>NZ_CP086322.1 GCF_023277745.1 Streptomyces halobius
TCCAGCGCGCCGTCCGGGGCGGCGATCTGCTGGGCGAACACCTTCTTCGCGACCACGGTCACCCGCACATCGCCGGTCTTGGGGATCTCCGCCTGGAACAGGTGCGCGGTCACCGCGAGCGAGTCGTCGAAGGAATCCGGATCGACGCGCTGAGCCCAGATAGCCCCGGTGTGCCCGTCCTCGCTGCGGGGCAGGCCGCGGAACGTCTTGTAGATGACACGGCCGTGTCGGGCGGCGAACTTCCGTGCCTGCTCGACGTCGTTGGTGACCAGGGTCGGCGGGATCGCAAGGCCGAGCTCGGCGAACCGCTGGAGCTGGGCGGGCTTGAAGTCCGTGCGGGTCACGGCGGACGGGTGGTTGACGTACAGCGCGCCGTGCAGGTCGTTGAGGACGCCGCCGAGTCCGTGTCTCGCCTCGGCGGCGGCGAACTCCCGCTGCTGCTGGGGCAGGTGCTCGTACCGGGCGGCGTACGGGGTGGGGCGGCGGTAGTAGACCGCCGCCACCTCCCCCAGCTCCACCTCCCGGCTGCCGGTGCGCAGCCGCCCGCCCCACGCCGGGGACTGTACGCCGATACGGAACCCGAAGGTCAGGGCCGGTCCGACGGCGGGGGGGTCGACGCGTACGACGGGCACCTCACGCTCGTTCAGCGCGGCGATGACCCAGTCCGCGGTGACGTCTTCCAGCGCGGTGACGACCAGGACGGTGGAGGCCATCGGTCAGTCCGACTCGTAGTCGGTGGTGTGGTCGTCCTGGGCCTGCGGCTGCGGGTTCTGCCCGTCGCCGCCCCCGGACATCGACGCGGTGCCGGTCGTCCTCGACGTGCCGTGCTTGCCCATCTCCACAACCTGGCCGGCGCTGTCGGTGTAGCGGGCGGTCTGCGAGGACGCGTCCAGCGTCACCGTCGCGTACGACGGCGGGCCGACCGGCAGCCGGTCGGTGACTAGCCGCATCGCCCACGGAGCCTCGGGTGCAAGCGTCGCCATGCGAAATCCCTTCCCCTCATGCCGAAAGCGGTCAACCGGGCGGCTGCCGCCTGAGCAGAATCGGTGCCCGACACCGGCCCTGACCAGTACCGTAGGGGTCGCGAACCGTGGCGAAAATGCCACGCTCCGTATACGCAGGCGGGGAGGGCGAGAAGGCGATGGCAGCAGATCCGGCAACCCGCACCTGGCACTGTGGATCGCGGCGACGGGCCTGTCCCACGGCGAGATCGCCCGGAGGATCGCCGCGGCGGGCAAAGCCCGAGGCCACCGGCAGATCGCGCCGGACGCCACCCGCATCCGGCGGTGGATCGACGGCGAGAAGCCCCGCCCGCCGGTGCCCGCCCTGCTCGCGGAAGTCCTCTCCGACGCGGTCGGCCAGCCGCTCACGCCTGGTGATCTCGGCCTGACGGCCACCGGCCCGGTGCTGGATAGCATCCAGCTCCCGCTGCTGACCGAAGCAGCCGCCCAGGCCCTGGCCGGATGGACGCAGATGGACTTCATGAACCGCCGCGACACTCTCAAGCTCGCCCTCGGCGCCCCGCTGATCCTCGCCGCCGAACGGATGCTCGGCGGCACCGCCCGCGCGCTGAACCACGACCGCAAGGGTTTCGACGCCGACACCGTCACCGCCCTCGAAGAGGTGACCGCCTTCTTCACCAAGGCCGACGCCTCCAAGGGCGGCGCCCTGTAGCGCTCGGCTATCGTCGCCCAGCTCGACGAGGTCGCCCGCCGCATCCAGGACGGCGTCCCGCCGACGCTGAAGACCCGGGTGTTCGCGGCGACCGCCAACCTGGCGGCGCTCGCGGGATGGGTCAGCCATGACGCAGGCCGCTACGGCATCGCCCAGCGCCTGTGGAGTTACGGCACGTACGCCGCCGGCGAGGCCGGGCAGCGCGACCGCGGGGTGGAGATCGTCACCCGCATGTCCCACCAGATGATCTACCTCGGGCACCCGCAGGACGCCCTCGGCCTGCTCGGCGTCGCCGCCAAGAAGGCCACACTGCCCGCGACGAAGGCGCTGGTCGCCTCGCAGACCGGGCGGGTGCACGCGGCCCTCGGCGACCAGCAGCAGACCGAGCGGCACCTTGGCGATGCCGACGAGCTCCTGGCAGGCGGGCTCGGCGACGACATCCCCGAGTGGGTGGCGTACTTCGACGCGGCCGAGCACGCCGGCGCCCGCGCGGTCTCCGCCCGCGACCTCACCGGACTCGGCCGGAGCAAGCAGCCCGCGAGCATCCACTTCGAAGACGCCCTCACGCTGAGGAAGCCCGGCTTCGGCCGCGTCCGCGTCATGGACCGCGTCGGGCTCGCCGCCGCGCTGTTCGACGAGGGCGAGGCCGAGCAGGGTGCCGCCGCGGCCCACCAGGCACTCGACGACGCCGCCCGCATCGACTCCACTCTCGTCGCCTCCCGGCTCAACACCCTGCTGGACGCCGCCCGCCCGTACGAGACCGCCGCCGTCGACGATGTACGAACGCGGGCGCGGGATCTCGCCGCCGCACGCCCGACCACGATCGCCGCCTGAGACCATCGAGCGCATGGGCAAGCACTCGCGTCCCGGACCCCCCAACCAGCCCTCCCGCGCCGTCCCGCGCGTTAACGCCGACGACCCGCTCGCCGCATACAACAAGCGCCGCCGCCCGCCGATGGACATCTACCGCCGTCACCGTCCGGTGCACGGCGGCGCCGGCCACCTCCGGCCCGACGAGCCACGGGTCCTGGAGGAGTGGGACGACTTCACCTACCAGGTGGTCGGCACCGCACCGAACCTCGCGGCGGCCCAGGAGTGGGTGAACGAACTTCAGATCGGCGACGAGCCGGCTGCGTAAGGGCCGTTCGGTGAGGCGAGCACCGTCTGCAGCTCGCCAAGGCCTGCCGCGGAAGGCCGCTGGCGGATGGTTCAGGCGGCGAAGCCGATGTTGGAGACGTACTCGTACTGGCCCCACTGGGAACCAGATCGGGAAGGACGTCGGTGGTCCAGGCGTCGTCGAGAGTTTGCAGGTCGTTGTTGACCCCGGCGGTGACGATGCGGTGATCAGGGCGCAGCGTACGGCGTTCGGGGGGAGCCGGAGTGGGCGAGCAGCTCGTGGGGCTGGGGGCGGTGGGCATCAGGTTGTCCTCACCATGATCTTGACACATCGTTGCCTTGGGATCAGGTGCGGTCTGGCAAGAGGGCGGTTACCAGTAGAGGAAGTCTGCCCCGTACCGGTCGAGTCCGGCCACCAGGGTGACAGCGTCATCCGCCACCTCCCGGCGCTGCTCTGGTCCGCGGACATTGTGCTGAGCACTGTTTGTCTGACCCGTGCGGTATCCCTGGGCAAGGCGGCGGAAGGTGACCGAGGGGTGGAAAAGAGTGTCCTTGGGCGCGTCTTGGTCCACGAGTACGTCAGGAAGGCCGCCGTGCACTTCGGAGGTGATCCAGAGTGCCCAGTCCACCAGCTTTTTCACCGCCCGCGCGTCCTGTGCGGCGCAGTCGAGCAGGACCGTCCGGCAGTCCTCACATTCCTCTACCGTCGCGTAGAACAGCTCGTCTGCCAAGACATCGCTCGGGTCCGCCAGCAACACGGACGGCGGCGAAGATCGTGTACGCCGGCCCGCCTCGGAGTGTGTATGGACAGCGCTGGTTGCGGTCTCTTCCTCGGCTTTCTCGGCAGGTTTACTGGCCGGCATCACAGCTCCTCGTTCCTCATCGTCGTTCGTCGTTTGAGGTGGGGGCGGTCTTCTTGCGGTCGGTGGGTCAGCGCCATCGCATGTCCAGCGCCTGAAGGGCATTGATCTGCTGTGTGGTGAGCCGGGTGACGTTACGGCGTCGTTCGGACAGCCAGCGTCGCAGATGGAGCGGGTCGCCTTGGTCGTTGCCTCGGTAAGTGGCGGGGACGGCGAGGTGCTGGTGGGCGCGGCGGAACAGGTAGGCCTCCCGCAGTCCTTTGTGGAAGGCCCAGGCCGAGTATCCGCGGGGTCGGCGCAGTAGGTAGGCGAGAGGGTGGCGCAGGGGAATCTGGCCGAGGAGTTCGTGCTGGGTGGTGGTGAGGCGGGGCAGGGCGGCGATCTGGTCTGCCAGCCATTCGCTGTAGGGGTTTTCGGCCTGTTCGGAACCGTGGTCGGGGAAGGGCACCTTGTTCCGGCGGGCGGCGGCCACGACGGCGGCGTAGGTGCGGCGCCACTGCCCGGTTTCGTCCCAGCGGCTGTTCCACCAGGGGTAGATCTCGTTCAGGGCACGGTAGTAGCAGTAGGGCAGTTCGCGGCGGTCCGCTTCGGCGCGGAGCCGGGAGAGCCGTGCGCCCAGGGGGATGCCGCCATGGGATTCGCCATGGGCTGGGACCAGGTGGCCGTGCCGGGCTACATAGTCGCGCGCCACGTCGAGGGTGAACTCGATGCTGGTGCGGGAGTGTTCCCATGGCATGTCCAGCAGGTCGAGGGCGTCGGCACGCTCCGGCAGAAGCATGCCGTGCTGGTTCAGGCTGCGCTGCGTGCCCAGCCACCAGCCCAGGTAGAAGCCGTCGGGGGTTTGGTAGCGGCCGGGGACGTTCAGGTGGCCGTGTTGGGTGTGGAATGCCTGTGCGTGTGCGTAGGCGGCATCCCAGATCTGGTTGGGGGCGGGGGTGTGTTTGGGGTGGAGCAGGTCGATCAGTTCGTCGGCGCGCAGCGGGCGGGCGGGGGTGTAGGGGCGCAGGGTGCGGTCGCCGTTGAGGAAGTGGATGCGGTCGAAGACGAGTTCGTCCCAGACGCTGAGGCTGATGAGGATCTGGTGCAGCAGGTGGAAGCTGGTGCCTTTGACGCCTTCTTCGAGCTGCTCGTCCGGGCTGAGGTAGACGGGGACGATGATGCGGGCGATCTTGCCTTGTCCGGGGGTCTGGCGCAGGGCGCGTCCGACGGCCTGGAGGATCTGGATCGGGCTGCTCTTGGGTTCGGCGAACAGGATGGAGTCCAGGGAGGGGATGTCGACGCCCTCGGTGAAGCAGTTGCAGTTGCTGAGCACTGCCCGCCGCGGAAGATCCTCTCCGGCGGGGGCGTGGGCGGGGGTGTCGATGAATTCCTGGACCCGTTCGCGGCGGGCGAGGGGACGGATTCTGCTGTGGACCACGTTGCTGACCAGGCGGCAGCGCATGTACGGCGGCATGAACTCGGCGGTCTCGGCGAGGGTGTCGGCGTAGGCGGATGCGTCGGCGATGTAGGTGTGGAAGGTGAGGGTGCGTCTGAGGTCGTAGAGGTGCTGGGCGTGCAGGAGGGCGACCTGTGCGGCTGCCAGGCGTAGGCCTTCGCTGGTGGCGTCGATGCGTCGGGGGTTGCGCAGGGCCTGTCTGAGGTCGTTCTCGGTGACTTCGACGGCGACGATCTCGTAGTCGGCCAGGAGTCCTTGGGCGATCGCTTCGGCCAGGGAGAGGCGGTAGACGACGGGCCCGTACAGACGCGGGTCGTCCATGGAGCCGAGGATGTCCTCGCCTGCGTCGGGGGCCAGAACGCGGGGGGTGGCGGTCATGTGGAGGCGGTAGCGGGCGGGGATGAGCGCATCGTCCAGGACGTGCGCCCAGGCTTTGTTGCCGTCGCCGGCGGTCCGGTGGGCTTCGTCGCAGATCATGAGGTCCCAGCGGGCGAGGTGATGCTCCCGGTGGGCCTCTTCGACCTTCGCCTGCGAGTGATAGGTGCAAAAGACGTTCAGCGGCCCGAAGGCTGCTGCCCGGGCGGCGTGGTGGGCCAGTTCCTCGGCCGAGGTGACGCGCAGGAGACCGCCGGGCACCGTGCCGCCGCCGTCCTCCCAGCAGACGGTCAGGTACAGCCCCCGGCGGCCCTCGCGATGCCAGACTTGTGCGGTCTGGTAGAGCAGTTGGATGTTGGGGGCGAAGAGATCACATTGCCGTGCGGGGCGATGCGGTGGGCGACGTGGAGGGCGACGTGGGTCTTTCCGGTGCCGGTGGCCATCACGACGCTGGCGCGGGCGTAGTGGTCGAGGAACGCGGAGACGGCGTTACGGACGGCGATGGCCTGGTGGCCACGCAGCGGGGTGACGAACGGATCTTCCTGGTCTTCGGTGAGCTGGTCTTCGGATGCGGTCCCGAGCACCGGTCTCCCCCTCGTGATCATGTACCGGGAATCTCATGGTCAGCGCGGATATGGTGGCCGGTTGCCCTTTCGAGGCCAGTTCACCCTTTCTGGCGTATTGGACCGGTGAGGAGGGTTCGACAACACGGAGACGGCGCAGCATGACAGGCGCCGGGCTGCTGAGTGGCGGCCGCCACCAGCAAGCAGGGAGGGGGCAGGGGGTGGGTGAACAGGCGGCCCAGGCATGGCTGTTCGGCCCTCGGCAGCCGCTACCGGTGCACGTGCCGCCGGTGCGGGGGGAGTCGACCGGCAGTTACGTCAGCCGGCTGGCACACGGTCAGGGACTTCAGCTGGAGGAGCTGCTGGAGCGGGTGGGCTTCGGGCAGGCCTCGCGGGATCCGGCGCGGGTGCGGGCCTACCCCTCCACCACCGAGCTGTACGTCAACGAGCAGGGGCTTGAGTATCTGGCGGTGCTGTGCGGGAGCACGGCCCGTGCGCTGCAGGAGGATCTGCCGAGCACGGCCGCCCACCTGCTGGAGCCGACCACCGGCATGGAGCCGGTGTGGACGTGGCCGTGGCTGCCGCGCCAGGGGCATCTGGTGCCGCTGTGCGGGACGTGCGCCGCCGTCGGCGGGGTGCACGAGACGGTGTGGATGATCAGCCCGGACCGCTGGCGGGTCTGCCTGGAGCATCTGCGGTTTACCGACAGCGACTCCACCGGGGGTACGTGGGGGCTGTCGCTGAAGCTGCTGCCGGAGACCATCGCAGCCCACCGGGAGCGCGAGGTCCTGCACCGGCGATACGGGCCGGCCGGTGAGGAGTTGTTCGCCGACGCCTTCCAGATCACGGTGCACTGGTGGACACACCTGCCGGGCACCCCACGCTGGGTGCAGCGGGCGCGGGACGCGGGCCTGAGGGCGCACGCGGTGCCCACGGCGCCGCTCGTTCTGATGCCGGAGGCGGCGGCCGTGGCCGCCCACCTGGCCGCCTTCGAGCACGCCAACAAGCGCGACGGGCAGGCCCGCACCCGGTGGATGGATCAGATGCGGGAGCAGATGGACCAGTGGGGTGTCGACTTCCCGGTCGGCCGATGGGCGTTGATGGACTGGCTGCAGCGGCACAGCGTCCCCGCCGCCGCTACGTCCGAGGCCGCCGGCGAGCGCAGCCGCAGGCCCGCGTCGGGCGTCGGCCTGCCGCAGGAGCTGCGGCTGTCGCCCGGCCATACGCAGGTGGCACAGCCCACCGAGGTGCTGGGGGCGGCGTCATGTCTGCCCTGGCAGCTGGGACAGCCCGCATGCGACATGTGAGCCCCGGCAGCCGGGCAGGGCGGCCTGCGGGCGGCACCCCCAGCGGGAGACCCGGAGCTGACACGGCTTGCGCACCGGAACGGACTGGGCCTGGCGGGCTTTCCTGGACCGGGTCGGGCAGGGCAAGGCGTCCGCGGATCCTGCGCAGGTGGAGAAGTGCCCGCAGTACACCGAGATGTACGTGAACGAGGCCGGGCTGCGTTACCTGGCCGTTCTGGCCGATCGGCCCCCGGACGTTCTGCAGCGGGCCCTGCCCAGCCTGGGCACAGCCCAGCTGCTGCCGGGTCAAGAAGAGGCAGTGTGGACGTGGCCGTGGGAGCCGCCCGCGGGGCACCTCGTGCGGTACTGCGCACTGTGCGCGCGTGGCCGCGGAATCGGTGAGGCGGCATGGCTGATGTCGCCGGACAGCTGGCAGGTCTGTGGACGCCACGCGTACTGGTGTGATGACCCCGCAGCCATGATCCGGAGTTCGTGCGGCTGGCGCGGATTGAGGAGGTGGTGGAGGCGCACCGCTCGCGTCGGCGGCTCGCCGCACGCCTGGGGCCGGCTGGCGAAGAGCTGTTCGCCGACGCTTTCCAGGTCGCGGTCCACTGGTGGACGCGGATGCCGGACACCACGCGCTGGGTGCAGCGGGCCTGGGCGGCCGGGCTGGGAGCCCGGGAGGTACGGGCGGCACCGCTGGTGATCTACCCGGAGGCGGCGGAACTCGCGCGCGCCATGCTGGGCTTCGAACGCATCGGGCAACGGGATGCTGTGGGGCGTGCTCGGTGGCTGAAGGGGATGGAAAAGGTGATGGACGACCCGGCGCGTCCGGCGGGCCGTCACCGCCTGGTGCTGGCCGTGGGCCACAACCGCATCGCGTCCGGAACTGGTTCTTTGGACCAACGCTCTTACCTTCCCTGGCAGTTGGGAATGACGGCTGCGGAAATGTAGCCTTCACCTGCCAAACCGGGTGGTTTCCTGGTAAGGGTTTTCCGTTTCAGGTGAGCCTGTCATCCCGGCTGCTACTCCGCCTCCGGCCTGCCCGCGCTGTCTCCCTCGGTCTCGGGCACTAACCATCGGTCCCCGCCTTGTCTCCGCCTGTCATGCCGGCATTGAACCGCCGGAAGGCAGCCCGGCGGGCCGTCTTCACAGCAGTGAGGGCTCGGCAGGGTGATCGGCAACATCCGGCTCACCGAGCGGCGCCGTACGGTCCTGACGCGCTCGCCACACGCTGGTTTGGAGCGCGCGGTGGGGGAGGGACTGGGGGTGGGCGCGTTGCAGGTCGTTGCGTTGCCGGCCTGGCTTCCGATGCCAGAGGGGTCGTTTTCATCCGTTTGGTCGCGATCCGCATGGGTGGCCAAATAGCCTCTTTTCGTATGTTTTGTCAGTGCTGACTGCTGCACTGACGGCATGACAGAACACAAGGCGTTCCTCGACGGCTCGAACCGTGCGGAGGATCACGACTTCGACCCGATGGTCCAGGCCCTGCTGGACCGGGAGGAACGGCGGCTGCTCGCCTCGGCACCGCCAGTCCCCGACGGTATTGACGAGTGGCACGCGCTGGTGGCCGAGGCTGGCTTCGTCCGGCGCAGCTCAGTCCTGGCCCGCGGAGCACCGTTGCACCGGATCGATCAGAGGCAGGCGTGGCAACGGTTCCCCCGTGATCGCTACGACCCCCGCACGCTCGCCCTGGCTGCGCTGGAAGCGGTGGTGAGCCGTCAGGAGATGGAGGCGGAAGCAACCACCGAGGAGGTGGTGGAGTTCCTTGCCTCTCTGGCGGCGTCAGCGGCGCCCGAACGGGATGCCTCGGAGCACCTGGCGGTGGCCCGGTTCGTCCTGCGTGAGCTGCTGAATGACGCGCAGGACGGGGAGGAGTTCGACGTCTCGTACAGCGACTATCGCGAGGGGCACAGCCGGGTGACCCTGTCGCTGCGGATACTGGAGGAGGGCTTCGGTCGACGTGGCCAGGCCGTGCTTCGGGCCACGACTCCGGCCATCAACCTGCTGCTGTCCGGGCTGGACCACGACCTGGAGGACGTCCAGGCGGCGAAGGACATGATGCTGCGCCGCCAGGTGGATACCGGCCGGTGGAGCCGGGCGGAAGAGAGCGCAGCGGAGAGCCTGAAGCTGTCCCTCATGTACTGCGAGCGGGTGCGAGCGGTACTGGAGGAGACCGAACGCGATGTGCGGGCGGTGGACTGGGGTCAGGACGTGCCCAAGCTGCTGCAAGCGTCCCGCGAACACCTCGGTGAACGGCATCGCGTGGAGCGCGAACTGATGGAGTACATGCGCGGGGTCCGCAACGACGTGGAGGACGCGGACGTACGGCGTACCTGCGAACGGATCCTGCAGTTGCTGGGTCGGGCCCATCTGCGCCACACACAGCTGCTGGAGAAGGTCATCGACGCCCGTCCGGCGTTCTTGCGCTCGCAGGCCGAGCAGCGTTTTCGGCCTCCCCCGCGCCTGGCGCTCGTGGGGATGCAGAAGGACGTACTGGAGCCGGTGCTCTGCCTCGGTGTCGAGGACGCCGAGGCCGTCGTGATCCTCTTCGCCGACGCGGCCGGCGGGCCGGTGATCACGCACCGGCCGCGGCTTCGGGACTGGTGGGCATCGTTGCTGGCCCCGGCGCGCGAGGTACAGGAGACGTGCCCCGACGAGGACATCGAGCTGATTGCCGACGACGCCGGTGAACTCGACATGTACAGCGAGGAGGACGTCGCTATCGCCCGCACCGTGCTCATGGAAGCCCTGCGTGCACCGGTACGGCTCTCCCGGCTGCTGGAGCAGGCGCTGGCGCACCGGGTGGAGGCTGCCGACCTGCTGGCCGTCTGTGTCCTGCGGGCCTTCGCCCCGGACCCCGAGGAGGACGAGGAGGAGGCGATGGCGGACGAGTTGGCGGACCTGCTGGGAGAACTCCTGGTGGTCCTCGACGACGGCGCCGTCTTCGATCTCGGCACCCTCGCCGGCAGCGATCTGCTGCTCGTCCCCGCCCAGTCGTTGATCCCCGATCCCACGTGCGCCGAGGACGACGTGGAGGTCCTGGCATGACCACTACTGCGTATGTCTACTCCCCGGCTGACCTGGCCGACGCCTCCGCGTTGGTGCGGTTCGGCTGCCAGCCGCGCCTGCGGCCTTTGGGCATTCCCCAGTACCGGGATCTGCTGCAGCGCTACCGCCTGAACGGGCCGTTCCGCGACGCGGTGGACGCGGCTGCGGACGGCCTGGACATGGACCTGATCGAAGCTCACCAGGTCGAAGGGCTGATCCTGCACCCCCGGGAGGGTTCGTGGCTGTCCTACCGTCTCAAAGACCACCCCAAGCTGGGGGTCAAGGACCGCCTCGTCCTCGGGCTCGTCCACATCGCCATCGCGGCCCGCGCCTACCCCACCCCGGCGGACTTGGAGGAAGAGAGCGTCAAACGGACCTCGCTCACTGAGGTCGACGACTTCCTGCGGCGGCTCACGGACCGGCTCCGCGAAGCAGCCGTGGACGCGGACGGCCTGGCGGTGCCTCACGCCGAGCTCCAGGCCGCCTGGCGCGTGTACGCGAAACTCCCGCCCTCCCAGCTGACGCCGACGCGACAGCTGTCGCAGTCCAGCACCCAGCGCGTGATCAAAGAGGCGCTGGACTGGCTGGTGGACCAAGGGATGGCCTACGGCGCCGACGAGCTCGGGCCTGGGCACTACCGGCTCGCCCACCGCTTCCGCGTGCAGGTGCGAGAAGCAGCCGCCACGGCGGCCTTCACCGTGCTGTGCGACCTGCGCCGCGCCCACCTCGCCGAGGAGGACTGACTCATGCTCCAACTACGACGTTTCCGCCTGGAGAACATCGGCCACCGTGCGGCCGGGTTCAAATCGCTCGTCCTGGACCTGACCGGCGGACCGAGCTCCATCGACGGCAGGCTCGTGCAGCCGGTGGACGTGATCCTGTGGCTGCGCAACGGCGGCGGCAAGTCGAGTCTGCTTTCGCTGTTCTTCAGCCTGCTGCTGCCGGCCAAGAAGGACTTCATCGGGGCTCTCAAGGCCAAGTCGCTCGCCGAGTACGTCCCTGACGGGCAGGTCTCCCACGTGATCGCCGAATGGGGGGACTCCGAACGGCCCGCGGCCGGCGCAGTGCTGCTCGCCGGAGGGGTCTATCAGTGGCGCGACCGTCAGCGCCCGGCGGACTTGAGCAGCGGCTGGGAACGCCTGGAGCGCCGCTGGTACCTGCTGCGGCCACAGCCCGGCGGTCTGGAACTGGAGTCATTGCCGGTGCGCGCCGAGGGCGGCCAACTCACCATGAGCGCGTACGTAAAGGCGCTGGAGGCGGCGTACAAGCTGGAACGCCGGTTGCAGCTGGTCGTCGCAGACGAGCAGTACACGTGGGAAGAGCAGCTGGAAAGCCATGGTCTGGACCCTCAGGCCTTCAAGATCCAGAAGGCTATGAATCAGGAAGAGGGCGGCATCACCGAGCTGTTCAAGTTCCGCACGGTCGAGGAGTTCGTCGATTTCCTCATCGACATGATTGTCGATGCGTCCGCGCCCACAGCGGCGCGTGCGGCGCTGTCCAAACACGCCGACAAACTCGCCGCCCGGCCCGCGCGTGAACTGGAGGAACGCTTCCTTGCCGAAGCGGTCCTGCGGCTGCGACCGGTGCAGAAGGCCACAGCTGAGGTCGCCGTCGCTGAGCAGACGCTCTGCCAGCAGGTCCGGCTCGCGCGTCGCGCCGGCGAACACATCCAGGCCCAGGCCGAGCACCAGGAACAGGAGTCGGCCTCCTTGCGACAGCGCGCCGAAGCCGCTGAACGTGAGGCGCAGGAGGCCGACGGCCGGGTCGAGGACCGGCAGCGGCACGTGGCCGCAGTACGGGAGGCAGCCGAACGACTGCGGGTGAGCGATTGCGAAGGGGAGCATGCCACGCGATTTGAGGCAGTCGGTGCCGCGGGGCGGGAGCACACGGCCTGGCAGGCGGTCCCCTTGCTCCTGGAGCTGGCGGACCGGGAGGACGAGCGGCGGCAGGTCAACCGGCTGCTGGCGCGTGCCCATAGTGAGCAGGCCCCGCTGCGGGAGGCTGTAGAGCAGGCCGGTGCCGCGCTGTACGCCAAGCTCGAGGATGGCCTCACCCGACTTGCGGGCGAGGCAGACCAGGCGCGTGCCGAGCTCGAGACGGCCACCGCACAAGCCCAGACGTGCGAACGAGGGTACGAGGAGGCGGTGGCCGCGGCCGGCCATGCCGAGAGCCGTGCTGCATCCGCCAAGGCCCACTGCAAGGACGGAAAGGCGGAGCTGGCGGCCGCCCGCCGCGCGGGCGTGCTCAGCGAGCGGGAGGAGCCACACGAGGCTCTGGAGCGCCTCGTCCACGCGGAGGAGGCGGCCCGGGAACAGGTGGAGCAGGCACAGCGTCAGCTGGAGGTGGCCCGCGAGCGTACCAGCGATACCGCGGCGGAGCGGGTGTCGTACGCCGGTCGGCTCAGTGCTGTGCGGCAGCGGCACGACCAGGTATGGGACCAGTGGAACACGCTGACCCAAGAACGCCGAGAGCTGGTCGGCGAGCCGCGTCTGAGAGAACTGGCGGGCATCGGGGATGCGGCAGGTGAGCTGGACCTGGATGAGGTCGGAGCTGACCTCATCGCGATGCTCACCGACCGGGTAACGGACGCGGACGCGGAACTGGCCGCCGAGCGTGCCCGGGCGTTCGAGGATGAGCGGCTGCGCGCCGCGCTGGACCAGGACGGGTTCTGTCCGCCGCCCCACGAAGTCGAGCAGGCCGTCGCTGCCTTGCGGGAGCGCGGTGCCAACGCGGTAGCGGGGGTGCAGTTCCTACGTGAGACCGTACCCGCCCACCAGCATGACGAAGTCCTCGCGGCCATCCCCCATCTGATCGGCGGAGTGGTCATCTGCGGACCGGTGCCTGGTGATGATGTGGCGGCTCTGGCCCGGCAGGCCAATGTCGCGCTGTCCACGGTGATCGCCATCGGGACCGACGACCAGGCCCGCGCCCTGCTGTCCCAGCCACCGGGCGGCATCGCGGTCCTGCCGCTGCGCCCCTCGGTCCTGGAAGCCGATGCCGGCGAGGAGGAACTACACCGCGTCAGTGCGCGTCTGGATACCCTGGAAGAACGTCTTGCCACCATCACCGTGCGGCGTGAGGCCGATCGCGCCCTCATCGTGCGGCTACGGAACCATCTGGAAGCATTCGGCACGCGGGCGCGCGCCGCCCTGGAAGAGCTCCTCAGCCGACTCGACGACGAGGTGAACACGCTCACCGAGCGCACGAGCACTCTGGCCCAGCAGGCAGCAGAAGCCGAGGACGCCAGCTGCCAGGCGGAGCGCCGGCTCGCTCACCACACGAGCGCACTGATGGCGCTCGCACAGGCACTCCCCCAGATCCGGGCCCTAGTGGAGACGGCCCGCATGGTGGAGCGCTGGGCAGCACAGGGGCAGCGGGCCCGGACCGAGGTCCGTGAACACCGGGCTGATGCACGGGGGTTGAAGAAGCGGTGGCATAGCGCCCAGGAGCACAAGCGGGCTGCGGAAGCAGCGCTTCGGCAGTACCGGGAGCGCGCGGAGCGCTGGGCCGGTTGGGTGGAAGAGATCGGACAGGAGCTGTCCGCCGAGGTCATCGACGCCGCACGTCCGGCTGCAGTACCCGAGGCAAGCGCGCAGGCTCTGCGTGAGCGCTGGGGACAGGCTCGTCGGGACTGGCGAGGCGGCATCAGCGACACCGCCCTGCAGCAGCGGCTCACCACCGCCGAGACGGCCATCGACGGCCTCAACCAGAAACTGGTCAAGGCCGGTTCCACGGCACGCACGCGGGCGGCGGAACTCGCTCAGCAAGCCGACGCGGCGGATACCGAACGCCTCACCGCCCGCATCGCCACCGCCGCCGAGGCCCTCAAGAAGGCCGAGCGGGCAGAGACCGAAGCGGGCCTGTTGCACCGGCAGGCCACGCGAGCCCACGAAGCGGCGGCCGCCGCGCTGGAGGACCTCGTCCCGGGTGCGGAACGGCTCGCCCTCCCCAGTACCCAGGCGGCTCAGGAGAAGCTGCAGGCAGAGGAACAGCTTCTGGAACGGGACCGCAGCCTGGCCCAGGTGCGGCGGCTGGACGCCGAGAAGATCCACCGCAGCGCCGATCTGGCAGGCAGTCATTCCGCACGACTGCGGCAATCGGCCGGTGCTCTGAGTATGGCTGCCGACCACCAGCCACCCGATCGGAGCGCCGACGGCGACGCGGACCTGACCATTGACGCTCTCCTGCTTGAACAGCACGGCCTGTCCGCCGTGACCGCTCAGACCTTGCAGCCGCAGGATGCCGAACGGATCAGGGACGCCCTCCTGCGCGAGGTCACCCAGGCCGCACGCGCCCTCGAGAAAGCAAAGAACACCCTCCGCAAGCACGTACAGCAGGTGGAACGGCTCGCCCTCCAGCCGGAGTACACGCCGGTCGTCGACGGACGGCTGCGGGAACGTCTGCAACAGGACCTGACCACACCGGCACGGCTGGCCGCGCTCCTAGCAGACGTCGAAGAGCGCGAGCGGCAGGTCATCGCGCTGCTGGCCGAGTCCGCCGAGGACCAGGCCCGGGTCGTCGATGCCTGCGCGAGCACCGTCGAAGCAGTTCTGGACAGCGTGGAAGAAGTCGCCCGCCACTCCCGCCTCCCCAAGAATTTGGGCAACTGGTCCAACCAGCGGTTCCTCTCGCTGGAACTGCGCCAGCGCGCCCGCGGGGACGAACTGGCCCGCAGACTGTCCGCCGAGGTCGACCGGCTCATCGCCTCGCTGCCAGCCACCGCCGCAGGACGGGCCAGCGCCCTGCCCGAAGCGATGCCCCTGGCCAAACAACTGGTCCTGGCAGCGCTCGGCGGCCGCGACAACATCGTCGCGAAAATCATCAAGCCGACACAGAACCTGGACACCGTCGAACGCGAATCCGTCACCGTGATCCAGAAGTTCAGCGGCGGCGAACTCCTGACGGTCTCCGTACTGCTGTACTGCACACTCGCCCGGATGCGCGCCGCCCAGCGCGACCGCCGCATCCCCGGCGGCGTGGGCACGCTGGTCCTGGACAACCCCTTCGCAAAGGCCAACTACGGGCCCTTCCTCGACCTGCAGCGCCGCGTCGCCGGGGCCCACGGCATCCAGCTCGTCTACACCACCGGCTCCAACGACCTCCCGGCACTGGGCCGCTTCCCCCTCATCATCCGGATGCGCAACGGCGTGGACCTGCGCACGAAACGACGCTACGTCCAGATCCTCGAGCGCTACGGAGACGCCGTAGCGGCCGGCGTCGCCCGCGCTCAGGACGACGACTGCATCGCCTCCGCCCATCTCCTGCGCCGCAGCGCCCTGCCCCCTAAAGCCGGTCCACGCGCCGAGATGCCCGAGGAGGAGGCCGGGTGAGCGCCGCCGATCGCATGGCCGCATGCCTCGCCCGGCAGGCCCGCCAACGCGTCAGCTTCGACGCACTGGCAGCCGCAGCCGACGAGGGCGACTCCAGCCTGACCACCTCGCCACGGCGCCGACGCATCCTCGCTGACGCCGCCCAGACCCTGAAGAATCGCGGCCTGGCCACGCTACCCAAAGGCAGTGACGGATGGGACTACAGCGCCCACCCGCCCCTGCCCCGCTGGGTCAAGCGCACCCAGGCCACCCGTCCACCCCGCCGCCGGCCCGCACCACGGGCGTACGTAAAGCAACTGGACTTCGCCACCACCATAAAGCTGACGGCTGCCGATCACGCGCTGCTCGGCCCCATCAACACCCTGCTGCGGGACCAGCCGGATGCCGAGATCGTCCCGCTTGCCGACCGCTCCTACCAGTTGTTCGGCGACGAGAAACGCCTCAAGGACATCGAACGCCACCACCTCGTGGACAAAGGGCTTCTGGACCTCACCACACACCTGCGGGCACAGCCCACCCCCGCCCCGCTGGCCATGTACGAACTCGGGCCCGCGCCCTGGCTGCTCATCGTGGAAAACACCGCCGCGTTCACCAGCCTGCGCGACATCCTCAGCACCTGGCCCGACCGCAGCCAGGTCGGCTGGCTCGGCTTCGGCGCCGGCGACCAACTGACCGCCTCCATCCCCACCGCCCTGACCTCCTTCCACGAACGCGACCACCCCATCGACGACCTGCTGATGTACGCAGACCTCGACATCGACGGACTGCACTGCGCCCAGCACACCAGCCGCCGGGCACAAGCCGTCGGTCTTCCCCCATTGCTGCCCGCAGCCGGCCTCTACCAGGCCCTCCTCACCCGTCCGCCGCGCTCCCACCCACCTGCCACCGCCGACGAGGCACGCACTGCAGCGGCCTGGCTCCCGCCCCACCTCGCCGCGCCTGCCGCACAACTGCTCACCGACGGCCTGGTCCTGCGCCAAGAAGCCTTCCCCAAACCCCAGCTCCGTGCCCTGCTCACCCCGGATGTACCCCTGCTACCCCAGCTCCGCGACGGCGCGCCGGCCAGAACCGCCCCACCCACCCCAGCGAGCTACCGAACTGCTCCACCCGCGTCGACGCTCTCCGCTGTGCGCCACGAGAGCGGGGGACCTGCGCCTCCCGAGTGACGGGTGCCTATGCGGCGAAGCCGACGTTGGTGACGTACTCGTACTGGCCCCACTGACTGCCCAGGTCAGGCAGGACGTCAGTAGTCCACGCGTTGTCAAGGCCCTGGTAGTCACCGGCCGCCCAGGAGCCGACGATCTTGTCCCAGCGGCGCACATTCATCGTCCGGTACTCCACCACCCGCTGAAGCTGCTGCGGCACCTGGGACTGGTTGAAGGGGTGGATCTCCACCCGGGTGCCGCGTCCGTCGCGGTTGAGGCGGGCCAGGAGGTAGCGGGCGACATTGCGGCGGCGCACCGCGCGGTAGGCGGTGTCGATGCGTTCCAGGTTGGCCTTCGACGGGCGGCGCTTGCCCTCCAGCCACGCCTTCAGCGTGCGGTCGGTGACCGTCAGCCCGGCGTCCTTAGCTGCATTCCAGCTCTTGTCCGACTTCGTCAGGTAGTGCAGGCGTGCCATCAGACCGCGTCTGGCGGTCACAGGGGTGGCAATGCCGCCGGCGAGTTCGTCGAGCTTGCGCGCGACGGCGTCGCTGCCCTTGATGCCCCGGGCACCGAATTTCCCGAAGTCGAGATTCTTCTCCGGCATTACTCCTGCTCTTCCCCCACGGCAACGTCGGTGTCGGTGTCGGATGTGGCGGTGTACACGTCCTTGACCTTGACCTCGGTAACACCGCGTCCTTCGGGAAAGACACGGTGCCAGTCACCGATGACGTGGAGTTCATCCGTACCCATGACACGTACGACGGCCAGACCCTCATCGTGGGCTTTGAAGGCCTTCAGCCAGAGGTTGGCGAATGCTTGGGAGCGGATGATGTGCATCCAGTCCGGACGGTAAAGCTCCCGGTTGTAGTTCGACTCCCCCATCGTGGACACGAATTTGGAGTACATCGCCTTCACGTACTCCAGCGTCACCGTGTCGCCGGCGGCGATCGCGGTGTCGCGGGCGTCCTTCAGGGCGATGCGGAACTTCTCCAGGAGGTTCTCGGTGGCGCCGGAGGTGTAGGACTCGTGGATCTCCGGCGGCGTACACAGCCCGTACTTGGGGCCGGACAGCCGCAGCAGGAGGCGGAGGGTCGGTTCGGTGACCCACAGCGGGCCGGGCTCGTCCCGCTGGCCGATCGGGTTCGGCAGCACGTCCTCGTGCTCCCAGGCGGGCGGGGTGATCAGGTGGACTCCGGCGCGGCGGCGGTCGTGCGGGAGGCCGGTGGAGTGCTCGAGCTGTCCGAGCGGGAGGTGGGTTTTGAGGGCGCTCAGGTAGGCGCCGTTGATGTCGAGCGCCGTCACCTCATGCTGACCGGGCGGCAGATCAGGGCGGGACCACTTGGGACGGGCCTCCCAGATCTGGTCGGCGCCGCGGGAGGTCTGCTTCTTGAGGATGTCGGGAATCCAGGGGTGAGCGATCACGTCGTATCGCGCCCCCTTGCGGGTCTCGTCCAGCAGCCGCATCGCGTCACCGATCGCGCGCTTCCGCAGCGCTGCGGTGGCTGCTTCGACGTCGCCTTGGTGCTCAGCGAGCGCGCCCTGAACAGCGCTGTGGACCAAGTCGACCGGACTGGGCGGCTCCTTAAAGGCCCGCCGGGCCGGCCCCTTGGACCGCTCAGCGCCACCACCCACTGGACGTGCCGAGCGTGCGGGACGCGGCGGCGACTTTGCCGTTGGCGTACCTGGTACGGCGGTGGACGTGGATGCCGGGGTTTCGTCGGCGGTAGCGGGCTGGCAGTCGGCCGCGTTCAGGTGCTGTGCGAACCCTGCCACCCGCTGCTTGGCCGGGCGGCCGCACAGCACACACGGCTCCGGTGCGGCGAGCATCTCCACCTCATCCCCGTCCTGTTGGCCAGGCTCCGGCACAGGCCGGCAGGCGTCGGCTGCCGCCGTGCGCTGCGGCACCGCGGGCTGCTCAGCAGATGGCACCTTCCCGGCCCCGGTCCCAGTCCCGGTGGTGAGCTTGGCGCCCAAGCCGTCCAACAGGTAGGCGTACTTGGTGCGGACCTCGCCAACCGGTTCCCGGCCATCCTCCCAACCGGTGACCGTGGACGGGCTTACCCCCAGCGTGCGGGCAACCTGCGCTTTGGAGAGCCGGGCCTGCTCCCGCAGATCGCGGCGCACCTCGGCAGCAGGGAGCTCGGCCTGCGGACCGACCGAGGCGAGCAGCGAGTCGATCGCGTCGAAGTCACTCACCAGGCCGCCCCCTTTCAGATGTAGGTGACAGGGTTGCGGGACAGATGCGGGCTGGGAGTGGACCGGCCGACGCGCGGATCGCCGCGCAGGAGGTCGCCTTCGAGGGCGTAGCGGTCTCCGCACTTGGAGATCCCAGTGATCTTCGCGACCGCGAGAACCATGCCCTCAGTGTTGATGATCTGCACTTCCCCTTGGGACAAGGCCCGGTCAGCGTTGAACTTCCACACGCCCCGGCCGGCCTCCCATGCCTCGTCCTCACTCATACCCGGACGCCACCCCAGAGTGGACCGCTCCAGCCAGTCATCCGCATCCGCGGCTCGCTCAGCACCGATCTGAATCTGCAGCACCCGCCCACCCTCCAGAAATACTCTTCAACTTGTTGTGAAGTTACCACTCGGCCGACTAACTTCGCAACAAGTTAGACAGTATTCAACTCGCCTGACACCAGGCCGACTTCCCCCCGGACCACCCGACGCGACGGACAACTTCCCACAGCCAAGACACATGGTAGGAAGCCCCGCGCAGCACCCGGCCCGCACACACCACAACCGATGCGCACACGCGATTCACACACGTCAACGAAGCCGACATCTACCGCCGCACCAAGGCAGCCACAGACAGCCCGGCACACATGTCAGCGGGCGAAGACACACCACGGCGCAAAACGACCGAGCAGCACGGCAGACCACGCCCCGTCCCGCCGCTGACCTGGGGGTTCACAGAACTGCGGCCAGAGCCCCTCCCACTCGCAGGACTTGCTCTCGGGGATGCGGCACGCCGCACCGGCCGCAGACGTACGCGCCGACGCCGAGACCGAGGACCATCGCGGCCCACTGCGGCCTGGCCGAGCAGGCCGAGGCAGCCTTTGCCTTGATATCCGTTTCCGCCCGGGGCACGCGCGCGAGGTACTGCTGCGGTTTGTCGTTCCCGGTGAGGCGGCCGACGGCGCGCGGGCAGCAGACGAGGAGTTCACCGCCGACCGTCAATGAACGGGAAGTAGATGGCCGCGCAGAGGCATGGTCAGGCAGCCGTGCAGGCGTTTGGTCGCCTCATGGCCCACGCCGTAATCGATCCGGTCGACCTCCCGTGCGGTGGTGTACATGAACCGCCCCGGGTTCGGTAGAGAGCTCAGATGGTGGTTGTGACCTGGGGTTTCGTGGTTGCTTGGTAGTGGCTGGCTTCGTATTCGGCGGGCGGGATGTGGCCGAGCTCACCGTGGAGGCGGCTGTGGTTGTACCAGTCGACCCACTCGGCGGTGGCCAGCTCGACCTGCGACAGCGTCTTCCACGGCCGCCGGGGCTTGATCACCTCGGTCTTGAACAGGCCGATCGTGGACTCCATGAGCGCGTTGTCATACGCGTCCCCGACTGAGCCGATCGAGGCTGCGATGCCGGCCGCGTCCAGGTGCTCGGCGAGCGTGAACGATGTGTACTGCGAGCCCGCGTCGGAGTGGTGTATCAGCTCTCCTGCGCCGGGTCGGTGGCCGTCGCGGTCGCGCTGCCACAGTGCCATCTCCAGTGCGTCCAGGACGAGTTGGGTGTGTTTGGTGGTGGCTGCGGCCCAGCCGACGATGCGGCGGGAGAAGGTGTCCACGACGAAGGCGACGTAGACGGTGCCACTCCAGGCGGCCACGTGGGTGAAGTCCGCGACCCAGGTGCGGTTCGGGGCCTTCGCGACGAAGTCGCGGTCGAGCAGGTCCGGCGCCCGCGCGGCCGTCGGCTCCGGGATGGTGGTGATGACCTTCTTGCCGCGGACGGCGCCGGCGATGCCCAGCTCGCGCATCAGCCGCTCGACGGTGCAGCGGGCCACCGCGTGGCCCTGGCGGTGCAGTTGCCGCCAGACCTTCCGGGCACCATAGACACGGTAGTTGGCCTCGTAGGCCTCGGTGATCAGCTCCTTTGTCACCTCGTCGCGCACCGCGCGGGCGGAGGGCTTCTCCTGACGCTTCTTCGCCGCGTAGTAGGTGGAGGGGGCGATGCTGACACCGTGCGCGGACAGCACGGTGCAGATCGGCTCGACGCCGCCGAAGCGGTCCCGGTGCTCGTCGACGAACGCTACGAGCGTGTGTGTGGCCGGTCGAGCTCGGCCGCGAAGAAAGTCGACGCGGCCTTGAGGATCTCGTTCGCCCGCTTCAGCTCGGCGATCTCCTTCTTCAGGGCCTTGATCTGTGCGGCCTCCTCGGTGGTCGTCCCTGGCTGCCTGCCCGAGTCGATCTCGTCCTGCTTGACCCATTTGCGCAGCGTCTCGCGTGAGCCGATGCCCAGCTTCTGCATCACCGCGTTCATCGCGGCGGTCTCGGTCGGGTAGTCACCGCGGATCTCCGCGACCATGCGCACCGCACGCTTGCGGAGCTCGGGCGGGTAGGAGGAGGGACGTGCCATGACTCTGATCCTTACATGGAATCGAGCCTCCACATCACCCGGGGCGGTTCACTGACCGCCCGGCCGCTGGAACTGCGGTGGTATGCGCCGAGCGGGGTGCGGGCGCATGCTCCTCAGCTGATGCTCCGGCTGGCCGATGGCCAGGGGATGCTCGCCGACTGCACAGGGAGGGGAGAGCTGTCTCGGCGTCAGCGGTCTCTTGCTGCAGCGGTTGGAGAGATCTGTAGGGCGGTGGGCTGGCGGTACTGGGTGCTCGGGCCTGTCGATCCGGTCTACCGGCGCAATGTGTCCTGGCTGGCTGGATACCGGCATCCGCGGTACCACGGTGGTCAGTTGCTGGCTGCCGCGCTGCAGGAGGCGTTCGCCGAGCCCGCGCCGCTGTGGGAGGGCGTACGCAGGATCGGGGATCCGCTGGTGGTGCTTCCCGCGCTGTTCCATGCCCTGTGGGCGAGACGGCTGGCGGCGGACCTGGGGGCGGCGATGCATGAGCGGATGCCGGTGTGGGCGCAGGCGGCAGAGTGAAGGCGGGCAGCGGGATGCCGGGCAGGCCGGTGGTGGGGCTGGGGTGCCAGGTGCGGTTCGGGGGGCGTACCTGGACGGTGGCGGCCCTTACTGACGGTCAGGTGCGGCTGGTCGCCGAGGACGGTGAGGTAGCGGCGCTGCTGCTGTCGCTGCTGTTCGCCGATGCGGGGTTCGAAGTCCTGGATGCGCCGGGGGTGCCCAGGGTGCCGCCGCTGGGCTTGCTGGAGTCGTTGCCCGAGGCGGTGCGGGAGCGGGCGCTTGTCTGGGAGCGGCATGTGCGGGAGGTGGAGACGGGGCGGCCGGGCGGGTCCGGTGCGGCGGGTCCGCCGCGGGCGGAGTACGACCCGGATGCTCGGACGCTGGCGCAGCGGGAGGAGGCGAAGGCGGCGGAGCTGTCGGCGGCCGGCATGCCGACCAGCGTGGTGACGGTGCGGCGGATGCGGGCCCGCTACCGCCGGGACGGGGTGTGGGGGCTGGTGGACCACCGGGCCACCCGGCCGCGGTCCGTTCTGGGGCGTGCGGACGAGCGGGTGGTGGCCGCCCTGCGGGGAGGTGCTGGAGGCTGGGCGGGGGCGCTCCAGCGGGACGCTGGGACGGCTTCGGGTCTACACCGAGCGGCTGCTGGCCGAGCGGCACGGCGTGGGGGTGGTATCGCTGCCGTCGGCCTCGACGTTCAACCGGCTCGTGCACGCCCTCGCCGATGGGCACGGGCTGCTGGGCAGTGCGCGGCAACGCCGCTGGCGCTCGGCGCGGCCGGCTCCGCCGTTCGTGCCGACGACGGTGATGAGGCCCGGGGAGCTGGTGATGATGGACAGCACCGTGCTGGATGCCTTCGTGGTGCTCGATGACGGGGTGGTGGAGCGTCCGGAGCTCACTATCGCGCTGGATGTGGCGACCCGCAGTATCTGTGCGGCGGTGCTGCGTGCGAAGGGGACCCGCAGTGTGGACGCGGCGGAGCTGTTGGCGCAGATGATGGTCCCGGCGCCGATGCGGCCCACCTGGCCCGAGGCGCTGGCGATGGAACGCTCGGTGGTCCCATACGAGCGGCTGCTGAGTATGGATGCCCGGCTGGAGGGTGCTGCGGCGCGGCCGGTGATCATCCCGCAGACCATCGTGGTCGACCAAGGCAATGTGTTCGTCTCGTCCTCGTTCATCGCCGCCTGCGAGTCGCTGGGCATCTCTGTGCAGCCGACACCGCCGGGAAACGGTCCGGCCAAGGGGCACGTGGAGCGCACCTTCTCCTCGATCAACACGCTGTTCGCGCAGCATGTAGCCGCCTATACGGGCTCGCACACCGGCGAGCGCGGGAAGGATGCCGAGGGCGAGACGGTGTGGACGCTGGCCCAGCTGGCCGAGATGTTCCAGGAGTGGATCATCTGCGGGTGGCAGGAGCGCGAGCACGACGGGCTGCGGCACCCGCTGATGCCCCGCTGTGCGCTGTCGCCGAATGAGATGTGGGCGGCACTGGTCGCCGTGTGCGGGTACGTCCCGGTGCCGCTGGGGCACCAGGACTACATCGAGCTGATGCCCCTGAAGCGGCAGAAGATCAATGACTACGGCATCCGCATCGACTACCGCACCTACGACCACAAGGTCCTCAATCCCTATCGCGGTGAACGCTCTCCGGCGGCGGACGGCCTGTGGGAGATCCACTACAACCCGCACGCTCCCGGCCAGGTCTGGGTGCGTCTGCCGAAGCCTGACCAGCCGCGCGGGTATGGGTGGGAGGCGGTGCCGTGGATCCACCACACTCTGGTCAACGCCCCGTTCACCGACTTCACCTGGCAGCACCTTAGGCGCACCGTCGCCCGCCGCGCAGACCGCGCCCAGCACGAACACGACCTGGCGCTGGCCCTGCGGGAGTTGCTGGAACGCGCCGCCGCCGGACATGGCACCCGCCGGGAGAAGGTCGTCGCCGCCCGCGCCCGTGCTGCCGGCACCGATGGTGCGGTGTGGGGGATCTTGTACGGCCAGCAGTCGCAGGCGGAAGCCGATGAACCCGGGGAGGACGTCTTCGACGACAGCGAGGACGACGAGGAGCCTCTGACCAACGACGGTGCTCTGAGTATCTGGCCGACTGAACACACACCACTGAGCGACTCCCCAACCGGCGCGGCGCAGGAAGCCGACGTGCCTGCACCGAGGCGTCCCCAGGTCACGGTCTACGACCCCTTCGAGGAATCCCTGCGATGGTGAGCCCGCTCTCCAATGATGCCGTCGGGTTCGCCCCGCTGGCCCCTCCGACCGTATGGCAGGGATGGGAGACCTTCGTCCACCGAGCCCCGGCGTCCGCGCGCGACGCCGACGACCCCGCCTGGTCCCAGGCGGAGCGCGAGGACTATCACTCCGAACTCGCTGTCATGCGCACCCCGGCCATGGACAGCGTGTTCACCGCCGTACGCCGGCTGCTGCTAGTCAACCGCCGCCAGCAGGCCGGCGCCCGGCGCGGTTTGATCATCTCCGGTCCGGCCACGACCGGGAAGACCACCACGATGATGGCGCTCGGGCGTTCCTTCCAGCTGGCCGACGCCCGCCAGCACCCCGGCCAGGACGGCAGAAGACCGGTGCTGTTCATCAGGGTTCCGCCGGCCGCCACCCCGAAGATGCTCGTCAGCGAGTTCGCCCGGTTCCTCGGCATGCCCATCACCGACCGCCTCAACCAGACCCAGATCACCAGCGCCGTGTGCGATCTGCTGTGCGAACTGGGCACCCAGCTGGTCCTCATCGACGACGTCCACCTCCTGGACACCCAGCGGCGCGCCAGTGCGGAAACCTCCGACCAGCTCAAGTACCTCGGCGAACGCATCCCGGCCACCTTCGTGTACTCCGCGATCGACGTCGAGACCTCCTCACTGCTCAGCGGGGTGCGCGGGGCGCAGATCGCCGGCCGTTTCAAGATCTTCCGCCACCGACCGCTGGCGTATGCCACCGAGCAGGACCGGGCGGTCTGGGACGACCTCGTGCGGGCCATGGAGGACCTGCTGAGGCTGCGTGCACACCGCCCAGGAACCCTGGTCAAGCACGCCGCCTACCTCCACGCCCGCACCGCAGGGCGGATCGGCAGCCTCTCCCACCTCATCCGCGAAGCCGCCCTGGTCGCCGTCACCGAAGGCGCCGAGCGGATCACCAAACAGTTGCTGAGCGAGGTGGAGCTCGACGCGGCAGCCGAAACCCAGGCCCGGCCGACCCGGCCCGCACGGCGGAAGTAGGGGCATCCGGCGTGGCACACCAGCGCAGCACGACCGCGCCCAGCTGCACGCCGGGGAGCGGGCGTGCGGGACGCAAGCCGGCAGCGTCCGGCGGGGTCGTGCCCGCCATCGGCTTCGGCGCGGCAGGACGGGTGGCTCCGCTGCAGGGAGAGCTGACGCTGTCGTTCCTGACCAGGCTCGCCGCCCGCTACCACCTCACCATCCGCGACCTGCTCGCCGCTGTCACCGACGTCGGCGGCCTGCAGAACCTCACCGGCATGCTGTACCCGGACAGCGAGATCCACCTCAACGCCCAGGCCCGCGCCCGCGTTTGCGTGCTCTGCCGTGTTGCGCCGCACGTGCTCGAGCGTGCCCTGCCCGCATGGACACGGGAAGAGCCGTGCGGCAAGTACGGGGCCGGCCCTATCGGGCGGCTGACGCGCGGTGAGGAGGCCGTCGCGGCCTGGGGGCCGGCCTGCCCCGCCTGCACCGCCGCCCGCACCGGACGTGGCCTGCCCGCACGCCGGTACCTAGCCCCCGAGGAGCGGGTCTGCGCACGCCACCGGTACTGGCTCCTGTACGTGCCCCACACCAGCGGCCTGCCCGTGCCCCTCGACCAGTGCCCGGAAGTAGTCAGAGCCCAGCGGCGGCATGTCCGGCTGCTGCGCCGCTCCCCCACTGGGGCGCAGGCTTTCGAGGTCGCCCGCGCCGTCACCAGCTTCTGGTGGGACCAGCCCTGGCCGGACGAGGAACGCCTGTGGCCTGCCCGCCTCAAGGCCACGCGTCCGGATGATGCCGATCCCGGCTGGTGGAAGGTGGCCGCCCGCGACCTGATCACCTATCCCGAAACCGTCGCCCTCGCACGCCTGCTGGCCTGCCACCCCCTGCAGCAACGCACCGTTACTGAATCGGGCGGCCATCTCCCCTACACACTGGGCGAGCTGCCCCAGTTGCTGACCGAAATCGCCGACCAGCTCGGGCGGCCGTGGCTCGCCCGCCACCTCGCCGCCGTCACCCACGGACCGCTGTTCACCTGGGCCCACTCCTGCATACGCACCCGCGCCAACTCGGCACCCGCGGCGCAGCAAACACTGTGGAAGGTCCACTCACCACACCGGCCCCGCCCCCTCAGCGACCTCCTGCCCCCACCGGAATCACGCACCGCCAGCGGCCAGCCGGAACCACGCATCGACGATGGCCAGTCGGAACCGCGGCCGGTCAAACGGCTGCGCGGCCACAGCCTCCAAGCCGAACGCGCCTTCGAGAGAGGCTTTGCGCACGCCCGTGCCTACCACCAGCGGCACGGGCATCTGGCCGTCCCCAAGGAAGACGCTTTGGGGGATTACCCGCTGGGCACGTGGCTGTCCAATCTGCGCACCCGCCGCACCTGCCTGCCCGCCCACCAAGCCGCCGCCCTCCACGCGCTGTCCCCGTGGTGGAACGCGCCATGGAGCACCCTGTGGCAGCGCACCTGGCACCAGGCCCGCGATCGCGCAGAAGCTCACGGCCCGCTCAAGCCGGCCAGCGGCTTTCCCACCACCAGCTACAGCCTGGGCGAATGGCTGTACCTGCAGTGCACCCGCTACCCCGCCCTTCACCCCGAACAACAACGCCTCCTCACCCAGATCGGCATCGACGCCGCGGCG
Source organism: Streptomyces halobius (assembly GCF_023277745.1). NCBI lineage: Bacteria > Bacillati > Actinomycetota > Actinomycetes > Kitasatosporales > Streptomycetaceae > Streptomyces > Streptomyces halobius. The sequence goes on from NZ_CP086322.1 coordinate 26,769, forward strand.
GCAGCCGCCGCCCGGCCCAGACGGCGCAACCTCAAGGCCGGCGCCGAAGAAGCCCTCGCCCACGCCCGCTTCTACGCCACCAAACACGGCAGCCTGGCGTCCGTAACCTCCGCAACCGTCCACGAGGGCTTCCGCCTGGGACAGTGGCTCGCCAACCAGCGCAACTACCAGCGCGCCGGCCACCGCCCCCTGCCCGCCGGCCGCGTCCAGGCCCTCAACGCCATCGACCCCTGGTGGTGCCCGCCCTGGAACCTGAAATGGCAACGCAACTACTACCGCGCCCGAGACGCCGCCGACGGCCGCCTCCTCCTCCAGGCCGAGAACGGCTTTGATTGCCTCAACGATTCTGGGGCCGCCGACTGGGTGTGGCGCCAGTGCGCCAGGTACGACGAGCTCAGCCCGGAGCAGCAGCAACTCCTCGCCGAGATCGGCATCACCGCCGAGGCGGCCCGCACGGCCCTGGAACATGCACGTACGGCTCCGAAAGCACCGGCTGCCGCCCCAGCTCCGGGGGCAAAAGGCAAGACCAGCCAAGCCATAAGGGCTGCAGATCCTGCAACTCCCACCGGTCCGCGTCGCAGACGGCGTGCCGCCGAGCCGAAGCGTCCCCACGAGCCCCGCAGCCGCCTTGGACACCGCCCCGATCTGAGGCCGGGCTTCGAGACGGCCCTGGCACACGCCCAAGCCTGGCACGCTGAACACGGCCACCTCGCCGTCCCACGTGACACCCGGCACGACGGCTACCCCCTGGGCATGTGGCTGTTCAGCCAGCGCAACCGCGCCAAACAACGTGCCCGAGCCGGTATGCCGCCCTCACCCCACCTGACCGAAATCGCCGCGATCGACCCCTGGTGGAACCCACCGTGGGACCTGCACTGGCAGCGCAACTACTACCGCGCCCTCGACCACATCGCTGCGGGCAACCCGTTCGATCCCGTCGCCCGCATCCCTGCACCGAGCACCGTCCTGGGCAGCTGGATCACCCGGGCCTGCCTGCAATACCACCAACTCCACCCCGGCCAGCAGTGCCTGCTGAACACGGTCGGCATCACCGCTCAGACAGCCGAACAGTGGCCGCCCAGCCCCCGCCCCCGGCCCCACGCCGAAGCCCTCACCCACGCCCGTAGCTGGGCTGACGAACACGGCCACCTCTGCCCGCCGATCAAGACCGTCCACGACGGCTTCCCCCTCGGCGAATGGCTCAACCGACAACGCGAACTCGCCAAAGCCAGGACCACCCCTACCCCCACGCAGCAGGCCCTCGCCGCGATCGCCCCCTGGTGGAACCCGCCCTGGCCCATCCTGTGGCAACGCGCCTACCACCACGCACACACCCACCCCCACCACCCGGCAGCCCGCAACTGGCTCCAAAACCAACGCCGCGGATGGCTACTCCTCCACCCCCACCAACAACACCTCCTCACCACAGCCGGCCTCGTCAGCATCTGAACGTCCCCTATGGCCGACACTGGCGCCACCCGTCCCCCATCGACCGACTCCCTCAACCAGCCGCGACCGGCGAGAACTTCGGAACGGATCTGGCCGAACAGGCCCCCGAGGGCGCCGCGATGAGCGATACTGGTGAGCAGATCTGGCGTGCCCGCAGGAGGATGCACGCAGCCAGCGAGTAGAAGAAAGGCGGCGCGGAAAAGGTTAAATGAACCGGCTTAAGGGCTTTATCAGCCTTCTTTTTGTGGGCTACTGCATGTAGCCCACCCTGCCCAAAAAGCCGAAGAAATCCTCCCCCGCTAAAACCGCCGAACAACCCCTCTAAACCACCCCACGAGGCCAGCGAACCGGTCTCCCGAGGGGCTGACAGGCCTGCCCTAAAACACTACCGGCCCGCCCCACAGCGGCGCCGGTCCTCGGCATGCCCTCACACCACGGCACACCCGTGCCGCCTCTCCCCGTCCCAGCCGTCCCCGCACGGCTCGTTCAGGCATGAGGCGGCCCAGCCGTCACGTGCTGGAAGGGCATCCACGCGATGAACTCGTCGTCCCTCGCCCCCCTCACCGGCCTCCTGGCCGGACTCCCCGCGGTCCTCGCCGGCGCCCTGGGCGGTGCACCCTGGTGGGCCGTCGGAGCGATCGTCATCGCGGCATACCTCGCCGTCCCCCTCACCAGCCTGATCCTCGAACACGCCAGACAACGAAAAGGAACACTCGTCGACGAGAAATTCGCAGCCACACTGGACCAGATAACAGACCCCGAAAAAAGAATCCAAGCCATCATCAGCTACCGGCAGGCCACAGCTCCCACCCCCCAACCACCCCCCGACCCACCACCAGGAGAACTACCACCCGCAGACCCAGACAGCGCCAACCAATCACCGGCATCCGCATAGACGAGGACGGCCGGGGCTCTGGCGGGGCGCGCCGCCCGCAGGACGATCTTGCGGGACGTGCCTCCTTCGGCTCAGCACGCGGCTGCCGGGGCTAGGGGCAGCTGCCCAACGGCGGCGGCCCGCAGGGCGGTTTCGACAAGGCCGCGATGGCCCGCCGGGGGCTGAAGGCTGGGCCGCAAGCCCCCGGATAACGATGTAGTCGCGCAGGGCGGCGTTACACAGGCTGCTGTTCTGCTTGCCGTGCAGCAGACCCAGGAGGGACACCACTACCTACCAGCGATCACTGGACCTGATCCCTGACCAACCACAAGTGACACGACCTGATCACCCGGCCTGCTACCTGACAAACCCGCAGGTCAGCCCCCACCATCAAGATCCGCTCCCACAATCGCACCCACCTCCGAAGCGCCCGCACCACCCGACCACACCAGCGCACCAAACTGACAACCCCAAGCCAGCTCACCAACCACTGATCAGAAAAACCGCTCCTGGACACCAGCAGCTGGCCGAACTCGGACTCGACTGGGCGGGCGCGGCACCGGGAATGTCTGAAGGTGCCCCGCTCGCCGCCCGTCAGGATGAGGACGTGCCCGAGCAGCCCGACGAACCGCCCGTGCGCTGGAAGGGCCTCTGGCCCATCCAGTTCCCCTCCCCTACCTCTGAGGGACCTGTCCTGTCCGAGGAAGAACTTGAGGCCCGCATCGCGCGCGCCACGCGAGTACAGCGAGCCAGCGAGCTGGTGCGCGCACTGCGCCGTCATTCCAAGGAGGAACTGCTGCGCATGGCCGACGAGGCCGGTCTGCGCCACGACTCCCCGCGGAAATGGCGCAAGGACGAGATCGCGGACGCCATCGCGGACCATCAACTCAGGGCCCCTGCCCACCCCACCCATGACCCCGAGGAGGAGATCGGCTGAACATCGGGCAGTACGACGCGTGGGTGAAAGAGCGCCAGGAGGCGAAGGAGGAACTGAAGGCCCAGGTGTGTCTACCCACAGGCCGCTACGGGAGCTGCCCGCCGCTGCCTGCCGGCCATCTCCAGCGCGTCCTCCCGCTGCCGCCATACCCCCTGAGAAGTTGCGGGGGATGTGGAGGTAGCGGCGTGGGTCGGTCTGTTCCGCCTACCGGTCTGCGCAATGTTGACCCGGGCTTTCGTCACCGGTGACACAAAAGGTTGGCAGAGAACGTCAGTCACCATGCCTGCTCAGGCCGGTCTTTCCACTGACATCGCGAGACGATCAATGACTGCCAGTCCCACGCAGACCATCAGTGTGGCTAAGCAACCAGAAGGCACGACGCGGCCGTCGGTGTCGCCCACCTGGCGCTCATCACGGCCACGGACATCGAGATCATGAACGGCGACTACGAGGCCCGCACCCTGGCCGGCGTCTACGGCTACAAGGACGGCTGGGGCGAACTCGGCCCGCACCTCGCCGAGGAGATCACCGCACTGCTCACCACTGAGCAGTCCTCCGACCAGAAGCCGCCCGCCTGACGCGCCGATCACGGCAGGCACCGCGCTCGCTGCTCCCCTGCCCGGAGCGCGCGCGTGGCGCCGGCTGGTGGCACCCTTGTCTTCCCTGCTCCACGAACAGTCCCTGCCTAGGTGATCACAACATGAGCGAAAAAGTGAGATTTTCGAGCGTCGTCGGCCCCGAACTGGCCGGAGCGATCGACCTGCCGGACGGCGAGATCCGCGGCTGGGGGATCTTCGTGCACGGATTCACGCTCGGCAAGGGCTCGCCGGCCGCGTCGCGTGTCAGCAAGCAGTTGGCACGCGAGGGGATCGGAATGCTGCGCTTCGACAACCTCGGAATCGGGGACTCCGACGGCGACTGGGGGGACGGTTCCTTCACCGTCAAGGTCCAGGACACGATCCGTGCCGCAGCCATGATGGCGGAGCGAGGGACTCCGGCAGACCTGCTGGTGGGGCACTCATGGGGAGGCGCCGCCGTCCTCGCCGCGGCGGCTGAGGCAACCGGCGTCCGCGCGGTCGCCACGATCGGAGCGCCGGTCGATCCCAGCCACGTCGAGCGACAGTACGACGCGATCGTGGATCGCGTGCTCAGTGAAGGGTCGCACGAGTGGTTCGTCGGCGGGAGGACCCTGGTCCTCAAGCGCGCCTTCGTCGAAGACGTCCGCCGTGCTCACCTGCGGGATCGGATCGGCGAGTTGGACCTGCCGCTACTCGTCCTGCATTCGCCGACCGACAACACCGTCGACATCGACAACGCCGGAGAGATCTTCCGCGAGGCACGACACCCGCGAAGCTTCGTCTCACTCGAAGGAGCAGACCATCTCCTGACCGTCCGAGGACAAGCACAGCGAGCCGCCCACATCATCAGCGCCTGGGCCGACCAGTACATCCACGGGTCACGGCCCGCAGGAGAGACATCTCAGGTGGTTTAGTGCTCGCTCGGACAGGTACGGGGTCAGGGTCGCGGGTGGGGCGGTCTTCCCAGCGGTGGGCGGTCCAGGCGCGTCGGAACAGGCTGCGTACGGTGATGACGGCATCCGCGAGGCCGAAGAAGGCGTTGATGATGCTGGTGCGGTGTTCGTAAGCAGCGTGCGTGCCGGTAGAGGGCGTTCTGACGGGCGTGGGTGCCAGCGATGGGTGGCCTGGAGAGGGACTTTCTCGCCTTGGTGTGCAATCCGGCCTCCGGGCGGGCCGCATGGTCGAGAGTGGTGCGGATGTTGCCCGAGTCGTAGCCGGCGTTCAGGTACACGGTCAGAACTGCAGCTACAGGAAACGAGACTCGGTAAAGCGCCGGGCCTGGTCGACAAGGTAAGGCCGCACCCCGCGGAGCGCACGGTCGACATCGCGCCGATGCAGGCTGACGATCTCCAGGCCGCTGCAGCAAGAGGACACGATCTGTTCGGTGCGGTACGACCGGGTGCTCTCCCCTGAGACGTCGTAGGTGCTGTCGACCTGCTGGAGCAGCCCCTGGCTCACACTGCCGCCTCTCATTAAGTCCCCCGTGCCGCGCACCAGCGCCCCGGGCACGAAGCCCAGTACTCGTGGCACGACGCGACCGCCTGGACGACACCCAGCTCGCCGCACTCGCCGACCTCGGACTCGACTGGGTGTGAAGGCCCTGGGGGACGTTCGGGCCATTACCTGATCGGCTGATGAGCAGTTGAGGCTGCGTGCAAGCGATAGGTGCGGCGGGGCATGGGGATGTCGGAGAAGGCGATGTTGCTCTCGTTGACGTGCGGTTCCTTGGTCCGCTGAGGGGTGAAGCGCGTGCGCGGTGGCGGGAGGCGGCTGCGGAGGTGGCGTTCGAGGGCGCTTGCCACAGACCAACAATCAGTGAAGATGATCAGCGCTCACTACAAGTGACAAGAACTGATCATGCGTCCCTCAACATGACAAACCGCCAGGTCAACGCCCCCGGCACAGCACCCCAACCCCCAGAGATCACAACTCCCCCAACAAACCCCTCTCATACAGAGAACTGATCAACCCAGGTCACAACACCAGGCCCTGATCACAAAAACTGCTCCCGGACACGCGGCAAGCTCACCGCCGACAAACTCCAACAGCTGGCCGACCTCGGACTCGACTGGGCATGACCTGGGCCGGGCGTAGGCCGAAGGCGGTCTACGCCCGGTACGTGGCATCGGCGTGGTCGATGTACGCGGCGGCCATGGCCGCGACGCCCCTTGCGGGAACGCCGCACACCAAGACCCCCACTCTCTGCCCGTTGACACCGATGCGGACCAGTCCCCAGCCCCACAGCGATGATCTGGCTGACCACCCTCGGCCTGGACAGCACATACGCAGCCAACGTCCTGCCCCCGCTACTGGTCACCGGCCTCGGCATCGGCCTGATCATCGCCCCAGCCATGAGCCTGGCCACCAGCCGCGTGGCCACCGAGGACGCCGGAGTCGCCTCCGCCTCCGTCAACACCATGCAGCAGATCGGCGGCTCCATCGGCACCGCCCTGCTCAACACCCTCGCCGCCAGCGCCGCCACGTCCTACCTGAGCGGCAAGAACCCCACCAGCAAGCTTGTCCAGGCCCAGGCCGCGCTGGAGTCCTACTCCACCGCATACTGGTGGGTAGCCAGCTTCTCCGCAGCCGGCGCACTGATCACCGTGCTGCTCTACCGGCGCGGCGTCCCCGGGGTCGACACAGACACCGCCCCTACCACCGACACCGCAAAGGGAGAAGGGACGACCCGCGGAACTACCCGGACCGGAACTTTGACAGTGATCGGAGACACACTATGACCAGCACACATGAGCAGTGGGACATCGTGTCGAGCGTCGGCCTGACCGCGCTCGGCGTCGCGTCCGGGCGTGCGATCGAGACCGCGCGCGGCGGCTTGATCAACGACCCCTACGCCGCCGCATTCGTCCGCGCCGTGAAGCCGGTGACCTCGCTGCCCACCAGCATCGATGAGATAGCCGAGGGGGAGCCGGAGCAGGTTTGGGACCGCATGGCCGGCTACTTGGGCGTACGCTCCCGGTTCTTCGACGAGTATTTCGCCGCCGTAGGCATAGCCCAGGTGGTGATCCTGGCCGCTGGACTGGACGCCCGTGCCTTCCGGCTGGACTGGCCGTCGGGCTGCGACCTGTACGAGGTCGACCAGCCGAAGGTACTGGAGTTCAAGCAGCAGGTGCTCGACGAGATCGGCGCCCGCCCGGCTTGCCGCAGGCACGCGGTGGCGACCGACCTACGCGACGACTGGGTCGCCACGCTCACCGAGGCGGGCTTCGCCCCCGGCAGGCCCACGCTGTGGCTCGCCGAAGGCCTGCTGCTTTACCTGCCCGCCAGGGCAGAGGAAGCCCTCTTCAACGAGGTGCACCAGCTGTCCGCGCCGGGCAGCTCGATCGCCCTCGATCGGGCGCCCACCCACAATGCGGACTTCATGCGGAACCAGCCGACCCCGACCTTCCCCGGCCTGCCTGAATTCGACTTCACCAAGCTGATCAGTACCGAACCGCGTCGCAACTGCGTCGACTGGCTGCGCTCAGTGGGCTGGGACGTGACCGTTGAGTCGGCCGCCGAGGTCTCGGCGCGCTACGACCACCCCGTGCACCCTGACTTCGCGGACATGATGAAGCTAGGCACGCTGGTCACGGCTCGCCGCGCGGGTTGACCAGGGCGCGGGCTGGGTCGCTGGCTGGTCGGCGGTGTGCTCGCTCATCATGCGACTCCTGATCGGCTGATGGACTTCACGGTAACGCCCACCAGGGAGCCGGTGGGCGGGATAGGAGAAGCCAGACGCGCGCGGCCACGCGGCGCCGGCGCCTGGACGCGTTCCAGGGCCATGCGTCCCGTGTTCACTTTCCGTATCCGGTCAGGCGCCGGGCGATCTCCTGAGGGGTCAGCCCTGTCTCTACCGTGACCTCGGCATCCGCCGGGGGCTGCTGCGGGAGAAGCCGTTTTCGTTGCCGGGGCGTGAGGTACATGAGGGCGTTGTCGGAGATCAGCGCGACGTACTCGCGGCGGGCCTCCCAGCTGTCCAGGTCGGCGGCCAGGTCGATGAGGGCGGCGTCGCAGGCGGAGCACAGGTAGAGGAAGCAGCCGTCGGTGTCGGCGCTGAGCACGTAGGGCTCGCCGGTTCCGCAGGAGCACGGGTTGTTCTCGCTGCGGTGGAAGAGCCGCCAGCCGTAGGCGAAGGCGGTGAGCTTGGCGGCCTCCTCCAGGTAGTCGGGCGTGGTCCACACCAGCGGGTCCGGAACGCGGCTGGAGACGTCGCGGAAGGGGGCGGCGAGTTCCAGCAGCAGGACCTGGTCGTGACGCAGGGCGGTGAGGAACCGGGTGAGGGTCAGGTGCCGCTTGGGCCGCCACCAGCCGATACGGGCACGGTGGGTGTTCGCGCGGGGCAGCGCACCAGGGTCCTCCGGGTCGTCCGGGTCGTGGCGGTGGGCCGCCAGGAGGCGCCACGGGTCGGTCCAGGGCACGGGGATGTCGGGGAGGGCTTCTTCCCAGTGCTGCCAGCGCAGGCCGATCTCGTCGTGGTCGGCGCGGTCGCCGTCAAAGTCAACGGCGTGGAGGCCAGTGACGGGTCTGCTGGACAGGGCGCGGTGGCCGTCGGTGACGTGGAGTTCTCCCGTGGCGTCGTCCGTGGTGACCTGGAGGGAGGGGACGGTGAGGAGCCAGGGGGCATCGGTGTCGGTGATCCAGCAGGCTTCGACGTTGCTGGTGGCATAGCGGTAGGTGCGTGCGGTGATGTCGGTGTAGGTGATGGGGGAGAGCTGGGCTTCGAGGGCCAGGCGGCGGCCGCCGGGGGTGGTGGCGAGGACGTCGGCGCGCCAGCCGGCCTGGCGGGCGGCGAGGGCGAGGGCGCGTTTGAGGCGGCGGTGCTCGGGGCTTTCTCCGTTGGTGGGGCAGCGTGGGGCGGCGCTGTCGTGGGCGAAGAAGCGGCGGCCGCGGGGGGAGAGCTTGGCGTGGACGCTGATGTGGCAGGCGGTGCAGCGCAGTGGGGCGCGGGGGCGGGCTCGGTAGATGGTGTCCCAGTCGATGCCGGCGTCGAGGTCGTCGCAGGTGGCGTCGAGGACTCGGAGGTTGTCGTGGAGGGCGGTCAGCGGCATCCCGGCTCTCCCGCGGTGGGTGGGAGGGGGCCGAGGTCGCCCCAGGTCCTGTAACCGGCCTTCTGGGGCGGGCTGGTGGGGACGGGGCCGGGTGGGGCCGCGTGGGTGGTTCGAGCGGGTTGGGCGGCGGGGTGGTCGAGGATCCAGGCCAGGCTGCCGCGGTCGAGATGGTGCTGGGCGCGGGTGACGGCGACGTAGGCCAGGCGGGCTTCGGAGCGGGAGATGCGGCCGGGCTTGCCGTCTTCGGTGGGGTCGGGTTCGGGGAAGTCGTCGCTGATGCGTACCCGGGGCCATTGGCGGCCTTTGGCCTTGTGGGCGGTGGAGATGGTGACCTCCGAGGTGTGCTCGTCGGTCAGGCGCTGGAGGGAGCCGAGGATCTCCTCGTAGCCGAGGTCGTCGATGAGTTCGACCCAGTGCAGCAGGTCGGCGCCGGAGGGGTCGTTGTTGGCGTAGTCCTGGAGTTCGTCCCAGGTCTTGAACAGCAGCAGTTCGGGGTGGCTGGTGCCGCGGCCGGCCTTGAGATCGCGGGCGGCCAGGGCGAGCTTGCGCAGCCCGTCGCCGCCGCCGGCCATCGCGACGCGGCGGCCGGCCCGCAGGTGGGACAGGACCTCGGTCAGGGCGCCGGCGTTGGAGCGGCACAGCACCGCGTTGGGCTGCTCCAGCGGGCCGATCTCGGTGGCCAGGGGAGGGTGGCCGGTCAGGCGCAGGGTGGAGCGGATCGCGCCGAGCCAGCGGTTGGCCTCGTAGGCGAGGGCTGCGCCGAAGCGGAAGGACTGGGACAGGTGCAGGTGAGTGCCGGGGGCGCCGGTCATGATGTCCTTGGCGCCGCGCCAGGCGTAGATCTGCTGGGCGGAGTCGCCGACCAGGACGATCTGGGCTCGGCCGCGCTGGTTGTCGAGCACCGCCTCCAGGACGCCGTTGGTGTCCTGGGCCTCGTCCAGCAGGATGTAGTCGTAGTTCAGCTGTGGGTCTTTCAGCTGCCACATCTTCAAGTAGTGGTCGTGCTTGAAGTTGACGCGGTGCCCCTCGGGGTCGGTGATGTCCTCCCACGCCTTGCGGGCGAAGGGCAAGACCGCCTGGACGAGCAGCTGGTGCAGCTCAGGCTCTTCGGCTCCTCGCTGTACGGGGACATGCTTCTCTGACAGTTCCCGTGCCGCCGAGTAGCAGAACCGCTCGACGGTCTGCAGGACGATGTAGGCGAGGTTGCGCGGTTCGAGGACCTTGCCGCCGAGGGTGACGTGCGTGTGGATGCCCAGCCCGAACGCGACCCGGTGGGCGGGCATCCGCGGCGCGTTGAGGCGGTGCTTGTACGGGATGGCCACGGCCCGGAAGGCCAGACCGTGCGCAGTGGAGCACTTCACGTGCTGCGGGAAACGGCGCTGGGCCTCCACCGCGACGGACTTGTTGAAGGAGATGTACACCCCGCGGCGAGCATCACCGGCGGCGAGCATCTCCAGCGTGGTCGTCTTCCCTGTTCCGGCACCGGCCTGGACAACCAGGTCGGTGCCGGAGGCGAACGCGTCGATGACAACGGACTGTTCCTCGGTTGGCTGCGGCATCGGCGCCAACCTCCCTTCCCCGAGCAGCTCATGGCGCTCGAATCGTTCACGGGCACGCCACAGCGCATGCCGTGGCTGGAGGCAGCATGCACGCAGGCACTGACAATCCGTGCCCCCCAGCATCACGCAATGGAACATGCGCGCGGTGGCCCTGTTCGTGCGTTCGTCCGGCCATGGCCAGTAACCCACGTACAGCGGCGGGGCGCCTTGGTCTCTTCGCTCCCGGTGACCGGGCCGTTCCCGGTGAGCGCCGCGCCGTCCTCCAGGCCGAGCGCGGCCTTCTGTCCACCCGGCCGGACATGGTCGGGGGGCCTCGAAGGCAGCGGCCGGTCCGCGCTGCGCCGCCTGGTCCTCGAAGACGCTCGGGTCTCCATTGGCTACCGCGTCCACGACCAAGTCGTCACCGTCGAGATTGTCTGGCTTATTGGCCACTTCTGACGTCCACAGCCGACGGGAGTGGGAAGCAGCAGCCGGGGCGGACCGCCTGGTCCGCCCCGGCTGCTCAGCTGCACGGTTACGCTGGCCGTGACGGTCCGGGGCACTACCTTTGCCTCGGACCGTCACGCCGCCCGATCCTGCAGCAGCACCTTGATCACGTCGTTGCCGGTCTGCATCCCGGCAACGCCGGCCTTGAGCTCCTTCACGTCGTCGGAGAGCTTCTCCAGGTGCGGCCTACCCCAGATGGAATGGCTCTGTAGGCGACTACCAAGAACGCCTGTTGCTCAGTGGTGAGAACACCTGCTTCCACGAGAGAGTGATGTCGCTGAGTTTCGAGAACACCCCGGTTCTTGCTTCGGGACCCTGGTTGTGCTCTGCACGATGAGGGGGCCCAGGTGCTGCCGATCGACCGGAGGGACCAGGAGGACGAAGCTCGCCGCATCCGCTCCCACCCGCACGGATCCCGTCACCGACAACCTGCCTGCCCTCGGACAAGCGTGCCATCCGCCGTCGCCAGGGGCCTTGCGGCCGACTTTTGATCTTGTGCTGGCAAAGGAATGCTTGTGAGAGTTGCGACCGCCGTCGTCCTCGTCAGCGTCGGCCCCGTTCGCGCGTGTAGCGATGGCTGCGCACCACACGGAGCTCGTGGGGTGCCGCTCGTTAGCGACGCCCTGAATCATGGAGAGATGCATGGTTGAGTTCCGGATGCCGGAGTTCCATGCGCCGTTTCCGCTGGAGTGCAGCCCTCACCTGGCAGAGGCGTCGCGGGGGATGTGGGGGTGGGCGGAACTCATGGGTTTGGTACCCACCGAACGAGCGCGTGCCAGATTGCGCGCCACGGGTGCCGACCTGTCTGGGGCGCATGTGTGGCCACGCGCCAGCCTCTCCCTGCTCACCCTTGGTTGCCGCTGGCTGGCGTTGTGCTTCCGGATCGACGACCAACTCGATGAGGACCATCAAGGCGACCGGCCGGAGGTGTGCGCGGCCGTGATTGCCGAACTGCACCGTGTGCTGGATGGCGGCGTGGCCCAGGATGAAAAGGGCAGCTCTGTCGTGGTCCGGGCGTTGTCGGCGCTGTGGCAGGAGACCTCTGCCGACACACCGCAGCACTGGCAGGACGCCTTCATCCGCCACTTCGGCGCGTTTCTCGACTCCTATGCGACCGAGGCGGCGCTGAAGAGCAAGGGAAGCGCGCTGTATCTCCAGGAGTACCTGCGGTGGCGGCGGTTCTCGGTCGGGATGCCGTGGCTGTTTGACCTGGTCGAGCTGGAACTGCCCTGCTTCTTGCCGGCCCGCGTGCGTGAGTGCGCTCCCATGCGTCAGCTCCGGTACGCCGCCGCGCTGCATATTGCCTTAGTCAACGATGTCTACTCGCTGAAGCGTGAGAGCCTCGTCGGCTACCCGTGCAACTCGGTCCTGATCATCGCTCGGGAGCAGGGATGCTCCGTTCAGCAGGCCGTGGACGCTGTCGCCGACCTCGTCGCCGGGCAGGCACGTACGTTCATCACCGCCCGCGCCGAACTCGACCAGGAACTTGACCGCCTAGCCGTGACAGCTGGCGAGCGGGCGGCAGCGGCCGCATACGCGGACACCTGTGCCGTCAATATCCGTGGGCAGATCGCCTGGCACTCCCAAGTCATGCGCTACGGCATCGAAGACCTCCGCTCGGCGCCTCCGGGAGACTTCGCAAGCTACCCCGATGACCTCATCGGCCCGGCACGCGAGGTGAGATCCGGTCATGAACGCGGTCGAGGTCTGAAGGCGCCGTGATGTCTGCGGATGGCCAGTCCGGCACGGTCAGCTCAGGCCACTGCTTCTGTCACCGCGCCGCCTTGGCCTCATAGACCGACCGCGGGGCAAGCACCGGGTTCGGCCGACACGCCGACGAGGCGTTCTCGGACTCGACAACATCTTGGACCCGCTTGATCAACATCTGTTGCCCGAACTCGGCATCAACCGTTCTCGCGTTACACCGACGAAGCCAGGATGGGCTCGGACGACGACTACGAATGGGGTCGGTGACCGGTTCCGGGTGCCTGGGCGGGGGCCGTACGCTCCCCGCCCAGGCGCCTGGAGCGTACGGCCTTGGACAGCAATCGGCCCCGGCCGCTGCCCCACGGGGGGAAAGGGCACCGTCCGGGGTGGTTTCGCCCTTGTTGGCCAGTTCGAGTCGCCTTGGCGGGGCCGCTGACAGCGCCGCTATGAGGTCGATCATCGCGAGGTTGATCAGGCTACAGTGCAGGCCGGAACGTCACCGTGGCGTTCTTGCAGCCCGCGTCGACCGCGCGCAGAGCTTTGCGCTCGGCGCGGTCGACGGTCAGCTTCCAGCGGAGCTTTGAAGCGACCCATTCGGTGGCGTAGGTGCAGGTGTCGTCCTTGGCCGGTGGCATCCACTCGGTGGGGTCCTTGTCGCCTTTGGAACGGTTGGAGCCCAGGCTGACGGCGATGAGGCTGCGCGGCGCGTCCAGGTCGTTGGCGTAGCGCTCGCGGCGCTCGGCGGTCCACTTCGAGGCGCCGGAGTCCCAGGCTTCGGCGAGGGGGACGACGTGGTCGATGTCAAGCTGGCGTGCGTTGGTGAAAGCCTTGCCGTCGTAGGCAGAGTGCCATTTCCCTCCGGTGAGCTTGCAGTTCTAGCCCTAGCGGGGCTTGACGACAGCTTCGGAGATGAGGACTTCCTTGCGGGTGTCGCAACCGTCCTTGTCGGCATCGATCCACAGGCGGAACTTGTCTCGATCGTACCCAGCACGGGATTCGCGGGCTGTCTTCAGCCGGCCAATCGCCTCGCCGAGCGGCACACCCTTCCCGCTGTTCTTGTCGTCGGAGGCGTCAGCACTCGGAGAGGACTTCGCGTCATGGTGGGAACCGCTTGGCGTACACGCGGCCACGGACAGCAGCAGGACGGGGCAAACGAGGACTGCCAGGCGGAGCGCGCGATACATGGAACTCCAGTCAGGTGGGACAACATCAACAGCGATGAATCTGCCCACCGTTTCACGTGCCTTCCCCCTCCCTGCAGCTCGTTACCCTTCGCAGGCGGCTCGTACGTAGCGGCACGCGAACCTCATCACCTACTGACCTTTTCGAAGGGTTGTCGGATCTGGGCTATGTCGAGGGCGATGGGAGACCAGTGCCGGTCAGGCACCCGTCGATGAGATGGGGTCTGCGTTGGATGCGGCGCATGCCGCTACGGACGGCATGGACGAGATCCTCGCGGTCGGCGTACACCATGTTGGCCGTGGTGGCCCGTCGTAGCAGCGACCGGGACGGGCGCAACCGGCTGCCGTGCCCCATCTCGCGCGAGTCGAGCAGTTCCGGATCAGCTGAAAGTCCGCGATCACGAGGTCGACTGGCACCTGGAACTGGACTGGATCTGCGCAGGCCGCGAGCAAACCCTCCGGATACCGAACTCCGGGCACTACACGCACTGCCCGATCCAGTCGTGGCTTGACGTAAGCGCGACCCTGGCCCGAAACGTGGTCAGGTTGCTGCAGCACGGAAAGAAACGGCCGGTCCGGGTCGCGGAGGCTCGTGTAGACCCGCGTGCAAACGACCGCCGACAGGTCATGGCGCTGCGCGCCACGTTCGCTGGCATCAGAGAGGTGGATGTGCCGATCGTGCCCGACGCGCTGCAGCTGCACGCCTACCCAGCCAGCGACGCGACCGAGCCCGTCAGCGAACCACGGGCGGCTATCGCAATGGACGAGTCCGTGTATGACGACGGCGATTGGGGACCTGACCGGGCCAGCCCTGGAGAGGTCCGGGACCGGCAGCGATCCGCGGCATCGTCGACGAGCTGGCCGAGCGGTACCCGCACACCAGCGGCGTACGAGAGTTGCACGCCGCCGTGACACAGACCGCCTGACACTCGACCGGACAAGGCGCTCCTTCAGCTTCACGACGGCGACGAATGGTGGTAGGTGTCAGGGCCTCCAGTGATCTGAGCCCGAACTTTCCGTCCTCCAGACGTGCCGCACACACGAGATGTCCTGGAACATCTGCCGGTCTAAATGCCGCTGACATCCGGGGGCCGAAATCGCAGCTCTGCCTTGCGGGCAGCAACGGCTCCATCACCGCCCGGAGTTCGAAGCCCGGGCAGGTGGCTCGCGGACCTCTTCGCGGACTTGCTGCTTCGGGCGAGGTACTGCTCGGGGCAGCAGCGCGCTGGCGCGCATGCTCATGACGGGCGTCCGGCAGGGTGCTCGTTGATCCAGGACAGGCCGCCCAGGTCCAAGTGTTGGCGGGCGCGGGTGATGGCGACGTAGGCCAGGCGGGCTTCGGCGTCGTCAATGGGGCCGGGGACGGGGCGGCCGGTCTCGTCGCGCTCTTCGCTGTCTTCGGGTGGGGTGAAGTCGTTGGCGATGCGGACGCGGGGCCATTCGCGGCCTTTCCGGCGCCGGCCTGGAGGGCGAGGTGATCTCCGGCGTGAAAGTGGTCTGCCTGCTGCGGCTTGCTCGTCGGTGGGCTTGAGCACGTGAGGTCCATGGGTCGGCAGTGGGTGTGAGGCAGGGGATGCAGATGGCGCTATCGGTCGGCCGCAGAACGGGGGCGTCGACTGACCGTAGGCAGGCGGGGGTGGATGTGGGCGTGGTGCAGGAGGGGGTCGAAGACCTCCCATTCGGCGAACGCCAGGTCAGGGGCCTGCGGGGAGGCGGCGTGGGCGGGGCATCGCTGGGCGCGCCAGCGCAGCTGTTCGCTGTAGGGCAGGTGGTTGTTGCGGTTATAGACGGCCATCTGGGAAGCGGGGAGCGCCAGTTGTCCGCGTGCCGGCGTCGCGGGCATGAGCGTCCAGGTCCCCGCAGGCGATTGCTGGGACAGGACGCGGCGGGTACAGCGGTCGCGTTGACGGGTCTGAGCGACGCACTGGATGTCCTCGAGCGGGTGTGGGGCGAGGTAGCGGCAGTAGAGGAGGTGACCACAGGCCGTGCCGGGCGGCAGGCGGCGCCGGTTCGGTGGGTGGGGTGGCCGGCGGCGTGAAGGCTCCGGTGTCGATGAGGTGGCGGGTGCGCAGGGCCAGGCGGCGGCGCAGTTCGGCGAACTGAGGGGTGAGGGGCGCGTCGGTGGGGCGGGTGGGGCAGAGGGGGTGTGGGGGATGCGGCACCAAGGGGTGCCGTCGTGTGCGGGGTGGGCGATGCCGGAGCTGACGTGCCAGCGGTGGCGGGCGGGGACGGCGGAGGCGGGAACCTCGTGGGGGTGGAGGCCGATGGGGTGCTCGTCGGTACGGCTGTACCAGTCGAGGTGGTTGCCGCAGTGACGGCACCGGGCGGGCTGCGCGGTCCGCAGGAGCCGGCTGGGGCTGTCGGGAGCAAGGCGCAGGGCGCGCGGGCGGCGGACGGGACAGGCGGACCGCATCGTACGCGCCCGGCCTAGCCGTACGGGCCCGGGGCGTGCGCGCCCCTACGGGTTAGGGTGAGAGGCGTGGAGCTTCTGCACCTGCGCTACTTCGTTGCCGTCGCCCAAGAACTGAACTTCTCCACCGCCGCTCGCAAACTGCACATGGCAGCGTCCCCGCTGAGTCGGCGGATCAAGGATCTTGAGAACGAACTCGGGCACCGGCTGTTCGATCGTGACACCCACCATGTGACGCTCACCGAGGCGGGCATCGCGCTGCTGCCGATCGCGCGCGGCGTCCTGGAGCAGGTCGACTCGATCCGGTGGAGGCTGGACGAGACGACCCGGCCGGGGCGGACCACCCTGCTGGTGGGCGTGCCCAGCGGTATCCATCCGGACCTGCGCGAACGGTTGTATGATCTCGCCGAGCGGGTCCGCGACCGGTTCGAGATCAAGCGCTGGCCGGGCGGCACCGAGCGTCTGGTCGACGCCGTGTGCGACGGCAGACTGGCGCTGACCCTGGCCCGGCTTCCGGCCGGCGGCGATCCGGCGCTGGAGCAGTTGCCGGTGATGTCGGAGCGGCTCGGCGCGGTCGTGCCCAGGGACCGGTTCTCGGGACGGGAGTCGGTCGCCCTGGCGGAACTGTCCGAACTCGCCTACGCGGGATCTCCTTCGGCTGTGACCAACGCGTATTTCCGCGGACTCGACCAGCAGCTGTCCGAGCTCGGTATCAAGAAACGGATCGAACTGGGCAGCGCCACTTTCGACGGAATTTCCGAAATCGTTGCCAGTGGTCTGGCATTCTCCATTTCCATGCTGGATCCGCGAAGCCCCATGCAGAATTACCGCCTGGACAATGTAATGGTCCTTCCTTTCTCGGATTTCCAACCCCGGCTCGAAACTGGACTGTTGTGGCGCAAGGACCGGGCGAGCCATGGCGACCTGACAGAAGTCGTCGCCGCTGCTCGCGCGATTTTCTCCGAACCACTCCGGGATTGATTGAAGAGCGCACCCGGGAAGCGGTATGACCACTGCGGTCATGCCGCTTTTCGTTATTTGATCATTCCACTTTCCGCCCCTCCTCGATAACTTAGTTTTCAGATACACGGATACATGCGTGAGGCGAAGTGAGGAGTGGAAGGAAAAAATGATGACGGAAAACACGGACACCGTGGCCGGCCCGTTGGACGGCGTGCGCGTGATCGACCTCTCGGCCGTGGTGATGGGTCCCTACGCCGCGCAGATCCTCGGCGACCTGGGTGCCGACGTGATCAAGATCGAGTCGCCCGCCGACGCCGTACGTGTGGGCCACTACCGCACGACACCGGGCATGACCCCGCTGAACCTCAACGTCAACCGCAATAAGCGCAGTGTGTCCCTCAACCTCAAGGACGCCACCGAGGGCGAGCAGGCGCTGCGGCTGATCGACACCGCGGACGTGTTGATCACCAATATGCGACCCGGTGCGCTGAACCGCCTGGGTCTGTCCTACGACGACATCGCCGCCCGCAACCCCGGGCTGGTCTACGCGCACGCCCAGGGTTTCCGCAGCGACTCGGACCGGGCCGGCAACGCCGCGTACGACGAAACCGTGCAGGCCGCGTCCGGACTGGTCGACATCGCCGGCCGCGCGCTCGGCGAGCCCGTCTACCTGCCGACCATCCTCGCGGACAAGGTCTCTTCCCTGACCATCGCCTACAGCGTGCTGGCCGCCCTGCTGCACCGGAACCGGACCGGCCAGGGCCAGCTCGTCGAGATCCCGATGGCCGACACACTGATCGCGTTCAACCTGGTCGAGCACCTGGCGGGACACACCCACGTGCCCGAGACCGGCCCCACCGGCTTCCCTCTGTCGATGCTCAAGGGACACCGGGCCGTGCGCACCAAGGACGGACTGGCCTGCGTCATTCCGTACAACCCGCAGAACTACCGCGACTTCGTCACTGCCGCCGGACGGCCGGACCTGGCCGAGGACCCGCGTATCAACGGAGACGCCCTCGACAGCGCCGATCACGAGGAGCTGGCCGCGTTGATCGAGCTGTGCGCTCCGGCGCTGACCACCGCCGAGTGGGCGGAGGTGTGCGCGAAGCACAGCATCCCGATGGCCCCGGTGCTGGAACTGGACCGCGCTCACGAGGACCCCTACGTCCGCGACGGCCACCTGCTCGACGCCGTCGAGCACCCCACCGAGGGCACGGTCCGCACCATCGGCATCCCGCTGCGCTTCTCCGCCACTCCCGGCACGATCCGCCGCCTGGCGCCGGTCGCGGGCCAGGACACCGAGGAAGTCCTCGCCGAGCTCGACGCCGCCCGCTGAGCATCACCTCCCCCACAACACGCCCCAGGGGAACGGCCGTGCCCCGTACCCCCCGACGGGCCGTCACAGGAGCAACCATGAGCATCCCCGAAACACCCGAAGCACCCGAAGCACCCGTCGTGCGCACCGAACGGATCGGCTCCACCCTGCTGATCACCCTGGACCGCCCCGAGGCCCGTAACGCCGTGAACGCATCGGTCGCCGCCGGCCTGAGCGGCGCACTGGACGCGCTGGAGGCCGACCCCGAGCTGCGCGCCGGCGTCCTGACCGGCGAGGGCGGCACGTTCAGCGCTGGCATGGACCTCAAGGCGGCACTGCACGGTGAGTCACCCGAGGTCGCCGGCCGCGGGTTCGGCGGCCTGACCGAGGCCGAGCCGACCAAGCCCCTGATAGCCGCCGTGGAGGGCTGGGCCATGGGCGGCGGCTTCGAACTGGCCCTGGCCTGCGACCTGATCGTCGCGGCCGAGGACGCCCGGTTCGGCCTGCCCGAGGTCAAGCGTGGCCTGATCGCCGCGGGCGGCGGCGTGATCCGGCTGCCCAAGCGCATCCCGCACCACCTGGCCATGGAGCTCCTGCTGACCGGCGAGCCCGTCGACGGCCGCCGCGCCGGCGAACTGGGCCTGGCCAACCGGGTCACCGCCACCAGCCAAGTCGTCGCCGAGGCGCTCCGGCTGGCCGGACGGCTCGCGGAGAACGCCCCGCTCGCAATGGCGGCCGTCAAGCGCGTCGTCCGTGCCGCCGACGGTACGCCCGACGCC
Organism: Streptomyces halobius; assembly: GCF_023277745.1. Classification (NCBI taxonomy): domain Bacteria; kingdom Bacillati; phylum Actinomycetota; class Actinomycetes; order Kitasatosporales; family Streptomycetaceae; genus Streptomyces; species Streptomyces halobius. Next base: position 46,055 of record NZ_CP086322.1, read on the forward strand.
GACGCCTTCGCCTTCCAGCGCAAGCAGATGGAGACCCTGATGGCCTCCTCGGACGTGCGCGAGGGCATGACCGCCTTCGCCGAGCGCCGCCCCGCGCGGTGGACGGGGCGGTGAGGCGCCATGCGCACCGAGGACGTACGACAGCACCTCACCACCCCGCTCACCAGCCCGGCGTTCGCGCCGATGGTCCCGCGGTTCATCGACCGGGAGTACCTCAACGTCGTCTACCGCACCGACCCCGACGCGCTGCGGGCCGTCGTCCCCGAACCGCTGCGGATCGCCGAGCCGCTGGTCCGGTTCGAGGTGATGAAGATGGGCGACGTCAGCGGATACGGCCCCTACACGGAGGCCGGCCAGGCGATCCCGGTCAGCTTCGAGGGCGAGGACGGCGAGTACCTGCACGCGATGTACCTCGACAACTTCCCGGCGACCGCCTCCGGCCGTGAGGTCTCCGCCTACCCGAAGGTCATCGGCTCCCCGGCGCTCTACGTCGACTCCGGCGCGCTCGTCGGCACCCTCGACCACGGCACGCTGCGGGTCGCCACCGCGACCATGGGCTACAAACACCACGAGCTGGACCGGCAGGAGGCCGAGGCACAGATCACCGTGCCGACCTTCATGCTCAAGATCGTCCCCGGCTACGACGGGCTGCCACGGGTGCAGGAACTCGTCCGCACCCGCATCACCGACGTCACCGTCAAGCAGGCGTGGACCGGCCCCGCCCGGTTGCAGCTGTTCCAGCACGTGCTCGCCCCGCTGGCCGACCTGCCGGTGATCGAGGTCGTCTCCGCCAGCCACATCCTCACCGACCTGACGCTGTCCGGCGTCGAGCCGGTCCACAACTACCTGAAGGGAACCGCGTCATGACCCGCACCTTCCGCACGGCCGCGGTGATCGGCGCCGGGACCATCGGACTGTCCTGGACGGCGCTGTTCGCCGCGCACGGCCTGACCGTCCGGGTGAGCGACCCGCGACCCGACCTCGCCCAGGCCGTGAACGAGGCCCTGGCCCAGTACACCCCGCACCTGGCCGCCCGCGGCCTGGACGTGACGGGCCTCGCCGACCGGGTGCACCTCACCGACGACGTCACCGAAGCGGTCCGGGACGCGGACGTCGTCCAGGAAAACGGCCCCGAACGCCTCGAATTCAAGCAGGACCTGTTCGCCACCCTGGTCCGGGAAGCGCCCGGCCACGCGCTGCTGCTCAGCTCCTCGTCGGCGATCCCATCGACCGCGTTCACCCGGGAGCTGGCGGACGCCGACGCCGCCCGCGTCCTGATCGGCCACCCCTTCAACCCGCCGCACCTGGTCCCCCTGGTCGAGGTCGTGCCCGGCGAGCGCACCGGCGAAGACGCCGTACGGGACGCGGTGGACTTCTACGCCTCGGTCGGCCGCACCCCGGTCGTCGAGCGCAAGGAGATCCCCGGCTTCGTCGGGAACCGGCTACAGAACGCGCTCAGCCGCGAGGCGGTGTACCTGGTCGAGCAGGGCGTCGTGACCCCGGAAGACCTCGACAAGGTGATGACGAACTCACTCGGCATCCGCTGGTCGACGGTCGGGCCGTTCCTCGGCTCCCACCTGGGCGGTGGCCCCGGCGGCTACCGGCACCTGGTCGAGCACATCGGCGCGTCGATGAAGCAGATGTGGGCAGGCCTCGGCAACCCATCACAGAACGAAGAAGAACAGGAACGGCTCATCAAAGCCGTGGAATCGGCTTACGGCTCCTCCACGTACTCGGAACTCACCGAGACGCGCGACCGCAAGCAACTCGCTGTCCTGTCCGCCCTGGACAGTGCCGACAAGGAGGAGAACTGAGATGACCACCACTATGGAACCGCTTGAGGACCAGCTGGTCGCGGACTTCTACAACTACGAGACCCTGCTGCCGGACGAGGAGCGCAAGATCCTCCTCAAGGCCCGTACCCTCATGCGCGACGAGGTCCAGCCGCTGGTGAACGGGAACTGGGGCAAGGGCGAGTTCCCCAAGGAACTCATCGACATCTTCCGCGAGAGCGGGCTGGCCGGACTGCCCTACGAGGGCTACGGCGAGCACCGCCCCGCCGTCAGCAACCTCCTGACCGGCATGCTGGCCATGGAGATGACCCGCACCGACGCCTCGGTGGCCACCTTCTTCGGCGTCCACAACGGCCTCGCGATGTACTCGATCCACTCCGGCGGGAACCAGGAGCAGCGCGACCGCTGGCTGCCGGCGATGGCCGCGATGGAGAAGATCGGCGCATTCGCGATGACCGAGCCCCTCGGCGGCTCCGACGTCGCGGGCGGTATGCGCACCACCGCCCGGCGCGAGGGCGACACCTGGGTCCTGAACGGCGCCAAGAAGTGGATCGGCAACGCGACCTTCGCCGACTACGTCGTGGTGTGGGCGCGGGACGTCGACGACAACCACGTCAAGGGCTTCGTCGTCGAGAAGGGCACGCCCGGCTTCGAGCCGGTGAAGATCGAGGGCAAGATCGCCTTCCGGATCGTGGAGAACGCCGAGATCACCCTGACCGATGTCCGGGTGCCGGAGGCGAACCGTCTGCAGAACATCAACTCCTTCCGCGACGTCGCGGAGATCCTGCGTGCCACCCGCGGCGGGGTCGCCTGGCAGGCGCTGGGAGCGATGATCGGCGCCTACGAACTCGCGCTGGACTACGCCAAGGAGCGCAAGCAGTTCGGCCGCCCGATCGCCCGGTTCCAGCTGGTGCAGGACCTGCTCGTCAAGAGCCTGGGCAACATCACCGCCTCGTGGGGCATGCTGGTGCAGCTCGCCCGGCTGCAGGACGCCGGGATCTTCCGCGACGAACACTCCTCGCTGGCCAAGGCGTTCGTCACCTCGCGCATGCGGGAGGTCGTCGCCTGGAGCCGTGAGATATTCGGCGGCAACGGGATCGTGCTGGACTACGACATCGCGCGGTTCTTCGCCGACGCCGAAGCGATCTACTCCTTCGAAGGCACCCGCGAGATGAACACCCTCATCGTCGGCAAGTCGATCACGGGCCAGAGCGCCTTCGTGTGACCCCGCCGCCGGGACGCCACCGGCCCGGACGGACAGACCCCAGGTTCCCTGCCTGTGGTTTCGTCCACGAACTTGTTGAGGTGCCCTGGCCGGGCGTGACTGATGTGACGATTCGGCCGTTCGGGAGGGTGTGAGTGCTCGGCCGTGGATCGTGGATGACGACTTGTGGATGCTGATCGAGCCGCTGCTGCCTCTGTGGCCGGAGAAGTCGCCGGGGCCGCGGCCGGTGGCGGACCGGCTGTGTCTGCAGGGCATCCTGTACGTGCTCTACAACGACATAGCCTGGCAACTCCTGCCCCTGGAGTCGGGGTTCGGCTCCGGGCAGACCTGCTGGCGTCGCCTGGAGCGGTGGCAGCAGGCCGGCGCCTTCGACCAGTTGCACCGCATCCTGCTCGCCGAACTCAACGCGGCCGGCGAACTCGACTGGTCCCGCGCGTGCGTGGACGGCTCCCACGTCCGCACGACAAAGGGGGAGCCGACACCGGTTCGTCGCCGGTCGACCGGCGGAAGACGGGCAGCAAACACCACCTGATCTGCGACGGACGCGGCACCCACTCAAGGTCATCACCACCGCGGCCAACGTCAACGACGTCACCCAGACCCTCGCCCTCGTCGACGGCATCCCGCCTGTGGCCGGACATCCCGGTCGCCCGCGCCGCCGCCCCGACTCGCTGCTCGGCGACAAGGGCTACGACTCCAACGCCAACCGGCGGGAGCTGCGCAAGCGGCGGATCCTGCCGGTCATCTCCCGCAAGGGTGCCCCGAACATCAAGGGCCTGGGCAAGCTCCGCTATGTCGTCTAGCAGACCTTCGCCCTGCTCCACCAGTTCAAGCGCCTCGCCGTCCGCTGGGAACGCCGCCTCGAACTCCACGACGCCTTCGTCTCGTTGGCATGCAGCCTCATCTGCTGGCGCCGACTCAAGAAGGCCCAACTGTGATCTCGTTGCGAGCTCTCAGGATTTCCTTGGTGTGGTTGGTGATCTCTTGCAGCCACCGGTCGCGCTGCATGTGCCGGCGTCGCGGGCGTTGTGTCTGTCAGGGGCGGGCGCGTAGGCCCTCGCAGACGACTTCGATGATCCGGTGGCGTGCTGCGGCGTCCATGGTGCCCCGAGGACGAGGATTGCTGTCGTCAGCACTTCTTCCCAGTGTTACTGCAGCAACCCGATGGCGAGGGCCATGCCCAAGAACAACGTCAGCTGGTACGCGCTGTTGATCACGGTGAGCCGCGTCGGCTTCTGTTCGAAGGCGTTGTGCTGCCCCAGAGTCGTCAGCGAGAACCCGAGCCAGGCCACGAATCCGACGGCCAGATCGAGCCAGAGCGGGTCGCTGCCGAAGGATCCCGACGTGATGGAACAACCGGCGGCGAGCACCAGCGCCGTGACGAGGATCGACGCCAGGAGGACCGCGAACGGGCGCTTGCCGGCTCTCTTGGAGTCCTCCTCGGTCACTCCCGTCAGCTCCCTCCAGACGCCGACGAAGGTCCAGCCGTACCAGACTCCGGCGATGGCCATCCCGACCGCGGTCGACACCACGACGGCCAGCCAGCTGATGCTCATCTCCATGCGGATCCGCTCTGTTCGACGCTCATCCGTTGGTTGATATAATCAACTGCGATGGATAAGGTCAAGCAGAACTCAAAGAACCCCCGCTCATACGGGCAATTCTGCGGACTCGCGCGAGCCCTGGACATCGTGGGCGACCGCTGGACCCTCCTGATCGCGCGGGAGCTGCTTCCCAGCCCGATGCGCTACACGGAGCTGAAGGCCTCGCTCGCGGGAATCGCGACGAACCTCCTGGCGGAACGGCTGCGGACTCTGGAGGCGAACGGGATTGTCGAGCGCCGCCTGGAGGAGGCGGGCGTCGTCTACGCGCTCACGCCCTGGGGCGCAGGGCTCCGTGAACCGATGGAGGCGCTTGGCAGGTGGGGCGCGCCGCTGATGCTGACAGGACGTGACGGCGATTCGTTCCAGCCACGCTGGCTGACGCTCGCTCTGCCCGGCCTGCTACGTGAGATGACTTCGACTCCTCCTGTGGAGCTCGGCGTCGAGACGGACGGATTCCTCATGGTCCTGCGCATCGACGAGGACGGCCCCAGTGCGATCGTCCGGTCCGATCAGCAGCCGGACACGATCTTCACCGCCGCGCCGGAGGTTGTCATCGGGCTCGCGGTCGGCGGGCTCACGATCGACCAGGCACTCTCCTTGGGAGATCTCCAGGGCGACAGGCGAGTCCTTTGCAAGGTGTTCCCTCCGGGGCGGGCGATCGCCGCGGCCGCGTTCGGGCTTTCACCGACGGGCGAATGACGGTTCTCGCGATTCGTGCGAACGTGGACGGCATCGCCGGACAGGTCGCAGGCGCCCGACTCCCGGACCTCCCTCCCGAACTGCGCCGCCAGATGCCCCAAATCGCCTAGATCCGTGCCACACCTACCGGGCCGGGCCAACCCCAGCCATGACACGACCGAGCAGCACCGATTCACATGATCGTGTTACGAGCTCTACGCCCATGTCCGCGTATTTCCCCAGGTGCTCGCCTGATGCTGGGGCTTCTCCGGTCTGTGAGACGGATTGTCGGCTATCGCGGCTGTGCGTCCGTCGCAAGTCGTGCGTGCATCTCGACGTCGTAGCGGACGCCGTCGTAGGCGTGGTCCGCGCCGTCCTCGTCTGCGCAGTTCGATCTTGCATTTCGTATGGAGCACCACCGCTCAAGCCGCCGGACGACGGTTACTTGAATCGTCTCTGATGTCGAAGCCTGACGAACTGCTTGTTGACGTTGCCACCCTGGTGGAGTCCGAGCACAGCAATCAGATGACTCCAACTGTGGTCGCCGGTGGTGCTGTCATCACGGGGCGGCTGGCTCCCGAAGCAGTCTGGAGGCAGCGGGTGTCGGAGGTCTTGGCGGACTCGGCCCGCCTGAGTGAATTCTCCGCCGTCTTCATCGCTCCGACGCGTGCGGAGAAGCCGCACACGCATCTGCATTTCCATGTGGCGCGGATTCTGCAGGGCACGGCGGGGATCCCGGAGACGGGCGGGATGTACCGCGTGGCGATCGATGACGTCAGTGCTTGGACCATGGGCGACTTCAGCTACTCCGATCACTGACCGAACCGCTGCGCGCTGAGGAGCCTCTCGGCACGCGGTGAGGGTCCGACCGGCGCCTGCCGGTCGGACCCTCACTGTTGTTTTGGTGGCGGCTCGCTCCTGCCGGTCGGTCAGACGGCGGCAGGGGCGCCGAGCATCGCGGAAGCCTTTTGGAATGGGCTGAGGGCGCGTTCAGGCGCGGCGGTGTGGGGAAAATCGGGGCAGGTGAAGCCGAGTTGGGTCATGGCCCGGAGGATTTCGCCGGTGCTGAAATCGCGGCGGTCCTGGCGTGTGATGACTTGCCCGACCTGCTTGACGGGATAGGTGCGGCGTCCGATGATCACGGACTCGCCGATGACCTGTTCGGGCTTGACGCCCTTCATGGATTCCAGAACGCCGCTCTTGGTGAGGTCGAACGGGAAACGGGCGATGACACAGCGCATGATGCCTCACAGGAAGAAGAAGGGGATGGTTCTGCCTCGGTGAGGCGGTTCAGTGGGCGAGGGCGAGGACGCCCAGAGCGCTGCCCTGCTCGTCGACGACCGGCGGGGCACCGAGCCGGCGGCCGCGCATTGCGTGCTGGGCTTCGGCGATCGTGATCACGGGTGAGGTGAACGGCCCGCGGTTGTCGAGCATGTCGCGTAGCTGGACCCGGTCCGTGTACGCGGAGCTGTCACGGACGGCGGTGAGCTGGGCCTGGGTGACCCGTCCGGTGCACAGGTCGTCGTTGTCGCACACGACCAGGTGCTCGGTGCGGGCACTGTCCATAACGGACAGGGCCACCTCGATGGTCATGTCGTCGCAGACCTGCGGTCCGGCCGAATCCATGGTGTCGGCCACCGTCCTGTGCACGGGGGCGGCACTCTCCGAGCGGGGTTGCATCTGAGCCAGCGTCAAAATGTGCCTCCTGCAGAGACGGATCAGCTTCCTGATCATGAAAGGTCAGGCCGCCGCGTCGAAGGTGGACTGCCGCACGGTTACGCGCCGGGCAGCCGAAGCGGGGCTGCGTCGGCCGCGGGAGGCCGCGCTGCGGCTGCGCTGACGCCGCTCGGCCACCGGCGCGGTGATCGTCACGGGGATGCCGGAGGGGGCCTGGGCGCCGGTGATCCGGCTGAGTGCTTCTTCGCCGGAGCGGACCTGGCTGGTCTGGGGGACGATGCCGGCAGCTGCCATGAGGCGGTTCATGTCGCGGCGCTGGCCCGGGGTCACCAGGGTGACGACACTGCCGGACTCGCCGGCCCGCGCGGTGCGGCCGCCGCGGTGGAGGTAGTCCTTGTGGTCGGTCGGCGGGTCGACGTTGACGACAAGGTCGAGGTTGTCGACGTGGATACCGCGCGCCGCGACGTTCGTCGCGACGAGCACGGTGACGTGCCCGGTCTTGAACTGGGACAGGGTCCGCGTGCGCTGCGGCTGCGACTTCCCGCCGTGCAGGGCGGCGGCCCGCACCCCGCTGTTCAGCAGGTCCTGCGTCAGCCGGTCAACGGCGTACTTGGTGTCCAGGAACATGATCACCCGGCCGTCGCGGGCCGCGATCTCAGTCGTCGTCCGGTGCTTGTCGGCGCCGTGGACGTGCAGAACGTGGTGCTCCATCGCGGTGACCGCACCTGCGGACGGATCGACGGAGTGGACGACCGGGTCGGTGAGGTAGCGGCGGACCAGGAGGTCGACGTTGCGGTCGAGGGTGGCGGAGAACAGCATCCGCTGGCCCTCGGGGCGGACTTGGTCCAAGAGCGCGGTGACCTGGGGCATGAAGCCCATATCGGCCATCTGGTCGGCCTCGTCCAGGACGGTGATCGCGACCTGGTGCAGTCGGCAGTCACCCCGGTCGATGAGGTCCTTGAGGCGACCCGGCGTCGCGACGACAACCTCGGCACCACCGCGTAGTGCACTGACCTGCCTGCCGATCGACATCCCGCCGACGACGGTGGCCAGGCGCAGCTTCACCGAGCGAGCGTAGGGGGTAAGAGCGTCGGTCACCTGCTGTGCCAGCTCACGCGTCGGCACAAGGATCAGGGCCAGCGGCTGGCAGGGCTCGGCACGCTGTCCGGCCGTGCGGGCCAACAGGGCCAGGCCGAAGGCGAGGGTCTTGCCCGAGCCGGTGCGCCCGCGCCCGAGGACGTCGCGGCCCGCGAGGGTGTTCGGCAGGGTCGCGCCCTGGATCGGGAACGGGATGCGCATGCCTTGCGCGGTGAGCGAGGCCAGCAGCCGCTCGGGCATGTCGAGGTCGGCGAACGCCTCGACGGCAGGCAGCGCGGGAGTGATCGTCTTCGGCAGGGCGAACTCGCCCGAGGCCGCCGCGGGCCGCCGACCGTGGTTGCCCGGGCTCGGCCTTCCGGAACGGCTCGGGGCGGGCGAGCCGAAGCCGCTGCCCCGGTGCGAACCGGCGCCGGAGCCAAAAGCGGGACCGCTGATACGGCTGCGGGTGCGGGAAGAGCGGTTGTTCGTACGTGAGGGGTTCATTCAGAACCTTCCTTGATACGGCACGTATCAAGGAATTCTCGCAGCAGAAGAACAGTGCGGGGAATCACAAGAACGGGCCGAACGAAATGCGAAAGCAGATTTGGTGTACGGTGAATCCGGTGCAAGTGCAGGCGATGAAATGGGTGACATCATGCGGGCGTGAAGTCCCGGACGTCTACGGTGCAGCTCTAAAGAGGTCCGCATTCTTCGAGAGGGATCCGCGGACGGCGTTGCTCCACAAGGGGAAGCTCGGGGAATGTCCGTAGCTGGGGGTCCGCACCCCGAGAAATGCAGGCCCCAGCCTACGAAGTGTGCGTCAGCGTCAGACGGGGACGATGTTCTCGGCCGTTGGGCCCTTCTGGCCCGGTGCGATGTCGAAGGTGACCTTCTGGCCTTCGAGGAGCTCACGGAAGCCCTCGGCGGCGATGTTCGAGAAGTGGGCGAACACGTCAGCGCCGCCACCGTCCTGCTCGATGAAGCCGAACCCCTTGGCCGCGTTGAACCACTTCACAGTGCCAGACGCCATGACATATCTCCTTGTGGGGCAGTATGCCGGGACCCGCAATCTACGAATACCGGGTCGCCGCGATGATGCCCCGCCCGGAAAATGACCGGAAATACAAAACGCTTTCCCGCGGCTAAAGATACCGACGAAGGCGTTGAAGCTTTTGGGAACCACGACTGCAACTGACAGCGACAGTAGCATGCGATAGCGGACTGTGTACGGTCAATAATTCCGCTCTGTCCGTGGCAGCAAACACACTTACCGCGCGGCACGCGAAACTCTCGTCTCGCGGTCACATATATTGGTCCACCCAGAATGCAGCGTTCCAGGAAGAGCGGTCGCTGTGCACCGCTCGGAGGTCCCCAATTATTGTGGTTGGCACCGTCCTGCGACGTCGCCTCGGCCCGTATGCCGGTCCCGACACAGATCAGGGCCGCGCAGCGCTGCTGCTGCGCGGCCCTGTCACGCGTGCCCCAGATCCCAGCACCATCGCCTGAAGGCCGACGCCCGGCGTTCGTGCGAACCAGTCGGACAGCAGGTCCTGCCCGGGGCAGCTGTACGCTCCGAGCGCGGGCAGGAAGGTCAGGCGGGCGCGGGCACTCACCACATCAGCCCGCGGTCGTCGGGTTCTCTGATTCGGCGACGTGGCGGTATTCGGCGTTGATGCGCTGGGCTTCTTCGAGCTGGTCTTCGAGGATGACGATGCGGCAGGCGGCCTCGATGGGGGTGCCCTGGTCGACGAGCTCCCGGGCGCGGGCAGCGATGCGCAGCTGGTAGCGGGAGTAGCGGCGGTGGCCGCCCTCGGAGCGCAGCGGGGCGATGAGGCGGGCTTCTCCGACGGCGCGGAGGAAACCTTGTGTGGTGCCGAGCATTTCGGCGGCCCGGCCCATGGTGTAGGCGGGGTAGTCGTCGTCGTCGAGACGGCCGAACGAGTCGTCTGCTGTCATTTCACCTCACTGTGTGGAACGCGTGGAGGGGCCCGGGTGCCGTATGGCACCCGGGCCCCGAAGGAACTACTACACCATGACCTACTGCTGGTTCTGCTCTCCTGCGTACTGCTGGTGGTGCAAACTGCTGCGTGGCCTGCGGTAGCGCCACTCTTCGACAGCCAGGCCCGTTGCCCGTCCTGCGTCTGCTCTGGCTTAGAACCCCACTGCCGAACTCCCGGTGCGCGCGCCCGCAGCCGACGCCTTCACCGAGGTGCTGCTCACTTACTTCACTGCTGGGTACTGCGAACTGCACTTGCGGGTACTGCTACTGCGTGAACTGCGGTACTGCTCACGGCGGCCCCTGATCACTGCGGGCCACCCGGTCCGGTCGTCAGTCCCGTCGCCGTCCTGCAACAACCCTGACTTCGAAACTCCACCACCGCACCGTCCTGCGAACTGCAACTGCGGTTACTGCTGCCCGGCAGTTCATCTCTGCCGGGCCCTGCTGCCTCTCTTGGCTACGAGAGAAACCATAACCACACCACGATCCAATGTCTACTCCGACCGACATAGATTTCCATGAGCCATGCGGAGAGATAGTCGGCCTCGACCACTGAACAGGTGCGCGGCGGTCCCGCTCCAGCCAGGTGTCGACAAACGACGGCACCACCGCCGTCTGCCCACACTCGAAACCGTGATGACGAACCTCCAGGTCGACGCTTTCGAAGGCAGGCTCTCTCAGGCGTCCGGGGTGGTCATGCGGGGGAGGTCCCACGCTTCCGGGCCTCCCTCTTGCCACTCGATGAGATCAGGATCCCCTCGGTTGAAGGGGCGGTTGCGGCTCCCCGCCGCCGGCTCAGCTCTGGTGCGCGAGGAAGACGCGGGCGCGCTCATCGAGTTCGGTGGCGCAACGTACGCCGCGGGCCCTGTAGGGGCGCAGGTCGGATCGCAAGGAGCGGATGGCCTTGAGGGTGCGGGTGGACTTCACCCCGGCCATGGTGTCGATGCCCCGGTCCCAGGTGGTGCACGCCTGCTGGATGCTGCCCTGCTTGGCCTGCTGCTCGGCCTGTGCCACCAGATCGAGCGCGATGATCCGCGCGTACGTCGCCCCGGGACGGCTGGCCGCCGCGATCGCGTACTGTCGGGCGGTGTTGCGGCGGTCGCCGACGGTCTCGAAAACCTTGGCCGTACGGGAGTGGACGGTGGCCGCCGGCGGGCCCCACACCCGAAATGGCACGCCGACTTCGTCGCCGGCGGTGTGGGCGCGGTCGATATCGGCGAGGGCGCGTCGACACTGTCCGGTCTTGGCGAGCGCGTGCGCGTGCGTGATGGCGAACAGCGCCTCATGGCCGAAGTGGACTTGGGCGGTGATCTCGGCGAGGGCGTCAGGCCCGTCTGCGCCCACGGGGCCGTGGAATGCGGCGAGGGCGGCCACTTGGCGAGCGATCCGCCGACGGAGCCCGCTGGTTCTTGCCGTTCATGTACGAGCTGCCGAAGTCCCGTTGGCCGCGGCGGGTTCCGGCCTGCCGTGTGCACCCGAGCACGGCTGGCCCAGGCCAGGTGGGCGAGATTCACCACGGCGGAACCGTCGAACAGGCCTCCGCCGGGGGGAATGCATTCGTTGATTTCCACCGGGACGCCGGTATCGGCCTCGAAAGCTCGAATCGCACGTAGGGCCAGTAGTCGGGCATGACCACCGTGTAGCCGAGACGGAGTGGTGTGGGCTCCTGAACGAGCGCGTTCTGCAGCTTGGGCAGGAGAGCCCGCAGGTTTCCCACCAGCGCCTCCCCCGTCGTCGTCAACTCGACGCGGCTCGCCCCCCGCACGAAGATCCGGTATCCGAGGCGCTCTTTGAGCCTCCCGATGGACCGGCTCAGCGCCGACTGCGTGAGGCCGAGATTCTCCGCAGCCCGGGTAAAGGTATCGGCGTCATGCAAGGCGATGACATGTGTGAGCTGGTCGATGTCGATAGCCGTAACTGTGCTGAACTCCCCCTTGTGGATGGCGGTGATCTCTTGAACCTCGCGAATCAACCTCGCGAATCAACCCGGGAACGGACCTGGTCGGCGCCCCAGATGACCACCGCGAGAAGGGAAACGAGAGCGCCCAGGATGCACACACCACCCCAGCCGTAGGTGACGCGGACGGTCGAGGTGCTTGCGGAGCCGAAGGTGCCACCAAGGAAGTAGAAGGTCATGTAGGCGGAGTTGAGACGGTTTCGCGCTTCGGGCTTGATCGCGAACACGATGTTCTGATTGCTGAGGTGTATCGCCTGCACCGCCAGATCCAGAACGATGACACCGACCAGCAGGGCGATCAGGCTGGTTTTGCCCAGCGCCATCGGAATCCATGACAGCGCCAGCAGCACGGTGCCGAAACCGCCGACCTGGTGCACGTAGCCTTTGTCGGCCAGCCGGCCTCCCGAGATCGCCATCAGCGCACCGGCGGCCCCGACGAACCCGAAGAGACCGATGGCCGCCTCGTCCCAGTTGTAGGGGTCGGAGGCCAGCATGAAGCCGAGCGCGGTCCACAGGACGCCGAACGCGGCGAAGGCAAGGAAACCGAGGTAGCAGCGGATGCGCAGGACCGGTTCGGTGCGCAGCAGGGAGGCGACCGAGCGCAGGAGGGCGGGGTAGCTCAGGCCGGCGGGAGTGCGCAGCGAGGGCAGTGCGAACCACAACGCCACCGCCATGATGGCCATGAGGATCGAGTTCACCCAGTACACGGTGCGCCAGGTGCCCGCCTCTGCCAGCAGCCCGGCCGCAGTGCGGGAGAGGAGGATGCCCAGCAGGAGGCCGGACATCACGGTGCCCACCGCTTTGCCCTTCGCCTCAGGGGCGGCCAGGGTGGCGGCGTACGGCACGACAACCTGCGCGGCGACGGAGAACAGTCCGGTCAACGCGGTGCCGGCCAGCAGCATCACGCCGTTCTGCGATACGGCGGTGACGGCCAGCAGGAGCGCGGACAGCGCGGTCAGGGAGACCGCGAGCTTCCGCCGCTCCAGCAGGTCACCGAGCGGAACGAGAAAGACCAGCCCGACTGCGTAGCCGGCCTGCGCCGCGGTGACCACCAGGGCGGCCAGCGTGGGGCCGAGGCCCAGGTCGGTACGGATGGCATCCACCAGCGGCTGGGCGAAGTAGTTGCCCGCGACGGCCAGACCACAGGCAATGGCCATCAGGATGAGTGTGGAACGCGCGATCCTGCCCGAGGCCTGGGGGGTGTGGGAGGTTGGTGTCCGTGGTGCGGACGTTGCTGTTGTCATGATCAACAGGCTCTGTCGGCCACACTATGCATGTCCAATACATGTTTGGCATAACTTTCATCGCCCAGCATGATAGTGATCATGGAGTTGCATCAGCTTCGATACGCCCTTGCCGTTGCCGAGGAAGGGAGCTTCACCCGAGCTGCCGCCAGCTGCCTGGTGGCTCAACCCGCGCTGTCCCAGCAGATCGGCCGTCTGGAGAAAGACCTGGGGGCCAGGCTGTTCGACCGCAGCGTGCGCCCCACTCGACTGACGGCAGCCGGCGAAGCATTCGTACCGCAGGCCCGCGTCCTGCTCGCCGGTGCCGAAAGACTGCGCACCCACGTGGAGGCGGCCGTCGGGGAGATCCGTGGTCCCCTCCACCTGGGCGCCATCTCCACCCTCGCTGCCGTCAACCTGCCCGCCATCCTGCGCGGCTACCGCACCCAGTACCCGCACGTCCACGTCAGCCTCCGCATGGGAATGAGCGAAGAGCTCCTGGAAAGCGTCCGACAAGGCACCCTGCACGCCGCGTTCGTGGGCACCGTCCCCACCGCCCGCCTGGACGGAGTCCAGCAGTGCGAACTGGCGCAGGAGGAACTCGTCGCCGTCACCGCACCAGGCCATCGGCTCGGCACGGACATCCCCGAGGGCGGCCGGGCGGAGTTGGCGCAGATCGCCCGGGAACCCGGAGTGGACTTCACCAGGGGCACCGGAGCCCGGCTTCAGTCCGACACGGCCTTCAACGCCCAAGGACTGGACCGTGAAGTGATCTTCGAGGTCTCCACGGCCGAGTTCCTCGCCCAACTCGTCGCCGAGGGCTTGGGCGTCGGCATGCTTCCCGAAAGTGTTGCGCACACCTTTCCCGGGTTGCGAGTCATTCGTCTCCACGCTCCCCCGATGCGGGTGGAGTCGCTGGTATGGCCCCTGGGCCACTGCACCCCGGCGACCGAAGCCTTTATCGAGGTCGTCACCCCCGGCGATATCGCCCGTCCTTGACCACGCCGCCGGTCGCCGTGCCACGGTCCGAGCCTGGAGAGCGCGGAGTGGGTCTCTCCCAACTGCCGGCCTGCCCGGCTGAGCTTGGACGCGAGTTGCTGCACGGACTCGGGAATGCCAGGAGCGGGATCAAATCCGAGCGCCTCGAACTGTTCGGTGGCCGTATATGTCTGCTCCCGCTGCGATTCAGCCGAACGGATTGACCTGAGCGTGCGGGTCAGCGGGCTCGTCGGGCGAGAACTCGCCTTCGATGGGGAACGCGACCGTGCCCGCGACCTCCGCCAGCAGTGTCTGATGGATGTCGAGGTCCTCGGTGTTGTACCAGTCGACCCACTGCACGGCGGCACGTTCGACCTGGTCAGCGTCCCGCCACGGGCCTTGGTGCTCGATCAGTTCGGCCTTGAATGAGCCGTTCAGGGCCTCGGTCATCGCGTTGACGCTCCTATAGTTCGTCAAGTCGATTGCGTGGGTGGCTGCTTGGCCTTGATGTGCTGGTAGATCTCCCGGGCCAGGTACCGCTTGAGGCAGCGGATGATCTCCTGTTTCGTCTTGCCCTCGGCCGTGCGTCGGGTGACGTAGTCGATCGTGGGCTGGTGGAAGCGCATGCGGACGATCACAACGCGATAGAGCGCGGAGTTCAGCTGCCGGTGGCCGCCGCGGTTGAGTCGGTGTCGGTTCGTCTTGCCGGACGAGGCCGGGATCGGGCAGACGCCCGCGAGCTTGGCGAACGCGGCCTGGGAGCGGATGCGCTCGGGGTTGTCGCCGATGGTGACCAGCACTTCGGCGGCGGTGTCCGCGCCGATGCCGAAGGCGTCGACCAGGTCGGGCGCGTGGGCTTTGGTGAGCTCGCCCAGCAGAGCGTCGTGCTCCTTGACCTCGTCGTGGAGATCTTTCCAGCGGCGGGCCATGGCACGTATGGAGTGCTTCGCGGACGCTGAGGGACTGGTCACTGGGCCTGGTCGCAGGCCGGCGCATCGTTCGATGAGGGCCATCTTCGACAGGCTCTGGAGTTGCTGCCGCAGCTCGTCGGGGACCGTGACGATCAGGGCCTTGAGGGTGACCATGGCCTGGGTGCGGGCCTTGACCGCGCCGTCGCGGGCGATCTTGAGGTGGCGGATCATCTCTACCGAGCCCTCGGCGCTCTTCGGGGTCGCGGTGGCGGTGCCGGCCAGTACCGCGCGGGCGGCGTTCTCCGCGTCGATGGGATCGGACTTGCCTCGCTGGCGGCGCACGCGCCGGTCGGGCCGGTTGACCTCAACCAGCTTGTGGCCGTGTCTGCGCAGGTGGGAGGCGAGTCCGGCGCCGTAGGAGCCGGTGCCCTCGACACCGAAGGCAAGGACCTGGCCGAACTGGCGAGCCCAGG
This sequence comes from Streptomyces halobius, assembly GCF_023277745.1. Lineage (NCBI taxonomy): Bacteria > Bacillati > Actinomycetota > Actinomycetes > Kitasatosporales > Streptomycetaceae > Streptomyces > Streptomyces halobius. Next base: position 61,650 of record NZ_CP086322.1, read on the forward strand.
TCTCGAGTTGTTCATAGCCGCCGCGGTCGGCGGATACGCTGGTCGTACCCTGGACCCCGCCGACGGTGTCCACGGCGACGGCGGTGTGGACGTACTTGTGTGTGTCGACTCCGACGACGACTTTCCCGGTCGGCTCGGCCTGCAGGATGCTGGTCATGGCTGTCGGTTCCCCTCCCGGGAGCGGCGGTCAGCGCGAGACCGTCGGCCGGGCGGGAGGACAGGACTGTGACGAGCGCCTGGGGCAACAGGCTCCTATTCGGTCACTGCCCGCGCGGTCGACGGACCGCATCACACCCGCCGCCGGAGTGACCGACAGATCAACAGCAAGGACACCCGAGAGGTCAGTCGTAACACCAGTCAGGCCGCCCCGGCGACGGTGATCCCATCCTCACAGTCGTAGCTGTCGGCGACGGAGCCGACGGACGCGGTCGCGCCGGCCTCGAGCATCACGCGATGGCAGTAGCCTTCCGGCCGCCCGCCCCACCCCTGAAGCCAGGCGGCACCGGCAGCAGCAGGCGCAGCTCCTGCCACTCGGTCCCCGTCATGTCCGAGACGTAGCACGGGACGCGGTCCGGGTGGTCCGCCACGTTCCCGAACCGGTGCGCAAGGCAATCGCACAGCGACACGCGGGAGTTGGACGCGGCGGACACGACCACGCAAGACTACGACAACTGGACCTCCGGAAGCTCGGGCTGACTCACATCGCCGAGCTACCAGGAGGTCCTGCCTTCATGCACCGCCCGCGTCACGATCACTCGAACAGGAACCTTGTTCGACCGGCAAACCCCGCCAACCGAATGCGGATGACTTCTCACACCACACCACACCACACCACACGGAGAGGAGCCACAGAGTACGGGCAGTCCTGCCACTGCCTGCACACCCGGCAGGTCTCCGGCGCACCGCCCGTTTTCAGCTCCCTCTCCCTCCTCCTCGGCGGGTTTGGTCGTCGCGGCTCTACTCATCGGCCGCGTGAGATGTCTCTCTGGTGCTCATCTCGCGTGCCAGGGCCACAGTCAGTGCGCGGAAGATGCGCACTTCGGGGTTGGCGTCTGTGGTGCGGGTGGCGAGGACGCTGTGGGCGCAGGGTGCGTCGAGAATGGGTACGTAGCGGGTTCCGGGCCAGGGGTAGTAGCGGGCGAAGGACTTGAGTCCGGAGCCTGCTCCGCGGCCCGCCGCCACGCTGGTGAGGATGTCTTGCGGGGTGAGGGCGTAGTCGGGGGCGCGGCGTTCGCCGGTCTCGAAATACAGGTAGTCGGCAAAGTCGCGGAGCGTGTGCGGGGGCAGCTGCAGATAGGGCAGGTCGATGACGTCCCTCACATGGACGCCGGTGTTGGCGGCGTCCGCGAGTGGGGAGCGGGTCGGGACCGCGACTATTCGCTGTTCCGCAGTGAGGATGTCCACGTCGATCCCGTCGACCTCGAAGGCCGGCCGTACGAACGCCACGTCCACACGGTCTTCGCGCAGCGCACTGAGGTGTTCGGTGAAGGTCAACTGGACGAGTTCGAGCGGCACTTCGGGACGGGCGCGCCGGAAGGCGTTGACGGCTGCCGGGGTGACCTCGGCCGAGCCGTGCCCCATGATGCCCACCCGCAGGGGGCGGGCGGCGGCCGACGGGGCGAGGGCGGCCTCTGTCACATCCTCGACGGCCGCGTTCGCCGCGGCGAGCAGGGTGCGGGCGTGGGAGGCGAGCCGCTGTCCGGCGACGGTCGGCGTGACCGGGCCGTTGCCGCGGTCCAGCAGCCGGGTGCCGAACTCCCGTTCCAGTTGCTGGATGTGCTGAGTGACAGCGGCCGGTGAGAGGAAGAGCCGGGAGGCGGCCCGTCCGAAGTGTTCCTCCTCGACCACCGCCAGGAAGGAGGACAGCTTCCGCAGATCCATACCGGCCACGATACGACCGTGATGCAGCCGGCCACGACGACATTCAGAATTCCTGAACGGGGGCAGCGCCGGGCACTGACCGGCTCGTACAACGGTCGGTATGAGTAAGCACGCCGCCCCCGTCAGTCCCCCCGCCACCTCGCCTCCCTCATCGCCGCCGGGCGAGGGCGCGTTCGTATCCCGGCACTGGCTGAGGGCGGGCTGGGTGATGACAGCCTCCGGGTGGAGCGCCAACCAGTTCTCCGCCCTGCTGGGCGCCTACCGCAGCGATCTGGGCTTGACCACGGCCAGTACGACCGCGCTGTTCGGCATCTACGTGCTCGGGCTCGTCCCCGGCCTACTGCTGGGCGGCCCGCTCGCCGACCGGCGGGGCCGCCGACCCATCGTCTTCCTCGCGCTGGGCACGTCGGCCCTGGCCACCTGCCTGCTGATGATCGGCCCCGCTGCCTCCGTCTTCTTGTGGCCCGGGCGCTTCCTGACCGGGATCGGCGCGGGCGCCCTGCTGGCGGCGGGCGGTGCCTGGGTCAAGGAGCTTTCCTCGCCTCCGCACGGGAGTGCCCCCAATGCGGGTGTGGCGGCTCGTCGTTCGGGGCTGTTTCTGTCCGCGGGCTTCGCGACCGGCGGCCTGGTCGCCTCCCTCATCGCCCAGTGGGCCCCGCACCCGATGGTCATCGCCTACATCCCGCACCTCGTCCTCTCCGCCATCGCTGCGCTGAGCGCCGCACGGGCCCCCGAATCCTCGCCGGACCGTTCCCACGCAGCCTCGCCGGGCCCGGCTCGTAGCGCGCGGAAGGTGCGGCGTGCCTCGGCGGCCGACTTCCGCCGGCTGGTCGTCCCCGTCGCGCCGTGGGTGTTCATCGCCCCGGCGGTGGCCTTCGTCACGCTGCCCGGGCTGGTCGACGCCAGCCTGGAAGGCTGGGAGACGGTGTACGCCGGTGTGATCACCGCCGTCACACCCGGTGCCGGCATCATCGTGGCGCCGTTCGCGCGGTCGCTGGCCGCCCGGCACCGCATCGCCACCGGAGTGATGGGGCTGGCGGCCATCGCGCTCGGGCTGCTGGTATGCGCGCTCGCCGCGGCGCAGGCCCAGCCGATGACCGCCCTGGTCGCTTCGGTGGTGCTCGGTGCCGGCTACGGGCTGTGCGTCGCCTACGGCCTCACCGAGGTCGCCGTCCTCGCCCCCCCCGCACCAACTGGCGCGCCTGACCTCCTACTTCTGGACGGTGGCCTACCTGGGCTTCCTCGCCCCCTACGTGATCAACCTGTTCACCGGGGTGTTCGCACCACCCACGATCCTCACCGCCGCCGCCCTACTGGCCGTGATCACCCTGGCGACCGTCGCCTATCAAGGCAACCGCCAAGCGCATTCCCACTGATCCCTCATCATCACGCGTCCCGAAGCACACCCCGCCCGACCTGCTCCCGGCCGGCACCGCCCGACGGTCTTCGACTGCGGGCACACCGTGTACACACCGCAGCCCGTGTCGCCGTACGCGATACCGATTCCAATGACCGACACCGATACCGATGCCGATTCGTGTTAGCCCCGACAACCAGGAAGGCCTCGCTCATGCCGTGGGATGAGAAGTGGCTCATCAGCGATGAACTGACGCACGCTTTGGAGCTCAAGCCGCACCCGCCGCGGAACGTCGGGCGTGGCGGGCGGTGGAAGGACCACCGCAGGGTGATCAACGGTGTTCTCTTCCGCCAGCGGACCGGTGCCCCGTGGCGGGATCTGCCGCCACGGTTCGGGAAGTGGAAAACGGCTACGACCGGCATCGCCGCTGGTCGGCGGACGGTACCTGGGACAGGCTCCTGCGGGCTGTTCAGGCCGACGCGGATGCGGAGGGCCGGATCGACTGGACCATGGTCGGTGTTGACTCGACGTCCTGCCGGGCTCACCAGCACGCCGCCGGTGCTCGTGAACGCCCACCACGCGTTCCGGGTCGACGCAGCCGGCCCGCTCAGCACCGCGACGACGAGGCCCTGGGCCGGTCCCGGGGCGGGCTGACCTGCAAGATCCACCTGGCCAGCGACGGCGGCCGCCGCCCGCTCGCATTCGTCATTACGCCTGGACAGTGGGGTGATGCCCCGCAGCTGATCCCTGTGCTCGAACGCATCCGCGTCCCGCGCCCAGCCGGAGGCCACCCGCGCGCGCGGCCCGACCACGTCAGCGGAGACAAGGCGTACAGTTCCCGCCGTAACCGGCACTACCTACGACGTCGCCAGATCAAGCACACCATCCCTGAACGCACAGACCAGCGGGCCAACCGCCAGCGCCGAGGCAGCGCAGGCGGCCGGCCCAGCTCTTCGAGGTGGACCGCTCCACCGTCTCCCAGGCCGTCCGGCAGGTCCGGCCACTGCCCGCGGCCCGCGGCTTCGCCGTGCCCGACCGGCCCGGGGTACGGCTGAAGACACTGGAGGATGTCTTCGCCTACGCCGAGGCCGAGGGCATCGAGCTGAGGCTCGACGGCGTGGAGACCCAGGTACGACACCCGCACGCGTCACGCCCCGGACGCCGGGCTTCGTGTCCGGCAAGCGCAGGCAGATTCCCAATGGACTTGTCAAGCCGGGGAAGTGGCTCTCCGTGAGGGGGTCATGCTGCTGCGGCATCTGTTTGAGGCGGAGCGCTCTCGAAGGGGCGCCCGTCGCGTATGAGCGCCCACAGGACGTTGAGCCGAAGCCTGGCGAGGGCGAGGAGTGCCTGCTTGTGTCCTTTGCCTTCGCTGCGTTTACGGTCGTAGAACCGCTTGGAAACAGGGCAGCTGCGGGCCGCGACCTGAGCAGACAGGTAGAAGACCCGCAGCAGTCGGCGACTGTAGCGGCGTGGTCGGTGCAGGTTTCCGCTGATACGCCCGGAGTCCCGGGGCACGGGGGCCAGCCCTGCGACGCCGGCCAAACGGCCGGAGGTGCCAAAGGCGTCCATGTCTCCGCCGGTGATGGCGATGAACTCGGCGCTCAGCAGCGGACCCATACCCGGCATGCTGAGGATCACCTCCGCGTGCCGGTGCTCGCAAAACCGGCCCTCGATCAGGGCGTCAGTCTCGGCGATCTCCTCATCGAGGGCCATCACCTCCCTGGCCAGCTTGGCCACCATGGCGGCGGCCAGCTTCTCCCCGGGGACGGCGGTGTGTTGGGCTTCGGCGGCCTGGACCGCGGCGGCAGCAACGGCAGCGGAACAGCGGACCTTACGGTTCTTCAACCAGGTGGCGAGGCGGCTTACGCCGATCCTGCGCAGCGCAGCCGGGGTCTGGTATCCGGTCAGCAAGACCAGCGCACCCTTGGTCCGGCTGTAATCAAAGGCCCGCTCCAATGCGGGGAAATATTCCAGGAGTTGGGCGCGCATGCGGTTGATCGCGCGGGTGCGGTCGGCGGCCAGGTCGTAGCGCCGGGCAGTGAGGATCTTCAGGTCCACCGACACCTCGTCTCCGACTGCCAGAGGCTCAAGGTCGCGTCGCATACGGGCCTGATCGGCGATGACGTAGGCGTCCTTCGCGTCCGTCTTCCCATCGCCGCGGTAGGAGCCGGATGCGTGGTGGATGGTACGGCCGGGGTTGTAGAGCACTTTCTGCTCGTGGTTGACCAGCAGTGCGATCAGCAAGGCGGCACCGCCGGCGTTCAGGTCGATCGCCCAGGTCACCTCTCGGCTAATGCTCAGGACATCCGCGATCAGTTCCAGCAGCTCGGGCTCGCTGTTCGGCACCCGCCGCGAGAGCATCTTGGCGCCGTTGGCGTCGATCACCGTGCAGTGATGTCCAGCCTTGCCTGCGTCCGTACCAGCCCAGATCTCGGGCACCAGCGCCTCCGTCGTCCACGTTCCTGTATCTGGCCCAGCAGACGACCTCGCCGACGTGTCCTTACACAGCGATGCACTTCGCTCATCCCAATTAGCAGTCGAGTCGTCGCGGAGTGCCGGGCGGCCAATCTGCTTCAGCCACCGAGGGCAGGAACACCATGAGCCACACCCGACACTCCTGGGCCTCCCGATCCTACGAACGACCGGAAGCGACCCACCAACAACGTAAGGAACACCATCAAGTCGACCACGTTCAGCGACGGACAGGGAAGGATGCTGCTGGCCGGCGTGGTCCGGCCCGGCCGTATGCATGACCGGACCGCTGTGCGGACCGAGGGCATCACCGAGCAGCTCCGCCTCAGGCCGAGGGCGAAGGCCAAGGTCGACTCCGGGTACGCCGGACTGGCCAAGGAGTTCCCCGGCCAGGTCACCGCCCCGCCGAAGAAACCCAAGGACGAGGCGTGCGACGGCGAAAAGCGGGCCTGGCGCGAGGCACGGCGACGCCAGTCCTCGGCCCGGAGCCGCGTCGAGCACACCAACGCCGAACCACGGCAGTGGGCGCCCCTCGGCGCTTCACCGGACGACGCGAGACCTACGCCGAAACCCACCTGGCGATCGCCGGCCTGGTCTCCGACCGCACCGCCCGGCGGCCCACCCGCCGCGAGACGAGCACCGAACTCGTCCTCGCCCGCGACACCGCCTGCTGATCACACACCAGCCGAACCGCCAGGCCAGCACGCCGAAACCTCAATTGCCCCCAAGCCGATAGAGCCGACCGTCGCGGAGCATGGCTCACAGGATGGAGACTCGTTGGCGGGCGACAGCGATGACGGCCTTCTTAGGGCGGCCCTCGTCGTGCGTGGAGCCCTTGTACTTGCGCAAGTACATCTCCTTCTCCCACGTCCCCGCGGTCAGGCACGCGGCCTGGCTCGACAAGAAGAAGGCCGTTGTAGGGGCCGGCTGTACTGGGTCGGCCGCCGGCGGTTCCCCGTGTTCGAGCCGGAGTCCCTGGAGACGGGGCCATTCCTGATGCGACAGCGAGCCGTCCAGCACTTGGAGACCTGCAGCTTGACTCCTTCGCATCGTGAGGTGTCTACGGGCACCGCTCGCAGTCGGAGTCCTGTTTGAAGATGCGCGCCCAGTGCTCGTAGAGGAAGCGCGCGGGACCGTCCGCGATCAGTGAGACGTACGCGGTGGCGGGCGCACGGCGTTCCCATTCCTCGGTGAGCGCGGCCATGATGTCCTCGCCGGGGCCACGCCCTGGTGTGCGGGTGCACGCAGATGTCGACGATCTGGTGGGCGGTACCGCCGTCACCGGTCGGCCAGCTGGTACCCGCGTCAGCGGAGCGGCACGGGAGGCCGTCATCGCAGCAACTCCGGCTCGTCCTCAAGTGGCAGCTCGGGCCATTGGGAGTTGGCCACCACCGCCAGTTCGCACGGGTGCCGGTCGCCCCTCTTCCACTGTCCGCCGACCAGGCGCACCGTGGCGACGTTGGGGACAGGGCCGGTGGTCCAGTCGAGAGGGCCGGCCATCGTCTCGACACGTGTCCGGCCGAGCGCTGCTGCGACGGCCCCTCCGTCCGTGGGGTCATCGGCGGTCGACAGGGCATGCGTGGCGACCTCGAACAGCGCATAGGCCAGGCCCAGCGGTTGCAGCCACTGATTTCCCGTCACCCGCTCGTAGGCTTCGGCCAGCTCGGCCGCCCGCATGCCGTCGAGCGAGGAGCGGTACGGGTGGCGCGGCGTCCAGTAGATCAGCGAAGCCACCTTCGCTTCGGCCGGGTCGTCCACTCCCCTGCCGCTGCCGCCGACCGGGTACGCCAGCCAGCGCGAGCACGTGACCAGCCGCGGGCGCAGTCCGTGTCGCGCTGCCTGCTGCCGGAAGAGCGCAAGGTCCGCGCCGGTTGCCGCGCTGGTGATGACGTCCACGTCCTCGGCCGTGAAAGCGGCGATGTGCTCCGTGAAATCTGTTGCCGGTTCCGAGTAGCCGGCAGGGTCGATCAGATGATGGCCTAGGGCAGTGGCAACCGGGAGGAACCCCACCTCTTCGTGGCGCGACCAATTCCCTTGCGGGCCATCGTTCCAGAGACAGCCGACTTTCTGCCTGGCTCCCATGATTTCCCACATTTCGGCGAACACCGTGGCGATGTCATCGAGTCCCCAACAGAAGTGATAGGTCCAGCGGAAGGGGCGGTTTGTGGTCGCGCCTCGGCCGAAGTAGTAGACCTGCCAGGGGAAGGTGCTTGTCACGCACGGGGTTTCCCGTGCCTCGCAGGTGTCCGCGACGGCAGGGAGGACCGCTGTCCCGGCCAACGTCACAATCACGTCGGCCCGATCCTCGCGGATCAATTCCTCGGTCGCCTTGCGGGCCGCGTCCGGTTCGGAGCGGCTGTCACGGCTCACCAGCCTCAGGTCGTATCGGCGCCCCTGGTTCTGAACATGACGCAATCGGGATTGCAGGTGCCCCGTAACAAACATCAGCGGATCCCCGAGCTTCGCCAGCCGCCCGCTCTGCGGCGCCACGACGCCGATAGTGAGCCCCGCACTGTGCTTGCTGCCCGTTCCCGGCATTTCTTGTGCCCCTTACAGACATGGACAACTCTGAACCTACGGTGGTGCCCATGTTTGTAGCTGATCAAGCAACAGTGACGTCAGAGGTCTTCGTACGTGTCACGGCGTGGCGGTTCACGGTGTCAATGGCAGCTGCGGCGGCCACGGGTGGTCGCCCTTCAGAGCGTATGCCCCTTCGGTCGCAGCGAATGCCGACGTGGCCAGATACCGGATGGAATCCGGGTGAGAAGGCGCGCGGCGATGTCGTCCGCATGCCGTCCATGGCGAGCGAGCCCGAATAGCAAATAGAGATGATATACGGCGCAGTTGGAGGAGACCGCCGAAGCCGTGATGTTCGGCATCGGCCGGTTCCTGGCCGGCCGCGACATGGACGGCGTGAAGCGGACCGACGCCACGTTCCGGCGCTCCGGCAACCGCGCCCTGCCGAAGGTCGACAGCAGCGTCTCCCGATCGTCGTACCGGGCCGGATGGCAGCGCCTGATCTTCCGCATCACCCTCGCGAGCGGGGTCACCGAGGGCGGCTGTCTGCTCGGCAGAAATCCAGACGCCACCATGCAGACCGCCCAGGATCTGTGGGAGAACTGGATGGTGCCCGACACGTACGGAGGTTCACCGGGAATCCTCACGCTTCTCCCCGGGACCTCACTCCGCAGAAGCCGCGTTTCAGCAGGCCACAGCATTCCGTCGGTTTGTGTGTCCTGAACGCAAGGAGGAGTTCTATGTAGGAGGGACCGTCTCGTTGTGGTGCTGCGTGAAAGATGAAGGATTTGACCCTTCGGAGTCGCCCTGCGGGGGAGGCTTCAAACCACCTCATGCTGCGTTGGCTGATTGTGTCCCGAACGCGAAAGGGAGTTGAGCCTAGGACAGCTTCTGGAAGCGATGCTGTGCGAGAGATGAAGGTGTGGCCCTTCGGAGTCGCTCTGCGGAGGGAGATTTCAAACCGCCTCATGCCGCGTTAGCGAAGACTGTCGAGGTGTTGTGAACATGAACATGAACGTGGAAGGTGGGTCGGGTCGTGTTACTGGGTCCGGCGTACTAACTGCGGTGCTGTACGAAGAGATGGAGGTTGTCTGGCCCTCCGGCGTCGGTACGCGACGATCGCGTCGGGCTCGGCGTCCGCGGCGGCAAGGGCCCGCTCGGCCCGCATGAGCAACTCGGGTACTGGTGTCCCGGCATCCGGCAGCTCGGCCCGGGTGAGGAGACCGTGGAGCCGGTACTCCTCGGCGTTCGGGATCTTCCGGAGCGTCGCCGGGTTCTTGTCGTCGAGCCCGAGGACGAAGATGTGTGAGCTCGCCATGGAGACCGAGTAGCCGCGACGTGCGGCCCCGAAACCCCGCACTGCGCGTGGGCGTGATTCGGCCGGCCGGGCCAGGGGTACCCGGGGCCATGCCCGAGCTGCCTGACGTCGAGGGATTCCGGGAAATCCTGGCCTCCTGTGCGCGCGGCCGCCGGATCAAGCGGGTCGAAGTCATGGACGCCGACGTGTTGCACGGAGCGGGCGCCCGGAGGCTGGCCCGTGAGCTGACCGGCCGCCGCCTCGCCGAGCCGGAGCGGCACGGCAAGTGGCTGCTCGTCCGCACCGACGGTCCCACCGTGCTCCTTCACTTCGGCATGACCGGTCTGCTGCTCTGCTGCGACGCCGACGAGCCGCGCCACCGGCACGACCGGGTCGTTCTCACCGTCGACGGCCACGAGCTCCGCTACCGCGATCAGCGCAAGCTGCGCGGCCTGTGGCCCGACGATCCCGACCGCGTACTGAGCGACCAGGGCCCGGACGCGATGGACCTCGGCCTCGCGGACTTCAGGGAGCTGCTCTCAGCCCGGCGGGGCGGGCTGAAGTCGGCGCTGATGAACCAGTCGCTGCTCGCCGGGCTCGGCAACCTGACCGCCGACGAGATCCTGTGGCGAGCCCGGCTGCGCCCCTCCCGTGCCGCTTCCGGGCTCACCGGCGAGGAGGTGCGGCGCCTGCACGCACGGCTGCGCAGCGTCCTGCGCTCCTCGATACGCGTCGGCCAGATCCCGCCGAGGCCCAGCTGGCTGACCGGGCACCGCGACGACGCGGACCCGCACTGCCCGCGCTGCGACGGCCGGCTGCGCCGCGACCGCATCGCCGGCCGCACGGCGGTGTGGTGCCCGGCGTGCCAGCGCTGAACACGCATGGGCGGAGCGCTCCGGCACGGCGCGGCGGCGAGGTCCGGTCCTTCTCGTCCGAGGTTCGGTCCTTCTCGTTGTTCGAGATCCGGTCCTTCTCGTTGCCGCTGGACCGTCTCACGAAGCGTTCCCGAGGGCCTCGATGAGCTCGTCCCGGTTCATCGAAGAGCGCCCGGGGATGTCGGCATCGGCGGCACGTTCGTAGAGCTGCTTCTTGTTGAGCCGTTCCAGACCGCCGCCCTTGCGAGCGCCCTTGCGCTGCTTGCCCCCCGCCCGGTCGACGCTCTTCTGCAGTACGTCCATCAGGTCGACCACGTTGGTGGCCTGCGGAGGCGGCTCGGCCTTCTCGTATGTCTCCCCCTTGGCCTTCGCCTCGACGAGCTCCAGAACGCGCTCGCGGAAGGTATCCCGGTATTCCTCCGGGTGCCACTCCATATCGAGGGCCTCGACCAGCTCCACCGCCGTCTTGAGCTCCTTCTCGGGCAGCTTGCGCTTCCCCGGTGTCGTGGAGATCTCCTCCTTCGGGTCCCGGACTTCGTCCGCCCAGTGCAGGGTGTGCACGGCCAGGACGTCCGCCTCGGCCTTCACCGCGAGGAGGTACTCGCGGTTGCGCATCACGAACGTGGCGATCCCGGCGCGGCTGGTCCGTGACAACGCCTCGTGAAGCAACGCGTACACCTTCGCGTGCTCCTCGTCCTTGGGCGCCAGCCAGTAGGTCCGGTCGAAGTAGATCGGGTCGACCTCGTCCAGATCGACGAATCCGCTGATCTCCAGTGCCTGCGAGCGGCCGGGCGCGATCTCGTCCAGCTCGTCCGGCTCGACGACGACGTACTCGCCGTCCGTCTCAAGGCCCTTGACGATGTCCTCGGCCGCGACCTCCTTGCCGGTGCGCTCGTTCACGCGCTTGTTGCGGATCCGGTCCGAGGTCCCCCGCTCCAGCTGCCGGAACCGGATCGTATGGCTCTCCGTCGCGCTGAACAGCTGCACCGGCAGCGAGACAAGGCCGAACGTCAGCGTCCCGCTCCATATCGGGCGTGCCATCCTCGTCACCTCCACCATGCGCGTATCACGTCGTCAGGCGCCGAGCTGCGGCAGCACCTTGGTGCGGTGGAAGTCGAAGAAGCCGCGCTGGTCCGGCCCGATCCGGGTGACGTACACGGTGTCGAACCCGGCCTCGGCGTATGCCGTGAGCCCGGCCACGTGCTCGTCCACATCGTCGCCGCACGGGAACACCTCGGCCACCATGTCCTCCGTCACGAGTTCACACGCCTGCTCGAAGTGGCGTGGGGCGGGGAGTTCCTGGCCCAGCTGACCGGGGAGTCGCGCATCCGACCCCAGCTGGTGCGCGGTGCGCACCGCCTCGTTCCGGTCGGGACCGAAGCAGACCTTCACGCCGCCCTACCGGCTTGGGCCCGCCGCCGCTGTCCCGGTAGCGATCGATGAGCTCCTTGTCGGGGGCCATCGTGATGTATCCGTCGCGACCGCCGATGAGCGACCACACGAAGGGGCTGTGCCCCTGGGCATCGTTCCAGGGGTGGTAGTGGTCGGAGATCCACAGTGCCTCGTACCCCGCCTGCTCCGCCATCCACGCCTGCTCGACGAGGTCGGCCGGGCCGTGTTCCTCGCAGGCCAGGAAGTATCCGTAGGTGGTCATGGCGCCCTCCCGCGCGCGGTTGTCCTGCTGCCGGGTAACCGCGGTGGGCGACGCGGAAACCTCGCCTCCGGGCCGCACGTGTACGGGCACCGGCTGAGCGCGTACCGTGGAAGTGGTGCTTCGGGCCAGAGGCATGCCGCGGACCGTTCCGGTGGCGGCGTCTACTGGCCGGCTCCCGCGGCGGACAGCTATCAGCCCGTCCGACAGGTGCGGGAGCCGTCATGCGTACGGACAATTCTTCATCGAAGGCGCCTCTCCGTAGTTCCAAGGAGCCCCTCTGTAGCGGCTCCCGCAGGAAACCCGCCCACCGGCGCCACGAGGACACCCCCGACACCGCATCCGCCTTCCGCAGGCTGGCGTACCTGCCGGAGGGTCCCGAGCGCGCGGCAGTACGGGAGGAGATCATCCGGGCGTGGATGCCGGTGGCCGAACGCGCGACCCACCGCTTCCGCCACCGCGGGGAGAGCGGTGAGGACCTCCTCCAGGTCGCCGCGCTCGGCCTGGTCAAGGCAGTCGACCACTACGAACCGGAGCGCGGCTGCGCCTTCGTCTCCTTCGCGATCCCCACGATCGTCGGGGAGCTCAAGCGCCACCTCCGCGACCACCTGTGGAGCCTGCACGTACCGCGCCGCTTCCAGGAACTGCACAGCAAGGCCTACCTGGCCACCGTCGAGCTGGACCAGGCCCACCCCGGCGCCTCCCCCACCCCTCGTGAGATCGCCGAGCACACGGGCCTGACCGAGAGCGAGGCGGCCACCGGGGTATTGGCACACGACGCCTACAGAGCCGCCTCCCTTGACGCCCCCATCCACGGCGTCGACGCCTCGAGCCTCGCCGACACCCTGGGCGACGATGACCACGCGCTCGACCTCGTGGTCGACCGCGAATCGCTCAAACCCCTCCTGGCCGACCTGTCGGAGCGCCAACAGCGCATCCTCTACCTGCGGTTCTTCCGCGATTTCACCCAGGCACAGATCGCCGACCGGATCGGCGTCTCCCAGATGCAGGTATCCCGCCTCCTCCGGTCGACCTGCGCTCAACTGCGCGAGGGACTCCTCGCCGGCGCCTGAGGACGCGTACGACGTGCCCGTACAGGCATACGACGCGTAAGGCCGGGTAATCGAGGCCAACCCGGCGGTTCGGCACGACAGCCTCCGGGCCAGCTGGGGCGGCCGGACCGCGGCCGGCTTCCCCACGCGCCCCCGGCGCACTCCCGTGATTAGCTGGCACAAAGCACCCCGCTAAGGCGTGGAGCAGCGCCGTGGACGAATCAGCGATCGGGCTGGCACGGATGTTCGCCGACCTGGCACAACAGCTGCAGCAAAAGGGCAGCTGGGAGCAGACCCTCACCGAGGTCGTCGAAGCGGTCCACTGGGCCGTGCACGGATGCGACGGGGCGGGTGCGATGCTGCACCGGGCCAAGGGGACGTCCGAGAGCCCCGCGTTCACCGCGGAATGGGTACACAGCTGCGACCGCGCCCAGCTGGAGCTCGGTGAAGGCCCCAGCCTGGACGTCGCGGCGGAGCACCCCGTCGTGCGCATCCCGGACATGGCCACCGAGCCCCGCTGGCCACGCTTCGCCGCCCGGGCCCACGTACTCGGCGTGGGCTCCATGCTCGTCCACCGGCTGCCCTCCGCAGCGGGACTGTCCTGTTCACTCAACCTCTACGGGACGCTGCCAGGGGCCTTCGACGCCACCGCCGAAGAACTGGCCGAGATCTTCGCCGCGCACGCCTCCGTGGCACTCGCCGGCGCCCGCGTGCAGGAGACGCTGGAGGCGGCCGTCGCCTCACGACAGAGCATCGGCGAAGCCTGCGGCATCCTCATGGAGCGGCACGGGACCACCTCCCGGCAAGCCTTCGACATGCTCGTACGGGCCTCACAACACATGAACGTCAAGCTCCGGCACATCGCCGAAGCCGTGGTACGCACGGGGCGGGACCCCAACGACGTCATGCATCACCGGGACGGCTGACCGCGGTCAGGACGTACGCCCGTCGCACGGCCCCGCCTCCCCGCGCGGTTTCGAATCCCCTCACGTGGTGACCCGACGATGAGCACGCGCGGGAGGAGTGAGTGAGAGGAGTGAGCGAGATGTCGAACCCTCAGGCTCGGGAGGAGCGGCGCGACGGCAGAAGCGCGGCCACGCCGCTGGAGCAGGCCAAGACCAAGGCCGGCATGGACCGCAAGATCGGCCCCGGTGGTGCCGAGCATGCGCACGGCACGGACAAGGGCCGCAAGGGCGGGGGCGAGGGTGGTGGAGTCCCGCCTGACCAGCAGCCCGATCACCCCGAGGGAGACGGGTGAGCCGTACGCGTGCTCGGGTATTGCGCAGGCAAACAGCGAAAGGGGCGATCATGCCCGCCGGAGCGAGTGACAAGCGTGAGCGGCAGTACGAGAAGATCAAGCAGAGCCAGCTGGACACCGGACGCAGCGAGCGGGATGCCGAACGGATCGCCGCCGCCACCGTCAACAAGGAGCGCGCCCGCAGCGGCGAAGCCGAACGCTCGAGCAAACTGTCGCAGCAGGACATCTCGTCCGGCCGCAGGGGCGGTAAGCGCTCAGGTCAGGGGCCGGGCGGCCGCACCAAGGACCAGCTCTACGAGGAGGCCAAGCGACAGAACATCGAGGGCCGCTCGAAGATGAACAAGGAGGAGCTGGAGCGGGAAGTCGGTGACTGAGCCGCTCCCGCGGAGCAGCGGGGGTGAGGGATGAGGATCGGGCCGCTCGGCTGACGGACGGCCCGATCGCGCATCTGAAGTCCCGGGCCTCGCCTTGCTGCCTGGATCTGCTCCCACGTCGCGTGGTCCCACTCCGTGTGCGGCGGGTCGGTGGGACGGCCGGGGTCCGCGACGAAAACCGTGTGTCAGTGGTGCCGTCGGGTATCACGCGGAGACCGCCTCAAGTCCCGTTTTCCCCTGCTCATCCGAACAGCGCACGGGGCTTGAGCGGTAGCGCCCGCATGCCCTCGCCGGTGCGCACGGCCGTGAGGAATTCGGCGAGCGTCTCCTCGGCCGTGTGCGGCGGGGTCCAGTCCAGCTGGTTCCCGGGCCCGTGCAGCGTCCAGGAGGGGCAGCTCGAGTACGGCGTCGAGCAACTGCGGCGGGACGGGGCGGTGTGGGCCGTCCACGCGGCGCGTGCGGCGGCGTGGACGGCCTGCCGGGGCAGCCGCACCACGCGGGCGTCGAGCAGTCGGGCCAAGCACCCCCCGCGTCGATCACGGTTCGGCGGCCAGGTTGAAGGCGCCGGGCGTCGCCCAGTGCGGCGAGGCGGTAGGACGCGGCGGCGGCGTCCGCGTGCAGCACCTGGAAGGCCAGGCCCTCGATATCCGGGACGACGGGGATCAGCCCGGGCCGCACCAGACGGTGGGCCGGAACGGTCCGGCGAAGAGACGGCGTTGCTCCATGGCTGACGCGCGCTGGAAGGTGAAGCCGGACCGCACGCGCACGACGCGCCGCTTCGCGTGCTTGGCCTCGAAGCGTCAAGGACCCGTTCGCATAGGCCCTTTCACGGGAATAGGCCACGTCGGGTCGGCCGTGGGTGGCCACTCCTCCCCGACAGGCGGACGCTTGGGCCCGGGGGCGTAGGCGGCCAGGGACGAGGCGGCGTCGAACCGGCGAGGGTCGGGATGGGGAGCGAGCTTCTTCTTCGGCCGCTCGGCTCCGAACCGTCCCCCGCACCGGTGCGTTCTCGTCGATCACCGCGGTGTACGGGTAGGGCGGGTAGCCGTGGTTCCAGCCTTGGACGGCGTGCTGGAATTGTCCGCCCATCGACACCTCCATCATCGTCGCCCGGCAGCCCTCCGCATCGACCTGGCTGTACCGGCAGGTGCGCAGCCTCCCGGACTCGGTGCCGCCTACAGGTTCGTTGGCGTACACCACCTCCACGCCGATCCGCTCCAGCTCGTGCTCAGCGTCTCAGCGTCATGAACTGGGGGAAAGACTCGGGTTCGGGTCATAGACCGGGACCTGTGCCTGCAGGTTGAAGGTCGCCGCCCCGGCTTCTTCGAAGCGCACAGTGAACTTCACGAAGTCACCGCCCCGCACCAACTGGCGCAGGTCACGCAAGACAAGGTGTGTTTTGCCGGGCTCCAGCTCCTGGAGCTTGTCGGGAGGAAGGGGCACACCGTCTGGGAGCGACTTGCCGTCGGAGTCCACGATCTCCACCGAGCCGGCCGCCGGAGTCGACGCACTCACCAGCCGGTCCGCATCCGGCCCCTTGTTATAGAGCCACATATAGGCTGGCACGTCATCGCCCCGCTCCCACGGTTTGCCCGTGGGCTCCGCGATATGCGCATAGCGGATCAGTACAGAGCCGACCTTCTCGTTCCGGCCCGGGGCATCCCACTGCTGAGGATCGAAGCCCTCAGCAGCGCATCCGCTCAACGCCAGGGCAGCGGCAGCGACCAAGGCCGCAACCGGGCGACCCGCGGTGGCGAAACGGCTCAGCAGCACGATCAGCTCCTGGATCGGCAGGCGTAACACGGACACGTACTTCAAGCGAGACGCCCTCACGCTATGTCCTTCACAAATGCCCGCCACACGAGCGGCAAACGACACCGTCGGGCTTCACCCAGGCAGACCACCCGGCCAATGTCGAACCTGCTCAGCGTTATCCGAGAGCGACCTGATCCGACGGCTACTGGTGTAGACGCGTATTCAACTGTCGCGTGTTGCCCGTGCTGCTGGCCGTGGGAGTGACTTTCCGTGATCTCCAGGGGCGTATCGGCTCCACGTCCCGCTGTCGCCGACGCATTATTGCCTGTTTCTGGCGTACTCCGGCTGCCCTCCAATCAGGGCCGGACCCGGGCCCGCCACGGTAGTCCGTACCCGGGGGCCGGAAGGGGAGGGCCGCGTGGCGCCGTGGCCTCGAGGGCCACCGCACGCCACGGCCGCGACGCGGCCGCAGCTATCCGTGCCACGCACGGCCCATCGATGGCCGACCGCATCCGTACCGGTCTGCAGGCCGCGACCGCGTCGGGCCCTCGGCTGCGGAGAGACGTGGCTACGGCGCGTCGCCAGTGGGCAGGTGGCTCAGGGCGTCGGCAAGCTGGCGCGCGGATACCGAACCTGTCTCGGACAGTCCGGCGTCCAGCCAGGCCCGGCGCGCGGCGTCCTTGTCGCCCTCAGCCGCGGCCAGGACGTTCTCCTTCGCGCTGTTCTCGTGGATCGGTTCAGTGTCCGGGCCGTGGTCGGTGAGGTGGACGACGGTATGGACCTGCCGCTGGGCGTTGGAGGCCACCTGCTCGTTGAGGCGGTAGACGCGGAGTCGGTGTCCGACGAGGGAGCGGGCCCGCTCGATCATCGCCCGGCCGGCGTCGATGTCGCCACGGTCGGTGCGCAGGTGCTCGAGCTCGCCGGAGGTGTTGCGGACGACCAGGACGCCGCGGGTGCTGGTGGCCTCCACGTACACGGCAAGGAGCGTGGCCGTGAACTGCATTGCTGCCCACGGTGTCGGCGAGGGTGTAGAGGTGCCTCGCGCCGCCCGGCCACGGACGGCGACGAGCATCTGCTGGCCCTGCTCTGAAACCGTACCGCGCGTCGCCGGAAATCCAGCCACCTTTGGAGACCCCATTCCTGCCGGGGTGGCGGCCTGGCAGTATTCCCGTGCGCGCAACACGGCGGCCGGGATACGGGACAGAGCCTGGCCTGCCCCCCACCCGTTGGCTCTGGCCCGTGAGACAACGACCAAGGAGCGCCTCATCATGGTGCAACCCCGTGTGCGCAATCTGCTGATCAGCGTCGGAGCAGCGGCCCTGATGACGGTCACCGGCCCGGCCTTCGCTCACCCCGTCCCGGCAGCGGAGACCAGCGAAGCCACAGCCTCCGACGTCGCCGCCGCCGGTTTCTGGTCCTGCTCTCTGCTGCCCGGATACACATTCACCAACACCCGGAGAACCACGAGATGTTCGACCAGCGGCCTGCGCACCCAGTACTACGTACAGCGGCCGTCGGACCGCCTGTGGGCCTGCACGGTGCCGTCAGGTTTCGTCTACGACAGCGTTCAGTCCACTACGCGCTGCTCGATCAGCGGCCTGCGCACCCAGTACCGCGTGCGTAAGCCGAGGACCGGCCTGTGGGCGTGCACGGTGCCGCCCGGTTACACGTACACCGCAACACAGAGAACCACCCGTTGCTCCGTCACGGGCTTGCGCACGAAGTACCGTTTGCGCGCGTACTGAAAACCGGGCACAGCGGCGCAGGCAGGTCGAGGGGCCCATCAACGCCTACAGCTGGCCCGCAGCTGATCGACGCAACTGCAGTCCGATGCAGCGTGGCGGCGCCTGTGGCAACTCGGCAGTCCTCGGGGCGAGCAGCGCAGCCGTGCACGACAACACCACCCCCGGCACCAGTCCCGCACGCCGCAGCGCACGAGCTGCTCACGGGGTGATCGGCTCAACCATGGGCGGTCCCCCATGGACAGATGTACGCCTCGCCACGACAGAGGAGTGTGGCGAGGCGTACGGATATGGGGATGTTCCTGGCCCCTCCGGAGACGGGCGAACCCGCCCCCGGAGGGGCCGGTCAGAAAAGGTCCCGGGCGCGAACCTCGTGCACCGCCTCGTGCGGGTTCGCCGTCAGATCACCTTCCAGTTCCGCACCACGTGGTGAGCGCCACGGGGAGAATAGGAGAGCGGGAGAGCGGGCCACGTTGCTCGGGACCCGCTCTGGGGTGCGCGGGGGCGCGGGTATGGCTGATCACCGGCGGGCGGTGCGTGCCTTGCGGTAGAGCGCCGCGCCGCCGAGCAGCAGCCCGGCGCTGGCCGGGACCGCGTAGCCGATCGCCCCGGCTCCGGTGTGCGCAAGCTGCCCGGCAGGCTTGGAGTCGTG
This sequence comes from Streptomyces halobius, assembly GCF_023277745.1. Classification (NCBI taxonomy): domain Bacteria; kingdom Bacillati; phylum Actinomycetota; class Actinomycetes; order Kitasatosporales; family Streptomycetaceae; genus Streptomyces; species Streptomyces halobius. Next base: position 80,533 of record NZ_CP086322.1, read on the forward strand.
GGGCATTCCCGGGTTCTCGGCGTCGTCCCCGTTTCCGGGGTCATCCCCGTTTCCGGCATCATCCCCGTTTCCGGCATCGTCCCCGTTTCCGGCGTCGTCCCCGTTTCCGGCGTCGTCCCCGTTTCCGGGGTCATCCGGGTTCTCGGCGTCGTCCCCGTTTCCGGGGTCATCCGGGTTCTCGGCGTCGTCCCCGTTTCCGGGGTCATCCGGGTTCTCGGCGTCGTCCCCGTTTCCGGGGTCATCCGGGTTCTCGGGGGTCGTCGGTGAGCCGCTGGCGCAGTTGTTGTCGGAGGCCGGGTTGAGCACACCGACCACGTCGGCGGTGTTGCCGCAGGCATTTAGCGGGCTGTGGATCGGGGCCTGGACGTTGTTGCCGGAGGCGATGCCGGGCGAGTTGGTCGCTCCGCCGTCGGCGCCCGAACCACCGTGATGCCCGCCACTGGCGCTGTTGGCGCAGCCGTTACCGGAGGCCGGGTTGAGCACCCCCACCACGTTGACGGTGTTACCACAGACGTTTAGCGGGCTGTGGATCGGGGCCTGGACGTTGTTGCCGGAGGCGATGCCGGGCGAGTTGGTCGCTCCGCCGTCGGCGCCCGAACCACCGTGATGCCCGCCACTGGCGCTGTTGGCGCAGCCGTTACCGGAGGCCGGGTTGAGCACCCCCACCACGTTGACGGTGTTACCACAGACGTTTAGCGGGCTGTGGATCGGAGTCTGGACGTTGTTGCCGGAGGCGATGCCGGGCGAGCCGGCCGCGCTTCCGACGGCCCTGGCGTCCGCGTGTGCGTAACCGGTGGCCGCGGCGAGTACCCCGCCTGCTGCCGCCATGGTAATCAGGCCCTTGCGTGCGACCTGCCTCATAGGTTGTTCCCCTGTCTCGTGTCTTTACAGGAATGCACGCGGGTAGCGATACCCATGGAGAGGTCCATGGAGCTCCACCCGCCCACCGAAGTACCCAGCGGCTGCGGAATGCATGGCATGGAGTGCCCTGCATTCCGGAGCCGAGCCGGATCAGACCCTTACGGGTTCAGATGTGACGTCAATCGACGCCAAAAATCTGCTTGTTGGTGCAGTCGCTGCCGAAGCTGGGCTTCAGCGGTCCGACCGCGGAGGTCGTGTCGCCGCAGGCACGCGCCGACACGCTGACCGGAACCTGGACGTTATTGCTGGCGCCGATGTCCGGGGAGTTCAGGGCAGCACCCTGGTGCCCGAGTCAGCAACGGCCAGGCCGACACCGGCGAGCGCAAGACCATCGGCAGCCGTCACCGCAACGACGACCCGTTTGATCATTTTCCTCCTTGTATGCAAATGCGATCCCAGCCGGGGACCGCACAAACTGCAACGAGGAAAAGACTTTGAAGCTACGAACACATCGGGGATTCACCCATTCGGGCGAAGTCGCCGAGCTCCAGAAATCGCCTGGTCCCGTGCGGTGAAGACCATGGCCAAGTCCGTGCCGACGCCGTGGTTCCCGCCGTATGCCCGGGCTCGGGCGTACGGCTACGGCCCGTCGGCGGCGGGGAGATACGACAGGGCGTCGGCGAGCTGGCGCACGGACACCGAACCTGTCTCGGGCAGCTCGGCGTCCAGCCAGGCCCGGCGCGCGGCGTCCTTGTCGCCCTCAGCCGCAGCCAGGACGTTCGCCTTCGCGCTGTTCTCGTGGATCGGGTCCGTGTCCGGGCCGTGGTCGGTGAGGTGAACGACGGTGCGAACCTGCAGCTTGGCGTTGGAGGCCATCTGCTCGTTGAGGCGGTACACACGCAGCCGGTGGCCCACCAGCGCCCGGGCCCGGCTGGATCACGTCGTGTCGGGCCCGTGGCGGTCGGGTACGGCTTCGGCATTGGCCGTCGCGGGAGGGGCTTCGGGATGGGGAAGGCAAGCCGGGGCAAGCGGGAGCGCAGCAGGGACAAGGCCGGGCAGTGGACGGCGGCCAGCGCGGCACGGGTGGCGCACCGTCTGCGGGAGCAGTCACAGCGGTGTCTGGCCGGCAATCCGTGGGTGCAGATGACGCTCGCCTCCAACGTGAACAACGTCATTGCCGAACTGCACGGCGTGCTGCTCCACAGCGATCTCGGGGATATGGCCGACCGGCCCGAGGGCTTGGAGTGGGATGCGGCGCTGTCGATGACGCTGGGCAAGCAGGGCTACCGGCCGCCGTGGCCGCGGGCGGCCGGGGAGGCTGCCGCGTGGCAGATACGGCAGATCGGGAAGCTGCTGCGGCAGGCGGAGGTTCTGGTCATCTCTCCGGCCGCGCACGCCGCGGTCATGGCCGCGGCCGCCACCCTCGAGCCGGCCGACGTCAGCACGCTGGACCGGGACCGGGACATCCTCGTGCCCACCGGGCTGCTGGTGCTGCCCGAGCCCGTCGTGGTCGTCAACCGCACCGGCTCCTTGTCGGACTCCAAGGCCTTCGGCTGGCAGTTCATCACCCAGCACCAGATCCTGCCCACGGCCCAGTACCCCGGCGTGCGGGTGACGACGTTCATGGACCGCGATGGGCCCGTCCAGCCGACCGGATGGCGACAGGCGGTCTCCCAGGCGCGCACGTCCGGAAGCCCGCTGCCGCCGCTGATGCCGGACGGCATGTATGGGATGCGGGGTGATGCGTGTCTGGCGGAGGAGAGCAGCGAGATGCTCGCGGATCTGTCTGAGCACCACCGCCAGCTGCAGAAGGCCCTGATTCAGGCCTCCCAGTGGCGCTCCGAGCCGGTCCCTGAGATCGGGGAGTGGGGCGGCGGCCGTGTGGAAGACTCGTACGACGACTTTGTGGGCCGCTACATGTTCGCCTTCTGGCGGCTCATCGCCCAGGGCGTCACGGCCGTCGGCCCGTCTCAGGGCGCATCCGGTGTGCGCGCGGCCGCAATCGTCGGTGACGGCTCTGTGCCGCGGGACCTCGATGTGCGGGTTATCCGGCTCGCTGCGCCCTCGCCCCGCCCGTCGGATACGGCGGGAGAGATGAAGCGGGTGTACCACCACCGGTGGCCAGTGCGGATGCACAAGGTGAGGCAGTGGTACCCCAGTCGCCAAGAACACCGGGTGATCTGGCGCGGCCCGTGCTGCGCCCGAGGCGGCCGACGATGAAGAGACCGTGGAGGCCGCCTCCGAGCTGTCCTGGTACGCGCCCCGGCGCCCGGGCGGCGAGCACATCGAGCACCTGGTCCGCGAACGCGCCCGCATCCGCAGCGAGGAAGGCAGTGCCCCGCCTTCTGTGGTTCGGGGCCTGCACCCGCCTGTGCTGCCAGGAGGATCTTCGAGTTGCTCACCCCGAGCATGAATTCGCTGCCACTCGACGAGAAGCGCCTGGCCGTTCGCCCTTGACCTGCTCGATCAGGCACCGACCCAGTAGTACTTGCTGCGGATGCCGGTCGAACCGTCGCCCTGGGAGAAGAGGTTGAAGCTCTGGTTCGTGTTGCCGGCGTAGGCCCGGCCTGTCACCGCACCCGCACTGGACATGTCGAGGACCAGGCCGTTGTGGACTCCGCGGATGCCGACGGAGCCGTCGGCCTGGTTGACGACCTTGAAGTACTGATCGCCCGAGGCGCTGTCGGGCTGGACGGTCACCGTACCGCCGGCCCCCATGCTCAGCGCCAAGCCGCTGTAGGCGTTGACGATCTTGTAAGTGAGGCCGTCAGCCCCCAGGCCCGCCCACCTGAAGTGGAAGCTCTGGTTCTGGACGCCTTGGTACGCAGGGCCCGTCACGGCCGCGCCCTGCGTGGCTCCTGTGCTGAGGGCTCGGGGGCCCGTGGGGGTACTGGCGAACTGGTTCAGCTTGAGGACGGCAAGAGGAGGGTGTTCTTCCCGCCGCTGGTGCTGCCGGCGGGGCGGTCGATGTAGTCCATCGCGATCACGCCGGTGGTCTTCCCCGCCGCGACGCCGTTGAGCAAGCCGAGCGTGTAAGGATTCAACTGCTCGGCGTGCCCCCACGGGGTCAGCCCGATCACGGGCGTGCCGTACGCGCTGGTGTGGTTGACGAACATCTTCTGCTTCGACGCGGTGTTCACGGCCCGGTTCAGATGGTTGCGGACCGCGTCCTTCTTCGACGGCGGTGTCGGGCTGCTGGCAACGTCCTGGAGATCGAACACGTTCTCATTGCTGAAGTGCAGCCCGTAGCCCAGGTAGGGCCACCCGGACATCAGGACGATCTTGCCGCGGGCCTGCCCGAGCGTCGGGAAGGTGGAGCCGATGTAGAAGTTGTTCCGCATCCCCGAACCACCCCAGTAGGTGTCGAGGTAGTGGTTGAAGGTCTGCGCGAAATCCTGGGCCGACGCATTGGACTTGGTCTGCGAGATCCGCATCAGGATCGTTTCCGAGCGGTGATTCCCCAGGAAGCTCCGGCAGGTCTGCAGGACATCACCGAACATCTGCTTAAGGTAGTAGTCGCCGTGGTGGACGGAGAAAACCTTGGAGTCCATCCTGCGGAGCCGGACATCCAGGTACCGGACACCGTTGTTCAACTGCCACTCCAGGTCCCGGCTCTGGCACAGCGCGTACCCCGCCGACCCCACGTTCTCCTGGTAGGCGGCGGACTCGTGCGTCCCCGGGATGGACATGTCCCGGATGTCGACGTGGCTGGGGATACCCGCCATCCAGTCCGAGGACACCGGCACCCGGCCCGTCCTAGGAGCGGGCTCGACCTCGGCTGGCGGCGCGGTGGCGCGGTCGGTCCCGTCCCCGTCTGGCGAGGAAGAGGAAGCAAGGGCCTGTGCGCCGTACCGGAGCTCGCCGTCGCCGTATTCCGGACATGCGCCCGCTCCTGCGTAGGCGACGAGTTCGAGTTCGGCTTCTTCCCCGGACCGCCCGTGCGGCGGCTCCACAGGCACTTCGGAGGCGTCATCAGCCGCAGGCCGAGTAATCGATATGGCCATGAAAAGCTCCTAACGGCGCGTCCCGGGCACAGCAGGGTGCGCGATCGCGTGTGGTCTGGTGATGCACCCCGGCGTCTCGCCCAGGGCGGCCGATCCCTACCCTGCGCTTTTGGCTCATAACCCGTAGTGACTGGGATGGTGAGCCTTGTCCGGAACCCGTCATAGCCCGACCACGGCCTGCACCGGTAGCACGGCCCCGGTGCGCGGCGCGCACCCGCGCGGCCAGTAGCAGGATGGCGGAGCGCACCTCCTCCACCGACGCGCGCGGTCCCGACGACTACCAGCCAAATTCCCGGTCTGCCGTAAGGGACCGTAAAGAATCAACATGCTGCTTCCCGGTGTTCCTGTCGTTGGTGTGGTATGCGCATACCGAGCGAGGTTCGTGACCAACTTTCCCTGAGATTCGGAGTGTTGTTCCCTCATCTGAATGAGCGGCAGCAGCGGCTGGCGCTGGCTACCGAGGCCCGGCTGCTGGGGCACGGTGGGGTCCGGGCCGTCGCTTGTGCCGCGGGGGTGAGCGAGACGACGGTGCGGAAAGGAGTCTTCGAGCTGGAGGGTGGTGAGGACCCACTGCCCGATGGCCGGGTGCGCCGCGACGGCGGCGGTCGCAAGAGCGCCGAGGAGCTTGACCGTCTGCTCGTTCCGGCTCTGCTGGCGCTGGTGGAGCCGGATGAGCGGGGCGATCCGATGTCGCCGCTGCGGTGGACGACCAAGTCGCTGCGGTGTCTGGCCGGGGAGCTGACTCGGCAGGGCCATGCTGTGTCGGCGCCGACCGTGGGCCGGCTGCTGCGGGAGAACGGTTTCAGCCTGCAGGCCAACGCGAAGACCCTGGAGGGAGCCCAGCACCCGAATCGGGATGCGCAGTTCCGGTATATCAACGACCAGGTCAGGGACCATCAGGCGGGCGGCGAGCCGGTGGTCAGCGTGGATACGAAAAAGAAGGAAGTCGTCGGCCAGTTCAAGAACGCGGGCCGCGAGTGGCGGCCGACGGGCCGGCCGGTGCGGGTCGGTACCCATGACTTCCCCGATCAGGAGCTCGGCAGGGCCGCCCCGTACGGGATCTACGACATCACTTCGAACACCGGCTGGGTCAGCGTCGGCTGTGACCACGACACCGCTGCCTTCGCGGTCGAGTCGATCCGCCGCTGGTGGAACGGGCGAGGACGCCTCGACTACCCCGGCGCTACCCGGCTGCTGATCATCGCCGACGCCGGTGGCTCCAACGGCTACCGCACCCGGGCCTGGAAGACCGAACTCGCGGCCTTCGCCGCCGAGACGGGCCTGGCCGTCACTGTCTGTCACATGCCTCCGGGCACGTCGAAATGGAACAAGGTGGAGCACCGGCTGTTCTCCGCGATCACGATGAACTGGCGCGGCCGTCCGCTGACCAGCTATGAGGTCGTCGTGCAGAGCATCGCCGCGACCACCACACGCACCGGGCTCACCGTCCACGCCGAACTGGACCCCGGCCGCTACCCCACCGGTGTGAAGGTCAGCGACGCCGAGATGAACGCGGTGCCGCTGACCGGCCACGCCTTCCACGGGGAGTGGAACTACACCGTGCACCCCCGCCTCACCGAGCCGGCGAGCCTCAGCGGGCCGACCGTCGGCCTCGACCGTGGGGCCCTGTCGCACCCCGCCCTGACGGGCATGACCAGCACCACACTGACCGAGCTGACCACGGCCCTGGCCGCCCCCTGGCAGGCACTGCACGCCCCGGACCACACCACCCGACGCGACGGCGGCACACGTCGCCGGGCCCCGGGAGGCGGCCGCAAAGCCAAACTGAACCTGGCCGACCGCGTCCTGGCTACCGCGCTGCAGCAACACCTCGCCCTGCCGCCCACCGCGCTCGCCCGCCTGTTCACCGTCAGCAAGGACACCATCCGCGAGGCCACCGGCGAGATCAGACAGCTGATGGTCCAGCACGGGCACTCCCTCGGGCCCGCAGCGGCGCACCTGAGCACCCTCACCGGCCTCCTCGTCTACGCCACGGCGCACGGCGTCACTCTCACGCCACAAGCAAAACCCACACCTTGATTCTTTACGGTCCCTAACCGCCCTCCGCCGAGCAGGGATGATCCGCTTACGGGGATGTTCTACGCACCCCTGCCGAAACACGCGAGGGAGTGGACATGGCTGAGCGCCAGTCCGGCACGGTGAAGTGGTTCAGCGACGCGAAGGGGTTCGGTTTCATCACCCCCGAGAGCGGCGGTCCCGACCTCTCCGTGCACTTCAGGGCGATCCAGGGGAGCTGCTTCAAGAGCCTCAAGGAAGGTCAGAACGTGACCTTCATCGCGGTGCAAGGGCAGAAGGGTATGCAGGCGGAAGAAGTCGTAGCGGAAGTCTGAGCCCGCCATCACGACGCCGGCGAACAGCCGACAGGCCCGGGACACCCCGATCGGGTACGGGCCTGTCGGCTGTGACAGCGCCCCGGTGCGGCAGGACGTTCGTGATCCGTCACACCCGCACCGGCATCCAGCTAACGTCGCTTCTCCACCCCGTGCCAGTCGACGGACCGGGCGGCGCGGCTCTCTGGCGATGGAGATCGTCGGCATCGGCCACGACATTTTCGCTTCCACCAGCTCCGCGGCGGTGCGGCTGGGCATTGTGCTGGTTAGCCCAGTGGTGACAGCCCGCGAGAAGGAGATGACAGGGAGAATCGTGTTTATACGGAACACCCCATGTCGTCTCTCGTGATGCTGGCCGCGGTGCTGGCGACGATCGGCTCCGAGGCCGCGCCCGGTCCGGCCAGCGACGAGGCGTACGCCTGGAGGAAGAGCGATGAGTGCCATCGACGACGTGCTTGAGAAGAACGCTGCATTCGCGGCGGCGTACGAGGACCTCGATCCTCCGCGGCCGCCGAGAAAGCACGTGACCGTCATCGCCTGCATGGATTCTCGGCTTGACATCTACAAGATGCTCGGCCTCGAAGAGGGGGACGCGCACGTCATCCGGAACGCCGGTGGGGTGGTCACGGAAGACACGATCCGGTCGCTCGTCATCTCCCAGCATGTCGGGGGAACGCGAGAGATCATGCTCATGCACAACACTGAGTGCGGGATGCTCACGTTCCAGGATGACGAGCTGAAACGACAGGTGGAGAGCGAGACAGGGGCTGAGGTGCCGTTCGAGTTCCATGCCTTCAGCGACTTGGAGGAGCAGGTGCGTCGCTCCGTAGCCCGCATCCGGGAAAGCCCGTTCCTCGTCCACAAGGACGCTGTCCGCGGCTTCGTCTACGAAGTCCGCACCGGCAGGTTGCGCGAGGTCCGGTGACGGCTTCGACGCTCGGGACCGGCGCCCAGGCGAGTAGCCGCCCCACCGCAGCAGTGAACACCTACCCGGGATGGCGCGGGCACACCACGCGCTTGCCATGGTCACCCACCCAACGGGGCTCCAAGACGACGTCCAGCACCGCACCCCCGACACCACGCGTTCACGCGTCAGCAGGTGCTCTCGCCTCCCGCCGACTTGAGTACAGCCACCAAGCAGTTCATGCCCATGCCAATCCCTGGGACCCAGCGCCCCTTATCCGTCGTCTCGACAGTCACATCCGGTCAACGACCGCTTGCTGACGGAGGTTCCGAAACGTCCGGCGGACTCGGGCCGGGGTGAGCCGGCCGGGTGCGGCCGCTTTCTCCCACGGGTGCCGCAGGTCCCGGGCCAGTGGGCGGGCGAGCCTGAGCTGTGTGTATGCGGCGATGATCAGCCAGGTCCACCGGTGGCCGCTTCCGGCTCCCGAAGCCGGGGCCGGGTCCAGCCCAGAGTCTGCTTGAACAGCCGGAACGTGCGCTCCAGGTCGAAGCGCCGCAGGAACGCCTGCCAGGCCCGGTCGACTCCCCCGCTCGTGGCAAAGTCTGCGGCTGGCGGCCCCGTAGGACATGGCATGGCCTGGCTCGTGCGGCCGGTGCGCATCGCGGGCGGTGCGCCCGCGATGCTGAAGCTCCAGCAGGTCACCGGAGACAACGCCGGCGCCGCGCTCGCCCTACGGGCGTAGAACGCGTTGTGGGAAATCGAGGACCGTGGCCTGCGTTGCAGCTGCTCAAGGACGACTGGGGGCTGCTCCCGCACGCCGTTCACGAACTGATGCGCCGGTGCGGGTCGGTCCAGATGACCCAACTGCGGTACACCGCCGAGAACGTGGAGCCGGCCGGCACCCGGATCCACCAGGGCGAGGCCGTCCAGCCCGTCCCTACGGCCTAGGCACGATGCGAGCACCCCCTGCTCACCCCTCGTATGCACGGTGCGCGCCTCGGCCCACAGAGGACGTTTCTCGGTTGATGTCGTTTCCGTGGTTGGCGCTGGGTGAGGGTCGCGGAACTGCGGGGCGCTGACCACGGCGCCCGGTCCATCGGACTCGACGGGATGCACGTGGAGAAGCCCGGCGAGGTGCAGACGGCATGGGCGCAAGGCCTTCGATGCCGACCGGTCCCCGCCATGATCCGGCAAGGCTTCACGGCGAGTCCAGGAAATGCCCCCCAGGCACCGGCACCGAGAGGACCGCCCAGGCGCACCCAGGAGAACGGGCAGGCGCATGGCATCCGTGTCTTCAAGCGGGCAGGGGCCGTGGTGGACGGCTCTCTGCCGTGTAACGCGACCATCATGGTGCTGGTGACCGTCCGTTCGGAAACCAGGACAGGCCTCGGCTACGGCTACGGCGCGTCCATCGCCGCCCAGGCTCATGCGAAACCGCGGCCCAGCTCTACAGCAATCGCCGAAGCCCATGACGGAACACCGGACAGCGGACAGCGGACAGCCCAGGAAGGACGTTTCATGAGCCAGACGGTAGTGATCACCGGCGCCAGTGCCGGCATCGGCCGTGCGACAGCCCGCCTGTTCGCCCGCCGGGCGGCGAACATCGCGCTACTCGCCCGCGGTCAGGCCGGCCTCGACGCTGTCGCAGCCGAAGTCGAGGACCTGGGCGGCAGAGCGCTGTGTCTGCCCACGGACATGGCGGAGCACGAACAGGTCGACGCCGCTGCTCAGCAGGCAGCGGAAGCCTTCGGGCACATCGACGTATGGATCAATGTGGCATTCACCTCGGTGCTCGCGCCTTTCACCGAGATCGCACCAGCCGAGTACCAGCGCGTCACCGACGTCACGTACTCGGGGGTCGTCCACGGCACGCGATCCGCGTTGCAGCGGATGCTGCCTCGGGACGCCGGCACGATCGTCCAGGTCGGTTCGGCCCTGGGCTTCCGTTCCATCCCTCTGCAGTCGGCCTACTGCGGCGCGAAGCACGCCGTCAACGGCTTCACCTCCAGCGTCCGCACCGAACTCCTCCACCGGCACAGTCGTGTGAACATCACCATGGTGCAGCTGCCGGCCGTCAACACGCCGCAGTTCTCCTGGGTCCTGTCCCGACTGCCGAACCAGCCCCGACCGGTACCGCCCGTCTACCAGCCCGAAGTGGCCGCCCGCGCCGTCGTCCATGCGGCGGACCACCCGCGCCGCAAGCAGTACTACGTCGGCGCATCCACCGTGGCGACCATCCTGGCCAACAGAGCGGCACCGGCGTTCCTCGACCGCTACCTCGCACGCACCGGGTTCACCTCACAACAGACACCCGACAAAGCGCCGACCGACCGGCCGAGCAACCTCTGGCAACCGGTGGACGGCAGCGACGGACACGACCACGGAGCCCACGGCATCTTCGACGAAAGCGCCCACGCCCATTCCCCACAGGCAGCAGCCGCCCGCCACCCTGCCGTCGCAGCCGCATTGGCCGGCACCGGAGCCGCCTTGGCGGCATTGCTCTGCAGGCGGAACCGCCGCTCGCCCGCCGGGCCGTCGGAATCCGTGTCGCTCCGCTCATTGCTGGGGCGCAATCACGGTCACCGGTGCGCCAGAAGCAACGGGTCACCGACACGGCCAGCAGGTAGAGGTGTCGGGTGGCCACCGCCCGGTGTCTTTTGAGGCGGTTGATTCCGCACTCGACTGCGTGGCGCTCGCGGTAGTCGGTCTTGTCGAACTTCGGCGGACGGCCGCCACAGGCACCGCACCTGAGGCGGTTGCGTGCCTGGTCCGCCTTCTCTGGGATGGTGGCTTTGATGCCGCGTCTTTTGATGCCGCGTCTTCGGAGGTAGGCGCGGTTGGCGCGGGAGCTGTACGCCTTGTCACCACGGACCTGCCGGGCTTGGTGCGTGGGCGCCCCGGCCCGGTGCGGGGGACGCGGATGCGGGCCAGGACGAGCTGGAACTGCGCGCTGTCGTGCCAGTGGCCGGGCGTGACCACAAGGGACAGGGGTTTGTGTCCCCGCTCGACGGCCAGGTGGAGTGTGGTGGTCAGCCCGCCGCGTGAGCGTCCGAGTCCGTGATCGGCGGGCTCGGTGGCGATGCCGCCGGGCGGTTCCTTCTGCAGGTCCCCGAGGCTGCTATATCGCGTCAAGCCGCTTGAGCGAGATTCTCGGAGTTCTCCCCAGCGTCTCGGTTGGAGCGTTCGAGGATCTTGAAAAGGTGGCGACAGATCGCTCGCTTGAGGCAGCGTTGCGCGTCGCGGGAGGTCTTGCCCTCGGAGATTCTGCGGGCGACGTACGCCTTCGTAACTGGGTCGAGCCGCATCCGGATCAGCGAGATGGTGTGCAGGGCCCGGTTGAGCTGTCTATCGCCGCTGCGGTTGAGGCGGTGACGGTTGGTCAGCCCGGAGGAGGCGGGAATCGGCGAGACGCCGGCGAAGGACGCGAAGGCAGCCTCGGACCGGAACCGACCGGGATGGGACCAGCTGACCAGGATCTGCGTGGCGGTGATCGGCCCGACGCCGAGCAGGTCCAGGAGCTCGGGCGCCACCTCGCGGACCAGGGCGAGCATCTCGTCCTCGAGCTCCTTGGCCTCGGCCTGCAGGGCCTGGATCCGCTGGGCAGTGGAGCGCAGGGCCCGTACGGTCATGCGGTGCTCGATGTCCTGGGCCGGCCGGTCCCGGAGCTGGGCGCAACGGGCTATCTGGACCGGACGCTTGAGCTTCCGCAGCTCGGCGCGGAGGTCGTCCGGCGCGGACACGATCAGCGACTTGAGCTGGTTGATCGCGGCGGTGGAGGCGAGGACGGCTCCATGGCGGGTGGAGAGCAGGACACGCAGGGCTTCCCGCTCGCCGCGGAGCCGGGGCTGGATCAGGTGCTCACTGGACAGGGCTTCCTTGGCTGCGCGGATCGCGTCGATCATGTCGGTCTTGCGGCCGCCACGGACGGAGGGGCGCTTGGGCCGACAGACTTCCACGACGTGCTCACCGGCCTGGTCGAGGAAGGCGGCCAGGCCGGCACCGTAGCTGCCGATGCCTTCCAGGGCCCAGCTGCGACGGCCGGGGATGTGGGTGCGGGCGAAGTCCAGCAAGCGCCGGTATCCGCAGGCGTTGGCAGGGGCATCGCTGCTGGCCAGTACGGCACCGATGGGGCTGACGGCGGCTGCGGCGAGGGTGTCGCGGTGGGTGTCGACGCCGATGACGCCGTCTACCTGTTCTGCGAGCATGGTCACGCGGTTGCTCTCCTTCTTGGACGGGACGACCGTGGTCGGCGTCGGCCTGGGTGGAGTCACCGCGTGGCAGAACTGTGATGAGTCACGTCGAGATGGCGGACAAGCTGCTGATCAAGCCAACGTGGTGGGCCAGGTCGACGTCGACGTCCGGCAGACATCTCGGGGGCACGACAAGCCCTGACGAGCCGTCAGTTACCTTGCGAGTCATGCCGGAACGTCGACGCCGATCCTGGCAGCAGCCCAACCCGGGCCGCAGCCCCACTCTCACAGTTACCTTCTTCGTGGCCCCGCAACGGGGCTCCCGGCCTCCGATCCCGGCATGACTTGGATCCCCAGTCGATGATGATCGAAAAGGTGGTGTCACCGGGCATCGGAGGCATTGGCAGACCGCTGATAGGGGCATGACCGCCGATCCCGGACCGGGTGAGGCAGTCTCTTCGTAACGTGGATGCCGGCACGCTGATGCCGCAGGTGAGGCCGGGGAGAGCACAGACATTGCGGAGAGGCACGTGATCGACACCGGCGACATCGACGTCTATCTCGGTCTGGAACGTCGGCAAGGGCGAACACCACGCCACCGCCATGACCCCGGCGGGCAAGCGGGTCTTCGACAAACGCCTGCCGAACACCGAGCCGAAGCTTCGCGAGCTCTTCGACAAGCTGCACGCCAAGCACGGAACCGTGCTGGTGGTGGTCGACCAGCCCGCCTCGATCGGCGTGCTTCCGCTCGCCGTGGCCCGGGAAGCGGGCTGCCGCATCGCCTACCTGCCCGGACTGGCGATGCGCCGGATCGCTGACCTCTACGCCGGCGAATCGAAGACCGACGCCCGCGACGCCGCGATCATCGCGGACGCCGCCCGCGCGATGCCGCACACCCTGCGGAGTCTGGCCCCGTCCGACGAGACCGTCGCCGAACTGAAGATGATCGCCGGCTTCGACGACGACCTCGCCGGTGAGGTGACCAGGATCAAGAACCGGCTGCGCGGCCTGCTCACCCAGGTCCACCCATCCCTGGAGCGGGTCCTGGGCCCACGGCTGGACCATCCGGCCGTCCTCGCACTGCTCGAACGCTTCGGCTCACCAAGCCAGTTGAGGAAAGCCGGTCGGCGACGACTGGTGGCACTGCTGCGGCCGAAAGCGCCGAGGATGGCCGAGCGTCTGGTCGAGGACATCTTCGCCGCCCTGGACGAACAGACCGTCGTCGTGCCGGGCACCGACGCCGCCGCGCTCATCATCCCGAGCCTCGCCTCCTCGCTCAGCGCGATACTTGACCAACGCAAGGCCCTGGCCGCCCGCATCGAGGAACTGCTGGAGGCTCACCCTCTTTCCCCGGTCCTGACCTCCATGCCCGGCGTCGGGGTCAGGACCGCAGCCCGCATCCTCATCGACGTCGGCGACGCCACAGCCTTCCCGACCGCCGCCCACCTGGCCGCCTACGCGGGCCTGGCACCGGTCACCAGAAGCTCCGGCTCCTCCATCCGCGGCGAACACCCCTCCCGGCGGGGTAACAAGCAGCTCAAACGGGCCTTCTACCTCGCGGCGTTCGCCTCGCTGTCCCAGCCGGAATCACGCGCCTACTACGACAAGAAACGCCGGGAAGGAAAGCACCACGTCACGGCGATCGTCTGCCTCGCCCGACGCCGGATCGACGTCCTGTTCGCCATGCTCCGCGACGGCACCTTCTACCAGCCCCCGACGGCTGCTGCAGCTTGACGAAGACCATAGGGGCACCTTTTTCGCTACCCCGGCGGCGTGAAGCCGCCGCTCGCCCTCGGCATCAGCTTCAGCGGCACGTCGCCACAGATCGACCCACTCCTGTGTTCGCGGGCTCGGCATTCCGCCTGGTGGTATTCCCGCAAATGGTCTGCGCGGGCAGGTGCACGCCGCATGCGGAACGGGAAAACCATCATCGCCGCCGCCTCGGCAAAGCGGATTGCGCCCAAGGGACGCCTTCTCGTTCTGGTGCCGACGCTGGACCTCCTCATTCAGACAGTGCAGGCATGGCACGCGGCCGGCCACAAAGGGCCGGCGGTCGCGGTGTTGCGTGTTCCTCAGGAGCCGCTCATGGGCGGAGTGGCATGCGTGATTCACCCGGTTGGCGGTGTGCAGCAGGCGTATGTGCCCTGAAGGGGTGACGTTGGGATTGTCTGCAGACCTACGTCCGAGGAGTATTTCGTGATCATCAATAAGCTGCACAAGGCGGGTTTGCGCAGTGACCACGCCTACACGGCCGCTGTTGTCTCGATCGGTCTGTCGCTCCTGGCATGGACGGCATCGGTCAAGGGAGAGTCGGCTGGCACGGATCGCGCCGACCGGTGGGGGATCTTCGTCGGTGAGTGGGCGCCCACGTTCTTCGGCCTGGGGCTTGCGCTGGCGCGGTACGAGAAGGACTGACGAGGCGGTCCCTCGTTCACCCGTGGGGTCGGCCGGTGGTCGGCCCCACGGGTGTGTCAGACACCCCATGTCGTTGAAGGTCAAGCGGCATGGGGTTGGGCGTGGTGCGACCATGCGGTCGCTTCGTCGTAGCGGGTTCGTGTTTTGAGGCAGCCGTGGAGGATGCCGACGAGGCGGTTGCCGACCTGTCGCAGGGCCGGGTTGTAGTCGATGTCACGGGCGCGTTGTTTGTCGTAGTAGCGGCGGGCGCCGGGGGACGCCCGCAGGGCGCAGAACGCCTGGCGCTGGAGGGCATCGGCGAGACGGTTGTTGCGGACGTATCGGGCCTGGACGGTGCGGCTCTTGCCAGAGGCCCGGGTGACGGGGCTGGTCCCGGCATAGTTCTTGCGTGCCTTCGCGGAGGCGTAACGGGTGGGATCATCTCCGAACTCGGCGAGCACCCGGGCCCCGGTGATCTCCCCGATGCCGGGCATCGAGAGGTAGATCTCAGCGTCCGGGTGCGCGAGAAAATGCGCCTTCACCTGCTCTTCCATCCCGGTGATCTGCTCGTTCAGCGCGATGATCAGCCGCGCGTGAGCGGTCACGGCTGCCGCGTAGGCTGCGGTGACCTGCCCGGGCAGGGCGAGCTGTCGCTCGCGGAGCGCGGCCTGGATGGTGGCCGCCTTCGCGTCGCGGTTGCGTCGGCGATGCCGGGCCAGGACGGCCGTGACCTGAGTGCGGGTCAGCTTCGCCGCCGTGGCCGACGTGGGCGCCTTGATCAGCAGTTCCATGGCGTCGGAGCTGGTCAGAGTCAGGTCGGCGTAGGCGGTCAGGGCGGCGGGAAAGTACTCGCGCAGCGTGCTGCGTAGCCGCTGGAAGGTGCGGGTTCGTTCCCAGATCAGGGTCTGGTGGGCGCGGGCGACGACCTTGACGGCCTGGGCCTGGCCGCTGTCTCCGGCCACCGGCCGCAGCTGGTCGCGGTCGATGCGGACCATGTCGGCGAGCGCGTGCGCGTCACCCTTGTCGCTCTTGGCCCCCGAGGAGGCGTACCGCTCCTTGAACCGGGCCACCTGCCGGGGATTGATCGCGTAGACCTGGTAGCCGGAGGCAACCAGGGCCTGGACCCACGAGCCCCGGTCGGTCTCGATCCCGACGACCACCTCCCCAGGATCCAGCTCACCGCCGTGACGGGCGATGAGTTCGTGGAGCCTGGCGATGCCGGCGACTCCTTCGGGCAGGTTCGCGGTGGCCAGCTTGCGGCCGGCCTCGTCCTGGAGCTCGACGTCGTGGTGGTCTTCGGCCCAGTCGTCACCGATCAGCAGCAACAAACCCTCCCCAAGTGTGTTCTCGTTGCGCGTCGTAGCCTGCGGAAGGCACGGCGCGCGGCCTAATGGATCCAGTGCTCACGCCCCGCGGGGCGGGCACGCCACCCCATCAGCGGTCTGGCCTCCCGGCCACCAGCAGGGGCACGGTCTGACACCAGAACTCGACTGCTTCCGGCGGCGATAGTGCTCACCTGCTGGCGGCTACGGAACCGAGCATTCCCCGGCCCCGTAGCTCCCATTAGGCGGCGGGCGTGGCGGCGTCGGCCGCTATGCCGCGGGCCGAGGCAGACCCGAGCGGACGGGTGGGGATGCGTCTTCGGCGGCTGCCGTCCAGCCGGGTACGAATGCCACCCTCGCGAACGTTGGCCTTCCCGGCACGTGTACGGCCAGGCCCGCCGTGAAGTGACCGCACCCCATACTGGCCGTCCATTCACATTCGACACGTCACAGGGTCTTCAGTCTCTGCCACCTGTCACCGCGAAAGCACTGGTCAGGAGCTCGTTCATGCTCGGCAGGGACTGAAGGGACTCAACTTCGGAATGAGGTCGAGCTCTTTGCCACAGTGGCGGCTTCAGGACTTCGGAAGCGTTATGCCCCTCTCGCGCATGGCGTCGGAGGCCGGCCCGCCTTCGGAGCGTTCGGTCTTGTAGCCCTTGGTACCCGGGGCCAGGGTGCGCGGGGCGATCGCTTCGGACGGGGCCCCGGTGGCGTAGATGCCGTCGGGTTCGGAGTCGCGGTCGTGGGGGGCGAGCCAGAAGACTCGCCGCAGGTGGGTGCCGGAGGCGCGGGAGGCTTTCATGTCCTGGCGGACCTTCGCCGCGGCCCTCGCCGACCCGCAGCGGCCCCTGGCCGGGCTGAGCCCGGACTGGTGGGCCATCGGGCACTCCACCGCGACGACGGCCGTCGCCCTCCAGCAGGACGGCACGCTCCTCGCCGACCGGCCCGACTCCCCGTCCCTCGCGGTCCTGCGCGACCGGCTCACCGCCTGGGACCGCCGTGTGGGATTGCGGCAGGCGAGCCCGATGGCCGCCACCGCCGGGCCGACGGAGAAAGGATGTTGACATAGATATGAACACATACCTACAGTGTTTGCGTGCCCACCTCCAGCGTGTCCTCCCAGGACGTCCGACATATCGCTTCAGCGATGTCGGCTGTCCTGCCCGCGCTGCACCGGGCGCTCGACCGGCGCCTTGCGCAGGACTTTCCGTACCCCAAGCTGCCCGAAGGCCAGCTGGCGCTGCTGCGGCTCGTCGGTGGGCGTGACGGCATCACCGTGCGCGAGGCCGCCGACGTGCTGCTCATGAAGCCGAACAATGTGAGCGCCCTGGTCACCCAGCTGGCCGGCCAAGGGCTGCTGGAGCGCAGACAGGACCCGGCCGACAAGCGGGTGGCACATCTGCACCTCACGCCCGAGGCCCGGCACCGGCTCACCGTGGTCGGGGATCTCATCGACGGGTATGTCATCGAGGCGCTGTACGCCCTTACCGACGGGGACCTCGACGCCCTCGGCTCCGCCCTCGGCGCCCTCCAGGGGCTGGCGCGGCACATTCACCCCGCCGCCGACTGACGGCGTTCGCGCGGTCGTCCGCGCATCCGTAGCCGCATGCCCCATCTCTTCGAGGAACAAGGCACTTCCATGCCCTCCACCGTCGTGGATCACTCACTCCTGCCCGCACACTCCCCGCCGGTCGTCCCGCGCGACCGGCGCGGCAATCCCTGGCTGACGCTCATCGCGGTCGCCTTCGGCCTGTTCATGGTCGGTCTGGACGGCTCCGTCGTCTCGATCGCCAACCCCGAGATCGGCCGGGACCTGAACGCATCCACCGCCGACCTGCAATGGGTCACCAACTCCTACCTGCTGGCCCTGGCCGCCGCGCTGATCCTCGGCGGGAAGCTGGGCGACCGCTTCGGCAGGCGGACGTACTACATGATCGGTGTGGTGGGCTTCGCGGCCGCCTCCGTCGCCATCGGCCTGGCGGGCTCGATCGAGGGTGTCATCGCCTTCCGTGCCATGCAGGGTTTGTTCGGCGCGCTGCTGATGCCGAACACGCTCGGTCTGCTTCGCGCGGTCTTCCCGCCGAAGAAGTTCGGCATGGCGGTGGGTATTTGGGCGATGGTCTCGTCGGTGTCCACGGCGCTCGGCCCCATCGTCGGCGGGCTGCTCGTCGAGCGCGTCAACTGGGAGTCCGTCTTCTACATCAACGCTCCGATCGGCGTCATCGCGCTCGTCTTCAGCGCGCTGGTGCTGCCGCAGAGCAAGAACACCACCGACCGGCACCGCTTCGACGTTCCCGGCGTCATCCTGCTCGCGGCCGGCCTGCTCGTCGTGGTCTTCGGTGTGGTCAAAGGCGAGACGTGGGGCTGGAGTTCCGGCTCGACGCTGGGCGCGCTCGCCGTCGGCATCGTGATCCTTGTGGTGTTCGGCTGGTACGAGACGCGCGTGGAGCACCCCCTGCTGCCGATGCGGCTGTTCCGCAGCCCCGCGCTGACCGTCGGCACGATCATCACCGCGATCAACTTCTTCGTCCTGCTCGGCGTGATCTTCTTCGTCATGCTGTACTTGCAGAACGTACGCGGCTTCACTCCCGTCGAGGCCGGCGTGCGCACCCTGCCGCTGAGCCTGGCCTCCGTCGTCGCCTCGCCACTGGGCGCGAAGCTCACCGAGAAGTTCGGCGCCCGGCTGTCCATGCCGCTCGGCATGGTGCTGCAGGCCGGCGCCGCCTTCGGGATGCTCGGCTGGGGTGTGCATTCCTCGTACGCCGCGATGTGGCCGCCGTTCATCGCCCTCGGCCTCGGCGTCGGCATGGTGATGGCCTCCTCCTCCGACGCCATCGTGGGCAACTCGCCCGTCAAGGACGCCGGTGTGGCGGGCGGTCTGCAGGCCACCACTCTTCAGATCGGCGGGGCCCTGGGCACCTCCGTCCTGGTCTCCCTGATCGGCAGCAGGGTCGGCTCGACCCTGACCGGCGAACTCACCTCCGCCGGGGTGCCGACGCCCATGACTCAGGATGTGTACGAGGCCAAGGACGCAGTGGCGATGGGCATTTCGCCTGTCTCGGGTGACATGCCCACGCAGCTGAAGGCGGCGGTGGTCGAGGGCAGTGGCCAGGCGTTCATCAACGGCGTACACACCGCCGCCCTGGCCACCGGCGTGCTGTGCGCGATCGGTGCCGTCCTCCCCGCGGTCGGCGTACGCCGCAACCCGCAGGCCCCCGCCCATCAGTGAGGCAACGGTGGGCAAAGCGGCCCGGCCCGGCGGTACCCGCGCTTCACGAGGACGTGGGCGCGTATCCGGCCGGGCCGTTCAGTTGGCGGCAGGCCTTGGTATTCGCCGTGCGGATGAACGGCATCACAGCATGGGAAGGCCCGAGCAGTTCCCGGCGGGCGCTTTCCACCTGGCGTCACTTCCTCTGGAACCTCATGCCCCGGTCTCCAGGTGTCCACGATGAAGGGGAAGAAGCTCCAGCGATGGCCGGGCCTCAGTGACAGAGCGCAGGCAAGGCACCACGGCATCGGCCGACTTGCCCTGCTGTCGCAGATGGACCACACGCTTACCAGCCGGGTGGTCACGGCGACGCGCCCAGGTCACGCATTCCGGCGGCGTTGTGGTCGGGTCACCGCGCAGGACATCGCCACCGCGGACACCCGCAAGACCAGGCCCGCGCTGCTGGCACACGGCCCGCTGACGAAGACAGACCCGTCCAGCAGCGCCGACGTCAAGGTATTCATCACCGGCCAGACCCAGGCCGGGCAGCCGTTGCCCGCTCCTGTGGAGCGCCGTACGGACGTACCCGAGGATTCCTCACCACCACGCACGGCGAGGCACTGGTGGCGAAGACGGCATGAGCGGACGGCAAGGACTCCCGGATCACCCCGCAGGAGGCCGCAGCCTCGCGCGCGGCCGACGTCGACCTGAAGGTCCTCGACACCGGCAAACAGGCCGAATTCAGGGTCACCCCGAGGGACACACCGCCGAGGGGACCGAACGCCCGCCGGCGCGAAGAGATCCGGCGCCAAGCAGGCCGCCTTCCGCCCCACGGCGGCTTCCAGCTCGCTGGACGACACGGCCGAACCGCGGCGGTACTGCGCGATGCCCCGTAACGACCCGCGCAAGCAGGCCATGCAGCCCAAGCCGCGGCAGATCGAATGGGCGGTGGACCAGGCCACCACCAACAACCTGAACAAGCACATCTCCCGGCCCAAGAACTGGAAGAACCTGGGGATGGACGCCTACGCCTACCAGCCCCAGTCCCTTTTCAAGCTCCACACACTGACCAGCGGCGGACGGATTCCCGCCCAGGTGATGCTCGGCGTCACCGCCCAGGAATCCAACATGTGGCAGGCATCCCGGGTCGTTGTGCCCGGCGTGACCGGCAACCCGCTCATCGGCAACTTCCACGG
This sequence comes from Streptomyces halobius, assembly GCF_023277745.1. Lineage (NCBI taxonomy): Bacteria > Bacillati > Actinomycetota > Actinomycetes > Kitasatosporales > Streptomycetaceae > Streptomyces > Streptomyces halobius. Next base: position 100,963 of record NZ_CP086322.1, read on the forward strand.
CATCCAGTACGCCGCCAACGGGGGAAGCTCAAGAAGTACAAGGCGCCAGGTGCGCGGGATGCCGGAGGTATGACGCAGTGAGGGCCGATGTCCATGGTGGCCAGCTCTCCGGCTACGTGACCCACCGCTGCCGGGGTGAGTAGGGCCGGAGGGACGTTCTTGGACGCTCCGTCTACAGCGGCGGCCGACGTGGTGGGGGTGGTGTTCTCCGGCCGGTCCAGCAACCGCCCGTGCGCTGGAAGGGCCTCTGGCCCATCCGGTTTCCCCTCCCCTACTTCTGACGGACCTGTCCTGTCCGAGGAAGAACTTGAGGCCCGCATCGCGCGCGCCACGCGAGTACAGCGAGCCAGCGAGCTGGCGCGCGCACTGCGCCGTCATTCCAAGCCAGCACCGGCCTGGACACCCTCAACCCCGCCGTGACCTCACCCCACGCGCCCGGCTCCCCCACCGAACAGCCTTCCGCCGCGGACACCAACACCCACCACGGTGCAGCCGCGCAGCCACCGAAGGATCACAAGTACCGTTCCCGAGACAGAGGCATGGGGCGGGTGTACCGCCCCATGCCAGCCGCACCCGCTACGGATACCACCCCACGTCAGTGACCTCGCTCTTCCTCAACGCTCGACCAGCGACAACACCCCGGCCTGACAAACCGTCACTGACATCCACCCGCTGACACCAAACCGGCACCGCACGCCGGTCGACCGCCGGGCCGGGAACGGGAGGTCCGGGACGGTCGACCACCGGGTGGGGAAACGGGAAGCGCACGGAGTACCGGGCGTGCGGAACGACTACCGCGCGGCGGTCAGCGATAGAGCTTGTTCACGGCGGTACGAACGGTGGTCTTGAAGTCCTTCAGCGGGGCGTCCTTGAGGTCGCCCATCTGCCCCCACTGGACATAGGTGACGGTCCGTCCGTCACGGCCCACGGAGAACAGGTGGATATCCGTGGCACCGACCTCGCGGTCCTCGCTGTCCAGGCTGTAGACGTACGCACCCTCTTCCACCGCCACCTTGCCGTGGTAGCGGCTGTCGGCGTCCGTGTCCGGGTACTCCCGCTCGATACGCTCACCGCAGCCGGCGAGCGCACGACGCAGAGCGGAGACGAGTTCGACGGCCTGGACACGGGACTTGGCGACGGTGGTGACCTGCACGCCGCCAGTGTCCAGTTCGGTGCGGAAAGTGCGGTGACGGGTGCCCTCGGAGGGCAGCACGTCCGGGGAACAGAACATCTCGAACTCTGGTACACCGTCAGCAACCGGCTCGGCCGTCCACGGCGTGAGGGACGGCGGCATCTGGGCGGCGCTGAGGAAAGCGGGTTGCGGCATCTCGACGGGCGCCGAGGCCGTGGTCGTCGCCGATGCGGCGGTGGCCGTGGCAGTCAACGGGGTGGTGGCGCCCACGGCGAGGGCGGCGGTAGCGGAAGCGGTGGTGAGCACCGTACGGAGCGTTGCCATGAAGAGCATCCCTGTGGTGTGGCCGACCATGACTCGGCTGGTCGGCACTTGATCGGCACCTGGTCGGCCCCCGGTCGGTCGATCGGCGAGACCTGGTCAAGGTGCATGGGTGAAGACACCGACCAGCCTCAGGACCCCACCACGGCCAACGCAACAGAAAGCGGGCCGGGTGGCACGATGGAACCGTTCCACCCCTGTTGACGTGGGAATTCGTGAACGGGATGGAATACTGGCTGAAACGGTGACAGGACTGGGCGGGGCGCGTGGGGGAAGCCGTGGGGCATGCGGAGAACGCCGCGGTCGAGGAGTTCGCGGAGCAGATACGTGGGCTGAAGGACCGTTCCGGCCGCAGTTATGGGGCTCTCGCCCGGCGGCTGAACATCGGCACGTCGACGCTCTATCGCTACTGCTCGGGCCAGACGGTGCCGGAACGATTCACCCAGGTCGAGCACCTGGCAAGGCTGTGCGGGGCCACGCCCGAAGAGCGACGTCGTCTGCAGCGCCTGTGGATTCTGGCGGACGAGGCCCGTCGGCCGTCGACCACTCCAGGCACACCGGCCCCGTACCCGAAGGCCACGGCACCGCGTCAAGAAGACCCGGCACAGCCCTCAGCGCAGCCCTCCGCGGGCACAGCGCCTCGCCCGGACCGGACACCAGGCCCGGCCCAGGAGACACCTCGGGCCCCGGAACCAGGCCCGGCCCAAGAGGCACCTCCGGCCCCGGAACCAGACCCGGACGACGCGTCCACCGCACGACGAACCCGTCGCTACGGCTGGACGGCAATCCTCACGGCCCTGCTCGCCGTGGTCATCGTCGTCGGGGCCACGGTCTCCATCACCGTGGCCGTCTCCGGAGCCGGCCCGTCGGCTGCGCCCTCCCCCGACGAAACCACCGCGGCCGGCGACCGGCGCTCTTCCGCCACCCCCGACCGGGCAACAGACGCGCCCTTCACCTGGACCGCCGACTCCCATGTCTGGCAGATGGGATGCGGCCACACCTATCTCGTCGACCGCGCTCCCGACCAGGTGTCCAAACCGCCGGTGGAGCAGGACGCCCGGCGCTGGGCGGACTCCCTGGGCGCGGTACACGACGAGGACACCAATGTGCGCATCTCCCTCCAGGGGAAGTTCCCGCAGCAGGCGGTGGTACTCGAAGCCCTGCGGGTACGCGTCACCGAACGCGCGGAGCCCCTCACATGGAACGCCTACAGAATGGACAACGGCTGCGGCGGCGCTCTCAGCCTCCGCTACCTCGATGTCGACCTGGACAAGCCCCGCCCCCTCGTCCGGTCCGTCGCGGGTTTCGACGGCATGGCCGGCAAGGAGATCCCCGCGGTCTCCTTCCCGTACACCGTGACGTCAGCGGACCCCGAAGTGCTGCTGGTCACCGCCCGGACGACCACCTGCGACTGTCGCTGGTACCTGGAGCTGGACTGGAGCAGCCAGGGGCGCTCGGGCACCGTCCGCATCACTGACAACGGACGCCCTTTTCGCACCAGCAGCACCACGGGAAAACGGTACGTGTACGGTGACCGCCTCCCCCCAGGCTGGAACATCAGCCCGGACTGAACGCCAGGGCGCCCGGGCTGTGCGCGTCGGCGTTACGGCTGCCGTATGAGTTGCGGGTCAGACGCTGGGAGGCACGGGGTACTACTCCACCGCGAGCTGTTCATCCGGACGCCTACGGGCGGGAGCTGGCGCGGATCGGGTCCAGAGGTCTCTACCGGAAGGTCCTTTGCTGTGTCCTGCTCGTCGGAACCGGCCCAGGAAACGGGCTTGTGAGGGATCTTGGACGGGGGACGGCGCTATGCCGTAACTGTCTGCGGAGGGGTGATGATTGGGGGCGGCGGGCGTGGGAGAGGTCGCTGAAGGACTGGCGCGGGCCCTGTGTACGCGTCCAATACCCGCTGTCACAGAACGGCAGGTTGAGGTGCCGTCCCACGAGGGCGCACTGGCAAGTCACCCGCTATGCCGTGCTGGTCGGGCCGTTTGTCCCGGTACCCGTCTCGGCGGGGACCGTCGCGTGCGCCGTGAACAGGCTCAGTGGTGCGGTCTCGATGAGCACCTCGGTTTTCGTAGTGTGGCTGGTCGGGGCCCAGGCGGGCGTTGGTGTATCCGCGAGAGACCCCGGCGCCACCGATGTAACGCTCACCGTTAGCGCCGATCGGCAGCGGGCGGAGATCCTCGTCGAGCACATACAGTCGTGCGCCCCGTATCGGGCAGCCATATGGAGACGGCCCCCGGAGTGTCGAATCGCGCGTAATCAAGCTATGCAAGGCCCTCATGGACCTCGGGCCGCGGGCGGCCTGGGCCACGGTGTGGGCCCGGCCGCCCGGAAGGTGCGCCGCCCACCGTCGCGGGTGATCACGTCGTGCCGGAGCGGCGATCGGTTCGGGCAGGTCGGTCTCGGACGCCGCTACGAGGTGGTGCCGTGGGCGCGCAGTTCCTCGTTGATGCGCTGGGCTTCTTCGAGCTGGTCTTCGAGGATGACGATGCGGCAGGCGGCATCGATGGGAGTGCCCTGATCGACGAGTTCGCGGGCGCGGGCGGCGATGCGGAGCTGGTAACGGGAGTAGCGGCGGTGGCCGCCTTCGGAGCGCAGGGGGGTGATCAGGCGGTGCTCGCCCAGGGCGCGAAGGAAGGCGGGGGTGGTGCCGAGCATCTCGGCGGCCCGGCCCATGGTGTAGGCGGGGTAGTCGTCATCGTCGAATTTGTCGACGGGGCGGGTACTGCGAGGGGGCATAGACCTCTTCTTTCAGGGACGCGTCGAAGGGCCCGGGTGCCGTACCGGCACCCGGGCCCCGAGCTTTCAACACCATCTACCGGCTGACTTCGCCGACTTTCTGTTTCCGCTGGTCCGCCTGGGAGGGCGGAGGTGCGGGGATCGCGGTTGCGTGACCGGGGACCACCTTCCAATCCGGGGCCTGCGGTACCCGAGCGGACTCCTTCCTCGCCCGGGCGATCCTGATGGCGTCTGCTCCTTACCTCATTCGGTTACTCGGTTGTACTGCTGGATACCGCGGGTACTGCTCGCGGCCCCTGGGGCCGCTCGGCCCGGCAGCCAGTGACGGGACCCAACGATTTCCGGCCCCGTCACTCCACTGCCGTTCCGCCTACTGCTTGACCTGCTTGCGCGGCAGTTCATCTCTGCCGTGCCCTCTTCGACTCCGTGGGAACGAAGAAACAGTAACCCCGAAACGAGTCAATGTCTACTGCCGCTGCTACAGATTTCCTTCAGGGATAGCGCCTGGACTTCTGTCACGCCTACACCCGGAAGAGTGCCACCCAGGGTTGAAGCCCGGCCTGCGGGCACAAGCTGGGCGTCCTGTGACGTCGAAGGCTGCGGATTGAAGCTTCACTTTGCGGGGATCTTGGGGTGAAGAGTTGCCTTGCGGCGAGGGGCGGGCTCGGCCGGACAGGGAGCATGCGTGGGAGGTCCTGCCGGGCGGCTTTGACGGGCCGCCCGGCGGACGGGTTCGAGGTTGCGTACGTCGCCGCGGACGGGGTCGGAGCTGCGGCGCCCGCTGGCGGATGCGTGGGCGGTGCCGTTCGAGGCCGCCGCTCCGGTACGCGCGTTCGCGTCGTACCGCCGGCAGCGCAACCTGCCGGGCCAGTGGTGGTCGGCGACGAGGCGGGCACGTCGGGTACGAGTCCTGACTGGAGCGCGACCAGGTGATGCTGCTGAACCTCGAACCGGCGGCGGTCCTCTTCCATGACCACCGCAAGCCCGTCCTCCTCCGGGTCCGCGAACCCCGATACGCGAAGTGGGAGGGCACCATCCGGCACAGCACGCGCACCGACGACCTCATGAAGGAATGAGGCCACGAGAACGCGACAGGAGCGCGAACGCACGGCAATGGGGTGAGAGGCGGGCCCGGGCGGGGCGGGTGCGGCGGGGCGTGGGTGAGTTATCGCGTTGCACGGGTGTCGGAGGGTCCTCTAGCCTGTTTGAGTTCCGTCGGTGCCCGTTCCGGGGCCCCGGCGCTGTGTTTCGAGGTGACGACTTATCTCCCAGGCCAAGTAGCCGTCCGCAGTCCCCACGTTCTGATCGTTCGAACGTGCCCGGGGCGGACGTCGCGCTGGCCTGAGTTGCGTCACCCACCCCCGCATTTCCCTGTCATTTTCCGGGTGCAGCTCTGCCGACTGCCCCGGGTTTCGTGTTTTCCGGCCCCGGTGCGGCTGACGGCGAGCTCCCCGGTTCTCTGAACCAGGAGTCCCACCGTGCCTTCCCCCGCGCTCGGCAACGAGCCGCAGCACACCGCCGAGCCCCCGGCTCACGCCTCATCGGGCCGGTCGTCGAAGATGGCCCCGGCTGCCCGGATCTCCCTTGTGGTGCTCCTGGTCGCCGAGCTCATGGACATCCTCGACCAGTCGGTCGTCCTCACCGCCCTGCCCGCCATCCAGGAGTCGACCGGCGCCGGACCGGCCGCGGTGCAGTGGCTGACCGCCGGTTACTCGCTGACCGTCGCCGTCGGGCTGATCACCGGCGGACGGCTCGGCGACATCCACGGCCGACGCAAGATCCTCCTCACCGGCACCACCGTGTTCACCCTGGCCTCGCTGCTGTGCGGCATCGCCACCGGCCCCGGTGTGCTGATCGCCGCCCGCGTGCTCCAGGGCGCCGGCGTCGCCGTGATGATCCCGCAGGTCCTGGCCACCCTCCACGTCACCTTCGACGGCGAGAACCGCAGCAGGGCCTTCGGCCTGTACGGGGCCGTCCTGTCGCTCGCCAACGTCCTGGGGCCGGTGCTGGGCGGCGTGCTCACCGAGGCCGACCTGCTCGGACTGGGCTGGCGGCCGATCTTCCTGATCAACCTGCCCGTCGGCCTCGCCGTGACCCTCCTCGGACGGAGGTTCATCCCCGAGTCGACCGCACAGAAGGCCGACCGCCTCGACCTCACCGGCATGCTGCTGTCCGCACTGGCCATGGTCCTGATCATCTTCCCGCTCACCGAGGGCCACACCCACCACTGGCCGCTGTGGTGCTTCGCCATGCTCGCCGCAGGTCTCCTCGTGCTCGGCGTCTTCCTGCGACACCAGCAACGCAAGAAGGACAATGCCCCGCTCGTGGCACTGGCCCTCTTCAAGGGCAAGCAGTTCTCCGGCGGCCTGTCCGCGCAGCTGATGCTCGGCCTGCTGTGCGGCCTGTTCTTCATGACCTGGACGCTGTACCTCCAGCGCGGCCTGGGAATGAGTCCGCTGATGGCGGCCGCGGCCTTCGTGCTGCTCGCTCTCGGCGAGCTGACCGGGGCGACGACCGCGATGAAGACCGCCGGGCGCTTCGGGCGCCGCCTGCCCCAGGCCGGAGCCCTGATCGCACTCGCCTCGATGGCGGCCTACGGACTCCAGACCGGCAGCCGACAGGCCGACCTGACCCTCCTCGCGATGACCGTCCCGGTCCTGCTGATCGGCTTCGGCCTCGGCATGGTCGGCGGACCGCTCGCCGACATGTCGCTCGCCAAGGTGCCGCACGAGAACGCCGGTTCCGCCTCGGGCCTGTTCAACACCGCAATGCATCTGGGCATCGCCCTCGGCACCGCGCTGACCGCCCTGGTGTTCTTCTCCGCCACCGGCGGCTCGCCCGACGGCGCGATCAACCGCGACGCGTTCACCGGCGTGCTCTGGTGGGTCGGCGGCACCCTCGCCGCGATGTGGGCCCTGATGTTCTTCCTGCCCCAGCACACGAACAGCCAGGGCGAGTAAGCCACTTCCCCCGAGGCGGCGGAAACCCTGCGCCACGGCGGCGGCCGCACCCCCTCGAACTCGGCGTCCTCCTCAACGCGGGCAATGAATGAATGCGGCGAACTGTTCGATGGCCGGACGCTGTTGCCGGTCGTGTTGGTAGCCCTGTTTGCCTTCACTCCCCGCGACGCCGCCGCGCCCGCCCGGATCATCCCGGCGAACTCATCAACCAGGCACTCACCGCCACGCCGCCCGCACATGGCCGCGCCGAGTCCCCTCCCGGCCCCGGTCCGTCACCACCGCCCGCGCGGGGAATGAGCACCCCGGCAACCGCGCCCTCCAGCCCCACATCCCCCGCCCGGCTCGCGGCCGATTTGTCGCGTTGTCCGCGATGTAGGGAAGATCGGGGCATGCCAATGATCAGGAGAACCGGGGTCCGGATCGGGATACCGCCGATAGCGGCGCTGTCCCTGCTCGCTGCCGGATGCGGAACCGAGCGGCCGGGAAACGACACCGCCGCCGGCGTCCCCTCGCAGGCCGCGCCGGCCAAGCCGAGCAGGCCGAGCACGCCGGTGGACTTCCCCTGCCCCGGAGAAAGCCCCACCCCGACCCCATCGACGACTGCGGACACTCCGGGACCGGCCGTGCCCCCCACCGACCACTACGCCGAGAACCACGGCTTCAAGGATCCCCTCCCCCTCCACGGCCAGCGCCGCTGCGACGGCATCGCCGCCGTCACACGCATCAAGAACGCACTCGAACCCCTGCGCACGCACAACGACATCGACCCACACAGCACCCGCCGCGCACTCACCGCCCTCGGCTACCCCACCGCAAAAGTGGAGACCTACAAGGTCGACCCCAGCGTCGGCTTCCTCATCAACGCCTCCCCCCTGTGCGTGGAAGGCAAAGTCAACCCCCACTTCATCGAGGCGAACGCCTTCGGCGGCTATCCCGACGGCACCGGCTGCAAGCCCCCCAGCGGGGGACATTAACGCTCTCCCAGGCCGCCGGCCCGGTTCCTTCAGCGGCCGTTCCGGTCCAGCTGAGTTCAGCGGGCTATTCCGCAGGATCCGTCAGCCGGGTTACCGATATGGCTCGGCTGGAGGGTATGGCCCAATCGTGCAGCACAGTCCAGCGGTGGAAGCGGACGGGCCAGGTTCAGCGGGGCCAGCGGCCGGGCGGTACGCCGCCCGCCCGCAGCGCCCTTGGCCCACGAACTGCCGGTGTTGCGGTAGTTGTGCCGGACCCCGGCCTCGCACGACCAGGGCGAGCGCGAGGCCGGCCTGCCAGGCGAGCACAGCGCCCAGCAGGATGCCCGCGGCAAGGGCTGCGCGCATCGGGGAGGAGGTCCACCTGCCGGTGGAAGGCGGCTTCCGGGTGGCGAGGCTGCCGCGCTCGCTGCCGGTGAATCCACAGCGCCGGCGGGAGCTGGGCCTGTTGGTGCGGCAGTAGCGGTGCTGCCAGTGCTTTTTCGGCGGGCTGGCCCCGTTCCCCGGCCGCTGGGCGGGATGCGCCGGTACGCCTCGTAGCGGCGCATCTTCTCCCGCAGCGGCGCGGGGAGCTCATGGTATGGCGGTCCACTTCCACGAACATGTACGGCACCTGGCCGTCGGCGAGCACGGCGACGGCATCACTCATCGGTGCTCTTGTGGTGCGGCAGCGGGATGCGGCGCAGCTGTTCGGGATCGGGAGTGGCCAGCCGCAGACAGGCCGGCGTCAGCACCACCTGGCCGCGGATTTCCGCCCTGAACGCGCCGCGCGCCCCGCCCGGCCCGGGACAGCACGACGTACGATCAGCCGGTCCCCGCCCCGCAAGGAGTACTCGTCCGGTGACCGCCATCATTCCGCCGCCCCGCCCCGCTACCGGTTTGCTGCCGGTGCAGCGCCTCACCCGCGTCGAGGACGGCGAGCGGCTGCACAGCCTGCTGTGGCGGGCAGGCGACGGCTGGCGGGTGATCAGCAGCGCCGTGCTCGGCGGAGGCATCGGGGAACGCTCCTGGGTCCTCAACGCCCAGGTTTCCCACGGCTACCAGCGCACCGACCCGGACCGATACCTCACCGACCTGGCCCGTGACGCCGGCGCCCCCGGGCCGGGGGTCGGGCTGATGACGGCCGCCGACGTCCGGGCGTACGGTCACGCGTACGACGGCGGTGTGGACGCTGTCGCCACCGCGGGGCTCGGGGTACGCGGGTGGGCCGCTTCACCGGCGGAGGGCACGGCCATGGCGGTGCGGCCCGGCACGATCAACATCGTTGTCGCGCTTCCGGTGGCTCTGACCGACGCAGCGCTGGTCAACGCCGTGGCCACCGCCACCGAGGCCAAGGTGCAGGCACTGGTCGGTGCCGGCTACGACTGCTCCGGCACCCCCACGGACGCCGTGTGCGTCGCCGCCCGGTCCCCACGGCCCGGCGACGAGGTCCACGCCTTCGCCGGTCCCCGCTCTCTGTGGGGTGCGCGCGTGGCCCGCGCCGTCCACCAAGCCGTATGCGCCGCCGCCCGGCCAGTGACCTGAGCGCACAGCAAAGGCGGGTCTACCCTGAGCGGCGTCATCCAGGCTCCGGGTGAGGGTGGCCTGCGGCGACCGCTGCTTCGGCCGGGCACAAGCCGATCACACAAGGGGATACTCCGCTGGTGCCCCGAGCGTGTCTGGCTCAGCGCGGCAGCTTCGCGGTGCGTATGGGGTGGGCGGCGGTGACGGTCTCGATGTCCCGCCGGGCGGTATTCCCTTCCACGGCCTGCGCGAGCAGGTGCACGCCGTGTGCGGGGCGGGGACCGATACGTCTTCATGTCACTGCAAGGTTTCAGGGAACTGTCACAATGATCGACCGGTCCAACCGTTCTTGAGCAGCATCAACGCCTCCACATCAGTGACATACAAGGCCGAACATCCCAGTGACCTCACGGCCGAACCTCACACCGGATCAGTGGCCGATGTGAAGCCCCTGGCCGGTCATGCAGCCTGAAAGGAGGTCAGGTCCAGGCGGTCGGGGTCGTCGTGGTGGCGCAGCGCGGCCGCTTCGGGTAGGCCCAGCGCCCCTCGGCACCCTCGGATTCGGCAGGGCCCTGGCCGGCTTTGTCTGACGGGAGCCGCGCGGTTCCTGGGACGCATGCGTGTGACGGCTGTCCTTGCAGCACGGAATCGGGAACGGAATCGGGCCGAGGACGGGACGGGACGGAAGAAGGATGGGAAGCAGGATGGGAAGAGCGCGCACCATTGCCGCGCAAACTCATGTGGGGCCGATACCGCAGATGCGGTGTATGCGAGTACACGGCATGGCGTTGTTACCCGTCACAGCACTGCTGGCCCTTTGCTCGGGTGTCACCTGCGTGGCCGTGGCCCGGGCACAGCCGGCGGTCGCGAGCGGTCTTCCCGGGCCGGTGACGCTCCCGGCCCGTATGCCGGTGCCCGTAATCCCCGCGACAGGGAGCATCAGGATCAGTGAGGGGCAGGTCGGCGAGGTCGGGCCGGGCGGGACCATCACCTACCCGAGCGTGACCAGCTGTCTGACGGTGACCGTCCGCCTCCAGGGCGGCGGACTGGTGGGCGCGCACGCCAGCCTGTTCCAGGTGCCTGGGGAGTACCGGTCGGATCGGATCCTCGCGGCGGTCAAGCAGCGCACCGGGGCGCGGAGGGTACGTGCGGTGGAGGTCAGGGGTGCCGTCGGCGCCTGGGATCCGAGCTACTTCACCAAGGCGATCGAGAGTTACACGGAGGGCGAGCAGGTTCCCCTTCCCGCAGAGCCCGACTCGGACGGCCTGGCCAGGGTGGTGGCGAACGAACTGGGGGTGCCGCGGGGAAAGGTGACGGTCGAGGATCTGCCCGACGGCGACCAGACGGTGCACTGAACCGAGCCGACCGTCGTGCACAGGCAAGGCCAGACGCATGTCCACCGTCGCCTCGTACATGCGTCCTGGTCGCTCGCGTACCGAGTCCGCAGGTGGTACAGCCCCGGTTCAGTCCCGGTCGACCTCCTGATGCAGGACCTTGCCGTTGGCGGTGTCGATGTCGAACGTGGTCTTGTACCAGTCGTCCTGGGTCACGACGTCGACGGACCAGGCGGTGGCACCGCCGTCGGAGTCTTCGAGGCCGACGGCGGTGACCACGCCCTCCTCCCGGTCGGTGGCTGTGGTGACCGCCTGCTGCGGGGAGATCTCGGCCCCGCGGAGCTGGTCGGCCAGTTCGCGCTTGTCGTCGCTGTCCTGGTCCGGCTCGGCCCGGGAGTGGGTCACCTTTCCGGTGACGGCGTCGACACGCACGTCATGGGCCGTGCCGTCCGTTGTGGCGACCTTCGTATCCCACTCCGGACCACCGTCGGCAGACCGGTCCAGCTCGATCTCGACGAGCTTGCTGCCGGAGACCTTCGCCGTCGCGGCGCGCGCTGCCTGATCCCAGACGGTCTTCGCGGAGGGGACCAGAGCCTTCCGCCCGGCCTGGTCCTCGGTGAGCCGCCCGGTTGGTGTGGGGCTCGCAGGCGGCGTGGGAGATCTGGTAGCCCCTTCCGTTCCCGGAGACGCAGGGGAGGGGGCGGCGGGCCCCTCCACCTCCTCGTCCCCGCATCCGCTCACCAGCACTGTCGAGGCGGCGACAGCACACAGGAATCCGACGGCACGGGCGCGGCGGTGGCACCGCCCGCCGGCTCTCACAAACCCAGATCGCATATGCCCAGGCTCCCCGAGAGCCGGTATGGGGATCTCGCCGCACTCTCCGATTCACCCAAACGATCCGGGGATTCGACCCCGGTCGCCCACGGCCGGCTTCGCGCAGCCTGTGTCCGACGCCACGGAGCAGGCCACCGTCCTCGTTTTCCCACAACGCGTTCTACGCCCGTAGGGCGAGCGCGGCGCCGGCGTTGTCTTCGTGACCTGTTGGAGCTTGTCTTCGGTGACCTGCTGGAGCTTCAGCATCGCGGGCGCACCGCCCGCGCGGGGCACCGGCCGCACGAGCCAGGCCATGCCATGTCCTACGGGGCCGCCAGCCGCAGACTCCAACGGGGCCGGCACCTCGGCGCACCGGCTCAGTTCACCGGTCGACCGTGACCTGGAACTGCTCGGGGGCAGCACCGGCAGCGGTGACGTTGAAGATCGCGATGCCGTCCACATCGCCTGCCACGAGCGGGGGAGTCTGCGCAGAGCCGTCGGCGTCCGTCCGTACGGCGACGGTGATCTCGTCCCCCTCGAAGAGGACTTGCTGGCTGGTGGACACCCAGGAGAACGTCACCTCGGCGCCGGACACCGGCATGTGGGAGTCGCGGTCGACGAGCCGGGCCGTCAGCGGCTGAGCGAAGGTCTCATGGGGCCTGGCGTGCTGCCCCGTCCCCCCGGTCGGCTGGATGACCAGTGTCCGAGCCGAGCCCGCTGCCGCACTCATGCTGCCTCCTGTCGGAAAGACTTGCTGGCGAAGACCTCGTTGAAGACCTTGTTGGTGAAAACCTCGCTCGTGGCAAGGTGCCCGGCGGCGCTCCGGGGGGATGCGGTGATGTTAATCAGCGCGCCGTGTCGCTCCCGTGTGCGACCTCCCCTTTTTCGCGGAGTTCCTGCGTTGGGGTGACGGGAAGACGGGAAGATCGGCGCCACGGGGCAGCCGTGGGCTGCGTTCGCGCCAGGCGTGTGCCGGTGAGTCCCGTCTTGCTCTCCGATGGCCGTGAGCCCCAACTGCTTGTTGGGTCGTACACGGTGCTGGGGTGGCGCCATGCCTCTTCTCACCGCTGCTCTCATGACGGGACTGAGCTCGCCTATCAGCTTGGTGGGGGGAGCGAGCGCTGCTCTGCCTGCGCGGGACGGTGGCGGGGACCGATGCGCGCCTCCGCCTGCCTCGGCGATCTCGGAGAGCTTCGAGGCGGCGCCGGCTGGTCATGATCATGTTGAGCAGGTGGCGCCGCCGCGGCGCCCGGAGAGCTTGGGGTTCGGCCATGTGTACATGCTGGGCACGGGGACGACGAGCCGTATCCCGTCGACCGAGGCGACCAGCCCGCCGCCCCACGTGCGTGGGGCTCTTCCCTTCGATGCGCCTGCGCGATCACAGTACCGCTGACACTGATGTAATCCCCCGGCTCAGGCAGCGTTCTTTCAAGGGCTTCTCATCCAGGTGCGCTGGCGTTTCTCAGTCCCTGTCACATCGCTTTCCCCATGAATGTCATCAGATCCGAGCTGTGACCAGCGGAGTCTTCAAGACAGTCAGGTGAGACATTTGATGCGCTGGACTTGGAAGTCGCAGGAGGGCGCCGCGTCCGTGCGGACCGGCAGCGCTCAGAAGTTCCGGCAGGCGATGTAGTCGCACAGGGCGTACAGAATCCGCCGAGCCGGCAGCGACGGCAGACAGGTCAGCGCCTTCTTGGCCGCGGTGAGCCGTCCTTGCATGTATGACGCCGCCTGTTCGAGGGCCGGGGAGTCCTGGAACAGCTCCAGCGCTCTGAGGTGCGCCGCGGGGCCGGTGAACGGCCCGGACGAGAGGAGCGTCCGCAGCTCGGCCCCGTCGGCGCTGGTGTCGGCGCGGGCCAGCAGCACGGGCAGGCTGTCCACGGCGCCCAGCAGGTCCTTGCCCTGCTGCTTGCCGGTGGTGTCGCCCGGTACGGTCAAGTCCAGTATGTCGTCGGATATTTGGAAGGCCAGGCCGAGCTGCTCACCGTACGCGCGCAGCGCCTCCACATACGGCTGCGGAGCCGCTGCCTGAAGTGCGCCGATGGCGACGGACATCGAGATCAGCGCCCCGGTCTTGCCCTCGGCGACCTTGAAGTAGTGGTCCACCGGATCCTCGCCCGGCGACGGGCCGAGCAGCTCGCGCAGCTGGCCGTCGACCAGACGGCTCGTCGCCCTCAGCGCGCAGCCCACGGCTTGCTCTCCGAGATCGGCGGAGAGCCGTACGGACCTGGCCAGCAGCCAGTTGCCGCCGCGCACCGCCGTCTTCTCGCCCCAGAGGGCGTTGGCGCTGGGCACACCGTGGCGGGTGGTGGCGTGGTCGAGGACGTCGTCGTGGTAGAGCGAGGCGAGGTGGACCAGTTCGGCGACGACCGCGGCCCGGGTGATCCCCTCCCGCCCGGGCTCCCCGAACTCGGAGCTCAGCAGCACCATCAGGGGCCGCAGTCGTTTGCCTCCGGTGACCGCCAGGTGGCTGGTGAGCGCGGTGATTCTCGGGGCGGGGGCAGTGCGGACGCAGTCCCGCAACCGCATCTCGGTCTGCGCGAGGCGGGCGTCCAGCGACGTCTTGAGTGCGGGTTCGACGGACAGGAACCGACCGAGTGTCTCGGTGTCCGGACGGTCCGGTGGCTTCTGCAGCGTCTGAGAATCTCCGCGCGCGTTCATCAACGATTCCTCCGTGTGTCTGGCCGCAGGGGCCGGTCGAGGCCTCACCCTGGGGCAGGCCGCAGGGCACGGGCCTGTGATGCCATGCCCATGTCGACCGCGGCGTCGATCACCTCGGCCCGCAGCAGGCGGTCGGGCACTTCGGGCAGCCGGGCCCGCGGGCCCGAGATCATCAGCGCGGCGATCACTCGGCCGTTCCCGTTCCCCACGGGCACGACGAACACCGCATGGCCCGGTATGGCGTCGTCGGAGCCGTAGGCCCACCCCGCCTTGCGCACCAGTGTCAGTTGCTGGGCCGTGAAGCGTGCCCCGCGCAGTCCCTCGCAGAGCTCCTCGGGGCTCTCCCAGGCGAGCAGCACCTGGCCGATCGGGCCGGCCTTGACGGGGCGGGTGGTACCGATCGGCAGGGTCTCGACGCCGGTGTCCGGGTCTGTCGAGGAGGCCACGCACAGGTGGACGCCCTTGTGGAGATGGTGCAGTCGGGTGCTGAACGAGGTGCGTTCAGCAAGGCCTGCGAGTATCTCTTCGGCGGCATGCACCATCTGGTCGTGCTGGGCCTCGGCCGAGAAGCGCTCAAGGCGTGGGCCGGGGGCGTACGACCCGTGCACATCGCGGGTGAGCAGGTCCAGGCGTTCCATGGCGACGGCCAGGCGGTGGACGGTCGGTCGGGGCAGTCCGCTGCGCTTCACCAACTCCGGGAGTCCGGTGGGCCGCTGCTCGATCAGGCTGAGGATGATGGAGACCTTGTCCAGGACGCCGACGCCGCTGACCGGGGGCGGCCCGGCGGCCATGCTCACCGCCGCCCGCCCGGCACTACGTCCGGGGCGGCGGGGCTGTCCGCCGGCGCCCTCTCTGTGTCCGGGGCGGTCCGGCGGACGGCTTCGGCGTGGGTGGCCAACGCGACGGTGACGATGAGGCGTTGGGCCGGGCCGGCGTGTTCGAGTTGCTCGGTGGGCGTTTGGGGCAGCAGGTCGGCGAGGTCCTCTCCGACGGCCTCCGGCAGCCGGGGGGCGAGTTCGGGCGACGGGGTGTCTCGCCAGGGCTCGCCCGTGCCTTGTCTCTGTGTCCCCTGTCGGGGGAACAGCAGGCCGACCGGTGCGTGGTACATGAAGAAGTCGCCTTCCAAACTGCCTTCACGAGGAGTGCGGGACCGGACTCCATCGAACGGGGCGGGCAGGCGCCTGACAACGTCTGGTGCAGGAAGGTGCCAACGCCCTGTTGATGCCGTTATGCTCGGTTGTCCTTTCTCGGTCCGGCGGC
Source organism: Streptomyces halobius (assembly GCF_023277745.1). Classification (NCBI taxonomy): domain Bacteria; kingdom Bacillati; phylum Actinomycetota; class Actinomycetes; order Kitasatosporales; family Streptomycetaceae; genus Streptomyces; species Streptomyces halobius. Next base: position 116,663 of record NZ_CP086322.1, read on the forward strand.
CGGCGGGAGCAGCCCCAGTGCGGCGGCCCTGACGCCCGCCTGGAACCTTGACGAGGCCCCGAGCAGCGACATGATTTCCGCGACGTAGCGGCGATAGGTCCGCACGGAGATCTTCATCTCCCGCGCCGCCACCTCGTCGGTGGTACCGGCCCGCAGGGCGCCGAGTATCCGCGGCGCCAGTTCGGCCCCGGCCCAGCCGGCGAGGACGACGCGGCCCCAGGCGGGGGAGGCGTTGTTCCACAGGCTCTCGTAGAGGCGGCTCAGGGTGTGCAGCACCTCCGGCACCCGGATCAGCGACGACGACCTTCGGCCGGCCACCGAGTCCGCGAGCACCAGCGCGACGCTGCCGTCGACCACATAGGTCTGCATCGGAGGCAGCCGGGTCACCCTGATCCCCACCAGTGCCGACCGCTGTGACTGTTCCCGTACCAACTCCTTGTCGAGGAGGGCGGGGGCGGTCAGCAGCCGCACCGAGACGCCCTCACCCGCGCTGTAGAGCACCTGGCGGTCCGCGTAGCTGGTCGGCTGCCGGGCCCGTTCCTGGGTGCTCGGCGGCAGGGCGTGAAGGATGTCCACGCTCGTGGTGGCCTGCGTGATCAGGCTTGTAGCGGTCTGCAGGATCGTGTCGTGGCCGGCCTCCACCTCGGTGACCTGGCGTTCCAGGACACCGCGGTCGCTGTGCAGAGCGACCGTTGAGTCGAGGAGGGACTTGACTTCCTGCAGCATCTGCCCGATGTCGTCCTCGCTCATGTCGTTCACTGGCCACTCCTCAGGGCGTCCCGTGAGTATTGGTCACGGGGTGGCTGGTGTCATCACGGTCGGCCGTGGGTCTGCCGATGCCCGGAAGCCGCAACGGCCGCAGGTTGTTGCGGACGGCGGCTTCCGGGGCATCGGCCTGGTCGTCCCGCACCGGCGCGAGCGCGGAGAGAGCGGACTCCCGTCCGGTGAAGAGGGACTGCTGAGCGAGGGGCCATCAGGTCGGCGGTGCCCCGCGGTCGTTGTCGGGGGCAGCTTTCAGCTCAGCGATTCGGCGGGGTGCCACGGTCCGGGGTGGGCCCGCTTGTGCGCACGGTCGGTCAGCCCCGGGGCGAGAATGCCGAGTTCGACCGCACGTGCACCGGCCTCGAAGCGGGAAGTGGCGTCGAGTTCCCGCATGATCTCCGCGACATGGCGGCGATACGTGCGCAGTGAGACGTTCATCTTCCGGGCCGCCGTCTCATCGGTGTTCCCGTCCCGCAGCAGTTCGAGAATGCCGCGGGTCATGTCCGTGCGCATGCGCGGACTGAAGCGAAGGTGGTCGGCGATCCCGCGACCGCGGGACCAGGCCGCCGCGAAGTGGAGTTCCAATACCCGTACCGCGGCGGCATCGTTCACGACGGTCAGTTGACCGTCAGGGGCGTCGGTGGGCGCCTGGACGAGCGCCACCGCCCCGTCCACCACGAGCAGTCGGCGCAGTTCGCCCTCGTTCATCCGCGCGTCGACCCGCTTGTGGGGCAGCTGGAGCCATGGCTGCCATGCCTGCTCGGCCTGTTCCCCGCGAAGTACTCGGACGACCAGTGGGGAAGCGTTACGGGAAAGCGTCCGCAGTACGTTCTTCTCGAAGTTTCCGGTTTCCGGCAGGGCCACCGCAACGGTGTGCCGTGCACCACCGACGAGCTGTTCCAGGGCGCCGGGAAGGTACGTGCTGTTCTTGCGTATCACTGACGGCGGGCGAATCAGACGTTTCTGCTGCAGGCAGAGGGTTGACTCGATCAACCCCCGGGCTTCGAGCAGCAGCTGTCCCAGGTATTCGGCGTCAGTTCCTTGCTGATCGGTTAAGGCGTTTCTCGGATATGGTTTTTCCGACGTCGGCTGCAAGTTGTCCCCCGTATCCCCGTTATCTGTGTTGGTCTTCGCTGCGCAGCATCCGCAGGGCGTGGAGAATCGTGTTCTTGGTGGCTCCGTGTTTCTTTCGGTGTTGGCCCGCCGGCCGGCGGGGTGTAGGCCCCTCGGTGTGCACGCCGGCCGGGTTTTCCCACTTCGGTTGCTGGTCGGTCTGGGCGTAGAGCGGTGTTTTTGTGTCCGGAACGCCCCTGCTGCGGCAGTGACCCGGATCGGCCTTTGCCGGTTGACGTGCAGATCCCATCCGTACCTTCCCCCTCCGCGGTCACGGCGCCCCCCGGCGTGGCGCAGTGGGACGGTGTGTGCCCGAGGGGAGGTCTGACCCACTCGTGCACTACGCCGCCGTCACGGCCGGCGGTCGGACTGGCGTAACGTTCACGTTTCAACTCACGTACATGGCGCCAGGATTGGCAGGTCCTACGACAGCTGAAAACCATCGCCTGCGCCACCCTAATCGCGGGGTTGACGGGATTCAACTGTCGTGAGGAGACTGTATGTTGCACAGTTTCACCACAGTGGAGATTCCATCCGCGGCAGAGTAGGTGCCATGTCAGAGGGAGCAGCCGTCAGCCTCGCCGACAAGCTGAACCAGCTCTTTGCGACGGTCCGGCCCGATCCGGACCACGAGTACAGCAACGAGCACGTCGCTGCCTCGATCCGGAAGACCGGTGTCCCCATCTCGCAGAGCTATATCTGGCAGCTGCGCAAGAGCCGCAAGACCAATCCGACGCTGCAGCATCTGCAGGCCCTGGCCGGCTTCTTCGGCGTGCCCGCCGCCTACTTGGTCGAGGGTGAGGCGACCGATCGCATCACCGCGCAGCTGGAGCTGCTGGCCGCGGAGCAGGCCCGGCTGCGCGAGGCCGCGCAGAGCAGTGAGGTGAAGGTGATGGCCATGCGCGCGGGGCAGCTCTCGCAGGAGCACCGCAAGCAGGTGATGGACCTCCTCGACGTCGTCTACCGGCTGGAGCAGGCGGAGCGCGGAGAGGCCCGGGACGCATGACAGCATGAGCTGGGACATATCCTGGCAGACCATCAGAGTGATGAGTCCGACGATGATTTCTGGCAGCGCGCTATGCGCAGACGGCCGGCCACTGGCCACCGGCCTGTGGCCGATCGCCGCGGCGCTCACCGCCATGGTGCTGGCCGGCACCCTGCGCGAAGTGCTCGATGTGGTGCGCTGGCTCGGCGGTACAGTGCCCGCGCCGGTGATCGTGGGTGCCAGACTGCTGCTGGACCTCGCGATCCCGCTCTTCGTCATGGGGATCATCTACCCGGCGACGGTGACCCGTTGGGCGACCGTACGCCTGTGGTGGCACCACCGCCGGATGTACCGGCGGCTGGCCCCGCTGTGGACGGCGCTTCACGGGGCGTTCCCCGAGAACTCCCTCAACCGGAACGTCCCGGGCGGACGGCGGGACGCGCTGCGCGTGCGCAGAGTGCACCGACGCTACTACCGTCGTGTCGTCGAATGCCGCGACGGCCTGGTCCGCCTGAGCCCCTATCTCGCCCGGGGCGGGGCCGGGAACGGTGCGGATTCCGGCGAGGCGGCTGATCCGCTGAGCGGGCTGCCATCGCAGGTCGCCGCCCGCCGACTGCGCGCCGCACTGCGGGCCACGCCGCGGGCGAGACCGTGTCCACACGGGCCGTGCCGATCGCGCTGCCCAGCGGCGACGGCCCGGACGACGATGCACGCCGGCTCGCCGTGCTCTCCGACGCCCTGCAGATCACGGCGCCCGACCGGCGCGGCCGACCCCACAGCACAAGGAGCACCTGATGGATGCACTGATCTCGGCCGGCCGGGTGCTGACCGGCCCCCGCGGCGCTCAGCTGGCCGACGGAGCCGTCCTCGTTCGCGACGGCGTCATCGCCGACGTCGGCCCCCGCAACGACCTGGAGTCCCGTACCTCATCCGGCATTGACCGGTTCGCCTTTCCCGAGGCCACGTTGCTGCCCGGCCTCATCGACGCGCACGTCCACCTCGCCCTGGACGCAGGCCCCGACCCGGTCGCCGCGCTGCGCGCCGCGGACGATGCGGACCTGATCCTCGGCATGGCCGGGCGGGCGCTGCAGTTGCTCAGTACCGGCATCACCACCGCGCGCGACCTGGGCGACCGAGGCGGGCTCGCGCTGCAACTGCGCGGACAGATCGCGGGCGGGCGGCTGCCGGGGCCGCGCATCCTGGCCGCGGGCGTGCCGCTGACCGGGCCGGGGGGACACTGCTGGTTCCTCGGCGGCGAGGTCGAGGGCGCAGACGCGATCCGGGAGATGGTCCGGCACAACGCACAAAGCGGTGTCGATGTCATCAAGGTGATGGCCACCGGCGGAGGGATCACCAAGGACGGCCCGCCCATCTGGCAGGCCCAGTTCACCACCGGTGAACTGCGTATCGTGGTGGAGGAGGCGCGTGCGGCCGGGCTGCCGGTGGCCGCGCACGCACACGGCACCGAGGGCATCGCCGCGGCGGTGGCCGCGGGCGTGTCCACCATCGAGCACTGCACCTGGATGGCACCGGGCGGTTTCCAGGAGTCCGCGGAGCTGGTCGACGCGATCGTGGACCAGGGCATCCGGGTGTGCCCCGCGGCCAGCCCTGACTGGCGCGGTTTCGCAGAGCGGTTCGGCCCCGACCGGGCGAAGGAGATGTTCGACCGGCTGGGCTGGATGAGCCGGCGCGGCGCGCGTCTGATCGCCGGCACCGACGCCGGGGTCTCCCGAGCCGTCTTCGACGACTTCGTCTCCAGCCTGGAGTTCTTCGAGTACATCGGCCTCTCCCCCGCCGAGGTCGTCGATGTGGCCACCATCGAGGCCGCCGAGGGGCTGGGCATCGCCGACGACACCGGGCTGCTGCGCGCCGGGTATCGCGCCGACCTCCTTGTCGTGGACGGCAATCCGGTCGATGACCTGCAGGCGCTGCGCCGGGTACGGCTGGTGGTGGCGGCGGGGCGCCGCTACGTCCCCGAGGGCGCGAAGCCGGACCGTCTGCCGCGTTAGACCGCTACGGGCCTGGTGTCCCCGCTTCCGGGACCGCTGCCAGAGCTTCATGCACACCGCCCTGCGCCCCGGGGCATCCACGTCGTAGCAGGTCAGGGCCGGTGCTGAACGGGTACCGGACGGGCATTGCCGTGCTGTTGTGGAACACGCGGTCATCCAGCACCCGGAGGCATGGACGGGGCCGGCCTCGAAAGAGGCCGGCCCCGTTGGGTGTGGGTGCGTCCGGCCACGGATTCATCGTCGACGGGCGCAGAGAGGAGCGGCGGTTCAGTGGGTGGCCACCGGGTGGGCGAATGTGGTGAGGCAGTCGCGGACGGCCTCGCCGACCGCGTCCCACCGGTCGCTGAGGTAGAAGTGGCCGCCGGGGAAGAGCCGCAGCTCGAAGGCGGCGTGGGTGTGGTTCCTCCAGGCGCGTACCTGCTCCTCGGTGGCGCCTGGGTCCTGGCGTCCGGTCATCGCCGTGATGGGGCAGGTGAGTTCGGGGCCTTCCTGGTGGCGGTAGGTCTCGATCGCACGGTAGTCGCCGCGCAGCGAGGGCAGGATCATCCGCACGACCTCCTTGTCCTCCAGGAGACTGGCCGCGGTTCCGCTCTGCCGCCGCAGCTCCTCGATCAGGGCGGCGTCGCCATGCTGGTGTACGTTCCGCGCCGGGAAAGGCAGGCACGGGGCGCGGCGGCCGGAGACGATCATTCCCAGTGGGCTGTGTTCGCCCTGCCGCTGCATGCGGCGGGTGACCTCGTAGGCGATGACCGCGCCCATGCTGTGCCCGAAGAACACCAGGGGCCGGTCCGTCCATGCCTGGATCTCGTCGTGGACGTGGTCGGCGAGTTCGGCGATGGTCACGCACGCCGGTTCGCCGCGGCGGTCCTGACGCCCCGGGTACTGCACGGCCAGCACTTCGGCGGCCTGGCCCACCTCGGTCGCCAGGGGGTGGTAGAACGATGCCGCGCCGCCCGCGTGCGGGAAGCACACCAGGCGAACGCGCGTGTCCTTGTGCGTCGCGGGCCCCACTCCCCGTATCCACAGGCTGTTTCGGTCACCTGTCTGTGCCATGAATCTGGTTCCTCTCGTTCGGTGGTCTGGTGGTCACTGTCGTGTCGGTCGTGTCGGGCGGGCGAGATGGTGGTGTCGGGCCGATGCGGCGGGGCACCGCCAAGGCCGCCTCCGGCCGGGCGGACGGTGGTGACGCTCCGCAGGGGAGCGCGTACGGCCCCGGCTCCGCGGGGCAGCGCGTCGGCCGTTCCTCAGCCGCGCCGGGTTCATCGCGAGCGAGGCGGCGCACGTCTTGAGGTCGTCTGCCTCGCCGGCCTGCCCTTCAGTCGGACAGCGTCCGCTGGATGAGGTCCTCGATGTCCAAGTCGTCGATCTCCTCGTCCAGTTCGTCCCCTACCGCCGTCTCGGCGTCCGGTCCCTCGGGCTCCGGCTCCTCCTCGCCGAACAACCGATCCCTCAGGTGAACCGCCAGTGCCGCCGGCGTCGGGTAGTTGAAGATGATCGCCGCCGGAATGTCCACGCCGGTGTCCTTCTTGACGTGGTTGCGGAACTCCACGCCGCTCAGGGAGTCGAACCCGATGTCCTGGAACGACATCCCGGCATCAAGATTGTCTGCGGACGGGTACCCGAGTACCAGGGCCGCAGTGGACAGCAGCAGCTCCAGCACCTTGTCCGTCCGCTCCTTCGGCGGCAGGTCGGCCAGCTGCCGCACGAGCGTCGGCTCGCCGCTCTGCTCGGCCTTCCGGCGCCGCGGCGTGACCATGCCGCGGTACAGCGCGTGCACGGTTTCCCGCTCCCGCAACGCCGCCCGGTCGATCACGGCCGGCACGGCCAGCGAGGTGTCCAGGCCCAGCGCGGTGTCGAACAGCGCGGTCCCGGTAGCGGCGGGCACGGGCACGAACCCGGCACGTCGCAGCCGCGAGAGGTCGGCCCCGCCGAGCTCGCCCGCCATGCCCAGCTCCCACGGGCCCCAGGCGAGCGAGACCGCGGGCAGGCCGGACGCGCGACGGTGGGCGGCCAGCGCGTCCAGGAACGTGTTGGCAGCCGCGTAGTTCGCCTGGCCGGCTGTGCCGAACGTACCGGCGATGGAGGAGTACAGGACGAACGCCGCCAGTTCCTGATCTTTCGTCAGCTCATGCAGGTGCCAGGCGGCGTCGGCCTTCGGCCCGAAGACCCGGTCGAGCTGCTCCGACGTCATGGTCTCCACGCTGCTGTCGTCCAGCACGCCCGCCAGGTGCACGACCGCGGTCAGCGGCGCCTGTGCCGGGATCCGCGCGAGCTCCGCGGCCAGCGCGCCGCGGTCGGACACGTCGCAGGCGGCCTGCACGACCTCGGCACCGAGCGCCGTCAGCTCCTGGGCCAGTTCGTTCGCCCCCGGCGCGGCCGGACCGCGCCGGCTGAGCATCAGCAGGCGTCGCGCCCCGTGCCCGGTCACCAGGTGCCGGGCGAACAACGCACCCAGCCCGCCGGTGGCGCCGGTGAGCAGCACCGTGCCTTCGGTCCACTTCGGAGGGTCGGCGGTGGCTGCCGGAGCGGCAGCCAGGCGCGGCACGTACGCCACGCCGCGGCGGATGGCCACCTGCGGCTCGGACAGGTCCAGCGTCGCCAGTGTGGCCGTCGACGCCTCGTCACCGTCGCTGTCCACCAGGACGAACCGGTCCGGGTGTTCGGCCTGCACGGACCGCATCAGGCCCCACACCGGCGCGAGCGCCAGGTCCGGCGTCTCGTCCTCGCCGACGGCGACCGCGCCGCGGGTGACGATCACCCGCCGGGTCCCGTCCTCAAGCCACGTCCGCACCCGGCCGAGCAGCTCGTGCGCGGTGGCCCGGGCCGACGCGGGCAGGTCCGCGCCCGCACTCGCCGTCACGTGGGTGACCTCGGCATCCGCCTGGCTCGTGCCGGTCGTGTCCGTCAGCGGCGTCCAGTCCAGGGTGAACAGGGAGTCCGCCGCCGCGAGGGCGGCCAGCTGGTCGGCTGACGCGGGCACCAGGGACAACGACTCGACGGACAGGACCGGCGCGCCATCGGGCCCGGTGATCCGCAGCGACACCTCATTGACGCCGATCCGCGCCGTCCGGACCCGGAGCGTTGTGCCGCCACGTGCGTGGAACGACACCCCGGACCAGGCGTAGGGCAGCAGCGTCCGCTCCTGGTCCGGCCCGGCAAGCAGATGGAGGACCGGGTGCAGTGCCGCGTCGAACAACGCAGGGTGCACGGCACATCCGGACGAGGCGTGCGGCACGTCGTCGGGGAGCCGGATCTCGCCGTACGCCTCGTCACCGGAGCACCACAGGCCGCGCAGGCCCTGGAACGCGGACCCGTACCCGTAGCCGCGATCCGCGAGCTGGGGGTAGAAGGCCTCCAGCTCGACCGGTTCGTTCCCCGGCGGCGGCCACGCGTCCGGCGCGGCCTGTGGTGCGGGAGGCGGATCGGCCGCGAGGACACCGGTGGCGTGCCGGGTCCACGACCGCGCCCCCGCTGCCCGCGAGTGGATTCCGATCTCCCGCCGGCCGGTGTCGTCCGCGGCACCGACAGTGACCTGTAGCTCAACGGCGTTGCTGGTCAGCGTCAGCGGGGCCTGCAGGGTGAGTTCCTCGATCCGGCCGCACCCGGCTATGTCCATGGCCTGCTTGGCCATGTCGACGTAGGCCGTCCCGGGGAACACCACGCCGCCGAAGATGCGGTGGTCGGCCAGCCACGCGTCGGCGGCCGGTGCGAGGTGTCCGCTGAGGACGATCTGGTCACCGACTGCGACGTCGGTGGCTGCCGCGAGGAACGGGTGGTCGATCGCGGTGAGTCCGGCGCCGGTGACGTCGCCGCTCGGCGGCTGTGGCCGCACCCAGTACCGCTGCCGTTCGAAGGGGTAGGTGGGCAGGTCGGTCTGTCGCCCGGTGACACCGACAGCCGCGAGGTAGGCCGGCCAGTCCACCGCGACGCCCGCGACGTGCAGTCGGGCGAGTGCCTCGGCCAGCGAGCGGGGCTCCGGCCGCGACGTGCGCACCATCGGCACCGCGGTCACCTCCGGCGCGGCCTGCGCCAGGGTCTCCTGGGCCATGGCGGACAGCACGCCGTCCGGTCCGACCTCGACGAACACCCCGGCCCCGGCCGCCACCGCGGCGCGCACGCCGTCGGCGAAGCGCACCGTCTCACGCACGTGGCGCACCCAGTATTCCGGCTGCGCCAGTTCACCGTCCGCCAGGACTCCGGTCACGTTCGAGATGACGGGCAGGCGCGGCGCGGCGTACGACACCGACTGCGCCACCTGCTCGAACTCCGCCAGCATCGGCTCCATCAGCGGTGAGTGGAAGGCGTGTGAGACCCGAAGGCGCCGGGTCTTGTGCCCGGCACCGGAGAACGTCGACTCGATGTCCCAGACCGTGTCCTGGTCACCGGAGATCACCGTCGCGAGTGGACCGTTCACCGCGGCGATGCGGACGGACTCCTGGTGGTCCTCGATCGCCTCGCGGATCTCGTCCTCGTGTGCCTGGACGGCCACCATGGCCCCGCCGCGGGGCAGCGCCTGCATCAGCCGGCCGCGGGCGGCCACCAGTCGCGCCGCGTCGGCGAGGGAGAACACACCCGCCACGTGCGCCGCGGCCAGCTCGCCGATCGAGTGTCCTACCAGGACGGCCGGGACGATGCCGAGCGACTCCAGCAACCGGAACGCCGCCACCTCGAAGGCGAACAGTGCCGGCTGCGTCATCGCGGTCTCGTCGAGCAGCGCGGCCAGGTCCGAGCCGGGCTCAGCGGCCACCACCTCGTCGATCGAGTGGTCCAGCAACGGCGTGAGTGCGGCGCAGGCCGCGTTCCATGCCTCGGCGAACACGGGGAAGTGCCGCACCAGTTCCCGGCTCATGCCCAGGCGCTGGCTGCCCTGCCCGGAGAACAGGACGCCGACGTCCGGCACACCGCCGACGGCTCCGGTGATCAGGCCTGTCGTGCGCTGCTCGGTCGCCAACGCGTCCAGTCCGGACAGTAGTTCCGCCCGGTCGGTGCCGAGCACGACCGCGCGGTGGTCCAGGACCGTGCGGCCGGTGATCAGGGTTGCCGCGACGTCGGCGACGTGGGGCGCCTGGTCCTGGCAGACCGCGTCCCGCAGTCGTTGCGCCTGCGCCGTCAGGGCCGAGGCCGTGCGCGCCGACACCAGCCAGGGCACGACCTCCGCAGGCGCCGTGTCGGCACCGGCCGACTCGTCGGCGTCCGCCTGTTCGAGGATCACGTGCGCGTTGGTGCCGCTGATCCCGAAGGAGGACACGCCCGCCCGGCGGGGCCGGTCCACCCGCGGCCACGCGCGCTGCTCGCGCAGCAGCTCCACCGCGCCGGTGGACCAGTCGACGTGCGGCGTCGGTGTGTCGGCGTGCAGTGTCCGGGGCAGCACGCCGTGCCGCATCGACATGATCATCTTGATGACGCCGGCCACCCCCGCGGCGGCTTGTGTGTGCCCGATGTTCGACTTGAGCGACCCCAGCCACAGCGGCTGAGGCCGCTCCTTTCCGTAGGTCGCCAGCAGCGCCTGCGCCTCGATCGGGTCGCCGAGCCGGGTGCCGGTGCCGTGGGCCTCGACCGTGTCGACGTCCGCCTGGGACAGGCCGGCGTTCGTCAGCGCCTGCCGGATCACCCGCTCCTGCGCGGGGCCGTTCGGCGCGGTGAGGCCGTTGCTCTCGCCGTCCTGGTTGACGGCGCTGCCGCGCAGTACGGCCAGCACCCGGTGGCCATTGCGCCGGGCGTCGGACAGCCGCTCCAGCACCAGCACGCCCACGCCCTCGGACCAGCCGGTGCCGTCGGCGGAGTCGGCGAACGCCTTGCAGCGGCCGTCGCCGGCGAGCCCGCCCTGCCGTGAGAACTCGACGAACATGCCGGGTGTCGACATGACCGTCACACCCCCGGCCAGCGCGAGAGAGCTCTCGCCCGACCGCAGGGACTGCTTGGCCATGTGCAATGCCACCAGCGACGACGAACACGCGGTGTCCACGGTCACGGCCGGGCCCTCAAGGCCGAGGGTGTAGGCGAGGCGGCCGGAGACCACGCTGGACGCGCCTCCGGTCAGGGCATGTCCGGCCAGGTCCTTTGGCACCTCGGACAGGCGCGGCAGGTAGTCCTGGCCCATGGCGCCCAGGAAGACACCGGTCCGGCTCCGGCGCAGCGCGGCCGGGTCCTGCCCGGCGCGCTCCAGCGCCTCCCAGGCGACCTCCAGGACCAGCCGCTGCTGCGGGTCCATGGACAGCGCCTCGCGCGGGCTGATGCGGAAGAAGCCCGCGTCGAAGTCGCCGGCGTCGTGCAGGAATCCGCCGAGCCGGGTGTAGTCCGCGTCGGACGCCGGCCATCCCCGGTCGTCGGGGAAGGGCGTGATCGCGTCGGCGCCGTCGGTCACCAGCTGCCAGAGGTCCTCCGGGGACACCACGCCCCCGGGGTACCGGCAGCCCATGCCGATGATCGCGATCGGCTCGTCGACGGCAGTGGATCCGGCGGCCTCGATCGCGTGTTCGTGCGGGCCCGGCCCGGACAGCTGGTCGTGCATGTGCCGTACCACCGCGTTCGGGGTCGGGTGGTCGAAGATCAGCGAGGTCGGCAGCTGCAGTCCGGCCGCTCGGGTCAGCCGGTTGCTCAGCTCCACCGCCGTCACCGAGTCGAAGCCGAGTTCCTTGAACGTGCTGTCGGGGCCGACCGAGGTGGCGTCGGCCAGTCCGAGCACGGCCGCCGCGTGGGAGCGGACCAGCGCGCGCAGGCTCTGTTCGGTCAGCGGGGCGGTCGTCCCCGCTGCCGGCTCCGCTGCCGCGGGCGCCGTTGTCGTGGTCTCCAGCGGCAGGGGCAGGTGCGGGTCGACGCGCTGTCCGCAGACCCAGAAGGCCTCCCGCTGGAACGCGTAGGTGGGGAGCGGGATGCGGGCGGCACCCTCGAACAGCGGCCGCCAGTCCACTGCGACACCCTTGGTGTACAGCTCGGCCATCGACCGCAGCAGGCGTCGCGGCTGGTCCTCGTGCCTGCGCAGCGTGCCCTGCACCACCACGTCGTCCACGATGCTCTGAATGGACGTGGTCAGCACGGGCTGCGGGCTGACCTCCACGAACACACGGTGTCCCGCGTCGGCCAGCGCCGCGACGGTATCGGCGAAGCGCACCGGCTCACGAAGGTTCCGGTACCAGTACTCGGCATCCAGATCGGCCACGTCCATCCGGCCTGCCATCACCGTGGAGAAGAACGCCACACCGCTGTCGGTCGTCGCGATGCCGTCGGCGCTCGCGCGTATCTCGTCCCGGATCGACTCCACCTGCGCGGAGTGGGACGCGTAGTCGATCGGGATCACCTTGGTGCGGATGCCGCGGGACTCGCAGTCGGCCTTGACCGCGCTCACCGCCGCGATCTCACCGGAGATGACCACGGCGTTGGGGCCGTTGACCGCTCCGATCGAAACCCCGTCCCGCCCGGCGATCTCCTTCGCCATCTGCTCGGCGGGCATCGCCAGCGACACCATCATCCCGCGGCCGGAGATGCCCGCGTTGATGGCCTGGCTGCGGCGGGTCGCCAGTCGCAGCCCGTCGGCGAGGGAGATGATGCCCGCGGCGCACGCCGCGGCGGCCTCGCCCTGGGAGTGGCCGATGACGGCGTCGGGCACCAGGCCTGCCGACCGCCACATCTCGGCCAGTGACATCATCACCGCGAACAGCGCGGGCTGCACCACGTCCATCCGCTCCAGCGCGGCCTCGTCGCCGAGTACGTCCCGCAGCGACCAGTCGACCATGTCGCCGAGCAGCCGCTCGCACTCGTTCATCCGGGCGGCGAACACGGGCGAGGAGTCCCACAGTTCCAGGGCCATTCCCACCCAGTGGGCGCCCTGTCCGGGAAAGACCCACACCACACCGGATCGGGGGGTGACCGAGCCCTCCACCACGTTGCCCGCCGGTTCACCGGACGCCAACGCGGCCAGGCCGTCCAGCAGTTCGGTGCGGTCCGCGGCCACGACGACACCGCGGTCGGACAGCGCCGACCGCGTCGTGACCGTGGAGTGGCCGACATCCACCGGGTGCAGGTCCGTGTCGGCCGCCACCCAGTCCCGCAGCCGTCGGGCCTGGGCCCGCAACGCTTCGGGGGACGTGCCGCAGAGCACGACCGGAACCGGGCGTGAGGGGTGTACTGCCGGTTCCCGCGTGGGCGCGGCAGGGGGCGCGGCGACGACGAAGTGGCAGTTCGTGCCGCCCACTCCGAAGGAGCTGACACCCGCGATCCCCGGGCCGCCGTCCGGTCCTTGCGGCCAGGGGCCGGTGCTGGTGTTGACCTCCAGGTTCCACTGTTCCATCGGGATCGCCGGGTTCGGCTCGGTGAAGTTGAGGCTCGCCGGAAGAGCGCCGTGCTGGATCGACAACGCGACCTTGATCAGTCCGATGACACCTGCCGCGGCGTCCAGATGCCCGATGTTCGTCTTCACCGATCCGACGAGCAGTGGTTGCCCGGAGTCGCGGCCCGGGCCGAGCACCGACCCCAGCGCGCTCGCCTCGATCGGATCGCCCACCCGCGTGCCGGTGCCGTGCAGTTCGACGTACCGCACGTGCCCGGGATCCACGCCGGCCCTGGCGTACGCCTGCCGCAGCAGCGTCTGCTGCGCCTGGCTGCTCGGCACGGTCAGGGCCTGGTCGTCGCCGTCGTGGTTCACCGCGCCGCCGAGCAGCACACAGCTGATCGGGTCGCCGTCGGCGATCGCGTCCTGGAGTCGCTTGAGGACGACCATGCCCGCGCCTTCGCCACGGACGAATCCGTTGGCGCGGGCGTCGAACGTGTGGCTGCGGCCGTCGGGGGAGAGCGCGCCCGCACGGGCGAAGGCCAGGGTGCTTTGCGGCACCAGGTTCAGGTGAGCGCCACCGGCCAGTGCCAGCCGGGCCGCACCCGACAGCAGGCTCTCGCACGCCATGTGCACGGCGACCAGTGAGGACGACTGGCCGGTGTCCACGGCGAGGCTGGGTCCGTGGAAACCGAACGTGTGGGAGACCCGGTTGGCGATCACCCCTCGGCTCAGTCCGGCCAGGGAGTGGTGGGACACCGCGTCCGCTCCGTAGCGCTGCACCAGCGCCGCGTAGTCGTCGCCCGCGGCTCCGAGGAAGACCGCGGTGTCGCTGCCGCGCAGTTCCTCCGGCACCAGGCCGGCGTCTTCCAGCGCCTCCCAGCCGAGCTCCAGTGCCAGGCGCTGGCGCGGGTCGGTGGCCACGGCCTCGCGCGGGGAGATGTTGAAGAACGCGGCATCGAAGTCGGCTACCCGGTCGAGGAAGCCGCCTTTGCGGTACGGCGCCAGGTCGGGGACGTCGTACCACCGGTCCGCGGGGGCGTCGGTGAGGGCGTCCACTCCGTCGCGGAGCAGCCGCCAGAAGGCCTGGACATCGCCGGCCCCTGGGACCCGGCACGACATGCCGACAACGGCGATGGCCTGTTCCCCCTGGCCATCGGACCTTCGCTCGCCCTGTTTCACGTTTCCTCAGTCTCCTATCCCGTACAGCAGCATCGCCACGATGGAACTTCTACGGTTCGCGTACTTCACGCGCGGATACGTATCCGACGGGTCGATCGCGGTGTACTTTGCGGACCGTGCGGTCGACGAACCAGTCGAGCGCACTGGGAAATATCACGGAGAAGGCCGCGCCCATCCGGTTCACCGTGCCGGGCACCATCCGTGTCTTGCGGCGTTCGATGAGGCGGAGGATCCCGGCAGCCACCTGCTCGGCCGGCATCAGCTTCATGGCTTTGGAGAATTCCTTGGTCTCGATCGGCAGCCGCGGCCGTTCATAGGCGTAGTGCGGTGTGTCCACATCGGGCGGGCACATGTAGCCGATGTGCAGGCCGTACGGCTTCAGTTCGCCGCGCATTGCCTCCAGCAGGCCGCGTACGGCGAACTTCGCCGGGCTGACGGCCGTGTAGCCGAAGGTGCCGGCCATTCCGACGACCGCGGACACGCCGATGATGGTCCCGCGCCGACGCTCGATCATCGACGGCGCGATGGCCCGGATGGGCCACAGCGTGCCGAAGTAGTCGGTCTCCATGACGTCGCGGAAAGCTCCGTCTTCCAGTTCCTGGAAGTAGCCGGCCTCGGTGATGCCCGCCGAGGTGACCAATATGTCGCACGGCCCCTGCCTGGCGGTCAGCTGAGCGACCGCCTCGTCCACCGCGCCCTGGTCGGTCACGTCCGCGGCGGCCGTGGCCACCTGAGCTCCGCTCCTGGTGAGCTGCGCCGCGGCCTCGTCCAGCCGTGAGGCGGTGCGCGCCATCAGTGAGACGCGCGCGCCCCTGGCGGCCAGCATCTTGGCCGTGGCCAGGCCGATCCCGCTGGAGCCGCCGGTCACGACGGCGTGCGTCCCGGGACCGATCGGTCCAGCAGTCGCCTCGGCTTTGTTTCCCTTCATCGGTTCAGACCTCTCCCAGCCCAGTGAGCACGCGCGTTGACTTCTGTTTCGAACTCGGTGGTGTCAGAACAGCTTCTGCTCCCGCAGCTTCTTCGACACCTCGATGAAGTGGTCCAGCTGCTCGTCGGTGTGCGACGCGTTGAGGATGATGCGCAGCACGGCCTGACCGCGCCGGGCGGCGGGGTACACGTAGGGAGGGACCCGGATGTCGTGTTCGAGGAAGGCGCCGAAGAGCCTGAGGCACTTGTGCTCGTCGCCGACGACGAGCGAGGTGAAGCAGGTCTCGGTGTCCGTGATCGGCAGTTCCTCGTCGGTCAGCCGCTTGCGGAAGTCGGCTACCTTCGCGAGGTAGTTGTCGACGATCTCGGGCTCCTGCTCGGTGAGGAGCTTGGTGATGTAGGTCGTGCCCGCCGCCGCGGGGGCCAGTACTCCAGCGGTGAACGCGCTGGCCCCCGAGAGCAGTTCGAAGGCGGCGATGGCGTCCCGGGGCCCTGCGATCAGGCCGCCCTCAAGGCCGACGGCCTTCTTCAGGGACACCATGATGAAGGTGGACCGGAGCAGTCCCTGGTACTCCTGGTGGAACTTGCGGTGCGCGGGACCGTAGACCAGGAAGCCGTTCGCATCGTCCACGTAGGACAGAGCGCCGTACTTCTCGCACACGTCGACGATCTCGTGCATCGGCGCGACCACTCCGTCGATCGAGTACACCGACTCGAACACGACGACCACGCGCTTGCCCTGCAGTTTCTTGAGGATGGCCTCAAGGCTTTCGACCGAGTTGTGCTCGAACGAGAACAGCCGCTCGCCGAACTTCAGGCTCTCCGCGGACTTCCACAGCGACCAGTGCGCGTCCCGGTCGAAGACGAAGACGACGTCTCGGTTCACCATCGACAGGCCCTTCATGAGCGACTGCGTGCCCGCCATCGCGCTCATGAATCCGATGTTCGCGAGCGTTCCGGTCGCGAAGCTGATCGCCGACTCCTTCTGGAGGTAATCCGCGATCGTCCGCTCCATGTCGACGTGCGCGGGCGTGACGCCCTGGAGGATGCGGCTGCCACCGGTGGCGAGGCCGTACTGCTTCGTGGCGTCGAGGAGGACCCGCATCACGTCTTCGCGGCGCTGGAGGTCCAGGAAGTTCACCGATGCGAGATTGGTGATCATCCGGTCGGTGCCGTGCACCGGCCCGGGAATCACTTTGGACACCGGCGGTTCGGCCATGCCGGCCGCCCGGATTCCTTCGGCGAACGTGTCGAAATTCCAACCTGGCAGGGAAGTCATCGCGGGAAAGCCTCGTCTCTTCTCTGAGCTGTCGAATGTGTCGTGGTCGCGAGACCACGGTGTTGCCGATCAGGTGTACTGCGGCCAGTTCTTGCCGATCGCCCGGAGCAGCTGGGGGTAGACGAGTACGCGCCGAAAGGGCTTGCCGCCGGTCCTGTAGGCGTGCCCGAGCAGTCCGTTGGGCTTCCACAGCGACGTCATCTGGGCGTAGTACATGCCTTTTTGGTCCGGGACCCAGCCGATGTGCATCAAGGTGTGCACCATCCGGTTGGCGAGCTCGGCCACGTACTCGGTGTCCGTCTGGTAGACGGCGATGAACGGGACCGACTCGAAGTCCGGGCCGCGCGGCCCGTCGCGGAGGTCCGCCGGGAGCCTGCCCCGGATGGTCTGCACGCGATGCCCCAGGCCCTGGCTCTCCTTGTCCCATCCGAGCAGCCGGCCAAGCGTCCAGCGGAGTCTGAAGAGGTTTCGGATGATGAAGCGTGAGTTCTCCTCGTCGTCGTCCGCTGTGAACCCCCGTACGAACCGGGCGAGTTCGTCCGGCCCGCCGGGCGTCGGCAGCGCCCACACATCCTCCACTTCGAAGTCCTGGGTGAACTCGTGGATGCGCCAAGGCCTGTCGGTGTATTCGGCGTTCGGGATTCTCATCCGATGTGCTTCATCCGTCCGAAATCGCTGTATCGACCTCTTCATGCGACGGCAACCACCGTGGCGGGGCCCCGCGCTGCGCCGGCCGTGCTAGCCATCGGCCTCCGTCACGCGCCGGGCCCGGTGGGTCCGGGGCCGGAGCTCCAGGCGAGCACCGCGCTTCGGCGTCATGGTGACGGACCGGCCGACCGGGATCTCCGGTCTCATGTCCGGGCGGTGCAGGTCGCACGTGGTCAGCAGTTCGCGGAGCACCTCCTTCATCTCCACGATCGCGATCCGGTCGCCGAGGCAGCGGACGCGGCCGCCGCCGAACGGAATCCAGGCGGAGGTACTGGGCTTGGAGCCGAGGAACCGCTCGGGGCGGAACGCGTAGGGGTCCGGGTAGACCTTCGGGTCGTGGTGCACCAGGTAGGCGCTCGCCCAGACCATGCTGCCCGGCTCGTAGCGCACCCCGCCGATCTCGATCGGTTTGATGACCTCACGGGGGATGATGTGCGGGTTCGGCGGGCACCGGCGGAGCGCCTCGTACACCGTGGCCGTGAGGTACTCGTCGCTGCCGGTCTCGTCGATCTCGGCGAGGAGCCGCTTGAAGACGGCCGGTTCACGGGTCAGGTGCTCCAGCGACCAGCAGATGGCCGCGGCGGTGGTCTCGGTGCCGGCGACGAACATGGTCATGATCTCGTCCCGTAGCTCGACGGCGCTGAGCGGCGAGCCGTTGTCCGTGGTCATGCCGAGCATCACGGCGAGCATGTCGTCGCCGGGCTCGCCCGACTCCACGCGCTCGGCGATCGCCTGGGCGAGCAGTTCGTCACAGCGGTCCCGCTGTTTGAAGAAGCGGTCGAGGCCCAGCGGCCGGATCGCCCTGAGCAGCTTCACGCCGAACGGTGACATCTCGTGCGTCTCGATCATCGTCGCGACGCTCGAATTCAGCTTCAGCATGTCCCAGATGACCTTGAACAGCTCGTCCCAGCAGGAGGGGACGTGCTTGCCGAAGACGACCTCGCGGATCACCTCGATGGTGAACTTGTGCACGTACGGGCGGAGTGCGACGGCTTTGTTGCGTGGCCAGCGGGCCACGGACTCCTTGGCCATCTGCCGGACGGATTCCTCCGTCCGCTGGTGTGCGCTGCCGCGTACCGACGGCATGATCTGCTTGCGCCGGGCGAGGTGTTCCTTCTCGTCCAGCCAGGCCAGTCCTGTCTGGCCGAAGAACTTCTCCAGCGAGGCGCTTCCCGTCCCGGTGTGCAGGACGTCGCTCGGAGCGAGGAACATCTGCTTCACGTCGTCGGGGTCCGACAGCACGTAGAGCTTGTAGCCGGGGAAGACCTTCAGTTCGAACTGTTTTCCGTACTTGCGGCGGCAGTCCATCATGTATTCGCCGGGCCGGCGGAACAGCTGCACGTACTGCATCATCGTGGTCGTCTTGGGGCCCCGGACCCTGGATGCGGGAACTGCGGGCCGTTTCGGTTCGGTCTCGGCTGTGGTGGTGTTGCGGGTGTCCATTGCGTGGTGACCCCTCGTAGATGTGGCGTGTGGTCCGGTCGGGTCCGTTACGGCACGTCAGCCGCCCGTGGGGACCTGGACGACGGCCGCCAGGTCGCGCAGCGTCTCCAGCAGGCCGGTCTCGCGCAGGTCCTCGACCGGGATCGAGGCGAGCATCGCCCGGATCTCGTCCTCCTCCGACAGCTGCGCGTCTGCCGCCGGTTGGCTCGTCCCGGCGTCCGGGGCCACCAGGGTGAGCAGGTGTTCCGCGATGGCCTGCGGTGTCGGGTGGTCGAAGGCGAGCGTGCCGTCGAGCTGCAGTCCGGTGAGCTTGTTGAGGTGAGTGCTCAGCTCCACCGCGCTCAACGAGTCGAAGCCCAGGTCCTGAAGCTCACGCTCCGGCTCGATCGCCTCGGCCGAACCGTGGCCGAGCACCACGGCGACCTGGGCCGACACCAGCTCGAGCACGATCCGGAGCCGGTCGGCCTCGGCCACGCCCGCGAGGCGGACGGCGAGCGACTGGCTCGTCTGCCCGCCGGCAGAGCCGCGCACCAGGCCGTTGGCCTCGATCTCCGGGGCCACCAGGGTGAGCAGGTGTTCCGCGATGGCCTGCGGCGTCGGGTGGTCGAAGGCGAGCGTGCCGTCGAGCTGCAGTCCGGTGAGCTTGTTGAGGTGAGTGCTCAGCTCCACCGCGCTCAACGAGTCGAAGCCCAGGTCCTGAAGCTCACGCTCCGGCTCGATCGCCTCGGCCGAACCGTGGCCGAGCACCACGGCGACTTGGGCCGACACCAGCTCGAGCACGATCCGGAGCCGGTCGGCCTCGGCCACGCCCGCGAGGCGGACGGCGAGCGACTGGCTCGTCTGCCCGCCGGCAGAGCCGCGCACCAGGCCGCGCAGCAGAGCGGGCAGCGTCCCGGCCGATGCCTGGCGCCGCAGTGCGGCCCGGTCCAGCTGCACCGGAACGAGCACCGGAGCGTCCAGTCCGAGCGCCTGGTCGAACAGCCCCAGGCCGAGCTCGATGGACAGCGGGCGCAGGCCCATTGCTTCCAGACGGGCGACATCGGCCTGGGCCATCCTGCCGGCCATCCCGGTGGTGTCCGACCACAGTCCCCACGCCAGCGAGGTGGCCGGGAGTCCTGCGGCGTGCCGGCGCGCGGCGAGCGCGTCGAGCGCGGCGTTGGCCGCCGAGTAGTTCGCCTGGCCGGGGCTGCCGATCGCCGCCGCGGCCGAGGAGAACAGCACGAACGCGGACAGGTCCATCCCCGCGGTCAGTTCGTGCAGATGCCACGCCGCATCGACCTTCGACCGCATCACCCGCTCGACCTGCTCGGCGGTCAGCGACCCGACCACGCCGTCGTCCAGCACACCGGCCGCGTGCACGACCGCGGTCAGCGGCTCGTCCAGCGATGCCAGCAGTGCGGCGACCTGCTCCCGGTCGGCGACGTCGCACGCCGCGACCCGCACGCGGGCGCCGAGCTGCTCCAACTCGGCCACCAGCTCGTCCACCCCCTCGGCCATCGCACCGCTCCTGCTGACCAGCAGCAGGTTCCCGGCGCCGTGCCGCTCCACCAGGTGCCTGGCGAACACCGCGCCCAGACCGCTCGTGCCACCGGTCACCAGGACCGTGCCGTCGAAGGCGGGCACCGCGTCCGGCACGGCCTGGATTCGTGCCAGTCGGGGTGCGAGGGTGCGGCCGTCGCGCACCGCGATCCGCGGCTCGTCGACACCGGCCACCGCGGCCCAGTCGGGGAATTCGGTGTCGGGCACGTCCACGTGGACGAACTGTTTCGGGTATTCGGCCTGCGCGCTGTGCACCAGAGCGCCCACCGCTGCCTGGACGGGGTCCGGTGTCTCGTCGCCGACCGCGAGGGCCCCGTGGGTCGCCACGATCAGTCGTGCGCCGGTCAGCGACTCGACGGCCAGCCACCGCTGGACCAGGTCGAGCGTTTCGGCCACGGCGTCCCGCACGGCCTCAGGGCCGTCGCCGGGCTGCGTGGTGACGGTGGCGACGACCACGTCCGGCGTCTGCGTACCGTAGGCGAGCTCCTGCTCCAGTGCGTCCAGGTCGGCGAACTCCTGGCCAAGGACCGCCACCCGTGCCGTTGCCGACGCGCTCGAAACCTGGCTCCAGTCGACCTCGAACAGCGAGTTGCGCTGGGCCCGGCCCCCGTCCACCAGTTGCGCCGCCTCCAACGGGCGCATGTACAGCCGGTCCATGCTCAGCACCGGCTCGCCCTGCTCGCTGACGATGTCGACCCGGAGCCCGGTGCCTTCCTGCGTCGTGACGCGTGACCTGACCCGGGACAGCCCGGTCGTGCCGAGGCGTATGTGCGACCAGGAGAACGGCAGCAGGGCGGTCTGGTCGTCGCCCCGCTGCAGCAGGCTGGGGTGCATGGCGGCGTCGAACAGGGCCGGGTGGATCCCGAACCCTTCGCCGCTGGTGTCGTCCGGCAGCGCCACTTCGGCGAACACCTCGTCGCCGACGCGCCACACGGTCCTGACGCTCCGGAAGGCGGGCCCGTAGTCGTAGCCGAGGTCGGACATGCCGGCGTAGAGCTCGTCGACCGACGCCTCCTCGGCGCCCGCGGGCGGCCATGAGAGGGCCCACTGCGCTGCTATGGGCTCGGCCTCCGGTGCGAGGAGACCTCGGGCGTGACAGGTGGTCTCCGCCAACGCGTCGTCCCCGCTGTTCTCCGGGCGGGTGTAGATGGCGACCTCGCGGCGGCCGTTGTCATCCGCCGGTCCGACGGTGACCTGGACCTGCCGTGCGACCCCGTCCTCCAGCAGCAGGGGGGCCTCCACGACCAGTTCGGCGAGCGCCTGGCAGTGGGTGCGTGCACCCGCTGCCAGGGCCAGTTCGACCAGTGCGGTGCCGGGAACGATCGTCACGTCCTGTACGACGTGGTCCTGGGTCCACCGCTGGGTGTCGGTGGACAGGCGGCCGCTGAACAGCCACTCGTCACGGTTCCCGAGCTGCGTGGCCGCCACCAGGATCGGGTGTTTGACCGAGCCGAGGCCGGCCGCGGCGACGTCGCCGGTGCCCGCGCCGGTGGTGAGCCAGTACCGCTCTCGTTGGAAGGCGTAGGTGGGTAGTTCGACGCGCCGGGCACCGGTACCGGCGTAGTACGCCGCCCAGTCCACCTCCGCACCCGCATTGTGCGCCTGGCCCACAAACCGTGCGAAGGTCTCCACCTCCGGGTGCCCGCCCCGCAGCACCGGAAGGAACACCCCACCGGACTCACCCTCCAGACTCTGGCGGGCCATCGCGGTCAACACCGCATCCGGACCCAACTCCAGGAAACGGCGCACCCCCACACCCCACAGCGTCCGCACACCATCGGCGAAGCGCACCGCCCGACGCACATGCCCCACCCAGTACTCCGCGTCGAACTCCGCCACCAACTGCCCGGTCACGTTCGACACCAGGGGGATACGCGGCCTGGCGAACGACAACCCCTCAGCGACCGCACGGAACTCCTCCAACATCGGCTCCATGCACGGCGAGTGGAACGCATGCGACACCCGCAACCACGTCGTCCTACGACCGTCCCACCGCGGCAGCCACTCCCCCACCGCCTCCCGGTCACCCGACACCACCACCGCACGCGGACCGTTCACCGCCGCAATGTCCAACCGGCCCTCGAACCCGGCCAGCGACTCGGCGACCTCATCCTCACCGGCCTGCACCGCGACCATCGCCCCACCAGCAGGCAACGCCCCCATCAACCTCCCACGCGCCACCACCAGTTCCACCGCATCCGCCAACGACAACACCCCCGCCACATGCGCGGCGGCGATCTCACCCACCGAATGCCCGATCAGGTAGTCGGGGCGGATCCCCAGCGACTCCACCAGCCGGAACAGCGCCACCTCGACAGCGAACAACGCCACCTGCGTGAACCGCGTCGAGTCCAGCACCTCACCACCCTGGGCGAGCACCTCCCGCAACGACCGCCCCAAGTGCGGATCAGCCTGCGCACACACCTCGTCCAACACCGCACCGAACAGCGGGAACCTCTCCGCCAGATCCAGCCCCATCCGAACCCGCTGCGCACCCTGACCCGAGAACAGGAACGCGGTCCCGCCCGCGATCGCATGGCCCTCGACGGCCGCGGCAGCGGATTCGCCGCCGGCGAGCGCGGCCAACACGGTCAGCAGCTCATCGCGCTCAGCGGCCACCAGTGCCGCCCGGTGATCCAGCAACGCGCGCGACGTCACCGTCGAGAACGCGACGTCCGCGACGGACAGTTCCGGCCGCGCGACCAGATGGGCCCGCAACCGCTCCGCCTGCGCCCGCAGCGCCGCACCGCTGCGGGCCGACAGCAGTACGGGCACCGCGCCCGCCGGCCGCTCCACCGGGGACTCGACCGCTTCTTCCGCGGGGGCTTCCTCAAGGATCACATGCGTGTTGGTGCCGCTGACGCCGAACGACGAGACGCCCGTGCGACGCGGCCGGTCCGAGGCGGGCCACTGACGCGCCTCGGTAAGCAGCGCGACCGCGCCCGACTCCCAGTCCACGTGCGGCGACGGCTCGTCGGCGTGCAGTGTCGGCGGCAGCACCCCGTGCCGCATGGCCATCACCATCTTGATCACACCGGCTACACCGGCCGCCGCGGAGCAGTGTCCGATGTTGGACTTGATCGTGCCCAGCCACAGCGGGTCGTCCGCCCGCTCCTGGCCGTAGGTCGCCAACAGCGCCTGTGCCTCGATCGGGTCGCCCAGGACGGTGCCCGTGCCGTGGCCCTCCACCGCGTCCACGTCGGACGGCGACAGCCCGGCACCGGCCAGGGCCGCCCGGATCACCCGCTCCTGCGACGGACCGTTGGGCGCCGTCAGCCCGTTGCTGGCACCGTCCTGGTTCACCGCACTGCCCCGCACGACGGCCAGCACACGGTGACCGTTGCGGCGCGCGTCCGACAGCCGCTCCACCACCAGCAGCCCGAGGCCGTCGGCGAACCCGGTGCCGTCCGCCTGTGCCGAGTACGCCTTGCACCGGCCGTCGGGGGCCAGACCCCGTTGCCGGCTGAAGTCGACCAGCAGGTGCGGCGCGGTCATCACCGACACGCCGCCGACCAGTGCCATCGAGCACTCGCCGGAGCGCAGCGCCTGCGAAGCCAGGTGCAGGGCGACCATCGAGGACGAGCACGCCGTGTCGACGGATACGGCGGGGCCCTCCAGGCCGAGGCTGTAGGCGACGCGTCCGGACACCACGCTGGTGGTGGTGCCGGTCAGGAAGTAGCCGTCCATCTCCCGCAGCTGCGCCGCGCCGTAGTCCGAGGTGACCGCGCCGGTGAACACACCGGTGTCACTGCCGCGCAGTGACGTCGGGTCGACCCCGGCGCTCTCGATCGCCTCCCATGCTGCTTCCAGCAGCAACCGCTGCTGCGGGTCCATGGCGAGGGCCTCACGCGGACTGATCCCGAAGAACTCCGCGTCGAAGTCGCCGACCCCGTCGATGAAGCCGCCACCGCGGGTGTACAGGGTCCCCGGCTGGTCCGGGTCCGGGTCGTAGAGCCGTTCCAGGTCCCAGCCGCGGTCGCCCGGCAGCTCGGAGATGGCGTCCTTGCCGGACACGACCATCTCCCACAGGTCTTCCGGGGAGGTCACGCCGCCGGGGTAGCGGCAGCTCATGCCCACGATCGCGAGCGGCTCGTCGGCGTCCGCCGCTTGCGGCCCGGCCCGCACCACGGGGCGGGGCGCCTCGACGGCCGCGAGCTCGGCGAGCAGCATCCGTGCGACTGCCGTCGGGTTCGGGTGGTCGAACACGAGGGTCGCGGGCAGTCGGAGACCGGTGACCTGGGTGAGCCGGTTGCGCAGTTCGACCCCGCTCAGCGAGTCGAATCCGAGTTCCTTGAACGCCCGGCCGTCCTCGATCGCGTCCGCCGACGCGTGTCCCAGTACGGACGCGACCTGCGTGCGCACCAGGTCGAGTACGACCTGGTGCCGGTCGTCCTCGGCGACTTGGGCGAGCCGCTGCGCGAGCGATCCGCTCGCCGCCGGACGGCGGGCGGGCGCGCGCACCAGCCCGCGCAGCAGCGGCGGCAGCAGGCCCGCGCGAGCCTGGGTGCGCAGGGCGGCCGGGTCGAGCTTGACCGGCGCCAGCAGCGCCGCGCTCGTGGACAGGCTCTGGTCGAACAGTTCCAGGCCCAGTTCGACCGGCAGCGCCCCGACGCCCAGCTGCTCCAGTCGTGCGAGCTCGGCCGCGTCGAGGTGACCGGTCATGCCGGTGGCGTCGGCCCACAGGCCCCAGGCCAGCGAACTGGCCGGCAGCCCGGCAGCGCGCCGCTGGTGCGCCAGCGCGTCCAGTGTGGCGTTGGCCGCCGCGTAGTTGGCCTGTCCGGGGCTGCCGATCAGCGCGGCGACCGAGGAGAACAGCACGAACGCCGACAGGTCCAGGTCGGCGGTCAGCTCGTGCAGATGCAGCGCCGCATCGACCTTCGGCCGCATCACGTTCGCCACCCGCTCGCAGGTCAGCGACTCGATCACGCCGTCGTCGAGCACCCCCGCGGCATGCACGACCGCCGTGAGCGGGTAGTCCAACCCGTCCAGGAGTGCGGCGAGTTGGCCACGGTCCGCCACGTCGCACGCGGCGACCCGCACCTGGGCGCCGAGCGCCTCCAGCTCAGCGGTCAGCTCCTTTGCCCCCTCGGCCGCCGGACCACGCCGGCTGACCAGCAGCAGATGCCGCACACCGTGCCCGGCGGCCAGGTGCCGGGCGACCAGCGCGCCCAGACCACCCGTACCACCGGTGATCAGGACCGTGCCGTTCTGGTCGATCGGCGCCGGTACCGTGAGGACGACCTTGCCGGTGTTGTGGCCCTCGCGCAGGAACCGGAAGGCCGCGCCGGCATCGCGGACGTCCCAGGCCCGGAGCGGTGCGTGGGTGAGCGCGCCCCGCTCGAACAGCGCGGTGATCTCGGTCAGCATCTCCTGCAGCCGGTCCATGCCGGCGTCGAACAGGTCGAACGACTGGTACCGCACCCCGGTGTGCGCGGCGGCCACGGTGTGCGGGTCGCGGAGGTCCGCCTTGCCCATCTCGACGAACCGGCCGCCGTTCGGCAGCAGGTCGAGCGACGCGTCGACGAACTCGCCCGCGAGCGCGTTGAGCACCACGTCGAGGCCGCCGGCCGCGGTCAGGAAGGCGTCCCGGAAGCCGAGGTCGCGCGACGAGGCGATCCGCTCTTCCGGTACGCCGAGCGCACGCACCGCGTCCCACTTGTGCGGGCTCGCGGTGGCGTAGACCTCCGCGCCGAGGTGGGTGGCCAGCTGCACCGCGGCCATGCCGACCCCGCCCGCCGCGGCGTGCACCAGCACCCGCTCGCCCGCGCGCACACCGGCCAGGTCGACCAGGCCGAAGTACGCGGCGAGGTAGGCCACCGGCACCGATGCCGCCTCGGTGAACGACCAGTCTGCGGGCATCGGCACGACCGTCCTGCGGTCGGCGACGGCCAGCGGGCCGAAGCCCTCCGGGATGAACCCGAACACCCGGTCGCCGGGCGCCAGATCGGTCACATCGGCGCCGACTTCGAGTACGACGCCCGCGGCCTCGCTGCCCAGCGGCGCCTCGTCCGGGTACCGGCCGAGTGCGATCAGCACGTCCCGGAAGTTCAGTCCGGCGGCGCGCACGCCGACGCGGATCTCGCCCGCGCCCAGTGGCCTGCCGCCTTCCGACGGAGTGAGCGCCAGGTCCTCCAGCGAACCCTTCCGCGCGCTGGTCAGCCGCCACGCGTCGCCTGACGGGCCCGCGGGTGCCCGGCCGAGCCTCGGCGCGAGCACCCGGCCGTCACGCAGCGCGAGTTGCGGCTCGTCCGCGGCCACGAGCGCCGCCCAGTCCGGTGCGTCGCCGGTGCCGGTGTCGGTGTCGACCACCACGAACCGTCCGGGGTGCTCCGACTGCGCGCTGCGCACCAGGCCCCACACCGGGGCCGACGCCACGTCCGCCGGCTCGTCGCCCACCGCGATGCCGCCGCGCGTCGCCACGACCAGCCGCGCGTCGCCCATTCGCTCGCCGTTCAGCCACCGCTGCACCAGTTCCAGTGCCCGGACGGCGGTCTCACGCGCGGCGTCCGCGCCGGCGTTCCCGGGCGCCGGCATCTCGGCGACGACCACGTCCGGTGTGTTCGCGCCGTCGGCGATCGCCTGCTCCAGCGCGTCCAGGTCCGTGAACTCCTCGCCGAGCATGGTGACCCGCCCGGCCCCCTTCGGCACGGTGACCTCGGCCCAGTCGATCCGGTACAGCGGGTCGCCGGTCCCCGTGGCGCTGTGAAGCTGCGCGGGGTCGACCGCGCGGAAGACGAGTTTGTCGATGTGCAGCACCGACTCGCCGTACGCGTCGACGACGTCGACGCGCAGCGTGGAGTCGCCGGCCGGGGAGAGCCGCACCCGGGCGCCGGTCGCTCCGCCCCCGCCGATCCGTACACCGGACCAGGAGAACGGCAGGACGACCGAGTTGCCCGGCTCCTTCTCCAGCAGGCCGCCGTGCATGGCGGCGTCGAGCAGCCCCGGGTGGACGCCGAACCCGGCGTTGTCGGCGCCGTCCGGCAGCGCGATCTCCGCGTAGACCTCGTGTCCCAGACGCCATGCGGCGCGCACGCACTGGAACACCGGCCCGTAGTCGTATCCGAGGTCCGTCATGCCCGCGTAGAGCACGTCCACCGACGCGGCCTGGGCACCCGTCGGCGGCCATTGGGCCGCCCAGTCGGCGGCCGGCGCGAGCGCGGGCACGGTGGTCTCGGGGGCGAGCCGGCCGCGCCCGTGACAGGTGGCCTGCTGCCGCTGGTCGTCGTCGGTCTCCCGGCGCGAGTAGATCGCCACCTCGCGGCGGCCGTCGGCATCAGCCCGGCCGATGGTGATCTGGACCTGACGCGCCGCGTCGTCGGCGAGCACCAGCGGTGCCTGAAGCACCATTTCGTCCGCCACGGCGCAGCCCGCCTCGCGGCCGGCGGTCAGTGCCATCTCGACCAGTGCGATGCCCGGGACGATCACCGTGCCGAGCACGGCGTGGTCGCGGGTCCAGGTCTGGCTGTCCGCGGAGATGCGGCCGGTGAACACCCACTCGTCGCGATCGCCGACCGGCACGGCCGCGGTCAGGACCGGATGGTCGACCTGGCTCAGTCCCGCCACAAAGGCGTCCCCCGCACCGGTTTGCGGCGTCAGCCAGAACCGCTCGCGCTGGAACGCGTACGTGGGCAGGCCGGTGTGCTGCGCACCGGTGCCCGCGAACAGCTCGGACCAGTCGACGGGGACTCCGGCGGTGTGCGCCTCGGACAGCGACAGCAGGAACCGCCGCAGGTCCCCCTCGTCCCGGCGCAGCGAGCCGACCACCGCGGCCTGGCTGTCGGCGTCGTGCGCGGCGATCGTCTCTTCCACGGCCATCGCCAGCACCGGGTGCGGGGATACTTCGACGAAGCAGCCGGCGCCGCCTGCGGCCAGTGCCCGGACGGCGGGCTCGAACCCGACCCGACCGCGCAGGTTGCCGTACCAGTAGGCGGCGTCCAGCACTTCGCCGTCGACGAACTCGCCCCGTGCGGCTGAGTAGAAGGGGATGCGCGCCGATGTCGGGCGCACCGGTGCCAGCACTTCCAGCAGCTCGGTCTCGATCGCCTCGACCTGCGTCGAGTGCGAGGCGTAGTCCACGTTCACCCGGCGGGCCCGGATCTCGTCCTGCTCGCACGCCGCGATGATCTCGTCCAGCGCTGCGGGCTCTCCGGCGATCACCACCGCGGCCGGGCCGTTCACGGCGGCGACCGAGACGCGCCCCTCGTAGGGGGCGAGCAGTTCTTCGACGCGCTCGATGGGCAGCGCCACGGACACCATGCCGCCGTGTCCGGCGAGGCGCTCCAGCACCAGTCTGCTGCGCAGCGCCACCACCCGCGCACCGTCTTGCAGGGACAGCGCTCCGGCCACGCACGCGGCGGCGATCTCACCCTGGGAGTGCCCGAGCACGGCGGACGGCTCGACGCCGTAGGAACGCCACAGCTCGGCGAGCGAGACCATCACCGCCCACAGTGCGGGCTGGACCACGTCCACCCGCTCCAGCGCGGGTGCGCCTTCGGCGGAGCGCAGCACGTCCTGCAGCGACCAGTCCACGAAGGGCGACAGGGCCAGGGCGCACTGCGCGATCTGCTCGGCGAACACCGGGGAGGAGTCCAGCAGTTCGACGGCCATGCCCGCCCACTGGGCGCCCTGCCCGGGGAACACGAAGACCGGCTTGCCTTCCGCCACGCGGCCCTCGACCACGCCGTCGGCGGGTTCGCCTGCGGCGAGCGCGGTCAGCGCGGAGAGCAGCTCGTCGCGGTCCGCCGCGACGACGACGGCCCGCCGGTCGAGCTGTGCGCGCGTCGTCGCCGTGGAGAAGCCGGTGTCCAGCAGGGAGACCTGGGGCCGTGCGGTCAGGTGGGTACGGAGCCGCTCGGCCTGCTCTCGCAGTGCGGCCCGGCTCCGCGCGGAGAGCAGTACCGGTACCGAAGGCAGCGGGGCAGCGGCCTGCTGGGCGGGGGCGTGCTGTTCGGCCGGTGCCTCTTCGAGGATGACGTGGGCGTTGGTGCCGCTGACGCCGAACGAGGAGACGCCCGCGCGCCGCACTCGCTCGGATGCGGGCCACTGACGTGCCTCGGTGAGCAGTTCGACCTCGCCCGACGCCCAGTCGACGTGCGGGGTCGGCGTGTCCACGTGCAGGGTCGGCGGCAGCATTCCGTGCCGCATGGCCTGCACCATCTTGATGATGCCCGCGACTCCGGCCGCGGTCGAGGAGTGGCCGATGTTGGACTTGATCGACCCCAGCTGCAGGGGTCCGTTGGTCCGTTCGCGGCCGTATGTCGCCAGCAGTGCCTGGGCCTCGATGGGGTCGCCGAGGGTGGTGCCGGTGCCGTGGCCCTCGACCGCGTCCACGTCGGCGGGGCTGAGCCCTGCGTTGGTGAGGGCCTGGCGGATGACCCGCTCCTGCGCGGGGCCGTTCGGCGCGGTGAGGCCGTTGGACGCCCCGTCCTGGTTGACCGCGCTGCCGCGCACCACGGCAAGGACGTGGTGGCCGTTGCGGCGTGCGTCCGACAGCCGCTCCACCACGATCAGGCCGACGCCGTCGGAGAAGCCGGTGCCGTCCGCGTCCGCCGCGTACGCCTTGCACCGGCCGTCGGGGGCCAGGCCCCGCTGACGGCTGAAGTCGACGAACAGGGTGGGTCCGGCGAGCACGGTCACGCCGCCGACCAGCGCCAGCGAGCACTCGCCGGAGCGCAGCGACTGTGCGGCCAGGTGCAGGGCCACCAGGGAGGAGGAGCACGCCGTGTCCACCGACTCCGAGGGGCCTTCGAGGCCGAAGGCGTAGGAGACCCGTCCCGATACCACGCTCGTCGTCGATCCGGTCAGCCGGAGCCCCTCGATCTGGGGCAGGCTGCCGGCGGGAGCTGCCGCGTAGTCCGAGGGGCCGACGCCGCAGAAGACGGCGGTGTCGCTGCCGCGCAGTGACGTCGGGTCGATGCCCGCGTCCTCGAACGCCTCCCAGGCCCCTTCCAGCATCAGTCGCTGCTGCGGGTCCATCGACAGCGCCTCACGCGGGCTGATTCCGAAGAAGTCCGCGTCGAACGTGGGCACGGTGTCGACGAACCCGCCGATGCGGGAGTAGGACGTGCCGAGCTGGTCGGGGTCCGGGTCGTAGAGCCGCTCCAGGTCCCAGCCGCGGTCGGTCGGCAGCCCGGACATTCCGTCGCGGCCCGAGGCGACGAGGTCCCACAGTTCGCCCGGCGAGGTGATGCCGCCGGGGTAGCGGCAGCTCATGCCGACGATCGCCAGCGGCTCGTTCGCACGGTCCTCGAACTCCCGCAGCCGGGTTCGGGTCTCGTTGAGCTCGACGGCCGTCCGCTTCAGGTACTGAACGAGCTTTTCCTGCTGTGGGTCGGTGCTTTCCGCGCTCATGTTCACTTTCCTCTTCACCCCTCGCCGATCTCGGCGTCGATCAACTGGAAGACCTCGTCGGCGGTCGTAGCCGCCTCGATCAGTGCACGTGTGCTCTGTCCGCCTTCGGTGATGTCGGCGAGCAGCGTGCGCAGTCGACCTGCAACGCGCTGTTTCTCGCTGGTCGCGCTCTGGGCAAGCATGTTTTCGAGCTTCGTCAACTCCTGGTCGATGGGCGGTTCTTCGGTGCCGCCGCCGATCTCGGAGAGGATCAGTCGTGCTACCGCGGCCGGTGTCGGGTGGTCGAAGACCAGGCTCACGGGCAGCCGCATCCCGGTGGTCTGGGTCAGTCTGTTGCGCAGCCCGACCGCGGCCAGCGAGTCGAATCCCAGCTCCTGGAAGGCTCGCTCCGGGCCGATCGTGGCGGCGGAGGTGTGGCCGAGGACGGCCGCGACCTGCTCCCGCACCAGGTTGAGTACGACCTTCTCGCGGTCGGCTTCCGCCACTTGGGACAGCTGCTGTGTCAGCGATCCGCCTGTGGCGTCGGCGCGCCGTGCCGGTGCGCGCACCAGCCCGCGCAGCAGCGGCGGCAGCAGGCCCGCGCGGGCCTGGGTGCGCAGGGCGGCCGGGTCGAGCTTGACCGGCGCCAGCAGCGCCGTGTCCGATGCGAGTGCCTGGTCGAACAGTTCCAGGCCCAGTTCGACCGGCAGCGCCCCGACGCCCAGCTGCTCCAGTCGTGCGAGCTCGGCCGCGTCGAGGTGACCGGTCATGCCGGTGGCGTCGGCCCACAGGCCCCAGGCCAGCGAACTGGCCGGCAGCCCGGCAGCGCGCCGCTGGTGCGCCAGCGCGTCCAGTGTGGCGTTGGCCGCCGCGTAGTTGGCCTGTCCGGGGCTGCCGACCAGCGCGGCGACCGAGGAGAACAGCACGAACGCCGACAGGTCCAGGTCGGCGGTCAGCTCGTGCAGATGCAGCGCCGCATCGACCTTCGGCCGCATCACGTTCGCCACCCGCTCGCAGGTCAGCGACTCGATCACGCCGTCGTCGAGCACCCCCGCGGCATGCACGACCGCCGTGAGCGGGTAGTCCAACCCGTCCAGGAGTGCGGCGAGTTGGCCACGGTCCGCCACGTCGCACGCGGCGACCCGCACCTGGGCGCCGAGCGCCTCCAGCTCAGCGGTCAGCTCCTTTGCCCCCTCGGCCGCCGGACCACGCCGGCTGACCAGCAGCAGATGCCGCACACCGTGCCCGGCGGCCAGGTGCCGGGCGACCAGCGCGCCCAGACCACCCGTACCACCGGTGATCAGGACCGTGCCGTCCGCGTCCAACGCCCGCGCCCCGGACGGCACCGCCGCGTCGGCACGCCCCAGACGCGGCGCCCGCAACCCGCCCTGGCGCACGGCCAGCTGCGGCTCGTCCAGCTCCAGGAGCGAACCCCAGTCCACCTCGCCGCCGCCGACGTCGTCGTCGAGGTCCACCAGCACGAACCGGCCCGGGTGCTCGGACTGGGCGCTGCGCACCAGACCCCACACCGCGGCCTGCGCGATGTCCGGCGATTCGCCCGCCACCGCGACCGCGCCGCGGGTGACGAAGACCAGCCGTGTGCCGGTGAACCGCTCACTGGCCAGCCACCGCTGGATCAGTTCGAGCGTCCGCCCGGTGACGGCCCGCGCGCTCTCACCCGCATCGCCCGCATCGGCCGCATCGGCCTGATCGGCCGGGGCCTCGACCCCGACCAGGACTGCTTCGGGTGCCGCCGCACCCTGCGCGAGGGCCCGCTCCAGCGCGTCCAGGTCCGCGAACCGCTCGCCGGACACGGCGAGTTCACCGAGGACGGCACATTGCGCCGGTTGGGGCGCCGCGGCTCTCACCGGGGTCCAGTCGAGGCGGAACAGCGGGTTGTCGGAGCGGTTTTGTGCCGCCTCGATCTGCGCCTGTTCGACCGGCCGGATATCGAGCCGCTGCACGCTCGCGATCGGCAGGCCGTCCTCGCCCGCGATGTCGATCCGCAGCGTGGTGTCGCTCGTCGGGGCGCTGCGCACCCGCAGCCGGGTGAGGCCGCTTTGGTGCAGCCGGACCCTGGTCCAGGAGAACGGCAGCCCGCCCTGGGTGCCGTCCGTCTGGCCGAGCATGCTGAGTCCGCCGTGCAGTGCGGAGTCGAACAGCGCGGGGTGGAGGGCGAATCCCTCGGCCGGTCCCGCGTCGTCGGGCAGCACCAGTTCGGTGTAGACCGCGTCGCCGGAGCGCCATGCCGCCTGTACGCCGCGGAAGGCGGGGCCGTAGTCGAAGTCGTCGTCGGTGCGGTGCGCGTAGGCGTTGAGGCGGGTGTAGAGCGTGTCGACGGTGAGGGGTTGTGCATCGGGCGGCGGCCACTGTGCGGGGAACGGCTCGGACGGCTCGGTGTCCGGGGCCAGCCAGCCACGCCCGTGGCACGTCGTCTCGGGCTGCTCCTCCTGTGCGCCGGACTGCGGCTGCGAGAAGATCGCGATCTCGCGGCGGCCGTCGTCCGCGGCCGGGCCGACGGTGACCTGGATGTGCCGTACGGCGTCCTCTTCCAGGATCAGCGGCGACTCGATGACCAGCTCGTCCAGCATCTGGCAGCCCACCTCGTCACCCGCCGTCAGGGCGAGTTCGACCAGTGCGGCCCCCGGCACCACGACCGTCGCGAACACCAGGTGGTCCCGGGTCCAGGGGTGCGCGTCGAGGGACATGCGGCCGGTGAACACCCACTCGTCCCGGTCGCCCAGCCGCACCGAGGCGGCGAGGACCGGGTGCTCGACGCGGCCCTGTCCGGCCGCGCTGGCGTCCGTGGTCCTGGCGCTCGGGGTGAGCCAGAACCGCTCGCGCTGGAAGGCGTACGTGGGCAGCGGTACGCGCTGGGCGCCGCTGTGGGCGTACAGCTTTGGCCAGTTCACCTCCACCCCGGCCGCGTGTGCCTCGGCCAGGGATGTCACGAACCGTGCGAGACCGCCCTCGTTTCGGCGCAGCGATCCGACGATCGCGGACCGGTGGGCGGCGCCGTGCGCCTGGGCGGTGTCCTCCACGGCCATCGCGAGCACCGGGTGCGCCGACACCTCGATGAAGCAGCCGGCGCCGTGGTCGGCCAGAGCGCGAACGGCCTGCTCGAAGCCGACCGGGCCGCGCAGGTTCGCGTACCAGTAGCGGGCGTCCAGGGTCGCGGTGTCGACGAACCCGCCGGTCGCGGCGGAGTAGAAGGGCACCTGTCCGGACACTGGCTCGATCGGAGCCAGCACCTGGAGCAGTGTGTCCTCGATCGCCTCGACGTGAGCCGAGTGCGAGGCGTAGTCCACGTTCACCCGGCGGGCGCGCACCTGGTCCCGTTCGCATACGGCGATGAGTTCGTCGAGCGCGTCGGCGTCACCGGCGACGACCACCGCTGTGGGGCCGTTCACCGCGGCGATCGACACCCGGCCCTCGTACGGGGCGATGAGGTCCTCGACCCGCTCGACCGGCTGCGCCACCGACACCATCGCGCCCAGACCGGCCAGCCGCTCACGGATGAGCCGGCTGCGCAGGGCCACGACGCGGGCACCGTCGACGAGGGACAGTCCGCCCGCCACGCATGCGGCGGCGATCTCCCCCTGGGAGTGGCCCACCACCGCCGACGGTTCCACACCGTAGGAGCGCCACAGCGCCGCCAGCGACACCATCACGGCCCACAGCGCGGGCTGCACCACATCGACCCGCTCCAGCGACGGAGCGTTCTGCGTCTGCCGCAGCACGTCCTGCAGCGACCAGTCGACGAAGGACGACAGGGCCAGGGCGCACTGCGCGATCTGCTCGGCGAACACCGGGGAGGAGTCCAGCAGTTCGACGGCCATGCCCGCCCACTGCGCGCCCTGCCCGGGGAACACGAACACCGGGTTGCCGCCGACCGTCTGTCCTTCGACGACCTGGTCCGCCGGTGAGCCGAGTGCCAACGAGTCCAGGCCCGCGAGCAGTTCGCCTCGGTCCGATGCGATCACGGCCGCGCGCCGCTGAAGCTGCGCACGCGTCGTCGCCGACGACAAGCCGATGTCCGCGAGCTCCAGATCGGGTCGTGCCGCGAGGTGTGCGCGCAGCCGGTCGGCCTGTGCACGCAGCGCCGTCTCGTTCCGCGCGGACACCAGCACCGGCACCACGGCGGGCCGGGAAGGTGCGTGGCCGGCCGGTGCGGCCGGCTGCCGGTCCTCGGCCGGTGCCTCTTCGAGGATGACGTGGGCGTTGGTGCCACTGACGCCGAACGAGGAGACGCCCGCGCGCCGCGTCCGCCCGGAAGCGGACCACTCCTGGGCCTGTGTCAGCAGCTCGACCTCGCCCGCGTCCCAGTCCACGTGCGGCGACGGCTCGTTCGCGTGCAGCGTGGCGGGCAGCACCTCGTGCCGCAGCGCCTGCACCATCTTGATCACACCGGCGACACCGGCGGCCGCCGAGGTGTGCCCGATGTTGGACTTGATCGACCCCAGCCGCAGTGGGCCTCCGGTCCGTTCGCGGCCGTATGTCGCCAGCAGTGCCTGGGCCTCGATGGGGTCGCCCAGCTTCGTGCCGGTGCCGTGGCCCTCGACCGCGTCCACGTCGGCGGGGCTGAGCCCTGCGTTGGTGAGGGCCTGGCGGATGACCCGCTCCTGCGCGGGGCCGTTCGGCGCGGTGAGGCCGTTGGACGCCCCGTCCTGGTTGACCGCGCTGCCGCGCACCACGGCAAGGACGTGGTGGCCGTTGCGGCGTGCGTCCGACAGCCGCTCCACCACGATCAGGCCGACGCCGTCGGAGAAGCCGGTGCCGTCCGCGTCCGCCGCGTACGCCTTGCACCGGCCGTCCGGTGACAGGGCTCGCTGCCTGCTGAACTCCATCAGCGTGTACGGGCCCGCCATCAGCGTCACACCACCGGCCAGCGCCAGCGAGCACTCGCCCGAGCGCAGCGACTGTGCGGCCAGGTGCAGGGCCACCAGCGAGGAGGAGCACGCCGTGTCCACCGACATGGAGGGCCCTTCGAGGCCCAGGGTGTAGGAGATCCGCCCTGACAGCACGCTCGTCGTCGTGCCGGTCAGCCGGTACCCCTCCAGTTCCTGGACGAGCGCGCCGCCGTAGTCGGAGGTGACCGCGCCGGTGAACACACCGGTGTCGCTGCCGCGCAGCGACGTCGGGTCGATGCCCGCGTCCTCGAACGCCTCCCAGGCCGCCTCCAGCATGAGCCGCTGCTGCGGGTCCATGGCGAGGGCCTCGCGCGGGCTGATCCCGAAGAACTCGGCGTCGAACTCGCCCGGCCGTTGAAGGAATCCGCCTCCGCGCGTGGAGATCGTTCCCGGCTGGTCCGGGTCCGGGTCGTAGAGCCGCTCCAGGTCCCAGCCGCGGTCGGTCGGCAGTGCGGAGACCACGTCGCGTCCGGAGGCGACGAGCTGCCACAGCTCGTGCGGGGAGGTCACGCCGCCGGGGTAGCGGCAGCTCATGCCCACGATCGCGAGTGGTTCGTCGGCGTCCGCGCGTCGCGGCCGCGCCACGGCGCGCGGTGTCCGAGCGATCCCGCCGATCTCGGTGCGGATCAGTCGTGCTACCGCGGCCGGTGTCGGGTGGTCGAAGACCAAGGTGGCGGGCAGCCGCACGCCGGTGGCCTGGTTGAGGCGGTTGCGCAGTTCGACGGCGCTCAGCGAGTCGAAGCCTAGGTCCTTGAAGCTGCGTCCGGCGCCGACCGTGGCCGCCGAGTCGTGCCCGAGGACGGCCGCGGCCTGTGCCTGTACGAGCTCCAGCACGACCCGTTCGCGGTCGGCTTCGGGCACGCCGCCCAGCCGCTGTGCCAGGGAGCCGCTCGCCTCGGTGCGGCGGGTGGGCGCCGGTGCCAGGCCGCGCAGCAGCGGCGGGAGCAGGCCCGCGCGGGCCTGGGCGCGCAGGGCGGCCGGGTCGAGCTTGACCGGCGCCAGCAGCGCCGTGTCCGATGCGAGTGCCTGGTCGAACAGTTCCAGGCCCAGTTCGGCCGGCAGGGCGCCGATGCCGGTGCGCTCCAGTCGTGCGAGCTCGGCCTTGCCGAGCCCGCCCGCCATCCCGTGCGCGTCGGCCCACAGGCCCCAGGCAAGGGAGGTCGCGGGCAGGCCGTCGGCGCGCCGTGCCGAGGCGAGCGCGTCGAGTGTGGCGTTGGCCGCGGCGTAGTTGGCCTGTCCGGGGCTGCCGATCAGCGCGGCGACCGAGGAGAACAGCACGAACGCCGACAGGTCCAGGTCGGCGGTCAGCTCGTGCAGATGCAGCGCCGCATCGACCTTCGGCCGCATCACGTTCGCCACCCGCTCGCAGGTCAGCGACTCGATCACGCCGTCGTCGAGCACCCCCGCGGCATGCACGACCGCCGTGAGCGGGTAGTCCAACCCGTCCAGGAGTGCGGCGAGTTGGCCACGGTCCGCCACGTCGCACGCGGCGACCCGCACCTGGGCGCCGAGCGCCTCCAGCTCAGCGGTCAGCTCCTTTGCCCCCTCGGCCGCCGGACCACGCCGGCTGACCAGCAGCAGATGCCGCACACCGTGCCCGGCGGCCAGGTGCCGGGCGACCAGCGCGCCCAGACCACCCGTACCACCGGTGATCAGGACCGTGCCGTCCGCGTCCAACGCCCGCGCCCCGGACGGCACCGCCGCGTCGGCACGCCCCAGACGCGGCGCCCGCAACCCGCCCTGGCGCACGGCCAGCTGCGGCTCGTCCAGCTCCAGGAGCGAACCCCAGTCCACCTCGCCGCCGCCGACGTCGTCGTCGAGGTCCACCAGCACGAACCGG
The DNA here is from genome assembly GCF_023277745.1 of Streptomyces halobius. Taxonomy (NCBI): domain Bacteria; kingdom Bacillati; phylum Actinomycetota; class Actinomycetes; order Kitasatosporales; family Streptomycetaceae; genus Streptomyces; species Streptomyces halobius. The sequence continues at coordinate 153,955 of NZ_CP086322.1, forward strand.
CCCGGGTGCTCGGACTGGGCGCTGCGCACCAGACCCCACACCGCGGCCTGCGCGATGTCCGGCGATTCGCCGGCCACCGCGACCGCGCCGCGGGTGACGAAGACCAGCCGTGTGCCGGTGAACCGCTCACTGGCCAGCCACCGCTGCAGCAACTCAAGTGTGTGCGCGGTGGCTTCCCGGGCCGCCTCCGCCGTGCCGGGTGCCGAATCCCGCGCTTCGATCGTGGCGACGACCGCCTCGGGCACTGGGGCGCCGTCGGTGAGCGCCTGTTCCAGCGCGGCCAGGTCTGTGTAGCCGGTGGAGCGGCTCTGCGTGCTCGCCTGGCCCGCGCCGAGGAGCGCGGTGCTGCGCGGTTTTGTGGTGCTCTTGGCCGTGACGGTGGTCCAGTCGAGGCTGAAGAGGCTGTTGTTCGTGCTGTGTTGGGCGCTCACGAGCTGTGTCTGCGCAAGGGGGCGTACGTCGATGGAGTCGACCGATACGACCGGGGCGCCGGTGTCGTCGACGGCGTCGAGCCGCAGCGAGGAGTCGCTGGTGGCGACGGTGCGGACGCGCAGCCGCGCGGTGCCCCGCTGCTCGATCCGGGCGCCGGTCCAGCTGAACGGCATCTTGTGCCGGCTGCTGTCGCGGCCGGCCAGCAGGGCGGCTCCGCTCTGCAGCGCGGAGTCGAACAGTGCCGGGTGGATGCCGAACTGCCCGCCGTCGACGTCGTCGGGCAGGGTCACTTCGGCGTAGGTCTCGTCGCCGTCGCGCCAGGCGGCACGCACGCCCTGGAAGACGGGGCCGTAGTCGTAGCCGAGGTCGGCCAGATCGCCGTAGAGCTCGTCCACGGACAGCGGCTCGGCGCCCTCCGGCGGCCATGTGGCGGGCCATGGTGCGGTGGTGGCCGAGGGCTCCGGGGCGAGGAGACCTCGCGCGTGGCAGGTCACGTCCGGCTCGGTGTCATCGGCTCCGGTTACGGGGCGCGAGTAGATCGCCACCTCGCGGCGGCCGTCGTCGCCGGGCTCGCCGACGGTGACCTGCAACTGCCGTGTGACGCCGTCCTCCAGGAGCAGCGGCGCCTGGAGCACCAGTTCGCCGAGGACCGGGCTTTGGGCCCGCCGTCCGGCGGCGAGCGCCAGCTCGACCAGCCCGGTGCCCGGCACCACGATGGTGCCGAGCAGCATGTGCTGGGCGGCCCAGGGCTGGGTGTCGGTGGACAGGCGGCCGGTGAACAGCCACTCGTCGCGGTCGCCGACACAGACCGCCGCCGCGAGCAGCGGGTGGTCGAGCCGCCCGAGTCCGGCCGCGGTCGCGTCCTGGCCGCCGGTGTTGGGGGCCAGCCAGTACCGCTCGCGCTGGAAGGCGTACGTCGGCAGCTGAGTCCGGTGGGCTCCGGTGCCCGCGTAGAACGCCGCCCAGTCCACCTCGACGCCCGCGGTGTGCGCCTGCCCGAGGAACCCGGCGAAGGTCTCGGCCTCGGGGTGGCGGGCGCGCAGCGCCGGTACGAACACGACGTCGTCCTCGTTGTCGAGGGACTGCCGTGCCATCGCGGTCAGCACCGCGTCGGGTCCCAGCTCCAGGAAGCGCCGTACGCCCAGACTCCACAGGGTCTGTATGCCGTCGGCGAACCGGACGGCCTGGCGCGCGTGCCTGACCCAGTACCGCGGGTCGGTCATTTCCTGGCCGACGGGTTTGCCGGTCTCGTTCGACACGATGGGGATGCGCGGCTCGTCGAACCGCAACCCCCGTGCCACCGCCTGGAATTCATCCAGCATCGGGTCCATGTGCGGGGAGTGGAAGGCGTGCGAGACCCGCAGCCGCGTGGTCTTGCGGTCCTGCCACTGCGCCCGCCACTTATCGGCTGCGTCCGCGTCGCCGGAGACCACGACCGCGCGCGGCCCGTTCACCCCTGCGATCTCCAGCCGTCCCTCGTATCCGGCCAGGGACGCGACGACTTCGGCCTCGGCGGCCTGGACGGCCACCATGGCGCCGCCCGTCGGCAGCGCGCCCATCAGCCGGCCGCGCGCCACGACCAGCGCGCACGCGTCCGGGAGCGACAGCACACCGGCCGCATGGGCCGCCGCCAGCTCGCCCACCGAGTGCCCGATCAGGTAGTCGGGGCGTACGCCCAGCGACTCCACGAGGCGGAACAGCGCCACCTCGACGGCGAACAGTGCCACCTGCGTGTACTGCGTCGAGTCCAGCAGGGCGGCTTCGTCGGAGCCCTCCTCGGCGTCGAGCAGTTCCCGCACCGGCCGCCCCACGCGCGGGTCCAGCTCGGCGCACACCTCGTCCAGGGCCTGGCAGAACCGCGGGAACCGCGCCGCCAGCTCCGCGCCCATCCGTGCCCGTTGGGCGCCCTGGCCGGTGAACAGCAGTGCCGTCTTGCCGCCCACCACGCGGCCCTCGGTCCCACCGGGTGCGGGCTCCCCCTCGGCGAGGGCCTTGAGTCCTGCCAGCAGCCCCTCGCGGTCGGACGCCACCACCGCCGCGCGGTGTTCCAGGTGTGCCCGCGACGTGGCCCCGGTGAAGCCGACGTCGAGCAGGGAGACTTCGGGGCGCGCGGCGAGGTGCTTGTGCAGCCGGTCGGCCTGCGCCCGCAGCGCGGTCTCGTTCCTGCCCGAGACCAGCACCGGCAGCGCGCCCGCCGGCCGCTGCGCCGGGCTGTCGGCTAGCGCCTCGGCCTCGGTCTTGACCGGGGCTTTTGCCCCGTCCCCGTCCCCGTCCTCGACCGGGGCCTGGGCCGGTGCCTCCTCCAGGATCACGTGCGCGTTGGTGCCGCTGATCCCGAACGACGACACACCGGCGCGCCGCGGCCGTTCGGAGGCCGGCCACTTTTGGGCCGTTGTCAGCAGCTCGATCTGTCCGTCTTCCCAGTCGATGTGCGGCGACGGCTCGTCCACGTGCAGCGTGGCGGGCAGCCTCCCGTGCCGCAGCGCCTGCACCATCTTGATCACACCGGCGACACCGGCGGCCGCCGAGGTGTGCCCGATGTTCGACTTGACCGAGCCCAGCCGCAGCGGGCCGCTGCGCTCCTGGCCGTAGGCCGCCAGCAGTGCGCGCGCCTCGATCGGGTCACCGAGCTGGGTGCCGGTGCCGTGGCCCTCCACGACGTCGACTTCGGCGGGGCTCAGCCCGGCGCTCGCCAGTGCTTCTTTGATCACTCGCTCCTGCGCGGGGCCGTTCGGCGCGGTGAGGCCGTTGGACGCCCCGTCCTGGTTGACCGCGCTGCCGCGCACCACGGCAAGGACGTGGTGGCCGTTGCGGTGCGCGTCCGACAGCCGCTCCACCACGATCAGGCCGAGTCCGTCGGAGAAGCCGGTGCCGTCGGCGGATGCCGCGTACGCCTTGCACCGGCCGTCGGGGGCCAGGCCCCGCTGACGGCTGAACTCGACGAACAGGAACGGCCCGGCGAGCACGGTCACGCCGCCGACCAGCGCCAGCGAGCACTCGCCGGAGCGCAGCGACTGTGCGGCCAGGTGCAGGGCCACCAGGGAGGAGGAGCACGCCGTGTCGATCGTGACGGCGGGCCCTTCGAGGCCCAGGCTGTAGGCGATCCGGCCCGACACCACGCTTCCCTGCGTGCCCGTCAGGCGGAACCCTTCCAGCTCCGGCGGCATCGTGCCGCCGTAGTCGGAGGTGACCGCGCCGGTGAACACGCCGGTGTCACTGCCGCGCAGCGACGTCGGGTCGAGGCCCGCGTCCTCGAACGCCTCCCAGGCCGCCTCCAGCATGAGCCGCTGGGAGGGGTCCATGGCGAGGGCCTCGCGGGGGCTGATCCCGAAGAAGTCCGCGTCGAAGTCGCCGACACCGCGGACGAAGCCGCCCGTGCTGGTGGTCACCGTTCCGGGCCGGTCGGGATCCGGGCCGTTGAGCCGCTCCAGGTCCCAGCCGCGGTCGGTCGGCAGTGCGGACACCGCGTCGCGGCCGGCCGCCACGAGGTCCCACAGCTCGTCCGGCGACGTCACGCCGCCGGGGTAGCGGCAGCTCATGCCGACGATCGCCAGCGGCTCGGCGTCGCGGTCCTCCAGCTCGCGCACGCGGCGGTTGGCCGTGCGCAGTTCCGTGGTCGCCTTCCGCAGGTAGGTACGTAGCTTCTGCTCGTTCGTGTTCCCGTTCATGCGGACCCGAGCTCCTTGTCGATCAGATTGAACACCTCGTCGTCGGACGCCACGTCCAGGTCGTCATCCGGCTCTGCGTCCCCCTCGGACGGTTCTGCGCCCGTTGCGCCGAGCACGGCCCGCAGCCGGTTGCTCAGGTAGCGCAGGCGCGGCTCGATGCCGGCCAGCGCGCGCTCGTCGCCCGCCACGGCGATCAGCAGCTCCTCCAGCTTGCGCAGCTCCTCGTCGAACGGCGGCTGTCCCTCCTGCTGGTCGGCCCCGCCGGCCTCCTTGAGGAGCAGCTGCGCGACCTCGGCGGGGGTCGGGTAGTCGAACACGAGGGTGGCCGGCAGCCGCAGACCGGTCTGTCGGGCGAGGCGGTTGCGCAGTTCGACCGCGGCCAGCGAGTCGAACCCGAGCATCTTGAACGCCCGGTCCGGCTCGACCTCGGCGGCGGACGCGTTGCCGCGGACGGCCGCGACCTGTGCCTGCACCAGCTCCAGCACGACCTGCTCGCGCTCCGCCTCGGCCACGTGGGCGAGCCGCTGGGCCAGTGATCCGCCCACCGACTCGGCGCGCCGTGCCGGAGCGCGGACCAGCCCGCGCAGCAGGGCCGGCAGCGTCCCTTCCCGCGCCTGCGTGCGCAGTACGGACAGGTCGAGCCGCAGCGGCACCAGCAGGGCCGCGTCCGAGCCGAGGCTCTGGTCGAACAGCTCCAGGCCGAGTTCGGCGGAGAGCGCGCCGATGCCGGTGCGCGCCATCCTGGCGAGGTCCGCCTCGTCCATCTCCCCGGTCATGCCGGTGGTGTCGGCCCACAGGCCCCAGGCGAGGGAGTTGGCCGGGAGGCCGGTCGCGCGCCGCCTGTGTGCCAGCGCGTCGAGGGCGGCGTTCGCGGCGGCGTAGTTCGCCTGACCGGGGTTGCCCAGCTGTCCCGCGGCCGACGAGAACAGCACGAACGCGGACAGCTCGTGCCCCGTGGTCTGCTCGTGCAGGTTCCACGCCGCGTCGATCTTCGGCCGCATCACCCGGTCGATCTGCTCCGTGGTGAGGGCCTCGACCACACCGTCGTCGAGCACGCCCGCGCAGTGCACGACCGCGGTGAGCGGGCGGTCCAGCGAGCCGAGCAGCCCTGCCAGTTGGTCGCGGTCGGCCGCGTCGCACGCCTCCACCCGGGCCGTTGCCCCCAACTGCTCCAGTTCGGCGACCAGTTGGTCCACACCGTCGGCGGCCCGGCCGCGGCGGCTGGCCAGCAGCAGGTTCCTGGCACCGTGGCGCTCGGCCAGGTGCTTGGCGAACTGGGCGCCCAGACCGCTGGTGCCACCGGTGATCAGTACGGTGCCGTCGGGGTCGAGCGGTGCCGGGACGGTGAACACGATCTTGCCGATGTTGTGGCCCTCGCGCAGGAACCGGAACGCTTCTGGGCCCCGGCGCACGTCCCACGTACGGATCGGCGACGGCGTGAGCACGCCCTTGCCGAACAGTGCGGAGATCTCGGTCAGCATCTCCTGGATCCGCTCCGGGCCGGCTTCGGTCATGTCGAAGGAGCGGTAGCGGACGCCCTGGTTCTCGCGGGCGACGACTTCGGGGTCACGGATGTCGGTCTTGCCCATCTCGATGAACCGGCCGCCGTTCGGCAGCAGTTCCAGCGACGCGTCGACGAACTCACCGGCCAGCGAGTCCAGCACCACGTCCATCCCGGCGCCGCCGGTCGCGTCCAAGAACGCCTGCCGGAAGTCCAGGTCGCGCGATGATGCGATCCGCTCGGTGGGGACGCCCAGGGCCCGTACGGCGTCCCACTTGTGCGGGCTCGCGGTCGCGAACACCTGCGCCCCGAGGTGGCGGGCCAGCTGGATGGCGGCCATGCCGACACCGCCGGCCGCCGCATGCACCAGCAGCTGTTCCCCGGGCTGCAGACCGGCCAGGTCGACCAGGCCGTAGTAGGCGGTCAGGTACACCACGGGTACCGCGGCCGCCTCCACGAACGTCAGCCCGGGCGGTATCGGTACGACCGTGCGCCGGTCGGCCACGGCCACCGGCCCGAACGCGTCGGTGATCAGACCGAACACCCGGTCGCCGGGGGCCAGGTCGGTGACGTCCGCGCCGACCTCCAGTACGACACCGGCGGCCTCGCTGCCCAGCGGCGCCCGGCCCGGGTACAGGCCCAGCGCGATCAGTACGTCGCGGAAGTTCAGGCCCGCGGCACGGACCGCGACGCGCACCTCACCGACACCCAGGGAGCGGTTGCCTTCGGACGGGGCGATCGCCAGGTCCTCCAGCGAACCGGCGCGGCCGACGGCCAGCCGCCACGCGCCGTGTGCCGGCAGCGTCTCGCCGGTGCGTGCCAGCCGCGGCGCCAGCAGCCTGTCGGCGCGCACGGCGAGCTGCGGCTCGTCCAGGTCGAGCAGCGCACCCCAGTCGGGCTCGCGGCCGCCGTCGAGGTCCACCAGCAGGAAGCGGCCCGGGTGTTCGCACTGGGCGCTGCGCACCAGACCCCACACGGGGGCCTGTGCCACGTGTGGCGACTCGTCGCCCACGGCGACGCCGCCGCGGGTCACCACGGCCAGCCGTGCCATGCCGAGCCGTTCGCTGGCCAGCCACTGCTGCACCAGGGCCAGCGTGTCGGCGCCGGCCGTGCGCGCCGCCGCGGCCGGTTCGCCCCTCGGCGCATCGATCGCGGCGACGACCAGGTCCGGCGCCTGCGCACCGTCGGACAGCGCCTGCTCCAGCGCGTCCAGGTCGGCGTGTTCGGTACCGAGCCGTACGACCCGTACCGATGCCGACGGCGTGGCCGTGACCTGAGCCCAGTCCACCTGGAACAGCGTGTTCTTCGAGCCCTGTGCGCGATCGAGCTGCCCGGGCTCCAGCGGGCGGACGCCGAGGGCGTCCACTGACGCGACCATCACCCCGGCGTCGTCTGCGATGGCGACGCGCAGCGCGGAGGGTGCGGAGGTGATCCGCACCCGCGCCCGGGTGAGCCCGGTCCTGCCCAGGCGCACACCGGAGAAGGAGAACGGCAGGTCCACCGGCGATCCGGCCTCCTTGGACAGCATCGCACCGTGCAGCGCGGCGTCGAACAGCGCCGGGTGCAGGCCGAACCCGCCGGTTGCGGTGTCGTCGGGCAGTGCGACCTCGGCGTAGACCGTGTCACCGGCGCGCCATGCCGCCCGTACCCCCTGGAACAGGGGTCCGTAGTCGAGGCCGATGTCCGCCAGCCGCTCGTAGAGCAGTGCGGCGGCCGCGGGTTCGGCGCCCGCGGGCGGCCACTGCGCCTCGAACGGCTCCGGCGGTGCCGCGTCCACGGCCAGCCAGCCGCGCCCGTGGCAGGTGGTCTCGGGCCGTTCGTCCCCGTCGCTCTGGGGCCGGGAGTAGATCGCCACCTCGCGGCGGCCGTCGTCCCCCGCGGAGCCGACGGTGACCTGCAACTGCCGTGTGGCGTCCTGCGCCAGGAGCAGCGGCGCCTGGAGCACCAGTTCGTCCACCACCGTGCAGCCCAGCTCGCGACCCGCGGTCAGCGCCATCTCGACCAGTGCCGTCCCCGGCACCAGGACGGTGCCGAACACCATGTGGTCCTGTGTCCACGGCTGGGTCTCCTGGGAGATCTGGCCGGTGAACACCCACTCGTCGCGGTCCGCGACCGGGACCGCGGCGGCCAGGACCGGGTGCGTCATCTGTGTCTGACCGGCCGCGCTGGCGTCTGCGGCACGACTCCCGGCGGTCAGCCAGAACCGCTCCCGCTGGAACGGGTAGGTCGGCAGGGCCGCCCGCCGTGCCCCGACGTGGAACGGCGACCAGTCCACCGCGACGCCGGCGACGTGTGCCTCGGCCAGCGAGGTCACGAACCGTCCCAGGCCGCCCTCGTCGCGGCGCAGCGAGCCGATCACGGCGACGCGGTCAGCGGCCCCGTGTGCGGCGGCGGTCTCCTCGACGGCCATGGCCAGCACCGGGTGCGGCGACATCTCCAGGAAGCATCCCGTGCCGTCTGCGATCAGCGCCTGTACGGCGGGCTGGAACCCGACCTGGGCGCGCAGGTTGCCGTACCAGTAGGCGGCGTCCATGGTCGCGGTGTCGATGAAGGCCCCGGTGGCCGTTGAGTAGAGCGGCACCTGGCCGGACTTGGGCGCGAGGGGAGCCAGCAGCTGCGCCAGTTCGGGCTCGATCGTCTCCACCTGCGCCGAGTGGGAGGCGTAGTCCACGTTCACCCGGCGCGCCCGGATCTCGTCCCGCTCGCACACCGCGATCAGGTCGTCCAGCGCCTGTGGCTCGCCGGCGAGAACGACGGCGGCCGGGCCGTTCACCGCGGCGAGCGACACCCGGCCCTCGTAGGGGGCGATGAGGTCCTCGGCCTGCTGCGCCGGCAGCGCGACCGACACCATCGCGCCCTTGCCGGCGAGGTGGTCCCGTACGAGACGGCTGCGCAGGGCGACCACCCTGGCACCGTCCTCGATCGACAGGCCACCGGCCACGACGGCGGCGGCGATCTCCCCCTGCGAGTGCCCCACCACGGCGGACGGCTCGACACCGTAGGAACGCCACAGCTCGGCGAGGGAGACCATCACCGCCCACAGCGCGGGCTGGACGACGTCCACCCGCTCCAGCGACGGCGCGTCCTGGGCGCCTCGGAGCACGTCGTCCAGGCGCCAGTCCACGAAGGCGTCGAGTGCGGTGGCGCACTGCGCGAGCCGACGGGCGAACACCGGGGAGGAGTCCGCCAGTTCCGTCGCCATGCCCGCCCACTGCGCGCCCTGGCCCGGGAAGACGAACACGGCCTTGCCGCCCACGGGACGGCCCTCGACCACGGCTGGCGACGGTTCGTTCGACGAGAGGTGACCGAGGCCGGTCAGCAGCGCGCCGCGATCGGTCGCCACCACCACCGCGCGGTGCTCCAGCTGCGCCCGCATCGTCGCCAGCGAGAACGCCATGTCCACCGTGGACAGTTCCGGCTGCGCGATCAGTTGGGCCCGCAGGCGGTCGGCCTGCGTCCGCAGTGCCGCCTGGCTCCTGGCGGACACCACTACCGGCAGCACCGAAGGCGCGGGCACCGGCGCGGTCTGGGTCTCGGCCGGCTGGGCCGGTGTCTGCGCGGGTGCTTCCTCGATGATCACGTGGGCGTTGGTGCCGCTGATCCCGAAGGAGGACACCCCGGCCCTGCGCGGCCGGTCCGAGGCGGGCCACTGACGCGCCTCGGTCAGCAGCGCGACCTGTCCCGACGACCAGTTGACGTGCGGCGACGGCTCATCGGCGTGCAGTGTCGGCGGCAGCACCCCGTGCCGCATCGCCATCACCATCTTGATCACACCGGCCACCCCCGCGGCGGCCTGTGTGTGCCCGATGTTCGACTTCAGCGACCCCAGCCACAGCGGGCCGCCCGCCCGCTGACGGCCGTAGGTCGCCAGCAGGGCCTCGGCCTCGATCGGGTCGCCCAGCGGGGTTCCCGTGCCGTGGCCCTCCACCGCGTCCACGTCGGACGGCGACAGCCCGGCACCGGCCAGGGCCGCCCGGATCACCCGCTCCTGCGACGGACCGTTGGGCGCCGTCAGCCCGTTGCTGGCACCGTCCTGGTTCACCGCACTGCCCCGCAGCAGGCCCAGTACCCGGTGTCCGTTGCGGCGCGCGTCCGACAGCCGCTCCAGCACCAGCAGACCGCAGCCCTCGCTCCAGCCCACACCGTCCGCACCGGCCCCGTACGCCTTGCACCGGCCGTCGGGCGCGAGACCGCGCTGGCGACTGAACTCGACGAAGATGTTCGGCCTGGACAGCACGGTGACACCGCCGGCCAGGGCCAGCGAGCACTCCTGGGACCGCAGGGCGGCGGTGGCCTGGGCGATCGCGACCAGCGACGACGAGCACGCGGTGTCGACCGAGACCGAGGGGCCCTCGAAGCCGAACGTGTAGCTGATGCGCCCGGACGCCACGCTGGCCGCGGACGAGATCATGAGGTAGCCCTCGATCTCGTCGCGCCGGTCGCTCATGCCGGCCAGGTGCTGGTAGTCGGCGTACATCAGCCCGGTGAACACACCGGTGTCGCTGCCGCGCAGCCGGGACGGGTCGATCCCCGCGTCCTCCATCGCCTCCCACGCGGTCTCCAGCAGCAGCCGCTGCTGCGGGTCCATGGCGAGGGCCTCACGCGGACTGATCCCGAAGAACTCCGCGTCGAAGTCGCCGGCCTTCTCGACGAATCCGCCCTGACGCGTGTACGCGGTGCCCGGGTGGTCGGGATCCGGGTGGAACAGCCCCTCCACGTCCCAGCCCCGGTCCGCCGGGAACGTCGAGACCGCATCGCGGCCGGACGCCACCAGCTCCCACAGCTCCTGCGGGGAGCTCACCGAGCCCGGGAACCGGCAGCCCATCCCCACGATCGCGATCGGTTCGTCGTCCACCCGCCGTGGCCGTGCCGCCGGCCGCCGCCTCTCGACGGTCCCGTCGACTTCGCGCAGCAGCAGCCGCGCGACGGCCACCGGGCTCGGGTGGTCGAAGACCAGCGTCGCGGGCAAGGCCACGCCCGTGGCCTGGGTGAGGTTGTTGCGCAGGTCGACCGCGGTCAGCGAGTCGAACCCGAGGTCGGTGAACGCCCGCTCCGGATCGATGGATGCGGCCGACGTGTGGCCGAGCGCGGCCGCGACCTGCCCGGCCACCAGTTCCCGTACGACGCGTTCCCGGTCCGCCTCGGCGACGTCGGCGAGGCGCTGCGCGAGCGTGACGCCCGTTTCGGCGCGGCGGGGTGCCGGGGCCAGGCCGTGCAGCGGAGCGGGCAGCAGCCCGGCACGGGCCTGCGTCCGCAGTGCGGCCAGGTCGAACGTCACCGGCGCCAGCAGTGCCGTGTCCTGCCCGAGCGCATGGTCGAACAGTTCGAGCGCCTGTGCGGGGGGAAGCGCGCCGATGCCCATCCGTGCCAGCCGGGCGAGATCGGCCTCGCCGAGCTCCCCCTCCATGCCGCTCGCGTCGGCCCACAGGCCCCACGCGAGTGAGGTGGCGGGCAGGCCTTCGGCCCGGCGCTTGGCCGCGAGCGCGTCCAGCACCGCGTTCGCCGCCGCGTAGTTCGCCTGACCCGGGGTGCCGATCAGCGCGGACACCGAGGAGAACAGCACGAACGCGGACAGGTCCATCCCCGCGGTCAGTTCGTGCAGGTGCCACGCCGCATCGGCCTTCGGCCGCATCACCCGCTCAAGCTGCTCGGCGGTCAGCGACTCCACCACACCGTCGTCCAGCACACCCGCCGCGTGCACCACGGCCGTCAACGGCCGCTCCAGCGCGGCCAGCAGGCCCGCCACCTGGTCGCGGTCGGTCACGTCGCAGGCCTCGACCCGGATGTCGCAGCCCAGCTCCACGAGCTCGGCGACCAGTTTCTGCGCGCCGGGCGCCGCGATGCCGCGCCGGCTCACCAGCTGCAGCCGTCGCACGCCGTGCTCGACGAGGTGCCGCGCGATGACCGCGCCCAGGCCTCCGGTACCACCGGTGATCAGCACGCTGTCGTGTGCGGACCACGACCGCGGCGAGGCGGCCGCGGCACGGTGAAGGCGCGGCGCCAGCAGCCGGCCGCCCCGTACCGCCAACTGCGGCTCGCCGGAACCGATCACGGCGCCCCAGTCGGCTCCGTCGGCTCCGTCGGCGTCCACGTCGACCAGGACGAACCGGCCGGGATGTTCGGACTGCGCGGTACGCACCAGGCCCCACACCGGCGCCTGTGCCACATCCGGTGACTCGGTACCGGCCGCCACCGCACCGCAGGTCACCACCACCAGCCGCGAGCCGGTCACCCGCTCGTCCGCCAGCCACCGCTGCACGAGCTGAAGTGCGCTGTGGGCAGCCGTCTGCGCCGAACCGTCCGCCGAAGTCCCCACCGACGCGACCACGGCATCGGGCACGCCCTCGGTCAGCGCCTGGTCGAGGTCCGCCAGGTCCACCACCCGCACCGCCGCACCGGCCGCGGTGACCGGGACCCAGTCGAGGCGGTACAGCGACCGCTTGGCAGTGTCGAAGTGCCCCTGGTCGAGGGGGCGGACGGCCAGGGAGCCGACCGACAGGACCGGGGTGCCCGACTCGTCGACCGCGTCCAGTTGCACCGCGCCGTCGCCGGTGACGGTCGAGCGCACCCGCAGCCGCGTGGCGCCCAGGCGGCCAAGCCGTACGTCGCCGAAGCTGAACGGCGCGCGCAGCCGGTTGTCGTCGGGGTCGGACAGCGGGACGACGGCGCTGTGCAGCACGGCGTCGAACAGGGCGGGGTGAATGCCGTGCCCGGCCCCGTCGGCGGTCTGCGGAAGCACCACTTCGGCATAGCCGTGGTCACCGTCGCGCCAGAGGGCCTGCACGCCCTGGAAGGCGGGCCCGTAGGCGTAGCCGAGGTCGGACAGGCGGGTGTAGAGGTCGTGTGCCGAGAGCGGTTCCGCGCCCTTGGGCGGCCACTGGGCGGGCCACGTGGCGAGTGCTGTCGTGGTGTCCTGGTTCAGCACGCCCCGCGCGTGGCAGACGGCGTCCAGCTCCTGGTCACCGGAGTGCGGGTGCGAAGAGAGCAGTACGTCACTGGACTCGGGGTGTGAGTAGACCGCCACCTCGCGGCGGCCGTCGTCGTCGGCCGGGCCCACCGTGACCTGGAGCTGGCGGGAGGCGCCCTCCTCCAGCAGGAGCGGCGTCTTGAGCACCATCTCGTCCAGCACCGGGCTGGCGGTCTGCCGTCCGGCGGCGAGGGCCAGTTCGACCAGTGCGGTGCCGGGCACGACGGTGGTGCCGAACAGTTGGTGGTCTTGGGTCCAGGGCTGCGTGTCGGTGGACAGGCGGCCGGTGAACAGCCACTCGTCGCGGTCCCCGAGGCGGACCGCGCCTGCGAGGATGGGGTGATCGACGCGCCCGAGGCCGGCCGCGGTGATGTCGCCGACCCCGCTGCCCGGCGCCGGCCAGTAGTGCTCTCGTTGGAAGGCGTAGGTGGGCAGTTCGACGCGCCGGGCACCGGTACCGGCGTAGTACGCCGCCCAGTCCACCTCCGCACCCGCATTGTGCGCCTGGCCCACAAACCGTGCGAAGGTCTCCACCTCCGGGTGCCCGCCCCGCAGCACCGGAAGGAACACCCCACCGGACTCACCCTCCAGACTCTGGCGGGCCATCGCGGTCAACACCGCATCCGGACCCAACTCCAGGAAACGGCGCACCCCCACACCCCACAGCGTCCGCACACCATCGGCGAAGCGCACCGCCCGACGCACATGCCCCACCCAGTACTCCGCGTCGAACTCCGCCACCAACTGCCCGGTCACGTTCGACACCAGGGGGATACGCGGCCTGACGAACGACAACCCCTCAGCGACCGCACGGAACTCCTCCAACATCGGCTCCATGCACGGCGAGTGGAACGCATGCGACACCCGCAACCACGTCGTCCTACGACCGTCCCACCGCGGCAGCCACTCCCCCACCGCCTCCCGGTCACCCGACACCACCACCGCACGCGGACCGTTCACCGCCGCAATGTCCAACCGGCCCTCGAACCCGGCCAGCGACTCGGCGACCTCATCCTCACCGGCCTGCACCGCGACCATCGCCCCACCAGCAGGCAACGCCCCCATCAACCTCCCACGCGCCACCACCAGTTCCACCGCATCCGCCAACGACAACACCCCCGCCACATGCGCGGCGGCGATCTCACCCACCGAATGCCCGATCAGATAGTCGGGGCGGATCCCCAGCGACTCCACCAGCCGGAACAGCGCCACCTCGACAGCGAACAACGCCACCTGCGTGAACCGCGTCGAGTCCAGCACCTCACCACCCTGGGCGAGCACCTCCCGCAACGACCGCCCCAAGTGCGGATCAGCCTGCGCACACACCTCGTCCAACACCGCACCGAACAGCGGGAACCTCTCCGCCAGATCCAGCCCCATCCGAACCCGCTGCGCACCCTGACCCGAGAACAGGAACGCGGTCCCGCCCGCGATCGCGGACTCACCCGCGGCCACCGAGGCGAGACCCGCCAGCAGCTCGTCCCGGTCCGACGCCGTGACCTGCGCACGCCGCTCCAGCAACGCGCGCGACGTCACCGTCGAGAACGCGACGTCCGCGACGGACAGTTCCGGCCGCGCGACCAGATGGGCCCGCAACCGCTCCGCCTGCGCCCGCAGCGCCGCACCGCTGCGGGCCGACAGCAGTACGGGCACCGCGCCCGCCGGGCGAGGCTCCGCGACCGGTGTCTGCGCGGGTGCTTCCTCGATGATCACGTGGGCGTTGGTGCCGCTGATCCCGAAGGAGGACACCCCGGCCCTGCGCGGCCGGTCCGAGGCGGGCCACTGACGCGCCTCGGTCAGCAGCGCGACCTGTCCCGACGACCAGTTGACGTGCGGCGACGGCTCATCGGCGTGCAGTGTCGGCGGCAGCACCCCGTGCCGCATCGCCATCACCATCTTGATCACACCGGCCACCCCCGCGGCGGCCTGTGTGTGCCCGATGTTCGACTTCAGCGACCCCAGCCACAGCGGGCCGCCCGCCCGCTGACGGCCGTAGGTCGCCAGCAGGGCCTCGGCCTCGATCGGGTCGCCCAGCGGGGTTCCCGTGCCGTGGCCCTCCACCGCGTCCACGTCGGACGGCGACAGCCCGGCACCGGCCAGGGCCGCCCGGATCACCCGCTCCTGCGACGGACCGTTGGGCGCCGTCAGCCCGTTGCTGGCACCGTCCTGGTTCACCGCACTGCCCCGCAGCAGGCCCAGTACCCGGTGTCCGTTGCGGCGCGCGTCCGACAGCCGCTCCAGCACCAGCAGACCGCAGCCCTCGCTCCAGCCCACACCGTCCGCACCGGCCCCGTACGCCTTGCACCGGCCGTCCGCAGACAGCGCGCGCTGGCGGCTGAACTCGACGAAGATGTTCGGCCTGGACAGCACGGTGACACCGCCGGCCAGGGCCAGCGAGCACTCCTGGGACCGCAGGGCGGCGGTGGCCTGGGCGATCGCGACCAGCGACGACGAGCACGCGGTGTCGACCGAGACCGAGGGGCCCTCGAAGCCGAACGTGTAGCTGATGCGCCCGGCCGCCACACTGGCCGCGGACGAAATGTACAGGTAGCCCTCGATCTCGTCGCGCCGGTCGCTCATGCCGGCCAGGTGCTGGTAGTCGGCGTACATCAGCCCGGTGAACACACCGGTGTCGCTGCCGCGCAGCCGGGACGGGTCGATCCCCGCGTCCTCCATCGCCTCCCACGCGGTCTCCAGCAGCAGCCGCTGCTGCGGGTCCATGGCGAGGGCCTCACGCGGACTGATCCCGAAGAACTCCGCGTCGAAGTCGCCGGCCTTCTCGACGAATCCGCCCTGACGCGTGTACGCGGTGCCCGGGTGGTCGGGATCCGGGTGGAACAGCCCCTCCACGTCCCAGCCCCGGTCCGCCGGGAACGTCGAGACCGCATCGCGGCCGGACGCCACCAGCTCCCACAGCTCCTGCGGGGAGCTCACCGAGCCCGGGAACCGGCAGCCCATCCCCACGATCGCGATCGGTTCGCTCGCCCGGTCCACGAGTTCCCGGTTCTGTCGCCTAAGGCGCTCGGCCTCCTTGACCGACCTCCGAAGGGCTCCGATGACGTCGTTGTTGTCGGTGGCCACGCCTATCCCTCCTGACCCGGGCGCGGCGATGCGACCAGGTTCTTGACTGCTCTCATGCCGCACACTCCCCTGTTGGGCCGATACGTCACGGCCTGTGCACGCCGGATGGCCGGCTGTCGTTGGCGGTCCCGCAGCGTCTGGCTGCGGGACATTGACTGCACCGAAGCAGCTTTCTGGCACGTCAAAAGACCGATGGGTCGCGGCGCGCGTCGAAGCACCAAGAAAAGACTCCGGAATGCCGGACTCCGGCAGACGAATTCAGCAAGAAACTAAGCGCAGCCTGATGCGCTTACCGAGTGGCTCGGCTCTCCCGTTCGGCACGGATGCCAGTACTTCTCCCCCTGCATGTTTCCGCGACTCCCCGTGTGTGCTGGATCCCTTGAGGTCCGGTCGGCATTTCAGCGAAACGCACGCGGCGAACAGCGATGTTCAAGCCGCGCCGTGTGTTTGCGAATGGTGTGTGCGACGTTAGGGCACGCCGTGGACCATCATCCGCGAGGGGACAGGTAGCTGTCATGCCCCGCCGGTCGCCCTACGGAAAGTCGCGAATCCGGTTCGTTCCGTTGCGAGTTCCTCGGCCCCAGGCATGAAACTGTCACTCGGCTCTCAGGGCGAACTCGCAGGGCGTTGACAGGAGAGTCACCGAACGCGAAACCGTTCCTGTGAACGGCGACCCCGAGGAGATCTCGCGCAGACCGCCTCGTGGCGGGCCACGTGAGCTCCCATCACCACGCGAACGGGCGCGAGCAAGGATCGCGAACACCGGTCAGCCGGACCACCGCCTGCCCTACGCCGGTCAGGAGTTCGCGGCGGCGCCGTGGTCCGCACGGCAGGAGCAGGCAGGCTGGGACATACGAGGAGAGGCAGGCAGAGACCTGCCAAGGGCGTCGCAGGCGCGGACCTTCGAAAGGCGGACGAGGACACGCTGTTCGGTGCGGAACGCGAGGCGTTGGCCGGGTGCGGGCGCTGCGGCTGCCCGGCCGCTGAGAAACGGAAAAAGCCGGGCCTGGGCGCGGAGCGCGCCCAGGGCCCGAGGGTGTTTCAGCGGCGGGCCTGCCAGGACACCGGCGAACAGCCGACAGAGCGGTCCCACGGCGCGGGGGTGGAGGCCGGCTCGGTCTCCGGCTCCGGGTCGGCGTCCGCCCCCACGAGGGTGGTCAAAACAGCCGTGAGCGCGGCCAGCTCCTCGGTGGTGGGGGTGCCTGTGACGACCTTCAACAGGGGGCTTGCGAGGGGCCCTTCGAGCGGCGGCTTCGACATGGCGGGGCTCCTCAGGCCGGGGGGTTGCCGTGCTTGCGAGACGGCAGCGGGGCATGCTTGGCGCGCAGCATCGACAGGGCCCCGATCAGCGCGGAACGGGTGTCGGCGGGGTCGATGACATCGTCGACCAGGCCACGCTCGGCCGCGTAGTAGGGGTGCATCAGCTCGGCCTTGTACTCCTTGACCAGCTGCTCGCGTGCCGCATCCGGGTCGTCGGCGGCGGCGATCTGCCGACGGAAGACGACGCCTGCGGCGCCTTCGGCCCCCATCACGGCGATCTCGTTGACGGGCCAGGCCAGCGAGATGTCGCAGCCGATGGAGCGGGAGTCCATGACGATGTAGGCGCCCCCGTAGGCCTTGCGCAGGATGACCTGGACGCGTGGGACGGTGGCATTGCAGTACGCGTAGAGGAGCTTGGCGCCGTGCCGGATGATGCCGCCATGCTCCTGGTCCACGCCGGGCAGGAAGCCGGGCACGTCGACCAGGGTCACCAGCGGGATGTTGAAGGCGTCGCACATCTGCACGAAGCGTGCGGCCTTCTGCGACGAGTGGATGTCCAGGACCCCGGCGAGCACCCGGGGCTGGTTGGCGACGATTCCGACGACCTGGCCCCCCAGCCGGGCCAAGGTGGTGATGACGCTGCCGGCCCAGCGCGCATGGACCTCCAGGTGCTCGCCGTCGTCGACGAGTTCGGTGATGACCTCATGCATGTCGTAGGGCTGCTTGCCGTCGACCGGCACCAGGTCCAAGAGGCGCTCGCAGCGGCGGTCGACCGGGTCGGCGACGGGAGCTTTCGGCGGCGGCTGGCGGTTATGGTCCGGGAGCAGCGACAACAGATAGCGCACCTCCGCGATGCAGCTCTCCTCGTCGTCGTATGCGAAGTGGGCCACTCCCGAGGTCGCGGCGTGCGCATCGGCGCCACCGAGGCCGTTGTGGGTGATCTCCTCGCCGGTCACCGCCTGGACGACATCAGGGCCGGTGAGGAACATCTGCGAGGTGTCACGGACCATGAACACGAAGTCGGTGAGCGCCGGTGCGTAGGCCGCGCCGCCCGCGCAGGGGCCGAGTATCACGCTGATCTGCGGGATGACGCCCGACGCCTTGGCGTGGCGCTGGAAGATCCCTCCGTAGCCCGCCAGGGCGCTGACCCCCTCCTGGATGCGGGCACCCGCACCGTCGTTGAGCGAGACCAGGGGGGCGCCCGCCGCGAGGGCGAGGTCCATGATCTTGTGGATCTTGTGGGCATGCGCCTCGCCCAGCGCCCCGCCGAAGATCCGGAAGTCATGGGCGAAGGCGAAGACCGTGCGCCCCTGAACCGTGCCCCAGCCGGTGACCACGCCGTCGGTGTACGGCCGCTTCGCCTCCAGACCGAAGCCGGTGGCCCGGTGCCGGCGCAGCTGTTCCACTTCGGTGAAAGAGCCCTGGTCGAACAGGAGGTCAAGACGCTCGCGGGCGGTCAGCTTGCCCTTGGCGTGCTGCGCCTCGGTGGCCCTGGGCGCGGCGTCGAGCACGCCTTTGCGGATGCGGGCGAGTTCCTCGGCGGTGTCGGCCAGCTTCATGCTCCACTCCGTTTCTCGGTCACATGCCTGCCAGTGCGCGGTGGTGCCACGGACACCACCGCGGTGGCGGGGTGCTCGGCGGATCGTTCCGGCGCGCGTGCGGCCGGGGCGAGCCCGGCCGGCGGCAGCCGAACCGGCCGGTGAGGTGTGCATGGCCTGTCCCCGAAGGCGGTCAGGTGCGCGGGCGGGGTGGTGGGGTCGGGCCGGTTGCCGGCGCTGGCATACGGCTCGCCTCGATGGGGGCGGCCACGGGCAGGCGCGGGTGCGAAGACGGCGTTGTGCACAGCGCGCCGGCGTCGGCCGCGGCGGCGGGCGGCGCCTCGATGAAGGCCGAAGGGCGCTGTGGCCGGGCGCGTTGGCCGGGGCGACGCGGACGTCGCCCCCTTCCCGCAGCAGTGGCACCGGTTGTCGGTGTCCGCCAGGCGCGGCGGCCGGGACGCGATGGTGCCGGCGCGCTCCTGCGCGGTGTCACGCACGGCCCGGCCACGGGCGGCGGCCGGTGGCGCCACCGTGTCGAGGGTGCGGGCAGCCGGCCGTGCCGTCGCCTGCGCCGCCGTGCACCGCTCGGCGTGGGCGACGGCGCCCGCTTGCGAGCCGCACCGGGCCGGTGCGGAGAAAACCGCTCCGCACCGGTGCGGACGCAGTTCGGAACGTCTTTTCCGGCGGCTTTTGAAAGGGACTCCGTGAGTTCCCGGACGGGGTTTCCTGCCGGCCTCGCCCCTTCCCGCTTTGTGTGTTCCTTGTCGTGGAAACACCAGGCCGATGGGTATCCGTTTCATGGTTCCGTCTTCCTCGGGCGTCTGCACCACAACGCACAGGGCCCCGGATCCGTTATGGCTCTCGGGGCCCCGTGCCACGGCGGCACCTTGGGGGACGGACGTATGCCACCGAAAAGCCGCCCGGCCCTGCCCGAGCGCTTTCCATGCGCTCCATCCAACTGCCGGGACCTGCCGTATGCAACGCGGCTTTCAGGAAGTTGCCAGCAAAATGCTGTGAACGCATTCCGCGGCCGATTATTCCGAAAGGCTGCGGCGCAGCCCGTTGGCCGCAGGCGCGGCGGTTCTGCCGGGCCACAGCGGCCCGTTCGGGCTCTGGAGACGTTTGTTGCCGGCGGGCGCTGCCTGCCCGGCATCGTCTCGAAGAGGCACGGTGTGCAGGGCCTCCGGCGTCCGGATGGCCCGGGCGCGCCGGCCGGCCGGGCTGGGCAACCCGGGGCGCGGCTGTGTCGACGGGCAGCGCCCGCAGCGGCCGAAGGGGCCGCCCGAAGCGCCACCGGCCGTCTTCCGGCGCCCGGTTCGCCACCGGCGCGTCCTGGAGGAGCAGGGCACGGTGAGCGCCGCACCGAGCCGGTCGGCCGCGTCGCAGAGGCGGCTCCCCTTCGCCGCCCGTGCGGCTGAAGGCCGGTCATCCGGGCGTGTGTGATGTCGATGAGCGCGGGCCCGGCCGAACAGGCGCGTGCGCGGGCGAGCACTGCCGCATCGCCGTCGCCGGCCGCGGTGACCGCCGCTGTGGACGCTGCGGTCGCGGTGCGGACTGCCCGCCGGCTCGGTCGGCGTGCGCTCGTGAGCAGCGCTCCCGGTGGCCGGCCCGGCCGCCACGCCTCACGTGCGCGGGCCGGCCGCTGTTGCAGGTGGCGCACATGCCGATCATTCCCGCCTCACCTCACGTGCGCGGGCCGGGCGCCCTCAGCGGTGTCCACAACGCTGCGGGTCAATGCGTCGAGGACGTCGGAGTCGTTCTCGTACGCTTCAGGGCCGGCGGCCGGCGGGCCCCAGCCGGTCGATCAGGGGATGGTCGTCGGTGAGGGGTTCGGCACCGGCGGCGCCGCCGGGTGAGCCGAGGGTGGCGAAGACGTCGGCGTTGGCGGGGCCGTAATCGGTCCAGTCGGGTGGGAGGTCGTCTTCGTAGAAGACGGCCTCGACGGGGCAGACGGGTTCGCAGGCGCCGCAGTCGACGCATTCGTCGGGGTGGATGTAGAGCATCCTCCGGCCTTCGTAGATGCAGTCGACGGGGCATTCCTCGATGCAGGACTTGTCCTTGACATCGACGCAGGGCTGGGCGATCACGTAGGTCACAAGGGTTCCTCGACGGTCCAGATCGTGCCGATCGGGTGGGGTGCCGCACAGGGCCCGGCACCGGCTTGTGGCGGTACACGCACGGCGTGCGGGCGGTGATGGCCGGCGGTGTGCGGCGCGTAGAGCGGGGCCGGGTGACGTGAGCCGTGGCACCGTGTCGAGCCCGGCAGTTTCCGCAGAACGCCGGCCGCGGCCGTGTCACGGCGGCGGGCGAGCAGGTCCAGGGAATTGCCGTCGCTGTCGACCGCGCGCACCGGCCCCGGCCCGACGCCCTGGGCGGGCGGTCGAACCCGGTACGACGGCGTGTCCACGTGCCTGCGGCAAAACCCCGGCCCCGGGTGAGCGTGCCGCACGAGGCGGCCCTGACCTGACAACACACCGGGGGTGCCCGTCTGCGGCCAGGGTCGGCGAGCGGCCTTGGCGTGGCGTCAGACCGTGATCGGTACGTCCTTGGCGCTGCGCAGCTCCACACGGTCGTTCCACGCCACGTCGCCGGCCGGCGCCAGGGAGCCGAACCGGTCGACCAGCCTGCTGATCGCGATCCGGCCCTCCATCTTGGCCAGCGCCGAGCCGAAGCAGTGGTGCACGCCGGCGCCGAACGACACGTGCTGACGTGCGTGGGGACGGTCGATGCGCAGCTTGTCGGCATCCTCACCGAAGTGGTCCTCGTCGCGGTTCGCGGCCGCGATGGCGACCATCACCAGCGAACCGGCGGGGATCTCTTTGCCCCGCAGCGGATACGGCGCCGTGGTGATCCGCCTGGTCTGCTGGATCGGCGGGTCGTAGCGCAGGAACTCCTCGACGGCGTTCTCGGCCAACTCCGGCCGACGGCGCAGCAGCTCCAACTGGTCGGGGTTGTGCAGCAGCGCGGCCACGCCACCGCCGATCAGGCTCACCGTCGTCTCGTGCCCGGCGGCGTAGAGCAGCAGCACCTGGGCGACCAGTTCATCGGCGGTGAGCTTGTCGCCCTCGTGCTCGGCGGCGATCAGCGCGGTCAGCAGGTCGTCAGCCGGGTGGGCGCGCTTCCAGTCGATCATCTCGCGGGTGATCTTGACCAGTTCCTGTATCGCGGCCATACCCTCGATCATCTCGGCCTCGTCCAGCAACTCGGGCGAGCGGTGGATCTTGCCGGTCAGCTCGCGTATCCGGTCGCTGTCGGCCGACGGTGTGCCGAGCATGTGCGAGATGACCGCGAACGGCACCGGGAACGCCAGCTCGTCCATCAGGTTCACCCGGCCACCGTCGGCGATCCGGTCCAGGGCCTCGTCCACCAGCTCGGTCACCGTCGGCTCCAGCGCGACGACGGACCTCGGCGTGAACGCCTTGGTCACCAGCGACCTCAGCCGCGTGTGGTCCGGGGGATCCACGTCGAGCAGGGACAGGCTCATCACGTTCGCCGCCTCCACCATCGCCGGCGGCAGCTCCTGGGCTTCGGCCGAGTCCTCGGCCGAAGCGCCGGCCAGGTTCTTTTCGTTCACCGACATCCGCGGCGCGCGCAGAATCGCGGTGGCGTCGTCGTGCCGCGAGACCATCCAGTAGCCGGCGGGATGCTCGTGCACCGGGTCGGTCCTGCGCAGCCTCGCGTAGTGCGGATAAGGGTCGTCGGCCAGCCCCGGCAACGACGGGTCGAACAAGAGCTCCGTGTCGGTCACAGCACATCCCTGCTTGTTGTCGGTGACGAAGTGATGCACAAAGAATTTCGCGGCGCGCGCGTGTTCCTCTTCCGGCAGGCCCGTTGCCGCTCGAAGCGAGAAGCGGAAGCGGTTCAGCGACGCGGGAGAGGTGCCGTGCAGATCTGTGCGCCTCGGCAAGCCCACGGTCCCGCGCCGGAGAAGTGCCCGCTGTCAGGCGAAACGGCTCGCGTCCTGGTCTTGCAGGATCTGGCAGACGTCGCGGAACGCCACGTCCACCTGGGCGATCTCCTCGTCCGAGAGGTAGATCGACGGCTCGAAGCGCAGAGTCTCGTCGCTGCTCGCCGTGGAGAAGATGCGCACTCGGTGCTTGCGCAGCAGGTGCCCGCCGATGATGTACGACAGCGCCTCGTGCTCGGTCGCCTCACGGATCTCCGGCGATGCCGACCCCGACTGCTTGTGGATCTCGAACCCGAGCATCAAGCCCTTGCCGCGGACGTCTTTGACGACGTCCGGGTAGTCGGCCTTGATCGCTTCCATCATCGCCCGGGCCTTCGCACCACGCTCGGCGGCCAGCTGGTAGGCCTTGCCGTCCTCGGCCTCCAGCATCTGCACGACCTTCACGGCCACCAGGCTGGAAAAGCCGTCCCGGCCGAAGGTGGAGGTGTGCATCATCTCGAATTCCTTCTGGTACCGATGCTCGTTGATCAGCA
This sequence comes from Streptomyces halobius, assembly GCF_023277745.1. Lineage (NCBI taxonomy): Bacteria > Bacillati > Actinomycetota > Actinomycetes > Kitasatosporales > Streptomycetaceae > Streptomyces > Streptomyces halobius. The sequence continues at coordinate 176,842 of NZ_CP086322.1, forward strand.
CCACGCCGAGCTTCGCGATGCCGCCGCCCAGAGCCTTGGCAAGGACGATGTAGTCGGGCCTCAGACCGATCTGCGTACCCGCCAGAAACGTGCCCGAACGCCCCATCCCGCACTGGATCTCGTCGGCGACCAGCGGCACCCCGATCGTGTCGCACGCCTCGCGCAGCGCACGGGCCAGCCGGGCCGACAGCGGGACGATACCGCGCTCACCCATGATCGGCTCGACGACGAACGCCGTGAACACCGGGAAATCACGCTCCGCCACCTCCACGACACCGTCGCGGACCACCACGTCCCACAGCGTGGCGCGTTCCTCCTCGACGACCTTCGCGATCAACTCGGGGCGGTCACGCGGGATGAACCGGGTCTGCGCGGCAAGCGCCTTGAACGGAGCACGGAACGCCTCGTTGTAGGTGAGCTGGACGCTGCCGATGAGCTTGCCGTGGAAACCGCCCTCCAACGCCAGCAACAGCGGCGGGCGCTGCCCGGTGACGGCGTTGCGCCGTGTCACCTCGGCCACCAGGTCCTCGAAGCCGCCGCCGTGCGCGAACGCCGCGGCGGCCTCGGAGAGCGCGGCGCCCCGGGCCACCGCCCGGCGCGCCTGCTCGACGTGCCCGGCGATCTCGTCCCTCAGGCCGGCGATGCGCATACCGCGCTCAAGTTCGGCGTGCTTGACGGCGATCTCGACCGCCTCCGCGCCCGTGTTGCCGAAATGAGCGAAGAACCTGTCCTCGGTCTCCAGCTCACGCCGGACCACCGTGTTCAGCTCGGCGGCGAGGTTGAGTGCGAACGTATAGCCGGCGAGCTGGGTGTGCACGGGAGTCTGCTGATCCAGCAGCCACTTGGCGTGCGCGACGATCTGCGGGTGGTGGTGCCCGAACATCAGCGAACCGAACCCGCCGGCAGCATCGAAGACGCCGACCTCGGTGCCGTCCTCGGCGACGTGGTACAGCGTGTTGCCCTCGGCGCGCACATACCGCACCGCCAGGCCGAACTCGTTCAGCGTTTCGATCATGAACGAGTCCGCGAACTCGGGCGAACCAATGGAGGAGCGCATCGTTTTCTCCGATTGACAGGTCGAAAAACTGCGTCCGGCAGGTTTTCCGTCACTTCCGGACATGAAGGTCCGCCCGGCACCATGTCGCCGAGTTGCCCTGGCTACAGCCCTATCACCGACGATGTCCACCCCTCTGTCCGCTTGGCAGGTTCAGGGCACATCCCCGGCGCGTGTGGCAGTTTCCGGACAACACCGGACCGTCACCGCGCCAGGTCACTAAAGTCGCACTGCCACGGCGTGGACGCCGCCGGGCCGGTAGCCGTGGTGACCCGGAGCGCATCCGCCGTGCATGGCCGACGGCCACATGAACGCGCCGGCAGTCCCACCGTCCGGCGCACAGGGATGCGGACGGGAGACGGAAGTGAGCCAGCTATGACCGTGCCTGCGATCGAGGCCACCGGCATCGTGCGGAAGTTCGGCAACACCCGGGCTGTGGACGGAGTCGACCTGTCCGTCCCACCCGGCATGGTCTACGGAGTGCTCGGCCCCAACGGCGCCGGCAAGACCACGACGGTCAAGATGCTCACCACCCTGCTCAGACCACACGAAGGCGAAGCACGGATCTTCGGGCACGACGTCGTCCGCGAGGCCGACGCGGTGCGCTCCAAAATCAGTCTCACCGGACAGTACGCCTCCGTCGACGAGGACCTGACCGGCACCGAGAACCTGGTCCTGCTCAGCCGCCTGCTGGGCTACCACAAACCGCAGGCACGCAAGCGCGCAGCCCAGTTCCTCGAGGCCTTCGGCCTGACCGAGGCCGAAGGCCGGCAGGCCAAAACCTACTCGGGCGGCATGCGGCGACGCCTCGACATCGCCGCATCCCTCCTCAACACACCCGACGTACTCTTCCTCGACGAGCCGACCACCGGCCTCGACCCGCGCAGCCGCAGCCAGGTATGGGACATCGTCCGGGCCATCGTCACCCGGGGCACAACCGTCCTGCTGACAACCCAGTACCTCGACGAGGCCGACCAACTGGCCTCCCGCATCGCGGTGATCGACCAGGGCAAGGTCATCGCCGACGGCACCCCCGGCGAACTCAAGGCATCCGTCGGCGGCGGCAGGATCCACCTCCGGCTCCGCGACGCCCACCAACGACCGACAGCACAGCAGCTGCTCACCACCCACCTCGGCGCCACCGTACAGCCCGAAGACGAACCCGTCGCCCTCACCGCCCAGTTGACCGGCAACAACCAACGCACAGCAGCCGAACAGGCCTCGCGGGCACTGGCCGAACTGACCGGAGCAGGCATCACCGTCGACAGCTTCGCACTCGGGCAACCGACCCTCGACGAGGTGTTCCTCGCCCTGACCGATCACCCCGCCACGACCGAGGAGGCCGCAACATGACCACCATCGGCACCGAGCCCACCCGCAACTGCCTTCAACCAGGGTGCACCGGCACGGTGATCGCCGGCAGCTGCCAAACGTGCACAAACCCAGCCCCACCAACGCCCCAGCAAACCCCCAGCCCACACGACCAAACCAGCCCACACGACCAGACCGGCCGGCAGGACCAGACCGGCGGGCAGGACCAGACCGGCGGGCAGGACCAGACCGGCGGGCAGGACCAGACCGGCGGGCAGGACCAGACCGGCGGGCAGGACGAGGCGTCAGCGGTGACACACCTGGACACCCAGCTCAACGCCGGCCACAGACCGCCGCGGCCGTCCGCATGGTCGGCGTCGGTCACCTTCGGCTGGCGCGCCATGCTCAAGATCAAGCACCTGCCGGAGCAGATGTTCGACGTCACCGTCTTCCCGATCATCATGGTGCTGATGTTCACCTACCTGTTCGGCGGGGCACTGGCCGGATCGGTGACCGACTACCTGCAATACCTGCTGCCCGGCATCATGGTCACCAGCGTCATCATGATCACGATGTACACCGGCGCAGGCATCAACACCGACACCCACAAAGGCATCTTCGACCGGTTCCGCACCCTCGCCATCTGGCGCCCCTCACCACTGCTCGGGGCACTGTTCGGCGACGTACTGCGATACCTCACAGCGGCAACGGTAATCCTGCTCCTCGGACTCGCCCTCGGCTTCCGACCACAAGGCGGAGCCGGCGGCGTGATACCGGCAATCGCACTACTGGTCGGATTCGCATTCGCACTCTCCTGGCTGTGGACCATGATCGGACTGCTGATGCGGTCGGAGAAATCGGTGATGGCCCTCAGCATCAACGTACTGTTCCCACTGACATTCCTGTCCAACGTATTCGTCGAGACGCACACCATGCCCGGATGGCTCCAGACAGCCACCGACCTCAACCCCATCACCCACCTGGTCACCGCAACACGCAGCCTGATGCACGGCACCCCGAACGGCACCGAAATCACCTGGGTCCTCATCTCAGGAGCAACCCTCACCACCGTGTTCGGCACACTGACCATGCGCATCTACAACCGGAAATAACCACCCCAGCACGGCACACACCAAGACCCGGCACCCACCACCGCCCACCAAGACCAGAACACAGCACACACAGCCACCTGAACCGCCCCCAGTTCCGTAGCGGCCGGATTGCCTGTTTTCAGGCGGCGTTCGAGGTCGCCTGGGATCGGCAGTGCTGGGCTTCGAATTCCTCGGGTGGGAGTAGTCGAGGGCACAGTGCAGGCACTCGGTGTTGACCAGCCGACCCACTGCACGACGGCACGTTCGACCTGGTCAACGTCCCACCACGGGCCTTGGCACTCGATCAGTTCGGCCTTCAAAGAGCGGTTCAGGACCTCCGCCATCGCGTTGACGTAACCGTCGGCGACGAAGCCAACGGACGCGGCCGCACCGGCCTCAAGCAGCCGCCCGCCATAACGGACCGACAGGTATTGGGCGGATTCAACTGGTCGTCGCAACACCTTGATCGTGGAGGTGTTGATGGGCAGGCCAGCGGGCTGGATGAAGGAGCTGACCGGCAGGTCACCGATGAAGTCGCTGGGCAAGCCGTCGCTGCGACGCGACGTGGAGCGGTTGTTCTGGCGTGAGGTCCGCAAAGGGCTCACCAGTGAGGAGGCCGCGATCGCGGTCGGCGCGTCGCAGGCGGCTGGCGGTCGGTGGTTCCGGGAGCGTGGCGGCATGCCGACGTTCCTGCGTGTCCCGGTCACGGGCCGATACTTGTCGTTTGAAGAGCGGGAAGAGATCGCCCTGTTGAAGGCTCAGGATGCTGGTGTGAGAGAGATCGCCCGCCGGGTCGGCCGCCATCCCTCGACCATCTCCCGGGAGTTGCGCCGCAACGCGGCCACCCGTGGTGGCAAGCTCGACTACCGGGCGTCGGTTGCCCAGTGGAAGGCGGAGCTGATGGCCAGGCGCCCCAAGTCGGCCAAGCTCGTCGAGAACGACCGGCTGCGCGACTATGTCCAGGACCGACTGTCCGGAGAGGTCAGGGCACCGGATGGAACGACGGTGACGGGGCCGCATACGCGGGCGTGGAAGGGGCGGAACAAGCCGCGACGCCAGGATCGCCGGTGGGCGACGTCCTGGAGCCCGGAGCAGATCGCCCACCGGCTCGAGTTCGACTTCCCTGAGGACGAGACGATGCGGATCTCGCATGAGGCGATCTACCAGGCGCTCTATGTCCAAGGCCGCGGTGCGCTCAAGCGTGAGCTGGTCGCCTGCCTGCGTACCGGGCGGGCATTGCGGGTGCCGCGCGCACGCTCGCGGCGACGGCCTGGCGGGCACGTCACCCCGGACGTCGTGATCAGCGAGCGGCCGGCCGAAGCGGAGGACCGTCAGGTGCCCGGCCACTGGGAGGGTGACCGTGCGACACGATGCCGCACGAATTTGAGTGGACTGACCGATTGGAGAGGCGGTTGATGAAACCGTAGGTGCAGTCACGGGTCCGTGTCTGTATGACCCGTCCCCGCCCTTGACGTGCGATGCCGGCAACGGCGTGGTGCGAAGCTCAGGGGAAAGCCCAAGGACTTCCGTTCCATCCGGGAGTTACCGGCAAGGGGAAGACCGGACGGGTGAAGCAAATGAACTCCCGATGATGCCTCGTGATCCCAAGCCCCGCCGATGGAATGCGTGAGTGGGGTGCATGGCTAGCCGTTGAGAAGCGGCAGGCGCTGGCCGGTAGAGGTCACTCCGGCCAGGTGGACACCGCCGCCTCGGGGTAAAGGGAGCACCCACCCCGGTCGTATCTCATTCGTGTGGAACGTGGAAACCCCGTTGCGGTCCGGGCCTCTTTGGCTCGGTCAGCCGACCGCGAGGAAGGCTCAACTCCCCAGCGGGAACAGGACGGCCCAACAAGCCAACGCCGGAAGCCGAAAGGAAACGGGAAAGCGGTGCATCATGACCGGCCTCTCCGCCGGACGCCTCGCATAACCGTCCGGATACGGGCGCACTGCCCGGACCCGAAAGGGTGCTGACGTGGGCCGGGTGAGCCTGTGCAGAATCACTGGATAAAGACGACGGAACCGAGGGGCAAGTTGGACACCATGCAGATAGTGGACGGATCGGCCCCGGCCCTTCCGGCTGCCTCTGTGCCGGTGAACGGACCCGAGGGCGAAGACTTGGACTGGGCGTCGATTGACTGGCGGCGGGTCGAGGAAGACGTACGGCGTCTGCGGCAGAGGATCTTCACGGCATCGCAGGCAGGGGACTTGAAGAAAGTCCGCAATTTGCAGAAGCTGATGCTCCGGTCTCGCTCGAACACACTCCTGAGTGTGCGACGGGTAACGGAGATCAACGCTGGACGCGCGACGGCGGGAGTCGACGGAAAGGTCGTGTTGATGTCCCAGTCCAAGGCCGCATTGGCCCACTGGGTCCAGCACCGCGCCCGACCGTGGATTCCCAAACCCGTCAAAAGGGTGTTCATCCCCAAACCGGGAACCATGAAGAAGCGCGGACTCGGGATTCCCGTGATTGTCGACCGGTGCCTGCAAGCTGTGGCACTGGGAGCATTGGAGCCCGAGTGGGAAGCGCGGTTCGAGCCGAAGTCGTATGGCTTTCGGCCCGGCCGCGGCTGTCACGACGCGATCGGGGCCATCTACTCCACGCTCAACGGGAAGAACCCGCAGCGGGCGTGGGTACTCGACGCGGACCTGACGGCGGCGTTCGATCGCATCGACCACGCCCGGCTCATGGCCGCACTCGGCACCTTCCCCGCCCGGGGATTGGTCCGGCAGTGGCTGAAGGCCGGGATCGTGGATCGCGGTCGGTTCGCCCCGACCGAGGAGGGAACTCCGCAGGGTGGGGTGATCAGCCCATTGCTCTTCAACGTGGCCCTGCATGGAATGGAGGAAGCCGCAGGGGTCCGCTACTACACCACCGGCAGAGATGCCGGGAGTGCACAAAGCGGCAGCCCTGTGCTGGTGCGGTACGCAGATGATTTTGTCGCGATGTGCACAAGCCGTGAACAGGCTGAACAGGTCAAAGAGCGGCTGGCTGCCTGGCTGACGCCCAGGGGACTCGCCTTCCACGAGGACAAGACACGAATCGTCCATGCGGAGAGCGGGTTCGACTTCCTGGGATTCAACGTCCGCCGCTATCACGGCAAACTGCTAATCAAACCGAGCAAAGCGGCTCAGCGACGGATCCGGGAACGGCTCAGCACCGAAATGTTGGCCCTGCGAGGGGCAAACGCCGGTGCAATACTCAAGAAGATCAACCCGATCGTGCGGGGTTGGTCGGCCTACTACCGGACGGTGGTGTCCAGCGAGATCTTCACGGCGCTGGACAATCACATGTGGAAGCTCGCTTACAAGTGGGCCAAACACAGCCACCCGAACAAGCCGAAGCACTGGATATCCGACAAGTACTTCGGCCGGTTCAACAGGACCAGGAAGGACCGATGGGTGTTCGGCGACCGCGACAGCGGCGCTTACCTCCTCAAGTTCTCCTGGACGAAGATAGTCCGGCACCAGCTGGTCAAGGGAAAGGCGTCCCCGGACGATCCCACCCTGGAATCCTATTGGGCTCAGCGGCGCCGCAAGGGCACCCCTCTACCAGTCGACGCCATGACCGTACGCCTACTACAGGCACAGCACGGCCGTTGCCCGATCTGCGGAAGGCTCCTGCTGCACGCCGACCACTCGCCACAAAGCCCACGAGAATGGGAAGCGTGGCGGGTCGTCATCCGGAAGGCGATCTCCAAGCAATACATCGCGTTTCCAGACGAGAGCACGCCGGACGGTCAACGAATCCGTCTCCTCCACACTCATTGTCAACGGCGGAATGGAGCCGCCGCAATGACAAGTCCAGCACCTTCTCCTGCCAGCCAGCCTTTGGGGCTTGCTTGAGCCGTGTGCGGCGAATAGCTGCTTGCACGGTTCTGAGGGGGCGGGGACGCAGTAATGCGTCCCCGCTACCCGACTCATCATCGGCACCGACCGGTCCGCGATCGGCACGCTCGTGGAGCGCACGACCAGGTTCACGATGCTGCTGCACCTGCCACGGATGGAGGGCCACGGGATCGAGCCGCGGACGAAGAACGGGCCAGCCCTGGGCGGATACGGCGCGGAAGCCATGAGGGACGCACTCGCGGCCAGGATCACCACCCTTCCTGAGCAGTTGCGCCGCTCGCTGACCTGGGACCGCGGCAAGGAGCTGGCCCAGCACGCTCAGCTGACGATCGAGACCGGGCTGCCAGTCTACTTCGCCGACCCGCGCAGCCCGTGGCAGCGCGGTACCAACGAGAACACCAACGGCCTGCTGCGGCAGTACTTCCCGAAGGGCACGGACCTGTCCCGCTGGAACGTGGACGAGATCGATGCCGTCGCCACCACCCTGAACTCCAGGCCCCGAAAGACACTCGGCTGGAAGACACCCGCAGAGGCCCTCAACGAACAGCTACTGTTGATCCAACAGGCCGGTGTTGCGACGACCGGTTGAATCCGCCTTGCGAGCCGCGATCACCGTGGTGAATCAGACCCGAACCCTTCTTGATCCCTCGCCGCCACAACGCCATTTCCAGGGCGTCCAAGGGGAGATCGGTACGCATGTGGGTGGCGAGCTGCCATCCGACGATCATCCGTGAGTAGACGTCCAGGACGAAGGCGACGTAGACCCAGCCCGACCAGGTGCGGATGTGGGTGAGGTCGGCGACCCACAGCTGGTTGGGCGGCGGGCGGTGAAGTGCCGGTCGACCAGGTCCGGTGGCCTGGGGCGGACGGTTCGGGGATGGTGGTGCGGCGCCGCTGCCCGCGGATGACGCCTCCCAGACCGTCCTCGCGCATCAGCCGCTCGATGGTGCAGCAGGCCGCAACAATGCCTTCGCGCCGCAGTCGGCGGTGTACGCGCCGGGCTCCGTAAGTCTCACCGGAGGTGGCGTGGATGCAGCGGAGGTGCTCAATGAGTTCTTCATCGCGCCGCCGGCGGGCGGATTCCGGGCGCTTGCGGCAGGCGTTGCATGCCGAGACCGACAGGTCCAGTTCCCGGCATACGAGCTCGACCCCGACGTCGTCGCGGAGGTGGCTGATCACCGCGTCGGCCTCGTGCGAGGCTGATCGAGCTCCTTCGCGAAAAACACCGACGCAGCCTTCAGGATCTCGTCCTCCCGCCGCAACCCGGCCATTCCCCGGCGAAGTTGGGTCAACTCCGTTCGCTCGGCGCTGGCCAGCACGTCAGGCCGACTGCCCTGGCCGGCCTCAGCATGGCGTCGATCACCTGCCCGGCCTCATCCCGGACAGTCGACCTCCTGAACAAAAACACACCGACGGCTTCGAGGACTCATCAGCCCACCCCAACCCACAACGCCCTTACGGAAATTGCCCAAGCCCCCCCGCTCAGTGCTCGTGAGCCCCCGTCACACTCGCTGCGGCCGGCCCCGGCCTGGCGGGCGACCTCAACCGCGCAGAGCCCTATAAGGACACCGAGATCCCTCGCGACACAGACGACCGGACAGCCGGCGGTCCGAACCCCGCGGACCGCACGCTCACCGAGCCCGTCCCGGAGCTCACCGGGTACCACCGCGATGCCGGTGATCTCCCTCACCAGCACCCCAACCTGGCATCACGGCACCACCAACCTCAACACACCTCAACCCACCAGGACCACCACACGCCACACACAGCAGACTGCCGCCAACCCACCCCGCGGTGCGCCCCCTGCTCAACCACCCGAGGAACCAGCAGCCGAGCGGATCTTCCCGTCCAGATACCGGCGGAGCAACGGACCCATCACACCACCCCAGCCGGCCAACAGCCGAGTAGAACCATCCAGATAAATCAACGGCCTCCCCCGGTCCAACCCACGCAGAACCCCCCGCGCGACAGTCCCCGGCGCCAGCGGACTGCTGGGATTGGGAATCGCATCAAGCTCCGCCGGCCGCTGCCGCTTCTCCTCGGCCAACTGCGGAGTATCCACATCCGGAGGAAACACACCCGCCACCCGTATCCCATGCGGACACAGCTCATTACGCAACGCCTCGGTCAACCCTCGAACGGCGAACTTGGCCGGTCCATAAGCCGTATACCCACACACCCCGACCAACGCAGCCGTCGAGGCAACCGTCACCACCGTGCCACGACCCCGACACACCATCCCCGGCACCACCGCACGCACCGCCCACAGAGTGCCGAAATAATCCACCTCCATCATCGTACGGAACACATCATCGGGCATCTCAAGGAAATAACCCGGCCGAGCCTGCCCAGCCGAAGTCACCAACACCGCACAGGGACCCGCCTCAGCCTCCAACTCCCCCACCGCAACCGCCAACCCCACCGGATCACAAACATCCGCACTACGCGTAAACACCCTGGCCCCGGCCTCCCGCAACCCCTCCGCCGCCACAGACAACCGCCCCCCACCACGCGCCACCAACGAGACCACCGCACCCCGCACAGCCAACTCCCCAGCCAATGCCAAACCGATACCACTCGAACCCCCCGTCACAATCACATGCTCACCCGGCCGCAACCAATCCCGCTTCCCCACCAAAACCCACCCCCACCAAAAAACACTCCAACACAAACCCACACCACCGCAACGAAAACCGCCGCAACAGCCCCCGACACCACCTCAATAACGCTTGCTCGCAGCCACCGCAACGATCCCGCCCAGCACACCAAGCACCACACACAACGGCGAATACAACACACTGTTCAACCGCCGAAACTCAACAACAGCACCCGAATTCAACAAATAACCACCCAACCCACGACCAAGCAAAGCCACCGTCAGACCATACATACCCACCAACCGCAACCACCCCGGACCAACCCCCGGAATCGACTCATTCACCATCAAAGTCAACACCGCACCACCAACCAACGCCAAACCCACCACAATCGCACTCAACGCCGACGGCATCACCCCATCATCACCACCACCAATCGCCCTGGTAAACGCCACCTCATCCTTCAACGGCCACGGAGAAAAAGCCCACACAAAATGCAACACACCAACAACCGCAAGAACAACCGCCAACCCCACAGGCACCACAGTGCGGACCATAACCAGCACCTTCAACTCGAACCAACACGACAACACCCCCAGTATGACAACACCACCCCCCACACCCACCGCCGGGTCCCGCCAACGCGCCGACTGATGGCGGTTGTTGAGGTGTCAGCCTCGATCCGCCGCGGTGAATCCTGCCCTTCGAATTCGGGAGGGTTCCTGGTGACTTTTCCGTCTGCGGGCAGGACGGGGTTCCGGGTGGCCGTCCGGTCGCGGCCTCTTTGAGGTTCTCCTGTCGTGGGCGGCAGTCGGACGCGGGTGTCAGGTGCGCAGGCGGTGGCCGGTGACCTTCCACAGGTCGGTGAAGACGGCTGCCCAGCGCCGGCGTTCGGACAGGTGCAGGGATACGGCGCACGCCGGCGGCGATCCGGGCCGGAATCTGGATCAGGTGGCGGCAGATGGTGCCGGTGCGGGCCCTGGCGTTCCGCTCCGCCCATGAAGCCGCTGCTGTCTCCAACGAGCCGGAACCACCTCCGATGCCGGACGACTTCCTCGACATCCACGGCCGGCCCCGCCCCATCGTCACCACCATCCGCGAGCGGCACCGCGCCGTCCAGGAACTCCACGCAGCAGGCCGCCCTGCTCGGAATCAGCCGCGACCTGGATCTCGACTACTACTCGGTCCGCCGCTACGCACGGACGGAGAATGTCGACGAGCTGCTGGTCAAAGTCACCCAGCACCGGACCAAACCGGACGACTACAAGCCCTACATCTACCGGCGCTTCACCGAAGGCTGCGACAACGCCAGACAGCTCTTCCGTGAAGTCCTTGACCAGGGCCTCCCGGGCGAACGGACGACGGTCAGCCGCTACGTCCGCCTGCTGCGGGAGGGCATGGTGACCACACCTCCACCGCCGGCGCAGACCCGCTGCACCCTCCACACCCGCATCAGGCCCACGCGACTCGCCTCCGCCCCCATCCCATCGCAGGCCAGCCCTGCACCCCATTGAGCGCGATACACCAGGGTCAGCAGCGGTCCAGCCGGCTGTCTCCGACAAGGAACCTGAGCCCAAATAGCCGCAGTTCAGAGCGCCGTTGACCCCCGAGTCGCCATTGATTCCCCAGCCCAGAGCCCGGATTCGACTCCGTCACCCGCTCCATAGCGAAGCCCCAGGTCAGCGGCCTGGGGCCTGTTTCAGTCGACGGTGTACCTGGACGAGCAATCGGATGATCACTGCTCGCTGACCTGGGCGGGGCGACGCACGGTGGACTGTGCGGTGTCGAGGAGGTGGCGCAGGCACAGGCCGTCCGGGGCGACGGCGGTGGCCAGGACGGCAGGGCCGGCCAGCGGGGTCAGGACTGCATGGCCGTCTTCGGGTGCGTCGCCGAGGAGTCGAACGTCCGGGGGTGTGGTCTCGAAGGCCGGATCGGCGATCAGGAGTTGGCCGGTTGCGCGGTGGTCGGCGAGGACGGCTGGGCCGTCCCAGCCGGGTGCGCCCGGGCCGTATGCGGCTTCCTGGGCGAGCAGGGTGCGTCCGGCGCGTCGGACGGTGAGTCGCGTGGCCACATGGCCGGACGGTTCGCGGGCACGTCCGAGAATTTGCTCTTCGCGCAGGATGAGCCGGGCGGTGGGGGCGAGGTCGACGGTCCAGGTCTGCTGCAGATTGCTGCCGGCGGCGCAGATCAGCGGCTTGGGCAGCCAGCGGAGTTCCGCGCGTTCTGCGACGGTCAGATGCACGTCGTAGGTGGCGTGGTCGGGGGTGGGGCCGCGCAGGGCGAGCGTTGCGGCGGCGGAGGTGATGTGGAGTGTCGTGTCCGGTTGGGCGGTGGCCTCGATACGGAGCCGGTCGCCGCCGAGGGGGGCGCTCATGGCGCCGACGACGCACACGCGGGCTTCGGTTCCCCGTGAGCGCAGGCGCCGCAGTTCGAAGGGCCCGTCACCGTCGAGGACGGGCAGGGTGGTGACACCGCCCCGGTCGGCCGCCGTGATGCGGGCGGTTGCGTGTACGCCGACGGCCGGTGCCTGCTGGACGGCTGGGGCGTTCTCTTCGGCAGTGAGGCTCATGCGGTGGAGTCCGCGGTCCAGTCGGTGAGGCGTTCGCGGACCCAGTCGGAGACCAGCGTGACGCCACCCTCGGACGTGAGGGAGGTGAAGGCCACGGGGAGTTCGCCGCGCTGGGCCTTGGCGTCGCGGGCCATGCCTTCGAGGTCGACGCCGACGTAGGGGGCGAGGTCGGTCTTGTTGACGACGAGGAGGTCGGCGGTGGTGACACCGGGGCCGCCCTTACGGGGAATATCGTCGCCGCCGGCCACGTCGATGACGAAGATCTGCGCGTCGACGAGGCCCTTGGAGAAGGTGGCGGTGAGATTGTCGCCGCCGGACTCCACCAGGATCAGGTCGAGGGGGCCGACGTTCTCCTCCAGGTCCTCCACGGCCTCCAGATTGGCGGAGATGTCGTCGCGGATGGCGGTGTGGGGGCAGGCGCCGGTCTCGACGGCTGTGATGCGCTCGGGCGGCAGGACGGCTTCACGGAGCAGGAATTCGGCGTCCTCGCGGGTGTAGATGTCGTTGGTGACGACGGCGATGGACAGCTCGTCGCGCAGGGCGCGGCACAGAGCGGCGACCGTCGCGGTCTTGCCGGTGCCGACCGGGCCGCCCAGGCCGATGCGCAGGGCGCGGCGGGTGCCGTCGGGGCGGGCCGGCCCAGCCGCGCTGTAGGTGTGGCGGTGCGGGAACTTCTCGTCGAGTTCGTGGTCAAGGTGCATAGGGGCCTCTGCCTCGTGTCGTCGTGTGCGGGTCTCGTGAGCGGGTGGTCAGGAGGCGAACAGTCGCACCGGCCAGGCGGCGTGCTGCTGCGCGGTGATGTCGAGCAACGGCGCGGAGGCGGCGGGCAGCGCCTCGAGTCCCTCCCCGGGGATGCGCCGGGTGGCGGCGACAGCAGCAGCGGCGACCCGGTCCAGGTCGGGAGCCAGGCGGGCGAGGACGGCGGTGGCATCGAACGGGTCCAGGCTCAGCAGCCGGACGGTGGCCGTGGCCGGTCCGCTGACGGTTTCGTACGCCGCCGCATACGCGGCATCCAGGGGCACCAGTCCGGCCGACCGAGCGACCGTTCCCAGAACCACCGGCTGGTGCGCGCCCTGCGGTCTGGCCGCGGCCAGGTGGTCCAGTTCGGCGGACGGCCAGGTGGCGCGGGCCGCGCGCATCATCTGGCGTCCGAGTTTGCGGGCCGTGGTCCGCAGGGCGTGCACCGGGGTGCGGGCGTCGGCGGCCTCGTCGAGCGCCAGCGGGTCGTGTCCGTCGGCGGCCGCGGCGGCCAGGCTCGCCGCGACCAGGCCCGCGGTGTGCAACCGCCCCCGGCAGAAGTCCTCCAGCGAGTCCGCGTCCTTGACGCGGCCTGCGGCCACGGCCGGTTCGGCTCCGCCGGAGTGCGCATGCCCTCCGGCGGGGAACCGGCCGTCGGCCAGGACGAACAGCGCGGCGCGGTTCATCGTTCGCAGGTCACCTTTCCTCCTCTTCGTGACAGCTCAGCTGCTGTGTGACCGAGTGGTGTCCTGCTTGGGCTTCAGAAGAGGAAGTACCGCTGTGCCATGGGCAGTTCGCAGACGTGGGCACGGTCGACGATCTTCTCCTCGACGAAGGTCGTCACGTCCGTCACCTTCGCGCCGCCGATGATGACCTCGTAGGTGTCGGCGTCGATGTCGACCTTCGGGGTGGCGTTGTTCTCCTTCATGTGTTGCTTGAAGACCTCACGCGTGTTGGTGATGGCCTTGAACGGCTTGTTCAGCTTGCGCAGTTCGGGCTGCTCGGGCTGCTGGCCGTCGCCGGGCTGTGGAGCCGAGCCACCGCCGGCTCGTCGGGCGGTGATCTTGTCGATGGCCTGCTGCGTGACGAAGTTGTAGGAGATGGCGCCCGGCGCCATGCCGGTGGACCCCCACATGGGGCGCGGCAGGACCGGCTGCGGGGTGGGGATCGAGGCGTTGGCGTCGCCCACCTGCGCGTACGCGATCTGCCCGCCCTTGATGACCAGGTGCGGCTTGACCCCGAAGAACTTCGGCTCCCACAGCACGAGATCGGCCAGCCTGTCCTTCTCCACCGACCCCACCTCCCCGCCGATGCCGTGGGCGAGGGCGGGGTTGATGGTGTACTTCGCGACGTACCGGCGGGCGCGCCTGTTGTCGGCGAACGGCGGTTTGGGCTCCGGCGTCGTGTCCTCCGGGTTGCCGGGCCCCACCGTCCCGCTCGTCGGCCTGTCCTGTTTCCTGTCCTGCGGCAGGTCCTCCTCCAGGAAGCCCCGGCGTACCTTCATGACGTGCGCGGTCTGCCAAGTGCGCGTGATCATCTCGCCGATACGGCCCATGGCCTGGGCGTCCGACGACATGATCGAGATGGCGCCGAGGTCGTGCAGGATGTCCTCGGCGGCCATCGTGGAGGGCCGGATACGGGAGTCCGCGAACGACAGGTCCTCGTCGACCTTCGAGTTGAGGTGATGGGCGATCATCACCATGTCGAAGTGCTCCTTGACCGTGTTGACGGTCAGCGGCCGGGTGGGATTGGTGGAGGCGGGCAGTACCTTGTCCTCGCTCACCATTTTGATCATGTCGGGGGCGTGCCCACCGCCGGCGCCCTCGACGTGGAAGACATGGATGGGACGTTTGCCGATGGCGTCAATGGTGTTCTTGAGGAAGCCGGCCTCGTTCAGCGAGTCGGCGTGCAGCGCGAGCTGCACTCCCGTCTCCTCGCAGACCTGAAGGCACTGGTTGATGACGGCCGGCGTGGCCCCCCAGTCCTCATGGATCTTGAACCCGATGGCGCCGGCGTCCAACTGGTTGAGCATGGCGTCCTTCGACATGGTGGCGCCCTTGCCGAACAGCCCGATGTTGACCGGGAAGGAGTCCAGCGCCTCGAACGTGCGGTCCAGGTGCCAGGAGCCGGGCGTGACGGTCGTGGCGGTGCTGCCATCCGCCGGCCCCGTACCGCCGCCGATGAGGGTGGTGACGCCCGAGGCCAGCGCCTCACTGATCTGCTCGGGACAGATGAAGTGGACGTGCGTGTCGATCCCGCCGGCCGTGAGGATCCGGTCCTTACCCGAGATGACCTCGGTCTCAGGGCCGACGACGAAGTCGGTGGGCGTCGGGCCGATGCCGTTGTGGCTGACCGCGTTCTCGTGCACAGGGTTCATGATCTCGGGGTTGTACGCCTTGCCGAGCGCCATGATCTTGCCGTCGCGGATGGCGACATCGGCCTTGACGACGCCCCAGTGATCCAGCACGACGACGCCGGTGATGACGGTGTCCGGGGGTGTGACGGCGCTACCGGCGGCCTCGGTGGCCTCGGCGGTCATGGCAGTCCTGGCGGTCTCGCCGGCCTTGCGCGGATCACGCGGGACGATGGACTGCCCCATCGACTCACGGATCACCTTGCCGCCACCGAAGATCATCTCGTTACCGCTGCGTCCGGGGCCGCCCGACCAGTCGGCCTCGATCTTGACCTGCAGTGCCGTGTCGGCGAGGCGGATACGGTCGCGGACCGTCGGGCCGAACCGGTCTGCATAGTCGGCGCGGGTCAGCGGGGCATGACGATTCGGCTTCTCCTGGCAGCAGGAGCAGCGGTCCGGGCACTCAGCCATGGTCAGACCCCCACCTGGTCGGTCGAAACTGCAACGGACTCGAGGGAGCCATGGATCGGGCACCCCTCGTCGTCGATCGAACCTTCGTAGTTCTTGAGGGACCCATCGATCTTCCTGGGCAAGCCCTTGACGTTCAGGCTCAGACCGTGGACCACCACCTTGCCCTCGATGGGCACGAGTTCGACCTCCTCGTCGAAGCCTGGCTCGAACCGTACGGAGCTGCCGGCCGGGATGTTCAGACGCATGCCCCACGAATCGCGACGGCAGAACGCCAGCTCGGTGTTGGCCTCGGCGAAGTGGTAGTGGGAACCGACCTGGACGGGGCGGTCGGACGGGTTCTTGACCTTCACCGTCTTGACCTCCCGCTGCTTGACCACCACCCCATCCTCGAGCTCGTCGGCTTTCCTGAAGTGCTCGTTGAAGGCCACGACCTTGTCCTCGTCCAGCTGGGAGAAGTCCGTCTTCCCCGGCCAGATGTCCGGCTCCTCGCCCTTGCCCGCTTCCGGGAAGGGGTCGCGGATGCTGACCATCTTCGTGCCGTCGGGGAACGTGGCCTCCACCTGCAGGCTCTCGATCATCTCGGGGACGCCCTCCATGACCTCCTCCCGGGACAGCACCTTCCGCGCGGACGACATGAGATCGGCGACGGTCTTCCCCTCCCGGGCACCCTCAAGGACATGCACGATCAACAGCGCCATCGCTTCCGGGTAGTTGAGCAGCACCCCCCGGGCCCGTCGCTTCTCGGCGACGTCCGCCGCCACGTGCATCATCAAGCGTTCCTGCTCATGTGGAGTCAGATGCATAGCCCTACCTCGTGTTCGATCTGAGCCAGGACAACTGCCGTCCCGGGCCCACGCGCTGTCGTGCGGCCATGCACCATGACGCAGACAAAGCGAAGTCCATGACTTCACGCCCGATTCATCCGGCACGACACCAGCACCACTACTGGTCAACACCCACCCGTAGCGCCGATTTGATCACCGAACCGGAGCTCCACAGCACGATCACCCTGATCAACACCCGCATGAGGGACCACCGAGACGACTATTCGAATAGAACCTTCTGCGGTGTGCTGCAGTGACGTCCTGAAGGCGCCGGGAGAGGCCCTGCCACACGTTGGAAGCGGTCGCTGGCCTGGACGGCGTCGGGGGCGCCATCGGCGATGCCCTGCCGGTAGGTGAGTGAGCCGTCGCGACAGGCGATCTCGACACCGGGTGCCCGCGGAGCCATCAGGCTCAGCCGTTCGGCGTCCCTGCCCTCCCGGAGCGTGAGCGGTAGCCGGATGGTGGCGTCGCCCAGGAGCGTGCCGTAGGTGTCGCCGTACAGCGCGAAATCGTCCACCCCAACACCCGGGGCACATCCGGGGATGGAAGCGGCACCCGCATCAGCTGGGAGAGCACGGTGCACCGTGAGAGCGTGACGTTCAAGATGTGCAGCATCCAGGCCCCGCCCCTGCCCGCCAACACCACACCGACCTGCTCGACCAGGTGCTGCAGCAGTGGCGTGCGCCTCTGGTAGCGCACGGACAGTCGGTCCTGGCACCTGCTCGGCGAACGTCACCTTCGGGCAGACCGCGTTCTCGCTGTACGGACGGCACACACTCAATCGATCCGGACCGGCCGACCGCCGAGCGCGACGTCGGCGAGCCGCCGCACATAGCGGCTGTGGCTCCACTCACTCAACGCGCCGCATCCCGTACACCCCGCCGGGGCACGGGACCGCGTACGGGCCCGGACCACCACGACAGGGTTGCCGCGGACCGCGACGAGCCGCGGCGACGATCAGGTGGGAATTGTCAGCCGGCACCCGCCGCCTCTCTCTCGACCTGGCCGTCTTCCAGCTCGCTGATCATGCGGTTGAGGTTGTCGCCGACCTGCTGGTTCATCTCGGCAACGTGGGTATGGCCACAGCCGGTGGCGTTGTCGATCAGCGTCGGCGTGTGCGGGTGTGCTGTTCCCGCAATCCGGCGGGCGCCCCAGCGCGGATGAGCCCGCTGCAGTTCACATATCGCCGCCTCGACCTGGGCTGTCACCCGGTGGGGACTGCGGTACGGGCGCCGGGAAACTTCTTCCAGGCCGGTGATGCCGTCGGCTTCGTAGCGGCGGCGCCAGTTGTTCACCATCTGCCGGGAGACGCCGTACCGGACCGCGGCCTCCGTGATCGGCCACCCGACCGGCACTCCCGGAACGCTCGGTACCTCTGCGAACAGCCATGCCCGGTCGTGCTCCATCCCGCACCCCACCCGAAGATCCAGAAACAGGCAGGCGGGAGAAGGTCACCAACAGGCCTTCGGCGTCAAGGATGTCCCGAGAACACGACGTCAGAGAAGTCCCGAGACCTCGCACGACAGAACACCACGATCAGCGTTACCCGCGCCTGCTGATCCGAGCGCCTCGACTTTGGCGTGGCGGGTGCTCAAGGCCACCCGCCACGGGGTTCGACTCGGTTAAGAGGCGGTCAAGGAGGGTTGCGGAGTGGGTGAGGGCGTGGGCGGCGACGGTGCAGCGGTGGGCGAGTTGTTCGACCTGGTGGTGGAAGGCGGCGGCCTCCGGGCCGGACCAGTTGAGGGCTGCGGCGCTCGCGTGGAGTCGCTTGGCGTGCGCGTGGAGGGCGGCGGCGTGGGCGCCCAGCTGAGCCGCGGGGGCGGTCAGGCCGTCGGGGGCGGGGACTGTGGTGGGCGGTGTGGCGGGAGGCGGGGCTGTCACAGGTTCCTCCAGGGGGCGAAGGCGTTGGTCACGCCGTCCAGGGCGGGGGTGAGTTCGGGGTGGTGGCGCAGTAGGACGCGGATCATGCCGTTGCGGTCGATCCACTCCAGCCCTTCGGGGGTGTAGATCTCGGGCCGGTAGTCGGTGGTGAAGAAGCGGTCGCTCTTGAGGCGCCGGCTGGCCATGAGGATGAAGATGCGGAAGAGGGAGTCGCTGAAGCCGAAGCCGGCGGGGCGGGGCTCGACGAGGTTGCCGACGAGGGTGTCGACGCGGTCGAGCCGGCCCTCGTAGAGCTCTTCCAGGAGCGGGGTGTCGGTGGGGTGGTCGCCGGTGAGTTCCTCGAAGGAGGTGACGGGGCGCTTGCGGAGCATCTTCCGGTAGGCGTTGTAGCGGGGGATGCCGCGTTCGCGGTCGCGGAGGATGTCGACGGTGCCCAGATCGGTGTGTTCGCCGCTGAGCCGGGTCAGGTTGCGCAGCGCGTCGGGATGGTTGTGCAGGACCAGAGCGCCGGGATTGGCGGTGCCGAAGCTGTAGAACAGGTCGCTCATGCCGTGTGCGTCGATCGCGGTGCGGGTGGTGGCGCCCTGCATGGCGTTGAAGCCGATCGTCTCTCCGCGGCGGCCGGAGCGGTGGTCGCGCAGTGTCAGCTCGTCCGGGATGAGGGGATGGAGCCGGTATGCGGAGACGAACTCCTCGGTCATGGAGAACGGAGCCGCGTGGTGGTCGGTCGGGGAGCCGAGGATGCCGCTGAGCATTTCGCCCTGGCCGATACGGCCGTACTTCTTGCGGACCCAGCGGGGCAGGACGCCGTACCAATTGGCGTTCATGGCGTGGTGCAGGACGGGGGTGTCGAGGATGCCCGGTGTCCACTCCACCGTGTGGATCTTCGCCATCAGAGCGGTGTTGACCAGACGTGCGGTGTGGAAGAGCCGTTCGTCGTCCCAGGTGCGGTAGTGGGAGTGCAGGTAGTCGCAGATCGCGTTGTGTTCCTTGGCGAACAGGGTGTGCAGCAAGGACAGGCCGGCCCAGTAGTCGCTGTTCATTCCGGTGGCGTCGAGACAGGACACACCCGGCCTGGGATCGGCCGGCAGTCGGCCGTCCTGGAGGATGAGGTGTCCCAGCTCGCCGGTACGTAGCGACCGGCAGCGTTCCTCGGAGGAGCCGTAGATCTGCGAGCCGTCCCACCAGTGCGTGAGGGTGTTCTCGTATGTGGGCGGGGCGTGGGGGGTGGTGTGCGCGACCGGGTCGGGGCGGGTGCGGTTGATGCGCATGGGGCACTCCCCCGCCCAGTCGTCGTCCTCGGCCAGCGGCACGGTGAACGGTTCGGCCTTTTCGTTGTCGCCGTGGTTGGCCCAGCCGTGGTTTTCGAATTGGATCCAGGCGGCGGCCAGCAGGTTGAGGGTGGGGGCCGGCATGAAGCTGCGCCGGGCCAGGAGGTGACGGCTGACCTCGCGCGGACTGGGCGACATCAGTTCGGCGTCGCTGTCCGGGAAGGCGAGGTGGAGCGGAGCGTTGCGGTCCAGGCGGGTGCCGACGCGGCCCATGTCCTGGTCGTGGGGGTCATAGGCCGATCCGTCGTAGGAGCGGAAGGGCGGGAGGCTCGCCGGGGCGCGGCGGGGGCGCTCGCCGCCGGCGCAGTAGGTGTCGTGGAGGTTCTCACGGCGCAGGTCGTCGCGGAGGAAGCGGAGGTTCAACATGCCGAGTGCAGTGGGGAGTGTGTGCCACTCGCGGCGGCGATTGAGTCGGGCGAAGGCGGCGGAGCCGAGACGTTCGAGGACGCTGGGCGGCCCGTGGGGCGCGGGTTGCGACGGGGGTGGGCTGCCGGGTTGTGCGGGGATGTCCGAGGGGGCGGAGGCGGAGCTGGTGGACGTGTCGGTGTCGGGGGCGGTGTCGGTCATGCGGGACCTCCGGGCGGGCATGCGGCAATGAGTCGGACGGATCGGAAAGCCCCACGGCACGAGCCGTGGGCCCCCTCGTACTCGAGGGGAAGGGGTAACGGGTTTCCTCAGCGGTCGTAGAGCGCGAAGAGCCGGGTGGCGGTCACCTGGCCGCGGTACGGGGCGAGCGCCGCGTCGACATCGCCGCTCGCCTCAGGCACGTCGAACTGGAGGTTGTGTGCGTAGCGTTCGGCCGCGTGGCACAGCGGGAAGGCCTGGGTGTCATCGGTCCAGGTGTACTCGGTGAACTGCGCCGGGAGGGCGTACGGTGAGACCGCGGAGCGGCCCTCCAGGCTGGGGACGACGTCGTGTTCGTTGATCAGCGAGAAGACGCGGGTGGCCGGGTCGGCGGGGCGCTTGCCGTCGACGGGCGAGCCGATCGCCACGCAGTGCGTGACGCGGTACAGCGCGCAGAAGTCGGGGTCGGCGGCGAGGTTCATCGCGGTGATGCCGCCCAGGCTGTGTCCGACGAGGGCGATGTCGGTGCCGGAGGGCACCCAGGTGCGCAGGGCCCGGGTGACGGCGCGGGAGTACGGCGTGGCGGGCCGGGCGACCGCGTGGATGGCGCCGAGCACGTCCTGAGGGCTGGACTTGGAGATCGCGTCGGTGGCCATCCCGGCGAGCTGGACGACGTAGCGCGTCACCTCGTCGGAGCCGATCATCTGCTGGACGAGCAAAGTGCCGCCGGTGCCCACGGTCCCGATGTTGCGGATGTAGCCGACGACGGTGCCGGAGCAGTCGAGACGTTCCAGGAGGGACGGGTCGGGGGCGACGGGTTCGGCGCGGCCGGGACCGCGGTCGAGGAGGGCCCAGATGCGGGCGCTGACACCGAGGATGGGCTCGGCGCTGGTAAGGGGGCGGCCGGTGGCGATCTCCCAGGCGGCTGCGTCGTTGAAGGGGTTCTCGTCGGTGAGCGCGTTCCAGGCGAGGATGTCGCCGAACGACGGGGCGAGCAGGGCGAAGGCGCGTTCGGCGCCCTGGCTGCCGATGATGGACTTGAAGGCGCGCAGGGCCTGGCGTTGCCGGTCCTCGTCGATGGCCCGCAGCACCCGGGCGGTGTCGGGGTCGGTGAGCAGTTCGGGATGCGTGACGGCCGCCGCCCGGATACGGGCCTTGAGTCCCGCGACGGCCAGGCTCACCGCGAGGCTTTCGCGACTGGTGAGCACCCCGGTCAGCCAGGCGGCGCGGGCCGCTGGGCGCCGGCCGTCGGCGGGCCAGCCGAGTCCGGCCGGGTCGGCGAGGGCGCGCAGCAGCGAGCGCAGCGCCGCACGGGCCCGTGTGCTGCTCAAGGCTCGCACCGGGAGGCGGGTGCCCAGAGCGAGATCGCCGGCGTATTGGGAGGCTCGGCGTACGGCGTCCGCTGCCTCGCCCAACTCGCGGCACAGCTCGTGCAGTCCGGCCACGCCCGGTTCGGTGTCGGTCTCGGCCATGGGGTGGGGTCTCCAGGTCGGCGGTCCGGTGGGGTCAGGTGCGGGACAAGGTGAGCTGAATGCCGGAGGCATTCAGGGCGCCCGGCAGCGGCCGGTGCGGGTCGAGCCGGGGGCGGCCCTCGGTGAGGCGGTGTTCGCGGAGCAGCTGTGCGCAGAACTCGGTGGCGGCCATGAGCCCGAGCCGGTCGCCCGGGCAGCGGCCTTCGCCGTGGCTGAACGGCGCCATCCGCGTGTCGCGGTCGGCACCGTCGGTGCACCAGCGGCCGGGGGCGAACAGCGAGCCGCCGGGGACGAGGCCGCTGTCGCGCTGCAGGAACCCGATGGGGACGAGGACGTGCGTCCCGGCCCGGTAGGGCACCCCGCGCCATGTGGTGTCGGTGCGCAGGATGCGCAGCAGATCGGGCACGATCGGATAGAGCCGGAGGCTCTCCTGAACGCAGGCTCGCAGCCGGGTGGTGTCGGGTGCGTGCGGTACGTCGTGCAGCGCGGCTTGTTCGGCGGGGTGGGCGGCGAGCAGCAGCAGAGTACGGGCGACGATGGGGGCGACCGTGTCGAGGGCCAGGAGCCAGTGGTGGGCCTGGCCCACGGCGTCGACGTCCTCGCCGCAGGTCGTGTCCCTGGCGCGCCCGAGCAGGGTGGGGGCGGGGGCGTGCGGAGCGTAGGCGTGCAGCCGGTCAGTGGCTGCTTCGTACAGCCGCTGACCGGCCGGCGTGGGGCCGTGCCGCACCGCTCCCCAGTTGCCCTCCTTGCGCAGGGCGAGCAGCCAGCGGTGCAGTTCCTCGTCCCCGGCGGCCTGGTCTCCCAGCACGATGCGGCGTGAAATGCGCTGAACGGTGCGCTGCAGCCGGGCGAATGCAAGGGTGGGCTTGGTGGCGAGCCGGCTGCATTCCTCGGCGATGACCGTCTGGAACGTGCCGCACGAGGGGTGGGCTTCCTCGTGGTGGGCCAGCACCTGGTCGTTGCAGGCGCGGCGCGCTTCGCGCAGGTCGCCGTGGGAGCAGATGACGCCGGTGGGTTCGATGACCGAGAGCATCTTGGTCTTGTCCACAGCGTCCAGGGCCAGTTCGCGCACCGGGCGGGCGAAGAACTCCTGGACGTCGGCGGGGTCGAGCAGCACGAGCGTGTCACCCGAGGCCCCGCCGAGCAGCACGGGGGCGCCGTCGTCGCGGTCGTGCAGGGCACGCAGGGTCGCGGCCGACCAGCGGGCCTGGCCTACCGCCCCCAGCAGCGCCACGACCGCCGGGCGCGGGGCCGGGATGCCTCGGGCGAAGGCCGGCAGGGCATGGGTGACGGCGAAGCGGAGGGATTCACCGCGGCGGGCGCGGCGGGGCGGCGCGGCGGTGCCCCTGGGCGGCGAACCGGGAGGGCTGGTGGAAGCCCTGGCGTCGGTGGGGTCGGTGGGGTTGGGGCCGGTCGGGGGCGAGGGCTGCTTCATGCTTCCACGACCTTTCCGGGGTTGAGCAGCTGTCGGGGGTCGAAGAGCCGCTTGATACCCCGGTGCACTTCGAGGCTGACGGGATCGAGTTCACGGCCGAGCCACTCGCGCTTCAGCGTGCCGATGCCGTGTTCGCCGGTGGTGGTGCCGCCGAGTGCCAGTCCCGCCGCCATGATGTCGTCGTAGGCGGTGCGGGCCCGGTGGACCTCGTCAGGATCGGACTCGTCGAAGAGGACCGTGGGGTGCAGGTTGCCGTCCCCGGCGTGGCCGAGGGTGAAGATCCGCAGTCGGTGGCACCGGGCGATGTCCTCGATCGTGCCGACGAACTTGGGCAGTTCGGACGGCGGTACGGCCACGTCCTCGATGAACGCCGTGGGCTGCCCGCTGAGGGCGGCGGCGAACGCACCCAACGCGGGGGACACCATCCGTCGGGCCTCGATGATCTTCTGCGACTCTTCAGCAGTGCTTGCGGCGACCACCTGGTCAGCGCCGGCGCCCTCACACAGCGCCTTCATCGCCGCGAGGTCCGGCGCCGGGTCGGGGGCGTCGCTTTCGACGATGAGGGTGGCGGCGCTGTCGGGCCGCAGCAGCGCGTGCCCGTACTCGGCGACGGCCTGTGAGGTCGCCCGATCCAGCAGCTCGACGGCCGAGGGGAGGTGCCCGCTTGCGGTGATGGCCGCGACGGCGTGCCCGGCCGCGGCCAGGCTCGGGAACTGCGCGAGGAGCGCGAGCGGGGTGGGCCGGGCAGGCCGCAGCGCGAGGGTGGCGCCGACGATGACACCGAGCGTGCCCTCCGAGCCGACGAAGAGCCGGGTCAGGTCGTACCCGGCGACGCCCTTGGCCGTGTCGCGTCCGGTGCGCATCCGCCGCCCGTCGGGGAGAACTACGTCCAGGCCGAGGACATAGTCGGCCGTCACGCCGTACTTCACACAGCAGATACCGCCGGCTCCGGTGGCGATGTTGCCGCCGATCGTGCATGTCTCCCAGGACGCGGGGTCGGGTGGATAGGCCAGACCGTGCTCGGCGGCGGCGTCGTTGAGGCGCTTCGTGATCACGCCGGGCTCGCACCGGACGAGCCGGTTGACCGGGTCGACGGTGCCGATCTGGTCCATGCGGATGGTCGAGAGCACGACGCAGCCGTCGACCGCGTTCGCGGCACCGGCGAGTCCCGTCCGTGCGCCCTGCGGGACGACGGGGATGCCGTACGTGTATGCGGTCCGCATCACCTCCTCGACCTGTGCGGCGGTGCGCGGCAGGGCGACGGCCGCGGGGACGCCGGGGGTGGAGAACGGAGCGGCGTCCCTGGCATGTGCGGCCAGAGCCTCTGGGTCGGTCAGCAGGGTGTCGGCGGGGAGTCGATCGCGCAGCTCTTTCAACAGTTGCGAGGAGTCAAAGGACATAGGCCTTCCAGGATTCGTGTGGCCAGTGCTTCCGTGCGGCAGTAGCCAGGCGGCGCGGCAGACAGGTTCCGCAGCAGCCAGTCAGAACGGCAGCGCGGTCGTCGTGTTGTGGGGTGGGCCAGGGGGTGGTGGGCGGATTCCGCCGGTGGCTCACAGCGAGGGAAGTTCCGTGGTGACCGGGACATCGATCAGTACGGGGCCTTCGCGCCGGCCCGTGGCGTCCCGTACGAGCTTGGTGAGCTCCCCGGCACCCTCGGCGCGGCAGGAGCGCACGCCGTAGCCGGCGGCGATCGCGGAGATGTCCAGTCCCGGGATGTCCAGTCCTGGGGCGCCTTGCGCATGTTCGAGCTGCGCAAACCACTGCAGGATCGCGTAGCGCGCGTTGCTCAGCACCACGAAGGTGACGGGCACGCGGTAGGCCGCAGCAGTCCACAGCGCCTGCACGGCGTAGTGGATCGAGCCGTCGCCCAGCACGGCGACGACCGGCCGGTGTGGAGCGCCGAGTTGTGCGCCCACAGCCGCGGCGGCTCCGAAGCCGAGCCCGCCGCCCGCGGAGAAGAGGTAGGAACCAGGGGCGCTGATCCGTGCGGCCTCGTGGAACTGCACAACGTTGGACGGCGACTCGTTCACCCACAACGTGTCGTCCGGCACCCCCTCCGCAACAGCGGCCAGCGCGGTGCCGGGCGGCAGGGGCCCGTCCGCCGCCTGCGGGGCACTTTCCCGCCGGTCCGGCGCGCGGGTGGACTCGCAGGCGGGAAAGTGTTCGGCGAGCGCCCGGGCCGTCACCGCGGGGTCGGCGACGATCGCGTCACCGACCGGAGCCTTGGCGGCCTCGTCGGAGTCCCGGGTGACGAGGACCAGTTCGGTGCCGTCGGGCAGGTACGGGCCCGGTACGAAGGGGTAGTAGCGGAAGACCTGCGCACCGATGACCACGACCAGATCGTGGCCGTCCAGTGTCCGGGCGAGCGGCCCGATGGCGGGCGGCAGCTCGCCCCGGTACAGCGGGTGGTCGTGCGGGAAGGAGACCCGAGCGGAGACGGGCGCGGACCACACCGGAAGCCCGCCGCGCTCGGCGAGGCGGACGACAGAGTCCCAGGCACCGGACGCGTCCACGTCGTCGCCGACGACCAGGACGGCGGAACGGGCCCGCTTGATGCGGTCGGCGAGCGACTGGACGGTCTCGGGCCGCGGGGCTGTGATGTGCTCGACCCTGCGGGCAGCGGTGGTCCGCGCGGCCCGGTCCTCGGCCTCCGTGACAGCGGCGTCGAAATCGTCCATGGGCAGCGAGAGGAACACGGGCCCATGCGGCGGGGTTTCGGCCAGCTGAACGGCCCGGGCGAGCGCGGGCGGCACGTCGGCCGGACGCGGCGGCTCGTACGCCCATTTGACGGCCGGCTGCGGCAGCATCGCGGGCTGGGGATTGGAGAGCAGGGCCTCCATGGTGAGCATCGCCCGCACCTGCTGTCCTGCGGTGACAACCATGGGGGTGCGGTTCGCACGGGCGTTGAGGATGGCGCCCATCGCGTTCCCGGTGCCGGGGCCGGTGTGCAGGTTGACCAGGGCGGTGGTGCCGGACGCGAGCGCGTAGCCGTCTGCCATGCCGACGACCACGGCCTCCTGAAGGCCAAGGACGTACCGGAAATCGTCAGGGAAATGCTTGAGGAACGGCAGTTCTGTCGAGCCGGGGTTACCGAACACCGTAGTCATACCGCGTGTTCTCAAAACATCCAGAGCGGATTCCCGGACTGTGCGCATAACGTCCCCTCCCCGCAGTGCTGACGATGACCGGGACGACGCTCCCAGCAACGGGGCCGATGCAGCATGGCAGCCACGCTCCCGACAAAACTTCCCGCTCTCTTGGATTTGCTCCAACGTCGTCGTACCGGACTCTTCCTGCCGACGGACTCTGCCTGACGACGGCGCTGACCAAACCATCCATTCGGCAAACCCGCGCAATGGTGTCTTCTTCACCAGCGGCCAGGCCGCACACGGTGGCCGGTGTCGGTCAGTTGAGCGGGATCAGGGTGTCCCAGCCGCTGGCGGAAGGGCTGCCGGTCGCGCAGGCGTGGAGGGCGAGCGATTCCGTCGGTGCCGTCCAGGAACACTGACATGGCGAGGTGGAGGTCGGCGCCCGGCTGGTAGGAGGCGGTATCCGAAAGCGGGCTCGGGCGAGAAGGCGCGCAGCAGCCGCTCGGCCACCGGCCGTTGGGGCATCTGCGGGGTGAAGCCGAGCGGGCGCATCAGCCGGGTGGCGCCGGAGAGGCTCCAACGTCCAACGGGCATCGGACTTGCCCGATGCGAGTGCGGGTGGATGTCTTCTCGGTGGCCGACGCCTTCAACGGACCGGAGTAGTCGGCACGCACCCGGCCACTGCCCTCGATCTCCTTGGACGCCTTCTCCGCCAGCGTGCCGAGCTGCCACGTCCAGATATGGGGTTCCCGCGCGCTGCCGCCCGGACCGGGCTTGGTGACTTCTCCGATGACAGACAAGACCGCACGCCGGCCCTCGCTGGGCACGGTGAACACGACCGGGTGCGTGGCTTCCCTCCGGAGGAGCAGATCGGTGCCCGACTCAGTGGCCTCGAAGTGGAACCGTAGGGTGATCACGCCCGAAGGCCCGACCAGAGCGGGGGGGCGCTTCCACGGAGACCGTCCAGCCCTCCGTGCCCTCTGTGGCCGCAAGTGTGCCCAACGGCACGACCGCCCTCTCCGGACAGTTCTCCCCCTCGGGCGGTGGTGACGCGCCCCCTCCGGACAACAGGAACGACCTCACCGTGGAGCCCACAGGTCCAGTGATGGTCAACGAGCCCGCAGGAGACACCGCCTCCGGACGTGCGTCCGCACGGCGCGGTACAGCCGCCCGGCCCTCGGCTGGGATCTGATGGCTGTACTCACCACCGGCACCCTGCCCACGCCCGTTCGTGACAGCATCATGTGCACAACGACCGGTGGTCATAGGACCCGCAGTCGGAAGACAACGCTCGAACAGTGACATCATCCCGCCCCCCCCGCAGCCGACACGGGCCCCTCCACCGGCTCTCGAAGCCCAGCTAAGGCAGGCTTCGATCAGTGTCGATCTGGACCGCCGGCAACGAACACGCGCCCCGGGATCCGTCGACGGCCCGCTGTCGACGGCCGCTACTGAACACACGGACATCGATCCGCAGGGCGCGGCCCCTCGAACACCTCCAACATGGCGCATTCAAGCCCCCTTCTTGGCAGGCGAAAACCGTGACGCGGAACCCTGAACAGCCCATGCTGGTGAGTCGATTCGGCTTCGCAGCCGACCAACAGATGACACATGCTGGATGATGGACTTGGAGGAGCGTTGGGTTAATTCGGAGAAGGACGAGTAACATCCAGCCAACCACAGATAGATCAGGCGTAGAGAGCAGGCTGTGCCATGTCAGACTCGGAATTCGCTGCGCAGGTGGCTGCCAAGCTGAAGAGCATCACGAAAGAGATCAACGAACTGCAGAAGCTCAAGGCAAAGCTGGAGGACCTCCAGCACCACCTCGGAACAGGCTCCCGGGACGAGACAGTTACATCACCACCGCCAGAGGCCGACACCGGAGTGACGGAGTCGGCGGCTGTGCCTCCCCCACGACGCGCGACAACTGCCGTCCCGAAGGCCCAGCCGACGAAGAAGGCCGCGGCCAAGGCAGCGGGAAGCCCCAAGAAGCCGCGGAAGACCGCGTCGGTCAAGGGCAAGGGACGGCAGAAGAGCCCCACTCGCGCCGACCGCCTCCTCGGACTGCTCAACGAACAGCCACGCACCGTCGCGGAGATGACAAAGCTTCTGGCACAGGAACACCCTCAGCACGCTGCGCCCGAGACCGCCGTACGCAACACCCTGGAGAACTCACTCGTCGCCAGGGGCCTGGCACACCGCAGCAAGCAAGGAAGGAGCGTCTTCTACTCCCGCCCCGCACCCGAGCCTAAAAGCGGCATCGAAGCCCCAGAAGCCGACGCGGCCAACGTCAGCGAGGACGGCGCGCCTGCCATGACCTGACCTCCTGGCGTCTTGGCCGCCACGCTGTTGGTCAAGTGGTCTGGAGGAACCTCTCCTCCAGACCACCCCCGCCGCGCACTCCTCGATCTCCTCGATTCTCGCCGGCACCCCCGACTCAAGCCCCAGCAAACCCGTCAGGTCCTTCGCCCGCAGCCCGCCACACCCGCCTCCGACTCCAGGACGTCCCTGATCCGCTGGTAGTCCGGCGTGAGCACCTCCACCGTCAGACCCTCCCGCCGACGCGACACCATCGCCCTGGGCATTGCGACCCTCGCCGCGGCCGGGCCCGGCTGCCCCTCGTCCCCGGCCTCCTCCTCGGACGCGGCCAGAGCCTCAGTCAGTTGGGGTCGGCTTCGTCATCGGCGTCACAGAAGGGCACACATTGCTGCCCAAGGTCGAGCGACGGATGCGGCACCGCGTCGGTGCCGAAGTGTTAGACGGCGTAGGAGCGGATGTCGTCGCGGACGGCGTCGGCATCCCAGCGGGCTGAGCGCAGCGGGCGCTGCATCGGCCCGGCCGGGTCAGACCCGCCTGTTCAGCCAGCCGCCAGCAGTTCTTGCGCTCGATGTTCGACAGCAGCCCGAGCAAATAGACGCTTCGCGCTCGGCAGACGACTCACCTGAACAGGGCTGAAGTGGTGTTCTGTCACGGTCCGGGCCCGGGCTCGTGTTCGGGCAGTGTGAAGTTCCGTACGAAGAGCAGGGCTGTTAGCAAGTTGCCGTTGAAGGCGGTGGGGGTATATCCGCTGACAGCGCGCCCGGTCTCCAGGCTGGCCGCCACCTCCGCCAAGTAGGCGCCCAACGAGGGGCCAGGCCGAAGTTCACGCCCTCGTATTCGCTGAACCGGCCGATCGCACCGAAGGTGTCGCCGGGGCGACAGTCCATGACCAGGCCGTTGACGTCGTCATCAGTGAAGAAGAGGTAGTTGTGGTGCCAGTAGTCGTCAAGTCCCTCGCCATCGTCGGCCAAGTCGGCCAGCATGTCGCGACCAGTTCTTTTGGGAAGGGAACACCGAGCGTCCGACCTGCCTCTTCGATCTCCTCCAGCTGGGCCTGCTCATAACCGGCATACGCGTTACGGACGTTGGCCCACAGTCAGTCCCCAATCCGGTCCCAAGCGGTTTCGACTCGCTGCCTTCCCATGTCCATCCCCCTATCGCGCCTGCGTTCCGCCTGCATCGCGCAGGAGTTCACACGCCAGTCGGCCTCGGTGAAGCGCGGTGCCGATCCTCGCACCCCCTTCAGGCCGACATTCGGCGACCCAAAGGACCAGCACTCGACTTCGACCGTGTCAGGGCCGACCCGGGCTTGGAGCCGGCGCAGTACATCGGGGTTCCCACAGTCCCTGTTGGCAAGGAGGCGGCGAGGAGGAAAAGGGGGCTCGGCTCCTCCCCGCCGCGGACCCGACCGGGCTTTCACTACTTGCTGGTGGCGAAGCGCATCAGGGCCTGCTCGTCCCCCTGCTTGATCTTCCCGGTCTCATTGATGACCTGAAGCTTCCAGCCCGTGCCCACGCGTATCGCCTTGGCGACCGCGCAGCCGTTGTCGTTGCTGAGCAGGCTGGGCCAGATGTCGGCGACCTGCTGACTGCTGCCGCCCGTCGCGTCGTACACCTTGAAACTGATGTTCCGGGCGTTCTGGAAGGCACTGTTCTTCTTGTACGCGGCGGCGACGAACACGATGGAAGTGATCTGGGCCGGTACCCTCTCGAACTCGACGGTCACCGTCTCGTCGTCGCCGTCCCCGTGCCCGGTCTGGTTGTCCCCGCTGTGCACCAGTGAGCCGTTGCCCATCGGATCCAGGGAGTCAAGGCCCGCGAGGCGTACCGGGTCCGGCCCCTGCATCGCGATGGCGATCAGGTCGAGGTCGGTACCTTGCTTCCGCTTGAACTTCCCCATCAGGCCGCCGCTGCTCCCGGCGGTGGGGTCCCAGGAGGCTCCGATGGACAGATGGGTCACCCCGTCCAGATCCGCCGGGCCGTCTTCCTTCGTGAGCGTGATCATGTACCCAATCCTCATTAGTAGTGAGATCTACACATTAAAGTGTGCCTGGTGCCCTGTTCCTTCAAGGGATCGCCCTCACGATGCGGCTCACGCGGCTCACGGCGACTCCACAAGACCCGCCGCGAGCCCGCCCCATGGAGAACCATGGTGTGTTGGCGCCGTGAGTCGCGCCGCAGAGAGTCGGACGACCACCGCGCGCATCACCCATGCGCACCTCCGCGACCGGCGACCGAGCAGCACCCGCGATCTGAAAGGTCCTACCGCTTTCTGCGGCCAAGGCCGCCACGGCGGCGCTGTCGTGCAGGGCGAGGTCCGCGCGGGCGTCGCCGGTCAATCCGCGTGGCTGTGCGGTGCGGACGCCCTTTCCTGTGTTGGACATTCGTCACGTCATGCGGGCTGATTACAGATCGTGCCTTTGTCGGGGTAGGGCAGGAAGTGTCAGTCGTTACGTCCTCCGCTGAGTGGCCGCACGCGCCAGTTCGCGCAGCGCGTTGGCCACGCCTGGTGGGAGCACGAGCCGTTCGAGTACCCGTTCAGCTTGCCGACGACGGGTTTGGATGAGGCGTCGGACCTCATTGTAGGCCCCGGTGGCGGTCACGAGTTGACGGGCCCGTTCGGCACCCTCCTCGTCCAGAGCCGGGTTGCCGATCAGTGTGCTCATAGTGTGCTGCCGTGCCGGGGTGGCGTTCCTCATGGCGAGGGCGATGAGCACCGTCTGCTTGCCTTCTCGCAGGTCGTCCAGACGGGATTTGCCCGTGACTCGTGGGTCGCCGTAGACGCCGAGGAGGTCGT
This sequence comes from Streptomyces halobius, assembly GCF_023277745.1. Taxonomy (NCBI): domain Bacteria; kingdom Bacillati; phylum Actinomycetota; class Actinomycetes; order Kitasatosporales; family Streptomycetaceae; genus Streptomyces; species Streptomyces halobius. Next base: position 208,582 of record NZ_CP086322.1, read on the forward strand.
CGCGGAGCTGGAAAGCGTCTCCTACCGGCAGCGCGAAGTCGCTGAGTGAGTCAAGGAGTTCACCGTTGCCTCCGGCGAGCACGGCGCCTATGTGAAGGGGGCGTTCGAGGGTGTATTTGGCGGTCTTGTAGCGAAGGATCGTCAAGGCACGCTCCAGATCCGCCGTGGGTTGTCCGCTTGAGGTCACATCCAGGTACTGGCCGTACATGACCTCGGTGCGCATCGCGTCGAGCAAGGGCAGCACGGCCGAGAGCTGAGCCGGGTCGAGGCCGGCGGTGTGGAAGAGTTCATCCGACCAGGCAAGGGCAAGGTCACCGATAAGGATGGCGGCGCTGGTCCCGACAAAGTCGGCGGCAGCCCTGCTACGACCTGGCGTGTAAGCCCTGGCGAGGGCGCGGTGCACGGTGGGTGCGCCACGACGGGTACAGGAGTTGTCCATGACGTCGTCGTGGATGAGACAGAAGGCATGGAACATCTCCAGTGCGGCGCCTACCCGCACCACAGGCCCGGTGTCTCCGTGGCCACCTGCAGCGTGCCAGCCCATCACGCACAGGATGGGGCGCAAGCGCTTGCCACCGGCTGTCAGGAAGTCGCCCAGCGCCTGGACCACGTCCGCAGGCAAGTGCTGCGCATCGGCGGCTGCGGACTTGCGGGCCAGAAAGTCACTGAGAACGCAGGCAACCTGGTTGCGTATGGCGGAGGGATCGAAGGGCTGCTCACGTAAAGCTGGCGTGGTCACGGACGCCCCCCTGCTTCGGTGTCCCTCGCGGTTGCTCCAGCGCTGTGTACTGATCTCTGCCACGCGGTTTGCTCCCTGAAGAAGGGGCGGCGGGAAGGTAGGGGCTGTGGTGCCGGGCCCTGGTGGTGCGCAGGCGGCCGCGGGTCAGGGTCCACCACAGAGCCACAGAGCGAGCCTGGACGGGGACGGTGCGGGCCAGCAAGGTGTGTTGGTTGCGTTCGATGGCACGCGACTACAGTCGGTGCCCTGTCAGTTCCGCGGTGTGTTTCGTGCCGCTCGAGGTGGTGCCGCCCGCGCCGGGCAGCCACCAGTTGGCCTGGCCGAGCAGCCGCATGACGGCCGGGACGAGCAACGCCCGGATCAAGGTGGCGTCCACGGCGATGGCGATGAACATGCCGACGCACAACTGTTTGACCGTCATGACGCCGCTGCCGGCGAAGATCGCACTGACCACCAGGACGACCAAGGCCGCTGCGGTGATGACCGGCCCGGACCGCTGTAGTCCGAGGGCGACCGCGGCGGTGTTGTCCCGGGAGAGGTCGTACTGCTCGCGGATGCGTGACAGCAGGAAGAACTCGTAGTCCATCGAGAGGGCGATCAGCATCAGCAGCATGACCACAGGCTGGGCCACGTCGATGTATCCGGTGCGGGTTCCTCCGACCAGCCACAGCAGATGCCCGTCCTGGAAGATCCACACCAGTGCGCCGAAGGAGGCCCCCAGGGACAGTGCGTTGACCACCAATGCCTTGGCGGGCAGGACGACCGACCGCAGGGCCACCAGCAGCACCAGATAGGTGAACACCGTGATGTAGAGCAGCACCCAGGGGAGCCTGTCGTACAGCAGGTCCAGGGTGTCCACGGCCATCGCCGGCAGCCCGCCCACCAGCACCTCGCCTCCGGGGGGCGGGGGCATCGCGCGTATGTGCCGTACCAGGTCGCGCATGGCCGGGTCGCCGGCATTGCCGGCGTGAGCCACGTACACCACCGCGCTGTGCCGGGACGTGGCGGCGATGAACCCGGCGTTCGCGCCGGGCGACCGGACGAGTTTCTTGGCCCACGCCGTCAGGACCTCCTGCCCGGCGGGGGTGTCCAGCCGTCCGGGCACGGTGACCACCACCTGAGTGGCTTCGAGACCGCTGAGCGCGAAGTCGGTGCGCAGGCTGTCGGTGGCCACCCGGGCCGACGCGTCGACAGGCAGCGTTCGCTGGTCGGGGAAGCTGACAGTGATGTGCCAGAACGGGGCGGTGAGCACCAGCAGGACCATGAGCACGCCGCCCAGGTAGTGCCCCGGCCGGGCCATCACCGTCCGGGCCAGCTTCGCCCAGCCGTCACCGGCGGGCGCGTTTGTCCGGCGGCGCGGCCAGGGCAGTCGCCCGGCGTTGACCCGATGGCCCAGGACGGCCAGTGCGGCGGGCAGTGCGGTGATGCTGAGCATGGCGCTGACGGCGATGACGGCAGTCGCGCCCAGGCCGACCGAGCGCACCAGGCCGAGGGGGAAGAACAGGAATCCGGCCGCGATGCCGCTCATGGTCAGTCCGGACAGGAAGACCGTGCGCCCGGCGGTGGCGCAGGTGGCCGTGACCGCGTCCGGCACACTGTCTTTGCGGGTGAGTTCCTCGCGGAATCGGCCGACGACGAAGAGCGCGGCGTCCACCCCCAGAGCCAGTCCCAGAGCTGTCACCAGGCTCACGGTGATGAACGAGATCTCCACCGCACCGCGCAGCAGGCCCAGGAATCCCAGGGTGATACCGATACTGAGCCCGCCGATGACCACCGGGAGCAGTGCGGCCACCAGGGTGCGGAAGATGAGCAGGAGAAGGAGGAAGACCACCGGAAAGGCGATGAGTTCGGCGCGGCGCACATCGGCGAGGGACCGTTGGGCGGTCTCGTCGAGCAGCGCGACCGGCCCGGCGTATTGGATCTGGAAGCCGTCGGCCCGCAAGGTCGCGCGCAGCCGGTGGAAGCTGTCCACCCGCTGGGTGTCGTCGGATCCGGTGAGCAGGACGGCGACGGCCGTGGCGTGCCGGTCACGCGAGACCAGTACGGGCAGTTTGCGCGACCAGTACGTCATGGTGGAGACGACGGTCTCGTCCGGCACGGCCGACAGTGATTGCTCCACCCCGCGGCGGAAGGCCGGCTCGTCGACCGTGTGGCGGGGATGGCGGTAGATGACCACCGTGTCGGCACCACCCTGCCCGATCTGGTCGCGGACCGTCACCGCCGCCCGGTTCGATTCGGCGTCGGCGGCGATGAGGCCCCCGTAGCTCAGCCGGTCACCGATCCCTGCGGCCGCGGTCAGGGCCAGCCCGGCCAGAAGCAGCGGAACCAGCAGATAACCCCACTTGTGGCGGGCCGCGGCCCGGCCCAGTGCCGCGAACATGTGCTCAGCTCCCTGCCGGCAGTCGGCCGGCCGCCTCACTGCGCCGCCGCGCGACGCCCGTCGGGGTAACCGACCGATGCACCCGTGACCGCAAGAGCGGAACGCCTGCGCGCAGCAGCAGCTGTGCCTGGCGGGCGTGGCCGATGCGGGGTTTGGCGGTCAGGACATCGTAGTCCCGCCGCTCGATCTCGGTGAGGTAGGAGCGGTAGAACACCAGTGAGGCTTTGAAGGAGCCCTGGCACTGGGGGTGCACCAGGTCGGGCAGGTCCGCGCCACGTTCGTACAGGGAATGGGCCCTGTCCACTTCGAACTTCACCAGGTCCCTGATGGCAGGCGTCGTCCGCCCGCGAGCCAGGTCCTGGCGGCTGACGCCGAACCGGTCCAGGTCCTCCAGCGGCAGGTAGGTCCGCCCGAGCCGCTGGTCCTCGGCGACATCGCGGATCATGTTGGTCCAGTGCACGGCCTGAGCAATCGCCGCCCCCTCCTCGCCCGCGGGCCGGCTCAACGGCCCCATGATGGCCAGAACCATGGGAAAAAAGGTTTCGACCGCCATGAGGCGCAGATATTGCTGCAGGTCTTCCCAGGTGGCGTATTCGGTGACACGCAGGTCCATCAGGTGGGCGTTGAGGTGTGATTTGACGAGCGATTCGGCGGAGGCTGGATCGATATCCCATGCGCCCAGGGTGTGGATCAGTGCGCGCACACTCGGCTCGCACGAGTGCCCAGAACCGACGTCGGTCAGTACGACGTCACGCCACTCGCTGAACGCCCGCTCAGTCACCGCGGAGTCGACACCGTCAACGAGCTCGTCGAAGTGGCGGGCGAATCCGTAGACGGCCCACAGGTGCGGTCTCCTTTCCGGCGGCAGCAGCAGGCTGCCGCGCCAGATGTCCTTGCCGTCCCCGAACGCCACGAGGAGTCGGCGGCAGAATTCGTACGACTCACGCAGCAGCGGATCGTGGATGCCGGCGCTTGTCAACGCCATGCGGTCGAGGTACACGGCTGCCTCCTAAGCTCGCGCTTGCGGGTCGTGGACGGTTCCGAAGGTGCGGTTGCGGCTCGCGTACGTCGCGACCGCCTGACGCAGGTGCCGACGGTCGAAGTCCGGCCAGGGCGCGTCGACGAAGACGAATTCGGCGTAGGCGCACTGCCAGAGAAGGAAGTTGCTGATCCGCTGCTCGCCGGCGCTGCGGATGAACAGGTCGACATCCGGCAGGTCGGGCGCGTAGAGATAGCGGGCGACCGTCTGACTGTCGAGGGCGTCCGGGTCGAGGCTCCCGGCGGCGGCGGCTTCGGCGATGCGGCGCGCCGCGTCAACCAGCTCCGAGCGGCCCCCGTAGTTGAGGCACACAGCGAGGGTGAGTCCGGTATTGCCGGCGGTCAGTCGCTCGGCTGCCTCAATTTCGGTGACCAGCTGAGGGGGCAACTCGGAAATGCGCCCCAGCCAACGAAACCGCACTCCTTGGGCGTGCAGTGCGTCCCGGCGCGCGCGCAGCATGCGCCGAAAGAGCGCCATGAGGAAGCGGACTTCCGATGGGGGGCGGCTCCAGTTCTCGGTGGAGAACGAGAATACCGTCAAGTAGCGGATGCCGATCTCAGCGGCGCCCTCGACCACATCCACCAAGGCCCGTTCTCCGACGGTGTGGCCCGCTGTGCGGGGCAGCCCGCGGGAGGTGGCCCAGCGGCCGTTGCCGTCCATGATGATGGCGACATGGCGGGGCGGTGCCGGCACCGGCTGGGCAGCAGGGGGATCCGCCGAGGAACGGGGTGTCCACGCGGGGTGGGGCGCTACCGCCGGGTTGCCCGGTGATATCGATTCGGTTGTGGCTGATGGCTTCCGTCGCACAGTGCACCCCGCATGATGAGGGAGGGACAACGCTATGAGCCTCGACAGTTGATGAGGCGTTCGTTCACAGGGCCCGTGCCGGGCGCGGTCAGCGCCCGGCACGGGCCCTGTGGTTGTGGCTGGACCTCGAGGTCCACGGCGCCGCGGTAGTCAACCCCACCTCGACATCGGCCGTCGTGCCCTCGGGGCGCGGCAACCGCAGCGGTCTGCCGTGCCACCACCTGACGGGATCATGTCCGAGTGCTCCACATGCCGGACGACCGTCTCCCAGCCGCTGTCCAGCTGAACGACCAGTCGGCTCCAGCCCATGTCTGAGGGGCCACGGCCGATATGCGTCTGCGACCGGCGGTCGGTGACCGCCCGCTCGTACACACCGCTGCCCGCCACGGCTGACCGCTCCACTCCCGGAGGAGTGATCGTGCCGCGCACGGCGCAACGGGCGAACGCGTATCCCTCCGCCCAGACCGTCCAACTCGTCATAGGGAAATGGGCTTCTGTCGGGTGGAACTCCACATCGACGTGATGGACGTCGTCTGGCGACAGCACGATCTGGTAGAAGCCGTTGTGCTGCTTCCGCAGCGCGCCGATGCGGCCATAGCTGATTTCCAGTCGCCCGTGTTCCACGGCCACGGACCTGGGCAGCAGGGCATCAGGCGGTATCGGTCGCCCGTCGGCGAGTGCTTCGAGCAAGGCCGCCCGAATTAGTGCGTCCATCACCGCATCATTCGCCGTGACCGCCCGTATGGCCGCGACCGCCGTGTCATCCAGCCGCGAGCCGGCAACAGGCGCCTGCCGTCCTGCCCCGCTCAGGGCCACTGCAGCGCGTGCCGCGCGACGGCCGTTCGCCGGCGGCCTCTTTGGCCGTCCCCTGAGAAACGTCACAGAGACCGTGAGCGGATCCAGTCCTGGCCCGGTCGACGAGCAGCAGAACGACTACCGCTCCAGCCCCGGGTCGGAACACGGCACGTCGCCGCACTCCACATCCGGTGGTACCGCCCACGGGGCCAAGCCCGCACTCGTGCCGCACGCTCGCTGCTGTACTCAGGCATGAGACCTTCCCTTTGCGGAAGACCTCGCAGCGACCTCACCAGCCGGTTTGCGGACTGGGCACCGCAGCGTGTGCCGGCGATGCCTGGCGTCGGCTCGCCGGCGCCATCCGGCACACGCCCCATGGCGGCGGATCAGGAGGCCCCGGTGGCCGAACCCGAGCCTGTACCGCTGGCACCGTCGAAGGTCCCTTGTTCCACACAGTTGGCCCGGACCTCTTCGAGCGCTGTCCCGATTCCGTCCAACATGGCTCCAGCGTAGGCACCACTGGTGATGAAACCCTCGCTGATGCTGCCCGTGATGCCGCGATCGGCCGTGGCCGTCCACACCACCGTGAGCTCTACCGTGCTGGTATCCCCGGACGGCCACTTGATCGTCCCGGTGACCTGGGTTGTCCCGTTGACGCAGTTGTTCCGGTCGATGGTGAACGTGACGACACCTTTGGCCTTGCCGTTCTCCGTGCCGGAAACCTCACAGTTCCCGGTCCCGCGATACTTGACGGGCTTACCCGGCTCGTGCGCGTCCTCGGTGACCGCGACGCTCCACGTGCCATTGGGGCACGTGATGGAGACGACCGATGCGCCGGGTGACGACTGCAACGACGCGGCCGGGGCGCCTGCGGCCAGGACCCCGGTACCGGCCAAAGCTGCGAACAGGCCATAGATGCCCGCGTAGGTGAAGCGACGCCGCCATCCGCGTGCGGAGCCCCTCGTCTCGGCGGCGTTCTCCACCACGCCGCTGTGGACCTTTTCTTCGGCTGACATACCACCCTCCCGATATCACTGACAGTGGCAAACCCCCCCGAACCCGCCCTGATGGATTCAAGGAATGAGAGGTGAGCGAGAAACATGAGTTCACACACCTCACAGCCGTCAATCCGTTGCCGCGTCAGAGCTGACGGCAAAAGCGACGCCGTCCAGTCTACTCAGCCATAGATCTTTTAACATGGGGAAAACATGTGGAACTTCTTTTCGATTCCCATCAACTGGTAAGGAACTGCTGGAATTTGGCAAGAGAATCCAGCGTTACGGGAACCTAGAGAAGTGAAAGTTGAGGCCGGAGGGCCCCGAAAGGAGGACTGTTCTATTGCTCAGCCCCACTGGACACTTGACCGCGCCTTATGTGGTGGGCGGACGATGATCCGTATATGGGCCGGGATACGTGGAGTGGAATTGTGGGAGATCACGAGGCCGTTGATCCCGCCGTACGAAGGTGCGGCCACAGGGCGGCGGAACACAGGACATGCCTGATGAGACGGCATTCGCAGCGATCGCCTACCTGCTGGTCAGCGGCTGCGCCCGGCGCGCTCTGCCGCCGTGCTTCGGGATATCGAAATCGACCGCTCATCGCCGGTTCATGATCTGGTCGCTGCATACCCCGGAAACCACCTGACGGTACCCGTCACAGATCTCGCACACTGACCGGGAGATCTTCGACCACGGCAGATTGAATCGGTGCGGGCCCCTCCCTCGTCTGTGCGACGTGCTCACGCGTCTGTGCGACGTGCTCACGCCTCGACCGCGTCAGCGGCCCCACCGACACCGAATCCGGCAACCGCACATCAGACGACGGCCTCACCCACTCAGCACGCGGCACGTCACGAGGATACTCAGAAATTATTAACTGAACGGTACGATAGGCCAAGTACATGATGCTGCTCGACCTAAGGGCGCGGGCACTGCTGTAAGCCTGGTCCGCACTTCTTTGCGCCCCGTCCACTCATCTGGCCGGAGACCGGCAACCTGCTCACAATCCTTGTAGCGGGGAATTCACCGATCTGGAGGAGTCGTCATGCGGCGGATACGAAACTTGGTCGCGCTTCCACCGGTCCTGGTGACCGCCGCTTTCGCAACCGCGCTGGTCTTTGCTCCGGCAGCCTCGGCCAACCCAGTGAGCGCACCGGCTCTCAGTGCACAGGGCTGCAACCAGAACCCCGATGGCAGCTTCACGTGCCCAGCGGTGTGATCACCGTTCCGGGCGTCGGCAGCGGCTCGTGTACCGGGGGTACCGGGGCCTTCGGCCTGTCCGGCACCACGCTGTCAGGCAACGGCACCTGCTCCGGTAACGGTGCCGCCGGTCCGTTCACCGGCTCGTTCACCACCTCCGGCTCCGGCTCCATCAGCGCCCCTCGCCGCGACTCGGACGCTGCAAAGAATGACGGAGATCTACTGACCTGAGTCAGGTTCTCTGGTGGTTCTCAGGAGCTGTCTGGGCTTACGGAAGGGGCAGGTCTCCTCGTGCAGGGCCTGGACCACGCGAGCGTAAGCCATCTCGCTGGTGACTGACGTCCAACAGAGATCACTAACGCGGGTCCGGTGAGTCACGCTCGCAGCCACAGACGCACCGCTGCGGCGGTGACCGGGCCCTGAAATACATAGGCTCTCTTATCGTACCTGGTCGGTACGCCCGAAAAGCCCTTGAGCGCATTGATGCTCCGCCAGTTTTCGTTCCTGCGCGCGTACAACTCCCGCTGGAAACCAGGAGCCTGCCGCCTGACCTGCCACGGTGCGGCGGTGGGACCGCTGGTCACGACGCCCATTGCACTGTCGGCACCACTGGGCAGCGGCGGTGCCGAGCCATGCAAGCCGCCGTCTCCGAGGTCACGCCTTTCACACGGAAGGGGAAAGTGGCGGAGCCTTCAGAGCCGCTGGCTTCCCGCTCTGTAGACCCCGGCACCACGTAAGGAAACGCGTATGAGCGCCAGCAACACCGCTAGCCGGTTCCAGCCGATCGCCATTGTGGGAGCCGCATGCCGATTGCCGGGTGACATCAGCGATTTGGACGGGTTGTGGCAAGCGCTGGAAGAGGGCCGGGACCTGATCGGTGAAGCGCCCGCCGAACGGTTCGACGCCACCCGGTTCATCGATACGAGCATGCCGCGCACCGGCAAGAGCTACACCGCTGCGGGCGGATTCCTGTCCGATGTCGCCTCCTTCGATGCCGAGTACTTCGGCATCACGCCCAAGGAGGCCACGCAGATGGACCCCCAGCACCGGCTGCTGCTGGAGCTGGCGGCGGAGGCGCTGGACGACGCTGCGATCGCCCCGCGAGCGCTGGCGGGTTCGGACACCGGTGTCTACGTCGGGATCTGTGACGCCTCGTACGGCGCTCTGCAGATGATGAGGCCGCGCTCGGTGAACGCCTACACCATGGCCGGAGCCGCGTCCTCACTGGCGGCGAACCGCCTCTCGCACTGCCTGGACCTGCGCGGCCCCAGTATGGCGATCGATACGGCCTGCTCGTCCTCACTGGTGGCACTGGACCGCGCGTGCCGCACACTGTGGGACGGGACCAGTCGTACGGTGCTGGCCGGGGGTGCGAACGTGCTGCTCAGCCCGTATCACTATGTGGGGTTCTCGCAGGCGTCCATGCTCTCGAAGCAGGGCAAGTGCGCGGCCTTCTCCGCCGAGGCGGATGGTTTTGTACGGGCGGAGGGCGGCGGGCTGGTGGTCCTCAAGAGGCTGGCGGACGCGCGGGCCGACGGTGACCGGGTGCACGGGGTGATCCTCGGCAGCGGCGCCAACAGCGACGGCCGCACCGCGGGTATCTCCCTGCCCAACTCCGAGGCTCAGGAAGATTTGTTGTGCGAGGTATACGAGCAAGCGGGCGTCCTCCCGGACGAGTTGGTGTATCTGGAGGCGCACGGCACCGGCACTCTGGTCGGGGATCCGTCCGAGTGCCGTGCCATCGGCCATGCGCTGGGGGCCCGTCGGCGGGCGGGGGCGTTGCCGATCGGGTCGGTGAAGTCGAACCTGGGCCACCTGGAACCCGCCTCCGGCATCACCGGGCTGCTCAAGGCGCTGCTGGTGCTGCGCCACGGCACCGCCCCGGCTTCGCTGCACACCCAACCGCCCAACGCCGACATCGATTTCGCCGGACTGAACCTGGCACCGGTGGCGCACGCACTGCCGCTGCGAGCCACGTCGCGACCGGTGGTGGGCGTCAACTCCTTTGGCTTCGGCGGTGCCAACGCCCACGTCATCGTCGGCGCCGCCCCGGCGGTACCGGACGGCGCGGGCGCAGCGGAAGAGGCCACGGGCGCACCTCGGCCGGTGTTGGTATCGGCGCGCACCCCGCAGGCGCTCCGCGAGGCAGTGGCCCGCATGGCCGAGCGGCTGGCGCAGGCCGAGCCGGATCGGTTCTACGACCTCGCCTACACCGCGACCATGCGACGCGGCGCTCACCGGCACCGGGCGGTAGTGATCGCGGACGGGCCGGGGAAGGCGGCCGACCGGCTGGCGGCGATGTTCCCGGGAGAAGAGGCCGAGGAGGCGCACGGGGAGAGCGGCGGGGCGGTCGGAGAGGCGACGGAGCACGGCCGGGTGGCGTTTGTCTTCTCCGGCAATGGGTCGCAGTGGGCGGGCATGGGCGCCGACCTCGTGGACGGTGACGGGCCCTTCTCCGCAGCCCTCGCGGCCGTGGATACGGCGCTGCTGCCGCATCTGGGCTGGTCGGTGGCGGAGAAGCTGGGCACGGTCACCGAGGCCGACTTGGCGGCGACCGAGGTCGCCCAGCCGTTGCTGTTCGCCGTGCAGGTCGCCGTGGCGGCCGTGCTGCGTGAGAGCGGTATCACCCCGTCCGCCGTGCTCGGGCACAGCGTGGGCGAGGTGGCCGCCGCCCATGTGGCTGGCGCACTGAGCCTTGCGCAGGCGGCGCGGGTCATCGCGGAGCGCTCCCGCGCCCAGGCGGGGACGGCCGGTTGCGGCCGGATGGCGGCCCTCGCTCTGCCGCAGGCAAAGGCCGCCGAGGCCCTCGCCGGCTACCCGGAGTTGGCGGTGGCGGCGGTCAACTCGGACCGGGACGTGACCGTCTCGGGGCCCGAGCCCGGGCTGCTGCGCCTTGCCGCCGATATGCGCGCCCAGGACACCGTCTGCACGGTGCTGGAGCTGGACTACGCCTTCCACAGCGCCGCCATGGATCCCCTCCACGAGCCGCTGCTGCGGGCCCTGGACGGCTTGGCGCCCTCACCGGCCCGCGTGCCGCTGTACTCCACGGTGACGGGACAGCGGATCGACGGCACTGAGCTGGACGCCGCCTACTGGTGGCAGAACGTGCGCGAACCCGTGCAGTTCGCTTCCGCGGTCGACGCCGCCGTGGAGCACGGTGTGGACATCTTCGTGGAGGTCGGGCCGCACCCGGTCCTGCGGCCGTATCTGCGCCGGGCCACCGGTCGGACTCGCGCCGGGACCTTGGCCGTCGTGCCCACGCTGCGGCGCGCGACGGACGGCGGCCAGGCGCTGCACGAGGCAGTTGAGGCGACGATGGCCGCCGGCGCCGACATCGACTGGACGGGGTACTTCCCCCACCCGGCCCGGGTCGTGGACCTCCCCTCCTACCCCTGGCAGCGCGAGCGCCACTGGAACGGCACCCCGCACGACTGGGTGCGCAGCAGCGGCGACGGCCAGGTGGAGCACCCCCTGCTGGGGGAGCGGATGCCCGGCCCGTACCCGGTGTGGCACGGCGCCGTCGAACCGGCGCTGGTGTCGTGGATGGCCGATCACAAGCTGGCCGGGTCGGTCGTCGTACCCGCCACCGCCTATCTGGAGATGGTCCTGGCGGCGGGCGAGCGGGCGCTGGGGACGGCGGTGTCGGTGGACCGTATGGACATCAGCAGCCCGCTGACCGTGCCCTGGGCCGAAGCGTCCAGCGTCCACACTCAGCTCGCACTGAACCCGGATGACGGAGTGGTGACCATCTCCAGCACTGATGAGGGCACCCGCGATCCGCGGCCACATGTGCGCGCACGAGTCCGTCGACGCATCGGCAGCGCCCCCGGCCCCGTGGACCTGGCCGGCCCCCGGGCCCGCTGCACGCGCCACATCGCCGCCGCCGACCAGTACACGTCGCTGGCGGAGCGAGGGCTGATGTACGGCCCCGCATTCCAGGTGCTGACCGAGCTGCACGTGGGGTCGGGCGAGGTGCTGGCCGCCTACCAACAGACCGACCCGAAACAACAGTTCACGGCGGGCCCCAGGCTGCTCGACGGCGCGCTCCAGGCCGGTGCACCGTTGCTGGAGGGGATCACGGCCGACGGCGATGCCTACCTGCCCTCGGCCTTCGAAGCCGTTCACGTCTGGCGTGCTCCCACCGCCAAGGGCCTTGTGCACGTACGCGAGCGGTCCTGTGCCCCGGCCGAGGTGTGCTGGGACATCACCGTCACCGACGAGGACGGCACGGTCACCGTCGAGCTGGAAGGCTGCCGACTGCGCCGCCTCACCAGCCCCGTGCATGCACCTGTGACCCGGCAACACACCGTGCTCCGCGCCGCCCCGCATACCGACACCCCGGCCGCCCCGAGCCCACTGCCCGCCTCCCGGCTGATTGTCGACGCCTGCGAGGAACGGATCGCGGAACTGCGCCGGGCCTGGCGGCCGTTGAGGTGTGCCGAGGCGGTGGAATGGGTCCAGGAGTACTTCGCCACACGTATCGCGACAGCCCTAGCGGACCTTCTAGCCGATCCTGCCGAGCACTTCACGCCGGCGGAGCTGACGGCGGCAGGTGTGCTGGAGAAGCACATTCCCCTGTTGGAGCTGGAGCTGCCGGTCCTGGAGCGGCACGGTTTCGTCACCCGCACGGCACCTGGCAACTGGAAGCTGACGTCCGCCGAACGTCCGTCTCCGGACACGCTCAGCACAGGATTGTCGGAGGTTCCCGCCTTCGGAAACGACGCAGCGCTGGCGGTGCGCAATGGTGCGCAGAGCGTGCCGCTGCTCCGCGGAGAATGCGACCCGCTGGAGACGCTGACCGGCGAGGGCGCGGGATACGCCCTGGAGCTGTTCTACGACACCGCCCCCTTCTCCCGTTTCCACAACCGCATCGCGCAGGCGTTCATCGGCGAAATGGCGCGGTGCTGGCCGGCCGACCGCCCGCTGCGCGTCCTCGAAGTCGGCGCCGGCACCGGCGGCCTGGCCAGCGCCCTGCTCCCCGTTCTGCCGGCCGACCGCACCACGTATCTGTATACAGACCTGTCCGCGTTCTTCCTCCCGCGCGCCCAACAGCGTTTCGCGCGTTACGACTTCGTGCGGTACCGCACCTTCGACCTCGACGTGGATCCACAAGAGCAGGACCTGGTTGAGGGCGGCTTCGACCTCGTGGTCGCCGCCAACGCCCTACACACCTGCAAGGACCTCACCGCCACCCTGGAGCGGATCGCCGCCCTCCTGGCCCCCGGTGGCCGACTTCTAAGCGTCGAGACCCATAACCCTGCGACGCTGCTCCCCTGGTTCTGGGCCGTGGACGGCTTCTGGCACCACCACACCGACCGTGAGCTGCGCCCGCGCTCCGTCCTGCTGCCCCGGGAAGAATGGCCACCGCTGCTGGAGCGGTGCGGCTTCACCGATATCGTCCAGACCGGGGACGACTGCGAGTCGGACCTCACCTCCGCCTCCGTCGTGCTGGCCACCGCTTCCCAAAGGCCCCAGGAACCACCGCCTGCACCTCCCGCCGACCTGGAAAGCGCGGCTTTCGTCATCGTCACCGAAAAGCCCGCCGAGGAGCCGCTCGCCGACTCCGTAGCGGAGCTGCTCGCCGCCGGCGGACGGAATGCAGTGCGTCTCGTCCAGGCCGATGAGGACGTACAGGAGTGGCAACGCGGCATCGGTAAGACGGTCGAGGAGCTCCACCTGGTGCTGATCCTGGCCGACAGCGCACCCTCCGACGTGGGCGAACTCACCGAACACACCGCCCAACGGGCCACTCTGCTGCGCAGCTTGGCGCAGGCCCATGAAGGCTGCCGCACGTCGCTGTGGCTGGTGACCCGTCCCAGCGGCGCCCTCCCCGCTCCCGAGCGCGCCCAGGCGCCCGCCGATGCCGCGGCGTGGGGCATCGCCCGCACAATGGACAACGAGTACCCGGACCTGGCCGTGCGGCGTATCAGTCTCGACCGGTCCGGCGCCCCGGCGGCCGATGCCTACCGGCTGGCCGGCGAACTGCTTGCGCCCTCGGACGAAGACGAGGTCCTCCTCACCCGCCAGGGGCGTTTCGTTCCCCGCGAGATGCCGCTGCCCGCCACACCCGCCCGTGCCGCGGACCACTACTCCCTGGACGTCCACAGCCCCGGCCTCTCCTACATCCTCGGCTGGAAGGCGGCCGAGCCCCGGGAACCAGGCGCAGGGGAGGTCACGGTGGCCGTGCGGGCCGCCGCGCTGAACTATCGCGACAGCATGTACGTGACGGGGCTGCTGCCGGCCGAAGCCATTGAAGGGACCCCGTACACCGCACCCGGTATGGAGTGCGCCGGCATCGTCACCGCCGTGGGGGCCGGGGTCAGCACGCCGGCCGTCGGCGACCGCGTCTTCGGCCTGGCGCCCGCGGCACTAGCCTCCCACGTGACGACCCCGGCCCAGGGGGTGCGGCACATCCCTGACGGCATGAGCTTCGAGGCGGCGGCGACCCTTCCGGTGGCCTTCTCCACCGTGCACTACAGCCTGGAGCACCTGGCCCGGCTCCGGCCGGGAGAGACGGTCCTGGTCCACGGCGGCGCCGGCGGTGTCGGGCTGGCCGCACTCCAATTCGCCCGAACGCGCGGTGCGCACGTCGTCGCCACCGCGGGCAACGAGACCAAACGCGATCTGCTGCGTTTTCTCGGCGCCGAGCAGGTGCTGGACTCCCGCAGCCTCGATTTCGCCGGTGAGGTCAAGCCCCTCACCGGTGGGCACGGCGTCGATGTCGTCGTCAACTCCCTCGCCGGTGAAGCCATCGGCCGCAGCCTGGAACTGCTGCGCCCCGGCGGCCGGTTCATCGAATTGGGCAAGCGCGATATCTACGAGAACAAGCCCCTCTCCCTCGCCCCGTTCCGCGACAACCTCGCCTTCTTCGGCGTCGACCTGCTCTCCCTGACGCACCGGCCCGACGAGGCACTCGCCCTGGTCGAGGAGGTCGGCGAGCGCGTGCGCGGCGGTGCCTACCGGCCCCTGCCGCACACCGTGTACCCGGCGGCCCGAGTGCGTGAGGCGTTCGAGCTGATGCAGCACTCCCGCCACATCGGCAAGGTCGTGGTCGCCTTCGACCCTCTCGACGAACCCGTCACCGTCGCAGCCGACCCCGCCCACCCCGCCCTGGACCCCCAGGGCACCTACCTCATCACCGGCGGGCTCAGCGGCTTCGGAGCAGCCACCGCACACTGGCTGGCCGACCGAGGAGCCCGCCACCTCGTCCTCGTCAGCCGGCGTGGGGCGGCCGCCCCCGAGGCCCCCTCCCTTCTCGACGCACTGACCCGGCGCGGAGTCCACGCGACCGCGCAGGCGACCGACTGCACGGACATGGAGGCCATGCGGACCCTGCTCGACGGCATCGACGCCGAAGGACATCCGCTGCGCGGCGTGGTGCACTGCGCCATGCACCTCGACGACGCACCCCTGAGCGACCTGTCCGAAGAGCGCTTCGCCGCCGTGCTGGCCCCCAAAGCGGGCGGCGCGCTGGTGCTGGACCAGCTCACCCGCGGCCGCCGGCTCGACCTGTTCCTCCTCATCTCCTCCAGCGCCGCATACATCGGCAACCTGCACCAGGCCCCGTACGTCGCGGGCAACCTCTTTCTCGAAGCCCTGGTACGGCAGCGGCACGCGGCCGGACTCCCGGCCCAGGCCATCGCCTGGGGAGCACTCGGCGAAACCGGATACGTCATCCGCAACGACCTGACCGCCCAGCTCTCCGCCCTCGGCCTGGAACCCCTCAGCCTCCGCGACGCGTTCGCCACCCTCGACGATCTGCTCACCCGCGACACCCCGGTGGCCGGAGCGGGCCGCTACAACTGGGGCCAGGCCCGCGGGCTCCTCCCCACCCTCAACGCCCCACGCCACAGCCTGCTACTGCCTTCGTCCAGCGAGATGCACGGCCGATCCCGCGAAGAGATCCTCGCCGCGCTGGCTGCCCTGCCCCCCGAACAGGCCCGCGCCGCGGTACAGGACGCCATCACCCAGCTGCTGGCCAAGGTCATGCAGATGGACCCGGACACCCTGGATACGCACCGCAGGCTCGACGAGTACGGCATCGACTCCCTCATGGCCGCCGAACTCCTCACGTCAATGCGCCACCAATTCGACATCGACATCCCCCCGATGGAACTCCTGCGCAGCGGCCGCACCATCGACGGCCTCACCACCCTGCTGCACCTGCACCTCGGCCTGGACAACGACCAGGCGTCAGCCGCCACCAAGCCCACCACCGTGGCCGCCGACCTGCCCACCCAGCCGTCCGCCACTCCCGCACATCCCGCGCCGCAACCCCAGCACTGAACGGGCGGTGGGTAGTGGCCGTGCGAGGGCCGGCCGCCGCGGCCACCCCCGGTCCATCAGGCAAGTACGCGTGCGAGAGCGCGACCGGCGGTGCGGCCGGAGAAGATGCAGCCGCCCAGGAAGGTTTCTTCCAACGCGTTGTGGCCATAGACGCCGCCCCCGCCGACCCCGGCGATCTCGCCCGCGGCGAACAAGCCGTCGAAGCTGCTCGCGCACTCTATGCCGCCCTCTACGCAGAACTGACGCAATCGCGCGGACCCCGCCCTGCCCGATCAGCGAGGCGGCCATCTGCGCGTCGTGCTGCACCGGCACCGCCCCGTCAAACGATGGAATACCAACGTTCCAGTTCATGCCGATTCCGAAAACGTCCCGCGCCTCCTTGGTCAGATCGTCGTTTGCGAGCTTTGCTGCTTGCGAGATGAAGGCGTTGTTGCAGGAACGCGCGAAGCTCTCCGCGAACGTGCCGTTCTTGATCTCAATCTTTGCGGGGTCATGGAACTTCCGACCGCCGAATGTCACCTCCTTCGGGCACGGGTGGTGGTTGCCCGGCGCTGTGAGCCCCTTGTCCGTCAGCAACGCCGCCGTCACGATCATCATCGTGGTACCGGGCGCCAGGGAGCCTTGCGTCGCCCCGTTGAAACCCCGGGCAGGAGAGTTGGCGATGGCGAGGATCTCGCCGGTGCTGGGTTTCACGGCCACCACCGACGCCCGCCCCCCTTCGCCACCGCTCGCTCCGCTGCTGACTGCACCTCGGCATCCAAGGTCGACTGCAGCGGCTTCCCTCCAGTCGCGGACCCATACTTGGCGCGCAGGCCAGCCAAGACCCTGGCGAGCGCCGGATGGTCCTTCGCGGTCAACTCCGTGCCGTGGCGGTCAACCACCTTGATAACCGGGGCCGCTTGGCCGACGCGCAGCATGTCGCCCTGCCCCAGTCTCGGGTGCGCACTGTGAGCCAGAACCGGCGCCGCTACACACAGCGATGCCACACCAACGACCACGGCGCTACGGATCGGCCCAGCCCAGACCGACCGCATTCGGGGGTCTCCGTCGGAGGAATTGGCGGGCCTTGTCGCGCCCTTGCTGCCCAGCTCCGAAGTCGCTCGGGAGGATCGCTGGCCTTCGCTGGATCCCGTCACCGAGTTCCTGGCGGACCGGTACGGCCGATGGGCCTGCGGATGGAGCTGGTCGGTCGGCGAGGGGGCGTCAACGGAGGCATCGTCGAGGTGTGGTGCTGTTCATCCGACTCTGTGACGACCCCGGATGCAACTGCCCCGCTGGTTGTTGAAGCCCTTCAGGAATGGCGCGGCCGGCTGGAGGACCTGGCGGAGCGGTTCGCGGCCCTGGCTCCGTCGGGCCGAACACCCCGGTGTCTTCGGCGGACCACTGGTACTGGGAGCGAGCATGCACCCGCCTGGTCACCGTGGTGGCCGACCGCACCCAGGCCGAGAGCGGCTGGTACGGGGCCCCACTCAACGTGACCCGCTCTCCCGCTCTCCCCGTGGCGCGGAACTGGCGGGTGATCCGACGGCGAAACCTCATCTTGCAGCTACGCACGAGGTGCGCGACCCGGGACCGTTTCGGACCGGCCCCCCGGGGGCGGGTTCGCCCGTCTCCGGAGGGGCCGAAAACATCCCTCATATCCGTACGCCCGCCACACTCCCCTGTCGTGGAGAAGCGTCCGTCTGTCCACGGGGGCCCGCCCATGACCGAGCCGATCCCCCGCGAACAACTTGCGCACTGCGACGCGCCGGACTGGTGCCGGGGATGGTGTGGCCGTAATGACCCGCGCGCCGACCGTACTGCTGCGCCAACGTGGCTCACCGTTACGCGTCTCGTTCGATGGTGTGGAGCCTGGTGGCGGTGGCGGTGGCGGTGGACAGAGCGGACGTCCAAAGACGGTTACGGCTGGACCGTGATCGGCTTCTCGGCGCGCAGGTCGCTGACGAAGCCGTCCTTGAGCACGCGCATCCAGTAGGCGTGCGTACGGTCCGCGGAAGGGATGTCGGGGTCACGCTCCAGTTTGCGGTCCATTGTGGTGGCGCCGCCTTGGATGTCCCGCTGGAATGTGTAGGGGTGCCACAGACCGAGCTCGCTGCTGTAGAAAGGCTTGCGTTCCATCAGGATGACCTGGTCCGGATTGCCCTGCGTGGGTTCCCAGGTGACGCGGACGGTGGCCGCGTCGAGGCGGTCGACGGACGTCAGCGCCGGTGCCTTCGGGATCACCGAGGAGGCGGCGGGCTTGAGGTCGTTGCTGTGGATCGTCCGCGGCACGGACGGGTCGTAGTGCTCCGGGTGATCCAGCTTCCCCGTGACGCGGAGCGCGGTGGGGGCCTGGCCCTGCCCGCCCGCGCACGCGTCGACCTGGACGACCTTGCGCCAGTCGTCGGAGAACCTCACGTAGTCCTCCTTCTGGATCGTCAGCTCGCGGGCGCCGCCGCCGAAGACCCCGCTCACCGAGTAGACGTAGCGGGAGTCGTGGGAGCGGACCACCTGGTGGCTGCACCGGTCCACGGCCGCGGCGCGTGCGTTGATCGCCGGCTGGAGCGACGGCGCGCCGGCGGCGGCGGGGGCCGACGGAGCGGCTATGGCGATGCCTGCGCCCGAGGTGAGGACCCCGAGGCTCAGCGCGCACGTGGCGATTGCGGTGGCGGTACGAGACGGCATGCATCCTCCGGTGACATCAATGGCTCACGGGGAGCCGACAAGCAGGTCAGGTGCTGGCCGGCCCCGGCCGCCTGGGTGGCCTGGGCACGGACATGTCTCCGGCACGGGATGCCCCGGACGTGGGTCGGCCCTGATCGGGATCATCGATCAGGGCTGGACGCTACGGCAATTGGTGGTCAAGAAAAAGCCAAAGGCCGGTAAAGCGAAGAGTTTGCGTCAACTTCTTTCAGATGAAGCCCACGGCGTCGGCCGACGTTCGACGACGCGGGCGCGCCGTCCGGCAGCAGCCGGGCGGACACGGGCATGGTCCGCGCTACCAGACTACCTGCCCGTCCGACGAGACAAGTTCGGTGAGGGGAGCGGTGAGGTCGACGGCGATGGCGATGGCGATGGCGATGGCGTGCAACCGTGCATCGATTCTGGGCGGAGGCCGTCGCGTTAGGGATATCGGCCACCCTCGTTCCGATGAGTTCAACACGTAACCGGGCACCGGTCGTTCGCGCAAAGGGCGACGATCAGCTGCACCGCACCCCGAGTCCAGCGTGCGGGATCGCAGTTCGGCAACGCCGACGTAGTGTCCCCCGGTTCTTCACCGACAGCCGTTCGAGACGCTCCGAGCCGAGCGCCAGCACCGTCAGCACGCGATCATCGAGCGGTGCTTTCGACCAATGCGCGTAGGCGATGCGCCCCTGCATATCCGCGGATTCCTCAGGTAGATGCACAGATCATGCACGGCCGGAAACCGGTGCGGGCACATGACGGCCCCATTCCTGTCGGGGGAAGCGCCTGTCAGCATTCCGGTGCGCGCAGCGCGGCGGCCGGGATACGGGACAGGCCTCGGTCGGCCCCCCACCCGTTGTATCTGGCCCGTGAGACAACGACTGAGGAGCGCCCCGTTATGGTGCAATTCCGTGTGCGCAAAGCGCTGCTCGCCCTAGGGGCGGCGGCTCTGATGACCGTCACCGGCCCGGCCTTCGCCCAACCCGCCCCGGCGACGGGTGGCGACGCGACCAGCGTCACCCCCAGCGCCTCTGCCGCCGGTTTCTGGTCCTGCTCGGTGCCGCCCGGCTATACGTACACCAACACCCGGAGCACCACGAGGTGCTCGACGACTGGCCTGCGCACCCAGTACTACGTGCAGCGGCCGTCGGGTGGCCTGTGGGCGTGCACCGTGCCGTCAGGCTTCATCTACGACAACATCCAGTCCACGACCGGCTGTTCGGTCAGCGGCCTGCGCAGCAAGTACCGGCTGCGTGAGCCCGGTGACAACCTGTGGGCCTGCTCTGTACCGTCCGGCTATACCTACGACCGCGTGCAGAGCACCACCAGATGTTCTACCGCTGGTCTGCGTACCACATATCGGGTACGTGAGCCGAGAACCGGTTTGTGGGCGTGCACCGTGCCATCCGGCTTCACCTACACCGCGACCCAGACCACCACCAGTTGCTCTGCTACTGGCCTGCGCACGAAGTACCGTCTTCGGGCGTACTGAGCGAGAAGGAAGGACTACCCAGAAACCTCCGTGACAGCGGCCAGCAGGTCACCCTCCGTACGGCGAGACAGCGCAGTCACTCAAGGTCGGACCGGCCTTCTGCTGCGCCGCCTCGCCGTCGGCGGTGGGCCGTGTTCCGAGATCCGCCTCGCCCTCGCCGAGCTCCCGGCGCTGCCCGCCTGTCCCTCCCCCCTCCAAGCGGGGAGCCCCTGATTGCAGGGGAGGTTGGGAATCATGGGGGCCAAGCAACGCGCGTACGACGTGGAGTTTCGTGAGGGTGCTGTACGCATCGTGATCGAGACCGGGGAGCCGATCCCGGAGGTTGCCGAGGAACTCGGCGTCAATCCCGGCACGCTGCGCAGCTGGGTCTCTCGCTGGTGCCGCGACGGGTCGGCGACGTCTGTCCGCCCGCGGAGGCGGCGGCCGGCGGGCGGATGCGCGAGGCCAAGCGTGCCGAGCTGGAGCGGCTGCGCCGGGAGACGGCGGAGAAGAACAAGCGCGTTCGCGAGCTGGAGATGGAGTGTGATGTGCTGGCCGCGGCGATCAAGCAGATCTTCGAGAACTCGAAAGGCACCTACGGTTCCCCGAAGATCTGGCTCGCGCTGGTGCGACAAGGCCGGCGCGTCTGGGGTAACAGCATCGCGCGGCTCACGGCAGAACTCGGACTCGTGGTCGATGAGCCCGAACATCGGCGCACACGCCGTGGAGGTCTCCGCGGCGTGTGCGGCCGACTGGGCGTCCTTGAGGCCGCGCCACCAGACGACGTCGATCCACTTGTCGTCCTTCGGCGAGTATGACAATTCCCGCGACACGAATCCGGGCTGCCTGCCGGCCCACTGCGACAAGGCGTGGACGGTGCCGAGCAGCTGCTCAGGGGGCACTGCGGCCTTCAGTGTGAAACCACCAGCTCCCATACCTTGCCCGTCTGCTCACCCGTCACGTTTGCACCTTCCGTCTCAACTGTGCGAGCGGTCCGGTCGGCGGCCTCACACAGATGAGAGACAGTGCGTCGGCGACTGTGACAGAGACGGTGACAGAGAGGTGCCGGACCCGCCGAGTCAGCGTCCCCAGCGGGCCGCCTCGGCCTCCTCCAGCAGCGACCGGTGCGGTGGCGTGGATCGCTCGCGCAGCAGCTCGGCGGGGAGGGAGTAGGGCGGGGCCTTCTCGGGACAGGAACGCACCTGGGCGACGATCTCGTCGGTCAGGGCCGTGGCCATCGACAGCCGTGGATACGCGGCGTGCATGGCCGCTGCGGCCGCCTCGGTGACGAACTCCCCGCCGAGGCCGATATCCACCCCCACGCCCGCCCGGACCAGCTCGCACAGCGCGCCGCGGCGTTCGGCGATGCCCGGTGAGGTGTGCAGCGCGATCGCCTCCCACACGGCGTCCACCTGTGCCCCGGGCAGATTCTGCCGGGTCAGGAACTCCGCGGCGGTGTCCGCGCCATCCACCTCGAACCGCTGGTGCCGGTTGCCGATGTCGCTCAGCCCGATGTCGTGCAGCACGCACGCGAGGAAGAGCAGCAACGGGTCGTAGTCCCGGCCCGGCTCTGCGCCGCGGTGGTCGGCGAGCATCCGGGCGAACAGCGCGCTGCGGATGCTGTGGTGCGCGACGGCGGGCGACTCCTCGCGGGTGACGAAGTCGAGGGTGCGGCGGGCGAGTGGGGTGTCCGGCGGGGCCGGGATGCCGGGCGCTTCGGTGTTCATAGCGCCCATGCTCGTCCCGTACGGCCCGGGGCTACAGTGGCAGCAATGCCGAGTACCGAGAGGATCCTGCCATGACCGCACCGCACCGGGTGGCGATCCTCGTCCTCGACGCGGTCGTACCGCTGGACCTGGGCATCCCGGCCCAGGTCTTCGAGCCACCCGACGTGCCCACGCCCTACCGCACGACGCTGTGCGCCCGCGTGCCGGGGCTCGTCCCGTCGACCAACGGGTTCGCCGTCACCGTCGATGCCGGGCTGGACGGGCTGCGGAGCGCCGACACCGTCGTGGTCCCCGGCTTCGCCCCGCACCTGCGCACGTCGGAGCCGGCCATCCTCGATGCCCTGGCCACCGCACATGCCCGGGGCGCGCGGATGGTCTCGATCTGCACCGGCGCCTTCGCCCTGGCCGCGGCCGGGGTGCTCGACGGCCGTACGGTGGCCACGCATTGGCGGCATGCCGGGGAGCTCGCGGCCGGTTACCCGGAGGTACAGGTGGACCGGAAGGCGCTGTACGTGGACGAGGGCCAGGTGCTCACGTCGGCGGGCGTGGCGGCGGGCATCGACCTGTGCCTGCATCTGGTGCGGCGTGACCTGGGCGTGAAGGTGGCGAACCGGGTGGCACGCGGCCTCGTCGCCGCGCCCCATCGCGAGGGCGGCCAGGCACAGTATGTGGAGCACCCGCTACCGGCAAGGACCGGCGGCGGGTCGCTCGCCGCCACCCGGGCCTGGGCCCTGGAGCACCTGCACCGGCCGTTGCCCGTCGCGCTCCTGGCCGAGCACGCGTGCATGTCGCCGCGTACGTTCGCCCGCAGGTTCGTCGACGAAACCGGCGTCACGCCGTTCCAGTGGCTGCTCACCGCCCGCCTCAACCGCGCGCGGGAGCTGCTGGAGGACACCGACTGGAGCGTCGACCAGATCGCCGAGCGGTGCGGCCTCGGCAGCCCGTCCAACCTCCGCCTCCACTTCCGCCGGGTGCTGGGGACCTCTCCCAGCGCGTACCGCGTGTCCTTCGCCGGCCGCAGCTGATCAGCCGGTCCCCGTCGCTTGTCAGTGCCGTGGCCCACGGCCTCCGCATGGAACACGAGTCTGTGCACGCCACGGTTGAGCTCCCCTGGACCGACCCACCGCCTTCGAGCTGTTCACCTCCGGCTTCGACCGCTGGTGGCCGAGAGACTTCTCCTGGTCGGGGCCGGATGGTTTGACCTGCATCGGCATCGAGGGCCGAAGCGAGGGCGCTCTGTACGAGATCGGCCCCCACGGGCTGCGCTGGGACTGGGGCCGCGTATTGGACTGGAGCCCGCAGAGCGGTCTGGTCTTCAACTGGCAGATCGGCCCCGACCGCGTGCCCATCCCCCACGTGCAACAGGCCACCGAGGTCGCTGTGACGTTCACGGCAGGCAGCCGGCACTCTGGTGGAGGTCCACCCTCACGGCTGGCGGCTCGGCCACCTACGCCGAGGCCATCCGCCGAGCCCTGCCCGACGCGGTGCAGGTCGCTGACCGCTGGCATCTGGGCACAACCTGTGCGAACCCGCCCTGAGCGAGGTGAAGGCGCACAGCAACTGCCGGGCCACCGTGCTGGACACGCCCCTGTACGACGGGCCCCCGCGCACAGACCACCCCGGAGCGCTGGCACCAGGCTGCTCGACCAGGGCGTGGGCCTGCTCGAATGCGCCCGCCGCCCGCAACTGGCCTTGAACACCGTCAAGCGCTATGCCCGTGCCGATCAGCCCGAGCCGATGCTCCGCATCCCCAAGTACCGTGCCAGCCTTGTCGATCCCTACCGCTCCCCGTCCAGCTTGCGCTCGAAGAGCCATCCGGGGCCGGAGAAGTAGTCCTCGGTCAACGTCGCGAGCGTGGGACGCACAGTGCGTGGCTGAGCGGCAGCGCGCAGGGCTGTGCACTCTTGCGGGGACAGATCATCCAACGGACCGGCTGCGTTCACCCGCATCGGCCCCTTCCTGCAGTGCGCTGCGCCGCACCACGGCGGCCCCGGGAGCCCGGACTCCTCGTGACCGTATGCGCCGGAGATCGCATAGCCGCGGCTGTCGTGACGACTGTCGACGCGGGGCTCTGAGATGGGCGGGCCCGCGCGCATCATGTGGCGGGGTGGGCTGGGTCCTTCAGGATCCAGGCGCTGCCCGAACAACCTTGCGGCACGGGTGGGAAGCGGTGTCCTTTGACGTCGGTGCTCCAGTGATGGTGCTGGCCGCAGTTGCACTCGTAGATGCCGCTGTCGGGCACGATCTCACCAGGCCGGAATGACTCTTTCTCGTTCATATCTCCTGTGTAGGGCCAGCGCGCCCGCTCCGCGACCGGGCCGGTCAAACGCCTGCTCAGAGTGCCGGCACGACAAGTAGCGCTTCCACCCGCCCGTTCAGTTCGTACGGCCGAGCGCAGCAGCTCACCCAGCACGTCGGGACGTCGGTAGCGCCTCTCTTCGCAGCTGTGGTGCTGTGTTCCGTCCCGCGAAGGGCCACGTCTACACGTAGCGGATGGCTCCGGGGCCGCTACTGCACTCCTGGGGAGGAACCAGAGGACGTCGTCCCAGTCAGGAGAAGTAACCGGGAACCCGTCGGGCAGGTGCTCATCGGCTCCTCCGCCACCCCGGGATCCCGCGAACTTGCGGTAGCCGCAACTATGGTGAGGGCGTGTCAGCCAGGCCGCCAGGGTGAGCATCGGCATAGGTCCAACATCCTGCGCGATTCTCCAGGATCTGACCCGTTCCGGTGCGGCATTCGATCTCATCGCAGCCGGCCCGAATCCACCGGTCAGGCTGTCTTGACTGCATGGCACCATCCGCAGGACGCAATTCCCTCCGAACCTTCCCCCGCAACGATCCGGGCCGTTCCGGCATCGAGGACGACGCGGTGCGGCTGTGGTCTCCCGAGGTGGCTGCGGCCTCCGCGTTGATCGGTGCCATCACGGATCCGCGTGACTGGGCCGACCGTCCCGCCACCCTTCCTCCTTCGCCGGACGCACTACAGCCGCCATCGGCCCACGACACCATGCTGGACTCCGTTGCCACCACAAGAGGCAGCCGCGTTCAGCTGGAGCGTGGCTGCAACATTTCCGCCCTGACCGAACTCGATCCCCTGCCGGACAACACCACGGTTCCAGGTTCTCCTGAAGGCCGGTGACGACGTGTCGACGGACGGGACTTCCGCGACACGGGCCAGGCCCTGCCCTACAGACCGAGTATTCCGAAGCCGGCAAAAAATTCACCCCTTTCCCGGATCGATCCCAACTACCTCCCGTTGCCGACGAGCGCATCGAGGTCGACGACCGGCCGCACCTGTCCGATCTGCACGAGACACTCACGAACACCGGCGACCGGACGCTGCGCTTACACGCATATCACCCGGAATGAGGAGTGCCTCGTCCACCATCGTCCCAACATCCCGCCAGTGCGAGGCGGTCCTCGCCGGCGGCATTATTCCGGCCCTGGCATGCTGACCAGCCAAGATCGGCGCCCCGTGCCCCTCCGAGCGGTCCTCATTCGATTGGAGCGGTGGAAATGCTTCTGCCTCGCGTGCGGCCTGATCATGAGATATGCCTGATGAAAGCTCGGGCTGTGCGCCAATCGAGGAGGTCTTGTGTCAACACCACCGCCGGGACCACCGGGCCCGCACCCCGAGCCCGCCCCTCCTACGCCTGGCCCCATGCCAAGCCCACCGGAGCCGGTACCAGGCCCCACGCCTTCTCCACCAGAACCGGAACCCGTTCCCCCGCCGCCACACCCTCCCACCGAACCTCAGCATGTTGATGGGATGAGAGACGGCACCTGAGCCGCGGAGCCGATCAACGAGATCTTGAAGACGTCGGCAGCCTTTACCAGGTGGCCAACCGATGCGCCCTGTTCGACAACTGTGAACCGACCAATTCCGCTCTCTGCATGCAATCCCAGTCGTGTGACCACTGGGGGCGGCCGGAGCTGAACCCTCGGCGGATCTGATGGCGATGATGGGAGGCTTTTGCACACGAAGTCCGGTGCACCCGAAACAGGGGTGAAGCAGTGCTAACGCTCCATATGCGAGCTTCTTACGGCCATGCGATGCTGATCGAAATCCGATAAGCGATCTCCCCTCAGGGACGAATCACCATGGACAGGAAGGCCGAGGTGCAGGGTGACCGGTGATGCGCTGAAAAAATTCTTGAACAAGCTCTCCCCAGAGAACCGTGCGCGAGTGGAGAATCTCCCGAAGGAGAAGCAGAAGCGGCTTTGTGAAATGTATGCGCAACAGTTAGCAGAGTCTCACTACGGTACGCCAGGGGGAGCTATTTTTCGCATGCCAGGGGAAACAGAATCGGGCGGCCGCGCGGGAACCCCTGACGAGTTTGTTGAAAATATGGGCACTGATTGGTGAGTTGAGACAGGAATGAATAGCCATAAGGCGCTGAGTAGGAACCCGAACCTGGAACGGCCAACGTAGGGCCGCCCGCGAGGGCATCGTCTCCGAGCTGGAACGCCTGGGCACGGGAGAGATACACGCCGGTCACCGCACGGGACTTCAGAGCGGGAAGATCGACATTCCCGCCGGTACCCACCCTGCTGTGGTTGCTGACCTTCGACGGCTCGCTCGTCAGCCCGCTCCCCTTGGGCGCGAACGGCTGGCCTGCGTCCGGCGAACGCTCCCACCGCGGTGCCCAGGGCCCCACCAGGGATCAGCTGTACGAAGAGGCCAGGAAGAAGAACATCAAGGCTGCTCCCACATGAACAAGGAGGAACTCCGCGACGCTCTGGGCCGCTGAACATCCAGGCCCGCGACAACAGATACGGGCACAGATACGGGGCGCAGACAAGAGGCGCAGATACGAGACACCGCCAAGGCCACCGTCGACACACTGTTGCGCAACGCGGGCGCCTGCAAGGCCTGGACCGCCCACGAGAACACCGCTCACACAGCTACGAACGCGGGCGAGACAGGACAGGCACTTTCCCGCAGTGCGGTCCGGTCATTCGGTCGGGCACCTGCTCAGGGTCACAGCGGTCCAACCTGTATGCGGGGCCGGCTTATTGCGCGGGCGAGGTGCCTGGCATGACTGACGACGCATGGAGTAGTGAGGCGGTAACTCAGAGGGCGCACCTACGGACGGCGCGAACGGGAGGCTCCCCATGCCTATGGCACATCTGCCCAGACCTCCGCTGCTGAGTCCCGTTGTGGACGGCGTGTCCGCCGGTGTGCGTGGGGTGGCCGGTCTGGCGGCCCGGTTGACGGGTCTGCCGCAGCGGAACGTGTGGATGCGTCCCGGACGCTGCTACATCGAAAAGGAGCGAAGTCGCCCATTGTGTGGAGCGGGCACTCGAGCGATGCCCTGGTATGGCTTGGCTTGTCAATGTGCCGTCCGAGCGGGTAGTGATGGCGTTGGAACCGTCACCACCGTCGCAGCGGGAGCTGGTCGCGCTGGTGGCGCGGGCGGAGTCGCACGAGCATCCCGCCGAGGAGGAAGAGCCGAGCCCATCGTGGTCGAGCGGCCCGGTCCGCCCCCGCGGGACACGACGGCCCGCTACGCGGAGCAGGCCATGGGAGTCGGCGGCCGCACCCGTCGCCGGTGTGGAGGCCCGTTTGGCCTCGCTCACCCGGCCCAGTCTGCCCGGCGCGATCGGATCGGCGACCGCCGTCACCGGATCGGGGCTGCTGCACGGACGCCACCTGACCGACCTGCACGGCAAGGCCACCGACCTCGACGATGCCGCGGTCGGCGACTTGACCGCGGCCGCTGAAGAGATCGCCGTGGCCGAACGCCCTATGGCCGCCGACGAGACGGTACAGGACCTGACCTTCCTGGGATTCGTCGCGCTGGCCGACCCCGTCCGTTACCGGTGCCGCCCCGCCACCGCCCGGCTACGCGACGCCGGGGTACACACCGTCATGCTCACCGGCGACCATCCGGCCACCGCCGACGCCATTGCCGCCACCGTCAGCGATACGCCGGATCCCACCGTATGCACCGGACCCCGAACTGAACGAACTGGACGACGGCAAACTCGACGCACTGCTCCCGGCCGTGGACGTCATCGCCCGGTACAGCCCCCCACCACAAGGTCCGTATCGTCCAGGCATACCAGCGACTCGGACGGGTCGTGGCGATGACCGGGGACGGCGCCAACGACGCGCCCGCCATCCGACTTGCCGACATAGGGATCGCCCTGGGAAGGCGCGGCACCGCCGCAGCGACAGCGGCGGCGGACCTGGTCGTCAGCGACGACCGCCTGGAGACCGTCGCCTCAGCCCTGCTGGAAGGCCGCGCCATGTGGGCCTCGGTCAGGGCCGCCCTGGGCATCTCATCGGTGGTAACTTCGGAGAAATCACCTTCAGCGTCCTCGTCGCCGCCCTCACCGGCAATCTCCCCAGTCCGTAACGGCTGTGACTACTGTAGTTGGCCGTCGCCGGTGCCGCCATGTGGCTGACACGAGCGACGGACATTCGAATAAATTGCCGCTGTGCGTTCATGCAATCGGATATCGAATGTTGCGAAAGCAGTAATGCCGCCCTGTTTTGACTTGGCCTCAACAGAAATATGCTCTGAGCATTGACGGCACATCAGGTCATGTGCCTTTATGAAGTGGCGGGTTGGCAGGCATCGCCGATGCCTGCGCTCGCCCTGTAAGGAGGCCAAGATGAAACGATCGCGGCCACGCCCGCGTACAGCACTCCTGACCATTCTCACCTTGCTGCTCGGCACGTTGTCGATGCTGGTGACCACCGCTGCACCGGCCCATGCCGCGAGCACCTGCAACGGTTCGGCCGTCAACGGGACCTTCACGCCGGGTATCGATGCCCTGGATATGGACAACCAGTCGCTGAAAATCACTATCACCAGCGGCTCTTGTGCCACCACCAACCCGGCCATCACTTCTGGCCGGATGGAAGGCCAGGGATCAGGTAACTTCAGCTGTACCACCGGCGAGATCAAGGGCACAGGCACCATCTTCTGGAACAACAAATCGAAATCCACTGTGGAATGGACTCTCAGGAACGTGACCGGCGGAATCCTCATGGAAGGAACCGTCAAGTCCGGTGAATTCAAGGGAGAGAAATTCCGGGTGGAGGCCGGGACCGGGTCGACCCCAACCGAGTGCACCCAGCCGAACGGCGTGAAGTCCATCGCCGGAACTGGCACCTTGAGCACGACACCGGCCTGAACCGAACCAAGTTCAGCAAACTCTGGAACACCCTGGAACACCGCACCTGAAACCGAACGCGGCCCTGTGGTCACGGACGTGGCCACAGGGCCATTGCGTGGAGGATCGCCACATGGCTGGTCGGTGTTTCTTGTGCCTGGGGTGGGTGTGGTTGGTGTCTCCTCGCAATGAGGGCTATGCGCGATTTTTCCAAACGACATCTGTCCTGCCGATTTCACGCCAAACAGCGAAAGACATGGGTGAGTTGCCGGGGAGGCCATGGGGTGGGACGAGACGTCTTCTTCGTTACGGGCGGGCATGGGTGGTGGCAACGCGCATGCGGGCGTGAAGCATGCGCAGTGTCCCGCCGAGGAGCTCTGCCGGGGAGGGCAGGAGGTTGAGCGCGACGGTGCGCCGGGTGATGTCCGCACCCTGCCGCTCGATGCCGCCGAGCAGGTGCTGTTTGGCGACCAACGGGGGGCAAAGCAGGAGTTGTTCCTCCGCGTCGGCGTGGCGCAGCGCCTCCTGGGCGAAGTCCAGCACCGCGCGGGCCTGTCGGCATGCGTGCGCGACAAAGGCGCGTACGGCAGGGGTTTGGCGTCCGGATTCCAGGTCGGCACGGGTGACGCCGAAGTGCGTCAGGGTGGCCTGGGGGAAGTGGAGCCGACCGACGCGCAGATCCGTGGCGAAATCAGCGAGGTCGTCCACGCGTTGGCCTGCGTCGCCCACGAGCCAC
Organism: Streptomyces halobius; assembly: GCF_023277745.1. Lineage (NCBI taxonomy): Bacteria > Bacillati > Actinomycetota > Actinomycetes > Kitasatosporales > Streptomycetaceae > Streptomyces > Streptomyces halobius. The sequence continues at coordinate 238,548 of NZ_CP086322.1, forward strand.
AGCAAGGAGTGGCTGGTCCGGCTCGCGGCGCGGGGTCGGCGCGAACTGCAGATGAGGGTGAGGTAGGGCACGACGACACTGTCGAGACAGCGGTAGTAGTCCGCATCGGTGGCGAATCCGGCGAAGGAGAGGTTCCTGGCCTGGCCTGCGAGGTAGTCACGGACGTGGGCATGGGGGATGCCGTTGACCGCGACGGTGTGCAAGAAGGCGCGCAGCAGCGCGTGCGTGGAGTCTCCGGTGGTCAGGCCCTGCGCGGTCGCTTCGGCCCAGGCGTGGAAGCATTCGCTGTGGCGGCGTGTCGGGGGGAGGTCGGCCAGGTCGTCGGTGTGTCGTGCGAAGGCGTGGGCGGCGAGGAGGTGGGGCTGCCATGCGGGGGGCAGGACCGTACGCAGCGCTGGATAGGAGAACGGTTCCAGGCGGGCCACGTAGTGCGCCGCGGTGGTGTAGTCAGCGCGCAGCCGTTCGTCGCGTACGCCGCCAGCATGCAGAGTACGGCTCCAGAGCGTCATGGTGACGGCCCCCTCCTCGATTTGATCCTGCGGATGACTCCGCGCCTGCTGGGGTAACCACTATCCGAAACCATACAAACACATGCAATGCGCACTAGGAGGGCGGATGGGAGCACACACCACGGCACGTCACATCGCATGCATCATGGACGGAAACGGCCGCTGGGCACAGCAGCGTGGGCTGCCGCGCGCACACGGACACAAGGCCGCCGTGAGCGCCGTCGACACGGTGATCAGAACCGCCCTGGAGGAAGGGATCCCGTGGCTGACCCTGTTCGCGTTCTCCACCGAGAACTGGTCGCGCCCGCAGGAGGAGATCGACACCCTCATGGACACCAGCTGCCAGTTCCTGCGCAGAAGAGTCCACGACTGGCACCGCGCCGGCATCCGACTCCGTCGCCTGGGCGAGGAGACCCCCCGCATCTCCGAGGACCTGCGTCAGGAGCTCCAGTACGCCCACCAACTGACGCAGGACAACAGCACGATGACACTGACGGTGGCTGCGAACCACGGTGGCCGGGGCGAAATCGTGCGCGCGGCACGCACGCTCGTCGAACAGCAGGTGCCCGCCGAGGACGTGACCGAGGAGAGCTTCGCCCAGCACCTACAGAACCCCGACATGCCGGATGTGGACCTCGTCATCCGCACCTCGGGCGGGTACCGGTTGTCCAACTTCGCACTGTGGCGGTGCGCCTATGCGGAGTTCGTCTTCCCCGAGGTGCTGTGGCCCGACTTCCGCGCCGAGCACTTCCGGCAGGCGCTCGAGCTGTACGCCCAGCGGCGCCGCCGGTTCGGCGGTGCCACGACATCGATCCCCCACCCCCGTTCCCCCCAGCCGCAGCCACCATTCGGTCTCGCGGACTCGCTGCCCTCCCTCTCCAGCGTCCTGAGCCTCCCTGGCGGCATCGCCAGCCGGCTCGGCGGGCATCTGCTGGCCGGGTTGTACGACACGGCCCGGTACGCCAAGTCCCAGCTCGAAACCCGTAACGAGCCGCCGCTGTGACCGCCGGCTGCCACCGGATGCCGCTCGCCCCCTCGGTTCCGGGAGTACTGGAGTTGCCCCTGGCGAAGCCTCCGGTCTGGCGAGGCAGAGGAGGGCTTGGGTGTGGTGTTTTCCCTGGGTGATCTTCTTGTCGTAGTAGGCGCCGCTCGGCCCCACCGCCTGGACCAGCACGCTGGGCACCATCGCTGTGCCACCCTTCTGGGCCTCGCCGCAGCCCCACTGACCCGCAGCGGCGACGATCAGGGAGCTGAGCGGAGCGGCTGACGTCCAGGCTGACTTGCCCACCGCCCGACGCGGTGCCTGGGGAGACGCTGTGGCTTGGGCTTCGCCTGCTCTCCAGCTTGATGACCGACGGTCGGATGACTGCTGGAATGCGATCACCGCTGGTCGGTCGTCCCATGGAGGAAACGAGGTATGCCCTACGGAGGTCGACCCATGGCACGTCCGGTGTGGAGCGGTTCGCTGACCTTCGGGTTGGTGACGTTGCCCATCAAGCTGTACACGGCGACGGACAGCCACACCCTGCACTTCCATCAACTCCAGCGCGGCACCTCCGACCGGGTCCGCCACCAGCGGATCAACGAGCGCACCGGTGAAGAGGTCGCTGCCGACGACATCGTCAAGGGGCTCGATACCGGCGACGAATACGTACTGGTCGAGCCGGAGGAACTGGACGACATCGCACCGGGACGGTCCAAGGCGCTGGAGATCAGCGGCTTCGTGGACCTGGCCGAGGTCAAGCCGATCTTCTTCGACCGGACCTACTACCTGGGCCCGAAGGGCAAGGAGTACGCCAAGGTCCACGCCCTGCTGCACAAGGCGCTCGGCCGGTCCGGCAAAGCCGGCATCGCCACATTCGTGATGCGCAACCGCGAGTACCTGGTCGCGGTCAAGGCCGAGGACGACATCCTCGCGCTCCACACCCTGCACTGGGCGGACGAAGTCCGCGCCCCGCACAAGGAAGTGGCCGACCTGCCGGGCAGACCGAAGATCACCGACCGCGAACTGAAGACCGCGCACCAGCTGATCGAAGCCCTCGGCACACCATGGGATCCCGAGGACTACCACGACACCTGTCAGGAACGCGTTCGCGAGCTCGTCGAGGCCAAGAGCAAGGGAGAGACGGTGGAGAGAGTCGAGCAAGCGCCCGAATCCACCAATGTCATCGACCTGATGGACGCACTCCACGCCAGCGTGGTAAGAGCGAGGGGAGAACGAAAGAGTCACCGCAGGCGCCGTATCAAGCGTTCCGAACTGGAACGGCGCAGCAAAGCGGAACTCTATGAACTCGCCGCTGAGGCCAACGTCCGAGGTCGCTTATCGATGAACCGTGCTGACCTCGTCAAGGCACTCTCCGCCTGATGCGCTCACGGCAACTGTTGGAGACACTCTTCGGCTCATACGGTGGGTACGCCGGGACACCTGGGTCGGCACCGTGCGCGATTGCCCCGTCCGCAGACAAGGATCACAGTGGAAAGGAGAGGTCTCTGCTTGAACGCGAAGATCCGGAGCGGCCGTCATGACGTCTTCCCCGGCCTTGATCTCGGCGTTCGCCGTGGTGTGGGCGTTGACACTCGCGTGCCTGGTGCTGTTGGTGTGCCGCTGGTCGCGGCCCAGCAACGCAGCGCCCCGGGATCGTGGCGGGGTCGACGGCATGGGCGGGGAGAGGGAGGCATGAAGCGCCCGCGCACAGGTACGGAGCCGCTCACGGCCCGCAGCGCTCTGCGGCTCCGGCTGATACTCGCAGCCATCGGCCTGGTGGCCTTCACCGCGGGAACCTTTCGTTTCGCGATCTGGACGAGCGGTACGACCGCGGACGAATCTCCCGGTCCCACCGTTCTGCTCGTTCTGACCGTGGTCTGTGGCGTGCTCGCGCTCACCGCGGCACTGGACCTCGTCGTCGTCCTCCGCCGGTTGCGGCGCAAGCGGAGCACGGCGGCATAACCAGAAACGGCCGCGTCGTCGATCGCACGGAGAATTCCGGGAGAGCCTGCTCCGGTCGGCCTCAGCCGAAGGCATCTGACACCTATGGATCTCGCGGTCCGTCGTGTCATCCCGCGGCGACGTCCTCCACGGTGCGGCCGGTCCGCACCGAGGCAGGTTCGGAGCTCACCGGGTTACGGCGGGCATCGGCCTCCTCGTCCCTGACCTTCACCAGAATCCACCGCTCCTTCTCGCCCTCGTGCCCCGTCCGTGTCAGTGCGTAGCCGCCCCGGAGCTTCTCTCCCTCCAGCCACACCTTCACATGGCCTTCGCCGACCCCCTTGGCCACGGGGACCTTCTTCCCACCGCGCTCGGCCAGGTTCCGGTACGTGCCCGCGTCCCAGACGATGACCGCACCGGCCCCGTACTCCCCCTCCGGGATGGTGCCTTCGAAGTCGACGTAGTCCACGGGATGGTCCTCGGTGCGCATGGCCAGGCGTTTCTCCCGTGGATCGGTGGACAGGCCCTTGGGCACCGACCACGACTTCAGCACCCCGTCCGCCTCGAGCCGGAAGTCGTAGTGCAGGGAGGTGGCCGCGTGTTTCTGCACGACGAAGCGCCGTCTGCCGCCCCTGCCCGAGGCACCGCCCATCGGTTCGGGTGTGCGCTCAGCGTGCCGCTTGGAGCGGTACTGCTCCAGTGAGCTCTCAGCCTTGCCGGACATGTTCGACAACTCCCTTCCTGTCGGAGCGAGCGGAGCGACGTCGAGCCGTGTGGTCGGTCCTTCTCCGCTTCCCCTCATGAGGGTCTGTTTCCGCTCATGGGGGGCTGTCCTCTCCGGAGTTCCCTTCTCCTGCTTCTCCTGCGGGAGGTGGGGCCGGCACCTCCGGCGCCGTGTGCTCCAGCGGGACCGCGTGCGCACGCACCAGGCCGAGCTGTACGCCCTGGCGGGGCAGCAACGCATCGAACAGCCAGTCGACAGCGACCCGGACCCGGTTGCCGGGCATCGCCAGCAGGTGGTAGCCCCGGGTGACCGCACCCGCGGCCAGACCTGACAGTGGCACCTTGAACGGATTCGCGGCGGCCTGGGTGCCGCCGAGGTCGACCACGAAGCCCAGGTCGCGGTGCGTGTACGGGCGGCGGGTGCCGTGCCCATGGGAAGCGGCGATGTTGTGTGCGGCCGCCCTCCCCTGGCGTACGGCGTGCTGCGCGGTCATGGGCGCGATCTCGCCCGGGCGGGCAGGGTCGGGCACCGCCGCCGCGTCACCGCAGGCGAACACCTCTGGATGGCCGGGGACGTTCAGGTACTCGTCGACGATCAGACGGCCTTTCTCCGTCGCCAGGCCCAGATCGGCGACGAGGGGATCGGGGCGCGCTCCGACACACCAGATGAGGGACCGGGTGGGCACGAATCGGTCATCGGTCAGGCGCACGCCGTCCTTGGTGGCCTCCGCCACCGAGGTGCCGGTGAGCACCTCCACGCCGCGCCTGGCCAGCACTCGGGAGGCGGTCTGCGACATGCGTGGGTGGAGTTCGGGGAGCACCCGCGGCGCGAGGTCGAGCAGCAGCCATCGTGGCCGCTCCCCACCGTCCAGCCGGGGGTGCCGACGGGCGAGCGCGTCGGTGAACAGCTGTCCGTGCGCGGCCACCTCCGTGCCGGTGTAGCCCGCTCCGACCACGACGAACGTGCACCGTGCGGCGCGTTCGCGCCCGTCGTCGGTGGCGTCGGCCAGCTCGATCTGACGGGTGATGTGATCCCTCAGGTAGAGCGCCTCAGGCATGCCGCGGAAACCGTGGGCGTGCTCCACCACGCCGGGGATGGGCAGCAGTTTGTTGACGCTGCCGACGGCGAGGACCAGCCGGTCGTAGCCGAGGGCACGGTGGTTGCCCTCCGGATCGGTCCAACCGACCCGGTGGCGGTCCAGGTCGATCGCGTCGGCCTCGCCCAGGACCAGGCGGACCCCGGGCAGGGTGCCGGTGAGGGGGAGCGCCACCCTGCGCGGCTCCAGGATGCCCGTGGCCACTTCGGGCAGCAGTGGCACATACAGGAAGTAGTCGGTCGGGTTGACCAGTACGATCTCGGCCGCGCCGCGGGCGAGGCGGCACAGCCTGCGGGCCGTCGTAAGGCCCGCGAACCCGGCTCCCACGATCACGATGCGTGGTCGGCTCATACTCGCTTCCTATCAGGAAGCCCTGCCGGAGTCCGGGAAGGGCACACTCGGGCGGAGCGTATAGGTACGGCCTTCGCTGCCCCATTCTCCCACCTCCGGCTCCAGACCGGCATCCATGGCCCGGATGCAGGAGCGGCCGATATGTGCATAGACGACGCGCCGCACCCTGTTGCACACAGCCTGTTCGCCGACCTCGGCCACGCTCGCGTGGCCGCCCACGCCGCCGCGAAAGCGAATCGGCCGCTCCCAGGCAGCGGCCTCGGCGAACATCAGGTCCGTGCCCGCGGCCCACGCCGGAAACTCCCAAAACTCAGGTGCCCACACGACCATCCGGTCGCCGACCGCGATGCGGTACCCGTACGTGGGGTGCGACGTGTGCACCACCGGGCACAGACTCACGCGCACCGACCCCAGCACCGCGCTTCCGGCCCGCAGTTCGACACCACGGTCCGCGGCCGTTCGCCGCAGGGCCGAGCGCAACTCGGCCCGCTCATCGGTGACCAGCCAGGCATCCACGCGCCGCGGCGGATCGGCGCCCGGGCCGCCGTCGAAGGCGACCCGCCGTTGGCCGTACCGCAGCAACAGGCCGGCTGGAGCGAACCGCGGTGAATTCATCGCGCCCACCCCCAGTAGGGTCAACCTCAGAGGTCGCATCATGATCGTATCGCGTACGACTCGGTTACGCGGTGGACTGAAGGACCTGTTCGGCGTATTGGCGCGTCAGGAGGCCGAGGAGTTGGCCCTCCGGGGCGGTGACGAGGATGGCGTCGACTCCTTTCTGTTTCATGCGTTCAACCAGGGGTTCGAGCGGCTCGTTCGCACGGACGGTGGCGGGCCCGGGCCGCATCGCCTGCGCAATCGTGCGCTTGTCGCGCAGCTCATCCGCGTCGGCGGACAGCGTCCCGTGCACGACGCGCTGCTCGTCGAGGACGACGAAGAAGCCCCCGGTGTGAGCCGCCGATTGCTCGGCCACGTCCCGCGGGGACGCATCGATGTCGCAGGTGGGAACACCCGGATCGGCGATGTCACCCGCTCGTCGAACCTTTGTTGCCCGGCCGTGGCGCGGCAGTCCGGCGGCCAACCAGTCGGTCTTGCCGGGCATGTAGTCGTAGACCTGGCCGAAGCCGAGGTGTTCCAGGCGGTGGGCGGCCCGGGGGCTCACGTCGCACAGCCAGTCGTAACAGTACACGATGACCGGGCGTTCCGGGTCGAGCCGCTCACGTGCCTCGCGGTCGAGATGGCGTAGCGGGATGTTGATCGCCCCGGCGATGTGTTCATCGTCGTAATCTGCGGCGGGTAGGACCTCGACAAGCTGACCGCCCTGGGCGAGCAGCCGTTGGACCTCGCCCCGTTCAACGCGTTTCGGCATGCGTTTCACCTCCCGGCGTTGTGGTGCGGTACGGCGGTTCTCGTGGAGGCGATCGCCTGCCGGTGGGCCACTCGATGCCCGAACAGTCGCCATCTGCGGCCATGACCGCCACGAGCCGTGCGCGATCGGCCATCCTGCTGCTCCGCGGCGTCACCACGACGTGCTTCCTTCAGATGCCGCCGCGCGGCGTGTTCCCGGCGGACGGTCCGCACATCCCGCCCAGGAGAAGGCTCAGCCCGAGCATGCCCACAGCGCCGACGATGGCCCCGACGACGAAGAGCACTTCGGTGGAACCGGTGATCTGGTAGCCGAACACCGTGAAGGCTTGGGTGAGCTCGTGGGCACTGCCCGCATTGGTCACCACCGCGGCCACCCCGACGACGATCGCAGGCACCAGGAGGACGAGTCCAACGACCACGATCATGACGCACTCCGAAGATCGACGTGCATGTCTCCTTCCGGACTGCGTGGGGGCGGTGGTATCCACCCTCGCTGGTGGACGGGGCGCCGGCCAGGTCGACTTTGATGCGGCGCCCCTCCACTTCCTGGTGGTTGAGTGTGTCAATGGCCGCCGCAGCTTCGCTGTCGGAGCTGAAGGTGATGAAGCCGAAGCCCCTGGAGCGGTCTGTATCACGGCCACGCATGACGATGCAGTCGAGGACCTTGCACACGGCGAGAATGCCCGGGCGGGGGTCTCATCGGTCGTGTCCCGGCTCAAGTTGCCTACATAAACCTTCGCCACGCCGATCTCCTCACACGGGGAACTCCGGTTGCCCAAGGCGACACCCGCAAGATTCCGCCCAATGTGCCGTGGCGCATCACGCCATGCGCCACGTCCTGTGCTCGGGGCTCCGGACAGGGGGCTTCACCACCATGCTGAGGCTTTTCCGCCGACCCGGCCAGGCGACCGATGGCCAGTCGAAGTCAGCCTCGCTCTGGGTGCAGCGCGGCTTGGTCCCCTGTGCCTTCGGGATCGTAAACGGTCAGTCGGATGGACCGGGTGCTCAGCAGGGTGACCCCATCCGTAGGGCACGGTGGCTTGCTTCCGCAAGCAGGACCGGACTGGCATCAGGATGCGAGTCGGAGGAGACTATATGGGTGCTGGGCATCGTCTTCCGAGGCTCAGCCGCTGACGGCCCAGCGGGTACGTGGGTATCGCTGGTGAGCAACAGCGATAGATGAGAGCCGTCCGAGCCATCCCGGGCGTTTGGGCCTGTTGCGTCCTCGTCGGCCGACCGATACGGGCCCTCACGAAATCCACGATGGAATTTGTGGGCGTCTTGGCCGGGAAAACGCGTTCGCTTCGAGCATTGGTTTCTACGCCACTGCAGTACGCAGTTTCCCGAGCACCACTAGTGGCATCGGAATGCACGGTTGGAGGGCTGCCATGACCACGTTCGGGTACTTCCTGGCCTGCGAGGAATTCGGCCCTGACGACCTGTTGGAACAAGCGAGGATGGCCGAGCAGGCCGGCTTCCGGGAGTTGTGGCTCTCCGATCACTATCACCCCTGGAACGACGCGCAGGGCAACAGCCCATTCGTCTGGTCGGTGATCGGCGGGCTTTCGCAAGTGACGTCCCTCCCAGTGGAGACAGCGGTGACCTGTCCGACCGTGCGCACTCACCCGGCGGTGATCGCCCATGCCACGGCCACGTCGCAGGTCATGCTGGGTGGCCGATTCCGGCTGGGACTGGGCAGCGGCGAGGCGCTCAACGAGCACATCCTCGGTGGCGACTGGCCGCAGGCAGCCGTGCGACTGGAGATGCTCGAAGAAGCTGTGGGAATCATCCGTCGACTGCTCACCGGGGAGGAGATCAGCCACCACGGCAAGCACTACACCGTGGAGAACGCCCGGCTCTACACCGTCCCCGATCAGAGCGTCCCTATCGAAATATCGGGCTTCGGACCCGAGGCCACGGCGCTGGCCGGCCGTATCGGCGACGGCTACATCACGATGATGCCGGACGAGGATCTGGTCGCCGAGTACCGCAAGAACGGTGGTGAGGGGAAACCGGCGCGGGGTGGCATGAAGGTGTGCTGGAACCATGACCGCATGGAGGCGGTCCGCACGGTACACCGGCTGTGGCCGAACCTGTTCCTGCCCGGGGAGCTGGCTCAGCTGCTGCCCACACCTCGTCACTTCGCACAAGCTTGCGAACTGGTCACCGAACACATGGTTTCCGACGCGATCACCTGCGGCGACGATGTGGACCAGCACGTGAGCGCGCTTCAGTCCTACGTCGACGCTGGCTTCGACAGTGTTTACGTCACACAAATCGGGCCTGATCAGCGTGGGTTCTTCGACTTCTACCGCACCAAGGTGCTGCCACAACTCCCGAGTGATTGAACTCTTCGCCTCCCAATCACCGGTCGCCTGAAGGACTCGCCACTGGCCAGGTGTTCCCGCAGGCCGCAAGCAGGCACGAATCCGATCGTGCAGATCGACGATCGTACAGATCGACGCGGGCACGCGGCAGAGACGGGCCATAACCCGGTTCCGTGGCGTGCGCCATCGGCTCAGGCAGATGACAGGTCATGTGTCGGGCATGTCTTCCCAAGTGATACGGATCATCGGTCAGCGCTGCCCCTGGTTGCTCCGGGTCACCGTTCTTAACGGCGGGCGTCCACATCGTCTCTTCCGACTCCCCCAACGGGGACGACGCGCGCCAGCGTTTCATACCGCGACGGCCGCGGAGACACGAGGACATGTCGCATGAGCTGCTGCAAAATCCCGTTTCGGGACAGTGGAGTGAACGTCGCCCACTCGGGGAGCACGCCGACGACCAGGGGGCGCAGGTGCTCGCCGGCGCGGTCAGACTCGAAGGCTGACGGTTCAAGGATCCTGCCGCGCTGAAAGCGGCACGCTGGCATATGCGGTTCAGCGGTTTACGAGCGGGTAGTACCTTGATCGTTCCGCCCCGGGCCGCTCCATCGCATAGGGCTTGCCCCGCGACGGCACACGGCCCCGGTACCCGCCACGGGCGCCGGGGCCGACTGTCTGCTGCTTCTCTCCCGACCAGCCGCTGGGAGGCGCGTAGTCCCAGAAAGGCCGGGTATTGATGTGCACGACTGATCACACAGCGTGTTCACCGACTGGCCCCTTGCGCACTCGACGGATGCTCGGCGTGCTCGCCGCCTCTGCCATGCTGGCGACCTTGGCGCCCTTCGGCGCCTCCGCTGCTCAAGCTCAACCTCGTACCGGTCACGCCCACCCCACCGGCGTCTCCGCCCGCACGTGCATCAAGGGTGGCGGCAAAGTCATGAGGGTGAATGCCAAATTGAAGGTCTGTGTCGGCGGCAGGTACGGCGGCCAGCGCATTATTTGATGCCAGCGAGAAAGGCGTGAAGGTCGGCGCGGCTCTTGCCCCCGGGTGCTGTTCACCGACGGGCAGCCTACGGCCCCGCCGCCGCTCTAAAGCGACGCCGGGGCCGTAGCGTCTTGCCGCAGGATGCGCCCCAGAGGATCAATCAGGCCGCATTACCGCAGGTCAGGGCTTCTTCTTATCCTCCTCGGCGTCGTGTGGCACCTTGTAGGCAATGCCGTCAGGCGTGTCGTCCAGCCTCCGCCGCTCCCTGCGCGCCCTCGCCCGGTCCTCAGCGGACGCATCCGTGATGTCCAGGTAGATCTGATCGGTCATCGGCAATGTCGTACGCAGCCCTTGGCGTACGCGACGTGCCTGTTTGCGGAACTGCAGCAGCGCCTTGACGAGTGACGCCCCCTCAGCGAGCAAGGCGACGCCGAGGACGGAGAACCCCTGCGAGGTAACCGGCACGTGATTCGGTGTGGTCGGCACGGTGGGCTTCGATGCCCTGGAAGAAGGAGAAGCAGCCGCCGATGACGAAGATGCCGACCGCGGCGACGGCGGTGGAGGCTCCGAGCGGCATGGAGCGAAGCCATCAGTGGGCACCGCGCTTCGCGAGCATGGCCGCGGCTTCGAGCATGAGGGCGTGTACGAATGCCTGGGGCATGTTGCCGCGTAGTCGGCGTTGGGCGATGTCGTACTCCTCTGAGTAGAGGCCGGCCGCTCCGCATGCGTCGCGGTTGCGTTCGAACCACCGGTACGCCTCCACCTCGTTTCCCTGTTGGTGTTCGGCCAATGCGGTCACGAAGCCGCAGAGCAGGAAGGCGCCCTCCGCTTCCGGCAGCGGTCGGTCGTTGTGCCGGAAGCGGTAGGCGTAGTGACTGCAGGCCAGTTCCTTCAGATAGGCGCGGAGTGTGTTCTGCGTCCGGGGATCGTCGGGCGGCAACATGCCGCGCAGTCCCGGCAGGAGCAGGGCTGCGTCCACTGCCGGATCGTCGGGCGAGCGTTGCCAGTGCCCTTCGGGGTGCAGGGCACTGGCTTCGGTGTCGGCGAGAATGGCGCCGGCGAGATCGGACCATTCCCGGGTCTTGGGCCCGGGCGCCGCGGCACCGGCCATCTTGCGCAGTCCCGCGACGCAGATCAGTCGGCTGTGTGTCCAGGTGCGGTTGTTCAGTTCCCAGATGCCCGCGTCCGGTTCATGCCATCGTCGTCGGATGGTGTCCGCGGCGATGTCGGCGGCCTGCCAGCCGTCCCTGTCCAGTTGGTCGAGGCGTGCCGCGGCGCTGAACAGCAGCAGGGCTTCGCCGAAGGCATCGAGTTGGAACTGGCGGTTGACGTGGTTGCCGATGCGGTCGTAGCCGCCGGGGTAGCCAGGCAAGTCGAGTTCCCGCTGGTCGGGGACAGCGCCGCCGGTCACCGTGTACGCGGGCATCATCTCGGGGCCGTCTGTGTGCAGTCGGGCTTCGACGAAGCGCACCGCATCGCCCAGCAACGGCTGGTTGCCTGTCGCGGCGACGGCCTGGCCTGCAAGGCACTGGTCACGGATCCAGACGTAGCGGTAGTCGTAGTTGCGTCCCTCCTCGGCGCGCTCGGGCAGGCTCGTGGTGGCGGCTGCGACCATGCCGCCGCTTGCGCTGGTCATCCCACGCAGTACGGCATAAGCCTGTCGCGCGTCACGGCCCGCGATCGTCTCCAGTACGGGCACGGCTGCCTGCCATGCTCGTTCCGTGTCTGCCCAGGCGGCCGAGGGGTCGACGGGCGGCATCGCCAGGGGGGATGTGCTCACTTCGAGTACCAGGTCGTGCCAGTCTCCGGCATCGAGCGTCAGGTCCATGGTGAGTTGACCGGCCCGGCTGCCCGTGTTCGTCAGGCGGGCCGTTCGGCCTCCGGTCCAGCGTAGGCAGAGCTCGCCGAGCCGTGCGGTCCACGCCCCTTCGTCGTCCTGTCTGATGTCCCGCAACGGTTCCCTGTCGTATGCGGCGAGCGGACGCATCACGACGTGGACGCGCGCCGGCCCTTCGCGGGCCAGCACGCGCCGCAGGAGTACGAGTCGGTCTGGTTCGCCGGGGAAGGCCAGGGCCTCGCGGCTCTCGACAATGCCGCTCTGCGTGACCCATCGACTTCGCCAGATCAGGGAACCATCGTCATAGGATCCACCGGGGACGAACGGCTCCTTCGGAGTCACCGCATAGATTCCCCGGCCTCCGATGAGGGTGGAGAAGACAGCCTCGTTGTGCCAGCGGGGGGCGCACAGCCAGCAGATCTCGCCGCGCGGCCCGAGCAGAGCGCCACGCTCGCCGTCGGCAAGGAAGGCGTAGTCATGCAGTGGCTGGGGCGGATAGGCGCTGTGTTCGGGCGTTGGCGCAAGGCTGCTCATGGTTCTCCGTGGTCAACCGGTGCGGTAGAGCTCGGCTGGGTCTGTGCGCAGCGTCAGGCCGTGTCCAGGTGCGCCGTCGGCGCCTGGGGTGAGGTGCCCGCCAGTGGGGTCAAGGACCCCGTCGAACAGCATGTCTTCGATGCGGGCGTGATCATGGAACCATTCGAGGTGCCGCAGGTTGGGGACGGCGGCTGCCGCGTGGGCCTGAACGTGCTGGGCGCAGTGGCCGGAGATCTGGACTCCGGCCGCCTCGGCCACCGCTGCGGCGCGTAGCCAGATGGTGATGCCGCCGCAGCGGGTGACGTCGGCCTGCAAGCAGTCCACGGCCCCGGCGGTGAGCATGTGCCCGAAGTACGGCAGGTTGTAGCCGTATTCGCCGGCGGTCACGTCCGGCGTGACCGCCGCCCGGATCTGTGCCAGGCCCGTCAGATCGTCGGAGGAGACGGGCTCCTCGAACCAGGTGACTCCCTGGCCCTCCAGGTAGGAGCTGAGCCGGATGGCCTGTTTTCGGGTGTAGGCCCCGTTGGCGTCTACATAGAGTTCTGCGGTCTCCCCGATGCTGCGGCGTGCCCGCGCGATACGTTCCCGGTCCCGCTGTTCGGATCTGCCCCAGGATTCGCCGATCTTGATTTTGACCCGTGGGATGCCTTGTTCCTCGACCCAGCGTCGCAGCTGCCGGTCCTGCTGACGGTCGTCGTAGGTGGTGAATCCACCGCTGCCGTATACGGGTACGTCGGGCTGGTTCGTCCCCAGCACGTGCACGAGCGGGCGGTCGAGCAGGCGTGCCTTCAGATCCCATAGCGCGATGTCGACGGCGGAAATCGCACCGGCGACCAGGCCCGGCCGGCCGGCGTTGCGCACCGACCGGCTCATCGCCTCATTGATGGCGGGGATGTCCCAGGCGCACCTGCCTACGACCACTTCGGCGAGCGCATCGGCGATGACCGGGGCGGTGGCCGGCGAGCCGTAGGTGTAGCCGAGGCCGGTCACGCTTCCGGAACGCACGTGGACGAGCACCATGGTGGTGGTGTCCCACGTCAGGGTGCCGTCGGCCTCCGGAGCGTCGGTGGGCACGGTGTAAACGGCGGCATCAACGCGGTCCACCAGGGGGCCGGGTCCGCCCGGAGGGACAGCAGCCATCGGCCTATCCGTTCTCCTCGGTACCTCGGCGGTCCTCCCGGTGCCGCGTCCCGGGAAGAATTTCCTGGACCTTCGCCTTGATCCCTTGCCGGATCATGCTGCCGCGGTCGGTGTCGCCCTTGACGATCGCGGCTGCCGCGGCCTCGATCTGGTCGAGGCTGGCGTGCGGAGGGATCGGTGGTACGGCGGGGTCGGTGCGGAAGTCGAGGACGTACGGCCGGTCGGCGTCGAGGGCCTTGCGCCATGCCGTCTCCACCTCACCGGGCTTCTCCACGCGTTCGCCGTCGAGTCCGATGGAGCGGGCGAAGTCGGCGTAGGGGACCTCCGGGATCGCCTGTGACGGCAGAAACTGCGGGACACCGGACATGGCGCGCAGTTCCCAGGTGACTTGGTTGAGGTCTTGATTGTTGAGGATGGCGACAATGAGTCGTGGGTCCTGCCATTCGGCCCAGTATTTGGCCACCGTGATGAGTTCGGCCATGCCGTTCATCTGCATCGCACCGTCGCCGACGATGGCCACCGCCGGGCGGTCGGGGTGGGCGAACTTGGCGCCGATGACGTAGGGCACCCCTGGTCCCATGGTGGCCAGCGTGCCGGACAGGGAGCCTCGCATGGAGCCGCGCATCCGCAGGTGGCGGGCGTACCAGTTGGCGGCCGAGCCGGAGTCGGAGGCCAGGATCACGTCGTCGGGGAGGAGCTCGTCGAGGGCATGCACGACGTACTCCGGGTTGATGGGGTCGGCGTCCACGGCTGCGCGCCGCTGCATGACCTCCCACCAGCGCGCGATGTCCTTCTCGATCTTCTTGCGCCAGGCTCTGTGCTTCTTCCGCTTCACCTGCGGCAGCAGTGCCTTGAGTGTCTCCTGCGCATCGCCTACCAGGTTGACCTCGAATGGGTAGCGGAGGCCGACCATGGAAGGATCGATGTCGATCTGTACGGCTCGGGCCTGGTCGAGCTCCGGCATGAACTGCGTGTAGGGGAAGCTGGATCCGATCACCAGCAGCGTGTCGCAGTCCCGCATCAGCTCATACGAGGGGCGGGTGCCGAGCAGCCCGATCGCGCCGGTCACGAACGGCAGGTCGTCGCGCAACACGTCTTTGCCCAAAAGCGCCTTCGCCACCCCGGCGCCGAGAAGGTCGGCGATTTCCTCGACTTCCTGGCGAGCGTGCCGCGCTCCCTGCCCGATCAGAATGGCGACCTTTTCGCCGGCGTTCAGTACCTCGGCGGCGCGCGCGATCTCGTTCTGAGCGGGCACCGAAGCGTACTCGGCGATCCCGAGACTGGACGGGACCATCTTGAACGCGTGGGTGGGAGGAGAGTAGTCGAGCTCTTGTACGTCGGCCGGGACGATGACGGCCGTGATGGTCCGTCGCGCGTACGCCGTGCGCATCGCCCGGTCGATGACGTTCGGAAGCTGTTCCGGAACCGTCACCATCTCGCAGAACTCCGAGGCGACGTCCTTGTACAGGCTCATCAGGTCGACCTCCTGCTGGTAGGAGCCGCCCATGGCGCTGCGGTCGGTCTGCCCGACGAGCGCTACGACTGGAACGTGGTCGAGTTTCGCGTCGTACAGACCATTGAGCAGATGGATCGCTCCGGGGCCTGATGTGGCTGCGCAGACGCCGACCTTGCCGGAGAACTTCGCGTATCCGACGGCTTGGAACGCGGACATCTCCTCGTGCCGTGCCTGAATGAACTTCGGTGTGTTCTCCGCGCGTTCCCAGGCCGCGAGAAGGCCGTTGATGCCGTCGCCGGGATAGGCGAAGACGTGGTCGACGTCCCATTCGCGCAGCCGTTGGAGGATGTAGTCAGATACCTTGATCGACATGGGAATTCCTTTCGTGTCGCCTTGAGGGAGCCGAAGTCGGTCGGGATCAGCTGGCACGACGCAGGGCCCATGCCCGGATGCCCGTGGCCGCCGCACCGAGGGCGGCAAGCGCCCCCGCTGTGACCAGGCGCGCGTCACGCGGGGAAGCCCCGGGCCGTGCGGTGAGCTTCTCCGGGTGATTGGCGGGCAGGTAGCCCTGCAGGCCGAGCGCCAGGGCTTCCGCCAGATGTATGGCTTGCCGACCGGTCGTCGCGTGTTCGATCTGTGTGCGGCAGCTGAAACCGTCGGCGATCACCAGCGCGCCGGGCGCGGTCGCCCGCACCGCCGGAAGAACCCCTTGCTCGGCGATGGCCATGGACAGCTCGTGATGGCCGTGTGCGAATCCGAAGTCGCCTGCGAGCCCACAGCACCCCGCATCCAGCACCTCCGCGTCGATCCCGGCACGACGCATCAGCTCACGGTCGGCGTCGTCTTTCATCACCGCATGCTGGTGGCAATGTGTCTGGACGGTGGCCTGTCGTCGCAGCATCGGCGGCCACCATCCGTCAGGAGCGTGGTTGAGAAGGTGTTCGGAGAAGGTGCGGAACTGCTGGGCCAGTCGCTTGACGTCCTCGTCATCGGGCAGCAGCTCGGGGGCGTCGGCACGGAACACGGCGATGCACGACGGTTCCAGGCCGACGAACGGTGTGCCGGCCTCGATCCACGGTTTGAGTACGTCAAGAGTACGACGCAGGACGTGCTTCGCGATGGCCAACTGCCCGGTGGAGATCCACGTCAACGCACAGCACACCGCCTGCGTCGGGACTGCTACCCGGAAACCGGCGTCCTCCAGCACGCGTACCGCAGACTTGGCGACATTCGGGTGGAAGTAGGTGCTGAACGTGTCGGGCCACAGAACGACCGCCCGAGGATCGGCAGGGCCCGGCTCGGGTGCTCCCCGGGCGGCCCACCACTGGACAAAGGATTCTTGCGCAAGGACCGGTGCCGGGCGCTCGGTGGCAACTCCGGCCAGCCTCTTGCCGACGCGGGCCAGACCCGGTGCGTTCAGCGTGGCGTTGGCCAGTCTCGGCGCGAGCCGGGACAACCGCGCCCACAACGGCAGCCAGCCCATCGAGTAGTGCGCCGCAGGCCGAAGCCGCCGCGCGTAGTGGTGGGCGAGGAATTCCGCCTTGTAGGTGGCCATATCGACCCCGACAGGACAGTCGGACTTGCAGCCCTTGCAGGCCAGACACAGGTCCAACGCGTCACGGACCTCGGTCGACCGCCAGCCGTCACTGACGGCTGAGTCAGCGTGCCCACCCAGCATTTCGAACAGAAGCCGCGCCCGCCCGCGGGTGGAGTGCTCCTCCTCACCAGTCGCCCGGTAGGACGGACACATGACTCCGCCGCGCTGCGCACGGCAGTTACCGACTCCGACACAGCGCATCACTGCTTTGGTGAAGGAACGTTCATCATCGGGATAGCCGAAATGTGTCGTACGGACTTCTGGCTTCCATGTCGCACCGAGCCGAAGGTTTTCGTCGAGGCGGTAAGGAGCGACAATCTTGCCGGGGTTCATCCGATTGCCCGGATCGAACAGCACCTTCATCTCACCGAACGCGGCGACCAGACGCTCGCCGAACATCTTCGACAGCAGTTCCCCGCGGGCCTGGCCATCCCCGTGTTCGCCGGACAACGACCCGCCATAGGAGCTGACCAGGTCGGCGGCCCGCGACACGAACTCCCGGAAGGCAGCGACGCCGTCCGCGGACTTGAGGTCGAAAGGAATGCGGGTATGCACACACCCCTGGCCGAAGTGCCCATAAAGAGAGGGCTCGTCGTAGTCGAACTCGGCGAACAACTCCTTGAGGTCCCGCACATAGCCACCGAGCAGTTCGGGCGGGACAGCGGAATCCTCCCAACCCTCCCACGTCTCCCGGTCATCAGGCAGACGCGCCGTTACCCCGAGGCCGGCCTCCCGGGCCTTCAGCAGCTTCTGCTCGCGGGCCGGGTCGTCCGAAAACACCACGGTCGCGTCATCTGCAGCGCGGCCGAGAGCCCGGAGCAGCTCACGTCCCTGCTCGTCGACATCCTCCTGACTCTCACCGCTGAACTGCACCAGCAACCAGCTCTCCCCTTCCGGGAAGACATCCAGTGAATCGAGAAACATGTGCTCTTCCCGCATCAACTGGGCCATTCTCCCGTCCAGGGCTTCCAGCTGTGTCGGATTGCTGTGCTCCAGCAACCGCGGGACATCATCGGCAGCGGAACAGATGTCGGGGTAGCCGAGCACCACGATGGCGTCCGAGGGTGGCACCGGTACAAGGGCCAGTTCGGCACGCAGGACGGTGACCAAGGTGCCCTCACTGCCGACCAGAGCACGGGCGAGATCGAAACCGTTCTCCGGCAACAACGCGTCGAGGTTGTATCCCGAGACCCGACGCGGGATGTGCGGGAACCCGCGTCTGATGTCTTCCCGGTAGCGGTCCGCGATGTCCCGCAGTCCCAGATACAGCTCCGCGGGACGTCCCCCGCCCGCCACGACCTCCTCGAAGTCCTCGTCCGAGGTCGGTCCAACCCACAGCCGGGTCCCGTCGTAGGTGAGGATCTCCAGCCGGCGCACGTTGTCGGCGGTCTTCCCGTATGCCTGAGCGGAGGCCCCGCACGAGTTGTTTCCGATCATGCCACCCAGTGAGCAGTGGCTGTGAGTGGCGGGCTGGGGGCCGAACTTGAGGAGATGGGGAGCCAGTTGATGATTGAGCTCATCCAGCACGATCCCCGGCTCGACCACACACGTCCGCTCATCGGCGTCGACCGACACGACCCCGTTGCAGTACTTCGTCCAGTCGATCACGACCGCTGTGTTCGTGCACTGTCCGCCCAGGCTCGTACCGCCACCACGCGACAGCACGGGCGCCCCGAACTGGGCGCACACCGCGACCGCTTCCGCTCCGGCCTCCACAGTGCGTGGCACGACGAGACCGATGGGAACCTGGCGGTAGTTCGACGCGTCCGTCGCGTACGCACCTCGGCTGCCCGCGTCGAAACGCACCTCGCTATCGACACGCTCACGCAGCACACCTACCAGAGCCTCGACATCCAGCCCCGCCGGCCCGTCCAGCCTCGTTCCCTGCCCGGATGTCGACCGGGTTGCCCTGTCAGCGCCCATGCCTGCTCCCCTCATCCGCCTTGACATCGTCTTCTTGGTGGCGCCCGCATGTCCGAGTACAGGATTCGGCGGATCACCTCCGCCTCGTGTGACTTTCAGAAGGATGTTCTCGTACACGCCTGGTGCTTCGGCCGGTCCCAGGTACTCGCGTGCCTAGCTGGCGCGGACGAACGCGGGTATACGGGGGCCGCTATGTGAGTCAACCCGTTGGCAGGGCTTCGACAAGTTCCCCGACCTGGGGTCGGGGAGAACGCGAGCGACATCGCCCGTGCGGTCGTGCCGATCAGCCAATGCCCGTCAATGAGAATGCCCTCTCCCCAGGAAGTCTCTATTTGCCCCTGCCGGTGACGAAGTCCCGGGCCCGGTCCACCAGCCCCGTCCCAGGCGCCAGAAGTCTGTTGACGGGCGGCGCAGTGGGCGCACTCGGGTGGGGACGTGTAGGCGCGACCTTCTTGACCGTACGCATCTTGTCCCCGAGTTCCGACAGGTCGTCCTGGGCGCAGGCAGCCCGTAGCTGCACGAAAAGGCGGCTCTCCTCGTCCTTGATGTGGGAGGTCACCTCGGTCCGGAGCTTGACGATCAGGTGGTTGAAGTCAGTGTCATCGACGTCGCGCCCCTCAAGGTCCTTGAGCAGCCTTTCCACCCGACCATGATCAGCGATCGCCTTGTCGGCGAGCGCGTCCCCGTCCGTCAAATGACGACGCACAGCGGGGTAGAGATACATCTCCTCAGCCACCGAGTGCCGCACGAGCTCGATCGTCAGCTGATCCACCAGCCGCTTACGCTCCTGGGCCTCGGGCGCTGCCTCTTCGATCTTTTCAAAAAGATCGTCCACTTCGCGATGGTCCCTGGTCAGTTCTGCGATGACATCTGCGCTGTGCCGCATGACTGATTGCATCTTCCTGGGTGGTGTGGCCGGACCTTCCGGACACCACGGAACCGGTTCCCGGTAGCCGCAACCCGTAACGCCCCATCTGGATGGATTACGTCAGATGCCGCGACCGGTCAGCTGAGCTGTACGCCTGCCACCCGAACAGGCCCTTCGGCCCTGGCGGCCATGAGCGACTCTGTCTGACACCTGTCCTAACCTCGGGCGATGCCACCATCAGCACGACGATGTCACTCTCGCGACTGTTGGAGCACAACGCCCACACCGACTGCCGACTCTGGGTTGGACCCGGCCCCGGCTTCGGGAGCCGGAAGCGGCCGACCGGTGGACCTGGCTGATCATCGCCGCATACACACAGCTCAGGCTCGCCCGCCCACTGGCCCGGGACCTGCGGCACCCGTGGGAGAAAGCGGCCGCACCCGGCCGGCTCACCCCGGCCCGAGTCCGCCGGACGTTTCGGAACCTCCGCCAGCACATGCCCTGTCCCACCAGAGCACCGAAACCCCACCGGGCAGGCCCCCGACGGCCACCCGGCACGAGGAACAGGCGCCGGGCACCCCGCTGCGACGTAGGCAAAACCGTCCGACGCGGGAAGACGCTTATCGCCCTGCATCGGTTGAAAGATTAAAGAACAAGTTAAGGAAACAGCCGAGCGGACCGCCACCAGGCCGGCCTGCACGGCGGGTGACCAGGGCGGGGCCATGGCGCCAGTCGTACTGGTGAAGAAGCACAGGTCCCGTTATCCCGCCGCGTCCGGGCCGCTGGGCATCGAGCTGCTCCGCCCCAGCGGCTGAGCGGCCTTCCCGGGAGCTGGGGCCCCGGCGCTCAGGTGCTGGCACCTGGTGTGGATGATCGGGCGCATGCTGGTTGAGTCCGCGTCCGTCGCCGCGCTGACCGTGGTACTGGTGTGCGCCGTCATCCGCCCGTTCCGGTGGCCGGAGGCGGTCTTCGCGGTGCCCTGCGCGGTCCTCTTGGCTGTCTGCGGCGCCGTCCCGTTCGACCACGTACGGCAGGAGGCTGAGCGGCTCGGCCCCGTCATTGGTTTCCTCGCCGCTGTTCTGGTGCTGGCCACACTCTGCGACGACGAGGGACTCTTCCATGCCTGCGGGACCTGGATGGCCCGCTGGGCCCACCGCCGCCCAAGACGGCTGCTCGGGGCGGTGTTCGTCCTCGCGTCGGTGATCACGGCGGCGCTGAGTCTGGATGCCACCGTCGTCCTGCTGACCCCCGTCGTGTTCGCCACGGCCGCCCGCATGGGTGCCCGGCCCAAGCCCCACGTCCATGCCAGCGCGCACCTGTCGAACACGGCCTCCCTGCTGCTGCCGGTCTCCAACCTGACCAACATGCTGGCCTTTACCGCGTCCGGGCTGACGTTCACGCGCTTCGCGCTGCTCATGCTGCTGCCGTGGCTGGTGGCGATCGCCGTGGAATACGCCGCCTTCCGACGGTTCTTCGCCGCCGACCTCGATGCCCCCACCGGCCAGGCGGAGGCGGCCGAGCCGCCTCAGATACCGCTGTTCGCCCTCGTGACCGTGGCCGCCACCCTCGCCGGGTTCGCCGTCGCCTCCGCGACCGGGATCGACCCGGCCTGGGCCGCTGCCGCCGGCGCGACCGTGATGGCCGCACGGGCCCTGGTCCGCCGACACACCACCCCGGCCGCGATCATCCGCTCCGCCTCGCTGCCCTTCCTCGCCTTCGTCCTCGCCCTCGGGATCGTCGTGCGGGCGGTCGTCGACAACGGGCTCGGCACTGCCCTGGGCCGCGTACTGCCCGATGGCGCCGGCCTGCCCGCGCTCCTCGGCAGTGCCGCGCTGGCCGCTGTGCTGGCCAACCTGATCAACAACCTGCCCGCCGTCCTGGCCCTCGTCCCCCTGGCCGCCCCCTCCGGACCGGGCGCGGTCCTCGCAGTCCTGCTGGGTGTGAACATCGGCCCCAACCTCACCTATGCCGGTTCCCTGGCCACCTTGCTGTGGCGGCGCATCGCCCACCACCACGACCACGAGGTCGAACTCAAGGAGTTCACCCTCCTCGGCCTGCTCACCGTCCCCGCTGCACTCGCCCTGGCGACGCTCGCCCTGTGGGCCTCCCTCCAGCTCATCGGCACCTGAACCACGGGCGAACGCTCAGGCAGTCGTTCGTCTCGTGTTCCTGTCCCATGGGCCGGGCAAGGGCCGCCGTCAGCGAGAAAGGGACACCGGACATACGAGCCCACAAGTGGAGCCAGATCAACTTCCTACTCCATGGAGCCGCTTCAACTCCGTGCGCTGGAGCCCAAAGAAGTGCTTGGAGACAATGAGATCCCGAGCTCGGTGTCGGGGCGGCACAGGGCGCATGGATCGACGCCCTCGGTGAGGGCGCGCATGGCTTGGTCCCGGCTGACGGGGCGAGAGCGGCGGCCAGGTTGACGAGGTGGACCCGGTTGATGGTGATGTCCACCCGCGGGGGCCGCAGCGCGCGCAGTGCCCGGTTGAGCTTCCGGTCCGGGAAGTCCTGACGCGCGTACGCTAGCGACGAGTGGGGGCCAAAACTGCAGTTCACGGGGCCTCAGCGTAATGCCGGGGACCTTCTCCATCGCCGTGCGGACTCGGTCATTGAGCGCGGCCGTTCCGTCCTCCGGGTAGACCGCGACCGTCACAGCAGTGATGCCAGGCCACATCGGTCCGAGCTGAACCTGAAACGGCCGCATTCCGGCGAGCTCGTCGCGGCAGGGTGCCGCGGACCTGACTCAACTGTCGGCGTCGAGGGCTTGATGGATGCCCTGGACGGCCATCGCCGCCCTCCATGACGAGGCCGCCGACCTTGCGACCACCGACTGGCCACAGATCGCAGCGCTCTCCGACGTGCTGCTCCAGCTCACCCCGTCCCCCATCGTCGCATCGAACCGCGCAGTGGCGGTGGCGATGCGCGACGGCCCGCAGGCGGGCCTAGCGCTTCTCGACGAGCTGGCCGACGAGCCGCCACTGCGCCGCTACCACCCCTACCCGGCTGCCCGGGCAGACCTGCTGCACCAGCTCGGCCGGCTGCCCGAGGCCGCCACGGCATACCGGGAAGCGCTCGAGCTGGCCGGTACGGAACCCGAACGGGACCACCTCAGGCGCAGGCTGAACACGGTCCTGTCATCCGGACCGGACGACGGAGTGGGCACATGACGGCGGAACACCCCGGTCGTGAATACCACGTGCACCACCTATCTGCTACCTGAGGAAAGCAGGTCGTTCACCTCATCCTTGGTGAGGACGTTGTGCGTATCGTCCATGGACATCATGATGCCGACTCCGCCCGGGCCCGTTCAGGCGGCTTGTCCGAAGCCGGCCGCCGTCGGGTCCTGCTCGCGCAGCGGGGGGAAGTCGACGTCGCCAGTTCCCCCATGCCCGGTCAGCGTCGATGAACGCCGACCGGAACGTGTGGGTGTTCACCTCATGCCACCACGGGCACGGCCGCGCCGGCCCCAGCACACGCCCAGCACGCCTTCGGGCAGTCCCCCGGTCCGCGAATCACCCTTGATCCGGTTCAGATCCTTCTGGGTCGCCGGCTTCGTCAGCACCGGCACCCGCACCTTCTCCCGCGCCTCGGCCTCCGGCACACCCTGATCGATGAGCGACTCAACCTCGGCCCGCCACTGCTGATGCACCGCGACCTTCATCCCCAGCGCATCGTTGAACGCCCAGCGAGCTGCTCCGGCATGCCGGAGCAGTCCTTCCTCCTGGCCGGGGTGGGGTCCCGCGTGAACCGGAACACCCGAATAACCTCCCGCTGCACGCCCCCTACCCCCCTGCGGCCCGATCCTGACCAGCGTGACCGCATCAGAGAGATCCGCGACAACCTGCTCGACCGCATCGCCGAAGCCGAACGAGAGGAGTGGCTCGGCGAAGTCGAAGGGCTCAAGGTCAGCCTCGCCGGCGCCGTGCAGAAACTCGCCCAGCTCGACGAGCGGACTCGCCGGACCACCACCGTCAACCTCGGCATACCCGCCTTCCGCGATATCGCCAGCCGGACCGTCATCGCGACCAAGGACCCTCATGACACCCGCCGACTGAACAGCTGCACCGGCACCTGCGAGCCCACGCCCGCGGAGTGCACGGCTCAACCGCCGCCGTCGAGCTCGTCATCGCCCACCGGTTCTGGCTTCACCGTTCCGACTTCCGAGGCCGGTTCTGTTCGCCGGGACCGACTTCGACACCCGGGAGGTGACCACGGGCATCGACTGGCCCACCGCGGTGACGGGCCCCCGACCAGGGCCGACTTCCCTGCTCAGGCAGCGAGGCCGGATGCTGCGGATCGCTGCCACCATCGGCGAAGGCGTCCCCTGTCAATCTCCGCGAAGCCCTGACCGAACTCGACACCTTCAACACCGCCCTGTCGCACAGGCCATCACGCGCGCGGCCGGACATTGGTGCTGAACAACAGGACGGCCGCCCCGAAGCTCGACGAACCGAAGGTTCGGAGAACACGTCAACACGCTGCTGATGCAGCAGGTCCTCGCCGATCCGAAGTGGGCAGCCGAGCCCAATGCCGACCGGCGGGCGCTTTCCCCGCTGTTCTGGACTCACGTGAACCCCTACGGCCGGTTCGAGCTCGACATGAACAGGCGCCTCGACCTGGACCTGACCGCTCGGGTAGCTGCCGTGCCCGGCCCGCGCGCTCCCGAGGGGCACCGACCGCTGCCCTGCTGTGACGGGTGCGGCCTGGGGGTTCACCAGCGCCATGGAAGACGGTGCCGTTCCGCTCGATGGTCATCTCGTGCGGCCCGGCCTCCATCCAGAGCTCGAAGCAAGGTCATAGGGACGCGGTGGCACCCTGCCAGGACTTGGCCAGCGGGAGAGTCAGGGGGCGGGGGACGAGGGCCCGAGGATGACGACCGGCGCCTCGGCCTCGGCCCGGGCGCGTGCAGAAGCAGCCTCGGCCTCCTCACGGGTGACTTCCTTGTAGAACCGTTCCCCGTGCGCGTCGGTGATGTCGATGACGAACTTGGTCCACTCCTCGGCGGGTTCCTCCGGCACGTGCCCGAGGTGGTACTCGGCGTCCTTGAGCAGCTCCTCCGTGAGCCGTACGCCAGTCAGTCGCTCGGCGAGGGCGAGGACCGCCGCCTTGGTGTCGGTGCTCGGGCCGGTGCCGTCCTCGTCCTCGGTCAGGTCGAAGCCGATCTCACGCATCACGGGGACCAGGTCGTCCGGGGTGCTGCCGTACCTGTCGGTGGGCCATTCGAAGCTGGTCCGAAGCTCACCGGCCTCGTACCAGTGGAACAGGTCGATGGGAGCGCCTCCGTTGGTGGAATGCGCCACGGCCCGCCCGCCCGCCGACAGGGCCTCCAGGAAGCGCGGCCGCATCCCCACGCCCCCGTCGAACTGCAGGACGAGCGTCCAATCGCCGTCCGTGCCCGGCACGGTGAAAGCGCCCGCAATGAAGGAGTCGTCCCAGTAATCCGTCGCATCACGCTGGTCCAGATGCTGCTCGATCAGCGCGTCTACCCCCGTGCACGTGCCCTGCGGATCTGCCCTCATCACACGCAGTACGTCGCCGGGGGCGACGCCCCGTACGAGGATCAGGCCGTATCCGCCTTCTATCGCGTTGCGGAACACCGGGGAGGAACGTATCCAGGCGTAATCCTGTGCGGTCACCAAAGTCATGCACCACAGTCTGCCCCCCAACACTGACATCCTTCCTTCCCCGCACCGCTCCGCCTCCCGCTCACCTGCGTCGGCGTGCAGCCGGGTCGTAGCCCACGCGATGAGGAAGTACCTCGCCGTCCTCCGGTTCACCGGTGCGGCGTGAAGACCTTGCCGACGAACTCGGCGATCTGCTGGTCGGTGAGGTGCCGGGCGAGGTCGGATTCGCTGATGATGCCCACGAGCCGACCGTTATCGATGACCGGCAGCCGCTTGACCTGGTGCTGCTCCATCGAGTCAAGGACGTCACGCACGTCGGCGTCGGCGTCGATCCACCGTGGTGTCCCCTGGGCGAGGTCGGCGGCGCGGACCTTGCCCGGGTCATGGCCCTCAGCGACGCACCGGATGACGATGTCGCGGTCGGTGATGATGCCGGAGAGACGATCGTTGTCACAGATGGGCAGAGCGCCCACGTCGAGCTGGCGCATCACCTGCGCCGCGCGGTCCAGCGTCTCGTGTGCGGGGATGCACTGGGCGTCCCGGTGCATGATGTCGCGTGCCTTGAGATCCTGACGTGTTGTCATGACAGCTCCCTATCTGGGTTCGATACCGACGGCGGTCACCCACACCTTCGGTCGGGGACGATGATCATCGTCTCGCGGTCCCACCGCCCCGGCCATCACACAACCGGGTGACGGTCAGGCGGCTGGCCGAAGCCGGCCGCGACTAGGTCCTGCTCACGCAGCGGTGCGAAGTCGACGTCGCGGCGAGGCCGATTCAGAATCGGCCCCTCATGCTGAACGGATCCGCAAGGAATTCGC
This sequence comes from Streptomyces halobius, assembly GCF_023277745.1. Classification (NCBI taxonomy): domain Bacteria; kingdom Bacillati; phylum Actinomycetota; class Actinomycetes; order Kitasatosporales; family Streptomycetaceae; genus Streptomyces; species Streptomyces halobius. Next base: position 264,634 of record NZ_CP086322.1, read on the forward strand.
CTCACAAGAGGTAATAACGGGGAGTATGCGCCTCCGCTTGTTCCGGGTCCCTGACCAGCCGCTACGCGGACGCACACGACGACGAAGGCACGACGTCCAAGCGGACCCAGCAACGTCCGCTGCAAGGCGTACTGGGCGTCCGGGGGCCATCCAGCTACCCGCTCACCAGCACGGTTCTCCGCCCCTTTACGCTGCGGGCATGTTTAGGGGTTCTTCGACACACAACTCTACGGTTGGCTTTCTGACCTCTGGACTTGCACTCCTGGTACTGAGCTTTGCACTGCCTTCCGGGTTCGTGCAGGGCGTCGCCTGCGGCGCAGGCGTCGTGATGGCTCTGATCGCGGCAGTGTGCATGGGGCGCGGCACGGAGCGCGAACAGCAGTGACCAGCAAAGACCGAACCATGACGTCGTGCGCATATGAGCTTCGGCGTCACCAAGGCTCGATGGGGCCTCTCATCACGTGAGCTCAGCGGATGACACGAGCTCCGCTGCTGGTCTTTACTCCGGACGGCTTCGCGGCCAGCAGGCGCATCACGGGATCTGCAGGGGACTTCGCCGGATCCGCTTACGGGCTGCTCCGCGATTGATCGCGGAGTGGCCGTGACATGGCCAAGGCTGCGCGGGTTCTTGAGGTGTGAAGATCAAGCAGGCCCGCGCGACCATGTCGCATCCTGCCTTGTGCGGCGTCACGCGCCAACATCTCGGCGAGTTGACCGAAAAACTCGCGCCACGCCGGGAAGCGCGCTGCGAGTCCGCGCGCCACCAGCGGCGCCAGGGCGCTCGTCGGCGACGGGCCGGTGCCCGGCCGAAGTACGAACCGGCCTTCACCGACCGGCTGCCGGCCGCCCTAATCCATCTGCGGACCGGCCTCACCCACCAGGCCCTGGCCGTGATCTACAAGGTCGGCTCTTCCACCATCGGCCGCGCGATCAGCGGGATCCGCTATCGGCTTGCCGGCCGCGGATTCGCCGTCCCGACCGGCCCGGCATCCGACTGCGCACCCTGGAGGACGTGTCCGCCTACGCCGCAGCCGAGAACATCACGCTGCGCCTCGACGGCACCAAGACCCAGGTCCGCGCCCCAAGACGCACTCTCCCGGCAGGCTGGCCTTCGTCTCCGGCAAGCGCCGGCAGAAACACCATCGAGACCACCACGATCAGCGGCCACCAGGGCCGCACCCTGTGGTCCGTTGCGGTGCGTTCCGGCCGGATTCATGACCAGACCTGCGTGCGCACGAAGGCTCACCGAGCAGTTCCGCCGACATCCCACCGTGAAGGCCGGGGGCGACGAGGGCTACCGCGGCCTGGCCAACGTATTCCCCGGCCAGATCAGCGCCCGTCCAAGAAACCGAAGGACCTCGACAACGCACCGCTGACCGAGCGGTACGGCCGTCGCGGGATGCGGCGTCGACAGTCCTCCCGCCGGATCTGCGTCGAGCACGCCAACGCCGAACACCGCCAGTGGCGCCCGCTGCAGCGGTGCACCGGCCGTCGCGAGGACTACGGCACCACGTATCGCGCCATCGCCGGCCTGGCCTCCGACCAAGCCACCAAGCGAGCCACCCGGCACAAGCCGAGCACCGAACTCGTTCCCGTCCGCACGACGGCCTGCTGAATCACCCACCAGCCGAACCGTCATGCGAGCACGCCCCGTGATCAATCGCGGCGCAGCCCGTAAGCGCTGTCCGACGAATCAAGAGCGGAATGGTGCCGCAGTCGAACGAGCCTGCACAAGTGACGGCTGCTGCGGCCGGAACGGTACGCCGGAGGCGCGGGGAGACCGCCGGGGCTCAGGGCAGGCAGCGGGCGCATTCGGCGGCGTGTTGCAGTGCCGAGCGGCACGCCCGGACGGCCGGGTGGCCTCCACTGCCGGGCCGTACGGCCGTAAAGAGCTGTCGGCTGTGGCCGCCGTCCGGCAGCGGGAGCAGCGGAACGCTCAGCGCTCTCCCGCCCCACAACAAGCCGGGCAGAAGAGCCGCCGCGTGGCCCTCTTCCACCAGCCGCAGCTGCACCAGCAGATCGGGCGACTCGAACCGTACGTCGGGCTCGAATCCGGCCTGGCGGCACACGGTCGTCGCCCACCGCCGGGACGCCGTACCCGCCGGTTCCATGACCCACGGATGGCCGGACAGCGCACGGAGCGCGACCGACGGCTCGGATGCGCGTACGGCGCTGTCGGGCGGCAGGGCCAGCCGTACCTCGTCTCCGCACAGCTCGGCCGACTCGACCTCGGCGGCGGGGCGGGTACGCGCGTCGCCGGGGTACTCCTCGTCCACGACCAGGTCAACGTCCCGCGCGAGGAGCGCGGGCAGCGCGGTCTCCGGCTCCGTCTGCGTCACGTGAACGCGCAGGCCCGGGTGCTCCTCGCGCAGCAGGGTGAGCGCCGGCGGGATGAGCGCCAGCATCGCCGTTTGGAAGGCGGCGATCCGCAGGGTGCCGGTGACGGCGGTCAGCGAGGCGGCGATGTCGGCTTCGGCTCGCTCCAGTCGTTCCAGCACGACTTCCGTGTGCGCGACGAGGATCTCAGCCTGCTCGGTCAACCGCACGCGCCGCCCTACCGGTTCCAGCAGCGGTACGCCGACCTCCGTCTCCAGCACGGACAGTTGCTGTGAGACCGAGGACGGGCTGTACGAGAGGGCGGCCGCGACCGCGGCGAGGGTGCCGCGGTGTTTGAGTTCACGCAGCAGCCGCAGCCGGTGGAGATCGAGCATCCCAAACCCCTTAAATCATTTGGTTTCCCGATGATTATTGCTCGAAAAGATGCGCTGGACCGATGGGATGGCGATACGGGAGCGTGGTCGGCATGTCCACCGCTGATTGGTACACACATCCACCCGCTCGCTCCTGGACCTGCCCGCCCGCCCCGCGCGAAGCGGCCGCCTTCCACGCGACCCTGCCCGGCCACGCGCCGACCCCGCTGCGCGAAGTGCCCGCGCTCGCCGACGAACTGGGGGTACGCCGGGTGTTCGTCAAGGACGAGTCGTCTCGACTCGGCCTGCCCGCGTTCAAGATCCTGGGGGCGTCCTGGGCCATCCACCGAGCGCTGGCCGAGACGTCCGGCGACCGGCTCGTCACCGCCACCGACGGCAACCACGGTCGCGCCGTGGCCCGTATCGCCCGGCTCCTGGGACTGGCCGCCCATGTCCTCGTCCCGGGCGCGGTACACCCGGCGGCGGCCGCCGCCATCGAACGCGAGGGCGCACGGGTCACGCGAGTCGGCTGCTCGTACGACGACGCCGTACACCTAGCCGCCGAGACCGCCGCGCGCGAACCCGCCGCCGTCCTCGTCCAGGACACCTCCCGGCCCGGATACACCCAGATACCGGAGTGGATCACCGAGGGCTACACCACGCTGTTCCACGAGGCCGACGCACAACTGCGCGCGCTGGGTGCCGAACCCGCCGGGCTGGTGGCCATCCCCGTCGGCGTCGGCTCGCTGGCGCAAGCCGCCGTCACCCACTACCGCGCCCCGCGGAATGCCCCAGCGCCGTCGCTTTTGAGCGTCGAACCCGACAGCGCCGCCTGCGTCCTGGCCTCCCTCACCGCCAGCCGCCCGACCACCGTACCCACCGGCACCACCGTCATGACCGGACTCAACTGCGGCACCCCCTCCAGCGCTGCTTGGCCCCGGCTGCGCGACGGCCTCGACGGCGCCACCGCCGTCACCGACGCCGACAGCCTCCGCGCGGCCCGCGACCTGGCCGCGCTCGGCATCTCCTCCGGGCCCTGCGGCGCCGCCGCACTGGCCGGCGCCCGGGCCGCCCTGACCTCTAGCGCGGAACGCCGCGCGGCGCTGGCGGAGCACAGCACAGGCACCGTCGTCCTCCTCAACACCGAAGGTGCCGACGCCAACCCACACACCTCAACCCACCCGTAAAACCCCCAGAGCTGGAGAACACCATGGACTCTCCCGACAAGCCCCTGATCGTCGTCACCGGTGCCAGCTCCGGCATCGGCGCGGCCACCGCCCGGGCCTTCGCCGGCCTCGGTCACCCACTGCTGCTCCTCGCCCGCCGCGTCGACCGACTGGAGGCCCTCGGCCTGCCCTCGGCCTGCCCTCGGCCCTCACCCGCGCTGTGGACGTCACCGACGCGACAGCCGTCGCCGTCGCCATCGCAGAGGCGGAGTCCGTATACGGACCGGTCGACGCCATCGTGAACAACGCGGGCGTGATGCTGCTCGGCGAGGTGGCCCACCAGCCGACCGAAGAGTGGGACCGGATGCTCGACGTCAATGTGCGCGGCCTGCTCAACGGCGTAGGGACGGTGCTCCCCGGCATGATCAGGCGCCGCCGTGGCACCATCGTCAACGTCAGCTCCGTGGCCGGACGAAAGGGTTACCCGAACCACACCGTCTACGTCGGCACCAAGTTCGCCGTCCATGCCATGTCCGAGAACCTCCGTGCCGAGGTGGCCAGGCACGGCGTCCGCGTCACCACCATCGCCCCGGGCGTCGTAGAGACCGAACTGCTCTCCCACACCACCGATGAGGTGATCAAGTCCGATTACCAGGCATACAAGGAGTCCACCGACGCGCTGTCCGCCGAGGACGTGGCGGCCGCGATCCAGTACGCCTACGAGGCGCCGCAGCGGGTGTGCATCCGGGAGATCGTCCTCGCGGCGACGGCCCAGGACGCCTAATTAAAGCTGGCGACCTCGTCGGCCGGATGCGCGCCCCCAAAGACCCCCGGTTCGTCGCGATGGGCTGGCTGTGCCTGCACTACCTGTGCGAGCGGCGCGACCAGCCGCGGCGCCGCGATGTCCTGCTGCGGCTCTTTCCACAGCTGGAAGGCTTGCCCACAGGGGCTTGGTCCGCCGGCACGCGCCCCGTACGCCGGTCCCAGGACATGCCGATCGAGCAGCAGGCCACGGCGATGAACGACTACCGGAAATGGCTTGCCATTACTCGCGACCCGGTCAGAGACAGCGAGAACCAAGTGTGCCCGTGTCCGGCATGCCGACCACTCACAGGCCGCTGATTCCGCCGGGCATCCGACTCGCTCGCGCCTGAGAGAACCCATTTCTTTACGACGGAGGCTTCGTGGTCATCCATACTCTCGAAACTGACTTCCATCATGTAGGTTCCGCGTTCCGCTGTCACATGCCGACGCTGTGAGCTGGTCGTTCTGACGGTTCCGCGTTCCGTGTCACCTTGATCGTTCCGCGCTCGGTGTCAATTCCCGGACGGTGCGGGCTCCGGACGGCTCGCAACGTCCGGAGCAGAGGGCTTCGACCAGGGTGTCCTGTCAAAGTGCAGCTGGCAGACGGCAATCCGCTGACCTGCGGAGGTGCCGGGTGGTTTGAGAATCCTGATGGCCGGTGTTCTCAAACGATTTGGCTTTCGCGGATGTCTCGTGCGCGGTAGAGGCGGAAGCGTCGGTAGAGCGGGTCCTGGGTTCCAAGGGTGGTGTAGATCCGGGCGAATCGTCGGCTCAGTTCTGCTGTCGTGGCGAGGTAGAGGTCTTTGGGGTCGATCGTGTGGGTCGGAGGGTTGAGGATCAGGTTCGCCAGCACCACGATCTCGGGGAATGCCGCGAGGGGGTGACGGTCCTTGGCGGGGATCTTCTTGTTGGCGGGGTGCTTTTCGATGAGGTCGAGGCGGTGGGTCCATTCACTGCCGAGATCGATCGGCATGCCGGAGGAGGACCATTCCTCGACGATCATCCGTGCAATTGAGGGCCTGTCCGAGTTGCCGGTGGCGGCACGCGAGCTGGCGGAGTCGCCGCTGAGCTGGGATGGCTTCCGGCTCAACCAGATCCAGGTCCATCGCCACCCCCAGCACTCACGTACATCCCGAAAGCGACCGTGACAGGTGCAGTGAGAACGAGACCAGCGAAGTGAGATCAAACCCCTCGAACGAGGCAGACCCCGCCCCTCAGCACGCGACGCGATGAGAATCCGACAGCTTCAGTGCGATGGCCGAACCAGCCTTGGGCTGTGTCCCACGACGTCCCATGAGGTAGTCATGTCTCCGCAGTTCAGCAGGTGGGGCGTCCCACATGGCCGTCATTTGCACAAAGCGGCTGGCCGCGGGCCTCGCCTTCGGAGCAGCGTGGTCACGACGACACCACGTCGGCCTCGGCTGACTCAACGAGAGGATTCCGTCACCATGCTCACTCCTCGCCGTCTTGCCATCGGCACTGCCGGAGCCGCCCTCGCCGTCGGCACTGTCCTCGGGACCACGAGCGTCGCCCAAGCGACGCCCGCCGTGGACGCCGGCTCCCAGGCTGTGGCCAGCACCTTGGGCGGGACCGCACCCGCCTGCATCGAACGAGGCCGCAACATCCCCGGTGACCCGTGGGCCAGCGCCACGAACAAGTGCGGCAAAACGATGCGCATAAAGATCATCATCAAGTGGGGCGACGACAGCGGGTGCAAGGCCCTCGCCAATGGCGAGACCATGGTCCACTACTTCGTCACCGGCCACTATCAGAAGACCGTGACCTGCTAACGCCGCCATCCCGCTGAACAGCCAATTTCTCCACCGGCACCGGTGAGCGCACAACTCTGCGACGACTGATTCGGTGCCCATGCGATCCCGTCGTCTGCCGCAGTGCGTCCGGCAGGCGACGGTCCGCTGATGTCCGCCTCAATAGATCCCGCAGTGAAAAAGATGAGAACGAGGTGAGAATCCGACAGCTTCAATGCGACAGGAGTGCGCCACGAAGCATCACACGATCGAGTGGAGGTGAAAGACCTTCTCCACCGAGCCGTCGCAGCGGCCCGGTGAAGCTGGGGGCAGCCCGGCCCGGGGAACGCCGGGGAGGGTGGCAAGCGGCCCCGACAGCGGCGGGACGTGTCGATACTACCGGACGGCACGGGTCCGTCTAGCAAGGTCAGAAGGTGTAGCGAGAGCGAACCAGTGGTTGAAGCTCCGTAAGCATTGAGCCGGCTCAAACCTGGTGGATACGGGCCGGTATGCAGCGCGTGACGCGTCCGTCTTGGACGGGTGGGTCAACTCCGAAGCCGGGTTCCTGTTCCGGTGGGGAGGCCACGCTGAAAGCCTGCGGCGTAGGCGTGGCGATGCTGCCGGAGTAGAGCTGGGCATCTCCCTCACCGATCGATTGCGTGGTGAACGTGGGAACCACCCGCGGTCGCCCGACCCGCCGGGCAGCCAGCGCGGCGGTGGGCAGGTCCGTTGCCGACCGAGGGCCGCGGGTGGGGCGGAGGCCCCGTAGTAGTCGCGGGAGTAACGACCCGCCGTTGGAGACCGGGAAAGCCGGTCACAGGGCCAAGTTGCGCCGTCTAACTCGGCGTTGGATCACTCTCGCAGAGAGTAGAGGTTCGGAAGGAGAAGCCTCTGGACTACCCGCCTTACCTGGACGCGAAAGCGCGAGGGGACAACAGCATGGCGGGAAAGCGTGGAGCGTTGTGAAGGCGTTTATGGCGCTGCCGCGCAAAGTCCGTGTGATATGGCGAAGACCAAACTGTTTGAAGCCAAGTTCCCAGGGATGGAAATGTGCATCCTCCGACATACAACGCCCGGAGCGGAGTCATCAGCATCAGGCGAATCCCCTTTGCTTCGCCCCAACCCTTCCGGCTGGTGGACGGTGAGCAACGAGCTCACTCAAGGGAACGGACAGGCCGCCTACGTCACGCTCGATACGTCCAATGCAAGAGGAATTCGGGATCACCTAAGGGGCGCGAGCCCTATGGTGACGGAGTGTCAATAGTAGTCGTGGGAGTAACGCCCCACCGAGGAGAGCGGGAGAGCCGCTTACAGGGCCAAGTGGCACAGGTGTCCACGATATCCGGAGAGGCAAGGTACGCGTAATGCAGAGAGCCGAAGCCCTGATGGAGATCATCCACGAACGCGGCAAGAGAGGATTTCCACTGGAGAGACTGTACCGGCACCTGTTCAACCCGGAGTTGTATTTGCGGGCCTACGGCAAGATCTACCGCAACGATGGCTCTATGACACCCGGTTCTAACCAAGAGACCGTGGATGGTATGAGTCTGAAGAAAATTCAGACGATCATCGATGCTTTGCGACATGAGCGGTATCGGTGGACCCCGGTTCGGCGCGTATACATCGAGAAGAAAGGAACACCAGGGAAGCGCCGGCCTCTGGGTCTGCCTTCGTGGTCGGACAAGCTGCTGCAAGAAGTGATCCGCTCTCTGCTGGAGGCGTATTACGAGCCGCAGTTCTCCGATCGGTCCCATGGTTTCAGGCCAGGGAAGGGCTGTCACACAGCACTCGCGGAAGTTTCCGAGTCGTGGGGCGGGGTAACGTGGTTCGTCGAGGGAGACATCTCCCAGTGTTTCGACCGGCTGGATCATGGGGTACTGCGCTCCATCTTAGCCGAAGACATTCACGACAACCGTTTTCTACGGTTGATCGACGGGCTATTCCAGGCTGGATACTTGGAGGAATGGCGCTATCACGAAACACTGAGTGGTGCGCCACAAGGGGGTGTTCTGAGCCCACTGCTCTCCAACATCTACCTGGACCGCTTGGACAAGTACGTCGAGACAACGCTCTTGCCTGTCTTCAACCGGGGCGCCCGACGCAAGCCGTATCTGCCGTACATGCGGATACACAAGGCAGCTTGGAAACTGGAGAAGCGCGGACGGCGGGAGGAAGCACGGCAGTTGCGCCATCAGCTGCAACGACTTCCCTCGCGTGACCCAAACGATTCAGGTTTCCGGCGGCTGCACTACGTCCGCTATGCGGACGATTGGCTGCTCGGATTCTCCGGGACGAGGCAGGAAGCCGAGAACATCAAGGGACTGATCGGGAGATTCCTGCGGAATCATTTGAAGCTGGAACTCTCTGATCGGAAGACCTTGATCACCCATGGGCGGACACGAGCCGCTCGTTTCCTCGGCTACGAGATCGTGGTCCACCACAACGACGCCAAACGCAACCGACACGGCCATAGGTCCATCAACGGACAGATCGGCTTGAAGGTGCCAATGGATGTCGTGCGCGCCAAGCGCAAGCCCTACATGCGACGCGGCAAACCGGCCGCCAAACTGGAACGTGTCCACGACTCGAACTTTCAGATCGTGGCGCGGTACCAGGCGGAGTTCCGGGGAATCGCAGAGTATTACCAGCTGGCCTACAACCGGCACCGCCTCGGCTCGCTGAGGTACGTCATGGAACGGTCTCTGGGCAAGACGCTGGGGCACAAGAACAAGCTCAGCGTCAATAAGATCTGGAACCGTTTCCGGGCGACTTGGCAAACTCCTGGAGGTCCTCGCAGAGGGCTACAGGTCACAGTCGAACGTGCCGGAAAGAGACCGCTGGTCGCCCGTTGGGGCGGGGTACCTCTGGCGCGCAGGACCACGAGGGTAATCCTCAGAGACGAACTCCCGGCTGTATGGAGACAGCGACCAGCGGAGCTCATCGACCGGCTCATGTCCAGTCGCTGCGAGCTCTGCCGAGCGCATACAGACGTCGAAGTGCATCACATTCGACGTTTGGAAGATCTCCCTACCCGGGATCAGGCTGAACAGCCTGAGTGGGCACAGCGGATGGCATCACGTCGCCGCAAGACCCTCGTAGTCTGCCGCGACTGCCACGGTGAAATCCACAATGGACGCACCGACCGGCAGGGCTCGCGGAATTGGGCACTGGAGAGCCGGGTGCGGTGATAAGTCGCATGCCCGGTTCGGGAAGGGGCCGTCGGAAAAGGACCCCGCTGGGGCACCTCGCCGGCGGCCTACTTCACGGGGCCAGCAAGTCAGCAGTAAGGACGCTGGAATGCCAGGAGGTTGACGCCGGTGAATACCGACGAACTGGAGTGGGCCTTGTTGAAGGCCGAACGCCGGGTACTGGAGATCCAGACCAAGCTGCACCGTTGGGCCCGTGATGATCCTCATCGCAGGTTCGACGACCTCTTCAATCTCGTTGCCGATCCCGGCTTCCTGCTGGTGGCCTGAGAGCGGGTGCGGGGCAACAAGGGTGCACGCACGGCCGGGGTGGATGGACGCACGGCGTCATCCATCGCGCTGCGGGTCGGGGTCGAGGAATTCCTCGGCATGCTGCGGTCTCAGATCAAAGACCGCAGCTTCCGGCCCATGCCGGTACGGGAGCGGATGATCCCCAAGACGGGCGGCAAGCTGCGCCGTCTGGGGATCACGACGATCACCGACCGGGTCGTGCAGGCGTCCTTGAAACTGGTGTTAGAGCCGATCTTCGAGGCGGACTTTCTCCCGTGCTCCTACGGGTTCCGCCCGAATCGCCGGACCCATGATGCAGTGGCCGAGGTGCGCCTGCTCACGTCCAAGAAATACGAATGGATCGTGGAAGGCGACATCAAAGCCTGCTTCGATGAAATCTCGCACACCGCCCTTATGGATCGGGTGCGGGCCCGAGTCGGAGACAAGCGTGTCCTGGCCCTGGTGAAGGCGTTCCTCAAGGCGGGCATCCTCAACGAGGACGGCCAGCTGCGGGACAACGACACCGGCACCCCGCAGGGTTCGATCCTGTCGCCGTTGCTCAGCAACGTGGCTCTCTCGGTCCTGGACGAGCACATCGCCCAGACTCCCGGAGGCCCCGGAACTGATCGCAACGAGCGCCAGAGGCGTCGACGCCGAGGTCTGCCCAACTTCCGGCTGGTCCGGTATGCAGACGATTGGTGCCTGATGGTCCACGGCACCAAGGCAGACGCCGAAGCATTACGCGACCAGATCGCAGAGGCCCTCTCCACGATTAGCCTGCGCCTGTCGCAGGAGAAGACCCTGATCACCCACATCGAGCAGGGCCTGGACTTCCTCGGATGGCACATCCAGCGCCACCGCAAACCAGGCACTAACCGGCACTACGTCTACACCTATCCGGCCAAGAAGGCCCTGTGGGCCATCATGGCCAAGGTCAAGACGCTCTGCCGAGAGGTCGGTACGAACCAGCCGCTCGACGCCCTGCTCGCCCGGATCAATCCGGCAGTGCGGGGCTGGTGTGCCTACTTCCGGCCCGGGGTGTCCTTCGCGACCTTCTCCTACCTGCGCCACTACCTGTGGCACGCGGTCTGGCGATGGGTACAGCGCAAGCACCCCAAGACGGGCCGGAGGAAGATCTTCCGCCGCTACTGCGGCCGTAGATCGTGGTGGGCCAGCGAGAACAGGGAGTTGTTCAACCCGATCACGGTAGGCACCACTCGCTACCGCTACCGGGGCCCGACGATTCCCACTCCCTGGGACGCCGCGGGATGAGGACAACTGACGGGTCCCATCGGGGCTTGTGGAGAGCCGGGTGCGGTGCCAAGTCGCATGCCCGATTCGGGAAGCGGCTCCGGGGAAACGGACCGGTCGAAAGACCGGCACCGCGCCCCGGGCCGACTTCACCACAGGGCGAGTCCGCGGTTCGTGTCCTAAATGACGGACAGATGACACGGAACCGCGGAATATGACATCGGAACGCGGAACCTACACATCAGCGCGCGGCCGCCTTGTTCGGAACCGGCAGCAAGCGTTATCCAGGGTTGTCAATCAAATCTGCAGGCAGCCGGTTTGTACGTGGGTGGGGAGTAAGTCAAGTTCGTCTCTTCATGGGCGAGTTCGGCGCCGTGTGACCGTGCAGCGCCGAACGGGCGATTGACCTGTTTTCCACGTGGGCACAGCGCCAGGGGTTCCGCGAGTACATCGCCGGGCTCGTCATCGGCGCGCTCAGCCTCGCCTGGCTCGTCGGCATCACCCCGGACAGCTCCTACACCCTAGGCCTGCTGCCGGGCCTGTCCTGCTGCCCACCGGCACGTCCTTCGTCTTCTCCGGCACGGCCGTCCTGACCACCACGAACGTCCCCCCGCACCAGGCCGGCCTGGTGCGGGGGCGTGATGAACACCGCGATGGAACCGGGGTCCACCGTCGGACTGGCCGCCCTGATGGCCGTCGCGGCCACCCAGACCGACGTGGTCGTCGGCTACGCGTGGGCCTTCGGCGCGGGCGCCCTCGTCCACCTCGTCGCCGCCATCGTCGCCGTCACCGTGACCCGCTCTGGTGGCCGCCCCTCGCCGCCCGTGTGAACCTGGACGTGGGGTGGGGCAAGGGGCGACGGGGTTGGGGGCGACCGGCTCTGGCGCCTCGACCAGGTCGGGGCGCGCACCAGTCCCCGGGACTGGCCCGGGGCAGCCTCCGGGACCAGCCCGGGGGGACTCTCTGCCCAGGGAGGCGGAAGCGATGAGTTTTTCCTCAAACGATCCGCAGGCCGCACGAGCGCACGGCGGGGTTCCGCACGGCGGGCTTCCGCTCGGTGATCTCCCGAGCGGTCTGCGCCTCCTGGCGAACGCCGGCTGGCAGATCCTGCTGAGCACGGGCGTGGCCTCGATCGCACTGGGCGTCGTCGTCCTGGCGTGGCCGGGAGCCACGTTGACCGTGGTCGGCGTGCTCTTCGGCATCTACCTGCTGGCCATTGGCTTCTTCCAGCTCGCGGGGGCGTTCGGCGCCCATGTTCCGGGTCACTTGCGCGTCCTGGGGTTCGTCAGCGGCGCGCTGTGCGTGCTGCTCGGCCTCGTCGCCTTCCGCGGCCCGGCCCAGTCGCTGCTGCTGCTCGCGCTCTGGATTGGGTTCGGTTGGGTACTGCGCGGGAGCATGATGACGGCGATGGCGCTGTCCGTCCGGCACCTGCCCGCCCGTGGCTGGCAGATCTTCCTGGGCGTGGTCAACCTCCTGGCCGGGATCGTGCTGGTCGTCTCGCCGTTTGAGTCGATCGGCATCCTCACCCTGGTCGCCGGGATCGTGCTGATCGTCATGGGTGTCATCGAAGTGATCCACGGCATCCAGCTACGCATCGGCCTCAAGAAGTTCCACATGCTCCGCGCGCCGGCCGCGTCGAGCGACGCCCCCGACGACGCCCCCGGCGCCCCCCTTTGAGGCACGTTTGGCACGTGGGGAAGCCGAGCGGCAGCGGGCCGAAGAGTTCAGCTCGTCCTGCTCGGCGGTGGCCGGCCGGTCGTCGCGCTCGCCACGGTCGGCCTCGGCCTGGCGGACCCAGCCGCGCAGGGCCTCCTTGTGGATGCCCAGGTCCTTCGCGAGGTGCGCGATGGGGCGGCCGGTGGCACGCTGGTAGGCAGCTACAGGTTCACGGCTGCTCGCGCGCCCGCCCCATCGCCAGCCCACGGGCCCCGTGCGCCGCACGGGTGACGCGTACCACGTGTCACCCCCACCTCCGCGCCACTCGAACATTTGCGCATGTTCTTGGGGTGTGGCCGATACGAAGCAGACCTTTCTTTTTCCAGACGACCTGCTGGAAGCGCATCGGTTCGGGGACGAAGTCGGCCTGGGCCTGACCGGAACCACGCAGTGACCGGAACGACGCCGGCCGTGCGCGACAAGGAGCAGGAACACCATCTGTCAGCGGCCGGTTGCGCCCGGCCGCTGATAGATGGTGAAGGACGTTCGGTTACGTTCCCCGGCCGACGAGCTTTCCGTGGTTACCAGGAGGCGGGATACCAGGCGCCGTTGTACCACTGCTCGTTGGCGCTGTCGTTGTGGTGATCCATGTTGAAGTCGTGGGGGTAGTTCTTGATGTGGTTGTCCGGGTAGGTCCAGATCCCTGCGGACTCGTCGCAGACGTAGTCCCAGTGGCAGATCGTCTTGACGGGCACGTTGCCGAAGTACCGGTCAGCACCGGCGAGCGGGGCGCCGACGACACCGCCGAACGGTACGGCTCCGCCGTCGGCACCGGGATTGCCCTGGCGCTTGGGGTCCGCGATGAGAATGGCGTTGACGTTGCCGAACGTCTGCCAGTTCTCGGTGACCCAGATATGCACCACTGCGGCGCCCAAAGAGTACCCGCCCATCTTGACGTGCTGGTTCGGGCACGCGGCACGCTGGTTGCGGACCAGGCGGTTCAGCTCATTGACACCTGCCCGGGCGCTCGCACCGTTGGGAATCTGGGTGGGGTACCCGACGTGCTGCTGGATGTTGCCGGTGAAGCCGTCGTTGTCCCAGCTGCTGCCCGTGCCCCCGACAACGATCGTGTAGGTGCCCTCGCACGGAGCTGCTGCTGCTGCTGCTTGTGCTGTGGCCCCCTGTGCCACCGAGAACCCGGCTGTCAGCAGAAGACTGACTAACGCGGCCGCGATGCTGCTTGTTCGCATTCCATCCTCCCCAGGTAGTTGGCCCAGAAGGCCGATGAAGATCTTGCTCGGGCCACCCGAGTCGCCCCGCTTCGCCCGCAAAAGTCAATCGGGGCAATCCACTGCAAGTCGACCGCGTTTTCAAGATCTTCATCGGACTTCCAGGCGTGCCTTCCGACGCGGTATGCGGTCGGCCAAGGTCACCGGGAGACCGTAACGGCGGTCGATGAAATCCTGATGAAACCTGGCCCCGGCCTACCCCGAACTGCTCCAGTGGACGGACCGCACTGAGCGCAAGCCGCTGGATGAGCAGCACTACGGCGATGCCACCTACGTGAGGCAGAGCTGTCCGCCGCCTACACCGACGGTGCCGGACGGAACAATTGCCAAGAGTTGTGGATGAGTTGATGGTCTTCAGTGCCGGGGCTCTGCGGGTGGAGGGCTCAACGGTATGCGGCGAGGAAGGCGCGGGTGGCCGCGGTGGCACGGGCTCTGATGTCCCGCGGGTTCAGGGGGTGGGGTGTCGGCGACGAGGAGGGCCTGGTTCACGGGTGTCCACAGGGCGAGACCGGCGAAGTGGTCGGCTGCGGTGTGCGGGTCGTCGGCGCGCAGCAAGCCGCGTTCGGTGAGTTGACGGAAGTCGGCGGCCAGGGCGTCCAAGCCGCCTGGAATCCCTGAGACGAGTGATTTTCGAATGTGACGGCGTGTTGAGGTTCGGTTGACAAGGGTTCCGCTCAGGGCGGACGGCTGTGGTCTGTCTCTGTCTCTGTCACTGGCGGCGCTTCGCGGTGAGTACCGCTTTGAGGACTCGGATGGCTGCCGCGGCCTTGCGTGCTTTCGAGGGTTTGCGGATGGTGCCGAATCCCGTGGGCGGCAGGGTGTCGAAGCGGTGCAGTAGTCGTTGGAAGCTGTCGATCTGGCGGTGCATAGCGCCGAGGTCCACCAGATCGCCGGTGCGTTCGGCCAGGAGGTATTGCGGGGAGGTGACGAGTGCGACGCCCGGGATGCCTTGGTCGTAGAGGGGCTCGCCCTCGCCGAAATGGATCAGGGGTCCGGGGGCTGCGATCTGGACCGCGCCGGGAGTGGCACCGGACCATTCGGCCGCGACGATCTCGCGGAGCTCGCGCGTCGTGGCGTACAGCAGTTCTGGTTCCAACCGGCCTGTGTCCTGGCAGGTTCCGGTGTGCGGGTCGTCGCGGTGCTCGCGAGCGCCGAGGTGTTCCATGGCCAGCCCGGCGACCGCGCGGGCCTGGCCGGGGGCACCGGCCCACAGCTCGGGGTGGGCGGCCATCCATGCCGTGGTCGCCTGCCCCTTCCCGGTCATGGCCGGGATGCGCAAGTGCCCGGTGGTCATGACGAAGACGACCGTACGGCGGGGGCGACGGCGGACGGTCACCTCGGCCAGGGCCAGAAGAGCGATGTGCCCGTTCTCCTCGACGGCGTTCGTACCGTCGCTATGGGTGATGACGAGAATCGTCTCGTCCCGGGTCTCGCCCTCGGCAACGGCCCAGATCGTGTCTGTCTCACAGCCGGGCGTCAGTTCGGCGTCCAGGACGAGAGTCGCCTGCGCGCCGGAGCGCGCGGCCCGCACCACATGCTCGCCGGCATCACCTGCCACCCACAGCGCGGGGATGTTCTGATCGGGCAGAGTGAACGGCACGTACTGGCCCCGCGCGTTCTCCGCGGACATGCCTTTCCACACCGCGATCACGCCAGAGACCCCAGCTTTACGGGCCGCCTTGAGGCTGGGTCCGAACAGCGAAGCGGACAACACCGGATGGAGCAGGGGTGGCAGGTCCGGGCCTTCGCCCCAGGAACCGAACAAGATGTCCGAGCAGACCGCAACGTGGGGAACCTCGATGACCGCGATGGCGTTCCGTGCCCGCTTCCAGTCCGGCCGGATCCCGGCGAGATGACGCAACGGACGGGAGATCCCGGCCGGTCCAGTGGTACCGGAGTACGGGTAGGCCGAGGCGACCCGCAGTTCCCGGCCCGCGACCTCCAGCCGCACACGGCCCGCATCGCCGGGTACCTCCCACCGGGTGAACCGCCGGGTGTCGCGACGGACTGCCAAGCCCATGCCGGTGAGCTTCGCAGCGACGTCCTCGACCAGGGCACGGTGCGCCACGGAGCCGGTGAGCCGCGGCCCCAGCATTTCCAACAGCCGCACTTCATCCTCAAGCGACACCGGCTGTGCTTCCACGGCAATCCTCCGGGCAAGAGAACATCTGGGGCTCCAGACCGCCTACGCGCGGCAGGCCCATCCTCACGCCACAATGCACAGCACGCACACCGCCAGCAGCCCGGACAGCCCAACACACCTGCTGCCCGCGTCGTCTGCTGGAGACCCAAGCCGCTGATCATGCGCTGCCCGCCGCTGGCCGAGACGCCGAACGTCGCCATCGGTGCCGTTAGATCATATGCGTCCGGCAATGAGGAAAGGACGGCCGAGATCGTTCTGTGACAAATGATCTGGACACTCTGCTGACGGCACTGTACGTGAAGATCGACGACGAGATCGGGAGTGACCGATGGCCGGGCAGGCCCCCGCAATCGACCGACTCCGAACTGGTGTGACTGGCAGTGGCGCAAGCGATGCTGGGCTTCAGCTCTGAGGCCCGCTGGCTGCGGTCGCCTCGAAGAACCTGACGCCGATATTCCCGTATCTGCCCCAGCGGTCCGGGTACAACAAGCGGCTGCGGGCTGCGTTGCCGCTGGTCAAGAGGGCGATACGGATGCTCGCCGCCGACACGGACTTCTGGTCCGACAATCACTGGATCGTCGACTCCACGCCGGTGCCGTGCGGCATGTCGCGGCCCACGGTGAAGCGGTAGGAACTGGCCGGCTGGGCCGGATACCGGTACTGCGCCTCCCGCTCCCGCTACTTCCGGGGCTTGCGCCTGTATCTGGTCTGCACCCCGGCCGGGATGCCGATCCTGTGGTCCCTGGCCAACCCGAAGATGGACGAGCGCGGAGTCCTGCAGGCCGCGCTCGACGTCGAGGCCGGACTCGTCGCCGACCGGTCCGGCTTGCTCGTCATCAGCGACAGGGGGCTTCCCCTCCAAGGAATTCGAGAACGACCTCGCCCTGCGGGGCGCCGAGCTGCTGCGGCCGTCGTTCAAACGGGAAAAGAAGCGCAGGGGCAAGGGGCTGCTGAAGTCGGTACGCCAGCTGATCGAATCGGTCAACGGCACGTTGAAGGGACAGTTGGACCTGGAGCAGCACGGCGGACGCAGATTCGAGGGCGTCGCCGTCCGCGTCGCCTAGCGCATCCTCGCCCTCGCCACCGCGATCTGGCACAACCACAAGACCGGCGCACCGACCATGCGATCCCTGATCGCCTATCGGACCGCCCATATCGGACACCTCTGGATCGACAGCATCGCCATCTCCGACACCGTCGACGGCATCAACAACATGCTTCGCATCTACTGTGCGGACAACGACAGTTGACCGTCACCGATCCCGGGGCGGACGGTCGGTGGCCCCTCCGAAAGCAGACAGCCGAAACCCGGAGACCAATCGCAGCAGGCGGGCAAACGTGCTGATCAGATCCCATATCTAGGGCCGGCTCCGTCCTATTTCCTCAATACTGTCCTGCCCATGAGCCATGAAGTCACGTCAGCATCCACATTCCGCTACTCGGCAGTCACATTCGACTGCCCGGACCCCGCCGAGCTGGCCCGCTTCTACGGCGAGGCCCTCGGCCTGCCCGTCGCCTTCTCCACAGACGACTTCGTCCTCCTCGGCCGGAACGGCGCGGCCGGACTGGGATTCAACCGGCTCACCGACTACCGCCGTCCCACCTGGCCGGACCCTTCCCAGGGGAAGCAGGCCCACATAGAACTGGGCGTCGACGACTTGGACGCCGCCCAAGCCCGTCTGCTCACCCTGGGGGCCGTCAGACCCGGATTCCAGCCGGACCCCGACCGGTGGCGGGTCCTGCTAGACCCCGCAGGCCACCCGTTCTGCATCTCCACCCTGGTCTAACCCAGACCGGCAGCGTCCCGCCTGCACACCCCCTCACACGTGCTCTTGCTCGCCACCTCCCCCACACGGTTCAAGACCAGTGAGTGGCGCGAGGAGTATCACTGGCGAGATTCAAACGATTCCCGTCACTGTCGAGGACGCAACGCGCGAAGGAGTGCGCATGCAGCAGCTCGGGCCGGTGGGCGGGCTGCCTCGGCGCCGAGCTGGGAGAGCTTGCCCTCGGCCCCCGGGGAAACTGGTGTGAAGCTTCTCCAACTCGCCCAGCCACCCCTCTCGTCCGGCGTCCACGATTCTCGGCCGAAGATCGCACAGCTCGGGGTAGGCCTCCTCGCGCAGGTTCAAGGTGTCCGGCACTCCTGGAGCTGTACTGCGAGGGCGAGATCGGGCCATGGCAAGGCGTCTACGTCGACGCTTGTAAGGCCTTGGACAGCGGCTGTCAGGGGCCCGGAGAGTGTTCCTGCGTGCGCGTAGAAGGTTTCCATGGTCCAGCACTCGGTGGTGCTGGTGCCCCAGCGTCGCAGGATCTGCAGGGCACGCAGGAGCATGACGGAGGTCAGCGGCTCGGGGTCTGAGTCCCGGGCTGAAGGAGGTGTCCGGTTGTACGGACCAGCTTCGCCCGAGTCCAGCTCGGTTGCCTGACGGGCCCAGTGCCGGGCCTGGCGCAGCTCACCGCGGGTGAGGTAGAGGAGGTGCAGGCATTCGGCAGAGGCAGACTTGTCGGCTCCTGCGGCGAACTGCCACAGGAACTCGGCCAGCTCGTCACGGTCGGCCAGGTACAGCAGGCAGGCAAAGGCCATGGCGCTGTCGGGGTCGATCTGGTGCGTGGTGGCGAGGCTGATGATGTGCTGGGAGGTACGGGGGCTGCGGACGGTCCAGGCCGACAGGGCCCGCAGCTGGCGGGCTGCCCGTTCCCGGCGTGGTGCCGGGGCGGGTTGTCCCGGTGTGGTGAAAGGCGGTGGGAGGGTGGCGGGCTGCGGGTAGCCAGCCGCGGCAGTTCCGCACCGTACCGCGTTGGCGAAGTCTTCCTCCAGCTGGCGGCGAGATGCTCTTTCCTCTGCCCAGCCGAGATCGTCATCAGGAAAGGCGCAGGCATCGTGCAGGAGGTCATCCAGGGTGCGCGGCGGCTGCATGGGCGGAACTCCTCAGTCCTGGTCGGGTTGCAGGCCCAGTTCGCAAGCGATGCGGTTGCGGGCGTGGAGGCGGTGGGAGCGGACCGTGGCGTCGGTGATTCCCATGATGCTGGCGGTCTTGGCCGTACTGCAGTCGAGGACGTAGTGCAGCACCATCACGTCGAACTGTCGTCCGGGCAGGCGGGCGATCGCCGGGTACAGCCCGATACTGCTCTCCATGGCGGCGAATTCGTCCCGTGCGTCCTCCAGTACTGCGCGGGCGACTCGGTGGAAGACTGCGGTCTCCGCCATGGCGGAGTCCCGGCCCTGGGCGATGAGGACTTCGTCGACGGCCTCTTTCAAGTGTGCCCAGGCGCTGGCGGCGGGGCTGGCCTCTTCCATCAGGCGGGCCCAGCCCTGCAGGAGGTTGAGGAACACGGTGTGGACGACGCGGCCGGCGAGCCGCTCGTCGCCTAGATGAAGTTCCGCGTACTGGCGGTAGGCCCGCTTGAAGCGGTCATGAAATCCCCAGAAGGCCACGGGGATCCGTTGTGGCTCGCGCACGCTTGGGCTCGGCGCCGTCCGGTCTGGCCTTTCCTGTTCCTCGCTCATGCTCCCTCCCCCTCATCGGCCGGCAGGAGGAGCGCTACCTCAAGGTGCTGGCAGGACGGGCCGACGGTTGGCCGGTGGCCGGCCAGCGAGGCGGCCCCCACCCTGACACCTGCCGCGAGCCCCCGCCTTGCCAGACGCATAGCGTCGGGGGCGAAGACGCGCACAGCGGTGGCTATCACCAGCACGCTGATGAGCAGATCGGACACGAGTGATTCCTTCCCTTGGTCGGCACTGAGCTCGGCCCCCTTGAGCTCCAACTGAGCTGTGTGCCGGGTGACTTCACGGCCTCGAAGAACAGCTAAGCGAACCGGGGTGGGGAAACGTGGAGGTCGCCGGCGACGGATTTCGATCGGCCGCAACGGCTGCGCTTCACACACATCTCCTACTGACCGGTAGACGTACAGCGGACGTGCGGCCACCCATTGTGACCAGTGGGATTGGGGCGCCGGGCACGCCTGCCTCGGAGCGCCCGACGACTTAGTGACCTGCGTCACACTACTACCGATACGGCGTTCCCACAGCGAAGCCGCCAGGCCCTGGTTGGCGCGATGCAGCCATGTCTATCCGACAAGCCTTCCCCGACGGCGTTGGTGAGGAGGAGTCAGTGAACGAACTTCAGTTCGGCCGACGGCTCTGCCGCCCCGGTCTTGGTGGTCAGGCGGGTTCGCGTCCCAGCAGGTGGGCGCGCGGCGGATCAGCCAGGCGCAGGCGGCGCGGTCGATGTGGATGCCGGCACAAGTGGTCCACTCCTTTGGAGGCACTCTCCTCGGGATCGTCGCTGTGGTGGTCGGGGTGCAGGGCGGCCACGGCGGTCTCGGCGGCACGCCGCTGAGGCGGAAGTAGTCACGGCGGTGGATACGGCGCAACTCGGCGCGCAGCCTGCGCAACACCCCCCTGCGGGTGGCCTCGTCGGCGGTGCGGGCCTGCTCAGCCTCGCCGAGCACCTGCTGGTATTCGGCCGCGCGGGCATCGGCCATGCCCTCGGCGAGGGAGCGTTCCTGGGCGGCACTGGCAGGCTGGGCGAGCCACGCGGTGGCGGTGCCGCCCGCATCCAGGACCTCATCCGCGATCCATTCCAGGTGCTCGCGGGTGCGGGCGTCGGCGGGCAGCGCGACCAGGCCGTCGGAGAGCTGGGCGATACCGAGCCGCTTGAGCTTGCGCCAGATGGTGATGCGCGGGGTGGGGGCTCGCGGGGGATGCGGTAGCTCAGCAGCACCCACTGACCGCCCACCCCGCGCGCGGTCACGGGCTGCTGTCCCGCGGCCCCAGGCCGGCCACGCGAGCGATCCAGTACAGCCCGGACAGGGCGATCAGCACGAACACCGCGTCGTCGAGCGGGTCGGCGATCGGCTCCAGGGCGCGGTCCAGGACGTTGACGTCGGTGACGAACGCGCCCCAGGCGAACGCGCCGATCAGCAGCAGCACAAAGGCCACCCAGTCCAGGGCATTACGCGGTCGCATACGGACAAGACTCCTTCACTACAGGGGCGGCCAAGGTGGCGGGGTGGGTCAGCCGGCGGGGGTGACGGAAGTCTGGGCGACGGCCTTGTTCAGGGTGCGGGCCAGGTCGACGGCGTCGTCGTGGGCCCAGAAGTGCATGTAGAACAGGCGGGGGTTGTCGTTCAGGCCGTGGTTGTGGAGCTCGACGATGTCGATGCCGCCGCCGCGCAGCGCCTTGATCACTTTCTGGACCTCATCGGCGGTCATGGCGAAGTCGCCGTTGATCACAGCTTTCCCGTCGCCGGTGGCCTGGAAGCCGATCGCGGTGGTCACCCCCATGGCGGGCGGGAGCGCCTTGCCGTGGTCGGTGATCTTCTCGTCGCGGGCGAAGGAGAACTTGTGGATCCCGCCGTCGTTCTTGCCCGGTGTGCCCATGGCCTGGTCGATGGCCTTGGTGTCCAGGTCCGGCTTCTCGCCGGACGGGGCTGCGGGCGGCGGTGTGGCGGTGGTGTTCAGTGCGGCCCGGAGGCCGCGGGCGATCTTGGTGGCGTCCTTGTCCTGGGCGTGGAAGTGGGTCCACCACACCTGTGGGGAGTGCTCCAGAAGGTGTTTGTGGACCGCGGTCTGGGCGATGCCGGCCTTCTGCAGGGCATCGGTGACTTTGGGCAGCTCCTGCTCGGTCACCACCAGGTCGCCCATGGCCAGGGTGGTGCCGTCGCCGTAGCGGGCGAAGGCCGCGTACGAACCCAGCGACAGGCCCGCCTTGACCGTGACGCCCTTGGAGGTGACCTTCAGGTCGCTGCGCGGGAAACCGGTCCGGTACGCGGTGCCGCCCGACAGCTTGCCCTTCCGGCCCAGCGCCTGGGCCACGTCCTTCCAGTCCTCCGGTTTGGTCGGCACCGGCTCCATGGCCTTGTGCGTCGCGGAGGCGTTCGCCGCACCGCCTGCGTCCTGTTTGTTGTCCGCGGCCCCGTCGCCGTCGGCGGCGCAGGCCCCCGCCAGCAGCACGGCAGCCGCCGTCACGGCACCCAGCCGCAGCGTCCTCGTAGAGATCATCAGCGCTCCCTGGCTCTCGTCTCCAGTAGATGCAACATGGTTACGCTGCCCGGCCGGGGCGTGACAACCAGACCCGCCCCGCCGCGGCCACCCGCACACGGCCGCAACCGGTGAGCGCCAAAACACGAACAGCACGCCCTGCTCAGGGCACCGCCTGCACACCCCCGGACTCCCGTCTGCGCTGAAGTACTCCATGAGACGAAGCGTTGAGATCACGACCGGCGTAGCAGGTTCAGCGCCCAGGTCAGAGCATCCCGCTGCTGAAGGATTGGCCGGTGCTCGGCAATGCCCCCGACAGGGGAACAACGGTTCACTTACCCCGGCATAAGTATGACCGGCTCCCGGATACGCCAGAAACGTGCCGTAGGGCCGTCGACCGAATCGCCCGTTCGGATGATCTTCGTATGAGTCGCGGCGGGACTCCGGGAGGGCCCGTCCCTGGTCACGGGCGTGTGACGCGCCTGTCGGCGGCTGCCGCGTGCGCTGCGCTCAGGCTGGCATGCGTCGCAGCGGTGGGCACGGTATCCCCATGCATGCGAACACACAGATGGACGGGCCGAAGAAGGGCATTCTGCGAACGTTCACAGTTGGTGCTGCCTTGGCCTTTGCTCTTGCGGCCGGGTCGGCGACGGCCGTGCCGCTCGCCCCGCACGTCACCGCGAAGGCGACGGCTGCCCCGTCCAGCCCCACCGGCGTCTGCATCATGACCCTCTACACCCCGGTCTGCCTGGGGTGACGATGAGGGAACCGGGGCCGCCCTCGGCCTCGCCCCCGACGCGGCCGTCGGCACCGGGACCGACGGCGACCAGCAGGGTGCCGTCGGCCAGGTCGAGCGGCGGCGTGATACGCAGCGAGGTCGTGACTTCCTCAACGGACACATCGAGCGAGCTGGTGGATGAACGAGACGGTCGCAATCTGGCTGCACCCCACCACGTCCAGCAGGGTCGCCGGTACTTCGCTCAACGCCACAGGCCTGGAAGAGGACGCGGCGTAGAAGGCGATCGACGCGGCCACAGGAGACCAGTCTCCCGGTGGCCGACGTACTGCGCTTCGGGACCAGTGGTCTGCTGGACGCCCTGCTCGCCTGAGAGCGCCTTCTGCGGACCCGGATCGTCAGATGGGCCCGCGCCCGGTCAGTTTCATGAAGTCCGACAGAGTCGGCATCTTCACCGTCTTTGCGCCCAACGCCGTGGCGATGGCGTTGAACAGGTCCACCGCTTCCTTCGCCTTGACGTTGCCTCCGCCTTCGCCTCCCCCGCAAGGACGGCTCGCGGCCCTACCAGGAGCTGGAGGACAACAGCGGCGGGGTTCTGGCCCACCCCACCGTCGGACGGCTGCTCAGCGGGCAGACCGGTCGGCCCACCCGCCAGTCCGTCATCGCATTCGGCCGTGCATGCGGGTGCGCGGCGTGCCCCTCAACGCCTGGGAGGAGGCGTGGGACGGGCGGAAGAGCGACGGCTGGGCGGCTCCCACGACGTGATACGACGCCGTCGGAACCACCACCCAGGCCAATCGGGGCCCGGGCGGCGTGGCCGAGTTCTTCTACGCCGATCGCGACCGGCTCCTCGACGGGCAGGAGATCTGGAACTGGACCCAGGGGTAAGAATCTCCTCGACGAGTGCGAGATGCCCCGAATCGACATCTCTGAGTGGGATCCAGGCCATCAGGCCCTGACCGCACGCGAGATGGCGGCCGCCCGCAGCATCAAGCGGCTGCGACGGGGCCATCCTGTCAGGAAGCGGCCCACACTTTCCCGAGCTGCCCCTGTACGGTTCTCGGAATTCTGCTGATACCCCTAAAGGCCCGTGCTGATGTGGCTGGTGGTGCGCTGTGGGTGAGGTGCCTGGCCTGGTGGGGGATTTCCTGGCCGGAGGGAAGTGTCTGCGGCCGTTGCTGTGTTTCGTCGGCTGGCAGGCCGCTGGCGGCCTGCTTGAGCGGGATGACGGCCAGGTGCTGACCGGTGATCGCATCCCCTCGGACACCGCGTCCTGCGGCTCCGTCAAGCGATGCCCATACCGGCGCCGCTTGGCGGTGGCCGCCGGGCGCTTCTCCCGTGCAGGTGGCCGGCGGGGCCGGGTGAGGTAGCCGAGGAGGAGCGCGGACGGCCCGCTTCCCGTTCCTCCTCGCGGGGCCGGTCCCTTGACATCGCGGCGCCTGTTGTGGCTGGTCAGGGCGGTGAAAGCGCCTTTTTGACCCTCGGTCATAGTGGGCGTCATGGACTATGACGTAGTAGTGGCCGGAGGCGGCCCGGTCGGACTGATGCTGGCCTGCGAGCTCCGGCTCGGAGGTGCGCGGGTGGCCGTCCTGGAGCGGCTCGCCGAAGTGGACCCGACGATCAAGGGCGGGGCGATCACCACGCCCAGCGCCGAGGCGCTCTACCGCCGGGGCATGCTGCCCGTGCTGGCCGAGGTGCAGCGGCAGGCGATGGACCGCTTCCAGGCGTTCATGCGCGAGCGGAACGGCGGGGACGGAGGCGGGGCTGCAGGCCAAGGGCTCGGGTTCGTCGGGCACTTCGCCGGGATCATGCTGCGCGCCGACCTGGTCGACCGTACGGAGCCAGGCTTCGGCGACGCCGGACCCGCCGCCGAGATCGGTCTGGTGGCGCAGCAGGACATCGAGCGGCTGCTCGGTGGACGGGCGGACGAGCTCGGCGTCGACGTGCGCCGGGGAGTGGAGCTGACCGGCTTCGACGCGGACGACGGGGCCGTCACCGTGCGGACGAGCGGCGGGGAGATACGCGCCGGCTGGCTCGTGGGCTGCGACGGCGGCCGCAGCACGGTCCGCAAGCTCGCGGGGTTCGAATTTCCCGGTACGGACCCGGAGATCACCTGTCACCAGGCGGTCGTGGAGATGACCGGCGCCGAGGACCTCACGGTCGGCTGGACCGCCACGGATACCGGGGTGTACGCCCACGGGCCGATGCCGGGCCGCGTCGTCACCGTGGAGTTCGACGGCCCGCCGGCCGACCGGGACGCGCCGGTCACCACCGAGGACCTTCAGGCGCGGCTGCGCCGCGTATCCGGCGTGGACGTCACGATCACCGGGGTGCGGACCGCGACCCGCTTCACCGACCACGCCCGCCAGGTCACCGAGTACCGCAAGGGCCGGGTGCTGCTGGCGGGCGACGCGGCGCACGTGCACTCCGCGTTCGGGAGCCAGGGGCTGAGCCTGGGTATCGGGGACGCGATGAACCTCGGCTGGAAGCTCGCCGCGGTGATCGGCGGCCGGGCGCCGGAAGGGCTGCTGGACACGTACACCTCCGAGCGGCACCCGGTCGGCGCGTGGGTCCTGGACTGGACCCGGTCCCAGGTCGCGGCCATGCGCCCGGACCCGCAGTCCCGGGCCCTGCGTGAGATCGTCAGCGACCTGGCGGGGACGGTCGTGGGCACCACGTACCTCACCGCGCGGCTCAACGGTGCCGGGGTGCGGTACGAGCTGCCGGGCGAGCACCCGCTGACCGGCCGCAGCGCCCCGGACCTCGAACTCACCGATGGCGGCCGCCTCGCGGACCACCTCCACGGCGGCCGGGCGCTTCTGCTCGACCTCACCGACGACCCGGAGCTCCGGGCCTTCGCCGCGGGGTACGGCGGCCGCGTCGACACCCTGACGGCCGGCTGCCCGTCCCGCCCGGAACTGGCGGCGGTCCTCGTCCGTCCGGATGGCTTCACAGCCTGGGCGGCCGACGCGGGGGCGCCGACGTCGACGGCCGGGCTGGCGGAGGCGCTGGAGGAGTGGTTCGGAGTGCCGCAGGGAGCGGTGACGCCGGGCTGATCCGCCGCTCCGGGCGGGGCGGGGGCGTGAACTGTGCCCCTGGCCCGCTGTGTTCGTGGTCTTCCACGATGGCTCGGGAATCCGGCCGCCGGGCCATCGTGGGAGCCGCGTCGGGCAGCACCGGCAAGGCCCCCGCACCGGCCGTGGTGCGGGTGCGGACCGGCGCCGCCGATCGGCTTGCCCCGCTTGCGGGCGGACTCGTGACCTTCGAGGGCGCGGTCGCGAACGTACTCGTGTGTGATCGTCCCCAGGCGAATAGCGCAAGGTCGGAATACTGCCTTTTCATACAGCATGGGTGAGCGCGATTACATCGCGCTCCTGGACGGCGTCCACCAGCTGCTCAAGGCTCCCATCGTGCTGGTGTGGGACCGGCTCAACACCCGTATCTCCCGGAGGATGCGGCACCTGATCGCCGAGCGCCAGTGGCTGACGGCGTTTCTGCTGCCCGCATACTCACCTCGGTTGAATCCGGTGGATTGGGCGTGGGCGCACGTAAAGCACAGCCTGGCCACCCTCGCCGTCGTCGTCCCCGACCGCCTGGAGGCGCTCGTCCGCAACCGGCTCAAACGCCTCCAGTACCGGTCCGACGTCCTCGACGGGTTTCATGGCCGGAACCGGCCTCACCCTCGACCTCCCAACATCACCCTGACGAGCCGAAGTCAGTAGGTGTACGGGATCCGGGGCGAAGCCCCGCTACGCGGCGGAGCCGCTTGTCAGCACTGTGGGAAGGGGCTGGCTTGGGATACGCCACGAGCTCGTTCACCGTGCCCTTGGCGAGCACCGCGCCCCGGTCCGCGACCGTGCCGACGACATCGAGGTCGTGGCTGATGAACAGCATCGCCAGACCGAGGTCACGCTGGAGCTCGGCCAGCAGCTCCAGTACGGCCGCCTGGACCGAGACATCGAGGGCGGACGTGATCTCATCACAGATGAGCAGCTCGGGCCGGGCCACCAAGGCGCGGGCGATGGCGACCCGCTGACGTTCTCCGCCGGACAGCTCGCCCGGCAGCCGGGGAGCGACGACCGCGGGCAGGCGCACCCGGTCCAGGATGTCCAGCGCGGCCGCGCCGGCGTCACGGGTACTCAGTCCACGGAGCAGTGTGGCGGGTCGGGCCACCTGCTCTCCCACTGTGCGGGAGGGGTCAAGGGAGTCCGCCGGGTTCTGCGGGACGAGCTGGATGGCCCGCCGCTGCTCCCGGCTGCGTTTGCGTGCCCGCGCGGCGAGCAGGGCAGTACCGAGCCGGATCTCGCCCGCTTCCGGTCGGTGCAGTCCTGCCAGGCAGCGGGCGATGGTGCTCTTGCCGGAGCCGGAGGAGCCGACGAGTGCGAGGCACTCCCCGGCGGCGAGGGTGAACGACACCCCCGCTGCAGTGACCACGGTGTGCCGCCGTCCGCGGTGTACGGCATGCAGGCCGTCGACGGTGAGCACGCTGTGCGCCTCCGGGTCCGGCGCTTCCCGACGCCGTGGAATTGGTTCGGCATGCGGCGGTGCGGTGACGGCCACGTCGTGCCGGTGGCACGCGACCAGGTGACGCTCGGCGAGCGCCACCTCGGTGGGCGCAGCCCCCCTGCACCCGGGCTCGGCGAGCGCGCACCGTGGCGCGAAGCCGCATCCGCTGGTCTGGCGCGCACCGACCGGCGGGACGCCGCCCGGCAGTCCCACGGGCCGGCGGCCGAGCGCCGGGGCAGGCACCGCGGCCAGCAGAGCCGCCGTATAAGGGTGCCGGGGCCGCTTCAGGAGCTCGCCGGTGGGCCCGGTCTCCACCACCTTGCCCGCGTAGAGCACGGCGAGCCGGTCGGCGATGGTGGTGACGGCCGCGATGTCGTGGGTGATGTACACCATGCCGCAGCCGGTGTCCTCCCTCAGCTGCCGGAGCTGGGCCAGGAGCGCGCTGCGGGTGTCGGCGTCGAGTCCGGTGGTCGGCTCGTCGAGCACGAGCAGCCGTGGCTCGTTGACCAGCGCCTGAGCGAGCGTCACCCGCTGCTGCTGGCCCCCGGAGATCTGGTGCGGCCAGCGGCGCAGGAACGGCCGCTCGGACGGCAGACCCGCGCGCTGCATCGCACGGATCCCCAGCTCGTCGGGGGGCGTGGGACCGGGATGGGCGCGGGCCACCTCGGCGATCTGGTCCCCGATGCGCATGGCGGGGTTGAGCGCAAGCGCGGAGTCCTGCGGCACGTATGCCACCAGGTCGCCGCGCAGCCGGCGCCGCTGGGCCTCGGTGCCCTGCAGCATGGCGGCCTCGGCGACCGTGACCCGGCCGCCGGTGATGCGGGTACCGGGAGGGGAGGCACCCAGCAGGGCGAGTGCGAGGGTGGTCTTGCCGGAGCCCGACTCACCCACGACACCGAGCAGTTCGCCTGGGAAGACCGTGAGGCCGACGCCGTCGAGCACCGCTCCTGCGGGTGCTTCGACGCGCAGCCCGCTGACCTCGGCAAGCATGTCGGGAGTGTCACGCATGGCGGCTCCTCGCATGTACGACGGCGTCGGCGGTGACGTTGATCCCGATGGCCAGGACGGCAATGCACCCGGCGGGCACCAGCACCGCCCAGGGCTGCAGCATCAGACCCGACCGGTTCTCCGCGATCATCAACGCCCAGTCGGCGAGCGGCGGCTGCAGGCCAAGGCCGAGAAAGTTCGCGGTGCCGACCAGGCCGATGACCGCCGTGGCCCGTACGCCGATATCGGCCAGCAGCGGGGTCGCGATGTGGGGCAGCACCTCACGACGGGCGATCGTCACCCGGCGTTCCCCGCGCGCGACGGCCGCCTCCACCCAGCCGCGCACCGACACCTCCCAGGCCGCGGCCCGCACGACGCGCGCGACGCTGGGGATGTTGGCCACGGCGGCGGCGACGATCACGACCAGCGTGCCGCGCCCTGTCCCCGTAGCCAGCACCGCGAGCACCAGGAAAGGCGGCAGCGCGATCAGCACGTCCAGCGGGCGGATCAGCACCGCGTCCAACAAGCCCCGGCCCAGCGCGGCGATCAACCCCAGGCCGCCACCGATCAGATACGCCAGGCTCAGCGCCGCTGCCGACAGCAGCAGCATGCTCGTACCACCGGTCAGCACCCGGCTGAGCACGTCCCGTCCGAGGTGGTCCGTCCCCAGCCACATACCGGCCTGTGGCGCGGCGAACGCGCCGCCCACCGGCTCGGTGCCACCGTACGGGGCCAGCAGCGGCCCCAGTGCGGCAACTCCCAGTACCGTGCAGGTCACCAGCGCGCCGAGAACGCCCGCCGGGCCAAGTCTCCGCAGATTCTGCAGTCTTCGCAGAGTCCGCAGTGTTCGCCGGGTCGTCCGCATCAGTGTCCCCCGGTCCGCAGCTTCGGCACCAGGACGATCGCCAGCAGGTCCGCGACCGTGTAGACGAGGATGCCGCACGCCGCCATCGCCGTGGCCAGCGCCTGGACGACGGGCACATCCCGGCTGGAGACGGCCGCGACCAACTCATGGCTGATGCCGGGGTAGGCGAAGACCTGCTCGACGACGACCACTCCGCCGATCAGCCAGGAGATGCTGCCGGCCAGCAGCTGCAGCGCGGGGGTGACCGCGCTCGGCACCACGTACCGTCGCACCAGGCGCCGTTCGGGGATGCCGTGCAGCCTGGCCATGCGTACGTACTCGGCCCGCACCACCTCGCCGGTACGGGCGCGGACCATCCGGATCGACTGCCCCGCCATCACCGTGAGCAGGCTG
This sequence comes from Streptomyces halobius, assembly GCF_023277745.1. Classification (NCBI taxonomy): domain Bacteria; kingdom Bacillati; phylum Actinomycetota; class Actinomycetes; order Kitasatosporales; family Streptomycetaceae; genus Streptomyces; species Streptomyces halobius. The sequence continues at coordinate 294,327 of NZ_CP086322.1, forward strand.
GCCACCGGCAGGACGAGGGTCTCCGGACGGGCGAGCGGGCTTGTGCCGTCCGGTATCAGCGACACCGGCGGCAGCAGCTTCCAACCGAGCGCGAACACCGCGATCAGGCCGGTCGCCGCGACGAACTCGGGCAGCGACTGCAGCCCGATCGCCACCGCCGAGGTGACGCGGTCCGCGAACCGGCCCTGCCGCAGGCCCGACCACACCCCGAGTCCGATCGCGACCGGCACCAGCAGCACCGCCGCCAGCCCGGCCAGCAGCAGCGTGTTGCCCAGCCGCTGGGCGACGATGTCGGTCACCGGGCGTCCGCTGACCAGGGAGCGCCCCAGGTCGCCGTCGACGATCCCGGCCAGCCAGTCGACGTACCGCTGGGCCCAGGGCCGGTCCAGGCCGAGCTCCGCGCGCAGCGCGGCGATCTGCTCCGGCGTACCGCCCGCCCCACCAGCCGACCGGGCCAGGATCACCTCGGCCGCGTCGCCGGGGAGCAGTTCCGTCCCGGCGAACACCAGCACCGTGGCGGCGCCCGTCACCCCCGCCGCGGCCAGCAGCCGACGGGTGCACGCGGTGAGCAACGGGTGCGCATGGCCGGTCACGCGCCGAGCCAGACATCGCGGTAGCTGCCCCAGCCGTCGGAAGCCGGCGGGGCGCCGCGGACGCCGCCGACCTTGTGGTGTGCACCGTCGATCCACTTCACGAACGAGTGGATGATGTACCCGCCGTCCTGCCACAGCTCCTGCTGCAGATCGGCGTAGCGCTGCGCCCGCAGGCCGGGATCCATGGTGGCGCGCGCGGCGAAGAACCGCTTGTCCCAGTCCCGGCGGCGCCAGCCGGTCTCGTTGCTGTCCGAGGTGGACAGCAACGTCTGCCCGTAGAACCAGTCGAGCGCGTAGTTGCCCCAGCCGCTCTGCGCGAAGGGCTTCTTGGCCCACACCTCCGACCAGTACGAGTCGGCCGGTGACTTCTCCAGCTTGATGGTGATTCCCGCGCGCTTGGCCTGCTCGGCGTAGAGGGTCGCGGCCTCCAGCATGCCGGGGGTGACATCAGAGGTGTGCAGGGTGACGGTCAGCCTTTCCTTGCCGGCCTTACGCAGCAGCGACTTCGCCTTGTCCGGGTCGTAGCGGCGCTGCGGCAGATCGTCGTTGTAGAGCGGAGCGCCCAACCCGTACAGGTCGTTGCCCACGTCGGCGTAGCCGGAGTACGCCGTGTCCACGATCTCCTGGCGGTCCACCGCCAGCTTCAGGGCCTCACGCACATGCGGGTCGGTAAACGGCTTCTGGTCGACCATCATGTTGAAGCTCTGCATACGGCCGACCGGCGACGTCACGACCTGGACCCGGCCCGTCCGCTCCTGAGCCGCGGCCTGCGCCCAGGCCAGCTCGTGCGCGACATCGGCGTCGCCGCCGAGCAGCGCGTTGAGCCGGGTGTCGGCCTTGGTGATGAAGATGATCTCCAGCTCGTCGAGGTAGGGGCGGCCGCTCTCCCAGTAGGAGTCGTTCCGGGTCAGCCGTACCCGGTCCCCCGGGCTCCACCGGTCGAACCGGAACGGGCCGGTGCCGACCGGCGGATGGTCGTTGTCGAACGCAGTCGTGCCGTCCTGGATGACGTAGACGTACCAGCCCGCGAGCAACGAGGGCAGGTCGGCGATGGGCCGGCGCATCGGAACGGCCACGGTGCGCCGGTCCACCTTGCGCAGCCCGTCGACGTCCACCATCGCGAGGTCCTTGGCACCCGTGAAGGAGGACTTCGGGTCGAGCAGATACCTGACGGAGTACATCAGGTCGTCGGCCGACAGCGGCTTGCCGTCGTGCCACTCGACGCCGTCCCGGAGCCTGACGGTCCACAGCGAGCCGTCGGAGTTCGGTTCGATCGACTCCGCGAGCCGGTTGGTGACGGTGAGATCGTCCTTGTACGCGCACAGCTTGTCGAAGAGGTTCTTCATCACGATGCCAGCGCCCCACGACCCGGCGACAAAGGGGTGCAGCGTGTCATCGCTGGAGCTGGCACCCGAGACCACCGCGCGCAGTCGGCCCCCGCGCCGGGGCTCCCCCGCACCGGTGGGCGAGGACTGTCCGGAGGTGCACGCGGTCAGACCACCGCCGAGGACGAGACCGGACGAGGCGACCGCCAGCCCGTGCAGGAACGCGCGCCGGTCGATCTGCCGACCGGTCTGAGGTGCGGGGGAATGTGCAAGTGAACTGGGCAGCGCGAGGCGCGCCCGGGCAGGACCGAACATGGTGGACCCTGTCTCCATCCTCGTGGAACCAACGGGCTTGCACCACGGCCGGTCTCCTGGCTTCCAGCTCACCGCTCCCCCACGCCTTCCCACGCCCTGGGCGCAGTGACACGGATGCAGGGGAGCTCCCTGGTCACAGTGGCGGGACCGCACCGGATTCACACCGGTTTCCCGTAACCGCGGCACGAACAACATAGCCAGCCCAGCCGGTCCATGGGGAGTGTCCGTGCTCACCTGCCCTTGCAGTTTCCGACCAGAGCGGGACAAGCCGGAACCCGGCATCCGCAGCACCACCTCGGCGACGATGGTGTCCAGGCGGGCGGCCGCCCCCGGCCGATCCTCTGCGCCCCCCGAGTGCTCCCGCCCGCTGCAACCGCGCCCATGGCGCATACACCGGTGGCCGGGGCCGAGCCCACCACGCGCGCCCGGCGCCCGGAGCGCGGCAAGTGTCACAGCAGCGCCCCGATGATCCGCAGTCGTACCCGTCGCGAGCGCGACCACGCGGTCGGCGACCTCCCGTACCTCGACCGGTGGAAACCGAGCCCCGGGGACCGCCGACGTCAGCGGCATCCGCCGCTCAGATCCACAGACTCTCAGGGTGGCTGGCAGACGGCCGGCTCGCCCCGATCGCCCGCCGCGGCCTGCTTCCTCGCCTCCGACGTGCGATCGAGGTGGTTCTCGACCACATGCGCCTCGCGCGCATTCCGAGGCGCACAGGACGACCTGACAGCCACCATCGACCGTCTGCGCGAGGCGACCGCGACGCGTACGGCTACCACCCGTACGAGGACGCCGAGTGGGGCCGGCAGTTCCGTACGTTCCTGCATGGAGGGCGTGAACGCATGCCGAGGGGCCGGTGGCCTTGTTCAACCTGGCGGTGGGCCGGCTGCGCCGTCACCGGGTGCTGCTGCCCGGGGGTGAGCTTGCTGGCCCGGCAGGTGGCCGAGGCCAGGGGTTGTCGCGGAGAAGCGGCTGCACGCCACGGTCGCGAAGGCCGCCCGCCGGGCGGACCCGGCACTGCCCGGGGACCTGGTGGCCACGCTGACAACGACGGAGGTCAGGCGGTACTCGGAGCTGGAGCGGCTGCGCCGGCCGCCGACGAAGACGACGGGCACCGCGTTCGCCCGCGCGCTGGAGCCGGTGGATGAGATCCCGGCGTTCCAGCTCGGCCGCCTGGGGTGTGTCAAAGCTGGGCGAAGGTCCGGATACGGTCGGTCAGTTGGGTCGGTCTTCCGCACGAGGGCCGCAGGAGAAGCCGCCTGGACCGTGGCCGCCCGGGACGGTTCCCGGGCGGCCAGTGCGGGTGCGTTCATCCCCTTCGCAGGCCGACGTTGCCGTTGCGCTGCTTGAGCGGCTGCTGCGGGTCGTAGCCGGGGAAGGGACGGTCGAAGAGCCAGTTGTAGAGCATCTCCCGGCAGATCCGCGGCTGGAACGCCGGTACCTGGTGTCCGGAGTCAGGCACGCTGACCTGCGTCAGGTTCCTGTGGCGGCGGACGTGTCCCTTCGGGTTCCCCTGCGCCTGCGTCCATATCAGCCGGGGAGCGTTGCGCCACTCCGCGTGCTCGTGCTCGCCTTTCCGCTTCATCAGGTCGTCCAGGATCTCCTCGGTGCTCCGGTACCCGCAGGCGGTGTCGAAGTTCCCGGTGTAGAGCAGGGTCTTGTAGTCCTTGTCGATGATTTCGGTGTAGAGCCCGGAGCAATCCGCCATGTTGTCGTTCACCAGCGCTGTGGCCACCGGGCCGTTGTCGTCGTCGCTCCGCCAGGTGACGTCCGTGGGGACGTGCAGGGACTTCTTCACGTCCTTGCTGTCCAGGTAGCGCGCAGCGCCCCCATGGGCAGATCGTCCCAGCGCCGCACGTCGTAGAGGTCGAAGTTCCCTCCGTATGCCAGGGTCGTGGCCACCAGGTCGTTGCCGAGATTGGTGGCCCTTTCCCTGTCGCCCGCTTCGAGGGCGGCCTGGAAAGCGGTATAGGAGTTGTCCAGGGCGTCTTTCTGGCCGATGCCGAGGAACCCGGTCGTGTAGACGTAGTCGAACATGACGCGGAGCGACAGCTCGGGCTTGATCCAGCCGTTGCCGACGGCGATCCCCTGCAGGTTGAGGTGCCGTCCGGCTACCGTCCGGCGGTTCTGCTCGTCGATCTCCAGAGCGATCGCCGGCACGTACTTGCCGGCGTAGCTCTCACCGCAGACGTACAACGGGCATTGCGCGTATTCCGGGTGTGCGCTGAAGAACTTTTGCAGGCCCTTCCAGAACATCCGGCTGAGGGTGCTCTCGTCGTGGACGTACTCCTCGGCGTCGGAGTAGCTGTATCCGGTGCCGATGGGCTGGTCCCAGAAGACGACGTGCGCCTCCTGGTTCCAGGTGTTGGAGCTCACCGATATCGTCCCGGCGGCATCGTCTCCGATGGACAGCGGCCCGTTCTCCAGGAACAGCCCCAGCAGCGAGGAGGCGCCGGGGCCGCCGTTGAGCCAGATCAGCAACGGCGTCCGGCTGATCAGCTCCTGCTGTTCGTGGACCGCGACGTTGGGGTTGCAGGTCTGGCTCTCGAAGAACCAGTAGAACAGGTGGTTCTCGGTCCCCGGATTCTCCATGCTGTCGATGTGCACGTGCCCGGAATAGGAGCGGACCTTCTTGGTGTCTTTGGTGCAGATGTCGATGCGCTGGGTGTTGGGGATGTTCGCCGGAATCGACGTGACAAGGTCTGAGGACATGGTTCCCCCTCCGGTCGGCGGCAGGGTCAGGGAGCCAGGGGACGGAGCCGCCGGGACTGCGTGTGATAGGAGCGGGTGAACAGCCCGGTCGTCCGCAGCGGATCCTCCAGGACACCGATGCGCTGTCCCTGGAGCAGTTGCAGCGCGGGGAACCGGTCGTGTTCGAACAGCAGGATGTTCAGCGACCCGCCGTACTTGAAGTTCCCGATCTTCTCTCCCTTTTCCACCGTGACCCGCTCCCTGAGCGGGGGCTGGAACTTGTCCAGGAAGTTCACGGAGGCGATCGAGTTGAGGCCGACGGGCACCAGCCCCACGTACCCTTCGCCATCTCGTTTTCCCGAGGGGTCCAGGTATTCCGTCCTGATGATGACGTATCCCCGGCGGAAGTGATCGAACATCTCGTAGTCGTATCCGTAGCCGACGTTCCCCTTGTTGAGTAGTTCAGGGAAGTCCCGCATCCCGTAGTACACGCCGCCGATGTCGTCGCGGGCCTCCACCACCTCACCCGCCACCGGGGCGTGATACCAGTGGTAGCTGTCGGGCATCAGGATGCACGACACCGCCGTACCGCCGATGAACCTCTCGGCGTACTCGGAGTTGTCGAGCAGCTGCCTGACGTTCATGCTCACCGTCTTGACCGGGATCGGCGTGGTTTCGGTCAGCTCATCGACGACCATGTTGATGACGCAGTCGGCCGGAGCGACCACCACGCTCTTGTCGTCCTGGGCGTCGATCGGCCGCGCACCCTTCTTGAGCTTCCGGACGAAGAACTCATTGAAGTTCGGCCAGTCCTCGATCTCGTAGTCGGCCATACGCTTCGGCCCGAGCTCTTCGACCCACTTCTTGATGAGTTTCTTCGACTCCGGCGAGTCCATCTGCATGCCCTGCAGGTTCGTGAAGTCGGCGGTCATCTTGAGCCCCGGGCCACAGGTCAGGAAGACCATGCCGTAGTCGTTTTCGTAGTTGAGCCAGCTGAACTTCTCGATGCAGTCCAGCCCGTTGTTGACCCCCGACTGCCATTCGTACACCCATGAAGAAGTCGCACAGGAACTGGATGTCTTTGTTCTTCCAGTTGCAGCGCACTTCTTCCGGCGTGTCATCCGGGTACGGCACCACATTCTCGACCGCCGCGTCGTACATGGTCTTGAAACCCTCGTGGTCGGTTTCGTACCACATCCTGATCTTCTTGAGGAACTCGTCGAGGTTGTCTGAACACGATTCGTCGCCCAGCGTCACTTTCCTGTCTCCTGCCGCATAAAGGGGTGTTGACCCCGATTTCCTCGGCCAGACGCAATTGGCCTACGGTCTTCGGTATCGCCCATTCCCGCACACTCACCTCCCCTGATCGCGCATGCTTTCGAGAGAGATTGGTGTGCGGGCTTTTCCGTGCCGGATAAGGCTGACCCGGATAGCGGCTTCTGTGAAAGAGGAACTGTGGGCAGACGAATGCGTTCTCTGCCACGCGGATACCTCGTCGGGCCCCGCATCAGCCGACGGCATATGTCACACGCGCACCACGCGAGCTCCGTGTCACTTCCCATGCGCCCCACAATGCAACTCCACTCCACCGCGTAACCGCGGCGCCCCATTCCGAAGCGGTTCACAATGACCGGGACCGCTCGGGCGAAACAGGCCAGTGCTCGATGCCTCGATGAGGCCCTCAGCTTGCGAAGCGTCATGAAGCGGCACGTCATGTCGCGAAGCGGCACGACGTGGCACGTTGCGGAGTGTCACGCTCAGGGCGTCGCCGCCTGTTCGGGGTGAGCTGTGAGTGCGGTGTCAGCGGCGTCGAGGATCTTGCCGAAGACGTGGGCGATGACGGGTTTGGCGAGCATCCGGGTGATGGCCGCGCCGAAGGGAAGGCGGACCTGACAGGTAGTCGTCCAGACGACCAGGGTGCCCTCGGCGACTTCGGTGAAGGTCATACGCCCGAGTCCGTGCCGGGCCGGCGGGAAGCTGCGTTCGACGGCGTAGTCGAAATCGTGCGGTGGGTTGTAGGCGGTGATGCCTTCGCGGAACCAGCCGATCAGCCATGTGTGCAACCGGACAGCCCCCACCCCGTACGGCGCGCCCGCGCCCGGCCGGGCCAGTCGCGCCCTGAGCACGAATGGGGAGCGGGTGTAGTTGGTGGTCGTAGCGCACCAATCGAATACCTCGGCGATCGGCGCTGCGATGACACGTCGCACCGTCACGGTCTCCATGTCTCGTCCTTTCTCCTGTCCAGAAGGCGCGGAACGACGGCCGCGCCCAGCTTGTCGGGATTGCCCACGGCGTACATGCCGTGGATCAGGGTGTCGGCGATCTCGAAGATCAGCACGTAGTCGAGCCGATGGCCCGAGCGCCACAGCACTGCGGGCAAGCCGTTGCAGCTCGCGACTTCGAACCGGGCGCCGGGCCCGCTCGTCCTGGCGACCCCGGCGATGAACCGTGCGACCTGCTCGCACCCCCTGACCGGGCGGCGGGCTGCGGTGACCTGGCCCCCGCCGTCGGATACGTGGACCACACCCGGCGCCATCAGGCTCATCAGGGCCGTGACGTCGCCGGTGCCGGCCGCGAGCAGGAATCGGCCGACGACCTCCTCTGCCGTGCGTGGGTCGTGGTGGAAGCGCTTGCGCCGCGATCGCACGTGCTCGCGCGCGCGGTGCGCGATCTGCCGCGCCGTGGTCTCGGTCTTACCCACCAGGTCAGCGACCTCCCGATGCGAGTAGCCGAACACCTCGCGCAGCACGAACACCGCGCGTTCATCCGGGCTCAGCGTCTCCAGGACCAGCAGCATCGCCATCGACACCGACTCCGCGAGCACGGCGTCCTCGGCCACGTCCGGCCCGGTGCGGACCGGTTCGGGAAGCCACGGACCGACGTAGTCCTCTCGCCGCCGCCGCACCGCGCGCAGATGGTTCAGCGCCTGCCGGGTGACCGTGCGCACCAGATAGGCGCGCGGATGCCCGATGTGCTCCCGGCTCGCGCTGTGCCACCGGATGTAGCTGTCCTGCACCACGTCCTCGGCGTCGGCCGCGCTGCCGAGAATCTCGTAGGCGATCGTGAACAGAAGCGGCCGACACTCGGCGAATACCCGCTCCTCGCTCAACGCGCACCCCACATGCCCATCACCCTCCTGTCACCCTCCTGTGTGTACGCATTCGAACTCGATCCGAACCTGATCCGCCATGTAGACACCGCACAGCCGGAAACCGTGACGTCGTCGCCAGTGATGTGCATCACAACGTGGGTGAATGCCTCTGGCTCGGTCACGGCATGGCGCGCGGCCTCAGAAAAGAGGACGCGGCGGTGCTGCCGACTGTGCCAGGCTGGCGGATCGGCTGCCCCGTTTTCCTTTGAGGGCCGACCGGTTCGCCACAGGAGCGTCCGATGGCGACACCGCCCCGCCTGGCTCCGCTGCTGGAGCAATTCGACTTCGCACGCCAGCCCCTCGCCGACCGCATGACCGGTCCGTCATGGGCAGCGGCGATGGGACGGACACCACGGTCGGCCCCATGGCCGACGAGGAGTATTTCTGGGAGCCGGTGCCCGGCTGCTGGTCGGTGCGGCGGCGCGTGGACGGGCGGGGCCGCGCGCGACCGTCCTGGCCGGCACCGGTGACCAGGGACGCGACGCCGCCTCCTACTCGCACCCCTGGCCGCCACCTTTCACCACCATCGCGTGGCGTCACCACCATCGCATGGCGTCCCGACCGCAATGACCCCGCCACCAGCGGCTTATCAGGACGACAGCCTTACCAGGCGACGAGCGGCCGCCCGGTACCGTCGCCTCATGGACTTCAACATCACGGCGGAAGAGGAAGCCCTGGTACGTCACATCGCCCGGCGACTGGCGGCCGGCGATGCACCGACGGATGATGACCTGGCGGACGAGCTTGGTGTTGAGGTCCGGCCGCAGCTCCAGGCCCTCCTTGAGAAAGGGTGGCTCGTCGTCGACGACGAACGGTTCCTGACGCTCTCCCGGATCGCTCGGGCGGTCATTGCGAACCGAGGGGATGTCGGGAACGCATGAGCATGACGAGGGCCCGGCCCTGACCGCTGACCGCTGACCGCTGACCGCCGAAGACTGCGAACGGACGGCTCAACTGCTGCTTCATGACCGGCCACAGGTCCGGTAGCGGCGGCGCAGACGTGCCGGACAGCCGCGCACCCGCATGTGGTAGCACTGCGTACATGACGGGCAAGGCCACTGAGCGTGCTGGTTATCACCATGGCGATCTCCCCGCCGCTCTCACCGCGGCGGCCATCGAGCTCCTGGACGAGCGCGGGATGGAGCAGGTGACCGTACGAGAGGTCGCGCGCCGGGCAGGGGTGTCGCCGGGAGCGCCGTTCCGGCATTTCGCGGACCGTCAGGCGCTGTTGACGGCGGTCGCCGACCATATCCTGGCCGACTTCGGCGAGTGGCAGCTCGGCGTGGTCGCGGACACCGGGGGGTCTGTGATGCGTGCCTTCGGCCTGGGCTTCGTCCGTTTCGCGATCCGCCACCCGCGGCGCTTCGAGCTGATCAGGACCAGGGTGTTCGGCGACAGCCGGCCCGCCGAACTGCACCGGCGTCTCACCGACATCGAGCGGGTCTTCACCGACGTGATCATCGCCGATCAGGAGGCCGGTGTACTGCGTCCCGGCGACCCCGCGATCGTGGGTCTCGCGGGACAGGCGGTCGTCTACGGGCTGTCACAGATGATCGTCGACGGTTATCTGCCGCCGGACCGGGCGGAACAGCTGGCCGAGCAGGTCCTGGACACCTTCGGGCTCGGCATCGCCAACCCCCCCGGCCGCACGGGGCCTTGACCCCCACTCCGGGCACTGATGTAATCACCGATTACATCAGCTCAGGAGGCGCCGATGCCCCTACCGAACCTGTCGCGCATACCGCGCTTCCCGGACCCTGCGGCCACCGGCACGGTGACCATCAGGACGACCCCGGCCGATGCGTACGACGTGGTCAGCGACCCGCCCGTCATGATCCGTCTCGCCGAAGAGGCCCACCGCGCCCGCTGGCTGGGCGGCGCCACGGCGCCGGCGGTGGGTGCCCGCTTCCGCGGCCACAACCGCAACGGCCTCCGTCGCTGGGTCACCAACTGCCGTATCACGGATGTCGATCCGGGCCGGCGCTTCGCCTACGAGGTGACGGCGCCACTCGGGGTCCCCATCTCCCGCTGGCAGTACGACATCGCGCCCACGGCGGAGGGCTGCACCGTCACCGAGACCAGCTGGCTGCGGGTGCCGCTGTGGTTCATCCCCCTCGCCATCCTGATCACCGGTGTCTCCGACCGTATCGGCCTCAACAACGCCAACATCGGCACCACATTGCTACGCCTCAAGCACTATCTGGAGGCAGATCGAACGCGGCCGAGGCGGACACCAGAGGGCTGACCATCTGCGGGCCGTGGCCCTGATCGAAGAGGCGGGGCTCAGCGCGGACAAGGAACTGTGGGCGGTGTCGACAAGCGCACCGGTCCCGGCGGGAGCGAAGTGCCGGCGGCCCGGCCAGCCAGGCGGCTGCACCATTTCGTCCTGTGGCTCGCACTGCGGCTCTTCCTGCGGCGGGGGCGGGGCGACTGAGCGCGCCGCTGTCCCGACAACAGCCCAGTGAAGGCCCGCCACTTGTCTCACGCGAGATGCGTTAACAATGGGCACTTATCTGCTAGGAATGCCTGGAGCCGAGGTTCGCGTACGTCGAACCGGCTGAGGGACGCACTGCCACGCCTTTCCCGACAGCCAACTGGTCACCCGGACCGGAGTCGACTGGAGCCGGCCGACCGGCATCGGAACCGCCGTCGTGGTCCCCATACCGGTCGGCCGGCCTCGCCGTACGCCGGTGGCTGGTCACCGGCCCGACTATGGGAGCTGACCGCGGAATGACCGCCCACGCCCTGCCCGCGCACATCCCGCCGACCATGCGCGCTGCCGTCCTCACCGCCCCGGAGACATTGGAGATCCAGGAGCGCCCGGTGCCGCGGCCCGGCCCCGGCCAGGTCCTGGTCCGCGTCGAAGCGGTTGGCATCTGCGGCTCCGACGTCCACTACTACCGCCACGGCCGCATCGGCGACTTCGTCGTCCGAGCCCCCATGATCCTCGGCCACGAGCCCGGCGGCACGGTCGCCGCCCTCGGCCCGGACACCAGCCGCCACCAGGTCGGACAACGGGTGTCGGTGGAACCCGGTGTGCCCTGCGCCCGCTGCGCCCAGTGCCGCCGAGGCCGCTACAACCTCTGCCCCGACGTCTCCTTCCACGCCACTCCCCCGGTCGACGGCGCCCTGTGCGAATACATCGCCGCGGACGAGGACTTCGCCCATCCTGTGCCCGACAAGCTGACCGCCGAAGAGGCCGCCCTCCTGGAGCCGCTTTCCGTGGGTGTTTGGGCCTGCCGCAAGGGGCGCGTCGGACCCGGCTCCCGGGTCCTGGTCACCGGCGCGGGCCCCATCGGCCTGGTCGCCGCGCAGACCGCCCGTGCCTTCGGCGCCACCGAAGTCGTCGTCACCGATGTCGCGCCCCACCGCCTGGACCTGGCACGGCAGTTGGGTGCCACCGCCACCGTGGACGTAGGCGGCGGCACTCCCCTTCCTCAAGCTCTCGACGCTGTTCGAGCAGGGGAGACACCAATCGCGGACACCGACTTCGAGCCCGATGTCCTGCTGGAGTGCTCCGGCGTCCCCGCCGTCGTCGGCGAAGCGATTCGCACCGTCGGCCGCGCGGGCCGGGCCGTCCTCGTCGGCATGGGCGGCGACACCGTCCCGCTGCCGCTGGCCCATGTGCAGAACTTCGAGATCGAGGTCACCGGCACCTTCCGGTACGCCAACACCTGGCCGACCGCCATCGCGCTGGCGGCTTCCGGCGAGGTGGATCTGGACCGGCTGATCACCCACCGGTACGACCTGGAAGCGGCGGAGGATGCCCTCACCGCCGCCGCCCGGGACCGTACAACGGTCAAACCCCTGGTACTCCCCCAACCGGCCTGACCACCACCCGCCCAACTCACACGAGGCCGTGCTCCTCGCGGACCGCTCCGAGTTCGGCAAGGCCGCCACCCACGCGTACGGCACCGCCAACCACTACCAGGCAGCCATCGTGCTACCGGCGCTGGGCCCGTAGGCGTGTCGCCCATGCGCTGACGCCGATCCGGCCGGCACCGATACAGGCCAGCCACATCAGCAGGCCCAGCAGCAGCCATTCCGGCTGGTAGAAGAGGTTGCTCAGCAGGGTCCACGGGTTTGGGTAGCGGCCCATCAGCGGGGGTACGACCGTGGTGATCAGTGCCCCGATCATGGTCCCGCCCCAGCACCAGTGCGGCCGGGCGGACGGCGACGCCCAGCACGAGTGCCATGCCGCCGAGCAGTTCGACGGTGGCCAGCACGGGTGCCACCACGCCCGCAAGGGGCAGCGGGAGAGCAGCGTCCCGGAGCGCGGCAGCGAACGCGTCCACATCGGCGAGCTTGCCCACCGCACCACTCAGGAACATGAAGCCGACGCTGACCCGCAGCACCAGCTGCGGCAGCCAGGCCAACTCACGCAGTTCTTCTTCCGGTCGCATGCAGCACCTTTTGATCAAAGACATATGGGCTCCCGTGATGGGGAAGGGGAAGGGGAAACGGGGAAGAGCAACGAAGGGGTCCAGACAAGGGGTTCAGGCAGCGGGGCAGGCGATCTCGCCTGCCAGTCGCCGCACCGTGGCCACCGCTAGCAGCACCACGGAAACCACGGCCAGCAGCGGCTGCAACGGCTGCCAGATGCTCAGCGCACCCGAAGTACCGATCGCGAGCAGCACGAGCTTGTTGCAGACGGGGCAGCCGACCGCGAAGAACCCCAGGAGGCCACCCAGCATGCCCATGCGCCGGGGGCGCCGGTCATCCGCCGATGCCCCGGTACGCACGTACGTGGCCAGCAGCAGCCCGGCGAGCGCGGCCGTGACGGCGAGCGCCGGATAGCCCCAGGCAGGGGTGGGCACGGTCCGGGTGAAGAGCGGGTTGGGAATCACGGCCGTGGGCAGGCCGAGCACGAGCGCGGTCGGTACGGCCGCCCCTGCGGCAGTGCCCCGCCGGGAAGGGGGCCAGGCCGCGACGGCGCGCAGCGCGAGCCAGATGGGTGCGAGCGAGAAGTACGCATACGGGATGTCTCCGGTCCAGTTTCCGGGCGATCATCGTCTCCCGGGCCGCGGCCACCAGGCGTCGGCCGTGCCCACGACCACGAGCCTCCCGGCGGGTCACCACCGTGCTCAGCCCACCGGCGCGATGACGCTGACCGGCATGGAGCATCTCCTTGGAGAGGCTGTCCAGTGCGGCCAGCAGCGTCCCTTCGTCCACGAGCAGCATGGACAACGGCCGCAGCGAAGGATCGTGGGTGGGCGCATCGGGAGGGATGGCCGAGACGCGCCCGGACGGCCACGCCTGCTCCTGGATCTCCCGCACCTGAGCACGCGGATCGGAGGGAGTGGCCTCTTCGGGGAACGACAGGATCTGCACACGCCGATTCTGCTCATACGCCTCATGGGCACAAGCGGGTTTTCCCGGCAGCGCACCACAGGTTGGTCGGGCATCAGAGATCCGTCGAGCACCACAGGTCCTTCCAGCACCACAGGTCCCTCGATGTGACACCCCGCCAGTACCGACGGCAGCTATGCCCGGGCTGCCGTTGCCCGGAACGACAGACGACCGCAGTCCGGGTGCAGCATCACCACGTGGCACTCCCGTACCCCGCCTATATGATAACACTACGCTATAAATGACTACAGAGGGTGATCTGCATGGGTATATGCGGTTCGGCCGTGGTGACCGGAGTTGCGGTGGCCCTGCCAGCGATCTCCTACAGCCAGGAGGAGTTCACCCTGTTGGGAGCAAACGAGACGAATCGACCGCTCGTCGATCGGATCGCCGCGGGCAGCGGTATCTCGCGGCGTCATGTGGCGGTGAGCCCTCTGCTGGACGACGTCAAGCGCTGGTCCACGGCCCGGCGCATGCGCCGGTACCAGGAGGAGGCGCTTCCGCTCAGCAAGGACGCCGTGGCCACGGCACTGGTCGAGACCGGCCTCGACCCGTCCCACGTTGGCCTGATGTGCGTGACGTCCTCCACCGGATACGCCGCGCCGGGCCTGGACACCCGATTGGCCCGGGACGTGGGCATCGCACCGACGGTGGAGCGGCTCCTGGTGGGGCACATGGGCTGCCTGGCGGCCGTGCCGGCGCTGGCCGCGTGCGCCAACTTCGTACGCGCACAACGGCGCCCGGCCGTTCTGGTGAACGCGGAGCTGTCGTCGCTGCACCTGCAGCCGCCTCCCTGGAACACCGGCCAGCAGGTGGTGAACGCGCTGTTCGGCGACGCCGTCACGGCCACCGTCATCCAGCCGGAACGGCCCGCCGAGGCCGGCCACGGCCTTGAGGTCGTGGATGTGGTCGCGCACACGGACACCGAGCACGAGGACTACATGTCGCTCACGGTCGAGGACCACGGCTTCCGGATGAGCGTGTCCCCGCGTGTGCCCGATGTTCTCGAACGCCACTTGCGGCCCATGCTCGACGGTCTGCTGGCGCGTCACTCGCTCGGTCTCGCCGATGTGTGCTGGTGGGCGGTGCATCCGGGCGGACCGCGCATCCTCGACGCGGCCGAGAGCAGTCTCGGCCTTCCGCCCGAGGCCCTGGCCGCCTCCCGGTACGTGCTGCGGGAACACGGCAACTGCGCCTCCGCGGGCCTGCCCTTGGTGGTGCAGGAGCTGCAGCGCCGGTCCCCGCTGGCGCCCGAGCAATACGGCCTGGCCATGGCCTTTGGCCCAGGACTGACCCTGTACGCGGTTCTGTTCGTCGGCGTCTGACCGCGCCAAGGGAACAGAGCTCCCGAGCGGACCCACAGGAAGCACCGTGCGCAAAGCCGCCAACACCACCACAGCAGCCGAAAGCCCGTCCCCGGCACCCGGGGCCGGCCCCGGGAAACCCGCTGACCGCTCCCGGCTCGCCGCTCTCGGACGGTTCCTGGTCCGCCGCCGCGTACCCGTGCTGCTGGCGGTGCTGCTGGCGGTGGCGGCCGCCGTCCCGGTCGGCGGTGGTGTCGCCGACCGGCTGTCCAGCGGCGGCTTCACCGACCCGGCGGCGGAGTCGTCCAAGACCCAGGATTTCCTCGCGGACCGCTTCGGCTCGGGTGTGCCCAATCTGGTGTTCCTGGCCCGTGCCCCGGGACCGGTCGACGATCCGCGGACCGCGTCCGCCGGGCGGGACCTCACCAGGCGGCTCGCCCAGGAACCGGGCGTGCTGTCGGCCGCGTCGTACTGGACGGCCCCCCGCGAGTCGGCGCAACCGCTCAAGGCCCGCGACGGACGCTCGGCGCTGGTGCTGATGCGACTGGGTGGCGACGAGGACCGAGTGCGGGCCACCGCGAAGGAGCTGGTCCCCCGTTTCACCGGCCGTCATGGGGTGCTGCGGCTCTCCGCCACCGGGGAGGCGCAGGTCTCGGGGGAAGTCCAGGAGCAGAGCGAGCGGGACCTGCTCCGGGCCGAGGCGTATGCGGCCCCGGTCATCCTGCTCATCCTGCTCTTTGTGTTCGGCAGTGCGGTGGCGGCCGGCCTGCCCCTGCTCATCGGGGTCTTCTCCATCCTGGGCACCTTCGTCGTGCTGCAGGTGCTGTCCCATCTGACCTCGGTCTCCGTCTTCGCGATCAACATCACCACGGCGCTGGGCCTGGGGCTGGCCATCGACTACAGCCTGTTCATCGTCACCCGTTTCCGGGAGGAGATGGCGCGCGGCCTCGGCACCACCGAGGCGGTCGCGCAGAGCGTCCGCACGGCCGGTCGCACCGTGCTGTTCTCCGCGCTGACGGTGGCCCTGTCGCTGTCGGCCCTGCTGGTCTTCCCGCTGTACTTCCTGCGCTCCTTCGCCTACGCGGGCGTGGCAGTGGTGGCGCTCGCGGCCTTTGCGGCCGTGGTGGTGCTGCCCGCGGTACTCGGCGTGCTCGGCCCGCGGATCGACGCGCTGGACGTACGGCGGTTGTTCCGCTGCAGACCGAAGCGTGACGGCGACCGGGGCGGGCAGGGCATGGGGCCAGAGGGGCCGGCCGGTGGATCGGGACGGGCCGCCGGGACTGGGCGGACCACCCGGACTGGACAGACCACCGGGACTGGGCAGGTCGCCGGTACAGCGGAGGCCGCCGGCGCGGGCGGAGCCAGGCCGGGGAACAACGGGTTCTGGCACCGGCTCGCCACCGCGGTCATGCGGCGACCGGTACTGTGCGCGACCGGCGTGATCACCCTGCTGGTGGTGCTCGGCCTGCCGTTCACCCGGATCTCCTTCGGCCTGATCGACGACCGGGTCCTGCCCGCCGACGCTCCCGCGCACCGTACGGCGCAGTTCGTACGGGAAGAGTTCGCGAGCCGGGAGAACTCCGCGCTGTCCGTGGTGCTGCCCACCATCAGCGGCTCCGGCGACCGGCAGCAGGTCACCGCCTACGCCACCCGCCTGTCGGCCCTGCCGGGCGTGGCCCGGGTGGACACCGTCACGGGCTCCTACGCCGGGGGGCGGCAGGTGGCGCCCGCCTCCGCCGCCTCCGCCGCGTTCACGGCGAACGGTGCCAGCTGGCTGTCAGTGGTGCCGTCGGTCGAGCCGTTCTCCTCCGCCGGCGCGAAGCTGGTGGAGCGGTTGCGGGCGGACGGCGCGCCGGGCGCGGTGCTCGTCGGCGGTGATGCCGCGGTGCTCGCGGACACCCGCGACACACTCGCCGACCGGCTGCCCGAGGCAGCACTGATCGTCGGCGGCACGACCGTGGCGCTGCTGTTCCTCTTCACCGGCAGCGTGCTGATCCCGTTCAAGGCCGTGCTGCTCAACCTGCTGAGCCTGACCGCGACCTTCGGCGCCATGGTGTACGTCTTCCAGGAAGGCCACCTGCGCTGGCTCGTCGGCGACTTCACCGTGACCGGCATGGTGGACACCAGCATGCCGGTGCTGATGTTCTGCGTCGCCTTCGGGCTGTCCATGGACTACGAGGTGTTCCTGCTCTCCCGGATCAAGGAGGTCTACGCGGAGACCGGGGACAACACGCTGGCCGTCGCCGCCGGGCTGGAACGCACCGGACGCCTGGTCAGTGCCGCGGCCGCGCTCGTCGCCGTCGTCATGATCGCGCTGGCCACGTCCGGGATCACCTTCCTGAAGCTCCTGGGCGTGGGCCTGGCGCTGGCCGTGCTGCTGGACGCCACGCTGGTGCGCGGCGTGCTCGTACCGGCCGTGATGAGGCTCGCGGGGCGGGCCAACTGGTGGGCGCCGCGACCGCTGCGCCGCCTGCACGGCAAGCTGGGGCTCTCCGACGAGTGAACGGTCCACCAGTCCGCGGGCCGGTACTGCATGCCCTTGCGCATCCGCTTGCCGTAAGCCTGCTGGAGAATGAGGACCGGAACCGACCTCAGTGCGTCCTGGCGTCGCGGTCATGGCGAACACGGCAACCAGCATTCGTCCCTTCCGTATCGATATTCCGCAGGCACAGCTCGTTGATCTGCAGGCCCGCTTGGCCGCCACCCGGTGGCCGGATGAGCTGCCTGGTGTCGGCTGGAGCCGCGGTGTCCCCGGGCCTGTCCGAAGGACCTGGCCGAGTAATGCGTTCCACCTGGTCGTCCCCTCGCTGCCGGGGTTCGGTCGCCCCTCAGCCGTCCCAGTATGGCTGGTACGGCGGGAGATTCAGCGTACGGCCCTCGGCGCAGGTTCGGAGGACGAGGGTCTCGGCCCGGTAGAGCCGCAGGGGCTTTCGGCTGATCACTTTCAGTCAAGTGTGATCTTCGCCAGCGGCTCCGCGGCGCCGGCGCGAGCATGGTCACCGCGCACACCGCTCTACACAGGGAGGCCGTGCGAGAGTGGCTGATGCTCCGATCACCGTTCCGCCGATGTACTGCCCGATTCCGCGCCGTAACCATCCCAGGGCCGCCGAGGCCGAAGCGCACACCATGGATTGGGCCGAACGGTTCGGCCTCTACTGGGACGAGGAGCAGCTGCGGCGCGTACGCGGCATGGAAAGCGGTCGGTTGGCGGCTTTCGCGGCTCCGGTCGGCGGGTTCGAGTTGCTCAAGGTTTATGCGGACTTCACCACATGGGCCTTCGCGTTCGACGACGAGTACTTGCGATGAGCGCCCCATCGGAAAACAGCCGGACCGGCTTGCCGAGGCGGTCGCGCGGATGCAGCGGGCGGCGGAAGTCCCGGAATACCCCCTTGACTCTTCCGACCGCTATGCAACTGCCTTGCGTGATATCCGGGTTCGGCTCGATACATATGCCTCGCCGCTCCAGGCCGAGGAGTTCGTCGCCGCGATGCGCGGCTATTTCTTGGCCGAGCTGCGGAAGGCGGGGAATTCATCCCGAGGTGTGCGGCCTACTCTGGACGAGTATGCGGCCACCCGGCTCTCCATGGGCGGTGGCATGGTCTTCCCGCTGTTGCCCGCCGTCGTCGCCGGCATCGCCCCGGCACCGGTGACGACGGCAATGCGGCGGGTCCGTGCGTTGACGGAGATGGCGGCGACCCTCGTGTGCTGGGACACGGACATCTTCTCGTACGCCAAGGAGCGGGCCCGCACCGGCGACGGTTACAACCTTCTTGACGTGGTCCAGGCGGAATACGGCTGCACCCTCGATGAAGCCGTGACCATCGCGGTGGCCATGCGCGACCGCATCATGTGCCTTTCCCTGCGGCTTCGCAGATATTTCGCGGTCATGGCGGCACCCGACCTGGACCGGTACTGCGGAACCCCGGCGGCGTATATCCGTGGAGTACTGGGCTGGTGCATGAACACCCCTCGCTACCGCTACACGAATGGGGTGAGTGGCGCCGAGACCTTCGACTCGGCGGGCTGGGCGGAGTCCCCGAGTGACGACAATCCGGAGCCGCTGTCCATTCCGTCGATCGGCTGGTGGTGGGAGTACGACCCGGCCCCGCTCCATTCCCCTTCGACGTCCGGCCGCGCTGGAGCCGACCGGCGACGGTGACGCCGACCTGCGGACCGCGCAGACCGAACTCGACCGATTCAACGACGAATTACCGCGTCCACGGCGAACTGCGGACCCTGCTCGGCGATCAGGGCTTCCTACGAACCGCCGCCGCTCGGCACACACTTGCCCGCTGTGAGTCCTGCCGTGCGGGATCTTGCCCGCCGAGGTCCCTGACGTGCAGGATCCCGCCGCCTGTGGCGCCGCGCCTCTTGAGTCACGCCTCTTGAGTCACGCTTCTTGAGTCACGCTTCTTCTGGAGCGGAGGGCGTTTCCGCGGCCGTGCCGCGGGCCTGCTCCAGCAAGCGGGTGCGGAAGAGGTCGAGTACGTCGTCCAGCGCCGCGCGGGTCGGCTGGCCGGGTTCGTCGATGAGGTGCTCGGTCAGCACGGAGTGCGGCGGCATCAGAGCATCCGGATTCGCGGTGGAGTCGTCCAGTTCGACGGCGGTGAACGCATCACCGAGAGCGCGGCGCAGGAATGCGAACCGGTCCCGTGGTACCAACCGGTCTCCACGGAATCGCAGACCCATGACCTGGAGCCCCTCGCGCGCGCAGCGTCCCCTGACGGCGGCGAGGTCCTCGGCGGAGATATCGAAACCGGCGGACCGCCTCCTGGTGAGGGGCAACGGCAGGGACGGCTGGGACAGAACGGGGGCGAGCAGGCGCTCATCGGCCGCCATGGCCAGGGCGAAGCCGCCGGTCAGACACATGCCGACGGCCCCGACACCCGGGCCACCACAGCGCTCGTGCTCATCCGCGGCCAGGGCCCGCAGCCAGGTCACAACGGGCGAGGTCTTCCCCGTGGCCAGCACGGTGAACTCCCGGCTGACGCACACGTTCCACATCGCCGAGGCGATGTAGGCCCGGGACTTCAGCCGGCCATGGGCCTCGGGGTTGGGATCGCGGCCGGGCGTGCCGAAGAGGACCGGGAGCACGGCGGTGCAGCCGATGGCGGCCACGCGTTCCGCGAACTCCAGCACCTTGGGGGTGATGCCCGGTATCTCCGCCATCACGATCACCGCCGGCCCGGTGCCGCGCCGCAGAATCCGGCGGGTGGCACCGTTGTGGGTAAAGGTGCTGCGGTTGAAGCCTGACAGGTCGTGATCTGCCATGGGATGCCACCGTCCTGGTCGGTTGTTGGTTTCCGGTTGTCAGGTGTCAGCTGTCAGGTGTCCGTTGGTCGTTGTTGGTTGGTGGTCGTTGTTGGTCGGTGGTTGTTGGCTGGTGGTCGGGGCGGCTCTCAGGGCCGGGGTCCCCTCGCCCCGATCCGGTGCGGTTCCACGCGAGGCTACCCAGCGGTACGCCCGGCGATCAGCCTTGTTCAGCCTCAGGATCCGATCTCGATCAGCCCGCGGGAGGACCCGCCGAGCCAAAGTCGCTCCCCCGGTATGGTCTGTGCGCCGGGGAGACGCGATGCGTTGCGACCTTCGTCATTGCGACTCTCGGCGTTGCGACTCTCGGCGTTGCGACTTTCGTCGTTGTCCGTCGCGACCAATGACAGATGCGGTGTCCGGCTGCGGCTGCCTAACGTGTCTGCGTGACTCGTGTGGAATGTACGGACCCTGCGGTATCGGCTCGCCACGCGCTGGGGGCGAGGCTGCGCTCGGCGCCCCGGCGGCTGGCCGATCCGGCCAGGGCACTCTTCGCCCCCGGGATGTGGACTCCCTGGCGCATCGTGGGCGAATCGCTGCTGAGTGTGGTGCTCGGGCTGCTGGCAGGGGCCGCCGAACTCCTGAGCGACGGCGGCACCGTACGGATCGCCGTAGCGGCTCTGGCCGCCGCGCTGCTGTCGCCGCTGCGCCGGGTGCTGCCCGCGACCGTACTTCTGACGACGGCCCTCGGCATGAGCGAGTTCGACGGCCTCAGTCCGCTGGTCGTCGTCGCCGCCTGGTCGGCCGGGCGGCGGATCGGCGGGGTCGGCAAGGCGGCCGGCACCTTCGGCGCCGCGTATGTCGTCATCCTCGGCCTGACCCTGCTGAAAGAGGCGCCCCCCTCACTGCTGAGCCTCGCCCTCGTCGCCCCGGTGACGCTGGTCATGGTGGTCGTACCCGGCCTCATCAGCCGCTACTGGTCGCAGCACCGCACGCTTGCGGACATCCTTCGTGAGTACAACGCCCAGTTGCTGCGCGAACGCGCGATGATCGCCGGACAGGCCCGGATGCGGGAGCGTCAGCGCATCGCGCAGGACATGCACGACAGCCTCGGCCATCAGCTCACGCTCATATCGGTGCACACGGGCGCACTGGAAGTGGACCGGGAGCTGACCGGGCGGCAGCGGGAGGCCGTGGGTGTGCTGCGCGAGGCGTCGGTGGCCGCGATGCACGAGTTGCGCGAGGTGGTGGGGCTGCTCAGGGACGGGACGGAGAGTCCCGGCCAGGGAAGCCAGGGAGGCCAGGAGGGTCGGGGCGGCCAGTTGGGCCAGGGGGCCACCTCCCACGCCCTTCAGGCTATGGGGGAAGAGGACGCCACAGCGCCGTCACGCGGGGCGGCCGGCATCGAGGGCCTGGTGGAGGCGTCCCGGGGCGCGGCTACGGCGGTGGAGCTGCGGCGCTCCGGTGAACCGCGCCCGCTCGCCCCGACCGCCGATCACGCGGCGTACCGCGTCGCGCAGGAAGGCCTGACCAACGCGCACAAGCACGCCCCGGGTGCCTCGATCACCATCGAGCTGCGGTACGAGCCGGATGCGCTGGTCGTGGAGGTCGCGAACG
The DNA here is from genome assembly GCF_023277745.1 of Streptomyces halobius. Lineage (NCBI taxonomy): Bacteria > Bacillati > Actinomycetota > Actinomycetes > Kitasatosporales > Streptomycetaceae > Streptomyces > Streptomyces halobius. The sequence continues at coordinate 315,922 of NZ_CP086322.1, forward strand.
GCCCTGCCCCCGAGGCGGCCGGCACCGGCCGGAGCGTGGTAAGCGGCGGTCAGGGCCTGACCGGGCTCGGGGAGCGGACCCGGCTCATCGGCGGCATGGTGCACGCGGGCCCGACGGCGGACGGCGGCTTCCGGCTGGCGGGCGTGCTGCCGTACACGTCGCCGGAGGGCGCTCCGAGCCACTCGTCCGGCGGGGCGGCGACGTTCGTCGACGCGACAGACGACTTTCGGCTGCAGAACGCCGCGGGGCCCTCCGACGAGGGTGATCCAGTCATCGACTGGAACAGTCTGCCGAAGGAGCTGGCCAGGGCAATGAGCAGGGAAAAGAGACGAAACGGTATAGCGATCGGCTGTGGGCTGGCGGCGCTGTTCGGCCTGCTGCTGCTGATCGTCGTGGTCATCGGGGTGGTCGTCTTCCTCCAAGAGGCGGACAAGGCCATGATCGAGCCGAAGCAGTACGACGCGGTGAAGATGGGGCAGTCCGAGGCGAAGGTCCGCGAACAGCTGCCTGACGGGGAATCGTTCCTGACCAGCGGTCTGGACGAGGGCGCGCCGCCCGAGCCCAAGGGAGCCGAGTGCCTCACGCTGATGTCCACCGAGACCGGGGACGGCTTGGACGAGCCCGTATTCCGGTTCTGCTTCAAGGGCGGCAAGCTGATCGAGAAGAAGTCTTTCGAGATCAGACGCTAGGGGATCGGACGCTGGGAGACCGGTCGCTGAGACATCGGACGCTGAGGGATCAGTCGCTGAGGGATCAGTCGGTGAGAGATCAGAGGCTGGGCGATCAGCCGCTGAGTCCCATCGGGATCAGGAGCCGAGCCCTTCAAGCCCCTCAAGGCAGGAGCCAAACCCTGCGCATCAGCAGCTGAACCCTGTGAATCATGAGCTGAGGGGAACCGGGCCCTGGAGTCCGGGCGGGTGGCCTGTTCGGGATGATGTCAGGATGGCCGCGAGGCCGGCAGCGGCGGGGGCAGCGGGGATGACCGCTCGGAACAGCGCGGGAGAGTCGTGATCAGAGTTCTCGTCACGCCGCTGAACGCGGACAGGAACTTCTGGGCCGCGCCGGGTGTCCGGAAGCCTTTCATCGCGCGCTCGCGCTGCCTCGTCCCGGGGCAGCTGTACGCTCCGAGCGCGGGCACTCACCACATCAGCCCGCGGTCGTCGGGTTCTCTGATTCGGCGGCGTGGCGGTATTCGGCGTTGATGCGCTGGGCTTCTTCGAGCTGGTCTTCGAGGATGACGATGCGGCAGGCGGCCTCGATGGGGGTGCTCTGGTCGACGAGCTCCCGGGCGCGGGCAGCGATGCGCAGCTGGTAGCGGGAGTAGCGGCGGTGGCCGCCCTCGGAGCGCAGCGGGGCGATGAGGCGGGCTTCTCCGACGGCGCGGAGGAAGCCTTGTGTGGTGCCGAGCATTTCGGCGGCCCGGCCTATGGTGTAGGCGGGGTAGTCGTCGTCGTCGAGACGGCTGAACGAGTCGTCTGCTGTCATTTCACCTCACTGTGTGGAACGCGTGGAGGGGCCCGGATGCCGTATGGCACCCGGGCCCCGAAGGAACTACTACACCATCTGCCGGCCTTGATACTGCGCCGGCCTTCTTGTTCCGCACCGGCTCACGGGGGATGAGGACGTGTGCGGGGATCGCGGTTGCTTGACCGGAGACCACCTCACTATCGATGTCCTGCGGTACCCGGGCTCAGGTTTCCACCCGGGCGATCCTGATGGCGCCTGGCTCCTCCGTTTCTTCCCTCTGGGATCAATCACTGACCTACTGCTGGTACTGCTCTCTTGCGTACTGCTGGTGGTGCAAACTGCTGCGTGGCCTGCGGTAGCGCCACTCTTCGACAGCCAGGCCCGTTGCCCGTCCTGCGTCTGCTCTGGCTTAGAACCCCACTGCCGAACTCCCGGTGCGCGCGCCCGCAGCCGACGCCTTCACCGAGGTGCTGCTCACTTACTTCACTGCTGGGTACTGCGAACTGCACTTGCGGGTACTGCTACTGCGTGAACTGCGGTATTGCTCACGGCGGCCCCTGATGACTGCGGGCCACCCGGTCCGGTCGTCAGTCCCGTCGCCGTCCTGCAACAACCCTGGCTTCGAAACTCCACCACCGCACCGTCCCGCGAACTGCAACTGCGGTTACTGCTGCCCGGCAGTTCATCTCTGCCGGGCCCTGCTGTCTCTCTGGGCTACGAGAGAAACCATAACCACACCACGATCCAATGTCTACTCCGGCCGACATAGATTTCCGTGAGCCATGCGGAGAGATATAGTCGGCCTCGAAAACTGAACAGGTGCGCGGCGGTCCCGCTCCAGCCAGGCTCGCCCTCTCCGACCAGCACCGTTACGCCAGCCTTGACGCCGCGAACACCACAGCCGCCCCGTCTGGACATGTGGATGACCGCTCTGGACACGCGCCATAGCCGGGACTCGTGCGGTTGACACACCGCAGGCAGTGCACAAGCACCGCCGGACAGGACCGCGCGTGACGATCCAGAGACCAGGGTGACCTGATGGACACAATGAGCGTCAACGTGGCAACCGTCCGTTCCGCGGTATCCATTGCCGGCGTACGCCAAAGCGCCCGGGATTTCCTCGAAGACCTGGTGCCGCCGGCGAGCGCGGCTGAGGCTGCCGACACCGGGGTCCTTGTTGTCTCGGAGCTCGTCACCAACGCCCTGTGCCACGGCGGCGCCTGCACCCTGGACCTCACCGCGCACCCGGAGAGCATCGAGGTGGCCGTACATGACCGGAGCCTGCAGGCTCCGCGCATGCGCGCCCCCGACCTGAACGGCGGCACCGCAGGCTTCGGCTGGCCCGGCCCCGGGTCGCTTCGCCGCGGAATGCCAGCCACCCACGGCTGGTCACAGGTCCTTTGGTGACGCCGAATGAGGACCAGGGGTGGAATCACGTGAGAACTCGCAGCTCCCCGTGGTGAGAAGTAGCACCGCGACGGTCTCCACCCTCGCATTGATCATCTTCGCGCCGATGCTCAGGCTTCTTGCCCACGACGGCACCAGACCCCAGCGCAGTGGTCGGAGCTGCCGGGTGACCTCGCCGGTATCGCGTTCGACGCGTTCGAGCACCGACCACACATCATTGGTCGGGCCACATTCCAGCTCGGATCCAGCGCCTGGTCGGGGGTCCAGCGCGTGACGTCGAACAGGTCGACCAGATCCTGCGGACGGCGGGTGGAGACATATCGGCCGCACATGCCCCCACGCTGCCAGCCACCGGTCGGCACCCGTGACTCCGCCCGCCGTACAAGGGCGCCACCCCGTCCTGAGGGGGGTTGGGTCTCAGCCTCTGTGCTGCGGCTGGGCGAGCCCGGCCGGGTCGATCTCGAAGGGGAACGGCTCCTTGATGCGGGTCACGGTGCCCGACAGGGCGGTCGCCGTTTCGACGTACCGGCCGCCGTCCAGCTCGCTGACGATCAGGCGCGGGGCCGGGTCGAACTCCAGGCGCCAGTAGTGCGGGACCGCTGCCTCGGCGTAGAGCAGGGGCTTGAGCTTGCGGTCCATGGTCTTGTTGCCGGGTGAGACGAGCTCGACGACCAGCTGCACGGCATCGGCGTCGATGCTGACGCCGTCCTCGGCGGTCGCGCCCGCGTCGGCGACGACGATGTCCGGCACGACCAGGCCGGACGGCAGGAGGACGTTGATGGCCTCCAGCACTTCGACCGGGGCGCCGGCGGCGCTGGCGGCCGCGTCCAGGGCGACGTGGAGGCGGAAGCTGGCGCGCTGGTGGCGCAGGCCTGGGGCGGGGGACATCACGAGTGACTCCCCCAGCAGTTCGTAGCGGACGGTCCGGTCTTCGGGCAGGGCCAGGACGTCCTGGACGGTCCAGGGCCCGTGGTGCGTAAAGCTGGCAACGCTCATCCCTTCACCTCCATCACCTACTCACAGTCTGGCCTGCCACGACAGCCAGTGTCTCCTGTCCCACCTCCAGCATTCCCGTTGACGGCTTCCCAACTCCCGGCGGAGCTACGACCGCGGCCCGAGGGCCAGGTCGAGCTGGTTGCTCAGGCCGGGGCCACGTTCCAGCTCGGGTCGAGAGCCTGGTCAGGGTCCCAGCGCGTGACGTCGAACAGGTCGACCAGATCCTGGGGGCGGCGGGTGGAGACGTATCGGCCGCACATGCCCCCACCCTGCCACGCCGCCGTCGCCGTGATCTAGGAGGACGCCATGCACCTGAGCCGACGCGAGCACAGCGGATACGGCCCACCGGTACCCGCCAGCACCTCGGCAGGGGATAATCGCTCCATGGCCTCGCAGTCCTCCCCACCGCCGCACCGTCCGCCACGGACGTGCTGCGCCAGCGGTACGCCGACCGCCTGCCTGCCTCCCTCGACGACCTCACCGGCCCTACCCACGGCCGCGTCGAGCTGCCGCTGCACATCGCCTGGTCCGGCCTGCGCACCTACAACCTGGACCAGCCACGCCAGCGCATGAGCTACTACCGCACCGCACTGGCCGAAGGGCAGCGCGACGACCTGACCGCGCTGCTCAACAAAGGCATGCTGGTCTCGCTGTGGCCAGTGCTGCGCACGCTGGTCAGCCGGCACATCCGAGAGGTGTGGGAAGCGGCCTTCCCCGCTCTGGCCAGCAGGACCTCCGCAGCCGCGTGAACCTCAGCGCACTCCACCGCCGGCTCCTGGCCGACGCCGCCCTTGACGGATACCGCCAGGTCGCCGACGCCGACGCCGACGGCCGGCTCGCCCCGCGCGCCCGCCGCGGCCTGGCCGACCTCGCCCGAATTGCGGGTGATTTCCCCACCGCCCTCGCCGCCGTTCCCACTCTGGGCTGGGAGGGCCGCCACCACCGCGTCCTGGGCCACATCAGGTGGCCCCACGGCGACATCTCCCACGCCGTCACCGCCTTTGAGGCCGCACGGACCGAGGCTGAGCAGCACGACGCCCCGGGCGAGCGGGCTATCGCCCAGACACTCCTCGCCCTCGTCTGCGCCTTTGCCGACCCGCTGCGCGCCGACGAGGAACTGGCCCTTGCCCGCCAGTTCCTCGCCCAGCTCGATCAGCGCGCCACCACGCTCTATGCCGACGTCGCGGCTCTCGTGCGGGACGCCGGCACCGACCGTGACGTCACCGACCGCGCCACTGTGCTGCGCACCGAGATCACCGTCGCCGGCCTCGCCTGGCTCACCCCACTCCTGGAAACCGTCCTCGCCTTCCACCACGCCGTACGCGAGGACGACCTGACATCCACCATCGACCGCCTGCGCGAGGCAACCGCAACTGGGGGCTACGCGTACTACGTCGACATCGCCACCGCCATGGGCGACCTGCCCGAGCCCGCTGAGAGCGCCACACAGTGGCTGGACGATGCACACACCGTCCGGCAGCGGTGGCGCGCCCTGGTCACCGCCCGCCAGGACCACCTGCGTGGCATCCAGTACCGGCAGAGGAGATACGGCGACCGTGCCGCGCCCAACCGTCTGACCTGCACACATACGGCTGTGGCCCCGAACACCAGACGTGTTCGGGGCCACAGCCGTTCAAGCGTGAGAGTCCGGCCGACGTTGGGGCCCGGCCGACCAGCTGGGTCAGGAGACGCTGTCGGGGTCGATGCCCTGCGCGCGGGCGAGGGCAAACAGGACGGCCTCGATCGTGTCCAAGCGCTGGGTGATCGACCGGTCCCCCGGCGCGCCGACGGCGTCGGCGAGGGAGTCGAGGTTGCTAAACGCCGTGCGCTGCTGCTCACGGATCGTCGTCAACTGCTCGCTGTGCTCCGCAAGTGTCCGCCCGGTGCGGAACGCCTCCGCCTCCAGGTCCCGCAGCCGCTCGTCGTGCGTCGCCGTCTCATTTGCCATACCCACCATCCTGACAGACCCCCCGCCCGGCAGGTCACCCCACCAAGTGCGGGCTCAGGCGTCGGTGCGGTGGGGGCCGGTGATCTTGTCCGCTTGATGGCCGAGCCAGCAGCCGCTGTCCGCCACGGCGTGCTTTGCCGCAGGTCGGTCTACTCGGTCTCGTTCCGGGCACGTCGAGCGGTCCGCACAGATGCCTCCAGCGCGGCCATCAAATCCACGGGAGGCTCCGGCTCAGGCGGCAGCACGGCCTTCCCACCGGCCGCGAGGGTGTCCACGAGCACGTTGAGAGCCTCGGCATAGTCATCATGCAGCGACCCGACGTCCACCCCGGACATCTCCGTCATCAGCAGCTCGGCGAGCTCCAGCTCACGCGTGGTGGTCGGGACGGGACTGGACAGGTCACCCGGCTGACGAACCTCCTCAGGCCAGCGGAGCGTGTGGCAGATCAGGATGCCGTTCCTCGGCCTCAGGATCGCCAGCCGCTCCCGTGACCTGAGGGCAACCTTGCAGACAGCGAGTCGGCCGGATCGCGCCAGCGCTTCAACCAGGACCGCGTAGGGGCGCTGCGCCCCGGGACCGTGGGCGCCTACCCAGTAGGGACGCGCATACAACAGCGGGTCGACGTCAGCGGTGCCGACGAATCCCAGTACCTCGATGATCCTCTTCGAGGGCAGTGGCAAGGCGTCTAGGTCGGCATCCTGGAGAACAACCGTGCGACCATCGGGCGCCTCCCAGCCGCGGGCAGTCTCCTCCGGGCCGATCTCACGTCCGTCCAGCTCGCATACCCGCCGGTGGCGTACACGACCACCATCCTTGGCGTGCACGAGGTGAAGGCCAGGCCCGTGATCCTCAGTGGCGGCGAATAGGTCTACTGGAAGGGCGACCAGCCCGAAGGAGATGGTTCCTTTCCAGATCGATCGCATGGCTCGACGGTACGGATCGTGTACCGCGGATGCCCCCGGACAGAGCCGTCCGAAGGCAAAGGAGCACGGCCCGTACGCACGTCGTCGGCCGACGCCCCGGAAGCCTCCTAGGCCCCCGGCCAGGCTCAGGGGCGGGCATGCCGTGCCCACCACAGGCGTAGTGCCACCGGGGGTGGCTGTACAGCGCGAGGGCGGCGGGCAGTTTCCGATGCGTCAACGGGACGTGGCGGGCCTCAGCAAGGTCCTGCTGGCCGCTGGCGCCGTTTCCCGTTTCCCGCCGTGGGCGATTAGACGATGCCGAGCTCGGTGTCGGGGCGGCACAGGGCGCATGGATCGACGCCCTCGGTGAGGGCGCGCATGGCCTGGTCCCGGCTGACGGGGCGAGCGCGGCGGCCGGCGCTTCGGCAGCCGCCTACATGTACAGCAATGGGGTGCGCCCCGTGCCCGATGCTGAGCTGCACAACCCAATCCGGCGGCGGTGGCGGCGTGGCCCGCGCCTGTTGCGCGGCGCGCTGCTCGGCGACGATGATCTGCTCCCGGACGCGTTCGAGGCTGATCTGCAGCCACATCTCCATTCTGTGGAATCAGCCCTGTCAAGTCCGCTGTCCTTGGTGATTGCGCAGTTGTACCCGTCGCCGCTCTGCCACCTCGGATCGCAGCCGGCGAGGAAGAGAGCCGGGGGGCGGCCCGTGGCCGGGCGTCCTGCATGACCCCAGGCCCCGGGCTCTCCAGTTGGCTCCGCATCGGCTGGGGACCGCGGGCTGACCAGAGAACCCGGAGCAGCGCAAATGATGATGATCTCTTCGCCGTAGATTAGGCACATGGTGGAGGGGACGCAGGCTGCGGCGAAAACGCGGTCACGGAGGAATCAGAAGCGGCGGCGCCACGCCGCTACGAAGCCGGATGCGGCAAAGAAGGGCGGGCTGCTGCGCTCGTCCATGCTGATGGCGGCGGGGACGGTGGTGTCCCGGGGGACGGGACTGCTCAAAACAGTGCTGCAGGCCGGGGCGCTGGGGACGGGACTGTTGGCCACGACGTACAACCAGGCCAACGTGGTGCCGGCGAGCCTGTACTTCCTGCTCATCGGCGGCGCGTTGAACTCCGTACTGGTACCGCAGTTGGTGAGGGCCAGGGTTGAGCAGGCGGACGGCGGACGTGCCTTCGAGCAGCGTCTGGTCACACTCACGATGTCCGTGCTCGGAGTCGGCACGCTGCTGGCTGTGTGGGCGGCGCCGCAGATCATCAGCCTCTATCAGAGCGACTCACCGGCCAACCACGAAGCGTTCCAGCTGACGGTGGTCTTCGCCCGGTTCCTGCTCCCGCAGATCTTCTTCTACGGACTGTTCAGCATCCTGGGCCAAGTGCTCAACGCCCGGAACAAGTTCGGCGCGATGATGTGGACCCCTGTCCTCAACAACGTCGTCCTGATCTCCATGTTCGGCGTGTACCTCGGCATGATGACGGTCCCGGACTCCGTCAAGGACATCACGCAGACCCAGGTCACGCTGCTCGGCGCGGGCACCACGCTCGCCCTGGCGATCCAGGCCCTCGCCCTGATCCCCTTCGCCCGGGCCGCCGGCTTTCGCTTCCGCCCGCGCTTCGACTGGCGCGGCACCGGCTTGGGCAAGAGCATCAGCGCAGCCCGCTGGACCCTGCTGTTCGTCCTGACCAACCTGGTGGCCAGCACGGTAGTGACCCGCTACGCCTCCGCCGCGGACACGGCATTGCCCAATGGCGGTGTGGGCTTTTCCGCCTATAACTACGCGCAGACCATCTGGTCGCTGCCGCAGTCGGTCATCACCGTCTCGCTGGTCACCGCCCTGCTGCCGCGGATGAGCCGGGCGGTCGCCGAACACCGTCTAGACGACATGCGCGGCGACCTCTCCCGAGCCCTGCGGATCAGCGGCGTCGTCATCGTTCCCGCCGCCTTCTTCTTCGTGGCCCTCGGCCCGCAAATGGCGCAGGTCGTCTTCGCGCACGGAGCGGCCGATCCGGCGTCCACCGTGCCGCTGGGCCAGATGCTTCAGGCCTTCGGGCTCGGCCTGATCCCCTTCTCCGCGCAGTACATGCTGCTCCGCGGCTTCTACGCCTTCGAGGACACCCGAACCCCGTTCTGGATGGCCGTGTGGATCAGTACGGTCAATATCGCCCTGGCCACCGCCTGCCATCTGCTGATGCCCCCGCGATGGGCCGTCATCGGCCTGGCCGGCGCCTACGCCGCCTCCTACGCCATCGGCCTGCTCATCACCGCGCTGCTGCTGCGACGACGCCTCGAAGGCCAGCTGGACGGCAAGAGACTGTGCCGCACCTACGGCAAGCTAACAGCCTCCGCCCTCGCGGCCGGAACCCTGGGCTGGCTCGTGGCCCGCACCTGCTCCACCACCGTCACGTCGACCACATGGGCACCCGTTCTGGGCCTGGCGGCAGGAGGCGTCACCATGCTCCTTCTCTTCGTGCTCCTCGCACGACTCTTGAAGATCAAGGAGCTGCGGAGCCTGCCCGGGCTGGGGTGATCTGCCCCGGGCTGGACTGGGCAGTAGGGGCAGGACACTGACGACTGTCGCCGGGGGCAAGGACAAGTCGCTTCGTTGCCCGGAGGGCGGGCTCGCGGTGTCTGGTGCGATGCATCGCAAGTCTTCCCTAGCTCGCCGCGTTGTGCCCTGCCGGACGTCAACGATGGGCAGGAGGGTGGCTCCTGTGGGGACGTTGAGTTGGCGGGGGGTCTGGCCGGAGGGTGTAGGGGTGTCTGCGAGGCGTTCCAGCAGTCGGTCGAGTGCGGTCTGGCCGTCGTCGATGGCGGCCTGTTCCTCGTCAGTGAGCGGGATGGCGGCCAGCATCTTCTGCAGGTTCTCCTTGGCCTCCAGCAAGTGGCCCTTGCTGGAGGCTTTGGGCGTGTAGAAGTCGCAGCGTGCACAGGCCATGCGGTGCGGGCACTGCTCGAAGAAGGAGTAGGTGCACAAGCCGTGCCCGAGGTCGTAGTACTGCCAGGGCTCGCCCGATGCTGCCGCGCCGGAGGCGACCGCGTCCCGGTCGACCAGGACTTCGATCGTGCGCAGGTTGCGGGTGAAGTAGCCGGCGTCGCTGTAGGCACGGGTCAGGGTGTTCGGGCTGATCTTCGCGTAGTGCTGTGTGGACTGTGGCGAACGGTGGCCCAGCCACGCCTGGAGCTCGAACAGCGTCATGGGCTCCTTCGCGTTGTAGAGCTGGCTGGCGATGGTGGAGCGGGCCCGGTGGCTGGTGATGTTCCCGCGCACGTCAGCGGCAGGAACTCCCGCCTTGCGGCAGAGCATCGGGATGATCGTGGAGTTGATGTAGGCGGGGGATACCGGCCGGGCCCTGAGGGAGAACAGAAGGTCCGCCAGCTCGCCGGTGCGGCGGTCGGTGTACTTCGGCTGCTCGGGCCGCACGGCCCGCCAGGCGTCGATCGCCTGCCCCAGGATCGGGTCGACCGGCTTGCTGAACGCCGTGCCCGTCTTGTGGGTGGGGACATCCAGAAGGCAGACCGCGTCCCGGGCCAAGACCTCCGAGTCGCCCGCGATCGTCGTTCCCTCGTGCTGCCACCGGATGCAGCCCACCCGCAGCCGGGCGATCTCATCGCTTCGCTGGCCGGAGAACAGCCAGGTCAAGGTGACGGCCCGGACCAGCTCCAGAGGATAGAAGTGGCCGGCTCCCGTCTCGAACAGGTCGTCCGCTTCCAGGTTCAGCCCCGCCCACAGCAGTTTCGCCCACGCGTCATCGGCGATCACCCGGGGGTTCGGGCCGATCAGAGACCTGATGCTGCGCGGAGTGGTCAACGACCGTTGAGGGTCGAAACGCCGCGGGAACCACTCCCACTCCTGGCAGTCACGGAAGAAGGCCCGCAGCACGCTCAGGTGCTCGCTCTTGGCTGCCGCGCTCAGGGGCTGCCCAATACGGTCCCTGTGCGCCACGGTCCGTTCCACGAAGTCACCCACCTTCATTCGCTCAACAGCCGCTGTCCACGAGGCGCACGTCTGCCGCGTCCAGCGCTCTGGGCTGACAGCGTCCGGGCACTCGGCGGCGAGCCACCGGCCGGCCTTGAACAGTGTCGCCCGGTAGTGACGGCGGACGTTGGGCGTCAGAGTCGAGGTGGCATACCAGCGCTCGGCCCACCGGCTCCACTCCGCCGGCACCCCCGCCGTCCCCGCCATCTTTGGGCTGGTGTTCCAGGGAGGCTGATCGCTGAATCCCAAAGCGGCCACGGCCCGCTGCACCGGGTGCAGGCCGCGCATGCCCGCCGCGGTGAGCGCCCCTGCCTCGCGGACCCTGGCGAAGAGATCCGTTGAGAGGTCATCGACGTGGGGACTGCGGTTGAGGAGGAAGAGCTGGCTGACCACCGACGGGACCGTCGTGTCCTCTTCCCCGCCGTATCGGTAGCCCCATTCGGTGAGCACTGCGCGGATCCGGTCGATCCCCGCATCCACCCGGCTGCGCCCGAAGACCCGGCAGGCGAGCGTGTGCCGGCCGAAATAGCCCAGCCGGTGGAAGTCCTTGAACTCCGCAAGGTAGAAGGCGTGCCCGCACAGGAACGGCCGCACCGCGCCTTCGGCCCACTCCGGAACACTCCGCCGGAAGGCAGCGTGACTTTCGCCCAGCAGCTCCAGCCACTCCTCCCGCGTCCAGCCCCAAAAGGAGCGCCCCGACTCCGCGCACCGCAGCAGCAACACGGCCTTCGCATCGAGCCTCCCTCGCCGTACGTGCTCGGCTGACGGAGAGTCGAAGCTCGCATCGATGGCCTCCAGCGGCCCCAGAAGCCGCTGGAGGGCAAACCACTGCGGGGCGAGGGCATTGTGATTGCGCAGCCGACGCAGTTCCCTCAGCCCCAACGCTTGGATGGCCTGCTGTTCGGAAGCCAGCAGCAGGGGAAAGCGGTCGTAGTGCTGCGCGGGTATCGGCGAACGCCAGCGGTCGTCCTCACCGGCCGGCAACGGGGACGCCGTCATCGCACAACTCCTGTCGCATCCGGGGCGGCGAGCATCTGCACCCGCCAGGCGTGGATGTGCTCCATGCCCGCGTTGAGCTTGTCGGCGAGGTCCCGGCCGGAGAGGTGGATGTACTGCAGGGTGGAGTCGGTGCACCGGTGGCCGGCGAGCGTAGCGATCGCATGGATTTCCCAGCCCATCCGGGCCAGGTCCGTCAGGCACAGGTGCCGGGTGGTGTGGGTGGTCAGCCGCTCAACTCCCGCCGCCAGGCCGATGCGGCGGACCACCTTCGACCAGGTCCACAAGCTCAGCGGCTGGGCGTAGTTGCGCCGGGACTCAGAAAGGAACAACGGGCCCCGCGCCCGGCTGACCGTAGCCCGGTGGGCGAGATATCCCGACAGCAGTACCCCGGACGCAGCCGAGTACGGCACCATCCGCTCCAGCCCGTTCTTCGTCGTCTCCGCCCGCACCCGCAGCGTGCGATGAGCCGGGTCGACATCGTCGGTCCGCAGTGAACACAACTCCTCGCGCCGCAGCGCCGCGTCGTAGGCAAGGGCGAGCATCACGCGGTTGCGGACCGGCTCGCGCCGCGCCACCTCCAAGATGTGCAGCCACTGCTCTTCGGTGGGGATCCACGGCAGTTTCGTCAGCCGCGGCACCAACCCCCGCTGATTCCCGCCAGCCCGCCGGCCGGGTGTGTAGCGGCCCCGACCCACCGGGTTCGACCCCCGCAGGCCCTCCTCCATGAGGAAGTCGTAGAACAAGCGAACCGGCACCAAACGCTGCTGGATCGTGGCGTTCGCAAGACCCGATCCCGAGTCGATCGAGACTACGTTCGCTCCTCGACGGCTCGGCCGCGAGTTCAACTCCCGCACGTAGAGCGCAATATGCGCGCGGTCCGCCGCGACGGGGTCGACGCCCGCCCGCTCACACATCAACAGGTACTCAGCCAGCCCCGGGCGTAAGCATCGATCGTGCGCGACGCACGACCGAGATCAGACCAGACCGACAACCAAGCCGCCGCATGCGCATGACTGCGGGATCGGCGGGTCTGGTCGCTCAGGTCAGGAGCAGGCCGACCCCAGTGAGCAGAGCGGCGCCGGCCAGTGCCGTGAGCAGCAGGACCGTGCGCTTGCTTGCTCCGCTGAGGCGGAGGGCGAAGGCCAGCGGGCCGATGGGAGCGGTCTTGTTGTTCATATCGATCCATACCTTTCTTCTTGGGTTCGTTCCGGTCATTCGTAGGATCGGGACACCCAGGGGAGCTGGGTGTGGCTGTCATCTCGTCGCGGATGTTGTGGCTCAAGGAGATTGGCCGCCCGGCTCCCCGCGACGACTCGGCCACTCATTGGGATGCGCGAACTGAATCGCTTGTATGGACACGTCGGCGAGGTCGTCTGCTGGGAACAAGGACACGTACGACTTCGGAGGTGGGCGTGCCTGAACTGTGGGCCGGCACGGATGCGGGCAAGGGCGAGCATCACTGCACGGTGATCGACCAGGACGCCACGGTGTTCCTCACGCGCCGGGTGCCCAACAGCGAGACCGAGCTGCTGGAACTCCTCAGCGACGTCCTGGACCTGGCCGAGGGTGAGCCGGTGACGTGGGCGGTGGACCTCAACGCCGGCGGCGCCGCACTCTGGATCGCCCTGCTGGTCAACCACGAGCAGAGACTGCTCTACATCCCCGGACGCACCGTCCACCACGCCTCCGGCGCGTACCGCGGCAGCGGCAAAACGGACGCGAAGGACGCCTTCGTCATCGCCGACACCGCCCGCATGCGCCGCGACCTGCAGCCCTTGCAGGTAACCAGCGAGATCGCGGTTGACCTGAAGATCCTCACCGCCCGGCGCATGGACCTGTCCGCCGACCGCACACGCGCAATCAACCGGCTCCGTGCCCAGATGCTGGAGTACTTCCCCGCCCTGGAGCGGGCCTTCGACTACAGCACCTCCAAGACCGCGCTCATCCTGCTCACGAAGTACCAGACCCCTGCCGCCCTGCGGTGTATCGGCCGGGCCCGGCTGGCGGCCTGGCTGAAGAACCACGGCGTGCGCACGCTCACCACGGCCAAGAGCGCCGCGGACGCGGCGGTGACCGCGGGCGAGGCCCAGCTCACCACCGTGCCGGGAGAGAAGACCGCGGCCAAGATGGTCCACACGCTGGCCAGGGAGGTGATGGCCCTTGACCAGGACATCGCGGACCTCGAAGCCCTGATCGAAGGCCGGTTTCGCGAGCATCCCGACGCAGACGTGATCACTTCCATGCCCGGCATCGGCGACATGCTCGGCGCCGAGTTCATCGCCGCGACCGGCGGCGACCTGACCGCCTTCGGCAGCCCCGACCGGCTCGCCGGAGTCGCCGGACTCGCCCCCGTCCCACGGGACTCGGGCAAGGTTTCCGGCAACCTGCGCAGGCCTCGCCGCTACAGTCGTCGGCTCCTGCGCATGTTCTACCTCTCCGCCCAGGTCGCCGCGATTCACTGTCCCGAGTCCCAGCGGTTCTACCAGCGCAAACGCGCTGAGGGGAAGAACCACAAACAGGCCGTCCTCGCCCTGGCCAGACGCCGCCTGAACGTGCTCTGGGCCCTCATACGCGACCACCGCACGTTCGAGACCAGCGGACCCCAGCCTGCTGCAGCGGCCTGACGCACTCACAAGGCGTCACTGCCCCGGCTTGACACCATCATTGGGAATCTCCTTGATGATCGGGTGATCTCGGATCGGTTGTGTTTCAGGAGTCGTCTCGTTGCAGGGCATCGCGCAGTCGCAGCAGTTCGCGGCGGCGGGACTGTGCCCGTACCAAGACGAGAGCTGCCGCGGCGGTGAAGAGGACCCCGCCCAGGGCGGTGACCAGCACGTCGGCGGTGGCACCGCGCACGGCGGCCAGCGCCGTCCCCGCGATGGTGGTCAGCACGGTCGCCCCGAGCGCGAGACGAGCGCCCAGCACCCGGTCCCGGGCGAACAGCGGTCGCCGCCTGCTCAGTACCCATCCGGCCAAGCCGGCCCAGGCCGCCCCGATGGCGATCAGTCCGGCGAAGGCCACCTGCGTGCGGGCGGGCAGCGGATCCGGCTCGGTCGCCCACAGCACCGCGATCAGTGTCGCCGCGCACCCACCCGCCAGCCCCACCGCGATGTGGCGCATCCGGGAGCGCAGCGACACCTCCGCAGCCAGTGCGCGCTCCAGCTCCTCGGGCACACCCCGCTGAGCTGCGGGGTTCTGCTCACTCATGCCTCGTATCCCCTTTCCGCAAGGGTGGTCCGCAACATGCGTCGTGCCCGGTGCAGCCGGCTCTTGACCGTGCCGGGCGGTACGCCGAGCACCTCCGCACAGGCGACCAGCGGCAGATCCTGAAGGTGGAACAGGATCAGCGCCTCGCGCTCCAGGGGCGGCACCCCGGAAAGGCCGGCTTCGATCTGCATGGTGGTCAAGACGCCGCTGAGCTCGTCGTCGGCGACGACGTCGCCCACCACGTCCAGGGACGTCTCCGGAACCCGGTACATCTGACGCAGCTGGTCGGTGACCGTGCGCCGGGCGATGGTGAACAGCCATGGGGCGAACCGCTCCGGCTGCCGCAGGCGCGGCAGGCCACGCACCACCGCGATCCACACCTCCTGTGCGAGGTCGTCCGCGAGGTGCGGTGAGCCGACCATCCCGCGCAGGTAGCGGCACAGCGGGGCATGCCAGGCACCCACCAACTCGCGGAACGCCTCCCGCTCCCCGAGCTGGCAGCGCACCACCAGCAGCCCGTCGTGCACGTCGCTGCTCACCCGCCATCTCCCTGTCCCGCGCAATCCGTCACACAGACAGTCGGCATTCCAGCCGGAAAGGTTCACAAGAGCGATCACCCTCTGGCGCGGGTGCGGCAGTGGCACCCGATCGCGCCCGGAGCAGCGCACTCAAACTTCGATGACACACGCTCAAAGTTCGATGGCACAGGACACGGGGCCGAAGAGCGCGCCCCGGCTTCGGCAACCATCTCCAGCGCCTGGTGGCCGGTCAGACGCCGAGGATTCACCCGCTCAGGTGAACGTGGGGGCCGTGGGGGGAGAAGTGGGTCTCAGGGTTCGTCAGGGGGGCGAGGGCGCGCACCGCGTCCGTGCCAGATAGATGGAGAGAGCCACTTACATGACGTCGTCCTTGGAGTGGACTGGATACCTTCCGGCCGCCGTGAGCGCGGTGCACGCGCTCGGCGCCGTGGTGCGCATGTACTGGGAGCGCAGACCTGTCGCTGGGAAGTCCCGTCAGGCCGGCTCGGCCGAGGCCCCTTGCCGGTGTGTCACCGGGGTTCCGGTCGTGCAGGTCGATGTGGCCGCGGAGGTACCGGCAACGGTGCGGGTCACGGTCGGCGCCGGCCGGCCGCTGGACGACGCGACGGCGGGTGAGGAGTCGGGCCCGTGGTAGGAGACGGCCTGTCCCAAGAGGCGGTGGCGCTGGGCGGGCATGTGGCGCAGCGGCTGCTGGACTGCTACCCGGCCTTTATTGAGACCCAGCCTTTTGCACTGCGGCGGGCGTTTGGGGCGCTGTCGCTGGCCGCGTGCCAGGACATCGCGCAGGAGGCCTATCTGCGGGTGGGATCGAAGGCGGCCGCCGGGAAACTGCCGCCGGGGACGAACGTGATGGCGTATCTGCGGCGGACAGCCCGCAATCTCGCCCTCGACTGGTGCCGTGAGCAGCAGCGCGGCAGACGGCTGGTGCTGATGAGCGGCGCAGCATTCGATGCTGTGCCAGAGACCCGAGCAGTGGTGGATGACGGCTCAAGGGTGCTGCAGGAGCTGGTGCTCCCGGCGATCGAGGGGATGCCGGAAAGCCTGCGACGAAAGGTGGTGGACCTGCAAAGCCGGGGGCTGAGCGACGTGCAGATCGCGACCAAGCTCGGCATACCTGCACACCGCCTCCATAACCTTCGAAATAAGGCAGTTGCGGATCTAAGACGCAATCTCGCTGGGCATATTCGGGACGGGCACCGGAAGAAGCAGCAGCACGGGGAGAGGGACAGGTGAGGGATGTGAGCAGGTACGACCACCGCGACGGGGCGCGGTGCCCGGAGCCCGTGGTCCCCGCCGGGCTCGCGGAACTGCTGGCCCAGCTGGCCGGCCCGCCCGACTTCTGGGACCGGCCGTGTGGAAACTTCGGTCCCCTGACCAACATGTACGCGCTGACCTCCCAGGAACGGTCGCATGCCAACTCGCTGTACCGGCTGGGGTCGAAGGCCCTGAGCCGCAACGAACTGGCGCCGGCCGCCGACTGGCTGGGCGCGGCCGCCGAGGCGGGCCATCCCGGGGCGCTGTTCCGGATGGCCGCCCTCACCGCACGTGCGGGGGGCGCGGGGCGGCGTGAGAACGTGCGGTTCCTTGTTGCGGAGGCTGCACGGCACGGACATGGCGATGCCCGTGCGCTGCTGGAGACGGCAGAGCACGGCACGTCGGCCAGCCACCCCGTCTCCCCGGTGATCGAGGATCCGCAGTTCATCGACGAAGTCCGCACAGGCATGGGCCTGTCCCTGGCACCGCAACTGCGAGCAGCCGCCGACCAGGGCGGCGTCGAGCCAGCCCGACACACCGCACCAGGCGGACTGGAATCAGCGCTGCCCCGGCTCGTCCGGGTACCGGCCCCCAGGCTGGACCACGTTCACGGCCCCGGACCGCAAACAGACCCCTCCGCGGCCGACCACCCCCGCCTCACCGCCCCGTGCGGCGCCGCACACTACGGCGAAGGGCTGCTGCTGCCACTCCCTCAGCAGCCGGCGCCAACGCCCAGCGCCTCAGCAGACGAGGACAGCGGCCACGAACCCTGGTGGTCTGTCCATGCGTTGCGGCCGGCTGCGCTGACGGAAATGGCCCGCAGGGCTCCCGCCCACACCGACACCCCTCAGCAGTGGAAAGCAGCGGTCAGAGCCCTGGACATCCTCTACCTCGTCGACGCAGCAGACGGGATCACCACCCGTACCCTGGCCCGCCGAAGCCGACTTCCGCTCGCAGCCGTGGCCTGGCTGCTGCACTGGCTGCGCGGCCAGCACCTCATCTCCACCATCGCCGGCGCCCACGTCCCCGGCCCGCTCATGAACATGACCCGCCACCCACAGCAGCGCAACCAACTCCTCCAACAGACCCTCGCCGGACTGCGCGACCACCTCGGCGCCGCCGTCTACGTCAGCGGCTACACCCACGGCGACGTCACGGTCTTCCAGTCCGCCTATAGCCCCCAGGCGCCCGCGGTGACGGAGTGGGTCGACTTCCGCGACACAGCACACGCCAGCGCCGTCGGCAGAAGCCTGCTGGCCCAACTCGACTTCGACAGCCGCATGAACCACCTCGCCCGCTACCGGCCGATCAAACTCACCGACCGCACCATCACCAGCCCCCGCGCCCTGTTCGAAGCCCTCGACGGACACGGCCCCAAGCCGCCCAGTTCGACCTGCTGGAGTACTCCCAACGCGAAGTCTGCGCCGCCTTCCCGCTCGGCATCCCCGGGCGAGCCACCTGCGTGGCGCTGTCCCTGCCCGCCGGAGCACGCCACCGACTCCTGCAATCCGCCCACGCCCTCAGCGAACGCTCCGCACCACTGCTCCTGGCCCTCCTGCTGACCGACGAAGCAGCTACCAGCCACCAGCAGCCGCCGAAGAACCCGACCACACCACCACCGGGGCAGCCCACGCCCTGCCCCAGACATACGCAAGCCCACGCTGAACGGCCCCCCGCCCCGCGCCTCACACGGGGCGGGACGAAAGCGCCCGAGCGGGCGTGCCGCGCGTATGTGCAACGTGCGCGGCGAGGGCACCTCAGCGGCCCCGTGCCAGCAAAGAGCAGCCGGCACTCACCTGGCGGCAGACCGACGGCTGGCGCTGCGGTGAGGTCAGGTGAGTCGATTGACGGGAACGCCGAGGTGCCCGTTGTCCGTGATCACGGACAACGGGCACCTGTGGTGCATCGCTTCGCTGGCTCTCGCCCCTGCCCTACGAACTGGTTGGGGGAGGCGGTGTCCAACCCGGCGGAGCAGGCTCGACGAGGTCGAGTTCTTCGTCGAGATACATTTCGCCGCCGGCCAGCGGGAAGCTCACCAGGAGCTCACCGGTCGACACCCGCACCGCGACCGTGCCGACCGGGTCCTCCGGATGGTCTGTCGCCTCCCGCGGCGTGACCCGGTCCCCGGGCACGAAACGCCGGGAAGCAGCAGAACCCCTCAGTCGTTCTTCTCCAGACATGAATCGCGTCCGTTCGGGCCCTTCTGCCCATTGGTCCAGTAGGCCGTGATGATGCCCTTCTGGCCCATGTTCTGTCCATGGAAAGTGAAGTCGGCGTAATCGACGAACACGCACATCGTACGCTTCTGTGAGCCCGCCTTATAGGGATGGCAGTACAGCGTGTAGTACTTGCCGTCAGACTTGCAGATGCTGTTGTAGAAGGCCTGCTGCCACAGCTTCTTGGCCGCCGCGTCGTAGGGATGGCTGGGCTTGTCGTTGTGCTTTCCCCCCTTCTTTATGTGAGCAAGCCCGAACTTCGCGTTCCCTGCGCGCAGGATCGGGTCTTCGCCCCCCGGGGAAGCCAGCGTCGTGAAGCTGTCGTCCACTATGTGAGCCGCGCCGCTGCCGTCCTTGATGGGGCCAGGCGCCATGGCTGTAGTTGTGGCGATCACGGTCGCGCAGGCCGCTGCGGTCAGAGCAACTATGCGTTTCCGGTGTAACACACTCAACCCCCGCCTCTCGTACGTGCGTTCGCCACACTCCTGTCCCCACTGCCCCACCCCCAAACATCACCAAAGCCCCGCCGTAAGCTGAGGGGCGCTCCTCGCAGCGGGCGCGAACGGGGCGGGAGAGGTGCTGGAAGGCGTCGGCACGGCCGTACAACGCGTACGGGCACCCAGTCACCGCACACGCCTCCGACAGGGTGCCGCGTGATGATCAGCCGCCTCAGCAGCGGCGCCGGTCAGGGCCCGACGGATCGCCTGCCCGTCAGTGAAAGCCGAGCATTCCGAGTGAGTCGATGTCGACGGTGACCACGCCGGGTGGGTAGGCGTCCTCGTTGCCGGTCAGCAGGATCGACATGCCGGTGAATTCGGGGCGCGGCAGTGCGCAGTAGAGGGCATGG
This sequence comes from Streptomyces halobius, assembly GCF_023277745.1. Classification (NCBI taxonomy): domain Bacteria; kingdom Bacillati; phylum Actinomycetota; class Actinomycetes; order Kitasatosporales; family Streptomycetaceae; genus Streptomyces; species Streptomyces halobius. The sequence goes on from NZ_CP086322.1 coordinate 335,687, forward strand.
CAGGTGTCCGGGCCGCCGTAGCCGTCGCGGATCATGGTGCCGACGCTGACGGCGGCCATCGTGTCGAGGCTGTCGACGACCACAGCGGAGAAGGCGAGGACGCGCTGCGAGAGGTTCTCCTCATCGGCTTCGGCCTGCATGAGGCACAGGGCGGGGATGCTGAGGCGTTCGCCGGGTGTCTTCGCCATTCACGCCCAGTCCCGAGATCCGCAAACCGCCCGGCGCGCAACACAGCCGATGACCAGCCCCGGCCCCACGGCAAGGGGTTCCACCCTGGCCCAGATCGACAGCAACCAATGGCCAGGGCTTAGGTGTAGATGCCTTCCGAATCAGGTGCTGAACATCCGCTCGTAGAGGTCGCCCGGTGTCCACCACCACCAGCTGGTGCAGGGCCGGGGCGGCCAGGGGCGAACTAACGTGCCGGGCGCTTTCTGCCGCGGCGGCCATCGGCGAGGGCTTCGAGCACGTCGGCCGGCTTCGGCTGCAGGTCGGCGCTGAGGTAGCGGATCCCTTCACCCTCAGGAGCGCCGCCCTTGCCGATGGGGTGTCGTCGGCTGGTGGCGGTGCGCCATCCATACCGCTCGTCCCACACCACGGCCTGGGCCGACTGCCCGGGCTGAAGCACGATGGCGGCTGCCAGGTGGTCGCCGGACTGCAGCACTTCCACCTCGCCGGCTTCGGCTGCACCGGCTTCGGCCAGGGCGTCCGCGACGTCCTGCAGGTAGGGCTGGACAGCGCGCCGGCGTTGCTCGTCCTGCGCGGCCGCAATGGCACGCCGCCGCGTGATGGCCGGGTATCCGAGCCGCGCCGCCGCAGCGTCGAGGGACAGGGAAGGCTCAGCTTCGACCAGGTCCGCGATGCGCCGCCCCCGCAGCTGGGCCAGGCCTCTCATAGCCGTGGTCATGGCGACGCCCAACTCGTCGACGACGGCGGCCGCGGTGACGGCCGGATCGCCATCAAGCAGCTCGGCGATGAGCGGCACGATCTGGTCCCGGGGAACCATGTCGCCGCTACCCTTGGGCTTTCCAGCTGTCGGGCCTTGCCCCTTGCCCGGCCGACCGGCCTTGAAGGCGCGGATGACGCCGCGTGGCCAGTGCTCGACCTGGGGCCGGTCATCGCCGGCTGCACGTTCGGGGACCAGAACCACGTGCTCGGAGAGCCGGGGGTCATACCGGTAACTGTTCCACGTTCGCGCAGTGACACCGAGCTCGGCTGCAGCTTCCTGACGATCCAGCAGGTCCTCGTCACTGTCTGGGCCCGTGATGTCGGGGATGGGGTCACCGGCGTTGAACGCGCTCGTCTGCTCGGCATCCCACAGCAGCGTCTTAGCACCCGGTGAGCTGATCGAGGCCGGGTGCCCCTCGCGCAGGTGCTGCTTGGTGTTGCGGAACCTCCCCAGGGACATCTTTTGCGAGGCAGCGAGGTCGGCCATCGTCTGAACCTGTCCGGCGCGTCCAGCGCGGATCATCGTGTCTCCTTCGTGTGTGCAGACGGCCAGCTCGGCGCGCAAGCGCGGCCCGGCGTTGGAGCCAGAGGAATGGTGGGCAGCGTGGGCGCCGAACACAGCGTTCCTGGAATGCGTCCGCCACCACTCGGCGAGGAGAGAAATATAACTACATTTTGTCACGTGTGGCAAGTGCGGAGGCATCGTCCAGCGCGGGCCCCGCTACACTCGACACCGAAACCACCTCCTTTGGACGTGCGTTTTCGGTGCCGGCGTCCTTGCCACCCGCCTCGGCGGATTGGGCGCCGGCGTTTCTCGTACCGCCTGAAGCTCCGCGGTCGCAGGTGCGTAGCCAGACCCGTCCGCTCTCCCTGCTCTCTCCGCCGAGTGCTCTTCGGGCCCCTGCCGGTTACCCACTCTGATCTCTCCTTCGTCCCGCGGGGGCCTGGACGCGACTCGCGTCCAGGCCCCCGCACCAGTCGTGGGTCAGTGGGAAGCCGGTGCAGTGGCCGGCTCCCCGTGCAGCATCAGCATGGACTCGTGGTCGATGAGCCCGAACATCGGCGCACACTCCGTGGAGGTCTCCGCGGCGTGTGCGGCCGACTGGGCGTCCTTGAGGCTGCGCCACCAGACAACGTCGATCCACTTGTCGTCCTTCGACGAGTATGACAAGTCCCGCGACACGAACCCGGGCTGCCTGCCGGCCCACTCCGACACAGCGTCGACGGCGCCGAGCAGCTGCTCAGGGGTGACACCGGCCTTCAGTTTGAAGACCACCAGCTCCAGTACCTTGTTTGCCTGCTCATCCATCATGATTTGCACCGTTCTGTCTCGTTCGATCACGGATCGTTCCGACCCGGGTGGCCCGGTCGGCCGCCTCACAGAGATGAGAGACAGGGGCGTATGCGACTGTGACAGAAAAGTTCGGAGCACTTTCGCAGCACTATGGAGCCAGGGCCGCCGTGGCGGCTGACCAGCTGTTCCCCGTCGCATGTCAGTGCCGTGGTCTACGGTCCACGCATGGAACACGAGTCTGTGCAAGCGGCGGTTGAGCTCCCCCTGGACCGGCCCGCCTCGTTCGAGCTGTTCACCTCCGGCTTCGACCGCTGGTGGCCGAGAGACTTCTCCTGGTCGGGGCCGGATGGTTTGACCTGCATCGGCATCGAGTGCCAAAGCGAAGGCGCTCTGTACGAGATCGGCCCCCACGGGCTGCGCTGGGACTGGGGCCGCGTATTGGACTGGAGCCCGCAGAGCGGTCTGGTCTTCAGCTGGCAGATCGGCCCCGACCGCGTGCCCATCCCCCGCGTGGAACAGGCCACCGAGGTCGCCGTGACGTTCACGGAGCAGGCGGCCGGCACTCTGGTGGAGGTCCACCATCACGGCTGGGAACGGCACGGCGACCTCGGGGCGGGTTACCGCCAGGACTTCACCTACGCCTGGCCCACGGCCCTCGCGGCACTGCGCGGGGTGGCGACCAAGGGCTAGTCCCAAGATCTGGGAGCCGCCGAAGAGCAAGCGCGAGGGGGCGGCCGTGAGTCACGGCCGTTCCCATGGCCCTTGGCCGGGCCGACAGCTCCGGGGTGGCGCGGCAGCGCCGTGAAGCCTGCTGTACGTGATGGTCAGACTCCATGGGTGGAGAGGCAGAACGGGTGGCCCGCCGGGTCCAGCAGGACCCTCCACGCAGCCGGCTGTGGCTGGAACGATGGCTCGACGGCTCCCAGGGCCAGCATCCGGGCCTGGGCGGCGTCCAGGTCGTCGACGCCGAGTTCGATGTGGGCCTGCTTGCCTTGGGTCGCCTCCGGCCAGGTGGGGGGCTGGTAGTCGGCCTGCCGGACGAAACCGAGTCCGGGCGAGCCCTGCCGGCCGAGCAGGACGAAGTCGTCGCTGGAGTAAAGGACGGGCAGCCCGAGGGCGTTGCCGTAGAAGCGGGCGAGCTCCGCGGGGTCCGCGCAGTCGAAGTCGACGGAGAGGAAGCGGATTGCGGGAGGCGATGTGGTTTTGGTGCTCATGGAGGAAACGCTAGGACGGGACCAGGACAGATACGGTCCTGGTCATGCGGAACACTGGGGGATGTGATCAGTAGCTCCGCGCGTCTGTTGCGCTTGGTGTCGCTGCTGGCGGCGCGTCCCACGTGGACCTGTCGTGAGCTGGCCGAGCGCATGGCGGTCACCGAGCGCACGGTCCGCCGTGACATCGCCCGGCTGCGTCGGCTACCACGTGGAGTCCGACCCCGGACCCTGGGGCGGCTACCGCCTCGGCCCCGGAGCCCGCATGCCGCCGCTGGTCCTGGACGACGAAGAGGCTCTGGCCGTGGCGGTCGGTCTGCGGGAGGCCGCCCTCGGCGGCGACCAGGCCGCACTGGCGGCGCTGCTGAAACTACGGCAGGCCCTGCCGAGGCGACTCGCGGACCGGCTGGCCCAGCTGGACGCCACCCTGGTGCACACCCGCAGGCCCGACGAGCCCCGGATCGACCCAGGAACGCTGCTGGAACTGGCCACGGCGTGCCGACAGGGTGAGCGCACCCGCCTGTCGTACCGCGACCACCGGGGAAGGGCCACCGTCCGGGACGTCGACCCGTACCGCCTCGTATACACGGGCCTGCGCTGGTACTTCGTCGCCCACGATGTGACGCGGGGCGAGTGGCGCACGTTCCGGGCCGACCGCGTGGTCCAGGCACGATCGACCGGACGAGCGGTGGAGTTCGTCGATCCGCCGGACCCGGCGCGGCTCGTCTCCCAGGGGATCGCGAGCGTCGTGTATCCGCTCTACGTGACGATCCGCCTGCCACTGCCCCTCGACGAGGCGCTCCAGGTGGTCCCGTGGACAACCGGCACCCATACCCCGGAGAGCACCGACACCACCCGCGTCGAGATCGGGGGGCACGACGCGGAGCGGCTCGCCGCGTACCTGCTCTCCCTGGGCACCACCGTGCAGGTGCTCTCCCCGGACGACGTACGCGAGGCGTTGCTGCGCCGCATCCGGGCGATCGCGGAAGCCAACACCGAAGCCGTCAGCACCGGCCAGCCAGGGAGTCGGTCAACGCGTGGACGAGTTGGGTGAATTCGGTACGTTGCCGGTCGGTCAGTGTGGCGTAGAGGGGAGGGCAACGGAGTACGACGGAAACAGGCAATAGGGCCCCGACGAGCCTGCGGATCTTCCCCTCTTCCACCACGTCCGAAGCCGGACGCGCCGACAGTAACTTCGGCACAGTCAATCGCCCCCGAGCAGCCCGAACTCACCACCCCGCACCCTTACTGGTCGAGCATCAGGCGTGGGTGCGGCGGCGCAGGGCGGTGAAGGCAAGGCCGGCGGCGGCCGCGGCTCCGCCGCCGGCCAGCAGCATGGTGGTGATCTGGGGGTTGTCCTGCTCGGGGTCCTGGATCCCGCCCGGGTAGTCCAGGGTGATCTTGTCCTCGCCTTTCTGGGCGGTCACCACGGGCGGGATGCTGCTGCTGTCGGGATGGACCAGGGTGAACTTCACGCCGGTCCGCGAGAGGTGCTCCCAGCCGCGGTCGGAGTTGAGGTGTGCTTTGCCGCCGTCGCCGGTGATCTCGGCGCGGGGGCCGATCATGGTGTCTCGGGCGAGCCTGATCTTGTCGCCGGAGCTGAGGGTGTAGGTGGTCTCGTACTTGCCTGCCTTCTCGTCCGTGACCTTCAAGCGCTCGGCGGGCTTCTGCGCCAGGGCGCCGGTCGGGGACGCGGGGCTGTTGGCGAGCGCAGCGGTGACGGGCAGCAACAGCGCGGAGCCACACGCGGCGGCGATGACGGAGGCGCAGACAAGGGAGTGGCGGGCTGCCGTCATGAGAGGAGTTCCTTCGCTGGTTCCGGTCTCGTACCGCAGGCGGCTACCCCTGCTTCGGGACGAAGAGCGTAGGTATTCCGCACGCAGGAACTCGACGTGGGCCGCTACCCGCTGATCATCGTGGACGAGGTGGGGTATATCCCCTTCGAACCGGAGGCCGCGAACCTGTTCTTCCAGCTGATCTACCTCGTCCACCATGCCGAAGTCATCTCGCTGAAGGGCGACAGCTACCGGCTCCGCAACCGCGACCTCGGACGCGTCCCCGCGGCCAACACGCAGGACTGAACCAGAAGATCAACTGACGGACCGGGGGTCAATTCTCGACCGACTCCAGAGGGTCACTTTTCGAGCGACGCTGACACACGGGAACGGGGACCTGCGCACCAACCGGAGTTGAGGCTGGAGCGGGCTGAGGTCCGCCGTGTACATCGGCTTCCGGTGCCACTGAGGGGTTCGAATCCCCCGACGTGCGGCGCTTGCCGGCACATCGAGGCCAACGTTGGAGCTGAAGTGCACGAACTGGCCGGGGTCCGGGATCTGCTCGCCGCTGTGGTAGACGTCGCCAGATGCGACATCACACCACCCCGGGCACTCCATGATCGGCTGTCTCCCCTGCTCCGAATCGCGATACATGCGGCCAGCCCTATCGGTCGGCCCGAATCCGGCGCGTGCCCCACGCCCTCACGCCGCTCTTGGGGAGGACCCGCTCCACCCAGTTGGCGTCAGCCTGCGTGCTCGGGGGCGAGGCAGGCCGTACCGTCGCGGTGCCGCTTCGACACCAGGGCGGTTATGGGCGGTCCCGTGTCCACTTCGCACGTTGCACGGGGCCGCCCCCAGTTCGGGCCCTGCGAGCCGTAGTCCGCCCGGTCCGGGCTGCGGAACGAAGGGCGTACAGCGGGTCTACGTCTGCGATTCCCAGGAGTCAAGCATTCCCCACCTACGGAAGGTCGCCCTCCACGTCGCCGGTCTGCTTGGTCCAGGTCCTCAGCGTCCGGCGGTGCCCGTCGTCGTGCTCCTCGACCAGGCGGATGACCACGTCTTCGAGGGATCCGTACGTACCAATCCATGCGGTGAACTTCTGCCGAGCCCTGAGCTCGTCCTCCCACGTTCCGTCGACGGCCGGGCCGTCCTTCTGCTTCTGGAACTGCAGTCGCACATGGAAGGCGTTCATGCGTCGCCCTGCTGGGCGCGGCGCTTGTCCGCCACCTTGTGCCAGGGGTTCTCCGCCCGGCTCTGGGCACGGTCGAGGTACTCCCGCTTCACCGTGGCGCTGCCGGCCTTCCACCGGCCCTGCTTGGTCGGGTCGCCGCCCGCGTCCGCGATCTCGTGATGCGTCACAGGCGGCGTCGCCCTTACGAGGTCCGCGCGCCGTCCTCGATCAGCTCGGATACATGGGACCAAGAAGCCATAGCTCCACCGGGCACCAAACCATTCACCGCCACGACCTCGCGTCGCCCCGCAGTGTAGGCCGCGGGAGCATGACCGGCACGAGCCGGAACAGCGCTGCCGGCCAGGCCACGAGCAACACGGCCACCAGCGCGCGCACGTTGTCCTCCAAGCCCAGGCCGAGGTCCGAACTCGACGCCCCATCGGGCGGCTTCTTCACGAAGAAGACGACGATGGCCGACATCACCAGCCAGTTGGCGACCCAGAGCAACAGCAGCGTTGAAGGCGTCATGGACTGAACCTACCCGCGCAGCACGGCACTGGGGGCCCCGCGAGACCCGTCGGATTCACCCGATCGGGGGTCGTTCCGGCGCTCACGGAGATCGAAAAGCGCTGTACGGAGGATGAGTAAATCGTCGAAGCGGAAGGACATTGGCAATGTCGAGCGAGGAGGAGTAAAAGTTCTGGGATGGCGAAGGTAATTGAATCTGTGTCACGGGCGAAGATTCAGCGTCAACAATCGCGGGAGATATTTCGAGGACGCGTATTACCCTGAGGTGAGATTTGGGTACCCAGTAATTATTGGGTGGTGTAGTCTGGCGAAGAAGCTGAAGCATTTTGCTCCGCAGACGGTCCGCAAGTACGGAAACCCCGCACCCAGACTGTGACGAGACGAAGGTGCGGGGTCTCCGGCCGATGCAGGACCTGGGCCCACCCCATGGGGTGGGCCCATTGCACTACTTCTACGGCAACCAGCCGCTCATACGCGCCAGTTGGTACAGCACGCGGAGTGACTCAGCCACCAGCCGGAGCGCGTCCCCGGCCCGTTGAAGTCTGGTCCTGCCCGGCGTCGTCACCCCCGGTTGGGGCGTCTCGCCGGACGTCATCGGGCATATCACCTCCCCTCGCCACAGAGCCAGCTGTTCCCTGCCGCTACGGGGAGATGCAGAAATCACGCTAGCACGGCATGCGCCCGAAAATGGGGGGAGTTGAGAGCAGAGGCTATTCCAAGGTGGTTTGAAATCCGAAAGCGGGCTGTGTCTGTAAGTCCGGGGCCAGGAGGCCGATTGCGGCGCAATCGCTCCGGGCTCCAGGTCAGCTCCTGTGAGTCTCTGCGCTGGAGGTAATCATGTCCAGCTAGTCACCGTCGTCGGGCGATCGCCGGGTGTCGACGTACAGGGCGGATCGGTTCACCCCGGGGACCGGCGACGAGCTGCTCGGCGATCGCACCGTCCACCGGGTCCGGCTGGAGGCGTCGAGTTCCGCCGGGCGTCCAGCCCGCAGGCGGTTGCGCTGCCCGCAGCGACCGCGGCGCGGCTGCCGGCCCATCGGCGTGAGCTCCGTATGTGCGATCAGCCCCCAGGGCAGGGGATTTACTGCCATCGTGGTTGTGGATGTGACGGTTCGGGTCGAGGGGGCAGGCATGCGGCGAAATCTCCGGTGGGCGGCGGCGGGACTGGTCACGGCCGTGGCCTTCGCGATACCCACGTGGCTGTGCGGTGCCGTGTTCCTGCCGTCGATGGTCACAGACGACGCGGTCCGCTGGTCGCTCTCGTCGGCGCTTGGGGTGGTGCTGGCCACGCTGGCCGTCGCATGGGGCCAGGGCTTCGCCACCCGCGCCCGCCAGGAAGACCCGCCGTCCGACGGCCCGGTCACAGCATCCGGCGAGCGCAGCATCGCCGTCAAAGGCAACCCGGCAGGCAATGTCTCCACCGGGGACTCCGGGACACGCAATACTCCGGCCCGTCCGGAGACCGCAGCACCGGCCGCCCCTGCACCGGATTCACCACAACCTGAGCCCGAACCCGGGCCGGGCTCGGTGACCGCGTCCGGAGAACGGTCGATCGCCATCAACGGCAACCCCGGGGGCACCGTCTCCACCGGCGACCAGTTCGGCGCGGACCCTGCGTGAAGTGGCCCTTCAAGAAGCAGCCCACGCAGCCGCAGGCACCTGAGCCCGATGCCCTCCCCCACACCGAGGCATCGGGGACGCGGTCCATCGCGATCGACACCGGCGGCGGCGATTTCCTGGGGACCGCCCTGACCGGGGACAACGCCACGGCCGTTCAGCTGCCGCCCGAGGCGCTCGTCCCCGCGGCCGATCTCCAGGCCCCACCAGGGCTGGACAACCTGCCGGTACGCCCGGATACGTTCGTGGGCCGCGCCCGCGAACTGGAGCGGCTAGACGCCGCACTCTCCTGTGCAGGCCAAACGGTCATCCAGGCGGTACACGGCCTCGGCGGGATCGGCAAGAGCACCCTGGCCGCGCACTGGGCCGCCACCCGCCCCCACGGCCACGCCCCGGTCCGGTGGATCAACGCCGACAGCTCCGCCACCGTCCAGCAGGGCCTGGCCGGCCTCGCCACCGCCCTGCAACCCGCCCTGGCCAAAGCTCTGACCGCCGAGGCACTCGCCGAACGCGCCGCGCAGTGGCTGGCCACCCACACCGGCTGGCTGATCGTCCTGGACAACGTCAACGATCCCGCCGATATCACCGGCCTGCTCGCCCGCGCCCGAAGCGGACGCTTCCTGATCACCAGCCGGCTCGCCACCGCCTGGACCAACGCCACCACCGTGCTCCGCCTGGACATCCTGGACCCGGACGAGTCCCTGGACCTGTTCACCTGCATCACCACCGCCCAGCACCCCGAACGGGACCTGGACGGCGCCGCCGAGTTGTGCAAAGAACTCGGCCACCTGCCCCTGGCCATCGAACAGGCGGCCGCCTACCTCGCGCAGAACCCGCTCACCACCCCCCGCGCCTACCTGCACCTGCTCGTCGAGCACCCGGCGGCGATGTACCGCCACGGCGCAGCCACCACCCCGGCCGAACGCACCATCGCCCGCATCTGGAACATCACCCTCGACCGCATCACCGAACTCCAGCCCCAAGCCGCCGACCTGCTGCGCACCCTGGCCTGGTACGCCCCCGAGAACGTTCCCACCACCCTGACCGGCCCCGCCGACCCACCCACGCGCAACGCCGCGCTCGGCCTCCTGACCGCCTACAACATGATCACCCCCGACCTCGCCACCGGCACCCTGGCCGTCCACCGGCTCGTCCAGGCCCTCGCCCGCACCCCCGACCCCGATGACCCCCACCGCCCCCCCACACTCATCCACCAGGCTCGTGAACAAGCCACCGCCAACCTGCACACCGCCCTGCCCACCACCTGGGACACCCCCGCCACCTGGCCCACCTGGCGCACCCTGCTCCCCCACATCGACGCCCTCACCGACCACACCACCCACGACACCGACACCCCCACCACCGCAGACATCCTCAACCGCACCGGAGCCTTCCTGGACAGCCAGGGCCAGCCCGCCCGCGCCGTCACACACCTCCACCGCGCCCTCACCGACCGCGTGCGGGTGCTGGGCGAGGACCACCCCGACACCCTGGCCTCCCGCAACAACCTCGCCGGCGCCTACCGGGCGGCGGGGGACCTGGGCCGGGCGATCGAGCTGTACGAGCAGACCCTCACCGACCGCGTGCGGGTGCTGGGCGAGGACCACCCCGACACCCTGGCCTCCCGCAACAACCTCGCCTGCGCCTACGAGTCGGCGGGGGACCTGGGCCGGGCGATCGAGCTGTACGAGCAGACCCTCACCGACCGCGTGCGGGTGCTGGGCGAGGACCACCCCGACACCCTGATCTCCCGCAACAACCTCGCCTACGCCTACGAGTCGGCGGGGGACCTGGGCCGGGCGATCCCGCTGTACGAGCAAACTCTCACCGACAGCGTGCGGGTGCTGGGCGAGGACCACCCCTCCACTCTGATCTTCCGCAACAACCTCGCCGGTGCCTACCGGGCGGCGGGGGACCTGGGCCGGGCGATCGAGCTGGACGAGCAGACCCTCACCGACCGCGTGCGGGTGCTGGGCGAGGACCACCCCGACACCCTGACCTCCCGCAACAACCTCGCCTACGCCTACCAGTCGGCGGGGGACCTGGGCCGGGCGATCCCGCTGTACGAGCAAACCCTCACCGACAGCGTGCGGGTGCTGGGCGAGGACCACCCCGACACCCTGGCCTCCCGCAACAACCTCGCCTACGCCTACGAGTCGGCGGGGGACCTGGGCCGGGCGATCGAGCTGTACGAGCAGACCCTCACCGACCGCGTGCGGGTGCTGGGCGAGGACCACCCCTCCACCCTGGCCTCCCGCAACCGCCTCGCCGGCGCCTACGAGTCGGCGGGGGACCTGGGGCGGGCGATCGAGCTGTACGAGCAGACCCTCACCGACAGCGTGCGGGTGCTGGGCGAGGACCACCCAATGACAGGAACCGTCCGAAGCAATCTCGCTCATGCCGTCGCCGAACGCGACGGCGGCGAAACCGGGCAGCTCTGACCCCTGTGTCACAAGCAACACCGAGAGGCGACCACCGCGGCGCATGGCGAAAACGAAGACTGACCCGCCCGCACAGCCACAACGAGGTCGGCCAGCTCAACCCGGGTGTCAAATCATGTGACCGCAAACTGCACTCGCTGCATGGCTCCTACTCGACCCCGGATTCCGCACGGTCAAAGCGGCGTTGGAGTCGGTGTGGCCTGAGCCCCGGAAGAGACCGCGGCCCCGCGGGACGCGGCTGGATGCGTACAAGCCGTTGATCGACCAGATGCTGCGGGTTGACCTGGACGCCCCGCGCAAGCAGCGGCACACCGTCAAGAGGATCTTCGACCGGCTGGTCGACGAACACGCGGCACAAGGGGTGACCTATCCGATGGTCCGGGCCTATGTCGCCGACAGGCGCCCGACCTTCGCGCCCCCAAAATGCGTACGGACGAACGCCCCTAAGGCCGTGTCCTACGTGGTGGGGCGGAAACTCGTCACGCCCTTCGAACACGCCGCAAGGCAGGCGCTCGCGCCCGCGTGAGATCGACATGGTCAGGCATGAACCGACGTCAGGCCGCGCATGGACGGAGGGCCACGCACTTCTAGACGGAAGTTATGCCCTCCTGGACGGAAGACGGATGCCCGACCGCCGACGGTCGCTCTAACGTCGACCGGACCGATGACGACTCGGCCCCCCAAAGGATCCTCATGCCCGTAATATCCGCTCCCGCCGCGCTGCCGCGGTCTCGGTACCGCTGGGCGGCCGTGGCCGGCCTGCTGGTGCTGTCCCCGATCAGCGCGGAGTACCTCATCGGCTACGGCGAGAGCACTGGTCGGCCGCTGGAGCTGCTGGCGGGCCTGCTCATCCTCGCGCCGCTCTACGGAACTGTCGCGGTGCTCATCCGTGAGATCACTCGGCGCACCGGTGGCGGCTGGCCGATGATCCTGCTGTTGAGCGCGGCCTTCGGGGTGATCCAGGCTGGCTTGATCGATCAGAGCCTGTTCGATCATCAGGTCGACGCCGATGGCCCCGACTGGGCGACCCAGGCGCTGGTCACCCTCATCCCGGGCCTGGGGGTCGATGCGGCGAGCTTGCTGAACTATGTCGGGGGGCATGTGATCTGGAGTTTCGCCGCTCCGATCGCGGTGGTCGAATCGTGTGCCCCGCGCATCGCGAACAGGCGGTGGCTGGGCCCCGTCGGCATCGGCGTCATGGTGCTGCTGTGGGCGCTGAGCGCCGTGCTGGTCCACAACGACACGGCAGCGGACTCCACCGCCGGCCCGGCGCAGCTGATCGGCGCCGCAGTGGTCGCCATCGCCCTGATCGCCGCCGCGTTCACCCTCCGGCCTGCGAGGACCCAGTCGCAGGCGAAGGCGCCGTCGTGGTGGCTGGTCGGCGGTGTCACAGGGATCGCATGGTGTGCCAGTCAGCTGCTGCCGGCGACCTGGGCGGGGGTGGCGGTGAACGTTGTCGCCATGGTCGTACTCGGCTGGCTACTGCTGCGCTGGTCGCGCCGCCAGGGCTGGGGCCGCCGGCACGTACTGGCCGCTGCGGGCAGTGCTCTCGTCGTCCGTGCCGGGCTGTCCTTCCTGGTCGAACCGCTCGGCGGCAACGTGGATGGCATGGTGAAGTACGCGGTCAACGCCGCGATGCTCGGTGGTGTCGCCGCCCTTCTCCTCATGGCCGCCCACCGTCTGCGTCGACAGGAGCCAAGCGCATGCTGACCGTCCGCGGCATCTCCTACCTGGTAGGCGAGGCAACCACCGATGACGTACGGCGGGACATGGAGGTCATCGCCCGGGATCTGCACTGCACCACGGTGATGCTCATCGGGGACGGGAAGCGGTTGATCGATGCCGCCCGCACCGCCCTCGAGTCCGGTCGCGGCGTCTACATCCGGCCCCACGTTCCCGAGCTGTCTCAGCCCAAGCTGCTGGAGCACCTGGACGCCGTCGCCGAGGCGGCCGAAGAACTTCGCCGGGAACACCCGGACCGGGTGACGCTCCTGGTCGGCAGCGAGTTCTCCCACACCGTGCCCGGCATCGTCCCCGGACCTCGCTCGTTCCTGCGCCTGAAGCTCATCGTGCGTTTCCACCGCCTGCTGCGGCGCAGGATCGACCGGCGGCTCCACCGGCTGCTCACCACCGCCGTAACCACCGCGCGGCGCCGCTTCGGCGGGCCGGTCACCTACTCCGCGGCCGGGTGGGAACACGTCGACTGGTCGCTGTTCGACGTGGTCGGCGCCAGCCTCTACCGCTCCGGCCGCAACCACACCACCTACGCAGACCGCCTACGCAGCCTGGTTCGCGACCACGACAAGCCCGTCGTCATCACCGAGTTCGGATGCGGTGCCTTCACCGGAGCCGACCAGCGGGGAGCCGGTTCCTTCTGGATCGTCAACTGGTTCGCCGTACCCCCGCGCATCCGCGGCGACCACCCCCGCGACGAGTCCGTCCAGGCCCGCTACCTCAGTGAACTCATCGACCAGTACGACGCGGAGGGCGTGCACGGCTGCTTCGTATTCACCTTCGCCATGCCCGACTTCCCGCATCACCACGACCCTCGTCTCGACCTCGACAAGGCCGGCTTCGGGGTCGTGGCGGTGACCGGCGACGGTGCATGCAGCCCCAAGGAGGCGTTCCACGAGGTCGCGCGGCGCTACGGCGACATAGCGATGGAGGAATGACCGAGTGAGCGGAGCGGCCAGGCATCCAACACCGAACCCCCGAATGAGCCACGCAAGCACCGCACCTCAAACCGGATCCAAGACCAACCTCGCAGCGGCATCTGGAGCACCAGCGTTGCTACTTCTCATCGACATTTTTGAGCCCTGTGATCGCTAAGTGCTGCCCAAAACTGACCGCTCTCATCCAATCGAGGCGTTTACTCAGCGAACCCAGTCGTTTTGCCTTCCGTCTCAGCGAACCTAGTCGTGCGGGTGATCGTGCTGGGGGTGGCGGGTGGCTGTACCTGCTGGGGTGGATCTTGCGGAGCCGTACGTCGAGTTGTCGTACGTGGACGCCGTACGGGAGCGTCGCCGGCGTCCGTTGCTGGACTGTGTGACGGCCCAGTTCGAGGACGTCGCTCCGGTGCGGCCGTTTCGCTGGTCACGGGGTGAGCGTCACTTCGCGGGCTGGTACTGGGCGGCCACGACCGGGCAACACGTTGGCTTCGAATCGTGGTTGGAGCGTGACAGGCTCCTGCTGATGGACTTCGATCCTGAGGTGATGGGGATCGCCTCGCAGCCGTTCTGGCTGCACTGGCACGACGGCGAACGGGAGCGTCGACACGCCCCGGACTATTTCGTGCGCCGCGCGGACGGCTCGGCGGTGGTCGTCGATGTTCGTGCGGACGAGCGGATCGAGCCGAAGGACGCCGAAGCGTTCGAGGTGACGAGCCTGGCCTGTTCCCAGGCCGGGTGGAGGTTCGAGCGGGTCGGGGTGCCAGATGCTGTGCTGCTGGCGAATGTCCGGTGGCTGTCGCGCTACCGGCACCCCCGCTGCCTCAACGGCCCGGTCGCGGACCGGCTCCGGGAGCTCTTTGCGGCCCCAAGGCCGTTGATGGCCGGGGCAGATGCGGCAGGCGATCGGCTGGCAACGCTGGCCGTGCTGTTTCACCTTCTCTGGCTCCAGGAACTGACCGCCGAGGCGATGTCGACCGAGCTGATGGGACCACGCACGGTTGTGAGCCTGGCTGATGGAGGTGCCCAGTGACCGGCAAAAGGCGGGTGCCGCCGACGGCTCGGATCGCGGAGTTTCCTGAGACGGCCGCTGAACAGGCTCGCTGGTGGGAGAGGCACATCCTGGAAGTCTTGGACGGCCTGCCACCGGATGCCGCGGAAGGGGCGAAGCCGCGGCCGGAGTTCGATCCGAAACAGCACTCGCTGGCTCAGCGCGAACGAGCCAAGGCAGCGGAACTGACGGCGGCCGGGCACCGGATGTCGCCCAGTGGCATCAAGCAGAGACGCCAGCGTTACCAGCGAGACGGGCTGGTCGGACTGGTGGATGGCCGGTCGGCGAAGCAGATGCCGGCCTTCGGGCACGTCGACCCGGCGGTGGTGGAGGCGATGCAGCAGGCGATCGCCGAGACTGCCGACGCGTCGTCCAGGACCATCGGGTTCATCATCTGGCGGACCAAGCAGATTCTCGCCGACTGCGAGACCGCCGCCGTTGAGCTGCCGTCGCGGGCCACGCTCTATCGGTTGTTCGACAAGCTGGCCGCGGGCACCCATGCCACCGGGTCGGCCCGCACGCGTCGTTCGATCAACGCAAGACCCTCAGGACCGTTCGGCGAAGTGCCGGCCAGTGCACCAGGCGAGTTGATGCAGATCGACTCCACCCCCCTGGACGTCCTGGTGCGGCTGGACGACGGGATCGCCGAAAACGTCGAGCTGACAGCCATGGTCGACATTGCCACGAGGTCGATTACCGCAGCGGTGCTACGGCCCACCACGAAAGCTGCGGACGCCTCCGCCCTGCTGGCCCGCAGCGTCACCCCGGAGGCAATGCGTCCAGGCTGGTCAGACGCCTTGCGGATGTCCCGGTCGGTGCTGCCGCACCGGCGGCTGCTGAGCATTGACGAGCGCCTGGAGCACGCGGCGGCCCGGCCGGTGATCGTGCCGGAGACGATCGTCTGCGACCACGGCAAAGTGTTCGTCTCCCACAACTTCCGGGCGTCCTGCCGCTATCTGGGCATCAACCTGCAACCTGCCCACAAGGCAACACCCACCGACAAGGGCACGATCGAGAAAACCCTGGGCTCAGTGGCCACGCTGTTCGCCCAGTTCGTCGCGGGTTGCACCGGCTCGACCACGGATCGCCGCGGTCGGCGGCTGGAAGACGGAAGGCTGTGGTCGCTGCCCTAACTCCAGAGGGTCATCGCCGTGTGGCAGACCAGGCCCCATGACGGACTACGCGATCCGGAGGCACCGACGCGGGCGTTCTCGCCGAACGAGAAGTACCTAACACTGCTTGAGTCCTGCGGCTATATCCCCGTCCCGCTGAGCGGCGAAGACTACGTCGAGCTGCTGCCTGAACGCTGGCAGGCGATCAACTCCTATGGCATCCGGATCAAGCGCCGCACCTATGACAGCCCAGAACTGACCCCATTGCGCCGCCAGCACTCGGGGGTGGCGGCGAAGAAGGGATTGTGGGAGATCCACCACGACCCCTACGACATCTCCCGGATCTGGGTACGCGACCGCCGCCGCAACCGGTGGATCACCCTGTTCTGGAAACACCTTCACCGCGTCGGCGTCCCGTTCGGCGAGCTGGCCTGGGACCGGGCCTGCGAGCAGGTCCCCAGCGGCACCGAGGAACAGATCGCCGATGCCGCCGCTGCCCTGCTTCGGCGAGCCCACGACGGCCCGGCCGAGGAGAAGGACCGCCCGGCCAAGCGGTCCCGGCGGGACCGTCGTGTCGCCGCCCGCACCCGGGCAACCGCCGCTGACCGGCCGATCCCCGAGGCGCCTGCCGGGCCACCGCACGACGAGGAAGCAGACACCCATCTCGCCGAAGTCATCCCGCTGGGCCTGTTCGATCCGCTCGCCAACCCCTGGAAGCGCCCGTGACCATCTCAGTGCCGGCATCCCAACACACCACGCTGCAGGAGGCGGATGCCCACGCCGGCCGGCAGCTCACCACCTTGGAAGGGTGGCGGAAGTTCGTCGCCAGTTCGCCCGAGCCCCCAGTTCTACTTCCCCCGGACGAGTTGCAGAGGCTGTCCCCGACAGATCGGGACCTCTACGACGAGGCCCGCCTCGATCATCACGCTCGCATGCTCGTGGTCGCCACCTCATTCGTCGAGAAGACCGTGACCTGCGGCCGACGGCTCGTTCTGCTCAACCGGCATGCGATCAGCGCACGCCGCGGGCTGATCGTCTCCGGCCTGCCCGGCACCGGCAGACCATCGCCATCACCCAGCTCGGACGCGCCCACGAACTCCTCGACCGGGCCCGGCATCCGAATGTCCCGGACCGCATCCCGGTCCTCTACATCACCGTTCCCCCAGCCGCGACCGCTCGCATGGCCGCCGCGGAGTTCGCCCGCTTCCTGGGCCTGCCCATCCGGTCCCGACTGAACATGACCGACATCATCGAGGCGGTGGTCGGCGTCTGCACCGACACCCGCACCGGCCTGGTGCTCGTCGACGAGATCCACAACATCTCGCAGACCACCCGGTCCGGCGCCGAAGTCTCGGACACCTTGAAGTACTTCTCCGAGCGCATTCCCGCGACGTTCGTCTATGCGGGCATCGGCGTTGAGGACAGCGAGCTTCTGGCCGGCACCCGCGGAGCCCAGATCGCAGGCCGCTTCACGCTCGTCCCCACCCGCCCATTCCCTTACGGCCCCGAGTGGAAAGGGCTGGTCGCGACCCTGGAGAACACACTCCTGCTGCACGATCACCCACCCGGCAGTCTGGTCAAACTCGACCGCTATCTCCACAAACGGACCGACGGCATGATCGGGGCCCTGTCCCACGCGATCCGAGGAGCCGCGATCGACGCCATCCTCAGCGGCACCGAACGCGTGACGAAGGCGACGATCGACGCGATCCCTCTGGACCACGCTGCAGAGACCGCGGCCTCTCCGCAGAAGAAGACGACCCGAGCATGACCGATACTCCGGAACCACCACTGTCCCGGCTTCCCATCCAGGTCCGGCCGCGTCCTGGAGAACCCACCGACTCCTACATTCGACGCCTGGCCCACGCCAACCACCTCAAACCCAGCTACCTGCACGGCTTCCTCACCGGCTCGTCGAACTTGTTCGGGAAACCCCAACTCGAACGTCTCGCGGCACTGGCCGGACGCCCGCCCGAACTACTGGAACGAGTCCTGGCTGATTCCAGCCCACCCCGCCGACGGCGCAACCCCCGCCCAAGCCCCAAACCGCCCAAGAAGAACGACAAGCGAGAGCTCTACCAGCGCATCCGCCGCGATGCTGAAGCAGAAGCCCTCTCGGGCAGAGCCCTGGAAAAACGCCACAAGGTCACCTGGCGGACCGTCAAGGCTGCACTGGACGGACGCGACCCCCGCCCCCGCAAGCCGTTGCCTCGTCGACCAACCGCCCTCGACCCTGTCCGCCACCTCATCGACGCCATGATCGAGGCTGGAAACCGCCCCAGAGACATCTGGGCGCGACTCATGGACGAGCACGAGACATCGATCTCCTACGGCATCATCAGGCGCTACGTCCAAGACCACACACCGCCACGTGAGCGGCGACCTCTCGTCTCAACCAATCCAATCCGCCCAGGTCATCGGCTTCCAGCCGACTAACTTCGCTGAGACAGGTCAAATGTTGACCTTGGATCTATCGGTATGCATCGCCAGCCGTGCACCGCGCTCGGAGACCATCTCGACCCAGAACATGACGGGGGACACGCCGACCGGGCCGCGGGCGGCCCCGCCTGCCGGATCCGTACGTACTCTCGGCGCTGTGACACTGACAGACGGAACGTACCGACTCGGGCCGTCGGCCGGCCGTCTCCTGATCAAGACCGGCCGCGCCGGACTGGGACGCCGCGCGGGCCACGACCTCACGATCGAAGCCACCCGATGGTCCGGCGAGGCCGTAGTGGATGTCGGAGACCCTGGCAGGTCCTCGGTGTTGGTGACGGTCGAGACGGGCTCGCTGGAGGTCCGAGAAGGAACCGGCGGGCTGAAGGCACTCACCGACGCCGACCGGGCCGAGATCAAACGGACGCTGGCGGACAAGGCACTGCTCCAGAGCGCAGAGCACCCCTCGATCACCTTCCGCTCCACCCGCATCACGGGAACCCCTCAGTCCTTCGAGATCACCGGGGAACTCACCATCAAGGGACGCACCCACCCCGTGACAGTGCACGGGACGGGAAACGAAGCCGGGCAGCTGCGCGGCTGGGCGACCGTCACGCAGTCCACCTGGGGGATCAAGCCCTACACCGCGTTCCTCGGCGCGTTGCGGCTCGCCGACGACGTCCGGGTGGAGTTCGAGGTGGCGAGGCTCGAACCGGCGGACGTGCCGCCGCGCACGGGCCAGGCATGAGAGCGGCGTCGGCCGATCACAACCACCCGTCCGCAAAGGTTGCAGGCGGATCAGCCCTTCGGCTTCCTACCGTGGGGTCATGAGCAACATCGTCGTCGTGTACGAACTCGACAAGCCGGTGGCCACACGCCCCTCCCCGAGGGCAGAGGGTGGCGACGAAAGGCACGTCCGCAAGGTGCACGCGGCGCCCAGTTGGTCACGCCGGGCGCTCCAGTCGCTGCGGGGTGCTGCTGACGCGGCCGGCCCGCTTGTGGTGGCAGCCTCAGACGCACCCGTCGGCGCTTGGCTCACGCGGCCCCGTCAGTGGAAGCCCAGCATTCCGGGTGAGTCGACGTCGACGGTGACCACGCCGGGTGGGTAGGCGCCCTCGTTGCCGGTCAACAGGATCGACATGCCGGTGAACTCGGGGCGCGGCAGTGCGCAGTACAGGGCGTGGCAGGTGTCCGGGCCGCCGTAGCCGTCGCGGATCATGGTGCCGACGCTGACGGCAGCCATCGTGTCGAGGCTGTCGACGACCACGGCGGAAAAGGCGAGTACGCGCTGCGAGAGGTTCTCTTGATCGGCTTCGGCCTGCATGAGGCACAGGGCGGGGATGCTGAGGTGTTCGCCGGGTGTCTTCGCCATGTTGCCTGCCAGGAGGTTCAGCGTTTTGTGGCCGCCGGCGAGCGCCCTGACGGCACTGGTGTCGAGGATGATCACGCTGCGGTGCCTCTGTCGGCCCGGACCTTCTCGGCAGCGATCTTGTAGATGTTGGCGAGCACGTCGGGTGCCTGCTCGAATTCCTCGTCGCGGATGTCCACGCCCATCATGCGGCGTACGACCTCCCGGTCGGCGGCCAGCCGCGCTGCCCGCTGTGCCGCAGTCGGCTGCTCCGCGGCAAGCGCTTCGACCAGCTGGCCGATGCTCACACCGCGCTCCTTAGCGAGCTCGGCAAGGTGATCACGGGTCTCCCGCAGGACCTGAATTGTCGTCGAAGCCATAGTGTCACTATAGACCTCCCACAGCAGTCGGGTGATGTCAGCTACGAAACCGGGCCGCCATCCCGTCGTGTGACCGTCAGGCCGGTCGCTCCAGTAGCTGCGGCGTACTGCTGACCCGGCCGGCTGCCGTTGGACATCGAGGTGGGCTCTGGCACGGGAAGCGTGAACCGGTGACTGACCGTGGCCGCGTTATGAGGCGTACAGGAATGCCCTGCATCGGACTCGTGCCGTGAGCAAGCCGGTGCGATGCCCCAGAAGGTGCTGTTCCGCAGCAGTGTCGGCAGGACGGGGTGAGGCTCCCCTGTGAGCCTCTTGCGTACGGGTCAGGAAGCGACGCCGGGCCTGGAAGTTGCGTTCTGCGGGGGCTGCGCGGCGGTATCCCTGATGATGGGGACCGCCCGGGGCAACGGATCAAGCAACACGGAGGGGTGCGCACATGGCGGTGGAGGCCGGCACACGGCAGGACGAGCGCGTCGCGGGGCGGGTGTGGACGGTGCGCCTGGACCCCTACGGCCGCCCTTCCGCCGGCGCGGTCAGGCTCTCCTGCTCCCGCCCGGCCTGCACCGATCAGCGTTTCCCCGGCGGCGCCGCCGCGGGGCGCAAGGCCGCGATCGGCCACGTCAACGCGCATCTGGCCCACATCCGCGCGGGCGGTGGGCCGCGCGGCGAGGCGTGGTGCGCCTGCCGGGCCGCCGACTGCGCGTGGCACACCCCCGACCCCGAAGCCGGACGGCGGGGCGGGACGCGGCCAGCGGGGGCGGTGCGGTGCGGGGGCCCGGTGGTCCTGACCGTGTACGCGGACCGTGCCGGACGACTGTGGCGGATCGCGGAGATGTGTGCGCGCTGCGCGGCCGCCACCCCCAACTGCCGTGTCCTGGACACCTCCCCGCCCCCGACACGCACCGCCCCGGCCGGGACGGCCCAGGCGGCGAAGACGCCGGATGCACAGCCCGCGGGCGGCACGGTGGGGGCTCATGCCGCGGCGGTGTTCTCCGACCACGGCCCCTCCCCCGCTGCTTCGTCATCCCCCACCGCCGCACCGGGTCCGGTCCCCCGTGCCCGCGCCGCCTCACCAGGCGGAGCCTCCCGGCCGGCGAAACGGCGGGGGAAGATCGCGCAGCGGACCGTGCCGCACGACCTTGAGCCCGACGTCCTGCGCCTGGAGCTCATCGAGCTCGGGGACACGTTCCGCGCCTACCAGCAGCGGACCGAACCCGACCTTGTCCTTCTGGCCGAACTCCACGAGCGCAAGGCCCGCGCGTTCGCTCTGTGGGCCGACGTGAGTGGTGACGGCAGCCTGCGCCACGAGGCCAAGCGCGCCGAGAAGGCCGCGCAAACCACCCGCCAGATGCACGACAACCGCACCGGCCAGGTGGCCGACGACACGGCGGGCGGTGACGGACCGGTGGTCGAACGGCTGCTGACCCGGAACCAGGCCGTGCACGCCCGCACCGTGCTGGACTACGCCGCCGCCCACGCCCCGCACCCCCAGGCCGAGGTGCGCCTCGCGGTACTCATGCTCACCCTGCGGGCCGCACGCGCCGGCACCGGGAACATCACCGGCCAGGACCTGACCGGCTGGCTCCAAGGCGATGCCGAGCGGGTACTCCAGCAACTGGTCGCGGCCGACTGGCTGCGCCTGCCCGGCACCGTCGCCGACGTGATGGCCTCCAGGTCCGAGGACCCCACCGCCATCACCGTCCCCACGCTGCTGCCGGAGCAGCCCCGCCCGTTCACCTTCGGCAAGAACAATCGCGCGAGGATCTCCGGCTGGGCCCAAAAGGTCGTGGGGGACCGGAAGATCCGGAAGAAGAAGCTGGGCGCCACCGCCCGGCTCCTGGCCCTCTACACCGCCGCCCACACCCGCCCCGACGGCCGCCTCGGACATCCCGAGGACGACGGGCTGCCCGTGGACCAGGTCGCCGCGTTCTGCACCCTGCCCCCCGAACAGGTCGGCGAGCACGCCGACCTGCTGGTCACCGCCGACTGGCTCACCGAAGCCGACACCGACCAAGGACGCCTGCGCGGACAGCTCACCGAGCGCATCCTGCCGCTGGGCGGGCTGCTGTAGCACGGCGCCCTCACAGCGACGAGCTCACACCCCAACGCGACGCGGTCAGCGGCGGGTGCTCCATGACGCGGCAGCCGCTTCCGCATCCGTGCCGGGGAGCGCCGGTGCGTGCCGGCAACGCACCTCCCCGGGTTCACCCGTCCGCAGTCAACCGCTCATCGGTCGAGCACGCGGCCGTTCCTCCAGCGGCCGGTACACGGTCAGTGCCTCCTGGAGCTTGTCGACCTGGAACGCGGTGGGCGCTTCGACGACTTCCCCGTCGTATGCCATCCGTGCACCTTCCGGCAGTCCGGAAATAAGCAGCTGCCGCGAGTGCGCCGCAGCGTACAGGCGGGTCCTGGCCACTCCCCCGGCCAGTACCGTGGCGAGCAGACGGGTGCGCGCGAAGCGGCCGCCGTGGGCGATGCGTACGTCGAGGAGGCCATCGGTGAGATCGTGGCGACGTACCGGGGCGATGCCCAGGTTGCGGTAGGCGCCGTTGCCCGCGAAAAGCAGCCACATCGCGCGACGGCGGCCGTTGACGACGGCCTTCAAGGGATGTGCGGTGTGCAGGATCTTCGCGACGCCGAGGAGGGTGGCGGCCGGGTCGCCGATCTTCGGCGACCAGTGTTCCCTGAGGCGTATGAGATCAGGGTACGAGCCGAGGCTGAAGGTGTTCAGGAAGCAGGTCGGCTCTGCCGATCTGGCGGCCAAGGGGGTGATCCGGCCGACGTCGACGCGGACCGCGCTGCCGTTCGCGACCGCGGCGCAGGCGGCGGCCACTGTCTCGGTGCCGAGGTCGGCGGCGAAGTGGTTGAAGGTGCCACTGGGCAGGACCACGAGCGGCACCTGGAACTGCAGGGCGGGAGCCACGGCCGCGTTGATGGTGCCGTCGCCGCCGCACACACCGAGGGCACCGCCCCGGCGCGCTGCTTCGCGTGCGGCATCGGAGATCACCTTGGGCAGCGGTCCGCCTCCCTCCTCGTGGACGATGATCTCAGCGCGGGGCAACTCGGACTTCAACTGCCTTACAGAGTCCATGAGTTGCGGCTGGGCCCCGGAGGACGGGTTGACCACCACGTACAGGCCGTCACCGTCGGGCAGCGCAGGCGCGTCCGTGCGAGGTCGGGCCGGCGGCGGTAGCTGCGCGCGCGAGGGCACCAAGCCGCGCACGGCGAAGGCGGCGCCCACACCGAGAGCCGAACCGACCAGGACATCGCTGGGGTAGTGCACGCCGGTATAGATACGGGAGAAGGCCACCGACGCGGCCACGGGCGCCAGGGCCGCGCCCCAGCCACGGGACTCGAGGGCCACGCCGACGGTGAACGCCACCGCGGACGCGGCATGCCCAGACGGGAACGAGCTGGTGACAGGCTGGCGGGGCAGATGGCGTACGACCGGCACCGCGTCGAGCACGGGCCGCTTCCGGCGCACCGCACCCTTGCCCAAAGTGTTGACGGTGGCCGAGACCAGCGCGAGCGACGCGACTCCGCGCACGGCTGCCCGCCGCCCCCGCGTACCGCCCAGGGCCCACATCCCTACGGCGACACCACCCCACAGCAGCCCGTGGTTGGCGCTCCGGCTCAGACGCGGAAGCACCGGCTCGGCCATCGGCCAGGAACGCTCGCCCACGCGGCGGAAGACGGCGTGGTCCAGGGTCCTGAGCAGCGTGCGGACGGGGTGCCTCGTCGGTTGTTCATCCATGTGCCTCCTTATACCCAATATCATTGCTTGTGTAGGGCAATCAGTTCGAGGTGACGTTGGGGGCGTTCCCCGACTTGGCCCGCCGTGAGGAGCCAGGCGCCGTCCGCGCACGGCTCCTGGGCAAGCCCGCCATAGCTCTGCGGGGCCCCGCTGCCGTCGGGTTCTTCTACGACGAGAACCATGTACACCGTCGATCGGCTTTGCCCGGGCCCGTCCTCAGCACAGGCGCGCGCCTGGGACGCCGGGCCCGACGGCCGCGGGGTGGTGGACCGGATCTGCGACGCGGCGCCGAACGTTCTGGGGCCCGGAGGGTGCTGCTCGTGGTGCACTCCGCCCTGTGCGGCGTTGACGCCACCCTGCACCGGCTCGCCGAGGTGGGCCTGCGGCCCGAGGTCGCCGACCGCACGGTCATTCCACTCGGTCCGGTACTGCGCTGCCGGCAGGCATGGCTGCGTCGGCAGGGCTTGTTGAGCGACAGCGAGGAAGGGCTGGTGATTATCCGTGCCGAGCACTTTTGACCGGCCGCGGCGCATCACCCGGGACTATGACGGGCCGCTGCTCGTGGAAGGGCCGGTCGAATTCATCTGCGGCGACGGCAGCGTCCGCATCTCGCGGCGTCTCGCCGTCGCCGTCTGTACCTGTCGACGCAGCCGGGCCTATCCGTGGTGCGACACCAGCCACCGCCGCCGCACCGAGCCCGATGCCCAAGTCGAAGCCAAGGGGTAGGCGCTGATGCCCGCCCCTGTCGAGGCACGCCACAGCAGCCCGCCACTGCCCTGAGCCCTGCGGCGAGATCTCCGCCGGCATCGTGGCCGCGCTGCGGACCGGTGCGGCACCCGCGCCGCCGCCCGGGGCCGGGGCTGCGGATCCGTACGGCGACGATCTGCAGCCCTGCTCGGCCTGCGCCAACTCGGACGCTCAACCCCGCCAGCTCAAACGCTCATCCGCCAAGCGAAGCGCTCAGTCACAGCACGGCACCACGACCTCCGGCCCAGCCAGCGCCGCTCCCCGTTATCCCGCCGTGCGCGATTAGAAGATCCCGAGCTCGGTGTCGGGGCGGCACAGGGCGCATGGATCGACGCCCTAGGTGAGGGCGCGCATGGCTTGGTCCCGCGACGGCGGGTGAGGGGCCGGGCCCGTGGTAGGAGACGGCCTGTCCCAAGAGGCGGTGGCGCTGGGTGGGCATGTGGCGCAGCGGCTGCTGGACTGCTACCCGGCCCAGGGGCGATGAGGACCCCCAAGGGTGGCCAGGGCCCGGCCACGTCCCCGGCGTTGGTACCCCATCCCAGGGGCGATGAGGACGTGCGTGTTCCAGACCAACTCCCGCTCGCCTTGCAGGTTGGTACCCCTCCCAGGGGCGATGAGGACACGGTGAGCGGGTCGGTGATCCAGCCGCTGCCCTGGCGGTTGATACCCGTCCCAGGGGCGATGAGGACCCGGTCGCGGCCGCGTGCAGCCGTACCGCGTCGTCATGTTGGTACCCCTCCCAGGGGCGATGAGGACCCCACGGTAAAGCGGCAGCTCAGAGAGTGGGTGTGACGGTTCCTGAACGGCGCGCCTTCAGCAGACCTCCGGTCACGTGGTCCGCCCCGGGGTGGCGCTGAAATGAGGCAGTCGTCACGACTGCCGCTTGCTGCTAGATGATGTCCGTGGGCTCGGGTTCAGCTGCGCCCCATGCGTGGCGTACGGGCACGGCTGCGGGAGGAAAACTGTAGACGAGGACGTTGTCGTATGACAGGTCCAGGACGGACTCGACGGCAGCCTGGAACCGGCGGAGCTGACCGTCTGTGAGGTTACCTTCGAAGACGCTGCGCTGTACGTGGTGGAGGTATTTGCGGCAAATTCGCAAGATTTTTGGATTGCGCTCGGCTGCGGTGTCGTAGACGACGACTACGTACATTGGGTCGTCACCACCAGATCCGGAACGGCTTGTACGGGGTGCCTTCCAGGCAGCGGCGGGTCAGGGCGAGGGCGTCAAGGTAGAGCAGTTCGTCATACGCCACGGGGCGCCCGAGACTGCGGTGGGCGATCGTGAAGGCGAACTCGTCGCGGGTGGCCTGTACGACGAGTTTGCGGCCGGGGTCGCTCAGCATGGCCTGATTGGCATCCCGGTCGAAATGGTGCTCTTTGAGCTGGTTGCGGCTGACCATACGGAGTAGGAGGCGTTCAGCGAACAGCGGCTTGAACATTTCCGATATGTCGAGGACGAGGGAGTGTCGCTGTCGTTCGATGCTGCTGTGCAGGAAGGCGATGCCGGTGTGCAGTGGCGTCAGACGCAAGGCGGTCAGGACGCGGGCGTAAGTGATGCCGTTGACGTAACTGATGAAGGCGTTGCCTGCGTTCTTCGGCGGGCGCCGACTGCGGCCGCCGAGCTGGAGCCAGTCGGGAAGTTTGGTGTCGAGGACCTCCCAGGCGGAGCGTCGGAAGGTGCCTTCCGCGCCCATCATGTGGGCTGCGGATTCGGCGGTACGCAGGGTGTTCTGCAGGACGGAGTAAGGGCGGGTGAGTAGCTTGCGGTCGATGACGCGGCGGACATTGAACGCACAGGAGTCGACGATGCTGTGGGCGATCTCCAGACTCGCCGCCGTGTTCTTGGCGAGCTGGGCCTGGGCTAGGACGGTCTCGCCCGAGGTGCTGGTGGCTGAGGTGAGCAGTGAGCCGGCGTAGTCGCCGTAGTAGCTGAGGAAATGGACGTTGATGCGGTGCCGGTTGAGGAGGGCGATGACGGCTGTGTTGATGTCGGTTTCGGCACAGGCGATGATGTCGCGCACGTCAGTCACTGGGATGTGGACGTCGGGGCCGAATCTCGTGTGATGACGAGGGATTGGTCTTTGCGACGAATCCGGCACGGGCCGGTCAGCCAGTAGGTGCGGGATGCGGCGGGCATGGTTATTCCGTCCAGCAGTAGTCGGTGAAGCTGCACCCGCGGCACCGGCTGTTGGACAGGCGGTCCGGTGAGGCGGAGGACGAGGCGACTGTGAGTACTTCGGCGATGTCGGCCTCGGCCAGTTCTGCGCCCTCGGGTGTGTAGGGGTAGCGGAATATTCGTCGGGTCTTCGGGTAGTGCAGGACGGCGCCCTTGACATCGATCCCCAGGTTGCGCAGACGGTGGCAGTAGTGTCGGCCTTGGGCCTCATCAGCCTCGGTTGGCCGGGCGGATGATTTGACTTCGTGGACCCAGTGGCGGCCATCAAGGAAGTCGAGTCGTGCGGCGCCGAGGTCGACGGGACTGTTTCGGTTGTATGAGGTGTCGTGAACCGCCTCTCCGAGCTGGACGGAGGCGTTCAGGCTCTCGGGGCGGATACCGCGCAGGTAGAGCCAGAGTTGTCGGCGACAGTGGTAGAGGTACTTGATGTGGACACCTCCGACGTCCTGCGCTGTGATCACAGGACCTCGCCCGGCTGGTAGGTCTGCTGCGGCAATCTGCTGACACTGAGCAGACCGCGCTCGGGGGTGTAGTCCCCGTCGATGATCCGAACTTTGAGCCGTTTCTCGTAGGTGGTCAGGCGGCCGGCCCAGTGGGGCATGGGGATGAGGTATTCGTCGGCGAGTAGCCGTCCTGCAGAAGCGTCCGGGGCTTGGTCCAGGGCAGCTTCATACCCCTCCTGATCCCTGGCGAGGATGGCCTCTGTGCCGTCGAAGAGCTGGTCGAACTGCTCGGTCAGGTGGTCCCGGTCGTCATAGGGATACTCGAATCGCAGGAAGGCTTGCTCGAAGGCTTCGCGGTGCTGGAGGACGTCTGTGCGCCACTGGGCTCCCCAGCTGTCGGTGTAGATAGTGTCAAGCCATCGGGTGGCGTCGGTTTCATCGACAATGTGGCCGTGGTGTGCGGCGAGGAAGCGCCATCCGGCTTCGACCGGGTCGCGGGGGTAGATGCCGTCCGCATACTGGCCGATCGTGCCCCGACGGCTGGTCCATGATGGTGCGTGGACGATGACGTCGGCCGACGGGCGGGCCGCGATGCGGTTGACGCGGCCGAAGCGCTGGAGGAGGGCTTCGACCGGGGCCGCTGCGGTGAACAGGACATCGAAATCCACATCGAGGCTAACTTCCACCACCTGCGTGGCCACCAGGAGCCCCGGTCGGCGCTGCGCGCAGGTGCCGAAGCGTTTGCCGATGTTGTCCTCGATGGTGGCGCGGTCGACGCGTCTGAACCGGGAGTGCAGCAGGAGCGCGGCCTCGGGCCCGTGGCGTTCGACGACCTCGGGGGCGAGTTCGTCGTAGAGGTCCAGCGCGTGGGCGACGTTGTTGGCGACAACGAGGACGCTGTCGCCATTCTCCAGGCGGCGTCGGATCTCGTTGACGGCCTGAGGGTCGGTGAGGTGGTGGTCGCGGGTGCTGAGCCGGTGGCGTGCCGGCAGTCCCAGGTCGGGACTGTGCACCTCGGTCGTGCTGTTGGGTGTCAGGGTTTCGGTGAACAGCGTGGCCAGTGCCTTGGGAAGGGTGGCGGAGAGCACGGCGACCTTGCCGCCGAGGCGTTCCCACATGCGGGCGCTGGCCAGGATGTAGCCGAGGCGTTGTGCGTCATAGGCGTGCAGTTCGTCGAGGACGAAGACGGAGTTTGCGGCATCGACAAGGATGCCGGAGTGCGCGGGGCCGGCCAGAGCAGCGCGCAGCAGTTGGTAGGGCGTGCCGACGCGCAGGGTTTCGTGGAAGAGCTTGGTCGCGGCGGCGCGGGAGACGGCTTTGGCGGCGGCATCGGCCCTGCACGGGGTTCCGTCGACGTCGTGATCGGATCCGTCTTCGGGGGCGATGGCGCGGGCAAGGTGGTAGGAGGCGGCACGGGAGTGGGCCACCCCGACTGCTTCCTCGTCGTCCAGCAAGGTTTGGAGGCGAGTGGTCATCGCGTTGATGGAGGCCAGGTAGGGCAGGGTGTAGAAGACGCGGGGCACTCCACCGGTGCGCTCAGCCAGGTTGGTGACCTGGGCGGCGGCCCACAGGAGGGCGGCTTCGGTCTTTCCGCTGCCGGTCGGGGCACGCAGCATCAGATGCCCTAAGACGTCGCCGGCGGCGATCTGGTGGGGGCGCACGACGGCTCCGCGCTGGGCCAGGTGCTTGTCCACGCGGGATCGGGTCGAGGCATCCAGTGGCTGAGTGGTGGCCAGTTGCTGGTGAGCGGAGGAGAGGTGGTCGGCGAGCGTGACCGCACCCTGGACGAGGACAGCGGTCAGCCCTTCATCCGGGCCCGCCGACCGGAGCGACCAGTGATCCAGAAGTTGCCCGAGCATCTGGTGGGTGGTCTCCAACAGGGTGGTGATGCTCAGCTCGGAGGGGGCGGTGGGGGCGTGTATGGGAAGGCCCTCGGCGGATGCCGTGGTGCGCAGCCAGTCCAGCAGGGCGGCAGCGCCGGCCTCGGGGATGGGGGTGAAGCGGTGGCGGACTTCGTCCAGGTCGCTGGGCCCGTAGAGGGTTTGCAGGTCCTTGCCCGCTTCGCCGGTCAGTGGTCTGTGATGGGTGGCCACCGCGCTGGCCACCCAAATCAGCAGGTCAGGGTCGCTGACCAGGTGCGGGAGGAAGCCGAGGGAGAGAACTTCGTGGCGCTCGCCCCAGCTGCGAATCTTTCCGCGGAGCATGTCCTGGAAGCCGTCAGGGAGTTTTCCGGCATCGTGTGCCAGGGCAGCGAGAGCTGTGGCGGTCCAGAACTGTCCCCCCAGAACGGTCTCCGCGACGTCCAGCCGGCCCACGCGCCGCCGCAGCGCGCCAGCGGCAGTCAGGGTGTCGGACAGATGGCCGGTGAGAAGTTCCGCCGGGCGCTTCTTCCTGGCGCTCTTCGCCAGGAACGCGGTCAGGAGATCCAAGGCGAGAGCGCCTTTCATGTGCGGGCGTGTTCAGACGGTTAGGTGAGCGTCGAGCGTTGCAGGGTGCGGTGAGCCAACAGGGACCAGTGCCTGGCCCTGTGGGGTCGACCAGCTTCCGGGTAGGCGTGTGTGCGCGCGGCCGGTGGCGTCGAAGCGGAAGGAGCCCCACCGCGTACGTCCACGATTCACGCTGACTGCCCCAGGCAGCCGCAGCGGCGTCCCCATCGCGCCGTCGTAGCCGTCGGGCACGATCGCCGGCCCCTGGATTCCGGGCTCTTCGAGGACCGTGGCCAGGCGCAGGGAGAGGCCGACCAGGTCCTGGCTGCGGCCCAGGCGCAGCGGCCAGCGCGGCCGGCGCAGCCGTGCCCGCCACAGTTGAAGGTCGTGGAAGAGCCACAGCCGCAAGGTGACGTCGGCGAGGAACTCCCGCGGGCGGGGTGCCGGGGTCGTCTTCTTCCCGGAGGCGTCCAGGGGGTGGTAGGTCTCCAGGTCGGTGCCCCGGCCTCGGGCGTGGAAGGTCATGGCGAACGTCAGACCCGGGTCTACCTCGTCCCAGCCTCCGGCGGCTGCGGCGAGCATCCCGCCGACCGTCGTGGGGGCCGGGCAGGGCAGCGTGACTTGGACGCCGGTGTAGAGCGGGCTGCGGAAGGAGACGACCGGGGCGGTGACGGTCACCTCCAGCGCCTCCCGTTGCTCCTGGGTGCTGTGCGGTGTCATGACTGCGGGTCCTCGAACCAGCCGTCGTGGGTGCCGGCTTCGATCTCCTTGGCCAGGTCGGTGAGGATGCTGCGCGGGTGGTCGAGGATGGCCTTGCCGGCCTTGATGAGGTCCTCCAGTTCGCGGCGGGCCCGCTCGCGGCGGTCACCAAGGAATCCGGGGGCCCATCCGATCCTTACCGGACCGTCCAGCTCATCTGCCCAGGCATCGAGCTCCTCGCGGAGCACGTCCGAGGAGAATTCCGGTTTGCCGTCCCGCGCGCCGAGCACGCGCGTAAAGGGGTTGATGCCGCCCTTAAGAGGGGCCAGCACCAGCATGGCCGGGGTGCGATCGCCGTAGTGCAGAGCCTGCTTCGCACCACCGCGCAGCGCCGCCAGTGTCCGCAGCAACAGCGCGACCCGGCGCCGCCGCTCGGCCAGCGGCAGCCGCAGCGCCGCGGTCCCGCGGAAGACAACCTGCTCGGCTCCGGCGTCGACCGCCTCCTTAGCGGCCGTCGGGCTCAGGGCGACCCGCAATCCACTGCCATCAGTCTCGAACACCCCGGCCCGCGGCAGGTCCAAGAGCACGTCGCCTGCCAGGACGGAGGAGTACAGCTCGTGCTGGTGGATGACGGGGTGCTCGCCGGCCGGGAAGTCGCGGCTCATCGTGCCGAAGTCCAACGCCGGCCGCTGCGGCACCACGGAGACCAGGGTGCCGGTGGCGAGCACGGTGTCCCGCTGGAAGCTCTCCTTCCTCACGGCCACCATGTAGCCGAACAGGTCGTCGTCCAGGAACTGGTCCGGGCGCCCTGCGGTGTATGCCTGCTGGTTCTGCCCCTTGCCGGAGCGGGTCACCGTAGAACGCGGTTCGACGGCGGGCAGGGAGTCGCGCAGCCAGCGGCGGAATGCCTGCGCGGAGATGTAAGGATAGGTGTCGCGCCCTACCCGCATGGACTTGACCTTGCCGACATTGTCCTCACCCTCCCCGTTGTTCGGGGCACCGGCCACGACATCCTCAACGATCTTTCCGACCAGAAAACTCACTGGCCCTCCTCCTCGTCCTCGCTGATGAACTTGCGGTCCGCCGCATCCAGTTCGGCCAGGACCTCTTCCAGCTGCTCTTCGTCATCCGCCCGCCAGCCGAGCCGGGCCAGCTCCTCCAGCACGGTGATCAGCAGCAGATCCCGATGCAGCCAGGCCGGATTGTCCGCCCCGGGGTCGAACAGCAGCACATAGGCCCGCTCACTGATCAGCGGTCCCCGGCCGGCCGTGCCCTGCGCACCGGCCCACGCCACGCTCTGCTTGGTCAGCCAGCTGCGCAGCTGCCGCGGGGAACGGAGCTGGCGCCGTAGATCCTTAAGCGGGCCCCGGCTGCTCTCCTCGGACCACAGGCCGGCGATCTTGTGTCCGGTGGCCCGGATCTCGGCCAGGTCTTTCTCGTTCACCTGCATCACCTCGGTTGCGAAAGTCACCAGCAGACCGGCCACCTCGGCCGCTGCTGCCAGGTCGGGATCCGGAGCCGCCATCAGAGTCATCAGGCCATGCACACCGGTGGAGATGATGCGCGTCGGCTCACGGAACGCGTTGCGAGCCAGCCCCACCATTCCGGGCACATTCGCCGTCACATGCGCCCGCACCAACAAGGTGAAGGCGCGCCTCAGGTCCGCCAGCCGGCTCGTGCGCCGCAGCCACTCCGCCAGCGGCTGCGAAAGGCTGTAACTCTCCAGCAGCTGACCGCGGTTGTTGTTGTTGTTGAAGACCAGCAGCTCCACCCCGGCAGTGAAGCGCTCGCTGTAGGCCCGCAGTGCCCGCACAGCCACCAGCTCGCGGCTCTCAGCCTGCTTCTTCGACTCATCCCCCGTGACCGCCAGCCGACGGTTACGGGTCACCTGCCGTCCTACGACCTGGGCCAGGAACGCGTCGTTCCAGCTGTGCAGGGCCACCGAGGACCCCCCGGTCAGCTGGCATCCGTACGGCAGCGCGTAGAAGGACGCCAGGCACGGCCAGCACATGGCCATGCCCTCGTGCCCACGTGGTGTGGTGTTCCGGTACGCCTCGCTCTCCGCCAGCACCACGTCCCTCTTGCCATAGAACCCGGCAGCCCCCCGCCCGCACAGCGCGCAGTCAACCCCCGTGCTGGCAGCCTCGTCGGGCGCCCGCAGCCAGACCCTTACCGCTTCCCGAACGTCCTCATCCGTCTTCGGCCGGCCGTCCTCGGTCTTACCCTTGCGGCGGCCCGGGTGGTTCATCGGGGAATTGGGGAAGAACGACAGACTCACCTTCTGCCAGAACCCGTCCAGCGCCTTGCTCTCCCGCACCGACGCCTGCACCGCATACCCGACCAGTTCCGACACCGCACGCTCGAAGCCCTCCGGGCCGAGCTCTTCCGGATCCCGCTCCCCGGCCAGAGCGGCAAGCGCGAATGCGCCAACCCGCTGCAAGGGGTGGGGAGTCAGCACGAGTCGGCGCTGGACGGGCCGTTCGCCGCTTGGGATTGTCATGCTCTCACCCAGCCGAAGCCGGCGGAATTCGCCTGGCCCAGCCCCCAGCTCCACAGCGCACGCAACGTCTCGGGCGGCCCGGACAGCTCCACTTCGACCTCGGCCCCGGGCTTCATCCCGCTCCCCACAGCGAACGAACGCTTCGGCCCGATCCAACTCACGGCCTCCAGCTCGACCCCGGGATCCAGCCCCAGGGTTTCGGCCTTGCGCCGAAGATTCCCCTGCATATAGACGGGCCACTCCGGCTCCGCCGGCAGCACCCATGCCTGCCGCGGCCCCAGCGCTCCCGACTCATCCCGGCCGGAGCCCTTCATCACCACCGGCGTCGCCGTACGCCACCGCACCCGCCCCGAAGAAAACGCCGGCTGCTCGACTGCGCTCACACCGGTCAGGCGAAACGCCACCCCGCCCCAATCCAGCAACTCCCGGGAGGTGAATCCCGCAGCGAGCGCTTCCACCACCTCCGGAACGGGGCTTCCGAACTCCACCACCCCACCACCACCTGCCGCATACCGGCCTCTACGCCGACGAGCAGACGGAAAGACCGGTGCCCCGTAACCGAAGGGCGCCATCCCATGAGGCCCCATCCCCTCCTCATGCAACCGCCGGTCCAGCTCCGGCGCACACCGGGCGAGTAGGTCATAGACCACCCCCCGGCCCGGCGCCAGCACACCCGCCCACGGCAGTTCCGAGGCGACCGTGGTCACCGCCACCTGTAGTCGCATTCCATCCCTCCACCTCCAACTGCACGAGCCCACCAACCGCTGACGCCAACGGACGGACGCCCCCATCGACGCGAAGCAACCCCACTGACACGTCCAAGGCAGCACAAACAGCCCAGCAGCAAAGGAAGTTCAGCTTCGCGAACCCGTGACCCAGCTTTCGGCACGAGCATCCTGATACGGCATGGCACTAGAGCGGTATCAAGACAACCTGTCTGCGAGACGCCGCTGGGCGGCGAGGAATCGCCGCGAGGCGTTGTTCAGCAGCTCTCTGACAACGGGTTCCTGCCTCGGGCAACCGGGATGCCCTGGCACACACCGACAGCCGCACCGGGTTCCCGATCCGGGCAACGCCCAGCGCGACCAACGCGCCGTCCCCTCACGCGACGGCATCCTCTGCCAGCCAGCGGCAGCGTCGTCCTGCCGAAAGGGCCAGTATTCACCACGACCGCAGCTTCTGAAGGCCGCATTGTCAGAGCCGCATGCCACCCTGGAAGCCGCCCGGCGAGTGCACACAGAAGCCGCAACGACTCGGGCGTCCCGGATCGCTGAGGACGCCTTCCGGAGGATCGACGGCGTGAAGGTGAAGTGGCTCTCCCTGGAGCCGCTGAAGGAACCGCTGGAGTTCAGCGACCTGTCCATGTTCGACTGGGTGGTCATCGAGGCTCAGACCGAGACGTGGCAGGGCGAGGGAGCCGATCGGAAGCTGGTCCCGGCGTTCGGCCCACCTTTCGTGGTGAGTCGGGCCCGTACGGCGGTGAGGCCGCCGGATCGGGCACGCGCTGCTGTCTGAGTTAGGCGCCGCCCCACACCGGGGCGTCCGTGCCCCACAGACCCGGCGGGCGAGCGCGGGCTCCTGTTGGTACCCCTCCCAGGGGCGATGAGGACCCCCGCCCCCGAGGCGCCCGCCCGCCCCGCGCTGTGTTGGTACCCCTCCCAGGGGCGATGAGGACCCCACGGTAAAGCAGCAGCTCAGAGAGTGGGTGTGACAGTTCCTGAACGGCACGCCTTCAGCAGACCTCTGGTCACGTGGCCCACCCCGGGGTGGCGCTGAAATGAGGCAGTCGTCACGACAGCCGCTTGCTGCTAGATGATCTCCGTGGGCTCGGGTTCAGCCGCGCCCCATACGTGGCGTACGGGCACGGCTGCGGGAGGAAAACTGTAGACGAAGACGTTGTCGTATGACAGGTCTAGGACGGACTCGACGGCAGCCTGGAACCGGCGGAGCTTGCTGAAGTCCCCGATCTGGATGCCGCCGATCAGAGCTGGGTACTCTGCGCGGCTCGAGGCAGGCGCGCGAGCCTGGCCAGGGGCCATGCGACGTACCAAACGGTCGAGAAGCAGGTCATCAGCAGGAACTGCCCCAGGCCCACGATCATGCCCAGCGAGGGCGTGTCGCTGTGGACCTCGTGGGCGAGGCGTGGGCCGAAGTAGTTGAAGCTGAACGCGCTGCACCCCACGGCCGCGACCATGACCAAGAGCCGACAGCCGCTTCCGCTTTCACCGATCGCGCCATGCCGCCCCCCTGCTTGAGCTTCGGCCGACGCCCGCGGCCGATTTCGATGACTCTCCGTCTGGTCGGTTACCTGCGTGCGTTGAGTTTAGCGGTGGCGGCCTGGTGTGCTGCCTTCAGGAGTTCTTGGTGGTCGGTGTCCAGACTGGACGGGCGGCTGTTTCGCGGCCGTACTTGAAAGAAGGACACTGGGCCGAACAGTTTGCCGCCGCCATCACCGAGCAGGCGGAGCATCTCGACAGCGATACGGTTGTCATTTTCCTGTGTGGGCGGAACGAGCTCCCCGACGTACGCGTGGACTGTCTTGGTGTCATCGATCACGACCCGGTCGACGAACCCGCTCCCAGACAGGCTGGCGAGCAAAATGCACAGCATCGCGGTAATGCTGTGCGACGACCAAGCAGTGACCGGCGACTACCTCACAGCCGCCCTCCAAGCCCAGCGATCCCTGGAGTACAACCTGCTCCGCAGCGCGGTCATCGCCGAGCGGGTCCGCGGAACCAGCTGGAAAGAGATCGGACGTCAACTCTCCCTCACCGCCGACGAAGCGAAGAAACAGTGGGCGGATGACGTAACGGGATGGCAGAAGACGAGCCCCGCTCACAGCTGCTACCGGAAAGATCCTGCCAGCTACGCCAAGGCCCTGAACAAGTTCGCCGCCTCTGCTGCGGCCTACTGCTTTGACCGCCCGAACCAGCCGTTCGGGGACGCGCTGGACGCACTTCACGTCTCATGCCACGACAAGGGCCGGAAGGGGCTGTTCGGCCCAGATGACCTTGCCGTCCGCCGTGTAGCGGGTTCCCCAGCGGTCGGCGAGCCAGGCTACGAGGAACAGGCGGCGCCCGACTTCGTCCGTGGCGGCCGCGTACCGCGGGTGACGGCTGCTCGCTCAGGCGCAGTGCTGGATCGGACTCGACGCGGACGAACGGCCACTGGCACTCGTCTGCGTCGGGCCCATCAGCCGGGAGCCGGGCCTCGTCGACCTCGGACTGCAAGTCGCCGACGACCGCCACCGTCAGGGCATCGGAACAGCCCTGGCCCGGCAGGCGGCTTGGATCGCCCGTACGCACGGAGCACACACCCGCACCGCGTTCACGCAGGCATCCAATGCGCCGATGCTCCGGCTCCTGGAGCGTCTGGGACCGACCCAGCACACCCGCGATGGCCCATACGTCGAGGTCCGCGTCGCCCTGGACGCGCTCGCCCCGGATACCCTCCCGCCCGCAGGAACTGCTTCGCCATGACCTCCCCCCCCCCGCATCCGCCCCTCAGACGCGCACCGCCCTTGACCACCGGATCGAAAATGCCGCGGGCCGCAGCATCGACGAGCTGTGGCGGCACCGCGACGACGGTCTCCTCGACGCACCGCACGCCGCCTTAGGGCCGGCCCCCCGGCACGACGTGGCCTCTGTCGCCCCGGCGGGGCCCGCGCGCCCCACTCCTCCGCGCGGCCCGAGCCGCTGAAAACACGGCCATGTCGCAGCACGTGCCATTCCGTGAAATGCCGCCCTGGGCGAGGCGGCGCGGAACATAGCACGCAATCCCCGGTTACCGAAACCGGGCATTCTCCAGATTCTTGTTCTCGGCCCGCACGGCAGTAGCCCGGGTCTGTTTCACGGCCCTGAGCCTCCCTCAACTCCGCTACCCCCCAACTCCCCTACCGCCCCTCCTACCCCCCTGCCACAAAGGCAGATCCGCGCCCTTCCTGACGCACCCCCACCTCTCGTAACGTCAGCACCGCTTGGTTGTTATGGCCATGACGTAGAAGAGGTGACCGTGCGCAAGCTGCTTCGTCTCATTCTCGTGCCCTTAGCGGGCCTTGCCGTCATCGCGCCGCAGGCCACCGCGGCGCCGCCACCCCCCGACGATGTGTACCGGCCCGTGCGCGGGCCCTCAGCGCCGGCCGAGTACCGGTATCTGCAGAAGACGGTCCCGGGTGAGGCGCTGCCACGGCACGCGTATGCCGATGCCGCGGACCAGGCCAGACAGCTGCCCGCCAGCGGCGGGCAGTGGGAGCCGCTCGGGCCGACCAATATCGGTGGGCGGATCGTGTCGCTCGCCCTTGACCCCGAGCGGGCCGACACGGTGTACGCCGCCGCGGCCAGCGGCGGGATCTGGCGCAGTGACGACGCCGGGGAGACGTTCGAGTCGGCCTGGCCCGACGATCTGACGCAGGCCATGGGCGCCGTCGCCACCAGCCCCGATGGCACCCTGTTCGCGGGCACCGGAGAGCCCAACCCCGGTGGTGGCAGTATCACTTACGAGGGTACGGGGCTCTACCGCAGCACCGACGGCGGCAAGAGTTGGCAGCCGAGCGGGCTGCGGGACTCGGGGGCGATCAGCGCGATCACCGTGGACCCGGACAACCCGCGCCGTATCTATGCGGCCGCGGCCGGATCGCTCTACAACGGCGGCGGCGACCGCGGTGTCTACCGCTCGGACGACGGCGGCAGGACCTGGGACCGGATCCTGAAGGGTGCGGGCGAGTTCACCGGTGCCACCGAAATCTTCGTCCAGGACGAGGAGTTGTACGCGGTCCTGTGGGACCACCGCCGCACCCCCGAGCTGCGCACCTACGGCGGCGTCGGCTCCGGTGTGTTCCGCAGCGGCGACGACGGCAGGACGTGGGAGCGGCTCGGCGGCGGGCTGCCCGAACAGGGCCCGGACGTGGGCCGGATCGGTCTGGCGGTCGCGGGCGAGCGGGTGTACGCCATCGTCAACAAGACCAGCGGCCCCTTCGAGGGCTTCTACGCCTCCACGGACGGCGGCGACTCCTGGACCCGTACCCCGGCCGACGAGGAGCTCACCGATTCGCAGTCGACCTTCGGCTGGTGGTTCGGCAAGATATGGGCCGACCCGAAGGACCCCACCCATCTGCACGCGGCCGGTGTGCCGTTGATGACGTCGAAGGACGCGGGCGCCACCTGGACATACGACTCCACCTCGATCCATGTGGACCAGCACGC
The DNA here is from genome assembly GCF_023277745.1 of Streptomyces halobius. Taxonomy (NCBI): domain Bacteria; kingdom Bacillati; phylum Actinomycetota; class Actinomycetes; order Kitasatosporales; family Streptomycetaceae; genus Streptomyces; species Streptomyces halobius. Next base: position 373,611 of record NZ_CP086322.1, read on the forward strand.
CATGGTCTGGGACCCGCGCAAGCCGGGGCGGGTGTATCTCGGCAATGACGGCGGGGTCTACCGCTCGGACGCCCATGGTGACGGCGGCTGGGTCAAGGCGCGCCACGAGCCGTACACCCAGCTCTTCAGCGCGGCGATCAGCCCGCAGGATCCGGCGCGGATCTCCGGGGGCTCGCAGGACAACGGTTCGCTGCGGTCCTGGGGCGGCGAGCGCTTCAACGAGTATCTGGGCGGGGACGGCGAGGAGAACCTCATCAACCCTGAGGACAAGGAGAACGTGTTCGCCTGCTACCAGTATGGCAACTGTTTCCGCTCCACCAATGGTGGCAAATCCATGGCGTACTTCGCCGACAAGACGACGTTCAAGCGCCGCAATTGGTTCACGCCGATGGAGTTCGATCCGAACGATCCCCAGGTGCTCTACTACGGCTCCGAAGTGGTCAACCGCTCCACGGACGGCGGCAAGACGTGGCAGGCTATCAGTGGTGATCTCTCCGGCGGTCCGGGCCCCGACCCGATCTACACCAACTACGGGACGATCACCTCGATCGCCCCGGCGGGCGACGGCCGCACGATTTACGCGGGCACGGACGACGGTCGGGTCTGGGTCACCAAGGCTCTGGGCGAGCACTGGACAAAGCTGGCCGAGGGCCGCCCGTGGGTGACCCGGGTCGTGGTCGACCCGGACAACCCCGACCGGGTGTTCACCACGCACTCCGCTTATCGCTCCGGATCGCCGCTGGCCCATGTGTACGGCAGCACGGACGGCGGGAGGAACTGGCGGGACCTGACCGGGAATCTGCCGAAGGCGCCGGTCAACGACCTGGTGATCGGGGCGGATTCGGCGCTGCACATCGGCACGGATCAGGGGGTGTTCACCTCGCCCGAGGGCAAGGCCGAGTGGCTGCGGCTCGGTGAGGGGATGCCATTGGTGCCGGTGGACGACCTGGAGTACGACAACGGTCGCGGGCGCCTGGTCGCCGCCACGTTCGGGCGGGGATTCTACGAGCTGAGCACGCGAATAAGCACGCGCTGAGTGCGGAGTCTTCCCTTTATTAGCGGCTGAACGCCTCTCCGGCGCGACGCTTTATCGAAATGTTCTGCGGGTCAATTGAAATGAACTGCGGAACAGGGATGCGGAATTTGGCGTTCAGCCGCTTTACCGCAAGGATTCGAAAGCGAGGTAATCACCGCCGACCTTTTATGGTCGGTCCCTTCCCCCCTGAGGAGTTTTCCAGGATGGATTCGACGGTGCGAGGCATGGCGCTGTTCTTTCTGCGGTCAGAAATGCGGGTATGAGAAAATCAAAGCATGACGAGCTTCGGATACGTGCGGAAGAACGTGACAGGCGCAGACCAGTCTGCGGACCAGCAGCGCGCCATCATCGTGGGGCGGCCTGCGCGATGCAGATCGAACCCGCAAGGCTGCTTCAGGAACCGACGGATCCCGACCGTCCGGTCCTGGCCGAGATGGTCGCGGACCTGGAGCCGGGCGACGAGGTGACCGTCTTCAACCGCGAGGTCGTGGGCGACGACGCTGCCGCGGCGATCGAGGAGAAGGGCGCGACGCTGCACAGCGTCACGGAGCCGCATCAGCCGACGAGGACCTTTGGCTACGTGCGGACGGCGAACGGATCCGCGGATTTGACAGTGTGCCGCCATCACGGAGGCAGTCGGCACGATCCGGATCTTCTCGGACGAGGGCGTCTCAGGAACCACCGCAGGCACTGACCGCCCCGGGCAGCGCGAGCTGGTGGCGAAGCTGCAGGCCGGCGACGAAGTCGACGTCTGGCAGTACGACAGGCTCGGACGGACCCTCGAGGCGATGCGGGCCGTCGTTGAGCTGATCATCGCGAAGGGTGCGACGCTGCGCAGTCTCACGGAGTCCCCCGCCGAGGGGCTGTTTTCGATGAAGTTCATGATGGCCGTTGCCGAATACGAGCACGCCTGGAAGCTGGAGAAGTAGGAGCACCGTCGGCCGCCGGCGAGAAAAGAAGATCCCCGTGGAGCGCACGTCTCCGCGGGGATCTTCGGCGTTCAGGGTGGGTGTCAGGCACACCGTTCGATGCGTGTGGCCCCCGAGTCGTCCTGAAGCCCGGTGACCAGGTCGTACCAGAAGCCACTACCCAGTCGGACCAGGGTCTTTTCCTCCCGGCCTCCCCAGCCGGGGATGGCGGGGACGTCGCGTCGGTCGAGGACGGTGGCCGTGCAGATGGACTCTCCGGTGTTCTCGTCGAGGCTCTTGACGACGACCTTGTCGCCGGCCTGAAGGTTCGCAAGATCATTCGTGCTGATGGTGCTGGTGCTCATGGCGCTGTGCTTCTTTCGGATCGAATCTGGACTGCGGTTTCAGTTCTGGGTCGCGCTCATGAGTGCTTTCCTCGCGCGGCGCTTCTCGGCAAGAGCCCGAAGGGTACGCAGGAGGATCCACCAGCACACGCCGCTGAAGGCGATGCTGATGATGATCGGCGTGTACTGACCGGTCATGACGCAGAAGACTGCCGCCGGTGCGAGGACGATCACGTTCGTCGCGATCATGAGGGTGAGCAGGACCCGGCCGATCGTCTTGGCGGGCGGTCGCGCCACGTCGAACCCGCGGTGCTGGTGGTGGCGTTCATGCGCTGGGTCCTTCCTCGATGTTGTAGATCTTCTCGGCGACGTAGGCGTCGTCCTGCTCCTCGGCTGTGCTCTCGACTTCATGGGAGATCTGGCTGATCACGGGGATCAGCGTCAGCCGGTCGATCGGGTAGGCCGTGCGGATGGTGATCACGGCGGTGGTGAGGCCGGCAGCAGACGGGAACGTCACGCCGTCGAGCTCCGCGTGTGCGCCACGGATGCTGTAGCTCGCCGCAATGGGCACCGTGTGCCGCGGCAGCTCCGGCATCTGCTCTGCGCGTGCGTGCAACGCGGCGCTCACTGTGCCATGAACGAACTCGCTGGCGTGCAGGACCACCGGCGCAGCGTGCTCGTAGCCCGCCGCCACCTCGAAGGCGACCTTGGCGGCCTCGATGGCGCGTCGGACAGTGCGGTCCCGGGTAGACCTCGTCTCGCCCCGTCATCTCGGAGCACAGGTGGCAGTGCGCGGGCCCCAGGTCCGGAACGCAGTCGCAGCGCATGTGCTCCGTCTGTCGGGGATCAGTGGGTTCGAGGGGCTGGCTCATGGCTGTACTCCTGGCGCTGGACGTGATCTTTCGAAGACCAGACCGGATCAGCTCCGCTGATCAGACAAAGAGAGACTCCCGCCCAGCGAGCGTGATGCTCAGCAGGCGGGGGTTCTGCGGAGTTCACCTGCCGACACCCAGAGGCAAGCAAGCTCCAGTCAGCTACGGCTGGATGCTGCCGTCCGGCACGAGGATCGTGATCCGGTCCTGGCACAGTTGCTGGCGGCCCGAGAAGGGATGGTCACCTTCCTGCAGGAACATGTGCGTCCGCGTGCCCCGGATTTCCGGGAGTGCGCCGGACTGCGGTTCTAGCGCCAAGTCCGCGAGCACCCCCGGGACCGTGGCCGGGCGGGTGCCGGTCGCGGTGGTCTTCTCGACGCGCAGCCGGAGCGTGGCCCACGTCTTGACTTCCCTCGCCATTGCCGGTCGCGGCTGGCCGGTTGCCTTCTGGGGAGTTGGGACCGGCCCCGGGTTGTGCATGTCCCGGGGCCGCACGGCGTGTCAGACACCCCATGTCGTTGAAGGTCAAGCGGCATGGGGTTGGGCGTGGTGCGACCATGCGGTCGCTTCGTCGTAGCGGGTTCGTGTTTTGAGGCAGCCGTGGAGGATGCCGACGAGGCGGTTGCCGACCTGTCGCAGGGCCGGGTTGTAGTCGATGTCACGGGCGCGTTGTTTGTCGTAGTAGCGGCGGGCGCCGGGGGACGCCCGCAGGGCGCAGAACGCCTGGCGCTGGAGGGCATCGGCGAGACGGTTGTTGCGGACGTATCGGGCCTGGACGGTGCGGCTCTTGCCAGAGGCCCGGGTGACGGGGCTGGTCCCGGCATAGTTCTTGCGTGCCTTCGCGGAGGCGTAACGGGTGGGATCATCTCCGAACTCGGCGAGCACCCGGGCCCCGGTGATCTCCCCGATGCCGGGCATCGAGAGGTAGATCTCAGCGTCCGGGTGCGCGAGAAAATGCGCCTTCACCTGCTCTTCCATCCCGGTGATCTGCTCGTTCAGCGCGATGATCAGCCGCGCGTGAGCGGTCACGGCTGCCGCGTAGGCTGCGGTGACCTGCCCGGGCAGGGCGAGCTGTCGCTCGCGGAGCGCGGCCTGGATGGTGGCCGCCTTCGCGTCGCGGTTGCGTCGGCGATGCCGGGCCAGGACGGCCGTGACCTGAGTGCGGGTCAGCTTCGCCGCCGTGGCCGACGTGGGCGCCTTGATCAGCAGTTCCATGGCGTCGGAGCTGGTCAGAGTCAGGTCGGCGTAGGCGGTCAGGGCGGCGGGAAAGTACTCGCGCAGCGTGCTGCGTAGCCGCTGGAAGGTGCGGGTTCGTTCCCAGATCAGGGTCTGGTGGGCGCGGGCGACGACCTTGACGGCCTGGGCCTGGCCGCTGTCTCCGGCCACCGGCCGCAGCTGGTCGCGGTCGATGCGGACCATGTCGGCGAGCGCGTGCGCGTCACCCTTGTCGCTCTTGGCCCCCGAGGAGGCGTACCGCTCCTTGAACCGGGCCACCTGCCGGGGATTGATCGCGTAGACCTGGTAGCCGGAGGCAACCAGGGCCTGGACCCACGAGCCCCGGTCGGTCTCGATCCCGACGACCACCTCCCCAGGATCCAGCTCACCGCCGTGACGGGCGATGAGTTCGTGGAGCCTGGCGATGCCGGCGACTCCTTCGGGCAGGTTCGCGGTGGCCAGCTTGCGGCCGGCCTCGTCCTGGAGCTCGACGTCGTGGTGGTCTTCGGCCCAGTCGTCACCGATCAGCAGCAACAAACCCTCCCCAAGTGTGTTCTCGTTGCGCGTCGTAGCCTGCGGAAGGCACGGCGCGCGGCCTAATGGATCCAGTGCTCACGCCCCGCGGGGCGGGCACGCCACCCCATCAGCGGTCTGGCCTCCCGGCCACCAGCAGGGGCACGGTCTGACACCAGAACTCGACTGCTTCCGGCGGCGATAGTGCTCACCTGCTGGCGGCTACGGAACCGAGCATTCCCCGGCCCCGTAGCTCCCATTAGGTGGGGAGCTTGGCCAGGCCCGCGCGGTTCAGGCGCGGGTGAAGCGGGCGGCGCTGACCGCGCGCCGCATGCGCCGCAAGCCAGACCGGGCGCGATATCGCCGCAGCCGATCACGCCTTCGCCGAAGCATCGAGCCCCCGCCAGTAGCCGGACTCGTCTCACCGATACAACGGGCCTGGAACTGCGGATCCAGACCGGCCTTGCGCTACGGGCCGTCACGTCGACCGCAACGGTCGGGCTCCGGCGGGTCATGAGGGAGACCCGGCCTTGGGCACTTCGTAGGTCACTCCGTGGTGGGCGGCGGTGATGGCCGCCAAGCTGGGCATTTCCGCGGCGATCTGTGCCCGCAGTCGTGCCGTCGCCTCCGCCTGCGCTGTTGCCGGCATGTGGTCCACCTCCACGCGGTCCAGACGCCTGACGCGGGTACTGCGCGGTGTGCCCGGCGAAGCCTCCGCCTTCGCCTGCAGGGAGGTGGGGGCGGTGGTGGTGGCGGCGCGGGCCTTGGCGGCACCGGCCTGGTACACCGCTGTCTGCCCCTGCGCCGGGGGCTTGCTCGGGGCCGGTTGCCGGGAGGTGAGCCACGCCCTCGTGCGGGTATTGAGCAGGTAGTCGACGGTGCGGGCGCGGGCCTGCTCGGCTGCGTCGGCTGCGGTCTGCTCGGTGTCCTCGGTCACGGCGTACCGGGGCTGGTGGCGCAGTTTCGCCCGTCCGGCTTGCTTGGCCTCGGCGACCGCCTGGTGGCTCTTGGCGAGTGTGTTCAGAGCGTGAGCGCGGTACTCGTCGAGGATGTCCTGGGCCTTCAACCGTCCGGCCAGTGCGGACATGAGGTCGGTGGCACCCGCCCGCGCCGGCTTGGGCGACGGCGTCTTGGACGCGGGTGCGGGCGGCCTCGGCGTGGGCGGCGAGGGCGGTGGTGAGGTAGGAGTCGTCAGGGTCTCCGCAGCCGGCTGCGACCGCGGTGACAGCCTGCTCGATCAGCTTCTCGGTCTCGCGGTGTTCGCGGCATACTCCACACAGGCCGCCAGCTTCGGGTTCACCGCAGTGCTCGCACGGCAGCGTGCGCCGAGCCCGCTCGGCCGCTTCGGCCTCGGCTCGTGCCTGTTCCGCAGTGGCGGCGGCCTCGGCCTCGGCGGCAGCGTTCTGCTTGCGCTGTTCTTCGGCCCGCTCAAGCTCGGCGCCCACAGCCTCACCGAGACGGTTCTCGGCCGCCTTTCGGCGTTCGGCCCACGTGGCGTCGGGCATCTCGGCATCGACCTCTGCCGTGATCCGGCGGCGCAGTGCACGGCGTTTGCCGACAAGGTAGTCGCACACGTCGCAGTCGGCGCCGGTGTCCATCCGCACGCCCTCGTCGCACCCGGCGTCGCCGCATTCGCTGAGCCGGGGCAGGCCCCGGCCCAGCAGCCAGCCCACCGGGTCTTTTACACCCGAGGCACGGCCCCGCTGGGCGGTCAGACGGCGCGTCAGCCGACGGCCGAGGTAGCCCTCGGCACAGCCGGCACCGACCCAGGCGGCGACGCGCCGCAGCTCAGCGGAGGTCGCCTTCTCCACCACATGACGGGCGCTGGCCCGCTCCAGCCGATCCCACACCGCCTCAACGGGAGCCAGGGCGACCTGCAGCTCACGATGCGGCCGGGGGACCCTCCCCCGTAGCCCGCCGCCGCGACGTCCGCCCAAGGCGGACAGCAGCCGGGCAGCGGCATCCTGCTCACCCCCAGGGGCTCCGCCGTCCGCGGTCTGCTCCGGACCCCCGGGCTGCATGGGGACGGGGAATGTCTTTGGCTTCTCCCCGCGCAGCGGGCCGTCCGCACCACCGGATGTCGGAACGGGCGCAGCGGCGGCGCCCGTGTCTGCGGCCTGGTCCTCGCGTGCGTACGCGCATTCCGGCAGACCACAACACCCCCCACGGCCGTAGCCGGAAGAGCCAACACAACCCTCACTCCCACCTCCTACCTGAGCCACAGGTGAGTGATCAGCGTGAAGTCCTGCAGAAGCACCATCCATCTCAGAGCATGATTTACCCCTGTCGACCTGCGGTTTCGCCGTCTGAGCCGGGATCTGATCCCGTCCTGCAGTTTGATCAACCCGTCGGGAACGCGGAACCAGACATCCGGGACGGCCCTCCGCGCGCCGGATCCGGCGCATCTCCCCGTACGCGGCCTCCACCGCCGGGATCACCAACTGCTCCCGCCCGCCTGGCGTCTCCCGGGTCTCTATGACCCCGGCCGTCTGCAGCCGGTCCAGGACCTGAGCACCGGCTGCAGACGAACAGCCCAGCAGCCGCGCGATCGTCGCCGCCATGCGGCCATGCTCATCCACCGCACCGCCACACAGCCGCACCACACCCGTCGCACGCGACTCCAGCACCAACAGCAACAACGCCAGACGATCCGTCGCCGCCCCCCGACCGGTCCGCGTCCCCAGCAGCCCTGCAGGCGTCTGCGTACCGTCACGGTGAGACCAACGCGGACGCCGGCCGACGGCTCCACATGAGCGAAGCGACGGTCAAGACGTACGTGAGCCGGATCCTGGCCAAGCTGGGCTGCGAGAACCGGGTTCAGGCGGCACTGCTGGCCCGGGACGCGGGTCTGGGAGGCTGACTGGCCCGGCCGCGGCACTCCCCCCACATCCATCTCCCGCCACATCCATCGGCGGACGGCGGGGCAACGCCCGCCGCCTCGCTGTCACATGTGGTCGACCCGAGCATCCGGTTCACCGTGGTCTTGAGGGGGAAGCCCCTTCCGGGGCGCGTACGGGGGTGATGCCATCCCGGAGCGCGTACGGGGTGATGCCATCCCGGGGCGGTACGGGGGGGGGATGCCGTTCCGGGGCGCGCAGCAGGGGTCCGGGCAGCCGTCCCCGAGGCGGTCAGGCACTGCGGTCTGTGAACGGGCCATCGGCGGTGAAGGCCAGTTCGGCGAAGCGTTCGCCGATGCGGCGGTGGGTGGCGGCGTCCGGATGGAGCTGGTCGGGCAGCGGCAGCTCGGCGGAGTCCGCCTGCCCGTAGAGCTCGCGGCCGTCGAGGTAGTGCAGGTTCGGGTCCTCGTCCGCCCGCTGCTCGACGATCCGGGCCAGCTCCTCCTGGATGACGTTGAGCGTCAGTTTCCCGGCGGCGCGTTCGGCAGGGTCGCCGGTGGCCCGGAACCGCAGCTTTCCGGTACTGAGCGCGCCGAGGTCAAAAGCCCCGGGGCCGGGAGTGTCTTCGTGGATGGGGCACAGGATGGGCGAGACGACCAGCAGCGGTGCGGCGGGGTGGCCTTCGCGGATGGTGTCCAGGAAGCCGTGGACGGCGGGCGTGAAGGCGCGCAGGCGCATCAGGTCGGCGTTGACCAGGTTGATGCCGACCTTGAGGCTGATCAGGTCGGCGGGGGTGTCCCGCATCGCGCGGGCGGTGAACGGGTCCAGCAGGGCGCTGCCGCCCAGACCCAGGTTGATCAGTGCCACGCCGCCGAGGGTGGCGGCGAGTGCGGGCCAGGTGGCGGTGGGGCTCGCGGCGTCGGAGCCGTGGCTGATCGAACTGCCATGGTGCAGCCACACTTTGCGGTCCCCGTCCGGTGCGGGCTCGATGGGGGCATCGGTGCGCAGCGCGACGAGCTCGGTGGTCTCGTTGTGCGGCAGCCAGATCTCGACGTTCTTGACGCTGTCGGGCAGGTCGGTGAAGCGGAGGGTGCCGACCGGGCCGGCCTGGTGCTCGGCGGTCCCGGTGGTCAAGTCGATGGTGAGGGTGTTGCCGCCGGTCACGCCGGCCCGGCCGGCCGGACGGCCGTCGACGAGCAGGTCGTACACGCCTTCGGGGCGGGGCGGGACGCCCACGTAGACCCGCTTGGTGGGCAGCGTGTCCAGCTCGACGGCGGTCGCCCGGGTCCGGAAGACCAGCCGCACGCCGGAGGGTTGGGATTCCGCCATGGCGAGTTGTCCGTCGACGCACTGGGCGCGGGCCCGAGCGGGCAGCCGGTGCGGGAGCACGCCGTGCTCGGTGTGCTCCAGGTCGAGGGCGCCGCGCAGGATGTCCGCGGTGATGGGTGTGGTGATCCAGTGGTGCTCGGTGGTGTGCATGGTCGTCCCGGCCTGTTGATCAAAGCGTTGAGGTTGTCCGGATACACCGACGCGTCGCGCGCGTGACGGGCTCCGGCTGGTGCGGCGGGTCCGGTCAGGGCGCGGGCCAGTTCCGCAGCAGGGCGTCGAGGGCGCCCAGGACCCGTGACCACGTCTCCTGCGAGTCCGGGGCGCTGTGGCTGAATCCGCCACCCATCTCCAGGCTGACGTAGCCGTGGAAGACGCTGCCCAGCAGCCGCACGGCGTGCGTCTGGTCCGGCTCCGTCAGGTCGTAGCCGCGCAGGATCGCCCGCGTCATCTGTGCGTGTCTGCCGCCGGCACTGACGGCCGCCGTCTCCGGGTCGAGCCGGAGCTGTGCTGCGGCGTAGCGGCCGGGATGCTCCCGGGCGTAGTCGCGGTAGACGTTCGCGAAGGCGGTCAGGGCGTCCTTGCCGGCCCGTCCGGCCAGGGCGTCGGCGGCCCGGTCGGCGAGCTCCTCCAGGGCGAGCAGGGCGATCCTGGTCTTGAGGTCCTGGGAATTCCTCAGGTGCGAGTACAGGCTCGCGACCTTGACGTCGAACCGTCTGGCGAGCGCGGAAACGGTCACCTGGTCGAAGCCGACCTCGTCGGCCAGCTCCGCCCCTGTCCGGGTCAGGCGTTCCGCGGTCAGCCCTGCACGTGCCATGACCTTGCCCTTCCACTCATCGACTGAGCCCAGTATTGCATTTACCTAAAGCTTTTAGGCAAATGCTTAATGGAACACCCCTCTTCTGAACTGCTGAGCATGCACCGAAAACAGGAGAACCAGAGAACTGGGAACTGGAGAACTGGGAGCAAGCATCCAACGCACCGCCCAGCGCCCAGAGTTCGCGACAGGAACCCCGCTCTGCGCGTCACCGATCGGGTGACGCTCCTCCACATACAGTGAGGATCCGACGCAGATCCGCTACCTCTTTCCGGGTGAACATTCCTCATGTCCGCCGACCAGGATCGGCTCCCTCACGCAAGCGCGGCCCCGCCGCGCGCCTGTCGGCAGCGTTCCTCGCCGGGGCCGCGGCCGCCGCGCTCGTGGCGATGCCCAGCACGCCGTCCTCAGCCCTCTCGCAGAACGACCCCACAGCCAGTCGCCCGTGGCCGGTTCGGGAGGCCGGTGTCGAGCGGTACTTCGAACAAGTGCGGGACAACCCGGCGCGGTTGCGGGATTTCCTGCGGTCGATGCCCAAGGGCGGGGATCTGCACACACACCTGTCGGGCGCGGTGCCGACCGAGTCGCTCATCGCCTTCGCCGCGGACGACGGACTGTGCATCGACCGCACCACGTTCAAGGCGGTGGCGGCGCCCTGCCCGTCCGGTGCACGCCCGGCCCAGGAAGCCATCAGCGACCACGACTTCCGTCAGAAGGTGATCCGCGCCTGGTCCATGGAGGACTTCAAGGACACCAGCGGCGAGTCGGGACACGACCACTTCTTCGCCGCCTTCAGCAAGTTCAAGGCCGTGACCGGCGCACATCGGGGCCGCCTGCTGGCAGAGGTGACCAAGGTCGCCGCCGCGAACCACCAGAGTTACGTCGAGCCGCTGTTCACCCCGCAGAGCCCGGCCCTGGTCGGGCTCGCCGACAGCGTCGAATGGAATCCCGACCTCCCCCGCATGCGCGCCTTCCTGCTCGCCGACGCGCGGATGAAGCGGATCATCCAGGCCGCCAAGGAGGAAACCGACTCCGAACTCGCCGAACACCGCGCTGCGCTGGGCTGCGGGACGGCGAATGCACAGCCCGCCTGTGAAGTGAAGGTGCGCTTCGACTTCCAGGTCGGACGGACCTACGACCCGAAGTACGTCTTCACCGAGCTGCTCGCCGGCTTCGAACTCGCCGAACACGATCCCCGCTATGTGGGCGTCAACCTGGTGCAGGCCGAGGACCATCCGCTCGGCCTGCGCGATTACCGCCTGCACATGCGCATGATCCGCTACCTCCGCAGCGTCTACCACGCGGCGCACGTCACCCTGCACGCCGGCGAACTCACCGAACGCCTCGTGCCGCGCCAGGACTTGCGCTTCCACATCCGCGACGCCGTCGAGACCGCGCAAGCGGAACGTATCGGGCACGGCGTGGACGTCATGTACGAAGACCGGCCACAACAGCTGCTGCGCACCATGGCCCGCCGACACGTAGTGGTAGAAGCGCCGCTGACCAGCAACTGCCAGATCCTCGAAGTCTGCGGCCCCGAACACCCGCTGCGCCGCTATCTGGCCGTCCGGGTTCCGGTCGCCCTGTCCACCGACGACCAGGGTGTCTCCCGTGTCGACATCACCCACGAATACCAGCGGGCCACCAGAGTTCACGGTCTGACCTACCGGCAGTTGCGCGACAGCGCCCGCACCTCGCTGGAACATGCCTTCATCCAAGGCCGCAGCCTGTGGCGCTCCCCCGGCGACCACCGACCCACCTGGGCCTGCGCCACCAGCGACCCGCGTACCGGACACCTCACCCCCATCTGCCGGTCTCTGCTCCTCGCCAGCCCCAAGGCCGCGCTGCAGTGGCAGTACGAGACCGATCTCGCCGCCTTTGAAGCGCACTACACGGCGCGAGCTGAGTAAGCGAACTCCACGACGCGCACTGCACAGGAGCGGGAAGGCCCGACCGGCCCCGCCCGGGGATGCCTGCGCGCCATCGTGGCGTGCAGGCATCCCCCTCATCCGGAACGAGGCGGCGCCCGTTCTGGCGTCCTGTCGGATGCGGCCGGACACGGCCGGAGCCCCACCGAGGCCGCATCGCGGCCCCGGGCCTCCGTTCCTCTGTCACCCCCGTCTCATCGACCCCACACGACCACGGGGGCCGGGATGGGCATCTGGCTCGTGTAGGCGGGATCGGCCCGGACGAACGGAACCCCGGCTCGCTCACCCTTGTACTGGATGGAGGCGTTCGAGATGACGTGGTTGATGTGAGTGGCGTGCCGTGCAGAGATCATGCGGGAGGTGTGCGCGCCAAGGCAAACACCAGGCTGCGCGATCCGCGCGGCGCACGGGACCGTTCTCACCGCGAACGGCTTGTGCCAGGCGTGGAGTTCGTCGCCGCGCGAAGCCTGTCTCCTGGTGGCGGCTCCAGTCGAGCGTGCAGACGATGCAGCGAGGCGGGCGCCCACCAGTTGGCCCGCCCCGCGAGCCGCATCACGGCCGACACGAGGATGCCGCGCACCAGCGTGGCGTCCATGAGGACGGCGAGCGCGAGCCCCACGCCCAGCAGCTTCAGCAAGGTGATCCCGGATGTGGCCAGGGCGATCATGACGACGGCGACGAGCGCGGCAGCCGCGGTGACCAGGCGTCCGGTGCGTTCCAGCCCGGCGGCGACGGCGCGGGTGTTGTCGCCGGTCTCGGCGTACGCCTCCTTGATCCGGGAGAGCAGGAACACCTCGTAGTCCATGGAGAGGCCGAAGGCGACGCAGAACATCAGCACCGGCATGGTGATGTTCACCATGCCGGTCACGGTGAAGTCGCCGACGAGCCAGCGCAGGTGGCCTTCCTGGAAGACGTACACCATGGCGCCGAAGGTCGCGGTCAGGCTCAGCAGGTTGAGCAGCACCGCCTCGACCGGGATCAGCAGGAGGAGCAGCAGCAGGGCGTCCCGCCGATGATCAGCGCGGCTTCGCGTGTCCGGGAGGCGAGGGCGTCGCGGGTGTCGACGAGCTGTGCGGGCTCGCCGCCGACGAGCACCGCCCCCGGGGCCCGGTCGGCCGTCCGCAGCCGCTGTACGAGCTTCGTTCCGGCGGCGGAGTACGGCTCGACGGACGGCACCACCGACAGCCAGGTGGCACCAGGGGCGGTGAACCGTGCGGAGGCCGGACCGGCGGGGGCGCTTCGCCGGCCCCGCTCGTAGGAACCGGTGGCGGTGTCGACGCGGGCGACGTCCGGCGGTCCCGACAGGTGGGCCGCGTAGGCGTCGATCCGCTGTGCGGAGCCCGTGGCGTCGACGGCCGGCAGTACGACGGACAGGGCCCCGGACTCGCGGCTCGCGAACTGCTCCCGCAGCTGCTGTGCCGTGCGGTGCGCGGCCGCGTCGGCGGGCAGGACCCGGTCGTCGGCCAGGCCGAACGACGCCCGGCCGAAGGGCAGCCCGAACACGACGAGCACGCCGACGACGCCTACGGCGTACAGAACGGGACGCCGCATGGCCCGGGTGGCGAGGCGGTGCCAGAACCCGCTCTCCTCCCCACCGTCCCGGTTCCGGTCCCGCTGTGCCGTCCGCGGGAACAGCCGCCGCAGCGGCGGCCGCATATCGAGAGCGTCACTGCGTGGCCCGAGCAGGGCGAGAGCGGCGGGCAGCACCACCAGGGCGGCCAGAGCCGCCAGCGCGACCACCGCCATACCGGCGCAGGCCAGGGAACGCAGGAAGTACAGCGGGAAGACCAGCAGGGCCGTGAGGGACAGCGCGACCGTCAGCGCGGAGAACAGCACGGTACGTCCGGCGGTCCTGACGCTCTCGGCGATCGCCTCGGTGGTGCCGCGGCCACGGGCGAGTTCCTCCCGGTAGCGGGTGATGATGAACAGGCTGTAGTCGACGGCCAGTCCGAGCCCGAGCGCGGTGGTGATGTTGGTGGCGAAGACCGACACCGAGGTCACGGTGGACAGCACCCGCAGCACCAGGAAGGTGCCGAGGACGGCCAGCAGTCCGACGAGCAGGGGCAGGGCCGCCGCCACCGCGCTGCCGAACACGAGCAACAGGATGAGCAGTACGAAAGGGGTGGCGAACGCCTCGGCCTTGAGGAGGTCCTTCTCGCTGTGCCGCTGGATCTCCACCGCCACCTGCGCGCGCCCGGCGGCCGAGACCCGCAGCACACCCTGACGGCCCGTGAACCGAGGTACCAGGCGCTTGGCGGTTGTCCGTACCTCGTCCTCGCCGCCGCCCAGCCGGACGAGTACCAGCGCCGAGCGCCCGTTCCGGGCCCTCAGCGGCGTGGCGTCCGGCGTCGTCCAGTACGCCCCGGCCGACAGCACTCCGGGCATCCGGGCGACCCGCAGGGTGAGGTCCCGCCCTGCGGCCGCCGCTGCCGGGTCGTCGACCGATCCGGGGGCGCGGGCGAGCAGCACCAGGTTGGAGACACCGGCGCCGAAGCGTTCGGCGAGGAACTCATCTGCCTCGGCGGACTGGGCTGCCGGGTCGGTGAAGCCACCGCTGGACAGCCGGCCGGCGACGCCTACGGCGAAGGGGACCGCGACCGCCGCCACGACAAGCGTGGCCAGCAGCACCGGGATGCGACGGCGGACCAGGCTCCGGGCGAAGGCGGCCAGCCGGGAGCGGCCGGCCCGCTGCCCGGGTGGAGGATCGCTGGTCGGACGGTCGGTCGGGGTTTCGGCGACGGCGTCGGGCATGGCGGCTCCCTGCGGGGCTCACTCGGATTCCGCGACGGCGTGGGCGGGGCACCACAGCGTCGGCCGACGGCACGTCCATGTTCTGTTCCTGCGTGTCCTTGCCGGCTTGTTCACGCCGATCGGAACGGACCGGAACTCAGGTCGGGTCGGCCGGGAAGAGCCGTGCGCCGGCCACACCGGAGTCATATGGATGCCTTCTCGGTGAAGGAGGGCCGTATAGCCGTCGAAGTCCTTCGTCGAGGCATCGGGCGAAGGAGAACAGCAGGTCGCTGATGGCCATGTTGTCCAGGGCCAGGGGCACATCCGTTTCGGAGGGCATCGACTGTGAGGCCTTTCGTGGATGGTCAGACGCCGAGGAGCAACGCTGCATGGAAGGTCAGGCAGGTCCGAAAGCCATGGCTATGCCGTGCTGCCCGGCTGCCAGGGGTGTGCGGCGCTGCAGTTCCTCCATCACCGGAGGCAGGCCGGCGAAGACGCAGTTGCCGTGCTCGCGCAGCACGTACCAGGAGGCGGCGACGGCGTCGGGGGCGAGGCCGAGGCTGCTTTCGACGGCATCGATGATGCGGCTCCCTCCAGGGGTGCACCGTCCACCCGTGCACGTCGGTGAGGCTCAGCGAGTGGCAGCGCCTCCTCCTGATAGCGGCGCATCCGCACAGCCGTGGACCAGTGCGTGATGTCTTCGTGCGACAGGCTCACCGCCAGGTGGCGGCGGCGAGATGCCGGAGTTCGCGGCGATCCGCCGCGCGAGCCGATTTTCCGTATCCCGCTCCAGCGGATAGCAGACGGCCTCTTCCTGACGGTGGACAACCGCCGGAAAGGCCACACCGAATCCCGCTATGACCGATGGGTCACACGCTCGCATAAGGAGCTCCCCGTTTCGTCAAGAGAGAATGGCGGGTCAATGCGATACACCACTCCCCCCGCCACCATCTGTGATTAAACGAAGGCGTCCGGCGGCGGAGTGGCAGCGGTGCAGGGCGCAAGGGGTCGGTGGACATCCGCGGGGACCGGACGTACGCCGGAGCACTTGGGGTGCTCCGGTGTGTGAACGGGGGGAGGCAGGCGATTGCGTGAGCAGGGGCCAGTGCGGCCCTCACAGTGTGCCGGGCGCGTGCCGCGACGATGGTGGAGTCGATGTCGCCGACGATCCAGCCACTCGGCCGCTTGCCCGCCACGACCAGCCACGGGAGGCCGCCCGGCCGCAAGTGCAGCAGACTCCACACGCGGCGGCGTATCCGGGCCCGCACCTTTGTGATCTTCGTCAGGGCCCGCCTCGCCGGGGGCGGTCAGCGTGCGGCGGTCGGAGGAGACCGAGGCCGCGGACCGAACAACGGCCGGTGGTACAGCCGGAGTTGCTCGACCTCGGACGGGTTCGCCGTCCCCAGCACGATCGCGACCGCGAGATGGGCCAGCACTCCCACGATCCCGCCAGCCGACCGCCGATCACCAAAAAGTACCCTGGCTCCTGCAGTGGATACGACGTAGACACTCGCATCCTTGCAGTTCAGCGGCATTCTGCTATCAGGGCGTCAGATGACCCAATTACGCTGAATATCCGGGGCTAAACGTACGGGCGATGCTCATTGCGACAGCCAGGCCATCTGTTCCTGCTCGACGGACGCCGCCTCCTGGGATCTGTCGACAATGGGGGGTCCGGGCGGGGATCCGGTTTTGAGGACGCGGTCCCACACGAACGACAGGTGGCGGGCCTGGGGTTTGTAGCGTCGCAGCGCCGCCAGATGGAGCACGCTGTAGAGCAGCCCCTTCCACCCGCATGGGGCGACGAAGTCGATCCTGTCCTTCTCGAATACGACGTAGCGCTTGTGCAGTCGCCACTCGCCATCGACCTTCAGCAACATGTCGTGGAACCCCAGATGCGACAGCAGATCAAGAGGGCCTGGCGCATGTTCGATCCGGGCAAATCAGCAGGACATAGGTGACCGCTCGGGCACGGTTGCCTCTGACCTCGCTCAACGGAACACCCATGAAATGCCGGGTGTCCGCACCCTTGTCGATGACGGTCTGCATGAACCCTCGGCAACCACCGGAGAAGAAGCCGACGTGCATGGTTCCGTCCGGTGTCCACAGTCCCAAATGATGATCCACATCCATGGTGTCACGAGTCTGCACCCAGCGATTGAGCAGTTTGACAATCTTCCATTCGTCAATGACCTGCTCGATTTCCATATCCAACCAGCTCGCCCCTCTTCCTGTCTTCGCACTCGGCGAAATTCGAGTTACCCCGACTCGAAGGGATTGGCACCCCAACTCATATCAAAACGATAGAGCTACGACATGGCTAATCAATCAACAGGGCTGTTCTGGCCTCGATTCTTCAAGTGGCGAGTCGGGCTTCCACTCGGTTCTCAGGAACTCGAACCCGAGCGCCGGGTCGCGCGGAACCTCGATGTAGCCCGCGCGGGCGATCCCGTACTCGCCGCGACTCGCCGCGGCGGGCCGTGGTTCGATCGCCACGCCCGCCCCGCTTTTCCGTCACTGCCGCAGTAAACGCGTACACCTCACCCCGGCGGCCGGGATGCCCCGCTCAGGTCGCGATGATCGGGGTAGAGGCTCCGCCGCAGTAAATCGGCATTTGTTGTGGCACCACTCTGGCGGGCCGTCAGGCAACGGAAGTCCGATAAGCCGACCTCGAAGCGGATCCGCTGCTGCCTGACCGGATTGCTTACGACGCGTCGGCGATCTGGTGCCGGAGATGGTCGTAGGCCCAGGCGCCGAGGGTGGTCGGGGTGGTGGTCCGGACGGTGCGGCGCTGTTCGGGCACGAAGTTCTCGCGCAGGCCGGTCGACATTCCGAGCACGGCCTCGACCAGGCTGTCGGTCATACCCGCCTGGTGAAGCTGGGTGCGCATGGCGTCGTCGGTGATCCGTTCGACGCTGATCCGCCGACCGGTGGCAGCGGTGAGGATTTCGCTGACCTGTCGCCAGGTGAGGTCGGCGGGCCCGTGAACTGCTTGCACGCAACGTCCGGACCAGGCAGGAGAAAGCAGGCGGGTGGCGGCCACCTCGGCGATGTCGCGAGGCGCCACCCAGGCCATGGGTTGGTCGAGGGGAAGGATCACCTGGAGGGTGCCGGCGCGTAGGGCATCGAGTTGAAGTTCGAGATTGGTGAAGAAATAGCCGCAGCGGAGGTGGGTGACGTCGACGCCCGTGCCATCCAAAGCAGTCTCGGTGTGTGCCAGGCCGTCGATCTCGCCGGCGCCATGACGTTTCTCGGCGCCGACGCTGCTCTGGAAAACGACGCGGCCGATCCGGTTCTCGGTGACGGCGCGGACCACGCTGCTGGTGGCGCGGGCGTAGTCGGCGAGGGGATCCTCGCTGCCGGTGGTCGGGTCCACCCAGAACAGTGCGTCGATATCGTCGGTGGCGGCCACCACCGCGTCGGCGTCGTATTGGTCGACCGGCACGGCATCCACCTCGTCCTGGAACTCGGGAGCCAGTCGGCCGGGGTCGCGCAGTAAGACGCGCGGCCGGATCCCGGCGCGGACCAGTGCGGCGACGACGTGGCGGCCGACGTTGCCGGTCGGCGTAGTGACAGCGATCTGCACGGTTTCTTCCTCTCATCGGTGGCCCGACTGCAGATTAGGAGCCAAGGCGGCCGGAGCCTGTCCTCCTTTCCTGGAAGGCTGCTACCAGCCCCACGAATTCCCCGATGTGTCCATCGAACGCTGGTTGACCACCGACTTCGGCCGCGTCACTTCACGCTCACCCCGCTCTGCCGCCATGCCTGCTCGATGACTCGGCAGGGTCGGCGGCATCCCGGCCCGCAGGTCGGCGAGGAAGTTCGCCGAGCTCGTATGTGTGTAGGGCGGCAGCCCCAGGACGATCGCCTTGCCGATGCCGGACCAGCGCTGGTCGAGGGGGAGTTGTTCGGCGAAATTGCGAGGCGGGAGCCGACGGGGCGTTGAGAGGATGCCGGCGCGCTGCATGCCCGATACGAAAGGAACCGACGACCGTGCCTCGTGCCGTCACTTTGATCCGCTCCTCCGCACTGTCCGACGTCGCCGAGTACGCCTACGCGGCCACGGCGCCCGCCGAGTCACGGTTGGTCTTTCTCGCCGGAGCGTGTCCGCTCAATGCGGACGGCTCCACGGCAGCGATCGGGGACTATGCGGGCCAGGCAGCAAAAGCCGTCGAGAACATGCGGGCCGCTCTCGCCGATTCCGGCGCTTCACTCGGGGACGTCATCAGTACAAGGGTTCTTGTGGCGTCGGCCCGGCAGGAAGATCTGGTGGCCGCCTGGAAGGTGGTCCGCGACGCGTTCGGTGACCACGATGTTCCCAGCACCTTGCTCGGTGTCACCGTGCTCGGCTATGACGACCAACTCGTGGAGATCGAAGCCATCGCCGCCGTGCTTGATCAGCGTCGTGCTTGATGAGCCGTGCTTGGTCAGCGAGGCCAGCAGGCCGGGCGGGACGGACTAAAAGGAAACGTCGAAATAGTCGATGTCTGTGATGTCCGCTTCCAGGTCTTGGGCGCGGCGGCCGCCGTCCTGGAAATAGATCTCTTGTAGTCCCTCGGCGATGATTGCGCGCAGTCGCCGGTCGTCGGCGCCTTCCTGCTGGGCCCGGAACAGGCGGCCGGCGTACTCCGGCGGGAGGTGCACGGTGAGCCTGCGCAACCGGGGGTCGTCGGTGGTGCCGATCGGTGCGGTGTAGCCGAATCGCGCGCGGGTTTCGATGGTGATGCCCGTGGTGGCGGCCGCTTGTCGGCGACGGCGCTCGCGTACCCGGGGCTGCCAGCGGCGGCGGACCTCGGTGTCGATGCGGTCCGCGATGGGCTTGGGCGGCTTCTTGCGCTGGCCTTTGAGATAACGCTCGACGGAGCGCTGGCTGACCGAGAGCACCTCGGCGACGGCTCTGGTGGTCTTCAGCTTGCGCAGCAGGAACTCCACCCGTTTCTGCGTGGACTTGGGGGGCTCACGGGCGAACGTCTCACAGTCTGCGCGGTCCAGGGCCTCGTCGATGTCCCCCACGGCCTACTCTCCCTCGTCCATGACGGCGTCGCCGCCCTTGATGTGGCGGGCGGGGTTGTAGCCCTGCTCCATCATGTCGACCGCCCACATCATTTCCTGCGTGCCTTCGTGCTTGGCCAAGCCGGGGGTGGCGCCCAGGCGGAAGGTACCGAGCACCGGTGTGCCGTCGTCGTCGCGTGGCAGGAAGTCGAGCGGGGAAGGGCCGCTGGAGGCGTACACGACACAGTCGGACAGCACGGCCAGCGGGTACCGGCCGCTCACTTCGGCGAGCTTGCGCATCTTGCGGTGCATGTTGACACGGGCCTTGGCGATGACCGCTGCCCGGATGTCCGGCCGCCATGTGGGGCGTTCCAAAGCCGGCCAGCGTTCGCCATCACGGAAGCCACGGCCCTGCGGGCGTTCGCGAAGCTTGCCGATGCCGCCCTGGATTGTCGACTTGATGGCGGAGAGCACCATGGCGCCCTGTGTGTGGCGCCGGATCGCGGAGCGCAGTTCGTCGTCCGTCATGGCGGCGAGGCCGGGGTCCCGGCTGCGCACAGCGGGCAGGTCCGTCTCGTCCGCACTCTTGAGGGTCTTGTGCAGGGCCATGGCGGCGAGGAACTGGGTCTCGTCCGGGTCCTTGGCGACGGGGATGCCGAGGTTGGCCATGGTGGCGACGTACGCCTCTTTGAGCCGGTCGTGCCAGGGGTCGAGGTACGGGCCGGTCTCGTGGCGCAGGTACGCCTCACGGGGCGCGATGTCGTAACCGAGCTCCTGGGCGTATGTGACGGTGGGGGCGGCGTACCAGGCCGGGCCGGTCGGGCGCTCGCCGGTGGGGGTGAACGGGTGGGGAGGCGTGGGTCGAGGTCGATGTGGGAGAGGTCCACCAGCCAGCTGCCGGGGATCTTCTTGTCGAAGACAGGGGTGTTGACGTGCACCGGCTCGCCCAGGCCGACGGCCAGACGGGCCGCGGCGGCGAGGAAGGCGGTGTTGATGTCGATGCCGACCGCCCACGGCAGCAGGCACTCCTGATCCGACAGCAGCTTCGGGTCGCGCACCCATTGGTACGCCTCCTCGTCGAGCAAGCCGTCGACGGCGCGGCCCTGGCCGACGGGGTGCTCGGGCGGGGCCTCGGGCGGGGCCGGTTCCACCGGCTGGGTGAGTGCGCCCGGGTTGGGGCCGGAGACGTAGGAACCGGTCGTCACGTCCTTGACGGGGCGGGTCGGCGGGCGCAGAGCGGTCATCAGCTCCAGACCGCAGACCGCGGTGGAGCCGCGGGGGGTGAGGACGCGGGTGGCGTAGATGCCCAGGACGCGGGCGAGTTCGGCCGGCGGCAGCCGGTCGGCGCCGGGCCAAACGCGGGAGTCGAGGGCGCCCCAGGGGAGGACGGCGAGCTGGACGCACTGGCGCCGGCCGCCCTGAACGGGGCGGTAGATCCGCGCCCATGGGCCGAACCCGCGACGGGTGAGCTGCCACTTCGAGCGGGTGAGCTGCTTGACGACCTTGTGGTCGTCCGGCAGCCGCCAGTCCCGTCGGCCTTCGAAGGAATCGAGGGCGAGCGGCAGCCCGAAGCGTTCCGCCGCGGCCGCGGTGAGCACGATCAACGGGTCGCTGTCGCGGCCGTTGCGGTGCAGTCGCGGGGAGCCCAGCCTCGCCTCCTCCAGGGCCCAGGTGGCCAGCGACGAGACGGTCTTGGCCGGACAGTCCAGGATCAGGCCGCCCACGCAGTACGCGGACCCATCACCGTCGAGTACCGCCAGCGGCCCGTTCGCGAACAGTGGATCGGCTGTGGCTTGAGGGGTGGTGGTGGGCTGCTTCCCGCCCGGTCGCCGGGCGGCCGGGTGCGCCGCTCGCGGCCTGCTGGAGGAAGCCGGGGCGGCGGGGGCTGGGACAGCAGGGGCGGGAGCGGATCGACTCTGGGCGGCCGGTGCCGGAGCGACGGGTGCCTGGGCGGCAGAGGGGTCTTGAGGAGGGCGTCAACAGGGTCGGGCTTCCTGTGCATGGCGTGCAAATCCCCTTTTGTCTCGTATCAGCCCTGGTGGTTCGTCCGGGAGGCCCGGTACGGATCCGCGTCGAGGAACTCACGCAGGTACTGGCCGGTGAGGATGCGCGCGGAGTTGCGGCCCGGAGGCAGCGGAAGCCGGTGCCCCAGAGCCCATCGAAAGCGGTCGGCCGGCGCCAGGCCGAAAACGTACTTACCGCCCTGTTGCTGGTGCGAGGGGTGGCATCGAGAAATGGTGCGTCATCGAGAACGGGCCCTCGACCAGATGGTCGAGAGCCCGTTGTCCACGCCGTCAAGCGACGGCTACCCCAGGGGCGGCAGCGACGCATTCTTCAGCGCGTCCGTGGGCAGCCCCGCTGTCGGCAATCCGTTTTCGGTGGCCGCCTTAGCCGTCTCGCCCACGATGGATTCCGCTGAGCCAACGGCGTTATCGGCCGCCTTCCGCGCGACCGGCCGTGTCTTCTTCGCCATGGAGCCGGCCGTCCGAGCCGTCCGGGCCGTCGGAGGAACCGCCTTCTCCACGGCCTTGTTCCCGGCGCCTTCCGCGATTTGGGTCGCCTGTTGCGTGGCTCCGTCCACCGTTCCACCCAGGGTGCCGCTGGGGTCAAGAGCGGTCACCCCGTTCAGGTCAGGGCTCTTGGGCAGACTGACGGCCTGGGCGGCGGCGGTGGATCCCAGCGCCACGGCGGTTGCGGCGACAGCCGCTGCAGTGAGAACTCGTCGCATCAAGACTCCTTGGAAGGAAGGGCAGTTGGGTCTGTGCGATGAGAACGACAGGCCAGGGTCAACGGACACGCACCAGCTCTCCGGAACATGCGCTCCCTGCGAGCCGGCAACGTCGTCCACGGCCGGGGCGCCCTGGCCCCACTCCTGATGATCGAGGCAATTCCCATGGCCTCGTCGCCGACCGATGGGTGTTCCGCGTTCCGGCACCGTTCAACTCCTGGCCAAGCTCACCCAGCACACTCTCGGAGTGAGACATTCCGCTTGGTGACACCGCTGTGGCCACACACCGGCCCCGGCACGGAGGGCCTCATGGCCGGAACGGAAACCACCACCAACCGTCGTCGATTCCTCCTCACCTCCGGTGGCGCGCTCGCCGCGACCGGTATCGCGTGGGCACTGCCGGGCCGGCGCCACGGCGGCACTGCTCCGAGTGCAGGGAACGCACACGCCGCCCCCCGTCCGTCACCGGAACGCCCCCAGGTGCGGCGGGCAGCGCCGTACGGGCTCACCACGCTGGAGACCGCGGCGCGCCCCACCGGCAGCAGCAGCTACCGGCGCCTCACCTCCGGCCCCGGATGGCCCCTGGTCGTCCGGTCCGAACTCGCCGCGGCCAGGGCCGGGCGGCGCGACCGGCGCACCCCGCTGGCATGTTTCGTGCAGCTCACCGACCTCCATGTGTCCGACGTCCAGAGCCCTCTGCGTACGGAATTCCTGCGGGCCGGATCGCCGGGTTCATGGCGGGCGCAGGAGGTCCTGTCGGTCCCCGGCGCGGTCTCCCTGGTCGAGCAGGTGAACGCACTCGCCGCCGGCCCCCACACGGGACGACCGCCGGCCTTCGTCATGTCCACGGGCGACAACATCGACAACAATGCGATGGTGGAGCTCGAGTGGTTCATGACGCTCATGAGCGGCGGCCGGATCACTCCGAACACCGGCGATCCGGCCGCGTACGAGGGTGTCCAGAACTCCGGGCTCCCGCTGTACTGGCATCCGGACGGCAGCCTGCGCGACCAGGACACACGACGCGGTCTGCCAGGCATCCCGGGCTACCTCGAAGCCGCGATACGCACGGTGACCAGCCCCGGCCTGCGCATCCCCTGGTACTCGACGCCGGGCAACCACGACGACCTGCCGGGCGGTTGTCTGGCACCGCAGGACCCCATGCTCCGGGACTATGTCACCGGAGGCCGCAAACTGTTCTCCGTACCGGACACCGACGTGGCCGCCTACGCCCGCGTCCTCAAATCCGGCGACGATCCCAAGAGCACCGTGCTCAAGGAGATCCTGCGGCGTAACGCCCACAGCGCGCGGCCGGTGACCGCCGACGAGCGGCGCCGCATGGTCACACCGCACGCATACCTGGCGGCACACCTGGACCCCGCGTACGCCGGAGCGGGACCGGTCGGGCACGGATACACCGACAACCACCTGGACGACGAACGGACGTACTACACGTTCACCGTCGCGGAAGGCGTCATCGGCATCAGTATCGACACCACCTACCGCAGCGGCCACTACGAAGGATCGCTCGGTACCGGGCAACTGCGCTGGCTGGAGCGGACGCTCGCCGCCCACAGTTCCCGCTACTACGACGCGGACGGACGGACGGTACGCAACACCGGCGCCGACGACGCGCACATCCTGGTGTTCAGCCACCACCACAGCCCCAGCATGACCCGACGCGCCGATGCGGCACGTACCGAGGAGCCGCGGCATGACGGCGCGGAGGTCATCGCACTCCTCAGCCGGTTCCCGAACGTAGCGGCTTGGATCAACGGCCACAGCCACATCAACCGCATCACACCACACGCCCACCCGACGGCCGCCCGCTCCTTCTGGGAAGTCAACACCGCCTCGCATGTGGACTATCCGCAGCACGCACGCCTCATCGAACTGGCCGACAACCACGACGGAACGCTGTCCTTGTTCACCACGCTCATCGAATCCGCCGCTCCGCACCGCACGGACTTCGACGACCTGTCGGCCGTCGGCCTCGCGTCCCTCTACCGTGAGCTGTCCTACAACGCTCCCCACCTCGCCGGCACCATGTCCGACGGCCTCCATGAGGCCATGGCAGGCACCGCGGCGGACCGCAATACGGAACTCCTCATACGCCGAGGGTGAGGCGCCCGCGCGCCCAGGGCGCCACGAAGGCCGCGTCGGCCTGGGGGCGGGGCGCGGTGCGCCCCATGCCACCCGCGATAGTCGATGAGTGGTCACGCGTGGGTTCGGCCTCCTGGCCGACTGGCGCATCGCCAGCCAGGAGTGACCCAGAACACCCCTATTCAAGTTTGACTACCACTCAGAAGGGCCATACTGTTCCGCGTAGTCAAATTTGACGAATGTGCGAGCCAAGACCCTGAGGAGCCTGTGTGACCTTCCTGCCCGACACCGGATACGTCCCGACCGCCGAGGACCGCGCGAGCCTGGACGCCTGGTTCGCGGAGTACGACGCACAGAGCGCGAAGCGCGACGTGGAGCGCATGGCCGACATGGCGGTGTTCCCCCTCAACCTCGTGAGTGACGACGCAGCCGGCAACGGCCGCTCGGCACAGTGGGACCGCGAGCAGTTCGTCGCGACGATGACGCAGGTGATGGGAGACGGGAGCGAGGACATCAGGTTCGAGTCCACGCGGACACCCGTCTTCCTCTCGCCCTCCATGGCCGTGGTCTTCACGGACTCGACCATGACAACGGAGGGTCGGACCCAGCAGCTGCGCTACGCCGACATCCTGGTCAGGCGGGACGGGACGTGGGCGTTCCAGACCATGATCCAGAGCGGTTGGGGGGACAACCTGTAGCGCCGGGCGCACATACGGATACCCGTCGGCCGTCATCAGCCACCCTCCACCCTCCATCCGCCGCTCGCCGCTCGCCGCTCGCCGCTCGCCGTAAGAATTCCGTTATCCGCGACATGCGGACGGGCGGCCCGGTGCCCCGTTGAATGAGTGGAAGAGAAAACGCTTTCGAGAGGCAGGGCGGGGCACATGCGCGCAATTCTGAGCAAACCGGTGTTCATCGGGGTGCTTGCTGTGGTCGTGGTGGCGGTCGGCGCGGGACTGTTCTGGTTCCAGCCGTGGAAGCTGTGGGTGGACGAGACCGTACGCGAGGAATTGCCCGCCGCTGCGCAGACGCCCGCCACTCCCCCGTCCAAGGACCCGGCGGCCAAACCGTCCACGCCGTCCACACCGGCCCCCGGGCCGAGCACGCTGGCCACCGGCAAGCTGATCAGCCATGAGCACAGCACCTCCGGGACGGTGAAGATTGTGCGGCTGGCTGACGGCACCCACACACTGCGCCTGGAGAACCTCGACACCAGCAACGGCCCGGACCTGCGTGTCTGGGTCACCGACGCACCGGTGAAGAAGGGCGAGGCCGGCTGGCACGTCTTCGACGACGGAAAGTACGTCAGCCTCGGCAAGCTCAAAGGCAACAAGGGCGACCAGAACTATCCGCTGCCCGACGACTTCAAACTGGAGCAGTACACAAGCGTCAGCATCTGGTGTGACCGTTTCGATGTCTCTTTCGGTGCGGCCGAACTCTCCCGGGTGTGATGGGGCCTCAAACGCTGTTTTCAAATGCTCCTGGCCCGCTTCGAGGTGACGCCCACTCAATGCGCCAGTTGCCAACTGGCCAACTAATCACTGCGTCGAGAATGCCGTTGCCCTTGCGGAGCCCAACGCCGATCGGGCGGCGGCTTGCGATCGCAGCTTGAGGTCGCAGTTTGAGGTGCCGTCCAGGGTTCCGGCTTGAGGTAGTTCGCCGGAACTCAGGGCGGAAAGCCGTACTGGCCGTGCAGCGGGACAAAGCAGGCGAGCGTCAGGGTTCGCCAGCGCTCCAGCCCCGAGGCGCTCCGGCGGAACGGCACGACCTCCTCCCGCCCGCCCGGACCGATGGGCTGTACGAGGCGGCCGCCGATCCGTAGCTGCTCGACCAGCGGGGCCGGGACGTCGGGGAACGCGGCCGATACGACGACGGCGTCGTACGGGGCGCGGTCCGGCACACCCGCGCTGCCGTCCCCGACACGCAGCTCCACATGGTGAATGCCCTGCCGGTCCAGATTGCGCTGCGCCTGCCGACTGATGTCCGGCCACATCTCGATACTGACGACGTCGGCGGCCAGGCGGGCCAGGAGTGCCGTCTGGAAGCCGAGACCGGTGCCGACTTCGAGGACGTGTTCGCTGCCGCGCAGGCCAAGGCCGTCGATCATGATGGCGGAGAGCGAGGGCTGGGTGGTGACCTGACCGTGCCCGATGGGAAGGGGTGCGTCGCGATAGGCGGACGGCACCTGGTCGGCGGGGACGAAATCCGCTCGCGGTGTCGTACGTACGGCCTGGAGCAGGCGCTCGTCACTGATGCCGGCCGCTCGAACGGCGCGGACGAGCTCCTCGCCGGGAAGGTCTCCGCTCATATCCGCCGCCTCCCGCCCACCACCTGGCAAGGTCTGTCCACCACCTGACAAGGACTACTGGGCCCCTGCCCCAGACACTGCCACAGCCGCTCCCGCCCGGGACGACTGCCACGCCGCCGAAGCACCTCATGTGCCACCGCTACCGGGCCGCATCCCGGCCGTCAACAGAGGCCCATGATCGTACAGTTGGCCGTATGAGTGACATGACTGAAGCCAATGACACCGATGACGCCGGTGTCAGCGAAACGGCCAACAACGACCGCCGCTCCACCGCACCCACCTTCGTGCTGGTGCACGGCGCGGGCAGCAACTCCTTCGGCTGGTCGCCCGTGTCGGCGGAGCTGGCCATACGCGGTCATCGCGTGGCGGCCGTGGACCTGCCCGGACACGGCCTCGGCGGACACTTCCCGCTCTCCTATCAGACGCCGCAGGACCTGGAGCGGCTGCGTACCGAGCCCTCGCCGCTCGGCACGATCACGCTGGCCGACTTCGCCGAGCATGTGGTCGGTGTCGTACGGCGGGCGCGCCGCAACGGTCCGGTGATCCTGGTTGGCCAGAGCATGGGCGGTGTGACCCTGAACGCGGTCGCCAACCAGGTGCCCGAGCTGATCTCGCATCTGGTCTACGCCTCGGCCTTCTGCCCGACGCAGCGGGCCACGATAGCGAACCTCATGACGACCCCGGAGGGGTCCTCCAGCGCCGTTTTCCAGATCACCGCCATCGAGACACCGCCGGAACTGGGCATCAACCGGGTCAACTGGCGTTCCGGCGATCCGGCGTTCTTCCAGATCGCCAAGGAGGCACTGGCCGCCGACTTCCCGGATGAGGCGGTCCGGGCGCTGCTCAACACTCTGGAACCGGACCAGTCGGCCGCGATCTCGGGTACCGACGCCCGTGGCCTGCCGGAGACGTGGGGCCGGATTCCGCGAACGTACCTGCGGTTCACCGAGGACCGCACGATTCCGCCCGCGCTCCAGGACCTGATGATCAAGGAGGCCGACGAGCTGACCCCGACGAACCGTTTCCGCATACGGTCTCTGACGGCGCCGCACATCGGGCCCCGGGATCCCGGGCCGCTCGCCGACGAGCTGGAGCAGATCGCGCGGCTCTGCTGCTGACGGGTCTGCCACGCCTGCCCCGACCGTGGAGCGGCAGGATCGCGCCGCGGCCGACCGGGGCGGCCGTTCTCGAAGAGCCACTTCGGCGTCGGTCGGTTCGGCGCCCAGCTCGCGGCATGCGTGATGGAACAGCGACGGGTCCGGCTTCTCCGTGTCGTGTGCGCCTCGGCCACCGGCGCCAGCTCAGGGACAGAGGAATACCGATACCGCCATGACCGATTGGCGCGCCGGCGCCCGGTCGACAGTGATGCGCGTCAGGTGACGGCGGGGCTGCGCCGCTCAAGGAGTACGACGTCGCGCCATGCTCCCCGGTGGCGGCCGATGCGCTCGCGTGTGCCGATGACGCGGAAACCGGCCCGTTCATGCAGGGCGAGGCTGGCGGTGTTCTCGGGGAAGATCCCGGACTGGATGGTCCAGATGCCCGCGGCCTCGGTGGCGTGGATGAACGCCTTGAGCAGCGCGGCGGCGACGCCACGTCCACGGGCGCCGGGGTGGACGTACACGGAGTGCTCGACGACGCCGGCGTACGCGCAGCGGTCGGAGACCTTGGTGGCCGCGACCCAGCCGAGCACCGCCCCGTCCGCGTCGAGAGCGACGAGGCGGTGCTCGGGCAGCTTCGCGACGTCGAACGCCTCCCAGGACGGCGCCACCGTCTCGAAGGTGGCGTTGCCCTCGTCGATGCCTGCCTGGTAGATCGCGAGGACCTCGTCGGCGTGCGCGGCGGTCAGCGGCACGATGACCGGGCTCGATGGGCTGGTGCGGGCAGAGTGGGCAGTGCGGGTGGTACGGGTGGTGTGGGTAGTGACCGTGGTGCAGGTGATGTGGCTGGACACGATGGCTCTTGATCTCCCTGCTGAATGACGGTGGTCAGGCCGCGGCCGACGCGGTGGTCAGCAGCTTGCCCATCGCGGCGAGCACGGACGGCTCGACCCGGTAGTAGACCCAGGTGCCGCGGCGCTCGGACGTGAGCAGCCCGGCCTCCTTGAGCTTCTTCAGGTGGTGGGAGACGGTCGGCTGGGAGACACCGACATCGGAGATGTCGCACACACACGCCTCCCCGCCCTCGTGCGAGGCGACGGCGGAGAACAGCCGCAGCCGTACCGGATCGCCCAGCGCCTTGAACATCCGCGCGGCCGTCTCGGCCTCTTCGGCGGTCATGGGGCGCTCGGTCAGCGGCGGGCAGCACGGCACCACGGCCTGGTCGGCAGCCGGCTCAAGCAAGGGCAGCGCCTCAGTATTCGACATACGTCAATGTTGACAT
Organism: Streptomyces halobius; assembly: GCF_023277745.1. Lineage (NCBI taxonomy): Bacteria > Bacillati > Actinomycetota > Actinomycetes > Kitasatosporales > Streptomycetaceae > Streptomyces > Streptomyces halobius. The sequence goes on from NZ_CP086322.1 coordinate 402,647, forward strand.
AGATCTAATCAACCCGCGGAGTGTGGGCCGTCCTGATCGGCCGGGGGCGGCGGGGGCAGCCGCAATTACGACAATTGCGACACCTCTGGCGTCCGCGCGGAATGCGGTGGAAGCGATGGCCTGTCTCGACCGGCTCGTTGCCTCACCGATGGCTTCCCACCGCTGACGGCGGAACGTACGGCGGAACGTCTGGAGGGTCGCCAAGGAGGGAGCCTCCGGCGCCGGTTGACGATGCCTGCCGCCTGGGCTACGACCTGCGGCGAGGTTTGCCTCGCTTGCCGCGCTTGGGCCCGCCGGAACCGCTCCGGGGGCTCTTGCCGGTCGACGCGCCCGCTGCGGGTTTCCGCTGTGCGCCGCCCGCGCTGGGCTGTGCGCCGCCCGCGCTGGGACGCTTGCGCACCTTCGGCTGCGGCGGGGTGGGGTTGCGCCCCCGTGAGCTGTTGACGGTCCGCCCGCGGACGATCCCGATGAAGTCCTCCACCAGGTCGGTGGTGCTGTCCTTCCGCCACGACAGCGCGACGCGTGACGTGGGGGCGTCGGTGACCGGCCGATATGTGAGGTCCTTGCGGTGGTACAGGCGGGCGAGTGACTGCGGGACCACGAGGAGGCCCACTCCTGCCGCCACCAGTTGGATGGCGTCCGCCGTCGTGGCGGGGCGCTCGACCGCGGGCCGTCCCGGCGGGCGCTCCCAGTGGAGGGTGTCGTCGAGGGGATGCAGCACGATGTCGTCGGCGAGATCCCCGGCGGACACCTCGTCGACCGCCGCCACGATGTGGTCCTTGGGGACCACGACCACCGTCGCCTCGGTGTAGAGGGGGATGGCGCTGAGGTCCGTCCGGTCGATCGGCAACCGTACGAAACCTGCGTCCACACTGCCGCCCCGCACAACATCGGATGCTTCGACTGCGGGCACTCCGACGAGGGTCAGGGGGATATCGGGCAGCCGCTCGTTCCAGATGCGCACCCACTTGCTCGGCGTCACGCCCGGGACATACGCGAGCCGGAACGACGGGGATGCTTCGGAGGCGGTCACTCCGCCAGGTTACCGGTCGTGGTCGGAGGTATCGCACACACTCGCTACCCTTGAGACCATGACGTCGCACAAAACCGCCCAGACGATGAAGCCCGCGACCGCGGCGAAGAAACTGGGTGTGTACCTTGAGGCCACCCCCGCCGCGTTCCAGGAGGGTGTCGTCTCACGCGCCGAGCTGAACGCCCTGCAGACCGATCCGCCCGAGTGGCTGCGGGAACTGCGACGCAACGGCCCGCATCCCCGGCCGGTGGTCGCGGCGAAGCTGGGTATCTCGATCTCGGGTCTCGCGCGCGGGGGAATCACCGAACCCCTCACCACCGAGCAGATCGAGGCGCTGAAGAACGACCTCCCGGAATGGCTGCAGAAGGAGCGCGCCACCCAGGCCGAGGTCCGCAAGGAAGCGGTGCGCCTCAAGGAGAAGAAGGAGGAGGAGAAGAAGAAGGCGGCGCTTGACGATCGCGCTCGCTGACTGAACTCCGTCTCCGCGGCCACCAGTGCCCGCAGCCGTCGGGCGTCCGAGCCCGTGCCCTGGTCTCCGGTGATCCGGCGGTGCAGCGCGGTCAGTCTCCCGATGCTTGCCTCGACGTCCGACCGCACCCCGCGCAGTGCCGCCCGTTCCCTCGCCGGCACAGCCATCTGGTGCCGTAGCTTCGCGGCGTGCAGCGGGACACGCGTGAACGGGGCGGGCTCCAGCGGGGCCCCGCGACCAGCACCAGGCATCGAGCAGGTCCTCGGCCCGGTCCGCCGCGCACAGCGTGGCCTCCGTCCGGTCCGTCGCATCGGGCGTGCCCTCGGCCGGGTCCGCCGCGTCCCGCTCCACCGTGTCCGGGCTGTCGTACGGCGCCACCGCGATCACACTCCGGATCCGTGCGTCGCGGTACGGCGTGGTGTCCCACACCCGGAGGGTGTCGCCGACCGCGGCCATCGGCCTGCCCCAGCGCACCGGGTCGCCCAGCCCGCGTGCGCCGGGCCACCTGGGTGCTCGCCCGGCGCAGCGTCCGGACATCACCGTCCCGCAGCGCCGCCGAGGCGCGCCCCAGCACGTCCTGGAACAGCTCCCACTCCCCGGCCGCCAGCCTGACGTCCGCCACATCCTCCGGCCGACAACGCAACTGGCCTGCCTCCGTGCGCAGTTCACCTGCTCCCATGCGCCCCCCATACGTCAGAAACATCCCGGAACGCGTCTTTGCACAGCGGGGGTGACAGGCCAGAGTGGTGGCGAATCCGGACGCGAGATCCGCGTACTCCGCGTACGAGGCCCGAGTGCGAGGTCTGGGCACGGGATCTGAGTACCAGATCCGTGTGCGTGATCCGGGCATTCGATCAGAGCACCCAACCCGAGTAACGCGAACCGGGCAGCAGCCGAGTTCGAGCAGTCGACATGCACACCTGCAGTGCGCATTGGGGCGGCGGAGCATTGAGTCAACGGGGGTAATCCATGGGTGAGTTTGGCGGCCGTGCGCAGCTGCTGTCCGAACTGACGGGCCGGACCACGCGGTTCGAGCAGGGCGGGGCGTCCAGGCTGATCACCAGCCGGGAGACATGTGCCGTGGTCACCCGGCTGCGGCGGGTGGTCTTCGGGGTGCGCTCCGGCCCCGCGCCGTGCGATCTGGACGTCTTCGAGGCCGTCGCCCGCTATCACACGCACCGGCACCAGCTGACGGGAGACGAGTCCGAACAAACGGAGGCGCTCACGCTGGCCCTGATCCTGCACCAGCGGGCGCCCGCCCGGGTGCCGGACGGGGTCGCCGCCTATCTGGAGCTCATCGCGAAACTGATGCCCGTTCCCGCGGAGCGGCTGCTGGAGGGGCTGGCCGCCCAGGAACGGCTCGGTCCGCAGCGGGGGATGGGGAACGGCCGGTGACAGGGAGAGAGACGGAGAGGGCGAGGGAGCAGGCGGCGGGGAATGCGGCTGGGAAGGCGACGGGGGAAAGCCGGATGAAGCGGTCCTCCCAGCGGTTTGCCGATTCGGTCCCCGTTGCGGAGATCGACCGTATGGTGCGTGAGTGGCGGGCCGAGCTCGCCACCCTCTCCGAGGACACCCTGGAGCGCCGCAAGCAGGCCGAGGTCCTGGCCATGACGCTGCATCAGCGCTTCCTGCGGACCCGGTCCGAACCGGATCTCGACGAGGCGATCGCCCTGGTCCGGGAGAACCTCCCGGGCGCCGGAGGACAGCATCTGCTGGGCATTCTGCTGCAGGAACGCTCCCGTGTACGCCGGGGAGGCAGCGATCTGACGGCTGCCATCGCCGCTTTCCGGGCCGCGATGGCACACCACCGCGACAACTCCGAAGCGGGGCACACGGCCCGGCTGAACCTCGCCGGACTGCTGGAGCAGAAGTACGAACAAGACCATGACCGGGCCGCCGTCGACGAGGCCGTCGAGATCTGTGTCGGGGAAGTCTCCTGGGCCATGGCCGACGGCGACGACGACCGGACGGCCACGTCCCTGCTCGCTCTGGGCCAGGCGCTCTCCGTCCGCGCCCTGCACAGCGGGGTGGCGGCCGATGCGACCGCGGCGGTGGACGCCCTGCGGCGGGCCGCGGATCTGACGCTTCCGGGCAGTGACGACGAGTGTGTGTTCCTCCAGTCTCTGGGCTCGGCGCTGTACTTCCTCTACCGCCGGAACGGCGATCCCGAGGTGCTGGAGGAGGCGATCGACGCCCTGTCCGCCGCCTTGTACGTCGCCGGAACCGACATCCGGAACCGCGCTCTCATCGTGTCCAATCTCCTGCCGCCGCTACGGGCGCGCTTCGAGCGGACGGGCAGCGGGGAGCGGCTGGACGAGCTGATCGGCATGTGCCGTGAGCTGGCGGACGGCGTGCCGGAGGGCTCCACGGACCGGGCGTTCGTCGTCCTCAACCGGTGCTCCGCACAGCTGTTGCGCCATCGGCACAGCGGGCGGGACGCTGACCTCCAGGAGACGCTGGACGACCTGGGCGGGCTGCTCGCGGGGCCGCCGCTGCCCGGTCCGCTGGGCCGGCGGGTGCTTGGCACCCGGGCCATCGCGCTGCGCCGGAAGTTCGAGCGGACCTACGACACCGGCTGGCTCGATCAGGCCGTGGACGCCGCGCGGCAGGCGCTCGACACCCAGCCCCGGGAGGACTTCTCCGGCTACTACGCCGCCTGCAGCGCGCTCGCCTCCACGCTCGCGACGCGCTGCAGCCACCGGGGCTCGCTCGCCGACCTCCAGGAAGCCGTCACACTGTTCGGCACCGGACTCCAGAACCTGCCGGAGACCTACGCGGACCGCCATGTGGGCTGGTCGGACCACGGCAGGGTGCTGCTCCAGCTGTACGACCGCACCGGCGACCCGGACCTGCTCGATCAGGCGCTGACCGCCTGCGCAAGCGCCGTCGAGCTGCTCCCCCAGGGGCACACCCGGCTCCCCGACTACCTCAACAACCTCAGCGCCGCCCTGCTGGCCCGGTACGTCTCGGACGGGCGGCCGGCGGACCTGGAGGCGGTCATCGCCACCAGGCGGCACGCGTTGCGGCTGCTGCCGGACGGCCACCCGGACATCCCCGCCCGGCACGGCGGGCTCTGCATCGCACTACGGCACCTGTACGAGCACACCGGCTCCTCCGACGCACGGGAACAGGCGGTGCGGAACGGCCGGGAGGCGCTCGCGGACCTCGCCGAGGAGCATCCCGACTGGCCCGGATACGCCTACAACCTCGCTGCCGCGCTGCCACCCAAGGAGGCCGTGCCCCTATTCCGCAAGGCCCAGGCGCACCCGACCGCCCCCGCCCGGCTGCGACTGCACGCGGCCATGGCCTGGGGCCGGGCGGCGACCGGCACCGGGGACCGGGAGTCGGCGGCCGAGGGGTACGCGGCGGCGGTCGCGCATCTTCCCCAAGCGGCCTGGCTCGGACCCGACCTGAGCGTCCGGCAGCACTTTCTCACCGAGGCATGGGGTGCCGGCTGCGAGGCGGCGGCCGCGCACCTGGCGCTCGGGCAGCCGGAACGGGCCGTCGAGCTGCTGGAGCAGGGCCGTGGGGTGCTGCTCTCGCAGGCGCTCGACCTGCAGGCCGATCTGACCCGGCTGCGGGCGGTGGACGAGCGGTTGGCGCGGGAGCTGGACGCCGTCCTGCGCGCTCTGGAGTCCGCCGCCTCCCAGGAGACGGATGTGACAGACCGGCAGCGGCTGGCGGACCGACGCACGGCACTGCTCGCGCGGGCCCGGTCCCTCGACGGCCTGCACGACTTCCTCGCCGCCCCCGCGTACGCGCAACTGTCCGTGGCCGCCGCCGAGGGCCCGGTCGTCCTCCTCAACACCGCCGCCTCCCGCTGTGACGCGATCGTGGTGGAGGCCGACCGGCCGCCGCGCTTCCGCCAGTTGCGGACGCTGAGCCTGGACGCCGTACGGGAGCAGGCCCGGCTCCTCGACGAGGCGTTCCGCGGCGGGGACACCGCGCACATCAGGGACACCCTCACCACACTTCTCGACTGGCTGTGGCAGCACATCTGCGCGGAAGTGCTCGACGACCTGCTGGACTACCGGGGCGAGCCCGGTCCCGACGGGCGGCTGCCCCGCGTCTGGTGGTGCCCCACCGGGCTGCTGACGCTGCTCCCGGTGCACGCCGCCGGGCGGTACGAGGACGAGGACGGACAGGGTGACAGCCTCGGCCGGCCGGCCGTACCGCTGCGCGTCGTCAGCTCCTATACCCCGACCCTGCGTGCTCTCATCGACGCCCGGTCCCGCCGTGTCCCCGCCGCCGACCCGTCGCAATCCGCCGACGCGTCCATGACCGTGCTGGCCGTGCCCCGGTCGGCCGCGCTCGACGCACGTCCGCTGCCGAAGGCCGAGAAGGAGGCCCGTGAGGTCGCGGACCGGATTCCGGGGGTGCGCCCCCTGATCGGCCCGGACGCCACCCGCGACCGGCTGCTCACCGGGCTGCGCACCCGTCCGTCCCTGCACTTCGCGGGGCACGGCTACCAGCATCTGGCGGACCCGGTGCGCTCCTTCCTGCTCTGCCACGACGGCACGGTCACCGTCTCGGATGTCGCCGCGCACCGCTCCCCCGCCGCCGAGCTGGCCTTTCTCTCCTCCTGCGAGTCGGCCCGCAGCACCGTCGGCCAGGCGGACGAGGCCGTCCATCTGGCCGGGGCCATGCAACTGGCCGGATTCCGGCATGTCATCGCGACCCAGTGGGCTCTCAGCGATGTCATCGCCCCGGAGGTGGCGGAAACGGTCTATGCCGACCTGGGCCCCGCCACTCCGGGCAACTGGGCGGACGGCGCCGCCCGCGCCCTCCACAAGGCCGTCGCGGCCCAGCGCGCCACCGCCCCGGACGACCCGGATTTGTGGGCTACGTATGTGCACGTCGGGCCTTAGGGGGTGCGGCATCGGACGGCGGTGCAGCCACCGTCCACGGGGACCGCGCCCGTCGGCCCCTTCGGCCCGTCCGTCGCCCCGTCGGCCCGGCCCTGCCCCCAGCTTCGGCCGTTCATGCCCCCTCCGAGCGACGGGACGGAAGGAACGCTTTACGGAGCACGGCCGGGGCGATCAAGGCGGCCGGGCTGGAGCCGTACGGCAGCAGAAAGCGCATCGCCGTCCCGAAGTCCTGCACCGGCACGCCCTCGGCGGCCAACTCGGCGCACAGGCCCGGGAACAGGCCCTCCATGGCAAGGGCACCGCGTTCGAGCAGGTAGTGCGGATGGTGGCCCTGCGGGGTGCCGCGCCGGGCGCCGGTGTCGGGGCCGTCACCGTCGTGCTGTGGGCCTCGGTCTTCGTCCCCATACGCAGCGCGGGCGCGGCCTCCTCACCGGGCGCCCTGGCACTGGGACGGCTCCTCTCCGGGACCCTGGTGCTGGCGGCGATCGGCCTGATACGCCGCGAGGGATGGCCGCCACGGGCCGCCTGGGGGCGTCCGGCCTGCCGGGAGCGAGCGCCACGCTCACAGAAGTACGGAGATCTCCTCCCTCGCGTAGCCGAACCCGTCTTCATCGAAGGTGAAGACGGTGACCTTCGCCTCGTCGCCCTTGGCGAACCGCGAACCGACCGCCGGACGCATCGTCTCCTTCACGACGTGGCCGTCGTAGTCGCAGGCGGGGCGTTGTCCGGCGCCGCCCTCGTCGAAGGGCCGCCTGCCGCACCCCAGGTGCGGCAGGCGGCCCCGTCACTGCGCCCGGTTCACCAGTGGTGCGCGACGTCCACGATCAGCTGGTCGCCGGACTGGAGTACCCGGAACGGCAGCCTGGCGCGGACGCCCAGGCCGACCTGGGTCTGGCCTTCGAAACTGGCGCCGAACTTGGTGTCCTTGAAGGTCTGGTAACCGGTGAGGTTCACCCCCGGAAGCGGCTTCCCGGCCCGGCCGGCATAGGTCTGCCTGCCGGTTTCCGGGTCGTGGCTCGGTGCGGAGACGTAGATCTCCAGGATGGCGCCGCCGGTGACCGGTATCCGCTGACCGGAGCCGTCCTGGTGGAACGCGTCGACGTAACCGACGTGGTAGCCGGCCTTGCCGGTCGCGCCGCTGATGTCGAAGACCATACGGTCGTAGCATGCGCCCTGGCCGGTCCTGATGTTCTTCAGCGGCTCGGCGTTCGCGTCCGTGGCGGACTTGTCACCGCTGCCCCAGACCGTCGAACAGGTCGCGTCCGAGGCGGCCTTGGCACCGTGGCCGGTCGCGGCGCCGGCCACTCCGGCCGTGCCCGCCAGCCCGGCCCCCGCCAGCGCGAGCGCCGCGGCCGCTGTCCCGAACCGTCGCATGAATTTCCCCCAAGGAAGAAGTGAGTACGGGTGCGTGCAGGAGGATGGGCAGGACAGGGGCGGGGTTGTGCGCCGGTGGGTTATCGGCCAATGGTGGCGCGAAGTTGCCGTCGGGGCGGGACTGTTGATCGCCAGGTGTGCACGGTTCAGCGAGGCGCGCACGGCGTAGCGGGAGGTACACGGCGCAGCGGGACGTGCGGAGCATGCAAGCCGAGGACGCCCACATCACTCACGCGTACTCGGTGAGCAGCAGCGCGATGTCGTCCGCGCGGTACGCGGAGCGTCCGGCGTCGTGCAGGAGCCGGTCGGCGAGTTCGTCCAGGGAGTCGGCGCGGGCGTGGGCCATGGAGGTCCGCAGCCGGTCGATACCGACGTCGATGTCGGCGGCACGCTCTTCGACCAGACCGTCCGTGTAGAGGGCGAGGACGGAGCCCGGTGGGAAGGTGATCGGGGTGTGCGGGTAGTGGCTGGTGTGGTCCACACCGAGGAGGGGGCCGACCTCCAGGTCCACGACGGAGGTGGTGCCGTCGGGACGGCGCAGGAGGGGGGTGGGTGGCCGGCGCGGACGGCGTGCCCACGGTGGGTGCCGGGGTCGAGGCGGAGGTAGCAGCAGCTGGCGAGGAGTCCGGGTTCGAGGTCGATGAGGGTGTGGTTGGCGCCCGCCAGCACCTCGCCGGGTGTGTGGCCGACCGCCGCGAAAGCCCGTACGGCGCTGCGCAGTTGAGCCATGGTGGCCGCGGCGGGGATGCTGTGCCCCTCGACGTCTCCGATGACGAGGGACACTCCGCCATCGGTGCGGATCACGTCGTACCAGTCGCCACCGATGTCCATCTCTCTCGTAGAGGGCAGATAGCGGGCCGTGGTGTGGATGCCGGGGATCACCGGCAGCCGGTGCGGCAGCAGCGCCTGCTGCAGGCCACGGGCGAGGGCGAACTCCGAGTCGTAGAGCCGCGCTCGTTCCAGGGCCTGGGCGATCAGCCCGGCGAGCGCGGTCAGGACGCTGCGGTCCTTGGCCGTGAACCGATGGACCTCGTCGAAGCCGAGCACACACGTGCCGACGGGACGGCCGGGGGCTCCTGTCCTACGGACACCGCTCGCCCGGTCACGCCTCCCGGGTCCGGATGGAGGGCGAAGGCGAGCCACTGGTCGGGCGGGCGGCAGGCGAGGAAGGACGTCGGCGTCTGCGAGAGCATCACGGACCGGTGCCGGTACTCGACGTCGGGATCGGACAGCCACGGCAGGACGTCCCAGAGGCACTGCCCGAGCAGCTGCTCCTGCCGGACGCCGAGCAGCTGTTCAAGGCTGCGGTTGGCGTAGGTGACCCGCCCGTCGGGGGCGAGGGAGAACAGTCCGTCCCGCAGCCGCTCGATCGCGGCGACGGCCGCGTTGCCGGACGGTGCGTCGACGACCGCACCGACGAGGTGGGTGCCTGCCCGGTCGTCGGCGACTTCCGGGACGCGGCCCCGGAGTTCGATCGTGCGGTACAGGTCGCCGCCGTGTTCGCCGTGCTCAGCGGCTCCGCCGAGCCGGTCGCCTCGTACGCGCAGGCGGTGCGCCCCGACCCGGCCCTCGGTGGCCGCCGCGCGGGCAAGGGCACGGAAGGCGGCGCTGTCGCCGGGGTGGAGGCGGGAAGCGAGCGTGTCGGCGCTTCCGTCGAAGCCAACGGGGTCGAGCCCCAAGATCGCGCAGAACTCGCTGTCCCCGGTGAGGGTTCCGGCGCGGAGATCCCAGTCGAACAAGCCGACCCGGACGGCGGCCGACGCGGCAGGAGCCGGATTCTCGACGGGAACCGTCTCCGGTTCGCATGCGACGGGATCCCCCGTACGGGCGCGGAGCTCGGCGAGGGATGCGCCCAGCCGGTTGGCGGTGAGGCGCAGATGGCGGCGCTGGGCCTTGGACAGTCCCGCCGAGCCGGGTGCCGCCGACCAGACGATCGCCAGCGCCCCGAACATCTCCTCACTCGTGCCCACCGGCACCGAGCAGGAGCCGAAGGCGAGCGGCAGAGCCATCGCGAGCTGGGGGAAGCGCCGCACCGTCGCATCGGCGTCGGCCAGGTGGACGGTACGGCCGGAGCGGTATGCCTCGGCGACCGGGATGGGGCTGCTCACCGGGATGAGCCGCCAACCGCCCAGCAGGGACGGCGGCACCCCACAGGTCGCGGCGAGCACGATCGAGCGGCGGTCGCGGGAGCGGAGGAAGATGCTCCCGGCGTGGGCGCCGGTGCCCTGGACGGCCTTGACGACGCCCGCTGCCAGCAGGTCCTCGCGCTCCGCCGTCCCGCCGACGGTCACACCGCCCATATGCCCAGGGTGCGCAGGGTGCGCGGGGTGCGCCCAGCGGCCCGAACGGCCGGTGGAGCTCGGCGCGGCACGGAGACCGACGCGGAGATCACGGTGCGGGCGCTTCGGCAGCCGACGATCGTCGGTCCCGGTCCCCACCCGGCGGCGGCTGTCGCACACGACAAGGACCACCCGCACACCACTTTTGGGCCGAATTTGATCACCTTGACACGCGTGTCGGCGCGTTTTATGCAGATTACGGAGGAAATTTGGAGGAAGGTTGCGGGCGGTTCGCTCTCAGGACAGCAGGTGAGAGGGCCTGCGCGAGGACGTCCGAGGACTCGGGGCACCCGGCTCCGGGAACCGCCGGACGGTGACGGGTGCGCCGGTGTATGCGCTGGCACACCACAGCCATCACCGCCCCCGGGCCGGGACCGCTTCGGGAGTGGACCGCAAGGTGAGGAGAGGGCCATGGCACGTGCAGTGGGTATCGACCTCGGTACGACGAACTCGGTGGTCAGCGTGCTGGAGGGCGGTGAACCCACGGTCATCGCGAACACCGAGGGAGCCCGGACCACCCCGTCGGTGGTCGGGTTCGCCAAGAACGGTGATGTGCTGGTGGGAGAGGTCGCCAAGCGGCAGGCCGTGACCAACATCGAGCGCACCGCGCGGTCGGTCAAGCGCCACGTGGGCGAGTCGGACTGGCGCTTCCCGGAGAAGGGCGACATCGACGGCAAGCGGTACACCGCGCAGGAGATCTCCGCCCGGGTGCTGCAGAAGCTCAAGCGCGACGCCGAGGCGTACCTGGGTGAGGACGTGACGGACGCCGTCGTCACCGTCCCGGCGTACTTCAACGACTCCCAGCGCACCGCGACCAAGGAGGCCGGCGAGATCGCGGGCCTGAACGTGCTGCGGATCATCAACGAGCCGACCGCCGCCGCCCTCGCCTACGGCCTGGACAAGGAGAACGACCAGACGATCCTCGTCTTCGACCTCGGCGGCGGCACCTTCGATGTGTCGCTGCTGGAGATCGGCGAGGGACTGGTGGAGGTCAAGGCCACCAACGGCGATACGCACCTGGGCGGCGACGACTGGGACCAGCGGGTCGTGGACCATCTGACCAAGCAGTTCAAGAACGCCTACGGCGTCGATCTGTCCAAGGACAAGATGGCCACCCAGCGGCTCCGGGAAGCCGCGGAGAGGGCGAAGATCGAGCTGTCCGCGGCGACCGAGACCACGATCAACCTGCCCTACATCACCGCCTCCGCCGAGGGCCCGCTGCACCTGGACGAAAAGCTCACCCGCTCGCAGTTCCAGCAGCTCACGGCCGATCTCCTGGAGCGGTGCAAGGCGCCGTTCCACAACGCGATCAAGGACGCGAGGATCGAGGTCGCCGACATCAACCATGTGATCCTGGTCGGTGGCTCCACCCGGATGCCCGCGGTGACCGAGCTGGTCAAGACGCTGACGAACAAGGACCCGCACAAGGGCGTCAACCCCGACGAGGTCGTCGCGATCGGTGCCACCCTCCAGGCCGGTGTCCTCAAGGGTGAGGTCAAGGACGTCCTGCTGCTGGACGTCACCCCGCTGTCCCTCGGTATCGAGACCAAGGGCGGCATCATGACCAAGCTGATCGAGCGGAACACCACGATCCCGACCAAGCGGTCCGAGATCTTCACCACCGCCGAGGACAACCAGCCCTCCGTGCAGATCCAGGTCTTCCAGGGCGAACGCGAGATCGCGGCGTACAACAAGAAGCTCGGGATGTTCGAGCTGACCGGTCTGCCGCCGGCTCCGCGCGGCGTCCCGCAGATCGAGGTCACGTTCGACATCGACGCCAACGGCATCATGCATGTGACGGCCAAGGACCTCGGCACCGGCAAGGAGCAGAAGATGACCGTCACCGGCGGCTCGGCGCTGCCCAAGGACGACATCGACCGCATGATGCGCGAGGCCGAGCAGCACGCCGAGGAGGACCGCCTCAAGCGCGAGGCCGCCGAGACCCGCAACCAGGGCGAGCAGCTCGTCTACCAGACCGAGAAGTTCCTCACGGACAACGAGGACAAGGTCTCCGGCGACCTCAAGAGCGAGGTCGAGACGGCGGTGGGCGAACTGAGGGAGAAGCTCAAGGCCGAAGGCGACAACACCGCCGAGATCCGCACCGCCACCGAGAAGGTCGCCACGGTGAGCCAGAAGCTCGGCCAGGCCATCTACGCGCAGGCGCAGGCCGCCCAGGGCGCCGAGGCCGGCGCGGCCGGTACGTCCGGCGCGGAGGAGACCAGGACGGGTGCGGCGACCGGCACCGACGAGGAGGTCGTCGACGCGGAGATCGTCGATGAGGACAAGCAGGAGGGAAGCACGGGATGAACCGCTCGACCGACGACCGCGGCGGCACCCGCCCGCAGCTGGTGGTCGTCCCGGGTGGTGCGGGCAACGGCCCGGCGGGCCCGGACGCGCTCCCCGACCGTGCCGCCCATGGCGAGGAGCGGACCGGCCGGGCGGGCGGTGGGTCCTCGGGCCGCGACACGACCACCCCACAGCCGTCGTCGTCTCACGAGGCGGAGCTCCGCGAGGAACTGCGTGAACGCACCGCCGACCTGCAAAGACTGAAAGCCGAATACGACAATTACCGCAAGCGGATACGCCGCGACCGGCTGGCCGTCCGCCAGATCGCCGTGGCCAATGTGCTCGACCGGCTCCTGCCGGTGCTCGACGCCCTCGCCGAGGCCAGAGAGCAGGGCGAGGTGACCGGCGGCTTCCAGCGCGTCGCCGAGGTGCTGGAAACCGAGCTGGCGGCGCTGGGGCTGGAGCCCCTCGGTACGGTGGGCGAGACGTTCGACCCACGCGTACACGAGGCGCTCTCGTACGCCTACGCACCGGCCGACACGCGCGGGCCCGCCCCGGCCGCGTACGCGCGGACCGGCTCCGGCACGCCCACCGAAACAGGCACTTCCGCCGGCACGCAGACGCCCACCGACAGGCAGACGCCCACCGACCCTCAGCCGTCGGCTGACACCCGCGCGGCTGCCGGCGCCCGCGCCCCTGCCGAGCGGAGCGAGCCACCCGCCTGCGCCGAGATACTGCGTCTGGGATACCGGGTCGGCGACCATCTGCTCCGCCCCGCCCAGGTGACCGTCGCCGAAGCCGCTCGGCCGACAACCGGTACGGGCCGGAGGGACTGAGCGCACGGCGGGAGCGAGGTGAGGGCAGTACCCGCGGTTCCGGAGACGACAGCCGCCTGGGTGGTCGAGCGCCCGGCGCCGATCGCCTCCGCTCCCTTGCGGTACGTACGGCGCGCGCTGTCCGAGCCCGGCCCCGAGGAACTGCTGCTGCGGGTGCGCGCTTGCGGGGTCTGCCGGACCGATCTGCATTTGGCCGAGGGGGATTTGACGCCCCGTAAAGCGCGCTGCACGCCGGGCCATGAGGTGGTCGGCGAGGTGGCCGCCGCCGGGTCCGCCGTCCAGGACTTCCGGGTCGGCGACCGCGTGGGGGCCGCATGGCTGGCGGGGACCTGCGGCCGATGCCGCTACTGCCGCACACGACGGGAGAACCTGTGTCCCGACTCCCGCTACACCGGTTGGGACATCCACGGCGGATTCGCCGACCACCTGGTCGTGGACGCCCGGTTCGCCTACCGGCTCCCCGAAGGATGGCCCGACGAGGACGCCGCACCCCTGCTGTGCGCGGGGATCATCGGCTACCGGGCACTCCAGCGGGCCGACCTGCCGCCCGGCGGCCGGCTCGGTATCTACGGTTTCGGGGCCTCCGCGCATCTGACCGCCCAGCTCGCCATGGCCCGGGGCGCCGAAGTGCACGTCGTCACCCGCTCCCCCGAGGCGCAGCGACTGGCACTGGAGCTGGGTGCGGCCTCCGCAGGTGCCGGCGCGCCCCCACGGGCTCTGGATGCCGCGATCCTGTTCGCACCGGCCGGGAGCCTGGTGCCGACGGCGCTGGAGGCGCTGGACCGCGGTGGGACGCTGGCGATCGCCGGGATCCATCTGACCACCATCCCCTCGCTCGACTACGCCCGGCATCTGTTCCAGGACCGGACCGTGCGCAGCGTGACCGCGAACACCCGCGAGGACGGCCGCGCTTTCCTCGCCGAGGCCGCGCGGCGGCGCCCCAGCGTGCGGATCACGCCCTACCCGATGCGGCGGGCCGACGAGGCCCTGACGGATCTGGCAGCCGGGCGGATCACCGGGGTCGCCGTCCTGGTCACCTAGCGCGGAGCGGCGCAGGCGCGGCCGCCCTCGGAGCGTTGACCTGGCCCAGAGCATGACCTGGCCCGGAGCATGACCTGGCCCGGAGCATGACCTGGTCCGGAGCATGACCTGGTCCGGAGTGTGACCTGGTCCGGAGTGTGACTTGGGTCATTGACCGCATCGACGGCTATATGCCCACGATAAGGACACTTCCCACCACCCCCTCACACCGCCCGCCTTGCCCCTTCCCCCTACGAAAAGCGGTCCGCATGAGCACGCATGTGCACGTCCGCCTCATTCAAAGCCTGAGCGCCTCAGAAGACGGAGAACTGGTCGAGCTCTCCTCCTGCCGGTGCGGAGCCACCTGGACCACCAGGTATCCGGCAGACGCCCCGGGCACCGAATCGGGACGCACCGAATAGCAAGATTCCTCACCGCCCGTCACCCCATTACGCGGCGTTCACCATGACCGCGCCATGACGCTGTACGCACATCCGGCAATGGCGTCCACGCTTCCCGGCGCAGTGCCGCCCGCTCGTCGGCAGGTCGCACCGCCAGCGCATTGTCGCACCCAGCTGCCGGCGCGCAGCGGGCGGCCGAGCCCGGCTCAGCTGACGCCGCGTCAGGCTTGAGCCGCCGTCTTCGCGCTGCCCTGATGGGCGACGCCCGTGGGGGCGAACACGCCTTTACCCTCACCCGAGCCCGCCCACCCGAGGATCGGGGCCCGTCGGCACATATGGCGCAGGCTCGTCGGCCAGTTGGGCGAACTCGATACCCAGTAACGCAACCACCCGAGAACGCACACCTCATTACTGGTAGCGATCAATAGACTGCTTATAGTGATCGCCAGTGCCAGGCGGACCGCCACACACGTACGCCGTAATGCTCACGCGGCACACAACGAACCCTCTGCTGCGCCGGCCCCCGGCCGTCCGCAGGAAGGAGCACGGCAGAGTGAAGCGTCAGTGCAAGAGCGGGCTGCGGACCCTGGCGGCCGGCTCGGCGGTCGCCGCCGGCGCCCTGGCCCTGACGGCCTGCGGCGCGGACAACGGCGCCCCCTCCGGGACACCGACCGAGGCCACCCCCACGACCACCCCTGGTGCCGGCGGTATCCAGTGCGGCAAGTCCGCCACCCTGAAGGCTTCCGGCTCGACCGCCCAGGAATATGCGATGCAGTCCTGGATCAAGAGCTATATGCGGGCCTGTCGCGGTACCCGGATCGAGTACGAGGGCACGGGGTCCGGAACCGGCCAGACCGAATTCCTTGAGGGCAAAACCGCCTTCGCGGGCTCCGACTCGCCCTTGAGCACCGATCAGATCACCAAGTCCAGGAGCGTCTGCAAAGGCGGCGGCCGCGCCGTACATCTGCCGATGCTCGGCGGCCCCATTTCCGTCGCATACAACCTACCGGGCGTCAGCAGACTGATCCTGGACGCCCCCACACTCGCCAATATCTACACGGCGAAGATCACCACCTGGAACGACCCGGCGATCGCGAAACTCAACCCTGGCACCAAACTGCCGGCGACGCCCATCAAGGCGGTCCACCGCTCCGACTCCTCCGGCACGACGGACAACTTCACCTCTTATCTCAACGACGCCGCGCCGAGCGCCTGGCCGCATTCGCACGACAAGGAGTGGAAGGCCAAAGGCGGCGAGTCCGCGAAGGGCTCCTCGGGCCTCGCCGACCAGGTCAAAAAGACCAAGGGCGCGATCGGCTACGTCGAAGTGTCCTATGCGCTCGCCCGCAAGATTCCCACGGTCGCGATCGACACCGGTGCCGACTCCCCCGTCGACCCCAATGTGCTGAGCTCCTCCAAGGCGATCTCCGAATCCAAAGCCATCGGCAGCGGAAACGACCTCACCCTCGATCTCAACTACGCGACCAAAGCCCCCGGCTCATACCCCATCAACATGGTCACCTACGAAATCGTCTGCAACAAGGGAAACAAAGCCGAGACCTGGCCGGCCACCAAAGCCTTCCTCACCTTCATGGCCGGCAAGAAGGGCCAGGAAGACCTCACCTTCCAGGGCTACGCGACACTGCCGGCCGATGTCGTGAACAAGGTCCGCCGCAACATCAGCAGACTGTCGTGACGTCGACGCGTCGGACATGTGCCGGGTGACATCGGCTGTCCGGCGTCGGCCCGTCCGGCAACGGACTGACAGGGCAACGGCTGTCCGGCAGTGGCCTGTCCGGGTCGTCTTGCGTCGTTCTGTCGATGACACGGGCCGTTATTTTGACCGCTCCCATCTATTTGACCGCTCCCATCGAAAAACCTTGTACCAACTTGTCCTGGGCGGCGAATCCGGCTGCCAGCACCGGCAGTGATACGGCGAAGGCCGCGGCGCAGACCTGGGACAGGAACAGGCCCTGGCTGGTGACGAAGCCGGTCAGGAAGACCGGTGCGGTGATGGAGCGGACGCCGGTGAGTACGCGGGCGAACAGCATCTCGTTCCAGCTGAAGAGGAAACAGATGAGGGAGGTGGCGGCGATTCCGGGGGCTGCGATCGGCGCGACGATGCGGCGGAGGACGGTGGGCAGGCCGGCGCCGTCGATGGCCGCCGCCTCAAGGATCTCGACGGGGATCTCGGCGAGGAACGAGCGCATCATCCACACCGCGATCGGCAGGTTCATCGCCGTGTAGAGGACCGCCATCAGCCAGAGGTTGTCCAGCAGTCCGGTGTTCTTGGCGACCAGGTAGACCGGCAGCAGGCCGGCGACGGCCGGCAGCATCTTCGTGGACAGGAAGAAGAACATCGCGTCCGACCACCTGCGTACCGGTTTGATCGAGAGAACGTACGCCGCCGGGATCGCGAGGACGAGTACGAGCATTGTCGATCCGATGGCGGCCGAGGCCGAGTTGGCCAGCGCGGGCCAGCGGCTCGTCCCGGTGGCGGTGCCGAAGAACTCACGATAGCCCTCAAGGGTCAGGGGGGCGGTGATCGAGGGCGGATTGGTGGCGGCGTCGGACTCGCTGTGGAAGGAGGTCAGGACCATCCAGGCCACGGGCAGGAAGAAGAGCAGCCCGGTGGCCCAGGCGGCCAGCCCCCACAGCGCGTCTGCACGACGCGCGAACCGGCCTCCCGGACGGGGGTGAGGATGTCGCGCTGGTCGAAGGCGGAGTCCTTGGCGACGGTGTCGTCCAACGGGGCCAGCCAGCCGAACTTGCCGTAGAGGGGTGCCTCGAAGTTGCTGATGGACGCCACGTCGTAGATGCCGGCCTGGCTGGAGAACTCCTGACTGATCTTGTCGCGTACGTCGTTCTCCGACAGGACGGTGTAGTTGACCTTGATGCCGGTCTGCCGGGTGAAATGTCTTTGCGTCAGTTTTTGCAGATCGAGCATCTGGGGGTTGTTCACCATGAGGACGTTCACCGATTCGGCGTCCCCGCCGGTGGCACCGCCCTGGCCCCATCCGGCACAGCCGGCGACGAGCAGCAGCGCGGCACAGGTCACCAGAGCGGTACGGCCGGCGGTGAGCCGCCGCGTTCTTCTCCGGCCGGGCGACGTCATGCGAGCAGGTGCTCCGTCACGGCCGTGTCCGTGACAAGTCCGTTGAACAAGCCGGTCTTCAGGGCCGCCGAGGTCGCGGTGGCCCGCTCGGCGCCGTCGGCCAGGAGAATCACATCGGGCACCCGGCGCAGTTCGTCGAAGCTGATGGCGATGATCCGTTCGCTCAATTCGGGGGCGACAATCTGCCCCTCGGCATTCAGCAGCCGACCGGACACTTCGGCGCACGCCCCTTGGCGCCGGTAGTCCTCGCGCTCGGATTCGCTGAGCGCGTCGTAGACCGTGGACAGCCCCGGGCCCCATCCCCCGACGGTGATGACCGCCTTGGTGACCTGGCTGAACCGGCCGACAGCTTCGGCGATGCCCGGCTGACGGCGAAGCATCCGGGCTGTCTTGCCATCAGGCAGCAGGAGGGGTGCGTAGATGGCGTAGGCGGCGCCTCTGGCGACCCTGGCGGCCCGTCGCACGGCGTCCACGACGTTGGCGTCCACCGGCTGCAGCGGGGTCACACCGCACAGTTGCACCACTGTGCACCGGGCCAAGCGGGTCAGTTCGCGGCCGAGCACATCGATCTCGGGCCCCCAGCCCAGCCCGAGGACATCGCCGTCGGTGACGATCTCGGCGAGCAGATCCGCCGTGACCGCGCCGAGCCGGTGGGTGACCAGCGCGGCGCCGTCCGGGTCATCGGTCTGCGAGCGGAACACCAGGGCGTGGCTCAGGCCGTACCGGATGCGCAGGGCATCCGACCGCTCCGCGTCGAGTTCGGTCGGCAGACGGATTTCGAGCCGGATCAAGCCGTCACGGACAGCGGCCTCCAGCGTCCGCGCCACCTTGAAACGGCTGATACCGAAATCCTCCGCTATCTCGGTCTTGGATTTGCCCTCCAGATAGAACATCCGGGCCATGGCGGCCGTATGCACCAGTTCTTCCGGACCCGCGTGGTGCGCGCGGGCACCGGCCTTGGCCCTCGGACGCGTCATCATCCGGCTCTCACCGCCGTCCTTCAGCAGTGCCACGCCCCAGCACATCAGCCCATGAGGGCGTCGGCCACGCGCGAGAGTGAGGCGCGGACCCATTTTCCGCCGTCGGGATCCGGTCCGCAGGTCCAGGACTCGGCGAGTGCCGAGATGATCAGCAGCCCGCGCCCGCAGCCGTCTTCCCGTCCGGCCGCTCGCTGGACGGGCAGGACCGCGGATCCGTCACGCACCTCGATGTGGAGCACCTCGGGTTGCAGCGCCAGCCGGAGGGTGAATGCCGCTTCCGGTCCCGGCTCGCTCCCCGGTCCCGTTTCCTGAGCGCCGTGACAGATGGCATTCGTGGCCAGCTCGCAGACGATCAGCACGGCGGCTTCGATCAGTTCCGCACCCTCCCCCCACCGACGCAGAGACTTTTCGGTGAAGGTGCGCGCCTGCCGGGCGGCGCGCAGGACCGCCTGCAATTCGACCGAGGCGGAGGCGACTTCGGTATCAGGGGAGACGACTTCGGTGTCTCGCGGGATGATCTCGGCATCAGGGGGGGATGGCGAAGCCGGCCACAGCGGTCATTTTCTCGGCTCTTCAAGCAACTGCACGATCGGCCCTTGAGGCTGTCGGGCCTCAAGGCGGGTACCCCGGATCTGCCGCAGCAACTGCGCTGCAACTGCTGCTCAAGTGAGCAAATGCAACTCATATGTGTATTTGCTCCTCCATTAAAGATCGCCCCCGGGAGAAGTCAATAGCGTTAAGGCCTTCCCGAGCGAGTTTTTCAAAAATGAGCGCTTTCTGCTCAATCGAGCACGAAACCCCCGACGCTCCTAACCAGGCGCAGCTGATCAATAACACTCCGCTTCCGTCAGTCGACCGAGTGGGAGTCCCGACTCCCGCCATCCGCCGGTGAATGCCCCGGAGTGCTTGGCGGGCGGCACGGGTGCCGGAACACCGTGACGGATTGCTCCAGGCTCACGGCGGAGGAATGGTCGCCCACCATGCTGTGTCCCCCGCCGCGGTCTGCAGCGATTCCGCGATATCGGCGGCGTAGGCGCCCGGTCGGCCTCGCCAAGGCGACGGAGGATACCGACGGATTCTTCCGCGGCCGCCGACGCCCTTTCCCCTTCGCCGTCCCCCGTACCTCGCCGCGAGGTCGATCAACGCGTCGGCACCGCTCCACACCGGAGGCCGCTCCCGACATCGACGCGATCGCACGCTACCGACGGCGGGCCGCCTGATCGCGAACAACGGCTTCGACCGCGCGTCCGCGAACGCCGCCATCGAGGCTGGGATCGCCGACGCGGTGTCATTCGCCGCGCACTTCATCGCCAATCCCGACCTCGTCACCCGCTTCGCCTTGGGCCGCGATCTGGCAGTCGGCGACCCTGACACGTACTACGGGGGCGGTGCCGACGGCTATATCTGGGTTCGGCTGGCTCTCTTGCGGGGTCGGTGGCCGCACCGGGAGTCATGAAGTCCGCTGCATAACCGCGCATTTCACTACGCGGCGCGGACAACAGAGGCAGACACCGGTTCCGCATCAACGGTGAGACCGCGGAGTGTGTGGCGCGTCGACTACCTATCCCTTCATTGGCGGCCACTCCGTTTCGCGAGCGCCGGTAAGGCAGCGATGTGAAATGGTAGAAGTCCGGCTAAAGCCCCCGCGAGATGAGAGGAGACGTCATGTCATCGAAGAGACGCCGTAAGAAGAAGGCGCGCCGCAAGGGCGCCAATCACGGTAAGCGGCCCCAGTGCTGAACAAGGAGCCACGACCGGACCACCCTTGAGACGTCGCATCACAACGGGAGCGAATCGCGCCTCCGGGTCGGAAAGCGGGGACGCCTCACCGCGTCCCCGCCCAGCTCCCGGCACCGAGCAGCCACACCACGCCGGGCTTCCCCACGAACAGGAGACACGGAGACACAGGACCACGGACAGGAGACGCACAGCCTGCTCACGCATGTCACCCGGCCGCACCGGCCCCACGCAGGACTGTGCTCACCGCGCGGGACACGAAGTCCTTCTCGATGGGCTGTTGACGGAGTACGACACAGAGCCAGGCGACGCCGGCCAGCAGGTCGACCAAGTGCATCGGGTCGACGTCCGCGGTGAGTTCGCCGCGTGCCATGGCCCGATCGAAGACGGGTTGCTCGCGGGCGAGCCGGTCGGCGAAGAACTCACGCACACGCACAGCAAGGTCAGGGCTATGGGTGACCGCCCCCAGCGTCGCGACGGCAATATCGGAGGCCGGCGGGGCGGTAAGGAGAGTCACGATCGACCGGAGCAGGGCTTCGAGGTCGCCTTCGAGGCTGCCGGTGTCGGACGGTTCGAGATCGAGTCGGCGGGCGCCCGTGAGCGCGGCGCCCAGGAGAGCTCCCTTGGACCGCCACCAGCGATAGATCGTGGTCTTGTTGACCCCGGACCGCTGAGCGACGCCCTCCACGGTCAGCCCCTCATAGCCCTTCTCCGCCAGCAGATCCAGCGTGGCATCAAAGATCTCCTGCGATTTCCGCGAACCACCACTGGGCCGTACGCCGTTCCGTACACCATGCCGTACGTCGCTCCGCACGCCGTTTCGCGCCTCACGCCGTGCCGGGTTTTGTACGGGGGCGGTCGCCCGCACGGTTCTCGACGCCGCAGCCTCGGCAGCTCGCGCGGCGCGGGCTGCCGAGGCGGCTCTCATGAGCTCTGGTATCTCATGAGCTCGGGTGTCTCACGAGCTCAGGTGGTACTGGGCCCACGGCTGCCCCACCCCAGCACCAGCCGGAGACGCAGAAGGAGACGGAGACGGCTCCTCATACGGCGCCGCGAACTGCCCCCACGCAGCCAACGCCTGATCCCAATCCGCAGGCAACGCCGCCACCTCCGCCACCGACTCCCCCACACCCGCACCCGGATACCAACCCGACGACACCGCCTGCCCCGACGACACCCCACCCCAACCCCCCGACTGCGACACCCCAACACCCCACTCCCCCTCAGACACCTCACCACCCGGCCGCCGATGACGACCCCCATACCCCTCCTGCACCCCAGACGGCAACCGCCCCAACGCCGACAACTGCTGCGCCCGCGCCCTCAACCGCCCCAAATCAAGCCCAAACTCCACAGCCAAATCCCGCAAATCCACCCCCGTCTGCCAACTCCCCACCAACACCGCATCCAACGCCCCCCAACCACCCCCACCCAACTCCCCCACCCCACCCAAACCCCCACCAGACCCCTCACCCACACCACCCGACGACGAACCCACCGCCCCCGACACCCCCACCGACTCCGACACCGACCCCACAACCGACCCCGACCCCGACACCGACTCCGACACCGCCACCGACCCCGACTCCGACACAGCACCCTCACCCCCCACACCCTCATCCCCCACAACCCCACCAGCCCCCGACACACCAGCCCCCGACACACCAGCCGACGCCCGCGACACAGCCGACGCCGCCGCAGCCGACAACAACTCATCCGCCACCGCCCGCGCATCCTCCTTCCCCACCGTCCGCCGCGCCACCCGCACCTCACGCTCACTCAAACCAAACAAATCAGCAACCGCCCCCGCACTCCCCACCGTCACCGCAAAAGCCGCCAACACCCGCAACCGATCCGCCTGCGCCTCATCCAACCGCGCCTGCGCCTCCCTCACCCGCTCATCCCCCACACAAAAAGCCTCCGCCAACACCGCATGACGACCCCACAACTCTCTCGGCTCCATACCGAACACAACACCCCCCACCCCCCACACGAAACCCACCCCCACTCCAAACACCACGAACGAACCCATCCACCCACAACCCGACAATCACCCCACCCCACAAACCACCACCCCACACACCACACACGAACCACCCACCAAACGAGAAACAACCCACCCCCGACCCCACCAATCAAGCAAGCACGCCTGAAACACACACCTATGGCCTACGAAACACCAACCGAAACCACAGACACAGACACCACCAACACCACCAACACCACCAACCCCCTGACCACAGACCACAGACCACAGACACGAACCACGAACCACGAACCACCAACTGCAGACCACCAACCACGCCCCACCCATCACGAACCAGCCCCACCGACACGGACCAAGAACAATCAGCAGGCGGGGCGACCGACCCGCCCCCCGATCCGCACATCGGCCCAGCCCTCACCGGACAAGTCACGCCCTGACCCACGCCGCGCCCTGCGCACCGTCAACACCAGTGCCATCCTGAATCACGCCATGACGGGGAACCCGACCGTCCCGACCCCTCTCGGAGTGTCTGCATGAATTCCCTGCGGCGCCTCGTCGTCCTCCGACACGCCAAGTCGGCCTGGCCGCCGGACGTGGCGGACCACGAGCGGCCCCTGGCACCGCGCGGCCGCCGAGACGCGCCGGCCGCGGGGCGATGGCTGAGCAATGCCGACTGGCTGCCGGACCTGGTCCTCTGCTCGACGTCCCGTCGCACACGGGAGACCTGGGACCTGGCCGCCGCGAAACTCGGCGGAACCCCGCCCCCGACGCGATACGAACCGAGCCTCTACAACGCGGCTCTCCCGGATTTGCTGGCTGCCGTACGCGAAGTCGCCCCGCACGTCCATACGTTGCTGCTGTTCGGGCACAGCCCGAGCGTCCAAGACCTGATCCTGACACTCGCCGGTGAAGGACTCGACGACACCCTCCCGCGTACCCGGGAGAAATTCCCCACCTCCGCGATCGCGGTCCTGACCTGGGACGGAACCTGGCAGGACGTCGAGCCGGGCGCGGCGCTGCTGACCGAGATGGTGGTACCGCGCGGGAAGAAGAAGAGTTGACCTGCCCCACGGAGCGCGGTACTCCGCCCGGCTGACGAGAGATCGCCGGTCATGACACCGGCATCCCGACCGGCATCCCGACGCGCCCGGCCGCCGTCCCGGCGTCCGATGCCCCGTCCCCTCGACACGCCCGACGCCTCGTCGTCACCCCTTCGCCGAGGAACGCACCGAAGAACCCGCTGAGGAACGCTGTTCCAGGATCGCCAGAGCCCGTTCGGCCCAGCGGATGTTCTCCTGCTCGAATGCACGGCCCCGCATCAGGGTCAGGTAGGGACCGATACGTTCGGCCTCGGCCAGATGCTCCTCCTCGGTCCGCCCGTCGAGCAAACGGGTGCGGAGCCGGTCGTAGCGGGCCAGCTTGGCTCGCGCCCACTCCAGCCGCTCGGTGATTGCCGCCTTGACGGCCTCGGCGTCGCCCTTGTCCACGGCCTGGACCTTGACCATGAGTTCGTCGCGGATCGCGCCGGGCTTCGGGGGTTCGGTGGTGAAGTCGTAGAGCGTCTGCCGTCCGGCCTCGGTGAGTGAGAAGAGGCGTTTGTTGGGACGGCGTTCCTGCCGGACGACCCGGGCTTCGATCAGGCCGTCCGACTCCATGCGGTCGAGCTCCCGGTACAGCTGCTGCGGGGTCGTCATCCAGAAATTGGCCACCGACGCGTCAAAGCTCTTGGACAGGTCGTAACCGGACGCCTCACCTTCCAGGAGCTCGGCCAGAACCGCGTTGCGCAATGCCATCCGTTCATCCTATGGGCGCCTCGGCCGGGCTATGGACACCCCGGCCCATTACCACTACTGTCCAAAACACTTACTCAATAAATTGACTACTGCTACCTACGTACTGCATGCGAAGGGCGGGCGGGATGACCTCCTTCCGTAAGGCCGTGGAGGCCCGTGATCACGACGCGGTCGCGGCGCTGCTGGCCGACGACGTCGTCTTCACCAGCCCGGTGGCGTTCAAGCCGTATCCGGGCAAGGCGATCACTGCGGCGATCCTGCGTGGCGTCATGCGGGTCTTCACCGACTTCCGCTACGTCCGGGAGATGGCCGGCCCGGACGGTCGCGACCACGCGCTGGTGTTCACGGCCAAGGTCGGCGATCTGGAGATCAACGGCTGCGACTTCCTGCACTTCGACGACGACGGTCTGATCGATGCCTTCACGGTCATGGTCCGCCCTATGTCGGCCGCCCAAGCCCTGGCCGAGGCGATGAATGCGCAGTTCGAGCAGATCCAGCGCGAGGCGATGCAACTGCCCGATGGCTGATGCCCACTGGGCCAAGGCCCACTGGCCCATGGCTATGGCCGCCGCCCACTCGCCGATGACCCAGTGGCCTCATGGCTACTCGTGCGGCTTGCGTGGAGGATGCCCCAACGTAGCTGTCGGTTGCGGGCGGCGGTCACCCACAGTGGCAGATTGCGGAGCAGGAGGTCGAGGTAGTCAGGGCTGATGATGCCGCGGAGCTCCGCTTCCCGCTTGCTGGTCTCGTCCGCCAAACGGACGTAGTGAGTGACCAGTTGATCGCTGTAGTCGTCGAATTCGACGTGGTCCAGGCCGAGCCCGGTGAGCCGGCGGACGTAGCCGGACGGTGTCGCGAGCGCGTCCACGCCGAGGCGGGACACGACCGGATGGAGTACGTCGGGCGGTGTGTCCTCGGCGGCCATGAGGTCGGTGAAGGCGAGCGCACCTTCAGGCTTGAGGACGCGTGCCGCCTCGCTCAGCACCCTCGCCCGGTCGCCGCTGCGGCACAAGGCTTCCAGGGAGCACACGGCGTCGAAGTGCGCGTCGGCATACGGGACGTCATGGAAGGAGCCGGTGACGACCTCGATGAAGCCGTCCAGGCCTCGCTCGGTGTTGGTCCGGCGGTGGCGGTCGTTCTGGTGCGCGCTGAGATTGAGCGCGACGACGCGGCAGCCGAAGCGTTCCGCCAGGTAGCGGGCGGTCCCGCCGTAGCCGGAACCGAGGTCGAGTACGGACCTTTCGGGCCCGAGACAGCCCTTGAGCCTGTCCGCCAGCCGCTCGACGGTCCGCCGGGAGGCGTCCGCGATCGGCTCCTGTGCATGGGCATAGATGCCGGTATGGATGTCTTCGCCGCCCCACACGACGTCGTAGAAGGCGTCGACGTCGCTGGACTCGTAGTATTGGCGTGTCGCGTCCTCGCCGGCTCCCGTTGTGGCGCCGGGGTCCGCGGGAGCTTCGGGGCCCCTTTTCGCGTTCCTCCGCAAGTCGTGGTCCATACGTACTTCCTTCGGTTGTGACCGTCGGCCGCCCCCGTCGGGCCCTCGGCGCCAAGCCTCGCTCCCCCGCAGCGGCCGGCCTAGGGATGAATCAGCCAATACCCGAGGAAAATGCCCCCGGAGTGCGCACGGAGAGCACCTCGCCGCACCCACCCGACGCACGCCGGACAGCCCGCTGCCGCCGCATGCGGAACGTAGCGGTTCCCGCGCCGGATTGTGCACAGTGGAGCAGAACCCCGTCCCCGCCGCCCCAGCCTCACTGCAACATCACCAACGAGGGGCGGTACCGGTGGACTGGCACATCCACGACTACCGCGAGAACGATCTCGCCGAGGTGGTCCACCTGATCGACTCCACGCCGATCTCGGTCAGGAGTCGGTGTTCTCGCTCACCCAGTGCATCAGCGCGCTCAGCTCCCGGCAGCCTGCCGTGGTGGCCGTCCATCAGGGCGTCCCCATCGGGGCGGCGCTCGCCCACATGGCCGGCGAGCGAGGCTGGGTGATGCGTATCGCCATCGCCGCGGCCTGGCGTGGCCGGGGGCCGGCGAGTGCGCTGCTGGTGGAGCTGGAGCGGCGTCTGATCGCCGCCCGGGTGAGCCGTATCGCGTATGTGCTCCCTGAAAAGGACCTCCTCGGTGAGGGACTGCTCAACGCGGGCTATACCAGGCAGCCCGCCGTGGCCTACTTCAAGAAGGCCGAGCCGCACCACGGGCCGTCGGCGAGCCTTCTGGAAGACCTCGGCGGACGGTTCCTGCCCGCCGGCCTGTGGGCCGAGGTGGCCGGCATGGAGACGGAGAAAGCCCTGATCGAACGGCGTGTCGTCCGGCCGCTGGCGGTGCCGGAACGCGCCGCCCGGCACGGGGTCCGGCCGCCGCGGGCGATCACTCTGTTCGGTCCGCCCGGGACCGGCAAGACGACGTTCGCACGGGGTATCGCCGCCAAGCTCGACCGGCCGTTCGTCGAGTTGCTGCCGTCCCGGCTGGCCGACCAGGGCAACCTCGCGGCGGCGCTGCGCAGCGCGTTCGCCCGGATGGCGGAGCTGGAGCGGGTGCTGGCCTTCATCGACGAGGTCGAGGAGATCGCGCCGGTCCGCACCGGGCCGGCGCAGCCCGGCGGGCTGCACGGGGTGACCAACGAACTGCTCAAGCTCATACCCGGGTGCCGGGAGCGGACGAGCGGCTGCTGGTCTGTGCGACCCATTCCATCCGTTCGCTCGATCCGGCGTTCCTGCGCCCCGGCCGGTTCGACTACCTGATCCCGACCAGTACGCCTGATCCGGCCGCCCGATCGGCGACCTGGTCCCGGTATACGGAGGGCCGGGCCGAGGTGGATGTGGCGGCGCTGGTGGCGGCCGGCGAGCTGTTCACCCCGGCGGACATCGAGCACGCCGCGCGGGTGGCTGTGCAGGCGTCGTTCGAGCGGGACGTGGAGCCGGTCGGGCCCGGGGCGGGCGTCCGGAGACGGCTCGGGGCGAGCACCGAGGACTACCTCGACGCCATCGCCCAGTGCCGGCCGAGCGTCACACCGGTGATGATTGACGAGTTCGGCGCGGACATCACGGCCCACGCGCGCTGTTGAGGGAGTGGCCGGACGAATTGCCGTCTTCAGGCGTTGGGCGAGGCGGAGGGGAAACCGCGGGCATTCGCCCTCCTCCGCCTGGCCCGAACCTGCATGGAAATCCGTCAGTTGCACATGGACAGAATGTTAAGGACACCGTTGTTGCAATGGTGGCCCTCGTCGCCGCCCATCGGTCTCGACTGGGCAGCCGTGGCCTTCGTGGCGACGTGGGTGGCGGACGTCGCGGCGGAGGCGGCCGGCGCCGCCCCTGCCGCAAGCGAAAAGCTCAGGACAGCGCTGACCGTGATGACGGGTACAGCTTTCATGGAGCGAGCAATGTGTGTGTTCATGGGATCACCATGCATGCCCTTCTGGCCACCTGCACGTCGAGCGCGGCGACCGGGTGAGCCAAGCTGAATCAAGATCAGATCCCGTACCGGGCATGCTGGTCCGGCACCCCGACTCACGGCCCGGATGCCGGAACTGACGCCCCTTCTGCTCAGCAACGGCTCACCTCATTCCCACAGTTCCGCCCGACGTGTCCCCCTGGTCACGGCGACGCCCGACAAACCGGCCTCAACGCTCAACTCGCCCAATGAGCAAGGTGTTTCAACCCGCCGACCGCGCTCGCACTACCGAAGACAGGCAAGGGTCGCGGGCGCGTAGCCGAATCGCTCGGGAACTCTCACACCCAGCGTGCGGGCCATGGGCACCATCACCGCGATGTGGTGGACCGTGTGATGGGAGACGAACAGCAATTCCCGGCCTGCGGTGGAGCGGGTAGCGGCGAGGGAACCATCCGAGTCGACGACGCTGATCACCTCCACCGGACGGTCGAGGGGACGCGCGGCGAGACCACGCACCTCGGACCGGACTTCCCCGAGCCGGTCGAGCGCCACGCTCCGATCCTTTTCCAGCGCGGTGCCCCGTACGCGTCTGTCGTATTCGACCGTTCCGCTGTCGATACCGGCCAGGATCGCGGTGTAGTGGTCCACGCAATGGCGTACATGGCCGGCGATGCTGCTGGCCCCTTCGGGCCGGTGGACGTACTGCGCGTCGGTGAGCATGCCGACCAATTCCTGCACCTGGTGCAGTTGCTCGGCAGCGCAGTTCGTCACCATGACGGAGTGCTCTTCTGCCGTGTCATTTCCCTTTGCCGCCATGTCCTTTCTCCCTGTCACCATGACAGTTCGCTTTGTTCCCGCGACAGTTCGCCTTTCCACCGTGTCGCCGAGCTCACTCGCCGTGGCAGCTTGATCTCGCAATTGGCATGCTCGCTTTCCGAGTTACGGTGTCCGGGTGCGGATCACCGCCACCCTCGGTGCCGGTCACGCAATATCCGGTCCACCCCTGAGCCAGGATCGACCACCGTATCGGCCGTCCCGGCCCACTCGCCGCACCCGAGTGACGGCACATCACCCGAAGGGACGCATCCGGAGCACCTGTCCGGCAGGAGCGTCAGACGGTGGGGCAGGCGCCCACCGGTGCAAGAACCGCCGTGATTCAAGAACCGCCGCGACGTGAGCCGCGGCTCGGAGGGCGGCCGGCGCTTACGGCCAGCAGTTGCCGTGAGGCGAGCGTGTGCGGGTGACAGGAGCCGAGAGTGTGCTCGCGGGCCGGAATCAGCCCGCGCAGCATCGCGGCGGCTTCGTCCGGGCGACCTGCGGCGCTCGTCCATCGGGCCAGTTGGTGCCAGGTCTCCAGCGTCCGATGATGGCGTGATCCTTGCACCTGGCGTCGGATCTCCAGGAGTTCCCGCAGCCTTGCCACCGCCTCGTCGACCGCACCCGCCTCGCCGGTCCGGCGGGCGAGTTCATGCCGGGTGGTCAGGGTGTGCGGATGCTCGTCGCCGAGCACCTCCTGACGGTGGGGCAGGAGATCCCGGAGCATGTCGCGGGCTTCGCGGGGATGTCCGGCCTCACCGGTCCAGCGGGCGACCTCGTGGCGCGTCCTCATGGTTCCCGGATCCGCCGGGCCCGCGAGGCCGTCTCGTACGGGAAGCAGTTCCCGCAGCATGGCGAGGGCCCGGTGGGGATTACCCGCGGCGCCGATCAGGGCCGCGGCCCCGTTGCGGGTGACGAGGGTGTCCGGATGCGCGGGGCCGAGTACGCGTTCCTGGCCGGCGAGTGCCGCGAGACGCAGCCGGGCACCCTTGGCCGGGTCGCCGCTCTCACCGATGAAGTAGCCGAGGCTGTCCAGCGTGTAGAGGGTGTCGGGATGCTGCTTGCCCTGCATCCGCTCGCGCGTGCCGAGCAGCTCGCGAAGGAGGGCGACGGCCTCCGTCAGACGTCCGGCGTCGCCGGTCCACAACCCGAGCCCGTCGCGCACGGCCAGGGTCTCCTCGTGCTCCGGTCCGAGCGCCCACTCGTAGCGGGGTAGGAGACCTTCGAACAGGGCGGCAGCGGCACGGTGATCGCCACGCTTTCCCACCTGTTGTGCGTTCTCTCGCCGGCGACGGAGGTCGTCGAGCCTGGTAGCTTCCTGCCCTCGCGTCATGGTGAAGCCTCCTTCGCGGCCGCCGTGAGCACGGTGTGGAGTCCGTGCTACCCGTGGGAGCCGCGCCACGAAGCATCAGGGACTCGGCGGGGGCGCGGGACGCATCGGTACGCGCCATGGGCCGACGTCGGCGTGAAGCGCGAATCGGCGCGTCGACGGCGTGCCATCGGTGCACCGTTGGTGCGCTGCCTGCGCCCAACTACCCTGCGCTGCCTGCCTGTTAGCGAGAGCGGCACTGAAGCACGGCATCTCTGGGTGGCGTGATCGCCGCACCCAGCTCGCCGTCGAGGCATCACCGCGCTTGGCGGAATCCCAGCTGCGACGGTCACGGGTGTGCTGCGTCTTGGTCGCGGTCACGCTGTCGGTGGCACCCAGTGCCAACCGAGCTGCCCGGCCCGGGCTCGCTCGGACTGTCCGGCCGTCAGCCTCGGAGCTGCGAGGCGAGGGGCGTGGAGTGGGAGATAAGTGTGCGCGCACAAAACAGTCCCCGGTAGTCCACAACGTCACCATCAGCCTCAGTCGTCGCTGAAGCTCCGGTTTCGAGGGGCTCCGGGGGCCTAGCCAGAGCCTGACCAAGGGTCTCTTGTTGATAGACGTCTCTACCAACGGTGTGGCTCTCCGGCTTTCTGGTGTATTCACTATTTTCCTCACGTTTCCTCCGCAGTCAAGGGGTTTCTCCACAGAATCGAGGCGTGGCAGGTCAGGCGCGACGCGAACGTCGGACAACAGCCGACCCGCGCGCCGGACGACAGCCGGGCAACGCAGCTTGCGACAGCTGGGCACTCCACAGCCCGCGGACGCGTCGCGGCACTGGCCCGCTACGCACCAGGCCGCCGACGCCGCTCGCCCTCCCTCCTCAGGGCCGCCACACCGCCTTCGAGCCTGTTCAGCGCCACGCTCCGCCCCCGTGCACCAGCAGCTGCCCCAAGACCAGTACTCGGGGATCGCGACTCCCGGGAGGCCGTCCCCCTCAGGAGTGAAGACTCGGCAATATGCGCATGTCCTGAGCCTCCAGGCGTCAATTTCCTCGTGGATCGCCGCAGTATGCGATCCACGAGGAAACCGAAGCGAAGGGGTTTGACATGCTCACAGCGCCGCGCTCCACTTGGGCCGCATCCGCCGCCCTGGCCGGGCTGCTTCTGGCCGCAGTACCCACCGTCACCGCATCTGCCGCCCCCGCCACCGCACGAGGTGCAGCCGTCACAGCAGACGCGAACCATTCCTGCCGTTACTACGAGGGCACGCAGGGGGCGGCGCGCAAGCCGGTCTAGCGTTGCTAGGTATCAAAGCGACGCTACGGCCCGGAGGCCGCCAGTGCCAGGGCCTGGTGGTGATCGACGGGTACGTGGACACCTCGTGAAAGGGCCATCCGGCCCGCTGCCTGTGCGAGATGCCTTTCGGCTGCCGCGGGACCCGCTTGGCTGCCGCGAGATCCGCGAAGGACGAGCGGTTCTCACCTAGGGCGGCGTGGGCCGCTGCGCGGCGGGGTGCGCGTCCCGCGTGGAGAAACGCGGTGGAGGAATGCGCGGGTGGCATGGGGGGCGCCGAGCAGGCGACGCTTACCGCCGCCTCCCCGAGAGCGATGGCCTGGCGAGGGTCGCCGAGGCGGTGGGCCCGCGCGCCGAACCGGACGGCACCCGGGGCTGCTCGTCGGCGGCCCCGCCCATCACAGCAGCTGCGTTGTCGCCCGTGCGATCCGCCCGCCTGTCACCGTCGTGCACGGCGTGCGCGAGCGCGGGTGCGCGACTGCGCCTCGCCGGGAGAGGGCACGAACCGGAGCTCCAGGCTGGGCGGAGGCGGGGCGATGCCCGGTCCGCCGGCCGTCACCCAGGTGAGGACGGCGTCGGTGCTGTCGTCCTCCAGCACCCAGGCGATCCAGACCGCCCGGCCACCGCGTCGACGGCCTTCGCCGGAGGGCTGGACGACGATGATGTTGGCCTGACTGCACGGGCCGAGGCATTCGCTCGTCCGGACCGCCAGCCGTCCGCCCGATTCCGCTGCGGCGGCGCGGAGCCGGGCGAGCTGCCACGCGTGGTCGGTGCCGGGATGCTTGCGCGGGCTGCCGCAGCAGCAGCCGCGGCACACCACCAGCGTGCAGGGACGGCCGCGGGCCGCGCCGATCCTCGTCCGGCTGCCCGGGCCCGTCACGGGCGGTCCACGTCGCCATACGCCAACTGCCCGACGAAACCGGCCGCATCGTCATCGAGGGCGAACAACTTCCTTACAGACTCCCGCACTTCGGCCATGCGCGGATTCTGCCCAGGAGGCCACGGACCTACCGTCATCACATGTTCCTCCAGTGGGCGCATTGGGCGGATTAGGCACAGCGGGCGCAGAGCGCGACCCACATCATGCCGGATCGGTTCTAGTTGGCCCGCACACGCCCACAGGCCACCCGACCACCACCCCGGCCGGAGAGCGCTTCACGCTCGCCCCCCTCCCCGCTCACGGCCATGACCTCCCGCTCGGTCTCTGCGGGCGTCGCGTCCAGATGCCAGTGCAGGTCGCGGATTCCGGGCTCCAGGGACAGCCGGGCGATGGACTGCTCCAGTGCGCGGGCCGGGTCATCCGTGACCGCGACGACGGTCTGCAGTCCGGTCGTGCCCTCGTCCTCCCGCCGCACCCGCAGCCCGGTGGGAGTGAGCCCGCCGGCCGCCAGGGACTGCAGCAGCAGCGCGCGGATATGGGTCTCGTCGCCCCGGTCGCACAGCACGTGGACGGTGGCATGGGCCCCTTCGGTGTCCGGATCGTGCTGGGGTACGCGGTCGATCATCCGCCCGGCGGGACGCAGGACGAGGTGGATCATGAGAACCGCGCCGGTGCCGAACAGGGCCAGAATCAGGCGCCCGGAGGCCGACAGCACCCCGACGGCGGCCGAGCACCACAGCGTGGCCGCGGTGTTCAGGCCGCGGATGGAGGCGCCGTCACGCAGGATGACACCGCCACCGAGGAAGCCGATGCCGGAGACGACGTACGAGGCGACGCGGGTGGGGCTGCCGGGGTCGCCGACGACATCGCTGTAGAGGACGAAGAGGGTGGCGCCGGCGGCGACCAGAGCGTTGGTACGCAGCCCCGCCATACGGGCGCGCCACTGCCGCTCGATGCCGATCAGGGCGCCGCAGGCGACACCGACGCCGAGCCGGAGGGCGAAGTCGAACGTGCTCAGAGCGGCCATGAGGGCCTCCTCTCACCCTGCGCGGACAGGGCGACGGGGCACGCGGCGCGTGACGTGGGTCGACGGCTACCGCGTACCGGAAGGGTGCGTGGACAGAGGGATGCGGGGCCGGCCACGGCCCGGCCGACTATGACTGCGATCCATGTCTCTCACCCCCTCCGGCTCCCATGAGGACTCCAGGCCCTCAGGTCTTCAGGCCCGCCACGAGGATAGGCACATACTTGCACGACTACGCAAGTAACCGGGTCGGGTGGCGCGCATCCTTGACACGGCACAGACGCAGTTATTTGCGTAACCGCGCAACAAGCGGCAGACTCGCCTGCATCGCTGAGCGCATTCACCCTGATGCGTTGAATGCGCTCTTCTGATGCGATGCATGCGCTCTGCGCGGAACGCATGCATCGCCGAACGCATCTGCATGGGTGAACGCATCACGAAACGACGGAAGGGAGGCAGCCGTGAGTGAAGACCCTCCCAGTCCCGTCCGCTGCCTCGTCGGCGGTCTCTGACTTCCGCACGTCTCATCTCTCCATGCCGGGCCGGTGCCGTCCGGGCGAGCCCTCGCGCGCCCGGTGCCCCACCGTGCCCGCATGTGGTCGGAGGTTCTTGTGATGTCATTCCGGAAGAGCGGTCCCGCGGTTGGGGCCTCCCCTGCTCGCGAGCAGTCGAGCGCTTGGGGAAGGGCCTCGCTCCCCGCTCGGTTCGCCGGCCGGCTGTCCCGTCTGACCTGGGTGGATGTGGTGGTCGCGGCGGCCGTGCTGGTGCTGCTCTACCTCGTGCTGCGGGTCGGGCAGGGGACCACGGTCCGCTTCTCCACCGATCAGTCGGTGCGGGTGGACACCGATCCCGCCCAGCTGCCGTACGACGCGGCGCGCTCGTTGCTGCGGATGTTCGTCGCGCTGGCCGTGTCCACTGCATTCACCTTCATCTATGCCTATGCCGCAGCCAAGAGCCGCCGCCTGGAGCGGATCCTGATCCCGGCGCTGGACATCCTGCAGTCCGTCCCGGTGCTCGGCTTTCTGACCGTCGCCGTCAGCGGGTTCATCGCCCTGTTCCCCGGCTCGATGCTGGGCCTCGAATGCGCGTCGATCTTCGCGATCTTCACCTCGCAGGCGTGGAACATGACCTTCGGGTTCTACTACTCCCTCACCTCCCTCCCGCGTGAACTCGACGAACTGTCACGGTCGTTCCGGTTCACCAGGTGGATGCGGTTCTGGAGGGTCGAGGTGCCGTCCGGGATGATCGGCCTGGTCTGGAACGGCATGATGAGCTTCGGCGGCGGCTGGTTCTTCCTCGTCGCGTCCGAGGCGATCAGCGTCAACAACCGGGACTTCGCACTGCCCGGCGTCGGCTCGTACGCCGGAGCCGCCATCGCCGACGGCGACCTCGGCAAGGTCGGCTGGGCCATCCTCACCATGGCCGTGATGGTCATCGGCGTGAACTTCCTGTTCTGGCGGCCGCTGACCGCTTGGGCGGAGAGGTTCAAGAACGAGCAGGCCGAGGCCAGCGAGGTCCAGCGCTCGGTCGTACTGAACTTCCTGCGCCGCTCCAACTGGCCGCGGCTCCTGGGCGTGGTGCTGCGACCCGTGGGCCGTGGGCTGAGCCGAGCGACTCGGGTTTTCGGCACCGATGACCGGCCGCTGACCGTCGACCCGGTGCGGCAGCGCACCGGCGACCTGGTCTTCGGGGGCATCGCGGGCGTGCTGGTCCTGTGGGGCCTGACCGACCTCGGCCGTTACCTCCACGACCGCACCGGCCTCGGCGTGCTCGGCGAACCGCTGCTGGTGGGCCTGGTCACCCTCGCCCGCGTCGTCATCCTCGTCGCCGTCGCGACAGTGATCTGGGTGCCGATCGGCGTAAAGATCGGCTTCTCTCCGAAGCTCACCCGGATCGCCCAGCCGGTCGTCCAGGTGCTGGCCAGCTTTCCCGCCAACTTCCTCTTTCCGCTGGCCGTTTGGTTCTTCCTCAGGACCGGCGTGTCCCTCGACGTCGGCGGCATTCTGCTGATGGCGCTGGGTGCCCAGTGGTACATCCTCTTCAACACCATCGCCGGCGCCATGTCCATCCCCACCGATCTCCGTGAGGCCATGGACGACCTGGGTGTACGCGGCTGGCAGCGCTGGAAGCGGCTGATCCTGCCCGGGATCTTCCCCTCCTACGTCACCGGCGGCATCACCGCCTCCGGCGGCGCCTGGAACGCCTCCATCGTCGCCGAGGTCGTCGTCTTCGGCGGCACCACACTCACCGCCACCGGACTCGGCGCGTATATCGCGCGGGCCACCGCCGACGGCGACTTCCCGCACCTGATCGCGGGCGTGGCGGTGATGAGCCTGTACGTCGTCGGCCTCAACCGCCTTGTCTGGCGGCGCCTTTACCGGCTCGCCGAAACCCGATTCGCCCTCTGATTCCTCCCTCTTCTTTCGATATCCCCCTGACTTCCTCTCCCCCGGCTTCCTTCCTCCGACCTTTCCGTCCGGTGCGGCCCAGAGCCGTTCCCCGTACCCCTCATCCGTGACGCGATGGAGCCCCCATGATCCTCAGCACCCTCCGCAACCTGCGCACCGCCCTCACCCCCACCGCCGTCATGACGCCCACCACTGCCACCACGGCCACAACGGCCACGGCCACGGCCAGGGTGCCGCGCGCCGCCGACGGCGACGTCCTGCTCGA
Organism: Streptomyces halobius; assembly: GCF_023277745.1. Lineage (NCBI taxonomy): Bacteria > Bacillati > Actinomycetota > Actinomycetes > Kitasatosporales > Streptomycetaceae > Streptomyces > Streptomyces halobius. The sequence continues at coordinate 438,280 of NZ_CP086322.1, forward strand.
AACCGCCGGTCTGACCAAGAGCTACGCGGGCGCCGACGGCGAACTGCCCGTCCTCTCCGGTATCGACCTGCAGGTGCGCGCCGGCGAAGTCGTCGCGCTGCTCGGCAAGTCGGGCTCCGGCAAGTCCACCTTGCTGCGCTGCCTGGCGGGCCTCGTCCCGGCCAGCTCCGGCACCGTCACGTACCGGGGCGAGCCGCTGACCGGCGCAAACCCCGGCACCGCGATGGTCTTCCAGACCTTCGCGCTGCTGCCCTGGCTCACCGTCCAGCAAAACGTCGAACTCGGCCTGGAGGCCCGGGGCGTACCGGCCGACCGGCGCGCGGACGCCGCCGTGCAGGCCATCGACCTGATCGGCCTGGACGGCTTCGAGTCCGCGTACCCCAAGGAGCTCTCCGGCGGGATGCGTCAGCGCGTCGGCTTCGCCCGCGCGCTGGTGGTCGAACCGGATGTCCTGATGATGGACGAGCCCTTCTCCGCGCTCGACGTACTGACCGCCGAGAATCTGCGCGGCGAGCTCATGGAGCTGTGGGAGTCCGGCCAGTTCCCCACCCGCGCGATCGTGCTGGTCACCCACAACATAGAAGAGGCGGTGCTGATGGCCGACCGGATCGTGGTGCTCGGCTCGCGCCCGTACGGCACGATCCGCGAGACCTTCGAGGTCGGTCTCGATCGGCCGCGCGACCGCAACTCACCCGCCTTCGCGGACCTCATCGACCGCGTGTACCGGGTGATGACCGGCCGGCCCAAGGAGCTCCCCCACCCTTCCCTCCCGGGCCGTACCGAGGCAGTCGAACCCGACAAGCGCACCCCCGCCAACACCCCCCTGCCGCGCGCCGGCGTCGACGGGCTCTCCGGCCTCGCCGAGATGGTGGCCCACCGCGACGGCCGCTGCGATCTGGCCGACCTCGCCGACGACCTCGGCCTGGCGATCGACGACGTCCTTCCCTTGGTCGACGCCCTGGAACTGCTCGGCTTCGCCAGGGTCGGCGACAACGAGCTGCAGCTCACCGAGCGCGGCACCGCCTACGCGGGCGCCGATGTCCAGCGGTCCAAGACGATCTTCGCCGAGGCGGCCATGGAGGCACCCCTGGTCCGGCTGATCACCACCAGTCTGCGGCAGAACCCCGACGGCACCCTGCGCGCCGGCTTCTTCCGCGACCTGCTCGCCCACCACTTCACCAGCGAACAGGTCACCCGGCAGCTGGAAACCGCCACCGACTGGGGCCGCTACGCCGAGCTCTACGCATACGACGCCGGCCCGCAGGAGTACCAGCTCGACCACGACCAGGCCACCGGCGCGGCAGACGTATGAGGTCAGGTGAGAACCGTTCGCGACCGCCCTGCGGACTGTTCGGCGGATCAGGGGCTGAGGCCGTGGCCATGGCCTGTCCGATGGGTCACCGTCGCGGGCCCGGCCGTGCCCCATCGGACAGGCGCTAGTGCTCAACGACCGGCCGACGGGCGCGCACCGTCCGTGGCGCGCGCACCCTTTCCTCCTTCGCGACGGCCACAGGCTCGGCCGGTGCCTCGCTTTCCCCGGCGTCCTGCTGCGCGGGGGTGTTCGCCACCAGCGACGCTTCTTCCAGGAGACCCCGCACGCGCGCGCCCGCCCGGTAGTAGATGCGCGTTCCCTCCCGCCGGGACTCCACCAGTCCGGCCGCCCTTAGCTTCGCCAGATGCTGGGAGGTCGCGGCAACATGTGCGTCCAGCAGCTCGGCAAGCGCGCTCACCGGCAGCTCCTGCGTGCTCAGCGCCCACAGCAGGCGATAGCGCGACGGATCGGCCACCGCTTTGAGCACGGCGACCGCGCGATCGGCAGCGGCTGCATCCCACGACATAACTTGCGTCCCCATGCAAATATCCTACCGGGAACGGCGCCGCCCCGGTCCCGGTCCCGGCCCACGACAGGTCAGGGTCCGTCCCTTGATCACGATCCATCCCCCGGGCGCCCGAACGGTACCGGTCGCGGCGCACGGCCGGCGCCGGTCCCGTCAACGGGGCCGGGCGCCGACGGGATCGCGGTCGTGAGGCGGATCGCGTAGACCGTCGCCCGGGCGTCGGCGCGGCCCACCGCATGCGGGAACCCGAGGGCCGCCACCGCCCGCTGTACGGCGGCATCACCGTCGGCGGCGTACACCGACAGCGCCTCGCAGCCCGCCTCCACGGTCGTCCGGCACAGCGTGCGCAGCAGGACGGTCACCAGGCCACGGTCCTTCCAGGCGTCGGCGGCCAGCAGCACGGCGTCACTTCGCGGACCGTCCGCGACCAGCGCGCCCCAGCCGACCGGCCGCTTGGCGGCGGCCTCGGCGAGCAGGCTGTGCCCCGCCCGGGGGCCCAGCAGGCGGGACAGCTCGTCGCGGGCCGGGAAGCCGGTCAGCGCTGGTCGGGGGATGGGCACACACAGGGCGTGCAGGGCGGTGACCGCGGGCAGATCGCGTGCCGTCGCGGGGCGCAGGGTGACGGCCTCGCCGCCCGGAAGGGTGACGCGACGGCGGCGGGGGCGTGGTGGCACGGGCCAGCGCCTGCGCAGGGCCTGCCAGGCCGCAGCAGTGGTACGTCTGCGTTGACTCTCCGGCACATCACGAACAGTACACGAACCGCTACTTTCTGTAGAGGGGAGGGTGAGTGGGTGACCAGTGGGTGACCAGTCCACTCGCCCGGACGCTGCGCCAGATGGCCGTACGCCGGTGGAGGCCGGATCCATCGCGCCGCACTGTTGCGGGAGTAGCCGCACTGCTACGGGAGTGACGGCCGCGACCGCAGAGTGCCGACGGCGAGGAGCGAACATGGACCACGGCGTGGAGTTGCAGCCGCGGCCCGCGGACCACATACCGAGTGCGCGGCCGAGCCGGACGCCGCGCCGGGCGCTCCCCTGGCTGGCGGGTGTGGCGCTGGCCTTCGTCGCGGTGCAGCTCGTGCTGGTGGTGCCGGGGTCCGGTCTGGGCTGGGACGAGATCGTCTATGTGAGTCAGGTCCAGCCCGGGACACCCACGGCGTTCTTCTCCGCGCCCCGGGCGCGTGGGATCTCCTACCTCGTGGCTCCGGTTGCCGCGCTGACCGCCTCCACGACCGCGCTCCGGGTGTATCTCGCCGTCCTGTCCGGCCTCGGTCTCTTTCTCGCCCTGTGGGTGTGGCGGCGGCTCGTCCCGCCCCCTGTTCTCGGCTGCGCGGGACTGCTGTTCGCCAGTTTGTGGGTGACCCTGTTCTACGGGCCGCGCGCCATGCCCAATCTGTGGTGTGCGCTGGGGGCGCTGGCCGCGACGGGCTGGTTTCTGCGCGCGGCGAGGGCGCGGGCGGACCGCGCGGCGCTCGTCGGGGTGGGGGCGGCGCTGGCGTTCGTGACGGTCCTGCGGCCGACCGACGGCGTCGGGCTCGCGGCCCCGTTGCTGGTGGCCGCCGTCGTGGTGCGGCCGTGGCGGCGCTTCGCCCTGCCTGCCGTGCTGGTGGCGGGAATCGTGGTGGGCGCGGCGCCCTGGGTCGTCGAGGCTTATCTCTCGTACGGCGGGCTGACGGCCCGAATGGACCGGGCCAGTGAGATCCAGGGCGGCATGGGCTGGCATATCGCCGTGGATGACCAGGTCCGCAGTCTGGGCGGGCGGACGCTGTGCCGTCCGTGCGGCGGCGAGTGGACGCACCCATGGACTGCGGTGTGGTGGTTCGCGCTGCCCGTCCTGGCCGCGTGCGGCGTCGCCTGCGCCAGAATCGCGCGCCGGGGCTCCATCGCGCTGCTGGCCGTGGCGGCCGCGGTCACCCTGGCGTGGCCGTACCTCTTCTCCATCGACTACGCGGCACCGCGCTTTCTGCTGCCGGCCTATGCGCTGCTGGCCCTGCCCGTGGCGGAGTGCGTGGTGTGGTGTTTCACCCGCGTGCGCCCGGCCCCGCGCACCGTGGCCGGCGCCGCGATGGCGCTGGGCCTGGTCGGCCACCTGGCGGTGCAGTTCGCGGTGTTGACCCAGGTGGACGGCCGCAGCCGGGCCCGGCACCAGGATCTGACGGCGATCGGCGCCCAGCTGGAGCGCCAGGGCGTGCGTCCGCCCTGCGTCGTCACCGGTGAGCAGGCCATCCCCGTCGCGTACTACACGGGATGTACCTCACGCCAGCTCGACGGCCACGACGAGAGCATCACCCAGCGGCAGTTGCTCGGTCTGGGCCGGCGGATGCCGCTGGTGGTCATCACGAAGAGCACACAGGCTCCGCCGTCGTTCGCCCGCGACTGGCACCCGTCCGGGATACCGGACGGCTACCTCGCGTGGATCTCTCCCCGGCCGTCATGAGCGCTGTGCTCGGTCAACGGCCGTCGTCGGCGCGGCCGGTGTGTCGGTGAGGCCGAGTTGCAGGTGTTCGACGTGGTAGAGCGCCTGGTCGAGGAGTTCGGCGACATGGTTGTCGTGCAGGGCGTAGACCACCGAGCGGCCGTGCCGCTCGCCGACGACGAGGCCGAGGTTGCGCAGCAGTCGCAGCTGGTGGGAGCAGGCGGACTGTTCCATGCCGACTTCGGCGGCCAGCTCGGTGGCCGGCAGCGGGCCCTCGCGCAGCCTGGCCAGGATCAGCAGCCGGGACGGCGTGGCAAGGGCCTGGAGCGTGGTGGCGACCCTCGCGGCACTGGCCGGATCGAGGCGCTTGCGCGGGACGGCGTTCTCGGCGGGGGTGACGACTCCATGGCCCATGGCCGTATCCTACTGACCGCATGATGGCATGAAGGAATGTTCATTCGTTCCTCTATAGTGGAGGGGTTGCACCCGTTCCGCCCCTGGCTGCGAGGGATCGCCACACCATGCCTGCCACACTGACCGCCCCTCCGGCCCCCGGTCGACATCCGGAAAACCACGGCGCCCCGGCGCCGCACCCGGGTGTTCACACTGCCGGAGGCCCGCTGGGCCACGGCCGCCCTGGCGCTGTTCCTGATGGCGCTGCCCCTGCAGTTGCTCGGGGCCGACGCATGGACCTGGGTGCCGCTCTACGCACTCACCTACGCCACCGGCGGCTGGGAACCCGGCTGGGCCGGTCTCAAGGCCCTGCGGGAGAAGACGCTGGATGTGGACCTGCTGATGATCGTCGCGGCCCTCGGGGCGGCGGCGATCGGCCAGGTCATGGACGGCGCACTGCTGATCGTCATCTTCGCGAGCTCCGGTGCCCTGGAGGCCCTCGCGACCGCACGTACCGCCGACTCGGTGCGCGGCCTGCTCGACCTGGCCCCGGCCACCGCCACCCGGATCACCGACGGCGGCATGGAGGAAACCGTGCCCGCCGAGGCGCTGACGATCGGCGACACCGTGGTGATCCGGCCCGGCGAGCGGGTGGGCGCCGACGGCCGGGTGCTGGACGGGGCGAGCGAGGTCGACCAGGCGACGATCACCGGCGAACCCCTGCCGGTGACGAAGGAGACCGGGGACGAGGTGTTCGCGGGCACCGTCAACGGCACCGGCGCCCTGCGGGTGCGTGTGGAGCGGGACGCGGCGGATTCGGTGATCGCCCGCATCGTGGCCATGGTCGAGGAAGCCTCCCGCACCAAGGCACCCACCCAGCTGTTCATCGAGAAGGTCGAACAGACCTATAGCGTCGGCATGGTCGCGGCCACCCTCGCACTGTTCGTCCTGCCGCTGGCCTTCGGCGCCGATCTGCGGCCCACCCTGCTGCGCGCGATGACCTTCATGATCGTCGCCTCGCCGTGCGCGGTGGTACTGGCCACCATGCCGCCGCTGCTGTCCGCGATCGCCAACGCCGGCCGCCACGGCGTGCTGGTCAAGTCCGCCGTCGTCATGGAGCGCCTCGGCCAGGTCGACGCCGTCGCCCTCGACAAGACCGGCACCCTCACCGCGGGCATCCCCCACGTCACGGATATCCAGCCCCTGGCCGGCAGCAGGCTGCACGAGGACACCCTGCTGGCCCTCGCGGCGGCCGCCGAGCACCCCAGCGAGCACCCGCTCGGCCGCGCCGTCGTCGACGCCGCCCGCCTCCGCGACCTGGACATCCCCACCGCGACGGACTTCACCGCCGCCCCGGGCCTGGGCGTCAGCGCCACCATTGACGGGACGAGGATCGCGGTCGGCAGCCCGGCCCGGCTGCTGGACGGCCTGACCGGGCAGCTCACCGAGGGCGCCGAGGCGGCCGCCGTCCTGGAGAGCGCGGGACGCACCGCGGTTCTGGTCACCGTGGACGGCACCCCGGTGGGCGTTCTCGGCATCGCCGACCGTGTGCGCCCCGACGCCGTCGGCACCGTCCGTGGCCTGGCCGCCCTGACCGGCCGCCCGCCGGTCCTGGTCACCGGCGACAACCCCCGCGCCGCCGCCCAACTGGCCGCCGTAGTAGGCATCTCCGACGTCCGAGCGGGACTTCTTCCCCCGGACAAGGTCACCGCGGTACGGGAGTGGGAGTCCACGGGCCGGAAGGTCATGGTGGTCGGTGACGGAGTCAACGACGCCCCCGCGCTGGCCGCCGCCCATACCGGCATCGCCATGGGCCGCGTCGGCTCCGACCTCGCCCTGGAGACCGCCGACATGGTCGTGGTACGCGACGAACTGGCCGCGATCCCCACCGTCATGGCGCTCTCCCGCCGGTCCCGCAAGCTGGTGACGCAGAACCTGGTCATCGCCGGGGTGTTCATCACCGGACTGGCCATCTGGGATCTGGCCGGGCACCTGCCGCTGCCGCTGGGAGTCGCCGGACACGAGGGCTCCACCATTCTCGTCGGCCTCAACGGCCTCCGTCTGCTGCGGGACGCCGCCTGGCGCCGTGCCGCGGCGTCCTGCGGGGACGACAGGGATGCCGACAAGGTGACGGCGGGTGAGGCATCGCAGCCGTAACGCCGCGGCTGCCGGGCAGACGGCCGACCCCGGACATGATATAAAAATGGAAACCATTTCCAACAATGCCGGAGTGTCCATGAACCGAACCCCACCACGCCGCTCAAGCCGTCCGCCCGCTCACCTCAACTGATGCCTCAACCGATGGAAAACCGTGTGCCCAAGAGCCTGTTGAGTGTGGTGGCCGGCAACACCCCGGACGTGCGGGGCAAGGCGGTCGACCATCTGCTGCGCCGCTCGCCCCACGCCGTGGTACTGGCCGTGTCGATCCAGGGCCGGGACGGCGGGTATCCGTTCGTGCAGCGCTTTGTCTCCGGTGTCGATGCCGGGCCGAGGGGGTCCGTTGTGCGGGGCACCACCGGCGACCCGGTGGTCGTCCTCCGCCAGGACCTGCTCACCCTCCGACGCGGCGCACGCCCGCCCCATGTCGTCCTCACCCTCCCGGAAGAGCTCGATGTGCTGCCTTTTCTGGTGGAGTTGTGGCGTCCGCGCATCGGAGCGAGTGCGCTGGGAGACCATTACGATCCGGCGCCGCTCATGGTCGCCCTCGATCCGGCGTCATTCCTGGCCGACATCGGGTGTGTGCACCGCGCCGTCGCCTTGTGGAACGGCATCGACCGCACTGCCCCCTTGACCCCCGCAGAGGTCGCCGCCCGTCAGGTGGAGGCCGCAGATGTGCTGATCGTGCCCGGCGCAGGGCCTTCGGACGAGCGGTGGGATCCTTCGGACGAACGGCGGGCGGGCGGAGTCGCCGCGCTGGCAGGGCACTTGAACCCGTCGGCCACACTCCTGCCGCACGCCGCGCACGAATCCGGCACCGGTGCAACCGGGCCGGCCGCCCTCACCCGGCCCGCGCCGCGGGGAACCATCGAGGAATGGCGGGCGAGACTGGAGCCGGTGACCGTACGCCGCCCTCGCCGTGGCATCGAGCGGAGCGTGGAGTCGGTGCTGTGGCGGGCCCGGCGTCCACTGCATCCAGCGCGGCTGGCGGACGCCCTCGCCGACGTGATGTCCGGTGTGGTGCGCAGCCGTGGACACCTGTGGCTGTCCAGCCGCCCCGGGTCGGTGGTGACCTGGCGCTCGGCCGGTCCCCACCTGGAACTCCGGGAAACGGACCGCTGGCTGGAGCTCGGCGATGAGCACGCCTGGCGGAGCGCCTCCCCGCAACGACGCACGATGGCCTCATGGTTCTGGCACGACTACTACGGCGAACGCCGCAACGAGATCGTCTTCACCGGCATCGACCTCGACCGCGACCGGCTGCGCTCGGCCCTTGATGCGGCCCTGCTCAACGATGCGGAACTCTCTCTCGGCCCCGATGGATGGGCCGGTATCCCGGACCCCTTGCTCGCCGATCCCTCCTGACCCTGCGGGGCAGGCAGTTGACGGAGCTGGAGCCCGCATCCTCGGGTGGGCGTGGCTCGTGATCGCAACGCGCCGACTGCATCAGGCCGTTGGAGGCGAGCGGACGTACCGGGTTGGGCAGTGCCGTGGCTGCGACCACCGCCCAACCCGGAGTCTTCAGGACCCGGAGTCCTCAGGGCGGGGCAGGGCGCGCTCATACGCCGCGGCCACCCGCCGGGGCACCGAGTAGGCGGAACCGTCGACGGTGACCGGCCTGAGCCGTGGCGTGGTGGCCTGCCACTCGCCGCGGCGATGACGGGTGTTGCTGCGGGATATCTTCCGCTTGCGAACGGCCATGGCAATCTCCTGGGTTGGAACGCCGTAAACGCTACATGAAAATGGATCCCAATAACAAGGAGGGGTGGGCGCTCAGGCCAGCGACAGGAGGATCCGGAAGGTCGCCCCCGCCCCGGTCCCGTCCCCGACCCCTGTCACCCGCTCCGGCTCCGCTTCCGCCCCCTCCCCCGCCGCGGCTCCCCCTCCGGGGCCGCCAGCGGCGGTATCGGTCACGGCACATCCCTGGCGGACCAACCCCAAAATCCGTGAGAGCGGACCGGCGGAGCCCGAGAACCGCACCGCGGCGCCCCAAATGTTCACATCCGGCCCTTAGACTTGCGGAATTCTTCCACTCGATAGTTGATGTGAGTGCCAGGTCCGGTCGACGTGCGGAGGTGCGGGGTGGGCGGGTTCGCCGAGACGATACGGGAGCGGGTACGGGTGGCACGCGCCGCGGTGGCGGCGGCGAGCGAGGCCGACGACGCGTACGAAGTGGCCGTGGCCCAAGACGAGTTGGACGAAATGGTGCGGCTGGCGCGGATCAACGGCGTGGACCCGAACCGTGCCGATGGCGGGTGAGCGCCAGGCCGCTCAGTCCGTCCCGGGAAAGGCGTTCAGCAGCCGCGGCGGAGCCGCCTGCTTCCAGGAGTCCACGAGGATGTCCCGCAGCTCGTCCATGTCCTCCAGCGCGGCCAGCCGCACCCGCACCCAGTGGGAACTCGCCTCATGCGGCGGCACCCAGAACTTCTCCGGTTCCGCCGCGATCAGCTCCTTCCGCTCGTGGATCGGGCACCGCACCGCGAACGAGGTCTCATCGTCGGGAACCGTGATGAACATCTTCCCCGCGCCCCGGAAGGTGGGCATGCCCCAGGCGATCTTCTCCACCGTCTCCGGCAGGGACAGTGCGATACGCCGGACGTCATCGGAATCGGCCATGGTCATGGGCCCTACATTAAGCATCCCCACGGACGTGTACGAACATCATGTGCGAGGGATCGGCATCCGTCTTGTGTGCGCATGCGGAGTTGTCGACACGCTCTACGCCACAACACACGCGACAAGACATGCGTGAACTACCACCGGAGATGCATCAATGACCGGATATCCATGAGTAACTGCCGCTGACTACTAAGGCATTGCGGTCCGGTGCGTCGCCATATGGTCGATCAGTTTGGTGCGGGTCGCCACGAGGCGATGGGCGAGGATTTCGGTGATGGTGCGCACCAGCTCAAGGCCCAGGGCCGGTTCCGCCTCGCAGAGCGCCCGTACCGCGGCTCCCTCGAACTCGTAGGCGCGTACCGGGCTGAACGCCTCCGCCCCGAAATCCCACTTGTAGGGCGGGAACAGCCATGACCAGCCGAGCAGGTCGCCGGGCCCGAGCGTCGCCACGGCCACCCGGCGTCGGCCGGGCACCTGCAGGTCGAGCGAGACCGATCCCGAGCGCAGCACCCAGAAACGGTCGGCGGTGGCCCCTTCCTCGAAGATCCGTGCGTCCTGGTCGAAGCCGACCTGGTGGGCCAGCGTCATCAGTCGGTCACGGTGTGCTGCCGGAAGCGCGACCAGCAGGCGCGTCGCGTTGGTCATGACTGGGCCCCTCCTCGCCGACGGCAGGAAAGCCATGCCGGGCTGCCGGGTATCTGCGGCCACCCGTCCTTCCCGCTTCTCATTGAAACCGCGTTCGGCCGGTGCGGCACCCCGGAGCGCGGGATGCCGGGACTCCGGTCGGGCATCATGCCGTGCGGCACGGACGCCGCTCAGGTCATCCGTCAGCTTGGGCATCTCCCCCTTCGCCGTCGTGATGTCGATCACGGAGAATGCCGCCCCCTGCGGATCGCTCAGCGCCACGAACCGGCCGAACGGGGTGTCCGTCGGCCCGAAATGCAGCCGCCCGCCGCGCTCGGTCGCCTTGGCCGACCAGACGAATGGGCTATGGCCGCCCTGCGCGTCGTTCCAGGGGTGGTAGTGATCGGAGACCCACAACTCCCGGAAGCCGGCCTGCGCCATGCGACACCGCGCCACCGGTCTGACCGAGAACTCGGTGGTCCCGTGCGACGCCGCCGAGCTGTGTAGCATCCCCGCGCCGCGCCATCGCCCACAGACCAAGGAGCTCCAGGCGCGGCCCGGGGGCGGGCCGCGCCTGGTCCGCTCAGCGGCTGAGCCCCGGCCTGCCGAAGAGAGTGGCGTAGCCCGAGGGCAGCTGACCGAGGATCTGATTCAGCTCTCCGCCGGAGACGGCATCGGCGACGGTGGCCAGCACCGCACTGGCGTCCCACTCGGCGGTGCGAGCATGTGCGCCGGTGCGCTCGGCCACCCGGCGCAGGAACTCTTCCCGGCCGTAACCTTCCGGCTCCCCGTTGCTGCGCAGGGCCCGGTCCAGTGGTGGAGGCAGTTGCGTGGCCAGGTTCTTGGCCTCGCCCGGGGGGATGCGGTCGGCCGGCACCCGGAGTACGGCTGCGGTGATCTTCCTGGCCTCCTCCTGGTCTTCGTACTCGCCGCGCTCACGCACCATGGCCAGGAACTCGTCGAACTTCATTGGTCGTGTACCCCTGTCCGTCTCGGAAGGTCCGGCTACCGACAGGAGGCTGCATTCCTGAAGCTCCTCTCGCTTCAGGGCCTCTGAGTACGGGTCATTGCTGGGGTTCTGCGGCGCTGGTGTCGCCGAGGACCGAGTCGGGGTCCCGTTCAACGGCCATGTCGCCGAGGGAGACGACGCCCACGGGCCGGTTCTCCTCCACCACGGGAAGTCGGCGCACCGCATGTTCGCGCATCAACTGGACAGCCTGATCGACCTCGTCGTCGGGGGAGAGTGTCACCAGTTCCTCGCTGCATGCCTGGTGAACGCTCGTATCGCTCAGGTCGCCGTTGCCGGCCAGCAACCGTACGACCAGGTCGCGGTCGGTGACCAAGCCCCTCAGCTGGTCGCCGTCGGTGACAAGAACGGTACCGATGTCTTCCTCGCGCATCCGGCGGGCAACCTCCACCACTGGGGTCTTCGGCTGCACTGTGACGGGGGGCTCGTCATGACGTCTCGGACTCGCTGGGCCATGGATCACTCCCTGGTGGGCTGCTGGTGAGGCGTTTACTCGGGCAGCAGTACTGATGCCGTCCTGCGCTGCATGTACCCGATGCGGCTCGGAAGCTGGATCAGTGGAGGTTTTTGCACTCGTGCACCGGAAATCTGCGCCGCATGCCTGGCTATAGCCAGATGGAGGGCATCTCGTGACTCTGCTGGCTGGGCTGCGTTGGTGCGGCAGTGCAGGTGGTATCCGTTCTGCATCGTGAGTTCGTCGAGGTGTTCACCGGACTTCGCCCGCGGCGGTTCCAACGTCTCGTGAAGGCGTCCACCGGGCTGGTGGGCGGGCCCTCCCCCCACGTCCCGAAGTTGCGGAGATCACACTCGGTTCCGGCGCTGGTCGCCGCTGTGCCGGCGGAGTCGGTCGGTGTGGTGGGCGACGTCATCGACGCGCGCCGCGAGACCTGGGTGGTGGGACGCCAGGTACGCGTGCGTGTCCGTCAGGGGGCCGACGAGGGCGGCCGCGTCGTTTGCGGCGAGGGCGGTGGTGAGCTCGGCGAGAGGGGTGCGGGCGGCGGCGGGGAGGTCGGTGAGCGCGGTGATCTGACCGGCGAGTTGGCGCAGGTCCGCGGCGTTGCCGCGGGCCCAGGCGTCGACGGTGCGGTTGGCGGCGCGGCGGTCGCGGGTGGCCCGTACCCGCTGCTCGCCCGTGGACCCCGGGTTTCCGGGGCGTACGCGCAGGTAACGGCGCTCGGCGGCCTGGCGGCTGGAGACGCCGAGGGGGTGGGCGAGGTCGGCCCAGCTGGCGCCCGCCTCCCGGGCCGCTTCGATCAGGGCCGGTTCCCACTCGGCGAGCTGATCGCGCGCTTCGCGGAGCAGCAGGAGCGTGGCGAGTGCCTGCTCCGAGCCGGCCTGGCCGGGCTCGGGGCGCTCCCCGTCCCGCGATGTCCGGGCGGTGCGCAGGGCTCCGTGGATCGTGTCCAGCGCCGCGGCGGCGGCGAGCAACGACGTGGGGGTGAGACCGCGTGCGCGGGGGGTGGGCTGATCGTCAACGGTCATGGAGCCTCCAACAAGTTTCGTCGTCATCTCGACGACTATCTACTTGTCATCGCTTGGATGACATGTTACAACCATGCCAGGTGAAGCGCATTGGCAGCAAAGTGCCTGATCTGAATGTTGGAGGTGTTCACGATGTTGATGCGCACCGACCCGTTCCGTGAGCTTGATCGACTCGCCCAGCAGGTTCTGAACGCGACCGGCACCTGGTCGCAGCCGTCGGCGATGCCGATGGACGCCTACCGTGAGGGCGATGAGTACGTGATCGCCCTCGATCTGCCCGGAGTTTCCACGGACGCGATCGACATCGACGTCGAGCGGAACATGCTGACCGTCAAGGCCGAGCGGCGGCCCGTCACCAAGGCGGACGACGTGCAGATGGAGCTCTCCGAGCGGCCTCTGGGCGTCTTCTCCCGCCAGGTCATGCTGGCCGACACCCTGGACACCGAGCACATCAAGGCGGACTACGACGCGGGTGTGCTGACCCTGCGTATCCCGATCGCCGAGCGCGCCAAGCCCCGCAAGATCGCCATCGGTGGCGGCTCCGCGCACAAGGAGATCAGCGGCTGAGTCCCCCTACCAGCCGTGCCGGAGACGGGGAGACGGCCTCCCTTCCGGCCGCCCCCGTCCTCCGCTCGCTTGCCACACACGCAAGAGGGCACAGATGACCATGCGATGGGAGGCGTTCCTCGACCAGGTCAAGGAACGCGGCGAGTACGAGACCACCGAAGAAGCCGAGCGGGCAACCCGCACGGTGCTGGCACTGCTGGGTGCGCACCTGGTGGGCGACGTACGGGCGGAACTGGCCGCCCGGCTGCCGGAGAACATGGCACTCATCCTGCTCAATCCGCTCCAGGCGCACGAGCCGCTCTCCCCCGAGCGGTTCGTACGGGCCACCGCGGCATGGATCGAGGGAGCCACGGAACAGACCGCGGCCTGGGACGTGGGCGCTGTGCTCAGCGTGGCCGCGGACGCCGCGGGCGAAGAGCTCACCAGCCGGGTCCTGCTCCAGCTCCCGGCGGGCTACGACCTGCTGTTCGGCCACCCCCAGCGCGTATAGCCCAGGAGACAGCGACACCCCTTCCTCTGCTCCAAGCGACACCGGTGGCCGACGGGCGAGCCCCCGGCCACCGGTGTCGCGACGACCTCAGACGAGAAAGGCAACCGTGATACCGATGATTCCCCAGCAGGAGCCATGCCGGCCCGCCGTGGGCATGACGTTCGAGCAGATGCTGGAAAGAGTGCGGTACGAAGGCGCGTACCCCACCCGCGCACGGGCCGAGGAATCCGTGCACGCCGTGTTGGGCGCCCTCGGACGCCAGCTCACGGGCGATGAGCGCGTGGAACTCGCGGCCAGGCTGCCGTACGAGGCCGCCGTCACCTTCACATCCGGGATCCCCGCCACCGAACCCCTCACCGGCTGGGGCTTCGTCAAAGACCTGGCGTCCCGCACTGGCGGCACGGCGGCCACCACCCGCTGGGACACCGGTACTGTTTTGCGTTCCGTGGCCCAGCTCGCCGGCGAGGAGCTCCTCACCCGCATCCTCGCCCGACTCCCCTCCGGCTACGCACTGCTCTTCGGCCGCGCCGAGCTCACCCAGGCGGCCTGACGTACCGGGAGGCGGCAGGGGCTTAGTCGGTGCAGTCTTCGAGGACTCGTAGCTCTCAGCGCGCCGGTCGCAAGGCCCCTTTGGCTTGACGTTCGGCAGCGCATCGGCCGCCGCCACGGCGTCTGGCGTGATGTCGTGCTGGTCGAGCGCGCAGCCCCGCCGTCATCTGCCCAAGCCTCCACAGCGACGGCGGCACGCGTGCGCATACCGGTCGGCTATTCCTCGAACGTCACGACTGCGTCGACGCCGGCGTGCCGCAGGGTTCGCTGGACGCTGCGGCGGGCGCCGCGGACGGTGACGGCGGGGGTTTCCGGCAGGCTCGTCGCCGCCCGGAGCACGGCATAGGCGCACGCGAGATCTATCCGCTCAACGGCGCGCATCTCCAACACCCACGCCCCGGCCCGCCGCAGCCGCGGGTCGAGGAGCAGTTCCTCCAGCTCGCGCAGCGCGTGTGCGTCCAGGACGCCCGAGAAAGCGAGGACCGCACGCTGCCCGTCGGTCGTGTCGACTGCCAGCGCGTACTGCGACGCGTCGGGGCGGGAATCTGCCACGGCTACCTCCTCCTCAGCATCAAGCCATACGGCGGGCGATCTATTCCCTCAGCGCCGACGTTCCCGTGCTCGGCCCCGATGAACAGCCCAGCGCAGCGTCAACCGCCCGTGCTGGCCTAATGCCCCTCTGACGCCGTCGGGCCATGGGCGGTCGGCGCTGCGGCGCCCCGTCGTTCACTGTCTGCAGAGGAGTTCCGGACTTGGTGGGCTGCACGAGGTCCACGCCGGGACGGCGCAGATGGTAGCCGGGGCGAGCCCTGCTTGGCCGCCGCCGACCACCACCACGTCCGTGTGTGACGTCATGAACTCGGCCGTGCGGCCCCGAAGTTCTTGCGCCAGGCCGGCGACACGTACACCAGGGCGATCAGGACCGGGACCTCGATCAGGGGCCCGACGACGCCCGAGAGCGCCTGGCCGGGGGCGACGCCGAAGGTGGCGGTGGCGACGGCGACGGCCAGATCGAAGGTGTTGCCCGCCGCCGTGAACGCCAGCGTCGTGGTTGAGCGTGAAGACCTCCACGAACGTGCCTGTGACCAGCCAGGGAACGGATGCCGGCAAGAAGATCGTGGGTCGGAAAAGGGACATCCGGACTGACACGACCGGTCTGATCCTCGCCGTGACCGTCACCGAGCATCTCCCGAACGCCCTGGGGATACGCCTCCTCGACCAGGCCAAAAGCACCTACCCGACCATCTCCCTCTTCGAACACGTCGGGGTGGAAACGGATGGCGGCCATGATACCGCCGAGGGTGCACGGAGTGGGGGGGCGTTGTCATAGCCCGCAAGATCGGCGTACCGGGATATCGCGATCGGAGCGATCGCCGGACAGGAGACGCCACTGTACGACTGGGAACACTCGGTCATCCTGATCGGCGACGGCCTTGCCACCGTCCTCACCGCACCATGCCGCCCTCCGCCACCTGCACGGCCAGAGCCCGACCCGCCTGAAAACGGCCGCACCCGTCTGCGCACCGCAGGTCGCCGCCCTGCTGCGCCAGGGCGCAGAAGACGTCAGCTGCCTACAGCAGCCAACCTCCTCCGCTCCGTCGGAGACTGGTACGAAAACTTCGACCAGGTCCCCGACGAGGAAGCCATCGCCCCCCTGCGGCCGACAGGGCAGTGCCCTCATGGCCGGAACGATGATCGCGACCCACCGACAGCCCGCCCTGCCCAAGGACCTGCACCGTAGTTGTCAGTCATGGCGCGACCCCACACCGTTGTCGGGCCGTAGTACTCCACAGCGCGCCGCCACGGGTGCAACCCTGGAAGAGAGACCCAGCGACGGCTCCTGGAACCGTGACCGCCGCTGGGTCTCATCCAGTCACGAGCTGAGATCTTTAGGCCCTCACCTGCGGATTCGGCATGCGCCCGGGAGACTCCGCAGGCGAGGGCCCAACGGCGGCAATGGAGGAGACGGCACGCAGCCAGGCTCTGGAGCCGACGTACAAGGAACTTCCCGACTCCCGGGACAGCGACACTCGCCCGCCGGCTGCGAAGACGGAAGTACACAACAAGACTCACCGCGGCTCCTGGAGCCGTAGCCGCTGGGTCTCACCTTGCGACACCGTTCACCGCCACCGTGTCGGGGTCGGTGGGCGGCGTAGCGCGCCTGCTCAGGGCAAAGGGGTTCCACCGGTGGCGTTGACGATCTCGGCGGTGATGTAGCCGGCCTGCGGGGAGGCGAGAAAGACGTAGGCGGGTGCCATTTCCGCGGGCTGCGCGGGGCGTCCCAAAGGGGATTGCTTACCGAAGGTGGTGGTGTCCGGCAGCGTTGCCGGAATCAGGGGCGTCCAGACCGGGCCGGGGGCGACTGCGTTGACCCGGATGCCGTCGGAAGCCAGCATCTGCGCCAGTCCCTGGGTGAAGGTGACGATGGCTCCCTTTGTCGTCGCGTAGTCGAGCAGGTGTGAGCCGGCCTTGTATGCCTGCACAGAAGTGGAATTGATGATGGATCCGCCTTCGGGAATGTGCGGCAGCGCCATCTTGCAAAGCCAGAACATGGCGTACAGGTTGGTGCGCATCACCCTGTCGAACTGTTCGGTGGTGATGTCCTGGATTCCGTCCGGCTGCGACATCTGATAGGCCGCGTTGTTCACCAGGATGTCGATCCGGCCGAACTCCTTCACAGCGCGTTCGATCAGCAGTCGGCAGTGTTTTTCCTCGCGTATGTCGCAGGCCATCGGCACGGCTGTGCGCCCCGATTCGGTGACCAGCCGGGTGGTCTCCTCCGCATCCTTCTCTTCCGCGGGCAGGAATGTGAACAGCACATCCGCGCCCTCCCGCGCGAATGCCAGCGCGACGGCCCGGCCGATGCCGGAGTCGCCTCCGGTTATCAGTGTCTTTCGCTCTTCGAGGAGACCGCTGCCGCGATAGGACTCCTCGCCGTGATCGGGGGGAGGGGCCATCGGCCCTGTCCACCCAGGGTGTGCCTGGTCCTGTTGCGGAAACTCGGGCTGTGGGTGCTGGGTGAGGGGGTTGCTCGGGGCCGCGTTCTCATCTGCCTTGTCGGGCTCGTCTGCCATGTCGGGCCTCCTGGTGTACGGCCACCCGTCTCGTGGGCACCGGTTTCAGGGCGTGAGCACGGCCTTGACCATGCCGTCTTCCTTCGCCTGAAAGGTCTTGTACGCCTGGGGGCCTTCCTCAAGAGGCAGCGTGTGGGTCGCGAAGCTGTCCACACCGAGGACGTCCTCGTCGTCGAGGAGCGGCATGATGTCGTCGACCCACCGTTTGACGTTGGCCTGCCCCATGCGCAGCTGAATCTGTTTGTCGAAGAGGCCGGCCATCGGAACCGGGTCGACGGACCCGCCGTAGACGCCGATGAGGGAGATCGTGCCGCCGCGGCGGACGACATCGACAGCCGTGTTGAACGCCGTCATCCTGTCCACGCCGACACGGTCCATCAGCCTCTCCCCGATCGCGTCGGGCAGCCGCCCGGCGATGTTCTGAGCAGCTCTCACCAGCGGAGCGCCATGCGCCTCCATGCCGACCGCCTCGATGACGGCGTCGGTGCCGCGCCCTGCGGTGAGCCGGCGGACCTCCTCCCCCACGTTCGTGCCGTGCTCGTTCAGATCGATGGTGTGCACGCCACGGTCACGCGCTCGGGCGAGGCGTTCGGGGACGAGATCGACGCCGATGACCAGGCTCGCCCCCTGATGCAGGGCGATACGGGCGGCCATATCGCCGATGGGGCCGAGTCCGAGCACGGTGACGGATCCGCCCGACGGGATGTCGGCGTAGGCGACGGACTGCCAGGCGGTGGGCAGGACATCGGAGAGGTAGACGTACCGTTGGTCCGGCGGGCCGTGCGGCACCTTGATGGGCAGCTTGTCGCCGAACGGAACCCGCAACAACTCGGCCTGTCCGCCGGGTACTTGGCCGTAGAGCTTGGAGTACCCGAAGAGCGCGGCGCCCATCCCACGCTCGGTGACCTGGGTGGTCTCGCACTGGGAGTGGAGCCCCTGGCCACACATCCAACAGGTGCCGCAGGAGATGTTGAACGGCACGACGACCCGGTCGCCGACCGATACCGCCGTGACCTGGGACCCGACCTCCTCGACGATGCCCATCGGTTCGTGACCGAGGATGTCACCGGGTTCGAGGTAGGGGCCGAGGATCTCGTACAGGTGCAGGTCCGAGCCGCAGATGCCGGTAGAGGTGATACGCACGATGATGTCGGTCGGCTCCGTGATCTCCGGGTCGGGGACCGTGTCGACGCGTACGTCGCGCTTGCCGTGCCAGGTCAGGGCCCTCATATTCGCTCCTCATGGTCGCTCTGCCTCCCCACACCGTGACGGTGCGCATACGTCGCGCTGCGGCCCGCCCTCACCACCGGAGGCTCACATCGGTGGTGCGGTCGCCGACGGTCGGTGCCGACCACGCCCTTGACACCGAAGCGGCGCCACCCTTGCCATGCGCGGCGCCTTCGACGGACATGATGTCCATGCCGCATGCCCTACATCACCTGGTCACCTGCGTCGAAGACACCCGTACCTCCAGGCTGAGGGCCAACGGGATCTTCCGCACCTCCGCCCCCGATACAGCCACCACGCGGCTCGCGCCCTCTACATGGCGTACGGCTTGAACAGATGGCGCTGCCCCCTTGCCGGCGCTTCATCCACCAGCACAGCCTGTCGGGGCGAACGACGCGGCTACGTTCGTCCGTCGGTCTCCGCCAGGACCCTGACGGTGTTGAACCGGGTGTCGACGGCATCGGGCAGGTTCATGCCTGCCTCGATCCCTGAACGCAAGTACTCCAGCACGGGTCCGGTGAGCAGTTCACCCGGCAGGACGGTGGGGATGCCAGGCGGATAGGGCGTCAGCATCTCGGCCGCCACGCGGCCAGCGGCGTGCTGCACGGGGACGTCCTCCACGGGCCCGAAGAAGGCGTCGCGGGGCAGGCAACTCTGCTTCAGCCGTAGGTCTTGGGGCGCGGGCACGTTGACCACGGGGCTGGGGCGGAGGTCCGGCGCTGCGGCGGAAACCGCCCGCAGCGCCTCCAGCAGGGCGTCCGTCGTCTCATGGTCGTCGGCGTGGGTGAGCTGGGTGTTGATGCGGCGGTGGTCGGAAAGATGCACGTCGATGTTCCGGTGTTCGCGCAGCCAGTCCGCCACCCGGTATCCCGCCGTATCGAGTCCGATGACGTCAATGACGACAGGAAGCGGATCCAGGTCGTCCGCCAACCCGGGACCGCAGAAATCCGCGCGGTCGTGGACGTGCAGACCATCGATCTCCTCGATCGCCGCCCTTACCCGTGCCGCCAGAGCCAGGGCACGGTCCATGAGGTCCCGGCCGTGCTGGGCCATCTGACGGCGCCAGCCGTCGAGCCCGGCGTGGATCAGCACGGAGGGGCTGGTCGTACCGAGCAGGTCGGCGCGGGTCTTCAGCAGGCCCGGGTCGATCAGGTCGCCCTGCAGATGGAAGACGGAGCCCTCCTCCAGGCCGCTGCCCATTTTGTGGATGCCGGTCACACAGACATCCGCACCCGCGTCCATGGCCCACGTGGGCAGATCGGGATGGAAGGGCAGATGTGCGCCCCACGCCTCATCCACGATCAGTGGGCGGTTCCGGCGGTGGCAGGTGTCCGCGATGGACCGGAGATCCGCGCAGCTTCCATACGGGGTCGGGCTGGTGACCAGGGCACCTTTCGCGTCCGGGTGAGCGGCAAAAGCCCTGTCGAAGTCGTCGGCGGACGGTGGGTGCGCCAGGTGACGGCCGGCGTCCCACCGGGGGTCCACCCAGACGGGACGGATGCCGGCGAGAATCAGACCGGAGACGACGGACTTGTGCGCATCCCGGCCGATCAGCAGCTCTTCGTGAGGGCGCGCGACGGAGAGCATGGCGGCCTTCACCGACAGGGAACTCCCACAGGTCGAGAAGAACGTGTGAGAGGCGTGGACCGCGTCGGCCATCAACTTCTCGGCACGTTCGAGGTCCTTGCCCCGGGTACGCCGGTCATCCAGGCCGCCGACAGCCAGGACATCTCCGTGGAACACTGCGTCGCCCAGCACGTCACGGACCCGCGGATCGGCACCTCGCGCCTGTTTGTGGCCGGGAGGGCTGAACGGCACCCGTCCCGATGCGTGGTACTGGACGAGAGCTTCCAGCACGGGCGCTTCGCTGTGATCAGGAGACATGGCACACGGTTTCCCGACGCCGAACAGGGCTCATCAATTCCCCAGGCCGTCCCATGCTCGCGATCGACCGCAAACAGCTGGCGCTCAAACGTCGGCACCCCGCCGAGGGGCCGTCGCATCAGATGGCCGACCAGCACGCCATCGGGCCACAGGCCCACGTGACGCCGGCGCCAATTCCGCAAGCGGTTGCCCTCACAGCGGACGGGGATCAGAGTGAGAAGGGAACACAAGAACAAGATCGGGAGCACCCTGTGATCGTTCTCGGAGTCATTTTGCTTGTCATCGGGTTCGTGACCGGTATAACCGTCCTGTGGACGATCGGGATTGTTCTCACGGTAGTCGGGGCCGCCCTGTGGGTCCTTGGTTCGGTGGGCCACCCGTTCGCCGGCCGAAGGCACTACTGGTAGCGGTAGTAGCAACGGAGGATTTGCGCGTCGCGCTGCAGCACTACCGTTCGTTCTTCAACCGCTTGTTGACGACCTGATCTGTATCCGCGCCCGTTGGCCTGTCCCGAAAGCCAACCAACCCGGCCATACCGGAGTTTTTCCCGGGCCCTCGGCTCTGCCGGCGAGTGGTGCTGGGACGTCGTCCTGCTGGGGCTGAAAGGCGGTTTGGACAGCTGCCCTGCGAGTCGCCGCCCGTCAGCGGGCGCAGATCCCTCGACGCGGTATCCACCGTGCTCACCACGCTCCGGCGGATCTGGGCGGGCGGTCCGGCGGGTGCCGACGAACCTACTGGCGGCTGTATGCGACCACCTCTACCTTTCGTCGCGCTGAACGGGTGATGCGTACACCTCGCGAGCGCCGTCCGACGCGAATAAGGAGGGCTCTTCATGCGTGTGTTTCCCGCCGTCCCTTCGATAGAAGGGCTTACCGCTGTGGTTACCGGCGGCTCGCGAGGGCTGGGGTTGCTGATGGCGCGCCAACTACAGCGACGCGGTTGTGATGTCGTGTTGTTGGCCCGGAATGAGGTCGAACTCGGCAGGGCCGTGGACAAGCTCAGACAGGCGGGCGGTGATGGCTCGGTACGCGGTGTGGCGTGCGATGTGCGGAACAGAGAGGCTGTTCGTGATCGCTTCGATGAGATCGCCGGAGACAACGGCAGGCTGGATATCGCCATCGCCAATGCTGGAATCATCCAGGTCGGCCCCGCGGACGCACTCGGCATCGAGGGCTTCCACGACGCCATGGACTCCATTTTCAATGGTGCGCTCAACACCGCTTTCGCCGCTCTCCCCTACCTCCGGAACAGCCCGGCCGGCGGCAGACTGGCTCTCATCGGGTCGGTCGGCGGCCTGCTGGCCGTACCTCATCTGCTGCCATATTCCTGCGCGAAATCGGCGGTCGCCGCGCTCGCCGAGGGGCTCCAGGCGGAGGAGGCTCCGCACGACGTCACCATTACCGGGGTCCACCCGGGATTGATGCGGACCGGATCACATCTTCATGCCCACTTCGGTGGCGACAGGCGTCGCGAGTACGCGTGGTTCCAGGTGCTGGCCGGCGCCCCCATCCTGTCGATGAATGCCGAGCGGGCAGCCGCGTGCATTGTGTCCGCGCTGCAACGGCGGCGACCACGAGTCGTTCTCACCCCCGCGGCCAAGCTGGGTGCCATTGCGCACGGCGTGGCACCGGTGACAACCACCCGGCTGACATCGGCACTGGGGCGTATGCTGCCCCGCGGTGGCGACGGGGAAATGGCTGAGGGCTTCAGGATCGAGGCCGAGGACCAGCCGCCGGCCCACAAGCTCCGACGCATGCTCGGGGTTCTCAACGAGCGGGCTGCCGACCAGTTCAACCAGCGGGGCGCCACTCACGGTACGAATTGACCACCACGTTATTGCCGTGCTCGGTCAGGTCAACGGTGCGCACACCCCGGTCACATGCACATACAAGGCGTCAAGAACGAACTCGACGCCGATGGCCTTGCTCGCCCTCTGATGCAGGGCGAGGCGGGCGGCCATGTCGCCGGTCGGGCCAAGCCCCAACACAGTGACGGTCCCCACCTTCGGGGATCTCGCTCCCCCTGACACGCCACCTGGACTGGCACTGTGACACCCACACCGACCCGTTCGCCTGCCCGGACGCGCTCGTTGGCTTCAGCGCGAAGTTCCAGGAGTACGGGCTGATCGTCCACGACGGGGCACCTCGCGCATCGTCACCCTCTTCTGCCCGTGGCGTGGTCGGCGCCTGCCCGAATCACAGATAGAAGAGCGGTAGCTCTGGGCCGTCGCCTGGAACATTGCGGCGTCGGAGTCGCCCTCCTGGTGGGACGGCCCTCCGAACGGCCATCGGCAACCCGCGCAAGCCGGCGGTCCGTCCACCTGAGCAGCAGGAACTCCGTGAGCCCTCTGCCTTCGGTCGCTCCTCTCCCGATGGTTCGCGTCTCGTGCCGCCGGCTTCCCAGGGAAGGTGCGTGAGTGCGTCATGAGCAAGAAGGACAAGGTCATGGTTCGGGCACTGCTTGACCGGCATGGCCAGACGTACGCCGCCCAGGCAGGCATCAAGCTGCGGAACACCCCGGCCCCCCTGTACCAGCTCCTGGTGCTCTCGTTGCTGCTGTCGGCCCGCATCCGCGCGGACACCGCGGTGGCGGCGGCCCGGCGCTGTTCGACGCCGGGATGCGGGATGCCCGACGGATGGCGGAGGCCACCTGGCAACAGCGTGTCGATGCGCTCGGCGAGGGCGGTTATCGCCGTTACGACGAGCGGACCTCCACCCAACTCGGTGATGGAGCCGAACTTCTGCTGGACCGATACAAGGGTGACCTGCGCCGGCTGCGCGAAGGTGAAGACCCGGAGAAGCTGCTACGGGAGATCCCCGGCATCGGCCCCACCGGGGTGGCCATCTTCCTGCGGGAGGCCCAAGCCGTATGGCCGGAGTTCTCCCCCTACCTTGACCGCAAGGTACAGGAAGGGGCGGAGCGACTCGGGCTGCCCACCTCTCCCAAGACCCTGGCGTCCCTCGTAGAAGACGACGCCGACCTACCGGGCCTGGCCGCAGGGCTGACCCGAACCGCCCTCGACAAACGAATAGCCGAGGACGTGCACTCCACAGCAGCGACCTGAATGCCGTGCCCAAGCACGTAGCGAGTTGCGCGCCCGCTGGCTGCTCGCCACCCAAGCAGCCCGTACGGGAAGCGGGTTGACGCGCCGCGGCGCTCCGCCGCCCCCGGCACACCCTGGGGAACGGCCTGAGTATCCGCCGACTGCGGGCCCAGACAGCACGGGCATGGGTCGTCGCGACACCGGCCCGGAGATGGGTGGCCGCGGCGGTACACCGTACCCGTGACTGCGGTGCGGGCCCCGTTACAGACCTGCAGCTATCGCATCGGGGAGCGCACCGGCCAGGAGGGACATCGTGACCAGAGTTCTTGACGACACCGAGATCGAAGACCGGATGTCTGGCGCCGATATGAGGGAATGGCGACGCGAAGGCAACGTGTTACGACGCACCGTTGAGGCGTCGTCAGGAGGCGTCTTCCTGGACGAGGGCGTCGAGTCTGCGCTGGGCCGGTCCCAGGGAGCGTCTGCAGCGGCTCAGCCCCTTCCAGGGGTCGCCGTGTTCGGACAGGCGGTCGGGGATGGTGCGCAGGGTCCAGTGCTGCGGGCCGATCCGGCGGTCGTCGAGTTCGTCCCACTCGAGCGGGGTGGCCACCGGGGCGTGCGGGCGGGCCCGGACGGCGTAGGGGGCTACCGAGGTCTGGGCGTAGGCGTTGCGCTGGGTGTCCAGGTAGAGGCGGCCGCGGCGCTTGTTCTTGCGTGCCTCGGTCGTCAGTGTGTCGGGGTGCCGGGCGGCGAGGAGGTCGGCGGCCTGGCGGGCGAAGGCGCGTGTGGTGTCGAAGTCGGTGCGCCGGTCCAGCAGCTGTACGAGGTGCAGGCCGCGTGAGCCCGTGGTCATCACGGCGGGCCGCAGTCCGAGTTCCGTGGTGAGGAGGTCTCCCAGCTTCCGGGCGGTCCAGCGCACGATCTCGAAGTCGTCGCCCGGGGGGTCGAGGTCGAAGATCAGGCGGTCGGGGCAGTAGAGGCGGTCGACGCGGCTCAGCCAGGGGTGCGGGGTGATGCACGCCTGGTTGGCGAGGTAGGCGAGGGTGGCGGCGTCGTCGCACACCGCCATCGTGACGGTCCCGTCCTCTTTGGCGATCTCCTCTTGGTGGATCCAGTCCGGGAAGTAGTCGGGAACGTCCTTGTGGAAGAACGATTTCCCGCCATACCCGTCGGGGTGGCGTTCCATGGCCAGCGGCCGTCCGCGCAGATGGGTCAGCATCGGGCGGGAGACGGTGCGGTAGAAGTCGACCAGTTCGGCCTTGGTGATCCCGTCGTCGGGGAAGAGCTCCTTGTCCGGCTTGGATACCGCAACCGTTCGTCCCCCGACACGGATGTCGTCCTTCGTACGCACCGTTTCTCCTTCGGCTCACTGTCTTTCCTTGGGCTTCTCCCGTACGACCTGCTCAGCGGGCTTGTCGGTCCGCAGGCCGACGAAGCGGGGATGGCGCAGCTTGCCGTCGTCGGTCCACTCGGTGAAGACGATCTCGGCGACGAGTTCGGGCCGCACCCAGTGCGCGCCGCGTTCGCGGACCGCGCCACCGGCGAACGGCTGCCGCTCGCACTCCAACCCGTCCAGCCGTTCGCGCAGCTCGGCCAGGGTCTTACGGTCGTATCCGGTGCCGACCTTGCCCGCGTAGCGAAGCCGGTCGCCTTCGTAGTAGCCGACGAGCAGCGCGCCGAAGCCGATGCGGCTGCCCGCCGGCTCGGTGAAGCCGCCGATCACCAGCTCCTGTCCCTGCCCACACTTGAACTTCAGCCAGTCCGGCGTTCGTCTCGGCGCGTACCGACTGTCCGCCCGCTTGGCGATCAGCCACTCCCAGCCCCATCTGCACGCCTGGCGCAGGTATGCCTCCCCGGTGGTGTTGCGGTGGTTGGTGAACCGGAGCGGAGCGCGAAAGGCGAGAGCGCGGCGCAGCAGCGCCTTGCGGCTGCGCAGCGGCAGGGAGGTGACGTCGTGGCCGTCCAGGTGCAACAGGTCGAAGACGTAATACGTCACCGCGACCGGGCTGCTACGGGCCTCGTCGGGATCATGGACGCCCATACGCTGTTGCAGCCGGGCGAAGCTGGTGCGGGTGCCGGCGAAGGCGGCGATCTCGCCGTCGACGACGAAGTCGTCGCAGCTCTGCCCGGCGAGGGCCTCGGCAACCTCGGGATAGGTGTCCGTGAGGTCCTCCCCGCTGCGGGAGGACAGCCGTGCCCGGTCGCCGTCACGGAAGCCCAGGCACCGCTCCCCGTCCAGTTTGCGCTCGAAGATCCATCCGGGATCGGAGAAGTAGTCCTCGGTCAGCGTCGCGAGCATCGGCCGCACGGTGCGTGGCTGCGCGACGGCACGGAGCGCGGCGCGCTCTCGCGCGGACAGGTCCTCCAACAAACCAGCTGCGTTCACCGGCCCCGTCTCCCTTCCCGCCGTGCAGCGCGCGGCTGGGCGGACGCTGTCGGGCACGACCTCGCCGGGTCGGAATGACTGCCTCCTCGCCCGCCCATATCTCCTGTGTAGAGCCAGTGCGCCCGCTCCGCGACCGGGCTGGTTAAGCGCCCGGTCAGGGGCACGTAGACCTCGTGGTGCGCTGTCCGCCCAGGGAACCGGATCGCGGCTGCCGGACATCAGCGGCGAGAGCCGACAGGTATCCCACTACAGCAACCTTCGTACGGTCGGCGTTCGCGCATGCTGAGCTTCCGCTCGGCCGGCTCCGCATCAGTGGCTTGCAACTGGCCTTGCTTTCATCCGCCCTGGTCAAACTCGCTGTACTGCCTGTGAGAACTCGGAGAGGAAGGTGCTGCAGAAAGCCTCCAGATCACCGGGCTTTCGGCTGGTGATGAGTGTGTTGGGGCGTGCTGTGCACACTTTGACCTGTTCGTCGACCCAGGTGCCCCCGGCATTACGGATGTCGGTCTGCAGGCTGGGCCAGGAAGTGAGCGTGCGGCCCCGTACGACGTCGGCCTCGATGAGCGTCCAGGGGGCATGGCAGATGGCCGCGACGGGTTTGCCCGCATCAAAGAAGCCCTTGACGAATTTCACCGCTGCCTTGTCCATACGCAGGGCATCGGGGTTGGCGACGCCGCCGGGCAGCACCAGGCCGACGTAGTCACCCACTTTCGCCGCACCCACAGTCCGGTCCACAGGGAAGGTATCGGCCTTTTCCAGGTGGTCATAAGCCTGAATGTCGTCGGGGCGGGTGGAGATCAGGTGCGGAGTGTCTCCTGAGTCGAGAACGGCCTGCCAAGGCTCGGTGAGTTCGATCTCCTCTACACCCTGAGGCGCTACCAAGAAAGCAATCTGCATGAAGCCTCTTCCTCCTATGAGATATGCACACGGCGCGTGCGACGGAGTAGCCTGCTTATTCTGGGCCAGCCGTGGGCGTGGCCCTCCCGACCACTGCCGCCCCACCTGGGTATGCCGCCGAAGAGCCCGGCCGCTGCTCGTAAGGCAGCGATACCGCGATGGCGGCCGCACAGCGACAGCACGCGGAACGATGCGATCGCCAGCCAACGTAGTGAAGTCTCCCGCTCAATTCCGAACGCCGGCTGCATGACCACGGAACTTGGGCGCGCCCGCACCTGCATGGGGTAGCGCCATCGCGCCATTGTCCCTGCGGTGCCGCTCTCCGTCCTTGGCCCTTGCCCCTGACCGCTTCGATCGCTGAGGCGTGATCGCTGTCGTCTTCCTGTCCCATTTCACTCGTATGGCCCTCCTCGTGCGCCCTGACGCACGACCAAGAGCATCCATCATGGCGGAGGTGAATCGGCGTTTCGCGGCTCGTGAGGAAAGGGGAACGCAGATGGCTGAGGTTGCGGCGGCGGATCGGCCCGTATCACAAAAGGATCGGTCGCGACCCGGACGAGTCCTCCTGAGGTGGCTCACTACGACCGATCACAAAGTAATCGGCAACCTGTATTTGGTCACTGCATTCGGCTTCTTCCTGCTTGCCGGAGTGTTGGCCATGCTGATGCGGGCGGAGCTGGCCCGGCCTGGCACTCAGCTGTTCTCGAACGAGCAGTACAATCAGCTTTTCACCATTCACGGCACCATTATGATGCTGCTTTTTGCGACTCCTATGTTCGCGGGCTTCGCGAATGCGGTGATGCCGCTTCAGATTGGCTCCCCGGATGTCGCATTTCCGCGCCTCAATGCCTTTACTTACTGGGTCTTTCTGCTGGGCGGCCTCATGGTGGTGTCGGGCTTTATCATTCCCGGCGGGGCGGCCTCGTTCGGCTGGTTCGCCTATGCGCCCCTCAACGGGGCGGTGTTCTCGCCGGGAAAAGGCGGAGACCTGTGGACCATGGGGCTTGCCGTGGCGGGTCTGAGCACGATTTTGGGATCGGTTAATTTCATTACCACGATCGTGTGCCTACGGGCCCCCGGCATGACGATGTTTCGCATGCCGATCTTCACCTGGAATATCCTGTTCACTTCCATTCTTGCCCTACTGGCGTTCCCTGTGCTCACCGCCGCGCTACTCGCCCTGGAGGCGGACCGAAAGTTCGGCTCGCATATCTTTGACCCCGCGAACGGGGGCGCGTTGCTGTGGCAGCACCTGTTCTGGTTCTTCGGCCATCCGGAGGTGTACATCGTGGCTCTACCATTTTTTGGAGTGATTACAGAAATCATTCCGGTCTTCAGCCGTAAACCGATCTTCGGATACGTCGGAATGGTCGGCGCCACGATTGCCATCACCATGCTTTCCGCCAGCGTGTGGGCCCATCATATGTTTGCAACCGGAGGTGCTCTTTTGCCGTTCTTCGCGGCGCTTTCCTTCCTCATCGCGGTTCCGACCGGTGTGAAGTTCTTCAACTGGATCGGCACCATGTGGCATGGCAGCCTCTCCTTCGAGACCCCGATGCTGTGGAGTGTGGGGTTCCTCGTCTCCTTTCTGCTGGGCGGACTCAGTGGAGTGCTGATCGCCTCCCCGCCCTTGGATTTCCATGTAACGGACTCTTACTTCATCGTTGCGCATTTGCACTATGTGTTGTTCGGCACCGTCGTCTTTGCGATGTTCGGTGGATTCTATTTCTGGTGGCCCAAGTGGACCGGAAAAATGCTGGACGAAAGGCTTGGAAAGATCCATTTTTGGACGTTGTTCATCGGTTTCCAGGGAACCTTTTTGGTGCAGCACTGGCTCGGCGAGATCGGCATGCCGCGCCGATACGCCGACTATCTGGCCGCAGATGGATTCACCCTCTTGAATACGGTGTCTTCGGTGAGTTCCTTTCTGCTGGGTGCCTCTACGCTGCCCTTCTTGTACAACGTTTGGCGCACCGCCCGCTACGCGCCGAAAGTACACGTGGACGACCCCTGGGGTTTCGGTCGGTCTTTGGAGTGGGCGACTTCTTGCCCACCGCCCCTCCACAACTTCTATACATTGCCGCGTGTCCGCTCCGACTCACCCACGTTCGACCTGCATCATCCAGAGGTGGTTGCCGGCGTCCCGGCGTACAGCCCCGTTTCCGACTCGGAGAAAAGCGACACACCCACCCCCGACACAATGGGCGAATAGCACGTGAAGATTGAAACCTATCTCTTCGGCGGCGTCGCACTGTTCTTCGCCGTAACCGCCCTCGGCTACGCGTGGTGGTCCGAACTGGAACCGGTCGGCACCGCCGCGCTCATCGTGTCCTTCCTCATGTCGGCCCTCATCTTTGTCTATTTCGGCGTGCAACGGCACAAGCACGGTTCCCGTCCGGAAGACCACAAGACTGCCGAGATCCAGCAGCGGTCGGGTCCGGTCGACTTTTTTCCGCCACGCAGCATCTATCCGTTTCTGACCGCGCTCGGATACTCCGTCGGAGCCCTCGGCGTCGTATTCGGCGCGTGGCTCTTTCTGATCGGTGTGGGCCTGGTGGCCGGTAGTATCTTCGGCTTCGTCTTCCAGTACGCGGAACGCGAAAGCTGAGGCTACTCCTGCTGTTCTTGCACGAAGGGCAACTCCACCTGGTCACGGTAGTACCAGCGACTCAATGACAGCTGCAATCGTCGGCGCCACGAAAGGGTTCCGACAGGTTCCTCGCGCGGTTTGAGGGGAAGCTGCGTCTTGCGAGCAAGCAGCGTATAACGCTCCGGGGCCGGCAGCGGGCGTCGCCCCTCACTCAGATCGCCATAAACGGACTGCTGGACATCACCAGTTTCATCCCCTTCGACCAAGCGATCCCGGTCACGGTGCTGCAAGGCCAGGCAAAGCCACTTGGTGACCATGAAAGCCAACGGTGGGAGCACCACCACTGCCACCCGCAGTACCCAGGTCAGAGTGTTGAGCGACAAATCGAAGACGAAGGCGATGACATCATTCCCACCGGCCAGAAGCAGCACTGCGTAAAAAGAGATGGCCGCAACGCCAAGACCGGTACGCGTGTGCTGCTCACGCGGTCGGTCGCACAGATGCAGTTCACCGCGGTCAGCGGTTACCCATCTCTCGAAGAATGGATACGCGTACAACACGGCGAAGAGGAGACCCGGAAGAACGACAGCGGGAATGAAGACGTTCCACATGATGGTGTGCCCCCACAGGTTCGTTTCCCAGGGAGGCATAAGACGCAGTGCGCCTTCGAGGAAACCCACGTACCAGTCGGGTTGGGCATTGGTGGATACCTGATCGGCGTGGTACGGGCCGTAGTTCCACACTGGGTTGATCTGGCCGAGCGCACCGAGGATGGCGAAGACGGCGGTAACGATGAAGAAGAGTCCGGTGGACTTGGCGAGCCATTGCGGGACCATCGGCTGCCCCATCACATTCTTGTTTGTTCTGCCGGGACCTCGCCACTGCGTATGTTTGAGATGTACTACCAGAATGAGATGGAGAGTCACAAGCGCGATCAGGATTCCGGGCACGAGCAGAATGTGTAGAACATAGAGGCGCGGGATGATTTCGTGACCGGGAAACTCACCACCGAAGGCGAAGAACGAGAGGTATGTTCCCACGATAGGAATGGATCCCATGATGGTGTTCGCGGTGCGCAGTCCGGTGCCGGAAAGCAGATCGTCCGGCAGTGAGTATCCGCAGAACCCTTCCAGCAAGGCCAGGAGGAAGAGCGTCACACCGATTGCCCAGTTCCCCTCGCGGGGGCGTCGGAAGGCCCCCGTGAAGAAAATGCGCAGCATGTGCATCCCGATGGCGGCCACGAACGTGAGCGCCGCCCAGTGGTGGATCTGCCTGATGAAAAGTCCGCCGCGTACGTCGACGCTGATCGCTAGGGTGGAAGCGTACGCTGCTGTCATCCGGGTGCCGCGCAAGGGAGCGTAAGATCCGTCGTACGTGCTCTCACTCATGCCCGGGTCGAAGAACAGGGTCAAGAAGACGCCGGTGAGCACCAGCACGATAAGGCTGTGAAGCGCCAACTCGCCCAACAGAAAGGCCCAGTGGTCGGGAAATGCCTTGCGCAGGAGTTTGCCGGCCGAGGCTGCCGGCAGTCTATCGTCCAGCCGGTGGAAGCTTCTCTCGGTGGCGCGACGCAGCCGGCCGCTGAATCGTTGTGCGTCCTTCCCGAAGAACATGAACCGTGCTCCCCTCAAGCCGCCAGTGCCACAGTCGGCTTCGCCATATCTTCACGTGTTCCATGCCGCGCGGTGTCGGTACCTGTGTTCGTTTCTGAAGTGGTCATGGGTAACCGAGGTTTCCTGACGTACGGTGAGCCACTCGAAGGATTTCATGCCAGATAGCTGCCGTCATCAGTGAACCGCGGGATGTCCGCTCATCAGCGTACGAGAAGCGAAGAGAACGAAGCCCCTGGAGGCGAATGGCCCATGGGAACACCCCACGCGCCGCCGTCAGCTGGTTGTACAGCATCCTTCAATTGCACGGAGTCCACTCAGATTTCGCATCGTTACCCAGCATTTGGCTATATCTCCTCCAGTCGATTACCTTTTCGAAGGAGGCAGAATTGGAAGAAAGCGTGCGAGCTGGTGAGATGCAATGGCTTCTCGGCCAGTTCGACGATTCCGTCTCGCCGATTGCCTCCCCTGCCCGGCGCGTTGATGTAGGCATGCCACCTGGATACTCGATGGCCCGGCTGGGGCGGAACTGCGCCACGCCGCATGCGGACAGGTCGGCAAAACAGGGAGTGGCTACTCCGGACGCGAATATCACCCAGAATGAGGAGTACCTCGCCCTCATCCACCACCTCTTGTCCCGTCCCCGTGAGGCAGTCCTCGCAGTCGGCATCATTCTGGCGCCGGCACGCTGACTGGCCAGGTATTACAGCTGCGCTCCGCCCAGAGCAGACCTCATTCGTTCGGAGCAGCGGAAAACGCCTCACGTTCGCGTGCGTCCGATGATGAGCGGTACCCGGTGAAAAGCCCGGACGCTATGCCGAGCGAGCAGGTCTGGTGACACCTGAACCTGCCGGCGACAGGGTGAGGCGCGGGGCCCGTGGCGCCGGGACGGCCGGGGCCGTAGGGGAGTGCAGGACGTAGTTCCAGTCGCCGTGGAAGGCATGCCGGGTCAGGGGCAGCGCCGCCATCTCCGCATCCGCGATGGTGCCCCCGATCGGGTAGGAAGTCGTGAATGTGCACCGGCACCGGGTCCCCCGCAGACCGCCAGGGGGTGCGGCCGTGGTTCTTGAACTCACCCACGAGTTCCTTCTTCTTGGTGTCCACGCTGATCACCGGCACACCCGGTTGTCCCGGTGTCCCGGTGTCCCGGTGTGCGCGGGCCTGCGCGTTGAGATAGCGGAACTGGGCGTCGCGGTCTGCGTGCCGGCCGTGCTCCAGCGTCTTGGCGTCGGCCTGCAGACTGAAGCCTTCCTCCCGCAGCAGACTCGCGACGGTATCGGTGCTGGCCTTGTGCCCGGCCCGGGTCGGCTCCTGGGCCAGGGTGCGGGTCGACTTCCCGTCCACCGCAGCGGGGACATCGGATCGCCCCGCTCGTCCGGTTCGACCAGCGCCAGCAGCGCGGGCCGCAGCCCCGGATCGATATCCGCAGCCCGCTTGCGGACCCCGTCTGGGCCCCGTACCCGTCCCAGCGGCGCCTCGCCGGCCTCCAGCTCGAACACACCCTTGCGAACCGTGGTCTCGCTCACCGCCGCGGCCCGGGCGACGGCCCGGATGCCACCATGGCCCGCACCCGGGCCTCCGCGGCCATCAGCAACCGCCGCTGTCGCTCGTCCGGATGCGGGAACAACACCGCGAACTTCACAGCGAGTTGGCCACAGGCCCCGTCCGGGATGCGCATACCACACCAACGAGCTCCAGAACGGGAAGCAACACCTTGTTTCCCTCCAAGCCCTTGGACAGTCGGCCGCGGGCCCGCTCGTCGGACCGGGCGAGGAGACGGCGGCACGGCCACCGAGGCGTACGACGCGCATCCGTGCCCCGAACGACGGCCAGCACAGGCGCCCGATGCGCGTCCCTGCCCCGAACGGTGGCCAGCACAGGCGCCGCCTCGGGATGCCGTCTCGCGGCGGGTGCGGCGGGCGCCGGAACCGGTCACGCCGTGATCGGCGTAGTAGCAGGTGCGTGCCAGGTGCCGGGCGGGAGTGACGGTGCCGGATGCGGCGCAAGCAGCGTATTCGGGGGCCGACTTGAGGCACCGGACGCGGCTACAGTGAGGCGGGTTGGGGGCGGCACGGTCGCACGGCTCGGGTGAGGGAGGGCTGCGGTGGACGGCGGCACGGTGGGGCTGCGGATCGCATCGGCGGTGGTCGTACCGCTGCTCAGGCGTCTGCTGCTGCCGCCCGCGCGGGTGCCGGGGGCGGAGTTCGGCGACCGTCCGATTCCCCTCCGGCGGCTGCTGTCCTTCGCCAGGGAACACCGCACCCTCACCGAGGACGATCTGCACATTCTCGCCCGCGAGCTGGTCCGCCGCGCCGTACGGGCCGCCGGGCCGCACGATCCGCCGGTCGGCGCCGATGAGCACGACGCCGTCGGACAGGCGCTGACCCGCACCCTGCACGCTCTCGGCGATCTCGACATGGACGATGTGCACGCCTTCGCGCTCGGCCCCGAGCGGCTGGCCGCGGCGCTGTCCGGGAGCGCGGGCCCTGACACCCGACGGCTGCTCAGCGATGACGCCGCACGCTTCCACGACCGGCTCCTGGAGACGGCCTGCGTTCATCTCGTGCGCTTCTTCAGCCAGCAGCCGGGGTTCGCGGCCCGCGCCCAGATCGAGCAGAGCCGCGAAATCCGGGAGCAGAGCGAGAAGCTGGACGTGATGCTGCAGCGGCTGCCGGACAGCTCCCTCCGGGACGCGCGGTTCGAGGAGGAGTACGCCCGCTACGTCGTCGAGTGCCACGGCAGGCTCACGATCTACGGTGTCGATCTGCGGGAACCGGACGGCCAGGACTGGCCGTTGGAGACCGCGTATCTGAGCCTGGAGGCCATGCCGTACCGCGGTGGGGCCGATCCGGTGCCGGTGGTGAACGGCGAGCCGGGCGCCGACCGGGACACCGAGGCCGAGCGGGCCGCGGGCCCGGCCGAGGCGGTCCTCGCCAGCCACGACCGGGTGCTCCTGCGCGGGGTGGCGGGCACCGGCAAGACGACCCTGGTGCAGTGGCTGGCGCTGACCACGGCGCAGCAGGACCGGGTGCCCGGTGGCCTGTCGCAGCTGCTCGGGCGCGTCCCCTTCGTCCTGCCGTTGCGCACGTTGGCGCGCAAGGACGCCGAACTGCCGATGCCCGAGGACTTCCTGCGCTGGATCGGCTGTCCGCTGGTGGGCACCCAGCCCGACGGCTGGGCGGCGCGGGTGCTGCAGCACGGGCGCGGTGTGCTGCTGTTCGACGGGGCGGACGAGATCCCGAAGGACGACCGGATCCGCGTCCGGGCCTGGCTCAGGAAGCTGATGGCCGTCTTCCCCGGCAACCTGTGGCTGCTCACCACCCGTCCCTCGGCGCTGGAGCGGGGCTGGCTGGGGCGCGAGGGCTTCCAGGAGTTCACGCTCGCCGCGATGCGGCCGTCCGACATGAAGCGGTTCATCCGGCGCTGGCACACGGCGGCGGGCGCTTCGGAAGAGCTCGGCGAGTCACTGACGCTGTCGCTGCGCAGCAGCCCCGAGTTGAGCCGTCTGGCGACCAATCCGCTGATGTGCGGGCTGATCTGCGCCCTGCACCGGGAGCGCCGTGGTTTTCTGCCCCAGGGCCGTGCCTCCCTGTACGAGGCGGCGCTCTCCATGCTGCTGGAACGCCGTGATCTGGAGCGCGAGGTGTACGGCCGCGGCCGCAGGCCGGAGCTGGACGAGAAGGCGGCCACGGAGCCACTGCAGAGGCTGGCGTACTGGCTGATCCGCAATGAGCGCACACAACTGGACTGGCCGGACGCGGTGGACGTGGTGCGCCGGCTGCAGCCGTCGGTGCCCCGCCTCGCCGAGGTCGGGACGGCGGAGGAGGCACTGCAACTCCTCCTGGAGCGGTCCGGCCTGCTGCGCGAACCGGCCACCGGCGCCGTCAACTTCATCCACCGCACGTTCCAGGATTTCCTCGGCGCCAAGGCGGTGCTGGAGGAGCGCGATATCGGCATGCTGGTGAACAACGCGCATTTGGACCAGTGGGAGGACGTGGTGCAGATGGCCGTCGCCCAGGCCCGCCACCAGGAGCGCGCCGACCTGCTGACCCGCCTGCGGGAACGGGGGGACCGGGAGAAGGACGCCGCGGTGCAGGCCAGGCTGCGGCTCCTGGCGCTCGCCTCCCTCGAACAGGCCACCCGCCTGGAGCCGACGGTGCGCGAGGCCATCGAGGACCGGGCCGCGCGGATGCTGCCGCCGCGCAGCCTGCGCGAGGCCAGGTCACTGGCGCGTACGGGGCCCCTGCTGCTCGGTCTGCTGCCCGCGGCGAAGGATCTGACGGGCGACGAGGAGCTGGCCACCGTCCATGCGATCTGCCAGATCGGCGGGGACGCCGCCATCCCCCGGCTCCGGGAGTTCCTGCGCACCCACCAGCCCGCCGTGCGCGCTCAGCTCCTCGACCACTGGGACCGGTTCGACACGGAGGGGTACGCCGAGGAGATTGTGCGCCCTCTCCTCGCGGCGGCGCCCGACGAGGCGGTCACGGTGCGCTCGCGGGCCGAGCTGCACGCCCTGCGCTCCATGTCCGGGTACCAACGCGTGGGTCTTCACGGCGATTTCAGCCCGGAGGAGATCCGTACCTCGCTCGATCCGCGCCGGCTGCGTGAGCTGCGGCTGCGCAACACCCTGCAGCTGGAGGATCTCGATCTGCTCGCCGCCTTCCCCGAGCTGGAAACGCTCGTCCTGGAAGGATGCCGGAACGTCAAGGATCCGACGCCCCTGACCAGGCTGCCGCGCCTGGAACGGCTGGAACTGCGGGATCTCCCCCGGTTCGAGCCGCTGCTGAAGCTGGCGGACTGCCCGCGGCTGGAGGGGCTGCTCGTCGGGCCGGAGGTGCCCTGGCGTGGACTGCCCGACCTGCCCCGCGCCGCCGAGCTGCGGCTGCTGTCCCTGCCGCCGGCGGCGGCGCAGCTCGCGGGCGTCGTGGCGTGCCGGGGCCTTGAGCAGCTGCGACTGCAGGACGCGAGCGAGCGCCTGACGCCGGACGAATGGGGGTCGCTGATCGGCGAGTTGCCGAATCTGCGCACACTGACCCTCTCCCCTCAGCAACTGAGCATGCTGCTGTTCGCCCCGCGCACCCAGATCCCTCAGGTCACCCACCTGGATGTGCGGGCCAGGGCCGGTTCCCCGGTGCCGTTGCGCCGGATCGCCCTGCGCCTGCCGGGACTTGAGGAGATCCGTCTCTCACAGGTCGCGGAGCTCGATCTGGCTTCCCTCGCCGGGCTGCGCCGCCTGCGCCGGGTACGGCTCGCCTATCCCGGCGAGATCCGCGGGGCGGACGCGCTTCCGGAGAGCGTCGAACTCGACATCTATCCGCACCCCTGACACCGGACACCACCGGTCCCCGCCCTCGTACGCTGCGCGTCCCACTGGTCACAACCGCATGACACAGTCCCGGATTCACCTGGCGGGAGATGTGCGGCACCGGTAAGTTCTCCAGCTACAGGTGTAGTTGGTACGGATGTCAGCGGCTGTGTCTCGGGGGAGCGGTGCCGTCCGCCTCCGAGGCGCGTCTGCCGGTCAGCAACGGACAACGGAGGCGGGACGCAGCCAGATGCGCACATCGGAAGGCGACCCGCTGCCGCTGCCCGAGACCGGTGCCCCGTCCCGGTCCCGCCTCTACGGCCGTGATCCGCTGTTGCGCTCGCTCCTCCCCCGGCTGACGGGCCTGGCCTACGGCGAGCGGTCCCGTGCGCCCCGGGAGCACCGGGGCGACCTGCCCGTGGTGCTGGTGACGGGGCACCACGGCATGGGGCGCAGCGCCGTCCTCACGGCCCTGGCGGCGCACTACCGGGACCGGCTGCCGCTCGCGCACGTCCGGGCCGTGGCCACCGAGCCCGGCACCTTCCCGCCCGTCCAGGCCGACGGCACGGCCGCCGCCTCGACCTTCGTCGAGATCCTGGCAGAGCTGGTGTGCGGGCTCGCACCCGGGCTGCGCCGGCGCTTCCCCGTGCTGACGCCCGGACTGTTCGCGGTCTCCGGATGGCGGCTGGGCAACGCCGAGCAGCGGGACGCGGTATGCCTGCGGTACGCCCGGCTGCTGCGTGCCTGCCGCCTCGCCGACGGGGACGAGAACGCGCTGCGGCACACCTGGGCCACCGCCGTCGAAGGCCGGCTGGAGGCCGTCGGAGCGGCGGAGAGCCAGGACGCGATGGCGGCGGCGGGCCAGGACGCGGTGACCGCCGCCGTGGTGGCGGAGTACGCCGAGCGGTATCAGCCGGCCGCGGCGCAGGAGTGGTACCGGCGCCGATTTCCGCGCAGCGCGGAGGGGCAGGACCCGCTGGTGCTCCTCGGGGAGTGGTTCCAGCAGGGCGGCGACTTCCGGCATGCGGCCGAGCAGTCCCTGATGGCCGCTTTTCTGCATGATGTCGCCTCCTCCTACGGGCGGCTGCAGCGATGGAACCGTGAGCCCCGGCCGCTCGTCCTGCTCGACGACGCGCACCGCCCGGCCGGGCAGGACTTCCTCGACCTGCTCCTTGAGCACCGTGCGATGCCGGAACGCCCCGGCCACGAGGAGCTCGTCGTCGTGGCCACCCGGCTCGGCGGATTGCCCGAGAACGCACCCGCCGCGATCCGCCGCGATCTCCCGGACCTGGTGACGTCCTCCGGCTGGGAGCGCCAGGGCCTCGCCCCGTCCGCCGGTCTGCTCGCCGTTCCGCTCGCCCCGCTGAGCCGGGACGACATCCTGCCCCTCCTCGTACCGGACCGGCCCACCCGGCCACTGCACCCCTATCTGGCCTCCGCCGTGCACTCCCTGACCGGCGGGCATCCCGCGGCGACCACCGTGCTGTGCGCGGCGGTCCTGGACGCCACCAAGAAGGGCGTCAGCGTGGCCCCGCGCAATCTGCTCGAACTGCGCACTCCGGACGGCCGCCCCGTCACCGAAGCGCTGCTGGAACGGCTGCTTCCCGACCGGCGCCAGCGCGACCGGCTGACCCTGCTCTCGCTCGCCCGCGACAGCACGGCGGCGGAGGCGCTGGCCGGCCATCTGCGTCTCCAGGGTCCCGATCAGCTGCCGGCCAACTCCGCCACCGACTACCTCGAAGAGCAGCAGTGGCAGCAACTCACCCCTCCGGACCGGCCGTTGGTCACCGACGCCCTGCTGCAGACACTGCTCGTCCACGAAGCGCGCCGCACCTCGCGGGGAGCCGATGACGGCCGTGGTTGGCAGGA
This sequence comes from Streptomyces halobius, assembly GCF_023277745.1. Classification (NCBI taxonomy): domain Bacteria; kingdom Bacillati; phylum Actinomycetota; class Actinomycetes; order Kitasatosporales; family Streptomycetaceae; genus Streptomyces; species Streptomyces halobius. Next base: position 476,326 of record NZ_CP086322.1, read on the forward strand.
GATCCACCGCTTTCTGCGGATGCACCATGCCCAGCGCGGCGAGAGCGGCGAGGCGGACGCGCTGCGGCACACGCTCGCGGCCGGGAACGCCGAGACGGTGGTGGCCACGCTCGCGGAGGAGTTCCAGTCCGAGCAGGACGCACAGGCCGCCGCACACTGGCTGCGGTGTCTGCGGTACGCCGCCACGGCGCCCACACCGCCCGCGCCACCCGCCGGAGAGTGGACCGACGAACGGACGCAGGTCGCGCTCGGCGCGCACGACGGCCGGTACGCGGAACTGCACGAGATCGAGCGCTGCATCAACCGCCTGCTGCACGCCCTGTGGCAGGTGTCCGAGCCGCACGCCGAGCCGGACCCGGATCTGTGCAAGGCGGTCGGCGAGGAGCTGGCGTTCCTCTCACCGCGGCACCCGTCCTGGCACGCCGTCCTGGGCCAGGCCGCCCGCAGCTGGCCCGCGGCGGCCCGGAAGAAGCTCCCCTTCCCCGTCCCCGGTCAGTGAGGAAGCATGCTGCTCCGTCTGTTCCGTCGTCATCCCCGCGAGTGGGGCCCGGTCGAGTGGCTGGCCGTCCTCGGGTTCGGCGTGCTCGCCGTCCTCGTGATCACCCTCCTCGTCAGCCTCGTGCGCGGCCCCGGCCGGTGCGGTGCGGATCTGCGGGACATCGGAGGGGACTGCGTAGGCGTCACCGCGGGCGCCTTCGAGGCCGACCCGGGCGTCCAGAGCCTCATCGAGGCGGTGGCGGACGAGAACGCGAAGGTGAAGCAGGGCTGGGAGGCCCCGGGCAACGGCCCCAGGATCCCCTACGTACGGATCGCGCTGATGATGCCGTTCACCGCGGACAAGCACAGCGCGATGACAACAGACATGATCCGCCGCGGTCTCGCCGGGGCACTGGCCGCTCAGCGAGAGGCCAACCGCTTCGCCGGACCGCACTACCAGCTGCTGCTCGCCCCCGACGGCCGGAACCTCGACCAGTGGCGGCCCGTCGTCGAGCGGCTCGCCGAGCTGGCCAAGGACACCCGGACGCCGCTGGTCGGCGTGACCGGCATCCCGAGCAGCACACCGGAGACACGGGAGACGATCACCGCGCTCAGCGAGCACAGCATCCCCATCGTCGGACCGGTCATCACCGCGGCCAACATGAACGCCCCGTACTTCTTCAAGACCTCGCCGAACAACGACCAGTTCGCCCGTGCCCTCGCGCGCTACCTGGACAAGAACCCGGGGAAGCGCAAGGGGTTCCTGGTCCTGGACAACCGCGCGGAGGACGTCTACTCGCAGAATCTGCGCGACATCTTCGAGGAGCACTTCGGCACGGCGTACGACCTGGCCAACCACCACTCGAACTTCACCGGCTCCTCCGGCACCGACAAGGGCATCCCCCGGCGGTTCACCGATGCCGTACTGAAGATCTGCAACGAGAAGTCCGACACCGTCTTCTTCGCCGGCCGCGACCGGGACCTGCCCGCCTTCATCGAGCGGCTGGCCCAGGAGGGCACCTGCGGGCGCACCACGACGCTGCGCATCCTGAAGGTCGGCATCGGCCTGGAGCCCGCGCTCACCGCGGGCGCCCCCACCCGTTGGCTGCACGAGGCGCAGGCCACGATCGTTGACGCGGCGTCGGTCGATCCCGCCTGGTGGGCCGGGAAGAAGAAGCCCGAGAAGGCGCTCGGCCGCTTCCTCGACCGCTTCGAGGAACTACGGAAGCAGCACGAACTGGGCCCGAAGCCGCTCGACGACGGCTATGCCGTCATGTACCACGACGGCTTCGCGCTGCTCGCCAACGCCGTGGACCGCACCTTCACCGAGATCAACGAGAGCGGCGAACAGACCCCGGAGTCCCTCCGCATCCCCACGGCGCATGACGTCTACAACACCCTCATCATCCCGACCATCGCCGGAGACACCTGCAGCTCCTGTCTGGTCGGCGCCGGGGGCACCTACGGCTTCGAGGGACCGGGCAAGAACGACCAGTGGGCGGTCTGCAAACCCGTACCGGTCGTCGAGTACCCGACGGCCGGCCGCCCCGGCGGCCAGAGCCCGCTGCCCCTCTACCGCACCTACCGGAACGACTCGGAGAACGCCTGCCCCGCCTTCTGACGTGCCACCGGCGTCATTCCCATTCGCCGGCTTTCGCCTTGGCGGCCGGCAACTGCAGGCCGCGCGCAGCAGGCGTCCGCGCACGCCCGGCGGGTCAGCTGAGGATGCCGACCACGAGGAGGACGACTCCGGCGACGGCCGCGACGGCGGTGCCGATGCCGAAGCCCAGGACCTTGTGGTTCTCGCCGCGGAGCAGCTGCTCCTCGGACTTGACCGACATGATGAAGACCCCGCCTTCGGCCGGGGCGCCGATCGCGAGGCGGCCGTCGGCGTCGCCGGCCTCGCCGTGGACGTAGCAGGGGCTTCCCGGGCGGACGATCCATTCCTCGCGCTTGTAGCCGATCGTTCCGTTGCCGCCTCCGAGGTCCAGGCTCAGCGGGCCGAGTTCGAGGCGGTGGCCGCCGCCCGTGTGGGGATCGAAGCGGTCAAGGACCTTCTCCGCCCCGGTGACCTCGTGATCGCCGGGGCGGATCACCATCTTTCCGGTGCCGTCCGCGACGAAGAACGCGGTGGAGCTGGAATGCTCGGAGAGCACCTGCGTACGGGTCCTGCGCTTCCGGTTGCCGTTGCTGTCGCGGTAGGTCTCCTCGAACTTGCGGGTGATCTTGTGCTTGTGCCACACACACTCCAGGCCCTCCAGCTCGGACCGCAGCGCACCGTTCTTGTGGGGTTGCGCCTGGCCGGCGACCTCGCAGCGATAGCGGAAGTGCCCGGCGCCGGCGGCCTCCGCGGCCGCCCCGTGCAGCGCCTTCAGCTCCTGTACCGGCAGGGTCTCGGTGCTCTCCATCGCACGGGCCCGGGCGTTCGCCGTGCGCGCCAGATACGCGCAGACCGTCGCCACCACCAAACCGGCCAAACCTATCCAGATCACTACGACTCCACGCTTGAGGCACCTCTCCCCCCGACCGCGGCGACCCTACCCGGGGCCGTCCGTGGCATGGCATGCCACGTCGCGCGTACCCCGCCCTGTACCGCCCAGGAGGCATGCGATGGGATGGTGTGGTGCTGTGTTCACAGGAATCACAGAATTCACCGGCTCACAGCATGCACAGCTGATCACGTAACAGGAGACAAAGGGGGATTTGTGGCAGGCAGCCAGAGCGTGCGGAGGTTCGCGCGGGCGGTGTCCGAAGGCGGGGACCTGAGCGGGGCCGCCGAGCAAGAGCTACGGCGCCGTAGCGGGCTCGACGTCGGCCGGGTGCCGGAGGAGGCCGCCGAGGCCGGTATGTCCGGCGCGGAGACCGAGATGGGGGAGTCGCACGGCGACGGCATGGACCCCGCCGACTTCCCCGCCGCCCGCGAACAGGGCGGCACCATCGACACGATCATGACGCAGCAGACCGTGCCGCTGGACGAGGCGCGGGAGGCGCTCAACCGCAGCGAGCAGCAGCGCGAGGGCGGGCAGCAGGTCCATGCGATCTGCCCGATGGTCATTCCGCGTGGCCGCTCGATCCTGAGCATGCTGCCGGTGCTGCTCCTCTTGGTGGTGGGCGTGGTGGCGAGCGCCGTGATTGCCGCCGCCGGCGGCAGTGCGTTCACCCACCCGCTCTTCGGGATCCATTACTGGGTGCTGTCGCTGGCCGCGGTCGCCTTCGTGTGGTGGCGGCAGGGCATGGTGATGGTGCCGGACGGCTGCCAGGCGCTGATCACCCGCTTCGGGAAGCTGGAGCAGGTGGTCGGTCCGGGCCGGGTGATCCTGCTCAACCCCTGGAAGCGGGTGTCGTACATCATCAACACGACCCGCGAGTACCCGTTCAACGCGCCGGTGCGCGAGGCGCCGACCAAGGGCGGGGTGAAGGCTTCCATCGATCTGTTCATCCAGTTCCGGATCAGCGACCCGGTGGAGTTCGTCTACACGCTGGGTGCGGTGCGCGGCTTCGAGGAGAAGCTGAGCAACGCGGTGAGCGAGACCATCCGGAGCCTGATCTACGAGCAGGAGGCCGCCGGTATCTACGACATGGTGGGCGAGGACACCGGGCGGCTGCTGGAGCAGCTGAACCAGCAGTTCCGGCCCGCTGTGGAGCTGACCAACGCCAACATCACCCATGCCGAGCCCTCCGACCGCGCGTACCGCATGGACCTGGCGGCGCCGGAGATGGTGCGGGTCGCCAAGGACGCCTACACCCACGAATACGCCCTCCACCTGCGCAAGGAGCAGGACGAGGGTGACTTGACCAAGGAGCTGGCGTCCCGTCAGGAGACGCTCTCCGCGATCATGGCGGATATCGCGCAGTACCAGGCGCAGATGGACACCGCCGTGGAGCGGGAGACCAACCGCGCCGAGGCACTGGCCCGGCAGCGGTATGTGCAGGCCGAGTCGGAGGCGAAGGCCAACGCGGCGCTGCTGGAGGCGCAGGCGCTGGACATCCGCGCGGTGACCGCGGCCGAGGCCCCGGAGATCCTGGAGTACCGCTACCAGCAGCAGGTGCTGGACACGCTGGAGGAGGTCGCGGACCATCTGCCGCGGCTGGTGCGGATCGGTGGCGAGTCCGGCGCCGACGGCGCCGCAGGGGTCGACTTCCTGGCGCTGGCGCGGGAGCTGGTCGGCGAGCGGGGCACCGAGCTGTTCACGGACGCGGACATGGCCGCCGTACGCGCCCGGCTGGCGGAGGTCGCCGACCGGATCTCCGGGCGCGAGGAGGAGATCGCCGCGCTGCTGGAGGCCGAGCGGCCGACCGTACCCGCCGCTTCCGGCGGGACGGCGGAGCCGGAGCAGGACGGTGCGGCACCTGGGCACGGCAGTGCCGCACATGAGGACGGGAACGCAGCCGAGGGGGACGCCCAGTGAGCACCACACGCAACCACAGGTCGGTCATTTCCGAGGAAGTGGCGCCCTGGAGTGAGATCCGCCAGCTGCTGCGCGGCGGCGAGGCGGGCAAGCTGGTCCCCGTCATCATCCCCCGCCATCGGCGCAGGCTGTGGTGGATGGTGCTGCTGTGGCTCGGGGTTTTCGGGCTGCTGACCGGCGTGATGCTGAATCTGGGGGCACCGGATGGCACGGTCGGTGTCGCCTACGGCGCGATGGCCGTCCTCAGCTACATCGGCGGGACGCTTCTGCTGCTGGCCGGTCTGCTGTGGTGGTGGCGCTCGTCCATCGCCGAGATCGAGCAGGGCACGAACGGTGTGCTCACCCGCTACGGCGCGGTGACCCGCACCCTGGAACCCGGCCGGCACTATCTGTGGCACCCGTGGTCGCGCGTGGACTTCGTGGTGGACACCGCCACCGAAATCCCGTACTCGGCCCCGGTGGTGGCCTGCCCCACCCGGGAGAACGTGCCGCTCCGCTCGATCGAGTTCTTCCTGAAGTTCAGGATCACCGACGCGGTGCTGTTCGTACGGACCATCGGGGCGGGCAACTTCGACCTGGTGCTCTCCAGCGCGGTGCAGGACGCCATCCGCCAGCGTGGCCGCAGGGTGCAGACCGAAAGCGCCTATGACCTGCGCGGCTCGGACGTCGCCGATATGCAGGAGCTGCTCAACCGTCAGCTCTCCCGCTACGGAGTGCGCATCACCGGCTCCAACATCCCCGATGTACAGCTGCCCGCCCAGTACCAGCAGCACCTGGCCACCCGGGAGCGGGTCGCCAAGGAACGGACCGCCTACGAGCAGGAGTGGGGTCTGACCCGTAAGCGGCGCATCGACAGCCTGCAGATGGACATCGAGCGGGCGAAGAAGGTGCGTGACGCGCGCATCGTCGAGGTGAAGGCCGCGCTCAACAAGGCCCGTGAGGCGGTGGCCCAGCTTCTGGAGGAGCAGGAGACCAATGCGCAGAAGGTCCGCTTCGAGATCGAGACGCGCGGCCGCAGCGGACTGATCTCCGCGGAGAACGAGGCCCGCGCCCAGCGCCGCCTCGCGCAGGCGTACCGCGACAACCGTGCGGTGCTCCAGTACGAGTTGGCCCGTCGCCGGCTGGAGGTCGGCGCGATCCTGGCCGGGAAGGCCCCGCAGCCGGTGGTCGTCCGCACCGACGGCACCGGCACGGACACCTCGGCGCTGTCCACCCTGCTCACCGCCCAACTGCTGCCACGGCTGACGGCGTTGCCGCCGGTGAACGCGCCGCGCCCCACGGCGGACGGCGAGTAGCGGACGGCGAGCAGCTGCCCGGCCGGACGGTGCGGAGCCGCCCGACGCCGGTGGCCGGTGGGAACAATCCATGGCCGTCACCCCATGGCCGTTCCCACCGGCCCCGGGCCGGAGCGCAGCTCATCGTCCGACCCTCGACGTCCGCCCTTCGCCCTCCGCCCCTCAACACCCGACCCGGTGTCCTTCTCCCGCGACGGCCCGGAGCAGTACATCGGCCAGTTCGTCGGGGGCGGAGAGCATCGGCCAGTGCCCGGTGGCGAGTTCGAAGAAACCCACCCGGGGGTCGGTGAGCATCCGGAACTGCGGCTCCCCCGATGCCACCGCGGCCTCGACCATGCCGATGTTCATGCCGTTGCGGGTGCACAGGACACCCGTCAACGGGAGCTTGGCGGCTGCCCCCGACAGGCGGAGCGGCTGGGTGAGCGTGCGTACCGGCTGCGGCGCGGCAAGCCGGTGCAGCCGTGCCAGCACCTCCTCGGGGACACCGTCCACGCTGCCCCAGGTGTGCCGGTCCTCGGCCGACGGCTGGAAGAGACGCCAGTCGTCCCCGGCCTGCTCGATGCGGAGCCGTACTCTCTCGCGCAGCTCGTCGGGCAGCCCGTCGACCGGCGAGTGACCGTCCTGGGGCATGCCCCCGTCCACGCAGACGAGCCGGGCGCACCGCTCCGGACGCCGGTCGGCGGCGCCCCACACCGGATGGATGCTGTAGCAGTGGCCGACCATCACCAGCTCCGGCGCCGCCACATGGTCGATCAGCTGCACCAGATCCTCGACATGGGTCGCCAGGTCCGTCTCGGGTCCGGCCAGATGGCGGCGGTCACCGTAGCCGGTGAGGGTCGTCAGATGCACCTCGGATCCCGACTCCCGCAGCCGGGCGGCCACCTTCTCCCATACCCAGCTGCCGCAACGGGGGCCCGGGACCAGTACAAACGTCGTCATGATTGCCTCCTCGCACCTCGTGATCCACGGGGCGGCCGAACCGGCCGTCCGCGCTCGCCGGTACGGTAAGAACTCCACCTGAGGGAGGTTCAAGCCGTGTCCCCTGACGGCATATGGAGCATCGGAGAGCTCGCCGAGCATGCGGGCGTCACTGTGCGGACCGTCCGTTTCTACTCCAATCGCGGTCTGCTCCCCGAGGCCGGCCGCAGCACCGGCGGCCACCGCCGGTACGGCCCCGAGGCGCTCGACCGGCTCCGCCTGATCCGTTCGCTGCGCACCCTTGATCTGCCGGTCCCGGAGGTGAGCCGGGTCCTCGACCAGGAGGACACGCTGGAGGATGTCATCGCGGGGCAACTGCGGGAACTCGGTTCGCGGTTGGCCGCCCTGCGCTGGCGGGAGGCCGCCCTCCAGCTGCTCCAGGACTGCACGCCCGACGAACGCGCCGACCGGCTGCGCCTGATCGGCGCCATGTCTGCCCCGCCCAGCACGGCCGCGCTGGCGCGCTTCTGGCGGTGCTGGCTGCCGCCGCGGCTCCCGGGCCGGCTGGCCTCCGCGATCATCGACTGGTCGGTTCCGCGGCCCCCCGCCGATCCGACCCCGTCCCAGGTACTGGCCTTCGCCCGGCTGAACGAGTTCGTCAACAGCCCCTGCTTCACATCCGGGCGCCGCCAGCTTAAACCCCACCACCACGACTACCGTCCGGTCGTGCTCTACGAAGGTCTCAGCGAAGCGTGCACGCTGGCTTCGGCACGCATGCGGGCAGAGCTGCCGCCGCACGAGGGCGAGGCACTCGACTGCTTCGTCTCCGCCTTTGCCGAGGCATCCGGCTCCCGGGACACTCCCGGCTTCCGCCGCCAACTCAGCGGCCGGCTTGCCGCCGACCCCCGTATCGACCGCTACTGGCAGCTCACGGCCGAAGTGACCGCCCCGCCGTCCGGACCGGCGGAGCCGACCCTCGGCGCCACCCATGAGTGGCTCCGCCGCGCCCTGGACGACCAGCTGGCTCGTTCGTCCGTCTGAGGCATGTATCAGCCTTCCCGGGTACGGGCGTTCAGGGTGTGGGCGCCGAACCAAGGCGTCGCAGCGGTCCGGCCATACGTGACGACCTACGGACACCTGGCCCGGGGCCGGGCGATGAGTACCGCGACGTCGTCGTGGTCGTCCGGATCACGCAGTGCTTCAAGGAGCCGGTCGCAGGTGTCCGCCAGCGTGCGGTCGGGGGTGTTGAGCAGGCGGAGCAGCAGGTCCAGGCGTTCGTCGATGGGGTGATGGCGGGTCTCCACCAAACCGTCGGTGTAGAGGACCAGTTGATCACCGGGGCGCAGGCCGAAGGTGGTGGATTCAAAGGGGACGCCGCCGACGCCGAGAGGCACGCCGGTGGGCAGGTCGAGCAGTTCGGGGGGCTCGCCGGTGCGCATCAGGACCGGGGGCAGATGGCCGGCGAGGGCGATGTGGCATACCGCCTGATGCGGGTCGTAGACGGCGTAGGCGCAGGTGGCGTACTGCTCCAGACCGGCGGTGATCTTGTCGATGTGGCGCAGCACGTCGGTCGGTGGGATGTCGAGGTCGGCCAGGGTGGAGGTGGCGGTGCGCAGCCGGCCCATGGTGGTGGCGGCGTTGATGCCGCTGCCCATCACATCGCCCACCACGAGCGCGGTCTTGTCCTGTGCGAGGGGAATGACATCGAACCAGTCGCCGCCGACTTCAATGGTGGTTTCGGCGGGCTGGTAGCGGGTGGCGATCTCCAGGTCCGTCTGCTGCGGCGGGTCGCCCGGGAGCAGGCTGCGCTGGAGGGTCACGGCGGTGTTGCGCAGGCTTTGGTAGAGGCGGGCGTTGTCGATGCACGCCGCGGCCCGGTCGGCCAGTTCACCGGCCAGGGTCAGGTCGTCCTCGTCGAAGGGCAGCGGGTTGCGGGCGCGGGTGAGGCCCAGCGCGCCGAGCACTTCACCACGGGCGATCAGCGGCGTCGTGAGGTACGTGTGGATGCCGGCGCGGGCCAGCAGGGCGGCGGCCTCGGAGTCACGGGCGATATGTGACAGGTCCCGCTCGTCGACATGGGGTATCAGCAGGGGCCGGCCGGTCCGTACGCATCGGGTCACCAGCCGGTCGGGTCCGTAGCTGGCGAGATGGCCGGGCGGGTCGGCGGCGCGGACCGCGTCGGTGGGATAGGCGGACTGCACCGCGAGGGCCCGGAAGAGCGCGGGGCAGTCGCCGGGTGTCGTGGGGCGCCGGACGCCGTGGTGGTGTTCGAGGACGCAGTCCAGGATGTCCACCGCCGCCACGTCGGCGAGCTCGGGCACCGCGACGTCGGCGAGCTCACGGGCGGTCTGTTCCACCTCCAGCGTGGTGCCGATGCGGGCGGAGCCGTCGGCCAGGATGGCCAGGCGTCGCCGGGCGCGGGCCGCCTCGGTGGCCGCACGGTGCCGGTCGGTGACGTCCACCGCCAACGAGGCCACCCCGAGAACCCGCCCGCCGGGGTCCTCCAGCCGGTAGCAGGAGATCGACCAGGTGCGATCGTGGTCGGGGTCGGCGGGGGTGCGTCCCACGGTGTACTCGTCCACCAGGGGGCTGCCGGACTCCAGGACCTGCCGCAGCGCGGCCTCGATCGCATCGGCCTCCACGAACGGCAGCACCTCACGGACCGACCGGCCGAGATGCTGCTCGGCGGAGACGCCGTTCATCCGCTCCAGCGCCTTGTTGACGGCCAGATAGCGCAGGTCGGTGTCGAGGACGGCCAGCCCGATCGGGGACTGCGAGACCAGCCGCGAGGACAGGGCCACATCCCGTTCCACCTGGCGCAGGACCGCCTCGTCGGTGGCGATGCCGAGGGCGTAGAAGTCACCCCGGTCGTCCAGCAGTCGCATATTGCGGAACTCCACCAGCCGGGTGCTGCCGTCCTTGTGCCGTATGGGAAAGGCACCGGCCCAGCTCTGGCCCGTGCCCATCACCTCGGCGAAGAGACTGATCACGAGGTCGAGGTGGCGCTCGTGCACCAGCAGCCGCCCCGCGTACTGCCCCAGCGCCTCCTGCGCGGTATAGCCGAACAGCCTCTCGGCCTGCGGGCTCCACAGCACGATCCGCCCCTCGGCGTCCAGCACCACCGCCGCGACACCGAGCAGATCCAGCAGCCCACTGCGCGGCAGCGGCCCGCCGGCCGTCAGATCGGCCGCGGAACCGAAGGGGTCGGCTGTGCTCATCCCAGGCTCCCTCCGCCGGTGAGCGCTGTGCGGCCTGCTCGCTGCAGGCTGTGCCTGTGTCCCCTGCACCTCGCAGTGCTCCCATGGTCCCCCGGATTCGGGCAACCGCGTAGTCGCGGTCGCATCTTGTCCGTCGAAAACTCCGGCGGACCGCTCCTGCCGCAGCGCGCGATCATGGAAGAGCGGCCGGAGCGGGGTACGACGTCGGCGTTCCGGGGCCCCGGCCCCGACTCGACGGGCAGGATGACAACGCCCAGCATGGAAGAGGAGGAACTGTTCCTGCTGTCTCTTCGCGGAGGTGACCCGCGATGACACTGCCCATACGACATCGCCCCGGCAGCCTGGAGCGCGGATTCCGGTGGCCCGAGCCGATGGCAGCCGACTTTGAGGACTTGTTCGAGCGGATGAACGAGTTTCTCGGTTCGGCCACGTCCAGGCCGTTCCTGGCCGAGCCGATGACCTGGTCCCCGCTGGCGGATATGCACGAGACCGACGAGGCGTACGAGATCGAGTGCGAGCTGCCGGGCATACGCCGCGAGGACATCGACATCGAGGTCTCCGAGCACGATCTGTGCGTCTCCGGGGAGCTCAAGGAACGCGAGCACGCGGGCGTGCTGCGCCGTCGCGGCCGGCCCACCGGGCGTTTCACGTACCGCACGTCGCTGCCCGCCGGCGTCAAGACCGATGACGTCACCGCGTCCCTCGCCGACGGCGTCCTCACGGTGACGATCCCCAAGGCGCAGGTGGCCAAGCCGCGCCATATCGAGATCAAGGGCTGAACGCCCGGACGAACAGCGCGGACGACGGGTGTCCCCCCAGGAGTCGCCGGTGTGCGGCCACCGCAGTGTGCCGCACACCGCGGACCTGTGCGTAGAGGCATGGGCGGTCACCCGCGAGGAGTGCATCGCCGAGGCCGTACGCGGTGTGCTCGCCAGTTTCACCGAAACCTCGGCGCCCACCGCCGCGGTCAGGCGCGAGTGCGAGGTGCGGGCCGACTCCGACGCACGGCTGCTGGCCGCCGTGATCGAAGAGGTCATCTACCGGATGGAGGCGAACGGGGAGCTGCCCGTCGACGTCGAGGTCACCACGGCCGGCGCAGGGGTGCGGCTGCGGTGCGAGATGGTCAGCACCGATGTGGTGGGGCAGATCGGCGCCGTTCCCAAGGCGGTGTCCATGCATGGGCTCCGGCTCGCCCAGGAGGCGGACCGCTGGGCATGCAACGTCACACTGGACGTGTGACGCCGGTCCCGCAGGGACGTCCCCCGGCTCTCGGGGTCGTCCCGCGGGGAGGAGGTGGCACGGTGGAGATCCGGCTCGTCGAGGACGGCCCCTGGCGGTCGCGGATCGAGCAGACCGACGGCATGCGGGTGCCCGGCGTGGCCTTCGCACCGCGGGAACTGCTGCCGCTGGAGCCCGGGGACAAGTCGCTGGAGCAGGTGGCCAACGTCGCCACACTGCCCGGCATCGTCCGCGCTTCCTACGCCATGCCCGACATCCACTGGGGGTACGGCTTCCCGATCGGTGGCGTGGCCGCGACCGATGTCGCCGAAGGCGGGGTCGTGTCCCCGGGCGGCGTCGGCTTCGACATCTCCTGCGGGGTACGGCTGCTGGCCGCCGACCTGGACCAGGAAGGTCTGCTGCCCCATATGCCCGCGCTGATGGACCGGCTCGACCGAGTGATCCCCCGGGGCCTCGGCCGCGGCGGCCTGTGGAAGCCGCCCGGCCGCGCCGAGCTGCACGAGGTGCTGCGCGGCGGCGCCCGCTACGTCGTCGAACACGGCCATGGGGTGCCGCGCGACCTGGACCGCTGCGAGGACCAGGGCGCGGTGGACGACGCCGATGTCTCACAGGTCGCGGAGCGCGCCCTGGAGCGGGGCGCCCGGCAGGTCGGCAGCCTGGGATCGGCCAACCACTTCCTGGAGATCCAGCTCGTCGACGCCGTCCTGGACGAGCGGTGCGCCGAGGCGTTCGGCCTCCGGGCCGGTCAGATCTGCGTCATGATCCACTGTGGCTCGCGCGGCCTCGGCCACGAGATCTGCGGCGATCACGTCCGCCGGCTGGACTCCGCACAGCGCCGTTACGGCATCTCGGTGCCCGACGCGCAGCTCGCCTGCACCCCGGTCGACTCCCCCGAGGGCCGCGGCTACCTGGGGGCGATGGCGGCGGCCGCCAACTACGCCCGGGCCAACCGTCAGTGGCTGTCCGACGCCGCGCGGCGCGCCTTCCGGACGGTGACCGGCGCCGACCTGGACCTGGTCTACGACGTATCGCACAACCTCGCCAAGCTGGAGACCCGGCAGACGGACGGGGCCCGCCGGACCCTGTGCGTACACCGCAAGGGCGCCACCCGGGCGCTGCCGCCCGGCCATCCCGACCTCCCGCCCGACCTCGCGGCCGTGGGCCAGCCGGTCTTCGTCCCCGGCACGATGGGCACCGCCTCATACGTCCTGACCGGGGTCGCCGACAACGAGGCGTTCGACTCCTGCTGCCACGGCGCCGGCCGGGTGTGGAGCCGGCACCGGGCACAGCGGGAGATCACGTCCGGCGTGCTGCGTTCCGAGCTCGCCGACGCGGGCGTCACGGTGCGGCCGACCTCATGGCGCAGCGTGACCGAGGAAGCACCCGGGGCGTACAAGGACGTCGACGCGGTCGTCAGCGCCGGTGAGCACAACGGTCTGGGACGTCTGGTCGCCCGCCTGGTCCCGCTGGGTGTGCTCAAGGGATGAGCCGCCGGGCACACCGCTGTCGCGGACCGTCGGAAACCGACGGAGAAACCGGGGAAGCCGCAAGAACCGGCACCTACAGGCCCTGCGCGAGGAGGATTTCGTGCGCCAGCCGGGCGCCACGTGCCGCCTCTTCGTCCGGCGTGTCCTGTGTCGGGATCTTCTCCATACCCTGCGCGAGGGTCCGGACCGCGTCCGCCAGGGTCCGTACCTGTGTTTCCAGCAGCGTCAGCCGCGCGTCGTGGCTGTCCGCGGTCGGCGTGGTCGAGCGGATCACGGTGTTCGGCTCGTCGGAGTGATTCGGTGTCATGGCCGTGCCACCTTCCAAACTGGGCCCCGTCTTCCAGACTGGTCCCCCACCCGGCCGCCGGTGGAGGGCCGAAGGTCCCTGGCCTGGAGATCCGACCCGTACCGGCCACGGGCTCCGGACGGCGGCGCGCGACGCGGTGGGGCGCCGGGGTCGGCTGCGCCCCGTCCCGGCCCGGCCGGCGCTGCCTCGCCCGGAGGAGCGGTGGGTGCCGGTATGCCGACACCCACCGCTCGCAGGGCGGGACGGAGATCGGGCCGGAAATCGGAGGGACGGACGGGTGAGGATCAGCGGGACGGGCCGATGCGGATCCGGAGGATGAGCGGATGCGGATCAGAGGGACGTCCGGAAAGGGCCGGTCACTTCATAGGTGATGCCGCCGCTGCTGGAGCCGGTGGTGCCGCGCTGGGAGGAGAAGTACAGACGGTTGCCCGCGGGGTTGAACGCCGGGCCGGTGATCTCGGAGGAGGACTGGCCGGTGATCCGGAGGAAGGGGGCGACGATGTCGTCGGGCGTGATGATGACGATCTCCATGTTGCCGCCGTCCTCGGCGACGTACAGGTCGCCGACGGTGGCGGCGGTGATGTTGTCCACGCCGGTGAGCGGGGCGCCGGTGACATTGTCGTCGTAGACGACGGCGAGGGTGTTGTCGGCGGCGTGGTAGGCCCAGACGCGGTTGTCGCCCTTGGTGGTGAAGTAGCAGATGTCGGAGCGATAGTGGCAGCCCTCGCCGCCGTTGAAGAGCTTGGCGCCGGAGACCTGGTCACGGGTGGGGGTGGGCTTGCCGTCCGGGTCGGGCACGTTCGCCCAGGACAGGACGCCGGAGACCTCCTTGAGGACCTGCAGGGTGCCCGAGGACAGATCGCCCCAGGTGGTGGGCACGAAGCGGTAGAAGCAGCCGTCGGAGGCGTCCTCGGTCAGGTAGATGACCTTGCGGACCGGGTCGGCGGCGGCCGCTTCGTGGTTGAACCGGCCCATGGCGTCCCGCCGGACCGCCGCCTGCACGCCCCACGGGTCCGTCTCGTAGACATGGCCGGTGCTGACCTCCTCGCAGGACAGCCAGGTGTTCCACGGTGTGGAGCCGCCGGCACAGTTGCGGTCGGTGCCGGACAGGATGCCGTACGCGCCGATGACCGCCGCACCGCTGTCGAACTTCACGGCGCTGACGCCGCCTCCTCCGCCGCCGATCTCGGCGTTGGAGACATAGATCCAGCCCGATCCGTCGGCGAAGCAGGCCCCGCCGTCGGGCGCCCTGTGCCAGGTGTGGCTGGTGCCGGGCACGGTCTGGGTGGAGCGGGCGATCACCCGGCTGGTGAAGCCGGAGGGAAGCATGATGCCGTTGCTGTCGGCCGGCTGCAGATCCCCGTACGGGCCGGGGCCGGGGAGCGCGGGATAGGCGGCCGCCTGTCGCCAGAGCGAACCGGAGAAGGCTGCCGTGCCGACGCCGACGGCGGCGGCTCGAAGAAGACTACGGCGTTCCACATCTGCTCCTTCGTCGAAGACGAATGGTTGGGTTGAGCGCCGCCGACTGGTCAAAGGGAAACCTAGAGCCGCGGTGCTGGGACGAACAGGAGCGCCGAGGAGAACTCCTTCCGGCCGACCCGTGAGTAGAGTTCACGCGTCGGTCCCCTCCTCGCTACCAAGACCGGCAGCCGGGCCTCGGCCACGCCGACCACGCCCCCGCACTCGCACAACCCCCCACCTTCATAGGGATTTTGGTGAAGCCCAGCCTCTGACTGCGCTTCACCATCCAGGAGGGCGAGGAACGTCTGCTCGTCCAGTCCGCCGACCGCGGACCGCGACGGTTTCCTCAGGGCCTGCAGGCCCTGTCCGCCCTTCCGGGCGTGGCTCTGACGCCGGGGAAGGCCGGGCGGGAAACGGGCGAGAAGTCCGTTGAGGCCGTCCGCCGCCCTCACGGCCACGTCTCGTCATACGGCCGTATGCGATCCGACCGCACAGACTCCCCGCTCGTCCGCGTCATGGTGAATCGGTGTCCGCGAGCCGGTCAGCGGAAGGCCGGTGCCGCCCTGCCGCGCCGCGACGATCTCGGCCGCGATGGACAGGGCGGTCTCCTCGGGCGTACGGGCACCGAGGTCGAGGCCGATCGGTGAGTGCAGCCGGGCCAGTTCGCGTTCCGTGACGCCGGCCTCGCGGAGTCTGCGGTTGCGGTCCTCGTGCGTGCGGTGCGAGCCCATCGCGCCGACGAACGCGACCGGCAGCCGCAGGGCCGTCTCCAGCAGGGGGACGTCGAACTTGGCGTCGTGGGTGAGCACGCACAGGACCGTACGGCTGTCGGTCCCGGTGCGCTGGAGATAGCGATGCGGCCAGTCGACCACGACGTCGTCGGCCTCGGGGAAGCGCTCGCGGGTGGCGAAGACGGGGCGGGCATCGCACACCGTGACGTGGTAGCCGAGGAACTTGCCCGTATGCACCAGCGCCGCGGCGAAATCGACGGCGCCGAAGACGATCATGCGGGGCGGCGGCACGCTCGACTCGACGAACACCGTCAGGGCCGCCCCGCAGCGCGTGCCGCTCTCCGAGACGTCGAAGCCGCCGGTGCGCCCCGCGGCCAGCATGGCGCGGGTCTCGCCCACCGCCGTACGGTCCAGCTCCGGATGCCCGCCGAGGCCGCCTTCGTACGAGCCGTCGGGGTGCACGAGCAGCGCTCGGCCGAGCAGATCGGCCGGGCCCCGGGCCACGCGGGCGAGGGCCGCCGGCTCCCCCCGGGCGGCGGCCGACAGCGCCGCCGCGAAGACCTGCCTGCCCGGCGCGTCCCCGCGCACCGGGGTGACCAGGACCTCGATGACCCCGCCGCAGGTCAGTCCGACCGCGAAGGCGTCCTCGGCGCTGTAGCCGAACCGCTCCAGCACCGCCCGGCCGTCCCGGAGCGCCTGGGCGCACAGGTCGTACACCGCCGCTTCCACACAGCCTCCGGAAACCGAGCCGATGACCGTGCCCTCGCTGTCGACGGCGAGGGCGGCGCCGGGCGGGCGCGGCGCGCTGCCGCCCACGGCCACCACGGTGGCCACGGCGAAGTCCCGGCCCTGCGCCAGCCATCGGTTCAGCTCGTCGGCGATGTCAAGCATGTCGGTCTCCTCCCGGTCCGGTTCCCGCCAGCAGAACACGGTCGGGGCGGATCGGCAGGTCGCGATGGCGGATGCCGGTCGCGTGCCAGACCGCGTTGGCGATGGCCGCCGCGGCTCCCACGATCCCGATCTCGCCGATGCCCTTGATCCCGACCGGGTCGTCCGGGTCCGGGTCGTCAACCCAGTCTGCTTCGATGAGCGGTACATCGGCGTGCGCGGCGACGTGATAGCCCGCGAGGTCGGCGTTGACATGGGCTCCCGAGGCCTGGTCCCGGATCGCCTCCTCGTGCAGTGCCATGGAAAGACCCCAGGTCATCCCGCCGATGAACTGGCTGCGGGCGGTCAGCGGGTTGACGATCCGGCCGGCGGCGAAGATGCCGAGCATCCGCCGTACGCGTACTTCACCGCTGGTGACGTCCACGGTGACCTCGGCGAACTGTGCTCCGAAGGAGTGCCGCTCCTTCTTCGCGAGCGCGCCGACTGCCGCGGTGGTGTCCGAGCGGGCCGTGATCCCCTGAGGGGGGATGTCCCCGCCCAGGGCCAGTTGCTCACGCAGTCCGGTCGCCGCGGCGGTGACCGCCCAGGCCCAGGAGCGGGTGCCCATCGAGCCGCCGGCGAGCACCGCCGGACCGAAGTCGCTGTCCGCGATCCGCATACGGACGCGCCCCGGATCCACCTCCAGCGCATCCGCCGCGACCAGGGTCAGCGCGGTCCGCGCCCCGGTGCCCACATCGGCCGCGGTGATCCGTACGGTGAACGTGCCGTCCGCCTCCGCCGTCACCGCCGCCGTGGACGGAGCCACCCCCGAGGGATAGGTGGCCGCCGCCGTGCCCGTACCCAGCAGCCAGCGCCCTTGGCGGCGTATGCCGGGACGCGGATCCCGCTCCGCCCAGCCGAACCTGCGGGCGCCCTCCTCGAAGCAGGCGAGCACATTGCGGCTGCTGAACGGCAGCCCGGAGACGGGCCCCGATTCCGGTTCATTGCGCGTCCGCAGCGCGATCGGGTCCATACCGCACTTCCCGGCGAGTTCATCGAGGGCGGACTCCAGCGCGAACGAGCCCGGCGCCACGCCCGGCGCGCGCATCCAGGTGGGTGTCGGCACATCGAGCGGTACGACACGGTTGACGGTGTGGTGCGCGTCGGCGTCGTACAGCACCCGCCCCAACGCGGCGCTGTGCTCGACGAATTCATGCACTGTCGAGGTCTGGCTCCGCGCCTGGTGGTCGAAGGCACGCAGCCGACCGTCGAGGTCGGCGCCGAGTCTGATCCGCTGCGCCGTGGGGCTCCGGTAGCCGGTGAGCGAGAATAACTGACGCCGGGTCAGTGCGACTCTGACCGGGCGGCGGAGGACGGTCGCGGCCATCACGGCCGCGACTTGGTGCGGCCGGAGCCCCTTGGCTCCGAAGGCACCGCCGACATGCTCCGACCGCACCCGTACCGAGGCCGGATCGAGGGAGAACAGCTTGGCGAGCTCCTCGGCCACCCACATACTGCCCTGGTTGGAGTCGACGACTTCGAGACGGCCGCCGTCCCAGCGGGCCATCGCGGTGTGCGGCTCCATGGGGCTGTGGTGCTCTTCCGGGGTGGTGTACGACGCGTCCACGACGACGGCGGACGCGGCGAGTTGGGCCTCCAGGTCACCCTTCTCCGTCTCCGCCTGCACGCCGGGGGAACCCTCCGGCGTGTACGTACCCGGACGCCCGGCGAAGAAGTCGACATCGTGCGGCTCCTCGTCATACCGGACGACCAGCGCTTCGGCGGCCTCCCTGGCCTGCTCGGGCGTTTCGGCGACGACCAGGGCCACCGGCCAGCCCACGCACGGCACACGGTCGTGCTGGAACATCTCCAGAATCGGGTCGGGCCGCCCCAGCACACCCGTGTAGTCCGCGTCGACCCGCGGGGCGTTCCCCTGGTGCAGGACGGTGAGCACACCGGGCATCGCGCGGACCGGGGCGGACTCCACCGCGCGGACGCGGCCGCGGGCGACGGTGGTCAACGCCAGCCAGCCGTGGGCGAGTTCGGCGAAGGGGAGGTCTCCCGCGTAGCGGGCCGCTCCGGTGACCTTGTCCCGGCCCTCCACTCGGGTGTGCGCGGCGCCGACGGCCCGCGTCACCGCGGCGGTTCCGGTCGTGGTGGTCATCAGGCGACCTCCTCGGCGAGTTCGGTCAGCACGGCCACAACGAGATTGCGTATCAGCGTCACCTTGTATCCGTTCCCGGGCAGCGCCTCGGCGCCGGCCAACTCGGCGTCCGCGGCGGCGGCGAACGCTTCGGCGCTCGCCGGCCCGCCGGTCAGCACCCGCTCGGCCCCCCGGGCCCGCCACGGCCGGGACGCCACCGCCCCGAAGGCGAGCCGCACTTCGCGTACCCGTCCGTCCTGGACATCGAGGGCGGCCGCGATCGAGCCGATCGCGAACGCGTGCGACGCGCGCTGGCGCACCTTCCGATAGCGGGAGACGGCGGTGACCGGACTCGGCGGCAGGGTGATGCCGGTGATCAGCGCGCCGGGCGGCAGCGCGGTCTCCAGATGCGGGGTGCCGCCCACGGGCAGATAGAACTCCGCAAGGGGCAACTCCCCTGGCCCGTCGGCGCTTTCGTACCTCACCACGGCATCGAAGGCGGCGAGCGCCACCCCCATGTCCGAGGGGTGGACGGCCACACAGTGCTCGGAGGCGCCGAGGATCGCGTGGTTGTGGTGCTCGCCCTCGATGGCGGGGCAACCGCTGCCGGGGGAACGCTTGTTGCATGGCCTCGCCACGTCGGTGAAGTAGCCGCAGCGGGTGCGCTGGAGCAGATTTCCGCCGACCGTGGCCATATTGCGCAGCTGTCCCGAGGCGCCGGACAGGACAGCCTGCGCCAACGCGGGGTAATGGCGCCGGGCTTCGGGATGTGCGGCCAGATCGCTGTTGGTGACGGTCGCCCCGATGCTCAGCCCGCCGTCCCGCGTCGCCTCGATCCCGTCCAGGGGAAGTTCCCGTACGTCGATGAGCCGCGCGGGCCGCTCCACCCCGGTCTTCATCAGGTCGACGAGATTGGTGCCGCCACCGAGGAAGCGCGCATCGGGATCGGCGCCGAGCAGCGCCACCGCGCCGGGGACGTCGAGGGCGCGCTGATAGCCGAATTCCCTCATGCCGCCGTCCCTGCGTCCGCCGAGCCGGCGGGGGTGGGCCCGCCGGATCGCTCCGCCGTGGTCGGAGTCTCGCCGGTGTCGACACCCGCGGCCCGCGCGACCGCCTGGACGATCGACACATACGCCCCGCAGCGGCAGAGGTTGCCGCTCATCCGCTCCCGGATCTCGTCGGCTGTCAGGGGCGGCACTCCCGCTTCGGGCCGTACGTCGGCGGTCACCGCGCTCGGCCAGCCCGCGGCATGCTCCGCTATCACCGCGAGGGCCGAACAGATCTGGCCCGGGGTGCAGTAGCCGCACTGGTAGCCGTCGAGGTCGAGGAACGCCTGCTGCACCGGATGCAACCGCTCACCGTCCGCCACACCTTCGATGGTGGTGATCGCGCGCCCCTCGGCGGCCACCGCGAGCTGCAGACAGGAGAGGGCTCGGCGGCCGTCGAGCAGTACCGTGCAGGCACCGCACTGGCCCTGGTCGCACCCCTTCTTGGTGCCGGGCAGAGCGAGCCGCTCGCGCAGTGCGTCGAGCAGGGTGGTGCGATGGTCGACGGGCAGCGTGTGCTTCTCGCCGTTGACGTTCAGGGTGATGGCACTGGACGTCGGTGGTGCCATGGCAGCCTTCTTTCGCGTGTGTGGTGCTGCGTTCGCGGGTGTGGTGCGCGGCGGGCGTCGAGGCGAGGGCCTGCTGTCGGCGCGGCCGGGCGAGCGTCGAGCGATCCCCGTCACGCGGGAGCGAGGGCTCGGACCCGGCGGTCCCCGCGGACGGCTCGGAAGGAAGTGGCGCTGTACAGAGCGGCGTGAGCTGGGGAACCTGTGGCGGTACGCGGCGGACGGGCTGACGGACGCGGTAGCCACCGGTCGCCCGCCGGCCGCGTCTGCCGCTATGGTGAACCTAACCGGACAATCGTCCGATTTCTTCAGACGCTACCGGACAGTTGTCCGGTTAGCAAGACCGAGCCGGCCGTGACTCCGGATTCCGGAAGGAGGACGAGTGCAGCAGAGGGAAGACGACGCACCCCTGCGCTCGGACGCACAACGGAATCGCGAGCGCATCCTGGAAGTGGCGCTGGCGGAGCTGACCCGCTCAGCAGACGCCCCGCTGAGCTCGATCGCGAAGAAGGCGGGCGTCGGGCAGGGGACGTTCTACCGCAACTTCCCCAACCGCGAGGCACTCGTCCTGGAGGTCTACCGCTACGAGGTGCAGCAAGTCGCCGACAGCGCGGCCCAGTTGCTCGACGAGGCCGCCGCGCCGGACCAGGCCCTGCGGGAGTGGATGGACCGCCTCGCCCAGTACGCCATGGCCAAAGCCGGCCTGGCCGACGCGCTGCGCAAGGCCACGAGCGCGCACGGCAGCCTGGCCGGACTGGGCCACGGCCCGGTGACATCGGCCGTCGCGCTGCTCCTCAAGGCGAACGAGGAGGCCGGCACCATCCGCCCGGGAGTGAGCCCCGACGACTTCGTGCTCGCCATCGCCGGGCTCTGGCACATCGACCCGCACAGCGACTGGCGGTCGCGCGCCGGGCGCCTGCTGGACCTCGTCATGGACGGACTGCGCGCGGGTGTTCCCGGGCGGTGAGCGCCACAGCCGGGCGGCATTCCGCCCGGCCCGCCCCGGCACATCTCAGTGACGCGGCGCGTCAGACCCGCAGCGTGCTCCAGTCCAGCAGCCGCTCCGCTTCGCGCTGCGTCCGCTCCGCGGCTTCCCGGCTCTCCGCCACGACGTCTCCGTGCTCGTTGACGAGCCAGTCGTAGATCGGCGCGCCGGAGTCGGCTGACTGCGTGGGCATGTCGTGTCCCCCGTGATGTGTCGGTGCTGTGATGCTGGTTGCGCTGTGCGTTGAGCTGCTCGGCTTTCGCCGCCACGCTACCCGGCCCGCATCGGCCGAGGCCCCACAGCCCCCCTCGAACGAACACTCGTCCCCATCGTCACCACATTCTCTCCACACATCGCACACGCCATGTCGGGGCGTCGGGTATCCGCCGGGAGATGACGGTCGCGCCCGCGGACATGGGCCCGGCGCAGGTGGTCGCGGCGCCCGCGGTCACCGACCGCGGGCGCCGCGAGTGTCATCGCTTGAAGGTGTGCATTCCCTTTTCCGCCGCCTGCTTCACCCTGCCCCTGATCTGCTCAGTCCTGCCTTTTCTCTCCAGGCCTTTATTGCCGACGGCCTTCCCCACCGTTTCCTTGGCCTTGCCCTCGATGATCTGGCCGATGTTCCTGGTCTTCTTTCCGATGCCCATGCCGTACTCCTTCAGCGTCTTCGGCCGATGTCCCCAGGACTCGACCGGCTACCCTCACTAGCCGTCTCACCAGCCCGTCTCTGCACGGCGCAGGGAACGTCCGGTCAGCAAGCCCTCGCCGCAATCAAGATGACGTGGCATCACTTCGCTCACCTGCGCTCCGATCCCGTCCATCGCAGAATGGCGCCCAGTCCCCCGGCCGGGGCGTTTTCCGGTTCGCGCACCACCACCGCATCGGCGCCGTTCGCCACGGCCGAGCGCACCAGCGCGTCGTCCGCGCGCACCGCAGCCGGATGCGCCTCGCCCAGGTAATGGAGTTCCGAGCTGCGCACAGCCAGTTGGTCCGGGTCCGGGCCGACCCAGACCTGCCGTGCCGTATCCGGGCCGTGGCTGACGAGCAGCGTATCGATCCGGTGTTCCCGGGCCGCCTCGACCAGGGAAGGCACGCCCTCCGCGGCGTACGGCTGCTCGCCGCCCGCGGGCTCGGCACGCGCGCGGAAGCGGCCCGTCACCTCGGCGACGTGCTCAAGCTCCTGGACGGCCTGGACCTGGGCGATGTCCCGCTCCAGTACCACGCCATCTGTGCCAGGCCCCCGCCGGCCGTGCGTGCTCTCGTACGTCATGGCACGCATCCGCTCAGGGAGCTTCTCGTGCACCGACCTGCGCTCACGCGGATCACCGACCAGCAGCAGCGCCGCGGCTCCGCTCTTCTCGAACACCTCGCGCGCCTTGTCGGCGATCTCCCGGGCGTTGTGCTCCCACGTCTCCTCCGCCTTGAACTGGAAGTGGCGCTCGGACCAGTCGATCCGGCCCGCTCGATGGATCGCCCATTCGACGCCGGTGACCTGTCCGGCATCGTCGCTGCCACGGCCGCTGTGCAGTTCGAAGTCCGCTCCGGTCTTGTCCACCGAGACGAGCAGGCAGACCGGATCGTCGCCGACCGCTTCGATCAAGGGCGTCATCCGGGCGACCGGTCCCCATGACACGGACGGTGCCGCCGGAGGCCCCGGAAGCGGGGTGTCGAGGACGACCTCGCCATCGGCGGCGAACAACGCGCGGCCGGCTTCCGTCGCCGGCTCGCCGGTGCGCTCGACGGCCAGGGCCTTCTCCACCGCGCCGCAGGTGGCGTCGTCCGCGCCGAGTTCGGCCAGCCTGGCGGCGGCCGCCCGTGCCGTGAGCGTCAGCTGCTTGGCCGCGTACTCGGTGTCGTGGGAGGTATCGGCGTAGACCGATGCCCAGGGCCCTGGTCGCTCGGTGAGCGGTCGAAGGAGCGAGAGTTGCATGGCGCTGCCTCCTAGGACTTTCTCGAATGCGCGGTTGCGCGTACTGGCCGTCCTACGGGTTCCTTGTCGATGACCTGCAACTTGTGCGTCCTGAGATGTCCCTCGGACACAAGCCTGGCACACCTTCCCCGGTTTCCGCCTGACGGCGGCGGAGCACCCTTCATGGTGTCGACGCGGTGTCAGTGCGCCAGGGCCGGGATAATGCCGCCGGCCAGAACCGCGTCGCGCTGGCGAGCGGAGAGGCGATGGCGCACCACGTATGCCTCGTCCCGCGTGATGTTGGTGAGCTGGAGCGTCGGTTCCGCGTCGGCGGCGAGGGCCGCATGCAGATGCGTCAACCGCAACTGATCTTCCACCTCGATACGTTCGTAATCGGTGGGGTCGTCGAATTCCAGGGGCAGCACACCGAAATTGACGAGGTTCTGCCAATGAATGCGGGCGTACGACTTGGCGAGCACGACTCGCAGTCCGAGGTAACGCGGAGTGATCGCGGCATGCTCGCGGGACGAGCCCTGACCGTAATTGTCGCCGGCGATGACGAAATGGCCTCTGCTGACCGCCTTGGCATCGGCCGCCCGCCGCGGATAGCCGGCGTCGATCCGGGTGAAGGTGAATTCGGCCAGCTTCGGCACGTTGGACCGGTACGGCAACGCCCTGGCCCCGGCCGGGGAGATCTCGTCGGTCGAGACATTGTCACCGGCCTTGAGCAGTACCGGGCCCTCGATGCTCTCCGGCAGCGCGTCGAAGTCCGGCAGCGTGGAAATATTGGGGCCGCGGTCGAGAGCGACCCGCGCGGCTTCGGCAGGGGGCAGCGGAGCTTCCAGCATGGCGTTGTTGACGGACACCCGCTCCGGCAGCCGTAGTGCGGGGACCGCTGCCGACTCCCGCTCGGCCCAGTCGCGTGGATCGGTGATGACGCCGGTGAGCGCGGAGGCCGCGGCCGTCTCCGGGGAACAGAGCCATACCGCGTCGTCCTCGGTACCGGACCGGCCGGGAAAGTTACGGGGGAACGTCCGCAGCGAATTGCGCCCGGCGGCCGGGGCCTGCCCCATACCGATGCACCCCAGACAACCCGACTGGTGCATCCGCGCACCCGCCGCGATCAGGTCGAATGTCGCGCCGAGCTGTGTCATGTCCTGAAGGATTTCGCGGGAGGCGGGATTGATGTCGAAACTGACGCCGGGCGCGGTCTGCCGTCCTTTCACCATGGCCGAGGGCATCAGGAGGTCCCGCAGCCCCGGATTCGCCGACGACCCGATGACCACCTGCCCGACCGGCTCACCGGCCACCTCCCGTACGGGCACGACATTGCCCGGAGAGCTGGGCCGGGCGATCAGCGGCTGCAGCGTGGAGAGGTCGATTTCCTCCTCCAGGTCGTAGGTGGCATCCGGGCCGGTGACGAGTTCCGTGAAGTCGTCCGCACGTCCCACCGACCCGAGAAAGCCGTACACGGCGTCGTCCGACGGGAACACCGTGGTGGTGGCCCCCAGCTCGGCGCCCATATTGGCGATGACATGGCGATCCATGGCGGTCAGGGAGCTCAGCCCCGGCCCGTGATATTCCAGCACCCGCTGAACGCCACGACGCACGCCGTGGCGGCGCAGCATCTCCAGAATGACGTCCTTCGCACTGACCCATGGCGGTAGTTCGCCCGTCAACCGGATGCCCCAGATGCGGGGCATGGTGAGATGCAGGGGCCGTCCCGCCATGGCCAGCGCAACTTCCAGGCCGCCGGTGCCCACTGCCAGCATTCCCAGCGCGCCACCCGCGCAGGTATGTGAATCGGAGCCGATCAGGATCTTGCCGGGAACTCCGAAATGCTGCATATGCGTCGGGTGCGATACGCCGTTTCCGGGTTTCGAATACCAGATTCCGAAGCGTCGCGCCGCCGAGCGGAGAAACGCGTGATCCTCGGCGTTCCGCTCATCCGCCTGCAGAATGTTGTGGTCCACATACTGCACGCTGACCTCGGTCCTCACCCGGTCCAGGTCCAACGCGTCCAGTTCCTGCATCACGAGCGTCCCGGTCGCGTCCTGGGTGAGCGTCTGGTCCACCCGCAGCGCGATCTCCTCGCCCGGCTCCATACGGCCGGAGACCAGATGGGATGCGATCAGCTGCTGCGCGACGGTTCCGCTCGCGGTTGCCGTCGCGGCTGGCTCCCGGGGTGCGTTCGCGGTTGCCTTCGAAGTCGCGTGCTCGGTGGCGTTCGCGGGTACCGGATTCCTGGCCCCCATCGGTCGCTCCCCTCATCCGCAGGGGACACGCACGCCCGGATTCGACCATGCGGCCGGTGTCACGCCTGCTGTCCGGACGCACACCCCTCCCCTCCAGTCTCCCCTCGCGGCGGCGGTTCGGCCATCCGCGCCCTTGCGCGCGGACCGGACAGCGGACGGGACGGACCAGCCACCGCTCCCCCTCCCACGAAACCGGCCTGCCACCCGCATGGCAGCCGCACGGATGCACCTCGCGACGGAACGGACCAGGCTGGGAAAGATGCCCCCGACCGAGGACCATGTCGTCCCGCTGGACCGGCTGACCCGCACCGACGTGGGTCTGGCCGGCGGTAAGGCCGCCTGTCTGGGAGAGCTGGTCCGCGGAGGATTTCCCGTACCGCCCGGATTCGTGGTGACCACCGCGGCGTACCGGCAGCCGGATCTCAGCCGGTACGACGTGACCGAGGGCAGGACCGCGGGAGAGACCACGGGCGGGGGCGGCACCACCACCGCGGGCGAGGCCGTCCGCACGGCCATCATCGAAGCCCCCGTTCCGGAGGACGTGGCGGAGGCGGTGCGTACGGCGTACCGGGATCTCGGCGGCGGCCCGGTCGCGGTGCGATCCAGCGCCACCACGGAGGATCTGCCCGAGGCGGCGTTCGCCGGTCAGCTGGACACCTTTCTCAACGTCATCGGCGAGCAGAGCCTCCTCGACGCGGTCCGCCGCTGCTGGGCCTCGCTGTGGACGGCCCGCGCCATCGACTACCGCGACAGCCGCGGTATCGACCACGGTCGGGCGAGGATCGCCGTGGTCGTACAGCGCATGGTGCGCGCCGAGTTCGCGGGTGTCGCGTTCACCAGCGATCCCGTGACCGGCGACCGGCACACGATGATCATCGACGCGAACCCCGGACTGGGCGAGGCGGTGGTCTCCGGCCTGGTCACCGCCGAGCACATCGTGGTCGACACACGGCGCTCGCGGGTGGCCGGCCGCAGCGCCGGACGTGGTGAGGTCGTGGTGCGTCCCCGCGCGGAGGGCGGCACCGAGCGGGTGGCCGAGCGCCCCGTGGAGGCGGCACTGCCCACGCCGGCGGTGTGGCGGCTGGTACGGATCGGCCGGGACGTCGAGCGGCACTTCGGCCGGCCCCAGGACATCGAATGGGCCTGGGCCGAAGGGACCGCGTACGTCCTGCAGACACGCCCGGTCACCGCGCTGCCCGGGCAGCCCGCCGAACCGGGGCGCGTCCAACGGATGATGGACGCGATGCTCCGGGAGGTCGTGCCGGTCCGCCCGTACCCGATCGATATGACGGCATGGGCGTCCCCACTGGTCGGATTGGTCGAGAAGACGGTGCGCGCCACCGGTATCACGGTTCAGCCGCTGGACCGGATGTTCGTCGAGGAGGGCGGTGTGGTGGCCCGCCTGGAGCTCACCTGGCCGAGGCTCAACCGGCACGCGCTGTCGGCCCCGGTGCGTCTCGTGCGCGGTGCCCGCCGCTACGACCCCGGCCGGTGGCGGTCCGATCCGATGGTCGACGCGATGCAGCGGCACGCCCACGAACTGCGGGCACGGGACATCGGCGGCGCCTCCTGGCCGGAGCTGGTGGCCCTGCTGCAGGAAGGTCCGAGGATCGCGGCCGCGGGAATCGAACTACGGCTGCGCTACATTCCCCGCACCGCCCTGGCACTCGGGGGCCTGTACGTCACCCTGACCGTGCTGCGTCGACGCCGGCTGATGGGCGCGCTGCTCTCCGGCGTCGATACCTTCACCACCGACGCGAACCACGCGCTGGAGGACCTGGCGGCCATCATCCGGGCCGACCCCGGCCTCTCGGCGACGTTCGCCGACCACACCCCCGACGAACTGCTCGCCGCCCTCCGCCCCTCGGCTCCGTCCTTCCTCGCCGACTTCCACACATTCCTCGACCACTACGGGCACCGCGACACCACCACACCGCTCCTGATCACCCAGCCGGCCTGGCGGGACAGACCGGAGGTGATCCTGGGCATACTGAAGGGACTGGCCGCGCAGCCCCCGCCGCCGGCCGGACCGCACCCCGGCGAGCAGGCCGAACAGGAGCTGTTCGGCCACCCCTTGCTCCGCCGGGCACCGGCCCCGCTGCGGACGGCGGTCCGGACGCTGCTGCGGCAGGCCCGTTGGTTTCAGCAGGTCCGCGACGACACACGCTTCCTGCTGGTGCTCCCCTTGCCCACCATGCGGCAGGCGCTCCTGGAGATGGGCCGCAGACTCGTCGCGGCCGGGGTGCTCGACACCGACCAGGACATCTTCCACCTACGCCTGAACGAGCTTGATTTCGCCGGCACTTGGCCACCGGAACCGGAACGCCGCGCCGACCTCCGGGAGCGCGCGACACGGCGCAAGGCCAAGCGCGCCGAACTCGCCGGCACACCGCTCGTTCCCACGCACCCGGTCAGCGAGCCGAGCGGAGACGTCGTACTGCGCGGAACACCGGGCAGCGCCGGCCTCGCCGACGGCCCGGTCCGCGTCATCCACGGCACGGAGGAGTTCGCCAACCTCCGCAACGGGGACGTCCTCGTCGCCACCTACACCAGCCCCGCCTGGACGCCGCTCTTCCGGCGGGCGGCAGCCGTGGTCGTCGACACCGGCGGCGTGGTCTCCCATGCGGCAATCGTGGCCCGGGAGTACGGAATCCCCGCCGTCATGGCCACCGTCCATGCCACGGCACGTCTCACCGACGGCCAACGGGTACGGGTCGATGGGGATGACGGGGTGGTCCGGCTCCTGCCCGGGGCCGACGCCGGATGAGCGTGGCACGGCACGGTTGTCGACGATGCACGACGCGCCACCGGTGTACGGGACGAGGCCGCGCAGCAGCGCCATGTCCCCGCGCTCGCGGGGCGCATGCGCTGCTCATGAGCACGTACCAGGCCCGGGGCGATGTCTGCGACCGGCTGCTGGACGCGCTGCCGCCGCTGCTGGTCGTCCCGGACGAGAGCGAGCACTGTGCCATCCTCGGCCTGGTCGCGGCGGAGATCACCCGGACGCTCCGGGGCAGCAGGTCGTCATGGACCGGATACTGGACCCGTTGCTGGTGGCCACCCTGCGCGAGTGGTTCGAGCGACCCGAGGCCAACACCCCGGGCTGGTACCGCGCGTTGGGCGACCGGGTCGTCGGCACCGCGCCGCGCCTGCTGCACGACGGCCCGTCCCATCCCTGGACGGTCGCGTCCCTCGCCGCGAAGGCCGGCGTCTCCCGTGCCTCGTTCGCCCGCCGCTTCACCGCACCGGTCGGCGAGCCGCCCATGTCCTACCTCACCGGTTGGCGCATCTCGCCGGCCACGGATCTGCTCCGCCGGCCGGATGCCACGATCGGCTCGGTCACCCGCCAGGTCGGATACGCCAACGCCTTCGCCCTGAGCAGCGCGTTCAAGCGGCTGCGCGGCATCAGCCCGAGCGCCCACCGGGCTGCCGTGACCTCCTGAGGGGGCTTGCGGTTTCCGCTGCGTCAACTTCTACGGTCTTGTGTGTGGCCGGAAAGACCGGCCCGGCAATGGGAGGCACGGCAATGGCCTGGTCGATCGCGGAAGTGGCCCGGATGTCCGGGGTGACGTCCCGGACGCTGCGGCACTACGACGAGATCGGTCTGCTGCCGCCGGCGTGGTCCGGAAGCAACGGGCACCGCTACTACGAGGAGGCCGATCTGCTGCGGCTGCAGCAGATCCTGCTGATGCGGGAGCTGGACCTGGGACTGCGCGAGATCCAGGCGGTTCTGGACAGCCAGGCCGGTCAGGTGGCCGTGCTGCGTGAGCACCACCAACGGCTGCTGGCGGAACGGGACCGGCTGGAGACCCTGGCCCGCACGGTCGGCCGCACCATCGCCGAACTGGAGGAAGGCAAGGACGACAACGACATGGTGAAGATCAACAGGCCGGAGAACCTGTTCGAGGGGTTCGAGCCGGCCCGCTCCGAGGCCGCGGCCGAGGTGCAGGAGCGGTGGCCACGGGCGTGGGACCAGGCCCAACAGGTCATCGGGACGATGAGCGCCGAGGACATGGAGCGGTGGCAACGTGAGGTGACGGCACAGATGATCCGCATCGCGGAGTTCATGGTGGCCGGCACACCGGTCGCCGATCCCGCGGTGCAGGCGGAAGTGGACGCCCACTACCAGGGCGTGTGCCGGTTCTGGACCCCGAACGCGGTCGCGTACAAGGGGCTGGGCCAGACCTATGTCGACGACCCGCGGTTCCGTACGAACTACGACAAGATCGCCGACGGGCTGGCCGTCTACCAGCGCGATGCGATGGTCGTCTACGCCGATGCCCGGCTGAGCTGACCGACGGCTCGCCCTGCCGGGGGGCTGCAGACCCCCGGCGACAGGCACCTCTCCCCCGCGCTCGGCACACTCGGCCCAGCGGACTCATGATCTGCCGCAGCTCACTGGTCCGCCACGGCTCACCGGTCTGCCGCAGCTCAGTTCTCGGCCACGACTCACTGGTCCGCCACGGCTCAGCGGTCGGCGGCCGGCCGGGAGGCCAGCGAGGCGGTCACCACCACCTGCTCCGCGCATTCGACCGCACGCAACGCATCCCCCACCACCTCGACCAGCCACACGGCGGCATCCACCGACCACTCCGGCACACGACACGCGAACCGCAGCACGCCACGCTCGCGGCCCTTGTTGTAGCCGTGCTCGCCGTCCACGTCCGCCATGCCGGACAAGTCGTGCTGCCCAGTGGTGACTTCGGCCTCCCCGATGTCACCGAGCCGCTCTCTGACAGCGCCGCACACCGCCGTCTCTTTTCCCCACATCGCGGGTCCGGCGCCGACAGTGACGCTCACGGGGACCGACGTGGACGGGTCGGTGAGAGCGAACCACTTCCGCATCGCCTCCAGGTCGTCGGAGGCATCACCGACGAGCTCCTGCAGCGGGAGGACGGCATGCAGCCCGGTGAACCGGACGCGCCCGATCCGATGCATCCCGTCCGACAGGATGCGCGCCACGTGAAGGACGGGCAGACGCGGCTCACGGACATCGACCGGGATGTCCGCCGACATCCACGCCAGCTCCCGGACCTCCCCGTCCTGCGTCCAGTCGCCACCGGCCAGGCAATCGGCCCAGCGCCCCGGGTCCTGGACGATCCGGGCCTCGCCCCATCCCTGGTACTTGTAGGTCCATCCGCCGGTGGAGTACCAGCCGTAGGCTTCGGCCCTGCGCATGGCGAGATCGTAGATCTCGCTTCCGGTGTCCTGGCAGGTGATGTGCGCCGCCCACGGGTACCGGTCGAGTACCCCGTGCAAGGCAACAAGCGTCTCGTAGTACACGCGATGGCCTTTCTGTACCCGTTCCGTACTCGACCGGTATCCCGTCGGCCGGTGCTAGATGCCGCAGTACAGCGTCTGCGTCTTGGTGGTGAGCTTCGAGTCACCATCCGGATAGCCGACGATGTCCGCGTCGACCACCGTACGGAAGTGGTTCTTCGCGATGAGGTTGGTGCACTTCCAGTTGGCGACCGCCCTCTTGTTGCTTCCGCCGCCCGGTGGAACCGTCTTGACTCCCTTGTCAAGAGTCTTCCACCCGGCGGCGGTCTTGACCTGCAGCCAGATGGTGATCTTGGCGCGTGTCGCCGGGCCGTCGTACTTCTTCCACCAGCCGTGAGCGTTGACGGTGTTTTTCACGGTGTGGGAGAAGTGAGCGTAGTCCCCCTTGGTCTCGAAACCGTGAATGGGCCCGGCGGCGGTCGCCGCCCGGTAGCCGGCCGTACGTGTGCTGTGGTCGTCAGCGTGTGCCGGCATTGCCGTGGCAGCGGTCAGCAGCACGGCCAGTACGGCCGATGCTCCCCCGATACGTATATTCACGAATGGTTCCCCTCGTTTGGTCGCGTATGTGGCGCGCGCCGCGACGAACTCAACCACACCACCCCCACTTCGCACAATTGTTTTGATCAACACACGGTTTCGGGTCCGGCCGGGACTCCGACCGGACCCGAGACAGTTCAACACCCTTGAATCTGCTGCCTTTTCACGGTGTGTTTGTCGGCGACTTGGTGGCGGTGGGTTCTACGGATCCGGGTTTCAAGGCACAGGCGCCACATCGATGATGACGGCCCCGTCTTCGCCGGCGTCACCGCCGTCGCCGATCTCCCCGGCACCACCAGCAGACCCGTTGGAGCCGCCGGCGTCACCGCTGCCGCCCGCGCCGCCACTGCCGCCGGTCCCGCCGCCGCCCCCGTCGCCGGCATCGCCTCCGCGGCCGTGAGCGATCCCGCCGGCGACGATCGCGAGTCCACCACCGCCGCCGTCACCACCGCTGCCGGTCGCGCCACCGCTGCCGCCGGTCCCGCCGCCACCGCTGCCCGCGCTGCCGGTCGCGCCAGAGCCGCCGCCGACGCCGCCCCCACCGGTGTTTCCATTCGCTGCGGAGAGGCGGACACCCGCACAGTCCTGGTCCCGGCCACCGTCACCGCCGGTGCCGCTGATGCCGCCGCCACCGCCAACACCGCCGGCACCACCGGCACCGCCGAGTACGCCGGCAGAGCCGCCTCTGCCGCCTCTGCCGCCCTCCCCGCCGGTCGCGGACCTGTCACTGGCGCTGCCGCCCTCGGCAGCGGCCAAGTCAACCAGGGCGAGGGTCTCTACCCTGCTCTCCCCGCCGTCTTGACCGAGGGTGGCAAAGGCGCCTCCGCCGCCGGAACTGCCGCTGGTCCCGCTCCCGGCGAGACCGCCACCGCCGGTACCGCCAACCCCTCCGCTCCCGCCGGCACCTGCGCCGCCGGCGCTTCCCCCTGACCCCACTACGACGGTCAATGTCTGGCCGGCGGGAAGCAGCACACGGCACTGCAGGAAGGCTCCGGAGCCGCCACCACCGCCGCCGGCGCCTCCTCCGCCGCCGCCCCCGCCGCCTCCACCCCCGCCGCCCAGGAGGTTGCTGCCGTTGCCCCCACCGCCGCCTCCGCCGCCGCCGGCACCGCCGGCACCGCCGCTACCGCCGGCCCCGCCGCCCCAGAGACGGATCGTCACGATTTCCAAAGGGGTTCCGACGTCTGGAACCGTGAAGGAGTGCTCGCCAGGGGTCGTGAACACACTCTGCTGCCGCGTCGTCTGTGCAGCAGCGCTGTCAGCGACCACCATCGGCGGGACCAGTCCGCCAACCAGCGCTGCCACGCCTACGCCGGTCCGTATTCCCAGACCGGTGCGCCCCTGCAGATTCAACAAATCCCGCATCACGAAGTGCCTCCTCGACCAGTGCGCTTTCAGGCGACAGCGATTGTCCGCAAGGAGGAGCGTGACGCCAATACAACGAGGGGGGCGGAAAGAAGCAAAGCAGAGGTTGCGTCTTGAGCAATGTAAAATGAATGGTGTCACTGGGGCGGCTGGGGCAGTGACACACGCTGAGATGACTCCTCTGAAGCCGAAGGCGCCTTGCGCCACCACGCTTCCGGGATCCTTAACAC
The DNA here is from genome assembly GCF_023277745.1 of Streptomyces halobius. NCBI lineage: Bacteria > Bacillati > Actinomycetota > Actinomycetes > Kitasatosporales > Streptomycetaceae > Streptomyces > Streptomyces halobius. The sequence goes on from NZ_CP086322.1 coordinate 509,051, forward strand.
CCGCGCCCACACGTCCTTTTAGCCCAGCTAACAACGACTAAACACAGTGAGCTGACCCATCAGCTTGCGATCCGACAACTGACAACCCTCAAGAAGGCTTCGTGAACTGGGCTGGCCGGTGCCGGTGCCGGTGCCGGTGCCTTTCTTGCTGGCCATGTCCAGGACAGTGCTTCCAGGGACGGGCAGTGCGATGGTTACGCGGCTGTGTTGGGGCTGTCCCGTTGCACACGGGACGCTTCCGGTTCCTGACTGTTTCCATGTCAGCGATCACTGGCATCACTGGCATCACTGGCGGAGTGTCTCGCCTTGGGCGGAGACGGCGGGTGAGGAGGAGTACGGCGACGGCGGACAGCAGCAGGACCACTGCGGCGGTGAGTGCGAGGGTGTTGTGCCCTGCCGCGAAGGCGGCGTGCAGGGTGTGATCGAGCGTGGCCCGCTCGGGTCCGGGCGCCTGGCCCAGCAGTGAGCCGGCGCCTCCTCCGGACAGCGTCTGCGCAACCTCGTGCGGGTCGGCGACCTGGCCGGACAGGGCGTTTCCCATGGAGGCGACGGCCAGCGTGCCGAAGACGTCGACGCCGATGGCGTATCCGAGTTGCTCGAAGGTGCTGTAGGCGCCGCTGGCCATGCCGGCCCGCGCGGGCTGGACGGTACCGAGGGCGAGCGCGGCCGCAACCTGGAAGATCAGGCCCATACCCAGGCCGCTGACGGCCAGTCCGACGACAATGGCCGGCCAGTGCGAGTCCGCGGTGAGGAAGCCTTCCGTCCCTACGCCGATACCCGCGAGGGCGAGCCCGGCCGTCGCCCCCACACGCGGCGATGGCTTAAGCATCAGCCGCCCGCTCACCAGGGCGACCAGACAGGCGGCGGCCGCGTGCGGAAGCACCACGAGACCGGCCCCGATCGGAGAAAGGTTCCGCAGGGATTGCAGCCACAACGACGTGTAGGGCAGGACCCCATAGACCGCCAGGCGAGGCCCTGACCCGCCGTCCGGACACAGCTGGGTCACACTCGCGTCCGGCGGAACAGAGATCTACTGCGTCGTCAACACCCGTACCACCGACGAGCGCAACGCGCTGCCTCGCCGGTGTCGCCCCGGACGAATCGAGCGCGCAGGAGCTGCCGACCCGCACCAGGGTGTCGTCCGTGCCCCAGTGGACCTCAGTGGCACCTCCCACGGGCACGATTCACAGCCGCAGCGCGGGCGGGATCGGCAGACGGCCACACCTCCGCAGTGGCCCGGCATCGTCAACCACGTGCGCGACTCGGGGCGTTGGGCCTGATACGCGCATCGTGAGGCTGCCATCTCCGACACCATCTTCCGCGATCCTCCGCGTTCACAGGCCAGGCGACGCCCGGTGCCGGGCTGGGCCGGGGCTCGCTCATCGGCGTTGTGTGATCCGGCGGGCGCTGGGAGGGGCAGGGAAGGACGCATTTCATCCCGGTCGCGGAAGCACCTCCACCCGCCCCCTCAGCGCCGGAATTACATGTCTACGGTCTTGGGAGCGCTCTTGGATAGGCTCGTGGATACGGTCGTGGAGTGGGCGCGACGGATGCGCTTCGACATTCCCGAACTCTCGGGGCCAATTGAGCGACTACCTCGTTTGGCCGGTCGAGCAGGCATCCTCCGCCGCCCAGGTGCAGAATCGGTCTCAGGCGGCCGACCGGACGGTCGCGGGACAGGCATTATCAGCGTGCGAGAGTACTTTCTGCTCCATGTGCAGAATTCGCAAGATGCGACGTGTAACTGACGTGTAACTTGAGTCTCATCCATGCGCCCCAAGGCGCTGCGGCGACAAACTCCACAGAAATCCGGGGATCGGAATCCGGGGTCCGGAGTCCGGTTTCGGATTTCATAGTCCGTAGTCCGGGTCGCAATGGAAAATCACCAGTACGAGAAGGATGTGCCTCAATGTACGAGACACTGGCCCTCCTGTTGGTCCACGAGTTCGGGATAGCAGAAGAATTGGTCCACCCCCAAGCCAAGGCCCGGGACATCGAATTGGACTCGTTGTCTCTGGCGGAACTGTCCGTGATGATCACACAGCAGACGGGAATGCAGATCGATGAGGAAGAGGTGAGCCTCGACAGCACCCTCGAAGAGATCGCCGAGCAGTTCAAACCAGCCGACGAAGCACTCTCTCAACGCTAGGAGCCCACGCCTACAGAGACTGCCTGTTCGGCTGGTCAGGCAGGCGCCCTCCGGCCCCGTGCAGAACCACCCCCGTGCCGCAGTAGAAGTCCGTGTCGCAGTAGAAGTCCGTGTCGCGGTAGAACCTTGCTTCACCGCGTTCGCGGACTGCGGGAATTACGAGTCGCCCGCGCCGCGAAGAGGTGTCGAACCCTATCGACAGGATGACGCATGACTGGCTGGATCGCTGATATCCCCCTTCTCGACGAGTTCGTCTCCCGTCGCGATATCTATCCCTATTACCTCGTCATCGAGGACCGGCCGACGCCGGGAGAGGTCGTCGTCGACGGCGTACGTGCGATCAACGCGGCCTCGACGGACTACCTGGGGCTTGCTACCGATTCCGGTGTGCGCGCGGCGGCCTCGCAGGCTGCCGCCAAGTACGGCGCCTGTTGCACCGGGTCTCCCATGCTCGGCACCATGGCACTCCATCATGAGCTGGAAGAGGAACTGGCCGACTTTCTCCGCCGCCCCGCGGTCATGCTGACCATGACGGGATTCCAGGCCAACCTGTCGCTGTCCGCGCTATTCGGCCCCAATCACATGGTGATCGCGGACCAGCACATCCACGCCTCCCTCGTGGAATCCGTTTCCCTCGGACGAGCTGAGCACCGCCGGTTCGGGCACAACAACGTCGCCCATGCCGAAAGGCTCATGCGTACCGCCATCAACAAGGGCAAGATCCCCGTCGTTGTCACCGAGGGAGCGTTCTCTCTCGGCGGCGACCTCTGCCCGCTTCCGCAGCTTGCCGAACTGGCCGAGCGCTATGGCGCCGGCCTGATCGTCGACGGCGCGCACGACTTCGGTGTGCTCGGAAAGAACGGGCGGGGTGCCGGCGAGCACTTCGACGCCGAGACGGCGATCGACATCGTCACCGGCACGCTCTGCAAGGCATTCGGCTCAGTCGGTGGGTTCGTCGCCGGCTCGGTGAAGGCCATCCGCAACGTGCGTCACTCCGGGCCTTCCCAGATGTACTCGGCATCGCTGCCACCGGCGTCCGCAGCAGCCGCGCTGACGGCCGTACGGACGGCTCGCGCCCGGCCCGAGCTCCGCGCCGCGGTATGGAACTCGGCGCAACGCCTGCATCGTGGCCTGGCGCAGCTGGGGCACCGTATGCCGGCCTGGCCGGGCCCCGCGGTCGCGCTGCCCGCCGGGGAACCCGAAACGGGCCTGAAGACATGGCGGGCCTTGCTCGACGCGGGTGTCTTCACAGGGGCGTTTCTGCCCCCCAGCGTGGCCGGGGACCAGCTCGTCATCCGCATCACGGTCACGGCGGGACACACACCGGACCAGGTGGACCGGATCATCGAGGCGGTCGGACGGCACCTCCCGCCCCAAACCGCCGCGGCCTAGTCTTCCAGTCCGTCGTCCGACCCCTCGTCCGATCCTTCCTCCGCCCCCTTCCTCCGCCCCCTTCCTCCGCCCCCCTTGCTCCGCTCCTCCTCCGCTCCTTCCTCCAGCCCGGCACCGCCCCTGCCCCACCTGACCGTCGGGGACAGAGAGGCGAAGTGCTCCGACTCATGCTCCTGACCGAGCTCACCCGCCCCGCGCGAGCCCCGGCCGCCGCAGCGCCACCGCCACCCCTGAGAGGTCTAAGAGCCGCGGAAGCCCGCTCGCTCAGCCACCACGTCGCCACACCCCACGACGAAGGGAACGGACATGCGCAGCGAGGCCGCTGTCACCGGCATCGGGATGATCACCCCCGCCGGACTCACCACGGAATCCACCTGGGCCACGGTGTGCCAGGGACACAGCCTGGCGCGCACGGATCCCGACCTGGCGGGGCTGCCCGTGGACATTTCCTGCCGCGTCGACGGGTTCGACGCCGACGCCGTTCACGGCCGGCGCCTGGCACGACGCCTGGACCGCTTCATCCACCTCGCTCTCGTCGCCGCCCAGCAGGCGGTCAGGGACGCCGAACTCGACCCGGCCACCTGGAATGCCCCCCGCGTGGCCGTCATTCTCGGCGTCGGCGGCAACAGCATGCACAGCTACTTCCGTGAGTTCGAAGTTCTGAGCGAAGGCCACCCGGAACTGGTCTCGCCCCTCGCGCTGCCGCGGAGCGTGCCGAGCATGGCTGCCGCCGAAGTCGCCATCGCCCTGGACGCCCGCGGCCCGAACTTCACCGTGGCCAGCGCGTGTGCCTCCGGCGCCACGGCCCTGGCGGTCGCCGCCGAGATGGTCACCTCGGGCGCCTGCGACATCGCCCTCGCCGGCGGTGCCGAATCAGGACTCTCACCGATGACCGTGACGAGCTTCCAGCAGATGCACGCCCTTTCGGAGCGCACCGACGCTCCGCACCGCGCCTCACGCCCCTTCGACGTCGATCGCGACGGTTTCGTCCTCGCGGAAGGTGCCGCCGTCCTCGTCCTCGAACACCCCCGGAACGCGCTACGCCGCGGTGCCGACCAGCGTGCACTGCTCTGCGGACACGCCAGCACCAGCGATGCCTACCATCCGGTGGCCCCGCACCCCGAGGGTACGGGCGTCGAACACGCGCTGCGTACGGCGTTGCAGGAGTCGGGCCTGCATGCGCGCGACATCGGACATATCAATGCCCACGGCACCTCGACCCCCTTCGGGGACAAAGCCGAGGCACGCGCCCTGCACCGCGTCTTCGGCCCGGTGCCGCCCCCCGTCACCGCCCCGAAGAGCATTCTGGGCCACGCTCTTGGAGCGGCCGGTGCCATCGAGGCAGCCCTGACCGTCCTCACCCAGCAACACCAGCTCATCCCTCCCACCGCCAACCTCGACCGCCAGGACGGCGACTGGGAACTGGACATCGTCACCCAGGCCCCGCGAGCCACAGCCATCAACGCTTCTGTCAGCAACGCATTCGGTTTTGGCGGTCAGAACACCGTCCTGGTGTTCGCGGAGGCATGAGCGCATCGGACGGGCGGCTCGTGCGCCATCGCGGACTCGCCCCTGCTGCTTCTTCCAGCGCCGGTCGGTGGCCTGCTGATCGGCCGTTGTCATCCGGAGCATGGCGTCCCCTCGACGCGAACCACGTGGCTACGGCGGTGCGGGACCCGGCGTCCGTCGCGCTGCCCGGGTGGCGAGCCCCGTCGCGTGAAGCACACGCGGATGCCGGGACACAGCGCTCGGGGTCGGGGGCACACCCTGGACCAGACCCGCCCGCCCTGGCTGAGACTGCCCGACCCGACTGTAACCTGTCCGCCGCCCGGTCGAGCACAAAGGTCAGCGCTCGTAAGTGCCCACCAGCACGCCGCTCGCCAGCTCTCTCCCCTTCACCGCACGATGCACTGCGTCGACCGTCGGCTTGCCGTGCAGGGGAAGCGACTCCGACACGGCCCACAGGCGGAAGAAGTAGCGATGCGGCCCGTGCCCCGGCGGAGGCATCGGACCGCCCCAGCCCGGCCGGCCGAATCCGTTGGGCCACTCCTGGCCGCCGGAAGGTGGCTCCCCCTCTCCGGCACCGGAACTCCGCGGATCGATTCCGGTGACCAGCCAGTGCAGAAACGACCCGCCCGGGGCGTCGGGGTCCTCGCAGAGCAGGACCAGCTCCGACGCACCGTCCGGCACCTCCGACCAGGTCAGCGGAGGCGAGACATCGTCGCCCTCCCCGCTGTGGTGCCGGGGGATCACCGCATGGTCGTTGAACGCAACGCTCCTGAGCTCAATTCCCGTCATGCGCGCGGCTCTACCCGGAACGGCCCGGCCGGCACCGGTCCAGACGGGCAGAACACCCGATTGGCCGAGTACGCCGACCAGCGCGCCGGGAACCCGTAAGACGGACCTATACGGAGCACAAGATGCCAACGAAAATCCTGCTTGAGGGACGCCCCGGCGTAGGGAAGACGACCCTGGTCCGCCGATTGACCGCGCTCCTGCACACCCGTAGGGCTGTCGGCTTCACCACGGAGGAGATCCGGGAGGCCGGCACGCGGACCGGCTTCGCGCTGGAAACGCTGGCGGGCGGTCCGCGAGCCGTACTCGCCCATGTCGACTTCCCGGGTCCGCCGCGGGTGGGCCGGTACGGCGTCGACCTGGACGTCATGGAACGGCTCGCGCTGCCGCCGCTCAGGTCGGCGGCAGCGAATCCGGTTCCCGGGGAGCTCGTGCTGATCGACGAGCTCGGACGCATGGAGCTGGCGTGCACCGCGTTCCGGGACACGGTCCGGAACCTGTTCGAGTCCGGCATCGACATCGTCGCCACGGTCCATGCGAAGAGCGACCCGTTCACCGACGCCCTCAAGCGGCGCCCCGGCATCGAACTCGCCCAGGTGACCCGGGCGAACCGAGATGCCCTGCCCGAGGCTCTGGCAGCCCGGTTCGAGGGCCCATGACGCCCTCTTCTGCGACGACGCCTGCCCCAGTAGCACTCCAGGCATGGCCCAGCACCTAGGGGAACGGTCCCGGCGTGGGGTTCCGGCAACGGGGTGTGGAGTTGTCGCCGGTGACCGACACCGGCCACGGGCTCAGCGCCGTAGCAGTCGCTTCTGCACCGATTCCAGCGGACCGTGCTCGAACCGCCGCAGCCACAGACTCGCCCCCGCGACCAGCACCAGGCAGATCGCCGCCCACAGACCCATCACCCACCACGGGCCGCGGTCCGCCCAATGGGACGCCAGGCCGAGTCCGATGCCATAGCAGGCCAGCATGGCGAGCGCGTTCTGCAGTACGTAACAGGACAGGGCGGTACGGCCGACGGAGGTCAGGGCGGAGGTCAGCGGGCCCGGACGGCGGAGCCGGTCCATCACCATGCCGATGAGGCCGAGGTAGCCGATCGCCAGGACCGGCGCCGCCGCGTACCGCTCCAGAAGGAAGAAGCCCGAACCGCCCAGCACGGTGACGGTGTTGAGGGGCAGGCCGATCCCCAGTCCCCACGCGGCCAGCCGACGCCGAATGCGCCGCCCCGCCGCATCGCCCTGAAACGCCCCGGCCCTGAAGAGCCGTACGCCGAGCAGGAACAGGAACACCAACAGCCCGAAGGAGAGCACCGGTTCGACGCGCAGCACCACGGCATGCGACAGCCGGAAGGTGATCTGCTCCGCGTAACCCCCCTCCGCGTACAGCGCCACGGCATCGGCGCCGGGGCCGCCACCCGTCCCGCCGCCCGAGGCGAGCAGCCTGGCGGCCGTGAGCAGCGCCATCGCCGCCAAGTGCAGCCCGCCCATGGCGATCCACGTCACGCGCTGCGCCCGCGCGGAACGTGTCAGCAGCCAAGCCACCAGCAACGCGACCACCGCGTACCCCATCAGCACATCCCAGGCGAAGACGAGTACAAAGTGCACGGTCCCCTCGGCGAAGAGGAACAACGCCCGCCACTTGTACCGGCCCGGCCACGGCTGCCCGCGCTCGGCGGCCGACCGGAACTGGATGGCCAGCCCGACTCCGAAGAGCATCGTCAGCATCGACAGGAACTTGCCGTTCGCGAGGGACCGGAAGACCGTCTCCGCCACCCCGGCCGGGGACGACGCGTCGGCCCCCGCCGAGATTCCGGCGTTTCCGCTGATGAGGCCCCACTCGGCGGCCGGCCCGGCGAAGATCCAGACGTTGCTCATCAACGTCCCGAGAATCGCCACCCCGCGCAGCACATCCAGCAACGGCAATCGCGCCCGCGCCCCGCCCCCTGCCCTCCCGGTGGCCCCCTCCGCCGCCGCTGCCGCTGCCGCCTGCGTCCTAACTGCCTCGGACACCCCAACTCCCGCCCGTGATACGTGCTTTCCCACCATGGTCTTGGCGCTCTGGGCCGGATCCCTCGTCCGCAGCGACGAAAGCCGACTACATCCTTCGAAGCAGTACGCAGGTCCACGTATCACCCAGCCGCTCGTCGAGCTCGTATCTCCCGGGCGCCCTGCACGATGTGACGGGCAGCCACACACCAACCCTGCTCGGCTGTTCCGCTGCGCTGCACGTCGCGATGACCGGGTGCCTCACCGCACTGCCGGGCACTCCCGGTGGCGGCGGTTCCGTGCTCGCCGGAGGCCGGGGCGGTCCGGTTGGCCAGATCCACCAAGGCGCGCCGCGCGCCGACCGGGGCCGGAGAATGACTTCTGCCCGGTCGACTGGGCACACGCGGTCGGATTCGATCCGCCTGCGTCATCCACCCGGAACATCCCTCCCTTGAATTCACCGGAATGGATAGTTCATTCGCTGGGAACTCCGCCGGTCACGTTCCTTTAGGTGCATTCCACAGTGGTTTTTTCCGGCGTGAAGCGCAACGCCCGATGAAAAGAGCCAGCCCCAGGGCCCTCAGACCGCCGAGGCCGCCCTCGGGCTGCGTGACGTAGCACTGCCGGGCACCGGCTCGGAGGTGTCGGCGCCCAGCGCGACGATCCGGTTGTCCGCGTCGGCATGCACCACCTTCGGGCGCAGCGCGCGGGCCTCCGCGTCGTCCACCTGGGCGTAGCTGATCAGAATGACCAGGTCACCGGGGTGCACCAGATGTGCGGCCGCCCCGTTGATGCCGATGACGCCCGAGTCCCGCTCGCCCTCGATGACATATGTCTCCAGGCGGGCCCCGTTGTCGATGTCGACGATGTGGACGAGCTCACCGGGCAGCAGGTCGGCGGCCTCCATCAGCGCGGCGTCGATGGTGACCGACCCCACGTAGTGCAGATCGGCCTCGGTCACCGTGGCCCGGTGGATCTTGGACTTGAACATGGTACGCATCATCGAGAGACTCCAGGATCTAGGCTCCCTGCCTGCGTTTTGCAGGTCAGGGGCGGTTTCCACACCCTATGTCCAGTCGCGTTTCCGAGCAGCCGCCGCCAGGCTCCTTCACCGGGCTCACGCTGACCGAATGCCGACCTTCCGGACGCCACATCAGGTAGATGCAGAGGCACTTCGGGGCCTTCCGCCCTACCCGACCGGGACGACGACACAAGGGTACGCAGCACCCGCCCCTGCCACAGCGAGAGCCTCATCACGCCGCCTGCGGTTGCGCTGCGGGGCACCACGGTCGCGAGCGTCCGCGGCTCCCAGTGGGGAGCTTCGCAGCGTCACCCCAGAAGACGGCCACGCTGCCCGGCGCCGGTGAAGAGAGATCGTTCCAGCGTGCCGCTTTCCCATCATTTCGAACGTACAAAAACTGCCGGTCGATCGAATTCCATTCATTCCCGGAGGTGCGAAATACAGCAGATTACCCTCTGGCACATCCCCCCCAAATATGCCCTGACGCGAATAACCGGATTGCAATTACCAGCACAAGGTATCGAGCCATTGGGGGCATTGTCTGCTGACGGTGACCGGACCGGGCCGGGCGGACTCGCTCAACCCCCTTCGGACGGTCCGGGTGGCGGCGACCGGTGCACGGATTTCGTACCGGCGCGGGCGGCATCAGGGGGGTACGGAGTCGCTTTTCCAGGAGCCCACCGGGCTTCCACTGGTCGATCCCCCTGGCGATCTGCCAACGTACGGCATCGTCACGCAGGCGGACCCAGCGTGGGAAGGTCCTGTTCCATCGCGAGGCGGAAGGCCGGCTCACACCCGGGGGCCGGTTCGAGCAGGTTGCGACGCAGAGCTGCCACCAAGTCGTCGTCGACGCCCAGCAGATCACGGGTGTCATCGCGTACGCACCCGTGCTGCTGGGCCAAGGCGGCGAGGAACCGGCGCATGACGTCGGCCGGCGCGTGGCCGTATCCGGCCACGTCGGCTGCCGGACAAGATGGTCGGCCCGCCAATCTGCCAACAGACGCTCGGTGGCACGCTCGGTGAGCGTGAAATCCTCGATGATCTGCGACTCCGGGACTCCCAGCAGAGCAAGGACGAGAGCGGCCACCAGTCCGGCGCGGTCCTTGCCGGACGTGCAGTGGAACACCACCGGACCGTCCTCGGCGGCGATCACTTCGAGGACCTGGCGGAGTTCCTTGACGCCGTCATGGGCCACTTCCATGTACCTCGCCGCGAGGAACGGCCCGGTCTCCACCTCCGGGCCCAAGCCCGCCTGGTCATAGGGGCGGTGCTCGATGCTGAGGTTGTGATAGATGACGGACGTGTGCTCGGGGAGACGGCCCTTCGCCGCTGTCTCCCACGGGTGGCGCAGATCAACGGAGCAGGGCTGGGTGCGGGTGAAGATGCCGGTCGAGTCCCAGGCCGTCGCGGTCAGCGATCTGCTCCGGCTCGGCACGGAGGCCCGAGGCGCTCGGCCCTCCCGGACTGCGGCAAGCGATCACCGAGGCCGTGGCCGCACTGGCACACCGGTACGGGGCAGTGCGCGGCACTCGATCTGACGTCGGTCCAGGATGATCACTCTCGACCGATCACTGCGGATCCCGACTGATCGCGGCTGATCGCGACATCATGCGAGCGCCTTCAGCGGAGGTACTTCTCGATCACCTCCGCGCCGCGGACGGCGCCGCCGCTCCCCGTGACGACCTTGCGCATCCGGTCGAGGTGGGCACGCACCGTGGAGTCGGAGGCGACTCGGGTGACCGCGGCCCGCAATGACTCGGGGGTCACGTTGCGCGCGTCCAGTTGCTCGCCGAGCCCCAGTTCCCGTACGCGGCCGGCGTTGGCGGCCTGTTCGGGCATTTGCGGGACGGTGATCAGTGGTACGCCGTAATGCAGCGCCTCCATCGTGGAGTTCATGCCGGCGTGGGAGACGAAGGCCGCGGCCTGCCGTAGTACGGCCGGCTGCGGAAACCGCGGTCGTACGTCGAAGGCGGGCGGAATGGCTCCCAGCGTGGCCGGGTCCACATCGCCCACGGTCATTGCCACCTGCCACGGTCCGTCGCCGAATGCGTCGATGCAGGTGCGGTAGAACTCGGGACGGTCGGTGAAGACCGTTCCCAGAGAAATGAACAGCACCGGAGCTTCCGGGTCGGACGGCGACCATGGTTCGGCGCTCGCCCGACTGCCTATGGAGGGGCCGATGAAGTGGAAGGTCTCGTCGAAGGTGTCGCCGGCGGGCTGGAACTCCTTCGGTATGAATACGAGGTTCAGCTTCTCTTTGACGTCCATGACGAATCCCGGGTCCAGCGGGACCCCGTGTTCGGCGGAGAAGGCCGCGCAGTCGGCGGCGAGTGCGGTCGCTATGGCCTGGTCGTCCTCGGATCCGGCCATGAACTCGTCGAAGAGCGAATACACCTCGTTCGAGGCGAAGTTCGGAATGGTCTGCACAGCGGGAATTCCCAGCTGTTGAGCGACGAGTCGGGCCGGCCAGTTCATTCCGTCGTAGCAGATCGCGTCCGGCGGCTCGCCGATGCAGCGCTCGCGCAGCACCGGATAGGCCATGCGCATCGCTGCGAACAGATAGGACATGAAGTCGGCGAAGGCTTGGACGGTGATCTCGCGTGGCGGTGCTATCGGCTCCGGCGACTGGAGCTCGATCCAGCGCGCGCCGGCCCTGGTGACCGCGTCGGAGTGTTCTCCTGTGGTGGCATAGTCCACCCGATGCCCTCTCCGTACGAGTTCCTCCACCAACGGCAGCGTGGGGTTGACGTGCCCGTGTCCGACAAGGCTTACGAATAACAGGTGCTTCGGCATGCCTTAGACCCTATCGAGGGTGATGGCTTGACTCGACCTTCTTTTTTTGCGGCATGCGTCATGGCCCAGGCCCTGCCCGCCGGCCTGGCCCCGTCCGGTCGGCCCGACCGGACGGGGCCTCTGTCTCGCTCACGCTTGCCTCAAGGTGTCAGCGCGTCAGCTTGTCAGCGGACCGTCGGTCAGCGAATCGACAGGACGACGGATCGGGCCCGGTGCCAGCCGGTGTTGATCGATGTGACCCTGTGGCGGTCGGTCGCACGGTAGTAGTGCTTGTGCCCACTGGGACGGAACCGCACCTTGCCGTAGACGGCCCTGCCGTCCCTCCGGGTGTCGTGCAGGTGCCCGGTCACCTTGATGTAGCCCCTCGACTTGCACGCCTTGTAGGTCAGGTGCCCCTTGGAGATCCTGAGCGTCTTCCAGTGGGTGCAACGGGCTTTCGCGGACTCGGCCTGCGTACCCGACTCCACGGTGACGGCGGTGGGCTTGTTCGGGGCGGCGCTGGCGCCGGCAGGTACGGCGAGCGTGGTGACGGCGGCCGCTGCGACCGTGGCGGCGGCGAGCCCGGGGCGAAGCTTGCGCATTTTGCGGGTTCTCCTTGTACGTCGATGCGAGTGGTTTCTGCGTGGGTGGAACGACTCCGACGCTGCCAAGGCACCGCGCTGACCTGCAACGAATCCCGGCTGGGACGGGACACCGGGACGACCCGCCCCGTGTGACCTGTGCAGTCGCCCACCCGGTGGGACGGCCCTGGGACGAACCCGGCGCAACTGCCCCCTGAAACAACTCAGGGACAGGCACGGGCAACCTCTGGCACAGTGAAAAAAATCGGGATGCGCGAACAGCGTCCCGGCTTCGGGGGAGGCAATATGACGCAGCGTGCGGAATGTGACCGATTCGCAGCGTGTCTACGAACATTCAAGGAGCGGGCCGGCTTCAGTTACGGGGCCCTCGCCAAGAAAACCGGAAGCAGCCGTTCAAGCCTGCATCGCTACTGTTCGGGCTCTGCCGTACCGTTGGACTACGGAACGGTGCACCACCTCGCCACGGTCTGCGGCGCGTCTTCCGAGGAACTGCGCAGACTCCACAAACTCTGGGCCCTGGCGGACGCGAGCCGTGACCTGCAGGCGCGGCGGCCGAAGGCGGAGCCGGCACTGCAGGCAGAGCCACACGTGGAGGAAGCGGCAGGGGCAGTGGCAGCACCGGACGGGGAAGCAGAACCGGAGGAAGAGCCGGCGGACGACCCCAGGGAGGAGCCGGAGCCCGGCATCCGCCGTAGGCGATGGCCATGGCAACGGCAATGGCAGCGGCGATGGCCCGGCAGGGATACGCCCCTCATCGCCGTCGCGGCCGTGCTCGCCCTGAGCGCTACCATATGGTCCGTCTCTTTTCTCTCTCCGTCACGCTCATCGGGCAGCAGCGAACAGCGGCCCCTCTTCTCGGACGCCTGCTCTCCGGTGGTCAGCATGGGCGAGCACGACGAATGCGTACGGGAGCTGCAGCGTCTGCTGTCCCGCGCGGGAGCCGATATCGAGATCGACAGCAGCTTCGGGCCACAGACCCTGCGTCGTGTGACGGCCTTTCAAGTGTTCGCAGGCATGCGCCCCAACGGGATCGTGGGCGAGCAGGAGAAGGAAGCCCTGTACGAGTCGAGGGTGAGGCTGCACACCTGGCCCCGCGAGAAGGTGCGCGAGCGCATCCGGGAGGTGTTCCCCGAGGCGCCGCACCGAGCGGTCAAGGTGGCCGACTGCCAGTCCTTGCTCGACCCGCTGCACATCCTGCCGAACACCGACGGCACCAGGAACTGGGGGGTCTTCCAGATCTCCGACGCCCGGCTGCGCGACCTGGCAGGCACTCCGCGCGACGCGCTCGATCCGGAGTGGAACATCCAGTCGGCGAAACGGCTGTGGAGCCGCTCCCGCGACTTCCGTGACTGGCCGAACTGTTCCAGGGCCTGATGATCTCGTGCCGGGCCGGTGGTGGCACCGGGGAACCGAGATCGCTGATCATGATGCGCGTGATGTCAACCGGGCATCGCATCGTGGTGGTCAGGGAGGGACCATGCGGATCGGTGAGCTGGCCGAGCGCACGGGTGCGAGTCGGCGGTCGATCCGTTACTACGAGCAGCAGGGACTGCTGGAGTCGGAACGCACGGGCAAAGGCCGGCGGGTGTACGGCGAGAACGCCGTCAACCGGTGCTGAGGTGCTCGGCGTCCGCTACGTACCGCCGGCCGCCGCCGCATTGATGCCGCTGTCTTCCTGCTGACGCTGCCGGGGCCACGGGACACCGCCCCCGGGACTCACCCCAGCCGGCCCGCCGCACTGCGACGGGCCGGGTGAGAGCCGCGTGGCCGGGAGGAGTTCGCCGCCGAACTCCTCCCAGCCGTATGTGGGTTACCACTGCCGCCGGGTCAGAAGATGAGCCAGCTCAGCAGGCCGGGGCCGCCGTAGCCGCCGTAGCCCACGTGGCCATAGCCTCCCTTGCCGTAGCCCACGTGGCCGTAGCCTCCCTTACCATCGCTGTAGCTGTACCCGCCACTGCCATGACCGCAGCCGCACTTGTCGTCGGTGCCTCCCCCTCTGTGGGAGCTGGTGGACTTCGCCGGCTTGTCACTGGTGGCGGCCGACGCGGCGCCGGAGCCGGCGACGACGGCGCCGGCAGCCAGGAACGTGGCCGCGGTGCCGAGAGCAACGCGGCGCAGCAGGTGGTTTCGCATGAGGAGCTTCTCCTTCGCACAGGGACGGCGGTCGCCGCCCTCCATGGCCACTGGTATGTTTCGCGCCCTCTGTCCAAACCTCTCGGTGGTCCGGACGAGCGAGGGCACGGCCAGAACAGTGACATACGTCCGATTAATGCCAAGGAGAACGGGGTTGCGTCGGGTGGCGCCGGGCGGCTCCGGCCGCCGGCCGCGTCGACGCCGGTCCGGTTCCGGCGCCGGGGCCTTTCCGGCCCTGCTCCAACGTGCCGGGACAGCACACCTAGCCCGCCGCGTCGCGCAGCCGGTCCGGTTCCAGGACCGTGATCCGGCCGCGGCCCAGACGCAGCAGACCGCGCTCCGCGTAGTCGTGCAGCACCTTGGTGGTGGTCTCGCGGGAGGTACCGGCCAGGGCGGCGAGCTGCTCGTGGGTGAGGGCGATCTGCGGGTGCCGGGCACCGGGCCGCAGCGGCAGGCCCGCCGCCGCCTCGGGGGTGAGGGTGGTCAGAGTGGTGGCGATGCGCTGCGGTACGGACTTGAAGACGCTGTCGGACAGCCGTTGTTCGAGGTCGGCCAGGCGGCGGCCGAGGATCTCGGTGATGCGGGTGGCGATCCGTACGTCGGAGAGCAGGAAGCGGTCGACGTCGGCGCGGTTCATCACGCAGACGGTGACATCGTCCAGGGCCTCGGCGAAGTTGCCGTACATCCGCTGGCCGAGCAGCAGCATCTCGCCGAAGATCGTGCCCGGGCTGAGGATCGCGGTGGTCAGGGCGCGTCCGTCGCCGGAGACGCGGAAGATCCGGATCCGGCCGCGTTTGAGGATGAAGAGCACCTCACACGGCTGCTCCGGGATGTAGAGCATTTCCCCGGCGGCGTAGGTCTTCATCGGGGCGGCCTCCGCGATGGCCGCCATCTCCTGCTCGTTCAGATCGCGGAAGATGTCGACCTCGGACAGACACCAGGTCTTCTCGGCATCCTCGCCGGTTTCCATCACGTACGCCGCCTCCTCACGCCGTCCGGGGGCCCATGGGGGCGGGGCCGCGCCCCAGACCGGGTGGGCAAGGCCACGGGCCCCTTCCTCCAGACAGTAGCGGGCGGAGCCTTCGCCGGGGACGGTCCCGTACGGCGCGGCGGTGTCGTTGAGGGTGGTGTGGTTGGCCGAGTGATGCGCGGCGTCTCCTCCTGCGGGAGGCGGGGAGGTGCGGTCCCTGTCGGTCATGATTCGGTGTGACCGCGCTGCTGCATGGCCTTGTGGATGCCGGCGTACGCGAGGCCCAGGAGGAGCCCGTAGACGAGGTGGGCGCCCAGGCTGGAGCTGGTGACGTCATTCCACTCGAAGACCGGCATACCCATGTTCGCCGGCATGATCCACAGTGCCCCGATGAACCACAGGACGGCGCCGTAGGCCAGGCCGAGAAGCGCGGCGGGCGCCATCCGTGCGGCCCACTGCCCCAGCAGCGCGCCGAAGGCGATACCGGCGGAGATCGCGATGGCCAGATGGATCAGCCAGCCCGCGAAGGCGTTGGTCGAGCCGAGCAGCCCGGCGACCATCGTGATCATCGCGGTGTCCATCATCGGCCTGGAGACGGACATCCAGATGCCCATCCCGATACCACCGACCACCCCGGAAGCGGCGCCGATGACCGCATGGAGGGGGATGACGGCGGGGCTCGGGAAAACGTGTGCGGTGGTAGCCATGGCCGTGTCCTTCCGGAGCAGGTGGTTGCGGTTGTATGGCTACTTTTGACGCTAGGAGCGGGCCCTGCCGTGGAATGTAAGCGTGCTTACATTTCTCCCGTCCTGCTCGGCCGTATCCGGTCCCGGCAGGTCCCGACAGCGGACGCGGCCGATTCCCGCCGCGAGGGTCAGCGGGACGGTGAGGACGGCGGCGAGCAGGAAGAGCCCCCGGTACGCTCGGTGTTCCGCCGCGTCCGCGGTGAAGCCGCTGGCCGGCGCACTGCCGACGTAGAGGGCCACACCGGACATGACGACCCCGGTGGCCCTGGCCGTCGGCGTCAGAGCGGTTGCCCATGACTGGATGGTGGAGTGCATGAACGACCAGCCGCCCCCCAGCAGCAGAGCGGTCGGTACCAGTGCCGGGACGGACAGGCTCACCTCGGCGGTCGTATAGGCGGCCGCCATTTGTATGCCGCCCACCAGGATGATCGTGGATGGCTGCCACCGGCCGACCAGACGCTTGACCACCTGAGCCGCCGTCATGGAGCCGACCCCGTACAGGGCGGCCACCGCGCCGGCCAGGGTGGTCGGCCGGCACACCCCGGTCCTCCAGCGCGGGGGCCGGGTACGTCAGCAAGCCCGGCAACACGGCCCCTTCAAGGAGCGCCACGGCCATCACGTACCACTGCCACCGTGAGCGCATGACCACACGGATCGAGGCCAGCAGGGGGCCGGAAGGCTCCCGTTCCGGTTCGGGCAGCCGGCGCAGGGCCACCGTGAGGCAGGCGGCGAACAGTCCCGGCAGCGCGAAGACCAGGCGCCAGCTCACATAGTGCGCCAGAGCACCGGCCACCACGGTGGCCACCGCTGTACCCAGGGCGAACGCGGTCATCAGTCCGCTGAGCGGGCGCTGACGTATCTCAGCGGGCACGGTGTCGCCCACGTACGTCAGCGAGGCCGCAATGAAGGCGGCGAAGCAGGCACCCGCTGCCCCACGGGCGACGATGAGCAACGTGGCGCCGGGGGCCAGCGCCGAGCAGAGCGCGGCGACCGCCGCCCCGGCGAGCGAGCATCGCATCACCCGGGCCCGGCACGCGCTTTGCTGGGCCAGTTCCGCGCCAACGCCGCCCGCCATCCCGGCGACCCGCGGTACGCCGAGATCATCGGCCAGATCGTGGGGGATCCGGACGCGGCCCGGTGGTACGAGCGGAGGGAGACAGCCGCCTACCGGCCCGCGGTGCGGCACTTCCGGCATCCGGCGGCCGGTGAACTGCGGCTGCGTTACGTCAAGTTGGCTGCCGTCGAGGAGCCTGGCCACCACTTCCTGGCCTATGTGCCGGATGGCCGGGGGGGGGCCGAGGCCGCGGTCCACAGGCTCACGGAGGTGGCGTGAGCGCGGGCAAGGCGGCACGTTCTGCTCCTCGACCAGGCTGACCGGGCGCGAGAGAGCCGTCCCCGCTGTGCTGCTACGTCGTGGCGCTCTCCCCCGGTGCCTGTGCCAAGCCCAGGCGGTCGTGGACCAGGCGGGCCACATCGGTCAGTCTGTGCCCGCCGGCGGTGAACTCCCCCGGTGCCACACGGATGTCGAACTGTTCGCGGGTGCCGACCAGGAACTCGGCGCCCATCAGAGAGTCGAGGCCGATGTCTGTCAGCGGTCGCTGGGGGTCGATGTCGGACGGGTCGGTCTGCAGGACGCCGGCGAGGATGCGGCACAGCGCTTCGGTGATGGTGCGGATGGCGTCGTCCGGCGCCATCGTGGCGAGAGAACGCAGCAGTTCCTCGCGGGCGTCGTCGGCGTCCTCGGTGCCGGGAGGGACGAGGAGGTGGTAGCGGGGCGCCGCCAGGGCGGGCAGCAGACGGCGGGCGCGGGGCCAGCGGTAGCGGCCGACGCCGGCGACATCGGTGTCCGCGGCGAGTAGTTGGTCGGCGGTGCCGAAGATTTCGGCCGGGGTGACCGGTTCGAAGCCCAGGCCGGTCATGGCGGGGCCGAGGTTGTTGCGGGCGACGTAGCCGGTCTCGGCGATCGGGCCCCAGGCAATCGCGGTGCCGGGCAGTCCGGCGTGGCGGCGGGCGCGGGTCAGGGCTTCCAGGTAGGCGTTCCCGGCGACGTAGGGGGCCTGGGTCGGGTTGCCGGTGGTGGCGGTGACAGAGGAGTAGAGGAGGAACAGGTCGAGGTCGCGGTCTGCGGTGAGGCGGTGGAGGATGCCGGCGCCGGCCATCTTGGGGGCGAGGACGGCGGCGAAACGGGCGTCGTCGAGCTCGGCGAGGGGGGCATCGTCCAGCTGCATGGCGCAGTGGGCGACGCCGCGCAGGCGGTGCCCGCTGTCGTCGACGGCGGTGAGGACGCGGCGTACGGCCGTCTCGTCGGTGACGTCGGCCGCGTAGGCGGTGGCGCGGACGCCGCGTCGCCGCAGCCGGTCCAGTACTCCGGCGGCTTCCGGTGCTTCGGGCCCCCGGCGGCTGACCAGGGCGAGATGCCGGGCGCCGCAGTCGGCGAGCCAGTCGGCGGTGGCGGCGCCGAAGCCGCCGAGTCCGCCCGTGACCAGGTAGGTGCCGTGCGGGTCCAGTGCGGGGGCGGTCGGGGCGGGCGCGACCGGGACGGATTCGTCCCGTGGGTCGAAGGAGATGACGACCTTGCCGGTGTGCTGGGAGTGCTGGAGGACCCGGAAGGCGTCGTCCACGCGCGCCGCGGGATAGACGGTGTGTGGCAGCGGCCGGTAGGTGCCGGAGGCGATCCGGCGGTGTACGTCCTGCTGAACGCGTGGGCCCCGCACCGGATCGTAGATGATCTTGTCGAGGTTGAAGCCGATGAAGGTGAGGTTGTGGTGGAACGGGCGTAGAAGGAGAGGGTTGTTGAGGAAGATGTCGCGCTTGCCGAGTTCGATGAAGCGGCCGTTGGGACGGAGGAGTTCCAGGCTCTGGGCGATGGCCTCGCCGCTGAGCGAGTTGACGACGATGTCGACGCCTCGGCCGTCGGTCAGTTCACGGATGCGCGGTGCGAAGTCCCGGGTGCGGGAGTCCAGTACGTGTTCGGCGCCCAGGGTGCGCAGCAGGTCACGTTTGAGGTCGGTGCCGGCGGTGGCGATCACATGGAGACCCAGGTTCCGGGCGCACTGGATCACGGCCTGGCCGACGGCGCCCGCGCCGCCGTGCACCAGGAGGGTCTCGCCGGGGAGCGGCTGGGCCTGGTGGGCGAGGGCGTGGTGGACGGTCAGGAAGGCCACGGAGAAGGTCGCCGCCTCGGCGTAGCTCATGTCGTCGGGAAGCGGCGTGACGGCGGCGGCGGAGGCGACGGTGTGCGAGGCCAGGGCGGCGCCCACCAGGCCGGAGACTCGTTCGCCGGGGGCGGGGGTGCTCACCCCGGGGCCGACCACGGTGACGATACCGGCTCCGTCGGTGCCCAGTCCCCGGCTCAGCGGACTGCCCTCGACGGCCTCCGGCGGCAGGAGCCCATTGGCGCGCATCGGATCCCGGTAGTTGAGTCCGCACGCCCGCAGCTCGACCTCGATCTCGCCCGGTCCCGGCTGCCGCCGCTCGGTCTGACGCCATACGAGCCGTCGGGAGAACCCGGGGGTGTCCACGTCCAGGATGTAGGGGGAACCCTGGTCGGTGGCGGGGAGCCGGTCGGCCGGATGCTGCGTCTCCCGGGGGACGAAGCGGCCGGCCCGGGTGAGGACGATTTCGTCTTCGTCGCCGGGGGTGAGGAGTTCCCGCACGAGACGTCGCGCATCGGTGGCCGGATCGTCGGCGCGGTCGAGGGAGACGCGGCGAATCCCCAGCTCTGGCTGCTCGTTGGTGAGGGTCCGGGCGGCGGCCCAGATGGCGGCGTCGGCCGGGTGCGCCGGTCGTTCGGGCACGGGGAAGAGGCCGCTGGGCCGGGTGATGAGCCACACGTGGGGTCGTACACCGTCCGGCAGGGCCCCGCAGGCGGCCACCAGGGCACGGAGCGTGGCGGCACGTCGGGTGGTGCGGGTGACGATGGCGTCCGTACCGGCATGCGCGTCGTCGCCGCCGGGCTCGCCGGCACCGGCAGGCTCATCATCACCGCTGGACTCGCCCGCACCGGCAGGCTCATCGTCACCGCCGGGCTCGCCGGCACCGCTCGGCGCGCCCGCACCCTCGCCCTCGGCGAGCAGCAGAACGATGTGCGCGGAGCCCTCGGCCGGCAGCGCGGTGCTCCATGCGGCAGTGTCGCCGGAGGCGGTGACGACGACGGCATTGCCCGTCAGCCCGGCGAGTTCCTGTGCGAGCGGGGCCTCGGCGGGCGTCTCGGTGGCGATGACCCAGGACGTGTCGGCCGTACGCGGTGGGGCGGGCGGCGCAGCCGGAGGGCGTTCGGCGGTGGTCAGGAGGACGGAACGGTCCTCGGTGCCGTGCCGCACGGTGTGGGTGAAGCCGCATTCCGCCAGCAGCCGGGGCCAGCGGTCGTGCGGCAGCAGCCGGGTCTCCGGGCGCAGTTCGAGGTCACGGCGCTGCCAGAAGTCGTCCGTGGCCCCCCAGAGGAGGCCGAGCCGCGGTGCGTGGTGCGGTTCCACGGCGAGCAGCCGGCCGCCGGGAGCCAGGAGGGTGCGGAGGCCGCGCAGGGTGCTGGCCAGGTCGGTGGCGGTATGCAGGGCGTCGCCGGTGATGATGAGGTCGCAGCCGCCGTCGGGGAAGCCCTGGTCGAGCGGGTCGGCGTCCGGGTTGAGGGTCTGGTGCCGGACGAAGTCGTAGGCGGCGAAACGGCGTTCCGCGCGGGCGAAGGTCGCGGTGGAGGCGGCGGTGCGGGTATAGCGGGTGCGCTCGGGCGGCAGGAGGGGCAGCAGGGCGGCGGTCAGGGCGTGTGTTCCGGCGCCGAACTCCAGGATGCGCAGCGGACGGTCGGCCGGCCAGTGTCGGACCAGCTCGCTCAGCAGGGCGCGGGCGATGTGGTGGGTGAAGCGGTGAGCGGGTGCCGTGTCGTGGAGCTGCTCGACCATCGGGTCACCGGCCGGCACGAGTTCCGCCGCGTCCGCGTCGCCGCGCAGCACCTCGGGCAGGTGGCGCAACTGCCGGTTGAGGAGGACGGTTTCGGCACTGAAGGCCGGATGGCCGTCCACCAGGTCACGCAGTTTCGTGTGGGGTTGCGGCTCCGCAGCGGTCAGCCGCCACAGGGCGTCACCGGCCGGCTCGGCCAGGCCGTGGCGGATCACGAGCGGCAGCATCAGCCGGACCAGTCGCCGGTGCCCCGGCTGCAGTCCCCCGGCCATGAGTTCGGGCATGCCGAAGGCGGTCCGGGGGTCGGCGAGCAGTCCGGACAGGGCCTCGCCCCAGCAGTGCGCGCCCGCTTCCTCGACGGCCGCCGTGAACTGCTCGTAGCCGCTCTCCAGCAGGGTCGTACGGTGTGCGGCGATGCGGCCCTCGGCGGCGGCGGCGGCCAGTTCGGTGACCGGGGGCAGGGGCGAGGGGTCGGCGGGGGTGTCCGGGTGGGGAGCGGCGCGCAGAACGGTGCGCTGAACGGCCAGTGGGGTGTGGTCGACGGTGCGTGAACTGCGGGTGCGGCAGCCCTCGATCTCGGCGGTGACGGTGCCGTCCTCGTCGGCGTAGGTGATGTCCCAGCAGAACTCGTTCTCGGTGCGGGCGCGTTGACGCAGATGCACGATGCCGTCCGGTGAGGGGGTGCGCCACACCCGTACGGAGCCGAATACGGACGGCAGATAGCCCTTGCCGCCGCCCATCCACTGTTCGACGAGTGCGACGGTGGCCTGGAGCGGTGCGTCCAACAGCACCGGGTGGACGGTGTACGGCTCGCCGGGCTCCTCGTACCGATAGGAGGCCAGCAACTCTCCTTCTCCCACGTGCAGTTCGCGCAATAGCTGGAAGGCAGGCCCGACGCCCAGGCCGACCCGATGGCAGGTCCGGTAGTAGTCGGTGGCACTGATCGAGCGGGGGCACCGGGCGCGGATCGCCTCGGGGTCGAGAGGTGCGGGAGCGGAGCCGAGGAGCGAGCGGACCTGGGCGCGGACGACGGGCAGGCACTCGCTGCCGCGGCCCTGGTTGCTGCTGATGGTGAGGGTGCCGTCGTCCGGTGTGACGGCGGTCTGGAGCCGGACCAGGCCGGGGTCGGGCCAGTCCGGGAAGGGAAGCGGGCGGGAGATCTCCAGGTGCCGTACCTCCGCCGGCCGGTTCAGGGCTCGTCGGCCGGCGGACAGGGCCATCTCGACGTATCCGGTGGCGGGCATCAGCACCGTTCCGCCGATCCGGTGGTCGCCCAGCCAGGGCACCAGTTGCGGTTCGACGGGACCTTCCCACAGCGGGTGCGGGGCGGGGAGGCGTTCACCCAGGAGCGGGTGGTCGAGCAGACCGGTGCCGCTGGTACGCAAGACCAGGTCCTGCGGGGTGCCGTGCCAGTGGCGGACGCGCTGCCAGGGGTAGGCGGGCAGGTCCGTGACCCTTCCCGCGCGCGGGAAGTGGGTTAGCCAGTCCACGGCGGCACCCGCCGCGAGCAGGGCGGCTACCGCTGCGCTCAGGTCCCGGGCCCCGTCCCCGTCACGGCGGAGGGTGGGGATGTGCGTGGCCCTGGTGCGACGCAGGTAGGGGCGCAGCACCGGGTGCGGGCCGATTTCCAGGAGAATGTCGGCCTCCTCGGCGAGGACATGGCCGATGGCGGCGGCGAAGCGGACCGGCTCGCGGACGTTGCGCCACCAGTACGCGGCCGTCAGCTCCTCGCCGGACAGCGGGGCTCCGGTGACGGTGGAGACGAACGGGATGCGGGAGGGGCCGGGGTTCAGGTCGGCCAGCGCGGCATGCAAGGGGCCGGCGATCGGATCCATGGCGCGGGTGTGGAAGGCGTAGTCCAGGTCCAGTTCACGGAAGAAGGTGTCCCGGGCGGCCAGTTCGGCCCCGAGTGCGATGAGGGCGTCCGGGTCGCCGGCGACGGTGACGTCCTGGTCGCTGTTGATTCCGGCGATCTCCAGGGCGCCGTCGTAGCGGGCCAGTGCTTCCCGGGCCGCTTCCTCCGGCAGCCCGACCGCGGCCATCCGGCCGGTGCCCGCCGTCTGCCCCTGCGCACGGCTGCGCTCCGCGATCACCCGGGCCGCCTGCTCCAGCGTCAGTGCACCGGCGGCGTGGGCGGCGGCCACTTCGCCGACGCTGTGGCCGGCCACGGCGGACGGCCACAGGCCCCGGGCGGCGAGCAGTTCCGTCAGTCCCGCCTGGACGGCGAACAGGAGGGGCTGGGCGAACTCGGTGCGCTGCCAGCGCGCATCGGTGGGCCGGGCCAGCTCCTTCGCCACTGACCAGTCCAGATACGCGGCCAGGGCATGGTCGGCCGCTTCGACGGCTTCCCGGAAGACCGGTTCGCCGGTCAGCAGGTCGGCGGCCATGCCGGGCCACTGCGAGGCGTTGCCGGAGAAGACGTACGCCACCGTGTCCCGGTCGGCCGCGCGTGTCATGGCCCCGGCCGCGGGCTCACCGGCGAAGAGCCGCTCCAGCTCCCCGGCCGCCGCGTCCGCGCTGTCGGCCAGGACCGCGGCGCGGTGTGGATGGGCGCTGCGGCGCCGGGTGGTGGTGTGCGACAGGTCGTGGAACTCGTCGGGGGCCGCTTCCCGCAGCCGCGTCGAGACCCGGGCGGCCAGTTCCCGCAAGGCGGTGGCCGAACGAGCGGAGATCATCACCGGCACCCGGCCCCCGCCGCCCTCTTCCCGTACGGGCGGAGCGGGCGGCCCGGTCAGCACGGCATGGGCGTTGGCGCCGCCGAAACCGAAGGAGTTGATGCCCACCGCGGCCCGGTCCCCGGCCGGCAGGGCGACGGGCTCGACGGTGGGCAGCAGTCCGAGTCCGTCGAAGTCGATGGCCGGGCTGAGCGGGTGGGCGTGCAGCGTCGCCGGGGCCTCGGCGTGCCGCAGTACCAGCAGCGCCTTGCACAGGCTGGGCATGCCGGCGGCCGGTTCCAGGTGTCCCAGGTTGGACTTGACCGAGCCGATCGGCAGCGGCCCGACGGTACGCCGCCGGCCGAGCGCCCGTCCGATGGCGTTCGCCTCCGCCGGATCACCGGCCGGGGTGCCGGTGCCGTGCGCCTCGAAGTACACGAGATCGTCCGGCTCCACGCCCGCCCGCGCGCAGACGGCGCGCAGCAGCGCCTCCTGCACCGGGGAACTGGGCAGGGCCATGCCCTGGGTGCGGCCGTCGCAGTTGGTGCCGGTGCCGGCGATCACCCCGTGGATCCGGTCGCCGTCGGCCAGCGCGTCGGCCAGCCGCTTGAGGACGACGACGCCCCCGCCCTCGGCCCGTACGAAACCGTCGGCGTCGGCGGAGAACGCCGCACACCGTCCGCGCCGCGACAGCATCGCCGCGTGTGAGAAGCCCGCGAAACCGTAGGGGCTGGTCAGCACATTGACACCACCGACCAGCGCGGTGCGGCTGGTGCCGTCCAGCAGTGTCCGGCAGGCCCGGTCCAGGGCCACCAGGGCGGAGGAACAGGCGGTGTCGACCGACACGCTCGGTCCGCGCAGGTCGAAGACGTACGACAGGCGGTTGGCGGCGATCGACAGGGTGGCGCCGCTCATGGTGTAGGGGCTGGTGTGGTCGCCGAGGGTCGCCTGCAACTGACCGTAGGCCGGGTCGGAGATCCCGACGAAGACACAGGTGTCCGACCCGGCGAGCGACTCGGCGGGGATCCCGGCGTCGTCGATCGCCTCGACCGCCATTTCCAGCAGCAGCCGCTGCTGGGGGTCGATATGCGCGGCTTCCTTGGGCGAGATGCCGAAGTAGGCGGCGTCGAAGCCGGCCACGTCGTCGAGGAATCCCCCGGCAGCGGTGTAGCTGCGGCCGGGCCGGAGGGCCCCGGGGTCCACGAAGCGGGACTTGTCGAACCGGTCCGCGGGCATCTCGCCGACCGCGTCGCGCCGCTCCTTCAGGGCGGTCCACAGACCCGGCAGGTCGTCGATCCCTCCGGGCAGGCGACAGCCGGCGCCCACCACGGCCACGGCCTGATCGTCACGCCCCATCCGTGCCTCCGTTCCGCCGCGCACGGCTGTCCCGCGGTTCCTTTTTGAGGGGGCTACCCAACTCGGCGCCGACCGCAGCCGGTTTTGACCAGATCGAATGAATTAACCTCTATGGCAGGTGAGTTGATGTTTTGTCTGCTTTAGAGTGCCCCTTGTGTTCGACAGCCCGCGTGCCCGTCTGTCCGCAATCGCCGTCCACCTGCCGTCCCGCTACCGGACCATGGAAGAGACCCGGGCAAGGATCGCGGCGTCCGGTGGCGCGTACGCTCCGCCTCCCGGCCTGCTGGAGTACGTCACCGGAGTACGCGGCGTCCACGTGCGGGACGAGGGTGTGCAGGCTTCCGACCTCGCGGTGGCGGCCGCCGTCAAGACGCTGTGCTCCGCCGGGGCGGATATCGGCGAGGTGGATCTGCTGCTGTTCGCCGCCACCGCGCAGGACCTCATCGAACCGGCCACCGCGCACATCGTGGCCGCCAAACTCGGCGCCTCCTGCCCCGTATTCGACGTCAAGAACGCCTGCAACAGCGTGCTCAACGCCGTCGAGGTGGCCTGCTCCTTCATCGCGGTCGGCCGGTACCGGACGGTGCTGATCGCCTGCGGTGA
This sequence comes from Streptomyces halobius, assembly GCF_023277745.1. NCBI lineage: Bacteria > Bacillati > Actinomycetota > Actinomycetes > Kitasatosporales > Streptomycetaceae > Streptomyces > Streptomyces halobius. Next base: position 534,628 of record NZ_CP086322.1, read on the forward strand.
GAGCGCCACCGACGCCACCCGCTGGCGCGTACCCGACCACGAGGCCCTGCTGCGGGCCATGCCCGGATACACCGTCTCCGATGCCGGCGCGGCCCTCCTGCTGACCGCGGGCCCCGCCGGGGACGGCGACCCGGGAGTGCTGACCCTGTCCTTCAGTGCCGAATCCGCGGCCTGGGAAGCCTGTGTCGTGGCGGGCGGCGGTTCCCTGCGCGGCCGGTCGAACGACGACGAGTGCACGTCCCTGCAGCTCAGCGGAGACCTCCTGAGCACCGCACTCGACAACCTGCCGTCGCACCTGGAACCCGCCCACCGGGAACTGCGGGCGATCCGCGAGAGCGCGTTCATCGCCTTCCACCAGATCACGCTGCAGCAGTTCCACGACACCTCGGGCAAGCTCCGGCTGCCCGTGAGCCGCTGCATCGCCACCGTGGCCGAGCACGGCAACTGCGCGTCCGCTTCCCTGCCCCTGCAACTGGTCGAGGCCCAGCAGACCCACCGGGTGGAGCCGGGCGACACGGTGGGGCTGATCGGACTGGCCAGCGGTACCAGCGTGGGCCTCGCCCTCATCAGGCTGTGAGCGCGCCATGAACGCGATCACGGCACCCCCGGGAACCCTGCCACCACCCGTCATCCCGCCCGGCGCGCTGCCCGGCTATCCCGGCCCGGCCCATTGGCACCGCGTCCCCGCCACCGGCCAGCACTACCTCGACACCGGCTCGGGCGACCCCGTCCTGCTCCTGCACGGCAACCCTTCGTGGAGCTACACCTGGCGGCATCTGCTGCCCGCCCTGTCACCGCATGTCCGGTGCCTGGCCCCGGACCTCCCGGGCATGGGCCTGTCCCCCCGCCCTCCGGTGCCCCCCGGCCTCACCGACCGCTACGAAGGTCAACTCGACGCCCTGGAAGCTTTCTTCGGCCATCTCACCGACGAACGACGACTGCCCGGCCAGGGGTGGACCCTGGTGATGCACGACTGGGGCGGGCCGCTCGGCTTCGCCTGGGCACTGCGCAATCCGGGCGCGGTGACCCGGCTGGTCGTCCTCAACACCATCGCCTTCCGCTGGCCGCCGGGCTACCGTCTGCCCCTCCCCCTGAGGTGCATCAGGGACTCCGCCCCCATCGCCGCCCTCACCCACCTCACCAACGCCTTCGCCCGCACCGCCGTACGCGCCGGGGTCGTCCGTCCGCTGCCCGCCGCGGAACGGCGGGCGTATCTGCGGCCGTACGCCCGGCTCCGGGACCGGAGGGCCGTTGTCGCGTTCGTCCGCAGCATTCCGCGTCACGACGACGAGCCGTCGTGGCGGTTGCTCGAACCCCCGGACGGCGGCAGCGGCCTGGCCGGACTGCCGGTGTTCGTCGGCTGGGGAATGCGGGATCCGGTCTTCACCCCGCTCGTACTGGACGCATGGACGGACCGTTTCCCGCAGGCCCGCGTCCACCAGTACGCCGACGCCGGTCACTACGTGATGGAGGACGCCGCCGAGGAACTCGGGGGCCACATCCGCGACTTCCTCCGGGAGACGGCATGACGACCAGCGGAGCCGGCCTCTACGCACAGGTGGCGGAGCTCGCCCGGTCCCGTCCCGACGCCACGGCGCTGGTCCCCGGCCGCCGGAACGGTTCCGGGCAGTCCATCAGCTACGCCCGCCTGTCCGCGGGCTGCCATGCCGTGGCCGAGGCGCTCCGGGCCGCCGGGGTCCGCCGCGGCCACAAGGCGGTGACGATGACCCGGGGCCCGTACGAACTAGTGGCCGTGGCCTACGGGTTGCTCGCCATCGGCGCCGTCCCGGTGCTGCTGGAACCGGGCATGCCCGGCGCCCGGCTCCGGGCCTGCCTGGACGACGTGGCCCCTGAGGTGTTCGTCGGTGAGCCCCTGGCCCATATGGGGCTCCGGGCGCTGCGCTGGGCACCCGGCCATGTCCGTACGCCCTTGGTGACCCGCCGCGCCCTCCTGCCGGGGCTGGGGCGGCGGTTGCCGGTGGCGGTGCCGGACGTCGGGGGCCCGGCGCTGGAGGCTCCGGAACCGGACCCGGAGGATTTGGCGATCATCGCGTTCACTTCGGGCTCCACAGGAGTGCCCAAGGGCGCGGAGTACCGGTGCGGCACACTGGCCGGGCAGGTCGACGCCCTCCGACCGGTCCTGGCCCCGGACCCGGGCGGGGTGCTGCTCTCCGGCTTCCTGCCCATCGCCCTGCTCGGCCCGGCCCTCGGGCTGACCACACTCTGCCCGGCCGTCAACCACCTCGCCCCGGCCCGCACACCTCCCGAACGCGTCCTGCGCCCCCTGCTGGCACACCGCGCGTCGGTGGTCGCCGCCTCCCCCGCCGTACTCGGCCTGCTGGCCGGCCACTGCGCGCACCACGGGCTCACCCTGCCCTCCGTCGACCGGGTGCTGGCTTTCGGCGCCCCGCTCCGCGCCCGGCTGGCCGACACATTGCACTCGGTGCTCCGTCCGGACGCCCAGGTGTTGAGCGTCTACGGCGCCACCGAATGCCTGCCGGTCAGCGCCGTCACCACCAGGGAACTGCACGCCCTGCGGAACGACGCGGACATGCCGCACCGGGGAACATGCGTCGGCCGCGTGGTGCCCGGAGTCGAGGTGCGCGTCCTGGAGGCCGACGCCACAGGGGTGGGCGAGATCGCCGTCGCCGGCCGTAACGTCAGTCCCGCTTATCACGCCCGCCCGCAGGCCACCGCCGACACCAAGATCGCCGCCGACTGCGGTCTGCTGCACCGCACCGGTGACCTGGGACGCCTCGACGACCAGGGACGCCTGTGGTTCCACGGCCGCACGTCGCAACGCGTCATCGGCGCCGCCTGCGTCCTGAACACGGAGGACATCGAAACAGCGGCGGACACGGCACCGGGCGTACGACGCAGCGCCCTGGTCGGCGTCGGCCCGGCCGGGCAGCAGCGAGCCGTGCTCTGCGCGGAACTGGACGGTACCGCCCACCGCGGCCGGGACCGCCGCACCGCTCGGGCCGCCCTCCGCGAGGTCCTCGACCGCCACCCGCAGGGCCACCACATCGGCTCCGTCCTCATCCACCCGCGCTTTCCCACCGACATCCGCCACAACTCCAAGATCGATCGCGAACGGCTGGCCGCCTGGGCCGCGAAGCGCGTAAGGGAGACCACATGACCGGCCCCGCCCGGGTCCTCGTCACCGGAGGCAGCGGCTTCCTCGGCACCGAGATCTGCCGCCGGCTCATCGCCCGCGGAACCCGGACCCAGTCCCTCAGCCGTCGCCCCAGCGCCACGTTGGCCCGCCTCGGCGTCCACCAGCACCAAGGCGACCTCGTCGACCCCACCGCCGTGTCCCGGGCCGTCGCCGGCTGCGACGCCGTCATCCACACCGCGGCTCTCGCCGGCGTCAGCGGGCCGATGCGCCCGTACTGGATGACCAACGTCCACGGCACCCGCAACCTCCTCAAACAGTGCCGCGCACACGCCGTACGCACCCTCGTCCACACCTCCACCGCCAGCGTCGTCTTCCCCCCTGGCGGGCTGCGGAACGCCGACGAACGCATCCCCTACCCCGAGCGCCACCTGGCCGCCTACCCCTGGACCAAGGCACGCGCCGAACAACTCGTGCTGGCCGCCAACCGCCCCGCCCTGGCCACCTGCTCCCTGCGCCCGCACATCATCTGGGGCCCCGGCGACCCCCACTTCCTGCCGGCCCTGCTGCGCGCGGTCCGCGGCCGCCGCCTGTTCATGCCCGGGGACGGCACCAACCTCGTCGACACCACCCACCTGCGCACCGCCGCCCACGCCCACCTGCTCGCCCTGGACCTCCTCCACCAACGCCAACCCGTCGACGGCCGCGCCTACTTCATCACCCAGGACGATCCCCGTCCGCTGCGCATCATCGCCACGCTCTTCCTGGCGAGCACCGGGATCCGCGCCGAGTGGTGCTCCGTGCCCACGCGGCTGGCGCACGCGGCGGCCACGGTCCGCGACACGGCCGCGCACCTCGCCCGCACCACCGGCACGCGGGAACTGAGCCGCTTCCTGGTGGCCGAACTCGTCCAACCGCACTGGTTCGACATCTCCGCGGCCAAGCGGTGCCTCGGGTTCGTACCGCCGGTCGGCTTCTCGGAAGGAATCGCGGAGATGGCCGCGATGGAGCCGACCAGGGCGAAGTCGGCCAGGACGAGGGGGCGCCCGGCGCGATAGGCGGGCGGCCCTCGCGTGCGGCGCGCCTGAACTGCGGGGCGCTCTGCCCACGCTGGCCGGGGGCGTGGGCAGAACTCATGGACGCGGACCATGGTCAGGTAACGCGGCGTGGTAACCCCTCAGTCCGGGCGAGGTCTTGTGCCTGCCTCTCACCCTTGCCACGAACGGGAGAGGGCCGGATCGACAGCTCCCCGGAACTCTTGAGAATTTTCCGGACCGCGGCAGTGGGGCCGCCGCCTCCGCGCCTTTCCTACGGCCCAAGTCCGCACCGGTGCCCACCGAAACGAGCCCGGGTCGCACCGGTGCGGTGTCGCGTAACCGGGCCCACTGCGCGGGCCCAGTGCCACGTCCCCGCCGCTACCGCAACCGCACCGGCAGGGACGCCAGCCGCCAGCTCCCGGGCAGGGGGACGCGCTCCAGAGCGTCCGGTTCCACGGCCAGTGATATGCCGGGGTAGTGCGAGAGCAGCCGGCCGAAGGCGACTTCGCCCTCCTGTCGCGCGAGCGTGGCGCCCAGGCAGTAGTGCATGCCATGGCCGAAGCCCACGTGGTTCTCGGCCTGGCCCACAGGGTGGCGGGTCACATCGAGGCGGTCGGGGTCGGAGTAGTGGCGGGGATCGAAGTTCGCCGAGACCAGGACCAGTTGCACCGCCTCGCCCTTGCTGATGCGGGTGCCGGCGAGGTCGATGTCCTCGGAGGCGTAGCGCAGCTGGGTCGCGTGCACCGGTCCGCACCAGCGCATCAGCTCATGGACGGCGCGCGGGAGAATCCCCGGGTCCGTCGTGACCAACCGCTGCTGGTCGGGGTGGGTGAGCAGAGCGGCCGTGCCATTGGCGATGAGGTGGGCGGTGGTCTCGTGGCCGGCCAGGACCAGGGTGAGGATCATGGTGACCATCTCGACGTCGCTGAGCCGGCTGCCGTCGTCGTCATGCGTACGGACGAGCTCGCTGAGCAGGTCGTCGGTCAGCGCCTGGCGGCGTTCGCGGACCAGTTCGTGGATGTGGTCGATCATCGCCGGGAAGGTCCTGGCGAGCGCCTCCGGCTCCAGCGAGATGAGGTCGGCGCCCCATGCCCGCCACTGCGGGCGGTCCGCCTCAGGGATGCCGACGAGCTCGCAGATGACCGTGATGGGCAGGGGATAGGCGAAGTGCTCGATGAGGTCGACGACGCCGTCCTCGGCATGCTCGGGCAGCCGGGCCAGCAGCTCGTCGGCGATCTGCTCGACCCGTGGGCGCAGGCCGGTGATCTTGCGTGCCGTGAAGGCCCGCGACACCAGACGGCGGAGCCGGGTGTGGTCAGGAGCGTCGCAGTTGAGTATCGAGCCCTCCATGTAGACGCGGAGGTGCTCGGGGATGCCCAACACCTCCACCATCCGCGACAGGGGGTCATCGCCCGGCTCGGTCCCGGCCACGGCCGGGTTGTTCGCGAACCGCTGGTCGCGCAGGACCTCGCGGACTTCCTCGAAGCGCGTCACGAACCATACGGGCGAGTCGTCGATGAACCGGCCGCGGACGACGGGGCCCTGCTCGCGCAGCTTGCCGTAGCCGCTGAACGGGTCGTTCACCAGCTCGGGGTCCATGACGTTCGGCTCGCCCGGGTGCTTGCCGACGTGTGCGGCGAGCGGGGAGACAGCGGGTGCTTCGGACATCGTTCGTTCTCCTCCACGTGTGGGGGGGTCAGTGGCGCAATTGCCGGCGCATTTCCTGTGCGCTGAGTTCTTCCAGGTGCTCGTAGAGCGCGATGATCTCGGGTGCGGCGGCGGCAGCGGCAGCGACCGCGGCATCCGTGCTGGAGCCGTCATCAGGGGAATCGGAGCCCGTGCGGGTTTCCAGCGCGCCGCGGACCGTGTGAGCGAGGATGTCGGCCCGTATCTCCGCAGGGCCCGGGGCACGGTCGAAGAGCAGTGCCTCGGCCATGAAGAAGCCGGTCGCCATCGCCATCAGGGCATAGCGCTGATGGCTGACGTCGCTGTCGGTGCGCACCAGGCCGTGCTCGCGCAGCACTTCAAGATGACGCTGCAGGACGCGCTCGCCCTCCGCCATCAGCCCCGCGAGTTCCTTCTTGGCTATGTCATTGAGCCGGCCCAGCACGTCGGAGTCATCGGTGTAGACGGCACGCAGGACCGGCTCCTCCAGGAAGTCGCGGTAGTGCCCGTGCATCATCCGGCTCGGCAGAATCTCCAGGGGGTCGGCGCGCATACGCTCCAGCTCACGCCGCTGGCTACGCGCCTTGTACGTGAGCAAAACCGCCAGCAGCAGGGCGTCCTTCGTCCGCCAGTGCAGGTAGACAGTGCCCTTCCCGACCTTGGCACGGCGGGCTATCTCATCGATCGTCACCCGCCGGTAGCCCCACGCCAGCAGCAACTCCCCCGCTGCCGCCAGGATGCGCTGCCCACGCTCCGCGTGCTCCACAACCACTCCCCCGTGGCCTGCCCGGCCGCTGCCCCGCAACCCCCGTGACCAGATATCGAATCCGGTCATACAGTCACTGTAGGTCCGGCAACACCCCGAAGAAAGCACCAAATCCGGCCAACGCGCGGCCTCGTCCCCGACCACTGCTGATGCCCCGTACCTCAGCGAGCAGAGGGACCACATGGTCGGCACGGTGTGCGCCGGTGCTACGCGGGGCCGCCATACGCCGCACGCGCCCTTGACGCTCTTGACACTGCCGGTGGCCGGAGTCCATCCGTTGAACGGTCTAATCGGCGTGACCGGCGCGGACTCAGCCGACCGGCATCGCCGAGGCGTCCTTCTTGTCCAGAGGACCCGACCAGACACGCCGGGGCGGGCGGCCGACGAACCGTCCGAAGACCACCGCCGCCGCCGTGGCCGCCAGTACCCCCGGCACCATCTCGTAGATGCCCGACTGAAGCGGCCCGAGGAGCGGGTCGATGTGCTTCCACGCCACAACGGTCACAGTCCCCGTCACGATGCCGGCCATCGCCCCGGCCCGCGTCATGCGGGGCCAGTAGAGCGACAGCAGGATCACCGGGCCGAAGGCGGCGCCGAAGCCCGCCCAGGCGTAGGCGACGATGTCCAGCACAGCGCCGCCGCTGAGGGCGATGACATACGCCACCAACGCGACGACCACCACCGTCGCACGCGCCGCCAGCACCATCGCCGCATCCGACGCCTGCCGCTTGACGAACGCCCGGTAGAAGTCCTCGGTGAGGGCCATCGCCGAGACCAGCAGCTGACTGTCCGCCGTGGACTTGATCGCCGCCAGCACGGCGACCAGCAGAATTCCCGCAACCCACGGGTTGGCCAACTGGGCGCAGAGCGCGATGAAGACGGTCTCCGGATTCTCCAGCGGCTGATCGAGCGCGGCGATTCCTACCAGGCCCACGAGCGACGCGCCCGCCAGCGCGACGACCACCCAGCCCACCCCGATACGACGGGCGATGGAGACTTCGCGAGCGCTGCGGACACTCATGAAGCGGACCAGAATGTGCGGCTGGCCGAAATAGCCCATTCCCCATGCGAGCAGGGATATGACCGCCACCGCGCCGAGCGGCTCACCGGACGTCCAACGGTCACCGTCGAAGGCGGCCTTGGCACCCAGGTCAAGAAGGGACGGACTCTTGTCGGTGATCCCCTCATGCAGCGCTCCGAACCCGCCCAGCATCATGATGCCGATCGCCGGCAGCGCCACCGCCACGCAGAACATCCATGTGGCCTGCACCGAATGCGTCACGCTCACCGCGCGAAAACCACCCAGTACGGTGTAGACGACAATCACCACCGCGAAGACCGTGAGAGCGAACTCGAATCCGCCCCCGAATATCCCCTCGAACAGCACACCGCCGGCGAGGAGACCACTGGCGACGTAGACGGTGAAGAACACGACGATGACGGTCGCCGAAAGCAGGCGCAGTATCCTGCTGCCGTCCTCGAACCGCTCCTCCAGATACGCCGACAGCGTCTTGGCGTCACCCGCCCGCTCGGTATACGTACGCAAACGGGGCGCGACCAGACGCCAATTCAGATACGTACCGACCGCCAGCCCCACGGCAATCCACGTGGCACCGATCCCGGCCGCATATACCGCCCCCGGCAACCCCAAGAACAACCAACCGGACATATCACTGGCGCCCGCCGACAAAGCCGCCACCGGCGCACTCAGCCGACGCCCGCCCAGAGCGAAATCAGAAAACGTCAACGTGTCCTGATACGTCCAGAAACCCACAGCCACCATGGCAAGCAGGAATATCCCGAATGTGATCATGACCGGTACGATCAGGAGTGTCACCACTGCTCCCTCTATGCAGCACAACCAGGCATTACAGGGGCCCTGGGCAGAGCCCACGCGGAGATCTTGGAGCGAGCACGCTCCGGCGCGAGCTGACAATACGGATCCGCCACCGGAAGCGGCACCCCTTCAACACATGTCCCGGCAACCACAGCCCCCACAAGCCCGGGACGGGGCCGGGTGCCCAGGACCATACCTGTCTCCCCGCCCAGGGGTATCCGAACGGCGACCATGAGGGCGACTCGGTCCGGGCGAGCGCGGTCAGAAAAGGGCGAAACAGCCGGTAAGGGAATGAAGCAGGGCGTGCGTGAATTCTCGGGTGGTTCAGGCAGAGGGAGAGCCGAACCACGCCTTGGCCGTGGAAGTTGAGCAGGCTTCCGGTGGTCGGTCGAGAAGCGGCCAGTGCCCGGCCGCGTCACCGCACAAAAGAATCTCGATCGCCCGGCCGTCCGCCGGGCGATCGAGACTCCCGCACGAGCACGATCAGCAGTGCGTCACCGTGCTGGCGACCGGGACGGGGCAATCCTCATCGTCGTTCCCGATCGGCCGATGTGCGTCAACCGCGTTCGAGGCGGACGGAGTTGTACGGGGTGTAGTTGTAGTCGGCGTAAGTACCGGCCCGCTGGGCACCCTGGCAGCCGGTGCCGTTGCGGCCGGTGCAGTTACGGGCGATGGCACCGCCGGTCTGGTTGTTGAAGAACCGCTTGACGCCGTACTGGCCGCTGATGTTGTGGGCGCCGTAGGTGTACCACTTGTAGATGGGCTTGCCCCCGTTCCAGCTCGCGTTCGGGTACAGGCACACATACCCGGACGGGCAGCCGTGGGAGGCTGCTGCCTTCGGCGCGGCGTGAGCGCTTCCGGCGAGCGGCAGCACCGCAAGGCCGGCGAGCGCGGTGGTGGCCGCGACCGCCTTCACCTTCGCTTGGATCTGACGCATGAATGTTCCCCCTGATGTTCCGTCGGTCGTTGGGCGGGTGCGGTCTCACACCCGCCCCACAGGATGCGCGGCCGGGCACCCGGAGACCAGGCTTTTCGGTACAGGCCGAATCCCAGGTCCGCCGGCTACGCGGCAACGGGACGGACGGAGCTTCCCTGGCGGCTTCGGCCAGTCGATTGTCAGTGGCCCGCGCTAGTGTCTGAAGCGGAGATCAAGAGCGTGACCACGAGCACCGATCACGAGGAGTGGCCGGGAGAAGTGGTCAGGAGAAGTGAGCAATCTCGCGGGGGGGAACAGCGGTTCATGGCTGGCTACTTGGGTGACAGCAGGCAGGGGAAGTACGCGAACGGAGGCCCGCCCCGGCGCCGGTTGGACGCGGCCTCGTTGCCGGGAGTGCTGAAACATCAACCGAGCCGGCGCTTTCTTGTCGAGGAGGGATTGCCTGAGGAGGGCGCCGACTTCCGCTTCACCGGACTCCGTGCGGGGCGACTGGAGCCCTTCTGTGCCGGTGAGGGCGACGAGGCGGTCATCATGGGTGACCGGCGGCTGCTGGTTCTCGGGGAGAGTTACTACTGGCAGGCATGGCTGGTGCTGGACGGCACGACGGGCGGCGTACATCTCGTCGCGTGGGAGAAGGATCTGCTGCGTCACGACCTCATCGCCTCGGGTCTTTCTGAACTGGCCGGGCTGATAGGGGAGATCGAGGCGGTGTCGGAAGCACCACGTGGCCTTGATCCATACGGAGGCCGGCGAGGTCCGGCGGTCGTCGCCGAGGTACGGCAGCAGGCCCGGGAGCGGATGCGTCGCCTTGACCCCGGGCTGTTCGCCGGTGGCCCCCAACCCGCCCACTGGGAAACGTCATTGCTGATCCGCGCGCTGCACTGGGGCGCGCGTCTCGGCGTACCGGACGAACTCGCCTATGTGCTCGACCCCGGCCTGATCGCGGAGACCGCCGAGGACGGCCGGGTGCACCGTTTCGCCCCGGAGGAACTGCCCTCCGGCCTCACGCACGAGCCGACCCGCCGCCTGCTCACGGAGATCGGGCTGCCGGTCAACGCCGACATCTTCGCGTTGCACGACGGACCGCTGCGCACCATGGCCGAGGTCCACTCCGCGCTCTTCGACACACCAGCGGACGAGGAGGGCGAGGAGGGCAAGAATCCGTACACCGAGCGTGGGTACCAGCGGAACTTCATCGCGCTGGGTTGGTGGACGCTCGACCTCGCAATGGCGCTGGACGGTGCCACCGGCCGCGTTGAGCTGCCGGACTGGTACGGCGAGGACGGGCCCGCGGCATATCTGCACCGGGACATATCGGCCCTGCTCTACGCGTGCTGGACGTACCAGCAGCTGCGGAAGGAGTGGGAGCGGTGGGACGTGGGGGCGGGCGGAAAGCCCGGCGACTGGGCGGTGTTCACACCGCAAGAGCTGCTGGCGAACCGCGTCGAAGACCTGGTCGAAGCGGTCGACCCGGAGGCGTTCGCCACGTCCGGGCACTCCTGGCGGCAGCTGGCCGATGACCCGCACACCGGGGGGCTGCTCGGCTAATGGCGGCGGACGGTTCGTGTCGGGCCCCAGCCTGCCGAGTTGGTGAAGGGAGGTCACGTGGTCACGATCGCGAGCCGGTGGCGGAGTCCCATGTGGCGAGAGCTTCCCGCAGTCGGGCAGGGGTGGTGAAGAGGTGGCCGTGCATGCCGGTTGCCTCGGCGGCCCGGATGTTTTCCTGACGGTCGTCGACGAAGAAGATGTGCTCCGGTTCGGTGTGCAGGGCCTCCTGGCACCACCTGTAGGAGCGAGGGTCGGGTTTGGCGTGGCCGATACGGCAGGAGAACGCGCGTATCGCGAAGTGCTGGAGCCAGGGGTGGTGTTCTTCGTAGTGGACGGCCAGTTCCTCGGGGATGTTGGACAGCAGCGCGATCCGCCTCCCTGCTGCCGCGAGCTCCTCCACCAGGGAAACCATGGTGTCGTCAACGGCGCTCCAGCCGGCGATGTCGGCCTCGACGAGTTCCGCGGTCCGGTGGCCGTCGAAGCGGACACCCAGGGAGTCGGCCACCCGTCGCCAGTACCCCGGCCCGGTCAGCTCGCCGCGGTCGTAGGGCGGGCGCAGCGCCCAGTAGGCGTCCCAGAAAGCCGGGCCGGGCACACCCGCCGTGCGGACCAGCCGGTTCTTCCCGGCCGTGGACTGATGCTGAGCGATGACGCCGAACAGGTCGAAGAGCACGGTGCCGGTCACGGGGTCATACCTTTCGTACGGTCACGCCGGCCGTGGCCAGCGCGTCGGTCTCGTCATTCGGGGCGCTCTCGTCGGTGACGACGGCGTGCAGGCCGGCGGCGGGAGCGACGAAGGCAAGGGCGGTGCGGGAGAGCTTGGCGCCCTCCGCGACGGCGATCACGCGGCGGGCCGAGGCGATCGCGGCGTGCTTGACGGCGGCATCGTCCAGGTCGTAGGCGGTCAGGCCGCCCTTCGCGGTCAGTCCGCAGCAGCCGATGACGGCGGTGTCGAAGCGCAGGGCGGCCAGCGATGCCGCGGTCAGCGGGCCGGTCAGCGCCAGCTCGCCGGACCGCGGCCGACCGCCGGGTACGAGCAGCGTCAGCTGCGATGCCCCGGTCAGCGCGTTGACGGCGTGGAGGGACAGCGGCATCACGGTCAGGCGCCGTTGCTCCAGCGCGCCGGCCACCTCCAGGCAGGTGGTGCCGCTGTCGAGGACGACCGACTCCCCGTCGGCGATCAGCCCGGCGACCTCGGCGGCGATGCGTCTCTTGGTCTCCAGCCCTTCCCGCGCCCGCAGCGCGAAGGGGGGCTCGTCGCCGCGCAGCAGCAGGCTTCGCGCTCCTCCCCGGTAGCGCTCCACTACGCCCTGGTCGGCCAGGACCTCCAGGTCGCGGCGGATCGTCATCTCCGAAGCGCCTGTGAGGCCGGCCAGTTCCGCGACGCCGATACGGCCCGCCGCACGCACGGCATCGGTGATCTGCGTCAGTCGATCGGTACTCGCCATGACCCAACTGAACATGAGTTGCGTTCGAAACGCAAGATTTCACACATAGATCATGTTCGCTATGTTCGTTCGCATGAACAGATCACCGCGGTCACTGCGGGCCGGCCCGGACGGATCACTGCGGTCCGGCCGGCCGGCCACCTTCGCCTACTTCGCCCTCAACGGCTTCCTCATGGGGATGTGGATCGTCCACATCCCCGCCATCGAGCACCGAGCCGGGGTCAGCCATGCCATGCTCGGCTGGCTCCTGTTGCTGCTCGGCGCGGGAGCGTTCGCGGGCATGCAGCTCGTCGGCCCGCTCACCGACCGCTCCGGCGCCCGCACCGTCGTCCCGGTCAGCGCGGCACTGTGCAGCGCCGCCCTGGTCCTGCCGGGCCTGGCCACCAACGTCTGGACGCTGGGGGCGGCGCTGCTGGTGCTCGGCTTCGGCAACGGCTGCCTGGATGTCAGCATGAACGCCCATGCCGTGCAGGTGGAACGCCGCTACCGGCGGCCCGTCATGTCCGCGTTCCATGCCACCTTCTCCATCGGCGGCGTCCTTGCCGCGCTGGCCGGCGCCCGTGCGCTCAGCTGGGGCTGGAGCCCGCCGGTGACCCTTGGCGCGGTAGCGCTTTTGGGCCTCGCCGTCGCCGGGGCGGGTGCCCTCGCGCTGCTACGTCCCGAGGACGCCCACGGCGTACTACCAGCCGACAGCGCGCACACCGCGACTGCCGGGGCTGCCGAGAGGACGGCCCGGCGCCAAACTCCCCGACGCATCTGGATCCTGGCCACGCTCGCGCTGGCGCTCATGCTCTGCGAAGGCGTCGCCAACGACTGGAGTGTGCTCCACCTGCGGGACCACCTGGAGGCACCCGCCGCCACCGCCGCCCTTGCCTACGGAGCCTTCGCCACCGCCATGACCGTCGGCCGCCTCCTCACCGACCGGGTGGCCGGGCGCTTCGGGCCGGTGGCAGTCCTCCGCTACGGCGCGTCCGTGGCCGCACTCGGCCTGACGGTGGCGGCACTGTCCCCTTGGATTCCCCTGGCCCTCATCGGCTGGACCGTGTTCGGGACGGGGCTGTCCGGCTGCATACCCCAACTCTTCAGCGCCGCAGGCCACACCGACCAGACCGCCGCCGGCGCGAACGTCTCCCGCGTCGCCGGCCTCGGCTACCTCGGCATGCTCGCCGGGCCCGCCATCATCGGCCCCCTGACCCACTTCATCCCGCTCAGCCTGACGTTCTTTCTGCCCGTGACACTCTGCGCCGTCGCCGCCTGCACGGCCGGCATTCTGCGCTCTCAGCGCGACGCACCCACCCCACGGGAGGCCGGGGCCGCGCGCCCGACAGAAAAGGCGTGAGCCTGGCCCACGGCGTGCTCCAGACGCTCGCGACGACAAGGCGCGCCCTACTCGCGGGGCTCGAAGATCCACGCCTGATGCCAGTCATGCACATCGAGCGGCCGCAGGGCGATACGTGGCGAGCCGTATGTGCGTGACCGCCCGCCGCATCGGCATCAGCCATCGGCCGGTGCGACGGCTGTCCCACGCTGCCACCTGCCGCCTGGGGACAGCCGCCGCGTCCTGATGCACCCAGCTCATGCCCTGATGTACCGAGCTGATGCACCGAGCTTGAAATCAAGCCCCCGAGACGGTCAGTTCGCGCTCTGCCGCACGCTCCCGCTCCACGTCACGCGGCGCGAACGGGCACTGCCAGTCGGCGGGCTTGGGGCGGCCGGAGTAGCGGCGGGCCTCGGAGAGCTGCTCGTACTCGTACAGGTTGGGATTGATGTCCCCCTGCAGCTTGATGTCCTGCTTGCGTATCTTCTCGGCCAGCCGGTCCCACATCCCGGCGCCCTTGATCCGGTCGAACTGCTCGTGGGAGTTGAAGGCCAGCATCGGGAAGGGAGGCCGACGGCCCCACCGGCGGTGCGTCTCGTGCAGGCCGATCACGAAGAACGGATGGCCGGCCACGCTGAAGGCGAACTTACTGGACTGCGGATCCGACGAGTAGCCCTCGGCCCAGCCGTGGGATTCCGAGTCCTCCTCGTGGAGCAGCTGCAGCTGCTGCCACAGAAGCTCTTCGAACCGCAGCTCATCCACCCCGCGGGGCTGCGCGAAGGTCGCGATGAAACTGGTGAACGTCCGAGCGCTCCAGTTCGCCGATCCCACGAACTCCGCGAGATCGAGCGCCATCAGCCGGGCGGAATCCTCGCTCCCCAGCAGGTCGTAATGCCGGTGTGTGATGCCGCCCTGGCGCCAGGCGGAGCGACCCGCCAGACAGGAGAAACGCTCCCCCAGGATGAACTCCTCGACCTCACCACGCGCGTCCGCCGTCATGGCCAGCCTTCCTTCCACCAACATGCCTCCTCGAAGGGAGATCATCTCCTTCACGCATCCGAATGCGCCCACCCCACATCCGCGGCACCCGGGCCCACGGGCGGCTGCGTCAGCTGTTCACCGCATGCGGGGCAGGACCGAGTCCGCTGAAGGACGGGGAAGGTCACTGGGAGATTGTGACTGTCCGAGGCCGATCAACGAAATCCCGCCCCGGGGAGCTGTCTTATATCTCCTATAGCGGCAGATATAAGACTTCTCGGGTATGAGGCTTCTTGTGAAGTGGCGGGAAGAGACCGGAGCGCCCGGGGCGCGTCGGCTCGCGGCGGGATGGTGCACTCAGCTCCCCGGCAACGGGTTTCCGTCCCCGTCCCCGTCCCCGTCCCCGAGGAAGTCGATCTCGGGTGTGAGGCGTACGCCGGTGTGGTCCAGGACTTGGCGCTGCACGATCTCGATCGCCTCCGTGAAGCTCCCGGCGCCGCCGTCGTCGGCGACCAGGGTGTGGTGCAGCGAGGAGATGCCTACGCCCTCGCTGAGCGGCGTGCCGAGGGCGAATCCCGCCTGCTGGATGAGCCAGCCGGCACTGACTCTGGTCGAGCCGTCGGGGAAGCTGCTGACCGGTGCGTCCTGCGCCCGCAGGTCGGCGGCCTGGGCGGAGGTCACCACGGGGCTGAAGAACACGCTGCCCACCGAGCGCCGGTCGGTGTCGGAGCAGCCCAGCACCATGCCCTTGCCGCGGCGTACCGCGAGCACCGCTCGCGCCGCCTCGTCCAACGGGACCCGGCCGCGGGGCAGAATGTCGAGCTCCGCGGCGACCTTCCCGTAGGTGATGGATGCGCTCAGCGCGGACCGGCGCAGGGCGAAGACCAGACTCAGCAGGGTCCAGCGGGCGGAGCCCTTGAAGACGCTGGTGCGGTGGCCCAGAGACCGCAGGCGTCCGCCGGGAGAGTGACATGGCGCCGGGACTGCCAGTCCCAGGCCGCCACCTCGACCAGGCAGTCGGCGATCTCCTGGCCGTAGGCCCCGACGTTCTGGACGGGCGTCCGGATCTGGCAGTCGTCCGATCGAGGCGTTCGGTGGTGCCGGCAGCGACTGGCCGAGCCGGGACCTCGTCGTACAGTCATCCGATACCCCGGCGTGGTGGGTATCGGAGGCAGCAGGTGCACGGTAGACATGGACCATGGCCCGGATCTCCGGCCGCTTTCCGTGGCCACCTTCGGGACGCTCGTTCACCGGTCGGCGCCTGGACGGCGACGGCCGGCATGCGCGGCGTGCGCGGCGGGAGGCCGCGCCCACGTCATCGGCGCGGCGCCTGCGCCCCTTGGCGAGCATGCGCAGCGTCGCCGGTCAGATGTTCGTGCTGCAGGTCCTGATCGTGCTGCTGCTGGTCGTGGCCGCGGTGGCCACCTTGGTGTTCCAAGCCCGGAGCGACAGATTCCAGGGAGCCCGGAATCGCTCGCTTGCCGCGGCCGAGTCCTTCGCCCACAGCCCCGGCCTGGTGGAGGCCATACGCGGCCCCGATCCCACCAAGGTGCTCCAGCCGCTCACGGAGACGGCCCGCAAGCGGGCGGGCGTCGACTTCGTCGTCGTGATGGACCGGGCCGGCATCCGGTACACGCACCCCAAACCGGAAGAGATCGGCAGGCGTTTCGTCGGCACCATCGAGCCCTCGCTCGCCGGCCGCGTCACCATTGAAAGCGTCTTCGGCCCCCTCGGCCATGAGGTGCAGGCGGTCGTCCCGGTGCGGGACGACCGCGGCACGATCGTGGGCATGGTGTCGTCCGGCCTGCAGGTCAGCCGCGTCAGCAGCGGGATCGACCGGCAGCTGCGGGTGGTCCTCGGCGCCGGGGCCGCCGCCCTCGCCCTGGCCACGATCAGTACGGCGCTGGTGAGCCGGCGGCTGCGGCGCCAGACCCACGGGCTCGGCCCGGCCGAGATGACCCGCATGTACGAGCACCATGACGCGGTGTTGCACGCCGTGCGCGAGGGTGTGCTGATCGTCGACGCGGAGGGGCATGTCCTGCTGGCCAACGACGAGGCGCGCCGGCTCCTCCGTCTGGCCCCCGACGCGGAGCGGCGCCGCGTCACCGACCTCGGGCTGGACTCCCGGACGACCGAACTGCTGGTCTCCGGGGGCGTGGTCACCGACGAGGTGCTACGGGTCGGGGACCGGCTGCTGGCGGTGAACATCCGGCCCACGGACCGCCGGGGAGGCCCGCCCGGCAGCGTGGCCACACTGCGGGACTCCACGGAACTGCTCGCCCTCGCGGGGAAGGCGGAGTCCGCGCAGAGCCGCCTGCGGCTGCTGTACGACGCGAGCATGACCATCGGCACCACTCTCGATGTGCAGCGCACCGCCGAGGAGCTGACCCAGGTCGCCGTGACCTGGTTCGCCGACTACGCCACCGTCGACCTGGCCGAGCCCGTCCTGAGCGGTGACGAGCCGCCGGCGGGGGCGTACAGCGAGGCGCCGGAGCTGCACCGCGTGGCGCTCGCCGGCCTGAGCGACGACCATCCCCTCTACCGGGCCGGCGAGCTCCACAGGTACGCCCCGGTCACTCCGATGGCCAGGGGCTTCGTCACCGGTCGGTCCGTGCTCGTGCCGGACATGCGGGCCGCCGATGACTGGCGCGCCCAGGACCCCGAACGGTTCCAGCTGGTCCTGAATCACGGATGCCAGTCGCTGATCACCGTTCCGCTCCGGGCGCGCGGCGTTCTGCTGGGGGTCGCCAACTTCTGGCGCTCCCGGGACAACACCCCCTTCGAGGAGGGCGATGTGTCCCTGGCGGAGGAGATGGCCGCGCGGGCCGCCGTATGCATCGACAACGCGCGCCGCTTCACCCGCGAGCACGCCATGGCCCTCACCCTGCAGCACAGCCTGCTCCCCCATGGCCTGCCCGAACAGAACGCCCTCGACATCGCCCACCGCTATCTGCCCGCGCAGACCGGGGTGGGCGGCGACTGGTTCGACGTCATCCCGCTGCCGGGCGCCCGCGTCGGGCTGGTCGTCGGCGATGTGGTCGGGCACGGTCTGCACGCCGCCGCCACGATGGGCCGGCTGCGCACCGCGGTGCAGAACTTCTCCACCCTCGATCTGCCGCCCGACGAACTCCTCAGTTACCTGGACGAGTTGGTCAACCGCATCGACCAGGAGGCGGCCGTGGCGGACGAGGAGACCGTCATCACGGGCGCCACCTGCCTGTACGCGATCTACGACCCCTCCTCCGGTATCTGCAGCCTGTCCCGCGCCGGCCATCTGCTGCCGGCGCTGGTCCACCCCGACGGCACCGTGGAGTTCCCCGAGCTCCCCGCCGGCCCGCCGCTCGGCCTCGGCGGCCTGCCCTTCGAGGCGGTGGACCTGCGCCTGCCCGAGGGCAGCAGCCTGGTCCTTTACACCGATGGTCTCGTCGAGGACCGCAGCCGGGACATCGATGTCGGGCTGCGGGTCCTCACCACGACGCTGGCGCACCCCGGCCGGATGCCCGACGAGATCTGTGAGGCCGTGCTCGGGGCCCTGCTCCCGGACCGCCAGCGCGATGACATCGCCCTGCTCGTCGCGCGCACCCGCCTGACGGACCCCGACCGCATGGCGGCCTGGGAGGTCCCCTCCGACCCGGCGGCGGTGGCCGAGGCACGGGCGGAGCTCACCCGGCAGCTGACGCGGTGGGGCCTGGACGAGGCGGTCTTCAGCAGCGAGCTCATCCTCAGCGAGCTGATCACCAACGCCATCCGCTACGCCACCGGGCCGATCCGGGTGCGCCTGCTGTACGACCGCGGCCTGATCTGCGAGGTCTTCGACACCAGCAGCACCTCGCCGCACCTCCGGCACGCCGCCGAGGAGGACGAGGGCGGCCGCGGTCTGTTCCTCGTCGCCCAGCTCGCCCAGCGCTGGGGCACCCGTTACACACCGGAGGGCAAGATCATCTGGGCGGAACAGGTCATGGAGCAGCCTGTTCCGTGAGGCCGGCCTGTTCCGTGTCTCAGGAGTGGTGGACCACGGCCACGACCTTTCCGATGGCGCGGTCGGAGCGCGCCTGGTTGGAGGAGACTCTCCAGGAGTTGCGGGAGTCGGGGGAATCGCCGTCGGGGCGGCGATGAGGTGCAGCGGGTGGTGGTGCGGAGATCCGGTGGCCGTTGTCCGCACGCGGATCTCTCCGCGCTCCGCCAGGGAATAGACCATGCGTGACGTGGCAGCACACAAGGCGACGCCCCCGCCACGGCGGCAGGGGGGTATGGATCATGCCGACACCCACCACCGCGCCCGGCGGACCGCTGCTCGGACCGACGTCCCGGGAGGCGCTCCGCGCGGTGTGCCGGCGGGCCGTCGAGATCGCGCGGCAGCGCCGGCGCCCCGTTCTCGCCAGCTGGGCCACACCGTTGCCGCACACCGACGCGGTCGCGCTGTGGCGGCGGTGGCGCGACCGCGCCGACAGATCGCTGCTCTGGGAGTCGGCATGGGACCGCGGCAGCCTCGTCGCCGTGGGCGCCGCGCATGTCCTGACGGGCCGCGGCACCGGCCGGATCGCCTCCGTACGGGATTCCTGGCAGCTGCTGATCCAGGATGCGGTGGCCGGAGGGCGTCCCGTCGTGACGCTGCCGACCGGACAAGGGCCCCTGCTGGTCGGCGGCTTCTCCTTCGCTCCCGGTGCCACGGCGCGAACCGCTCCGTTCCCCGACGCCCTCATGTGGGTGCCCACCCTTCAGCTACGCAGCTCCCCCGCCCCTGCCCCCACAACCGAGCTACGGCTCAACGCGGTGGTCCACCCCGGCGACGCCCCCGACCAGATCGCCGCATTCCTCGCGCAGTTGGCCGAGCACCACCCGCCGGCTCCGCCCACCCACCGCCCGTCAGAGGGCCCGCCTCCCCCACGCCGTACGCCTGCACCACCTGCCACTCGCCACGAGCTCCCCTCCGCCGGCGCCTGGCAGGACCTGATCCGCCGTGCCGTCCACCGCATCGGCGAGGGGGCGTTCGAGAAGGTGGTGCTCGCCCGCGAACTCCGTATCGTCGCCGGAACCCCGTTCGACATCCCGGCCGCGGTGGAACGGCTGCGTCACACCTACCCCGACGCCACGCTCTTCGCGGTCGAGAACAGCGGGCACACGTTTCTCGGTGCCACGCCCGAATATCTCGTACGGCTCAGCGGCCGCACCGTGCAGACCCTGGGGCTTGCCGGGACGGCGCCCCGGGGTGCGACTCCCGAGGACGACGCCGCTTTCGAGCGGGAGTTGACGGACAGTGCCAAGCTCCGCCATGAACACGATGTCGTGGTGCACACGCTGCGGGACGCGTTGCGCACCTCGTGCTCGCGCGTGACGGCCCCGCCCTCCCCCACCGTGCTCAAACTCCCCAACGTTCAGCACCTGTCGACCGCGGTCGACGGACATCTCGGGGAACGGGACGCCGGAATCCTGGAGTTCGTCGAACGCCTCCATCCGACCCCCGCGCTCGGCGGACACCCCAAGGCGCCGTCCCTGGACTGGCTGTCGCGCCACGAGGGGCTTGACCGCGGATGGTACGCCGGGGTCGTGGGCTGGACCGACGCCGCGGGACGGGGCGAGTTCGCGGTCGCCATCCGGTCGGCGCTGGTCCGCGCCGACATGGCCTCCCTGTACGCCGGCTGCGGCATCGTGGCCGGCTCGGAACCGGCGGCCGAGTACGCCGAATCCTGCGCGAAGCTGCGCCCTATGCTGCACGCTCTCGGAGTCGAGTGATCGGAGTCGAGTGATCCGCCACACGAGACGCGCACCCCGACCGGAGCCGCCAGCCGCCCTCGACGTACTACTGACTGCGCGTCAGCTCAGAGTACTCGGCCCCGCGCACGTCACCGTCACGTCAGACGCATCACCGTGCCCAGTTCGACACGGCGAACACACCGCGGCACAGCGCCGCCAGTACGGGCCCCCGCGCACAGCAGCACCAGCACCAGCACCAGCACCAGCACCAGCACCAGCACTGCGAACGCGCCGCAAAGCCGGTGACCGCGGCGATCATGCGGATCGCGCTGATTGCACCGATCACGTTTACGACACGGGACGCTGACCTCAACTGCGCTTCAGGTCAACGGGAGAGCGGGGGAACCAGGAGGGCGGCCCCGCCGGACCGGGTGACGGATCAGTCGGCGAAGCGGCGGACGTAGCGCTTCTGCCAGGGGGTTTCGACAGCGCGGGAGTCATGGTTCCGGCGCACGAACTCCACTGCCCGCTCGGCGGGCACTCCGTCCAGCACAGCGAGGCAGGCCAGGGCCGTGCCGGTGCGGCCACGGCCACCGCCGCAGGCGATCTCTACGCGTTCGGCCCCGGCACGGTCCCATGCCTCACCGAGGACAGCTCGGGCCTGGGTGTGACTGCTGGGGAGCCAGAAGTCCGGCCAGCGCAGCCACCGGACTTGCCAAGGGGCCTCGGGAGGCTGCTTGCCGAGCAGATACACGGCGTAGGTCGGCGTCGTTCCGGCCGGCAGCGGCCGACGGAGCGCGCGGCCTCGGAACAGGCGTCCTGAGGGAAGCCGCAGGACGCCGGGGTCGGTCGCGTTCCAGGGATCGGTCATCGGCTCACTGTAGACGCGGCGGGCGGGGAGGGCATCGGCTCCCCGAATGCGCTCAGGACTCCCGAATACGCTCAGGACTCCCGATGGCCTCAGGACGCCATGGCCTGCGCGGCGGCGCGTTCGCGCGCGGCCGCGGCCCGCTCCGACCGGCCGAGCTGTTCCTCCAGCCGGGCCTTGGCCGACCAGTTGTAGGGGCAGACCGGGCGCAGCTGGATGCGTTCGCTGAGCAGGTTCCTGGCCAGGTCGGTGCGGCCCGCGCGCAGGGATGCTTCGACGAGGGTCCGCTGGATCGCGTCCCGTTGGGCGTGGCTGCCGCCGAAGAGATGCAGACGGTGGCGCAGGGGCAGCAGCAGATCGGTGGCGAGGCCGTAGTCGTGCTGTCCGTAGGCGATCAGGGCGCGGCACACGGGCAGGCCGATGTCGGCGGTCATCGCGTGGTTGGAGACGGGCGGCCGCGTCGCCACCCAGTGTTCGCGGTCCTGGACGAGGCGCTGCGCCCGGGCGATGCGGTCCGCCCCCACGTATGCCATGACCGCGTGTGCGTCGTTGAAGGCGTAGTACGGCCCGTCTTCGCGGCGCTCCCAGGCGTCGGCGAGCCGGGCCCACCGTTCGCCGTGCTGCTCCTGGGCCAGATACAGCCGCCACAGCAGGGCCGCGGCGTCCAGCAGTTCCATCGCCGCGCCCGCCGACCCGTCGTGGTGCAGCGCGTCGTCGTAGATCCGCAGCACCCGGGTGGTGTCGCCGGTCTCCAGGGTGTAGAGGGCGTAGTGCCACCAGTTGTGGACGGTGAGCAGGGTGCCGCTCGCCCAATCGTCGGTGCGGGCGTCGAGAAAACGGATGCCGTCCGTGAAACGTCCCCGCATCTCGTAGCTGTGCACCACGCCGTGGATCCCCCACACATCGTCGGGATGCTGCGCGAGGGCTGCCAGTCCGCTCTCCTCGGCGCGTTCGTAGTGGCCCGATTCCTCCAGGCCGAACGCGTACATGCCGAGCAGCGGCCCGTGGTGGGGATCGTCCGCGTCCCAGGCGTCCAGGGCCCCGCCGACGCGGTCGCGCAGCCGCTCGGCGTCCCCGGTGAGGAAGTCGTGCTGATGGCCGACGAAGAGGGCGAGGGCGTCGCGCGGGAAGGCGACGGTGAGGTCGCCGAGGATGCGGCCCGCACCGTGCAGATCGCCGTCCAGCCAGGCCGTCGCGGCGGCGAGGTGCATCCGCTCACGGGGACTCAGCCGTTCAGTGTCCAGACCGGAGCGGAAGCGGCCGAAGCTGTCCCGTGCCGCGGCCGCGTCCTTCTCCTCGGTGCCCAGCACCCCCAGATACGCGGCCAGTGTCTGCCCCATGGCCGAGTGCGGCGCGGCAGCGAGGACCGACCGCGACGATTCTACGACCCGGGGGCGGAAGAACAGCAGGTCGTCCAGGGCCTGTTCGTAGTGGAGGAGGGCCTCTGGGCCGGTAGCGCTCATCGTGTGCCCGTGGCGGTCCGTTGTCATGGTGCCTCCTCACGGTGGGGGCCGGCGGGTGGGGATTCCTGGGTGCTCCGGCCCGTCGGCAGACGCCACGCGTGATGGTATCGGCCCATGGACGCCCGCCGCCGCGGCGACGGCGGGAGTCCAGAGGGTGCGCTCAGACGCGCGCCAGGAACGCGTCGTTTCCTGGTGCAGTTCGCGGGAGGCGCGTGTCCCACCGTGCTGCCGCTTCGGTCATCAGCTCCCGGCTCCACCGCCAGCTGTGCTGGGCCGCCGTACGTACCGCCTGCTGCTGGGCGGGCGCGGTGGTCGCGGTGTACGGTCGGTCGGATGCGGGCAGGTCCTGTTCGAGGGCCCGGCTGGGGGTGAGCCAGTGGCTGGTGGGATCACGGCGTCGGCAGACGCAGTGTCAGCAAGGGGCCGTGCTGCTGCGCTCCGTAGACATCGCGTTCACCGACGTTCCCGGAGACGAGCGGGCGGCGCAGGTTGATCTTCACGGCCTTCGCCGGGTCGTAGAAGATCGGCTCGCCGACGTCGTCGACGGGGACGCGGTAGAGCTCCGCCACCAGCTCCCGGCTGATGGCTCGCCGCTGCTTGACGAGCTCGTACTGGTCCTGACCGGTGAAGATGATGTCGATGGTCAGTTCGTACGGTCCGGAGTTCTTGCTGCGGACGACATCGGCGAGTTCGGTCAGCGGAGCGGTCACGACGGGTCTCCGGGGTAGTCGACGAAGGTGATCGGGAACAGCGCGGCCGGATCGTCGGTCGCCATCAGGTGGTGGACGC
The DNA here is from genome assembly GCF_023277745.1 of Streptomyces halobius. Taxonomy (NCBI): domain Bacteria; kingdom Bacillati; phylum Actinomycetota; class Actinomycetes; order Kitasatosporales; family Streptomycetaceae; genus Streptomyces; species Streptomyces halobius. The sequence goes on from NZ_CP086322.1 coordinate 558,091, forward strand.
TCCATTCGTAGACCTCGCCGGCGTGGAAGTCGGACGGGGAGTAGGGGAAGGCCAGGTTGCCGGCCGTGGAGAGGCGCCCCGGGTAGCCGAAGTGCAGCATCGTGGAGCGGGCGAAGCCGCAGAGCGTGTCCGCGAGGTCCTGGCTGTCGGCGACGGCTTCGATGACGATGCCGACCTCGTGGCCGGCCGGCCGCGGTGACGGTTCGAGCGGGCCCATGCAGCCGTCGGCGCCGTAGACGCGGACGAGCAGCTCATAGCTGTCGGGCGGGATGTCGGGGAAGTTGTCCGCCACGCGGTCCCGTACGCCCTGGATGACCGTGTCGATCTCGCGGATGAAGTACGGGTCCCGGGCGCCGGCCACCGACACCGTGCGATAGCCGCGCAGCCGGGCGCCTTCGAGCTTGACCGCGAAGGGCTGAGCGATGTGGCGGGAGCCGGAGACCCGCACGCCGCGCTCGTCCTCGGAGGTGAAGACGCAGTCACTGAGGTCCAGGTAGCCGCCGGGTCCGGGCAGGTGGTAGGGATCGCTCTTCTCGTAGAGCGTGTGCGCGGCGACCGAGGTGGGTGTGCACCGTCGCACGGGGTTCAGGGGCTCCAGGACGAAGTGGTCCCGGCGCAGCGTGCCGAGCATGCAGTCGCTGCCGCTGCCGGGGACCGCGGCGATGGCCGCGCATTCCAGGATCTTGCTCATGTGCAGGGCGAGTCCCTCGTCGAAGCCGTGCAGCAGCGGCAGCGCGGCGAACACCGCCGGGTCGTAGGCGCGCCCGGCGAGGACGATATCGGCGCCGTCGCGCAGAGCGGCGACGAAGGGTGCCGTGCCCATCTGCGCCACCAGGTGCGTACTGGCGTGGATGTCCTCGGCGGTGAGCTGCGGGCCGTGCGGGAGGGCGCTGATCCGGCCGTCGCGCAGGGCTTGCAGAACGGTCTCCCGGTCGATGTCGGCGGGGATGACCGCAGCGCGCAGCCGGAGCCCCTGACCGGCGGCGATCTCGTCGACGATGCCGCGGAGCCAGGCCAGGTGCGGGGCGGCCCCGGCGCCGCCCGCGGATCCGATGACCACGGGGATCCCCAGGCGCTGCCCGGCCCTGATCATCCGCTCCAGGTCACGGGTGACCGCCGTACGGTCGGTGAACGATGCGCCCGCGCCCAAGTAGTACGGGCCGGGGTCACAGGAACCGGCATCGGCGGCGATGAGATGCGGCCCGCGGGCCAGGCCGGCTTCGAACGACGCGTCGGGGAATCCGTAGCCCAGGATCGCCGTGGCGGACAGCACGCGGATCTCGTCCATCGGGCCCTCCTGAAGATGGTGGTCGGCAGAGTGCGGCACGCCCAGCGAACAGTACGTGGCCGGTGAACCGCCGCCCCCACCGGCGTGGCCCGCCCCCCACCGGCGTGGCCCGATCACCCGCACCGGACGGCCTTATGCTGAGGGTGATGTTCGCACCCCAAGGCCCCACGTTCCGGGAACTCACCGTCCAGGCGCTGTCCTCCGTCGAGCGCGGTTATGACCTGCTCGCCCCGAAATTCGACCGCACTCCGTTCCGGACTCCGGAGTCGGTACTGGCTCCTGTTTCCCGGGTGCTGCACACACTGGGGCCCTTCGACGGCGGTCTCGACCTGTGCTGCGGCACCGGCGCCGGCATCGAGGTACTGCGGCAGGTGTGCCGGGAGCGGGTCACCGGTGTCGACATCAGCGCGGGGATGCTCGCCGTGGGCCGCGCCCGTGCACGAACGACCGCTGCCGCACCTCGCGTGGAGTGGGTGCGCGCGGATGCGCGGGCCCTCCCGTTCGCGCCGGTCTTCGATCTCGTGGTGAGCTTCGGAGCATTCGGGCATTTCCTGCCCCGGGAGCGGCCGGGGCTGTTCGCCCAGGTTCACTCCGTACTGCGTCCCGGTGGCCGGTTCGTCTTCCCGATCGTCGCGCCGGCCCGGCCGGGGTCGCCCGGCTACTGGGCATTGCTGGCTTTCGACGCGGTGATGCGGGTCCGCAACGCGCTGTGGCGTCCGCGATTCGTCATGTACTACCGGACGTTCCGTCCCTCCGACGTGCGCGCGGAACTGGCCCGGACCGGATTCGACGTCCGGCTGCACGCCCTTCCGGAGCTCGGCCTGCGCCCCGACGGCAGCCCCCGGTGCCGAGTGGTGGTGGCCACCCGCCCCCCGGGCCGCTGACCTGACACCGCCTCCGTTTCGTTTTACCCCAAAGGGTCTGTTTCCTCATCAACGACAACTTTGCCGATTCTTGGTGTAGTTGGATCACGTTTCACTCCAGTCTCGGACGCAACAGCGACGAACACCACACACCACCCCGGAATCGTCGCTTCCATGACGCTGCGCGAGAGGCAACGGCACGATGACGAAAAGCAGAACGATCCGCTACGGGAGCCGGCTGATGGCACTGTCCACGGCGGCACTGGGCCTGGTCGCGGCGATGGCCGTACCGGCCGCCGCCGCGGATGACGGCCCCACCCGGGAGCAGCTGATCGCCGACTGTGCTTCCGGCGAGGGGAAGTGCAGCTTCAACGAGCCGAAGCTCGGCACGGCGTACCTCGGTGACTTCCGCCAGGTCTCCAACACCCTCTACAACTGCAGCACTTCGGACGCCACCCAGTCGATGGGCTGGTCGGACACGGTGGGCTCGACGGACTCCGCGGGCGTCTCCGTCACCGCCGGCGGCAAGCTCGCCGGTCTCATCGACCTGAGCGTGACCGCGACCTACAGTCACACCTGGTCGAGCTCGCACACCGAGAACAGCTCCATGAACATGACGGTCAAGCCCGGCGAGGTGGGCTGGATCGCCCGCGCGCAGGTGATGCAGGCCATCTCTGGCACCTGGCAGACGCACTACGACAGCCCGAAGTGGGACCACTACTTCTGGTACGTGCCGGACACCGTCACCGGTCCCGCGCCCAATGGCACCGACGGGCAGAACAACGCGGTGACCGTCAAAACGCGCAAGATGACCACCGCGGAGCGGAACTCCTGCTCGTCCGACGCGAAGGAGGGCCGGACGTTCGTGGTCAAGCGCTGACCGTCGCGGTCCCGGCCGGCTGAGCTGACGCGAGGGCTCGCGCCACAACAGACCGGTCTCCTCACACGACGCCATCTGAGCGGTGCCTCCCGTCCCGTGGGGGACGGGAGGCACCGCTCAGATGGCGTACGGCCACGGCCGCGTGGAGGGCGGCGCCGGCGGCCAGCGCGTCCTCGTCGAAGACGACACGGCTGGAGTGACAGTCCGCGGCTCCCTCGGGCGGCACACCGTCAGGACGTGCGCCCAGGAAGGCCATCGCACCGGGCACGCGACGCAGAACGTAGGAGAAGTCCTCGGCCCCCATGGACGGTTCGGGCAGCCGCTGGACCCTGGCCGGGCCGAGTACCGCGGTGGCGGTGTCATGGACGTGACCGGCGAAGACGGGGTCATTGACGACCGGCGGGTAGCCCTCGGTCAGCTGCACGTCGACGGACGCGCCGTGGGCGGCGGCGACATGGTGGGCGACGCGGGCGATACCCGCACGCATCACCTGGCGGGTGGCCGGGGACAGCGTACGGAAGGTGCCCAGGATCTCGGCCGCATCGGGAATGATGTTGGTAGTGGTGCCGGCCCGGATGGCGGCCACGGTGACCACGGCGGGGTCGAAGACGCTGACCGTGCGGGTGACCATGGTCTGCAGGGCCTGGACCATTTCGCAGGCCACGGGGACGGGGTCGAGGGCGAGCTGCGGGGCGGAGGCGTGTCCGCTGCGGCCGTGTACGGTCAGGCGCAGCTGGTCGGCCGCGGCGAACATCGGGCCGGGCCGCAGATGCACCGTCCCGGTCTCGAAGCGGGTGGCGATGTGCAGGGCGAAGGCCGCGTCCACACCACGCCCGTCAGGAGTGGCGAGGACCCCTTCGTCGATCATGTGCTGTGCGCCGCCGCCTGACTCCTCGGCAGGCTGGAACATGAACACCACGCGACCCGACAGCTCCTCGCGCCGGGCGGCCAGCAGCCGGGCGGCGCCGACGAGCATGGCGACGTGTGTGTCGTGACCGCAGGCATGCATCACGCCTGGCACCTCGGAGGCGAAGGCCAGCCCGGTTTCCTCGTGTTGGGGCAGGGCGTCCATATCGGCGCGCAGCAGGACCGTACGCCCGGGCCGGGCGCCCTCCAGGGTGGCGACGACGGAGCTGAGTCGTACCCCCGTACGCACCGTCAGGCCCAGCCCGTCCAGGGCGCGCAGCACGGTCTGCTGGGTACGGGGCAGATGGAGGTCCAGCTCCGGGGCGCGGTGGATGGCCCGCCGTACGGCGATGATGCCGGGCAGCAGCCGACGCGCCTCGGCGAGCAGCCCGCGGGTGTCGTCGTCCTGTCGGCCCGAGGCGGCGAAGGAGTCGGTCACATACGTTACCTGCCCTGCAGCACGCAAACGCACACCGTGGACGGCGGATCGCGGTACGTGCAGGCGGATCGCGGTACATACAGCCGAACACCGGGTATCACCCGTAGTGACTCACCCCAACCCGCCACTCACACACGGTAATTCACCCTGGCCCGGGGAGCTGCTCATGAAGCACACCACCCCCCTGCCCGGCGACATCGGACTCACCCAAATATCCGGCGTCACCGGCCGGTTGATCCGGCTCGGGCAGTGGCTCAACGGCGACGGCTTCGCCGACTACCAACACGCCTTCCTCGTTCTGCCCGACGACCGGCTACTGGAAGCCGTCCCGGGCGGGGCCCGCATCAGGCCCCTCACCCAGTACACCGGCAGCAGTGTGCTCTACGTCTGCCCGGAAGGGCTCACCGGGCAGCAGCGCACCGCCATCTGCGACGCGGCCATGGAATACGTCGGAGTGCCCTACAGCTTTCTCGACTACCTCGCGATCGCCGCGCACCGTTTCCACGTCCCCCTTCCCGGGCTGCGCCGCTACATCGCCAGCACCCGGCACATGATCTGCTCCCAACTCGTCGACCAGTGCTATCTGGACGCCGGTGTGCATCTCTTCGCCGACGGCCGCTGGCCCGGCTATGTGACACCGATGGCGCTGTACCAATTGCTGGCCCACTGACCGAACGCCCCGGGACCACAGGATCACGGGACCACAGGATCACTCGCAACGCAGCGGCCACCACCGCATCGGCCGCCAACCTTCGGCCGCCAACCTGAGGAATTCATCCCCGGTCGGCATCCACCAGCTGCAGCGGCAGCGACTTCAGACCGTTGATGAAGTTCGACACGAGCCGCTTCGGCGGACCGGCGACCGTCAGGGCGGGCAGCAGATCGCGCGTCTCCTCGTACAGCATCCGCAGCTGCAGCCGTGCGAAGTGCGCGCCCAGGCAGACGTGCGGGCCGTCACCGAACGAGACATGGGGATTCGGGGTACGGGTCAGGTCCAGCCGGTGCGGGGTGGCGAAGACGCGCTCGTCGTAATTCGCCGAGCCGTGGAAGACGACCACCTTGTCGCCGGCCCGCACCAGGCGACCGGCCAGTTCGGTGTCGCACGCCGCGGTCCGGCGGAAGCTGAGCACCGGCGGATGCCAGCGCAGCAGCTCCTCCACACATGTCGATGTGTCCACCGCCCCCGTGCGCAGCCCCCGGTAGGCGTCCGGATGCCGAGCCAATGCCAGCAGGCCCCCGGGAGCCGCGCTGCGTACGGTGTCATTGCCCGCGATGGTCAGCAGGAAGAAGAACATCTCCAGCTCGGGCCGGGACAGTTCGGTGTCCGAGGCGAGTACGGTCATGATGTCGTCGCCCGGGTGGTGCCGCTTGTGGGCGGCCAGCTCCCGGGCGAAGGCGAACATGTCCTGCAGCATCGCCGGCGAGCGCGGGTTGGCGGGACGACCGTCCGGGCCGGAGGCGGGCGGACCGGATTCGTCCGGGTCCTGGTAGCCGATGACGCGCCGCGTCCAGTCCAGGAGCAGGCCGCGCTCACCGGCCGGTATGCCGAGCAGATCGGCGAGGTTGAGCAGCGCGAAGTCGTCCGTGACCGCGGTGACGAGGTCGCACACGCCGTTCCCGGAACGCGCCGCGTCGAGCGCCGCCGCCAGCAGGCCACGGGCCCGCCCGCGTACGACGGCCGCGAAGCGGTCGACCCGGTGAGGGGTGAAGGCCCGGCTGACCGAGCGGCGCAGTCGGCCGTGGTCCGGCGGATCCTGGTTGAGCATCATGCGGCGGATGAACGGCAGGTCCGCGGGGTCGGGGTCGCGGATCTGGGTGGCGCCCACGTACGAGGAGAAGGTGCGCGCGTCCTTCAGCACGCGTACCACGTCGGCATGGCGCGTGACCGCCCAGAAGCCGGGACCGGCGGGCCAGCCGAGCACCTCGTGCTCCTCCTGCCAGGCCACCGGATGCCGGTCCCGCAAGAGGCGGTACGCCGCGTGCGGCAGTCCGTTCGTGTAGCCGCGCGGGTCGAAGACGTCCGGGAGGTCGGCACCGACTTCGGGAGCGGTCATCCGGCGTCCGGCGCGCCGTTGTCACCGAGGCCGTGACTGCCGCCGTCACCGTGCCTGCCGCCGCCCCCGTCGGCGTCGTCCGTGCGCAGGAAATCCTCCACGGTCCGGATCAGCTCCAGCGGAGTCTCGTCCATGGCATAGTGCCCCGCCGACCGCACCTCGGCCAGTTCACCGCCGACGTACCACCGCAGCCACGTCTGACGCATCAACTCGCCGGTCAGCGCGGGATCCAGCGCCCCGACCACCGCCAGCGCCGGAACCGATGAGCCCTCGACCTCGGTGTGGAAGTCCTCCCCCGCCCAGGAGTCCAGCCAGGCCCGGAACGCCTTCGGGTCGCTGCGCTCCAGTGACCGGCGCACCAGCCGGTCCAGCCAGGCGGCAGGGCGCTGCCCGCCGGAGGTGAGGTCGATGATGGCCCGCCGGTTCTCCGGGGTGTGCGCGGCGGCGGAGAACAACTCCCACTGTTGCGGGGGCAGGGGCAGCCCGCAGGCGGGGACGGGAGAGATTCCGACGAGCCTGCGTACGCGGTGCGGTGCCGCGGCCAGCAACCGTTGGGCGACGCTGCCGCCCATCGAATGACCGATCACGGAGAACCGTTCCCAGCCCAGCCGATCGGCGAGCGCCAGCACATCGTCCGCCCCCTCGGCCGTGGTGTACGCACCGGCCGCACCGTTCGCCTCGCCGTAGCCGCGGAGGTCGACCAGCGCGTACTGGAACACGTCCTGGTCGAGATCCGGCAGGACCGCGTCGAACGCGGACCGGTCGGCGAACCATCCGTGCACCGCGATGACCTTGTGCGATCCCCGGCCGTACAGGGAATGGGGCAGTACGAAGGAAGCCACGCTCACTCCAGATGTGTATGTCCGGACACCGCGCCGGCCGCCGATCGTCAACGGGCAGCTGTCGGCCGACGGCCACGTCGTCCACACTGGCCGTAACCTCCCTGCCACGCAAGGGCGTCCCTCAGCCCATCGATCTCTTGGGATCAGCCATCCGCAGCGGTTGTTCCGCCCAGATGGTCTTGCCGTCGCGTACATACCGCGTGCCCCAGCGCTGGGCGAGTTGGGCGACCAGGAAGAGGCCGCGGCCACCCTCGTCCGTGGTACGGGCCTGGCGCAGGTGTGGGGCGGTGCTGCTTCTGTCGGAGACTTCGCAGATGAGGTCGCGGTGACGGATGAGTCGCAGGGTGATCGGCCCGTTGGCATAGCGGTAGGCGTTGGTGGCGAGTTCGCTGACGATGAGTTCGGTGGTGACGGCCATCTCGTCCAGCTGCCACTCAGCGAGCTGACGCGTCGCCAGTTTGCGTGCCTCGGCGGCGATGGTCGGCTCCGTGGGCAGCTCCCACGTGGCCACCTTCTCCGCCGCCAGGGCGCGGGTGCGGGCGATGAGCAAGGCGACATCGTCGGCGGGGTGTTCGGGGAGCATCGCTTCCTCAACCGCCGTGCAGGTCTCCTCCAGCGTGCGGGCGGGCGCGGTCAGCGCCGCACGCAGCCGCGCCAACCCGTCGTCGAGGTCCTGCCGACGGCTTTCGACGAGGCCGTCGGTGTAGAGGGCCAGGAGGCTGCCCTCCGCCAGTTCCAGCTCCGCGCTCTCGAACGGCAGGCCGCCCAGGCCGAGCGGCGGGCCCGCGGGGACGTCGGGGATGCTCACCTGTCCGTCCGGGGTGACCATCACGGGCGGCAGATGGTTCGCACGGGCCATGGTGCAGCGGCGGGAGACCGGGTCGTAGACCGCGTAGAGGCAGGTCGCACCGATCAGCTGCGGGGAGGGCGTACCGGTCGCCTCCTGCTCGACGGCCAGGCGGTCCACGAGGGCGTCGAGGTGGGCGAGTATCTCGTCCGGCGCGAGGTCGAGGTTGGCCAGCGTGTGGACGGCGGTGCGCAGCCGCCCCATCGTGACGGCGGCGTGGGTGCCGTGGCCGACCACGTCTCCGACGACGAGGGCGACGCGGAGACCGGAGAGCGGAATGACGTCGAACCAGTCGCCGCCGACGCCCGCGGCCGGGTCGGCCGGCCGGTAGCGGTGGGCGACCTCGGCCGCCGGGTGTCCGGGGACCTCCGCGGGGAGCAGGCTGTGCTGGAGGGTGAGCGCCGCCTGATGCTGCTGGGTGTAGCGGCGGGCGTTGTCGATGCAGAGCGCGGCGCGGGAGGCGAACTCCTCCGCAAGGGTGAGGTCGTCCTCCTCGAACGGCTCCGGGCGTCGCGACCGCCACAGGCCGATCGTGCCCAGCACCAGCCCGCGTGCGGCCAGCGGCACCACCATCAGGGAGTGCAGCCCGAGGCCGAAGGCGCGCTCGGCCCGCTCGGGGTCGTCGGCCAGCCACGGCAGACGGCTGTCCTGGAACGTTTCGAGGACCGGGCGGTGCTCGACCAGACACCTGCTGTACGGAGCCTCCGGCGGGAAGTTGATCACGTCGCCGACCGGATACATCACCCGCAACGCGTCCGGTGAGATACCGCGGGTCGCCATCCTGCGCATCTCTCCGTACGTCCCCTGATCCGGCTCCTCACCCCGGTTCACCGGCTCCAGCAGATCCACGGTGACGTAGTCGGCCAGGTCGGGCACGGCCACCTCGGCCAGTTCACGGGCGGTGGTCGCCACGTCCAGCGTGGTCCCGATGCGGGCGCTGGCCTCGTTGAGCAGCGCCAGGCGACGGCGGGCCTGAACACGGTCGGTCACATCCTCGACCGTTTGCGCCACGCCGAGGACACGGCCGGACGAGTCCTGCATCCGGAACGCCGACGCCGACGCGACCAGCTCCTGCTGCGGGACCGCGAGAATACGGACGGGCTGCTCGGCGAAGATCGAGGACTTCCCCGACTCCAGCACCTGCCGCAGCTGGGCCTCCACCGCCTCCGCGTCGGCACGGAAGAGGAAGTCGGCGACGCGCAGACCACGGTGGTACTCGGCCGGGACACCGCTGAAATTCGCGATCGCCCGGTTCACCCGCAGAATGCGCAGGTCCGGAGCGTAAATGGCCAGCCCGATCGGGGAGCGTCGGAACAGCCCGTCCAGGACCGACCGGTCAGTTTCCCACTGGAGGACCTCCTGCGCCGGCGCGCCCACGATGTACCACTCGTAGGTGGCGTCGGGCCGCAGGACGACCCGGGCGCGGCACCCCATTTCCACACGGTGCCCCTCGCGGTGCCGCAACGGCACAATGCCGAACCACCCCTGCTCACGCAGACAGGCCGCCACCGCCGCCAGAACGAAACCACGGTCCTCGGGGCTGTCCATCAGGACGTCGATCGCCGACCGGCCGAGCACCTCCTCCGCCGTATAGCCGAGCAGCTCCTCGGCCCGCTCGCTCCACCCGACGACACGCCCCCGAGGATCGAGGACGACCGAGGCTGCACGACGCGCGGCGAAGGGATCTTCCGGCCCCTCGCTGAATGTCGACAGCGATGCGTCCATCACCACCACCTTGTGCCTTCCGAGCAGGACCGGCACCACACGGCCGCGGGGTGACTCTCCACCGTGATCCGATGGCGGCACCCGCGATGCTGAACCCAGTATCGGCCTCGGGCGCGAACCTCGCTTTCCGTCGCGCCCACGGAGCAGGGCGTCACCGGGCCGCCACTCGGGTGATGGCGAGGCGGCGGCCGGCCGAGCGGAGTGTCAGGAACGGGCGCCGCCCCGTCGGCCGGAGCCGGTACCTGACCATTCGAGTGGCATCGCACATACCTCCGGTCGGGCATGGGTACGTCCGCGGTGTTCGGCGGCAGGCCGCCCAATACGTACGAGGAGGACGAGAATGCAGGCGAGCGTGGGTGACCGGCTCCTTGTCCATGGCCGGATCGTCGGTCAGCAGAACCGGACGGCGGAGGTCATCGAGGTGCTGGGAAGCAATGGCGGGCCTCCCTACCGCGTCCGGTTCGAGGACGGCCACGAAACCCTCATGAGCCCCGGCCCGGACACGGTCGTCCGGCCCGTCCCGTATTCAGAGTCGGAGAGCTAGGCGCTCCTCTCGGATCATCCGGTCACGGCCGGCCCCGGCATCCGCGCCGGGGCCGGCCGTGACCGGTTCGGTGAGCGTGCCGTGCCGGACCTGCTCACTGATCGCAGGTGTCCAGCATGTCGGCGAGCATGGCCGACTCCGGCCTGGTCACATTCAGTTCGTAGAGGTGCTTGACGTCGATCCAGGCCCGTGCGTAGGTGCACCAGTACGCGTACCGTGGCGCCCACTGGTCCGGGGACTTGTCGCCCTTCTGCCGGTTGCTGGACGCGGAGACCGCGATCAGCTGCGGATCCGTCAGGTCGTTGGCGAAGCTCTTCCTCTGCTGGGTGGTCCATTCGTCCGCACCGGAGCGCCAGGCGTTGGCCAGGGGCACGATGTGGTCGATGTCCAGCTGTCTCGACGAGGTGAGCCACTCGCTGTCGTACTCGCTGAACCAACTCCCTGAGATCGCCCGGCACATGTCGTCCTGCTGCACGTCCTCGCCGTCGCGGGCGAGGACCGTCTCACGGGTGTCGCACTCCCCCTCCTGCTTGATCCAGTGCGGGAACTTGGCACGGCTGTAGCCGTCCATCGAATGCGGAGCCTCGACCCGGAGTCCGGCCAGTTCCGTGCGCGCCACACCGACGGGCGAGGGCTCCGGCAGATCCGGCGGGGTCAGGTGGGAGGCGGCGGTTTCGGCGGTGGTTTCGGCAGTGGTTGCTGCGGCGGAGGTTGAGGCGGTGAGGCCGATGAGGGCCAGGGAAGCTGCTGTGGCGACAACTCGGCGCCACCAGTGGCTGCTTGACATGTAGGGGTCATAGCCTGGCGAAACGATTCCCTATGTCAACATTCACCCTATAGTGGGCGAGTCGCGGTTTATTCGGGCATTGACGGCCGTGATGAGAAGCCCGTCCAGCCGCCCCCGGGGCACCACCAGTGCGCGGACTGGGCGCCGCGCCGATTCCCGTACGGAAACAGCAGAGTTCACGTCATGCACAGCGGCGGCCTCGCGCCGCCGATCCGCACGCGGGGAAGCGCGAGGATCAGGCCAAGACCGCCGCTCCAGACGAGCCAGTGCCGGTTACGGACCCCACGCCTGCGGGACCGGCGTGCACTGGAATGCGGCGCCGGCGCCGAGCGCGGCGACTTCAGTGCTCTCGAAGGCCTCGTTCGCCAAGGACGGCTTGCACAGCATCGGCGCCACCGCGTCTTCCTCCTGCCGCAGATCGTGCCAGGTAGTGGCGGGAGTAAGGGAATGCGGCGCCCGACAGCCGAGGTTGACCATTCCGTCGAACAGCGTGCCGCGGGTGCAGATCTTCACGACACCGCCCCGATCGACGAATTCCTGTGGCGTAGGCCCTTCTTGGTGCGCAGACGCGGCAGGGGCCAGGGTAAGCAGCGTCGCACTCGCCATGACAACGGCCGATGTGAGTGCGGTGAACGCGGTGCGCGGACGCATATGGGGGATTCCTCCTGGGGCAGTGAGCCGGTCGGTCGTATTCCGTGCCGGCACAGACGCGTTGACGGTCACGCCGAAGCACGTCAAAGGTCATGCTGATTGCCCAACGATCCGACAAATAACAGGAGACGCGCTGCGGTCCGTAATTCGCCGACAAGAGTGATGACCACACCGTTGCCCGCAGGTCACCCCGTCAGCGAGCGGAGAGGGCAGGTTTGCCGCCGGTCGGTCGCGGCCGCAGTGATCAGGAAGCCGCAATTCACGGGACAGCCTGCCTACCCACGGGGATACGGGCACGTGATCTACCTGATAGGCGGGCCCCCACGGGTGGGCAAGAGCACCCTCGCCCAGATGCTTCCGGAGCGCGTCGGCATTCCGGGCTGCCCGGCGGACGCGCTGGTGTCGATGCTGCAGAACGCCGCGCCGCACCACGGAGTGCGGCAACGGTACCCATCCGGACAAGGCCGCGTTGGCGCAGCCGTTCCTCGTCGCGTTCCTCCGCGCGGTGGCGGACGGCCTCGATGAGTCCGATCCCCTGGACGGCTATGCCGTCGAGGGCGACATCGTGACACCGGCTGCCGCGACGGCCGCCGCCGCTCACGGGTTGCCACTGGTCTCCGTCTTCCTCGGCAATACCGCGCTGACAGCCGATGAGCTGCGGGCCGCACCGGACTGGCTCGATGGCGCCGATGACGCCACCTACCAGCAGATCGCAGCGTGGGTCACGGAGCGGAGCCGGGCGCTGCGTGACGCGTGCACGGCCGCAGGCCACCGCTACGTCGAGCTGGGCGCAGGCTACGAACAGGGCCCGGAACGGGCCTACTCCGTACTCGGAGAACACGCCTGACCGTCGTCGGCCGCCTCAAGAGGTCGCCTGTCGGTCGCCTCAAGAAGCCGCCTACGCTGGTGTGTTGCCCACCGTCCGGCGAACGGCACGGCAGCGGGCCGCCGTTGTTCACGACGGCCCCGCCGGAATTCCGTTACGCGTTCCCCTCAAGCAATCCCTTCAGCTTCTGCTCGTCCCTCGGCATCTCCTTCCGCGCGTGCGGACGGACGACGAGCGGTCCGAGCATCTTGCCGATGCCATGCGTCTCGAAGTCGAGTGACATGGTCACGCGCGACCGCTCGCCGTCGCCGAGCGGCTCGATCGTGCCCTTCACATCGCCCCTGACGGGACCGTCGATGCCGCGCATACGCCAGCTCCGCGGCGGATCCAGCTCCGCGACCTCAGCGGTCATCGGGAATTCCCGACGGCCGATCCGGCGGGTCACCACGACATGCGAACCCACTTCGAGCGGGGCGTCGCCCACCGGGCTCACCGACACCGCGCTCTCCTGCCACTCGGGCAGATGGGAAGGGTCGGTCACGTAGTCGAAGACGTCTTCGGGGCGACGGGAGATATCAATGGTTTCCCTGATCGCAGTCATTTCGCCCCCATTCCTGAGCTTTTGATGTGCTTCTTTGTGTTTTGGCGTATTCTGTTGTGCTTTCTCGCAAAGGATCCCACGGGGGCCGCTGACGCGCCAGGCTGAGCGGCCGGTCGCGCGAAGTCCCAGTCCGACGAAGCGAGGGCAGACGCACACGGCGTCTGCACGGCCTACGCCGGAACCTTCACATGGGTGTGAGGGGCTACGCGAACACTGCGTGCGCAAGGTCTACGGCGTGCGCAAGGTCTACGGCGTGCGCTAGGTCTGGGGTGGAGCATGCGTATCGGAGAGCTGTCGGAGCGCACCGGCACGCCTCGTCGGCTGCTGCGCTACTAGAGGGGAGCAGCAGGGACCGATCGTCGCGGAGCGTGCCCCGAACGGCTACCGCGAGTACGACGAGCGCTTCGTCGACCGGGTCCCGCAGATAAGAGGACTGCTCGATGCCGGGCTGCCGACCCGGATCATCCAGCAGATCCTCCCGTGCCTCGACAAGCCCCGGGGCATCCACCTCCCGGACGCGACACCGGAGACGCTCGCCACGCTGGAACGCGAACGCCGGTCGCCGGGGAGGTCACCGCGCCGATCACCGGCGGATCACCAGTCCGCGGGCGCGTAGTCCTTGAGGAAGCAGCCGAAGACATCCTCGCCGAGCTCACCGCGGACGATCGGGTCGTACACCCGGGCGGCTCCGTCGACCAGGTCGAGCGGGGCGTGGAAGCCCTCTTCGGCCAGTCGCATCTTGTCGGGGTGCGGGCGTTCGTCGGTGATCCAGCCGGTGTCGACGGCGGTCATGAGGATGCCGTCGGTCTCCAGCATCTCCCGGGCGCTGGTACGGGTCAGCATGTTCAGCGCCGCCTTGGCCATATTGGTGTGCGGGTGGCCGGCGCCCTTGTAGCCGCGGCTGAACTGGCCTTCCATCGCCGAGACGTTGACGACGTACTTCCGGCGCGCGGGGGCCGCGGCCATCGCCGGGCGCAGCTTGCTCACCAGCAGGAACGGCGCGGTCATATTGCACAGCTGGACTTCCAGGAGCTCGACCGGGTCGACCTCGTCCACCCTCTGGATCCAGCTGTTGGTGTCGTGCAGGTCCGGCACCAGCCCGCCCGCGTCGATCGCGGTGCCCGCCTCGATGCGGGCGGGCGAGGCCGAGCCGCTGGTCAGGGCGAGGGCGGTGAGGTTCTCGGCGGTCAGCTCGCCCTGCCCGGCGGTGGCGGCGGGCAGGGCGGCGGGGGCGCCGCTGCCGAAATGGCCGATGACGAGGGAGGCGGGCAGCTCTCCGGCGGGCAGCGGTGCGGACTCGGCCGCGACCAGCTGTCCGTACGCCTCGGGCGACCGGCGGACGGTCTGCGCGGCGTTGTTGATCAGGATGTCGAGCGGGCCCTCGGCGCTCACCGAGTCGGCGAGCGCGATCACCTGGGCCGGATCGCGCAGATCGATCCCGACGATCTTCAGCCGGTGCAGCCAGTCCGCGCTGTCCGGCATCGCCGTGAAGCGGCGGATCGCGTCGTTCGGGAAGCGGGTGGTGAGGGTGGTGTGGGCGCCGTCGCGCAGCAGCCGGAGCGCGATATACATGCCGATCTTCGCCCGGCCGCCGGTCAGCAGCGCGCGCCTGCCGGTGAGGTCCGTACGGGCGTCGCGGCGCGCCCTGTTCTCCTTGGCGCAGTCCCGGCAGAGCTGGTGGTAGAAGGCGTCGACCTCGACGTATCGGGTCTTGCAGACGTAGCAGGACCTGGGCCGCTGCAGAATGCCGGCGATCTCCGTGGACACGGAGCTGGCGAGGGCCCGCCCCAGGGTCTCGTCATCGATCCGGTCCGCGGCTCCGGTGGCCGTCGCTTCGGTCACCGCCCGGTCGTGGGCCGTCTTGGCCGCCCGGCGCTCCTTGCGCCGACGCTGCTTCACGGTCCGGAAGATGCCGGCGGTGGCGCGCCGTACGGTGATCGCGTCGGGGTGGTCGAGCGGCAGCGCGTCGAGTTCCTCCAGCACGCTCAGGCAGACCGCCATCCGCTCAGGGTCGATTCCCGCGCCATCGGCCCGGCCGTTCTCTGTCACCGTCATCGCCGTGCCGCGCTTTCGTGGGATCGTGTGTTCTATTCAGGCTCCGGCGGAACTTTACGTATACGGGGGCGGCTCCGCCAAACCCGGCGGGAGCGGGCACCTCGGGCCGTCGATCACCGGGCCGCGACCGCCGGTTCCGCCCGCTCCTTCCGTTCCGTCACGCGCTCGCCGTCGGCTGTGTTCCGGCCCGCCCCGGCCACCGCATCCGTCCCCGTCGGCGCCTTCATGAACAGCACGAGGACGGTGCTGAGCAGATGCAGCGCGGCGTAGATCCACATGACGCCCTGGATGCCGAGCGGGCCGATGAAGACGGTGCCGATGAGGGGGCCGAAGGTCATGCTGGCGCCGGCGCCCAAGGTGTACGCGGACGTGACCTGCCCCTTGCGTTCCGGGGCCTGGGCGGTCATCAGCGGGGGCAGCGGTACGTATCCGGCCATGCCGACGCCCAGCGCGCCCGCGGCGATCGCGACGAGCAGATAGTCGTGGCCCACGGTCGCGGGCGCGTAGTACAGGGCCGGACAAGCCGCCGCGGAGACGCCTCCGCCGAGCCAGGCGACGGTCTTCCTGCGGCTCCACTTGTCGCCGAGAGCACCGAAGAGCACGACGCAGGCGAGATTGCTCACCATCATCACGATCAGCAGTGCGGCCCATTCCTCGGCGGCGAAGCCGACCCGGTCGACGAGGTACAGCGGGATGAAGACCCACACGCCGAACTGCGAGGTGGTGTTGATGAGCCGGACGACGGCCCCCATGCCGACGCGCGGCCTGGCGAACATGACGGTGAAGCAGCCGGCGAGGGTGCGGGTGAGGCTGGTGCGCTCCGGCCCCTTGGACAGGCCCTGGAATCCCGAGCGTTCGCGCAGCAGGAGCAGGACGACCAGGGCGCCCGCGACGATCATGCCGAGCGAGACCCACAGCGTGTCGTAGAAGCCGATCGCGGGCTTGAGGACGGAGACCAGGGCCGAGCCGAGGACGGGGTAGCCCATGGTGAAGCAGAACCAGAACCAGCCCAGCGCCTTGCCGAGTTGGCGCTCCGGGGCGCCCGCCATGATCCAGACCATGAACCCGTAGGCGAACAGCGGATAGCCGAAGCCGCGTATGCCGTAGCCGAGCAGGATCAGCGGGTAGGAGTGGGCCGGGATGGCGACCGCGAGCATCAGCGCGTGGCAGACCACCCAGCAGACGGCGCCGGTCATCATCACCTTGCGCGGGCCCCACAGGTCGGACAGTCCGCCGGCCAGGAAGGCGCCGATCGCGGCGGTGATGCCGTAGAGCGTGAAGACGATGCCGACGCTCGCCTCGGCGAAGCCGAGGTCGGTCCTGAAGTACGTGGGGGGATAGCTGGTCTCCACACCGTCGCCGATCATGAACAGCAGTACGCCGGCGTAGCCCCAGAGGAGAGCGCGGGGTATTCCGGCGAAGGTGGTGCGGGACGGTGACATGACGGCGGGGACCTCCTGACCGGCCGGACGGATGCCCGGACACGATCACCACCCTGAACACCTTCTCAGAAAAATTCAATGAATTCACATAAAGTGTGTGATGTTCTATGGTGCAAAGAGAGCCGCGGCAGTGGAGCGGCAACCAGGAAACGATCGGGGGCGCCCAGCGATGAGGCCGAGTCGCGGTTCCGAGGCAGAGGTGGAGGAGCGCCGCCAGGCGGTGCTGCGCCAGGTCGCCGAGGAGGGCGAGATACGTATCGCCGACCTCGCCGAGCGGCTGCACGTCAGCGTCATGACCATGCACCGTGACCTGGACAATCTCAGCGAGCGGCAGCTGGTCCGCAAGGGCCGCGGGGTGGCGTCGTCCTTCTCCGACGTCACGATGGAGAGCGCGCTGCGCTTCCGCGAGCACACCCGGATGGCGGAGAAGACCGCCATCGCGGACGCGCTCGTCGACGAGATCACCCCGGGCAGCACGGTCCTCATCGACTGCGGTTCCACGCTCTTCCCGCTCGCCCGCCGGCTCGCGGGGATGGAGGGGATACACGTGATCACCAATTCGCTCCGCGTCACCTACCTCCTGGCCGGCTCCCCCGCCGAGGTCACGCTGCTGGGCGACCGGTTCTACGAGGACTTCGAATCGTGCGCGGGGCCGCAGACCCGGCGCCAGCTCCAGCACATCCGCGCCAACATCGCCTTCGTCACCGCCACTTCGGTCAGCGCCGGCCGGCTCTTCCACCCGGTGCGGGAGTACGCGGACAACAAGGAGGTCTTTCTGCAGGCCGCGGACCGTGCCGTACTCGCCGTCGACCACAGCAAGTTCGGCCGTACGGCCACCTACGCGTACGGCGATGTCAGCGGCTACGACCTGCTGGTCACGGACACCGCGACGCCCGAGGGCGAACTCCGGCCCGTCCGCGACATGGGGGTGGAAGTCCGCACCGTCAAGCCCGAGAAATGAACCCTCGATCCCGAGAACTGAGACGCCGGTGCCGAGAACACGGCGCCCGCCCCACACCGCCTCCCCCGCCCCTGAAAGGCCCCCGTCCATGCGTGCCATCGTCATCGACACCCCGGAGCACTTCGGGGTCACCACCGTTCCCGACCCCACCCCGGGGCCCGGCGAGGTCCTCGTCGCCCCCGCGGCCGTGGGGATCTGCGGTACCGATGTGCACATCGTCCAGGGTGAGTTCGCGCCCACACCGTACCCGATCGTCCCCGGTCATGAGTTCACCGGCGAGATCGTCGCGCTCGGTGCGGGAGTGACCGGTCTGCGTACCGGGGAACAGGTCGCGGTCGACCCGTCGCTGTTCTGCGGTGCCTGTCACTACTGCGCCATCGGGCACGGCAATCTCTGTGAGAAGTGGGGGGCGATCGGCGACACCGTGGACGGTGCGATGGCCGAGTATGTGAAGGTGCCGGCCGCCAACTGCTACCGGCTGCCGGAGAGTGTGGACGTCGTCCAGGGCACCCTGATCGAGCCGCTGTCCTGCGCCGTACGCGGCTTCGACGTACTGCCGCGCCGGCTCGGCGATCACTACCTCATCCACGGCGCGGGCACCATGGGCCTGATGATGCTTCAGCTCGCCAGGGCGGCGGGTGCCGCGTCCCTGTCCGTCGTCGACATCAACGAGGACCGGCTGCGGATCGCGGACCGGCTCGGCGCGGACGCCACCGGTGTGCACGCCGATGCCCTGGACCGTCCGCAGGGCTGGGAGACCGTGATCGACTGCACCGGCGTCATCCCCGTCATCGAGGACGGCCTGACCCGGGTGCGCCGCGGCGGTACGTTCCAGCAGTTCGGCGTCGCCCCCTCCGCCGCCAAGGCGTCCTTCTCCCCGTTCAGCGTCTACAACGACGAGATCACCATCGTCGGGTCGATGGCCGTCCTGCACAGCTTCGGCCGGGCGGTGGACCTGATGGCCAAGGGCGTCATCGACGCCGACACCATGATCACGCACAGCTTCGGGCTGGACGAATTCCCCGCCGCGCTGCAGGCGTTCCGCGACGGCTCCGGCCGCAAGATCCAGATCCGCCCGAACGCCTGAGGTCCGGGCGTCTGAAGCCGGACATCTGAGGCCGGGCATCTGAGGCCCGGACGCCTGAGGCCCGAACAGCGTCCGGCTCCTCGAAACACCTGGCGAACCACCCCCCACCCCCTCGTCCCCCGATCCCTCTCGTATCCCTCTCATACGGAAGCGAAAACCCTCATGCCGACAGTTGCCGGGGTGGACTCCTCGACCCAGTCCTGCAAGGTCGTCGTCTGTGACGCCGCCACCGGGAAGGTCCTGCACCAAGGCCGGGCAGCCCACCCCGATGGCACCGAGGTCGGCCCCGAGACCTGGTGGCGGGCGCTCCTCGAAGCGGGCGACGGCCTGCTGGAGCACGTGGACGCGATCGCGGTCGCCGGGCAGCAGCACGGCCTGGTGGCACTCGACGCGGCCGGACAGCCGGTGCGCGACGCCCTGTTGTGGAACGACACCCGCTCGGCACCGGCCGCCGCCGACCTCGTCGGCGAACTCGGCGGTCCGGAGAGCTGGGCACGGGCCGTCGGCACCGTCCCGGTGGCGGCCATCACCGTGAGCAAGCTGCGCTGGCTGGCCGAGCACGAGCCCGGACTCGCGGACCGCACCGGCCGGGTCATGCTGCCGCACGACTGGCTGACCTGGCGGCTGTGCGGCGGTCCGGGCAGCGGCGCGAAAGCGGTCACCGACCGGGGAGACGCCTCCGGTACGGGCTACTGGTCACCGGCCGACGGCGCCTACCGCCATGACCTCCTCACCCTCGCCTTCGGTGGCCGCGCCCCCGAACTGCCGTACGTCCTGGGCCCGTACGAGGCCGCGGGCCGCACGCCGTACGGTGCCCTCGTGGCCGCCGGGACCGGGGACAACATGGGCGCGGCCCTCGGGCTCGGCATCCAGCCGGGTGATGTGGTGATCTCGCTGGGCACCAGCGGCACGGCCTTCGCGGTCTCCGAGCACCCGGTCGGAGACCCCACCGGTGCCGTCGCCGGATTCGCCGACGCGACCGGCCGGTTTCTGCCGCTGGTGTGCACCCTGAACGCCGCCCGCGTCCTCAGCTCCACGGCACGTATGCTCGGCACCGGACTCCCCGACATCGACCGGCTCGCCCGCGAGGCCGAGCCCGGCGCCGGCGGTCTGGTCTTCCTGCCGTATCTGGGCGGCGAACGCACACCCGATCTCCCCGAAGCCGCAGGCAGTCTGATGGGTATGCGCAAGGCCAACATGCATCCGCCGCAGCTCGCCAGGGCCGCGGTCGAGGGCATGCTGTGCAATATGGCCGACGCGCTCGACGAGCTGCGTGCGCAGGGCATCGGTGCCCGGCGCGTCCTGATCATCGGGGGCGCGGCCAAGGCCCCGGTGGTCGGCGAGATCGCCGCCGATATCTTCGGCGTCCCGGTCACCGTGCCGGAACCTGACGAATACGTCGCCCTCGGCGCGGCCCGCCAGGCCGCCTGGGCGCTGGCCGGCACTCCGGAGCCGCCCCAGTGGCCGGTCGCCTCACCGGCCCGTCACTTCCCCGGCTCCCCCGAAACCGGCCACACCACCGGCCGCCACATCCGCGAGGCGTATGCGCGGGCCCGTGCGGCGGTGTATGGCGGGGCATAGGCAGGGGCACTTCGGGGGAACACCTCAGCGGGTGACCTCGCCATGCGTCATGGGCCTCCATGGATCATGAGCCGTCCATGCGTCATGGGCCGTGGGCTCCGTCCCCGAGGTGGTGAGGGAGCCCGCGTGCAGGCATACGAGGACCGGAGTGAGAGCCGGGCCCCTGGGGGCATTCCTCGACGGTATTCCGCGCGCGAGATCCTGACCGGTGTGGTGGCGGCCATCCATGACTTCGGCGGTGTCGTTGAAGGCGCCGCTCTCCGCCAGGAGCGGGTAACCCCTGAGAAGCATGGGTAGTTGGTCAGCCCCCTGACCGCTGCCCGGTCATGCAGTACGTCATGAGCTCAGGTGGTACTGGGCCCACGGCTGCCCCACCCCAGCACCAGCCGGAGACGCAGAAGGAGACGGAGACGGCTCCTCATACGGCGCCGCGAACTGCCCCCACGCAGCCAACGCCTGATCCCAATCCGCAGGCAACGCCGCCACCTCCGCCACCGACTCCCCCACACCCGCACCCGGATACCAACCCGACGACACCGCCTGCCCCGACGACACCCCACCCCAACCCCCCGACTGCGACACCCCAACACCCCACTCCCCCTCAGACACCTCACCACCCGGCCGCCGATGACGACCCCCATACCCCTCCTGCACCCCAGACGGCAACCGCCCCAACGCCGACAACTGCTGCGCCCGCGCCCTCAACCGCCCCAAATCAAGCCCAAACTCCACAGCCAAATCCCGCAAATCCACCCCCGTCTGCCAACTCCCCACCAACACCGCATCCAACGCCCCCCAACCACCCCCACCCAACTCCCCCACCCCACCCAAACCCCCACCAGACCCCTCACCCACACCACCCGACGACGAACCCACCGCCCCCGACACCCCCACCGACTCCGACACCGACCCCACAACCGACCCCGACCCCGACACCGACTCCGACACCGCCACCGACCCCGACTCCGACACAGCACCCTCACCCCCCACACCCTCATCCCCCACAACCCCA
Source organism: Streptomyces halobius (assembly GCF_023277745.1). Taxonomy (NCBI): domain Bacteria; kingdom Bacillati; phylum Actinomycetota; class Actinomycetes; order Kitasatosporales; family Streptomycetaceae; genus Streptomyces; species Streptomyces halobius. The sequence continues at coordinate 579,482 of NZ_CP086322.1, forward strand.
CCAGCCCCCGACACACCAGCCCCCGACACACCAGCCGACGCCCGCGACACAGCCGACGCCGCCGCAGCCGACAACAACTCATCCGCCACCGCCCGCGCATCCTCCTTCCCCACCGTCCGCCGCGCCACCCGCACCTCACGCTCACTCAAACCAAACAAATCAGCAACCGCCCCCGCACTCCCCACCGTCACCGCAAAAGCCGCCAACACCCGCAACCGATCCGCCTGCGCCTCATCCAACCGCGCCTGCGCCTCCCTCACCCGCTCATCCCCCACACAAAAAGCCTCCGCCAACACCGCATGACGACCCCACAACTCTCTCGGCTCCATACCGAACACAACACCCCCCACCCCCCACACGAAACCCACCCCCACTCCAAACACCACGAACGAACCCATCCACCCACAACCCGACAATCACCCCACCCCACAAACCACCACCCCACACACCACACACGAACCACCCACCAAACGAGAAACAACCCACCCCCGACCCCACCAATCAAGCAAGCACGCCTGAAACACACACCTATGGCCTACGAAACACCAACCGAAACCACAGACACAGACACCACCAACACCACCAACACCACCAACCCCCTGACCACAGACCACAGACCACAGACACGAACCACGAACCACGAACCACCAACTGCAGACCACCAACCACGCCCCACCCATCACGAACCAGCCCCACCGACACGGACCAAGAACAATCAGCACCCGGACCAAGAACAATCAGCAGGCGGGGCGACCGACCCGCCCCCCGATCCGCACATCGGCCCAGCCCTCACCGGAAAGTCACGCCCTGACCCACGCCGCGCCCTGCGCACCGTCAACACCAGTGCCATCCTGAATCACGCCATGACGGGGAACCCGACCGTCCCGACCCCATCTCTGCAGGCTCTGGCCGTACGGATTTCGTCGCGCCCAACGGCGCGGGTAAGAGCGCTTTGCTCAAGCTGATCGCCGGTGAACACCGATCGCGTAGTGGCGCGGTTTCGGGCAGGGGAAGGCTCGGCCTCTGCCGCAAACCCTGCCACTCGCCGCCTATTTGAGCGTGGCCGAGGTGCTGGAGATCGTTCCGGTCACCAAGGTGCTGGACGCCATCGAATCCGACGACGCGAGCGAGGAACATTTCGCCACGATCGGCAATGACTGGGACATCGAGGAGCGCACCCGTGCCCAGCTGGACCGGCTCGGCCTCGGTGACGTCTCGCCGCCCCGGCAACTCAACGCCCCCAGCGGGGGCCAGATCATCTCCCCGGTCTCCAGGGCCTCCCTGAGCCTCGCGGCTCAGCTGCTGAAGCAGCCCGATCTCCCGCTGCTCGACGAACCCACCGACAACCTTGATCTCGACACGCGTCGCAAGCTCTGGAGCTCCTGGAAGAGTGCAGGGCTCGTGAACGGCCGCGCGCCGTGCCAGCAATGCCGCACGCAACGTCAAGAATGCCGGCCGAAGATGGCCGCCGGGACGTTGAAGCGCCGGGTGCAGGAGTCGGCGGGCAAGGCAAACGAAAAGCCTCGAAAGCGCTCTGAACGCTTACAAGAGCGCCTTCGTGGTGTTCAGCCATGACGAGCCCGCAGGGTTGCGCGCGCCCTTGCAGGCCACAACGCCGAGGGGCGGGGCGATTCTTGAGGCGGGGCCCGGGAAATTCCCGGAGCGGGCCCCGGCCTCAGCCCACCGGCACCGTCTCAGTCTCCATCTGCGTCTCTGTCTCCGGGACGTGCACCAGAGTGGCCGGCAAGGCGATGTACGCGGTCACTCCGCAGGTCCCGTCCTGGCCCTGGGTGGGGCAGAGTTCGACCTGGGCTCCGAGTCGGGTTGCCAAGGTCCCCACGACGTAGTGGCCGAGATAGCGTGTGGGGGCGACGAGGAACGGCTCACGACCGGCGAGCCGGGCGTTGGAGCGGGCCAGTTCCTCGACGGTCATACCGGATCCCCGGTCGACGACCGCGAGGCAGTACTCACCGCCGTCGCGCCAGCCGTAGATCTCGACCGGCCGTGACGGAGGCGAGAAGACCAGCGCGTTCTCGATGAGTTCGGCGAGGAGATGGGAGATTTCGGCGACGGCCAGGCCGCGTATCCGGCCGTCCTGGATGTCGACCACGGCGACGCGCTGATACTGCTCGACCTCGGCGATCGCCGACTGCACCACCTCGGCCACCGCCACCAGCCCCGGCCAGGTGCGCGGCGCCAGCTCCTCCCCCGCGAGCACGAGCAGCGACTCGGCATTGCGGCGCATGCGGGTGGCCAGATGGTCCAGTTCGAAGAGCTCGCCGAGCGCGTCCGGGTCGATCTCCTGGCTCTCCAGGGTGGTGATCAGGCCGAGCTGGCGGGAGAGCAGTGCCTGGTTGCGCCGGCCGAGACTGGCGAGCGATTCGGAGCTGTTGCGGCGGAGCACGGCCTGCTCGGTCGCCAGACCGATCGCGGTGTCCTCGACGTTGTGCAGAGCGGTGGCGAGCCGGGTGACCTCGCGGGCGCTGCCCGGGATCCGGCGGGAGGGCCCTGGTCCGGGGACGAGATCGTCGCCCGCGTCGGCCCGCTGGATCCGGCCGACGGCGGCGGGCAGTCCGGTACGGGCCACCGCGTCGGCCTCATCGGCGAGTGCGGCCAGCGGCCGGCTGATCGAACGGGAGGAGAGCACCGCGAGTGCGGTGGCGACCGCGAGGATCAGCACACCGAGGCCGATGAAGCCGCCCAGCTGACCGGTCGCATCGTCCCCGATGCGGTCCGCGCGCTGCCGTACGCCGCTGCCGATATCCCTCTGAACGCCGTGGAGTTGATCGACGAGCGCGGTCATCGACGACCACCAGTCGCGGGGGTCCACGGCGAGCCGGCGGCCGCCGGCTCCGTCCTCGGCCTGCTTCTCGTAGCGCGAGACGCGCTTGGCGTCGTCCGTGGCGAAGGCGGTGTCGAGCGCGGACTGCTGGGCGGGCGTGGCGAGTTCCGCGTACTGACGCAGGAAGGCCAGCCGGTCGGCCCGTACTTCGGTGAAGTCGAGGAACTCGGTTCCCTTGAACCGCCCTTCCGCGAAGACCCCGTTGAGGGAGCCACGTTCCAGGGCGACCGCTTCGGTGGCATGGGAGAGGGCCTGCAGAGCGCCCATCGCGTCGGCGAGGGCGCGGTCACCACCGGCGGGTTCGGCCGCCGAGGCGGCGATCAGTCCTTCGATCGCCTTGGTGTAGGCGTTCAGGGTCGGTACGCGCTTGGCAGTGCCGGCATCGACCTTGCGGCGCTCGATGGCCAACTCGACGACTGGGACGAGCGCGTCCTTCAGCGCGTCGGCGGTGTCCGTTTTCGCGCCGTCCGCCCTGAGCAGGGCGTCGAAGCCGGTGCGGGTGGTGTCGGTGCGTGCGCGCTGGGCGGTGACATCGTCGCGGTATTCCGTGGCGCCGGCCAGCAGCCCATTGGTGAGGCCGCGCTCGCGCTGGAGCTGGCGGACCAGATCCTGGGCCTTGAGGATGAGCTCGACCCGGCCCGCGGTCTCCCGCGCCGCGGACCAGTCGGCGGCGCGGTCGGCGACGCCCAGACCGGTCACGATCAGCAGCAGACAGGTGGGGACGGCGAGCACGATGGCCACCCGGCCGCGGATCGTGCGCCAGCCGGGCAGGGTCAGCGATTTCGGCACAAAGCGTCGTTCAGTACGCGTCACGCCGACGACGATACGAACCGGTATACACGGCGCGGTTTCCCGGTAGTAAGGGGCTGGTTGCTCCCACCTCACAGGGGGCCGGGCGACGCCGCGCGTCGTACGCCATGTTGCCGTAACGCCGAGCGGACGTCCGACGGAGCGAACGGTGGACGGCCCGTCGTACGGCGTGGTGGTCGCCCCTCGCGTCCGCGGAGCGCCAGACCGCCGCCGCGGAGCGCCAGACCCATCCCGAGGCGCGACCACGGCGATACGAAGAGTTACGGGGCGCCTGCCTCTGGCGCCCCTCCCGGCGCGACGGCCCGCAGATCAGCCGACAGCCCGGCCTGACCGACATTCCCCCGTCCACTCCCCCGGATCCCGCGGCAAGCGAGCGGCACTACGGCGTGTCGGGCCGCAGACCGCCGACACCCCCGCCGTCATCCAGACACGCGATGCGCCGCTGCGCGGCGAAGGCGGCGGCCGGGTAGCGCGGGTCGGGCCGCAGGGCGTATTCGCGCAGGCATGCCTCGGTGAACTTGATGACATGCTCGTCTCCGTGCTCGGCGGCCCGTGCGCCGAGTTCGTCCACCGGGGGCGGCTCCGGGATCTCCGACCGCCAGGCCGTCGTCCCCTCGTCGCGCCGGTCGACCGTGAAGGCCAGCAGGAACGCCGCCTGCACCTGCCACAGCTGGGCCAGCGTCGGCTCGTACAGCTCGTACGGCAGGTGCGGGAGCACCAGGCGTACGGCGGCAGGCGCGGTGACGCCGTGGATCAGCGGGACCGGATACACCTCGGGGTGGCCGAGATAGACGTCCGCGAACTGGGCCGTCATCTCGGTCAGCAGCCGCGGCGCGCGTTCCGAGGCCAGCCAGTCCAACGACTCGTTGTAGCCGGGCAGTTCGGCGAGGACGGACAGGCGGTGGCGGGCGGTGCCCGGCCCCAGTCCGCCGTCCTGCGCCACACGGGGCAGCGTGGCGACCGCGGTGGGCAGATCGTGGTGACCGCGGAGGCGCGGGGTGCCGGGAAGCGCGGTGTAGCGGGCGGCCCAGTACGCCAACCCGCGTGCCAGCTCGTCGAGTTGGAGCCGCGTGGGCTCGCCGCCCTCTCCGTCGGCGGCGTACAGGCCGCGTACCGCGTGGGCGGTACGGATGAGGCCGTGGGTCAGTCCGGCGAACAAGCCGGGAATCAGGCGCGGCCACCAGCGGACGAGGACCTCGCGCCAGTGCCCCTCGGCCAGCTCACGGACGAACAGCCGCTCCCAGTCGCCGGCCCGGTGGAAGGTACCGAGCGCGGGGCGCCAGGAGGACTCGTCAGCGGGATCCAGGGCGAAGCGCGCGGCGGGCGATTCATGGTGCGCCATCGCCCTCCGGTAGCGCCGTACCCACGGGGCGACCTCGTCCTCCTGCCCGAGCAGAGCGAGCGCCTCGGCACCCATCGGGCCGTGGTTGGCGAGGTCGACGCCCTGCCCGCGCTCGTATCCGAGATCGTCCATCCGCTCCAGGGCGTCGTTGAGGGCATCGCGGTAACTGATCGAGGACACGACTCCACCACCTTTCTTCTATCCAAACAGTTCGGAAAACCGAACCATTTACACTCGCAGTATGCCGCACACCCCTGAGTCCGGGAAGACACCCCCGACACTGACCCCCGACGAGCTCCACATCACCGGCCTGGTACCGCTGTTGGAGCCGTTCTTCCGGGGCGGGGTGGTGCGGGATCTGATGCCGGCGCCGCTGCGCGAAGCGATGGAGACGTACGGGCTGACGCCGCGCCATGGCGCCGTACTCCCCCAGCTGCTGGCCGGCCGGCCGCTGACCGTGAGCGAGATCGCCCGGCGCCTCCATGTGTCGCTGCCCACCGCGAGCGAGCTGGTCGGCGGACTGAGCCGGGCCGGGATCGTACAGCGCGCCGAGGATCCGTCGAACCGCCGTCGGATCCTGGTGTCACTGAGCGACGCCTACCGCCCACACCTCGAAACCTTCATCGCCCGGCGGAGCGAGCCACTGCTCCGCGCCCTCGACGAGCTGTCGCCGAGCGAGCGGGCCGGATTCGTGGCGGGTCTTACGGCCTGGGTTCGCGAGGTACAGGGCTAGTCGAGCGGGCCCCGGACGCGCGAGTCCCGACGCACGGGTCCCGACACGCGAATCCCGACACCCGCATCGGGCACATCGGGCGCCCCTCCCCACCGCTCATGCATTCGGGCCGTCCAGGTGGCCCGCCCCTGCCGGTGACAGCAGGCTGAGGGCGCAGCCGCGTCGCCACAAGGAGTCCTCGATGCCCCCGGCACACCGCTACGACGACCTGAGCGCCCTGTTCATCAACTGCACCCTCAAACGCTCCCCCGAAACCAGCAACACCGAGGGGCTCATCGACAAGAGCCGCGGCATCATGGCGGGCAACGGCGTCACCACCGAGCTGATCCGCGCCATCGACCACGACATCGCCACCGGGGTCTGGCCGGACATGACGGAGCACGGCTGGGAGTCCGACGCATGGCCGGAGCTGTATGCGAAGGTGCGGGCCGCCGACATCCTCGTGCTCTGCGGCCCGATCTGGCTCGGTGACAACAGCTCCGTGATGAAACAGGTCATCGAGCGGCTCTACGCCTGCTCCAGCATCCTCAACGACCGTGGCCAGTACGCCTATTACGGCCGAGCCGGCGGCTGTCTCATCACCGGCAACGAGGACGGCGTCAAGCACTGCTCCATGAACGTGCTCTACAGCCTGCAGCACCTCGGCTACACCATCCCGCCGCAGGCCGACGCCGGCTGGATCGGCGAGGCCGGCCCCGGGCCGTCGTACCTGGACCCGGGGTCGGGCGGTCCGGAGAACGACTTCACCAACCGCAACACGGCGTTCATGACGTGGAACCTGATGCATATGGCGGCGATGCTCAAACAAGCCGGCGGCATCCCGGCACACGGCAACCAGCGCACGGCGTGGGATGCCGGCTGCCGCTCGGACTTCCCGAACCCCGAACACCGCTGAGCCACGGGGATCACGAACCCCTAAGGGTACTCGAACAGATCCCCTAGGGGGTGCACGCGCCCCTTGCAGGCCACAACGAGGCGGGGCCCAGGGGGTATTCCCGCGGCTCACCACCTGATCGGCTGGTTCCGAGCGGCGGCAAGCCCAACCGGCAAGAGACACACGACCGGCACCGCCCAGCAGCCAGCACGCACACAACCAGCGTGACGCACCCCCACACGACCCACCCCACACGACCCACCAAGCCGCCGTCTAGCCCGGCAAGCCCTCCGCCACCAACGACTGCTCCGTCCAGATCACCTTGCCGCCGGCCAGGTACCGCGTCCCCCACCGGTCCGCCAGCTGGGCGACGAGGAACAGGCCCCGGCCGCCCTCGTCCGTGGTGGCGGCCTGTCGCAGGTGGGGCGAGGTGCTGCTGCAGTCGGAGACCTCGCAGATCAGCGAGCGGTCGTGGATCAGGCGGACGCGGATGGGGCCGCTGGCGTAGCGGATCGCGTTGGTGACCAGTTCGCTCAGGATCAGTTCGGTGGTGAAGGACACGTCGGCCAGGTCCCACTCGCCGAGCTGGGCCAGCGCCGCGGCCCTGGTGCGGGCGACGGACGACGGGTCCACCGGTACGTCCCAGTCGGCGACCTGGGTGGTGTCCAGGATCCGGGTGCGGGCGACGAGCAGGGCGATGTCGTCGGCCGGGCGCTCGGGCAGCAGCTTGCCGAGCGTCGCCTCGCAGGTCTCCTCCGCCGTCAGGTCGGTGCGGCCGGCCAGCGTACGGATCAGCAGGGCCATGCCCTCGTCGATGTCCCGGTCCCGGTCCTCGACCAGTCCGTCCGTGTAGAGGACCAGGCGGCTGTCCTCGGGCAGGCTCTTGTCCCATGTCTCGAACGGCAGACCGCCCAGCCCGAGCGGCGGGCCGCCGGGCACCTCGATGAACTCCGCGGTGCCGTCCGGCAGCAGGAGCAGCGGCTGGATATGGCCGGCCCGCGCCATGGTGCAGTGCCCGGACACCGGATCGTAGACCGCGTAGAGGCAGGTGGCGCCGGTGACGCCGCCGTCCGTGCCGTCGGCGGCCTCGTCCTGGTCTATACGGGTCACCAGCTCGTCGAGGTGCCACAGGAGCTCGTCGGGCGGCAGCTCCAGGTCGGCGAAGTTATGGACCGCCGTACGCAGCCGTCCCATGGTCGCGGCGGCGTGCAGTCCGTGTCCGACGACATCGCCGACCACGAGCGCCACGCGGGCCCCGGGCAGCGGGATGATGTCGAACCAGTCGCCGCCGACACCGCCGAGCCCGCCCATGCCGGCCTGTGCGGGCAGGTACCGGTACGCGGCCTCGACGGCGTTCTGCTCCGGCAGGCCGCGCGGCAGCAGGCTGCGCTGCAACGTCACCGCCATGGAGTGCTCGCGGGAGTAGCGGCGGGCGTTGTCGACGCTCACCGCGGCGCGGGCGACCAGTTCCTCGGCGAGGGAGAGGTCCTCCTCCTCGAACGGCTCGGGGGTCGCCGCCGAGCGCCAGAAGAGGGCCACGCCCAGAATGACGCCACGGGCCCGCAGCGGAACCGCGATCATGGAGTGGATGCCATCCGCGACCAGCCGCCTGGCCCGCTCGGGGTCCTGCCGGTGCCAGCCGGAGAACTCGGCCAGATCGGCCTCCAGCACCGCCCGGCCGTCGGCGAGAGCACCGCCCACCTGGGTCGACGGTTCAAAGCGGAAAAGTTTGCCGAGCGGGTAGAAGGCAGTCTGGCCCGGGTCGCCGGAGACGGCCGTGCGCCGCATGTCTATGCCCACGGCGGAGGCGGCCGGCTCCTCGCCGCGCAGCACCACCTCGGCCAGGTCGACGGAGACGATATCGGCGAAGCGGGCGGCGGCGAACTCGGCCAGTTCCTCGCAGGTGCGCGCCACATCGAGGGTGGTACCGATCTCCGTACCGGCGTCGTACAGCAGCTTCAGCCGTCTGCGGGCCACATCGGCCCGGCCGGTGAGCGCCCGCAGTTCGGTGGTGTCGCGGAGGGTGGTGACGCTGCCGGGCGGTCCGCCGTCCCGGTCCGTCGACCGCTGGTTGACGGCGAGCAGCCGCTCTCCGACGAGGTGCACCTCGTCGGTCACCATTCGCCCCGAGACCAGCAGCCGGGCGGTTGCCGGGTCGAGTCCGAGGTCGGCGACCGCGCGTCCCTCCACATCGGCCGGCAGTGCGAGCAACCGGTGCGCTTCGTCGTTGGCCAGCAGCAGGCGCCCGTCGTCGCCGACGATGATCACGCCCTCCCGCACGGCGTGCAGGACGGCGTCGTGGTGCTCGTACATCCTGGTCATCTCGGCTGGGCCGAGGCCGTGGGTCTGGCGGCGCAGTCTTCTGCTGACGAACGCGGTGCCGCCGGTGGTGAGGAGCAGCACGGCCGCGGCAACGCCGAACAGCAGCGGGAACTGGTCGTCGACGACTCCGCTCACCCGGGCGACGGTGATGCCGGCGGAGACCAGCCCGATGACCCGGCCGTCCTGGTCGAAGACCGGGACCACGGCCTGGACCAGGGGCCCCATGGTTCCGACGATCTTCTCGGTGACGACGCCGCCGGCCAGCGCGGGCCCCGTGGTGCCGACGAATTTCTCGCCGATCCGGTCGGGCTTCGGATGGGTGTAGCGGGTGCCGTCGGGCTTCATCACGACGATGAAGTCGACCTCGGAGCGTTTCCGGGCCTCTTCGGCCAGCGGCTGCAGGAGCGTGGTCGGGTGCTGGCTCCGGAGGGCTTTTTGGATGCCCGGGCCTTTGGCGAAGGTTTCGGCCACGGCGACCGATCTGTTGGTGGCCTCGCGTTCCGCGTCGGTCCGGGACTGCAGCACGAGCGCGGTCATGGCGGCGGCGACCAGCAGCACCACGATCGCCACCTGCAGGAGAAGGACCTGACCTGCGACAGTTCGCATCCTCAGAACCGAACGCGGGCGGCCGTAGCGTCCGGCCATGCCCTCTTTTTACACCTCCCCGCATACGGTGGGCGAGCCACGCGATGCGAAGCGTGGCGGCCGCCGGGGCTTCAGATCGATCTGCGGTCCGATCGTCCCGTAGACCTGGCCAGGACACCAGGGGGCTGACAAACCAGCGGGTAGGTTCCTGGCGGCGTGTGTTCGTTTTTTCACCTGACATAAGAGGATCTGATGGACATTTATGCCGTTCCATCCGGTAGCGCACACCGGCGCGTGTAACTCTCGCCACAGGGACGACGGCGGCACGACCATGGTCAACTCGTCGGGGCAGCCCCGGCGTCCGGCTCGATGTGCCTGGTCAGGCCGGTACGCGGGCGGATTGGAGCCGGTGTCGAGGCGGCAGCGGGGCCCCGGATCCGGCTCAACGGGACGGCGAGCCGGTATGAGACGTTCGTGGGATGCACGTATCGGATGAGATCCGACCTGAGGCCATCCGTGCCCAGGCGACCGCGCTCATCGACCGCCACGCGCTCGGGGTATGGCAGCCGAACGGTACCGACCGGCGTGCCGCCGAGGCCCTGTTCCGCCATCTCGAAACGGGCCGGCCGCTCTCGGGCGAGCGAATCCGGTCCGTCCTCTCCCCCGAGGAATCGGTGGCCGGGGCAAGCGACGGTCTGCTCCGTCTGCTGCGCTGGACCGCCGGGCTCCTGGACGCGCCGCACCTCGCCGACAGCCGCGACGGGCGGGACGCCGTCGACCATGTCTGCCTCCTGCTGGACGCGGTCGCGCTCTCCCGGCCGGCCGCCGAGTAGGGACTCGACGCACGGCGGCCCGGTGACCTGTCCCCTGGAGAGACGGCCACCGGGCCGTTGCGTTGTGCGGGGCGGCTTGCGGAGCGGCCGCGCCCCCGGTCGGTACGCGGCCGCCGCGACGATGACACCGCTCAGCGTGTCGAGAGTGAGAGTGACGAAGCACAGCGCCCCGCCCGGGACGCCCACGGCAAGGGTGGCCGCCCAGGGAGAGCCGAAGCGCCTGCCGACGTGGGACGGCACACGGTTGACGGAAGTCGGCCAGGCGGCGTCGCGGGCCGAGCCGCCCCCGTCAGGCTCCCTCTCCCCGGACCCGAGCGATCAGCAGCGCCACATCGTCATGCCCGTGGTGTGAGCGCAAGGCACCCAGAAGGTGGTCGCAGAGGTCTTCCAACGGACGTTCAGGCTCGGCGAGCAGGCCGAGCAGGGTGTCCAGCCGGATGTCGATGGACTGGTCACGGGTTTCGATGAGCCCGTCGGTGTAGAGCACCAGTTGGTCGCCGTCGCGCAGCGGCACGGTGGTCTGCTCGAAGCGGACGCCGCCGACGCCGAGCGGGGCGCCGGTGGGCAGATCGAGCAGTTCGGGAGCCTGGCCGGGCCGGACCAGGACGGGCGGCAGATGCCCTGCGACGGCGATACGGCACTGCGCGCGGTGCGGGTCGTACACGGCGTACAGGCAGGTGGCGAAGGCCGGATCGAGCCCCGCGGCGATGTGGTCGAGATGCCGGAGCACCTCGTCGGGATCCAGGTCGAGGTCGGCCAGCGCCCGGGTGGTGGTGCGCAGTTGGCCCATTGTGGCCGCGGCGTTGATCCCGCTGCCCATGACGTCGCCGACCACCAGCGCGGTCTTGTCGTCGGCCACCGGGATGGCGTCGAACCAGTCGCCGCCGACCTCGCTGGCCGCCAGCGCGGGCTGGTAGCGGTAGGCGATCTCCATGCCCATGGGCTGGCGCGGCCGGTGGTTCATCAGGTGCCGCTGGAGGGTCAGCGCGGTGCGGCGTTCGCTCTGGTACGAGCGGGCGTTGTCGATGCAGACCGCGGCGCGGGCGGCCAGTTCGACGGCGAGCACGGCGTCGTCCTCGTCGAACGGCAGCGGGTTGCGCACGCGGTACAGCGACAGCGCGCCGAGGACCTCGCCGCGGGCGATCAGCGGCACCGCCAAGTAGGAGTGCAGTCCGGCCTGCCCGAGGAACGCGGCGCCATCCGGGCCGGCGGCGATCCGCGGCAGGTCCTTGTCGGTCACCTCGGCGACCAGGACCGGGCGGGCCTCGGTCACGCACTGGGTGATGAGCCGGTCGGCGTCGTACGAGGCGATCTGCCCGGTGGGATCGGCGGCGCGGACGGCGTCGGTGGAGTAGGCCGCGGAGACCGCCAGCGCCCGGAAGCGGGCCGGTCCGCCGGGGGCGAGGGTGGTCGGCCGCCGGTTGTCCAGGACGGCGTCGAGGACATCCACGGCGGCCAGGTCGGCCAGCTCGGGCACGACGACATCGGCGAGTTCATGGGCCGTCTGGTCGACGTCGAGGGTGGTGCCGACGGTCGCGGAGGCGTCGGCGATGAGGGCCAGGCGCCGCCGGGCGCGGGCGGCTTCGGTGGCGGCCCGGTGCTGCTCGGTGACATCGACGACGGAGGTCGCCAGGCCCAGGACCCGGGCGTTGGGGTCCTCCAGCCGGTAGTACGACACCGACCAGGCGTGGTCGGTGCCGGGGTCGGCGGCGGTGCGGCCGACGGTGAACTGGTCCAGCTGCGGCGTTCCGCTGGCGAGGACCTCATGCATCGTGGCCACGATGGTGTCGGTGTCCAGGAACCGCAGGGCGTCGGCGACATGGCGGCCGATGTGCTGCTCGGCCGGCATGTCGTTGATGCGCTCCAGCGCCGGGTTGACCATCACGAACCGCAGTTCGGTGTCGAGGACGGCGAGCCCGATCGGCGACTGGGCCACCAGCCGGACCGACAGCGCCAGGTCCCGCTCCACCCGCCGCAGGACCGCCTGATCGGTGGCGATGCCCAGGGCGTAGGTGTCCCCGCGCTCGTCCAGCAGCCGCATGTTGCGGAACTCCACCAGCCGGGTGCTGCCGTCCTTGTGCCGTACGGGGAAGACCCCTGCCCAGCTCTTGCCGCTCGACATGACCTGGGAGAAGAGGTTCAGGACCAGGTCGAGGTTCTCCGGTGCCACCATCAGGTGCGCGGCGGACCGGCCGAGCGCCTCCCGTGCGGTCCAGCCGAACAGCTCCTCGGCCTGCGGACTCCACAGCGTGATCCGCCCGTGCGCGTCCAGCATCACCGCCGCCACGCCCAGCACGTCCAGCAGGCCACCGGGCTCGGACGGGGCCGCGCCGACCGAGGCGACGTCGTCCGGGAACGCGTCGGACGCACCCATCCAGCACTCCTTCCGCCGGCCACCAGGACCGGCAGCCGTGGTGCTTCCGTGCACCGGCCGTTTCTCGCCGTGCTCTGCTCAGCTGCCCTCCATCATCCCTCCAGACGGGACGGGCCCGCAGGGAGAGTCGGATCCCCAGGAGATCATTTTTCCATGGCACGTACGGAGAAGACGGAGGATTTCATGGCGCGTGTGCCGTCACGCCCTTTGACGGAGCCGGCCCCGACCCGTACGACATGCAACGCCCGTACGGAGCCGTCACACTTGGGTCTTGGGGGAGACGATCGGCGGCGGCGACGGCGCCGCCGCCGCACGGTCGCTAGGCCCCTCCACAGTGCTAGTTACCTCTAGCAACTAATTAACCTGTCTTCATGGCTTGACGCAGATGTCTGCACAGCCCTTCCGCTCGTACGTCGAGGAGAACCTCGACGCGCTGAGTCTCGCCCCGGAGCGCGAGACCCTCGTCCATGGCGGCCGGCGGATGACGGCGGGCGAGTTCCGTGACCTGGTCTACCGGATGGCGCGAGCACTACGCGCCCAGGGCGTCGGACGGGGAGTGACCGTCAGCCTGCTGAGCGGCAACCTGCCGGAGACCCTCGCCGCGCGCTACGCGGCGAATCTGATCGGCTGCCGCGTCAACCACCTCTACAACAAGCTCTCCGCCAAGGCCCAGGCCGCCATCGTCCGCGATGTCGAGACGCGCGCCCTGATCGTCGACCCGCGCTACGCGGAACAGGCCGCCCAGGTCACCGAACTCGCCCCGGTGCCGGACATCCTGGCGCTCGGCCCCGCGGAGGCGGGCACCGATCTGCTGGCGCTGGCCGCCGGGCAAAGCGCCGAGCCCTTCGCCGGCGAGGCCAGGCCGGACGATGTGTGCAGCATCCGGCACACCGGCGGCACCACCGGCCGCCCCAAAGCCGTCTGCACCACCTTCGCGCACGGGGTGGGCTGGTTCCAGGGCACGGTGCCCGAGGAACCGCCCGGGGAGCGGCGGCAGCTGGTCTGCACCACTCTCGCGCACGTCGCCGGAATGCTCGCCGACCACACCCTGAGCGAGGGCGGCTCGGTCGTCCTGCTCGACGACTTCGACCCGCGGGCCGTGCTCGCCGCCATCGAACGCGAGCGCATCACCGATCTGTTCCTGCTGCCGCCGCTGCTCTACCGGCTGATGGACCATCCGGACGCGGGGCGCACCGACACCTCCAGCCTGCGCAATCTGACGTACGCCGGCTGCCAGGCGTCCCCGGCCCGGATAGCCGACGCGGTACGGGCCTTCGGCCCGGTGCTGTTCCAGGGCTACGGGCAGAACGAGGCCGGCGGGATCAGCGTGCTCACCGCGGAGGACCACGATCTGAACCGTCCGGACCGGCTGCGGTCCGCGGGGAAGGCGCTGCCGGATGTCGAGGTGGCGATCCGCGACGCGTCGGGCCGTGATCTGCCGCCGGGCGAGCACGGCGAGATCTGTGTGCGCTCGGGCATGACCATGCTGAGGTACTGGAAGCAGCCCGAGCTGACCGCCGAGGTGCTGCGGGGCGGCTGGCTGCACACCGGGGACATCGGATTCCTCGACGACGAGGGCTACTTGACCATCGTCGACCGGCTCAAGGACATGATCATCGTGGTCGGCGGCCATGTCTACACCACCGAACTGGAGGACCTGCTGAACTCGCACCCGCAGGTCCTGCAGAGCGCCGTCTTCGGTGTCCGCGACGCGGACCACATGGAGCAGGTGTACGCCGTGGTGGTGCCGGTACCCGGCAGCGGAGTCGACGGCGAGCAGCTCCGTGCCATGGTGCGCGAGGCGCGCGGGCCGATGTACGAACCGGCCGCAGTGTCGTTCGTCGACGCGCTGCCGCTGACGGATGCGGGGAAGCCGGACAAGAAGGAGCTACGGCGTCGCTTCGCCGCGCCGTAGCCCGTTGAGGGGGGACGGCCACCCGCCGCACGCGGAGCGACGGGCCGTCGCGGGTGGTGCGCCGCGGCGGCCCGTCTCGGGTGATGGCTGTTAGAAGATGCCCAGGGCGCCACCCAGGCCCCCGGCGCGGCCATAGCCGTAACCGTGGCCGTGGTGGTGACCGTGACCATGGCCGTAGTGGTGGTGATGGTGCCCGTGGTGATGACCATGGTGGTGCCCGTGGTGGTCACCATGGTGGTGCCCGTGGTGGTCACCATGGTGGTGGCCGTGACCATCGCCGTGGTAGTGGAAGCAGTGGCTGCGGTGCTTGTGCTTCGTCTTCTTGTAGTGCTTGCCGTGATGGCCGTGGCCGTCGTCGTGGGACGCGACCGGGGCCTTGGGAGCAGCCTCCGCCATACCGCCGAGCGGGACGATGGCTGCCGCGGCGAGGGCCGCGGCGGCCATGGTACGGCCTATGATCTTGCGCATTGCTTTCTCCTGGTTGGGCAGGAATCGGACGCGGAATCCATACCGCGCAAAACCAGAACTTTCTGCAGCCAATAGGGATATCCACCCTGGGGTGCGGAACAATCCGCCGCCCGCAGCAACAGGGATGGCGTGCCCGCCGTGCGCGGCCGCCGCCCGCCGGTCGTCTCAGCGTTTGCGGGCCCGGCTCGGCTGGACCCGGGACGGCTCGCCCGGCATCTTCGGGTGGTCCGGCGGATACGGCAGATCCCCCAGTCCCTCGTCCGCCGCCTGGCGGTCGGCGAGTTCGAGCACGGATCCGAGGCCGAAGGCGTGGTCGCCCATGTCCGCGTGTACGTCGCCGAGTTCGGCGAAGCGCGGCGGGACGGTACGCAGGTCGCAGTCCTCCGGTGCGGCGTCGGCCAGCTCCTCCCAGCGCAGTGGGGTGGAGACGGTCGCCCGGGAACTGGCGCGCAGGGAGTAGGGCGACGCGATGGTCCGGTCGCGGGCCATCTGGTTGTAGTCCACAAAGACCTTGGCGCCGCGTTCCTCCTTCCACCAGGCCGCGGTCACCAGGTCCGGCATCCGCCGTTCCATCGCCCTGGCCAGCGCGATCGCCGCGCGTCTGACCTCGGTGAAGGTCCAGCCGGTGCGGATCGGCACATAGACGTGCACCCCGCGCCCGCCGGAGGTCTTGGGCCAGCCGCGCAGCCCGTGCTCCGCCAGTAGTTCGCGCAGCTCGTACGCGACCCGGACGGCGTCCGCGAAGTCCGTGCCGGGCTGCGGATCGAGGTCGATGCGCAGTTCGTCGGGGTGATCGGTGTCATCGCGGCGGACCGGCCAGGGGTGGAAGGTCAGACAGCCGAGGTTGGCCGCCCAGATCACCGCGGCCGGTTCGGTCGGGCAGATCTCGTCGGCGAACCGTCCACTGGGGAAGGCGATACGGGCCGTGGGCAGCCACTCCGGCAGCCCTTTCGGCGCCCGCTTTTGGTAGAAGGACTCACCGTCGACGCCGTCGGGGAAGCGCTGCATGGTGGTGGGCCGGTTCCGCAGGCCGCGCAGCACGCCCTCCACGACCGAGAGGTAGTAGTGGGCCACGTCCAGCTTGGTGAAACCGCGCTCCGGGTAATACGTCTTGTCGGGGTTCGACACACGCACCGTGCGCCCGGCGACGTCCAGCTCGACAGCTCCTGCGGCGGCCATAGGTCCACGCTAGATTCCGTACGGCCCTGGCGCGCGGCGGAGCTTTCCCCGCGCGCGGGAAGCGGGGCGAGGGCGCAGGATCGGGACCATGGATCTGCCTGTCATGCCCCCGGTCTCCCCCATGCTCGCCCGGCTGGTGAACAGGATTCCCGCCGGTATGCAGTACGAGGCCAAGTGGGACGGATTCCGTGTGATCGTCTTCCGGGACGGCACCGACATCGAGATCGCCAGTCGTACGACGAAGTCCCTCAACCGCTACTTTCCCGAGGTGCTCGCCGCCGTACGGGCCGAGCTGCCGCCGCGGTGCGTCGTCGACGGCGAGATCGTCATCGCCCATGACGGCCGGCTGCACTTCGAGGAGCTGCTGGAGCGCATTCATCCGGCGGACTCGCGGGTCCGGACGCTCGCCGAGCGGACGCCCGCCTCGTTCGTCGCCTTCGATCTGCTGGCTCTCGGCTCGCGGTCGCTGATGGACGAACCGCAGTCGGGGCGGCGGGAAGCGCTTTTGGAGGCGCTCGGGCCGGCCCGTGCGCCGGTCCACACCGCGCCCGCCACCACGGATCTGGAGCTGGCCCGGACCTGGTTCACCCAGTTCGAGGGTGCGGGCCTGGACGGTGTCGTCGCGAAGCCGCTGGATCTGCCCTACCGGCCCGGTGACCGTGCCATGTTCAAGATCAAGCACGCCCGCACCGCGGACTGCGTCGTCGCGGGCTATCGGCTGCACAAGAGCGGACCGGTGGTCGGCTCGCTGCTGCTGGGGCTGCACGACAGCGCCGGGCATCTCCAGCACGTCGGGGTCTGTGCCGCGTTCCCCATGGCCGAGCGGCGCCGGCTGGTGGAGGAGCTGGCGCCGCTGCGGATGGACGAGGTCGCGGACCACCCCTGGGGGGCCTGGACCGACGAGGCGGCCCACGCGGACCGGCGGATGCCCGGGGGACCCAGCCGATGGAGCGGCGGCAAGGATCTGTCGTGGGTGCCCCTGCGCCCGGAGCGGGTGTGCGAGGTGGCGTACGACCACATGGAGGGCAGCAGATTCCGTCACACGGCCCAGTTCCGTCGCTGGCGCCCCGACCGTACGCCGGAGAGCTGCACCTACGCCCAGCTGGAGGAGCCGGTCGGCTACGACCTGGGGGAGCTGCTGGGCGGCTGAGGGGCCCGGGGTGGGCAGGTCATCGCGGACATCACGGGAGCCCGATGCTGGGCGGCTGAGGGGGGTGCGGGCGTCATCACTGCTCGTCGCCCTCGGGTGGCCACCGGCGCCCGCTCTCCCCCGGGGCGAGACGGTCCACCACCTCGGACAGGTCCAGGCAGACCTGTTCGATCTTCTGCCGGATGCTCTTCTGCTCGGTGACGATCGCCGACAGCAGCAGCGCGGTCAGTGCCGCGGACCCGTTGAGGGCCTGGAGATTGACCATGGCCTGTAAGTGGGAGTGCCGGCTGAACGGCCCGGTCTGCGCGGTCGCCGCCGTGATCGCCAGCACGGACAGCACCAGGACGCAGGGCGCCGCTCCCGCCAGCTGGAAGCGCAGGGCCGCCCACACGATCAGCGGGAAGACCAGGAACAGCAGGGAGAGGGAGTTCGTGGTCGTCAGGACGGAGACGACGACGGTGGCGGCCGCCAGGGCCGCCGCCTCGAACCACCGG
This sequence comes from Streptomyces halobius, assembly GCF_023277745.1. Lineage (NCBI taxonomy): Bacteria > Bacillati > Actinomycetota > Actinomycetes > Kitasatosporales > Streptomycetaceae > Streptomyces > Streptomyces halobius. Next base: position 597,403 of record NZ_CP086322.1, read on the forward strand.
TGGGGGCGGACGTCCCGGGGCAGCCGGAAGCGCCGGAAGGCGAGCAGCAGCGGGGTGACCACCAGCACCCCCATCGCGTCGCCCACCCACCACGACACCCACGCCGGCCAGAAGCCGCCCGGCGGCAAGGAGTCCGTGACCAGCAGGGTCAGGCCGCCTCCCGTCGCGCTGACCAGCATCCCGGCGAAGGCGCCCAGGGCCACCAGCGCCACCCCGTCACGCAGCCGGTCCATCGCGACGTGGAAGCCGATGCGGCGCAGCATCAGGTAGGAGCACACCGGCCCGAGGGTGTTACCGGCCATGATCCCCAGGACGCCGGCGTCGAGCGGGCCGAGCGACCAGACGACGAGGAGCGTTCCGACGGCGATGCCCGGCCAGGTCCACAGGCCCAGGTAGAGCAGGCAGCTCAAGGCAATGCCCGTCGGCGGCCACAGGGGTGTGACCACCGCGCCCCCGATCATCACCTGCTGCAGCAGGCCGACCTTTGCGGACGCGAAGTAGACGGCGGCGAAGGCGAGGATCTTCAGGACCGCTGCAGCGAGACGCCGGAACTCCTCGGTGCGCACCACGTCAGCCATCAGACTACGCCGCTGTCCCGGTGCCGGCCACGACACGCGCTGCCGCGTCCGCGCTTCACCCGGGCCTGTCCTCGGCGGCGTCGTAGCACAGCACGATCACCGCGGCGTCGTCCTGGTGGCCGGTGTACTCGGCCACGCTCATCACCCCGGCGGCCACCTCGGCCGGATCGGCGTCCGCCCGGTCGCTGACCAGCCGGGCCGCCTTGGCCAGCCCCACCTCGATCGGGAACGACGGGCCCTCGATCACCCCGTCGGTGAGCAGCACGAACGCTCCCGCCTTGGTCAGCCTGCGGCGGGTCACCGGGTACGACTCCCCCGGCAGGACGCCCAGCGGCAGGCCCCCGGCGTCCTCGGCGAGGCCGAACCGGCCGTCGGTGGTGGCCCAGATACCGGGTACGTGGCCGGCGCGGGCGCTGCTCAGCTCCCAGGTCTCCGGGTCGAAGCGGAGGAAGGTGCAGGTCGCGAAGAGGCCGCAGTCCACTGAGAGGAGCAGGTCGTTGGCGCGGCTGAGCACCTCCCCCGGGTCGGCGACGCCGACGGCCACGGCGCGCAGCCCGATGCGGACCTGGCCCATGAAGGCCGCCGCCTCGACATCGTGGCCCTCCACATCGCCGACGCAGAACGCGAGCGCGCCGTCCGGCAGCGGGAAGCCGTCGAACCAGTCGCCGCCGATGTCCAGGCCGTGCCGGGCGGGCGCGTAGGTGGCGGCGGTCCGCAGCCCCGGAGCTTCCGGCAACGTCGCCGGCAGCATCTCGCGCTGCAGCGCCTCGGCGAGTTCCACCCGCGCCTGCTGGAGCTCGGCTCCTTCCCGCGCCTGAGCGGTCAGCCGCCCGAGCGTGGTCAGCAGGTCGTCGGCGCTCGCCGACCGCGGGGGACGACGCCGAAGCATGGACCGCTCCAAGCTGCATCGGTTCTTGGGCCACTGCGGGGGGGCGCTCCACGCAGCGTTTCCGTTCCGTCCTCCTGACCTGGGGAACCCGCCCTTCCCACATCATATTTCCGCGGTTTGACTCCCGCTTGACGACGGGACGGGCGCACGGCCGTGCCGGGCCGGGCGGCCGACCCGGCAGCCTCAGACCTCAGGCCTCAGGCGCATCTCCAGCAGCCGGACCAGCAGGCGGTGCGGACCGTGTGGCACCTCATGTCGTGTGCGACGGGGCGCTTGCGGCGGTGCTGGTAGTCGGCGCCGGCCAGGACAAGATGGGCGACGCACAGAACGACGGCGATCGCGGCGAGTTCCTCGGGCTCGGCGCTGCCCCGGTCGATACGCAGCGGGACATCCGGAAGCGCGGGGACGGAGACGGAGTCGAAGCTGCTCATGTGGGGGTCCATGGGCTTGACGGGGACGGACGGTGCGACGAGGTGTGACGGTTGCTCAGGGCCTCCGCGCATGCGGTGTTCGGGCAGGTCACAGGCCCGACGATAGGAGCGCGGGAGGGCGGTGTCGCGTGCAGCCCCGGTCCGTCTGCGCCATCCGTGGCAGGTCCGTGCGCGCTCGGCGGTCCCCGTCCGGGGCCGATTGGTGGAGTCCCCTGCGCCCTGACGCGTGATATCGGGCGGTCCGACGACGTGTCGGCCATGGCCCTGGCGTCACGGCAGAAACGATCGCGCAGGAATGTGACACAGCCCAGGTAAGTGCGAGGAACCGGTACCGGATGACGCAGGCAGGGATGGCAGAACGATGACAGGTGATCTGACTGACGAAGCCCGTGCTCTGGCGGAGGACGAAGGGCGCCGCGGATTTCTCAAGTGCGCGGCGGGGATCGCGGGGGCCGCGGCCGCCGGGAGTCTCGGCGGGGAGGCGTATGCCGCACCGCCGGACAGGAGCGGGGGCAGCGCCCCCTACGACAGGAGACCCCCCAGGAGGATTCCGTTCCACGGGAAGCACCAGACCGGCATCATCAAACCGAAGGAACAGCAACTCCACGCGATGTTCCTCGGGTTGGATGTGCTGGCGCGGGACCGCAAGGAGCTCGAAGAGCTGTTCAAGAAGATCACCAAGCGGTCCCGCAAGATCATGGGTGGGGTGGGGAAGGACAAGCACAAGCACTTCACCGAGGAGGATGAAGTAACGCCCACGGAGGACCTGCTCACCATCACCCTCGGCGTGGGCGCGTCGCTCTTCGACGACCGGTTCGAACTCTCCGCGCACCGGCCTCGGCATCTGAAGGCGATGCCGTCGTTCCCCAACGACCAGCTGAATCCGGCGCGCTGCCACGGCGATCTGTCGCTGCAGATCTGCGCGGACCATCCGGACGCCTGCAACCACGTCATGCGCGACCTGTTGCGGGAGGCCAACGGACTGTTCCGGCCGCGCTGGCGGACGGACGCCTACCTCAATCCGCCGCGGCCGGTGGGGACCCACCCGCGCACCTTCGTCGGCTTCAAGGACGGGATCGAGAACCCGGACATCACCTCGGAGAAGATGATGGACGAGCTGATGTGGGTGACGGAGGAGTCCGGCGAGCCGGACTGGGCGCTGGGCGGCTGCTATCAGGTGATGCGCATGATCCGCCTCGACATGGAGACCTGGGACCAGGTGCCCGTCACCAAGCAGGAGAAGATCTTCGGGCGGCACAAGTCGAGCGGGGCCCCGCTGGACGGGGACGAGGAGACGGACAAGCCGAACTACCGCAAGGATCCGCACGGCAGGATCATTCCGCTGGACGCGCATATCCGGCTCGCCAATCCGCGGACCAAGGAAACCGCCGACTCCCGTATCTACCGCCGTAGTTACAACTACGACGAAGGGTTCGACAACGACGGGAAGATGGCCATCGGGCTGATGTTCTGCTGCTATCAGCAGGACATCGAGCGGCAGTTCGCCACCGTGCAGAAGCGGCTGGAACACGAGGCGTTCGCCCCGTACATCGCACCCATCGGCGGCGGCTACTTCTTCGTGCTGCCCGGTGTGAAGGACGAGGACGATTATCTCGGGTCCACGCTGATGAAGGCGAACTGACCTCGTCGGGCCGCGCGACTCGCGGCAGGGACACGGCCGGTGGCCCGTGGCGGAGGCCACACGCCACCGGCCGGGGTCTAGCCGGGCCGCCGTGCGGCGTGCCTCACCGGGCCGGTGCGGCCGCCGGCGGGTCGACGGGCCGGCCCAGGGCTTCGTCGGCCGACCGGCCTGTGGGGGCGAAGCGGGCGGCGTCGTGCGCCGCGCTCTGGTCCTGCGATGCGGCCGTCCAGCGGCCCAGCACCATCTCCGCGGTGATCCCCGGGCCGAATCCGGCTATCAGGCCGGTGCCGGGGGCGCGGACCGCACCCTCCTCGAAGAGCCGGTTCAGCGCGTCGAAGACCACCGCACTGGCGATATTGCCGCGTTCGGTGAGCGTCGCCCGGCTGAACCGGAAGGTCTCCGGTGAGAGGGACAGGAACCGGCAGAGGTCGTCGAGGATGCGCGGTCCACCGGCGTGCACGATGTAGAAGTCCAGGTCGGTGACGTCCCAGCGGTGCTGGTCCGCAAGGGTGCGCAGGGCCGGCGCGAGCATTTCCATCGTGCCGGGCACCCGTTTGTCGAGCATGAAGTGGAAGCCGGTGTCCCGGACCGCGTAGGAGATCCAGTCCTCCGTCTCGGGCACCAGGTGGGAGCCGTTGCGCTCCAGCCATACGCCGTGGCCGCCCTTGCCGCGCACCACGGCGGCGGCTATCGCATCGCCGAACAGCCCGTTGGACAGCAGCGAGCCCACGCCCAGGTCCGTGGGCTGGTAGCACAGCGAGCAGAACTCGCAGGCCACGATGAGCACATTGGCCTCGGGGTAGGCACGGCAGAAGTCGTGCGCCCGGTTGATCGCCGCACCGCCCGCCGCACAGCCCAGCTGGGCTATCGGCAGCTGCCGGGTGTCCGTGCGGAAGCCCAGCTCGTTGATCATCCACGCGGTCAGCGAGGGCATCATGAAGCCGGTGCAGGAGACATAGATCAGCAGATCGATCTCCTCGGGCGACACTTCGCCCTGTTCCAGGGCCCTGCGGACCACCTCGGGCACCCGGTCCTTGGCCTCCGCCTCGTAGAGCGCGTTGCGTTTCTCGAAGCCGGGGTGTCGCAGCGTGGCGTCGATCGGCTGGACGATGTGCCGGGTGCTGACGCCGGTGTTCTCGATGAGCCGGAGAACCAGGGCGAGTTGCTGGTGTTCCGCGTGGAGTGTGCGGGCGAGTTCCAGTGTCTCTTCGAGGGTGATGACGTGTTCGGGCACGGCTATCGCCGGTCTGCACAACGTAGTCATGGCTGGTTCCCTCCAAGGGTCCAGGCGGCGTACCTCGTGGGATGCGCCGGGCTCACCAGGCGACCGGCAGAGCCAGCGGGTAGCGCCAGATCGAGCCGGTGTTCCAGTCGATCTCGTCCTCGGGTACGGCGAGACGCAGCTCCGGGAAGCGCCGGAGGAGCGTGCCGATGGCGACCTGGAGTTCCATCCGGGCCAGGTGGGAGCCGAGGCAGTGATGAGTGCCGTAGCCGAACGTCATGTGGTGCGGACTGCCGCGTTCGAGATCCAGTTCGCCGGGCCGCTCCCACATCTGGGGGTCGCGGTTGGCGGCGAGATAGGAGACATGGATCGCGTCTCCCTCCCGCACGGTCGCGCCGTCGATCTCGACGTCCTCGGTGGCCACGCGGGCGATGCCCACACCCTGCCGGAAGGGGATGAAGCGCAGCAGCTCCTCCAGGGCGGTCGGGAGCAGCTCGGGGTCGTTGCGGAGCTTCGCGAGCTGTTCGGGGTGGGTCAGCAGCGTGTGAGTGATGTTGCTGATCTGGTACGTGGTGGTGTCGTGGCCGGTGACGAGCAGGACCATGCCGAGGACGGCCAGCTCGGTCTCCTCCAGGAGTTCGTCGCCGTCCCTGGCGGTGGCGAGGCCGCTCAGCAGGTCGTCACCGGGGTCACGCCGCCGTCGGGCGGTGAGATCGGTGAAATAGCCGCGCAGCTGCTTCTTGGCCGCGTCGGCCGCTTCCAGGTCGGGTACGCCGACGGCCATCATGTCCATGGCCCAGCCGCGCAGCTGCTTGCGATCGTCCTGCGGGATGTCCAGCAGCTCACAGATGGTGGTGAGGGGCAGCCGCGAGGAGAGGAACTGGATGAGATCGGCGGGGGCGCCGTGCTCGGTCATCTCGTCGAGGAAGCCGTCCACGATCCGCTGGGTGGTCGCGCGCAGCTGCTCCACCCGGCGGTTGGTGAAGCCCTTGGCCACCAGACGACGCAGCCGGTTGTGTTCCGGCGGGTCCATGAGATTGATCGCCTCCACCTGGGCGATCGGGGCGGGGGTCATACGGGGCAGGTCACGCCCGATGCCCGCGGCCCGGCTGAACCGGCGATCGGTGGTGACGAACTTGACGTCGTCATACCTGGTCACCAGCCATGCGTCGCCCTCGCCGTGCGGCATGCGGATACGGGCGATAGGCGCCTCGTCCAGCAGCTGCTGCAGCGTGGGGTCGAATTCCAGGCCGTTGGTGTGGGCGAACTGGCACTGCCAGACCTTGGTCTCAGGGCTCACGGGCACACTCCAACCTCAGGGGGACATGGAGATGTAGACCCCGCGACGGGTCCCTCATACACAGTTCGCCTCGCTATCACCCGATTAGACGAAATATCCGACTCGAATGGCGGAGCCCGGGGTGCGCGGAGCCCCGGGTCACCTCTTCCGTCGGAGTGACCCGGGGCTCCGCGTGGCGCGGCGCGCCGCCTGGGGGCCGGTCGGCGCCTGGGCGGGCCGGTCAGCCGCAGTTGTTGTGCGTGGGTTTGCCCGCGAAGCGGTCGGCGAGCCAGTTCGCGGCCGGTACGGAGCCCACCATCACGCCGACGATGTGCTCACCGAGCGGGATCGAGGTCCACTGGACGTCGGCGCCCTTGGCGCACCAGTCGGCGCGCAGCTGTTTGCCGACCGCGTACGGGATCAGCTCGTCGACGGTGCCGTGGTAGAGGTACACCGGGGCGTCCGGCTTGCGGGTGCCCAGGTTGGAGGCGCGCAGCCGCTGCTGCCAGTCCGCCTCGTACAGCGGGTTCTTGACCGTGAAGTCGGAGATCTTCTTGAAGGCCCCGGCGACGGTGTTGACGACCACGCAGTTGTTCCGCATGAAGTCGACGTACTTGCGGCCCTTGTCGTTGAGGTAGTTCTCCAGGTGCAGCTCCGGGAAGGCCGCGTTCTGGCCCACGGCGGCCATCAGGATCAGTCCGGCCCCGACATTGCCGTTGTTGGCGTCCGCGACCTTCAGCAGATCGGCCGGGACGCCGCCGGTCGCGGTGCCCTTGACCTGGAGTTCCGGCGCGTAGGACCGGTGCAGCTCGGCCGCCCAGCTGCTGGCCTGGCCGCCCTGGGAGTAGCCCATGATGCCGACCGGCGAGTCCTCGGTGACGCCGGCCTCGGCGGCTCCGGGCAGCCGCTGCGCGGCACGGGCGGCGTCCAGGACGGCCTGTCCCTCGGCGCGGCCCACGGTGTAGGTGTGGTCGCCGGGCGTGCCCAGGCCCTCGTAGTCGGTGACCGCGACGGCCCAACCACGGGAGGTCAGCTGCTGGATGAGGTTGGCCTCCATCGTGGTGCCCTTGGGGAAGCCGGCCGAGGGTGCGCAGGAGTCGCCGAGACCGACCGTGCCGACGGCGTAGGTGACCAGGGGGCGTGGCCCCTGCTTGCCGTCCTTGGGGACGATGACCGTCCCGGAGACGGTGTTGGGGGTGCCTTTGGCGGTGGTGGAGCGGTAAGTGATGTGCCAGGCACGGGTGTTGGTCGGCTGGCCCGGGAGCGGGTGGAACGAGGTCGGGGCGGAGGTGACGATATCGCCGGGACTGCCGGTTTCGGTCTGCCCGGCCGACGCGGCACCCGCGCCCGTGAGGCCGAGCGACAAGGTGACGGCAGCGGCGGCGGTGAGTGCGGTGGCGCGACGGTGCATACGGCTCTCCCAACTGACGCATGTGCTGGGTGGTTGGGGTGACCGTAGTGACTCGCGAGTAAGGAAGGCGCTGACCGGGACGCTCAGCTTTGTTGACCGGTTGTCTCATGGCGGTGAGGGCGGTCAGGGCGGCCATGGCCGCGACCGGGCAGCGCGAGGGCGGGCATCTGCTCGGTCCGGTCGGTCTGTTCGGTCTGCTCGATCGGTCCGGTCAGTCGTCGGTCCGGTCGATCCGGTCGGTTCACCCGGTCGGTCCAGTCGCCTTACTCGGTCCCGTCAGTCGTCAGTCCCGTCAGTCCCGTCAGTCCGGTCGGTCTGCTCGTTCCGGTCGGTCCGCGGAGTCCGCGGCGTGCCCGTTCAGCCGGTACGTGCCGGGCGTCGTCCCCGTCCAGCGGCGGAAGGCCCGGTGGAAGGCGGTGTCCTCCGAGAAGCCGATCCGCGCCGCCAGGTCGGCGATCGGCTCCTGCCCGGCCACCAGCGAGGTGATCGCCGCGTCCCGGCGCACCGTGTCCTTCAGCCGCTGGTACGAGGTGCCCTCGGCCTGCAGCCGGCGCCGGAGCGTCGCCGGGCTCACCGCCAGCCGGGCCGCGACCTCGCCCGCCTCCGGCAGCCGCGCCGGCCTCTCGGTCCGGAGCGCCTGGACCAGGGTGCGCCGCACCTGCTCGGCGACGGTCGTGCCGTAGTCGCGGCGGCTGAGCAGATCGGCCGGCGCCCGCCGCAGCATCCCCGCCAGCGCGGCCTCGTCCCGGACGACGGGCGCGGCCAGCCAGCGCGCGTCCCACCCGGCGGCGGTGCGCTCGGCGCCGAAGCGCACCGGGCAGCCGAAGAGGATGTCGTACTCGTGGGCATGGGCCGGTGCCGGGTAGGCGAAGCGGGCCCAGCGCAGCGGGATGCGCCGCCCGATCAGCCAGCTGGCGAGCCGGTGCCCGATGATCAGCACGCATTCGGAGAGGAAGTTGCCCTCCTCGTACCGGCGCAGATCGTTGCACACCGAGAAGACGGCCTCGACGGACCCGTCTCCGGCCGTGACCGTTTCGCATGCCATCTCGGGCCCGCCGGGGAAGAGCCCGTAGAAGCGCGCCGCCCGGTCGAGCGCCGATCCCAGGTCGCGACAGCCGAGGCAGGCGTGGCACATCATCGCGAAGGTGCCGCGGCGGCTGGGGGTGGGGCCGAGGCCCAGGAATTCGTCGTCGGTGGCGTGGTGGAGCGCCTTGACCAGGCGGGTGAACTGCTCGGGGGTGACGCGCGCCCGGTCGTCGCCGAGCAGCAGCGGCGGGATCTGCGCGCACTGGAGCAGCGGCACGATGTCGATTCCGAGCCGCCGCGCGCCGCTCAGGGCGGCCCGCACATGATGCATCGTGATCGTCAGCCGACTCATGGCGCACTCCCCCGGCTGTCGTCCGGAGGGGGCCCCACGCCGCACCCCCTCATGCCACGACACGGTAGCCCTCGTGAGCGCAGAGGTCAGTGGGGGTGACGGTTCTTGTCATCCCCGGCGGTCGGCGGCGGTCCCTAGCGTCGGACCATACGGACCGCTGGTCCTCGGCTCCAGGAGGCGCGATGCACCACAGGCCCGACACCCTCGCCGTGTTCACCGAGTGGGCGGCGCAGCGGTTCCATGACCTGCCCGCGCTGCGCTTCAGAGAGGGCGAAGGGTGGGCCGACCGCTCGTACGGCCAACTGCGGGACGCCGTACGGGCGGTGGGGCGCGGGCTGATCGGCGGGCTCGGGGTGCGGGCGGGCGACCGGGTGGCGATTCTCTCCGAGACCCGCCCGGAGTGGACATACGCGCACTTCGGCGCGCTCGCGGCGGGTGCGGCCGTGGTTCCCGTCTATCCGACGGCCGGGGACGAGGAACTCGCCTGGGTACTGGGCGACTCCGGCGCGTGTGTGGTCATCTGCGAGGGCCGGGAGCAGGCGGCCCGCGTCGCACGTCTGCGCGCCAGGCTGCCCGCCCTGCGGCACAGCGTCCTGCTGTCCGAGGCGGGAGACGACGCCGGCGATGTCCTCGCGATGGACGCTCTCCCCTTCCCCGCCCCGCTGCCGGAGCTCCGGGCGCGCGCGGCGGCCGTCGGCCACGCGGATCTCGCGGCCATCGTCTACACCTCGGGAACCACCGGCCCGCCCAAAGGCTGCCGGCTCACCCACGGCAACTTCGTCGCCGCCCACGACAGCACCGCGGACCTCATCGAAGGCGGCCCCGGCGATGTCACCTATCTCTATCTCCCGCTCGCCCATCTCCTCGCCCAGCTCATCGAGTTGCAGGCGCTGCTGCGCGGCGGGACGCTCTGCTACTTCGGCGGAAAGATCGAGAATGTCGTCGCCGAGCTGGCCGAGGTCCGGCCCACCCATCTGCCGTCCGTCCCCCGCCTCTTCGAGAAGGTGCACGCCACGGTCCGTTCCATGGCAGAGTCGCAGGAGGGCGGCCGGGACCGCTTCGAGGCGGCGGTACGCACCGGGATCGAGGCCGCCGCGCTGCGGGCCCGCGGCGAAGAGCCGGCCGGGGAGCTGCTGGAGCGCTGGCAGGCCGCCGACCGGGCACTGTTCTCGCTGGTCCGGGCGGCTTTCGGGGGCCGGCTGCGGTGGGCGCTGACCGGCGCGGCGCCGATCGCCCCGCAGACCCTGGACTTTCTGCGGGCCTGCGGCATCGCCGTCCACGAGGGCTACGGCATGACGGAGTCGGCGGGCGTCATCTCGCTGAATCATCCGGGGGCGGTCAAGTACGGGACGGTGGGGCGGCCGGTCGCGGGCTGTGAAGTCAGGATCGCGGAGGACGGTGAGGTGCTGGCCCGCGGTGCGAATGTCTTCCCCGGTTACCACGCGAATCCGGCGGCGGACACGGAGGTGCTGGACGCCGACGGCTGGCTGCACACCGGCGACCTGGGCGCGCTCGACGCCGACGGTTTCCTCACCATCACCGGTCGCAAGAAGGAGCTGATCATCACCTCCGGCGGCAAGAACCTCACTCCGTCGACGGTCGAGTTCGCCATCCAGCAGTCGCGGTATGTCTCCCGCGCGGTGATGGTCGGTGACCGCCGCCCGTACCCGGTCGCGCTGATCACCCTGGATCCCGAGGAGATCGCGCACTGGGCCGACCGCACGGGCACCTCGCTCGGCGACGCCCCGGTCCGCCACCCCGCGGTCCGCGCGCTGGTCCAGGAGGCGGTCGACGCCGCCAACGAGCGGGCGGCCCGCCCGGCCAGGATCCGTGCCTTCGCGATCCTGGCGGAGGATCTCACGGTCGAATCCGGGGATCTCACCCCGACGTTGAAGGTTCGGCGGGCGGCCGTGGCGGAGCGCTACGCGGCGGAGATCGACGCACTGTATGGGTCGTGAACCAGCCCCGGCCCGCGAACCGGTCGCGGTTCGCGCACCGCCTATCGCCGATCAACCGGCCCTTCCCCACACGAAGTTGACCTCGGTCGCATCAGTCACGTCGTACCGTCTCGATCTCGGCATGAATGCCGGGGCTGTTGGCCGCCAGGTGACGCAGGACGCTGCTCATCTGGGCGCCGACGTTGACAAAGGCCGTCGTCCTGCCCTGGTAGTACACGTTCTCCACGCGTCGTGCCCCGCGGTGCAGCGCCACCGCCTTCCAGTCGTCCCGGGCCGGAGTGCGCCGAGCCTGGAGGCGGAGGTCCGCGGGCTCGCCTCCGGTGGCGTGGTCCTGTCCGGGCAGCCTGAGCGGCAGCGGGTCGAAGCGGGAGAGCAGACAGGCCGCTTCCCGGTAGGCGGCCCAGATCGTTCGGTTCCGTCGGGTTCGGCGGTAGATCCGCGCACGGATCGGCGACGAATTCCGCCAGCCGAGGGATGACCTTTTCGGTGGTGAAGGTACGGGACAGAGTGACGCGGGCCGACCGTAATCCGCTGCGCAGTCCGATGTACCGAATCGGTGGTTGGTATGCGATCTGCCGCTGCCCGGCTCGCCGTCCGCGAGCAGTACGGACTTTTCCGGATCCATCACGAACCCGCGCAGCCGCAGATCCTGGCGGTCGATGAAGACCTCGGTACCGTTCTTGAAGACGCAGGTGCGGAAACTGTCCTGCGAGACATGGACGCGATCATCCTCACGCACAACGGTGGAAAATCCGCTGGACCGGCTCTCTGACCTGCCGATTCGACAGATTCTGGGGGATGCCGTGGTGATTACCGCTGTCGTTGGGAACCAGCAGGTCGGTGACCCGTTCCTGCGGTGCGTACTCGGGCCGCCACCTCATTCTCCTCGTTATCGGCACGGGTGTCCGGCGAGGTAAACCATGTCACGCAGCCAGCGGGTGAGCGCGTTCCGCGTTCCGGCTCCGGGGAGGCTTTCCGTCATCGCGTCACCGGCCCCTCGTACCGCAGCGAGGCCCAGTACGCCATACGCGAGGACTCGCCCATATCCCTGCCGAAAGGCGCCGTGTCCCATTGGGACTTGAGCAGTTCCGGGCGACCTTGTTCCCGTTGCCGTGGACGTAGAGGACCCTGGGTTGCATCGTGCCTCCCGCGCTGCCGTCCCACGTATACCGGCACTACCAAGTATTGGCCCGCGGCGGGACGGCCGCCATTCGGCCTCGGCGGACCCGCGGCGGGCCACTGCGCCACGGCTCGGCGAGGTGACGTCAGGGGTGTGCGGCACGGGCGCCGCGGCTACCCCGCCGGGCCCTGGCCCCCTCCGCTCGTTCCGGGTCGAGGAGATCCAGGATCAGCGACACGGCCTCGTCGACCGCGGCGCCGACCGGCTCGCTCAGCCCGATGCCCTCCTCGACGTCGGCGGGCTCGCAGCCGACGATCAGCACCCGCTCCGGGCAGCGGCCGCCGGTGCCCGCGCTGAGCGTGTCGAGCAGCGCGAGCACGGTGTCCGGCGTCATCGGCCGGCCATCGAGCGCAGGGGCCTGCGGGCAGGCGGGGGCGGCCGGTTCAGTGGCGTCGAGGATGTGCAGCGTGCCGGGTTCGCCGCCGCGTACGGCGGCGTCGATCAGCAGAACCGTCTGGTAACCATCGAGCATCCGATAGGCCAGTTCGACGCCGCGTACGCCGTCGTCGGCAATCTCGGCTCCGGGCGGCAGCGGCAGGTCGGCGAGCCGGCGGACGGTTTCGGCGCCGAAACCGTCGTCGCCGAGGGAGCTGGTGCCGACGCCGGCGATCAGGGTCCTGGCGGGCGGCTTGACGGGGGGTTCGCCCATGGGACGTCTCCTAGGGGAGGTGCCACGAAAGCGCAGATCACGGCTTCCGTTCCCCTTGTAACACCGTTACGGACGGCCGGGGCCGTCAGCGGGGGCCGATCCGGTGATCAGCCCCGGCAGCGGGACCGGGGCGCACCGTGGTACGCCCGTGCCCTGCGCACACCTTCGGCCCGGCGTGCCTCAGCCCAGGGAGCCGGCCTCCACCGTGGTCACGCTGAACCGGCCGCCGCACACCCGCAGTCCCCGGCTGCTCGTGGTCATCGCGTCCTTCGAACCGGGCGGGTAGACGTAGACGAGCTGCGAGGCGTCCCAGCACGGGGTGTCCGAGAGACCGTCGTTGATGGTGTGCAGCACGGCGTGCGCGCTCTTGCCGGGCTGCAGCCGGACGGCCCCGCCCGCCGCGCCCTCGCGGGTGGCCGGTTTGCCGACGGTCGAGCCGTCACGCTTGATCAGCGAGACACCGGGGAAGCCGCGCAGCGAACAGGCCGTCTCGCCCTTGTTGGTGAACACCAACGGGACGCGGATGTTGCCCGCGCCGATGTCCTCGCGTCCTAGGCGCAGCGACATATTGTCGGCGGTGCAGCGGTCCGACGACGTCATCGGCGAGGTGTTGGCCTCGGCGGAGCTCGGCCGGCTGGGGCTCGCCTTGCCGCCGGTGGGCTTCGCCCCACCCGTGGACGGCTGCCCGGCGCCTTCGGAGGCGTGTCCCTCACCGCCGGAGGGCTGCGTCTTGCTTCCGGGCGGCTGCGCACCCGGGCTGCCGCCTCCGCCGTGAGTGGCGGACGCGGGCGACGAGGGGCCGGAAGCGCTGCCCGGTCCTTCCTGACAGGCGGTGAGCGTGAGCGCCGCGACGGCGATCAGCGATCCGGCGGCAAGACGCCCCCACCTGACGCTGGGTGCGGGTGCCCCCAGCGTCAGCTGGGGGAGTGCCCCCAGACCGCGGCCAAGAGTCTTGGTGGTGAGCGACATGAGTCTCCCCCTCGTCTAGTGGGTGCGTACTCCTTCTGGTGGTACGCACGGTCCGTCCGTTTGCTTCCAGCGTGGACCAGTGCGCTGCTGGTCCGCTAACGGGGCGCTAACGCACCACTAACGAGCCGTCGCACCGGGCCTGAGGGTGACCCCCGGCGGCCTGTGCGACCAGCCGGAACTTCGGGTGTGGCGCCCAGAATCGCAGAATTTCCCGCGTTCCGGACGCACCACGACGGGGTTCGGCCGTCCGGCCCATACGCCCCGGTGGCCCCAACAGCCCCACCGGCCCCGGCAAGCCGCGGAACCGGCGGCCGGCCGCCACCCTCATCGGGCATACCACGCAGTCGGCCTATGGAGGTCGGACCGTGGGGGCGATGCGTCGCCTCTCCCGGTCTGTGCGTCGGAATCGGCGCGCCGGCACGGGCACTTCGGCCGGGACCGCGGTGTGTCGTACGGCCCGCTCCGGCCCGTACGACACACCGCCCGAGGACCATCGCCGCCCGCCTGCCACGACACCTCCCACCTCGCACATCCCACCTCCCGCCGATGGCGGCCGCATCGTTGAGCGCATGGAGACGGGCGACAAGGCTTACGCGGCGGTCCTTCCGCTGCCGGGCCGCTGCCCCGCGCCGCGCCGATGGTCCGCCACCGCTCGTGCGACGTCTTCCTCCAGGAGATCACCGTTGAGGGCGATCGCGGCGGCCGACCCCTGACTGGCGGCGCTGATCACTTGGGCGCGCGGATCCACGACATTGCCCGCCGCCCACACACCGGACACGCTGGTGCGGTCGGACGCATCGGTGGCCACCCAACCGGACGCGTCCTTCTCGCAGCCGAGCCGGGCCAGCAGCGTGTCGTGGGGGATGAACCGCGGTGGCACAAAGACCGCGGTACGCCGAACGACACTGCCATCGGCCATGCCGACGCCCCGCAGTCGGTCGTCGCCGACCACCAGCTCCTCGACCTCACCTTCGACGATCCGTATGCCACGGGCGGCCAACTGCTCACGCGCCTCCGAAGAGACGTCCCCGGTGTGCGGGAAGTAGACGATGTCGTGGGTCCACTGACGCAGCGGCAGCGCCTGATGGAGGGCGTTGGCCGGACCGCGATCAAGCCGACCGGCTCGTCGGCGACCTCGTATCCATGGCAGTACGGGCAGTGCAGCACGTCCTCGCCCCAGCGCTCCCGTACGCCGGGAATGGCGGGCGGTTCGTCGCGCAGCCCGGTGGCGATCACGATGCGACGGGCCCGTTGTTGTTGCCGTTGTTGCCGTCACCGCCACTACCGGTGTCATCGCCGACGCTGTGCAGGATGTTCTGGCCGGCGTGGTTCGTGCTGTTGTCGCTGTGCTGGGTCATGGTGAGCACCTCCGCGGCAGAGACTGCGCCCGGCCGCACCCGATGGCAAACAAAGTTGCCAAAAACAGCGAAAGCCGCGGCAACGACCGACCGGTGGACGCGAGTTGCGTCACGCACCGCAGAACATGATCTTTCTCACCCCCACCGGGCCCCGCCTCCACCGATCCCAGTCAAACGCACGCCACCGACAAGCCCCACCACGTCGCCGCCCCCACGGCCCGGCGCACCCCGCCGTGCCCCCAGATTCGCACAGCGTGTGCCGTTTTCGTGCGGCATTCCTGGAATCCGATCCGATAAAAAACCGTCCGTGCTGCATTTTTTCAGCACCCAAAACGCCCTTATCTCCCGAAGAGAAATGCAATCCCTGCCATCACGACAAATGCCCCATCAATGCGTCGCATCCGCCAACAGTCCCGCCTTGAGAACGGCATCGAGTGCCGCGCCCCGCTCCGGATCGAGGTCCAGCCTGGCCAGGACCGCGGGCACCGCGATGCTGGGCAGTGTGTGCTGATGGAATACGGTGAGCCGGCGATTGAGATCGGCCCTGTTCGCAAGCGCCTGGGACATCATCTGCATCCCGGCGAAGGCACCCACGTACAACTCGGCGGTCTCACGGACAGCCACGCTTTCCAGAACTTCGCCGCGCCCCTTCGCCTCGATCAGCAGCCCTTCGACAAAATCGGCCCAGGAGATCATGGACCGCTTGCGGTCAAGGTGATTGGAGCCCTGCTCGACGGCCAGCCTGGCCGCCCCGCGCTGGATCGGGTCGCTCCGCAACCGGTACGCCAGGACCTGTGTCACATCGACGAATTCCTGCAATTTGATCTGCTGCGGCTCCACGGCTATGTCCAGCACATGCTCATCCAGCACGGCGAGCGCGAGCTGCTCCTTGGAAGCGAAATGGAAATACAGGGCGCCCTTCGTCACGCCGGCGCGTTCAAGAACTTCGGCGATGGTGGCGCGATCGTAACCGCGGTCGTCAAAGACCGAGGCCGCCGCCTCCAGGATCAGTCGCCGGGTCCGGATCGCGCGATCCTGTTGCGCCATCGGGACGCCTCCTGTCTGTCGAAGTGTGCAAAGGGAGCAGCACTTGGTTACTGCTCACGTCGCCTTCAGACCAGGTATTTACCATTTTTCGGCGCCCGGCATTGAAAAGAAAACCGGATGGTACGTATCTTAGCAGCGTTCGCATTCGGCACTATCCGTCAGACGCCTGGGGGCAGTCATGAGCGACACGACGCACATCGGTGGCACGGTTCGGCCCGGGGCCCTGCACACGGGACGACCGGCCTCGGTCCAACGAGCCGTACCGCGCCCTCGCCGCGATGTCGGCGTACCCGGGGAGTTCGTGCACCGTCCCGCCACCGAGGACATCCTGATCACCTCGTGGAACCGGCTGGACGACAGTCATTTCTCGCTGACCGCCCGGTGGCCGCACGACCACCGGTACTTCACCCCGGACCGCGGTCGCCACAACATCCTGCTCGTCGGCGAGACGATTCGACAGGCGGGACTTTTGCTCTCGCACACGGAACTCGGCGTACCGGTCGGCCACCACTTCATCCTCGGCGACCTGGTCTGGACAACGCATCAGGAACATCTGGCCGTTGCCGGCCGGCCCGCACAGCCGACGATCGAGGCCGCCCTGAGCGACCTGCGCATGCGGGCCGGCAAGCTGGTCAGCGGCCGGTTCGACATGACCTTCCGCCTGGCGGGAAACGCCATCGCCACCGGCCACTTCCACGTCAGCGTCACCGCCCCCGGCGTCTACCGCCGGATCCGCGGCGAGCGCCTTGCGGCGCGCCGGACCGACGGCCCGCTCCCCGCGCCCGTGCCGCACCGGCTGACCGGCAGCCTCAAGGACAGCGATGTCCTTCTCGCCCCCACCGACCGGAGCGACCGCTGGGTGCTGCGCCTCGCACCCGGCCATGCCGCGCTGGTGAACCCGGCGAACGACCATGTGCCGGGCATGGTGCTGCTGGACGCCGCCCAGCAGGCCGCCCGTGCCCTGAGCGCACCCGCGCCCTTCGCGCCGTACGCCTTCAGCACCGAATTCCACCGGTACGCCGAGCACGACGCCCCCTGCGTGATCGAGGCCCGGCGGACGCCCTCGTCGGTACCCGGCACCGTTACGGTCCGCGTCACGGGCCACCAGGCGGGAGAGACGGTGTTCGCCTCCACCCTCACGGCACTCGAACGGGACCGCTGACCGGCCCGGACCTCAACAGCACCATGAGGCGTCGGGAATCGGCCGCATCACGCGTCGGTACGCGACAGTGAGACGAACGGTTCAGGCACCGCTACGGCAACAGGAAGGCCACATCCGACCATGGGTGACCTCAAGGGAAAGACCGCGCTGGTAACGGGATCCAGCCGAGGTATCGGCCGGGGCATCGCCCAACGCCTCGCCCGGGACGGTGCGCTGGTCGCCGTCCACTACGGCAGCAGCGACGCCGCGGCCAAGGAAACCGTCGAAGGCATCACGGCCTCAGGTGGAAGGGCATTCGCCATACGAGCGGAACTCGGGGTGCCCGGTGACGCCGAGGCCCTCTTCGCCGCCTTCGATGCCGAACTCGCCGCGTACGGCAGCGAACCCGGCCTTGACATTCTCGTCAACAACGCGGCGACCAATTTCCGCGGGCACATCGGCGAGGCCACGGAAGCGGAGTTCGACCGCACCATCGCGGTCAATGTCAAGGCGCCGTTCTTCATCATTCAGCACGGTCTGCGCCGGATGCGGGACGGCGGACGCATCATCAACATCACGTCGGCGGTGACGAGTACGGCGCACCCGAGGCAGATCGCCTACAGCGTCGCCAAGGGCGGACTGGAAACCCTCACGCGCACCCTCGCCAAGGACCTCGGCGAGCGCGGGATCACGGTGAACGCCATGGCCCCGGGCTGGGTCGACACCCATGTGACCGCCGCGCGGACGGCGACGCCCGAGGGCCGGGCGGCGCTGGCGGCCTATTCGGTCTTCAACCGCGTCGGCGAGCCCGCCGACATCGCCGACGTCGCCGCCTTCCTCGCCTCCGACGATTCCCGCTGGATCACCGGCCAGCGCATCGATGTCTCCGGCGGCTCGGTGCTCTGACGCACGGCCCGGGAGCGGCACGGTCGTCCACCGTCCGGACGGCCGCGCCGCCCCGGCGTTCTCAGGCCGGCGGCATCGGCCAGTCGTCGAGGTTGCCACCGCGCCATTCGACGAGTTCCGGGTCATCGAGCCTGATGTCCTCGGCCTGCCCCGCGATTCCCGCGCGGCGCAGGAACTCGGCGACATCGCCACGGCCATGGGCCAGGCCGACGATCTGCCCGTGCACGGTCACCCGACGGCCGCCGGACGGCGTCGGCGGGTGCACGATGACAGGCGGGTGCTCGCTCATGACTCCAGCGTGCGACGGGCGTCGCGGCCGCGCACCTCGACAGCCCGATCTCACCCGACCGGCGGCCGCGCCGGGCCGCGGCCATGCCTCACCGGGCGCGACGGGCACTGCTTATTGAGCATTCAAGCAACGGTAGGCTGGGCGGGGCGGTCCTGGTCAGGAGGTCCCCCGGCCTGCAGAGCCCGACACGACGAGGAGCCCGGGAACGACCGTGGACCACGACAGCGCGACCAGCTCCGGCGGCCCCACCCCCGGCACGATTCCCCTCGACTCCGCCGAGTTCTCCAGGGACCCGTACCCGCTGCTCGCCACCCTGCGTGACTGCGGCCCCGTTCAGCGCGTGCGGACGGTCAACGGCCGCACGACCTGGGTCATCACGGGCTGGGCCGAGGCACGGGCCGCGCTGGCCGATGCGCGGCTGTCGAAGGACACCGCCCGTTTCTTCGCCGGCCGGCCGTCCCACCGCAATCTCGCCCCCGCCGTCAGCCGCACCCTGCTCGCCACCGACCCGCCGGACCACGGCCGGCTGCGGAAACTGGCGATGAAGGCGTTCACCCCGGCGGCCGTGGCCCGGCTGGAACCCCGTATCCGTGAGATCGCGGCGAGGCTGGCCGACGCGCTCGCCACGCGTGGATCCGCGGACCTCATCGAGGAGTTCGCGGTCCCGCTGCCGATCGCCGTGATCTGCGAGCTGCTCGGTGTACCGGAGGGCGACCGGGCCGCGGTGCGCCGGTGGTCCAACACCCTGTTCGCCGCCGGGGATCCGGACGCCGTCGTCGACCGTGCGTCACACGCCATCAGCGACTACATGACGGGGCTGATCGCGGCCCGGCGCGACGAGCCCGGGGACGATGTGCTCAGCGATCTGATCGCCGCCCGGGACGACGAGGACCGGCTGACCGAGCCCGAACTGGTCTCCCTGGCCGTCCTGTTGGTGGTCGCGGGACATGAGACGACGGCCAACCTCATCGGCAACGGCATGCTCGCCCTGCTCCGCGACGACACCCTGCGCTCCCGCCTCCGGGCCGATCCCGGCCTGCTGCCCGCCGCGATCGAGGAATTCCTGCGCTACGACGCCCCGATGACCATCGCCACCTTCCGCTACGCGACCGAACCGGTCGACCTCGGTGGCGTCCGGATCGAGACCGGTGATGTCGTGCAGGTCTCCCCCGGCGCCGCCAACCGCGACCCGGCGCGGTTCGCCGAGCCCGATGCCGTGCGGCTCGACCGGTCCACCGGGCACCTCTCGTTCGGCCACGGGCCCCACCACTGCCTCGGCGCTCCGCTGGCCCGTATGGAGGCCCGGATCGCGTTCGAGGTGCTGCTGACCCGCTGTCCGGATATCCGGCTGACGGACGGGACTGGGGCCGGGGCTACGGGCGGGACTTCGGACGGGGCTTCCGACGCGGTCGAGTGGCGGCGAGCGCGCTTGATGCGCGGCCTGGCCCGGCTGCCGGTTACGGTCCGACGCCCTTAGCCGGGGCGCGAGTTCAGACCACCGGAGCGTCAGACGCCCGAGGGTTCTCAGACAAGGGGAAGCCCCGGCCAGACGGGGGAACTGACCGGGGCGGCTTGGGTGGAGCGCCGTCATCAGCGCTCACACCCTATTGAACGGTAAACAATGCATGGACGTTCCATGGCGGGATCATGACGGTCGTCACCGTACCTCCGGAGGCCGTGGACCGGCTCAGCCCTGGGTGGTGTGTCCGGAGAGGCGTTCGACGCCGCGGAGGAGGGCGGAGTGGTCCAGGCCGCCGTCGCCCTGGGCGCGCAGGGAGGCGACGAGCTGGGCGACGACGCTGCCGACGGGGAGGGCGGCGCCGACGGTGCGGGCGGCGTCGGTGACGATGCCCATGTCCTTGTGGTGCAGGTCGATGCGGAAGCCGGGCGTGAAGTCGCGGGTGCGGAAGTTGTCCTTCTTGCGGGCGAGGACGGTGGAGCCGGCCAGTCCGCCGTTCAGGACGTCGAGGGCGGCGGTGAGGTCGACGCCGGATTTCTCCAGGAAGACGACGGCTTCGGCGCAGGCTTGGATGTTGACGGCGACGATGAGCTGGTTGGCGGCCTTGACGGTCTGGCCGGCGCCGTGCGGGCCGCACAGCACGATCGTCTTGCCCAGGGCGTCGAAGAGGGGCCGGGCGGCGTCGAAGTCGGCCTGCTGCCCGCCGACCATGATCGACAGGACGGCCTCGATGGCGCCGGCCTCACCGCCGGAGACGGGGGCGTCCAGGACGCGGATGCCCTTGTCGCCGGCGTTCTTGGCCAGGTCGATGGAGGTCTGCGGGGTGATCGAGGACATGTCGATCAGCAGTGCGCCGGGTCTGGCGTGGTCCAGGATGCCGTCGGGGCCGTAGGCGATGGCCTCGACCTGCGGGGAGGCCGGGACCATGGTGATCACCACGTCGGCGTCCTGGACCGCCTCGGCGATGGAGGCGGCCGCCGTGCCGCCGGCGGCGGCGAGCCGGTCGAGTTTGTCCTGCTCCAGGGTGTAGCCGGTGACCTGGTAGCCGGCCTTGATCAGGTTCTCGGCCATGGGTGAGCCCATGATGCCCAGACCGATCCACGCGATCTTGGGGAGATTGCTCATAGCGAAGCCTCTTTCGAAAAGCTGGTGGTCAGGAGGCGGCCGCGCGCAGCGGGGCCGGCAGCCAGGCGAAGGACGAGGCGCTGGGGGCGTTTCCGGGCTTGTATTCCAGGCCGATCCAGCCGTCGTAGCCGTTCTTCTTCAGGCGGTCGAGCAGGGCGGGGAAGTCGAGGGTGCCGGTGCCGGGGGCGCCGCGGCCGGGGTTGTCGGCGATCTGGACGTGCGCGGTCTTGGCCGTGTAGGCGTCGATGACCGCGTCGAGGTCCTCGCCGTTCATCGACAGGTGGTACAGGTCCATCAGGAACCTGGCGTTGTCCAGCCCGGTGGCGGCGTTGACCGCGTCGACGGTCTCGATGGCCTTCGGTGCGGAGACCAGGGGGCATGTGGGCGACTCGGGTGCGTTGAGCGCCTCGATCAGCAGTGTCCCGTCCACCTCACCCACCGCACGGGCGGCGAAGGCCAGGTTCTCCAGCGCCAGCGCGTCCTGCGCGGCCGGGTCGACGCCCTCGACGCGGTTGCCGTACAGGGCGTTGAAGGCGGTGCATCCCAGCGACGCTCCGAACCGGACCGCCACGGGCACATTGGCGCGGAACCTGTCCGACTCCTCCCCCGGGATCGACAGGGCCCCGCGGTCGGGGCCCGGCAGCTGCCCGGCGTAGAAGTTCAGGCCGACCAGCCGCACCCCGGCGTCGTCGAGGGCCTCGCGCAGCGCGTCCAGCTCGGCGGGTTCCGGGACCGGGGCACAGACCCACGGCCACCACAGCTCCACCGCCGTGAACCCCGCCGCCCGCGCGGCCGCCGGCCGCTCCAGCAACGGAAGCTCGGTGAACAGGATCGACAGGTTGACGTTGAAGCGCGTGTCCGTGAAACCCATGGGACCGACACCTCTTCCGGATAGCGGATTTTTGTGTTTGTGCTACGAGATGGTGGTGATGCCGGGCGCGGCGATCGCGCCGCGCCCGGCACACCGCCCGGCTCGGATCCGGTGTCAGGGCCGTATCCGATCCGGCGTCAGGGCCGGCCCCGGTCCGTCAGGCCTTGAAGGACCACCGGAACCTTGAGGGCCCGTCCGTCCTGGTGGCCCTCGGACCGTGAGGGCCCGTCAGACCTTGAGCGGCTTGATCGCGGTCGGCGCGTGGCCCGGCTCGGTGGCCAGTTCCTCGAACTCCGTGACATCGCTGATGTCCGCCGTCTTGCTCATCGCGATATTGGTGATCCGCTCCAGGATCGCCTCGACGACGACCGGCACACGGTGCTCGGCGGCGAGCTTCTTGGCCTGCTCGAAGGCGGCGCCCAGCTCGCTCGGGTCGGTGACCCGGATCGCCCTGCAGCCCAGCCCCTCGGCGACCTTGACGTGGTCGACCCCGTAGACGCCCAGCTCCGGGGCGTTGATGTTCTCAAACTCCAGATTGACCTGAAAGTTGATGTCCAGACCGATCTGCGCCTGCCGGATCAGGCCCAGGTAGGAGTTGTTGACCAGGACGTGGACGTACGGGATGCGGTGCTGGGCGCCGACGGCCAGTTCCTCGATCATGAACTGGAAGTCGTAGTCACCGGAGAGCGCGACGACCTGGGCTTCCGGGTCGGCGGTGGCGACGCCGAGGGCGGCCGGGATGGTCCAGCCGAGCGGGCCGGCCTGGCCGCAGTTGATCCAGTGCCGCGGCTTGTAGACGTGCAGCATCTGCGCGCCGGCGATCTGGGAGAGGCCGATGGTGGTGACATAACGCGTCTCCGGGCCGAACGCCTTGTTCATCTCCTCGTAGACGCGCTGCGGCTTCATCGGGATGTCGTCGAAGTGCGTACGGCGCTGCAGTTGGGCCTTGCGCTCCTGGGTGGAGGCGGCCCAGTCGGCGCGGTCCGGGAGCTTGCCCGCGGCCTTCAGCTCGCGGGCGACCTCGACGAACAGCTCCAGCGCGGCCTTGGCGTCCGAGGCGATGCCGTAGTCCGGGGCGAAGATCTTGCCGATCTGGGTGGGCTCGATGTCCACGTGGACGAACTTCCGGCCCCGGGTGTAGACGTCGAGCTTGTAGCCGGTGTGACGGTTGGCCCAGCGGTTGCCGATGCCCAGGACGAAGTCCGACTCCAGGAAGTTCGCGTTGCCGTAGCGGTGCGCGGTCTGCAGACCGACCATCCCGGCGTTCAGGTCGTGGTCGTCGGGGAGGACGCCCCAGCCCATCAGGGTGGGAATGACCGGCGTGCCGGTCAGTTCGGCGAACTCGACCAGCAGATCGGCGGCGTCGGCGTTGATGATGCCGCCGCCGGCGACGATCAGCGGGCGCTCGGACTCGTTCAGCATCGAGAGGGCCTTCTCGATCTGTGCGCGGGTCGCGGCCGGCTTGTAGACGGGGAGCGGCTGGTAGGTCTCCGGGTCGAACTCGATCTCGGTGAGCTGGACATCGATCGGCAGGTCGATCAGGACCGGGCCGGGGCGGCCGGAGCGCATCAGATGGAACGCCTGCTGGAAGACGCCGGGGACCTGGGCGGCCTCCAAGGCGGTGGTCGCGGCCTTGGTGACCGGCTTGGCGATCGCGGCGATGTCGACGGCCTGGAAGTCCTCCTTGTGGATCACGTGGGTCGGCGCCTGGCCGGTGATGCACAGGATCGGGATGGAGTCACCGGTCGCGGAGTAGAGACCGGTGATCATGTCGGTGCCGGCCGGGCCGGACGTGCCGATGCAGACGCCGATGTTGCCCGGGTGGGTCCGGGTGTAGCCCTCGGCCATGTGGGACGCGCCCTCGACGTGGCGGGCGAGGGTGTGGTCGATGCCGCCCCCCTCCTTGAGCGCCTTGTAGAAGGGGTTGATCGCCGCTCCCGGCACTCCGAAGGCGTTGGTCACGCCCTCGCGCTTGAGGATCTCCACGGCCGCGCGGGCGGCTGTCATTCGAGGCATCGGGTACTCCTGCGTCGACCTGTCAGGGGCATGTTCCGGCGAAGGGCCAGAGGGATGAATGGAATTCCGAGAGCTATTCCGCATCATGGAATTAATGTTTTGCTTTATGGAAGGAAAGTAGAGCGAGGCGATGCGCGCGTCAAGGGCCCGCCGGCCGCGCGATACCGCAAGGGCCGCGAAAACAGGTGTCGCCGGCACCCCAGGACAGGGGTGCCGGCGACGGAGGCGCGGTACGGGCGGGCGGCTACCGGATCGGCACGCCCGAGAGCGTGCGGGCGATCACCAGCCGCTGGATCTCACTCGTCCCTTCGAAAATGGTGTAGATCGCGGCGTCGCGGTGCATCCGCTCGACCGGATACTCACGGGTGAAGCCGTTGCCGCCGAGGATCTGGATGGCCTGGGCGGTGACCTGCTTCGCCGTCTCGCTCGCGAACAGCTTGGACATGGAGCCCTCGGCGTTCTCGAACTTCTTGCCGGTGGTCGCCATCCAGGAGGCGCGCCAGACCAGCAGGCGGGCGGCGTCCACCTGGGTGCGCATATCGGCGAGCTGGAAGGCGACGCCCTGGTTGTCGATGATCGGGCGGCCGAACTGGGAGCGCGTCCTGGCGTACTCCAGCGCCTCTTCGTACGCGGCGCGGGCGGTGCCGACCGCCATCGCGCCGACGGCCGGGCGGGACGCCTCGAAGGTGGCCATGGCGGCGTTCTTGACTCGCTCACCACCGCTCTTCGCCTGCTCGCGAGCACGGGCCAGCCGCTCGTCCAGCTTGTCCTTGCCCCCGAGGAGGCAGTGCCCGGGGACCCGGACGTCTTCGAGGACGACCTCGGCGGTGTGCGAGGCGCGGATGCCGTGCTTCTTGAACTTCTGGCCCTGGGACAGGCCGGGGGTGTTCGGGGGAATGATGAAGGAGGCGTGCCCCTTCGATCCGGCCTCCGGGTCCACGACTGCGACGACGACATGGACATTGGCGATACCGCCGTTCGTCGCCCAGGTCTTGGTGCCGTTGAGCACCCATTCGCCCTTGGCCTCGTCGTACACCGCGCGGGTACGCATCGCCGAGACGTCCGAGCCGGCGTCCGGTTCCGAGGAGCAGAAGGCGGCGACCTTGACGTCATCGGCGTCGCCGTACATCTGCGGCACCCAGGTGCCGATCTGTTCCTCGGTGCCGTTGGCGAGCACGCCGACGGCGGCGAGACCGGTGCCCACGATCGACAGGCCGATCCCGGCGTCGCCCCAGAACAGCTCCTCCATGGCCATGGGGATGCCGAGGCCCGTAGGGTCGAAGAACTGCTGGGCGTAGAAGTCGAGGGAGTACAGACCGATCTTGGCGGCCTCCTGGATGACGGGCCAAGGGGTCTCCTCGCGCTCGTCCCATTCGGCGGCGGCGGGGCGCATGACGTCCGCGGCAAAGCCGTGAATCCAGTCACGGACCTCCTTCTGCTCGTCATTGAGCTCCATGGTGAACTCGGCCATGTCCCCTCCAGCGCTGCGTTCCACTACGATGTTACTTGCGGTAACACGAGTCTGTTACTCGCCAGTAAGGAATGTCAACTCCTCGGGGCCGCACATCCGCCGTGATCTCGGGTGTTACGTTGCGCGAGCGCCACGGACAGCAAGGGTGGGGAACACGACCATGGAGAACTCAGAGCACAGCGGCCGCAAGCAGACGGCGACCGAACGCCGGCGGCGGGAGCTGCTGGAAGCCGCGGAGCGGATTGTGCTGCGCGACGGCCCGGAAGCGTCGATGAACGCGATCGCCGCCGAGGCCGGCATCACCAAGCCGATCCTCTACCGGCACTTCGGCGACAAGGGCGGGCTGTACCGCGCTCTGGCCGTACGGCACACGGACGCCCTGCTGGACAATCTGCGGGCCGCGCTGGACGCCCCGGTGCTGCGCCGGGACCGCGTCGAGGCCACCCTCGACGCCTATCTGGTCGCCATCGAGACCCGGCCGCAGGTGTACCGGTTCCTGATGCACCCGGCCGACCAGGAGAACGGAGCGGAGTCCGGCTTCGACGTCGGCCGGCACTCCGCGCCACTGCTGCGCCGGCTCGGCGAGGAGCTGGCCAAGGTGATCGCCGACCGGCTCGACCTGGGCCCCGACGGCGCGGAGCGGGCGCGGGTATGGGGACACGGGATAGTCGGCATGATGCACGCGGCCGGGGACTGGTGGCTGCGTGAACGCCCTTGCTCACGGGAGCAGTTGGTACAGCATCTGACGGATCTGCTCTGGGGCCAGCTGGCCACCGTCGAGGACCTGGCGAACGGGCCCGGCTTCTGACCGGGAGGGCCGACGGGACCGGACGCACGTATGACACGAGCCGGACGCCCGGCGTCCGAAGGGCCGGTCCGCCGGGACAGGCCCTAACGGCGGGACTCCCCCGACCCCGTGGCCCACGGAGCCCTGGCCGCGGCGCGCAGCGCCCGGCGGCGCCGCAGCCCGGTGAGGCGGTCGACGTACAGCCCGCCCGAGAGATGGTCGCACTCGTGCTGCAGACAGCGGGCGAAGAAGCCGGTGCCGGTCACCGTACGGGGCTCGCCGGCGGCGCTGACACCCGCCACCACGACGTGGTCGTGGCGCGGGGTGCCGGCCTCGATGCCGGGGAGCGAGAGACAGCCCTCCGGCCCGCGGATGACCGGGCCGTCGGTCTCGACGAGCCGTGGGTTGACGAGGTGTCCGAAGTGACGGCGGTCCTCGTCATCGGGGCAGTCGTAGACGAACACCCGCAACGGGACGCCGATCTGGTTGGCGGCGAGGCCCACCCCGCCGGCCTCGTACATCGTCGCGTACATGTCCTCGATCAGCCGGGCGAGCCCGTCGTCGAAGACGGTGACCTCCTGGCAGGGCTCCGTCAGGGCCGGGTCGCCGAGGAGGCGCACGGGGCGGGAGCGGCCGGTGCTGCCGGGGATCGTACGGGGGCGCATGGGGGTAAGCGTACGGTCCTGGCCATGCCGGATGGTGTTGACCAGATGTCGCCGCACGGGTGGCGGGGTTCGGGCCCGCGCCCGGATCTCGATAGGCTGATCCCCGACCGAAGCCTCCGGCCGGTCGTCGGCTGCGGAGGGGGCGTTCCACCGGCCGCCCACAGGGCAGGGAGGGCGCCGGATGCAAGGAGGATCGAAGACCATGGCAGGCAACACGGAGCCGCTGTCGCCACGGGCCAAGCTGGCCGTGACGGCGGGCAAGGCCGCGGCGGCGGTGTCGCGCGCGGCGGGCCGCGGCAGCGGATCGGTGATCGGTGGCCGGGTGGCGCTCAAGCTCGACCCCGACCTGCTCGCCCGGCTGGCCGGACATCTGGACGTGATCCTGGTGTCGGCGACCAACGGCAAGACGACCACCACCCGGCTGATCGCGGAGGCGCTGCGGGCCGGCGGCCCGGTGGTCTCCAACGCGCTCGGCGCCAACATGCCCGCGGGCATCACCTCCGCGCTGGCCGGCGGTTCGGACGCCAAGTACGGCGTCATCGAGGTGGACGAGAAGTACCTCGCCGGTGTGGCGCGGGATGTGACGCCGAAGGCCATAGCGCTGCTGAACCTCTCGCGTGACCAGCTCGACCGCGCCGCGGAGACCCGCATGCTGGCCGAGCGCTGGCGCGAGGGGCTGGCCGGGTCCAAGGCGCTGATCGTCGCCAACGCGGACGACCCGCTGATCGTGTGGGCGGCCTCGTCGTCCGCGAATGTGGTGTGGGTCGCGGCCGGGCAGGAGTGGAAGGACGACGCCTGGTCCTGCCCGTCGTGCGGCGGTGTGATGCAGCGGCCGGGCAACGACTGGTTCTGCGCCGAGTGCGGCTTCCGCCGTCCGACGCCCAGCTGGGCGCTGTCCGGCGACCATGTGCTGGACCCGCACGGCAGCGCGTGGCCCATCAAGCTGCAGCTGCCCGGCCGCGCCAACAAGGCGAACGCCACGACGTCGGCCGCGGTCGCGGCGGCGTTCGGGGTGCCGCCGCAGGTCGCGCTGGAGCGGATGTACTCCGTGCAGGCGGTGGCCGGCCGCTATGACGTCGTCTCGTTCCTGGACCGGGAGCTGCGGCTGCTGCTGGCGAAGAACCCGGCCGGCTGGCTGGAGACCTTCTCGCTGATCGACCCGCCGCCGACGCCGGTGATCCTTTCCGTGAACGCGCGCGGCGCGGACGGTACGGACACCTCCTGGCTGTGGGACGTCGACTACACCCGGCTGGCCGGGCACCCGATCTTCGTGCTCGGCGACCGCAGGCTGGACCTGGCGGTGCGGCTGGAGGTCGCGGGGCTGGACTTCGAGGTGTGCGAGAGCCTCGACGAGGCGGTGAAGATGGCGCCGCCCGGCCGGATCGAGGTCATCGCCAACTACACGGCCTTCCAGGACCTGCGCCGCCGCGTGGGCAACTGACCGGGATCCACCCGACCTCACGGACAAGGACGAGCAAGCATGAGTGACAACAGCCTGCGCCTGGTGTGGATCTACCCGGACCTGCTGAGCACGTACGGCGACCAGGGCAACGCCCTCGTGGTGGAGCGGCGGGCACGCCAGCGCGGCCTGGACGTACAGCGCCTGGACGTACGGTCCGACCAGCAGCTTCCCACCTCCGGCGATATCTATCTGATCGGCGGCGGGGAGGACCGGCCGCAGCGGCTGGCGTCCGAGCGGCTGATCCGCGACGGCGGCCTGCACCGCGCGGTCTCCAACGGCGCGATCGTCTTCTCGGTGTGCGCCGGGTACCAGATCCTGGGGCACGAGTTCGTCAACGACCTCGGCGAACAGCAGGAGGGCCTGGGGCTGCTGGACGTGGTGAGCGCCCGCGGCGAAGGGGAACGGTGCGTCGGCGACGTACTGGCCGATATCGGACCGGAGTTGGGGCTGCCGCCACTGACCGGCTTCGAGAACCACCAGGGTGTGACGCGCCTGGGGCCGACCGCCCGGCCGTTCGCCAAGGTGCGGTTCGGCAACGGTAACGGCGTCGGCGACGGCTACGAGGGCGCGTACCACGACACCGTCTTCGGTACGTACATGCACGGCCCGGTGATGGCCCGCAATCCGCATATCGCGGATCTGCTGATCAAGCTGGCACTCGACGTGAACGCGCTGCCCCCGGTCGACGACCGCTGGTACGAGGCGCTGCGGCAGGAGCGGATCGCCGCGGCGACGCAGCCCGCTTGACCGTGGGACGGGGCCCTCGGCCCGCTTTCCCAGCCGGTTCTGTACGCCCGCGGTCCGCACTGCGGGCGTACCCGTGTCCCGGGGGGCGCCGCGCTTGTAGGGTGAGCGGCATCCAACCGGACGACGGGGTCCGGGCGTCCGGTTGAGTTGCAGAGGGTCTCACGAGCAATGCGTATAGGTGTCCTCACCTCCGGCGGCGACTGCCCCGGTCTGAACGCCGTCATCCGGTCCGTCGTCCACCGCGCCACCGCCGATCACGGCGATGAGGTGATCGGCTTCCGCGACGGCTGGAAGGGCCTCCTGGAGTGCGATTACCACAAGCTCGACCTGGAGGCCGTCGGCGGCATCCTGGCGCGCGGCGGCACCATGCTCGGGTCCTCGCGGGTGCAGCCCGCCCATCTGCGGGACGGTGTCGAACGGGCCCGCGGCCATGTCGCGGAGCTGGGGCTGGACGCGATCATCCCGATCGGCGGTGAGGGCACGCTCAAGGCGGCGCGGCTGCTGTCGGACGCCGGGCTGCCGATCGTCGGCGTACCGAAGACGATCGACAACGACATCGCGGTCACGGACGTGACGTTCGGCTTCGACACCGCGGTGGGCGTGGCGACCGAGGCCCTGGACCGTCTCAAGACCACCGCGGAGTCGCACCAGCGGGTGATGATCGTCGAGGTGATGGGGCGGCACACCGGCTGGATCGCGCTGCACTCGGGGATGGCGGCCGGCGCGCACGCGATCGTGGTGCCGGAGCGTCCCTTCGACATCGAGGAGCTGACGGCGCGGGTCGCCGAGCGGTTCGACGCCGGCAAGAAGTTCGCCATCGTGGTGGTCGCCGAGGGCGCCAAGCCGCGCGAGGGCACCATGGCCTTCGATGTCGGCGGCAAGGACGTCTACGGCCATGAGCGGTTCGCGGGGGTCGCCCGGCAGCTCTCCGTGGAGCTGGAGAACCGCCTCGGCAAGGAGGCCCGTCCGGTCATCCTCGGCCATGTCCAGCGCGGCGGAACGCCGACCGCGTACGACAGGGTGCTGGCCACCCGCTTCGGCTGGCATGCCGTGGAGGCCGCGCACCGTGGTGACTTCGGGATGATGACCGCGCTGCGCGGCACGGACATCACACTGGTGCCGCTGGCCGAGGCGGTCGAGACGCTGAAGACGGTGCCCACCGAGCGCTACGCCGAGGCCGAGTGCGTGCTGTGACCTCCCCGTCCTGGTGATCCGCCCCCGGCCGTGGGACCGGCCGGGGGCGGTTCTACTCTTGTCGCCGGAGTATCGGTACGAATCAGGAGCGAGCGGATGGATCACGGCGGGCACGGCATGAACATGGATCTGCCGCCGTTCACGCTGGGGCGAGGGCTGGAGTTCGGCGGGGATCCGTTCTTTGTCGTCGGCTGCCTGCTGGGGCTGGTGCTGTACGGCTGGGCCGTACTGCGGCTTCGGCGGCGGGGGGACGCCTGGCCGGTGAGCCGGATCGTCGCCTGGGTCGTGGGCGTTCTGACGGTGGCTCTGGTGATGTGCACCAAGCTCAACGACTACGGCATGGCGATGTTCAGCGTGCACATGGTGCAGCACATGGTGATCAGCATGCTGTCGCCGATCCTGCTGCTGCTCGGGGCGCCGGTGACGCTGATGCTGCGCGCGCTGCCGACCGCCGGACGGGGCCGCAAGGGGCCGCGTGAGCTTCTGGTGGCGCTGCTGCACAGCCGCTATATGCGCATCATCACCCACCCCGCGTTCACCATCCCGCTCTTCATCGCGAGCCTTTACGCGCTCTACTTCACGCCGCTCTTCGACTTCCTGATGGAGTCCAGGACCGGGCACATCGCGATGATGGTGCACTTCCTCGCGGTCGGCCTGGTCTTCTTCTGGCCGATCATGGGCGTCGACCCGGGCCCGCACCGGCCCGGCTATGTGATGCGGATGCTGGAGCTGTTCGCGGGCATGCCGTTCCACGCGTTCTTCGGCATCGCGCTGATGATGGCGTCCGAGCCGATGGTCGGCACCTTCCTGAACCCGCCGGCCTCGCTCGGCATCGAAGCGCTGTCGGACCAGACGGCCGCGGGCGGCATCGCCTGGGCGTTCAGCGAAATCCCGTCGGTGGTGGTGCTGATCGCCCTGGTCTTCCAGTGGTACAAGTCCGAGGAGCGCCAGTCCCAGCGCGCGGACCGGGCCGCCGACCGCGACGGTGACAAGGATCTGGCCGCCTACAACGCCTATCTGGCGTCGCTCAACGCCCGGGGGCGCTGAGAGCGGAGATCTAGCGGTACGGGCCGCGGCCGGGGACGATGGTCCCATGGCCGCGGCCCGTGGCATTGGTCCGTCCGGGCCGCCGTGAGGAGGTTACGGGTATGCCCGGATCTGCGAAGGCGATGGCCGTGTGCACGGTGGGCGGGCTGGTCGTCGCGACCGCCTACACCGTGGCGCTGGGCGGCAGTGGCTGGCTCTGGTTCGCCTGGGTGGTGCTGGCGCTGGTGACGGTGGGCGTGGTGGCGGCGCGGCGGGCCTGAGCCGGGCGGCGCTCCGTCGGCACCGGGGGTTTTCAGGGCTGTCCGGAACCGGACGGCCGGTAGTTGCCGTGGCGGCCTCAGAACCGGAAGACCGCCCCGGTCGCCGCCTCCAGGGTGCAGGGGCTGGGGAATCTCTTGCGCCAGTCCACCGCGACGCCGTTCCAGGTGCCGATCGCCGAGACGCTGACCGGGTCGTACTCCTTGGTGCACGGCCGCGGCGCCTTGGGCAGCCGGTCCATGTCACCGCCCGCCCTGGTCAGCGCGTCACAGGCGGCGGCGCCGTGCGGATGGCTGCCGCCGGTGTCCGGGCAGGTGAGCTGTACCCCGCGGATCCAGGTGTCGCCGTAACCGGACACGGTGAGGAACAACCCCCCGCTCATGCCCTGCGCGTCGGCACCCGCCGGGACGGCCGCGAGCGTGGTGAGCACGGCCGCGGCGGCGGTCGCGGTGGCACGGGCGTATCGGCGGCGACGGCTCACGGGCATCGGTGTCTCCTGGAAACCTCGGTGCGATCGAGTACGGCTGGCTGACCGCATCAGGTCACCCCGCCGGACGACGGCGGGCAAGCGGCCACGCCGTGAGGTCGCCCGGACGGAGTGCCGCGCGCGGTCGCCGGGTTCCCCGGAACCCGGCAATAGGGCCTGTCCGACGGGTCAGGGTCGGACCGGCCATAGGCCCTGTCGGCAAACTCCCGCCTCCCCCGCGGGGAACGACGGCAGTTCGACGACAGGGCCCGGCGCTCGCGGGCGACCGGCCCGGTCCGGTCGCCCGCGCACTCCTTTCGTACCTGATCCACCGGAGAGGCGCGACCGCTGTTACTCCGCCGGGGAAACCGTGGGGTCCGGTGGCAGCGTGCCCGTCGTCGACGGGCCCGTTCGCCGGCAGCTCCCGGCCGGGGCGGTATTGCCGTGTCGGCGGCCCGGCGCAGGGGCAAAGGCGCCGCTCGGCCCCGGCCCTGGGCCCTTCGGCCCATGCGGGCCGCACGGCGTTCCGTGACGGTGGAAGCAGGGCACCGGGCGGGGAGCCGATCGGTGCACGCGGCGGAAGGAGTCGCCATGACCTGGGAGACGATCCGCAAGAGCACCGCGCCGCGCGTCGCACCGAATCTCGCCGACTACGACCGCGCCCGGCTGGGCTTCACCTGGGCCCAGGCCAGGGCCGCGCTCGCCGGGCTGCCCGGGGGTGGCGGGCTGAACATGGCGTACGAGGCCGTCGACCGGCATCTGGCGGCGGGGCAGGGCGGGCACGCGGCGCTGCGCTGTGTGGCCCGGGACGGTTCCGTCTCCACCGTCACCTACGCCGAGCTGGCCCGTCGTACCGCGCGCTTCGCGAACGTCCTGAACTCGCTCGGAATCGGCCATGGCGACCGGGTGTTCACCCTGCTCGGCCGCGGCCCCGAGCTGTTCACGGCGGTACTCGGCACCCTGAAGAACACCAGCGTGGTCTGCCCGCTCTGCTCCGCGCTGGACTCCGGCCAGGTCGCCCGGCAGCTGCGGACCGGAGCCGCGAAAGTGCTGGTGACCAGCGCGGAGCTGTACCGGCGCAACGTCGCGGGCCACCGGGACGCGCTGCCCGGCCTCGCCCATGTACTCATCGTCGGGCCGGGTGCCGAGGAGTTGCCGGGCACGCTCTCCTTCGACGCGCGGATGGCCGATGCCTCGGACCGCTTCATCACCCCGCCGACCGCTCCCGAGGACGCGGCGCTGCTGCACTTCACCAGCGGAACCAGCGGCCCGCCCAAGGGCGTCACGCATGTCCACGGGGCGGTCGTCGCCCATGACGCCACCGCGGCCACCGCCCTCGATCTGCACCCCGAGGACGTCTACTGGTGCACCACCGACCCCGGCTGGGTCACCGGGATGTCGTACGGCGTCATCGCACCACTCGCCCGTGGTGTGACGGTCGTTGTCGAGGAAGGCGTCGAGGGGAACGACGTCGATGAAGGCGGGGTTGATCACGAGGAGGCCGATGAGGTCCGGCGCTGGTACCGGATCCTCGACGAGGAGCGGGTCAGCGTCTGGTACACGGTGCCGACCGTCCTGCGCAGGCTGATGCGCGCCGCCCCGCGGCAGGGCCCGTACGCACTGCCGGACGGCGACGAACTGCCGGGCGGCGAAGAACCGACGGCCGGCGAAGGTCTGGCGGGCTCCGGCGGGCTGTCGGATGCCCATGTCGCACCGGACGCCTACGATCTGTCCGCGCTGCGGTTCATCGCCTCGGCGGGCGAGCCGCTCAACCCCGACGTCGTGGTGTGGAGCCGGGACGTCCTCGGGCTGCCCGTGCACGACAACTGGTCGCAGACGGAGACCGGTTGCATCATGATCGCCAATCTCGCGTCCGCCGACATCCGCCCCGGCTCGATGGGGCGGCCGCTGCCCGGTGTCGAGGCGGCGGTCCTGGGACGCGGCGACGACGGGCGCGCGCGGCCCGCCGACGGTCGGGTGATGGTGCTGGAAAACCCGGACACCGAAGGCGAGTTGGCTTTGCGTCGCGGCTGGCCGTCGATGTTCCGCGGCTATCTGCACGACGAGGAACGCTATGCGGCCGCGTTCGCCGACGGCTGGTATCTGACCGGTGACCTCGTCCGGCGCGACAAGGACGGCTGGTACTGGTTCGTCGGGCGCGCCGAGGACGTCATCACGTCGGATGGCCACCTGATCGGCCCGTTCGAGGTGGAAAGCGCGCTGCTGGGGCACCCGTCCGTCGCCGAGGCCGGGGTGATCGGCCGCCCCGACCCGGTGACCGGAGAGAGCGTGAAGGCGTTTGTGTCGCTCGGTCCCGGCGTCGAGCCGACGCCGGCGCTGGAACGGGAGCTGCTGGCCTTCGCCCGCCGGAGGCTCGGTCCCGCGATGGCGCCCAGGGAGATCACCTTCGAACCGCACCTGCCCAGGACCCGAAGCGGGAAGATTCTGCGGCGGCTGCTGCGCGCCCGTGAACTCGGCCAGCCCGCCGACGATCCGTCCGACCAGGAGGGATCCGGATGAGTGAGCGCGGCGTGGGGGTCCCCCCGGCCGGAGGCCGGAGGAGAGTCGTCCAGAGGCGCGCGCCGAGCCGGGGGCGCCTCCCGGCCGAAGTCCCCCGGCTACCGCTGGGAGGTGCCCACAGGGGGCGCGAGACCGAGCGAAGCGAGGTTTCGGCGTGAGCGCCTGTCACGGCATCCGCAGGCGCAGGATCGAAGCCATCGCGCAGTACGGGGCCCGGTCCGTCGCGGACTTCGCCATGCCGCCCCTCGGCGCGGACGTGGACGCGGGAACGCTGCGGGAGTGGCTGGTGGGGGCCGGCGACGAGGTCGGCGAGGGCGATCCGGTCGCGGTCGTCGAGGCCGCCGACTCCACCATCGAGGTGGAGGCCCCGGTCTCCGGGACGGTGCAGCGGCCGCTCGTCGACGCGGGCATGCGGGTTCCGGTGGGAACACCCCTCGCACGGATCGTCCCGTCGGAGGTGATGCCGGAGAAGCAGGGCGGGGCGGCCGCGCCGACGACCGGGCCAACGGCCGTCACCCTTGGGCCTCTTGCTCCCCCGGCTCCCGAAGACGCGCACACCGAGGTGGGCCCCTTGGTCCGGCATCTCGCCGAGCGGCGGGGCGTCGACCTGGACACCGTGGAGGGGTCCGGGCGCGGCGGCCGCGTCACCCGGGCCGACGTCGACCAGGCCATCGACGCCATCGCCCGGCCGCCGCATATTCCGGCGACTCCGCTCGCCCAGCGGCTCGCCGACGTCCTCTCCGTCGATCTCGGCACGGTGCGGGGGACGGGCGCAGAGGGTGTCGTCCGGGCCTCGGATGTCCGCAGGGCCGCGGCCAGCCGGTCGACGGCCCCCTCCCCACGCGGCGCGCCACCCCCGGTACGCCCCTCCGAGCGCGGCACGAGGGGCATCCGCCAGGCGAAAGCCGGGCCGACGCCCCGCACCGGCCGGGAAGCCCCGGACCTCCCCCACGTGCCGCACTACGCCCTGTCCACGACGGTCGACATGGTCGCGGCGATGGACTGGCTGCACGACCACAACGGGCGCTGCCCGGCCACCGAGCGGCTGCGGCCTTCGGCGCTGCTGCTCAAGGCGGCCGCTCTCGCCGCCCGGGAGGTCCCGCGGCTCAATGGCTTCTGGTCCGGCGACCACTTCACGGCGCGCGACGGCGTGCATGTGGGAGTGGTGGTGTCGCGGCCCGGCGGCCGGCTGGTCGCGCCCGCTCTGCACCACGCCGACACCCTCGAACTCCCGCGTCTGATGGCCGCCTTGACGGATCTGTCCGCCCGCGCCCGCACGGGCGGACCGGGCGCCTCCGAGGCGGCCGATGCGACGATCACCGTGATCGATCTCGGTGACCAGGGCGTGGAGTCCGTGTTCGGGGTGCTCTCCCCGCCCCGAGTGGCCGTGGCGGGCTTCGGGCGCATCGTCGAACGGCCGTGCGCGGTGGACGGTGCGGTCGGCGTACGGCCTACGGTCACGGTCACGCTCTCGGCGGACCACCGCGCGGCCGACGGTGCCGTCGCGGCCCGCTATCTGAGGGCGGTGGACCGCCTGCTGCAGCATCCGGAGGAGCTGTGAGACGTGGGCCGGGTGCCCGTTGGCAGTTGCTGGGCGTCCGTTGGCCGCTGCGGGTTCATCGCGTGTGCCACGTCCGCTGCGCGCTCTCCGGGACGACCATGAGCGGGCACGGCGCCAGCTGGACGAGGGTGCGGCTGGTGGAGCCGAGGATCATGCCGCGGAAGCCGCCGTGTCCGCGTGCCCCGACGACCAGGCAGCGCGCTCCGGTCGCCGCTCCGGCCAGTTTCGCCGACGGCTGGCCGCCCATCAGCACCTCCCGCTCGACGTGCACCTCCGGGTATTTCTCATGCCAGCCGAAGAGCACCACGGACGCGTCGGAGAGGGACTGTCCGGCGTGCTCCGGCCACTCACCGTGGCTGGGGCGGCGTACCTGGACGGCCCGCAGCGGCACACCCCACAGGTCGGCCTCCTCGAAGGCGAACGCCACCGCGGCCGCGGAAGCGGCGGAACCGTCCACCCCCACCACGACGGGGCCGGACCCCTCGCCGCTCTCCACCGGCTCGAACGCCAGCACCACCGGGCACGGCGGATGCCCGACGAGCGCCGCGCCCACCCCTCCGAACGTGAGCACCTCCCCCGGTTCCACCGCCCGGCGCGCGCCGACCACCAGAACGGCGGCGTGCTCGGCGGCCTCCCGCAGCACATGGGACGGCCTGCCGTCGGCGAGCTCCATGGTGATCTCCAGCCCGGCGTGGCGGGCCTCCGCCCAGTCCCGGTGGGTTTCCAGCAGTGACTGCCCGGCCGCGCGGAAGTGCGTCGCCCAGAGGTGTTCGCGTGACTCGTGCGCATCCTTCGGCGCGGCTCCCGCGGGCCACTCCTGCGCATGGATCAACCGCAACGGCAGCCGTCGCCGGTCCGCGGCGTCCGCAGCCCAGTCCAGCGCACCGCGGGCGGCTACCGACCGCGAGACGCCCACTACCACCGGTCTGCGCACATCGTGGCTGGTCATGGGCTCTCCCCCGGCGTTCCGAGGGCCGCCGCCCGACCGCGGCCGGCCCGCTTCCTGCCTCCAGCTTCGCGGCGTACGGCAGACGGGCGCATGGGCCGACCGGCCCCCGTCCCGGCGCGCCGCCACCGCGAACAGGCCCCGGTCGGCCGGGGCAGTGGGACCATCGGCCCCTGCCTCCGGTGGCGGCGGGGGCCGACCGTGGTGGTACGGGGCGCGGAGCGAGCAGAGCCACGAGGAGGCAGTCCGGCGGAGCAACCGGGGCAGAACATTGAGGAGGCAGATCATGAGAAGGGCAGTGGAGTGGAATGTCCGTCTGTACCTCTTCGAGGAGGACGGGACGACCAAGGCCCGGGTGGTGCTGGACACCGGAACCACGTCGATGACCGGGCACGGCACCGCCAGATGCAATCCGCATGACGTGGACGTCCCGGAGATCGGGGACGAGCTGGCGACGGCCCGCGCGATGCACGATCTCGCCGGGCGGCTGACACGGGTGGCCGACCACGACATGGAACGGGTGGGGGCCTGAGGTGATGACGACACCGTCCCCAGGACGCCGGCCGGTCGTCGTCGGCGTCGAGTCCGACGCCCGTCATCGCGTACCCCTGGCGTGGGCAGCGGACGAGGCACAGCGGCGCGGGGTGCCGCTGGCCGTGGTGCACGCACAGGGATGGGCCACGGTGCGGGTCACCGAGAAGGCGCAGCTGCCGTCCTGGCAGAAGTGGAAACACGCACTGCACCGCACAGGCGAGCACACGCTCAGCGAGGCCGTGAAGTTCGCCGAGCAGCGCCATCCGGAGCTGACCGTGACCGGGCTGCTCGCCGAGGGCGAACCGTCGTGGGTGCTGCGCGAGCAGTCGCCGGAGGCGGGGATGATCGTGCTGGGTTCCGCGTTCCTCTCCACACGGCAGGAACTCTTCACCTCCGCCGCGGTGGCGCTGCCCGTCATGGCCCAGGCGCGGTGTCCCGTAGCGGTGGTGCGGGAATGGGAACACACCGCCCAGGAGCGGCCGTACGTCGTCGTCGGCGTCGACGGGAGCCCGACCTCGCAGGCCGCCATCGACTTCGCGTTCGAGGAGGCGGCGCTGCGTCGTGCCATGCTGCGCGCGATCTACGTGTGGCAGCCGACGATGCTCGGCAACCTCGACGAGGACGCCGCGCGGCGGGAGTGCCGTACGGTGCTGTACGAGGCGGTTTCCGGGCGTACCGAGAGCTATCCGGATGTGGATCTGCACCACGAGGTGATGTCCGGCCATCCGGTGGAGGTGCTGGTCCGCGAATCGCGGCACGCCCTCGCGCTGGTGACGGGCACCCGAGGGCGCGGTGGTTTCGCCGGCATGCTGCTGGGCTCGGTGAGCCAGGGGGTGCTGCATCACGCGGAGTGCCCGATCGTCGCTGTGCCGCGTCCGCACGGCGGGTGGTAGCGCCGATCACCTGGTAGCGCCGATCACCGCAAGACGATCACGCGCATCAGCCGTGCGGGACGACCGCCACCGGGCAGCAGGCATGGTGCAGCGCCGCGTGCGCGACGGGACCGAGCCGCGTCGGCGATCGATGGGTGCGGCGCCCGACGACCAGCAGCCCGGCGTGGCAGGCGGCGCCCAGCAACACCGGTGCGGCCGCCCCGCTTTCGACGTGCTGGATCACCTCGACGCCGGGGAATGTGGTCTGCCAGGGCGCCAGCGCCTCGGCGAGTGCCGCTTCCTCGCCGGATGTGAACAGCGTGATCTCGTCCGGCAGGGTGGGCGGAGCGGTCGGGCCGGGGCTGACGACGGTCGGCGGCCCCCACGCCCGGACGGCGCGCAGTTTCCTGTGGTGCGTATCGGCGGCGACAAAGGCGAAATCGAGCAGGGTATCGCCGGCCGGCCCCAAGTCCTGCACACCGACCACGATCTCCGCCGCGTCATCGGCGTCCCACCCCCACGCGTCCTCGGACCTCCCCCTCCCCTTCCCGCCCTTCTCGTTCGCCCCGCATCGCTCCGTGTCGCGCTCCCTCGCGCGCACCGTCACCACGGGACACTCGGCCCGCCCGAGCACATGCAGGCTGACCGAGCCGAGCAGAAAGCCCGCGAGAGCGCCGCGTCCGCGCGACCCGAGCACCATCAGGGTCGCCTGCCCGCTGTGTTCCACCAGCGCCTGCACCGCCGGTTCGGGCACCTGCTCGGTCGTCACGGAGAGGTCCGGGTGCAGTTTGTGCGCGATCTCTTGGGCGGCGCCGAGCACCTGGTCCCCGTAGCGATGCTTGTCGGGGGATTCCTGGGCTAGGGGGGCGTCCAATGCCTGGGAGACCCAGGAGTACAGCAGATGCAGCGGAAGGCCGCGTGCCGCCGCCTCGTCGGCGGCCCAGCGCTCCGCCGTCAGGCTGGCTTCGGAACCGTCCAGTCCGACGACGACGGGCGCAGCCATGACGCACCTCCAACGCGCAAGTCTTCGGCCACGCCTGCCGCGGGAGCGCGGTTGAGGCGCGGCTCTCCTGCCTCCAGCATCACGGCGACGGAGGGCGGGGCCCATGGGCCGAGCGGCCCTCCGTGAGACGACCGGCCCAGTCGCCGGTCCTTCCCGCGCGTGACGAGTTCCCCGGGGCGTGGGCGCGTTCCCGCGGCGTCGCCCAGCGCGAAGCCGTGTGAGCCGGCGGTGACCGGGGACGACAGGCCATCGTCGTCGTACGCGCTCCCGGGGTGTGTCCACACGGTCTGCGGACCATCGCGGTGCGTGTTCCGTCCGGCCCGGTGTGGGCACGGCGCACCGGTGCCCACATGAAGCACGGCCAGGCCCCGTCGTAATTGACGTAACGTCACTTCCGCCTTCCGCCAAGGGACTTCGGCGCCGACCGCACACGGCGGGCCGCCCGGCGAGCGGACCCAGGGGCCGTGATCGCCTACGAGGTCCCGTCCGCCCCCGAGTCACCCTCCGTCCTGACGTTGCCAAAGGGGGCATTTGGGGCAGAGTGGAAGTATGGATACGCGGCATCGCAGAGTCACCGACCGGGGCGTCATGGCGGACGTCGCGGAACGTCTGCGCCGCGAGCCCCAGCCGCAGGACTTCGACCGCCCGCCCGACCCGCTGCGCGACTACAAGGCGTCCATGACGCCCGGTCAGCGCACCGACGCCATCCGTGAGGTGCTGTCCGCGCTGGTGGACCGCATCGGGCCGCCCACCCTGTACGGCGGGAGCGCCTACGGCCCGACCATCCGCTGGCGGACCGACGAGCAGATCCTGCTGCTCGACCACGGCGTCGCCTGCCTGCAGGTCTCGGTACGCCGTACCGCGGAGCTGGAACGTTCCGAGTCCCTCCGCTTCGCCCGCGGCGTGGGCGACGGCGAGGAACAGGTGTCGTTCTTCAGCAGCCTGCCGTACCTGTGGCAGCTGTACCGCGAGGGGCCGGGCGCCCTCCCGGCGGCCTCTCCCGAGTCCTCCGTGGCTCCGGACTGGCACCGGCTGGAGGAGTCCGTGGAGAGCATCCTGTGGGCGTGGTCGGAGCAGCTGCCCGCGCAGGTCGGCACCGAGGAGTCGGCGGCGTTCAACATCGTCAACCACAAGGACGACGACCGTCCGCTGTCGGTGGGGTACAGCCCCGAGGGGGTGTTCCTGGTCGTCGACGACCGGGACGCCCCCGAGGGCGGCGGCCACCGGGCGCAGATGGAGAGCCGGGGCTGGCAGGTCGCCGTGCACGGGTGGTGGGAGGCGACGTTCCCGGAGGCCGGCTGGGAGAGCGCCGCGGAGGCAGCCCGGATGGCCATCGCGGAGGTG
Organism: Streptomyces halobius; assembly: GCF_023277745.1. Taxonomy (NCBI): domain Bacteria; kingdom Bacillati; phylum Actinomycetota; class Actinomycetes; order Kitasatosporales; family Streptomycetaceae; genus Streptomyces; species Streptomyces halobius. Next base: position 638,078 of record NZ_CP086322.1, read on the forward strand.
CGCTGGCGAGGAGCACGCACACCGGAGGATCTGGGCGCGGCGGACATCAGCTGCGCGGACCGGGGGCTGTTGCTGTTGCCCGGTCTGGGGATCCGTCACTGACGGCGTGCCCGCGGGCGGCGCCCAGGCGTGGCCCGGCTGCCGCGCTCGGTCGTGCCCCGGCCGCCGCCTCCCGGTCGTGCAGAACCACTCGGTCGCGTGGGACCGCTCAGTCGTGCGGAACTGCTCAGTCGTGCGGGACGACCGCCACCGGGCACGGCGCATGATGCACGGCCGCGTTGGCCACCGGCCCGATGCGCGACGTCAGGCCGGTCCGGCGCCGCCGCCGGCCGACGACCAGCAGGTCGCAGCCTTCGGCCGCCGCGACGATCGCCCTGGCCGGGCTTTCGAGACGGACGGTCTCGGTCACCGGGACGCCGGGGAACCGCTCGCGCCACGGGCGGAGCGCCTCGCCGAGCTCCTTGCGTGCCTCCTCGTCCATCTCCTTGGACACCCCCGGGTCGACGCCCCAGGGGACGAACGCCTGCACCGGGAGGGCGCGTCCGTGGACGGCCTTCAGGGGAACGTCGCGTTGCGCGGCGGTGGTGAAGGCGAAGTCGAGCACGGGGTCGCAGGGGCCGCGCAGACCGAGGCCGGTCACCACGCTCCCGGCGCGGGCGGGCGTCGGCCCCACGTCGTGCATCCCGGCGCGCACCAGCACCACTGGGCGCTCGGCCCGCGCCACGACGTGTGTGCTGACATCGCCGAGGAAGAAGCTCTCCACGGTCTCCAGACCGCGTGAGCCGAGGACGAGCAGCTGTGACTCCACTGCCGCGCGCAGCAGTGCGGTCGCGGGCTCCTCGGCGACCAGGTCCACGATGACGGACAGCCCGGGGTGACGCCTCTGGAGCTCCGCCCGTGCGTCGTGGACGATCCGCCGTGCCCAGTAGTTCTGGTCCCGGTCGGCCGTGACCTCCGCCGGCTGGGGGGCCAGCAGGATCCAGGCGTGCAGCAGGCACACGGTGAGCCGGCGGCGTTCGGCTTCGTGGGCGGCCCAGCGGGCGGCGGCCAGGCTCTCGGGCGAACCGTCGAGGCCGACGGTGACCACCGGTTCCGCGGGGACCGGCTCCGGGGCTGCTGATTCCTTGGCGGCTTCCATGGCGCGGCCCTCCGTCTCGTTCCGGTGCCGGAGCACGGTGCGTGTCCGCCTCTCCAGCGTGGCGCGGGTGCCGGGGGCCGGCGACAGGGGCCATTGGTCCCTGCCGATGGCCGTGCGGGCCGGGCCGTGCCGGGCCTCGGCGCCCGGGTGGCCGTCGGACCGGGACCTTTGGCCCCGTGACTGTGCTCCCTGAATGTCCGACTGTGGTGGGGGGCAGACCAGACGCGCTCCAGGCCGCTCTGGGGCGAGGAGGTGCGTCCATGTCCGACGCCACGACCACCGATCTGTACGAAGTGACGATGGCGATGTCGTACCTGCGGGAGGGGATGACCCGCCCGGCGACGTTCAGTCTCTTCGTCCGCGACCTGCCGCCCGGCCGTGGGTTCCTCGTCGCCGCGGGTCTGGAATCCGCACTCGACTACCTGGAGGGGTTCCGCGTCAGGCCCGCCGACGTGGAGGCGTTCGCCTCGGCGCTGAACCGGCCCACCCGCGACCTGTCGGCGCTGCGGGGGCTGAAATTCACCGGCGAGGTACGGGCGGTGCCGGAGGGCCGGATCGTGCTCGCCGGTGAGCCGTTGCTGGAGGTCACCGCGCCCCTGCCGCAGGCGCAGCTGGTCGAGACGTATCTGCTCAATCAGGTCAGCCACCAGACGGCGATCGCTTCGAAGGCCGCCCGGTGTGTGCTCGCCGCGGCGGGACGCCCGGTCGTGGACTTCTCGCTGCGGCGTACGCACGGCATCGAGGCCGGTTTCCAGGCCGCCCGGCTGGGCGCCGTGGTGGGATTCGCGGGGACCAGCAACGTGGCGGCGGCGACCGCCATAGGGGTCCCCGCGGTCGGCACGATGGCCCACTCGTATGTGGAGGCGTTCCCGTCGGAGGAGGACGCGTTCCGCGCCTTCGCCCGCGCACACCCGGGGCCGGTGACGCTCCTGGTGGACACCTACGACACCGAGGAGGGCGTGCGCACGGCGACGCGCGTGCTGCGGGATCTCGACCGTACGGCCGGCTCGGCGGTCCGGCTCGACAGCGGCGACCTCGGTGCGCTGGCGGTGCGGGCGCGCGGCATCCTCAACGCCGCCGGGCTGCAGGACGTCCGCATCGTCGCCAGCGGCGGTCTCGACGAGTACGCCGTGGACGAGCTGGTCCAGTCCGGAGCGCCGATCGACACCTACGCCGTGGGCACCCGGGTCGGTGTCTCGGCCGATTCCCCGTATCTGGACTCCGCTTACAAGATGGTCGAGTACGACGGCAGCCCGGTGATGAAGCTGTCCTCGGCGAAGGTGACGGCACCGGGTGCCAAGCAGGTGTTCCGCTGTTCCGGGTACGCGGATGTGATCGGGCTGCGCAGCGAGGGGGCCCCCGGGCGAGGCCATCGGCTGCTGGAGACGGCGATGCGGGACGGCCTGCGTACCGGAGAGCGCCCGACCCTGGAAGAGCAGCAGGCACGGTTCACCGCCGATCTGGAGGAGCTGCCGCATGCCGCCCTGCGGGTGCGCGCCCCGGTCGCCCCGCGGGCCGTACCGTCCGAGCGGTTGAGCGCCCTGGTCAGCAAGGTACGCGGACGCCTCATCGAGCAGGTTCGAGGCTCCGGTGCTCCCCGGGCCGCGGAGCACCGGAGCACCGTGTCGGGGCGGAACCGGCACTGAGCGGGCGGGTGAGCTCATGCAGAACAAGAGACCGCTCGTCGGGTGGCCCGCGGCGCTGCTGGCCGTCGCGCTCGGCGCTTACGCCAAGGCCGTCCGGCCGCGGGTGCTGCGCTGGGGCGCGACGGGCGAGGAAGCGTCCCGCTCGCTCCCGGGGGACGAGCTGGTGCCGTATCCCGACAGCCAGACCACGATGGCCACGACCCTGCCGGCCCGGCCCGAGGAGGTCTGGGCCTGGTTGCAGCAGATGGGCTGCGACCGGGCCGGCTGGTACAGCTGGGACCGGCTCGACAACGGCGGCCGGCCGAGCGCCCGGAGGATCGTGCCGGAGTGGCAGGACCTCAAGGAGGGCCGGCACCTGGACTCGCTGCCGAGCGGCAAGGCGTGGTTCACGGCGGCGGTCGTGGATCCGCCCCGGTCGCTGGTCCTGCGCGCCGATCTGAAGCTGCCCTCGTGCGCGTCGTTCGACCCGGAACACTGGCCCCTGCCGCCGGTCTACAGCGGCGGGATCCGGGGATTCCATCTGGAGCCCACCCCGGGCGGGCAGACCCGTCTCATCGTGCGCACCCGTAGGCGTGGCCGTCCGCGTCCGGTCATGTGGTTCCTCGACCGGCTGATCGGCGAGCCCACCCACTTCGTCATGCAGAACCACCAGTTCCGGAATCTGCGCGAACGGGTCGGTGGCGCGCCGGTACCCGGTCACTGGTGAGCGGCGCACGGTCGGCAGCGGCCTGCTCGACGCTGGTTCGGTAGCCGTAAACCCGTCGCGGGGCCGGGCCGGCGGCACGTACCTTGATCGCTGTGAAGGACCGGATACGGGGGACACGGGGGTGGCGACGATGAGCGCCAGGTTGCGCGCGATGGCGCAGGAGACGGAACGGATCGTCGCGGCGGGGCGTTACCGTGCGCCCGGCGGACGGCTGGTGGAGATCGCGGGGGCCGTCGAGAGGGCACGGGCGGGGACCCGGCTGTACGGCCCGGAGCCGGTAGCCGTGCCGGGTGCAACCCCGGGCGTGCGGACGGTGTTTGAAGTGACGGGGGAAGGCAGCCTCACGGCGGGGCGGCGGCTGGCGACGGAAGGTGGTGGGCAGTCCGGCCGGGTGGCCGTGCTCAACTTCGCCTCGGCGCGCAATCCTGGCGGCGGTTATCTCAATGGCGCGCAGGCCCAGGAGGAGGCGCTGTGCCGTGGATCGGGACTGTACTCCTGTGTACGCCAGGCGCCGGACTTCTATGCCGCGCATCGGGCGGATCCCAGCCCGTTCTACAGCGACCGGGTGATTCTCTCGCCTGGTGTGCCGGTGTTCCGTAATGATCGGGGTGCGCTGCTCGAGGAGCCGTACGAGGCGGGATTCTTGACGGCGGCGGCGCCGAATGCCGGGGTGATCGCGCGGCAGCGGCCGGCCGAGACGGGCCGGGTGGCGGCGGCGCTGGCAGCCCGTGCGGAGCGGGTGCTGGAGGTGGCGGCGGTCAGCCGGCACCGTCAGCTGGTGCTCGGCGCCTGGGGGTGCGGAGTGTTCCGCAATGAACCGGCGGATGTGGCGAGGGCGTTCGCGGCCCAGTTGCTGGACGGCGGCCGCTTCGCCGGCTGGTTCGACCGTGTGGTCTTCGCCGTGCTGGACCGCCGGGACGACTCCCCCACCAGGGCCGCCTTCACCGACGTCTTCGCCGCATGACACAGCCGGCGCGGCGGTGACACAGAGCCGACGCGGCGGTGCACCTGGAACACCTGGAACGCCGCACGGGCGGCCGGGTGGTTCCCGGCCGCCCGTGGAGGCAGCGCATCCAGCGCCGAGGCGAGGGTTCAGCCGAGGGTCAGCGAGCCACCGGAAGGTCGGCGGACCCCTCGGCGGCCGCCTTCGCCGCCGACTCGGCGGGCTCGGGCGCGGCGTGCGGGGCGCACGTCACATCCTCGGCGTCCGTCTTCCCCGTGAGGAGATAGGTGTCGACCCGGTCGTTGATGCAGGGGTTCTTCAGGCTCGTGACGCCGTGCGAACCGGCGTCCCGCTCGGTGATCAGACGGGAGCCCTTGAGCCGCTGGTGCAGCTCGACGGCGCCCGCGTACGGGGTCGCCGCGTCCCGGGTGCTCTGCACGATCAGGACGTTCGGCAGGCCCTTGCCCGTCGTGACATCGACCGGCTGCTGCTGCTTGACCGGCCAGGTGGCGCAGGGCAGGTTCATCCAGGCATTCGACCAGGTCATGAACGGTGCCTGCTGGTGGATCCGGGTGTTGTCCCGGTCCCACTTCCGCCAGTTGGTGGGCCACTTGGCGTCGGTGCACTCGACGGCCGTGTAGACGGCGTTGCCGTTCTCGGACGCGATGTTCCCGGCCTTGTCCTTCATGTCCGGGCCGGCGTTCTCGATCAGCGGCTTCTCGTCACCGGCGAGGTAGGCGCTCCACACCGCGGCCGTCGAGGCCCAGGCGGAGTCGTAGTAGGGCGCGCTCTGGAAGAAGCCGGTGAGTTCGGCCGGCCCGACGACCCCGCCGATGGGGTCCTTCTTGGCGGTCGCGCGCAGCTTCTCCCACGCCGCCTGGACCTTCTCCTCGGTGTCACCGATGTGGTAGGTCGCGTCGTTCTTGGCGACCCACTTCTTCCAGTCACCCCATCGGGTCTCGAAGGCGAGGTCCTGGTCGAGGTTGGCCTGGTACCAGATCTTCTCGCGCGAGGGGTTGACGACGCTGTCGACGACCATCCGGCGGACGTGGTCCGGGAAGAGCGTCGCGTACACCGCGCCCATGTAGGTGCCGTAGGAGACGCCGAGGAAGTTGAGCTTCTTCTCCCCCAGCGCGGCGCGGATCACGTCCAGGTCACGGACGGTGTTCTTGGTCGTCATGTGCGGCAGGAGGTCGCCGCTGCGCTCGGCGCAGCCGTCGGCGTACTCCTTGGCGAGCTTGCGCTGGGCGAGCTTGTCCGCCTCGTTGTCCGGCACCGGGTCGGCCTTGGGGGCCTTGACGAACTCCTGCGGGTCCATGCAGGAGATCGGCGCGGAGTGGCCGACGCCGCGCGGGTCGAAGCCGACGAAGTCGTATGCCTTCGCGACCTTGGCCCACAGCGGGCTCTTGGCGGTGATCCGGGCCGGGAACCTCATGCCCGAGCCACCGGGGCCGCCCGGGTTGTAGACGAGGGAGCCCTGTCGCTCCTCCTTGTCGCCGGTGCTGCGGGCCCGGTCGACGGCGATCTTGATGGTGGGTCCGTCGGGCTTGGCGTAGTCGACCGGGACGGTGACATAGCCGCACTGGATAGGGGCCTTCAGCCCCCAGTCCGCGGGACAGTCCTGCCAATCGATGCCCTTCTTGGCCGCGCGCGCGGCGGCGGTCAGTACGCCGCGCGCTTCGGGTGATGCGCCCTTGTGGTGTTCGCCCGCGCTGGCGGGCGTAGCGGCTATCGCTCCGGCCAGGAGCGTGCCGGTCACCAGAGTGGTGGCGGCGCCGAGCGCTGCTGTTCGTCTCACGTGGTTGACCCCCCTGCTTGGTGCGCCGCTTGCGGCGGCGATGATCACAGAGCTACAGAGGGATCCTGTCTGCTCTCGTACCTGCCTGAACAGGTTTGACCGACGCGAACCGGCAATTCTTTACCAACCCGTAGGAATCTTACGGGTACTCAGGGACAGAGCCGGGCACCCGTAGGCCATCTGCTCCCATCCGGCGACAACGGGCCGCAGAAGGGCGATAACACGTCAATTGCCCGGGACCAGCCGCTCGGGCATGTGCCGGCAGCAATCCGGTAGGTAACCTTCCGTGCAGGCTCTCCCACACGCTGCCACGAGGAGGGCCTCGGCGTTTGCGCCGCGCTGCACACCGTCCACCGTGCGCCGTTCGTACGAGCAGTTCAGAAGGAGAGCCGAAGTGCCGGGTATCGATCAGGTGTTGTCCCGAGCGATGGACATTCCGGGCGTCCTGGGGGCCGGGCTGATCGACTGGACCAGCGGTCTGACGCTCGGCACGGCCGGGCGGGCGCCGCACGGCGATCACGAAGCGGCCGCAGCGGACACCGCCGAGGTGGTCCAGGCCGTCGCGCGCAACGCCACGTTCGACACCGGGGGCGACTCCGCCGGCGGCTCCGGCCCGGCCCTGGAGGACCTCATCATCACGGCCACGGGCAGCTACCACCTCATCCGCTTCGTGCACACGGCCTTCGACAGCCAGACGTACCTCTACCTCTGGCTGGACCGGGTTCAGGCCAACCTCGCCGTCGCCCGTTTGCGGTTGCGCGAGCTGGCGACGGAGCTGGTCGCGGCCTGAGAGATGGCCCCGCCCTTACCTCCTCGTACGCCGCCCGCTTCCGCCGGACTGCTGGAGCGCTTCGCCGCCGAACGCGTCACCGGTGCGCTCCGCGGCCCCCACGGCTGCTTCTATCTCCTCGACGGCGCGGTCTACTGCGCCGAAGCCGCCACGGCGCCGGGGCTCGACGAGCGGCTCTCCGCCGCCGGCAAGGTGCCGCCGCACCGCTGGCAGGACGTCGTCGCAACGGCGGGAGAACACCACCGCGTCGGCCAGTTCCTGGTCGGGGAAGGCTGGTTGACGCAGGGCGAGCTGGAGATCTGCCACCTCGGCGCCCTGCTCGACGCCGCCTTCTTCGCGCTGCCCCTGCTTCCCGAGACCACCTCCTTCACCCCGGGCACCGCGCACTGGCTGGGCGTCGTACGCCGAATCAGCGCCGCCGCCCTCCAGCGCGCGACGGCCCGTCGCAGGGCGCTGCTCGACCAGCTGCACCCCTGGGAGGCGGCCGATACCTCACCCGTCATTCCCGTCCACCCGGGGCCGTCGGGCCCGTCCCCCACCACCAGGCGTCAGCGTCGGCTGCTCGACCGTGCCGACGGCCGGCACACTCCGCATCAACTCGCCCGCGCGCTGGGCCAGTCCGCCTTCATGACACTGCTCGACATCCGCCGGCTGGCCGCGGCCGGCCTGGTCCGAATGCCCCCGGCACCGACGGCCCTGCCCCGGCGGCGGCCCGGAGCCTGCCTGGACGGGCATCCCCCGCCCGACAGCCGCCGCACCCCGACCTGGCAACTCCCGGTCCCGGCCGTCCTCGACACCGTCGACCCGGATATTGCCCTCCTTGTCCGACTGCGTACGGCGCTGGAGGAGAACCTGTGAGATCTCGCCCATTCCCACGAGCTGAAGAATTCCAACAACCTTACGAATTCCCGCTCCCCTGCGCACTCCCATGGCCTTGCGCGTTCCCCCGATATGGCGTAATCCCGCGATCGGACGAACCCCGGCCATGAAGCAACTACTCAGAAAGCATGCCGGGCGAAGGAGAATAAGGAGACTGATGACGATCGAGCCCCTCTTACAGGAGGAATTGCAGACACTGCGCGATCAAGTGCGCCATCTGCACGGCGGAATGGTCGCGAGCGCCGACGGTATGGTCATCGCGCATGATCTCCGGGATATCGAACCGGACGGCCTCGCCGCTCTCACCGCCGCGGCCATCGGGGTCGCCAAACGCCTTACCGACGCGACCGGGCAGGGCATGTTCGAAGAGTCCCTGACCCGCGGAAAGGACGGCTATATAGCGGCCTACTCGGCCGGACGCCGCGCCGTCCTCACGGCCGTGGCAGGCCCCGATACGAATGTGGGGAGGCTGCATCTCCAGGCCAGACGGGCCGCGGAACGCATCGGCACGATCGTGGACACCGCACCGCGCCAGTAATGGCCCCTGCCCGCCACCCGATCCACACGCCCCCAGCTGAATTCCATAAATCGAAAGGTAAGAACCACCCATGGCTCAGATGGAATCCTCCCTCGCCGATGCGATGTCTACCATCGAGGGCGCTGTCGGCGTCGCTCTCGTCGACTACACCAGCGGTATGGCGCTCGCCACGCTCGGCGACAACCATGCCCTGGACCTCAATGTTGCGGCGGCCGGGAACACCGATGTGGTACGCGCCAAACTCCGCACGATGGAAATGCTGGAACTTCAGGGCGCCATTGAGGACATGCTCATCACACTGACCTCGCAGTACCACCTGATACGCCCGGTGACGGGCAAGAACGGCAGTGGCCTTTTCCTCTATCTGGTACTGGACCGGAAGCGCGCCAATCTCGCGCTGGCGCGCCACCGCCTTGCCCGGCTCGAGGCCGATCTGGAGGTGTGACGCCCGAGGTGTGACACCCGCACGCTCTCTGGGCGCCGGTCCGGGCGCTCAGCCGGCTGCGGCGCCCCGGGCTGCCTCGGCGACCTCGTCAAGGAGATGCCGCAGCCGCAGCGCGTCCGGGGCGACGGCCGTGGCCAGCGCCCCGGGACCGGCCAGCGGCGCCAGCACGCCCTGCCCCGCGCCGTCGCCGCGCCCGGCCCGTTCGCCCGCCGCCTCCCCCAGCAACCGCACCTCGGCCGGTTTGTCATCGAACTCCGGTCCCACCACGAGGAGCTGGCCGACGGCGCGGTGACCGTCCAGGACGGCCGAGGTATCCCAGCCGGGGACGCCGGGACCGTAGGCCGTCTCCTGGTCGAGCAGGGTGCGGCCGGCGCGGCGGACCGTCAGCCGGCTGCGCAGCGTGCCCGGGCGTTCGCCGCTGCGGCCCAGGACCTGTTCCTCGCGCAGGACCAGACGGGCGGTGGGGGCCAGGTCGACGGTCGTCGTCATCCGCAGATCGCTGCCCTCGGCGGAGATCAGCGGTTCGGGGAGCCAGTCGAGTCGCGCCCCGTCGGCCACCGTCAACCGTACGTCGTAGGTGGCGTGTCCGGCGGTCCGGCCGGGCAGCGCGACGGTCGCCGCGGCGGCCGTGATGTGCAGCGCCGCGCCCGCCTCGGCGGTGGCCTCGATGCACAGCCTGTCCCCGCCGAGCGGCGCGCTCATGGCGCCCACGACGCACACCCGGGCCTGGTCGCCGTGCGCCCGGATGCGGCGCAGCGCGAGCGGGCCGTCGCCGTCGAGGACGGGCAGCCGGGTGCCTCCCCCACTCCCGGCTTCTCCCCCACTCCCGGTTTCGCTCAAGCGGGGGGACCCCCATGAGCGGGAGGTACCCCCACCGTCGGCCCGCGCGACGATCCGGGCGGTGGCCCGCAGCCCGGTCACCGGGAGCACGGCGACCGGGGTCTTCGCAGGTCCGGGGGGTTCGTGGGTCATGCCGGGCCCGCGGTCCAGTCCGCCAGCCGCGCGCGGACCCAGTCCGCGACGGGCTGCACGCCGTTCTCCGACTTCAGAGCGGTGAAGAGGACGGGGAGTTCGCCGCGCTGGACCTTGGCGTCGCGGGCCATGCCCTCCAGGTCGACGCCCACATAGGGCGCGAGGTCGGTCTTGTTGATGACGAGCAGGTCGGAGGTGGTGACGCCCGGGCCGCCCTTGCGGGGGATGTCGTCGCCGCCCGCGACGTCGATGACGAAGATCTGGGCATCGACCAGGCCCTTGGAGAAGGTCGCGGTGAGGTTGTCGCCGCCCGACTCCACCAGCACCAGGTCGAGCCGTCCGATGCCCTCGGAAGAGAACGCGGCCTCCAGGTCCTCCACCGCCTCCAGGTTGGCGGAGATGTCGTCACGGATCGCGGTGTGCGGACAGGCCCCGGTCTCCACGGCGGAGATCCGCTCGGCGGGCAGTACGGCCTCACGGAGCAGGAATTCGGCGTCCTCACGGGTGTAGATGTCGTTGGTGACGACGGCGATGGACAGCTCGTCGCGCAACGCGCGGCACAGGGCGGCGACGGTGGCGGTCTTGCCGGTGCCGACCGGCCCGCCCAGGCCGATGCGCAGCGCGCGCCGGGTGCCGTCGGCGCGTATCGGCTCGGTGGCGCTGTAGGTGTGGCGCTGGGGGAAGGTGTCGTGGTGGTCGAGGTGCATGCGGACTCCATCGGGGGTTCGTGGGAACACTGGTGGGCGTCAGGAGGCGAAAAGGCGTACCGGCCAGGCGGCGTGCTGTTCCGCGGTGATGTCGAGCAGTGGTGCGGAGGCGGCGGGCAGCGCGTCGACTCCTTCGGTGGCGACGCGACGTGCGGCCCGGGCCCCCTGCTCCGCGATCTGTTCGAGATCGGCGGCGAGGCGGGCGAGGACGGCGGTGGCGTCGAAGGGGTCCAGACTCAGCAGGCGGACGGCCGCGGTCGCCGGGCCGCTGATGTTCTCGTAGGCCACGACGTACGCGGCGTCCAGCGGGTCGAGGCCGGCGGACCGGGCGGCGAGGCCGAGGACGACGGGCTGATGGGCGCCGCGCGGGCGGGCCGCGGCGAGCGCGTCCAGTGCGGCCGACGGCCAGGTGGCGCGGGCGGCCCGCATCATCTGCCGTCCGAGCCGCCGGGCGACCTGCCGCAGCGCCGGTACGGGCGTCCGGGCGTCGGCGGCGTCGTCCAGGAGGAGGGGATCGCAGCCGGCGGCGGCCGCGGCGGCGAGGCCCGCGGCGACGAGACCGGCGGTGTGCAGCCTGCCCCGGCAGAAGTGCTCCAGGGTGGCGGCGTCCTTGATGCGTCCCGCGGTGACGGCCGGTTCGGCGCCGCCCGAGTGGGCGTGCCCTCCGGCGGGGAACCGGCCGTCGGCGAGGACGAGCAGCGCTGCGCGGCTCATCGGTGCTGTTCCAAATGGTTCATGGACGCCACTCAGAAGAGGAAGTACCGCTGGGCCATGGGGAGTTCGACGGCGGGAGCGGGGTCGACCGGCTCGCCGTCGATGGTCACCGTGAAGGTGTCGGGGTCGACGTGGACGCGTGGCACGGCGTCGTTGTTGCGCATATCGGCCTTGGTGACGCCTCGGGTGCTGTGGATGGCCTCGAAGGACTTGGTCAGCGGGAGCCGCTCGGGGAGAGCGTCGTCGAGGGCCTGCCGGGAGACGAAGTTGACCGAGTTGCTGCCCGGTGCCCGGCCGGTGGCACCGAACATCGGGCGGGGCAGGACCGGCTGCGGGGTGGGGATCGAGGCATTGGCGTCGCCCATCTGCGCATAGGCGATCTGGCCGCCCTTGAGGACGAGTTGTGGTTTGACGCCGAAGAACGCCGGGTCCCACAGCACGAGATCGGCGAGCTTGCCGTCCTCGACCGAGCCGACGAGGTGCCCGATGCCCTGGGAGACGGCCGCGTTGACGGTGTACTTGGCGACATAGCGGCGAGCGCGGTGGTTGTCCGCGCCGCCGTCGCCGGGCAGGGCGCCCCGGCGCCGCTTCATCACGTGCGCGGTCTGCCACGTACGCAGCACGACCTCGCCGATCCGGCCCATGGCCTGGGCGTCGGAGGCCATGATCGAGATGGCGCCGAGGTCGTGCAGGATGTCCTCGGCGGCGATGGTGGACGGCCGGATCCGGGACTCGGCGAAGGCGAGGTCCTCCGGGACGGCGGGGTTGAGGTGGTGACAGACCATCAGCATGTCGAGGTGCTCCTCGACGGTGTTGACGGTGTGCGGCCGGGTGGGGTTGGTGGACGCGGGCAGCACATTCGGCTCCGAGACCATCGCGATCATGTCGGGGGCGTGGCCGCCGCCGGCGCCTTCGACATGGAACGCGTGGACGGAGCGGCCCGCGATGGCGGCGAGGGTGTCACCGAGGAAGCCGGCCTCGTTGAGGGTGTCGGTGTGGATGGCGAGCTGGGCGCCGCTCTCCTCGCAGACGCCCAGGCAGGTGTCGAGGGCGGCGGGGGTCGCGCCCCAGTCCTCATGGATCTTGAAGCCGAGGATGCCGGCCCGCAGCTGATCCCGCAGTGAGGCGACGGAGGTGGTGTTGCCCTTGCCGAGCAGTCCGACATTGACCGGCAGGGAGTCCATCGACTCGAACATCCGGGCGACATGCCAGGCGCCAGGGGTGATGGTGGTGGCCTTGCTGCCCTCGGCGGGTCCGGTGCCGCCGCCGATCAGCGTGGTGACGCCGGAGGCCAGCGCCTCGTCCGCCTGCTGGGGGCAGATGAAGTGGACGTGGCTGTCGATGGCACCGGCGGTGAGGATCTTGCCGTTGCCGGCGATGACCTCGGTCTCCGGGCCGATGACGAGATCAGGGTGGACGCCGTCCATCGTGTCCGGATTGCCGGCCTTGCCCAGGCCGACGATCCGCCCGTCCCGTATGCCCACATCGGCCTTGACGATGCCCCAGTGGTCCAGCACGACCGCGCCGGTGATCACGGTGTCGGGGGTGCCCTCGGCGCGGGTGGCGCGGGACTGGCCCATCGATTCGCGGATCACCTTGCCGCCGCCGAAGACGGCCTCGTCGCCGGCCCTGCCCGGCCCTCCGGAGCGGTCCTCGGTGATCTCGATGACGAGATCGGTGTCGGCGAGCCGGATCCGGTCACCGGCCGTCGGGCCGAAGAGATCGGCGTACGCCTGGCGTGTCAGCTCAGCCATCGAGAGTGCCTCCGGTCTCGCCCCGCAGGCCCGCGACGATCCGTTTGCCCGCGATGGGGACGAGTTCGACCTCGGTGGGGATGCCGGGCTCGAAGCGGACGGCGGAGCCGGCGGCGACGTTCAGCCGCCTGCCGTGTGCGGCCGCGCGGTCGAAGTCGAGGCCGGGGTTGGCCTCGGCGAAGTGGTAGTGGGAGCCGACCTGGACGGGACGGTCGGCGGCGTTGAGGACGGTCATACGCGTGACGGGGTGGCCTTCGTTGAGGCGCACCGGCTCCTCTGCGTGGAGGATCTGTCCCGGGATCATCTTCGGCTCTCCCGTGGTCAGTCGATGGGCTGGTGGACGGTGACGAGCTTGGTGCCGTCCGGGAAGGTCGCCTCGACCTGCACATCGTGGATCATCTCGGGGACCCCTTCCATGACGTCATCGCGGCTGAGCACCTTGCGCCCGGAGGACATCAGCTCGGCGACGGAACGGCCGTCCCGTGCGCCTTCGAGGATGTGGGCGGTCAGCAGGGCAACGGACTCCGGGTGGTTCAGCTTCAGTCCACGGGACCGTCGCTTTTCGGCCACGTCTGCCGCCACATGAATCAGCAGCCGCTCCTGCTCATGCGGGGTCAGTTGCATACGTTCCACCTCACAGTCTTCCCGCCTGGACGCAACTGCCCAGGTCACAGGCGCGGACACACCCGTATCGGTAGATGTATCACACAACAATTAAAGGGGAAGCAAACCGAATTTCAGCGGCCGGCCATCAACAGCCCCTCGACCGGAGGCTAGTTCGGCGGGATTTCGACGGCGTTACAGCGGAGGGCATTCAGAGAGCACTTATTGCGCGTCGCGTAACACGGCGTTCACCAACACCCGCTAGGGCACGGCGGTCCACATTCCGGACATCACCCGCTCCCCGAACACAACTGTCCGGTATGTGCCCTTGACGTGGTACGAAGCCGCCGCAATCCTCATGTGCGCGTCAAAGCAGCTCCAACACCCCCCACACAAGTATCGGAGCCACACTGTGACTCATTCTCCGCGCACCCGCCGTGTCGTTCTCGTCGCCGGCGCCTGCACCGCCGTCGCCGCCCTGCTGGGCACCGCGGCCGCCGCCCAGGCCACCACCTCCGCGCCACTGGCCGCCCCGGACATCCCCATAGCCGGCGTCAAGGGACATCTCGATAAACTCCAGTCCATAGCGGACGCAAACGGTGGAAATCGGGCCCACGGCCGGCCCGGTTACAAGGCGTCCATCGACTACGTCAAGGGCAAGCTGGACGATGCCGGCTTCACCACCAAGGTCCAGGAGTTCAACTACGGCGGCCGCAAGGGCTACAACCTCATCGCCGACTGGCCTGGCGGCAAAGAGGACCAGACCGTCATGGCCGGCGCCCACCTGGACTCGGTCGGCAGGGGCCCCGGCATCAACGACAACGGGTCCGGCTCCGCGGGCGTTCTGGAGGTCGCCCTCGCGGTCTCCCGGGAAGGCCTCAAGCCCACCAAGCATCTGCGGTTCGGCTGGTGGGGCGCCGAGGAGTACGGGCTGGTCGGCTCCCGGCACTACGTCAACAACCTGGGCGGCGACAGGTCGAAGATCGACTCGTATCTGAACTTCGACATGATCGGCTCACCGAACCCGGGCTACTTCGTCTACGACGACGACGCCCGCCTGGAGAAGGTCTTCAAGGACTGGTACGCGGCCAAGAACATCGTCACCGAGATCGAGACCGAGGGTGACGGCCGCTCCGACCACGCCTCCTTCAAGGACGCCGGCATCCCCGTCGGCGGGCTCTTCACGGGCGCCGGCTATATCAAGTCCCAGGAGCAGGCGAAGAACTGGGGCGGCGAGGCGGGCCGACCGTTCGACCCCTGCTACCACCAGTCCTGCGACTCGACGAAGAACATCGACGACAAGGCGCTGGACAACAACAGCGACGCCATCGCCCACGCGCTGTGGGAGCTGACCTCCTGACGCTCCCGCTGCGCTGAACAGCCGTCATAGCCGGCACCAGCGGCGCCTGCTGCGCTGAACAGCCGATACCACCGGCACCCGTGCGCCCGCTGCGCTGAACAGCCACGACAACGGGCACCCATGGCGCCCGCCGCATCGACCGGCCGTCACGGCGGCACCCGCACAACCTCAGAGGTCAGTTCTCGCGACCCGGTCGCCGATCCCCGGCGCCCGGGTCGCGGTGTTCTGCCGCGATGCCGAAGCGCTGCCGTTCACCCGGAGCGGACGGCAGCTGCCGCACGGTGGAGACCGTGCTGATCACCTGTTCCTCCTCCGGCCGGCGCTGATCACGCCCCAGTTCTTCGAGGAGCTCCAGGTCAGCGGCGGACACCAGCGCCACCAGGGGCTTTCCGTGGCGCGTCACGACCACCCGCTCACCGCCGTAGACGACGCGGTTGATCAGATCCGCGAGCTCGGCGCGGGCTTGCGTCACCGGAATTTCGTGGGCCATGTTCCCATTCTATCCGGACGTACATCCTGTACATTTTTTACGGAGGAGAGGAGCACAGCCATGCTGCGACCCACAGCCCGCTATGTCCTGCCGGAGTTCACCGAGCGCACCTCCAGCGGGACCCGTACCCTCGACCCGTACTCCAAGCTGCTCGACGAACGCATCGTCTTCCTGGGCACCCCCATCGACGACACCGCCGCCAACGACGTCATGGCGCAGCTCATCCATCTCGAACACGCCGCTCCCGAGCAGGACATCTCGCTCTACGTCAACTCGCCCGGCGGCTCCTTCACCGCGATGACCGCGATCTACGACACGATGCGTTTCGTGTCCTGTGACGTCGCGACCTTCTGCCTGGGGCAGGCCGCGTCCGCCGCCGCGGTCCTGCTGGCCGCCGGCACCCCCGGGAAGCGGCTGGCGCTGCCCAGTGCCCGGATCCTGATCCACCAGCCGGCGCTGTCCGAGCCGATCGAGGGGCAGGCCACCGACCTGGGGATTCACGCGGAGGAGCTGCTGCGCACCCGCGACACGCTGGAGCAGCTCCTGGCCCGGCACACCGGACAGCCACGCGAGCGGATCACTGCGGACATCGAACGCGACAAGATCTTCGACGCCCGCGGCGCCCAGGAGTACGGCCTGGTCGACGGGCTCACCCACGACCGCAAGCGGTCGTCCGTCTCTCCCGTCGCGCGGTGAGCGCACGTGCTGCCGCCCGAGCTGCCGCCGCTGCCCGCGCTGACGCGGGCCGAGGGCGAGCTGATCGACCGCTATCTGGAGGTGCTGGACCTGCTGGGCCGGATCAATCCGACCCGCAGCGGCTCCACGTACCGCGGTCTGCGCGCCGCCCAGGCGCTGGTCGGCAAGGCCGCCGAGCTGCGGGACGCGCTGACGCTGATGCATGACCGGGGCGAGAGCGAGCTGCACTCCGAGACGCTGGCGCGGGCCCTGCGGGTCCTGGACGGCGAGCGCCGGTCCCAGCTCGTCACGGTGCCACCACCGGAAGAGATCTGACGCCGACAGATCTGACGCCGACACTCCCGGAACCGGCCTGCCCGTACGGCGTAGCGCTTTCCCCCGTCACAGGGAGGCGACGATTTGCGCGGCGTGCGCACCCCTGCGTACATCGCCGAGCGTTTCCCCCTGGTCCCGGGGCCGTCGACCGTCTCACGAATGCCGCAAAACAATCATCACTCACCATTTAGAGCATATGTGACCAATACCACATATCGCGTTTTCAGTTGGGAATCCGGACGTGCGGTGCGTGAGGATCCCTTCGACGACAAGACCCCGCCACAGCGACGGGGCGGTCCGGACGGGCGCCTTGTCCCGCCGCCGTCCGGATGTCCGGTCGACGCAGTGGCCGGCGGGAGCGGAGGACCCGAGCACCATGGGCCCCGACTGGGCCTCCTTCGCAAGCGGCTGACGAAGGGTTGCGCATGACCATGCGCACGCATGTGCCGCAACTGCTGGCACGCACCGGCACCATCTCCGCCCTGGCGCTCGCCGCGATCGGCGGCACCCTGGTGGCCCCCGGCGCGATCACGGACGCCGAGGCCACATCCGTCCCCGTCAAAGCGGTGCGGATCGCCGCCTCCAAGCAGGGCTCCCCCTACCGGTTCGGCGCCCAAGGACCACACAGCTTCGACTGTTCGGGGCTGACGCGATACTCGTTCAAGCGCGCGGGGAAGGCCCTGCCACGCACCGCCGCTCAGCAGTACAAGCACACCAAGCGGGTGTCCGCCGCCCACCGCAAGCGCGGCGACCTGGTCTTCTTCCACGGGCGCCGGGGCGTTTACCACGTCGGCATCTACGCGGGCAAAGGCCGGATCTGGCATGCGCCGAAGACCGGCAGCGCCGTCCGCCTGGAGCGGATCTGGAGCCGTGCCGTCTCGTACGGGCGGGTGCGCTGACCTGCGGTAATGCGCCGGCCCGGTCAATTGTCAGTGGGGCTCGGTAACTTGACCCCATGACCACGGAATCAGGCGGGCCGCCGACGACCAGGGAGCTCTCGGCCCGCGGACTCCCGGCCCGCGGACGGAGCGTCGGGCCGGTGCCCGCCCGTCTCAGGCGAGCGCCACCTCGACCAGCAGGATGCCGCCCAGGGCGGTCAGCAGGACACCGGTGGTGGCCTCCAGGGCGCGTGCGATCCGATGCCGGCTCCGGACGGGGTGCGGCTGGAGCCGCCGCTGACCGAGGAACTGGTACTCGTCACGGCGCCGGGCCACGCGCTGTCGGCGGGCACGGGACGGCTGCCGCTGGCCGAGCTGGCCGGCCATCCGCTGGTCAGCATGGCGCCGGCCAACCCCAACCGGCGTGCGGTGGAAGCGGCGCTGACGGCGGCCGGGGCGAGTGTGGCGGTGCGCCGCGAGTCGCCGGGTTATGCCGTGGTGTGCGCGTCGGTGAGCGCCGGACTCGGGGTGGCGGGTCCCGCAGATGATGGCGGCCGGGGCGGTGCCCCCGCTGGGGATCCGCCGCCTGGAACCACCCGATCTGCACCGCATCATCTCGGTGGCCTACCGGACCGCCGGCGGCGGCCCCCGGCCGCGGACACCCTGCGTGCCCTGCTGCGCGGCGCCTTCGCCCGTCATGCCGCGCCGTGAGTCCGGATGAGTGAGTCCGCACTCACTCATCCAGCCCTCAGGCGACCCCGACCGGCCAGGGCATCGCGATCCACACCGTCTTGCCGCCCGACTCCGTGGGAGTGACCTTGAGCCGGCCGCCGGACTCCGCCGCCAGGTAGCGAATGATGACCATGCCCCGGCCGTTGTCCTGCTGGACCGCGGCGGGCAGCCGTTGCGGCCAGCGGGGATGACTGTCGGTGACGCCGATGCTCAGCTGTTCGTCACGGTCCAGCCGCAGCTCGACGGTGAAGGTCGGGGACATGCCGAAGGTGTGCTGAATGGCGTTGGTCGCGAGCTCGGAGACGATCAGGCGGACGGAGTCGACGGCCCGGTCACCGGCCGGGAGACCCCATTCGGCGAGCACGTCCAAAGCGTATCTGCGGGCGATGGAGACCGAGGCCGGTTCGGTCGGCAGGGTGAACGAGGATTCCTGGTGGTCTGCCATCACGACGCCGTCCCTTTTCCCACCGAGGCTCGACTCCGGCGGACCGGCCGGGAGCCGAGATGCCGCTCGGGACACCGATGCGGCCTCGGACTGCTGCTCTGCGCCAGACTGCCATCCTTGCGGCCGGGGGTGGGGCGATCCACCGAGATCTATATAAATCTGTCGCCCGAAGCGGTGAACTCTGCCACGCGAGACCCTATTTGACGGTGAGGAGGCTAACGCTGCCGTACACGGATCCGACCGTTCCGTACAGATATGGCACGTGCAGAAACAGCAGATACGGCGCATACGGAACTGCAGAAACAGCCCGCCGAGAGGGCCACCGGCGCGAGACCGCTCCGTCGCCGGGCCGCCCGTGCGAGCCCCCGTCGCCGGCCCGCCCCTCAGCCTTCCGGTGCCGTCGCCAGGATCGTGCCGACCGCCGTATCGATCTGCGTCTCCGTCAGATCCGCGCGGGCGGTGAGCCGCAGCCGGGAGATGCCGTCGGGCACGGACGGCGGGCGGAAGCAGCCGACGGCGAGTCCGGCGGCCCGGCAGTCGGCCGCCCAGCGGACCGCCTGTTCGGGGGACGGGGCCCGTACGGAGACCACCGCGGCGTCCGGCCGTACCGCCGCCAGACCGGCCGCGGTGAGCCTGACGTGCAGCTCCCCGGCGACCTGCCGGGCCCGCGTGGCGCGCTGTGGCTCGCCGCGCAGCAACCGGAGCGCAGCCAGGGCGCCGCCTGCCGCCGCCGGTGCCAGGCCGGTGTCGAAGATGAACGACCGGGCGGTGTTGACCAGGTGCTCGATGACCCGGGCCGGGCCGAGCACCGCGCCGCCCTGGGAGCCGAGCGACTTGGAGAGGGTCACGGTGGCCACCACATCGCCGTCACCGGCGAGTCCGGCCGCCGCCAGGGCCCCTCGTCCCCCGTCGCCCAGCACACCCAGCCCGTGCGCGTCGTCGACGAGGAGGGCCGCGCCCCGCGCCCGGCAGACATCGGCCAGATCCGGGAGCGGTGCGGCGTCGCCGTCGACCGAGAACACCGAGTCGGTGACCGCCAGCGCCCTGCCGTCATGGCCGGTCAGGGCGGTGCGTACGGCTTCCGGGTCGGCGTGCGGGACCACGGCGGTACGCGCCCGGGAGAGGCGGCAGCCGTCGATCAGGGAGGCGTGGTTGCCCGCGTCGGAGACGATGTGGGTTGCTCTGTCGGTCAGGGCGGTGACGGCGGCGAGGTTGGCGGCGTAGCCGGAGGACAGCACCAGGGCGGCCTCGAAGCCGCAGAACGCGGCGAGTTCCGTCTCCAACTGGGCGTGCAGTTCCGTGCTGCCGGTGACCAGGCGGGATCCGGTCGCCCCGGCGCCCCAGCGGTACGCTGCCCCGGCCGCGCCGTGGATGACCTCCGGGTGCCGGGCCAGTCCCAGGTAGTCATTGCTCGCCAGGTCCAGCAGCGGCGAATCGGCGGGACGGGGCCGCAGGGTGCGGACGAGCCCGGCGCGCCGGCGCTCGGCGCGCGCCGTGTCGATCCAGTCGAAGGCCGCGCCGGACGCCTGCCGCGGGGCCGGGGCGGACGGCTCGTCGGGCGTCATGGGCACGGTGTCGCGGAGCAGCGACGGGGCGGAGTCCTGCGGCATCGGCGTCCTTCGTGGGGTGCGGCCTCGGCTGTGGGCTGTCTTTCGGCCTCGATTGTGGGCTGTCGATAGACGTTAGCGGTCGTTCCGCACGCCCACGGTGTGGCGATACACACACCCCGATCCTGGCTCGTTGTGGGAATCCTCCTTGGCCGGGAGCGGGGGCGTACGTCAGGATCAACGCCATGGACCTGCTGAACACACTGGTGGACAAGGGACTGCGGCGCGAGTTGCCGACCCGTGAAGAGGCGCTGGCCGTGCTGGCGACCTCCGATGACGAACTGCTCGACGTCGTGGCCGCGGCCGGAAAGGTACGCCGCCAGTGGTTCGGGCGGCGGGTCAAGCTCAACTACCTCGTCAACCTCAAGTCGGGCCTGTGCCCCGAGGACTGCTCGTACTGCTCCCAGCGGCTGGGTTCCAAGGCGGAGATCCTCAAGTACACCTGGCTCAAGCCCGATGACGCCTCCAAGGCGGCGGCGGCCGGGGTGGCCGGCGGCGCCAAGCGGGTCTGCCTGGTGGCCAGTGGCCGTGGTCCGACGGACAAGGACGTGGACCGCGTCTCGGACACCATCTCCGCGATCAAGGAGCAGAACGAGGGCATCGAGGTGTGTGCCTGCCTCGGGCTGCTCTCCGACGGCCAGGCCGACCGGCTGCGCGAGGCGGGCGCCGACGCGTACAACCACAACCTCAATACCTCGGAAGCCACATACGGCGACATCTGCACCACGCACGACTTCTCGGACCGGGTGTCCACCGTCCAGCAGGCCCAGGCGGCGGGCATGTCGGCGTGCTCCGGGCTGATCGCCGGGATGGGCGAGAGCGACGCCGACCTGGTCGATGTGGTCTTCGCACTGCGCGAGCTGGACCCGGACTCCGTGCCGGTCAACTTCCTGATCCCGTTCGAGGGCACGCCGCTCGCCGAGGAATGGAACCTCACACCGCAGCGCGCGCTGCGCATCCTCGCTATGGTGCGGTTCGTCTGCCCGGACGTCGAGGTACGGCTGGCCGGCGGCCGTGAGGTCCATCTGCGGAGTCTGCAGCCGCTCGCGCTGCACCTCGTCAACTCCCTCTTCCTGGGCGACTACCTGACCAGCGAGGGCCAGGCAGGCAAGGACGACCTCGCGATGATCGCGGACGCCGGCTTCGAGGTCGAGGGCACGGACACCAGCACGCTCCCGCGGCACCGCAGGGCGGCCGACGCGGAGACCGGGTCCTGCGCGGGCACCGGGTGCGCGGGCACCGGAGGTGCCGAAGCCGCCGCCCCGCTCACCGCCGCCGTCCCCGCACCGACCGACGAGACCCGCCGCGATCTGGTCGCGGTGCGCCGCCGCGGCGCCGGCACCGACCTCCCGCCCAATGCCTGAGCCGCTCACCCCGCAGCAACTGCTCGCGCTCGACCGGCAGCATGTGTGGCATCCGTACGGGCCGATGCCCGGCACGGCCGCACCGCTGCTGATCGAGTCGGCGTCCGGCGTGCGGCTCCGGCCGGCCCAGCCGGTCGAGGGGCAGGCCGAGTTGGTGGACGGGATGTCGTCCTGGTGGTCGGCGGTGCACGGCTACAACCACCCGGTGCTCAACGAGGCCGCGCGCGGCCAGCTGGAGCGGATGAGCCATGTGATGTTCGGCGGACTCACCCACGAACCCGCCGTACGACTGGCGAAACGGCTCGTCGACATCACCCCGGAACCGCTGCGGCACGTCTTCCTCGCCGACTCCGGCTCGGTGTCGGTCGAGGTCGCCGTCAAGATGTGCCTCCAGTACTGGCGCTCGCTCGGAAAGCCGCGCAAACAGCGGCTGCTGACCTGGCGGGGCGGCTACCACGGCGACACCTGGCAGCCGATGTCGGTCTGCGACCCCGACGGCGGGATGCATGAGCTGTGGCAGGGGGTGCTGCCGCGGCAGATCTTCGCGGACGCGCCGCCGTCGGGCTTCGACGCGGAACCCGACGAGGCGTACGCCACCCACCTGCGGGAGCTGATCGCCCGGCACGCCGAGGAACTGGCAGCGGTGATCGTCGAACCCGTGGTGCAAGGCGCGGGCGGCATGTCCTTCCACTCCCCCGCCTACCTACGGGTGCTGCGCGAAGCCTGCGACGCGCATGGCATACTGCTGATCTTCGACGAGATCGCGACCGGCTTCGGCCGCACGGGCGCCCTCTTCGCGGCCGAGCACGCCGACGTCGCGCCCGACGTGATGTGCGTCGGCAAGGCGCTGACCGGCGGATATCTCACCCTCGGGGCGACGCTGTGCACCACGGCCGTCGCGGACGGGATCTCGCGCGGCGAGCTGCCGGTGCTGGCCCACGGCCCCACCTTCATGGGCAACCCGCTCGCCACCGCCGTCGCGGACGCCTCGATCGACCTGCTGCTGTCCCAGGACTGGGCCCAGGAGGTCAAGCGGATCGAGGCCGGGCTGCGCAACGGTCTGGCGGCGGCCGGGAACGTCGCCGGGGTGCGGCAGGTACGCGTACTCGGTGCGATCGGTGTCGTGCAGCTCGACCACGCGGTGGACATGGCGGCCGCGACCCGGGCGGCGGTCCGGAAGGGCGTATGGCTGCGCCCGTTCCGGGACCTGATCTACACGATGCCGCCGTACATCACGGGTGACGACGACGTGGCACGCATCTGCGCCGCGGTGTGCGCGGCGGCGCGGGAGGGCTGAACTCCCCTCATCACCAAGATCCCCTCACTACCGGAGCCGGAGGTCCACCATGTCGGTACTGTTCGTGACGGGCACGGGCACAGAGATCGGCAAGACCGTGACCACGGCCGCGATCGCCGCGGCGGCGCTCGGCAGCGGACGTTCGGTGGCGGTGCTCAAACCGGCCCAGACCGGGGTCTCCGCGGGGGAACGGGGCGACGCGGCGGAGGTCGAGCGGCTGGCCGGCCCGGTCACCGCGGTCGAACTGGCCCGCTACCCGGACCCGTTGGCGCCCGCGACGGCGGCCCGGCGGGCCGGGCTGCCATCGGTCGGCCCCGTGGAGATCGCCGAGACCGCCGCCAAACTGGCCGCCTCGCACGACCTGGTCCTGGTCGAGGGCGCGGGCGGTCTGCTCGTCCGCTTCGACGCGGACGGCAACACCCTCGCCGACGCCGCACGACGCGCGGACGCCCCCGTCCTGATGGTCGCCCAGGCCGGCCTCGGCACCCTCAACGCCACCGCCCTCACCGCGCTGGCCCTGCGCTCGTACGGCCTCGACTCCCCCGGCGTCGTCATCGGCAGCTGGCCCGCCACCCCGGGCCTCGCGGCCCGCTGCAACCTGGCCGACCTCCCGGACGCCGCCGGCGCCCCGCTCCTCGGCCTGGTCCCGGAGGGCTCCGGCGCACTGCCGCCGACCGACTTCCGTACGGCGGCCCCGGGTTGGCTGGCGCCGGAGCTGGGTGGGTCGGGCGGTTTCCGCGTTTCTGGGTGAGATCGGCCGCAGCCGCAGCCTGGCGCTCCGCGTCACCCAGACGCCGGCCCTGAGGAATCCCCCCGCCCCGCGCCGTTCGGGTCTCGCCCGCCCGCCCAAGGGGGACACTGGCAGCAAGAGCGGCCGACGTCGGCGAAAGGGGTCGTCATGCTGCGGCACAGGAGGCGTCCACCGGAGACCGTGCACCATCCGGTCTTCGCCCGCTTCTACGCGCATTGCTGCGGGCCGTCCGTGGACCGGCGGGCCGGGGTGGCGGCGCTCCGGGACGAGTTGCTGGCGGGGGCCTCGGGGCGGGCCATTGAGGTGGGCGCGGGCAGTGGGCTGAACTTTCCGCACTACCCGGGGACCGTGTCGGAAGTCGTGGCGATCGAGCCGGAGTCCACGCTGCGCGAGGTGGCGCGGACGGCGGCGGCGCATGCCGGGGTGCCGGTGGATGTGGTGCCGGGAGTGGCGGAGGCGCTGCCGGTGAAGAGCGAGGCGTTCGATACGGCGGTGGTGTCGCTGGTGCTGTGTTCCGTACGGGATGTGCGGCGGGCGCTGGTGGAGTTGCGGCGGGTGCTGCGTCCGGGCGGTGAGCTGCGGTTCTTCGAGCACGGTCGGGCCGCGGGGCGGGGGCTGGCGGCGGTGCAGTGGTCGCTGGACCGGACGGTCTGGCCGCTGTTGATGGGCGGCTGTCACACATGGCGGGATCCGCTGGGCGAGATCCGGGCGGCGGGGTTCGAGGTGGTGCGCGTGCGGCGGCTGAAGGTGCCGGAGCGCGGTCCGACGCTGCCCTCGTCGCCGGCGGTGCTGGGGATGGCGGTCCGCCCACCGGAGTGAGGGAGGCGGCGCCGGGCGGCGTGGCCATCGAAGTGAGAGCGGAGGGCGCGGAGATCCGGCCGCCGGGCCGGGTGGTACGGCCCGGCTGCCTGGGCACCGGCCGGGCGGCGCGGCGTCACCCCGTCCAGCGGCGTCACCCCGTCCATGTGCGCAGCTCGTCCGCGATGGCATGGACGTCCGCCGTGCCCTCCTTGACGAGTCGGGCGAGGTCGCGGACCCGTTCGGCGGAGGTGGTGATCTTCAGGCCGCTCGCGATGAGGTAACCGTAGGCGACGGCGGTCGCGAACACCGCGTTCGAGCGTTCCAACGCCGGTACTCGGAGGAGGAGTTGGACGAGTGCTGCGGCGCGTTCCGGCGGGTCGGTGTAGACGGGGGCGCCGAATATCTCCGCTTCATGGCGGCTGACGGCGGCCACCAGGGCGCCCCAGTCGGTGACCTGGGGGTCTCCGGGGGTGTGCTGTTCGGCGATCAGAAGGAGCCAGGCGAGGTCGATGCGCAGTGTCACGTCGCGCCCGGCTGTCCTTCCCGGGCCGGGGTGGCCGCGCGGCCGCGGCCGACGCCCGGTTCCGGGCCGAACTCCTCGGCGAAGACGTGTTCGTACCGCTTCATGAAGTCGGCGGCGGCGTCGACGAAGGTCTGGCCGACCTCTCCGGCGTCCTTGAGGACGAGCTCCTCGATATAGCGGTTCATGCTCACTCCCCGCTGCAGGGCGCGCTCTCGCGCCGCTTCGGCGGTGGCTTCGTCCACGCGGACGTTCAGTTGCGTCTTCGCCACGGTTTCAAGCTAGCGCGTATCCGCTAGCGCCGACAAGGGTCGCTCCCAGCTGCGCCGGGCCGCGGCCGGAGGCACCGGTCGCCCGTCCGGCGCGCGACACGGCGCGAGCGGGACACCGGGAGCGGGCCGCGCGCCGCTCCCGAGGCCACCGGAGCGGATACCGCACGATGTGATCCGTGTCCGTACCGGCCCCCGTCCCGCACCTGAAGCGCAGCCTGCGCCGATTCGACATCATGGCGCTGGGCGTCGCCGCCGTGATCTCCATCGATGTGATCGGGCAGATCGCCAGCGGCGGCGGCCAGTCCGTCACCTGGATCGCCGTCATGGCCGTGTCCTTCCTGCTGCCGTACGCCCTGATCTTCGCGGAGACCGGCGCCGCGTTCCCTTACGAGGGCGGCCCCTACGCCTGGGTGGAGCTTGCCTTCGGCCGGCTGGTGGCCGCGCTGACCAGCATGTTCTATTGGGTCACCAATCCGGTCTGGCTCGGCGGTTCGCTGGCCTTCATCGGCGCCGGGGCCTGGGACGGCTTTGTCTCGCCGCTCGGTTCCGGCACGGCCGCCGACTATGTCTTCAAGCTGGCCTTCGTCTGGGGTGCCATCCTGACCGCGATCATTTCACTGCGCCGCGGCAAATGGATCACCACGACCGGCGCGGCGGCCAAGCTCCTGGCGCTCGCCTTCTTCACGGGGACCGCGGTCGCGTACGGGATCCGGCACGGCTTCCAGGGCCTGCAGAACGCCGCCTTCTCCCCCACCGGGGCGGGATTCCTCGCGCTGGTCCCGGTCCTGATCTTCGCCATGGTCGGGTTCGAGGCCCCCAACGCGGCGGGTGAGGAGATGTACGACCCGCAGCGCGATGTCCCGATCGCGATCGGCGTCTCCGGCGCGATCGCCACCAGTTGCTACCTGCTGCCAGTCCTGGCCATCCTCTCCGCCGCCCCGGCCGGGCAGATCACCGGCATCGGTGGCTTCATGGACGCCGCCGGGCTGGTCTTCGAGGTCTACGGGGACTGGCGCGGGCCCCTGCTGACCGGCACCGGTGTGCTGTTCGTCGTCGCGCTGCTGACACAGGGCAGCGCCTGGATGATCGTCGTCGACCGGATGCAGGCGATGGCGGCCGCCGAGGGCGGGTTCTTCAGCCGGTGGCTGGGCGCCTTCCACGCACGGCTGGGCACACCGGTCCGGATGAACGTGCTCTCGGGGCTGACCGCCACCGCCTTCATGGTCGCCGCGATGAACCTGGGCAGCGGCGACGCGTCGGACACCTTCGCCGTCGTCCTGACGGTCGCGATCACCACGCTGCTGCTGTCCTACCTCGCCATCGTCCCGGCACTGCTCGCCCTGCGGGTCCGCCGCCCCGAGATCCACCGGCCGTATCACGTCCCCTTCGGTACAAGGGGGTTCGCGGTAGCCACCGTTCTCGTCTACGCCTGGGTGCTGCTCGGCTCATGGGTGGCGCTGTTCCCCGGCACCCTGGAGCCGCTCTTCGGCATCACCTACGACTTCCGGGAGATCTGGGGCGTCTCCCGTATGTCCTTCGAGGTGTTCACGCTCGGCACCGTTCTCCTGCTGCTGGCCGTCGGGGTCGCCGGGTATCTGGCGCAGCGCATGCATCTCCGGCGGCACCACCCCGACGATCACGGTTGCATGGGTGACGACCGGTCGTCTCCCCCCTGATCGCGCTCTCCAAGGGGACTTCTCATGCCACGTCCGTTCCGCTTCGGCGTCAATATGCTCACCATCGATTCGAAGGCGTCGTGGCGTCAGAAATGCCGCCGAGCCGAGGGGTTGGGCTATGACGTGCTGCTCGTACCGGATCATCTGGGGTTGCCGGCGCCGTTTCCCGCGCTGATCGCGGCGGAGGCGACCGAGCGGCCGCGGGTGGGCACCTTCGTCCTCAACGCGGGGTTCGTCAACCCGGCGCTGCTCGCCCGTGACGTGGCCACCGCCGACGCGCTCACCGGCGGGCGGCTGGAGCTGGGCCTGGGCACCGGGTACGTCCGCGCCGAGCACGAGACGGCCGGGCTGCCCTGGCTCGCCGGGCCGGCGGGTGGACCATCTGACATACACCGTCGAAGAGTTGGGCCGGATGTTCGGCGACCCCGAGTACGCCCCGCGGCCCACACGCAGCGGCCGCGTCCGCCGCTGCTGATCGGCGGCAACGGCCCGCGCATGATGCGGCTGGCCGCCCGGCACGCCGAGATCGGTCGACGCCGCACTCCGCCGCGTGCTGGGATCGGGCCATGGGTGATCTTCACATACGGGCCGGGACACCGGCCGATCTCGATGCCGTGCCGGCCTTCTGGAAGGTGGCCGCCGAGGGCGCCAGCATCAGCGATGACTCCGACGGCGTGGCACGGCTGGCGCGCCGCGGGTTATGCGCCCGAGCCGCAGTGGAGCCGCCGGGTCAAGCATCTGGACCACTGAGCGATGCGCCCGGCGGAGCCCGTCCCGGCTTAAGGAGCGGGGCGGGCTCCTCGCTCACCACCGATTTTGCCGACTCACCACCGACTCTGCATCACTCACCTCCGACCCTGCCCACTCATCAGCGCTTTTGCCGATCCTTTACCATGGTGGTTCCCTTCCCTGACGAAAGGTGTGTGAGCGTCCAGCCATGGGCGAGCCTCCCAGTTGTCGAGCATCCTCCCGACGGAGCGCGAACCTCCCGTTCCTGTTCGATCATGGGGCGGAGGTGACCCGATGACCGAGTTGCTCCTGCTGGCCCTGGCACTCCTCCTGACCGTCGCCTGCGGTGTCTTCGTCGCGGCCGAGTTCTCGCTGACGACCGTCGAGCGCAGTGATCTGGAGCGCGCCGTCGAGCGCGGCGAGCGCGGCGCGGACAGCGCCCTGAAGGCCGCCCGCGGACTGACCTTCCAGCTCTCCGGAGCGCAGCTCGGTATCACCGTCACCGGCCTGGTCATCGGCATGCTGTCCAAGCCGGCCATCGCCGCCCTGCTCGCCGGTCCGCTCGGCGTGATGGGGCTGCCGCGCTCCGCCGCGGACTCGGTGGCCCTGGTGCTCGGTACGGGAATCTCCACGGTCGTCCTGATGGTCGTCGGGGAACTGGTCCCGAAGAACTGGGCCATCTCCAGCCCGCTGGCCGTCGCCAAGCGGGTCGCCACCCCGCAGCGCGGTTTCAGCGCCTCCTTCAAGCCGCTGATCGGGCATCTCAACACCACCGCGAACCACATGGTCCGTCGGATGGGGCTGGAGCCCACCGAGGAGCTGGCCTCCGCCCGGGGGCCTCAGGAGCTGATGGCACTGGCCCGGCACTCCGCCAAGGAGGGCGCGCTGGAGCCGGACACCGCCGAGCTGTTCGTCCGTACCCTCAATCTCGCCGATCTGACGGCGGAGAACGTGATGACGCCGCGGGTGCAGGTGATGGCCCTGGATGTGCAGTCCACCGCCGAGGACATCGCCAACGCGACGCGGGCGACCGGGCTGTCCCGCTTCCCCGTCTACCGCGGCAGTCTGGACACCGTCGTCGGGGTCGCGCACATCAAGGACGTGCTGACCATCCCGGCCGAGCGTCGCGCCCGCCATCCCGTCTCCGAGCTGCTGCGCGAACCGCTGCTGGTGCCCGAGACGCTGACCGTGGACCGGCTGCTGGACCGGCTGTCCGGCAAGCGCACCATGGCCGTGGTCATCGACGAGTACGGCGGCACGGCGGGCGTCGCCACCCTGGAGGACATCGTCGAGGAAGTCGTCGGCGAGGTCCGGGACGAGCACGACCCCCTGGAGATCCCCGATCTCGCACCGGCCGGCTCCGACGCGGACGGCCGCAGCGTCTACCACGCCGACGGTGCCGCCCGCACCGACCAGCTGCAGCGGATCGGCCTGCGGCTGCCCGACGGCCCGTACGAAACCCTCGCCGGCCTCATCGCCACGGAGCTCGGGCGGATCCCCGTCGACGGCGACACCGTCGAGGTCGCGGGCTGGTCGATGGACGTCCTCGACGCCACCGGGCACCGCGCGGCGCGCCTGCTGCTGCACGCCCCGCTGCCCGGCAACACCGACGACGAGGAAGCGGAGGCCGGCCGATGACCGCGCTCCAGCTCTTCATCGGCCTGCTGACGCTGGTGCTCAACGCCTTCTTCGTGGGTGCCGAGTTCGCGCTGATCTCGGTGCGCCGCAGCCAGATCGAGCCGTACGCAGAGCGCGGCGACCGCCGGGCACACCGCGTGCTGTGGGGCCTGGAACATGTCTCCGCGCTGCTCGCCGCCGCCCAGCTCGGCATCACGCTGTGCACACTGGTGCTGGGCGCGGTCGCCGAACCGGCCATCGCGCACCTCCTGGAGCCGGTGTTCCACGCCGCGGGCATCTCGCACACACTGATCCACCCGATCGCGTTCGTGATCGCGCTGGCCCTGGCCACGTATCTGCACATGCTTTTCGGCGAGATGGTGCCGAAGAACGTCGCGCTGGCGGAGCCGGTACGCAGCGCCCTGCTGCTGGGCCCGCCACTGGTCGCGCTGACCCGGGCGCTGCGCCCGGCGATCTTCGCGATCAACGCGCTCGCCAACGGGCTGCTGAAGCTGCTGCGGGTGGAGACCAGGGACGCGGTGACCGCGACGTTCTCGGACGACCAGCTCGCGAAGATGGTCGAGGACGCACGGGCGGCCGGCCTGCTGGACGAACGGGCCAAGCGACGGCTGCGAGACGCCCTGGAACTGGGCCGCCGCCCGGTCAGGGACGTGGTGCTGCCCGTCGAGAACGTGGTGTCCGCACGGATGGGAATCACCCCCGAGGGCCTGGAACGGATGGCGGCCGAGTCCGGTTTCTCCCGCTTCCCGGTCGTCGACGAGACCCGCCGCATCCTGGGCTACCTGCACGTCAAGGACGCACTCGACGCAATGCCGCGCGATGTGCCGTTCGCGGTCGCCGCACTGCGCCCGATCGCCCGCGTGAGGGCGGCGACGCTGCTGGACGACGTCCTGACGGCGATGCGCGGATCCAGTACGCACCTCGCCGCGGTGATCGCCGACGACGGGACGCTGGCCGGGCTGGTGTCGATGGAGGACGTACTGCGGGAGCTGGTGCTCCAGCGGCCGCCTGCGGGCTAACGCTGCGCTTGGCCACGCCTGCGGCAGGCTTGAGCTGACGTTTTGGCTGTCCCGCCGTGGGGGTGTTCGCCGTTGCGCCTGCGGCGGGCGTGGGTTTCGCGGGTGCGGTGACGGGCCTCCGGACTCCGTCCTGCGGCCCTCCCCCATAGCCTGAAGGGTATGGGAGGTACCCCCATCCTCCCGACGGTGGGTGGTAGGGGCCGGTGGGGGCACATGTGGTCTGTCATGTGTCTGTGATCGCGACCACACGGTGCACATGACCGGCTACGCGTACCCCCACCGGTCTTCTTCCCACCCCTTCGGGAGGTTCCGGTCCGCAGGACGGAGTCCGGAGGTCCGGCGCCGCTGCCGAACAGCCCCGCGCAGCGGCAACAGCTCACCGCAGGTGCAACGGCGGGACAGTCAAGAACGTGGGGCCCAGGCACAGCGCAGCGGACACCCACCGCAGGAGCAACGGCCGGACAGCCGACAACGTGGGGCGCAGGCAAAGCGCAGCGTAGACTCTGGCCACGTGACTGCTGTGTCTGCGAAGCCTCGCATCCCCAATGTCCTGGCCGGCCGCTACGCCTCCGCGGAGCTCGCCGTGCTGTGGTCCCCCGAGTACAAGGTCAGGCTGGAGCGGAAGCTGTGGCTCGCCGTGCTGCGTGCGCAGCAGGACCTGGGGGTGGAGGTCCCCGAGCAGGCGCTGGCCGATTACGAGCGGGTCCTGGAGACCGTCGACCTGGCCTCGATCGCCGAGCGCGAGAAGGTCACCCGGCATGACGTCAAGGCCCGGATCGAGGAGTTCAACGCCCTCGCCGGCCATGAGCAGGTCCACAAGGGCATGACCTCCCGCGATCTGACGGAGAACGTCGAGCAGCTGCAGGTACGGCTGTCGCTGGAGCTGATGCGGGACCGCACCGTCGCCGTGCTGGCACGGCTGGGCTCGCTGGCCGCCCAGCACGCCGAACTGGTCATGGCGGGCCGCTCGCACAACGTCGCCGCGCAGGCCACCACGCTCGGCAAGCGCTTCGCGACCGCCGCCGACGAGCTGCTGGTCGCCTATGCGCGGCTGGAGGAGCTCCTCTCCCGCTACCCGCTGCGCGGCATCAAGGGCCCCGTCGGCACCGCCCAGGACATGCTGGACCTGCTGGGCGGGGACGCCACGAAGCTCGCCGAGCTGGAGCAGCGGATCGCCGGCCACCTCGGCTTCGGGCAGGCGTTCACCTCCGTCGGCCAGGTCTATCCGCGCTCCCTGGACTACGAGGTGGTCACCGCGCTGGTGCAGCTCGCCGCGGCCCCCTCGTCGCTCGCGAAGACGGTCCGGCTGATGGCCGGGCACGAGCTGGTCACCGAGGGCTTCAAGCCGGGCCAGGTCGGTTCCTCCGCGATGCCGCACAAGATGAACACCCGTTCCTGCGAGCGTGTCAACGGCCTGATGGTGATCCTGCGCGGCTATGCCTCGATGGCCGGTGAGCTGTCCGGTGACCAGTGGAACGAGGGCGATGTCTCCTGCTCCGTGGTCCGCCGGGTCGCGCTCCCCGACTCCTTCTTCGCGCTGGACGGTCTGCTGGAGACCTTTCTGACCGTCCTGGACGAGTTCGGTGCCTTCCCCGCCGTCGTCGCCCGCGAGCTGGACCGCTATCTTCCCTTCCTCGCCACCACGAAGGTGCTGATGGGCTCCGTGCGGGCCGGGGTGGGCCGCGAGGAGGCGCACGAGGCGATCAAGGAGAACGCGGTGGCGTCGGCGCTGGCCATGCGCGAGCGGGGCGCGGAGCGCAATGAGCTGCTGGACAGGCTGGCGGCGGACTCGCGCATCCCGCTGGACAAGGCTCAGTTGGACGCCCTGATGGCGGACAAGCTGTCCTTCACGGGCGCGGCGGCCGACCAGGTGGCCGCTGTCGTCGGCCGGATCGAGGAGATCGCCAAGCAGCACCCGGAGGCCGCGGCCTACACGCCCGGCTCGATCCTCTGATGCCGATCGCCGGCCAGGGCTGGTGACATGGGCTTCACCCCGGAGGAACTGCAGGCCGCTCGCGACCGCCTCGTCCCTGACGTGGTGGCGAGCGGTCTGCGGGTGCTGTTCTGCGGTATCAACCCGGGCCTGATGACGGCGGCCACGGGCCACCACTTCGCCCGCCCCGGCAACCGCTTCTGGCCCGTTCTGCACGCGTCCGGCTTCACGCCCCGGCTGCTCAGGCCCGCCGAGCAGGAGGAGTTGCTGGCGCATGGCCTCGGCATCACCAATGTCGTGGCGCGGGCGACCGCGAAGGCGGACGAGTTGACGGCGGAGGAGTACCGCGAGGGCGGCCGGCTGCTGGCCGAGAAGGTGGCCCGGCTGCGGCCGCGCTGGCTCGCCGTCGCGGGGGTCACGGCCTATCGCGTCGCCTTCGGCGACAAGCATGCCGCGATCGGCCCACAGCAGCGCACCCTCGGCGACACCCGTATCTGGGCACTGCCCAACCCCAGCGGCCTCAACGCCCATTGGACGCCGGCGACCATGGCGGAGGAGTACGGGCGGCTGCGCGCCGCGGCGTTCGCGGAGAACTGACGGGCACAAGTGGCGCGCCGCCTCACCAGAGCGCAGCGCCCACGTCCTCCGAAGCCCCCACATCTCCTACGTCCCCCTCTCCCACCGCCACCAGCAGCTGGAACGGCAGCTCACGGTCCCCCTGCCCCACCCCCACGCCGACCCACCGGCCCGCCACCCGCCAGCCGTACATCAGCGGGACATATCCGCACAGCGAGTCCAGTGGCGGCCGGACCGGTATGCCCATGGCCGACCGTTCCAGACACACCCCGAGGTCGAGGACATCGGGCTCGCCCCACCGTAAGGACAGCGCCCGCACCAGCGCCGTCAGCTCGGCCTCGAACTCCTCCAGGGCCTCCTCGACCTCCGTGAGGTCCGCGTCCCAGAAGTCCCGGCTGACCCGCAGGTCGGCTATGTGGAAGCCCGGCCCGCTCTCGGCCATGGCGCCCCGGCTCCGCTCCGCCGGGAAATCCCGCAGGCGCAGCCGGTCGATGGCGGTCAGATGCTCGTCGATGGTCATGCCGTCAGTAAACCGGCTGGGTCTGACAATTGGCGTCCCTCCAGTCGCGGAGGGGGCCTCAAGCGGGGAGCCGGGAGGTGGACGCCCGCCGTGCAGCGGGCCCACCTCCCGGGCCTACGCCGGCCCCCGGACCCCGCACCCACTCCCCCTTTCGTAGGGAGTGGCTCTTCACGGGAATACCGCCCCGCCCCTCCGCGTTGTGGGCCTGCAAGGGGCGCCCCCAACCCTTAAGGGTCTCCCCCTAAGGGATCTGTCCCCTCGCCCCCCTGGGCGCCACCGCCCCGCCAGGGTCCCCACCGGGGCTCGCCCCCCACCCGCTGACCGGCTACGATCCGCCAGACACGCCGAGACGAGGGAGACGGACGTGGGGCGGCTCACCGGCGGGGACCCCTCTCTGCTTCGACGGATCAACTCCGCGGTGGTGCTGTACGCGCTGCGCGCCGCGGACTCCGCCACCCTCACCGCCCTCGTCCAGGTGACCGGTCTGTCCCGGCCGACGGTCGAGGGTGTGGTCGAGGGGCTCATCGAGATTGGGCTGGTGGCCGAGACGGCCGCCGAGGAGGGCGGGACCCGGCGCCAGGGGCGGCCGGCCCGACGGTTCCGCTTCCGTGCGGAGGCCGGTCATCTGCTGGGCATCGAGATCGGCTCCCACCGCATCGCGGCGCTGCTCTCCGACCTCGGCGGGCGGACGCTGGACTCGGAGCAGCGCCCCGTGGACGAGACCGTGCCGGCCGACGAGCGGCTGGAGCGGGTGCGCACCTTGGTGGCCGAGCTGCTGCGCCGTGCCGGAGTGGCGCGTCGTTCGCTGCGGGCCGTCGGCGTGGGCAGTCCCGGCATCGTGGAGGCGGACGGCACCGTACGGCTGGGCACGGCGCTGCCCGGCTGGACCGGCCTGCCCCTGGGCGAACGGCTGCGGCGGTCCTTCCGCTGCCCCGTCCTGGTGGAGAACGACGCCAACGCCGCCGCGGTCGCCGAGCACTGGAAGGGCGTGGCGGTCGAGTCCGACGACATCGTGTTCGTGCTGGCGGGGTTGAGCCCCGGTGCCGGTTCGCTGATCGGCGGCCGGCTGCACCGGGGTTTCGGCGGGGCGGCCGGGGAGATCGGCGCGCTGCATCTGCTGGGGCGCGAGGCGACGCCGGAGGCACTGTTGTCGACGACCGGGAAGCCGCTGACGCCCCTGGACGAGGCGCAGGTGGCGGCGGTGTTCGCGCTGGCGCGGGACGGCGATGGGCAGGCGCGGGAAGCGGTGGACCGGTTCATCCGGCGGCTGGTGCACGATGTCGCTGCGCTGGTGCTGGCGCTGGACCCGCAGCTGGTGGTGGTCGGCGGCTGGGCGGCCGGACTGGCCGGTGTACTGGAGCCGCTGCGGGGGGAGTTGGCACGTTACTGCCTGCGGCCGCCGCAGGTGGCCCTCTCGGAGCTGGGCGAGGCCGCGGTGTCCACCGGGGCGCTGCGGCTCGCGCTCGACCACGTGGAGGGTGAACTCTTCACGGTGGAGGGCACAGTGACCGGGCGTCAGGGAAGGCCACCAGTGAGGGGCACGTCACCGTGAGACTTGCACGGCGGGCCCGCGCCGGCGTGCGGCGCGGACCCGGACGGCTGCGTGGCCGGGTCAGCCCGCCAGCAGGGCGACCGCGTCGCTCTCCCCGAACGTGAGCCGGCAGGTGTCGGCGCGGTACGTGGAGACCGCGACGGCAGCGGAACGGCCCGCGGACACATAGCGGGTGGTGACGACCAGCACCGGCGCACCGGGCAGCCGGTCCAGCTGCTTGGCGTCCTCCGCGCGGGCCGAGCCCAGCTCGACGGTCCGGTCCTGGCCCTCCAGCTCCAGTTTCCGCAGCTCCTCCAGGACGGCACGGGCACGGGCCGGGGCGCTGACCGGGGCCACCCCCGAGCAACCGGGGACCGAGGCCGACGGCACGTACAGCAACTCGGCGGCGACCGGCTGCCCGTTGGTGACCCGGCTGCGGCGCACGATGTGTACCCGCTCGCCGGGGGCCGTCTCCAGGAGCCGGGTCACCGAGGCGGGCACCGTCTCGGTCTCGACGGCGTCGACCGGCTGCCAGTCGTCGCCGGGCGCGCCGGGCCACGTATGGCGCGCGGGGTCGACGGCGACGCCGACCCGCGGCGGCGCGACGGTCGTCCCCACGCCGCGCCGGCGCTGCAGCCTGCCCTCCAGCTCCAGCTGCTCCAGCGCCTGCCGGAGCGTGGCCCGTGCGACGCCGAACCGCGCCGCCAGTTCCCGCTCGTTGGGAAGAATCTCACCGACCGCGAATTCCGAATCCAGCGCGTCGCTGAGCACGGTCTTGAGGTGCCAGTACTTCGGCTCCGGCACCGTTTCGAGCTGCGTGGTCCCCACCCTGTCCTCCGCCTGGCCGTTTGCCCCGCAAAGTTGCGCCCCCAAGGGAGACGGGCCCGCTCAGGCCACCCCCATGGACATGGCCTCACGCGCGGGGCCTACGGATGCCAGGACGACCCTGGCGACCGTCCCCATGCGGGCCTGCGCGGGCCGCACCGATCAGGCCCCGCGCGGGCCGCACGCATCCCTCGGGCCCTGCGTGGCCCGAATATGAGCGCTTCTTTATTAAAGGTTGTTTCAGTATCCCGACGATATGGCCGCTCCCACCCTTGGTCAAGACCAATCCCGGATCCGTTTACGGCCTTTACGGCCAAGGCCTGACCGCGTGGCCGGCCGCGCCCACCGGGCCGCCGACAGCAGCCCTCACCCGGATACGCTCACCGTCATGCTCGCCCTGCTGCACACCTCGCCCGCCCATGCCCCGGTGTTCGACGCACTGCGCGACGAGGACTCCCCCGGGCTGGCGCTGCGTCACCTCGTACACCCCCAACTCCTCGACCGGGCAAGGGAACAGGGACCCCAAACGGTGGCGGAGGAGGTCGCCCGTGTGCTCGCCGGAGCAGCGCGCGACGGGGCGCGGGCGGTGCTGTGCACCTGCTCGACGATCGGTTGGGTCGCCGAGTCGGCCGAGTCCGCACTCGGCCTGCCCGTCCTCCGGGTGGACCGGCCGATGGCCGCGGCCGCCGTCGCCGCCGGTCCGCGGATCGCCGTGCTCGCCGCCCTGGAGAGCACGCTGGGCCCCACTGCGGACCTGATCGCGGAGGAGGCCGGCCGGGCCGGACGCCGGGTGAGCGTGCGCACGGTGCTCGTACCGGGCGCGTGGCAGCTCTTCGAGGCGGGCGATACGGCTGGCTACGGGGCGGCGGTGGCGGCAGTGGCACGGACGGTACGGGACACGGACGCGATCGTGCTGGCGCAGGCGTCCATGGCACCGGCCGCCGAGCGGATGGGGGCCGATCGCGGCGACGGCGCGGTACCGGTGCTGTCGAGCCCGCGGCCCGGACTCCGGGCCGCCGCTCAGCTCGTGGCGAGGGAGGCGAGCTTGTCCGGGTTGCGGACGATGTAGACCGTCTGGATCCGGCCGTCCTCGATGTCGAGCTGGACGACGCTGTCCGGCTTGCCGCCGTGGTGCATCAACACCGCGATTCCGCCGTTGAGTTCGAGCAGGGTGACCTCCCAACCGGGAGGGGCGGTCCTGGCAACGCCGATCAGGAAGCGGGCGACCTTGTCGGGGGACTCGATGATCCGCAGCGGGGCCTTGGCCTTCCCTCCGCTGTCCCCGACCAGCCGCGCGTCCGCGGCCAGCAGGCTCAGCAGCCCCTCCAGGTCGTCGCCGGCCGCCGCGGCCAGGAACCGCTCGGTCAGAGCGCGCTGCCGGTCGGCGTCGACCTCGAAGCGCGGCCTGCCTTCCTGGACATGCTGCCGGGCCCGGCCCGCCAGTTGGCGTACCGCGGCCTCGCTCCGGTCAAGGACGCCGGCGATCTCCGCGTACGGATAGCCGAAGGCTTCCCGCAGGACGAACACCGCGCGCTCCAGAGGCGAGAGCGATTCCATGACGACGAGCATGGCGAGGGTGACGGACTCGGTGAACACCGCCCGCTCCGCGGTGTCCGGGGCGATGGCCCCGATGTCGGTGGCGAGCGGCTCCGGCAGCCAGGGCCCCACATAGGACTCGCGGCGCGACTGGACGTGCCGGAGGCGGTCGACGGCCAGCCGGGTGGTGACACGCACCAGATAGGCACGCGGCTCACGGACCTCGGAACGGTCGGCGGCCGACCAGCGCAGCCACGCGTCCTGGACGACGTCCTCGGCGTCGGCCACCCGGCCGAGCATGCGGTAGGCGACGCCGTGCAGCACGGGCCGGTGCTCTTCGAAGACCTCGGTGGCGTGACCGGCCTGGCCGGCATCGCTGACGTGGGCGGCGTCCGTGACGTCGGTGGCATGGGGCGCGGGATCGTTCGGCACGCCGCCATCCCACCCGGCCACCACCGCATTGTCCAGCGGAAACGGCGCAGAGTGACGGGGCGGCGGCGTGGCGTTCGGCACAGTGCGGGGGGGGCGAACGCGGGCCCGGCCTGGACCCTGACGCGGGCCGGAGGCCGGCCGGTCCCGGGCTCGGACACGGGCGCCGGCCCACGCGGGGCCGGCACTCGGCCCGACAACCCCATACCACTCAGTAGCCTTTCCTGGCATCGTTTGCCCATGTCCCCCGGCAACGCCGTACCCCCCCGGCACCACCGCAACCCCTTTGAGGAGTCCCCCATGGCCGCCTCGGTCTCCTTCGCCCGTGTCCGCACCGCGGACCGGCCGCCGTTCACGGTCGCGTACGAGCGCAAGGGTTCCGGCGAACCCGTCGTTCTGCTGCACGGCATCGGTCACCATCTCCAGGCGTGGCGGCCGGTCTGCGACATCCTCGCCGCCTCGCACGAGGTCATCGCCGTCGACCTGCCCGGCTTCGGCGCCTCGCCCGCGCTGCCGGACGGCTCCTCGTACGACCTGGAGACGGTGGTGCCGCTGCTCGCCGCGGCCTTCACGGAGCTGGAACTGGAGCGCCCGCATGTGGTGGGGAACTCACTGGGCGGGCTGCTGGCCCTGCAGTTGGGCCGCGCGAAGGCCGTACGGTCGGTCACCGCGCTCTCGCCCGCGGGCTTTTGGACGCACACCGAGCGCCGTTACGCGTTCGGGGTGCTGCGGGGCATGTACGCCGGAGCGCAGGCGCTGCCGCAGCCGGTGGTGGAGACGCTGGCACGGACCGTCATAGGGCGGGCGTCGCTGACCGGCTCCATCTACGCCCACCCTGGGCGCCGTTCGGCCGAGGCGGTGGTGGCGGAGACCCGGGCGCTGCGCGAGGCACCCGGGTTCGCGCGGACGCTGGCGGCCGGCCGAGACGTGCGGTTCACCGATGATGTGCCGGACGTCCCGGTGACGATCGGCTGGGGCAGCCGGGACCGGCTGCTGCCACGCCGTCAGGGCGTGCGCGCCAAGCACACGATTCCGGGCGCCCGGCTCGTGCGCCTCCCGGGCTGCGGACATGTGCCGATGAACGACGATCCGGCGCTGGTGGCGCGGGTCGTCCTCGACACGGTCGCCTGAGACGACGGAACGGTCGGCTCGGACGACACGACCGGCTGAGACGGCACGACGGGCTGGGACGAGGGGTGTCAGCGGGAGACCCGGGGCCGGGTGTGCGTACGTTCCGGTGCCCGGGCCGCCGTGTCCGACCGCCGCCCCCTGGGACGCAGCATGCCCGAGCCGAGCGCGACACCGGTGCCGCCCAGCAGGCTGCCGCCCAGCTGGGCGAGGCCGTAGCCGATGGTCGCGGCGAGCGGGTGCGCAGTCGACGAACACACCGGGTACGGCGGGTGACCGGTCCGAAACCACTCCAGTGGTCGGGGAACTTGGCGTCTTCACCATTCAGAGCGCCAGCGGCCGTCCCTGCCATCCTGCGGGCCTCTTGGGCCACGTCGGGCCGATTGTTCCGGACCGTGGCAGACGCGACCCTGAGTCACAGCTCACCCCACACGGCCAGGTGCGCGGGGCCTGCCTCGGACGTGCGGGGTTCGATCTCCGTTGCTGTGTTGCGAGCTGTTCGCTCTCGTCGAATCGGTCTTGCCTCAACAACAGCCAGCACATGCCAACGACGCCTGTTGCGGCGGTGAGTGTCCGTCCCGTCTCGCGGGCGAGTCGGATCGCTTCCGCCAGCGCGCAACACGCCATGTCGTACTGCCGAACCTGCGTCAGGTACTTGCAGGTCAGCAGCAAGGCGTGACACCGCGCAATCATGGCGTGCTGCTGCTCTTCGCCCTCCAGTGCCTCAACCGTCGCTTCGGCGGAACGCAGCGGGCCCGGAAGCCGCTTCGCCACCGAACCGTACCGATCGGCCCAGTAGAGGGCGTGAGCGTCTGCCGTGGCGCTGCGGGAGCGCCGACAACTCCTCAGCCCCTCCTCGGTCCGTCATGGGTGCTGCGAGCCCCACAGGGGGCATGAGCGCCTTCCGCAGCTCGACGAGGTATCCCCGGTTTGCCTCGTCGCCGACAACGGGCGTCGTGGTCTCGGTGGCGAACAGCGTTGACGTGGATACCCCCAGGGCACGGGCCAGTGCGTGCAAGGTTTCCATGCGCACGTCTCCGCCTTGCTCCACCTTTCGGACAGTGCCGACTGACACGTCTGCCGCTTCGGTCAGCTGCTCCTGGTTCATACCGGCCGTGCGCCGGTAGTTCCTGACGCTCTCGGCAAGCCCTTAGCCATGGTGCGCGCTCCCTTGACAGGTACGGCAGTCGTACCCGCAGCGTACGTCTGGCAAGCGGCCCCAGATGTGCCAAAGGCCCCGCACCGCCCAGCGAGGGCAGGCAGGCACGGGGCCGAAGGGGCACATGAGATCAACTGCATCGTCTGGACAAGGGGTTTGGTAGCCAGGCGTCACCTTCGTGAATCGCTGCCGAGTGCGGGTATCCGAAGCCGACACGCACGGTGCCGCGTACGTTACCTGGTCGGAGCTGAAGAACGCGTCAGCGCTCACGTCCACCTTGACGTCACGCCGCATAGGCGGGTGGCGGGAGGCGTCTGTTCCGCGGGTGGCGCCTGTTCCCCTTCGCTACACGTGCGCCCCTGGTGGGGGGAAACCGCGCCACTACACCCGCCCACCCCCCGAAGGGGGGTGGGCGGCGGGGAACAACAAGCATGAGGAACAAGCAACAAAGGAACACACGAAAAGGGGTGGGTGGCCTCCGTCCTGGCGATCGCTCAAGGCACTTGCGACCATGTGCGCGGCCCGTGGGGCGTACGGAGCCGGTGATGTTCACCGCGCGTTCGGCTGCCGGGCATCGGGCACCGGTACGAACAGGACGTCAGCGGACAGCACGTCACCGAGCACCACATCGGCGAGCACGACATCAGCGTGCATGACATCAGTGTGCACGGCGTCAGCGAGCACGGCGTCAGCGAGCACGGCGTCAGCGAGCACGGCGTCAGCGAGCACGGCGTCGCCCAGGTCGGTCGAACTACGGAGGTAGGTATCAGATGGCACAGGGATCCGGCAGCAGGTTCGGACGGCGGGCGCTGCTGCAGAGCGCGGCGGGCGGTCCCGCGGCGCTGGCGCTGCCCGCTCTCTCCTGTGCCGCGCCCGCACAGGCCCGTGGCGGGCGCCCGAGCGCCAACTGGGGCATTCAGGTCGGGGATGTGACGATGTCGTCGGGCCTGGTGTGGGTGCGGTCCGACCGGCCGGCCCGGATGATCGTGCAGACTTCGGCGACCGCATCGTTCCGCCCCGGGAGGACCACCCGGACCTGGCACGGTCCGGTGCTCGGGGCCGGTACGGACTTCACGGGTGTCACCTCGCTGCACGGCCTGCCGCCCGGTGAGCAGATCCACTACCGGGTGCTGCTCGCCGACCCGGACGACCCCGGGCGCACCGGCGAGCCCGCGACCGGCGCGTTTCGTACGGCACC
The DNA here is from genome assembly GCF_023277745.1 of Streptomyces halobius. Lineage (NCBI taxonomy): Bacteria > Bacillati > Actinomycetota > Actinomycetes > Kitasatosporales > Streptomycetaceae > Streptomyces > Streptomyces halobius. The sequence goes on from NZ_CP086322.1 coordinate 679,136, forward strand.
CGAGCGGCGTGCGGACATCCGCCTCCACTGGTCGGGCGATCTGGCCGGCCAGGGCTGGGGCATCAATCCGGACCGCGGCGGCTATCGCGTCTACGAGGAGATGCGGCGCCGCGACCCGGATTTCTTCCTGTGCAGCGGTGACAGCATCTACGCCGACAACCCGATCCCCGAGAAGGTGACGCTGCCGGACGGCCGGATCTGGCGGAATGTGACGACCGAGGAGAAGGCGAAGGTCGCCGAGACGCTGGCGGAGTTCCGGGGCGCGTTCCGCTACAACCTGCTGGACGACAATCTGCGCCGGTTCAACGCCCAGGTGCCCACCATCGCCCAGTGGGACGACCACGAGGTGCACAACAACTGGTATCCGGGGCAGTTGCTGGACGACGACCGGTACACGGTGAAGGACGCGGATGTGCTGTCGGCACGGTCGCTGCGCGCGTTCGGCGAGTATTTTCCGATCCGTACGCTGCGGCCGGACGGGGGCGGCCGGGTCTACCGCGTGGTGCGGCACGGTCCGCTGCTGGATGTTTTCGTGCTGGACATGCGCCGCTACCGCAATGCCAATTCGCCGGGCCGGCAGACCGACGATCCGCAGGGCATTCTCGGCGCCGAGCAGCTGCGCTGGCTCAAGCGTGAGCTGGTCCGCTCGCGCGCGGTGTGGAAGGTGATCGCCTCCGATATGCCGCTGGGACTGGTGGTCCCGGACGGTGAGACGAACTTCGAGGCGGTGGCACAGGGCGATCCGGGTGCTCCGCTGGGCCGCGAGCTGCAGCTGGCGGAGCTGCTGCGGCACATCAAGCACCGGAAGGTGACCGGCACGGTCTGGCTGACGACGGACGTCCACTACACGTCGGCGCAGCACTACGCGCCGGAACGCGCGGCGTTCAAGGACTTCGAGCCGTTCTGGGAGTTCGTTTCCGGGCCGCTGAACGCCGGCGGATTCCAGGCGCTGAAACTCGATGGAACCTTTGGTCCCGAACAGACGTTCATCAAAGCGTCGGACCGTGCGAACACCTCCCCTGCGGAGAGTCCGCAGAACTTCGGCGAGATCGACATCGACGGGGGGAGCGGGGAACTGACGGTGCGGCTGCGTCAGGAAGGCGGCAAGATTTTGTTCAGTAAGGTGCTGCAACCGGGGCGAGTGGGACAATAAAGGACCAATGCATCGATTCTGTCTTTTACCCGTCGGACACAATGTGTTGGCGATCAGGCAATACCTGTCCGTCAGGCTGTCTGCATGACTGAAGCAACCTCCGCCCATTCCTCCCGCCGCCCTCACTGGCGCCGGGAGGTCGTCGAGCTGGCCGCCCTGTTCACCACCGTGGCGGTGGCGGACGTCATCGCCAACGCGGCCGCACACGGGCCTTCGGGCCCGGCGCTGCTGGTCGCCGCGGCCGTCGCCCTGCTCGCCACCACGGGGTGCCACGTCTGGTGGTCACGCCGCTACGAAAGAACCGTGGCGCCACCGTCCGATACCGGCGCCACGACGCCGTCCCCCACCCCGTCCCCGGAGGCCGGCGGGCAGCAGACGGCGCTGTGGCGGATGCGGACCACGGTCCGTGACGAGCCGGGTAGCCTGGCCGCCCTGTGCACCGCGCTGGCCGCGCGGCGGGTGGACATACTGAGTCTGCAGACCCACCCGCTGTCCAGCGGAACGGTCGACGAGTTCCTGCTGCGCGCTCCGGCGGCGCTGGCAGCGGCCGACCTCACCCGTACGGCGTCCCGCGCGGGCGGCGCGCACACCTGGCTGGAGCGGGCGGACACCCACGACCTCGTCGACGCACCGACCCGGATGCTGGGCCTGGCGACGCGCACGGCGCTGGACTCCGCCGAACTCCCCCTCGCGCTGCGCCAGTTGCTGGGCCGCTGCACCATCCACTCGGTGCCCGCGCGCTCGCTGACCGGGCAGCCGCTCGCCGAGGAGGTGCCCGCCGAGGGCGTCCTCGACAAACACCTCATGAAGTTCCGCGACCCCTCCGGGGGGTCGCTCACCCTCGAAAGGCCGCAGTTGCCGTTCACGCCCACCGAGTTCGCCCGGGTCCGCGCGCTGGTCGATCTCGACGCCAGACTGGGCCAGCGGGTGCCGCCGCGGCGTGATGTGCTGACGCTGCCCGAGGGCAACGCGATCACCGTCCGCCGCGCCGGCACCTCCGACCTCGCCGCGGCCCGCGAGATGCACGACCGCTGCTCGTCGAAGACCCTCGCGCTGCGCTATCACGGCCCGATCGGTGACGCGGACCGCTATCTGGGGCATCTGCTCAGCCCCCGGTTCGGCCGCACCCTGGCGGTGGAGACCACGTCCGGACGGCTGGTGGCACTCGGGCATCTGCTGTGGGACGGCGAGGAGACCGAGGTGGCGCTGCTGGTCGAGGACGCCTGGCAGCAGCGCGGGATCGGCGCGGAGCTGCTGCGCCGGCTGGTGGCGATGGCGGCCGAGACGGGCTGCGACAGCGTCTACGCCATCACCCAGGCGTCCAACACCGGGATGGTGGCGGCGATGCGCAGCCTGGCCCTGCCCCTCGACTACCAGATAGAGGAGGGCACCTTGGTGATCACCGCCCGGCCGTCGGGGGTGCCGGCCCGTCAGACCGCCCCGGAGCCCGCCGTCACCCGGGAAGGCTCCGGCCGCCACTGAGCCCTCGCGCTGTCCCCGCCCGGGCGGGGGCAGCGCACCGGCGCGCGACGGCACCAGGACCGTACGACGGGACCGTATGACGGCTGGACCGTACGACGACGGCACCGCAAGGCAACGGGATCGTAAAGCGACAGGCACGTCCGCCGAATTGATGGTGACGCGGCGGGTGTATCCGTACGAAGATGGCCCGCATGGCCAACACCACTCCCCTCGGAGGCAGTCAGCTGCCCCGCCAGGTCGCCGACGCCTATGTCGACGCCCTCGTCGACCTGGACCCGATCACCGGCACCTTCCTCGGCGTCGCCGAGAGTTCCGGCAGGCTCCCCGACTTCTCGCCGACGGGCCAGGAAGCGGTGGCCCAGCTCGCCCGTACGACGCTGGAGAAGCTCTCCGAGGCCGAGGCCCGGCCGGGCGGCGACAGCCCGGCCGAGCGGCGCTGCGCCCGGCTGCTGCGCGAGCGGCTGATCTCCGAACTCGCGGTACACGAGGCGGGCGAGGGGCTGCGTACGGTCAGCAACCTCAGCTCCCCGCTGCACCACGTCCGCGATGTCTTCACCGTCACCCCCACCGACACCGAGGCGGACTGGGCGGCCATCGCCCAGCGGCTGCGGGCCGTCCCGGACGCACTGGAGGGATACCGGGCCTCCCTGGACGCGGGTCTCAAACGTGAGCTGCCCGCCGGGCCGCGTCAAGTCGTCACCGTCATCGGCCAGTTGGACGAATGGATCGGTACGGACCGCAGCTGGTTCGAGGAATTCACCGACCCGGGCCCGCAGTCGCTGCGCGAGGAGCTGGCCAAGGCCGCCGCGGTGGCCACCGGCGCTCTGGTGGAGCTGCGCGACTGGCTCCGTGACGTGTACACCCCGGCCGTCGAGGGCGCGCCGGACGTCGTCGGCCGGGAACGCTACGGCCGCCTCGCGCGTTACTTCAACGGCGCCGACCTCGACCTGGACGAGGCATACGCGTTCGGCTGGGCCGAGTTCCACCGCCTGCTGGCCGAGATGCGGGCGGAAGCGGCGAAGATCCTGCCGGACGCGAAAACCCCGTGGGAGGCGCTGGCCTGGCTCGACGAGCACGGCGAGGCCATCGAGGGCGTCGAGGAGACCCGGCAGTGGCTCCAGTCGCTGATGGACGAGGCCATCGACGCGCTGGACGGCACCCACTTCGAGCTGGCCGAGCGGGTGCGCCGGGTGGAGTCCCGGATCGCCCCGCCGGGCACCGCCGCCGCCCCGTACTACACCGAGCCGTCGCTGGACTTCTCCCGGCCCGGCCGCACCTGGCTGCCGACCATGGGCCAGACCCGCTTCCCGGCGTACGACCTGGTGTCCACCTGGTACCACGAGGGCGTCCCGGGCCATCACCTCCAGCTGGCGCAGTGGGCGCATGTCGCCGACAACCTCTCCCGGTACCAGACCACCGTGGGCGGCGTCAGCGCCAACGCGGAGGGCTGGGCGCTGTACGCCGAGCGTCTCATGGACGAGCTGGGCTTTCTGACCAATGCCGAACGGCGACTGGGCTATCTGGACGCGCAGATGCTGCGGGCCGTCCGCGTCATCATCGACATCGGGATGCATCTGGAGCTGGAGATCCCGGCGAACTCGCCGTTCCATCCGGGCGAGCGCTGGACGCCGGAGCTGGCACAGGAGTTCCTGGCCTCCCACAGCAGCCGCCCGGCCGACTACATCGAGAGCGAGGTCATCCGCTACCAGGGCATGGCGGGCCAGGCCATCGGCTACAAGCTCGGCGAGCGGGTCTGGCTCCAGGGCCGGGAGGCGGCCCGAGCCCGGCACGGCGCGGACTTCGACCTCAAGGCGTGGCACATGGCGGCGCTGTCGCAGGGGTCGCTGGGGCTGGACGATCTGCTGAGCGAGCTCTCGGCGCTCTGAGACGCGGGCGGCGGGCGAAAGGCGTCCCCGGCTCCCGGGACGACGGGAACGACGGGGACTGAACGACCGGGGCACCTGCCGTGCGCCCACGGCCGGCCACCCCACTTTCCGTGTTGTGGCCGGCCGCCACCGTCCGTAGGGTCCGACACCATGGGCACCGACAGCACCCACCTCACCAACAGCGCCAGCAGCACCCGCAAGTCCGGCGCTCCCGGGCCGCACCGCCCGCTGTTCCTCTTCTCCGGCGCCCCCCACCCAGCTACCGCGGGGAGGTGCCCCCAGCGCCCCCGGCGTACGGACCCGCATTTCGCACCGGAGGCCGCGGCGGCGCGAGCGGCCGGCGCGGCGACCGCGGTGCTCGACCACGAAGCGCTGCTGTCCGGGGACGCCGAGCGGGCCGTGGCCCGGGTGCCGCGCGATGCCGGTGCCGTCTGGTATCGCGGCTGGATGCTCTCCGCCGCGCGCTACGCCGAGCTGGCTGCCGCCCTCACGGCCCGTGGCTGCCGCCTGCTGACCTCGCCCACCGCCTACCGCACCGCGCATGAACTCCCCGGCTGGTACGACACGTTCAGCGCGCTCACCCCGAAGAGCGTTTGGCTGCCCTGCGCTCCGGGCAGGGCTCCGCGGGCCGAAACCCTGGCGCGGCTGGCCCAGCCGTTCAGCGGCGGCCCCCTCGTCGTCAAGGACTGGGTGAAGTCCCGCAAGCACGAGTGGGACGAGGCCGTGTATGTGCCGGACGCGGCCGACACCGGGCGGCTGACGTCGGTGGTCGAACGGTTCATCGCCCTCCAGGAGGAGTTCCTCACCGGGGGCGTGGTGCTGCGCGCCTTCGAACCGTTCGGTGCAACGGGCGAGGCCCGGGTGTGGTGGGTGGCCGACGAGCCCGTCCTGATCAGCGCGCATCCCGATACCCCGCAGCAGCACCCGGTCCCCGATCTCACCCAAGCAGCCCCTGCAGTACGAGCATTGAGCTTACCCTTCATCACCACGGATCTTGCCAGGCGGGCGGACGGCGTCTGGCGGGTCGTGGAGGTCGGCGACGGCCAGGTCAGCGGGCTGCCCGAAGGGGCCGACACCGGGCCACTGTGCGAAGCGCTGGTCACCGTGGCCGCCGGTTTCCCGCTGACACTCAGGGAAGGGCGGGTGGCACTGCGCGCCCTGCTGCCGACCGTCGCGGCGCGGGTCGCGGACGGCGAACCCGCGGGGTTCGACTGGATCGACGGCGCACCGCCACCGGCCACGTCCGACGGCGCCAGGATCGCCGCACGCGCGGCCGCTGCCGGCCTCTACCGTCCCGGCTGGGGCGTCTTCGTCCTCACCGACGCCACGACGGGCACGGCCCTCGGCAGCATCGGCTTCCACGGCCCGCCGGACGGCGCGGGCTGGGTGGAGATCGGCTACGACCTCGCCCCGTCCGCACGCGGCGCCGGATGGGCCACCGACGCCACCCGACTGCTGGCCGGCTGGGCCGCGGCCCGGCCCGAGGTAGGCACGGTGTGCGCGCTGACCGAGCCGGAGAACCTGCCGTCGCAGCGAGTCCTCGAACGCGCCGGCTTCCGGTTCGCCGGACAACGCGACGGCCTGCGCGCCTACGAGGCCGACGGGGCCGCCTTCGCCACACCGCCGGTCCGCACCGCCTGAGGGCTGACGCGGCCGAGCGGAGGCCCACCCGCGTCCGGCCCCGGCGTCCTCAACAGCCGCAATCCGCCGCCCCGACAGGTGCCGTCAGCGGATCCGCCGGCCGCTGTTCCGTGCCCTGCCGGGTCGTGACCTCGTAGCCCTCGCGGATCCAGTACTCGATGCCGCCGAGCATCTCCTTGACCCGGTAGCCGAGCCGGGCCAGTGTGAGGGCGGCGCGGGTGGCGCCGTCGCAGCCGGGGCCCCAGCAGTACACGACGACCGGAACCGCCGGGTCCAGCAACTCCCCCGCGTCCTGCGGGATGCGGGCGGAGGGCAGATGGACGGCGCCGGGCACATGGCCCTGGTCCCATGCCTCCGTGCTGCGGGAGTCGACGACGAAGTCGAGGGGAGACGCGTCGGCGGTCGCGAGCGCGCTGTGTACGTCGGCGACATCGGTGTGGAGGGCGAGGTGCGCGGCGAAGTACGCGGCGGCGTCGGCGGGGGCGGCCGGTGGGACGGCGAGGACGGGTCCGGCGGGACGACCGCTGACGGCGTTGTGCTGCGGTATCTGTGTGATCATGGCCGATAATTTACGGTTCGTCGGGCGGGCCGATAAGCGACGATCACCGGCAGAACCCTTGATCTACCGGGGATTCCACGCTAGACAGCGGAGATGACCGGCTATTCCCCTGACGCCACCGACTGGCGCATCCTCGATGTCCTGCAGCGCAACGGCCGTGCGGGCTACGCCGAACTGGCGCGCGCCGTGAACATGTCCGCGAGCGCCGTGACCGAACGGGTACGGCGGATGGAAGAGGCCGGGGTGATATCGGGCTACGCGGCGGTGATCGACCCGGAGCGGATCGGCCTGCCGGTCCTGGCGTTTGTGCGACTGCGGTACCCGAACGGCAACTACAAGCCGTTCCACGATCTCCTGGAGACCACACCGGAGATCCTGGAGGCGCACCACGTGACGGGCGACGACTGTTTCGTCATCAAGGTCGCCGCCCGGTCGATGCGGCATCTGGAGGAGGTGTCGGGCCGGATCGGGTCCCTGGGCGCGGTGACGACCAGCGTCGTCTACTCATCGCCCCTCCCCCGCCGCCCAGTTGGGCGCTGACCTGCACCAGAACACAAGCCGACCCCGCTCACCCCTGCACCCGATGGCGCACCCTGGACCCCGACCGGTCCTTGACCACCTCCAGTTGGGCCGGGATGCGTGCCCGGAGGTCCGCGACATGGCTGACGATGCCGACGCTGCGGTCGCGTTCGCGCAGGGAGTCCAGGACGTCCAGCACTTCGTCGAGGGTCTGTTCGTCCAGGCTGCCGAAGCCCTCGTCGATGAAGAGGGTGTCCAGGCGGGTGCCGCCCGCCTCTTCGGTGACGACATCGGCGAGCCCGAGCGCCAGCGCGAGCGACGCGAAGAACGTCTCGCCGCCCGAGAGGCTGGAGGTGTCCCGCTCATGGCCCGTCCACGCGTCGATGACGTGCAGGCCGAGGCCGGAGCGACGGGCGCTGCCCGCCCGTTCGTCGGAGTGCACGAGGGTGTAGCGGCCGGCGGACATCCGGTGCAGGCGGGTGCTGGCGGCGGCCGCGACCTGTTCGAGGCGGGCGGCCAGGACGTAGGACTCCAGCCGCATCCGGCGCGCGTTCTCGGTGGAGGTGCCGGAGACGAGTGAGGCGAGGCGGGCGACGCGGTCGTAGGCGCTGCGCAGTGGGGCGAGTTCGCGGGCGTCGGCCTCGGCACGGACGGAGAGGCGGTCGAGGTCGGCGCAGCGTTCGCGGGCCGCGGCGTGGTGCGCGGAGGCGGTCCGCAGCCGGTGTGCCGCGGCGTCCAGCGCGGTGCGGGCGCCGTCCGGGTCCGCGGGTGGCAGGGCTGCGGCGGCGATGCCGTCCGGATCGGCCAACTCCGCTTTCACGGCGGCCGATTCGGCCTGCCATTCGTCGAGCTGCTGCTGCAGCGCGCGCCATTCGTCGTCGCGCAGCAGCGCCTCGGCGGCTGCCTGCGGGGTGTCGAATCCGGCGCGGTAGGCGGCGTCGGAGAGTGCGGCGTCGGCTTCCTTGAGCCGCTCGGCGCAGGAGTTCGCGGTGTGCGCCGCCTCCGCGGCGGCGGCGAGTTGGGCGACCTGTCGCTCCAGTCGGCCGGCCCGGTCGGCGACGCTGGCGCAGTCGCCCCGCGCCTGGCTCAACTCCTCTTCCAGCATGGCCCGTTCACGGTCCAGCGCCTCACGGTGCGAGGTACGGGCGGCGGCCCTGCGCTCGGCGTTCTGCTGCTCGGCGCGGCGGCGTTCGTACTCCCGCTCGGCGCGTCCCAGCGCCTCACGCGCGGCATGCAGATCCGCGCCGGCCGCGTGCTCGCGCGCGTGGTCCGACCGCAGCTCATCGACGCGGGCGGCCAGTTCGGCGGTCGGCGTCTCCCCGGCCGTGGCGGCCGCCGCTGCCAGCGCCTCCCTGACGCCCTGGCAGCGGGTCTCCGTCTCCTGGCGGGCGTTCTCGGCCCGCCGCCAGGCCGTCAGCGCCGCTTCCTCGGCCGCCCGGTCGACGTGTCCGGCGCCCGCGCGGGCCGGGTCGGGGTGCTCGGTCGCGCCGCACGCCGCGCATGCCTCGCCGTCCCGCAGGCCGTCCGCGAGTTCGGCGGCGATGCCGCGCAGCCGGCGGTCCTTGAGGTCGAGCCAGTGCTCGTGGGCGGCCAGGGAGCGTTCCCTGGCGGCGAGCAACTCACCCTCGGCCGTGCGGAGTTCTGCGGTCAGCCGGTCGCGACGGCGGGCCGCTTCCAGGCGTGCGACGGCTGGTTCGAGCAGGGGACCGAGCTGTTCCGCCCGGGTCGCGGCCTCCTGGGCGGCCTCGATGCGCCGCTGGTGGGCCCGGCGGGCGGTGTCCCATGCGGCGAGCCACTGCGCGGCGTCCAGCAGCGTCTGCTCGTCGGACCGTGCCTCGCGGTCCAGGGCGGCGTGCTCCAGGCCGATGTCGGCGGCCCGCCGCTCGGCCCGGCGGGCCGCCGCGAGCGACCCCAGGTCTTCTCTCAACCGGCGTTCCGACGAGACGAGTTGGTCGCCCTCGGCGTCGGTGAGGTCGGGAGGCAGTACGGCTCTGTACTGCCGCTCGGCGCGCTGCGCGGCGGCCAGCTCGCGCCAGGCGGCGTCCCGCAGCGCCAGGGCGGGGGCGACGTCCGCGGCCGCGCGGGCGCGCTCCAGACGGCTCCGCGTACGGCCGTGCTCCTCGGCGTGGGCGTCGAGCCGGGCGGCCCGCCGGCGGGCGTCGGCGTGCCGCTGCTGGAGCCGGTGCCGCTCGCGGGCCTCCTCCAGCCGCCGGGCCGCCGCCCGTTCCGCCGCCTCGGCCGACCGCACCGCGGCCCGGGTGATCTCCAGCCGCTCCCGCGCGCCGGCCCGGGCCACGGCGGCCCTGACCAGCACGGCCTCGGCGAATCCCGGCTCGCCTGGGCCGGGCGCGGGGGTGTCGGTACGGCCGGTCGCACCGCGGGCCGCCCCGCCCTCCGATGGCCCGGCCTGCGCGGGAACGGTGCCGGATGCCCGGCCGCGCCCCCGGACCGGTGCGGCCGGTGCGGCCCGTCCCGGGGCGGGGACCGACGGATCGGCGAGATCGGCGCTGTCACCGGCGGCCTGCGTCATCCGGTGGGCCAGCGCCAGCAGCCGTTCGTCGCCCGCAGCCACCCGGTCCGCCGCCGCCGTCCGGCGTGCGGTCAAACGCTCCTCAAGGGCGGCGAATCTGCGCGTGTCGAAGAGCCGCCCGAGCAGCCGGGCCCTGGCCTCGGCGTCGGCGCGCAGGAAACGCGCGAAGTCGCCCTGCGGCAGCAGCACCACCTGGCAGAACTGCTCCTTGCTCATGCCGAGCAGCTGGCCGATCTCCTCGCCGATCTCCTGATGGGAGCGGCTCAGCGCCTTCCAGTCGCCGCCGCCGGAACCGTCAGCGGCCGGCGCGTCCCCGGCACCGGGCGCCTGCGCGGGCGCATACTCCCGCAGCCGGCTCTGCGCCTTCTCCCGGGTCGTCCCGCTGCCCCGTTTCTTGGGTCGGGTCTGCTCGGGCAGCCGGGTGATCTCCAACCGCCGTCCGCCCACGGTGAGTTCGAGGACGACCTCGGTGAGGGTCAGCGGGTCCGCGAGGTCGCTGCGCAGCGCCTGGCCGTTCTGCCGCGCTCCGGGCACCGACCCGTAGAGCGCGAAGCACACGGCGTCCAGGACCGAGGTCTTCCCGGCGCCCGTCGGCCCGTGCAGCAGGAACAGTCCGTCGCGCGAGAGCCGGTCGAAGTCGACGGTGTGGGTGCCGGCGAACGGGCCGAAGGCCGTGACGGACAGCCGGTGCAGCCTCATCGCGCCACCTCGTGCACCGTGTCGTCGAGGCGTACCTCGTCGATCGCGGACCGCAGTTCGGCCCGCTCGTCCTCGTCGGCCGCGCGTCCGGCCCGTACGTGTGCCACGAAGTCCTCGGCGATCTCCTGGTCGCTGCGCCCGCGCAGCCGCTGCGCGTACGAGGCCGTTGAACGGGCGGGCCCCTCATCGGGGTCGAAGACCAGGCTGAGGACATGCGGGAAGCGCTTGCCGAGCCGGGCCATCGGTTCGTGCGGGCGGGAGGTGTCGGTGAGCGTCGCCTCCACCCAGGAATCCTCGTACCGGGCCAGCGCCGGATCGTCCAACAGGCGTTCCAGCGGGCCCCGGATACGGGCCAGCGGGCGGGGCACCGGGCAGTCCACCCGCTCCGCGCGCACCGTGCCCGCCGCGTCGAGGTCGACGATCCAGGTCGACTTGCGGTGGTCGGCCTCGGAGAAGGAGTAGGCGAGCGGGGATCCGGAGTAGCGGACCCGTTCGGTGAGGGTCTGGCAGCCGTGCAGATGTCCGAGGGCGGCGTAGTCGACACCGTCGAAGACAGCCGCGGGGACGGAGGCGACGCCGCCGACGGTGATATCGCGCTCACTGTCGCTGGGGGCGCCGCCGGTGACGAAGGCGTGCGCGAGGACGACGGACCGCATCCCCCGGGGCCGGGCGGCCAGGTCGGCCCGTACCCGGTCCATCGCCGCGCCCAGCACGTCGGCGTGGCCGGCCCGTGGGGCGCCGAGTTCGTCGCGCACCATGGCTGGTTCGAGATACGGCAGCCCGTAGAGCGCCACCGGGCCGTGCGCGTCGGCGAGCAGCACGGGGGTGCCGCAGGCCGCCGGGTCGGTGCGCAGATGGATGCCGGCGCGCCGCATCAGTCCGGAGCCGACGCCCAGCCGGCGGGCGGAGTCGTGGTTGCCGGAGATCATGACCGTGGGGACGCCGAGCCCGGCGAGGCGGTGCAGGGCGTCGTCGAAGAGCTCCACGGCGGCGAGCGGCGGCACGGCACGGTCGTAGATGTCCCCGGCGACGAGCACCGCGTCGACCTCCCGCTCGCGGACCGTCTCGACGAGGTGATCGAGGAACGCGCGCTGCGCGGTGAGCAGGCTCACACGGTGGAACGACCGCCCCAGGTGCCAGTCGGAGGTGTGCAGCAGTCTCACCGATGGGCTCCGGCCCGCATGTGTTCGTCCCTCTCCCCGCTCGCGGCTGATGATCGCCCCCAAGTTTCGCACCCGGAGAGGTGTGCGGTGGGCACTCCCCGGCGGATGACGACGGATCCGGTCAGGCGGTGACCTCGGGATCCGGGCGGCCGGCTGATGACAGTGGCCTGTCGCTGACGGCGATGGCCCGACACCGTCCGATGCGGGGACGAAGCCCACCCGCTCCTCCGGTAAGTCAGGCACCGGTCAGCCTCTTCTCACACCGGCACCCCGCCGGTCCCGGTCACACGTCCCCGTACGCCTCGCCGCCCAGCTCCAGCTTCGCGGTCCCCGCCGTCACATCGGCCAGCCAGGCGCCAAAGGCGGTCAGATCGGCCTCCGGCAGCCCGACCTCGATGCGGACGTCCGCCCCGTAGGTCACCTCGCGCACCGCACGCCCCGTCGTCCGCAGATCGTTCTCCACCCGGCCCGCACGCTGGTGGTCGACAGTGACCGTCACCAGCCGGAAGCGCTGCCGGGTGACGGTGCCCAGCACGTCCAGCGCCTCCCCGACGACGCCTCCGTAGGCCCGGATCAGACCGCCCGCGCCGAGCTTGACGCCGCCGAAGTACCGCGTGACGACGGCGACGGCATAGCGCACCTCGCGGCGCACCAGCATCTGCAGCATCGGTGCGCCCGCGGTGCCGCCCGGCTCACCGTCGTCGCTCGCCTTCTGGACGCCGCCGTCGGCGCCGAGGACATAGGCGAAGCAGTGGTGGCGGGCGGTGGGGTGCTCCTTGCGGATGCGCGCGATGAAGTCCTGGGCCTCGGTCTCGGTCGCGACGGGCGCGAGCGCGCAGAGGAAGCGGGACTTGTTGATCTCGATCTCGTGGACACCCTCGCGCGCGAGAGTCCGGTACTGATCCTGCATCGCACCAGCCTATGCGGGCCCACTGACAGACGGACACCACACGTCCCAGGCGCAGCGCCGCGCTGCGGTGTCCGCCGTACGGGCGCAGCCCGCACGGCCAGGCGGCGGACTCGCACGGCCCGCACGGTGCGTCGGGCAGACGTCCGGGGTGCCCGTAGGCACTGTGAGCCCAGGGCGAGGGCCTCGTGATTCCGGGGCCGACTCGTGCACTCAGGATCGGAACGGCGGGTTGGCGGAGGCTTCATGGACAACAGCACACAGGCGGCGATGACGGCGGGCGAACCGAAGACGGGTTCGGATATGCCCGAGCCGCCCCCGGAGGTCATCGAGGCGGCACGGAACGCGCCCGATCACTGGCTGGCGATGGTGGATCTGACCTGGTCGGGCGAGGGGGCACCGCCGCTGTGGGCGCTGATCGGCCAGTGGCGGTCGGGACCGACCGGCGAAATCGAGGAGTGGCGGGACAACCCGGAGTACCGGCCGTCCCCGCAGATGCTGGACTGGGCGGACCCGGCCGACGCCGTCGACCGGGCCGTACAGCTCGCCGCCACCGGTTACGGCCCGGCCCAGGACGTGCACGAGACACTGGCGCGCGCGGAGGTCTCCGTGCTGGTCACCACGACCGGGACCCCGCTGGCCGCGGCCTCTCCCGAGGGCACCCCGGTGATCCCCGTCTACACCTCGCCGGTCTATCTCGAATCCGTGGGACGTCTGCTGTACGACCGGCGGCCGGTGGCCGAACTCGTCGAGCAGCTGCCGCCGGGCCACGCCCTGTATCTGAACCCGACCGGCCCGGTGAGCATGCTGGTGGAGACCGGGCCGCTGCGTGCGGCGCTGGCCGCCGTCGGGGCCGGCGCCACGGAGCAGCCGGACGATGCCGACGAGACGGCCGCTCCGGGGGCGCTGCGTCCCGGCACCGGGGCCGCCGGGGTCGAGCCGGTGCCGATCGGCAAGCCGGCCCGCACCACGGGCGGCAGCAGCGTCGTCGGGGCCGGGATGGCAGGCAGCGGGGTGGTCGGCGGCCCGAACTGACCGTCGGCACACGGACCCGCCCCGCCCGTCTTCCCCTTCGGGCGGGGCGTCTGCATAGGCGCCGGAATTCCGGCCCGACGGACGCACCGGGAATCCAGCCCGATTCCTCAGAGGAACAGTCAGAACGCGAGCATGTTCAGACGGGGGGAAGCCACGTCGGGCGCGCAGATCTGCAGCGGCATCAGCCAGTTCGCGCAACCGGTGAACAGCGGCATCGCCCGGTTGTGCTGGTCTCCCTGGCATCGGCTGCACCCCCGTGACGAGCATGTCGGCCCATCTCGCCGCTTTCGGTTCGTCCCGCCCGGTGCTGGTCCTGCACGCCGACCGCTCCCCCGCCGACCACGCCCTGCGCGCCGAGACACACGAACTCGTCGAACAACTGCCGGGCGCCCGTGCCGTCTTCTGGTACGAGCGCCCCGGTCCGGAGGAACCCGGCGCCCGACTCGGTACGTAGCTCCTTCCTGACGCCGCGGCCGCGCAGCAGCATGACCGGCCCGGAGACGCCCAGAGCCATGCCGAACGTCCTGAGCAGGGCGCCGTCTTGGCGGTAAGCAGCCTGTCCCAACGGCACCATTGGCCCCGGTTCGACGACGACCCCGCGGGCGCTGGGCTGCAGGGCGAACCACATGCTGCGCGAGTCGGTGATTCGCCCGTCTTGACTCCCGTCTGGGCGGTCATGGACTGCGGCCCAGGTGACGTCACCTTAACTTCGGGTCGTCGGTTTATTCCGATAAGGCTGATTTAGACTTTATGTCAGCTTCTCTCGTGTTTACATCGGATGGAGCATTCATAACGGTGATGACCGGTACCCAACAACCCCTGCAGCAGTTCGGTCAGCAGACCGGAGGCCAGCAGCAGATCACGCAGGTGGTCCAGCAGGCGATCCAGCAGGCGTGTCAGCAGACGAGCCAGCAGGTCGCGCAGCAGATGCAGCAGGTCCAGCAGCAGCTCCAGCAGCAGGGCCTGGGCCACCAGGCCCACCCGTACCTCGCCCTCGCGCTGCACCGCGCACTGCACGCGGGCATCCGGCACGCGGTGGAGCAGTCCGTGCAGCAGGCGCTGCCGACCGCGATCGTGACCCTGCTTCAGCAGGGTCAGCAGGGCCAGCAGTGGGGCGGCGGGTTCGGCCAGCAGTTCCCGCAGTACCAGCAGCCGGGCTTCGGCTACGGCCAGATGGGTCAGCCCTTCGGCATCGGCTGAACCCTGGCGGCGCGCGATGCGGTGTGCCCCGGAGTGCTTCCCGGGCACACCGCATCACCGTGGAAGCGCGAGCCGCCTGTTACCGGATCAGGAGCAGAAATACGACGTAGGCGTGGTGAAGGTGGACGTAATGGTCAAGGAAAGGCCCGGAAACAGCCGCGAGAGCGGGTCCGAGGGCGCGGGGGCAGGTGGACCGGGCCCCGAGGGCAAGGAAACGGGGCCACGCAAGGAAGGCGCGCCGACACCCCTCACGGTGCAGCCACGCCGGGAGCGGTATTTGGTGACACCGCTGCCGCAGCAACTGCTCCCACCGGGAGTGCCCGAACTCGACATGGACACGGTCTGTGACCGGCTGGACCAGATGCCCGAGGTCACAGTGATCCGCAGACTCCAGCCGTCGGAGAAGCTCCAGTCGGCCGGGCTGCCCCCCTCCTGCCCGGAAATCGCGGTCGTCGAGGCAGCCGAGGCCCAGATCCCGGCGATGCAGTCGCTCCACGTACACATCGAGCCGGACCTGCCACTGGCCGGAACCGGACCCGCCGCCACACCGGCCGCGGGGATTCTGCCGCTCCGCGATCCGGGGCTGGTCACGCCGCTGGAGCAACCCGTAGAAATCTCGTTGCGCGTCTGTGGCCCGGACGGCGAACCGCTGGCCGGCGCGGGGGTGTTCCTGATCGGGGCGACCTGGCCGAGCCAGGGCATCACCAGGGCCGACGGGACGGTCACCATCGCGCTGGCGACGGAGACCGCACACTCCGTCCGGTCCCTGTACGTGCGCCCCAGGAGCGGTTACACGGACCGCTGGATCCCTCGCCCCGACCTGTCGGCGACCCGGGAGAACGTCGTCACCCTCACCCCGCTGGCCAAGGCGTACCCGGAGTTGGAGAAGCGGCAGCGGTACGGGTGGGGCCAGCAGGCCATGCGGCTGGACCGGCTGCCCCCCACGTTCCGCGCCTTCGGCGTCAAGATCGCGGTCATCGGGTCGGGGGTCAGCGCCGAGCACCCCGATCTGAAGGAACGGGTGCGCTCCGGGGTCGATCTGGTTCGCGGCACGGACGACGGATGGGCTCGCGACACCGTGGGCAGCGGTACACACGCGGCGGGCATCATCGCCGGGGCGGACACCGGCAAGGGCGTCATCGGTATCGCGGTCGACGCCGAGATCGAGGTCTGTCAGGTGATGCACGACGGGCATTTCAGCGATCTCATCGCCGCGCTGGACCACTGCATCGCACACGAGGTCGACATCGCGCACATCGCGGTGGCGACCCCGTACTCGTCGGCGCTGGTCTCCCGCAAAGTCGCCGACGCCAACGCGGCGGGCATCGCCTGCGTCGCCCCGGCGGGCGACACCGGCGGGCCGGTCGCCTTCCCGGGCTCGCTGCCCACCGTGTTCGCCGTGGGCGCGCTGGGAGCCTTCGGCTCGTACCCGCAGGGCACGTCCCAAGCCACCCATTTGGGGCCGCAGTTGACACCGGAAGGGCTGTTCGCCGCGCCGTTCAGCTGCTACGGGCCCGGCGTCGACGCGGCCGCCCCCGGTGTGGCGGTCCTGTCGTGCGTGCCACAGGGCGGATACACGGCTCTCGACGGCACCGGCACGGCCTCGGCGCATGTCGCCGGCCTCGCCGCCCTCGTTCTCGCTCACCACGAGGACTTCCACGGCCAGCTGCTGCCCCGCGGATCCGGCCGGGTGCAGCGCTTGTTCGAGATCATCTCGGCCAGCTGCCGCCCGCTGGCCGCGCAGGGCACACAGGAAGCGGCCCACGTCGGACGCGGCTTGCCCGACGGTCTCATCGCCCTCGGCCTGGCCCCGGGAGTGCAGCTCGCTCCGGCCTTGTCGCCCTACGCCCCGTCGATGGCGGGTTGAGCCCGTCCTCACGGCAGGCTCACAGAACGGCACCCGCCTTGAGGGACGGGTGCCGTTCTGCGCCGTACCGGCGAACCCAGTCACCCCACAGCGTCCGAAAGGAATCAGCCAAGCCGATCACCCGTTGTGCTGCACAGGGACCATGGACTACAGGAGGCACCGATGCACGACGACCAGGCGACCATCCGCAGAATCCTCACCGAGCTCGGAGACACCTGGGCCGTCGTGGGACTGTCCGGGAACCGGCAGCGCGCCGCGTACGGCGTCGCAGAGGTGCTGCAGGGTTACGGCAAGCGGATCGTCCCCGTGCACCCGAAAGCCGAGACCGTGCACGGGGAAGTGGGCTATCCGTCCCTTGATGCCGTCCCCTTCAAGGTCGACGTGGTCGACGTCTTCGTGCGCAGCGACCTCGCCGGAGCCATCGCCGACGAAGCCGTCACCATCGGCGCCGAGGCCGTCTGGTTCCAGCTCGGGGTCAAGGACGACGCCGCCTACCACCGCACCCGCGCCGCCGGTCTCGCCATGGTCATGGACCGCTGTCCGGCGATTGAGATTCCCCGTTTGGGCTGAGCGCGGGCCGGGTCAGCGTCCGGGCGTGATCGCACCACGTGCCGCTGTTCCCGAGGACGCCGCCGAGCTCGTCCGGCTGATGTTCTTTGCGATGAACGGGCCTGATGAGCCGGGGGGTTGGGAGCGGGACGCGGAGGCGGTGGGGCGCCGGCAGCCGGCCGGTCCGGATGCGCCCCTGGGCGGGTTCGTCGTGGACGGCGACCTCGCGGACGGCGACGCGCGGGTGCGCCGTATCTGGCGGCGTGCGCGGTGGGGCGGCGGCGTGAGCCTAGGCCACGCCGAGCCCCTCCAGGACCGTGGCGCCCGGCAGTTGGGCCAGCGCCTTGCCCGGTACGATCAGCTTGCCGCGGCGGCCGCCGCTGCCGATCAGCGCGTACGGCATATCGGCCACGGCGGAGTCCACCAGAATCGGCCAGGAGGTGGGCAGGCCGATCGGGGTGATGCCGCCGTACTCCATGCCGCTGTCCCCGACCGCGGTGTCCGTCGGCGCGAACGACGCCTTACGGGCGCCCAGTTGGCGGCGTACCACGCCGTTGACGTCGACCCGGGTGTGTGAGCGGACCACGCAGGCGGCCAGGGTGACCGTGCCGCCGCGCTTGCCGGCCACCACGACACAGTTCGCCGACTGCTGGAGCAGCCAGGCGCCGTGATGCGCGACGAGGGATTCGGTGTCCGCGATGGCCGGATCCGTATCGACATAGCGGAGTTCCTCGACCGGTACGGGTCCGCGCCAGCCGCGGATCGCGGCGGCGACGGGTTCGGTCAGCAGGTCCAGGGACTCGGCGGCGGGCCGGACATCGTCGAAGGCATCCATCGGCACGGGCATGGCGACAAGCTAACAGGCGCGGTGGTTCAGCGGCCGAGCGGGATGATCACCGACATGGCCATCTCCACCGGCTCCGTACCGTCGTTGCGGTAGCCGTGGGCGACCTTGGCCTCGAAGGTCGCCGAGGCACCCGCGGGCACCGTGTGCTCCTCGCCGTCGACGAGGAGCGTCAGCGTGCCGACGCGCACATGCAGCAGCTCGACGGTGCCGGGCGGATGGGGATCGGAGCGGCTTTCGTCGCCGGGCATCAGCCGCCAGTCCCACAGTTCGAAGGGGCCGGGCGCCTCGGCCCCCACCAGCAGTGAGGTCTGGCTGCCGGCGTCGGTGGACCACATCCGCACCGCCTCGCCCGGCGCCACGATCCGTACCTGCGGGCCCTGTTCGTAGTCCAGCAGCGTGGTGATGCTGACGCCGAGCGCGTCGGCGATCTTGACGGTGGTGCCCACGCTCGGGTTCGTACGGGCCTGCTCGACCTGGATGATCATGCCGCGGCTGACCCCGGCGCGGGCCGCCAGGGCGTCGAGGGTGTAGCCGCGTTCGGTGCGCCAGCGTTTGAGATTGCGCGCCAGCGACTGGGTGAGCTGGTCGAGGTCAGTCACGGTCCACCGACTCCAAGTTCACGTGGAAGTGTTCAATATATTCAATGTCGCGGTCGAATTTTTTGCACTACGGTGTGGTGCACTTCAGCGTCCAGCTCACTGTACTGCGAGGTTTCGCCATGACCACGGCCTTCGCCCTGGCCACCGGCCTTCTCTTCGGGCTCGCCGACTTCGGCGGCGGACTGCTCACCCGGCGTCTGCACCCGCTGACCGTGGTGGTCGTCTCGCAGACGCTGGCCGCCGTGGTGCTGGGCGCCATCGTGGTGATCACCGGCGGCTTGCGCGAGGCCGGGCCGCAGCTGTGGTAGGCGGTCGCGGCCGGCGTCGTGGGACCCCCCGCGATGCTCTCCTTCTACCGCGCCCTGGCGCTCGGGCCGATGGGTGTGGTCTCACCGCTCGGGGCGATCGGCACCGTCGTCACCGCGCTCGCCGCGCTCGGCATCCTCAAGGAGCGGATGCGCGCGATCCAGACGGCGGGCGCCTCGCTCGCCCTGATCGGGGTGCTGCTCGCCTCCGGCGGCTGACGCCCACTCAGCGGGCGCCCCGGACGGGCAGGTTCTTCGCCGCGTCCGCCGACGACCGCGGCGCGGCGGCCGTCCCCGTCCCGTCCGCCCCCGTTCCACCCATCTCCGTCCCGTCCGTCTTCATCGCGTCCACCCCCGCCCTGTCCGTCTCCACCGCCGCGTCCTGCCACTCCGCCAGCGCGAGCAACTGCTCCGGGCTGACGCCCTCGGGAATCGGCACCGGCGCCGGCGTCCGCAGCGGCGGCTGCCAGCCCGCCTCCGGGTCCCAGCTGCGGACGACCTTGGCGGGCGCGCCGGCGACCACCGCGTGGTCGGGGACCTCACCGCGGACGACGGAGCCGGCCGCGACCACGACGTTCCTGCCCAGCCGCGCCCCGGGCAGGATGACCGCCCCGGTGCCTATCCAGCTGCCGGGGCCGATGGTCACCGGGTCGGCACGCGGCCACTGCTTCCCGACCGGCACCTCCGGGTCGTCGTAACTGTGGTTGGTGGTGGTGATGTAAACACCGGGGCCGAAGAAGCAGTCGTCGCCGATCGTCAGCCGGACATCCGCGATCACATGGCTGCCGCGGCCCAGCACCACGCCGTTGCCCAGGGTGAGGATCGGTTCCGCGCCGAGATCGAGGTCCGGCATCATGCCGGCGGTCAGCGTCACGTCCTGGGCGATGATGCAGTGGTCGCCGATCTCGATCCACGGGTCGCCGAAGACCGTGCCCTGCGGGTAGGCGAGCCGGGTGCCGTGGCCGATCCGGCGGAAGCGGTACGGTCCGGGGCGCTCGGCCGTGACGGCAGCGGCCTGCCTCACCCAGCGCGCGCCGCCGTGGACGGCACGGGACACGGCCCGGCGCCGCCACGCCGCCATGGATGAGAACACGTTCTTGTTCATCGGCACTCGCACACCGTACTCAGCGCGGCGGACGACCGGCCGCACAGCGCGCTGTGATCTTCGCCCCACCGTCGGCCGCCCCGGCCCGGCCGGCTGTCGTCTACGGTGCTGTGGGCGCGGCACAGACCTGACGAGGAGAGCCAACGATGACCGGACGGGCGTTGATCGCACAGGTGGGCGGCGCGGAACCGAAGATCGATCCGGCGGCGTTCACCGCTCCGACATCCGTCGTGCTCGGCGAGGTCACCCTGGCCGCGGGGGCGAGCATCTGGTACCACGCCGTCCTGCGTGCGGACTGCGGCCCGATCATCCTGGGCGCCGACAGCAACATCCAGGACAACTGCACGGTGCATGTGGATCCGGGCTTCCCGGTGACCGTCGGCGCGCGGGTGTCCGTCGGCCACAACGCGGTGTTGCACGGCTGCACCGTCGAGGACGATGTCCTGGTCGGCATGGGCGCCACGGTCCTGAACGGTGCGCATATCGGCGCGGGCTCACTGGTCGCCGCGCAGGCGCTGGTCCCGCAGGGCTTGCGGATACCGCCCGGTTCGCTGGTCGCCGGAGTGCCGGCGAAGGTCAAGCGGGAGCTGACCGATGAGGAGCGCGAGACCATCACGCTGAATGCCGCGATGTATCTGGAGCTGATGGCGCGGCATCGGGACGCGGTGACGGACGTCGAGAGCTGAGCCTGGCTGTCCGGTGGTGGGTGCGGCCCGTCGGGACCGCACCACGGCCGCGTGTGTCAGCGGCGCCGCGCGGACTCGGCCGCGGCCAGCACGGATGTCATCAGCTCCGCGTCGAACAGGGTGGCGTCCGCGAGGCGGTTGGCTCCCGCGTACGCGTTCATCATCACCTTGGCGGTCCGCAGGGCCGTGGCGGACCTGCGGACCAGCGGTCTGGTCCACAGTCTGATCGCGTCGTCCAGCTTCTCCTCGGGCACGACCTTGTGGAGGATGGACAACTCGGCCGCCTTGGCCGCGTCGAAGCTGTCACCGGTGAGGACCAGCTCGCGGATCCGTGCAGCGCCCGTCTCGTTGAGCAGCCGTGGCAGCGCGCCACCCCAGGCGGGCGGCATACCGAGGGCGAGCTCCGGCATCCGGAAGCGGCAGTTGTCCGCCCCGGCCCGCAGGTCGCAGAAGAGCGACAGGGCCAGCCCCGCGCCGATCACCCCGCCGTGCAGCCGGGCGATGGTGACGGCGTTGGCAGTCGCCAGGGCGTCGCAGACCCGGCGTGCCTTGGCCGCGAGCACCCGCAGCTCCGCTCCCCCGGGGTCGGCGGCGAGCAGCTCGGTGAACTCCTTGCGGTCGCCGCCCAGGCTGAAGTCGGCCCCCGCTCCGGAGAGGATCAGTACGCGTACACCGGGCTCGTCCGGCAAAGCGCCCAGCACGGCGAGGAGTTCGTCAAGGAGCAGGCCGGAGACGGCGTTCCCGGTCTCCGGGCTGTTCAGCTGCACCTTGAGGACCGGCCCCTCGGGGATGACGCGGAGGGCCTTGAAGTCTTCGACCACGATGTTCCTTGTTCGTCGGTTCTCATTGCCCCGATTACTGTCAAAGCGTCAAGAAGCGGTGATCCGCAGCTCCATGATGCGCCGGAAGCCCACACGTGGCGCCCAGACCGGGGCGGCGCTGACACTGAGGCCGGGCAGGCGTCTGAGCACCCCGGTCAGCAGTGTCGTCGCTTCCAGACGCGCCAGCTGCGCGCCCAGGCAGTAGTGGATTCCGCCACTGAAGCTCAGATGGCCGGCCTTGCGGCGGACATCGAAAATATGCGGATCGATATGGTGGGCCGGATCGTGGTTGGCGGCACCGACCATGAGATGCACCATCCGGTCCTTCTCGATGGGCACTCCGGCGAGGGTGGTGTCGGCGGGGGCGATCCGACTGATCACATGGTTCGGGGAGTCATAGCGCAGCACCTCCTCGACCGCCTCCGGTATGTGCTGCGGATGCGCGCGCAGCCAGCCCATCTGGAGCGGGTGTTCCAGGAGCAGCCACATCATGGTGGACAGCAGGGCCGACGTGGTCTCCGGCGCGGCCAGGAAGACCAGAAGCGCGAGGAGGTAAACGGCTTCGTCGGCCGCCTCCCGGTCGGATTCCAGTTCGTCCCAGGTCCGGAGCCAATGCGAGACCGGATCGTCACCGGGCGACCTGCGACGTTCCTGCACCAACGCTCTGAAGTACGCCTCCAGTTGATCGGTCGCCGCGTCGGAACGCGCGAGCTGGCTCGCCGAGGGCAGCAGCTCCTGGGTGAACACCTGGTCGTGGGCGAGTGACCGCAGCAGGGGGTAATCGGCGGACGGAAGGTGCAGCCATCCGCCGATCGCGCTCATCGGCAGTTCTTCGCTGACAATCGCGCTGAAATCGGCCTCGCCGTTCCGCAATTCCACGGTGAGCCGGTCGAGAAGTTCCTCCACCGTTTTCCCGATCGAAATCTTCAGCAAAGGCAGAGTTTTCCGGTCGAACATGTTCCCCACCGAGCGGCGCACCCGGGTGTGCTGCGCCCCATTGAGCGCGGGCATGGTTCTGCTCATTTCGCGTGACGAACGCGCCCCCCAGCGCGTCCCGTCACCCTGCCGAGCCCGCCATGCACTGTCCGGTACCTGCCAAGCCTTATCCCTTAACACCTGGTCACACAGGCCGTAAGAGGTGATCAGGTACCCGCCCCACGGAGCCGGAACCACGTCCCCCATGGACCTGAGTTCCGCATAGACAGGCAAGGGATTCGCCTGGCCGCTCGCCGTCCGCAGACGAGAGAAGAGCGAAATCACCGCACGCCGATCAACAATTGGGGAGGCCAGGGCGGGCTGCACAGTGACTCCTTCAGAAGATCGGGTAAGTCGCGACACCCCTATCTTCCCCCGCACTTGAACGTTCATACGGCGAATGAATGCTCGACGCTGTTGTGAACGTCACACCTTCCACCAGCTGAGGAAACCACTCCACCAACTATTCTTCCGCGATTTGCCGGAGCCGCCTTGGGGCGAGGCAGTCTCGACCCCACGGTCGCCGGCCGGAGCGGGAGCGGCCAGCCGCCGTTCGCCCGGCACCGGGGTGAAGCGGGCGGGCAGCGCGTTGAGCGCCCGGTGGAACGGCCCAGGACGCCACGTCAAGCTCTCCTCGGGCACGCCCAGTTCGATGTCCGGCAGGATGTTGAGAAGCTTCTCGATGGCCCGGACCGAGATCAGCAGGGCCGGGTCCTTGGCGGGGCAGGCGTGCGGGCCGGCTCCCCAGGCGAGGTGCGCCCGCTTGCTGAGCGTCTGTCGGCCCACGGACAGGTTCGGGTCGGTGTTGGCCGCGGCGAAGCTGATCACCACGGGGTCGCCGGCGGTCAGCTTGGTGCCGGCGATCTCCACGTCCTGCACAGGGTAGTGCGTCGCGTAGTTGGCGATCGGCGGGCTGTTCCACAGCACGTCATTGATGGCGTCGTCGACCAGGACACCGGCCGAGTGCTGGCCTCCCGCGTAGTTCTCGTCGCACAGCAGCAGTCGCAGGGCACTGGAGATGATGTTCTGCATCGGCTCGGCGCCCGCTCCGATGAGCAGCACCAGCTGATGGATCATCTCCTCGTCGGACAGGTTGGCCTGATGGGCCATCAGCCACGAGGTGACGTCATCGCCGGGATGGGCACGCTTCAGCGCAACCAGCTCGAACAGCGACTCCGTCAGGACCTCGTTCGCCTTTTCCGCGTCGACCCCGTCGAAAATGCCGGAGAAACCGAAGACCAGCCGGTCACCGATTTCGGCCGGGCAGCCGAAGAGGTCATTGAAGACCAGCAGCGGCAGCCATTGCGCATAGTCGGATATCAGATCGGCCTTGCCCCGGCTGCTGAACTGCTCGATGAGATACGAGGCGACGCGGTCGACATGCCGGCTCATCCGGTGCATATCGATCCGGGCCAGGCTGTCCGTCACCGCCTGGCGCAACCGCAAATGCTCGGCGCCGTCGGAGAACATGCTGTTCGGTCGGTACATCATCATGGGCAGGACCGGGCTGTCCAAAGGAACCTGCCCCTCGTTCAGAGCCCGCCACCGCCGGGAATCCCGCGCGAAGGCATCGGGATTCTGCAGCACCCGCAGCGCCGCGGCGTAGTCCGTGACCAGGGTCGCCTCCACTCCGGGCGCCAGTTCGACGGGGGCGCCGGCACCGTACTGCCGCAGATGCTCGTAGAACGCCTCGGGAGCGGCGGCGAATTCGGGCCCGTGCAGCGGGACGCGCTCGCCGTCGGTGTGTGCGGGGCAGCCCGGTGGCGGGCCCTGGAATTCCGAGTGAGATTGCATGCCTGGACTCCTAGTTGAGGCGGGACTGTAGATAACGGACGAGCACGATCAGGGAATCCGCCGACGACTGCTGGTCCCGTACATCGCAGTTGACGACGGGCGTCTCGGGGAGCAGGTCCAGCGCCTCGCGGATCTCTTCGATCTCGTGGTCCGGGCTCCCGTCGAACCGGTTCACGGCGATGGCGTAGGGGATTCCGTACTGTTCCACCAGGTCCATGACAGGAAACGAATCCGCAAGACGGGCGGGATCGACCAGTACCAGTGCGCCCAGTGCCCCGCGGGTCATGTCCTCCCACACCTGAACGAAGCGCTGCTGACCGGGCGTTCCGAACAAGTAGAGGACCAGTTTCTCGCTGAGGGTGAGACGGCCGAAGTCCATGGCGACCGTCGTCGTGGTCTTGCCGGGAACCTCTTTCAGGTCGTCAATGCCCTCGCCGGCCTGCGTCATGACCTCTTCGGTACGCAGCGGGGGAATCTCGGACATCGTTCCGATGAACGTCGTCTTGCCCACGGCGAAATGCCCGACCACAAGGATCTTGGCCGCGGTCTGCACCGAATTGCGCAGGTACACGCCGTCATCCAAAGCGAGCCTGGAGCCCATTCAGCACCTCCTCAAGGATTTGCCTGTCGACGAGCTGGGCGCTCGGTATCGGCGCACGCGTACAGAGGTGTCCTTCCTCGGTGAGATCGGACACCAGAATCTTGGCGACACCCACGGGCAGCCGTGTGTGTCCGGCGATCTCGGCGACCGAGAGAAAACCTCCCGAACACAGCTCGATAACGCGGAGCTTCTCCGGGTCGAGAGGTTTGGTCCTGGGAGGGTTCTGGTGCACTGTGACCAGCGTGATCAGCGAGAATTCACTGTCATCTGGAAGTTCACGGCCGTTGGTGATGACGTACGGCCGTACTAATTCCGCGGCTTCGTGTTCCAGCTCCGGTTCGTCCGAGGGCGTCATGGTTGGATATCGGCCCTCTCGCGAGGCGGGCTGGTCAATGCCTTGCCGAGCTGTCCGACCAGCTGCTGCATCCGGAACGATATCTCCGCCATGTCGACGTCGGGCGACGCCGAGACAGCGAGATAGGCGCCCTCGCCGGCCGAAATGAGAAAGACCCAACCATGGTCGAATTCGACCAGCGTCTGACGCCACTGCGGCCGATTGCCGCTGTCCCGGCAGAAGTCGGCGACGGTACGGCTCAACGACTGCATACCGCTCATCGCGGCGGCAACGGTATCTGCGTGGTCCCGGCCGACATCCTTGGACCGGGCCATGAGGAGCCCGTCGGCGGAAACCAGAATGGCGTGCTGCGCTTCGGGCACTTCCAGAGCACTGTCAAGCATCCACGACAGATCGTAGTTCACTGAACCTCATGCCCTTCACTGCTTGCATTGGTGGAACGACGGCCCGACTGCGTCCCCCGTTGGAATGCGCCCATGACCGAGGCGGTCTGCGCGCTGTCGCGGACCGGGTCTGTGGCGCTCCCGGCCTCGGCCGGCACGATGGAAATAGCACCGCGCCGACGGCGCTTGGGCAGTCCGCCGGCCGTGGTCGCGGAATCCAGGGGCGCCGCGGGAGCCGCGGAACCGGAATTGTTCTCCTCGGGCGGCATCGGGACGGACGCGGCCACGGCAGGACTCTCCTCGGGCTCGTGCAGGGACGTCAGAAGGCCGTCGGGGAGCAGCACGACCGCGCGCACGCCGCCGTAGGGCGAGGTGGAATCCACGGACACGCTGAATCCGTAGCGGGCGGCGAGCACACCGATGACGGTGAATCCGAACTGCGGCGGATTGCCGAGGCTGGACACGCCCCGTGCCCCCTCGCCAGACAGCAGCTCGGCGGCCTTGGCCTTCTCTTCCTCGTTCATGCCGACACCCGCGTCGTCGACGACGATGCAGACGCCCTTGGGCACCGGACGAATATTGATCTCGATGACCGTTTCCGGCGCCGAGTAGCTGGTGGCATTGTCCAGCAGCTCGGCGAGGGTGAGCGCGACCGGTTCCACGGCACGGCTCACGATGGCGAAATTACTCTGGGAACGGATCTCGACACGCGTGAAGTGGCGGATACGGCCCTTCGCGCTGCGGACCACGTCATAGAGCGAGGCCGCGGTGCGCCGCCGACCGAGCCATCCGTCGCAGAGGACGGCGATGGACTGGGCCCGCCGCGCGAACTGCGAGTTCATGTGGTCGACGTCGAGAAGGTCCTGCAGGAATTGGTGATCGCCGTACTTTTCCTGCATCTTGGAAATGATCAGCTGCTGCTCACTCGCCAGGCCCTGAAGCGTCCGCATGGCGGCCTTCAGCGTATTCTTCGTGGCCTCTTCGGCGCGGTCCTTGGCCTCCTCCACGGCCTCCGCGTAATGCTCCTCCAGGGTGGTGTAACGCTGCTTGAGCTCACCCTTTTCTCTGCGTAGCTCCGCGATCTTTCTTCTGCCCTGAATGATCGCGGCTGCGGCGACAGGGGTACCAGCGATCAAACCCCAGAGCGCTGGATCCTGGAAGTATGGCGTCATAAGACTCTCTTCGGACGACGGTGCCACCGGGTATGGAATGCCTGGGTGGCGCGTCCCCCGTCACTCGCGATTCCAGACAAGCGTGAACGCCCGCGCAGGGTCGCCCGCCAGCAGCCGTCGAAGGCCCGGCTCATGGCATGCCTCTCCCCAAGTGGCGGTTTCTCAGGCCGATACGCGGAACTTCCGTCTTGCCATAGCAGGTGTTTACCGCGCTTGGCAAGTAGGATGATCTTAGCACCATGGTGACACCTCGCGTCCATGCCAATCATGTTCTGATACAGAGCCCTGACGCGCGCTCAACAATGGTGCCGAGTGGGACCATTGGGCGGATGTCGGGGCACCCGCCGACCGGGAAGTCGTGATCGCGCCGGGCCGGGCGGACCGACGGCCCCGATCGGCCGCGCGGCGCGTCAGACCGACGGAACGGGCACCGGCCCCTGCGTCCGCTCACTGATCCAGTGCGGCGAGTCGGCCATCCGCCGGATGTAGGTATGATCACTGTGCCGACCGCCGGGTGTCTCGAAAAGAGTTGAGTGGATCGGCCCGCCCGTGTAGTCCCGGATGAAGCTCTTCACGTCGGGCACCGCGACCTCCCCGGACCCGAGCTAAGGCCAGATACACCTCCGGCCCCTTCCGCGCGGCCAGTTGCCGCGCCAGCGCACGCGGGTCCTTGGCCCGCTTCGCGGCCGGATGCCCCTTCCACAGCCGCGAATCCGGCGTCGTATCCGGCCCGTTGACGGTGGGCGCCCTCGAACTTCCGCGGGTGCTTGAGCACCGCCTTCAGCGCGGCGAAGCCACCGGAGGACGGACCCATGAACGCCCAGCCGTCCCGGCCGTCGTACGCGCAGGCACTTCATCGGGACGTTCTCCTCGGGTCCTCCGGCCCGCCCGGTGGCAGCCCGCGCCGCCACCCGGTCACGGTACGAAAGACATCACCATAAGATGATCCGCACGCCCCCGTACCGGCCCCGGCCTGCGACGATGCAAGGGCCGCGCGCGGTCGGCCACCGAACGGCCGGCCATGTCAAACGCGTCGGACCTCTTTCCCTCAATCGATAGGCCCACCCGCTGTTTACCCGGCGGTCGGTTCTGGCATCGTGGGTGCTCCATAGGGAAGCACGCGGCGCGGTGCCGCGGACGGGAAGACCGATGAGCGCGTGGGCCGATCGCGGGTCACTGCCCAACGTGGTGGGACGGGCCGTTGAGCACGAGCGGGTGTCCGAGCTGCTGGCCGGCGCCCCGCTGATCACACTCACCGGAGCCGCCGGGGTGGGCAAGAGTGTCCTGGCCCGCACCGTCCTGGACGAACACGCCGCACGGCACGGCGGCACGATCGTCCGGGTCGGCTGCTGGGATGGCCTGTCGGCGGACGGTCTGACCGCAGCCCTGGTCCGCGCGGCGGGCCTGGACACCCTCCGCCGTGACACCACGCAGGCCGTCGCCCGGCCCGCCGCCCGCCCGGGTCCGTACGACACGGTGCGCTGCGAAGCGGACGCCCCCACCGGCCAAGGCGGCCGGCCATCGGCCCCGGACGATACGGGCGATACGGCCGTCGCGGAGCTCGCCGCGCACTGTGTACGACGCCGGGCGACGCTCCTGCTGGACGACTGCGACCCGCTGCTCGACACGTGCGCGGGGCTGGTGCGGCGGCTGCTGCGGGCCGAGCCGGCGCTGCGGATCGTGGCAACCGCGCGCCGTGCTCTGGGGCTGGCCGTGGAGCGCGTCGTCGATCTCGCGCCGCTCCCGGTGACCTGGGGCGAGGGGATCGCCGGCCCGGCCGTGGAGCTGCTGGCGGCCCGGACCGGGCCCGCGGCACCGGAGTTGCTGGTGGCCATCTGCGAAGCGCTGGAGGGCTCGCCGCTGGCGATCGGGCTGGCCGCCGAGCAGTTGGACCGGATGTCGCTGCCGCAGCTCGCGGCGCAGGCGGGCGCGGACGGTCCGCTGTTCTGGTCCGGTCCCGCCCCGACCGCCCGGCACACCTCGCTCCACGCGGCGCACGCCGCGGGCTACGCTCTCTGCTCACCCGTCGACCGTCGGGTGTGGGCGCGGCTCTCGGTGCTTCCCGGGGACTTCGATCCCTGGCTCGCGGGGTGCGTATGTGCGAGCAGTGACGTTCCTGCAGCGGCCGTCGACGCCGCACTGGAACGGCTCGCGCTGGCCTCCGTCCTGGAACGCGTACGGGAGGCCGGCGGCCCTCCCGAGGACTCCGGGGTCGTACTGCCGCCGCGCTACCGGCTCCCGCGCGCCGCCCGGGACTTCGGGCGGACGCGGCTGCGCGAGGCGGGCGAGGAGTTCTCGGCGCTCCGCCGGTTCCGGCAGGCGTGCGCGGCGCTCGCCGCCGAGGCGCAGATCGCTTGGCAGGGCACTGGCCAACAGCTCGCGGTGCGCCTGGTCGAGGACGAGCAGCACCACCTCGACGCGGCGCTGACCCGGCCTCCGCAGGACGCGGACGACGCACTCAGCGCGCTGGAGATCGCGGTCTCCCTGTGGTTCCGGTGGGCGGCGTGCGGCTTCCGCCGCGAAGGACGCGCGCACCTCGACCGGCTGCTGCTGCTCTCCCGGGACGACACCCCGCTCCGGGCGCGGGCGCTGTGGCTGGCGGGCTGGCTCGCGGCGCAGGAGCACTCGCTCGCCACGGCGGAGGCACTGCTGGGCCAGGCGTGGACGGCGGCCGTGATGCATGCCGACTCCGACGGGCTGGCCCGTATCGCGCATGCCCACGGCGTGCTGGCGCTGTACCGCGACGACACCCCGGCGGCGGTTGCCTGCCTGGAGGAAGCCGCCCAGCATACCTCCAAGGACCCCTGGTTCGGCCCCGGGCCCGCCCACAGTTGGGCGCTGCTGGCCATCGCGCTCGCACCGGTCGACGCCGACCGGGCGACGGCAGCCGCCCGCCGCGCCTGGGAAGTCCGGTACTCCGACGGGGACTTCTGGCTCTACTCGACCGTCCTGTACGCCCGCGCCCTCACCGAACGGGCCCACGGACGGCCGGAGTCGGCCCTGCGCGTCTGCCGTAAGGCACTGGCGGCCAAGAAGCTCATCGGCGACCCGCTGTTCATCGCGGGGGTGCGCAACATACTGGCCGGACTGCAGCGCGAGGTCCGCGACGGCCTGTCGGCGCCGGACAGCGACGCACATATCCGGTGGTGGCGGCGCGCCGGTTCCGACGCCCGCCCGGCACCGTTCTTCTCACGGCTTCGAGCGGGCTCGTAAGACTCTCGCGCCTGCCACCACCCTCCCCTAGGCCAGGGGACCTCCTTGGCCGAGGGACCTCCTTGAGCACGAGACGCCAACCACTCAACGTAATCAGCTGACTGCGTACGGGATGCGATCGTGGCGGTTCCACCCCATGCTGGTCCCATGAACCGTGCGCCTGTGATCGTGCATCCGCCCTCCACCGGCGGCCGTCGCGTGACCCTCTACGGGCAGGACCTGGGCCGCGCGCGGCGCACCGGCGACGTGGCCGCGTTTCTGCGCCGGGCCGGTTTCCCCATGTCGACGTTCGTCTGGGACGACACGGGGGTCTTCGAGTGGCGTGAGGGCGGGCCGGAGATCTGGTCGATGCCGTAGGTAACGTCGATGTCGTAGGTGACTACGTCAGTCGACCGTCGCGCCGACCGGCGCCTCCTCCACCACCTCACGCTCGGCGGCCGCCTTCGCCGCACGGCGCTTCATGATGATGAACGAGGCGACGCCGAACAGCAGGGCGGCGACCAGCCCGAGCCAGGAGAAGCGCTTGAGCCACTGCTCGGCGACGATACCGACGCTGTAGATGAGCGCGGTGGTGCCGCCGGCCCAGACGATGCCGCCGAGGACGTTGGCGATCAGGAACTTCCAGTACGGCATCTTCAGGACACCGGAGAGCGGTCCGGCGAAGATCCGCAGCAGCGCGACGAAGCGGCCGAAGAAGACCGCCCACATGCCCCACTTGTCGAACTTCGACTCCGCCATCGCGACCTGATCCGGTCCGAAGTGCTTGGGGAACTTGCGGCCGGCCCAGTTGAGCAGCGGCTTGCCCCCCTTGCGTCCGATCAGATACCCGATGGAGTCACCGATGATCGCGCCGGCGGAGGCACAGGCGCCCAGCACGACGGGATTGATGTGGTCCTGGGTCGCGGCGAGAATCGCCGCACTGACGAGGACGATTTCACCGGGCAGCGGAATGCCCAGGCTCTCCAGCCCGATGACCACCCCCACCAGGAGGTAGACGCTCAACGCCGGTACGGTCTCCAGCCACTCCTGGATATGCAACGCCGCTTCCTCCGCATGGTGTGGGGCCCCCGTGGGCCGTTGCCCGGCGTGTGTGACACCGGTGCCGGTCACTTCCCTGGCGCGACGTACAGCGCGCCCGGGAAGCGTACTCGATCGCCAACGCCGACAGCCGTCGCGCATACGCCTCGGGCTACATCGGCCTCCGGGGGCCGGCGCGGCGCTGCCGACAACGCTTCCGGCCTGCCGTGCGGGTGCACGACGGACCGGGGGCCGGCTCACCTATCGCTGACTCACGCATCGCCGACTCACATCGCCCGCTTGCTCATCGCCGATGTGCTGATTGCCGACGTAGTCATTGGCTACGTGGTCATGGCCAGCTCACCAGCTGCCGGCGCTCTCGTCCGTCTCGGTTCAGCTATGGGGACGCAGCGTCCAGATGATGGTCATCTCGCCGGTGACCGCGCCGTCTTCACGGGTGATCGCGACATTCACGGGGAACTCGGGGCGCTCCCCGGCATCGAGATCGGCTATCACCTCGGCCGCCGGGCGGCCCAGCTCCGCGGTGGCGGTGACCGGCCCCATGGCCAGCTTCTTGTAGCCGATCTCGGCGCGAACGGCCAGTGGTACCGCGCGGCCGAGCTCGCTGCCGAAGGCCGCCATCACGATCGCGCCGCTCGCCGACTCGGCGAGGGTGAACATGGCTCCGGCGTGCGGGCCGCCGACGTGGTTGTGGTAGTCGGGCTGGTCGGGCATACGGACCACGGCGCGCTCGGCGGTGGTCTCGGTGAACTCAAGGTTCAGGGTGCGCACCATCGGCACGGATGCCGACATCATCTCGCCGATCGACGGCAGGGTCTCAGAGGACATGGACGACATGTTACCTGCCGGTAGTTTGGGCTGGGAAGAGCGAAAGGGGAGGTGAACCGGCGGAGAGTCGGCGGGCCCACCGTCCCGAGGCCGCCCGGAAACCCGGATGCCGCCGTGGCGCCGCCCCTCTCATCGTCGACGCCCATGAACGCTCCCCGGCCCATCGCAGCACCGTTCTGCCTGGCGCCGTCTTGATACGGGCCCGCCCCGTTTGGGCGGGGCGCAACTTCACCCTGCTCACCGGCACCCACGGTGATCACCGGCCTCGGCGGCTCCGGAGCGCTGATCGCCGCCGTCGGGCCGGGCTGGGTGCTGGCCATCGACTCCGCCGCCTTCGCCCGGGCGGGGTGCCGCGCGCGTTTCTCGGGAGGCGCTCGGCCCGGCCAGGCGCAAACGCGAGACGCAGAAGGGAAAGGTTAGGGAAGAGGCCGGGCGTGCGACGGAGCCGCACATCGCGAGACCCACCCGAGCCCGCGGAATACCACCGAACGTCGATGACCGACGCCACTGAGTGCCGTTCGGAGCTGCCGGGACCGCCGTTCAACGCAGCGGCCGAACCCACCGTCCCTCGGCCGAGCCGAGCCAATCACCTACGACGGGCTGATCACGCACGAGCCGAGCCGACACCTGACCGACCGAGCCGTGACCGGCCGAGCCGACACCTGACCGATTAGCCGATGCTGAAGGAATCGTCCGGCGGCACCGGGGAAGCCCCCGCCTCCGCGTCCCGTACGGGGGCGGCGTCCGCGATCAGCCGCCGTAGCGACCTGCCGTGCTCGACCCGGGCCGGGAATGCGTCACCCGCGACCCGCCGGGCCAGCGCGGCGACCGGCAGCTCCGCGCGCGAGGCGAGCAGCACGGCGTTGCCGAAGCGGCGGCCGCGCAGGACGGAGGGCTCGGCGATCAGCGCGAGATGGTCGAAGACCGTGGCGAAATTGGCGAGTTGGCCGCGCAGAAAGCCGAACGGCGCGCTGTCGGCGAGGTTCGCGGCGTAGAGGCCGTCCGGGCGCAGCACCCGGGCGGCGGCGTGCGCGTACTCGACCGAGGTGAGGTGGGCGGGGACGCGCGAGCCGCCGAAGACGTCCGCGACGATGACATCGGCGCTGGCCTCCGGCGCCGCTTCCAGCGCCGTACGGGCGTCCTGTGCGCACACCCCGATGCCGGAGCCGTCGGGCAGCGGGAGGTGTTCCATCACCAGGCAGAGCAGTGCCTGGTCGGCGTCGACGACGTCCTGCCGGGAGCGCGGGCGGGTGGCGGCCAGATAGCGCGGCAGGGTCAGCCCTCCGCCGCCCAGGTGCAGCACGTCGAGCGGCTCTCCGGAGGCCGCCGCCTCGTCGAGGACGTGGGCGAGGCGGCGTATGTACTCGAATTCCAGGTGCGTGGGCGTGTCGAGGTCGACGTAGGACTGAGGCGCGCCGTCCACCGTCAGCAGCCACGCGCGGGGGCGGTCGACGTCCGGCATCAGCTTGGCGGTGCCGTAGTCCACGGTCCGGGTGACGGGTATCGGCTCTGGCGCTTCGTCCACCGTCCCATTGTGCCGGGCGGGGCCGCCGGCTGGTGGCCGGAGGCCCCGCCCGGGAGACCCGGAGGGCCCGCCCGGGAGACGGCGGCCAGGGGGCGGGCAGCGGACCGTACGCGCCGGGGCCCGGTCGGCGACGGCCCCCGGCGACGGGCCCGGCCCGCTCTTGGATCAGGCCGTCCACACTACGGATCAGGCCGCCCAGACCTCGTGGATTTTCTCGGCGTGGGCGGTCGACTGGCGGCGGCCCGCGCGGGCGGCGTCTGCGCGCTTGGCGGGGTCCAGGACGTTGCGTCCGAAGGCCGATCTGGCCGCGCGGTCCGGGGTGATCACGCATACCCGGGTGCCCTGGCGTGCCAGTCTCGCTCCCTGGGAGTGGGGGCCGTCGATGGGTCCACCGCTGACCGCCATCGGTGCGACGACCACGACCCGGGCGTATCCGGCGGCCAGATCGGCATTGGCACTGGAGTGCACCCCGCCGTCGATCCAGCGGCTTCCGTCGAGGGTGACCGGTGGATAGACCCCCGGTACGGCGCAGCTCGCGGCCACCGCGTCGACCAGCCCGACACCACTGGCGTCGTCGAAGGCGGTCCGCTGCCCTGTCGCCGCGTCCACCGCGGTGATCATCAGCCGACGCGCGGGCCAGTCGTCGATGGTCAGGGTCCGGGCGATCACCGCGCGCTGTTCCGCCTCCGGGGCCGTACGGGCCGCCAGCGCGAGTCGGCCCATCCGCGCGCCGAACGACACGGTGTTCCGGGAGCGCAGCGCGATCGCCGCGAAGCGTGCCAGCGACCCCGGCCCCATCCGGGCGGCCGGCCGGCTCCCACCCGACCGCCCGCCGCCCGCCCGCCCCTCGCCGGGCCGGGCTTCGGGGGCGGCCAGTTGTCGTGCGTACATCCCCTCCAGGGAGAAGTGCCCCGAGGTGAGGTGGGCGCCGACGATCGATCCCGCTGAGGTTCCGATGACGACATCGGCGTCGGTCAGGTCGATGCCCGCCTCCGCGAGACCGGCGAGCATGCCGATTTCCCAGCCGATCCCGGTGAGCCCTCCGCCGCCCAGGACCAGTGCCGTACCCGCCATGCGCCCTCCCCTTCCCGCCCCGGCCATCCGGCCTCTGGACCACAGGCCGGCCGACGGGCGCACGCGCCGTCCGCCCGGGCCACGCGGCTCGTTCTGTCCATGACTGTCCCATGGGCACGTCCTGACCAATGGGCAAGCAGTGTCGCACCACCCGCCCGATGGCCGGCAGCGTACCTCCGGGGTACGCGGCTGTGCCCCGCCCCGCTGAGGCAGGGGCAGGGCACAGTCAATATCCCATCATTTACCGGTCATTTAAGACTTTAGGGTGTTTATTACCCAAAACGGAGCGCCCGTTGACGCCCAGGGCTCGCCCCGTTCACGCCCGAGGGGCGCCCCGTTGGTATCCGGGGCCTACGGCGCCGCCTCAGCCCTCGACCGTCCGTACCGTGCCCGCGCCGACGGTCCTGCCGCCCTCGCGGATGGCGAAGCCGAGGCCCGGCTCCAGGGGCACGGCCCGGCCCAGCTCGACGGCGACGGTCACCGTCTCGCCCGGGCGGGCGACGGCGCACTCGCCGAGGTCGAGGTCGCCGACCACGTCCGCGGTGCGGATGTAGAACTGCGGCCGGTAGCCGGTGGACAGTGGCGTACGGCGGCCGCCCTCCTCCGTGGACAGCACATAGACGTCCGCGGTGAACCGGCGGCGCGGTGTGACGCTGCCCGGCGCCGCGACCACATGCCCGCGGCGCACCTGCTCGCGGTGCACACCGCGCAACAGCAGCGCGACATTGTCCCCGGCCTCGGCGGACTCCATCGGTTTGCCGAACGTCTCCAGCCCGGTGACCGTGGTCTCGGTCTCCGCGCCCAGCACCGCCACCCGGTCGCCGACCCGTACCGTGCCGCGCTCGACGGCGCCGGTGACGACGGTGCCGCGCCCGGTGATGGTCAGCACGTTCTCCACCGGGAGGAGGAATGGTGCGTCGACGTAACGCTCGGGCATGGGCACGTAGGTGTCCACGGCGTCCAGCAGTGCGTCGATCGCCGCCGTCCAGCGCGGGGCGCCCTCCAGCGCGCGCAGTCCGGAGACCCGTACGACGGGCACGTGCTCCCCGTCGTAGCCGTGCGCGCCCAGCAGCTCGCGTACCTCCAGCTCCACCAGGTCGGTGAGCTCCGGGTCGCCGGCGTCGGCCTTGTTGAGGGCGACGACGATGTGCCGTACGCCGACCTGCTTGGCGAGCAGCAGATGCTCGGCGGTCTGCGGCATGATCCCGTCGAGCGCGGAGACGACGAGGATCGCGCCGTCGAGCTGCGCCGCGCCGGTGACCATGTTCTTGATGAAGTCGGCGTGGCCCGGCATGTCGACATGGGCGTAGTGCCGGGTGCCGGTCTCGTACTCGACGTGGGAGATGTTGATGGTGATACCGCGGGCGGACTCCTCCGGGGCCCGGTCGATCCGGTCGAAGGGGACGAAGGTGCCGATCCCCCGGTCGCTGAGGACCTTGGTGATGGCGGCGGTCAGCGTGGTTTTGCCGTGGTCGACGTGGCCCATGGTGCCGATGTTGAGGTGCGGCTTGGTACGTACGTATGCCGTCTTGGGCATGGCGTTCTTCCTCGCAACGATGCGGTGAGGAGGGCGACTTGGCACCCGGGGACCCCTGGGCCGATCCGACCCTCCCCCTGCGGGGTCCGCCGGACGATCCGGGGAGGGTCAGCTTCGCGCGCCGTCCGCCGCGGCGACGACCGGGACAGCGGCTGCTGCGACGGCGTCTGTCACGACGGCGGTGACGGCGGCCACCTTGGCGGCGCCTGCGGGCGCGCAGTCGGCTGCGGCGATGGCCGCGAGGAAGTCGGCGGCAGCCTTCGGCTCGTCCGCGACTGCGGACGGGAGCGGAAGGAAGGCGTGCCGGGACATACGTCATATGGTGGCGGGTGGGTGGCTGCGGCGTCGAACGATTTAAACGACTCACTCGCCGAGCGATCCGCCGGGGTCGAATCCCCTTGGGGAGCGCGGCGTTGGAGAGACGGCGTTGGAGACGAGGTCCGTTGAGGAGCAGTCCTGTGTGACGAGGATGTCTCCCCTGACAAGGCACCTACCTTTGCTGAGGCCACGTCAACTCACCGCGCGCTCGCCTCTCCCGCCTCTCTCCCTCACACGCACGTCTCCCCCGCCCTCCCGCCTCACGAATGCTTCATCGCCTCACGCACCGAGAGCGGGGAGAGCCCCTCCCGGTGTTCCTCGACGAAGCCGCGTACCGCCTCCGGAGCCGTCTTCGCGTATGCGCGCAACGCCCAGCCGATCGCCTTGCGGATGAAGAAGTCCTGGTGCCCGGCCCGCCGCAGGCAGTACGCGAAGAGCCGGTCGGTGTCCGTGCGCTCCTTGAAGCGCAGTTGGTGCAGCAGCGCGGTACGCGCCACCCATCGGTCGTCGTCCTCGATCCACCGGTCCATGTCGGTGGTCAGCCGCGCATCCGCGCTCACCAGCCCGCCGACGACATGCGCGGCGAGCGCGTCGACCGTGTCCCACCACGATGTCGTCGTGATCAGCCGCCGGGCGACCGGCAGAAAGCCGGACGAGCAGCGCTTCACATGACGGCGCAGATAGTCCACGGCGAAGTAGTGGTACTCCCGCTCTCGCAGGTCCCAGCAGCGCAGTGCGATGGCCGTGCAGTCGGTCTCGTCGGGCTTCGGGGTGCCCTTGAGGAGGGCGCGGTCCAGCGTGCGGCGTTCGGTGGCGGGGATGCCGAGGAACGGGCAGACGCCCTTGAGGTAGGCGGCGGCGCCCTCGGCCCGTACGGGGTCCCCGGCAGGCGGACAGGAGGCGGTCAGCCGGGACAGGACGGTGTCGGCGAGGGCGCTGAAGGGGGCTTGTCCCGGTGCGAGGGGTGGAGCTGGTGCCCGGGCGCTGGACGGATCCGGTGGCGAGGCCATGTGGGCAAGGTTACGGCCGCGCGGCAGCCGCGCCGGGTTACGCTCCCGGGATGCTCGAACCCGTCGCGACGCCCGACGGCCTCGCCGTCCGCTGTACGCGTGTCCTCTTCTCCCCATGGTCCCGGCTGAGCCTGCTGCTCGTGCTGCTGGCCTGCGCGGCGGCCGCGATGCTGCAGTGGCAGCCGCAGCGGCTGGTGACCGAGGGATGGCCCGCGCAGCTGTCCGGCCCGGCGGCCATGGTCGGCTTCGCGGTGGCGTACGGGGTGTGCACCACCGCATTTGTGCCGCGTCCCGTGCTGAACCTCGCCGCGGGTGCCCTCTTCGGCAGCCAGGCCGGGCTGGCCGCCGCGCTCGGCGGTACGGTGCTGGGCGCCGGTCTGGCTTTCGGTCTCGGCCGGCTGCTCGGCCAGGACGCGCTGCGCCCGTTGCTGCGTGCCCGGTGGCTGACCGCGGCGGACCGGCAGCTGAGCCGGCACGGTTTCCGCTCGATGCTGGCGATCCGGCTGTTCCCCGGGGTGCCGTTCTGCGCCTCGAACTACTGCGCCGCGGTCTCCCGGATGCGTTGGTTCCCGTTTCTGGCGGCGACGGCGCTCGGCAGCGTCCCGAATACCGCGGCGTACGTCATCGCGGGGGCGCGGGCCTCGACTCCCGGCTCGCCGGTGTTCCTCCTCGCCATGGGCTTCATCGCGCTCAGCGGTCTGGGCGGGATGATCGCGGCTTGGTGCAAGCGCAAGGCGCTGCGCGGACGGTGCGTGAGCGGGACGGTGGCGCTGGACAAGCGCTAGGCGCACGAGCTTCTCCACTTCCGCGCTTCCGCCTCCCTGGACTTCCGCCTTCCTGGACTTCCACCTCCCTGGACCTTCGCTTCCCAGGCTTTCCTCCCCGCCGTCCCCGGAAGACGTCGTCATTCCCCACCGTCCCCGACCGTCCCCGGAAGGCATTCCGTCCACACCTTCCCGGAATACGTCGTCCCTCCCGGGCCCTTTGGACGGCCCGACATCTTCGGGCGCTACGCTGCCCCAGCGGCCGATGACATCATCCGCGTCCGCCGCACCGTCCGCCTCTCCCCGCCCGCGCCGGTAAGCGCTTGATCACCCCTGGATAGCGTAGTTTCCATGACCTGGTTTGAATCGTTCGTCCTCGGACTCGTCCAAGGGTTGACCGAGTTCCTGCCCATCTCGTCCAGCGCGCACCTCCGCCTGACCGCGGCGTTCGCCGACTGGCACGACCCGGGCGCGGCGTTCACCGCGATCACGCAGATCGGCACCGAGACCGCCGTCATCATCTACTTCCGCAAGGACATCTGGCGGATCATCTCGACGTGGGCCCGCTCGCTCGTCAACCCGGAGCTGCGGCACGCGCAGGATGCCAAGCTGGGCTGGCTGGTCATCATCGGTTCGATCCCGATCGGCGTGCTGGGTCTGACGCTCAAGGACGCGATCGAGGGGCCGTTCCGTGACCTCCGGCTGATCGCCACCACCTTGATCGTGCTGGGTGTGGTGCTCGGTATCGCCGACCGGCTGGCCGCCCGCGACGAGCTCGGGGGCCGGCACCGCGCCGCCAAGCAGCGCAAGTCGCTCGACGATCTCACCGTCAAGCACGGTCTGGTGTACGGCATGTGCCAGGCCATGGCGCTGGTCCCGGGTGTCTCGCGCTCCGGCGCCACGATCAGCGGCGGTCTGCTGATGGGCTACACACGGGAGTCCGCGGCCCGATACTCCTTCCTCCTCGCCATCCCGGCGGTGCTGGCGTCCGGTGTCTACGAGCTGAAGGACGCCGGCGAGGGGCATGTCGCCTGGGGGCCCACCATCTTCGCGACGTTCATCGCCTTCGTCGTCGGCTATGCCGTGATCGCATGGTTCATGAAGTTCATCTCCACCAAGAGCTTTATGCCTTTCGTCATCTACCGCATCGTGCTGGGCATCGTCCTCTTCGTCCTGATCGCGGCCGGTGTGCTGGCCCCGGACGCGGGCGAATCCGGCGGCTGAACCAGGGCCGCACAGGTAGCGCTATCTAGCATTTCCTAGCGCCTGATTGCAGCACCCCGCCATGATCATCTCCCACTTGTCTCCCACTCATTCTCCCACCGGGGAGGCGGGATACGCCCCACTAGGACGTGTGCGTCCGCAAAGTAGGGGATGACGCGGAAGGGCCCGCACGGCAGTGCGGGCCCTTCCGTACAGAGGGTGGAGCGGGTCAGCTGGGGTTCATGTCCGGCCTAGGCCGCGACCCTCGCCACGAGGAAACGCAGCCGCTCATCCACCGTGTCCCAGGCATCGCCGGTGAGGTCGTCCAGTGCGGCGGCGGCAGTGAGGATGAGCAGGCCGAGGCGCGCCTCCACGTCCTCCCACGTGTGCGTGATCTCGACCGCCTCACCGCGCGGGCCGGTGCCC
The DNA here is from genome assembly GCF_023277745.1 of Streptomyces halobius. Lineage (NCBI taxonomy): Bacteria > Bacillati > Actinomycetota > Actinomycetes > Kitasatosporales > Streptomycetaceae > Streptomyces > Streptomyces halobius. The sequence continues at coordinate 718,905 of NZ_CP086322.1, forward strand.
AGCGCGCCGTACACGGCGGTGGTGATGGCGCCCATGTCGCCGCTGATCGCGAGGACCTGGAGGAGCCGGATGTCCCCGGCCGCCGTGATCTCCTCCTCCACGCGGCCCTGGAGCTGCTGCTCCACCACGGTCGCGCCATCCCCGCTCACGGTGTCCAGGGCGACCATGGCCGTCACGATGACTGGTCGGGTAGCGGGGACGCATTGCTGCGCCCCCGCTACCCGACCAATGACGTCCGCGAGTTCCTTCGCCACGTCCCCCCAGGTGTTATCTGGGGTTGTATTCGAATACCTGCTGGTCAGAGCGCTCTATGGATGCCAGTTACGTGAGGCACGTCTTCTCCTGGTGGCCGGAGGTCATTACCGCGTGCTCCTACGTAGGGCCAGCAAGCTCATTAGCTTGCGAGTGAATCGGTGCATGTGCGGGTCGAGGGTGTCCTCTGGTGTGGCGAGGACCTGGTCCAAGGAGAGCCACTTGATCGCGCCGAACTCGGCTTCGTCGAAGGAAGTGACCTGGTCTGCCTCTCCCCGCAGGACGTACCACAAGGACACGTCAGTGTGCCGCCCCTGGCCGCGAGTCCGTGTGACGGTGAGGAAGATCGGGCGCTCCCCGGTGATCGAGGCGGGTACGGCTTCGATGCGCAGCTCTTCGCGGCATTCACGACGGACCGTGTGCCACGGATCCTCTGTCGGCTCGACGTGGCCGCCGCTGGGAAGCCACAAGCCGGCCTTGCGGTGGGCAACGAGCAGGAGCTCCTCGCGCGTCTCATCGAGCACGACGAAGTAGCTGACCAGGTGCTTCGCGGGGGTGGCGGGCTTCAGCGTCCTGTAGAGAGGCGCTCCGCTGGTGATCCACTCTGCTGTTGCAGCGAGGTGCGTCTGCTCCTGATCGTCCCAGGGCTCGATGCCGCTGAGCAGCTGCATCAGCTGGGCGCGGAGTAGTTGGTCGGGGGCATTTGAGGAATCCATGGTGACCACGGGCACATGATGGCAGGGGAGCCACAACCGCTCGCGGGTCAAGTCAGCCAGCGCTAGCGGACGGGGCCCTGCTCGTCGATGAAGAAGTCAGGCGTTCCACAGAACAGGTCAGTGGTCACCGGTCCGTAGGCGATATTGAAGGTGTCCAGCCAGTAGGACCAGTCTCGGATCCCCAGTGCGCTGCTGAAGCGGTAGTTCAGCTGCCAACGGACCCACTGTCCGGGAACAAGTCGCACGGCGGGCAGGCGTCGTCGCCGCGGCGGCAGGGCAAACAAAGGCTGCACTCGCGGGAAGACCCGCAGGCGTCCTTCGGCTTCACGGAGTTGGACATCGATCTTGCTCAGGTCCTCAAGAGTGTCATGAGGCTGAAAACCGTCCTCCTCACTCATGCGCACCACGTGCGCCAGCGACCTCGACGCATGTGGAAGAGGGAACCCGATCGGGGCGGCATTCCTGCGCGCGGCACTCTCACCTCCCCGAGACTCCTTGGTCCACGATGTCCGTACCCACTGCACGGTGATCTCCACGCCGTCTCATTCTCCGCTTAGCTGTTGCGCGTCATGACGTTGTTGACGCTCATGCGATGGGTGCGGGGGTATGAGTTCCGGTAGCGCCTTGTGCGAGTGCCTGTTGTGCCTGCGCGAGTCTGCGGATTGCCTGGATCAGTTGACTCGAAGGGAGCGTGTACGGCAGTCGGATGTTGCGTTCGAACGCACCTCCGATCCCGAATCGTGGTCCGGCCGCGATGGTCACTCCGTGGTCAGGCGCCATGGCTGCCAGCCGTGAGCTGACGGGTCCGGGGAAGGTTGCCCATAGCGTCACACCGCCGGCTGGTTGCAGGGCATGCACGTCCGGTAGGTGCTCGGTGAGTGCTTGCCGCAGGGCGTCACGTTGCGACCTGAGTTGCTGGAGTGTGTCCGGTCGCTGGGCCTGGTGCTCGTTCAGGAGGACGGCTGTGGCGAGCTGTTCGACGACGGGTGTGCCGAGGTCTGTGGTGGGACGGGCCTTTTCGACGCGTTCCAGGAGAGAGGGAAGCGCGCGAATCCAGCCTATGCGTAGGCCGCCCCAGACGCTCTTGGACACAGAGCCGATGCTGATGGCTGCTGGCATGTGCAGCGCGAGGGGTTCGGGGCTCGGAATGTCCAGAGCCAGATCGGCCATGGTCTCGTCGACGACCGTGGGACACGCGAGCCTGAGCTGTTGGCGCACGCTCGTGGGCATGCACATCCCGGTCGGGTTGTGAAAGTCAGGTATTAGGTAGGCCAGGTCCGCGGCTTGCCCGGCTGCTTGGAGTTGCTCGGTGTCCCAGCCGGAAGACGCCACGGCGACGGGCAGAAGTCGGGCGCGCGCTTGAGTGAATGTCGTGATCGCGTGTGGGTAGGTCGGATGGTCGATGAGGACTTTGCCGCGTGGCGACAGGAGTATTCGTGTCAGAAGTGCGAGCGCGTGCTGTGCGCCGTTGGTGATCAGGATGTGATCGGGCCGGGTGGGCAGTCCTCGCCGCTGATACCAGTGGGCGACTGCTTCGCGCAGCTCCGCGGTGCCGTATCGGTCGTAGCCGTGCCGCTCGAAGTGTCGTGGCAGCTGTTCGAGAGCGGTCGCGAACGCAGCGTGGAGGATTTCTACGGGCGCAGCCGGCGCGGCAAAGGACAGGTCGATGGTCTCTGCGTCCGTGCCGACCGGGTGCTCGGACGTGGTGTCATCAGGCAGCCGTACCGTCGCCCTGGTGCGCGCCTGTGTGGCGAGGTATCCGTGCTCGACCAGCGTGCGAAATGAGGTACCGACGGTGGTTCTGCTCGTGCCGAGCGCGACAGCCAGGTCACGCTCGCTCGGCAGGGCCGCGCCAAGGGAGAGGCGTCCATCCAGGATGAGCAGACGCAGCCTGTCGGAGAGACGTTGATGCGCTGGCCCCGGCCCCTCCTGCCAGGTCCCCAACATCCGCGCTACCGCGTGCGTGCTGATTTTCACCAGACCAGCATAGCCAATCTGGCTATGGAATCCAGGTCCAGATCACCCAGAGACTCGCCATATGGCACCTCCCGCTTCCACGGCACACACCTCAGTCCCGGCTCGTCACGACCCACCCGTACTACCGCGCATGAACGCATTTGCCCAGGTCCGGGCGGCCCGAAAGGCACGTCGGATCCCCCAGCTCCTGCTCGGCTTGATGGGCTACGGGTCCGCCGTCATGCTGCTCGTCCAGTCCGGGCTTGGCGCGGCCAGCTGGAACGTGCTCACAGAAGGCACCGCCAAGTCTCTTGATATCTCGTTCGGTTGGGCGACAAACCTGATCTCGCTGCTTGTGCTTATTGCATGGATCCCCCTGCGAGAACTGCCCGGGCTTGGCACGCTCCTCAACGTCGCGATCGTCGGCTTCGCCGCAGATGCCACCGCGACTGTGCTCCCCAACCCACAGGGGCCACTCGCCGAGATCGGATATCTCGCCCTCGGCCTTGTCGCTCTGGCATTCTTTGACGCGCTCTACCTCGGCGCGCAGTTCGGGTCGGGACCACGCGACGGCATCATGACCGGACTCGTTCGGCTCACCCACCTACCCGTCGCCCTTGTACGCACCGGCATCGAAGTCGCTGTTGCCTGCGCCGGCTGGCTTCTGGGTGGAACCGTCGGAGTCGGCACTGTGCTGATCGCACTGTGCATGGGGCCCCTCGTAGGCTGCTTCCTGCCGCTGGTAGCGGTTCGCCTTCCTGCCGTTTCTGCACCCACACGGCACACCCGATGACCGTGAAGAGACCGTCGCTTCACCGCAACGCCCCGCTGTCTGTTGAAGGCCGACGCCGCCTCGTCGAACGCTGTAAGTCGCGCCCGATCGCCCACGTGGCCGCGGAGATGGGGATCTCAAGAGCGTGCGCGTCGAAGTGGGTAAACCGATTCCGCCGCTATGGTGAACTTGGCCTGCACGACCGGTCCTCCGCGCCTCGCCACCAACCGACAGCCACGCCGGGCGAGGTAGTGGAACAAATCGAGCGGCTACGCCGGGAACACAAGTGGTCCGCAGCGCGCATCACCTTCGAACTCTCAGCCCAGGGCATCCAGATCAGTCGCCGGACCATCACGCGACATCTGGAACAGCTCGGACTGAGCCGCCGTCGGTTCATCGATCCGGACGGGGAATCCAACCGCACAGCGCGGCAGATCACCGCCCACCGCCCGGGTCACATGGTGCACATCGACGTCAAGAAGGCCGGCCGCATCCCCTATGGCGGAGGCTGGCGAGTCCACGGCCGCGGAAGCACGCAGGCCAAATCTGCAGAACGGCAGAAACGCCGAACCGGCCGTCGCGGCTACATCTACCTGCACTCCGCCATCGACGGCTTTTCGCGCCTGGCCTACACCGAGGCACTGCCAAACGAGAAGGCCACCACCGCCATTGCGTTCATGCACCGCGCTCGCGTCTGGTTCGCAGCGCATGGCATCACCACCATCGAGCGGATCGTCACCGACAACGGAGCCTGCTACCGAGCCGATGCCTTCGCTCGCGCGCTGCTTGGAGCACGGCACCAACGCATCACCCCATACACACCTCGCCACAACGGCAAAGTGGAGCGATACCACCGCATCCTCGCCGAGGAATTCCTCTACGCCCGGAGCTGGCAGTCCGAGCAACAACGCTCAGACGCGCTCCGCGTCTGGAACATCCACTACAACTACCACCGCCCACACGGGGCAGCTGGAAACCAGCCACCGGCAGTCCGCCTGCCCCTGACCGTCACCAACGTCCTGTCCTCATACACTTAGCTCGTCGAGGATCTCGCCGTAGTAGCGGCGCCGCTGGCTCAGTGTCTGGGCGACCTCCTCGTCTGTGACCTGGGAGATCTTCCCGAGGTGCTCCAAGAGGTTGTCCCGCTGGGGATGGTCAGAGCCTTTGACGTACTCCGTGGTGATGGACACTCCGGCGGCGAGCAGCAGGTGGTGAGGAAGGCCGCACCAGGTGTCGAAGCTCCGGCAGACGGCTTCCCACAGGAGCCAGACGTCCCCGACGTGGCGTTCTTCGGCGATCAACAGGGCGGCGAGTTCGATGCTGTGGCTGAATCCCCAGGAGTGCCCATGCCACCGTGTCTCCTGAAGCAACAAGAACCGGGCGAAGTTCCCGTCGTCCTGACAAGGATCCCGGACCAGGGCTTCGAGGACCTGCTGCCTGTCCTCCCAGCGGGCGTCCATGGGCAGCCCATCCTCAGAAGCCGTTGCCTTTCCGGACTTGAGGACTGCGTTTTCGCTGGTCGGGCATAGGGTCGGCGATCCCGTGGGAGTGGTGGGCTGTCGTGTCGTCGCTCCGGTGGAGGTTGTGGATGCCGTCAGTCGTGGGGCTGCTGGAACAGCGCGAGCTCGCCGCTCGCCGTCGGGTGGACGAGCTGCGGGAGGAGGCTGACCGGGTCCAGGCCGAGCTGGCCCTGGCCGAGCAGGACTGGAAGGAATGGGCCATCGCCCGCTCGCGGGTGGGTGAGGTGCTGGCCCCTGCGGACGAGACCAAGCATGGCCACGACCAGGCCGGCCGGACAGCACCGACCACCGGCGGACAGGCCGAGCAGACGCCACCTGGAGATGGACATCTACTGGGCGTACGCAGGACAGTTCCGCTTCTCCAAGCGAGTCGACGGCACCCCCGCCCCCTTCGACCCGCTCGACTACGTACTCAAGCAGCCGCACCGCTACCCGCTGTTCCACGTCAAGGACGGCGAACACGACGAGAGTGCCCGGGACGGCTACCGGATGGTCGACGTCGGCGACGGCGACATCGACTACAAGAACTTCATCTCGAAGGTCACGCGCCGGACCGAGACCGGCCGCCGGTACCACCATTGGCAGGCCGAGCGCGACAACCCGGAGGAGTCGTTCACCTTCGCCCGTAAGTCGAGCGAGCACCTCCACTCGCTGCGCGACCGATGACCCCCCTACGGGAGCGTCGAGTTCGGCGGCCGTCGCCACATAGGTAGGGAGCGATAGCGAAGGGACCGTCCGGGTCAGTCCCGGACGGTCCCTTCGTATGTGTCGCGCTCGCGGTCAGCTCGTCACACGGCATCCCGGCTGATGGGCTGCGGGTTGGGCTTGATGCCCTTGGACCTGGGCCTGCCGGGCTGGGTGAGAAACAGCGCCACGAACCCGGCGAGCAGCGAAGTGGAACCGGCCAGGGTGAACGCCCCGGTGTGGCCCCAGTTGCTCACGACCAGAGCGCCGAGCCCGGACCCGAAGAGCCCCGAGACCAGCTTGGAGCTGTAGACCAGACCGTAGTTGGAGGCGTTGTTGTTCTCACCGAAGTAGTCCGACGTCATGGCCGCGAACATCGGGAAGATGGCGCCTCCGCCGAATCCGGAAATGCTGGAGAACAGCAGGAACAGCGGCAGGCTCGCCATGCCCGCGGACCACAGAATGCCGTACTGGGAAAGGCCCAGGACGATACAGACGAAGATCAGGCACTGCTTGCGTCCATAGCGATCCGACAGCCAGCCGATGACGCCTCGTCCCGTGCCGTTGACGATGGCCTTGAGGGACATGGCGGTGGCCACGATGCCGCCCGCGAAGCCGGCCTCCTGGCCGATCTCCACCTGGAAGGCGATACCGAAGATATTCACGCCCGAGGTGCACAGCAGACAGAACCACATCAGCGCGACCCGACCTGTCTGCCAGGCTTCCTTGGGGGTGTACTGCTTCACGGCGGGAGGGTTCTTCAACAGGGCGCGCCGAGCCCGCGGGTCGTCCGGCGGACGCAGCGGGTCCACATCGGCCGGCCACCAGTTCTTCGGCGGATCCCTGAAGAAGAACCCGGCGACGGCCACCATCGCCGCGAGGAAGACGCCGACGGCGACAAGGACCCACCGGAAGTTCGTCAGATCCATGTAACCGGTGAAGATGAACACGAACGGCACGGAGCCATAGGCGAAGCCGCCGTTGACGAAGCCGGTCTTACCGCCCTTCCGCTCCGGATACCACTTGCCGACCATGTTCACGCAGGTCGCGTACACCATGCCGGCGCCCATACCGCTGAACATGCCGAAGCCCAGATAGGCGACGATCACATGCGGCGCGTACGCCAATGAGAGATAGCCCAGCAGTGTGCCGAGCGCGCCGTACATCATCGCCCAGCGGGCCGGAAGCCTTCCGCTTTCGCGCAGCTTGCCCGCAGGGAAGGCGACCGCCGCCTGGAAGAAGACCCACACCCCGAGCATCCAGAAGATGTGCAGACTGCTCCAGTGATGCGCGGTGTGCAGGGTTTCCTCGGCGGAGGCGAATGCGTACTCGGCCGAGCTGATGCCCATCATGCCCACCCACGGCAGGATGACCATCCACTTGCGCTTGCGGCCCATGATGTCGACGTCGGTCTCGCCGACCCGATACATACGACCGTTGCTGTCCGTCAGTTCCCGATAGGGAACGGATGTTGGTATATCGGTGGTTGCCACGTTTCCTTAGCACCCCTTGCGTCGTAAGACCTGGCCAGCGCCCCCTGTCCAATTCCTTTCGTGTGCGCTCGGGTCCCTGGGGGCGGCCGGCGCGCACCGCCGGCCGCCCCCTTCGCCTCACCCCCTCATCGACCACCGCCGAGCGGTCCGTCGCGACAGGCCCGGTGCGTTCACAGCAGCTTCGCCGCCCGTGCCCAGCGGTACTTGGCGCAGAGGACCGCGACGGGCCGCTCGGTCGTGTACGGGTACGCCACGACGCCTCGCTCGAAGAGATAGGAGCACGCCTCTTCGACCTCGACGTCGCCCGCGAGCGAGGCCACCACCGGCTTCTCGATGCCCCGCTCCCGGAATTCGGCCACTACGCGCGCGGTGAGCTCGGCGAACACCATTGGTGGGGTGACGATGGTGTGCCAGTAGCCAAGGACCAGGGAGTGGATCCGCGGGTCCTCCAGGCCGAGCCGGATCGTCGCCTCGTACGTCGACGGCGGCTCCCCACCCGTGATGTCCACCGGGTTCCCCGCCGCCCCAAAGGGAGGGATGAACTTCCGGAAGGCGGCGTCCAGATCCCCCGGAATCTCCATCAGGGAGAGGCCGTTGTCGGTCACCGCGTCCGAGAGGAGCACACCGGAACCACCGGCACCGGTGATGATGACGACGTTGTCGCCCTTCGGGGTGGGCAGTACCGGCAGGGCACGCGCGTACTCCAGCATCTCGTGGAGCCCGGGCGCCCGGATCACACCGGCCTGCCGGAGGATGTCGTCGTACACGGCGTCGTCGCCCGCGAGGGCCCCCGTATGCGACCCGGCGGCCTTGGCGCCCGCCGCGGTGCGTCCCGCCTTCAGCACCACCACGGGCTTCTTCGGCACGGTCTCCCGGGCCGCGGCCACAAAGGCCCTGCCGTCCTTGAGATCCTCCAGGTGCATGGCGATGCACTGGGTGTTGGGGTCCTCATCGAACCAGGTCAGCAGATCGTCCTCGTCCAGGTCCGACTTGTTGCCGAGCCCGACGATCGCGGAGACGCCCGTCTTCGTGGCGCGTGCGAAGCCGAGGATCGCCATGCCGATGCCGCCCGACTGGGATGTGAGCGCCACCCCGCCCTTGACGTCGTACGGCGTGCAGAAGGTGGCGCAGAGATCCTGCCAGGTCGAGTAGTAGCCGTAGATGTTCGGGCCAAGGATGCGTACGCCGTACCGCTCACCAATGGCCACGATCTCGGCCTGCAGCTGGTGTTCGCCGGTCTCCGCGAACCCGGAGGGGATGAGCACCGCGTTGGGAATCCCCTTGCGTCCCACCTCCTCGAGTGCCGAGGCCACGAACTTGGCGGGGATCGCGAAGACCGCCACATCCACCTCACCGGGAACGTCCGTGGCACTCTTGTACGCCTTGCGGCCGAGAATGTCATCGGCCTTGGGGTTCACGGGATGGATCTCTCCCGAGAAGCCGCCGACGATGAGGTTGCGCATAACCGAATTGCCGATCTTGCCCTGCTCGTTGGAGGCCCCGATCACGGCGACCGAGCGCGGCTGCATCAGCCGGCGCATGGACCGGAGGATCTCAGTGCGGCTGTAGGTGCGCCGCTCCTGCGCCGGTTCCGAGGAGAGAATCACGCGGATGTCCGCCGCAAGCGCGCCCTCCGGTGTGGCGATCACCGGGTTGAGGTCCACCTCGGCGATCTCCGGGAAGTCGGTGACCAGTTCGGAGATCCGGCGGATCTGCTCGGCGAGCGCCCGCCGGTCCACCGCGGGAGCCCCGCGCACACCGCGCAGGATCTCGGCCGCCCGGATCGAGTCGAGCATCGAGAGCGCCTCGTCCGCGTCGACCGGCGCGAGCCGGAAGGTCACGTCCTTGAGTACTTCCACGAGTACGCCGCCGAGGCCGAAGGCCACCACCTTCCCGAAGGTCGGATCGGTGACCGCACCGACGATGACCTCCTGGCCGGAGGGCAGGAGCTGCTGCACCTGCACCCCCTCGATCCGGGCCCCGGGGGCGTAGGCGCGCGCGTTGTCGATGATGGAGTGGAAAGCGGCCCGCACATCCGTGGCGCCCTGCACCCCGACCACGACTCCACCGGCATCGGTCTTGTGCAGGATGTCCGGGGAGACGATCTTGAGGACGACGGGCCCGTCGAAGCGGGCCGCGTGCGCGACCGCCTGGTCGACATCGCCGGCCAGTTCCTCACCGGGCACGGCGATGCCGTACGCGTCCGCGATCACTTTGCCCTCGGGCGCGGTGAGCGCGGTGCGGCCATCGGCCCGTACGGCATCGAGCAGCGTCCGCACCGTCCGCGAGCGGTCCTCTGCCATCACTCAGATCACTCCGTTCGACTTGAGCAGGCGCAGCTCCTCGTCACCGAGGCCGAGCTCGCCGACATACACCTCTTCGTTGTGCTCACCGAGCAGCGGCGAGCTGGACACGTCCACGGGGGAGTCGGAGAGCTTGAGCGGGCTGCCGACCGTGGTGAACTCGCCGCGCTCCGGGTGGGGCACCTTCACGACCATCTCGTTGGCGGCGAGCGAGGCGTCCTCGACGATCTCCTTCGTCGACAGGATCGGGCCGCATGGGATGTTGCGGGAGTTGAGCTGTTCCAGGACTTCCCACTTCGGGAGCGTCGACGACCACTCCTCGATCAGCTGGAACATCTTGCCGAGCTTGGGCAGCCGGGACTCGGGGGTCGCCCACTCGGGGTCCTCGGCCAGTTCGGGCCGGCCGATCAGCTCCGAAAGGGGCTTCCAGCCGACCGGTTGGACGATGACGTACACATAGTCGTTCGGGCCGCCCGGTGCGCACTTCACCGCCCAGCCGGGCTGACCGCCGCCGGACGCGTTTCCCGAACGGGGAACTTCATCGCCGAAGTCCTCGTTGGGATATTCAGCGAGCGGGCCATGGGCCAGGCGCTGCTGATCGCGCAGCTTCACCCGACAGAGGTTGAGCACAGCATGCTGCATGGCCACATTGACCCGCTGACCACGCCCGGTGTTCTCCCGCTGGAACAGCGCCGCGAGAATCCCCGCCACGGCGTGGATGCCCGTGCCCGAGTCCCCGATCTGCGCCCCGGTGGCCAGCGGTGGCCCGTCCTCGAAGCCCGTGGTCGACATCGACCCGCCCATGGCCTGCGCCACGACCTCGTAGGCCTTGAAGTTGGTGTACGGACCTTCCCCAAAACCCTTGATGGAGGCATAGACGATACGCGGATTGATCTCCTGGATGCGTTCCCAGGTGAACCCCATCCGGTCCACGGCTCCCGGGCCGAAGTTCTCGACCATGACGTCCGAGCGCCGGATCAGCTCGGTGAGGATCTCCTTGCCGCGTTCGGTCTTGGTGTTGAGGGTGATGCTCCGCTTGTTGCAGTTGAGCATCGTGAAGTAGAGCGAGTCGACGTCCGGCAGATCGCGCAGCTGCTTGCGGGTGATGTCACCGGTCGGTGCCTCGAGCTTGACGACATCCGCGCCGAGCCAGGCGAGCAGCTGGGTCGCGGAGGGCCCTGACTGGACGTGCGTCATATCGAGGACGCGAATGCCTTCGAGAGCCTTGGTCATGGCAGTCACCTCAGCGATCCCTTACTTGTACATGGTCTGGTTCATGGTTCCGGGGGCGTACGCGTCCGGGTCGACCCAGACGTTGATGAGCGACGGCTTGCCCGACTCCCGGGCGCGCTGCAGTGCGGGACCGATATCGGCGGGGTCGCGGACCTCCTCGCCGTAACCGCCGAGCATTTGGGCGAACTTGTCGTAGTGGACATCGCCGAGGGTGTTGCCGACGCGTTCGCGCTCATCGCCGTACTTGGCCTTCTGGCCGTAACGGATCTGGTTCATGGACGAGTTGTTGCCGACGATCCCGACGAAGGGGAGGTTGTAGCGGACGAGAGTTTCGAAGTCCCAGCCGGTCAGGCTGAAGGCGCCGTCGCCGAAGAGCGCCACGACCTCCTTGTCCGGCCGTGCCTGCTTGGCGGCCAGGACGAAGGGGATGCCGACGCCGAGGGTGCCGAGGGGGCCGGGGTCCATCCAGTGGCCGGGTGCCTTGGGCTGTACGACCTGACCGGAGAAGGTGACGATGTCGCCGCCGTCGCCGATATAGATCGAGTCCTCGGTGAGGAAGTCGTTGATCTCGGTGACCAGGCGGTACGGATGAATGGGGGAGGCGTCCGAACGCAGGTTGGGCAGTCGCTTCTCGATGGCGGTCTGTTCGACGGCGCGCAGCTCGTCCAGCCATTCCTTGCGCTTGGAGGCACCTCCGTTACTGAGTCCATTAGAAACGTGTCCCGATGCGGCTTCGGTCACGGACTTCAGGATCAGTCCGGCATCGCCCACGATTCCCAGGTCGATGTCCCGGTTCCTGCCCACGGTCCGGTAGTCCAGGTCGATCTGCACCACGGTCGCGTCCGGCGAGAGGCGCTTGCCGTATCCCATCCGGAAGTCGAAAGGAGTACCGACGATCACGATCACATCAGCGTTGGAGAAGGCGTACCGCCGGGACAGTTGGAAGTGATGCGGGTCGCCGGGCGGCAGGGTGCCGCGTCCGGCCCCGTTCATATAGGCGGGCACATTCAGGGTGCGGACCAGCTGGGTGGCCGCCTCGGTGCCGCGTGTTGTCCATACCTGGCTGCCGAGCAGGATGGCCGGCTTCTCGGCGTGCACAAGGAGGTCGGCGAGCTTCTCGATGGCCTCGGGGTCACCGGCGGTGCGGGTGGAGGCACGGTAGTGCCCGGACTGCGGTACGCGTGCCTGCTCCACCGGCACCTTGGCGTCGAGGACATCGCGCGGAATCTCCAGGAAGGAGGGCCCGGGAGCGCCGTGGTAGCACTCGCGGAACGCCATGGAGACCATGTCCGCGGCGCGCGCCGTGTCCGGCACGGTCGAGGCGAACTTGGTGATGGGCGTCATCATGTCGACGTGCGGCAGGTCCTGGAGTGAGCCCATCTTGTGCTGGGTGTGGGCGCCTTGGCCGCCGATGAGCAGCATGGGTGATTCGGCGCGGAAGGCGTTGGCGACGCCGGTGACGGCATCGGTGGTGCCCGGGCCCGCGGTGACGACGGCACATCCGGGCTTGCCGGTGATGCGGGCGTAACCGTCGGCGGCGTGGGCGGCGACCTGTTCGTGGCGTACGTCGACGACTTCGATGCCTTCGTCGACGCAGCCGTCGTAGATATCGATGATGTGGCCGCCGCACAGGGTGTAGATGACCTCTACCCCCTCGGCCTTGAGGGCCTTGGCGACCAGATGCCCACCGGAGATGAGGCCTTGGTTCTTTTCGCTGCTGTCGTCGGGCATGGCGAAGTCCTGTCCCTTCGTAGGGGAGTTGGAGTGCTCTCACGAGGTGCTCTTCGGGTGCTGCGCTCGGGTGTTGCTGCTGGTCTCGGGGGCGCTCGGGTGGCGTCTCGACAGATTGCATACAGTCGACGAATACTGTATGAACCTTGTTATCCCGCACTGGCGGGATGCGGCTGGGGCAGGGCTTGACACCACCCCTGCGCCTGAGTCGGCATCATCGACAGTCAGTGCGACCGCGATGCCGGTGCAGGAATTTGTCACAGCGCGATAAACCTTAGGAAATTTAGAGGGCGTTCGGTGATGCTTTTGCTCATCCGGTTTAACGGCCCTGAGTATCCACCCGGTCACGGAATGTTGACAGTTACCGGTGGTCACCCCAACAAAAGCCGCGGCGCAAATACCGCCGCCGGGAGATTTCATCGAAATTCGGTTCACCCATCCCGCTGCCCCCACCGGGAGGTTCGATGTCCGCACCCCGTTTGCAGAGCCGGCACGCGCACCGCGCCCGGCCCTCGCCGCCCGGGCCCCGTCCCCGGTGCCCGAGAGAGAAACCCGGCCCGCCGCCACGGGTGCCGGACCGGGCACCGGGCGGCGGCTTCACCCGAACCCCCCTGCTCCGTCCGGCACTTCCGGCGGCGCTGCTGCTCTTCCTCGCCGTCACCCTGCACTCCGGCGCGATGAACACCACCATGGTCTTCCTGGACTTCGGCGCCGGCGTGCTGGCGCTGGTCTCGCTGTCCGTCACGGTGCTGTGGGGCCTGGCCGCCACCGACCGCATGGTGCTGCACACGGGCCACCGGCTGCTCGCCCAGGCCGTGCACCGCGGCACCGGCGTCGCCGGGCTGGGCTTCCTCGGCCTGCACATCTGGGTGAAGGTCGCCGAGGGGCACACCGGCACCCTGTCCGCCGCGGTGCCGTTCACCGACGGCGCCCGCCCGGTCCTCATCGGCCTCGGCACGCTCGCCGCGTATGTCTTCCTCGCCGTCGCGGTGACCGGCGCCCCCGGTGAGTGGTGTCCAGGGGGCGTGCGGCACTTTTGAGTCAGGAGCCGAGATGGACCTGTTCGAGTACCAGGCAAGGGAACTCTTCGAGGAATACGGTGTGTTGGTGCCGAAGGCTGCGGTGGCGGACTCGGCCAAGGCGGCACGCACGATCGCGGAACGGCTCGGCGGCCATGTGGTCGTCAAGGCCCAGGTGAAGACCGGCGGCCGCGGCAAGGCAGGCGAAGTCAAACTCGCCGCCGACCCGGCCGCCGCCGAACTGACCGCCCGCCAGATCCTGGGCATGGACATCAAGGGCCACACCGTCCATCAGGTGATGCTGGCCCAACCCGTGGACATCGACACCGAGTTCTATGTCTCCTACGTCCTCGACCGTGCGGCCGGCCGCTTCCTGACGAACGCGGGCTTCGACCTTGCCCGGCTCCTCGCTGTCGAAGACGCCGGTCTCGTGCTCGCGCTGCGGCTCCGGGGCCCGGGGCGGCTCCCCGCCGTTGGTGTAGAGGGTCGCGCGCTCGGTGTTCTGGGTGACCCAATGGCGCCAGTCGGCAGGATCGCCGTCACGACGCTCGACGGCGGCGATAAGCCCGCCCAGTCCGACGCGAAGGCGTCCCCGAGCCCGTCGTCCGGCAGCACCTCGGCGCCGCCGACCACCGGCAAGGAGTACACCCCGGCCACCGCCCCCCGCATTCCGCTGCTCAAGGCTAAGTCGAACGCCGAGGGGATCGGAACCGGCTTCGAGCACTCCGACCTCGGCGCGACGTCGGCCGCCGTCTCCTACTGGGAGGACCTCGACCTCCTGGACGACGTGATCGCCCGCCGACAGTGGACCGCCATCGCCGCCAAGGACTCCCCCGGCACCATCGTATATCGGCATCCAGAACCACGGATCCGAGGACCAGGTCTCCTTCCGCGACATCCGCGTGAAGGAACTGCCTGCTCCGGCCACTTCGCCCACAGCGGGCGACTGATCGGCGGCGGGCGGGGGACGCCGGATCTCCGCCCGCCGTCTTGCCCTGTCTCTTCCCCCTTCCTCTCTCTTCTGGAGGCAGCCGTGTCCACATCTGTGCCCGCCGCATCCGCTTCGGCTGTGGCCTCGGCGTCGGCCTCGGCTCTTGGGCCCTCACTCGGAGTCTGGCTGATCGGCGCACGGGGTTCCGTCGCCACCACGGTCGTGGCGGGATGCGCGGCGGTGGCCGCGGGTCTGCATCCGGCAACAGGCATGGTGACCGAGACACCCCCCTTCACGGACTCCGGCCTGACCCCGCTGAATTCACTGATCTTCGGGGGCCACGACACGGTCAGCTGCCCCCTGCCCAAACGTGCCGAGAACCTGGAGGCAGGCGGCGTACTGCCGCACGGCCTCACCCCGGCCGATTGCCCACGGCTTCACCTTGCGCAATATCGAACAGGCCGCTCGCATCGCCATCGTCCTGGACCGCTGGAACGAGGGCGACGCCGATGAGCGGTACGACGCCGTGCTCTACGCCATCACCGAGCACCTCCTCACCACCGACACCCCGCCGACCGCCCGCGATCTGGTCCGCATCGGGCTGCGCGCCTCCAACCGGCACGTCGAGACCGAGATGCACCACCGCGGCTACGACCCGCGCAACCTCGCCGCTGGGTCCGGTGCGCTGCCCGGGTTCCTGCGCTACTGGCAGCACACCGGCCGCGTCCCGTGGGACGAACGACTCGTCGAAGCTGTAGCCCTGGCGCAGATCTGGCCGCTGCTCACCCCGCTGCAGCAGCAAGCTGTCACCGCGCTCGCCCTCACCGGCGACCACCAGGCCGCCGCGGACAGCCTCGGCGTCGGGATGCCGACCCACGCCGCGCGCCTCCACAAAGCCCGCCTCGCGGTCGCCGCCCTGTGGCACGAGCACGAGACGCCGCGGCGTCCGGCCCGCGACAAGCGGGTGCTGGCCCGCTCCGGCCACTACCGCGGGCGCCGCCTCCTGACCGAGCAGGACCTGGAAGCGCTCCGCGACCGGCGCGCCGAGGGCGCGACGCTACGCGAACTGGCCGCTGAAACCGGCTACTCGGCCGGCGCACTGTGCAACCTGCTGCGCGGCAAACGTCGTCCCGCGGCTGCCGTCGTCGGGGGTGAGGCAGTGTGACCACCGCAGCCGAGACCCCGGCTCAGGAGTACGACCGGCTCTCCTACGAGTACCGCCGCCTCCTCAATCTGCCGGACCGCAGCCCCGAACAAGAAGCCCGCCTGCAGCAGGTGTACGCCCGGCTGCGCGCGATCCGCGCCACACCGCCGGACGGCTACACCCTGCCCACCGCGGCAGCGCAGCTCGTAGCCCACGCCGAAGCACACGGCTGGCAGGCCCTCGTTCACTGGCCGGCGCCGGGCTACGACGGCGACGTGTCCGTGCACCTGAAGATCGGCCGCCGCGCTGCGCCCGGCGAGCTTGAGTACGCACGCAGCGACATGTGGATCTACGAGCTCACCTGGCACTCCCGCGACTGCCCGCCCGGAAAGCTCCGCCTCTTCGGCCGGATCTTGGCCCGCACCCCGCAGAACCCGGCAACGCACGAGGCGCCATCGGTGCGCGCGGTGCGGGAGGTGATCGCTGCGCATCCCGAACCGGCATAGCCGACCCGGCCGGATGGCGGAACAGGCAGACGCCGTCGCCTTGAAAGCGACCGCCCCACGGCGCGCGGGCGCGCACCGTCGACATACACCTCGATGAGGAGACGCTCACAGGAACCGTGCGCCGAGCAGGCGCCGAGGCAGGGACATTCACCCTCAAGCCGATCGAACAGGACCAGCCAGCCGACACCGAGTCAACAGCTCCCGACCACGTAGCCCACGGCTCCACCATGCGCGACCTCGATCGCGCCGCACGTGCCCAGACACCGCAGCACCACGCGGCACCCACGACGTACTGCTCAACGGCGCCTACCTGTAGCCGACCCAACCCACTCCCTTCACTTCCGCCCTCAACCCGCAAGGAGATCCCCTATGACCTCGCCGATTTCGCTGTGCCCGCAGTTGCCGGAGAACGCGCTGATCGTGCTGATCGGCGCCTCCGGGGCCGGTAAGACGACGCTGGCCAGTACCTGGCCCGCCTCTCAGGTCCTCTCGCTGGACACCCTGCGCGGTTGGGTGAGCGACGACGAAGGGTGCCAGGAAGCCACCACCGACGCCGTCGATGCCCTCCACTGGCTCGTGGACCGCAGGATGGCCCGCCGCCTCAACACGGTCATCGACGCCAACGTGAGCAGCGACGCCAGGGACCCGCTGATCGCCGCCGCCAAGCGCCACGGCATGCCTGCCATTGCGGTGATCGTGGCGACATCGGAAGACGTGTGCCTGGCGCGCCAGATCCCGCGCCCGGACAACCGAACCGTTCCCGGTGACACGGTCCGCGCGCAGTACAAGCAGATGGTCCACTCGATCCAGTCGCTGCGGGCGCAGGGCTTCAACGAGGCCTTCTTCGCTGGGGGCCTCAACCGCCTGGAGCCGTTCCTTCGGCGCCTGAGCGAGGCCCGCGAAGCCGACCTCGGGCTGGACGGCGGTGACGGCCGGGGGGACCTGCTCCTGGTCCGCCGCGTCTTCGGCCCCGAGATCCTTCCCATGTGGCAGTGGAAGGACGGCTCCGACGTCGCGGGCGGCGACCGGGTCGCGGAGATCCGCCTCGGACAGCTGTACCTCACCCTCGCCCTGCGCACGAACGTCGACGGCGAGGGCGACGTCGGCTTCGACGTCATGGTGCCCTGCCCGTTCGACCCGGAGTGCTGCGGCTACGCGTGGGCGCCGGCCTACAGCATCAGCTGCCTCCACCGGGCGCTCACCGGCGAGTTGAACACCAGCGAGGACATCGTCTGCACCGTGCATGGCGGCTTCGATGACGTTGACCAGGAGGCCGACGACCACGCCCTGCAGGCGCTCCACGAAACCGTCGGGAGCGTGCGATGACCTTCCGTGAAACCGGCGCTATCCCTGGTTGGACGGACTGGCAGCTCGCCCGCGAAGCCCTGCACCACGCCGGGTTATCCGACGGCGAGCAGCGCATCGCCAAGCTGTCCACCGAAGAGGAGGTCCGCCGGGTCAACAACTTCCTGGCCGCCGGACGTCACGACACCGACCGCTTGACCGCCATCGAGACCAGGCTGAAGGCCGTCCCCGACGGCTGGCGGCAGCGGGTCTGCGACCCCGGTCTCATCGAGGACGCCGACGGCCAGCCCATCGCCATCCTCGGCACCAGCGGCGACGTACGGATCCCCCTCGGGGAGTTCCTCGCCTCTGCCCCGCCGACACCGAGTGGCTCGCTCAGCAACTAAGGCGGGCATGGGCGCAACTGGACAAGCTGCGCGACCGGATCGACGCCGCCGGCAGCCTCATGGACACCAACTACGTCGCCACCGCCATCGACTACGTCCGCGGCTCGCGGGAGACGCAATGACGCCCCAGCCGCTACCAGCTCGACACCTGGCAGCCGATCGAGGCACTCCTGGAAGGCGGCTCCCAATGACCACACGCCTCGCCCCGTACCCGCCGTTGACCGGCAGCGAGCCCTGCGGTCAGCCGCACGCCGACCACTCCCCCGCCACCGTGCCGTCCACCAACGGCCGGCGCGCCGGACGGCCAGGCACCAAAAAGCCTCGGAGCCGCCGCGTGACACCGAAGCTCTCCGCCCCGGACTCCATCCGCGGCATCGCCATCAAGCAACCCTGGACGGCCTGCATCCTCCACGGCGACAAACGCGTGGAAAACCGGCCCCGCGCATGGGCGTCCGGTTGGCGCCTGCTGCACGCCGGAGCCGAGATCGACCGCGCCGCGCTGCGCGACCCGCTCGTGGCTCGCAGGATCCGCGGGCACGAGCTACGCACCCGCGCGGTCCTCGGCATCGTCCGCATCACTGGCGCCCACACCGACACCGGCGAGGCGTGCAGCCCCTGGGCGCACCCCGAGCGCTTCCACCTGGACCTGGACGACGTCCACGCGCTGCCGCTGCCGGTGCCCTGCGGCGGACAGCTCGGGCCGTGGCGCGTACCGCTCGCGGTCTTCGATCAGGTCCTTGTCCAGCTGCCCGACCTTGCCCCACTCCTCACGGAGGCCCCGTCATGAGCGGTCTGCGTACCGGCACCCCGAACACCCCGTCCGTGGTCGCCGACAACCGGATTCCCTTCCCCCGTACCGACACCCCGACCCGTTGCCAGGACCACCCGAAGCTGTTCGCCATCGAGGACGTCACCGACCGCACCGAGCGAGAGAAGGCCCTCGCCAAGGCCAAGCTCGCCTGCTCCGGCTGCCCGATCGTCACCGGCTGCCTCAAGTGGGCCCTGGCCAACAAGGAGATGACCCAACCGGCGTGTGGGTGGCGACCACTGCCCGGCAGCGGACCACCCTGCGCAAGAGCCTTGAACGGCGCCTCGGGGCCGACTGGGTCGGCGTCGTCGCCGAAGAGGACCGCCGCCAGCAAGAGAAACAGCGCGCGGCCCGTCTCGCCCCGCCCACCGTCCGCGACCAGGTGATGGCCCGCCTGGAGCTGGAGCTCATCCCCACCCGGCCCGCCCCGTACGAGCCGTGGAGGGAACCGATGACCCCGGCCCGGCAGGTGCACAACATGGCGATCCCCAAGGCCGCGCTGTCCACCAAGGCGGCCGCGTAGCGATGTTCAGCGACTGGCAGCAGGCCCTCGAAGCCGAGGGCCTGCCTCTCACCCGTCCCGTGGTGGGCGGCACCACGGGGCCGCCCACCACCCCACTCCTCAAGGAGACCGAATCACCATGACCGCATTCACCGAAGCCCACCCTGGCCAGACCTTCACGCTGTCCGGCACCACCGAGGAAGGCTTCGACACGCTGTACGGCATCCCGGCCATCGCGCTGGGCGAGGACTGCGACCGCCTCATGGCGTTAGGCCATATCACCGACCGCGCCGTCCTCGCTGTCAGCGGCAGGGCCGGCGAAGCCGAAGTCGCAGGTGCCGGTGTGGTGCGAGGGACTGGCCTGGTCGGCGCTGTCGGTGGACTACCAGCGCATCCTGCGACTCCTCGCGGACCGGCACCGCCTTGGTCAAGGCCCCTTGACCTGCCAGGAGATGGCCGCCTTGTTCGGCCTGGACGTGGCGCCGGCCAAGGTGGAGGCACTGCGGTCGAAGGCGACGCGGCTGGTGGCCCGCGGCTGGCTTGCCGAGCCAGCGCCGGGCCGGTTCACCCTCGCGCAGCATGGGGCCGGGCCAAGCGGCGGTCATGAGCAGGATCATCGACCAGTAGACCATCGCCTCGGCGCTGGTGGTGCGGCGTTCGAAGTCACGGACCAGGCGGCGACTGCGCATCAGGTGGGCGAAGAACCGCTCGACGATCCACCGCTTGGGCAGCACCACGAAACCGCGCATGTCGTCGCTGCGTTTGACGATCGCCAGGACCAGGGCGAACGCGGCCAGGCAGTGCTCGACGAGGCTGCCGGTGTAGCCGCCGTCGGCCCAGATGAGGGCCAGGCGGTGATGCGCGTCGGTCACCTGCCTGAGCAGGACCTGGGCGGCGGTGCGGTCGCCGGTGTCCGCGGCGGTGACCATCACCGCGAGCAGCAGGCCGAGGGTGTCGACCACGACGTGCCGCTTGCGCCCGTTGACCAGCTTGCCGCCGTCAAAGCCACGGCTCTCCGACCCGACGACGGCATCTGCCTTGACCGACTGCGAGTCGATCACCCCGGCCGTCGGTTCCGTATCCCGACCCAGCTTCTCGCGGACCTGTCCGCGCAGCCGGTCGTGGAACTCCTTGACCAGGCCATGGTCACGCCAGCGGCGGAAGAACGCGTATACCCGGTCCCACGGCGGGAAATCCCCGGGCATCGACCGCCACTTGATGCCGTTGTCCACCAGGTAGCGGATCGCATCGAGCATCGCCCGGTGGCAGTACGCCTCCGGCCGGCCGCCACGACCACGCAGCCAGCCCGGCACCGGCAGCAGCGGCCGGGCCACGGCCCACTCCGCGTCCGTCATGTCCGAGGGATACCGCCGAACACGTTCCGGGTGATCAGCCGCATTCCCGAACCGGTGAGCGACACAATCACACGTCGGTGCAGCCGAGTTGAACCGCACCGGCGCGAGCACGTACAACTGCCGCAACAGGGTCTCCTGGATCTCGGTTGGCTTCGCAACCCCGAGCTACCAAGAGGCCCTGTTCTCATGCCCGCGGCCAGCTGCGATCACCCGATCGAGACTCCCGTTCGACCCACATCCCTCAAGATCGGAACGACAACAGCTACTCAGTGTGCTGCCCGTCGAACTCCAGAAGTTCCCATCGCTCGGGGTCCCCGCGCCACCAGGCCAGGTCGGGTATCGCAGGACGGCTCATTGGCGTGTCTTCCGTGCGGGGCAGGGGCGATCCCAGCTTCGCACGGCTGCTGCTGGTCCCGGGCCGCCTGCGCGCCACCTGAGGGGCGATCACGTTGAGTCGCGGTTCTGGTCGCGCATCATGTTCCGCAGGGCCGTCCGGGCGGCAGCCAGGTCGTCCTGTGCCTCGGCCACATCATCCTGCAGGCTGTCGCGGTCTGCTTCGGCTCGGGCCAACTCCGCGGCGAGCTGTTGGTTGACGATGGTCAGCTCCTGAACACGGGCGAACCAATGCTGCAGGCGGTCTTTGAAGCCGATCGTACAGCTCACGACAAGTCAGACATGCTGCTGCAATCGCAGCGCTCGCACTACAGCCTGTTGAGATGGCAGGAAGAACGCGCAGTCTGGAGTCAAGGCAGCGCCCGATGGTGCTACCAATCCAGGCAGATGCCAGACCGCTGAAGACTCGGAAGGGTCGCGGGACGAGGGACGGACTCGATCGGAGCTCGCCGCGTAGAGCGCGGACACACGAGACAACTCATCGATGAACGAGAGGTCTCCGATGCCGACCCCATCGACACTCGAGCGCCGGTGCGACATGCGCGAGCTGCAGGAGGACGCGAACCAGGGTCCCTCGATCGCGATCCGTGGGCAGATTACCGATGGCGCGATGCCTGCTGTCCGGGTCGGCGGCAAGCTGAAGATTCGCGAGTCGGACCTGCCGCCGCTGGCCATGCCGGTCATCGCTTCCCGCCCCGACGAGCAGGTAGAGGAACAGGTCAAAGACGACCTCAATGCATTGGTTGCGAATCTCGTCGCGAGCTGACCGAAACTCCCCATCGAGCGCAGGGTCGAGCTCAGCCTTCTTTTGACTACCCCCTGACCCGCCCCGACCCCTGAGGAGATGAAACGCCCCGGCTCACCGGGGCGTTGTCGTGTGTGTACTGAGGTCAGCGCAGGCCGTCTGAGTCGTCGTGCTCTTCTCCGACCGGAAGTGGCCGACGATCACCCCCCGGGTCCTCGCTGTAGATGACTGCGGAGACCGCGCCGTCGTAGGCATCGCTGAGGCCGTTGCCGCTTGTGCCGAGCATGTTCTCCCAGTCGAATCCCATGCCTACGAGCCTAGCTGTACCGCTCGAGAATCTCGGCGATGTGGGGGTTGCCCTCGTCTACCCGGGCGAAGATCGCAGCTTCCGCTTCAAGAGCGATACGCCCCTCAGTCCGCGATCGCCCGTACGAGAGCGGCGTGGAACCGACTATTCCCCACCCCGGCCGGGTCACGACCGCCGGCCGTCGCCGTGCCGCATCTGCGGCCAGCCTCGCTTCCCCCAACTCGCCGCGATCCTCGCCGGCCGTTCCCAGTGCATCTCCTGCGTCAGAACCGGGCGCGTCCCCGGCAACCGTGGAGGCGATCGCCCGGCTGCTGGCACCTGAAGGGGAACGTTCGGAGGACTCTCCAAGTACTCACACGCCGCGGCGGTGGACCTGCACATGCCGCGACATGACGGTTATCCGGACATTGAAGGACGCCCAGGCATCGAAGTCCTCCCGGCGCCGCTGCGGCATCACGCGCCGCGCCC
This sequence comes from Streptomyces halobius, assembly GCF_023277745.1. Taxonomy (NCBI): domain Bacteria; kingdom Bacillati; phylum Actinomycetota; class Actinomycetes; order Kitasatosporales; family Streptomycetaceae; genus Streptomyces; species Streptomyces halobius. Next base: position 741,434 of record NZ_CP086322.1, read on the forward strand.
AGACCCATCGCATCCCCCGGTGGCGGCCGTTCAGGAGTTCTCGGCCGCCGAGTTCGATTCGTCCGGAGACTACGTCGACGGCCACCGCGGTCGCGGTCCCATGCCGGGCCTGCGGCAGCGAGTTCGGCCAGAGCCGACGGGTGGCGGAAGCCCGAGACGGTGAACGTCTACGACCGCGAGTTCAACCCGGCCGCCCGCAACAGCATCATGCGTCTGGGTCTGTGATCTCGTCGGCCGGCTTGTTGCGGACATCACGCATCCGGGCGTCAAGAGCGGCCTGGGTCTCAGGGTCGAGCTCGTAGTCGCCGACGGTTTCAGGGTTGACGTCCAGCGCGTGAGAGCGGAAGGCCTCCCGCTCGGCGGAGAGTTGCTGGATGGTCTGAGTGATCCGGTGGATCTTCTGGCGCAGCCTCTCCCATTCCTGCTCGGCGAGGGCGAGCTCGGCGAGCTGGTTCTGGATCTCAGCCTCGTTCTCGCGGGTGTAGTTGTCGCTGACCAGTGTGATCAGAGGGACCCCGAGAGCCTCGGCAGCGGCGACCGCCTCGTCGAGCCTGACCGCGCGGGTCTGCTGCTCGATGCGTGTGATGGCGGTGGAGTCAACGTTCGTGCCGAGCAGTGCGGCCATACGGCGCGCTAGCTCTGCCTGGCTGATGCCGAGGCGTTCGCGTTCTTGACGAAGTCGGCGGGCGAAAAGGTCCCCGGGCAGTGGGTTCATGGCGGTTTGGTTCTTCCTGGTCAAGATCGCGATCGACGGGGTGTGTGAGGGTGGCCCGCCTCGAAATCGAGCAGGCCAGCGTCGCAGCAGTGCTGGAGCGGCACATTACACATCTCGCACTGCGGATTCCACAGGCGTCCGCCACGGCCCTGCGGTCGCGCGCCGCGATGTCGATTCACCTCGTTTTCGAGTCCCTTTCGACTCTTTATCGATAGACCTTTCGTGCACCTCTGCGATCCGCCATTAGAATGGGGTAGATTAGTCACTTCAGATGCGCACGTATACGAGCAAGCAGGGGGAGCCGACAGCATGCCACCGATCACTTCAACTTCTATCACCGCCCGTCCGGGTGGGCGAGCTGCGCTTGTTGCCTAGTGACTCACTGTCATGCCACCGAATGATTCGAAAGGCGAGAGGGAAGAACCATGACGAAGATCTACGAGGCAGCCGTCCTCACACAGGCCTCCCTGCCGAATGCAGCCTGGGACCTGACCAGCTTCCTGACGAACGCCAAGTCCCAGATCCAGCTCTGGGGCGGTCTTTTGCTCATGCTGCTCGGTGCTGTCGGCCTGGTCTGGGGCGGTGTGCTCCTGATCAAGAAGCTGATGGCCAACCCGCAGTCCGCGGGTCAGCAGCAGGGCTGGGGCACGATCGCGCTCCTCATTCTCGTCGGCGGAGCCCTGGGCACCGGCGGGTGGTCGCTGATTTCGACGGTCGGTTCCGGCGGCCAGCAGACCATCACGGACCTCGGCGGCAGCACGGTGATCGTCCAGACCGTCGATCAGTTCAGCGGGTTCCTGAGCGGCCCTTCCAAGTAAGAGGCCGTCACAGACCGTGCACACGACCGGGGACAGAGGCGTCGAGCGAACCGGGTCGGTTGAGGTGCAAGGCCTCCTCCGGCCCGGTTCGCCATATCCGGGCCCGCAGCACGGTGCAGGCACGAAAGAGAGCAGAACATGGGGATCAAGGACAAGGCACTGGCCTTCAGCAGGAAGTTCAAGCTCGACTCGCACCACGCGATCGAGCGTTTTGGGGTGTTCTTCGGCATCTTCGCGGTCACGGGCGCGATCGTGATCAGCGCATCGGGGGCCTCGGCGTACCAGGCGGAGCGTGACTCGCTGTCGCAGACGGCCCTGTACACCAGCGACTTCAAGACGTCGAAGACGAATCTCGACGGCACCGTCGACGGGGTCTATACCAACGAGAGCGGCAACAAGGCGCTCGTGATGATGCACTTCAGTCCGACCGCTCAGATCTCGTACAGCGCCGCGGACTACAGGGCGTTCCTGCTCGGGTCGGACACCTCACTGAACAGCGAGCCGGTCAGCACCAGCGGGATCAAGGGCTCCTTCTACGCCTTCGGCTCGACCGGCTACGTCGGGGTCCTCCTGAACGCCGACCGGCCCTTCGACCGCCAGGTGGTGTTGAACCTGACAGTCCGTGCGAACGCCGAACTCACCACGCCCGGAGCGGAGCAGGCGCAGAGCAGCGGCAAGCTGGCCGGCGACGAGACCTTTTCCAAGTACGACCAGTGGCGGGTCTTCTTCAACCCCGGCGCATCCGGGGTCCAGAAGATCGCGGCGCTCAACGCCCTGACCTTCGACCCGGCGCAGGCCTACTACGAGGTCGCACTCAAGGAGAAGGAGGCCGAGGCCAGGGACGCCCTGGACCAGAAGCTCGTCGAGATGCGCACGAATCTGACGCAGATTCAGTCGTACACCTCCGACCTGCAGACGACGAAGATCGACGGCCTGTTCCTGCGTCCGCCGACCGTTCCAGTCTCGATTGCCACCGACAAGATCACGGGCGTCTCCGCGGCCGCGGCCAAGGACGGCGTCTCGACGCTGGCGCTGCAGACCAAGCACGTCGTTCCGGGCGGCTTCGACCTCAACTGGCGTGCAGGCAACGTCTACGACGGCTACCTCGACGCCCTGGTGCCGGCCGGTCAGAGCTACGCCCAGTTCTTCACCAAGAAGCGTGACGAGGGCTCGGATCCAACGAGCCAGCAGATCTCGGACATGCAGTGGACCCTCTCGGACGGCACCGGCCTCACCAAGGACTACCAGTCCTCTGACGTGACGATGCGCCCTCTCATGAACATCATGAACAACCTTTCACAGGCGTATCAGAACTACTCCAGAAACAAGTCGCAGTACGAGTCGGATCTCTCGCTCGACCTGCTTCGACTGGACGCGAGCCTGCGGGATGTGCAGTCCAACAGCACCATTCGCGACGACAAGGACTTTCTCACCACGCTCCATTGAGTGCGGCGATGAAGTGACGCATCCCGCTACCTGGCATTGAGCCGGAAAGGAAAACGACATGGCCACCGACAAGCCGAATCGGAGTCCCAAGAAGGGGACGACGAAGGACCAGCCGAGCACGTCGGTGAGTCAGGGGACGCCCCGGCAGGGTCGCGGGACCAAGAGCCTCGGCCCCAAGGAGGGCATCGAGAAGCCTCCCGAGGACAAGGCCAGCGTGCCCAAGCAGTTCCCGGGGCCGGGAGCTGATTCTTCTGGTCCTTCTGGCGCGGCGAACACGGCACCGAAGATGCCAGAGGCCGCGCCGAAGATGCCGGACGCTGCAAACACCGCAGGCACGGCGGCCGGTACCGCGAATGCCGGGTCGAAGATCAAGCAGGGCATGAACGGCGTCGCCGGGAACATGGCCGGAGGCGCAGCCCAGAAGGCGATCGAGGGAGACGGCAGCAGCGCGACCCGCCGTAACGCCGGGCGTTACGCAGGAGCTGCCGTCTCCGGTGCCGTGGCCGGCGCACAGGCTGGCGGGCTTCCGGGAGCCGCCGTTGGCGCAGCGAAGAACGTCGGCGTCGAGGGGGCCCAGGACGCGGTCAAGGGCGTGTCCAAGGTCACCGGCGGCAGCCCGGACGCCAAGCCGGCCGACCAGCGCGAGCTGGGTGCTGGCGGCACGGGCTACGAGCGCGGTGCGTCGAAGGACGACGAGGGCCTGGGCTCGAAGACGGCCAAGGGTGTCGCCGTCGGCGGTGGCGTGGCTGCTGCTCCGCCGGCCATGGGCGTGGTCATGGCCATGGCCCTTCTGAACTGGCTGAAGTCCATGTTCTTTGCGGCCATGGCGATGGCCGTCAACGCCGGGAAGCTGCTGTGGACGCTCATCGTCAACATCGCTAAGGCGGTTGGTCATGCGATCGCTGCGCCGTTCATGGCGATCGGCAGCTTTATAGCCAAGGGGGCCGGCGCGGTCCTGGGCGTCACTGTCACGGCGACGATGACCCCTGTAGCGGCAGCGATGTCGGGTGCGGTCGCGGTGACCGCCACCGTGGCTCTGCTGGGCACGGTCTTGACCGGCGTCCTCAACTCGACGGCGCTGACCGAAGGCAGCATCAACGCGAACGGGACGGCGTGCGTCGTCAACGCGGGTAGCGTCGGCAACGGTTCCGGGGCCACCGTCCCGGCGGACGTGGAGAAGAACGCCAAGGAGATCTACTCGGTACTCGGCAGCTGGGGGATGCCGAAGGAGAACATCGCGGGCATCCTCGGCAACTGGTCGCAGGAGTCCGGGATCGACCCGACGAGCGTGCAGAACTTCCCCACGGGGACGTATGCCATGACCGCCGAGAAGGCCAGCGCCGCACAGAACACGGACAACGGCATCGGTCTCGGGCAGTGGACGTTCGGCCGCAACACGCTGCTGCGCCAGTACGCGAAGAGCAAGGGCGTCGACTGGTACGCCATCAAGGCCCAGCTGGCCTTCATGGTCGATGGTGACAACCCGGGCGACGTCACGGCCTTCAAGGACATGCTCAAGAAGTCGCAGGGCTCGCCGCGTGCGGCGGCGCTGCACTTCCACGAGAACTGGGAGCGCTCCGCTGACGGCGCGGCCGGGCTTACCGCACGAGGCGACAACGCCGAGATGTGGTTCGGCAAGATGAGCGGCTGGTCGGTCGACAGCTCGATCGTGGGCGGCGTCAAGAACATCGTCGGCGGGATCATCGAGAACATCGGCAACGGGATCAACACGATCCTGGGCAACTGCACCTCCAAGGGCGGCAGTTCCGTCTCACTGAAGGACGGCGGGATGACGCAGAAGGAGGCCCAGGCCCTGGTCGACCTCTTCAACAAGGAGGGCGGGAAGTTCCTGGATGACAGGTACGGTCCGGGCGGTGGCCCGGGTTCCTGCAACGGCAACCACGCGATGAACTGCGTGTCGTTCTCGACCTACTTCGTGAACAAGTACACGACGTTCCAAACCTACCCGGCCGGTGACGGCAAGGAGACGGCGTACACGATCGCAAGAGAGACCGGCAAGCAGATGTCCTCGACCCCGACGGCGTACTCGGTGGGCTCCGGCCCGGGCCACGGCCCCGCCGGCCACACCCTCGTGGTGCTCGGCGTCCAGGGCGACAAGGTCATCCTCGGCGAGGCCGGCTACTGCGCCTTCATGGGTCGGGTTCGCGTCGACAGCGCGGCCCGGATGACGGCCGAGGGCTGGAAGTTCGTGGACATGTCGGATTCGATGCTCCCCTCCGACAAGATCAAGACGGTCTGATGCGCTGTATCTGATCTGGGAGCGAGAAGCCGGTGCCGGGTGATCCGGGCACCGGCTTCTTCATGTCCGGTGCAGGTCCTGCGTGCCGACCTCGCTTTTCAGAGCCCTTATCGAATAGATTCAGAGTCAGTCGTGAATGCCTTTCAAGATAGACTTGAGTCGTTTATGAGAGCAATGTGGAGTGAGGAGTGTGTTCCGTGACGACAGTCCATGACGAGTCCGAGAGCACGGACCCCGAGCAGGAGACCGGGTCGATGCCCGAGGAGAAGCCCGCAGCACCGAAGACGCGCAAGAAGGTCACCGGAGCTGAGCTCGAAGAGCGCTTCGCGAGCTGGACGATGCGCCAGCGCGAACGGGTCCAGACACGCAGCCCGGAGGACAACGCGCGCCTGATCCGACGCAGCGTGACCGCGGTGATGGGGGTCGGGATCCTCGCCCTGGCCGTCGCCACGGGCGTGGCCGGGGAGAGCTTTAAGGCGAGTACGGCGGACAACGAGGCCCAGATCGTCCAGCTCAAGGGGCAGCTGGATGATGCCCAGTCCACGCCCGTGAAGGCGGACGCCGGCGCGCAGTTGTCCAAGCTCACCGAGGCGGCAGCCGCCGACGCGAAGAAGGTCGCGACCGGGGAGCAGACCTTCGCCACGTTGTACCACCAGGCCAGCGTCCAGCCCAGCCCGAACAACGGGGCCCCGAACCAGGCCACGCTGGAGATCATCAAGCACCGCCGGGACATGGCACCGCTGTTCAGCAAGGACTCCTTCCTGGTCAGTGACAAGGAGGCGTACAGCACCTCGTCGCTGACACCGTTCGATGCGACCACCGAGATCGATCCGCGCCACGCCTGGTACATCCGCTACGCCGGCCAGAACGCAGCTGCCCCGAGCACGTACGCATGGAAGGTCGAGACGGTGATGCCCGACCTGAGCATGAAGAGCGGCTCGGGCGCGACAAACCAGGCAAAGGTCGTCTGGCTGTGCCGGGACACGAAGAGCGGCGAGGTGCTCGCCTGGGCGAGCGCTCGCTACGTGCGCAACGGCACGACGGGGGCCTTCGACCACTTGGCGCTCGTGGTGACCGCCGCCGGGGCTCAGTACGAGAACCCCGCGATCAAGATGCCGGCCGGGTCCGGAGTCCCTGAACTCAGCGGCAGGGGCACACAGAAGAAGAGCGGGAAGCGATGACGGAGCAGACGGCAGCACCCACGCGGCGGGGATTCTTCCGGCGCAACCTCTCGGTCCTGGTGACGGCAGCGGTCCTCACGGTCGTCGCGACGGCTGCCGGTGTGACCTGGAGCAGCCAGCACGCGGCCCTGGCTGAGCAGGAAGCCCAGATCAACGACGTCGAGGAACAGCTGGCAGGCATCCAGAAGAAGAACGCCGAGCAGGTGAACGCGGACGTTATGGCGGCCCTGGGTGTCAGCCAGGACCGGCTGAGCACCGACGGTGAGCACATCAAGTCGCTGCTCTCGATGGTCTTCACGTGGGACTCGGGACAGAGCTACGAGGCGGCGCGCGCGAGCCTGAAGAGCCGGTTCGGCCTCGCCCAGAACGAGACGTTCCTGAAGTCGTTCATGCCTCCGTCGAGGTTCAACGAGGACTCCCAGGGGCGGCGTTATTACTACATCGACACGGTCGGCCTGAACTCGGCCCTCGGCGCGAATCCGGACATCGAGGTCGTCGACGTCAAGGCGGGCGTCTACACCTACGCCGTCCTGGCCGACGTCGAGGTCACCTCCGACGCGGTGTCCCAGAACAAGGCGAGCAAAGCCAGTGTCACGGCGCACCGGCGCGCGCTGCTCTTCGTCACGGTCGACGCCCAGGGCAAGGTCTCGAATCTCTCCGGCGTCCCGGCGAGTGGCGAGACTCGCCATTCCGGATAACCCAGACCTCCTTTCGACTCGTCCTATTGATAGGGTTGTGCTGGTATTCGAGTGAAACGGCGAGTTGAGGACTAATGGCATCGACACAGACCGATGAGTCGGGTGGGGGCGCAGTGCGCAAGACGCGCTTCGTCGCGACGTCCGCGTCCTCGCAGGGGGGCGCGGACACTCCTGAGCAGACGGAGCCCGCGGGCGGCCTGCGCAAGCGCATCCTCGTGGCCGGCGTGAGCATGGGTGCGGGCGCACTGCTGTGCTTCGTCCTCTCCGCGGGGTTCTCCGGCGGTCAGAGCGCGGTGAGCGATACGGCTGCGCCGGAGATCTCCTCTCTGCAGGAGCAGATCAGGATCACCGAGGCGAAGACGGCGGCGCTGCCGAAGGCCGACGACGCCGATCGTGGCCTGACCGCAGCCCTGACGGCGGCTGGTCAGGTCGCGAAGCTGCAGAACGACTACCGCTACCTGACGCCCAGCGTGGCGGCAGGCGGCGGCACGCTCGACACGGCGACGTCTCAGTCGACGCTGCGCAACCTCATCCCCTACTTCGCCCCCTCGGTGCACCAGGCGGACCTGGGGCCGTGGTACCTGCTCGCCAGTGACAAGGACGTGGCGGCCGGCGTCGGGATCCCGATGAGCTTCAACTCCGGCTTTGAGTGGGTCGCCCAGGTGCCCTACCTGGTCAACGACGACAGCACCATCACGGTGACCTGGCTGGCGATGGAGACCAGGACGGGTGCGGGCGAGAGGCCGGCGGTGCTGGCCTGGGCCCGCGCCGATTACGACCTGGTCCGCAAGGCGTTCGTGAACATCCAGACCGGCACGACGGCCACCGGCGAAGCCTTGAAGCAGGAGGTGAAGACACCGTGAACGAGGAGATCAAGGACAAGCTGCGCCAGCACGCCGGGAAGATCCTGCTCGGCGGTACCGGGGCGCTGCTCGCGCTCTCGGTGGTCACGCTCGGAGCCAGCCTGCTCAGCGACGGCCCGGCCGCGTCGGACACCCAGGCCGATGCGGTTATTCAGAAGCTCGAAGGCAACCTCGGCGACGCCCAGGCCAAGCTCGCAACACAGCACACGGCGCTGCTGGTTCAGCTGCCGGGCATGGACATCGAGCGGGTGAACCGTGACAGGGCGACGGGCCGGTCCCTCCTGCTCAGCCTCACCGACAGCTCGGCGTCGCCCCGGACCATCAAGGAGCAGCAGGTACTGCTCGACGCGCGCTACGGCTTCCTCGACCACAAGTCCCGGGTGCTCACCGAGTTCGTTCCGGAGTGGATGACGGCGACCGGGGCCACGAAGGGCGCTGGGACGACGTACACGCTCGCTGATCTGGACATTGATCTGAGTCGGGTGCAGGGCCTGAACTACTCCTACACGGGGGTGGCCCGGCTCGATCCAGTCCGCGTTGGACCGGATCAGAACAGCGCTGCCAAGAGCGAGTTCGTGGTCTTCACCTACTCCACCTCTCAGGACGGCACGGTGACGTCGCTGGACGCCTATCGGGCCTCCAGCAAGACCCGCGACGCCCTCGCTGCCGCCAGCGAGGAACAGCCCTCCCCCAAGCCGACCGGGTGAGCGAAGCGCCAACCGCTTCAGCACGCACCCCAGAAGACCCCAACGAGACGTAAGGACACGAACATGTCGACCCAGACCCTGGAGAAGACCGAGACGACCGCCCCAACGAGCACGGCCGCGGCGGCGAAGAAGACCACGGCGAAGCCCGTGAAGGAACAGAAGCACTCAAAGCTGCGCACCGGATGGCGGCGTCTGGCCCCGAAGAAGGAGACCGGCAGGTTCTCCATCGTGGTGTGGGCGGGGTTCTTCCGGGCCATCGTCCTTCTCACCGACTACCTGCTGGCGTTCATCACGGCCATGGTCATCATCCCGCTGCTGGGCGCATGGCTGCACCAGCAGTCGGGCGCATCCCGGGGTGCGCTCAATGCGGACGGAACCATCGCCATGTGGCTGATGCCGCTCCTCTTCCTGGTCGCACTGCTCGCCGCGGGCGAGATCGTCGTGATGCGCGGCATGTGGCGCTGGGCAACGCGGATGATCGCGAAGATCCGGGACGCCCGGGGCGAGACGACCGGGGCCGACGTCACACCGAAATCCACGACCAGGCCCACCAACCAGAGCAAGACCAACCGCAAGAGGAGCAAGTGATGCGCACCGCAGGACTGACGATGAACGACGTATGGGCCCACCGTGTCCTGCGTGAACGAGGAGTGGAGACGTACCGGCTGGAGGCGGTGACCACCGAGCTCGGCGTCATGGTCGAATCGCTCGACCTCAAGCACCGGGGCAAGGAGGAGAACTACCGCCCGTATCTGCACATGACGGGCGAACTGCGCTCGGTCACCCCGGCCAAGGCCCTGCCGTTCGGCATCTCCCAGGTGACCTACTCCCCCGGCCAGGGCGAGAAGGTAGACGCCTTCTACGAGTTCGACGACCAGCAGCTGGTCGTGCTCGCCAGCAAGGGCTACTTCACGAGCGGCTTCGCCGTGCCCGAGCAGGTCACCGGGATCGAGTGGGAGCTGCCGGCCACGGCGGACATGCTTGTCCTCGCTCCGTCGGGGGCGCAGACCGAAGGCGATACGCCCGTGGTCTTCACCCAGATCCACGACATCGGGGGCCTGGAGATCGATCTCGAGTCCAGCGGCTACGACCTCGCCGGCTACTTCGCCGACCACTCCAAGGACGGCGTCCCGCAGACTGAGGCCGTAGTCAATGCACGTGGGCTGAAGGCGCGCTCGGACGCGATCAACTCGCTGTTCACCGAGGACGAGCTGGGCCTGGACACCGAGATCAAGCAGGTCGTCGGAGCGCCCGTGCCTGAGGCAGCGCCGGTCGCTGACGGCATGAGCGCGCGTCTGCAGCAGATCGAAGCGGAGATCGCCGCCGAACGGGAGCAGTACCAGACCGAGCGCGCGAGCACCGAGGGCACCACGGAGAACCTCTACCGGGAGCGCGTGGCTGGGGCTCTGCACCGGGCCGAGGAGCAGGAGGAGCCGTTGGCTCCCCCGGTCCCGGCCCGTGAGGCGCAGCGCGATCTGAACCTGGATCTGGAGGAGCAGGAACAGGAGACCCGGCGACCTGAGGTCAAGCCCGCTCCGAGTCTGGACGAGCGCAAGCGCCAGGTGGCCCAGCGTGCGGCCGACCTGGAATTCGGCGAGGACGGCGAGCAGAGCCTGGGGACTTGAGGACGGATCAGCCATGACGAGCGCGGCCCCGGTTGCTGGCGAACAGCAGCCGGGGCCGTAGTGCATCGGTACCGAGACAGGAAGGAGAGCGACGATGGACCTGAAGCAGGACATCATCGTGGTCAACGAGTTCAGTGTGCCGCTGCCCGGCGGCAAGGGATCGCGCGGTGCGACGCCGGGCAACTACGTCACCCGGTACATGGCCCGCGAGCAGGCGACCGAGTCGCTGGCTCCCATCCAGCGCCTGCGCACCGACGACTTCATCCTGCGCTACATGGCGCGGGAGTCGGCCGTCGAGCGCGCCGGCATCTCGCGGGGCGCGGCGAAGCATGAGATGCGCCAGGCCCAGGGTGACAGCGGCGTGGCCTTCGGCTACAGCTCGGTCTCACTCTCCGACGAGCAGCTGCGCGCGGCCGGCAAGGACATCCAGCAGCACTTCGAGAACGGCAAGACCGTGCTCAAGACAGTGTTGTCCTTCGACGAGGAGTACCTGCGGAAGCGCAAGATCGTCGACGAGGACTTCCACTGCGAAGCCCGCGGCGACTACCGCGGCCACATCGACCAGATGAAGCTGCGCATGGCGATTATGCACGGTCTGGAGCGGATGAGCTCGGGCACCAGCGGCTTCGACGACCTGCGCTACGTCGGGGTCATCCAGGTCGACACCGAACACGTGCACTGCCACCTGGCCATGGTCGACGGCGGCCGGGGCCAGGTGACGAAGAACGGTACGCAGCGCGGCAAGCTCCTGGACCGGCACAAGTCCAGGCTCCGCCGCGGTGTTGACGCCTGGCTCGATGAGAAGCAGGCGGTGGCTCATCTCTCCAGCGCCGTCGGCTACGAGCGGCGCAACGTCACCACCTTCATCAAGCGGTGGGCGCACGAGCGGATCCGCGCCGAGGCCCTGCCGCAGTTCCTGCTCGCCTGCCTGCCGGCAGACCGAACGTTGTGGCGCGCCGGCTCGAATGACGCCCGCATACGCAAGGCGAACCAACTGGTGACCGAGCTCGTGAAGGAGCAACTCAACCGTGCCGGATCCCCGATGCCGGAGGCCATGGAACGCATCGTCGACTACGCCAACGAGCGCCGCGCGAAAGAGTCTTTGAGCACGGAGGCATGGCAGAAGCTGGTCGAGCAAGGACGTACGCAGATCATGGAGCGCGCCGTCAACGGCATCTACCAGATGCTGCGGGCCATACCGGAGTCGGAGCTGCGGGTGCGCACGCCGATGCTCGAAGTCATGGCGATGGACTACCAGCAGATGGCGGTGCTCGCCGCGGACCGGCAAGGCGAAGACGAGAACGCTGAGGCCGACTTGGTCTCCTTCGGCTTCCGACTGCGCAGCTACGCCTCACGCCTGCAGCATCACCGGGAGAAGGCCGGGGTCTACCGCGACCTCGCGCACCAGTGGGAACAGGCCGAGAAGGCCGACGTCGCCGCCGAGGACTCGCGCCCGCTCTACGACTTCTACCGCTTCGAGGAGAACTACCACCGGCGGCTGATGAGCAAATACCGGCACTTCCTGCCGTTCCTCGGGGACGCCAGCCAGTGGTACGAGCAGCAGCAGGACGTGGCGGCCTACGGCCAGCGGCTGTTCTCGCTCATGGCGCTGCGCGCGGATGCCTCCCTGCAGCGGATGAAAGACTCCGAGGAGGCCGAGAACCTGGGCCGGACGATCTACGATCAGCCCGGCGGCCGGCTTCTGACCGAGGGCAAGCGCGGCCGGGCGGTGCTGGACGCGCGCATCCGGACGATGAAGCAGTCCTATGACCAGAAGCTGGACGGCCTGCGGGCTGATCTCGCTTCCTCCGGCCTGGTGCTGCGCGTGGGGTCGAGCGCCGAGGATCCGGCGAGTACGGAGACCGACGCGGTCAGCACGGACTTCAAGATCGTCGCCGGTGCCGCCTATGACTTCGACGAGGTCAAGGCCCTGGACCTGCACCACCTGGGATACGACTTCGTCACCGACATCGAGGTCGGGCCGCAGGCACGCCAGACCTTCGTCGAGACGACCAGGGATCGCCGGCAGCTGCTGCTGGCGGCGATGGACTACCTGGACCAGTCCGGCCAGGCCGAGGCAATTCCCGATCTGCCGGTGGACGATGTCGCGGCGATGACACGGGTCTCCCGGGAGCTGACGCCTCAGCAGACGGACGAGGAATCCGGCGCGCTCGTGTTGCGTTCCCGGATCGCGGAGCTGCGCGCCGAGCGCGAGCAGGCCGAGCGGATGCGGCGGTCCAAGGCTTCGTCGCTCGACGCCGGCCTTGTCGTGCGGGTCCAGGCCCAGGTCGATCAGGCTGTGACCACAGCGGATGCCGGAATGACATTCGACTCGCAGTCCCCTTCCATCCCGACCGACTTGGAACGCGAGCAGAAAGACTAGTCGAAAAGTCTTGTCGAATACTCTATAACAGTATTAGTGTGAAGAGCGTTCGGCAGGGACTCAATGCCTTGTCCAGGCGATGTGACTAATCGCGGCCGACTTGTCAGAGGCAGTCGGAACAAACGGAAGGAAGAGATCATGGCACTTCTCAAGGGCAAGGGCGCGATGACCGGAGTCAACCTCATCGCGAAGGTCTACAAGAACGGCGTCACCAAGGACGGCAAGTCCCAGTACGCCGACGTCCAGCTCGACGCTCGAGATCCGCGCGGTCCGGAGCAGACGAACCTGCGTCTGAAGTCCGATCGGGTTCAGGGTGAGGACGGCAAGGTCCGCTACAACAACGGCGCCCCGTACTCCACCGGTCAGATGGAGGAGATCATCAAGGCCGCGGGTCCGAACACCGAGCCGATCCTGAACAAGGACGGCAACGAGGTCGGCACCATCTACGGCTTCAAGGGCAACGTGATGCCCGCGACGCGCGGCACTGGCCTGGTGGTCAACACCAAGTCCGTCGAGGCCTCCGAGTTCAAGGTCGACGACAAGACGCTGGACAACCAGTTCGCGTCCATGCGCGCCGCCCGCGAGGCACGGGCGGCGGCCAAGGAGTCGCAGGCTCAGGCCCCGGCTCCCGAGGCCAAGCAGGAGCAGGCAGCCGAGGTCGAGGTCGACGAGCCTGCGGTCGGCTGAGACCGAGGCCGAGTCAAGCCTTATTCGAAAGGCCCCTGGATGTCAGGCGAATTCCAGGGGCCTTTCGGGGCGTTGACGACCATGACGCCGGCTTTGGTGGCGACGGAGACGTCGACGTTGTCCAGGCCGACGCCGGCGCGGGCGATGACCTTCAGCTTCTTCGCCGCAGCGATCGCCTCGGCGTCGACCTTGGTCGCGCTGCGCACGAGCATGGCGTCGACGTCGGCGATCGCCGCGATGAGCTCGGCTCGGTTGGCGCCGTTGCAGTGCCGGATCTCGAAGTCCGGGCCCAGGGCGTCGACGGTGGCGGGCGACAGCTCTTCAGCGATGAGTACAACAGGTTTCGAGGTCACGGGGGTCTTCAGTCCTTACGTATTCCTTGACGGACGACCGTCTCGGCGGCCGAAGTTCGATGTGGTCGTGCGGGCGCTGAGCAGCGCGGCCGGCATGCGACGCGACCTGTCGCGCCCGCCTACGGGGCACGGCGAGGTGATGCGCGAGTACGTTCTGACGGCCGGTGGTGTATTGGCCCAGGTGACCGTGGCACGAGCAGACGAGTGCGTGGCCGTGCTTCTGTCCACGGGCGCACACGCGACGCACGCACCCACGATCGCTCCTGGATGTGGGCGTGTTCGGCTGGAGGGGACGGAGGCGAACTCGGCTGCCCCCTCCAGCGCGGAACGGTCGGTCAGGCCGTCACCGGCTCGGGCTGTGCCTCGCGCACCGGTGGCGCCAGGCGGCCGGTGCGGTGCAGCCCGTACAGCGCGGCGGCACATGCCAGGCCGAGCGCGCACAGCACGAGCCACGGCAGCGCGGACACGCCTGCTGCACGGGCGGCGTCAAGAGCCGCGCCGGTGAGCAGGTTTCCGAGCGTGATGCCGACACCGCAGATGGTGTTGTAGAGCCCGTAGTGCGTGGCGACGAGTCGGTCACCCGAAAGCCGGACGATAGTGTCCATCTCGAACGGGTAGGCGATCATCGTGCCCACCGCGAGAAGCAGCGCGGAGAGCGCAGGTGGCACGGCCGCCAGCAGCCATAGCCCCACGCCGGCCGGCACCGGAACCGCCGTGGGCACGAGCAGGGGTAGGAAGCCCATGCCCATGATGAGCAGTCCCCAGGTGAGGGCCCGGCCCGGTTCCATGCGGGCCTTGCACCAGGCGGTGACCTTGGTCTGGAAGAGGATCGTGCTCAGGCCCGAGACGGCGAAGAGCACCGCCACCGCCGCCGTGCCGAAGGTCCCGTCGCCGCCCAGGCGTCGCACCTCCAGCGGCAGGGCGAGGTAGACCTGGAACTGCATGACGTAGAAGCCGATCATGGCTACCGAGAACAGCAGGAACGGCCGGTTGGCCACGATGCCGCGCCATTGGGACAGCACGCTCTGACGCTGGTCGGTTCCCTTGGTGTCCTTCGCGTCGCCTGCGCGGCGGGCGGGCAGGGCGCGGATCTGCACGATGCTCAGCAGCGCGAAGATGCCGGCCGCCACCAGGCAGGTGACGCGGAAGTCGACGCCGGTCAGCACCATGCCCACCAGCGGGCCGAGCAGGATGCCCGCCTGGTAGAAGACGTTGAACAGCGCGAACGCCTCCACCCGCCGGTCCCCGGCGTCCGCGGCCAGGTAGGCCCGGACCGCCGGATTGAACAGCGCCCCGGCCAGACCTGTGGCGGCGGAGGCGGCCAGCAGCGCGGGCACGGAGTCCACGAGACCGAGGGTCGCGAAGCCGACGATGCGGAGCACCAGGCCGGCGATAATCATCGGCTTGTAGCCGAGCCGGTCGGCCAGCGTGCCGCCGACCAGGAACATGCCCTGCTGACTGAAGTTCCGTACGCCGAGCACGAGTCCGACGAGCCACCCGGCCATCCCGAGCGTCCCCGACAGGTGCGTCGCCAGGTACGGCATCAGCATGTAGAAGCCGAGGTTGATGGTGAACTGGTTCACCATCAACAGCTGAACGCTGCCCGGGTAGGAGCGCATCTGCGCGATGGTTCCCTTCACCGGGCCTCGCCCTCCTCCTGCGCGTCCGAATCCGCGAGGACGCCGACCACGTCGGTTTCCTCTACGCCGTCGGACAGCGTGAGCGGGTCGACCACGTTGGCGCATCGCGTCCAGCGGCTGACCTCCTTCTCGTCCAGGCGGCCGATTACCTCCGGTTCGACGGCGGGCGGGGAGTCGAGCAGCCCGTGGGCGGCGCAGTAGTCGTCGTCGTAGACCGTGCCGAGATAGCGTTGCGGGCCGTCGGGGAAGATCGCCGCGATCTTCGTGTCCGCGGGCAGGGTGCGGGCCAGCCAGCCGGCGACCAGGGCGACCGCGCCGACGCTCCACCCACCGGTGGCGTAGTGGGACGAGGCGAGCTGCCGGCAGGTCCACACCGCCTCGGACGGGGCGACCCAATGCACCTCGCTGAAGTTGTCGTAGGCGACGTTGCGGGGGTAGATACTCGAACCCAGGCCGCGCATCAGCCGCGTACGGGCAGGCTGACCGAAGGTGGTCGAACCGATGGTGTCGACACCGACCAGCTGCATCTGCGGGTAGAGGTGCCGCAGCACCCGGGATACGCCGGCGGAGTGGCCGCCGGTGCCCACACTGCACACCCGGACGTCGATGTGGCCCAGTTCGGAGGCGAGCTCCAGCGCGAGTGGGGTGTAGGCGGTGGTGTTGTCGGGGTTGTTGTACTGTTCCGGGCACCACGAGCCGGGGTGCTGCTTCATGAGCTGGGCTACCCGGTCACGGCGGGCCTGCTGCCAACCGCCGGTGGGGTGGGGTTCGGAGACGACGTTGACCTGGGCCCCGTAGGCGGTCAGCAGCCGGCTCATGGACCGCTCCAGACCCGGGTCGGTGACCAGGGTGACCGGGTGGCCGTAGACCATGCCGGCCAAGGCCAGACCGAGGCCGAGGGTGCCGCTGGTGGACTCGATGATCCGGGCGCCGGGCCGCAGATCGCCGCGGGCGCGGGCCCGCTCGACCATGTGCAGTCCGGGACGGTCCTTGATACCGCCGGGGTTGAAGCCCTCCAGCTTCGCCCAGAACCCGCGATCAGCGGGGGCGAAGGGCTCGGAGATCCGGAGAACCGGCGTGTTGCCGACGAGCCCGGACAGGGCTGGGCGGGCGGGGGGTGTGATGTCAGTGGTGGTCTGCGGGTGCATCTTCCGCTCTCAAATCAGTGGTGGCGTAAACGGGTTGCTCATCTCGCGCGCCGTCCTGACCGGGACGAGGCATGCGCCTCGGCTGGTGGCAGCACGCGGCGGCCGCTGTCGCTGGCCGCGAAAAGCCGGGTCTAGATCTGCCACCGGCAGACGACGGCGAGGGTGGTTCGTCCTGAACGCGGTCTCCGGGATCTGGTGCCCTCGGGCCGTGCGGCCTGCTGCCGGACGGCCACGACGGCAGTCACTACGGCCGCCACCGCGGCGAGTGCGGCCAAGGCCACCGGGTCCGTGAAGAGTTGCCTGGCCTGCGGCAGCACGTGGCTGACCGCGTACGGCTCACAGGCGGGGCCGGGGTGTGGATGCGGCGCGCCGGGCACCTCCCGCTCGGCGGCCTCCGCCGTGAGCGGGAAGTGGCCGGACGAGACCGGCGTTCGGCTGTGCGCATGGCTGTCGCCGTCGAACGGTGCAGAGCAGCCGAACGCCCACAGCAGCAGGCCACTGAGGACGACCGGCATCAGCCGGATCAGCCACGAAGCACCGGCAGTCGGGCGGCCGAGGTGCGGACGAGTAGGGGGGTGGAACGGCACGGTTCCTCCGGGTAGCAGCCGCTACTCCCAGTGGTGAGGAGGGAGTGGCAGGCAGAGATCAGCAAGGTTCCGGCGGGCGCCGGGGATCCATCCCGTCCAGCGCGCGACAGCGCGACTACGGGCGTCCGGGGTGCCGGGAAGTGGCCGCACTGGCCCGATCCGCCCGACTGGGGCGGGGGCTGTCACTTCAGGAAAGGCGACGACCAGTCAGGGACGCCGGAATCTGGACCTGCTGAACTACGGAGTCTCTCGAACCCGTCGTCGAGAGAACGGCCGACTCGGGCTGGGAAGGGCCGGTCTTCCCCACATCCTGGGCATGCGTGGGCGGTGCCCAGTCCAGAGGAGACAGACACGGCGCGGCCAGATCCGGGCCTTGGTGCGGCTGGCCGGACAGGCACTCTTCAGCCGGATGGGAAGAGCCCTCGCCGTCGTGGCGGTCGTCGGCCGCCACGAGCGCGGGCGACGTATACGCGACATCGTCGCCGTGGCCGGCTTCGCCCGTCTGGCCTTCGTGGTTCACGGCGGCCGCGTATACCGGGGCGGTGATCCCGGCCGTCGTATGCCCCTCAGCGCTCTCCACGCTCACGCCGTGCGTAAACAGGACGCCGAGCAGCAGCGCGGCCAGCCACAGCAGACGCAGCGGCCCCGCTGAAGAGCGGGCCCGCAGCATGCTGGAGGGCGACCAGGCCGTAACCATGCCGTGATGTTAACCGCTGCCCAGCCGCGCGGCACAGCTTTCCCTGGAACATTGCGTTACTGACTTCGGCTCGTCAGGGTGACGCTGGATCGTCGAGGGACAGGCCGGTTCCGGCTATGAAGCCGTCGAGGGTCTCGGGTCGGTACTGGAGGCGTTTGAGGCGGTTGCGGACGAGTGTTTCCAGGCGGTCGAGCGCGACGACAGCGAGGTTGGCCAGGCTGCGTTTGACGTGTGCCCACACCGCCTCGACGGGGTTGAGGTCGGGCGCGTAGGCGGGCAGCAGGAACACCGTCAGCCACTCGCGCTGGGCGATCAACTCCCGTATGGCGTGAGAGACATGGGTGTTCAGCCGGTCCCGATGCACTGAATCTCCTTGTCGATGACCGTCGCGTCGCGCAGCCATGCCTCTCGGAATGTCCTGTGACGCTGAAGGCTGCGGATTGAAGCTTCACTTTGCGGGGGATCTTGAGGGGTGAAGAGTTAACTTGCGGTGAGGGGCGGGTAGGTGGAGCTGGCCGCCTCGCGCCTGCGGGAGGTGTTCGCCGAGCCGCTGCCGCTGATGGACGGCGCCGCGGCGGCGGGCGAGCCGCTGGCGGTACTTGGGACCAAGCAGGCCCCCACGGAAGGCTGACCCACGGCCCGACGGAGCCCGGCTACGCAGTGGCCTCGCGAGCACAGCCCTGCCCGAGACAGCGGACGTTGTCCGCACGCGTCCCGTCCGCATCCGTGGTCATGTCGAACATGACCAGCTCACCCGCAACCAGCGGCCAACTGCAGTGAACCGCCAACCGCTCCGCGGAGACATCGGCCCCGCTGCTGTCCTCACGGACCATTCCCAGCCCGCGGGCAGCATCGCACCACTGCACGACCCCTTGAGGCATGGCCTCACCTCCTGTGATCGAAGGCGCCACCTTCCATCACCAACCCCGCAGCCACAAGGGCTTGCGCAGGGGCGTGAAGCCGCGAACCACGGCGCCCTCGTCGTGCTCTGGCGCTGCCTGGCAGCACGCAAACCGCGAGATCGAAATTCACACACCGCCCCGACCGCCCGCGCCGCAAACGTTCGCCCTCCAGGTGGTCGCCGAGCACGTTCGAAAAATCGAACGGCAACGGACACGGAACGTCACAGATCGGTTAGGTCCGGTCGCCTGGTGGAGCCGGCTTACGCTGGGCGGCGGCGTCGCGCTGGGCGGCCTTGAGCTGGTCGATCTCGGCCTGCAGGCGGACGACTTCGGCTGCCTGGGCGTCGTGGTCGGGGCGGGTGTCGCCCTGTTTCTGCGGCTGGTTCTGGCGCTGGTGCCGCATCATGAGCCACATCACCAGGCACATTCCGACAGGGCAGGCCAGGAGTACCAGGGCGACCAGAAGGGTCTCGGACATCGTCTACTCCTTCGAACGGCGGCGGGATGCCGTGGTGGTTCGAGGGCTTATCGGCCGCCTACCCGCGAGCGCGTCATCGGAGGCCGCTGTGTCCGCCTTCGTCGCGCCGTGACCGGGTCCGTGTTCCGTCGGCCGGCCGGCCTGCTCAGTAGCTGGTGGACGGCGGCGGAGGGACGGCAGGAAACGGGGCGTGCTCGCCGCGTACGTTGTCCAGGCTACGCCGAACCGGGCCGCGACCTCGGCCTCCTCGCGGCGAGCCAGGCGTTGGTAGACCCAGACCAGCACGGGGAACATCACCAGCGTGGGCAGGGTCGGCCACATCAGCAGGAACCCTGCCATGATCGCGAGGAATCCGGTGTACTGCGGATGGCGGATCCGCGCGTACGGGCCCGCGGTCGCTAGCCGGCCCTCTTTCTGGGCGGCGAGCAACTGCCGCCATCCGGAGATGATGAGGACGAATCCGACGATGATCAGGACATAGGCGGCGAGGTGGAACGGGCTCACGTGCGGGTCGGCCTTCCAACCGATCAGATCGTTCCACAGGTGGCCCTGCGCATGGCTGAACCCCAGGTTGGGGAACCAGTTGCCGAGGGGCCCGGCCAGCAGGTAGATGGTCAGCGGAAAGCCGTACATCTCGGTGAACAGCGCCACCGCGAAGGCGGAGAAGCCACCCAGGACCCGCCAGTCCCGCCCCGATTTCGGGTGAAAGAAACTGCCCGCGAAGATCACAAGCAGCAGGGTGTTGATGACCACCAGGGCCCACAGGCCGTAGCCGTACTGGTCGTTCATCGTGCCTCCTCCGCTGCGTGCGTAGCTCGTCCGACCGTCGGATGCGCGGGCGAAGTCCGTCTGGCCGAGGCCGGCCCGCGCAGGGCAGCGTGCGCAGGTGTCCCGCACCTGACGGGCAGGCTTTGCCGGGTCACAGGTGCTTCTTGGTCCGGGGCCGCTCGGCGGTCGGTCCGGACTCCTGCCCGGACTGCTCTGCCTGTGCGGCCTGTGCCGCCTTCAGGGAGCGCAGCTCGGCCTGGAGAGCGCTGATCTGCCGGTCGGTCTCGCTGGGCGTGGAGGCGCTGGTCTTCTGTGCGCCGGCGCCGGTGGAGCAGGAGGAGCCCTGGCTGCCCGTCTTGCCCTTGCCGCGCATCATCAAGATCATGCTCAGCGGGCAGATGGCGAGGATCAGCAAGGGCAGTGCCACAACCATCCATGCGGGCTTGAGCAGGAGCAGGCCGATGGCGACGATGCCAAGTCCGATGAGGACTTTCTTGTTCAGGCACATGGGATTCCTCCGGGCGTATTTCTGCTACCACCAGCGGCGACGAAGGTTGAAGGCAAGCAGCAGGCCGGCGACCTGGGTGCTCTTACGGTGTGGCCGCGCAGATGTCGCTGTCCGGTCATCAGCCCTCCTCGCAAGGCCGGTCGGCTCGTCGAGGCGAAGGACGGTGGCGGGCCGGGCGGGCCCCGGAATCGGGGACCGGCCCGGCGCGGAAAGAGTGGCCGGCGTGTCGCTGTGCGGGAGCTTCCGTGGCGGCGTCCAGGGGCGGGATCAGCCCCTGCCATGGGGTCCGTCCTGGGACGCGCCGCCCATCATCGAGCCCATGGCTCCGCCGGGCATCATGCCCTTCATGTCCTTCGACATCATGCCGTCGGACATCATCTTCTCCATCTGCTGCCGCGCCGCGGCGCGGTCGCCGGCCGGCATCTGATCCGTGCAGTGCCGGATCATCGCTTCTTTGCCGCCGCCGCTGTCCGCACGGCCGTCAGGGTCGGAGATCTGCGTCGTGATGGGCTTGGGAGCGGGCTCGGTCGCGGCGAACGCGCCGGTGGCACCGTACGCTCCGAGTCCGCCGATGATGGCCGTCGCCGCCGCCAGGCCGATCGTCCTGCGCTTGATCATGGGATCGCTCCTTGTCCACTGCTGGGGCCTGTACGTCATTGACGCTAGGCAGGCGCTGTGAAGGAGCCATGAAGTGCCGATGTGGGGTGTCTGTGCGCTCGCACCTGCGGGAGTCCCCGCACTGCGGGAGCGTCGTCCTGGACCGGAGTGACAGGCATTACCCGTGTGATCGCGTTGCCGTTCCTGGGAGTCCGAGCGAGAGGATGGCGTCATGAACGCGGCGGACATCGGGGTTCTCATCGGAGCGGGCGGGCTGATCGCGCTGCTCGCCTGCTACTTCCTGGGGCCGAAGAAGGCACGGCTGGCGGATCTGCGGGGCGGGGTCCAGGAGATCGGCCCAGCCGAGTTCGCCGTCCGCGGGAAGTCCTTCTAGCTGGTCGTCAGCTGGATCAGCCCTTCGGGTGAGAGCAACGGCGTTGGCTGCGCGGAACCGGCGGCCGCTGCCTACGGTCATGGGTATGGACATGCCCTGCGGCAACGCTGCGCGCTCCCGTATCCGCGGGGCGGTGCTGGCGATGCTGCTGCTGGGCTGCGTCTTCGGCGCCTGGGCCGGAGGCGGCTCCACCATGGCGGAGCCGATGGGACACGCGGCACAGTCCGGTCCCACCGCCGGGACGCTGGAAGACGGCACCGGGGACGCGGGCCACCCGTGCGCGAGGCAGGACGAGCGGTGCCCCGAGGGGCGCGTCGAGAGCAATGCGTACGCCGATGCGGCAGCGTCGGATCATCCGACGGCGGCCGACCAGCCGGTCCAGGCGGCCGCTCGCCTCGCGCCTGCCCCCAGGTTTCACGCGCCACCGTGTCCGGCGGGCCCCTTCTCTCTGTGCGTGATCCGGACCTAGAGGTGCACAGGAGCGTCCGCCGGGACCTGTCGGCACAGTCGGTGGCCGGGGACAACGGGTGACCCGTGCGGGCGGGCTGGGCCCATCCGCCTGTCGCCTCTGATGCACCGGTCCGCGAGCACCACGTCCCCTCGAACTGTTCCTGGCAGTCCGCTCCTTCGCACCCACGTTCCCCCACGCCCACGCGCCACGCGAGGAGTCCGCCGTGCCCCACCACTCGTCCCTGACCATGCGCCCCGACCCATCCACCGGACCGTTCCGCGCGACACCACTCACCCCCGGATGCCAGTCGGCCCTGACCGCCCGCACGCACGCGTGCGTGGGCGTCAGCCCGTTCAACAGCTACTTCTCCGTCGAGCGCGTCAACGCCCTGGCGCGCTGGGCACTCGATTCCTTCGACCGCGTGCACTTCTTCGTCCCGGACACCGCCGCCGTACACACCCTGGAGGCCCTGGGCTATCCGCCGGAGCGCGCCGCGTGGAAAGCGCGGCGCCAGGGACAGTACGTCCGGAACAAGATCGTCCGGGCCTTGTCCGCGGCCGGTATCAGCGAGCCCGGGGCCCACGTCCTCGACGGGCAGACCCTCGCGTCGAGCAACGCATACGCACGACTCCTTGAACAGGTGGGGAGCCGCTACCAGCAGGACGAGGTCTTCGCCCAGGCGTGCCTGGGGGCTTCGGCCTGGACGCTGGAGCGGCGCCTGTCTCCCGGGACGGTTCCCACACCTGCGCAACTGCGGTGTGCCGTGCGGTACTTCCTGGCCGAGCTCCCCCTGTTCCTGGACACCCCGCAGATCGCCGGTGTGACGGCCTCGGTGTTCTGCTACCACCAGGTGCCGGCGTTCCTCGACGACCTCTTCCACCACCGGCTCGCCCTGCGCCCCGCGGCCGGGCAGGGCTACGTGTGTCTGGCGGAGGTTCGGTGAACACGGCCACAGCTGCGGATCTGGACAGCCGACACCGGCAGGCCCGTACTATGGCGCTTAGGTTTTCGTTCAGGGAGGCGGCTGGAATGCGAGGCTTCGGCGAGCTGGAGCAGGCGATCATGGACGTCGTGTGGGCCGCGGAGGAGCCGCTGCCGGTGCGCGAGGTCCTGGAGCGGCTCAACCGGAACCGGCCGCAGCCGCTGGCGTACAACACGGTGCAGACGGTGATGGAGATCCTGCACCGCAAGGGCTGGCTGTCCCGGGCGAAGGACGGCCGGGCCTTCCGCTACCGGGCCACGAAGGATCGTGAGGAGTACGCGGCCACGCTGATCGACCAGGTGTGGGCGACCGGCGCCGACCGCACCGCGACGCTGGTGCGGCTCTTCGACGAGCTGGACGATGCCGAGGTCAACGAGCTGCGGGCGGCGCTCGCCGCGCGCCGTGAGGGGCGCCGCGCATGAAGGCCGCGATCCTGCTGTTCGGCTACGCGGCCCTGGTCGGCACCCTGGCCCCGCTGCTCCTGACGCGTACGGGCTGGGCGGCGCGGGCGCCAAGGCTGGCTATCTGGGCCTGGCAGGCGATCACGGCCACGGTCGTGGTCTCGGTCGCGCTGGGCGGGCTCGTCCTGGCCGTGCCCACCGTGCCGGTGAGCGGGAACCTGGCCGAGATGCTGCACGCGTGTGTGATGGCGCTGCGCGCGCAGTACATGACGCCGGGCGGTGCGGTGGCGGCGGCGACCGGCACGGTCCTTGCGCTGGTCCTGCTCGGCCGTGTCGGCTGGTGCCTTGGGGCCGCCCTGTGGCGGGCGCGGCGGGAGCGGCGTCGGCACGCCGAGGTACTGGCGATGGTGGGATGTGAGCGCCCCGATCTGGGGGTGACGGTCCTGGACGACGATCGCCCCGCCGTGTACTGCCTGCCCGGCACCGGACACCGGATCGTGCTGACCTCGGCGGCGCTGGCCGCCCTTGAGCCGCGCGCGCTGGACGCGGTGATCGCCCACGAGCGGGCGCACATCCGCCAGCGCCACCACCTGGCCCTGGCCTACGCCGAGGCGCTGGAGCGGGCCTTCCCGAAGGTGGCGCTGTTCCGGGTGGCGGCGGTGGAGACGCGGCGGCTGGTGGAGATGGCCGCCGACGACGAGGCGACCGCCCGTACCGATGCGCTCACCCTGGCCGGGGCGCTGGTCGAGCTGGCCGGGGCGGGTGTGCCGGTGGCTTCGCTGGCGGCTTCCGGAGGCCAGGTGGCCGGACGCGTGCGGCGGCTGCTGGATCCGCCCCGGCCGTTGCGCCGCGCGGTCGTCTGGACCGGGACGCTGGTGGCGGGTGCGGTGCTGGCGCTGCCCCTGGCCCTGGCCGCCCAGCCCGCGGTGGCCGCGACCAGCACGGCCACGTGCCCGCTGCCGGATGCCCCCGTCGCCGAGGCGCGGCCTTCCGCGTAATGCCCATGTGGGCCGGGCTCGGACATGTGAATAGCCCAAGACGGTCGGGCTCGGATATCTGATAAGTTCACCTCATCACCTATGGAGCTTAGGTAATGGGGTGACGTGCATGCCCAAGACCGCCACGGCCAAGAATCCGCAGGCGGCCCATCGCCGGGACCGGATCGTCATGTGGACGGCGCTGTGTCTGGGTCTCGTACTGTTCGCTTCGAGCCTGCTCGGCAACATGTTGGGCTTCGTCGTGCTGCCCTTCGATCCGCACCGTATCTACGGGCAGGTCGGCGGCATCCTGCTGATGCTCTTCGGGCTCACCCGGTGGCGCTGACCGCCGTGCGCCGCGGTTCGACGCCGGGTGCCGCCGCCCGGCTTGTGACCATCGTCCTGACGGTCGTGGCCGCCACCGTCCTGGCCTGTACGGCGGCCACCGCCGCGCCGCGGTCGCCCGCCCCGGCCTCGGCCGCGCACCACATGACCCTTTCGGTGCGGTCGGATGCCGCTGTCGTCGTCGCTTCCTCGGCGGCCGAGGCGATGGAGTGCGAGCAGTGCGTCGAGGACGGTCACTCCTCCTGCGGCCGGTCGACCGTCGGTGACGCTGTCCGTGACGCCTCGCCTCGCCAGGCGGCGTTCGCGGTGCATGGTCCCGGGCCGCCGGACGTCGTCTCCCCGCGGGCGTGTCCGCCTTCGCCGGCGGGTTCCGCTGTCGCGGATCCCCACCCTTCGGACCTCCATCTCCTCCAGCGCCTGCGGGTGTAGAGCGCCTCGGCGGAGCCGCCCGTACGCGGCCACCGCCTCCGTGCCCCTCACCACACCGCACGAGCGACAGCACCGCCGCCTGACCGGAAGCGGCGGGGAGAAGGACATGCCATGGGTTCCAACGCGAAAGCCAAGACGGCGGACCGCAAGGCGCGCATCGCGGAGATGCGCCGCGCCGAGCAGGCCCGAGAGAAGCGCAACCGGATCATCGCGATCACCGCGTCCGCGGTGATCCTCGCCGGAATCGTCGGCGGTGGCTGGTACCTCGTCGACGCCGCCAATGAAAAGGAGCAGGCCAAGGCCGCCCCGGTCGAGGGCGAGAAGACCTGGGACAAGCTCAGCCAGAACCACGTCGAGCAGGCCGTCGACTATCCGATGAGCCCGGCCGCCGGCGGCGACCACCACCCGGTCTGGCTCAACTGCGACGCCGAGGTCTACACGAAGGAAGTGCCGGAGGAGAACGCCGTGCACTCCCTGGAACACGGCGCCGTCTGGATCACCTACAACGACACGGCCGCCAAGGGTGACGTCACGGCGCTCACCGAGAAGGTGAAGAAGACGCCGTACTCGTTCATCAGCCCCTACAAAGACCAGTCCTCGCCCATCGCCCTGAGCGCCTGGGGCCACCAGCTCAAGATCGACAAGGCGTCCGACCCGCGCGTGGACCGGTTCCTCGACAAGTACGTCCAGGGCGCCCAGACCCCTGAGCCGGGCGCCTCCTGCAGCGGCGGGAGCATGGCATGAGCGACACGGCTGACCTGACCGGAACGGCCGATGCCCCCCGCAATCCCGCCCGGTGGCTGCCGTACGCCGCAGCCGCCCTCGCGCTGTGCCTGGCCGTCATCGCCCTGATCGCCATGACGACCTCGCGGGCCGACGCCACGTCCCCGGGCGCGGGCTCGGCCGAGGCCGGGTTCGCCCGGGACATGGCCGTCCACCACCAGCAGGCGGTGGAGCTGTCCTTCATCGTGCGCGAGCGCACCGACGACGATGAAGTGCGGCGCCTCGCGTACGACATCATCAACACCCAGGCCAACCAACGCGGCATGCTGCTCGGGCAGTTGGAGACGTGGGGGCTGCCGAAGTCCTCGCAGCGGCCGCCCATGGCATGGATGGACCACGACATGGACTACGAGCCGCGCGACGGGTCTCTCATGCCCGGCATGGCCACCAACAGCGACATGGACCGGCTGCGCGAGGCCGAGGGCAAGGACGCGGAAGTGCTCTACCTGGAGCTAATGACCGCCCACCACCGCGGCGGCGTGGACATGGCCCAGGGCGCCGCCGACCTGGCCGAGGACCCGCTGACCGTACGCCTGGCGAAGGGCATGGTGCGCGGGCAGCAGTCCGAGATGAAGCTGATGGCCGACATGCTCGCTAAGCGTGGCGCAAACTCCTCGAAGTGAGCCCCGCGGGGGCGGCAGCCCGGCCAGTACACCGCCCCCGTGGACGCTGGACGGCCCCGGGAGGGAGCAGACGGCAAGGGGTGGCCCCGTGGGGCAGGGGGTGTCCGCGGTGCCCGGACCGGCCTGTCATAGACTCCCAGCGAATACCTAAACTGCTTAGTTTTTGCGCTGGTGCAGCCTCCGCATCACCGCCTTCTCCACCCCCTGAGGGTTGTTCATCATGCGTCGACGCACCGTGCTCGCCGCCGCGCTCAGCGCAGGCGCCGCACTCACTCTCTCCGCCTGCGGCAGCGACTCCGGGGCCAAGACGGGGGACGAGGACAAGCCCGTGATCTCCGGCAACGCCACCGAAGGCCCCGAAAAGGCCGCGATCGTCCTCGACCAGCCGTTCGCCAAGCCGGAGCTGGTCCTGACCGACACCCACGGCGAGAAGTTCGACCTGCGCAAGGAGACCGAGGGCAAGCTGACCCTGCTCTACTTCGGTTACACCCACTGCCCGGACGCCTGCCCTCTGACCGTGAGCAACCTGGGTGTCACCTACCGGGATCTGCCGAAGGCCGACCGGGACAAGCTGCGGATCGTCTTCGTGACCACCGACCCCGAGCGCGACACCCCCAAGGAGCTCGGCAAGTGGCTGCGCAGCGCCGGGCACGAGGACTTCATCGGACTCAGCGGCGACTACAAGACGGTCGAGGCCGCCGCCCGGAGCGTGGGTGTGGGCATGGCACCGCCGGAGAAGGACAAGAAAGGCAACGTCACCGCCACCCACGGCAAGACGGTCCTGGCCTTCTCCCCCAAGGACGGCAAGGCCCATGTCATCTACAGCGGCGAGCGCGCCACCGCGAAGGACTACTCCAAGGACCTGCCGAAGCTGCTCAAGGGGCAGCTGCCGTGACCCGGCGGCGCAGCCGTTCCGCCCTGGCCACGGCCCTGCTGCTGACGGCCGGACTCGCACTCGCGGGCTGCTCGTCGGCCCCGAGCGGGCCCGCACTGAAGTTCTCCGCCGCGTACATGCCCCAGCCGGTGACGACGGACATGGCGGGCGGCTATCTGGTCGTGACCAACAGCGGGGACACCGCCGACGAACTGGTCTCGGTCACCAGCGACCTGACCGACGACATCACCATGCACGCGTCCTCCGGTGACGGGATGCGCCAGGTGGAGAGGTTCACCGTCCCGGCGAACGGCCGACTGGAACTGCGGCGCGGCGGCAACCACCTGATGCTCAAGCGCCTCGGCCACAAACCGGCCGAAGGGGACCGCGTGTCCCTGAAGCTGCACTTCGCAAAGACCGCCCCGGTCACGCTGGACGTCCCCGTCGAGGCGCCCACCTTCAACCCGCAGCAGGACCACAGCCATGAGCACTGACATCTCGCGGCGCCGGCTCCTGGGCACGGTCGGCGCCGCGGGCGCCGGCGGCCTGGTGGCCGGTGCGGGCGGCGGAGTCATCGGGGCCCAGGCCGCCCAGGACGACGCCCCGACGGCCCTGGCCACGGTCGGCTCGACCGCCGTGCCTTCCACGGCAGGCACCAGGCGGGCATCACCACCCCACTGCAGGCCCGCGCTCACCTCGTCGCCTTCGACCTCGCCCCGGACGCGGGCCGCAAGACGGCCGCCGCGCTGCTGCGCCGCTGGTCCGCGACGGCCGAGGAGCTGACGGCCGGTGAGCCGACGGGCAGCGACACCGGCATAGCGCTGGACGCCGGCCCGTCCTCGCTGACCGTCACCTTCGGCTTCGGCCGCACCATCTTCGACCGGACCGGCCTGGCCGAGCAGCGCCCCGAAGCGCTCGCTCCGCTGCCGGACTTCACCTCCGACGCGCTCGATCCCACGCGCAGCAACGGGGATCTGTGGGTGCGGATCGGCGCGGACGACGGCCTGGTGGCCTTCCACGCACTGCGTGCCATACAGAAGGCGGCCGGGGACGCGGCACGGGTGCGCTGGCAGATGAACGGCTTCCACCGCACCCCCGGCGCGACCACCCGCCCGATGACGTCCCGCAATCTGATGGGCCAGGTCGACGGCACCAACAACCCCAAGCCGACCGACGAGGACTTCGACCGGCGGATCTTCGTCCCCGCCGACGGAGATCCGGCATGGATGGCGCACGGTTCGTACGCCGTCGTACGCCGTATCCGCATGCTCCTCGACGACTGGGAGAAACTCCCACTGGCCGAGCAGGAACGGGTGATCGGGCGACGCGAGTCCGACGGCGCCCCGCTCACCGGGGGCACCGAGACGACTCCGGTGGACCTGGACAAGACGGACGCCTCGGGGAAGGGCGTGATCCCGGCCGACGCCCACGTACGGACCTCGGCGCCGGAGACCAACGGCGGCGCGGCGATGCTCCGCCGCTCGTTCTCCTACCACGACGGCATCGGCACCAACGGCCTGCCGGACGCCGGGCTGCTGTTCATCGCCTGGCAGGCCGACCCGCTCAAGAGATTCGTGCCGGTCCAGCGCAAGCTGGACCGCGGCGACGCGCTCTCGCGGTTCATCCGCCACGAGGCCAGCGCCCTGTTCGCCGTCCCCGGCGGGGCAGCGAAGGGCGAGTACGTCGGCCAGCGGCTGCTGGAAGCCTGAACCCACGGGTAGCGGGCCTTCCGGCACGCCGGGCAACCACCAGCCCGGATTGAGGAGTTCACGATGGATCACGGCGGACACGGCGCGGCGACGGAGCTGCCACCGTTCACACTTGGGCGCGGGCTGGAGTTCACCGGAGAGCCGTTCTTCCTGACCGGATCCCTGCTGGCCCTGGCCCTGTACGGCTGGGCGGTGGCCCGGCTCCGGCGCCGCGGGGACACCTGGCCGGCCCTGCGGGCCGTCTCGTTCGCGCTGGGCATGCTGACCGTGGTGCTGGCGACGTCCACCGGCCTGAACACGTACGGCATGGTGCTGTTCAGCGTCCACATGGTGCAGCACATGGTGCTCAGCATGCTGGCGCCGATCCTGCTCCTGCTGGGCGGCCCGGTGACGCTGGCGCTGCGCGCGCTGCCGGTCGCGAGCCGCGGACGCACCGGCCCGCGGGAGCTCCTGGTGACACTGCTGCACAGCCGCTACCTGCGCGTGCTCACCCATCCGGCGTTCACGATTCCGCTGTTCATCGCCAGCCTGTACGGGCTGTACTTCACGCCGCTGGTCGACGCCCTCATGGCCTCCAAGGCCGGGCACATCGCCATGAACACGCACTTCCTCGCGGTGGGCCTGGTCTTCTTCTGGCCCATCATCGGAGTGGACCCGGGACCGCACCGGCCGGGCCATGTGATGCGGATGCTGGAGCTGTTCGCGGGCATGCCGTTCCACGCGTTCTTCGGCATCGCGTTGATGATGGCGTCCGCGCCGATGGTCAAGACCTACGCCGATCCCCCGGCCTCACTGGGGGTCTCGGCCCTGGGCGACCAGAACGCGGCCGGCGGCATCGCATGGGCGTTCAGCGAGATCCCCTCCGTGATCGTGCTGATCGCGCTGCTGATCCAGTGGTACCGCTCCGAGCAGCGCCAGGCCCGCCGTGACGACCGCCGGGCCGACCGGGACGGGGACAGCGAACTGGCCGCGTACAACGCCTATCTCGCCGCGCTCCACTCCCGGCGATGACGGGCGCGGGGCGCGGGCGGCCGAGCACGAGCGCCGCACGCGGACGGCTCGCACACGGATGCCTCGCGCGTGGTCTTCTTCCCGGCGGTAGGGTCCGAAACCAGGAGCCGGACACGGAATCGCGGGGACACGCCTGGCGCGTGGCACGCCGTCACCTCGGCCACCGCCCCCGTTGAGGAGAGCAATGTCAGCAGTCCGAGCTTCTTGCACCGTGTCGGCTCGTGCGCGGTGGATCCCGCGGATCCATCTGGGGTGGGAGACACGGAACATCCGATGGTGGCGCTGGGGCGCGGCCGGGACCGTGGTGGTCCTGGCCGGAGCGGCGATGGCGGTGTGGGGCATGTTCCCCGTGGACCTCCACGGGCCGGGTCACTACGCCGGGATCATGGCCCCGACCTGCGGACTCACCCGCTCGGTCGTGGCGGTCTTCCGCGGTGACGTGGTGACGGCCTGGCGCTACAACCCGCTCGGTCTGCTGGTCGCGTTCGCCTCGTTCGCCTTCCTGGCCCGCCTGGTGGCCGGGGCGGTCGTGGGCCGCTGGCCGGTGCTGCGCGTACGGCCGGGCCGTGCGGGCTGGATCCTCCTGGGCCTGGCCCTGGTGGCGCTGGAGATCCGCCAGCAGGGCCAGGCGGAGCTGCTGATGACTACGGGACTGCGCTGACCGCACACGGCCGCGGCCCGAGCGGGGCGCACCGGGAGCCGCAGCCGGTCCCCGCCGCTCGGCTCCGCATCGCAGGCGGCGGGCCGCTGTTCCACCCGGGACATTCCGCCCCCAACGGGTGGCCGGAGGCTATGCGTTCTCGGCGGCGATGTCCTTGAGGATGGGGTAGAAGTCGCGCGAGGTCAGGGGCCCGATGGACATGGCGGCGACGCGGCCCCGCTTGTCCAGGACGTACGTGGTGGGAACGGCCCGGGGGGCCAACTGCTGGAAACCGGTGACGGTACGGCCGTCGGGGTCGTAGATGCTGGGGTAGGGGATGCCGTAGGTGCGCTCGAACGCCTTCGCTGCCGACTTGTTGTCGCGGATGTCGATGCCGAGGAACCGCACCCCGAGCGGCTCGGTCTTCTCGGCGAGCTTTCTCAGCTCAGGGGCCTCCTTACGGCACGGCGCGCACCACGAGCCCCAGATGTTGACCACGACGACCTGGCCGCGCATACGCGCGATGTCAGCCTGCTCCTCGTCCAGGGTGGTGCCCTTGAGGGCCGGGGTCACGGTGCGGTCGCCTGGCTTGAAGTACTGCGAGGAGCTGCCTTTCGCCGCTCCCAGCGATCCGGTGTTACCAGTGTTACCTGTCTCCTGCGTGCTGCCGCAGGCGGTGAGGGTCCCGACGGCCAGGGCCAGCAGTCCCGTGACCGCCGCGCGCCGCGACGGCCCCGCCGGGCGGGTGCCGGTGCCGGGTCGTCGCGGGCGTATGTCGGAGATGCTCAGCGTGGATCGTCCTTCTGGAGCCGGACCGCGTCGGCGGAGTCCCGGGTGGCACGAAGGTCCAACTCGTGGTGGAACAGCTGGACTTCTTCGCGCAGGCGCCGGATCTCGGCGTCCGCGCTGTCGGCCACGGAGGACTGCGCGGATTTCCCGGGGACGGTGGTGGAGTGGCAGGACGCCTGCCCGTTTTGGGACTGCTGCGGCATCATGTGGCAGCCACGGCCCTGACGCATGGGCCGGACGCAGAAGACGTACGTCAGCGTGATCGCCGCCGCTGCGAACAGGGGCGGCAGGACGTTGTCGATCACGGCGTGCGCTCCTGGGCTGGTGCCTCCGGCCGGCCGTCGACCTTGGCGCGCAGGCCGGCGACCTCCTCGCGCAGGGCGTCGAGTTCCCGCTGGCGGGAATCCTGGCCGAAGCCGGCGTAGCCCGTAGTCTTGTTCTGCGGGGGCGGGGCCGCGCCCTGCTGGCGGTTGCCCTTCATCATGAACCACATCATCAGGCCCATGCCGACGGGGCAGGCGAGCACGGCCAGAAGGTAGAAGGCGTCCATCACGGTCTCCTTTGGTGCGAGTGATGCGAGTGGTACGAGGTCACTTCGGGGCGGGGTCTCCGGGGGTGGTGCTGGCGGTTGCCGCATCCTTCAGAGCGCGGCGCAGGCGGCGCTCGGAGAGACGGCCGTACGAGAAGGGCTCGCCGTTCAGGAGGATGCCGGGGGCGAAGAGCACTCCGGCCTCGGCGCCGAGGCGCCGGCCTTCCTCGCTGGTCAGGTCGATCTCGGTGATGTCCAGGGGATGGTCGGCGCCGACCTTGGCCAGGACTGTCTTGGCGTGCTCGCAGAAGGCGCAGTCGGCCTGGGTGAGCAGCGTGATCCGGTGCGGGGCGAGCGAGTTGGTCATGCCTTGCGCCCCGCCTTGAGGTCGTCGAGGAGCTTGTCGACCTTGACGTACATGGTGTAGTCGGGGGCGCCGCCGTAGTCCGCGCGCCACTGGATCTCGCCGTCGGGGCCGACCAGGATGAAGCTGTGGCCGTTCGTCGAACCGCCCATCATCCCGTACTGGTTGGTGGTGTACTCCTTGGAGACCTTCAGGTCCGGATCGGAGAGCACCGGGGACTTGATGCCGTCGTCCTTGACCTTGCGCTTGGTCAGGTCGGCCGGGTCGGTGGTGACGGAGAGCATGGTGTCGACGCCGAGGCCCTCGAACTTCTTCCACGTCTTGTCCAGGTCGACGATCTGGTCCCAGCACGGCTGGCAGCCGCCGCCTTCGTGGAAGTACAGCAGCACGGTCTCACCGCGGTGACCTGCCAGGCTCTCCTTGCCGCCCGCGCTGGAGGCCAGGGTGAAGTCGGGGGCGGTCTTGCCGATGCCGGGCTTGCCGACGTCGTAGCTGACGTTCTGTGCGGCCTGCTCGGACTGGTTGAACACCAGGTACAGCCCCCCGGTGACGGCGACGACTGCCGCGGTGACCAGGGCGATACGGCGCAGCCGCCGGTTGCGCTGCTCCCGCTGCTTTTCGGACTCGCGCAGCTGCTTGGCCTTCTCTCGCCGGGCGGCCTTGGTGCCGGGCTCGGGTGTGTGCTGGGTGTCAGCGGCCATCGGTGGGGGCCTCCATGGGGGTGGTGCGGTCGGTGTCGGCGGCGGAAGCCGCGGTGAGTGAGCCGGGATCGGCTTCGGTCCCGGTGCAGCAGGCGGCGCCAGAGGGCAACGGGGCCGGCTCTTCGGTGCCGTCAGGCTCGGCCCCGGCCCGTGTGGCGGGCCGCAGTGCGCGGCGGATCAGCAGCGCCAATACCACTGCGGCGACCAGCGCCACCGCCCAGCCGGGCACCCAGGACAGGGCGTCGGTGATCCGAGAGGCGTAGTGGTCCAGGTCGGCGGAGAGCCGGACCCGCCAACCCGAGGCGGACATGTCCGATCCGGTGAAGGCGAGTGCCGCCGTCAGTACGCCCATAGCCACCAGCAGACCGCCGGCGAGCAGGTCACCCAGCGGGACGCGGCGCCGCCAGGCTCCGAGCCGCAGCGGCACCTGGCGGCCCTCCAGCAGCCTTGCTGGGCCGCGGTGGCCCCGTTCCCAGGCCAGGGCGATGATCACGAGCGGGGCGACCATACCCAGGACGTAGATCAGCGCAACGCCCAGCGCCGCCAGGAAGGAGCCGCTGGCCCCGGACAGCACCACGACCCCGGCCAGCACCGGCGCGCAGCACGCGCTGGCGATGCCGGAGAACGCCCCGAGCCCGTAGGCGGCCTTGAAGCCACCGCCCTGCCGCGGGGGGCCGCCGGACGGCATCGGCAGCTTCGGCTTCCATCCCGCGAGCACGGCAAGACCGCCGGCCAGCATCAGCAGCCCACCAGTCAGATAGATCCACAGGTGGTAGCGCTGGAACACGGCGGAGAGCGCGGTGGCACCCAGTCCGATGGGGACGATGATGGTGGCCACCCCGGCGCCGAAGGCCAGTGTGCCCGCCACCACCCGGCCACGGGAGCGGAAGCCGGTGGCGAAGTACGCCGGCAGCATCACCGAGATACAGCACGGCGCCAACAGCGCCACCATTCCGCCGAGAAACGACGCCAGCAGCATCGTCCCGAACAACAGCTCGCCCATCCGCAGGCCCTTTCCGGCAGGTCACAGGCCATGGAGCCCGCGAAAACCTATGCAGCTGCGGACCTAAGTTACATAGGAGATAGGGTGCGTGTCGACCCACCGCCCGCCCAGGGCCCCCGCACGACTGAAAGGCCCCTCAGTGCTGCTCGCGTCCGTCGACGTCGGCCAGGTGGTCGGCTCCGGCTCCCTGCTGCTCGCCGCCCCCATCGCCCTGGCCGCCGGAGCGATCACCGTCGCCTCACCCTGCTGCCTGCCCCTGGTGCCCGGCTACCTCTCCTACGCCACCGGCATGACCGCCGCCGACGCCCACGCCGAACACGACTCCCCGAGCCCCGGGGGCAAGCCCCGGCACCGCGCGCTGCTCGGGACCGCGCTGTTCGTCCTCGGCTTCGCGGCCGTCTTCACCGCGTACGGGGCACTCTTCGGCGCCGTCAGCACACTGCTCCTGGCCCACCAGGACGTCATCATCCGTGTCCTTGGCGTGCTGACGATCCTGCTCGGCCTGATGTTCATGGGGGCCTTCCAGCGCATCCCGCTGCTCTCACGCACCCTGCGCCCCCAGTACACGCCCAAGGCCGGGGTGGCGAGCGCGCCGGTGCTCGGCGTGATGTTCGGCATCGGCTGGACGCCGTGTATCGGCCCCACCCTCGCCGCGGTCCTGTCCCTGTCCATCACCACCGGCTCCGCCGGTCGCGGCGCCTTCCTCGCCTTCCTCTACGCCGTCGGCGTCGGCATTCCCTTCCTGCTCTTCACCCTCGCCCTCGGCAAGTCCCTGCGGGCCTTCACCTTCGCCCGCCGCCACACCCGCACCGTGCTGCGCATCGGCGGCGCCCTGCTCGTCGCGGTCGGCATCGCCCAGGTCTCGGGCCTGTGGACCCTGATGATCTACGAGATGCAGGTCTGGGTCGGCGGCTACGAACTCCCCCTGTGACCACGCTGCACCGCCCCACCCTTCGCCCGCAGGCCCACAGGCCCGCACCACGACCTTGGGGCCGGCGAGAGCTCTCCGCCCCGCCGGCCCCAGGGTTCGATCAGGTGTGCTTGCCGCAACACTCCGTGCTGCTGCCATTCCGGGCCGATGCGGCACGGACGGCGTGCGACGCGGCGCAGCACTTGCCGTGCTTGGCGGTCCGGGCCGGAGTGCCGTGCGATGCGGCGCAGCACGCCTTGCGCCCGGCGGTCTGGGTCGATGCGCCCTGCCCGCAGCACGCGCAGCACTTCTTACCCCGGTCGAGCGCCCGGTGCACCGCGCAAGCGGCCTTGCATTCGTGCCGCGCGACGGCCGAGCGGACCGACGCCGCGTCCCTGGGCATCTTCAAGTGCCTTGCCTCGGCATGCATGTCCGCCGCCATGGCTCGCATCTGCGAGGTCATGTCCATGCCGCGTTCGGCGGGCGCCGCGGGAGTGTGCGCCTGCGCCAGGCCGGAAAAGCCAACCGAGGCGGCCAGGAGGGCCCCGGCGAGAACGCCGACGCGGGCGAGGGGTCGTGTGGTCATACGCCACCTTCCGTTCACGCTTGCCTGCGACGGTGTGCCGCAGAGTGCTGACGCTCCGGAACGCTAGCCGATCTCCTAAGAGCATTGGGCGTTGGGTGGGGTGCCGATCCCTCGTAGGGGTGGAATTCTGCTCCGTCCGGGAGTGCGGCTGGGCAGGGGCCGGTGCTGGCCCCGGTCGCGGCTGGGGCAGGCCCGGGGCCGCAGGGTGCGGACACCGCCCGTATCCGAAAGCTCGTAGGTTGTGAATGACGCGGGGCCCACCCCCTCTTACGTGGGCCGACCGGCGCCGCCCGCCGTGCCGCGACCGCATCCGTTCCGCACCGTACGAGGACACATCCCGATGACGTTCCGTTTCCGTCCCGCCCTGGCCACCGCCGCGGTCCTGCTCGCCGCCGCGCTGACCGCCTGCGGTGGAGACTCCGACACCGCAGCCCCCGAAGAATCACCGGCGTCCGGAGCGTCCGTCAGCCATATCCACGGACTTGGCATCGACCCGGCCGACGGACGGCTGTACGTCGCCACCCACGAGGGCGTCATCGCCGTCGAGAATGACGGCTCGTCGAAGCGAGTCAGCGACACGGCCGACTACATGGGCTTCACCGTGAAGGGCCCCAAGACCTTCCTCGGCAGCGGCCACCCGGCCGCAGGCAGCGGCGGCCACGCCAACCGCGGTCTGATCGAGTCCACCGACGCCGGCAAGACCTGGAAGCCCCTCTCCCTCGGTGGCGAAGTGGACTTCCACGCACTGAGCCATTTCCATCGTGAATCCGCAGGTCAAGTAGCTGGTGTGAGCGGGAGTTGGCGTGCTTGCGCTGCTCTTGGCCGTGATCGATAGCAGGTGATCGTCTGCCGCGAGCAGGTTCCTGGGCTCTCCGGCGGGGCGACGCATCACTCCGTAGCTTCTGCGGCGGGAGGGATGTGCATGACGGACGTGCTGACGTGGACGGTCGAGCGGCGGCTGCAGCTGGCCGAGCGGGCTGAGCTGCTCCGCAAGGAGCTGGCGGAGATCGATGCCGAGGTGGCCCGGCTGAAGGCCGCCGAGGTGGTGTTCGGGCAGTGGGTTGAGGCGACGGACGGCGGTCGGCACCCGGTGGGCATCGTGGAGCCGGAGCCGGAGCGGGTGGTGGCGGGGCCGGGTCGAGGGCCTGTCCGGGGACGTGCCGATGCGCTGGAGCGTGACGCCGCGATTCGGCTACGGCAAGATTGCGCCACGTATCGGCAGGCGGGCAGGGGTACCGATCGCCCCGGCCGGGGCGGACGCGCTGGCGGTGTGCTCCTGGGAGGCAGGGGCGCCGGATGTGACCGAGGAGACGATCAGCGGCGGCTTCGAGATGCGTCCGGGGTCGCGGGCCTTGATCGCCGGCTGTTTCGCCCACCAGGACCCGCTGGTCTTTCCCACACGTGCCGAGTGCGAGGCACGCCTGGAACACACCTGCACCGCGTGGCGCCGGTGGCTGGAGGAGCGCACCTGTGAGGGACCCTGGGCGCAGGCCGTTGAGCGCAGTGCGCTGGCGCTCAAGCTGCTGGTGTTTGCCCCCTCCGGGGCGGTCGCGGCTGCGGCGACCTCATCGCTTCCCGAAACTCTGGGCGGTGAGCGGAACTTCGACTACCGGTTTTCCTGGATCCGGGATTCGGCCTTCGCCCTGGACGCGTTCTTGGCGCTCGGCTGCTCACCGGAGGCGCGTGCCTACTTCTGGTGGCTGATGCACGCCACCCAGCTCACCCACCCACGCCTGCGGGTGCTGTACCGGCTGGACGGCGGAGCCCGCGCGCCGGAGTGGACGCTGCCACTGGCGGGCTACCGCGGATCTGCACCGGCCCGGGTCGGGAACGCGGCGGTCGGCCAGCTGCAGTTGGACACCTACGGCGAGCTGCTGCAGACCGCGTGGCTCTACGCGACGGCCACCGGCCACCTCGACGCCGACGTCGCCCGCAGGCTGGCCGGGCTGGCCGACTTCGTATGCCGCACCTGGCGGCGGAAAGACGCGGGCATCTGGGAGGTCCGCAGCCAGCCACGCCACTTCACCCAGTCCAAGATGATGTGTTGGGTGGCTCTCGACCGCGCCGTGCGGCTCGCCGGCCAAGGGCTGATCCCGCACCGCCACGCCGAACGCTGGCGGAGCGAGATGCAGGCGCTCAGAGACTTCGTCGAAACCCGCTGTTTCAGCGAGCGCCAGAACAGCTATGTCCGCTTCCCCGGCAGCGTCGAGCTGGACGCCAGCCTCCTGCTCGGCCTGCTGCACGGCTACGCCGACCCGGACCAGCCGCGGCTGCGCGGCACGGTCGAGGCCGTCCGCCGCGAGCTGGGACACGGCCCGTTCGTTCGCCGCTACACCGGGGAAGACGGCCTGTCCGGCACCGAGGGAGCGTTCCTCGCCTGTTCCTTCTGGCTGGTCGAATGCCTGGCCCGCTGCGGCCACGTGGACGAAGCCGCCGGTTTGCTGGATCAGCTCGTCGCTCTCGCCAACGACGTCGGCCTGTACAGCGAGGAGATCGAACCGGACACCGGGGAGTTCCTCGGCAATATGCCCCAGGGCCTGAGTCACCTGGCGTTGATCAGCGCCGCCTGCGCACTCCACCAGCAGGACCGGCGATGAGTGTGTGGGCCGCGCTGGCGGGCGGTTTCGTCGGCACCGGCATCCTCACCACAGCGCTGCGGGCCGCGAACGAGCTCATCGACATCCCGTTCCTGCTCGGCACCGTCTTCACCGCCGATCGCACCCGCGCCAAAGCACTCGGCTACGTACTCCACTTCGCAGCCGGGCTGATCTTCGCCCTCGGCTACTACGGTCTGTTCGTCGCCATCCACCACAGCGGCTGGATGCTGGGAGCCATGTTCGGGATGGCCCACGGCATGTTCGCCGGCACCGCGCTGGTGAACATCCTCCTTCCCCTCGTCCACCCCGCATGGGCACCCCCCTCACCAGCGCCCCCGCCGTGGCGCTCCTCGAACCCCCCGGTTTCCTCATGCTCAACTTCGGGCTGGCCGCCCCCGTGGTCAGCCTCACCGCCCACATCACCTACGGCGCCATCGTCGGCGGCTTCACCTCCCTTGGCCCCTAGCCAGCCGGGCGCGGCGCTTCGACAGTCGCCTGACGCGCCAGGTGTCGCGGCCTTCGCCGTCAGGTGGCCCCTGGCCCGTGGGCCGGACTGCTGGCGTGCAGGCCGGTGGTTTTCACGGCGGCGGCCCGGTGCGCGCTGTCACCGGCCCGACCGCACTGCGGCTCAGCAGCAGTTGGGGGAGCGTCGCCGGCGAGGGTCGGCCTGCTCAACCCGGTGATCGCGGGCGCCGTCATGGCTTTCTCCTCGGTCCTCGTGGTCACCAACAGCCTGCGGTTGCTGAGCGTCACCAAGGCGATCCGCTGACCACAGAACAGCGGCGTGAGCGACGTGCCTGTGGTGAGGGGAAGTTCAGCCGTTGTCCTGCTGGGCGCAGTGTTGCAGCCGGTCCACTGCCAGCAGGGCCACCTGCCGGTAGCCGACCGTCAGCAGCCCTTCGCGTTCGAACTCTTTGAGCACACGGTTGAATGTCGGACGGCGCAGACCGAGCATGGCTGCCAGCGTTCCTTGGGCACAGTGCACGGTCCCGTTGCGGGCCTCCCGCAGCAGCAAGCGGGCCACCCGGCTCTTCGCGTCCCCCGTCAGGGTCTCTGCGAGTGCCTCTTGTGCCCGGGACTGGCGGCGAGCGAGCGCCGTCAGCCAGCCCCGGGCCAGAGCAGGGCTGCTCTCCAGCAGCGTGTGGAACGCGGCGGCCGGCAGGAAGACGGCCTGCACGGTGGTCAGCGCCCGCACCGTGCACACCGCGGGGCGGCCCAGCAACAGCGGTACGTCCCCGGCGATACCGCACGGTGGCAGCACTCCCACCACCACGCGCCGTCGGCCTGTCCCCGAGACCAGCTCCAGCGTTCCATTGCGCACGATCCACACACCGTCCGGCACTTGCCCCTGAGCGAAGACCACCATGCCGGGCTCCAGCACGCGCGACTCCAAACGGGCCGCCAGCAGTTCGGTGTCCCGACGGCTCGGCTGCCAGCGGCCTCCCAGACAGCGCAGGGCCCATACCGCCGCGCGCAGCGCAGCCGGAGCCGGGCCTACGGACGGCCTGCCTTCATCACGGTGTGTCACGTCTTGTCAGTCCTCTGACCATAGGGTCACCCGGCCGACGCACTCGGCGATTCCAGGGGACGGGAGCGGCATACCCCTGAGGGCGAGGGCGGCGCCCGCCGCCCCTGCACGAAGGAGAACCCTCTGATGCGCATCCATCTGATACACCGCGCTGCCCTCGGGACCGCGGCTTCGATTCTGGCGGCCGGAGCTGTGATCACCGGTGCCGGCACCGCGTCGGCCGCCCCTGCCTACCACAGCTCAGCCTCGGCGCAATCCGCCGCCCGTTCTGACGACCGCGGCCGCCACGGTCACCACGGCAACCGCCACTGCCAGTGCCGGGGCGGCTACGGTGGCTACGGTGGCTACGGCGGATATGGCTATGGCGGTTATGGCGGCTACGGGTATGGCGGCTACGGCCCCTTCGGCTACGGCGGCGGCCTGCTCAGCTGGCTCCTCTGAGCCTCGCCGCGGTCGTGTCCCACAGGCGGGCGGAGCGGCGCATCCCGCCCGGCGGCCGCACCGTGCCGTCTTCCTCCGGTCGGCACGGTGCGGTCCATACCGGAATCGGGTGGGGCCTCGTTCTTCCACGGACCGGAAACCCCCGGCCCCTGCCACGTATTCCATCCGTCATAGCGCAGAGGCACTTGACGGCCCCTCACATGTCGAGTATTGACCAGCGGCTCTCTCATACGGCAGCAGGCTGCCTCGCCAGCAGTGGAAGGGAATTCACGGCCGACGGGTTTCCGGACCATTCGGATCAAAGCGAGAGGGATGATCCCCCCGGGCCTCCGCCTCATGTGCCAGAGGAAAGGCGAGTCAGCCATGACACTCCAGCCACAGCGGCTCCGAAAAACCGGCCTGGGCATGCCGCGCATGCTCGACGTGATCAGTACGGGGGCACTGCGCCCGCTCGACCTGGGCGGTCTGCTGACCCGCGGTGTGGCCGCCGGACTCGTGGCCGGCCTGGCGTTCCTGCTGGCGCACATGTGGTTCGCCGTGAGCCGGGGCATGCCGGCACTCTCGCCGCTGCACATCATGGCGACCGTCTTCCACGCCTCCAGCGCGCCCGTGCCCACTGCGGCCGAGGCGGTGCTGGGCCTGACGACGCACATCACGCTGTCACTGGGATTCGGCATGGGGTTCGCGCTGCTGCTGGTGCCCTGGCTGCGCACCGTCCCCGCCCTGGTGGGCGCCGCACTCGGCTATGGGCTGGCGCTGTGGGTGTTCAACCTCCACGTCCTGGGCAAGACCCTCTTCCCGGCCTTCGACGGTTCCCACGTCGCGTTCCAGATCTTCGGGGGGCTCGCTCACCCACTGATCTTCGGATTGCTGATGATCCCGTTCTTCCTCGCGCGACCGGCTCCGGAAATGCCGCCGGAGCCGGGGCCGGTGCCGGAGCCGAGGTAGAACGGGACGGGGGACGGGCCCCGTGGACGCAGCTGACGAACAAGGCGCGCAGACCGTCGTCAGCTGCGCAGCACCGGGGCTGCCGGGATATCGAGGTCGGTTCGGGCGTAGTGGTTGAAGTAGTTCGTGAACATGTTCACCGCGACGTGGGCGAACGCCTCGGTGAGCTGTACATCGCTCCAGCCCGCCTCCTGGGCGCGCTTCCAGGTGTCGTCGGATACCTCACCGACCTCTCCGGCGATCTCCCGTACGACACGCACCAGCGCGTCCAGCCGGTCGTCGAAGTCCGCGGCGCCGCGGCGGATGGCCACTGTCTGATCTTCGGTCAGGCCGGCGGCCTTGGCCGAGAGGGTGTGCGCCGCTTGGCAGTAACTGCACCTGTCGACCGCACCGACGGCCAGGGCGATCGCCTCACGGGTGCGGGCGTCGAAGGTGCCGTGCCGGGTGATCGCCGCGTTCATGGCCGCGTAGGTCTCCAGCACAACCGGCGAATGGGCCATCTCGCCGTGGATGTTCAGCACCTTCCCGAAACGCTTCGCCAGCTTCGACAGCGTTTCCCGGCCTGGCTCAGACGCGCTGTCGACGGTGTGGACGGGGATCCTGGACATGCCCCTCCTCGGTTGTATGTCTCTGCCTGGTGTGGTCTCTGGCTGCCGTCACGCCGTCGGCGCTGCGGAGTCCCTGGGGAAACCCGCCAGGGGCTCCCGTGCATTTCATCCGCGGTGTCACGCGTGGTGAGCAGGCGGCGTGCCAGGCGGCACACCAGGCACGCCCACCCGCCTCGCGCCGCGCCCCGGCAGCACCGGCCGCACCGGCCCGACCTTCGATCCAACCTTCGTGATCTTCATCGTGCGCGGGATCCTTCGACAGGCCGATCGCCCGCAGTGGCACCATCAGCAAAATGAGGCAAAAAGAATCTATGTCACCTTTATGACTTTTTCCTCGCGGCTACGTCATCGGCAGACGCACCCTGGGCTGAAACGGGCGGCGACCCACCGCCCCTCTAGAACCGAGGAGTGCGCTCATGAGCAAGTCGATACGGCGTCTCGCCATGGTTGCGGCGACCGGGGCCTTGGCTGTCGGCTCGCTGGCAGCCACCGGCGGCGCAGCCTCTGCGGCCGAGGTACAGCAGAGCTCTGCGCGTCACGTCGCCGCCGTCAGCACCACCAGCGTCCAGCAGGACGGCTGCGGCTGGGGTTGGGGCTACGGCCACGGCTACGGAGGCTACGGCCACGACTACGGGCACTACGGAGGCTACGGCCACGGCTACGGTGGCTACGGCTTCTTCGGCCTGGGCTGGTGATGGGAGAAAGGACTCAGTGAGCGGTTGGCGGTCCGAGCCGGGGAAGCGCTTGGTCCGGCAACCGCTCAGTGCTGCGCGACGACGGTGC
The DNA here is from genome assembly GCF_023277745.1 of Streptomyces halobius. Lineage (NCBI taxonomy): Bacteria > Bacillati > Actinomycetota > Actinomycetes > Kitasatosporales > Streptomycetaceae > Streptomyces > Streptomyces halobius. The sequence continues at coordinate 783,901 of NZ_CP086322.1, forward strand.
CGCGTACCTGGTACGTGCGGCGGCAGCGGGCGGTGTTCATGCCGCGAGGTTGCGCAAGGCGGCGGAGTCGGTGATCTCGATGGTGCGGTAGGCCAGGCGGACGGCGCCACGCCGTTCGAGTTCTTTGAGGGCTTTGTTGAGGGAGGGGCGGCGGGCGCCGAGCATGGCGGCGAGTGTGCGCTGGGGCAGGTGGACGGCACCGTCGGCGGCTTCGTCGAGCAGCAGGCGGGCGGTCTGCTGGATCAGGGTGCCGCCGAGAAGAGCGGTCAGACGGGCCTGGCTGTGGGCGAGTCGGGTGGAGATGCTGGTGAGCCAGCGGCGGGCGATGGCCGGATGGCGTTGGAGGACGCGGTCGAAGTCGGCGTTCGACAGGTGGAGGAACTCCCCGGTCTCCAGGGCCCGGGTGGTGTAGGGCACGGGCATGTGCAGCAGCATCTGGACGTCTCCGTCGATGTCGCCGGGGTGCAGGATCTGGACGACGACCTGGCGGGGACCGGAGCCGACGGCGAGCTCGGCGCTGCCGCTGCGCAGGATCCACACCCCGGAGGGGGCGGCGCCGGCGGAGGTGACGACGGTCCCGGGGCGGACGGGCACGGGGCGCAGGATGTCGGCGAGGGCTGCCACGTCCTCACGGCGCAGCGGCGCGTGTTCGCCGCGTCCGATGCATCGGGCCACCCAGGCCGCGGCCTTGAGCTGTTCCTGGGGCGGGCCGGTGAGGACCGCCAGGCGGCGGCCGTGGTGCTGCGGTTGTGTCATCTGGCTGACATTCCTTGATGTTGGGGTGGGCCCTGGCGGGTTACCGGTGGGGTGACAGGGATGGCCTGCCACCGCGGATCGTGATGCGCATGGCGTGGAGAGGCGGAGACGATGGAGTTCGCAGCGGGTGCCGGGCTGGTGGCGGGCCTGGCGGGGACCGTGGTGATGACGGCCGTGATGATGACGGGCCGCGCGATGGGCATGACGAACATGGACATCGCGCTGTTGACCGGGGGCATGATGACCGGCGACAAGAAGCGCGCCCGGATACTCGGCATGATGCTCCACTTCGTGATGATGGGCACGGTGGTCTTCGGTCTGCTGTACGCCGCGGTATTCCACTGGCTGGGCTCGGCCGGTGCGCTGACCGGTGTTCTGGTCGGGCTCGCCCACGGCCTGATGGTGGGAATGATGGCGATGCCGATGATGGCGGCGGCGCACCCGCGGATGCAGGGCGGAAGCGGTGGTTTCACGCTGGCCGCGCCCGGTTTCATGGGAGTCGGGTATGGCAAGGGCACGCCGATCGGACTGCTGGTCGGACACATGCTCTTCGGCCTGGTAGCTGCGCTGGTGTACGCGGCGATGGTGTGAACCACGCCTGGCGGCAGGGAGGTTGGGCCACATCCGGCTCGGATGCGGCACCACGGCGGCGGCAAGAGCCACGGGGTGCCTCTTCTGCGGTAGCTGACACCCTGTGATTACCCATAGCAGCCATGAAGCTACTCTTCGTGTCCATGTATGTAATGCTGCGACCTTTCCGGCGCGCTGCCGGATTCCGGCCCGTGCTTGCCCTCGGTGTCCTTGGCTCTGCGGTGCTCGGCGGTGCCGGTCCGGCCGGCGCCGTGGATCTGCCGCGTCCGGACCTCCCGCTGACGCACCCCGCCCGGGGCGAGGAACACGATCGCGCCGCGGGAGCCGACGGGGCGGACGGCACCGGCCAGCACTTCGTGTCCACCGGCGGGCCGATGGGTGTCGTAGGGGGTCTGGTTTTCGTGCCGGGTCCCCTGTTGAGCGATCTGACGGGGGGGGTTGACCGAGGAGGCGTTGAAGGGGCCGAGCGACCTGCACGCGTACGTGACCGGCACAGACGAGTGAACCGCACAGCGAATCCACTCTTCCGGGTGACATTTCTGCATTCCGTGCCAACTTCCGTGCGGCCAGGGGGTCCCCCGTGCGCGCTTCTTCGGTGTTGAGGTACGGAGGGAAGGACGAACACATGGCACATGAGCATCGCGCCAAGGGATACCGGCGGCGTTCGCTGCTGATGGGTGCGGGAGCCGTTGGCGGCATCGGCTTGCTGGGCGGGGCCGAGGCCGCGTTCGGCGGCGGATCCTCCGAGGAGGAGGGCGAGCCGCTGCGGGACCTGCCCGAGGTACGGAGCAAGGGCGGGCTCCTGGACTACCGGCTGACGATGACGGCATCGACGGTGTCGCTGGGCCATGGGCGGAAGGCCCATGTGCACACCTACAACGACTCACTGCCCGGGCCGGTACTGCGGATCCGGCCCGGGGACCGGATGCGGCTGCTGGTGCGCAACCGGATGCTGCCGATGGGGGTGCCGCTCAACGCGCTGCCGCCGTTGTGTGCCACCAGGCCGGGGCCGGCGGAGGCGGTGGGCCTCGCTCGCGGAGTCGGCAGCGAAAACCACTCCACGCTGACCTGTCTGCCGCAGACCGCGATGAACGTCGTGGCCGGCAAGACGATCGTGCAGTTGGACTCGATCACCAACCTCCATACCCACGGGCTGCAGGTCTCACCCGAGGAGCCCGCCGACAACGTGTTCCTGGTGATCCCGCCGCTCGGGTCCCACCAGTTCGCCTTCCACATCAGGAGGCACCAGCCGGCCGGCCTGTACTGGTACCACCCCCACTTCCACGGCGCCACCGCCCACCAGGGCTTCCAGGGACTGGCCGGACCGATCGTCGTCGAAGGCGACATCGACGAGGTCCCCGAACTGGCGGACGCCGCCGAGCGGATCCTGGTGCTCCAGGAGCTGTGGCTGGACGAGCACGGTGAGGTGCCGAACGCGGTCCCGCTGCCGTCCGGCGGGCCGGTCCCGTTCACCTCGGTCCCCGCGGTACCGACCGAGTGGCTGTTCACCGTCAACGGGCAGCTCACGCCGGAAGTGCGGATGCGTCCGGGGGAGGTCCAGCGGTGGCGGGTGCTGAACGCCGCACCGCACCGGCTGATGTGGCTGCACGTGGACCAGCACACCTTGCACCAGGTCGGCCAGGACGGTGTGCCGTTCGCCCACGCACGCCCGAAGCCGGCCATCATGCTGGCCCCGGCCAACCGGGCCGAGTTCGCCGTCCGTGCGGGCGAGCCCGGCCGGTACCCCATCTACATCAAGGCTTACGACCAGGGCCGCCCCGGCGGGGCACGCCCGACCCGGCTCCTGGCCACGCTCGTCGTGGACGGCCCGCCCGCCCACGGCCGTCTGCCCACCAAGCTGGTCAGACCGCCCCGTATGCCGCACCAACCTGTCGTGCGGCGCCGGAAGCTGGTCTTCAAAGGGGATATCTCAGGCCGGTACGGGCTGGGCGTGCGCTTCTTCATCGACGGCCGTGAGTTCGATCAGGGCCGGGTGGACCAGCATGTGGAAGCCGGGACGGTGGAGGAGTGGCGGATCGTCAACGAGGACGTCTTCCAGCACCCGTTCCACATCCACGTCAACCCGTTCCAGGTGACCGATGTCCGCGGTGTCCCGCACGGTGACCCGAGCTTCGACGCCGACCCCACCGTATGGTGGGACACCTTCCGGATTCCGCCGCTCGGCGAGTTCACCATGCGTACATACTTCCACCACGACCTGCCCGGCCTGTCGGTGTACCACTGCCACATGCTCAATCATGAGGACGCCGGAATGATGGGCACCGTCCTGATCTCCCCACCAGGCAGTGGCGATCCGTCCAATCACCTGAAGTTCACCTCCGCCGGAGACCACGCCCGGAAACGCTGACCGGCACCCGTCACCGCAACCCACCCGAGGAAACCACCGCATCCGATGCCTCTACGTCGCAACGTCCTGTCCACGATCGCCCGCTCGCTGCTGAACCCGCGACCGGGGAAACCGGCCACCAAGCCGCACATCCCGCGCCAACGCCCGTATCTCTTCACCCAGTATCACCGTGACAACCTGTGGTGGTGGAACGGTACGTGGCTGCCGCAGACCGTTCCCAACGGCGCCCGGATCCAGATCCAGCTCCCCGGCGGTCCGATCCGCTGGATTCCCGGCCCGCACGGTCACTGCCGCCCCACCGGCGTCGGGTCCCTGGTGCCGCTCGATGCGCGGACCACGCCTCTCGGCAGACATGTACTACCCGGCGAAAAGCGCATTCCCGGCACATCGAACCTGCAAGTCTTCGACTACCGCGTCAACGGCCTCGGAGCCACCGCGATCTGCCTGCACCCGCACCCGACCCCCGACACGCCCGAACAGCTCGGCCTGCCGCCGGGCAGCCCCACGAGCTACGTCCTGACCCTCCTCGTCGGGATTCCGCAGTCCGAGCTGTCGCTGCCGCTGCCGCACTGAGCACCGCACCGCCACCCGGCTGAATCCCCGAGCAGACATTTAGTAGGTGCAAATGCCGGATTGTGTCAGCTCGCTGACACTGGGGACGGCGCCCTGTGGCCCAGCGGGTTCCCTCCCCGTGCACCGTCGTTGGCACAGCGATACGGCGCGGCACACCGCATCACCCAGCACCGCGGCCTCCGGCCCGGCCGAGGGGCGCCACCACACACCCAGGGGACCCGTTTTCATGTCGCTGACCCGCAAGACCTTCCGCACCGCTCCCATGCGCTACTCGGCGCTCACCGCCGGGGCGGTGGTGCTGGCGCTCGGTGCCACCGCCTGTGGCACGGGGGACTCCGACACCTCAACTTCGGAGAAGAGCCCCAGCCCGGCGTCCACGGCCGGCAAGACCTCGGAGCCCGGTGAAGCGGCGCAGGCCAAGTTCACCTCCTACGCGTCATCGACGTCGTTCGACGACACCGTCAGCGCGCTGAAGAAGTCGGTCGCCGACAACGGGATGATGGTTCTCGGCGACCTCAACCAGGCCGGAGCCCTCAAGTCCACCGGCCTCAGCCTCAAGGGCGCCCACACCTTCTTCGTCGGTAACCCGGCCAAGGGCAAGATGTTCTTCCAGAAGAACCCCGCCATCGGCGCGGAGATCCCGGTGCGCATGTACGTCTGGGCGGACGACGAGGGCACCACGCACATCGGCTACTTCGACCCCGCCCCGATGTTCAAGGCCATCGACCCCGAACTCGCCGACGGCGGCAAGCAGATGGCCATGGCTGTGGAGAAGATCACCAAGGGTGCCGCAGGCGGCACGTCCACCAAGGGCACCACCGTCGCGGCCGCCTTCACGACCGTCGACTCGGCCAAGTCCTTCGACGCCACCGTCAGCGCGCTGAAGAAGTCGGTCGCCGACAACGGGATGATGGTTCTCGGCGACCTCAACCAGGCCGGAGCCCTCAAGTCCACCGGCCTCAGCCTCAAGGGCGCCCACGCCTACTTCGTCGGTAACCCGGCCAAGGGCAAGATGTTCTTCCAGAAGAACCCCGCCATCGGCGCCGTCATCCCGCTGACCATGTACACCTGGGCGGACAACGACGGCACGGCGCACATCGGCTACTTCGACCCGGCCGCCCTCTTCAAGGCCGTCGACGAGAACATGGCCGACGGCGGGAAGCAGATGAAGATGGCCGCCGACAAGATCGCAAATGGTGCGGCCAAGTGACCCCCGCGGCGCAGGCCGGCCCGCACCGGACGCAGGCCCTGATATGAGACATCCCGCCCGCACCGTGACCGAACTCGCCCTGAGCGCGGTGGTGCTGGCCGGAGCCACGGCCGCCGGAGCACTGCTGTTCGCCCTCGCCGAGGGCGGCTACGCCACCCTGTCCGACCTCGTACGCGAGGTCGGACTGCCCGGCGCGATCGCCGTCGTGGCCGCCCCGCTGATCGCCTGGCGGATAAGCGGCCCGCGGCTCGGCCGGGCGGTACTGCTGGGCGCCGTGGCGGGGATCGCGGGCACGGCGGTGCTGGAACTGGCCCGCGAGACCGGCTTCCGGGGTTTCGACTCGATGCCCGGCGACATCGCCATGCTCATGGGCGTCCTGCTCCGTGATCAGATCATGCAGGGCCCGGACACCGCCTCGAATATCGCGGGGTGGGGGTATCACGTGTGGAACGGCGCGATGTTCGGCGTCATCTACGCCGTGCTCATCGGCGGCTTCCCCCGCCGGGGACGCGGCGGCGCGCTCGCCGGGACACTCATGGGCCTGGTGTACGGGCTGCTCCTGGGCACCGGATTCATGGCCAGTCCCGTTCCGAACGCGGTCGGGGCCGGTGAGTTCGGCGTCGACATGTGGCCGAAGTTCGCCCTCACCGTCTACCTCGCGCACGCCGGTTTCGGCGCGCTGACGGGCTTCCTCGTGCACCGCTTCGGGGCCCGGATCGCACCGTTGTGGACGATCGCCGGCGAACTCTTGCCAGGACACCGGCAGGCCGGAAGGAAAACGGAGACACCCGGACACCGACAGGCCCGAAAGGAAACGGGGACACGAACGCCGCGGCGCGGCCCGTACCGACCCAGGTCGTAAGGGCACGGCCCGCGCCGCGGCACCCGCCGGGCAGCGCGAGTCCGTACGGGCCGGTACGTCGTCACACTGTTCTCTACCGGCCCGCCCGGCTCCCGCGCCCGCCCCCGGTGGACGGCATCCTCCGTATCACCGTCCACCGGAGCGGTGGGGCCGACCGTGCGGACCCTCGCGGTCGGCCCCACACGTCCCCCGAGGCTGCTATGTCGTGTCAAGCCGCTTGAGTGAGTTCCTCCACGTCCGGCTGGTTCCTTTGCTCGAGGAGCTTGAAGATCTGGCGGCAGATGTTGCGCTTGAGGCATCGCTGGGCGTCGCGGGGCTCTTGCCCTCGCTGACACGGCGGGCGACGTACGTCTTCGTCGCTGGATCGAGCCTCATCCTGATCAGCGAGATCGTGTGCATCGCTCGGTTCAACTGGCGGTCTCCGCCCCGGTTCAGCCGGTGCTTGTTGGTCAGCCCGGAGGAGGCCGGGATCGGGGCGACACCGGCGAACGAGGCGAAGGCGGCCTCGGAGCGGAACCGGCCCGGATGCGACCAGCTGACCAGGATCTGGGCTGCGGTGATCGATCCGACGCCGAGCGGATCCAGGAGTTCAGGGGCATGCTGGCGGACGAGCTGGAGGAGTTCGTTCTCCAGCTCGCGGGCCTCGGCCTGGAGGTGCCGGATGCGTTGGGCAGTGGATCGCAACGCCCTGATGGTCATGCGGTGCTCGGCCGACAGCGCGGGGCGGTCGCGGAGGCCGGCACAGCGTGTGACCTGCTGCCGTCGGCTGAGGCGACGCAGTTCGGCGCGGAGGTCGTCCGGCGCGGAGATGATCAGGGCCTTGAGCTGGTTGATGGCTGCGGTGGAGGCGTGCACGGCGCCCTGCCGGGTGGCCAGCAGGACGCGCATCGCCTCGCGTTCCCCGCGGCTTCGGGGCTGGATGACGTGTTCGGTGGCCAGAGCCTCGCGGGCGGCGCGGATGGCGTCGAGCATGTCCGTCTTGCGTCCTCCGCGGACCGGCGGGCGCCTGGGGCGACACATTTCGACGACGCGTTCGCCAGCGTCCTCGAGGAAGGCGGCGAGGCCAGCGCCGTAGCTGCCGGTGCCTTCGAGCGCCCAGCAGCGCCGACCGGGCACGTGCTCTCGGGCGAACTCCAGCAGACGCTGGTAGCCGCGGGTGTGAGCGGGTGCGTCGGTGGTCTCCAGGACGGCGCCGATCGGGCTGACGGCGGCTGCGGCGAGTGTGTCGCGGTGGGTGTCGACGCCGATGACGCCGTCGACGTGTTCTGCGAGCATGGTCACGCGGTTGTTCTCCTCCGGGCGGACGGGTGCGTCGGCCTGGGTGGAGTCACCACGTGGCGGAACTGTGATGAGTCACGCCGGAAGGCGGACAAGCTGCTGATCAAGCCAACGGGTGGGCCAGGCCGACGCCCGCGTCCGGCAGACATCTCGGGGGCACGGCAGTCCCTGACGTGGCGCCAGTTATGTTGCGAGTCATGCCGGAACACGAGCGCCGAGCCTGGCAGCAACCCATCCCGGGCCGCAGAAGAACTCTCACAGTTATGTTTTTCGCGGTCCTGCAAGAGGGCCGCTGGCCTCCGGGCCCGGCATGACTGTTCCCCCTGTCGAACCGATGCGCCGTGTCCCGCTTCTACGGCTGGTGCGTCGACAACAAGCATTGCCTGAGCATTCCGTTCACGTACTCGTACGCGCGGCGGTACGCGGAGGACGGCGGCCCGAGGGTAGTGCGCCGGAACAACGCCACGATCCGTCGTGCGCAGCGGCACGTGACGATGAAGTACCTGGAGGACAACTTCGCGCAGCTCTTCGTCCACGCCCTGGCAGGGGCTGGGGCCGGATGGAGCGCCGGACGGGTTCCGGGGGCGGATGCTGGGACGGAATGCGGCGATGGCCGAGTACGTCCTGTCGTCTGGTCTGCGGGCTCAAGAGTTCACCTTTCTGCTGGAGTACGAGGTGCCGGCGCTTCCGCCGCGCCGGTCGCCGGTTCCGGTGCCGATGCCGTTGAGCCGGGCGGTCACCAAGGGCCAGAAGGCCAGGGAGACGTGGGTGCTCTATGACGCGCTCGTGCGCATGCACCAGTACCTCGACCTGGACCGGGAGATCGCCGCGAGCCGAGGGCTGTATCGGCTGGCGCGTCCGGCACTGGAAGTGCGTGACCCGGACTGGGAAGGCGCCCATGTTGATGGCGAGCGCCGGTCCTGGAAGCTGGTCCTGCCGGAGGAGCGGCTGCGGCTCGTAGACGGCGCCGGGCAGTCGCCGCTGGTGGCTCTGCAGTCGACGGGGGCGCCGTTCACCGACTGGGACACCGTCTTTCGGCGGACATCGCGGCGGATCCGCCGGGACTTCGAGCCGCGGTTTCCGATCGTGTCCGCCCATACCTTGCGTCACACGATGGCGATGGCGACGCTCAAGCGCCTGACCCAGGGCTACTACGCGCAGGCCGCTCAGCTGGTGAAGGACACCGACGAGGACGCGGCGCTGGCGTTGTATCTCACCCGGACCGAGCCGCTGCTGGTCCTGCGCGATTTGCTCGGTCACTCGAGCGTTCTGACCACGGAACTTTACGTCAAGCCTCGGGAATTGCATCTAACGGGCGAGAAACCGCAGGTCGCCAGTTCACGGCAAGAGGTTGAGGGACTCCAACGCTACTACCAACTAACAGCCTGATCAGGGAAGTTGCCCACACCATCCCATCTGATGCATGATCTGCCCTCCAGAAGGGAGGGTCTGGAGTGGTGCATCAGCGCAAGGTGGCCCTGGCTGGGGCAGCTCATCTGGAGCTCGTTTCCGGGGTCGTCCAGTTGCGTCCTGAGGACGCGATGTTCGACGCGATGCTGCGGGGTTGGCGGGCTCAGCAGAAGTCGCGGGGGCTGCAGGACGAGACGGTTGACGACCGGGAACGGCTGGTCCGCCGGTTCTTCGAGTTCACGAATGAGTACCCGTGGCAGTGGACACCGGGTCACATGGATGAGTGGTCGGCCTCGTTGACTGGTGAGAAGCATCTGGCGCCGTCCACGATCCGCAGCTACCAGGGCGATGTTCGCCTGTTCACCGAGTTTCTCATCGATGCCCGCTACGGATGGGGGCCAGCTTGCGAGGAAGCCTTCGGCACCGGGCCGGTGGCGATCGCTCATGAGTGGAACACCCTCCCGCACCTGCAGGACTATGAGGGTGACCCGGAGGCGAGGCCGTTCACCCGCGAAGAGCTGCAGCGTTTCCTCGACTACGCCGACGACCAGGTCGATCGTGCCGTGAAGTCCAAGCGCAAGGGAGCCCTCGCTGCCTACCGCGACGCCACCCTCTTCAAGGTCATCTACGGCTGGGGACTTCGGCGGACCGAGACGTCCAAGCTGGATGTGGTCGACTTCGGGCGAAACCCGAAGGCTCCGCAGTTCGGCCGGTACGGCACGCTCAACGTCCGCTACGGCAAAGCGAAGAAGGGCCAGCCGCCACGGCGCCGGAACGTGCTGTCGGTGATGGACTGGGCCGTCGACGCGGTCGCCGACTACGTCGAGAACGTCCGGCCGCGATTCGGGTTCCCCGATCATCCGGCTCTCTGGATCACCGAACGCGGGGGACGCCTCCAGCCCGGTTCCATCAACGACCGCTTCGAGGCATACAGGGATGCCCTAAAACTCCCAAAAGATCTAGTTCCGCACTCAATCAGACATTCTTACGTCACGCATCTGACCGAGGACGGGGTCGACCGGCGCTTCATCCAGCAGCAAGTCGGCCACGAGTGTGACAGCTCCACGGCCATCTACACGCACGTCAGCGACGACTTCGTGAACACTGCCCTGAGCAAGGCCCTGGCCCCGGCGTTCGCCGGCGTCTGACGAGGAAGGACCGACATGAACGAAGCAGTCAAAACCGAGGTTCTAGCGGAACTCGACACGCTGCGGCGCGTGAGCGGTGTCGTCGCCGGCCACGCCGACCTGGTGCGCGAGTACTCGGCGGATGGCTCGGAGTGCCGGATCGTCTTCGCCGACCTGGCGGACGGCGAGGTCGTGGAACTGGTCCGCGGAGAGCGGGAGCTCGCCCGGTCCGGCGGCTACACCCTGGAGTGGAAAGTCTACGGCCACGACAGGCAGCAGGGCCTGGCTGCCGCGCTCGAAGCAGCGGGCTTCGAGCCCGACGAGGAGGAGCAGGTGCTGATGCTCCCGGTCGCCGAGGCATCATCGGCCCTCTTCGACACCTCGGGCTACGAGGTGCGGCAGGTGACCGATGGCGCCGAGCTCGACGACTACGCCGAGATCTCCCGCCAGATCGGTCGGCGTAACGCGGACGAGGAGCATCGGCAGCTGGCTCCGCTGCTCGAAGAGCAGCCTGACGCGATGAGCGTGCACATCGCCTGTGCCCAGGGCGAGCCGGTCTCCTGCGGACGGGTCTACTTCCAGGCTGGCAGCCCGTTCGCCGAGCTGGCGGGCGCCCGGACCAAGACGACCCACCGTCGACAGGGCTTCTTCACTGCAGTGGTCGGCTCCCGGCTGCGGCAGGCCAGGGAACGCGGCTGCAGGCTGCTGGTCACCGATGCGCTGCCCACCTCCGAACCAATCCTGCGCAAGCGCGGCTTCGAGGTGGTCACCTTCACCCGGCCGTACATCTTCGAGCCGGACAACTGAGCGCCTTGGTGCGCCGTCCGGAAGACGCGGCCCCGGCGGAAGTCGGCTCGGAGGACCGGGCCCGGGACTCGCGGGCCGACGAGAGGGAGGAACTCGATCATGGTCGCCAAGCTCGACTACCGCTGGCACCTACGCAAGGTGATGGCGGACCGCGGGATGTTCTCCACCACCGACCTCATCCCGCCGCTGAAGGAACGCGGCATCTCGCTGTCGTCAAGCCAGGTCTACCGGCTCGTGGTCGAGCGGCCCGAACGGCTGAGCCTGAAGATCCTCATGGCCCTGCTCGACATCCTGGATTGCACGATGGACGACCTCATCGAGCCGATCGCCGCGGCTGGCACAGTGAGGAAGCCGAAGAAGGCCGCCGCGGGCGGCAGCGAGACACCCGCAGAGGGGCTCGGCGGCCTGCGCCCAAAGCGAGCCAGGATCAGGGGTGTTGACCACCCGTGACTGCCCCGGACCATGACAGCCGCGCTGTCACCGACCCAATCAGCCTGGCCACTGACCTGATCACGCGAGTTGAGAAGGAACTTGGCCCCGAGACGATCCGGGCTGTGGTCACCGCAGTCGCCGGCGGACGGGCCAAGTCCCGCATGCTCGCCGCCGCGCTGGCCCGCCGCCCAGCGGTCTTGAACGACGGCCGGTCCCCGGCCCCCCGGGCCGTCGGCGACCTGCTTATCGCCCTACGCAAGGCCGGGGCCCAGGCGACCTCGCCACCGGTCTGCGCCGAGTGCGGCAAACACCTGCGCACGCTCCAACGCCGCGGCCAGGACTGGTACTGCGGAGTCTGCGGGCCCACTACGTTCGAACCCTGCACCGGTTGCGGAAAGACCCGACGCGTCTCCACACGAGACCGGGCCGGGAGACCACGCTGCGTGAGGTGTCGCGACATCGACGGACGGGACCCCCTTGCGGTGATTCGCGGCGTGATCGCCGGACTGGACCCGCATGCCGACCCGGACGTGGTCGCCGACGTGGTCCGCCACTCGGCACTGCGGCCCGCCAACCAGCAGAAGATCGCCTGGGCTCTGGAGGCCGACCCCTCGCTGCTGACCGGCAACGGACACCTCGCGCCGTTCCCCGTGATCCTGCGGCTGATCGACCGGCTCATCGACGCCGGAGTCGCCGGGATCGTCCGGCCTGCCTGTCCCCGCTGCCACAGAGCCGTACGCATCAGCAAGCCCCTCGACGGCCAGCGGGTCTGCCGCAACTGCATCGCCAAGTCCCGCGTCGAGGAATGCGCACGCTGCGGCACCCGCCGTGACCCGGCCACGCGAGACGACCAGGGGCGACCGCTGTGTCCGAACTGCCTGATCACAGACCCGACCAACCTGGAAACCTGCATCGTCTGTGGCCGGCGGCGCCTGGTGAACACGCGGACTCCCGACGGGCCGATCTGCCCCACCTGCCGCCCGCTGCCGACGCTGGTCTGCTCGATCTGCGGCCGCACCGCCCCCTGCACCCTTTCCCGCCTGACCGATCGGCCCCGTTGCGGCGCCTGCGATCAACGTGAAGCCCGCTGCACCGGCTGCGGCTCCTTCCGCCGCGTCCACTCCGGCACCCCTCAGGAACCTGTCTGCGGCCCGTGCACGAAACCGGACGCCGAACTCTGGCGCCCCTGTCCTGTCTGCGGTCAAGCAGAACGACTACGTGCCCCAGGTCCTTGCCGCCGTTGTGTCCTCAAGCATCGGCTCGACGAACTCCTCGTCGGCCCGTCTGGCGCCGTCGCCCCGAAGCTACGAGCCTTGCACGAGGCCCTGGCCAGCACCGAACGGGCGGCAACAGCGATCCACTGGCTGTCCGGCGGCATTGTCTCCACCGTCCTGTCCGACCTGGGATCCGGCCGCCGACCACTGACACACGAGGCCCTGGATGAGCTTCCGGACGGCAAGGTCGTCGAACACATCCGCAGCGTCCTCGTGGCCGCCGGCGCCTTGCCCTCGCGAGACGAGCAGATGATCCGACTCGAACGCGTGGTGAGCGATCTCATCAGCTCCCACTCCACCGCCGAAGGGCGCCAGATCCTCCACCGATACGCGACCTGGCATCTGGTGCGGCGTCTTCGCCACCGCACCAGCGGCGAAGACGTCACTCATGAACAGCTCGTCGTCGTCCGCCAGCACCTCCGGGCAGCTGTCATCCTCCTGGGCTGGCTCGCCGAGCAGGGCCTGACCATCGCCACCTGCCGCCAGGCTGACCTCGAACGGTGGTTGACCAGCGATGACGCCCGCCTTCGCCAGGAGGCTGGGCACTTCGTCCGCTGGGCCCTCGCACGGAAGATCGCCAGCGACCTCAGCTTCCCCGCCGTGAAATGGACCGGCCCCTCCCGGCCCATGGACGACGAGGCCCGCTGGGCCACCGCCCGTCGTCTGCTGCACGACGACTCCATCCGCACCGAAGACCGCCTGGCCGGGCTGCTGTTGCTCCTCTATGCCCAGTGGCCCTCGGCGATCTCCCGGCTGACTGTCGACCACATCGAGGAGACAGGCGGAGCGGTCCGCATCCGCCTCGGCGACGTTCCCATCGACCTGCCCGAACCTGTCGCTGACCTGGCCCTTCAGCAGGTCGCAGTTCGCCGCAGCCATGCCGTTCTTCCCCGCACAGCCTCGCCCTGGCTCTTCCCCGGCGGCCAGCCCGGCCGTCCGATCAGTGCCTGGGCGATGGGAGAACGACTCCGCAAGCTCGGCATCCGTCTCGCCCAGACCCGCTCGACTGCCCTGTTCCAGCTCGCCACCGAGCTGCCCGCCGCGATCCTCGCCCGCACCCTCGGCATCCACATCACCGTCGCCGTCAAGTGGCAGCGGGCTGCCGCCGGAGACTGGGGCGCCTACGCAGCCGAGGTCAGCCGGAGGAACGGCTCGTGAGGCAGGCATTCCGAGAGTTCCAATACCCGAGTGCACCATTACGGCGCCTGGATGTGCGGCGCATCTACCGGGAGGCGTACCTGCGCGCAGGCCGTGCCGCCGGCCTTGCCGATCCGGCCGCCGAGGCCGAAGCCGCCGCGGAGTTCGCCGACGAGGAGGCCATCTGATGCCCGCCACTATCCACCATGACCAGCTGCGGGGCGAGTTCGTCTTCCCGGACGGACAGCGCCTGACGTGCCCTCTGTACGGCACCGAGGACGACCCCCTGGCCGCCGAGCTCGCCCAGGGCCTGCCCGGTCTGGTGCATCCACTGGGACAAGTGGCCGCCCCGCGCACTGCAAAGCGGTACGTGCGCGATGTGCGCAAGCTGGTCACCGGCCTACCGCGCTCGGGCTGACCGGCGGGCTCGGCGAGGTGACCGTCCTCATGCTGGTGCGGCACTGGCTGGCCGCGAGCTCGAGCCACGTTATGGGCCCGCGCTGGTTGTTGCTGTCGGTCGCGGACGCGACCGGGGCGATTCCGAAGCCGGTGGTCCACAACATCACTGGCCGGCTCGTCAAGAAGGTCCCGAAGTCCACCCCGATCCAGCCCTACACCGAAGGTGAGTGGGAGCGGTTGGTGGAGGCGCTGCGCTCGGTGGCCGCTTCGGGGTGGTCGGCGCATCGTGAGGCGAAGAACCTGGCTGCCGGCGGATGCCACCCGGCTGAGGGCGGCTTGTCCCGGGAGAACGTGGCGTGGCTCCTGGTCAGGGAAGGCCCCCTGAGTGCCGAGGAGTTCGGAGAGATGGCGGGGTGCTCGCCGAAGAACAAGTGGGCGGCGGTGCATGTCCCTCAGATCAAGGACGCGCTGTATCCGACCTCGATCACCCTGGCCGCGCACCGGCTCTTGTTCGCCGCCTACAGCGGCATCGTGCCCGACGGCATCGCCGACCTCGGTCTGGGCGATGTGACCTGGGCCGGGGAGAGCACGGTGCTGCTCGACTACGTTAAGAAGCGGCGCGGCAAGGAGTCGAGCACGCTCACCGACCGGGCGGTGCGTGTCCTGGAGCGCTGGCTCGATCTGACGGCGTTGATCCGCTCGCATGCCCCCGAGGAACTGCGCGAGGAACTGTGGGTGCGCACACGGCGTCGGCGCAAGACGAGCGAGCATCCCAGGGTTTTCCTGGTCGACAGGATCGAGATGACCTCTCGGCGGCAGTGGGCCCAGTGGCAGTTGGTCCACCTCACCGGCGTTCAAGGTGACGACGGCAACGCCCTGCCCATCGACAGCCGTCGGGTACGCACCACGTACCTGAACCAGCTCTCCCGGGGCGGCTGGACCGGGGCCACGACGATCGACCCCAACCACACCCCGGCCGTCGAGGGCGATCACTACCTGTCCGCCCTCACTCCCGCGCAGCGCGAGGGAGTGGAGACCATCATCGAGGACGGCCAGGCCGACGTCCTGCGCAAGGCCGAGCACCCACCGTGCTCAGCGACGAGGAGCTGGCTCGGTTTGCCGCTGAACTTCCTGAACAGGCCCGCAAGCTGGGCCTGGATGCCAGCGCGCTGGCCGAGCTGGTCGGCGGCGAGCGCGACGTCTTCACCGCCTCTTGTAAGAACCAGCTCGCCGGGCTCCACGGCCCGAAGGGAAAGCCCTGTCCGGCTCGGCCCTGGGTCTGCCTGCTGTGCCCGCTGGCGCTGTTCATGCCCCGGCAGGTGCCGAATCTGCTGCGGCTCAAGGCGTTCTTCTCGCGCCAGTTCCGCCAGATGTCCACCGCCGAGTTCATGGCCGTCTTCGGCCCGTACGACGACCGCCTGGCGGGCGAGATCCTGCCCCGCTTCACGGACGCGGTCTTGGAGGCCGCGGCCGGGGAGGTCGCGGACACGGACTCGGAGATCCCTCTCCGCCCGGAGGAAGGCACCGAACCCGAGGGGGACCGTTGAGCAGCCGTGCTGTCCCCATCCGACCCGAGACGCGGGTGGCCCCGATTCCCCCGGAGCTCTCGGCGCGCTCGCCGTTCGCCGGGGTGGACATCGCCGAGATGACCGGTCTGGCCATGCTCCCGGGCAGTCACCGCTCCTGGTTCGAGGAGGACGTGTGGGACATGAGCGGCATGGCTGACGCCCCGAAGTCGATGAAGCCGTACTACAAGGTCTGGCGGTTCAACAGGGTCCGTGACCCGCGCTGGCGCTTGGTGACTAAGGAGTTCATCATTGCCCGGATGTGCCCGCTGGACGAGCGGGTGGCGGCCTTGCCGTTCGCGCTCCGCACGGCGATGAGCCCGGCCAGCGTCGAGCAGGTGGTGGCCCGCATGGCGACCTGGTTCAACTTTCTCACCGATGCCGGCGTGACCTCGCTGGCCGACGTCACCCAGGACCACTGCGACGATTTCAAGGCCCTGCACCGTCGACGCAAGGGACGCAAGGGCAAGCCGGCCACCGGGGACGTGGCGCCGGGGACGCTCTCGAACCACGTACGCCCCATCCAGAACCTGGCGCTGTACGGAGAGTTGTTCATCGCGGACCGGTACGCCGAGGGGTTCTTCCCTTGGCAGGGACGTCCGACGTCGCAGGTCGCCGAGTCCACGGGGCAGGTGGGGAATGTCAGCCCGCCGGTCCCGGACGCCTTGATGCAGCCGGTGCTGTCCGCCGCCTTGTACATGGTGTTCACCCTGGGGCCGCAGGTCGCCGAGGCGGTCGACAAGCTCCGGGCTCATCGCGCCGCTATCGCGAAGATGCCCACCGAGGTGACCCTGACCGGGGAGGCGGCCAGGGCGCTGCTGAAGGGCCTTGAGCGGCACGAGCGTGAGCAGATTCCGCTGCCGCGACTGTCGACGTTCTTCGTCACCCAGCGGGTGAACTCCGGCTGGGATCGGCAGGATCCGCTGCTGGAGGTCAACTTCGAGCGGCTGCTGCAGTACACGGTGGGGGTTCATGGCTTTCCTGGTCCGGTGTGGGAGCTGATCAAGCCCGCGGTGGAGCGGGTGGCCGAGAAGGTCGGCACGGTCTACGAGCACGGAGCGCAGGCCGCGCTGATCCCGCGCTGCGACGATCCGTCGGTGATGGTGCCGTGGACGCTGCCGCTGCAGGAGAGGGAACTGCGCACCCTCGCCCGGATCGTCCGGGCCGCCTGCATGGTGGTGGTCGCGGCGCTCAGCGGGATGCGTGACAGCGAGAACGGGGCGGAGTTGCACCTGATGCAGCACTCCGCAGGGTCCGAATAAGCGCGAACCGGCAGGTGATGGGCGTCTGCTCCGCCATCCTCTCGCACTGTGCAGGCGATCTACCAGCGACTCTTGCGCTCCACCGAGGCTATCCCAACAATGTTGCACCTAACGCAACGGAGGTTGGAGTGGCGAAAGCGGCCGATTTGGCGGGTGCGGCACACCTGATGCTCGTGGACGGGATCTCTTACCTGGACCCCGAACCGGCCGTGTTCGAGGCCATGCTGGAGGGGTGGACCAAGCAGCAGCGGGCCCGTTTCCTGAAGTGGGACGGAACCATCAAGCCGCGGCTGTCGCTGGTCCGCCGGTTCGCCGAGTTCTCCAACCAGTACCCATGGCAGTGGCAGTCAGCGGAGGTCGAGGCGTTCATCGACCGCTTGCGGGCGAAGACGCCGACATTCACGGTGTCGAGCGGCCGCAACTACCAGAACCACCTGCGGCTGTTCTGCGAGTACATCACCGATCCGCGCTATGGCTGGATGTCGGTCTGTCAGCAGCGTTTCGGTGAGGTGCCGGTCCAGATCCTGCACGAGTGGAATACCGTCACCCATGTCAGCGAGTACGAGGGCGACCCGAGTCGCCGGCCGCTGACCTACGACGAGATCCAGAGCATGTTCGATGCCGCCGACGGGCGAGTCGAGGAGATCCGAAAGCGCGGCCGCAAGGGCGCGTTGACCGCGATGCGCGACTCTGCCCTGCTCAAGACCTACTACGCCTACGGCATGCGGCGCCGGGAGAACGTCGGCCTGGACCTTGCCGACCTGCGGCGCAACCCGAAGGCTCCGCAGTACAAGCGCCACGGCGCGGTGTTCGTGCGCTGGGGCAAGTCCTCCAAAGGTAGCCCGCCCAAGCGCCGCACCATCTTCACCGTCCCCGAGATGGACTGGATCGTCGACGACCTCGACCACTACCTGACCGAGGTCCGGCCCCGGTTCAACGTGGGCAAGCACCCTGCGATCTGGGTCACCGAACGCGCCGGGCGCCTGTCACGCCGGTCGGCGAACGAAGCCTTCGGGGCCGCCAAGCAGGCCGCTGACCTGCCCGAAGAACTCAAATTGCACTGCCTGAGACATTCCTATATCACACATTTGACCGAATTTGATTACCCGGAGAGGTTCATCCAAGACCAGGCCGGTCATGGCTATGCCAGCACAACGGCCCTTTATACCGGCGTCTCGGACGAGTACCGCAACCGGCTGCTGCACAAGAAGTTGGGCCAGCGATTCCCCGGCATCTGGGAGGACCCGAAGTGATCAAGAAGATGGGCTACCGCTGGAACCTGCGCAAGCTCATGGCCGACCGGGAGATGTTCCAGACCACTGACCTGGTGCCGCTGCTGGCCGAACGGGGCGTCAACCTCTCGCGCGAGCAGGTCTTCCGCCTGGTCACGCAGCCGCCACAGCGGATGTCGATGGACACCCTCGCGGCTCTGTGCGACATCCTCGACTGCCAGCCCAACGACCTCATCGAGGTCCAGGTCGTCAACGAAGAGGTACGAAAGACCGCCAGCGGCGAGATGCCCGGCCCGCTTCCGGCCGTGCGCCGGACCTCGATCCGGCGGCCGGAGGGACTGTGAGCGCATCCTCACCCACGGCCCCGTCCACCGTCGCCCGGCTCGCCGCGCAAGCCGCCCGTCTGAAAGCTGCGACGGACGCCGTCGTCGGCCACCTCACTGCGGCTCTGCCATTGCTCGACGGTCAAGCAGCTGAGGCCGCGCTGGTGACCGCGGCCCCGATCCCTACCCGCGGGGCAGCCCGCTACCTGGAGGAACTCGCCGCCCACCTCGCTGGCCACCCGGACGCATTGACCTCGGGCAGCTCCCTCTGTCCACCAGTGCTGCTGCGGCTGGCCCAGGTGCTACACGAAGCCGGATATCCAGTTGTCCGCCCCGGATGCGCGCATTGCGGAACGATCCGGACTGACCTGCGGCAACTCCGCACCGAAGGGCGGCTCTGCGGCTCGTGCGACGCCCGAAGCCGCAAACGCGAAACCTGCGCACGCTGCCACCGTGACGGCCAGCGCGTCGTTGCCCGGCGCCCCGAGGGCCCGATCTGCAATCGCTGCTACCGCGCGGACCCCGCCACGTTCGAGGGGTGCGCCGACTGCGGGCAGCTTCGCCACCCGGTGGTACGACGGGACGACGGCCGAGGGCTGTGCATCAAGTGCTGGAAACGCCCCATGCACACCTGCGTGAGCTGCGGAAAGACGGCAGCCGCGGCCCTCGTTGACGACGACGGCGCACTCTGCCACCTCTGCTACAACCGCCATCGTCGACCACGGCGGCTCTGTGGTCGGTGCGGACAGCTCAAGCGCATCGCCCGCAACGCGCGCGACGGGCAGCTGGACCTCTGCGACGGCTGCTACCAGGGCCCCGACGCGACCTGTTCGATCTGCAGCCGGGTCCGCCCCTGCGCCAGCCGCGACGAGCAGGGACAGCCGGTCTGCGCCACCTGCTACCAGCGTCATCGCACCGGCGAGCCGTGCGCCCGCTGCGGCAAGACCAAGCCCAGCACCACCCGGTGGCCCATCGGGCCGGTCTGTCACGTCTGCTACACCGCCGTACTCCGGTCACCAGCCGAGTGCCCCCGCTGCGGCACGGTCCAGCCATTGATCGCGCGCGATGAGGAGGGCTCCGAGGTCTGCGGCCCCTGCGTCGGCTTCGCCGCCGACTACACCTGCAAGCAGTGCGGCCGGTCTGGCAACCCCCACAGCCGCGGCCGATGCGCTCACTGCGTCCTCGCTGAACGGGTCAACGCCCTGCTGGCTGGCCCCGACGGCACGGTCACCGCACAGTTGGGACCACTCGCGGCCGCGCTGGCGGACGCCCCCTCACCGTTCCCCGCCATCCAGTGGCTCAAGGAGAGCCCGAACACCAAGCTCCTCGCCCGGCTGGCATCCCAAAGGCACGAGCTCAGCCACGAGCTGCTGGACGAGCTCCCACCCAGCCGGAACCAGCGCTACATCCGCCAACTCCTTGTCCACACCGGAATTTTGGAGGAACGCAACGAGGACCTCGAACGCATCCCCGGCTGGCTGGAGCACGAGCTCGCGGACAAGCCGGCCACACACGCCAGTCTCGCCCGTCCATTCCTGCACTGGTTCCTGCTTCGGCGAGCACGCCAACGGGCCGCCATACGTCGCCCCCCCGCCTCCGCCGACCGCGACCTGCGGCGTCGCGTCAGCGTCGCCCTGGACTTCCTGGCCTGGATGGACCAACGTGGCCTGGCCCTCACCGACCTCGCCCAGGAGCACATCGACGACTGGATTGCGGGGGCCACCAGCCAGCGGCGCTACCTGATCCGCTACTTCCTGAAATGGACCACGAGCCGTCGGCTCACCCGTGAGCTGACCGTCCCCTCCATCCCGAGCCAGGAGCCCCAGGACCTGCTCGACGATGAGGATCGCTGGCGGCTCCTCCAACGCTGCCTGACCGACGATGCCCTGCCGACGGACGTCCGGGCCGGCGGCGCGATCACCCTGCTGTTCGGCGTGTCCACCGAACGTCTTTGCCACCTGACGCCTGAACACCTCAAGTTCGGTGACAAACACGCCCACCTGGTCCTGGGCCGCCACCCCGTCCTACTACCCCCACGGCTCGCCGAACTCCTTCGGCGACTTGCCGAACAGCCCCAACTGCGGCCGCAGCTCTCGCGAGCCCACCCCGGTCCTCAGTGGCTCTTCCCGGGCATGGTCCCGGGCAAGCCGATCTCGACGCACGGCATGACTCAGAAACTCAACCGGCACGGCATCACGGTTCGCACCGCACGCAACGGGGCGCTGGCTGCCCTCGCTGCTGATCTCCCCAGCCCGATCCTCGCCGACGTGACCGGGATGCACCGCCACACCGCGCTCCGCTGGGTCGCCTACGCCAGACGTGACTGGGCCGAGTACCTCGCTGCCCGAGCTGCGGACAAATCGGCAGACGCCGTTCAAGCCACCGACTAACCTCGCGAGGTTGTTCTTCGCGCATTCAGGAGGAGACCGCCATGGCCCAGCCATTCCCGCTCATCGAACCGTACGCGCACGGTCTCCTCGATGTCGGTGACGGCAACCGGATCTACTGGGAGACGAGTGGCAACCCCGACGGAAAGGCGGCCCTGTGCGTGCACGGCGGTCCCGGCAGCGGGGGCCGCCGCGGCAGCCGCAAGCTATTCGACCCCGAGGTCTACCGGATCGTCCTGTTCGATCAGCGTGGCTGCGGTGAGAGCCAGCCGCACGTCTCCGACCCGGCTGTCAGCCTCGATCACAACACCACCGAGCACCTGATCGCCGACATGGAGCGGCTACGCGAGCACCTGGGCATCGAGCGCTGGCTCCTCTACGGCGGCTCCTGGGGCTCGACGCTGATTCTCGCCTATGCCGAGCGCTACCCCCGAGCGGGTCTCCGAGATCGTCATCGCCGGCGTCACCATGACCAGGCCCGAGGAGACCGACTGGCTCTACCACGGCGTCGGACGCCTGCTGCCCGGCCCCTGGGAAGCGTTCCGCGACGCACTGCCGGAGGCAGACCGAGGCGACAATCTCGTGGCCACCTACAACCGGCTGATGAACAGCCCGGACGAGGCCGTCCGGGTCAAGGCCGCGCGGGACTGGTGCGCTTGGGAGGACGCCGTCATCGCCCACGAGGCACTCGGCAAGCCCGGCGCATACAGCGACAAGCCCGACGACGCCCTGATGGCCTTCGTCCGGATCTGCGCGCACTACTTCGCAAACGACGCCTGGCTGGAGGACGGACAACTGCTGCGTGACGCGGACCGGCTGGCCGGGATCCCGGCGGTGCTGATCCACGGCCGACTCGACCTGGGCAGCCCGCTGAAGACCGCATGGGAGTTGTCCAAAGCATGGCCAAACGCGGAGCTGAAGGTGATCGACGACTCCGGACACACAGGCAGCCCCGCGATGCAGGACGCGATCCTGGAGGCGATTGCGCAGTTCGGCAAGAGCGGACGGTGACTGGCTCCGCACTGCGCTGTGAGCTCCTCGCCTCAGAAGAGTGCCAGAGGACGGGAATAGCGCACGGTCGGAATAACCCCCTCCCGCCAGTACTGGCCGAGATCGGGTCGTCCTCCTGCCCGCCGCCGACAGAGGTGTCGGGGGGCCGGGTCCGCTACCGGATTGCCTCGAAGCTCATCAAGAAGCGGCGCTGGGGCGGTGAGCCGGATGAGTGGGTCGTGCTCGAAGAGGCATACAGGTCAGCCGAGTTGAATCTCCGTCTCGGCGGGGAGCGGATCGACAAGGCCCCGTTCGGCACCACCAGCTTCTCCTTCGCGGGCCTGTTCGAGAAGTTCAAGACCTTCGTCGACGGCCCGGAGGGCCAGCGCCTCGGACTGCCGCACATTCCGCCGGGGCCGGTCACCAGCCGCGGTGTGCGCCGAACCCTGGCCATCGCGGTCGCATACCGGCCCGGCGGACTGCTGGCGGCAAAGGTGCAGATCAAGCAGGTGCATGCGGCCACAACCGAGGGGTATGCGCACCGCCCCGGTGGCGCCCAGGGCCTGTTCATGGCCGAGGTCGCCGAGCTCGAACGCGACCGTCAGCTGCAGCTCACCAAGGCGGCGTGGGACGACTTCAAAGAAGGCAGGATGCCCTCCGGCCCCGGCGCCCCGATGCTCATCGCTGCCTTCGAGCACATCGACGCCCAGCTCGCGGAGACGCCGCCAGGTCCGGCCCATGTCCTCGACGTCGACCAGCAGTTGATCAACCTGCTGCGGCCGCACGCGGAGCGGCTCCATGTCGGTGTGGCCAATTACTGCTGGTTCCGTGATCCGGCCAAGGCCCTGTGCCTGCGCCTGGCCGGCGCCGTCATCGGCCCCGATAGCAAGCCCTTGATCGGCATGTGCGACGCGGCCCGCTGTCCGCAGGCCACCCACCACGGAGAACACCGCTCTGTGTGGCTGAGCAGCGCCGACCGTAGTCGGAAGCTGCTGACCGTGCTGCCGCGCAGCCAGAAGGACGCCCGCACCCGCATCCAGATGGACGTTGACCGCTCCCAGCGCGTTGTAGACGCCATCGACGCCGCGCTCGCCGTCTGAGGAGAGGTGACATGCCCCGCATCAGTACCGACACCCGTGCCCGCAATGAGGAAGCCATCCGGGCTGCCATGGACCGGCTGCTGCGCGGCGAGCTGCCGTCCGGCGGACGCTGCGACATCAAGACCCTGGCCGCTGAGGCCGGCGTCCCGCGGACCGGTTTCTACGCCAAGCGCAATCGCGACGGTTCCGAGCGGCGAGGCCCCTACCAGCACCTGGCCGAGGAGTTTGAGCGGCGCCTGAAGGCGCTGCAGGACGCCGGGACGGTGCCCGACCCGCGTGACGGGCAGATCGCCCGGCTCAAGGAGGACAACGCCGCCCTGCGCGACCGCGTGTCCGCCCGGGATGCCGAGATCGCTGAACTGAAGACGTCCCGGCAGCGGGCCCTGTCGCAAATCACGGCCCAGGACGCCGAACTCCAGCGGCTGCGCCGCCAGCTCGAAAGCGGCACCGTGCGACGCCTTCCGGCACCCGGGCCGGCCCCGTTTGGTTCCTGCAGCTGACCGCCACCGCGAGCAAGGGGCCTGCCCGATGCCGTGGCGGATATCGCAACAGACCGAAGGCGCTACACGTGCAGGAGAACGAGGCTCTGCGGTCAAGTACTACGGTTCCACCACCGTGGCCTACGAGCATGAACTCGCCCAGCTCGACGAGCAGGGCCACCGGCCGCTGCGGACGCGGGGTCAGGTGATCTGGGTGGTGCGGTCTGACGTACCTGCCTGAAGTCTGGAGTGCGGTCAGGCGGGTTCGCGGCCGAGGAGGTGGGCGCGCTGGTAGTAGGCGTACAGGCCGTCGAAGACGGGCTTGGTGACGGCCATGGTGTGGTTGTCGTCGCCGGTCATGGACAGGCCGCGCAGGATGACATCGAGGCCCGGGGCTTCGGGGGCGTCGAAGCGTTCGTCGTCGATGTCGGCCTCGTGGACGATCTCGGCGATGCGCTGCAGGGCCGGGTCGTCGGTGAGGTCGTAGCGGCGCAGGATGGTCTCGAAGCTGCAGTCGCCCTGATGGTGGCCCAGCTCCACGCCGCGCATGTCGAACGCGGTGGCATCGTGGGGGACTTGGTCGGGGTCGGTGACGAAGACGAACGCGGCGTCGGGGTCGATGAACCGGTGGATCAGCCAGGCGCAGGCGGCGCGGTCGATGTGGATGCCGGCGCGGGTGGCCCACTTCATGCGGACTCACTCTCCTCGGGATCGTGGCTGCGGTGGTCGGGGTGCAGGGCGGCCACGGCGGTCTCGGCGGCACGCCGGGCCGGTGGGGGGAAGTAGTCGCGGCGGTGGATGCGTCGCAGTTCGGCGCGCAGCTTGCGCAGGACCCGCCTGCGGGTGGGCTCATCGGCGGTGCGGGCTTGTTCGGCCTGGGCGAGGACCTGCTGGTATTCGGCGGCGCGGGCGGCGGCCATGGCCTGGGCGAGGGTGCGTTCCTGGGCGGCGCTGGCGGGCTGGGCGAGCCAGATGGTCGCGGTGCCGTCGGCGTCGAGGATCTCGTCGGCTATCCATTCCAGGTGTTCGCGGGTGCGGGCGTCGGCGGGCAGGGCGACCAGGCCGTCGGAGAGCTGGGCGACGCCGAGCCGTTTGAGTTTGCGCCAGATGGTAATGCGCGGGGTGGAGGGCTCGCGGGGGATGCGGTAGCTCAGCAGCACCCACTGCCCGCCCACCCCGGGCGTGGTCACGGCCTGGTATCCCGCGGCCCCAGGCCGGCCACGCGGGCGATCCAGTACAGCCCGGACAGGGTGATCAGCACGAACACCGCGTCGTCGAGCGGGTCGGCGATCGGCTCCAGGGCACGGTCCAGGACGTTGACGTCGGTGACGAACGCGCCCCAGGCGAACGCGCCGATCAGCAGCAGCACAAAGGCCACCCAGTCCAGGGCATTACGCGGTCGCATACGGACAAGTCTCCTTCACAGCGGGGGCGGCCAGGTTGGCGGGGTGGCGTCAGCCAGCGGGGGTGACGGACGTCTGGTCGACGGCCTTCTTGAGTGTGCGGGCCAGCTTCACGGCATCGTCGTTACCCCAGAAGTGCATGTAGAACAGGCGCGGGTTGTCGCCCAGGCCGTGGTTGTGGAGTTCGACGATGTCGATGCCGCCGCCGCGCAGCGCCTTGATCACCTTCTGGACCTCGTCGGCGGTCATGGCGAAGTCGCCGTTGATGACCGCGTTGCCGTCGCCGGTGGGCTGGAAGCCGATCGCGGTGGTCACCCCCATGGCCGGGGGAAGCACCTTGCCGTGGTCGGTGATCGTCTCGTCGCGGGTGAAGGAGAACTTGTAGATCCCGCCCGCGTTCTTGCCCTTGGTGCCCATGGCTTTGTCGATGGCCTTGGTGTCCAGGTCCGGCTTCTGGTCGGACGGGGGCGAGGGCGCGGGGGTGGCGGTGGTGTTCAGCGCGGCACGGATGCCGCGGGCGATCTTGTCCGCGTCCTTGCCCTGGGCGTGGAAGTGGGTCCACCACACCTGCGGGGAGTGGGCGAGCAGGTGCTTGTGCACCGCGGTCTGGGCGATGCCGGCCTTCTGCAGGGCGTCGGTGACCTTCGGCATCTCCTCCTCGGTCACCACCAGGTCGCCCATCGCCATCGTGGTGCCGTCGCCGTAGCGGGCGAAAGCCGCCCACGAGCCCAGCGACAGGCCCGCCTTGACCGTAACCCCCTTGGAGGTGACCTTCAGGTCGCTGCGGGGAAACCCGGTCCGGTACACGGTGCCGCCCGACAGCTTGCCCTCACGGCCCAGCGCGTCGGCCACGCCCTTCCAGTCCTCCTCGCTGGTCTTGACCGGCTCCATGCCCTTCCCCGTGGCTGCGGCGTGCGCCGCATTGCTGCCGTCCTCCCTCCCGGCCGAGGACCCGTTGTCACTGGCGCAGGCGCCGGCCAGCAGCACCACCCCCGCCACCGCGCCCAGCCGCAACGTCTTCGTGGAGATCATCACCACTCCTTGGTTCTCGTCTCCAGCAGTTGATGCAACCATGGTTACACCAAATAGCCGGGGCGGGACAACCGCCTCGCCGGCCACCGGGGACGCTGCCGCGCCGGTGCATCCCCGGGGGCCGCACCACACCCGACGCGAGCACGAGCCCAAGGAGCCTGGCCGGTGACTGCTACCGACGACCCCGCACGCCCCCGCCCGAGTGACGGCCGGGATCTGATCCCGTTCCGGCAGGCGCTGCGCACCTGGTTCGCGATCTCGCTGCAGACCTTCGGGGGTCCGGCCGGGCAGATCGCGGTGATGCAGCGGACCCTGGTGGAGGAGAAGCGGTGGATCGGCCAGCAGCGGTTCAACCACGCGCTGAGCTACTGCATGCTGCTGCCCGGCCCCGAGGCCCAGCAGCTCGCCGTCTACATCGGCTGGCTGCTCAACGGCACCCGCGGCGGCCTGGCGGCGGGCACCCTGTTCGTGCTGCCCGGCATTGTGGCGCTGCTGGCGCTGTCCGCCCTCTACGTCGGCTTCGGCCAGGCCGCCGCCGTCACCGGCCTGTTCGCCGGCCTCGCCCCCGCGGTGGTGGCCATCGTCACCCAGGCGGTATGGCGGGTCGGCCGCCGCTCGCTGACCCACATCGCCCACATCGCCCTCGCAGTCGCCGCGTTCGCCGCTCTGGCACTGTTCGCCGTGCCGTTCCCGCTCGTGATCGCCACCGCCGCGATAGCCGGCTGGCTGATCGCCCGCTACCTCCCCACCACCCGCACACCCCCGCCCGACACCGGCCATGGCGGACCCGCGCCGCCGATCGCGGATGGCGCCCTGCACCACGAGCGCCCCGGCCTCCGCCGCACGCTGCGCATCGCGGCCATCGGCCTGGCCCTGTGGGCCGCCCCGCTGGCCACCGTCGCCGCACTCATCGGCACCGGCAGCACCTTCACCGCCCAAGGGCTGTTCTTCTCCGGCACCGCGCTGGTCACCTTCGGCGGCGCCTACGCGGTGCTCGCCTACGTCGCCCAGCAAGCCGTCCAGACCTACGGCTGGCTGACCCCCGGGGAGATGGTGCGCGGCCTGGCCCTGGCCGAATCCACCCCCGGCCCGCTCATCATGGTCGTGCAGTTCGTCGCCTTCCTCGGCGCCTACCGCGACCCCGGCACACTTACCCCCTGGGCCGCCGCCCTGCTCGGCGCGCTGCTGACCACCTGGGTCACCTTCGTGCCCTGCTTCCTGTTCATCTTCCTCGGCGCCCCCCACATCGAGCGCCTGCGCGGCAACCCACACATCTCCGCCGCCCTGAAGGGCATCACCGCCGCTGTCGTCGGCGTCATCGCCAACCTGGCCCTGTACTTCGCCGAACACACCCTCTTCACCACCGTGGACACCGTCACCTTCGGACCACTGCACCTCCAGCTGCCCGACCCCGCCACCCTGCGGCCCGCCGCCCTCGCCATCGCGCTGACCGCCGCACTGCTGATCTTCAAGCTGCGCTGGAGCATGCTGCGCACCCTCAGCACCTGCGCCGCCCTCGGCCTGACCGCCGCCCTGGCCGGCCTGACCTGACCGATGCCTCAGACAGGGAGATAGACCCCGCAGATAATGGCCTGCTACTTTACGTAGTCACTGTCAACGGGATCGCGGACTTGCCAATCGACTGTCAATGAAGTGCCTTCGTTAGCTCACGAAACCGCGGAACCTAGAAATGTGTGTAGGGATCCGCCACTTCGTTAGCACTGGCTTCTGCGGAAACGCCGGAATCCGGATGCGGTGAGCAGTGATGGTGTCGGTGGATGGTGAGCAATCGACGGTTCTTCCTCGCTCGAAGCGGTTGACAGTGCGTGAGGTACTAATGGTCTGCGTGATCGCCGGTTTGGCTGACCGCGCCTCACCGGCTGTGTACATCCGCGGTCGATGTATCTGCGACGGTTGGAACGAGTCCCGGTTGGCGCGCTGCTGCGCCTGCCAACCGGGCGGTGCTTATGAGCCCCGTGGTTTCCCGACTGGGGAGAGCAGAAGTATGGCCGCGTCAGGTGCTGCGGTGGCGTCGATTACCGGTGGCTGCGCACCTGGCTGGCCGTCACAGACGAAGGATCGTCGTCTACCGGCGCCACCTCGCCGCGCTGCGGGGCATCGCGAAACTCCTGGGTTGCACGGTCAACCCCACGCACCGGTAAGCGGGTTGGGCAATTGTGCCCATTGGTCGCCCCCGGTCAGCCGCATCAGCGTGAGCGCCTTCGTCGGCAGCGGCTCCGTCCGGAGCGCCCGCAGGTCCGCCGTCGGGGCGAGATCCCGGGCGGCGGCCTCCAGGACCGTGCCCAGCATCGGGGCGTCCCCCACCAGCGGGCCCAGTGCCCCCGTGACCAGGCCGCCGAGGACTTTGCGGCGCAGGGCGGAGGGACCGTCGTTCAGCAGCCTGCCGGTCAGCGGCGGTGCCGGGAAGCTGTGCCGGGCCAGTCGGGCTGGGCTGATCCGGATGTCGGCGAGGTCGCGGTAAACGAGCCGGCGGGCTCGGCCCTCCGCGTCGACGACGGCGAGGAGGTTCTGCCCGTGCGCCTCCAGGGCCACTCCGAGATCGAGCAGGTCCAGGCAGACGCCGAGGGCCAGCCGCGCGAAGCCGGTGATCCGCTCCAGCCGCGCCCGAGGAGCGTACTGTGCGAGGTACGCGGGTAATTCGGCCACGGGGACGACCTGTTCCCCCGCCCCGGCATACGCGTGCGGTGACTCCCGCAGCACCGCCGCCAGATCCGGCGTGCCCGCCCCCGCCGCCGCCAGCGTTCGGGTGATGTGCAGCCGCCCGCCCAGGCGGTCCGCGACGCGCGCGGCGATGTCGGAGGTGACCATGGCATTTTCCACCGAGTAGGCGGAGATATCCCGTACAGCGGACGTCAGCTGGGTGCTCACCGCGGTCTTGACGTGGACGTTCCCGCCGAGGTCGAGTGTGCGCAGGGCCAGCAGCGGATGGGCCCGCGGCCCAGGGAGCACTGTACGGCCGGCCAGGACATGCTCCGCCTGCCAGGGGTGCGCCGGGATCAGCACCGCGTCGCCGTCCCGGAGTCCAGACGGCCACGGGCCGCGCACCGTGGCGCCCGTCACGGGTGCCAGCCGCAGGCCCACCACCGGGCGGTGCTCCGGGGCGTACGCCAGCTGCTCGGTGGCCGAGAAGCCGGGGCGGGACCGGCAGGCGGGGTGGTACGGATGGCCGTCCGGCGACCGCTGCTCCCACTCCCACGGCCGCGTGGGCGGCTCCGTCGGGCGAGGCGCCGTGCGGGACAGCGCCAACGAGGCGACGCTGCCGTCGAGTTCGGCGGCGAAACGCGCCCAGCCCGGCACGGCCAGGGCAGTCATCAGCCGGGCCGGATGGCCGTACGGGACGCCGTCCAGCTCCAGCGAGCCGACCGCTGTCCCCGTCGCCCAGGGGTCTGACGGCGGGCCGTGCAGCCGGCGTCCGTCGGCCAGCCGCAGCGTGACGCCGTCGCCCCCGGGCGTACGGCCCGTGACACAGGGCAGCGGCTCATGGACCAGCCCGCGCCACAGCCGGGCCAGCACTGCTGCCCTCGCGCCGGGCAGCGCGGCCAGGTAGGGGATGAGCAACTCCGGTCGGTCGCTGTCCAGTTCGGCTGCGAGGTCCCGCTCGGCGACGGTGTGGCACACGCGCATGTCCTACCGCCCCGGAACGCAGATCACACATACTGATGGTTGATGAACACCTTCGCCCGGGCGGCCGACGCACTGGCCGTGACGCCGTTGCTCAACTGCCTCCTCCTAGAAGCCGCCGCACCGGCCGGGGAACCGGTCGCCGGCCGTGCCGTCCACCGCCTACGCGTCAGCGGCCGGCTGCTGCGCGTGCGCACCGGCCACCGGCCCGCCGCGCCCGAACTGTGGACCGGCGGCACCTGGCGGCCCCTGGGGCACTCCGGGCTCGTCGACCTCGCCGTCCAGGAGATGCACGCCACCACCGGACGCTCCAACGCCGCCCTGATCGCCGAGATGACCGCCAGCCGCGCGGCCGTGGAAGCCCTCCTCGCCGCCCGGGCCACCGCCACCCCACCCGACGACCCATGGCTGCGCTCCGAACAGTCCCTGGTCATGGGCCACCCCTTCCACCCGGCCCCCAAGGCCCGCAGCGGCGGCGGCCCACCCACCGCCTGGCTGCGCTACGCCCCCGAGGCGTACGCCCGCTTCCCGCTCGCCCTGCTGGGCGTGCGTGAGGACATGGTGATCGACGACGGCGACACCACGGCCCTCGACACCTTAGGCGAGGCCCCACCCGGCTACCGCCTGCTGCCCGCCCACCCCTGGCAGCTCGGCCTTGCCCACCGCCTGCCCGCCGTACGCACCGCCTTCGCCGAGGGCCGCCTCGTCCGGCTGGGCACCACCCCCTGGCAGGCCCGGGCCACGTCATCGGTGCGTACGGTCCACGTCCCAGGGAGCCCCGAACGCGCCGGGGCCGCCGACGACTTGTTCCTGAAGTTCAGCCTGGAGGTGCAGATCACCAACGACGTCCGGCGGATGCGGCGGCACGAACTGCGCCAGGTGCGCCGCACCGACCCGCTGGTTACCGCCGCCTTCCGGGCGATGGGTGGCCCCGCGGCCTGGCTGACCGAACGCGGGCACCGCACGGTCCGCGGCCTTGACGAGGCGTTCCCCGTCCTCGTCCGCGATGGCCTGGACGGCCACGTGGTCCCCGGCGCCACCGCCGTCCTGACCGCCGCCCTCCCCGAGGGCTTCGACGGCAGTCCCCTCGACCGCCTCACCGACCCGCTGCCCTGGTGGTCGGCCTATCTGGGCTGTATCGTCCCGCCCGTGCTGGAGGCGTACGCCCGGCACGGCATCGCGGTCGAGTGCCACCTCCAGAACACCCTGGTCGCCGTGGACGCCGACGGCACCCCCATACAAGCCGTCTTCCGCGACACCGAGGGCGCCAAGGTGATTCCCTGGACGCCTCGCGAGGTCGCCTGGCGGCGCCTGGTGTACTGCCTCGTCGTCAACAACCTCACCGAGATCGCCGGCGCCCTCGCCCACCGCTTCCCGGGGGCCTCCAGGGCCCTGTGGCCCGCCGCGAGGCGGGAGTTCGAGCGGTACGACAAGGAGCGCGGCTTCCCGGGGGCCGAGGCGGAGGCGCTCCTCACCGGGCCAACGGTCCCGGGCAAGGCCAACCTGCTGTCCCGCTGGATCGACGCGGACGGCACCGACCCCCGTTACCTCCCCGCCCACAACCCGCTGGCCATACGCCCGTGAAACAGTGTCGGGGAAGCCGTGCCCGAGTAGCGGGTCATCCCGGTGCACCGATCGAACTTCACGCCACGGCTTCGATTGCGTGAAGCTCGCCAAGTGCAACTGCTGGAACGGAACGTCACATACCGACGCATCCTCGTACCGGATCCACGCCATGGGGCCCTTCCGTGTACGGCAGTGACTCCGCCCGCGCGCCGTACTGCCATGCTGAGAATGGTACGGAGAACGGGCGGTACACAGTCAGGGAAGATCGGAAGAGGCCCGTCAGGGCCACTACTGAACGTGACCATTGTCAACGGGATCGCGGATTTGCTAATCCGTTGCTAACGAACTGCCTTCACTGCTAACCAAATCGCGGATCCTAGATGTGTGTAGGGACCGCAGCTCCGTGAGCACGGGCTCCTGCGGAATCTCCGAATTCCGCGCGTGGTGAGCACTGCTTCTGGCCGCGGATCATGAGCAGAACGTCTCGCTGGGATGTCCTCGGCGGTCGCTCTGAGTAGCGCCTGCCGTCATCGGCCATCCGAATGTGGGGCAACAGGGCGCCATAAATGGTGCGTTGTGGATGGGCTCTCCGAGGGTGTCGTGGGGCGGGGTGGTGCATCAATGGTCGCGACGGATCCCCGGTTTCGGTAACCGGGGATCCCGGGCTATGGATAGAAGTGCGTCATCGCGCCGTGGCCCCAGTGCGTGAACCGTCCATCCGGTCTCGCACGACGAAGTCGCATCGAGAGTGCCGCGGCCGACGGTGGCGCACTTTCCCTGGGCAAGCGCACTGGTCAGGCGTGAGGAGAAGCCCCGTGACGTTGTTCAGGGTGAGCCGCGTGCCAGGCATCCCAGATCTCTTGGCGGAGCCTGCCCCGTGGCGGAACGTCGAGGTCTTGCCTGCGAGCCCAGGCTCGGACTTCCGCGACGGCCGGCACCGATAGATGTGTGGTCGTCACGTCTGAGGTCCGCGCGGCGGGCACAGGCTTTTGGATGACGCGCCCTTTGAAGGAGGCGGGGCTGGTCAGGAAGAGCGTGTCGAGGCGGGGCTGGTCGAAGCCCTCGCCGACCAGTTTGTCGATCGCCAGGAGTACCAGCGGCTTGGTGGTCTCCTCGGCCAGGACGGCGCGGATTCGGGCGCGTTCGGCCGGTGGCAGACCGCCGTGGAGCATCAAGGGTTCGACGCCGTGTGGCTTCAGGGCTGCAGCCAGCTGGTGGATGTGTTCCACGCGATTGGTCAGGGCCAGGCTGCACCGGCCGCGCGCGGTGGCGTCGGCGATGTCCGTGGCGATTTGCGCGTTGCGGTCGGCGTGGTGGGCGAGTTCGGTGTAGATGGCCTGGAAGGAGGCTCCGTCGTTACCCGGCTCGTCGGTGGTGAAGACGGTGGGGTGCACGACGAGGTGCTTGGCGAAGGTGCTGGCGTCTTCGATCTCATGGCGGATCGGGCCGCACTGCATCGTGATGACCGGGTCCATCTGGTCTGCCCGATAGGGGGTCGCGGACAGGCCGACCTATCGTCCGGCCTTCGCCGTACGGATCGCGGCTTCGGCACCGGGTGCTCCCACGGCGTGGCACTCGTCCACGATGACTAGGGCCTGTCCGACGGATCATGTGACTTCTCACGCTCCGGCCCGTTGGCATGTTCATGGGGCGGGGAGATCTTACGAACGGAGAGTGGGCCCGGTTGAAGCCGCATCTGCCGAAGTCCGGGCAGCGCGGTGGCCGTTGGGTCAGTCACCGAAGGGTCATCAACGGGATTCTGTACCGGAACCGGACTGGGGTGCCGTGGCGGGACCTGCCTGCCCGTTTCGGGAAGTGGAAGACGGTATATGAGCGGCACAGACGTTGGTCGGCGGACGGCACGTGGGACAAGATCTACGCGGCCGTCCTGGCCGACGCGGATGCCGAGGGCCGCATCGACTGGTCGATGGTGAGCGTGGACTCCACCACCTGCCGGGCCCACCAGCACGCCGCGGGAGCACGCAAGAGATCCCCGCGGGTGCCGGGAAAAGACGCACGCCCCGGCAGCACCGCCCCGATGAGGGACTCGGACGCTCCCGGGGCGGTCTCACCTGCAAGATTCACCTCGCAGGGGAAGGCGGACGCCGCCCTCTGGCCTTGCTGATCACTCCGGGCCAGTGGGGCGACGCCCCGCAACTCATCCCCGTAATGGAACGTATCCGTGTCGGTCGGCTCAGCGGCGGACGCCCCCGCACCCGACCGGACCGCCTCGGCGGCGACAAGGCCTATTCCTCCCGGCGTAACCGCCGCTACCTGCGGCGACGGCAGATCAAGCACACCATCCCCGAGCCGAAGAACCAGCGGGCGAACCGCCAACGCCGCGGCAGCAAGGGCGGACGGCCCGCCGGCTTCGACAAGACGATCTACAAGCGCAGGAACGAAGTGGAGCGGACGATCAATGCCCTCAAGAACTCCCGGGCCGTGGCCACGAGGTTCGACAAGCGCGCCTACGTCTTCCACGGCACCGTCACCGTTGCCGCGATCCGACTGTGGCTCAGGACGTGATCAGGCGGCCGGGATTCAGAGCCACCGCTGTGCCGACTCGACGCTGTCCCCGACACTGGTGTTGAACGCAATGGCGGCCTGGGGCGCATGGCGCCGGATCAAGTTCACGATCTGTTCGAAGAGCGGAAGCAGCGGCTCGGTCTTGCGGATCCCGCCGCCGACGACCACGACATCCCACGGCTGCTTGGTCAACGATGCGACGAGGGTAGACTCGGCCGATTCGTCGAACACGATCAGCGTCATGGCCGCGTCGATGCCGTGCTCACCGAACCGGGCCAGCTCCGCATCGAGCGCCGCGCGAAGAGCCTCTCCGTCGACGCCAGGTATCGCTTGCGGGTCGTAACCAACAATAAGTGCAGAAGACATGCGGCCAACCTACCGAGCCCTACCCGAACATGATCCGTCGGACAGGCCCTAGGCCGTTTCTGACGGCTCTTGGTCGGCTGCCAGGAGACCAGTCGGCCTTACGTGAACCGCCTCGTGAGACGCTGCCCGCCTCATGGCGAGCACCTGCGACAGTCGCAAGGCGGTTTCAAGAGCCGTCAGAAGCGCCCCCCTATTCGGGGGCGCTGAGCACGTGGCCGATTCGGGTCTCGGGGTCGGCTTCGGGATCCCAGATGATGAGCTTGTCCTCGTGGTCGAACAGTGACTCCCAACCGCCGGGAAGGGGACGGTCGCCGGTGACGATCCGGTCGGTGTGCGCGCCGCCGTCGGCGATGGCGATCAAGCGGTACTTGTCGAGGCTGTGGATGACCCAGTATCGGCTCTCCCCATTGACCCGTTGCTTGTCCGAGACGGGAATGAAGCCGCCGACCCGGTCGATGCCCTTCAGGGACGGCCAGGAACTGATCCGCTGGTCAGCGGTGATCATCTCGTCTGGATGCGCGGCGCTGTCACCGATCGTGATCGACCGGACGTATTGCACATCGTCGATCGTGTGGAAGATCCAGTGCCAGTAGGAACTGCCCCTGGGTTGGAAGTCCGGTACTGGCAGGGTCGCGTCGATGCGCCGCACGCCTTTCATCGCGGCCCAGTCCGCCAGTGTTCGGTTACGGTATTCGACGCTGCTCGGATCGCCTTCGACGCCTTCGAAGGAGACCTTGTTGACGAGCGTCTCGTCGTCACGGTTGTGGAAGACCCAGAACCAGCTCTTGCCCTCGGGCTGCTGCGACGCCGGCACCGGGATGATCGCGTCGACCTGGCTGACGTCCTTGAACGCCGGGAGGACGCTCAGCGGTTCCTCCGGCCGGACCAGTAGGTCCGGGTGTTGCGGCGTCTCGCCGATGCTGATCTTGCGGGTGGTGCCCCAGGGGTGGAACACCAGCAGCTGGCTGGCGCCGTCCTTGCGGAAGCTGCGGGGAAGATAGATCGTCACATCGGCCGAGCGCCGCTTCAGCGCCGCCTGCCGCGTCGCCTCCTCCTTGCGAGCCTGTGCGATCATACGGTCCGCGATTGCGTGGATGGCCTTGTCCTGTTCCTGGCGGAACGTCGGCGCCGGGCCGGGCTCCCGCTGCGCGCTCGCCAGGCGGGTGAGGCGGAACCGTGCCCTCGGCTTGCTGTCCGCGTAGCCGACCAGCGGCCGGGTGATCTCACCGGCGAGGCCGAGCGTCTGGTGGGGATGGCGGACCGGCTTGGTCGCGGTCGGGGTCTTCTGCTCGGTTTTTCCCCAACCTTGGTACCTCGCATGAACATCGACGTACCCATGGCCGAAAACTACGGCGCGGGGGACTTGCGCCTTCGTGTACGCCGCCTGCGCGTTCTCCCAGTAATACCTGTCCTCCTCGTCGGCGTTGGCCTCCTTGAGGGTGGGTTGGCGGATGAACCGGCCGCCGACGAAGTCCTTGATCATAAAGCTGCCCTCGCCCTGGGCCAGGTCGTCGGAGTAGTTGAGGTCGTCGACCTCCTTGAGGTGGACCTTCCACTGGAACACCGCGTCGGTGTGCCACGGTAGGTTGAACCGAATCCTCGGACGGCCGCCATGCGCCATCAGGTCGAGGTAGCCGTCAAAGCGATTGCCGTGTGCCCGCACCGCATAGCCCGTGCTCCAGTTGGTCTGCACGTTGCCGGCGCCCTCAACCCGGACCTCGACATAGCTGCCATTCAGGCGATCCCACTGCGACTTCTTCCCCTGGTACTGCACAAAACAGACCCCCATTACCTCGAGAAACTCATTGGGATCGGCCTTGTGTGACAGTCCCTCGACACCGCACATCTCCAGCTCGTAGGTAGGCACGAAAACCCCTCACGATAGGGTGAAATGGCTGTCGCCATCTCTTCGAGGTTGATTACTTTCCGCTACAGGTCATCACGCTCCGTATGGGAGTGCAAGTCGGGACTGTAACAACGGCACTAGGTTTGGGGTCCTGCAGGCGTGAGGCCGGTTTGACGTTGACGACACGCATCGTCCCCGAGCGCATCACCAGGAGGAAGTCCGGTACGTGGCTGCGTACCTTGCCGTCGACCCGCGCCACCATGCGGCAGGACTGGCCGAAGATTTCACACACCGACGGATCGAAGTCTGCGAGCAGCAGGCGGGCCAGCTCCAGGCGGCTTTCGTAGAAGACCTGGCCGCCCGTCGTGGCGGAGACGTAGTCGCCCGAGTAGTACTTCATGCCGTGTACCGAGCGAACCCGGCGCCACGGTTCCGACTCGCCGAAATCCCTCAACCGAAGTCGTGTGAAAGGGACTTCACGAGTCGATCCGTCCACGTACCGGATCGACGCCGTGGGGTTCGCGTGCTTGATACGGCCCTTGCTCGGGCGCTCTGCCGCCATACTGGAACGGTGTGAAGGACCCGCACCGCCCAAACCGGAAGATCGTAAGCAACCGACAACTGACAACTGCTGAACGTAACCACTGCTCATGATCGCGCGGAAATGCTCGATCGGTGCTCATGGTCACGCGGAATTGCTCACGAAACTGCGGAACCTAGAATGTGGACTCAGCGAGCAACTCGCGCTCCGCACGCCCCTTCAGCCACGCGTGGGTTCGTGCGTCGAACTCGGCTTGGTCACGGTAGGCGTCCTCGGCGGTCCACCGCCCGGCGTGCACCCTCCGGTGGTAGACAACGTCGGGCAGCAGCTCTCCGGCCGATCGCGCACAGACACCCATCAGGAACGAGTAGTCCTCGCCCTTGTGGAGGCCACCGTGCCCGACCGCCTGAGCGAGGCGGGTGTCGGTCAGCAACATGCAGTGGCCCAGCGGCGGCTTGCTGGCCTCGGGTGAGGGCCAGTACGTCCAAACGTCTCCGGCCGCGTGCTGCCCGACGGGGGTCGGGCACACCCACGTCGACAAGCTCCCGGACTCGGGATACCAGTCGGCCGATCGGCCCGCGACCCAGCGCAGGCCGGTGGCGATGGCGTGCTCGTTCCGCATAGCCAACGACAGCGGAGGGATCCGGTCGTCATCGTCCACGAACGCGACGCGCGGGGCCCTGACGTGATTCAAGGCAGTGTTCCGGGCGGGTGCGGGACCCGGGCCGGGGCGGGTTATCACACTGACGCGGGGGTCTCTGGTGATCGCCGATGGGACGACGTCGGGGTCGACCCGCGGCCCGTTGGGGGCGATGATCCATTCCCAACTTCCCTCCTCCTGGGCGCGGATGCTCTCGTACAGCTCCTCAAGGAAGGGCAGGCGGGCGGGATGCAGGCCGGTCGGGGTGATCACGGCGACGGTGGGCTGGTTGTGCTGGGACAAGGTCTTCTCCGTGCGGATGACGACGGCAGGTTCACGAGGATTGGTACCGGGCGATCAGGACAACGCCGGCTGGAGAGGCAGTGCGAAGGGGCGGGCCGGTCGACTGTGAGGTATGCCACGCGAATCTGGTCGGCATCGAAGATAATGAGACTCATGACCCGGCGGGTGTATCCGACAACTCCCCCTGCTGCGGCAGGGAGTTAAGCGACACGACCTGCGAGGGACACGGAGAGTGCCGGGATAATAGACGTGGTGTCACGTGTCACCGAGCCCGAGGGGTGCCGTTGGAGACGCTGATGAGAGGTCCGACTACCGCCTGGCCGGGTGCAATGCCCGGCCGTTCGCGGGCGGCAGGTCTGCATAACGTGGATGCGCGCGTACGGCACCGACACCATGGCCAGCACCGCACCGAAGCATTGAGATCGTTTCATCCTGAATTGCCTGGTCAAGCCTATGGTCTGAGTCGAGGCTGAAGGACTCGTGGTGGCAGGAGGCGTGATCGTCGGGGCGAGATCGCCTGTCACCTCTGGACTTCGGTGTTCGCCAGGACGAGCAGAGCCCGCAGGAGGGTGGTCGCCTGACGGACGTTCATGCGGAGCTTGGAGATAATCCGCCAGGACTTCAGGTTCGCGAAGCCGTGCTCGACCGCGGCGCGTTCGCGGCTGACCAGCCGATTCGCCTCCTTCTCGGCCGAGGTGAGGCGGTGGTTGCGGGTGGCCTTGCGGCCGGTGATGACCACCGGGTCGTCCGGACCCTCGTCGAGACCGACGAAGCCGAGATCGGCCAGAGCCCCGAGTCCGGCTTCCCGCAGATGCCCGGTGATCTTCGCGTGGCGGGCGGCGGTGATCTCGCTGGAGCGGCCCGGCTTCGCCGCCGAGACCCAGATCAGGTTGCCCCGCTCGTCGGTCAGCGCGAGAAACAGCAGGCCATGGGCCTTGTGTTTCCCGCTGTAGTTCTTGCGGTCGTCCTTGCCGGTGCGGCGGCGGGTTCGGATCAGGGTGCCGTCCAGCAGGACTACAACCCCGCCCCGGTGGGCGATCTTCTTCAGCGCGCGGTCCAGACGCGGGGCCCGGGCGGAAAGCAGGTCGATCATTTCCCACACCCAGCGGCGCACGGTCGAGGCGGACACCTCGTTGCCGCCGGCCATGTCAGCCAGCCGCTGATCGTGACGGAGCACGGCGAGCACGATCACAGCCTGGCTGCCGGGGGCGGCCTTGCGCCAGCGGGTGCCCAGCTGGTTGCGGCGTCGGCGTATCAAGCCGGCGACGAGATCGATGGTCCGCTTCGACAGCGGGAGGCGGACCTGATAGACAGCAACATCAGAGCCCTCGGCGGGCCGGTCAGTCTTCACACACCGACCAACTCCCGCCGGGGGCCCTGGTGTACGGCAGAAACAGGCCGCCGCCGTGCCGCCGCCAGTGGTCAGCGCGGCAGATAGCGGCCCGACCCGGTACGGACCAGCCAGCCCCGGTCGGCGAGCTTGCGCAGCTGCCCGCGGACCGGCTCGACCTTCGCCGGTGTCGTCTCCCGGCCAGGGCCGTCGCGACGTCCTTGGCCATCACCGGCCCGGCCGCCCCGGCCACGATCTCCATGATCCGCCGGTACTCCGGGGGCAGCATCTCAAGTCCCGTGCCCTCGGTGCGGTCCGGCACCAGCCGCATCCCACCCGCACCCGGCCCCGCCACCACCCGCTTCGGCTCCGGCTCCACGATGCCCACCGGGTGCCGACCGCCGTCCGTCGCCTCAGCCCACTGCCCGAACACCACCTCGGCGGCCTTCAGCCGGGCCACCTCGGCATCGATCTCCGCCAGCTCCTTGCGGAGCAGCTCAGCCCGCTCGGCCAGCTGCAGCCGCCGCTCGACCGTCCACGTCAGCACGTCCGTCATGCACATCCCTCCCGCCGCAGAAGCTACGGAGTGATGCGTCGCCCCGCCGGAGAGCCCAGGAACCTGCTCGCGGCAGACGATCACCTGCTATCGATCACGGCCAAGAGCAGCGCAAGCACGCCAACTCCCGCTCACACCAGCTACTTGACCTGCGGATTCACGATGGAAATGGCTCACTGGAGTACGCGCACGACACCGTCTACGGATACGACAGCACGAACGGGATGCTGCGCGTGAGCAAGGACGGCAAGAGCTGGGACGAGCGCGCCGAACTCGCCGCGCTCGACATCGCCGTCAGCCCCAAGGGCCCCGACACGGTCCTCGCCACCACCGAGGACGGCGTCGCCAAGAGCACCGACGGCGGCGAGACCTTCGGTGCCGGCGCTAAGCCGGTGCTGTACTTCCTCTCCTGGGCCGAGTCCGACGCCCTGTACGGGATCGACCAGGCGGGCGCGCTGCACCGGAGCACCGATGGCGGCAAGACCTGGAAGAAAGCCGGCACCGTGCCCGGCGGACAGCCCCAGGCCCTCACCGCCGTCGACACCAACCGCATCCTGGCCGCGACCCAGGACGGCGTATACGAGACGCGCGACGGCGGCAAGACCTTCACCAAACGCCTGCCCGTCACCCAGTCGTCCGGCCACTGACATAACGCCACAGCCGAGCGGGTTCAGACATGGCCGCCGCGCTCCGGCAGCACCCGTGGGCTCGGCCGGCGCCGCATACCGAAACACAACCGGAGGAAGGGGAGTGGGCGTGAGGACGGACCGGGACGCACGGGTGCGGCGGTACTGGAATCGCGACGCACCCTGGTACGACGGCTGCATGCGCCCGTACGACCGGCTCCTGCTCGGCGACGGCCGGGCGTGGGTGTGCGCACGGGCCAGGGGCAGGGTCCTTGAGGTGGCGCTCGGCACCGGACGAATCTGCCGCACTACCCGGCCGGGACCGAGGTGATCGGCATCGACCTGTGCCCCGTGATGCTGGAGCGGGCCCGGCCGCGCGCAGCCACCTCCCCGGCGGCCGTGACGCTGGTGGAGAGCTCCGCGACGGAACTGCCGTACGCAGACGCCCGCTTCGACACGGTGGTGTGCGTGCTCGCGCTGTGCTGCATGCCCGACGACCGGGCCGCGGTACGGGAGATGCACCGGGCGCTGCGGCCTGGCGGGCGCCTGCTGCTGCTCGACCACATTCCCGGCTCCCGCTTCCCGGTGCGCGTCGTCCAGCGCCTGGCCGTCCCCGCGCTGCGGCTGCTGTCCAGCGCCTATCACCTGTGCCGTCCGCTGCGCCTGGTCGAGCGGGCCGGGTTCACCGTGGTCCGCC
This sequence comes from Streptomyces halobius, assembly GCF_023277745.1. NCBI lineage: Bacteria > Bacillati > Actinomycetota > Actinomycetes > Kitasatosporales > Streptomycetaceae > Streptomyces > Streptomyces halobius. The sequence continues at coordinate 824,537 of NZ_CP086322.1, forward strand.
GGGAGCGGTACCGCCTGGGCATGGTCGAGCGGCTCGTGGCGGTCAAGGAATCCGCGCACGGCTGACGGCGCGCCGCGTCCCGTGCTCGGCGACCGGCCCGACCGGTCGGCGCCGCGCCGGGTTCCGCAGCCGCTCCGGATGCTCACCGCAGGGCGCTGCCGTCCTGCCAGGTCTTCCAGTCGACGTTCCAGTCCCCGTAGCCGTTGTTCGTGGCGACAGTGTCCTCGGCGGAGTTGACGACGGTGACGGGATCGCCGAGCCCGACGCGGTCGTAGAACCACTTGGCGTCCTTCATGCTCATGCCGATGCAGCCGTGACTGGCGTTGACCTTGCCGAACAGGCCCTCGTTCCACGGCGCGGCGTGGGCGTAGGTGCCGGACGGGGTGAGCTGCACGTCCCACCTCACTTCCCCGATGTCGTACGCCTCGGGGCCGAATATCCCGACCGTGCGGGAATCCATCCGCAGCGTGGGCACCTTACTGAGCACGACCATGGTGCCGCTCCAAGTGTCGAAGCCCTTCTTGCCGTTGGAGACCGGAAGGGTCCTGAGGACCTTGCCGTTCTCGGCGACGGTCATGGTCTTCTTCTTCACATCGACGGTGCTGACCACCGACTTGCCGATGGTGAAGTGGACGACCCGCTGCTGGGTGCCGAGCACCCCGCCACCCGCGTCCACGCCGGACAGCGACATCCGCAGGGTCACCTGAGTGCCGGACTTCCAGAACTCCTTGGGCCGGTAGTCGATCCGGTCCTTGCCGTTACGGTCCTTCATCCAGCTCCACGACCCCTCAACCGCCGGCTTCGCACTGACGGTGAGTCCACGCTCGACGGCCGCCTTGTCCCGAATGGGCTTGTTGAAAGTGATGGACACCGGCATGGCGACACCGACCGTGGTGCCCTTGTCGGGGCTGTACTCGCCGACGAAGGTATCCCGCGCCTGGGCGGTGGAGAGCGTGGACCGCTCGGTCACTTCCTTGCCGTCCGCCCCCTGGGCACGCGTGGACACGGTGTACGTGGTGCCGGGGGCCAGCCGGGCTGTCGAGATCCAGGCGGAGCCGTCCCTCGCCATCGTCCCGGCGAACGCGTCCGTGTCCGGCGCGCTCACCTTCACCTCGGTGAGCCGTCCACCCTTGGCGCGCACGGTCACCTTGCCGCCCGGGGGCGCCTGGCCGCCCTCGGCCACCGGCTCCACCACGATCCCTGGAGGCTCCGCCTTCGCTTCGCCCCTGTTCCTCGCGTCGCCAAGCGCGCCGGCCCCGGAGTCCGGGTCCCCCGGGCCGGAGCATGCGACAAGGGTCACGGCCACGGCCGCCGCCAGTACGGCGCAGCGGATCAGTCCGCGGTGGGCGCCCCTGTTCCCCGCGCCGGGGCGCCCCGCCGGTTCACGTCGCATGAGCAGACCCCCACCGCTAGAATTCCTAGACTCCTTAGGAGACGAAGATAGCGGACCAACGGTTCCCCACCCAGTGCGTCCACCTCGCCGGGGGTGGCGTCGGCGCGACACGTGGCCCGTGTCAGACTCCCCCCCATGTCACCTAAGGAGCTTCGGAGTAGCATGCGGTGGCCGGACCCGCTGCCTGCGGGCACGACCCCGCGCAGCCGCCGGTATCTGCTGATGGCCGGCGCGGCACTGGCGCTCACCGGATGTACGTCGGCCGCGGCGGGCGGCGCGGACCGCCCCTCCGGTACGGGCGGGTCCGCCGGCGCCTCACCGGAGTCGCCCGCGGGCACCGGGGGGATCACTACGATCCCGGCCGGGCGGCGCCCCACGGCCCCGGACATCTTCGGCAAGAGCCTGGACGGCGAACCGCTGCGCCTTTCCGACTACCGCGGCAGCGTGGTGCTGCTCAACGTGTGGGGATCGTGGTGCGATCCGTGCAAGGCCGAGGCGCCGCATCTGGCGCGGGCCTTCGAAAAGACCCGGGACCGGGGCGTGCAGTTCCTGGGGATCAACACCCGCGACATGTCCACCGGCCCCGCGAAGGACTTCGAGCGGCGCTACGGCATCACCTACCCCAGCTTCTACGACCCCCGAGGCGAGCTGGTGCTGCGCTTCAAGGGGCACCTGCTGGCACAGGCGATCCCGTCCACCGTGGTGATGGACCGTCAGGGGCGGATCGCGGCACGGGCGCCGAGGGTACTCAACGAGCGGGACATCCTCGGCATGCTGAACCCGCTCATCGCGGAGGGCCGGTGACCCGCATGCCCGCCCCGCACAGCCCGGCGAGCCCGGACACCGACAGCGACGTCCCCCGCCCCCGGACGACCTCTTCGAGGCGCCGGATACGGACATGTCCACCGCGCCCCGGGACGAGAACGAAGCCCCCATCGGCCCGTGGCTCGGTCCGCTCGGCTGGCTGCGCTGGACCTGGCGCACGCTCACCTCGATGCGCACCGCGCTGATCCTGCTGCTGTTGCTGAGCCTGGCCGCGATCCCCGGCTCCCTGGTCCCGCAGAACTCCGGCCAGCCCTCCCAGGCAGCCGCGTTCCGCGCCGACCACCCCACTCTGACCCCCCATCTACGAGAAACTGGGGCTGTTCGACGTCTACGCATCGCCCTGGTTCGCCGCGGTCTACCTGCTGCTGTTCCTCTCCCTCGGCGGCTGCATCCTGCCGCGCTGCGCCCAGTTCGCCAGGACCCTGCGCGCCCGGCCGCCGGCTGCACCCCGCCGCCTGGACCGCATGCCGGAGCACACCCGGTGGACCAGTATCATCCCGCCCGGCGAGGCACTCAAGGCGGCGACACAGGCCCTGCGCCGCAGGCGCTTCCGGCTGCGCGTGCAACAGGACGCCGAGGCATCCGGGGGCGCCCTGTCGGCCGAGAAGGGCTACCTCCGCGAGGCGGGCAACCTGCTGTTCCACCTCGCCCTGTTCGGACTCCTCGTAGCCCTGGCCGCCGGCGGCCTGTTCGGCTCCACCGGCCAGGCCGTCGTCGTCGAAGGCGACAGCTTCACCAACGCACGCACCCAGTACGACGACTTCCAGCCGGGCAAGCTGGTCTCCGGCGACGACCTCGCGCCCTTCTCCTTCCGCCTGGAGGAGTTCACCGGCAAGTACCAGCGCAGCGGACCACAGCGCGGCACCCCGACCTTCTTCCAGGCCCGCGTACGGACCAACGAGACGGCGAGCGCCCCCGGGCGCGACGTCACCATCAAGGTCAACGACCCCCTGGAGATCGGCGGTTCCAAGGTCTACCTCGTCGGCCACGGCTACGCCCCCGTCGTGACCGTACGCGACGGAAAGGGCGACGTCGCCTGGTCCGGACCGGCCCCCTTCCTCCCCCAGGACGCCTTCGTCCGCTCCACCGGAGTGATCAAGGTCCCCGACGCCCGCGACCGCGACGGCAAGCCAACCCAACTCGGCTTCACCGGGCTCTTCCTGCCCACCGTGAACCTCTCCGCCAACGGCTGGTCCTCCCTCTCACCCGCCGCCGAGGACCCCGTCCTCGTCCTGACCGCCTACCACGGCGACCTCGGCCTGGACAGCGGGATGCCCCAGAGCATCTATCAGCTCGACACCAGCCGCATGACCCAGTTCACGAAGAAGGACGGCTCTCCCGCCGCCCAGGCACTGCGCCCCGGCGACCGCATGGAACTGCCCGGCGGGGCCGGCTCGCTCACCTTCGACGGCCTCAAGGAGTGGGCCAGCTTCCAGATCGCCCGCAACCCCAGCAACGGCACCGCCCTGTGGAGCTCGATCGCCGCCGGACTCGGCCTGACCGCCTCGCTGTTCATCCGACGGCGCCGCCTGTGGGTCCGTATCCGTCCCGTCTCCGGTACGGGCAGCGAGATCGAGGTCGCCGGCCTGGACCGGTCCACGTCACCCCGGCTTGCCGAGGAAGTCGCCGATCTCGCCACCGAGTTGCGCCGCACGATCCCTGTGGCTGGCGCCACCGCCTCACCGCATCAGGAACAGAAGCAGGAGCAACCGTGAATCCGACGACCACCGCGGACCAGACGCTGGCCCAGCTCAGCAACTGGCTGATCTACTCGGCGATCGCCGTCTACCTGCTGGCCTTCCTCGCCCACTGCGCCGAATGGGCCTTCGGCAGCCGCAGCCGTATCGCCCACCGCGCCGCCACACCTGCCACGCACGAGACGGGTGGCGCGGGGACCTCCGCCGACGCGGCCGCCGAGGGACGTACAAAGGCCCGGACAAGCACGGCAGCGGGCACCACGATGCTGGCCCGGCCCGCAGCCCACCGCACCGCCGAGGCCCCCTCCGGACCCGACGACGGCCCAGCCACCGCCGACAGCGACCCACGGTCCGACCTCCTCGGCCGGATCGGAATCTCCCTGACGACCCTCGCCTTCCTCCTCCACCTGGCCTCCGTGATCACCCGCGCCTGGTCGGTGAGCCGCCCCCCGTGGGGCAACATGTACGAGTTCTCCACCGCCTTCGCCCTCGCCGCGTCCGGTACGTACCTGGGTCTGCTCGCCGCCCGCAAGCAGGTGCGCTGGCTCGGCCTGCCCGTCACGTTCTCCGTCCTGCTCACCCTCGGCCTCGCGGTCACCGTGCTGTACGTGGAATCCGCCCAGCTCGTCCCCGCCCTGGACTCCTACTGGCTGTGGATCCACGTCTCCGCCGCCATCATCTCCGGCGGCGCCTTCCACACCGCTGCCGGCCACGCTCCTGTACCTGGCCCGCGACCGCTGGGAACGCACCGCCGCGTCCGGCCGGGGCCAGGGACGGCTCGGCCCCCTGTGGCGCCGGCTGCCGTCCGCCGACCGTCTGGACACCCTGTCCTACCGGCTCAACGCCCTGGTCTTCCCGCTGTGGACCTTCGCCGTGATCGCCGGTGCGGTCTGGGCCGAGGCCGCCTGGGGCCGCTACTGGGGCTGGGACCCCAAGGAGACCTGGGCCTTCATCACCTGGGTCGCCTACGCCGCCTACCTCCACGCCCGCGTCACCGCCGGCTGGAAGGGCCGCCGCGCCGCCTGCCTCGGCCTGCTCGCCTTCGTCACCTTCGTCTTCAACTACTACGGCGTCAACATCTTCATCACGGGACTGCACTCCTATGCGGGCCTCTGATCCACAGCTCACGCAGGGCCGGACCGCCGCCCCCGGGACACCGCCCGCACCGCGCACGGCCCCGCCGCAGCGCGACGCATTCTTCGACAACGCCAAGTACCTGGCCATGGTGCTAGTCGCACTCGGCCACGCGTGGGAGCCCCTGCGCGACGACAGCCGCGCCGCCGCGGCGCTCTACATCGCCGTTTACACCTTCCACATGCCGGCGTTCATCCTCCTGGCCGGCTACCTCTCGCGAAGTTTCGACACCCGGCCCGGCCGACTCAAGCGACTGCTCACCGGCATCGCCGTGCCGTACGTACTCTTCGAAGTCGCCTACACGATCTTCAAACGACGGGCGGACGACGACCCGGAATATCCGATCAGCCTGCTCGACCCGTGGTACCTGACGTGGTTTCTGATCGCCTTGTTCGTCTGGCGCCTGACGGCCCCGCTGTGGAAGACCCTGCGGTGGCCGGTGCCACTCGCACTGGCCCTGGCCACACTCGCCTCCGTCTCGCCCGACATCGGCGACGACCTCGACATGCAACGCGTCCTGCAGTTCCTGCCGTTCTTCGTGCTCGGTCTGTGCCTGAAGCCGGAGCACTTCCAGTGGGTACGGCGCCGGGGCGTGAAGATCCTCTCCATACCGGTCTTCGCCGGTGCGCTGGCCGTGGCGTACTGGGCGGTCCCGCGGATCAACGCCGAGTGGTTCTACCGCCGCGACAGCGCCCAGGAGATGGGCGCGCCGTGGTGGAGCGGGGCCCTGATGACCTTCGCGCTCTTCGGCTGCGCCATGCTGCTCATCGCCTGCTTCTTCGCATGGGTGCCGAGGCGCAAGATGTGGTTCACGGTGCTTGGTGCGGGAACGGTGTACGGGTACCTGCTCCACGGCTTTCTCGCCCAGGGCTCGCGCATGTGGGGCTGGTACGGCAACGACTGGATTTATACACCGGTGGGCGAGATCATCGTCACCCTGGTCGCTGCCGTCGTGATCACGGCCCTGTGCACGCCGCCCGTACGCCGGGTGTTCCGCTTCGCGGTGGAGCCGAGAGCGGAGTGGGCCTTCAAACGGGACGCTGCCGCGCTCGCCGACGACCGCACCAAGGGCGGCTGACCGTGCGCCGGAACGGCCCTGAGGCGGCCTCCGGATGATCGGCCCGGGAGTCTTCCCGGCCGGGCCCTGCCGGTACCCCACCCGCGCCAACGCACACGCCCGGGTGGCCATCCGCCAGTCGAACAGTCACCCAGATCACCAGCAGCAGCGTGTTGATGACCACGAGGGCCCACAGGCGTAGCCGTACTGGTCGTTCATCACGCCTCCCGCGATTGGTGGGTACCTCGCCCGACCGTCAGTGCTCCGGGCGAAGCCGCTCAGCCCACGGTCGGCAGCAAGCCAGGCCGGTGGTGTGAAGCCGTCATGAAGGCCGTATGCAGGGGATCTGTGCCTTCTCAGGGGCCGCGGGTCAGCCGGTCGTCATGCCGGTGGCCGCTCGTCCAAAGAGCGCGCCCGGCCGGCGCAGCGCGATGAGGGCTCCCCGGCCCCGGTGTGCCGGTCGACGCGTGTGACGGGGCGGAGGGCGGAGAGCAGCTCGGCCACTTTCGCGAGTTCAGCGAGCTCGGCACGGCAGGCCGGGCACGCCACAAGATGGCAACTGATCGGCCCGTACTCCTCGGGCTCCAGCGCGCCGATGGCGTAGGCGCCCAGGGCCTCGCGCGCGGTCCCGCAGCGTCCCGCCGCTCCACTGTCAGACGTGCCGTCCATGCCTCACCCCTGGTGTCTCCCGCGTTCTCTCGGTACTCGCTACAGATAACTGCGGCGCGCCATTGCTTGCCCGGGCAGAACGTGCAGATGCGCTGCACACGACGAGTGGGTCGGCCGGGTCACAGGTACTTCTTGGCCTGCGGCCACTCATCGGTGGCGCCCGATTCCCGCTCGGCCTGTGCGGCCTTCAGCGAGCGCAGCTCAGCCTGAAGCGCCTTGATCTGCACGTCGGTCACGTCAACCGCGGAGGCACTGGTCTTCGGTGTCTCGGTGCCGGTGGAGCAGGAGGAGCCCTGGCCGTTCCGCTGGCCGCGCATCATGAAGATCATGCTCAGCGGGCAGATGGCGAGGATCAGCAGGGGCAGTGCCGCAACCATCCACGCGGGCTTGAGCAGGAACAGGCCGACAGCGACGATGCCGAGTCCGATGAGGACCTTCTTGTTGAGGCACATGGGATTCTCCGAGCGTCGTCTCTATGTATCCGGGTTCGGCCGGAAAAGGTGGGCTATACGGCGAAGGCTAGGCAGGGGCTGTGAAGAAGCGATGAGCGCACGATGGGGTGCTGATGTGCGTCCCCGCCACGCCCCGAATTGCTGCCTATCGCCAGTGACGGAGGCCGATGAAGGCGAGCACCAGGCCGACGATCTGGGTGCCGATGTGGTGCGGATCGAACGGCACCATCGTGACACCGGTGACGGCACCGAGGTATCCGATGGCCACCAGCAGCATCCCGAGCGGGAGCAGTGTGTAGGGCAGGACGCAATCGCGTGCCGTTGCCATGACGCGAATGCCGCGCAGGTGGTGTGGTTGTCCGGTCATCGGCCCCGTCCAGCAGGGTTGGCCGGCTCCTTGAGAAGACCGGTCTTCCCGTCCTGCGCAGCCGGCGCGGTCGCGGTCTTCCCCGGGTCGGCGACTGCGAGCGGCCCGTCGGCAGAACCAGGCGGGAAGACGGCTGTCCGTGGTGCAGGTGTCCCGTCGGCCGCCGTGGGGAGCACGGCCAGGCGGGAGGGGCGGCGCAGATACAGGAAGATAACGGCGGCTGTGAACAGCAGCAGGCTGGTCCATACGTTCAGGCGCAGGCCGAGGATGTGGTTGGCCTCGTCGACGCGCAGCATTTCGATCCAGCCGCGCCCGGCGGTGTAGGCGGCGACGTAGAGGGCGAAGACCCGGCCGCGGTCGAGGCGGAACCGCCGCGCGGCCCCTACCACGAACACGGCGGCGCCGAGGTTCCACGTGGCCTCGTAAGCGAAGGTCGGGTGGTAGGTCGCGGCGCCCGGGGTGGCCTCGGGGCGGTTCGCGGGGTCGATCTCCAGGCCCCAGGGCAGCGTGGTGGGCCGGCCGTACAGCGCCTGGTTGAACCAGCAGCCGAATCGTCCGATGGCCTGCCCGACCAAGATGCCCGGAGCGAGGGCGTCGGCGAACGCGGCGAAGTCGATGCCGCGGCGGCGGGCCGCGATCCAGGCCCCGAGTGCCCCGCCGGCGATGGCTCCCCAGATACCGAGGCCGCCCTGCCATACGTAGAGGGCTTCGACGGGGTTGCGGCCTTCGCCGAAGTAGAGCTGCCAGCTGGTGATCACGTGGTACAGCCGTCCGCCGAGGATGCCGAACGGCACGGCGAACATCGTCACGTCCAGGACGGCGCCCGCGGCGCCGCCGCGCGCGCTCCAGCGTCGCTGGCCGATCGTGACGGCGGCGATCACTCCGAGGACCACCATGATCGCGTACCAGTGGATCATGAGCTGGCCCACGGTCAGATAGGGGCTCGGTGGGCTCGGCAGATAGGCCAAGTTCATCGGGTCACATCACTTCAGCGGGAAGGGGAGGGGGAGAAGAGGAACGGGGCAGCGCGGCGCTGCGGTTGGCTGAGGCGGAGGCCCCCGGCGGGCCGGCCAGCCCTGGTGATCAGGAAACCGGCACGGCACGAAAGGCGGCAGCGTGGAACCGCGTGCCCCGCAGGGATAGGGATCAGCGCATGCCGTGGTGCGCGTCCTGAGACGCGCTACCCATCATCGAGTTAATCGGCATCCCGTCGGCGCCCGACATCATGCTCTTCATGTCCTTGGGCATCATCGACGTCATGTCCGCCGACATCATCTTCTCCATCTGCGCTCGCGCCTTGGCGCGTTCGCCGGCCGGCAGCTGATCCGTACAGTGCCGGACCATGTCCTCCTTGGCGCTTTCGCTGTCCGCGCGGTCGCCGGAGTCGCTCTGTGCCGTGGTGGGCTTGGGAGCGGGAGGCTCGGTCGTAGCGAACGCGGCCGTGGCGCCGTATGCACCGAGACCGCCGAGTACGGCCGTCGCCACCGCCAAGCCGATCGCCCTGCGCTTGATCATGGTGCCGCTCCTTTGCCTTGCCGGTAACCGGGACTCTGTGTGCCTTCGACGCTAGGCAGGCGTTGTGAAGGAGCCATGAAGCGCCGATGTGGGAGCTCTGTGCCCCGCGCCCGCCGGAATTTCCCGCGCTGCTGGGACGCCAGCACCCCTGACCTGCCTAAATACGTGGCGCCACCCCTAAATTCACGCCCGTTTAGCGAGACAAGTCCATTTTCGTTACCCCTAGGGGGTAGGCGTAACGTCGGGCGTGCAGTCGATGAGGAGGTACAGCATGGCGAACCGCGAGACCCGGCAGGAGAAACAGTTCATCGGCGCCGAGGTCGCGGACGACGCGGTGGTGCGGCTTGCCAAGATCTCGGGGCAGGTACAGGGCGTCTCCCGGATGATCCGTGACGGCCGTTACTGCGTCGATGTCCTCGACCAGATCGCCTCGGTGCAGAAAGCGCTGGACGGAGTGTCCCGCCAGGTGATGCGCAACTACCTGGAGCGGTGCGTCAGCGACGCGATCAAGAGCGATGACCCGCTCGTCTACGACGAGCTCATGAAGGTGCTGTTCCGGCACCGCTGACCCCAGTCGGACGGAAGCGAGGGTGACCAGCATGTCCGATGTGATCACTTTGTCAGTCCCGGGAGTCTCCTGCGGCTGCCGACAGGCCCTCAAGGGTGCTGTCGGTGCCCTGCCCGGGGTGTCCATCGCACGAGTGGACCTCGCGGCAAGGACAGTGACGGCCGTATACGGGCGGGCCGCAGTCCTGCCCGGCATTGTGGCCGCGGTCGAGGCCGCCGGGTACCAAATCGCCGGCTACGAGGTCGGCAGCCGAGTCGAGAGGATGGCGTCATGAACGCGGCGGACATCGGGGTTCTCATCGGAGCGGGCGGGCTGATCGCGCTGCTCGCCTGGTACTTCCTGGGGCCGAAGAAGGCACGGCTGGCGGATCTGCGGGGCGGGGTCCAGGAGATCGGGATCACGGTGAAGGGCGGGTACTCCCCGGATGTCATCCGGGTGCGGCAGGGGGTTCCCGTGCGCCTGGTCTTCGACCGGCGGGAGAGCGGGGACTGCACGTCCCGCGTGGTCTTCCCCGACTTCGGCCTCGCCAAGTCGCTGCCCGCGTTCGGCAAGGCCACGGCCGAGTTCGTCCCCGACAAGGCGGGCCGTTTCGGGTTCGCCTGCGGGATGAACATGGTGCACGGCACGCTGCTCGTCGAGCCCGGCTCCGGGAGCGTGGACGCTGCCCCGTCCGCCGTCGCCGAGGAAGCACCGGCCGCGCCCACTGCCACGCCGGGTGAGGCCGACACGGAAGACACGGAGGCGACCGAACGCCGTGCCGAGATCAGGGATCTGTCCCGGCGGGTGCTCCTCGGAGCGGTGCTGTCCGCGCCGGTCGTGCTGGCCGTGATGCTGCATGAGTTCTTCGGCATCGGCGTACCCGATCTGCTCCTCAACCCGTGGTTCCAGCTCGCGCTCATCACGCCGGTGATGTTCTACACCGGCTGGCCGATCCACCGGACCGGGTGGCTCGCCCTGCGGCACCGCGCCGCCGAGATGAACTCCCTGATCACGGTGGGCACTTGTGCGGCGTACGGGTACAGCCTGCTGGTCACCGTGGCGCCGGGCCTGCTCCCCGCGGGGGTGCGTGAGGTCTACTACGAGGCGGTAGGGGTCATCCTCACCCTGATCCTTCTGGGCCGGCTGTTCGAGGTGAAGGCCAAGGCCGGCACCGGGCAGGCGATCCGCGAGCTGCTGGGCCTGCAGGCCAAGACCGCCCGCGTCGTACGGGACGGCACCGAGGTGGACGTACCCGTCGAGGAGGTCCGGCCCGGTGACATCGTCGTGGTGCGCCCCGGGGAGAAGGTGGCCGTGGACGGGCTCATCGTCGACGGCCGCTCCACCCTGGACGAGTCCATGGTGACCGGGGAGTCGATCCCGGTGACCAAGACCGCCGGCGACGAGGTCGTGGGAGCGACCGTCAACCAGACCGGGGCCTTCCGCCTGAAGGCGACCAAGGTCGGCGCGGACACGATGCTCGCCCAGATCGTCCGGCTGGTGCAGCAGGCACAGGCGTCCAAGGCGCCCATCCAGCGGATCGCGGACCTCGTCGCCAGTTACTTCGTCCCCGCGGTGGTCTTCATCGCCATCGCCTCGTTCGCGACGTGGTTCGTCGTCGGTCCCGCACCGGCCCTGACCCTGGGGCTGGTCGCCGCTGTGGCTGTGCTGATCATCGCCTGCCCGTGCGCGCTCGGCCTGGCCACACCACTGTCCATCATGGTCGGCACCGGCAAGGGAGCTCAGGCCGGCGCCCTCATCCGCTCCGCCGAGTCGCTGGAGACCGCCCACCGGCTGAACACGGTCGTGCTCGACAAGACCGGGACCATCACCAAGGGCCGGCCGGCGCTGACCGATGTCGTCACCGCGGCCGGGTTCTCCGAGGGCGAGGTCCTGCGCCTGGTCGCCTCGGCCGAGAACTCCTCCGAACACCCCCTGGGCCAGGCGATCGTGAGCGGCGCAGACGACCGCGGAATCCCGCTTGCCGACGTGAGCGAGTTCGACTCGGTCACCGGCAAGGGCATCACGGCCACCGTCGACGGGCGCCGCCTGCTGGTCGGGAAGGCCGCCCTCCTCACCGAGGCGGGCATCGACCCCGGTCCCCTTCAGTCGGACGCGGACCGGCTCTCCGCCGAGGGCAAGACACCGGTGTTCGCGGCGGCGGACGATCAGCTCGCCGGAGTGATCGCGGTCGCCGACACCGTCAAGGACGACTCGTCCGCCGCTGTCGCCGGACTGAAGCGCCTGGGCCTTGAGGTCGTGATGATCACAGGCGACAACCGGCGTACCGCCGAAGCCATCGCCCGTGAGGTCGGCATCCGGCGCGTCCTCGCCGAGGTGCTGCCCGAGCACAAGGCGCGCGAGATCCGGCGTCTGCAGGACGAGGGCAAGCAAGTCGGCATGGTGGGCGACGGGATCAACGACGCCCCGGCCCTCGCCCAGGCCGATGTCGGTTTCGCCATCGGCACGGGCACCGACGTGGCCATCGAGGCGTCCGACGTCACTCTCGTCTCCGGCGCGCTGGGGGGTGTGGTCACCGCGGTGACGCTGAGCCGGGCCACCATGCGCAACATCCGGCAGAACCTGTTCCTGGCCTTCGTCTACAACACCATCGGCATCCCGCTGGCGGCCGGTGCCCTCTACCCGTTCACCGGCTGGCTGCTCAGCCCGATCATCGCCGCGGCGGCGATGGCGCTGTCGTCCCTGTCCGTGGTGGGCAACGCCAACCGGCTGCGCCGGTTCACCCCGGAGAGGCTTCCCGCGGCGCCGGAGCCACCGGCGGCACAGGCCAAGGTCTCGGTGGAGGCGGGCGCATCATGAAAGAGCGAGCACACGTGGGCGTGGCCGGCCGCGGGACGGCGCCGTGGCGCGCGGGTTACGGATACCAGCCCGTACACGAGCCCGTATTCGCTCCGAGGAAGAAGGTGGACCCGTGACCGGGACCGTGCTGGTCGTCGATGACGAGGCGAAGCTGCGTGCTCTGGTACGCGACTACCTGGAGCGCGACGGCTACACCGTGCTGGAGGCCGCAGACGGCCACCGGGCCCTAGACGTGGCGGGCGGCGCCCACCCTGACCTGGTCATCCTTGACCTCGGCCTGCCCGGCCTGGCCGGGGAAGAGGTGGCCCGGCTGCTGCGCAAGACCAGCGACGTGCCGATCGTGATGCTCACCGCCAAAGCGGGTGAGAACGACCGGGTGATGGGGCTGCGCCTCGGGGCCGACGACTACGTGGTCAAACCGTTCAGCCCGCGTGAACTGGTCGCCCGGGTCGAGGCGGTGCTGCGCCGGGCCCGCGGAGCCCGCGGCGCGACGGAGGAAGCCGTCTCCTATGGAAGCGGCCGAGTGCGGATCGATGCCGAGCGCCGCGAGGTGCAGGCCGACGGTCGGCCGGTGGAGCTCACCCGTACCGAGTTCGACCTGCTGGCGGCCCTCGCCTCCCGTCCCGGGCGGGCCTGGACCCGTATGGAGCTCGTCGGCAGGGTCCAGGGCCACGCCTTCGAGGCGTACGAGCGCACCATTGACGTGCATGTGAAGAACCTGCGCCGCAAGCTCGGCGACACCCCGCCCTCATGCGTGGTGGTCACCGTGCCCGGCGTCGGCTACAAACTCGGGATCGACCGTGATGCGTAATCCGCTGCGTGGTCTGCTGCGCGGCCGCTTCGCCCGCCGCCTCGCCCTGGCCTTCGCCGCCCTGGGCATCGGCACCGCACTGCTGACCGCCGTCCTGGTCAACACCGCCTTCAACGCCCGCTTCCAGGACTACCTCGGCGCTCAGCAGCGGGTACAGCAGCAGCAGCTCGTCGGCTGGTTCGCGGCCGACTACACCCGGGAGAAAGGCTGGAACCCCAAGACGCTCAACCAGCTCGCACCGACGGTGACCATGACCGGCTCGGAGGTGGAGCTGCTCGACCCCGCAGGCAGCCGGGTGTGGTCGCTCGCCGACGCCGACGTGGACGCGGCCATGCTGGCCATGCACCGGCAGATGATGCGGACCGGCGACCTGGGCCCGCCCCGCAGCCTGCCCGTCACCGTGGACGGCCGGCACGTCGGCACCCTCCAGGTCCGCGTCCCCCAGGGGGTGATCCCCGCCGTCGACAAGGACTTCCAGGCATCGGTCAATCAGATGCTCATCGCCGGAGCCCTCACCGCGGGCCTGGTGGCGCTCGCCGTCGGTGTGTTCACCGCCCGCCGCGCCACCGCCCCCATCGCCGAACTCACCCGCGCCGCCAAGGACTTGGCCGCCGGGCAACGCGACCGGCGGGTGACCACCGTCCCCGACAACGAGATCGGCCAACTGGCCACCGCCTTCAACACCATGGCCGACCGGGTCGAGAAGGAGGACGAACTCCGCCGCCTGTTCGCCTCCGATGTCGCGCACGAACTGCGCACCCCACTGGCCGTCGTACGCAGCGAACTCGAAGCCGTCCAGGATGGCATCCGCGAGCCCACCCCGAAGGTCATCGCCTCCCTGCACGACGAGACGCTGCGCCTGGGCCGGCTCATCGCCGATCTGGAGACCCTCGCCTCCGCCGACGCCGCCGCCTTCACCCTCGAACGCACGCCCCTCTCGCTGACCGCCCTCGTACGCGACACCGTCGACGGCCTCACCGGCCGGTTCACCGAGGCCGGCATCGCACTGCGCACCGACCTCGCCGAGGTGAGCGTCGACGGCGACGCGGTACGGCTGCGGCAGATCGTCACCAACCAGCTCACCAACGCCCTGAAGTTCGTCCCCCGAGGCGGCGCCGTCACCGTCACCCTCCACGAGGAGGACGGCTGGGCCGAACTGCGCGTGGCCGACACCGGCCCGGGAATCCCGCCCGAGGACCTCCCCCATATCTTCGACCGCTTCTTCCGCAGCCGCACCGCCCGCGCCGACGGCTCCGGCATCGGCCTCGCCGTCGCCGCCGAACTCACGGCCGCCCACGACGGCACCCTCACCGCCGACAGCACCCCCGGCCACGGCACCACCTTCACCACCCGCCTGCCGACCGAGTCGGCCGGAGGGCGGAAGCGCACGATCCGCGGCCAGTGATACCGGGGCGCCCGTCGTCACACCGCCCAGCGTGCCGGAAGGCAGATGCGGCACCGCCGCGGCAAAGATAATCCTGACGGCACTCCGCCCTCGGCGGATCAGGATTCCCGCGCGGACTGCATTCGTACCGGCGGCAGTTCAGAGCACGGCGCGGCCCCGCTTCGGGGGCTCCAGCGCGACCACGCCCTGCCAGGGGTGGTTCGTAGCGGGTTCAGCCTCAGCCTGCACGTCCCCATGCACCCTCCGTGCCACCCTGCGCCAGGATGCGCGCCCGCCGAACCGGGCATCGTCCTGGCATCGGCGCGCTCCGAGGGGGACCCATGCACGGACCACCGCTGGTCGGATGGTTACTGGTCGCCCTTGCCGCGGGCACGGCAGCTCTGTGCCTGTTGCGCGCACGAGCCGGCGACAGCACCGGGTGGTGCGCACGGCGCACCGCCGGCGCCGAGGCCGTGCATAGCCTCGGCATGGCGCTGATGGCAGTGCCCGTGGCCATGCCCGGCCAAGGCACCTGGAAGGTGCCGCTACTCATCGCGCTCTACAGCGCACTGATACTGCGCACGCTGCTCTTCGCGCATGGCGAATGCCACCGCGCCCATCACACCGTCGAAGCAGCCGCGATGCTCTACATGGCAGCCGCCATGACGACCGCCCCGGGCCCCATGGACACGGGTTCGATGGCGGGCATAGACCACGGCACGATGGGGGTGCCGGCTGTAAACACCCTGCTGCTGGGCTACTTCGCCATCTACATGCTGTGGGCGGGCGCGCGGATCACTACTGTGCCGCCGGTCAACGCGGCAGGAGCCGGGTCGGCCGACGCGGTCGGCACCACCTTTCCAACCATGATGCACGCGCCGGAAGTAGGCAACGCATGCCGCGTGTCCCTCGCTGTCGCCATGTTCGTCATGACGCTGATGATGTGAGCTGGACGCATGAGCGGCGGCCGTACATCCCGGCTGTAGGCCCAGCAGCTTCTTCACGGCCTGACTGCTGCGGGCCTCGACCAGCAGCGACAACAACTCGGAGAAGACGTGGTAGTTCGCCACCAGCACCGGCACGGCGAAGGACGCCGCCCTCGATCCTCGACCTGCAGCGCAACGGCGCGCAGCCTACGGCCGGGTCACGCAGATGCTCGACGCCCATATCGACCAGATCGACCGCACAATGGCCGAGCTGCGCCGGCTGCGCCACGTCCTCGTCACTGCCCGCCGCACCGCTGCCGAGGCCCGCCGGGCCGGTGGCGACGCTGTCGTCTGCCGCATCATCGAGAACAACCCCGAAGTCGACCGATGAACACGGCGTACCGGGCGGAGCCGAGGGAGCGGGATCGGCGGCCGTGGTTCAGCAGCAGTCGGGCGGGGCGTTACCGGTGAGGAGAGTCTCGGTGAGGGGGCGGCCGAGCTCGTAGGCGTCGGCGACGGGCAGGACGGTGGCGCCGGGGTGCTCCTCCAGCCAACCGCTCGCTGCGTCGGGGGTGGCGAAGAAGTGGACCTGGTTGCAGAACGCGGTGCGGATGGAGGCGGGGGCGTCGGGGGTGACGAGGGAGACGACGGCGGTGGCGGGCTCGACGCTGGTGAGGCGGTCGGGGGCCACGGTGAGCCTGACGGGCCGGCCGGTGGCATGGCAGGGGGAGGTGACGCGGGCGATGCGGCCGAGGACGACAGGGAAGACGAGGGTGTCCAGCGCGCACCAGGTGTACAGCTGAATGCCGTCGACTTCGAAGCGGTGTGGGGTGGGGTTGAGGGTGAGGCCGCTGCCGGTGATGCGGCCGTGGCGGTCGTATTCGGTGTCGGGGTTGGCGGCGAGGGCTTCGCGTACCTGGTCGGTGGTGCGGCCGGTGGCCTGGGCCAGCTGTTGGGCGGTCACGGGCTCGCCCCGGGCGATCAGTTGTAGCAGGGGGCGCCACAGCCAGGGGCGGGCGCTGGCGGCTCCGCCGCCGTTGAAAGCGGCGCTCAGCCGGGTGGCCAGCTGCCGGTTCTGGGAGTCCATCGACGGGTCCTTCCGAGAGGGGGGCTCAGCCGGCGCAGCAGGAGAGCGTGGCGACGTCGGAGGTGAAGGTCTGGGCGGCCAGCTTGAGGCCCTCGGACATCGTCAGGTACGGCGCCCAGGTGTGGGCGAGCTGCTCGACGGTCATGCCGGCGCTGATCGCGTAGACGGCGGCGGTGATCTCTCCGGCGCCCTCGGCGAGGACGTGGGCGCCGAGGAGGCGGCCGGTGCCCTGTTCGGCGATGAGTTTGACCAAGCCGTGGGTGTTCCGGTTGGCCAGGGCGCGGGGCACGTAGGACAGGGGCAGGGTGCGGCACTGGCAGGCGAGGCCCTGTTCGGCCGCCTGGGCGTCGGTCAGTCCGACGGAGGCGAGGGCGGGGCTGGTGAAGGTGACCCGGGGCAGGGCGGTGTAGTCCAGGGTGCGGCCGGTGTCGTCGAGGGCGTTGTCGGCGACGAGAGTGCCCTGGGCGGCGGCGACGTACACGAACTGCGGTCCTCCAACCACGTCTCCCGCGGCCCAGATGCGGGGGTGGGTGGTGCGCAGCCGGTCGTCCACGAGGACCTCACCCCGCTCGCCGGTCTTCACCGCCACCGCCTCCAGGCCGAGCGCGGCGGTGTTGGGGCGCCGTCCAGTGGCGATCAGGAGCTGTTCGGCGCGCAGCTCGGTCGTCTCGCCGCTGCGGGTGCGTACGACAGCGGCCTTGGCGCTCTCGTCGGTGCGGACGGCGATGAGAGCGGCGCCGGTGTGCACGGTGATGCCTTCGGCAGTGAAGGCGTCCTCGAGTGCGGCGGAGATCTCCGGCTCCTCGAAGGGGCCGAGGCGGTCCAGGGCTTCGACGACGGTGACCTTCGTGCCGAGGCGGGCGAAGAGCTGGGCCTGTTCCAGGCCGACCGCGTTGCCGCCGACCACGATCAGCGACTCGGGCAGGTGGGTGAGTTCCATGGCGGTGGTGGAGGTCAGGTATCCGGCCTCGTCCAGGCCGTCGACGGGTGGGATGGCCGGGGAGGATCCAGTGGCGATCAGGTAGTGGGCTGCCTCGATCCGGCGGACGCCGCCATCGTTGAGTGTGACCTGAAGGGCCGGGGCATCAGCGCTACCGGTGAAGGCGGCGCCGCCGTGGACGATCTCCCAGCCGTAGTCGGCGGCGAGGTCGGTGTACTTTTCCGCGCGCAGCTGGGCGACCAAGGCGTCCTTGCCGCCGATCAGGTCGCCGAAGGCGACGGGGAGGCCGGCCGGTTCCAGGCCGGGGAAACGGCCGGCCGCACTGGCGCCGTGGCGGGCCTCGGCGGCGGCCAGCAGCGCCTTGGAGGGGATGCAGCCGACGTTCACACAGGTTCCGCCGGGGGTGCCGCGTTCGATCACCACCACGTTTCTGCCCTTGGTGCGGGCGGCGATGGCGGCGGCGAAGGCAGCCGAGCCGGAGCCGATGATCGCCAGGTCGAAGCCGGATCCCGTCGTGTCCATAGGGGTGCCTCCTCGTGCGGCCGGGGTTTCCCCGACACTCTTGCTATGTGGATTGCCGAATAGGTCGACTCCACCATACTATGCGGGCAGGCGAATAATTCCTGTTGGAGGAGGTGCCCGCCATGAGTGATCCGTCCCTGCTGCCCACTGCTGCCGCGCCGGCCCCTGCCGCCCTGGGCGAGCAGGGTGGGTGTGAGCACGCCGACACCGTGGCGCGGTTCTTCCGTGCCCTGTCGGACCCGACCCGGCTGAAGCTGCTGGAGTTCATCCTGCGCGGCGAGCGCACCAGTGCCGAGTGCGTCGAGCACGCCGGCATCTCCCAGCCGCGGGTGTCGGTGCACCTGTCCTGTCTGGCCGACTGCGGCTATGTGGTCGCCCGACGCGACGGCCGCAAGCTGCGCTACTCGGTCGGCGACCCGAGGGTGGCGGACCTGGTGGTACTGGCCCGCTCACTGGCCGCGGACAACACCGCCGCCCTGAAGTGCTGTCCGAGAATCCCGGACTCCCAGGAGTGAGCGCGAAGCGAGGCCATGCTCATGTGCTTCTCCTGCCGAACCTCGCGCAAGGAATCCGGCCGTGCCCGCGCGAAGTCCGGCGATGGCTCGGGCGCGGGTATGGCAGTCGGTGTCGGCGCCGCCCTGCTGATGATCGTCTGCTGTGCCGGGCCGGTCCTTCTCGCCGCCGGTGCCCTCGGCACGATCGGCGGGTTCCTGGGCAACCCCTGGGTGATCGTCACCGCCGCTGTCGTGCTGGTGGCTGCCGTCACCGCCGTCGTCCACCGCCGCAGCGCAGGCTGGATACCTGCTGCCCGCCCACCGAGGCGGCCGACCACTCCACCGACCGGGATCACCCGCACGTCCCGGCCGACCAGGAAGGCCCGTACCACCGATCACCACGTTCCTGCCCCGCCGTGCCGGCCTCGCTCTCGCCGCGACCGCCGTGCTCGCCCTCACCGCCACCGCCTGCGGCAGTGAGGACACCGCTGCCACCAAGAACGCCACCACCGAGGGGGCGGTATCGAAGGCCGCCACCGAGGTGACCACCATCGGCGACGAGAAGCTCTCGGTGCCGGGCGACAAGCCGACCGCGCTGTTCTTCTTCTCCGTCGGCTGCGGCGAATGCGCGGGCGGCGCCAAGTCCCTGTCCAAGGCGGGCAAAACGCTGAAGGGGAAGGCCGACGTCCTCGCGGTGGACATGGATCCCAGCGAGTCGCCGCAGACCATCCGGCAGTTCCTCAACTCCATCAAGGCGCCCGAACTGCCCGCAGTCGTCGACAAAGGCGCCGCCCTGTCCCAGAAGTACAAGGTCGCCGCACTGTCCACGCTGATCGTCGTCGACCCGGCCGGCAAGTCACCTTCAAGGCCACCGCCCCCTCCGCCGACCAGATCCAGGACGCGCTCAAGAAGGCCGGCGCGAAGTGAACGGCCTGCTCGTCCTCGCCTTCGCCGCCGGGATGATCGCCCCGGTCAACCCCTGCGGGTTCGCCCTACTGCCCGCCTGGATCACCTACACCCTCGGCGACGCCGACACCTCACCGCTGCCACTCCGGCTGGCCCGTGCTCTGCGCTCCGGCGCCGCGCTGACGATCGGCTTCGCCGGCACCCTCGCAGCGGCCGGGCTCGTCGTCAGTGCCGGGGCCCGCGCACTGATCCAGGCCGCCCCCTGGCTCGGCCTGGCCACCGGAGTCATCCTGCTGCTGCTCGGCCTGGCGATGCTCGCTGGCCGCTCCCTGACTCTCCGTCTGCCCGGATCCCGCCGGGCGGCGGAAGGCCCGCCCACCGCCCGCCGCATGCTGGTCTTCGGCATCGGATACGCGGCCGCGTCCCTGTCGTGCACCTTCGGCGTGCTGCTCGCCGTCATCGCCCAAGCCCAGGCCAGCGCAAGCTACGGCGGACTCCTCAGGGTCTTCGCCGCGTACGCCGCCGGGTCCGCCACCGTCCTGCTGCTCATCTCCCTGCTCACCGCAGCCGCAGGCTCCGCCCTGACCAGGAAAGTCACCGCGCTGGCCCGCTACGGCCCCCGTATCACCGCCGCCGTCCTCGTGGCGACGGGCGCGTATCTGGCCTGGTACTGGTACCCGGCCGCCACCAGCGGCAACACCGCCACCGCCACCAGCAGCGGCGGCCTGGCCCGCTTCTCCGCCACCATCTCCACCTGGGTCCAGACCCACAGCACCCTCATCGCCTGGCTCGCGGCCGCTGCCGTCCTCGCCGTGGCTGCGCTGGCCGTCCGCCACCGCCGGCGCACCCACAACAGCAGCCGACACACCGCCACCGCCCGCAACGGCGACACCCCGGACGTCGACGGTGACTGCTGCGCCCCCGAGACCGTTCCCCGGCCCGTCTCCTCCACCCACCAACACCGCAGGACCGCTCCGGCGATCACTGCTGTTAAGGGAGAAACCCACGCCTACCGCTCCCCCTGCCACCCACCGTTCCGCCCCGGCCGCGTCGGGGACCGAGACCGCTCTGACCCTGCTCACCCTGGTCGCCGGCGGAATCTCCTCACTGCTCATCGTGACCGCCACCGCAGGCTGGTTCACCATGCAGGTACTGTTCTGGGCCGTCGGCGTACCCGGCATGGCCATCGTCGCCGCCGTCTACCTCTACGCCCACGCCACCGGCCTGGAACGGCTGCAAAACCGCATCGCGGTCGGCGTCATCGGCGGCATCGCCCTCACCCTCGCCCTGGACATGATCCGCATCGCCGGAGTGCACCTGGGCTACCTGCCGGACTCGACCACCATGTTCGGCAACCTGATCACCGGCGCCAAACCGATGGCCGACCCCACCGCCCTCAGCTACACCCTGGGCGCGGTCTACCACCTGTTCAACGGCATCTCCTTCGCCCTGGTCTACTCCCTCGTCTTCGGTCTCACCCGCTGGTGGGGCCCGGTGCTGTACTCGGTGGTGTTCGTCGAGACCGGCATGATGGTCCTGCCCCCGATGGAACCGCAGTTCGGCCCCTTCGGCCTGGACAAGTACGGCACCGTCTTCAACGGCTACTACCTGGTCACCCTGCTCGCCCACCTCGCGATGGGTCTCGCCCTCGCGGCCGTCCTCCACGCCATGGCCCGCCACCGCGGCCTGCTGCCCGATCTGCTCACCCGTCGCACCAGGAATCAGTCCGCCTGACATCCACGTCCGCTCGCCACGCCCGGCGGCTCCTGGGCCGTCTGCTCGCCGTCGTGCTCGCCGGTGCGACAGCCGCTGCCGGCACGACCGCGGCGATCGCCGACGGCCCGGCGGCATGGCCCCGCTTCACTGCCGCGGCCGTGCTGTTCGCAGCCGCCTGACTCCTTCACCGCCGCACCACGACCTGCTGCTGAAGCGCCTCGCGCATCCCGCCCTCCCGCGGCGTGACGCCCGGCCATCCCAGTCCCGGACACGCCCTTTTCACAGATCCACGGTCAGGATCCGGCTGCGGGCCCGGGAAACGCACGGATAGACCACGTCGCGACGGTCACGCTCACCAGGAGGCAGCACGGTGTCGCGGTGGTCGGGAGCCCCGTCCAGGACGCGTAGTTCGCAGGTGCCGCAGAAGCCTCCCTCGCAGGAGGACGGGACGTCGGGGACGGCGTCGCGGATTACTTCCAGGAGGCTGCGATCGGCCGGAACCGGCAACCTGCGCCCGCTGCGCCGCAGTTCGACCCGGAACTCCGTGGCGGGGGCCGGGACACCCGTCTCGTGTACGGCAGTTCGGGCAGCCGCGAAGCGTTCGGTGTGCAGGTGCCGGTCAGGGAAGTCCGCGGCCACCGTCTTCTCCACAGCAGCCAGGAGCTGTTCGGGGCCGCACGCGTATACCGCTGCTCCCGGAGGCGTGTCGCCCAAAGCGGCGGCGAGGTCCGGCAGACCGTCGGTGTCCTCGGGAACCAGGCGCACCCGGTCCCCGCCGAGAGCCAGGAGTTCATCGGCGAAGGCCATGGTGGCCCGCGTCCGGCCGCCGTAGAGCAAGTGCCACTCCTGCCCGGCCGCGGCCACGGCGCGCACCATGGGCAGGATGGGGGTGATGCCGATGCCGCCGACGATGAACAGGTAGTGGTCGGCCAGGACCAGCGGGAACCTGTTGCGTGGCCCTCGTACGGCGATCTCCCGGCCCGGGGACAGCTCGTGGACTTCCGCCGAGCCTCCACGCCCCTGCGGGACGCGCAGCACGCCGATGCGATAGGAACGCCGGTCGGCCGGATCGCCACAGAGTGAGTACGGGCGGATCGTCCCGGAGGGCAGCACCAACTCGATGTGTGCGCCGGGCTGCCAAGCAGGCAACAGACCGCCGTCCGGGGCCGAGAGCCGCACGGCGACGACCCCGTCCGCGACCCGCCGCAGTTCTTCGACGGTCACCGGTCTGCCCCCTGCCGCGCCCCGGCGTACCGACGGTGGGGCGGAGCCTTTCTCCAGGGTCTCCGGGGTCTCCGGGTTCTCCGTGGCGGAAGTGAACAGGCAAGCCCCCGAAAGACCGGAAAGGGCCTCCGACGCAGGTCAGAGGCCCCTTCCAAGGTGAAGTCCCAGGTGGCGGCGGACGAGTCGGCCTGTACGCCGCGGCAAAGGCCGCTCGCGAGGCCCCGGTGGAGGAAGCGTCGACGACGAGCCGGCGCAGGCTGGCCAGCCGCTGACACAGGGGACCTCCTGCGAGCACTCCAGTGTTCCCAGGGGACAAGCCGACGCGGGATCGAACGATTGAGCATGCGCCGACTCTGCACGGCCCGAGGATGACTTGTGGATCTCCGTGGATAACCAGGCGGTTGTGGACAACCCCGTCACCCGTGTGCGGGAACGCTCTGTCGTACCCGGATGACAGGATGGGGCACATGGCTGAACACGTAGACGACTTCCTTGAAGCAGAACGCCTCGTTCATCGCGGGTGAGCCCGTGGTGAAGGCGATCGTCAGGCGCTACCGCGAGGCGGTCAGCGCTGGCAACAACGCCACCGCCACGGCGCTCGGTGAGCTGATGCTTGAGGTCGCCGAACCGCTCAAGGGCTTCACCGGCTACCGCGAGGAGTGGCCGAAGCCCTGACCCGCGACACGCCCGGAGTCCCCTGGAACTTCAGGGGACTTTTTTGGTGCCCGGCATACGGTCTGACCTGTGGTTTCAAGCAGTCCGGCAGGGTTGCACCTGCCTTCAGCAAGCTGCGGGCTCCAGCGGCGAACTCGCAGGCCGGGCTCAGCACGCACGGCGGGCCGCGTCACAGCTACCCGTCGGCGCCGGCACCGGGCAAGCCGGGATCGCGGTTCAACCCGGTGGTGCGTGAGCGCCAGCCTCAGACTCGGGAGCCGGCGGCTCCCGCTCCCGGGATGATCACCTCCGCGGACGCGCCGAAGGCTTCACCCTCGTTCGGCGCGGACCTGGTCGGACGTATGGGCGCGGTGGTGGGCAAGGCCGGCGCGGAGGGGAGCAACAAGGCCCCCGCCAGCGAGCGCTTCAACCACCAGTTCGAGCAGCCCCCGACGCCGGAGGGCAGCGAGCCCGAGTACGGCGGGTGAGCGACCCGCGACCAGTGCACGGAACGAAAGACCCCGGAGTGGACTCCGGGTCCTTTCGCATTCCCCATTCAATACCCTATTGAATGCAACTCGTGATAGGATTTCGACTGATTTTCCAGTTGCATCTTCAGTCCAGTCGAGAGGTCTTGCGCGGCATGTTTCACGAGGTACAGCTCAACGAGCGCTACCCACTCCTGTCCAAGCTCTCGGAGCCACTGAAGAAGGCTGAGCGCGACATCGTCGGCCGTGAGCACGAGACCATGCAGTTGCTGGCCTCGATGAGCCGCCCTGAGCTGTGCAATGCGCTTCTGCTGGCCGAAGCCGGTAGCGGAAAGCTGCTGCCGCTGGGCACGCCGATTCCGACGCCGTCCGGATGGACGACGATGAGCGATCTGCAGCCCGGCGACTTCGTGCTCGGGCGCGACGGCAAGCCGACCAGGGTCTCGTACGTCTCCGAGGTCGACGAGACGCCGGTGCTGTACGACATCGCACTGAGCGACGGTCAGGTGGTCACCGCCTGCGCGGATCACCAGTGGCTGGTGGCGTCTGTCTCTGGACGGGCGGAGTCGTATCCGACGAATGTCGCGACGACGCAGGCGCGTCGCGATCGCGTCCAGGTCCGCAGGGAGGCTCTCCTGGCATTGGCAAAGGACGACGTCCCCGAGTTCTCCACGGCAGGCGAACTGATCAACTTGATCAGCGAGATTGAGAGCGTGACGTGGCACAGGCCCACGGGTCTGCACACGTACCTGTCGAAGGAGGGTGTGGAGCGGCGCGATGCGACGCGGACCACGGAACAGACCTGGAAGGGCGGCACTCGGGTCTCTACGGTCCATGTTCACGAGTTCAACACGCAGATCGCGCTGAAGGCACTGTCCGAGCAGGTCTTCCGCCGTACGTCGTGGGGCACCAACGGCGAATCGCAGGAGTCGGTCTTCACAACCCAGCAGATGGTGGACGCTGGTGTGCTGTGCGCGGGAGGCAAGCGCCGCCGGTTCTCCATCCGCATCACCGAGCCCCTGGATCTGCCGGAGGCCGATCTACTGGTCGATCCCTACGTCCTCGGAGCGTGGCTCGGCGACGGTTCAGTGGGGAAGGGAACGTTCACGCAGTCCGATCTGCTTGCCGACGGCGAGACGTTGTCCGATATGGACCACCTGATCGAGCAGATCGACGTGGCGGGCTACAAGCCGCATCGGTTGACGAGCGATGACAAGACCGTGGGTACCGAAGGACTCCGGGCGCAGCTGCGCCAGGTCGGCGTGCTCAGGCGCAAGCACATCCCGATTGTCTACTTGCGTGGGTCCATCGAGCAGCGCTTGGCGCTGCTGCAGGGGCTCATGGACACGGACGGGACGATTGACGAACACGGCATCTGCGAGCTGGCTTTCTCCGACGAGACGCTGGCGCTTGGTGCCGAGGAGCTGATCCGCTCGCTGGGCATCAAGGTGAATCGTACGGAGTCGACTGCGGGATACCGCGACGCCCACGGCGAGCTCGTGAAGTGCAAGCCGCGGCACCGCATGGTGTTCACCACGGCGCAGCAGGTGTTCCGTCTGCCGCGCAAGGCCGCTCGTGTGCCGAGCACGACGCATTCGACCCAGGAGTGGCTCTACATCACGGACATCTCCCCCGCGCCGACCCAGCCGGGTAAGTGCATCCAGGTCGACAACGAGGACCACATGTATCTGTGCGGCCCCGGGTTCGTGCCGACGCACAACACCGCCCTGGTTCAGGCCACGATGCTGGTGGACAAGGACCGCCTCTACCTGGAGGTGGACCCGGCGCGCATGATCTCCGAAGCGGGCAACGCCGAGAACATGGCCGCGAAGCTCAAGGGCTTCTTCGACGAGGCCGAGGACTTCGTCAAGGACGAGAAGCACGAACTGGTGCTCTTCATCGACGAGTTCCACCAGATCATCCAGCTCTCCGACGCCGCCGTCGAGGCGATCAAGCCGGTCCTCGCGGCTTCGGGAACCCGAGGCATCAGGATCATCGCGGCGACGACCTACGAGGAGTTCCACAAGCACATCTCGCCGAACCAGCCGCTCGTCGAGCGCCTGCAGCGCATCAACCTCAACCCGCCGGACCAGGCGACGACCATCAAGATTCTGCAGGGCATGGCCGAACGATACGGCGTGGCCGACGAGTTCTACGACGACCACATCTTCCGGCAGATCTACGAGTACACCCAGCGCTACATGCCGGCCAGCGCCCAGCCGCGCAAGTCGATCCTCGTGCTCGACTCCATGGTCGGCTGGCATCGCCTGACGCACCGGCCGATGGACCGGGACCTGCTCTCGGACGTGCTCATGGAGTCCCTGAACGTGAACGTCGCATTCCGGGTCGACGGCGCGAAGATCAAGCAGCAGCTGGACGCCAAGGTGTTCAGCCAGGACTGGGCGACCGGCGCGGTGGCGCGTCGTCTGCAGTTGTCGGTGGCGAACCTCAACGACAAGGGAAAGCCGATGGCGAGCCTGCTGTTCACGGGATCGACGGGAACGGGGAAATTCTGCATCGACTCGACGCAGGTTCCTGTCTACTCGAGCGACGGCGAGGCCACCTGGAAGCTTCACGGCGACCTGGTCCCGGGCGACAGAGTGTTCGGTCGCCAAGGTCGCCCGGTCGAGGTACTCGGACACTTCCCGCAGGGAATGCAGGACGTCTATCGGGTCACGCTCTGGGACGGCCGGACTCTCGACGTTGGAGGACCGCACTTGTGGACGGTCTACACAGCCAAGCAGCGGTCGAAGAAGCATGCGGGCAAGGACGTCGCGCCAATGGTCCTGAGCACGCAGGAAATGGTCGAGCGTGGCGTCGTGCGGACCTACCCCGGCGACTCTCGGGAGCATCTGAAGTTTTTCATCCCGGCGAACGGACCGGTGCACTGGCCGGAGCAGGACTTCGACGTCGACCCGTACGTCTTGGGCGTCCTCATCGGCAACGGGTGCCTCACTGAGACGCAGCTGACGCTCTCGTCCGACGGGGACGACGCCGACCACACCGTGTGGACGGTGGGCGAATGGCTGGGATCGGCACCGAAGTCGTACGGGCACAGCTACAGCTGGGTCTTCCCTGTCGGCGTTGGCCCGGTGGAGGACCGCCGCGATTCGCTGTACCAGACGAAGGACGTGCTTGCCTCGGTTCCCGATCTGATCGGTGCGCGCTCGGCGGAGCGCCGTATTCCGGAGAGGTACAAACACGGATCGGTACAGCAGCGGTGGGCGCTGGTGCGGGGCCTTTTCGACACTGACGGATCGATCGGCGGCTCGAACGACCGCTTCAACGTCTCGTACTCGACGTTCTCCAAGGGGCTCGCGGAGGACCTCAGGGAGGTGCTGTTCTCGCTCGGCATCTCGAACACGATCAAATCGTGGACACGCACGAAGGAGGGCGGGCGCGAACTGGCCGAGTACGACGTGCACGTGAAGGTCGGCAACGAGGATAAGACCCGGTTCTTCTCCCTCCCCCGCAAGCACGAGATCGCACGGCGGGCGGTCATCGAGACCTCGGGTCGTAAGCGCGTGAAGAAGTTCGACATGGTCGGCATCGCGTCGATCGAGAAGCTGCCGGAGCAGCAGAGCTCGTCGTGCATCTACGTCAACGACGAGGAGCACCTCTACCAGGCTGGTCAGTTCGTGGTCACGCACAACACGGAGCTCACGAAGCAGCTGGCGCGACTGCTGTTCGGTGACGACCAGCGGCACCTGATCCGGTTCGACATGACGGAGTACGCCGAGGACTCGTCGTTCGCGGCGTTCCGTTCTGAGCTCACCAAGCGCGTGTGGGACCTCTCCCACGCTGTGCTGCTTTTCGACGAGGTCGAGAAGGCCTCGGCGATGGTCACGCGCGTGCTGCTGCAGGTGCTCGACGACGGCCGACTCAACGACGACAACAACCGCGAGGTGAGCTTCCTCAACACCTACATCGTGCTGACGACGAACGCGGGCTCGGAGATCTACAAGGACATCTCGCAGTACGCGGCGGACGACACCGGGTCGGGCAAGCATCTGCTGGAGTACGAGAAGCTCATCCGCCGCTCGATCTCCTCAACGACGGGCGACAACCGGTTTCCGCCCGAGCTGCTGGGTCGTATCGACGCGATCGTGCCTTTCCAGCCGCTGTCGCTGCCGACGCAGCAAAAGATCGTGCGGAAGAAGCTGCGCCAGATGGTGCAGGAGGTGTTCGTCAAGCACAACGTGCGGGTCGACGTCGATGCGAGGGTCCTGCAGTACCTCATCGAGGACAAGGGCGACACCGACTCTGATGCCGGCGGTGCGCGTGCGGCTGTGGCGAAGCTGACCGACGAGGTCACCACCGCGGTGGCGACTTTCCTCAACGAGCACCCCTCGGAGCGACGGATCCGCATCGACGTCGTCGGCGACCTGGTCAGCGACGACAAGAACCTGCTGAGTTCCGATGCCTACGTCGAGGTCAGTGCGGTGTGATGAGCCGGTCGAGGACAGCGGGAACGAGTCGACTCGTGAGTCAATAGCCCTTTCATGCCCTATGGTTGCCTACTCTGATAGGGCAGCGATAAGATATTCATAAATCAGGTGAACTGTGTTTTCTTAGCGGAGGGATCGCGCATCAATGGGCATTCTGGGTACGGCAACGGGAAGCCACAGGAAGGAGCGGAAGAAGAAGCCCGACGAGCTTCTGGCCTCCGTGGTGAGAGAGACGGCGATCCCGGCGGCGGTCGAGCTGCTGCGGTCGAACACGCAGTTCGTCTTTCCCAGCGGTACGGCCTGGGTGATGCTCGTGCTTGCAGCCGACGAGATCGGCGGCTTGAGCAAGCGGCACGGCCGGGACGAGGCGAAGGGCTCGATCATCGAGCTCATCAGCTCCGACCAGATCCGCACGGTGGCCACGGCGGGGATGCTCGAAGAGGAGGTCTTCGGCATCATCCCCACCGACGAGTCTCTCGCGCGCATGGAGGAGTACTCGCTGCTCACCGGTGCCACCTACGCCTGGGCCGTCGTGTGGCAGAAGCCCAGCGGCGACCTGCTCGTCGATCTGGTGAACGATGCGACCTTCGCGCAGGCGCGCTTTGTCGCTGCAGGTACCACGAGCCTCGCAGAAGCCGTGGGCAAGAAGGCGTGGGAAGAGCACAGCGGCCTGGTCGCCGAGGCTGGGGCCACTGGCCCCGTCCCCACCGTCCTCGGGAAGGACGAGGGGGATGCGATCTTCGACGAGATCCCCGGTGACGGGGGGGCTGAGGAGGGCCTGGACGACGAGCCGCTCTTCAGCGACGTCGTCGACGAGGAGGAAGGGGCGGACGCACCCATGTTCGACGAGGACGACGCGGGCACCGCTCCGGTCGAGTCGGAGCCGGACTACGACGACGAGGTGGCCGGCTACGAGGGTTTCGACGAGACCGACGCCGGCTACGGCATCGAGGGCGACTACCAGGAGGCCGGTGACACTGTGCTGCTGGCCGATCAGGCCCAGGTGCGCGACGTCATCGCCCGCCGGTTCCTCTCCGAGGAACTGGACCTGGACGTCCGGCTCGATGAGTTCAACGCGACCTTCGCCATCGGTGCGCCGGTCGTGCAGATCGCTGTGCCCGAGGACGCGACGAAGTGGCTCGGGGACCAGGTCGCCCAGCTCAACCGGCAGGCCAACGCAGAACTGATGCAGCTCCGTTCCGCGCACGAGGACGAGCTGCGTGCGCTCTACGTCAACCTCATGTCGGCGCACACCGAGCAGGTCATCCGCGATGTGGCCGCCGACCGCGCGGGCTCCCGGTACAAGCTGCTGAAGGACGCCGCCGAGGCCGAGCACCAGCAGCGGCAGACGGAGAAGGATGAGAAGGTCCGGGCCCGCCGGGCGGAGATCGCCAAGGACTACGAGTCGCAGGCCTCCAAGGTGGCCCAGCAGGCGGCGCTCTCGGCGGAACTGCAGTACAAGGAGCGCAATCGCTCGAAGATGGAGCGCGAGCAGATCGACTCCGTCGCCGAGATCGAGCGGGACATCGAGGATACCCACGCGCACAACCAGCAGGAGATCCTGCGAGTCCGGCGTTCGGACGCGACGCTGAAGATGCAGACCGGGCAGACGCGGATCTTCGAGGTGCTGGCCGAGCGGCAGTCGGAGTACCTGGCGGCCGAGGAAGAGCGCCTGAACCAGTGGAAGTCCGAGATCCAGCGGATCGTCGACGACAACCGCAAGGCCGACATCGCCCAGTCCGAGGCGCTGGCCGAGCACCTGCGGACCACGGACGAGATCGGCGTCCTGCGCCGGGAGCAGCAGGACCTCCTGGAGTCGGTGCGCTCTGAGCACGCCGACCGGATCCGCCGGATGGAGGACGAGCTCGAACGCAACCGCAAGGACGCCATCATGCAGATGACGGCTCGGGACGCCGAGTGGCAGCACAACCTCGACCTGGAGAAGGAGAAGACCAACTCCCAGGTGGCGCGGGTCACAGACCTGCTCCAGCAGCTGTCAACGGTCGAGGATTCAGTGGCCAAGCGATACGAGGTGCGCCTGGTGGAGATGCAGGCCGACAAGGAGTCCTACGCCAACGAACTGGCGCGGGCTTCCGAGATGCAGAGCCGCTCGAACAAGATCCTCGTCGTCATGATCGTCACGCTCTCGCTCCTGATGGGCGTGGCCGGCTTCATCGTCGGGGTGGTCTTGACCCGTTGAGCGATCCTCCGGTCATGACCGACGGGGTGATCTGACGGCGCATGGGGCGCGTTCCCCATGCGCCGTCGTCGTCTGCGCAGGCAGGCGCACTGGACAGCAGGACAGCAGAACGAGCGAGGCTCGAGAGTAGGGAATCACGATGGCCACGAACAGGCGGAAGGCGGCACGGCCGAAGGCGAGCAGCTGGGACAAGATCTCGGCACGGACGCCCGGCGAGACGCTGACGAACCGAGACGTCTACGACAACCAGCAGCTGGACCGCAGCAAGTTCCTGACCCTGAGGTCAACCAGACCGGGCATCGTCGTCGCGGTGATTACCGGCGTGCTGGTGACGATCGTCGCCTGGGTCTTCTACTCGCTCATCGCCGCGGCAGTGCTCTCGGCGGGCGCGTCCGTGGGTTCGGGCGTGCCCGGCAGCAGCACCGGCAAGCCGAGCGCGTACTACGTCCAGGACACCACGACGGGTGCGGGCGGCTCGGTCGTGAAGTGTTACCGGCCCCTGACCAAGGACGGCAACCCGGACGTGAAGGCGAAGTGTTACCCCAGCGCTGAGGCTGTTCCGGTCCCCAGCTGGTACACCGCGGCGAAGGACGGCAAGCCCAGCGTCGAGAGGCCGGCTGAGCCCAAGAAGAGCGCGACGACGGTCGGAGAGCATCTGGCCGACGTCTCGGGGTTCAAGCTTTTCATCACGCTCGGCTCGGGTCTGATGGTCGCCCTCATCATCGGTACGTGGTTCTCGCGGAAGGTCGCCGCGGCGAACCTGATGAACACCACGAGCGACATCAACCAGTACCAGAACGACCAGCACATCGCTCTGCCGGAAGAGATCCAGCAGAACTACGACTGGTTCCCCGACGCCGGTGCTCACTCGAGCGTGCAGGTCAGCTCGATGCTCAGCCACATGATGCTCAAGAAGAAGGGTCTGGGCACCGTCGAGGTCGCCCAGCGCGCCAAGAAGGACGTCATCGATGAGGAGGGGAACCTCGTCTATTACGCCGGCGAGGTCATGGACGACGACGAGGGCGATCCGCTGATGCAGACCCTGCCGATCATCGACGAGGACTTCGGCGACGAGCTGTTCGAGGCATCCGGGCTCCCCGATGACAAGACGCTGCGTCAGAAGTACGACACGACGCGGATCCCGTACAACCCTGACGGCACGAACCGGGACAAGCTCGGCTTCGGGTCGGAAAAGTACAAGACCGTCGCTGCTCTGATCAAGGAAGACTGGACGTTCCCGGCGTACGAGGTCCAGCGCCCGGCCGGGGCGTACGTGGTCGATACCGCGCCGGTGAACACCATGGTGCTGGCCATCACCCGAGCCGGTAAGGGCCAGACGTACATCGAGCCGATCATCGACATGTGGTCGCGGGAGAAGAAGCCCTCGAACATGGTCATCAACGACCCCAAGGGCGAGTTGTTGGTGAAGAACTACGTGCCCCTGGTCACACGCGGGTTCGAGCCGGTGCAGTACAACCTGATCAACTCCATGAAGACCGACATCTACAGCCCCCTGGGGCTGGCGGCCGACGCAGCGCGTGAGGGCAACTTCACCAAGTGCGCGCTGTACGTGGAGAACATCGCCGGGATCTTCTTTCCGCTCGACGGCGGCGAGGACCCGGTCTGGCCCAATGCCGCCAACAACGCCTTCAAGCGCGCGGCCTACGGACTCATCGACTTCTATCTGGAGGAGGAGCGGGAGCTGCGCAGCGCCGCAGCCGTGCTGAATATGGACCCGGCGCTGCTGGAGCAGAAGCTCGATGACCTCTGGGGCAAGGTCACGCTCTACAACTGCTACCAGCTCTTCGTGCAGATGAGCTCGAAGAAGATCAAGAACCCTGAGGCCGAGCTGGAGAAGCGGGTCAAGGCCGGCGAGTTCGAGAACAACGAGGACGCCCTGGCCGAGGAGCAGGAGAAGGCGGCGGCCCAGGCCTTCATGTGGGAGGGCAAGGCCGATCAGGACATGCTCAGCCTGTACTTCAACGCGAGCGAGGAGCTGCCCCGCAACAACATGCGCACGCTGGTGGGCAACGCCCACAACGCGCTGCGCTCGATGGCCGGCGCGGAGAAGATGCTGGCCTCGGTGTACGGCATCGCGATCACCGCCATGTCGTTCTTCACCGACCCCACGATCTCGACGCTGACCTCGGGCAAGCCCTCGCAGAACACCGACCTGGCCGGCCTGAGCTTCCCGCGTCGCCTCGGCGTGCGCTTCGCGCCGAACTACGTCAAGCGCGACCACCTCGTCGGTCAGCAGGCCGTGTGGTCGGCCTACGCGGACCCGATGTTCACCGAGAACCTGGGTGAGGACTTTGAGCACGAGGAGATCGTCGGCCGCGAGGGTTGGGCCCGGTACAACTTCAAGGGCAAGTTCCCTGGCGACGAAGCCTGGCTCAAGCTGGAGCTGGTCAACCCGCAGACGAAGATGCTGGTGCGGACCTTCTACTTCAGCTTCACGAAGAACTACCAGGTCTCGCTCAACGGCCGGCACTACGTGGTCGAGCCGGTGACGGGCAAGAAGATCGTGAAGAACGGCGTGATGCGTGAGCTGAAGCCGGTGCGTGAGGGTGGCACTCGGGACGGGAAGATCCTGTCCTTCCAGGCCGGGGACACCCTCTACCCGGACACGCGACTCGACTTCTCCGGCGGCGGCAACCCGGAGAAGGTCTCGTATCAGGCACGGGCGATCACGCAGACACTGTCGCGCTACTCGGAGTCCCCGAAGGCGCTGTTCCTGGTGACTCCACCTCACCTGATGAAGTACGCGAAGCTGATCCTGATCTTGGTCAAGCAGCTGTTTGACGTGAGCGCCGACCAGGCGTACATGACGAAGTCGAACCAGAAGCCGCTCTACCGCACGCGGTTCATGCTCGACGAGCTCGGCAACCTGCAGTCGGAGGGCAAGGGCATCGACGGCTTCGAGACGATGCTCTCCATCGGCCTGGGCCAGGAGCAGCAGTTCACGCTCATCCTGCAGACCCTGCAGCAGCTGCGCGACGTCTACGGAGAGAGCGTCGACAAGATCGTGCAGGGCAATGCTGCCCCGCTTCGCTCTCTCATCGCCACCCCTACTGGATGGAAGCGCATGGGCGACATCAAGGTCGGCGACGAGGTGCTCACGCCGTTCGGCACGGTCACCACGGTGACCGGGGTCTATCCGCGAGGTGTGCGCCCGGTCTACCGGCTCACCCTGCGTGACGGCTCTTCGGCTGAGTCGTGCAACGAGCATCTGTGGCCGATCGAGCGCTGGAAGTCCAGTGTGAAGTACCTGGGAGGGAAGACCGAGGACGGCAAGAGGGCGTACGTCGGCGGCAATAACGGCAAGACCGCCGAGCGTGTCACCGAGATCGTCACCACCGATGAGCTGAAGTCGCGCGTCGACAAGGGTCGTCAGGTCGACCTGCCTCGAATCATGCCGGTGGCCTACCCGGAGGCCGACCTTCCGATCGACCCATACGTTCTGGGTGCTCTCATCGGGGACGGGCATATCGGCAAGGCTGGTTTCTCCTGGCTCTCGTGCAACGACCAGGAGATCGTGGAGGAGATTCGTCGTCGCGGCCACAGGGTCTCGGAGTACAAGGTCAAGGACGGACACTGCTCGACGTACAGCGTCCTTGGAGTCAGCAAGCACCTGCGCGAGCTCGGCATCGCGGGTAAGCGCTCGTGGGAGAAGTCGATCCCGGCGGCTTACCTGTTCGGTTCGGTGCAGCAGCGGACCGACCTGCTGCGCGGTCTCATGGACACCGACGGCACGATCAGCCACAAGGGCGAGATGGAGTTCACCTCCGCGAGCCGCGAGCTGGCTGAGGACGTCCAGAAGCTCGTGCGCTCCTTGGGCGGTCGTGTGGCGATCAACGTCAAGACGAACGTCAAGTACACCTCGCCGAACCAGCCGACGCCGAAGGAGGCCAGGGACGCCTACCGCGTGCAGAACATCCGGCTGCCCGAGATCAACCCCTTCCTGCTCTCACGCAAGGCGGAGCGCTGGCGCGACCGTACACGCGGATTCAATCGTGTCGTCAGCGTCGAGTACGTGCGAGACGAGGAGGTGCAGTGCATCCGGGTCGCCGACGAGCGGCATCTCTACCTCACCGACGACTTCATCCCGACGCACAACACCTCGAACATCGTCTTCTTGAAGTCCACGGACGATTCGATGATCGAGACGCTGGAGAAGATGAGCGGCAAGACGCACCGGTCGTACAGGGACAGCAAGCAGATCAGCCAGGATCTCGACAAGGTCATCGGCGGCAAGACCGAGGGCCGGGTCTCCTACACGATGAACACCAAGGAGGAGCCGCTGATCAGCTACAACGACATGGCCTTCCTCTCGCCGCGCAACTCGATCGTCTTCCGGGCCGGCGACGCGCCGATCTGGAACCGCAACCAGACGATCCTGCCGATGTCGTTCCGGCTGCTGGGGAACACGATCAAGCACCCGGGGCACACGTACTCGCTGCAGACGATCCCGACCCTGTCCAGTGCCATGGACTTCGACGTGCGGATGAACCAGCCGGACTTCGTGAAGATGCTGGAGAAGCGCATGCGGCAGGCGGTCAAGGCCGCGGACGCGAAGGCGCAGTACAAGGAGATCTACGGCTACCAGGAGGTCGACATCGAGCGCCTGGATCCCGATGTCTACGCCGACGAGGTCATGGAGGTGATCACGACGATGACCACGGTCGACGAGGGCCAGGACCCCAACGCTCCGGTGGTCGTCGACCCCGACGAGTACGAGGGGATGAGCATGTTCGACGAGGACCAGTTCATCGAGAACGTCGAGGTCGGGGTTGCGGTCGCCGAGAGTCAGGCGGTCAGCGTCGAGCGGCAGCGTTTGCTCTACGCCGAGGGGACGATCAGCAAGGAGATGCTGGTCAACCCCGACGGCTCGGCGAAGGTCAAGAGCCTGGACATCGAGATCGGTGAGGCCTACAAGTCGGCGCAGACCGAGTTGGAACAGGATCGCGAGCACTTCTCGGTCGGCGGCGACGGCGAGCTGCGCAGCGCCGATGGGTCTCAGACGTACATCAGCCAGATCCGCTCGGACGCGTACGCCAATGCGGCCCGCCGGATCAACGGCCATGTGAACGACGAGGACTCGCGGGTGTTCGCTGGGGAGGACGTCACCGAGGAGGACCTGGAGTCGCTGGCGACGGTGAAGGTCCACTCGGCCTTCTACCAGTACCTGGCCTCACTGCCGAGCTGGGAGGTGCTGGCCGACGGCCGGTTCGACCGGGCCATGGCCATCGAGATGAACTCGAAGTAGCCGGCGGCCACTTGGGGGCCAGCCAAGGATCACGACCAGTGCCGGGGTCGTCTCTCGACTAAGGGAGACTACCTCGGCACTTGCCTTTCCGGATAGCCTCTCACTTCCTTTCGATAGGCGGGGTAGGCTCTATACATACTTATGTAACCCCGAGCGTCCACAGGAGGCTGATTGACTATGAAGAAGGCACACGGACTGCGCAGGTACTTCTACGAGTACGTCTACTACAAGGCAGTCGAGCAGGCCCGGGGTCAGAGTGGACAGGTCATTCCGATCTCCCAGGCCAAGGCGATCCGCGCCCGGGTCGACGAGATCCTCGGCCAGCGGGGCACCGCGCTGGCCGACCCGCGGCTGGGCGTCACGGACTGCCTCACCGCCATCGACCAGGCATTCGCGGAGAAGGTGTCCGACTACGAGCCGCAGTTCGGTGACCATTCCCTGCAGAACGAGCGCTACCAGCAGTCGCAGCGGGAGTTCACCCGTGCCACCGGCGTCGGTGTCCAGGCCGACCCGAAGTCGGCCCGACTGCCGATCAGCCCCTACGACCCCGACTGGTCCGAACGTGCGACCGTGAAGCGCGCCGGGACCGCGCTGGTGTACCTGCCGGACGAGACGATCGGACGCGTGGCCGGCGGCGAGGTGGAGACCCTGGCCGATCCCCGGCGCGGGAACATGGTGCTCTGGCGCATCGACGACGAGGGCAAGCCTTTCGAGGCCGGCCGAGCGATGACGAACGATGACGCCGCTGGGCTCACCGCGCTGATGGACAAGATGAGCCAGCAGGAGTACGACCAGGTGCGCGAGTGGGTCGTCGACGGCGGCCGGGATCCCCAGACGAACCGTGTCGACCGCAACCGCTTCATGTCGCAGCGCGCCGTGGCCCGCTCGGCAGCACTGCTCGAAGAGCTGAAGGCCCAGGGCGTGTCCTACGAGGTGATGCGCGACCGCGAGCCGGGTCAGATCAAGGCGAAGATCGCCGGAACCGGCATGGAGATCCGTCTCACCGACACGCGCCAGGAGGAGTACGCCGGAGCCCGGATCTATGACAACGGCACCGTGCTGCGCTACTCGACGAACTACCGGGTCCCCGGCGGCATGGCGGTCTACTCCCCCTCGCCGGCGGAGGCCGTTCAGCTGCTGCGCTTCGCCCAGGGCCACCGCGTCGAGCGCACGGATCTGCCGGGGCACGCCGCCGGCGAGACCGGCACGACGCACCAGGAGCGCGGCCGTGGCCGCACGGTGGTGGATGTGCCCGACAGCTACCACGTCGACCGGGAGTCGATGTTCGTGGTCGGCGACTACGTGGCGCCCGGCGAGTCCGGTCCCCGGCCCGGGGCGAAGGTGATGCTGCGCCGGGACGCGAAGAACCGCTCCCTGCCGGCCTTCTTCGTCGACGCCGAGCCCGCTGAGGCCTACGCGAAGGCCGCCGTCGAGAGCGCGCGGGAGAATCTGCAGGCAGCTCTTGGCGTCGAAGACCTGATCGCTCGTGCTGAGGCCGAGCTGGAGCGAACCGGCGGACAGCTGGATGCGATCGAGCCGCCGGAGTACTCGGCTGACTCTGAGGTCGCTGCGATCCAGCGCTCCTACTGGGACGTGCTCACCGGCGCGCACAGCGATCTGCTGCGCCCGGGTGCGACCGAAGAGATGTACCAGGAACGGCTGGAGGAGATCGGCGAGTTGCAGGCCGACGGGGTGCCCGAGATGGGCAACCTCGTCTACGGCGGCACCGCCGTCGAGAAGGTGCGGCAGCACGCCGAGGACGTCCCCTTCGAACTCATCGGGACCTGGGAGGCGGAGCCCCACGACGTCGACGGCGAGTGGGTCGATCAGCGCTTCAACCCGGACCGGGTGGCGCGGTACATGACCAGCCCCACCGGGCAGTGGTCGAACCTCGACAACCTCGCCTCGGCGCTGCGTCGTTGCGGGATCTCCCCCGACGAGATGATGGGCTCGACCTTCCAGACGACCCGGTTCAAGGACCGGCTCGTCCGCTTCAGCGCCAAGCGCTCCGTGCCGATCGCCGATCACGAATCTGCGTTCATGCGGCGCATCGGGGCCACCGTGCGCGAGAGCATCGAGCGCAACGCGGCGACGGTCTCCGAGATCCTGGTCGACGAGCAGGGCGTCATCCGCTGGAGCGGCGAGAAGCTGCGCCGTGACGGCAAGGGGACTCCGATCTCGGGTGAGATCGGCCAGGTCTTCGATGTCGGCGAGTACGGCGAGATCGCCACCGCCTTCGCCAGCGGGGAGAACGCTCTGGTCGTGCCGGGCTACGAGGCCACGATCACGGCCCAGACTCCGGGCGAGGCTCCGACCTCGGTCGAGGAACGCACGCGCCTGCGCGGCTACGAGCAGCTCATGCACGAGCGCATCCAGTACCAGATCGCCGGCGACCTCATCGCCGGGCGCAGCGAGACCGGCGAGCCCTCCTCGCTCAACACGGTCTACTCGCAGCTGTACGGCACGAAGCACCCGATCGACTTCATCGAGCGCGCCACCACGTACCAGCTCGACGAGTCCACCGGCGAGATCAAGAAGCACCTGGACGAGTGGACGGCCGCGATCCTGCAGACCGAGGCGCGCCGTGTGCGCTACTCCAACGAAATCAAGGCCGGCTCGACGATCTACGCCGAGTACCGGGCCCAGCGCGACCGAACTGACCCGGCTGACGACAACCGCTTCGACGCCTGGCGGCTCACCGGCGGGCGGAACATGACGGTGCTCACCGGCAAGGACCGGAACAACGTCGCTGCGCCCAGCGGCTACTTCGACCCGGTGATGACCGGAGGCGCGACCAACCAGGGCATTGTGCGGTACCTGACCACTCAAGCCCAGGTCGACGCCGACGGCCGGATCGTGCCGGGCGACGAGAGTGTGGCCGGGCAGCGTGCGCCGCTCATGGCTCTCCCCGAGCTCGAGACGCTGCGGTACGACCCGTTCGACCGCCAGCAGATGACGGCCTCAACGATCATGCAGTCTTCTGAGGTCACCGCGCCGGCGAGGACGGCGCTGATGACCTTCGGCGGCTGGACGGCTGATGACCCGATCGTGGTGTCGAAGGAGTTCGCCGAGCGCCACCGCATCCGCGGGGCCGGCGGCCAGGAGCGCGATCTCGTCGTGGGTGACAAGATCTCGGATCTGCACGGCAACAAGGGCGTGATCTCGCTGATCGTCGACCGGGACATGCCGCTGCAGGACGCGCAGGAGCAGGATGTCGTCGAAGAGGTCAACTGGTTCCGGGCCAACCCGGGCCTGGACGTGGTGATGAGCCCGTTCAGCCTGATCTCCCGGCGCAACGCGGGCTCGGCGCGCGAGCTGATGAGCGGGAACGCCTCCGACCTGCGCTCCCCCAACGGAGAACTGCGGCCGAGTGCCCTGGGCGAGATGCGCTTCGTGGTCACCCACATGGCCGTCGACGAGAAGACGAAGATCTACGACGACGAGCAGGTGCGTGCTGGCAAGGGCCGTAAGGCCTCCTCGCAGCTGGCCTGGGCGCTGCAGTCTCAGGACTGCCCGGCGATCATGCGCGAGTTCTACGGCCACAACAGCGGGGCCGAGTCGAACCTGCGCGAGTACCTGCTGGTGACCGGCATGGACATGGAGGCTGACGGCACGCTGCGGGTGGTCAGCCAGGCCGAGGACCTCGACGAGCGCCCCGAGCGCCGGTTCATCCCGATGCCCGAGCTGCTGCGCACTCAGCCGCGCAAGGAGGGCCAGCTCCCGGGACTGAACACCACGGCGATGCGCAAGTCCTTCGGCGATCTCATCGGCGACCGCGGCGGCGACATGGAGATCCCGTTCCCGCTCACGTATCCGACCGGTGAGCAGACCGAGACGGTGAGCGCGAGCTCGTGGAAGCTGCCGATGATGTCCTCGCATCTGCGCAGTGGCCAGGAGTTCGAGGACGGGTCCTCCGTCACGCACGACTACACCCGCAGCTACCAGGACGTCTTCGTCGAGGCCTGCCGCTACCGCTACATGACCGAGCAGCTGGACGGCCAGAGTCTGTCCGGGGAGAAGCGCTCCGAGGTGCGTCGCGGCATGAGCGAATCGGTCTCGCGCGCTCAGCGCGCCTTCGAGGCGATCACGACCAACGTGCAGAACCGGGTGCTCACGGGCAAGAACAACATCTTCAAGACCGGGCTGATGGCCTCGCGGCTCACCGACTCGGCGACAATGGTGTGGACCGCGGACCCGCGGCTGGACGTCGACCAGGTTGCGCTCAGCTCGGTCAAGGCCGAGCAGCTGGGGCTGGCCGAGGGCGACCACGCGCTGGTGTGGCGTGACCCGGTGCTCCGTGACGCCGGCGTGCGCTACATGCGGGTCACGATCGACGACCGGCTCACCGGTGCCGCGATCAACCCCGTGATGGACGCCTGCTTCGACGGC
The DNA here is from genome assembly GCF_023277745.1 of Streptomyces halobius. Taxonomy (NCBI): domain Bacteria; kingdom Bacillati; phylum Actinomycetota; class Actinomycetes; order Kitasatosporales; family Streptomycetaceae; genus Streptomyces; species Streptomyces halobius. The sequence goes on from NZ_CP086322.1 coordinate 864,465, forward strand.
GACTTCGACGGCGACGCGGTCGCCGTGGTGAAGCTGCACAGCGAGGCCGCCAAGGCGGAAGCCCTGGCGAAGCTCTCGGTGCCGGCCAACCTGCTGGACACCGGCGTGGTCAAGAGCGACGGCTTGCACCCGCTGGCCATGCAGGTCTCGCTGGACACCCAGGTCGCGCTCTCCAAGGACGCTGCTCTGGCCGATGAGCTGGAGAGCTCGCGGAGCGAAGCGAACCGGCTCCGGCTGCAAGCGCTCACGGACGCAGAGTCGCCTGAGGACATCAAGCTCGACCAGCAGGTCGTGACGGAGGAGCTGAGCGAGCTGTACCGCCAGGCGCAGCGTGGAGAGTTCGGCGCGGCACTGACGTTCTCGGACCGCGCGGCGCACCTGCAGAGCGTGCGCGAGGTCTGCGTCGAGACCGGTGCCAAGGGCAGCGAGAAGAAGCTCACCGACTACGCCCGGAACCTGGGCGATGCGCAGGGCACGCCCGGCATCACGCAGGCCGACCAGGAAGCCTCGATGTTCGCCACGGCGATCAAGGCCCACGGCACCGGCCTGGGCGGCTCGTTCAGCCAGCGCGCCGTGCGCGCGCTGCGCGGCGAAGACCTCAAGGCCGTCCTGGAGGTCACCTACCCGGTGACTCAGTCGATCCTGCAGGCCAAGCACGACGCCGCCGAGGCCCGGCACAAGTACGCGATGCTCCAGGGCCCCGGCCGCGAGCTCTGGAGGGGCCGCAGCATCGAACACGTCGGCCCCGGTCAGTGGCGCACGGCATTCCTCGACGGTGAGCCCGTCCAGGCCACGGCCGAGGAGTGGGAGAAGCAGTTCATCGAGTTCTACCAGTCCAAGGAGGGCTTCGGCGTCACGGTCAACCCGGACTACGTGGCCCGTGTGGCCAGTTCGCTGGAGGACCCGAAAACCGGGCTCATCCGCAACCTCGAAGAGGACCCGTCGCTGGCCGGCACCGTGATGGACCGGATGGCCTACGGCGGTGACTTCGAGGCGCTCGTGCAGGCGGCCAAGAACCGCGAGAGCGTCTACGACGGCGAGAAGAACGAGCAGTTCGCGTCCTCGGGGACCCGGAAGGCCCGGGCGGAGATGTCCCGGCAGCTCGATCAGCTGGGCTCCGCCGAGGCGCAGGGCCTGGACAGCGCTGCGATTGCCGTCGATGACTCGGTGGTCAAGCGCGACGTGATCTCTCAGGACGCAGGGGCCTCCCGCACCCGCGGCTCGCATCGCCGCTCTGCGCATGCCGTGGGCGTGGGCGCGTCGCGCCCGGTCTACACGCCGAGCATCGAGATCGATCAGCCGCAGAGCAACGACGACGACTACGGGATGGGGCACTGAGATGGCACAGCACAAGGAACTGGGAACGGGACCCGCGGGCCGCCCGCGCGCGACCAAGGAGCTTCCGGTGGACGACGATCGGCAGCAGGCGGACGAGCCTCAGGGCAACGCGTACGCCTACTGGGACTCGCGTTCGGACGAGCCGATCGACGCCGAGGTGATCGACGAGCCCGGACCGGAGGACACAGACGGTTCGCGCGCCTGGCGCGAACGGCTCCGGGACCGTGCCCGCGGGTTCTTCGGCGCGAAGACCCAGGAGCGGATGGCCGGCCGCGAGCGCGTGCACTGGATCGACGTCGACCGGGCCGAGGACGAGACCGAGGGCCTGGACCAGCGCGAGCAACTGCTCAAGCTCCGGGCGGAGACGCGGCTGGCCGGCGAGAAGTACATGGCCTCGCTGCGGGACTCGAAGCTGCTGGTGCCCGGCTTCAACGACGAGGAGCGGACGCAGGAGCTCGGCGTCATGCACCACGTCTACATGCAGATGATGATGCAGTCGTGTCTCAAGCCGCTCTCGCGCGGAGTGAATGCCAACTCGATCATCCAGGCCGCCGGCATGGTGATGACGATGCGGATGCTCGCCCCGGACTTCAAGAAGGAGATGGACAGCTACCTCCAGCCACTCAAGGACAAGATCCAGGAGCGCATCGACACCAGGACCCGCGGCATGATCGCCTCTGCCGAGAGCGGCATCACGCACCGGCAGAGGATCTTCAAGGACGTGCCGAGCGACGCCCGGCGCGAGCGCCTCATCGGCAGCACCGATCCGCGTGACCACCTGACGAAGAAGTGGCGCAAGCGCTTCGACGCCATGCAGCACCGTGAGCGCGGCCACCGGGAGATGTTCACTCCGGACTCGGCAGCCATGACCGAGGTCGCGCTCATGGAGAACGCCTTCTGGAAGATGCGTGAGCCGGACGCGGACGCCGGCCTGATCCGCGACAGCTACCGGGCGATGCGCAAGCGGCTGCACGAGCAGATGAGTGAAGACGGCCTGGAGCGCCAGGAGGTCGTCCAGCGCGCGCGAATGATCATCGGCGAGCGGATGGAGTACGAGCCCGAGCTGCGCACGATGTTCAACGGCGTGGCCCACGGCCGGATCGTCAAGGCCCCTGCGCACGAGGAGCGGATCGCGGGCTCGGGCAGAGTCCGCACGGTTTGGAGTGGTGAGTTCGACGACCAGCTGGGCCAGCGTCTGCCTGAGGACGGGATGTTCACGCTGCGCCGGCCCATGGACGCGGACGCCCACCAGGTTCAGCTCGCCGAGACGATGAAGACCTCGATGCTCGACGCGCTGGGCCGCGGAGATCAGGAGGGCTACGGGGGCAACATGCTGGGCTACCTGGTCGGCTTCGCGGCGCAGAAGCAGGGCTTGGACACCAGCGGGCTGTCTGACATGCTCCAGCACCGCCTGGACCAGTCCGAGGTGATGATCGCGAGCATGGACATCGACGGTCTTTCGCCCGAGGAGCAGCAGCGGGTCTATTCCAACGCCTACGTCGACGCGATGGAGGCGGTGAACGAGAAGTACCCGGATCTCGAGGCCGAGCTGAAGCGGAGCCTCGGGGAGAACTGGCAGCAGACGCTGCAGACGGCGGTCGACGACCCGGGTGTCTTCTTCGAGGAGCAGCGGCTCAAGCCGCGGTCGCGCCCTACAGGGCCGTCGTCCGAGCGGGAGGCCGGCCCGCAGAACGAGAGCCCGAACGCTGAGGCCGATGCCGAGGACTACCAGCCCGCCTGAGGGCGATCCGAGAACACGAACAAGGAGCAGGAGGAAGGGTCATGAGCCAGGAACAGAATGAGGGACAGCAGACCAGGTTCGGATCGCGTTTCGCGCAGATGTTCGGCTATGTCACGCCGGAGGACAGGAGCCGATGGGAGCAGATGCGGGCGCAGAACAAGCCGAACGTCAACGCGATCAAGCAGGGCACGAAGTCATTGCTGGGCTCGATGATGGAGTTCGGGGAGCGCAACATCGGCGCGAAGCTCGATGCGGCCCACCGTGTGGCGGCGCAGCAGCGGTTCGAGGAGTCCCACGACAAAGTCGTGAACCAGCGCCGCGATCCGAACACGCGGAACATCATCGAGTCGGTCGGCTACGAGCCCAAGGACGACCGGGAGGAGATCGAGCCGGATCTGGAGCTCTAGCCGAATGGGCCACGACAAGCGTAGCGAGAGGCACTCGATAAGCCCGCCCCTCCTTCTAGACTGGCGACTATCTTCGATAGACTGGTTTCTAAGCGAAACCGCGGCATGAAGGCCGACAGGACAGGGTGTGGGTATGGAGACGACGACGAATTCGCGTGTCAGTAAGCGCGAGTTCATCTCTCGGGTCGCGACTCGCAGCGGGTTGCCGGTCCGAGTGGTGAACAAGGTGTACGAGTCGTTGCTCGGTGAACTCACGGGCGCGGTCAGCTGTGGGGAGACGGTCGTGCTCACGAGCTTCGGCCGCTTCTACCGACAGGATCACAAGGGCCACAAGGTGCGCTTCGGTAAGAGCGACGTCGACGACTACGTGGTGCTGAAGTTCTCCGCGTCGAGCAGCTTCAACCGCCGGCTCGGGGGCAACGAGGATGAGATCTCACCGGAGACCTACGGGATGATCGAGGATGCCGACGAGTTCGAGAACGCTATTGAGGATCGTGAGCTGCGAGCCACGTCGTAGGCAACGAGGAGCCAGCGCAAAAGAGAACCCCCGCGATGCACAGGCATCGCGGGGGTTCTTTCGTGGTGAGACGAGCCCAGTTGCGAGGCTCAGCCGTCGGCGATTGCGAAGATCAGCACGAGCACGATGACCGGGACGAAGAGCACGCCGGCTCCGGTGAGAAGGTGCTCCCACCCCAGCGGCGAGTTGATCCACTCCATGAAGTCGTTCCACAGGCCGGCGACGGTGTCTGCGATCGAGCCGAAGAAGCCGGTGACCCATCCGATGATGGCTGCCAGGCTGACGCCGCCGATCAGGCTGAGGGCGATGATGAGGCGGGCGCTCTTGAACATGGTGCCCCGCCCTACTTCCGGTCCTCGAAGAGCAGGTAGTACAGCCCGATGTGCGGGATGACGAGGGCCGCCAGCGCGATCCAGGCCCGACCTGGGTCCTCGACCACCCAGCCGATGAAGTCCTTGACGGGTCCGACGTAGGCCAGCACGGGGGCGAGCACCTCAGTGCGGAAGATGACGTGGAAGATTCCGTAGGCCATGCCGAGGGCGATCGCCAGTCCGGTGCCGCGCCGTAGGAAGAGGGCGGAACGAGGACTGATCACCGGCGGCGTCCCGCGATTGTGCTGGACTGGGGTTCGGCATCTAGAGCTGCCGCCTGGGTCACTGGCTCGTAGTCGTACATCGTCACCATCTCGCTCTTATCAAATCACCATTGCTTCCATTCTATGAGAAGCCCTCAATGATGAACAGAATAGCGGGATTACAGGTCACTCGAACTGGAGGTCAGGCTCATTCGCGGATGGCGTGCCGAAGCTGCTGATCGAGCGCTGTCGGGGTCGTGAGGGACTCGCGATCGGCTCGCGCTGCGCGGCCAGCTCGGCGAGAGTGAAGCCCACGGGGCGACCGAGGCGCTGGCCGGCCATGTAGGGCGTGTATCGAAAGTGGATCTTGAGCGTGGAATGATCTTGGCTTATGGCACGTGGAGATCTGACGGATGCACAGTGGGCTCGGCTGGAGCCGCTGTTGCCCAAGCGCAAGAAGCCGGGCCGGCCGCCGATATGGACCCGGCGGCAGCTGATCGACGGCATACGGTGGCGGACCCAAGCCGGGACGCCGTGGCGGGACATCCCGGAACAGTACGGGCCCTGGGGGCGGGTGTACGACCTGTTCCGCCGCTGGCAGCTAGATGGCACCTGGCAGCGGATCTTCACCGCGTTGCAGGCCCAGGCGGACGCCAAGGAACTCATCACCTGGGACCTCAACATCGACTCCACCGTCTGCCGGGCCCACCAGCACGCCGCCGGGGCGCGGAAAAGGGGGACTTGCAAAAGGAACCGCCCGGCGGTATCACCGTCGAGCCGGACGACCACGGTCTCGGACACTCGCGAGGGGGCCTGACCACCAAGCTGCACCTGGCCGTCGAACAGGGACAGAAGCCCATGTCGATCGTGATCACCGCCGGGCAGCGCGGCGACTCCCCGCAGTTCGAGCCCGTCCTGAAGAAGGTCCGTGTCGTCCGCCTGGGTTCCGGTCGTCCGCGCACCCGGCCCAACCGGGTCCGCGCCGACAAGGCATACGCCTCCCGCAAGAACCGCGTCTACCTGCGCCGACGCGGTATCCGCTGCACCATTCCGGACAAGGCCGATCAAGTCCGCAACCGCAAGAAACGCGGGTCGAGTGGCGGTCGGCCGCCGCGGTTCGACCCCGAGGACTACAAGGCTCGGCACGCGGTCGAATGCGGCATCAATCGCCTCAAGAGGCATCGGGCAGTGGCCACCCGCTACGAGAAACTCACCGTCCGCTACGAGGCGACCGTCCTCGTCGCGGCCATCAACGATTGGCTGTGACGAGCGCAGATGCTCAGCTACCGAAAGCAGTCAGCGCACCACGGTCATCGAATCTCGCACTGGATGCCCACGCGATCTCCAAGCGATTGCCTTCAGGGTCGGCGATATACGCTGACCGGCCGCCCCAAGAACGATCCATCGGTTCGGCAATCGCCGTGGCGCCCGCCGCCAGCGCGGCCGCGAAGGCGGCATCCACCTGCTGACGGCTGTCCACGTTGCAGGCGAGTGCGACCCCCGACCACCCGGTGGGGGCGGGGGCACCAGCCGCCGCCTCAGCAGCCAGCTCATCCACGGGATACAGCGCGAGCAGCACGCCGCCGAGCAGGAAACCCGCCCAGTCGTCATCGCTGGATGAGATCTCTTTCCATCCCAGGCCGCAGTAGAACCGGCGCAACCTCGGCAAGTCTCGGGCACCGAGAGTCACTACAGACAGACGAGAGGGCAGCTCAGACATAGCCAAGATCATGCCGCTAAGGGCTCGCCGGGAAACAAGTCGTCGCTTCCGTCTGCGGGGCTCGTTGTTGTGGTATGGGGAGACCGGAGGGGATCGAGGCAGTCCTGGCCGCGAAGTTCGAGGCGTTGTTCCCGCATCTGGACGAGCGGCAGCGGCGGCTGGCCATAGGAGCGGAAGCACGGTCGCTGGGCCATGGAGGAATCAGGCTTGTCGCCCGCGCGGCCGGGGTGCGGGAAGGCACCGTGTCGCGCGGGGTGGCGGAACTGGAGTCCGGCGAAGCGCTGTTGGGACGGGTGCGCCGGATGGGCGGCGGCCGCAAGCGGGCAGTCGATCTCGATCCGGGGCTGCGGGGTGCGCTGCTGGCCCTGGTGGAGCCGGACGAGCGGGGCGATCCGATGTCGCCGCTGCGGTGGACGACGAAATCGACGCGCAGACTCGCGGCCGAGCTGACCCGGCAGGGGCACCGGGTCTCGGCGGATACCGTGGCGGCCTTGCTGCGGGAGGAGGGCTTCAGTCTCCAGGGCAACGCCAAGACCATCGAGGGCGCCCAGCACCCGGACCGGGACGCGCAGTTCCGCTACATCAACGAGCGGGCCAAGGAGTTCCAGGCGGCCGGGGACCCGGTGGTCAGCGTGGACACCAAAAAGAAGGAGATCGTCGGCAACTACAAGAACACCGGCCGCGAGTGGCGCCGTGAGGGCGAGCCGGTCCGGGTCCGCACCCACGACTTTCCCGACGCGGATCTGGGCAAGGCGATCCCGTACGGGATCTACGATCTGGCCGCGGATGCGGGCTGGGTCAGCGTGGGCACCGATCACGACACCGCCGCCTTCGCCGTCGCCTCCATCCGCCGCTGGTGGCACGCGGCCGGGCACGCCGCCTACCCGCACTCCCGACGCCTGCTGATCACCGCGGATGCGGGCGGCTCCAACGGCTACCGCACCCGGGCCTGGAAGTTCGAGCTGGCCGCCCTGGCCGTCAAGACCGGCCTGGAGATCACCGTCTGTCACTTTCCTCCCGGCACAAGTAAATGGAACAGAATCGAGCACCGGCTGTTCTCCCACATCACCATGAACTGGCGCGGCAGGCCCCTGACCAGCCACGACGTCATCGTCAACAGCATCTCGGCGACCACGACCCGCACCGGACTCACCGTCCGGGCCGAACTCGACACCGCCGCCTACGCCACCGGCGTCCGGGTCAGCAACGGGCAGATGGCCGTCCTGCCCCTGGACCGCCACGAGTGGCACGGCGACTGGAACTACAGCCTGCGTCCCGAGGAACACCGCCGGGACGGCATCCCTCCCATCCCGCCCCAGCTCGAGCCCGGCCCCGGCCGCGCATGGCTGCTCCATCCGGCCCTGACCGGCGTGGACCACGACCAGTGGGACCAGCTGATCGGTGAGCTGGCGGTGGCCCGCGAGGCCCAGCGGGAAGAAGACCTGCACCAGCGACGTGGCGGCGAGCGGCAGAAGACTCCCGCCGCTGGCCTCTACACCGGCCGCCGCCCCGGCCTCACCCTCGTCGACCGCCTCCTGGCCACCCTCCTCTACCAGCGGTTCAAGCTCCCCCAAGTCGTCATCGCCCCGCTCTTCGCCGTTACACCCGTCACCCTCAACCGGGCCATCAGCCAGACCCGCCGGCTCCTCCGCCACATCGGGCACACCATCGAACCCGCCGAGACACAGCTGGCCACCCTCGACGAACTCATCGGCCTCGCCGCACACCTCGGCATCCCTACACCAAAGATCAAGACAGCAAGTTATTGAACGGCAAGCCCTAAGGAACGTCAATCAACAACAAGCAGGTCGCAATCGCTTTCGATACACGCCCTAACGCCACTCTCCGTCACCACCGAAAGTGAGACAGGGCCCAATCAGCGGCTGATCTTGGTTGTTGAGGGGTCAGTTGCTGGTGGGGGGTTGGCCTTCGAAGGCGATCTGGAAGGCGTTCAGTGGCGCCTTCCAGCGCATCGTCCAGCGGCGCCGGCCCTTGCCGGTCGGGTCCAGGCTCATCAGTGCCATATAGATGCACTTCAACGCGGCGGCCTCCGAGGGGAAGTGGCCGCGGGCCCTCACGGCCTTGCGGATGCGAGCGTTCACGCTCTCAATCGCATTCGTCGAGCAGATGACCTTGCGGATCTCGACGTCGAAGGGGAGGAAGGGCACCATCTCGGCCCAGGCGTCGGACCGCAGCTTGATCACAGCTGGATACTTGGTGGCCCACTTCTCGGAGAACTCCAGGAACCGTTCGGTGGCCACGGCCTCGCTCGGCGCGGTGTAGACGAGCTTGAGGTCACGCGCGACCTTGTCCCAGTCCTGGCGAGCGACGTAGGGGATGCTGTTGCGGATCAAGTGAACAATGCAGGTCTGGACCACTGTCCGGGGCCAGACGGTCTCGGCCGCGTCGGGCAAACCCTTCAGGCCGTCGCAGACGAGCATGAGGACGTCCTCGACGCCGCGGTTGCGGAGCTCGGTGAACACCTGGAGCCAGTGCTTGGCATCCTCACCGCTGTCGCCTGCCCAGATGCCCAGGATGTCGCGGGTGCCCTCGACGGTCACGGCCATGGCGATGTAGGTGGGCCGGTTGGCGACCTGCCCGTCGCGGATCTTCACGTTGATGGCGTCCACGAAGACGACCGGATAGACGCGATCGAGCGGACGTGACTGCTAGGCGGCCATGCCTCCCATCACCGCATCGGTGATCGTGGTGATGGTCTGCTTGGAGACATCGGCCCGTACACCTCGGCCAGATGCGCCGATATCTCCCCGTGCGTGAGGCCCTTCGCGGACAGCGACAGAACCATCTCGTCGACGCCGGAAAGGCGGCGCTGCCGCTTCTTCACAAGCTGCGGCTCGAAGGTGCCGGCGGTGTCACGGGGCACCTTCACCTCCACCGGGCCGACGTCGGTCAGCACCGTCTTGGCGCGGGTGCCATTCCGGCTGTTGCCACTGTTCCGGCCCGTCGCGTCGTGCTTGTCGTATCCGACATGGTCGGTGATCTCGCCCTCCAGGGCGGACTCCAGCACCCGCTTGGTCAGCTGCTGCAGCAGCCCGCCCTCATGAAACCGATCATGACAGGGCGCCTCGGGTACGGGGCGGTGGCCGCCGATCTCGTGCCCGTTCGGGCTACCCGCCTGGCCGCTCATGTCGGGGGCACCCGACTCCGACTGTTCCGTGGCGGGGTGCCGTGGTGGTGCTCAGGCGTAGGCGGTCTTCAGGGCGTTCCAGGCGACTTTCGGATCGGTGAGGCCCTGGTAGATCGGAGGGATCTCGCGGTCGATGCCGAAGTGGTGGTAGACGGCCATCATCGCGCTGCGCACCGAGTACTCGGCGGTGAAGACGACACCCTCGGGGATTTCGACGAACTGTCCGAGGAAGGCGTAGTTCTCGGCGCCGTCGGGGATCACCAGCGGGCGGTCCCCGGTGACCCGGCGCTGGAACTGGGCGTCGATGTAGGGCATCTGGACGGTGGTGACCTTCGTGGTCCGGTGGACCTCGTCTGCGATGTCGTCGAAGCCGAGGTGGCCCAGGAGTTCGGTGAGGATCTCCGCGCCGGTGCAGTCGTCCATCTTCTTGGGCACGTGGTCGCCGGGCACATCCCCGAACAGGGCGTAGCCCCACAGCGTGTACGTGTTCTCTTTCTGGTGAGCGAAGTGGGGCTGGGCGGGGACCACGATCGACATGAGCCACCGCGAGTCCTTCCACGTCATCAGCGCGCCCTCGCCGGGGACGTTGCCGGTGTACGCCTGGATGCGGTCCAGGAGCGTTCGGCCGGTCATCGTGAGGGTGAAAGATTCCCATTTCGTCTCGTCGATGTTCCCGCAGAACGCGGTGGGGCGCCCGAAGTCGTCGGCCTTCTTGGCGATGGTCTCCCACAGCCGCCAGGACCCGTCGCGCCGGTCCCGGATGAGTTCGGGGACGGTCCGGCTGTCGCCGTAGGTGGTGTCGGACGTCATTGAGCCGTTGGTAATGAACACGTAGTCGTCGGGGCCCAGCTCGACGACCTCGGCCTGCCCGTCACGCTCAAGGTGGAGCCGGGAAGCGCGCCGGGCCCGTGATCCCGCGAAGTCGATGTCGGTGACGGTCACCCCGAAGTCGGGGCGTACGCCCTGGCTCTCCAACCACTCCTGGATGGGCCGGATCACGGAGTCGTACTGGTTGTACTTGCTCCGCCGCACCGCGGACAGCGTATGGATCTGATCAAAGATGTGGATGAAACACAGGAAATAGCGTTTGAGCTCGATGGCGGAGTGCCAGTTCTGGAACGCGAACGTGGTGCGCCACATGCACCAGAAGTTGGTCTCGAAGAAATGCGGCTGGAAGAAGTCCTCGATCCGGCGCGCACCGATCACGCTCTCCGGCAGTGCCAGCAGCCGGGTCATGTCCGCCCGGTCACGCGCGTCCAGGCCGAGTTTCGAGGCATCCGGAATGGACCGGTCCTTCAGGATGATCCGCGCCTTGGCGTGCGTCGGGTGCGCCTCGTTGAAGGTGTGGAACTCATCGAGTACCGAGACGGTGGGATTCTCCAGGGACGGGATCGTCGCCAGCAGGTCCCACAGACACACGTAGTACTTGGTCTCGAACATCCGACCGCCACGGGTCACGTACCCGCCCTCGGGCGTCGGCGCGGGCGCACCGTCCATCGAGCCGCCGGCGATCGGGATCTGTTCCAGCACGTGGATGTTCTCCCCGCGCACACCGGCGTCGCGGATCAGGAATGCGGCCGCGGCCAGACCCCCCACCCCGCTCCCAACCAGATAGACCTTCGAACTCGCCGAAGCAGCCATACTGAACCTCTCGGAGGCGCCCCGGAACCTCACCCGACTCCGGTGGCGGTGGGGTGACTCTATGCACATCGGACATTATCGACCGGTATGCCGGTGTCTTCCGTTCGAGTGGTCTCGGGCAGGGCGCATCGGAAGCCAGGTTAAAACCAGCTCCGTTGCGACCACGGGCCGCCGCACCCGAGTGTCGGCAAACGATCTGCCGACACTCGCCCCCGCGATCACGAACCCGCAGGTGGGCGCTGTCGACAACTCGCGTCGGAAAACAACGTCGGCGAACGGTCGTGGGGGTAGTTTCCGACAATGCTCGGTCCCGCACCCGGGTGCTGATCTTCTCGCTGAAGATCTTGTCCCTGGGGATGTTGTGCTTGCTGAGCGCGTCCAGCTGCAAGTCGAGTTCCTGTCCGAGGGCCGAGCAGCGGGCCGGGGCGCCACGCACGGCCCGGTCCCCGGTCCGTCGGGGTCGGTACTACCGGACTGGACTTGTCCGCGCTGATCGAGCGGGAGGCCGAACAGCTGCAGCAGCTCTCCCGCCATGATGGCGTGCACACCGCCGCGTTGGCTATCGACTCCCACCACTGGCAGCTGCTGCTGTTCGTGTTGTGGGCGGACACGTCCGCGCCGGACGAGGACGCAACCGAGCGCTACGAGGTGCTGCACTCGTACGGCGCGGTGGCAGCGGTTCCGGGAGGCTCACAGGCAGTTGCATTACTCGGGAAGCGACGCTTTCGCGGCCCCCTCCGCTCGCCGAGCAGAGTTTCCAGGATCGATGTGTACTGGCTGCCCGTGTCGAACGGCTCATAGCGGGGCGGACGCCCTTCTACGGCGAGGGGTTTCAGGGGTTCGACGACGGTGCTGTAGGAGGGCCGGTGCTTGTACTGGATCGAGATCCGGTCCTTGGTCACAGGTCCGACGCGGTGCATGGCCGCCACGTAGCTGCCGTTCGTCCAGCGTTGCAGGTAGTCGCCGAGGAACACGAACAGCGCATCGTCGCGGGTGGGGCATCTGCCCGGTGGCCCTGCGCGTCGCGCCCTGCAGACCGGGTTCGTCTGGGCCAGGACTGTGAAAGCGGCGCGGCCACGACTGCCACGACAATCGATCACGGCTGCTGAAGCCTGCGCTGACCGCTCTGATCCCATGCCGCAGGCGCGTCCCGGCTGCCGCGAACTGCTCCAGGCGCACCTCGGCTCGCAAGGCGGCCTGCCGAGCGAGCCGAGGATTCACGGAAAATGGCGGTATTCACATCCCGGTAAGGAGGAGGACGATAAAACTACAATGAACTTCGAATAAAGCCTTCCCTTATTTGATTGTGCTCCTCAACCGCCGGTTCGGCAAGCAACGGCCAGCAGCGCCTGCGCCTCTCCAGGTCGCCCCAGCCTGCGCTTCGTACAACGACGGGGGCGCCGAGCCCGCACAATGGATTCGGTCGCACCGCAGTCGCTGCCCCGCGGCTCCAGCGATGGCTGGAGCCGGAGATTCACCGACCCGCGGTTTCGCGGGCCACTGAATCATCCGGTGCATCCTCGGAGCGCTGTACAGGCGACAGCGCGGTGCGAATGGCGTAGTCATGTCCGCGGGGACATGCGCGGTGGAAATGCTGATTGTAGTGCCCCTCACGAAAGGAAGACATCTATGCTGAAGCGCATGCACCGCAGTGAGCACACGGAGGTTACTTTCGTCATCCCAGCGGACAAAGACTGCGGTCCGGTGAGCGTCGTTGGTGACTTCAACGACTGGCGGCCTGGCGCCCACCCATTTGTGGAGCAGCCCGACGGGAGCATGGCCGTGACCATGAGATTGCCCAATGAACAGCGGTACGGGTTTCGCTATCTTGCGCACGGCAACCGCTGGTTCGATGAAGGCCAGGCCGACGGCCGTGACGGCTGCAACAGCATTTTGCATACCTGAACACTGCATCGCCCGTCTCCCACGACTCCACCGCGCTCGCTGGCCAACCAGCGAGTGCGGTGCACTCGGCGACCTGGCCGTCGAGCGGGACCCCAGCTCAGCCCTCGGCGACATCAGCGCCGCAGAATCCAACCAATGACCCGTTCTCAGAGGACCCGAAGCATGCTCGGCGGTCGTGCAGCCACCGGAGTGGAGCGGAGCCGCCGCCCGTTTGGGAATCGGCTGCACATGGCAAGCCGCTCACCATGCGTCTTTCAGCGAGGTATACGAAACACGCGGTTCTCGCTCCGAGTAGCGGCGCGGTGAAAGGAGCCGCCGCCCGCGCGGAGGACTCGTTTCTCAAGTCCCTCGACTCGCTCGGCCGCCTGGAGAGGCTTGATGCGGTGATCAGCCGGGTGCAGCAGGTGGTGCGCGGATTGCCCCTGGGGCGCTACCGCGATGTGCTGCACGGTCTGCAGATCGGCCATCCGCTGCATCCCGCGCTGGTGCAGATTCCGATGGGCGCATGGTTCTCCGCCGCGGTGCTGGACGTCGTGCCCGGTACTGGGCGCAGTGCGCGTCTCCTGGTGGGTGTGGGCGTCCTTTCGGCCGCGCCGGCCGCGTTGGCCGGGTGGGTGGACTGGGCCGAGCAGCACGAGGACCAGATGCGTACGGGGCTGGTGCATGCGGCGTCGATCGCCGCGGCCGTCGGGCTGTACGCAAGATCCTGGGTGCATCGCGGCCGCGGCCGTATGGCGCTGGGCAAGGCGTTCGGCTTTGCGGGGCTGTGTGCGGCCGGTTCCGGCGCGATGCTCGGCGGGCATCTCGCCTTCCGACAGGCGGCGGGCGCCAACAAGACGCAGCCGGTGCCGCATCTACTGGAAGAGGGCTGGCACCCGGTGGGCAGGGTGGAGGACTTCCCGGTCGGCGAGGCGGTGCGGCGGGAGCTAGGCGAGGTGGCACTTCTGGTGTTCCGTGAGCCGGGGGGCCGCATCCATGTCCTCGCCGAACGGTGCAGCCACCTGTCGGGGCCCCTGTCGGGCGGAGAGATCGCCGACGGCTGTGTGGAGTGCCCCTGGCACGGCAGCGTCTTCCGTCTGTCGGACGGCGCGAACGTACGTGGTCCCGCCACCGCTCCACAGCCGTCCTTCCAGGTGAGTGTGGATGCGGACGGTACCGTTCACGTACGGCTGCCCGGCGCCGGTTGAGTCATGCGATGACGTGTCAGCGGCCAAGGGCGTTGCGAAGCTGCTGTTTGTTCATCGAGGAGCGGCCGTCGATGTTGCGCTTCTTTGCCTCCTCATACAGCTGATCCTTCGTCGGCCCCTGGGAGTCGCTGTGGGAGCGTTCGCCACCGCGTTGCGAGGCGGACTTCCTGTCTTGAGTGGAGACCTTGCTGGCGGTCTTCGACTCACCGGAGCGCGCCCGCTCCTTGTTCACGGTGCGCGAGGCAATCTCCTTCGCCAGCTTTGTGGACTCGCCCCTTTGTTTGGCGCCTCCTTGATGTGCTCGTACTGACGCTCACGTTTCTTGCTCGAACCGGCAGGCATGATGTCCTCCTTGGCCCGGCCATTGATCGGCGTCGGCGTTCACGTCGATCAATGGCCGGCTGCGACGCAGTCCGCTCGTCCTGCCATACCTGGCACCTACCACTTCATCCCCAATAGCTGCACCGCGCTACTCGAAGCGTTCGGCAGCATCGGACTGCCCGGCTGGCTGAACGCTGCTGCGTGGGTGTCTTCCCCCGTCTCTGGGCCGCCCGCCCTTGGCTTCCTGGGCATACATGAGGGTGAGCGCACGCAAGCGCCCTGCTCAGCGACTCGTACGAGGTACACGCCATGCGCGGCCGGCAGCTACCGTCGACAGCAGAAGGCAATCGGTACGTGACCTGGTCCTGCGGGGCCGCTGCCCCGCCGACGCCGACAGGCGCGCAATGGAAGGGCTCGTCATGCGTGTGCTTCCGGCCGCTCCCTCGATCGAAGGGCTCACGGCTGTCGTCGCCGGCGGCTCGCGGGGACTGGGGCTGCTCCTGGCCGGCCAGCTGTTGCGGCGTGGCTGCGATGTCGTTCTCCTGGCCAGGGATGAGGCCGAACTCGGCAGAGCCGTTGGCAAGCTGGGACAGTGCCGCGACGGTGCAGTGCGCTGTTTTCGACAGGGTGAAGTAGAGCCACTGGGGCAGTGAGAGCGAGAGCCACTGCTTCGGCAACGAGATTGGGAGCCACCCTGCCTGATGGTGTGTGACATGCCGCGGATGGCGTAATCGAGGCTTTGGGCTGTTTGGCCGGTCACGCTGTGCTGCGTCGATCACGGTCATGTCAGGAGCCCGTGGGTGTACAGGTCGCGTGAGTGGATCTTTGAGCGGATTCGTCGTGATCGCCGGTTGGATCCGACGGTCCACAGGCTCCGTTGGTGATCTTCCAGAGTCAGGTTCTGGTGCACAGGGCAAGGACGTGACTCGATCGAATGGTGCCTCTGGGTGTCTCGGCGACCCAGTCGGCGATGCGGGTGCGGTTGCCGGCCATCGCGGTGAGTACGTGCTGAACGTGGGTTCTGGCGAGGCGCGGTTGCGGCTTCGGCGCAGGCCGCAGCCGACCCCTAGCGCCATCCGTCAGCCTCCACCAACATTCACCAACGGAGTCCCGGTATTGGGTCTAGTCGCTCGCTGGCGCTCACTCAAGCCTGACCGGTCTCGAATCGGCTGACCTTGCCGTCGCGCACGGTGAACCGCCAGCTGGTGCGCATCGAGCCCCAGCGGGAATTGGTGTAGTCGGCAACGAGTTCGGTGCCGCCGTCGCCGATGGACTCGACCTGCAAGCGTCCGTTGCTGCCGAAGACCTCCGACTCGGTCCACTGGCCGATGTTGCGTTCCACGCCGTCGTCGGACATGGTCGCGTCGTCGGTGAGCGCCGCGAAGAACCGGTCCTGGTCGTTGGCGTTGAGCGCGTCCACGAATTCCTGTACTACGGGATCTAGCTGAGTCATCCGGTTACCTCTCTCAGGTGACAGAGCATGGATAGTCATATAGCAAATAACTGGCGTCCAGGTCTTCAAAACCCCGGAACGGAGCCGAGTCCTCCAGTGCCATGCCTGTCAGGGACATAGCCCGAGAGGACCCGGGACCGCCAAGCTACCGGCACCCCACCACCACCCACCTCAGACACCCCGCGCCTTATCGTCACCGCGTCGGAAGTCACCCGATAGAGGTGGCTCCCAATCTCGTTGCCGATCATGGACCTGTGTCGCGTCCATCCTTTTCACGGATGGAGCAACGCGGCTCTCGCTCTCACTGCCCCAGTGGCCCTACTTCACCCTGTCGAAAACAAGTGCGCAGTGTTGTGTGCGATGTACGGGATGAGGCTGCGGTGCGCGACCGCCTCGCGGAGATCGCCAAGGACGAAAACGGGCTGGATATCGTCATCGCCAACGCCGGCATCATCCAGGTCGGCCCGGCCGAGGCACTCGGCCCCGATGGGTTCCGCGACGCGATGGATTCCATCTTCAATGGTGCCCTCAACACCGCGCTGGCTGCCCTCCCCCACCTTCGGCGCAGCCCGGCCGGCGGAAGGCTCGCCCTCATCGGATCTGTCGGAGGGCTGCTGGCGGTGCCTCATCTGCTGCCCTACTCCTGCGCGAAGTCGGCGGTGGCTGCGCTGGCCGAAGGGCTGTATGCGGAGGAGGCACCGCACGGGGTCACCGTGACCGGAGTCCACCCCGGCCTGATGCGCACGGGGTCGCATGTCCATGCCCTCTTCGGTGGGGACCGGCGCCGGGAGTACGCCTGGTTCTCGGCTCTGGCTGGGGCTCCTGTCCTGTCCATGAATGCCGTGCGGGCAGCGGACTGCATCGTGTCCGCGCTGCAGCGGCGGCGTCCACGCATCGTCCTGACGCCGATGGCCAAGCTCGGCGCCACGGCGCATGGGGTGGCCCCGGTGACCATGACCCGGCTGCTGTCGGCAGTGGCCCGCGTACTGCCCCGCAGCGGAGGCCGCGGCACGGTCGACGGCGGGACGGTTGTCGCTCAGGACCAACCGCCGGCCCAGCGGCTCCGCGGTGTGCTCGGTGTCCTCAACGAACGGGCAGCCGATTACTTCAACCAGCGCTGACGGCGATGAGGACCTTAGACCGAGCCGTTGCTGTCCAAAGCCGGCGCCGCAACAGGAGCCGGGACGTCCGCGGGTGCCCCATCGATAGGACCGTGCGGAATCCGCCCATACCACTTCCCGCAACCCCACCCGCCGGTCCCACAGGCGGCCAAGCCCACCTCCGCGATCCCGACGGCGGGCGCCTTCTTGCTCCGCTTGCCCCAGCGCCTCCTCGTCCCCACACGGCGCGCGTTCGCGCTGTGCCGCGGATGTGTCCGGCTTTGAGGAGCGTCGCCTGCTCTCTCTAGGCGGGGGTCATCCGGATCGTTCCGGCTTAGCCCTTGCCTGGTGGGTCTTTGTCCTCTCAAGTGGTTCTTTCGTCGGATTGCCGCAACGCTGGAACCGGGAGCCGTGGCAGGAGGTGACGTATGAACGCCTGTACCGCCACTCTCGTCCGGCGGCGTCCGCTGGTGACACTCCCCGGCGTCTACACGCCCCAGGACGACACCCGGCTTCTGTTGCACGCGCTGTACCGGGAAGGCGTCGGCCCCGGTACCGAGCTGCTGGATCTGGGCACGGGCAGCGGGGCCCTCGCCCTGGGTGCCGCACGCTGCGGGGCCCACGTCACGGCCGTGGACATCGCATGGCGGGCGGTATTCACTACCTGGATCAACGCCCGGCTCGCCCGGTTGCCCCTCACGGTCCGCCGCAGCGATCTGGCCACGGCCGTCCGCGGCCGCACCTTCGACCTGTTCGTCAGCAATCCGCCCTACGTGCCCGCGCCCGGCGTCAGCCTGCCCCGGGGAGCGGCGCGGGCGTGGGACGCCGGATGCGACGGGCGGCTCCTGATCGACCGCATATGCGACCTGGCACCGGCGGCGCTGCGACCCGGCGGG
Organism: Streptomyces halobius; assembly: GCF_023277745.1. Classification (NCBI taxonomy): domain Bacteria; kingdom Bacillati; phylum Actinomycetota; class Actinomycetes; order Kitasatosporales; family Streptomycetaceae; genus Streptomyces; species Streptomyces halobius. The sequence continues at coordinate 882,413 of NZ_CP086322.1, forward strand.
GTGCTACTGATGGTCCACTCCGGACTGTGCGGAGCCAGCGACACCCTGTCGCGGCTGGGCCGAGCCGGATTGCGGGCCGAGATCAGTGACCGTACACGCATTCCTTTCGGCCCGGTCCTGCGCTCCCGTCTGTCGTGGTTGCGCAGCACCGGCCTGCCCCACGGGGCCGGAGGCGGGGCCGGACAACTTGTGGAACTCACAGAGGAACTGGTGATCATCCGTGCCGAACGTCCCAGAGCATCCGCGCCGTACTGAGCGCCCACGCCGTATCACGATCGTGTGGGACGGTCCGCTTCTGGTGGAAGGCCCGGTGGAAGTGGTCGGTGACGACGGTTCCGTAGCCGTCTCCGAACGATTCGTCGTTGCCCTCTGCACTTGCCGGCGCAGTCATTGCTACCCCTGGTGCGACACCAGCCACCGGCGGCGCGCCCGTCCCGCTCCTCAAGGCAACGCGCCATGAAGTCAGCAGGCGCCAAGGCTCCCGGGGTGCCTGCTCCACCGGACGGCTGCCCACGGCTGCCCCGTCCGCAGGGAGGGCTCTCGGAGGCAGTGCTCTCATCCCTGCAGACAACCGGAGCTGGCCCGCTGCCGGCTGCAGCGGATATCCAGCGCGCCGAGCCGTACGGAGCCGACCTCCAGCTCGCCCTGTACGCGCTCTACGAGCTGCACTACCAGGGCTTCGCCGGCGTGGACGACGACCGGGAATGGGATCCCGATTTGCTGGCGGTGCGGCGCTCCCTGGAAGCGGTGGTCCTCCGCGCCCTGCGCGCCGACGTCCCGGCCGTCGGGGCGGCGGAAGCGTTGGCCAGTCTGCTGGTTGAACCAGCCAGCGACGACGGCACCGGCGTCAGCCACTACCTGGAACGCGACGGCCAGCTGTGGCAGCTGCGGGAGTACGCGGCACTCCGCTCGCTGTACCACCTCAAGGAGGCCGATCCGCAGGCCTGGGTCATCCCCCGGTTGCGCGGCCGCGCCAAGGCCGGCATGGTCGCCGTCGAATTCGACGAGTTCGGTTCCGGACGCGCCGAGGACATCCACGCCAAGCTCTTCGCCGACCTCATGGCGGACCTCGGTCTGGAGACCGCGTACGGACACTATGTGGACCTGGCGCCCGCCGAGGCACTGGCCACCGTCAACCTGATGTCGCTGCTCGGTCTGCATCGGTCGCTGCGCGGGGCGCTGGTCGGTCACTTCGCCACCGTCGAGGTGACCTCGTCACCCGCGGCACGACGCCTCGCGGACGCCATGCGCCGCACCGGCGCCGGCCCTGCGGCGGAGCGGTTCTACGACGAGCATGTCGAGGCCGACGCGGTGCACGAGCAGGTGGTGCGCCGGGAGGTCATCGAGGGTCTACTGACCGACGAACCCGGCCTCGAACCCGATGTCGCCTTCGGCATCAGCGCCACCGGCCTCCTTGAGGACCGGCTTGCCGTATATCTCCTCGACGCCTGGCGACACGCCCGCAGCGCACTGCGAGCGTCACTGCCCACAGCCGAGGGACAGTCCCACGCTCAGCCAGGAAGGCAGGCGTAGGCAGAGACGCCAGGAGCATCAGAAGACAGACTTCAGGAGGTGTACGCACATGGACGAGACCGTCGTGGGCAAGACCACCGTGGCCGCCTCCCGCGCGTCCTTGGCAACGGCCAGGGTCCATCTCCTCCGCTCGGCCGTCACAAGGTCCCAATTGCCCGCCGACGGGGCGGGATGGGCACGTTTCGCCGCCCACTGGGAGGAGCTTTCCCCGGACAGGTACGCCGCTGAACAGGGCACCTGCCGACTGCGCCGGTACGGCCAGTTCTTGTCGACTCCCGCCACCGGCGAACTGACCCCCTTACCGCACGTCCCCTTCGCACAGCCAGCACGCACCAACCCGCTCTACGAGGGAGTCGACCGGCACTTCGAGCCGCTGACCGAGGACTTCGCAGCCGACCCCGTACTGCGCGCCGTCCTGAGGCTCTTGGGGCGCCTCGCGGGCGCCCTGGACGCCCACCACCTGGAACGCCAAGGTCCATCCGTTCCGGGTCGTCGCCGCAGCCGACGGTGAAGGACACCCCACGCCGGCACCGCGATGGCGTCACGCTCGTCTCCTCGATGCTGGTCGACCGCAGCAACGCCATCGGAGGCCGGAGCACCATGTACGCCCCCAATGGCCGAGAGCTGCTGTCGGTCACCCTCGATGAGCCCGCTGCGCTCCTAGTGTCGGACGACCGCAGCACTCTGCACAGCGTCTCCCCCATCCGGCCGTTGGACCCGGCGCGCACCGCTCACCGGGACGTGCTGGTGACCACGCTCATCCCACAGAGCCATCCGGCACCGTCCCGGGCTGCCAGCCCCCCCGGCCGGGCGAACAGGTGCTGATGGAGTGGCCCGGTGACTCGCCACGGTCGTGAATCCGCTGAGATCCTTCGGCAAGAAGATCGGGCCGAAGGCCAAGTCCTCGCCCCGTTACCGGCTCCTCGTACAGCTCCACGGCGGCTGACTGGACGGCAGCGTGAAGCCGTCTGGCGGGGCAGGTCAATCGTCTAGCGAACAGGTCGCACCCATTGGCTGGGCCGCAGCTCGCTGGGGAGGCAGACCATCGAATCCGGGTAGGGATGGACCATGCCACGGATCACGGCGGTGGTGAGCGGCCTGCCGATGATGGCCTGGCGGGCCCCCGGGCGGGGACCGTCGGTGGTGTGCGTTCACGGCGCCGGAGTCTCCAGCCGGGTGTTCCAGCCGTTCATTGAGGTGCTCGGCCGTCGCCACGACGCGTGGAGCATTGACCTACCCGGGTTCGGTGCCAGCAGCGGGCCTACGCGCCCCCTGGGCCTGCGGGCGCTGGCCGACGCGGTCGCCGAGTGGCTGACCGCGTCGACCTGGACCAGGTGGTGCTGTGCTCCTCGGTGGGTCCTTCGGCTGCCAGGTGGCCGTCGTTGCCGCCGCCCGGCATCCGGACCGCATCGCCGGGCTGGTGCTGGTGGGACCGACCGTCGACCCCGCCGCCCGCAGCTTCGTCCGCCAGCTGTTGCGCTGGCAACAAGCTCAGTGACGCCTGTGGGCCGTATCTGATGCTCCGCCGAAGAGCCGGGCCAGAGCTCGGAAGGGCAGTGTCACAACCGTGGCTATCGCACCACCGATGGCACGGAGAACGTCTGCGATCGCCTTCAACATACGCATCCCTCCATCTCACTTCTCAAGGATGCCAGGCAGCGGACCGGTGCGACACTGGCGGAGGCGAGCGATCAGACATCCATCACCTGCCCGGCCACCCCGGGGCTGCCGGGACCGGCCGGTTCTGGTTGGGCCCCGGACCGGCCCGGCAGCCTCACGACGTCTTCAGCGCAGCGTGCGCCGGTGCCGGCCGGAGCGCCGCAGGTGCATTCCCAGGTACACCAGGGCGGCGACGAACACCACGATCCCATGAGCAGGTAGAACAGTCCTTTGGCAACGGCGCCGATGATGCCCGGCACGATCGCTGCGATGACGAGGATCAGGAAGAGCGTCGTGGCGTAGGGCACCTCCTCGACGGAGCCGGTCAGCGGCGGGCGAGCTGCCGCTCACCACTCGCGCCGCTCTGGTAGGGCAGGCCGTAGTGCGCGAAGACCGCGGCCTCGTCCTCGGCAGGCAGGACATCGTCCGTGCCGATCGCCGGGCACTTACGACTCTTCACCAGCGACCGGTCGTAGTCGACCTTGACGTAGCCCGGCCCCACGATCGCCCCGGTGCGGGTCGCGCAGCCACACAACGCGGTGGGCTCTAGGGCGTGTATCGGAAGTGCCTGGTGAGGATGGTGGAGAGCCCATTTGTGATCCAGAATGCTCGGGTGGTCACGCTTGAGACTCCCCGATTGGTCCTGCGCCGCTGGCGCGAGGATGACGTTGTGCCCATGACTGCTGTCAATGCCGACTCCGAGGTCATGCGGTGGATCGGTGACGGCAGCGTCCGGGACGAACAGCAGACTCGAGACGGGATCGAGGTAATGGAACGCGAGTGGGAGGCACAGGGCTTCGGCCTGTTCGCCGTGGAGATCCGCTCCACCGGCGAGCTGGCCGGGTTCACTGGCCTTTCGGTCCCCGACTTCTTGCCGGAGGTGCTGCCAGCGGTTGAGGTCGGCTGGCGGCTGGGACGTTCCCACTGGGGGCAGGGCCTGGCCACCGAGGCCGCTGCGGCCGCTGTGCGGTTCGGGTTCGAAGACCGAGGGCTGAAGCGGATCGTCAGCATCGCTCAGGTGGGCAACGACGCCTCCGAACGGATCATGACCAAGCTGGGGATGCATCCGGTCCGTGAGACCGTCGATCCCAGCTGCGGTCGGCGAGTGCGGGTGTTCGAGTTGTCGTCGGACCAGTACGTCACAGCCAATCGTTGATGGCCGCGACGAGGACGGTCGCCTCGTAGCGGACGGTGAGTTTCTCGTAGCGGGTGGCCACTGCCCGATGCCTCTTGAGGCGATTGATGCCGCATTCGACCGCGTGCCGAGCCTTGTAGTCCTCGGGGTCGAACCGCGGCGGCCGACCGCCACTCGACCCGCGTTTCTTGCGGTTGCGGACTTGATCGGCCTTGTCCGGAATGGTGCAGCGGATACCGCGTCGGCGCAGGTAGACGCGGTTCTTGCGGGAGGCGTATGCCTTGTCGGCGCGGACCCGGTTGGGCCGGGTGCGCGGACGACCGGAACCCAGGCGGACGACACGGACCTTCTTCAGGACGGGCTCGAACTGCGGGGAGTCGCCGCGCTGCCCGGCGGTGATCACGATCGACATGGGCTTCTGTCCCTGTTCGACGGCCAGGTGCAGCTTGGTGGTCAGGCCCCCTCGCGAGTGTCCGAGACCGTGGTCGTCCGGCTCGACGGTGATACCGCCGGGCGGTTCCTTTTGCAAGTCCCCCTTTTCCGCGCCCCGGCGGCGTGCTGGTGGGCCCGGCAGACGGTGGAGTCGATGTTGAGGTCCCAGGTGATGAGTTCCTTGGCGTCCGCCTGGGCCTGCAACGCGGTGAAGATCCGCTGCCAGGTGCCATCTAGCTGCCAGCGGCGGAACAGGTCGTACACCCGCCCCCAGGGCCCGTACTGTTCCGGGATGTCCCGCCACGGCGTCCCGGCTTGGGTCCGCCACCGTATGCCGTCGATCAGCTGCCGCCGGGTCCATATCGGCGGCCGGCCCGGCTTCTTGCGCTTGGGCAACAGCGGCTCCAGCCGAGCCCACTGTGCATCCGTCAGATCTCCACGTGCCATAAGCCAAGATCATTCCACGCTCAAGATCCACTTTCGATACACGCCCTAGTTCGCGGACCCGTCCGTCGTATGTGGCGAACTCGAAGTGGGAGACGTAGTCGCCGTGCGGGTCGGGTATCGGCTCGACGCGGTTCGGCGGCAGCAGGTCGAGGCGGGTGATCGTGCCCGCGCGGCTGCGGGTGATTTCGACGAACGCACCCTTCTTGGAGAGCAGCAGTTGCGCGCTGAACCGCTTCTTGAAGACGGTGACCCGCTCCAGCGGATTCGCCTGGACGTTCAGGACGTGCAGGAGCGGGTGGTCGGTGAGGGTTTCCGCGAACTGGCGCTCGTCACCGCCGCGCCCGATCTCGACGGTGAGCGCACCGGGATGCTTGGAGATCGCTTTGACGCTCTTGAACGTCCAGATGCTCCGCTCGTACCCCTCCTGGATGACGCGATCGAGGCCCCAGCCCGCGGCGCGCTCTTCGGTGCCCCACACGGTAGTGGTGCCCGCGTAGGTCATGGAGACGTACGTGTTGCCGATCGGCCCGGCGGGCTTCTCCTCCGTCGACAGTGGTAGCGCCGTGCGCGGGAGGGGGAGGCGGCGAAAGCTGGGCAGGAACTGGCGTGGCATCAGGTCGCCTCACTGGCCAGCCACATGCCCGCCGCGCAGATGCCTGCGCCGACTTCGACCCACGCCAGAGGCGGGCAGTACGCGAAGGCGCAGCCGACGGCGGTCGTAGTCGCGATGGCGCTGATGGCGCAGGCGACGACGCGGGAGACGTTGCTCCTCGGCGGTGCCGGGAAGCGGAAGGCCGCGAAGGTGCCCGCCGCGGCCACACTGGTGCTCAGCAGCGGGTGTATGGCGCCCAGAGCGACGAGCACGACGAGGATGCCGGCGGCGACGAGGACAAGTCCGGCGACTTCGCGGGCGATGCTTCGCGGCGAGGGTGTCTCAGGCGGTGTACTCACGGCGCGCACGATGGGGGCGGCGCCGGGTTAGTGTCGCGTGCTCGCACGTGGAGATCAGCGGGGGCGGCTAACCCCGGCCATGTAAGCGCCGATGCCGCGCCGCTGGATCTTCTCGCCGGGGATGACCTTGGCGCCCTTCGGGGGGCGGCGGGAGCTTGCGCTTCTTCCGCGTTGACTGGTCCCCGCCCACCCGGACGCTACGCCGCCGATATGTGTACCGACTTTGAGGAATCCAGCGCTAAGCGACCTGCGCGTCCAGCGCGGCGCGGAGCCAGTCGTCCGTGGCGCCGATGGTCGGTTGCGGGGAGGCGGAGGGGAGTTCGCCGGCGAGTTGCCAGTAGCGGTCTATGAGGGGATGCGCGAGCTGGGCCAGCTGGAAGCTGAGTTGGCGGCGGAAGGCGGGGGTGTCCCGCATGTTGCGCAAGCCGGCGTGGGCGGCGACGAAACAGTCGAGGGCTTCGCCCGCGTGCGGGGGCCGTTGGGCTCGTACGTGCGCCGAGGCGAGCGCGCACGCCTCGGTAAGCCCTTCGTAGAGGACGGCCGGGCGGCAGGACCCGTCGGGGGTTCGGGGTGCGAGGCGGCGGATGTTGATGTCGAGGACGCGGGTGTCCGTGGCGACGGCATGGAGTCGGGCGAAGGTCAGGACCTGGGACGGGGTCGGGTCGGCGGGGGGCTGCGGAACCGCCGCTTCGAGGAGCGTGGAGAGCAGGCGGGCCGGGAGCCGCGCGGGGAGTACGTGACGCCAGAAGCGGGCCAAGGCGTCCGTGGTGGGCGGGGTGTTCACAGCACCGATCAGGCGCAGGCGGTCGGCGCGTTCCTCGGGGGTGCAGTCGCGGAGAAGGTGGAGGGCGGCTTCCCGCCAGCGCAGAGTGGACAGTTGTGTGCCGAGTTCTCGTAGCTGCCCCGCGACGGCGCCCTCCAGGGCGTCCGTTGCGCCCGGCGCGTCCTCCTGGGCGAGGATCCGGTCGACCTGCGGCAGTGGCAGGTCGAGGGTGCGTAGCGAACGGATCAGGCGGAGTCGGTCCAGGGCCTCGGGGCCGTACCGACGGTGGCCCCCGACGCTGCGGATGGCCTCGGGCAGCAGGCCGCGGTCCGAGTAGAAGCGGACGGTTTTGACGGTGACGCCTGCCTGCTCGGCGAGTTCGCCGATGCTCCACATGCCATCAGGGGACGTGGGCACGGTCATGTCTTGAACCTCCCTCAGGGGGAGTTCCTACCGTAACGGCATGCGCGGCCGGGTCAACGGGGGGGCCGGCCGCGCGGCCAAGCTATGCGAGGAGGCGTTGATGACGGCGTATGTGCTGGTGCCGGGCGGGCATATGGGCGGCTGGCTGTGGCAGGACGTAGTGGATCGGCTACGGGAGCGGGGAGCCGAGGCGTACGCGGCGACGCTCACGGGCATGGGCGACCGCCGCCATCTAGCCGGTCCGGAAACGGGTTTGGAGACACATCGAGGATCTGGTGCAGCTCATCGATCACTTGGATGCGCCGGAGGTGGTGCTTGTCGCCCACTGTCACGGTAGCTTTCCGGCGCTGGGCGCCGCCGACCGGCGCCCGGAACGGGTGTCCCGGATCGTGTACGTGTCGGCGCCCCTGCCGATGGATGGCTTTTCGGTGCACGGCCTGGTATGCGAATTCGAGCCCGATCCGGCGGTCCGCGACGGGTGGCGGCAACGGTCCGAACAGGTCGAGGACGGCTGGCGGCTCCCCCCGCCGTCACTCGACGACGCGCAGGCCCGGAGCAGCATCGCGGGCGTCCCCGCAGACGCGCTGGCCCGGCTCGTCCGCCTGGCCGCGCCGCAGCCGCTGGGTACGCTCACCCAGCCGCTCCGGCTGTCGGGGGCCGCCGCCACGCTGCCGATGAGCGGCGTCTTCTGTACCGGCACGGGGATGAGCATCGCCATGGTCGAGTCCCTGGTGCGGTCGGGGGACTCTCGCTTCCAGGTGCTCACCGAGCCCCACGTGGCCTTCTTCGAACTCGACACCGGACACTGGCCGATGCTCTCCGTCCCGGACGGACTCGCCGGGGTGCTGCTCCATGCCGCCGCGGGCGAGGGGCAGCGGGTGACTGCGTAGTCCTGCTCAGCGAGAGCAGTGGGCCGCCTGCCTCGCTCTTGAAGCTGTGGCGGTTGGCCCGCAGGACGCGCTTTGGCGGCGCTGATGCTGCCGTTGACGGTGGTCCTCAACCTCGGCCGAGGTGCCGCGGAACTCGTGGCGGCAGCGCTCGCCCAGGCGGTCAACTCGGCGGAGGCAGAACCCAGTTCGATAACATTCCCTATCGTCAGTGATCACATTCGTATACAGACAAGGGCGGGCCAAGATGATGGATGGGTATGGGCGCGTTGGAACTGCGACTGCATGCCTGGTCCTGACCCTTCTCATCATCCCTCTGAGTTCCGGCTGCAGCTCAGGCGGTGGGCAGCGCAGCAGCCCATCCAGCAAACCGGCGGGTGAAGGCAAGCCCTCCCCACAGCCTGTGGTAGTCCTGTATACGAAGGCTCTGGAGCGCGCGCTACCCAACCAGTACAGCATCCCGTCTGATCTGGGGGAGCAACGTGTCAGAAAGGCGTGGGAAACCGCTGACCCGACGATCTGCCAGTCGGAAACCTGGCCCCGCCGTTGGTGTGCGAAGGCAGTCGCCGTAGGAAGCGTTGGGTTCACGAACAGTGTAGACCAAGAACTCTCCGTACGGCTGCTCTCCTTTCCCGCAAGTAAGACAGCTGACGCCTTGTTCACGTCCAAGTTGACGGTGGATGAGATAGGCAACAACCCTCCCGGAGACGAGATCGCTGGGATTGAAGTCCCCTCGAAGCAGGGCTGGATGGAAAAGATCATCAACGTGCGGCAGGGAGGAGTGATCGCGCAAATCAAGTACACATGGCGGGAAGGTGTAGGCGTTCCCTCTACCAGGATCATGTCCATCATCAAGATGATTGTCGACAGGATCAAGCAGGTACAGCGCGGCGGCGCTCCTATTGCCTCCGCCCGGTAATTATCAGCACTTTTGAACTGGATTACATGGTGGCGATATACGGCCGGTGGATTCGTTCACTCAAGCAGTTTCAACAGCGGTTGTTCGCCGTCTCGAGGGCAGCTGGATCGGGTGGGGCGCTCGTGAACAAGACGGAGTCAGGGGACGTACCCACCCAGGGATATGCAGAGGTCAACCTGCGGAGCGGGGGCACCATGCTTGTGAAAGATTCTCGCTTCCATGTGGCGAGCTGTCTGACGCAGTGAGGTTGCCGCAGCATCCAAAGCGCCAGCCCGTTTTCAGCAAAGGTCGGGGGGTCTGCGCCATGCGCGTGCGAGCCAGGTCTTCGACGTTGAAGTGGATCCGTATGGCATGTGGCCATTGTGTTGCATCGGCGATGTTCGGGTCAGGACGAATGTCGTCGTGCTCCGGCCTGGTTGAGGGGGAAACCTGATAACACAGCAACGGAACGAGCACCCGGCTGACACAACTCGTTCCCAGAGACGTACGAGGGCCTACCTGCGGATGTCACGAGGTGCCCTGTGCTCGACAGGTATCGGCCAGGCGCCTGGCCGGGACGAAAGAACGTTTCGATGGGCGCGGCTCAGGAATGAAGGATTGGTGGAATGATCGAGCGTAGTCACGACGAAGACGATGGATCGATCAGTAGCAGCGTCAGCCGGTGGAAGCGTCTGGCTGCGCTGACCGTGAGTGGCGCGCTCCTGGCCGGGGTCGCCCCGCTGGTCACCGCCAGCCCGGCTGAGGCGTGGGCCCAGGATTGCCGGAAGTATCTGCGGAGCAAGGGCTACCGGGTACCCGTCCCTGGCAAAGCCAACACGTACTGCGGCTACGCCGAGGACTATGGCACGAGCGACCAGGGGCCCGAAGACGCCTACCTTCTCTACTACTGCAGTAACGGGTTGAAGAAACTCGGAGTAAAGAAGAAGCACGCATCCACGGCGTGCTACAAGGGCACATTGATCTGATCCCGCGAAGAGGCGCTAGTAGGGCTTGGTCAGGTGCAGTTGTCGGTAGCGTGTCCAGATGATCGGTTGTTGCGTTGATCGGTTGTGACGCCTGAGGAGTTGGCTGCGGTCCGGCGTGATCTGGAGGATTTCGCGGCGGATGTGTTCGAGCCGTTCGCGCGTGCGGATCAGCGTCGGTGGGGATCGGTGTATCTGCGCGGGCTGCTGACGCACCGATGGCTGCTCGGCTTGGTGAGGACGGGAACCGGCAGGCTCTGGCCCACTTCATCACCTCCAGCCCGTGGGACCCGGCCCATGTGCGAGCCCGGCTCGCCTGGAGGATGCAGCACGCCATCGGGCCGGCCGCGTTGATCATCGATGACACAGGGTTTCTCAAGGATGGAGAGGCGTCGGCGTGCGTGTCGCGGCAGTACACCGGCACCGCGGGCAAGGTCACCAACTGCCAGGCCGGCGTCTCGCTGCACCTGGCCGCCGACCATGCTTCGGCCGCGGTCGACTGGCGCCTGTCCCTCCCGGAGACCTGGGACCCAGGCTCGCCGAAGGCCGATCCCGCCAAGGTCGGCCGCCGCGTGAAATGCAGGTCGACGAGACACGGTCGTGGGGCTCATGAGGGTCTCGTGGCCGTCCTCGAACCGGACCCGGTAGGGAGGCCCGCCGTTCTCTCCCAGCACCTCGATGACCTCCGCCGTCCGGTCCTGCTGACCGACGATCCGGCCATGGACAAGGAGCCGGTCACCCACGCTCGCCTGCATTCTCGTCCTCCTCGTACGTCTTGGGCGGCCTGGGGCCGAACACCGCGGACGTACCCATGCCGGGCGGGAGGTGTGTGCGACGCCACTCGAATGATGCGGTGCCGGCCCCGGCCGGCGGGCGAGGTGCCGCCCCGTGACACTTTGCCCGGCCGGTCCCCGCCCTGTCATCACCCGATTGGCGGCCCGGTCACGCCCTGCTCCGCGGAGGCGACGGAAAGCGAGGTCGGGCCCCGGGGCCGATACTGGGGTGAGCATCGCGGGTACTGCCATCGGACCACGGCGGGGAGTCACCCCGGGCGGCCGTGTGGTGTCGCCCGCTCGGCAGGCACAAGGTGGTGGTGATGGACGCATCGCTGTCGACGTTCAGCGAGGGGCCGGAGGATCCCTTCGCCGTGCGTCGCGCAGCCTCGGTGGTCCTCGATCCTCGGGGGCGTGTCGTCGGGTGGAGCGAGCGGGCCGAGGAGATGCTCGGCTATGCGCCCGAGGAGGTGCTCGGCCGGGCGGCGGACGACGTCCTGATGGACTTCGAGGACCGTGGTGTCGTCCTGGCGGCGGTGTCGGCCTGCCTGCGTGACCAGGGGTGGTTCGGCATCGTGCCGGTCCGGCACCGCGCGGGTCACCGGGTGGAGATGGGGTGCCGTGCCCGGGTCGTCCTGCGGCCCGATGCCGGCTACGAGTGGTACGTCGTCGCTGCGCCGGCGCAGGAGGTGATCCAGTGGGAAACCGATCGGTCGCTCCTGGACGGGCTGTTCCGCCGCTCCCCGATCGGGCTGGCCGTTCACGCTCCGGACCTGAGGATTCTGCGGGTGAACCGGGCGATGGCGAAGTTCAGCGGGGTCCCGACCGAGCTCCACCGTAGCCTGCGCGTCCGCGACTTCCTCTTCGAGGCCGACGCGGAGACGGTGGAGGCCCGGCTGCGGCAGGTGCTGGAGACGGGGAAGTCCTTGATCTTCGCCGAGCAGCCCGTCCGTATCCTCTCGGCCCCCGGCCAGGAGCTGGTCGCGTCGTCGTCGACGTTCCGGATGCAGGATTCGGCCGGCCGGGTCCTCGGCGTGGCGCAGACGGTCGAGGATGTGACCGACCGCGTGCAGGCCCGTCGTCGCCTGGCGCTGCTCAACGAGGCCAGCGCCCGCATCGGGACCACGCTGGACGTGGCGACCACCGCCCGTGAACTGGCCGAGGTGGCCGTGCCCGACCTGGCCGACTATGTATCCGTGGACCTGCTGGATCCGGTGAACCGTGGCGAGGAGCCGGTTCCGGGGACGCACGGAGAGATGCGCAGAATGGCGATGCGCGGCATCTCACCGGAGGCGTCGGAGGTGATGTATCCGGTGGGCGAGATGATTCCCTTCCCGCCTCAGGCTCCGCACCTCCGGTGCCTGGCCGAGCGCCGACCGGTCTTCGAAACGTACCGGGCCAGCCAACTTCCCTGGCTGGCCGAGGACCGCGAGCGGGCCGAGCGCGTGCTCAGCGAGGGGCTCCACTCCTTGATGGTGGTGCCGCTGGCCGCGCGCGGGCTGGTGCTGGGCACGATCGGCCTGTGGCGGTCGCGACGGCTGGAGTCGTTCGAGGAGGACGACCTCACCCTCGCGGAGGGATTCGCCTCCCGCGCCGCGCTGTGCATCGACAACGCCCGCCGCTACACCCAGCAGCATCAGGCGGCGCTCACCCTCCAGCACAGCCTGCTCCCCGCGGAGGTCCCCGGACACCCGGCGGCCGAGGTCGCCCACCGCTACCGGCCGGCCGACCCGGCCGCGGGCGTCGGCGGCGACTGGTTCGACGTCATTCCGCTCTCCGGTCTCCGCGTCGCCCTCGTCGTCGGAGACGTGGTCGGCCACGGCACCCACGCCGCCGTCACCATGGGGCGGCTGCGCACCGCCGTCCACACGCTGGCCAACCTCGACCTCGCGCCGGACGAGATACTCGCCCACCTCGACGCCCTCGTGGACCGCCTGGCGGCCGAGCAGGACGCGACCGATATGTCCTCCCCGCAGCTGATCGGTGCGACCTGCCTCTACGCGGTCTACGACCCGGTCTCCCGCCGCTGCACCATGGCCCGTGCGAGCCATATGCCGCCCGTGGTGGTCACCCCGGACGGACAGGTGAGCATCCCCGACATACCCGCGGGCCCACCGCTCGGCCTGGGCGGGCTGCCGTACGAGAGCACCGAGCTGGAACTGGCCGAGGGCAGCCTTCTGACGCTCTACACCGACGGCCTCCTCGAGCTCCGCCGACAGGACCTCGACGACGGGCTGGCGCGGCTGCGTACGGCGCTGACCGCGCCCGCCCGCACGCTGGAGGAGACCTGCACGGCGGTCGAGGAAGCGATGCTCCCCGAACACCCCGCCGACGACGTCGCCTTGCTCATCGCCCGCACCCGCGCCCTGGCGGCGGAGAAGGTGGCCACCTGGGAGCTGCCCACGGAGCCGACCATCGCCGCCGAGGCACGCAAACTGGCGACGCGTCAGCTCACCGCATGGCAGCTGGACGAGATGGCCGTCACCACCGAACTCATCGTCAGCGAACTCGTCACCAACGCCTACCGCTATGCCGAGGGACCGATAACCCTGCGACTCACCCGTCACCGCGACCTCATCTGCGAAGTCTCCGACAGCAGCAGCACCGCCCCGCACATGCGCCGGGCCCGCACCACGGACGAGGGCGGCCGCGGCCTTTTCCTGGTCGCCCAACTCGCCCAGCGTTGGGGCACCCGGTACGTCCGCGACGGCAAGACCATCTGGGCGGAACAGCCGTTGCGGATGACTGGGCCGCAGAGGGACGGCCCGGCGCGGGGGGTGTCCGACCCCAGATCCATGGTCTGGCACGGGCGTTGAGCTGTCGGGTGGCCACGGCCGTGGCCTGGGTGATGTCGTCGGGATTGGCGAAGGACCGCCCGGCCAGGGCGGTCTTGCGGAAGATCCGCCACCAGCCTTCTTGCAGGTTGAGCCAGCAGGCGCCGACGGGGATGAAGGCGTGTCGGATGCGGGGATGATCCTCCAGCCAGGTCCGGGTGGACAGGCTGTTGTGGGAGGAAAGGTTGTCGGTGACGATCCAGATCTGTCCGGTGGGGTTGGCGTCCTCTACCTGTTGCAGGAACTCCTGGTAGAAGGCACTGTTGCGGGAGGGGGCGGTCATGGTGATCTCGTGTCCGTCCGTCACGCGCAGACCGCCGTAGCCCCAGGTCTTCTCCGGTCCGCGGCTGTAGTCGATCTCATTCTTGATCCGGTGCCCATCCGGCGACCAGCCTGGTGCGGGCGGGAAGGCGCGCGGGATCACCGGCCCCAGTTCGTCGGCGCATACGACCGTCGCGCCGTCGGGCGGGTCGCTGTAGAGGCCGATGATCCGCGTCCTTTTCCCGCGAAGTCCGGGTCCTTCGAGCGGGTCCAGGACCGAGTACGGCGCCAGCGCACTCCCTCGGCCAGCAGGATCCTGCGTACCTGGGAGCGGCCGACCTCGATCCCCAGCCGCCTCGCCGCGGCGGCCAGCGCATCCAGCGTCCACTCCGACGGCCCCGACTCCTCGGCCGCCCACAGGTCCCCGCCAGGCTGCACCTCCAGCCTCCCGGGCGGCACCTGAGCGATGCTGTGCCGTCACCGCTCGGTGTCGCCCGCGTGGCGTTGCCAGGCCGGCAGCACGAACCAGCACACAACGAACCACACCACCATGACAGCTACCAGCCACACCGCGAGGGAGTCGTTCAGGGCCACCCGCAGGACCAACAGCAGCGCCGAGGCCATCGTGCAGAGCAGGAGGATCAGCGCGAGCAGCGTCATCCGGGATGCCCAGGTAACCGTCTGCGGCTTCAGACGGCGGCCGGTCACCAGCCGGTGGAACGAAACCGGCCCGACGAGCGCCCCCGTCGTCGCTGCGCCAAGGACCACGGTGGCGACGTAGATGTTGCGGTCAGTCGCTGACAGGTCGCCGAACCGGGGCTGGAAGACCACCGTGAGCAGAACACCGAAGAGAATCTGTACCCCGGTCTGCGCTACCCGCAGTTCCTGCAGCAGATCGCTCCAACGCCGGTCCGCACGCTCCTCGCTGGTCTCATCACGGCCTCGCGCATGGTGCGACTCACCGGACGGGGAACCGTCAGCCATGGCAACCTTCCACATCTCGCCCACCACCGGCGGCCAGCAACCCCACCCCGCGCTGTCGGTCTCGCGCACGCCCGCCCGGGAGAGACCGTGATCCGCCGTATCGTCACACCGGCGGCGGGGGTACAGTCCAACCAGGGAGATCGTGGTCATGTCCGGGCCACTGGCCAGGGGCCGAGGGGCGAGCTTCTCGACCACCAGGACGGTCGACGGTGCTCGCGGGTGGTTCACCTGGCGAGTGGCGTCCTACCAGTAGTGCCGCCGGCCCCCGACCGCGTGGCCGAGGGACCCAAGCAGCCAGAGAACCGCACCGATGACGGCGAGTACGAGGCCGATGGTCCAAAGGATGGAGATGCCGGCGACAGCGCCGATGACGAGCAGAATGAGTCCGAGCACGATCATTGAGTCCTCCAGCCCCTGGGGGTGTTTCTCAGTATGCGCTTCCCGCGGCGCGCTGTGCCAGCGCAAATCCTGACCAGGCAGTCGCGGTGCTGCGGCAAGCCGATCACGCCCCACTGACCCACTCCAGTTTCGTACGGGACGCCGGGGCCCATGGTGGCAAGAGTTCCGGACAGGGAGCCGCGCATCGAGCCGCGTATCCGCAGGTGCCGTGCGTACCAGTTGGCGGCGGAACCCGAATCTGCGGCCAGGATGACGTTCTCCGGCACGAGCGCGTCCAGGGCATGCACCACGTACTCGGGGTTGACGGGATCGGCGTCCACGGCGGCGCGGCGTTGCATGACCTCCCACCAACGCGCCGTGTCCTTTTCGATCTTCTCATGTAGGGGTCGATGTCGATCTGGACCGCGCGGGCCTGATCGAGCTCGAGCATGAACTGCGTGCAGGGAAAGCTGGAGCCGATCACGAGCAGGGTGTCGCAGTCCCGCATCAGCTCGTACGAGGCGCGTGTGCCGAGGAGACCGATCGAGCCAATCACGTACGGCAGGTCGTCGGGCAGGACATCCTTGCCGAGCAGGGCCTTGGCCACGCCCGCGCCCAGCACATCCGCCGGCTTCTCCACTTCGGCCCGCGCATGACGCGCTCCCTGTCCGGCGTCATGTCGGCGTCCGCGGGAACGGGGGCGTAGTTGACGCTGCCCAGGCTGGAGGGAACCATTTTGACGGCGTGCTTCGGTGGCGATAGTCCAGCTCCTGGACGTCGGCCGGGATGATGACGGCGGTCACTGTCCGCTTGGCGTAGGCCGTGCGCATGGCCCGGTCGATGACGTTCGGCAGCTGCTCGGGAACCGTCGCCGTCTCGCAGAAGTCGGCCGCGACATCCTTGTAGAGGCTACGAGATCAACCTCCTGCTGGTAGGAGCCGCCCATGGCGCTGCGCGCCGTCTGCCCGACGATCGCGACCACCGGAACGTGGTCGAGCTTGGAGTCGTAGAGACCGTTGAGGAGGTGGATCGCGCCGGGCCCGGAGGTCGCCGCGCACACTCCCACGCGGCCGGAGAACTTGGCGTAGCCGACGGCTTCGGCGGCCGCCTCTTCGTGGCGTGGCCTGGATGAAGGCGGGTTTGTTGTCGGCCCGTTCCCAGGCGGCGAGCAGGCCGTTGATGCCGTCTCCCGGGTAGGCGAAGACGTGCTCGACTCCCCCCTGGCGCAGTCGTCCGAGAACTTGGTCAGAGACCTTTACCGTCATGACGGGCCTTTCGTGTCTCGCGGTCAGGGCAGTGGTGTGCCGCCGGTGGCGTTGACGATCTCGGCGGTGATGAAGCTGGCGTGCTCCGAGGCGAGGAAGACGTAGGCGGGTGCCATCTCGCGGGGCTGGGCGGGCCGTCCCATCGGGGCTTGCTTGCCGAATTCCTGGGTGTCGGGCAGCGTGGCGGGGATCAGCGGGGTCCACACCGGCCCGGGAGCCACGGCATTGACGCGGATACCGTCGTCGATCAGCATCTGGGCGAGGCCTTGCGTGAAGGTGACGATGGCGCCCTTAGTCATGGCGTAGTCGAGCAGGTGCGGGCTCGGCTTGTATGCCTGCACCGATGCGGTGTTGATGATGGATCCGCCGGCGGGAATGTGCGGAACCGCCATTTTGCACAGCCAGAACATGCCGTACAGGTTGGTGCGCATGACACGGTCGAACTGCTCGGTGGAGATCTCCCCGATGCCGTCGGGCTGGGACATCTGGTACGCCGCGTTGTTGATCAGTACGTCGATCCGCCCGAACTCCTCCACCGCGCGCTCCACCAGTCGGAGGCACTGCTCCTCTTCGCGGATGTCGCACGGCACCGCCACGGCCCGGCGGCCAGCCTCCTCGACGAGGCGGACGGTGTCCTGTGCGTCCTTGGCCTCCGAGGGCAGGTAGGTGAACAGGACGTCTGCGCCCTCGCGGGCGTAGGCGAGCGCGACGGCACGGCCGATGCCGGAGTCGCCGCCGGTCAGGACCGTCTTGCGGCTCTGGAGCAGGCCGCTGCCGCGGTAGGATTCCTCGCCGTGGTCGGGCGGCGGGTCCATCGGTCCGGTCCAGCCGGGCGGCTCCTGGTCCTGCTGGGGGAAGTCGGGCCGAGGGTACTTGTCGGCAGGGTCCTGCGGGGCGTCACTCATCAAAACCTTCCTTTCCGCTTATGGGTTACACATCGGAAGCCGCTGAGCGTGGCGCAGGGCACTGCGGCCGCCGCGCCAGGCGTGAAGGAAGTGCGCGCTGAGGCGGTCTTCGAGGAGTCCGGTGGTCTGGATACCGAAGACCACGTCGGGTTCCAGGCCGGGTTCACCGGCCAGCAGGCCACCTGTTCGTGGACGGCGTCCGCTACCACATGTTCGTCGTAGAACCGCTCGGCGGCCGGGCCGGCAGCAAGGCGGCGCAGCGCTTGGGCGAGCCGGCGTGAAGCGGGCGATGAGGTCACCTCCACTGCGGCGAAGTGGCCGACCAGCGCGCCGCGCAGCGCCCGGTGCAGGCCGAGCAGGGCTGCAGATCGTCGCCGTACGGATCCGCGGCCCCGGCCCCGGGCGGCGGCGCGGGTGCCGCACCGGCCCGCAGCGCGGCCACGATGCCGACGGAGATCTCGCCGCAGGGGCTCAGGCAGTGGCGGGCTGCCGTGGCGTGCCTCGACAGGGGCGGGCATCAGCGCCTACCCCTTGGCTTCGACTTGGGCATCGGGCTCGGTGCGGCGGCGGTGGCTGGTGTCGCACCACGGATAGGCCCGGCTGCGTCGACAGGTACAGACGGCGACGGCGAGACGCCGCGAGATGCGGACGCTGCCGTCGCCGCAGATGAATTCGACCGGCCCTTCCACGAGCAGCGGCCCGTCATAGTCCCGGGTGATGCGCCGCGGCCGGTCAGGAGTGCTCGGCACGGATAATCACCAGCCCTTCCTCGCTGTCGCTCAACAAGCCCTGCCGGCGCAGCCATGCCTGCCGGCAGCGCAGTACCGGACCGAGTGGAATGACCGTGCGGTCGGCGACCTCGGGCCGCAGGCCCACCTCGGCGAGCCGGTGCAGGGTGGCGTCAACGCCGCACAGGGCGGAGTGCACCACGAGCAGCACCCTCCGGGCTCCAGAACGTTCGGCGCCGCGTCGCAGATCCGGTCCACCACCCCGCGGCCGTCGGGCCCGGCGTCCCAGGCGCGCGCCGCGCCACGCCGGGGCAACACGGCACAGAGGGAGGGAGGGTAGGGCGGATTGCTGACCACGATGTCGTACGTCCGCCCCGGCACCGCAGCCGTGAGGTCGCCCCGCAGCACGGTGATGTGCCGACGAGCCAGCAGCGCGTTGATCCTCGCCGTCCACACCGCCCTCCAGGCGATGTCCACCGCCGTCACCCGCCCGCCCAGACGCGCCGCCTGCACAGCCAGCACGCCGCAGCCGGTGCCCAGATCCAGCACGTCCATGCCGGCTTCAATCCCCTCCCGGCCGATGGCCCGCATCAGAAGGCGAGAGTCGAACTGCGGCGCGTAAACCCCCGGCGGTGTCACCAGACGTGGCCGGCCGGCGTCAGCACAGTGTCGGTGCTCATCAGACACCTCGCACGCAGCTGCGCGGCGCAATCACCCTCGCGCAGCTGGCGATCGCTCTTACCGACCGGCCCGCTTCGCCCGCTTGGCCACGTCAGCCGCCGCTTCCTGGACCTTGCCCTGAGCCTGCTCCCCGCGGCCCTCCGCCTGCACGCCCTGGTCCTCCACGGCCTTGCCCGTGGCTTCCTTCACCTTGCCCTTGACCTGCTTGCCCTTGGCCTTTGCCTTACCCATGGCGAGCGTCCTTACTGTGTGGGGGACACATCCAGACTGCGGCCTGCGCCGACGCCTCGCAATCCGGGCACTGCCGGCCGCAACGTCGGGAACCCTCAAACGGGACCTCGGCGCGGTCCGACGACGTGCGCAGGCAGCCTCACGGAGTCTGCCTGTCGCGGGCCGCGTGGCGCCGTTGATGAAACGGTGAAACCGTTTCCGGTCCTGAGGTGGCCCCCTCGGAGCCCGGACGGATGCAGCACGTGGAAACCCTGGATGAATGTACGGGCATACCCGATAGGGCCGGGTGGACGGGTGCTATGCGCTCGTCATGACACCGGACCACTCGGCCACCTCCCTCGCCTCGGCCACCCCCATGCTGCTCACCGTCGCGGGCATCGCCCTCGTCCTCGCGCTGCTTGCCTGCTGGTGGTGGGGCAGCCGACGGGCCTCGCGGAAGCCGAGGCCACCACAGAAACCGCACCCCCGTGCCGATTCCTGGGACACCCCCGACCATGACGAGCCTGGTGACTCCGGCGGGCCACACCCGTAACCAACTCGCGCCCCAGCCAGCCGACGTGACGGCATGCCAGTTCCCCGGCTCCTGACCCTGCGATTGAGGGCCAGGGGACTGGGTGCAGAGTGACGGGTGAAGGGCGCAAGCCATACGTGCGTGAGCCGGCCTCGCCTGAACCGGCTTGAGAAGAGCATCACGCCCAGAGGATCCAGCCCCAAGTGGGAACGGCAGTACGGCCACATCAAGGAGAGCTCCGAACAGCGCGGCGAGAGCAAGAAGCGGGCCCAGGGGATCGCCGCACGCACCGTGAACAAGGGGCGCGCGCGTTCCGGGGAGTCCCCCGTACCGCCAGCAAGAGCTCCACCCAGGACATGTCGTCCGGCAAGCGCGGCGGGCAGCACTCGCACTCCGGCGCCCAGGACCCCACCTACGATCAGCTGTACGCCGAGGCCAAACGCCGCAATCTCCCGCCGGGGGCCTGCTCGGGACGGTTGGCGGACTGCTCTTCCTTGCCCATGAGCGTCACTCCTCGTGAGGCGGATGGGTTTCCTCATCGTGGCATGCACGGACACTCGACGCATATCGGCCAATTACGCTGCGCGATCGGACCTGTTGAACGGCCTCGTTTGGTCTCTACTCCCCATCGGGGTCCGGTACGTCGCGTTGTTCGAGGGGGCGGGTGGCCGGGCCGTGCAGGACCGAGCCGTCCGTCGCGAAGCGGGATCCGTGGCAGGGGCATTCCCAGACCCGCTCGGCGTCGTTGAACTGCACCAGGCACCCCAGGTTGGTACAGCGCGCGGACAGTGCCGCGGTGTGTCCTTGCTCGTCGCGGTAGACCGCGCACCGTTTGCCGTGCAGGCGTACGACGGCTCCGCTGCCGGGCGGGACGTCGGCCACGGAGTCGACGTGGCTGGTGTGCAGGCGGTCGCCGACGAAGTGTTTGGCGACGGTGACCTGGAATTGCGCGAGGTGCCCCGCCTCACGGACCGGTGGCAGCCTGCGCGGGTCGTACAGGCCGGTCCAGGCCGGCCGCGGCCCGCCAGTGATATGGGCGGTGAGCAGACCGGCGGCCATCAGGCCGTTGCTCATGCCCCAGCCGCCGAAGCCGGTGGCCACATAGACGTGTTGGGACCCTGGGTGGGCGTGGCCGACATAAGGCAGATGGTCGCTGGAGTCGTTGTCCTGTGCTGCCCAGTGATAGGTCCTGTCCGACTCCGCGAATCCCGGCATCCGTTCGCGGGCCCATGCATCGAGGTGTGCGAGGCGCTTCTGGACGCCTTCTGAGCCCGGTTCGAAGGACTCTCCCGTGACGATGAGCAGCCGTCGCTGCCCGTCGAAGGGTGCGCTGCGCACCGAGCGGATGTTGTCCTCGGGGGTCAGGTACATGCCCGTGGGGGCGGCCTCGGCCGGCACGGGTGCCGCGGTCACCAACTCCCGCCGGGGCTTGAGGCGGGTGAAGAGCAGGGCGCGGTCGAATACCGGGTAGTGCGTGGCGATAACCGCATCACGCGCCTCCACCGCGACGCCGCCCTCGGTGACCAGGCGGCAGCGGGTGCCGTCGCGCAGTCCGGTGACACGCGTGCGCTCAAAGATGCGCCCTCCGGCCCTGCTGAACCTCTCAGCCAGCGCCAGCAGGAACTTCCGCGGATGGAACTGCAACTGACGCTCCACGCGTACCGCGGCGGCCACCTCGAACGGCAGGTCGGTCTCGGTCACGAAGGACGCGTCCAGTCCTGCCCGCCGGGCGGCCTCCGCCTCCTGCCTGATCTCGTCGGTACGTCCAGGATCTTGTACATAGGTGAAGGCGGAGGACCGCTCCAGGTCGGCGTCGATGCCCAGTTCGGCGCACAGGGCCGCCGTGTGCTCGACCGCGTCCAGCTGGGAGAGTGCGTACAGCTGTGCGCTGTCGATGCCGTGTTCCTTCTCCAGCTGTGCGTAACGCAGTCCGTGCAGTGCCGTCACTTTGGCGGTGGTGTAGCCGCTCACACCGGCGGCGATCCGGTCGGCGTCCAGGAGGATGACGTCCAGGCCCGCCGCCGTAGTTCCCATGCGGTGCATAGGCCGACGATGCCGCCGCCGATGACTGCGACATCCGCGGTCAGGTCCGTGCCGGGCGGTGGATAGTCCGTGCCGGGCAGGTGGCCATCCAGTACGACTCATCGATCGGATGCTGCGTACTCATGTCTCCTCGCTTTCCGCGCCGGCCGGTACGCCGAGCGGCAGGGGGCGGCGGTTACGAGGCTACGCCCAGGCCCGGCCGGACGCTGGGTCTGCGGAAGCCCGCAGAATCGGGTGCACGTACGCCGTCCAGGCGCACCGTCGCCGAAAGGGATACCCGCGCACCCACGCTCTGCACCAGCGCCCGCAGCTGCGGGAGGCTCTCGCACGTGAACGGGACGGCTGGTTCTCCTCGATCTGTATGGACAGAATCACGACCCAAGCCTGTGGGATGCGCCCTACACCTTCGACCCCGGACCGTGGGCCGTGAACCCGGACGGGACGAGTTGGTCCCCCAGGGCGGCGGAGAGGCATCCGACCAGATCCCGGGCCGTGTGCCGCACCTCGTCGTCTGGGTGTTCTGGAAGCGGGATGCCTGCCCAACGGCAGACGGCCCGGGTGCGGAGGACACTCACCTCGTCGAACAGAGTCAGCGGCGAGGGGGCTGCCCATGCCTTGCGCGAGTGCTCCCACTCCTGGGTGACGTGTTCGGCCAGGGCGGATACGCCGGAGGCGTCCTTGAGGAGCGATACGAAGAGGCCCTTGCGATGACGGTGGGTCTCGCCATCGAGCGTGTGTACCGCTCCCTTGCCGAAGAGTGTGCTGAGGACGGGCCCGGGCAAAGCCGATCGACGGTGTACATGGTTCTCGTCGTAGAAGAACCCGACGGCAGCGGGGCCCCGCAGAGCTATGGCGGGCTTGCCCAGGAGCCGTGCGCGGACGGCGCCTGGCTCCTCACGGCGGGCCAAGTCGGGGAACGCCCCCAACGTCACCTCGAACTGATTGCCCTACACAAGCAATGATATTGGGTATAAGGAGGCACATGGATGAACAACCGACGAGGCACCCCGTCCGCACGCTGCTCAGGACCCTGGACCACGCCGTCTTCCGCCGCGTGGGCGAGCGTTCCTGGCCGATGGCCGAGCCGGTGCTTCCGCGTCTGAGCCGGAGCGCCAACCACGGGCTGCTGTGGGGTGGTGTCGCCGTAGGGATGTGGGCCCTGGGCGGTACGCGGGGGCGGCGGGCAGCCGTGCGCGGAGTCGCGTCGCTCGCGCTGGTCTCGGCCACCGTCAACACTTTGGGCAAGGGTGCGGTGCGCCGGAAGCGGCCCGTGCTCGACGCGGTGCCGGTCGTACGCCATCTGCCCCGCCAGCCTGTCACCAGCTCGTTCCCGTCTGGGCATGCCGCGTCCGCGGTGGCGTTCACCGTCGGCGTGGCCCTCGAGTCCCGTGGCTGGGGCGCGGCCCTGGCGCCCGTGGCCGCGTCGGTGGCCTTCTCCCGTATCTATACCGGCGTGCACTACCCCAGCGATGTCCTGGTCGGTTCGGCTCTCGGTGTGGGCGCCGCCTTCGCCGTGCGCGGCTTGGTGCCCTCGCGCGCGCAGCTACCGCCGCCGGCCCGACCTCGCACGGACGCGCCTGCGCTGCCCGACGGTGACGGCCTGTACGTGGTGGTCAACCCGTCCTCCGGGGCCCAGCCGCAACTCATGGACTCTGTAAGGCAGTTGAAGTCCGAGTTGCCCCGCGCTGAGATCATCGTCCACGAGGAGGGAGGCGGACCGCTGCCCAAGGTGATCTCCGATGCCGCACGCGAAGCAGCGCGCCGGGGCGGTGCCCTCGGTGTGTGCGGCGGCGACGGCACCATCAACGCGGCCGTGGCTCCCGCCCTGCAGTTCCAGGTGCCGCTCGTGGTCCTGCCCAGTGGCACCTT
Organism: Streptomyces halobius; assembly: GCF_023277745.1. Classification (NCBI taxonomy): domain Bacteria; kingdom Bacillati; phylum Actinomycetota; class Actinomycetes; order Kitasatosporales; family Streptomycetaceae; genus Streptomyces; species Streptomyces halobius. The sequence continues at coordinate 905,987 of NZ_CP086322.1, forward strand.
CAACCACTTCGCCGCCGACCTCGGCACCGAGACAGTGGCCGCCGCCTGCGCCGCGGTCGCGAACGGCAGCGCGGTCCGCGTCGACGTCGGCCGGATCACCCCCTTGGCCGCCAGATCGGCAGAGCCGACCTACTTCCTGAACACCTTCAGCCTCGGCTCGTACCCTGATCTCATACGCCTCAGGGAACACTGGTCGCCGAAGATCGGCGACCCGGCCGCCACCCTCCTCGGCGTCGCGAAGATCCTGCACACCGCACATCCCTTGAAGGCCGTCGTCAACGGCCGCCGTCGCGCGATGTGGCTGCTTTTCGCGGGCAACGGCGCCTACCGCAACCTGGGCATCGCCCCGGTACGTCGCCACGATCTCACCGATGGCCTCCTCGACGTACGCATCGCCCACGGCGGCCGCTTCGCGCGCACCCGTCTGCTCGCCACGGTACTGGCCGGGGGAGTGGCCAGGACCCGCCTGTACGCTGCGGCGCACTCGCGGCAGCTGCTCATTTCCGGACTGCCGGAAGGTGCACGGATGGCATACGACGGGGAAGTCGTCGAAGCGCCCACCGCGTTCCAGGTCGACAAGCTCCAGGAGGCACTGACCGTGTACCGGCCGCTGGAGGAACGGCCGCGTGCTCGACCGATGAGCGGTTGACTGCGGACGGGTGAACCCGGGGAGGTGCGTTGCGGAGACAGGTCCGGTCTCGCTCGAACTGCAACACCCCATCATTCACGCTTGCTGGTGATCGCCATATGGCGAAGTAGGTGCCGCGGGCGTCGAAGAGGCGTTGCCGGCTCTCGCCGAGGAGGTGTCCCGCCCACCTCCTCGCCGTCGGGCAGATCGAGACCGCCGAGGGCTGGGGGCCGAGGAGCGGGAGCGGTCGATCACAGACATCGAGCAGGCGCTCCGGGCCGGCCAGGCCGACGGGGAGTTTCGGCGGTTCTCGCCTCGCCTGATGGCGGTGACGCTGCTGGCTGCACTCGAAGCCGTGCCCGCCGAGCTGCAGGCCAGTCCCGGCACCGACGTCGATGCCTACGCGGACGAACTCGCTACGGCCTTCGCGCACGCCGTACGGCAGGCCACCGAGCCTACGTAGCACGCGGCCTGGGCCCAGCCATAAAGTGGTTCCCGCCCAGCCCGGATGCACGGCCGCGCAGTTCTAGGGATGTCCTGCGCTCCTGGCCAGAAGACGGAAGCGCGACCGCCGACTGTCTCCCAAGCGTCGACCGGACCGACGACCACACAAACCCGAACTACCACCTAGCTAGGGATCCTTGATGCCCGCAATACCTGCTCCTGCCGCCCTGCCGCGGTCCCGACGCCGCTGGGCGGCGGTGGCCGGCCTGCTGGTGCTGTCCCCGATCAGCGCGGAGTACCTCATCGGCTACGGCGAAAGCACGAACCGGCCGCTGGAGCTGCTGGCGGGCCTGCTCATCCTCGCCCCGCTTTACGGCACCGTCGCGGTGCTCATCCGTGAGATCACTCGCCGGACCGGACGCGGCTGGCCGACGATCCTGCTGCTGAGCGCCGCCTTCGGGGTGATCCAGGCGGGCTTGATCGATCAGAGCCTGTTCCACCACGAGGTCGACGCCGGTGATCCCGACTGGGCGACCGAGCCGCAGCACACCCTCATCCCCGGCCTGGGGGTCGACGCATCGAACCTGCTGAACTATGTCGGGGGCCATGTGATCTGGAGCTTCGCGGCTCCGATCGCGGTGGTCGAATCCTGCGCTGCGCGCATCGCGGACCGCCGGTGGCTGGGCCCGGCCGGCATCGGCGTGATGGTGGTGCTGTGGGCGCTGGGTGCCGTACTCGTCTTCAGTGACGCGGCATCCGACTCCACCGCCGGCCCGGCGCAGCTGAGCGGCGCCGCCGTGGTCGCCGTCGCCTTGATCGTCGCCGCATTCACCGTCCGACCCACCAGCGGCCGGTCGTCGGCGAAGGCGCCGTCGTGGTGGCTGGGCGGCGGTGTCACCGGCGTCGCTTGGTGCGCCAGTCAGCTGCTGCCGGCAACCTGGGTCGGTACGACGGTGAACGTCGTCGCCATGGCCGTCCTGGGCTGGCTGCTGCTGCGCTGGTCGCGCAGCCCGGGCTGGGGCCGCCGACACGTGCTGGCCGCAGCAGGCAGTGCCCTGGTCGTCCGCGCCGGGCTGTCCTTCCTGGTCGAACCGCTCGGCGGCGTCGATGGCGCGGTGAAGTACGCGGTCAACGCCGCCATGCTCGCAGGCGTCGCCGCCCTTCTCCTCCTGGCCGCCCGTCGCCTGCGCCGAGGGGAGCCGAGCACATGCTGACCGTCCGTGGCATCTCTTACCTGGTCGGCGAGGCGAGCACCGACGACGTACGGCGGGACTTGGAGGTCATTGCCGGGGAGCTGCACTGCAACACGGTGATGCTCATCGGCGGCGACCGGCAGCGGTTGATCGATGCCGCCCGCATCGCCCTCGAGACCGGCCTCGACGTCCACATCCGGCCCCACGTTCCCGACCTGCCGAAGTCGAAGCTGCTTGCGCACCTGGACGCTATCGCGCAGGCGGCCGAAGAACTGCGCCGAGAACACCCGGACCGCGTGACGCTCCTGGTCGGCAGCGAGTTCTCCCACACCGCGCCCGGCATCGTCCCCGGGCCGAAGTCGTTCCTGCGCCTGAAGCTCATCCTGCGCTTCCACCCCCCGTTGCGCCGCCGGATCGACCGCCGCCTCAACAAGCTGCTCACCGCGGCCGCGGCCACCGCGCGGCGCCGCTTCCACGGACCGCTCACCTACGCCGCGGCCGGGTGGGAGCGCGTCGACTGGTCGCTGTTCGACCTGGTCGGCGTCAGCCTCTACCGCTCCGACCGCAACCAGGCCACGTACACCGACCGCCTGCGCAGCCTGGTGCGCGATCACGACAAGCCCGTCGTCATCACCGAGTTCGGCTGCGGCGCCTTCACCGGAGCCGACCGGCGAGGAGCCGGCTCCTTCCAAATCGTCAACTGGTTCGCCGCATCGCCGCACATCCGCGGCGACCACCCCCGCGACGAGGCCGTCCAGGCCCGCTACCTCGGTGAACTCATCGACCAATACGACGCCGAGGGCGTACACGGCTGCTTCGTCTTCACCTTCGCCATGCCCGACTTTCCCGATCACAACGACCCCCAGCTGGACCTCGACAAGGCCGGCTTCGGCGTCGTCGCGGTGACCTGCGACGGCACCACCAGACCCAAGCAGGCATTCCACGAGGTCGCGCGGCGCTACGGCATGGCCGTGGGCAGTGACGGAGCGCTCTGAGCGCGCAGCCACAGGGATTGGCCCGGGGGTCCTAGCTCAGAGCTAGGACTCCGCACAATCCGCCCGAACCGTCGATTCTGTGACCTGCGCGTTCTTCACCACCACGTCACCCTGGTCACCGCCGCCCACGCCTTCCTCACTGAACAGCGGCTCTCCTCAAAAGCCCGCACACCGGCCTCACGCTCCACCAGGTCCTGGACGCCCTCCAGACCCTGCTGAACTGCTGGACCGGCACCTGCACCACCTGCCGCCCCCTGCCCAGACGATCAGGCAGACGCCGCCCGCCAAGACCCACACCGACCTAACGGAGCCCTACTACTAGCTAGGGGGCGTACGCCAGGCGCACATCACAGTGAACAATGCGCCAATTGCCTGTAAATGGAAAATGCTTGACCGTGACTTGACCTCCAGCTTTAAGGTAATCTCCAGGCAAAGAGGCGTTCGCAGTAGCAAGTGCATTGCACTTATCGCGCTGACGCAGGTGGCACGCATGTGGTCTGGCCAACGGCCACGTTGCTCGGGGGGAGATGTACTGATGGAGCGGCGACGGATTCCCTGCGATTCCGGCCACTGGTCGGCATGGCCCCTCCCGGACCACAGACGTTCCTGCTCCTGCCGCCGTGCGGTGGCTGACGGCTCCGCGCTGTAGGCGCGGGCGCCATCCCGCTCGGATCACCTCTTCGCGTCGACGACGCACAAGCACACCGGCTGTTCCCGTTCTTCGGGCACACCGGTACGCCACCCATCGACTGATAACCCATCGACTGATGACCTGAGCACACCGCGCTCGCGAGCACCGCTTGGGGCGCAGGAGAAAGGCCACCATGAAGTCCCTGGTTGACAACGCACGTTCCTTCTCGACGCACGTGGCCGAGCGTGCTGAGGAGTTCCGCACCCTTGAGGCCGGGCAGAGCCCCGAGGTCCTCTTCATCACCTGTTCCGACTCGCGCGTGGTGCCGGCCCTCATCACCGGCGCCCGGCCGGGCGAACTGTTCGAGCTGCGGACAGCGGGCAACATCGTTCCCGAGTACAGCAGCGACCACCCCTCCAGTGAAACGGCCACCATCGAATACGCAGTGCGGGTGCTGGGCGTCCGCGACGTCATCGTGTGCGGCCACTCCCACTGCGGCGCGGTCAACGCCCTGGTAAGCGGGGACGACCTCTCCGCCATCCCGGCCGTACAGGGCTGGCTGGAGCGCGCAGCCTCCCGGCCCGAGACGACAACACCCTCTTCCCCGGACCTCGCTGAGGCAGTCCAGCGCCACGCGGTCGCCCAGCTGGAGCGGCTGCACACCCACCCCTGCATCGCGGAACGCGTCGAGGCGGGCACCTTGGCGGTGCACGCCTGGTACTACGAGGTGCACACCGGAGCAGTGAAGCAGTACGGGCCGGACGACCAGTCTTTCCGGCCGCTGTGACCCGCATCCGCCCGCCTCACGGGCCGCCGAGTACCTCTTCCCTTCCGCTTCCGCTGTGCGAGGAACTCCACTGATGCTCTCCACCCTCAAAAAGCCCGCCCATCTGCGGCGTGATGTCCTGGCCTCCCTCGTCGTCTTCCTGGTCGCCCTGCCCTTGTGCGTGGGAATCGCCGTAGCCTCCGGAGTGCCCGCCGAACTCGGCCTGATCACCGGTATTGTCGGCGGCCTGGTCGTCGGCTTCCTGCCCGGCAGCAGCCTCCAGGTCAGCGGCCCGGCCGCCGGGTTGACCGTCCTGGTCTTCGAGGCCGTCCAGGAATTCGGCCTCGGCGTTCTGGGAGCCATCGTCCTGCTCGCCGGCCTGGTCCAACTCGTTCTGGGAGCCCTGCGGTTCGGCCGCTTCTTCCGCGCGATCACGATCGCCGTCGTCCAGGGCATGCTCGCCGGCATCGGCCTCGTTCTGATCTTCGGCCAGCTCTACACCATGGCCGACGTCAAGCAGCCCCGCTCCGGACTCGACAAGATCGCGGGACTGCCGCACCTGGCCACCGAGATCGCCACCTCCAGCGCAGCCCTGACCGCGTTCGCCATCGGGGCAGCCACCATCGCCGTGCTCGTCCTGTGGAAGAAACTCCCCGCTCAGGTCCAGACGGTGCCCGCGCCGCTGGCCGCGGTCGCCCTGGTCACAGCCGTTACAGCCGTGGCCGGCTGGTCCGTCCCCCGCGTCGAAGTCCAAGGGCTGCTGTCGGCTGTCCAGCCGCCGGGGATGTCCGACTTCGCTTCGCTGGGCAGCCTGGCCGCCCTGGGCACGGTAATCGCCTTCGCTCTCATCGCCTCGGCCGAGAGCCTCTTCAGCGCCGCCGCCGTCGACCGCATGCACGACGGCCCACGCACCGACTACGACAAGGAACTGATGGCCCAGGGCGTGGGCAACACCGTCTGCGGCGTCCTCGGCGCCCTGCCGCTGACGGCTGTCATCGTGCGCAGCTCCGCGAACGTCCAGGCCGGGGCCAAGACGAAGCTGTCCCGCATCCTGCACGGTCTGTGGTTGGTGCTGTTCGCCGCCCTCGTGCCGACCGCGATCGGCATCATTCCCCTGGCCGCGCTCGCGGGGGTCCTCGTCCACGCCGGCTGCAAACTCGTCCCCGTCAAGGACCTTGTGCCCCTGTGGCGCGAGCACCGCGGCGAAGCCGTCGTCCTGGCCGTCACCGCGATCGCCATCATCACCACCAACCTGTTCGAAGGCGTCCTCCTCGGCATCGTCCTCGCCGTGGTCAAATGCGCCTGGGAAACCTCCCACCTCCACCTCGACGTCCATGAGACGACCGACGGCCGACTCCTCGTCACCCTCACCGGGTCCGCCACCTTCCTCCGGCTGCCCCGCATGCTCGAAACCCTCGAAGCGCTCCCCCACGACCGGCCCGTCGAACTCGACCTCTCCGAGGTGCGCCACCTCGACCACGCCTGCCGCATCACACTGGAGAACTGGGCACAACAACGAGGAACCACAACCACCATCAAGGCGCTCGCGAAAGCCTGACCAGTGATGGGCTTTATCCTGGCGCCCCGCCGTCCTGGCCCCTGACGGCCTACACTCCTGGCCGAGTGCGCGGCAAGCTGTCTCCTCTCCACGCCAGCCGACTCGCACGGCAGGGGTGGTTAACAGGCAGCCCCTCTGCGGCCGCTGGCTGGCGCCGCAGGGGTCCGGTGCGTTTCATTCCCGGGCGGCTCGGTCGCGGTACTTGCGTATCAGCTGGCAGGGGCGGGGGTTGTAGGCCAGGTCGCGCCGGGCGACGTCCAGGAAGATGCTCTTAAGGGCTGGCTGGTGGTGAACGAGGAGCGGGAGCTGTCCTTGTCGGTGATCGCGCGGGCTGCGGTGTCCAGCCGGAGGGATGTCGAGGGGCCGTGAGGAAGTACGCATGAGGAGCCCCGCCCATCCGCCACGGGGGCAGCATCCAACCATCGCCCGCGGCGTCCCTGGTTTATGTACGGTCGCGGTTGACCGCGAGGCTTCCGGAGTGTCACGTCCTCCTGTTGCTGCGGGTACGGATAGCGTGGCCGTGCTGTCGGCGTCGGCCGCTGGATGGGGTGCTGGGCACGCTTGGCGCCGGCGCGGCCCATCAGACAGAGCGGGTTGCCACCGATTATCGTCGAAGGCAGTAGCGGATCCGGGTTCCGGTGCTTGAGGTCCTCGCACATCGCGCCCCGTCCTGCCTGATCGGACGGGGCGCCTTGGGGGCACGTCCCCGATCTTGGTCAACCGAGGTCGTCCGAAGACTTGGTCGGTGGCGGATGTGGGGCAGACTTCGGCAGGTGCTGGCACGCACGACATAGTTCGTGGCTACCAGCCGTTGTGATTACTGTCCCCCATCCCCGGCATTCCTCACAGTTGCGAGCCAGGACCGCATTCGCGCGGGGTGCGGGCACGGTCCCACCGGCCGCACGACGTTGCCCCTGGGTGGCAGAGTTCACATTGTCCAGATTGGCATAGTTAGCGCGCAAACATCCAGAGTGCTTGCGCGTGGCGGGCGCGGTCGTGTGGTCTTCCGGGCGGCCTAATGGCATGTCTGGGTGTCCCCTCACGCGTGATGATCGGATGGCGTGCCGCTGTGGGGGGCGGGTGGGGAGGCTTAATGCTACCCCTCGCACACGGGTGGGCACAGTGAGGCAGTCGTTCGAACAAGGAAACCGAGTCTGCTCCGCTGGACAGCCTGGCCTCCCGCGCACCGGCGTCATGGTTCCGCCGGTCGGGGGCAGCGCTGTGTCCAGAAGCAGCGACGCTAGGAACGTCAGGCTGTGCGGGCCGGGCCCCAGGTCCGGATAGGAGTGTCGGGGCCCGTTTGGTTGCTTCAGCGTCGGTGACGCCCGCCGGGCCGCTGGGCCCCCCACGCTCTGATTGTGTCGGCGAACCAGTACGGTTTTCCGCCCTGCACCAGATCCGGTTCCGGCAGGTGCCCGTGCTTGCGGTACGAGCGCACGGTTTCCGGCTGCACCTGTATGTGTGCAGCGATCTCCTTGTATGACCAGAGCGTGTTGTCGGCCATCTCCGCCACCTCCCAAGAGCCGTACAGAAAGCTGGCTCGGGGGGTGGGGAGCCAGCCGGGGCTGCGTACGGCCCGGCGATCGTTCAGCTTGTGCCCGCACAACGACAATGAGTGATCGCCAGAGAGGGCCCGTTGAACGGCTGTGACGGAAGGGCCGCATATTCGGGACAGCCGTGACGTGACGCGGACATCCGTAACTGTGACGGGCACCACCTCCGGACACGGCCGCCGGGCAACGGCAAAACCCCGCCCATCCGCCACGAGGGGAGCCACGGGGGGAGCGGATAGACGGGGCCGTGATGATCCTATGCGGTTGACCGGTCACCGGATGGGCGTTCCTGGGGATTCTCTGGCAGAGCGTTGCCCGGTACGCGGTAGCCCTCGGCTTCCAGGCGAGCGATGATCTCGGGCACTGTGAGCCCTTCGGTGCGTAGTTCGTACATGCGTTGGTTGATCTTGGTGCCGGGTGCGTCGTTCATGCTGCGCAGGGTAGGGGCGGGGTCTGACAGTGAGGATGTCGGTGGCATCGCTCGGGGGTCTGACTCTGGGTCTGACTGGCGCTTCGGCTGCCTGTGCGTTGAATCGTCGGCCCGTGGGTGATGCCGCTGCGTGTACACGCGGGCGTCCGTGACCTCATAGGAGCTTGGCCGTCGGGCCTCTTCACTGTCTTGTCCGTCTGCCCGGGCGGCACACGCTGTTCCCTCACACATCAGACGGAAGGACGGCAGGCATGAGCGCGCCCGGGATAGCGGTGATCGGCGGAGTCGACACCCACACGGACATTCACCAAGCCGCAGTGATTGATTCGGTCGGCCGCCACCTGGATACGAAGTCGTTCGAGACGACCTCGGCCGGCTACGAACAGCTGCTGGCCTGGCTGCGCGCCCAGGGGGAGGTCATCGCGGTGGGGATGGAGGGGACCGGGGCCTACGGTGCCGAACTCGCCCGGTTCCTGACCGCCAGAGGCATCGCGGTCGTGGAGGTCGACCGCCCGGACCGCAGGGCCAGACGGGCCCAGGGCAAGTCCGATCCGATCGACGCCTATGCCGCGGCCACCGCCGTCCTCTCCGGCCGCGCAAGCGGAACGCCGAAGAGCCGGAACGGGATCGTGGAAGCCATCCGTGCACTGCGTGTGGTCCGCAAGAGCGCGGTCAAGGCCCGCACGCAGACCATCAACCAGATCCGGCCAGCCGGTGACCTCACCGACCCCGCCTTTGCCGCCAAGACGGCCTTGCGCCGCCTCGCCCGCCGCTACCAGGCCCTTCAGCAGGAGATCAAAGAGGCTGATGCCGACCTCGCTCCCCTCGTGACCCGGGCGGCCCCCAGCCTTGTCGCCCTGCCCGGGGTGGGCATCGAGACGGCCGGGCAGCTGCTGATCACCGCGGGAGACAACCCCGACCGGCTCCGGTCCGAAACATCCTTCGCCCACCTGTGCGCGGCAGCCCCCATCCCCGCCTCCTCAGGCCGCACCAACCGCCACCGCATCAACCGTGGTGGAGACCGGCACGCCAACAGCGCTCTCTACACCATCGTCCTGGTCCGCATGCAATACGACCCACGGACCAGGGACTACGTCGCCAGACGCACCGCCGAAGGCATGTCCACCAAAGACGTCATGCGGTGCCTGAAGAGATTCGTCGCCCGCGAGGTCTACAGACACCTCAAAACCGCCGGCGCCCCAGCTCCGACGCCGGCCACGTGAACGAGGCGATCAGGGCTTCACAGCCGGCTTGACGAGCTATAGGAGCTTCAACGGAGGCAAAGAGCCCCGCCCGTCTACCCGCTCCCCCGGGGCAGACGGGCGGGGCTCTCACAGAGGCCAGGAGTCGGCCGGGTCGTCCAGCCATGCCCGCTGTCCTTCTGGGGTGATGGTGAGGCCGAAGCGGTCGTGTGTGGGGCGGCCTTGTTCCTCCCACCACCGGTAGGCGGTCTCCACCTCATCCCACAAGCGGCGTGGTCCGGACTGCCATACGCGAGCCTGTCTTTCGCCGTCACGGAACATGACGCAGGCCCAGGAACGGCCACTGCCACGTTCGTAAAACCACACCGGCCGCGCACCCTCGCGCTTGTCGGCGACAGCCTGCGTGCACTGGGGGACTCGGAGCCCGAGGGCGAAGGGGCCGGCGGTATAGGGGCCGGTGACGAACTCCTCCTCGATGACGTCCGTGGTGGAGGTGTCAGCGCTCCCCACGCCGTCCGCCGGTACGTAGTCACTGGCGATGATGCGGGGAAGCCGTTGTGCGCGCATCTTCATGAATTGCACGGGCCGGGTGAAGTGCCCCGATGCGTGGCCGTCGCGTACGACGAGACGGGCAACGGCGTCCGCGTTGGAGTAGTGCGTGCCCCACGGGGTGACGATGAGGCCACCCTGGCGTGTCTGTTCGATCCAGGCCCCGGGGATTTCCCGGAGCCCGCACGTTGCCAGGGTGCGGTCCCGGAGCCCGCCGCCCTTGTGCCCCTTGAACCCGTCGCCGATGACGACTTCCGGGTATAGCCCGGCGGCGCAGAGCCGTTCGCGGGCGTGGTGGGACACGGCACGGTCTACCTCGATGGTGACGACGTTGTGGGCGCCGGTGCGGTGGGTCAGAGCTCCGGCCGTCTCACCGGTGCCGGTGCCGACGTCCAGCACGGTCATACCTTCGTCCATGTCCAGGTCACCGAGGAGGCTGTAGACGACGGAAGGTGCTGAGGACGAGCTAGTGGATACCTTCCCCGGGTTGGTTCCGGTGTGCTGACCATCGTCCCACTGAGTGACGATGGGGATGTTGGAGTCGGCCGCGGTGTACCAGGCGTCGGGATCACGGGTCTTGTTGACTGGCATGCTCGTGCCGGTCTCGACGTCGAAGGGCCACACGAGGTCGGGCAGGAGCACGGTCCGGTCGACAGCGGCGAAGGTGGGCGCCCAGTCCGAAGACATTGAGTTGGTTTCGAGGAGGAGCCGCCCCAGCTCCTTCCGGCCGGGGCGCTCCACCTGTACGGGTTTCGTCGTCACTTGCGGCGGGTCCCATCTCCGGGCGGGGGCGGGCTGTCGGGGTGCGGAGGCTCCTGCGGCTCCCAGGGTGTGCCAGGGTGCCCGTCGTCGTCCTGGTCGCCGCCTCCACCGTGTTTTCCGCTGTCGGCCGCTGTGACGATCTGCATGTTGGTCATGCGGTGGCGCTCCTCTCGCTGGTCTGGGGTGGGTTCGGGACGCCGGGGCCGCCGTCGGGGGCAGGCGGTTCCTGCGACCCGGGCCATGGCTCGCCGGGAGTTGTGGAGAGTGCGAGCACGCTTCCTCCTTGAGTGGTCGGTGTTGATGGTGCACCGGCATCTGTTCGTCGGGAAGGGCGCCGGGTGGTGCAGGGGGGCGGGCTCTCCTCGGGGGTGGAGTGCCCGCCCCGGCCCGCGCGGACGGTCTTGCCTGGACGGTCACCGCGCGGGCTTTCCGCCTCCCTGGGGGAGGCGGAGACTGGGGTCGCCGGCCTGATGGGGCAGGCGGGGCGGGGCGTTGCCCGGATCAGCCGATCGTGTTTTCTGCGTAGGGGACGGTCCACACCGTGGGGTGTGCGATGCCGTGCCCGTGGTAGCCGTCTTCGCCGAATGCTTCGCCGTGGTCGGCGCACAGCAGAACGAGCCATGGTCCCGCGTCTGGCATGGCGTCGAATAGCCGGCCTAGTTGAGTATCCACGTAGGCGAGTGCCGCGCATTGGCTTTCCCATGTGTCCACCGCTTCTCCGGGCAGGTACACATGGTGCGGGGTGTGCGTGGCAGGGATGTTGAGAAACAGGAATAACGGATTCCCTGTTTCCTGTTCCCGAAGCACGTTGAGGGCAATGTCCACTTGATGCCGCGTGGAGTCCGGGCAGTCCGTTCCTGTTTTCGGACTCCAGTAGCTCTCTTGAAAGAGTCCTGGCAGAACGCGACCTAGTTTCGTCTGGTTGGAGAAGAATCCGACCCCGCCAATGCACACGGTGCGGTAGCCCAGCCCGGAAAGACCATCCACGATGTTGGGCGCGTCGAACACGAACGTTCGCTTCTTGATCGTGGTGCCGCGTACCGCGTAGCACGCGAGCAACCTACCGGGGCGTACCGGGCCGGAAGGAACGGGCAGGAATCCCGAAAAGAACGCCGCATGCGCGGGCAGTGTGAAGGACCCCTGCGTACGGCGTTCTTCCCAGAGTCCATCAGGGAGCAGGGTTTCCAGATTTGGAGTTCGGCCACCGTGCGTGGTTGCCCGCGCCACGTCGTACCGCAGTGAGTCGAACGTGATGAACAGAACGTTGTGGCTCCCGATTACTTCGTTCGCGTTGATCACGCTTCTCTTCCCTTCGACTCCGCGGGCCGACAGAGGCCCAGAGCTTAGGTGTTGGGGTCTGTCGTCTGGAACTCTGGGGCCAGCACTCCCCCGGAGCTGCGGACTTCCTTGGACGCTTCCAGTACGTCCTTCACCGTGTCGATGCCACGCCAGTAGCCGGACAGTCGGTAGCCGATTAGGCGGTTGTCCTTGGCGAGTTGGGGAAACGTGCTGAATTCGTGGTCACCCTTATCGGGGAGCATGGCGATGACTGCGGGGTTGAACACGTAGATGCCGGCATTGATCCAGTAGGGAAGTTCCGGCGACTGGACGAACCCGCGGATGCGGTCACCTTCGCCCAAATCCGCTACTCCCCAGTTGGACCGATATGGAGACAGAGCTACGGTCACTGAGCCATCATGATTGCCGTGGTACTCGGCAAAGTCCGCCAGAGAGAATGTCGCGAGAACATCACCGTTGAGAACGAAGAACGGTGCGGCCGGATCGACCAAGCGACCCGCCGCGAACTTCAGACCGCCACCACGGCCCAACGGCTCCTCCTCGATGGCATACCTAACTTCGATACCGAACCGGGAGCCATCGCCCGCGTAATCCGAAATCATCTCGTGCTTGTAGCCACCACTGATCACTACGGATTTCACGCCGTGTTCCGCGAGCCAAGCCAATTGGTATCCGACGATGGGAGCCCCGGCTACCGGGACCATGGCTTTGGGCGCGTCGTCGGTGTACGGCCTCATACGGGTCGCCTGGCCACCCGCCAAGATCAGAGCCTGTGTCACCAGCATTGCTGACATGTCCTGCGCTCCTTTGGCGTTCCCAACAGGCACCCCGTTGGCGCCTGTTGGCCGGCATCCTCTCAGCGTTCGTGTATCAGAGGGCCGAAACTCGCCCCGGATAGCGGGACCTGTGCGGTCGCCCGGCCCGCTCCATTCCGGGCGACCGCTTCGCGCTCCCCACTTCGCCCCTTCCTTCGCCAAGCCGGGGGTGGTGCCCCGCTCCCTGGCATGTGGTGTGACCCCGGGGACGCCAGGGAGCGGGAGTTCATGAGGTTGCCAGGGCGGTGATCACAATGAGCGCGACCGTGCCCCACACGCACAGCGCGAGGATGCCGCCGACGAATACGCCGTCCACGTTGACTCGGCGCCGTCGGTGTTGCTCTGTCATCTGCGGGCCTCCTTCTTGACGCAGTGGCCGCACGGTTTCCGGCCGTCACGCTCAGCTTTGCTGCGGGATGTGACGGTTATGACCGGCGCGGGGCACTTGCCGAGGGTGTAGCAGCTCGGCACGGCGTGGTAGCGGACGCCGCTGCTCTTGGCGACGTACACCCGGCCATCTGGACCCACCCCGCGAAGGGGGGAGCCCCGTGCAACGGTCCGGGCTCGGGAAGGAGGTTCACTGGCCGGACCGGGAGCGTGGAACACGAGCGTCACGCCATGCGCCTCGCAGCGGTAGGTCCATCGACTCAGCCGCTGCATGTCGTGAGCCGACTCCACAGGGCAGCGCATGGCTACCACTTCCGGCCGGCGTTCTTGCCCGAATCGGAGCCGCCCGACGACTCTTTGTTCTTGTCGCGGTTCTTCTTGGACAGGTCGTCGGTGGTGCCGCTCATCGCTGCCTCCTCGATGGTCTTTACGAGTAGCTCAGACTGGGCGTGATCCATCGACGGAGGGATGATCCGGGTAGCCGTCCAGGTGTTCCACAGGACCGCCGAGGGCGTCTCCGTGTCGATTCCGGCCGTGTGCAGTGCGGCGTCCAGCGCCTTGGCTACCTCGCGCCAGGTCGGGGGGCGTGTCTCGGTGGGTTGGGCTGAGGACATGTCAGCGCTCCTTGCGCTTACGGAACTTCGAGAATTGCTGGCCGCGCGGAGCATCGGGTCGGCCAGGGCTTGGGCCGCCTCGGGGCGGCAGTTGGGACACGGGCGCGTCGTCTGGTGGGTGACGGGCTGGCCGTCCCGGGTACGGGGTCGGCCGTCGACGCCCCGCTCGGGCTCCTGCTCGTCGGTGTCGATCCAGCCCGCCACGCACGGCGGCTCGTGCGTGCACCTGCACTCGGCTCACGGGCACGGGGCCCGGCCAGCCGAAGTGGTGCTCTGTGGGCGGCGGGGCCGCTGGAGGCCGGGGCCGCGGACGTAGTCGGGGACGTCGCTCACCACAGCACCTCGTCCACTCCGCGGTCGTTGACCGAGGTGCCGGGGTCGTCGACCGTGCGCGGCTGCCGCTCGAACGTCGGCGGCCCTTCCAGCTCCCACCGCAAGGTGCCGAGCGTCACGGGCTTGCCCGCCTCGGCGAGGGCCTTGAGGGCACGGGTGATGCGCGGTTCGCCGTAGCCCGCCTGAATGGCGCGCGTGGCCATCGAGCGAACGCCGTGGAAGCTGTGCAGCGGGTACTTGTCGCAGAAGCCTTTGGCGACCTTCATGGCGCGCTGGCTCACGGTCGGCATGCTGCCGCATGGGGCGGCAGAACCCGAAGAGTTCTCTTTGTGGTTACCGTCTTTATCTTTGAGCGCCTGGTTTACCGGCGCCTGGTTTACCGGCGCCTGATTTCCCCTCCCTGGTGGCCCTGATTCCGGCGGATTCTCCGGCGCCGGATTTTCAGGCGCTGGTGGCTCGCCCTGAAGCAGCTCCGGGTCATCGCACACGACTTGCTCGTGCCGGAAGGTGCCCTTGTCGGTGGGCTCCCTGGTCCGCTTCAGGTAGCCGAACTCCTCCAACGGCGGCCTGGGTGGTCTCGTATTCGGCCTCTTCGAGGTGGTGCTTGAGCTGGTTGACCAAGTGCTGCAGGTTATGGGTCGTGCGGGCACTGTCTGTCCTCGCTCTCCTCTTCGCCGACCTTGCCGATCTCTTCGTTGACGTACTGGGCGAGGAAGCTGTCCTCGCGCGGATCGAACGCGTGCTCCTCGGTGAATTCCTCGCGGTACTCGCGGGGATCGCGGCCCCCGGGTTCGTCACGCACCTTGCCGATGGCCTCGGCGATCCACTTGAGGGTGTCCGTGCCGGGCCACTCCGGCGAGGTGCCCAGGCCGAGCGCGATCGCGTCGACCACGTCGGTGTCAGTGAGGGGCGTGTGATCCCCGCTGCCGTTCGCGCGGGAGAGCGGCTGCTCGTAGTCTGGGATGAAGCCCATGGCGAGGAGCACGCTCTCGGGCAGCTTGTAGGCGTCCCAGATTGCCTTGGTTGCGTCCGTGGGGGTGCCGCCGTTGGAGAGCCCGCCGGAGATGTAGAGCCTGTAGTTGGCGACCGTGAGGAATGTCGTCTCCCGGGAGTCGAGGGCCTCTTCGAGGTTGTTGATGACCACGAGACCGGCACGCCGGGCGTACTCGAAGAGCACTTCGCCATTCTCGTCGACGAGGTCGGACTCGCGGTCCAGATCCGGCAGCAGCTCCTCCAGCTCGATCTCGGGCTCGTCGAAGGTGAAGAGCGAGGGGTCTTCGATCTTCTCGAGCAGCTGACGGCCGCGGTCGAAGTTCGGCGGTTCGGTGCTTTCGGCCGGGAAGGCGATGGTGGCGGTGAGCATGCTCGCGCCCATGATGATCTGCTCCTTCAGGATGGGGAGATTAGTGGGTCGGATCAGTCCTGGATCCAACCGAGGCGCAGCTGGCCTTGATCGCTTGGCGCAGGGTCGCGCCGGGGTGTTCGAAGTAGTGCAGCGCGGCGCTGTCGATGAGGTTGGCCGCGTCACGTACCTGCTCGTTCTCGGGCGGGAGATCGCTCACGTCGTTGGCGGCTCGGCTCACGGCTTCGCTGATGTGCTCCTGGAAGAAGTCCTTCGCGCCGGCGGAGCCATCGAGGCCTTCGCTGAGGATCGTGCGGGTCGTGCGGCTGGCTCACCGGTCCTCCCCCGGGGTGTCGCCGGTAGTGCACGACGGCGCATCGGCGTGCGCCACGGGGAAGACGTCCGGGTGCGCCGCCTTCCACTGCGCCGAGCGCGGCAACGGCTCGTCGCCGATGGTGTGCTTGTGGTCCATCACGTCGACGAGCGAGAGCTTCCACGGGCCCCTGTAGTCGTGCTGGCCGCCACGCAGCCGGGGTGCGACGGGTACCCAGAATGGGCCGTACTGCCAGCTGTCGAGGCGGTAGGACCAGTCGTCGGGGCCCCACTTGTGGAAGATGACGGTGTTGCAGCCGCTGTCCACGTCGAGGGCCCGTTCGGCGAGGCGCCGCTGATAGCCCTGGTTGAACCAGTGCTCGATGTACTCGCGGATGAACGAGGCGAGCATCGCGGCCTCGGCGTCGGTGGGCCGGTCCTCGGATTCGCGGTCGAAACAGGCGACGTATCGCCACCTCGGGTGGACGCCGGTCACCGGGATGCGCAGCCTCGTCAGCGGGTCGTCGCGGTCGGCGTCTTCGGCGAACGGCCAGTCGGTCATCATCACGAGTCACCACCTTCGTGGTCGTCGAGGTTGTCTTCCGGCTCCGGGTCCGGCCAAGACGCTGCCGCAGGCCACGCGTACTCGTCGTCCAAGGGGTCGCGCTTGATGGAGAGCAGCGGGCCGTGGTCGTACCGTTCGTCCCCGCAGTCGGGGACGTAGCTGGTGACGTGCAGCCCGGTCATGTCGCTGTCGGTGGGCATCACGATGCCTCGCCCCTCGTCGAACATGCCGTCGTAATGCCGCTCCAGCCAGGCGACGGCCGTCATCCGGCGGCCCATCAGCCCTCACCGTCCTTGGTGCCTGCCGTTTCACCAGCGGCGATCTGGTGCGCGAGCGGCCACGCCTCGGAGAGCGGGAACCGGGTGTCCGTACGGGTGCGCTCGTCTTCGTTCTGCGCCTCGTAAACGAAGCCGAGTTCGCGGTCCCAGCGGCGGCCCTCCCGGTCGCAGATCGCCCACCGGTCGCCGCCTGCCATGCTGCGCCGCAACCGGAGGGGAAGTGCGTGACCAACCCAGGGGATCTCGAAGGCGGTGGTGTGCGCGAGCAGCTCGGCTGCGCTCGGCGCGAGCCAGCCCGCGACCTTCCGACGCGTCTCTGGGTCGAAGCACAGCGCCACGGGCCGCCCGTCCTCGGCGACCGCGCCGACCGTCAGCACCGGCTCTTCCTCCGGGGCGGGCTCCATGGCCGTGTCGTACCGGGACACGACCAGCGGTTCGGGCTGCTGCTCGGCGTCGCGCTTCGCGAGAAGCTTCCGGGCCAACTCTCGGTCGCCGTCGTAGTAGACGGTCAGAGCATGCTCGATCACGCTGCGGGCGCTCACCGGCGCACCTCCGTCTCTCCCTCGAAGGACTCCAGCAGGTCGAACGCGGCGTTCTCGTTGCCGGACAGGTAGTGCTGGGCGTAGTCGGCGAGCCGGGCCCGGGGCAGCCAGCCGCGCTGTTCGGCGATGAACCCCTTGTCGCCCCAGTGGCCGTCGCCGCAGGGGAGGTCGCTGCTGCCGTTGGCGTCGGCCCGATCAAGGCGGGATCGCGGGAACCCGTATGCCAGGGCCTCGGCGCGGGTCCACGCGCCCGTGGGCCCCTCGGCGACGTTCGACCAGCCGACGTACAGGTCACGGTCCCGGGCCGCCTTAATGATCAGGCAGCGCAGCAGCGGATTCCGCCCGGCCTTCACCTCCGCCAGCTCGTCACGCAGACGATCGATCTCGGCCTCAGCATCGAGCAGTCGGCGCAGCACGGGCGCTGCCCGCTCGCCCATGTACGCAGCGAGGTTGAGGCAGTACCAGTCCTCGCGCTGGGTGGTGTGGTCGTGCTCGCGGCGGTCCTGGACCGACTTGCCGAAGGACAGCAGCAGGGAGTTGCGCGCTGGTTGCGCGTCGCCGAGCTGCTCGTCGAGCGTGGCCCGCTGCTCCGGGGTCAGCGACTCTGGGGTGCTCACCGGCTCTCACCGCCCTCGGCCTCGTCGAGCAACAGCGCGGCGGCCTGCTTGGCGGACAGCAGCCCGTTGCGCTCGGAGATGGCGCGGCGGATCCGATCGGCTTCGGCGGTGTGGCCGTGGGCGTCGAGCAGCTCGGCGGCATGCTTGCCGTGCATGCCCCGCCGAGCCTTGGCCGCGTCGAGGATGAGGCGCACGGCCGGGTTGCCATCGATCCGGGCCTGCTCCCACACGGCCGTACGCCCTCGGCGCACCTGGGAGTTGCGGGCACGGGTACCGCCGTGGCTTGCGCACAGCTGGCCGGCCGCCGAGCCACAGTCCGGGCAGACGACGGCGAGCGGCGGCAGGTTCGCGCGCTGCCAGTCGTTCGGGGTGAGGTCCATCAGGCGTCGCCGCCCTTCTGCCTAGGCTTCCAGACGCTGGCCACCTTGGTCCACGCGTCGTAGTCCTCCAGCGGCATGCCGCCCTCGTCGTGGCTGTGGTCGTTCAGCGCGGTCGCGGCGGCGAGGGCGAGTGTCGCGTGCACCTGTGCGGCGGTGAGGATCTGGGCGACGTCGTCGCCGATCTGGTGGCCGTCCCTGACGGAGCGCACCAGCTCCTCAGCGCGGCGGTAGTTCTCGGGTCCGGTAGCCATCAGTCGTTCTCCTTCGTGGTGTTGCGTGGGTGGGGTGCGCCGTCGGGCTGATGTGGGCAGCTGGACGTGGCGTATTCGAGTCCGAGGGCCTGGCGGGCGAGGGCGAGCAGGCTGTCCAGGTCCGGGCCCGCTGCCGGGCGGATGGGCCGCTTGCGCAGCACGGGCACGTCCAGATCGACGCCCAGCAGTTGGCCGGGGTGCTCCGGGTCGGTCTTCACGCGGTACGAGCCGGGTGTGATCCACCAGGCGTCGAAGGCGTCGGCGGGGCGTCCGGCGCGCGGGCCGCGGCCCGCTTCGGCGACACCGGGCAGGCCCGACGCCGCGGGCGTGGCCCGGTAGCGGGTGGCTTCCCCCGACAACATCGGGCAGGCGCGCACGCTGTACGCGAGGCATTCCGGGTGCATGCCGGGCTCGGCGGTGTACCCGACGCGCACATCAGCAGGCCGCACCGCGAGACAGATCCGCTCATCGAAGCTCTGCCCGCACACCTGGCAGCGCCGTTCGGCCAGTGCCCGGTCGCGCCGGTCTTTGTCGAGCGCCCCGAACAGGTACCGGCCGCCGGCGTGCAGCGTGATCCACGGGACGACCAGGCCGCCCAGGGTTGGGCGGTCCGCGCACCGTATCGGCGCCGGCAGCTGTGCGGTCACCGGTGGTCTCCTTGCGCGTCACGTGGGTGGGGTGCGCCGCCGTCCTTGCCGGGCCAGTCGTGGGGCCAAGGGACGCCACACCAGCAGCGGCGCGTCTCCCGGTCGAAGAGCGGGGCCTCGCAGGTGGACGGTTCGCGGTTGTCGCGGAAGCGGACCCGCCGCCACTTCGCGGCGGCCGAGTTCGCCGCCGCGGTGACGGCACGCTCGCGCTTCGGGTCGGCCACCGCGCTCAGTCCTCGAATCCGGGCAGGCCGCGGGTGTCCAGGCCCATGGCGGACGTAGTGGAGTGCAGGTGGGCAACGGCCTCGTTGAGGAGTTCCGCGGCCTGCTTGGCGTTGGCCAGGGCGGCGCGCATGTGCTTCACGGCCTCGTCGGCGTCGCCGCCGCCGTCGATGGCCACGCGGCCGTGCTCGTACGTACGCATGACGGGGTTGATGGCCTGTTCGAGGGCCTGGGGCAGCATGCTCACCAGGTGCGAGAGGGCGCCGAGGGCGGTGTATGAGGCGCTGGGGTACTCCCAGCCCGTGCCGGTGGCGCGGGAGGCGTGGTTGAACTGGCGGACGTTCTTGGCCGCCTGGGAAAGGCTGTAGGCGGGTTCGGTCATGGTCGTTATTCCTTGGTGTCGGTGAGGTCGTCGGTGGTGCAGCGGTAGCCATCGGCGGCGAGGGGCACCTCGTCGGGCACCGGGCCCTGGAAGTGCTCCTCACCGGGCTCGTCGCCGTCGGCGTGGGCGTCGATCCACTCATCGGCGGCCTGCTCGGCACCGGCGCGCAGCAGCTCGGCGAGCGTCTCGACCTCGGCGCAGTTGAGGGCGGCGGCCACGTCGGAGGTGAGCCGACCGCACCAGGCGTTGGTGAAGGCGTGCGCGACGTCGGCCGGGATGGTGACGGTGTCGGCCATGGCAGGCTGTCGGGAGGTCAGATGTGGCAGTCCACGACGACGACCCAGGCGTCCTCGGGCAGTTCGTCGAGGTAGGCGTTCGCGCGGGCGTTGTAGACGATCCGGTCGTCCTCGGTGTCGCTGCTCATGCCGAACCAGCCCATCCGGCCTGGCTCCAGCCAGCGGCCTAGCCGGTCCTTCAGCTTGTTGAAGCGTTGCTCGGGCAGAAGCTCAGTGCTCTCCTCGGAAGGCTTGTCCTGGCATCTGCCGGACACATGCTCCTCGGACAACCCGCGGTTGTCGCGTTCCTGATTCTCCGGGGAGGTGTAGCGACCGGAAGTGTCGTGCTTCGCGCCGCAGTTCGGGCAGATGATCCAGGCCATGAGTTTGCCGCTGATGCGTGTCGGGGTGGTCTTGCGCCGGCGCGCGAGACGCCAGCGGTAGAGGGGGCTCGGCACACGGTTGGACTTCCGCCGGTTGTGCCGGCGGCAGAGCAACTGGCCGTTCCACAGTTCAGTCGGCCCGCCACGGCTCCAGGGGTGTATGTGATCGGCCTCGGTCCCCGGTGCCGGGCATCGGAACCAGAGGGGCGGCTTATGCTCGCACCGGCCGTTGGCCTGGCGGATGAGCTGCTGCTTCTGGGACCAGCTGAAAAGCCGGGTGGGGTCCCGCCAGCGCCGCTTACGGCCAACGCCGATGGCGAGACACAGGATGCCGAGCGCAGCGACGGCCAGGCAGGCGAGCAGCACAGTCGGATCTGGCTGCATGGCGCTCAGTGCAGGTCGTTGCCGAAGGAGATCAGCTCACGCCTGGTCGCCCAGAACAGGTCCTCGGAGTCGATGACCGTGACGAGACGGGCCTTGCCGAGGCAAAGGTTGGCCCTTCGGGGCTCACGATGCTCTGCGCCGGAGTCGGGCTCGGAGACGATGCGGTACTTGGGCATGGTCGAAGGCTGCTTTCTGTACAGGAACGCGTGAGCCGGACAGCGAACCGCCGAGGAGACCGGAGTGGCTCCTCGGCGGTTCGGATGGGGGCGTCCTCAGAAATCGATGGAGTACTTCGGGGGACGGCGCAGGATCACCGCGGCGGCACGCAGGTCCTTCTCGTCGTCGGGCGACCTGTCGTCCTCGTCACGGAGGTCGGTGAGCGTGAAGGCACCATTTAGGACAAGGTTTTACAGGTGTATCAGTAGTCTCAACTGAGGTCAGTCCAGAGGGCTTTGGGCTGTTAGGTTCCAGCACTCCTGGTCGTCTCGCAGGTGGGTTGGTATGCACTACTTCTTCGCCTCAGTTGACAAGGTCCGGCGCTTCTACAAGGCCCCGGACGGTGTCGAGCTGGAGGCCCGTACGTACATCGAGCGTCCGGGGGCCGTACGCGAGGGCACCCCGTTCTTCCTGGGTCCGGACATGCAGCCGGTGGAGCCGCTGTGCTCGTTCTTCTTCGATCTGTCGAAGTCGCTGGTGGCCAAGACGCTCGCGGACTACACGTACGACGTTCTCGATCTGGTGGAGTTCCTGGGGCAGTTGGACCCGCCGACGGATCTGGTGTCGGCGACCGAGGACGACCTGGTCGCCTACCGCGATGACCGCACCCGGCACCAGGACGTGCCGATCTCGGCGGCGACGTGGCAGCGGCGCCGGGCGGCGATCAACAACTTCTACGACTGGGCCGTCTACGACGGGCTGCTGGACCGCCGGCCGTATCACCGCCGTCGCAACGGCCGTGACGTGCTGGCCTGGGGCAGTACGACCGAGCTGGACGTGCGCCACCTCTCGTTCGGGCAGTGGCGGTTCCTGAAGCAGGTGGGCCTGCGAGGACTGCTGCCCGACGACTGCATGGACCGGTCCTTCCGTGGCTCGGCTCCGCTTCGCAACAGCTCGGCGGGCGAGCTCGCGGTGACGACCGGGATGCGGCTGCGGGAGTTCACCTGTCTGCTGGACATCGAGGTCGGCCCGCCCCGCCGGGATGCCTCCCCGGCGGACGTGCAGCTGCAGGCGATCGCGAAGTACGGGCTGCCGCGGGCCGTGTCGATCCAGGATTCGACCCTGCGCGAGATCGACCTCTACCGCCGCACCGAGCGGGCCCAGGTGGTGCGGAAGGCGGCCGGGAACCTGCACCGCCGACGCGAGGAATGGTTCATCGTCGACGACGTCGACCTGCGGCAGATGCGGCTGGGTGGCGTCTGGCGGGGCCGGCGGCGGAGTTTCCGCATCGCCCAGATGCCGGCCCCGCTCCGCCGGATCACGATGACCGAGGGGGACCACGGGCTGGAGCCGATGGCCCTGTTCGTGGGCCGCGGCGGGCAGATGCCCAGCAAACAGCGCTGGGAACAGGTCTTCGAGGACGCCCACACCCGCACGCTGCAGGTCAGCGAGGAACACGGGCTCGGTCCGGTGATGCCCCGGCTGTTCCGCATTCACGACACAAGGCACACGTTCGCGATCTTCATGTTGCAGCAGCTCACGAGGATGGTGCTGGCCGAGGAGGCCGAGCGGATTGCCTCCGGCGGGCACGGCGCCTACCTGGCCGATCACATCTCCCGCAACCCGCTGCTGATCGTCCAGCGATTGTTGGGGCATCGCCAACCAGGGTCGACGATGCGGTACTTGCGCTACATCCGCGAGACGAACGTGCTGGTCATGAGGGCCCTGGAGGAGTGGAACGACCGGGATGCCTCCTACGCGGACTATGCGGCCCGTCTCATGGGCGGGGCGGCCTGATGGCCCGGCGGGGAGACAGGAAGGGCCGCACCCGGGCACCGGTTCCCGAGGCGGCCGCACCGGCGGCGGGCCGGATCGGGGTCCGTGCCACGGTGAGCGAGCGACACGGCAGCACCACCCGGCACATCCTCGATCCGGCGGCCTACCAGTGCACGGTGCTGGCCGCCCAACTTGCCGACGAGGCGGTGGAGTACGTCCGCAAGATGGCCCTGTCTGATCACGGCGGCGCCTACCTGGGGGCGGTCCGCAAGTTCGCCGCCTTCGTCGACGGTCAACTCGGCGACGCCGCGGAGGCGGCCCGTCTGGATGACGACCGGGTCGACCTTCCGGAGGTGATCCACGAGTGGGAGACCGCTCTGCGGCAGGAGTACGGTCTGCGGTCCGGCCAGCCCTACCGGCTGGTCAGCGCCGTGCTGACGCTGATCGCCCAGCGCGGGAACCGCGACCAGGCGGTGCCCGAGCGGCTGCGGCGGCGGGCGGCGGCCCTGCCGGTCTTCCCGGAACCCAAGTCGACGCCGCTGGACGAGTTCTCCAACGCCGAACGGATCGACCTGCGGGATGCGGCCCGACGCCGGGTCCGTGAACTGGAAGCACGTCTGGAACGCGGGCGGCGGCTGCTGGAGGAGGGCCGTGACCCGCGCGAGTACGGCTGGCGCGAGCTTCCCCATCTGCTCTGGGCGGCACGCGGGGGAATCCTGACCACGGCCGTCCTGGCGGAGAACCTGCCGCACAAGCCGAAGTGGTGGCCGGCCGCCCTGCGGGAGGCAGGGGCCGGACTTCGTGCGCTCGTCACCGCGGTGGGCGGGATGCTCTTCCCGACGCAGATCGACCTGATGGCCTTCCGGGTCCTGTTGCTGCTGGGCATGGCGGACACGACGCCGGAGGAACTGCTCGACCTGAAGCTGGCAGACATCGAGGACACCGGCGAAGGTGTCCGGGTAGTGCAGCGCAAGGCACGAGCCCGGCGGGTGAGAGCCGATCTGCACCCTGCCGCCCAAGGCGGCGGGGCCTGGGATGTCCCCGGGCTCCTTCGGCGGCTGCTGGCCGCCACCACGATGACGCGCGAGGTGTTCCCCGACGCCGAGTCCTGGTTGTTCCTGGCGACCGAACTCAACTTCCGCACCGGCGAGTTGGCGGCGAGGCCCGCGACGTTCACCCGGGACGGGCGCCGGTTCACGCACTGGATCGCCGCCCAGGAGGGCGGCGACGGGAAACCGCTGGCGATCTCGCTCCCGCACGACGCCCGCCGACTGCGGAAGACCGCGAAGACCGCCAGGGCCGCCGCCCTGGGCGGCACGGTCAGCGACCTGGCGGGCGATGACCACCACGTCGAGGTCTTCCGCGGCCACTACGCGCACGGCACCACCGCCCACCTGATGGCCGGCCGGGCCATCGCCCGCGCTCAGCAGTGGGTCTTCCAACGGGCTCTGGACAAACCCCTGTTCGTCGATGCCGAAGCGGAGAAGCACCTGACCGAGCCGGAGACCGCTAAAGCGGCGGGCCTGAGCGAGGGCCAGGCCCGCGACATGCTCGCGGGACAGCTGGACATGGGCCTGGCCCACTGCCGTGACCCCTACGACTCGCCGTTCACCACCGGCAGCCAGCCGTGCCATGTCGCTCCGGCAATGTGCATGCTCTGCCGCAACGCGGTCGTCTTCACCAGCCAGCTGCCGCGGCTGTTGATGCTCGCCGATCACATCGAGACCATGCGGGCGAGGCTGGAACCGCCCCGCTGGCAGGCTCTTTGGGGCCGTCAGGCAGCCGCTCTGACGGAGTTGTTCACCGAGTACGCCGAGTACATCCCGGCAGCCCGCCAGGAGATCGAGGACAAGCGGCTCACCCTGCATCTGCCGCTGGGTCTGCGGACGGAGTACGACCGATGATGCCCACCCCGGCCCCGCTGCCAGCCCCGGTCTCGGACGTCTTCGGCGACGACGAGCCGGTCTTCGGCACCGCCCACCACTTGCTCGACGGCATCGCAGTGCCGGTCTTCGGCGAGAGGCGGTCCTGGCCCGGCGACTGCATCCGCCGCCCCAGCAACCGGCCGAAGGCAATGTGGACCGTCTACTTCCCGCTCGATGATCCACAGCGGAATCTGCAGCTGCGGGAAGTCGCCTTCGCCCTGCTCAACCCCACCCACCGCATCCTGCGGCAGGCGTCGGTCTTCCTGATGGCCGAACCGCCCTCACTGAGTACGGTCGCCCAGGCCTGCCTCAAGATCAACATGGTGATGCGGTGGGCCCAGACCCACGGATGGCCTGCTGACCTGGGGCAATGGAGCCCCGATGACTGGCAGGAGTTCCTGGACGACCAGGCCCGGGAGAACGGCGCCGCCGTGCTGCGGCACTTCGTCCATGCCGTCCGCCGTCTGGCCGAGGTCTCCGCGGCCGTCACCGGCATCAGTGACTTCACCGACCCCTGGAAGGACGAGTCCGCCGTCGAAGTCGCCCGCCGGACCGCGGCCGTCGTCGAGAAGTACGGCGACGGCCTGTCGACCCCCTCGATCCCGCCGGCGACCTGGTGGCCGCTGCTGCGGGCGGCCTGGACCTACATCCACACCTTCGCCCCCGACATCCTGGACCTGTGCGACAAGCTCGCCGAGGACCTCAAGGTCACGCGGACCGGCGGGGCCTCTCACACCAGTTCCGCCGAGCTGGACGACAAGGTCACCAAGTGGCTGGCCGATCCCGCCCACGCGGTCCCCGTCCACGTGGTCGACTGGAACCGGGCCGAGGCCGGGGCGCCCGTCTGGACCACCCTGAGCCAGCTGATCACCGGCGGAGCCACGGCCTGCCTCTTCGGCCGCGGCAACCATGTCAACGGCCGCCAGAAAGCCCGCCGGGACATGGTCATGGAGGCCGCCGCCGAGGGACAAGTACAGCCGATCGCCGGACGCGACGGGATCGCGGCGACGAGCGGGCAGATCTACGTCCCGCGCTCGCGCCGCCCGGAGGGCCGCACGGCCAGGGAACTGGACCAGGTGCTGGCCGCCTGGCTGGCCGAGCCCGGCAACCGGGTCCCGGTCCGGGACCGGGACGATGCCGCCGGCGCCGCGGGCACCCCGGTCTATGGCATCCTCGCCCGGCACGTCTTCCAGCGGGGCAAAGCCGATCTCTTCGCGCACTCGGCCACCGGCCTCAGGCGCCGGGCGATGGTCGCCGAGGCCGTCGCCGCGGGCCGGGTCGCTCCCGTCGTCGGCGAGGCGACCCACCGCTACCTCACGATCGACTGCCCCGGGTTCGCCCTGGTCACCGGCCCGGACGGGGAACCAAGGCCCTGGCGGACGACGATCAACCGCCGCGAGCTCGACGACGAACTGCGGATGATCAGAGCTGCCTGCTATTGCTTCGTCGCGGGGCTGAGTCTGATGAGGGACAGTGAGATCCAGGAGATCGAACGCGGGGCTCTGACCACCTACTTCGGGTCGCCCGCCATCGCTTCCCGCAAGATCAAACGCGACCCGTCCCAGCCCGAGCTGTTCTGGTGGGTCATCGAGCCGGTCGCCGAAGCCCTCGCCGTCGCCGAGCGGCTGTCCTGGCACTCTTCCCACCTCTTCGCGACCCTGCGGCCGCCGACCGGCAAGCAGCTGATGGGGCGTCGGGGCATCGAGGCCGCCGACGACATTGACTTCTTCATCGAGCACGTCAACGCGGACCGCGACCGCACCAGGCTCCCTCAGATCCCGCTCGCGCACGTGAGACCGCACATGTTCCGGAGAACCATGTCTCTCATCACCGGCCGCGAACCGGACTCCGAGATCGCTCTTGGACTGCAGCTCAAGCACGCCGCCCGGCGGGCCCTCGCGAACCGCACCACTGTGAACTACGGCCAGATGGACGCGAAATGGGCCAAGGAGTTCGATCACGAGCTGGAGTGGGCCGCAGCCCGCAAGCTGGTCGATCTCCTCAAGGCCCGCCGCGCCGGCGAAACCGTCGCGGTCGGCCCCGGCGCCGCCCGCTTCCATGCCCGGCTCGACAACGTCATCGACACCCATCTGCGGGCCCAGGTCGCCGATGAACGGGCCCAGGTCGCCCTGCTTCACGCCGAGTTCCCCGATCTTCACCTGGGCACTCTCAATCACTGCATGTGGGACGCGGGACAGGCCGAGTGCCAGAACGGACTGCCTGCCGATCAGCGGGGCGAAGCCCCGCTGATCGGGGCCTGCAAACCGGCCCGCTGCCGCAACTCCACCGTCACCCCCGCACACGCGCCGATCTGGCTCGCCGAGGAAGAGGACCTGATCGCGATGGCCAAGGACCGCCGCCTGGCCCCGCCCCGCCGCGAGGCCGTGCTGATCGAACTCGCCGACGTCCAGCGGATCACCCAGGCGTTCAAGGACCAGAAGGACGGCCACTGATGCCGGTCTCCGCCGCCACCGCAACCAAGCTGCGGGAGGCCATGCAGCGGCTTCTCGCGGGTGAGCCCATCCGCACCAACGGGGCTCTGACCAAGGAGAACCTGGCCCGCGAGGCCGGAGTCAGCCACGCGACCATCCACCGGGCCGAGGACATCCTTGCCGAGTGGGACGCCAAGGTCCCCCGCCAGATCCTGCGGACGCCAGGTGAAGTCCGCCGGGACGAGGACATCGACACCCTTCGCCGACAACTCCGTGAAGCGAAACAGCAGATCACCGAGTTGAACGGCAAGCTCGACGCCCTCGCCACCGTCACCGCGAACCTCTACCACGAGAACCTTGCCCTGCGGCGCAAACAAGGACAGAACCGGCGGATGGCAGCCCTCCCGGACGCCAACTGACCACCACAGTCCCGGCCCGCGACGTCAGCCACCCCAACCAGGGGCCGGTGTCCTCCGGCGCGGACGGACCGCCGCCACAACGAAACGGTTTCGCGCCGGAGGATGCCGGGCGAGCGGGGTCCAGGGGCCGGCGAAGGCCCCTGGGACCACCGGCTCACACCACCACGCATTCACCCGAACGGAGGGTTCACGCTGAGACACAGCCCAGCCCTCCACCCCGCCGCTTGTCCCTGACAGACGATGCGATCACCGCAGGTCCCTGTCGACTGAGACACCCCAACTGTTCCTAACGTCGGCCGGGAGCTGGTAGCCGTCCTCGGACGGGACGGCGTCGCGCATGCGGAACTGCAGCCCGGTGCCGGTGTCCCAGTCGTTGATGGTCTGCAGGCTGTCGCTGTTGAACAGATCGACACGGCCATCGAAGACGTCGGTGTCGCCGTTCTTCCAGGTGATGTGGGCCTCGATCCGCGAGCCGGCGTGCTCGCTGCGCTTGATGTTCAGGTCACCGATCACCTCAGCGAACGACTCGCCCAGGCGCAGCTCGAAGGCGATCGCCCGCAGGTGGTCGAAGTTGATGTCGTACTTCCGGGAGAAGTCGACGATCTCGGCCACCTGCTTCTCGGCCACTCCGGGCACCTGGTCGCGCAGGTAGGTGGCCACCGTCTCGGGCTCGGGGTAGGCGAAGCGCATGTGGTAGTGGAAGCGGCCGGGGCGGTTGAGCATGTAGTCGTTGACGCGGTGCAGCTCGTTGACCGACAGGACGTAGAGGCGCTTCGTTGTGCTCAGCCCGTCGAACAGGCTCAGGAACTGGTTCTGCGACTCGTCATCCTCGTTGGAGAAGATCTTCTCGAACTCGTCGAAGACGACGACGACTTCGCCCAGCTCGTCGAGGAAGGCGGCGAGCCCCGGCGTGTCGTGCTGCACAAGCACGGTGGGCAGGTGGTGTTCCTCGCGCATCCGCTCGGCGAGCAGGCGGAGCATGAGGCTCTTACCCATGCCCTTGTCGCCGGAGAGGATGACGCCGAGCGAGCGGTCCATGGCGGAGTAGTCGGTGACGATCCGCTGTACACGGGAGGCGTGGCTGCCGTAGACGGTCTCTTCGGCGGATGCCAGCGGCTCCGTCTGGCGCAGGCTGTAGCCGGTCATCTGAGAGAAGGAGATCGTGTAGGTGGCCACGGGCAGATCGGCGAAGGTCTGCACGGAGTCCCCGTAGAGGCGGAACTCCCCGCCGGAGGCGACGATCGTGGATGCGGGCATGAAGACTTCTCGCTTTCGCGGGAGTATGTGGGTGGTGGTGGCAGCACAGCGGTGCTCAACGGATGGGCAGCACGCTGCTGTCCGGGCGGTAGACGCCCTCGCCCTCATCGAGCACGGACTCGGTGAGGGTGACGGTGGCCGGCATCAGGCGTGTTGGCGGCGCGGCGCCAGGTTCGCGGCGGGGTTGAACGTGACTGGTCTCCGCGGCCGCGTGGTCGTAGGGTCCTGCGTCATGCCGCGAGTCGACGCAGGCCCGGCGATACCCTTGGGTCGTTCAGTTCAGAAGCGGTCGCCGATCTCGACGCTGTCGTACTCCTCGCGCGTGACGGTTTCCCAGCCGGTCACATCGCCTTCCTTCAGCTGCAGTTCCCACTTCGCGGGCGTTCTGTAGCCCTTGAAGACGGGCACGGTGGTGATTCCGCACCGGGCCGAGGAGTCATCCTTGTCCGGTGTGCGTGGACTCGGTGTCGAGCGCGGTGGCCTCTTCTTCGAGGTGTCGGTGCCCGGTGCTGCTGCTCGTCCGGCCGGGCGTTGGACGTGTCAGCGGGGGACTTGGGCTTGGGCACCGGCCTGGTGAGCGTGGTCCGGAGCGTCTGGGTGCGCGTGGACCGGCAGGGGGCCGGCCTCTCGATCTGCTCGTAGATGGGGCCCTTGGCGGCCCGGCTGCGCTTGTCGATGACCTTGCCGTGGTCGAGGTCGGTGCCGGTGCATCCGACGAGCGTGATGGCTGCGGTGATGGTGGCTGCGGCCGTGATAGCCGACCGCACGGCGATAGGGTGCATGAAGTGTCCTTGAGCTGTAGCGGGGGAACCGGTCAGGCGGTGGGGCGGGGCGGCCGCAGGATGGCTGAACGTGGCCCGCCCCGCGTGTTCAGGCCTGGGGAAAGCCCGTTGCCAGACGGCTGTAGAGCTCTGCGCTGGACAGGGCCAGCGGGTTGGAGCCGACAGCATTGACGCCGGTATTGCCCGGGCGGCGGGAGAGCAGTTCGAACTGTCGCATCTCGCCGAACGGAACGAACTGCCGGCGCACGTTCTCGTTCTGGGTCGCCCGGAGGAAGGAAAGCTGGCGTGGATGCCTTGTGCGCGCTGGAGGCGCGGAAGTGCTCCAGCACTGCTTCCATGGCCGAATGGTACTGCTTTCCCCCATGCTCCCTAGGGAGTTGTGCAGCTCGGCGATGCGGCCCTGGTCGGCGCCGAGTGCGACGTCGACGAAGATCTGGGAGCGGCGGAACAGGCCGCCTCGCGTGAGGGTGTGCCTTCCGCCGGTGCTTTGCTCAACGGGTCAAAAGCTCGTCGAGGAAGCTGTCGATGTCGACGAATTCAGACTCCTGGCCTGCGGGGACGACCTCGAAGGTCTTGGCGAGCCATGCCTTGACGGAAGCTGCCGGTCCTTCAAGGCGGGCGTATCCGTAGGGAGATTCCAGTTCGATGCTAAGGCGGCGGTTCTGGTGAGGGCCGATCGGAGTGATCTTCACGTCGCCGATGCCAGCGGGTGCGGTGAGGCCCTGGTCGAGCAGTTCCCGGGCGAACGTCCACCGGACCACCTTGTCGGGCGTGACGTCGAAGGAGAACTGCACCGCGTAGGGGTCGGTGTCCTTGTAGTACAGCCGCACGGGGACGAATACACGCGTGTCCGCGCTGGCCACGAGCGTCATGCGGGTCTTCAGTTCCAGGCCGGGAAAGCCCATGGGTGGATTCCTGTTCTTCGGCGGGAAAGCGTGGTGGAGGCGGGCGGCGGGAGGCAACGCCCGGCGATACTCGAACACCGCCGTCCCGCCGAGGTCGCTGTGCGGGGGGCATGGCGGGTGCGGTTTGCTACGCCTGGCGTTCTGCCAGGGCGTTGACGGCGAAGAGAACCTCGCCGTGGATGGCCCACTGGTCGAGGTAGTGCCAGGCTTCGGCATGGCTCTCGGCGAGCGGTTCGTCGTACGCCTTCGTGCCGGGCCGGGCGCTCTCGGGCAGCTTGTCGCGCACGGCGCGCCACTCGTCCTGGACGGCGTACAGGTGTTGGGTGGCCTCGCGTAGTTCCCGCACCTGCCAGGCGTAGCGCCGGGTCCGGTCGGAGGGAGCCAGCCGGGCGAGCTGCTGCTCGGCGACGTGCACGAGCTCGTCAGCGTGGTGGAACACCCGGCCGAACGCGGACAGGGTGTCGGCGTCGCGCTGCTGCTGACGCAGGCCGTAGGCGTCCTCGTCGTGGGGTTGGAAGGTCTCGGGGTCGGAGTGTCGACTGGAGTAGTGGTCCCAGGCGGCGAGGATCTGCCGGCCGTGCCGTAGGTAGAGGGCGAGTTGACGCAGATACAGCCGGTGTGCCCAGCTGCCGGGCTCGAGTGACATCGTCAAGTAGGGCCTTTGGACGGTCGGTTCACCGGCCTGGCTCCTGGGGCTGGTCCGCAAGTCCTGAGCCGTGCTCGCCGGGGGCGAGGTCGTCGCAGGCGCCCTGTGTGCCGAAGACGGTCATGGCGTGCCTCCTTCGGGCTGCGTCATTCAGAGGTGTGAAGTGTGGAAGACCGCAGGGGCGGGAGTTCTCGACGAGCGAGACACCCGCCCCTGCGGCATGGGGTGGTGGCGGCGGTTGGTCAGACGGCCGCGGTGACCGCGGAGCGGTCGTCGGCGCTGCCGGGAGCAGCGCTGTCGTTGTCGTCCAGGAGATCCGGATCGATGCCGAGGGCGCGAGCGGCGTTCCTCTTGTCGCGCTCGGTCAGAGCCGTCACGATCTGCTCGTAACTGCTCTGGATCGGCGGGTTCTTCACGGTGCCGTAGCCGAGTACGTACTGGCTCTTCATGGCACGGGTGAAGGCGACGTAGAACATCCGCTTGGCGTCTTGGGTCATCTTCGCGTCCTCCCTGTAGAGGACGACAGCGTTGTCGAATTCGAGACCCTTGGCACCATGGATCGTCGAAACGACCAGGTCGGCCTTGGACTCGAGGTTCTTCCGCTTGCGCTCCTGGTTCTTCTGCTTGTTGATGTTCAGCTTCTGCTGGTTCCGCTGAATCTCGAAGGAGAGCAGGTTGTCGCGCAGCCGATCGAAGAACGCCTTGTGCGTGAGCGTGCTCTGGTGGCAGAGCGTGACCCAGCCGTTGATGGTTGCGCTGTTCTCGATCCACCACTCGGAGATCGTGCGCAGGATCGCCTTCTCAACGTTGGCGTTGGCAGCGTTCTTCGTCAGCTTGCCCATGTTGTCCTTGATCCCCTGGGAGACCACGAACGCGGCGTTGGTCGGCGGTGCCTGCAGGACGTCGTTCCAGAAGAACTTGATGTACTTCGAGAAGATGTCCGTGGCGTAGACGCGATCGCTGACCAGAGAGGCGACGTGGCGGTCCGGGTAGCGCTTTTCGAGCACATCCTGGATCAAGGACACCTCGCGGCGCGAGTAGGCCAGGAAGGCCACCTGCTCGCCCCGGTCCAGGCACTTGTCCACGTAGTCGGGGATGACCGTGTTGCGCACGATCGCCTGCAGGTCCTGGGTGACGAACCCGGTGAGTCTGGCCACCTCGCGGTATTCCAGGGTGACCTTCTCCTGGAACGAGTCGGCCGTGGGCATGGCGAGCGAGTTCGCCTGCAGCTGGATGTTGGCGAACTGGTTGGTCTCCAGTCCGCCGAGCACGATGTTCGCGAAGTCCAGGATCTCCTGGTTGCTCCGGTAGTTCGTCGTGAGCTTGAAGGTCGCGAAGACCCCCGAGCCCTCCAGCGTGTTGAGCGCGCGCGGGTTCGCCGAGCGGAACTCGTACAGCGTCTGCGAGGCATCGCCGACGATGAACAGGGACTGAGCGTGCTTGGTGATGTACTTCAGCACGTAGATGAACTCAAACACGCTGTTGTCCTGCACCTCGTCGATGATGAGATACTTCGACTGCACGTGGGCCGGCTCGGCCATGTCGTCGATCTTCTGGTAGCAGATGATGATCTGTAGCTCCAGCGACGTCTGCTCGATGCGGTCGAGCAGGGCGATCACCTCGTCGAAGTGGCTCTCGACGAAGGTGTTCAGGGCCGTGAACGCGCCGGTCCTGTTCTGGTCGACCTCCAGCAGGCGGTGGCGGAACGTCGCCGCGAACTGGCTGTTCGGGTAGAAGATGTCGATCGAGTTGATGATCGTGTCGATCGCCGAGACCTTGTGCCTCGGGTGGTTCATCGAGTAGACATCGATGATCATCTTGGCGATCGTCATCGAGCCGACGTTGGGGTTCTTTTCCGTGATGTTGTCGGCAGCGGCGTTGGTGAACGAGAGCACCGTGATGTCCGAGGCGGGGACGCCGCAGGCTTCGAGGTACTTGATCCGTTCGAGGATCACGGTCGACTTGCCGGTGCCGGCTCCCGCCTGCGTCATCACCAGCGGCTCGTGCGTGGTGAGCGCGTCGAGCTGCTGCTTGGACAGGTGGGGCGGCAGATTCGGAGGCGTGGCCGGCTGCGCAGGCACGATCAGCTGAGGCTTCATCTGCTCCAGATGGTCGAGCGTGTGGTTCATCAGCAGGCTGAGGTTCTGCTTCGACAGCTTCGTGGCGATCTGGTCGGAGAAGGTCACATCCACCTGCTTGTGGATCTGGCGGTAGGCCTCCAGCGGGACGTTGTAGTTCTCCAGGTAGCGCAGCTGGACGGCGAGCATGTTCAGCTGCTGCTCCGTCGGGCCCGCGGGCATGTCCTGGATGTAGCGGCAGACCTCGTCGGCAATCGCCTCGGAGTCCCAGATCTGGGCCAGGCGCGTGATGCGCTCGTAGATTGAGTACTGGCGCATCCACTCATCGAACTCATCGCCGAGGTTGGAGGCCGTCAGGCGGGCGGATGTGAGCACGTCCTGGACGTAGTCATGGGCGTTCTCGAGCGGGCTGGTGTCCCACTGCAGGAAGACGGCGGCGTCGTGGTTGCCGTAGCCGACCGAGCGCGAGACGGCGGTCGCGTACTCGGACTCGGGGAGCCCCTTCTTGAAGAGGTATAGCTCCATCCGGTACTGGATGACGAGGTCGCGCGTCGACTTGCCGCCGGACTTGTCCTCGTAGAACACGAGCGCCTGCGGGGTCATGTCGAAGGCGACGTCCCAGTCGTCGAATCGGCTGGACGAGGTGTCGACAGCAAAGCGGTCGTCGGCGTGCGGGCTCGGCAGGGTGAAGGACCCGCCTGCGTTCAGAGCGCGGCGCGTGATCGGTGCG
The DNA here is from genome assembly GCF_023277745.1 of Streptomyces halobius. Lineage (NCBI taxonomy): Bacteria > Bacillati > Actinomycetota > Actinomycetes > Kitasatosporales > Streptomycetaceae > Streptomyces > Streptomyces halobius. Next base: position 939,832 of record NZ_CP086322.1, read on the forward strand.
AGCGGGATCGATGTCGTGGTGATGTCGTGCTGCGTCGAGCTCTGCTTGACCTCGATATCGGTGGCCATGGCGTAGGCGGTGTTGGTGGCAGTGTTGATCGGCAGCAGGGACTCGTTGAGCAGGCCGATCTTCTTGCCGTTGCCGGTGAGCTTCGAGGAGAAGAACTTCGGGTCGACGGCCTTCTGAGCAACGGCATTGGCCGAGAGGTCGAGGTCATCAAGCAGGACAGGCATGTCGTTGCCTTTCTCCAGTGGATCGAGAGGCAGATTGAGAGAGGGCATAAATAATGTCGCATAGCAATTCCGACAAGGTGTGAATAGTCAGTCGAATGCCCGAAGGTGAGCGAAGAGCGCAGCGACAGGGCTGGGTCATGGGCGCAGGTACGAACACGGGCGGGGCTCTCGTCAGCCGACGAGCCCCGCCCGTGTTCCTCTCAACCCACCCGTCAGGGGCCGTTAGGTCCCTGAATCCGGGGTATGTGGCGAAGCCACGCCCCGGACACCGCGCGCTACCCAGGCGCGCGGTCGTTCATCAGCGGCAGCTCATCTCACTTCGAGGTCGAGTCCGAGCGCCGGTTGGGACCATCGACGGCAGCATCGCCGGCATCGAGATCCCAGGGACAGGCCGTGACGAGGGATCCTGCGGGATCGACCTCGACCAGGCCGAGCATGAGGCCCAGTTCGCGGAGTTCATCGGTGCTCCGGACATGGGTGGTGAGGTTCGCTCGGGCCGCGGCGGAGAGCTCCATGGCTCGCTTTCGGTGCTCTTGGAGCAGAGGTTCGGGGAGCATGGTGGACATGACTGTCCCCCTTTCTGAGCAATGAGGGTGTGGGGGTGAGGTACGCCGAGGGCTTCTGTTCCGGAACATCCGGAACAGAAGCCCTCGGTGCGATGCGGACGGCTGCTCAGTCGTCCGACGGGGATGCCGAGGCTGTGCCGCCGGTCTGGGCAGCGAGCAGGTAGTCCTCGATCCAGGTGCGAACAGCCTTGCGCGCCGGCCGCGCACCCTGGGAGTCCACGTAGGTGGTCTCTTCGATGGCGCGCAGCTCGTCGTCGGGCATCGACACGGGCAGCGCCGGGGCCAGCCGCGGCTTGGCCTCGACGATCCGCTCACGCTGCCGCTCGTAGTCGGCGGCCATGATCTGCCGGTAGGTCTGCCGGTCGATGGGGTTGAACCCCACGACCAGTGAGAACCGGCCCAGCAGCTCGGCGTCGAAGAACTGCTCCAGTGCCTTGTTGAGGCTCTGGTTCGAGATGGTCTTCGGGCTGTTGCCGAAGCCGATCATCTTGCCGTCGAGCGAATCACGGGCGGCGTTGGTCGTGCAGATGACCAGGGCCTTGGAGAAGTCCAGCATCTTGCCATGGGCGTTGCGGATGTAGCCTTCGTCGAACGCCGAGAGGAACAGGCGCTGCACGGCCTTGTCGGCCTTCTCGAACTCGTCGAGCAGGATCACCCGGTGGGGGTTGGACTCCAGCGTGTCGAACGGGAGTTCCTGGTTGGAGTCCGATCCGACATAGCCGGGAGGTGAGCCGATGATCTTCGACGTCGACCACTCGCTGTGGAATTCGGTCATGTTGAGGATGATCGGCTCGGTGCCGGTTGTCTCCTCAGCGATGATCTTGACCGCCTCGGTCTTACCCACACCCGAGGCCCCGGCGAACAGCCACGTCGTGGGCGTCTTCGTCGGGAACAGGTCGAGCTCTTCGCGGGCCAGACGGTCCGTGAGCTTGGCGAGCACGTCGTCCTGGCCCTGCAGGCGGCTGGTGAGCGTGGCGCTCAGCGCGGCGACATCGAGGTCCTTGCGCTGGGCGTTTCCGGTCATCAGGCGTTTGGCCACATCGAGCACACGGGTGCTCGTCAGCGGCACCTGCGGGATGGACCGCAAGGTCTGCGCGAGTGCCGTGTCGCCGGCGTTCTCGGCCTGGACGATGAGCTTCTTCTGCTCCAGGACCCGGTCAGCCATCGCGCGGTCGAGCAGCGTGATGGCGTTGTCCGGCCGGTGCTGGCCAGCCCGGGAGTTCGCTTCGGCGATCTGCACCACTGAGGCCAGGACGTCGTCGGAGACTCCGATCTGGTGACGGTAGTGGGCCATCAGGCCGGGCCGGACCGCGGTCATCACGGCCAGCGTCTGTTCCACGCTCAGCTCGTCGACGATGAGCCGGGTGAAGCGGCGGGCGAAGGCCGGGTCCTCGTCGAAGGCCCGAGACTCGGTGCTGGTGGTCGCGCCGATGACGGACATGTCGCCGCGGGCCAGGGCCGGCTTGAGGATCTGCGAGATCTTGCGGCCGACGGCGTCGCCATGGCTGCCGGATCCGCCGGTGATCTGGTGGATCTCGTCCATGAACAGGATGGCCTTGTTCTTGGGGTCCGAGGCGAACTCGACGATCGCCTTGACCTTCTCCTCCAGCGAGCCGACGATGCCGGTCCCGGCGATGATGTTGGTGATGGGCAGCTCGTAGATCGTGTGGTCCTTGAGCTGATCGGGAATGAGGGCGTCGCCGAGCGCGATGCGCCGGGCGATGTCCTCGACGATCTTCGTCTTGCCGACGCCGGCGGAACCGACCAGCAGAGCGTTGGGCTTGGTCTTGCTGATGACGACCGAGAGGACCTGCCCGATGAGCGTGTCACGGAACATGGTCGGATCGGCGTTCTTGAACTTCTCGTTGTAGTCAACGAGGAGCTCCTTGACGTCGTCGGCGCTGCCACCGCTGGACGGCAGTCCCACGGACGGGAACTGCGGAGGGAAGCTGCCGCCACCGCCGTTGCCCTTGTCGTCGTCGGAGCCGCCGGGTGTGAAGTTGCTGAGACCCACCGGGTCCTCCTTCGGTGCGAGTCGCTCGGCGTGGGGGCGCGCTGGGCGGATGCGCCACGGTGTCCCGAGCAGGGATATGGATGAGTGAGAGGGAAAGTCAGGGGTCGTCAAAAGCGGCACTGCTCTTGACGGTTTTCGAGGAGCGGCATGGTCAGCTGACCTCGATATCGCCTGGCACGGTGGTGGGCGCAGGCTTGGTGAGCGCGGCGGCAACCTCTTCGAAAGCGGCGACCGCTTTGCGAAGATCAGCGACGATCTCCGCGGCGATGTCGGCCGGGTTTCCGAGTTCTTCCGCGTCCTGGGCGGGGATGTCGCGCGCAGGCCAGACCGTGGGCCGGGCGTCGGCCGGACGGGTGGCAGGAATGGTGACGAGGACGGTGTCGACGGTCGTCCCGGACTGGGCGAACGCCCGGGCCGGAAGTGCTTCGACGAGACCACCGCGCTGTTCCACGAGCTTTCGGAAGGCTGTGGTGCTGCCGGTCTGTTCAGTGACGGTCCACGACATGACCGACACCAGCAGCCCATTCGGTTTCAGGAACCGCAGGGCATGGGTGACGTGGGCCATGTCGGTGCCACGGGTGAACGGTGGGTTCATCAGCACCCGGTCGAAGCGAGGTTCGGCAGGGACGGTGAGGAAGTCGGCGACCTGCACCCGGCGCGCCACATGCGTATCGGACAGGACGGTGGCGTATCCGGGGTCCCGTTCGATGCAGTCCACGATCGCACCGCGGGCTGCTGCGGCTGTGGCTATGGCACCGGAGCCGGCAGATGGTTCCAGCACCGTCATGCCGGGCTCAAGGGCGGCCAGAGCGATGAGCTGGTCGACAACGGGTTCGGGTGTGGGGAAGTACTGAGCAAGGGTGCGTTTCTCCCCCAGGGTCACGACCTCACCGGTGGCAAGCACTGGGGCGAGCGCCTCGGCGGCGTGGACGGGGAAGAGGTGCGCACCCTCGCTCTTCGTCCATCGACCGCCGACCGCTTCGAGGACCTCGTTGACGCGCTGGTACAGGGTGGGAGCCAAGCGGGGGCCGACGAGCATCAGGCGATGGCCATCAGTCTTGGTACGGCCTGACAGGGCTGCGAGCACATCCGTGGGGATTCGCATCGGAGATTCCTTTGGTGCGGCCGAGTAGGGATTGGATGGACGAGAGAGAGTCAGGTGTCGCCAAGAGCGGTGCCAGCCAGGGGAGTTGGTTGCACGGCACCGCTCTTGGCGGTTCTTGGGGCAGCAGGGTCAGACGACCATGCCGAGGAGCCTCTGCCGGATGCTCGGATCGATGTGCTTCATCGAGTCGGCGTAGCGCTTGGCCAGGTCAACCATGAACGACCAGTCCATGGCGGAGCACGGCGCGTAGTACAGGTTCTTCGGGTGGTCCTGACGTGTGGACGGCGGCAGCCAGTCGAAGTCGGTGACCATGAGCGAGAGCCTGCGCTGACGCACCCGGCTGGCGTTGATGTACTGCCAGATCTGCGTGTACTCCGTTCCGCCCGACACCTTCGGGATCCTGCGGAACTCCTTCCAGATCTGAGCCGTCGACTTGTTCTCCGTGCGCAGCATCACCTCCTGGGACAGGAAGTGGCTGAACGAGTTGAAGTACAGGTTGATGTTGAGCTTCTTGGCGATCCGGATGAGCATCATGACCGCCTCCTGGTAGTTCTCCTCGGAGATCGAACCGGAGGTGTCGATGTAGATGTGCAGGTCGGGCATGTACTGCACCGAGGTGATCCGGCCGGGCTTGTTGAAGTCGTCCGGGTCCCGGCGGTTGGCCTTGAGGAAGGTCGCCTTCGTCGTGCGGAAGATGTTCTGCGACTTGTTGACCTTGCCCATCCGGCGCAGCACACGGGTGATGTCCTTGAGCAGGTCGAGCTTGCTCGGCGGCTGCTTGCGGAACGCCACCTGGGCGCTACGGCTCCCAGGCTGGCCCGGTTGCTGCTTGGCTCCCAGGGCGGCGGCCCGGGCGGCGGCCCGTGGCAGCGACGTCAGCTTGGACAGCGACGTGTTCGAGACGACCTTCACCGGCGAAGCCAGCGACTGGTTGATGAGGTTCCACTCCCCCGTGATCTTCGCCGCGGTGGCCCGGGCATGGGCCTCGACGTTGACCAGGACGAGGGAGCGCGGGAAGAACAGCTCCCCGACCGTGAACGGCAGGACGCCGGTGTCCAGGGCGGTGTTCTGCTGGCTGGCCTGGGCCCGCTGCTGCTCGACGTAGTTCATGAGCATGTGCACGAGCACGCGGGCGAAGGAGTGCTCATCGTTGGCGTCAGAGTCGTCCTTGCGCACCAGCAGCGACTCGGTGAGCCCCTTCAGGGACAGGGCCGAGAAGTCGTTGAGCAGCTTGGTGGTGGCCGGCGGCAGCGCGCTGGCCATCGTCTGCGTCTGCTGGGACAGCCAGATCTTGAAGTCGTCGAAGGCCGCAGAGGACTGGAACCAGAACCCGAGGGTGTCGGGGTGGAAGGTGTAGGCGATCGAGGCGAAGAAGGCGCTCTCGTCGCCGGTCCCCCCCAGCAGGGCCTTCGCGGCCGGGAGGACATCAGCCTGCGCGGTGTAGAGCACCCGCGGGGAGGGCGCGGGCATCTTGTTCTGCTGCCCGGCCTGGACGGCGAAGAGCTCGGCGATCGGCAGCGGTGTGCCCTGGTCGAAGTTGATCAGGGTCTGCCCGAGCAGCTCCTTGACGGTCTGCTCGCTGGCCACGTTCAGCGTGTCACCGAAGCAGCTCATGATCAGGTTCGAGATGTCCCCGGTCAAATCCGCGCCTTGGGCATCGGTGATGCTTGCCGGGGCGTTGGGGTTCAACGGCTGCAGCAGCGGGTCGACGAGGACCTGCTGGATCGCAGGTACCGGGTCGTAGTCGCCGATGCACGCGATGGTGTGCAGTGCGTCGAGCACGGCCGGCTTCTGATTCGTGACGTTGATCGTCATGGGTCGTGGTCTCTTTCTGAGGACGAGGCAGCGGCAGAGCGCCGCCGGTGGTGAGGAGTTGCGGCGAGGACCGCAGTCCCCACCACCGGTGACCGATCGATCAGAGGAAGGCCGACAGAACCGGCTTGGCCTGGTTGACGATCGGAGCGTCGATCTCCATGAAGGCCTCCAGGTTCTGGCGGTCGATCTGCTGGCTGGTCACCATCTCGATGAGCGTGCGGGTGTGTTCCGGCTCGATCTGGGTGATGGCCTGGGCCAGCTGCTCGATGAGGCGCGCGTTGTCCTTGCTCTCCTTGAGCGCGTACAGCAGCGACCCGGACTTCTCGTTGTCGGTCAGCGTCGCGATGACCGCGGCCATGTCGGTCATGGTCGCTGCGGCCTTCAGGCTCTGGTAGCAGTTCGGCTTCGGGACGTTCACCCGGTTCTGCTGCACGCCGCCGGCGTTGTTCGCCAGGTCCTGAGAGATGGTGGCCACGAGCTGCGTGGTGAACATGGTGTCTCCGACGTAGGCCTCGATGGCCTCGTTCAGCAGCGAGGTCTCGCGGTCGCCGATCTGGATCGGGGTCGCCAGGTACTGCGCCAGCTGCTGCGGGTCGGCCGCGTTGAGCCACTTCGACAGGTTGTCGATGGTTCGCGGCGTGGTGAGCTGGTTCATCTCCTCGCCGCCGTCGAACAGATCGGCCATCGTGACGTTGCCGTTGTCGTCGTCGTCCTGACCGTCGGCGACGATGGCCTCGGGCGTCGACTTCTGGAAGATCAGTCCGGGGTACTGCGTGAGCACCGTCTTCACCCAGGGGTTCATGTTGTCGCCGAGCACGGACATGAGGGTGGCGGCGTCGGGCTCGACATGAAAGATCGCGAAGCGGGACAGGCTCGCCTCGTCGAGCGAGGTGACGTTACCCCTGTCGTTGCCGGCCACGACGATGCGGACGTTCTTGGGTAGCTCGACGTAGCCCATGCGGCGCAGCGTGACCAGGGTCAGCGCGCCGGAGGTGACGTCGGAGGTGGTGCGGTTGATCTCGTCGAGGAAGAGGATCGGCCACTCTCGCGGGTTCTTCTCGGCGTAGTCGATGCACTCCTGGATCACCTGGTGCGGGTAGAAGACCTGCTTGTAGCTCTGCGTGCCGTCGTCCTTGGTGTACGGCGCCAGGCGCGCACCGGTGAGGTCGGCCTTGTCGGCGAGCTGGTTGCACGGCAGCGTGAAGGCCTGCGTGCCCATGGAGTAGGCCAGGTCTTCGACGAAGCTGGACTTGCCGATGCCGGGTTCGCCCATGAGAGCGGGCGTCGCGCCGACCTCAAGGGACTGCTTGATGAGGGTCGTCAGGGTGTCGTTGAACTTCATGTCGATGTCTTTTCTGTGCGTGGGCGAGGAAGAGAGAGGAAGGCAGGAGATGTCGGAGGGCGGCGCTGCTCTCGGCGTCGCCGAGGCTGCATAGGCCGTGAACGGTCTTGTGGCGCGGGCCGCGCCGTCGGAGCCTGGCGGAGACCTGCACTCCCGCCATGGGTGGCGATGGAGCTCTGCTGCACATCGCCACCCGATCGCGCTTCGCGCGATCCAGCGCTGTCCCCCACCTGTGCTCGGCCCCGCCGCAGCACCCGTCACCCACCCCACCCGCTGCCGGAGGCATCGGATGAACCAGGAGCAGAAGCAGCAGCAGGAACAGGCACAGAGCGTCAGTCAGTTGGTCGACGAGGAACGCGCCTCGCGGTCGGCCACGAGCGCAGCCGCCCGGTCGAGGAGGAAGGGCCGGCCGTTGCGCCGCTCGCTGTGCTTGGGGCGCGCAGGGATGACATCGACCGCCGCCTTGTAGAGCAACCACGCGGTGTCGCCTGTCGAGTACTCGACGCCGAGGACGCTGTAGGCGCGCAGTTGCGTCCGCATCCAGCCGTAGAGCGAGGCGAGAACCGAGAACTCCCAGCGGGACATGTCGTGGTTGAAGTCGCCGGGATCCCTGAGCTGATGGCGTGCACTGGTCAGGGTCTGCTCGACGATCGCCTGTGAGTACGGGATGTCGGGCATGTCCTCGGCGGTGTCGACATCTGATGCTGAAGCGCCGGAGCTCTCGCTGGCGTTCGCGGCCAGCTGCGTGTAGAGGTCCTCGATGGAGGCGAAGGCTGGCGCGTTAGTTGCTGCGTTGACGTGAGCGACGATGCGATCGGGCACCGGCTGGCGGGTGAAGGTCGACCAGTGGTCCAGGAGCAGCTCGTACCAGCCGTGTTCCTCACGCAGGACGCGCTTGCCGGCGGCTACGGGGAAGTCGTGGAAGTTCTTCGGCAGCGGCATGACGAGATGGAAGCCCTGGCCGGACATCGACAGCTCCGAGTAGAGGATGCCCGGCAGCCGCAGCAGGTCTGTGGCCACACCTGGCGGGCAGTCGGCCTCGATGTCGACGACGAGCAACCCGTCAGTCTGGGCTTGGAGGTAGAAGGCGGTGTTCGCGGCGTTCGGTATCGCCGCAGTGAGTTCGTCGAGCGTGAGCAGGCAGGTTTCGTCCAGGGCGAAGGCTCCGCGTAGTCCGGCGTGCTTGCAGCTGGAGGTGCAGCCGGCGAGCAGGTGCCGTACGTCGATCGGGGCCTTGCGCTTCGGCGGCTTGGTGGGATCGTCGGGGGTCTCTTCCCCGATCTGTCCGGAGATGGTCCACCGACAGGCACTGGCGAGAGTGCGGATCGCGGGGTTGTCGTAGAACTGCGGGAACCAGGCATGGGGGTCGGCTGGAGTCATCGTGGGACGCACGCTTTCGATCAGAGGCGTCAGGAGGGGAAGAGAAAGACAGGACCCCCGTACTGCACGGATGCGAGTACGGGGGTCTCATCGATGGTCAGCGTGGATCAGCCCTGGTAGGTGATCCCCGCCTGCTGGGCCGGGCCGGAGTCGTTCCAGGGGCCGGTGGCCACGGGCGAGCCCACCGCCGAACCGGCGTCCTTGAGGGAGGCGTTCTCGGCCTCAAGATGCGCGAGCTTCTGCGCGAGCTTCTGCTCCAGAGTCTCCTGTTGGGCAGGAGCCGGAGCCGGAACGGGAGCAACAGCGTCGGTCGCCGGGGCGGTCTGAACCGGAGCCTGCGCGGCCACGGCCACAGGTGCGGACGCCGGCTGCGGGGCCGGGAAGGACAAGCCGTCCTCCACCTCGGTCGCCACCGGGACGGCGGCGGCAGGGGCAGCACTGGCAGGAGTGGCCTGCACGGGGCGCGGAGTGCCGTTGAGCACGATGCCACGCGCAGCCAGCTCAGCCTGGTCGATGCCGCCGGCATTGTAGTAGCGCGGCGCCTCGTGAACGATGACCTGTTCGAGGGCCAGGCCGCGGTTGTTGAAGTTCTTCGGCTTGTAGGTGCGCAGCACGAGCGTGACGTCGAGGCCCTGCGCGAGCTCCCGGCCGGACTCGTCCTGGTCGTAGGTGCCGTCGCCCTTCGGAGAAGGGATCGCGATGACCGGCAGGGTGCTGCCCTTGGAGTCGATGGAGTAGTTGGGTCCGGTTTCGGGCCGCTTCGGGGAGTCGTAGCGGCGCTCGGAGACGAACTGCTCTTCGAGGGTGGGGTTGTTCGGATCGGCGAACTGGACCTCGGCGTGAATGATCGTTGCGGTGGTGTGCGGCTTGCCGACGGGGTTCATGCCGTTCTTCGTCTTGCGCTGGTCGCTGGCGACGAGCTCCGCGCCCTCAATGAGGCGGGCGAGTACGGCGAAACCGAGCTTCCCGCGGATGAAGACGTTCTTGCCCTCGGTGATCTGGCTGGCGGAGATGGAGTAGTTGGCCATGGTAGTGCGGTTCCTTCGTTCGGTCTGGCGGTCGGTGGCCCAGAGGTCTATTGGGTGGCTATCGGACATGATTCGGACTGCCATCCAATCCCTTATTCTATCAACTTCGGTTCGACTATGAGTAGAATGTCAATGTCGGACATGAATGGCTGTGCGCACTATTCAAAAAGGAGTTGGGACAGGGATGACGGCTACGATTCAGAGGCCAGTGGGGACGGCGTTGAAGCCGTCGGCGCAGACGAAAACATCTGCCGGGAGTCACGCCGGCCCGATGGGCTTCGGCAACGGACCCGCCATCGCAGCCGGCGTCATGGTGGGCGGAGCGGCGCTCTTCGCCGGGTGGGGCCTGACGCAGCTCGCGACGTCCGACGGCGGCCTCATCCAGGCGCTGCAGGGCAATCACGCCCCGGTCGAGGCACCGGGGAATCCCGGCGAGAAGAACGCCGGAGGCGGCAGCGCCCAGCAGCCGAGCGAGGGCGGCACGGGGAAGCAGGACGAGAACGGGGCGAGTCAGGATCCGACGACGGGTCGCGGCGACGAGGACAAGCCCAACGGATCGGGTGCACCGGCCGAGGCGAAGCCCGCGCCGAAGGCGAAGCCGTACACCATCAAGCCAGGCGATACGCTCACCGCGATCTCGGGGACGACGGGGGCGCCGATCGGCATCCTGGTCGAGACGAACAAGATCCAGAATCCGGATCTCATCTACGCGGGGGCCTCGCTGCTCATCCCGCCGGTGTGACGACCCGGCAGGGCGACACTGCCGCGTACCGAGCCTGATTCGGCGCCCTGATCACCATGACGCGGTCAGGGCATCGTCGTCTTCTCAGGCGGAGGACTCTGCTTCCCGGCGGGCCTGCAGGTCCATCAGTTGCGTGCGCAGCTGGTGCAGCTGCTCGACCTCGTCGTTCATGGACCGGATGCCATCCGGCGCGTAGTCCTGCGGGTATTCGAGCTTGTACTCGCTGAGCAGCTCGATCTTCGCATCGACGAGATCGAGCGCTGTGCTCAGATCGAGGACGTCGTCCAGCGTGAGCCCGGAATCGGCGGAGGCGGTCATGCTTCGGTCCTGGGCTCTGCCACCCAGTCGCTGCTCGAGGTCGGGGGAAGGTTCTGGATGTCCAGCCAGCGGTTCATCGCTTCATCCTGGCCGGCGACGCCGTCTGCTTCTTTGTGCAGGGTCAGAAGCGTGATCCACCCGGTGGGGACGAGGGTCGCGATCTCGAACTCGGCCGGGTCCAGACGCTGGACGACGCGGTAGAGACTTCCCTCAGGGTCCTGGAAGTCGAAGGTATCGAAAACGAACTGCGTGGCCTCGTAGGGTTCACCGCGAGGCGTCACCCGGGACCGGCGTGAGCCGGTCCACGGCATGTCTCCCCGCAAAGCACTCGGCCTGGGTTCGACACCCGGATCAGCTGTGCTGATCCCCTCCCCTGTTGCGGAAATGCAGCACTGTAACAGCGTCAGAGATCAGAAAACCCCGTCGGCCAGGCTGCCGGCGGGGTCGTCTGAGGTACGAGGTCGTGGTCTCTCACGCCGCATCAGTGTCGTCGGACTCACCCCGGCCAAACAGGAATCCGCGGACGTCACCGTTCTTCATCATGTCCTGCAGATGCGCCAGGAACACCGCGCGCTGCGTGGCCCGGCGATCAGCCAAGGGGTCGTACTCGCGCAGTACCTTCAGGTTGACGACCCAGCCGTTCTCGCGAGAGATGGCCTGGTCAAGCTGTGAGTCCGGCACGACGTCCATGCCGGTGAAGTCGTGGTCGAACTCGGGCGCGATGCCGAGGTGTTGATTCGGCTCGTCGATGTAGAGCGTGTCGACGCCGACCCGCTGGCCGGCCTTGTCGAATGCCACGAGGAACACACGGTCCGCCCTGGTGGTGTTGTCGACGTGGACTGCTGCGACGTCCGTGTCGACGATGAAGGTCGTCAGCTCTAACCGCTCGTACACGCGGGCGCGAGCTTCGTGGCACCACATGATGCTCCGGGCTTCGTTGAAGCCTTTGAACTCGTCAGAGTTGGACGCTTCAGGGTGGGGGTGGATCATCGGTGCGCTCCTTCATATGCGAGATCAGGGTGGTTTGCGATGCCAGGGAGCGTATTAGCTACGAAACACGCCTCAAGGCAGCGAGCCTCAGCCGTTCTTCACTGCAACTTGTGGTGTCAGCAGAGGACATGGCAGCGAGGGAGATCAGGTTTGTGGAATGGCTAAGGAGCTCGTGGCCGATCTCGTGGCCAACGAGGTGATTTGTCTGGAGTTGGGTGGGGCGCACCCTGTACAGCAGGATGGTTGCCTCAGGGAGCCTGACTCGCAGTCCGCAGGCGGTGCGCATGTCCGAGCCATGGCTCTCGAACGGCGCAAGAACGATTCTTCTGCCACGAGTCCGTTCGATGCGCTCAACCAACCCTTCGATACTGAAGGGCTCAGACAATCCCACCTCTGCGAGCTGGGCCCTGCAGCGCTTATACAGTTCCCGCATGGCAAGCGTCTGCTGCAGCCGCCTGATGGCGAACATATTCAGCTCCCCCGTGTCGTCGTGCCTGTGCATGACGTAGGACCACGCCTGCCCTTACGTCACTCCTCCGCGCAGAAACGGAGCCTTTGTCCCGTTGTAGCACGTTATGTGAACCTGTCGGCTTCGTGATCAAGTGACAGAATCGACTGCACCCACCCGCTTCGAAGGCCCGTGGACGCCGCCGCGCGACCCACGCCGAAACCTACGCAACGCACGAACCCATGCCGACCGTTGTCCAAAATGTCGAGTACGCTCCACCTTCATTGCCGTAGCACATCTGTAAAACAGACCATGCGACTGGTTGGATATGAGGCATGATGGCCGCGCTGTGAGAAAAAGACAACGATCAGTCAGTGGACACAGTGATCGTGCGGATGACTTCGGCGTCCCGGCCCTCGGCACGCTGATGGTGGTTACGAACGGGATCTTGCCCGGTCTGGTCCGGTCACGGGGCTTCTGCTCCGTCATCAGGCCGGGGCAGTGACTCCCGAGAATGCAGGAGGACTTAGCGGTGCGGAAACCAGTGCAGACCCGTGCTGTGGCGAAGCGTGCGGCAATCCTCGAAGGTGCCGCGCACGTTTTTGCAGAGAAGGGCTACGCGAACGCGCGCATCGATGAGATCCTGGAGCGCTCACGGGTGACGAAGGGCGCCTTCTACCATCACTTCGCGACGAAAGCTGAACTCGCATCGGCGGTGGTGTATGAGGGGTTCACCATGGAGGACGTGCAGCCGCAGACTCCGCACCTGCAGAGCATCGTCGACGCCTCCATTTCTCTAGCCGTGCTGACACCCAAGGTCGCGGTCGTGCGGGCGGCCGCCCGTGTGGCCACTGAGCAGGCGGACACCGAGTTCTTCGGGGCTCTATGGAAGATGTACGTTCCGCCGGTCACCGAGTTGATGCACGCGGCGCACGCAAACAATGAGTGCATCCCCGGCGTGGACCCCGAGCTGGCCGCGACGACTTGGATCGCGACCTTCGTCGGTGTCGATCTGATGTGTCGGCAAACCTATGAAGAGCTCCCCGAAAAGATCGCCGGCATCAACCTCCAGATCCTTCAGGGCATTGCGACACCCGCGACCCTCGCCCTCCTTGATGTGTCCGTCGCCCGTGGCGAGCACTTGGTCGCGAATTCCCCAGTAGCGGCGGCTTATTTCGATGCCGAGCGTGGAGTCGGTTGAGTGCCCAGACGGCGGGGCCACGCCACCGTCTGCTGTGGCCCCGTCCTCTGGACACGCAACTAACGTGGTTCGCCGCCCCTGGTTCGCTCGGCACGGAACCCAGGTGATGTGGACTGGCAACAGGGGGCTCCGGCGAGGCAGTTGATTGAGCATGGCGTACCTGGGCCCGCTGGTCCACGCACACTGCTGCATCCCTGTCGACGTGATGGACGACGCCTGGTGATCAACCTGGATACGGGGAAGTGTGACGACGCATACAACCACCGAGTGTCCGCATTGACTGCAAGTTCCCTGATTGGGCGAAACCTTCCTGCGATTCCCTGGTTCAAAAACCAACCATGCACATGGTTGGATTTACTCCTCACGCTTGGGGCGATTGGCGGGTCCTCAACGTCCGCGAGGTGTACACACCCTGTCGCGGACGTTGAGGACCCGCCAACAACAGGGGGTAAAGTTGAAACATGGACTAACTCGCGAGTATCGTAGGCTTCTGAGGTGCTATCGTCGCAGCCTTACCCGCGAGGACCTTGGCCTGACGCCGCGTTCCACGAAGGGCAGAGTGCGGAGTAGCGGCCTGCGCCAGGCAGATGTCGACGAAGCGCTGAGTGGTTCTGATGGGCCAGGCGGCGGAGCTGGCGTCTACCAGAAGCTGGAATCAGGCACACTTTCCCCTTCACCGGAGCTCTTTCTGCGGGTCGCCTCCCTTCTGCGATTCAGTGATCACCATCTGCGTATTGCCCACTTGGACCTCTTCCGGACCGAGCCGGTCCTGACCGCCCAGCCTGCTTCGCCTCACTGGCAACAGGTAGTTGACAGGCAACGCGAGATGTCCTACGTGATGTCGCCTGCGGGAGGCCTGATCGCCCATAACGCCGCGTTCGGCGAGATGTTCTCCGCTGGGGAGCCCCCGGCCCAGCTCCGGCGGTGGGGCCTGCTCTCCGAAGAGGCCCGAGACGGCGCCCTTTGTGACTGGGAGAGCGAGTGGGCGCCCTATCTACTCGCAGACCTTCTCCTGGCCCGTGCTCGTTACCCCTTCGAGGAAACGCTGCTCGCCCTCCATCGCGAGGTGAAGAGGGACGCCCGACTGGCGCAGCTGGCAGACGCAGCCACAGGCCTCGACGACAGTCCACGCCCGCTCAACCATGCGCGGCGCGGCCCCGGGCACGCTCGATTCATGACGGTTGGTGTCGAAGTGCTCCTAGTGACCATCCTGTTCGACCCCGCCCCGTGAGAACCCCACCTGCCCGCACCTCCTTGTGTACCCGCACCGGCAAACGGTGATTGGAGGCATGACATGCACGTCCTGCTGCCTAACGACCCGGTCTGGGCCGTCAAGTTCTTCCAAATGGAGGAACCCCTCCTCCACTCGCTCAGCTACTTCTATATCCACGACCTCCCCCCGGACGAGGCCAGTTGTGTCAGAACTGCGTATGCCAGCTGGGCCCGCATCAACGTCCAGTTGCCGTCAGTATTCAGGGACTGGGCATCGTCCGCGGAGGTCGTCCCCGGCATAGCCGCCGACACCAGCTACAAGCTCCATGCCCCGCAGGGACGACGCCTCACCGAGATGTATGCCGTGGACGTCGAAGAGGGTGACCTCCAGGAGCTGGCGGCCTTCCACGCGCTGCTACGCCGAGCAGAGATGGGCGGCACCGGCACCCTCGCCCGATCGATCGAAGACATCGCGCAGGACAGCGGACACCGATCGATCACCGCAGACTTTGGGCGGGTGCTTGCTGTCCTGCAGTTGAAAGCCGATCCGACGCTGCTGAACCCTCTGTGCCATACCGACGTCGGCGCGCCGCGCGAGGTGATCGCCCTAAATGATGTGCAGGAGGTGCGCTACCGCTCGCACTGCGACAGCATTATCCGAATACTGAGCAACGGCGATCCATGGCTATCCACTACTCACCGCCATCTCTATCCCTAGTGCTCTGACCGCGTAGGTTCGCGGGGTTGTTGGGTTTCAGCGGGAGTGCTGCAGGAAGGCGATGAGAGCGGCTGTGAGTTCGGCGGGTGCGTCTTCTTGGACGAGATGGCCCGCGCCCGCGATTGGCTCAAGTCGCGCGCCTGGGATGCGGGCGGCGAGCTCGCGTCCTTTCGCTATGGGAATCCAGGTGTCGTCCTGGCCCCAGCACACCAGTGTCGGAATGTCGATCTCGCCGTACCGGTCCTGCACCTCGTCGGTGTAGAGCTGGTCGGCCTGGGCGATCTGCCGGTAAAAGGCTGCCTGGCCGAGGTCGTCGAGCCAGGGCTGGACGAGCCGGTCGAGGACGGCTGGGTGCAGGCCGGGGCTGCTTGCCGAACTTACGTACTCGCGCACCAGAGCATGGTGCAGTGCGGGCGGCAGCTGCTCGAAGACCTCGGAGTGCTCGCCGACGAGCCGGAAGAACGGCGACCCCCACGGCGCCAATGCGACCGGGTCGACCAGAGCGAGCGCGCGGTAGCGGGCCCCGTGCAGCAGATGTGCCCGCAAGGAGACGGCACCGCCGAAGTCGTGGGCGACCACCAGGGGTTCCTCCAGGTCCCAGTGGCTCAGGAGCTCGGTGAAGACCCTGCCCTGGGCAACCAGGGAGACATCCTGGCCGGCGGACTTCTCCGACGTCCCGTAGCCGGGCATGTCCCACACGAACACCTGGTGGCGGCGGGCGAGTGAGCGAGCGACGGCGCGCCAGACATACGAGGAGAAGGGGGTGCCGTGAAGGAGGACGACCGGATCCTGACCAGGTTGTCCGAGACTGTCCCAGCGGACGTCGCCGGACGTGCTCCGGAATGTCTCGGTCAACTGCCATTCACTCACGGGTGCTGTTCCTCTCGGTGGTGCCTCCGGCCCAAGGCGGTAATCAAGCCGGGGGTGGTCCGGACAACTCCATCACAGGTCGGCAGCGCCGTGCCCGGACGGGGAATCCACCCGGTGCCAGATCACGCGACGGCGGGCGTGAGCGGTCTGCCTCCCCAGCGGATGCCCTTCTCGCCGCGGATACGGGCGCGCTCGCGGCGTTGGGCGGCCAGCACATCGGGGTGGCGGGCGTTCGCGTTTCGCCAGCGCAGGTAGCGGTGCAGTTCGCGGGTCTGGACGGTGTGGTTGGGGTGGTGGGAGTTGGCCAGGGTGAATTGCCGCAGCGGTCCGAAGTGTGCCTCGATCGGGTTGGCCCAGGAGGCGTTGGTCGGAGTGAAGCACAGCTCGACGCGATGCTTGTTCGCCCAGGTGCGGATCCTGGTGCCCTTGTGGGCGGAGAGGTTGTCCATGATCACGAAGATTTGGGCGCCATCCGGGCGGGCGGCGCGGATCGACCTCAGCGCGGCCAGCGACTGCGCGGCACCTTTGTGGCGGCGGTTGACTCCCCACAGTGTGTCGTCGCCGATCGAGTAGCAGCCGTGGAAGTAGGTCACGCCGTGGGTGCGGCGGTAGGTCGCCGGGAGGCGGTCGGGGCGACCGTGTTTCGCCCAGCAGGAGCCGGCGGTGGGACGGATGCCCAGCGGCCCGAACTCGTCGAACGCGAAGACGCGGTCCGCGAAGTGCTCCAGGACGTGCTCGATGCGCTCCAGCTTGGCGTCACGCTCGGGGTCGGTGGACTCCTTCCACGTCTTGGTTCGCTGGAAGGTGATGCCACGTCGGACCAGAAGGCAACGCAGGGCCTCACAACCGATCCGGATCACGCGACCGTGCACGGTGCGCAGGTAGGCGGCGAGTTTGCGGATCGACCAGCGGCTGAAGGGCTGGCCGAGCTTGGCCGGGCGAGTGGTGGCCGTCACCACGACGAAGTCCTCGTCGTCAGGACCGAGTAGGCGGGGACGGCCTCTCGCCCAGCGAGACATCTCACGATGCCAAGTTGTCAAGCTGCTACGGCCAGTTGGGGCGGGAACGCGATGTGCTCGTCGAACAGTTCGCCGGTCTGGATGCAGTGGTAGAGCTGGCCGATCATGCGGTTGAACAGGTGTCGCTGGGCGGCTGCGTGCCAGTCTCCTCGCTCGCGTCGGCGACGGTAGTGGGCGTCGGCTCCTGGTGAGGACCGCAGGGCGGAGAAGGCCCACAGATAGCCGGCGTGGTTGAGCCGGTCATTCTTGACCATGCGGCGCCCGACATGATGTTTCTTCCCGGACGCGCGGGTGACGGGTGCGGATCCCGCGTATGCCTTCATGCCGCGGGCGTCGGCGAACCGCTGACGGTCGTCTCCGATCTCGGCGAGCACCCGGGCACCGAGCTGAACCCCGAGACCGGGGAAGCTCAAGATCACCTGAGCGTCCGGGTGTTGGAGAATGCCTCGACCGCCTCGGTGAGTTCGTCAGCCGCGAGGCAGGCGGCTTCCAACTGTCGCAGGAGGGCGAGGGCCTGCTTGCCGAGCGCATCCTCGACCAACCGTGGCTGGCTTGCGTAGTCGCCCCGGAAGATCTCGCGGAGCCGCTCGGCCTCAGCTTCGATGCCGCGGCTGCGACCGGCCCGTTTGAGGGCGGAGCGGAGCTGTGCCCGGGTGAGCCGCGCGGCCTGTGCCGGCGTCGGCGCCACCTTGAGTAGTTCGCGGGCTTCGGGGCGGCACAGGCCGTTCTGCCACCCGGCGAAGGCATCCAGGGCAGCGGGGTAGTACTCGCGCAGCAGGGAGCGGAGCTGGTTGGCGCTCTGCTGCCGGTTCCAGGTGGCGTCCTGCTGAGCACGGGCCAGGACTGCGATAGCGCGGGCCAGATCGGTGTCGTCCGGCAGTGGGCGGTGCATGGGCATGTCGGTGCGCAGGATGTTCGCCAGTACCAGGGCGTCGCCTGGATCTGACTTCTTGCGCGAGACGCCGTGCCGATCGCGGTATCGGGCGGCGGCCATCGGATTGACCGCGAAGACCTTCCGCTTGCCCTGCCTCAAGGCGGCAACCAGGAGCCCGCGGCTGGTCTCGATCGCGATCGGGATGGGGTCTTCTTCGGTGTCGCCGTACTCGGCCAACAGGTCCAGCAGCAGCCGGTAGCCGACCGCGTCGTCGCTGATGCGGCGCTTGGCCAGCAGTTGCCCGGTGTCGTCGACGAGGGCGACGTCGTGATGCTTTTCGGCCCAGTCGATCCCGCAATAGATCAAATTGTCCCTCCCCTTGGCGCTGGTATTTGCGCTGGTCACGAGCGCATGCGGGCCACGCGGCTCCCTAATTCCAGAACTCTTCGGTCCGACATCTCACAAGCCGTTCGTGGCACCAGCGCACGCCACGGGCCTCGGTCTTGCCCGGAGCTCGACGGCTCGGGACTGGCAAGAGGTCACCGTGAGGCGGGCTCGTACCACCAACATCAACGAGTGTTCCCGCATGGGGGTGGTGGCGGCCGTGAAGACGCCGAACGTCACCGCTCTACCTAGAGGCATCACACGCCGGGGCTTGTATAGGTTGTCCGCCCGGCGTCCACGCGACCGCCACCACCATGAGCACGGGGACCTGGGCCACTCTCCCGCGAGGGCTCGGAGCCAGGAAGACCTAAGGCGTCAGGTCTCAATGCTCACAAGTACGGTTCGTGCGCCGCTCTCAGTGGAGGCTTCGTCAGCCGGGGTCCAGAAAGGCGTCACAGTCCCGCACTCGAACAGTCCGGCAGTGCTCCAAGAAGCCTCGCCGGTGCCGTTACCAAGGAATTAGGGTCCAGACAGGCCAGACCGACCGCGTTGAAGCGATGGATCACGTCGCGCACCGTGCCCCCGTCGGCCTGCACGAGCTGGGCGATGACCGGCACCCGGTTCCCGCCGGCCGAAGCCAACAGCATCATCGCTCGTCGGTAGCGCACCGAGTTGGTGGTGCCACGACGCCCGATCTGCTGTAACCGCTGCCCTTCCTGATCAGTCAGTCGTCGTACTTTGACCGGCTCCGCCACCACGCCTCCACACGCTGGATGGGATGTCCGTCCCCCATCCAATCGCCCCTGGCCTCACGCAAGCCAGAACCCGGTGAACCTATGCGGTCAGAGCACTAGACAACAGCACGGGTCTCGCTTGGGTGAAAGGAAGTGGAGAACTGAAGACGCTGACGTACCCGCAGCGGCCTTTCGCCTGTCCGACTCGATCCAGTGCTGGTGAAGCGCGGCATAGACGCGGTGCACGGTTCGGGTGGGTGACGTCCAGGCCGAGTCTGTGCAGACATCGACCAGCCGGCGCTGAGTGACGGTGAGGGAGTGTCTGGCGTCGTAGCGGGGGGCGAGGTAGTGCCTCATGCCGCGATCGGCCTCGCGTCGTTGGCACTCTTCGCGGGCCGATGGCCGACGAGCAGCCCCGAGTTTGTGAAAGCTTCGCCTTGGAGTTTGCATTCCGACAGCTCAGAGTGGGAACTTACCGCACCTGACGTCTACTCAATCGTGGTGATACTCATGCTGAATTGAACGATCATATGAACTACCGTTGCGGAGCGTGACGCTTCAACTTCTCTATGCCGAGTCTCCTTCAGTAGCCGCAGATCTTACGCGAACCCTTTACGGAGATGAATTCGAACTAATTCACGAATCATGGCGCAAACTCTTCAGCACCAGCGCCTTCCGCTTCCAGGAAGGCCTTGCCCCGGAAGAACGAGCAGCACTGTCTTACCAGCGCTTGAAACTGGTCAATGAGTCTCTCGACAGTCCGGAGCAGCTGGTGCTCGATGTGGAGCGGCTCGCCGCTCTGCACGAGTGGGCCGGTCCGGTGGACGCGGGGCTGGCTACGGTCGCCAGCATCCACTACAACCTGTTTCTCGGGAGCCTCCTCGATCACGACGGCGACCGGCGTGACCTGCGGGCGTTCACGAACTTGGAGCGCATTGGAACCTTCCTGTGCACCGAGGCCGGCCATGGCAACTCCGTTTCCCAGTTGGAGACTACTGCCACCTATGACCCGGTGAGTCGTACCTTCGATCTGCACACGCCCACGCATGCGGCGCGGAAGTTCATGCCGAACACCAGCTCCACGGGCGGCGCCAAGTCGGCCGTCGTCGCAGCTCGTTTGATCACTGAAGACGGCACGGATCGCGGGGTGTTCCTCTTCCTCGCCCCCCTTAGCAACGCGGACGGGGATCCTCTGCCCGGCGTGCTCATACGAAGCTTGCCGCAGACTGCGACGGCGCCCATCGACCACTGCTCGACGGCATTCGAGCACGTCCGGCTGCCCTACGAGGCACTGCTGCAGGCCGACCACGGGCGTCTCACCCCCGGCGGTGCGTTCACCAGCCCCATCGGCAGTCCCCGCAAGCGATTCCTCAGCAGCATTGGCCGGGTTACCACTGGCAAACTCTGCATGAGCGCCTACAGTCTGGGGGTCGCGCGCCACGCAGTCACCGTCGCCGTGCGTCACGCTCACAACCGTCACACTCTCGGCGTCACGGCGCGGGGAACCGTCCCACTGGTCGCTCACCGCAGTCACCACACGCCTCTCCTCAACGCCCTGGCCACCACCTACGCGGCAAGCCTCCTGCACCGCACCGTGGTACGGCAGTGGGCACACACCACGGAAGCCGGCCGTGAGGACGCCGAACACCTCGTCGCCGTCGCAAAGGGGTGGCTCACCTGGCGCGCCCGAGAGGTCATGACCGAGTGCCGCGAGCGCTGCGGCGCCCAAGGACTGCTCCTTGCCAACGGCATCGCCGGCCAGCTCGCCGCGAACGAAGGCACGATCACAGCAGAGGGCGACAACCTGGTCATCTGGGTCAAGGCCGCCGGGGAACTGCTCCTGGGCCACTTCACGCCGATCCAGCCCAGCGACATCGCCGCCGCGGACCGCGACCTCACCGATGCCGCCTTCCTCCAGAGCCTCCTCACGGATACCGAACGGATCTGGCACCACCGCGCCCGCACCCGCCTGCATACAGCCAAGGCCGGAAATCCGCTCAACCGTTGGAATCAGAGCGTCACGCCCGCGCTCGAACTCGTCGACGCCTACGCTCACCGTCTGGCCGCCGACGCCCTGCTGCGCGCGGCCGAGCAGGCGGGCGGTCCTGAGGCCCGGGATCTCCTGTATGGCCTGCACCGGCTGTTCTCCCTGCGCCGAGTCGCCAGCCAGAGCGGGGACCTTCTTGCGGAGGGGCGTGTAACTGCCGACCAGGTCAGGCAGCTTCCCGAGGCGATCGAGGAAGTCATCGCTGACCTCGCGCCGCACGCACTGACCCTCGCAGCCGGTTTCGGCGTCTCCGAAGACGTCCTTCTCGACCACCCCATCACCACTGAAGGCACTGGCCAATTGGTGACATAGAGGCTGAGGCAACCGTCGGACGTGACAGTGAATGATCAGGCAGCTGACAGAGCCAAGGAGGACGTCGTGGCGTCTGGTTTCGTTACGACTGTTTTGTCTCGACGGATCCAGTCGGCGTACCTGGTAGGCGACGATGCCGAGGCTGCTAATTGGCCGGTGTGGCAGCTGGCGGACGGATCCTTCGGTGGGCCGTTGCACCCGTTGTGTGCATCGGCCTACCGTCGCCATCCGATCCTGCTCTCGGCATGTGGCGAGATTCGGTCACGAAGTAGCCGAAGAGCCACGGTTCCAGAGTGGCTTGACCTGATGCGGCCCTCGGCATCCGCGTCGGCCAGGACGGCCGCGTAGATCTTGTCCCACGTGCCGTCCGCCGACCAGCGTCTGTGCCGCTCGTACACGGTCTTCCACTTGCCGAACCGCGCAGGCAGATCCCGCCACGGCACCCCCGTCCGGTTCCGGTGCAGAATCCCGTCGATGATCCTGCGGTGACTGGCCCAACGCCCCCCACACTGCTCGGACTTGGACAGATGCGGCTTCAGCCGGGTCCATTCCTCATTCGTGAGATCTCCCCGCCTCATGAACATGCCAACGTGCCGGAGCCCGAGAAGTCACATGATCCGCCGGACAGGACCTAGTAGGACTCCGTTAGGTCTGTCTCGATCTTGGTGTCATGTGTGTCCTGGTGGGCAGGCGTTGTTGGCAGGTGGTGCAGATGCCGGTCCAGCACCTCAAGACGTCCTGGAGGGCGTCGAGTACTTGGTAGAGGGTGAGACCGGCGTGGGCACTTTTGGGGCCAGGCGCTGTTCGGTGAGGAAGGCGTGGGCGGCGGTGACGAGGGTGACGTGGTGGTGCCAGCCGGGCCAGGAACGGCCTTCGAAGTGGTCCAGGCCCAGGCCGTGCTTGAGTTCGCGGTAGTCGTGCTCGATGCGCCAGCGGACCTTGGCCAGGCGGACCAGGTCAGCGATGGGTGTGTGCGCCGGTAGGCTGGACAGCCAGTAATTTGTGGGTTCCTCGCTGTCTTCGGGCCATTCGATCAGCAGCCAGCAGTCGGGCAGGATTCCGTCCCACCAGCCCTGTTCGGCTGAGGCGGCGGCTCGGATGGGGCGTTCGACTGCCTTGCCGGCCGGGCGTACACGCACGGCGGCGAAGCGGGAACGTAACTCCCCTCGCGAGCCTTGCCGCCACGTCACGGGGGTGAAGGCATCCGGCCCAAGGCCTGAGGCGAGAGCTGCCACGGACGGTGCGGGTTCCCGGTATCGGGGCTGGGGCCGGCAGCCGACGGTCCCGTTGCGGCGTGGGGTCACGGGTTTCGCGTCGAAGGGGTGGGCGGTCACATCAGCGCGGACGGCCAGCACGTAGGCGAGTTGGCGGTCGGACAGAGCCGCCCGCAGGTGCGCGTTGGTGCCGTAGGCGGCGTCGGCCACCACGACTGGTGGTGTCATGCCCCAGGTGGCGAGCGTGTCGAGCATGTCCAGAGCCAGGCGCCATTTCTCGCGGTGTGTGACCTCGGGCGGGATGCGGGTCCTGGCCCGCCGATCGGTGTCCCAAGCCCACTCCTTGGGCAGGAACAGGCGCCATTGCAGCGGGCAGGAGGCGGTGTCGGTTGCGGCATGGACGCTGACCGCGACCTGGCAGTTCGCCCGTTTCCCCAACGCTCCGCAGTACTGCGGAGCCACCCCGACCGACATCCGGCCGTCCTTGGGCACCGACACGTCGTCGATCACCCAGGCGGTCGGGCCGATCAGTGGCAGCATCCGCTCGGCGATCCGCCGCTGCACCGGCACGGGATCCCACGTGGACTGGTTCACGAACTGCTGCAGGTTCTGCTCGTTGCCGTCCGGCAGCCGCAAAGCCATGGCCTGGACGGACTTGCGGCGACCCTCCAGCATCAGACCCCGCAGATAGCAGTCGCCCTTGGCCCGCTGGTCCTTGCGCGGTACTGAGGCGAACACATCCTCCACGAACAACGCCAACTTCGCCCGAACCCGGTTCACTTCAAGTGCATCCACACACCCAACATGCTCCTGATCTAGCACAACAGGAAGACCTAACGGAGTCCTACTAGTGCTGGATTCCGCTTTTGCGGGGGTATATGTGCTGGTGGCGGGGTGGTTCGGGGGTCGGGTACCACGTCGACGGCGGTCCGCCGCTCTCCCAGCATCAGCGGCCGGGACGGGCGGGGCGCGGTACGGGTCAGGATGCGACTGAACTCGCCTTCGCCATCACGGAAGATGGCGCGCGCCCCCTCCTGCCGGAGGAAGGTGAGCTTGTAGCCGACGGCGGGCTCGAACGTCTCGTCCTGTTCGACCTGATGTCCGTTGAAATCGATGTGGGTCATGCTGCCTCCCTTTGAATTTGGGCATGGAAAAGGCGACCCACCGGTTGGTGAGTCGCGCGGATTTCCGCTGTGTCCTGCTGCTATTGATGACCGTACTTCTCGCGGACCTGCGTTAGGAAGTCCACGCTGAGGGTGTTGTGCACGACGCCGAGGATCTTGTCGCCGTTCCGGTCGCCGACGATTTCCATTCCTGGGAAGCGCTCGGAGGTGCCGAGGTGCTTGGACCGGAAACCGGTCAGGGTGAGCACGGTGTAGTTGGCCTTGTGCGTGGCGCACCACCCGGCCCGACAGGTCTCATAGACGTGCCCGATCTCTTCGCCGTGGCCGGGCCGTTCACTCGGATTGCTCATTCTCCTCGCCCGCGGCCGCGCCCAGCACTACCTTCAACAGCCAGCAGGTGTTGACCGCGCCGACCGGAACGCCGTGCTGCTTGATCAGCAGGTGGCTCTCCAAGATCGTCCCGTACGGCTTCCCGGTCTCCATCTCCGGCCAGAACCCGTGCCCGGACGCATTGCCGTCGACCCACTCGAAGGTCACACCGCTGTCCTTGGCGTCGTGGGCGTCAAACGGGACAGCAGCCCGCGACAGCGCAAGCAGGTCCGCCGGGGAGCAGACCTTGACGAACTCCGGAGGAACCTTGGCGATCCACACCTGCGTACCGGTCTTCACGCGGTCGACGACCGAGCCGTCCTCGTGCTTGAACAGGATGACGCCCTTTGCGTCGGTGGCCTGCTCGACGGTCACGCGGGCCGGCGTCTTCAGCGGGGTCTTGCGAGTGCTCCGGCCACCAAACAACACGACACCCGGTCGGTCATCCTTCTCCTCCTGCTGCGCCAGGCTCAGGGCCTCGGGTGCCTTCACGATTTCCATTAGTCGAACTCCTCTTGCTCGTCGGGGTCAATCAATCCGAAATTCGAAGTGTCGGATTGCCGAGGATTACCAACTCCTCGTCGCCGCACCGCCAGTACTCCGTATTCGCGTCGAACCGCGGCCCATCGTCGCCGAGCCAACGCAGGTCCCACACAACGCTCCAGTCGTCCCGCGTGTAGTGGACCTTAGTTTGGCGCTCGATGCCGTGTCCGTCGGTCCAGGTGTGTATCCACGGTTCCCTCTGTACGGGCCGGCGGGACGTCACTTCACCGGCTCCACATCGCCCTTGATCCAGGCATCAGCGCGCTGCTCCAGCCACTCGATGACTGCCCCCTCCGTCTGCTTCTGGGGGCACAGGGCGAAGTTGTAGTCCGGGTGCCGGAGCGTTTTGTCCGGCGAATAGACGTACGCCAAGGGATGCCCGAACCAGACGAAGTTCCAGCGGTTTCCGTCCGCGTCTTCTCGTGTCGACGACCACGGTCGCTCTGCGCTGATTCGGCGTTCATATGTCCCCAGGTCCCGCCATGCTCGTTTTCGTGCTGTACCCGCACTAGCACTCTGGTCCTGGGCGGAACCACCGACAGCACTGTGCCGTCCACCAGCAGCACGGGCCGCATGCGCTTGACCTCGTTGGTGCGCATGTAGGAGGCCCCGCATTCCTCGCACACCCCGTCGCGGACTCGGCGGCAGTCCCCCGGCAGCGGGTACGGGTCCTCCTGGTCCAGCAGGTGCGTGGCGCGGGATGTGCACCACGCCGTCGTGCATTTCTCAGGCTGTGACACTCTGCCGCTCCTCCTTTGTCTTCTCGGGGTAGTCGTTGCTGTCGGCCGAGGTCGGAAAGCGGTCGCGCTCGGCCTCGTTCTTGGCGATGCGTCCCTCCCACGTGCCGACGTGCCGCAGGCACGCGAGGTAGTTGTTCAGGGAAGTCCAGTTCTGGCCTTTGCGGCAGCTCTTCCAGTACGCCACCCACAAGTCGCTCAGCTCCGGGCACTTCGTGGTGACCCAGTTGCTGTCGAAGTGGATGTAGCCGCCGGGGAAGTAGACATAGATCTTGCAGCCGCACGGCAGCACGTACGTTCCGGTTTCGAGGCCGAGCTGTTCGGTCTGAATTTCAGGCATAGCTTTCCTCTCGACGAATTGGATTGAGTAAGTACCCAGTGCGGGAATTGAACCCGCGAATGCGCAGGGGAGTACGCATCCGGTGCCTACACCGGCCGGGCCCGCTTTTAGGTGTCGACCGTCATGTATTCCACATTGTCGATCAGCTTCGGGCTGTCGTCTCCGGGCTCGCGCACGTAGGTCTCGTACGCCGTCTGACAGGCGGCCCGGTGGCTGTCAACAAGGAAGGAAGCGGCCCAGCCGTTCTGCTTGTCGTCCAACTCCCGATAGACCTCGGTGTCGAGTTCCTTGCGAGGTGTGTCGTCGGGCAATTTCCGGGACGACTCGATGATGAGATTTCCGTCGTGGTCCGCGACCCATGAGGAGGATCACTCGTGTACCTCCTTTGCATCCTCATGAGCACCAGATGGCTTGCGGCGCTGGCTCGGGCTCATCCGGTCACCCCGAAGACGGTCACGCCGTCGATCTCCTGCGGCGGCCTGCCCTCGCGCATTAAGCAGCCGGGGCAGGTGAGCCGGTCCAACGAGTGGACCGTGATGTAAGAGCTGTGGCCCTGCTCCCACAGCTTCACGCCGCCGGTCGTCTCCAGCAGCACGCCGCACACCGTGGACTGCCACGTCCGGCGGTCCTCGTAGTGCTTCCCGTTGTCGAACCCGGTCGCCGACATGGAGTGCTTGGCGTCGGCCGGCATCTCCCACACCGCGAGCCGCTTGCGGCCCTCGGCCAGCTCACAGGCGCACAGGTTGGAGACGAACCCGGTGTGCTCCCAGACCTGCATGTAGATCCGGAAGTGGTTCCGGTTCGTGCAGATGGGGTTGTAGGGGAGATTCGGCTGCTCTCGTGCAGCACGTACTCCGCGCACCACTTCCCCCGATGATTCACGGCGCGCGGGTCAAACAGCGACACCCGCTGCCCCGGCTTGATTGCCCGCAGGAAATCGGTCGCCGTTTCGATCTTCATGTTCAGATCTCCTCAAGATGCTGTCGGCCGGCGAACAGGTTGGGGTGGGTCGGCAGCGAGATGTACGTGTCACGGACCGCTCGCCCGTTGCCATACTCGGCCGCGTACTTACGCGCCCGGTTCCGCGCGATCTTCTCGGTCTTCAGATCCTTGAAGTCCCGTTGCAGCGTCGGGCTGTTGAGGCTGGTTCCAGCCCACGCGGAGAACTTCTCGTGAATCTCGACGTCCAGCGGAACGACGACCGAACGGGACCACCAGGGAGGCAGGAAGCTGCTGTTCTCCACGAACCGGACCTCGGCGCTCGCAATGTCCCGACCGTGCATCGCGCGGGCCTCGTCGCGCATCTCTTCGAACCGCAGGGACTGGACGCCGTAGAGCTGCTTGCCGTCCACGTAGACGTAGAAGCGGCCGGTCGTATGCGTCACGGTGCGGCCCACACCGATCTCGTGGATGTCGTACGAGTAGGAGCCGGTGTCGTCGCTGTAGAAGCTCATCCAGCTCAGCGGGTTCGGCATGGAGTGCTCGTGGCCGGACTCGGGCGAGAGAAGCTGCCCGAACCCGTTCTCCAGAATGCGGACCGGCATGAGCTTTCTGTCCAGGCCCATACTCATCATGCATTCCGACGCACCGAGCTTAACGACGACGGTGTCACCGGGCTGCACATAGTGCTTCTCGGGCCGCTTGTAGTGGTTCATATGACCTCCCAGAAAACGAAATTACGGCTGACAGTCGGCAGTCCAGGGCGCGGCATTTCTGCTGCGCACTGGACTGCCGTTAGCTCAGACGTCGATTGGTGTGCGGGTGCCGTCGATGTGCACCACGAATGCCTCACGGAACGCGCGACCATGGAATTCCTTGACCAGCACACGGAACTTGGGCTGATCGCTTCGCATGCGCGCCGGCGTATGGCGTACGCAGTGCTCAGCAACCGGATCGGATTACGTGCCGTCACGGCGCGACTTGAGTTCTACGTACCGATCGGAGGTGTCGGTCCACGAGACCGGCCTCCCCGCGGCCGGCGGCTCGTACCGCTGGAGCATGAAGAACCAGAGCGGGCCTAAGGGCCTACCTGTCGATCTCGGCCGGTTCACGTGTCGCCACGCAGACCTTGTCGTAACAGAGCGGGTCGCGGTCGCCGTCCTCGAAGAGGAGCGCGAACCCCGTCACCGGCGAGTTCGGTACGACGTCCTTCAGCCGCTTGAAGGCGGAGTTGTACATGTGCGCGGGCTGATAGATGCCGCGAGCAGCATCGTCCTGGCGGCGCCAATACGCCCGGCACGCGACCAGTTCACTTCGGCGAAGGGAGACGTCAAACGACGTGTTGATGTACTCGTACACCCAACCCTCGGCCGCCGCCTTCGCCTCGATCTCCGTGTGCCGCCTACGCACACGGTCGTAATGCCGGTTGTCGCTGCACCGTCGGCAGCAGCTCTCCCCGTTCTCCGGGTCGGTGAAGACACCCGGCCCCTGGAAGGAGAACAGCTCGTCCGGCTTGTGTCCGCAGTCAAGTATCTGGTGGTGGTTGATGAGTTCCATGCCGCTCCTAGAACGTGACCCGATTGCGGAGCATCTGCAGGCCGTCGTTCGGGTCGACCGTCGACATCTGGTGGCCGTTCAGTAGCGGGGTCGAGTCGAAGCCCATACCGCTCCGGCGCCCGTACTGCTTCCGCTCCAAGATCTCCCGCACGCCGCCGGGTGGGTGTCACCTCCAACGCTGCTTCCCTAGGCGCGGCTGCGGCGAATGACGATGTCCGCCGCCGCCTCGTCGCCTACCTCCGCTATGACCTCGTCGGCGTCGCTGCCCGCGCCAGATTCGCCGGCCGCCTCGGCCTGCTCCTCGGCTGCCTCGTCGTTCTCGGCCTGGGCGGCCCCTATGGTGCGCGGCCCGTCGAAGTAGCCGGGAAGATCACCTGTCCTGCACCCCAGGTCAGCGACCACGCAGAACGCACACCGGCCCACGGTGTTACAGGTCTCCCACAGGGCGACGTCTTCCAGGGTGTGAACGTCCGTCATGCAGGTTCCGAACCCGTCCAGCTTCGTCACGACGTACCCGGCGACCACGCCCCATTACCCCGCTGCTCCCCGTTGTGGGTGCAGGCGGGGCGGCTTTCGCCCCGGGAAAACTCGACGGCCGCACCGCACGAGCAGCACCCGCCCACCATGACCGGCGCGGCCGTCTCGGCCTTCGCGTCCTTGACGGGGTAGACCCATCCGTCGGCGGACCGGTACAGCGTCCCCGCCTCGATCAGCGGCGCCACACGGGCAGCGGGCACCCTACGGCCCGCGTGCCCGAACCCGTCACCGCGCTGCCACAGCAGACCCGCCCCGGCCCACTCGATAACCTCGGCATCCGTGCCCGGCTCGGCGGTCTGTACGAACTCACGCGACGCCCACAGCTCCGGCGACTCCTGCGCCTCCGACTCCTCATCGGCGGCGAGCACGGCGAGCGCGGCCCTGCCTGCGTCCATGGCGGCCTGAAGGTCGAGCCGGTACACCCCGTACCGCTCATCCACCGACGTGCACAGCGCGTGCCAGGTGTCGGCCGTGGCGTCGGTGAGGTTGGCGGGGATCGCCGACAGCGTGTCGTCCGCCTCGGTCGTGATCGGCTTCTCAACGCTGTTGACGTTGTACGTACGCGACACGTGCCGCTCTTCGTCGTTCGAGCCCTCATCGAGGCGGACCGAGGTAGCGCCGGGCCGGTACCGGGTAATGACGTGCCCGATGTACGCGGCCGACAGCACCGCCGCCGCGTTCTCGTCCAGACCCTCACGCCCCAACGCGTCGATCACGGCGAGTTCGTCATCAGTGGGCGTCGCGGCCTCCAGTGCCGCACGCTCTTCCTCGGCCTTGCGCAGCGCTGCCGCCTCCGCCTCCGCCTTGGCCTCCGCATCGGCGGCGGCCTGAGCGGCCTTGACCTCACCGGGCCAGGTGTCCCCGGCGGAAAGCCAACGATAGGGGCCGTCCTTCACGGCCGTGTGCTTGGTGTCCTTCTCCGGCTCGGTCACGGCGCCGATGCGCACGGCCTGAGACCACAGGCGGAACGCGGCCTCACCCTCATCGGTGAGACCGAACGCGCGCACGCCGGGGGCGACGGCGTACACCTTCACGAACCCGGCCAGCCACAGGCCCGGTACCCGCTGCTTGTTGATCTTCGCGGAAACGTCGGCCTTGTCGGGGGGAGACGTCAAAGGCGGTGAACCCGTCGGCGGTCTCGCGCACCTTGCCCTCACGCATCCATCCGAGGGCGCGCCACTGGTCCCGGCTGAAGTTCAGCGACTGGGCGGCGTCGATGTCGTCGGGGGTCATGGTGTCGGCGTCCTGTGCGGCGTGCCGGTCCAGGTGGAGGCGGGCGGCGTCGTCGGCCTCATCGCGGGAGGTGTACACGTACGCGGCGGAGACGTCGGCCACCGGGTCGCCGTACTTGTTGAGGGCCATGGAAACGGGGCCGTGCCGGTCGCACTCGGCTACCCACTTGGTCTCGTGGACGTCCAGCGCGACCGCCCGCGCGGGGGTCGGCGTGTTGTAGGCGTCGCCGGAGGCGGGGACGTCGGCGGCCTCGTCCGCGTCGCTGCCCTCGGCGCTTTCGCCGGCTGCCTCCTCGGGGGTAGTGACGGCATCGACGGCCCGCTCGGAGTCGGCGGGGAGACCGGGAACGGGCTTGTCGTCGGCGTGCGCCCTGACAATGTCGCGGATGTCGTCGGTAAACGGCTCGTTGTTGATCACGGACGGGTGGGCGATGCGCTCACCGTCGGGGGAGACCACGATCCACGGCCACTCGCGGCCGTCCTCCTGCACGATCGTATACACCTGCCCGCGCGTGGTCGCGTGCCACAGAAACCCCGTGATCCGCTTCACCGTGATTCGCCGCTTACCCGCCATGTCCGTGTGTCCATCCGTGTCGTTGTCGTGGTCCTGCTGTGTCCTGCTGTCGCTGTCGCCCGAAGGAAGGGCGGGGAAGTCCTCGATGCCCCGCGCTGCCAGTTCCCGGCACTCCCCACACCGCCAGTCCAGCGGCCACACCCCCCGGCAGCACCGGCTCGGCGCGGTGCGCTTTTTCGCTCCAGTACATCTCGCGTACGGCGGCGGTGAGTTGAGACTCCTGCATCCTCAGCCACTCGCCGGGGATCCAGGCCATCACGTAGGGCTGCGTCCTGCGGTCAAGCTGGAGCATGATCTTGCCGTCGCCCGTCATGGACGGTCGCGCGAACGCGACTCTCGGCGAGCCGAGGAACGGCCTGAGTACCTGAGGCACCGTCTCCGCGGGGAACTTCGCGAGCACGCGCGAGATGAGTCCGGCAATCTCCTGGAGGTCGGCGTACATCTGGATCGTGGCGTCGACGATCTCTGTGGTCTTGTGCTTCATCACTTCTGGTCCTTGAAGATCGGGTCCTGCTCGGGGAACCGGGACAGGGCCGTCCCGCCCCGATTGGCCTCCCCCGCATGACGTAGAGGAAGGCACTGCACTTGACGCAGAGGATGGAGGCGCTCGGTTCCTTCGTATCCATGACCAGACCCGTCGTCAGGGCGCGCTCGTGAGAGGCCGTCAGGGGTCTGGTTGGAGGCCGATGCGTGTCCCGGCTGGCGCATTGACGGGTCTCATCGGTGTCTTGCTCGGGGCTTCGGCGATCAGCGTCGTGGTCGCGTCCGGCCGGTGGCAGCAAAACGTCTCCTCAGGGACACCACCGGAACCCGGGGATGCCCATGACGAGACGCCGACGTATCAACGAGGAACAGGCCGATGCACGAACACCCGGCCTGTTCCGGTGTCGATCCCGCACCCGGGTCGGCTATGCCGACCCAGACCCCCGAGGATCTTCTTCATGAGGGAGTCCTCTTCTCGATCACGCGTGTTCGGTGAGCGGTCGCCGCAGCGACGGCCCGGCTGTGGGATCACAACCGGGCCGTCGTCGGATGGGTGTGGGTTAGACCCGCTCGGAAGCCCAGAGGTCGTTGAGGTCCTCGCGGATCTCTTCCTCCAGGGCGGCGAGAAGCACCTGCTCGGCGTTGAAGTCCCCGGATACGGCCTCGATGAGGTCGTCCTGGACCTGCTGCTTGCCAGCGAGCACCGAGGGCATCCGCTCGTCCTGTGTGCCCTTGGCGATGAGCCGATGGACGGTCACCGGCTTCGTCTGGCCCGTGCGGAAGAGTCGGCCGTTGGTCTGCAGGTAGTGCTCGAGCGAGAAGGGCAGCGTGTACCAGATCATCGTCGAGCCGCCGTGCTGCAGGTTCAGGCCGTGCCCCGCGGCGGCAGGGTGGAGCAGCATCACCGGGATCTGCTTGGCATTCCACCGGCGAACCATGTCGCGCGAGCCGTCGAAGGCCTGCGCGTCGATGCCGGCCTTCCGGAGCCGTGTGAGCAGCTGCTCCTTGTCGGACTTGAAGTGATAGGCGATGAGGACGGGTTCGCCGCCGTTGTTCCGCACCAGGTACTCGGTCATCTCGATCTTCTTGTCGTGGATGACCTCGTACCGGCCCTTCGTGGTCGGGTCGTCAGGATCCGCGGTGTAGAGCGTGCCCGAGGCGAACTGCATCAGCTCGCTCGTCAGCACCGCCTGGTTCGCGGCAACGATCGATTCGACGCTCTGCGTCAGCTTCCCGTCGTCGGTGTAGGTCTGCACGATGTCCAGGACCAGGTCGCGCTTGAAGTCCTTGTAGGCCTGGAGCAGGTCCGGCGGGAGCGTGACATTGACGTCCTGGATGCTGAGCGCCGGGAGCTGCAGGCTCGTGTTCTGCGCGCTCATCACCAGGTGCGAGATGGCCTGATGGATCTCAGCCTCGGCGTTCGCCGTGGGAATCCACTTCGCCGGCGTCGTGGTGCCGGGCACCATCTTCGGCGTGAACCAGCGGTTGCGGTACGCGGTGATGTTCTGACCCAGCGTCTGGCCCTGGTCGAGCAGGTAGACCTGGCTCCACAAGTCGTGGAGACCGTTAGGGCTGGGCGTTCCCGTCAGCTCGATGAGTCGGTTCATGGCCGGCCGCACCGTCGCCAGGGCCAGGAAGCGCTGCGAGTCGTGCGACTTGAAACCCTGGGACTCATCGATGATGACCGTCTGGAAGGGCCAGATGATGGTGTTCTGGCCGTTGATGTTCTGGACCGGCAGCTGGTCGACCAGACCGAAGCGGCATCGAGCGCAGCCTGCGCCGGAACAGGTTCGGCAGTCATAGGCTTCCCACGTCACCAGGGCCGACTTGAGCAACTCCTGAATCCAGGCGCGGATCTTGTCCTTGGCGGGGACCCGGTTGTTGGCGTTGCCGGCGACCAGAGCACGGTACCCGTCGATCAGCTCGTCTCGGCCCAGTGGCCCCCGTGCCTGGAGCAGACCCAGGATCGCCGTCGCCTCCGGTGAGACGGTCGGGGCAGGCACTGCGCCCGGTACCGGCGTGATCAGCTTCGTCTCCTGGGACGGCTGAGTCAGCAGCTCCTGGTTGATGAAGTACATCGTCGGCGGATCGGTGGCGACCTCCTGGAAGCGCTTCAGGCGCTTGGCCTTGGAGAGCTTCCTGTCGTTCTCGTCGACGATCAGCGACTTCGTCCGGATGGGGAAGCCCCACTTCTCGATCTCGTCGATCCAGGTGGAGCGGGCGATCGCCACGGGCGCTATGACGAGGATGTGCCCCATCGGGCGGATCGTCTGCAGGACACTGAGGGTCGTGAGCGTCTTGCCGGCCCCGACGCCGAGCCACGCGCCGGCGAAGGGGTGGTCAACGAGGAAGTCGTGGATCTGCTGCTGATGCGGCATCAGCGAGATCGGGGACGGAGCAGTAGCCGTGGTCATGTCGCTGGTCATCCCTTCTCTTCGAGTGAGTGGTCAGGCATGGAATGCTTCTTGAATGAGGGCGAGTCGGGCATGGGCCTCGTCGGCTCTCTGTTTTTGCTGCGCGACCTCGGTCTCCAGCTCGGCGACCCTCGCTTCGAGCTGCGTGACGCGCGGGTCGGGTCCGAGGGCTTTTCGCACGCGTTGCAGCACTGCCACCGGGTCGTCAGGCTGCTCGGCTGCGCCAACCGGTGCTGTCTGGTGCATGGGTGCTGGCATGTCGTGCTTCGCTTTCTGCAGAGTCTCGGGAGTGATGTCGGAGTCGGTTCTGGTTGCGGGGACCGACGCGGCACGATCGCGGTGGACTCGCCGATGCGATCCCAGAGCAGCCGCAGTGCTGAAGGGCCGCCGGCAGACCTCGTATCTGAACTCCCGCGCCTGGGGCGTGGATTCGTCCTCGGTCTCTGCTTCAGTCGCGCGTATGACCTCGAATAGCGGCTGATCGAACTCGTCGAAGGTCACCTTCAGCGGCGTATCCGCGGGAAGGCTGCCTTCTTGGGCGTCAAACCAGGCGGTGAAGGCTGTGCTGTGCTGGATGAACGCCTGGGCCACCGTGACCTCTTGGGCCGGTCTGGGTTCCTGAACGGAGTCCGACGATGGAACTTCAGCATGGTGCTCGGCCATGAGCCGGCGCATGTCGGCCCTGGCGTTCTGCGCCGTGCGGTTCTGCGAGGTCAGGTTGGGCGGCACCGAGGCTGTGCCCCCGGTGTTGTTGTGCATGATGCAGTGGCCTTTGGAGGAGATCCGCCCAACGCAGCCGATGTCCATGGCCGCGAGGATGAGGCTCTTGGCTTCCTGGTCGAAGGTGGGGAGGTCGGCCCGGGTGAGCCGGCGGAGCGACGGCGCCTTGAACCCGTTGGCCTTTGTGCTGCGGTTCCTCATCAGAACCCCAGCTCGCCGTTCTTGACCCCCTGCTCGATCCGGTACGCGGTCGTCTCGACAGCCAGGAGATTGAACACAACGGCGGCAGCGTGATCCTCGTCGGTCTCGCCAGTGAGCCACTGCATGACGTGGCGGAATGCGCTGGCCTTCATGCGCTCCAGCTCAGCGGCGGAGTCGGCCTTCTCCCAGTTACGGGGGCTGTATTTCTGCGCCCCTCCCTCCATGGGGGCAGCGCAGCGGGTGAGCAGCTGCTCGTCGAAGGGGACGGTCTCCGGGACGAGCACGTCGAACCGGGGCTGGCCGGTGTCGGGCTCGCGCAGCATCCCGGAGGAGAACTCGTCGCGCTGGCCGGAGTCTTTGGTCTCATACTGCGGTTGCTGGGCCGCGGCTATGTATTTGTGGGTCATGGTGCTGCTCTCTGTTGGTCGGATGAGGTCTTGAGGAGGTTCGCGATGAAGACGTCGACGCTCGGCTTGTTGTCGACGACGTGAACCTCGGCCCCGTGGCGGCGCAGCTTGGCGTGCGTGAGCTGTTGCAGCTTCCGCAGCTGGCCGCCGGGGCGTTTGACCTCGACGAACACGGTGCCGTGGGGGGCGACGACGATCCGGTCGGGCACTCCCCCGCGGGCTGGCGAGACGAATTTCAGGCACAGGAAGCCGTGCTCCCGGCACTGGCTGAGGAGGTAGTCCTCGATGGCGCTCTCGCGCGTGCGAGCCATCAGCGCTGTTCCGTCTCGTCCGAGGAGACCGTCGGCACGCCGTACTTCAGCTCACCGGGCTCGACGAGGCGGAAGCCCGTGGAGTGCTTGTGCATCCGAGAGACGCTGATGGTCGAGCGCCTCGTGCCGTAGTGGGCCCGGACTCGGGCCCTGCCGCTTTTGACGAACTCGACGACGACGCGGCGCTGGTTCTGCCGGGTGTCGAGGTCCTCCCAGATCTGGCCCCGGCGGACCAGGATGCCCTCGCGGGTCGTGTTCTTCTCCTGCTGGGCCTGGGCGTCGTCTTCCTGGGCGGAGGTGTCGGTCGGCACGGCATCGGACACGAGTTCGTACTTCCGCAGGACCAAGTCGAGCTCGGTGACCGTTCGACGCCGCGCCCGGTGCTGGACCGAGCGCCGGAACCGCAAGGGCGAATCCACGTAGATGACCATGGTCAGGATCCTGTCGCTTTTGCGCCGCCAGCGCTGGCCGGGCTGGACCGTCTGGCCTGTGCTCCCGGTTCCTCCGGTGGAACTCACAGCTCGCCCTCGTCAGCGTCTTCGAGGCAGGCGAAGGCGGCATCGTCGGCTTCGACGGCAACCCTCCGCTCGGCCGTGTCGCCGAAGCGGGAGACGCCCTTTTGGGAGCCCTCGGTGGCGAGGCCGGCGTTGACGGGCTCCTTGAGCCGGGTGCGGATGCCGGATTCGGAAGCACGAGGTGTGTCCGGGGTCATGACGATGCGGGCGTGGTACGCGGCGATGAACTCGTCGTGAGTGAGCGGGCCGGACTCGCTGAGCGCCTCCAGGACGACGGGGCGGACGCGGGACGCGCCCAACACTGCCTTCAGGGCGGCCTCGCAGGAGGTGACGGGGTCGTCGGTGCGGACGGGAAGTGTGGTCTGGGACATGACGCCTCTCAACTCTCTTGTCGCAACAAGTCAGACTCGTCTTTCATCTCAATCATGACTAGGAGTAAATGACCTATGCGGCCCTATTCGCCAATGGCTATGGAAAGCCACACGGTGCCGGTCTGCG
Source organism: Streptomyces halobius (assembly GCF_023277745.1). Lineage (NCBI taxonomy): Bacteria > Bacillati > Actinomycetota > Actinomycetes > Kitasatosporales > Streptomycetaceae > Streptomyces > Streptomyces halobius. The sequence continues at coordinate 975,899 of NZ_CP086322.1, forward strand.
TCGTGTCGACACGGCCCGGCACCCTGTGGTCCGGTGGTGGTGCAGGCGCTGATCAGGCGGCGTTTCTCCAGTTCTTGGTGAACGTCTCGTCGAGCATCCGGGTGTAGATGTCGAGATCGAGCGCCCCGATGAGCTGCTCGACTCGGGAGGCCGGCAGCGCGCGGAGGTCGTCGTTGACGACGATCACCGACCAGTGCGGGTCGATGCCGTTGATCCGGCGGATCACGACGTCCTGGTCATCGGGCAGCAGCGTGAGGCCGTCGGAGGTGCTGGCCTCGCTGCGGTTCTTCGCCCACCCGTGGTGGCGCAGGATCTCCAGCGCGATCGGGTCACGTCGCACCCCGGCGCTGCCGGACTCGCGCCGCTTGCTCTGGCTGGCCGGGTTCACCTTCCATGCGCCGGCGTTGTGCAGGCTCACGGCACCATCAGTGCCGTCTTGGACGATGAAGACCCGGTTGACCATCTGCAGGGCCCGCGGGTTCACCAGCTGCGCATCGGAGTCCTCGTTGTCGTCACGGTCGGGCCCGGCGCTGACCGGGTCGGCAGCGAACGGGTAGGTGATTGATCCACGCGAGGCGGCGAGGACGTTCTGGAACAGCAGCAGCGTCCGCACGGGATCGGCCGGGTCGATCGCCTCCTCGATCATCTTCCGGCCCAGCACGGGATCGAACGGCTCGGCGAGAGCCTCCTCTCCCCTGTTGGCGACGGTCTGCAGGTAGCGGGCCAGGGCGAAGTCGATCACGGCCGGGTGGGCCAGCGACTTCGTCGGGGTAGGACCCGCGTGGCAGGCCAGCGTCCCGCCGGAGGCGGTAATGATCGGGCTGTCGGCGACGCTCCGGTCCTCACTGGGCGACTCCAGCTCGAGCCGGTTGTTCGAGTCCTTGCTGATGAGGAACATCAGCTCCGGTTCGATGTCGATGCCGATGGCGGCCTGCTGCTCGGCGAGCACCCGGTTGTTGGTGGTCTCATCGAAGCCGTTCTCGCCGCCGACGACGGAGTAGAGGCCGTCGGTGTTCGTCGAGATGATCCGCGCGCCGGCCAGCGTCTGGGCCTGCCCGATTCGCCAGCTGAACAGCTGGCCGATGATCCGCATCGAGATGGTGCGGTTGTTCATCCTGATCGGGGTCCGGTGCGCAGCGTCAGCAGCTCCAGAGGCCGAGTTGAGGATCAGCTTCGTGCCGTTGCGCAAGGTCGTGAGCCGGGCCTTCTCCTCGGCGGAGATCCACGGCTTCTTCATCTCGAAGCCCAGGCGCTCCTTCTCGAAGAAGATCGTCGTGTAGCGGTCCTCGCCCAGCTCGGGATTGTAGAACGCCCTCATGTTGCGCAGCAGGTTCGGGTAGTAGCTCGTGAAGTCCTCGTGGATGACGAGGCCTGCCGAGGTCCGTGCGAACTTCGGGTGCAGCTTGGTGGATTTGTCGGCCTTCGCAGTGAACAGCATGGGGGCCTTCTTCGCCGCCTCATCGCGATAGACGGCCTTGACCGCCGAGGTGACGGCCAGGACTACCTTGCCGTCGAGCACGGTCCCGTCGGCCAGGCACACGTGCATCGCCTCGGTGTCCGGGCGCTGAGTGTCCAGCAGCTGGGCCGGATCCGGCACTTGGGCCTGCGCACGCGCGAGCTGCTCGGCCTGGTCCGGGTCGTCCTTCTTCGGCTTGCGGTACTTCACCTTTTCCGGGTCCGAGCCCAGCAGCACGAGCCGCTTGTCGACGGCCGTGCCGTCGGGCAGCGCGAGCAGGTTGTGCTGGCGCTTGGCCTCGGCGACGAAGTCCTTCGCGTCCGGGTAGAAGAGCTTGGCGAGGCCAATCATGGCTGCCTGTTCTCGGTGCTCGAAGGAGTCGGCGTCGAAGACCGTCATGTCTGCCTCGGCTCCGTGGATACCGCCTGTGCTGAACGTGGCGAAGCACGACGACGCGGAGGCGTCACGGTGGAAGTAGGGCACGTTGTTCGGCGTCTTCGGCAGCTCGCGCAAGGACTTGGCCGGGAGGTCGAACAGGTCGCGGTACTCCTCGGAGTCGTTGAAGTTCTGCCCCTCGATCGAGCGGTAGTAGTTGACGACCTGCATGAACTGGCGGTGCGCCTTCGCCTGTGCCGGCGTCGCAGCTGGGTCCTTGGCAGGGTCGGGGGCCACGTTCTCCTCGAAAAAGCGCACGCACTCGTCGAGCACGTTGACCTGGGAGATGCCCTGCTCCTCGGCCACCTCCTTGGCCGGATAGAGGAACGACACGGCCTCGATGTCGTTCAGCGAGGTGTACGGCGCGAGGATGCGGCCGACGAACTTCGCCGAGGACGAGTCGATGGTCAGTCGGTCCCGGCGCACCGAGCCGTTCTTGGCGTAGACAGTCTCGGAGTACTGCGCCAGCAGGCCGGCCTTGAGGTCGAAGTTGCTGGCGTAGGCCGGGTGCTGGAAAAGCTGGGCCAGGCCCAGGCAGTCGGAGACGTTGTAGGCCAGCAGCTCGTAGAGATCCTTGATCAAGGCGATCGAGGTGTCGTGGCTGAGCTTTTCGGACTCCTTGATCTGGCGGCCGAGCATCCCGAGCAGGCGCTTGAGGCTCACCTTGGTCTGCAGCTCGTTGAGACGGGCGACGTCCAGGTGCCGGCCGGAGTGCATCATGGCGCGGCGGATCTTGGCGGCCGGGCCGTCCCAGCCGAGGTAGCCGGGCATGTACGCGATGTGCTCGTTGAACAGCTTGTCGTTGTGCTCGCGCATCTCGCGCGCGGTGGTCGGCTGGACAAGACGACCGGAGTGCGGAGCCGGGAAGGTCTCCATCAGGTACAGCGCGAGCATGGTCATGTCGTAGTTCAGCGAGTTGTACCCGGCCAGGAACGGGTGCTTCAGCGGGTCGTACTCGGGATCCGTGTCGCAGACCGGGCGCAGGCTCGCCGGATAGGACGAGACCTCGCTGCGGTCGTTGACCTGGTCGGCGTTCGAGAGGCCCATCAGCTCGGCGAGGCGGAGGTTGCCCCGCTCGCCGCGCAGGTTCCACAGCTGGACGCTCACCGCGGGCAGGCCCGGGTTGGAGCGCACCACGGCTTCATAGAGCGCCTGCGGGTCCACGGCGTCGGAGAGCTGCTGGTCGTCGGCGAGGAAGAAGATCTCCAGGTCGTCGACGGCTCTGCCGGGCCGCGGAGTGTAGGCGCACAGAGTGAAGACGTCCGGCAACGACTCGATGTCGTAGAAGGTGAAGCGCGCCTTCGAGGCCGTGACTGGTGTTCGCTGTGTGGTCATGATGGGGATCTCCTTTCGTCGGTCCGACCATCACGGCCGGTGTCTGGGGAGGAGGCGCGCGTGACCTCAGACGGAGTCGTGAGGAGAGCGCCGGCGCGAGGCATCCATGCGCCGGGACGCCTCACTCATGAGCCGGGCCTTCTCCACGGGGTCTGCCGTGATCTGCGAGCGGACGATGAGGTTGGTGATCCGCTGCTCGCACGCGACGTCGGACATCGCCGTGATCAGGCGGCCCTGGCCGCGGGCGAGTTCGAGTACGGCCTGGGTGAGTTCGCCGAGTGCGCCAGCAGTTTTGGCCATGGGTGCATCAGTCCTGTTCGTCAGTGGTGTCGTCGGTCGGGGCGGATGCGCCCGTCTGCCGGAGCAGTCCGCGGTAGTTGGCCTGCAGCGTCGGCTGGGATTTCTTCTTCAGGTCGCTGCCGGTGTAGCTCGGGTGCATCCACTTCTTCAGCTCGTACTCGGCGATGAGCACCTCGGGGTTGCTCATCATCTGGCCGGGCCGGATCTTGCGGTTCTTGTCCGGGCAGTGCCACAGGGCATCCGGCCGGACGATCGCCACGAGGTCAGTGATGAACTGTTTGTTGCTCACCGGCGATCCCGACGGCGAGACGTCGCGGTGCCAGGCCTTGTACAGGTCGTAGAGGAACGTGAACGGTGCCAGGTCCCAGACCAGCCGCCCGCGGAACTCTTCCCAGAAGGCGCGCACGGGGTCATTGGTCTCCTTGTACTCGGCCAGGACTTCCTTGGTGGCCACCGGCTCTGAGAGCTGGTAGTAGTCACCTGGAGATAACGCGCCGGCACGGTTGATCGCGTACCAGAAGACGTACTCCAGGACCTCGCGGCGCTGGAGGTAGTCGTCCTTGATGTACTTCTTCTCGGCTCCGGTGAAGCTCTTGGTGAAGGGCACGAAGAGCTGCCGGCGGTAGAACGACTCGGACTTGTCCTTCACGCGCGGGAACTCGTTCAGGCACTGGACCATGAAGCCGAAGAACTGGTAGGCGATCGGCATTCGGTACTTGCGGTTGATCTGGATGACGTCGTTGGTCACGATCGCCTTCAGATTGGCCGCCTTGTCGATGAAGGTGCCGACATCGTTCTCGTCGACGATGATCGCGTTGGCGCGCACCAGCGGTTCGAGCGCGAAGTCCTTGCCGAAGTCCGAGAGCGGAATCGAGGTATGCGCGCCGCTGCCAACGAGGTTGCGCATGAGCGCGCAGAGCGTGCCCTTACCGTTGTTGCCCTGCTCGGAGTAGAACCAGGCGGTCTTGCCCCAGCGCACGTGCGGCCGGATGATCGCGCCGATGATCTCCCAGATCAGGTCGGCGAGGCCCTCGTCACCGGGCTGGTCGAAGAGCTCTTCGATCCAGGCGACGACTTCCCAATCTCCGTCCTCGGGGTGCGTGATGACCTGCTGCGGGGCGTCGTCCACGTAGTCGACGTCGTTCTTGGTCAGCAGCACGATGGCGGGGTCGAAAGGGTGGACCTGCTTGGGCTCGAAGTGGAAGTCCTTGCCGAAGATCGTGACGTCCAGCGGCTCGGTTCCGTAGAAGACGATGCCGTTGCGCGCGGCGATGAAGTCGCGGCTCGTGCTCTGGTGCCGGCGCGGGCTGTCCTCGCGCAAAACGGCCAGGACCTCGGCGAACTCCTTGAGGGTCAGCTGGGTGTTGTACATGCGCGCCGTGGTGCGGATGTCGTCCTCGCTGGTGGTGTACGTCCCACGCGCGCGGCCGGTGGCCTGGTACATCGCCAGCAGGTCGTACTCGCGGTCGGTGTCCTTGGCGTTGGGCGCGATGCGGATGACGTGGTGCAGACGCAGGAGGATCTGCGCGACTTGCCAGTACGTCAGATATCTCGGCAGGGGGTACTTCTCGGCGGCCACGGCCGCCTTGAAGTTCTCGGCCTTGATGACGCCGCCCACAATCGCCAGCAGCTCCTTCTCCAGCACGCGAGGCGTCGGAGGATCGGTCGGGTCGATCTGGTCGAGGTAGGCGGCGGTGACGTAGGTGACGATCTCGTTCTGCGGAGCCATGTCGTCGCGGTTCGAGAAGTACCCCATGACGCTGGCCAAGACGTCGGCGACGGGGTTGGTGCGCGGTCCGGCGCTGGAACCGGCGGCAGGTACGGACATGAGGGCATCAGGAGGCGTCATGTTGCTGCTTTCTCGATCGCGATCGAGTTCCTGCCGGCGATGAGTGGGAAGCCGATTGGACTCGTAATCGAATGGAACGTGATCTTGACCCTACTCCATCCGAGTGCCCTTTTGCAACGATTTAGCTATCAGTCAACAAGAGAGTCGACTGAGGTCCTGAATGGTGGCCAATGGAGGGCCGGAAGGGCCACTGACAGGGACTGGAGAGAGCGCGCGACCATCACGGCCATGCCACACGCGTCGCGAGCCTGGGTGGGCCGTGAGAACCAGCGACTCCGTCGGGCACATGCCCCACGGAGTCGCTGGTTCTCGTGCTCGACCACGCACCCGCGGGCGGCGTGAGCCGCCCGGCTCGCAGTCGAGGTTCGGAGGAGTTCTTCTGACCGGTCGAGCCAGCTGCCACCAGAGCATCGACTGGACGCTCTCCAGGAGGATCCCGAGAGTCGCATGCCCACATACCCTCTAGGGGTAACCGAGCGTGTACCACTTGACGTGGTACACCTGTTTTCCCAGGTCAGAGCGAAAATTCCGGGAGTTCAAGAGCAAGCTGTACCACGTGGCACTTTCTACGTGGTACAGGTGTTTGCCCAGGTCAGGCGGGGTTTATATACCTCCTGTACCACTTGCACCAGGAAATGAAGACTAGATACACGCGCAGGGGGGATAAGAGAGCAGACTGGTGAGCTGAGGCTGGAGCCGCCTGGATCGCTCCCGAACGCGCCCCCTATGTAAACGGTCAAAAAGACGTGGTACTCGTGGTACATGGGCGGGAAACACTGGTTGACCAGACAAAACGTCGTACCACGTCGGCGATCCCACGTGGTACACCCGATGCGGGAAAGAGCCTCGCGGTACAGGTGTTTCCCCAGTTCAGACGCGGTTTTCAGGGGTGTACCACGTCTCGTGGTACATCTGGCAGCTCGATGCGCCCAGCCCCCTGGCGACCAACGAGGCGGACTTCCACGCCGAGCCGCCGTGCGGCTCCCAGGCAGCGCGGCCGAGCCTCAGCGAGACTGGAAGCCGCATGAAACATCCTCGGCGTCCTGAGGCTCGCAGAAGGCTCCTGACGCGTCCTCCGAGCGCGAGTCAGAACTCCGTCCGAGTCGTTCCCCCATGAGACTCCACTGGAGGTGGGAGGGCATTGGACTGACATTCGCTGCTCATTGCGAGTGATACACGACAGCTGCTATCGTTGACGCCAGGTGATCGATGTTGCACTGGAACGTGGAAACAGAGAGGCCGGAGAGCATCCCCGTGGGAAGGGAGCTCTCCGGCCTCTTTGCATGTGCTGATGAGTGCGAGGCGTGGATGGCGCGAATCACCCAGGGGTGACCGTGCTTCAGCCTCGCTGGTATCCCGCATTGGGGAACTCGGAACTGCGGCTACGAGATCGCTCGTCTGCTTCGACGACGTAGAGGATCTCGTAGGAAATCGTGGTGTTGAGGTTGAGCCGGTTCTTGCTCTGGCTCTTCTTCATCGTGATCTTGCGGAAGCCGCGAACGGCCTCAGCGCGATCGAAGAACCGGCGCAGCCTCGAGTTCACGCGCTCACGGGCCTGTTCGGTCGTGACGCCCATGTCGGAGACGACGAAGACATGCGTGTGACCGCGATCGAAGGTGGGCTTCTCACCAGTGTCGAGGTCCAGACGGATCTTCGCACGGCTGATGTCGAGCGCGTCGGGACGGACGAGCTTTCCTCGTGAGTCGTACGTGCAGGTGCTGACGATAGCCATGATGAGATCCTCTCCTCTCCTGATGAGTATGACTGAATAGTTATTTTCAGTCACACCCCCAGTGACCGGATAACCCCGGTCATCACGAGCATGCCCTCCGCACGAGGGACCGGCGGCTGAAAGGCCGCCGGGTCCCGCAGGGAGGGCACCATCGCTTTTCAGAAGAGGCTGAGTACCTCGATCACTGCATCGCGGACTCGCCTCCCGCGCCCTGGACTGCGCCTGGCGCAGTCCCGCCGGCGACCCGCAGGTAGAGCCCCAAGGCACAACCAGCAAAGGCCAGGCACAGGAACACCGCGGAGACGGGGTTCGCCAGAGCGCCGAGCGCCTGCGCCGGGACGAGAGCCGCGGCGAGGTTGAAGCCCAGGTGCAGGAGCACGCAGGGCCACAGCACGCGCGTGCGTTCGTAGACCAGGGCCAGGAGCACCGCCAGCGGCAGGGTCGAGGCGAACTGCACGGCGTTGCCGTGCACCAGGCCGAACACCACGGCGGTGACCAGCGTTGAGACGAGGATGCTCACCCGCTTGCGCAGCAACGGGTAGATCAGCCCTCGGAACAGGGCCTCCTCCCCCACGGGAGCCGCGACCAGGGTGAGCAACAGGGTCGCCAGGGCTCCAGCCGCGTGCCTGGTCTGCTTCGAGGCGTCGAAGCCGGCGGATCCGACCGTGACGTAGATCCACAAGGCCAGCGACTGGCCGGCGAGGAAGGCCAGGACCGCGCAGCCGAGGACGGTCCACCCGAAGCGTGGGATCTCCGGCCTCGGCCGCGGCCCCGGCGCATGCGCGAGCCACCGGGGCCGCTGGATCCTCATCGAACCGACCAGGACGACGACGAGCATGCCCAGGACGGCGGTCGCAACGATCGGCTCTCCGATGAGGAGGACTGCGAAGGTGCCGAGGCCGAGGTAGACCGCGACGGCGGCGAACGGCACGAGGACGCACCACCCGATGCCGAGCAGACGCGAGGTGATCGGTGACGTCGTCAAGGTCTCCTCCTCTACGGGGCTCAAGCAGCCGTGGTGATCTGCTCGTTGATGACGGCCTGGACGCGGGTGTCGCCACGGAAGGTGTTCAGCTGCAGCGTCGCCGTGAAGCGCAGCGTCCCGAGCTCGGTGCGGCTGGCGCGCTGCACGAAGCCCCGGAGCACGTCGAACTTCTCCTCGGCGACGTTCCACCACAGGCAGGACAGGCCGGACCGGGTGACCAGACGCAGGTGCTGCGATTCGGATCCGATCCGGTCCACGCGCAGGCCCAGGGGCTCGACCGCGATCTCGACGACCGGAGCGGTGAAACCGTGCCCGAAGGGCTTGAGCCCCTCGGTACGGCGCACCAGCTCGAACAACGGCTGCAGGTCCTCGAGGCCGGCGTCGCAGTCGGCGTCCGGGCCGAGCACGAGATCACCGTTCGGGCCATCGGTGCTGACGGCGAGCAGGGCGACCTGGGTGGCCTCCTGCAGCACGGCGACGAGGTCGCCGAGCTTCTCGGCCTTCGCGACGCGGACGCCGCAGGCCTGCTGGTGCCCGATGGCGCTGAGACCGTCGTGCGGCTCCAGGCTGGTGATGATGTCGAACCACCCCGGCGCGCGACCGGAGCCACTGACGAAATCGTCTGGGCCGGCGGGCCGGTTGACGACGACGACCGGGTGGCCGTTGAGCTCCATCATCCGGTTGGCCAGCAGCCCGTACATGCCCGGGTAGGCGTCCGAGAAATACACCCACGGGGCCAACGGCTGGTCCCCGGTGGTGAGTTCTTCCATGTGTTCGATGACCAGCTGCTTGCGCAGCTCGTTGCTCTCGATCACCTGGTGGGCGACCTTGAGCTTGACGTCAGCACCGGCGGCCGTGAACACCGCGAAGCACGGCTCAAGCGAGGCCCCTGTGCGGCGCGGGCTGTTCATCGCCGGGGCGAGATAGAAGCCGAAGAAGCCCTCGTCGAGGTCGTCGACGTCGCGGATCTTGCCGATCTGCGCGAAGGCCTTGAGCACGATCGCGAAGCCCTCGAAGGCCCGGAGGAAGACCGGGTGGTGCGGCTCGGTGCGCAGCAGCTGCATCAGGATCGACTGCTCGACGTCGATGGCATCGGGATCAGCGTCGAACCCACCCCAGGGATTGGGGATCGTCTTCGGCGCGGCGACGCGCAGCAGGCGGGCAATCGAGATCGCATCACGCACCAGCTGGCGGTTCTCGTACAGCACGGGCATGACGTCGGAGACGGTGCCCAGGCCGGCGAACAGGCGCAGCAGGTGGATCTCCCAGAGCTTCTCGGACCGGTGCACGCGGGTGTAGGCCTCAATCACCTGGTAGAGCACATGGGCACCGCAGATCCCAGTGTGGGCGTAGGTCTCGTCGATCCGGCACGGGTCGACGGTGATGTCCGCGGTCGAGCCCGGCGCGAGCTCCTCGTGGTGATCGGTCACCAGCGTCGTCCAGCCCAGGGCACGCGCGGCGGCGATACCGCGGTGGGAGTTCACCCCCCCATCGCAGGTGAGCAGGACCCGCGTGTCGGGCCACTTCGCGTGGATCTCGGCAATGTCCTCGGGCGTGAGCTCGTGACCGCGGCGGTAGTTGGGCAGGTGCAGCTCGACGTCGAAGCCGAGCTCGGACAGGCCGGCGTAGCCGAGGACACCGGAGGAGATGCCGTCCATGTCGAAGTCGGGGGCGATGGTGATCTTCTTGCCCGTGGTCCGGGCGTCATGAAGGGCCTCGACCATCTCGGCCAGGCCCAGGAGCTCGTCGTGCTCGGTGGACTCGATCTCCTTCAGGTACTGATCCGACCACCCCCTGCGCTGGCACAGCAGCTCGAAGAGGTCGGTGTCCTCGTCGGTGAGCGAATGGTCGTCGACGGTATGGAGTATGGACATGGTGGAGGCCTCTCGATCAGGGTCGTTGATCGGTGGAGAACGAGGTATGTAACACCCCTCATATTGCTGTGATTTTAGCAGTGACATTCGCCCCTTCTGCTCGTTTAGCAGTTCTTCTGAGTCTCATTCGGGTTCTAAATGGCACACTTATCTCGAATGGCCGCGACAGACTTTCCAAGGTCCTTGCGCATCAGTTACTCTCGCTGATATGGCCATTCGAAGCATTGTCGAGTCAGATCTCAGTGGTAAGCCGGATGCGGCTACCGTGACCTTCGGCCTGGGTGACACCTGGTACGAAGTCGACCTCACCGCTGAGGAGCAGAAAGGCCTTGAGGATGCGCTGAAGTCGTACCTGGAGGTCAGCCGGAAAGCCGGGAAGCCGGCACCCAAGAAGCGAGTCGTGCCCGAGACGACTGCCGAGGAGCGCGACAAGATCCGTGAGTGGGCCAAGAAGGAGGGCTATGAGTTCGCGGAACGGGGACGCATCCCGAAGACAGTCATGAAGGCCTATGACGAGGCACACGACATCGATCGGAGCAAGTAGCGCTGAGCCTGGCGTTCGCCTCCCGGCCGACTCCTCCCATCCGTCCTTGAAGGGCCCTGCAGCACACTGCAGGGCCCTTCGTGCGTCTTCAGAACGGCGGCAGCGACGGATGGATCACGGTGGCCGTCACGATCCCCGCGGCTCGCGCGCGAGCCCTGCAGTGGATCGTGCCGTGCGAGAAGTGCTCCGGCGTATGCGGCATGAGCTGCTCCTGGTCTCGCTGCGGGCATCCGGGCTTCCGGCAGAGGTCGAGGAAGGCCGTGCACAGCACCTGAGCCCCGGCCTCGCGGAAGACCTGGGCGGCGTCGACCATCTCCTGGTTGCGCTGGAAGCCGGCCCGCTTCCCATGAGCCGACCAGGCGGCGGGGAAGGTGCGGATCTCGAAGCCGGCGGCCCGCCACAGCAGCTCGGCCATGGCGTCGGCACCCTCGGGGCAATGCCCCGAGATGAGCACCGGCCGGGTGACGTTCTCCGCTCCCCAGTCGCGCCAGGCGTCGTTGAACGCCGAGCGCATGCTCTGCTCGTCGTTCCAGCTGCGGGAACCGGTGACCAGGACGACATGCGAGAACGATTCTGAAATCATTTCAGCAATCATTCGAGTCTCCTCTCCTTGTGACTCGGCGGTCTCCACAGCTGGAGTCGAGAGCTGTGGCCACGATGTCTGGACAGGCGCGGCGGCCTGCATGTCGCTGGCTCATACCGGCCGACTGGTACTGGGCTCGATGACGGCCAGGTCCTTCTCCCGGTGGAGCTCGACGCGGATCTGATCGCCATCACACATCGGCATGAGGTGGACGGTGTACATCCCGTCATCGCTGCGGGAGACGTGCACGGTGACGACGGTGCTGTTCTCGCCGTTGGTGAAGTAGACGTTGCCGATGTCCCCGGCTTCGCCGGAGCGCATCACCTCGGCGACCGCTTCATTGTTCGGTTGCCACAACTTCGGCTCGCAGCGGGCTCCGGTGTCGTAGGGCGAGATTTCGGGCTGGGACTGCGTCATGGTGGCGCCTCTTCGTGGACTCGGGTGCGGGTGGCGACCATCGAGTGCGGACCCCGGTGAGGTCCGTGTGATCTCGATGTTCGACCCAGCTCCCGTGCCAGCTTTGCTGGCTGACGACTCGGAAGATCTTGTTGGCGTGATCTGCTCCCGGATGGATCGCGTGGCGAGCCGTCGCGCGGGTCGTCACTTCCCGCTGAGCCAGGCGCGCAGCGCCAGGCGATCCACCACTGCTGCACCCTTTGCTGCTGTCCATATCTGTGGACAACTGCAGCGGGGCAGTGGTGGGGCTTCCTCTCTCAAGCGCAGCGCTGGGCATAGCCGGAGGGAGCGCCAGCGACCGACGGACCGGCGAGCGAAGCGAGCGGTGGAACCCGTCGGCTATGCCGACTAACACGTCCTCGGAGCGCAGCGGAGAGGACGAGCGAAGCGAGGGTCCGCAGGACACGTGTTATCAGGTTCCCTTATGCCCTTTGCTTCCTTGTCGTCGTCCTCGCTGTTCCACGGCTGGAGCGTTAGCGGAAGCCTGGAACATCAGGGGAAACGGTCCGTACCCTCTGGACCCGTACCCCTCCCCTTCTTCCGCGTAGCGGGGGTACGGGTCTGGCCGTTTCGCCTGGTCATTGCGCCTTTTGGGTGTACTGCTGTTTTGCCGTCCGTGATACGGCCGTACCCCCATGCTGATCCGTCCTCGTGAGGCACGAGCGAGGCGGGGGTACGGGTCTGCTCCTGACGGGGCGCAGCCCCGGTTCATCGCTCTGCTGCCGTCGGCGGCACAGCCTTCGCCGCGCAGCGGATCCGTCCTCTCGCGACACCGTCGCTTCGGCTGTGGATAACGCTCTGCTCCACCGCTTGCTGCGGCGGCGCAGCCGGCCTCGCCCCGTCGCGTTGTGCTGGCTGCACCGACGTGGATTCACCTCGCTCCGGTGCTGCCGCGGCAGCGTGCCAGCACTTTATGCACCGCGTCCGAGGCGGGCGTTCTGCACTGTGTCGACGACGCACGTTCCGGCCCCGGGCTGTGCTTCGTCTCGCGTCTCGCGCTTGCGCGGCGAGCCCGGGGTGGTACCCCGTGGACGCATCGGAAGAAGAGAGGCCCGACCGCTGCGACCAGTTGCCCATCGGGCACAGCGAGCAGCTCCAGCGTCATCGGGCCGTTGTCGTCTTCCTCCAGGGGCTGCTTCTGCAGCAAATGCCTCTGCTCTTCCTCTACCCCACGGGCCTTTGCTGCGGAAGCAAGTCGTTCCTCGCACGCTCGCTGTGTGCGGGGGACTGCTCCCCTTTCGCTCCTTCTCCCTCTGCCTCCCTCTGCGCTCCTCTGCGTGACCATGACGGCCCGATGACGCCCCTGTACCAACCGTCGCACCAGCGCTGTGCCAGCACCGTGCCGACGGCTCACCGGCGGCTGTGCTGATCTCGCTCCGCCGACGTTCCGTGGCTGCGCTGCCGTGCCCGCCGACGGGCTTCGGCAAGGGGTACAGACAGACTTTTCGGCCCCATGAAACAGCAATGAAACAGCGTCTCCCTCGCGTCTCCGAGGTGACTCATCAGTACACGAACGAGACTCGACGGGGACACCGATAAGACGCCGACTGATGCCGGTGTACCTCTTGGAGTTCTGCGCACGTCCTCACGGTGTCTCGTACGCGCCCCGACAGTGCCGCACTGGCGTCGCACACAGAGCCTTCGGAGGACTCACCTGTGCAGGGCTGTCGGTTGGCGCCTCCCAGGAGACACGACCGGGGCACCACAGGGACGCCGTTCGTACTTCGCTGCGCCTCTTCTGGATCAGTGTCGGTACCGCAGGTGTCGCACAGGTGTCCCGGGTGAGCACTTGCCGTGTCACAGGTGGGGCTCATAGGCGCATGATGCCGGCGGCTTGCGCGCGGCCGCCCCAGGCGGGGGCACTGCGGCGTCTCGCAGGTGTCCCTGCCAGCACTCGACAGGGACTTCAATGGTGCCTCACTCGTGTATCAAATGGGACTTGCATAGGACTCGACAGGGACACTAGAGTGGACTCGCATCGATTCGCATTCGAGAGGAAACGCGAAGGGCGGTGCGTCCATATGACAGAACGAGAGACATCCGGCGAACGACCGGATGAAGTGCAGGAGCGAGTGACAGGGCGAGGTGAGTGCAATGGCGAATCAGTCGGGTGAACCTCGCAAGGTCCGCTGGACCGTGCCCGCTGCCGACACCTCGGTGATCGAGTGGCTCAATGAGCAGGCGGACATCTCGCAGTCGATTCGACTGCTCATTCGGGAGTCCATTCAGCGCGACGGGTACATCGACGTCTTCTACAAGCCCGTCGATCAGCTGCCGCGTCGCGGCCGGCCACCGCTGGAGATCACCGAGCAACGCGAGGACGACGAAGCAACAGCCGAGCGCCGTCCGGCCGCCCGGCCGGTTCAGCCGCAGCCGCAGCCCGTGGTCACCGACCAGGCCGACGCCGTCGTCGAGACCGCAGCACCAGCGCCGGTAGCCCAGCCCGAGCCGGTTCCCGCACCGATTGAGACGGCCGAGGAGCCCGCGGCAAGCGCCCCCAGCGCACCGCCGGAGCCGCCGAAGCAGGCATCCATCGACGAAATCATGGCGAGTACTCGGCGCTGAGTGACGCGGTGAATTTCATTTTCCAGGCAGACAACGCAGACACCGAGGGACCGAATTCATGAGCGCCAACAGCAACGACATCATCACTCTCACCGGCGGCATCGACGTCGGCAACGGCTACGTCAAGGGCGTCATCCAGAACACGAAGCAGGGGACTTTCGACGAGCTCGATCTGCCCAGCGCGGTCGTCTCGACCTCTCGCACCTCGCCGAAGGTGCCACTCCCCGACGCGGATGCAGCATCCGTGCTGGCTGGCGACTTCTACAACCAGATTGACTGCTCGCTCACTACTTCCCTGGTGGCGGCGTCCGACCGCCGGATCTTCGGCCGGGCGGCGCTGAGCGTGCGCGGCTCGAAGTTCACCGAGTTCGAGGTGCTGGGCAAGCACTCCAAGGCTGATCAGGAGCTGAGCAAGGTTCTGGTCCTGGGTGTCTTCGCCGCGAAGGCCCTGCGCGACTACGTCCGCGAGAACGGCGCGCTGCCCGATCACGAGCTGCGCGTGCAGGTGCGCGCCGGCCTGGCGCTGCCGATCTCCGAGTTCGTCGCGCGCCGCCACGCCTACGCCGCCGAGTTCATCGGTCTGCTGGGCAGCTCCGACCCCGCGGTGCACCTGGTGACGATCAAGAACTTCAGCACCCCGGTCTCGGTGCGCCTGGAATTCGTCGACGTCCAGGTGATGGCCGAGGGTGCCTCCGCTCAGTTCGCCATCACCGACAAGGGCGAGCCGCTCGCCCAGGCCCTGCTCGATGATCTGCGCGCCCGTGACGCGTCCCTCGTGGAGGGCGTCTCGGCGTCTGACCTGGTGGCGGTGCAGAACACCATCGGCGTCGACGTCGGCGAGGGCACTGTGAACTTCCCGGTCTTCACCGACGGTCGGTTCAACCCTGAGGCGGCTGCCACGCTCGACGAGGGCTATGGCACCGCGCTGATGAACGCCATGGAGCGTATGAGCGAGTCGGACGCCACGCTGCAGTTCTCCTCGCGCAAGCAGCTGGCGGATTTCCTCCACGCGGAGCCGTCGGTGCTGGTGAGGAACCGTCACCAGCGTGCCGCCGGCTTCGTCGAGGATGAGGCCAGCTACCTGGTCGACGAGATCGTCTCCTCCTTTGGTGACGTCCTCTCCCAGGCCGGCGCGACGACTGAGGTCGTCTACGTCTACGGCGGTGGCTCGGGTCCGATCAAGCACCTGCTGCACCCGGCGCTGCTGAAGGCCGCAGGCGACGTGCCCGTGCTCTACCTCGATTCGAGCTATTCGCGGCACCTGAACCGCGAGGGCCTGTACATCGCGGCTCGTCACGTCGAGCAGCAGGCCCTCGCCGCGAAGCCCGCGGGGATGCGCAGTAAGGAGGTGGCCTGATGTGTGAGGCACTGGATGCGGCCTCGAAGGCCGAGGTCGAAGAGATCAGCAGCCGCATCGAGTTGTCGGACGAGATCGCGCTCACGTTCATCCGCGATGGGGCGCTGGTTCTGCTTCGCGAGCAGGCCCGGCGGAAGCTGCTCGGGTCGGATGAGGAGCTTCCGGGCTCCGCCGCAGTCCTCACGGTCGGCTCGAAGAGCAGCCCCGAGCGGGGGCGCATGAGCGGCTACCGCGAGATCGTGAAGTTGCTGGCGGCGAACACCGGCGCGAAGCGGATGAGCGAAGTCTTCGACAACTTCGTCGAGATGGCGGCGCTGGCTCTGCGCAACGCCGTGGATGTCCGCGGGAGCGAGGCCTGGGAAGCGCGCGAAGGGCAGTACCTCCAGATCGCCGGCCGCTACAGCAGAACAGAGCTGGACCGCTTCGTGCACGCCCTGGCGCTGGTGACCACGGAGATGGAGCGCGAGCCCTGCGACGTACTCGGCCGCCTCTACATGGAGTTGGAGCTCGGCAACGAGCGGCTCGGCCAGTACTACACGCCCTACGACATCGCCCAGCTGATGGCCGAGATGCAGATCGACTCGGTGGTCGAGCAGGTGCAGAGGGATGGCTTCGCCAATGTGTATGAACCCAGCTGCGGCGCGGGCGCGTTCATGGTTGCTCTGTCGCAGGCGATGCTCGAGCACGGCCTGAACCCACAGACGCAGCTGCATGTGACGGCAGAGGACATAGCACCGCAGGCCATGCACATGATCTACGTCCAACTGACGCTGCTGCACATCCCCGCGGTGGTGCGCCGTCGCGACGTCCTCACGCTGGAGGCCTTCAAGTCGTGGCCCGCTCCCGCTCATGTCCTGGGCGGTTGGGGCCGGAAGCTCAGGCTGGCCCGGGCGGTCAATGGATCACGGCGGCTGATCATCACTATGCCTCAGGGGACCACCGAAAAACCCACTGATGCTCTGGAGGTGCAGCGATGACGATCACGCAAGAACGAACCGATCTCTCTGACGTCGAGAGCGACGACGCGCCGGCCTGGCGCGCGCACTCGCGATGCATCGGCGAGGACCCCGAGATCTTCTTCAAGGGCGGCGGGTCCACCCTCAAGACGAAGAAGATCTGCGGTGCTTGTCCGGTCCGTCAGGAGTGCCTTGAGCTGGGCCTGGAGCACGACGAGCGCAGGGCTTGTCCTCGATGGTCGACCGGCACGAACACAAGCAGCTGCGCGGACCATCCACGGACGAGGCCCGCATGCGGCTGGAGAAGTTCGGTGACCGCGTCCGCTTCCTCGGCAAGACCCCCAACGACGAGCAGATGAAGAAGCTCATGGCCCGCAACGACCCGCGGATCTATCCCGGCCGCTTCGTCACCTGCACCGACAATCCAGCCCGGCGTCTTTGCCGCCTGCCAGGCGAGGTCAGCAACACACCCAACCCTGGCGGGTGCAAGCCCCTCAGCTGCCGCAACGTCGCCCTGACCATCGCCAACATCCAAGCCTGGCACGACCGCCTGGACGACATCGACACACGGCTCAAGGCCGCCGACGTGCTAGCCCCCAGAGCCCGAGCCCGCCTCGAAGAAGAACGCGAGGACATCCTCGCCTTCCTCACCCGCGCCGACGCCTCGGAACCGGCAGGAACACCGGCATGAGGAAGCACACGCTCACCGACGAGGCCGTCCACGAAGCCGTCGCAGAACTGCTGGCCCAGGCCGCAGAGACAGGCAAGGCAGCCACTGTCACCGCTCTCGCCGACCGGCTCGGCATCAAGCGCCAGACGCTCTACCGGGACTTCGGCAACGTCGTCGCCGACTTTCTGACCCGCGACGCCGAACGCCGCACTCGCCCACTGCGTCCTCCCAAGGACGACGCGAACGACCGCAAGACCATTGCCCGGCTCCGTCGGGAGAAGGACGAACTCACCCGGCACGTCCACGCCTACGAGGACTACATCCGCTTGCTGACCATTGAAAATGCCCGACTGGCCAGCGAACTCGAACGAGTCAGCGGAGTGACCCGGCTGAGCCGGTTCAGAACGTCCGAAGATCAGTAGGGAGCGGCTGCCCTGATGTCAGAGGCCACTTTCTCAAGGTTCACCAGCAGGAACTCGAATCGCCGCTGGCGTTTCAAGGTGTTCGGAGCCAGCGCGAACATACCCGTCACGGCGCCCAAGGGCGCTCTGGGCCACCTCCAAGGTGCTGCCGGCGGGGTGGAGGCGGTCGCCACCGTCCTGACTTTGAACCACCGGTTGATCCCGCCGACGATCGGCTGCGACAACCCGGACGACGGCATTGACCTCGACATCGTCGCCGGCGCACCGCGGCCCCTGCCAGAGAGGGGGGATCTGGTGCTGAGCAACTCCTACGGATTCGGCGGCCACAATGCCGTCCTCGCCTTCCGCCGCTACACCGAGACGCACAACCAGGCCGACTGAGCCTTACCACGGCTTCCCTCGCACGGGCCGCTGCCTGGACACCGGGGTGTCTCCTCCGCCACCACCTGAAGGAAAAGACGCGATCTCCACCAGCATCAATGAAGCTCTCCTCTCTTACCGCATGCAAGAGGGGCTGTCCGCTGCGCAGGTCGCCCAGGCCGCGGGAATCTCTGAACTTCGTTACACCATGCTGGAATCGAGCCGCGGTTGGCCAGGAAGTCGCGCACTCTCCGCCGTTCTCGACGCATTGAATATCCCGAAGGACCAACGCTCTTGTTTCGCTTTCCCGGGAACCCCTCTGTCCGACGGTGAGCGTGCCCTCCTGCACCAGAAGCCCTATCCCGCGCTCGTCGTCGACCACACCTGGCGCGTGGTGGACTGCAACCGGTTCTTCGCCGACCAACTGCCGGAATGCGCCGCTCCCGGGTCGAGCCTGCTGCGATGGGTCTTGCTCCAGGAGGAGGCCCGGCATCGCCTGGCGAACTGGGAGGACGCCGCAGCCGCCTACGCCACTGCACTGCGAGACGCGCTGACCGCCGACCCCGACGCCCCAGAACTGCAGTCTCTTCGGGCGGGCCTTCCCTCAGGGCTGTGGGAGACGGCCTGCCCTGATGCCGGCCAACCCGACGGACAGTGTCTCGTCTGGCGCACGGCCCAGGGGCCCTACGTCATCTGGGAATGCGTGCTCATGGTCCCCGCCAGCCGACCAGATCCGCTCACCGTGGACTTCATCCCCCAAACCCTGACACGCCGCTCCACCCCAGAGCCCACCGCCGCGCTACAACAACCGGCTTCCACCGGTGACGAAGCACTCCTGGCCGGCATCGCCCGGTGCGGTGCCTGCAACCTCAACCTCACCACCAACGTTGATCACTACCAGTGCCCTGACAACTGCGTGACGATCGGGATGGAGCTTCTGGAAAGTCGCGTCGCTCAAGCCCTCATCGACCGCGTCTTCACTGCCGAATCCCTGCGCAAACTCCACCTCGCACAGGAAATCCTGCTCGCCGAAGGCGGCGAGATCCACCAGCCCTTTCCTGTCTCACCACGCCACGCCCGCCACCAGTGGGACCACGACCTACCCGCAGAGATCCAACGCGCTTTCGTCACCCACTCCGTGGAACGTGTACTCGTTACCACCGAGACTGACGGTGAACCATCCACCACCATCTCGTGGAAGGAATAGACCCCGTCTTCAGCGGTCAGGCGTTGAGGTCCAGGATGCGGACCGGCTCACCGTCCCATCGCTTCGGTGCGGTGGTGGCAACGATCGCGCCGTCGGGGCGCTCGGGAGTGGGCTGCGCGGCGTACTGGCAGTGGGCCGCGGCCCACGTGTCCCGCTGCGCCACGGCCAGGGCGGCGGGCAGGTCCAGGTCCAGGACGGTGATGCCGGGCAGGGCTGCCAGGTGCTCGGCCGTGCCAGGCCGTCCGCGATCGGCTTCCACCAGTGCGCAGGAGGGCGCATACAGGTACCAGTCCGCCTCGGCATGGGCTCGGTGGATGAGACGGGAGGCGAGGACGTTGCCCTGGCCGGCCGCAGCCATCGCGGTCTCGTCCAAGACGATGTGCATGGCGTCGCTCACCGGCCGGTCACCTGCGCCAGACGCCGGTCGAGTTCACTGTCCAGGTCCTGTTCCTCTGCCGTGGTCGGGGCATAACCGTTCCACTTCTCCAGCACGATGCGGGCCTTCTCCGCGCGCTCGGCACGCTCGGCCGGCGTAAGCAGCGTCTCGGCCAGGCGGGCCAGGTAAGCGCGCAGCGACAGGCCCTCGGCGGCCGCAATCGCAGCGAGCCGCTCCTTGGCCTCCTCAGGGAGGCGGATATTGGCATCGGACATCGTCAGGCTCCTTCCCATGCCTCATAGGGTACGGGTACGTACCCGTACCCTACGGTATTCCGCTGGGCCAGGAGATGGTCCCGGACTCACGCCTCGGCGTGGTCCTCGCCGATTTCGTCCAGGAGGTGCGGGCCTTTGTTGCGTACGTTGTTGACCGCCACAGATACCGCACGGGCGTCCAGATGGCCGGCGGCTGGGGCTGCCAGCAGGGCGCGCAGCTCGCCGGTGTCCTGGTGGGTGGGGTCAAGCCAGGCGCTCCAATCGTCGGGAGCGATGGCAAGCGGCATACGGGGGTGGACGCGTCCGGCAGCCTTTTCCCCTGCGGCCACTGCTTCCGGATGCCGGCTGGGTCGGTGTGGACTCTTCGCCGGGGGAACTCGCCGCGGCCGCCCGGGCAGGCCGGGGCCCGCTCGTCCGGGCCGGCGCCGACGCCCTGCCCATGGCCTCGGGGAGCGTCGGTGCTGTCTGCGCGTCGATGTGCCTGCCGGTGCTCACCCCGCTGCCACGGGTGCTCGACGAGATCCAGCGGGTGCTGCGCCCCGGTGGGATGCTCGCGGCTCTCGTCCCGGCCCGCCTCGGGCTTGACCCGCCGGGGCTGTTGGGCTGGGCCCGGGTCATGCGTTCCCTCGGCGTGGTCCGTCAGCCCTGGCCCAACCCGCAGGCGCGCGACTCCGTGGCCAAGGTGCTGCGGCAGGCCGGATTCAGGGTCCGGTCCGACGAGCGTCGCGTCTTCACCCTCGTACTGGAGACGCCCGAGGACGCGGCCGTCCTGGTGGACGGCCTCTATCTGCTCGGCCTCAGTCCCGAACGCGGGGACGCGGTCAAGCGGGCGCTCGCCGAGTGGGTGCGCGGCGGACAGACGCTGCCCCTGCCGCTGCGCCGTGTTCTTGCGACGACCCGGGGGCCCGGGTCGGACAGCACCTTGGATGACTTCAGGTACGGTCGTACCTCTCCTGATGCTCGCCGTGCCGTCGGCCCGCTCTACCCTCCTGGCCAGTCACCGACGGCGGCCGTTTCCGGAGCACCGCCGGTCATGGCCCCACGCCTCCCACCAGCGGATGGAATGCACACGTCCCGACAGGGGGTTTCTGCTGTGTGGAAGACGAAGTGACAGCGTCGCCGGACCCGGCGGACCCTCGGGCCAAGGCGTTCGCTGCCTACGTGCTGCCCGAGGTGGAGGTGCTGCTGCGGGTGGCGATGACGCTGACCTCGCAGCCCGCCGACGCCGAGGACCTCGTGCAGGACACTCTGCTGCGCGCCTACCGGTCCATCGACCGCTTCGACGGGCAACACCCGCGCGCCTGGCTGCTGACGATCATGCGTCGGGCCGAGATCAACCGGCACCGCCGCCGCCGTCCGCATCTCCTGGACGACCCGGACACCGACCTGGACCGGCTCGGCACCACGGGCGCCAGCGGGTCCGCGGAAGAAGTAGTGGTGGGCAAAGCGTTCGACGAGGTGGTCGACGAGGCCCTGTGCGCGCTGCCGGACAAGCACCGGCAGGTGGTGCAGCTGGTGGACATCGACGGTCTCACCTATGCGGAGACCGCCCGCCTGCTGGACGTGCCGGAAGGCACCGTGATGAGCCGGCTGCACCGGGCGCGCAAACGGATACGGGGCCGACTGGCCACGGCCGGACTGGCACCGAAACGAGGTGTGATGTGACAAGGCGCCCATGGTGGCGACGTTCAGCGGCCGAGCGCAGGATGAACTGCATGCAGGTCGCCCGCCTGCTGCAGTCCTACCTCGACGGCGAGACGGACGAGATCACCGCACGCCGGGTCGCGGCACATCTGAAGGACTGCCGTCGTTGCGGCCTTGAGGCGTCGGTCTACCGGGAGATCCACAACGCCCTGGCCCGCCGGGTGGAACCGGATGCCGGGGCCGTGCAGCGGCTGCGCGCGTTCGGTGAATCGCTCATGAACCCGGCTGCCGGGGACGATGGAGGAGGGGGAGAGAGCGCCACACCGCCGGCGGGCGCCTGAGGGGGCAGACGAAAACCTGTTCAGACCTGCATGCCCTGACCTCATGGAGGAGACAGTGCCGAGCCAGAATGCTCAAGTGCTGGTTTTCGACGTCAACGAGACCCTCAGCGACATGGGACCGCTACGGACCCGTTTGGAAGAAATCGGCGCTCCTCCACACCTGTTCTCCGTATGGTTCGCCGGCGTGCTGCGTGACGGCTTCGCACTCACCGCTGCCGGAGCCTATGCGGACTTTCCGGACGTCGCCCGGGACGGCCTTCGCGCACTGTTGCCCAGCCTGCCGGGATGGTCCGGGGATGCCGAGGAAGCGGCACGCCACGTGCTGGACGGGTTCGCCGAGCTTGAGGTGCACCCCGATGTCCCCGATGGCGTGCGCACTCTGCACGGTGCGGGATTCCGGCTGGTGACCATGACCAACGGCCGCTCAGCCCTCACCGAGCGGCTCCTGACCCGAGCCGGGCTCCTGGACTGCTTCGAGGCACTGCTGGACGTGAGCGGGCCTCGCCGCTGGAAGCCCGCCCACGCCGCCTACCGGTACGCCGTGGACCAGATGGGCGTGCGGGCTGACCAGGCCGTGCTGGTCGCCGTCCATCCGTGGGACATCGACGGCGCGCAGCGCGCGGGACTGGGCGGAGCATGGCTGCGGCGGGGTGTACCGACCTATCCGGAGGTCATGCTGTCTCCTACGTACACGGCCGAGGACCTGCGGGAACTCGCGGCAGCACTCACATAGCCGCTCTCGGGCCGCGCAGACGGTGACCCTTCCTTTCCCCAGTCGCTGTGCGGCCAGCGGAGGTGGGGAATCCCCGCTCCCTGGACGAGAGGGCTGAGGGCAATGGACTTCGCGGTTGGCCCGGCACTGCTGGCCGGTTTGGTGGGCACCGTCGCCATGACGGCCGCGATGATGATGGGCAGGGTCATGGGGATGACATCCATGGACATCGCGCTCATCACCGGCGGGATGATGACCGGAGACGAACGCCGGGCACGAATGCTGGGCATGATCATGCACTTCGTGGTCATGGGCACCGTGGTTTTCGGACTGATCTACGCCGCTGTCTTCCACTGGATCGGCTCGGCCAGCTGGCTGGCCGGCCTGGTGGTCGGCCTGATCCACGGCCTGCTTGTCGGCGTGATCGCACTGCCCATGATGGGCGCGTTCCACCCACGGATGCGCGGCTCCGGCGACGGCTTCCGCCTGGATCTTCCGGGAATCATGGGGATCGGCTACGGCAAGGGCACGCCGATGGGCCTGCTGATGGGGCACCTGATCTACGGCCTGGTGGTCGCCCTCGTCTACGCCGCGCTGATGTAGACGGGCTCTCGTACCTCGCCGCCGGAATCACTGGGAGATCGCTGTGACCAACAACCCCACGACCGACACCGCTGATGTGTTCGCGATGGAGCCGCCCGAGAGGCGGTTGCTGGACCGGCGTAAAGCCCTGGTGACCGGTGCGGATTCCGGGATCGGGCAGGCGATCGCCTATCGGCTCGCCGCCCACGGCGCCGCCGTGGCGATCAACCACGTGGGGGACTCGACGGTCGCCGAGGCGATGGTCCGCAAGATCGAGAGCGCGGGCGGCAAGGCGATCACACTGCCGATGGATGTCACCCAGGAGGAGCAGGTGCGGCGGGCGTTCGCCCGGACGGCCGGCGCCTTCCACGGGCTCGACCTTCTGGTCAACAACGCCGGCATCGAGCGCCCGTTCCGGCTCGTGGACATGGAACTGGAGTGGTGGCAGAAGGTGATCGACGTCAACCTCACCGGCACGTTTCTGTGCTCCCGGGAGGCGGCGCGGATCATGCTGGAGCGGGGCTCACGCGGCGCGATCGTGAACATCACCAGCGTCCACGAGACGATTCCCTGGGCCGAGTACTCCCACTACTGCGCGTCCAAGGGCGGACAGCGGATGTTCGCCCAGAGCATCGCGCGGGAGCTCGCCCCGCACGGCATCCGGGTGCTGTCCGTGGCGCCTGGGGCGATCGAGACCCCGATCAACAAGGACGTACTCGCCGACCCGCAGCGACGCAAGACAGTCGAGGACGAGATCCCGCTGGGGCGGTGGGGCAAGGTGTCCGATGTCGCCGGCGTGGTGGCATTCCTCGCGTCCGAACGAGCGGACTACATCGTCGGCTCGACCGTGTTCGTCGATGGCGGCATGACGCTCTACCCGAGGTTCGTCTAGCCATGTCCACGCGGATCGCCGACTACGGAATGCTCGCCGACGGCAGCTCCGCCGCCCTGGTCGACCGGCGTGGGTCGATCGACTGGATGTGCGTGCCGCGCTTCGACAGCCCGGCGCTGTTCGCGCGTCTGCTCGACCCCGACGCCGGGCACTGGTCGATCACCCCGACGGGCCGGTTCGACGTGACGCGCCGCTACCTGCCGGGCACCCTGGTCATCGAAACCACGTTCACCACCGCCACCGGCGCGGCGCACCTGCGCGACGCGCTCGCCGTCTCTGAGGGACAGCGAGGCCACGAGCTGGGCATGAGTCCGCCGCACGAGCTGCTGCGCGAGGTCGAGGGACTGCGCGGCGAGGTCGAGTTCGACGTCGACCTGGTGCCCCGCCCCGAGTACGGTCTCGTTCGGCCGCTGCTGCGCCTCACCGACGGCGGGGCACGCACCTTCGGCGGCCCGAACCAGATCGCCGTTCGCTCGCCCGTCCCACTGGAGGCCGGCGACGCCTGTGCCCGCGCCAGGCTGCGCGTGGCAGCCGGGCAGCGGCTCGGTTTCTCCCTCGTGTGGGCACCCCCGGAAGTGGCCCCACCGGAGCCGACCGCTCCCGAGCGGGTGACTGCGCGGATTACCGATACCGTTGAAGCGTGGCGTTCCTGGGAGGGGGAGCACGATATCTACCAGGGCCCGCACCACGACCTGGTGCTGCTGTCCTCCCGGGTCCTCAAGGGGCTGACGTACCGCCCGACCGGCGCCATCGTCGCCTCACCGACGACCTCCCTGCCCGAGACCGTGGGAGGCGAACGCAACTGGGACTACCGCTACGCCTGGATCCGCGATGCGAGCCTGACCCTGGAAGCCCTCTACCACGGCTCGTGCCCCGACGAGGCGGCCGACTTCGTCTCCTTCATGACCAGCTCCGCAGGCGGAAGCGCCGGGGCGGACTCGTCGCTGCAGATCATGTACGGCGTCGGCGGCGAGCACGACCTGTCCGAGCGCGAACTGCCCCATCTGCGCGGATGGCTGGACTCCCGCCCGGTGCGGGTGGGCAACGCGGCGTGGGCGCAGACCCAACTCGACGTTTACGGGGAACTGCTGAACGCGCTGCACCTGTACCGGGAACGGCTCGGAGAGCTGCACCCGGAAATCCAGCGTTTCGCGGCGGAGCTGGCGGACACCGCGGCGCGCCGCTGGACGAAGCCGGACGTCGGGATGTGGGAGATGCGCGGCACACCGCGGCACCACCTGTCGTCGAAGGTGCTGTGCTGGGTGGCGCTCGACCGGGCGGTGAAACTCGCTCCGCGCCTGGGACGACACGCCCGTACCGGAGCGTGGGCGGCCGAGCGGGACCGTATCCGCGCGGCGGTGCTCGAACGCGGCTGGAGCGAGCGACGACGCGCCTACACCCAGGCGTTCGACTCCGACGAACTCGACGCCGCCGCCCTGCTCATGCCGCTGTACGGATTCCTGCCTGCCACCGATGAGCGCATGTACGCCACGATCGAGGCGATCGCCCAGGAGCTGACCGAAGACGGGCTCGTGCTGCGCTACCGGGTGACCGGCGACCGAAGCATCGACGGGCTCATGGGCAAGGAGGGCACCTTCGCGCTCTGCTCCTTCTGGCTCGCCTCCACCCTCGCCCAAGCGGGCCAGCCCGATCGCGCGAAGGCTCTCTTCGATCGGGTCGCCGGCTTCGCCAACGACCTCGGACTACTGGCCGAGGAGATCGATCCGCGCAGCGGTGAACTGTTCGGCAACTTCCCGCAGGCCTTCAGCCACATCGGACTGATCAACGCAGCCGCCGCCATCGACCATGCCTACGGCGCACTACCGCCTCCGGACGCCGACGGGTCACCATAGGCCCGGGCACGCGACCGAGCCGGCTGATTCGGGAAGGCCGCAGGCGGGTCGGCGGGTTCCCTGGGCATCACTCGCATCCGGGCGGGTCAGGGGTGATGTCCGGTGACCGGCCAGCAGCATCTCAAGCCGAACCGTCGGCAGGTCCTCAAGGGGGCCGGTGTGATCGGGGGGCTCGTCGGCCTGCTCCTAGGCGGAGGCATCCTGGGCTGGCAGGCCATCTCGGACCGCCCCGCCGACTCGCCCTCGGTTGTGCAGCCCGGTCAGGACCCATCGCTGGAGACACTGGCCGGCGCCGCGGTCTCCGGCGGTCCGGGCAAGGACGGGATTCCCTCCATCGACCGGCCGAAGTTCGTCCCGGCGCAAGACGCGGATTTCCTCAAGGACGAAGAGCCGGTCTTCGGGCTGGAGTACCGCGGTGAGGTCTGGGCCTACCCCCAGCAGGTGCTGGTGTGGCACGAGATTGTCAACGACACCGTGGCCGGCGAGCCGCTGACAGTCACCTACTGCCCGCTCACCGGCACGGTGATCGGGTTCTCCAGTCCGCCCGGCATGCCTGAGCTGACGTTCGGCACCCCCGGCAAACTCGTCAATTCCAACCTGCTGATGTACGACCGGCAGACCGGTTCGGAGTGGCCGCAACTGCTCGGCACCGCGATCAGCGGACCACTCAAAGGACAGCGGCTCGACACGCTCCCGCTGGTGTGGAGCACCTGGAAGGAGTGGCGGGCGGCGCACCCCGATACCCGCGTGCTGTCCACCGACACTGGCGCCCTGCGCGACTACGGCAGCGATCCGTACGGCTCCTATGCGCCACAGAGCGGTTACTACGTCGAGGGAGGCCCGCTCTTCCCGGTGCTGGCAATGAATGACCGCCTCCCGGACAAGGAGGTCGTGATCGGCGTGCGGGCCGGCGAGCAGCGGCTGGCGATCGACAAGGACCTCGTCCGTAAGGCCAAGACCGTGCAGGCCACAGTGGGAGGTAGAGAGGTGGTTGCACGGTGGGACGACCAGCTCGACACCGCTCGGGTCTTCCAGCGCGTCGGCGACCGGTGGCAGCCTGCCGACTTCCTCGACTCCATGTGGTTCGCGTGGTACGCGTTCTACCCGAACACCCAGGTGCGGCAATGAACAAGGTGCTGACGGCCGTCGCCCGGGTCGGCGACGCCTGGGACGCCACGGTCGCCGCAGCCGTGGTGACGCCCCGCCGGGTGCGCGCAGCCCTTGCCGTGCGCCGCCACCGGCGCATCGGGCTGGTCGGGGCCGCTGTAGTGCTGCTCGCGTACCTGGCGTCCATCGGTGATCTCGTGGTGTCGCCCTCGGGCCGGTTCACGGGCGTCCCGGTGTTCCAAACCGCGTGGGAGCAGCTGTTCCGAGCCCGGGCGCCGTACCTGTTCGAGCCGGTGCTCGCAGTACATCCCACTCAACACGTGGCGGTGTTCGTCAGCCCGATCAACCTGCTGCTCGGCACGATCGTGGCCGCGCTGGTCGGGTGCAATGTCGCGGTCGCCGGGCTCGCGGCCCGGCAGGCGGCCTCCTGCCGACGCCCCAGGTACGCGCGGCTGCTCGCTGTACTCCCTGCCTTCCTGCTGGGATTCGCCTGCTGCGTACCGACCTTCCTGCTCGTTCTCGGCAGCGGCGCGGCTGCGGCGCTCCTGCCGGTACTGATCCCACTGCGCCCAGTCTTCTATCCGCTCACGCTTCTGCTGCTGATCGGCACTCTGGTGTGGGGCGCATCCCGGCTCAGTATGCGCCCGGCGACGGACGACAGCGGGGGGGAGCGTCGCCGACTCGGACAGTGAGCTTGCGAAGGGCGATCCGTAGCAGGATGGGCCGCCATCCGGGCACGGTAGCTCGTCCCAGCGGCGGCCCGGCCCGTAATCGGCGCCCTCCAGGAGGCGGCAGTCAGCAGAACACCGAACCTCTGAGAACAGCGGATAGCCCGCCCCAAGGAAGCGCCGCCGCGCGGGGGACCTGAAGGGGACGGCGCGGGACCGCCGACCGGGTTCCGGGTATACGCCGGGGAACCCGGCCGCACCACCAGCAAGGAGACAGCCATGGCGCAGGAGACCGATGTAGTGGTGATCGGGATGGGAGTGGGCGGCGAGCATGTCGCCGAGCGCCTGGCCGGGGAGCGCCTGGGCGTCGTCGGGATCGAGGCGGAGCTGGTGGGCGGGGAGTGCCCGTACTGGGCCTGCATCCCGAGCAAGATGATGATCCGCGGCGGGAACCTGCTCGCGGAGGCCCGCCGCATCCCCGGCATGGCTGGGCAGGCACAGGTCAGCCCTGACTTCGGGCCGGTTGCCTACCGGATCCGCGACGAGGCGACCGACGACTGGAATGATCAGGTGGCCGTGGACCGGTTCACCGGCAAAGGCGGGCACTTCGTCCGAGGGCGCGCGCGACTGAGCGGCCCTGGCCGGGTGGAGGTCGACGGTCAGACGTTCAGCGCCCGGCGCGGGGTTGTGCTTGCCACCGGCAGCCGCCCGCAGATCCCTCCGGTGCCGGGCCTGGACCAGGTGCCGTACTGGACCAACCGCGACGCGATCGCCGCCAAGGAGCGCCCGCCGTCGCTCATCGTGCTCGGGGGCGGAGCCGTGGGCCTCGAACTCGCCCAGGCCTTCGCCCGCTTCGGCACCGCGGTCACGGTCGTCGAGGCGACGGACCGGCTGCTGCCCGCCGAGGAGCCCGAGACCGGCAGCCTGCTCACCGATGTCTTGGGCGCTGAGGGCATCACCGTACGCACCGGAGCACGGGCAACCCGCGTGCGCCACGACGGCGACACCTTCACCCTCAGCCTCGACGGTGGCGAGGAGCTGACCGCCGAGCATCTCCTGGTGGCCACCGGGCGACGCGCCAATCTTGCGGGGCTGGGGCTGGAGACGGTCGGCCTCGACCCGGACGCCCGCGCCCTGCAGGTGGACGAGCAGTTGCGCGCGGCCCTCGGCCTGTGGGGTGTCGGAGACGTCACCGGGCGCGGAGCGTTCACGCATGTGGCGATGTACCAGGCCGAGATCGCGGTCCGCGCCATCCTCGGCGAAATGGGCCCGGACGCGGACTACAGCGCGCTGCCCCGGGTCACCTTCACCGATCCCGAGGTCGGCTCGGTCGGCCTGACCGAGGCCCAGGCTCGCGAGAAGGGCCTGCGGGTACGCACCGGCATCGCCCAGGTGCCGTCCTCGGCGCGCGGCTGGATCCACAAGGCGGGCAACGAGGGCCTGATCAAGCTCGTCGAGGACGCCGACCGCGGAGTACTGGTCGGCGCCACCTCCGCCGGGCCCATGGGTGGCGAGGTGCTCTACGGGCTCGTCGTGGCGGTGCAGGCCGAGGTCCCCGTCGACCGGCTGCGGCACATGATGTACGCCTACCCCACCTTCCACCGCGCCGTGGAAGACGCCCTCGCGGCACTGCGCCGACGCTGACCCGCAGAGACACACGGAGCTATGCGGGCCCCGACCCGGTGGGACGAACGGCCGCTGGGAAACCGACGGCTGCAGCGCAAGTATGGAGAGACAAAATAAGAGCCTTCCGCGGAAGAATGGCCTTCCGTCAACGTGTCAGGCGCCGCCGGGCCAGCCGATTGGAGCAGCGCGTGTGGTGCGTTTCTGGCGCGAGCCAGCGCGGGCGCATCGGAAGGATCCCGCGGGGAACCCGGCAATGCGCTACGGCAATGAGTGCACAGCGCCATGGCCGCCGGCCATGGGAAGAAAATCTTGCCCGGAGCGGAATGGTCGCAGCGGCCGACCGGGTTCCCGGAATGCGGCATCCGTTGGAGGTGGCTCTCCCGTACGGACTGCACGGTGCGGGCGTCCACCCTCCCTCCCGAGAGAAGGTGAGTCAGCATGGCGGTTCTGAAGGAGCGGCCCCATGCGCCGCACATGCACATGCCACACATGCCTCATGTGATCAGCGAGCCCGAACTCCGTCCACTCGACCTGGGCGGTCTGCTCGCGCGCGGAGCGGCTGCGGGGTTCTTCGCCGGGATGGGATTCCTGCTGGCGAACATGTGGTACGCCGTGAGCCAGGGCATGCCGGGGATCTCGCCGCTGTACGCCATGTCCACGGTCTTCCACGCTTCGGACATGCCGGTTGCCAACCCCACCGAAGCGATACTGGGCCTGACGGTCCACATCGGCCTCTCGCTGGGCTTCGGCATGGGCTTCGCGCTGCTCCTCGTCCCGCTGCTGCGCAACGTGCCCGCCTTGGTGCTCGGTGCCCTCGTCTATGGACTGGCCCTGTATATGCTCAACTTCCAGATCCTCGGCAGGACCGTCTTCGAGTTCTTCACCAGCCCCCAGGGGCCGGATCAGCTCTTCGAAGCTCTCGTCCATCCGCTGATCTTCGGGCTGCTGCTGGTGCCGTTCTTCCTCGGACGACCGTTTGAGCGGGCACGTCGAGCCCAGCCACAACCCACCGCGACTGCGACCGGCGGCACCACCCCTGGCACCCCGTACCGGCCAGGTCCCACGGAGCCGTAACGGACTCGGTCTCGGCATGGCGGCACTGTCCTGGGCGAACCCCGCCAGGGGCAGGCTGTGGGCCAGGCCACAGGCCAGCCGGGAGGTGGACACTGTGCTGCACCTCGGGGCAAAGGCCACGGACAGCAGGCAGCTAACCGACCCCGTCGGCGCCTTCGAAAGCAATGGTGCGCTGTCTGTCACCGCACGCGGAAGGAACCCGGAGAACGATGACGTATCGATACCCGCACTTCCATACCCGTCTGGTGGTCGAGGACATGCGGTTCCATGGAGGACCGCGGCCGGGCGAAGAGATACCGGACTTCGACCTGCCCACGGTGGAAGGTGACCGGCTCGCCAAGTCCGACTTCGTCGGTCGCACTCCCCTGCTCCTGACCATGGGATCGGTGACCTGCCCGATGACCGCGGCCGCGGACCCGGCCCTGAAGCGGCTCCACGCCGAATTCGGTGATCGCATAGCGTTCGTGACGCTCTACGTACGCGAAGCCCATCCGGGTGATCGGTACCCGCAGCCGGACCAGTTCGACCGCAAGATGGATCACGCACGCGATCTCAAGGCCCGTGACCAGCTCCCATGGCCCGTCGCTGTCGACGACCTCGACGGGACGCTGCACCGCCGGCTCGACCCCAAGCCGAACGCCGCCTACCTGATGGGCGCAGACGGCCGGGTCAGCTTCCGGGTCCTTTGGTCCGACGACCGCGAGCCGATCCTGCGCGCAGCCTTGGAGAATGTGCTGTCCGGGCGTCCCTCGGTAGGCGAGCACCAAGGACGTGTGGTGCCGATGCTCCGCGGCGTCGCAGAAATGGACCGCATGCTGACACTCTCCGGACCCACGGCGCGGCGCGACGTCCGCAAGGCTGCGCCTCCCATGTATGCCATGGCACGGGTGATGGGGCTGATGAAGCACCGCCGCGAGAAGGTGCCCACGTGACGCGACCGGCGGCATACGCACTCCACTGCACGTCTATGCCTTGGGCATTTCCGGAAAGGGCACGGCTGCGATGAGGAGAAAGCGAATCGGCGTATCCGCCCGAGATGCACGCGCCCGGAAGGGCATCGGACGCGCCTCTTCCGTCCCGGCTGAACAGATCAGCGATGATCTGCGTCTCGGTACGGGTGACTTCCTCGAACAGCGGCGGCGCGTCGCCGCGCTGAACCTGGGAGCATCCGCCGCGTATGCGGTGGTCGGCCTGTACCAGTTCGGACTGCTGAGGCGGCTTCCCGAACCGCCTCTCCCCGGGCTGGATGCCGAGCGCGTCGACGCGAGCGGCGAGGCGTACGCCCTCCTGCGCACCCCTGATGCGGCACTGGGACTGACCAGTGCAGCGACCACCTTGGTACTCACCGGCATGGGGAGCCGCCAACGGCATCAAAGGTATCCGTGGGTGGCGTTGGCGGCCGCGGGAAAGGGCGTCGCGGATGCGGGCATGTCGGTTGTGCTGTTCGCCGAGCAGCTGACGAAGCATCGCCGAGTCTGCTCCTGGTGCACCCTGGCCGCGGCCTGCCATCTCGCTGCTGTGCCGCCCCTCCTTACGGAAGCACGAGCCGCGTTGTCCACGATCCAGCGGCGGAGGAGGTGACCGCCCGGCACCGTCGCCCTCGACGTCATTACCGCCAAGGTGATCGGCGAACAGCGTTCCGGCCCGGGCCCGCTCGGCTTGACGGCAGATCAGCTCTCAACGCTGAGCCGCTCTCAGAACACTCGACTACTCAACAGCATAAGGATGGTGCGTAATGAGCAAGGTCGCCCTCATCGTTCTCGCTGACACGGAAACGCACGCCGACTTGGGCCGGTCGTACAACGCCCTCGTCACAGCCAAGGAATGCATGGAAGCAGGTGATGACGTACGGCTCATCTTTGATGGTGCCGGTACCAAGTGGCCGGGCGTCTTCGCCGACCCGAACCACCAGGCTCACCAGGCTTACGAGGCTGTCACCACAGTTGTGGCGGGAACGTGCCAGTTCTGCGCCAAGCAGTTCGAAGCCGAGGAAAGCTCCCGGCAGGCGGATGTCCCCCTACTGGACGAGTACGAGGGCCACCCGAGCCTCCGCAGCCTGATCAGCAAGGGATACCAGGTCCTCACATTCTGAAAGGACCGTCAGGCCCCGTGGAAGATGACCGCTGCTCTTGCCAGACGCCGGCGCTCGGAGTCCAGTGGCCAGCCGATTGCGTTGACGCTGGTGTGACGGTGCTGCATCTTGAACAGCACGAGACGGCGAGCAGGCGCCGCAGGGGCGTGCCCCCACCCCCACTGCTGACGTCGCATGACCTGCCGCTTTCCTCGACCTGATGTACACGCGCAACCTATCTGGCCAAGTGTGTCCACCTGCCCGTACCAACTCGCCGGCCACTCCCAGGGGTTGTTCGTCCGCAGTTCCCCTCTTCAGGCGCCAACCACCGACGGCCATAGCGAAGTTGGCAACCCGGCTGCAAGAGACGGCAGAATGGCCATCTGCGCGCAGGTTCACGGCCAATGGCTTCCAGGATTCCTGGAACTCGCGCGCTTTGCGCTGCGGCGGGCGTTTGGGGGGTTGTCGCTGGCCGCGTGCCAGGACATTGCGCAGGAGGCCTATTTGCGGGTGGGGTCGAAGGCGGACGCCGGGAAACTGCCGCCGGGGACGAACGTGATGGCGTATCTGCGGCGGACAGCCCGCAATCTCGCCCTGGACTGGTGCCGTGAGCAGCAGCGCGGCAGACGGCTGGTGCTGATGAGCGGCGACGCATTCGATGCTGCGCCAGAGACTCGGGCAGTGGTGGATGGCGGCTCAAGGGTGCTGCAGGAGCTGGTGATCCCGGCGATCGAGGGGATGCCGGAAAGCCTGCGACGAAAGGTGGTGGACCTGCAAAGCCGGGGGCTGAGCGACGTGCAGATCACAACCAAGCTCGGCATACCTGCACATCGTCTCCATAACCTGCGAAATAAGGCAGTTGCGGATCTAAGACGCAATCTTGCTGGGCATATTCGGGACGGGCACCGGAAGAAGCAGCAGCACGGGGAGAGGGACAGGTGAGGGATGTGAGCAGGTACGACCACCGCGACGGGGCGCGGTGCCCGGAGCCCGTGGTCCCCGCCGGGCTCGCGGAACTGCTGGCCCAGCTGGCCGGCCCGCCCGACTTCTGGGACCGGCCGTGTGGAAACTTCGGTCCCCTGACCAACATGTACGCGCTGACCTCCCAGGAACGGTCGCATGCCAACTCGCTGTACCGGCTGGGCTCGAAGGCCCTGGGCCGCAACGAACTGCTGCCGGCCGCAGACTGGCTGGGCGCCGCCGCCGAGGCCGGCCATCCCGGGGCGCTGTTCCGGATGGCCGCCCTGGCCGCACGTGCGGGGGACGCGGGGCGGAGTGAGAACGTGCGGTTCCTTGTTGCGGAGGCTGCACGGCACGGACACGGCGATGCCCGTGCGCTGCTGGAGACGGCAGAGCACGGCACGTCGGCCGACCGCCCCGTCTCCCCGGTGATCGAGGATCCGCAGTTCATCGACGAAGTCCGCACAGGTATGGGCCCAGAACCGCACCAGTCGGCAGCTGCCGACCGGGGCGGCGAAGTCGCGCCAGCCCAACACACCGCGCCAGGCGGACAGGAGGCAGCGCTGCCCCGGCTCGTTCGGGTACCGGCCCCCAGACTGGACCACGTTCACGGACCCGGACCGCAAACAGACGCCTCCACGGCCGACCGCCCCCGCCTCACCGCCCCGTGCGGTACTGCACACCGCGGCGAAGGACTGCTGCTGCCACTCCCTCAGCAGCCGGCGCCAACGCCCAGTGCCCCAGCAGACGAGAGCGGCGGGCACGAGCCCGGGTGGTCGGTCCATGCGCTGCGGCCGGCGGCACTGACGGAAATGGCCCGCAGGACTCCCGCACACACCGACACCCCCCAGCAGTGGAAAGCCGCGGTCAGAGCCCTGGACATCCTCCACCTCGTCGACGCAGCAGACGGGATCACTACCCGTACCCTGGCCCGCCGCAGCCGACTTCCGCTCGCAGCCGTGGCCTGGCTGCTGCACTGGCTGCGCGGCCAGCACCTCATCTCCACCGTCGCCGGCGCCCACTTCCCCGGCCCGCTCATGAACATGACCCGCCACCCCCAGCAGCGCGACCAGCTCCTCCAACAGGCCCTCGCCGGACTGCGCGACCACCTCGGCGCCGCCGTCTACGTCAGCGGCTACACCCACGGAGACGTCACGGTCTTCCAGTCCGCCTACAGTCCCCAGGCTCCCGCGGTGACGGAGTGGGTCGACTTCCGCGACACAGCACATGCCAGCGCCGTCGGCAAAAGCCTGCTGGCCCAACTCGACTTCGACAGCCGCATGAACCACCTCGCCCGCTACCGGCCGATCAAACTCACCGACCGCACCATCACCAGCCCCCGCGCCCTGTTCGAAGCCCTCGACGGACACGGCCCCCAAGCCGCGCAGTTCGACCTGCTGGAGTACTCCCAACGCGAAGTCTGCGCCGCCTTCCCGCTCGGCATCCCCGGGCGAGCCACCTGCGTGGCGCTGTCCCTGCCCGCCGGAGTACGCCACCGACTCCTGCCAGCCGCCCGCGCCCTCAGCGAACGCTCCGCACCACTGCTCCTGGCCCTCATGCTGACCGACGAAGCAGCCACCGGCCACCAGCCACCAGCAGTCGCCGAAGAACCCGACCACACCACCGCCCTGGGGGCAGCCCACGCTCTGCCCCAGACATACGCAAGCCCACGCTGAACGGCCTCCCTCGCCCCGCGTCTCACGCGGGGCGGGGCGATCTTCATCGGCGGCGGCTTGGCAGTTCGTCATGCCCGTTCGTCGCCCGGGATACCGAGATGTTCAGGTGACGAGGGTCACATGGAGGTTCCCGAGATTCTTTGCCGGACCGGACGCATCCCGCGGCCTAAGAGTGCAGAACTTGTTACCGACACTCTGGAAGGATCCCGTCACACATGCCGCACAACGACGCCCGCCCCGCCTCCGAATCCTCGCCTCCGGGCCGCGGATCCCGGCGCCCGCCGAAGCAGACGGAGCCCAGCCCGGAGCCGCACTACCAAGTGTCCTGCATCGCAGTAGACGTTCAGCCTGACGGCACCGTCCACGGTCGCCGGTTAGCTGGGAGCGATCTTGCCCCTTACGTTCGCCCCGTGGCCCTCGAATGACCTCGCTCAGCTAAATGCCCTCCCGAACCCTGGCTGACCAGCAGCGTCCCGCCCCTGCGATTAGCACCACCCCAGAGCCCGTGGAACCCTGCGCCCACCCGACGCGACAGCCGGGCTATTGGCCTATCCACCAGCAGAAACCTCCGCTCTCAGTGAGCAGAAAGGCCGCCAGCAAGCTGACGGCCCCTCATGCAAGATCGAAGTTAGGCGCTGGAAAGCCCTCCTCGGGCCTCCGGCAATCGTGCCCTCATCCTCTCCAGTGATTACAGTGGCGACACATCGAAGATGCGATGTACCCAGTCCGAGGAGCCTCCGGGATTGGACTGTTTGACGCTGATCTCGTACGTGCGGTTGATGGGCAGGTCCCGGTTGCATTGGACTGACCACATATCGCCATTCGTCACACGCGTTTCGCCTAGCACGGTATTCGGATCACCCCTCTTGCAGACGGTGATAATTGCCCCCGGCTCTCCGTAGGTGCCTTTGAAGGTCGGGCGCCGTGATACCGATGCCAGATGTCTTGGTTCGACAATTTCCGGAGGTCGGGGTGGCGGAGAAACCTGCTCTCGTACATGGAAGACGCGGTCCGGCCCCCAGTCCGATTGTCCGTATTCGTTCGACTGTCGTGCGTTGATCGAGTACCGACCTTCTGGCAGCTCCCGGTTGCACGGAACCGACCACTTCCGGCCGCGGTCTACAGTGGTGGTGCCCAGTACTGTTCCGGGTTCTCCAGATTTGACCACCGTGATGGTTTCCCCCGGCTCTCCTCCGGTGCCGCTGAACACGGGTATTGTTTCGGTGAATTGGCTCTGCACCGGAACGGTGATCTGTGGTGTCCACGGCCGTATGCGGTTCATGTTGATGACTGCCGTCATCATGTTGGTGTATCCGCCGGAGGTTGAGTTGTGGGGGCGGTCGCAGTAGTTCAGCAGGACCACGCCCACGGATTTTGTGCGGTCGTGTAAGCGAGCTAGTTCCTGAAGAGTGTACGGATTAATTCTCTGGGCATAACCCCACGGGGTATGAGGAACGCCTGTCGCGCTAGTGTAGTTCAGGAACATCTTCGACTTGGATGCCCCGGCGTTGACCGCCTTGATCAGGTGATTGCGAACGTAGGATGCCTTGGCGTCTATTCCCGGCTTATCCCAGTTGTCCTGGGTGTCGAACAGGCTTGAGCCGAGGTTGAGTCCGCCGATGTAGGGACCACTGGTCGCCAGCACGATCTTTCCGCGAACAGCACCGAGAGTCGGTAACGTATTTTCGATGTGGAACAGGGATCGCCATCCATCTTGGTCGAGATAGATATCTTCGAAGGTGCGCTGGAAGTCGGCAGTCGACGCATTGGACTTGGTCTGCGAGAGCCGCATGAAGATGGTCTCGGTGGGGCGTGCCTTGAGGAATTCGTGGCACATCTGCAGTACGCTGCCGAAATATAGGTGCTGGTTTATATCGCCATGGAACACT
Source organism: Streptomyces halobius (assembly GCF_023277745.1). Taxonomy (NCBI): domain Bacteria; kingdom Bacillati; phylum Actinomycetota; class Actinomycetes; order Kitasatosporales; family Streptomycetaceae; genus Streptomyces; species Streptomyces halobius. Next base: position 1,012,731 of record NZ_CP086322.1, read on the forward strand.
TCGAAATACTGCGAGCTGCGACGGGCGCAGCGGATGTCGATGAATCGGATGCCGTTGTTGAGCTGCCACTCCAGGCTCTGGGCCTGGCATCGTCCATACCCGAAAGCCGTGTCGTCGTGGACAGCGCAGCTCTCGTGCGTGCCCGGGATCGAGATGTCGGTCACCTTGGTTTCGTCGGGTATGCCTGACATCCAGTTGTTCAGCTGTGACAGTACTGGTATCGAGTCGCCGAACGCGACGGTCTCGTCGCCCTGGTACTCGGGAGCTGTTTCCAGTGTCACTTCGGACAGGAATGCTGCCCTGTCCGCAGCGGACGGGACGTGTTCCGGCGACGGCTCGTCGCTGCTGCGGTCGGTAGTTGTGTGAAGCATGACGTGGCTCCTTTTGCGGTCATTCAAGGAAGCTGTACTGGGCAGAGCTGGTCAGCGGCTGGAGCACCTCTGTGGCCACGAGATTGGGCATGCCGGGCCCCGTCAGTAACCGGTCCCCGGCCGACAGGGGCAGTTCGCTAGGACGCTACAGCGGACGCCTGATTCCGCTTCGGTGAACCAACATGAACGGCCGGAACACGCCCCAACACGGCCACAAGCCTGCACTCGCCCGAGCCCCACGACCTGCATTGCGAGCGGGCACAGAGCCCGAATCCTGGTCCACACCTGGTCCACGCGCACCGGTCAACGGAGTGACAGAAGGGCCGGGCCACCGCCGCCATCGTCGCGGAGGCACATGGTCAAGGGCCCTCACAGGACACGACTACTGACTTCGGCGCGTCAGGGTGATCTTTCCTGGTTCCCCTGATGGGGCTGGGGTGTTGGTTGTACTTCGTGGTGGGTGAGGTATGCGGATGGCGGCGGGCTCACCGCTGCGGGACGTCAGCGCCGGGAGACGGTACGCATGCAGGCGGCCGAGCTGTTCGATGAGGATGAGGGGGTCAAGCCGCCGGAGGTGGCGCAACGGCTGCGGGTGAGCCGGAAGTCGGCCTACCAGTGGTACCGGATATGGCGGGAAGGCGGTGTGCAGGCCCTGGCCTCGCGCGGTCCGAGCGGGTCGCGGTGCCGTCTGTCGTCGCGCTGTCTGGAGAAGCTGGCCGTGTACCTGGAGCAGGGGCCGGCCGCGCATGGCTGGGTGGAGGACCAGGTGTGGACGGCCGCGCGGGTGGCCACGCTGATCGGGCGGAAGTTCCACGTCTCCTACAGCGTCTCGGGTGCCACCAGGCTGATGCACCGGCTCGGATTCAGCCCGCAGGTGCCCGCACGGCGGGTGGCCGAGCGCGACGAGCAGGCCGTGACCTTGTGGAAGGAGTCTCAATGACGAAGTCAAGCCGCTTGCGCGACCGGCGGGGCGGGGGTGAAGAGCCGTCCGTCACGCAGGAGTGCCCAGAGCACCCCGGCCCGGCGTCGGGCGAGGGCGATGACAGCTTGAACGTGTTTGCAGCCCTCGCCGCGCTTCTTGAGGTAGAAGTCCCGGTTCGGGCCGTCGCGGATGATGCTGGTCTGCGCCGACAGATAGAACACCCGGCGTAGGCGACGGCTGTAGCGCTTGGGCCGGTGAAGGTTGCCGGTCCGTCGGCCGGAGTCGCGGGGAACGGGCACGAGCCCGGCTGCCGAGGCCAGGTGCCCGGCGTCCGCGTAGGCAGACATATCGCCCGCCGCCACGACGAACTCCGCTCCGAGTATTGGCCCCATCCCGGGCAGGGACTCGATGATCTCGGCCTGCGGGTGACTGCGGAAGGTCTCGCGAATCTGTTTGTCGATCCGGTTGAGCCGGTCGTCCAAGGCCAGGATCTGCGCCGCCGAGTCGGCGACGATCTGGGCGGCGATGTCCTCGCCGGGCAGCGCGGTCTGCTGGGCCTGAGCGGCTTCCAGGGCGGTGGCGGCGACCGTATCGGCACTCCGGACGCTGCGGTTGGCTAGCCAGGCCGTCAGCCGGGCCCGGCCGCGGCGCCGGATGGCGGCAGGAGTCTGGTAGCCGGTCAGGAGCACCAGCGCACCCTTGTGCGCCGAGTAGTCGAAAGCCCGCTCCAGCGCGGGGAAGACGCCGGTCAGCACGTCGCGCAGCCGATTGATCATCCTTACCCGATCGGCCACCAGGTCGGAGCGGTGGGCGGTGGGCGGTGAGCAAAGCGAGGTCGGCGGCCAGCTGGGCCGGCACGTCGATCGCGGTGAAGTCGTTGCGGTGGCGGGCGGTCTCAGCGATGACGTAGGCGTCGCGGGCGTCCGTCTTGGCCTCGCCCCGGTAGGCGCCGGACATCCGGTTGACCGTGCGGCCGGGCACGTAGACGGCCCGCTGGCCGTGAGCTGCGAGCAGGGCCAGCAGCAACGCGGAGGCCGTGCCGGAGATGTCCACCGCCCAGTGGACATCGTCGGCCAGGGCCAGGATCTCGCCGAGCGCAGCCAGGATGGCAGACTCGTCGTTGTCGATCTTCTTCGACCACAAGGTGGCTCCGGTCTCGTCGACCACTGCGGCCCAGTGATGAGCCTTGCCGGCGTCGATGCCGGCCCAGACCCGGTCCCGTTCCTTGCGCACGCGCCCCTCCTCGTCTCCAACATCATGCTGTCGGCCCGAGGAACACCCCGCTGTCATCTCCGTAATCAGCGACCGCACAAGGCGCGCACATCTCAATCAGCAGCCAGGGCGCCCCGGAAAGCCGGGCGGCCACTCCTTCCGAGCCACTACAGGCAAGGCAACCTGGGCCACACCCGGCCCTCCCGGGCCGCCCAACAACTTACGGAGGCGACCTGGGCGGAGGTAGAAGAGCCCGGGCGGCCTGCGGCGGCTATGTCTGCTTCGAGGACGAGGCAGGCTTCACCCGTCGGCCGCCCAAAGGACGCACGTGGGGCCGGCGTGGCGTCACCCCGGTCGTGACGGTCAGCGGGCGGCGCTCGGGGCGGCTGTCGGTGGCCGGGCTGATCGCGATGCGGCCCGGGTCCCGCACCCGGCTGTGCCACCGCCTGCGCACCCACCGGGCGGGAGCCGGCAAGCGCCGCAGCATGAGCGAACGCGACTTCGTCGCGCTGATCGACGGCGTGCACCAGCTGGTCAAGGCGCCGATCGTGCTGGTGTGGGACCGGCTGAACACCCATGTCTCTCACGCCATACGGGAGTTGATCGCCCAGCGCGAGTGGCTGACGGTGTTCCTGCTGCCCGCCTACGCGCCCGACCTCAACCCCGTCGAGGCGGTGTGGGCACACGTCAAACGCAGCCTGGCCAACCTCGCTGTCGTCGCCCTCGACCGCCTGGAAACACTCGTCCGCAACCGCCTCAAACGCCTCCAGTACCGACCCGAGACCCTCGACGGCTTCATAGCCGGAACCGGCCTGTCCCTCGACGATCCAGCGTCACCCTGACGAGCCGAAGTCAGTAAAACGGGCTCGGTGGGTACGTCATCGCAGCTCACGAGACGCCTCGGCACCCGCGCCCCCCGGGGGACGGGGTAGCGACACCGAAGTGGCCGACATGCGCTGTTGCAGCGCACGGGTTCGCAAGTCCTCGGGGTCTCCCCGCCGGGATCCGGCCTAGCCTCCTCCTGCGTGCCTGCACCGCGCGGGCACACCAGGACAAGGGGGGGCACGGTGCCACGCATCGAAACCTTCGGTGACATTGAGCTGCCCCGAGTTTCGTAGAGTCCGATCTTGATGGTTCAGGCGGACTGTGGGACTTGCTCCTGGCTCCGCCAGAAATCCCGTTCGTACTCAGTGGGCGGTACGTAGTCGAGTGCGGAGTGGAGACGTTCTTTGTTGTACCACGTGATCCACTGGAAGATCGCCCGTTCGACCTGGTCGACGTCCCTCCAGGGGCCCTGCATCTCGATCAGCTCGGCTTTGAACGTGCCGTTCAGCGCCTCGGCCATCGCGTTGTCATACGAGTCTGCGACCGAGCCGACGGAGGCGGCGGCACCGATGTCGGCGAGCCGGTCGGTGTACCGAATTGACACGTATTGAGACCCGCGGTCGCTGTGATGAATGAGGCCGGAGCCTGCCTTGATCCGGCGTCTCCACAGAGCCGTCTCCAGTGCGTCCAAGGGTAGTTCAGTCCTCATATGGTTCGCGACCTGCCAGCCGACGATCATCCGCGAGTACACGTCCAGGACGAACGCCACGTATGCCCAGCCCGACCACGTCCTCACATAGGTCATGTCGGCGACCCAGAGCTCGTCCGGGCGGGAGGCTGTGAAGTCCCGGTCGACCAAGTCCGGCGGCCTCGGCGCCGACGGTTCGGGGATCGTGGTGCGGCGCCGCTGTCCGCGGATGACACCCTCCAGGCCCAGTTCGGCCATCAGGCGCTCGACGGTGCAGCGGGCGACGTCTACCCCCTTGCGCTGGAGAGCACGGGTGATCCGGCGGGCACCATAGGTGCCACCCGACTCGGCGTGAACCGACTCGATCACAGGCATGAGCTGTTCGTCGCGGAGCCGGCGGGCCGACTTCGGCCGCTTCTTGCGGGCGAAGTACGTCGACGACGACAGCTCCAGCACCCGGCAGACGGGATCGACCCCGAGACCTTTGTCACGCAGGTGGTCGATCACCTGCTCGGCCTCGTCCGGGGACGGTCGATCTCCTGGGCAAAAAACACCGACGCGGCCTTGAGGATCTCGTTCGCCCGCCTCAACTCCGCTACTTCTTTGCGGAGTTGCTTCAATTCGCCTGCTCGGCGGTGGTCAGACGGTCGTCGCGCTCACCACGGTCGGCCTCGGCCTGGCGGACCCAGCCGCGCAGGGCCTCCTTATGGATGCCCAGGTCCTTCGCTACGTGCGCGATCGGGCGGCCAGTGGAACGGACCTCGCGCACCGCGCGCTCGCGGAGCTCGTCCGGGTATTTACGGGGTGCTGCCATGGTGCTGGTGGTTCTCCTTCGCCAGGACCGTAACCCTGGCATCAGGGACTCCACAAATCTCTACAGCTCAGTCCTCCCGCCTGGGCACGGGAGGCCGAAGCCGGGACCGAGTAGGTTCAACTCCCGGCGCCGGCGGAAGAACGTGACAGGCGCTAACCAGTCCGCAGACCAGCAGCGCGCCGTCATCGTGGAGGCGGCCGTCGCGATGCAGACCGCAGGGCGGCTTCAGGAACCGACGGCTTCCGACCGTCCGGTCCTGGCCGAGATGATCGCGGACCTGAAGCCAGGCGACGAGGTGACCGTCTTCAACCGCGAGGTCGTGGGCGACGACGCTGCCGCGGCGATCGAGGAGAAGGGCGCGACGCTGCACAGCGTCACGGAGCCGCATCAACCGACGAGGACCTTTGGCTACGTGCGGACGGCGAACGGGTCCGCGGATTCGCAGCGTGCCGCCATCACGGAGGCAGTCGGCACGATCCGGATCTTCTCGGACGAGGGCGTCTCAGGAACCACCGCAGGCACTGACCGCCCCGGGCAGCGCGAGCTGGTGGCGAAGCTGCAGGCCGGCGACGAAGTCGACGTCTGGCAGTACGACAGGCTCGGACGGACCCTCGAGGCGATGCGGGCCGTCGTTGAGCTGATCATCGCGAAGGGTGCGACGCTGCGCAGTCTCACGGAGTCCCCCGCCGAGGGGCTGTTTTCGATGAAGTTCATGATGGCCGTTGCCGAATACGAGCACGCCTGGAAGCTGGAGAAGTAGGAGCACCGTCGGCCGCCGGCGAGAAAAGAAGACCCCCGTGGAGCGCACGTCTCCGCGGGGATCTTCGGCGTTCAGGGTGGGTGTCAGGCACACCGTTCGATGCGTGTGGCCCCCGAGTCGTCCTGAAGCCCGGTGGCCAGGTCGTACCAGAAGCCACTACCCAGTCGGACCAAGGTCTTTCCCTCCCGACCTCCCCAGCCGGGGATGGCGGGGACGTCGCGTCGGTCGAGGACGGCGGTCGTGAGATGGACTCTCCGGCGTTCTCGTCGAGGCTGTTCTTGACGACGACCTTGTCGCCGACCTGAAGGTTCGCAAGATCATTCGTGCTGATGGTGCTGGTGTTCATGGCGCTGTGCTCCTTGCGTCGTCGTGCCGCAGACCACCGCGCCCCCGCACAGAGGCGGGGCGGGATGGACCAGGCACGGCGTCAGGCATCGGTGCCCTGGTTGATTGCGTCGCGGGTCTGCGCCGTCGCGGCGTGGACGGTCCACGCGGTCCGGCCCGCGTCGGTGATCGTGTAGCCGTGCCCGTCTTCGGTGTACGTGGTGAGCCCGAACCTGACGAGGTCGCGGCAGGTGGTCAGCGTCCTGGTGTGGTACGCGCAGTAGGGCGTGCGGGCCAGGTCGCCGAGCACTGCCCAGCGGTGCTCGGTCATAGGGTGCCGGGTGGTGGTGGTCACGGTGACGTCAACGAACGTCTTTCCGGCGTGGTCAAGAGCAGTGGTCTGCACGGGGAATCCTAATTCTCTCAATGTGGGGATGTGGGACGCGTGTTGGACTCGCGGCCGGTCGGCCCCGGGGATGCGCCCTCGGTGCCGCACTGGGTGGTCAGTAGTCCTTGCGGGCGGCGGCCCGCTCGGACGCTTCGGCGTCGCGGTCGGGGATCGACGCGAGGAGTTCGGCCGCCTTGTCGGCGCGGGCCACGCTCTTGGTTCGGGCCGGGTCGGCGTACAGGGTCCACACGTCGCCGCCCATACGGGGCTGGTAGGAGAGCTGCCAGAACCGGCGGTTGGCGTAGCAGATCTGCCAGGAACGCGGGCCGGACGGGTGCGCGCTCACACCGGCCGGTAGGTCCGGCAGCTTGGGCGCGGGACCGTACGCGCGGTCTATGTAGGCGAGGTGTTCGGCAGTCGCCGTGATGGCGACGCGCACCGTGTGCGGCCACCGGTGCCCCTCGGGCAGCATCGGCGCCCACTCCTCCCACTGCGCCTCACTGCTCGCGCTGCCGGTGTACGGCGCCCAGGCCGCGCCGCGCGCGTAGTTGAAGCCGAGCCGCATCAGGTGCCACCCGGCGGCGGTCTTCAGCCCCTCCGTGTTCGCGCCGTCGGTGATGGTGTCCAGGTAGATCCCGGCGGGGTCGTTCTCCCGCCCGGCCGCACCCCGCTCCGTGAGCGGGATCATGTGGTGTTCCGCCGTGCTGCCCTCGGCGGTCATCAGCCGCAGCGTGGCGCCCCCACCGGCGAGCGGGTACGCCATCCGGATTTCCGCGACGGTCGGCAGGGCGGCGATTTGGCCCGCACGCATCCGCTCCAGCCGCTCGGTCATGGTGGCCGACACCTGGGAACGCTCGCCGCCCTCGGCGGCCATACGCCACGCGGCGCCGTGTGCACGGGTATTCTGGTCGCGAGTTGCTGGCGCGGCGGCCTTCTCCCGTTGCTGGGCAACCGTGTTCACCGCGAGCGCGAGAGCGCCCTTACGGGTGGTGCTGTGGCTGCCGACCTGCCGCCGCTCGCCGCCGACTTCGCGCACCTGCCAGAACAGCATTCCGCGTTCCGATACCTGGTAGGCGGCATACGTGCTCTGTGGGAACCGGCGCCCGTTGAGCGTCTCGCCGGGCAGCGTGAACAGCCAGCCGTCGACGCCGTACTCGGTGCCATCCGGCGCACGGCCGTTGGTCGGCGTGTACCGGATGTAAGACCGGGTGACGACCTCCCGGACGATGCTGCGGGCCTTGCTACTCATATCGTGAGTTCCTCTCGGGCTGCTGTCGTGATCGGTGGTTGGTCAGTTGACGGTCAGGAGTTCATCGAGAGCGTGGTCGTTAGCGAAGGCGGCGTTTCCGGGGGGGCGGCGGGCCATTCGACGGCGGCCCAGGGGTCGCCGTCTTTCTGGTAGAAGCGGGTGATCGCGTCGGGCTTGCACCACGGCTCGTCGGTGGTGTGGTGGACGAGGTCGCCGCCGGCGGGCGAGACGGTGTCGAAGGTGCGGGACACCGGGGGTTGGTGGCTGGTGGGTCTGCGTGCTCCCCGGTCCGACCCGATCGGGCTGCACACCGTCTGCGGCGGGGGCTGTGATGCTTAGAACGGGGCGCCGTCGTAGGGGCGGACGAGGTAGAGGCGGCCGTCGTGCACGGCCAGGCGCTCACCGTCGCCCAGCTCGAACGCGGAGACGTCGGCCCTGTAGCCGCAGCCGGTAGCGGTGCACACGTAGACCGGCCGTCCCTGCGCGTACAGGCCGGGAACGGGGGTGTAGCCGCCCCAGCCGCATTCCGCGCACACCTGCGGTCCGAACTCCTCGGACCCAATCACCATTTCGCCGGTGTGCTTCTCGGCCGCCCGCGCTGCGGCCTTCTCGCGCCGGTCGGTGCACGCGGGGTCGTCGCACGGCCGGTGCCCGATCAGGCCGTCCGTGGACGCGTGGCGGATCTCGATCAGGCCGTAGTCCTGGCACGAGCCGCACAGCGGCTCCGGGGCGTGCGGCTGCTCACCGTCCACGCACCCGGTCCGGTTGGACGAGTCGTACCAGGCGCCTTGTCCGTCGGCCTCGATGTACTCGATTTCGCGGGCGCAGTGCAGACAGGTGCGGGTCTCGGCGGTGGAGCTCATCTGCCCTGGTCCTCTCGGGGGTTGGGCCACACGCCGGTCGGTCGCGCGGCGGGGGGACCGGCCGCCAGCGGAAGGAGCGGTCGGTCGCGGGTTCAGCGGGTCTCGGCGGTGAGGCCGGCCACGCGCCGCTGGTAGGCGCCCCAGACGCTTGCGGTGTCCAGGCTGGGGCCGGTGGTGTAGCCGGTGGGGGAGGATGCGTGCGCCCATACGCCGTGTGCGGTGACGACTTCCCGGTACTCGGTGCGGCTGGCCGGGTGGGATGTGATGGTGACCCACTGCGCGCCGGTCAGGGACGGATAGGCCGCCAGGTGGGCGGCGACGGCCGATGCCATGGCGTCGGCGGCGGCGGCCGGGTCGGTGATGTCGGCGGGCGCCTCGGTGAAATCGCAGTGCACGTGACGGGTGTTGAAATCGTCGGTGATCACAGCACTGATGCCGAACAGTCCGGCCAGTGGCACGTCGTAGCCGGACACGGCGCGGCGGCCGGTGTGGGAGTGCGCCTCGATCCACACGCCCGGCTGGCCCGGCGCGGTGGTCACCAGGGAGGCGCCGGGTAGGGAACGCCAGGGCTTGACCACACGGAAGGTAACGCCGTGCGCGGTCAGCGCGGCTTTGAGGATCGCGCCGGTGCGCTCGGCGGCGGCGGGGGCTGTCTTGCTCAGGTCGTGGGGCCAGGAAGTCATGGTGCACCTCTCACGTCGATGGGGTGTGGGTGGGGCTGAGTGCGTGCGGCCCGGCTCGACCGGGCAACCGGCCTACCGGACGGCGCGGGTGGATCAGAAGAGCGGTGCGTGCGGAGGGGCGGGGACCAGACCGGCGCTGATCGCCATACGGCGCTCGGGGCTCACCCGCCGCTGAGGGGCACGCCGGGCACGCGGGGGCCGTGCCTCTGGGGTGGGGGTGGCCCGATCGGCCGCAGCCTCCGCCGTGGCCTCCGTGCGCGCGGTCTCGGCCGTCTCCTGCTCCTGGGTGACCTCCGCCTCGACCGGCGCGGCCTCCGTCTGCCCGAGGGTGCCGCCCGCGCCGTTGTGGTACCCCGCCGGGGCCGGAGCCTCGGGGGCGTTGCCGTCGTGCAGCTCGGCGACCGCCGCGATGCGGGCCGCCTTGCCGCGCGCCGTGCACGGGTCCTCATGCCCTGAAGACCAGACCGGATCAGCTCCGCTGATCAGGCAGACAAAGAGAGACCCCCGCCCGGCGAGCATCATGCTCAGCCGACGGGGGCCCCGCGGAATTCACCTGCCGACGCCCAGAGGTGAGCCCCAGTCGGCTACGGCTGGATGCTGCCGTCCGGCACGAGGATCGTGATCCGGTCCTGGCACAGCTGCTGACTTCCTGCGTCCGTACCTTCCTGGTCGGGCCCGATCTTCAGCCGACTCCTGTCGTGCGGGTCGCCGGTGTAGCTCGGCTTCGACGCATCGACGGGCTCGACCGTGCAGCGCAGCCGCTCGACGCGCGGCGTCTGGTCTGCTTCGTGTGGATCGATGACTCGGACCGTGATGTCGTTGATGAACGTCGAGCGGTGCCACAGGAACGACGGCTCAGCTCTGCGCTCCTCTACCGACACGCTTCTGGGCACGACGACGTCGTGGTCTTCGATGGTCATGTAATCGTAGGTACCGGTGTACGGAGTCTCCGCCTCGGGGGTTGCCGTGTAGTAGGAGCCGTCAGTGCGCTTGACGAGCTTCTGCACGGGATCCGGGACGTAGACGATCTTCGTGTTCGCCATGGCAGCGCGCTCCTGGGCGTCTTGCTCCTTGATGTGGTTGAGCCAGAGGAACACGCCTGCGACCAGGGCGGCAACTATCGCGATCGAGATCGCCCAGTCACGCAGGCGTTGGCGTTGGCGTAAGGGGGTGTTGTACATGGTGCTGGGTCTCTCTCATTCTGGGCGTGGTCAGGTGGTTTCGACGCCGCTGCGCACGCGCAGCCGTTTGGCGAAGAAGCCGGCCTGGACGGTGAAGTAGCCCTGGTGCAGCTCGTAGAGCTCAGGGCAGACGGGGCTCGGAGGCCCAGGCCTGGATCGCTTCCGGGAAGAGGGCTCTGCCCTCCCAGGCGAGGTGCCAGGCTTGGCAGTAGTAGACGAGCTTCTGGAGCTTCATCGCGGTCATCGCCGGCCGATCGGGCTCGGCCGCGGCGCGCCTCTGCAGGATGTGCTCGGCGACGTCGAAGACGGATGTCTGAGACTGAGCGATGGTTCCAACCTTCATTCCGCTTCGATCACCACCAGTGCCGGAACAAGTAGTCGCCGCGCGGCAGTTCGCTGCGGCGGATCAGATCGGCCAGGACCAGCCGCAGCGACGGCGAGAAGGCGCGATCGGCGAAGAACCGGTCCTCGAACACGGCGTTCTCAAGGTCTTGCGTCGCCGGCGGGTTCGCCTCGACGGTGGCTGGTGTGTTTTCGTCGGCGACGCGGATGCTCAACCAGTAGTCCAGCTCCGTCATGCTGGTCTTGAAGGCGCTCTCGCCGGTGCGGGAGTCCCAGCCCAGGTAGATCTCGGCGTCGTCGAGGTCGCCGAGTGCCTGCAGGTAGTCCCCGTCGGAGGTGAGCTCGTAGAGCTTCACGCTGTCATTGCCGATGTGCTCGTCGTCCCGCTGGCATCCGCGCAGCGAGCTGTACGGCTTGCCGTAGACGCGCTCGGCGATGGCCTCGATCGCAATGTATCCGCTCTCGGCGGTCACAAGATCAGCGTGCGGTTCCAGCGTGTAGACGCTGCGGGGCGTGTATTCGGGTGCATCGGGCATGACGGGGCCTCCTATGTGCGGTTCGGTGATGGTTGCGGGGACGAGCCAGTGCGGCTCAGTGCTCGCCTCGCAGGAGGTCCGCCAAGGCTTGAGCATGGGCGTTCTTGGCTTGTTCGACGGCGGCCTGCTCCTGGAGGGAGTGGATCTTCTCCCCCGCCTGGATGCGCTCGTCGACGGCGTCCATGGCGAGAATGACGGCAGCGAGTTCGAGCCGGGCGTCCGCCACGCGGCGCTTCAGCTCGGGATGCCGCTCGGACATCACGCCCAGCCGGTGGACGGCGGCGACCTTCTGCTCTTCGCTGATGGTCATGGTGCTACTCCTCCTTGAGGCTCTCCCAGATCTCCTTGCACTCCGGGCAGACCGGGTACTTTTCCGGGTTCTTCGACGGGGTCCACTTCTTGCCGCAGAGGGCGGAGACGGGCTCGCCCGTCATGAAGGAGCGGACTCTGAAGGGGAGAACGAGAAGCCCCCGCACGGTGCGATCCCTGCGGGGGCTGATAGGGCGGATGAGCTGTGCTCGTGGAGTCAGGCCTGGGCCAGGACCTCGACGAGGTCGATCTTCCGGCCGCGGGCCAGCTCGGCGGCCGGGACGACGATGCGGTAGCCGCCGACCGGGTAGCTCGGGTGGTCGGAGTACACGACGGCGCAGGTCCAGGAGCCGGAGTGGCGCTTGCGCGGCAGCGGCTCTTCCTCGACGCCGTCAGGCAGAGCGTCCTTCCGGAACTCGATCGGCACCACGACGACGCGGTAGGGCCGATCAGTGCGCTGTGGCTCCCACGGCAGCTCGACGACCAGGTCCTTGAGCCAACCTTCGACGGTCACGGGCAGGGTGGACAGGTAGTGGTTGATCGAGCCTTCGGGGGCTTGGGCCAGTCGGTCCTGCTCCTGCTCTGCGGTCTCGATGAAGCCGATGCGGCTGAGGAAACTCATGGTGATCAGTGCTCCTGAGTCAGTGCCTGGTCCGGACAGCCGGCGCGGGGTCGAAGAAGGCGAGCTCGTCGAGCTCGCAGCGCACGCCGTGGATGCGCGCGGCCTCCAGGTCGGCGAGGTCCTGGTGCACGAGGTCGTCCGGCCTCGTCAGCCAGTGGACGAACACCCCGGTGTCGTCAATGCGGTTCAGGGAATGCCGGACGATGATGCCGATGCTGCCGGGGACCGCGCCGAATTCGTACTCGAGGTATTCGCTGGCCTCGGCGAGGAGCACGTAGCTGCCGACGGCGGGCCGGACGCGTTGGCCGGGCCTGTCGCCGCGGTCCTTGGCCTTCGGCCTCCGTCCGATCAGGTCCGGCAGGAGGAATGCGAGCCCGATCGTCGCGAGGGCCGCGGTGAAGACGATGAGGAGGATGGGCAGGCCGGGCATGGTCAGGAGCGTGTTCATCGACGTGGTTTCCTTCGAGACCGCAGTGGAGGGGAAGAGGAAAGGCGGGGCGAAGAAGCCGATGGTCAGCGCGTCTCGCTGTAGCCGCACTCGGAGCACGTGTGCGTGACCTTCTTGGCCTTCTTGCCGGCGCGGACGCCGTGGGCGTTCGACTCCATGTCGACGGCGCAGTTCGGGCAGCTCATGGCTCGGCTCCTGACGTGACGAGGATGTTCTTCAACGCCAGATCCGGATCAGCTCCGCTGATCCCTTGTGCTCACTGCCTTCACGGGACGAGCAAGGCGAGCCACGAAGAAGAAAAAACACAGCACCCCGGCGCAGCTGCTGCCCGAAGGCAGAGCGCGCACCGGGGTGCTGGGGAAGCCGGAGCCGCGGAGATCTCCAGGGACGCGCCACAGGGATCAGCTGCAGCGCTGAAGGAATCGAACCTTTTCCGCGGTCGGTCTGCACGGTGTGCCGACTGGCGCACGCCGGTGATCAACCAGCGCACTGCGGATTCGAACCGCTCCGTGCAGAAGTCCATGGCAGCAGGTCTACTCAGCCAATCGCCGTGCGGCTGCTCGGAATTCCTCGAAGGTGACAGAATTGCTGGTACCGGGCCCCACAGGGTTGTTCAGGCGCCGCGCAGCGCCCCGGGGGGCGCGAGGGGCGTGCCGCTGATGGTGGGCACGGCCTTGGGTCCGCCGGTGAGGGCGTGTCCCTGCGGCAGGGTCGTGCTGGCCTGCCAGTGCGAGACCCGCCCCTCCGTCGTGCGGGCCGGGTACACGTACCGCGAGCTCCCCGTCGGCGCCTTGGTGGTGTTCATGGCGTCCAGTAGCGTCCCGGCGACCACCTCGCCGCGCTCCTGCACGCACACGGCGGCCTCCTGCCACATGCCCTTGCCGCTGTTCTTCTCGGCGGGCAGCGTCGTGCACACCAGGAGCCGCTGGCTCGGGGCCTCGGCCCACCGGCCGCCGAGCGCGGTCCCGGCAGCCGGCTCAAGTCGGACGCCCACGATGCGGTCCGCCCGCACCCACTGGTCGCCGATCCGGACCCAGGTCGCGGCAAGTTGTGCTGACATGTCGTTCCTCCTTGTGCGTGAACGCTGCCGGGCGGGTCCGCCAAGGGCCCACCCGGCAGCGGTGAGGGGCTGAGCCGTTGTCGGCGTCGGCCAGGCCCGCCGGGGGGGTGAAGTTCTACAGATCGTCAAGCGGTCTGAAAGGGCAGCTGCTCGTCCTGCACGGCGCTGGCGTGCGCGACGGCCGGGGCGGCTGCTGCGACGGGTGCAGCCTGGGCCTGCAGGTTCTGGTTCTGGGCCTCGGCCTTGGTGACGCGCTCGGCCAGGCGGGCCTGGGTGGTGGCGCGGGACTCCAGAAAGGAGATGTTCTGGATCTCGAGCTTGACCTCGAAGACCTCGGCACCGTTCTTGGTGTAGCGGTTCAGGCGGGGCTCGTAGCTGAGGGCCACCAGGTCACCCTTGTGCACGTGGGCGAACGGCCCGGTGCCCTGCGTCTCGGCACGGACGAAGGCCTCGAAGGGCAGCGCGTCCGAGATGCGGTTGCCCTGACGGTCGGTGTAGCCGCGGTCGACGAAGGCGGTGAGCATGACCTTCTTGGAGCCGTCCTTGTTCTCGAAGACCTTCGGGTCGTTCGCCAGGCGGCCGATGACGGATGCGGTGCTGTTCGGGTTCGACATGGTGAGTTCTCCTTGAATACAGCGCAGCGCCCGGATCGACGTCGTCGTCCGCGCGCAGTTGGGTGGGTTGTTGAGATATTCAGTTGTCTGTCATGCCACCATCCGGATCAGCTTCGCTGATCCAATGATGATCCCTTTCAATGCTTCTTCCGAATCAGCTGTGCTGATCGAATGCTTTGTCATTCCGAGTCCCGAATCGGCTTCGCCGATCAGACTCGCGCTCTTCGCTGAGTTATCGGCCACTCCCCCGACCAGACTCCCGACGTGATGCCCGGATGTCCCGCAGCTCGGCCTCCACCTTGTCCGCTCTGGCGATATCGCCCCTCTTGCAGGCCAGCCGATAGGAGTGCTCGAGATCGGCGATCCTGCCTCGACGGATGACCGCCAGGGTGAACCAGAACAGCACCAGGACCAGACCGACCGCGATGAGGGTCCCGACGCTCACAGCGTCACCTGCACTTCGTAGGCCGTCGGCTGAGCAGGGCCGGGTTCGGCGCGGCAGTTTCTGCCTGTGCGGCGCGCTTGTCCGCCGCGGGATTGCGGAAAGGTGAGCTGGTCGCCGTCCAGCTCCCGAACGACGTGCACTTCGTGATCCTCGTCCTCGCGCTCATCCGGCTCGGTGCTGTGCCGGTGCTGATCCGGCAGGTGTTGCGCGAGCACGAAGTCGGGCACGTGCTGTCCACCATGCGCCCGTCGGCGCTGGCGGTTCCCGTCCGCCAGGAGGGGTTCGACCACTTGGCCATGGGCAGGCGTCTGCGGGCCCAACACCCCGCCATCCACTGGCTGTTGGTTTCCGACGCCTCCGGCGATGCCGAACTCGGTCTGGGGGAATGGAACGTGAGGGATCTGTGCCGACCTGCAGCGGAACGGCCCGACACTGCGGACTGCGCCGCACAGGAGCGGCGGCGCCCGTGCTGGAGGAGGGCCGAAGTGGGATGAGCGGAACGCCCTCGACATCAGCAATAGCTACCGCAAGAACATCATTCAGAAGGGTCCCCGATTCGGAGACGTTGCGCTTTAAACGCAGAAAGGCGCCCTCCCCGGCCATACGGCCGGGGAGAGCGCTGAATGGTGCTGGGCATGCCGCTGAAGCGCCCCGATTCGTTCGGGGCGAGGTCCGCCGTTCGGCCTACTCTGAGCATCGCGCGGCAGTACCGCTCTATCCGGACGCCGGACTGCGGTGAGGACTGGCCCCATGGGCCCGGCACACCCCTGGTCGCCCTCGGGACCGGGCTCAACAGCACCAGGCCCCCTAGATGGCATACGCCAGGTGGTATCTGCCGCACGCCGATGGATCATGGAGGTACGGCTTCTCTCCAGCCGCCCGCGGCCTGAGATGGGGTTCCGCCCAAGCTCACGGGACGGACGAGAGCAACAGGCACGCAGCATGGCTCGGAGCGTCCTCCGTGACGTCCCGGCAAGGAACGCCTGGACGTCACGGCAGACCGAAGCCTGATTCACCACCGAAACAGCCCAAAGGAAGGAACACCGTGACACGTATCAGACTGGCCGCCGGAGCCCTTGCCGCCGCAGCGCTGCTGACAATCTTCGGCGGAGGCGTCGCCAACGCCGCACCCTCAGACAACTACGGCGTTGGCCACTGCAGGGCGGGGGGGATGTTCGGAGACTGCTACGGCGTCTCGTGATCTGCCCGGCAGGCACGTAGCCAAGCCGCTTGTGGTCGTCTTCACTTACCAGTCTTGGCAGGTGAAGACGGCCGCACCGGGGCGGGAACGACCCGGCGAGGGCCATGAGCATCTGCTGACGCTCCGCCACCGCTGAAACATCAAACGCGACTGGCGGACGGCACGCCGTGTCGGCCGGCTCGCGGCCGACCAAGTCTCCGGTCACCGTGTGCGCTAGTTCGGGCTTGGCGCGCAGGTATTCATGGACGACGGAGACCGGATCGACCCTCACGGTTCCCGGACCTTCACCAGGGCGCCCTTGAGGATGTGGCGGCCCGGATGGCGCCGGCCGCCCTTGTCACGCCAGCCATACTCCACCAGTAGCGGGTGGCGGTCGGCCTGGACGAGCGCGTAGACGGTGCCGTTGCTGCGGGAGGTGTCGATCGACAGGGAGCGGGAGTACATGTTCCAGGAGCCCTTGCGATTCTTGGGCGCGTCCTTGCGGGCGATGGACGCGATCTTCGATGCCACCCCTGCGGCCAGCTTTTCCGAAGCCCGGGAGGAGACCAGCTCGTTGAGGGCAGATTCGTAGAGGTCGAGGTGGAAGTTCGCTGCCATCAGTGCTCGACCCTCCACGCCCGGACCCGGACGTGCCGTAGGGACCCCTGCCCCCATCTCATCGGCACGCCGTCCACCTCGTACGTCTGGCCATTCCACGCGATACGGTCCGCGGATTCGACGCGAGCGCCCCAGGGCAGGTAGGCCACCAAGCGCTCCTGTGCGGTCTCTCGTTCGGGACCGCGGACCTCGAAGGAACGGTCCGGTTGGACACTAGCCAGACCGGACCACACCGTTCGGGCGGAGGCCCAGTCCCGGCGGTTCGTGTAGGCGCCGGGGCCCTACCCCTTGATCGTGGACACCCTGATCATTGGATCGTGAAGGTCCATAGGACAGGAGTTCCCGTTGGGGATATCGAAGTATTCGCCTGAGTTCCGGGCCGATGCCGTCGCGCTGTACCACGCCAGCCCGGGTGGGACGTACGCGTCGGTGGCCAAGGACGTGGGTGTCAATCACGAGACGCTGCGCACGTGGGTGCGGGACGCCGAGCAGGCCACCCGGCCCGGGGCGGTGGAGGCCACCGCGATGGAGAAGGAGAACCGGCAGCTGCGGGCGCGGGTGAAGGAACTCGAGCTCGAGCGGGAGATCCTGCGGAGGGCCGCGAAGTATTTTGCGGCCGAGACCAGCTGGTGAGCAGCCGCTTCCAGTTCGTCGACGATCACCGTGGCGCCTTCGGCGTCAAGCGGCTGTGCCGGATGCTGAAGGTCTCGCGTTCCGGCTTCTACCGGCACCTGGCCGGCGCGCAAGCGCGGGCCGACCGGGCACGGGGCGATGCCGAGCTCGCCGAGCGGATCACCGAAGTCCACCAGGAGTCCGACGGCACCTACGGGGCCCCGCGCGTCACCGCCGAGCTCCGGGACGGCGGCGAGCGGGTCAATCACAAGCGGGTGGAACGCGTCATGCGGAAGTTCAACATCATCGGGTTCCACCTGCGCAAGAAGGTCCGCACCACCATCCCCGAGCCCTCCGCAACGCCGGTGCCGGACCTCTTGCAGCGCGACTTCACCGCGACCACACCGAACACCCGCTACGTGGGCGACATAACCTACCTCCCTGTGGGCAACGGTCAATTTCTGTATCTGGCAACGGTGTTGGACCTGTGCTCGAAACGGCTGGCGGGCTGGTCGATCGCCGACCACATGCGCACGGAACTGGTCACCGACGCGCTCAAGGCCGCGGCCGCGGCCCGGGGTGCCGACGGCCTGCGCGGGGCAACCTTCCACAGCGACAACGGGGCGCAATACGTCTCGAAGGAGTTCGCCCAGGTCTGCAGCAAGCTCGGCGTGATCAGATCGCGCGGCGCGGTCGGCACGAGCGCGGACAACGCCGCCGCGGAATCCCTGAACGCGACCATGAAACGCGAGACGCTCCAGGGGAGAAAACGGTGGAACGGGGCCCGTGAGGCCCGGCTCGCAGTCTTCCGATGGGCGACTCGCTACAACACCCGCCGACGGCACTCCCGCCTCGGCCAGATCAGCCCGATCACTTACGAACAGCGATCAACTACGCTGGCCACCGCCGCATGACAACCGGTGTCCACGATCAAGGGTGAAGCCCCCCGGCCGTCAGATCGGCACGGCGGATCTCGACGGGATCAGCGAAGCTGAGCATTCACCTCCCGAACCAGGGACAAGGAGCGCAGGGCAGGCCGATAGCGCTTCAGCGAAGCCCTTGCTGCTGGTGAAAGCTGCTGGGCTGCGGATGCCGAGCCGAACTCGACTTCCAGCTCTCCAGTCCGTTCTCGGACGACGCCCGGCTGTACGGAGAGCCAGCGGATGACCTCGGCGCAGATCACGGCCTTGATGCCGGGAGAGTCCTCACGGAACCCACTGCCGCAGTAGTCCGCCACGAAGGCGGTCGCGTCTGCGAGGAATGCTTCGACGCGGGGTCTCTCTTCTTCGGGAATGGTTCGCCCCAGCCGGGCGGCGACGTCATCGACAGAAGCCAAAGACATAGTCCCTCCGAGCGCAGGTTTATTGACCTGCGAACAACCGGTAAGCCGGTATTTTGCCCTGTTTGGTGGGGACTTGACTGACCATTTGATCTTGTTTGTGATCTTCGGCATAGGGATGGATCGATCTTCATGCCGACAATGCCGAAGTGCCCCGACTCATGGGGCGAAGCAGTATTGAAAGGCACAGACAGATGGGTTTACGCGTCCGTTCGGCTCTGACCGCCACCGTGGCCGCCACCGCGATCGTGTCCTCCACGGCTACTACCGCCATGGCCGCCGCTCCGGCTTCGCAGGACAAGCCTGCAAACGTCTTCGTCAAGCGTGGCCAGGTGGCGAAGTTCGCAGCCAGCTCCACGTTCAAGATCAACCTGCCCAAGGGTGACCACGCCGTTCTCACCCCCAGAGGGCTCCGGGTCCTTAACGCTGATGAGAAGGTGGTCGGCGGCATGACGCGGCTCGACGTCATGGACAAGGCCGGCCACGTCCACAAGGCCACCTGGAGCCTGGAAGGCAACCAGCTCACGCAGACGATCGCTGATGTAAAGAAGGGCTCCACGATTGAAGGCACCGTGGTCCGCCCGACGCCCCCAGGTCCGGTGACTGTACTCGTCAACTGGAACTGTTTCTGGGATGGCGTGGGAACCGTCGGGGCCGGACTTGGTGTTATTGGTAGCGTCGCAGGGGCTCCGGCCACTGGCGGGGCGTCACTGGCGGCCACCGGCGGACTACTCGGTGGGACGGCAATGGCGGCCAGGGGATTCAAGGACTGTTTTTAAGGACTGCTGCTCATGCTTCTCGGCCGGATATTTGTCACCATCGCGCTTGTCCTTACGCTCATTGCGGCGGTTGCCAGTATCTGGCGGGAGGATACGTGGGGCACCGTCATCAGTGTTGCCCTGCTATGCAGCACGTCCACTAGCGCAGTCATAGTCTGGCGAGCCCGCCGATAAGCACTACGCATCGGTAGCTACGCCGGCCTGGCACGCCATTAGGCGGGGCGTGCTGGCGTAGCTCCGGAGCGGTCGCAAGGTGGTGTTGCGATGAAGCGGAGTGAACCGCATCCGCCAAACGGTGGGTTGTTCTTTGCGGGCTCGGTCGCTGTGGCCGTCTGCGTAGGAGCGATCACCAAAGAGTCCCTGACCGGGTGGCCGTCGACCGTGGCAGCTGTCGTCGGAGTCGCTGCCGTCGCTTTGGTAGGCAGGCTGTGGCACCGGCAGGCCGATCTGAGGTACCGAACGGCACGTGCCCTCGCGCAAGGGCCGAACGACAGCAGTAACTAGCGGTGGTTTGTTGACGGCGGTTCGGGCCGGTAGTAGGCCAGTTGGTGGGAACTCCGCCCACTGTCCGGGGGGGTTGTGATGACCAAGCGTGTGCCGTGTCCGCCCGCGCCAGGGCCGTTGGAAGCCTATGCCGCCCGCTTCGATGACCTGTTTTCCACGTTGGCACAGCGCCGGGGGTTCCGCGAGTACCTCGCTGGACTGCTGCTGCCGAGGGACCGGAACAAGACGCTGACCTGCCTGGCCGGTACGGAGCCGGTGGCCGGTGCCCAGCACCGGGCGGTCCAGCGGCTGCAGTTCTTCCTGTCCGAGTCGACCTGGGACCACGAGAAGGTCAACGCCCGCCGTGTGGAGCTGCTGCTGGCCGATCCAGCCACGGCCACGCACTCGGGCGGGGTGCTGGTCGTCGACGACTCCGGTGACCGCAAGGACGGGAGTGCGACCGCGCACGTCGGCAAGCAGTACCTGGGCTCGGTCGGGAAAATCGACCGCGGCGTCGTCACCGTGACCACCTGCTGGGCGGACGAACGCGTCTACTACCCCCTGCACGCCGTGCCCTACACCCCCGCCCACCACTTCCCGAAGGGGACGACCCCGGTTTCCGCACGAAACTCCAGATCGGAGCCGACCTGGCCCGCAAAGCGAAGGAGTCAGGAGTCTCCTTACGGGCAGTGGCCGCCGACTGTGCCTACGGCGACCAGGACGCCTTCCGCGGTGAACTGTCGGCCGCAGGGCTGCCGTTCGTGATGGCGCTCAAACCCCGGCGGGGAGCCTGGGCCTACGGCGACGAGGCGTACACGCCCGTCGACGCCGCCCGCGACCTGGCCTGGGGCGGTCCGGACGACCCCGGCCACTGGAGCACGGTCACGCGCACCTTCCGCGACGGACACACCACCAGGTGGTGGGCCGCCGACGCGCAGCTGGGCTGGTGGGGCCCGGACAGCACCACCCGGCTGGTGATCGCCACCACCGACCCGGCCACACTGCCCGCGCAGTCCACCTGGTACCTGGCCACCAACCTGCCCCGGCCAGGATCGACACGCGAGAGCGGCAGCCGTCACCCGGCCGCCGACCTCACCGAAGTCGTGCGGATCTACGGACTGCGGCACTGGGTCGAGCAGAGCTACAAGCAGGTCAAGGACGAGCTCGGATGGGCTGACTTCCAGGTCCGCTCCGATGTCGCCATCCGCCGCCACCAGACCCTCGTCACCTGCCCGTTCAGCTTCTGCTGGGACACCTGGTTCACCCCACCCCCACCCGTCGCCCATGAGGAGGAGCCGGCTCCTGGCCGGCCAGAGAGGGGGCACCCCACCGCCCCACCAGCCCCAGCCGGCCTGCTGGCCCCACGCCATCCGGGCCGTCCGTGGCTGGCTGACGCCCTGGGCCACGCTGCAACGCTACTGGCGGGCATGGTCAACGAAACCCCCTCCCACCGCACTCCAGTCCCTCATCAACGCCCTCGGCGCAGGCAGACCACTCGATCTCTACCGCCCGGTCTAACAAACCACCGCTAGTACTGCAACGGTGTTTGTGTTGATGGCCGGGCAGTTCTATGGGCTGTGTCCGCGTCGTGTGTAGTGACTGATGCGGGCCTGGTGTTGTCGCTTTCGGCGCCAGTGTGTCCAGTGAAGGATGTGGTCGACGGGTGTGGGTCGGCGGTCGTTGAGGTGGGTGATCAGGCAGCACCGCGACTTCGTGCCGCAGGATCAGTATCTCCGCGTTCTTCGCCGTGGTAGATCGGGTCAGCAGGGTGAGTCACGCGAAGATCCGCGTGGCGAACAGGTAGATCATCCGTACCAGTACGAGGACTGATCATGCCCGACCATTGGTCGGGCGCGTTGTCCGAAGACAACAGTGGTGAAGCGATTTTGAAGCGCTACGGGCGGACGGTGGAGTCCACCGACACCTCCCAGGTGATCGGGCCCTTGGTATCCGCGTCGGCTGCAGGTCCGCCAGGAACCGCTTCCATGTCCCGTCCCGCTGCCAGCGGCGGAACAGCCCGTACCCCGTCTGCCAGGTGCCGAACCGCTCGGGCGAATCCCGTCACGGCACCCCGGCCCGCGTGCGCCACCGTATCCCGTCGATGAGCCGGCGCTTCGTCCACTTCGGTGGCCTCCCCGGCTTCTTCGTCTTCGGAAGCAATGGCTCCGGACGCCCTCACTGAGCGGCAGTCACATCACCACGACACACATGAAAAGGATCTCAAACCGTGATCGACTTCAGAAACGCGCCCTAGAGACCGGCGCGGCAGTCCTCCGGCGGGGTGAGGGCGTCGAGGCTGGGGTGGATGGCCGCTGCGGCGGCCGCTGCGGCGGCCGCCGCGTCACTGGCCTCGATCGCCGCTAGCAGCTCCTGGTGTGGGCCGGCACCGCTCTCCTGGACCACGTCCTGGCTGCGCAGCGCGTACAGGCCGTCGCGGAGCCACCCGAAGAAGAACCGGTAGCACTCCAGCAGCACGCTGTTACCCGCCGCCTCGACCACGGCCAGGTGGTACGCAGCGTCGGCGGCAGCGAACTCCTCTGGGGCGGTGGCGCGGTTTCGGGCGGCCAGCAGAGTGCGCAGCCGCTGCACATCGGCGTCGGTGCGCCGGGCGGCGGCGAGGCGGGCCGCCTGGACGTCGAAGCCGAGCTGGATCTCGAAGATCTCGCGTACGTCGGCCATCCCGAGCCGGCGGAGCAGCGGGGCGGGGTCTGCGGTGGAGACCACATAAGTGCCCGCACCCTGGCGGGTTTCCAGCACGCCCAGATGGACCAGGGCGCGTACCGCCTCGCGTACCACGGTGCGGCTCACCCCCAGCTCCTCGGTGAGCCGGTGCTCGGTGGGCAGCCGGTCACCCACCGCCCATCTCCCCTTCACCAGCGCCTCGCTGAGCTGGGAGACGACCTCCTCCACCGAGGACCTTCGGCCGATCATCCGCACCTTGCGCCCCCTTCCTCCCTTTGCTGTCACCCACCCTACCGGCAGTACAGTAATCACCAGTCATCATTCATCATACAAGTCTGGAAGTGAAGTGAAGTGGGGCGAAGTGGATCGTCGCACCCAAGCCCCCAGGCTCGGCTGTCAGTTGCAGGGGATGGGGTGAAGGCGGCCGCATCCCGGCCACTGTTGCGCTCATCGGTGAATGAGGCGATTCGCTATGTCCGCTTGCCCGCCTCATGGCTGGTCACACCGGAAAAATCCATAGTCGGGTGACATATCGAATGAATTGACACGACATCAACTTGCTGTCTACGGTCGCGAACACGCAGATTGATCATGTTTGTAGTAGGTGTCACCTTTGAGTAATTTTTGCCCCCGTTCGCGCTCACCGCCGTTCACGGGTGCCGACGTCATGTATCGAGACCCCGCCCGGCAGTGAAGAAAGCATTGCCCAAGTAGGCGGCGAAACCGCCCTGTTGGGCACCAAAGGCAACAAGCGTGAAATCCGTTCCACAGCGATCCATCGAAATACGGGGGAGAACGTTCGTGCCAGCCGACAACCTCGCCACTCTGCCCGAGCTTCTCCGGACACAGGCTGCCGCCCAGCCCGACGCAGCCGCCGTCACCTGCGGCAACGACAGCCTCACCTACCGGGAGCTCACCGACCAGAGCACGCGCATAGCAGGCTGCCTCCACGGGCTCGGTGTGCAGCAGGACGGCTGCGTAGGCGTCTTCGCCGACCCGTCCCTCGACCTCGTCGTCAGCGTGTGGGGCATCCTCACCGCCGGCAGCGCCTATCTGCCGCTGTCTCCGGACTACCCTGAGGAGCGCCTGCGCTACATCATCGAAGACGCCCGGTGCCAGGTCATCCTGTGCCAGGCGCATCTCGCCGGCCGCCTGCGCCGGCTGGCCCCGACGGGCACCCGCATCGTCACTGTCGACGAGGCCGCCGACCAGGCGCCCGCCAACGCTCCTGTGGGCCCGCAGCCGGACAGCCTCGCCTACGTCATCTACACCTCCGGCAGCACCGGCAAGCCGAAAGGCGTGATGGTTGAGCACCGGAGCGTCGTCGCCCAGCTGCACTGGCTGGCCGCCTCCGGGCACCTGGACGCCGGCAGCGTCATCCTGCAGAAGACTCCGATGAGCTTCGACGCGGCGCAGTGGGAGATCCTCGCCGCGGCCTGCGGCGCCCACGTCGTGATGGGCGCTCCAGGCGTTTTCCGTGACCCCGAGGGGCTGATCGACACCATCGCCGGGTACGGGGTGACCACCCTCCAGTGCGTGCCGACGCTGTTACAGGCCCTCGTCGACACGGAGCGGCTCGCGGGCTGCACGAGCCTTACCCACGTCTTCAGCGGCGGTGAGGCATTAACCCGCTCCCTGGCCGCCGAGTTACTCGCCGCACTGCCCACCGCGCGGCTGGTGAACCTGTACGGGCCCACCGAGTGCACGATCAACTCCTCCGCCTACACCGTCGACCCGGCCACCCTGGACGGCGAACCGGCCGTCATTCCCATCGGCCACCCGGTGGACCGGACCGGGTACCACGTCCTAGACGAGAACCGCCAGCCTGTTCCGCCCGGCGAGACCGGTGAGCTCTACATCTCGGGCGCCCAGCTGGCCCGCGGCTATCTACACCGCCCCGACCTGACCGCGGAACGCTTCCGCGCCCTCTCCCCGGCCCCCGGAGCCGAGCCCGTACGCCTGTACAAGACGGGCGACCTGGTCTCCCAGGACCCCGACGGCACGGTCCACTTCGCCGGCCGGGCCGACAGCCAGATCAAGCTGCGCGGCTACCGCGTCGAACTGGACGAGATCGCCCGCACCATCGAGAACCACTCCTGGGTCAAGCGGGCCGCGGTCATCGTCAAGGACGAGCCGCGCACCGGCTTCCAGAATCTGATCGCCGCTGTGGAGTTCAACCCCAAGGAAGCCGCTCTGATGGACCAGGGCAACCACGGCTCCCACCACCAGTCCAAGGCCAGCAAGCTCCAGGTCAAGGCGCAGCTGTCCAACCCCGGTCTGCGTGAGCCGCACGAGCTCGACGGCCGGGCCCACCTCGACCTGCCCGGCAAGGTCCCCAGCGCGGAACAGCGCCGCACGGCCTTCGCCCGCAAGACCTACCGCTTCTACGAGGGCGGAGAGGTCAGCCGCGCCGACATCCTGAAGCTGCTGGACCACAACGCCGGCTGCTTCCGGTCCCGTCCGCTGCAAGACGTGACGCTGGACGAACTCGGCACGCTGCTACGCAACTTCGGCCAGTTCCAGAGTGAGGAGCGGCTGCTGCCGAAGTATGTCTACGCCTCGCCCGGTGCCCTGTACGCCACGCAGCTGTACCTGGAGGTCGCAGGCGTCGCCGGTCTGCAGCCCGGCATCTACTACCACAACCCCCTCACCCACCAACTCACCCTGATCCGCACCCTCGGGGAGGAGGGGCCGGTCCGGCTGAAGGCCCACTTCATCGGCAAGAAGCGGGCCATCGAGCCGGTCTACAAGAACAACCTCCTCGAGGTCCTGGAATTCGAGACCGGGCACATGGTCGGCCTGTTCGAACAGGTCCTGCCCGCCCACGGCCTGGCCATCCACCCGGACGGGTACCGGCCGGAGCTCAAGCCGCTGTTCGATGTGGCCGACGAGGACTACTACCTGGGTACCTTCGACATCCGGCAGTACGACGGCCGACTGGCGGACGACCCCACCGAGATCTATGTGCAGGCCCACCCCGGCAAGGTGGCGGACCTGCCGGCCGGCCAGTACCGCTACGCCTGGGGCGACCTGGAGAGGATCTCCGACGAGCTGGTGCAGAAGAAGCACGTCATCGCCATCAACCAGGCGGTCTACGAACGCTCCAGCATCGGCATCAGCGCCGTCAGCCGGGCTGCCGAGCCCTGGCTGGCCTACGTCGTGCTCGGCAGAAAGCTGCACCACTTGCAGGCCAACGGGTTGGACTTCGGCTTCATGTCCTCCGGTTACAGCTCCAAGACCGGCAACCCGCTGCCCGCTGCGCGACGCATCGACGACATTCTCACCGCCTGCTCCCTGCCGACCGGAGCCTCGTACTTCTTCGTCGGCGGCCGGGTCAGCGCCGAGCAGCAGGCGAGCGAGGGCATGGGCGAGGATGTCGTCCACATGAAGGGCCCAACCGAGATGATCAGGGACGACCTGATCAACTACCTGCCCGACTACATGCTGCCGAACAAGGTCGTGGTCCTGGACGCGCTGCCGCAGACCGCCAACGGCAAGATCGATACCAAGAAGCTCGCCACTCTCGACCAGATCACCAAGGGGCTGGAGAGCCGCGCCTTCGTTCCGCCACGCACCGGGACGGAGCAGGCCCTGGCAGAGATGTGGGCGGCGGCCCTGAAGTACGAGCCGGTGTCCACCGAGGACAACTTCTTTGAATCCGGTGGCAATTCGCTGACCGCGGTGACGCTGGTCAATCGCATCAGCCGACGCTTCGGCACGCGGCTCCCGGTGCAGGTGCTCTTCGAGGCTCCGACGGTCGGGCAGCTCGCCCGCCGCATCGACGGCAACGGCACTGAAGAAACGTCACGACTGATACGGCTGCACGCCAAGGGATTCGAGTCACCCGTCTTCTGCTGGCCCGGTCTGGGCGGCTACCCCATGAACCTCCAGCTCCTGGCGTCCCGCGTGGACATAGACCGGCCGATCTACGGAATACAGGCCCACGGCCTCAACGCCGGCGAAGAGCCGTTCCCCACCATCCGGGACATGGCCGCCGCAGACCTGGCCGAGATCCGGCGGATCCAGCCCGAAGGGCCGTACACACTGTGGGGCTATTCCTTCGGCGCCCGAGTCGCCTTCGAGGCGGCCTGGCAGCTGGAACAGGTCGGCGAAAAGGTGGCGAACCTCTTCCTGATATGCCCCGGAAACCCGAAGGTCCGGACGGCCGACGGCACCCGCTACGGACGTGAGTCCTCGTACCGCAACCCGGCATACCTGACGGTCCTCTTCTCTGTTTTCGCCGGCACCATCAGCGGGCAGGACCTGGACCGGTGCCTGGAAACGGTGCAGGACGAAGCGAGTTTTGTCGCGTTCATCTGCGACATGAACCCAGTTCTGGATGAGCAACTGGTCCGCAGGATCACGCGGATCGTTGCCGGAACCTATGAATTCGAGTACGCCTTCCGCGAGCTGGCCGAACGCAGCCTGGCAGCGCCGGTCACCCTCTTCAAGGCGGTGGGCGACGACTACTCGTTCATCGAGGGCAGCTCCGGCTACTCCGCACTCCCGCCGACCGTGATCGACCTGAAGGGCGGCCACTACAGCGTGCTGCGGGAAGGCGGCGTCGGCGAGCTGGTGTCCGCCATCCGCACCCGCCTCGGCCGCTGAATCCGCTGGAATCCGCCTGTGCGGGACACGGTGGGCGGCCGGCATTACGCCGTACCGGTGCGGTGCCGGCCGTCCGCTCCGCACAACCAAGCACGAAAACGAAAGGTTTGAAACACCGTGCCGCACATCAACATCAAGCACTTCCCCAAGGATTTCACCGAGGAGCAGAAGCAGCGGCTGTCCGAGGCGCTCGCCGACGTTGTCATCCGGCATTTCGACGTCCCTGACGGTGCCGTCTCGATTGCGCTGGAGCCGGTGCCCCAGTCTGCCTGGAGCGACGCGGTCGTCGTTCCAGAGATCACCGGGCGCCAGGACCTGCTGATCAAAGAGCCGAACTACTGAGCTGCACACCAGCCCCCAGCCGGTCCTGGCACTCCGGCTGGGCAGACCCGTCAACTTTCCCAAGGAGAATCCCATGACCGACTCCCTCGGCCCCCGTCTGAAGGTCGGCGTGGTCGTTCCCGCGACCAACACCTCGGCACAGCCGGAAATGGAGGCCATGCGGCCCGTCGGCGTGACCAACCACACCGGGCGGATGCCGACCGCGGACACCTCTCTCACGGCGAGCATCGACAACCTGGTCGACAGCTACCGGGAATCGACCCACAAGGCGATCGGCAGCATCGTCCCCTGCAAGCCCGACTGCGTCGTCATCGGCTTCTCGCCCGAGATCTACTGGGACGGTCCGGACTCGCACGCCGGTGTTCTGGCATCGATGAAGGAGGCCGCCGACGGTATCCCGGTCTCCATGAGCCCGGACGCCGTCAACACCGCCCTGGCTTGCTACGGGGCCCGCCGGATCGCCGTCATCACCCCGTACCTGCCCGTGGGCGACGACACGGTGACCCGGTTCTTCACCGACAGCGGCTACGACGTGGTGAAGGTCCAGGGGCTCGGGTGCAGCAGCCCGGAGAAGATTTCCCATGTCTCCGAGGCCGAACTCCGGCACACCGTGAAGGAAATCGACAGCCGGGACGTCGAGGCCATCGTCCAGATCGGCACCAATGTGGCTATGGCGCGTGTCGCAGCCACGGCCGAGGAATGGACCGGCAAGCCGGTCATTACCAACAACACAGTGCTCTACTGGCATGCGCTGCGGCAGAACGGAATCACCGACCGTGTGCCCGGATTCGGCTCGCTGCTGACCGAGCACTGAGCACCCTTCAGCCTCCGCCCCTCCGGAGAGATTTAACCGTGGGGCGGAGGATGCCGGGGCAGGGGCAGCGGACGGTGCCCCTGCCCCGGCCGTGACCACGAAACTGGAGAACCTCCGTGAGTACTACTGGCAGCGAAAAAGCTGCGCTTGATCCGCAGCGGGCTCCGGAAGAGGACCGGATCCCGGTGGTGAGGCTGCTGGCGTTCACCACGGCCGGCTTCCTGGCCATCATGACCGAGACGATGCCCGCGGGGCTGCTCCCGCAGATCGGGCACGGGCTCGGCATCTCCGAAGGGCTGGCGGGACAGCTCGTCACGCTGTACGCCATCGGTTCCGTGGTGGCCGCGGTTCCCGTCATCGCCGCCACCCGCGGCATGAACCGGCGGCCACTGCTGCTATTCGCCGTCGGCGGACTGCTCGTCTTCAACACCGTCACGGCGTTGTCGAGCAGCTATGGCCTCACCCTCCTGGCCCGCTTCGTCGCGGGCATGGCCTCCGGGGTCATCTGGGGCCTGCTCGCCGGGTACGGACGGCGCCTGGTGCCCGAGCACCTGCAGGGCCGAGCCCTGGCCATCGTCGGCGTCGGCCAACCGATCGCTCTTACCCTCGGGGTGCCGCTGGGCACCTGGCTCGGGTCCCTCTTCGACTGGCGCGGAGTCTTCTGGATCATGTCCGCGGTGGCGCTGCTGCTGATGATCTGGATCCGCACGCTGGTGCCCGACTTCCCCGGCCAGACCGCAGAGGACCGCCAGCCCATCCGGAAGATCTTCGTCGCCCCGGGCATCCGCCCGGTGCTGGCCGTGCTCTTCCTGTGGATCCTGGCGCACAACATCCTCTACACCTACGTCGCCCCCTTCCTGGCGCACGCCGGACTCGGCAGCCGCGTCGACGTCGCGCTTCTCGTCTTCGGCGCGTCCTCCATCGCGGGCATCTGGCTGACCGGCCTGCTGGTTGACCGCCTGCTGCGCACGGTCACGCTCGCCAGCCTCGCCGGGTTCGCCCTGGCCGCCCTGCTGCTCGGCATTGCCGGCCACCTGCTGCCGCTGGTCTTCGCCGGGATCGTCGCCTGGGGCCTGACGTTCGGTGGCGCGCCCACGCTCCTGCAGACCGCGATAGGTGACGCCGCCGGGGACGGTGCCGATGTCGCTCAGTCGATGTTCGTCACCGTCTTCAATCTCGCCGTCGCGGGCGGCGGCATGGTCGGCGGCCTGCTCCTGGAATCCGCCGGGGCCGGGTCCATCCCCTGGGTCTTGCTGGGCTTCGCCGTTCTGGCCTTCGCCGTCGTCGCAGCCGCGCGCCGGCACGGCTTCAAGCCCGGCCCTCGTATGGTGAGGAGCTGACGCATCGTGGTCCGGCCCGGCCGGGGCCCCGTCGACCGGAGATCTCCCGGGCCGCTCATGGCGGGGGGCGACCTGGGAGAGTCGGGTTACCCGAGCAGTGCTCTGCGCTGATCCGCGCAGTAGCACTTCGGCCGGGACGTTCCACATGATCTCGGCGGTGGCACCACTCGGCGACCAGCGTGAGGGTGGTGGCCGGCAAGGTCACCGGCTCACCTGGCAGGTCGGACAGCGAAACCTTCGGGGCGCTGTGGTCGGCCAGGTAGCCGTCGGCGACTGTATAGGCGCGGGAGAGGCGCGGATACGCTTGGGTGGGGATCAGCCGTCACTGGTACTGGTCGTCGACCACCGCTCGCTGCGCCTGACAGGCCATTTTCCAGCTCTCTCGTTTGCGGCTCTTGCCGGGGATCCAAACTGCGACTACGACGAGGCCAGCTCCAATTCGGCGGTGAGTGTCGTGATCCGTGGGGTATTGGTCCAACTCACCCCTCGGACACTCACCCCAAAATCGCCTGGTCAGTGCGCTGACCAGGCGATTTGCATAAGGATTCGACCGGGCGCTCGAAGTTCGGATACGTGACTCTCGGCAGAGCAGCGTGCTGACCTGGACTTCCTTCCGAGCGAGGCCGTGGGGGTTCGTGTCGGGTTCATGTGAAGATTGTGTGCGTTCGAGGCGTGCTTCGCTGCGGTGTCAGGGCTTTGACCTGCTCTGTTGTCGGTGTGCGGCGTGGGGGTTCATATCGGTGCTCCAGGGGTCGCGGGTCGGGATCCGCCTCGCGATCGGGCGTGGTCGGCGCGGCGCGCGGCCTCCGTCGCGGAGGCAGCTGCGGGTTGGGCAGTGGCGGGTTGCTGCGTGTGAAGCTGACTGTAGGCATCGAGCAGGAACTCCAAGAGGGCCGGGGCTTCACCGCCGAGTAGCCGAGGGGATTTTCACCCCTCGGCCCTCACAGATCCGTACGTGACGATCTCTCGTCATACGGCTCTTGTCGTTCTGGTCACCAGACGCGGGGGGCGTGGGTGGTCCAGGCCCAGTGGGCGAAGAACCAGGGGCGTCGTGCGACGGCCTGGTTCCACGCCGTCTGGGCTTTCTTCCTGCCCCGCAGCCGTTTGAACTTCTTGCGCATCCACCGCATCACGTAGGCGTTGATGCGTTCCAGGAGGGGATACAGAGCCGACTGGTAGAAGGCCCCGTAATACGCCATCCACCCCCGAATGATCGGGTTGATGAACCGTGTCAGGTCCGCTTCAGTCAGGCTGGTGCGGTGATGCAGCCGCCAGGACCGCACCTCGGCACTGATCCTGCGCAGGGCTTCCCCGCTGATGGCGGGGAGGAACGCCCGGAACATCTGGCCGTCCCGGCGGACCGCGGAGCGGCTGCGGAAGGTGAACCCCAGGAACGTGAACTCGGTGTGCTCGTACGAGGCACGCCGGTTGGCATCCTGGCAGTACACGATCCGCGTTTTCTCCGGGTGCAGTTCAAGCCCTACCTCGGCCATCCGCTTCCCGATCGCCGCAAGCACGAAGCATGCCTGGCGTTCGCTGACGCAGTGGACCACCGCGTCATCCACGTACCGCTCGAACCCGATGGCGGGGAAGTTCCGCACCATCCAGGCATCGAAGGCGTAGTGGAGGAAGAGGTTGGCGAGAACCGGCGACACCGAGGAGCCCTGGGGCGTCCCCCGGGTCCGCTCGCGCTGCGTCCCGTCGGGCAGTTGCAGCGGTGCGGCAAGCCATCGCCGCACATACAGCAGGACCCAGGACTGGGACGGATCAGTGTGGGCGGCGACCGCCTTGAGGATCAGGTCCCACGGAACGCTGTCGAAGAACGCGCGGATGTCCAGGTCGATGACCCAGTCCGCCTTCCAGCAGCGCTCTCGGCACCGGCCCACAGCATCGATCGCCGACCGCCCGGGACGATAGCCGTAGGAGTCCGGATGAAAGACCGGCTCGGCCTTCGCCTCCAGCACCCCGGCGACCACCGTCTGGGCGATACGATCCCCGATCGTGGGCACGCCCAGAATCCGGACGCCCCCTTTCTTGGGGATCTCCACCGCACGCACCGGGGGCGGAAAATAGGTGCCGGAGGAGAGACGATTCCAGATCCGGTACAGATTGTTCTTCAGATCCTTCTCGAACCCTTCTATCGACACCGCATCCACTCCCGCCGCGCCTTTGTTCGACCTGACTTTCTCGTACGCCTCCCAGACGGACTGCTTGGAAATATTGAACGGCTTGTCTGATGCTTTCAACTCGTTCACGCGACTCCTCCCGGGTAACGCCCGGTTGATCGAATAAACACAGTCACAAACGACCCGGCCCCTTCGCTCCGCCCCCATTACAGGGGTTTCGTCACTACTACGAGCCGGTCCGCCGGCGTGCCTGGCGTCGGTACTCAGTCCCTCACGGCTTCGGACCGCCCGGGACGCTCCCTCTCTCCCCGCTCACCAGCAGAGACGTATCCAAGCCCGCCTTCTCCTGTTCCATACGAAGGCCGCAGACCGGGCTCGCGTCGCCTGTATGCCGGACACCGCCTGGCCAGTAAACGGGCACCCGCCAGACTCATCCCGGGACTGCCTTGACACCCCGGTTCTGATGTCAACTCTACTTTTCGACACGTCAGCAGCGATTCACTTGCGTTCGCCTTCCCGATCCCCACCTGACGCCTCAACGGACGCCTTTTCCTCATCGTTCACCACGGCAGTCTTCAGCTAGCGCAGCATGAGGTGGTTTAAATCCTCCCCCCGCAGGGTGAATTTGAAGGGCCAAACCCTCATCCTTCGTACAGCATCGCTACAAGAAGAGTTCCTACATGGTTCTTCCTTTCGCGTTCAGGACACAACAAGGCCGGGTAGTTAGGGACCGTAAAGAATCAAGGTGTGGGTTTTGCTTGTGGCGTGAGAGTGACGCCGTGCGCCGTGGCGTAGACGAGGAGGCCGGTGAGGGTGCTCAGGTGCGCCGCTGCGGGCCCGAGGGAGTGCCCGTGCTGGACCATCAGCTGTCTGATCTCGCCGGTGGCCTCGCGGATGGTGTCCTTGCTGACGGTGAACAGGCGGGCGAGCGCGGTGGGCGGCAGGGCGAGGTGTTGCTGCAGCGCGGTAGCCAGGACGCGGTCGGCCAGGTTCAGTTTGGCTTTGCGGCCGCCTCCCGGGGCCCGGCGACGTGTGCCGCCGTCGCGTCGGGTGGTGTGGTCCGGGGTGTGCAGTGCCTGCCAGGGGGCGGCCAGGGCCGTGGTCAGCTCGGTCAGTGTGGTGCTGGTCATGCCCGTCAGGGCGGGGTGCGACAGGGCCCCACGGTCGAGGCCGACGGTCGGCCCGCTGAGGCTCGCCGGCTCGGTGAGGCGGGGGTGCACGGTGTAGTTCCACTCCCCGTGGAAGGCGTGGCCGGTCAGCGGCACCGCGTTCATCTCGGCGTCGCTGACCTTCACACCGGTGGGGTAGCGGCCGGGGTCCAGTTCGGCGTGGACGGTGAGCCCGGTGCGTGTGGTGGTCGCGGCGATGCTCTGCACGACGACCTCATAGCTGGTCAGCGGACGGCCGCGCCAGTTCATCGTGATCGCGGAGAACAGCCGGTGCTCCACCTTGTTCCATTTCGACGTGCCCGGAGGCATGTGACAGACAGTGACGGCCAGGCCCGTCTCGGCGGCGAAGGCCGCGAGTTCGGTCTTCCAGGCCCGGGTGCGGTAGCCGTTGGAGCCACCGGCGTCGGCGATGATCAGCAGCCGGGTAGCGCCGGGGTAGTCGAGGCGTCCTCGCCCGTTCCACCAGCGGCGGATCGACTCGACCGCGAAGGCAGCGGTGTCGTGGTCACAGCCGACGCTGACCCAGCCGGTGTTCGAAGTGATGTCGTAGATCCCGTACGGGGCGGCCCTGCCGAGCTCCTGATCGGGGAAGTCATGGGTACCGACCCGCACCGGCCGGCCCGTCGGCCGCCACTCGCGGCCCGCGTTCTTGAACTGGCCGACGACTTCCTTCTTTTTCGTATCCACGCTGACCACCGGCTCGCCGCCCGCCTGATGGTCCCTGACCTGGTCGTTGATATACCGGAACTGCGCATCCCGATTCGGGTGCTGGGCTCCCTCCAGGGTCTTCGCGTTGGCCTGCAGGCTGAAACCGTTCTCCCGCAGCAGCCGGCCCACGGTCGGCGCCGACACAGCATGGCCCTGCCGAGTCAGCTCCCCGGCCAGACACCGCAGCGACTTGGTCGTCCACCGCAGCGGCGACATCGGATCGCCCCGCTCATCCGGCTCCACCAGCGCCAGCAGAGCCGGAACGAGCAGACGGTCAAGCTCCTCGGCGCTCTTGCGACCGCCGCCGTCGCGGCGCACCCGGCCATCGGGCAGTGGGTCCTCACCACCCTCCAGCTCGAAGACTCCTTTCCGCACCGTCGTCTCGCTCACCCCCGCGGCACAAGCGACGGCCCGGACCCCACCGTGCCCCAGCAGCCGGGCCTCGGTAGCCAGCGCCAGCCGCTGCTGCCGCTCATTCAGATGAGGGAACAACACGCCGAATCTCAGGGAAAGTTGGTCACGAACCTCGCTCGGTATGCGCATACCACACCAACGACAGGAACACCGGGAAGCAGCATGTTGATTCTTTACGGTCCCTTAGGGCTTGTCGGTTATTAACTCGCCGTCTTGATCTCTGGTGTTGGGGTGATGCCGAGGCGAGCGGCGAGGTCTGCGAGGTCGTCCAGGGTGGCGAGGCAGTGGTCTGTGGGGGCGATCGGTGCGCACCGAGGGCATCGCCGAGCAGTTCCGTCGGCACCCCACGGTCAAAGCAGAGGTCGACGACGGCTATCGGGGTCTGGCCATCGAGTTCCCCGGCCAGGTCTTCGCCCCGCCGAAGAAACCGAAGGGGGCGGATGACGACGCGCCGTTGACCGAACGGTATGGCTGGCGCGAGATGAAGCGCCGCCAGTCCTCGCGTCGCATCTGTGTCGAACACGCGAACGCCGAGCACCGCCAGTGGCGTCCGCTTCAGCGGTACACCGGACGCCGCGAGACCTACGGCGAAACCCACCGCGCCGTCGCCGGGCTGGTCTCTGACCGCGCCGCCCGCAGGCCCACCCGGCACAAGCCAAGCACCGAACTCGTGCCCGTCCGCCCGGCGGCCTGCTGAATCACGCATCAGCCGAATCGCCAGGCCAACACACCCCAACATCAATCGCGGGGCAGCCCGTTAGCGTTTCTGTAGGTCACGCAAGGGGAGTTGGTGACCATGTTGTGGCGGCGTAGAGGCCGGGGCCGAGCTTGTGGATGAGTCCGCTGGCGGCCCAGCGGTTCAGTTGTCTGTACATGGTTTCCAGGGTGACGTCGCCGAAGTGAGCCGCGATGTCGCGGGGTTGCCAGAGGCGGGTGGGGTCTTCCTGGAGCAGTGACAATGCCCGGGCACGGGCTCCGCGCGAAGGAGGTCTGAGAGATCCTGGGCATCGGCACCGAGCCGCGGCACACCGAGAGCATCCGCGCCAAGCTGAAACGACTGGCCGGCCGCGACATCCTCATCGAGCCCGAACCCGGCCTGTTCGCCTCGCACAGGTGGCCCCGGCCACCCCGGGCACCGCCTCAAGCTGAAACCCGACGAAGCATCACAGAACACCCAGTGAGAGGTACGCGCCAAAGGTGGCTGAGAAGGCTCGATCATCGCCCGCGCCGCCGGTGTCGATCACACCTTCCTTTACCGTCACCGCGACGTGCTCGATGCCCTTCACGCCGCCGCCCACGAATCGGCGGCAAAGCGCTGTGGGCGCCTCCAGCCGGGACGGCGGGTAGATGACCTTGAGGTGGATGTCTCATGTCTCCGTAGGCGGCTTCGAGGGGCCCTACGGAGCAATTCCGGGCCGTGCCCGGGTCCCTTTTTTCAGCGGACCGCGACACCGGACGAGAAAATCCCTACACGGCGATCTGAGCCGCTTTAATGCCCCACACGTAGGGGGGATCACCTGTACCCCTGACTGGCCACCACGGAGCCATATAGAGGACTTGTGGCCCTGCATTTAGCACTCGCGTCGGGTATGCTAAACCTGATTCTCGGTTCTATGGTGAACCTTGCGGAACAGGGCCTGGCCGGTCGGCGGGGCCCCTGCGCCGACCTCCGTCCGACGTCATGCCGCTCCCGCCCCACTGGGTGGGAGCGCGGTTTGTCGTGCCAGAAAAGAGAGCGCCCCTGTGACCGATCCCGGCATTCCCTCCGACCTTTCGGCCGACGCCACCGCACCCGCGCCCACCACGGGCAACGTGGGGGACACGTCCTACACCGCCAGCCAGATCCAGGTCCTGGAGGGCCTGGAGGCGGTCCGCAAGCGGCCTGGCATGTACATCGGCTCGACCGGCGAGCGCGGTCTGCACCACCTGGTCTACGAGATCGTCGACAACTCGGTCGACGAGGCCCTCGCGGGGCACGCGGACCGCATCGACGTGACGATCCTGGCCGACGGCGGGGTCAAGGTCGTCGACAACGGGCGTGGCATCCCGGTGGACATCGTGCCGTCCGAGGGCAAGCCGGCCCTGGAGGTCGTACTGACGGTGCTGCACGCGGGCGGCAAGTTCGGCGGCGGCGGCTACGCCGTCTCCGGCGGTCTGCACGGCGTGGGCATGTCGGTGGTCAACGCCCTGTCGACGCGGGTGGAAGCGGAGGTGCGCTACGGCGGGCACCGCTGGAGCCAGGAGTACGAGAAGGGCGTGCCGACCACCGCGCTCAAGCAGCACGAGGAGACCTCCGAGACTGGCACCTCGCTGACGTTCTGGGCCGACGGCGACATCTTCGAGACCACCGAGTACTCCTTCGAGACGCTGTCGCGCCGCTTCCAGGAGATGGCCTTCCTCAACAAGGGCCTGACCCTGACGCTGACCGACGAGCGTGAATCCGCGAAGGCCACGGTGGGCGCCGACGACCCGGACGCGGACGTGTCCGAGCCGGCCGCGCGGACGGTCACGTACTTCTACGAGGGCGGCATCGTCGACTTCGTGAAGCACCTGAACGTGCGCAAGGGCGAGCCGGTCCACCCGTCGATCATCTCGCTGGAGGCGGAGGACACCGCGCGCCTGCTGTCGGTAGAAGTCGCGATGCAGTGGAACATCCAGTTCTCCGACAGCGTGTACTCCTTCGCGAACACGATCCACACGCACGAGGGCGGTACCCACGAAGAGGGCTTCCGCGCGGCGATGACGGGTCTGGTCAACCGCTACGCGCGGGAGAAGAAGTTCCTGCGCGAGAAGGACGACAACCTCGCGGGTGAGGACATCCGTGAGGGTTTGACGGCGATCATCTCGGTGAAGCTGGGTGAGCCGCAGTTCGAGGGTCAGACGAAGACCAAGCTGGGCAACACGGAGGCGAAGACCTTCGTGCAGAAGGTCGTGCACGAGCACCTCAACGACTGGTTCGACCGGAACCCGAACGAGGCCGCGGACATCATCCGCAAGTCGATCCAGGCGGCCACGGCGCGCGTCGCGGCCCGCAAGGCGCGTGACCTGACGCGTCGTAAGGGGCTGCTGGAGAGTGCCTCGCTGCCGGGCAAGCTGTCGGACTGCCAGTCGAACGACCCGACGAAGTGCGAGATCTTCATCGTCGAGGGTGACTCCGCCGGTGGTTCGGCGAAGTCCGGTCGTAATCCGCAGTACCAGGCGATCCTGCCGATCCGAGGCAAGATCCTGAACGTCGAGAAGGCGCGGATCGACAAGATCCTGCAGAACACCGAGGTCCAGGCGCTGATCAGCGCCTTCGGTACCGGTGTGCACGAGGACTTCGACATCGAGAAGCTCCGCTATCACAAGATCATCCTGATGGCGGACGCCGACGTCGACGGCCAGCACATCAACACCCTGCTGCTGACCTTCCTGTTCCGCTTCATGCGGCCGCTGGTCGAGGCCGGTTACGTGTACCTGTCGCGTCCGCCGCTGTACAAGATCAAGTGGGGTCGTGACGACTTCGAGTACGCCTACTCCGACCGCGAGCGCGACGCACTCGTCACGCGCGGAACCGGCAGCGGCAAGCGCCTGCGCGACGACACCATCCAGCGCTTCAAGGGCTTGGGCGAGATGAACGCCGAGGAACTGCGCATCACCACCATGGACGTGGACCACCGCGTGCTCGGCCAGGTCACCCTGGACGACGCCGCGCAGGCCGACGACCTGTTCTCGGTGCTGATGGGTGAGGACGTCGAAGCCCGACGCTCCTTCATCCAGCGCAACGCCAAGGACGTCCGCTTCCTCGACATCTGAGCCGGCGGCAGTTGCACCCTCCCGGTACGGGGCCCGCGTCCGCGGGGCCCGGCCGCGTCACCCACCCATCCTCTGTACTTGGAGCGAATGCGTGAGCACTCCGCCTTCCGCCCGTCCCCGCCCTCCGGCCGGAGACGGCTCCGACTACACCGCGCGGCACCTGCTCGTCCTCGAAGGACTGGAGGCCGCCCGCAAGCGCCCCGGCATGTATATCGGCTCCACCGACAGCCGTGGCCTGATGCACTGCCTCTGGGAGATCATCGACAATTCCGTCGACGAGGCCCTGGGCGGGTACTGCGACCACATCGAGGTGATCCTCCACGAGGACGCCTCGGTCGAGGTCCGGGACAACGGCCGCGGCATCCCGGTGGACGTCGAGCCCAAGACCGGCCTGTCCGGCGTCGAGGTCGTCATGACCAAGCTGCACGCCGGAGGCAAGTTCGGCGGTGGGTCGTACGCGGCCTCCGGCGGCCTGCACGGCGTCGGCGCCTCCGTGGTCAACGCCCTCTCCGCCCGCCTCGACATCGAAGTGGACAGAGCCGGCCACACCTACGCGATCGGCTTCCGCCGCGGGGTGCCCGGCCATTACTCCGGACTCGGTGAGGACGCCGACTTCACCCCGGGCGGAGGGCTGCGCAAGCGGAAGGCGAGGAGCCGCAACGCGAAGGGCACGGGCAACCGCACGCGTTACTGGGCGGACCGGCAGATCTTCCTCAAGGACGCCAAGCTCACGCTGGACACGCTGTACCAGCGAGCCCGCCAGACGGCCTTCCTCGTCCCCGGCCTGACCATCGTGGTCCGCGACGAGCGCGCTCTCGAAGGGGCGGGCAAGACCGAGGAGACCTTCCGCTTCGACGGGGGCATCAGCGAGTTCTGCGAGTACCTGGCCCAGGACAAGGCGGCCTGTGACGTCCTGCGCCTGACGGGCACGGGAACCTTCAAGGAGACCGTCCCGGTCCTCGACGACCGCGGCCACATGACGCCCACCGAGGTCACCCGTGAGCTCGGCGTGGACATCGCCCTGCGCTGGGGCACGGGCTACGAGACGAACGTGAAGTCGTTCGTGAACATCATCGCCACCCCCAAGGGCGGCACCCACATCTCCGGCTTCGAGCGCTCGGTCACCAAGACCGTGAACGAGGTCCTGCGCTCCGCGAAGCTCCTGCGCGTGGCCGAGGACGACGTCGTCAAGGACGACGCGATGGAGGGCATGACCGCCGTCGTCACCGTCCGCCTCGCCGAGCCGCAGTTCGAGGGCCAGACCAAGGAGGTGCTCGGCACCTCCGCGGCCGCCCGGATCGTCGCCGCCGTGGTCGCCAAGGAGCTCAAGGCCTTCCTGACCTCCACCAAGCGGGACGACAAGCAGCAGGCCCGCGCCGTGATGGAGAAGATCGTCGCGGCCGCCCGCACCCGGATCGCGGCCCGTCAGCACAAGGAGGCGCAGCGCCGCAAGACGGCGCTGGAGTCCTCCTCGCTGCCCGCGAAGCTGGCCGACTGCCGCAGCGACGACGTGGAGCGCAGCGAGCTCTTCATCGTCGAGGGCGACTCGGCGCTCGGTACCGCCAAGCTCGGCCGGAACTCCGAGTTCCAGGCGCTGCTGCCGATCCGCGGCAAGATCCTCAACGTCCAGAAGTCGTCGGTCTCGGAGATGCTCAAGAACACCGAGTGCGGCGCGATCATCCAGGTCATAGGAGCCGGCTCGGGCCGGACCTTCGACCTCGACGCCGCCCGCTACGGCAAGATCGTTCTGCTCGTCGACGCCGACGTGGACGGCGCGCACATCCGCTGCCTGCTGCTCACCCTCTTCCAGCGGTACATGCGCCCGATGGTCGAGGCCGGCCGGGTCTTCGCGGCCGTGCCGCCGCTGCACCGGATCGAGCTGCTCCAGCCCAAGAAGGGCCAGAACAAGTACGTCTACACGTACTCCGACAACGAGCTGCGCCAGACGCTGCTCGAGTACCAGCGCAAGAACATCCGCTACAAGGACTCGATCCAGCGCTACAAGGGCCTGGGCGAGATGGACGCGGACCAGCTGGCGGAGACCACCATGGACCCCCGCTTCCGCACCCTGCGCCGGATCAACATCGGCGACCTCGACGGCGCCGAGCAGGTCTTCGACCTCCTCATGGGCAACGAGGTGGCCCCGCGCAAGGAGTTCATCACCAGCTCCGCGGCCACCCTGGACCGCTCCCGCATCGACACCTGAGCCCCCACTCCGGACCGCCAGATTCGGACGGGCGGTCGGAAGTCGATAGCTGCTTCCCTTCAAGCCGAGCGGAGGCCACGGCTCGACGCCCAGCTACCGTCAGAAACGAGCCTTTCCCGGAGCAAGATCGAGAATGGCCGGCGGGAGTTGACCCGTCTCATTGGATCAAGCTCTCGATCAGTGCTCTGAGCAGGCATGGCGCATCGTGCGGTGAGACGGATCGGGGCCGGTGTCTCAGTTCATCGTGCCCGTCGGGTTCGGACTTGAGGCTGTGTCTCAGTTCATCGTGTTCGCGAAGGTCATTTCGTGAGCTGTGCTGCTGCGTTTGACATCCGTGATGCGGCGACTACGAGGCCCGCACCCTGGCCGGCGTCTACGGCTACAAGGACGGCTGGGGCGAACTCGGCCCGCACCTCGCCGAGGAGATCACCGCACTGCTCACCACTGAGCAGTCCTCCGACCAGAAGCCGCCCGCCTGACGCGCCGATCACGGCAGGCACCGCGCTCGCTGCTCCCCTGCCCGGAGCGCGCGCGTGGCGCCGGCTGGTGGCACCCTTGTCTTCCCTGCTCCACGAACAGTCCCTGCCTAGGTGATCACAACATGAGCGAAAAAGTGAGATTTTCGAGCGTCGTCGGCCCCGAACTGGCCGGAGCGATCGACCTGCCGGACGGCGAGATCCGCGGCTGGGGGATCTTCGTGCACGGATTCACGCTCGGCAAGGGCTCGCCGGCCGCGTCGCGTGTCAGCAAGCAGTTGGCACGCGAGGGGATCGGAATGCTGCGCTTCGACAACCTCGGAATCGGGGACTCCGACGGCGACTGGGGGGACGGTTCCTTCACCGTCAAGGTCCAGGACACGATCCGTGCCGCAGCCATGATGGCGGAACGAGGGACTCCGGCAGACCTGCTGGTGGGGCACTCATGGGGAGGCGCCGCCGTCCTCGCCGCGGCGGCTGAGGCAACCGGCGTCCGCGCGGTCGCCACGATCGGAGCGCCGGTCGATCCCAGCCACGTCGAGCGACAGTACGACGCGATCGTGGATCGCGTGCTCAGTGAAGGGTCGCACGAGTGGTTCGTCGGCGGGAGGACCCTGGTCCTCAAGCGCGCCTTCGTCGAAGACGTCCGCCGTGCTCACCTGCGGGATCGGATCGGCGAGTTGGACCTGCCGCTACTCGTCCTGCATTCGCCGACCGACAACACCGTCGACATCGACAACGCCGGAGAGATCTTCCGCGAGGCACGACACCCGCGAAGCTTCGTCTCACTCGAAGGAGCAGACCATCTCCTGACCGTCCGAGGACAAGCACAGCGAGCCGCCCACATCATCAGCGCCTGGGCCGACCAGTACATCCACGGGTCACGGCCCGCAGGAGAGACATCTCAGGTGGTTTAGTGCTCGCTCGGACAGGTACGGGGTCAGGGTCGCGGGTGGGGCGGTCTTCCCAGCGGTGGGTGGTCACGGGGGTTGATACTGGTATGAGTCGTTGATCGAGTAGTCGGAATTCTGGGGTGTGCGGCCATTGATGGGCGCACGATGTCACGGTGCGTGGCTGCGTCCGTCCCGAGGGGCAAAGGCTTCGAGAGCGTCTGCGTCGGTTGCTCGCGTGTGGAGGAAGTAGTCGGCCCACTCGGCGATTTCAGGGTAAGAGAAGTCCAACGGGATGATCTTGAAGCCCTGAGCGCCGGGGCCCTCGCCGTATTTCAGAGGGATACCCGCGCTGTTCTGCCAGCGGCAGAACACCGGCCGGACCGGGCTCGACGATCACTACAGTCCAGTCTCATGACGACGATTACGACGCGTACGGTCGAGTATCCGGCCGACGGTCTGACGATGATCGGGCACCTCGCGCTCCCGGCCGGTGTCGACCGCCGACCCGCGGTGCTGCTCGGACCAGAGGGCATGGGGCTCAGCGACGTCGAGCGCCGCCGGGCCGATGCTCTCGCCGAGCTGGGATACGTAGCGCTGGCCTTCGACCTTCACGGCGGGCGCTATTTGGGCGACCCCGAGGAGATGCTGGCCCGTTACATGCCACTGCTCGCTGATCCCGACCGGATGCGGGGCATCGGCCATGCGGCGCTCGACGTGCTGCGCACCGAGCCCCGGACTGACCCCGACCGGATCGCCACCGTCGGCTACGGCACCGGGGGCGCCGTCGGGCTGGAACTCGGGCGCGGCGGCGTCAACCTGCGCGCGATCGGGACAGTCAACGCACTGACCACGGGGCGACCGGGCGAGGCGGCGCGCATTCGCTGCCCGGTGTGGGCCGGGGTCGGGTCGGAAGACCCGGCCAAGGCTGCGTGACGCTAGGGCCGAGGACGCCCCCGCCAATTCCCCGTCTCGTCGATCGGACTCCCAACGGTACCCGGGCGACAGCCGTCGACCGGATCGGTACGATCCGGAAGACGATGGTGAGCGCGCACAACCAGGCGAACGCCGCAATCCGCTCCGGGGCACCCGCGCCCTCAGTCGCACCGCGCGGCCTCGTGCTCGGCCCGGTGCTGCGTCTCGCGCTCGGCGAAGAAGTGGGCCCCAGCGGCGGCCACCACTATCCCGGTGATCATCTGCACAGAGTAGGTCAGGCTCATCAACGGCGCGGGCAGCCTCGGGTCCCCGGCCGGGACGGGCAGCGTAGTCAGCGTCATCCAGCCGCCCCAGCAGGCCAGTGCGCCGGCGCCGGTCCAGGCGGCGGTCAGCGCCACCAGCACCGGGAGGCGGCGCCCACGACCGTGGGCGAGCAGCAGGATGCCGGCGATGGTGAGCACGGCGAACAGGACGTATGAAGCGTCGTTCACACGGGCGTTGAAGTCCTGGGAGGCGGCCCGCGCGGGGCTCAGACCGAATGTGCCGCCGGTCGCCCACACCAGATGCATCGCGCCCGCGAACAGGGCCAGCGTGCTTGCCACGCCCGCGATCAGCCGACGCGCGGACCGGGTCGGCGAGGGCGGCAGCGCCCCGATCCGGCCGCGCCACAGATGCCTCCAGCGCTCCCTGGCGTACCGCACGAAGAAGGTGGCCAGCGCCAGGGCCTGCACGATAAAGCCGCCATAGACGACGCTCCACACCCAGGAGTCCAAGAGCGCATCGGCGCCACCATCAGTCACCGTGTGTCCGTGCAGCGCGGCGGCCACTGTCTGGACGGGAAACGCCACGATGATCGGCGCCAGCAGCCCGGACGCGCACCACATCGGCACCGCCAGCAACCAGGCCGGAACCCTCTGCCCCCATGGCCGGGTGAGCAGGAACGCCAGCAGGATCACCACGCCGTCCATGAGCACGGTGAGCGCATTGAT
This sequence comes from Streptomyces halobius, assembly GCF_023277745.1. Taxonomy (NCBI): domain Bacteria; kingdom Bacillati; phylum Actinomycetota; class Actinomycetes; order Kitasatosporales; family Streptomycetaceae; genus Streptomyces; species Streptomyces halobius. Next base: position 1,055,893 of record NZ_CP086322.1, read on the forward strand.
CGCCATCAGGGAATTGCCGTCCTGGCGCAGCGCGCTGCCCTCAGGGATGCCGATGCGGCTGCCCGCGAACCAGGCGATCTTGAGGGAGAGGTACGGGAGGCAGGCGACAACGGCCGTCGCCCGCAGCGCCGCGCCGACGCCCCGCCGTGGAGCGGGAGCCAGGGCGCGGTGGGCGCGGTGTCGGGTCAAAGCGGTCATGGCGCCCAGCATTCCGGCCGCCGCCCGCCGCGTGCCTCAGCCCCGACGACGATCCTCCTCCGCCGTACGGGGGAGGGCGCAACACACCTGCTGGTCCCTTCGGTGTGGACTTCCTCCCCGTTGCACGACTCCGAGGCCACGCGCAACGCGGTCCGCGCGACCCCCACCTCAACGGCGCCGCGGAGGTCTTCCGTGCGTTCGTCGCCCAGAACGCGGACGCGCTCGACGCAGCTTCCCCGACGATGCCCCGCCCGGCTGGACGCAGTCGAGGTTCCGGGGCGGGCGACCTGAGGCGGAGCTGTTACCCGACCAACGATGCGTGACGAGCCACTAGTTGTGGTTTTGCAGGTGCGAGCCGGCAACGTTTGTCGACGGTATTTGACCTGTCTCAGCGAAGTTAGTCGGCTGGAAGCCGATGACCTGGGCGGATTGGATTGGTTGAGACGAGAGGTCGCCGCTCACGTGGCGGTGTGTGGTCTTGGACGTAGAGCCTGATGATGCCGTAGGAGATCGACGTCTCGTGCTCGTCCATGAGTCGCGCCCAGATGTCTCTGGGGCGGTGCCCAGCCTCGATCATGGCGTCGACGAGGTGACGGACAGGGTCGAGGGCGGTTGGCCGGCGAGGCAACCGCTTGCGGGGGCGGGGTTCGAGTCCGTCCAGTGCAGCCCTGACAGTCCGCCAGGTGACCTGGTGGCGTTTTTCCAGGGCTCTGCCCGAGAGTGCTTCTGCTTCAGCATCGCGTCGGATGCGCTGGTAGAGCTCTCGCTTGTCGTTCTTCTTGGGCGGTTTGGGGCTTGGGCGGGGGTTGCGCCGTCGGCGGGGTGGGCTGGAATCAGCCAGGACTCGTTCCAGTAGTTCGGGCGGGCGTCCGGCCAGTGCCGCGAGACGTTCGAGTCGGGGTTTCCCGAACAAGTTCGATGAGCCGGTGAGGAAGCCGTGCAGGTAGCTGGGTTTGAGGTGGTTGGCGTGGGCCAGGCGTCGGATGTAGGAGTCGGTGGGTTCTCCAGGACGTGGCCGGACCTGGATGGGAAGCCGGGACAGCGGTGGTTCCGGAGTATCGGTCATGCGCGGGTCGTCCTCTTCCGCGGAGGGACCGCGGTCTCTGCAGCGTGGTCCAGAGGGATCGCGTCGATCGTCTCCTTCGTCACGCGTTCGGTGCCGCTGAGGATGGCGTCGATTGCGGCTCCTCGGATCGCGTGGGAAAGGGCCCCGATCATGCCGTCGGTCCGTTTGTGGAGGTAGCGGTCGAGTTTGACCAGACTGCCGGGCGGGTGATCGTGCAGCAGGAGTGTGTTCTCCAGGGTCGCGACCAGCCCTTTCCACTCGGGGCCGTAAGGGAATGGGCGGGTGGGGACGAGCGTGAAGCGGCCTGCGATCTGGGCTCCGCGGGTGCCGGCCAGGAGCTCGCTGTCCTCAACGCCGATGCCTGCATAGACGAACGTCGCGGGAATGCGCTCTGAGAAGTACTTCAAGGTGTCCGAGACTTCGGCGCCGGAGCGGGTGGTCTGCGAGATGTTGTGGATCTCGTCGACGAGCACCAGGCCGGTGCGGGTGTCGGTGCAGACGCCGACCACCGCTTCGATGATGTCGGTCATGTTCAGTCGCGACCGGATGGGCAGGCCGAGAAAGCGGGCGAACTCCGCGGCGACCATGCGGGCTGTCGCGGCTGGGGGAACGGTGATGTAGAGGACGGGGATGCGGTCCGGGACATTCGGATGCCGGGCCCGGTCGAGGAGTTCGTGGGCGCGTCCGAGCTGGGTGATGGCGATGGTCTTGCCGGTGCCGGGCAGGCCGGAGACGATCAGCCCGCGACGGGCGCTGATCGCATGCCGGTTGAGCAGAACGAGCCGCCGGCCGCAGGTCACGGTCTTCTCGACGAACGATGTGGCGACTACGAGCATGCGAGCGTGATGATCAAGGCGGGCCTCGTCGTAGAGGTCCCGATCTGTCGGGGACAGCCTCTGCAACTCGCCCAGAGGAAGTAGAACTGGGGGCTCGGGCGAACTGGCGACGAACTTCCGCCACCCTTCCAACGTGGTGAGCTGCCGGCTGGCGTGGGCATCAGCCTCCTGCAGCGTGGTGTGCTGGGATGCCGGCACTGAGATGGTCACGGGCGCTTCCAGGGGTTGGCGAGCGGATCGAACAGGCCCAGCGGGATGACTTCGGCGAGATGGGTGTCTGCTTCGTCGTCGTGCGGTGGCTCGGCAGGCGGCTCGGGGATCGGCCGGTCGGCGGCGGTTGCCCGGGTGCGGGCGGCGACACGACGGTCCCGCCGGGACCGCTTGGCCGGGCGGTCCTTCTCCTCGGCCGGGCCGTCGTGGGCTCGCCGAAGCAGGGCAGCAGCGGCATCGGCGATCTGTTCCTCGGTGCCGCTGGGAACCTGCTCGCAGGCCCGGTCCCAGGCCAGTTCACCGAACGGGACGCCGACGCGGTGAAGGTGTTTCCAGAACAGGGTGATCCACCGGTTGCGGCGGCGGTCGCGTACCCAGATCCGGGAGATGTCGTAGGGGTCGTGGTGGATCTCCCACAATCCCTTCTTCGCCGCCACCCCCGAGTGCTGGCGGCGCAAAGGGGTCAGTTCTGGGCTGTCATAGGTGCGGCGCTTGATCCGGATGCCATAGGAGTTGATCGCCTGCCAGCGTTCAGGCAGCAGCTCGACGTAGTCTTCGCCGCTCAGCGGGACGGGGATATAGCCGCAGGACTCAAGCAGTGTTACGTACTTCTCGTTCGGCGAGAACGCCCGCGTCGGCACCTCCGGATCGCGTAGTCCGTCATGGGGCCTCGTCTGCCACCCGGTTTTACCGACCGCAGAAGCTCGTGAACCGGCTCTGAACTGCGACGATTCACAGACTACATGTCCACGACGGTCGGTCAACGTTCTTCGGGTGATCACGAGCACTGGTGACGGCGGTAGCTGTCAGAGGTGTGCAGTACGGTCCTGTCATGGCAGCCAAAATCGATCTGACCCTCGATTGCGCGGACGCACAACTCCTCGCCGATTTCTGGAAGACGGCACTGGGCTATATCGACGAGCCGCCGCCTGCTCCCTTCAAAACCCGCGAGGAGTGGCTCGCGCAGTTTGACCTGCCGGAGGACGAATCCGAGGACGACGGGGCGTGGCTCTGCGATCCCGACGGCGTCGGCCCCCGCCTCTCCATCCTCAAGGTCTCCGAACCGAAGACGGCGAAGAACCGGCTTCATATCGACGTTCGGGTGCCGGGACACGGCAGTGCCGGTGAGCGGTGGGCGCGGATCAAGGCTGAGTCTGAGCGGCTGGTGAAGGCGGGCGGGGCCGTCCGGCAGGAGTTCGACGGGCACCACGTTGTGATGGCCGACCCAGAGGGCAACGAGTTCTGCGTCGCCGCAGCCTCGGCCTGAGGCTGGCAGAGGTCGGGGACGTTCCCCGGCCTCTGCCTTGGCTGGCCGAGCGCCGCTGTCACCGTCAACAATCCGTCGACGCCCCGTGGTGGCAGCTCGGGAGTCCGGCCGCTGTAGGCGGCCGAACTCGCCGGACCGAGTCGTGCCGTCAGGCGCGTTTCCCGGAACTATCGCGTCACTGCTGAACTCCCTGCGAGGGGTTGGCGATCTGGGCTTCGAGGTCAGCGACGCGCCGGTCCTGGAAGCGGAGGTTGGAGCGGGCGGCTTTGAGTCGCTCGTCGAGGGTGCGGTTGTCAGCGGTCAGCTGGCGGACCTTTTGTTTGAGTGTGGTGTTTTCGGTGGTGATCCGCTGGATGGCTTCCTCGGTCCACTCGGCTTGCAAGTACCTTATCTGGCCGAGTAGTTCACCGATGCGGGTGCGCTGGGTGAGGATCTCGACCTGGGCGGCCTTGAGCGCGTCCTCGGCGTTCAGCGCGCGCTCGCGCCAGGTCGCCTCGCGCTCGTCGTCCTGTGCGGTGAGCATGCGGGTCCGGCGGTCACCTGCCTTGGCCATCGCTGCGGCGACGGCGGCCCGGGCCTCGGAGTTGTCATAGAGGAAGGTGCGTGAGACGTTCGCCCGCCGGGCGACAGCAGCGACGCTGACCTGAGCCTTCTCCCGTTGGAGCCGGGCGATGGACTCGTGGACCCGCAGGAGGGCCGCCTCGGTCTTGCTGCGGCGGGCTGCCAGGGCAGCGGCAGTGCGGGATTCGGGGACGTTGTTCATGCGACGTCCTGTTCGGGGTCGGTGTCCTCGGCTGTGCATGTATCGCTGTACTCGTTTTCCTCCTCGGTGCCCGCGGCAGCGAGGTCGGCTGCACGGAAGGCGGTGGACCACACGCGGCGGAAGTAATCCTGGGGTTTGCGCAGGTCCAGGGCGAGGGCGTCGTCAAGAAGGCCAAGGCCGGCCAGGGCCTTCTCCAGGCCGTCGATGGCGCGGGCGGTCGGCTCGAAGTAGCGGTGGAGGTAGTCGGCGGTGGCGTCGTCCGGGGCGCCCTCGGCCAGCAGCCGCCACTGCTCACGCTTGCGACGCCAGTAGAGCAGGTCGGCGCCGGACAGAACGAACTTGTCGCAGGAGTGGCAGTTGAGGCTCCAGGGGCAGTCGCCGCCGTCGACGACGGGCTGGAAGGTGCAGAAGCCGCCCTCGGCAGGAGTGCTGCGGCGACCAAGGTCGATCGCGAGGGCCATGGCATGCTCTCGGGTGAGCGGAGTGAGGTCGTCGGTGAGGATTTCGCCGGGGTTGGCGGCTCCGGGGCCGGCCACCCAGACGTGCTGGAGCACGCTCTCCAGGTCGGACTGGGCGAGATGGACGTAATGCTCGGCCATGCGCTCGGAGACCTGACCGAGGTAGCGGCGGATGTGGGTCAGGCTCGCTCCGGCTCGCAGCAGGCTGGTGGCCAGCGAGTGCCGGGCTTGGTGGGGCACCCACCGGCCTATGTCGAGATCGTTGATCCATGCTTTGAAGCCCCGGTGGAACCACTGGTAGGACAGGGGCCGACGGCTGTCGCTGTTGCGCTGGTTGCTGGGAAACAGCGGCAGTTGGGCGCGTTCCTCCAGGGTCGGCGGGCGGTTGTGGCGAGTGGCGAACAAGGCCAGGGTCTTGCGCTGTCGGGCTTCCAGCCGCTGGTGGAGCTGTTCAGGTATGCGGATCGCGGCGTCGTAGTTGCCGACCTTCGTTTGGTCGTGCCAGAGCATGGGGAGCCCGCCGTAGCGGCCCAGGCAGTCCAGACGAAGTTTGATCACCTCGCTGCAGCGCCGTCCGGTGACGATGATGGTCTCCCAGGCGTCTCGGAGTCCGCGGTCGGCCGGGTCGTGGCAGGCGGCGAGCGTCTGCAGGTTCGTCTCCGCGGCGAGGGCTCGGGCGACTTCGTCGGAGAAGGGGGTCCGTGTCCGGGTGACGATCCTGCCCGAAGAGGGCATGGCGGTGACGAAACCCCGGTCGAGGCCGAGCCGTTCGGCTTCGCCGGATTCCAGAGCTTCCAGGAGGATTCGCCGGGTGCGGGTGAAGACCATCTGGCGGGTGTAGGCGGTCACGACGGACGGTTTGCCGTGCAGGCCTTTCACTCCCAGGGACGGCAGCCCGTCCAGTTCGCGGAGTCGTTGGTCGGCGGCGAAGTCGTGGACGTGGTGCGGCCGAAGCAGCCTTGGGTCGTGACCGCCGCCGGGGGCGTGGATCTCCAGGAAGGCGCTGAGCTCGGTGCAGGCTCGCCGGGTGCCGTCGAAGGTGTGGCCTGAGCGCGGACAGCTCGGGGACCGCAGTATCGCGGCGAAATGATCCCAGGCCAGGTCGCGGAGCCATCGCTGAGATATCGGGGTCAGGTCGATGCGTGTCGACCGGTTGTTCAGCCTGCGGCCGAAGTGCTCGGTGTTCAGGTAGCCCTGCTCGCGGGTCTGCTCCGGCGTCACATAAAGCGGGGTGAGCAGGTCGATGAGGATCCGGGCGAGGTAGGAGGCATCCCGGCCGGCTGTGGCCAGCCGACTACCTTCCTCGTCCGGGTCCAGGCTGTCGGCAGTCAGGTCGGTGAGTGAGTGAAATCCGTGCTCGCGGCAGTAGTCCGCCAGGCTCTGGATCTGTGTGAGCTCCCAGCGCCTTCCCGATCCACGGGCGTGGACGAACAGTCCCCACTGAATCTCGGCTCTCAGGAGCGGGTGCAGACCGCGGAGGTTGATCTGACCAGGTCGGGATACTGGTGCTGTCCTTGAGCACCACCGCCGGAAGTCCGATTCGTTGTCGTAGACGACCGGCACCGGCGAACCGACCCGCTCGTAGCGATTGCCCCACTGCGCTGGCAGCACGGCCCCGCCCGGCCGCCCCTCTCTGCGATAGCGCCGGTGGTGCCGATAGCAGAGCCCCAGGGGCGATTCCGCCAGGTCAGGACAGACCACGGCTTTGCAGCGTCCATATCCGGGCCGAGACAGCTGCTTGGCCAGCCAGGTGTCGAAGTCGGCGGCGTCTCCGTGCCGGTCGCGGTAGTGATACCAGCTGAACTGGTGGTGGTGACACAACTCCAAGGTCAACTGGCGTGCCGGCCGCTCGGGGCAGAGCCGGCACGGTCGCTCACGCAGTTCCTCGCCGTGCCCGACCAGGTCAGCGGTGCGTAGGAAGTCCGCCCGGGACTGCTCAGCGCGCAGCCGCCGCCATGCAACCTCGTGGGCGCCGCAGAGATCTCCCCGGCCCGCCCTCGGCCGCTCGCAATCGGTGACCAGGCAGACCCATCGGTAGACAGGGTGGTCCGGTGTGATCTCGACGATCTCCGAGCGGAACACTGGATCGAAGGACGGTGAGTTGACCAGCGCGGTCATGATCTCGAATCGATCCCGTCCCTCCCGGGCGTCCCGCACCGGGGTCAGAGCTGTCTCGGTCACCGCGTCTCACCCCAGACCGCGCGTAGAGCGGAGTCGAAGGCAGGGTCGTGGATGTCGACGTGTCCGTAGACCTCGTCGACGGTGGCGGCCGAGGCCCAGCCGCCGGCATCCCGGGCGATCAGCAGGTTGCCGTCGGCGGCGTCGAGGACCGCGGACGTGAACGAATGCCGGAAGGCGTGGGGTTTCACCAGCCCGAGCTCGGCGCGTTTCCCGGCCCGGCCGAGCATCCGCCGGGCCCCGACCGGCGCCCACGGCTGTCCGGCGCAGGCGCCGTGCAACTGGACCAGGAGCATGCCGTGTCCGGCTTCGCGCGGGTACTCGCTGGTGAGGTACTCGAAGTAGGAGTGCACCATCGCCGGACTGACCCGCTTGATCAGTCCGCCGGTAACCGTGCCGTGCTCGACCCGCCAGGAGTGCTTGGTCTTGGCCTCGGCCCGGTTCGGATTACCGGGCCGGTGACAGACGTGCAGATGAGGGGCGCGGCACTCGCCGCAGGCCGCGTTCTCGCGCAGGTGCAGGTCGACCAGGTGCAGCCCGCAGAGTTCGCCGATCCGCAGGCCACCGTCGGCCAGCCAGGTCACCACCATCCGGTCCCGGGCCGAGTTCACCGTCTCCAGCAGCTTCTCCCTCGCCCCGTCGGGCAGCATCTTCGGGTGCCGGCGGTGCGGGCCCTTCGGCGCGAGCGGGTTGGCCGGCATCGCGGACTTCACGTGCCCGAGGAACGACCGGCGCCGGTCCACCCGCGACGGCAGCCGTGTGCCGTCGAGCTTCTCACCGAGGCCCACGTTGACGCCGAGGGAGGCTTGGTGCAGGTAGAAGCCCTTCAGGCAGGATGCCGCGGTCGACAGCGCGGACCGGCCGTAGGGGCGCTTGCCCACCCGCCACGGTTCCCCGAGCGGCATATGGACCTCGGCGCCGACGATGCCCATGTACCGTTCCAGGTCGCGCAGTTGGACTGTGTCGAAGGCCAGGCACTCGCGCTCCAGCCACCGGAGATGATCGACCAGGTAGTACGCGTAGGTCTTCTGTGTGCCCGAGCCGTCATGGACGCGCAGGAACCGGTCCGCCTCGGCGTGGAGTGTGCCCTCCGGCCAGACGATGGTCCATGACCTCCATCCGCTCTTCCGCTCGATCCGCTGGACCCTCAAGTCCTCGACCACAAGGTGCCGTACCACTCGTCCTCCGTACCGACTCCAGAACATGACGAACGTCCTGAACCCGGTCGGTAAACAAGCCCATGACGTTCACGCCACAGGCTCGAACGGACATCACGAACAGCACAAACTACGGTCGGTAAAGCAGGCGATGACCCACTCATCGAGAAGATTCTGGAGTTCGGGCAGCGACCACAGCCTTCCGTCTTCCAGCCGCCGCCCGCGGCGGTCCGTGGTCGAGCCGGTGTAACCCGCGACGAACTGGGCGAACAATGTGGCCACTGAGCCCAGGGTCTTCTCGATCGTGCCCTTGTCATGAGTCGTCGACTGCACCCGATCAGCACGGTCAGCCCGGAGTTGTCCGGGTCACGCACCCGTTCCACCCGTGGCATGGGCGGGAGTTCGCCTTCGTCGACCGGTGCCTGGCGTGGGACGTGGACCGGGTCAGCTTCCTGGACGAGAACGGCGAGGTGGCCTCGCTGCCCGCAGCGTGGACGGACATCGATCCGGTGGACCCGTTCGTCGTGGTGGCCGACGGTCCCTGTCCGTTCCGGGTGCAGGACCTGTTGGCCGCTGCTGATCTGCTTGACGCGCTCAGGTCGCGGACTGTCGGGAAGAAGATGCCGTGAGTGTCGCCTGATCCACACCGCTCTCGATGCCCGTCGCGATCGAGAGCGGTGTGAGGGACACGATGGGGGTGCGTGATCACCTGCAGATTCACCTGCATGTACCCCGTTTGGAGTCTTGGCCGTGATCGCCCCTCGGCGCGAACCTGGTGACACCGGCCGGGCCTGGGAGGGGACAGCAGTGGCAGCGACCGTAACAGACCCCAAGGCGACCGCTTTGGCAGCGGCACGCGTGCTCAACCCACATCCCGAGCGGGTGGTCGACGAGGTGTTCCTCGCCTCGCCGTTCTGCGACGCACGGGACTTGGTGCAGGTCAAGTACGAGATGGTGCGGCGAGTGCGGGTGGACAAGGTGCCGGTCGCCCAGGCGGCCCGTGCCTTCGGCTACTGCCGCCAGGCGTTCTATGAGATCGCCGCCGCCCTGGACGCCGGCGGGCCAGGCGCCCTGGTTCCAGGCAAGCCCGGTCCGAAGGGGCCGACCAAGCTGACCGAGCCGGTCATGGACCGCATTGATGCCTGGCGTGCAGGCGAACCCGGCCTCACTTCACGGAAGTTGGCCGCTCGGTTGCATGACGAGCTTGGCCTTTCCGTCCACCCGCGCTCCATTGAACGCGCAGTGGCCCGCCGTCGTGAACCGGAGACGGCCGAGGAGGAGCCCATAGCCCGAGTCGCCAACGGGCGGTGAGTCTGCGGCCGGTGTCGCGGAGTACGAGCGGTTGCACTGGGCGCCGTTGCGGGGCGGACGTCGGCCTGGGCTGGGAGTGCTGGTGGCCCGGGGCATGCTCGCCTTCTTGCGCGTGGCCGACGCCGTCTGCACCACACGAAAGAACCCTCCTGAGGCTCCGCCGCCCCTTCCGGTGGCGGGCGGCGTGCTGGATCCGGAGGTCGTGCGGGTGTGGTCACGGATAGTCCTGGCCCACGCCCACAGCCCATGACCAGCGGTGACGTCCGCGCTGGAGATCACAGAAGGAGAAGCTGGTGGATCCGCTGTTCGGGCCGGCGGCCAAGGTGACCGCCGCTCACCTCGCCCGGGACGCCTACCTGTATATCCGGCAGAGCTCGCTCAAGCAGGTCCTGAACAACACCGAGTCGACGGTGCGGCAGTACGGGCTCAAGGAGCGGGCCATCGCACTGGGCTGGCCCGCGGACCGGATCCACGTCATCGACACGGACCAGGGACAGTCCGGTGCCTCGGCGGCGGACCGGGAAGGCTTCCAGCGGCTGGTCACCGAGGTCGGCATGGGACACGCCGGCATCGTCTTGGGCCTGGAGGTGAGCCGGCTCGCGCGGAACAACACCGACTGGCACCGGCTGCTGGAGATCTGCGCCATGGCCGGGACCCTCATCCTCGACGAGGACGGTCTCTACGACCCCTGCGACTTCAACGACCGCCTGCTGCTGGGCCTGAAGGGCACCATGTCGGAGGCAGAGCTGCACCTGCTCAAGGCCCGCCTGCGCGGAGGCCAGCTGTCCAAGGCCCGCCGCGGGGAACTGATCAGCCCCCTGCCGATCGGCCTGGTCTACGACCCGTCCGGGAAGGTCGTCCTCGACCCCGATACCGCCATCCAGCAGGCCATCCGGGCGGTCTTCGAGCTGTTCGACGCCACCGGCTCGGCCACCGCCGTGGTCAAGTCGTTCAATGCCGAGGGCCTGCGGCTGCCCCGCCGCCTGGCCCACGGCCCGGACAAGGGCAAGGTCGTGTGGGCCCCGGCCCAGCACTCGCGGATCCTGCAGATCCTGCACAACCCCCGCTATGCCGGCGCCTTCTTCTACGGCCGCTACCAGCACCGGCCCACCCCCGGCACCGGCAAGAGCGGCCCACGGCTGCAACCACGCGAGCAGTGGGTCGCCTTCTTCCCCGACCACCACCCCGGATACATCACGCTGGAGAAGTACGACGCCAACCAGGCCAAACTCGCCGCTAACGCCACCGCCCACGGCAAGGACCGCCGCCACGGGCCACCCCGCGAAGGCCCGGCCCTGCTGCAGGGCATCGTCCTGTGCGGCATCTGCGGCCGGCGCATGACCGTCCGCTACCACCAACGCAAAGACCGTCTGGAGCCGGAGTACGTCTGCCAGGCCAAAGGCATCCAGTACGGCAGCCCGATCTGCCAGCGCGTCCACGGCGCTGTCGTCGACGACGCCGTCGGAGACCTGCTGGTCACCGCACTGACCCCGCACGCGATCCAGGCAGCCCTCGCCGTCGCCGACGAACTGGCCGCCCGCGCAGAGGAAGCCGACCGGCTGCGAGCCGCCGCCGTCGAACGCGCCCAGTACCAAGCCGACTTGGCCCGGCGCCGCTACCTCGCCGTCGACCCTGACAACCGCCTGGTCGCCACCAGCCTGGAAGCCGACTGGAACCAGGCCCTGCGTGACGTCGCCGAAGCCACCGACACCTACGAGAAGGCGAAAAACACCGCCACCGGCGTCCTCGATGACGCCCAGCGGGCGCGGATCACCGCCCTGGCCCGCGACTTCCCGGCCCTGTGGGCCAACCCGGACACCCCCGACCGCGAGCGCAAGCGCCTGGTACGGCTGCTGGTCACCGACGTCACCCTCATCCGCGCCGAGCAGATCACCGCCCACGTCCGCCTCACCGGCGGACAGGAGCACACCCTCGTGCGTCCGATCCCGCTGGCGTCCTGGCAGATCCGGCAGACCCCACCCGAGGTCGTCGCCGCCATCGATCAACTCCTCGACGACCACACCGACGGCCAGATCGCCGCGATCCTCACCGAACGCGGCCACGTCAGCGGCCTCGGTCAGGCCCTCAGCCCCGGAATCGTCAAGCACATCCGGCGTGCCTACCGACTGCGCAGCCATCCCCAGCGGCTCGCTGACCAGGGCATACTCAGTCTCCGCGAGATCGCCCGCCAGCTCGACATCGGCCTGAGTACGGTCAAGCACTGGCGCGACCGCGGCCTGCTGACCGGCCGCCTCGCCAACGACAAGGGCGAGTACCTCTACCACCCACCGCCGCCCGACCTCGCCCGGCCCCGCATCGGACGGCCACCCCGTCCACGACCTGCACCCGACGAAACACCCATCGAATCAGCTCAAGGAGGCGCAGTATGAAGCACGAGGTTTGTCGGTGGGTGTTGCCTTGTGGGCAGGTTGCAGGTTGATGCCCAGATAGCGGCAGGACGCCCGGAAGTTGTGCGAGACGAACACTTTGCCGTGGTCGCAGACGATCGTCTCCGGCACGATCACCGGCCGGGCCGCCGCGTGCTCCAGGCGCTCGTCAATGCTCAGCAGCCGCCGGTGCGGCAGCACCGACCGGGACATCCGCAGGGCCTCTGACCAGCCTGGACGCATCGCCTCCGGGGTGACGCTGCGGGCCAGCAGGGCGGAGGCGTCCGCAGCTTTCGTGGTGGGCCGTAGCACCGCCGCGGTAATCGACCTCGTGGCAATGTCGACCATGGCTGTCAGCTCGACCTTTTCGGCGATCCCGTCGTCCAGCCGCACCAGCACGTCCAGCGGGGTGGAGTCGATCTGCATCAACTCGCCCGGTGCACTGGCCGGCACTTCACCGAACGGACCTGAGGGTCTTGCGTTGATCGAACGACGCGTGCGGGCCGACCCGGTGGCATGGGTGCCCGCGGCCAGCTTGTCGAACAACCGATAGAGCGTGGCCCGCGACGGCAGCTCAACAGCGGTGCTCTCGCAGTCGGCGAGAATCTCCTTGGTCCGCCAGATGATGAACCCGATGGTCCTGGACGACGCGTCGACAGTCTCGGCGATCGCCTGCTGCATCGCCTCCACCACCGCCGGGTCGACGTGCCCGAAGGCCGGCATCCGCTTTGCCGACCGGCCATCCACCAGTCCAACCAGCCCGTCTCGCTGGTAACGCTGGCGTCTCTGCTTGATGCCACTAGCCGACACCCGGTGCCCGGCCGCCGTCAGTTCCGCTGCCTTGGCCCGTTCGCGCTGAGCCAGCGAGTGCTGTTTCGGATCGAACTCCGGCCGCGGCTTCGCCCCTTCCGCGACGTCCGGTGGCAGGCCGTCCAGGACCTCAAGGATGTGCCTCTCCCACCAGCGAGCCTGTTCAGCGGCCGTCTCAGGAAACTCCGCGATCCGAGCCGTCAGCGGCACCCGCCTTTTGCCGGTCACTGGGCACCCCTATCAGCCAGGCTCACGACCGTGCGTGGTCCCATCAGCTCGGTCGACATCGCCTCGGCGGTCAGTTCCTGGAGCCAGAGCAGGTGAAACAGCACGGCCAGCGTTGCCAGCCGATCGCCTACCGCATCTGCCCCGGCCATCAACGGCCTTGGGGCCGCAAAGAGCTCCCGGAGCCGGTCCGCGACCGGGCCGTTGAAGCAGCGGGGGTGCCGGTAGCGCGACAGCCACCGGACATTCGCCAGCAGCACAGCATCTGGCACCCCGACCCGCTCGAACCTCCACCCGGCCTGGGAACAGGCCAGGCCCGTCACCTCGAACGCTTCGGCGTCCTTCGGCTCGATCCGCTCGTCCGCACGAACATCGACGACCGCAGCCGAGCCGTCCGCGCGGCGCACGAAATAGTCCGGGGCGTGTCGACGCTCCCGTTCGCCGTCGTGCCAGTGCAGCCAGAACGGCTGCGAGGCGATCCCCATCACCTCGGGATCGAAGTCCATCAGCAGGAGCCGGTCACGCTCCAACCACGATTCGAAGCCGACGTGTCGCCCGGTCGTGCCCGCCCAGTACCAGCCCGCGAAGTGACGCTCGCCCCGCGACCAGCGAAACTGCCGCACCGGAGCGACGTCCTCGAACCGGGCTGTCACACAGTCCAGCAACGGACGCCTGTGACGCTCACGTACAGCGTCCACGTACGACAGCTCGACGTACGGCTCCGCAAGATCCACCCCAGCCGGTACAGCCACCCGCCACCCCCAGCACGATCACCCGCACGACTAGGTTCGCTGAGACGGAAGGCAAAACGACTGGGTTCGCTGAGTAAACGCCTCGATTGGATGAGAGCGGTCAGTTTTGGGCAGCACTCGGCGATCACAGGGCTCGGAAATGTCGATGAGAACTAGCAACGCTGTCGACGCGCGAGGGCCGTGCCGAGGAGTGCTTGAGATTGTCGTCGCTCCCGCGATATGCCGTCTCAGTGTGTGGTGAGGCGTGCGATCGTCCCGATCTCAAGAGCGGTCCACATTGCGCCGTCCGGGCCTTGAGCGATGCCGTGGGGTTCTGAGGACGGGCTGGGGAGATCGTGTTCGTCGATACGGCCGTCAGGAGTGATCCGTCCGATGCGATTGGCTCCCCACTCGGTGAACCAGCAGTTCCCGTCGGTGCCGGCGGCGATGGCGTGCGGGCGTGACGCGGGGTCGGGAAGGGCGAACTCATCGATCTTTCCGTCCGGCGCGATCCGTCCGATCTGACCGCTTCCGATTTCGACGAACCACAGGGCACCATCGGCGCCGGCTGTGATGCCGACCGGGGCGCTGGCAGGCGTTGGCAACGAATGGACGGTGACGACGCCGTCGCTTGCGATAGCACCAATCGCGTTCGCCTGATTCATAGTGAACCAGAGCCGGTCGTCCGGGCCGGGGGCGATGGCTGAGGGGAAGGCTCCCGAGATCGGGAGGGGAAACTCGGTGACGTGACCGTCGGTCGTGATGCGGCCGATGCGGTCGGCGCTGGCTTCGGTGAACCACAGGGCGTCATCGGGGCCCGCCGCGATCCCGAATGGCCCGGCATCCGAAGTCGGCAGTGGGAACGAGGCGATGTCTCCGGCTGTGGTTATGCGGCCGATGCGATGGCTGCGGAACTCGGTGAACCACAGTGCGTCATCGGGCCCTGCTGTGATGATCGACGGTCCATTGGAAGCCGGTTCGAGCTGGTAGGAGGTGTTGTCGCCGTCTGGTGTGGCCCGGCCAATCCGTCCGTGATGGACCATGGTGAACCACACTGCGCCGTCTGGTCCGGCAGTGATTCCGTAGGGTCCAGCCTCACTGTCGGAAACAGAGAGCTCCCTGATGGAAACGGTCGGACGATGCGGCATGGGCGGGTTCCTTGGATGGCGGACGGTAGAAGTGCGCCTGCGGATGCTAGCCGGACAGTGGCCCCCATGCTCCTGGATATTTCCGCGGCCGTGCACGCCCGCACTGTGCTGGAGTACGTCGCCGTCCACTCCCCGGACCCCGAGGCCGAGGTGCGCCTCGCGGTGCTCATGCTCACCCTGCGGGCCGCACGCGCCGGCACCGGGAACATCACCGGCCAGGACCTGACCGGCTGGCTCCAAGGCGATGCCGAGCGGGTACTCCAGCAGCTGGTCGCGGCCGACTGGCTGCGCCTGTCCGGCACCGTCGCCGACGTGATGGCCTCCCGGTCCGAGGACACCACCGCCATCACCGTCCCCACGCTGCTGCCGGAGCAGCCCCGCCCGTTCACCTTCGGCAAGAACAATCGCGCGAGGATCTCCGGCTGGGCCCAGAAGGTCGTGGGTGACCGGAAGATCCGGAAGAAGAAGCTGGGCGCCACCGCCCGGCTCCTGGCCCTCTACACCGCCGCCCACACCCGCCCCGACGACCGCCTCGGACATCCCGAGGACGACGGACTGCCCGTGGACCAGGTCGCCGCGTTCTGCACCCTGCCCCCCGAACAGGTCGGCGAGAACGCCGAACTGCTGATCGCCGCCGACTGGCTCACCGAAGCCGACACCGACCAAGGACGCCTGCGCGGACAGCTCACCGAGCGCATCCTGCCGCTGGGCGGGCTGCTGTAGCAGGGCGCGGTCAGCGGCCGATGACCCATGACGCGGCAGGCTTTTCCGCATCCGTGCCGGGGAGCCGCGCGGACGTCTCCCGCACCTTCCTCTACGGCAACCCCGAGGCCAGGACCGCGGTCGCCACCGCCATGGCCGAAGCCGGCGAACGCCGGTCTTACATCCTCGCCGAGCGGGACGACGAGCGGGACGCGACCTGGCGTGAACGCGCGCTGAACGCCGAAGACGCCCTGAAGGCCGCCCATGCCGAGATCCTCGCCCAGCGCGCCTCCTTGACGCTCGGGGTGCCGTTGAACTTCGCGACCCACGCTCCGGGCGGTCCGGTCAGGCGGGCCGTTGCGGAGCCGTCCGGGTTCGGCGCCCAGCCGGCCATCGCCGTGCGGCGCGCGTCCTCCTCGTCCAGCGCACGGACAGTGGTGGTGATCGGAGCCGTGATCGTGACCGTGAACGTCTTAAGCGGCGGCGCCGCCCTGCGCTACTTACGGTACTGAGCAACGGCATGCTGGTAGCGCACCAGCTCCCGCACGTACTGCTCGATGCGTACGAACCCGCGGGCCGCGTCGTGGCCGGTGGTGTCGACTTCGCTGAACCGCACCCACTCTCCGGTACCGACCCCGCAGGGACCCGAACGCTCGTACAGGGTATCCAGCGGTGCGCCTGCGGCCTTCGCCTTCGCGCACCGATCCTTGATGTACCCGGCGTGCGACCCGCTCTCTACGGCCCAGGCGACCATGTGCAGGTAACCGTGATGCTCGGCGGGATCGGTGACGTGGTTGATGGCGCCACCGTAAGGCGGGTTGAACTTCGGCTCCTGCACGGTCAGCTCTCCTTGATCGCGGTGTCGGAAGTGGTGGTCGGAATGTAGAGACGGCGTCCGTCGACCCGGCACTTCGAGGAGAAGCCGGTCAGGTGCGCGACGCGGTTCGGGTACAGCGGCTCGACGCCTTCGTTTTGGACGCAGGCCCAGTCGTTGATCTCGTTCGCGGTGGTGTCGGCCTTCGCATAGTCGTCGAAGATCACGCCCATATGCTGCTTGGCCCTGGCCTCCAGCTTCGGGGTGACCGCGACGGCGACGACGAAGTTAGCCAGGTTCTCGTGCTCGACGAGGGTGTAGCGGGGCATAGTCAGGTCTCCTTAGAGGTTTTCAGGAGGTGGGCCGGCCGAAGAACCCGGCGCTGATGAGGTCCGTGTTGTGTTTGACCATCAGGTCGTAGCAGGCGGCCTGGGCTCGGTTCATCACCTCGATCTCGTCGGCCAGTGCACCGTGGATGGTCTCGACGGCGACGTTGTCGTCCTTCCGACATAACAAAAGCGGCCCACCGGAATGGTGAGCCGCTGAGTTGTTGTGGCGTCCTTGGGTCTACTGTTCTTCGTGACAGAGCCCGTTGTCGATCAGGTACGTCTTGTCGGCAGCGAGCTGCCGGATCTTCTCGATATAGCTGGAGCTGGTCCTGGCCCGTGCTGCGGCTGCGTCCGTGATGATCCTCATTGCGGACTGCCACTCTTCTGCGCTGCCTTCTGCCTGGTGCGCCTGCTGTAGTCGTCCGATCAGGCGGTAGGACCGCACGAGATCCTGGGCCAAGTCGCTCGGTGCGGGAAGCGGCATGTGGTGGAGGCTGCCCCACGGCGTGGTGAGCAGCGCGGTCGAGCTGACAATGGCGATCTTCATTGGTCAGGGGTTCCTCTTGAAGATGAAGACGCGCCCGTTCTCCTGGACGAAGGCCTCGTCTTCCCTGAGCACGTACTCAGTTGAAGCGGGTGAGGGACGCGTACGACTTCTCGGCCTCGACCCGAACGTTGTGGGCGAGCTGCCTGTCGAACTATACGTCCGTCAGCTTCTTCGTGCCGTCGTCTGCGGCCACGCCGACGTTCTCGCGGACTTCCTCGACCATTGTGAACCGCTGCCCGTCGGCGTCAGGGTCCCAGCGGGAGCACCGGACGGCGTCCTCCCACATCCGGATGCGGACCCACACCTTCTCGATGTTCCGCGCGGTGATCTTCTCGATGCCGACGATCCGCAGCATCTTCGCCAGGTGCTCCTGCACGTCGCTCACCGGTGCCCCTCCTGCTCGATGATCGCGGCCAGCGTCAGCTCGGCCCACTGCTTCTTGACGTTCTCCACTCCGAGCCTGGAGTTCGGGTAGCCCTCGCGCGGGTTCGGCACGTTCTCGCGGATCGTCATGCTGCCAATACGCGAGCCGTCGCTGAGGCTGAACCGGTGGCCGTCGAACTCGGCGTACTCGCACGCCTCGGTCGACTCGCAGTTACAGACGCTCGTGATGCTGTCGGCGAAGATGTTGTTGCCCTTGAGGCTCTCTCCGAAGTACTTCACGGCCAGGGAGCGACGGACCTCGCCGAACACGTCCAGTGACATGTTGTGATCGTCGGCGTACTTCTCCAGCAGGACCACGTCCGTCTTGCGCTCCGCGGTCTCGTCCTGCCCCAGGCCACCGCGCGGGTCTCGGTAGTACCAGACCACTTCAACCGTTCGAGCCAGGCTCACTTCTCCGCTTCCTTCCAGTAAATACACAGGATCTTGCCAGTGCTCACGCCGGCGCACGTGATGATGTGAACGGTCTCTCCGTTCGGCCCCTCGACGTTGAAGGTACGGCGAAGGTAACCGTCGTACGTGTCCTCGACGCAGGAGTTCCGGAACTGCCTTTCGGTGATGACGTGAGGGAGCCACCCTCCGAATACGGCTCTGATGCGTGAGGAGGTAAATCGACTCGCCGACGATCGGCCGGGCATCGGGCACCAGCTCCACCACGGTACGCCGCTCCCCCAGAGCCATCGGGAGGATTCCGCGGGGCTTGTCGGCCGTGGCCCAGCGCGAGAACTCACAGTTGCCGTCGCGGAAGATGAGCCGCATTCCCTCGCGGCGGACGAAGAGGAACGTGTAGTCCGCCACCGGCTCGAACGCCCCTCCCTGCGGTACCAGCTCGTCGCCGGACTTGATGTGCGTCATGATGCCTTCCATATCCAGGCATGAAAAAAGCGGCTGCCGGTCGGCAAGCCGCGCGGATTTCTGTTGCGTCCTTGCTGCTACTGGTGGCCGTACTTCTCGCGGACCAGCGTCAGGAACCCGACGCTGAGGGTGTTGCTGACGATGCCCAGAATCCTGTCGCTGGCCCGGTCCTGGACGATCTCGCACCCCGCGTACGAGTTGGACGTCTCCAGGTGGAAGCGGTACCCGCCGTCCTCGGCGAAGTCGCACAGCGAAGACAGCTCGGAATTCTCGCAGTTGCATACCGGCACGACGTCCTGGAGCGTGATGTTCTCCGGCTCCATCTGCCCGATCGACATCCACCGTTTGGCGAGCATCGTGCGAAGGAGCTGGTCGCGCTGCTCGGGGTCACCCGGCCGTGTCATCTGCGCGGAGTCAACGATGCAGTCCTCGGTGTGGGACTTCTCCGTTCCCGTGCGTTGCCATGTCACGCGGTAGCGCGTACGGACCGACGTCTCCTCTTCGGATGCGCTGTCGCTCTCCGTCTGCTCTTCGGTCTCGAAGTGGAAGGTGTAGGAGACGAAAATCTTGTCGGGGTTCTTGACGTCGACGAAATGCAGCGTGTCCCCCTCGACCCGCCATTCCCCTTTGCGCGGCCACGCCATGAACCATGGGGTGCCCTTGCCCTCGGCATCGTCCTGAGCCCCTTGGTCTGCATCGCATGCACCGCGCGCTCCCCAGACAGGGCAGGGTGCATGTTGTTGACCACGGTCACCCGCTGCCCTTCGCGAATCCGTCGCTTGAATGCCGCCAGGCTCATGGCTGTGTTCCTCTCGGCTCTCGTTCGTTGGAGTTAGGAGGCGTAGGCGCTCAGGACCGCGTACGCCTGCGCGACGGTCGCCTCGCGCAGCCAAACGGCCGCCCACGTTCGGCCGTGGTTCTGGTCATCGACCCGCTTCACGGCCAGGGCGTGGCGGATGGTGAGGACGCCGCTCTCGTCCTTCAGGTCGGTGTATCTGGGCACGTCGCTGACGACGTGCGTCGCGGTGAGGCCCGGGAACGTGGCGGCGACCTCGCCGCGAACTTCCTCCGGCACCTCCTTGTAGCCCCGCATGGGGGTGCTGATGCTCGGCCTAATGCCTTGCGTGATACGTGCGGCCTCATGGAGGGGCAGGTGCGGGATACGGATCTCCACGCGGGTGTCGTCGGCGCCCGTGGATGTGATGCTCACCCCGAGCGGGCGTCGCTCCCCTTCCTCGTACTCCCGGATCGACGCGTTGAGCAGCTCCGGCGTGTACTCGATGAACGTGTTGTAGGTGCCGCCGTGAGCGATGGCGGGAATGCCGGCGTCCCGCAGCGGGAGAGACAGCACACGCAGGCCGGCCACAGCGTCCTCGCGTCCGAAGTGCGGCAGGATCTCGGTGCGGATGGCCTCGACCGTCCGGCGCACGGTGGTGGCCTGGTCGTCGGCGGCCTCGACCTCGGCAGTCACGTCCGCCAGGGGCTTGCGCTTGTCGGTGCTGATCGACACGTGCGCGGTCAGCAAGACCCGCTCGGTGCCGTCGTCCAGGCAGACACGGAAACCGATACGGTGCACCACGATCGCGGAACTCAAGATGGCCTCGACATGCCACTCAGGGCCGAGCATCGCGGCCGTGTCGTACGCGATCCGGAGGAGCGGTTCAGCCACGAGCGTGAAGTCGGTGTACATCGGGTCGGTCACAGTTGCTCCTACTCGTAGATGCGGTCGCTGAACTTGATGTCGGCGAGTCGCCGATTCCGATTTCATTTGTCCTCGGGGACGGTGTGGATGGGGTGTTCGTGCGGCTCGAAGCCCTCGATGAGCATGCTGTAGAACTTCGTGCCGGTGTGTGCCTGAAGGCACGCCCACATGCCGGTCTCCGGCTTCGGCGCGATCCCGATCGACTTGTGACCCATGCGGACGTCGTAGCGGCCGTCGTCGCGCTTCTGGAGGTAGCCGATCCCGCTGCCACAACCTTGCGTGTTGAAGTCCACGAGGAAGTCGCCGTCCTTCAGCGGCATAAGGGAGACGAGCACGCCGGGGGCCGGGATGAGGGAGGGCTGGACCTCGTACGACTGCGTTGTGCCGAAGCGCTCAGAGATCCGGTTGGTTCCCTCACACTCGCAGCCGTTGTTCACGCAGCAGCCGCACTGGGACGTGTCGATGACTCGCTCGTCCATCGTCCCCGCCTTCTTGCCGGCCAGTCGGCTGCCGAAGGACTGTGTCGGCGGGGTGAACCAGTACAGAGCGGAGGCCGCGTACTCGCTCGACGTGAAGCCAGGCATGGCGATGGACTCGACGCTGCGACCGGTCCAGTCAGCGACCCAGCTGCGGTCGGCCGTCTCGTAGACGATGCCCTGATACAGGAAGCCGTCGGCATCGCCGGGGGCGTCCGTGTAGACCTTGAACCGGGTCCCTTCCTCGTTCATCGGCTGGTAGTGGAACTTCGGCTCCGGCATGCTCAGTCCTTCCGGCCGGACGGCTCCGGCTTGTTGTAGCGGTAGACGAAATAGGCGGCCATCTTGCGGCTCGCGAATCCGGGGATTCCGCCGCCGTTGCAAGGGTGGGGAGGTACTCGGCGACCCAGTTCGAGCCGCTGATGTGCTCCCACACGAAGCCGTAGGAGGTGTGGATAATCGTGCGAAGTTCCAAAGGACTCATTTATTCCCCCCTTCTCAACTCCGGATTTCTGGCCCCGGGAAGCCCTGTGCCTCTCCCCGCAATGACGCGGATGCCCGATCGAATCGGGAGAGAGACTGTGAATCAATTGCCGAGCCAGACTCGGTTTTCATCGGCCCAGTGGTAGAGGTACTGGAGCTCGTCGGTGCACTTGCCGGGCGAGCCAGACTCTTCGAGCCACCCGATGATGGTCCGGAGCTGCACGATGGCCTTGTTCTCGTCTGCCATCCTGTCCAGCTTCTCGAACTCCACGTCGGAGACATAGAAGTTGGAGTGCTTGAGGACATCCGAAACCTTCGACACGATGCCCTCGAACTCGGCGATGCCGTCCTCGGTGCTCATGTCGATGTTGTGGTCGAGCACGATGTGCTTCTTGATGTCCAGCGTCTCGACCCATACGTTTGTCGGCACTGTGATCCCCTCTCCTAGTGCTCGATTCCTCAAACGGTGTACATATATCGGCGCCGTAGAGGGCGGGTTGGTGGTGCGGGTCTGCCCCAGATCCATGGCCGGGCTCGGCTGTTGAGCTGTGTGGTTGCGAGGCGGGTGGCCTGCTCGATATCGGGTGGTCCGGCGAACGACTGTCCGGCGAGTGCGGTCTTGCGGAAGATGCGCCACCAGCCTTCCTGGAGGTTGAGCCAGCAGGCGCCGACGGGGATGAAGACGTGGTGGATACGGGGATGGTCCTCCAGCCACTCGCGGGTGGACTTGCTGTTGTGCGAAGACAGGTTGTCCGTGACCACGTAGATGTCACCGACCGGGTTGGCGTTCTCGACCTTCTGCAGAAACTGCTGGTAGAAGACGCTATTGCGGGAAGAGGCGGTCATCGTGATTTCGTGGCCGTCCCGTATCCGCAGGGCACCGTAGACCCAGGTCTTCTCCGGTCCGCGGCTGTAGTCGACTTCGGATTTGATGCGGTGACCGTCCGGCGACCAGCCCGGCGCCGGCGGGAAGGCTCGCGGGATCACCGGCCCGAGCTCGTCGGCACAGACGACCGTCGCACCGTCGGGCGGGCTGGTGTACAGGCCGACGATCCTCGTCCTTTTCCCTCGAAATCCGGGTCCTTCGAACGGGTCCAGGACCGAGTACGGCGCCAGCGCACACCCTCGGCCAGCAGGATCCTGCGCACCTGAGACCGTCCCACCTCGATCCCGTCCTGGCGGGCGACAGTGGCCAGCGCATCAAGCGTCCACTCCGGCGGGCCCGACTCGTCCGCTGCCGCCAGGTCCCCGCCTGCCTGCACCGTCAGACGGCCCGGAGGCGGCATTCTGACCAGAGCGATGATCCGTGACCGCTCCGTCTCGGTGATCCGCCGTTTACGCCCCTGGCCACCGAGATCCTCCAAACCTTCCAGGCCACAACGGTTGAAGCGGTGCAGCCAGCGGCGCACAGTCTTCTGCCCGCATCCGACCTCATCCGCGATTGCTGGCACCCGCAGTCCGGCCCAGCTCAGATCCACCATTCGCGCCCGCATCACCAGATCTCGCGGAGCCTTCCGCGCCCGTGCCAGCCGCCGGATCACCGCAAGCTCATCATCATCACGGCCCGGCCGTGCCCGTAACACCATCGACCAGCACCCGCCCCCGAGCACTCGCAACCACCCCGCCACCAGCACATATACCCAGCGAAAGAGGAATCGAGCACTAGTAGGACCTGGTCAGGTTCAGCCTGCGGTGGCGTGTCCGGATGATCAGGTATGCCGTTGATCGGATGTGACGCCTGAGGAGTTGGCTGCGGTCCGGTGTGATCTGGAGGACTTCGCGGCGGATGTGTTCGAGCCGTTCGCCCGTGCGGACCAGCGCCGGTGGGGATCGGTGTACCTGCGTGGACTGCTGACGGGCGGCGGGCGCAAGTCGGTCGAGCCGATGGCCGCCCGGCTCGGTGAGGACGGGAACCGGCAGGCTCTGGCCCACTTCATCACCTGCAGCCCGTGGGATCCGGCGCATGTGCGGGCCCGGCTGGCGTGGAGGATGCAGCACGCCATCAGCCCGTCCGCGTTGATCATTGACGACACAGGGTTTCTCAAGGATGGAGAGGCGTCGGCGTGTGTGTCGCGGCAGTACACCGGCACCGCGGGCAAGGTCGCCAACTGCCAGGCAGGCGTGTCACTTCATCTCGCCTCTGACCATGCCTCGGCCGCGGTCAACTGGCGCCTGTTCCTGCCGCGGACGTGGGACCCAGCCTCGCCGGAGGCCGATCCTGCCAAGGTCGCCCGGCGCGCGCGGTGCGGCATCCCCGATGACGTCGGGCATGTCGAGAAGTGGCAGCTGGCCCTGGACATGGTCGACGAGACACGGTCCTGGGGCCTGGAAATCCCCCTCGCCGTCGCGGACGGCGGATACGGGGACACCGCCGCCTTCCGGCTCGGGCTTGAGGAACGCGGCCTGCACTACGTGGTGGGTATCTCCACCACGGTTACTGCCCAGCCGGGCGATGCAACACCGCACACTCCGCCCTACAACGGGACCGGACGCCCACCGGTGGCGAAGTATCCCGAGGCAGCCAGGAAGGTGAAACAGCTGGTCATCGACGCCGGACGTGTGGCGGCCAGACCTGTCCAGTGGCGTGAGGGATCCCGGCCCGGCACCGGCCGAAGCGGCCTCAAACGCATGTACTCCCGGTTCACGGCTCTGCGAATCCGGCCCGCCGGACGCGAGATCCGCCGCACCACACAGGGGCCCGAGCTGCCCGTGTGCTGGCTGCTGGCCGAATGGCCCGCGAAGGAGGCCGAGCCGGTCCAGTTCTGGCTCTCGAACCTGCCCGCCGACACCCCGCTGACCACACTCGTGCGGCTGGCGAAGATCAGATGGCGGATCGAGCACGACTACCGGGAGATGAAACAGGCCCTGGGGCTTGCCCACTTCGAAGGCCGCACCTGGAACGGCTGGCACCACCACGTCACCCTCGTCTCCGCCGCCCACGCCTTCTGCACCCTCCAGCGACTGGCCAGAGCCCCAAAAGAAACGGCGCCGGCCTGAGCCTCTACCAGGTAGTCCGCGAGTTACAGACGCTCCTCGCGGTCTGGGCCGGCGCCTGCCCCACCTGTCACCGCGACATACTCACAGCCACACCAACCTGACCAAGCCCTACTAGTTGTTGCGCGCCCAGCGCCGGACTCGAACCGGTCACTTTCTCCTCACTGGGCTGGCCGACTGTCACAGACCGGTCGACCGTACACTCTTCGAGAACTCCTCAGACATGTTCCTCCCCTTTCCAATCGGCCCCGGAAATCGGGGGATTGAGTTCCCTAGCCGGACTCGCACCGAACTAGGAGACCTTGATGTCTCTCCAAGGCTGTTGGTTAGCGCGGCGCTTCGAACCGCAGCGTCAGTGTGGACGCTCGACCGCCGATGTACGCATGGTCAGCCTTGTACTCGGTGATGGCAGTACCCTCGATGGTGAAATCGTCACCTTCCAGTGGCCATGTGTACCGGCTCGGCGCTCCCTTGGTCGGATTCATGCTCACCTCGAATACACTGACTTCGGCAACGCTCAGTTGCCCCCGGAACTCGTTGGCCTCGTGACTGGTCCAGTGCACGATCCAGCCCGATCGGACAAGCGCGATCAGTTCCCGGAGCCTTTCCATGTTTCCGGGGAAGATAACGTTTGCACCAGAGACCTTGGCGGATGTCTCCTTGACTCCCGGCTCAGCAAACAGCGGGCGATAGGCCACACGACGATCCGGAAATTCCGCCCCAGGCGGAATCTGATCGGTGTTCGGTCCCGGTTCGACATCCCCGAACGGAACCAGAATCGGGGGAGCCGAGACACGCTCCACCTCGTAATGGCCAGCGTGCTTGTGACCATCCCTGTAGCGGACCCTGGCGAGCCCATACACGGTCTCACCCTTCACATGGACTCGTACGCGGAGACCCGTGAGAGGCCGCTTTTCGGTTGACATAACAGTTCCTCTTTCCAGATCCTTGCGGTTCAGCGCCGCATTCGGGGATCGAACGGCTTCGCCGATGCCGATGGATTTCAGCCGCAAGCCAGCTCTGTGGCCCGCGACCAACTGCCCATCCGGAAGCGGATGGTGGTGGCCGGCGGGACATCACCCTTCAGGTCCGCCGGATCCGTGCGCCAGGCCCCGTAGGCCGCTAGCGTCGTGGATCCCGTCTCCCGCAGGCACTGCCGGATCGCGGCAATGAGCTGCTCCTGGGTCCACTTCGTCGTCGCAGTCCGGAGCTGCTGGGGTTGTTCGATCACGGCGAGACCCGCGAGCTCCAGCGCACGGTTCCAGCTGCCGAAGCGGCGCTCGTAGAGCGGAGCTGATGGATCGGCATCCCTGCGGCGCCGCTCGAACGTGCGACGTCCGAGGCTGCTCTCCCCCTGCGCCAGGCGGATGAGCACGCGTAGGAGCTGCCGGTCGGTGTAGACGACCGGACCGGGCTTCATGGGCGCGGGGACGTGCGCAGCATGCATAGTCATGGCCGGTGCTCTCCTTCTGGAAGCGGGCGCGCGTCAGAGCGTGTGCGCCTGCACGAGCTGCTGGTCGCGGGTGATGGACGCGAACACCGCATTGAAGGTCCGAGGGAACTGGCCGTAGCAGGTCGAGTCGTCCATCTCGACGGAGAGGTACGGCCGTCCCTTGAGCCAGGCCGCGGCCTGCTTGTCGACGTAGGCCGGGCTCTCACCCTCGAAGACGATCGGGTGCCAGGTCTTCTGGTCACTGCTCACGAGCAGTGTGAGCGTCAGCAGATCGACGTCGGTGGTGGCCCGAGCAGAAGCAAGAGCAGTCATGGCGAGCAGTCCTTCGTAGGAGGAGACGAGAAGCCCACGAACAGCCGCCCGAGAAGGGGCCACCCGCAGCCGACACGCGCACGACGTGTCACAGAGCCCTCCGGATCAACTCCGTTGATCCCCAAGCGCCAAACAGACCCGCAGGCACCCTGCGCACCCGAGCCCCGCCCAGCGCGCCCTCTGCACCCCCTTACATCGTGGCATTCCGACTCATCACAGACTGCCATTCGATAAGCATTTGGATAAGATATCCTCGAAGGCCAGTCGATTCAATCTGACTGGTCAGCGACAGGAGAGGCGAGGTGAGAAGCGATGAAGACCTGGAGGACGAGGAAGGCTGCGCCCGCGGCCGCAGCACTCGCTGCGGCCGCGGGCGTTCTGCTCGCCGGATGCTCCAGCGGCGACGGCAGCACAACCCAGGCGCCGTCTGCGCCGAGTCCGACCATGAGCACCGTCAAGGTCACCGATATGGCCCTCGGCGAGGCGCTGGACAAGCTCGTCCTCCAGGGCACTGAGAGTTCCAGCAAGGACGGCGGGGCCTGCCTAGCCAGCGCAGTGCGGAGGGCGGGAATGCCGGAGGAGGCGCTGGCCTACATCATCAAGGCCGACAGCGACGACATGGGTGCAGCCATCGACGGACTGAACAAGGTGAGCGAGGACGACGCTGCGCTCCTGGCCTCGCGGTCGCTGCGCGAGGACTTCGACGCGTGCATCGACAAGGCTGTACTTCCGAACGGCAGCAGCCCCAAGACTCAGAGTTACGTGCCGCCGAAGGCAGCCGCGAAGCCTGTAGCTGGCAAGCCGAACCTGAAGCCGGCTTACCAGGTCCGCGCGGATCAGCCGGTCAACTCGTCCATTGAGCTCACCAAGGGCCTGGTCTCCATGTTCTCCTCCTACGCCCGGGACGAGGGTCAGAAGGAGACCTACGCGACGGCCGGTCAGTGCCTGTCGACCTTGGTGTACAACGCGGGCTTCAGCCAGGAGGCGCTGCACTTCTTCGCCGGCGGCGCACCCCTCGGCACCGGGTCGATCGTCGAACACCTACCGAACGACAAGGACAAGACGATCTGGCAGTCGCCGAGGTTCACCCAGGGGCTCGTCGACTGCACGACGAATGCGACGCCGACTCCCGTGCCCGGCCCCTGAGCGGGCGCCCATCAGGCAGACGAAGGGCCCGGTGCGATGTGTCGCATCGGGCCTTTTCTCTTCTCGCCGTCACGCGAAGGCGGGTGTGGTCCGCAGCAGGTGGCCCCGCCCGAGAGGAAAGGAATCGAGCAGGGCCACCTGCCGCGGCGATGCGCCGCCAGGGGGGACTGACTGGGCGCGGCTGCGACTCTACTGGTATTCGAGCGGAAGCGCAAAGAGCGCCAATGGCTTATCGAGTAGTCTTGACAAGATGGCCTCATAGATCAGTCAAATAAGGCGGGCGTCCCATCGGATCGTGCCGTGGGGTCAGCCTGATCACGGATCGCCTTCCTGGGCGCGCGCAGCGCGGATGGACTCCTCCAGGGCAGCCATCAGGTCCATAACCGCGGGAGCCTCCGGCGGCGCTGCGAGTTCCCCACCGCTGATCTTGGCCTCCACCAGGCGGTCCAGGGCCGCGGCGTAGTCGTCGTGCATCTCGGGCAACTCCTCGGCGCCCAGCGCTTCGACCAACGTTTGCGCCATCGCCAGTTCACGCTCGCTTACCGGCACACCAAACGCGCGGTCCTCGGGCGGAGGACGGCGCTCGCGCGGCCAGTACACCGTGTGCAACGCGAGGCGAGCGCCGTACGGGCGGACAACCACGGGCCGCTCGCGAGTCCTGAGCGCCGTCTTGCCAACGCCTACCCGACCGCTACGCGACAAAGCCGCGGCGAGCAGGGCATACGGTCGGGCCGATCCGGGCCCGCGCGGTGAAATGTAGTAACCACGGTCGAACCACAATGGGTCCACAGCGCTCGACGGGATGAAGCCGACCAGCTCCACCGTCCGCCGGGTCGGCAAGGGAAGCTGGGCAAGGTCCTCGTCTGACAGGATCACAGTGCCGGCCTCTGTGTTGATACCGCGGGCCACCTGCTCGTAGGGCACCTCATGTCCGGCCTCGCAGACGCGTCGATGCCGAATACGGCTCCGGCATCCCTCAACGCCGTGCACCTCATGCGCCCGTCCAGCGCTCTCCCCCTGCGTAGCCGGATACAGCTCTACCGATACGGCGATCAACCCCACCGACAGCGTCCCCACCCCCGCCGGCCTCATCCCCAGCCCCCGACGTCCGGACGCGCGTCAACGCACGCTGGCGAAGCTCGGGGACCTCGCCGGTCGCTGCGCAAGCAGGCATTGTGTACGCGGGGGCCGGAGATCACGCGCCCAGAGTCTCGGTATCTCGCCGTCGGCGCACGTTGACGGCACGCGGTGACCGCTACTCGGAGGCAGGCAGTCACCTGATGGGGTCCGTAACGCGGTAGCCCGTACGTCGAAGTACCGCAGGCAGAGCTCCTTCGCCGTGGGGCTGGACCACTCGGTGGTCGCGTCATTCCTTGACTTCCGTGCCGGAGGAGCGGGGGAGAGGCCAGGCGAGCTCCGTGCTGCCGCTCCTAGCGCTGGCCCACTCGCCACGGGGGCGAGGTGGAGCCGGTAGGAGGTCGGGGAACCAGCGGTGCGCCAGAAGGTGGCGACGGTCTGGACCTCGTCCCAGATGTCCCGGGGCCCGCAGGCCGCAACGGTCCAGCCCGGGGTGGGTGGTGGGCCAGGAGCCGCACGCGGGGGCGCCGATCCGGTGCCCCGGCCGGATATCCAGCTCCTGCAACAGGTCGACGGTCATGCCGACCGGACATCGACGTGATCGACCCACTGGCCAGAGGGCCCCTGGATTCGGCCGCCGGGGAGGATCGTTGCCTTCGGCAGCGGCGTGGCACGAGACACGGAAGCGCCGGCCGACCAACTGCGGATCACGCGGCCCGCCCAGCCGCCTACCGCCGCCCTGACGCCGATGACCGCCGTGATGGAAACGATCACGGCCGTACCCTCCGCCGAGATCGGCCCTCGCACCCCAGTAGTGCCAAACCACGTGGTGACGCCTGCTGAACGCGAACGCTCCGCTTCGTCAGTGCTGAGGGATGTGTTCAGGCAGCCTCTTCGCGGAGCAGGCGATAGGCCGCCTCAGCTGGTGGCGCCGACCAGGCGACGCATGATCGTCATCAGTTCGTTGGGCGGGGAGATGCTCATCGTCCGGCTTTCCTGGTCGAAGAGTGTGATCGATGTCAGGGTGCCGGCGCGCCACCAGAACACCCGGGAGGAGAGGCGTCCGGGGCCGTCCTCGTAGGCGCCTTGCCCGAACTGTGCCAAGGCGTTGGCGGCCTCGGCCACGTGCCTGTCGGTGAGCGGATAGAACACGAGGTTGTGCCGGTTCGGGACGACTAGCAGCACACCCTCGTCCGGTATGTCGGGGCCGTCGGCAGCCCGCACCGCCTCGTCGAAGACGAGCACCTTGCTGGCCGCGAACACCGACTCCGGGTGGCCGAGGATGTGGAGGACCGCGCCACCGGGGAGATCGTAGGTGTCGTAGTTGACCGGCTCGCTGAGCAAGTTGGTACGCGCGGTGGCCGCGAGGGTGTCCCATTCGACGAGGGCCACGTCGCGGTCATCGAGGACGCGGACGTTGTCAGGGGTGTCGAGGGCGATGCCCGCCAGGAGGTCTGTAGCCAGCGGTTGCAGGTAACTGAATTGCCCTCGTGCTTCCTCGGGTATCGATTCCTCGGCGACCAGCCTCAGGTACACGCTGCGCAGGGGGTCCGGGGCACTGCTGTGGTCGGTGCGGGCTGAAAGGTCACTCATACGCGGTTCCTTGGGTGAGCGGCCGCGGCGGGGTGCCGGGCACATCGGGTGGTCGTCGGGCGGCTCACAGTGGAGCAGCTCACCGATCAGATCATGCAGCTCCGCGCCGCCGCACGGGGACATCGGGTGCGGCCACCAGGCTGGCGCTGCGCTGGAGTTCCATGGCGATCAAGTCCTCGGCATCGTGAGACTGGCAATACGACCCACCACACAAACTCACCTCTTAAGGACTCCGTTGGGGAATCCGTGTTTCGAGCGCGGTGGCGTCGTTGGTCTTCGTGATCGATGTGTCGATGGGGAGGACGGGCGGGGATGTCGTTGGAGCCGCGGCCGGATGACGGAGTTCCGGAGCTGACGGCGCGCGTGGTGCGGGCTGCGTTCCCCAAGGGGACCTTGGCCATCCGCATCCGGGAAGCGCTGGGGCTGGTGTTCGACGATGCTGACTTCGCCGAGGCGTTTCCCGGGCGTGGGCGTCCGGCGATCTCCCCGGGGGCCTTGGCGCTTGTGTCTGTGTTGCAGTACGCCGAAGGGCTGTCCGACCGTCAGGCCGCCGACCAGGTGCGGGCCAGGATGGACTGGAAGTTCCTCCTCGGGCTGGAGCTGGATGATCCCGGGTTCGACTTCACGGTGCTGGGGGACTTTCGTACCCGTCTGATCGAGCACGGGCTGGAGGAAGAAGTCCTGGACGCGGTGCTGGCCCGGGTGTCGGACGCCGGGCTGCTGCGGGCCGGTGGGCGGCAGCGCACCGACTCCACGCACGTGCTCGCCGCGGTGCGCTCGCTGAACCGGATGGAGTTCGTCGGCGAGACGCTGCGGGCAGCACTGGAGGCCGTGGCCGCAGCTGCTCCGGACTGGCTTGCGCCGCTGATCGATTCCCGGTGGGTAGAGCGCTACGGAGCCAAGATCGACAGCTATCGCTTCCCCAAGGGAGTGGACGTCCGCCGCGAATGGGCCGAGCAGGTCGGACGGGATGGTTTCGTGGTCCTGGACGCCATCAACGCGCCGGGCGCCCCGGGCTGGCTACGCCAGATCCCGGCGGTGCAGGTCCTGCGCCGCGCCTGGGGTGAGCAGTACCACCGCGACGATGAGGGGGTGCGCTGGCGGGAGGGCAAAGACCTCCCGCCCGGCAGAATGAGGCTGGCCTCCCCCTACGACCTGGATGCCCGCTACGGCATCA
Organism: Streptomyces halobius; assembly: GCF_023277745.1. NCBI lineage: Bacteria > Bacillati > Actinomycetota > Actinomycetes > Kitasatosporales > Streptomycetaceae > Streptomyces > Streptomyces halobius. The sequence continues at coordinate 1,086,739 of NZ_CP086322.1, forward strand.
AGCGCGGATCGGGATGGACCGGCTACAAGGCCCATCTGACCGAGACCTGCGAGCCGGACGAACTCCATGTGATCACGAACGTGGCGACGACGGACGCCACCGTGGACGATGCCGAGATGACCGAGACCGTCCACCGCCGCCTGGACAAACGCCAGTTGGCGCCCGGCGAGCACGTGGTCGACGCCGGCTACGTCACCGCCGCCCACATCCTCACCGCCCTCAACAATCACGGCATGACCCTGCTCGGGCCGGTCAACCTGGACACTCACCACGGCAAGCAGGACGACGACGGCCCGGATCTCTCTCAGCGGGCCTTCACCATTGACTGGAATCAACGCAAGGTGACCTGCCCGCGCGGTGCGGTCAGCGTCAGCTGGTCCGACCAGGTCAAATCCAGCGGCACCCCGATCACCAGGGTTCAGTTCGCCGCCACCGACTGCCGTCCCTGCCCGCTGCGCTCGGCCTGCACACGGGCCTCGGACAAGGGCCGCTACGGCCGCAGCCTGACCCTGCTCCCTCGTGAGCAGCAAGAGGTTCTCGAACAGCGCCGTCAGGAACAACGAACCGAGGAGTGGAAGAAGCGGTACGACATCCGCGCAGGCATCGAGGGCACGATCTCCCAAGCCGTCCGCCGCACCGGAATCCGCCGCACTCGCTGCGCAGGGCGGGCGAAGACCCACCTCGGCAACGTCCTCGCCGCCACCGCGCTCAACATCATCCGGATCGACGCCTGGCTGAACGGCACCCCACTCGGCGCGACCCGCGTCTCCCACCTCGCCCGGCTTGCCCTCGCGGCATGACCTGATCACGAGAACCGCTTTGCGGATTCCCCAACGGAGTCCTTAAGAGGTGAGTTTGATAGGGCGAAACGCCCCTCGTACGGACGGAAGCGCCACTAATCTGGCCGCAGGGTGCGGCGCTCCCCCCGTGGCGCCGCACCCCCCGGGACCGGGGCACGCGCCCAAAGGCAGGAGTCAGCGCAAGCCCCGTTGACGCTCAGGGGCAAGGTGCAGGACGCTCCGGGCCTCCTTGGAGCGCTGAGGCCGCGTGGTGCTTGCTTCCCAGTGGACGAGCCAACCATCCCGCTCCACCGGGAAGACATAGCGGGGGGCGCCAGCACCGGCCGTCTGCGAAGCGATGGCGTCCAGCAGGTTCGCCTCCACCACCTCGGCCCGGTCTTCAGCGCAGACTCCGGCCTGCCGCCAGAGCGCCCTCTTCTCCCCGTCGTCTTCGACGGGGAGTTCGGCGCACACCATGAGACGCAGCCCGGCGACACCGACGGTGGAGCCCCACCGGCCAGGCAGACCGGCGCTCGCCGGCAGCTCCAGGCGCACCGCAACGATACGGTCGGCCCGCACCCACTGGCCGCTCAGCCGGACCCAGGTCACGGTCGATTGCGCTGACATGTCGCCCTCTCCTCGGTGGGGAAACGGCGCCGGGCGGATCCTCAATGGACCCGCCCGGCGCTGGGTTTGTGCCCGCCCGTAGAGCGGGCGGTGCCGCCCAAGCTGACAAGCTGCTTCGTCGTCAGCTGTGGCAGGACTGGTCCTCTGGGATGCACGTGGGAATGTCCTCAGCCATGGTGTGGACCAGGTCGCCCCTGATCCAGCCGGTCTTACCCTTGGCGTTCCCGGTGGTCATCTTGACCTTGATCCAGCTGTAGCCGTTCTTCCAGTCGTAATCCTTCTCGGAGCACTTGTTGCCCTTGTAGGTGACGCCCACAGCAGTGGAGCTGGTCGACGCCTTGGAGCGGAGCTTGGCTGACGACGCAGTGACGTAGCAGCCCTTCGGAACGGCTTGGGCCGTACCGGCGGCCGCGACCAAACCGGAGCCTGCAAGAGCGGCGGTCAAGGACAGAGCGGCTATGGATCGACGTATCTGCATGCCTTCCCCCGACACTATCGACATCCTTACGAATGCCTTTGCGAATGGATCACTGAGTGCGAGTGCGACTCTATAGGAACTCGGGTGACGAATCAATGAGCACAACACCTCATCTGTCGATCGACTGCCCGTCACGGACAACTTATCGAATAGCGTTGATAAGATGGCCTCATAGGCCAGTCGAATGAAGGAAAGAGAGGCCGCGCATGACCGTTACGCAGGCGAAGAAGAAGCCGGCGGGCGCGCCTCAGAACGGGGGCGACCGTCGCCGGGGCATGTTCGTCCGGCTGGACCCGGACGACAAACAGCGCGCGGAGTACTGGGCCGACAAGCGCGGGTTCTCCTCTGTGAACGAGTACGTGGCCGAGGCGGTGGTCGAGAAGATCCGGCGCGAGAACCTCGACTACGACCTGCCGACCCTGGAGATCGCGCGGCTCAACGAGCTTGTCGACCAGGTCGCGGCGCTGGCGAAGAACTCGGCGAATCTCGAACGCGTCGTCACCACAGGCTTCGACTCCCTCATCGGGCTCACGCGCGGCGACAACTACCTCCTGGATGACGAGGACGGTGAGCTCGGATGAGCCGGGACTTCGCAGAGATGCTGGAAGCGGCCACACCCACCGCCGAGGTGATGGAGGTGGACACGTCCTTCCTCGACGCCTACCGGCGCGGCGGGAGCGAGGAGCTCAAGCGCGTCCAGGCCCAGGCGGCACAGCCTGAGCCTGAGGTGGCAACGCCCGAGCCGGAGGCGCAGCTTGATGAGGCCGGCGACGTCGACTCTCAACCCGAGGTTGAAGGTCTGCAGGCCGATCCCGACGTGGACGCCGAAGAGGATCGCCTGGACCTGGAGCCGGACTACGAGCCCGACGCCGGCGACTCCGAGCGGGCCGGCGGATCCAACCAGCGTGGTGGTGACGGCGGTGGACAGGGAGGGACTGCCGGGGCGCTCCCGGGCTGTGCGCCGGCGGGCCCTGCGGCCGATGCTGTTCCGGCTCCCGGGGCACAGCCGGACGTCGAGGACGCCGCTACAGCCGAAGTCACTTCTCACGACGTCGTCGCCACACCGGATGAATCCGAGCATGTAACGCCCGGCTCGCTCCAGCTCACCGACCATCAGGACGCCGTGCAGAGTGCGGCATCGAAGGGGAGCTCGGGCAGCACAGCCGAGACCGCCACGCTCCCCCAGTCGGGCTTCCGGCTCGCCGGCGTGCAGAGCCAGCCGCACATCAAGGCGCTGCCCGAGAGCATCATGAACGCGCTGCGGGAGCAGCTGCGAGCCGCCGCGGTCCGTGATCTGGGCGTGAGCGACAGCGCCGCGCGCGAGTTCAGCCAGCGGCTGAGCCAGGGCACGCTGGTGACGGCGTTCCTGCTGGCGCAGCTCGACCTGCGCCTTGATGCCGATCCTGCCACCGAGCGCGCCGTCGAGCTGTTCCGCTCCCGCGACCCGCTGCTGGGCAGCGTGGTGGCACGCCTGGCGAACATCGAGGCTGTCGAACGCGAGCGGGACGGGTTGCTGCGCAAGCTGCGCGACGAGCTGGGCGAGGTGCGCCAGACCAGCGCAGTGATCGAGCAGGCGCTGGCGTACTCCATCGCCGACCGCACGGAGAACTTCCTGCGGGGCTCGCACAACCTCCACGACGCGCCGATCACGCACAAGGAGGCGATCTATCTCCGGGACAAGGCCCGGGAGGCGACCAGGACGCAGCTGAAGCTTGAACGCGAGCGGGAAGGACGGCCGATTCGATGACCACGACGAGCAAGGAGAAGCACTTCCCCGCCCGGCAGCGCTGCAAGACGTGCGGCAAGGGTCTGGGCCTCCGTGCCCAGGATCCGGTGTACCTCGGCCTGTACTGCACTCCGCGGTGTGCGGGTATGGCCGCGCCGGCCTCGCGGCCCGTGGACGCGCCGCGCGGATGCCGGACGCAGCGCGAAGGGACGTGGGCCTTCAAGCGCCGCTACCGGAGCGAGCAGGAGATCCCCGCGAAGCTCCGGGAAGATGCGTCGACGTGGCGCGATCCATGTCGGCCACACGCGCATGGGCGAGCGGGAAAAGTTCCGGATGTTCGAGGACCTGACCGCGGACCTGCCGCATCTGCTGATCAAGCTCAGGGGTCAGGCCACGCGCAAGCAGGTCGCCGAGGTGGCCGGTGTGCGGCCCATCCGGCTGAAGGAGCTGGAGGAAGGCCTGAAGCACCCTGAGGGACTCGAGATACTCGGCAAGGTGCTGCGGGTGTACCGCGTCCGGCTCGGCGTGGCGTTGCCGACTGGGCGGTGACAGCGCTCGACAGATGAAGACCCCGAGAAGCACAGCTTCTCGGGGTCTTCTCTCTTTTTGACGAGCGGCGATTGCTCGAACAGCGTGCCGGCGCCGGCCTTCTTTACATGACCCTCACGCCATTCAAAGTCCTTTTAGATCCCTTTCGACTCTCATTCGACCACTCTTTTCGAGTAGGCTCACACTCGTTTCCAAGTCAACGACGAGAAGGAGTCGACATGGTCGCGATCGTGGTCGCAGAGAAGCCGAGCGCAGCGAGGAACATGGCCAGCGCCCTCGGCGGGACGAAGGGCAGCTACAAGGGCACGGCCTACGAGGTGGCGAGCCTGAGGGGCCATCTCTACGAGTTCGCCCAGCCACACGCGATGGTGGACTCCTCGCTCGCGGACGCCTATCAGACGTGGGACCTGGGCAACTTGCCGTGGAACCCGCAGGATCTTTCGTGGAGGCGCGAGCCACAGAAGAACGTCGCAGACGTCATCAAGGCTTTGCGTGCGGCGCTCGGCCGCGGTGCCGAGATCGTCATCGCCACGGACCTGGATCCGTCCGGCGAGGGCGACCTGCTCTTCTGGGAGGCGATCGACGAACTCGGCTTCCATGGCAAGCGGTTCAGCCGCATGGAGTTCACCGACGAGTCGAAGGCCTCGATCCAGAAGGCCTTCGAGCAGCGCCGGCCGGTGAAGTCCATGCAGGACGAGGGCGACTACCGCAAGGCGATGTACCGCTCGCAGTGGGACTTCCTCTCGATGCAGTTCACCCGCATCGCCACGGCGATGGGTCGCCAGTCCGGTCAGGACCTCGTGCTGCGCCAGGGCCGGCTGAAGTCGGCGATGGTCTCTCTCGTCGGCGACCAGCAGAAGGCTTATGACGCGTACGTGAAGAAGCCGTTCTTCCAGAACCGCTTCCGCGACGAGAACGACGTCATGTACACGAACCCTGATGAGCCGCGGTTCGACCAGAAGGGCCAGGTGCCGCAGCAGTACGGCCCCTCCCCTGTCGTCCTGGACAGCAAGGCGGGCAAGAAGACCGCGCCGCCGAAGCTGCTCGATCTGGCGTCCCTGTCCTCGATGCTCGTCGGCAAGGGCGTGAAGGCGAACCTGACGCTCTCGACCTACCAGAAGATGTACGAGGACCAGGTCGTCTCGTACCCGCGCACGGAGGACAAGACGATCACGCCCGAGCAGTTCAAGGACCTCGCCCCGCTGGTCGACAAGATCGCCGCCGTGGTCGGCGTCGACGCTGGGCTTCTGACGCACCGCCAGCCCCGGTCCACACACGTGAAGCCCCAGGGCACGCACGGTGCGAACCGTCCGGGCCTGAAGGTGCCTTCTTCGCTGGACGAGGTCGAGCACAAGTACGGCAAGGCCGGACGACTCATCTACGAGATGCTCGCGAAGAACTACCTGGCCATGCTCGCCGAGGACTACCTCTACGAGCAGCAGAAGGGCCACGTGGAGAAGTACCCGGACTTCGTCGGCATCGCCAACGTGCCCAAGAGCCCCGGCTGGCGTGCCGTGTTCGATCCGGACGCCGGCGACGACACGGCCGAGGGCGACGAGAACGAGTCCAGCAAGGGCCTGGGCCGGAACGCTGAGCCGTTCATCTTCGAGGGTTCGAACAAGCGCCCGGAGCACCCGACCATGAAGTGGCTGATGAAGCAGCTGGAGAAGCGCGACGTGGGCACGGGCGCGACCCGTACCTCGACGTATTCGGAGGTCACCAATGGCAAGGCGAAGTACCCGCTGCTGACGGAGAAGGGCCGGAAGCTCAGGCTCGCGCAGGCCGGCGAGATGAGCTGGCGGCTCCTGCCGGGCACGCGCATCGGCGACCTCGGACTCACTGAGAAGGTCTACGCCGACATGCGCGACATCGCCGCCGGGACGGCGACGGCCGAGGAGCGCCTGGCCGTCGTCGCCGACTGGGTACGCGATGACATCGTCACGATGACGAAAAACGCCGCGTCCATGCGCGCCGAGCTGGGCTTGAAGGAGCAGGTAGTCGCTGCGCGCGCCGAAGGTGTGTGGCAGGCCGCTCCGGGCGAGCCGAAGAAGGTCGCCTTCAAGAAGGTCTGGTCGGGCCACGAGTTCAGCGATGACGAGGTGGCGAAGCTGCTCGCGGGCGAGACGATCTCGTTCGAGGCGAGGTCGAAGGCGGACAAGCCGTTCACGGCCACCGGTGCGCTCGGCGGCGGCGACTTCAAGGGCCGCAAGTTCGTCGGGTTCCAGCTGGAGGTGCCCGACAAGCCGACGAAGTGGTCCGGCCGGACGTTCACGCCGGCGGAGGTCACGGCGCTCCTGGCGGGCCAGGCGCTGGAGATCGACGACTTCGTCAGCGCGAGGACCGCCAAGACCTTCGGCTGCAAGGTCAGCTGGGACGCGAAGGCGAAGAAGATCGTCCCCGACTTCGGCTCTGGCGACGAGCCGCCGCGGTCCTGGTGCCAGGTGACTTTTACCGATGCGCAAAGGCGTGACCTGGCGGCCGGCAAGACCATCCAAGGCACGGGGTTCGTCTCGTCGAAGGGTAAGACCTTTGACGCGAAGGTTGCCTGGAAGGAAGAGGGCGGCAAGAAGAAGATCGTGCCGTCGTTCGGCTGATGCCCACACAGGCACTGACGAGCAGCAGCGGGTCCCGGACCTGGGGACCGCTGCTGCCTTTTCACGACAGCGACCGCTGTTATCTAGGGCTGGGCGCAGTTCTCGCAGGTCAGGCAACCGTGGCTGTTGCAGGCACGTTAGGCACGTCGCTGCACCGCTGTTGAAACGATGTCGGACCACCTTGGTTCGGCCGAACCAAGGTGGTCCGACATCGTTTCAGTCGAACATTTCCGACCGGACTGCAGCACAGAGACCCTTGCGCTTCCTATTTTAGGAAGCTACCTTGTTGGTGTGAGATCAGGGGAACAGCCCCAGATCCAGCACCGGAAGGACCCGGGCCCATGCGCATCCTCACCACCTCCGCCGACCTCGCCGCCTTGATGAACACCCACGCCCCGGCAACCCCCGAGGACGCGGCCGAGACTCCCCTCGACTGGACCGGCGGCTTGTGGTTCGGCGGCGACACCTACGAGGTCGACGCCGTCGCCACCACCGCCGACACGCTGGTCCTCACCAACGGCGCCGCAGTCCGCTTCTCGCCCGCCGGCCAGTACTGCGGCGGCGAGGACGCCGGCTGCGGCCACGTCCGCAACGGCGCGGTCGCCTCCATGGCCGCCCACTGGATCCCGGCCGACTTCGAGAAGTGGGACGACGACACGGACTGCACCGAGTGCAACGAGGCCACCTGCGGCGTGATCCGCGACTACCGGTCCGTCACTGTGTGGGACGGCGACGGCTTCAGCCAGCGCGACGTCTACGACACCGTCGAGGACGCGAAGAAGGCTTACGCCGAGGAGGTCCAGGAGGTGACGGAGATGTCCGCTGAGACGGGCCGCCACGTCCACACCGACGAAGACTGACCATCCCACCACCCCTCTCCCGGCCCGCCCTTTTTCCGGGGCGGGCCTCTGCCTTGGAGCCTGTCATGACCGAGCACAAGAAAACCCGCCGCTACACCGACCCGCCGGGCATGCCCGAGGACGAGCGGATGACTCCCGCGGAGTTCAAGGTCGTACGTGAGTTCCTGGGGCTGACCGGTGACTGGCTCGCCGAGCACCTGGGCGTCTCACCTCGAACCGTGCGCCACTGGGAGCAGGGCAAATACGCTATCCCTGATGGCGTCCGCCTGGAGATCGAAGACCTCGAACGGCGCACCGGTGAGTTCGTGACGCGCATCGTCGAAGCGTTGATGGACCTGCCGGACCCGGGCGTAGTCACCTACCGGGACGATGCGGAGTACCACGCAGCACACCCGGAGTCCGAATTCCCCGCGTCCTGGCACCGTGCCGTCGTCGCTCGCGTCGCCCAGGAGGTTCCGGCCCTGTCCATCGCCTATGCCTCAGACGTGCGGGAGCCGGTCGCGTGATCACTGAAGAGTGTGACGCCCCCGCGACAAGCTGCGGGACTGCCACCGGTTGGCGGAAGGGGGGGCGTTGCGTGCGCTGCCGTATCGCTCACAACGCCGAGGCGGGCCGATATCGTGGCCTGACCTCCCAGCAGCGCGAGCACTTCCTTTCGCTGGTGCGAGCGGGACACAGCATCAATGAAGCCGCGACCGCCGCAGGAGTCACGCGGCGTCGACTGGCCGCCGTCAGTGGGACCGATGGCGAACTACGCGCGGCTTTGGACGGGCGCTCCCCGGAAATCCAAAGAGCCGCTCGGTTGGGAGACTATCTGGCCGCCTTGACGCGGACCGGCGGCGACATCCCCCTGGCTGCGGAGGTCTGTGGGATTCCGGAGGGGAGCCTGAAGTACTACCGGAAGACGTAACCGCACTTCGTGGCGGCGGAGGATGCCGTGCTGAGGATGGTCGCGGACTCGGGACCGGCGAATGGGCGTGTGACCGACGCCCAGCTCGACAACATCGCCGAGGCGATCGCAAGCGGTGTGAGCATGAGCCAAGCTGCCCGCGCCAATGGTGTGAACAAGTCGAACTTACGGCTTTACGCGAGGAACCATCCGCGCTTGGCCGCCGTGCTGCCGCCGATTCGTCCCCAGAACAATCGCAGCTACAAGAAGAAGACCCCTGAGCGACTGGAAAGGTTGCGGGAGCTCTGGTCGGACGAGAACCTACCCGTCGCGCAGATCGCGACCGAGTTGGACGTCAGCAAAGCCACCGTGCAGATCTGGGCCGCGGAAATGGAGTTGCGCAGACGTGGAAAGCGCCAGCGTCGCATCGGCGCGGCACCGGCCAGAGGGAGGGCGCTATGACCGCCGCTCCCGGTGTCCAGCCGGAGGAAGACGGACGTGTGCAGTGCCTGGAGTGCAGGCAGTGGTTCCGAGCCCTGCCGGCGCACCTCAACCGGCGTGAGGGCCTGACGGCCGATGAGTACCGTGAGAGACACGGCCTGGCTGCCACGCATCCCCTGGTCAGCAGCGACCTCTCCGAGCGGTGGCGGCAGCAGACCACGGCACGACTGCACGCAGGAGACGTGGTGCCGATCGCCGAGCGGATGCCTCCTGAGGGGAGGGCCGCCGCCGGGCGGGCTGGCACCGCCCGGCATGTAGAGACCTCGTCCCGGCCGGAGGTGCGCGATCGCCACCGCGCTGCGGTCGCCAAGGGCCGTTCCATGGCGCACGCCAACAAGCGCGCGGCCCTGGACGCGCTGGCCACCACCCGGGGGTACACCGACTGGGGGGACCTGATCCGCAGCACCCTCCACCTGAGTGTGAACCGACTCGGGCAGAACGTCGGCCGCGACCCACGGACGATCGCGTACTGGCGCAACGCGATCGTGGGACCCGGCTGGAAGGACCGTGGCGGTCGGCTCCACCCCAAGCGCCAGGCCGCCTACGACCGGCTAGACCAACTGTTCACCGATCGAGGTTGGGGCGACCTGGAGGCTGCCGTGACGGAAGCCGGCAGCCTCAACAAGCTGGCGCGTCTGCTCGGGACCGGTGCGGCCACGCTCCGGGCATGGCAGCTGCACCGAGGCGGCCCACGAAGTGGTTCGGCCGAAACACCTAGCTAGGAGCGTGGGTCAGTAACAGGCAACTGGTCGGGTGGCCGTGAGCGGTGGGATCAGTCGCGGTCGTCCGGTCGGTGCCTGTGAGGCCGGGATGGGGTTCTGCCCGTCGGGTGTGCGGCCTGGTAGGGCCGTGACGGGGCCGGGGCCCGGCTGGTCAGCCGGGCACGGTGGCGAGTCCGGCGGTTCCGGCGTGTCGGAAGATCTTGCGGAGGTTGTGGCAGGCGGCCAGCAGGCGCCACTCGCCGCGGGCGCCGTCTTCGCCGCGTAGGAGGAGCTGGCGGCCGTTCCGGCAGGTCATGATCTGGCCGAAGACGGGTTCGACGATGGCCTTGCGGCGGCTGTAGGCGGTCTTGCCGGGCTTGGTCCGCAGCTTGCGGGCCATCCGCTCCTTCAGTGTGGCGTTCGCTGGTATCCGTCCGCGCGGTGCGGGCGGGACCTGCTCGTCGTGTGCCAGTCGTCCGGTGGCCATGAACGTGTCGGTGCCGCAGGCCAGTTGACGGTCCCTCGCGGCGTTGAGATTGGCCTCGGAGCAGTAGCCGGCGTCGACCAGCGTCTGCTTGGGGTGGCGGCCGGTGTTCCGGGCCGACTGGTCGAGCATGGTGGTGTAGTTCAGCACGTCCGAAGGATTGGTCGTCACGTCGGCGGCGGTGATGACCTGGTGCTTCTCGTCCACGACGGCCTGGGCGTTGTATGCCTGGATGTAGGCGCCGTCGCTGTTCTTCATGATCCGTGAGTCGGGGTCGGTGAAGTTGGCCTGTGCCTTGGGCTTGGGACGCGCCTTCGCGGCGGCCTTGTCCCCGGCGTCGGTGACGGCCTGCTCGTCGCTGATGCCGCCACGTTCCTGACGGCGGCGTTCCTTGTCCTGGGCGTGGGCGCGGGCCTTGTCGGCGGCCTCGGCCTCGATCTGCGCGCGAGCGGCCTGCAGTTTGGCCAGGCGCTTCTCCCGGCGGTCCAGCTCGGCGGGCAGGTCGGTGTCCTTGCCGTCGGCGCCGAACATCTGGTCCTCGGCTTCGTCGGTGGCCTGCGCGTCGGCCAGCAGCGCCTGGGCCTGGGCCTCCAGGGCTGCTGTCTCGGCCTCGATCCGCTCCTCCTTGTCGACCAGACGGCCGTAGCTCATCGCCTTGTGCCTGGAGGCGCCTGCCTCCAGTTTCGTGCCGTCCAGGGCGACGCGGCCCATCGTGACCATGCCGAGTTTCTGCGCGAGGTGCAGCGACTGGGTGAACAGGTCGGCCAGCGCGTCCAGGTGGCGGCGGCGGAACCGGGCGATCGAGCGGAAGTCGGGGGCCTGGTCGGCGGCCAGGAACCGGAACGCGACGTCGTCGGTGCACTTGCGCTCGATCGCCCGCGAGGACCGGACGCCGGTGGTGTAGCCGTAGATCAGCAGCCGCAGCATCAGCCGGGGATCGTAGGGCGGGTAGCCGCGCTTCTCGGTGTAGTCCGCCAGCACCGGACCGAAGTCGAGCACCTCGTCGACCAGGTCGGCGACGAACCGTGCCAGATGGTCCTCGGGCAGCCACTCGTTCAGCGACGGCGGCAGCAGCAGGACCTGGTGCGGGTCGAAGGCCCGAAACGTCTTGTCCACCGCCGCCGGACGGCCCTGCGGCCGCTTCTTCTCGACCGGTTCAACCTCGAACAGTCCGTCCCCACCACGCATATCGTGATCATCTCGCAAGGGAGATCACCAGATCCATGCACCTTGGAGAACTGGTCGCCCGTCTCATCGGTATCTGTCCTCTCAACGCCCGCGCTTCCGGCGCTTGCGCTTGGCCTGCGCCAGGGCGTATTTGCGTTCAGCCTCGTCCTGCCTTCGCTTCTTGGCCTCAGCTGCGGCCGACGACTTGCGCTGTTCAAGTTCCAGCCGTAGCGCTTCCTGAGACGCAGTGCTGTGTCGCCCCTGGGCAACTCTGGCAGCCTCCCTGGCGGCCAGCCTCACGGCTCGCTTCGGGTTATGCCGCACCGGGCGCCGGGTCTCCACGGGAACCGCAGGGTTGGCCTGCGCACGTTCCAGCAGCGCTGTGCCATGGCGTAGCAGGAACTGATACAGCTCGGCGTCCGTGGGTTCACTACCGAACACATGCCGAGTGGCGCGGACCTCGCCTGCCTCGGCGATCTCAAGAACTCCGACCCAGAACGGGGCATCAAAGCAGATCGTCAGGGTCACAGAGGTAGTCATAGAACTCTCCAGTGCATGCCAGCCACCGGCCTGACGAGGCCGGATTCCGGCACACCGGACATCCCTGGAAAGGGCGGATACAGACTGCCGTACTACGACAGCAGCGTCCGGGCTACCAACCGGACCGCGATTTCGTGCGCACGATCAGGCTACCGGAGAATGACCCCAGCACCGCTTCCTGTCCCACCCCCTTCAAGGATCGGAGTCTCTTACTGACCCACGCTCCTAGCTAGTCGACCTGCCAGAACCTCGTTTCGGCCGCAACATAGTTGCTCGCCGAGTGACCGTCAGTCGAAGCGGAAGGCGGAGGATCTGCCCAATTTGTGACCTCGTTACGGTCGTAACGAGGTTGGGCTGAACTCGTGCCTCACGTACCGAACTTGCCTGAAGGAACCAGCAGATACCCGTTAGGCATGTACTCCTGGAGCTACTTGCCAGACGTGCCTAACGGTCAGAGGACACCCCTAGATAACACTCCCTGTCATCGAGCACTCTCCGGAGTCAGGGTGGGTTCCTGGGCAGGCATAGCAGAGCCCTGGGGACGCGACGATGAGGTCGGTCTCCAGGGCTCTCGGGGTCGTACGGGGTGAAGCTCGTTCACCAGCCGATGGTCAACCGGGTGTCCGGGCGAGCGACCCTGGCGCCGACGGCGAGTGAGTCGTCTGCTGTAGTGGCCGGGTGCTAGAAAGTGCGGACGGATTCGATTGTCAGTGGTCTGCACGACCATGGCGTCCATGACGCCGGAACCCTCCCGCTCCGCTGCCGCGCGGCAGATCCCCGTCTGGGCCGCCACCGTCGGACCCGGATGGGCCACTCTGCTCGACCGGCTGCACCACGGCCTGCTGGCCCTGGACGCCGACTACCGGATCGAGTCGTTCGGCACGAAGTTCGGCAGCCTACGCATTACCGTCGCCGACCGCTTCATCAAGGGCGAGTTCGATGGGGAGTTCGCCGACCGGGCCACCGCGCTGACCGACGCCGCCGAGACGGACTCGGAGCACACCTGTGAAGCCTGCGGCGAGCCCGGCCGTATCCGCCTGCGCGGCGACGGGCCGCGGATATGGATGCAGGCCAGCTGCGGCAACTGCCGCGTCCCTGCCTTCTCCCGGTCTGCTTCGCCACCCGGGGCCAACGGCCCAACGTGAAAGGGCGACGTCGCGTCCGCAGCCATCGGCCGGCGCGGTGGGAATCAGGTAGGCGTGTTTACTCCCGGGTCGCCTGTTCGCGGCACTTGCGCTCCTTGTACTTGCGGATCAGCTGTCAGGGGTGGGGGGTTGTAGGCCAGGTCACGGCGGGCAGCGTCCAGGAAGGCGCTCATGGTCTCGGCGCACTGATCGTGCTCCGTGGCGAAGTCGTCCCTGGGGAGCGTGGCCTTGGTGTCGTGAGCGTAGAAGCGCGGGATGGCGGCGAACAGGTCCTCAGCGGCGGCCAGAACAGGAGCCGGGGCACACAGTCGTATGCGATGTTGTCGGCGTCCGCTGAATCCAGAGTTCGGCCGTCGTCGAGAGATGTTGTACAACGGCCGGGTCCGTCTGACTGCCGGAGCAGCTACCGGTTCAGTTGTCCTTCTGCCACCTGTAGTTCGGCGAGGCCCCCTCGGGAGCGGGCAGTTCGGAAGATCCCAGGCCGGAGCCAGGTGCCGACGCTGACGTCCGCGCTGGGCGCTAGCCACACCGGCACCTTGCGAACATCGACCGATGCATGCGGGTGCCGGCCGGACGTGGTGCGAGGCGGAGCTGCCCACGGACGAACATCCGGCTAAGGGGACGCCGTGCGTCGCCGGGCACTACCACTTCCGGCACTCGAAGCGGTCCGTGCTCGATGGGATTCAGGTGCGTCAGGAGATCCTCGACCGGGATGGCCCGGCTGATGCGCTGGCGGTGCTCGACCTGGGCGACGACGTTCCGCGCTTCGAGGCGGTAGCGATGGGCTGAGCGCCTCTGCTTTCGCTGCGCGACTGATCTGTCAGCCGCTCAGACGACACCCGATGACTGGTACTCGCCAGTCCAAGTCATCGGATGTCGCCATTCAAGCACCTTTCATCCTCGATTCAAATGACCTATCTGAGATAGGATGCCATCTACACACCTCATGTATGAGGACTTTTCGATAGAACGAGTAATGGCCATTGAAGTCGCAGGGGGAGTTGAGAGATTCATGGCGAAACTGTCCTATAAGGTGCCGAGTTCGCTGAACAGGAGCTTCCTCGACCACGAGATCACGCTGAGCAAGGGAGGTTGGGCGGCCAGGCCCTCCCCGATCAAGCAGCTGCTCTTCTTCGGCGGCGGCATCCTCGCCGTGCTGTGGTTCAGCACATCGACGTTCGTCGCGAGCTCGGGCCCAGTCGCCATCACGTTCTTCGTTCTTTGGGGACTGGCGGCGATCGCCTACTTCGGCGGGCTGGTGAAGACGAAGGAGCTGCGCATCATGCGCGTGCCGGCTTTCCTGGTTTACCTGCCGCCGAAGGCCCGTCACGTCTTTACGCGCCGCAGCTCGAACCCCACGGACTTCTACTCGATCGTCGGCATCGACGGGATCGACGAGGACGGGCTGATCCGCTTCTCCGACGGCGGTGAAGGCCAGGTCTACCTGGTAGTCGGCTCGGCGAGCTATCTGCTCTTCGACGAGGACCGGGTCGGGATCCTCGATCGGGTCGACTCCTTCTGGCGCAAGGTCGAGACGGCCTGCGAGCACAGCTTCATCACGACGAAGGAACCGCAGCGGGTCTACCACCAGGTGGCGAACCTGGAACGGCGCAACCAGGCCCTGCAGGTCCGCGATCCCGATCTGATCGAGCTGCAGAACGAGCAATACGACATTCTCACGCAGCACGTGGGCGGGAAGTTCACCTCGATCCACCAGTACCTGCTGCTCAAGGGCAAGAACGCCGACGCACTGCGCAAGGGGCACCAGGTCCTCCAGGCCGAGGTCGGCGGCTCGACTCTGATGATCAAGGAAGCCACGATGCTCGACCGCGAGGAGGCCCTGCCGATGCTCCGGGTCTTCTATCAGGGCATCGACGACGAACTGCTCAAGCTCAAGGCGTCGCTGAACTGACCAGCGCCAGGCCGACCACCACGACGAGGAACGAACGAAGGACACCATGGCGCTGATGACGAAAGTCCGGGCACAGCTCGGCATTCCGGGAAAGAAGCCTGACGAGACGAATGAGACCGCGGAGCTTGTGGTCGCTGATCCGCGCGCGGACGGTGCTGCTCAGGCTGAGGGCGTGCAGGACACTGCGGCAGCTGACGGCGCAGCAGATGAGGCCGCCGAGGCGAAGAAGAACTGGTGGCAGCGCCGCCGGGAGGTGAAGCACCTCCAGGGCACGTTCGACGCCTACCCTCACCTGCTCGCGCTGAAGCCGAAGGAGAAGTACCTCTTCCGCTCCGACTACTTCGAGGTCGACGGCTCGGTTGCTTGCATCCTGGCGTACTTCCACGACGACGCCGCGCACGACAACTTCGCCGCCTTCTGGGGTATCGACCGGATCCCGGACGGCCTGGACGAGCGGGTCACCGCCGTCGTGCTTGAGCAGGTCAAGCGGATGGATGAGAAGTGGATCGACTCGTACACCAAGCAGTCGGAGAAGCTGGACCGGCTGGATGCGAACGAGCAGGAGGAGACGGGCACGACCTCCTCCAAGCGCAAGGCCGCGAAGATTTCCGGTGACTTGGGGATCACGATCGCAGAGATCCAGGACGGCGCGAGCTACCTTTCGGTGCACAACCGGCTCTTCCTCAAGGCCCCCGATCTCGCGACCCTGGACGACACGATCGACCGGGTCACGCGTCTGTACATCGACCGATTCGGCACGCTGAAGGCTGCGCCCTACGCAGGCGAGCAGCGTCAGGAGCTCTCGGGCCTGTGGAAGAACAACGAGAAGAAGAAGGGCAAAGGCTTCCACTTCACCTCGACCGAGCTGGCCGGCTCGTACTCGCTGGTGACCAATGGCCTCAACGACAAGGGCGGCGAGTACGTCGGCTACATGGTCGGCGACGTCAACAACAGCGCAGTGCTCATGGACGTCAACGCCTACGACCACCACGCGATCGTCGCCGACACCACGCTCAGCGAGTACCTCGACCGCCAGCGGGTGGCCAACATGTGGTGCTCGAAGATCTCGCAGGCGGCGCTGCTGAACAACGGCCAGGTCGTCCACCTCATCCTCGACGGAGCGAACCTCGACAAGCTCGGCCCGAAGTTCGAGCGGCTCACCTCGCGCGTGGACCTGAATCAGGGCGACGTGAACATGTTCGAGATGTTCGGCGAGGAGGAGGACGAGCTGACGGTCTTCTCCGCCCAGATGGAGAAGCTCAAGCTGATGTTCGAGCAGCTCTACGAGACCAGCGACGGAGCGATCGGCTCGATCATCCGCAGCGCCCTCGAAGACACCGCGACCGATTTCTACATCGAGCAGGGCATGTGGCGGCATAACGCCAAGGATCAGCGTCACCGCCTGCGCGTGGTGAACATCCCGCACACCCAGGTGCCGCGTCTTCAGATGTTCGTCTCCTACTTGGCAACCGCGCACAAGGCGCTGCTGAACTCCAACAAGACCGACCCGGACCAGCTGCGCGCCTACAACGTGCTCAGGGGCATCGCCAACGCGATGCTGAGCACCAACGGCGACCTGTTCAACAACCACACGGCCTCGGCCGTGGACGGGGTCCGGGATTCGCGGCGCGTGGTCTACGACTTCTCGCGGCTCATGCGCCGCGGCAGGGGCGTGGCGATGGCGCAGCTGGTGAACATCGTCGGCTTCGCCGTTGGCAAGCTGGGGCTCGACGACACGGTGATCATCCACGGCACCGAGCACATCGACGACCGGGTGAAGAAGTACATCAAGGGCCAGTTCGACCATATGCACGAGCGCGGCGGCCGGGTGGTCTACAGCTACAACGACGTCGACACGATGCTGGCCGACAGCGACTTCAACAAGTTCGACGCCGCGGACTACACGCTCTTCGGCCCGATGCGCGACGGCACGGTGGCGGAGTACCAGAAGCAGCTGCACCAGCGGATTCCGCCGGATCTCGCCCAGCTCATCACGACCAAGGGCGAGAACCTCACGTACCTGCGCCGGGGCGTCTCCAACGTGGTCTTCCACCTGGACCTGGCACTGGGGATCAACCCCTACCGCGAGGCCCAGCGCAGGCAGGTCCGCCTGGAGGCGGCCAGGGCCGAAGAGGCTGCGCGGATGGACGCGATCATGCACGACAAGCCGGCACCGGGCGCGAACCTCACCAGCATCCGGAAGCACAGCGAGGGCGGCGACGGCGAGGCTGACGCGGGCCAGAGCGACAGGGGCAAGCGCCGCGACGGCAAGAAGAACCTGCAGCAGCCCAAGGACGGCGCAAGGCGGCCAGCGAGGAAGCCCAAGCCGAAGAAGCTGCTCAAGGCATGAGCGAGGTCAGCACTGATACGAAGGCGAGGAGTAGGGGAGAGACGATGAACGGGACGATCACGGCGGTGGCACGGCTGCGTGCCTGGGTCGGCCACGGCGGTGGCGGAGCCCGCCAGGGCAGGCTCGCGCGCGGGCTCGCCCTCGTGCTCCTGGCCGCGCTGTTCGTGCCGGTCCTCATGATGGCGAGCTCTTCGCCGGCGTCCGCGGACGACGAGAAGGAGCGCGACAACTACAGCCTCTACCAGCTGGCTTCGAATGCGAGCTCGTACTTCAGCGAGGAGAACTCGCCGTCGAACGACGAGGACATGCATGAGAACTGGAAGCCGGTCACGAGCCGTCCTTCTTCGGGTGGTTCCATGCTTGGCTACGCCGACCCGGAATTCAGTCTGGGCAATATCGTGGGCTGGTTTTTCGCTGAGGTCTCGGGGTCCTCGCAGACAGTCACGTACGAGACCCTGGCAGCGAAGGACGACAAGGGCAACGCGAAGTACTCGGGCATGCTCGACTACGCGCACTTCGGGGCGGCGAACGCTGACCTCGGCCTGGACACGATGTCCTCGGGCATCGGCGGCCAGATCGTCAGCGTGATCGGAGGCTCTATCATCTGGGTCCTCTACGCCCTGGCGCTGGCGGTCGGCACGCTGTTCTACGTCGTCCTCCAGTTCCTGAAGCTCATCAACCCCTTCATGTGGTTCTACCAGGCGGTCAGGGCGGTCAATCCGACCTTCGCCGACGGGATGACGGGAGGTGACACCGGAGGCGGCGCGCTCTCGGGCCTCCAGCACTGGATCAGCGGCTGGTACGGCCTTCTCGTCGACATCTCGTGGCAGGCGCTGGTGCCGATCTTCATCGGCTTCCTGCTCATCGGCCTGGTCATGTTCAAGAAGATGGACCGCGGCTCGGCGATCAAGAAGCTGATCGTGCGCGTCGTCTTCATCGGCGTCGGCCTGCCGCTCATCGGATCGATGTACACCAGCGTGCTTGACAAGTTCGACAACTCGGTTCTCGGCCAGCATGCCGGTCCGACGCGCGTCGTGCTGAGCACCTATGTCGACTTCGAGGCGTGGATGATGAACGACCGCCTCGGGATCCCGGACCAGGCCACTGTCTCCTGGAACGGCGACCAGGCGAGCTCTGACGCGGTGATGTCGGTGCGCACGAGCGCGCTGGCGATCAACAAGCAGTCCCACGGAGCGACATTCAACGGCATCGGCATCGGCACGAAGGCCAACGACGCCGAGTCGGCCTGGAAGGACGGCACGGTCTCCGTCGGCACCGGTGCGTCGGATGACTTCAAGGCGGTGTTCTCGACCTTCGGGATCATCGGCAAGTACATCGGCAGCAACGAGATCGCAGCTTCCGACTTCGAGTCGGGGATCAAGACCTCGATCACGCAGCTGGACGAGAGCGCGGATGTCAAGAAGAGCTGGTTCGTCGACAAGGACAGCTACGGCGACGTGGAGGAGTTCGGTGAGGAGGAGGGGCCGAAGCCGGTTGATCACCCGGTGATCTCGACCGACGGCACGGGCCTGACCTCCTCTCGTCCCGGCAAGGACTCGACGGTCTTCACAACGACCGGGACGAAGAGCAACTGTGGCTTCACGGTGGGCAAGACGCCCTCCTCGTGCAACCTGTCTCCCCTAGCGGCGTACAACTACCTCAACACCGGGTTCAGCCCCAGCTCGCTGAACATGTACAGCTCGAACAACGCCACGTCCGGCTTCACCCGCGAGAACCACATGGCCGTCAGTCAGGTGGGCACGGGGCCGGCGAAGTTCATGTACTGGTCCAACGCAGCCATGGTCCTGGGTTCCATCGTCCTGCTCGGCTTCTGGTACGCCATCGGCATGCTGGCCGGCGCGATCAAGAGGACCTTCGGCCTCGTGGCAGCCGTGCCGTTCGCGACGCTGGGCGCGATGGCCGCGATCGCCAAGGTAATCGTCTACTCCATGGCGCTGATCCTGGAGGTCCTCGTCACGCTGTTCATCTACCAGTTCGTCGGGGAGTTCCTGATCTCGGTCCCGGACATCATGGCCGGGCCCCTGTCGAGCCTCATGAGCCCGGGCGGCCTGTGGGGCAGCGCTGCGCTCGGCGGGATCATCGTAGTGATCCTGACGCTCATCTCGTCGCTGCTGATCATGGGCATCACCTTCGCTCTGCTGCGGGTCCGCAAGACGGTGCTGCAGGCGATGGACGAGGTGGTCACCAAGCTCGTGGACAAGTTCCTGGAGACCAACACCGCGCCGAAGCCGGACAAGGGTGGGCTGATGCCTGCTCTGGCCACAGGTGCAGGGGCTGGCGCGGGTATGGCTATGGGCAACAAGCTCGCCAACGGGTTCAACAGCAAGACCAGCGGCCCGGCGTCTCCGAGCACGGGCAAGCCCGCGGGCAAGACGGCGTCGACGAACGCCGGTGGCACGAACGGCGACGCCACGGCTCTGACCGCGGGCAAGCAGGCGCTGGCCCTGGAGGGCGGCGAGGGTGGCCCGGGCGATCCGAACAGCCCAACGCTGGACGGTGGTCCTGGTGGCGGTGGCTCCGGTGGCGGAGGCAGTCCTGCTGGTGCTCTGGGCGCGTCTGGCCAGGGCGACGGTCCCGACGACAAGGGCGGTCCGCTGCAGTTGACCAATGGCGGAGCGGGCAGCTCACACTCGGACAAGCAGACGGCACAGAATCTGAGCAATCAGGGCGGCCTGTCGAATCTCGGGTACAACTCGGGCGGCGGCAAGGTCATCCCGGGTGAGGTTCTGGCCTCGTCCACGGAGCCGTCGAGCTCGCGCGGTGGCGCTCAGGGGCAGAGCAGCGCTGACAGCGCTGGTTCTGTTCCGACCAGCGGAGGCCGTAAGGCCGTCGCCGGTCAGACGGGCCCGACGCAATTCGGCACGGGTACCCAGGGTGCGCAGAGCCAGCAGGGCAGCAACCAGCAGGCTGCACCGCAGCGCTTCAGCGGCGGAGCTACTCCTGGTCTTGTGCCTGTCTCTGCTTCCGGGCAGCCGGCCGCGCCGAGCACGCGTCCGACACGCTCCGCTCAGGGCACCCCGGCTCCGAGGCAGCTGGGAGCCGAAACGTCGGCTCCTCGTCCCGTGGCCGCTCCGGTTTCGGGTCAGACTCCGGCTGCGCCTGGTGCGCAGACTCCGGCTCGGACGCAGGCAGCGCGTCAGCCGGGTTCGATCCAGGAGTCGACGCCGACGCCGCGCCAGACGCCCGCCCCGCGGGCTCAGGCTCCGCGGACGTCGGCTTCTGCACCAGCTCCTTCGCCGCAGCAGGCTCCGGTTCCGCGCCCTCGTCCCCGTCCGCGCCGGGTGGCCGATCCGGCTCCTCAGAGCGTGGAGACCCCGGAGCCGCAGCAGCGGCCGGCCGGCGGTCTTCGCCGGGGCCGGCGCGAGAAGCCGCAGGGCTGACCGGGCGAGCGTGGAGGGCTGACGCACCCGGTGAGGACGACCATTGCGATCGTCCTCACCGGGTGCGTCGTCTTTTGCGCGGCAGGAGGAGAAGGGGAAGAGCATGAGACTCGGATCGAGGCTTCGCGGCGAGCTCCCGCGCGGCTGGTGGCGCTCGGCGCGATGGTGGATCACCGGGATCCGCGACCTGGCATTGAGCACTGCGGCGGCCTTGGCCACCGTGGTGTTCGTCGGCGAGATGATGCGCGCTGTGCGGCATCGCGACGAGCCGCGGACTCTGGCGCGCCTGTCCGGCACGTTCGAGGGGTACGTGGCCAGCCTCTTGGTCAACAACGCAGGCTTGGTCGTTCTGGCCACCGTGGCGATCGAGGACGGTCCGCCTGTGGTGCTGACGACGTTGCTGGCTGGGTGGTGTCTGCTCAACATCGCCATCGGTGCCACGGTGTTCGTCGTGGTGGCCCGGTCGAGGATCCGGCAACCGGCAGCGTGGGCTGAGCTGGATTTCGTCGAGCAGCACGCGCCGAAGTACGGCCGGCCACCGGAGACGATTGAGGAGTACCGGGCGCAGCAGCTCCAGGAGTAGGTGTCAGAGAAAAGACAGAACCCCGTGGACGTGATATCCACGGGGTTCTGTGCTGCCTGGGTGGTGCTGCAATCAGCTGTGCTGGTCGCAGTCCTTGGCCATCAAGGCCTTCGCCTGGTCGCTGTCGGCGGGGATGAGCTGGACCTGGTCGATCGAGTAGGCGAAGGTGTACCCGAGTGTAATCATGCTGTTCGACATCGAGATCGAGCCGGTTCCCGGGTCAGTGCCTGTCTGGTCGGAGCCGTTGACGTCGTCCCAGAGCACACTGGTCCGGCTGTCGTTGATCGTGCCGGTCGAGAGAACCTGGTACCGACCCTTGTCGGTCTTGCCGTCCTTGACGATCGAGCCGTGCTTGATGTCGTCGAGGGCCTTCGTGGTCAGCTGGCACTGCTGGTCGCCAGCGGTGACGTTGATGTACGTGATCTTGTGGCCGTCGATGGCGGCGACGCCGCCGCGCGCCCCGTCGGTGATGGAGATGTAGGCACCGTCGAAGCTGGAGGCCTGGCTGCTGCTGGGGCTCTGCGAAGAAGCAGCATCGCTGCTCCCGCTGCAGGCGGTGAGCATGAGAGCACCCGCGGCCAGGGCCGCGGCGGACACGGCGATCCTGGTCCGCGTCGCACGTGCGGTCCTGGTGGAGTTCATGATGTTCTTCCTTCGCTGTGGAGGCTGGGCTGATGGCGTCGGCGGAATCGTAGGCATCTGACGCGGCGACAGCAGGATGAGGACCGCAGCAGCCAGCATCACGACCGACAGCAGCGCCAGGAGCACCACGCTCGCCCCGACGGAGATGTAGCGGGCGCCGCTAACGGCGCTCATGGTCCCGAAGCCGTCGATCATGCCGATCAGGCCGGCGACGATGCCCACGACTCCGGTGGTGATGCGGGACCAGTTCGCCTTGCGGATGACTGCCACGACAGAAGCGGCGATGGCCACGAGCATGATGAAGAGCAAGAAGCCACCCTCACCTCCGGCCTCGTCGCTGAAGTAGTTGACCGAGAAGCCCATGGCTGAAGCGACCGGCATGAACAGCGAGATGATCGCCAGGAATGCCGCGGCGGGAAGGGTGAAGGTGGCCAGCCCCCTCAGCTTGGCCAGTCCCGGACGCGAGGTGCTCTGTTGCATCGAGCGCGCGGCGCTCTGCGCGGCGGGGGCAACGCGGTTGCTGAGGAACTCCTTGGCTCCAGAGTTCTCGACGGCCGGCGCGACCTTGGTGTTGCAGAAGTCCCGGGCACCGTTGACGACTTGCTTGGCTCCGTCGGCCATCTGCTGCATTGACGGATCACGAGGCCGGCGCTCGGGAGCGATCAGTCCGGCATGAACGGCGGCCTGGTACTCGGACATCGTCGGCTCGCGGTGATGCGTCTGCTGGAACTCGGCACCCCACTGCTCGACCGTGACAACGGGCGGAACCTGCGGTCGCGGCGGCACGACCTGTGTTGCTGTTGCATGGCCCTGTGTCGGCTGCTCGGGTAACTGAGGCTGATCCTCAGTCATGATCGCCCCGCTTTCTCTCGTTCAGTCCTGCGTGTCCAGGTGGTGCCCTCTTCACAGGGACCAGCGTCTCGGCTCCACAGTTCCACACTGCATCCCCGAGCCCCGGATCTCGGCCACGCCCGGGAGCCGAAGCTGGCCCCCTTGAGGACCACCTGACCGATTTCCGAGCTTTCTTCTCGTACATCAGCACTTGCGAAGGCATTCGCAAGTGCACTATCAGTATTGCAGATTGATGTACCAGATGTACCACCTTAACGACAGAAAGCCAGCCAAAGTCGCCTATGGATAGGCGACTTTGGCTGGCCAGGACTCAGCTGTCAGGCGTCTTCTCGGAGGTTGTCGAGTCGATGCTCAGTCAGCGCCAGTGCGACTTCGGACTGGTTGAGCGCGTGCTCGCCGTCCTGGATGCGCCACTGAAGACGCTGCATCGGCGGGGCGTCTGCTTCCTGGAGCGCTAGGGCCTGTCCGACGGATCATGTGACTTCTCACGCTCCGGCCCGTTGGCATGTTCATGGGGCGGGGAGATCTTACGAACGGAGAGTGGGCCCGGTTGAAGCCGCATCTGCCGAAGTCCGGGCAGCGCGGTGGCCGTTGGGTCAGTCACCGAAGGGTCATCAACGGGATTCTGTACCGGAACCGGACTGGGGTGCCGTGGCGGGACCTGCCTGCCCGTTTCGGGAAGTGGAAGACGGTATATGAGCGGCACAGACGTTGGTCGGCGGACGGCACGTGGGACAAGATCTACGCGGCCGTCCTGGCCGACGCGGATGCCGAGGGCCGCATCGACTGGTCGATGGTGAGCGTGGACTCCACCACCTGCCGGGCCCACCAGCACGCCGCGGGAGCACGCAAGAGATCCCCGCGGGTGCCGGGAAAAGACGCACGCCCCGGCAGCACCGCCCCGATGAGGGACTCGGACGCTCCCGGGGCGGTCTCACCTGCAAGATTCACCTCGCAGGGGAAGGCGGACGCCGCCCTCTGGCCTTGCTGATCACTCCGGGCCAGTGGGGCGACGCCCCGCAACTCATCCCCGTAATGGAACGTATCCGTGTCGGTCGGCTCAGCGGCGGACGCCCCCGCACCCGACCGGACCGCCTCGGCGGCGACAAGGCCTATTCCTCCCGGCGTAACCGCCGCTACCTGCGGCGACGGCAGATCAAGCACACCATCCCCGAGCCGAAGAACCAGCGGGCGAACCGCCAACGCCGCGGCAGCAAGGGCGGACGGCCCGCCGGCTTCGACAAGACGATCTACAAGCGCAGGAACGAAGTGGAGCGGACGATCAATGCCCTCAAGAACTCCCGGGCCGTGGCCACGAGGTTCGACAAGCGCGCCTACGTCTTCCACGGCACCGTCACCGTTGCCGCGATCCGACTGTGGCTCAGGACGTGATCAGGCGGCCGGGATTCAGAGCCACCGCTGTGCCGACTCGACGCTGTCCCCGACACTGGTGTTGAACGCAATGGCGGCCTGGGGCGCATGGCGCCGGATCAAGTTCACGATCTGTTCGAAGAGCGGAAGCAGCGGCTCGGTCTTGCGGATCCCGCCGCCGACGACCACGACATCCCACGGCTGCTTGGTCAACGATGCGACGAGGGTAGACTCGGCCGATTCGTCGAACACGATCAGCGTCATGGCCGCGTCGATGCCGTGCTCACCGAACCGGGCCAGCTCCGCATCGAGCGCCGCGCGAAGAGCCTCTCCGTCGACGCCAGGTATCGCTTGCGGGTCGTAACCAACAATAAGTGCAGAAGACATGCGGCCAACCTACCGAGCCCTACCCGAACATGATCCGTCGGACAGGCCCTAGGTCACCGAGCTCGCGCAGCTCCGCGTACGCACCCTGCAGTTGCTCCTCGTGGTGCGCCGACCGAACCCTGAGGCGGGCGACCCGCTCTTTCCACCAGCCCACACGCGACTCGCGGTCGAGCGTGGTCTTTCCTTCGAGCCAGGCGCGGAGCTCGACCTGGTCGACGTCGCCGGGGAGCCCGGTGGCAAGGGGTCCTTCGGGTTCCGGCATGTCGATGGGGATGTGCGACAGCAGCATCGCGGGGGTCGTGTCGAGCGCATAGGAGATCGCGACGAGGTCATCGACGGTCACAGGACGAGCGCATCGCTCCATCTCCGCGAGGGCGTCGGCCGAGATCGGGTGATCGAGCATCCGGAGCACATAGGCCAGCTCGTCGACGGTCAGCTCGCGCAGCTGGCGGTAGTGGGTGATGGCGTCGGACACAGCAAGGGACGTGGGAAGGGACGACGGCATGCATCGATCATAGGCGCGCTCGGCGCGGCCCCCGGGTGAATCGTCACATAGTCCTGAGTCGTCGCCACATAGACGCACGACAGATTCCGGGAGTCGTAGCCTCCGCGTTCCCTCGGATTGAGGGTGGGTGCCACAAGAGGCGCAGCTTGGCGAAGAAGCTGAGGTCGGTCTTGTCGTCGCAGCCAGTTCTGCGCATGTCCCGCTCAGTGGCGCTCATTGAGTCGCAGTCGACTATCTATTGAATGACATTTCGACTCGTGTTTTAATAGAGCGACAATAGGCATTCGGTTCACTCTATACAAGGCAGGCAACATGTTCAGGCGCGACTCTTCCGCTGATTGCGGCGCGGTCGTGACCGAGCATGCCTCCTTGCCGAGTCGAGTGCGAGTCTCCACCGCCGCGTCTCGCGCAGTCTCGCTTCGTCCGACATCGCCTTACGGCGCGACGCCATGACGACCGAAACTCAGGCCCCGGCCGCACACCGGAGGAAGGCCGCGTAAAACCACCGGCGCGGGGAGGGGGCTACTCGGACTGCGCATCCGTGCTGCGGTCCGCTTCCACCAAGACTTCCGACCGCGCGTCCGCCGGCCGGAATCCACCACAGAAAACCCAGGAGGGTTCATGAGGTCTGTCATGCGCAGGGCCGCCACCGCAACTGCGGCTGGCGCGCTACTGCTTGGCGGCGCCGTCACCATGGCGCCAGCAGCGTCCGCGGCCCCCGGCAGTGGAAGCTGCACGGGGAAGCCGCCGTCTATCGATGTCCACACCTACGTCGAGTCGTCGAACGTGAAGTTCAGGACCGGGCCCGGCACCAAGTACACGGCCAAGGGTCTGCTCACCAAGGGCACGAAGGTCTACCAGCCCTGCACCAGGGGTGCTTGGTCGTACATCAAGGTCAAGACCGGTCCCCACAAGGGTGAGAAGGGCTGGGTCGCGGGCCGGTACCTCGCGATCCACATGGAACTGCCCTAATCCAGCTCAGCCCTACGGATCTGCTGTCGGACCGGGCGCCGGAGTCAATGGGAGTGACTCCGCCCGCCCGTCCTTGAGCGGTCTGCCCCCGCCGGGTGGGCGCGGCCAACAGCGTTGTCTACAGCTGGGCCCCGCCTCGTCTCAGGCTTCCAGCCCCCGGTGCTGCGAGCACCGGGGGCACCGCCTCTCGCCACACTTACGACAGGAAACCTCTCATGCGTCGCGCAATCCTGACCCGCACTCTGACCGTGGCCGGCACTCTCGCCGTCTCCGGCATCGCTGCCGCGCCGAGCGCGCAGGCCGCCGCGTCCGCGTGCAGCCATGACTGGTCCGGCCCGCAGATCTGCATCACCACTGACGGTGACTCCGGGTCAGAGAACCCTGGCCACGTCACGACGGCCTGGACCAACCCACCGAAGTCGCGGAAGACCGCCACCGTCTACATCACCCAGCCGGACGGCTTCACCTACAAGATCAAGGCTAAGCGCTCCGGCGGGCAGATCATCGGCCACACGGTGCCAGGAGCGCAGCGGAACGGGAAGCTCTGCGCCCGATACAAGGGTTCCAGCCACACGGCGTGCGTAGAGATCATCGACCGGAACTGAGTCCGTTTCCCCGCAGGCCCGTCGCGGACCACAAGCCGCCAGTGGGATCGCCAAGGAGGAATGGAGGGCGCGACCAACGCTGCGAGGCAGCACCCGCGCCCTCCCCTCCCCTCCTCTCCATGGCCGCCGAGCATGCGGGCGAGCCGTCGGAATCTCGTTCTACCAAAGCTGAAAGGGGCCCCGATGCCCTCTAAGTCGCTGACCCCGCCGGTGTCGCAGGTGGACTCCGCCACCGCGGACGCCCTGTCCAAGCGATTGTTCGACTCCGAGGACTTCGGGCAGGTCCACGAGCCCTGGCGGCAACTGATCGCCACACCCGAATTCCGCTACGAGCCCGGCCTGTCCCCCCAGCAGCGCACCGCGCTCTCCTATCGACGCCTGCGGGCCGTCAACGCGATGCTCGCGCACTCCACCGAACTGGCCAGCGACGCGGTGCGTCTGGCCGGGGCTCACGAGTGGATCGCGGCCGTCGACCCGACGTGCGCTTCCCTCATCTCTATCCATCACAACCTCTATGTGGGTTCACTCGCCGAGGCGGACGAGAATCCCCTCCGCGTCGTGGACCGTGATCGTATTGGCGTGTTCCTGACCACCGAGACGGGTGCAGGAAATGACGCCGCGGAGCTACAGACGACGGCGACGTGGGATCCCGATAGCGACACATTCGAACTGCACACGCCACATGCCGCTGCGCAGAAGCAGATGCCCAACACATCGCCGCTCGGTGGGGGTAAGGACGGGGTGGTGGCCGCCCGGCTACGTACCCACGACACTGACCACGGCGTGCTCCTTTTCCACGTCCCCATAACCGACGATGACGGTCGCCCCCTTCCCGGGATCCGCATCCGCCAGCTGCCCGACCGATCCGGCGATCACCCTCTCGACCATTGCCTCACCTCTTTCGACCGGGTCCAACTGCCGCGCCACGCACTGCTGGAAGGCGACCACGGGCGACTTGACGCCTACGGGCGATTCACCAGCAGCGTCGAGAACCCGCGGGCCCGGTTCTTGGTCAGCATCCGCCGCGTGACCGCCGGCAGACTCGCGATGAGCGCCAGCAGCATCAGCATCGCGCGAACCTCGCTGGACATCGCGACGCGCTACGCGCACCACCGCTACATCTCAGGCCGCCCCAACCGCGTCCCCATCGCGGCCCACCGCACGCACAGCGCACCCCTTATCTCCCGCATCGCCCAGGCGTACGCGATGACCCTCATTCACCGTCAGGTCCTGCACTCCTGGGCCCAGCACGACGAGCATGACCGCGCTCCGATCGAGCGAGACATCGCCATCATCAAAGCCTGGAACACCTGGAGGGCCAGGGAGATCGCCACCGAATGCAGGGAGCGCTGTGGGGCGCTCGGGCTCTTTCCCGGCAATGGCATCGCCGGACTCGCCTCGGCCGTTGACGGAGCGATCACGGCTGAAGGTGACAATGTCCCCATCATGGTCAAGGCCGGGGCCGAGATGCTTTTCGATCACGAGGTGCCACCCGCCGCCCCTGCGGTGACCTCGTTGAATGAGCAGCTGACCGGCATGCCGGAACTGCGCCACCTGCTCGCTGTGGCCGAGGAAGCGACTTTTGCCCGCGCCCGCGCCCGCTTCTGTGAGCACCCCCGCGGGCTCGCCCGATGGAACCGGGCCGGGCTGCCTGCTGTGGAGGCGATGAATCTCCATGCTGCCGGCATGGCAGGTGACGCCTTCATCTGGGCCGCCGAGGCATGCCGGGGCCCACAGGAACGGTATCTGGTCGGGCAGTTGGGCCGCCTCTTCCTCCTCCAGCAGCTTGCGCCTCACACCGGGCCGCTCATGGCCGATGGGCACCTCACTGGCGACGCCGTCAAGACGGTGCCCGACGCGATCGAGGAGTGCATCGCCGCGCTGACCCCTCACATGCTCACCCTCACCACAGCGTTCATGACCCCCGACGGCTACCTCGCCGCTATCCCCATCGCCCACCCCACCTACCAGCAGGCTCTTGACGACCCTGAAGCCCACTGGAACCGCGGCACCGGCACCACGCAGGACGCCGACCTCCCCGCCCGGGAAGCCACCCCGTGGTCTCTGCTCGCAATGCGGGCCGGCACAGCGAGCCCGAATGCCCCTCACCGGAGCCGGTCTGTCGCGTGACGCCGCCCACGGCCCGTACAGCTGAGCCCAAACCCACAGCCTTCGCCAGCACAACCATCGCCTACGTTACGGAGACCACCACCATGAGGACCCTTCTGCACAAGACGGCCGCCGCCGCGGCCACGGGCACCCTGCTGCTCGGCGGCGGCATCGCCACCGCGACAAGCGCAAACGCTTCCGACGCCGCTCCGACGGCCAAGGCGGATAGCTTCAACCAGAAAGTGACCTGCACGAAGGGAGCCGTACGGTCGAAGCCATATGGCAAGGGCAGCGTCAGGGGGCACGTGTACCAGGGTTCGGGCGACTGGGGCCACATCACGGCCTCCGCACTTTTCAAGAGCGGTGAGATGAAGGGCACCATCGCCTACTGGTACGGCACCTGGCACCACGGCAAGAAGTCCGCCAAGGGCTGGGTCTACCTCAGCTGCGCGGACCCACGCGAGGAATCCTGATCCCGCACCGAAGCCTGTGCCTTGGTCCGTCTACCGATCGGGGCACAGTGCTTGGGTGTGCCAATTGGCACACCCAGCGGGAAGCCGGGGTCGAGGCCACGCCGCAGTCGCGATGCACCGTCACGCGACATTAGCGGCACGTACCAAGTTCAGGACCCGCTCCATCCTCCAGACCGCCCACCTTGGAGACACACCCATGACCACTCCGCCGCCCCAAGGCGCGCCCTACGGCCCTTCGCCCGCGTACCCGACCGGGCACCCCGCGGACCTGTCGGCGGGGCAGCAGCCATCCCCCTACGCGCACCCCAGCTACGGGCACGCGGCCAGATATCCGGCCCACCCTGCCCCCGTGCCCGGTTGCCGGAGCTGCGGGGCACCGGCCGCAGTGAACTTCTCCGTCCGTGCCCATGAAGGTCTGCTCGTGGTGATGCGGTTCCACAGGCTGGACGGCCCCTTCTGCCGGAGCTGCGGGCGCTCGGTCGTACGACAGATGACGACCAGGACGCTCGCCCTGGGATGGTGGAGCCCGCTCTCCCTTGTGGCGCTCGCGCCGTTCACGCTTCTCTGGAACCTGACCGCTTACCGCAAATTCAGCAAGCTCCCCCCGTCCACACCCACACCAGGCCGAGAGTCGATGGACGAGGGTCCACCAGTGCTGCGACGGCCGTTGGCATATGTGGCACTCATCCCGATGGCATGGGCCCTATGGTTCGCCACCGGGATGATCACGCACTACAGCTGACGCGCCTGACACACCGCCGTCTTGACCTGCCGCATCTGCGGTGCGCAGCCGACCGCCGCTGTGTACCTCCGTGCGGACAGCCGGTCCTGCATCGGCCGTCGACGCACGTCGTGCTCGTCACTGATCTGGGCGCCGCCTGCATTGGAGTTGATGTGTCAATGAAGTTGTTTATGCAGCGGACAAGTAGCGCACTCCACTATGTGGGCAACATTCTAGGGACATCCATATTGGTAGGGGGTTACGTGCTGGCCGCTATAGCAAATCGGAGATTCTGGCAACGCTCAAAGCGACACCCTTCTCACTAAGCGTCCAGATAAGGCAGAGTTGGTATTCTAGACCGAACGGAGGCTATAGGTCATGCAACCCCAGCACTCTCTCCCACAGAATGCAGCGCTCGCCCAAAAATCAGAGCAGAGCCAGTTCGTACTTGCATTGAGCGGCATCGGGCCGGCACAGGCCGTTGGTCCACTTGGAGAAGGCGTCCAGGGCGGCCGGGTAGTACTCGCGGAGCAAGGATCGTAGCTGGTTGGAAAGCTGCTGCCGGTTCCAGATCGCGTCCTGCTGGGCGCGGGCCAGGACGGCGACGGCGCGGGCCAGGTCCGAGTCGTTGGGCAGGGCGCGGTGGGCGTGCATGTCCGTGCGGAGGATGTTGGCGAGGACGAGGGCGTCGCCGGGGTCGGACTTCTTCCGCGAGACCGAGTGACGATCTCTGTACCGGGCAGCTGCCATCTGGTTGATCGCGAACACCTTGCGCTTGCCGGTCCGCAGCACCGCAACCAGCAGACCCCGGGACGTCTCGATCGCCACCGGGATCGGGTGGTCCTCGGTGTCGCCGTACTCGGCGAGCAGGTCCAGCAGGATCCGATAGCCAGCCGCATCGTCGGTAATGTGCCGCTTGGCCAGCAGCTGGCCGCTGTCGTCGACCAGGGCGACGTCGTGCGTCTTCTCGGCCCAGTCGATACCGCAGTAGATCAAGTTGCTCCTCCCCTGAGCAATGGATGTTTACGCTGGTCACGAGCACATGCGGGCCACGCAGCGACCTAATCCCAGGACTCGACACCAGGTCGGTCCGCCACCTCAGCAGCCGTTCGTGGCACCAGCTCACCCCACGGGCCTCGGTCTATCCGGGAGCTCGATCGGCTCGGGCGTAACGAGAGATCACCGCGCGGCGGGCTCGCACCACGAAGATCAACGAGCGAGCGCAGCAGTAGGTGGTGGCGGCCACGAAGACGCCGAACGCCGCCGATCTACACGTAGACGTCGATCGCCTGGTTCTCATAAGGCATCCGCCCGGCGCCCACACGACCGCCACCACCACGAGCACCAGGACCGCGCACCCTGTCTACGTTGAGGCATTGCCTGCCCGGCTGACCGTAGATGTCACGATCCGGCACTCGAACGTCCCGAGAGCCAACTGCTCCCTGCGGGACACCCTTAACTACGGATTAGGTACTCATCTGCAACCACCTCCAGGACGACCTTGGCCCGGAGCCAGCATGCTGTTGGATCTTGGTGGATAACTCGCCCGCTGTGGATAACTCGGCCGCCCTCGAAGGTGACGTACGGGCATAGCGAAGCCCCCAGCCCGGTGCGCGGGCTCCCCCTGCTCACCCGACTCTACGGTCCGGCTCATTTCGCCGAAACACGTCCCGAATGGAAGATCACTGTCACACTGGGGAACCCCGCCGACCTCCCCCAGTCGGCGGGGTCTCAACGCATCAGGCGGCCTTCGTCCACGGGGTCGAGGAGCGGGCTGCCTCCGTCCACAGCGAGAGGAGACGGAAGTACTCCTCGGTCCGCCGGGCGCAGACGGGTTCCTCCATGAGGCGGCGAATCTCCGCGTTTACCTCGTCCAGCGCCGGGCTGCACGGCCGGGAGGGGATAGTCATGGCGCCAACGGTACGGGCGTGCACTGACATTGGCCCGAGTCTGGGCCTCGACCTATGCCCGGTCCGTGACGCCCTCGCCCCTCTGAGTCGCAGGGTCGCGCGCGGCGCATTTTGGCTTGACTCAAGCACCCCGTCCTAGGAATGGCGGTTGCTGCAGAGGGCACGAAAGAGACCCGCGACGGCAGTATTTGGTTATATGCGGGTTCGTACAGGACATGGTGCGGATGGCCACAGCGGCCGGAGTGAAGCTGTCCGAACCACAGCAAGAGAAGCGGCTGCACGAACTCGGACCGACGCCCTGCAGTCGCCGGTCTTAGGCCGTGTCCGGTGGGTCTGGAGCCGTTCGCCTGACACCCATCCACTCCGTATGCACGTTTGGTGTCCGCTCCTTCACGTAACGCTGCACTTTGGCGTGTAATGGATCTTCAAATCCGCTGGGAGTCGAGCAAGGGTTGCTCTTCCGCGGCCGTCTCGTGGCCCGGCTTCCAGATCGCCCAAAGAGGAACTCATGTCTATCGATGACCTCGATAGGATTGACGACCCGCGATATGATCCATCACCCCCCGCCGAGCCCGCCCCCTCCAACTGCGCCAAAGAGCACTACGAGTATCTGGACGCCCAGGACCAAGCCGTCGCCGTGCGCCAGGAAGCTGCCTCCGCGCGCCAAAACCTCCAAACGGCGTTGCACGACCGGAAGACCCTCAACGACGCAGTACAGCCCGGCCTCGAAATCTTCGAAGCGGTGACCCACCACCAGCCGAGGGGGAAAAAGGAGCACGACGCCTTCCACGCCGTGGTTAAGCAAATCGAGGAGCAGAGGCTCGCCGTTCCCAGCGCGGCCAGCAAAGACGACCACGCAGCCTGCGCCGCTACACTGTGCAAGGTCATCGCTGCCGGAGAGGTAGCACAGAAGGAGGGCGTGCCGGCGAACGTCGGCGACTCACGGTACTCCCTGCCCCAAGCCTTGGCCATTGGCCGTGACGCGGCCGAGAACGCGGAGAATGCCAAGCTGGCCAAGGAAGTCCCGGCCTTGCAAGCAGCCGTCGCACAGGCCGACGCCCGCATCGCCGAAGCAGAGCAGGCGATTGCGGACGCACGGACCCGTCTGAAGGAAGCCCTGAAGCAGGCCGCTGGAATCTAGCCCGTCGTTCCGGTGGGTCATGCCATGCTGAGCGGAATGATCACGGCCCGCCGCAGCCACACGACCCACCGGACACGTCCTAGAGGTCACACAGACGACTCGCCGGAAGCAGAGCCGTTACACCAGGTCAGAGCATCCGCCTTGCCCGTGGCCTGTTTGCAGCTCGTGACACCGGCGTTTCGAGGGGCCCATGAGGGCTAGTGTGGGATGCTCCGCAGAGCTGAACTGGAGTGTCCTGCCCCATGGTTGACAGTTTCGTCCACCTGCACAATCACACCGAATACTCGATGCTTGACGGCGCCCAGAAGCTGAAGCCGATGTTCGCCGAAGTCGACCGCCAGGGCATGCCCGCGGTGGCTATGAGTGACCACGGGAACATGTTCGGTGCCTACGAGTTCCACACGGTGAGCAAGGGCTTCGAGAACGTCAAGCCGATCATCGGGATCGAGGCGTACGTTGCCCCCTCCTCGCGCCACAACCGCAAGCAGGAGTTCTGGGGACCAGGCGGCCAGCGGGCGATGTCTGACGACGGTGAGGGGTCGAAGGACGTCTCCGGCGGCGGGCGCTTCACCCACATGACGATGTGGGCCGAGAACGTGCAGGGCTTGCGTAACCTCTTCTACCTGTCTACCGAGGCCAGCTATACCGGGCAGTTCCCTGCCGGCAAGCCACGCATGGACATGGAGCTGATCAGTGAGCATGCCGAGGGCATCATCGCGACGACCGGATGCCCCTCCGGTGCCATCCAGACCCGGCTGCGCCTGAATCAGTACGACGAGGCCCGTGAGGTCGCCGCCGCCTACCAGGAAATCTTCGGCCGGGAAAACTACTTCCTGGAGCTGATGGACCATGGCCTGTCCATCGAGAAGCAGGTCCGGGACGGACTGATGCGCCTGGCCAAGGAACTTGACATCCCGCTCCTGGCCACCAACGACGCACACTACATCCACGCGGACCAGGCCGACGCCCACGACAACCTGCTGTGCATCGGCGTTGGCAAGAACAAGGCGGACGAGAAAAGGTTCCGCTTCTCGGGCAACGACTACTACCTCAAGACTGCGCAGGAGATGCGCAGCTTGTTCTCCGAGCTGCCCGAGGCGTGTGACAACACACTGCTGATCGCGGAGCGCATTGAGTCCTACGACGAGGTCTTTGACAACGTCGATGAGATGCCGCAGTTCCCCGACGTGCCGGAAGGGGAGACGCAGGAGTCGTGGCTGCGCCGGGAGTGCCTGAAGGGCCTCGCCATGCGCTACGGCGACCCGATCCCGGCCGAGGTCATGGAGCGGTTCGAGACCGAGATGTCGATCATCGGTCCGATGGGATTCTCCTCGTACTTCCTGGTGGTCGCGGACATCTGCAAGTACGCACGAGATAACGGTGTGCCGGTCGGCCCTGGCCGTGGTTCGGCTACCGGCTCGATCGTGGCGTACGCGACCCGCATCACCGAGCTGTGTCCCCTTGAGCATGGCCTGCTGTTCGAGCGTTTTCTCAATCCGGAGAGGATCAACCCGCCGGATGTCGACCTCGACTTCGACGACCGTCAGCGCGACAAGATGGTGCGCTACGTCACCGAGAAGTACGGTGACGCCTACACGGCCATGGTCAACACGTTCGGCAAGATCAAGGCCAAGAACGCGATCAAGGACAGCTCGCGCATCCTCGGCTACCCGTTCCAGCACGGCGAGCGGATCACGAAGGCCTTGCCCGACGACATCATGGGCAAGTCGATCCCGCTGGACGGCATCTTCGACTCCGAGCACCCCCGTTACGGCGAGTGCGGCGAGATCCGGGCGATGTACGAGAACGAGCCGGACGTCCAGAAGGTCATCGACACAGCCAAGGGCGTCGAGGGCCTGACGCGTGGCACGGGTGTCCACGCTGCCGCGGTCATCTTGTCCAAGACCAAGCTGACCGATCGCATCCCGCTGCACATGCGGGCCAAAGATGGCGTCAAGATCACGGGCTTCGACTACCCCAGTTGCGAAAACATGGGCCTGGTCAAGATGGACTTCCTGGGTCTGCGCAACCTGGGTGTCATCGACCACGCCATCCAGAACATCCGCGAGAACCGCGGTGTCAAGCTGGCCACCGTCGACCCCGGAAACGGCGACGACAGCGTCACCGTGATCCCGCTTGACGACAAGAAGACCTTCGAACTCCTCGGCCGTGGCGACACATTCGGCGTGTTCCAGCTCGACGGCGGCGGCATGCGCGCCCTGCTCAAGCTGATGGAACCGACCCGATTTGAAGACATCGCGGCAGCCCTCGCCCTGTACCGGCCCGGCCCGATGGCTGCCAACGCGCACACCAACTACGCGCTGCGCCAAAACGGCAAGCAGAACCCGGACCCGATCCACCCGGAGCTCAAGGAAGTCCTCGACCCGATCCTCGGCAGCACGCATCATCTGCTGATCTTCCAAGAGCAGATCATGGCCATCGCCCGAACCCTCGCCGGGTACACACTCGGCGGCGCCGACATGCTGCGCCGCGCGATGGGCAAGAAGAAGGCCGAGGTACTGGAGGCCGAGTGGCAGAAATTCCACGACGGCATGAAGGCCAACGACTACTCGGAAGAGGCCATCAAGGCCATCTGGGACGTCATGCTCCCGTTCTCCGGGTACGCCTTCAACAAATCCCATACAGCCGGATACGGACTGGTCTCCTACTGGACCGCGTACCTCAAGGCAAACTACCCGGCCGAGTACATGGCCGCCCTCCTAACGTCCGTCGGAGACGACAAGGACAAGGCCGGCATCTATCTGGCCGACGCCCGCAAACTGGGCGTCACCGTCCTACAGCCCGACGTCAACGAATCGGTCGCCGAATTCGCAGCCGTCGGCGACGACGTGCGCTTCGGCCTCCGCTCGGTGCGCAACGTCGGCGACAACGTCATCGAGGCGATCGTCTCGGCCCGCAAGTCCAAGGGCAAGTTCAGTAGCTTCTCCGACTTCCTTGACAAGGTCGAGTTGCCTGCACTGAACAAGCGGGCGGTTGAATCACTGATCAAGGCCGGCGCTTTCGATTCGCTCGGCAACACCCGCAAGGGGCTGACTGCGATTCACGAAACGGCTGTCGACGCGGTCGTGCCACTGAAGAAGGCTGCCGCGTACGGGCAGGACGACCTGTTCGCGGGACTTGGTGGAGAAGACGGCGATGATTCAGCCGGGTTCGGCATCGACCTCAACATCGATGACAGCGAGTGGCCGCGCAAGCAGCTCCTCTCGACCGAGCGGGAGATGCTCGGGATGTATATCTCGGCGCACCCTCTGGATGGCACCGAGCACATCCTCTCGGCTAATCGGGACACCACGATCCCCGAGCTGCTGGCCTCCGGCCGCACCGAAGGTGTGGTGCGCCTGTCGGGCCTGATCACCAGCGTTCAACAGAAGATGACCAAACAGGGCAATGCCTGGGCGATCGTCAACCTTGCCGACCGTGACGGAACCATCGAGGTGCTGTTCTTCCCCGCCACATACCAGCTCGTCATGGGCGCTCTGGTCGAAGACAGCGTGGTGTCCGTGCAGGGGCGCCTGAATGACCGTGACGGCTCGATCAGCATCTTCGGTCAGGAAATGCAGGTGCTCGATGTCGCCTCAGCCGAGCGCACCGGTGCCGCACCTGTCCTGCTCAAGCTCCCCTACCACCGGATCAACGAGCCCGCGATCAAGGAACTGAAGAGGATCGTGCGAGCCCACCCGGGGGAGAACCCGGTCCACCTCTCTGTACGAGGGCCACAGAAAACGATCGTCTACCAACTCCAGTCCTCTGTGGACGCGACCACGATCGCCTCTGACATCAAGGGCTCCTTCGGCCCGGATGCCTGGCAGGGCATCGCGGGTTGATAACTCGACGCACAACGGCACGGGGCCGGCGCCACTACGGCGTCGGCCCCGCGGTCTTTCCTGGTCCAACTACTCCTCGGAGCCTCCATCCGGGACGTCATCCGGCGGAACGATGTCACCGTCATCGTTCTCGGCTGTGCACGACATGTTGTACGGCCTACCGCAGTCCGAGTCGCACTGTGCGGCGTTTTCGCCGTTCACGGTCCACAGGTCATCGAAGACCATGAAGCCCGCGGCCTTCATGGCACGCGCGCTGGCCTTGACAGCCTCCACCGTCCGGCCTCCGCCACCGGGACGCGGGTTGTGGTGGATCAACCGGCCGGCGTACTGCTGGCAGAACTCCCCGTATTCCCTGGTGTGCAGAATAAACGCGTGGAGACCATGATCCACATCGTCGCTCGGGACCATGGGGACTGTGGCCGCGGTCGCCGTGGCGACGAAGGCCAGCGCCTGGTCCGTGATGCGCTCCGCTTGCTCCGGGGTCTGCCCGAAGTGGACTACCGTGAAGCGCGCGATGCTGTCGAACAGCTCATCGTCGACGAGCGCTCGACCCGTCCGTAAGTCGTTCAGGGTTTCCGTCATGGTGCGTGTTCCCTCCTTGGTTGGAGTGGTGCACTGCACTTGCTGACCCAGCCGACTGCCACTGTCCATTGAGTTGAGTTCATCCTGAACGTGCAGGTCACAGGGGTGGCGTGGGCGGGTGACGATGTGCTCTTGCTGGTCGTCAGGGCCTGTCTGGTGTGAAGATCGTCGGTCAGCGGGCGATTTCGTGCTGGTTCAGGATCATCAGCGCCCGGACGAGCCGGGTGGCCCACTTCACGTCGAGGCGGAGCCTGGTCAGCACGCGCCAGTTCTTCAAGTGGGCGAACGCGTGCTCACAGACCGCCCGTTCGGCGGCGATCAGCTGGTTGACCAGCTTCTTCGCGGGCGAGAGCTTCTTACCCTTGGGCTTCTTGTAGCCGGTAATGACCGCCGGATCGCCGGTGTCGTCGTCCAGGCCGACGAAGCCGAGGTCGGCGACCGCGGCCAGGCCCGCCTCGCGCAGCCGGCTGACGAGGCCGTCGTGGCGGCAGGCGGTGATCTCCGAGCCGCGCGCCGGGCGGGCGGTGGAGGTCCACAACAGCCGCCCTTTGATGTCGGTCAGAGCGATGACCAGCAGTCCGTGCCGTTTATGCTTGGCCGACCAGCGGCGCCGCATGGGCAGTCCGGTGCGGCGCTGGGTGGACATCAGTGAGCCGTCGAGGAGGACGACGCTGCCACCCTCGCGGGCGATTTTCGCCAGCACCCGCTCCAGCCGAGGGGCGCGGGCGGCCAGCAGATCGATCATCTCCTTCAGCCACCGGTCGACGGTGGTGCGCGAGACGGCGTTGCCGCCGGCGAGGTCGGCCAGGCGCTGGTCATGACGCAGCGCGGCCAGCACGATCACCGTGATCCTGCCGGTCGGGAGCTTCCGCCACCTCGACTTGATCTTCTTGAGGTGGGCACCCAGCAGCCCGGTCAGGTAGCGCAGGGTCTGCGTGGACAGCGGCAGCCGGCACTGGTAGACAAGCTCGGTGTGGTTCCCGGCCGGGACGGTTTTGGTAGGCATGCCTCACCAACTCGCGCCGGGGGCCCGCTAGTTACGGCCTGAAGAGCGCGGATCACAGTCGGCTGGTGAAGGTGCCGTTCGGCACCTTGTGCAGCCAGCTCCGCCCGGCCAGCTTCGACAGCTTCCCGCGCAGCGGCTCCAGCCGGCCCGGCATCGCCACCTCGATCCCCAGCTCGGCACCGACGTCCTTGACCATCACCGGCCCGCCCGCCGCCTTCACGATCTCAAGCATCCGCTGATAGTCGGCAGGCAGCGCGGACGCATCCGGCACCTCGCTGCGGTGCGGCACCTTCAGCACCGGCCGGCCCGCGACCTGCACCCGCTGCGGTGGACCGGCGTCCGGCCCGGCCGCTGCCTCGGCTTCCTGCTCGTACAGGCGGCGCAGCACCCGCTCCGCGACCGCGAGTTCCTCGCGCTCGGCGTCCACCTCGGCCAACTGCTTGGCCAGCGCCTCCGCAAGCTGGTCCAGCTCAGCGCGGCGAGCGGCGATCTTCTCCAGCGACGACACGGCTTCCCTCCCGAACGACCAGGCATCCCGTCCGCGATCGTAGGAACCTCGCCGGCCGCAGCGCGGCCGAAACCGCAAACCGCCCACTCCGACCCGTCAGATGATCTACGCTCCAGACTCCCGCCCCCGACCAGGGCGAGTATGCCACCGGTCTCCCACGCCAGACCCGCTGACCAGCGGCGATTCAGGTTGTGCAGATATCACTGTCTTCTCCACAGCTTCGGCGAGGTTGCGCCACAAGTGCCATCCGTCGGCGATCTGCGCTGCCTGTGGAGCTCCGGTCCGTGCCCCCTCGGCGTAGGTGCCTGCCCGGTCCCGGCAGATGATCTCCACCTCAGGGTGGCCGGACAGCCATGCGGCCAGGGGCTCGGCATCCCGTCCTGGCAAGACGTCGATGAGCCGGCGAGCCTCCAGGTCCACAAGGATGGTGGCGTAGGAGTCCCCCTTGCGCAGAGCGAAGTCGTCCACCCCCAGTACCCGTACGGGTCCGACCTTCGGCTCGGGGACGGTGCGTAGCAGGTGAAGGAGGGTGTCCTTGGCGGCACGGACCCCGAGCGCAGCCGCCATTCGGGCTCCCGGGCGGCCGGCCATCGCCACCGCAATCGTGGTCAGGATCCGCCGAAGCGGCGGCGTGTACCGCGCGTGTGGAGCGGTCAGTCCCTCCACCTGCTCGGTGAACGTGACGGCGGAGCATGCGGCGTTCCGGCACAGGAAACGGCGGACCAGAAGCTCAATGATCACTGCTCTGCCACCCAGCGCCGCATCGGCCAGCCGCCGAACATAGCGACCGTGTACCTGGCGGGGCATCTGACCGCAATGTGGGCACTCTCCCTCGACCGCACGAGCCCGGGCATGAAGGACTATCCGTTCTACCGTCCTCTGCACGAACTCGACTACTACACCGGCAAGATGAGGAAGAACGAGCTCAAGGCTCCGCGAATCACACCCTCCGACAACGCAACGGGTCACCCTGCAGGCACGGACCCGACCACAAGATCATCGCCAGAGCCGAATTACGTGATCGCTCACAGCATCACATCCCGCACCGTCTCGCCTGCCGGGTTCTGGGGGTGTCGGAGTCCTGGTTCTACAAGTGGCGCGACAAGCCCACCACTACCCGCGAGATCCGGCGCGGACAGCTGACCGAGGCGATCAAGCAGATCTTCGAGAACTCGGGAGGCACCTACGGCTCCCCGAAGATCTGGCTCACCCTGGTACGGCAGGGCTGGCACGTCTCGGTGAACACCATCGCGCGGCTCATGGCCGAACTCGGCCTGGCTGGGCGGAAGGTCCGCCGACGGCACGGGCTAACGAGGCCCGGCAAGCGCCCCGCGGCCCCGGACTTCGTCCGCCGGGACTTCACCGCCACCGAACCTGACCAGGTGTGGTGCGGCGACATGACCGAGTTCGAAACTGGTGAGGGGAAGCTATACCTCGCCACCGTCATCGACCTGTTCTCGCGGCGTCTGCTCGGCTACGCGATGGGCAAGCATCACGATGCCGAGCTCGTCGTCGCCTCGCTGCACGTGGCCGCCACTACCCGCGGCGGCGACGTGAAGGGAGTGATCTTTCACAGCGACCGCGGCAGTGAATACGGCTCCCGGCGCTTCCGCCAGGCATGCCGCCGCCTGGGCGTGACCCAGTCCATGGGCCGGGTCGGCTCGTGTTTCGACAATGCTGTCAGCGAGGCGTTCAACAGCGTGCTCAAGGTCGAGTACGTCCACCGGCACACCTTCGCCACCCGCACAGAGGCCCGACTGAGGATCGCCACGTGGATCACCGGCTTCTACAACACGCACCGGCTACACAGCGTGTGCGGGTACCGGAGTCCGATCGACTATGAACACGAGCACCGAGCCAACCACCGAGCCAACTCCGCCTTGGAGCTGGCCGCATAGAAGACCTCCACAGTTCGAGGGGATTGACACATCCGACTGAACCCTCCAGAGGGAACGGCGCAAGTAGCCATCCCGCGAGAGCATGTGGAGGAGTTTCTCAAGCGGACAAAGGCCATGGTGCCCTTCGGATTGGAACACGAACATCTTGACGTCAAGTTCCACGACCTGGAGGCGGAACTGAGCCAGCTCACCCGCTTCCCAGGAGGAATGCTCTGAGAAAGATCCGTTCGTGCAGGCGCTGCCCGAGAGCTCAGAGGGCTGATGTTTTCCGACCCAGGGGCAAACGACCACCAGTCCGCTGCCCGGAGGGGCGACCAGACGAGACGGTTGAGCGTTGTTGATCGGGCGACCCGCAGGTGAGATTCCTGCGGGCCACCCCGACCAACAGCGTGGCGGCCAAGACGCCAAGAGCCGCTGTGCACACGCCTGACCCGGCCGGCCTCGATGGCGCCACTCACGTTCCTGGGGGGAGTGGTCAGCGTGTGTGCTGGCAGCCGGTCTGAGGGCGGCGAGCGGCCGGTGCGGCGCATGGAGGTACGGTGCTGGTCAGATCGGGGCAGGCGCGACGTCCTCGTTGACATCGACGGCGTCGGGTTCTTGGGCTTCGATGCCGCTTTCAGGTTCGGGTGCGGGGCGGGAGTAGAAGACGCTCCTACCTTGCTTGCTGCGGTGTGCCAGGCTCTTGGCGACGAGTGAGTTTTCCAGGGTGTTGCGTACGGCGGTCTCGGGCGCAGCGTGTTCTGGGTGTTCCTGTGCTAGCAGCTTCGTCAGCTCCGAGACCGTGCGTGGCTGTTCGTTGAGTAGCCCGAGGATGCGGTCGGCGCGAGTGGGGCTCTTCTGCCGTCCTTTGCCCTTGACTTGCTTGGCCTTTCGCGGCTTCTTCGCGCTTCCTGCTGCCGCGGCCTTCTTCGTCGGCCGGGCAGCTTCCGGGCGTCGTGCGCGAGGCACGGTCGGCTTCGTCACTTCGATGTCGGCCTCCGAGGACTGTGGTGTGGCGGTTTCGTCCAGGGGTCCGGTTCCGAGGTGGTGCTGGAGCTCCTCCAGCTTTGCCTTGAGCTTCTGCAGATCGTCGATCTCTTTCGCGATGCTCTTCAGCTTGGCAGCCACCTGCGCAGCGAATTCCGAGTCTGACATGGCACAGCCTGCTCTCTACGCCTGATCGATCTGTGGTTGGCTGGATGTTACTCTTCCTTCTCCGAAATTAACCCAACTCTCCTCCAACCCCATCGCCGGGCACATGCCATATGCGTTCGGGTCTCCACCCGAAGGGGACCACCAGCATGGGGGCGTTCAGGGGATCCGCAGCACGGTCTGTTCCTTCCAAGGAAGGGATGAAACGCGTCATTGCTGGAGATGCCCCACGGTTCCGCGCCCTGCGAATCGATGAGTCGGCGTGCCAGTAGCGGGCTGCCGCCGGAACCTGGGAGCGCATGTTCACGGCTCTGATGGCCCAGTGAAGTTCCCCCGGTGAGCTGGGCACCTGGACACTGGGACGAGTGAGCCCAGGGAAAGCAGTGCCAGGTGGGAAGTAACTACAAGAAGCGGTATACGGCGGAGTTCAAGCGGGACGCGATCGCGCTCGTCGACTCGTCCGGGAAGACGGTGACCGAGGTCGCCCGGGAGCTGGGGGTCAGCCCGGAGTCGCTGCGCGGCTGGTACCGGCAGGCCAGGATCGACCGGGGTCAGGGCCAGGCCGGCGAGCTGACCAGCGATGAGCGTGAAGAGCTCAAGCGGCTGCTCAAGCTCGCCGCCGAGCAGGCCCGGACGATCGAGGTCCTGCGAAAAGCGACGGTCTTCTTCGCGAAGGAGAGCGATCGGTGAACGAGGTGTACGCGTTCATCGAGGCGGAGAAGACCACCCACCCGGTCGCTTTCCTGTGCCAGCTGCTGAAGGTGGCCCGCTCCTCCTTCTACGCCTGGCAGGCCGCGGCCAAGGCCCGCGCGGCCCGGGAAGCCGCCGACGACGCCCTCGCTCACGAGATCACCATGCTCCACATCGCCTCGAAAGGCACCTACGGTGCCCCGCGCATCCACGCCGAACTGCGGCGCCTGGGCAAGCGGGTGAACCGCAAGCGCATTGAACGGGTCATGCGTGAGCGGGGCATTGCCGGCCACACCCGCCGCAGGCGCCGCGGCCTCACGAGGCAGGCAAAGAGGGCTGTGCCCGCTGCGGACCTGATCGGCCGCGACTTCACCGCGCACGCGCCCGGCACGAAACTTGTCGGCGACATCACGTACATCACCACCGGCGAGGGCTGGCTCTATCTCGCTTCCTGGCTTGATCTGGCCACCCGCGAGGTCGTCGGCTACTCGATGGCCGACCACCACCGGGCCACGCTCGTGGTCGATGCACTCAAGATGGCCGCCGGACGCGGCCGCCTGAAGCCCGGATGCATCACACATTCGGACCGCGGCAGCGAATACACCTCAGATGAACTGTGCCGTGAGATACGCCAGTTGAATCTGAGGCAGAGTATGGGAAGAACGGGTTCCTGTTACGATAATGCCGCGGCCGAGAGTTTCTTCGCCGTGCTGAAAGAGGAGATCGGAACCCGTTTCTGGCCCGACCGGGCCACCGCCCGCGCGGAAATCTTCTCCTTCATCGAGACCTTCTATAACCGCCGCCGGCTGCGCAAGCACCCCGAGTGGGGCTACCTCACTCCCCTGGAGATACGGCAGCGGCACGAGCAAGGTCACGTCCTCGCAGCGTAAGGATCGAGTGTCCAAGATCGCGGGGGAACTTCACATCCTGGTGACCGGCTCGCCATAGGTAGTGGATCTGCCCGTTGATCTTGATGAAGACCTCGTCCAGGTACCACTTGTCGCCCGGCCTGGGGCGGCGCAGGCGCAGCCCGTTCGCATATGTTTGCCCGAACTTGGCGCACCAGCGTCGGATCGTCTCGTACGAGACGACCACGCCTCGCTCCAGCATCAGCTCCTTGACCTCACGGAACGAGAGCGGGAAGCGGAAGTACAGCCACACGCAGTGGGAGATGACCTCGACCGGGTAACGGTGTCCCGTGTACGACGGTGACACCACGGTCTCCACAAGCCGGCTCCCCAAGACGGTCGACGCGAAGATCATCTCACGGGCCCCGCCGCCAACGTGACAGTGCCTTCGGCGGCCACAACACCGTCCTTGCCTTCCGCTGCGCCTGAACGGCCGAACCCGCTCCCGCTGACGCGCGGGGGGATATCGATATACCCTATGCGAGTCCTTCCGCAAGGCTCTACGGCATCTTCGGGAGCGCTGCTGCCGCGCGTCCAGGGGAAACAACGCCGCAGAACGCACGGCGGGTTGGCTACGGATCAACTCAAAGACGCATCTTCCGCAGCCGGCCACAAATGCCCTCAGGCGCCCTCCGGATGAACGGGCGGGCAGCAGAAGGGCATCGAAGTGGCCTCCAGGTATACGCATCCGCGTGCGGAGGGAATCGCGAACCACGCTTTCCGAAGGTTCCCACTTGGGACCGCATGCGCCAAATACGTCACAGTCTTTTCAGGCGTCCCCAGGTCAACAAAATCCATCAGCTTGGGCAATGATCACCGAACGGGCAGGTGGCAGGAAAGGTCTCTCGTCAGGCAACTCTCCAACTTCAGACCCTCATTGCGAGGCATCTTCAACACTGGATCAGTGTGCCAGATTCTTTTCATTCCACAGCAGGAGCTTCTCGAAAATACGCTCTACGCGCTTAATCCTTGTGGAAACGTTCACGGAGTGGTCACCCTAGAAGAGGTGCATGCGTCACCTCACTATGGCGGCATCGATCAGTGGCTGCGAGGAGCTCGAACTCGCGTCCACCTCAGAACTCTCATTCCTCGATTCCAGCAGGGCGGGTTCGATCAGCTCTTGGAGTCACCAGCACCAGGAGAGTGATATGCCATCCGAAGAGATGATCCAGAGTGGCGCGCTGGAGAATGCCACTGAGTCGAAGAAATCAATGCGCCCGTGGCAGCGTCGACTGACCTGCCTGAGTGTCTATGGGCTGTTCACGGCCGTGGCCGGTATGGCAGTCCTGGCCGCACCGCAGGTGCCCCGGCCACGTCGTCGCAGTCATCGTTCAGCACGTCGGCCGCCTCCATCACGT
The DNA here is from genome assembly GCF_023277745.1 of Streptomyces halobius. NCBI lineage: Bacteria > Bacillati > Actinomycetota > Actinomycetes > Kitasatosporales > Streptomycetaceae > Streptomyces > Streptomyces halobius. Next base: position 1,131,639 of record NZ_CP086322.1, read on the forward strand.
GCGTCCATGGCATGGGTAGCGTCGCGGTCACTGAGGACCCAGGGGAAGAAGGCAAGTCCGTCAAGTATGCGGGACCGGAAACTGTACGGTCTCAGGCACAGAAACCGGCAAGGCCACCGGTGACGTCCAGTTCACCATCGCGCGGAACAACTGTGTCAAAGCGACGACCACCGTGACCCGGGACAATCAAGTGGCCGTCCGGGGCGACCAGCACGGTAGAGGTCACGATGGTGTGGACGGCCACGGCCAACAAGGGCATCACCGCCAACATCAGCAGCGGTTCCATCGCCAGCGGTGCCTACGCAGGTGCCGTGGCGGCCGGAACCGGGGCAGCGCCCAAGCAGCTCCGGCTCAACTGTGTGAGCAAGGGACGTTTGACGGTGCCACCGCCACGTTCAGGGGGCAGGTGACCGGGGCCTGACACCCACCATGCGGTGTGTGCCGGAGGGAGTCGGCACGCCCACGTCCGGCACACGCCGTAACGCCCGCTCCGCCAACCGAACCGGCGACGTTGTTTTTTCGGCTGTGATACGGAGCGCTCTGGACAGACGAAGACGCTGCGCGTCCAGGGGCCCGGCTTCCCTGTCCGGGACGGCGTTACCGTCTGCCGCCGTCGCTGGGGGCTGAGGTTGAGGCGGTCGAATGGGCGGCGGGGCTCGCCGTCCGATCCTGAATACGGTTTGTGCAGCTTGTCTCAAGGTAGGTGACGGTGTGTCGAGTACTGTCTCGTCGGCGATGGGGCCGTGTCCAGGCGTTGAGCCGCGGCGGACGTGTTGTGGCGCAGCCGACGAAGCAGGTTGAGAGGGCGGTGTGCTCGTCGTCGAAGGCCCTGTGTCCCTTCGGGCCAGCCAGTACGCCGTAGTGCGTGCAGGGGTGCTCTGACCAGCGGGAGGGCGGCCCTCCTCTTCCCAGCTGCGCTCGATCGGGGCTCGGCTCTTTTGTGAGAGGGCAGTGCCGGATGACCGTGAGGAGCTGGTTCTCCGCGCTTCGCCCCTTTGCGCGGTGTTGCTGTGCTGTGTGGCTCCGCAGAGTCCGCGGGGCCTACGGATGCCGGTCGTGTTGGGCAGGGAGCCGGGGAGGTCGGGATGTTCGCGAGGCTTGGCCGCATTGTTGCTCGCCGCGCGTGGGCCGTTGTTCTGGTGTCGCTGACGGTGGCTGGAGTGGCTCTGTTCGCGGCTTCGGGCGTGGGCGATCGGTTGAGTTACGGGGGGTTCATCCCCTCTGATGCGGAATCGAACCGTGCGGCTGTCGCGGTGCGGGAACGTATCGGGCGGGGTGGGGCGGACGTGGTGGTCCTGTACCGACATCAGCGCCGCACCGTTGATGACCCGGCCTTCCGCCGTGCTGTGGAGGAGTCGCTGTCGGCGGTCCCGGCCGGGGCCGGCGTCTCCACGATGACGTATTGGTCCCGTGAGTTGCCTCTGCTCGTCTCCCGTGACCGGCACGCCACCGCGGTCGCGGTGATGCTGGCCGGGTCGGACGACACCCAACGGGCGCACAGCTACCAGCGGTTCCGCAGCGCCCTGCGGGCTGACGGCTATCAGCTCCAGTACGCCGGCCCCACTGCCCTCGTTGACGAAGTCTCCCAGCGGGGCTTGAGCGATCTCGAGAAGGCCAAGTTCATCGGGTTCCCTGCCGTTCTGCTCCTCCTCGTCATGGTCTTCCGCAGTCCCGTGGCCGCCGTGTTGCCGGTCGTCATCGGCGGACTGAGCATCGGCATTACCCTGGGGTGCCTGGTGCTGCTGCGGGACGTGGTGGAGACCTCGTTCACCACGTTGATCGCGGTGACAACTCTTGGCCTGGCACTGGACGTGGATGCCGCCCTGTTCGTCGTCGGCCGGTTCCGTGAGGAGCTCGCCCGACGCGCCACCGTGCCCGATGCCGTGGAAACCACCTGTGCCACCGCCGGGCGCACGGTGTTCCTCTCCGGTGTCACCATGTGTGGCATCGCAGGAGGGGTCTTCTTCTTCCCCATCGACGCCCTGCGCGCGTTCGGCGTGGGGGCAGCTCTCGTCATCGCGGTGAGCGTCGTGCTGAACGTCACCGCGCTGCCCGCGGCGCTGTTCCTTCTCGGCCATCGGATCAACTCCATGAGAGTGCCCTGGTCCCGGCCGGGCGAGGCCAGGGCCGGTGGCGGATGGGCCCGGCTGGCCCGGTCGGTGATGAACAGACCGGGCCACTACCTGGTCGGAGTGCTGCTCGTCCTGGCGGCGCTGACCGCACCGTTCTTCCACATCGTCCTGGGCGTCCCGGACCAGCGGGCGCTACCTGCCGACGCATCGGCCCGGATGGCCACCGACAGCCTGCAGCACGACTTCCCGGTCAACGGTCTGAACGCCATCCAGGTGGCGGTGACCGTGCCGGAGCGGCTGGACACACCTGCCGGACAACGGTCCCTGACAGCCTGGGCCAGTAGGGTCGTGGCCCTGCCTGACATCGGCGGCGGCCTCATCGCCGCCAAGTCCCAGCACAGCGCCGTGGTGTACTTCGACAGCTCCGGCAACCTCGACGCCGCCGGCACGCGCGCGCTCGTGCGGGACATCCGCGCACTGCCGCCCCCGGGCAAGGGGAAAGGCGAGGTCCTGGTAGGCGGAGTGGCTGCCATGGCCCTGGACACGCTTGAGATGCTGAACCGCCGCCTTCCCTGGGCACTGCTCTACATCACGGCCTTCACCTTCGTCTTCCTTCTGGTGGCACTGCGGTCCATCGTCCTGCCCCTCAAGGCGCTCGTCATCGGCGCCTTGTCCATGAGCGCGTCGTTCGGCGCACTGGTGTGGATCTTCCAGGACGGCCATCTGCTGTGGCTCGTCAACGGCTCCCGCACGGGGTACGTCGATGTCGTTCAGCCGATTGTCCTGCTTCTGCTGTTGGCCGGGGTCTCGATGGATTACGAGTTCTTCCTGCTGTCACGTATCCGCGAACACTACGACGCCTCCGGGGACAACACCGCCGCAGTGGCACAGGGGCTCCAGCAGTCCGGACCGGTCGTCTCAGTAGCGGCCCTGGTGGTACTGGTGGTCTCGGCAATCTTCGCAAGCAACGGCGTCACCACAGTGAAGCAAGTGTGCGTCGGGATGTTCATCGCCATCGCTCTGGAGGCCACCTTGATCAGGGCATTGCTCGTGCCGGCAGTGATGAGACTGCTCGGCCGAGCCAACTGGTGGCTGCCCGGGGCCCGAAAATCACGGTCCCAGGCACTGAGCGGTCCAAGCGGGCCCACGTCCTGAGTGCGAAAGGGCCGGCGCCCAGGAGCATCGCACGGCCTCCTCGGCGACAGGTCGGAGCTGGTCCACAGTGTCGGCGAGCGGCAGGTTGAGGTGCCGTCCCACGAGGGCGCACTGGCAAGTCACCCGTATGCCGTGCTGGTCGGGCCGTTTGTCCCCGGTACCCGTCTCGGCGGACCTTCGCGTGCGCCGTGAGCAGGCTCAGTGGTGCGGCCTCGATGAGCACCTCAGTTTACGTATTGTGGCTGGTTGGGGACCAGGCGGGCGTCCGTGGTATCTGCGAGCCCCGGCGCCACCGATGTAAAGCTCACCGTTAGCGCCGATCGGCAGCGGGCGGAGAGCCTCGTCGAGCACATACAGTCGTGCACCCGGTATCGGGCAGCTGATGGAGACGGCCCCGGAGTGTCGAATCGCGCGTAATCAAGCTATGCAAGGCCCTCATGGACCTCGGTGCCGCGGGCAGCCTGGGCCGAAACCCACCCACACCGCTCAGAAGCCAATGACTGCCGGCCAGCACCCGCGCGTTGCCGCGCAGGCTGTACCCGGCCGCCTTCAGCAGGGCCGCGACGGTATCGCGGCCCACCTTCCTGCCCTGGATAGCGAGCTCGTCCACGAGACGGCGCAGCGACTTCGTCGTCCACGTCAGCGGCCTCATCGGATCACCCTGCGTACTGTCCTCGACCAGCTCCAGCAAGGCCGGCACCAGCCCCGGGTCCTTCTCCGCCAGGGCCGAGCGGCCGGCCCCCGGACGCCGTAGCCGCCCGCCCGGCTCCTCGTCCGCGTCGAGTTCGGCCAGGCCGCGGCTGACACAGCCCTTCGAGACCCCCGCGGCCCGCGCCACCGCGGCGATCCCACCATGCCCCAGCTGCCGGGCCTCCGCGCCGTACAGGATCCGGCGCTGCCGCTCGTTCAGATACGGCGTCACCGCCTCGAACTTCGCCCGTAACGAATCCATCGATCCATCAAAGCGCCCCATGCCACATCAACGAGCCCAACTGCCGCAAGCAAGGGCTGGCGCCACCGCTAGCAGGAACCCGACGTTTTCCCAGGTGCTGGCGCACCGAAGTCCGCCCGTGGCATCGGCACCGGCCCGACCGGCAAGCACCGAGCAGATCCTGTATAGGACCCCACCCCATCGCCCACCGGGCGGACGCCGCGCGTGATCGGCGTCGACGACTTCGCTCTGCGCCGGCGTCACCGCTATGCCACCGTGGTGATCGACGCCGAGACCCATGAGCGGATCGACGTGCTGCCCGACCGCACGGCCGACAGCCTGGAGGCGTGGCTGCGCGAGCATCCGGGCATCGAGGTCGTGTGTCGTGACGGCTCGGCGACCTATGCCGAGGCCATCCGCCGCGCCCTGCCCGACGCAGTGCAGGTCGCGGACAGGTGGCATCTGTGGCGCAATCTGTGCGAGGCCGCCCTGAGCGAGGTCAAGGCCCACAGCACCTGCTGGGCCACCGTCCTGGACACGCCCCTCTACGACGGGCCCCGCGCACAGACCACCCTGGAACGCTGGCACCAGGTCCACGGCCTGCTCGACCAGGGCGTGGGCCTGCTCGAATGCGCCCGTCGTCTCCAACTCGCCCTGAACACCGTCAAACGCTACGCCCGCGCCGACCGGCCCGAGCGCATGCTCCGCGTCCCCAAATACCGCGCCAGCCTCGTCGACCCCTACCGCGAGCACCTGCGCAAACGCCGGGCCGAGGACCCCGCCGTCCCCGTCAAGCACCTCTTCGAAGAGATCAAGGCCCTCGGCTTCACCGGCTGCCTCAACCTCCTGCACAAGTACATCAACCAAGGCCGCGCGGACGCCGACCGCAGCCATATCTCCCCGCGCCGGCTCGCCCGGATGATCCTCACCAGGCCCGACAACCTCAAGACCGAACAGCGCGACCTTCTGGCCCGTCTGACCGCCGCCTGCCCCGAAATGACCCAACTGGCCTCCACTATCAGGGGATTTGTCGAACTCTTGACGCCTTGCGCCGGAAATGCCGACAGGCTCTCGCGCTGGATCGCCCAGGTCCGCGCAGCCGACCTGCCCCATCTGCACGCCTTCACCCGGGGTCTGGACAAAGACCGCGACGCCGTGATCGCCGCGCTCACGCTTCCGTACAGCAACGGCCCCACCGAAGGTGTCAATACCAAGACCAAGCGGATCGCGCGCCAGATGCACGGACGAGCAGGCTTCACCCTCCTCCGCCACCGAATTCTCCTCGGATAGCAACACTGTCCGTCACCACCGAATGTGAGACAGGGCCGTTAAATGACACACCCGCCAGCAGCGCCATGCCGAGCTGCAGGGCCTGATCAGTGGCTACTTGGGGTGAGAGCGAAGCGGAGAGAGGTGTGGTTGATGGTGTGGGGCAGTGGGACGGGCGGGGCGAGGGGGCGGCGGGGGAGCAGCAAAAAGGCTTTATGGCCGCGTAGGAGGGAGGCGAGGAGAGTTGCGGCGGTGAAGAGGACGAGGTCTTGACCGGGGCACTTCGCAGGACCGTGGCTGAAGGGAGCCAGCGCCCAGTTGTCTTTGTTGCGTCCGTCCAGCCACGCGTCGGGCTCGAACTGGTCGGCGTGGGGGAGGTGTTGGGCGTCGCGGTGGAAGAAGGAGCTGTAGTAGACGACACCGGTGTCGGCCGGGGTGGTGGTGCCGTTGTGCCAGGTGGTCTCCGCGGTGGTGTCGCGGAGGATGGCCAGTGAGGTGGGCCACAGGCGCAGCGACTCCAGGATGCAGGCTCGCAGGAGGGGCAGTGCGTCGGCGGTGGCCGGCTGGGTGGGGTCGGTGGCGTCGATTTCGGTGCGCACGCGGTCGGCGTGTTCGGGGTGGCTGGCCAGGAGGGCGAGGGCGCTGTAGGTGGCGATGGCGGCGGCGTCGTAGGCGAAGAGCCAGTGTGGGATCTGCCCTTCGGGTTTGGCCGCTTCGGTGCTGGGGGTGGCGGCGACCAGGGCGGCCAGGCTGTCGGGCTCGGCACTGTCCACGTATGCGCGTACGCGGGCGAGGAATGCGTCGCGTGTCCGGTCCTTCGGCTTGAGCAGGTTGAGCCAGTTGGCGTCGGCGCGCAGTGTGGCCAGTAGTTCGGTGATGCGGTGGTCGTCGCGGGCGGCGTCCCCGAGGACGACACGGCGGATGATGCGCCAGAAGGCCGCGGAGAAGTCGTCCCAGTCCAGGGGCCGGCCCGAGCTGTGGTGGAGGGCGAGGAGGGCTTGGGCCTCTTCGCGGATGCGGGGGGTGAGGGCTGGGAAGAGCCGGTGGGCAGGGGTGTCCCAGTCGAGGACGCTCTCGTTGAACGCGCGGCGCTCGGGGCGGTCTTCGTTGGGGGAGATGAGGACTCCGTCGGGTTCGAAGTGGCGCAGGCCGCCGGTCTTTTCCCGGTTGGCGGGGGTGAGGGTGGCAGGGGTGGAGGTGAAGAGGTGCCGGGCGTCTTGCGGGGAGAGCAGCAGGAGTACCCGCCGCCCGGGGATGGTGACCGAGACTGGGCCGGCGCCGTGGCGTCGGCGCAGACGTGTGAGGGTGCGGTTGGCCCGGCGGTTGGTGTCGAATCTGGCGGCAAGGCGGACCATGCGGGGGCGGCGCAGGATCGCCCCTTGGGCGAGGGTGGGGATGAGGATGTTGGTGCCCAGCAGAACCGTTTCCAGGATCGATGCTCGTGCGGGTGGTCGCTGTTGCATGTCGCTGCCCTTCGTCAAGACCGCACCACGGGTGGGTGCGCTTCCGGCAGAGGTTCCGGAGTGTTCAGCGCTGGGGGTGCGGCGCGGGATGTGCGGGAGTGGCGGACGGCTGGGTGGACGGGTCGGCGGCCGCGGCTGTGGGCTCGGTGGCGGCTGACGCCTGGCCGTCGTTCAGGCCGAGGTGCAGGTGCAGCAGGGTGGTGAGGCCGTCGATGGTGCGGCCGCTGCGCAGGAGTTCCATCGGGGGGATGTCGACGTCGAATTGGTGGCGCATTGACGTGAGGAGTTCGGCGGCCATGAGGGAGTCGATCCCGTACTCGTCCAGTCTGCGGTGCGGGTCCAGGGTGTCCGGGTCCATCTGCATGACCTTGGCCAGCAGCTGGGTGATGGCGTCCTGTACCGCGGCGCGGGCCTGTTCGGGGGGCAGGGCAGCCAGCGCGGCGAGGATCTCTTCGCGGGATCGGCCGCGCGTCTCGCTGGACGAAGGCAGTAGCAGGCTGTGGCGTGGGGCGTTGAGGGTGGGGAGGAGATCGCGGGTCCGGCCCCAGTTGTAGCGGCCCGCTCCGGTCACCGGGGTGTCGCGGGTGAGCAGATCGTCGAGGGTGGCGAACGCGTCGCGGAGGCTGAGGGGTTCCAGGCCGAGGGCGGAGAGCTGGGCGGTCAGGTCGTTGCGGATGACGTATCCGGTTTCGCCGAGTGCTCCCCAGGCGATGGCCTGGGCCGGGAGACCGGCTGCGCGCCGCTGCCGTACCAGGGCTTCGACAAAGAGGTTGCCCGCGACGTACGGGGCCTGGTGTACGTTGCCGGCGTACGCGGCGCTGGAGGAGATGAGGAGGAACAGGTCGAGCCGGCGGTCGCGGGTGAGCTGGTCCAGCACCAGTGCACCGCCCGCTTTGGGGGCCAGCACGGCCGCGAAGCGCTCTTCGGACAGCTCGCTCAGGGGTGCGTCGTCGAGGTGCATGGCGCAGTGCACCACGCCGCGCAGCGGATGTCCTTTGGCGTCGATGCCGTCGAGCAGGGTCCGCATGGCCTCCATGTCCGTGCAGTCGGTCGCCTGCGCGGTCGCGTGGACTCCGCGCCGGGTCAGTGCGTCGAGAAGGGAGGGGGCCTCGGGGGCGGCCGCCCCACGCCGGCTGACCAGGACGAGGTGGCGGGCTCCTCGGTCGGCCAGCCAGTGTGCGGTGGCTGCCCCGAAGCCGCTGAGCCCGCCGGTGATGAGGTAGGTGCCCTGCGGGTCCAGGGTGGGCCGGGCGGGGTCGGCTGCGACGGTGACGGGTTCGTCGAGGGGGTCGAAGGCGACCACGACCTTGCCGATGTGGCGGGAGTGCTGCATCAGCTCGAACGCCTCACGCACCCGGGCCGCCGGGTACACGGTGTGCGGCAGGGGCCGGTAGGCACCGCTGCGCACGCGCTCGCCGACCTCCTCGACCAGGGCGAGTGCCTCGTCGGGCCGGTGCGTCAGGGAGAGCAGGTCGACGCCGAAGAAGGCGAGGTCGTTGCGGAACGGGGCGAGGGAGAGGGGTTTGTTCTCGTAGATGTCGCGCTTGCCCAATTCGATGAACCGGCCGCCGGGGCGCAGCAGTTCCAGGCTGCGGCCGATGGCTTCGCCGGCGAGGGAGTTGACGACGACATCGACGCCGTGCCCACCGGTGAGGGGCTTGACCTCACTAGCGAAGTCGAGGCTGCGGGAGTCCAGCACCTGCTGGGCGCCGAGGGAACGCAGCAGGTCGCGTTTGGTCTCGTTGCCCGCGGTGGCGATGATGTGCGCACCGCGCGTTCGGGCGAATTGGAGTGTGGCCAGCCCGACACCGCCGGCGCCGCCGTGGACCAGGACCGTCTCTCTTGGCCGGAGCCGGGTTAGGTGCTCCAGGCTGTAGTGCACGGTGGTGAAGGCGACCGGAAGGGTCGCCGCGGCCTCGAAGCTCATGCCGTCAGGGATGTGCTGCAGCCCCTGGGCCGGGGTGGTTACGTGGGAGGCTAGTGCCGCGGGCGCCAGGCCGAAGACGCGGTCGCCGACGGCCGGTGTGCTGACACCGGGCCCCACGGCGGTGACGATGCCGGTGCACTCCAGTCCGGGTGTCGCGGCCGGGGTCCCTTCGCTGGCTTCGGCCGGCAGCAGTCCCGTTACGTACATGATGTCGCGATAGTTCAGCGCGGCGGCCCGCACGGCCACCGTGATCTCCCCGGCGCCTGGTTCCCGGGGCTCGGCCGCCTTCCAGCCGAGGGTGTAGGAGAGGCCGGGGCTGTGGACGTCCAGGGCGTAGTGGTCCGCGGCACGGGCGGGCGTGGCGGGTAGCGGCATCTCGCGGGGGACGAAGCGTCCTCCGCGGGTGAGGAGGATCTCGTCTTCGTCCGAGGGCGCGAGCAGTTCGCAGGCCAGCCGGTATGCGTCGGCGGACGGCTCGTCGGACCGGTGGAAGCTGATACGCCGGACGGCCAGGTCCGGGTACTCGTTGTCCAGTGTGCGGGCGATGCCCCAGGCCGCGGCGTCAGCGGGGGCCTGGGCGCGCTCGGGAGCGGGGAGGGCGCCGCTGGGACGGGTCACCAGCCACAGCGACGTGCGGCGGTGCGGGAGGCGGCCTTCATGGGCCTGCGCCAAGCTGCGCAGCACAGTGGCCCGTTGGGCGGTGTGTTCGGTGAGTTCGCCCACGTCGGAGGGTGCGCTGTCGGCCAGGATCAGCACCAGGTGGAGCTCCTCGACCGTCTTACCGATGCCGCGTTGCCACTCCTGTACGTCCTCATCGGCCTGGACGAGGCGCACCGTATGCCGTCCGCCGGCGGCGAGCAGCTCCGCTACGGAGTCGGCGAGCGGCTCCTCGGCGGGCTTTTCCGTGACGATGACGAAAGCCGCGCTTTCCGGACCGGCGGGAGGTGCGGGCGGCAGTGCACGAGGCCTTTGGGGAGCGGTGGCCAGCACGACGGAGGCGGAGGTGAGGTCCGACGCGCAGTCGTCCCCGGTCTGGACGATGTCGGTGAAGCCGCACCGCTCCAGCAGCGGCGGCCATTCCTCCCGGGGCAGCAGGCCGGAGCGCGGGCGCAGCTCACGGTCGGTGTGGTGGTGCCAGAAGCCGTCCACGGCCCAGAACCAGGGGAGCAGCATCGCAGGGTTATGGGTCTCGAAGCTCAGCAGACGGCCACCGGGGGCCAGGAGGGCGGCGATCCGCTCCAGGGTGGCGGTGAGGTCCTTGCAGGTGTGCAGGGCGTTGGCGGCGACCACGAGGTCGAAGCCGCCCTCGGCCAGGTCCTGCTCTTGTGGATCCACGTCGAGATCGAAGGTGCGGTACTGCACGAAGTCGTAACGCGCGAAGCGCTGTTGGGCGGGCGAGAGGAAGAACGCGGACAGGTCTGTGTAGAGGTACGTGGTGCGGTCGGCCGGCAGAACGGGGAGCAGGGCGCTGGCCAGGCCGCCGGTGCCGGCGCCGACTTCGAGGACGCGCAGCGGGCGGTCGGCCGGCCAGCGCCGCGCCATTTCGCCGACCAGGGCCTGTGCGATGCGGTTGTGGAAGCGGCAGAAGGGCGCGGTGTCGTAGAACAGCTCCAGAATGTATCCCGCGCCCTCGCCGGTCAGCGTCTCCAGCGGGTCGCATTCTCCGCGGAGCAGCGGCATGATCTGCGCACCATTGCGCGCCCCCAGCGCTACCTCGTTACCGAAGGCGGGAAACTCCGACAATCCTGTGTTGAGTGTGTCCGGAGACGGACGTTCGGCGGACGTCAGCTTCCAGTGGCCAGGTGCCGTGCGGGTGACGAAACCGTGCCGCTCCAGGACCGGCAGCTCCAGCTCCAACAGGGGAATGTGCTTCTCCAGCACGCCTGCAGCGGTCAGCTCCGCCACTGTGAAGGGCTCGGCAGGATCGGGCAGGAGGTCCGCCACGGCTCCCGCGAAAAATGTGGCGAGGGCCTCCTGGGCCCATTCCACCACCTCGGCGCCCCTCAACGGCCGCCAGGCCCGGCGCAGTTCCCCGATCCATTCCTCGCACGCATCGACGATCTGCCGGGAGGCGGGCAGCGGGCTCGGCGCGGCCGGGGTGTCGGTATGCGGGGCAGCGCGGAGCACGGTGTGATGCCGGGTCACCGGTGCGTGCACGGGGCTGGTGAAGCGGCGCAGCCGGCAGCCTTCCAGCTCGACGGTGACCGTGCCGTCCTCGTCGGTGACAGTGATGTCCCAGCACACCTCAGCCGGGGCACAGGACCGCTCGCGTACGTGCACAAAGCCCTTGGCGGCGGGAGCACGCCAGACGCGCACGGCTTCGAAGGCCGACGGCAGGTAGGCATCGCCATCGGCCGTGATCCCCTCCACCAGCGGTGCACCGGCCTGGAGCGCGCCGTCGAGCAGTCGGGGGTCCGCCGTGAACTGTTGCCTTGTGTCGGTCTGTTGGTAGGCGGCCAGCACCTCGCCCGACCCTACGTGGAGCTCGGTCAGCACCTGGAACATGGGACCGTACATCAGCCCTCGCTGCGCCAGCGCCGTGTACTGGTCGGCGGCGGCGATGTGGCGCGTGCAGCGGGCCCGGGGGCCGGTCAGGTCCACGGGGCCGGGGGCGCTGCCGATGCGTTGACGGACTCGGGCGCGCACGTGCGGCCGCGGATCGCGGGCGCCCTCGTCGGTGCTGGAGATGGTCACCACTCCGTCATCCGGGTTCAGTGCGAGCTGAGTGTGGACGCTGGAGGCTTCGGCCCAGGGCACGGTCAGCGGGCTGCTGATGTCCATACGGTCCACCGACACCGCCGTCCCCAGCGCCCGCTCGCCCGCCGCCAGGACCATCTCCAGATACGCGGCGGCGGGCACGACGACCGACCCGGCCAGCTTGTGATCGGCCATCCACGGCACCAGCGCCGGCTCGACGGCGCCGTGCCACACCGGGTGCGGGCCGGGCATCCGCTCCCCCAGCAGGGGGTGCTCCACCTGGCCGTCGCCGCTGCTGCGCACCCAGTCGTGCGGGGTGCCGTTCCAGTGGCGCTCGCGCTGCCAGGGGTAGGCGGGGAGGTCCACCACCCGGCCCGGGCGGGGGAAGTACCCCGTCCAGTCGATGTCGGCGCCGGCGGCCATCGTCGCCTCAACTGCCTCGTGCAGTGCCGGGCCGCCGTCCGTCGCGCGCCGCAGCGTGGGCACGACGGCCAAGGTCCGGGCGCGAGTGCGACCGGTGGCCCGGCGCAGATACGGCCGCAGGACCGGGTGCGGCCCGACCTCCACGAAGATGTCCACACCGTGCTCCACGGTGGCGTCGACCGCGGAAGCGAACTGCACGGGCTCGCGCTCGTTCCGCCACCAGTAGGCGGCATCCAGCTCGGTGCCGTCGATTCGCTGTCCCGTCACCGTGGAGTACAGCGGCACGCGGGTCGGTGAGGGCGCCAAGCCGTCCAGGGCCCGCAGCAGCGGCTCGCGGAGGGAATCCATGGCGGCGCTGTGGAAGGCGTAGTTCAGCTCCAGCACGGTGCAGGCGGTGTCCTGGGCGCGCATCTCGGCGGCCAGGCACAGCAGTTGGGGTTCGGGTCCTGAGATGGTCACGTCCCGGTCCGAGTTGACCGCCGCCACCGCCAACTCCGGGTAGCCGGCGAGGACCTCGGCGGCCTTTGCCTGCGGCAGAGCGAGGGCCGCCATCCGGCCGCAACCGGCCGTTCCCGCCTGGGCGCGGGAGCGCTCCGCGATGACCCGCGCCGCCTGCGCAAGGCTCAGTGCCCCAGCCACATGGGCGGCGGCCACCTCGCCCACGCTGTGCCCCAGCACGGCGGACGGGGTGATACCGCGCTCACGCAGCACGGCCGCCACGGCGACCTGCACGGCGAACAGCAACGGCTGGGCGACCTCGGTCGCCGCCAACTCAGCCTGGGTGACCGTGCCCAGCTTCTCCGCCACCGACCAGCCCAGATGCGGCAGCAGCGCCGCATCCACGGCCGCGAGGGCTGCGGAGAAGGGCCCGTCACCGTCCACGAGGTCGGCGCCCATGCCCGCCCACTGCGACCCATTGCCGGAGAAGACAAACGCCACCCGGCCGTGCTCCGTCGCCTCTGCGACCGCCCCGCCGCTCTCCCCGTGCGCCTCCTCGGCCTCTTCTCCCGGGAACACCGCCGCCAGCCGGTCGGCCGCCTCCCCCGGCCCGTCCGCGATCACTACCGCCCGGTGCCGGTGCGCGCCGCGTCGCATGGTCGCGGTGTAGGCGAGGTCGTAGAACCGATCCGGCCCGGTCTGCGCCAGCCGCTCGGCCATGCGGGCCACCGCCTCGCGGAGCGCCTGCGGGGTACGCGCCGATACCAACACCGGCCGGGCTGCGCCCGTGGCCTCATCCGCTGTGCCCGCGCCGTCCGGTACCGCCGGGGCGGCGCTGACGATGACGTGGGCGTTGGCACCGCCGAAGCCAAAGGAGTTGACGCCCACCACCGGGCGCGACGAGGCCGGTAGCGGCAGAGCGTTCGCCACCGGTGCCAGGTTCAGTCCGGCGAAATCGATGTCAGGATTGGCCGGCTGGGTGTGCAGCGAAGCCGGCGCGGTGCCGTGGCGCAGCACCAGCAGCGCCTTGAGCAGCCCGGCGATGCCGGAGGCGGGTTCCAGGTGGCCCAGGTTCGACTTCACCGACCCGATCGGCAACACCCCCGCCCGCCGACGGGCCGCCAGCGCGCCCCCGATGGCGCGGCACTCGGACGGATCCCCGACCAGAGTGCCGGTGCCGTGCGCCTCCAGATACACCAACTCATCCGGCAGGATGCCTGTTTGGTCGTACAGCTCGCGCAACAGGTCTTCCTGAGCTTCGGGGTTGGGCAGGGAGACGCCGGCGGTGCGGCCGTCGTTGTTAGCGCCGCTGCCGAGGATCACCCCGTGCACCCGGTCACCGTCGACCTGCGCGTCCGCCAGCCTCTTGAGGACCACCAGCCCGCCGCCCTCGGCCCGTACAAAACCATCCGCCTCGGCGGAGAAAGCCGCGCACTTGCCCTGCTTCGAGAGCATGGACGCCTGCGAAAACCCCACATAGTGATACGGGCTGAGCAGCACGTTCGCACCCCCGGCCAGCGCCGTACGACTGGTCCCGTCCCACAGCGTGCGGCACGCGCGGTCCAGCGCCACCAGCGAGGACGAGCAGGCCGTATCGATCGCCATACTGGGGCCGCGCAGGTCCAGGCAGTGCGAGAGGCGATTCGCCGCCAGCGAGGACGCGGCCCCCGCCATGGTGTAGGCGTTCACCGAGCGCAGCCTCATCATCTGCAGAGCACCGTACGAGGCGTCACTGATCCCGATGTAGACCGCGGTGTCCGAACCCGCCAGCGCTCGCGAGGCGATCGCAGCGTCGTCCAACGCCTCCACCGCCAGCTCCAGCAGCAGCCGGTGCTGGGGGTCCATCTGCACGGCCTCCTTCGGCGTAATACCGAAGTACTCGGCATCGAAGGAGGCGACATCGGACAGGAAACCGCCCGCAGCGGTGTAGCTCTTGCCAGCGCGCGGCATGCTCGTATCGATGAACCGGCTGGCGTCGAACCGTTCGGCGGGCGCTTCACCGACCAGGTCCCGGCCCTCTTCCAGCGCTTGCCACAACCCGTCCAAATCGCCGATGTCACCAGGCAATCGGCATGCGGCTCCCACAATGGCGATCGGCTGGAACCGGCCAGGGACGTTGATGGCGCTCATATGCGTTTCCTTACGTGGTGCCGGGGGTCTACAGAGCGGGAAACCAGCGGCTCTGAAGGCTCCGCCACTCCTCCCATGTCAAAGGCGTGCCCTCGGAGACGGAGACTTGCATGGCTCGGCACCACCGCTGCCCAGGGGTGCCGACAGTGCAATGCGCGTCGTGACCAGCGGTCCCACCGCCGCAACCGTGGCAGCTCAGGCGGCAGGCCCCTGGTTTCCAGCGGGAGTTGTACGCGCGCAGGAACGAAAACTGGCGGAGCATCAATGCGCTCAAGGACTTTTCGGGCCGGAGTGACCAGGTGCGACAAAAGGGCCTATGTATCTCAGGGCTCCGTCACCCTCCGCAACGGTGCGTCTGTGGCTGCGAGCGTGACTCACCGGACACGCGTTAGTGTTCTCTGTCAGGACGTCAGTCGCCAGCGAGACGGCTTACGCTCGCGTGGTCCAGGCCCTGCACGAGGAAGCCTGTCCTTCCGTAAGCCCAGACAGCTCCCGAGAACGACCAGAGAGTCTCTGACTCAGGTCAGTAGATCTCCATCATTCTTTGCAGCGTCCGAGTCGCGGCGAGGTGTGTGTCGCACCTATCAGGTACATGTGAGTGTGAAGGGCGGGATGTTGCGGCTGTCGACGGTCATGCTGCACCCGTGGGTTCCGCCCGGGGAGGTTGTGCTCGTCCCGCTGCCGCTTCCGGTGATGACCGGGGGCGGGCCGGCGCTGATGGATCCGGAGCCGGAGGTGGTGAACGAGCCGGTGAACGGACCGGCGGCGCCGCTACCGGAGCAGGTGCCGTTACCTGACAGCGTGGTGCCGAACAGGCCGAAGGTCCCGGTACACGAGCCGCTGCCGACGCCCTCAATGGTGATCACACCGCTGGGCACGTGAGCTGCCATCGGGATTCTGGTTGCAGCCCTGGACACTGAGAGCCGGTGCGCTCACTGGGTTGGCTGAGGCTGCCGGAGCAAAGGCCAGCGCGGTTGCGAAAGCGGTGGTCACCAGGATCGATGGAAGCGCGACCAAGTTTCGTATCCGCCGCATGACGACTCCTCTAGATCGGTGAATTTCCCGCTACAAAGATTGTGAGCAGGTTGCCGGTCTCTGGCCAGATGAATGGACGGGGCGCAAAGAAGTGCGGACCAGGCTTACAGCAGTTCCCGCGCCCTTAGATCGAGCAGCCATCACGGACTTGGCCTATCGTACTGTTCAGATAATAATTTCTGAGTATCCTCGTGACATGCCGCGTGCTGGGTGGGTGAAGCCATCGCCTGATGCGCGGTTGCCGGATTCGGTGTCGGTGGGGCTGCTGACGCGGTCGAGGCGTGAGCACGTCGCACAGACGAGGGAGGGGCCCGCACCGATTCAACCTGCCATGGTCGAGAATCTCCCGTCAGCGTGCGAGATCTACGACGGGTACCGTCATGTGGTTTCCGAGGCGTGCAGCAACCAGATCATGAACCGGCGATGAGCGGCCGATTTCGATATCCCGAAGCACGGCGGCAAAGCTCGCCAGGCGCAGCCGCTGCCCAGCAGGTAGGCGATCGCTGCGAATGCCGTCTCATCAGGCATGTCCTGTGTCCCGCCGCCCGTGGCCACACCTTCGACGACGGGATCAACGGCTTCGTGATCTCCCACAATTCAACTCCACGTATCCCGCCCATATACGGATCATCGTCCGCCTCACCACATAAGGCACGGTCAAGTGGCCAGTGTGGCTGAGCAATAGAACAGTTCTCCTTTCGGGGCCCTCCGGCCTCAACTCTCACCTTTTTAGGTTCCCGTAACGCTGGATTCTTTTGTTAAATTCCAGCAGTTCCTTACCAGTTGAGGGGAATTCGAAAAGAAGTTCTACATGTTTTCCCTGTGTTAAAAGGTCCATGTCTGATATTAGACTGGACGGCGTCGCTCTTGCCGTCGCTCTGTCGCGGCGGCGATTGACGGCTGTGAGGTGTGTGAACCCATGTTTCTCATTCACCTCTCATTCCTCGAATCCATCAGGGCGGGTTCGGGGGGTTTTGCCACTGTCAGTGATACCGGGAGGGTGGTATGTCAGCCGAAGAAAAGGACCACAGCGGCGTGGTGGAAAACGCCGCCGAGACGAGGGGCTCCGCACGCGGATGGCGGCGTCGCTTCACCTACGCAGGCATCTATGGACTGTTCGCAGCTTTGGCCGGTACCGCGGTCCTGGCCGCAGGTGCCCCGGCCGCGTCGTCGCAGTCGTCACACGGCACATCGGTCGTCTCCATCAGGTGCGTCAATGGCATGGGGAGCGTCGCGGTCACCCAGGACGCGCACGAGCCGGGTAAGCCCGTCAAGTATCGCGGGACCGGAAACTGTGAGGTTTCCGGCACGGAGAACGGCAAGGCCAAAGGTGTCGTCACGTTCACCATCGACCGGAACAACTGCGCCAACGCGACAACCCAGGTCACCGGGACGATCAAGTGGCCGTCCGGGCAGACCAGCACGGTAGAGCTCACGGTGGAGTGGGTGGCCACGGCCGACCGCGGCATCACGGGCGGCATCACCGAGGGTTCCATCACCAGTGGTGCCTACGCTGGAGCCGTGTTGGACGGAATCGGGACAGCGCTCGAAGAGGTCCAGGCCAACTGTGTGGAACAAGGGACCTTCGACGGTGCCAGCGGTACAGGCTCGGGATCGGCCACCGGGGCCTCCTGATCCGCCGCCATGGGGCGTGTGCCGGGCGCCGGCGAGCCGACGCCCGGCACCGCCGGCACACGCTTCGGTGCCCAGCGACGCAAACCGGCTGGTGAGGTCAGCAGCGACGTCTTCCTCAAAGAAGGTCTGCCATGCCTGAGGACAGCAGCGTGCGTGCGGCCGACCCAGGGCTGGAGCGGTGCTCTCGTTCTGCTGCTCGTTGACCGGGCCAGGGCTGGATCCGCTCACGGTCTCTGTGACGTTTCTCAGGGGACGGCCAAAGAGGCCGCCGGCGAACGGCCGTCGCGTGGCACGCGCTGCAGTGGCCCTGAGCGGGACTGGACGGCAGGCGCCTGTTGCCGGCCCGTGGCTGGATGACACGGCGGTCGTGGCCATACGGGCGGTCACAGCGGATGATGTGGTGATGGACGCACGGATTCGGGCGGCCTTGCTCGAAGCACTCGCCGACGGGCGACCGATACCGCCTGATGCCTGCAGCCCTGCTGCCCAGGTCCATGGCCGTGGAACGCGAGCGACTGGAAATCGGCTACAGCGGCATCGGCGCGCTGCGCAAGCAGCACAACGGTTCCTGCCAGATCGTGCTGTCGCCGGACGACGTCCATCACGTGGATGTGGAGTTCCACCCCGACAAACGTCCAGGTTCCTATAGGGAGTTGGACGGCCTGGGCCGGGGGGGTACGCGTTCGCCCGTTGCGCCGTGCGCGGCACGATCACTCCTCCGAGAGTGGAGCGGTCAGCGTGGACGGCGGCGGTGTGTACGAGCGGGCGGTCACCGACCGCCGGTCGCAGACGCGTATCGGCCGTGGCCCCCACAGACACGGGCTGGAGCCGACTGGTCGTTCAGCTAGACAACAGCTGGGAGACGGTCGTCCGGCATGTGGAGCACTCGGACATGCGATCCCGCCAGGTGGTGGCACGGCAGACCGCTGCGGTTGCCGCGCCCCGAGGGCACGACGGCCGATGTCGAGGTGGGGTTGACTACCGCGGCGCCGTGGACCTCGAGGTCCAGCCACAACCACAGGGCCCGTACCGGGCGCTGACCGCGCCCGGCACGGGCCCTGTGAACGAACTCCTCGTCAACTGTCGAGGCTCATAGCGTTGTCCTCCCTCATCATGCGGGGTGCACTGTGCGACGGAAGCCATCAGCCACAACCGAATCGATATCACCGGGCAATCCGGCGGTAGCGCCCCACCCCGCGTGGACACCCCGTTCCTCGGCGGATCCCCCCGCTGCCCAGCCGGTGCCGGCACCGCCCCGCCATGTCGCCATCATCATGGACGGCAACGGCCGCTGGGCCACCTCCCGCGGGCTGCCCCGCACAGCGGGCCACACCGTCGGGGAACGGGCTTTGGCGGATGTGGTCGAGGGCGCCACTGAGATCGGCATCCGCTACTTGACGGTATTCGCGTTCTCCACCGAGAACTGGAACCGCCCGCCGGCGGAAGTCCGCTTCCTCATGACGTTCATTCGGCGCATGCTGCGCCCGCGCCGGGACGCACTGCACGCCCAAGGAGTGCGGATTCGTTGGCTGGGGCGCATTTCCGAGTTGCCCCCTGAGCTGGTCACCGAAATTGAGGCAGCGGAGCGGCTGACCGCCGGCAATACCGGACTCACCCTCGCTGTGTGCATCAACTACGGGGGGCGCTCGGAGCTGGTGGACGCGGCGCGCCGCATCGCCGAAGCCGCCGCTGCCAGGAGCCTCGACTGGACATGCCGCGCTGATCGACGCAGCTGCCCATGACGCTGGCCGGTTCGACGCGGCGCTGGACGCGTACCTGGAGGGTTCCGGGTTCTCCCGGCCCGTCGGCATCGCCATCTGATCCACCTCTCCCACCGGCCCCGCCTGCTGCCACGCTGTCGGGCGGGGCCGGCCCATGCCTGGAGCATCTTGTGACGGACACGACCGCTGCACGCGTCGTGCGGCTGACCGAAGACCAGCACGCCTGGCTCACCTCCCCCCTCCCCTCCGGCTGTATCGCGACCCTCCGCACCAGGTGATCAACAAGGGTGTCCCGCAGGAGGTCGTCCGCCGGATCCTTGACCACACCTCGGCCCAGATGACCGCCACTACGCCTCACCCATGTCCGCCCGTAACGAAGAAGACGTCACGTCCCACCCCATGGCCTCCCCTGTAACTCACCTATGTCTTTCGCTATTTGGCATGAAATCGGCAGGACAGGCGTTGGAGATGTCGCGCCTAGCCCTCATGGGTGGGGAGGCACACTAACCACACCCCAAGGCACAAGAAACTGCGACCAGCCATCTGGCGATCCCCACGCAATGGCCCTGTGGTCACGTCCGTGACCACAGAGCCGCGTTCGGTTTCAGGTGCGGTGTTCCTGAGGATTCCAGAGTTTGCTGAACTTGGTTCGGTTCAGGCCGGTGTCGTGCTCATGGTGCCAGTACCAGCGATAGACTTCACGCCGTTCGGCTGGGTGCACTCGGTCGGATCCGCTCCAGCCCCGAATACCCCGCGAAATGTCTCCCCCTTGAATTCACCGGACTTGACGGTTCCTTCCATGAGGACTCCGCCGGTCACGTTCCTGAGGGTCCATTCCACCGTGGATTTCGACTTGTTGTTCCAGAAGATGGTGCCTGTGCCCTTGATCTCGCCGGTGGTACAGCTGAAGCGACCTGATCCCTGGCCTTCCATCCGGCCGGAAGTGATGGCCGGGTTGGAGGTGGTACAAGAGATGCTGGTGATAGTGACCTTCAGCGACTGGTTGTCCATGTCCAGGGCATCGATACCCGGCGTGAAGGTCCCGTTGAGGGCCGAACCGTTGCAGGTGCTCGCGGCATGGGCCGGTGCGGCGGTAACCAGCATCGACAACGCGCCGAGCAGCAAGGTGAGAATGGTCAGGAGTGCTGTACGAGGGCGTAGTCGCGATCGTGCCATCTTGGCCTCCTTACGGGGCGAGCGCAGACATCGGCGATGCCTGCCAACCCGTCACTTCATAAAGACACATGATCCGGTGTACCGTCAACGGTCGGCCGAATATTGCTGGCGAGGCCAATTTAAAACAGGGCGGCATTACTCCTTTCGCACCTTCGATATCCGATTGAATGAACGCACAGCGGAAATTAATTCGAATATCCGTCGCTCGTGTCAGCCACACGGTGGCACCGGCGACGGCCAACTACAGTAGTCACAGTCGTTACGGGATTGTGGTGCGGCGGGCAGATGCGCCGGTCACGGTCAAGCAGGTCTGCGGTGAGCTGGGAATCTCCTTGGAGCCGGCCCGCTCGGAGGCGATGCGTTCGAAGCTGAACCGGCTCGCCGAGCAGGGCTGGCTGCGCAAGCTGGCCGACGGGAAGTTCACCACCACGCGGTGAGCACACTTCGGCAGCAACGGCATGCGGCCCCGACCGTAACGTGCGTGCTCCCGACGGGAGTTGATAGTGCACGTCAAACAGAACCAGCTCCGCCGGGGGAACTGAGACAGTTGTCTACCAGTCCAGCCTGCAGCTGTCCACGGCCACCCTGACCTTCATCGGCGACCTGCTGCGCGGCCATCCGCTCGCGATGGCGCAAGCTCCCGCCCGGACAGATCGCCACGATCCTCCTCGCCGTCCTCCGTCATGACCAGCGGCTTGCCGACATGGCGGGCGACAACCGCATCTCCGCGAGCACGGTGCGCCGCTGGGTGATGGAAGTGATCGACTTGCTCGCCGCGCGGGCCCCGCGCCTTGACCGCGCGCTGAAGAAGGTCACCCGAAAGGGCGGCCACGTCGTCCTGTTCGATGGCACCCTGATCCGAACCCGGCGCCGCACCGGAGCGGACAACCGACGCAACTACAGCGGCAAACACAAGGCCCACGGCCTGCTCTTTCTCGCACTCACCGATGACAAGGGCCGTCTTCTGTGGCTGTCCGCAGCCCGCCCGGGACACTCCTCGGAGATCACCACCGCCCGCTACAACCGGTTCGTCGAGCAGCTACGCGCCCACAAGCTGGGCGCCATCGGCGACCTCGGCTTCACGGGCCTGGACAACGACCCGAACAACCTCGTGGTCATCACCGGTTACAAAGCCGCCCGCACAAAACCGCGCACCCCGGCGAAGAAACAGGTCAACAAGCTGATCGCGTCCGTCCGAGCCGTCTGCGAGCACGCCTTCGCGCACCTGAAGAACTGGAGGACTCTCACCAAGCTCCGCCTGCACGCGCGTCACGCCACCACGCTCCTGAGCGCCCTGCTCGTGCTGACCAACACCGAAGTCTCGCGCTGACAGACGATCTTGATTCCAGACGACCGCTCCTGACCAGCACGAGTACACGAACCGACCCCCCTGCCACCCCCGTGAGCAGCAATTTCAGGTTGAACAAGACTCATTGAGACAGCCGGCCGGGGGTTCGAGGGGCCGGGGCAATGTCAGACGAGACTGATTCCGGCCTGAGCCTTGATGGTCTCCACGGCGTCACTGGTGAGCCAGCGAAGGGGTACGGCCGTCCAGCGGTCGCTACCGGGCTTGCGCATGACGACGGGCTTTCCGTCCTGTGTGACCTCGCACCGCATGAATCCGTGATCGCGCATGAGGTCATCCGCCAAGTGCTCACCGTGGACCATCGCTGCCTACTCCTGTTCGCGGTCCTTGTCGTCCGCCATGGCGCTGTGCACGTCGCCGAAGTGGATGATCCGACCGGGGCGGGAGTTCACGAGAGCTTTCCCGCAGCGATGAGGGTGACGAAGAGAATTACCGTTCCCCATGCGCACAGGAGGAGGATTCCGCCTACGAAAATGCCGTCCTCGTGGATCCGGCGGCGTTCTCTTCCAGTCATCTGCGGGACTCCTTCTTGACGCAGTGACCGCACGGTTTCCGGCCGTCGCGCTCAGCTTTGCTACGGGATGTGACAGATATGACCGGCGCGGGGCACTTGCCGAGGATGTAGCAGCTCGGTACAGAGTGGAAGCGGCCGCCGCTGCTCTTGGCGACGTATACCCGGTCATCTGGACCCGCCCCGCGGGGGGAGCCCGATGCAACGGTCCGGGAACAGGGCGGGGGTTCACTGGCCGGACCGGGAGCGTGGAACACGAGCGTCACACCATGCGTCTGACACTGGTAGGTCCATCGACTCAGCCGCTGCATCTCGTGAGCGATCTCCATAGGGCAGCGCATGGCTACCCCTTCCGGCCGGTGTTCTTGCCCGAATCGGAGCTGCCCGACGACTCTTTGTTCTTGTCGCGGTTCTTCTTGCTCACCTCGTCGGTGGTGCCACTCATCGCTGCCTCCTCGATGATCCTTACGAGTAGCTCAGACTGGGCGTGATCCATCGACGGAGGGATGATCCGGGTAGCCGTCCAGGTGTTCCACAGGACCGCCGAGGGCGTATCCGTGTCGATCCCGGCCGTGTGCAGTGCGGCGTCCAGCGCCTTCGCTACCTCGCGCCCCAGGGTCCCGGGTACCCGTCCGCCGATAGCCTCAACAAGCCTGACGGCGCGGGTGATTGAGAGCGTGGAGAGGCGGATTCGATTGGTGATAACCCCCTCGACCATGTTCTGGGTGATCACAGAGGGTCCAGCATCGAGCCCCACAAGGTCCAGCGCATCATCCAGGCGCTGGCGTACATCCCTCACAGCCTGATGCGGCGTCCGGATCATCGGGGCAGCCATGCGTCGTCACTCCTCGGTTGTGATGTCGATACATGGAGTGAACCGAAGGCGACCAAGATCAGTTGACACAAAAGTGACACAACTGCGCTTTGGGGGAAGGAACTTGTTGGCGCCTACCCCATCCAGCCAGGCAGAGTGACGATATGGACAGCACACGCACGCCGGCCGCAGGCGAGAACATCCAGGTACTACGCAAGGCGCGGGGGCTTGGGCAGGACAGGCTAGCCCGCACTGCGGGCATCTCTGTGTCTCTCTCCGCAAGATCGAGAACGGAGACAGGGCAGCCACGCCGCCCAACGTGGCATCCATCGCCAAGGCCCTTCGCGTCAGTACGGCGAGGATCTATGGGCAGCCGTTCCTGGGGCCGTCCGAGCAGAGTGACCTTCTCGAAGATGTTCGGAACGCTGTCCGGCGTCACACTCTCCCCAAGGAAGAGGTTCCGCCGCTTGACGAGTTGCAAGCAGACCTCCGCAAGGCTGCGGAACTGAGGTCCAACACCAAGTACCTCGAACTTCTGCGGATGCTTCCCAAGCTTCTGGGACAGGCAACCGCCACAGCCATGGCGGCCGGCGGTGACGCGGTTGCCTGGGGGAATGTGGCTGACGTATATGGATGCGCTTACGCCGTTGCCCATCGCCTTGTCCAACCGGACTTGGCTGACATGATTGTGTCTCGCCAGCAATGGGCTGCACGGCAGACCTGGAACCCGGTAGCAGAGGCGGCTACCGCATGGAACGAAGCCGGAACATATCAATCAGCAGGCCAATATGACGACGGGTTGGCAATTATCGATCGGGCTATCACTCAATTCGAACCTGTGATGACTGACGAGATGACCTCCGTTGTCGCACTGGGTTCACTCCACCTTCGTGGAGTAGTGCTTGCTTCCAGGTACAAGGACAAGGCAGTCACAGAAGCGCACTCGCAGAAGGCGAATGCTCTCGCCAAACGACTTCCCAGCGGGGATGTCCTCGCCCACAACCTCACGTTCGGATCTGGCAACGCCGCTCTGTACGATCTCGCCGCGCTCGTTGAATTGGACAAGCCTGATGAGGCTTCCCGGATGGCTCAACCGCTGATCGACACTCCCCCGCGGGGCCTCCGACCTTCGAGGCTGGGCCGACTCTACATCGACACAGCTCGTGCCCGCATGGCGCTCAAGGACTACTCCGGAGCCGAGGAAGCACTAAAGGCGGCCTTCAACGTTGCTCCTCAGATGGCAGAGATACATCCCATGAGCCGGGAGGTTCTTCGAGTTCTGTTCATCCTTCACCAGCGAAGCAGGCCGGATCTGATGGACATGGCGAAGAAGGCCGGCCTGGCTGCCTGACTCTTGCGGCGGCTCTGGCACCGGAGTAGCGCTGTCCAAACGCAGCGAAGGCCCCCTCCAAAGAGGGGGCCTTCTAGGCAGCGTCCGACGGGGCCCGGTGCCGACCAGGCTGGCACCGGACCGCTTGCGGAGCAATGCTCAGTACCTGTGGATCACTCCTGACGGAAGGAGGCGTATCTTCCCGATGGATCGATCGATAGGTCATCGAGCAAGGCCGACATTGCCGCGTCGGTCGGGAAGGCACGCCCGTGCTTGCGGTTGTCAACGAGGACGGCACCACGCCAAGCGGCAGTTCGCTTCTGGATGAGATTGTTCGGGAAGGCGCACGGCGGATGTTGGCCGCTGCGCTGGAGGCCGAAGTCAACGCCGACATAGCTGAGTTAGCTGACGAGCGCGACGACACGGGGCGCCTGCTGGTGGTCCGCAACGGCTATCACCACCCCCGGCAGGTCATCACCACGGCTGGCGTGGTCGAGGTGAAGGCGCCGCGGGTGAACGACAAGCGCGTCGACGAGGCCACCGGCGAGCGCAAGCGGTTCGCCTCCGCGATCCTGCCGCCCTGGTGCCGCAAGTCCCCGAAGATCAGCGAAGTGCTGCCCCTGCCCTGTCTCCATGGCCTGTCCTCCGGCGACTTCGTGCCTGCGTGCGAGGTCCCGGTCGTCCGCGTCATGAGCGTGACCGCTCGTACGGCCCGGCGCCAGGAAGCACCTGGTGGGCATGTCAGGTAGATGACGATGCGTCGATGCTGAGGAGTCACTGGGTCCCCCTGATCCACACAGGACTCTGGATGGGCCGGTCGGACTCGTCGAACGTCGTCACTGTCCAACCGCCGGCCTCGATGACGCGCTGTTGGAGCAGCCGACGGTGTGTGGCGTCGGCTGCCAGCCTCTCCCACGTGTGAATCAGGCACATCACTTCGCGATGTTCCGCCTCAGCCCGCATGGCGCTCAGCAGCGCAGCAAGCTGCGGCCGGTGCGCGCTGAGCGCATCGTCGCCGAGGTCGTACCAATGGCCGGCAAGGGCCCAGCCCCTGCGATCGGCGTAATGGCGGCAGCCCGCCAGCCGCATGCCCAGCTGACGACGGGAGCGACTGGCGCACCGGTCGTAGACGAAGGCCAGCGGGGGTCCGATAGCTCTCATCACCGGGTCTCCGCTGTGTGCCGAGCCAACAGGTACTGACAACCTCGCGCGAGCTGATGCACCTGGACGTGAGCGGCGAGCGCGCCCTGCCCGGGACCCTGCCGGGTAAGTCGCTCGATTGCATCGAGCCGGGCCGTCAGCCGGTGCTCCTCGATGCTGCCGAGTCCCAGATGCCGTGTCGGCTTACGGGCCTCGGGGAGAAGGCGCGCGATGTGTCCACGCAACTCCTCTTCCAACTCGGACAGTTCATCAGCGCAAGGAGAGGCGTCGCGCAGCTCCTGCGCGCGGTCGATCGTGGATTGGATCGTTTCCTCGTCGATCGGGTCAGGTGCCGAGAGGTCGGCAGACATGACAGTCGATGTTTCGATGCGGTCGGTGGTCATGAGCGCATCGCCGCCTCGCCACACGCCTCTTGGAGAGCCGCCTTCAGTGGTTCAGGGGTGGTGATCCAGTTGTTGTCGCCGGGGCAGACACGCCAATGCGGGCCGGGACCCACCACACGGCGAGGCGGCGGGAGGGCGACGGCCCCGCGCGAGAGAATTCGCGTGCTGGTGCAGCCCCATCCATTCGCCGCACCAACAGGCACGAACCAGTACAAAACCCGTTCGTACGGGTCGTCGACCACCGCCCCACACCGTGACCCGAGGGATCTCATCACGGAGAGGCCGATGGTGTGTTCTACGCGAATGGCATCCCAGTTGATGCCGGCGGCGTGAAGCACACAGTCGACGGCTTGCGCAGGGCATACGGCGGGGGTGGGCATAGAGCGGCTCCTGGTCGCACCTTGCTCGACTGAACGTGCGTCAAGAGTTGCCCTGTCACCCACCGATAGCGAGGGCTTCTAAAGGACTTTTCACTGCGTCAAAGCGGACTTCCATGGCGCCATTTGGGTGACGGGTGGCCATAATGAGGACTCTGGAGCGACACTGTCCAGAGACCCCCGATTGAGGTGCAGCATGGTGCGACGTGCAGGAAACACCCGACTCAAGTCCGCCCGCGTGGCCGCTGGTTACCACACCCAGCAGGCATTCGCCGAGGCGCTCGGCGTAGACGTACGCCAAGTACGCCGATGGGAATCTGACACACCACCCTGGCCGCACCCCGACATGCAAGAACGCCTCACGAACCTCACCGGTCAGACCATGGAAGCGCTGGGATTCACCGTCCCCGCCGGCCGCGACCAGCCGTCAGCGCAGCGGAGCGCCGCCGTGCCTCCACGGAGCGGGGTCGGCCATCTACCGGCCGTACCCTCACAGTCCGGCGCAACCATGCAGCCCGCGTCCGTGGCGGCCGACTACGAGAACGTCACCCGCTCCCATCGACACTTGTATTGGTCGGTAGCCCCTACCACCCTCCACCCGGCCGTCGGCGCCCATGCAGACCTCGGCTGCACCCTGCTCGCCGAGACCGCCGGTCGAACCCGCCGCGCTGTGGCGGCCGCCCTCGCCGAGACATGGCTGCTCGCAGGACGCATCGAGTTCTTCGACCTTCGAGAGCCTGACGACGCCGGACCCACGCTGCTTCGCGCCCTTCAAGCCGCTGGTGAGGCGAACGATTCCCTGCTCGGGTCCGCGATCCTCGCCCACAGCGCCTTCATCCCCGGATGGGCAGGCGACCGTGACACCGCGATGGAGCGCATGGTGGCCGCCCGGACCTACGCCCGGCGCGCCCCTGCCCCAGCGGAATTCCTGGCCTGGCTGAACGCCGTCGAAGCAGAGTGCGAGACCAGGTGCGGGAATACGCGCACCGCACTGCACCTGATCGCACACGCCGAAGAAACGCTCGCCCAGTGCTCCGAGCACCCCACCCCGGTATGGATGGACTGGTTCAGTCCCGCGCGACTGGCCGCGTTCAAGGGCAACACCCAGCTCAAGGCCGGCCACCTGCCACAGGCACGCACAACACTCGCTGGCGTACTCGACCAGATGCTGGCAACGGAGGACAAACAACGCACCGTCATCTACGGCGACTTGGCCGCCGTCGAAGCCGCATCCGGACAGCCGCAGGAAGCCTGCCGGTACGCCTGCCTCGCGCTCGACCAGCTGGAGATCACCTGGTACGCGACCGGCATGGACCGCATCCGAGAAGTACGCCGAGCACTCACCCCACACCAACACGACCAGTGTGTGCGAGACCTCGATGAACGCCTTTACGGCTGGGCGACGACCGTCAACGCTCTGTCGCGTTGAACTTCCCAATCGCCTCCGGAAGCTCCGAGAGCGACTCGATGCGGAACGTCGGCAACTCGCGCGCCTCCGGGCTGTTCCACTGGATAGTGGCCCACGGCCCGCGGTGCACAAGAACAGTACGCATCCCGGCAGCCGCACCAGGACGCAGGTCGTTGTCCACACGATCACCGACGTAGAGGATCTCATCCGGCCGGAACGGGACCGCGGCGGCGACGCGGACGAAGAACTCGGGATCCGGCTTACTGGCGCCCCAGTCGTCCGACGTACCGATCAGATCGACGTCCTCCGCGAAGAGGCCGCGCAAGATGCCCCCGGCGCGCACGGTCTGGTTCCCGGCAATCCCAAGCCACAGCCCCTCACTCCGCAGCTGCGCCAACGCCGGACGGACGTCCGCGTACAGGTCCGACTCATCGAAGTACTCCGGCTGCCCCGCAGCAGCGCGCGCCTCACGCTGCTTGTAGAGGTCGAAGCCCGGCTGGAACTCCTGAAACACCTCGCGGTAGTCCCGCCCCTGCGCGATCACTGCCCCGAACATCGCCGCAAAGGTATGCCGCGGCACACCGAGCCAGTCAGCCCACGTGCCGTACTCCCGGGTCTCGTCGACCAGGCACTCACCGACATCGAACACCACAGCACGAATCATGCGAACACCATACTGACCGGCCAAGCCAAGCGGTCACACGCCGTGCTCGCGGAAGCCACACCTCCAGCCCCGCTCCGCTCACCCGAACTCGTCTGAACGACCACCCCATCTCCACGGTCCGGGCTGACTCGTCGGCCAGAGCCTGCCCAAAGGCTGTCCGGCAGGGCTGATCTTTCAGCGGTGGACGGGAAGCAGCCTGGTCCGAGGGGGCACAGCAGGTCCGGTGGCTCAGTCAGGGGCGTACCAGCCGATTTGGATGATGCGGGGGCGCTGCCGGGGAGTGACGAGTTGAGCCCGTCCGGGCGGCATGGCCATGGCCTTGGTGTTGGCTATCAGTGGTCCTTCGTCGGGTTCTCCGGACAGGATGATGCCGGTTGCTCCGAGTTCTTTGAGGCGTCGGGTGACGGGGTCGAAGGATGTGCGGGCTGCGCCGGCGGTGCTGCGGGCGATGATCACGCGGAGACCGATGTCTCGGGCGTAGGGAAGGTATTCGGTCAGCGCTTCGAGGGGGTTGCCAGACGGGAGGGCGACGAGGTCGTAGTCGTCGATGACGATGAAGATCTCGGGGCCGTGCCACCAGTTGCGGGCACGCATCTGCTCGGCGGTGACCTCTCCGGTTGGCATCCGGGCCTGGAGGAGCGGGACGAGGCGGTTGAGGCCGTCTTCGAGGGATGCCGACGCGGGAGCGTAGTGCAGCACATGCTCCTCGGGGAGTTGGCCGTGCAGTGCGCGGCGGTAGTCGCCGACGATCGCCAGGGCTTCATGGGGCTGGTGTCGTTCGGCCAGGCGCTGGGCGAGCAGGCGGACAAGCGCGGTCTTCCCGGACTCGCTTTCCCCGTAGATGACGAGAAGCGGGTCGGTGTCGAAGGTGACGTAGACGGGTGCCAGGGCCGCTTCGTCGAGGCCCACGGCGAAGCCGAGATCGGGGGTTTCGCTTGCCTTGGGGAGGGCATCGGCGTGCAGCCGGTCCGGGAGCATGCGTACAGGCGGGCACACCGGGCCGGACCAGTGGGACGCGATGGCTGCGATCAGCTCGGCGGAGCTCGCGGCGCTGTCTGTGTGCTCGTGGGGGACGTCGGGGCTGTCGGCGTGGGGGAGGGCTGCCACGTAGTGCAGTCCGCCGCGGGCGAGGCCGTGGCCGGGACGGTTCGCGGGGACGTTGCGGGCGCGTTTGCGGTCGTGCTCGGAATCGAGGGGATCGGCCATCCGCAGCTCCAGCCGGGTGCCGAGCTGGTCTTTGAGTGCGGGGCGGATCTCGTTGTAGCGGCCGGCGGCAAGGATGACGTGGATGCCGAAGGCGAGCCCGCGCACGGCCATGGCCTCGATGTCGGGGATCAGCTGCTCGTGCTCCCGTTTGAAGGCGCCCCAGCCATCGATCACCAGGAAGACGTCCCCCCAGAGGTGTTCGGGGTAATGTCCCACGGCCCGCCGTCCCCGGTAGGTGCGGATGGAGTCGATGTGGTGGGCCCGGAAGAACCCCTCCCGTTCATCGAGGATCTCCCGTATCTCGGCGACGGTCCGCCGCGCCTTGGCCCCATCCAGCCGGGAGGCGACGCCCCCGACATGCGGGAGCTCAGCGAGGGTGGACAGGCTGCCGCCGCCGAAGTCCAGGCAGTAGAACTGCACTTCGCGGGGCGTGTGCGTCAGGGCGAAGGACGTGACGAGGGTGCGCAGCAGGGTGGACTTGCCGGAGCGCGGGCCGCCGATGACCGCGGCGTGGCCCTGCGCGCCGGAAAAGTCGTAGTGGAGGATTTCTCGGCGCTGCTCGAAGGGCACATCGGCGATGCCGAGCGGGACGACCAGCGACATCTCCCGCCATTCGGCGGGGTGCAGGCCACGTTTGTCCGTAGTGGTGAGAGCGGGAAGCAGATCGCCGAGGGAAGGCGAATCGTCCAGCGGGGGCAGCCATACCTGCTGGACCGGCGGCCCCTGATCCCTCAGGCGCCCCACCAGGATGTCCAGGACCGAAGGCCCCGTACCGTCGTCTTCATGCGGGGGATTGTCATGGTCGGGAAGGGCCAAGCCGGGGTCGGCGAGGGCGGACTCGGCGGTGAACAGCACCGGTGAAAGGCCGTCTGGGCGCTCGGAGGCAGTGGTGCGCCGGGGGCGGTACGGGCCGGAGACGTACGCGGCCTTGAATTGCGTCGGAGCATCCGTCCCGTGGCTCAGGAGCCCGGCGCCCGGGACGTTGGGCAGGTGGAATGCGTCCGGGGAGCCGAGTGCGATCCGGGATTCTTCAGCGGAGAAGGTCCGCATCACTAGGCGGTAGGACAGGTAGGTGTCCAAGCCGCGCAGGCGGCCTTCTTCCACCCGCTGTGAGGCAAGCAGCAGGTGTACTCCGAGTGAGCGTCCGATGCGTCCGATCTGCAGGAACATGTCGATGAATTCGGGCCTGGCCGTCAGCAGCTCGCTGAACTCGTCCAGGACGATCAGCAGGGTCGGCAACGGCTGAAGCGGGGCACCTGCTGCCCGCGCTCTTTCGTAGGCGCTGATGTTGGCGAAGTTGCCGCTGGCGCGGAGCAGTTCCTGACGGCGGAGGAGTTCGCCGGCGAGGGCGTCTTCCATCCGGTCGACGAGGGTGAGGTCCTCGGCGAGGTTGCTGATGAAGGCGGCTACGTGCGGCAGATCGGCAAGGCCGGCGAAGGTTGCTCCGCCCTTGAAGTCGGCCAGGATGACATTCAGCGTCTCGGAACTGTGGGTTGCGGCAAGGCCGAGGACCAGGGTGCGCAGCAGCTCGGACTTGCCGGACCCGGTAGCACCGACGCACAGGCCATGTGGCCCCATTCCTCCTTGCGACGCTTCCTTCAGGTCGAGGACGACGGGCTTGCCCTCTGCGTCGACCCCGACCGGTACGCGCAGGCGGTCTTGCAGGGCTCGCTGCGTCGAGGGGGGATCGAAGGTGGTGGGGTCGTCGATGCCCATCAGGTCGGTGAATCCGAGATTGCCCACGAGCGGGTCTTCGTCTTCGTCGTCGCTGGTCCTCAGGGGCGCCAGCACGCGAGCCAGTGCCGTGGCTTCGACTGCGGTCAGGGCATCCGGAATGCCGGTGTAGACGGAGCCGGCGTTGGAGATGAGGCTGAGGGCCTTCGGTTCGACAGCCAGGCCCGGCCGGCGATCTAGTCCGTGGGACCTGCGTGTGCGCGTGTGCGGCTGCTGCTCGGCGCCGGCGGTCGATTCGAGCTCGATGACGGTGACGCCCAGATATCCGTCGCGGTCGAAAGGCCAATGAAAGGTCGTCGTGGGATCGGGATCCACAAGGATCACCACGTGGGGTCGGTCCAGAAGGGGCTGGGCGTCCCCCTCCCATCCAGGACGTGTGGAGATGTACCCGTCGAGCCCCTCTTCGAGGGCATCGAAGGAGGGGTACATCAGCAGCCCGGGGCCACGCCGGTTGCCAGCACGGCCCTGGTCGGTGGGGCGGGCGTGCGGCAGCCACTTGATCCAGTCCCACTCCGCGGCCGTACCAGGAGCTGTGACGACTGCGATCCACAGGTCGTCCGGCGAGTGCAGCGCTGCCAGCTGACAGACCACTGTCCGAGCGGTTGCCTGGACGGTGTCGGCATCGCCCCGGATCGTGAGCCGCGGGAACGCGCGCAGGGACAGCGCCAGGGGCAGCTCTTCGAGGTACTCGTACGCTTCTACGAAGCGTTGCAGGGCATGCGCGGACAGCGGCTCCCACTCCTCCGCGGGCCCGGCCTGCGGCACCATGAGCCGGGTCGCCAGGGTCTGTGGACCCAGCCCCACACGCACTTGGGCAAAATCGTCGTCCGTCGGCCGCCGCTCCCACAGTCTCTTGCGTTCAGCGACCACCGCCCACAGCTGCCCCGGCTCGGGGAACGTACGGCACTCGGCCAGGCGCTGAGCGCGTGCCGTCTCCCGCACCGCCTCGCGGGTACGGGCCAGGTACTTGAGGTAGTCCTGACGCGCCTCACGCACACCTGACGCGGCGCCACGCCGAGCACGCACGATCTGGACTACGCCCATGGCCGCGGCGGAGCAGAGCATGATGCCGCCCATGATCTTCATGAACGGCGGTGAGCCAGGCAGGAAGAAATAGACCGCGCTGCTGCCCATGCCCATCATGGGCAGCAGCGTCAGAACAGCAGATTCGCCCTTGCCTTCCGGCAGTGTCGGCGGAGCCTTCAGCTGAAGCTCCGCCGTGGGGTAAGCAGGGGGCGTCGAGCGCGGCGGGCGCTTGATGATAACGGTTGCCAACGGTCCCAGTTACTGCCGGAACGGAGGGCCGGGCTGCTGCTCGCCGAACGGAGAGGGCGGCGGCACGACGGGACGCCGACGCCGGACAACGACCACCGCCACCACGGCCAGAAACCCAAGCACCACTACGCCGACGACACCCCAAATGACATACGACAAAAGGTCCTTGCTGGAAGACGCGCCTGGATCGGCAGGGGACGAAGGATCAGCTGCCGCGTCGGGCGAGGAAGACGACGGAGCGGGCAGCGGACCGTTCTTCGAACCGGCAGGAATGTCCTCGGTCAGGGCACTGTAGGGGCGGATGAAGCCATACCCGTAGTGTTTGTCTGGAAGCTTCGTACCCTTCAAGGACTTCGGCAACTTGGCTGTCTTCACAAGGCGGTTGACGATTTGGCCGGCCGTGAGATCCGGGAACTTCGAACGGAGCAGCGCCGCAGCGGCTGATACGAAGGCTGTGGAATCAGAGGTTCCCGAACCGGTCTGGTACTGATGGTTCAACCCCGCCGTGTAATTATCCACCCCTGGCGCTGCGAGCAAGTTGTTCGAACCATAGTTGGACTTTTCCCAGATCCTGCCTGACACGTCGACGGCACCCACCGAGACCACCCCTGGATAACTCGCAGGATAGTTCGGCTCGTCAACGCCGTCGTTCCCAGCCGCGGCGACCACGATGGCGTCCTTCTGGCGCGCATACTGAACAGCATCTTCTGTGTCTGGGTCTTTGAAGGAGGTGTCCCCTAGGGACAGGTTGATGACTGAGGCGCCGTGGTCAACGGCATAGCGGATGGCTTGTGCGATTTTTTTGGCAGATCGAAATTGCAGTTCGCCGTCCACGTTGACGCGCAGTGGCAGGATCTTCGCAGCGGGAGCAAGCCCTTTGATGCCTGCGACGTTGCCTGGCCCGTGTCCATGGCCTGCGATCAAGGAGGCCATGGCGGTGCCATGAAAATTGTCAGTTTCACGGTCAGCCCGCCCGCTGCCCCAGAGGAAATCTTTGCCGGGCAGCACATTTCCTACGAGATCGGGATGGGTCCCGTCGACGCCAGTGTCGATGACGGCGACGGTTACCCCCTGACCTTTCGATACCTTTTCAACTGAATTCGCATCGAACGCTGACAACGCCCACTGGTGATCGCGAATGGAATCCGCGGCCGCTGGGGGCGCTAGCTGCGCGAGGCTGACCACGCACAGCAGCGCTGCCCCACCTGCCGATCTCATCCATCGCTTGAGTGTCACGCCTTGCCGCTTCCTTCCGAACTGTCCGGCCCTGGCTCGGGGCTTCGCTGTTCTGGCACCTCAGTGTCGTCGTTCCCCTGAGAAGCCGACGCACCGACGACTCCGGGCACAACGTCGCGCTGCGAAACCCACGTGTCCTCATCCTCGACCAAGTAGTCGGGACGCGACGACTGCTTCTTCTTCTCCTCGCGGGCCGATCGCCCGCCAGGCGGCGGCACGGCCATCGGCCCCCGAGCGCGAGACGCTCCTTCCGGACCGCTGTTCAAAGCGCCGCCGCGGCTGCGATGCAGACCGGAGCCGCCTTGCGCGCCCCGCCCCGGAACTGCGGGCTTGCTTGGCTCTCCGACGACACCGCCAGGCCGTCGGGCGAACCCTCCCTGACGGCCACGCGTTCCGCCCTTGCCAGACGAACCCGGACCACCGGCGCCGCCGATTGGCGGTCGACCTGTCTGACCTGGTTGGCCGGGGGCGCCTGGCACTGCGGACTTTCCTGAACCTGCGCGGCCCCCCGGAGGCGTGCTCGGAACGCCCGGTGTGCCGGGGCGTGGCGTTCTGCCACCCAGTGGACCGCGGCCGCCGATCGGCGGCTGAGCACCAGGAGGCATAACTGGCCCACCAGGGCCCGAACCGAAATCGCCGGGATTCCTGCCGATTACCGCGCCGCCAGGGCCTGCGCCGGGAGGATTGGTGGGGTTGGGCACACCGCCACGCACCCCGTCCAACGCCGTACCAGGAAGCGGTGCCTTCGGCGCGGAAGGACGTGTTCCAGGTCCGGCAGAACCGTCCGCAGCGCCGCCCGACCGCCCGGAGCGTGGGGAAGTAACTCCGCCATCCGCAGACGACGAACCGCGAGCTGCCCTCCGACCTCCTGAAACCGGCCCGGTATTCCGGGGACTCGCCACAACTGGAAACATGGCAGCTGCCACATCCGGCGGCGGCACCGTCGTGTCCGGCGCAGCGACAGGCTCACCTGGGTTGGTCTTCCCCGGTCCCCGCATGGTTTGTGCCTTGACGTTGTACGACGCCCCGAGCTTCTCCATGTGCGCGGCTGCCTGCAAGGCGATCTCCCGCCCACGGGAGAGCGTGTCGGCATGCTTCGCCTGTGCCTCGGAAGCGCTCATCCCCTTGGCAATGTCGCGCTTCAGCCCGGTGTCGTCACGGCCGCTGACCCAATCCTCCGCCTTGTCCCATCCATCTTTCAGGCCCGAGATTGTCGCCCCGAGAACGTTCCCGGACTTGCGCTCGCTTTCGGTGTCCTGCAGGGCTGTGACAGCCCTTTGGGCTTCTCGAAGGTCGATCGCGGCAGCCTTCAGCGTGTGCGACGTGTTCTTCGCGTATAGAGAGCCGTTCTTGAGGCTCGTGCTCAAGGTCTTGGCCCGCGCAGCGAAAGCATCCGCAGCGGCTCCGTGCCAGTACTCCAGGACATCTGCCACGGCCTTGTCCAGCAGATCCCGCACACTTCCGTCCGGCGCATCACCGGCCAGCTGATCATGTACGTTCATCCAATGGTCGGCGATTTCATCGACCTTGTCCGGCTGCGCGTCGCGCACCATCGCCTTCAGCGACTCAAGCGTATGACTTGAAAAGTCGGTGCTGTGCCCGCCCCCGCTACCCATCTCAATCCTCCCCCTTGCGCCGACTCACCTACGCGAGACAGTAATTCACCTCAGCGCATAGATTCGCGGACCTCTTGCTCGCGACTGTCGTAGTCATCATGCGCGGTCTTCGTGTTCTTGCCGGCCTCGGCGATCATCTGCTTCAGCTCGGTGACCATGCCGGCGATCTGCTGCTTCATCGTGCCATGCGCATTCCGCAGCCCAGCCTCTTCGTCGAAGCGCTGCCCGAGGTAGCCCTCCGGCAGCTCCGTTTTGTACTCCGCGGTTGCTCCGACCCCGTCCATCGTGTCCACAAGCGCGTTGAGCCGCGTGATGACCTGTTGCAGTGCGCTCAGGTCGACTTGATATTCCTTGGCCATCTGTATCTCCCCCCGGTGTCGCACAAGTGCTGCGCCTGGCGCCTGACGCCACAGCGGACCATGTAACCCTCCAGTAGAAGCCCAGGTCAACCGGCTTCCCGATGGCGGGCACTGCTTCGCAGATCTGTCCTGAACGCGACGCTGATCTGGCTGATGCGAGACGCGGGAAGTCGGCCCACGTGCGAAATCCGGGTGTTCGGCCCACGTGCGAAATCCGGGTGTACAGGGTGGTGGTGTACAGCTTAATCGTGGCCTTGGAGGAAGTGCGGCTCGCCTCGCGTCGCGGCCGACCGTCTTCGGCGGTGCATCCACCGATGTCCCTCGCCCTCATCTGGGCAGCTCGGCCCCAGGTTGAAACAAACCGCTCCGCCAATTTGTCGTGGCCCGTGCAGCGCCATACCCTGGTTGGGTTTGTGTTCGATGGCACCACCATGGGGGGACGTGCATGAGCTACGACCAGGACTGGGACCGCCAGCTCAACCCTTTCCGCTATAAGGCCGACGGCACGCTGACTGATGCTGCCAAGGAACAGAATGTCGCCATGCAGCTCAATTCCGCCAACGGGAGTGGCGCATCGGGCGGGGCCAAGACGTCACCCGGGAGCGGCACGGGGACGACACGCATTGAGGAACCGGCATCGCTGAAGCGAGCAGCACGGGGTGCCAGTGAACTTGCCGGTGACATCAAGACCACCGGGTCGCGGGCGGAGGATTCCACACGGACTGCCGCTCGCGCGCTGAAAGGGGACTCGTGGAACGGCTCGCTGGGGGCTGCCATGGACCACGTGGTCGAGACGTGGCACAGCCAGACCGCTGCCTTGGTCAGCAGATGCCGTTCGCTCCATGACAGATGCGCCGCCACTGCGGACAACTACACGCAGGCTGAGACGGCCAATGCGCAGGCGATGGGTTCACTGCGTTCCGCCGAATCCGGCCGCTTCGGGTAAGCCGACACGGAAGGTCCAGCAGTGCCTACTTACGAGCAGCTTTACAACCTGGATCACGCCAAACTGGCCGAGGCGGCCGAGGCGTGGGGGGAGATGGCTCGGCGATTCACGTCGCTGATTCAAGAGATGTCCGACAGCGTCGAGCGGCCTTTCCGACAAGCCGGATGGCAGAGCTCCGATGGGGCCGCCGCGTCTGCCGGGGACTTTGTGAAGGCGACGGCCCAGGAGATATCCGACGCGAGTACTGAGGCTAGAGCGATCCGGACAGCGCTGGTAGAAGCGCACGCCGGCCTGAAGAAGTGCCAGGAGAGCCTGCACAAGCTGGTCAATGAGGACGCGAAGAAGCAGAAACTGCATGTCAGTGGCACGGGCGAGGTCACCGACACGGACGACAGTGATCCGGAGCTCTTCGAAAACCGGCAGCTGAAGGTGCAGATGTTCGCACTCCGGATCGCCGCCGTCCTCAACGAGGCCGACGAGATCGACGCCAGCGCCACGCGGGCGCTGCGACGTGATGTGGGCAGTGACAAGAGCGACTTCAACTCCAAGGTCGCCACATCCTTGGAATCGGCCGACGCCGACTACGCTGCAGGGCTCATGAAGAAGGGCTCGAAGATGTCTGACGCGGAACTGAGGGAGCTCGACAGAATCCTCGGGCACCACCGCAACGACCCGGCCTTCTCTACAGCCTTCTACAACAAACTGGGCCCCAAGCAAGCACTGAAGCTGTACGGCGATGTGAGCCTGGATACAGATGCAGACGCTGAGCGGAAAGCGCTCATCCAGGACCTGCAACGGAACATGGGTGAGAATCTGGCCACGGCGACTGATCCGGACAACAAACCGCATCTGTCAGACCGCTGGTCGGCTGAATTGCGGAAGGTGGGCGCCGAGCGTATCCACCTTGATCGCAGTATCACCCTCGACATGTTCCAGCCGGGCAAGGAGGGTGTCTACGGTTACCAGCTCATGGGCGGTCTCCTGCGGTACGGCAACTACGATTCGCACTTCCTGACACCGGTCGCCGAGCACGTGACCCAGCTCAATCAGAAGCACCCGGATATGTTCCGCTACAGCTCGCTCGCCATCGACAGGCCGGACTTCGATCCCAGCCACCGCAGGGGCGGCGACAACGATCCGCTGAATGGCGTCATGGAAGCCCTGGGCCACAGCCCCGAAGCAGCCACGGACTACTTCACCGGCCCCATGCATGAGTACAGCGACGACGGCACGCTCAAGGGGCCACTGGACAAAATCGGGGACCGCAGCAGCTACCTCGACTTCCTCACCCACAAGGATCCCGGCGAGATTCCGGGTATGAACACCAACCGCGACGGTTCACCCGACAGCTTCCCCGAATCCTTGGGCCACGCCCTTGAGGCCGCTACCACCAGCCATCCTTACGACGATGCCGACGCCCCGCCCGTCAAACACTCGCCCGAGCAGGCCAAGCTCGTGGAGCAGGTGGTCGACAGGTTCGGCGAGAAGGACGGACCTGGGCTGCTGAACGGCCACGACAGCGCACCGTACAAGGCCATACGGGGCAGCCTCGGCCATATCACCTCGGAGTACATGGGCGACTTCCAGCGGACCCTGTCCGCGCACGGCGATCTGCCCTCGTTCGGCGCTCGTGCCGACCTGGACGCCGACGCCGCGCGCACGTTCATGGGCCAAGTGGGGCAGGACCCGGAGGCATACGCCTCCATCAGCGCCTCCCAGCAGGCCTATACCGCCGTCCAGGTCGACCAGGCCATGAATGCCCACACCGACTCCACCGTGAGCATGGAAGGCCGGGTCTCCAATGCCGTCCACCCCGGCGCGACCATCGCCGGAATTATGAGCCAGGCACGCGCCGAAGCCGCCCACGACACCCACACCGCCGAGGACAAGGAATTCAACGACCGCGTGGACGCGGTGAACAGGGGTGTGAGCAAAGGCATCCTGATAGGCACCGGCTCGCTCCCGGGAAATGTCGCCGGAAACGTGGTGGGCTGGGGCGTGGGAGAAATCCAGGAGCAGGTCGTAAACAGCATCAAACAGGACACCACCACGGACGCGCAGTACGAAGCCGGCCAGCACTACAGCAAGGGAATGCAAGCTGCGCAGATATCGGCGCAGCAGGCCGTAGAACGGGCTGCAGACCGAGGCCATTTCAATCCGTCAACGGTGACGGACCTGAAGAACAGTGCCTCGGACACTGCTATGGATGGGCACACCTCAGGGGCCCAGTGGGAGGACTCTCGTCATGGCTGACCACTTCGACGGGCCCAAGGACCGCACACCGCATGCGACGGCTTGGCGCAGAGCAGCGGCGTCTGCCGCTGTTCTCTCACTTGTCCTGCTCGCTTCTGGTTGCGGAGGCCCTCAAGTCAACTACGCCATACCCAAGGACCTCTGCGGCGTCACCGTGGACCAGAACCTGCTTCGTCCCTTCTTCCCCCCGGGAGACCGGATCCAGTTCGACGGGGAGATCTTCTCCGACGACAACAAGGCCAGGTCCATCTGCCAGTACTACGTGGACGGGAACACCGCTCTCCTGGTGAACGGCACACGGAGCTCGGAGAAAGTAACAGCGGAAGAACTCGTGACGCGCTTCGCCAGCCATGCACACCTCAAGTCCTGGGCGCGGTCCGACGGACGCATCGCGGGCTACGACGGAAGCGTCTTCGGCACCTCCACCTGTTCCGGAACCCCGTCCGACAGCCATGGGCAGCCAGCCCACACTTTCACCCTGGAGATCTCCGTCAACCATTTCACCAGTGCGGAATCGGTGCGCTCCCACCTGCAGAAGCTCATGTCCACGCTCCTTCCCAAGGCAGCTCGTTCACGAGGCTGCTAGATGTCGACGGCTACGCACGTCACACTCCCTAGAAAGCCGAAACGAGTACGCATGACCAGGGAAGACCTGACAGAGCTCACCACGACGTTCTATGTGGCGGCGCCCGAGGGCAAGCCCTGGGGACTCGATGGAGAGCAGTTCGCCATCGGGCTGCGGCAGCTGAGCACCCAGGCCGTGACGGCACCTCTGAGAACATCGCAGGACATGACCGAGCAGCTTGCATTCGACGGCCACTCAACGATGTTCGCGGTGCACGTGGGGGACGTACCGATCGACGGACAGTTCATGGAGGCATCACAGAGCCTCAATATCGGACCCTGCACAGCCGCCGAGGCGGCAGCGTTCATCGAATGGTTCCAGAACCTGCTACCCGAGGGCGCACGCTTGCGCTTCAACAGCGAAAAGGGCGTCGAGAGCGGCGATATGGAGGACTACTGGATCCCGGCCGGTGCCCGGTGCGACGCTATCGCCAAGGAACTGCTCAACCACCTGGACGAGGCAGTCGACGAGTGACGGCCGACGCTCGACCGACCCTGCGCCCGTGGCCTTCTGTTCCGGCCGATGGCGTAGTCGTTGGGGTGGCGCGAGCGATCCAGCGGCGAATGTCGAGCAGGCCAGGGGTTGGCCGGCGGGCTGAGCGCCGAGCATGCAGCACAAGACCTTTCAACAGGAGGCATCCGCAGGGGCCAGCCCGCAAGCGCTGGACCGGGAGACGGGCACTCGGTGGTTGTTCCCGGTGCGATGGGCGTCTGGGGGCCGGTCCGCTTGTCGGTGCCGACCGGCGGCCGTACGGACCTCGCCCCAAGCTCTCCGGTCACTGGCGAGCACCCTAACGGCCGAATCCCGCGCGTAGTCTGCTGTCTGCGCGCCCGGCTCACCGGCCGCGAACGCATGCTCCCGTCCGACTTTCCCCAGACCCGCAGCAACTACCCCGTCTCATAACGCGCTTGACAGCGAAGAGCTGCGGCGGTGACGCTGATGCGGATGGATGCTGCCGTGAATCACGACGCGTTAACGCAAGCGAGCGCAGCTCGAGCCTTGGCATCGGCATGCAGCCAGGTAGGACTGCACTCCGAGAAGGTCGAACTGCTGCGGCTGGGCGAAAACGCGATCTATGCGCTGCCCTCTGAGGGCACTGCTGTTCGGGTGGCCCGCGCCGATACCGAAGACATCAAGGAGAAGGTTGCCAAGGAGCTGGCGATCTCGTGTTGGCTCACTTCTCAAGACTTCCCGGCGCTTCGCCCCCGCGATGACCTACC
Source organism: Streptomyces halobius (assembly GCF_023277745.1). Lineage (NCBI taxonomy): Bacteria > Bacillati > Actinomycetota > Actinomycetes > Kitasatosporales > Streptomycetaceae > Streptomyces > Streptomyces halobius. The sequence goes on from NZ_CP086322.1 coordinate 1,172,195, forward strand.
GCAGCCAGTCCAGGCGGAGGGCAGGCTTGTTACGTTCTGGGAGATCCTACGGGCACAGTGCTGCGAGCTAAGACGTTGACGGCGGTGACGTGGCTGCCCCGCCGCTACCGGTAGGTGAGGATCACGCGGCCGAAGGCAGGCGGTCGCGCCACTGCTCCAGGGCGATAGTCGCCTGCCGCAGGTTGTGGATCAGGGTGTCCAGGTCGCCGGCTGTCGCTACGGGCACATAGTCCTGGGTGGGGACTCGCAGCTCGTTCTCCGTCCCGAGTTCGACTCGCACAGGGCGGCGGCCCTCGTCCGCAGTCATGTAGTCCTCGCTGCACGAGGTCGTGAACGCGAGGTGGATGCGCTTCCCGTTCACCATCGGGGGTAGCGGGACCGTGATCGGAGCGGACTCGTGGATGATCGAGTCGTACTCAGGGTCTTCATCGGCGTGCTCTCCAGCACACCATTCGGGGCAGTTGTCACCCGTCACGGACAGTTTCCAGTCTTGCGCGTTCATGGACCGAATTTTGTCATATGGTCCGAAAAGATCATTTCTGGTGAGGGTCCCGCCCGCCCCGGCACCGAGAGGAATGGCGAGGCGGGGCCAGGCCACAGCGGTGACGTGGCTGGCCCCCGCGCGCCGCTACCGGTAGCCGAGCAACGATGGGATCGCTGATGCTCGCGACCTGCGCTAAAGGATGTTCCATGTGAGTGATGTGTCCTCGCGATGAAGCCCCGTAATCCTGCGATCAATCTCGGCACGGCTCCCCGGAGCGTGGCGGATTTTTCGGGCATTGGTTGTGATCATGCGGAGCTCACGTATGTCGCGAAGTACGGGGAAGTGGGGCCAGAGGGTGACGTCGAAGCCGTAAGTGTCGGCGAATTCCTTGTAGTGACCAGGGCTGTACCCGAATCGCCGGCAATGGATTTCGAGGGTCACGAGGTCCCACTCCGGCTGGCCGATGGCCACCGTGTCCCAGTCGCAGAGAACGGTGTCGTCGCCATCGAACAAGGCGTTCCGATGCTGCGGGTCACCTTGCACTACGCCCGTGGGCAAGACGTATTCAACAGCTCGGAGGGCATTTTCCAAACGGTCTGCACGTTCGGCGAGAAAGTGCTTCGTTTCGTCCGGTAGAGCGGTGATGCTGCGGATCGAGGCCCGGATAGCTCCCAGGTTGTCCATGGCCGGGAGGGCGAATGGAGGGATAGGGAGTGAGTGGAGCGCGTAGAGCGGTTTGGCGATCTGGGCCGCTGATAGGGAGTGCTCCGGTTGGGGGAGATAAGTCCAGTAAGTCACTGCATGCCCGTCGACCTGAACTGGTTGATCGGGCACCGGATGTAGAGGGGCTGTGGGGAACCCGCGATCCATGAGCCACTGGACGAATCTGGCCGTGCGTCGTACGTTCTCGAACTTCGACCCCCGTCGGGCGACCTTGACCACCACCGGCGCAGTACTGAGCTGTACGACGGCGTTGGTGTGGCCGCGCAGGAGCCGGGCACCCGTTGAGTTCAGCCCCACAGCCGAACACGCTTGGTCGAGGACGTGCTGAAGTTCGGCCTCGCCGAACCCACCTGGCAGAAGTGCGGGTGCAGTCATGGCTCAAGGCTGGCCGACGATCGACCTCACTGTCACCTTGAGCCCGTAGGGAGCTCCAGTAATTCGCGTAGGTCCTTTGCGGCTGGCGTGGCCTGGTTCGTGCCAGGTAGCCCCTCGATTACACGGCGCGCTCGCGCCCCCAGAATCGGTGTGCGGTGGGCCTCCGGCACACGCAAGTAGGTGGCCGCAGCGAGCTGGCATGCCTCGGTCGCGCTGTGATCGTGCACGAGGCAGAGAGCGGCTTCCAGACGGAGGAGTGCGGGGTCGATGCCGGTGACCGCAGGGTAGAGGGACAGCGCCTCTTCCTGGACTCTTCGCGCTTGGGAACTCCGGCCCAAAGCCGTGAAGGTGCCGCTGAGATAGAGCAGGAACCGCCGTAGAGGAAAGGCGAATGCGTCCTCCTCCGAGGTATCGGGAAGCTGGTCGAAGATCAGCTGTGCGTCTCTGATGCGCGCCTCGGCGCTGGCCTTGTCTCCCTGCTGAGCCAGAGCCCGTGCTTCAGCAACAGCGGCAAACGCTGCTGTATGGGAGGGCCTATTCCGCGTCATTATGCGAGCCTCGCGAGCGAGCGTGACGGCTGACTCCAGGGGACCGTAGTAGTACGGCAGCATCGCCGCCTGCGCTCGCACACGTGCCCGCAGCTCCAGGACTCCGCTTTCGTCAGACGCGTGCCGCGCGGTGTTGTACCAAGACCGAGAACGCGACAAGTCCCCGAGCTTCATCAGAGAGTCAGCGACGAGGGTGGCCAGTACGGCGGTCATCTCTGCGAGACGAACCTGCACCGAGGCCGGCTGGCGATCTTTGGCCAGGTCCTCCACTTCCTGCAAGTCGAGGAGGAGTTGCTTGAGCATCGGCGCTGGGGATTTGGAGATGTATTCCTGTCGAGCAAGCAGGATTCGCTCCTCGATGAGATCTAACTGCCCGAGACTGACGCTTCCAGCGGCGAGCGTCCGGTCCACGGAGCGACGCACGGTGTCAATGTGGTCGGCGAGGTCTGCCACTGGGTGGGCCTCCGGCAGCGACGAGGCGCGAAGCGACGTCGGCGCCGGGACAGCCTGGGTTGGTGGTCCATCGTCCCCGAGCCCAAGCTCGTACGAGGTGGACCCGTAGTACTCGCACAGCAAGGCGACCATCGCGGGCCTGGGAGTTCGCCCCCCGGTCTCCCACAGGCCAAGCTGATCAGCGTCTGCTCGAAGACGGTTCGGACCACGGCTCTCGCCGAGGCGCCGTAGGTCTTCTCCTGCTTGCTTAAGAGTCAGGCCATGAGCCAGTCGGTAGGCGCGAAGCCGTCTGACAGAGCAGCACTCGCGGATCGCCGCAGCGGTTTGCGGCACAGACCATCCCAGGGCCGCCCCTCGCTGGCGGATGCGCCGAGCGCACGAGGGCTTGTGGACTTCTGAACTGTCAGCCACGGAAACCTCCCTAGGTCGATGGCTCAATGTAGGGGCGAGACCGGAGCGTCGCCACGCTTACCGACGCTTTCCGTCGGTTCTTGAGACAGGACAGTCAACTACCCCCCGATGGACGCCGGTTCCGACAGATACGCCGGTTGAGCCAAAACTCAGGCCCGGCGAACGTTGCCTCCACGAACACTCCAGCCTTTCGTCATTGTCTGCCGAAACGGGGAGGTCGTGATGACCGCCGAACACCAGCGATACCGGCCGAGCGAGGGTGACCGCGCTTACGACACCAAGAGCGGCTGCAACGTCAAGGTGAAGACCGACCCCGGGATCTACGCCCAAGACCGCGTCTGGGTACAGCCCGTCAGAGGGGGTCCGGGATGGCCCGCCAAGTGCGCGGACCTGGAACCCGTGACGCTCAAGGAAGCGAGCGCCGAATGACGACCACGGATTCCATCATCACTGCGGTGATCGTGACTGTCATCGGCTTTCCGACCGTCTACGGACCCGAATGGAGACAGCCATGAAACCCCGTCTGTACAGACGGAGACGGCTTCCTCGCCTTCGCTGGGCCATCCGTCACCCGCGTAAGACCCTCAGGCGGAACCACGCAAAGGCGAATGCCGCGCTCGACCGCGAAGGCTTTGGGCTCTTCCAGATCGTGGGAATCTGCGCGTTCGTTGCCGTGGTCATCGGTTGGCTCACTGTTCAGTACATATCGCTCGCCCACTGATCCGGTTGCCGTGGCCAGCCCACATTCCTGTGCCAACCGGGCACGGCTACACCCGGCAGCCTCACGAACGGTCATCTCCGAGGGGCTCGACCCCCGTCGCCCCAAGGAGGTGACCACCAGTTGGGGCCCCTCCGGCCACCGAGGCCGACGTGTGCCGATAGCGCGGGCGAGCCCGTGGATACGCGACGGAGGGACCGGCGCCGCTGCTACCCCGGGCCGCCGTCACCTGTCCGACGGCGCGAGCAGCGCGCGCCCCGGCCGCCCTCGCTGGGGAGGGGGCGGCCGGCCCGCCGCCCATCGGATTGTCGGCCCCCCCGCAGGGCGAGCGCCGCCAAGCCCAGGAAGAAGACCACGGTATGAATGTCCAAGCACAGAAGCCACGGCCCACGAACAACCCTGCGCCCGTGACAGGAGACGCAGCAGAAACCCTCCGCATGCTCCGCTCGGACACGATGCGCCTGGGAAAGATCGACGGAGCGAAAGCCGCCGCTTCTCCTGCCGCCGTCAGCAACGGATACGACAGCGTCGACCAGTGCGTTCGCAAGTGGCTGCCCCTTGCCACGCGTCGCCGGAAAGCCGCCGAAAGATCACCGGCCGACCAAGCCCGCTGGGACCGCCTCATCGAAGCGGTCACGCGCCCGAGACGGCCATCAGACGTGACGTACGAAGGACTGGTCGTCCTGGTGAGCAGCGCGAGAGAGCTGCTGTGTGCGCTGCGCCGCACACAGCCGCCGTTCGTGTCCGTCGCCGAAGTCGCCGAGCGAATCGATCGCAGGATCAAAGTCGGCCTCTACCCTCCCGGCACCAACCTGTCCCCGAGCAGCATCGCCGCGGACCTGGAGCTCCCGCCCGACAGCGTGACCCTGGCCCTGATCGATCTCGCCGACAGCGGCGCGATCGAGCGGCGGCCGAACGGCCGGGCCCGAGTGCCCAAAACAGATCCCACCGTGCCTCTCCCGGCTGCCGGTGAGTAGGCATGACGCCGGGAGACACCAGCCCGTCGTCGGGACCGCCGGGGAACCGGTGCCGGGACATCGAGCACAAAGGCCGCGGCCGGAGCGGAGACGGCGACCACCGTGACCAGGCCCGCGACGTCCTCGCCGCCCTCGAACGGCCCATCGAGCTGCGACAGGAACTGACCGGCGCCCGGCGACCTTCCGCGCTGCTCGGCGAGCCCAGCTCTGCCCCTTGTGCCCTTCGAGAAGGGGTCATGTCCGACTTCACGCCTGCCACTAAGCTCACCGCGCCACGCTGTTGCTCAGCCGTACGTCCAGCGCTGGCCGGTCCCGCGGTACTCCTCTACAGGGATCGGTTGCACACCCGGTCGCATGCGCTCGCGGTACAGCACGCCGCCCAGGTGGTCGACCTCGTGGTGGACGAGCCGGGACAGGCCGTGGGTGAACCGCGACAGGTGGGTGGAGCCGTCGAGGCTGCTGTGAGCGACGACGATGCTCAGCGGGCGAGGCACGAGTCCTCGGACGTCGAAGAAGCTGAGGCAGCCTTCGTACTGCTCGTCCTCGTCCTCGGAGGCCTCGGCGACGTGGGCGTTCAGCAGCACGATGGGCTCTGTCCCGGCATCGGGTGGGAAGACGACGGCGGCGGAGCGGTCGATCCCGATCTGGGGGGCGGCGATGCCCATGCCCTTGCCGAACGTGTGAAGTTGGCGGACGCGGCCGACTGCGTCCATCAGCGAGGTGATGACCTCCTGGGCCTCTTCAGCCTCGGTGGGCAGGTCGAAGGGACGGGCGGCGCGGGTGAGGACGGGGTCGCCGTCCTGGACGATGCCGGCGTTGGCCATGGCCTGGCTCGCGGACAGGGTGCTCACGGGGTTGTTCGCTTTCTCGTCGGCTGCGTTCTTCAGGCGCCATTCGAGGCGGAAGCGGGCGTGCAGGGGCGGGTCCAGGGTGGCCCAGGAGAAGACGCTGTGCTCGCCTCGTTCCGTGCGCTGTGGTGGTGTGCGCAGTGGGGCGAAGTCGGCGCTCATGGAAGTCTCGGTTCCCCAGACGGACGGTTCACTGTCTCGGGGGAAAGACAGTTCCACAGCCAGACGCCGGGTGGGCAGTCGCACCGCGCGCTGGAACCAGGGACCCCATTTCTCGGCGCCGACGCAGTACGAGTAGGAGATCTCGGCTTCCTGGCCGGGGTAGAGAGGGAAGCGGCTCGTGGGGTTCTGGAACTGGAGCCACACCTCCTTGAACGCGTCCCGGTCGTGTTTGACGGTCCAGCCCATCGGCTCGTCCGCGCAATGCGCCGTGAGCTGGAGCTCTTCCCAGGTCAGAGGGTTGCGGCGGTAGAGGGCGTTGGACCGTTCCGGTTCGGAGGGGTATCGGTCGACGGCGATTCGTACGAGGTAGCGGGTGACGGGCTCGGTGCCGTTGTTGTGCAGGAGCCTGCGCATGCTGAGGTGGAAGCGTCCGTCGTCGTAGCGGAGCGCCGCCTCGTCCTCCAGAACCAGCAGGCCAGTGCCGGACGGCGGGTCGTTCTGCTCGGCCGCCTGCGGGGAAGCGTCGGTGCGCTGCCATGCCCGCCACAGTGCTCCGCCGGCGTCGAGTTCGGTGTCCGCCCGGCGGGCGAGCTGGGAGCTGCCGTGTTCCCGGCCGGCCTCAAGGTGGCTCACGTACGAGGGGTCGATGTTCAGGCGCTGGGCGAGAGCTGCCTTCGACAGGCCCCGCACGCTGCGCCAGTGCGTGAGTTCCGCAGCGAACGTCGCCCGCTCCTCCCTCTCCAAGGTGGCTTTCCTCTCCGAGAGTTGCTGACGATCGTGAGTGAGCGCTCCTCATGGTCGCCTCATCCTGCCCGGTTGAAGCCCAATGGTGCTAGGCAGCGGCCCCGGCGAACCTCCAGGACGGCGTACTCGTCGTCCTCCAACCGTTGCCACGGCGACCTCATCCGAAGTTCACGTTCCGTGTCACCACGAAGGATGCCCCGTGAAGGTGATCACCCGCTTGGTTCTGCAAACCAACAGGAGGCGCAGTGCCGCCGAGGGACAGAGGCCCACATGAGCCCAAACAGTACCTATTGGATGAACTACGTCATTGGCATCGCACAAAGGGCGCCACAATCAGGTCGGCGGGTGGGCGTTGCGCTCGTTTCTGAGCACAACGAGTTGATTTGCTCCGCCTTCGAGGGCGAAGCACGCGGCGCATCCTGGTATCGCATTCTGCGGCGCAGGATGCAAGAACTCGGAGCCTTCAGCGCACACAGCGTATACCTGACGATCAACACCCTGTCCGCGGCCGGGTCGTTTGAGCTCGCCGAGCTCCTGAAGGAAGTGCGCATCGACAGGATCTATATCGGTCTGCCAGACCCCGCGCTGATGAGTTACCTCGACGACGATCCCGTCACTGCACGAGGTCTCATACACCGCTTCCCCGACGATTTGCAGCGCCAGATCCTCGAGCAGAACCGACACTTCTACGCAGCGAGCGAGCAAAATATCGAATGCAACCCCCACTACTCCGCACATCGCATCAGTGAAGCCGTCTCCACCCGGCTAAAGTCAAAGGGTTTCGCGCTTTCCAGGAGTGATGTCAATGCGAACAGGGGGAGGATCGCGCTCGCTTCTCTAATCTGCCAGAGATATGGGATCGAGTGCAAAGATGCTGACCGCGCCGTAAACGACGCACTGTCCGAAGCCTTTGACGCGAAGTACGGCACCTATGACTACGCGTACGACGCTCGTGCCGCCAACTTGAAGTGGACCGACGACTTCATGTCGGTTTACAGGAGCTCGTCCACAAGGTCTCTGTCTACCGTTAACATCCTCAACGTCGGCGTCGGAGCCGGTTACGAAGCAGCAGCTTTGTTTTCAGATTGCCCGCAGATCACCTTCGTTGACATCGCGGAACGTGGACTTACGAATATAAGCGGTCGCATTCCCTCGTCGAGAACCGTCGTCTCCAGCGCCGAAGACCTGTCTGCCCTACCGGAAAACAGTTACGATCTGTATGTCTCCTTGAGGACGTACAACTCGTCGTTCTTCGATACATCCGCAGCGGCGTCAGAGGCGCACAGAGTACTGAAACCCGGCTCGGTCATTATCGTCTCCGTAGCCAACGGATTTCTGTATACTCAGCGGGGCTGCGTTGCGCCAGGACTGATCATCCCCGGCACTGACTTCGTCGACCTCTATCGCGGGATGGACACAGCCAATCTGATTGGCGCGGAGCTCGACTGTGCCGGATTCAAAGATATCCGAATGTTCCCAACAAGCACCGAGATCTACCTGTCAGCTGTCACCACCTAACGTTTCCACCGCCCCTCCAGCCGGCCACGTTCGCGACGTCCCATCAGTTCCGCGGGAAGGCTGAACCGCAGACAGCCGGGCGCGACCGAACTGTTCAGAGCGACCAGCGCGAAGGAAGGACTTCTGCCATGACCGGGCGAACGACTGTTGCCCATCGGATCCTGCAGTTCAACGAGGAACTTGCGGAAACGACGCTTGAACTGCCCCCCGGATTCACGGTCATCAACCCGTTCAACGGCCCCCAGAAGGAGCGTGTCCGCGAGGTCACGACGGCGTTCTACCACAAGTACTACGACGACGATAGGCCGCGCCGTCTGGTACTGGGCAGCTCGCCCGCCCGACGCGGAACGGCCGTGACCGGGGTCCCGTTCGAAGATGCCAAGCTCCTCGAAGACGAAACGGGAGTCGATGTCGACGGCTACGCGGTGAGCCGGCCTTCCGCCGACTTTCTGCACGACGTCATCAGCCGCTACGGGGGCCGCGGCAAGTTCTATGCCGACTTCGTCATGAGCTTTGTGTGTCCCCTTGGCCTGGTGAGAACGAACTCCAAGGGGAAAGAGGTCAACTGCAACTACTACGAGAACAAGAAGCTGCTGGAACTCCTGGGGTCTTTCCTCGTGGACGCCCTGAAACGCCAGCTGGCATTCGGTGTTGACGCCTCGGTGTGCTACTGCATTGGCAGTGGCGAAAACTTCGCATACCTGACGAAGGTGAACGAGGGCCAGCGCTTCTTCCGAAGGATCGTGCCCTTGGAGCACCCGCGTTTCATCACTCAATACAACCGGGATAGAGAGGAAGAGTTTGCCGAGAAGTATCTCAGCGCCTTCCGTGGACAAGGTGATTAGTCGTTGCGTCGTCCGGAACGCTTGCCCACCTCTCAGCTGAATAGACGAAAGTCTTAGATCCGAACGCGCTGGAACGAGAAGAAGGAGAGCAGTACATTGGCGGCAGAAGGCAGGCTCCTGGTCCACTTCAACCCGGAACGCGTGAGCGTCTACCGCTTCCAGGGCGGCGAGTTGAAACTACTCAAAAGGGAGCGGCTCGCGCTCGAAGGCAGCCGCGCGCACGAGGTGCTGGCAGAAAGGGTGGGCGAGTTCTGCGTCGGGCTCACGGAGTTCAGCGACGTCGTTGACAACAAGACCACGCGCCTGCACGCCACCGGGGTCTTTCAGCAGCTCCCGCAACCGGAAGCGGCCGCACTGGTCAACAGCCTCTATGTCGACACTGGCCTCTACTTCAACATAGTCGGGCCTGAGCTGGAGCAGTTCTACCTGGAAACAGGTATGGCCGCGTGCGGGTCGAACGACATGTTGGAGGGCCTGGCCCGTCGGGAATTCCGGAATGTTGTTGTCTGCGGCAGCTTCCAGCAGTCTCTGGGGTACATCGAGGACGTCATAGCCCGTCTGCGCGAAAGCGGTACCGCGGTGCTGAGCCCTCCTTCCACGAGGGTCAAGCCGGAGACCGTGGGTACCGACTTCATCCTCTTCGACTACCAGGATGTTCTGAAGAACGAACGCGATACGTGGCGGCACAAGTACGTGCACATGGACGCGTTCAGGCAAGCCGACGCTGTTGTCGTATGCAACCCCGGCGGTCTCGTCGGAAACGGCACAATCTTCGAGCTCGGCTTCATGTCCGCGCTTTCCAAGAGGGTCATCTTCACGGAGGAGCCCCTGGGCGTTTCTGTCTTGTTCCCCTGTGAGGTCGGACTGGAAGCCTGAGCACTCCCGCTGAGGGCTGCGGCATCCCACCCCGTTCTTGCATCCACGACCGAAACCCAGCGACGTTTCGGCGAACAGGCACAGGCCGGGAGCAGGTCTCCGGCTCACTCTCGCTCTCTGTCTAACCAGATCTCACTTCTCGGCTACGAAGATGCGGAAAGGACCCCAGCCGGTGCGTGATGCAGAACCCATCGATACAGTCCTCGACAGGCTGCGAGAGATCGTGGCGTCTGTCCTCGAAGTCGAGAAGGAGGGCATCGAGTCCAGTGCCCTGTTCTACGAGGAACTCGGGATGAGCTCCCTGGAGAAGGTTGCGATCACGGTCGCGATCGAGCGCGAGTTCGGAGCCCTGGACGCCGAGGAAGCAGCAGCCCTCACCAACCTGGACGGCGCAGCGTCCGTACTCTGCGAGCGTGCGACAAGCCTCCGCGCGGTCGACCTGCTCGACCACCTGGTGGCGGGTCATGTCTCCGCCGGCCGGGGCGAAAGGATCAGCTACCTCGACCCTCAGGCCGGGGAGATCACCTACGCCGCCCTCCTGGAGGCGGCACGTGGGTACGCGGGGGCCCTCAGGGCGGCAGGCGTGCCTGAGGGGGCCCGCGGCCTCCTGGTAGCCGATGACTCCGTGGCGACCGTCGTCGCCGTCCTCGGCCTGTGGTGGCACGGCTGTGTCCCCGTGGTGATCAGCCCGATGCTCACGGACGACGAAGTCCGCTACATCGCCGAGAACTGTGCCGCCGCGATGGTGCACCTTGACGCAGCCCCCGCGCGGCAGCGCGCCCTGGAGGAACTGTTCGGGACGACACCCCAGTTCGCCGGCGCGGACGTCCTCGCCGCTCTGGCCACGGCCGAGCCCGGCCCCGCACGCTGCCCGCAGGACGCCGGGCCCCCGGCCGCCTGGAGTGCAGGGCGTGAGGCGCTCGTGCAGTACACCTCCGGAAGCACCGGCATGCCCAAGGGAGTCCGGCACTCGGCGGGAGCGATCGCGGCCATGGTCGACGGCATCGGCACCGTACTGGCGCTGACTCCCGAGGACACCGTGCTCTCCAGCGCCCGGATGTCCTTCGGCTACGGATTCGGCAATTCCGTCCTGTGCCCTCTGGCGGCCGGCTCCCGCGTTGCGCTCATCAGCGGCACGGCCGACGTCTACTCACTCACCGCCGCTCTGCAACACCACCAACCCACCGTGCTGTTCTCCGTCCCACGGCTGTACGCCGCGCTACTCAACACATCCGAGACGGCGGCGGTCGACTCCGTGCGGCTGTGCGTGTCGGCGGGTGAGAATCTGCCCGCTCCGCTCAGCGAGCGGATCCGCACCGTCTTCCAGGCCGAGCTGCTCAACGGTCTCGGCGCCACCGAGGTGCTCTACACAGTCGTCGGCACCCCGCCGGGAAACGAGCGTCCGGGCACCTTCGGATTACCGCTGCCCGGGATAACCGCGACCATCCGCGCTGCGGACGGCACGCCCGTCGCCGATGGGGAGGAGGGCCGACTCCACATCGCCGGCCCGACCGTCGCCCTCGGCTACATCGGCCGCCCGGAGGCCGCAGCAGCCACCTTCGCCGACGGCGGCGCCTACACCGGCGACATGGTGCGCCGTGCGCCGGACGGCACGTTCACCCATCTCTGCCGCGCCGATGACCTGCTCAACCTGGGCGGCTACAAGGTCGCGCCGGGTGAGATCGAGAACGTCATCCGCGGCGCTGATGGGGTCCAGGACTGCGCGGTGGTCGGCGGCCGCGATGCTGACGGCTTGGAGCAGGCCGTGGCGTACCTGGTGGCCCGGCCGGGACTCGACACGGCCGTGGTGCGGCGCGCGGTGAACGCCGCGATCCGCAGCGGTCTCGCCGCCTACAAGCGGCCCGCCCGTCTGGAGTTCCGCGACGAGCTCCCCACCACGTCGACCGGCAAGCTGGCCGCCTTCAAGCTGCGGAAGGCGGCTACCCAACCGTGACCTGGGACATTACGGGCATGGCCGCCGTCGCCAACATCGGTGCCAGCCCCGAAGAGATATTTGCCGCGCTGTGCGCGGGCCAGGAGAGCCGTACGCCTCTGCGAGCATTCGACCGCGACCAGTACAGGGCGGCATATGCCTACGAGATCGACGACCGGCCCGAGGGCGGTGGCGACATCCCGCGGCGCGCCACCCGCTGGCTCACCACCGTGGTCCGTCAGGCAGTCGCTGACGCGGGCCTGGACGAGGACCTGTCCCAGGTACCCGTGCTCGTCGGGACCACCATGCGCGAGCAGCGCAGCCTCGAACTGTGGTGGCGTGATGACGCGGAAGTCGCCCTCGAAGACCTGTACTTCGGCACCGCTCTGCGGGCGGCCTTCGGAGCGTCCACCACGTACACCTTCGCCAACGCCTGCTCCGCCACGCTGTACGCGCTCGGCATGGCCACCGACATGATCGAGGCCGGCATGGCCGACACGGTCGTCGTCGCCGGCACCGACGCCGTGACCGAGAGCGGCTTCGGCATGCTCGACCGGGTGCAGAACGACATCCCCGACGCGCTGTGCCCTTTCGACGCTTCGCACAAGGGCATGCTGATGGGTGAGGGCGCGGCAGCCGTCGTCGTCCAGCGCGCCAGCACCGGGAGAGGGCTCGTGCACGCCCGGGTGCGCGGTGTGTCCATGAACTGCGACGCCCACCACGCCACCGCGCCCGACCCCGACGGCATCACCCGCGCGGTCCAGGACGCCTACCGCAGGGCCGCGGTACGGGCGCAGGACATCGACCTGGTGATGCTGCACGGCAGCGGCACCCCCCTCAACGACGCGACGGAGTCGAGCGTCCTGCACCGCATCTTCGACGGCTCCGGACCCGGTCCGCGGATGACCGCCATCAAGGCGATGACCGGCCACACCCTGGGCGGTTCGGGACTGCTCAGCCTCGTGATGGCGGTGCTCGCCATGAAGGAAGGGACGGTACCTCCGGTCCTGGGACTCACCGACCCGATCCCCGAGGCCACGGGACTGGGCCTGGTGCAGGGCACCCCCGCAACCGGCGACCTGATCATCGCGCAAGTCGATGCCTTCGGCTTCGGAGGGATCAACGCCGTCGCGATCGTGGAGGCAGCCCGATGAGCACGACGAGCACCGCGCACATGAGGAACCCGAACGTCCGGGAGGTCGCCGTCACGGGCATCGGGCTGGCGCTCCCAGGGGTCGCGACCTACGGCGACCTCCTCGGACCGCTGCCCGGCGAGGGCGGCTTCGACCCGGCAACCGGACTCAGCGGACGCGAGCTGCGCCACAAGGACCGCGCGTCCCGGCTCGCCCTGCGGGCCGCCGAGTTCGCCCTCCACGACGCGGGTCTGACCGACGCCGACGCCACGTTCACGGGCGTGGCCGATGCGACCGCCGTCGTGGTCAGCACCAACTTCGGCAATGCGGACAGCATCTGCGAAGCCACCGACACCATCGCCCGGGAAGGCGTCAGGGGCCTCAGCCCCTTGGGCCTGCCCCAGACCTCAAGCAACGTCATCGCCGGCTGGGTGGCCATCCGCTACGGGCTGCGCGGCCCCAACCTCACCATCTGCAACGGCACCACGAGCGGTCTGGACGCCCTCGCCTGGGCCCGCAACCTCATCGTGGCCGGGCGCGCCGAAGCAGCCGTCGTCGTCGGCGTCGAACCGGCCAACGAGGTGGCGACGAGGCTGCTCGGCGAGCAGTCAACCGACGCGGCGGTCGCGATCGTACTCGAGTCAGCGGACGCAGCCGCTTCCCGTGGCGCGCGGCCGCGCGCCACGATCGCCGGGTACGCACGGGCCCGGGACCTCGCTGCGGCGCTGACCTCCGCCGGAGTGACGGAGGAGAAGTCCGTCGGACTGTGGCTCGTCGACGAGGCGGGTGCCGACGCGTGCCAGCTGCTCGCAGCCACTCGCCAGATCGACCTGGAAGCCCAGCTGGGCCCGCTGTCCGGAGCGCTGGGCGTCCTGCAGTGCGCTGCCGCGGCTGCCCATCTGGAGAGCGACGCCACCACCGGGAACGTGCTCGCCACAGCTGGAGGCCCTCACCACGACGCGGCAGCCGCTCTGCTGCTGACCCCTTGACCGCAGTCGTCCATCCACGTAGGAGCCAGGGGAACACCAATGACCACTGCGTCCGTGAACATCGAGGAGCTCCGCGCTCTGATAGCCGGAGCACTGGAGATCGAACCCGAGGAGGTCACCGACCAGGCGCACTTCACCGACGAACTCGAGATCGACTCGCTGCTGATGCTCGAGATCTCTACCCGCGTGGAGAACGCGTACAACGTCCCGGAGAACACCGTGGTCATCAGCGGTGCCAGGACCCTCGCCGAACTGCACGCCTTCGTCATCTCGAAGCGCGTCGGAGAAACGTCGGCCGACCCGGTCATCCGCCCGAAGCCGCTGAGCGCCCCAGCGGCGCGCCTGTTCCTGTTCCACCACGCCGGCGGCTCACACCTGCTCTACCGAGGCTGGCCGGAACACTTCCCCCAGGACTGGGACCTCTGCCTCCTGGAGGCCCCCGGCCGCGGCCAGCTGCAGACACTCCCGCTGATCGACGACTGCGACCGGCTGGTCGACTACTTCCACAACGCCATCGCTCCCCTGCTCGACCGGCCCTTCGGGTTCTTCGGCCACAGCCTGGGCGCCCTCATCGCCTACCAGCTCACCCGCCGACTCCACCACGAGGGGAGCCCGCTCCCCACCTGGCTGGGTGTGTCCGCCTTCGGCGCCCCGCGAGTCGAGGCCGGCACCGACGACCGCCCTCACCTGATGTCCGACGACGAACTGCGCAGCTGGCTGCGGAACATCGGCGGCAGCACACCGCAGCTCCTCGACAACGACGCCGTCTGGCCCACGTTCGCCCCTGTGTTTCGCAGCGACTTCAAACTCCTGGACACCTGGGCGCCTCCCCACGACCCCGAGCCGCTGCCCGTTCCGCTCTCGGTGTTCGGGGGCCGCCACGACAAGCTGACCGGCGAGGACCGCCTGCTCTCCTGGCAAGCGTTCACCACGCACTTCCGCGGACTCGAGAGGTACGAGGGCGACCACTTCTACGTGATGGACCGCCGGCAGCCTCTCGCTGCCGCCATCACGGCCGCGATGCGTTCCGCCGCTGCATGAGCTCCCTTTCACCACCACGCCACTCGCTGGGTGATCAATCCCAACGGGGTTCCCGCGGAGGGCGCGGCGGCGGGCCCTCAGGCGTCGGGATCGACTTCGGGGTGCGTGAACCGCACAGGCCTGCCCAGCGCCCGGGCGTAGGCGATCTCGGCCCGGGTGCTGTCTCCGATGTAGTCGCCGACCACGAGCACCTCATCAGCGAGCCGGATCTTCGACCGGTGCAGTTCGTCGAGTCGAACCTTCAGCGCCTCAGCCTCGACAGGATCGGACCACAGCGCGTGCGGCGACTTCAGATCGCAACCCGGCTTGACGACAATCCTCCCGGCCTTGGTCTCCCGCAGATCGGCCTCCGCCATCTCGGCCATGAAGCGAGTGGAGCCGCAGATCGCGACGATACGCGGGAAGCCCAGCTGCCTCTTCGCATCGGCGAGCATCTCCTCGGGGGTGATCACTTGCGGGGACGACACTGGTTCCTCCTGGTGGTGCGGCCCGAGGGGTGCCCGCGGAGACGAAAACGAAGGCATCCAAGATCATCTCTTGGCGAACGACGTGGACACCCGCGCGCCCGCACTCTATGCGACGAGCACCCCTACCTGGTGCCGCGCCGCCCGCCGGCCAGCCCTACGCCCCGCCTCTGCGATGCCGAACCGGTCACCCTCACCACGAGAAGCCGGTGTCGGTTACCGCGTTCAACGCCTCGATCAGCCGATTCACGCGGCAGGGCGCTGCGGTGTCGGCTCGACCGGCCGGTCCCCCGCCGGCAGCTGGTGGTGGTGCCGGGTCGGGCTCGGGTACTGCCACAACCCGAACGAGGGTGGCGCAAGCAGATGACCGCATTGACGGAGCGTTGTCCGCCGGCGACCTTGCGGCGCCGCGCTGCACCCGGCGCGGCCCGCCGCAGCTGGCGGCCGCGGTTCATGCCCGCGTCCTGATCGACCCGACCACCTGCCGCCCGCTCAGCATCTGAGCACTTCGCTGCGCTTCGACGAGGAGACCATGTCCACCGCATCTCACCAACCCCCCACCAACCCTGTCGCCGCGCCTTCCACACCCGGCCGCACCGCGGAGGGGGCACAGATCAAGGCGGTCGCCGACACGCTCGTGCTCGCGTACGGGATGCACCCGGTAGACATCACGCGTATCCCGGAGGGCACCGCGACGAACAACTACGCCGTCGTGGACCAGGCGGGCCGGCGGCACTTCGCCAAGGTCTACCGAACTCGGGAGCACTTGGATCTGGAGCGGGCGTCGGTCGAACTGTCCGAGTACTGCGCCGACGGAGGTGTCGCGACCGCGCGGGCAACCCGCACGCGCGAGCACGAACTCATCGCGACCCAAGGCCCCCTGCCGATGTCCCTGTGGTCGTACGTGCCGCACACCGCGACCGCCGAAGGCGGCCTGAGGGGTGCACGGTGGGCAGCCGTCGGCACAGCGATGGGCCGCCTCCACAGTCGGCTCGCCGCTCACCCCGCCGCCGCACCCACCCTGAAACCTGGCGCCGCTGTGTGTGACGTGGCTACCGCACGAGACAGCTATGAGGGTCTGATTCTCGCGTTCCAGAGCAAGCCCAGGCTTGGGGAGTTCGAGGCATGGTCGCTGCAGGCGACGCGTGAACGGCAAGCTCTCTTCGGTGGCGTCGATCGCATCCTCGCTTCGCTTCCACCGCTGACGGTCCAGATCCTGCACGGCGACCTGTCCGGCCCCAACGTCTTGTTGAAGGACGACGATGCTGCCGCGTTCGTGGACTTCCGACCGCCCACACCCTGGTACCTCGCCTGGGAAATCGCCCGTCTGGGCTGTGACCCCAGCAGCGTGCTGGCCAACGGTGTGGAGGGCTGGCTCACCGGATACACCGATCTCACCCTGGCCTACCGGGACGCCAACCCCAAGGCGTCCGTGAACGACCTCGTGTCCTCGCTCCGTGTCGGCTGTGCAGCCGTGCTCTGCTCGACGTTTCCGTTCTCGGCACCAGTGAAGCGTCCGCACATCGTCGATGCCGCACTTGAGTCCTACGGCAGGGCGCGGCACGAGGCCGATCTGATGCTGCTGGACCAGCTACCTGTCTTGGAGGAGGCCCTGCGTGACGCTCTTCGCTGAGTTCATGACTCTCATGGCCACGCAAACCGAAGCCCTGGACAGCGCACCCGACAGTCCGGGCCTGCTGTAGCAGCATGGCAGGCCGGAGGCCTCCATCTGGTGGGCGCGGTAGTGCAGCCAAGGTCGCACGCGGCGAGGTGTCTCGTCGGTGGTGGGCTGGTTGCCGAAGCCGTCGTAGGGACCGGGTGCTGCGCATGCGGAAGGCGCGGCCGCTGCGCCCCAGAGAGCGGAGGTGGCGGCCGCGGCGGGTCAGGAGGACTGGGCGGCGATCATCTGGTGAGCTGGTCCACCCGAAGCAGGTCGTCCGGGCCGATGTGGATCGCGGCGACGTCGGCGAGCCACTGCATCCATACCGGCTCGATGCCGGGCGCAGCCTGGAACTCAACTTCCGTGATGCGCCCCTTGGCGTAGGCGACCGTCCGGTCTGCCAATTCCTGCAGGGCGTCGGGCGTGATCCAGCGGACGTTCTTCGTCTCGCGGGCGCTCGGGGTGAGGTCACCGGTGACGGTGGCCTAGTAGATGGTCCAGTCGTGGCCGGTGCCGCGTGCGCCGGGGAGGCGGCGGCATGGGTTGCCCCGCCAACAGCCGGTGACGTGGGTGAGGCCGGTGACGGTGAGGCCGAGTTCTTCCTCGACCTCGGCGCGGCCCGCGTCCTCGGCGGTCCCGTGGTCGTCGATGTGGCCGGCGGCTGGTGCCGTGCCGGGCGGGAAGGTGGCGCGGTCGAACATCAGGAAACGGCCCTCGTGATCGGTGATGACGATGCCGACCGAGGTGTTGTCGCAGGGGGTCTTCATGGTCTCGCTCCTCGTGGGTCCTGAACGTCACCGGCGCACGGTGGCACGCCCTGCTTCGCGGAAATCCTGCCAGGGCCAGCGCACCTCGTACGTGGACCACTCCATGCTGGCCCGACCTCCCAGGTCCGGCTCGCCGGGGAACGCGGGAGCCGGCGCCGAGGCCGTCGCGCCGAGCTCGGGGTGGGGCAGGGGTCACAGGGTGTCGGCCTCGGGGTGCGGGGCGAAGGACAGGGTTGGGACGGCGTGTGGTCCGCACAGCGGTCGCAGCGTCGTGCCGCTCCCGTACGAACCGCAGGACTTGCCCGAGCTCCCGGTGCGCTGGGTGGACCGCGACGAACTCGCGGTCCTGGACACCCCCGCCAACACCAAGGTCCTCGGAACTCACCTCTTCGACGTCATCGATGCCGCCACACGACCGAACTCCGCAGCCGCAGAGAGGAGCCGTCCGCTTACGGCGTATGCGGATCCACCCACGCCCGGCTACCTCGCCTGGGACATCGCTCGTCTTGGCTGTGACCCCAAGAGCGTGCTGGACGACAGTGCGGAGAGCTGGCTCACCGGATACACCGCGCGGGGGCGACCGTGGCCATGCCCTCATCCTACCCGAGGAACCCGGGGCGGCACCGCGTTCCGCCATCGAATCCGTCGCGGACACGCCCCGTCTGTGAGCTGCGGTGATGGTGAGGTCACAGGCCGGTGAGGATCCGCGCCAACTCGTCAACGAGCACGATGAGTCCCGTACGTTCGGCTCCGTGACGGCCGCGGCGAAACCCGCGTCGGCGGCCGCCGTAGGCGGCCTGGACCGCACTGAGCTGCGCCCACCGCCGTGCGCGTTCCCGATCGAGCTCGGCGGCACTGGTGAAGGCGTCGAGGGTGCGGTCGATTCCCCTGGCCAGGTCCCCCTGCTCGGCGAGGACGACCGACCGGGACTTGGTCAGCGTGCCGCAGTCGTACGCCCGGTCACCCACCCAGCCCTTCGGGTCGACGGCCAACCAGGGCTCTCGGGTACCCGCCAGGATGTTCCGCGCGTTCAGGTCGCCGTGGATGAGGGTGTCCGGCTGGTGGAGCGCGAGCTCGCGAACCGTCGCCGTCGCGGCCTGCACCGTCCAGGACGGCAGAGCGTCGGGGAAGTCCCGGGCGTCCTGACGCAGTTGCTCCTCCCACTCGGCGGCCCGGTCTTGAAGCCGGGGCAGTCCGGCTGGCGCGGGGACGGCGAGGCGACTGCTGACGCTCCCCGCGATCGCCGCCACCTCTTCGCCCTGCGCGGCCTGGGCCAGCGTCGTGAGGTGCGCCCGCTCCAGGAGCATGGCGTACCGGTCATCGTCCCGCTCGTGCAGCAGGACCGCTCCGCGCCCGCCCCAGGCCGAGAGCGCGTCCGGCTCGAACCGATTCTCGGGATGGGTGCCGGGGCGTCCGGCGGTGGCCGACCAGCGCCGGACGCCCGGCGGTTCAGGCGCCGGCCGCGGCAAGCGCGGCGTCGCGCTCCAGGAGCGGGTAGTCGAGGAGCTTGTTGACGATCTGGTGTTCGGCGAGGAGCCGTTCGGCCTGCTGGAGCAGGACAGTGTCGCCGAGCTCGGTCAGGTGTACCCCATCGCTCCACAGGCCGCCCGGGTCCTCGCCGCCGGCGACGGCACCAGCAGGGGCAAGGTGCCGGGCGGCTGCGGTGAAGGGCGTCCAGACGTCCGGGAACTGCGCGCCGTGCGCGGCGGCGGCCGCGCGGGCGGCGTCGTTGTAGAGGGCGAGTTCGGTGTTCATGGCGGCCACGGTGCCGGGGTCCTCGACGGGCCCGAACGGGGTCTCGCTCACGACGATGATCGTGCGGGTGTAGCCGCCGAGCCGGTCGAGCATCGCGTCGAAGTGGCGGGTGTACTCGTCGAGGTCGACCGCCTCCGGCATCCGGTTCTGGAAGCGGCGCCAGACGTCGTTGATCCCCGCGCCGAGGAAGGCCAGGTCGTAGTCGGTGCCGGTGGTGGCCCGGTCGCCTTCGACGATGCGGAGGCCGCTGGTGAGGGGGCGGCGCCGTGCCGGGGCGCAGTCGGAGCGCCACCGCGAAGAGGTGGCGCT
Source organism: Streptomyces halobius (assembly GCF_023277745.1). Taxonomy (NCBI): domain Bacteria; kingdom Bacillati; phylum Actinomycetota; class Actinomycetes; order Kitasatosporales; family Streptomycetaceae; genus Streptomyces; species Streptomyces halobius. Next base: position 1,191,928 of record NZ_CP086322.1, read on the forward strand.
CCGGCGTGATGGGGTCTGGATCCGCGACGCCAGAATCGAGTGACCTGCTTCTTGGTCAGAGCCTCGACCGTCCCGGCCCCGATGACTTGGGCCTGGGGCCGCCAGTCGGCCCCAGTTCCTGACCTACGCGCGCACAGGATGCGATCGCATAGGGCCCAAAGGTCTATTCCACGGCGCGCGGTGCCCACCAGCATGCGACCGAGGCTGACATGCATGGCGAGCTACAGACATTCAGGAGCTAAGGGATTCGACAAGATGTCGATAGCGATCGACTGGGCAAGTGAGTGGCGGCTCACCCCAAAGAGCGGAAGATCCTGATTGACGAGTCGATACGCCAGTCGTTAGGCTTTCAGAGTGAGCTTTGATAGGCGAACCGGAGCATCACCCATGAGGACTTGACACACACCAGGAACCGACTCGACATCATCGCTGCAGCACAGCGTCGGCAGTGCCGCAGCTTCAAGGTGCACTCCGCGCTGACACGCAAGGTCCAGCCGTCTACGAGTTCGTACAAGTTCCTGCGCTCGCTTCATGCCCGGGTGCCTCCCAGCTGACGCAGCACCCCAACAGCCCCAGAAGGAAGAGGTGCCATGACTAGCCCCGAAACGAAGCGCACCGGTGCCGAGCGCGAGGCCATGATCGATGCGGCCATACGGGCCCTTGCGCAGGGCGAGGTGACGCTCGACCCGGGGGAAGCGGCCCGCGTCATCGGCTGCGGCGAGAGGTGGCTACGGGATGGGGCCAACCAGCGCGGCTTCCCTCACCACCGCTTCGGCAAATTTCTGCGGTTCAGCCTCCAGGACTGCCGCGAAATCCGGGAGATGAACGCCGAAAAGGGTCGGCCGTCGGCACTGGCCAAGGCCCGCCGCCGCAAGGCCACTCCACGTAAGCCCACTGGCAGCGGCCCGGCTACGCCGGCCACCGTCCGGTTCAAGCCCGCCGCGTGAGGTGATCCCTAAGGGTATGCCGCGACCGGCAGCCTCACCCCGACTCGCTTCTCCCGACCCGCCCTGACGTGAGAAAACTCCCGGACCAGGGCGGGTTTTCCCATGCCCGGCAACCTGCACGTCACCCCAACGCGGCTTCCGTGACTCACCAAGTGATGGTGTGTCCGTTGCGGACGGTCCGAGTCATGGGGGGGTATCCCGGCCGTTCCACGCCAGGCTCCGGGCCGCGTCCAAGGGGTGCATGCCTGATCCCCGCAGTCCCACACCCCGCGACACATCTGCCTCATTCAACTGCCGAACTCTGCCCCTACCGCCCAGAAAGAGAGACACCTGATGCCCTACACCGAGTGGCGCGGCAACTTCTGCCGCGTCCGCTGGAAGACCGGCCGCATCAAGCCGAACGGGAAGCCCGAGTACGACAGCCAGGGTGGCTTCACCGACGAGGAGGTCGCCTACGCGTACGGACTGGACCGGGAATCCGACGTTCGCAACGCGCGCTACATAAGCCGCCGCGACGGAAGCATCCTCATGTCCACCTACTGCCCCAAGTGGCTCAAGACGCAGGACGTCGGGCACCTGCGATGGCGAACGATCGACGGCATCCTGCGCAACCACATCGTGCCCTACTGGGGCGAGACCTCCGTGGGCGACATCAAGGCCTCCGACTACCGCGCATGGAGTCTCCATCTGGACGCCCAGCCCGGTGTCGGTGACGCGTACGCCAGAGAGATTCGGCTCGTGTTCAGCATGATCATGGACGATGCGGTCGATGACAGCCTACGGGCCGAATCACCGGTGAAGAAGAAGTCCCGACGCGGCAAGTACACGAAGAAGCCCCGGGAGAAGAAGCAGGACATGCAGATAAAGGAGGTGCACCAACTTGCCCTCAATGCACTTACCTTCTGGGGCTTCGCCGGTTATGTCTTTTTCCTGACGATGCCGTTCACGGTCATGCGGCCTGCCGAGCTCTACGCTCTGCGCCGCGAGTTCTGCCACCCGAACTGGCCGGCCTCAGACCCCGACCTTGAGCGGCGGAAAGAAGCCCTGGAGCGCTACGGGCCAACGGCACTGCCCGCGTTGCGCGTCCAGTGGCAGTTCCAACGCGAGTTCGGCAAGGGACCGGTGAAGCTCTTCCCGCCAAAATATGAATCCCATCGAAGTCTCTCCCTCCCCGGATTCCTTGCGGAGCTGCACACGGCGCTCCTCGCCACCCATGATCACGAGTACCTGTTCCCGGCCATTGGCGGCGGGCTACTGGCCAACGCAAACTTCAGCTACTCCTACTGGCAGCCGGTCTCGCGCGGTCGACCGGCCTCCGAGGAGTTCGAGAGGGTTCGCCTGGGCCAGCCCCAACTGGTCACCTCCCGCCGTCCCCTTCCGGAGGTCCCTGCGACCGCGTACGCCGGGAAGCGGCTGTACCTGCTTCGTCACGGCGGCAAGGAGTGGTTGGACGAAGATCGACACAGTCGCATCGCCGTGGAGACCCGCATGGGCCACGAGGTCGCCGGCGTGGAAGGTCTCTACTCGCACGTTACCCTGACCATGGAGCAGGAGATTGCCGATTCGCTGCAAACCAGGTGGCTGCGCTTCGTGGCCAGCGAGGGAGAGCACTGGAAGGTGCCATCTCCCACTGCTCTCCCATTCGATCTTGAAGAGTGGTGGAAACAGCAGGTCAAAGCCGCTCAGGACCTCGACGCTTGAACTGGTTCATGAAGTTCATCTCCACCAAGAGCTTTATGCCTTTCGTCATCTACCGCATCGTGCTGGGCATCGTCCTCTTCGTCCTGATCGCGGCCGGTGTGCTGGCCCCGGACGCGGGCGAAACGGCGGGCTGAGGGGCGGTCAGCCCCTGCGTGAGCGGGGTCGGGCGTGGCACCGGGTTCCACTCGCTCCACGAGGCGGTCAGCCCGTGCGTGAGCGGGGGGGCAGGGGCCGGATACGACGGCGTGCGCACGGCGGTGCAGCGGCTGCGCGAGGCCGCCGCGCGGGACAGGATCGAGCTGTCCTCGTCCGCCGAGACCACGGGTAGCCGATGTCCAGCAGCCCCAGCGACGTACCGACTCCCCCGCCGGCCGGTGCCGGCAACGGTCCCGCCGTCTCCCGTCCGGAGTTCGACGCGCTGTTCGCGAGGGCCGTACGTGGGGCCGCTGGGCTCCCGCCGACCGCGGCACCTGGAACCGGGTGACCGCGGACGGCGTACGGCGGGCCACCGCGCTTGCGGTCCGCAACGGTCGTCCCGCTGGGGCGTCCCTGGAGCACGGCGCCCGGACCGGACAACAGCAAACCCGCTCTGCACTACATGTCGGGCTTCGGGGACACCGCGGCTCCGGCCCCTGAACCCACCACCTACAAGGACGTCATCGCCGCCGACTACCACGGCACGGCCGTCAGCCATCTGGACGCGCTGTCCCATATCGCCTATCGCGGACTGCTCTACGACGGCCGCCCGGCGCGCGAACTTGTGGACGCCCACGGTGCCCGCTTCGGTGACGTTGCAGCGCTCGCGCGCTCGTGACAAGAGCCGTGCTGCTCGACCTGCCCGTCGTCCTGGGGGCCGATGGCTGGAACCCGGGCGGGCTGTGCACGCCCGGATTCCAGGGCGGGCTGTGCACGCCGAGGACATCGTGGCCGCGGAACGGGCACTCGACGTCACGATCGGCGAGGGCGATGCGGTGCCGTTCCGGTCCGGGAGCCTCCGCCGCCGCCGGGAGCTGGGGCTGGAATCCCGACGAGGCGAGCGCGGGGCCGCATGTGGACGCCGTGCCCCTGCCGGCCGAGCGCGGCATCGTCCTGCTCGGCGGCGACGGCGACAGTGACGTACGGCCCTCGCCCGACGAATTCAACCGCGCATTCTCCGGCAGGCCAGCCAGCGGGTATGTCGCGCCCGTGCCATCGCCACGGCCGCCAACAGCGGTGCGAAGACGACGTGGGATCCGCCCGGCTACCGCGCGGCGTACCGGAAGATCTGGGGAAGATGAGCGCCCAGAAAAACCCACGGCCTCCGCTCACCTCACCCACCCCACCTCACCAACGTCGCTTCTCCCAGCGCCACTTCGCATCACGCCCGGCCTCCAGCGGCGGCACCGTACGGAATGCCTGGTCGGAGCCCGCCGAACGTATGGCGATGCGCGCCGCCGGACGGAGCCGCGCCCGCCATCCGGCCGGTCGAGCAGCGGCGCGCGTTGCTCGACGGTCCAGTCGGCGAGCGTGGCACGCGTCCGGAGGAGCAGCTCGGATATTGACAGGAACGACGGTAAGGGCGACCACTGACAATGGCGGCACTCAACGGGACAAGGCGGTGGCCGGCCCTACGCTCCCGCCGGTCGTCTGACGAGGGGGGACGTAGTGTCGGCACGACCTCGGTTCTCACTGGCGACGGTGGTCATGGATTGTCGCGACGCGCACGCGCTCGCGGACTTCTACCGGCGGCTGCTGGGGTGGCAAGTGCAACTGAGCGAACCGGACTGGGTACTCCTCAGATGCCCGGACGGCGGTGTAGGGCTGTCGTTCCAGTCCGCCGGACTATCGGCCCCCGGTGTGGCCGGAACGTCCAGAGGAGCAGCAGAAGATGCTGCATCTGGACATCCGGGTCGACGACCTGGAGGCGGCAGGGGCATACGCGATCACGTTGGGGGCGACGCGGGCGGAGACCCAGCCACAGGACGACGTCTGCGTGTTCTTCGATCCGGCCAGCCACCCGTTCTGTCTCTTCCTTCATTCCGCTCCGTAGCCTCCGTTGGAGCGTGTGGGACCGGACACATGCGGACGACGCGACGCGGTCCAGGCGTCGACGGTCCTTGCTGGTCAGTGTGTTGAGACGACGGGGGATGCCTCGCTGGGTACGCGCCGTGGGCGTACGCCGGGCGCACGAGGTGATGCGATGTCAGTGCCTGCCCCTAACATGTCTCACATGTCCCCAACTCCCCTTCCCGCTACGGGTGCGCCCGTTCCTGCCTCTGACGCGAATGAGTCGATTCGGCGCTTCGTGTGCGCCCGGGGCGGCCGGCCGTGGACGACGCAGGACATGACGGAGTACGCGGTGCTGCTGGAGATCTGGACGCTCGCGGTGCGTGCGGAGGTCGTTGAGGCGGCGTAGCACCGGCTTCGGCAGCTGTCGTACCAAGGCCCCGTCAGTCGCCCCTCGTCATTCGGGTGGTCGGCTGACAGGGCCTTCGGATGTCCAGAGATTGCGTCAACCGGGACGTTGAGGTCCGGCGGCCGGGGCACGGATACGGGCAACCCTCGGCCGAAGCGCCGGAGGTCCGCCGGCCACCGGGCAACCTCACGGGTCTGTGATTGCCCGGCCCAAAACCAGCGGCGTACGGCAGGGTACGCGGGCCCGGCCGCCGAATCCAGACTAGCCGTGCGACGTCCGGTGAGTCGGGCGTCTTCCGGCGCCAGCTGGGCCGCGAGGGCCTGTGCCTGGGCGCGGTCCATGCGCATGCCGGGCGGGCGGACACGCCGACCGCCGCGTCGGCGGCCATCAGGCGGGCGTACAACTTCGCCCGTTTCCGCGCCCGTTCGGCGTCGTCGTCCTCCGCGGTCCATCTCCGACCGGAGCGGCCAAAAGCTGCACGCGGTGGATCTCACATCCGGCGCCAGGCGCGAGGTCGCGAGCAAACTGGGCGACATCAACGATGTGGCGCTGGACGGGAACGGCACGCCATACGTCGCCGACTACAGCGGCGGGCGCCTGCTCAGGGTGGACCTGTCCGACGGCTCCCCCCACAAGGTCGCCAGCGTCACAGGCGCGTATGGCGTCGCGCTGGACGGGACGGGCAAGGCCTACATCGCCGACCGGCACAATGGGCACCTGCACGAGGTCGACCTGGCTGACGGGGCATGGCGCGTAGTGGCCACCGGTCTCGGCAAGGCCATGGGCGTCGGGCTGGAACACGGCAACGGCCAGATCTACGTCAGCAATCAGGCCGGTGAACTGTGGCGGATCTCCCAACGTGCTTTCCAGGGCCCCGGCAACGTCGTCAAGGCCCCGACAGAGTCGTAGCGTAGGGCCTCTTTTCGCGGGTGAGCGGGCATGAGTGCCTTGATCATGTGGGCTGTCGAAGCTCAGGTGATCGAAGGGGTTGCCCATGCCCACCTGTGTCAGGGCCTCGCATCCCGGGCTGGAGCGGCTGCACCATGCCGGTGAGACCGGGACCGTCCAGCCCGAGGAGAGCGGGCTGCTACGGCGGCTGGCGACGGTGCCGGATCCCTGTCGGCGGCATGGGGTGCCGCGTGAGTCGACGATCTGTCGGATGCTGGAGCCGGTGGACGGCGACGCGTTCGACGCGGCGGTGTGAGACTGGCTCGCCGAGCAGCAAGACCAACCGGCGGCTCAAGCGACGCAGAGGCTGCGGCCGGCGGTCGCGGTCGACGGGAAGCCCCTGCGCGGGGCCCGCACCGAGGCGGGGCAGGTCCACCTCCTGGCCGCGCTCCGGTCTCCAACGCCTGCTGCTCGCCGAGCGCGAGGGATGCCTCCGCGTGCGCGCGGGCTTCCTCGTAGGACCAGCCGAGGGCGGAGCACTCCGCCCCTGTACACGGTGATCGACCGGGCGTGCTGGGACTCGGGCCTGCAGAACTCCTTGACGGGCGGAGAGCCAGGCGACTCCTCCCCGGGCGGCTCTCCCCCGGGGCACTTCTCGTCACAGGGGTCAGGCCGTCCCGTACGGGGCAGTACGCTACCGGCGGCGCGGAGTACGTGGGAGAGGTCGAGCGCAAGGCGGGTGACGAGGGACGCGTGGCGGACGCGGCCGACTCCTCAGATTCGGGCTCCGGCTCGGCGGCGGCCGTCTCCGCCGGGGCGTCGTCCTCGTGCTCGGCGGTGGGCTCGGCTTCCGTGTCGCTGCCGCGGACCTGGGCGGCGAGCGCGTCGTTCTCCGCGGCGGCCTGCTCGGCCGCCTCGGTGCGCACGGCCTGTTCGGCGCGGATGTCGTTGACGGCGGTCGCGAGCGCCGGAGCTGTTCGAGGTCCCGCGACGTGACGGTGGAGGACGAGGACTTGGCGTCGGAGGCGGCGACCGGGCCCTCCAGGAGCTCGGAGGGCTCGGTGTCGTGGCATGTGGTTATCCGCTGGACAGCCGGTTGGATAGCCGTGGACAGCCGTCCGGTCCGGACAACGTCTGTGGCGAGACGCCAGCAAGTCGGTAGATCGACGGGGTCGGTAGATCGGCAGGCCGATGAGTCGGCAGGTCGGCAGGTCGGCAGGTCGGCAGGTCAATGGAACGTTAGCCGTGAGTTAGGGGCTGTCCGGTGAATCACCCACGACCCACCGGACAGCCCCTAACCCGCCTCTACGCCTGGCTCACCGGCAGACCACTCGCCCGCGCCCGCGTCTCACCCTTCGCAGCGTCCCGAGACCGGTCAGAGCACAACCGCATACCCACAACTGTGATCGCAATACCAGCGGGTCGATTCAGAAAAGGGTTCGGAAGCCACGGCCCTAAGGGCTCCAACGCCCCACATTCCAAGGAGAGACCGCCCCCGCTTGCGTCAGCGCGCTCAGGGCTCCGTCTTTGCGCCCTCGCTCAGGGGGCGCACTTGACATGCCTCCTGACGCAAACTCATGCCACCCGGACTGATGGGCACTCAGCGACTGGAGATACGGGCATGAGAGTTCTGCACACGATCCGGCGCAGCAGGATCGCACAGAGGCTGGGGATCAGGACGGCCCGCCGCACCCCCGACGGTGGCGTCATCCGGCGCATCCGCACCGTACCGGTCCTTGCCGGGGCCTTCGTCCTGGCCACGGGAATGACCGTCTTCGCCCCGACCACCGCACAGGCGGCCGTGGCATGCAATGAGACGGCGCTGGTCGACGCCATCAACACCGCCAACTCCGCCGGTGGGGGCACCGTGGTCCTGACAAAGGACTGTACGTACACCCTCACCACGTCCCATGGCAGCGACGCCGACGGGCCGGACGGACTGCCGATCATCACCACCGCCATCACCCTGTCCGGCAACAACAACATCATCACCCGCTCAACGGCCGTGGGCACCCTCCCCTTCCGCATCGCCAAGGTCGCCTCCACCGGCAGCCTCACCCTCAAGGGGGACATCACCCTCAGCAACGGCCTCGCCGGAACCGACGGCGGCGGCATCCTCAACCACGGCACGGTGACCCTCACCAAAAGCGCCCTCACAGGCAACACCGCCCTGGGCAAAGGCGGCGGCCTGTCCAACACCGACATCAGCGAGCCCGCCACCGGGGCAACGGCGACGTTCACCGGCAGCATCGTGTCCAACAACACCGCCATTGGCCGGGGCGGCGGCATCTACAACGGCCTCCGAAGCACGCTGACGACCACCAGCAGCTTCGTCAACGGGACGAACTCCGGGTCGCAGGGCGGCGGCATCGCCGCCATCGAATCCACCGCGACCACCCTGACCAGCACCCCGATCAGCACCAACCACGCCACCTCCAATGCCGGCGGCGTCTACCGCCTGGGCGGCACGATGACGGTCACCTCCTCCCCGATCTCCGGCAACACCCCCAACAACTGCACCGGCAGCACCCCCGCAGTCCCCAGCTGCACCGACTGACCACACAACCACCAGCCCTCACCAACAGGTAAGAGAACCGGCCGGGCCGCCCGCCCCCGCGGGCGGGCGGCCCGGCTCCCTTGTGTCCAGACAGGACCTGGCTGTTCCCGGTTGGCGGCCTGTGACAGGGGGACGTGTATGGGTCTGACACCGGACGGGCGTCCTATACAGCCCCCGCACGCCGATGAACGCGCCATGCTAGAGAGCTGGTTGGAGTTCACCGTGCGACCCTCGCGTTGAAGTGCACAGGGCTCGACGAACGTCAGTTGCGCCTGGCCTCGGCGGCCCGTCGCCGATGACGCTGTTGGGCCTGGTCCAGCATATGGCGGAGGTCGAACGCAACTGGTTCCCAGCTGGCCTTTCACGTCGGGGACCAGGGAGTTTCCTTGCGCTGGATCCTGATCCACATGATCGAGGAGTACGCGCGCCACAACGGCCACGCGGATCTGCTCCGAGAGCGCATCGACGGTGTCACGGGGGCTTGAGGCATGGCTGGTGAATTATCTCCAGAGCCATAGCCGGATCGCGGCGACAGTCACAGTGCCGTGAAAGACATACGCCCGCTTGTCGAACCGCGTGGCTACGGCCCGGAATGCCTTGAGGGCATTGATGGTGCGCTCGACTTCGTTCCTGCGTTTGTACGCGGCGCGGTCGAAGCCGGGCGGGCGGCCACCGGCGGAGCCGCGGGCCAGGCGGTGTCGGGCCTGGTCCTTCTTCTCTGGGATGGCGTGCGGGATCTGACGTCGTCGCAGGTAGGAGCGTATGCGGCGGGAGGAGTATGCCTTGTCCGCGCTGATCGCGTAGGGTCGAGTGCGGGGGTGCCCGCCGCCCTGACGGGGCACACGGATCCGCTCGACGACGGCCTCGAAGACGGTGCCGTCATGGGTCTGGCCCGGCGTGACGAGCAAGGCCAGCGGGCGGAGTCCGCCCTCGCAGGCGAGATGGATTTTGCTGGTCAGGCCGCCGCGTGAACGCCCGAGTCCCCCGTCCTCACGGTGCTGGGCTGGCACCCCTTTTTTGGACCGTTGGCGGGCGCGGCCTTGCGGGCGCCGGCGGCGTGCTGATGAGCGCGGCAGGAGGTGGAATCCACACCGGTCTGGCTCCAGTCCAGCCGCTCCTCGGCGTCCCCATCGGCCTGGACCGCCGAAAGAATTCGGTCCCAGGTGCCGTCCGCCGACCAGCGCCGATGACGGTCGTGGACGGTCTTCCACTTCCCGAAACGCGCAGGTAGGTCGCGCCACGGCACCCCTGTCCGCTCCCGGAAGTAGATCCCGTTGACCACTTTGCGGTGGCTCTTCCACTGCCCACCACGCTTGCCGTTCGTCGGCAGGTACGGCTCCAGTCGCGCCCACTCCGCCTCGCTCAGATCACCACGTCCCATATCCGCCTGAACGATCAAGAACAGGGCGCCGTTCCAAGATCTACTGACGATTCGTCGGACACGACCTAGTTGCCACCGGCCGGGCGCTGTGGACTGGCCGCTTGCGGCGTGCGAAGCAGGCTTGTTGTCACCAGCGAGGCGCCCTGCTTGTCACTTGCGGTGATTTTGCAGTCAAGTTGTCACCCGCACGGACGCCGAATGGGTCGGTCTCCAGCGCTACCCCTTGGGCATCCTCCGGGCGCTTCGCTTCCTGATGGAGATCACACAGCGTGCGCCCTCGCCGTTGGTGGCTGAGGGTGAGGTATGGACAACTTCTTGCCCACGCTCTTCGGCACCCTTGTCGGTGGCGCGATTGCGATCTTCGGGCAGTGGATCAGCTCGAAACAAGCTGACCGAGCCGCACAAAAGGCCTGGCGTAACGAGTTCGAACGCCAGAACATCCAAGGTGTGCAAGAGGCTATGGCCGATCTCTGGCGGTTTGTGAACGCGGGTAGGCCGGGAGGAGCCCCGTCTGACCAGGGCCAGGCCATGGGCAAGCTCGTACTCCAGAGCAATGCTCATGACCTGTGGATCGGCCTCGGGTAGGACGCGAAGGGCGTACCTTCCCGAGTGATCGACTCCTGGTCATCGAGTAGGCCGCAAGTCCCCGAAGCCCCTCGGCGAATCAGAAGTCCAGTTCGACGTAGTCGATGTCGGTGAACTCCACCAGGAGCCCGTCCGCTCGACGGCCGCGGTCCTTGAAGTAGATCTCCTGCAGGCCCTCGGCGGCGATGTCCCGCAGCTGCTGCTCGGTGGCGCCGGCGGCCTGGGCGTCGAAGATACGGGCCGCGTATGTGGGGGGGCAGGGCCTGGGTGATGAGTCGGATACGGCCGTCGTCGGTGGTACTGGGGGCAGCGGTGAAGCCGAAGCGGGCGCGGGTTTCGATGACGATGCCGCCGGTGGTGGCCGCGCGCTTCTTCGCCTGCTCGCGCACCCGGGGCTGCCACCTCTTGCGGACCTCGCGCTCTATGCGGGCCGCCAGGTCCTTGCGAGGCCGCTTGATCTGCGCCTTGAGGTAGCGCTCAACGGTGCGCTGGGAGACGCCCAGCAGCTCGGCCACGGCCTTCGTGGAGCCCTTGTGCTGCTTGACCAGGAACCGCATCTGCGCCGGCCCGGACTTCGGGATCGGGCGGGTGGCGGTGTTCTGCGCGGCCTTGTCGAGGCTGTCGCCGATGATGCCCATGGCGTGTCCCTACTCTCCGCTGTCGGGGGCGTCGTCGCCCTTGATGTGGCGGGCCGGGTTGATCTGGTCGTCCTCGATGGTCTGGGCGAGCCAGAGGAAGTCGCGAGTGCCTTCGTGCTTGACCATGCCGGGGCTGACGCCGAGGCGGAATCCGCCGGGCAGCGGCTTGCCGTCGGGAGTGTGTGGCATGAAGTCCAGCGGGCTGGGGCCGTGGGAGAGGTAGACGGCGCAGTCGGACAGGATCGCCACCGGGAACAGGTCGGCACGGGCCCACGCCATGAGCTTGCGGTGCTGGTTGGTGCGCGCCTTGCCAATCAACTCCGCCCTGGCGTGCGGGCTCCAGGTCGGGCGTTCCAGGGCCGGCCATCGCTCCCCGAACTTGTGCTTGATGCTCTGGGGGCGCTCGCGCAGCTTGCCGATGCCGCCCTTGACCGTCGACTTGATCGCGGAGAGGACCGCGGCTTGCCCGGGGTCGGCGTCCTTGTGGTGCGCCATGGCGGCGAGGAAGTCGTCCTCGCTCATGCCGGCTTCGACGCCGAGGTCGGCCATGGTGGCCATGTAGGCGTCGCGCAGGTGGGTGTACCAGGCGTCGAAGTAGGCCGCGCTCTCGTAGCGGACGTACGCCTCGGTCGGTTGTACCTGTGCGCCGAGCTCGACGGCGTAGGCGACGGTCGAGGTCGAGTACCAGGCCGGCCCGGTCGGGCGGGTGCCCTTCGGCGTGAAGGGGCTGGGCAGGCGGGGGGCGATCTCGATGTGGGAGAGGTCGACCAGCCAGGAACCGGGCAGCTTCGGATCGAACGCCGGGTTCTTCACGTGAGTGGCCGGACCGGTACCGATCACGAGGCGGTTGGCGGCCGCGGCGAACGCCATGTTGACGTCGATGCCGACCGCATGGGTGTAGCCCTGAGCGCACTCCTCATCGGTCAGCGACCGGAACCAGTCGTACGCCTCCTCATCGATGACCTGGTCGGGCGTGCGCACGTGATGCCGAGGGTAGAGGGCGGCGACCAGCGGGTGCTCGGCCGGCGCCTCCGGCGGTGCGGGATCGATCGGCGCAGTCAGCGCGCCGGGGTTCGGCCCGGACACCCACGCGCCGGTCTCGTCCTTGACCGCGCGGGTCGGCGGGCGCAGCGCGCTCATCAGCTCCAGCCCGCACACGGCGGTCGAGCCGCGCGGGGTGATGACGCGGGTGGCGTACGTGCCGAGCACCGCGGCGACGTCGGCCGGCGGCAGCTGGCCGGTGTCCCCCCAGGAGCGGGTATCGAGGGCGCCCCAGGGCAGGATCGCGAACTGCACGCACTGCCGCTTGCCGCCCTCGGCAGGGCGGTAGATCCGGGGCCACGGGCCGAATCCCCGCTTGGTCAGCTTCCAGTTGGCCTTGGTGAGCTGCTTGATGATCTTGTGGTCCTCAGACAGACGCAGGCCGCGCCGGTCCTCAAGGACGGCCGGGAGCCCGAGGCGTTCGGCAGCCGCGTCAGTGATGACGATCAGCGGGTCGGCGTCCTTGCCGTTGCGGTTGAGCCTTGGAGAACCCAGCTTCGCGTCGGTGAGGGCCCATTCGACCAGCGCGGGGAGCGTCTTGGCCGGGCAGTCCAGAACCAGACCGCCGACGCAGTACGCCGATCCGTCGCCGTCCAGCACCGCCAGCGGACCGTTGGCGAAGCGCGGGTCCACCTCGGCCGCAGGAGATGCCGGCTTCTTCGCCACAGCCTTCTTCGCGGCCGGGCGCCGCGACGTCGAGGGCCTGGTGGCGCGCGCCGAGCGGGCCGGCACCGGAGCGGGATCGACGCCGGGGGCCAGCGGCGGGGTAGCTGGACGGGCGAGGGAGGCAGGGACAGTCGGGGATGGAGCTTCGACTGTCACGGAAGCGGTGGCCTCGGATGGCGGGGCCGGGGTGGTGGCGGGGTGGATCTGGGCGAGGCCCTCCAGCAACCGCAAGTACTTGACCCGCCCCGGCGGCTGCGGGTCGGTGGTGCCGTCTTCCCAGTTGGCGATGGTCTGACGGCCGACGCCCACCGCCGCAGCCACCTGAGCGCGCGAGAGGTCAGCGGCCTTGCGCAGTCGCAGACGCTCGGCCGGCTCCGGCATCCGGGCCGTCAGCCGCGCTTCCTCCAACAGGGCTTCCACGCTGTCGAATTGCTCATCACTCATACACCTAACTTATACGAAGCTAGGCGAAAACTGGAAGTAGATTGGGCATTCATTGGACATATTTTTGCATGCAAGATTGCTCGGTGCACGGTCAGGGTCGGTCCCCGTTCGAGCGCAGTCGCTCACGGCGCGGGGAGGCCGCCACCTGATGGTGACGGCCTCCAGCTGCGGCACTCGGCTGCCGGTCAGCGGGCGAGGTTGGCGAGGAAGGACTCGGCGGCGGACCAGGGCGTCAGCTCGATGCCGAAGGTGCTGTCGTTGTCCGGGCCGTGGACGTGGACCAGCCGGCCGGAGAGGTAGACGACGTCGCCTTCGCGGAAGGCTCCGGTGTATGCGCCCAGGTAGGACCGCATCTGCGTGATCCGCCGGGCGAAGATGTCGGCCTCGTCGATCGTGGAGCCGATGACGGTGTCCACCGCGATGCCGTAGACGGCGGGCGTTGCGAGGCCCTCGGTGTGGTCGGTCACGCGGGCCAGCACGCTGATCGCGCCGACTTCCTGGGCGACCACCCTGGCGAGGGTGCGGTCGCCGTCGGCGCGCAGGGGCTCGCAGTTGATGTGTGCGCCGGCGCCGGTGGTCAGGCCCTGCAGTTTGCGCGCTTCCTGCCGCATCAGGGCGTCGAACGAGCTGCCTGTCATGTACTTCGCCCGCCGGATGTACAGCCGAGTCTGGGCGTCACCCTCGTACGGCTGGATCAGCGCCCGCTCGGCGAACAGGGCCTGGGCGGCTTCGTATCCGCGGGATCCGTAGCAGACCAGGTCGATGTCGGAGCGGGCGTTGCACGCCCCGACCAGGAACGAGCCGGTGACGCCGATGACGTCGGCGGCGCCGGCGTCCACGACCCAGTCGATGATGGCCAGCAGGTCTTTGCTGACCGCCGAGCCGTCCAGCAGTTCCGGGGACTGGTGCAGTGCGGTCAGGGCGCGTCGGCAGGAGTAGTGGGTGACGACGTCCTCGCGGGGCACGCCGGTGATGACGCAGCCGACGGCGGGCGAGTAGACGTAGCACTCGGGCCGGTCGGCTAAGAGGCCGAAGGCTTTGGATACGACGGTGTTTTGCCGGTACGTGCGGCCGAACAGCGTCCGGTCGCCGCGCGAGTCGGGGTAGTACTTCACATACCCCAACCAGTGTGTGCCCGGGTGGACATCGCCGATCACCTTGAAGATGACGCCCGCGCGGTCGAGGAGGTAGTCGCGGTCACGGATGGCCGGGAGCGCTGTGCCGAGCGGCGAAGTCGTCGAGGGTGGGGAAGCGGGCGGGGTCGATTGCTCCGGTGCGCTCATACTGCTCCAGTCCTTCCATGAATAGGTGCCGGCGGTATTGCCACTTGAGGTGCTTGTCGGTGCGCGCGGGGTCGGTGGGCTTCATCAGCGCGAGGAAGAACAAGCCCTTGACCAGGAGGTAAGGGCCCAGATGCTGGCTGAGGGGCTGTCCGGTGGTGGCGCGGGCCGCCTGGTTCAGCGCCTCCAGGTACCGGCGCCGCTGCTCGGGACTGGCCAGGTAGCCCTTGGTGCCGCCCTTGAACGGGATGATCTCCAGGGCCAGGGCGGTGTCGTAGCCGAGCGGCACCAGGCCGTGGTGCTGCCAGTCGATGACGCCGACCGGCAGGACGTTGGGCAGGCCGTAGTCGAGATGTCCGCGCACCATCGGAACGCCGGCGAGCTGGGCCACCGCCCGCTCCAGGGCGGCTCGCACCCGGGGGGTGTCGAGGTCGGGGTTTTCACCCAGGACGTTGTCCGTCCACCCGGCCTCCCGCACCCACGCGCGCAGCGCCTGCGGATCGGAGGTCACCGCGTGCGCGGCCTGGGCCCGCAGCAGCCGGCCCCCGACCTCGGCGGCCAGATCGACCACCGTGTTGGACAGGGTCCGCGTGCCGTCCAGGCTTTCCAGGGCCATGTCGTGCAGCGACCGCTCACCCAGTGACTCCTCCACGACGAAGAGGTGGCCGTCGTCGTTCACGCCATCGGCCAGGACGCGTGGGACCGGGTATCCGAGCTCGGCGAGCTGCTGCTGGTAGGCGGCCTCTGCGGCGAGTGCCTGTCCGCCGGTCCGCCGGTAGCGGGTGCCGTCCTCGGTGACGTACACCGCGCCGCCGGCCGGATCGGCGGTGCGCTTCTTCACGAAGCGCCAGTCATCCATCATCACGTTCCATACCTTTCTTCTTGGGTTCGTTCCGGTCATTCGTAGGATCGGGACACCCAGGGGAGCTGGGTGTGGCTGTCATCTCGTCGCGGATGTTGTGGCTCAAGGAGATTGGCCGCCCGGCTCCCCGCGACGACTCGGCCACTCATTGGGATGCGCGAACTGAATCGCTTGTATGGACACGTCGGCGAGGTCGTCTGCTGGGAACAAGGACACGTACGACTTCGGAGGTGGGCGTGCCTGAACTGTGGGCCGGCACGGATGCGGGCAAGGGCGAGCATCACTGCACGGTGATCGACCAGGACGCCACGGTGTTCCTCACGCGCCGGGTGCCCAACAGCGAGACCGAGCTGCTGGAACTCCTCAGCGACGTCCTGGACCTGGCCGAGGGTGAGCCGGTGACGTGGGCGGTGGACCTCAACGCCGGCGGCGCCGCACTCTGGATCGCCCTGCTGGTCAACCACGAGCAGAGACTGCTCTACATCCCCGGACGCACCGTCCACCACGCCTCCGGCGCGTACCGCGGCAGCGGCAAAACGGACGCGAAGGACGCCTTCGTCATCGCCGACACCGCCCGCATGCGCCGCGACCTGCAGCCCTTGCAGGTAACCAGCGAGATCGCGGTTGACCTGAAGATCCTCACCGCCCGGCGCATGGACCTGTCCGCCGACCGCACACGCGCAATCAACCGGCTCCGTGCCCAGATGCTGGAGTACTTCCCCGCCCTGGAGCGGGCCTTCGACTACAGCACCTCCAAGACCGCGCTCATCCTGCTCACGAAGTACCAGACCCCTGCCGCCCTGCGGTGTATCGGCCGGGCCCGGCTGGCGGCCTGGCTGAAGAACCACGGCGTGCGCACGCTCACCACGGCCAAGAGCGCCGCGGACGCGGCGGTGACCGCGGGCGAGGCCCAGCTCACCACCGTGCCGGGAGAGAAGACCGCGGCCAAGATGGTCCACACGCTGGCCAGGGAGGTGATGGCCCTTGACCAGGACATCGCGGACCTCGAAGCCCTGATCGAAGGCCGGTTTCGCGAGCATCCCGACGCAGACGTGATCACTTCCATGCCCGGCATCGGCGACATGCTCGGCGCCGAGTTCATCGCCGCGACCGGCGGCGACCTGACCGCCTTCGGCAGCCCCGACCGGCTCGCCGGAGTCGCCGGACTCGCCCCCGTCCCACGGGACTCGGGCAAGGTTTCCGGCAACCTGCGCAGGCCTCGCCGCTACAGTCGTCGGCTCCTGCGCATGTTCTACCTCTCCGCCCAGGTCGCCGCGATTCACTGTCCCGAGTCCCAGCGGTTCTACCAGCGCAAACGCGCTGAGGGGAAGAACCACAAACAGGCCGTCCTCGCCCTGGCCAGACGCCGCCTGAACGTGCTCTGGGCCCTCATACGCGACCACCGCACGTTCGAGACCAGCGGACCCCAGCCTGCTGCAGCGGCCTGACGCACTCACAAGGCGTCACTGCCCCGGCTTGACACCATCATTGGGAATCTCCTTCCGGGGGTTCCGTTCCGGAACCGTGTGTGGCTGCGCGGTGGGCGAGGGCGTGAGCCACCGCGCGGGCATCCATGACCCACCGCCGGTCACCGGCCTTGACGCTGTGGCCCAGCTCGGCGAGCACCTCGTCCGCGGGTGTATCGGGCCGCGCGAGGGCGGCGCGGCGAAGGAACTTCAGGAGCGAAGGGAGCCTGGCCGCGGTGATGCCGGCGCGCTCGCGCCACGCGCACAGCGGCAGGTGCCACTCGGTGAACTGCTTTTGCAGCCACGGAGTGACGCGGTGCGCCTCGTACAGCCGCCGCAGCAGGGGCCCGTCGTAAGGGATCCGGCCGTGCAGCGCGTAGCGCAGCTGCATCCCGCCCCGCCGGCGCACCGGGGCGCCGTAGGCGGCGACATGTGCGGCGGCGTTCTGCGTGATGGTCATGACGGGCCGGTCCTCGCCCCGCTGCGCGGCGGTGGCCAGCACGGCCAGGTGCAGACCCAGCCGCGGGTCGAGCACCATGTCGTCCAGCCCGAGTGGGCCGAGGCTGATGCCGTGGGCGCGGGTGCGTGACAGCAGCAGCCGTCGTGGGGCGTTGTGCGCGATGTTCATCAGGTGTGCGGGTGTGCTGGCCCGCATCGCGTGGAAGTCCGCCCGCTCCAGTACGGGCCGGCCTTCGGGCCGGTCATGGACGAGGAGACGCCGGGTGGCCGGGCGGGTGCCGGCGCCGGTGGTGCAGGCCCGGCAGGCGTGGTCGGCCGCGCCGGTCATGTGGTCGCAGGCCAGGCACAGTCGTACCGGCACCCGGGCCAGGGTCAGCGTGCCGTTGGCCAGCAGCTCCTGGCAGACCTGCAGGGCCAGGGCGGCCACCTGCGGTGCGGTGTCGGTCAGGATGCCGGCGGCCGGGGCCGGGCCGGGCGCGTACTTCGCCGTGAGCTCGCGCCGTTCCCACTGGCCGCGCGACAGCGCCCGGGTGCTGGCGGCGGTGCGGTGTCGGATGTCGCCGTCGAGGGTGACGGTGTTCCACAGGTGCGGTGCGGGTTGCGTGCCCGTGAGCTGGTTGAGGGCCTCGGCCAGTCGGATCCCTGCGGCCTTGCCCGGCCGGTCGGCGAGGGTGAAGGGGCCGTTCTGCACGGGCCCGTTGAGGAAAAGCGTCATCTGCGGGCTCCTCAGCAGTCCGGCTCGGCGCCGCCGGCGGCCTCGAAGTGCCCGTCGTGCAGCCGGTAGAGCAGCACCGCCCCATTCGGGGTCTTGCGGCGGCGGGCCTGGTCGACCAGATCGGTGACCGGCCGCCCCTCCAGGAGGGAGCGCAGCGCCAGGATCGCGGTGTGGTGTGTGACGGCCACGACCGCGGCCGCGGTGGATGCGAGCGCGGGCAGCGTGGTGATGAAGCCGTTCGCCCGGCGCAGTACGCCGTCGGCCAGTGATTCGCCGCCTTCGCCCGGCGGGGTCCATAAGTGCTTGCGCAGGCGGCGGTCGTCGGCGCCCTCGGGGTAGGTGGCGAACAGCTCCCGCTTGGTCATGTAGGTGGCGTCGCCGTAGTGCTGTTCGTTCAGCGCCGCGGTCACCTCGCTCGGCAGGCCGGGCAGGGCGAGCGCCGCGGTGTCCTGGGCGCGCCGGTACTGCGAGGTGAGCACGACTGGTGCGGGGCCGACGAGTTGGGGCAGTGTGCGGCGCAGCCACAGGCACTGCTCGAAGCCCCGCGGGGTGAGGCCGACGAGGTCACGGGACAGGGCGTGGGCCGCGGCCCCGGTCCAGGGGCGGGGGTCGCGGTAGAAGGTGGTTTTGCGGGCGTTCTCCGTCGATTCGGCATGACGGACCAGAGCCAGGGTCAGCTCGGTGCGCGGTGCCATACGGGCTCCTTCGATGCCTGGCGCGCAGGCGCGGCGGGGCGTAGGACGTATCTGGCAGAACAGGAGGGCTCCGGCCGTCGCGTTGCGGGGCCGGTCCACTGGAGGTGCTGAGTGGGACGTCTTCAGCATGCCGACCCTCAACAGTAAGGCGCAACCTTGCGCCTTAAGGTTGCGCCTGTCGGTCAATATTGGCATATGACGGGCCAGTTGAGGTCTGTAGAGTCACCGGCGACGAGGAGGAGGAAACCCGGATGTCAGAGGCCCAGCCGACCATGATGCGCCGGCGCCTGGCCGGCGCCCTCAAGACCCTGCGGCACCGCACCGGCCTGAACCTCGACGATGCCGCCGCCCGGATCGGACTTCCCAGCGGAACCACCCTCAGCAAGGTCGAGAACGCCAAACGGCTGGTTGCCGTCACCGCCCTGGACGCGTACTTCACCGCCTACGGCATCGAGGACGGCGACGCCCGCCGCGACGAGATCCGCAAGCTCGCCACGCTCGCCGGCTCCACCCGCCGCACCAACCTCCTGCGCCAGTACGGCGATGCGGTACCCGACCCCTTCGCCGACTACCTCGAACTCGAAGAGCTCGCCGCCCAAGCCGACATCTACGCCTCCCAGGTCATCCCCGGCATCCTCCAGACCCACGCCTACGCCCACGCCGTCATCGACGGCAGCCGCCGCTGGAGAACCGAACGGGAGGTCAAGACGTTCGCCGAACTGCGCATGCAGCGCGCGGCCGTACTGACCCGCGAGACGCCGCTGCCCGTCTGGTGCGTACTCGACGAAGCCGCCCTGCGCCGGGCAATGGGCGGGCCGGCGGTGCTGGCCGAACAGCTCAACCACCTCCTGGCCCTCCACGAACGCCTCCCCCACGTGCAGATCCAGGTGCTGCCGTTCGCCGCCGGAGCGCACCCCGCGATGGACGGAACCCACACGATCTTCCGGTTCGACACCGGCAGTCCCGTCGTCGTGGTGGAGCCCATGACCACCTCGCTCTACCTGGAAGAGGACGCCGACATCGGCCAGTACGACGTCAACTTCAACCACCTGCGCAGCCAGGCCCTCGATACCAAGCGCTCCCGCAATTTCATCCGCGATGTGATCAAGGAGATCCGTTGAGCACCACTGCGAACCCCCGCCCCGAGCCTGCCTGGCGCAAGAGCAGCTACAGCAGCGGAGGCGGCAACTGCGTCGAAGTCGCGTCCGCCGGCCCCGGCACCGTGGCCGTACGCGACTCGAAGAACCCGACCCAGACCCCCTTGTGCTTCTCCAGCACGACGTTCACCGCCTTCCTCCTCATGGTGAACAGCCACACGGAGTTCTAGGCCCCGTCTGAG
Organism: Streptomyces halobius; assembly: GCF_023277745.1. Lineage (NCBI taxonomy): Bacteria > Bacillati > Actinomycetota > Actinomycetes > Kitasatosporales > Streptomycetaceae > Streptomyces > Streptomyces halobius. Next base: position 1,211,987 of record NZ_CP086322.1, read on the forward strand.
CGCCGCTGCCTGTGAGGGCAGCGGCGTCGACCGTTTCTGGAGCATGGGCGGGCGCGGGCACAGATGCTGCGTCGTGGAGCCGGTCCAACCGCTCGTACAGCGCGCGGACCAGGCGAACTCTGTTCTGGCAGCACCGCACAGAGTCCTGCAGTGGGGGGCGACAGGCGTCTATGGGGTTCGCGGAGGATCACGCGGAACGGGAGGGCATGGGGCGGCGCCCCGTGCGACGGTTCCCCGGCGGACCGCCGACCGCGCAAGGTGGCAGCAGTGATCAGACCGACACAGGGGCTGAACCGGCCGGCCCCATCAACGGCAGACAGTCCAGCCCCGTCGACGGCAACGGCCCCGACGCCGGGCGGGAGTCGAGACCGTCAGCTACACGAACCTAGCCGCGGGGCACCGGGTAAGTGCACGTGTCACCCAGCACAACGCGTCGCGCAAGAGGAAGTCACTGACAAAAGCCATAAAGCCGCAATTGCCGGGCGCGGGCCTACTGGGCGCGCAAGTCCGGGCGCCGGCGGGCGCTCCCGGCGATGGCGGCCGCGCACCTGGTCCTCGCCGACGCCCGCAAGCTGCCGCTGCCGGACGCGTCGGTGGCTCACACGAGCGTTACGCCGTCCGGTCGCACTGCCGCGTGATGAAGGTGGACGAGCCAGGGCCTCAGCGCGGGCGACGGCTCATCCATCCCTTCTGGCCGCCGGTCGGAGTGCTGATCGGCCGCCGTGCTCCGGGCAGGGATGGGCTGCTGGGGAGATACTTCGGCCTCGGGCTCTGGCCGTACGCCGCTTTCTCCCACTCCGGGTACTGATCGCAGGCTGCAGCAGTGGCCGCCATAGCGTCCGGATGAGCAGACGCGGGAAGGTGGTCCATCCACACCAGGCACCACGCCTCCTGCTCCGGATCAATCGCGCCAGCGCGGGCCGCTGCCCAGAACTGCTGCCGGTAGAGCTGGGGCACCTTCATACCCGGTACGTAGCGCATGATCCGTCCGACCATGCTGGCGCGTCCGGCATGGACACCGCGATCGCATCGGCCCTGAACGGCGTGAACGTCGGCACGGACGTCGTCACGGACTTCTTCTTCGCTCCCATGAGCTCTTCCTCTACAGGAGGGGGCTGCTAGCGGCGGCGGCCGTGACCGGGCAGTCCGGCGGGAATCGCGTACACGCTGGAGCCGCCGCCACCCGTGACGGGCTTCGCCCACCCCTCGGTGGGCGCCGGCGGCACCAGGCGCAGCGGGCCGTCAGCAACGCGACGGGGACGCTCTCGGGCAGCGGGCGTCTCGATCGGTTCTCCGGACAGCGGGCACCCCTGGCCTTCCGGCATGGAGTGGCGGGCGAGCGCGCCCTTGCTCGTGATACGAGCCCAGGTTCCGCACGCGCACTCGTAGCTGTTCACCAGCTCTGAACCGGCCACGACCACGGCCCCGGATTTCGGGCAAGGGCTGGTGCCTTCGGCGTCGTGCTCGTACAGGCGGCCGCTGCGCAGGCTCGCTTTCGTCGGGGTACCGCACTCGGGGCATATGCACTTTTTCGCTGGTGCGAGAACGCGCTTCGGCATGTTCACCCTCCACTGGCTCCGACTTCGCCCGCTCGGTCAACTTCTCATGCCCCAGGCGTTGTTGCGTTCTCCCCCGCGCTGACCCTGCCCACACCTGAGCCTCACGCACTCTGCGCACTACGGAGGTGCCCCGTCAGGCTGGCGGGCGCCGCGCGCCGCCGCCGCTCCCGTTCAGCGGAATCAGCGTCTCCAGATGGGCGTCCTTGACCCAGGAGCCCAGCAAGTCGCGGTGCAGGGCCACGATGTCCTGGCGCACCGCCAGGCCGAGGGCAGCCTTCGTGAACGTGCGGCAGGTGGTGACGAACAGGGCGACGTCCGCGCCGTGCTCAAGGCGGGCGGTGCCGACGAACTTCTGCATGTCCTGCGAGGACACGCTCCGCTCGGGCGCGTACTTCTTGCACTGGACGACCAGTTTGCGACCGTCGGCGAGATAACCGACGACGTCGGCGCCCAGGTCGCCGCTCTTGCCGCTGACGACGACGTCTTGGCAGCCGTCCCGGCGGCACAGATCGGCGACGTACTGCTCGAAGTCCTGCCAGGAGAGCGTGTCGACCTCCGTCATCGACAGCTCCCGCGCCTTCGCTTCCTCCTGCGCCCGCCACTGCCGGTCCTCGCCGACCGCGCGCTGGTGCGCACGCAGGAGGCCCCAGCCGGCCCCGCCCACAACGGAGACGGCGAGTACGGTCACCAGGACGGGCCACACCGATGCCCAGTTCCCGGCCATCCACACCACGGCGATGACCGCCGCCGCGATGCCCCAGCCCTGCAGCTGCCTGCGCGTGCGCTTCCTCATGCGTCGGCGCCGTCGTCGTGCTGCCATCGCTCCCCCACTCCCCACGCTCGTGATCCGCAGTGTGAAAGCCCTGTTCGCCCCCCGGCAAGAGGGCCTGGCCCCGCCCCGGGTGCCACCGTGGTCATTGAGTCTCGAACCGGCCCGACGGGGGCCCGGATGTGACGGAGCAGCAGTTCATGGAATTCATCGACCGCGAGGTGACACCGCGCTTCCCGGACGGCCTCACGGTGCAGGAGGGCCGGGGACAGTGGCGCGACGCCAGCGGCACCATCGAGCGTGAGCGCTCGTACGAACTGATCCTGCTCTACCCCAAGGCCGCGGCTCCCGACCGCGACAAGCAGGTGGAACACATCCGTACCGCCTACATGCGGGCCTACGGGCAAGAGTCCGTGGCCCGTCTCGACGACCGGTTGACGGCTGACTTCTGACGGCCGACTTCTGACGGCCGACGTCTGAGGACGCGGCCCCGTCAGCCGTTGTTCGACGGATTCGCGGGGAAGTAGCGGTCCAGGAACTCGGAGAACACATGACGGGAGACCTGACTGCCCCAGTCGCCCCATCTGAAATCGTAGGCGTGCTCGCCGTACGGGACCGCGAGCAGCCGGTACGGGACGTCGAACTCCCGTAGTTTCGCGGCGAGTCCGGTTGACTGCTGATAGGGCGCGACGTGGTCGCGGGTGCCGTGCATCAGGAGGGTGGGAGGCAGGTCCTTGCGTACGTACGTCACCGGGGACGCCAACTTGTAGTGTTCGGGCACCTGCTGTGGGGTGCCGCCGGTGTAGTCCTCGGCCGCCTTGCGGATGGTGTCCCGCATCGTGGTGTCCTGCCAGCCGCGGGCCACATCGGTGGCCGGGTAGAACGCCGCCACCGCCGCGACTGCCGCGACCGGCGCGTCCGCGGTATCCGGTGTGTCCGCTGCGTCCGGCACGGGGCAGCTCGGCTTGACCCGGTCATCGGCGTAGGCGCCCATCAGGGCGAGGTTGCCGCCCGCCGAGCCGCCCGCCGTCATGATCCGGTCGGGGTCGACCCCGTAGGTCTCGGCGTGCTGCCTGACCCAGCCGATGGCGCACTTCACGTCGGCCGGGGCCTGATTCCAGCGGGGCGGCGGCGCCAGACGGTATTCGATGGCGAAGACCGCGTACCCCTTGTCGTTCAGCCACTTGTGCCACTTGGGCGCCTCGCCGCGGTCACCCGAGACCCAGCCGCCGCCGTGCACCCACACCACGGCCGGGCGGGCCCGCTCCGGTCCGTCCGATGGGAGCTTTACGTCCAGCTTCAGCTCCTGCCCGTCGATGCGGTGGTAGACGACGCTCTTCGACGCGTCCGGCTCACCGGTGTTCGCGCCGTACGTCAGATAGTTGGCGAGGGACAGGTCAGCGCCGTGCCGCTCGGCGGACCGCCAGGCAGCCACGAGCGGAAAGCAGGCGGCGACGGTCGCGACCACACCGACCAGGCCGGTGACGAGAGCGATCCTGCGGACGCCCCGGCGATACAGGACGACGGCGAGAAGCACCCCGAGCAGACCGAGCGGGACCAGATAGAGGCCGAAGTTGCTCACGACGTACGAGAGTCTGACCAGCTGCGGCGGGATACGGAAGGAGGCGATGATCCACGTGAACGCCGCCAGGACCACGGCGAGCAGCAGCGCCACGGCGGCGGTGATCCGGCGGATGATCATACTTTATTCAGGCACGGCTCCGCACCGGTCGCTACCCCGTGTACTCCGACCGGGTACGCCGACCGCGCGGTGCCGCCTCACATCCGCGGTGCCGCCTCCGTCCACCGCAGAATGGCGCCCAGTCCCCCGGCCGGTGCTTCGGCGGGATCGCTCACCACCACGACGTCGGCGCCGTTGGCCACGGCGGAGCGGACCAGGGCGTCGTCCGCGCGTGCCGGGGTGGGACGGGGCTCGCCCAGGTACTGGAGTTCGGGAGCTGCGCACCGCCACTTGGTCGGGGGTCTTACCGACCCAGACGTTCCGGGCGGCGTCCGCGCTGTGCGGGCTGACCAGCAGGGTGTCGATCTGGTGCTCCCTTGCCGCCTCGATCAGGGCCGGAATGCCCTCCGCGGCGTACGGCGTCTCACCGCCCGCGGGCTCGGCCCGGGCACGGAAGCGCCCCGTCACCTCTGCGAGGTGGGCACGCTCGCTGAGGGCCCGCACCTGTGCGATATCCCGGTCAAGGGACGCGGTGTCCGCTCCCGGGGCCCGACCTCCGTGCGCGGTCTCGTACGTCACGTCCCGAAGGAGCGGGGGGAGTTTCTCGTGCACCGACTTGCGCTCACGCGGATCTCCGGCCAGGAGCAGCGCCGCAGCGCCACTCTTCTCGAATACCTCACGGGCCGCTTCGGCGATCTCACGGGCGTTGTGCTCCCAGCTTTCCTCCGCCTTGGACTGGAGGTGACGCTCGGCCCGGTCGTTCCGGCCGGTTCGGTGGGTCGGCCAGTCGACACCGGCAACCGTCCCGGCATCCTCACCGCCACGGCTGCTGTGCAGGGCGAAGTCCGCCCCGCTCTTGTCCACCGTGACGACGAGGCAGACCGGATCGTCGCCGACCGCTTCGAGCAGGGGCGTCAGCCGGGGCACGAGCCCCCATGATGTGGACGGCACCGCGGGCGGCGCGGGAAGCGGGGGATCGAGGGCCACCTCACCATCGGCGGCGAACAACGCGCAGCCGGCCTGCGTCGCCGGCTCTCCGGTGCGCTCCACTGCCAGGGCCTTCTCCAAGAACCACCAGTTGTCGCGCAGGCCGCGGAGGATTTCCCAGACGCCGTCGCCCTCACTGGAGCCTTCCAGAATGGTGCCGTCCTCGTGGCTGTGGCTGATGGTGATCTCGGACATGGGCGTGCCTTCCGTGTTGTGCGTGGGGAGGGGCCAGGGGTCGGTGTCCGGACGCGTCCGCGGACGTGGGGCGGATAGGCCCGGACACCGACCCGGAGTGGGTCAGGGGCGGAGGTCCGCGACGAGGGCGGTGGCGTTGTCCGCGTGGGTCGGGTCGTTGGCGAGGGCCAGCGCGACGGCGGTCTCGGTGAAGTGCGCGGCGGCCTCGCCCGGGTCGCCGGTCAGGTAGTCGGAGAGGTGGTGTCCGGCGTCGTGGTGCGGCTCGTATGCGCCGTCCGAGGCGAGGAGCAGTCGGCAGTTCTCGGCGGGGACGGTGACGGCCTCGATCGCGGGGTGTTGCACCTCCGCCTGGACCTCCTCGTCCGTGTCGGCGGAGCCGAGGCATGAGGTGAGATGGTTCCGGCTGCCGCCCTTCGACCAGAGGAAGCACGGCGGGTAGACGCGGCAGAGGTTGTGGTCTGCGGTGAGGCAGCCGATCGCACCCGCACCGTCAACCGGCTCCGCGCCCAGCTCACCAGCATCTTTCCCGGTCTGGAGCGCGCGCTGGACCTCACCAACACCGGCCCACTCACCCTCCTGACCGGCTACCAGACCCCGGCCGCCATCCGTCGGCTCGGCGCCAAGCGGCTGGAGACATGGCTGCGCAACCGCAAGGTCCGCAGCGCAGACCAGCTCGCCGAGATGGCCATCCAGGCCGCCACCCGCCAGCACACCAGCCTGCCCGGCGAGAAGCTGACCGCCCAACTGGTCCACACGCTGGCCAAGGAGGTGATGGCCCTCAACCAGCAGGTCGCCGAACTCGACAAGGCCATCGAGGCCCGGTTTCGCGACCACCGCACCTTCGAAGCGATCACCAGCATGCCCGGCCTGGGCATCATTCTCGGCGCCGAGTTCCTCGCCGCCACCGGCGGCGACATGACCGTCTTCGGTACCCCCGACCGCCTCGCCAGCTTCGGCGGCGTCGCACCCGTCCCGCGCGACTCCGGCAAGATCAGCGGGAACCTCCGACGCCCACAGCGATACAGCCGTCGCCTCCAACGGGTCTTCTACACCTCCGCGCTGTTCAGCATCCGCAAGAGCGAGGAATCCCGCCGGTTCTACGATCGCAAACGAGCCGAGGGCAAGCGCCACACTCAGGCCGTTCTCGCGCTCGCCCGCCGCCGCGTCAACGTCCTCTGGGCTCTCCTGCGCGACGGACGATGCTATGAGCTCACGCCACCCGTCACCCTCGCTGCTTGACAAACGGCATTAGGAATCGATGGCACGGAACATCCCCCGGCGGGCTACGACGGGGTGTTCAGGTGGGCGCGGCGGGCGGTGACCAGGGCCCGCCACCGTTCGCGGGTGGCGGATGCGCTGTCGAGCCACTGGGTGTGGGTGCCGGGCTCGGGGAGGGGCAGGTCGGCCATGAAGTGGGCGATGTCGGTGCAGTGGGCGTAGCCGCCGGTCGCGGTCGACTCCCGGAGGTGGTCGATGGTGGCGGTCAGATCCTGGTCGGCGCCGAGGACGGCGTGGTGGAAGGCGAGCGCGGTGTCCAGAGACGGGTTGAGCCAGGTAAGTCCGGCGACGGTGAGTTCGGTGCGCAGGGTCTGGGCCCGGTCGGTGACGCCGGGGGAGCCGGCGTCCTGGACGAGGGCGGCGATGTGGGTGATCAGGGTGGTGGCGCGCTGGGCGAGCCCGTCCAGGAGCTGGGTGGCGAGCGCGATCTCGTCGGTGGCGCGGGCGGGATCGGTGAAGGCTACGGCGAGGGTGAGACGGGCCTGGGAGATCGCTTGTTCCCCGGCGTTGCCGTGGTGTTCGGCCTCGGCGCGGGCGGTCTCGTAGGCGGCGAGGGCGCGGGCGATGTCGCCGTGGGCCCACCAGATGTCGCCCAGCACGCGCTGTTGGCGGCCCTCGTATCCGAGGGGCTGCGCGACAGCGAGGGCGGTGGGGAAGTCGCCGTCGATCCGGGCGGCGTCGGCCAGGCCGCGGCGGGCGCGCAGGGCGAGCCGTCCGCCGCCGTCGGCGACCTGCTGCATTCCGTGCCGGGACGCCTCGTTGCGGCCGAGGTCCCGGTTGGCCTTGGCCCGGTAGTACGTGGCCATTTCGGCGAGTTCGCCGGGCAGCAGGCCGCAGTCCAGGACGGCGGTGAGGCGGTCGACGGTGTGCTCGCGGTGTTCGCGCTGGCGGCGGGCCAGGGTGGTCAGGAGCTCGACGAGGGCGTCGGCCGGGCTGTCCAGGGGCGGCTGCGGGCTTCCGGGCTGGTCCGGGGCGGACGGCGCGAGGGGTTCCCAGATGGCGTCGCTGTCGTAGGCGATCGCGGCGTCGGGGAGCCAGCTCAGATCGTCAAGGCGGTGGTCGCGGGCGAGGCGCAGGCCCTGGCGCAGGCAGGCGACGAGCAGAGTACGGCTGAAGGCGCGGCTGGCGGTGGCCCGCCACTGGTCCCCCAGAGCGGCCAGGGCCCTCTCGGCGGCCCGGTGCCAGTCGGCAGGGGTCCATCCGTCGTCGGCGTGGTCGTCGGCGGTGCGCACCGCGGCGCGGATCGCCCCGTGGAGGTGGTAGGGCCAGATCGCGTACGGGTCTTCGGTGACCATGGGCCGCTCGATGAGCTGCCGGGCCGCCGCCTGGTGGGTCAGGCCCGCGGCGCGGGTGGCCAGATCCAGGTCGAAGGCGTCCAGCAGGGAGGCGGAGCGCAGGACATGCCGCTCGTCGGGGGTCAGGTCGGACAGGGTGCGGGCGATGAGGGCCGGGAAGGTGTGGTCGAAGTCGGCCGGTATGGGGGTGCGGCCGGTACGCCGGATCTCCAGGAACCGGGCGACGGCCAGGTCCAGGTGGAGCGGCAGGCCGTGCGACCGCCGGGTGATCACATCGCGGATGTCCGGGCCGATCAGGGGCTGGCCGTCGTGGGTGAGGCGGCGCGCGAGATAGGCGTCGCAGTCCTGGGACGAGAAGTCGCCGAGCAGGTGCTGCCGGCTGCTCTGTCCCAGGTCCCTGGCCGACCGGTCGGCGGGAGCGGCCAGCTGCGGCCAGGCCGCGGGGCCGGTGTAGTCGAGCTGTCCCTGCAGGGAGTCGTCGGCCCAGGCCAGGCGGCTGCGCCCGCTGATGACGAAGAAGCTGTTCGGCATCAGCCAGACGATGCGCTGCAGGAGCCGCTCAAGGTCACGGTGCCGGTCGCCGGTGTCCTCGAAGGTGTCGAGCAGGATGATTGGGACCACGGCCTGCTTCGCCGGCAGCCGGCTGATCTCCCAGGCGAGCAGGTGCGGGTAGTAGGAGAGCGCCTCCAGGTCGGGCTCGGCCTCCAGCAGGGCCTCGGTCCGCGCGCAGCCGGCCAGCGCCTGCGCCCGCTCGCGGCGTTCCCGCAGCGCCCCCACCAGAGCGGTGGTGACCTGGCCGATCGCCGAACCGGCGAGGCCGGGCAGCTGCAGGGCGCCGACCACTTCGCTCACCGCGGCCTGCAGCTGCTGCGGCAGCGCCTTGCCGAACCGGCCCACGAGCCCGGTGCGCCGTACGTACTCCTCCAGCGGCTCACCGGGATGCTGGGCGTCCCAGTAGCGGCGCAGCGCCAGATCGAAGGAGGGCAGGGGGCGGCCGACCGCCGCGGCCAGGGCGAGCCGGATGGTCAGGACGACGCGTTCGAAGTCGAGACCGGCTGACCGGGACAGGTCGATCCGGATGGGCAGGATCCGCTCCCCGGACCAGGCGGGTGCACCCCACTGCGCGGGACGCTGCTCGGCGGAGGCGAGCACCGTCTCGAGCTTGCGCAGCAGGGTCGACTTGCCGACGCCGCCCACCCCGTGGAAGACGGCCACATTGTCGCGGGGGGCTTCCAGATCCTCGACGTCGAAGGCCGGAGAAGCGATGCGCCGCAGATGCTCCTCAAGGGCGGAGGCGACCAGCTCCCACTGGCGCTGGCGGTTGGTGAACGCCTCGCCGGCGTCGATGGGGTCGTTGGAGCTGAACAGCGCACGAAGATCCATGAGTTCCCCCCCGGTTGATCATGTGGGCGCCAATCTATGCCCACCCGGCCCCGGTCGGCAGATGCCTACCGCACACTCGGCCGATTCCGGCCATTGGCGGGCCGTATCCGGGCACTCGCATGGTGGGGTACCGCCATGCGGCGCACGCCCGGGCGTCGGCCTCGCTTTGCCAGGGCGCCCGGACCACCCCGACAATGATCGCTTTTGTTCATCCCTTTCCCGACCCGAGGCGGTTGATGTGAACGACCCGGTATCTGCTTCCCCTGACCCCGCCGATTACGAGACCACCGTCGAGAGGGTGGGGCAGGCCATCGCCTGGTACAGCGAGCGGATCCTGGCGGAACGCCGGTCCGCGGCGCCGGACCCGGACCGCCTGGACCAGCTGATCTCCCGCCACCGGGCGTGCCTTGAGGACCAGGAGCGCCTGGAGGAGGCCGGCCCTGAGGAGCTCGCCCGGATCGCCGCCGCCTACGACGCCCTGCTGACGGAGCTGGAATCGGACGAACAGTGATCCCGGGGCGCCGGGACGAGGGGAGCGGGCAGCGGGAGGGCCGCCGGGGAGACGGGCCTCGGCAGCGGGGGCGACTGCAGGCGCAGCGGCATCAGCGGCCGGGCCAGACGGCTGATCGCCACCAGCTCGTCCCGGTGCTGCGGCAGCACGGCACGCAGCCGGCGCTGGGCGGCCAGGAACTGGGCCGCCTTCTCGGGGGTGTAGGGGCGTGCCTGTTCGGCGGCGAGGGCCTGGGCGGCGGCCGGGGGCCGCTGCCAGCGCCCGTCGGTGCGGTCGTTGCGGTAGACCGCCTGGCCGTCCCGGCCCATCACCGTCACGCAATCGGCCAGGCCGTCCTGCTCGGCGGCCGCCACCGCCGGGGCGAGCACGCCGAAGCGGGCGTCGTGCTCCGAGACGGGGGTGAGGCGGGCCGGCCTGCTGCCATACCGGCTCACCCCGGCGTAGCGGGCGGCGCTGCCCTGGCGGGAGTCCGCCGCGCGCACGGCCAGGACCGCCAGCTCCACCCGGTATCCCGCCTGCCGGTACAGGGCAGCGCTGCTGGTGAACTCGCCGATGCTGTCAGGGGTGATTTCGATGACCACATCGCCGCGGCGTGCGCGCACGAGGGCCTCGGCCTGGGCCTGCCAGGACCGGTAGTCCGCGCGGATCCGCAGCTCGGCGGTCTGCGGTTCGTCCCGCAGCAGCTGCCTAAAGTCGGGATGGGCCACCATGAACCGCTCAGCGGTGATCCGGACGGGGCGGCCGCGCAGGGCCCGGCGGACCATCAGGGCGGTGCGGGTCTTGCCGGCGCCGGGCTGGCCCAGCACGTACACGACGACCGGCCGCTCCTGCGGCGTGACGCCATCCAGCAGGGACGGCGCGACCAACTCGTCGAAGATGAACCGGTGTTCCTCGGCACAGAGCCGGTGATAGTCGACCCCGGGCGGCTCTGGGCGCGCCTGGGCCAGGCGCCTGACCGGCTCGGCGAGGGCGGCGGCCCGCTCGGCGTCCCGCTGCACGGCCAGCCCCCAGCCCTCGGGCAGGTGCCCGTCCGGGGCGGTGCGGTGGGCCCGCCGGTCGGCGTCGGCGAGCTGCCGGCGAAAGAGGCCGGTCTCCTGCGCGGTCCACGGGCGGGCCCGTTCGGCCCGCACCGCCCGGGCCGCCCCGGTGGGGCGGCGCCACTGACCGGCGGGGTCGAGGGTGTTGTCGTACAGGGCGGGTCCCGCCGCCGCGGCGGCGCGCCGCAGGACCACGACCCGGTCCGCCAGGTGTTCGGCCTCGACCGCCTCCAGGGAGGTCAGCAGGCCCGCGGCGCAGCGGTCATGGTTCTCCCAGGAGACGTACCGGACCCGGCCCTCGTCGGCCAGGCGCAGGTAGCGGTCCAGGACGCCGAGCTGGCTCACCGCCTCCGGCACGGCCAGGGCGATGACCTCGACGCGGTAGTCGGCCTGCCGGTAGGCGGCCACGTGCCCAGCAAGGGCCGCGCCCAGTCGGCGGGCGTGGGCACGGCCGGTATCGGAGGCAGGGCGGGCGAACTCACGTACTCCTCCATGAACGGGACGCAGGGTGCGGATCGCGGGATGCGTAAAGACACAGGCGGGCGCGGGTGCTAGGAGGCGTAGGGGTCGGTGATGGTGTGCGGACGCCGGGCGGTGGCCAGCACTTGTTCGGGGAAGCGGGGGCCGGCGATGTAGTGGCGGCCCTTGGTCTGGCCCACCGCGGTCAGCAGCCCGGCCTTCGTCAGCGCCTGCAGGTCCCGCGTGGCCTGCTGGGTGTTGAGGACCTCGGCCTTCTCGTAGCGGGAGCGGCGTACCCGGCCTGCCATCGCCACCTCGTGCAGTGCGGTGATCTGCCGCTCGGTGATGCCGAAGCTGCTCGCGGCGTCCATGAGCTGGACCCAGCAGTCGTTGGAGCGTTCCACACGCCGCTGTACCCGCTGGGTCTGCTGGTGGCAGGCGAGCAGGTTGAACCGGACCCACGGCCCAGTTTCCCGCTCGGGCGAGTAGACGGGGCCGCCGACCTCGCGCAGCACCTTGTAGTACTCCCAGGTGTTGCCCGGCATACCCAGCCACTCCTCGATCGAGGAGAACTCCGGCGCCAGCACACCCCCGCGGGCAATCACCAGGGTCTGCAGCGAGCGGGACATCCGGCCGTTCCCGTCCGACCAGGGGTGGATCTTCACCAGGTTCAGGTGCGCCATCGCCGCCCGCACCAGGACGTGAGCCTCCAGGTCCCCGTCGTTGAGCCAGTCCACCAGCTCGCCCATCAGGTCCGGCAGCCGCTCGGCGTCCGGGCCCTCGTAGTCGGTGGCCAGCTCATCACCGGGAGCGGTGATCCGGATCGCGGTGCGCCGCCACTGTCCGGCCAGCCGCTGCGGGTGGTGGTGGCCCTGGAGCATCCAGTGCAGCGCGTTGAGCAGCTCCTTGCTGTAGCGGAAGTCCGGCACATCGTGCAGGGACTGGATGTAGGTCATGGCCTGCTGGTAGGCGAGCGTCTCGGCCTTGTTCTCCTCGCTGGCATCGACCGCGTCGCGCTCACCGTCCATCAGATCGGCCACGTCCTTGGCGTCGACCCTGTAGCCCTCGATGGTGTTGGACGCGGCGATCGCGCTCGCCGTCAGCGCCTTGCGCAGATCCTGCGTCCACTTCATCGGCGCCTGCTGCACCGCATGGCGCAGCTGGTCCCGCAGCACATCAATCTCGTCCAGGACTCGGCGGTCAGCGATGTCGAGGCTAGGCATCCGATACAGCATGATGGAATCATACACGACTCCTATCATTCGTGCGCCGTGCTGGACGGGCGAGCACACGGCACACCACCCTTTGCTCGAACTGCCCGACTCGGCACCCGCAGCAGCCGAGAAGACGCTGTTGCCGCCCGGCTTGGGGAACCCGTCCGTGTGCCTGGGACATCGCGGGTCCCGGTGCCCTGCGGCCGACGCCTGAATCTCCGCTGCTGGGCTTGACCTGCTCCAGGTCTGGGGAGTTCTGGGCGGCCTTGCCCTTGGCGGCCTGGTGGGCGGTGGGCCTGAACGGCGTCGATGACCTGGCTCCCATACAGAGACCTGCACCACTACGCCCACTCGGCCCACCCGAGCGTGCGCTGGTCCTACCTGCCGGCCCTTGAACGGCACCTGGGCGAACCGCACTTCACGCCGGGCAGCCTGCTCCTCGGCCCCGGATCCGTCGCCGGCCGGCACTTCGCCGCACTCCAAGCCCTCCCCTCTCCCGCACCAGCGCCTCCACCGCGGCCGGTGTCTGCCGCTTGAGCCGACAACGAAAAGCTGCCCGGACCTGACCTCAGGTCCGGGCAGCTTTCTGTATCCGTCGGCTCAGCTCGTCATCCGGCATGTGGTGACGGCCGTACCGACCACGAGCAGGATGATCAGTTCTCGTTCAGGTTCTTGCCGACCAACGCGGTCAGCAGCTCGACGATCTGCGCCTGATTGCGGTCCATCTTCGTCTCAAGGGCTTCGAACTTCGTTTCAAGGGCGTCGAAGCGAGCGTTGACTTTGGTGAAGCCGTCCCGGACCTCACGTCGGAGCGCGGCCTGTCCCTCGATCACGGCCGCGAAGTTGCCGCCCGACTGCACCTGCAGCGCTTCGACGCGGTCTTCGACCGCTTCGACACGGCGGGTCAGTGCATCGAGCTCGTTGTGCGCGATGGGGTCCTCGGCGGCCACGCGGGGCACTCCTGCCAGCTCATGGGAATCAGCGGTCATCAGGGGCTCCACGATATCGCGCTGGCCGACAGCCGGACTCCCCCGTTCGGCCCAGCAGGCCAGCAGGGGGTTGGGGCTCAGCCTCTGTGCTGCGGCTGGGACAGGAGCGAGGTGAGGGCCTTCGAGCTGCTCCCGGACACACTCGCCGAGCTGTTCACCGAGGCCTGGCGGCTGGTCCGCAAGAGAGAGGCCGACGGCCTGACCCGCGGCGGTGTGGGCTGGTTACGCTTGCGGACGGGGCTTCACGCCGGGCCTGGTGAAGAAGCGCAGGTCCCGTTATCCCGCCGTGCGCGATTAGAGAATCCCGAGCTCGGTGTCGGGGCGGCACAGGACGCATGGATCGACGCCCTCGGTGAGGGCGCGCATGGCCTGATCCCGGCTGACGGGGCGACCGCGACGGCTGCATGAACCTGACAGCTCTGCATCGCCGGCTCCTGGCCGACGTCCTCGCTATCGGCACCCCCTACCCGCTGGTGATGCAGGGGCGTTTGATCCGCATCACTGCTGTTTGCGCGTCATATCCCGTCGCGTCGCGGAGGCGTGGCGGCAGTCTGCAGCCGGTCGAGCCGGGCGACGACCGGACCTGCTGTGACGCCATGCAGCACCACCGAGGCGAGCACGGTGAACGTCACTACCGCCCATAGCTCCCGTGCCGGCACCGGGAAGTCGTGCTGTCCCAGACCGTAGGCGAGGTAGTACAGCGAACCGATCCCTCGGATGCCGTAGCCCGCGACAACCCAACGTTCCTTGGCGCCCATGGGGCTCCCGAGCAGCCCGGCCCACCCGGACAACGGCCGGATCACCAGCTGGAGCACCAGCGCGGTGACAGCGCCCTGCCAGGTCAAAGAGGCAAGGCCACCCAGTGCGATGAATGCGCCCATCAAAAACAGCAACGTCGCGGTGAACAGGCGCTCAATCTGTTCCACGAAGTCGTGAAGGATGTTGTGGAAGCCGTGGGCACGTTCGGCCGCCCGGATCGTGCACGCGGTGGTGAACACGGCGAGAAAGCCGTAGCCCCCCATCAGCTCGGTCACCCCGTAGGACAGGAAGGTGGCACCCAGCGCGACGAAGCCGTCCCGGTGTTCGGACATGCGCAACGCTGGCGAGCCAGCGCGGAAGAACAGCCAGCCCAGCAGCCGGCCGACGAGCAACCCGCTCAGCACACCCACGGTGCACTTGAAGGCGACGTCCTCCACCGCCCAGGCGCCGACCCAGGCGGCCGACCAGCCGCTTCCCGCGGCAGCAGCCAGCGCGATAGCCGCGTACGTCAGGGGGAAGGCAAGCCCGTCGTTGAGGCCCGCCTCGCTGGTGAGGGCGAAGCGCACCTCGTCCTCCTCGTGCTCATCTTCGGTGGGCTCACCCACTCGCACCTCTGAGGCGAGCACCGGATCAGTCGGGGCGAGGACGGCGGCCAGCAGCAGGGCGGCTGCCGGCGGCCAGTCCAGCAGCCACCACGCCACAAGGGCGGTGACCACGACGGTCAACACCATCGTGACGCCCAGCAGCCGCCAGGTCGTTCCCCACCGACGCCAGCCGACGGGCCGGTTGAGCGCCAGTCCGGCGCCCATCAGCGCGATGATCACGCCGATCTCGGTGATGTGTTCAGTCAGCCGCCGGTCTTCCACCGGGTCGATCACAGGCAGCGGCAGGGGCAGCAGGTACACGCCGACGCCAGCCACCAAGAAGATCAGGGGCATCGAGAGCGGACGTCCGGCCACCACCCGGGGGAGCACTGCCGCAAGCAGCGCTCCGGCTCCCAACCACGCGAACACCGCATCGGCGATTGTCACTGCGCTGTGCCTGTCCTTTCGCCGCACCGCCCCGTGGCCCCGCGCTCATGCCGTACGGAACCGCAGCCAACTGTCTCCGAAGATCACATGCCCGCATGAAACCGGCGCGATCTTGATCTCAGCCGGCATACCCACTATTTCAGCGGCACAGCACTACGAGACGGACGCCTCCTGCCGACAAATCGGTCAGGTCAGGGCTGCCACGCGTGCGTACTGCACTCGCGTGCTGCACGTCGCGTTGCACCCGTACCCGGCAAGGCCGGCAACGAGGTGAAGGGCCTGGATCCGTGTGGATCCAGGCCCTTCACCATCTCGACTACGGCGGCTTACCGGAGTCCACCAGGATGTCAGTTCTTGCTCGGCTCATTGCCAACCAACGCGGTCGGTCCGCACGCTCTGCGGTCGCGGGGGCCGGTGTCGCTGCCGAGGCTGAGCGAGGCACAGTTCGCGCAGTTGGAGGCGGAGCTGGCCAAGGGGCCGGCCACGCACGGCTGGGAGGACCCAGCGGTGACGCGGGTCAAGACGGTGATCGGGCGGCGTTTCCACCTGGCCTACACGATTCAGGGCGTGCGCAAGCTGCTGGTGCGCAACGGCTGGTCCTGCCAGGTGCCTGCCCGACGAGCCGTGGAGCGGGACGACGAGGCGCTGGCCGGGTGGGTCAAGGAGATATAGCCGTGCGCGGAAGGCTCGCGGCGGCCCGTGGGGCCCCACGCCTGAGTCTGCTGCTGCAACTCGGAGACACCACCGCCTTCGGCCGCGGCGCCACCACCCGGCACACCATCGCCTACGGCGCCAAGATGTTGCAGCGCTTCCCCGTCGACTGGGCCACCGCCGACATCGGTGCGGACGACCTCGACGGCCCTGCCGAGATCATCATGCGACTCCTGACATCGCTGCTCCAGCACCCAAGCGAGCCACCGCAGGACGAAACCCAACTCCGCACCCTCCTCAACCGCTGGCTGGCCCCGGCACTGTCCCGGACAGCAGCGGCCGCGCATCCGCATTCTTGAGGCTCGCCATCCCGAGGAACGCGCCATCGGAGAGGTCGCCGACCGGCTGGCACGGGCCGCAGGGTGCACGCGGCGCCTAGACACTTGGTGTTCACCGACGTCGCCGGCGGCCAGGACGACGAGGCCGAGGACATTGAGGCGGTCCTGTCGCAGATCAAGGCCCACCCCGGAAACGTCAGCCTCAACTCGCTGCTGGACGAGATCTCCAAGCTCAAGCAGGTGCGGGCGCTTGCCGTGCCGGCCGACGCCTTCGCCCGGCGTTGTCACGTTGTTGGGTGGTGATCGCCTGACGGGGTGTCGGGGTGTGGTGGGCCTGTGGTGGGGGCCTTGGGGGTCAGCCCGTGGCGGGCAGGCCGGTGCCGGCGGTGATGTAGTCCCAGACAGTGAAGCGGACGAGCCTCTCGAAGCGGTGGTCGGCGGCGGTCATCAGGTGGCGTCGGGGACGGAAGTGGGGCGAGATGCCGCTGAACGCGGACAGGAACTTCTGGGCCGCGCCGGGTGTCCGGAAGCCTTTCATCGCGCGCTCGCGCTGCCTCGTCCCGGGGCAGCTGTACGCTCCGAGCGCGGGCAGGAAGGTCAGGCGGGCGCGGGCACTCACCACATCAGCCCGCGGTCGTCGGGTTCTCTGATTCGGCGGCGTGGCGGTATTCGGCGTTGATGCGCTGGGCTTCTTCGAGCTGGTCTTCGAGGATGACGATGCGGCAGGCGGCCTCGATGGGGGTGCCCTGGTCGACGAGCTCCCGGGCGCGGGCAGCGATGCGCAGCTGGTAGCGGGAGTAGCGGCGGTGGCCGCCCTCGGAGCGCAGCGGGGCGATGAGGCGGGCTTCTCCGACGGCGCGGAGGAAGCCTTGTGTGGTGCCGAGCATTTCGGCGGCCCGGCCTATGGTGTAGGCGGGGTAGTCGTCGTCGTCGAGACGGCTGAACGAGTCGTCTGCTGTCATTTCACCTCACTGTGTGGAACGCGTGGAGGGGCCCGGATGCCGTATGGCACCCGGGCCCCGAAGGAACTACTACACCATCTGCCGGCCTTGATACTGCGCCGGCCTTCTTGTTCCGCACCGGCTCACGGGGGATGAGGACGTGTGCGGGGATCGCGGTTGCTTGACCGGAGACCACCTCACTATCGATGTCCTGCGGTACCCGGGCTCAGGTTTCCACCCGGGCGATCCTGATGGCGCCTGGCTCCTCCGTTTCTTCCCTCTGGGATCAATCACTGACCTACTGCTGGTACTGCTCTCTTGCGTACTGCTGGTGGTGCAAACTGCTGCGTGGCCTGCGGTAGCGCCACTCTTCGACAGCCAGGCCCGTTGCCCGTCCTGCGTCTGCTCTGGCTTAGAACCCCACTGCCGAACTCCCGGTGCGCGCGCCCGCAGCCGACGCCTTCACCGAGGTGCTGCTCACTTACTTCACTGCTGGGTACTGCGAACTGCACTTGCGGGTACTGCTACTGCGTGAACTGCGGTATTGCTCACGGCGGCCCCTGATGACTGCGGGCCACCCGGTCCGGTCGTCAGTCCCGTCGCCGTCCTGCAACAACCCTGGCTTCGAAACTCCACCACCGCACCGTCCCGCGAACTGCAACTGCGGTTACTGCTGCCCGGCAGTTCATCTCTGCCGGGCCCTGCTGTCTCTCTGGGCTACGAGAGAAACCATAACCACACCACAATCCAATGTCTACTCCGGCCGACATAGATTTCCGTGAGCCATGCGGAGAGATATAGTCGGCCTCGAAAACTGAACAGGTGCGCGGCGGTCCCGCTCCAGCCAGGCTCGCCCTCTCCGACCAGCACCGTTACGCCAGCCTTGACGCCGCGAACACCACAGCCGCCCCGTCTGGACATGTGGATGACCGCTCTGGACACGCGCCATAGCCGGGTGGCTTCGTTCACTTTCAGCAGCAGCGTTTGTAGAGCAGTTTGAGCAGCACTTGTCGATCTTGACGTCCACGGATGTTCATCAACCCGTGAACAACTGACGTCACTGCTCGTGAATAAAGCCAGCCGGGACTGTCCCGTCTCACTCAATCGAGTCGTCTTCTCAACGAACCGAGTCGTTCGGGCTTCTGTCTCAGCGAACCTAGTCGCGCGGTTGATTGCGCTGGGGGTGATGGATGGCTGTACCGGCTGGGATGGATCAGGCAGGGCCGTGCGTAGATTTGTCGTACGTGGACGCGGTACACGGACGCCGTCGGCGACCGCTGCGGGACTGCGTGACGACCCGGTTCGAGGAGGTCGCTCCGGTACGTACGTTCCGCTGGTCGCGCGGTGAGCGTCACTTCCCGGGCTGGTACTGGGCGGCGACGACCGGGCGGCACGTCGGCTTCGAGTCGTGGCTGGAGCGGGACCGGCTACTGCTTATGGACTTCGATCCGAGCGTGGTGGGGATCTGCTCGCAGCCGTTCTGGCTGCACTGGCATGACGGCGAGCGGGAGCGTCGGCATGCCCCGGACTACTTCATCCGCCGCGCGGACGGCTCTGCGGTGGTAGTCGACGTCCGTGCGGACGAGCGGATCGAGTCGAAGGACGCCGAAGGGTTCGAAGTGACGCGCCTGGTTTGCTCTCAAGCTGGGTGGAAGTTCGAGCGGCTGGGGACACCGGATGCGGTGCTGCTGGCGAATGTCCGGTGGCTTTCGCGCTACCGGCACCCACGGTGTCTGCACGACCCTGCCGCGGCCCGACTCCGGGAGATCTTCGCAATCCCGGGCCCGCTGATGGCAGGGGCGGATGCGGCGGGGGACCGGCTGTCGACGCTGCCCGTGCTGTTCCGCCTCCTCTGGCTTCAGGAGCTGACCGCCGAGGACATGACGGTCGAGTTGCTGGGACCGCGCACGATCGTGCACTCGGCCAGCGGAGTCGGCCGGTGACCGCAAAGAGGCGGGTTCCGCCGACGTCCCGGATCGCGGAGTTCCCTGCGGCTGCCGCCGAGCAGGCCCGCTGGTGGGTTGGTGTTCCAGGGCATTCTGTTCGTGCTGCACACGGGGATCGCCTGGGAACACCTTCCGCAGGAACTCGGCTTCGGGTCGGGCATGACCTGCTGGCGCCGGCTGGCCGAGTGGACCGAGGCTGACGTGTGGCCCCGGCTGCACGAGGTCCTCCTCGCGAAGCTGCGCCGCGCGAACGCCCTGGACTTCTCCCGGGCCCCTGTCGACGGCTCTCACGTACGGGCGTTAAAAGGGGCTCCAAGACAGGACGAAGCCCTGTCGACCGGGGCAGGACGGGCAGCAAACACCATCTGATCACCGACGCCACCGGCATCCCGCTCGCCGCCACCTTGACCGGCGGCAACCGCAACGACGTCACCCAGCTCGTCCCCCTACTGGAGGCGGTACCGCCGGTGCGGGGCAAGCGCGGCCGGCCCAGGCGCCGCCCGGATGTGGTGCTGGGTGACCGCGGCTACGACCACGACAAGTACCGCCGCCTCCTCCAGGAACGCGGCGTGAAACCCTTGATCGCCCGCCGGGCCACCGAACACGGCTCCGGACTAGGCACCCAACGATGGGTCGTGGAGCGCGCCTTTGCCCATCTGCACTGGTTCCGCCGCCTGCGAATCCGTTGGGAGATCCGTGACGACATCCACGAAGCCTTCCTCACCCTCGGATGCGCACTCATCTGCTGGAGGCGGCTCGCATCATTGCCACCGACAGGGTGATGCACGGAGCTGGGAAGCCTGGCCAGGGCGGTCCGTCGGGTGCCGCTAGGATCCCGCTCCATGGAGAACGAGGAGCGGGAGTCGGCACCGATATCGGGCGGTGTCGAGCTGGCCTATCTGCCGACCCGGGCCGACATGGCCGAGGCGCTGCACGCACGGTCTGGTTCCCCCGCACCCTGGTGGCGTCTTCCATTGATCGCCGGGCTGATCACGGCGGCCGTTCTCGTGGTTCTCCTGATGCTCGCGGCACCCAAGGGCGTGACCGTGCTGGTGGCCGCAGTCCTGTGCCCAGTGCTCGGGAGCCTCGTGGGCGGGTGGGTGAACCAGCTGTACCGAGTGCGACAGATGACCAGGTACGCGCGTTCCCAGGGCGAGTACACCATGCGGGCGGACGACGACGGCATACACGCCGCCACGGCACTTGTGGAGCTCACGATCCCGTGGGCGTCGTTCCGCCACTACATCGAGACGGCGAGCCTCTTCATACTGGTCATCGACGACACGGTGGGCGGAATGGCCCTGCTGCCGAAGCGCGGACTGCGCGACGGAGCGGACATCGACGGGATACGTGCAGTCGTCTCGCGGCATCTCGCACCGCGTCCGTCCAGCGGCTGATC
The DNA here is from genome assembly GCF_023277745.1 of Streptomyces halobius. Taxonomy (NCBI): domain Bacteria; kingdom Bacillati; phylum Actinomycetota; class Actinomycetes; order Kitasatosporales; family Streptomycetaceae; genus Streptomyces; species Streptomyces halobius. Next base: position 1,232,409 of record NZ_CP086322.1, read on the forward strand.
AGGCGGCGACACCCCGCGTCAGCCCGGGTGCTTGGACTCCGGGCCCTACCCCTTGATCGTGGACACCCTGATCATTGGATCGTGAAGGTCCATAGGACAGGAGTTCCCGTTGGGGATATCGAAGTATTCGCCTGAGTTCCGGGCCGATGCCGTCGCGCTGTACCACGCCAGCCCGGGTGGGACGTACGCGTCGGTGGCCAAGGACGTGGGTGTCAATCACGAGACGCTGCGCACGTGGGTGCGGGACGCCGAGCAGGCCACCCGGCCCGGGGCGGTGGAGGCCACCGCGATGGAGAAGGAGAACCGGCAGCTGCGGGCGCGGGTGAAGGAACTCGAGCTCGAGCGGGAGATCCTGCGGAGGGCCGCGAAGTATTTTGCGGCCGAGACCAGCTGGTGAGCAGCCGCTTCCAGTTCGTCGACGATCACCGTGGCGCCTTCGGCGTCAAGCGGCTGTGCCGGATGCTGAAGGTCTCGCGTTCCGGCTTCTACCGGCACCTGGCCGGCGCGCAAGCGCGGGCCGACCGGGCACGGGGCGATGCCGAGCTCGCCGAGCGGATCACCGAAGTCCACCAGGAGTCCGACGGCACCTACGGGGCCCCGCGCGTCACCGCCGAGCTCCGGGACGGCGGCGAGCGGGTCAATCACAAGCGGGTGGAACGCGTCATGCGGAAGTTCAACATCATCGGGTTCCACCTGCGCAAGAAGGTCCGCACCACCATCCCCGAGCCCTCCGCAACGCCGGTGCCGGACCTCTTGCAGCGCGACTTCACCGCGACCACACCGAACACCCGCTACGTGGGCGACATAACCTACCTCCCTGTGGGCAACGGTCAATTTCTGTATCTGGCAACGGTGTTGGACCTGTGCTCGAAACGGCTGGCGGGCTGGTCGATCGCCGACCACATGCGCACGGAACTGGTCACCGACGCGCTCAAGGCCGCGGCCGCGGCCCGGGGTGCCGACGGCCTGCGCGGGGCAACCTTCCACAGCGACAACGGGGCGCAATACGTCTCGAAGGAGTTCGCCCAGGTCTGCAGCAAGCTCGGCGTGATCAGATCGCGCGGCGCGGTCGGCACGAGCGCGGACAACGCCGCCGCGGAATCCCTGAACGCGACCATGAAACGCGAGACGCTCCAGGGGAGAAAACGGTGGAACGGGGCCCGTGAGGCCCGGCTCGCAGTCTTCCGATGGGCGACTCGCTACAACACCCGCCGACGGCACTCCCGCCTCGGCCAGATCAGCCCGATCACTTACGAACAGCGATCAACTACGCTGGCCACCGCCGCATGACAACCGGTGTCCACGATCAAGGGTGAAGCCCCTCCCGCCGACCTGGAGCCGACTGGGCTCTGTCCAGTTCTAGACAACACATTGTCAGCTGCGGTTGCGGATCATGCTCTCTCATTACCCCAACGGCGCACAGGAGTGACACCCGCATTCCGTTAGGAGTTCTAAGGGGACACGGGGCTGCTCGGCTCAGCCCGTTCCTACCCCGAGACTGTGAGTCTGTCTCAACGAACCCAGTCCATGCGTCTCACCCAACCGAGTCCACACACGTCAGCGGCATGCGGACGACTAACTTCGTTGAGACAGGACAGGGACTCGTGCGGTTGACACACCGCAGGCAGTGCACAAGCACCGCCGGACAGGACCGCGCGTGACGATCCAGAGACCAGGGTGACCTGATGGACACAATGAGCGTCAACGTGGCAACCGTCCGTTCCGCGGTATCCATTGCCGGCGTACGCCAAAGCGCCCGGGATTTCCTCGAAGACCTGGTGCCGCCGGCGAGCGCGGCTGAGGCTGCCGACACCGGGGTCCTTGTTGTCTCGGAGCTCGTCACCAACGCCCTGCGCCACGGCGGCGCCTGCACCCTGGACCTCACCGCGCACCCGGAGAGCATCGAGGTGGCCGTACATGACCGGAGCCTGCAGGCTCCGCGCATGCGCGCCCCCGACCTGAACGGCGGCACCGCAGGCTTCGGCTGGCCCGGCCCCGGGTCGCTTCGCCGCGGAATGCCAGCCACCCACGGCTGGTCACAGGTCCTTTGGTGACGCCGAATGAGGACCAGGGGTGGAATCACGTGAGAACTCGCAGCTCCCCGTGGTGAGAAGTAGCACCGCGACGGTCTCCACCCTCGCATTGATCATCTTCGCGCCGATGCTCAGGCTCCTTGCCCACGACGGCACCAGACCCCAGCGCAGTGGTCGGAGCTGCCGCGTGACCTCGCCGGTATCGCGTTCGACGCGTTCGAGCACCGACCACACATCATTGGTCGGGCCACATTCCAGCTCGGATCCAGCGCCTGGTCGGGGGTCCAGCGCGTGACGTCGAACAGGTCGACCAGATCCTGCGGACAGCGGGTGGAGACATATCGGCCGCACATGCCCCCACGCTGCCAGCCACCGGTCGGCACCCGTGACTCCGCCCGCCGTACAAGGGCGCCACCCCGTCCTGAGGGGGTTGGGTCTCAGCCTCTGTACTGCGGCTGGGCGAGCCCGGCCGGGTCGATCTCGAAGGGGAACGGCTCCTTGATGCGGGTCACGGTGCCCGACAGGGCGGTCGCCGTTTCGACGTACCGGCCGCCGTCCAGCTCGCTGACGATCAGGCGCGGGGCCGGGTCGAACTCCAGGCGCCAGTAGTGCGGGACCGCTGCCTCGGCGTAGAGCAGGGGCTTGAGCTTGCGGTCCATGGTCTTGTTGCCGGGTGAGACGAGCTCGACGACCAGCTGCACGGCATCGGCGTCGATGCTGACGCCGTCCTCGGCGGTCGCGCCCGCGTCGGCGACGACGATGTCCGGCACGACCAGGCCGGACGGCAGGAGGACGTTGATGGCCTCCAGCACTTCCACCGGAGCGCGGGCAGCACGGGCGGCCGCGTCCAGAGCGACGTGGAGCCGGAAGCTGGCGCGCTGGTGGCGCAGGCCTGGGGCGGGGGACATCACGAGTGACTCCCCCAGCAGTTCGTAGCGGACGGTCCGGTCTTCGGGCAGGGCCAGGACGTCCTGGACGGTCCAGGGCCCGTGGTGCGTAAAGCTGGCAACGCTCATCCCTTCACCTCCATCACGTACTGACAGTCTGGCCTGCCACGACGGCCAGTGTCTCCTGTCCCACCTCCGGCATTCCCGTTGGCGGCTTCCCAGCCCCCGGCAGAGCTACGACCGCCACCCGAGGGCCAGGGCGAAGCGCCTCTGATCGGCGCGCAGCTGAGCGCAGACAGGAGCGAGGTGAGGGCCTTCGAGCTGCTCCCGGACACACTCGCCGAGCTGTTCACCGAGGCCTGGCGGCTGGTCCGCAAGAGGAGAGGCCGACGGCCTGACCCGCGGCGGTGTGGGCTGGTTACGCTTGCGGACGGGGCTTCACGCCGGGCCTGGTGAAGAAGCGCAGGTCCCGTTATCCCGCCGTGCGCGATTAGAGAATCCCGAGCTCGGTGTCGGGGCGGCACAGGACGCATGGATCGACGCCCTCGGTGAGGGCGCGCATGGCCTGATCCCGGCTGACGGGGCGACCGCGACGGCCAGCGCTTCGGCAGCCGCCTACGTGTACAGCGATGGGGTGCGCCCCGTGCCCGATGCTGAGCTGCACAACCCAATCCGGCGGCGGTGGCGGTGTGGCCCGCGCCTGCTGCGCGGCGCGCTGCTCGGCGACGCTGATCTGCTCCCGGACGCGTTCGAGGCTGATTTCGAGCCACGTCTCCAGGACACGGAGGCGACTCACATCCGGCGGTAGGTCGTTCACAAAACGACCTCCACCTTCGGCGCGCCGACAGCGAGGGGCAGCCGACTCGTCCATCGCTACGCCGCGGGCTCTTCCGGTGATCGGCGCCGTGGTGCTGCCCTCGGAGCAGCAGCATTCGCTGCAACAGCAGGGCCTCGGGCTGCAGGACGCTGCACCGGCCGCGGCTGCACGGCGAGGCCGGCCTTGCTACCCGTGCAGCAGCCGTGTGCCGCGTGGCCGGCCCGCGCCGACGGCTCTGCTGACATCTGAGAGTCTCACGTCGCACTCCGTCGACCTGGGAAAACGGGGTGTGTGCCTCACAGCAGCAGCGGTTACAGGACGGTGCCGTGCAAGGCGTGGCGGTCACCGTAACGGCGTAGCGGCAAGCGTCGTTCAGGAGTCCGGCGGTACGGCCTCCGGGTCGCTCTGCGGGGCGTAGGTCTTCATTGCGGTGTCTGTCATGAGTGCCGAGATCCGGCGCCATTCCTGGTGTTGGACTTCGGCAATCCGGAGCCATTGCTCGGCTCGGTAGCTGTCCAGTGCTTGCCCGGCGACGTCACGCTGGTGTTCTTGGGCGTCCTGAGCGGCACGAGTGACGTCCTGGACGGTCATCCCGGTGGCTTGCGCCTGGACCCGGGCGCGGTGGAAGCGAGCGGTGCCGGGGGCGATGCGGACGGGCTCTTCGAGGGGGCGCAGCCAGACGGCGGGCAGCGCGGTGTAGGTGACGGTGGCGTCGAGGATGGCCTCGTTGCCGTCGGTGTCGGTGATGAAGCCGTCGATCTCGTACGCGGGGCCGGCGGGGAGCTCCAGGAGCTCGGCCTGCTCTGCAGTGAGGCGCAGGGTGGCCCGGTTGGTGGTGAGGGCCTCGTAGCCGTCGACTGTGGCGGCTTCGGGGGCGATGTCGGTGACGGTGATGTCGAAGCGGTCGCCGCGGCGCTGGTGCAGCCGCATGTCGGCGGCGAACCCCGTGCGGGTGCGGGGATGGCGGGTGCGGAGGGCCGGCGGCAGACGCTGCGGGACCTTCACCTGGTAGGTCTCGCCGATCCGAATGTCCTGGACACGCATGCGGGCCTCCTGAGCCCCCCTCCAGTCTCCTGCAGGCCGTTCTGGGCGTCATCGCGCGAACCTGCGCGGCGTCCAACGGCGGCCGGGCTGGTTCGGCGATGACGCCCTGGTCCTCGTCGTGCTCGCTCACCCTCCATCGTGCCCGGCGTCGGTGGGCCGGACCGGAGTCGCGCGGGGTGGTACGGAGGTCGACCCTACGACGTGCGTGGGAGACGGGCGGGGCTACAAGGCAGAGCTGGTCTTGAGGAGGGAGGAGTCCCGCACCAGGAAGATCAACCTGTGGTTCGCGCCCGGCCTCCGCGACGGCGCGAGTCCGAAGCCGCACAAGGCGAAACGACTGGATTCGCTTGGTTCCGACGTGATCCGACTGGCGCCATCGAGCCCTGCAATGGATGGCCCCTCTGCCCCCTCGGACGCTCATTCACCCCAGGCTTCGGCGTCGCTCTTACCGTGACCGTATCGGGCGAGGGCTTCTCTCAGCGCGGCCCGCTGCTGGTCCGTCATCGGCCCGAGGACACAGACAGGGACCATCTTATTGCGGACGAGTGCCGCTCCCAGGAACGGCCACCCTGCCGTATGGTCTACAGCCAAGCGCCAATTACCCTTCGTGAACTTGACGTGGAGTCCGGCGCTGCACCGATAGAGGCCGCCCGTGTCCTTTCCGACGACGTCGTCGATGGCGAACGTCTGTATCTGGTCCCATCGGTATTCACGCCGGTCGGGGCCGTGGGTGGTCCTGATGCCCGGCGGCCCGATCTGCAGGGACCAGGCAGTCTTGTTGAACCTCACGACGAGAAGGGATAGGAGCGCAAAAACTCCGATGAGGCCGAACACCGCACTCCACAACTCGTCAGGCACCGTGATGAAGAAGCCCACGAGCGCCACAGCCAACGCGGCCGTCGAGCACTTGACCAAGATGACTGGTCGACTGTTGGCGTAGGCAGACAGGGGCTCTTTTCCCGTCCATGAGATGGTGAACGGGCCGTTCGAGCCGGACGGTTGCTGCGTTCCGTCCAGCGGGAGCGTACCTGGTGGAGGCGGCTGCACCGCCGTGGTCTGCCGGTCCGAATGTGGGGGGACCCTGCTCGGCTCGGCGGTTGTGGGGATGCGGTCGAGTTGTCTCAGTGCCTGGGAAAGGCTGGCCGCATTCGGGTACCGCTTGTCGGGGTCTTTGTGCAGCAGGGTGAGCACGAGGTCGTCCCAGGCGGATGGGACGCTCGTGGAGACCGAGCTGGGGGCGGGTGGCTCCTGGGTGAGGTGTGCCGAGAGGTAGCCCACGGTGTCGGGAGCCTGGAACGGAAGCCGGCCTGTAATCAGCTCATAGAGGAGGCAGCCGAGCGCGTACAGGTCGCTGCGCGGTTCCGGGAAGCCACGTGCCTGTTCGGGGGCCATGTACGGGGGTGTGCCCAGGATGAAGCCGGTCTGGGTGAGGCGGTCCGCGGTCGCGTAGGGGTCGGCCGCCCGCGCGACGCCGAAATCGAGGACCTTCACGGCCCCGGACGGCGTGATGAGGATGTTGGAGGGCTTGATGTCCCGGTGCATGACTCCGGCCTCGTGCGCGTCGGCCAGGGCGTCACATATCTGCGCGCCCCAACGGGCCGCGTCCGGCAGGGTGACAGCGCCGCGGGGGCGCAGCTTCGTGTCCAGGCCCTCGCCTCGGACCAGCTCCATCACCAGAAACGGAACCCTGTTGTCCGCCGTGCCGGTCTCACCGAGGTCGTGGATGGTCACGATATTGGGGTGCTGCAGCTGGGCGGTGATCCGTGCCTCGCGAAGGAACCGGTCGCGTGCCTCGTCGCCGCGGCTTCCGCTGCCGGTAAGCAGGGAGATCACCTTGACTGCGACGGGTCGACCCAGTGTCTCGTCCTGCGCCTCCCATACGTGCCCCATTCCGCCCTCGCCGATCTGTCGCACCAACCGGTAACGGCCCCCGAGGAGCTGGTCTCGCACTGTCCGCCTCCCCCGTTTCGATCAACTCCGCCTACCGCCGGCGAACCGGCACCCCGGGATCATGACGCGACCGCGAGCGCAGCGCACGATACGCAGTACCGTGTCAAACGGCAGAGGTGTTCGCCAAGAAGGCCCGAGCGTCCAGAATCTCCGCCTCACCGACCACCCGGTCGTCGATACGGAACCGCTCCTGTCGCTGCTCCTTGTCGCGCCGCGGCTTCCTCACCTTGAACCGTCCCATCGCGGGTCCCCCTCCATATGTGGTCGGCCCAGCCTCAGACAGGCGACGGCAACGGCACAAGAGCGCCTCGCGCCATCCCGCCCGCCTCCGGCGCGGTACCACCGCGAGTGCTACGGGCACCGCGTGATGGCCACCGCGCTGGCCAGGTCGGTCCTACGTGTGAGCCACCTGAGCCGACGCGAGCACAGCGGATACGGCCCACCGGTACCCGCCAGCACCTCGGCAGGGGATAATCGCTCCATGGCCTCGCAGTCCTCCCCCACCGCCGCACCGTCCGCCACGGACGTGCTGCGCCAGCGGTACGCCGACCGCCTGCCTGCCTCCCTCGACGACCTCACCGGCCCTACCCACGGCCGCGTCGAGCTGCCGCTGCACATCGCCTGGTCCGGCCTGCGCACCTACAACCTGGACCAGCCACGCCAGCGCATGAGCTACTACCGCACCGCACTGGCCGAAGGGCAGCGCGACGACCTGACCGCGCTGCTCAACAAAGGCATGCTGGTCTCGCTGTGGCCAGTGCTGCGCACGCTGGTCAGCCGGCACATCCGAGAGGTGTGGGAAGCGGCCTTCCCCGCTCTGGCCAGCAGGACCTCCGCAGCCGCGTGAACCTCAGCGCACTCCACCGCCGGCTCCTGGCCGACGTCCTCGCCATCGGCACCCCCTACCCCCTGGTCATCACCGGCGGCTACGCCGTACAGGCCCACGGACTGGTCAACCGCCTCAGCCAGGACCTCGACGTCGCCACCGAGAACCCCGCACCCATGGCCGACATCGCCCGCACCCTCCAGCAGGGCCTGTCCCAGCGAGGCTGGCACGTCACGGTGATCAGCACCGACCCGCTCTCCGCCCGCCTCGTCGCCACCGACGCCGACGGCGCAGCCTGCGAAGTCGACATCCTCAAGGAAAACCTGTGGTCGCCGCCACGCGAAACCGACTACGGCCCGGTCCTCGCACTCGACGACGTCATCGGCACCAAGGTCCGAGCCCTGGCCGACCGCGGCGCCGTCCGCGACCTCATCGACGTCCAAGCCGCCGCCGAACACCGAACCCACCCGGAACTCGAACAGCTCGGCCAGCGCCACGGACGCGACGACTTCCGCCTCGACGACCTGCGCGACCGTCTGGCCAGGCGCCGAGTGGTACGACGACGAGGAATTCACCGCCTACGGCCTCACCGATGACGCCATCACCGAACTCAGAACTGGGCCCAGCAATGGGCCAGCGACCTCGACGAACGGCTGGCACGAGAAACCGGCGAGTACGAAAACTGACCCGCCCGACCGGCGCGGCCGGCGGCTGGTCGGCACCCACGCCGCCAGCTGCAGCATGCGTCTGCCGCCCGGACCAGGCGGGGGCGAGGACAAGTGGTTCGAGGTGCGATCAGCCAGTGCGGGCGGTGCGATGGGATCATGGCGCAGACCATCGCAAAGCGGACGATCACCTGGGGCCTGGTGACCATCCCGGTGACTGTGCATGCCGCGACCGCCCCGCATCCCGTCCCGCTCCACCAGGTCCACACACGGTGCGGCGGCGGCCGGATCCGGCTGCGACGCGTCTGCGAACGAGAGGGCGTCGACGTCCCCTACGACCAGGTAGCCCGAGGCTTCGACGCCGGCGACGGGCGCGTTGTGGTGCTATCCGAGGAGGACCTCGCCGACCTTCCGCTGCCGACTTCACCCCGCGCTATCGAGGTACTCGCCTTCGTGGCAGCGGATCGGATCGACCCTCTGCTGCTGCATAAGCCCTACTACCTCGGCAGCGACCCCGCCACGGCGCGTCCGTACGCCCTCCTTCGCGACGCCATGCACGAGAGCGGCCTGGCCGCCGTCGTCAGGGTGGCCTTGCGCAACCGTGACTCCCTCGCCCTGCTCCAGGCGCGCGGCGAGACCATCGCGATGCAGACGCTTCTTTGGCCTGACGAACTGCGGAGCAGCGAGGACATCACCGTGCCGCGCACGGAGCCGCCGCGTCGCCAGGAGCTGCAGATGGCCCGCACCCTGATGGACACCGTCAGCGAGGACTTCCGCCTGGAAGACGAGCACGACGTCTACCGGGCCGCCCTCGAACAGGTCGTCGCCGCCCGCCTCGAAGGGCTTGAGCCACCGCACGCACCCGCTCCGGTCGAAGGCGGGCCCATAGACCTGATGGCTGCCCTGGAGGAGTCCGTACGGGCCGCGCGGTCACGCCGCGGGAGCGAACAAGTAGGCACCCGGGAGACGGAACAGCCCGACTGGGCCCGAGGTCACCGGCGACTCGCTGACCGGTATGTTGTCGTCGACCAAGGGCGCCGCGCACCTCGTGGTGACGCTGCTGGTCCAGGACCACACAGCCGATGCTGTGCACGCCGGAGCAACAGGCGCAGCTGGACGCGAACGCGACCGCGCCGTAAAGCCTGACCGGCATCGCGTTCAGCCACCAGCACGGCGTGGTCCTCGCCGACCTGCCCCATCACCGGATCGTGTGCCAGCTGGGACAACGGAGGTCGCGGCGTACGTCCTGCCGTGATGCGCGCCGCCTGCCGGTCGGCCCTGGCCGGTCACACCGTCCGGGGCGGGAGCGTCTAAGTCACTGAAAGATGTGGCGGGCCGGGCACGGATGAGGGAGAGCAGGACAGTCGTGAAGCGTGCGGGAACAGGTGAGACGGCCGAGGACGTGACGGCGGCCGTGGGCGGCGACCGGGCGGCTTTGGAGCGGGTGGTCCGTGCGGTGCAGCCGGAAGTGTTCCGGCTGGCCGTGCGGTTCTTCGGTGATCCCCGTGATGCCGAGGACGCGGCCCAGGAGGCGCTGATCCAGGTGGTCACCCGGCTGGACCGGTTCCGGGCCGAGAGCGCCTTCTCCACCTGGGTGTACCGGGTGGCGACCAACAAGTTTCTGTCCATCGCCCGTACCCGGGGCGAGCGGCAGGCACTGAGCTTCACCGATTTCGACACCGAGCTCTCCCGCCTGCCACAGTCCCCTCTGGCGACACCGCATCCTGACGTCGAGGAGCAGCTGCTGATCGAGGAGGTCAAGGTCGGCTGCACGCTCGCGATGCTGCTCTGCCTGGATCGTGAGCACCGGATGACCTACATCCTCGGCGAGATCATGGAACTGGACCATGCGACCGCGGCGGAGATTCTCGGCATCACGCCGGCCGCGTACCGCAAGCGTCTGCAGCGTGCCCGGGAGCGGATCACCCACCTGATGCGCGCTCGGTGCGGGCTGTTCGACAGGGCCAACGCCTGCCGCTGCCGGAAGCGGGTGAACACGGCGGTCGGCCGCGGCTGTGTGGACCCCCATGACCTCGTGTTCGCCACCTCGGCGCAGCAGGCCCGGGAGTTTCCCGAAGTACTCACCGAGATCCGCCGCCTGGAGCACGCCGAACGCGCCGGTGCGATCTACCGATCGCACCCGGAAGCACGCTCCCACGTCGACCTGGCCGGCTTCGTCGACGGCCTGTTCCCCGCCTAATGGGAGCTACGGGGCCGGGGAATGCTCGGTTCCGTAGCCGCCAGCAGGTGAGCACTATCGCCGCCGGAAGCAGTCGAGTTCTGGTGTCAGACCGTGCCCCTGCTGGTGGTCGGGAGGCCAGACCGCTGATGGGGTGGCGTGCCCGCCCCGCGGGGCGTGAGCACTGGATCCATTAGGCCGCGCGCCGTGCCTTCCGCAGGCTACGACGCGCAACGAGAACACACTTGGGGAGGGTTTGTTGCTGCTGATCGGTGACGACTGGGCCGAAGACCACCACGACGTCGAGCTCCAGGACGAGGCCGGCCGCAAGCTGGCCACCGCGAACCTGCCCGAAGGAGTCGCCGGCATCGCCAGGCTCCACGAACTCATCGCCCGTCACGGCGGTGAGCTGGATCCTGGGGGAACCGCGATGTCCACGGAAGCGATGTCCTGGCTGACAGCGGGGCGGGGGTCGGCCGGGTTGCCGGGGTAGCGCGTCATAGGGCACTTCACCTTTCGGGCGCTGACGCGCGGGCGCCGGGCCGGAAGCAGGGCTGCGAGTACAGCTCGGCCGATCCGGCCGGAGTGCCCGATGCCGTCGTTCGCGGACAGAATGCCTCGCGCCGCGGTGAGCTGGTCCCGCGCCGCTTCGAGAGCCACGGTGAAGCTCGCGCGGTCGGGGTCGACGCCCGGGACGGACTCGGCCGCCTCGACCATGGCCCTGCGGAGAACCTGGTAGAACGCCAGGACCGCCCACAGTTCCTGCTCCAGCCCGGAGGGGTCGCAAGAACGCAGGACCCGCCCGCGCAGAAGCGTGTGCCGCAACGAGTAGAAGGCCGATTCGATCTCCCACCGCTCATGGTAGAGCTGCACGAGTACGGACGCGGGGTCGCTGCCGGGTTCGAGGAGTGTGGTGACCAGACGGTAACGGTCGTGCACGCGATCGCCGTTGCGCAAGGTCACGGTGATGTCCGCCTCGATGACCCGGAGCCTGAGCCCGCCCAGCAGGGTGAGATAGGAGCCGTCGGCGAGGACCTCCAGGACGACGGGCTTGCGGTGCGGGCCAAGACGGGCCAGCAGCTGAGCGCCGCTGCGGGCGACGGCCGCGTAGAAATTGTTCCCGTCAAAGCCCCGGTCGGCCAGCAGGAGCATCTTCGGCGACAAGAGATGCATGAGCTCGGCGGCATGAGTCGGCTCACCGACACCGGTGGGGCCGAAGACCGCCCCGAGCAGGCCCCGCGTACCGGTCTCGACCAGGGCCGTCAACCGCAGGGCCGGATAACCCGAAATGCCCCACCGATGCTTGGACTTACTGAACAGACTTCGAATCCGTGGCTGGTCAGGGGCCTTGAGCGAGCTGCAGCCGTCGAAAACGACCGTGCGCCAGGAACGGTAACAGGTGCCCCTCGTGGCCGGTCGGGCGAGCGGTCCGGACACCGCCTCGAACAGCGCCTTCAAGGGTGCCGGCCCCAGACGGCGGCGCAGATCACGCAGTGCCTTCTCCGACGGCCGGTGCAGAGCCAGCCCGTCGAGGCCGGCGACGAGCTTGTCCCATACGCGTGCGTATCCCAGCGCCGGATACATCGCCAGGGCCAACAGGAAGTAGATGCCGACCCGTGACGGGAGATGCCGCAGACGACGATGGCCCGTACGGGTCTCCTCCAAGACGGCGTCGGCCAGCTCGAACGGCACATGCTGGGTCAGCTCGCCAAGGTGTCCGGGCGCGAAGGAACCAGCCGCGCAGGTGATGGTTTCGGTGAACGTGGTGGTGGCACACTGATCGGGCAACGGGACCTCTCGGGCAGGAAGACCTTGGACGGCTTCTCTGCCTAACGAAGGTCCCGTTGTCACGTCCGCAGCCTCACCAGCCGCCGATTTGACGATGCCGCATCTCGCTTAACTACGCGGCATTGCCGACTACCCCGAACGATTCGACTCCCTGGCCCACGCCCGCGAATGGTTCGACGCCTTCATCTCCTACTACAACCACGAACACCGGCACTCGGGCATCGGATGGCACACGCCAGCCAGCGTCCACTTCGGCACCGCCGAGGAGGCCCGCGACCAAAGAGCCGTCACCCTGGCCGCGGCATACACCCGCCACCCCGAACGCTTCGGCCGCCGCCCCACACCACCCGAAATACCCCAGCAGGCGTGGATCAACGACCCCGCCAAACGCAGGGAACCCACACCACAGATCTCATAGCATCACAAACGTCTCACTGGACTTGAAATCTTCCGCCACGATGCTCACCGATCCGGCCCTGACCGGCATGCCACGGCCCGCCTTCGAACACCTCGTCACAGCCTCGGAGCCGTACTGGGATGCCCTGGCCGAGGCGGCCTTCCAACGGCGCTTCCACCGCCCGCGCAGCTACCTCCACCCGCAATCCAGCAGCCTGGACCACTACCACCGCCTCCTGGCAGCCCTCTTACGCCGCCGCCGAGCGATCACCAGCACCTTCCTGGCCCAACTGCTGGGAGTCGGCCGCACCAACCTGTCCAACCAGTTCCAGGACGGCCACCGACTCCTGGACCTGCACCGCGTAGTCGTCACACCGCTCCCCGGACCACCCGCCCGCACCGTGGAACAGATCCGAGCCCGCTTGACTCCCGACGAAGACCACCGAGCAGACCAACCCTGACAGTTATTCAGATACAAGTCCCGGGCAAGGTCGCCAACTGCCAGGCAGGCGTGTCACTTCATCTCGCCTCTGACCATGCCTCGGCCGCGGTCGACTGGCGCCTGTTCCTGCCGCGGACGTGGGACCCAGCCTCGCCGGAGGCCGATCCCGCCAAGGTCGCCCGGCGCGCGCGGTGCGGCATCCCCGATGACGTCGGGCATGTCGAGAAGTGGCAGCTCGCCCTGGACATGATCGACGAGACACGGTCCTGGGGCCTGGAAATCCCCCTCGCCGTCGCGGACGGCGGATACGGGGACACCGCCGCCTTCCGGCTCGGGCTTGAGGAACGCGGCCTGCACTACGTGGTGGGTATCTCCACCACGGTTACTGCCCAGCCGGGCGATGCAACACCGCACACTCCGCCCTACAACGGGACCGGACGCCCACCGGTGGCGAAGTATCCCGAGGCAGCCAGGAAGGTGAAACAGCTGGTCATCGACGCCGGACGTGTGGCGGCCAGACCTGTCCAGTGGCGTGAGGGATCCCGGCCCGGCACCGGCCGAAGCGGCCTCAAACGCATGTACTCCCGGTTCACGGCTCTGCGAATCCGGCCCGCCGGACGCGAGATCCGCCGCACCACACAGGGGCCCGAGCTGCCCGTGTGCTGGCTGCTGGCCGAATGGCCCGCGAAGGAGGCCGAGCCGGTCCAGTTCTGGCTCTCGAACCTGCCCGCCGACACCCCGCTGACCACACTCGTGCGGCTGGCGAAGATCAGATGGCGGATCGAGCACGACTACCGGGAGATGAAACAGGCCCTGGGGCTTGCCCACTTCGAAGGCCGCACCTGGAACGGCTGGCACCACCACGTCACCCTCGTCTCCGCCGCCCACGCCTTCTGCACCCTCCAGCGACTGGCCAGAGCCCCAAAAGAAACGGCGCCGGCCTGAGCCTCTACCAGGTAGTCCGCGAGTTACAGACGCTCCTCGCGGTCTGGGCCGGCGCCTGCCCCACCTGTCACCGCGACATACTCACAGCCACACCAACCTGACCAAGCCCTACTAGTAGGACTCCGTTAGGTCTGTCTCGATCTTGGTGTCATGTGTGTCCTGGTGGGCAGGCGTTGTTGGCAGGTGGTGCAGATGCCGGTCCAGCACCTCAAGACGTCCTGGAGGGCGTCGAGTACTTGGTAGAGGGTGAGACCGGCGTGGGCACTTTTGGGGCCAGGCGCTGTTCGGTGAGGAAGGCGTGGGCGGCGGTGACGAGGGTGACGTGGTGGTGCCAGCCGGGCCAGGAACGGCCTTCGAAGTGGTCCAGGCCCAGGCCGTGCTTGAGTTCGCGGTAGTCGTGCTCGATGCGCCAGCGGACCTTGGCCAGGCGGACCAGGTCAGCGATGGGTGTGTGCGCCGGTAGGCTGGACAGCCAGTAATTTGTGGGTTCCTCGCTGTCTTCGGGCCATTCGATCAGCAGCCAGCAGTCGGGCAGGATTCCGTCCCACCAGCCCTGTTCGGCTGAGGCGGCGGCTCGGATGGGGCGTTCGACTGCCTTGCCGGCCGGGCGTACACGCACGGCGGCGAAGCGGGAACGTAACTCCCCTCGCGAGCCTTGCCGCCACGTCACGGGGGTGAAGGCATCCGGCCCAAGGCCTGAGGCGAGAGCTGCCACGGACGGTGCGGGTTCCCGGTATCGGGGCTGGGGCCGGCAGCCGACGGTCCCGTTGCGGCGTGGGGTCACGGGTTTCGCGTCGAAGGGGCGGGCGGTCACATCAGCGCGGACGGCCAGCACGTAGGCGAGTTGGCGGTCGGACAGAGCCGCCCGCAGGTGCGCGTTGGTGCCGTAGGCGGCGTCGGCCACCACGACTGGTGGTGTCATGCCCCAGGTGGCGAGCGTGTCGAGCATGTCCAGAGCCAGGCGCCATTTCTCGCGGTGTGTGACCTCGGGCGGGATGCGGGTCCTGGCCCGCCGATCGGTGTCCCAAGCCCACTCCTTGGGCAGGAACAGGCGCCATTGCAGCGGGCAGGAGGCGGTGTCGGTTGCGGCATGGACGCTGACCGCGACCTGGCAGTTCGCCCGTTTCCCCAACGCTCCGCAGTACTGCGGAGCCACCCCGACCGACATCCGGCCGTCCTTGGGCACCGACACGTCGTCGATCACCCAGGCGGTCGGGCCGATCAGTGGCAGCATCCGCTCGGCGATCCGCCGCTGCACCGGCACGGGATCCCACGTGGACTGGTTCACGAACTGCTGCAGGTTCTGCTCGTTGCCGTCCGGCAGCCGCAAAGCCATGGCCTGGACGGACTTGCGGCGACCCTCCAGCATCAGACCCCGCAGATAGCAGTCGCCCTTGGCCCGCTGGTCCTTGCGCGGTACTGAGGCGAACACATCCTCCACGAACAACGCCAACTTCGCCCGAACCCGGTTCACTTCAAGTGCATCCACACACCCAACATGCTCCTGATCTAGCACAACAGGAAGACCTAACGGAGTCCTACTAGGGGCTGTCCGGTGAATCACCCACGACCCACCGGACAGCCCCTAGTGGATCACCGCGGTCCCGGCCAGGCTGATGCATGTGGCGCTCACGGAGATGAGTGCCACGAACGCCACACTCAGAACCGCTGTGCAGCAGCGGGCATACGAGGGGATCCCATGTCCTGGAACACGCCCACCGGCACCGAAGCCACCGCCCATGGCGATGCCGCCAACGCCAACGCCGGTGCCTCCGCGTCCCGTTCCGTCTTCCGGCGTGTGCGCCGGATCGCCGCGGCTTCGCTGATCGCCGTCGCCGCGCTCTCGCTCACCGCCTGTCAGAGCGGTGAGGACGGCGCCAAGGCGACCAAGGTCTCGTCGAGCCCGGACTCCACGGACATGGGCTCGTCGTCCGGCGGTGAGACGGTGACGCCGGGCGAGAACGGGGGCTCGGACGGCGGCAAGCAGTCGGACGCCGGTACGGAGGGCAGCACGGGCGGCGGCTCGGCATCGAACACCGGGAAGGGCGGCGCCGGTGCGGGATCCGGCTCGGCGACCGGTTCCGGTTCCGCACACAAAGGGAAGGGCGTGAACGGCACGTTCAACGGCGTCCTCAACTACCTGGCGCCCGGCAAGCTGACGGTGTCCCCGAAGTCCGGGGCCGAGCAGGCGTTCTTCGTCAGTGAGGAGACGAAAACCCTGGGTGCCGCCGGAATCTGCGCGTCCAACGGCAATGTCACGGTGGACGACAACGGCTACGGAACCTCACCGTGCACCGAGGCACAGCTGGAGAAGGCGGCCAAGATGAACTCCGTCGAGGTCCGCGTCACCCTCCAGGGCGGCATCGCCACGAAGATCGTGGAGCACTACCACCAGTGACCGTTCGGAGCGTTCGCTCCGCCGAGCACCGCTCACCGAGCCGCTCACGGCTCGCACCCGAGCAGCCGCCGTCGCGGACTTCCCCGGCCGCGACGGCAGCCCCATACCTACCGCCGTGCTCCCTCAGCCCACGTACTCGACCAGGGATTCCGTGTCAGGTTGTTCGGTCATGCGGTCGCCGCCTCGGTGCGGCGAGTGGCCTGCGAGGGTGTCCGAGTCCCCCCGGCGCCCGTTCGGACGGGGCGTCCACCAGGTCGCGTACGAGGGCGTGCTCCGGGGACAGCCGGCAGGCCGGGTCGGTGGCCGTGGCATCGCCGGTGAGCGCGTACGCCTGGCAGCGGCAGCCGCCGAAGTCCCTCTCACGCAGCTCACAGCTGCGGCACGGATCGCGCATCCAGTCCGTGCCCCGGTAGCGGTTGAAGGCCCGGGAGTGGTCCCAGATCCATGCCAGCCGATGGTCACGGACATTGGGCGCATCGAGGCCGGGAATCGAGGCGGCCGCCGGGCAGGGGAGGGTCGTGCCATCGGGAGTGATGGTGAGCGAGAGGGCGCCCCAACCGCCCATACAGGGCTTGGCGTTGCCCTCGAAGTAGTCGGGGACGACCCAGATCAACTCGATCCGTCCCTCGGTCCGGCCGGCGAGCTCGGCGCGTCGTCGCTGTACGGTCCGCTGCGCGCGGGTGAGCTGTTCGCGGGACGGCAGCAGGGCGGCGCGGTTGTACAGTGCCCACCCGTAGAACTGGGTGTTGGCGAGTTCGATGCGGTCCGCGCCCCAGGCCGGTCCGAGATCGATGAGGTCGTCCAGCGCGTCGAGGTTGTGGCGGTGCAGTACGACGTTGAGTCCGAGCGGCAGCCCGGCATCCCGTACCAGGGCGGCGGCCCGCTCCTTGTCGGCGAAGGAGCGGCGCCCGGCGATCAGGTCGTTGGCGCCCGGGTCGGCGTGCTGGACGGACAGCTGCACACTGCGCAGACCGGCGTCGACGAGCCGGCCGAGCCGGGCCCGGCTGAGACCGACGCCGCTGGTGATGAGCTGGGTGTGGATGCCTGCGCCGTCGGCGGCCGCGACGATCGCCGCCACGTCGGGGCGAAGGAGGGGTTCACCGCCGGAGAGATGCGCGCTGACCACCCCTAGGTCGGCGGCCTGACGCAGTGCGTCCGTCCACTGGGTGGTCGTCAACTCCGCTGATTTGCGGGCCAGTTCGAGCGGGTTGGAGCAGTAGGGGCAGTGCAGTGGGCAGCCGTGGGTGAGTTCGGCGAGGAGGGCCCAGGGGCGGGGTGGTGCGGTGGCCGGCCGGGCCGCCGTCATCGCAGCCAGCCTTCCTCCCGGATCCGGGCGAGGAATTCCGGCACCTCGTCCGCCACCGGCGCACCCGGATACCGGCACATCAACTCCGCGACGATGTCCGATACTTCGCGCTGCCCGTCACACAGACGCAGCACGGTGCCGGCATTGCCCACGAGCACCACGACACGTTCCGGCAGAAGCAGCAGGTCGGTGTCGCGCACCCGGTCGTAGCGCAGGTGGACGGCGGGGGCGAGGGCGGGGCACCAGCGCGATGGAGCCATGTCCTTGAAGGAGGGAGCCGCGTCCTTGGCGGTCGGCCTGCCGTTCACGTCCGCTCCCCTCGCTCGACCGCGTCCAGCAGGGACCACAGCACATCGCACTTGAAGGCGAGCGCGGCGACCGCCGATTCCTGCTCCTCCTCGGTGCGCGCCCAGTCCAGGACCAGCGCGAGCGCCTCCTTGCTGTCCCGCCGGCCCTGGTTCTGCCGACCACGGAAGTAGGCGAGGCCCTCGGCGTCGATCCAGCGGTAGTGCTTTTCGAACGCGTCGATCCGGGTGCGCATGATGTCGGGTGCGGACAGTTCGGTGAGCGAGGCGGCGACCGCCTCCAGAGGCGAGCGCAGCCGGCAGAAGTTGACATAGCCGTCGACGGCGAGCCGTACACCGGGCAGCACGCCCGCCTCGTCCATCAGCAGCGACCGGCCGAGTCCGGCCGCCTCGCCGAGCCGCAGCCAGCGCTCGATGCCGCCCTCGCCCTCCTCCCGCCCGTCGTGGTCCTGGATCCGGCGCAGCCACATCCGGCGCAGCTCCGGCGTGGGCAGCTTCGCGGTGATCAGGGCGTCCTTGATGGGGATATGGCGCTGGTAGTGGAACCGGTTACGGATCCAGAGGCGCAGTTCCCATGGGGTCAACTCTCCCTTGTGCATACGGATGTTGAAGGGGTGGCGGTCGTGGTAGCGGTCGCGCGCCACGGCCCGCAGCCGCTCCTCGAACGGTGGGCTTGACGAGGTATCCGTCCGCGGGCTTGACGAGGTTTTCGTCAGCTGGTTCGAAGTGGTTTTCGTCCGCGGGCTTGAAGAGGTATGCGTCAGCTGACTCGATCGCCTGCTCATAGGGAAATCTCCATCCCTTCCACGGCCACCGCCAGACCCAGTTCGGCCAGTCGCCTGTGCTGCGGCGCGTCGGGATCGACGAGGGGGTTGGTGTTGTTGAGGTGGGTGTAGAAGCAGCGGGCGGCGAGCGGGGCGAGTCGCCGGGCGGTGCCTTCGGGCCCGTCGATGGGCAGATGGCCCATGCCCGTGGCCGTACGGGCGGAGAATCCGCTGCGGCATGGTTCGTCGTCGTCCCAGAAGGTGCCGTCGAGCAGGACACAGTCGGCATCGGCCAGCGCTTGCTGGAAGCCGTCGGGCCAGGCGGCAAGCGCGGGCGCGTAGACGACGGTGCCTCCGGTACGGCGGTCGTGCAGCCGTACCGCGACGACCCATGGTTCGGTGGCCGATGGGTCGACCGCCGGTGGGTCGAGCGCCGGTGGGTCGATGGTCCCCGGGGCGGTGGCCTGCGGGGCACCACCCGCCATGATGACGTGATCAGCCGGGCTACGGTCGGCCGGGAAACCATCGCTGCCGATCGCGTAGCGGGGCCGTTTCGCGGAAACGGGCACGGCGCTGATCTCGACGTCCGACCCGTCACACAGCTGCACCGGCCGTGCCCCCAACTCCCGCCATACAAGCGTGGCGTACGGCATGAGGAGGTCGTCCAGGTGCGCCCGGTCGCGCAATGCGGCGCGGACCGGTCCGGTGGCGAGCACCTCGATGCGGTCGCCCTCACGGAGCCGTGCGATGCCGAGGGTGTGGTCGAGTTCGGCGTCCGTGAGCACCAGTCCCGCCACCGGTGTACGCCGTGCCGCTGGGCCCGGACGCAGGGCGGGGGTGCTTTCCATCTGGTCGGCGATATCAGGGGTGGCGTTGATCAGATACCAGTGGTCGTCCTCGGCTCGTACGGCGAGCGAGGCGTGGCGCCGACGCCATTCGGGGTGTGTGCGTGCCCCGGAGCACCCGGGGCACGCACAGTTCCATTGGGGCACTCCGCCACCAGCCGCGGTGCCGAGCACCTTGCACAGCATGGCGGGCCGGTCAGCGTGCGGACAGGGAGTACGCGGTGACCTCCAGTGCGGTCTCGACCACCGTGTAGTCCGGAGTGCGCCAGGTCGCCTGCTCGCCATACCGGGCCGGGGAGTGGGTGGCGCGCGAGCGCTGAGGGCGCCGGCTGGCCTGCCGGCTCTGCTGCATGCCGTCGTGCACACCGTTCACGGCGTTGATGTAGTTCACGGCGTTGATGTCGGTGATGTTGTTCATATCGCTCATCTAGGGGTCCAGCCCTTCTCGTGGGTGCTGTGGCCGTGGCAGTGCCTGACTGTGCCGGTACCTGACTGTGGCAATGCCTGGCTGTGGCAGTAGGTCTCTGGATCGGCGCTGGGTGGTTACGGTCCTGTCGTCACGGCTTTGGCCGCGCTTGCACGGTGCACGTCTGGCATTCGTCTGACGGACATGACTCGCACACCGGCCGCCGCATCACTCGAATGCCGTCGACGCCCCCACCCCGGCCATCGCTCAATCGACCGTCATGGAGACATCGACGGCGACACCGACGCCGACGGACGCATGACCGGCCGTCGTTCGTCGCTGCACTGCGGAGGGAGCGCCTCTTACCCGTGCGAGCGCGTTCCGGTCGCGTCGCCGAGCCGTCAACGTTCCCAGTTGGCGGCGGCCGTTGGCGGATCATTGAGCAGGGTGCCGCTTTGCAGAATCCTCAGCCACGGCGTCACGGTCAATGGGCAGAGCGAAATTCATCAACTCCCCCTGCTCCAAAGGGAAATCCCCCCGCGATCCCTTGACCCCATCCCACAGGCGCAGTACCTTCCCGCCGAACCAACAGGAAACTTTCCTGTCAGCCCGGCGCCGCTGATGCTCACGAGGGAGTGCCATGCCCCGTCACGCCGCCTGACCGGAGGACCCCCATGCGCATGCGCACCAGATCCCCACGCCACGTCACGCCGGCCATGGTGGCCGCATCCGCCCTCGCCGCCGGCCTGCTCATATCGGCCGCCGGGTCCGGCGGCGCCGCCGACGCGACACACCGCAGCACATCCCGCCCCACATCCCACACCGCAGCGGGCGGCGCCCTCGCCTCCGAACCCGGCACACCCCGCACCGTCTCGTCGGGCTGGTCATCCCCTGGGGCCTGAGCTGGCTGCCGGACGGCTCGGCCCTGCTCACCGAACGCGACTCGTTCACCGTCCACACCCTCACGCAGGACGGTACGAAGAAAGAAGTCGGCAAGGTACCCAACGTCGTCACCACGGGCGGCGAGGGCGGACTGCTGAGCATCGCCGTATCGCCGTCCTGGCAGACCGACCACCATGTGTACGTGATGCACTCCGCCAAGGAAGGCAATCGGATCGCACGGATGACGTTCGACGGCGGCGAACTCGGCGACTACAAAGTCGTGGTCGACGGCATCAAGAAGAACAGGTACCACAACGGCGGACGCATCAAATTCGGCCCCGACGGCTACCTCTACGCCACGACGGGCGACGCCCAGGACGAGGACCTGGCCCAGGACACCAGCTCGCTCAACGGCAAGATCCTCCGCATGACCCCCGACGGCAAGCCGGCCCCCGGCAACCCTTTCGGCAACCTGGTCCACTCCTACGGTCACCGCAATCCGCAGGGCATCACCTGGGACGCCCAAGGACGCCTGTGGGATGGGGGGTTGGGTGCCAGAACGTACGACGAGCTGAACCTCATCGAGCCCGGCAAGAACTACGGCTGGCCCACGTGCGAGGCGAGTGTTCCACGGACGGGATGACCAATCCCAAGCGCCAGTGGCCGGTCAGTGAAGCCTCACCCAGCGGGGTGGCCTACGCCGACGGTGCGATCTACATGGCCGCGCTCCGCGGCGAACGCCTGTGGCGCATTCCCGTCGACGGCTCGAACACGGGCACCCCTGAGGCGTACTACACCAACGACTACGGGCGACTGCGTACGGTCGAGTCCGTACCCGGCAAGAACTCGCTGTGGCTGACCACCACCAACGCGGACAACAACGGCGACGGGGGACCCGGTTCGGACAAGGTGTTCCACATCGATCTCAAGTCAGGCCCTGGCGGCCCAGTCCTCCTCCCCATGGCACGCTGGAAGAACAGCACTCCACCGACCCCCTGGACCGGCAGACAAGAACGGGACCGGCAGGCAGACAAGAAGCAGGCAAGACCGAAAGACCAAGGTCGAGAAGCGCAATGAGCACGCCACTCCCCGGCTTCGAGAGCTTCGGGCAGCCCGACGGATGCGGGCCGCCTGACAGCTCCGACCGGCACGACGGCAAAGGGAACGCCGACGAGCCTGGGGCCTCCGGCGACGCCGGGACCCGCGCCACAGCGCCCCGCGGCCGCCGGGAACTCGCTCCCGGCGCCGTCCACGTCCCCGACTGGCTCACCCTGGCACAGCAGCGCGAACTGGTCGCGGCCTGTCGCGGCTGGGCACGCGGCCCGGTCCCGATCCGGCACACCAGGCTCCCCCGGGGCGGTGTGATGTCCGTCCAGACGGTGTGCATCGGATGGCACTGGCAGCCGTACGCGTACACCCGCACCGCCGACGACGTCAACGGTGCCCCGGTCGCCGAATTCCCTCACTGGATGGTCGAGTTGGGCCGCAGAGCACTGGTCGAGGCATATCAGGACCCGTCCGCGGGCGAGGCCTACACACCGGACACCGCGCTGATCAATTTCTACGACGACCAGGCCAAGCTCGGCATGCACCAGGACAAGGAGGAGCGGTCCAGCGCGCCGGTGGTCTCCCTCAGCATCGGCGACAGCTGCGTCTTCCGGTTCGGCAATACGGAGACCCGCACCAAACCGTACACCGACATCGAGCTGGCGTCCGGCGATCTCTTCGTCTTCGGCGGACCGTCCCGGTTCGCGTATCACGGGGTGCCCAGGGTCCACCCGGGCACCTGCGACCCCGCGTCCGGCCTGACCAGCGGGCGCCTCAACATCACGATGCGGGTCACCGGCCTCGCCTGAAGCGCAACCGACGCCGGTTCTGTCGCGAAGGCGGAGGAACCCTCGGGCTGGCAGAACACCGAGCTGCGCCATGTCCCCGGGATTCGTGCGAGCAATCACGAGGCGGCGTTCCACTTCGGCGGGAAGGGAGGTAAGCGCAGCAAGGAGCCAGCCGAGCCCGTCGTACTCGCCGGCATTACCTACACCGGCGACGGCCGGTACGAGATATGGAATCAAGACACGCGTGACGTGCTGATGACGTGCTCGCTCCAGACCCACATCTGGTGGATGCCTGCAAGGACGGTGGCGCCGGAGCCCGAGGTCGCGACCATCGAGCCGACGGCGGCTATCGTGGGCGATGGCCTCGGTCAGCCGGTGCATCACGTGCGGACCGGGGAGTTGGTCGGCTACCTCACCCCCGAGAAGTTCTTCCCGATTGACCAAGTGGAGAAGCGTTGAATAACGAGCTGGCATGCCTGGATGCCCGGCACAGTGGATGTGCCGGGGAGGTGCTGTACCGCGAGAGCCTGAGCGGCACCGGTACCGCGATCCCCAGGTGCGACCAGCACCAGGCCCTCGCGGAGGCACGCGCCGAGAATGGCCGTCGAATCCAACCCGGCTGAGCAGCTCGTAAGCCTCTCGATGAACTCATCGAGATCCTTCGGGACGCCCCTAAGACTGGAGGAGGGCCGAAGTGGGATGAGCGGAACGCCCTCGACATCAGCAATAGCTACCGCAAGAACATCATTCAGAAGGGTCCCCGATTCGGAGACGTTGCGCTTTAAACGCAGAAAGGCGCTCTCCCCGGCCATACGGCCGGGGAGAGCGCTGAATGGTGCTGGGCATGCCGCTGAAGCGCCCCGATTCGTTCGGGGCGAGGTCCGCCGTTCGGCCTACTTTGAGCATCGCGCGGCAGTACCGCTCTATCCGGACGCCGGACTGCGGTGAGGACTGGCCCCATGGGCCCGGCACACCCCTGGTCGCCCTCGGGACCGGGCTCAACAGCACCAGGCCCCCTAGATGGCATACACCAGGTGGTATCTGCCGCACGCCGATGGATCATGGAGGTACGGCTTCTCTCCAGCCGCCCGCGGCCTGAGATGGGGTTCCGCCCAAGCTCACGGGACGGACGAGAGCAACAGGCACGCAGCATGGCTCGGAGCGTCCTCCGTGACGTCCCGGCAAGGAACGCCTGGACGTCACGGCAGACCGAAGCCTGATTCACCACCGAAACAGCCCAAAGGAAGGAACACCGTGACACGTATCAGACTGGCCGCCGGAGCCCTTGCCGCCGCAGCGCTGCTGACAATCTTCGGCGGAGGCGTCGCCAACGCCGCACCCTCAGACAACTACGGCGTTGGCCACTGCAGGGCGGGGGGGATGTTCGGAGACTGCTACGGCGTCTCGTGATCTGCCCGGCAGGCATGTAGCCAAGCCGCTTGTGGTCGTCTTCACTTACCAGTCTTGGCAGGTGAAGACGGCCGCACCGGGGCGGGAACGACCCGGCGAGGGCCATGAGCATCTGCTGACGCTCCGCCACCGCTGAAACATCAAACGCGACTGGCGGACGGCACGCCGTGTCGGCCGGCTCGCGGCCGACCAAGTCTCCGGTCACCGTGTGCGCTAGTTCGGGCTTGGCGCGCAGGTATTCATGGACGACGGAGACCGGATCGACCCTCACGGTTCCCGGACCTTCACCAGGGCGCCCTTGAGGATGTGGCGGCCCGGATGGCGCCGGCCGCCCTTGTCACGCCAGCCATACTCCACCAGTAGCGGGTGGCGGTCGGCCTGGACGAGCGCGTAGACGGTGCCGTTGCTGCGGGAGGTGTCGATCGACAGGGAGCGGGAGTACATGTTCCAGGAGCCCTTGCGATTCTTGGGCGCGTCCTTGCGGGCGATGGACGCGATCTTCGATGCCACCCCTGCGGCCAGCTTTTCCGAAGCCCGGGAGGAGACCAGCTCGTTGAGGGCAGATTCGTAGAGGTCGAGGTGGAAGTTCGCTGCCATCAGTGCTCGACCCTCCACGCCCGGACCCGGACGTGCCGTAGGGACCCCTGCCCCCATCTCATCGGCACGCCGTCCACCTCGTACGTCTGGCCATTCCACGCGATACGGTCCGCGGATTCGACGCGAGCGCCCCAGGGCAGGTAGGCCACCAAGCGCTCCTGTGCGGTCTCTCGTTCGGGACTGCGGACCTCGAAGGAACGGTCCGGTTGGACACTAGCGGTGGTTTGTTGACGGCGGTTCGGGTCGGTAGTAGGCCAGTTGGTGGGAACTCCGCTCGCTGTCCCGGGGGTTGTGATGACCAAGCGTGTGCCGTGTCCGCCCGCGCCGGGGCCGTTGAAAGCCTATGCCGCCCGCTTCGATGACCTGTTTTCCACGTTGGCACAGCGCCGGGGGTTCCGCGAGTACCTCGCTGGACTGCTGCTGCCGAGGGACCGGAACAAGACGCTGACCTGCCTGGCCGGTACGGAGCCGGTGGCCGGTGCCCAGCACCGGGCGGTCCAGCGGCTGCAGTTCTTCCTGTCCGAGTCGACCTGGGACCACGAGAAGGTCAACGCCCGCCGTGTGGAACTGCTGCTGGCCGATCCAGCCACGGCCACGCACTCGGGCGGGGTGCTGGTCATCGACGACTCCGGCGACCGCAAGGACGGGAGTGCGACCGCACACGTCGGCAAGCAGTACCTGGGCTCGGTCGGGAAAATCGACCGCGGCGTCGTCACCGTGACCACCTGCTGGGCGGACGAACGCGTCTACTACCCCCTGCACGCCGTGCCCTACACCCCCGCCCACCACTTCCCGAAGGGGAAGAACGACCCCGACTTCCCGCACGAAACTCCAGATCGGAGCCGACCTGGCCCGGAAGGCGAAGGAGTCGGGGGTGTCTTTGCGGGCGGTGGCCGCCGACTGTGCCTACGGCGACCAGGACGCCTTCCGCGGGGAACTGTCGGCCGCAGGGCTGCCGTTCGTGATGGCGCTCAAACCCCGGCGGGGAGCCTGGGCCTACGGCGACGAGGCGTACACGCCCGTCGACGCCGCCCGCGACCTGGCCTGGCACGGACCGGACCGCCCCGGCGACTGGACGGCGGTGACCCGCACCTTCCGCGACGGGCACACCACTACGTGGTGGGCCGCCGACGCGCAGCTGGGCTGGTGGGGTCCGCACGGCACCACCCGGCTGGTGGTGGCCACGACCGATCCGGCCACGCTGCCCGCGCAGTCCACCTGGTACCTGGCCACCAACCTGCCCCGGCCAGGATCGCCACGCGAGAGGGGCAGCTGTCACCCGGCCGCCGATCTCACCGAAGTCGTGCGGATCTACGGACTGCTGCACTGGGTCGAGCAGAGCTACAAGCAGGTCAAGGACGAGCTCGGATGGGCTGACTTCCAGGTCCGCTCCGATGTCGCCATCCGCCGCCACCAGACCCTCGTCACCTGCGCGTTCAGCTTCTGCTGGGACACCTGGTTCACCCCGCCCCCACCCGTCGCCCATGAGGCGGAGCCGGCTCCTGGCCGGCCAGAGAGGGGGCACCCCACCGCCCCACCAGCCCCAGCCGGCCTGCTGGCCCCACGCCATCCGGGCCGTCCGTGGCTGGCTGACGCCCTGGGCCACGCTGCAACGCTACTGGCGGGCATGGTCAACGAAACCCCCTCCCACCGCACTCCAGTCCCTCATCAACGCCCTCGGCGCAGGCAGACCACTTGATCTCTACCGCCCGGTCTAACAAACCACCGCTAGTAGGGCTCCGTTAGGTCGGTGTGGGTCTTGGCGGGCGGCGTCTGCCTGATCGTCTGGGCAGGGGGCGGTGGCAGGTGGTGCAGGTGCCGGTCCAGCAGTTCAGCAGGGTCTGGAGGGCGTCCAGGACCTGGTAGAGCGTGAGGCCGGTGTGCGGGCTTTTGGGGAGAGCCGCTGTTCGGTGAGGAAGGCGTGGGCGGCGGTGACCAGGGTGACGTGGTGGTGCCAGCCGTTCCAGGAACGTCCCTCGAAGTGGTCCAGGCCCAGGCCGTGCTTGAGTTCCCGGTAGTCGTGCTCGATGCGCCAGCGGATCTTAGCCAGGCGGACCAGTTCGGCGAGCGGGGTGTCCTCGGGCAGGTTGGACAGCCAGTAGTCGGTCGGCGCTGCGGCGCCTTCGGGCCACTCGACCAGCAAGGTGACCTCGGGCAGGACACCGTCCCAAGAGCCGTGCCCGGCGACGGCGGCGGACTGGGTCAGACGACGGACCCGCACTCCGGCCGGCCGGACCCGCAGGGCCAGGAAGCGTGAACGCATTGGTCCGCGTGAGCCTTCACGCCAGGTAACGTCGGTGAAAGCCTGCCGTCCATGGCTGGTGGCGAGTGCGGCTACTGGGGGCGGCTTGTCGCGGTAGCGGGGCTGCGGTTTGCGGCCGTTGCCGGACCACGGCGGTGCGGTGGGCACCGCATCGTGCGGGTGGACGGTCACATCCGAGCGGATGGCGACGACGTACTTGATGCCGCGGCCCTCCAGGCCGTCGCGGAAGTCGGCGTTTTGGCCGTAGCCGGCGTCGGCCACCACCACCGGCGGCGCCAGGCCCCACCCGGCCAGCTCGTCCAGGATGTTCAGGGCCAGGCGCCACTTCTCCTGGTGCCCGATGTCCTCGGGGATCCCCGTCTTGTGCCGCCGGTCGGCGTCTGCGGCCCACTCTTCGGGCACGAACAGGCGCCACTGCAGCGGGCACGACGCGGTGTCGGTGACTGCGTGCATGCTCACCGCGACCTGGCAGTTGGCCTGCTTGCCCAGTGCACCGCAGTACTGGTGGGCGACCGCCACCGACATCCGGCCGTCCTTGGGGAACGACACGTCATCGACTGCCCAGGCATCCGGGCCGATCAGCGGCACCATCCGCTGCGCGATCCGTCGCCGCACCGGCACCGGATCCCAGGTGGACTGGTTCACGAACTGCTGCAGGTTCTGCTCGTTGCCGTCCGGCAGCCGCTCAGCCATCGGCTGGATCGACTTGCGCCGCCCGTCCAGCATCAATCCCCGCAGATAGCAGTCCCCCTTCGCCCGCTGATCCTTCCGCGGCACCGATGCGAACACATCCGCCACAAACGCTGATAACCCCGCCCGCAAACCCTGAACCTGCCGCACGTCCATCCGACCAACATGCTCCCCCCGAACTTGATCGGGAAGACCTAACGGAGCCCTACTAGTGTGATGCGCCAGAAATTCTGAGTGTTAGTTGGTGCTGGTTGGGCTGCTGGGTGGGGTGATCCTGGCGAGGTAGTCGGCGAGGGACTTGAGGATCTCGTCGGCGGTCTTGGTCCAGGTGAAGGGTCTGGGGTTCTCGTTCCAGGTGTCGATCCAGTCACGGATGTCGTTCTCGAGGGCCTTAACGGAGGTGTGGACGCCACGGCGGATGAGTTTGTCCGTCAGCAGGGCGAACCACCGCTCGTCGGGTAGGACCGCTGCATTGCTGCAGCGGTCCCCCCTCAGAACCGGCCGTGCTCGATCTCCGAGCAACCGGCTCAAGCAAGCCCCTTGGGCTCGCGGGCGGACAGAAGCGCTGGTCTCCGGCTTGTGCCGGTGGCCAGCCGTCGATGGCAGTGGGTGTGGATCAGGCGTGGGGCGGCGGTTTTGTCCGGCTTGCCGTTGCCCGCGTCGGCGGTGATCGCGTGTTTGCGGATCGCCGTGCGGGTGACCTTGAGCCACTGTTCCCACTGTTCGGGGCTTTGCGGCTCGTGGTCGGCGTGCAGCAGCAGCCCTCCGCAGAGTGGGCAACGGCCGTCCTGCTTCTGCAACAGATGCAAGGTGCCTTTGCCCAGCGGGAGTTTGCCGCGGCGGCGCCGCTTGGCCCAGAAGTCGGCCAGGGCGGGATCGTCGGTTGACGCCCTCCCCGGCACCATCCGGTGCCGGACGATCGGCGTCCAGGCGAACTTGTAGAGGTAGAAACCGCTGGTGCGGTCCCCGAACACCCACGCGTCCTGCCTGAACGGGTTGAACATGCCGAAGTACCGGGCGGTCACCCAGCGCACCGGCTTGTTCGGGTGGGAGAACTTGGCCCACTTGTAAGCCAGTCTCCACACGTAGACGTCCAGCGAGTTGAACGCCCGCTTGGACACCCCGATCCGGTAATAGGCAGCCCACCCCTTGATGATCGGGTTGAGCTTGGCGATCACCGCGTCGGCGTTGGCCCCTCGCAGGCCCAGCACCTCGGTGGCGAGCCGTTCCCGGATCCGCCGCAGGGCCTCGTTGCTCGGCTTGGTCAGCAACTTGCCGCGATAGCGTCGGATGTTGAACCCCAGAAAGTCACAGCCTTCATCGAGGTGGACGATGCGCGTCTTGTCCTCGTTGAAGGCCAATCCCCGGGGCGCGAGCCATGCAGCCAGCCGCGCCTTGACCTGCTCAGCCTGTTCCCGTGAATGGCACAGGGCAAGGAGGTCATCGGCGTAGACGACCAGAACCGGGGAGTCGCGTGCCAGGATCGCGGCATCACTGCCGAGAGTCTGGTAGCGGACTCCAGCGGCCTTCCCCATTCCGTGCAAGGCAATGTTCAGCAGCGTGGGACTGATCACGCCACCCTGCGGAGTTCCCTCCACTGTGGGCGTGAACCAACCCTTCTCGACCACACCTGCCTTCAGCCATCCGGCAATCATTCCCCTCCCGGGGAATGAGCCCAATGACGCGAGTAGGTGATCGTGGTCGATTCGGTCGAATGCCGCTTTCAGATCGGCGTCGAGCACCCACAGGCGTTTGGCGTTCTTGCCGCTCGCCGTCGTGTGGATGGCAACGATCGCGTCATGACAGCCGCGGCCTGGACGAAAGCCATAGACTTTCGGCTCCATCCGCGCCTCCCATTCGGGTTCCAGTGCATTCAGCGTCAGAGCTTGAAGGCATCTGTCGGCGATCACGAGAATTCCGAGTGGGCGCTGTTTTCCATTCGCCTTGGCTATATACACCCGCTTGACGGGTTTGGGTTTCCACGGGGCCGCGTCATGCTGGACCCAGTCGGCCAACTCGGCCTTTCCCTGGGGCAGCAGGACGATTTTCCCGTCGATGCCCGCCGTCTTGCGGCCAGCGTTGATCTCCGTGACCCGCCGCACACTCGCGAGTGTGTTGGAGCGGGAGCGGAGCATCAGCTTCTGCAGGTTCCTGACCTTGGCCAGGTCTCCTGCCTGCGATGCCGTGAAGATGCGCTGCCGAAGCCGCCGTACGTTGTCCTCGACCTTCCGCCAGTCGATTGACGGCCAGTCGGTGATCTCGTCCTCCGGTCCGTTCGCCATGCCGGCGGCGGCCACTGCGGCGTGCGCCATCGCGGCCGTGTGTGTCGTCATGGCGTCCAACTTGCCCTTCGGTTCCGGTGTCTCCGGTCATCGTTTCTCCACAGGCTCACCAGACCCACGTCAGCACCCTTTCAGGTCGGGGCATCGGCCCCTATCCGGCCAGTTATGCGGGAGCCACCGACGGAGGTGTCGGTGCATGGTCCCCGGTTTCCTGCTGCCTTTCGGCGACCGGCATTCGCTTGCTGGGTCTTCCTGCACCCGCTGGAGAGTTGGGCCTCCCTTGCGGTTGGCTTACCAAGCCAAAACGGCATGGCCTGGACTCCATCGGGGTTGTCACGTTCCGCATGAGAGAGATGCTGCCGGGGAGGGCGCCCTCTGCACCCCGGGGACGGCGGTGCACTCCCGACTGGCCAAGTTTCTCCAGTCGGCGCCTGCCGCTTTCCAACGGCCAGTCCCTATCTCCCGCTGGAGCAACCCATCGGCGAGAGTGATCATGACGAGGCATCATCAAGGGTTCATTCGCATTCGCCCGTCCGGCATTTCCCAGCCTGTAACCCCGGATGGAACGATGGTCCTTGGGCATTTCCCCAGGCTTCGCACCCCGCGATTACTCACGACGCACGCTGGGGCGGGAACGAGCCCTGTGCACTGGCTCGGGTCCTACACCTTCGACATCAGTCGAACCTCCTTGGTGATTTCCACTCTTCTCAAGCGACTTTCGTGTCGCACGACCTGGTTGATCCATGAGGAGCCGGTCGGCGTGAAGTGCACGTGGAAGCGGGGGTGCCGGGCGAGCCATTGCTGGATCTCGGAAGTCTTGTGGGTGACGTGGTTGTCGCATACCAGGTGCACGTCGAGTCCGGCGGGCACAGCCTTGTCTATCGTGACCAGGAACTTCTTGAACTCGGTGGCCCGGTGGCGGCGGTGGAGTTCGCCGATGACGGTGCCATCGGCGATGTTGAACGCGGCGAACAGGCTGGTGATGCCGTGCCGCAGGTAGTCATGGGTACGCCGCTCGGGCATGCCCGGCATCATCGGCAGCACCGGCTGCGAGCGGTCCAGCGCCTGGGTGAGTCGGCGGCGGGAGTTTCACCCGCCGCCGCTCTCAGAACCGTGCGTAAACCTCGCGGCTTACACGGCTCCCATCGTCCGGTCATTCACGGTCATGGCTTGACGAACTTCCAGTGGGCGAAGAGCCCTGGGAACAGCCGGGCATGTCGGCGCAAAGCCTCCCGCGCTCGTGCTCGTTTCCGTTTGAACCGCTTGTACTTGCGGACAACCCACCGCACCAGGTAGTCGTTGATGCGGTTGAGGCTGAACCTCAACGCGGACGGATGGAACCGCGCGAAGTAGTTGATCCAGCCCCAGACGATCGGATTGATCTCCCGGGCGAGTCCTTCCAGGGTCGTCTCACTACGCAAGTGCAGCCGCCACCGGCGGATCTGCACCCGTATCCGCTTCGCGGTTTCGTCGCTGATAGCCGGGCTGAAGCCGAAGAAGTAATCTCCGTACTTCGTCCGGAGTTTCCGCGCTCGAAACCCGTACCCCAGGAACGTGAATGAGGTGTGCTCAGCCGAGCCACGCCTGTTCCGATCCCGGCAGTACACAACGCGGGTCTTGTCCGGATGCAACTCCAGCCCCCCGCAATCGGCCAGCCGACCGGCGATAGCCTCACGCACCTGATGCGCCTGGGCTTCGTTGCGGCAGTGAACCACCACATCATCGCAATAACGCTCGAACCGGACGGTGGGATATTCCCGTGCCATCCACGTGTCGAGTAGGGTCGGGGACTGGCGCGGTGGATAAATCTCCGTCTCCAGTCCCCGCCGCTTCAAACCGGACATGCGGTTCTCCCGCATCCGGCTTTCCGACATCGTTCACCGCTGGGCATGCGCCGTTGCCCCGTGCCACTTTCCGGCAAGGCGGAAGACCCCGAGCCGACTGATCCACCCGTAGTTGTAGCGGGCGGCCCAATTCCGGCCCGAGAGTCCATGTTTGTCGCTGGTGAAGATCGCCAGCCGCTCGTGGACGTACTGGTCCACCGCTACGAACTTCCGCGCAGAATTTCCTTTACGGAAGTACCCGGCCCATCCCCGGAGCACGGGGTTGAGCTCGGCCACCACGGCAGCCACCGGCCGCTCGGTCCGAGAGCGCGAGGTAGCCGTGCGGACCTTGTCCCGCAGTACCTTCAACGCCCGTTGCGAGGGCCACCGGTACAGGTAGAACCTGCCCCGCCACTTCCACGACTCCACTTTCCGGTGGTGGAAGCCGAGGAACTCGAAGCCCTGCCCGCCCCGGGTGAGGCAGGTGATGCCGGACTTCTCCGGATGCAACCGCATCCCGAGCTGTCCCAGCACTCTCGCCGCCAACTGCTGGGCCTGCTCGGCCCGTTGTCTGGTCGGCGACAGGACCACGAAGTCATCGCAATACCTCACCAGCACTCCCAGCCGGCAGCCCTCGTCCTACCATGCCTCATCGAGGACGTGCAGAGCGATGTTCGCCAGCAGTGGAGAGATTGGTGAGCCTTGCGGGGTTCCCGCCCCGGTCGGGGAGGTCACCCCGCCTTCCAGCACTCCCATCCGCAGCCACGACCGGATCAGCTTCAGCATCGGCCGGTCCACCACGCGCCTCGCCAACTGAGCGACGAGTGCGTCGTGCCCGATCGTCCCGAAACAGTCCCGGATATCGGCCTCGAAAACCCACTCCCGACCTTGGTTCGCCGCAGCGCGCACAGCATCGCACGCGTCGATCGCGGACCGTTTCGGCCGGAATCCGTAGCTCGCCTCGGTGAACCCGGCCTCGAAGACCGGTTCGAGAACCAGCTTCGCGGCCGTCATCACCACCCGGTCCGCCACGGTGGGAATCGACAGCGGCCGGAACTCCCCCGGCCGCCCCGGCTTGGGAATCTGGACCCGCCGCAGCACCGACGGACGATACGTATACGTCCGCAGTCGTTCCGCCAGGTCCTGGAGGAATGCATCCACCCCCGAGGCCGCTACCGCGTCGACGGTCACGCCATCCACGCCAGGGGCTCCCCGGTTCGTGCACACGACCGACCATGCCCGCCACAAGACGTCCATGCGGTGGACGTGGCCATACAGGGCATGGAACCGCCGTTCGGGTTCTTGCTTGGCACAGCGGTAAAGCGTCCACTGCAAGGCTCGGACCTTGTCCAGAGGACGGCCATCCAGTCGTGCGACGCCTTCCTCCCGACGGATGGAACTAGCCGAAACGGCACTCATCCGGGCCCCTCCCTGTCCGCGAATCGCATCGATGAAGCAGGGGCCCTTCGCTCCCAACGGGTTGTGTTGTCCCGCCGATCACCACTACTACGACCCCCTCCGACTGCCTCTCGGCAACCCGCCATTTCCCGGTTCCGCCGGTTATAGGCAGGCCACACTCCCGGGCCGCATGCCCGGGGCCGAGTAGGCCCTCTCCAGTTCCCAGGACAACCTTCCGACCGTTCCACGCCCCTTACGCCGAGAGGTTCTTCAGCGCCCGCTCCAGGTTCCCGGACGCCTTCCATGGCCTTCGCCCTACGCATACGGGCTCGGCACCTCCTTGGCCCACCCGACCGGGCGGGGTTTGCATATCGACGCTGCAGGCTTCACTTGATGTTGCGGACCGGTCGGTCGCACGCCCCCGAAAGACGCTTGTCACTCCACTTCGACGCCGTCCTCTCGAACGACGCCGGGAGTCAGCTACCGGGGACCCTGGCGTCTCCCCGGACCGGACTTCCACCGGCTGGCTGCCCTGAACTTGGCGTCCGGTTACATCCCCTCCCTCGCTTTCAAGCTGGAACGATGCCCGAACTCCTGGACGTACAGGCGTAATGCATGAAGAGGTTGGCCAGCACAGGTGAAACCGCCGAGCCCTGGGGACTCCCGCGACCGCGGGCTTGCAGACTGCCGTCCGGCCGCTGGAGCGGGGCTTTGAGCCACCGCTCCACATACAGCAGGACCCACCGCAAGTCGGTGTGGTGCGCGACAGTCTTGAGGACAAAGTCATGATCAAGGTTGTCGAAGAACCCCCGGATGTCGAGATCGATCACCCAGTCCGTCTTCCAACACCTCTCCCGGCACACCGCAACCGCATCCAGTGCACTGCGACGGGGCCGGTAGCCATAGGAGTCCGGGTGGAACACCGGTTCCACCAAAGGCTCCAGCACCATGGCCACCGCCGTCTGTGCGATTCTGTCCGCGACCGTGGGCACACCGAGAACCCTGACTCCGCCTCCTGGCTTGTCGATCTCCACCATTTTGACCGGCGGCGGGAAATAGCAGCCCGACGAAAGACGATTCCACAGCTTGTAGAGGTTGCCTTTTAGGGCAGCCTCAAACTGCTCGATCGACTCACCGTCAACGCCCGCCGCTCCCTTGTTGGCCTTGACCCTCAAGTACGCCTCGAAAACAAGGTGTTTCGAGATCTCAAATGACTTCGGCCCGCTCGTCCGGCTCATCCCGGGAACTCCGGTTGACCGCCAAACAGACCCGGACGACCCGTCCCCTCAATGCCGTTGCTTGAAGGATGCAAGGGTCTCGGTGACGCAGCGGACTGGTGATCGTTGAGACGGGCGTGGCTCATCCATGGGTGGGATTGTCGGATCAGGTGCGGCTGGGTGCGTTGACGCGGTGGGTGACGCCTGAGCTGGTGGACGAGGTGGTGGCCGCGCAGGGGCGGCGCGACAAGAGAGTGGGGGCGCTGCCCGCTGGGCTCATGGTGCATTTCGTGCTCGGGCTGGCCCTGTTCCATCAGGACTCCTACGACGATGTCGCGGAGAACATGGTCAGCGCGATCCCGGAACTGGGCGGGACGATTCCCAACAAGTCGTCGTTCACCCGGGCCCGCCAGCGGCTGGGACCGCAGGTCTTGGAGGTGGTGTTCCGCAGAGTGTCCGGGCCACTGGCCGCGGAGGGGCTCGCGGAATCGTTCTACCGGGGACTGCGGGTGGCCGCGGTGGATGGGTTCTATCTGGACGCCCCGGACACGGCGGCAAACCGGGCTGCGTTCGGCGGGCAAGTCACGGCGGACGGCAGCCCGCTGGCCTACCCGCAGGTCCGGGTGGTCGCTCTGTCCGAGGTCGGTACGCATGCGGTGCTCGACGCGCGGGTCGGCGGCCTGGTCGACAGCGAGCAGGGGCTGGCCGCGCCGCTGGCGGCCCGCGCCCGCGGCATACTCGTGATCATGGACCGAGGGTTCGTCGGGGTCAGCCTCTGGTCGGAGTTCACCGGCGCCGGCGCGCACCTGCTAATCCGGGCCAAGGCGAACAACGCGCGCACTCCCATCGAGCACCTACCCGATGGCACCTATCTCGCGAAGATCTGGAAGTGGGTAGGCAAGCGCCGGACCCACAGCGTGACCGTACGTGTCGTGGAGTACCAGGTCGACGGCGGGGAGACGATCCGGCTGCTGACCGACCTCCTCGACCCCGCCGAGGCCCCGGCCGACGAGCTCGCAGCCCTGTATCACGACAGGTGGGAGGCGGAACTGCTGAACCGCCAGCTCAAGACCTACCAGCGCGGCTCCCAGCAGATCCTGCGCTCCGCGGAACCGGACCTGGTACGCCAGGAAGTCTGGGCCCACCTGACCGTCCATCACTGCCTGTCCCGGCTCATCACCGAGATCGCCGGCCGACACAAGATCGATCCGGACCGGATCTCGTTCGTCAAGGTTCTCAAGGCCGTGCGCCGCAGCGTCATCCAGAACACCACGAACACCCCAGCCAAACTCGGGAAGTTCCTGGCATCTCTCGCGTCCAAGCTACCGAAACTTGACATCGGCCCTCGACGCGACCGCGCGGCGGACCGGATCGTCAAACGCCTCAAACTCAAGTACGCCGACCCGCCCAAGGGCTGGACACGGCAACCGACCCGCCGCACCCCACCCAAGATCATCACCCTCCTCCCCAGACTCGTTTAGAGATTCAAGCAACGGCATTGCCCCACCCCTTGCTCCACCCCCACTGCGATACGCAAAGGCTTCTCAGCTACTACGGGCGAGTCCGCCAGCGAACCCCGCGACGGTACTCAGCCTCTTGCGGTATTTGCCGCTTGAGGTTCTCCCTCTCGCCGCCCATCAACTCAGCGGCAGTATCGGGGCACGTCTTCACATGTTCCATACGAAAGCCCGGACCGGGATCATGCTGCCTATGCGCCGGACACCACCTGGACAGTAAACGGGTATCCTCCAGGCTCATCCCGGGATCGTGGTGCTACCCCGGTTTTGATGCCGTCTAAACTGTTTTCGACGCGTCAACGACAGAGGGCCAAAACCCATCGCTCATCTTCCCGGTCCCCACCTGACGCGATCTCGCCACGCCTTTTCCCACGACGTTCTCCACAACGGTCTTCAGCCAATGCAGATGTGTGCGGTTTGACGCCATCCCCCGCAGGACGACGCCGGAGGGCCAACCACCCTTCATCTCTCGCACAGCACCGCATCAAGAAGCTCCT
Organism: Streptomyces halobius; assembly: GCF_023277745.1. Lineage (NCBI taxonomy): Bacteria > Bacillati > Actinomycetota > Actinomycetes > Kitasatosporales > Streptomycetaceae > Streptomyces > Streptomyces halobius. The sequence goes on from NZ_CP086322.1 coordinate 1,268,816, forward strand.
GGGGCTGCGACGAGGTCCGGCGCCTGGCCCAGCGGGAAAAGGTCTCACGCTCCGTCATCGGTCAGCACCAGCTCGGCCTTCGGCCGCCCCGTCCTCGCCATCCAGCCATCATGCCGAACGCCACCGACTTACGCAGCGAATCTCCAACTCAGGACACTAGTACTGCAACCGTGCTTGAGGTGACGAGGCGGCAGTCTGCTCGTTGGGCTGGGCATGGGTGGGGGGTGTTGATGCAGCCCGGTGGGCTGACCCGCTGGTAATTGATCGTGACCCTGTACTCCTGGACCAGACGCCTGTGGATCACCCTGCCCTTGAGCAGGGTCTCCGACCTGAGCATCTCATCGATCAGCGCGGGGCGGAGGTGCTGCGGGGAGCAGAGGCCATGGCCAAAGCTTATGCGTCAACGACTCGATTCTGGAAACTGCCCAACAGGTTCTTTTCGACGTCCTTTACTGTCTTCAAGTTCTCTACCTTGTTCGTCACTTTGCTTACGTGGCCAAGAACCTCCCGTTCCTGCTCCTGCGCGGATGCGGTGGTGGTCGTGAGAACGAAGGGAATTGCGGCGAGTGCCGTCACGGCGATGGTGCGCTTGCACTGCTTGCTCATGTCCGGTTTCAACGAGCCCGCGGGCAGCCCGGTACGGCCCGTCACCCGTCCGCGCAGTGCGGTCACTTCAATAGCCGGGCGGGCGTCGGTCACGACGCCCCCGGGGCACGTGACCAGCGCGCCCCCTTCTGGGAAGCGCGAGCAGGCGGGCTGGAGCTTACGGGTAGCGGCCGGCGGCCATGGCAGGTTGGGGGTCGGTGAGGGTGAGGCCGCGGGGCGGGACTGCGCCCAGTTCATGACGATGCTCTGCGGCCAGTGGATCTTGCGGTGGCCTCAGGCTGGCCAGCCGACGGCGTACTTCGCCACCAACGGCGCGGCGGCATCCACGACCGGGGTCGGCCACGGCTGGGCCGACGCCCCAGCGGGGGATGGACAACGTCGGCTTCATGCCGAACCCGCTGCCGTTCATCCCCGACTCCGCCTCGGACCGCTCCAGCAAGGTCGTGGCCAGCATCGGCCGGCTGCACGAGGAGAAGGGCATAGACCTGCTCCTGGAGGCATGGGCGAAGGTCGCGCCGCAGCACCTAGACTGGACGCTGCGGATCTACGGCTCCGGTGAGGAGGCCGAGGCACTGCGCAAGCAGGCGGCCGAGCTGGAGGTGGCCGACTCGGTCGAGTGGCCGGGGAGCTGCGGGAGAGTGCCGTCTTCGCTGAGTTCGCGCGGTGAGGGCTTCCCGCTCGCTCCCATGGAGGCGATGGCCGCCGCCGCATCTGATCCGACAATCCCACCCATGGATGAGCCACGCCCGTCTCAACGATCACCAGTCCGCTGCGTCACCGAGACCCTTGCATCCTTCAAGCAACGGCATTGCGGGGCCGGGTCGTCGCGGAGCCCTTCACCCGGGTGGCGAACACCCCGCACTCGGGGCAGGCCCGTGCCTGCTCATCGGCGGTGATCAGGTGCACCCGGCGGGTGCCGTCCTCCAGCCGCTCCACCCGCGCGACGGCCAGGCCGTCCAGGTCGAGCAGCGACGTCGTATCGTTGTCCAAGCCCGTGGTTTCTGGGTGATCGTTCTGCGTCGAGAACAGAAATGATCACTCATGGCCACGGGCATCCTGCTGCCAGGGCGCCCCCCCCACCACCCGTGATCCTCACGCAACGTGACAGCCAGTCAGTCCACTCGGGACGACACACCGCTCAAGTTCGAAGACCCCGTTTGACGTGTGCCCACACCGCCTCGACGGGGTTGAGGTCGGGCGCGTAGGCGGGCAGCAGGAACACCGTCAGCCACTCGCGCTGGGCGATCAACTCCCGTATGGCGTGAGAGACATGGGTGTTCAGCCGGTCCCACACCAGCACGATCGGCGCCTTGACCAGCTGGTGCACGCCGTCGATCAGCGCGACGAAGTCGCGTTCGCTCATGCTGCGGCGCTTGCCGGCTCCCGCCCGGTGGGTGCGCAGGCGGTGGCACAGCCGGGTGCGGGACCCGGGCCGCATCGCGATCAGCCCGGCCACCGACAGCCGCCCCGAGCGCCGCCCGCTGACCGTCACGACCGGGGTGACGCCACGCCGGCCCCACGTGCGTCCTCGGGGCGGCCGACGGGTGAAGCCTGCCTCGTCCTCGAAGCAGATGCAGCCGCCGCAGGCCGCCCGGGCTCTTCTACCTCCGCCCAGGTCGCCTCCGTAAGTTGTTGGGCGGCCCGGGAGGGCCGGGTGTGGCCCAGGTTGCCTTGCCTGTAGTGGCTCGGAAGGAGTGGCCGCCCGGCTTTCCGGGGCGCCCTGGCTGCTGATTGAGATGTGCGCGCCTTGTGCGGTCGCTGATTACGGAGATGACAGCGGGGTGTTCCTCGGGCCGACAGCATGATGTTGGAGACGAGGAGGGGCGCGTGCGCAAGGAACGGGACCGGGTCTGGGCCGGCATCGACGCCGGCAAGGCTCATCACTGGGCCGCAGTGGTCGACGAGACCGGAGCCACCTTGTGGTCGAAGAAGATCGACAACGACGAGTCTGCCATCCTGGCTGCGCTCGGCGAGATCCTGGCCCTGGCCGACGATGTCCACTGGGCGGTGGACATCTCCGGCACGGCCTCCGCGTTGCTGCTGGCCCTGCTCGCAGCTCACGGCCAGCGGGCCGTCTACGTGCCCGGCCGCACGGTCAACCGGATGTCCGGCGCCTACCGGGGCGAGGCCAAGACGGACGCCCGCGACGCCTACGTCATCGCTGAGACCGCCCGCCACCGCAACGACTTCACCGCGATCGACGTGCCGGCCCAGCTGGCCGCCGACCTCGCTTTGCTCACCGCCCACCGCTCCGACCTGGTGGCCGATCGGGTAAGGATGATCAATCGGCTGCGCGACGTGCTGACCGGCGTCTTCCCCGCGCTGGAGCGGGCTTTCGACTACTCGGCGCACAAGGGTGCGCTGGTGCTCCTGACCGGCTACCAGACTCCTGCCGCCATCCGGCGCCGCGGCCGGGCCCGGCTGACGGCCTGGCTAGCCAACCGCAGCGTCCGGAGTGCCGATACGGTCGCCGCCACCGCCCTGGAAGCCGCTCAGGCCCAGCAGACCGCGCTGCCCGGCGAGGACATCGCCGCCCAGATCGTCGCCGACTTGGCGGCGCAGATCCTGGCCTTGGACGACCGGCTCAACCGGATCGACAAACAGATTCGCGAGACCTTCCGCAGTCACCCGCAGGCCGAGATCATCGAGTCCCTGCCCGGGATGGGGCCAATACTCGGAGCGGAGTTCGTCGTGGCGGCGGGCGATATGTCTGCCTACGCGGACGCCGGGCACCTGGCCTCGGCAGCCGGGCTCGTGCCCGTTCCCCGCGACTCCGGCCGACGGACCGGCAACCTTCACCGGCCCAAGCGCTACAGCCGTCGCCTACGCCGGGTGTTCTATCTGTCGGCGCAGACCAGCATCATCCGCGACGGCCCGAACCGGGACTTCTACCTCAAGAAGCGCGGCGAGGGCTGCAAACACGTTCAAGCTGTCATCGCCCTCGCCCGACGCCGGGCCGGGGTGCTCTGGGCACTCCTGCGTGACGGACGGCTCTTCACCCCCGCCCCGCCGGTCGCGCAAGCGGCTTGACTTCGTCATTGAGACTCCTTCCACAAGGTCACGGCCTGCTCGTCGCGCTCGGCCACCCGCCGTGCGGGCACCTGCGGGCTGAATCCGAGCCGGTGCATCAGCCTGGTGGCACCCGAGACGCTGTAGGAGACGTGGAACTTCCGCCCGATCAGCGTGGCCACCCGCGCGGCCGTCCACACCTGGTCCTCCACCCAGCCATGCGCGGCCGGCCCTGCTCCAGGTACCCGGCCAGCTTCTCCAGACAGCGCGACGACAGACGGCACCGCGACCCGCTCGGACCACGCGAGGCCAGGGCCTGCACACCGCCTTCCCGCCATATCCGGTACCACTGGTAGGCCGACTTCCGGCTCACCCGCAGCCGTTGCGCCACCTCCGGCGGCTTGACCCCCTCATCGAACAGCTCGGCCGCCTGCATGCGTACCGTCTCCCGGCGCTGACGTCCCGCAGCGGTGAGCCCGCCGCCATCCGCATACCTCACCCACCACGAAGTACAACCAACACCCCAGCCCCATCAGGGGAACCAGGAAAGATCACCCTGACGAGCCGAAGTCAGTAATATGCGGGTCTCACTGTCAAGGCCGCGAAACTCACTGGGGCGTCAAGATGTGGTGAGGCAAGATGACGGCCGTGATCCACTACCCCTGCGTGTGCTGCGGCCATCTGACTCTGGGTGAGCCACTCGGATCCTTTGAGATCTGTTCGGTTTGCTTCTGGGAGGACGATCGCGTGCAGTTGCGCTGGCCTGACTGGGCTGGCGGAGCGAATCGGCCGTCGTTGATCGAGGCCCAGAAGAACTTCAAGGAGTTCGGGGCCTCCGAGGAACGATTCGTGACCAAGGTCCGGCCGCCTCGGGACGACGAGCCGCTGGACCAGAATTGGCGCCCCATCGACCGGGATCGGGACCACTTCGAACCTCGCGGCAGGCAGGAGGCGCCGTGGCCCGTCGACTGCACGGCCCTGTACTGGTGGCGCCATCGCGATACCGGATTCTGGCGCCGCGGCAGCTGAGGCGGTCAGCTGGCTTGCTCGTCAAGGCGGGTCAGTAGCCCGTCGAAGATCTGCTCGCGTGCGACCTGGCCCTTGGCCGCCGCGTCGTCCCGCTGACGCTCTAGGGTCGGGCGGAACTCGATCGTGGTGACGAAGAACGTGCATGATTCGCAGATCGACTCGAAGTGGCAGTCCATCTCGACCGGGCGAGCGCAGTAGCCGTTGCCGAGCATCCGACGGTGCATTTCCCGGCGGAGCTTGCCCATCTCCGAACCCTCGGCGTCGGCCGGCAGCTGACGCGGAGCGTCGTAGAGGGCCTCGACCTTCTCCGAGACGGCGAAGTACTCGTCCGCGACAGTCCGGTCGGCGATCCGCGCGTAAACACGCGTCATGGACAACGATCGGTGACCGAGCAGTGCGGCGATGGCCTCCAGGGACATGCCCCGGTTGATCGCCTGGGTGGCCAGAGTATGTCTGAGCTGGTGCGGGGTGACCCGGCCGAGACCGGCCCGCTCTGCGGCCCTGCGGACGGCCGTCTCGATGCGAGATGCATTGACCGGACGGCCGTGATCGGTGAACAGCAGGTTCGAACGCAGGCCCTCGGGCCGATGCAGCAGCCAGTCATCCAGCAGCGTCTTCAGCTGTGGATGCAAGGGGACGTAGCGGTCGGTGTGCATCATGCCGACCGGGACGCGAAGCCAGTAGGCGGAGCCGATCTGCACCACCGCGTCGACGGTGAGGCCGAGCATTTCGCTGCGGCGCATCCCGGTGCGAGCGAGGATCTCGATCGTCAGCCGGGCGAACGGATCAGTGTCCTGGCGGGCGGCGGCCAGCAACTTGGCGGCTGCGGCGTCGTCGAGGAATCGGGGCAGCGGCTCGTCCGCGATCGGGAAGTCGCTGTCGAATACCAGCTGGCGGGGCGGCCGGTCGGCGGCGTCCCACTCGTCCAGGCGGCGGAAGAAGCCGCGCAGTTTGCTCAGCCGGTCGCGGACGGTGTGCCGGTGCAGCGGACCGCCGCGAGCGGCCAGCCGCTCCAGCAGCCATTGCCGATAGCGTTCGACGTGCCGGCGCTTGAGCTGGGCGACACACGTCACCGCCGCGTCTTCGACGGCCACCAGCAGGGCGAACTCCCGCAGCGTCAGCTCGGCGTTCTTCACCGTGCCCGGCCGCAGCGTCCCCGCGATCTGCTCCAGGTAGTGCTGCATCGTGGATGCCATTGTGGGTGCGACACGTGACCACTCGGCGGCGCGGATGTCGGCTCGATCCGGGTGACGTCGGCGCGGGAGCTGGTCGGACAACTCGCAGTGGAAGTGGGATCGAATCCATGATCGAGAGTGTTCGTGCCTGCCGGGTGGTGCTGTTCTTGCAGGTCAGCGCCACCCGGCCTGATGCTGAGTCCGGCGTCCGACACCTCGTGTTCCACCGTCCGCTCACGCATCGCTCACGCATGACAGACGGCTGACCAGGCATATGACGCGCGGTGGCCTATGAGTGGGCGTCACAGGTTTGGCAGCGGCGGGTGGCCACTCGGTCGATGTTGCCCTGTGTGGCCCGCAACGGCTCGGACTCCGATATACGGGACCAAGTATCAGGATCGGGGCCGGCTACCCAGCCGAACTTCGGGGCGGAGATCTCGCTGTCGGAAAGGTGGAAGCAGCCGGGAAGATGGGCGTTCCCAACGGGCGACACAATGATGGCGCTGGGCGGCTGTCCAGGTCGGAGGGTCCGTGGCGGTATACGTCCATGCGCGATGCCAGGGACAGAGCCATCGGGCGGGCAGGCGCACCCCGCCCCGATAATGAGGTCACAACGTTCGCAGCGTTGGGCAGTCAAGGGTGGTCGTCCTTCCCGAGCCGGATGGCCAGCTCGTCATCTACGTCCTGCGACATGAGGACCATTGACGTCAGACCACCATCGCATCCGATCTTCGTCCCGGTCCGGCGAATGACGTAGGCGTCGAGAGGCTGCGCCCGCGATACACCGCTGGATTCCCGGCAAGAAGCGGGGCACAACCAGTCACGGGCCGCGGGACGTGGATCAACCCCGCGCTCTGAGCTTGGGAATCACCAGGGCTGTGGGGCGTCGCCGCAGGTCGGCGGGTCGTAGTGCTGTCAGGCGCGGCCTGTCGGGGCCGCAGTCTGCACCGCGGTTGTCTGTGGCTGACCGCCTCTCGTGGTGCCGCAGTGGCGCGATGCGGACAAATGCCGCCATGGTCGAGCTTTGGGGGCCGTCAGTGTCGTGGGCACGGGAACGGGCTGGCTTCCAGGCAAACCCGTCCATTACGGCTGATGGAACTTTGCTTCCGGGAACTTCGGTGATGGTCCGTTCAGCAAGGGAACATCCCGTCCGCGCAGGTGTGCATCGACGAATGCGGCGATGTAGGCGCGGGTGAGGGTATCGGCACGATCACCGTCGAGTTTTTGGAGCGGAACACCGAACTGCTTGGACAGGGCTGCCAGGTCGCTGAAGGACAGGTGCTCCGTCCCGTCGACGCTCAGCCACCGCTTCCAGCCGGTGAGTTGGGTCCAGGTCTTGTCCCAGGTGGAGTCGGGGCCGCCGGGCACGTGGCTGGGCTTGCCCAGCATCAGGAAGGGCCGGTGCACGGGCAGGCCGTTGCGGTACCGGAAGTTGCCGTCCATATTGACCGCGGCCTTCACTCGCGTGTCCCGCAGCGCGGCCGGGATCGTGCTGAAGCCTCCGGCCGAGTGTCCGACCATGGCAGTCCGATTGGTGTCGATAGCCGTGCCGCCCTTCCATGCCGGGCGTTTGCCGGTGAGTGCGTCGAGCACGAACGAGACGTCCGCGGCACGGACGTCTCCCACGTTCTGATCGTCCGGGGCGTCGCATACCAGGCAGGAGGTGGTGTGCCCGTCGGGAAAGGTGATGCCGTGGGCCTCGTAGTTGTGTCCGATCGCGGCGACGGCGTAGCCGCGGCTGGCCAATTCCTCGGCCAGCCCCGTCAGCGTGGCGCGCGGCATTCCGTAGCCCGGCGACAGAAGGACCAGGGGCAGTCCGCCGCGGGGCCTGACCGGCTCGGCGTCGACGGTGGAATGGGTTGCCACCGTGCTCAGCACGTCCGGCGGCAGCGGAATTCCGGTGGCTCCCAGGTACGCCTTGGACTCTTCAGCGGTCATGTACGGAGCGGGTGTGCCCGAGGGCTTCTTGGCCGGATACCAGAGGGAGACCATCAGTTCCCGCTTCTCCTTCGGTACCCACGGATCGGCTCTGTTCTCGTCCACCAGGTGCAGGGTGGTCATTCCTGTCCGGTGTCCGCCGGTGGGCTCGGGCAATGCGGGCTTGGTCCGGGCCGAGGACACTGATGGGGTATCGGCATGGGCGGGGGCGAAAAGGGTGGCCGTGCCGAGGAGAGTGAGGGCGGCTGACGCCGCGAGCAGCAGTCTGCGCTTCATTGGTGTCTTCCTGCCATGGGTTTCTTCTGTCATGGGTTTCCTCCTGCCGCAGGGCGCGATTTGCGCATCCCGCAGGCACGTTCAGACGTCGCGGTGCCGCACGACGACCACGGCGAGTGCGACGGCGATCAGCGGCCAGAGCGCGTACACAATCCAGGAGCCGGGGACCGTGGCGGTGAACATGTGGGATTCGGTATCCGGCTGCCAGTTCTGGACCAGGCGCTTCCAGGCGCTGATCACCATCGCGTGGTTGAGGTCGGCGGACCAGCGCTCGCTCTGCGAGAAGAGCGTGGGCAGCATCAGCAGCGTGAAGACGCTGGTGACCATGGTCGCGGCGCTGTGCCGGATCAGGACGCCGAGGCCCAGGCCGACCAGTGCGCAGACCGGGGCCAGCAGCGCGGATGCCACCAGCGCCCGGAACACCCCGGGATGGGTGATCGGGACCCCGGCGTGCCGCCCGTTCAAGATGGCCTGGGAGATCAGGAAGGAACCGGTGGAGATGACCGTGCCGACCGCGGTCCACAGCGCGGCGGTGACGACCGCCTTGGCCAGCACCACCGAGCCGCGGACAGGGACGGCCACGGTGGTGGTGCGGATCAGGCCGCTGCTGTACTCGCTCACGACGGTGAGGGCACCGATGCTGCCGACGACGAGCATTAGCGTCCAGTAGCCGCCCGGCGGATAGGCGTCGAAGGGCAGGAAGTCGTGGGGCTGCCGCGTGCTCGGGCCGGCGCCCGCGAAGTTGTTGTAGTCCGCCAGCGCCGCCGCGGCGGCGGACCCGATGACGAACAGGATGGTGAGTGTGATCGTCCACGAGGTGGAGCGCAGGGACCGCATCTTGATCCACTCGGAGGCGAGCAGGTCGCGGAAGCGGGCGGGCGGCTCGGCAAGGGGCGCGGCTGAGGTGGTCGGGGTGACGGAGGTGAGTGTGGTCATCGGGGCTGTCCTGCCAGGTATTCGACGCTGTCGGCGGTGAGTTCCATGAAGGCCGCCTCCAATGAGGCGGTGCGGGTGGTCAGCTCGTTCAGCAGGATCTGGTTCTCGGAGGCGAGCGCTGCGATCCGGTCCGCCGGGAGCCCGGTGACGGCGAGCTTCTCGGCTCCCGCCGAGCCCTCCGGCTCGACCGACGCGCCCGCGGCGGTCAGCACCGCTGCCAGCTCGGCGGCCTGCGGTGTGCCGACCACGACGCTGAGGCGGGTGCCGCGGGCTGCGAAGTCCCGTACCGACTCGGCGGCGATGAGGCGGCCCCGGCCGATGACGACGAGCTGGTCGGCGGTGTTCTCCATCTCCGACATCAGGTGGCTGGAGAGGAAGACCGTGCGACCCTCGGCCGCCAGGCGCCGGAAGAGGCGGCGCATCCAGAGCACGCCCTCCGGGTCCATGCCGTTGACCGGCTCGTCGAACATCAGCACGGGCGGGTCGCCGAGCAGTGCGGTGGCGATCCCCAGCCGCTGCTTCATGCCGAGCGAGAACCCGCCGATGCGGCGGGTCGCCGCCTCGGCCAGCCCCACCTCCTGCAGTACCTCGTCCACTCGGCGCAGCGGGAGGCCGTTGCTGCGGGCCAGGGCGGACAAGTGGGCTGCGGCGCTGCGTCCGCCGTGGACCTGGTTGGCGTCGAGGAGGGCGCCGACGTGCCGCAGTCCGCGCGGGTGGCTGCGGAAGGGGACGCCGCTTACGGTGGCGGTGCCGCCGGTGGGCGCGTCCAGGCCGAGGATCATCCGCAGGGTGGTGGTCTTGCCGGCTCCGTTGGGGCCGAGGAATCCGGTGACCTGGCCCGGCCGCACGGTGAAGGACAGATGGTCGACGGCGGTCTTGCTGCCGTAGCGCTTGGTGAGTTCCTTGACTTCGATCACAGGGGTAACGCTGCCGGGAGGCGCCCGTCCGGTCATGGGGCCGTGGGCGGCAATCGCGCGGCCGGGTTAGCCCGCGGGCGTACGTCCCCGGGCCGATGCCGCGCGAGTGGCAGCTGGTTAGTGTCGCGGCATGGACGCCACACCGACCACACCGTTGCCTGCGCGCGTTGCGCATTGCGGCCGCCCACTCGAAAGGGCACACCGCCGATGACGAGAACAAAGGTCATGGCCTGGGCGGGGGGTGTCCTGTACCTCTTCATGCTGGGTCTGCTGGTGGGGGGTGCGACGCGGGCTTCGGGCACGGTCCACGCGGTCGGGTCACTGCTGGCTGTGAGCCTGCTCGCCGGTGTGCTGCGACGGACGCCGCTGCTGGCTCTGGCGATGACGCTCTTCGGCTCCACCGCCGTGGTGGTGGGCACCCCGGGCTCCGTCCACGCGAGCCTGGCGGTGTCGTATCAGGGTCAGTTTCTGTCGTATCTGGCGGCGGACCTCGTCCTGAGCTTCATTGTCGCCACCTGCACGCGGCGAGCTTCGATCGTCGCCGGGGCCGTATCTTTCGTCGCGCAGCTCTTGGTTATCGGCGTCTTCGCGCACGGGGACAACCTGACCGTCAACGGCGTGATCGCCCTCTTGGCGATGGCCGCATCCTGCATGGTCGGTCTGCTCAGTCGCGAGCGCCGCGAGCACGCGGTGGCGCTGCGTTCGCAGGAGGTGGCCGAGGCCGTGACCGCCGAACGGCTGCGGATCGCACGGGAGCTGCACGACATGGTCGCGCACAGCATCGGCATCATTGCCATCCAGGCCGGGGTGGGCAGCCGGGTCATCCAGACGCAGCCTGCGGAGGCACGCGAGGCACTGCGAGCCATCGAGGCCACCAGCAGAGAGACCCTGTCGGGCCTTCGGCGCACACTGGTGGCGCTCCGTCAGGCTGACCTGGGCGCGGCGGCCTCGGGGCAGGCGCCGCTGGCACCCTCGCCGGGTCTGGCGGACATCGAACGGCTGGCGGCGGCGACGGCGGACGCGGGGGTACGCGTCGACGTACGCCGCAGCGGGGAGCAGCGCCCTTTGCCGGCCGACATCGACCTGTCCGCCTACCGGATCGTGCAGGAGGCGCTGACCAACGTGGTCCGCCACGCGGGCACCGGGCGCTGCCAGGTGGCCATCGACTACGGGGACGAGGAGCTGTCCGTGGAGGTCGTCGACGACGGGCGCGGCGCCATCGAGAACGGCTCGGCCCACGGCTTCGGCCTCGTAGGCATGCGGGAGCGGGTCGGCCTGCTGCACGGCCAACTCAGCGCTGAGCCGCGTCCCGAGGGCGGCTTCCGGGTAGCCGCGCGGCTGCCGCTGCCCGAACCCGTCGGGGTTCCGGTGGAGGCCCGATGACCGACAGTCCCGTACGTGTCCTGCTCGCCGACGACCAGCCATTGGTGCGGTCCGGTCTGCGCGTGATCATGGCCGATCACCCCGACCTGGAGGTCATCGGTGAAGCCGCCACCGGCGCCGAGGCGGTCCAACTGGTCAGAGATGTCAGCCCCGACGTCGTGGTGATGGATATCCGGATGCCCGGCATGGACGGGATCGAGGCCACTCGCCTGATCACCGACGGTCCGGCAACGACCCGCGTCCTCGTCCTGACCACCTTCGACGAGGACGACCACATCTACGGCGCGCTCCGGGCCGGCGCGAGCGGCTTCGTGGTCAAGGACATGGCCCTGGACGACATCCTCGCGGCGATCCGCGTGGTCGCCGCCGGCGACGCACTGATCGCGCCGGGTGTGACACGCCGTCTGATCGCGGACTTCGTCGAGCGCCCCGGGGCTGCCCCGGAGCGCTCCCCACGTCCGGTCGAGGGCATCACCGAACGGGAACGGGAAGTCCTGACCCTGGTCGGACGCGGCCGGACGAACACCGAGATCGCGGAGGACCTCTTCATCACGGTGGCCACCGCCAAGTCGCACGTGTCACGGCTGTTCACCAAACTGGGCGCCCGGGACCGGGTCCAGCTCGTGATCACCGCCTATGAGATGGGGCTGGTCACGCCGTCTCGCTGAGCGCGTGCCTGGACAACAACCAAGGCCCAGGTCTCTGACCTGGGCCTCAACTATGGAGCGGTGACGGGAATCGAACCCGCGCTCTGAGAAGCCGTTGCCTTTCCGGACTTGAGGACTGCGTTTTCGCTGGTCGGGCATAGGGTCGGCGATCCCGTGGGAGTGGTGGGCTGTCGTGTCGTCGCTCCGGTGGAGGTTGTGGATGCCGTCAGTCGTGGGGCTGCTGGAACAGCGCGAGCTCGCCGCTCGCCGTCGGGTGGACGAGCTGCGGGAGGAGGCTGACCGGGTCCAGGCCGAGCTGGCCCTGGCCGAGCAGGACTGGAAGGAATGGGCCATCGCCCGCTCGCGGGTGGGTGAGGTGCTGGCCCCTGCGGACGAGACCAAGCATGGCCACGACCAGGCCGGCCGGACAGCACCGACCACCGGCGGACAGGCCGAGCAGACGCCACCTGGAGATGGACATCTACTGGGCGTACGCAGGACAGTTCCGCTTCTCCAAGCGAGTCGACGGCACCCCCGCCCCCTTCGACCCGCTCGACTACGTACTCAAGCAGCCGCACCGCTACCCGCTGTTCCACGTCAAGGACGGCGAACACGACGAGAGTGCCCGGGACGGCTACCGGATGGTCGACGTCGGCGACGGCGACATCGACTACAAGAACTTCATCTCGAAGGTCACGCGCCGGACCGAGACCGGCCGCCGGTACCACCATTGGCAGGCCGAGCGCGACAACCCGGAGGAGTCGTTCACCTTCGCCCGTAAGTCGAGCGAGCACCTCCACTCGCTGCGCGACCGATGACACCCCTACGGGAGCGTCGAGTTCGGTGGCCGTCGCCACATAGGTAGGGAGCGATAGCGAAGGGACCGTCCGGGTCAGTCCCGGACGGTCCCTTCGTATGTGTCGCGCTCGCGGTCAGCGCGTCACACGGCATCCCGGCTGATGGGCTGCGGGTTGGGCTTGATGCCCTTGGACCTGGGCCTGCCGGGCTGGGTGAGAAACAGCGCCACGAACCCGGCGAGCAGCGAAGTGGAACCGGCCAGGGTGAACGCCCCGGTGTGGCCCCAGTTGCTCACGACCAGAGCGCCGAGCCCGGACCCGAAGAGCCCCGAGACCAGCTTGGAGCTGTAGACCAGACCGTAGTTGGAGGCGTTGTTGTTCTCACCGAAGTAGTCCGACGTCATGGCCGCGAACATCGGGAAGATGGCGCCTCCGCCGAATCCGGAAATGCTGGAGAACAGCAGGAACAGCGGCAGGCTCGCCATGCCCGCGGACCACAGAATGCCGTACTGGGAAAGGCCCAGGACGATACAGACGAAGATCAGGCACTGCTTGCGTCCATAGCGATCCGACAGCCAGCCGATGACGCCTCGTCCCGTGCCGTTGACGATGGCCTTGAGGGACATGGCGGTGGCCACGATGCCGCCCGCGAAGCCGGCCTCCTGGCCGATCTCCACCTGGAAGGCGATACCGAAGATATTCACGCCCGAGGTGCACAGCAGACAGAACCACATCAGCGCGACCCGACCTGTCTGCCAGGCTTCCTTGGGGGTGTACTGCTTCACGGCGGGAGGGTTCTTCAACAGGGCGCGCCGAGCCCGCGGGTCGTCCGGCGGACGCAGCGGGTCCACATCGGCCGGCCACCAGTTCTTCGGCGGATCCCTGAAGAAGAACCCGGCGACGGCCACCATCGCCGCGAGGAAGACGCCGACGGCGACAAGGACCCACCGGAAGTTCGTCAGATCCATGTAACCGGTGAAGATGAACACGAACGGCACGGAGCCATAGGCGAAGCCGCCGTTGACGAAGCCGGTCTTACCGCCCTTCCGCTCCGGATACCACTTGCCGACCATGTTCACGCAGGTCGCGTACACCATGCCGGCGCCCATACCGCTGAACATGCCGAAGCCCAGATAGGCGACGATCACATGCGGCGCGTACGCCAATGAGAGATAGCCCAGCAGTGTGCCGAGCGCGCCGTACATCATCGCCCAGCGGGCCGGAAGCCTTCCGCTTTCGCGCAGCTTGCCCGCAGGGAAGGCGACCGCCGCCTGGAAGAAGACCCACACCCCGAGCATCCAGAAGATGTGCAGACTGCTCCAGTGATGCGCGGTGTGCAGGGTTTCCTCGGCGGAGGCGAATGCGTACTCGGCCGAGCTGATGCCCATCATGCCCACCCACGGCAGGATGACCATCCACTTGCGCTTGCGGCCCATGATGTCGACGTCGGTCTCGCCGACCCGATACATACGACCGTTGCTGTCCGTCAGTTCCCGATAGGGAACGGATGTTGGTATATCGGTGGTTGCCACGTTTCCTTAGCACCCCTTGCGTCGTAAGACCTGGCCAGCGCCCCCTGTCCAATTCCTTTCGTGTGCGCTCGGGTCCCTGGGGGCGGCCGGCGCGCACCGCCGGCCGCCCCCTTCGCCTCACCCCCTCATCGACCACCGCCGAGCGGTCCGTCGCGACAGGCCCGGTGCGTTCACAGCAGCTTCGCCGCCCGTGCCCAGCGGTACTTGGCGCAGAGGACCGCGACGGGCCGCTCGGTCGTGTACGGGTACGCCACGACGCCTCGCTCGAAGAGATAGGAGCACGCCTCTTCGACCTCGACGTCGCCCGCGAGCGAGGCCACCACCGGCTTCTCGATGCCCCGCTCCCGGAATTCGGCCACTACGCGCGCGGTGAGCTCGGCGAACACCATTGGTGGGGTGACGATGGTGTGCCAGTAGCCAAGGACCAGGGAGTGGATCCGCGGGTCCTCCAGGCCGAGCCGGATCGTCGCCTCGTACGTCGACGGCGGCTCCCCACCCGTGATGTCCACCGGGTTCCCCGCCGCCCCAAAGGGAGGGATGAACTTCCGGAAGGCGGCGTCCAGATCCCCCGGAATCTCCATCAGGGAGAGGCCGTTGTCGGTCACCGCGTCCGAGAGGAGCACACCGGAACCACCGGCACCGGTGATGATGACGACGTTGTCGCCCTTCGGGGTGGGCAGTACCGGCAGGGCACGCGCGTACTCCAGCATCTCGTGGAGCCCGGGCGCCCGGATCACACCGGCCTGCCGGAGGATGTCGTCGTACACGGCGTCGTCGCCCGCGAGGGCCCCCGTATGCGACCCGGCGGCCTTGGCGCCCGCCGCGGTGCGTCCCGCCTTCAGCACCACCACGGGCTTCTTCGGCACGGTCTCCCGGGCCGCGGCCACAAAGGCCCTGCCGTCCTTGAGATCCTCCAGGTGCATGGCGATGCACTGGGTGTTGGGGTCCTCATCGAACCAGGTCAGCAGATCGTCCTCGTCCAGGTCCGACTTGTTGCCGAGCCCGACGATCGCGGAGACGCCCGTCTTCGTGGCGCGTGCGAAGCCGAGGATCGCCATGCCGATGCCGCCCGACTGGGATGTGAGCGCCACCCCGCCCTTGACGTCGTACGGCGTGCAGAAGGTGGCGCAGAGATCCTGCCAGGTCGAGTAGTAGCCGTAGATGTTCGGGCCAAGGATGCGTACGCCGTACCGCTCACCAATGGCCACGATCTCGGCCTGCAGCTGGTGTTCGCCGGTCTCCGCGAACCCGGAGGGGATGAGCACCGCGTTGGGAATCCCCTTGCGTCCCACCTCCTCGAGTGCCGAGGCCACGAACTTGGCGGGGATCGCGAAGACCGCCACATCCACCTCACCGGGAACGTCCGTGGCACTCTTGTACGCCTTGCGGCCGAGAATGTCATCGGCCTTGGGGTTCACGGGATGGATCTCTCCCGAGAAGCCGCCGACGATGAGGTTGCGCATAACCGAATTGCCGATCTTGCCCTGCTCGTTGGAGGCCCCGATCACGGCGACCGAGCGCGGCTGCATCAGCCGGCGCATGGACCGGAGGATCTCAGTGCGGCTGTAGGTGCGCCGCTCCTGCGCCGGTTCCGAGGAGAGAATCACGCGGATGTCCGCCGCAAGCGCGCCCTCCGGTGTGGCGATCACCGGGTTGAGGTCCACCTCGGCGATCTCCGGGAAGTCGGTGACCAGTTCGGAGATCCGGCGGATCTGCTCGGCGAGCGCCCGCCGGTCCACCGCGGGAGCCCCGCGCACACCGCGCAGGATCTCGGCCGCCCGGATCGAGTCGAGCATCGAGAGCGCCTCGTCCGCGTCGACCGGCGCGAGCCGGAAGGTCACGTCCTTGAGTACTTCCACGAGTACGCCGCCGAGGCCGAAGGCCACCACCTTCCCGAAGGTCGGATCGGTGACCGCACCGACGATGACCTCCTGGCCGGAGGGCAGGAGCTGCTGCACCTGCACCCCCTCGATCCGGGCCCCGGGGGCGTAGGCGCGCGCGTTGTCGATGATGGAGTGGAAAGCGGCCCGCACATCCGTGGCGCCCTGCACCCCGACCACGACTCCACCGGCATCGGTCTTGTGCAGGATGTCCGGGGAGACGATCTTGAGGACGACGGGCCCGTCGAAGCGGGCCGCGTGCGCGACCGCCTGGTCGACATCGCCGGCCAGTTCCTCACCGGGCACGGCGATGCCGTACGCGTCCGCGATCACTTTGCCCTCGGGCGCGGTGAGCGCGGTGCGGCCATCGGCCCGTACGGCATCGAGCAGCGTCCGCACCGTCCGCGAGCGGTCCTCTGCCATCACTCAGATCACTCCGTTCGACTTGAGCAGGCGCAGCTCCTCGTCACCGAGGCCGAGCTCGCCGACATACACCTCTTCGTTGTGCTCACCGAGCAGCGGCGAGCTGGACACGTCCACGGGGGAGTCGGAGAGCTTGAGCGGGCTGCCGACCGTGGTGAACTCGCCGCGCTCCGGGTGGGGCACCTTCACGACCATCTCGTTGGCGGCGAGCGAGGCGTCCTCGACGATCTCCTTCGTCGACAGGATCGGGCCGCATGGGATGTTGCGGGAGTTGAGCTGTTCCAGGACTTCCCACTTCGGGAGCGTCGACGACCACTCCTCGATCAGCTGGAACATCTTGCCGAGCTTGGGCAGCCGGGACTCGGGGGTCGCCCACTCGGGGTCCTCGGCCAGTTCGGGCCGGCCGATCAGCTCCGAAAGGGGCTTCCAGCCGACCGGTTGGACGATGACGTACACATAGTCGTTCGGGCCGCCCGGTGCGCACTTCACCGCCCAGCCGGGCTGACCGCCGCCGGACGCGTTTCCCGAACGGGGAACTTCATCGCCGAAGTCCTCGTTGGGATATTCAGCGAGCGGGCCATGGGCCAGGCGCTGCTGATCGCGCAGCTTCACCCGACAGAGGTTGAGCACAGCATGCTGCATGGCCACATTGACCCGCTGACCACGCCCGGTGTTCTCCCGCTGGAACAGCGCCGCGAGAATCCCCGCCACGGCGTGGATGCCCGTGCCCGAGTCCCCGATCTGCGCCCCGGTGGCCAGCGGTGGCCCGTCCTCGAAGCCCGTGGTCGACATCGACCCGCCCATGGCCTGCGCCACGACCTCGTAGGCCTTGAAGTTGGTGTACGGACCTTCCCCAAAACCCTTGATGGAGGCATAGACGATACGCGGATTGATCTCCTGGATGCGTTCCCAGGTGAACCCCATCCGGTCCACGGCTCCCGGGCCGAAGTTCTCGACCATGACGTCCGAGCGCCGGATCAGCTCGGTGAGGATCTCCTTGCCGCGTTCGGTCTTGGTGTTGAGGGTGATGCTCCGCTTGT
Organism: Streptomyces halobius; assembly: GCF_023277745.1. NCBI lineage: Bacteria > Bacillati > Actinomycetota > Actinomycetes > Kitasatosporales > Streptomycetaceae > Streptomyces > Streptomyces halobius. The sequence continues at coordinate 1,286,404 of NZ_CP086322.1, forward strand.
TGCAGTTGAGCATCGTGAAGTAGAGCGAGTCGACGTCCGGCAGATCGCGCAGCTGCTTGCGGGTGATGTCACCGGTCGGTGCCTCGAGCTTGACGACATCCGCGCCGAGCCAGGCGAGCAGCTGGGTCGCGGAGGGCCCTGACTGGACGTGCGTCATATCGAGGACGCGAATGCCTTCGAGAGCCTTGGTCATGGCAGTCACCTCAGCGATCCCTTACTTGTACATGGTCTGGTTCATGGTTCCGGGGGCGTACGCGTCCGGGTCGACCCAGACGTTGATGAGCGACGGCTTGCCCGACTCCCGGGCGCGCTGCAGTGCGGGACCGATATCGGCGGGGTCGCGGACCTCCTCGCCGTAACCGCCGAGCATTTGGGCGAACTTGTCGTAGTGGACATCGCCGAGGGTGTTGCCGACGCGTTCGCGCTCATCGCCGTACTTGGCCTTCTGGCCGTAACGGATCTGGTTCATGGACGAGTTGTTGCCGACGATCCCGACGAAGGGGAGGTTGTAGCGGACGAGAGTTTCGAAGTCCCAGCCGGTCAGGCTGAAGGCGCCGTCGCCGAAGAGCGCCACGACCTCCTTGTCCGGCCGTGCCTGCTTGGCGGCCAGGACGAAGGGGATGCCGACGCCGAGGGTGCCGAGGGGGCCGGGGTCCATCCAGTGGCCGGGTGCCTTGGGCTGTACGACCTGACCGGAGAAGGTGACGATGTCGCCGCCGTCGCCGATATAGATCGAGTCCTCGGTGAGGAAGTCGTTGATCTCGGTGACCAGGCGGTACGGATGAATGGGGGAGGCGTCCGAACGCAGGTTGGGCAGTCGCTTCTCGATGGCGGTCTGTTCGACGGCGCGCAGCTCGTCCAGCCATTCCTTGCGCTTGGAGGCACCTCCGTTACTGAGTCCATTAGAAACGTGTCCCGATGCGGCTTCGGTCACGGACTTCAGGATCAGTCCGGCATCGCCCACGATTCCCAGGTCGATGTCCCGGTTCCTGCCCACGGTCCGGTAGTCCAGGTCGATCTGCACCACGGTCGCGTCCGGCGAGAGGCGCTTGCCGTATCCCATCCGGAAGTCGAAAGGAGTACCGACGATCACGATCACATCAGCGTTGGAGAAGGCGTACCGCCGGGACAGTTGGAAGTGATGCGGGTCGCCGGGCGGCAGGGTGCCGCGTCCGGCCCCGTTCATATAGGCGGGCACATTCAGGGTGCGGACCAGCTGGGTGGCCGCCTCGGTGCCGCGTGTTGTCCATACCTGGCTGCCGAGCAGGATGGCCGGCTTCTCGGCGTGCACAAGGAGGTCGGCGAGCTTCTCGATGGCCTCGGGGTCACCGGCGGTGCGGGTGGAGGCACGGTAGTGCCCGGACTGCGGTACGCGTGCCTGCTCCACCGGCACCTTGGCGTCGAGGACATCGCGCGGAATCTCCAGGAAGGAGGGCCCGGGAGCGCCGTGGTAGCACTCGCGGAACGCCATGGAGACCATGTCCGCGGCGCGCGCCGTGTCCGGCACGGTCGAGGCGAACTTGGTGATGGGCGTCATCATGTCGACGTGCGGCAGGTCCTGGAGTGAGCCCATCTTGTGCTGGGTGTGGGCGCCTTGGCCGCCGATGAGCAGCATGGGTGATTCGGCGCGGAAGGCGTTGGCGACGCCGGTGACGGCATCGGTGGTGCCCGGGCCCGCGGTGACGACGGCACATCCGGGCTTGCCGGTGATGCGGGCGTAACCGTCGGCGGCGTGGGCGGCGACCTGTTCGTGGCGTACGTCGACGACTTCGATGCCTTCGTCGACGCAGCCGTCGTAGATATCGATGATGTGGCCGCCGCACAGGGTGTAGATGACCTCTACCCCCTCGGCCTTGAGGGCCTTGGCGACCAGATGCCCACCGGAGATGAGGCCTTGGTTCTTTTCGCTGCTGTCGTCGGGCATGGCGAAGTCCTGTCCCTTCGTAGGGGAGTTGGAGTGCTCTCACGAGGTGCTCTTCGGGTGCTGCGCTCGGGTGTTGCTGCTGGTCTCGGGGGCGCTCGGGTGGCGTCTCGACAGATTGCATACAGTCGACGAATACTGTATGAACCTTGTTATCCCGCACTGGCGGGATGCGGCTGGGGCAGGGCTTGACACCACCCCTGCGCCTGAGTCGGCATCATCGACAGTCAGTGCGACCGCGATGCCGGTGCAGGAATTTGTCACAGCGCGATAAACCTTAGGAAATTTAGAGGGCGTTCGGTGATGCTTTTGCTCATCCGGTTTAACGGCCCTGAGTATCCACCCGGTCACGGAATGTTGACAGTTACCGGTGGTCACCCCAACAAAAGCCGCGGCGCAAATACCGCCGCCGGGAGATTTCATCGAAATTCGGTTCACCCATCCCGCTGCCCCCACCGGGAGGTTCGATGTCCGCACCCCGTTTGCAGAGCCGGCACGCGCACCGCGCCCGGCCCTCGCCGCCCGGGCCCCGTCCCCGGTGCCCGAGAGAGAAACCCGGCCCGCCGCCACGGGTGCCGGACCGGGCACCGGGCGGCGGCTTCACCCGAACCCCCCTGCTCCGTCCGGCACTTCCGGCGGCGCTGCTGCTCTTCCTCGCCGTCACCCTGCACTCCGGCGCGATGAACACCACCATGGTCTTCCTGGACTTCGGCGCCGGCGTGCTGGCGCTGGTCTCGCTGTCCGTCACGGTGCTGTGGGGCCTGGCCGCCACCGACCGCATGGTGCTGCACACGGGCCACCGGCTGCTCGCCCAGGCCGTGCACCGCGGCACCGGCGTCGCCGGGCTGGGCTTCCTCGGCCTGCACATCTGGGTGAAGGTCGCCGAGGGGCACACCGGCACCCTGTCCGCCGCGGTGCCGTTCACCGACGGCGCCCGCCCGGTCCTCATCGGCCTCGGCACGCTCGCCGCGTATGTCTTCCTCGCCGTCGCGGTGACCGGCGCCCCCGGTGAGTGGTGTCCAGGGGGCGTGCGGCACTTTTGAGTCAGGAGCCGAGATGGACCTGTTCGAGTACCAGGCAAGGGAACTCTTCGAGGAATACGGTGTGTTGGTGCCGAAGGCTGCGGTGGCGGACTCGGCCAAGGCGGCACGCACGATCGCGGAACGGCTCGGCGGCCATGTGGTCGTCAAGGCCCAGGTGAAGACCGGCGGCCGCGGCAAGGCAGGCGAAGTCAAACTCGCCGCCGACCCGGCCGCCGCCGAACTGACCGCCCGCCAGATCCTGGGCATGGACATCAAGGGCCACACCGTCCATCAGGTGATGCTGGCCCAACCCGTGGACATCGACACCGAGTTCTATGTCTCCTACGTCCTCGACCGTGCGGCCGGCCGCTTCCTGACGAACGCGGGCTTCGACCTTGCCCGGCTCCTCGCTGTCGAAGACGCCGGTCTCGTGCTCGCGCTGCGGCTCCGGGGCCCGGGGCGGCTCCCCGCCGTTGGTGTAGAGGGTCGCGCGCTCGGTGTTCTGGGTGACCCAATGGCGCCAGTCGGCAGGATCGCCGTCACGACGCTCGACGGCGGCGATAAGCCCGCCCAGTCCGACGCGAAGGCGTCCCCGAGCCCGTCGTCCGGCAGCACCTCGGCGCCGCCGACCACCGGCAAGGAGTACACCCCGGCCACCGCCCCCCGCATTCCGCTGCTCAAGGCTAAGTCGAACGCCGAGGGGATCGGAACCGGCTTCGAGCACTCCGACCTCGGCGCGACGTCGGCCGCCGTCTCCTACTGGGAGGACCTCGACCTCCTGGACGACGTGATCGCCCGCCGACAGTGGACCGCCATCGCCGCCAAGGACTCCCCCGGCACCATCGTATATCGGCATCCAGAACCACGGATCCGAGGACCAGGTCTCCTTCCGCGACATCCGCGTGAAGGAACTGCCTGCTCCGGCCACTTCGCCCACAGCGGGCGACTGATCGGCGGCGGGCGGGGGACGCCGGATCTCCGCCCGCCGTCTTGCCCTGTCTCTTCCCCCTTCCTCTCTCTTCTGGAGGCAGCCGTGTCCACATCTGTGCCCGCCGCATCCGCTTCGGCTGTGGCCTCGGCGTCGGCCTCGGCTCTTGGGCCCTCACTCGGAGTCTGGCTGATCGGCGCACGGGGTTCCGTCGCCACCACGGTCGTGGCGGGATGCGCGGCGGTGGCCGCGGGTCTGCATCCGGCAACAGGCATGGTGACCGAGACACCCCCCTTCACGGACTCCGGCCTGACCCCGCTGAATTCACTGATCTTCGGGGGCCACGACACGGTCAGCTGCCCCCTGCCCAAACGTGCCGAGAACCTGGAGGCAGGCGGCGTACTGCCGCACGGCCTCACCCCGGCCGATTGCCCACGGCTTCACCTTGCGCAATATCGAACAGGCCGCTCGCATCGCCATCGTCCTGGACCGCTGGAACGAGGGCGACGCCGATGAGCGGTACGACGCCGTGCTCTACGCCATCACCGAGCACCTCCTCACCACCGACACCCCGCCGACCGCCCGCGATCTGGTCCGCATCGGGCTGCGCGCCTCCAACCGGCACGTCGAGACCGAGATGCACCACCGCGGCTACGACCCGCGCAACCTCGCCGCTGGGTCCGGTGCGCTGCCCGGGTTCCTGCGCTACTGGCAGCACACCGGCCGCGTCCCGTGGGACGAACGACTCGTCGAAGCTGTAGCCCTGGCGCAGATCTGGCCGCTGCTCACCCCGCTGCAGCAGCAAGCTGTCACCGCGCTCGCCCTCACCGGCGACCACCAGGCCGCCGCGGACAGCCTCGGCGTCGGGATGCCGACCCACGCCGCGCGCCTCCACAAAGCCCGCCTCGCGGTCGCCGCCCTGTGGCACGAGCACGAGACGCCGCGGCGTCCGGCCCGCGACAAGCGGGTGCTGGCCCGCTCCGGCCACTACCGCGGGCGCCGCCTCCTGACCGAGCAGGACCTGGAAGCGCTCCGCGACCGGCGCGCCGAGGGCGCGACGCTACGCGAACTGGCCGCTGAAACCGGCTACTCGGCCGGCGCACTGTGCAACCTGCTGCGCGGCAAACGTCGTCCCGCGGCTGCCGTCGTCGGGGGTGAGGCAGTGTGACCACCGCAGCCGAGACCCCGGCTCAGGAGTACGACCGGCTCTCCTACGAGTACCGCCGCCTCCTCAATCTGCCGGACCGCAGCCCCGAACAAGAAGCCCGCCTGCAGCAGGTGTACGCCCGGCTGCGCGCGATCCGCGCCACACCGCCGGACGGCTACACCCTGCCCACCGCGGCAGCGCAGCTCGTAGCCCACGCCGAAGCACACGGCTGGCAGGCCCTCGTTCACTGGCCGGCGCCGGGCTACGACGGCGACGTGTCCGTGCACCTGAAGATCGGCCGCCGCGCTGCGCCCGGCGAGCTTGAGTACGCACGCAGCGACATGTGGATCTACGAGCTCACCTGGCACTCCCGCGACTGCCCGCCCGGAAAGCTCCGCCTCTTCGGCCGGATCTTGGCCCGCACCCCGCAGAACCCGGCAACGCACGAGGCGCCATCGGTGCGCGCGGTGCGGGAGGTGATCGCTGCGCATCCCGAACCGGCATAGCCGACCCGGCCGGATGGCGGAACAGGCAGACGCCGTCGCCTTGAAAGCGACCGCCCCACGGCGCGCGGGCGCGCACCGTCGACATACACCTCGATGAGGAGACGCTCACAGGAACCGTGCGCCGAGCAGGCGCCGAGGCAGGGACATTCACCCTCAAGCCGATCGAACAGGACCAGCCAGCCGACACCGAGTCAACAGCTCCCGACCACGTAGCCCACGGCTCCACCATGCGCGACCTCGATCGCGCCGCACGTGCCCAGACACCGCAGCACCACGCGGCACCCACGACGTACTGCTCAACGGCGCCTACCTGTAGCCGACCCAACCCACTCCCTTCACTTCCGCCCTCAACCCGCAAGGAGATCCCCTATGACCTCGCCGATTTCGCTGTGCCCGCAGTTGCCGGAGAACGCGCTGATCGTGCTGATCGGCGCCTCCGGGGCCGGTAAGACGACGCTGGCCAGTACCTGGCCCGCCTCTCAGGTCCTCTCGCTGGACACCCTGCGCGGTTGGGTGAGCGACGACGAAGGGTGCCAGGAAGCCACCACCGACGCCGTCGATGCCCTCCACTGGCTCGTGGACCGCAGGATGGCCCGCCGCCTCAACACGGTCATCGACGCCAACGTGAGCAGCGACGCCAGGGACCCGCTGATCGCCGCCGCCAAGCGCCACGGCATGCCTGCCATTGCGGTGATCGTGGCGACATCGGAAGACGTGTGCCTGGCGCGCCAGATCCCGCGCCCGGACAACCGAACCGTTCCCGGTGACACGGTCCGCGCGCAGTACAAGCAGATGGTCCACTCGATCCAGTCGCTGCGGGCGCAGGGCTTCAACGAGGCCTTCTTCGCTGGGGGCCTCAACCGCCTGGAGCCGTTCCTTCGGCGCCTGAGCGAGGCCCGCGAAGCCGACCTCGGGCTGGACGGCGGTGACGGCCGGGGGGACCTGCTCCTGGTCCGCCGCGTCTTCGGCCCCGAGATCCTTCCCATGTGGCAGTGGAAGGACGGCTCCGACGTCGCGGGCGGCGACCGGGTCGCGGAGATCCGCCTCGGACAGCTGTACCTCACCCTCGCCCTGCGCACGAACGTCGACGGCGAGGGCGACGTCGGCTTCGACGTCATGGTGCCCTGCCCGTTCGACCCGGAGTGCTGCGGCTACGCGTGGGCGCCGGCCTACAGCATCAGCTGCCTCCACCGGGCGCTCACCGGCGAGTTGAACACCAGCGAGGACATCGTCTGCACCGTGCATGGCGGCTTCGATGACGTTGACCAGGAGGCCGACGACCACGCCCTGCAGGCGCTCCACGAAACCGTCGGGAGCGTGCGATGACCTTCCGTGAAACCGGCGCTATCCCTGGTTGGACGGACTGGCAGCTCGCCCGCGAAGCCCTGCACCACGCCGGGTTATCCGACGGCGAGCAGCGCATCGCCAAGCTGTCCACCGAAGAGGAGGTCCGCCGGGTCAACAACTTCCTGGCCGCCGGACGTCACGACACCGACCGCTTGACCGCCATCGAGACCAGGCTGAAGGCCGTCCCCGACGGCTGGCGGCAGCGGGTCTGCGACCCCGGTCTCATCGAGGACGCCGACGGCCAGCCCATCGCCATCCTCGGCACCAGCGGCGACGTACGGATCCCCCTCGGGGAGTTCCTCGCCTCTGCCCCGCCGACACCGAGTGGCTCGCTCAGCAACTAAGGCGGGCATGGGCGCAACTGGACAAGCTGCGCGACCGGATCGACGCCGCCGGCAGCCTCATGGACACCAACTACGTCGCCACCGCCATCGACTACGTCCGCGGCTCGCGGGAGACGCAATGACGCCCCAGCCGCTACCAGCTCGACACCTGGCAGCCGATCGAGGCACTCCTGGAAGGCGGCTCCCAATGACCACACGCCTCGCCCCGTACCCGCCGTTGACCGGCAGCGAGCCCTGCGGTCAGCCGCACGCCGACCACTCCCCCGCCACCGTGCCGTCCACCAACGGCCGGCGCGCCGGACGGCCAGGCACCAAAAAGCCTCGGAGCCGCCGCGTGACACCGAAGCTCTCCGCCCCGGACTCCATCCGCGGCATCGCCATCAAGCAACCCTGGACGGCCTGCATCCTCCACGGCGACAAACGCGTGGAAAACCGGCCCCGCGCATGGGCGTCCGGTTGGCGCCTGCTGCACGCCGGAGCCGAGATCGACCGCGCCGCGCTGCGCGACCCGCTCGTGGCTCGCAGGATCCGCGGGCACGAGCTACGCACCCGCGCGGTCCTCGGCATCGTCCGCATCACTGGCGCCCACACCGACACCGGCGAGGCGTGCAGCCCCTGGGCGCACCCCGAGCGCTTCCACCTGGACCTGGACGACGTCCACGCGCTGCCGCTGCCGGTGCCCTGCGGCGGACAGCTCGGGCCGTGGCGCGTACCGCTCGCGGTCTTCGATCAGGTCCTTGTCCAGCTGCCCGACCTTGCCCCACTCCTCACGGAGGCCCCGTCATGAGCGGTCTGCGTACCGGCACCCCGAACACCCCGTCCGTGGTCGCCGACAACCGGATTCCCTTCCCCCGTACCGACACCCCGACCCGTTGCCAGGACCACCCGAAGCTGTTCGCCATCGAGGACGTCACCGACCGCACCGAGCGAGAGAAGGCCCTCGCCAAGGCCAAGCTCGCCTGCTCCGGCTGCCCGATCGTCACCGGCTGCCTCAAGTGGGCCCTGGCCAACAAGGAGATGACCCAACCGGCGTGTGGGTGGCGACCACTGCCCGGCAGCGGACCACCCTGCGCAAGAGCCTTGAACGGCGCCTCGGGGCCGACTGGGTCGGCGTCGTCGCCGAAGAGGACCGCCGCCAGCAAGAGAAACAGCGCGCGGCCCGTCTCGCCCCGCCCACCGTCCGCGACCAGGTGATGGCCCGCCTGGAGCTGGAGCTCATCCCCACCCGGCCCGCCCCGTACGAGCCGTGGAGGGAACCGATGACCCCGGCCCGGCAGGTGCACAACATGGCGATCCCCAAGGCCGCGCTGTCCACCAAGGCGGCCGCGTAGCGATGTTCAGCGACTGGCAGCAGGCCCTCGAAGCCGAGGGCCTGCCTCTCACCCGTCCCGTGGTGGGCGGCACCACGGGGCCGCCCACCACCCCACTCCTCAAGGAGACCGAATCACCATGACCGCATTCACCGAAGCCCACCCTGGCCAGACCTTCACGCTGTCCGGCACCACCGAGGAAGGCTTCGACACGCTGTACGGCATCCCGGCCATCGCGCTGGGCGAGGACTGCGACCGCCTCATGGCGTTAGGCCATATCACCGACCGCGCCGTCCTCGCTGTCAGCGGCAGGGCCGGCGAAGCCGAAGTCGCAGGTGCCGGTGTGGTGCGAGGGACTGGCCTGGTCGGCGCTGTCGGTGGACTACCAGCGCATCCTGCGACTCCTCGCGGACCGGCACCGCCTTGGTCAAGGCCCCTTGACCTGCCAGGAGATGGCCGCCTTGTTCGGCCTGGACGTGGCGCCGGCCAAGGTGGAGGCACTGCGGTCGAAGGCGACGCGGCTGGTGGCCCGCGGCTGGCTTGCCGAGCCAGCGCCGGGCCGGTTCACCCTCGCGCAGCATGGGGCCGGGCCAAGCGGCGGTCATGAGCAGGATCATCGACCAGTAGACCATCGCCTCGGCGCTGGTGGTGCGGCGTTCGAAGTCACGGACCAGGCGGCGACTGCGCATCAGGTGGGCGAAGAACCGCTCGACGATCCACCGCTTGGGCAGCACCACGAAACCGCGCATGTCGTCGCTGCGTTTGACGATCGCCAGGACCAGGGCGAACGCGGCCAGGCAGTGCTCGACGAGGCTGCCGGTGTAGCCGCCGTCGGCCCAGATGAGGGCCAGGCGGTGATGCGCGTCGGTCACCTGCCTGAGCAGGACCTGGGCGGCGGTGCGGTCGCCGGTGTCCGCGGCGGTGACCATCACCGCGAGCAGCAGGCCGAGGGTGTCGACCACGACGTGCCGCTTGCGCCCGTTGACCAGCTTGCCGCCGTCAAAGCCACGGCTCTCCGACCCGACGACGGCATCTGCCTTGACCGACTGCGAGTCGATCACCCCGGCCGTCGGTTCCGTATCCCGACCCAGCTTCTCGCGGACCTGTCCGCGCAGCCGGTCGTGGAACTCCTTGACCAGGCCATGGTCACGCCAGCGGCGGAAGAACGCGTATACCCGGTCCCACGGCGGGAAATCCCCGGGCATCGACCGCCACTTGATGCCGTTGTCCACCAGGTAGCGGATCGCATCGAGCATCGCCCGGTGGCAGTACGCCTCCGGCCGGCCGCCACGACCACGCAGCCAGCCCGGCACCGGCAGCAGCGGCCGGGCCACGGCCCACTCCGCGTCCGTCATGTCCGAGGGATACCGCCGAACACGTTCCGGGTGATCAGCCGCATTCCCGAACCGGTGAGCGACACAATCACACGTCGGTGCAGCCGAGTTGAACCGCACCGGCGCGAGCACGTACAACTGCCGCAACAGGGTCTCCTGGATCTCGGTTGGCTTCGCAACCCCGAGCTACCAAGAGGCCCTGTTCTCATGCCCGCGGCCAGCTGCGATCACCCGATCGAGACTCCCGTTCGACCCACATCCCTCAAGATCGGAACGACAACAGCTACTGAGCTTGGGAAGCTGCGATCATTTGCGGCTGGTTTGGGCGCTGATCTGGGCGAACGGCTGGTTCACGGCCTCGTCGGACGCTGCTGCCTTCTCACCGTGATTCCCCGCTGTTCCCCGCTCGTTCTGGTGCACTTGTGGTGCAGCCCGCGTCACCAGACTGCTTCATCAGAGGCCCTTTCTACGCCCTGGCGCGAGGTCGTGCTCACGCTCACTGCGCTCGCCACGGTTCCACGTGATGACACCTTTCCTGCTGGGTGTAGCCCCCGGGAACGTCCGCGCTAACGGAATTCCAGAAGGGCTTGGACTCGCGGAAGTGCCCGCCCCCGTGTGCCACTGGACTCCGGGATAGGCGCGGCGCAGAGACCGGAGAGCGGCTGAGGCAAGGCCGCAGCGCGTGTAGCCCTCATAGGAGTGAGGCGATTCCACCCAGCCGATCTCGCACAGATCGCAGACCACGTACTCGACCTCGAAAGCCAGGTCGGATCCGAAGTATGCCGCTCGGATGCGCCAACCTATCCGCTCATAGGCCCCAGCTGGCCGGTCGACCCAGGGTCGCGGCGGGGTGGCGGTCCGGTCGAATCGGTAGAACTCGGGGTAAGCCCATCGGCGGAGCCGGTCGCGCCAGGTCGGCTTGTCGGGCCACTCCCGTACCCAATGCACGTAGTCAGCGAGCTGCGCCACGGCACGGATCGCCGTTTCCCGCTCTGTCACGGGATCTCCTTCCGTGTCTCTGGACTTGCCGTCGGTCATGGTCAGTCGCGGGGGCTGTTGCACAGCACGGCGTGTGACTACGTTGTGAAGCCCCAACACGCTTTCCAAATGTTCGTCCGACTGTCCGGGAGTGGCCAGGGGCGTCCTGACCTGTAGTGGAGCGGTTGCTGGGAAGGCTTGTGAACGGTGCTGGACGAGCGTGAATGCAACCAAAACTGCAACCACGGAAGCGGCTGTTCGCGCTGGTCAGGCTGCGACCGGAGCGCAGGCACCGAACCTGCGCTCTGCGCAGCGGGGCGTGAGTCGCGATCTAGGAGCGACTGACCCGAGCTTGCCAGACGTCGGTGTCGCGGGTGAGCCGTGCTGGGAGTTCGTGGGTGCGGGGGGACCCCGCTTCCCGCCACTGGTGGATCAAAGCGTGGAGGACTTCGAGGGCCGAGGACTCGATGTGGTCGGCGATGAGGTGCTCGTCGGTGGCGATGGCCACGTGAGCGGTGCCGTTCGGGGAGAGGGAGCCGAGGCCGATGCCGGTGCCGTGGTCGATGGTCGCTTCGAGCAGGCCGGCGGGTTCGGTGGCGATGAGCCAGTTCTTTAGGTGGAAGTAGTCGGCGTGCTGTGCGGGTGTGGGCTCGGTGTGGGACGCGTCGCGCAGAGCGGCGAGGAGGCGTTCGATGGTGCTGGGATCCTGATCGCTGAGGGGCGTGAGTGAGCAGTCGGGCTGCTGTGTATCGACAGCGCGGGAGGCGGTGTCCGCGGGGGCGGGGGCGACCATGGGGGTGTATCCGCCGTGGTGGATCTCGACTTGGTGTGGCTGGTGCTTGTCGTCGACCGTAATGCGGGCGATCGCGTAGGCGCCCGGCAGGTCAGCGATGCGTACGCCGCTGAGGAGGGTGCCCCCGGGCTTCAGTTGCTGGAGCCAGGCGTCGGGGATGGCCGGTGGGGTGGTGCCGACGAGGATGCGGTCGTACGGGCCGTTCTGCGGATATCCGAGGAGACCGTCGCCGACAACCACGGCGACCTGGTGGCCGTACTCGGCGTAGAGCGCCTCGGCCCGCCTGGCGAGGGCGGGATCGATCTCGACGGCCGTGACTCGTCCTTCGGGGCCGGCCAGTTGGGCGAGGAGTGCGGCGGAGAGGCCGGAGCCGATGCCGATGTCCATGACGTTCGCACCTGGGTGGACGTCGAGCATGCGCAGGTGGCGGTGGGTGACAGCGGCAGGTGTGCAGGGGCGTACGGCCCGGCCGTCGACGCCGTGGAACTGCTCGGCCGGGACAGCGTGGATGGCCTGGTCGAGGGCTTGATCGGTGGGGGTGGTGTTGGGCATCGAGTGGTCCTTGGTCAGGTGCGGAGGGTGACGTGGAAGGGGCGGTCGGAGGTGTTCGTTTCCCCGACGGGCTGGGTGTCCGCTTCGATCCAGGCGTGTGACTCGCATGGGGCGAAGCGGCAGCCTATGCACCAGTCCACGGCCTTGCCGTGGAGCGTCGAGGCGAGGAAGGCGGCCAGGGACATCTCCAGGCAGGCGGCGCGGCCTGGGAAGAACCGGCTGGCCCAGTCGCGTGCGGCGACCACTCGCCCGGCTTCCGTGGCGGTCGCGGGGCGGCGGGTGCAGCGTTTGGCGATACGGGCGACGGCGAGGGTGGCCCGTAGCGGTGCCGTGTGCACCAAGGCGGTGGCCAGGGCGAGTGCGGCAACGGCCACGAAACGGTCGGGCAAGGGTGGCCGGGAGGTTCGGGCGGGTACGGCCATGGGGATGCTCAACGGTGCCACCTCCTACGGGCGGGGTCGCGCAGCATACGGCGGTCGAGGAGCTGCTGGGCGAGGGCTCGCATATCGGTGCGTACCCGGTTCGGGTCAGCGCCGAAGAGGGCCGACACATGATCGGCGGCCTCGTCGACGGTCGCGCCCGCGGCAAGGTAGCGCCACCACAGAGCGCCGGAGAAGGTGAGCGCGTACCACCGCCCCTTGCCGCGCAGGTCGAGCAACATGCCTCCGCGCTCGGTGATGGTGGCGCGCACCGTGGGCGCCGGCCGGAGATCAGACATGTGAGACCTCCGTTGTTTCGCTGGTGGTGGCGCGGGAGCGGTGCTGGCGCAGCCAGAGTTCGGCGGCGATGAGCGCTTCGAGGGCCGCGAGCTTCCCGGGCACGCCGGCAGCCAGGCGGTCCAGTTCGGCACAGGCGGCGGAGGCATCGATCCAGCCTTCGGCAGCCAGTTCGCTGGTGGTGAGGAGGTCGCGCAGGGCCGTGACGTGGTGGCGCAGGCCGGTGTAGGCGTTTCCGTCGTAGGCGCCCTTGGTGCGCCGTTGTAGGAGCCAGTCAGGTACGAGTCCGTGGAGCGCGGCGCCGAGCAGCGGCTTCTGGAGTGTGGTGCTGGCTCGGGAGGAGGTTGGTATGGCCATCGCGGCGCGGACGACGGCGTTGTCGAGGTAGGGAGCGTGGTGCGGCAGCCCCTGAGCGTGGGCCTGGTTGCGCAACTCCGCCTCGTAGGTGCCGAACTCGCGCAGCTCGGCCCAGGCGCGGTGGCGGCTGGTGTGGCTCGGTTGGACCGTGCAGTGTTCGGCTGCGATGGCGGCGCGCGTCGAGAGGGCGTGGCGGGCCTGTGGGGTCAGCCAGCTGTGGAGCCCGGAGGCCCGGACCCAGTGGAGCCGGGCCGGGTGCTCCGGCTTCGCCTTGGCCGGGTCGGTGGTGATTTCGTGGGCGAGTTGCCGGAGGACCGCGGCGTGGGTGGTGCGCGAGAGGCGGACGGCCGCCGCCACGACGGCGTACATCGGCAGGTGGCGCAGACGGGCACGGGCCAGCGAGTGGCTGATCAAGGCCGAGATGTCACGCGCTTGTGCCAGGTCGGCGAGGTAGTACGGGGAGGTGGCGAGCAGGGTGTCGGCGCCGGACCCGGTGAGATGGGTATCGCTTCCGTGGCCGATGCAGGGGCGCTGGTACGCGGCGCGCATGCGCCATCGGGCGGCATCGGGGAACGGCTGGTCGGTTGCGGGAGCGTCCAGTAGCCCGGCGAAGAAGAGGCCCTCGGCGTCGGTCACGAGCTCGTGGTGCAGGCCCGGCTGGCCCGTGGCCGCCCGCTGGGCGTAGGCGACGTCCTCGTTGGTGCTGGTGGCGTCCGCGTCGGTGACGGCGAGGACTTCAGCGCCTGCGATGCCGGTTGCCAGCAGTACCAGCGAGGTGGAGTCGAGGCCGCCGGAGAAGTCGGCGGTCAGCTTGCGGGCTGCCGCAGCTCGGCTGGTGACCGCGGTGATAAGTGCTTCGCGGAGCTCTGCGGCGGCCTCGGCGAAGTGGAGCGTTCGAGGCTTCTCGTACTCCTCGACCGAGTGCTGGCCGTCGCGGTGGATGACGAGTGCGTGGCCTCCGGCCAGTCGACGTACGCCCTGGAACGCGCTTCCGTTGCCTGTGACCTCGGGCACGGTGGCACATACGAGGCGCGCGATCACCGAGGCGTGGTCCACTCTCGCGCCGATCCGGAGGGCAAGGGTTTGCGCCGACGTAGACCAGTGTGTGCGGTCTGGTGTCTCGGCGAAGTACACCGGCCGTGTTCCAGCCACGTCGGTGATGACCGCTGTTGTATCTCCGTCGTCTGCCACGGCCCAGTAGCTTCCGGGCCAGGTGGTGAGTGCGGACCACTGGCCGGAGCGGGCGGCGTGGAGTCCGTCGCGCAGCTGCCTGTCCGTGGCGTAGCAGTTGCCCACGACGGCCATCCGTACCGGTCCGTCGCTGACGACGCGATGCGTGGTGCCGACTGATGTGCCCCGCACGACTGGGGCGCGAGGGTCGGACCAAAGCGCCGACGAATCTGCCGACCACTGTCCTGGGCTGCTCAGATGGAACATGCCTTCCCTTTCTGGATGGCCGTCGGGTGCTGGGCAGATGCGGCCTACGCTTCCGCCCAGCACCCGGCAGGTGGGCCTACTCGAAATAGCGGCCCTTGTCGGCGCTGTCCTCGGCGTACTTGCCAAGCGTCACCTTCGACACCACGTCCAGCGCGATCAGCTGGGGAGCGGTGTAGCCCTCATGGACCTCGTTGTGCTTCTCTTTCCTGAGCTGCTCGTTCATTCGTACTTCCCTTCGTTGTTGGGATGGGCAGCCGCCTCCACGTGCTCTCGGTGGAACGCGTGCTGAGGCGGACATCTGGAGCCGACACGGTGGTCACGGGCCGGAACGTGCCGGAGGCCATCGATGGACGCCGGTGACCAGAACGGGGAGGAGACCTTGAACTCGGCCCATACGACCTTGTGTTGTCCCACCGCTTCGCTGCCCCAGTCGTCGGCGACGTCCGACACGAGGAGAAGACCTCTTCCGGTGTCGCTGTCGTCGTCCGGCGCACAGCGCCTCGGCATGCCGGGCCCGTTGTCGTGAACTTCCACGCGCAGGAGGCGGCCATCGAGCGTGATCCCTACGCGGAATCCCTTCGCACCCTCGCTGGCGTGCGCCAGAGCGTTGGTGGCGAGTTCCGATACGCACAGACGGACGTCATCGACCCGGTCCGAGATACCCCAGCCGGCGAGTGTGTCCCTCGCGAACTCCCGTGCTGCACGTACTGACACAGCGGTGTGACCGAATGCCTGCTGCCGCGGCAGCGGTTGCCATGCGGCACGTGGTTCCGATGCCATGACGTCTCCGTCTCGGTGGAAGTCCCACTTCCGGGCGGTGGACCCCACAGAACCGCCACCCAGGGCCGTGAACCAGAGCAGAATGGCCGCACGAACGAGGCATCCATGACGCACAGCTGGGCATGACCTGCGATGTCCTGCGGTCTATCTGGTGCGGAAATCGCCCTCTACATCGGGGAGTCGCTCCTATGGCGCTCAAACGTCACGGCTTCGTGCGCCATCGTCGCGCAGTGGGCTTCACGCAGGAGAGCCTGGCTGAGGCGCTGAACGTGGAGCGGTCCACCGTCTCGCGTTGGGAATCGGGCACGTCGGCTCCGCAGCCGTACATGCGGCCGCGCCTCGCTACCGTCCTGCAGGTGAGCACTGAGGATCTGAGCGAGCTCCTCGTGTTGGCGTCGGAGGAAGAGGCGCCGGCCACCGAGCGGACCCAGTACGCGATGCGGTACCCGTCACGAGTGGACCTCGTCACGATCGCCGAGCTCCGGGGCGGCATGCAGACGCTCGCAGAGCGCTATGACCGGATGCCCTCCGCCACCCTGCTCGCCCAAGCGGGGCAGCACGTCAGCCAGGTCGCGTTCCTCGCCGGCGAAGCACCAGCGGGCCGCGTACAGCGCGAGATGCGCGTCCTCCAGGCCGACGCCGCCACCTTCATGGGACAACTGGTCTGGGACGCTTCACAACGGCACGACCACGCGACCGCGCGGTCGTACTACGCGCAGAGCGTCAATGTGGCGCGGCATCTGCGCGACCGGACCGCAGAGGGTCACGCTCTCTTACGTACGTGCTACGTAGCTCTCTATGGCGCCAACGACTACCGCGAAGGGCTCAGCCTCGCGCTGGAAACGGCTCGTACGACGCGGTACACAAGTCACGTACTGACCGGTCTTGCCATGCTGCATGCCGCCGAAGCCCATGCCTTCCTCGGAGAGGGCCGCGAATGCGAGCGCGCGCTGGCCGGTGCGGAGAGGCATCTGGAACAGGCCCACAGCGCGGATGCCGCCTATGATCTCCTCTCTCCCACGCATTTCGGACGGATGGCGGGCTCCTGCTACCTCACCCTCGGCGACTACCGCAGGGCCCAACGGCTTCTTGAGATGACTGCGGTGGAGTTGCAGGACCGGCGCAAGTCCCGTGCGATCGTCTTGGGCAATCTCGCACTGTCCTGGATCCGCAGCGGAGAGCTCGATGCCGCGCTGGCCACCTTCAACGATGCCGTAAACGAACTGCACGGCACGCGCGGAGGTGGTGGGATGAACGTCGTCTTCCGCGCTGCCCGCGAGCTGCGTCCCTGGCGGAGCGAGCCGGCGGTGCAGGAGGCGCAGGACCGGCTGATGGCTCTGATGGAAGCGGCGTGAAGGGAACCGGCATGCCCACACAGGTGGATCAGGAAAAGCAGCAGGTGCGCGAGCGTGTATGGGACCTGCTCGATAAGGCCGACGCAGTCCACGATGCATCGGTCCATGGCCGTATCCCGAACTTCAAGGGCGCTGATCGAGCTGCGGGCCGGCTGGCGAGCCTGCCGCAGTGGCACTCTGCTCACGTCATCAAAGCGGTACCGGACAAGGCCCAGCTCCCGGTGCGCGCCCGTGCGCTCGCTGAAGGCAAGACCGTGTTCATGGCCGTGCCCAAGCTCGCCGATCCACGCCCCTTCTACCTGCTGGATCCGGCGGCACTGACGGTTCCACCCGCCGAAGCGGCGTCGAGCAAGGTCGCCGCCTCCATCGCTCCCAAGGTCGATGTCGAGTCTCTGCGCTCTGTCGATCTGGTGGTGGTCGGAAGCGTCGCGGTCAACCGGGCAGGCGTACGCATCGGCAAGGGCGCCGGCTACTCGGACCTCGAATTCGCCTTCCTGATGGAGGCCGGACTCATCAGCCCGGAGACGGTTGTCGTGACCACCGTCCACGCGCTGCAGGTACTGGACGAGGAGCTTCCTGCCACGGGGCACGACTTCGGCGTGGATCTGATCGTCACGCCCGACGAGATCATCACCTGCCGCGACCCGCACCGCCCGACGGGACTGGTGTGGGAGCACCTGGACGCGAAGAAGATCGCTTCCATCCCGGTCCTGGCCACTCGCGCCCCTTCCGCTGGGCGCTGAGCTGGTGGGCGCCGGCGAACAGTCCCTGCCGAGGCCAATAGCCCCGGCAGGGACGGACTCAGGCCAGGTGCTCGGCCTCAGCGACGCCGATGCCGCGCGCCCGCAGGCCCAAACTGGTGCGGGGGAAGTGGCTCGGGTTGGGCAGGGCGTGCAGCTCGGATCCCAGTGGTGCTTTGGGCTTGGGCGGCCAGGGCCTGGGCGCTGGGGGCCGGCCTTGCGCTGAGGCGTTGGACGCGCCAGGCGAGGGTCCGCGCTGGTGAATAGGTGTCGTCCAGTGTCCGCTGGTCGGCTGCCTGTTGGAGGAGCCTGGCGGGTATATGCCCTGCGGCTTCCGCCTCTGCGAGCGCGGTGGCCAGAGCGCCCCACGCGGGGTCGTCGAGGACCCGCTGAGCATGGGCGGGGACGGCCTCCCATATCTGGCGGGCGAACCCGTCGACCGTCTGCTGGGGCGGCTTGCGCTGGGCCATGGCAACCAGGGGAGCGGCAGCCGCCTGGTCGTACGCGGTCTGCAGGTGTACGAGGGTCTCGTGTGCGGCGATGACCTGCTGGTCGTGCTGGCGTTGTTGGTGCCAGCGGGCGGCGGCGATGACGACGAGGACGGCCGCGTCGAGGAACATCGCGAGGACAGCGCCGTCGCCCGTGACGGGATGAGAGCGCATGGTGCGGACGGCTCCGCGCAGGGCACGTGCATGCTGGTCGTTGTTGCGGATGCGGGAGCGGGTGGCGCGCTCGAAGGCGATGGCGGCGTGCTGGAGCTGGGGCCGGATGTCTTTAGGTGCGAGGCGGGGCAGTGCGTCGAGTGCTTCTCCGAAGGCGGCGAGGTGCGCCTGGGCGGCTTCGTCGTCACCCTGGTCGAGGTGGTGGGGGATGCGTTCGGCGGCGGCGGTGGCCTGGTGCCAGGGGTTGGGCCTGCGCGGGCCCGGTTGCTGGTCGGTGGGCTGGAGATCAGTGACGGCCAGGCGCTGTTGAATTTTGGGGAGGGACAGGTCCGGGGCGAGTTCGGAGCCGGAGAACCAGATGGGCTCGCCTGCGGCGTTGGTGTCGCCTTCGAGGGCGACCTTGTAGCCGCGCAGGTCGCCGGAGGGGAAGTGCTGGACCTCGATGCGGACGCTGCCCAGGTCGGTGAGCAGGCGGAGGAACTCCTCGGTGCTGGCGGCGACCGCCACGGAGGTGCGGACGGTGGTGCGCAGGCGTTCGCGTGCGGTCTGCTGCTGGCCTGCGCGGCGGGCCTTTTCCTGTTCGGCTCGGGTGGGGCGTTTGGCTGCGGTGCGGTCGCCGCGTACAACCTGGAACAGTCCGTATTCCTCCTCGATGGCGGCCAGTTCCTTGTCCGCGGTGAGGTAGTCGTTCCAGTGCCGTGCCGTGCGCAGGTCGCCGCGGACTTTGGTGGCGGCGATGTGGATGTGGTCCGGTGCGTGGCGCACCGCGACCCAGCGGCAGCCGTCCGGGTCGCCTCCGGGCGCGATGCCGGTGGCTGCAACGACGCGGCGGGCGATGTCGGCCCACTCCTCGTCGCTGAGGATGCGGTCGGTCTTGGCAGCGCGGATCGAGCAGTGCCACATGTGCTTCTCGGGTGCACGGCCGAGCCGCCTTGCCTGTTTGACGTGTAGGTCGAGGTCGGCCACGAGGAGCTTCTTAGTGGCGGCGAAGTCGTCAGCGCGTCCGGGGTCGGGGGCGAAGCCGTCCCAGGAGGCGACCAGGTGCGGGTCGGTGTGGTCCTTGGCCTTCTTCGTGTCGAACAGGTACCGGACCAGGCCCGCGGTGTCCTTGCCGCTGCTGATCTTCGCGATCATCAGGCCGCCTTCTTCGCCACGGCCTGGTTCGCCGCCGCCGCGATGTGGCCGACTGCGGTGCCGACCGCGGTCACGGTGTGCTCGGCCTGGGCCAAAGTGGCGGTATCCCCAGGGTGTGGATCGCCGCCGGAGTTGAGCTTCTTGGCGATCTGGTTGATGTTGTGGCCGATCTGGGCGACCTGGCGGCGCAGGGTGTTGAGCTCGTCGATGTAGTCGTCGAGTTGGGTGCGCTGGCCGGGCAGGGTGAGATCACCGTGGACGTGAGCCATGACGACGGCGCCGACGTAGTGGGCGCCGGCGATGTTCAGTGACCGGGCCGCGGCGAGGATCTTGGTTTTCTCGTCGACGCTGTAGCGCACGTCGACGCGTTCTTTGCGCCGCACGTCTTCGCGCTTGCGACGGCGGGCGACACGGTGCACGGCGGCGGCGTCGGAGGCACGCGGCAGCGACACAGCGCTGGCGTCGACGGGCTGTTCCCCCTCGGGCACCCCCTGGTGCCCGAACGCCTCCGCCACCCCCCGGGGCGGAGGCTTCCCCGTGGGGTCGGCCCTTGGACGGTCCAGCGGGATACCTTGCTGCGCTGTTCAGGGCGGTGGTCATCTCCAGCTGGGGGGTGAGGAGTTCGCGTTGCGGGTCGTGCATGGGTTGGTTCTCCGAGGGTGCTGGTGTCGGGTGCTTCGCTGTGCGCGGCCCCCGTGTCCCCGCGCTTGTCTGTACGGGGACACGGGGTGAGCCAGGATGGCGCGATCAGTGCGATCGCAGGGGTCAGGCGGTGCCGACGGGGGCTGTGTCGAGTTCCCTCTGCCGCTGGGAGGCGGCTTCGTCGAGTTCGGCCTGAAGGATGTCCTTGATCTTGTCCGCCTCCGTCCTGCCGATGGTCAGGTCTCTGCTACGGAACGTGGCTTCGATGTGGCGGCGCGAGGCGCGGCCCTTGCGCCCCAGTGGCGCGGTGCGCGCGATGGCGAGTCGTTCGGGAGAGATTTCGCTGGGCTCGTGACCCTGCGGTTCGGCGGAGGATTGCGGGGCCTCAGCCACTTCGGCGGTGTCCGAAGCCACGTCGGCAGAATCCCGCGCCACGTCGGCGGGGCCGTGAGCCACGTCAGCGGCAGTTGGCTCCGGTGCGGCGGGAGCATCGTCAACGGGGGCAGGGGTCTCGGCACCGTCGGAGCCGTTGTGGCTGTGACTGGCGAGGTTGTAGCGCTCTGTGGCGTCGGGCTCCTGGGGCCGAGGAGTGGGGTGGCGGTGGATGACGATGTAGAGGTGGACAGCGCCGGCCAAGGCGAGTGGGGCGATGGCCGACAGAGCGCCGACGGTGACGTCGTCGAGCCGGAGGCCGTCGCCTGGGCGGGCCTGCTGGTTGAGGCGGACGGCGTGCAGGGCGTTGGCCCAGATGCTCGTGACGGTGGCCGCACCGACGAGCGCCCATACGTACGCGCGGGAGAGCGTCGGGGCGGTGCGCAGCATGAGCAGGGCGCCGACGCCGATGGCGATGAACCCGTCGATCACGAGCGGGAAGGCGTAGGTGAGCAGTCCGCGGATGTGGATGGCGACGGCCATCTGCCGCAGGGCGTCGTAGGAGAGGGCGAAGGCGAACAAGGCGAGCAGAGCGATGCCGGCGCGGATCGCGTCGGTGCCGCGTATGGCGGTGGTGGGGGCGGGCAAGCGGAGGCACTCCAGGTGGGATTGGGGCGGCGGCCACGGCGCAGGGGCAAGCGAGGGGGCCGCCGTGAGGGTGGCGTCTCGTACCACTCGTTGCGTGCCTGGTCAGGGCAGGTACGAGTGGGGTGGTGATGTCGACTCGACTCGTTGCGGGCCGTTCACTCGTCCCCGCGCTGACCTGCGCGGGGACGGGTGCGACGAGTCGAGGAGGGTCAGGCTGCGACACCGAGGAGAGGCTCAGCCACCGGCTGGGCCGGCCCGACTGGAGGCTTCGGCGCGGGGCAGTAGCGGGCCCAGGCGTCGAGGAATTGGTTGCGCGCGAAGCCCTTGGCCTGGGTGCCGTCGGGGAAGCGGCGGTTGGCCGAGCTGATGCCGTAGGGCTTGAGCAGCAGCTGCAGAGCGCGGGCGGTCAGGCCGTTGGGGCCGTACTCGGCCCACGGCGCTTCCTTATCCGCGTTGAGGTGCTCCAGCAGGCGCTTTGTGCCCAGCACCGCTGGATCGTTCTCGGCGGCGAAGGCCCGGCGGATGCCGACCAGGAGGCGGGTCCGCGTCCCGCCCTCCTCGTCCTGTCCCGCCTCGTAGTCGGTCATGATGCGGCAGGCGGTGCGGGCGAGCGCGGGCCATTCGCCTCCGGCGAGGTCGGCGACGATCACCAGGGGTTCCCAGGTGTCCGCCGCGCGGTCCTCGACCGGCATGACCGGCTCCATCTCCATCGCCTGCGCATGCAGCGGCGGCAGCCAGGCGGCGAGCCGGTCGCGGATCGCGTGCAGGGCGGGGGTGTCCCGGCTGGTGCGGAAGTGCGCCACCTTCTCGCCCGCCGCCCGGCGGCGCATCCGGATGACCACCGACCGGTCCATGATCGTGTCGGGCAGGTCGTCGATCCCCGCGAGCGCGGCCATGGCGAAGGTGGGGAACTCCTGCACCTTGTGCTCGGGCCCGGACACGCGCAAGGTCGGCCGGTTGCGCTGATGCCCGGCATTCAGCAGGCCGCGCACCTCCTCGTTCTTCTCCGCCGCTTTGGCAGTGCCGAAGAGGGTGTCGGCCTCGTCGACCAGGAGGGTCGGCGGGTCCTCCTCGGTGATCGAGCGGAAGATCGCCGCCGCGCTGGCGTTGACCGTGATCAGGCGGTTGTGCACGGTCTCAAGCGCCACCTCCAGCAGCCGCGACTTACCGCACCGCTTCTCCGGAGCGACCACCGCCAGACGCGGCGCGTGCTGCCACGCGTGCTGCAGGTGCGTGGCCGCAACCCACAGCGTCACCGCCGTGAGGGCCTCCTCGCTCGGCAGCACCACGTACCGCTTGAGCTGCGCCCGCAGATCAGCCAGCACCAGGGCGCCTTCGGCCGGCTCCCTGTTGGGTACCTCCTCGGACCCGACCGGCGGCGCCTGCTCCTCGGTGCCGTGGGAGCGGTCACCGTGGTCGTCGTTCGCCTCCTCGGCTCCCTCGCCACGCAGGTGCGCGCCGGGCTGACCGGGGACGGCCGACGTGGGCCAGACCGCATTGGAGGGTGCGGAATAGGGCTCGGGTGTGGCAGGTTGCATCAGGCAGCTCCTCGTCTGGCGGTGGCGGGCTCGCACGCCCTTGCCGCCGGGTTGGTTCACTTCAAGCCGTGCAGGGGAGTTGTGAGGGCCTCCGGCGTCGCACCGCCGGGGGCCCGCTTTGTTCCCCGGGGGAACGCCGGGGTTGTTCCCTGGAGGAACACCTGGGGCGTGCCCTGAGGGAACACGGACAGTACGTCCACGCCTGTCCACAGTCCAGCGTTTCTGTGTCAGCTCAGCGCAGAAGCGTCTGCTACGGACGCGTCCCCTCATGCGGCCAGGCCCAGCAACTCGAGCAGGTCGGCGGTCACGACCCGGTACGCCTTACCCAGGCGCAGCACCTTGCACGGGTACTGGCCGCGCTTCGCCAGGGCGTAGCCCTTGCTCCGCCCCAGCCCCAGTGCCCGGTTGCCGGTGTCCAGGTCAACAGCGGCAGGCAGGGCCAGCAGCTCCTCCCGGGTCATGCCCTTCGGCGGGCTGGTGATCTCGTCGTCGCGCATGCGGCGCTCCATCCATAGCTGAGCCCTCGGCGAACACGGTGATCGCGTCCGTCTCCAGGCATGAAAACAACTCTCTGACCAGAGATATTGTGTCTACATGACACAACGCGATTTCGATGATGGATTCCATGACGAATACGAAGACGAGGACGACGTCCCGGCATGGGCCGACCAGGTGCAGGCCACCGTGGCCGCCGAGGTCCGGCGCCGAAGGAAGGAATTGCGCATGAGCGCCCAGGACCTGGCCGACGCCTGCGCGGAGATCGGGTACCCGATCCCCCGCAACGTGATCGCCAACATGGAGTCCGGCCGCCGCGCCGTAATCCCCCTCGTTGAGGTCATGGTCCTCGCCAAGGCCCTGCGCATCCCGCCGGTCTGCCTTCTCTACCCGATCGGATACGTCGACCAGGTCCACCAACTCCCCTTCCAGGCGCCGGTATCGCCCGGGGAGGCGATGGCCTGGTTCACCGGCAACACCGATGACCGTGACACGAAGAACTCCATGCTCAGCCGCTTCCGCGCCCACGCCCGCGATCAACGCGCTGCCCTGGCAGCCCTGGAAGGCGAGAAACGCGAACGCTGGAACGCGGAGACTGCCGCCACCTCCGCCGAACGGGACGAGGCCCAGCTCGACCAAGCCGACTACGCCGAAATGGCCGTACTTGCCAAGTACCGGCTCCGCCAACTCCGCATCGCCATCCGCGAAGGCGGCGCCACACCACCCCACCTTCCCACCGCACTGGCCGACGTGGACCCTCTCGTCGGCAACACCACTGAGGAGGACAGCCTTTGAAGGGCTCCACCCACCGCCGTTGCTACTGCCGCGACGCTCACACCGGCAAGCCGCTTGGCAAGAACTGCCCCAGGCTCTCCACCCGTAAGCACGGCTCGTACTCCATACGCCAGGAACTCCCGCCCCGCGAGGACGGCACCCGCCGCTCCTTCAGTCGCGCCGGCTACGAGAGTCAAGGCCGCCCAGGCCGACCTGGACCACATACGCGCGCTCCTCGGGCTCGCCGAATCCGACGACCCCGAGGGGCTGGCACAGATCGCCGAACTGTTGGAGAAGGCGGCTGACGAGAAGGCACCTCTGCCGAACGTCGAAGAGACCCGCCGCCGTCTCAGCCACGGCCTGGACTTGACCAGCCGACTCACCGTCGGCGAGTGGCTCGACATGTGGCTGGCGGGCAAGAAGGGGCGGCAGAGCGCCATCAGCCGCGACGAGAGCAACATCCGCCTCCACCTCAAACCGCGGATCGGGCACATCCGGCTGGACCGTCTCCGCGTCAGCCACCTGTCGGAGATGTTCGAAGCCATCGCCGAGGCCAACGTCGAGATCATCGAGGGAAATACCGCCCGCCGCAGGGCGATTGAGGACCTTGCCCAGACCCCCTGGAAGGGGCGCGAACACCGCGCCCACCGCAAGGTGCTGAAGGCTGCCATCGCCGAGATGGAGCCCTTCCGCCGCATCGTCACTCCGGCCACGCGCCAGCGCATCCGCTCCACGCTGCGGGCCGCACTGAACGCCGCGATCGCCCAGCAGCTGATCACCTTCAACCCGGCTGCCCACGTCGAGCTGGAGGCGGGCAAGCGCCCCAAGGCGCTGGTGTGGACCGAAGAGCGCATCCTCCACTGGAAGCGCACCGGCGAGAAGCCCTCGCCCGTGATGGTCTGGACGCCGGAGCACACCGGACTCTTCCTCGACCACGTCGCGGAGGACCGCCTCTACGCACTCTGGCACCTGATCGCCTTCCGCGGGCTGCGGCGAGGCGAGGCGTGCGGGCAGAGGTGGACCGACACGCACCTCGCCGACGGCCGCATCACCGTTGCCAAGCAACTCGTCGTGAGCGGCTGGGAGGTGTATGAGGACGATCCCAAGACCGACGCGGGCGCGCGGACCATCGCGCTCGACTCGGACACGGTTCGCGCCCTCCAGCGGCACCGCGTCCAGCAGGACAAGGACCGCGAGGAGTGGGGCAGCGCCTGGGTGGAGACCGGCCGCGTCTTCGCCAAGGAGAACGGCGAGATGCTCCACCCTGCCAATGTCACCCGCCGTTTCATCGAGCTGTGCGAGGAGATCGGCCTCCCGCCGATCCGGCTCCATGATCTGCGCCACGGCGCGGCGACGCTCGCCCACGCGGCCGGGGCCGACCTGAAGGACATCCAGGAGATGCTCGGCCACTCCTCGATCGCCATCACGGCGGACACCTACACGAGCTTGCTGCCGGAGACCGACCGGGCAATCGCCGAGGCCGCGGCCCGCCTCGTCCCTCGCGCACGCCGGGCGGAGCAGGCCGCCGAGGCCGAGGCGAACCCCGAAGCGGACGAGGAATCCCAAGCCGAATCCGTAGCGGACGGTGCCGAGGAATCCGGCACCGAGCAGATACCCGTTGATGCCGAAGTATCCACAGCCCAGCCGGGCCCTGGTGCCCCATCCGCTCACGCACCGCGCACGCAAACGGCCCCGGACGAAGAGTCCGAGGCCGGTTGACGCGCCCCCCTGGGGAGAAATCCCAGGTCAGCGCGGTGTAGCAAGAGCCCCCTGTCGGATTCGAACCGACGACCTTCGCTTTACAAGAGCGTCGCTTCAAGGTTGAACAGAGACGTCGACAGGGCCTTGACCCCGCGATTGGGAATGCGACGGGCTGCCTCCAGCAGCAGATCGCGGCCCTGGTCCCAGTCTGTCTGCTGCAACTCGTGCGGCTGCTTGCCGAAGAGGGCCACGAAGTGGCCCAGCAGATTGAACTGGGACATGGCCAGATAGTCGCGGAAACCGAGTGTCCGGGCCGTCTCCATGAACCGCAGGTGCAGTTCCGGCTTTGTCCTGGCCAGCACGATGCCTAGCCGTGGGCGCCGCGCGACCAGGTAGTCCGCGCCGGGCTGCAGACGTCCGGTGACTGAGAGCCAGCTGATGAATCGGTGCGTCTCATGGTTGAACGCGAGTTGACGCTCGAGCGGAAGGCGGCAGAAGTCCTCTAGATCGGGCACTGCGGCGAGCAGTGCGCGAGCACCCCAGCGGACCCTGTGGTCGGTGTTCATTCCCTGCCCGGCCCGGTGGGCGAGGTAGTACTCGACCAGGTCGGGGCGCACGATCGGCAGGGCCGCGGCTCTGGCCCGGCGCATCAGGACTCCACCCTGTCTGCGTCGATGGCGGCGCTTGCCTGGAGGTATTGCTCGACGAGCCAGCTGTTCGCCAGGTGGATGTAGATCCTGGTCGATTCGATGGAGCGGTGTCCGGCCTGGGCCTGTACCGCTTCCAGGGCCATGCCCGCCTCCCGCAGCCGGGTCAGACAGGTGTGACGGAGCTGGTGGCAGGTCAGCCGCGGCAGTCCCGTCCGTCTGCGGACACCGTCGAGAATTTCGTCCAGACCGTCGGAGGACAGAGGCCGGCCGCGGGTCGGCCCCCGCAGCACAACGAACAGCTGATCGTGATCGACGGCAGGTCGCTCCTGGTCCAGATAGTCCCCGACGGCGGTGAAGAACTGCGCAGAGATCGGTATCAGGCGTTGATGCCCGCCCTTGCCTTCGCTGATGAACACCCGACGTTCTCCCGGCGAGAGGTCTCCCAGCCGCAAGCCGAGTACTTCGCAGCGGCGCAGGCCGCCCAGCAGCATCGCGAGCACCATGGCCCGGTCCCGTGCGGTGTTCAGTGTGCCGAGCACCGCCTCGACCTCGTCCGGGCCAAGGACACGCGGCAGAGTGCGGGGCGTCCGCAACAACGGTGCCCCGCGATTTCCGCCTCGTCGGCGGTTGGCCAGCCCCGTCGGCACCGGGTTGCGCTTGACGGCCAGGTCATCGCGGGTCATCAGGTAGCCGAACAGCCCCGAGACACTGGCGAGTCGACGCTTGATGGTCCGTGCCGACAGACCCGCTTCACCGTCCTCGAGGCGGACGACCTTCGGTCCTCGCCGCGGCTTCTTCTGCGCGGTGATGAACGCGAAGACGTCGGCGGTGACGACATCTGTCGGCTCCTTGGGCACCGCCGAGAAGAAGATCTTCAGGTCGTAGGCGGTGGCCAGCAGCGTGTTCGGCCGGCAGCGAGCCGCCACGAACTCCAGGTAGTCGTCGACCAACGCGTGACCCAGCGATGCCGCAGGGTTCCCTGCGGCATCGACACCTCGTACCAGCTCCGGCTGCCAGGCCATCCGAGCTCCTCGACGGGAGCGACCATCCTGGCCGGGAACACGAGATCGCGGAAGAGTCGTCACCCACATAACCGCCGAAGTGGGCGAAGGCCCGGCGGTGGCAGTCGAAGAAAGTCTGCAGGTCCTGGCTGGTGGTGAAGCAGCAAAACGGGTCGCGAGAGTACGACAGCGTCATGTGGAAGGAGTAGACCTTCGGGATGCCCATGTGGGCGAGGATCTTGCCCTCGTCGCCCCAGTCCACTTGCGCCTGGGCTCCGGGGATGACCTCGAAGCGGCGGTGCATGCCCGCCAGTTCCTTCGGCGTGATGCCCAGTTCCTCCGCGATCCGAGGCCGGGCTTCCTGGACGTAGAGCTTCACACGCTGGTAGTTGCCGGTGAAACCGTACTCCTGGGCGAGACGCTCGTGGATGACCGCGGCCTTCATCAGGATCTCGGCCCGCAGCATCGAGTCGACCAGCGGAGCGAACTCGTCGATCACCCTCGCCCGCACCCGCCCGTTCGGCGACCGGCGCGGAGGCGATGCGGGCCCGTCGGCAGACAAGTACTTGCTGACCGTCCGCCAGTTCAGCCCGGTCTCCTTGGCGACCTCCGACAGGCTCATCGCCCCAGACTCGACCAAGCCACGAAAACGCCGGAGTTCCAGCAAACGCTCCGGGTCCAAGACCACGGTCCACCCCCCCTCTGCACCCCTGGACAGGACAAGCAGCAGAGTGCCGGGCACCAGCCCTCAACACATCAAGAACTCTGCACGTTCATCCGTACGCGGCTCTGCACGTTCACGGCTCTGGCAAGATTTTCGTAGCTTGAGATCATCTCGGTGGTGTCATGGTCGACCGGTCCGCATAGCGGCGTCGGAGGTGGGCGATCAGGACGACACGGTGGCGGAGGAGTGGGACGCTGGCACGTCCTGCCATCAGTCGTTTCTGGAGTTTGACGTCCGTGATGCGGCCCTCGTTGACGCCGGAATTGTGGATGGTGGCGATCCCTCGGGCGACGGCGCGCTGGTCTTCGCGCAGGGCTCCGGCGATACCGGCAAGCGGTGCCAGTCCGCTGCGGGACAGCTCGTCGAGCCAGCCCGGAAGGGGTGTGGCGTCGCGGTTGTCGAGCATGGCGGCGAACCGTCGGACCAGGTCGTGGGTGTGCCGAAGTTCCGGGCAGTGGTCGATCAGCCGGTGCAGGCGGTGGGTGACGTGGAGATGGCGGCGGTCCGGATCGGTGATGATCCAGCGGGCGGCCTCGCGCGGAGACGGTGGACGCTCGCGGGGTTGACCCAGAGGCAGTCCGCGTCGCAGGGGTGCGAGGGCCATCTTCACGCGCTGGTAGTGCCCGAGGTAGCCCTTGTTGCGGAGTTCCTCGTGGAGGACCATCGCGTTGTGTTCCCCCTCGTCCCAGCGTTGTTGCAGGTAGTCGCGGTAGGGGTCCAGGGTGGAGGGCTTGCGGGGCGGCCGCCGCATTACCTCCTGCCAGGTGCGGGCGCGGGCGTACTTGCGCACCGTGCGGCGGTCCAGGCCGAGCTCCCGGGACACGGCACTGTAGGTCCGGCCGGTGTCGGTCAGGGCATGCACGGCCTCGAACAGCCTTCTGGCGTGGCGCCCGGCTCGGGTGCCCGCTGCGGCGTCCTCGGCGGTCTCCTCAGCCGGCGCCGGTTCGGCCTCTTCGGCCGGCGGGAGGGCTTGGGGCAGGCAGCCGCGGTGGGCGGCGGCGACGTCCTGGACGCGGCGGGACAGGCCCTGCCAGAGATGAAAACGGTCGCTGACCTGCACAGCCTTGGGGGCTCCGTCGGCGATGCCCTGCCGATAGGTCAGCGACCCATCGCGGCAGACGACCTCAACACCGGGATGCTCACGGAGCCACCGGCTGAGCTGCTCAGCATCCCGCCCTTCCCACAGCGTGACCGGGAGCCGGGTGGTGGCATCGACCAGGAGGGTTCCGTACGTATCGCCGTAGAGGGCGAAGTCGTCCACGCCCAGGACCCGCGGTGTGGCGTGGGGCGGCAGCGGCATCCGCATCAGCTGCGACAGCACAGTGCACCGCGACAGTGTGACGTTCAAGACACGCAGCATCCGGGCCCCGCCCCGGCCCGCCAACAGCACGCCCACCGCTTCAACCAGCTGCTGGAGCAGGGGCGTGCGCCGCTGATAGTGCACCGTCAGGCCCGGCACCTGCTCGGCGAACGTCACCTTGCCGCATGTGGAGTTCTCGCAGTACAGACGACGCACGCTCAGCTCGATTAGCACCGGGCGGCCGCCCAGCGACGCGTCGGCGAGTCGTCTGACGTAGCGGCTGTGACACCACCCGCTCGGTGTCCCACAGCCCGTACAAGCCGCGGGAACAAGCGATCGCGTACGCGCATGGACAACCATCACAGGTCCGGAATCCTCGACCGAGGAGACCAGCACAGCCGCCAAGTGCGGTAACAAGTCTGAAAGTTCAACTGAGCACGCTCAAAGGCTGCCCGCTATGCGGGCCGGTCGACCATGACACCACCGAGATGATCTCGGGCTACGAAAATCTTGCCAGAGCCATTTCAGCTCGTACGCCGACAACGACTACCAAGTCCGCCGCTATCCCGGCTGGCACCGCCACATCACCCTGGCCATGGCCGCACACGCCTGCCTGACCGTCCTGCGAGCCCGTGAACTCTCTGCCGGAAAAGTAGAAACGGATCCTCCCAGCTCATCGGCCTCAGCCTCGCCGAGATCAGACGCCTGATCACCCGCCTCACCGACCGCCGACCCACACCCGTCGACCACATCCTTCACTGGACACACTGGCGCCGAAAGCGACAACACCAGGCCCGCATCAGTCACTACACACGACGCGGACACAGCCCATAGAACTGCCCAGCCATCAACACAAACACCGTTTTCCCGGTGTTCCTGTCGTTGGTGTGGTATGCGCATACCGAGCGAGGTTCGTGACCAACTTTCCCTGAGATTCGGAGTGTTGTTCCCTCATCTGAATGAGCGGCAGCAGCGGCTGGCGCTGGCTACCGAGGCCCGGCTGCTGGGGCACGGTGGGGTCCGGGCCGTCGCTTGTGCCGCGGGGGTGAGCGAGACGACGGTGCGGAAAGGAGTCTTCGAGCTGGAGGGTGGTGAGGACCCACTGCCCGATGGCCGGGTGCGCCGCGACGGCGGCGGTCGCAAGAGCGCCGAGGAGCTTGACCGTCTGCTCGTTCCGGCTCTGCTGGCGCTGGTGGAGCCGGATGAGCGGGGCGATCCGATGTCGCCGCTGCGGTGGACGACCAAGTCGCTGCGGTGTCTGGCCGGGGAGCTGACTCGGCAGGGCCATGCTGTGTCGGCGCCGACCGTGGGCCGGCTGCTGCGGGAGAACGGTTTCAGCCTGCAGGCCAACGCGAAGACCCTGGAGGGAGCCCAGCACCCGAATCGGGATGCGCAGTTCCGGTATATCAACGACCAGGTCAGGGACCATCAGGCGGGCGGCGAGCCGGTGGTCAGCGTGGATACGAAAAAGAAGGAAGTCGTCGGCCAGTTCAAGAACGCGGGCCGCGAGTGGCGGCCGACGGGCCGGCCGGTGCGGGTCGGTACCCATGACTTCCCCGATCAGGAGCTCGGCAGGGCCGCCCCGTACGGGATCTACGACATCACTTCGAACACCGGCTGGGTCAGCGTCGGCTGTGACCACGACACCGCTGCCTTCGCGGTCGAGTCGATCCGCCGCTGGTGGAACGGGCGAGGACGCCTCGACTACCCCGGCGCTACCCGGCTGCTGATCATCGCCGACGCCGGTGGCTCCAACGGCTACCGCACCCGGGCCTGGAAGACCGAACTCGCGGCCTTCGCCGCCGAGACGGGCCTGGCCGTCACTGTCTGTCACATGCCTCCGGGCACGTCGAAATGGAACAAGGTGGAGCACCGGCTGTTCTCCGCGATCACGATGAACTGGCGCGGCCGTCCGCTGACCAGCTATGAGGTCGTCGTGCAGAGCATCGCCGCGACCACCACACGCACCGGGCTCACCGTCCACGCCGAACTGGACCCCGGCCGCTACCCCACCGGTGTGAAGGTCAGCGACGCCGAGATGAACGCGGTGCCGCTGACCGGCCACGCCTTCCACGGGGAGTGGAACTACACCGTGCACCCCCGCCTCACCGAGCCGGCGAGCCTCAGCGGGCCGACCGTCGGCCTCGACCGTGGGGCCCTGTCGCACCCCGCCCTGACGGGCATGACCAGCACCACACTGACCGAGCTGACCACGGCCCTGGCCGCCCCCTGGCAGGCACTGCACGCCCCGGACCACACCACCCGACGCGACGGCGGCACACGTCGCCGGGCCCCGGGAGGCGGCCGCAAAGCCAAACTGAACCTGGCCGACCGCGTCCTGGCTACCGCGCTGCAGCAACACCTCGCCCTGCCGCCCACCGCGCTCGCCCGCCTGTTCACCGTCAGCAAGGACACCATCCGCGAGGCCACCGGCGAGATCAGACAGCTGATGGTCCAGCACGGGCACTCCCTCGGGCCCGCAGCGGCGCACCTGAGCACCCTCACCGGCCTCCTCGTCTACGCCACGGCGCACGGCGTCACTCTCACGCCACAAGCAAAACCCACACCTTGATTCTTTACGGTCCCTAACTTCGCGGCATTGCATCATCTCCGCCCACACCCAGCTCCGGCTCGCCCACCCGCTCGTCCAGGACCTGCGGCGCCCTTGGGAGAAACCGGCCCCGCCTGCACGGCTCGCCCCGGCCCGGGTTCGGCGGGGGTTCAGGAACATCCGTCCGACGGCGGCCTCCCCGGCGGGGGCACCGAAACCCTCCCGGCCCGGCCCCGGCCGACCGCCGGGGACCATGAACCGGCGACGGGCTACCCGCCATGACGTGGGCAGAGTCCTCGCCACCGGCCAACTGTTCCAGAGGCCTACCCATCACAAGGTCGGCACGAAGCCCCGGCGGACTGGTTAAAAGACAAGCGTACGTCCAGCAGTCCGGACGTCACCGCAGCTCAGAAGGGGCGTGAACGATGTAACCGGACGACAAGCTCAGGGTTGCCAGCCGGTGCAAGTCCGGCCCGGGGAGATGCCAGGGTCCCCGGTAGCTGACTCCCGGCGTCGCTCGAAAGGGTGGCGTCGAAGTGGAGTGACAAGCGCCCTTCGGGGGCGTGCAACCGGCCAGTCCGCAACATGAAGTGAAGCCTGCAGCGCCGTCATTTAACCCCCGCCCGCGGGCGGGCCAAGGAGGAGCCGAGCCTGTGCTTGAAAGGCGAAGGCCATGGAAGGCGATCTTGGACCTGGAGCGGTCGCCGAAGAACCTCCCGGCGTAAGGGGCGTGGAATGGTCGGACGGTTGCCCTGGGAACTGGAGAGAGCCTCCTCGGCCCCGCGCATGCGGCGCGGGAAGCGTGGCCTGCCTATAACCGGCGGAACCGGGGGTCAGCACCGGGAGCGGCAGGCGCGGGGCCAGCACGGGTAGCCACCGCCGCTCCTTGAGCTGGAGCTCCGGAGTGGGGTCCATGCGCTGCATGCGCACGGCCAACTCGTCCCCGAGGCGCCACATTTGGTTGCCCCAGCCGCCCACAATCCAAATGTCAAGATTCACATCTCGCTGGATGGATTCCGTGGAGCCAGCCCCGCCGAACAATTCATCAACGCCTATAAAAATGGCAGCGGCACCAATTGGTTCGCGACGGAACGGGAGATGTACCACGTCGGCAAGGCTGTGCGAGTTGGGGACCGCCCCTGGGATGGCATCACATTCTATCGACATGGGGCCGAGGTGAAGGTCCCTGAGCCAGATTTTCTTTTCGGAGGGTGACATGGAAAAAATCGTAGAGTGGGGGCGCGAGTTTCAGGTTTGGCAGTATTCCGTTAGTCACTCCACGCTGCTACTACGTAGCGTCAATGTGGAAGGATTCGACACCCGGCTGGATGTCGCCTTCATGGCGGTCGAGTTGATGCATTTGCGCCCTTACTACAGCCATCTGGAAATCAGTGAGGCGCACAGCGAGGAGAGGGAGCGAATCCTGGGATCTCATTCGTCCACGAAAGCGGCAGGAACGCTCTATCTCCTCAATGGGGGCAAGGGTTACGTTTTGGCTCGGCGATGCTCATGGCATGAGGATCTTGGAGATCACCATACCCCCTCAAAATTCGGCCCACTTCGAGGTACGGAGTAGACCTTTTTGTGAAATTCTGAAACCTGCACCAAGGTTCTCTCAGTGAACGTGTAGGAGAACAACCCCGATCGTCCACAGGACGGATATACCGGTCACGAACCCGATGACAAGCAAAATGACTCCGAGAACGATCACAGGGTGCTCCCGACGCAGCCTGGCCGGCACCGTCACCGTTCCGCGTGGCGAGGCCCGTGGCCCGGGGTCGTGCCACTGAGCGGCGGAGGTCCCTTCGACCGGGACGCGACCAGCGGACCCAGCGCCCCTCAAGGACCTTGCCTGGGGTCTGGCCGGCCGCGGCGTGGCGGTGCTGCGCAATGACAAGATGACCTTCACATACGCGACGGAGGTGGCCGCCGCGGACGACTTCACGATGACACGCGAGTACGTCCCCTACGCGGCTGCCGCTGTCCGTCTGCTCCAGGGGAGCCTCGCGTCGCTTCCAGCCGGGTGTTCGTCGCCGGGCACAGCATGGGTGGCAAGGTCGCCCCACGGGTCGCCGAGACCGAGCCGTCCGTCGCGGGCGTCGTGATCCTGGCGGGTGACGCCGAGCCCATGCACCGGGCGGCCGTCCGGGTCGTAAGCCACCTTGCCGCCCTCGACCCCGGCCCGCACTCCGAGGCGGCCCTCGCGAAGATCACCCGTCAGGCCACGACCGTCGAGACCGCTCTGTCACCCCGTACGCCCCGAGAGAACTGCCCTTCGGCCTTCCTGCCTCGTACTGGCTGGACCTGCGTTCCTGCGCCCCAGCCGCCCGCCGACCACCACGACCACGAGCAGCACCACCGCGACGACCACCACCCGCCGGAACCCGCCGAGCAGCAACCTGTTGCCACCACTACGACCAGCAGCACCCTGCAGCCGCCGGAGGCCCCGCCCACGGCTCCCCTCGCACCACGCCCCGTATACGTGAGAAAACGGGCTGTGGCTGCACAGCAGCACCGGTGCCATAGGACGGATATCACACCGTCATCACTGCTGGTGCCACCTACCGGCTGTATAGTTGGTTGGTATATACACTTAATCGAGAGGCAGGCCCTCGGGGTGCGTGAGTAGTGGTGACTGGCGAAAAGCTGGTGATGGGTGATGAGTTGGAAGCCTGAGGTCAAGGGTGGCGTGTCCGCGCGAGTGGAGCGTGTGACCGCCGAGTTGTCTGTTCACGACCGGCAGTTCCGGGACGCCCGGCCGCGGGAAGCGGTCAGTGCCGTGGCGCGGGAGCCGGGGCTGCGATGGGCGCAGACGGTGGCGGCGATCATGGAGTGGTACGCCGATCGGCCCGCTCTGGGTGAGCGGGCGACAGAGGTGGTGACCGACCCGGTGTCGGGCCGTACCTCGCTGCGGCTGTTGCCGGAGTTCGAGACGATCAGTTATCGCGAGCTGTGGGCGGGTGTGCGAGCGGTCGCGGCGGAATGGCACCAGGATGGGCAGTGTCCGCTTCGTGCGGGTGATTTCGTCGCTCTGCTCGGGTTCACCAGCAGCGACTACACGATGCTTGATCTGGCGTGTGGGTATCTCGGTGCGGTCGCTGTGCCGCTGCAGTCCAGCGCTGCGCTTGCTCAGTTGACGCCGGTCGTCGAGGAGACCGGGCCTCGTGTCCTCGCGGCGAGCATCGAATACCTGGACACTGCCGTCGACTTGGCGCTGTCGGGTGCGCAGACGCCGCGGGTGGTGGTGTTCGACTACCGCCCGGAGGCCGATGACCAGCGGGAGAAGTTCGAGGCGGCGCGCAGGCGGTTGGCCGAGGCCGGTGTCACCGCGCTTGACTCGCTTGCGGCGGTGCTCGAACGAGGACGCGTGTCGCCGCCCGCGCCGATGTTCACCCCTGGTGCGGATGAGGACCCGCTGAGCCTGCTCATCTATACCTCCGGAAGTACGGGCACGCCGAAGGGCGCCATGTACACCGACCGGATGGTGCGGAAGCTGTGGTCCGGGTCCCTGTTCCGGTTCGAGTCGGGCGACCTGCCCGCGATCGGGATCAACTACATGCCGTTGAGTCACATCGCCGGGCGCTCTTCACTGTTCGGGACGCTCGGTCGTGGCGGCATCAGCTACTTCACGGCCAAGAGCGATCTGTCCACGCTGTTCGAGGACATCGGTCTGGTCCGGCCGACCGAACTGCTCCTGGTGCCGCGGATCTGCGACATGCTGTTCCAGGAGTACCAGAGTGGGCGCGACCGGCGCGCCGCTGACTTCGACGACGAGAACGCGCTGGACGCGGCGGTGAAGGCGGATCTGCGAGAGCGCCGTCTGGGTGGACGCGTGCTGGAAGTCACCTGTGGCAGCGCGCCCCTTTCTGCCGACATGGCGGCGTTCGTCGAGTCCAGTCTGGATCTGCGGCTGCACGATGGCTACGGCTCGACCGAGGCCGGAGGAATCCTGTTCGACACGCAGATGTTGCGGCCGCCGGTACTCGATTACAAGCTTGTCGATGTTCCCGAGCTTGGCTATTTTCGCACCGATTCGCCGTATCCGCGGGGCGAGCTTCTGGTCAAGACGGAAAACATCTTTCCCGGGTACTACAAACGGCCCGAGGTGACGGCCGAGGTCTTCGATGAGGACGGCTATTACAAGACCGGTGATGTCATGGCCGAGATCGCGCCGGATCAGCTCGTCTACGTCGACCGCCGCAATAATGTGCTCAAGCTGTCGCAGGGCGAGTTCGTCGCCGTCTCACGCCTGGAGGCCATCTTCGTCACCAGCCCGCTCATCCGGCAGATCTTTGTCTACGGCAGCAGCGAACGCGCTTACCTGCTAGCGGTGATCGTGCCGACCGAGGAAGCCGCCCAGCGGGCTGGAAACTCCGCCGAGCTCAAAGCATCGCTCAGTGAGTCGCTGCAGCACGTCGCGAAGCGGGCCGAGCTGAATTCCTACGAGATTCCCCGTGATTTTCTGATCGAGACCAAACCGTTCACCACCGAGAACGGCCTACTCTCGGATGCGCGGAAATTGTTGCGCCCGCGGCTGAAAGAACGCTACGGCGACCGCCTCGAACAGCTCTACAGCGAACTCGCCGAAAGACAGGCCGACGAACTGCGCACACTCCGCCGCAGCGGCGCCGAGGCGCCGGTGCTCGCAACGGTCAGCCGCGCCGCGCAGGCGCTGCTGGGCTCCTCGAGCGCCGACCTGGACGCCACCACCCATTTCACCGAGCTCGGCGGCGACTCCCTGTCCGCACTGTCGTTCTCCAACCTGCTGCGGGAGATCTTCGACATCGAGGTCCCGGTCGGGGTCATCATCAGCCCGGCAAACGATTTGCGCCAGATCGCGAACTACATCGAAGCCCAGCGCGCACCCGGGGCGAAACGGCCCGCGTTCGCGACCGTGCACGGCCAGGACAGCACCGAAATCCATGCAGGCGACCTGCGACTGGACAAGTTCATCGACACTGGCGTGATCGCCGCTGCCAAGACGCTGCCGCGCCCCAGCGGTGGCACCCCGCACACCGTGCTGCTGACCGGCGCGAACGGTTATCTCGGCCGTTTCCTGTGCCTGGACTGGCTGCAACGGCTTGCCGAGACCGGCGGCACACTGATCTGCATCGTCCGGGGCACTGACGCGACCGCGGCCCGCACACGGCTCGACGCGGCATTCGACAGCGGCGACGCGGAACTGATACGGCACTACCAGGAACTGGCCGCCGAACACCTGGAAGTCCTTGCCGGCGATATCGGCGAACCCAACCTCGGCCTGGACGAGAAGACCTGGAACCGGCTGGCCGAAAACGTCGACCTGATCATGCACCCGGCCGCGTTGGTCAACCACGTCCTGCCCTACAACCAGGTGTTCGGACCCAACGTCGTCGGCACCGCCGAGCTGATCCGGATGGCCATCACCAGCAAGATCAAACCGTTCACCCATCTCTCGACCGTAGGCGTGGTGGCGCAGCTCGACCCGTCAGCCCTCGACGAGGACACCGATATCCGCGTCCTCAGCCCCACCCGCACGCTCGACGGCACATACGCCAACGGCTACGGGACAAGTAAATGGGCCGGCGAAGTGCTCCTGCGGGAAGCGCACGAGGCGTGCGGCCTGCCCGTCACCGTCTTCCGATCGGACATGATCCTCGCGCACAGCCGCTACACCGGGCAGCTCAACGTCCCG
The DNA here is from genome assembly GCF_023277745.1 of Streptomyces halobius. Classification (NCBI taxonomy): domain Bacteria; kingdom Bacillati; phylum Actinomycetota; class Actinomycetes; order Kitasatosporales; family Streptomycetaceae; genus Streptomyces; species Streptomyces halobius. The sequence goes on from NZ_CP086322.1 coordinate 1,323,837, forward strand.
GACATGTTCACCCGCCTACTGCTCAGTCTCATCACGACCGGGATCGCGCCCCGTTCCTTCTACCGCACCGACGCCCAAGGGAACCGGCCACGGGCGCACTATGAGGGGCTGCCGGTCGATTTCACCGCCGAGGCCGTCGCCAAACTCGGCGCGCACAACACCAGCGGATACCGGACGTTCAACACACTCAACCCCTACGACGACGGTATCTCGCTGGACGTGTTCGTCGACTGGCTCAACCAAGCCGGATACCCGGTACAGCGCATCGACAACTACCAGGACTGGTTCGCCCGGTTCGACACCGCCATCCGCGCACTGCCCGAAACCCAGCGACAGCACTCGCTCCTGCCGCTGCTGCACTCCGTCCAGCAGCCCAGCGAGCCGATCCCCGGCTCCGCCATTCCGGCCGAGCGGTTCCACACCGCGGTACGGGACGCCAAGATCGGTGCCGACAAAGACATCCCGCATCTATCTGCCGCGCTCATCGGCAAATACGCCACTGACCTGCAACAGCTCGGCTTGCTGTGATCCCCATGAGCACCCTGTTATCCAGGGAGCCCTTGCAGCCGTCAGACACATATGGCAAGTAGGGCTGGAGGCCACGTGCCTAGCGGTGGTTTGTTAGACCGGGCAGTAGAGGTCAAGTGGTCTGCCTGTGCCGACGGCGTTGATCAGGGATTGGAGTGTGGCGGGAGGGGGTTTCGTTGACCATGCCCGCCAGTAGCGTTGCAGCGTGGCCCAGGGCGTCAGCCAGCCACGGACGGCCCGGATGGCGTGGGGCCAGCAGGCCGGCTGGGGCTGGTGGGGCGGTGGGGTGCCCCCTCTCTGGCCGGCCAGGAGCCGGCTCCTCCTCATGGGCGACGGGTGGGGGTGGGGTGAACCAGGTGTCCCAGCAGAAGCTGAACGCGCAGGTGACGAGGGTCTGGTGGCGGCGGATGGCGACATCGGAGCGGACCTGGAAGTCAGCCCATCCGAGCTCGTCCTTGACCTGCTTGTAGCTCTGCTCGACCCAGTGCCGCAGTCCGTAGATCCGCACGACTTCGGTGAGGTCGGCGGCCGGGTGACGGCTGCCGCTCTCGCGTGTCGATCCCGGCCGGGGCAGGTTGGTGGCCAGGTACCAGGTGGACTGCGCGGGCAGCGTGGCCGGGTCGGTGGTGGCGATCACCAGCCGGGTGGTGCTGTCCGGGCCCCACCAGCCCAGCTGGGCATCGGCGGCCCACCACCTGGTGGTGTGTCCGTCGCGGAAGGTGCGGGTCACCGCCGTCCAGTCGCCGGGGCGGTCCGGTCCGTGCCAGGCCAGGTCGCGGGCGGCGTCGACGGGCGTGTACGCCTCGTCGCCGTAGGCCCAGGCTCCCCGCCGGGGTTTGAGCGCCATCACGAACGGCAGCCCTGCGGCCGACAGTTCCCCGCGGAAGGCGTCCTGGTCGCCGTAGGCACAGTCGGCGGCCACCGCCCGCAAAGACACCCCCGACTCCTTCGCCTTCCGGGCCAGGTCGGCTCCGATCTGGAGTTTCGTGCGGGAAGTCGGGGTCGTTCTTCCCCTTCGGGAAGTGGTGGGCGGGGGTGTAGGGCACGGCGTGCAGGGGGTAGTAGACGCGCTCGTCCGCCCAGCAGGTGGTCACGGTGACGACGCCGCGGTCGATTTTCCCGACCGAGCCCAGGTACTGCTTGCCGACGTGCGCGGTCGCACTCCCGTCCTTGCGGTCACCGGAGTCGTCGACGACCAGCACCCCGCCCGAGTGCGGGGCCGTGGCTGGATCGGCCAGCAGCAGCTCCACACGGCGGGCGTTGACCTTCTCATGGTCCCAGGTCGACTCGGACAGGAAGAACTGCAGCCGCTGGACCGCCCGATGCTGAGCGCCGGCCACCGGCTCCGTACCGGCCAGGCAGGTCAGCGTCTTGTTCCGGTCCCTCGGCAGCAGCAGCCCTACGAGGTACTCGCGGAACCCCCGGCGCTGTGCCAACGTGGAAAACAGGTCATCGAAGCGGGCGGCATAAGCTTCCAACGGCCCCGGCGCGGGCGGACACGGCACACGCTTGGTCATCACAACCCCCCGGACAGTGGGCGGAGTTCCCACCAACTGGCCTACTACCGACCCGAACCGCCGTCAACAAACCACCGCTAGGCCCAATACCGGTGACTTTGAGGTTTTCGGGTCGTTGAGTGGGGTGTGCCAAGGCCCGGACAGGTGAAGTCGTCGGCGGACGAGCGGTTGTCGGACCGGATCGCGCTTGGGGTGCTGACCCGCGCGTTTCCGCCGGAGCTGGTGGATGAAGTGGTCGCGGGGTGCGGCCGGGTCGAGCAGCGGCATCGGCTGCTCCCGGCCCGGGTGGTGGTCTATTTCGTGCTCGCGATGTGCCTGTTTTCCGGTCAGGGCTATGAGGAGGTCGCCAGGCTGATCACCCACAGGCTGGAGCGGATGGGCCGGTGGAAGACGTGGCGGGTGCCGACCACCGCGGCGATCGGCCGGGCCCGGCTGCGGCTGGGCCCGGAACCGCTCAAGGCCCTGTTCGCCCGGGTATGCAGGCCCGTGGCCACCGAAGAGACGGCCGGTTCCTGGTATCGGGGCCGGCGGCTGGTCGCGGTGGACGGCACCACATTCGATGTGCCTGACACCCAGGCCAATGCCGCTTTCTTCGGCCGCCCCGGGGTGGGCCGCGGAGGAGAGAAGAGCGCCTACCCGCAGGCACGGGTGGCCGCCCTCGTCGAGTGCGGCACCCACGCCGTCTTCGCGGCCGAGGCCGGGCCTTTGGCCGTGCACGAAACCGAGCTGGCCCAGCGCCTGTTCGGCTCACTGACGCCCGGAATGCTGGTCCTGGCCGACCGGGGCTTTCACAGCTTCGACCTGTGGCGGGCCGCCGCCGCGACCGGTGCCGACCTGCTGTGGCGCGTCAAGAGCGACGCGGTTCTGCCCGTGCGGACTCTGCTGGAGGACGGTTCTTACCTCTCACAGATCGTCGCCGCCCGCGACAGAAACCGCCGCGCGGATCCGGCCCACGTCCGCGTCATCGAGTACACCCTCGGTCCCGAAGGCGGCGCCACGACGGTCTACCGGCTGATCACCACGATCCTGGCCCCCAAGGCCGCGTCCGCCACCTCACTGGCCGCGCTCTACGCCCAGCGGTGGGAGATCGAGAACACCCTGGACGAGATCAAGACCCACCAAGGCGGATCCCGCCTCGTCCTGCGCTCCCAGCACCCGGCCGGGATCGAGCAGGAGATCTTCGGCTTCCTGCTGGTGCATCACGCACTGCGGGACCTCATGCACCAGGCCGCCCAGCACTCCGGCCAGGACCCCGACCGGATCTCCTTCACCCGCACCCTGCGCGTCATCCGCCGCCACGTCACCGACCAGGCGGCGTTTTCCCCCCTCCCGGCTGGCCCGGGCCCTGACCGCGGCCCTGCATGAGATCCGCGAACGCCCCCTGCCGCCCCGGCGGTTGCGCTCCAGCCCCCGCGTCATCAAACGCAAAATGTCCAATTGGAAGCTCAAGCGCACCGAGCATCGCAACCCGCCCCCACCGGACGCTCCCCGTCTGACGCTGGTCGGACCAACCAAGACCCGGCCAACCCGCCGGAAAACAAACTAAATCACCGGTATTGGTACTAGGCCTGGTCTGTGCAATTCGATCTTGCATTTCCCATCGGCTGGTATCGCAAGTGTGGGTTCGCATTTCCGCAGTCCCTCGCACGCCTCCGATCTGCTGTGCTTGGCCATGTCTCAGTCGGGGACAGCAGGGTTTTGTCTCACGATCTTGCCCCTTGAGGTCTGTCCACCGCTGTGTACGCCCCAGACGGTGGCAGCGAGGTGATGATCCGTCCTGGATGACGTCCGCTCCAAGTTGGAGCTTGTTGCTGACCAACGACAGCGAGGTCATCGATAGCGACTGGCTTCCGTGTGGATGTCCGTTTGTGCGGGGAGGGCGGCGGTAGGGTCCGGGGTGGTATGTCGGGAATCTGTTTGGCGGTCGTGGTCAGCTGGCTGTTGCGTTGGCCAGGGCTGGCGTACTTGCGGCGCCGATGACGCAAGGGGACGCGTATGCGTGCGGGCGATCTGGCGGAGCCGTATCCGGCGGTGTGTACGGACGACGACGCCATGGACGCGGCTCGTTTGTTCGTGGAGCGGCGGTTGCCGGCGCTGTTGGTGCTCGATCGCGATGGGCGGCCGTACGCGATCGTGCCTGGTTCGCAGCTGCTGAAGGTCATGGTGCCCGACTTTGTGCTGCGAGATACGTCTCTGGCCAGAACCTTCGTGGAGGGGGATGTGCAGACGCTGTCGGAGGCGCTGGCCGGGCTCTCGGTAGCGCAGTGGCTGCCGGGGCCACGTGTCCTGCCGACGGTGGTCGGACTGAGTGCCGACGTCTTGGAGGTTGCTGCGCTGATGGTGACGACGCGTACCCCGTTGGTGGCCGTTGTCGAGTCGGACGGGGAGCGGACACGGACGACGGGCGCGATCAGCGCGGCTCGGTTGATGGAGCATTTCCTGGACCAGCCGTGAGATGTACCAGTGTGACCGAGCGCGGCATGTCGCTGGTGCACCGCGCGTATAGGGGTGCTGGGGCGGTCTGGTGACGCTGCAGGAGCTGTATCTGGCCCTGCTGGTCGGCGGCGCGGTGCTGCTGGCCAGCATCGCCGCGGCCCGCATGGCGCACCGGATCGGGCTGCCCGGTCTGCTGCTGTTCCTCGCCGTTGGCGTGATCCTCGGTGAGGACGTCCTCGGTCTGGAGTTCGATGACGCGGGGCTGGCCCAGTCCCTCGGCATCGCGGCTCTGGCGGTGATCCTCGTCGAGGGCGGTCTGACCACGCAGTGGACGGACGTCCGGCGGCTGCTGCTGCCTGCCGGGGTGCTGGCGACGGTGGGTGTGGCCGTGTCGGTGATGGTCACCGCGGCCGGGGCGCACTGGCTTCTGGGGATGGACTGGCATCTGGCGCTGTTGCTGGGTGCGATCGTCTCGTCCACGGATGCGGCGGCGGTTTTCGCGGTACTGCGGGCGCTGCCGCTGCCGCAGAAGGTGTCGGGGCTGCTGGAGGCCGAATCGGGGTTCAACGACGCGCCCACCATCATCCTGGTGCTGGTCTTCAGCACCGCGGCCGAGGACCTGCCCGATGCGGCGCACATCGTCGGCAACGTCGTGTACCAGCTCGGCGTGGGCGGTGCCTTGGGGCTGGCCATGGGGCGCCTTGGTGTCGCTGCCCTGCGGCACATCGCGCTGCCGGCCACGGGCCTGTATCCGCTGGCGACGGTGGGCTTCGGCATCATCGCGTTCGCCGCCGCCGGCGCCGTGAACGCCAGCGGCATCATCGCCGCCTACCTCGCCGCGCTCGTCCTGGGCAACGCCAAGTTGCCGCATCGCGCTGCAATCCGCTCCTTCGCAGAGGGAACGGGCTGGCTGGCCCAGATCGGCCTGTTCGTCATGCTCGGCCTCCTGGTGACCCCAAGGGAGCTGCCCTCCGCCGTCCTCCCGGCCGTCGCGGTCGGGCTCGTTCTCGTGCTCGCGGCCCGGCCCGTCTCCGTGCTCGCCTGCCTGCTGCCGTTCCGGCTGCCGTGGCGCGAGCAGGCGTTCATCTCCTGGGCCGGACTGCGCGGCGCGGTCCCGATCGTGCTGGCCACCTTCCCCATCGTCGAAGGGGTCAGCGGCGCCATCGACGTGCTGAACATCGTCTTCGTCCTGGTGGTCCTGTTCACCCTGCTCCAGGGCCCCAGCCTGCCCGCCGTCGCGCGCAGGCTCGGCCTGGTCCGTCCTGATGCCCTGCGGGAGGTCCAGGTCGAGACGGCCCCACTGGACGTGCTGGATGCGGACCTGCTCACCGTCATCATCCCGCCCGGTTCACGGCTCAAAGGGGTGGCCGTCTTCGAACTGCGCCTGCCGCCGCCGACCATGCTCACCTTGATCGTCCGGGGCGGCGTCACCATCGTCCCGCGTCAGGACACGGTGCTGCGTACGGGGGACGAGCTGTTGCTGATCACGACACCGAAGGTGCGGGAGGCCGCCGAACGACGGCTGCGTGCCGTCGGCCGCCGTGGCAAACTCGCCCGCTGGTTCGGTGAGCAAGGCGATCCGGGGCCCACCGGCCGGGTCACCGGCTGAGGGGTCAGCGGGTCCGTCCGCGTCGTCGGACGGCGATCCGCCAGGCCGGATACAGGATGCTCACCGGCCACAACGTGATCAGCAGGATGAGTGTCAGGGCACTGGAGGCGGGATGCCCCGCGGTGTCCCGCCGCCATCCCTCGTCGCGGACCAGGAGGCGCGGCAGGCTTCCGGTGAAGCCGACGACGCCGAGGTAGACGGCCAGGGCGGCGAGCAGAAGGAGTCTCCCGGTCCGTGGACGCCGCCCAGGCGTCGTCGGTCATGCCCGGCGGGCCGTGCCGTCGTCCACCGGCTCCAGTGCCTCCGGGAGGGCTTCCGTCTTCGTGGCCCGGGCTGCGGGAGGCTGCTTGCGGCGCCCGGTCAGGCGGGTGGCGAGGGGTTCGGTGTAGCGGGCGGTGAGCGGGCCGATGATGACCAGCACCAGCACGTAGGCGGTGGCGAGCGGGCCGAGGGAGGGTTCGATGCCGGCGGTGACGGCGAGTCCGGCGATGACGATGGAGAACTCACCACGGGCGACCAGCGTGCCGCCGGCCCGCCACCGGCCCTTGGCGGAGATCCCGGCGCGCTTCGCCGCCCAGTACCCGGTGGCGATCTTCGTGCAGGCGGTGACCACCGCCAGGGCAAGTGCCGGGAGGAGGACGGGCGGGATGCTGGCGGGGTCGGTGTGCAGCCCGAAGAAGACGAAGAACACCGCCGCGAACAAGTCCCGCAAGGGGCTGAGCAGGTTGTGCGCGCCCTCGGCGACCTCCCCGGACAAGGCGATGCCCACCAGGAACGCGCCAACAGCTGCGGACACCTGAAGCTGCTGGGCTATGCCTGCGACAAGCAGCGTCAGGCCCAGCACCACGAGCAGCAGCTTCTCCGGGTCGTCGCTGGAGACGAAACGGGAGATGACCCGTCCGTACCGGAGAGCGACGAACAGCACCAGTCCGGCGACACCCAGGGCGATCGCCAGGGTGAGGCTTCCGGCGGCCAGGCTCACTCCGGCCAGGAGAGCGGTGATGATGGGCAGGTAAACGGCCATGGCGAGGTCTTCGAGGACCAGGATGCTCAGGATCACCGGGGTTTCGCGGTTGCCGAGCCGCCCGAGGTCGCCCATGACCTTGGCGATGACGCCGGAGGAGGAGATCCAGGTGACCCCGGCCAGGACCACGGTGGCCACCGGGCCCCAGCCGAGCAGCAGGGCCATCGCCGCGCCCGGCAGGGCGTTCAGGGCGGCGTCGAGGAGCCCGGCCGGGTACTGGGTCTTGAGGTTGGAGACCAGATCGCTGGCGGTGTATTCCAGGCCGAGCATCAGCAGGAGCAGGACGACGCCGATCTCGGCGCCGATGGCGACGAACTCCTCACTCGTACCGAGCGGCAGCAGACCGCCCTCACCGAAGGCGAGCCCGGCCAGTAGGTAGAGAGGGATCGGAGAGAAGTGAAAACGTCCGGCGAAGCGGCCCAGGAGTCCCAGGCTGAGGATGATCGCGCCGAATTCGATCAGAAAGACAGCGGACGAGTGCACCGGATCAGTCCCGTCCCAGGATCGTGGCGGCAGCCTCCACGCCCTCGCGGGTGCCGATCACGATGAGGATGTCCCCGCCGGCCAGCCGGAATTCGGGCCCGGGAGACGGAATCGCCTCGGCCCGGCGCAGCACCGCCACGATGGACACTCCGGTCTCCGTGCGCATCCGGGTATCACCCAGCACCCGGCCGTTCCAGTACGAGACGGAGGACAGCTCAATGCACTCAGCGACCAGACCGAGATCGGTGGTCGACAGCAGATTAGGGCTGTGGTGCGAGGGCATCAGCGCGTCGATCAGCGCCGCTGTCTCACCGGCGGTGAGCTTCACCGACAGCGCGCACTCATCCGGATCGTCGTTGCGGTAGGCGTTGAGGGTGCGTCCCCCGTCGCGGTGGGCGACCACCGACAGACGGCGGTGCTCGCGGGTGGTGAGGTCGTAGCGGGCCCCGATCCCAGGGAGCGGTGTACTGCTCAGGCGTGGAACGGGCACGGCGGTCCCCCTGATGGGTGGTGTCGATGCGGGCGGGCAGAGGCACGCTCCGGTGCCGTCCGACGCCACCCTACCGATTCACATTGGCCCACCCTGCGTTGGTTCGGCAGCGCGCTCCTGTGCTGGCAGGGACGATCAGGCGCCGTCGTACACCCAAGCCAGCCAGTCTGCCGGTACTCCTCCACCGGGATCGACCCAGCAGACCCGACAGGAACGGCTTGGAGCCCAAGGGCGATGGGTGGGGAGCGGAGGCGCGCAGACAGCAAGTTCAAAATCGCTCGCTCAGGCCGGCGATGAACGCATCCGATGGTTCCGCAAACGCGCTGCCCCGTCTTCGAGTCCTTTGCGTCGTCGTGCGACTTCTTCCTTCATGAGGTCGTCGGTACGGCTGCTGTGCCAGATGGTGCCTTCCCACTCACGTATCCGTATGGCAGCACCTCTAACGCACACCCCGTCCAGCTAACCCCGCCCCTCTCCGCAAGGCCACTCTTCAACCCGCAAGATCCCCCGCAAAGTGAAGCTTCAATCCGCAGCCTTCAACGTCACCGGACAACACCTGTCCGGTGCGGTTGAAGGCTGCACCCGTCGGCGGTCGTGACCAGCGAGGTGAAGGTCCGCCTGCACGATCGGCGCCGCGGTTGTCCAGACCTACTTTGCATCTTCGGCGACCGACCGCTGCCTGCCGCGAAAACAGCGTGAGCATGCCGCAAGTTCAATTCCCTGAGACCGCGACGTAACGGCAGGCTGCTCGTGCCTCCCGTCGTTATGCGCCGGGAGGCACGAGCAGAACGGCTACCGGTCAGTGGTGGTCAGTTGCGGCTCGCGTGCGTGTGCACTGTGCTCGCCGTCAACCAGGGCAGCCAGGTACCGCTCGGCGTCGAGGGCGGCGGAGCAGCCAGTGCCGGCGGCGGTGATGGCCTGGCGGTAGGTGTGGTCCACCACGTCGCCTGCGGCGAATACACCGGGGAGGTTCGTGCGGGTCGAGGGCGCCGTCACCTTCAGGTAGTTGTCGTCGTCGGTATCGAGCTGACCGGCGAACAGTTCGGTGCGCGGGTCGTGGCCGATCGCGACGAACAGGCCCGTCACGGGCAGTTGGGAGGTCTCGCCGGTCTTGGCGTTGCGCAGGGTCAGGCCGGAGAGCTTGCCGCCGTCGTCGTGGATTTCGGCGACCTCGCTGTCCCAGGCGAAGCGGATCTTCGGGTCGGCGAAGGCTCGCTCTTGCATTGCCTTGGATGCGCGCAGGGTGCCACGGCGGTGGACGATGGTGACGGACTTGGCGAAGCGGGAGAGGAAGGTGGCTTCTTCCAGAGCGGTGTCGCCGCCGCCGATCACGGCGATCTCGTGGTCGCGGAAGAAGAATCCGTCGCAGGTGGCGCAGTACGAGACGCCACGGCCGGAGAGCGCGTCCTCATTCGGCAGGCCGAGCTTACGGTGCTGGGAGCCGGTGGTGACTATGACGGCCCTGGCGCGGTGGACGGTGCCCGCCGAGTCGGTGACCGTCTTGATCTCACCGGTCAGGTCCACGGCGGTGACGTCGTCCGGGATGAGTTCGGCGCCGAAGCGTTCGGCCTGGGCCCGCATGTTGTCCATGAGGTCGGGGCCTTGGATGCCGTCGGCGAAGCCGGGGAAGTTCTCAACCTCGGTGGTGGTCATCAGCGCGCCGCCTGCGGTCACCGCTCCCTCGAAGACCAGCGGCTTGAGGCTGGCGCGGGCGGTGTAGAGGGCTGCGGTGTAGCCGGCGGGGCCAGAGCCGATGATGATGACGTCACGGATGTCGTCGGTCACTTGGCTGCCTCCGCGTCGATCTCGGCGATCAGAGCCTCAATGCGGGTCTTGATCTCGTCGCGGATGGGCCGGACGGACTCGACGCCCTTGCCTGCGGGGTCTTCCAGGGCCCAGTCGAGGTACTTCTTGCCGGGGAAGATCGGGCAGGCGTCGCCGCAGCCCATGGTGATGACGTAGTCGGACGCCTGGACGGCCTCGGTAGTCAGGACCTTCGGCGACTGGTCGGCGATGTCGATGCCGACCTCCTTCATCGCCTCGACCGCGGAGGGGTTGACCTGGTCGGCGGGCAGGGAGCCTGCGGAGCGGACCTCGATGCGGTCGCCGGCGAGGTGGGAGAGGAATCCGGCGGCCATCTGCGAGCGGCCGGCGTTGTGGACGCAGACGAACAGCACGGACGCGGCGGTGGTGGAGGACATCAGTTCTTCCTTCACGAGGGATCAGTGGAGATCAATTGGGGTCGGGCAGTGGTGGTTCAGGAGTCGGGCAGGGTGCCCAGCAGGGAGCGGATGTGGGCGTCTAAGGCATCGCGGATGTCCCGTACGACGGCGATGGGGGCGCCGTCGGGGTCGGGGACGGGCCAGTCCAGGTAGCGGCGGCCGGACACGACGGGGCAGGCGTCGCCGCATCCCATCCGGCGTTGTGGCTGCACACGAACAGCACCCGTGGTAGGCCCGCGCCGGGAGCCCCCTCGACGTGGGCGAGGGCCTCCAGCCGCTCGGCCGCGAACCGCTCAGCCAGCACCACCAGGTGTGCGCGTACCCGGGCGTGCTCGGCGAGCAGGCGGTAGGAGTCCGCGAGGAGCCCCTGCACGGTCTCTACGCAGAAGCGACCGGAGTGCTGTGAGGCGAGGCGGGCGGCCCCGGTGGCGAGGCGTTCGTCGGGAAGGGCAGGAGGTGGGGAGGCGGAAGCGGGGGACATGAGAACCCCTTCGATGGGCCCTACGGGTCAGCCGGGACTGGTGTCATCCTCGGATGATGTGAGAGTATCAGTCCATGATGACGTCAGTCGACACTGATCTGATCCGGGTTCTGGCCGACCCGCTCAGGCTGAAGATCGTGAATCTGCTCGCCCACGAGACGCTGTGCACCACGCACTTGGTCGAGGAGACCGGGGCTAAGCAGACCAACCTCTCCAACCATCTTCGGGTGCTGCGGGAGGCGGGTGTGGTGGAGACCGAGCCCTGCGGCCGGTTCACCTACTACAAGCTGCGGCCCGACGTCATCGCCGCCCTCGCCGGTCAGTTCACCGAGCTGGCCGAGCACGCCCGTACCGCCGTCGACCGGAAGAGGTCCTGCCCGTGACCCGCACCGAAGCCCCCGCGACGACGGAAGAAGCTTCCGTCGTCGCCAAGCTCTCCACACTCGACCGCTTCCTCGCGGTGTGGATCCTGATCGCCATGGGGCTCGGACTGGGCCTGGGCCGCGTCATCCCCGGCCTGAACGACGCCCTGGCCAAGGTGGAGATCGGCGGGATCTCGCTGCCGATCGCGGTTGGCCTGCTGATCATGATGTATCCGGTGCTGGCCAAGGTCCGCTACGACAAGCTCGACGCGGTCACCGGCGACCGCAAGCTGATGGTGTCGTCGCTGGTCATCAACTGGGTGCTCGGTCCGGCGGTGATGTTCGCGCTGGCCTGGATCTTCCTGCCGGACCTGCCCGAGTACCGCACCGGCCTGATCATCGTCGGTCTGGCCCGCTGCATCGCGATGGTGATCATCTGGAACGACCTGGCCTGCGGCGACCGCGAAGCCGCCGCCGTGCTCGTCGCCCTGAACTCGGTCTTCCAGGTCATCGCCTTCGGTCTGCTGGGCTGGTTCTACCTCGATCTGCTGCCGGGCTGGCTGGGCCTCGGCGACGGTGAGCACCTCGACATCTCCATGTGGAAAATCGCCCTCAACGTCGTCATCTTCCTCGGCGTACCGCTCCTCGCCGGCTTCCTCACCCGCCGCATCGGCGAGAAGAAGCTCGGCCGGGACGGCTACGAGGCGAAGTTCCTGCCGAAGATCGGGCCGTGGGCGCTCTACGGTCTGCTGTTCACGATCGTGATTCTCTTCGCCCTCCAGGGGAAGACGATCACCTCGCAGCCGCTCGACGTCGCCCGGATCGCGGTGCCCCTGCTCGCCTACTTCGCGATCATGTGGTTCGGCACCTTCGCCCTGGGCAAGGTCATCGGCCTCGCGTACGACCGCACCGCGACCCTCGCCTTCACGGCCGCCGGGAACAACTTCGAGCTCGCCATCGCCGTCGCCATCGCCACCTTCGGCGTCACCTCCGGCCAGGCCCTCTCCGGAGTCGTCGGCCCCCTCATCGAGGTCCCCGTCCTGGTCGCGCTGGTGTACGTGTCCCTGGCCTGGCGTAAGAAGTTCACGGTCGCGCAACTCGGTTCATGACATCACGCACGGACGTGGTGGTGGTCGGCGGCGGCCAAGCAGGGCTCGCCGCCGGCTACCACCTGCGCCGCCTCGGCCTCGACTTCGTCATCCTCGACGCCCAAGCCGAGGCGGGCGGTGCCTGGCGCCATACTTGGGACTCGCTGAAGCTGTTCTCCCCGGCCGCGTACTCCTCGCTGCCCGGCCGCCTCATGCCGCCTCAGACAGGACAGACGTACCCGGACGCCGGGCACGTCGTGGACTACCTGACCGACTACGAGCGCCGCTACGAACTGCCCCTCGTCCGGGCCGCCACCGTGCGCGGCGTGCACCGGGACGGCGAGCGGCTGCGGGTGGACAGCGAGGCCGGCACCTGGCAGGCACGGTTCGTGATCAGCGCCACCGGCACCTGGTGGCGGCCGTTCCTGCCCGCCGTCCCCGGACGCGATGTCTTCGGCGGACGGCAACTGCACACGGTCAACTACCGACGCCCCCAAGACTTCGAAGGCCAGCGCGTGGTCGTGGTCGGCGGTGGCAACTCCGGCGCGCAGATAGCCGCCGACCTGGCCGGGCACGCGGAACTGACCTGGGTGACCCAGCGGCCACCGCGCTTCCTGCCCGACGACATCGACGGCCGCGCCCTGTTCGACGTAGCGACGGCGCGCCGCCGCGCGCTCGACAGCGGCGAGGCGGATGTCGGCGGAGTGGCCTCGCTGGGCGACATCGTCGCCGTACCTCCCGTACGAGCCGCCCGCGACGCGGGACTCCTCAAGGCCGAGCCCATGTTCACCCACCTCGCGCTGCTCGGCCCCGTGTGGGCCGATGGCACGAGCATTGAGGCCGACGCGGTCATCTGGTGCACAGGTTTCCGCCCGGCCCTCTCCCATCTTGTGCCGCTCGGCCTCCGTGACCAGCGCGGACACATCCCTACCGATGGCACCCGCGCCCTCGACGAGCCGCGGCTGCATCTGCTGGGCTACGGGGACTGGACCGGCCCTGCCTCCGCCACGCTGATCGGGGTGGGCCGCCCGGCCCGCGAGGCGGCACGCCAGATCGCCGAGCTGCTGTGAGCTCGTCCTCTCCGACCGCTCTATGCGGCTTTGATCATCGTCTTGCCGCAGCAACACGTCGGATTCTGCTGACCGGAGCAGGTCGCCGGGGCGCGCCCTTGGTCAACGTCAGCTCGCACCCGCAGTCCTCATCGGGGCAGCGATAGACCTCGCCCTCACGCAGCGGCATCGCGCTCACCTCCCTGTTTCGTGTTCTGGTTCCGTCTCGACCGACGCTAGAACCTGGCCCCGGGGGCCAGGTCAACACTGGACGGAAGGAGGACGCAGAACATGATCCAGCAGCTGACCATCGGGCAGGCCACGCGGGCGGCCCGGGTGACCCGCAAGGCGGTACGCGTGTACGAAGCCAAGGGGCTGCTGCCCCCGGCCGGTCGCAGCACGGCCGGCTACCGGCTCTATGACGACACCGACGTGGAGCGGCTCACCTTCATTCGCCGCGCCCGCACCCTCGGCCTGCACCTGGACGACATCCGCGAAGTGCTGGCCATCCACGCCGGCGGCATCCCCCCGTGCGTCACGGTCAGGGACAAGCTGGACGCTCGCGTCGCCGAGATCGACAAAGCCGTCGCCGACCTGCTCGCCCTGCGCAGGACCCTGGTCGAGACCCGCCACCGGGCCGAAGAATGCGTTGACGAACTGCCCGTCACCGTGTGTTCGATCATCGAAGGCCCGTAAGAGCAAGCTCACCGGGAGATGAGCAGCTGCCCCATCGCGGCCAGCACGGACGGCTCCACCCGGTAGTACACCCACGTTCCGCGCCGCTCAGACGTCAGCAGCCCGGCCTCCTTGAGCTTCTTCAGGTGGTGGGAGACGGTCGGTTGGGAGACGCCCACGTCGGAGATGTCGCACACACATGCCTCGCCGCCCTCGTGCGAGGCCACCGCGGAGAACAGCCGCAGCCGCACCGGGTCGCCGAGCGCCTTGAACATCCGCGCGGCCGTCTCGGCCTCGTCCGCCGTCATGGGGCGCTCGGTCAGCGGCGGGCAGCACGGCGCCACGGCCTCACCAGTGGGTTCCAACAGCGGCAGGACCTTCGACATGCATCTATGTTGACACATGTCGAATCAGTAAGGGGCGGTTGGTCTGTGCGACGACATCGAGGGCGGTCCGCAGCTCCAGCTTGTTACGATCGATGTCTATGTTGACGTCTATCGAAGTAGTTGCCATGCTGGCCGCGCAAGACATTGACAGATGTCGAAACAAAAACGGGAGGTCCCTCGTGAACGCGCCCACTGCCGTCCTGCCCACCGTGGTGATCGGCGCCGGTCCCATCGGCCTGGCATCCGCCGCCCACCTCATCGAGCGCGGCATCGAACCGCTCGTCCTGGAAGCCGGCCCCAGCGCGGGAAGCGCCGTACGCGAATGGAGCCACGTACGGCTGTTCTCCCCCTGGGCCGAGGTCGTCGACCCGGCCGCCGAGAAGCTCCTTGCCCCCACCGGCTGGACCCGACCCGACGGCGCCACCTACCCCTCCGGCGGCGACTGGGCCGAGTACTACCTCCAGCCGCTGGCCGACGCCCTCGGCGACAGGGTCCGCTTCGGCACCCGCGTCACCGGCGTCTCCCGCGCCGGACGCGACCGCGTCGTCGACGCAGGCCGCGAGGACCAACCCTTCACCGTCTACGTGCACAACGCCGACGGCACCGAGGAGCGCATCACGGCCCGCGCCGTCATCGACGCCTCCGGCACCTGGACCACCCCCGGCCCACTGGGCGGCGACGGACTCCCCGCCCTCGGCGAGCGCACCGCCGCCGACCGCATCTCCTACCGCGTCCCCGACCTCAACGACCCCGCCGTACGCGCCCGCTACGCCGGCAAGCGCACCGCCGTCATCGGCTCCGGCGCCTCCGCCTTCACCGCCCTCGCCTCCCTCGCCGACCTCGCCAAGGACGCCCCCGGCACCCACGCCGTCTGGATCCTGCGGCGCGGCATCAGCGGCAGCACCTTCGGCGGCGGCGAAGCCGACCAGCTCCCCGCCCGCGGCGCCCTCGGCCTGCGCGCCAAGGCCGCCGTGGAAGCCGGCCACGCCTCCGCTGTCACCGGCTTCCGCACCTCCGCCGTCGAACGCGACGGCGAGCAGCTGGTCCTGGTCGCTGAGGATGGCAGCAGCCTTGACGCGGTTGAGGAGGTCATCGTGCTCACCGGCTTCCGGCCCGACCTGACCTTCCTGTCCGAGGTCCGCCTCGGCCTCGACGAGCGCCTCCAGGCTCCCACCGAGCTGGCCCCGCTGATCGACCCCAACGTCCACTCCTGCGGCACTGTCTACCCCCACGGCGTGGGCGAGCTCTCCCACCCCGAGAAGGGCATGTACCTGGTAGGCATGAAGTCCTACGGCCGAGCCCCGACGTTCCTGGCCATGACCGGCTACGAGCAGGTCCGCTCCATCGCCGCCGCCTTGGCGGGCGATCAGGAGGCGGCCGAGCGCGTCGAACTAACCCTGCCGGAGACGGGAGTGTGTGGCGGCGCTGGCCTCTTCGACGAGCCCGAGGCCGACCAGGCCGACGGCGGAGGCTGCTGCGCGGCCCCGGCCGCCCTCCAGATCGGCCTCGGTGCCCCTGCCTCCTCGGGTGGCTGCTGACCGGCGCCGCCAGGCCGAACTCGTGCCCCGAAGTCCTACTCCGCGTCGGCTGGGACTGGGCTTTCTGAGCCAGCATTTTCCGTGGTCTGGTACAGGGGCGCTGGTGCGTGTGCGAGTTCTTGGCGATTGCGTGCGATCTGCTCCTTCATGAGGTCGTCCATGCGTCCGCTGTGCCAGATGGTGCCCTCCCACTTCACGTATTCCGGTACCCCGCTGCGGAGGAGGGCGGGCTTGAGGTGGCTGTGGAAGAGGAGAGTGCGGCCCTGGTTCCGCCGACTTCGGCTGAACCACTTCGCGCTGTTCTCGTGCCGGGCGAGCCGGTTCGCGGCGAGGCCGGGGAGGTTGCCGCGGACCCGGCCGGGCCTGTAGGCCGTCAAGGGTCGGCCGGGCGGGTGCCAGGAGTCGGCGAGGGCCCAGTGGGCGACGGCGTCGCCGCCGCGGTCGGGTTCGTTGTAGGGGTAGGTGACCCGCTTGCTGACCTCCGCGAAGAACCGAGCCTGTTCGGCGTCGGTGCCGCCGGCCATCCGCCGCCAGTGGGGGGAGGCGATCAGCGGCGCCAGGGTGACGGCCTCGGGATAGACCACGGCGAACAGCCGGGACGTGCTGTAGGCGGTGTAGTCCTTCTTCTCGGGATCGAACGGGATGAGGTGGTGGACACGGTCGTCCCAGGTGTTCCAGACGCCGAACACGTTGGTTGACGGGCGCCCGTCGCCGAACCAGATGTGGGCGCAGAGCATCAGGGCGGTCAGCACCGCGTCGTAGGTGGCGGCCCAGCCGTAGCGCCGCAAGATGAGCAGGTGACACCGCTGAGCGTCGATGATCTCCGGGAACCGAGTGAGATCAACGGCGGGGTGGTCGATGTCGGGTGGCCCGATCCAGGTGCCGTGCCGCAGACAGACGTAGGCGTGGTGCGGAAGGAGCCGGACCACCCGGCCGCCGGGGTGGCGGGCGTCGCAGAGGTGGCAGCCGGTCTGCGGCTGGTGGCGGAACATCTCCCAGTCCGGTGGCGGGTCACGCAGTTCCGGCATCGCCCCGGCCAGGGCATGGCCGCTGCGGCCGGTCAGCGCGGCGAGCCGTTCGGGGACGACGACGCGGCGGGCGGCGCCTGGCCGCTCGGGCTCGGTGACCTGGAACCACAGGCCGTTGACGTCCAGGCCGTGGAGGGCGGCCAGGCGGCCGACATAGGAAGGGGGGATCTCGTGCCGGGCGGGCGGGCGGAACGGGGTCGGGCAGCGTGCGGGGGAGCATCAGGCCGCGCTCCTCCGCCGCCCGGTTGTCTTGGCCGGGGTGGTGAGCTGCTCGGCGGCGAAGTCGATCGGGACGAGATCCAGCAGCTCTTCGGTGATGGCTTCGCTGCCGTCCTCGATGCCCAGCACGGCGGCGCCGCGGATGAGCTGGGACAAGCTGCCGATCATGCCGCCGGTGCGGTGGAAGAGGTAGTCGTTCATCGCGGTGAGCGTGCCCGGCGCGTGCTCGTGGAGGTGGAGTGTTGACTCCAGGGTGCCGACCAGGCCCCGCCATGCTTCCTTGTCCGCGGCGGTAGCGTAAGAGAACGGGGCGGCGGGGATGACGACGAAGCGTCCGGCGATCTGCCGACCGCGGGTGCCGGCGAACAGTCCCTGGCTCTCGATGTCGATGCCCGCGTAGGCGAACGTGGCGGGCAGGCGCTCGGCGAAGTACTTCAGCTGGTCGGAGGCTTCCGCCCCGGCACGGCTGCCCAGGTTGAGGTTGTGCAGCTCGTCCACCAGGACCAGATCGACGTGGACGTGGGCGGCGGTGGCGCAGACGGCGTCGACGATGTCGGTGTGAGTGGCCCGGGGTGGGAAGGACAGCCCGAAGAAGCGGGCGAACTCCGTTGCGAGCATCTTCGGTGTGGCCGCGGGCGGGACGGTGACGTAGCAGACCGGCAGCCGGGTGCGGTCGTGCGGGTGGCGCTTGCGGGTGGCCAGCTCGTGCGCGCGGCCCAGCTGGGTGAGCGCGGTCGTCTTGCCCGTGCCGGAGGCGCCGGAGAGAATCACGCCGCGGCGGGCGGAGACCTGGTGCCGGTTGAGCTGAATCAGCAGCCGGGCGGTGGAGATGACCTTCCGGATCGTCGGGGTGTTCACCAGCGGCAGGTCCGCGTGGTACTCCCGCCGCCGATCATCCACCCGGGCCCGTTCCCGCCCGGTCAGGGCGGCCCGCTCGGCGGCGGGCAGCAGTTTCGGCGGGATGGTTTCGTGCGCGACGTAGCGGCGCCAGCCTTCCTTGGTGGTCAGCGGGGAGTCCGGCGGTGCCTGCTCGCCGGTGTCCGTCTGCGGCGTCCTGGTCGCGGGCGTGCTCATAGCCACCTTTCGGCTTCGGCGTGGGCGTCGAAGACCCCGAAGGGCACCACCTCTGCGGACGGTGACGCCGCCGTGGAGTCAGGTTCACGGTCGGGCATGTTGTCGATCTCGGGTGCCGCAGCGGGCGCAGCGAGAGCGGCGGCGGTGCGGGTGCGGCCGATGACCCGGGCGGAGCGGATGTCCGGTCCGTGCTCAGCCCGGGTCAGCAGCGCGTCCAGGACCCGGGCGACGGCGGCCTCGTTGGAATCGTCCAGACCGGCCGCGGCGGCCAGGCGGCGGGCGTGGTCCCAGGTGAAGTCCGCGAAGGGGGCGTTCACCAGCGGCAGGTGCACCCATGGCGCGGTGATCCAGCCGCCGGTGGTGCGGACGAAGACGCGAGAGATGTCGTAGGGGTCGTAGTGCACCTCCCAGAGTCCCCGCTTGGCCACGTGGCCGGAGTGCTGCCGCCGCCACGGCCCGAGCTCGGGCGCGTCGTAGGTGCGGTGAGCGATGCGGATGCCGTAGTCGTTGATGGCCCGCCAGGCCACCGGCAGCAGCTCCAGGTAGTCCTCCCCGCGCAGCACCAGCGGCAGGTAACCGGCCGCCGCGACCAGGGAGGCGTACTTGTCGTTCGGCGACATCGCCTTCCCCGGCCTAAACGGGTCGCGCAGGGCGTCGTGCGGCCGCATCTGCCACCCGGCTTTACCGACCGTAGTTTGTGCTGTTCGTGATGTCCGTTCGAGCCTGTGGCGTGAACGTCATGGGCTTGTTTACCGACCGGGTTCAGGACGTTCGTCATGTTCTGGAGTCGGTACGGAGGACGAGTGGTACGGCACCTTGTGGTCGGGGACTTGAGGGTCCAGCGGATCGAGCGGAAGAGCGGATGGAGGTCATGGACCATCGTCTGGCCGGAGGGCACACTCCACGCCGAGGCGGACCGGTTCCTGCGCGTCCATGACGGCTCGGGCACACAGAAGACCTACGCGTACTACCTGGTCGATCATCTCCGGTGGCTGGAGCGCGAGTGCCTGGCCTTCGACACAGTCCAACTGCGCGACCTGGAACGGTACATGGGCATCGTCGGCGCCGAGGTCCATATGCCGCTCGGGGAACCGTGGCGGGTGGGCAAGCGCCCCTACGGCCGGTCCGCGCTGTCGACCGCGGCATCCTGCCTGAAGGGCTTCTACCTGCACCAAGCCTCCCTCGGCGTCAACGTGGGCCTCGGTGAGAAGCTCGACGGCACACGGCTGCCGTCGCGGGTGGACCGGCGCCGGTCGTTCCTCGGGCACGTGAAGTCCGCGATGCCGGCCAACCCGCTCGCGCCGAAGGGGCCGCACCGCCGGCACCCGAAGATGCTGCCCGACGGGGCGAGGGAGAAGCTGCTGGAGACGGTGAACTCGGCCCGGGACCGGATGGTGGTGACCTGGCTGGCCGACGGTGGCCTGCGGATCGGCGAACTCTGCGGGCTGCACCTGGTCGACCTGCACCTGCGCGAGAACGCGGCCTGCGGCGAGTGCCGCGCCCCTCATCTGCACGTCTGTCACCGGCCCGGTAATCCGAACCGGGCCGAGGCCAAGACCAAGCACTCCTGGCGGGTCGAGCACGGCACGGTTACCGGCGGACTGATCAAGCGGGTCAGTCCGGCGATGGTGCACTCCTACTTCGAGTACCTCACCAGCGAGTACCCGCGCGAAGCCGGACACGGCATGCTCCTGGTCCAGTTGCACGGCGCCTGCGCCGGACAGCCGTGGGCGCCGGTCGGGGCCCGGCGGATGCTCGGCCGGGCCGGGAAACGCGCCGAGCTCGGGCTGGTGAAACCCCACGCCTTCCGGCATTCGTTCACGTCCGCGGTCCTCGACGCCGCCGACGGCAACCTGCTGATCGCCCGGGATGCCGGCGGCTGGGCCTCGGCCGCCACCGTCGACGAGGTCTACGGACACGTCGACATCCACGACCCTGCCTTCGACTCCGCTCTACGCGCGGTCTGGGGTGAGACGCGGTGACCGAGACAGCTCTGACCCCGGTGCGGGACGCCCGGGAGGGACGGGATCGATTCGAGATCATGACCGCGCTGGTCAACTCACCGTCCTTCGATCCAGTGTTCCGCTCGGAGATCGTCGAGATCACACCGGACCACCCTGTCTACCGATGGGTCTGCCTGGTCACCGATTGCGAGCGGCCGAGGGCGGGCCGGGGAGATCTCTGCGGCGCCCACGAGGTTGCATGGCGGCGGCTGCGCGCTGAGCAGTCCCGGGCGGACTTCCTACGCACCGCTGACCTGGTCGGGCACGGCGAGGAACTGCGTGAGCGACCGTGCCGGCTCTGCCCCGAGCGGCCGGCACGCCAGTTGACCTTGGAGTTGTGTCACCACCACCAGTTCAGCTGGTATCACTACCGCGACCGGCACGGAGACGCCGCCGACTTCGACACCTGGCTGGCCAAGCAGCTGTCTCGGCCCGGATATGGACGCTGCAAAGCCGTGGTCTGTCCTGACCTGGCGGAATCGCCCCTGGGGCTCTGCTATCGGCACCACCGGCGCTATCGCAGAGAGGGGCGGCCGGGCGGGGCCGTGCTGCCAGCGCAGTGGGGCAATCGCTACGAGCGGGTCGGTTCGCCGGTGCCGGTCGTCTACGACAACGAATCGGACTTCCGGCGGTGGTGCTCAAGGACAGCACCAGTATCCCGACCTGGTCAGATCAACCTCCGCGGTCTGCACCCGCTCCTGAGAGCCGAGATTCAGTGGGGACTGTTCGTCCACGCCCGTGGATCGGGAAGGCGCTGGGAGCTCACACAGATCCAGAGCCTGGCGGACTACTGCCGCGAGCACGGATTTCACTCACTCACCGACCTGACTGCCGACAGCCTGGACCCGGACGAGGAAGGTAGTCGGCTGGCCACAGCCGGCCGGGATGCCTCCTACCTCGCCCGGATCCTCATCGACCTGCTCACCCCGCTTTATGTGACGCCGGAGCAGACCCGCGAGCAGGGCTACCTGAACACCGAGCACTTCGGCCGCAGGCTGAACAACCGGTCGACACGCATCGACCTGACCCCGATATCTCAGCGATGGCTCCGCGACCTGGCCTGGGATCATTTCGCCGCGATACTGCGGTCCCCGAGCTGTCCGCGCTCAGGCCACACCTTCGACGGCACCCGGCGAGCCTGCACCGAGCTCAGCGCCTTCCTGGAGATCCACGCCCCCGGCGGCGGTCACGACCCAAGGCTGCTTCGGCCGCACCACGTCCACGACTTCGCCGCCGACCAACGACTCCGCGAACTGGACGGGCTGCCGTCCCTGGGAGTGAAAGGCCTGCACGGCAAACCGTCCGTCGTGACCGCCTACACCCGCCAGATGGTCTTCACCCGCACCCGGCGAATCCTCCTGGAAGCTCTGGAATCCGGCGAAGCCGAACGGCTCGGCCTCGACCGGGGTTTCGTCACCGCCATGCCCTCTTCGGGCAGGATCGTCACCCGGACACGGACCCCCTTCTCCGACGAAGTCGCCCGAGCCCTCGCCGCGGAGACGAACCTGCAGACGCTCGCCGCCTGCCACGACCCGGCCGACCGCGGACTCCGAGACGCCTGGGAGACCATCATCGTCACCGGACGGCGCTGCAGCGAGGTGATCAAACTTCGTCTGGACTGCCTGGGCCGCTACGGCGGGCTCCCCATGCTCTGGCACGACCAAACGAAGGTCGGCAACTACGACGCCGCGATCCGCATACCTGAACAGCTCCACCAGCGGCTGGAAGCCCGACAGCGCAAGACCCTGGCCTTGTTCGCCACTCGCCACAACCGCCCGCCGACCCTGGAGGAACGCGCCCAACTGCCGCTGTTTCCCAGCAACCAGCGCAACAGCGACAGCCGTCGGCCCCTGTCCTACCAGTGGTTCCACCGGGGCTTCAAAGCATGGATCAACGATCTCGACATAGGCCGGTGGGTGCCCCACCAAGCCCGGCACTCGCTGGCCACCAGCCTGCTGCGAGCCGGAGCGAGCCTGACCCACATCCGCCGCTACCTCGGTCAGGTCTCCGAGCGCATGGCCGAGCATTACGTCCATCTCGCCCAGTCCGACCTGGAGAGCGTGCTCCAGCACGTCTGGGTGGCCGGCCCCGGAGCCGCCAACCCCGGCGAAATCCTCACCGACGACCTCACTCCGCTCACCCGAGAGCATGCCATGGCCCTCGCGATCGACCTTGGTCGCCGCAGCACTCCTGCCGAGGGCGGCTTCTGCACCTTCCAGCCCGTCGTCGACGGCGGCGACTGCCCCTGGAGCCTCAACTGCCACTCCTGCGACAAGTTCGTTCTGTCCGGCGCCGACCTGCTCTACTGGCGTCGCAAGCGTGAGCAGTGGCGGCTGCTGGCCGAGGGCGCCCCGGACGACGCCACCGCCGACTACCTCCACCGCTACTTCGAGCCGACCGCCCGCGCCATCGACGGCCTGGAGAAGGCCCTGGCCGGCCTTGGCCTTCTTGACGACGCCCTCGCCCTGGACCTGCGCAAACCCCAGGATTACTTCCGCCGCGTGTGGTCCACCGCCTTCCGTGCAGCCGACCTCGCTGCCGCGGGCACCGAGGAGGAAAACGAGTACAGCGATACATGCACAGCCGAGGACACCGACCCCGAACAGGACGTCGCATGAACAACGTCCCCGAATCCCGCACTGCCGCTGCCCTGGCAGCCCGCCGCAGCAAGACCGAGGCGGCCCTCCTGCGGGTCCACGAGTCCATCGCCCGGCTCCAACGGGAGAAGGCTCAGGTCAGCGTCGCTGCTGTCGCCCGGCGGGCGAACGTCTCACGCACCTTCCTCTATGACAACTCCGAGGCCCGGGCCGCCGTCGCCGCAGCGATGGCCAAGGCAGGTGACCGCCGGACCCGCATGCTCACCGCACAGGACGACGAGCGCGAGGCGACCTGGCGCGAGCGCGCGCTGAACGCCGAGGACGCGCTCAAGGCCGCCCAGGTCGAGATCCTCACCCAGCGCACCCGCATCGGTGAACTACTCGGCCAGATAAGGTACTTGCAAGCCGAGTGGACCGAGGAAGCCATCCAGCGGATCACCACCGAAAACACCACACTCAAACAAAAGGTCCGCCAGCTGACCGCTGACAACCGCACCCTCGACGAGCGACTCAAAGCCGCCCGCTCCAACCTCCGCTTCCAGGACCGGCGCGTCGCTGACCTCGAAGCCCAGATCGCCAACCCCTCGCAGGGAGTTCAGCAGTGACGCGATAGTTCCGGGAAACGCGCCTGACGGCACGACTCGGTCCGGCGAGTTCGGCCGCCTACAGCGGCCGGACTCCCGAGCTGCCACCACGGGGCGTCGACGGATTGTTGACGGTGACAGCGGCGCTCGGCCAGCCAAGGCAGAGGCCGGGGAACGTCCCCGACCTCTGCCAGCCTCAGGCCGAGGCTGCGGCGACGCAGAACTCGTTGCCCTCTGGGTCGGCCATCACAACGTGGTGCCCGTCGAACTCCTGCCGGACGGCCCCGCCCGCCTTCACCAGCCGCTCAGACTCAGCCTTGATCCGCGCCCACCGCTCACCGGCACTGCCGTGTCCCGGCACCCGAACGTCGATATGAAGCCGGTTCTTCGCCGTCTTCGGTTCGGAGACCTTGAGGATGGAGAGGCGGGGGCCGACGCCGTCGGGATCGCAGAGCCACGCCCCGTCGTCCTCGGATTCGTCCTCCGGCAGGTCAAACTGCGCGAGCCACTCCTCGCGGGTTTTGAAGGGAGCAGGCGGCGGCTCGTCGATATAGCCCAGTGCCGTCTTCCAGAAATCGGCGAGGAGTTGTGCGTCCGCGCAATCGAGGGTCAGATCGATTTTGGCTGCCATGACAGGACCGTACTGCACACCTCTGACAGCTACCGCCGTCACCAGTGCTCGTGATCACCCGAAGAACGTTGACCGACCGTCGTGGACATGTAGTCTGTGAATCGTCGCAGTTCAGAGCCGGTTCACGAGCTTCTGCGGTCGGTAAACCCGGCCAGTAGCCATTCCTCCAGCAGTTCCTGGAGTTCGGGGATCGTCCAGACCGCGGCCTGCTCGACACGCTCGCCGCGGCGGGTCACGTCCCGGCCGGTGTAACCGGCCAGGTGCTGGCAGAACAGCGTGTTGATCGCGGAGAATGTGGCCTCCACGATCGCCTTGTCCGTCGGCGTGCGCGGACGCGCCCGCTGGACAGAGATGCCCAGCCGTTCGCAGGCCCGGATGAAGGTGTCGGAGATGAACACCTTCCCGCCGTCGATGACCACGGTGTCCGGCACGATCACCGGCTTCGCGGCGGCCTGTTCCATCCGCGCGTCGATGCCGAGAAGCTGCCGGTGCGGCATCCGCGACGACGCTATCCGCAACCTTGCGGACCAGCCCGGTCGCATCGGCTCCGGGACCACCATGCGCGCCAGCAGCAGCGAGGCGTCCACCGCCTTGGTGCCCACCGGCCGCAGCACCGCCGCGCAGATCGTGCGGGTGGCGACATCGACCGCGATCGTCAGATCGGCTCGCGCGGTCACCCCCGAGTCCAGGACCACCATCACGTCCAGCAGGGTGGAGTCGATCTGTACCTGTTCTCCGGGCCGGTCCGCGAACGTCGGAGTGAACGGCCCCGTCGGCCGGTTGGCCTTCTGCCGCCGCGTGACCGCCGAACCGAAGGTGTGTCGCCCGGTAGAAAGAGCATCGATGAGGCGGTAGAAGGTGTTCCGGCTCGGCAGGGGCACCACCCCTTCGCCGTGGGCGTCCTCCACCAGTTTCACCACCCGCCGGATCACCCGCGACCGCGTACCGGTCGAGACCTGCGTCTGGTCGTCCAGCACCTGGCGGACCGCCGCCACCAACCGCGCATCCGCCCGTCCGGTCGCTTCCCTCAGCCGCACCAGCCGCTGATCGACCAGCCCCCATAACCCTTGCCGGGCGTAGCGGGACCGCTTGTCCATCACCGTGCGCAGGCTCACTCCCAGTTCGTCGGCCTTGGCCTGGGCCCGCTCCACCACGGTCCGCGAGATGGGGTCGTACTCGCTCCGCGCGACAGTGCCCGGCTCGGCGCCGGGCGGCAGCCCGGTCTCCACCTCCACCACGTGTCGCTGCCACTGAACCGCCGCCGCCCGCGCCGACTCCGGCAGCGTCTCCAGCAGCCCGAACGGCTCCATCACCGGCAGCGGCTCCGCGCCGGTAACAGCGAAGTCCGGCGCCGCCATCAAGTACGAGGCCA
Organism: Streptomyces halobius; assembly: GCF_023277745.1. Taxonomy (NCBI): domain Bacteria; kingdom Bacillati; phylum Actinomycetota; class Actinomycetes; order Kitasatosporales; family Streptomycetaceae; genus Streptomyces; species Streptomyces halobius. Next base: position 1,349,233 of record NZ_CP086322.1, read on the forward strand.
ACACCACCGACTCCGCCCCGCCAGCCGACCGCAGCCGCACCGCCGTCCCAGCCAGAGCTACCACCTGATGCTCGCCGCCGTCGAAGCTCACCCAGTCGCCCGGGCGCAGCACCGAGCCCCCACCCGCCGTCATCGGCTCGCCCCCGGCGAGACCAGCGAGCCGGTGTGCAGCGGCACCGAGACATCCACCGCCAACTCGTGCGACCACAGCAGATGGAACAGCACCGGCAGCACCGCCAGCGGCTTACCCGCCGCCGCGGCGCCCTCCATCAGCGGCAGCGGCTCGGCGAACACCTCCCGCAGCGGCGAAGCGGCTGGCTCCACCCGGTGCCGGAGGTGCCGATAGCCCGCCAGCCACCGAACGTTCCGCACCACGACCGGGTCCGGGGCGCCCAGCAGCCGGAACTCCCACCCCACCACGGCGCAGGCCGCCTCCGTCGCCTCGAACTTCGCGCGGTCCCGGGGGCCGCGCCGTTCGGCCGGGCGGCAATCGATGACCACGGCCGTCCCGTCATCGCGGCGGGCGAAGTAGTCCGGCGCGTGCGAGACCGGCCGGCTGCTGGCCGCCGACCAGAACAGCCAGAACGGTTGCGAGGAGATGCCCACCACCGCCGGATCGAAGTCCAGCAGCATGACCTGGTCCCGCTCCAGCCAGGACTCGTACCCGATGTGCCCGCCCGTCGTCGCCGACCACCACAGGCCCGGCAGGTTCCGTTGTCGGCGGTACGACGCGAAGGCGCGTACGGGAAGGGCGTGCTCGAACGGCACGGCCCACGCGTCCGCCAGCGAGCGTCGTAACTCCGAACCGTCCAGGGCGACGTACGCGACCTCGAACCCGGACGTCGGCGGCCCGGTGGAACCGCCCGGCAGCGCCTCTAACGCATGCACCACGTCCGGCTAACCCCCACCCCTCGATGCAAGGTCACGCTGACCTATGCGAAGCCTGATGCAGCTTAGAGCTGACATATGCAGAGTCAACTGTCCCGTCGCGTTTCACGTTCCCGCCAGGCACTTCGTTGACCAGGGGATAGGCAAGATGCGGTGAACGTGACGGCTTGCGGAATCCCAGGAGGCGTTGTCGTCGGCATCGGTCCGGGCCCAGTCGTCCCAGTTTTCGTTGTCGGTGGGCGGTACCGCGTGCAAGGCCCCGTTTTCTTACAGCTCTACGGAAGGGGACGTCTATCGGGTTGCGGGGCGGTAAGTGAGGCGTTTGACTTCGCGGAGGATCGGGGCGGTCTCGACGGATTCCACTCCGGGCAGGGTGCCGATGCGGTGGTTGAGGTACTGAAAGAGCTCCTGGGTGTCGTGGAACATGCCGGTGGCGACCACGTGGGAGGCACCGGTGGTGGCGGCCACGAAGGGGATCTCCGGGTGGTCGGCAAGGGCGGTACCGACCGCGCCGAGCTGGCCGGGAGCGATGCACAGCCAGAACCGGACCAGGACGTGGAAGCCAAGGTATTCGGGGGTTCTTGGCGAGTTCGGCCATGAGCTGCGTGTCCACGGCATCCGGTACCGATGCCTCGACGGTTGCCTCCTCGTGGGCTCGTAGAGAGCTACTGTCACCTTGCGGAAGCTTCGGGAGGACAGGGCCGTGACCGACGAACAGGTACGTCACGCCCGCGACTTGCTCGCCCGCCCGGAGAACAGCGTCACCTCGATCGCGCCGCTGCTCGGTGTCTCCCACAACACCATCGTTCAGCAGGCTCAGGCTGGGCCTTGCGATGTTTCGGCGGCGGTGATGTGGACCTCGGTCGCGCCGAGGACGCGTCCGTTGACCTGGACCTCGATGCGGTGCGGGCCAGGGTGGATCGTGCGGACCGAGAGGCTCTCGAACCGGTGCCGGCGTGAGAAGGGGACCGCCTGGCCCGCGGGGAGGTCCCGGGCGGTCAGCTTGAACACCTTGCCCGCTTTGGGGCCGCGAACCCCTTGGTAGTGGACTATGTAGTCGATCGCCGCTCTCGTCGCGTCGGTGGCGTGCAGCGTGAAGGTGACGGTGGTCGCCTCCTCGATGGGGATGGTGGAGGGCGAGCAGGCGAGGTCTGTGATCTCGATCGGAGCATGGTGATCGAACCCGAGAACCGCGAGAGCCTCCGGGTGTCCTCGCTTGACGAGTGTCCGCAGGCCGTGGCGTACGACGAAATCGCCCTGCGTGCTGCCGCGCAACCATCGCCGGGCGGTGACGAGGACGAGGTCGGGGTGGTCCTTGCTGATGTCGTTGAGGTGGTTCGCCACGGAACGGCGCACGTAAAGGGACTCGTCGTTGACGAGAGGCTCCAGGAGCGCCAGCGCGGGAGCGGAGTCGGCGACGAACCGCGAGAGCTGCGATGCCCAGGGCAGCCGCGGGCGCGTACCCTCCGAGACGAGCCGCCGGACGTGTTCGTCCGGGTCGGTGGTCCACGCCCTGAGCTGGTCCATCGTGACCTCGTAGTGGGCTTCGACGAACGGGCGGATAGCGAACTCGGCGGTGTAGCGGGAAGTGAGCGCGGCCAGCAGCGGCAGCGCGACATCGGGCCGGTCCAGCATCGCCGAGGCGACGTAGGCGTTCACGGGCATGGAAGCCCACCCCGTAAGACCCCCGCTGTCGAGGGCACCACGGACCACTCGGCCCGCTTCCTCGGGGGACGTCGGCATCGTCGCCGCGAGGGCACGGGCGATCCAGTCGATACGGGCCTTCAGCTCCAGGTCACCGATACCGGTGCCCGCGAGCTGCTCGAACGCCGTCCGGTCGAACGAGGCCGAGGCACCCGCGAGGTCACCCGCGAGACGCCCGATGAGCTCCGGCGACAGTTCATCTTTGAAATCGGCCATCTCAACGCCCGCCCACGGTCACGTCGAGGCCCCCGACCACTCGCCCCGTACGGCTCTCGGCCGGCGGGAGAAGGGGCTCGATGCGCTCCCACTGTTCGTTCGGGAGCGGTGTGAATCTCGACCTGGGCATCATGGTTTCGAGTCTGCCACCGACCACTGACACACGGCCGGTACCTCAGGCGCTCTGAGCTGCGACGACAACCCGCTTCGCGCAGCCTGCCGGGCTCGGACAAAGGACCGTTTCCGACACCGGAGGCTGAGCGTTGCGGCCGGGCAGGGGGCGGGGCCGTTCTGGTGTGCGGCGTGGCGTGGGGGTGTTGTATCGTGTTTGAGTTCCTGTCCCGAGGTTTCGGTGGCAGTGACCGGACTTCCTGTTCCTTCTGTGTCGATCTTGGGGTGACGTCTTATTAACCAGGCCATGTAGTCGTCCGTGTTCCCCGCGTGCTGTGTTGTCGCACGTGTCCGGGGGTGGACGTCGCGCTGGCCTGAGTTGCGTCACCCATCCCCGCAGTTTTCTTCCCGGGTGCAGCTCTGCCGTCTGCCCCGGGTTTCGTGTTTTCCGGCCCCGGTGCGGCTGTCGGCAGGGCTCCCCGATTCCTTTGGATCAGGAGTTCCCGTTTGTCTTCCTCCGCGCTCGGCAACGAGCCAGAGCACACCACCACCCAGACCCCGGCCCACCCATCATCTGGACCCTCGAAGATGGCCATGGGGGCCTGGATCGCCCTGCTGGTGCTGCTGACCGCCGAGCTGATGAACATGCTCGACCAGTCGGTCGTCCTGACCGCCCTGCCCGCGATCCAGGAGTCGACCGGGGCCGGACCGGTCGCGGTGCAGTGGCTGACCACCGCCTATTCCCTGCCTGTCGCCGTCGGGCTGATCACCGGCGGACGGCTCGGTGACATCTACGGCCGCCGCAGGATCCTGCTCATCGGCACCGTCGTGTTCACCGCCGCCTCGCTGCTGTGCGGTCTGGCCACCGGCCCGGGTGTGCTGATCGGCGCCCGTCTGCTCCAGGGCGTCGGCGTGGCCGTGATGATCCCGCAGGTCCTGGCGACCATGCACGTCACCTTCGAAGGCCGGAACCGCAGCAAGGCGTTCGGCCTGTACGGGGCCGTCCTGGCCATCGCCAACGTCCTGGGCCCGGTCCTGGGCGGCGTGCTCACCCAGGCCGACCTGTTCGGGCTGTCCTGGCGGCCGATCTTCCTGGTCAACGTGCCCGTCGGGCTGGCGGTACTCCTCCTGGGACGCAAGTTCATCCCCGAGTCGACCGTCCGCAAGGCCGACCGGCTCGACCTGGTCGGCATGCTGCTGTCCGGCCTGGCCATCGTCCTGGTCCTCTTCCCGCTCACCGAGGGCCACGCCCACGGATGGCCGCTGTGGTGCTTCGTCATGCTCGCCGTCGGCGTCCTTGTCCTCGGTGTCTTCCTGCGCCACCAGCGGCGCAGGCAGGGCAATGCCCCGCTGGTGACTCTGTCCCTCTTCCGGGTCAGGCAGTTCTCCGGGGGTATGGCCGCGGACCTGCTGCACGGCCTGCTGTGCGGCCTGTTCTTCATGACCTGGACGCTGTACCTGCAGCGTGGACTGGGCTTGAGCCCGCTTGAGGCGGCCGTGGCCTTCGTGCTGCTCTCCGTGGGAGAACTGGGCGGCGCGACGATCGCGGCGAAGACGGCCGGGCGTTTCGCCCGCCGTCTGCCGCAGGCCGGAGCCCTCATCGCGATCGCTGCGATGGTCGCCTACGGGCTCCAGATCGGCAGTCACCAGGCCGACCTGACCCTGCTGGCGATGACCGCTCCGGTGGTGCTGATCGGCTTCGGCCTGGGCATGGTCTCCGGCCCGCTCGCCGATTTGTCGCTGGCCAGGGTCCCGCACGAGGACGCCGGCTCGGCCTCGGGCTTGTTCAACACCGCCATTCACCTGGGCATCGCGCTGGGCACCGCGCTGACCGCCGTGGTGTTCTTCGCCATCACCGGCGGCTCTCCCGACGGCGCGGTCAACCGCGACGCGTTCGTCACCGTGCTGTGGTGGATCGGGAGCCTCCTCGCCCTGATGTGGGCCCTGATGTTCTGCCTGCCCAAGCGGACCAACAACCAGGCCGACTGAGCAACCTCCCGCGGCGGCCGCTCCTGCGCTCTGGGCGTCGCCGCCCTCGCCCCCTTCGGTCGATCCCGGGCCGGTCACAGAACGACAGTCCTACTCGCTTGAAGGCTCCCACCACGACATCTTTATGAACCAGGAGCCCCTGGGCTGATCGTCGTCGGCCAGCGTGGCGGATCGTCTGTGCGAACGGCGGTCAACTCCGCGACGGAGTCGACGGGAAGCCCGCGGGCTCGAAGATGAGCCACGGCTTTGGGCAGCAGGTAGCTGCGTTCAACAGAAGTAGCTCCAGGCTGCTCGTAGGGGGCCCTTTCGTCCCCGAGTCTCTCGATGGTGGATCTGTGGGACCACTCAGGCATGAGTTCCAGGTCATGGAGGCGGTGGAGAACGGCTGATGTGGGAACGCCCCAGGCGCTGGATGCTGCGGCCAGGCGTTCGGGAGTGGCTGTGCGGAGCATCGCGGCGACGACGGCAGTGCGGGGCATGAGGAACGCAGAGGCGAACTGGATGGCCGCAGTGCGCGAGTCACGGTGGCCTGGCCGACTGTGGCCAAGGACGAGTTGCCCGAGTTCGTGCGCCAGGTGCTGCCGTGCCTGTTCGCCGTCGAGATGGGATGGGAGGAAGACGAATGGTGTCCCGGACTGGCGTGTGGAGAACGATCCAACGTCTCCGCAGTCGGTCGGGAGAGCAAAGATGCGGATGCCGTTTGCTTCGAGGAGCGGCGTCAGCGCCCCACTGGGGGCGTCGCCCATCTGCCAGTGGGCCCGCAGGGCCTCGGCGGCGTGCTCGGGGTCGAGCTGTGGCCATTAGATGATGTAGCGGCGGATCATGCTGCCCTGCTCCTTGTGGCTGGCGTGGTCGGTGCCGTCGAGGGTGAAGTAGCGCAGGGCGGTGAATTGGGCCTCGATGCGGTTCAGCCAGGAGCTGTTGGTCGGCGTGTAGGCGAACTCGACGTTGTTGGCCGCTGCCCAGTCGCCGGGCCCTACCCCTTGATCGTGGACACCCTGATCATTGGATCGTGAAGGTCCATAGGACAGGAGTTCCCGTTGGGGATACAGCTCAGGTTCAAGGGGTCGTTGCAACACCGCTGTTCTGTAGCGAGAGTAGGTGATCGTTGAGGGCTTCTGCGGGAGTTCGGCATCCGGCTATCGGTCGGCCGCACCGGGCAGTGCTGGGACAACGCGCTTGCCGAGTCGTTCTTCGCCACCATCAAGCGAGAATTGCTCGGCACCGCCACCTGGCCCAGCAGGGCCGCCGCCCGCACCGCGATCTTTGATTTCATCGAGGGCTGGTACAACTTGCACCGACTACACAGCAGCCTCGGCTACCGCAGTCCCGTCGAATACGAGACCGCACTCGCAGCCTGACCACCACACCAATGGTGTCCGTCAAAGCGGAACAAGCTCACGTGGGCGCAGGAGAAAGGCCACCATGAAGTCCCTGGTTGACAACGCACGTTCCTTCACGACGCACGTGGCCGAGCGTGCTGAGGAGTTCCGCACCCTTGAGGCCGGGCAGAGCCCCGAGGTCCTCTTCATCACCTGTTCCGACTCGCGCGTGGTGCCGGCCCTCATCACCGGCGCCCGGCCGGGCGAACTGTTCGAGCTGCGGACAGCGGGCAACATCGTTCCCGAGTACAGCAGCGACCACCCCTCCAGCGAAACGGCCACCATCGAATACGCAGTGCGGGTGCTGGGCGTCCGCGACGTCATCGTGTGCGGCCACTCCCACTGCGGCGCCGTCAACGCCCTGGTAAGCGGGGACGACCTCTCCGCCATCCCGGCCGTACAGGGCTGGCTGGAGCGCGCAGCCTCCCGGCCCGAGACGACAACACCCTCTTCCCCGGACCTCGCTGAGGCAGTCCAGCGCCACGCGGTCGCCCAGCTAGAGCGGCTGCACACCCACCCCTGCATCGCGGAACGCGTCGAGGCGGGCACCTTGGCGGTGCACGCCTGGTACTACGAGGTGCACACCGGAGCAGTGAAGCAGTACGGGCCGGACGACCAGTCTTTCCGGCCGCTGTGACCCGCATCCGCCCGCCTCACGGGCCGCCGAGTACCTCTCCCCTTCCGCTTCCGCTGTGCGAGGAACTCCACTGATGCTCTCCACCCTCAAAAAGCCCGCCCATCTGCGGCGTGATGTCCTGGCCTCCCTCGTCGTCTTCCTGGTCGCCCTGCCCTTGTGCGTGGGAATCGCCGTAGCCTCCGGAGTGCCAGCCGAACTCGGCCTGATCACCGGTATTGTCGGCGGCCTGGTCGTCGGCTTCCTGCCCGGCAGCAGCCTCCAGGTCAGCGGCCCGGCCGCCGGGTTGACCGTCCTGGTCTTCGAAGCCGTCCAGGAATTCGGCCTCGGCGTTCTGGGAGCCATCGTCCTGCTCGCCGGCCTGGTCCAACTCGTCCTGGGAGCCCTGCGGTTCGGCCGCTTCTTCCGCGCGATCACGATCGCCGTAGTCCAGGGCATGCTCGCCGGCATCGGCCTCGTTCTGATCTTCGGCCAGCTCTACACCATGGCCGACGTCAAGCAGCCCCGCTCCGGACTCGACAAGATCGCGGGACTGCCGCACCTGGCCACCGAGATCGCCACCTCCAGCGCAGCCCTGACCGCGTTCGCCATCGGGGCAGCCACCATCGCCGTGCTCGTCCTATGGAAGAAACTCCCCGCTCAGGCCCAGACGGTGCCCGCGCCGCTGGCCGCGGTCGCCCTGGTCACAGCCGTTACAGCCGTGGCCGGCTGGTCCGTCCCCCGCGTCGAAGTCCAAGGGCTGCTGTCGGCTGTCCAGCCGCCGGGGATGTCCGACTTCGCTTCGCTGGGCAGCCTCGCCGCCCTGGGCACGGTAATCGCCTTCGCTCTCATCGCCTCGGCCGAAAGCCTCTTCAGCGCCACCGCCGTCGACCGCATGCACGACGGCCCACGCACCGACTACGACAAGGAACTGATGGCCCAGGGCGTGGGCAACACCATCTGCGGCGTCCTCGGCGCCCTGCCGCTGACAGCTGTCATCGTGCGCAGCTCCGCCAACGTCCAGGCCGGAGCCGAGACGAAGCTCTCCCGCATCCTGCACGGCCTGTGGCTCGTGCTCTTCGCCGCCCTCCTGCCTGCCGCGATCGGCATCATCCCCTTGGCCGCGCTCGCGGGGGTCCTCGTCCACGCCGGCTGCAAACTCGTCCCCGTCAAGGACCTTGTGCCCCTGTGGCGCGAACACCGCGGCGAAGCCGTCGTCCTCGCCGTCACCGCGATCGCCATCATCACCACCAACCTGTTCGAAGGCGTCCTCCTCGGCATCGTCCTCGCCGTGGTCAAATGCGCCTGGGAAACCTCCCACGTCCACCTCGACGTCCATGAGACGACCGACGGCCGGCTCCTCGTCACCCTCACCGGGTCCGCCACCTTCCTCCGGCTGCCCCGCATGCTCGAAACCCTCGAAGCGCTCCCCCACGACCGGCCCGTCGAACTCGACCTCTCCGAGGCGCGCCACCTCGACCACACCTGCCGCATCACACTGGAGAACTGGGCACAACAACGGGGAACCACCATCGAGATGCTCACGAAAGCCTGACGGCCACTCACCTCGAACGTGTGAACTGCGACAGCTCACCCTCACAGCAGACGCGCAAGACTCATCCACTGCTGCCCTCACCCGACGTCGGGCAAGGGCAGCACACCCCGACACTCCCGCACCGCGGCACGGTAACGCTCGAAGGAGGCATCGGTGTTCGATCGCAGGGCAGAAGCAGAAATGCGGCTGTACTCAGAACAGCTGGCCACGGAACTCGCCCTGAAAAAGCATCATGGAGAGGCGAGCGACAACAACACCGACACCCAAACACCTCCCCCGGCCGAGGAAGAGCACGCAACCACTGAAACGACAGCCATCATCACCGGCGCCGAGGCCCCATGACTCACCCATGACCGGGCGCAAGCTGTTTGACATCAGCGCGACCGACAAGTACCGGTAAACAACTGCCCTTTAGTACTCCAGTTGCAGTTTGCTATTCCTGCTGGTCAGGGATCTGTTTCTGAGTGTAGCGAGCTGACTGGCAGTCAGATGGCGGGAGTTCGTGACCGGCGGTGCGGCGCTTGTAGTGGCAGTGTCTGGCGGTGGCCTGGTGACGGCGGCGCCAGCAGGACCACCTCAGTGCCTGATCGGTGTGATGCCGGTGGTGGTGTGCTGCCCTGGGGCGGCAAGCTGCCAGAAGTCTGCGGATTTCTGCCAGCGTGAGGGACGCGAGGGATGATCCGTTTCTGCGGCCCCCCTTTCCGTCCCGGCCTGAACCGCCATGGCTGCCAGGAAGGCGTGGGCGAGCATGGCCAGGGTGATGTGCCGGTACCAGGCGGGGTAACGGCGGACTTCGTACTGGTCCAGGCCGCACTCGTTCTTCGCGCTCTGGAAGCACGACTCGACGGCCCAGCGGCTGCCGGCGACTTCGACCAGCTTGCCGACGCTGGTGCCGGTGGGAGCGTGGGCCAGGTAGTAGGCGACCTCCTCAGGACGCGCGATGCTGCGGCGGGCCAACACCCAGCGCCGGTGGGCCGGTTCGTCGCCGTCGAAGAACGGGACGGCCGGCAACTGGGCAGCTGCCCAGTCGTAGAGGCGAGGACCCTTGGCGCCGTCACCGCACGAGAGCCGCTCCCATGCCTCGTCGGGGGCCTCGCCGATGAGCTGGTCGATGCGCCAGCACCCGGCCAGCGACTTGACCTGCTGCGATTTCGGGACCGCGACGACGTATCCGAGCCCGGCCTCCTCGAGCATGCGGCGGAAGTGCCAGTCCTGGCCGTAGAGGGCATCGGCGGTCACCCACGCGATAGGCAGCGGTGACGACAGGGCCCGGGCGATCAGGACCCGGGCCAGCTCGGTCTTGGTGGCGAAACCACGCTCGTCGGGCACCTTCGCCGCCCGGCACCGCTCCCGGTCGGACGTCCAGGACTTCGGCAGGTACAGCTCCCGGTCCACCAACGTCCGCCCCCGCGAGGACGCGTACGCGGCGAACACCGCGACCTGGCAGTTCTCAGTACGTCCCGGGGCCTGTATTTCAATTACTGCTCGGTGCTCGGGTGTTGGCGGGACAATGGGGTGTGACTGCGCGTACGGCCGCTCGGGCTTCAGTTGTGGCCTTGAGGGCGAAGTTCGATCAGTTCCTTCCCCATCTCGATGAGCGGCGCCGTCGGATCTACCTGGCCAGCGAGGCCGCCGCGCTTGGCCACGGCGGGATCACGCTGGTGGCGGCCGCTTCTGGCGCCAGTGCGGCCACCATCGCACGCGGGATCGCCGAGCTGTCCGGGCACCCTTTGCCAGCCGGGCGGATCCGGGCTCCAGGAGCCGGCCGTAAGCCGGTGACGGTCACCGACCCCGGTCTGCTGCCCGCGCTTGAAGCTCTGATCGAGCCGCACACCCGGGGCGATCCGGTCTCGCCGTTGCGCTGGACCACGCTCTCGCTACGGTCCCTGGCCTCGACGCTGACCACTTAGGGCCACCCGGTCAGCGCGGCGACCGTTGGGCGCCTGCTGCACACCCTGGGATACAGCCTGCAGAGCACCGCCAAGACCACGGAAGGTGCCAGTCATCCGGACCGGGATGCTCAGTTCACGCACATCAACGCCACTGCCGCGGCCTTCCTCGAAGACAACCAGCCGGTGATCAGCGTGGACACCAAGGCCAAAGAGTGGCTCGGCAACCGCGACCGACCTGGCCGCACCTGGCGGCCAGGTAAGAACCCCATCCGTGTGGACTGCCACACGTTCACCACCAGCAACCAGCCCGTGGTCATCCCCTACGGGATCTACGACATCGCTCGCAACACCGGCTGGGTCAACGTCGGGACCGACCACGACACGGGCGAGTTCGCGGTGGAATCCATCCGCCGCTGGTGGCAGCAGCGCGGACGGAAGGACCACCCAGACGCCGGTCGGCTGCTGATCACCGCCGACTGCGGTGGTTCCAACGACCCCCGCCGCTGGACATGGAAGAAGCACCTCGCCGCCTTCGCCCTGGAAAGCGGACTGGAGATCACGGTCTGCCACTTCCCACCCGGAACACAATGCCGTTGCTTGACTCACTGAACTATCGCGGGCTGCAACGTGAAGACCTTGGCTGCGACCCGCCGTGTTGGCCGCCGGTCCCGGGTGTTGATCCGGTAGGAGAGCTTCGAGGAGTACTTCGAGTCTGGACGCTTCAGGTGCCGGTCCGCCTCGCGCAGGCGCCTGGCTCCGCTGTCGAGCTTCCGATGCACCTTCTCCGCCAGCACGGCCAGAAACTCCTTGATCTTCGTGGGCGTGTCCGAGCACTGGCGGACCACGCTGCGCCGCACGTGTTTGAGGACCTTGACGAACGAGACCCGGTCCGGATTGATCCCGTTGTCGTCAGCCAGACCTAAGATGACCTGCGTGAGGCAGTGGTGCACGGCCAGATGCGCCCAGACCTCCTGACGCACCAGATCCGGGTCGCCCGAGCGCAGGACCTCGGCCGGCCCGCGCTGGAACGTCTTGATCTGCCGGAACGCCGACTCCGCCTCCCACCTCGCATGGTAGAGCCCTGCCAACTCCGCCGCCGGATAAGCAACCGGGTCCAGCAGGTCAGTCAACAGCCTGACCACCTCGCCGCCGTCGACGCGGTACTCGACCACCCGGACCAGCACCCCGCCGGGATGCGCGCCTGTCTGCCCGGCCAGGTTCATCCTCGCCATATAGGTGCCGTCAGGCAGATGCTCGACCGGACGAGCCGCAACGCTCGACCGGGCCCGGATCAGCAGATGCGCCCCGGCCCCGGTGTACGCCTTCCACAGCGCCACCCCGGGAAAGCACCGGTCCATGATGACCAGCATCCCGGCAGCCGAGCCGGCCATTTTGACCGCCAACTCCGGCTCGCCGCCGCTGAACCCGCCCACCGCCGCGTCGATCTGCGCGTACGTGCCGCACTCGGTCAGCGTCACCACCCGCGCCTGCGGGAACCCCGCGGGCTGGCCGTTCTTGACCGGGCCGCCGAACACGGCCCGGTTGGTCGTCGTATCCGGCGCATCCAGCACGAACCCGTCCACCGCAGCCAGACGCATCCCACGATAGAAGGCGCTCTCCAAACCAACAGGAGCCAACGGGCCGGCCAGCTCGCGGAACACGGTTTCCAAGACCAGCGGTCCCAGGCGCCTGCGCGCCCGCGTGAACGAGGACTTGTTGGGGATACTCCCGCTCAACTCCGCAATATCACCGACCAGTTGCTCCGCCACGTCGTCGTAGGAGTCCTGCTGGAACAGGGCCAGGGCGAGCGTGAAGTAGACCATGAACCCGGCCGGCAGGGCGCCGGACTTCTTGTCGCGAACCCCGCATTTCTCCAGCACGTCGGCGACGAGCTCCGGGGTCACCCATCGGGTCACCACCCCCAGCCGCACATGATCGGATAATCCCACCCATGGATGCATGCCGGGCTCAACGACCGCGCTCCTGCAACGTCACCGCGAACTGCTTGCCACACTCAAGCAACGGCATTGACCCGGAACATCGAAATGGAACAAGATCGAACACCGGATGTTCTCCCACATCACCGCGAACTGGCGCGGCAGGCCCCTGACCAGCTACCAGGTCGTCATCGAGACCATCGCCGCCACGACCACTCGCACCGGGCTCAGAGTCGGAGCCGAACTCGACACCGGCTGGTATGACCTGGGCACCACAGTCCTACCCGCCGAGTTCCATGCTCTGCCCATCACACCCCATGCCTTCCACGGCGACTGGAACTACACCCTGGCACCGGTCGCACCCCGGCTCCCCGAACCGACCCCGAACCGACAACGGATCGATCCCACCCTGACCGCGATGCTCACCGACCCGGCCCTGACCGGCATGTCACGCTCCGATTTCGACCACCTGGTCGCCATCTCGGAACCGTACTGGGACGCCCTGGCCGAGGCGGCATTCCAACGACGCTTCCACCGCCCACGCAGCTACCTCCACCCGCAGACCAGCAGCCTCGACCACTACCACCGCCTACTGACCGCCCTGTTACGGGGTCTTCAAAGTTGAGTGGTGCGGAGGTGTCCGCGGGCTCGGCGTGTGGTGACGCAGTGTGTCCGTAGTCGTTGGTTGTCGGCATTGCGGAAGCCGAACGCGTTGCGGGCGACGAGCTTGATCACGCGGTTGATGCCCTCGCTCTTGGCGTTGCTGTGCCCGGTGTCGATGAACGCTTCGATCTCCGGCCACCAGCGGTCGACGGTGACGGCGAGCTGCCTCACCTCGGGGATGTCGGAGTCCGCGCACCAGGTGAGGAACTTCCAGCGAGCGTGGCCGACTTGATGGCGGTCGGCGCCAGTGCGGGCGAGCGCGAGGAGGTTGCGGAGGTTCTCCTTGGCGATCCACGCCGTCAGCAGGATCTGGCCGATCCTTCCCTCGCCCAGCAGTGCGTTCCACATCGTGGCGAACTGCTCGTCGGTGAGATCCTCTCGGTTGCGCAGCAGGCGCCGTCTGGCTTTCCACTCCGGGTCACTGGCGCGTCCGCGCCGGCCGCGGGTCTCGGCGGTGGTGCGGCGCCTGACCGTGGACAGCATCTTGTTGGCGAGCTGGACGACGTGGAAGTGATCGACCACGACGGTGGCGTGCGGGAGACCGGTGCGGACGGCGGCGCGGTAGGTGGTGGACATGTCGATGGCCACGTACTCGATGTTATTTCTCCAGGCCAGCGGGGTGGTTGCGAGCCAGGCGAGCACATCGGCGACGGTGCGGCCCTCGACCTGGCTGAGCAGGCCGCCGGCGCCGAGCGCGTCGACGAACCCCGTGTGCCACCGATCGCGCGTCAGCATCCATTTGCCCGTGGCGGGGTCCTGTTCCCAGCGCGGCCGTCCGCGCCGGGTCTCGTCGATGCCCAGCACCTTCACCTCGGGCAGCGGCGCCTGGGTGACCTCGTGTGCGGCGGTGCGGAAGGCGTCCATCACGGTGGGCCAGGACAGGTGCAGGTCACGGGCGGCCTGGATGACGGTGGAGGCGGCGTCGCGTATCCGCCGCCCGGCGGCACCGCGCAGCCGCATGGTGATCCGCGCGCCAGCCGGTAGCTGCGGGATCTGCTCGGTGAAGGACCGGCGCGGGCAGTCGGGCTCCCGGCACCACCAGCGGCGTTTGTGCCAGCGGAACTCCAGCCCGCTCCCGCCGTACGGCAGATCGCGGGGCCGGGTCGTCGCGGAGCCCTTCACCCGGGTGGCGAACACCCCGCACTCGGGGCAGGCCCGTGCCTGCTCATCGGCGGTGATCAGGTGCACCCGGCGGGTGCCGTCCTCCAGCCGCTCCACCCGCGCGACGGCCAGGCCGTCCAGGTCGAGCAGCGACGTCGTATCGTTGTCCAAGCCCGTGGTTTCTGGGTGATCGTTCTGCGTCGAGAACAGAAATGATCACTCATGGCCACGGGCATCCTGCTGCCAGGGCACCCCCCCCCACCACCCGTGATCCTCACGCAACGTGACAGCCAGTCAGTCCAGTCGGGACGACACACCGCTCAAGTTCGAAGACCCCTGTTACGCCGCCGCAGAGCCGTCACCAGCACACTTCTGGCCCAGCTCCTGAAAGTCGGCCGCACCAACCTGTCCAACCAGTTCCAAGACGGCCACCGTCTCCTGGACCTGCACCGCGTCGCGGTCACGCCGCTACCCGGGCCCCCCGGCCCGCACCCTCGCCCAACTACAAGCCCGCCTACCGTCACGCGACGACACCTGCACAGATCAACCCTGACAGTTATTCAGACACAGGCCCCCGCGGTGCCTGAGTACTGCCGTTGCACCCCGGCCGAGGTGGTGCCCTTCTTGAGGAGTTGGGTCGGGGACGGGACGCCGTGCACCTTCTCGGGTGCCGGTCTTCCCATCCCCGCCCGCCGAACCGGACGTGCCCGTTGGCCGAGCATCCGGCTCTCCACGCGATCCGATGAATCAGGCGAGGTATTCACTGACCTGGCCGACGAAGGCCACATCGTCGTGGTTGATCCGGCGGAAACGCGCCCCGCCCGGATCGACCTCATCGATGTTGTATGGCGTGCTGATCTTCGCTCCGCGGAAGCGGTAACGCTCGACCTTCATCTTCGCCGGGTTGTAGAGGGTGACCCCACCCTCTGCGATGCTGTCCGCTGCAAAGTAACGGCGGCGCATCTGTTTCCAGGTCATACGAGGGTGCTTGCGACGAATCCAGAGATTCATCCTCCGCCACGCGTACCAGCCGAGATACGAGAACGTTCTCTTCGAAACGCCGTAGCGGAAGTAAGCCGCCCAGCCCCGAAGGACCGGGTTGACCGTCCGCAGCACCTCCTTCAACGAGAGCGAGGTTGTGCCTCGCCCTGTCAGTTTCTTGATCTTGTGCATCGCCGATGCCAAGGCTTGCTTGGCCGGAATGGTGAGCACAACACGACGGCCGCCGCCCCAGAACCTGCGCTGGATGTGGAAGCCCAAGAAGACGAACCCGTCGTCGATGTGGGTGATGCGGGTCTTCTCGTCCGAGAGGGTCATCTTCATTCTGCTGGCCAGCAGTTCACCGATCTCCGCCTTCAGCGCCTCAGCGTCATCCCTCGTGCCATGAACAAGCACCACGAAGTCGTCCGCATAACGCACCAGCCGGAAGTTCGGCAGACCCTTGCGACGTCGATGCTGCCGACGCCACGCCGGGGTCATCTCGGTCTCCCAGATCCGCGAGAAATGCCGGTCCAGGACAGTGAGATAGATGTTAGCCAGCAGCGGGGAAACAACTCCTCCTTGCGGAGTACCCGTAAGGGACTCCGCGAACCCGCCCTGCAATTCGACAACCCCAGCCCGCAGAAACACGCTGACCAGCCGCAGAACCTTGCGGTCCTTGATGCGCTCGGCCACCAAGTTCATCAGAACATGGTGATCGACATTGTCGAAGCAAGCCTTGATGTCGCCCTCGATGACCCACTCGTAGTTTGACGGCTTGCTGGTGCAGTGGTGGATTTCGGCGATGGCATCCTGAGCCCGCCGGCCAGGCCGATACCCGTAACTGGACGGGTAGAAATCGACCTCGAAGATCGGCTCCAGAACCAGCTTGAGGGCCATCTGCGCCACCCGGTCACGCAGAGTCGGGATACCCAGGTAACGGACCTTGCCGTTCTTCTTCGGGATCACCGCCTGCTTGACCGGAAGCGCCGTGAAGGACCCGTCTTTGAGGGAGGAGCGCAGCTCCTCCAGAAACGGAATCACTCCGTGACGTTCCTCGACGTGATAACGGGTTAACCCGTCCACGCCTGCTGTCCTGGCACCCCGGTTGCCGGACACCCGTTCCCAGGCCACCAGCAATGTGGCCCGGTCACAGACCAAGTTGAATACATCCTTGAACCGTCGATGCGGCTCATTCCTTGCCCATCGGTGCAGCTTGAGCTGATGATCGAGTACCCGCCGCTCGGCCGCCATACTGCCCGGCCAAGATATCGGCGGTGCGTCGTTGTTCAACAACGTTCCTCCCCGACAGCAGCTCTGCTGCTATCACGCTGTCGCCGTGAAGTAGGCCGCCGGCGAGGTGCCCCAGCGGGGTCCTTTTCCGACGGCCCCTTCCCGAACCGGGCATGCGACTTATCACCGCACCCGGCTCTCCAGTGCCCAATTCCGCGAGCCCTGCCGGTCGGTGCGTCCATTGTGGATTTCACCGTGGCAGTCGCGGCAGACTACGAGGGTCTTGCGGCGACGTGATGCCATCCGCTGTGCCCACTCAGGCTGTTCAGCCTGATCCCGGGTAGGGAGATCTTCCAAACGTCGAATGTGATGCACTTCGACGTCTGTATGCGCTCGGCAGAGCTCGCAGCGACTGGACATGAGCCGGTCGATGAGCTCCGCTGGTCGCTGTCTCCATACAGCCGGGAGTTCGTCTCTGAGGATTACCCTCGTGGTCCTGCGCGCCAGAGGTACCCCGCCCCAACGGGCGACCAGCGGTCTCTTTCCGGCACGTTCGACTGTGACCTGTAGCCCTCTGCGAGGACCTCCAGGAGTTTGCCAAGTCGCCCGGAAACGGTTCCAGATCTTATTGACGCTGAGCTTGTTCTTGTGCCCCAGCGTCTTGCCCAGAGACCGTTCCATGACGTACCTCAGCGAGCCGAGGCGGTGCCGGTTGTAGGCCAGCTGGTAATACTCTGCGATTCCCCGGAACTCCGCCTGGTACCGCGCCACGATCTGAAAGTTCGAGTCGTGGACACGTTCCAGTTTGGCGGCCGGTTTGCCGCGTCGCATGTAGGGCTTGCGCTTGGCGCGCACGACATCCATTGGCACCTTCAAGCCGATCTGTCCGTTGATGGACCTATGGCCGTGTCGGTTGCGTTTGGCGTCGTTGTGGTGGACCACGATCTCGTAGCCGAGGAAACGAGCGGCTCGTGTCCGCCCATGGGTGATCAAGGTCTTCCGATCAGAGAGTTCCAGCTTCAAATGATTCCGCAGGAATCTCCCGATCAGTCCCTTGATGTTCTCGGCTTCCTGCCTCGTCCCGGAGAATCCGAGCAGCCAATCGTCCGCATAGCGGACGTAGTGCAGCCGCCGGAAACCTGAATCGTTTGGGTCACGCGAGGGAAGTCGTTGCAGCTGATGGCGCAACTGCCGTGCTTCCTCCCGCCGTCCGCGCTTCTCCAGTTTCCAAGCTGCCTTGTGTATCCGCATGTACGGCAGATACGGCTTGCGTCGGGCGCCCCGGTTGAAGACAGGCAAGAGCGTTGTCTCGACGTACTTGTCCAAGCGGTCCAGGTAGATGTTGGAGAGCAGTGGGCTCAGAACACCCCCTTGTGGCGCACCACTCAGTGTTTCGTGATAGCGCCATTCCTCCAAGTATCCAGCCTGGAATAGCCCGTCGATCAACCGTAGAAAACGGTTGTCGTGAATGTCTTCGGCTAAGATGGAGCGCAGTACCCCATGATCCAGCCGGTCGAAACACTGGGAGATGTCTCCCTCGACGAACCACGTTACCCCGCCCCACGACTCGGAAACTTCCGCGAGTGCTGTGTGACAGCCCTTCCCTGGCCTGAAACCATGGGACCGATCGGAGAACTGCGGCTCGTAATACGCCTCCAGCAGAGAGCGGATCACTTCTTGCAGCAGCTTGTCCGACCACGAAGGCAGACCCAGAGGCCGGCGCTTCCCTGGTGTTCCTTTCTTCTCGATGTATACGCGCCGAACCGGGGTCCACCGATACCGCTCATGTCGCAAAGCATCGATGATCGTCTGAATTTTCTTCAGACTCATACCATCCACGGTCTCTTGGTTAGAACCGGGTGTCATAGAGCCATCGTTGCGGTAGATCTTGCCGTAGGCCCGCAAATACAACTCCGGGTTGAACAGGTGCCGGTACAGTCTCTCCAGTGGAAATCCTCTCTTGCCGCGTTCGTGGATGATCTCCATCAGGGCTTCGGCTCTCTGCATTACGCGTACCTTGCCTCTCCGGATATCGTGGACACCTGTGCCACTTGGCCCTGTAAGCGGCTCTCCCGCTCTCCTCGGTGGGGCGTTACTCCCACGACTACTATTGACACCCCGTCACCATAGGGCTCGCGCCCCTTAGGTGATCCCGAATTCCTCTTGCATTGGACGTATCGAGCGTGACGTAGGCGGCCTGTCCGTTCCCTTGAGTGAGCTCGTTGCTCACCGTCCACCAGCCGGAAGGGTTGGGGCGAAGCAAAGGGGATTCGCCTGATGCTGATGACTCCGCTCCGGGCGTTGTATGTCGGAGGATGCACATTTCCATCCCTGGGAACTTGGCTTCAAACAGTTTGGTCTTCGCCATATCACACGGACTTTGCGCGGCAGCGCCATAAACGCCTTCACAACGCTCCACGCTTTCCCGCCATGCTGTTGTCCCCTCGCGCTTTCGCGTCCAGGTAAGGCGGGTAGTCCAGAGGCTTCTCCTTCCGAACCTCTACTCTCTGCGAGAGTGATCCAACGCCGAGTTAGACGGCGCAACTTCGCCATGTGCGGACCTCTCGTCCGCTCCGACTACTACGGGGCCTCCGCCCCATCCCGCACCTTCGACGGACGACGCATCTATCCCACAGCTCCGAATGGCTTTCGGATCGCGGGAGCGATGCGGGATGGTTCCCGTGTTCACGGTGAATCGATCGATCAGTCCGGCATCCAGCTTTGCCCCGGCAGCATCGCCACGGTTACGCCGCAGGCTTTCGCCGTGGCCTCCCCACCGACACGCCAAGTCAGCTACGGAGTCATCCTGCCAAATCGGCAGACTGTGCACTGCAACCCGGCCCATATCCACCAGATTTGAGCCGGTGCCACGCTTACGGAGCTTTACCACTGATTCCTCTCGTATGCCCTCTGATCTCGCTCGCCGGACCCGGCCCGTCTGGCAGTTCCGAGCCGTCCCGGCTTTGTCAGCGCTGCTTCCCGCCCTTCCCGGCGTCTCCCGGGTCGGACTGCGCTCAGCTCCCACCAGGCTGCTGCGACAGCCTGGCGAGGAGGTCTTGCACCTCCTTCGATTCACCGCGCCTCACGGCGCACCAGCGCCTCGTGGCGCACAGCCCGTCTCATCGATGATCAGAACACCGCCAGGCTCGCCGAGGCGTTCGGCGGTGTATGCCTGCACATCGTCGCGGATCTCGTCCGCGTTCCAGCGGGCCCGGTTGAGGAGGTTCTGGAGCCCATGAGGTGTGCCGTGACCTGCATGTTCAGCCAGCTGCCAGCTGTTCTTCCGCCCCACCGGACCGAGCAGGGCCCGCACGTAGTCCCGCATCCGCCGCCGCAGATCAGCCCGGCCGAACCGGTGACCAACCCGCAGCAGCACCTCCTCAAGCTCCCCGGCCCACACCTCGGGCTGCACATCATCTTGCACGATCAGCACAACAGCGATCACACTCAGCCGGTCACGAACCCCCGCCACCTGACTACCCGTCAGCTCGCTACACTCAGAAGCAGATCCCTGACCAGCAGGAATAGCAAACTGCAACTGGAGTACTAGCTGCCACTCACGCAGCCGCAGGGCCTCGACGGCAGTGGAGAATCCGGGGCTCACGGGAGCCACGGTCACGGGCAATCACCTCTCTGACCTGGGATTTCCGGGAAGGTCGTCTACGTTGACATGCCCCTGCACACGTTGACCAGTCATTCGTGGATCTTTCCCGTCTGCCCCCAGCGAACTGCTGTCAGTTGCCGATGTACAGCACATGCTCGGCCTCCACTGGGAAAGATCTCGACCTCGACGGAGCGTCCGCTGACGTTGTCGTCACTGTTGCGGTCAAACGGCCGTAGGGCCCCGCAGGAGATCACTCCGGCGGGGCCCATTTCTCAACCTTTCTCTAGGAATTACATTACCAAGGAATTGGAAGAGCCAAACTCTGCGATTCCTGGATGCACCGAACTGCGCGCCCCGACACAATCTATCCGCACGAAGGAGTGGCGCTCGCCGGGATCTTATATGCGGCCGCAAGGCTCTTATCGAAGATCACGAGTAGAGCGTCGGGCATATACGTGAATCCCTCACCATCAGCCTCGCCCAGTGCAATTACTAGATTCGACTCGTTAGAGAACCTGAAGCTGTAGGCCCAAGGCATCTCTGGGCATCCCTCGTTAGGGATGTGCCAAGCGATATCGATGCTCACAATCGACACACCCAGGAGCCCCTCCCAATCGACGTGGTCAGTCACATCGATGGGATCCCCGGGAAGGCTTTCGCTCCCCTCTCCGGAACTCCTGAATTCAATCGCCATGCCTTCGTTGACGCCATCCATCGCCCAGGACAGAACCAGCGTGGCCCCGCTCTCCATGCCTAGCTCAACGGCCATGTCGACTTCGTGAGCACGATCTTCCCTATGCCCTTCGGGCCAGCCCTCCCCCCGCAGCGCCACGTAGCGAACCGTTCTCACGGCCTCACCCACGACAGCCTTCCGGAGTTCAGCGAGCTCAGCACCGCCATGAGCCAGAGCGGCCCACGGGTTGATCACCAACATTTCTAATACCGCCCAAAGTACTGGAACTGGCCATTGGCATCGAAGGTCGCCCCGATCCCGCGTCCCCCAGCCGGGTCCGGCATGATGTACCGCGTCCCGCCAGGGAAGTTGCCAGAGGTCACAGGCGACGTAGTCGTCTTCGGGTTGGTCAGAATTTCGTCCAACAGTTTCTGGCCAGCAGATTTCAGCTGCTTCCCTGGAACCACGGGAAGATCCCCTCGGTTCATATGCTTCTGGTATTCACGTGCCGCATGAGTCGTCTTCCCCTTGGCCGGACGCATCCCGCTCTTCGAAAGAGCATCCAAATCGGGGCATCCACCGGAATTGTGAACCAGGACCGGAGTGGACCCGGCCAGCACATAGTACGTGTGCAGATCGGCGACCGTCAGGTTATAGACGCGCTGGTTGGGGGCGGTCCATGTCTTGGTGGCAGTGATCTGCGGTGTGGTCCCGTCGCTGCTCCGCAGATGCATGCCATGCCTGAGCTGCGCGGCTCCGGTCCAAGCACCGTTGCCGTCCGTGGTCCAGAAGGGATGTTTATCGGTAGCGACCACCCTGCCGCCCGAGCTGCCAACCGTGATGTCTACGAGATCCTTCTTGCCGTCGCCGACGATGGCCGCTTGGACAGGCTTGGCCTCGGTCTGGCCGGACAACGGGTCGGTGGCGATTACCTGGTCACCGGCTCGAATTTTCTCGATAGGTTTGGTCCGGTGGTCTGCGGTCAGCACCCGGGTGCCCGGTGCAAAGCTGTTCTTCTTGCACGGCTTGGCCTTCTTCAGCCACTTCACCTTGAGGGCGTTGAGCGCGAGGTCCTTGAGGCATTTCGGGGACTTCGTGCGGGCGCATGCCTCGATCTCGTCCAAGCCGATGTACCAGGCGATCATCCGGTCGAGGGTGGTGCTTGTGGTGCAGCCCATTCCGCCGGCGCCGTCGCCACCGCACACGAGGATCATTTCGCCGGGCTTGAGGTCCTTGATGTCTCCGCTTTTGAATAGCCCGCGCCGGTACTCGGTGAACCGCTTCTCCACGGCTGCACGAAGTTCGTCGTCCGAGATCGGCTTGCTGGCTTCGCGGATTTCCTTCTTCATCTGGTCCTGCAGTTCGGCGACCAGCTTGTCCGCCGCGGTGACCAGCGCCTCAGTCTCTGCCTTGGCCGCCGCGACAGCGTCCTTGTCGGCGGCTTCGGCGGAGAGACCCGCCTGGTACGCGGACATATTGGCTTGAGCGGAGTAGCCGTAGGCGCGCGCTGCGGAGCGTTCGGCCTGCTGTGCGGAGACGTCCGCCGCCCGAGCGTCCTTCTGGGCAGATGCGGCGGCGGCACGAGCCGTCTTGGCGGACTTGGCGGCCTGATCGGCGGACTTTGCCGCCCGGTCGGCGGCCTTGTCGGCGCGCTGGGCGTCCTTGGCGGCCTGCTCTGCGGATGCCTTTGCCGCGTTGGCCCACTTGATGGCTTCCTTCGCCTTGTCGCGGGCGTGCGCGGCGGCCTTCTGGGCCTCGGCGGCGTCCTTGTGCGCGAGGGCCGCCGACTTGTCCGCTCCTGCCAGGAGTGCGTCGATCTCGGCGATGTGGGCGGCGGCGTTGGCATCGCGCTGCTGTGCCTTGTACTGCCCGTATGCGAGGAAGGACCGCAGCCCGGACGCCGGGCCGGACAGAGCCGCCTGCGCTGCCGCCTTGACCTCGGGACCGCCCTTGGCCATGACCTGGGCGGCCGTGACCCGGTCGTCGGCTTCCTGGGCCTTGTGCTGTCCCGTCTCCAGAAACTCCTGGAGGTCGGCCGAGTTCCCGTCAAGCGCCTTGTTGGCCGCCGCCTTTACACCCGGTCCGCCCTTGGCCATGATCTGCGCGACCGCGACACGGTCGTCGGATTCCTTGCCCGGGTAGGCACGGGTCCGCAGGAACTCCCGGACCTTGTCGATCGGCTGGCCGAGCGCGTCCACGGCAGCCTGCTGCTGGGCCGGCTTGTCGGCGGTGGCGGCGATGTGGGCCACGCTGGCGCGGTCGTCCTGCTCCAGGGCGAGACCCAGCCGGGTGTCTACGAACTCGGACACACCTTCGTCGGTTCCCGCCAGCGTGGCCTCGGCCGCAGTGCGAACCCAGGTCCCACCGGTGGCGAGGAGGCTGACCGCAAGCTGCTTGCCCTTGGCCACCTTCACCTTGGGGTCCGTCGCCGCGGTGGCGTCCTTCCAGAGCGTCCGTGCCTCAGTATTGAGCTGCTGAATCCGGCCCGCTTCCCATTCGGCGACGGCGACCCGGGAATCCTCAGCCTTCTTGGCCTCCTCGGCCGCGAGGATGTTCTCCTCTTCCTGCTCGGCCAGACGCTCGGCGTCGACCTTGCGGGCCAGCGTCACGACGGACTTGGCGCTGTTGACGGCCTTCTGTGTGTCGTCGGCGGCCTTGGTGGCGGCGTTGGCCGCATCGCTGGATGCCTTGGCGGCATCCACGGCCTTGCCTGCTTCGGCGGCGGCCTTGTCCGCCGCCTTGGCCGCTGCCCTGGCGTGCTTCGCGGCGTCCCTGGCGGCGTCCCGCGAGCGGCGTGCGGCCGCCGCGGCCTGGTTGGCATTGGCCTGGGCGGCGTTGGCCGCCCGCGTGGCCTGGCCGGCGAGCCTCTTCGCCTGGGCCGCCGCCGCCTTCGCCTCGTTGGCCTTGCCGCCTGCCTGGCCCGCCCATTGGCTGGCCTCGGCGGCCGAAGCCGCTGCGGCGGCCGCGTTGGCACCGGAGCGGGCCGCCGCACCGGCCGCCGCGGCGGCCTGGTCGGAGGCGATGCTGGCCTGATCGGCCGCGTCCGCCGCCTTCTCAGCGCCCTTCGCGACGTCCCGTGCCTTCTCCGCGGCCGCGCGTGCCGCCTTGGCCCGGGAAGCGTCGGTCGCCGCGGCCGCGGCAGCGGAGTGGGCCGATGACGCCGCGCCTCCGGCCCGGCTGGCCGCGTAGGCCGCCTGTGCCGCGGCACCGGCCGCCATCCGGGCCGCCTTGTTGGCGCCTGCGGCAGCCGAGACCGCGGTACGTGCCGACCATGCCGCCCTGTTGGCCGCGCCCGCGGCGTCGCGTGCCGCTGCTGATGCCTTGTTGGCCGAGTGTGCGGTCTTCTTGGCCTCGGCGGCCGCGGTCTGCGCGGCCTTCTTGGCCCGGCCCGTGGCCTTCTCCGCCCTGGCGGACTCCTCCTTGGCCTCCCGGGTCAGCTTCTTGGCCCGCTTCTGGGCGTGGTCGGCGAGGTCGGCCAACTGGGAGACGCTGAGGGTCTCCTGGTCGCGTGCCGACGCGACCTGCCAGCCGTCGTCGAGGAAGTCCTGGATGTCCTCGGCGGTGCCGTCCAGTGCCTGCTGGGCCGCCTTCTTCACATTCGGGCCGCCCGCGGTCATCAACTGCGAGACCTGGACCCGATTGTCGTCCTCTTGCGGTTTGAACTGACCCTGGTTGATGAACTTAACCCAGTCGTCAGGCGTTCCGTCCAGCACCTTGTTGGCTGCGTCCTTGACGCCAGGACCGCCCGCGGCCATGATCTGCGCGACCTCGACGCGCAGGTCCTTGTCGTAGGAGTTGACGAACCCTCCGTCCAAGAACGCCTGCAGTTCAGAGACCCCGCCGTCCAGGGCACTGTTGGCCGCCTCACGGACCCCCGGCCCGCCGATGGCCATGACCTGTGCGACCTGCACGCGCAGGTCCTGTTCATGCGCCCTCGGCAGGTCCTCGGCCATGAAGGATTCGATGTCGTCGTCCGAGCCCACCAGGGCGGCCTCCGCGGCCCGCCTGACTCCTGGTCCTCCCTCCGCCCATGCCGCCAAGACGTCGGATCTGTCGTACTTCACCAGTGATTCGTCGACGGCCGCGGCAGGACTTATGTCCATGCCCGCGACCAGTGCCAGGCCCACGAGCGTGGTCACGGTGCCACGCCAGACCGGCGAGAATCTTGACCTGATGGCCAACTACTTTCTCCTTTACCACATTGATGGGCTGGACTTCCGTCTCGTCCAGCCGAGGAAACCGAGGAAGCCGAAAAAGCCAAGCGAGTTAGAGAGCTGTGGCTTGTGCCAGGGCTACGGCGCGCTTACTCCGCACACCGGGATTCCTTCCACCGAAGGAACTCGTCCGGGCGGTTGGTGATCATGCCGTCGATGCCCCACGACGTCGCGGCCTGCCATTCGCTTTCACGGTCGACCGTCCAGGCGAAGGTCTCGACACCGGCCGCCCTGAGCCGGTTCACCGTGTCGGGCTGGGCCGCGAGCCCCTTGAAGTTCACCGCGTAGGCGCTGAGGGAGAACGCGCGGGCCGTCGCCACGGGGTCCGCGTCGAGCTTGGAACGGAGCAGCGCGACCTTGAACTTGTACGGCGAGGCGGCCGCGTACCGCACCACGTCCTCGTCGAAGGACTGCACCATCGTGCGTTCGGTCATCCCGGCCTCGGCGACGAGCCTGAGAGCGTGGGCGACGCTCTCGGGTGTCTGCGACCCCTTGATCTCAAGCAGCATCCGGGCGGAACGGACCTTGGGCGAGGCCAGCACCTGCTCCAGGGTGGGAACGTGCCCGCCGCCCTTCACCGTCAGCTTCGCGATCTCCGCCGCGGTGAGCTGATCGATGCGTCCCGTGCCGTCGGTCATCCTGTCCACGGTCGCGTCGTGCATGATGACCGGCTGGCCGTCCTTGGTGATCTGCACATCGGTTTCCACCCACTCCGCACCGCGGTCAATCGCCGTCTCCAGCGAGGCGACCGTGTTCTCCGGGGCGATTGTGGGCGCTCCACGGTGCCCGACGGTGACCGTCCGGGAGCAGAAGGCGGGAGTGCCTTCCGTCGAGATGCGGATGTCGTCGATGGTCGCGGCGGCGTTCTCCTGCCAGGCGCCCTTGTAGAAGAGGCGGCCGATCTGGAGCCCGCCCTGAGCCCGCCACGGGGTCGTGAACTTCGTCGACTGCTGCAGCTTGCCGCCGACGGACAGCGACAGGGACTGCTTGGCCGCATCGTACGAACCCGTGAGGTGGGTCCACGTGCCCGCCTTAGCGGTGTCCTTGCTCATCGCGCGGACGATCTTCGTGCCGTCGGTGTCGGTGGCGTGGCGGTTGAAGACCCACTTGTCGAAGTACTTCGAGTAGTAGAGCTGGAAACCGCTGGCGTGGTCACCCGCCTGGGACAGGAACGTGTAGTTGCGCTCCTTGTTGTCCAGCTTCACCCAAGCCGACACCGTGAACGACTTCGTCGTGTCCACCACCGGTCCGGCCGTCGCCGCATACGCCGTGGACCCGTTCAGGTGCAGCGCGCCGCCGGACTTACCGGCGACGCCCAACTTGGCGCCTGAACCGGCCAAGGTCGCGACCGGGCCCGCGGCGTTACCGCCGCTGACGTGTGCGCTGCCCGCCTTCTCATCGAGACGAAAGGTGGCCAACCCCTGCATATATGCAGGCATTTCGCCCTTGTGGAGGGCGGTGACATCGGCCGCTGTCGCAGCCGACTGCGCGACCTGGATGTCGTCGACGGCCGCGGCGGCGTTCTCCTGCCAGGCGCCCTTGTAGAAGAGGCGGCCGATCTGGAGCCCGCCCTGAGCCCGCCACGGGGTCGTGAACTTCGTCGACTGCTGCAGCTTGCCGCCGACGGACAGCGACAGGGACTGCTTGGCCGCATCGTACGAACCCGTGAGGTGGGTCCACGTGCCCGCCTTAGCGGTGTCCTTGCTCATCGCGCGGACGATCTTCGTGCCGTCGGTGTCGGTGGCGTGGCGGTTGAAGACCCACTTGTCGAAGTACTTCGAGTAGTAGAGCTGGAAACCGCTGGCGTGGTCACCCGCCTGGGACAGGAACGTGTAGTTGCGCTCCTTGTTGTCCAGCTTCACCCAAGCCGACACCGTGAACGACTTCGTCGTGTCCACCACCGGTCCGGCCGTCGCCCCGTACGCCGTCGCCCCGTTCAGCCGCAGCGCACTGCCGGACTTACCGGCAGCACCCAACTCGGCGCCACCGCCCAGCTCAGCGGCGAACTCCCTGGGAGCGCCTCCCGACAGATGCCGCGAACCAGCGGCCTCGTCCAGGGAGAAACTCGCCTTTTCGGCAAGTGCGGTTCCCTCGCCGACAGCGGGTCGCGGATCGGTTGCCGTCACAGCCTGTGGAGCCGATGCCCACAGGGTTGTCGCCGCCAGCGTCGCTATCAAGGGCAGCGTCAATCTGCCACGCGGATGCATTCTTGGTCCTCACTTGCAAAACAATCAAACGCACGAAGAAGGGACATGTGCGCAGCACGAATCAAGGCCCGGCCCGGCGTGTCCGCCGGGCCGGACCCGGTGAAGAGGCGACTCAGTGCTTGCTAGTTCTTGACGCGGATGCCGTCATTGACGATGTCGTTCGCACCGACGGCCCGGTCCCAGACGCGGACGTTGTCGATGGCTGCGGCGGCGTTCTCCTGCCAGGCGCTCTTGTAGAAGAGGCGGCCGATCTGGAATCCGCCCTGAGCCCGCCAGGGGGTGGTGAAGGCGGCCGTGGCCTGGGACTTGCCGTTGACGAACAGCTCGACCTTCTTGGTCTCGCCGTTGTAGACACCGGCCAAGTGGGTCCAGACACCCGCCTCAGCAGTCTCCTTGCTCATCGCGCGGACAATCTTCGTGCCGTCGGTGTCGGTGGCATGGCGGTTGAAGACCCACTTGTCGAAGTACTTCGAGTAGTAGAGCTGGAAACCGCTGGCGTGGTCACCCGCCTGGGACAGGAACGTGTAGTTGCGCTCCTTGTTGTCCAGCTTCACCCAAGCCGACACCGTGAACGACTTCGTCGTGTCCACCACCGGTCCGGCCGTCGCCGCATACGCCGTCGATCCGTCGAGGTGCAGCGCGCTGCCGAGCTTTCCGGAGACGCCCAACTTGGCGCCTGAACCGGCCATGGTCGCGACCGAGCCTGCGGCGTTACCGCCGCTGACGCGTGCGCTGCCCGTCTTCTCGTCCAGGGAGAAGGTGCCCAACTCCTGCAGGTGGGACGGGATGTCACCGTTCTGGAGGGCGGTGGTGTCGGTGGACGTGGCCGCGGACTGGACGACGCGGACGTCGTCGATGGTCGCAGCGGCGTTCTCCTGCCAGGCGCCCTTATAGAAGAGGCGGCCGATCTGGAATCCACCCTGAGCCCGCCACGGGGTAGTGAAGGCGGCCGTGGCCTGGGACTTGCCGTTGACGAACAGCTCGACCTTCTTGGTCTCGCCGTTGTAGACACCGGCCAAGTGGGTCCAGACACCCGCCTCAGCAGTCTCCTTGCTCATCGCGCGGACAATCTTCGTGTCATCCGTGTCGGTGGCATGGCGGTTGAAGACCCACTTGTCGAAGTACTTCGAGTAGTAGAGCTGGAAACCGCTGGCGTGGTCACCCGCCTGGGACAGGAACGTGTAGTTGCGCTCCTTGTTGTCCAGCTTCACCCAAGCCGACACCGTGAACGACTTCGTCGTGTCCACCACCGGTCCGGCCGTCGCCCCGTACGCCGTCGCCCCGTTCAGACGCAGCGCGCCGCCGGACTTACCGGCGACGCCCAACTCGGCGCCGCCGCCCAGCTTCGCGGCGAGCTCCCCGGGAACGCCCCCCGACACGCGCTGTGCACCGGCTGCCTCATCCAGCGGGAAGGAAGCCAACTCCTGCAGGTGCGCGGGCAGGTGCCCCTTGTGCAGAGCGGTGGTGTCGGTGGACGTGGCCGCGGACTGGACGACGCGGACGTCGTCGATGGTCGCAGCGGCGTTCTCCTGCCAGGCGCCCTTATAGAAGAGGCGGCCGATCTGGAATCCACCCTGAGCCCGCCACGGGGTAGTGAAGGCGGCCGCGGCCTGGGACTTGCCGTTGACGAACAGCTCGACCTTCCTGGTCTCGCCGTTGTAGACACCGGCCAAGTGGGCCCAGACACCCGCCTCAGCAGTCTCCTTGCTCATCGCGCGGACAATCTTCGTGTCATCCGTGTCGGTGGCATGGCGGTTGAAGACCCACTTGTCGAAGTACTTCGAGTAGTAGAGCTGGAAACCGCTGGCGTGGTCACCCGCCTGGGACAGGAACGTGTAGTTGCGCTCCTTGTTGTCCAGCTTCACCCAAGCCGACACCGTGAACGACTTCGTCGTGTCCACCACCGGTCCGGCCGTCGCCGCATACGCCGTGGACCCGTTCAGGTGCAGCGCGCCGCCGGACTTACCGACAGCACCCAACTCGGCGCCGCCGCCCAGCCCCGCAGAAGCCTCCTCGGCCGCATGCCCTGACACCTGCCGTGCACCAGCGGCCTCATCCAGGGTGAAGCGTTCCTTGCTGGTGGAGGAGGCGCCGTCGAGCCAGTTCGTGATGTTGTCGACACGGGCCGCGCTCGCGCTCTTGCCCTTCCCGGGCTTCCCCAGGCAGGTGCCGTGATCGGAGCGGCTCTGCACCGCCGTGATGCTCCCGTCGCCGTCGAGCACCGGACCACCGGCGTCACCCTTGCAGACCTGACCGCCTGTCAGGCCCACCGTAGTGTCGGTGGACTTGGCCTGCGTCGTCTTGCTGTGATGCGGGCTGTTGGGCACCCACGCGGTGTCCGTACGGCCGTATCCGGCGGCAACCAGCGAGGCCCCGTCGGCGGACGCGCCACCCGCGAGCGTGGCCGGTGTGATCTTGGTGACCGGAATGGCAAGCCGGGCCAGCACCACGTCCCGGTCCGGGCGCGGCGCGATGTAGTCGATCTTCGTCGGGGCCTGTCCGGCGAAGGTGACCGTGGCGTTGCCCTTCGGCGCACCCTCGGCCGGTGCGGACGTGGCCGGCTCGTCGGTGAAGCAGCTGGCGGCGGTGAGCACCCAGCTCTTGTCGACGAGGGAGGCACTGCAGCCCCGCCCGCCCTTGAGCCCCGGCTGGTTCACGGTGACACGGGCGAGCCACGGACGGTCGGGATCTCCGGACGGTGCCTTGACCGCCTTGCCCTGACCGACGCTCAGTTCGAGCAGCGTGGAGGAGTTCTTCGGGTCGGAGCCCTCGCCCAGCTCCTGCCACTTGCCCGGTTCGAGGTCGACCTTCTCGACCTTCTCGCCCTTGGTCTTGGGGCCCGCGCTGCGCACCGTCGCCGTGACGTCATCGCGGGCTTCGGACTTGGCCAGGTAGGTCTGCTCAACCTCCATGGACAGATAGCCCACCGGCCCGGAGACGGCGAAGCACGTGTTCACGTCCTTGGTAACGCGGCTGTTGATCCGGATCAGATCACCGCCGGACTTGCAGTCCGCCACGGTGATGTGGCCGTCCCCCGAGAGGAGCTTCAGTCCCTTCTCAGCCAGCACCTTGTCCCGGTCCGGATACGAGAAGTCCTCGACCACCGAATCCAGTCCGTCACCGGACGCGCCGGACGCGTGCGCCGCACCGGCCAGCGGGCCGGTGCACCAGAGGGAGACACCGAACGCGGCCGTCAGCGTCATGGCCACTGGCCGCCCGAGCGTGCCGTGCCATCTCATACATGAACTCCCGAATATCTAGAACCACTGATAGAACGTCACGCCCCGAAGGGCCTCGTGACAGATAGGGCCGGGCGCCTGCGAAAAGGGGAGCGCCCGGTTCCGGCCGTACTTCTGAGCCCGCTCACGGGCATCAACTAGGTTGCTTCTGCGGGCGGGTGAGTATCTGACGGCAACCGCGCCGTCGGCAGCAGAACGGTTACGTCTGCGTACGGAGACGCCTTCCACATGCCCCACCCCAAGAACTGGCAACTCGGAAAATCCCTCAAAAAATATGAACTGCCTAAGAAACCTATGAGGAGATCATGAGGATATCTAGATGACAAACAGCATTAAATGGACATATGAGGCATGACTGTTGTGGGGTGACGCACGGTTGTACCGCCGGAGATCTCGATCATGCAACGACCGCAGTTGTAAACGTGCGGTGCGAGAAAGGCTGGGGGCGAGCCGGAGCTGACGGCGGCTCAGCCGACCAGCTGGGCCCCGCAGCCACTCCTCGACCTCGCCCACGTGCGCGGCCGCCGCTCGCGGAGACCAGATTCACCGGCTGGTCCGTGCGGAGGGTGAGGAGCACCAGGTGCGGCAGAGTGCGGTGGGCGAAGGAGTTCTGGTGACCGGTGGGCATGGAGCGGGTGAAGGCATCGACGAACCGGATGACCGTGTCGCACGTGTCCTCGGTGGAACCGAGGTTGTCACGCAGCTGGTGTACGCCGAGGACGGCGTAGCGGTAGAGGGTGGAGGAGTTGAACTCGACGGTGCCGATCATGCCCGCGCCGTGGTCCTCGGTGTTCTCGTCGTCCACCGCGGTGCAGTAGTCGAACTCCGTGCGCACGGCATGGGTGGAGAGGGCATGTGCGACTTGGACAGCGGCGTCCACGTTGAGGGCGGGCAGGTCGGCGACCATGCGGCCGAAGAGCGCGACCTCCGCCGGGTGGCCGGTCGAGAGGGTGGCGACCACCGGGAGCTTGCCGACCTCTGCTTTGAGGTCCGCGTCGGGCAAGGCGGCCAGTTCCGCGGCACGGCCGTTCAGCAGCTTGACGATCTCGTCGAGCTGGCGCTTGCCGAAGAAGAGGAGGTAGGCGGACTGCTCCTCCTTCTTGGACGACTTGGTGATCCCGAGGGGTTCCAGCAGGGTAGCGGTCAGACGGTCGGCCTGGGCGGCTTCAAGTCCCGCACCGCCCTCGGTGACCGGCAGGGTGAGCCGCTCGGAGAGCAGCGCGGCGATCCGCTTGGTCCGCGTCGCGCGGTCGGCCGGCTCGACGGCCTTGGCGAACTCGGTGCGGGTGGCCCGCTTCCACGCCTGGGAGGAGACCCGGGCACGGCGGGCGCCGCCGTAGAGCGCCTGCTTCGGAGTGCCGGAGTCGTCCCGGTTGGCGTTGGACCGGGGGCAGACTCTGCAGGATGTGGACCTCGACGAACAGGGTGGGCTGAGTCACGAACGGGCTCCTCGGTGACATGAGGCGTCGCCCAGCGGCGACACACGTAGCTGGATAAGGCAGGGTGATGCAGCGCCGGACGAGGAAACGGCTGTCCGGCGCCGATGTCAGGAGTTCTTGAATGTGGGCTCGATGCGGAAGTCGCGGTCCCAGCGGTCACGGAAACGGCCCTGGGCGTTCGGCCGCTTGGGGGCGTCCCAGGTCCGAAGAGCGGCGCGCAGAAGGTCGTAGTCGAGTCCGATTTCGGCGCGGGAGAGCAAGGTGACCAAGCCCCGCAAGTGCATCGCGAGCTCGCCGCTGTCGATCGAGGTGAGGAGTGCGCCGAACCGGCGTTCCAGTGCTTCCTCTCCGCTGCCGGTCTTCGCCAGCAGCAGGCGCGCGGCGGTGCCGGGGGTATGGCCGGCGACATGCATCGTCCGTTTGCGGCCCTGCTGGTGGCGCCCGAAGAGGGTGAGTACGGCGTGCTCGGCGATCAGGTCTCGGGGGGCGCCCTGTCCGTCCAGTACCCGGATCCTCTCCGGAGGGTCGTTCCCGCACCCGCGGGGGTAGTTCCTGCCTGGTGTTCCTGGGTGAGTTGGCGGCGCAGTTCGCCGGGGGCGGCGTCCAGGAGCGGTTGAGGCCGGCCTTCTGCCTCACCCGTCTCCCAGGTGCGGCTGACGTGCCGCGCACTGAACGCGTCATCCCCGAGACGTTGAGGTCCTCGATCGCGACCAGTGCGAACCGCGTGGCGAGCTGCTTGGTCACCACGTGCAGCGCTGTATCCCGGCGTACCGCGACCTCGTGATGCAGCTGGCCGACACGCTGTCGCGCCTTGGCCCGGCGAGCCGAAGACCTGACCCGGGGGCACATCGTACGAGCGCACAGGTCGGGCTCCTATGCGACGAGCGCTTCGTCAAGGTCAAGACCGCAGCCCGGGGCGCGGCAGTCCTCGCCGACAACGCCCGCCGCCGCCTCCGCAAGACCCAACCACCTCCGCAAGCGGGTTCCCTGCTTCCCGACGCCGGTCATGCCCGGTCCTCGACATCGACTCACGGTGCGCATCCGCGCGGAGGCGCTCCGCCCCCTCGGACTCCACGCCGACCAGCCCGCCTCGAAGGCCGTCGGCCCGTCCCGGCCGGATTGGTGGTACGCGTCGGCGGCGCGGACCACCGAGTGGCCCGCCCGGAGCGACGGACGTAACCCCGGAGTGACCACGGGTGACCCTCGAGCGAAGGAGATGCCCCCGGACATGAGGACAAGGGGACATGAGGACAAGGGGACATGAGGGCAAGGGCCGGGAAGACATCGCCCCCTCCCCGAGTTAGTAGAAACATGAACCATATCGGCGGGGTGGGCGAGGTCGAGGTCGTGGTGATCGGTGCGGGGCAGGCGGGCCTGGCCGCGGCCTTTCATCTGCGGCGGCTCGGTTACACGCCGGACCGGGATTTCGTCGTCCTCGATCACTCACCGCGGCCCGGCGGTGCCTGGCAGTTCCGATGGCCCACGCTGACGTACGACAAGGTGCACGGCATGCATGCGCTGCCGGGCATGCAGCTGACCGACGCCGATCCGCGGCGCCCGTCGTCCGAGGTGATCGGCGAGTACTTCGCGACCTACGAGCGTACCTTCGGGCTCCGGGTGCACCGGCCGGTCACGCCGGCCGCCCGACTTCCGGGAGGGCCCGTTCGGTGCGGAGCAGGGCCGGGCCGCGGTCGCCCTCGTCGAGCAGCGGGTCCGGGAGGGGCTGCCGCCGCGGAGCGTGGTGAGTGTGACCGGGCTACCGATGACCGAGGCGATCCGGCAGGCCCGCGAGACCGGCGTCCTGACACGGCTGCCGCTCTTCGACCGGGTCACGCCCACCGGCGTGGTGTGGGCGGACGGGCGCGCCGTCGACGCCGACACGATCCTCTACGGGACCGGTTTCCGCGCCGCCATCGACCATCTCGCCCCGCTGAAGCTGCGCGAGCCGGGCGGCGGCATCCGTATGGCGGGTACCCGAGCACTGCGCGACGCGCGGGTGCACCTCGTCGGCTACGGGCCGTCGGCGAGCACCATCGGCGCCAGCCGGGCGGGACGGGCCGCGGTCCGCGAGATCCGTCAACTGCTCGCCGAGGGGGCATCGCACGAAGCAGCAGGGAGCACGGAACCGCGCAGCGAGGAGCTACACATCGTAGGGCCACGGAGCCAGGCATCCAGCGCTCGTAGCACCGATGACCAACCCGACCGAGTCCGCCGAGCCTGGCTGTGACGTCCAACGGTAGTTGGCCGGTCCAAGCCACGGAACCACGGCCGAGGGCCGGTACTCAACCGCACCTGGCCACCTTGGTCCCACCTTGGTCAGGGGTAGTTGGCCGTTCTGGGCCGTGGAATCCGCGCCTCCAGCGAAATGTGGACATGCCGTGACCGCCGGTCGAGGAGAAGGAGCTCGACCGGCGGTCACTTCCGCCAGTGCCTTCCCGGGAACGCCGGGATTTTTGCAGGTGGGTTTGCGGCTGCCACCGGAGCCATCAGGGAACGGGAGGCCTCCAGTGAGGGCGCCTGTGATCAGGCGTTCCCGCGGAGAGACAGGGGGCGCTCAGTCGATGCGGATCGGGTTGGTGCCTGTGGGGCCGTAGCCACACATTGTTGGCGCCATGACGTGTGCTGGGCTGCTCCAGCCGGCGCACCGGTAGCTGGAGTGGCCGTACCAGTCGTGGCCGAACTCGTGTGCGGCGAGCAGTGCTTGGTCGTTGACGCCGCCCATGTACAGCGCGATGCGCCGGCCCTGTCCCCAGTTGCAGCCGACGATCCTGCCGCCCCCGCCGCAGTCGGTGATATAGGTGTCCCGGCATTCCACCGGGGTGTCGTTGTTCGAGGTTTCCTCCAGGTTGGCCCAGGCGGACGCGCCCCGAGCGATGGCCGCGGCGTACGGCCGGCAGGAAGCCGTGAGGTAGTAGCTGCGGTCGGTGGGGACATCCCAGCCGCCCTGAGGGGGTTCTTTGGTCTGCGGCTTCGCTGCCGCGAGTTCGGCCGCCGTTATACCGTGCCCCTCCGCCGCGACATCGACGGCCGCGACAGGCTGAGGTTGGGGGGAGGGGGCGGCTTGGGCGCCAGGTCCCAGCAGCCCGGCGGCCACAGTTACCACTGCTACGAGAACGGATCTCAGGAGCTGCTTTCTTCGCATGCTTCTTCTCCTGTTGTGGGGGGTTGCGCCAACGAAAGTTCGCCGACGACCGCGTCGCTTGGTATGGGCCAACGACGCTGTCCGGTCCCAGAGTTCGCAGAAGTACGGGCGGAGAACAATCCGGGAATCGGTAGGTAGGGGTACGCATGAAATTCGGCGTGGCGGCGTCCGGGGCGGGGCCGGCCCGCGTTCCGTGGTGTGCGGACCGATGGGCTCCAGGGCATCGTCGGCGCCCTGCCGTTCCGGCAGGCGCCGACCGGCTCGGGGGCGACGGACACCTGATGGTTCTCTGCGCCGACCCGTGGCGTCGGCCCGCACGTCGTCCAGCGGGGGATCGACACCTCCACCGTGGAAGGCCGGACGAGGTTCACCCCCGACCTCGATCGTCGGCACCTCGTCCCGAAGAGCCCGCTCCCGTTCCCCGGCACGACCACGCGCCGTGACACGAGCGGGAACCGGCCCGGAGTCGTACATGCCCCACGGGAACTCACCCAGGGGCGGTGGTGTCGCCCCTACTGCCCCGACTGCCCCGGGCTCCCGTTATTCGGTCCGGACCCATTGACTGCATTGGTACACACCAATAGCCTCCGAGCGTGTGATTGTCATGTCACGACGAAGAGGCTCATGAACGACGGGCGGCAGTCGTGCGGACACGCCGCCCGCCCCCTCCGGAGTCGACACTTGAGGGAGTCCCCTGGAGATCCCCCACCGGCAGACGCTTTCCGAGACGGGCCACAACAGCGCTCGCATGCCTGGTCATGCCACTCGCTGCCCTGGCCACTCCGGCGCAGGCGGCCGACGCGACCGCGAGACCGCCATCGCCACCCCGCGTGGGACAGCCAGTCCACCATCAAGGCGATCCGCGCGGCCGTCGGCGACTTCGTGCCATCCATCGGCGGCTGGAGCGGCAACAAGCTCGGCCCCAACTGCTCCACCCCGCAGGCCCTTGCGGGCGCGTACCAGAAAGTCATCGACGCCTACGGCCTCAAGGCGATCGACGTCGACATCGAGAACACCGACGAGTTCGAGAGCCCGATGGTCCAGGACCGCATCCTCGGCGCCCTGAAGATCGTCAAGCAGAACAACCCGGGCATCAGGACGATCCTCACCTTCCCGACGCTCGACACCGGCCCCAACTCCTGGGGGAAGCCGCCTCATCGAGCGGGCCGACGCCCTCCAGGCGGATGTCGACAACTTCACGGTCATGCCGTTCGACTTCGGCGGCCACGCCGACATGTACGGCAGCACCGTGCAAGCCACCGAGGGCCTGAAGGCCAACCTCAAGTCCGTCCACGGCTGGTCCGACGCACAGGCCTACGCCGCGATCGGCATCTCGGGATGAACGGCAACAGCGACACGGGCGAGGTCACCACTCCCCAGACATGGACCCGGATCCGCGACTGGGCCGATTCCACCGCATCGGCCGCTTCGCCTTCTGGTCGGTCGACCGCGACCGCCCCAACTGGGATTTCACCTCCATCACTGCCGGCTTCACCGGCTGACCACCTCGCCCATCCCTCAAGCGACATGACGGCGCTCCCGGACCACATCCGGTCCGGGAGCGCCGTCATGTCCCTCGGGGTCTGACCGCAGGCCCGCCAATGGGCCGTGCCGGCAACGGAACGCCGCGTCCAAGGGACGCTCGATCAGCTCGGTCAGATGCCGCTCGGCCGGGTGCCGTAACGCCGGCACTGTTCGCCTCTACCGGGGCGGCGTGCCACATGCGGGTGACCTCGGCCCGTGAGCTGACGTTGAGCTTGCACAGCACCTTGGCGACATGGTGTTCGACGGTGCGCGGGGAGAGGAACAGCACGTCGGCGATCTCCCGGTTGGTGTGCCCGAGCGCGACCAGCCGGGCGACCTCGCCCTCCCGGGGCGAGAGCTGGTCGCCGTAGCCGCGGCGACCGCGGCGGGACGGCAGCGGGATGTTCTGGCCGCGCAGCACACGGCGGCAGCGGGCGGCGTCGCGGATGGCGCCGAGCTCGGTGAACCGATCCGCTGCCACGGCGAGTTGGCCCGCGGCGCCGCTGTCGCCCGCGGTGAGGCGGCAGCGGGCGGCCGCCTCACCGGCGCGGGCGGCGGAGTAGGGCTGCGGCAGGACAGCGTATGCCCTGCGGGCCGCCTCGAAGGCCGCGGCGGCCTCCTCGGTACGTCCGCGGCCGGCCGCCAGGATGCCGCGACAGGCCGGCAGGGCAGCCGCGGCCAGCGGCGCGTCCCGACCGGCGATGCCCTCGGCCAGTGCGTCCGCAACCTGCTCCGCATCCGGCAGGCGGCCGCTGCGCACCAGCGCTGCCACCGCCATCGGTGCCAGGTCGCCGGCCCAGGACCAGATGCCCTTGCGGCGGATCCTGGCGATGCCGCGCTCGGCCTCGGTCCGTGCCCTGGCCGTCTCACCCCGGGCCTGAAGCAGGCGGGCCATGGCGCCGGAGGCGGTGGCCAGTATCGGCGCCGGTGTGTTCGCGGGGTCGGCGAGGCCGGCGGCCTGAAGTTCTGTGGCGGCCTCGTCCCACTCACCGAGCGTGGAGGCTAGCAGTCCCAGAACGAGGTGGGCGTCGGCCGCGATGCCCGAGACACCCTGCACCACGTCCAGGATGTGCCGGGCCCGCTCTGCCAGGCCCTGCCAGCGGCCCTCGTACCAGTCCAGGCGCAGCGCGGTGCCTTCCACGATACCTTCGAAGAACGCGGCTCCGCACTCGGCGGCCAACTGCCGCGCTTGCCTGCGGAAGCAATGCGCTGCCCGGTAGTGGCCGAGGCAGACGGCGGCGTCCGCGAAGTTGCCGCAGGCGCGTGCGACTTGGCGGCGGTCGGTGCCGGGCCCGGCCGTGCCGATGAGCCGCTCCGCCTGCGCCCAGGCCGTCGGGTCGCCCGAGCACATCGTCAGCGTCAGATGGTTGGCCCGTACGGCGGTGCACACCGACGGGTCGGGCTCCTGGGCCGCCAGCCTCTCGGCCTGCTCGATCCAGCGCTCGTAGACGTGGTACGGGTGGTCGCCCCAGCCGGGCATGGCCAGGGAGGCCATGCCGCGGGCCGCGAGGGCGGGGCGCTCGCGCAGCTCCTCGACCGCCAGTTCGGTGACGATCCGGCCCTCTTCGTACCGGCCGGCCTGGTTGTGGAGCAGCAAACCCAGATTGAGTCGGATCTCGCCGCGTATGCCGTCGGGTATGTGCCGGTCCCGCACGATGCCGCGCAGCAGTGCGGTGGCCCGGCGGTGGGTGAGCCCGACCACCGCGTCCCGGCTGAGCTCGACCGCGATGCGGGCACATTCCAGTCGGCCGAGGCGGCCGTCGGACAGCAGCTCCTCCAGCACTCCCACGGCGAGCGCCGGGTCGCCCGTCTCACGCGCCGAGGAGGCCGCCGCTTCGCCGTAACCCTGCCATTGCGTGAGTTCTCCGGCCTGACGGGCGTGGTACGCGAGCTGCACCAGGGGCTGCGGGTCCTGCGTGGCCAGGGCGCACATCGCCTGCCGGTGCAGCCGGTGCCGGTCGGGGCCCGGCAGGCTCGAGTGGACGGCTTGCTGGGCGAGGGCGTACCGGAATCCGTACCGGTCCTCGCCCCACTCGTGCAGTACGCCGGCCAGCAGCGCCTCCCGTACGGCCGCCGAGACCTCCGCCGCCGCGGGCCCTCCTGCCGTCCCGCGCATGACGGCGGCGATCAGCGCCTCGCTGGCGGGGACGCGGAGCACGCAGGCGGCATGCACGGCGGCCGCGGCCATGGGCGAGAGCACGCTCATACGGTCGGCAATCGCCTCCTGCAGCAGCGTAGGCACCGCCATCGCCTCCAACGCCTCGCGCTCCGCCAGCTGTTCGCGCCGTGCGTCCTCGGGCAGCGCGCGGACGAACTCCTCCACCACGAACGGGATGCCCGCGGTCCGCCGGTGCAACTCGGCGGCGAGGGTCGCGGAGGCCCTCGTCGAGGCACCGGTGAGGGCGGTGAACATCGCGCTCACGGCGTGCACGTCCAGGGGGTCAAGCGGGATGACCACAGCGGTGGTCCCGGGCGGGTGGCGATATGCCCGTCCGAACGGCAGTCCGGTGCCCGGCAGTTCCTCGCGGCGGTAGCTGAGCACCACCGACAGTGCGTCCGGCGGGTCGTCCACGAGGAATCGCAGCAGGTCCCGGGTGCCGTCGTCCGCCCAGTGCAGATCCTCGACGACCATCGCGGTCTCGCCCAGCGCATCGAGCAGCGCGCGCACGGCACGGAACAGCCGGTGCCGGTCGGCCTGCGGATCGTGCAGCGGCTCGGGGGCGGGCGGCAGCTGGTCGGCGAGTTCCGGCAGATACGGGCGCAAGGCGCCGCAGACCGGACTGAGTGCGGCGGGCAGCCCGCCGGCCAGGTGGCGCAGCAGGTCGAAGACCGGCCCGTACGGAAAGGGTTCGCGCAGTGGACGGCAGCTGCCCACAAGGATGCGGCGGCTGCGTACGGAGGGGTGGCGCAGGGCCTCGCGGATCAGCCGGGTCTTGCCGATTCCGGCCTCCCCCTCGACCAGGGCCACCGACGGCGGGTGCGTCACCGCTTCCGCCAGGGAGTGCAACTCGCCCGTCCGGCCGACCAGAACAGGCGATTCCAATGTGTGCAGGAGGGAGACGGTCATGGGTGACTCCGGCCGGTGGGGGGTCCGCGGTGCGCACGAGGGCGGGGTACGGGCGCGTCACCACGGCGACAGCGTGAAGTGTTGCCTGCGGACGTGTCCCTAGCAAGTCCGTGGCAGCGGGCTCGACTGGTTCGGTTGGTTCGGTGGCAGGAGCTGTGCCGTCTGGCGCGGGGCATGAGCCGTACCCGAGCGACCTGTCGGATGAAGCCTGGGAGCTGATCCGGCGACGGCGTCGACCTCGGCCACCGCACCAAACTCGCCTGGAACAGCCCGGAGGAGTGGATCTGGTCGGCAGAGCCGGTCCATGAACCGCTGATCTCCAAGGCGCCCCTCACCCGCGCCCAGGCCAAGCGCCAAGCGCGCAGCACGGACACGCACCGTGAGCGAGAGCCCCGCCCCACCGACCGCAGCTACGTCCTGCGCGGTCTGATCCGCTGCGCCATGTGCCACCGCGAAATGCAAGGCACCTCAACAAGGAGCGGGCACCGCCGAAGCAGTCGACGCCCACGACGAACGGGATGCCGCGGTGCTCGAAGTAGTTGATGGCCGCGAAGCTGTCGGCGAGCCGTCCGGTGTCGGCGAGCACCACCACGACGACAACCAGCAGGCTGAGCGCGGTGAGCGGGACGTCGTTGCGGATCGGGCTGCCGGTGACGCCGAAGTCGAGTACGACGAGAAAGGTCAGGCACGGTGTGGCCGCCATGCCGCCACGTGTCCGATGCACCCCGCAAAAGGGAAGAAGAGGCCGCCAGACGGGGCGGTTCGGATTTCCATCACCAGTTCGGACTTCAAGCGTTTACACGGCCGAAAACGAACGAGAGAACGAATGTTCACTAGAAGGCGTGATCGATACCGGAGGGGCTTTTGCGAGCACACCGCGTCAGGCGATGCTTACGGGGCGCAAGCGGCGGGCTGCAGACCGTGGCGGCGCCCCCGGTCGACATCCCTTGCTGGGCCGGGGAGTTGGTCCCACATCGCATGACTTTCTCAAGGAGAGAAACCGGATGAACATCGTCACCAGCCTGCTTGCCGGAGTCGTCGAATTCCTGGGTTGGCTCGTCTGACGCGTATCGCAGCACAAAGGCGCCGCTCCTCCCCGTCCCGGGAGGGGCGGCGCCTTCCGTGTTCTCCGGCCCGGCTACTTGTCCAGGTTCTCCCGGCTACCTGTCCAGCTTCTGCCGCGCCGTCTCCGGCAGCGTCAGATAGACACAGAACGACACCAGGCACAGCACGGCGACGTACCAGGGGAACAGCCCGGCGTGCCCGGCCTGTTTGAACCACGTGCCGACATACGGGGCGGTACCGCCGAAGAGGGCGACGGTGAGGGAGTACGGGAAGCCGATACCCGCGGCCCGCACCCGCGCCGGGAACACCTCTGCGTTCACGGCCGCGGCGACCGCCGTGTATCCGGTCAGCAGCACCATGCCCGCGCACTGCACCAGCAGCAGCGAAACAAATGCGTCGGTGACCAGGTGCAGCAGCGGCACCACCAGCACGGCGAAGCCCAGCGCGAAGCCGAGCAGCAGCGGCTTGCGGCCGATACGGTCCGAGAGCATGCCGCCCAGCGGCTGAAGCAGGGCGAAGAAGGCGAGCGAGAGGGTGCCGACGATGAGCGAATCGCCCTTGTCGAACCCCACGTTGACCTGCGCGAAAGTGGGCAGGTAGGTGGTCCATGTGTAGTAGGCGAGGGTGCCGCCCGCCGTGATGCCGCAGATCAGCAGGGACTGGCGGGGGTAGCGGCGCAACGCCTCGAAGAGGCCGGGGCGCGCGGCCGCCTGCTGCTCGTTGCTGCGCGTTTCCTGCGCACCTCGCCGGACCCACAGCCCGACCAGGCTCAGCAGCGCCCCCACCAGGAACGTCACCCGCCAACCCCACTCCCCCATCTGGCCGTCGCTGAGCAGCGCCGCGAGCAGCGCCGCCGTCCCGGAGGCCAGCAGCTGGCCGATGGTCGTCGAGACGT
Organism: Streptomyces halobius; assembly: GCF_023277745.1. Classification (NCBI taxonomy): domain Bacteria; kingdom Bacillati; phylum Actinomycetota; class Actinomycetes; order Kitasatosporales; family Streptomycetaceae; genus Streptomyces; species Streptomyces halobius. Next base: position 1,390,564 of record NZ_CP086322.1, read on the forward strand.
ACTGGAAGCTGGAGTACAGCCCACGCCGGCCGGGGCCCGCCGATTCGACGAGGAACGTCGTGGACGCCGCGAACTCGCCGCCCACCGAAAGGCCCTGCACCAGGCGGGCGATGACCAGCACGAGCGGGGCCAGCACTCCGGCGGTGGCATAGGTGGGGGTGAGCGCGACGAGCAGACTGCCCGCGCCCATCAGCAGGATGGTGAGGGTCAGCGCGGCGCGGCGGCCGCGCCGGTCCGCGATCGCGCCCATCAGCAAACCGCCGACCGGCCGCATGAAGAAGCCCACCGCGAAGACCGCGAAGGAGGACAGCAGCGGCACCATGGAGTTGCCGGTGCCCTTGGGGAAGACCTGGTCGGCGAAGTAGACCGCCAGGAACGAGTACGCGTACCAGTCGTACCACTCCACGGCGTTGCCGACCGAGGCGGCGGCCAGCTGCCGCAGTCGCGATGCCGGCCGGGCGCCGTCGGGCAGCCGGTCCGGTCCGGCCAGGGGTTCCGCACTCGACATGGTCCTCCGCTCCGGTTCTTCTCCTGGGCCTGCTGCTGGGGCAGGATGATCCAACAGGTGATCATGACCCGGTGAGGTGGCCGGCCGCCAGGGGGTGTCGTCAGACTCCTCCTGGGTCCCGCGGTGGCCGAAAGGAGATGGCAACGTGCGTGTAGCACTGTTCGTCACCTGCATCAATGACGCGCTGAGGCCACGGACGGGGCGGGCGGTGGTCACCCTCCTGGAACGGCTCGGGGTGGCGGTCGACTTTCCCGCGGAGCAGACCTGCTGTGGTCAGCCGCAGTTCAACACCGGCTACCGGCATGCGACCGAGCCGCTGGTGCGCCGCTTCGACCGGGCGTTCCGGGACTACGAATATGTGGTGACCCCGTCCGGATCGTGCACGGCGATGGTGCGTGACAACTACCCGCGGATCGGGGCGAAGGCGGCGGCGGAGGGGCGCGGCCCGGAGCTCACGGGCATCGCGGCGGCCGCGGTGCCGAAGACGTACGAGCTGACCGAGTTTCTGGTGGATGTGCTGAAGGTGACCGATGTCGGGGCGTACTACCCGCACACCGTCACCTATCACCCGACCTGTCATGGTCTGCGGATGCTGGGGCTGGGCGACCGTCCCCGGCGGCTTCTGGAGCAGGTCGAGGGCCTGGAGCTGCGTGAGCTGCCCGGCGCCGAGGAGTGCTGCGGTTTCGGCGGCACCTTCGCGGTGAAGAACCCGGCGGTCTCGGCGGCGATGGGCGCCGACAAGGTCCGCAATGTGACGGCGACCGGCGCCGAGGCGGTCTGCACCGTCGACAACTCCTGTCTGCTGCACATCGGCGGCTCCCTCTCCCGGCAGGGCTCGCCGGTCCGCCCGGTCCATATCGCCGAGATCCTGGCCAGTACGGAGGCAGACGCGCAAGCACCTGTGGAAGCCGACACGAAAGCCCCTGCGGCATCCGGTACGGAAGGGAGCCCCCGGTGAGCGTCACGTATCTGGGCATGCCCGCGTTCCCCGAGGCCGCGGCCGCCTCCACCCGTGACCCCCGGCTGCGTGCCAATCTCACCCACGCCACCCACACCATCCGCGACAAACGGGCCAAGGCCGTCACCGAGTTGGCCGACTGGGGTCGGCTGCGGGCCGCCGGCGCCGCCGTCAAGGACCGTACGCTGCGCCATCTCGACCACTACCTGGAGCAGTTGGAGGCCGCGGTCACCGACGCGGGCGGGCAGGTCCATTGGGCGGCGGACGCCGTCGAGGCCAACCGGATCGTCACCCGGCTGGTGCGGGCGACCGGCGAGACGGAGGTCGTCAAGGTCAAGTCGATGGCGACGCAGGAGATCGGACTGAACGAGGCGCTGGCCGAGGCCGGGATCCATGCGTATGAGACGGATCTCGCCGAGCTGATCGTGCAGCTCGGCGACGATCTGCCGTCGCACATCCTGGTGCCGGCGATCCACCGCGACCGCGCCGAGATCCGGGACATCTTCCGCCGGGAGATGGGGCATTGGGGCCGTCCGGCGCCCGAGGGACTGTCCGACTCCCCCGCCGAGCTGGCCGAGGCCGCCCGGCTGCATCTGCGGGAGAAGTTCCTGTCCGCCAAGGTCGGGATCTCCGGCGCCAACTTCATGGTCGCCGAGTCCGGCACGCTGGTCGTCGTCGAGTCCGAGGGCAACGGCCGGATGTGCCTGACCCTGCCCGAGACCCTGATCTCCGTCGTCGGCATCGAGAAGGTGGTGCCGACCTGGCGGGATCTGGAGGTCTTTCTCCAGCTGCTGCCACGCTCGTCGACGGCCGAGCGGATGAACCCGTACACCTCGACCTGGACGGGGACGACGGACGGCGACGGTCCACGGACCTTCCACCTCGTCCTGCTCGACAACGGGCGGACCGACACCCTGGCCGACACCGTCGGACGGCAGGCGCTGCGCTGTATCCGCTGCTCGGCGTGTCTGAACGTCTGCCCGGTGTACGAGCGGGCCGGCGGGCATGCCTACGGGTCACCCTATCCCGGCCCGATCGGCGCCATCCTCACTCCTCAACTCCGCGGCGTGGAAGGCTCGTTGGAGGCTTCGCTGCCCTACGCCTCGTCCCTGTGCGGAGCCTGCTACGAGGTGTGCCCGGTCGCGATCGACATCCCCGAGGTGCTGGTGCACCTGCGGGAGCGGGTGGTGGAGGGCGGTCCGGTGACCCGGGGCGGCGTCCGTACCGTCCTCAAGTCGGCCAAGGGGCACGCCGCGGAGCGGGCCGCGATGCGCGCCGCCGGCTGGGTCTTCGGCCACCCCCGCGCGCTCCGCGCCGGGATGCGCCTGACGTCCCGCACCCGCCGGCTCCATCCACGACGGCTGCCGGGTCCGGGGCGAGCATGGTCGGACACCCGCGATCTGCCGGCGGTGCCCGCGGAGTCCTTCCGCGACTGGTGGCGGCGCACCCGTGGCACCTCGTCGGGTTCCAAGCAGCGAGGGGACGGCGAATGAGCGAGCGAACCGAACGGACCAGGTGCGCGTCTCGCGAGTGCGAGGCCGAGCGAAGCGATGTTTCGGCGTGAGCGAGCGCAGTGAGCGAACCATTGAAAGGTGCGCGCCCCGCGAGTGCGAGGCCGAGCGAAGCGAGGTTTCGGCATGAGCGGCCGGGACGTGGTGTTGGCGCGGGTGCGCCGGGCGTTGCAGGACGTACCGCGCGGTGAAGGGCCAAAGGACCCGCCGGTCCCGCGCGACTATCTGCGGGTGCATGGCTCGCGTACGCCCGCCGAGTCGGTGAACCTTCTCGCGGAGAATCTCGTGGACTATCGGGCGATCGTGCACCGTTCGGAGCCCGGCGAGCTGGACATGCTGATCATGCGGCTGCTGGCCGAGCGGGGCGCGGAAACCGTCCTCGTGCCGCCCGGGCTGCCGCCGTCCTGGATGGCGGCCGCCGACCCCGTGCGCATCCACGACCGCGCGGCGTCCACACCACGCGAACTCGACGCCGTGGACAGCGTCGTCACCGGCTGCGCGCTGGCCATCGCCGAGACCGGCACCCTCGTCCTGGACGGCGGACACGCTCAGGGGCGGCGCCGGATCACCCTCGTCCCCGACCACCACATCTGTGTCGTCCGCGTCCCCGAGCAGGTCGTGGACTCGGTGCCGCAGGCGCTGGAGCGGCTGGCCCCGGCACGCCCGCTGACCTGGATCTCCGGCCCGTCCGCCACCAGCGATATCGAACTCGGCCGGGTGGAGGGGGTGCATGGGCCGCGCAGGCTGGAAGTGATTCTGCTGGCGGGGTGAAGTCCTGTGGCAGGGCTGCGAGTTGGCGTGTCGGGGGCTTGCCTTGCGTGCAGTTCTGTTCGATCCTGCTCCTTATTGTTGCCTTACGTTCGGAGCTGTCGCATGAACGCACGCCGTCGTGTAAGTCGCCGGTCGTTCCTCGTCACCAGCACCGCGCTCGCGGGCTGGGCGGCCTTCTCCGCACAGAAGCAGGCCTTCGCGGCGGAGGCCGCCGACGACGATGGAGGGAATGCCCGGCCGCAGGTCTTCCAGGTGAACCGCGAGGCAGCACGCGCCCGCCTCATCCCGTTCCACGACATCCGATCGGCGCTGACGGGGTCCGTCACCGACTCCCCCTACTACCGCTCCCTGAACGGCAGTTGGCGTTTCCACTGGTCGAAGAACCCCGATGAGCGGCCGACCGATTTCCACCGGGACGGCTACGACGACAGCGGCTGGGACCGCATCCCCGTGCCCTCCAACTGGGAGATCGAGGGCTATCCCGAGCCGGTCTACCTCAACGTCACATATCCGTGGATCGGCTATGAGACGCCCGAGCCGCCGCAGGTCCCGAAGGGTTTCAACCCGGTCGGCTCGTACCGCCGCGTTTTCACCGTGCCCGTGGGCTGGGCCGACCGCCGCACCCTGATCTCGTTCCAGGGCGTGAAGTCCGCGTTCTTCGTCTGGGTCAACGGTGAACGGGTCGGCTACAGCGAGGACAGTTACACCCCCGCCGAGTTCGATGTCACCGACCGCCTCCGGCCCGGCGAGAACACTCTGGCGGTCGAGGTCTACCGCTGGTCCGACGGCAGCTGGCTGGAGGACCAGGACATGATCGACCTGTCCGGGATCTTCCGCGACGTCTACCTCTACGCCATCCCCCGGGTGCACCTCCAGGACCTGCACATCCGCACCGACCTGGACGGCGCGCGGCGGGACGCCGAGCTGACGGTGACGGCCACGGTCCGCGACCGGGGCACGGGCACCGTCCGGGACGGGGGCAGCGCGGCCGGAGCCGGGGAGCACCGGCTGACCGCGACCCTGTACGACGCCGACGGCGAGCCGGTGCTGCCGGAGCCGCTCACCGCCACCGTCTCCCCCGCCTCCGGCAGGGACTCCACCGTCGCCCCGAGGACCACGGTCGAGGCGCCCGCGCTGTGGTCGGCGGAGGCCCCCCACCTCTACACGCTGGTGGTCACCCTCACCGACCCGGACGGCCGTACCGTCGACATCCAGCGCACCCGCGTCGGCTTCCGCAGCATCGTCCACGGCCCCGGCACGTTCACCGTGAACGGCGAACCGGTCGTCTTCCGCGGCGTCAACCGCCACGAGTCCGACCCTGACCACGGCCAGGCCGTCACCGCGGAGCGGATGCTGCAGGACATCCGCATCATGAAGCGGCACAACATCAACGCCGTCCGCACCTCGCACTACCCCAACCATCCGCACTGGCTGGACCTGTGCGACGAGTACGGCCTCTACGTCGTCGACGAGGCCAACCTGGAGTCGCACGGGGTCCGCGACCGGCTGCCGGCGAGCCTGCCGGAGTGGACCGACGCCTGTCGGGACCGGATGCGCTCGATGGTCGAGCGGGACAAGAACCACCCCTGCGTCGTGGTCTGGTCGCTGGGCAACGAGGCAGGCCAGGGCGGCAACTTCCGGGCGATGGCGGACTGGACGCGGCGGCGCGACCCGTCCCGCCCGGTGCACTACGAGGGCATGAACGACGTCGCCGACCTGCACAGCGAGATGTACACCAAGCCGGACGAGGTCGAGGCGTACGGGAAGTCCGGCAACCCCAAACCCTTCATGCTGTGCGAATACGCGCACTCCATGGGCAACAGCACCGGCAACTTCCAGGAGTACTGGGACGTCTTCGAGCGGTACCCCAACCTGCACGGCGGCTTCATCTGGGACTTCGTCGACCAGGCGATCCGCCGCCCGGTCCCGGGCAACCCGCAGCGCACCTATCTCTCCTACGGCGGCGACTGGAAACCCGGCTACCCCACCGACGGCAACTTCTGCTGCAACGGGATCGTCTCCTCGGACCGGGTGCCGCACCCGGCGATCCACGAGGTCAAGAAGGTGTACCAGGCCGTGCGGATGACGGCGGCCGACCCCGCCGTCAGCATGATCAAGGTCGCCAACCGGCAGCAGTTCCTGGATCTGGACGCCTATGAGCTGCGCTGGGAGGTCACCCGGGACGGCGAGCGGATCCAGCACGGCACCCTGCCCGCACCGCAGGCGGCCCCCGGCGCCGACGCCACGGTGCGGGTGCCGGTGAAACGGCCCCGGCACCCCGAGCCCGGGGCCGCGTACTGGCTCAATCTCTCCTTCGTCCTGCGCCGCGCCACCTCATGGGCGGACGCCGGACACAGCGTCGCCGCCGAACAGTTCACCCTGCCCTGGCACACACCGGCCCCGGCCGGCCCCGCGCCCGGCACCCTCCCACCGCTCACCGTCACCGAGACCGACAAGACCGTGACGATCAGCGGCCGCGACATCGAACTCGTCCTGGACAAGGCCGCCGGCACCCTGACGTCCTACCGGCACCGCGGCCGCGCCCTGCTCTCCGGCGGCCCGGTGCCCAACTTCTGGCGCGGCCCCACCGACAACGACCTCGGCCGCGGCGCCCAGAACTCCCTGCGCACCTGGCGCGAGGCGGGCGCCAAGCGCTCCACGACCCGGGTGCGGACGACCCAGCCGTCCGCCTCCGAGGTGATCATCGAGGTCGCCGCCACGCTGCCCACCGCCCCCGCCACCTCCCGGTGGGACACCGTCCTCGCCCTCCGCGGCGACGGCGAGGTACGCGTCAAGCACACCCTCCGGCCGGGCACCGGGCTGCCCGACCTGCCGATGGTCGGCGCCCTGCTCACCCTCCCCGCCGGCCTGAACACCTTCGACTGGTACGGGCGCGGCCCGCACGAGAACTACTGGGACCGGCACACCGCCGCGTTCGTCGGACGCTACCGCACCCCGGTCGACGCCCAGTTCGGCCCGTACGTCCGCCCTCAGCAGACCGGCAATGTCACCGATGTGCGCACCGCGTCGCTGACCGACCGGGACGGTTTCGGCCTGCGGGTCCGCGCCGAACCCGGCACGGACGCACCGCTGTTGGAGCTGAGTGCGCTGCCCTACACGCCCATGGACCTGGACGGCCCCCGGCATCCGTACGAGCTGAAGCGACGCGACGGGACCCAGCTGGGGATCAACCACCGGCAGATGGGCGTGGGCGGGAATGACTCGTGGGGAGCGCCGCCGCTGGAGAAGTATCTGCTGCACGCGGGCCGGACTTACCGCTACGCGTATCGGTTGGCGCCCACTGAGGCGGGATGAGCCAGGCGCCCGGGAAGCCCCGTCACACCCGGGAAGTCCCGTCACGGGAATGACCCCCCACGCCCCCGCCGCGTTGTGGCCTGCAAGGGGGGCGCACACCCCCTAAGGATCCATTCGGGACCTTGGGCACGGCGACCGAGACCTTGGGTGCGGCGGCCGCCCCGACCACCGAACTGGCCGCCGCGCCCCGACCCTACCCGTCGGTCACTTACCGCGTCATCACCTGATCGTCGGCCAGGGTGAGGGATGCGTCACGACCGGCCGGCGGTAGCGCGGACGCCTCGTGCCCGTCGCCGTCGACACGGCGTACGCCGTCCCCCTCACCCGGCGGCGCCGTGCGCGCATCGCGCCGTACCAATGCCGCATAACGCCCATCCGCGGCAAGGAGCTCCTCGTGCGTCCCGCGCTCGGCGATCCGTCCGGCGTCCAGGACCACGATCTGGTCGGCGTCGCGGACCGTGGAGAGGCGGTGCGCGATGGTGAGTGTGGTGCGGCCCTCGGAGAGCGCGTCGATGGCCTGCTGCACGGCGTGCTCCGTGCGGGTGTCCAGTGCGCTGGTGGCCTCGTCCAGGACGAGTACGGGCGGATCGCGCAAGATGGTGCGGGCGATGGCCAGCCGCTGTTTCTCGCCGCCGGAGAAGCGGTAGCCGCGCTCGCCGACCAGGGTGTCGTAGCCGTCGGGGAGGGCGGCTATGTGGTCGTGGATCTGGGCGGCCTCGGCGGCCCGTCGGATCTCGTCGTCGGTCGCGTCCGGCTTGGCGAAGCGGAGGTTGTCGGCGACCGAGGCGTGGAAGAGGTAGGTCTCCTGGGAGACCACGCCGACCGAGCGGGCGAGGGTGTCGAAGTCGAGGTCGCGGACGTCCTCGCCGTCGAGGGTGACCCGGCCCTCGGTCACGTCGTACAGCCGGGGCACCAGATAGCTCAGGGTGCTCTTGCCGCTGCCGGTGGGGCCGACGACGGCGAGGCTGCCGCCGGCCGGGATGGTCAGGTCGATGTCCCGGAGGGTGTGCGGTGCCTCGGGGTCGTAGCCGAACGTCACGTTCTCGAAGCGGATCTCGCCGCGCGGGGTGTCGAGACGTACCGGGTCGGCGGGCTCGGTGATGGCGACCGGCAGATCGAGGTACTCGAAGATGCGCTGGAAGAGCGCGAGGGAGGTCTGTATCTGTACGCCGGTGGACAGCAGCGACACTGTCGGGCGCAGCAGGCCCTGCTGGAGGGTCACAAAGGCGACCAGGGTGCCTATCGAGAAGGTGGGCCCGCCGAGTTGGAGGACCAGACCGGCCGCCCAGTAGATCAGTGCGGGCATGGCGGCCATGACGATGCCGATGGTGGCCATCCGCCAGCGTCCGGCCATGTTGGCGCGGATCTCCAGGTCGGCCAGGCGCTCGGACTCGGTGGCGAAGGTGGCGGTCAGGGAGTCGGCGCGGCCCATCGTGCGGCCGAGCAGGATGCCGCTGACCGACAGGGATTCGGTGACCATCGCGGACATCGACGCCATCTGTTTCTGCCGCTGGGTGGTGATGCGCTTGCGTTCGTTGCCGACGCGGCGGCTGATCCAGACGAAGAGGGGGAGCAGGAGGAGGGAGACGACGGTCAGCCGCCAGTCGAGGGCGATCATCGCGACGACGGTGGCGACGACGGAGGTCAGGTTGGAGACCAGGGAGGTCGCGGTGGAGGTGACCGTCGCCTGCATCCCGCCGATGTCGTTGGCGATCCGGGACTGGACCTCGCCGGTGCGGGTGCGGGTGAAGAACGCCAGCGGCATCCGCTGCAGCTTGGCGTAGACGGCGGTGCGCAGATCGTGCATCACGCGCTGGCCCACGGTCGTGCTCAGCAGGGTCTGCAGTACGCCGAAGACGCTGGTGGTGACGGCGGTGACGATCATGCCGAGGGCGAGCAGGGTGAGCAGTCCGGTGCGCCGTTCGGGGATCGCCACGTCGAGGATCTCGCGCAGCAGGAACGGGGAGGCGACGGAGACCAGGGAGGACGCCGCGACCAGGAGGCCGACGAGGGCCAGCCGGCCGCGGTAGGGGTGGAAGAGGCGGAGGATCCGCCGCAGCTGGACCGGCTGTTCGGGGTCCTTCGGCGGAGGGGTCCATTGGGGTTCGTCGTGGTGCATGGGCTCCTTCGAGGGGGTGGGGAGGGGCCGGGCGCGGGGCGCCGGGCCACGGAGGTTCAGGATTCAGGAGCTTAGCTCATTGTTACCTATGTTCACAATGAGCCGTGTCCTGTTACCCTCGCCCCATGCCCTCCCCCGAGCCGACGGTCAGCACCGCCAATCTCGCCGAGCAGCTGGTACGGCTGACCCGGCGGATGCACCGCGCACAGAAGCACCACCTGGAGCACCTGGACATCGCCTGCACACCCGCGCAGTCCCGGCTGCTGCGGATCGTCGGCCACTACCGCGACACCCCGCCACGGATGGCGGATATCGCCGAGCGGCTGGAGGTGGTGCCGCGCGCGGTGACGACACTGGTGGACGCGCTGGAGGCGAACGGCGCGGTGCGCAGGGTGCCCGATCCGGCCAACCGGCGGGTGGTACGGATCGAGCTCACCGACACCGGCCGGTCCACACTCCGCGCACTGCGCAGCGCGCGCCGGGCCGCCGCAGAGGACATCCTGGCTCCACTGACCGCCGAACAGCGCGAGGTGCTCGGCGGTCTGCTGTCCACCCTGGTCGACGAGCCGGGTCCGCAGCACTGAGCCTGCGCCGTCCGGCCACCGGGCAGGGTGGGGACAGTCGTTGCCGGTCCGTTGAACCGGCGCCGAGCCGACCGGAGGAGTGGCCGATATGCCCCTGTTGGAGCCGAAGCCCGACGCCCTGCGGCCCACCGCCACCACCGGCCCGGCACCCGACCGGGTCACCGACCGGCGGGCGTCCGGCACACCGGAGCCGCTGCGCGGCGATCTGATCGCCCTGCTCGGCGCGGACAAGGTACTGCACACCGTCTCCGACCTGGTCCGCTATGCCTCCGACGCCAGCCCGTACCGCTTTGTGCCGCAGGTCGTGGTGCTGGCCGAGGACATCGACGACATCTCCGCGGTCTTCTCCTACGCGCATGACAAGGGCCGGAACGTCGTCTTCCGGGCCGCCGGAACCTCGCTCAACGGCCAGGCGCAGGGCGAGGACATCCTGGTGGACGTCCGCCGGCACTGGGCCGGGATCGAGGTGCTCGACGACGGCGCCCGCGCCCGTATCCGGCCGGGCACGACGGTGCTGCGGGCCAATGCCGGCCTGGCCCGTCACGGCCGGCTGCTGGGCCCCGATCCGGCCAGCGCCATCGCCTGCACCCTGGGCGGCGTGGTCGCCAACAACTCCTCCGGGATGACGGCCGGCATCACCCGCAACTCCTACCGGACACTGGCGTCGCTCACTTTCGTGCTGCCCTCCGGCACGATCGTGGACACCGCCGCCCCCGACGCGGACGCGAGGCTGGCGCGGACCGAGCCCGCGCTCTGCGCCGGCCTGCTCGCGCTCAAGGCCGAGATCGAGGCGGATCCGCGGCTGGTGGCCAGGATCCGTGCCAAGCACGAGATCAAGAACACCAACGGCTACCGCCTGGACGCCTTTCTCGACGGCACCACACCCGTGCAGATCCTGCGCGGGCTGATGGTCGGCTCCGAAGGCACCCTCGGTTTCATCGCCGAGACCGTCTTCGACACCCTGCCGCTGGACCGGCACACCTCCAGCGCACTGCTCTGCTTCCCCACGCTGCGTGCCGCGGCCGCCGCCGTACCGCGGTTCAACGAGGCCGGCGCGCGGGCCGTGGAGCTGATGGACGGCAATACGCTGCGCGCTTCGGTACGGGTGGCCGGTGTCCCGGCCGACTGGGCGGAGCTGCCCAAGGAGACCACCGCCCTGCTGGTGGAGTTCCGGGCGCCGGACGAGGCCGCACAGCAGGCGTACGAGGAGGCGGCGGCGCGGGTGCTGGAGGACCTGGAACTGGTCGCGCCGGTCCCGTCGATCACCAACGTCTTCACCCGGGACGCAGGGACCATCGGCGGCTACTGGAAGGCCCGCAAGGCGTTCATCACCGCCGTCGGCGGCTCCCGGCCGTCCGGAACGACGCTGCTCACCGAGGACTTCGCGGTGCCTCCGTCCCGCCTCGCGGACGCCTGCGCCGCCCTGCTGGAGCTCCAGACCCGGCACGGCTTCGACGCCGCGGTCGCCGGGCACGCCGCGCACGGCAATCTGCACTTCCTGCTGGCCTTCGACGCGGCGACGCCCGCGGACGTGGAGCGCTATGCCGCCTTCATGGACGCGTTCTGCCGACTGACCGTCGAGGAGTTCGACGGCTCTCTCAAGGCGGAGCACGCGACCGGCCGGAACATCGCACCGTTCCTGGAGCTCGAATGGGGGCCGCGGGCAACGGAGTTGATGTGGCGGATCAAGGAGCTCATCGACCCGCACGGCATCCTGGCCCCCCGCGTACTGCTCAACCGCGACCCCAAGGGGCATCTGCGGGGCCTCAAGACCATCCCCGGGATCGAGGCCATCGCCGATCCGTGCATCGAATGCGGCTTCTGCGAACCGACCTGCCCCAGCGAGGACCTGACCACCACACCGCGCCAACGGATCGTGCTGCGCCGCGAGATGATGCGCCAGCCGTCCCGCTCACCCGTGACCGAGGAGCTGCTGGCCGCGTACGGCTATGACGCGGTGGACACCTGCGCCGGCGACTCCACCTGCAAACTGGCCTGCCCGGTGGGCATCGACACCGGCGCGATGATGAAGGACTTCCGACACCGACGGCACTCACCGCGCGAGGAGTGGACGGCGGCACAGACGGCCCGGCGGTTCAGGGCAGTCGAGCGGTCGGCGCGGCTGGCGGTGGCGGCCGCGGACCGGATCGGCGACCGGCTGCCGGCGTCGCTGACCGTCGCCGCCCGCAAGGCCGTACGCCCCGACCTGGTGCCGGAGTGGCTGCCGCGGATTCCCGGCGCGGCGGCCCGTACGCTGCCGCCCACACGGAGGGCGGGCGCGGTCGCCGTCTACTACCCGGCGTGCGTCAACCGGATCTTCGGTGAACCGGCCGGGTATCACGGACCGTCCCTGCCCGAGGCCGTCGTGGCGGTGTCGCGGCGGGCCGGGCGGCCGGTGTGGATCCCGCCCGATGTGTCCGGGACGTGCTGTGCCACGATCTGGCATTCCAAGGGCTATCAGCGCGGCACCACCGTGATGGCGAACCGCATCGTGGAAGCTGCCTGGGGCTGGACGGCCGGCGGCCGGCTGCCGCTGGTCGTGGACGCCTCCTCCTGCACCCTGGGCATCGCCCACGAGGTCGTGCCGTATCTGACGCCCTTCCACCGCGCACTGCACGCCGAGCTGACGGTCGTCGACTCCCCCGTCTGGGCCGCACGGGAACTGCTGCCGCGCGTGGAGATCCTGCGCACCCTCGACTCGGCGGTGCTCCATCCCACCTGCTCCATGGGGCACTTGGGGGACGAGGAGCAGCTCCGCGAGGTCGCCGAGGCATGTGCGCGGGAGGTGGTGGTCCCGGACGACGCGGGCTGCTGCGCGTTCGCCGGCGACCGCGGGATGCTCCACAGGGAGCTGACGGAGTCGGCCACCGCCAAGGAGGCGGCCGAGGTCACCTCCCGGCACTTCGACGCGCATCTGTCCGCGAACCGGATGTGTGAGGTCGGGATGGATCATGCGACGGAGGGCCGAGGGTATTACTCGGCCCTCCTGGCGCTGGAGCGGGCCACGCGGCCGGCTTAGCCGTGGACGGCCACGCGTCAGCGGGCGATGTGCAGCGCCACCGCGCCCTTCGCCGGAACGGTCAGCTCCGCCTTGCCGTCGTCTGCGACCGTGACCGTGTGGCCGTCACACGAGGACGGCGCGGCCGCGATCACATTGCAGTACGTCCCGCCGGGCAGCGAGGTCGCGAACGTCTGCTTCAGCTCGCCGTCGCCGTTGTTGAGGGCGACGAATCCGGCGTTCCCACGGCCGAAGGCGATCGCGCTGCCGTCGTTGTCCCACCAATCGGTCAGCCCGGCCGACCCCACCGCGTTGCGGAAACCGACCATCCCGGTGATCTCCTGTGTGGCGTGCTGGTCGGTCCAGCCGTCGGAGCCGCTGGGCGGACCCGCGTCCTTGTCGGACCACTCGTAGCCGGAGTAGACGTTCGGTGAGCCGTAGGGCGAGGCCAGCATGAAGACATTGGCGAGGGTGTAGGCCGCGCCGTCCTTGTAGCTCAACGTCGAACCGTTGCGCTCGGTGTCCCAGTTGTCGACGAAGGTACGGGCCTTGTCGCCGGGGAGCTTGCCGTCGGCGATGGACTTGAGCTGGGCGAGGTCGCCGCCCTGGAAGGCGCTCTTGAGGTGCCCGCCGTAGCGGAATTCGTCGACGTCGCCGATGCCGGTGTACTCCTCGGGCTGAACCGCTTCGCCGGACCCGTGGATGACCTCCTGCACCCAGTGCCCCGGGTCGCTCATCTTGCCCTTGATGGCGGCGAGGTCGGTGGCGGAGATGTGCTTGGCGGCGTCTATCCGGAAGCCGTCCACGCCCAGGGAGCGGAGATCGTCCAGGTACCCGGCGATGGTGGTGCGGACCGCGTCGCTGCCGGTGTCGAGGTCGGCCAGGCCCACCAGTTCGCAGTTCTGGACGTCGTCCCGGTTGCCGTAGTCGGAGATGTCCTTGCGGCAGCCGTGAAAGTCCTGGTCCTGGTAGGAGCCGGGGTAGTGGTACTTGGTGTACCGCGTGCCGCCGGTGCCCGTACCGGACGCGGCCGCCATGTGGTTGATGACGGCGTCGGCGATGACCTTGACGCCCGCACCGTGACAGGCTTTCACCATCGAGGCGAAGGCGTCCCGGTCGCCCAGCCGCCCGGCGATCCGGTAGCTGACGGGCTGGTACGACGTCCACCACTGGCCGCCCTGGATGTGCTCGGATGCGGGTGAGACCTCCACATACCCGTAGCCGGCCGGGCCCAGCTGATCGGTGCACGCCGTGGCGACATCCGCGTACTGCCACTCGAACAGCGTGGCGGTGACGGTCCTTTCACCCGGTGGTGTGGCCTGTGAGGACCAGGGCGCGAGGGTGGCGAGGCCGGCCGCGGCCAGCACTCCGGCCAGCGCCCCGCCCAGCACACGGGAACGTTGCTGCATCTTGCGGCTCCTTCAGCATCGGGCACGGCACGCCTGCCGCACCCACGAGAGCAGCCACGCGCCGGGCCGCCGTGGGGGGATTTCCGCGTCGGAGCCTGCCGTTCACATGTGAACACGTCAAGACGTGCCGCAAGACTTTTCAGCATCTTGCGAAATATGCTGCGTACGGCGGGTCGACACCGCCCCGAAGAGTCCAAGTACGCCACACCAAGAGTCCAATTGGCCCCCTTGTGCCTCATACCACTCAACCGTCAGGGTCCTGACCGAGATGGGCACAGCCCCCGCACACCATCCGCTCTCCTGGAGGACCGATGAACGAGGCACATCCGCAGGACCACGGCTCTGACCGCGACCCCGACGCGGCGGGCCCGAGCCGCCGTTCGGTGCTGTGGACCGCCGGCGCGGCGGGCGCCGGGCTGGGGCTCGGCGGGCTCGGAGCCGGACATGCCGCGGCGGCCACGCCCGAGACGGCGCACGGAACGGCGGCCGGCGCCGCCGCGGCTCCCGAGGCCAAGGGCAAGACCATGATCGGGGTACCGTTCGAGCCGCGCAGCACCGTACGCGTCGGCATCATCGGCCTCGGCAACCGCGGCGGCAGCATGATCGACCTGTTCCTCGCGGTGCCGGGGACGCGCGTCGTCGCGCTCTGCGACCCGATGCAGGAGAAGACGGCACAGGCCGCCAAGAAGGTCATCGACGCCGGGCAGCCCGCGCCCGCCCTCTACACCAACGGCGACCATGACTTCGAGAACCTCTGCGAGCGCGGCGACCTCGACTTCATCTACGTGGCCACGCCCTGGGACTGGCACTTCGACATGGCCAAGGCCGCGATGCTCAACGGCAAGCACGTCGGCGTGGAATGCCCCCTCGCGCTGCGCCTGGACCAGCTGTGGAAGCTGGTCGACCTCTCCGAACACACCCGCAGACACTGCCTCCAACTGGAGAACGTCTGTTACGGCCGCAACGAGATGCGGGTGCTGCGGATGGCCCACGCCGGCCTGTTCGGCGATCTGCTGCACGGTGCCGGCGCGTACAACCACGACCTGCGCGGGCTGATGTTCGACCCGGACTACTACGAAGGCCCCTGGCGGCGGCTGTGGCACACCCGACTGCGCGGCGATCTGTACCCGAACCACGGCTTCGGCCCGGTCGCCAACTACATGGACGTCAACCGCGGCGACCGCGCCGTACGGATCTCCAGCTTCGGCACCCCGGCGCTGGGGCTTGCCGCGTACCGCAAGGAGCACATGCCGCCGAACGACCCGAGCTGGAAGGAGTCCTATATCGAGAGCGACCGGACGATCAGCCTCGTCCAGACCGCCGAGGGCCGGGTGATCCGCCTGGAGCACGATGTCTCCACCCCGCACCCCTACAGCCGCATCAACAGCCTCGGCGGCACCAAGGGCGTCTTCGAGGACTTTCCGGAGCGGATCTATATCGAGCCCGACCACACCAATGACGAATGGGGCGACTTCGCTCGGTACGCGGACTGGGACCACTGGCTCTGGAAGGACCACCCCAAGCCGCCCGGCGGCCACAACGGCATGGACTACATGCTGGTCTTCCGGCTGACGCAGTGCATCCGGCTCGGCCTCGTACCGGACTTCGACGTCTACGACGCGGCGACCTGGAGCGCGCCGGTGCCGCTCAGCGACCTCTCGATCAAGGCGAAGGGCGCTCCGCAGGAGTTTCCCGACTTCACCCGGGGGCTGTGGAAGAAGGAGCGGCCGGGGATGGATTCGGAGAAGCCGGAGGAGTAGCGGCTGGAGTAAGGGCACGGAGCGGTGGGGATCTGGGGCGGGGTATCGGTGTGCGGCCGGTGATTCCGGGGCCCGGCGGGTGGTGGGGCGGGCCGGGCCCCGCGCGAGGCGGTCGCGGACAGCGCGAGGAACGCGGAGCCCGTGGGAGGTGGCGGGCGGATACCCGCCCCGCGCCTCGGGCCACAGACGTCCGGCGAGGGCACTGAGGAGCAGGGCGAGCCGACCGTACCGCTCGGCGCGGTCTCGATCGGCAGGCCCCCGGCTTTCTCCGCTTCTCCGCTCAGCCGGAAAGGCGCGCCTTGTCCCCCATCACCACGACGGGGTGCCGCGCCGGATCAAGGGCGCGCAGCAGTGCCACCATCCCGGCTCTGGAGACGCTGACGCAGCCGGAGGTCCCGCTGCCGTGGTCCAGGTGCAGCCAGATACCGCCGCCCTTGGCCTGCCCCTCGGGACGTGTCGGGTCCAGCGGGGACGTGCCCTTGACGCGGTTGTAGTTGACGGCGACGACATGGTCGAAGTCATGGCGGGTGCTCTTGGGCCAGTACGGGGGCGGAGTGAACGCCGCCGAGTGGGTGTAGGGCAGCTTGGTCCCGGGGTTCGCGAGGACGCCCCCGGCGTCGGTCAGCCCGAACACACCGACCGGGCTGCGCTTGTCGCCCTCGCGATGGTCCGCGGTCCAGCCGCGGCGACCGTTGTGCGCGGCCCAACTCCCCTTGGGTTCCCAGCCCTTGGCGCCCTTTTCGTACAGCATGACGGTGGCATCCGGGGAATCCGGGCCCTGGCCGTAGACCGCCACGACCTGCCGCGAATCGGCCGGGATCTTCGACCGCAGGGTGGCACCGACCTGCGGGATGTTCCTGAGGTGCGTGGTGGTCGACGCCCCACCGTCCGGGCCGCCGGGACGCTCCCCCTTCCCCTCGCCATCGTCACTGCCCCCCTCGCTCGCACTGCCCCTGCACCCCGCCACCAGGACCAGCCCCGCCGCTGCCACTGCCGCCGCCCGCGTCGCTCTGCCCGCTCTCCGCATGGGCCCATGGTCGCACCGCCGCCCCGACAACCGTCCCCCGCACGCCTGTTGCCTGCATGTCCCACACGAATGGCCCGGTGCGGGCGTCTGCAAGGGAAGCCAGTGCTCTGCGTCGCGTCCGGCGAGACGTCCCAGGGTGCCCAGGTGCCCCGAGGCGCCGCTGCGGGCGGGGGCCTCGGCCGGCCGGGGGCCGCGGCATGCCGGTCAGATGAAGTCGAGGGCACCCAGGCCGCCGATGCCGCCGAGCAGCATGAAGACCGGCATCAGGACCTTGAGCTCCACCCAGCTGCCGGCCTTGAAGCGCATGGCCTTGGGCGGGCCGACCGGATACCAGCGCTTGCGGCCTATCGGGATCGGCCACAGGACCGGGCAGCCCGAGACGGTCAGCGCATCGCCGAGGTCGTGGACCAGCGCACCGAGCACGATCGGCAGGCCCAGCCAGAGGTATTCCTGTCCCGGTTCGGTGAACAGCCAGCCCGCACCGTTGCCCGGCTGGTCGAGTACGCCGGCCAGGATCCAGGCCGAGGCCGCGCCCAGCAGCCACACCAGCACATCGCTGGAGACCCGCGCCGCCCGCCACAGCAGGCCCTCGATGGCGAGCACCATGTGGACGAAGAGGATCCCGAGCACCGCCCAGCGGCCGCCCCGGCTCGCCAGCAGGGCCATACCGGCACCGACCAGCACGGCCCACACCCAGGTATGGGTAAGGGTGCGGTGCCCTCCCCCGCGATGGGTGTCGCCCCGCATCTTGGTGGCCTTGTAGACCGCGTGCGAGAGGTTGTCGACCACCTCGCACAGCATCCGCGACAGCGGGCCGAAGGCTCGCGAGATCGTGGCCGACTTGTGGTCGAGGTCGGGAGCGAGCGCCGCTCCGGCGCAGATCAGAGCGCCGCAGACGATCACCGGCCAGGGCATCGGATGCCCGGCGGCAGCAGCGGCCGCGCCCACCCCCAGCCAGGCAGCGGCCCCGGACAGCGAGTGCGCCGGTCCCATCATGGTCGTTCCCCACCCCTTGGTTTCTTGGTTCTCGCGATTCTGACGCCCGGTCGGCGACACAGCGTAGCGTTTGATGATCTCCCTCCGACCCTCCGGTTCCCGGATACGGGGGGAAGGAAGGCAGTATGGGGGCGTGACCCTCATCGATCATCTGCCGAACGACGCCGACCCCGATGCCCTCTTCGAAGCCTTCTCGGGCTGGGCCGAGCAACAGGGCATCGCGCTCTACCCCGCCCAGGAGGAGGCGCTGATCGAGGTGGTCTCCGGGGCGAACGTCGTCCTGTCCACCCCCACCGGTTCCGGCAAGAGCCTGGTGGCGGCCGGTGCGCACTTCACCGCCCTCGCCAATGACCAGGTCACCTTCTACACCGCGCCGATCAAGGCCCTGGTGTCGGAGAAGTTCTTCGATCTGTGCAAGCTCTTCGGCACCGAGAACGTCGGCATGCTCACCGGTGACGCGTCCGTCAACGCGGACGCGCCGGTCATCTGCTGCACCGCGGAGGTGCTCGCTTCGATAGCGCTGCGCGACGGCAAGCACGCCGACATCGGCCAGGTCGTGATGGACGAGTTCCATTTCTACGCCGAGCCGGACCGCGGCTGGGCCTGGCAGATTCCGCTGCTGGAACTGCCGCAGGCGCAGTTCGTCCTGATGTCGGCGACGCTCGGCGACATGTCGCGGTTCGAGGAGGACCTGACCCGGCGCACCGGCAGGCCGACGGCGGTGGTGCGCTCCGCGACCCGGCCCGTTCCGCTGTCGTACGAATACCGCACGACGCCGCTGACGGAGACCCTGACCGAGCTGCTGGAGACCCACCAGTCCCCCGTCTACATCGTCCATTTCACCCAGGCCGCCGCCGTGGAGCGGGCCCAGGCGCTGATGAGCATCAACATGTGCACGCGCGCCGAGAAGGACGAGATCGCCAAGCTCATCGGGAACTTCCGGTTCACCACCAAGTTCGGCAGGAACCTGTCGCGTTACGTGCGCCATGGCATCGGCGTGCACCACGCCGGCATGCTGCCGAAATACCGCCGACTCGTCGAAAAGCTGGCGCAGGCGGGCCTGTTGAAGGTCATCTGCGGTACGGACACGCTCGGTGTGGGCGTCAACGTCCCCATCCGCACGGTGTTGTTCACCGCGCTGACGAAGTACGACGGGACCCGGGTGCGGACGCTGCGGGCGCGGGAGTTCCATCAGATCGCGGGCCGCGCCGGCCGGGCCGGCTTCGACACCGCGGGCTTTGTCGTCGCGCAGGCCCCCGAGCATGTGGTGGAGAACGCGAAGGCGCTGGCGAAGGCGGGCGACGACCCCAAGAAGCGCCGCAAGGTCGTGCGCAAGAAGGCGCCGGAGGGGTTCGTCAACTGGGGCGAGAACACCTTCGAGAAGCTCATCGCCTCCGATCCCGAGCCGCTGACCTCCCGCTTCCGGGTGACCCACGCGATGTTGCTGTCCGTGATCGCGCGGCCCGGCGACGCCTTCCAGGCGATGCGCCGGCTGCTTGAGGACAATCACGAACCACGCCGGAACCAGCTGCGGCACATCCGGCGGGCCATCGCGATCTACCGGTCGCTGCTGGACGGGGGGATCGTCGAGCGGCTGGAGGAGCCGGACGCGGAGGGGCGGATCGTCCGGCTGACCGTCGATCTTCAGCAGGACTTCGCGCTCAACCAGCCGCTGTCCACGTTCGCACTGGCCGCGTTCGATCTGCTCGACCCCGAGTCGCCGTCCTACGCGCTGGACATGGTCTCGGTCGTGGAGTCCACCCTGGACGACCCGCGGCAGATCCTGGCCGCACAGCAGAACAAGGCCCGGGGCGAGGCGGTCGCCCAGATGAAGGCCGACGGCGTCGAGTACGAGGAGCGCATGGAGCGCCTCATGGACGTCGAGTACCCCAAGCCGCTGGACGAGTTGCTCTCCCACGCCTACGGCCTGTACCGCAGGAGTCATCCGTGGGTCGGCGACCATCCGCTGTCGCCGAAGTCCGTCATCCGCGATATGTACGAACGCGCCATGACCTTCAGCGAGTTCGTTTCCTTCTACGAGCTGGCCCGCACCGAGGGCATTGTGCTGCGCTACCTGGCGAGCGCGTACAAGGCGCTGGATCACACCGTGCCGGACGATCTGAAGTCCGAGGACTTCCAGGACATCGTCGCCTGGCTCGGCGAGATGGTCCGCCAGGTCGACTCCAGCCTGCTGGACGAGTGGGAAAAGCTCGCCAATCCCGAGGAGGAGACGGCCGAGGAGGCCATGGAGCACGCGGACGAGGTCAAGCCGGTCACCACCAACCTCCGTGCCTTCCGTGTGCTGGTGCGCAACGCGATGTTCCGCCGGGTGGAGCTGGCGGCGCTGGACAAGGTGGAGGAGCTCGGCGAGATGGATGCCGACTCCGGCTGGGACGCGGATGCCTGGGGCGACGCGATGGACGCCTACTGGGACGAATACGACGATCTGGGCACCGGTCCGGACGCGCGCGGCCCGAAGCTTCTGCAGATCGAGGAGGATCCCGAGCACGGACTGTGGAAGGTGCGGCAGACTTTCGCCGACCCGAACGGTGATCACGACTGGGGCATCTCCGCGGAGGTGGACCTGGCCGCTTCCGACGAGGAGGGACGTGCGGTGGTACGCGTCACCGACGTGGGCCAGAGGTGAGGAGACGGCCTCGGCCGAGGCCGTCGAGGGATGCGACGGAGGGCCGCCGGTCATGACGAATCCGGCCGAGAAGCTGGTCGATCTGCTGGACCTCGAACAGATCGAGGTGAACATCTTCCGCGGCCGCAGTCCGCAGGAATCCTTGCAGCGGGTCTTCGGCGGGCAGGTGGCGGGCCAGGCTCTGGTGGCCGCCGGGCGGACCACGGAAGGGGACCGCCCGGTCCACTCGCTGCACGCGTACTTTCTGCGGCCCGGCCGGCCCGGGGTGCCGATCGTGTACCAGGTCGAGCGGGTCCGCGACGGACGCTCCTTCACCACCCGCCGGGTCGTCGCCGTCCAGCAGGGACGCACGATCTTCAATCTGACCGCCTCCTTTCACAAGCCGGAACCCGGCTTCGATCATCAGCTGCCGATGCGCCGGGCGGTGCCCGGCCCGGAGGACCTGCCGACGGTCGTCGACGAGGTCCGCGAGCACTTGGGCGGGCTGCCCGAGGCGCTGGAGCGGATGGCGCGCAGGCAGCCGTTCGACATCCGCTACGTCGACCGGCTGCGCTGGACACCGGACGAGGTCGAGGGTGCGGAGCCGCGCAGCGCCGTATGGATGCGCGCGGTCGGGCCGCTGGGCGACGATCCGCTGGTGCACACCTGCGCACTGACCTACGCCAGCGATATGACCCTGCTCGACGCGGTCCGCATCCCGATCGAGCCCCTGTGGGGGCCACGCGGGTTCGACATGGCGTCCCTCGACCATGCGATGTGGTTCCACCGTCCTTTCCGCGCGGACGAGTGGTTCCTCTACGACCAGGAGTCGCCGATCGCCACCGGCGGCCGGGGCCTGGCCCAGGGGCGGATCTACGACCGGGAGGGCAGACTCCTGGTCTCGGTCGTCCAGGAGGGGCTTCTACGTCCCTATGGTCCACGTCACATGGACGGAACCAACGGCGACGCCACTCCAGGGGTGACCACCTAAGAGCCCTCGGGCGCGGTGCAACGCTCCCAGGGTCTACGGACACCAGGAGCTGAAGCCTCCCAGTGCGCGTTCATTACACCCCATGCCCGGGACGTCGTGATCGTCCCGAACTCCGCCGCCCGACACCGGGGCCTGTCCTTCACGGTGCGCGGCATCCTCGTTCACCTGCTCTCTCCCCGACGGCGCCAGGGAAGACGTGCGGACCCTCGCGGACCGGAACCCGGGCGTGGGCCGGCGGGGTGTCTCCGAGGCCGTCCAGGAGCCGGAGGACGCCGGGTACTACTCCCGCCGGACCATCCGTGATCCGGAGACAGGACCGCCAGAGCGTCCGGCAGGCTGACCTTCCGGGCCAAGCGCTCCCTGTGGAGATCCGTTTCCCGCTCCGCCGCCCGGTCGGCCACCGTCTGGTACTCCTCCGGCGTCTCGGCCGCCTTCAGGGCCTCCGCCGTCTCCCTCGCCTTGACCGGTATCGGGCCGCCTGGTCGCGGGCCGCCTTGAGCTCGGCTCGGAGGGTGCCGGCTTCCAGCTCCTGGCCGTCGCCTTGGCCCTCCGCCTCCGGTGTGCCCTCCCGGCTCCCCTGTTTGTCGTCCGGCAGAACATGTTCTGACTCGGAGTCGGTCGGGGTCTCGGTGGGCCCGCTTGGCCAGGAGCTTGTATTCCTCCGTGGCACTTCGGGCGATGTAGGGCCCGTCGTGCTCGCCGCGCATGTACCGGTCTATTCGGTCCAGCCGCTCACGGTCCGAGCGGAGCCGGGAGAACCCCAGCTCCGCTCGTTTTCGTCGGGGAGACGGTGCTGTCGGTCATGTGCTCCCTTCCGAAGCGTAGTCAGGTTCATATAGATCACCTCGTTTCCGCCTTCGGCCTCTTGCTCCCAAGACGCGGCGTGTGGGGGAGATGGGGCAGAGCGTCACCCATCCACCACTCCCAAGAGGCGGCCAGTGCAAAGTGCGTGTCGGCTGGAGGAGCTTACCCACGACTGGAACCGGAGGCACCCATGACACAGATGGCAGAGATGTCCCAGCAGATGCGGCAGTGCATCGACATGTGCCACGAGGCGCACACCATGTGCGGGCAAACCATGCAGCACGCTCTCGCGAAGGGCGGGCCGATGGTGGAGCGCCAAACGATGATGGCGCTCATGGACTGCGCGGACATGTGTTCCATGTGCGCGGACATGTGTATGCGGCAGTCACGCATGGCATCGGAGATGAGCAAGATGTGCGCGGAAGCATGCCGTGCGGCCGCCGACACGTGTTCGAGGTTCGATGACCCGCAGATGAGAACCTGCGCGGAGATGACAAGGAAGTGCGCCGACATGTGCGAACAGGTGGCCATGGCCCGCTAGCCAAGCGCCCTCCCGAATCTCGGTAGAAGTACACGGCCCGCGAGCTTTCGGAGGGCCGTGTCTTGCCGGATTCGATGAGTCGATGTCGCGCCAAGTCGGCCAGCGGCGTGGCCGCCTACGCGTCGATCTTGTGGGCGGACTCCCGGTTGGCCTTTCCGAAGGACAGGCCGTAACGGTTCGGCCGACGCCGGGTGTTCAGCACGTGCCGTCGCAGCGTGCGACCAAGGAGGAACGTTTCTTCGAGGCGTCGCACCTGGCCGTTCTCCACGGCCGACACCAGCCACTCATTGGCCAAGATCAGCTCCTGGAGGCCGCCGCGCATGTCGCAGCCCACCGCAGATTGGGGACCGGCCTTGATAACCAGGCGGTCCCGGTAGTCCTCCGACCACGCGTCCACGTAGCTCTCCCAGAGCGCTACGTGGACGCGTGGAACGCCTGAACGTCGTACCGCTCCATGGCGTTACGGACCGCGCCGTCCACGGCCCGGCGGTCAACCTCCCAACCATCACCGACCGGGCCGTCGGGCCGCTCCCACACGCCCAGGGAAACGATCAGGCGATCCCGCACGCGCATGGCCACCAGGGCCGTGGCGTCGTCAGTTCGCCCGCCATAGAAAACCCGAGGGTCACGGCGTCACCATCCTCCCGGCGGCCATCCGTCGCGCACGCGTCCCAGTCCTCCGGGCTGGCCTTGTCGTAGTCGGGCCTGACCACATCGCGGTAGCCGGATGCTATGTCCTTCCACACCCGCCGGACGCGTAGGCCCTCGCGCTTCGCCCACCCCCGGCCGAGCGCCTCTTGCGCATCCGTGGACAGCTCCGCCCGGTGCCCGCACACCCTGCTGGATTTACGGACGTACAGATCCGCCCAGGCATCCGGGTCGTCATCTCATATCCGGTTGTTCCGCCATCTCCGGATCCCCGCCTTTCCTACTTTCTGGCCGGAAAACGTACGGCAGGAGGCGTCAGCCCCTCCCAGGAGGGGCTGTTCAGGAAGCTCCGCGACTGACGCGGACCGGCCGGCCGCGGCGCGGCGGCTTTCCGCGGGCGCCCGGGATCGTCGCGGCGGGCCGCTTCGAGCTCCCGGGAGAGATTGACGCGGTACCACATCACCTCGTCGAACTCCTCGGCCGTCAGCACCCGCTCGAAGGACTCCCGTGCGGCGGGTGTCGCGGTGATCACCGTGGCGAGGACGGGCCTGAGGGCGCGCAGCACGGATCGCTCCAGTGGATTCTCAGCGACCGAGGCCAGCTCCTCCGGCGGCAGTACGGCGGCGATCGCCGCCGCCTTCTCCCAGCGGTCCTCCGTCTGCCCCATGAGCTGGGCGACCCGGCGGCCGCGCCACTGCCGGGCGCGCCAGTCCTGTCCGTCGTCGAGCATCACCCGCATCGCGGCGGGGGTGTGGCCCCGCATCAGCTCGGGCTCCCGGTCCGCGAAGTCGGCTGCCTCGGCGGCGAGATAGAGCCAGACCACCGCGCCGTAGCGATTCACATAGAACCTGACGGGACCGATGCAGCCGGCCCGGCTCAGCCGCAGGAACCGGCCCGGACCGATACCCATGAGCCCGGCGGCCTCGGTCGTGCCGACGGTGCGGATGCGTTCGCGGAGGGTGTCGGGAAAGCCCGGCTCGGCCTGGAGCCGGGCCACTTCCTCCGCCGGAACGCGACGCCGGCCGAGCGGACCGGCGGCTCCCGGCCGGCCGTCCGGCCCGGCCGGGATGGTCCGTACTTCCCCGAGCTGGGTGGCGAGCTCGAACTCGCCGGTCCTCAGCTCCAGTTCACGGGCGGCTCGTCCTGCCGCGAGCGCCTGCTGCCCGTCACACATCACTGTCATGTCTGTTCCCCCGCAACTCGGCCGATCACTGACAGTGATGACTGTAGTCGCGGGGTGTGACAGCGCGTCAACCCTCACCTCAGGGCCTGTGGATAACTTGCCGGCTGCCGGGCCGCGACGCCCAAATGCTCGCCGACGCGATTGACGAGCAGCGTCATCTCGTAGGCGACCTGCCCCATGTCGGCGTCGGCGCCGGCCAGCACGCACAGGCAGCTGCCGTCGCCCGCGGCCGTCACGAACAACACCCCGTCATCGAACTCGATCATGGTCTGGCGCACCCGCCCGGCTCTGAAATGGAGCCCGGAGCCCTTCGCCAGGCTGTGCAGCCCCGAGGCGACCGCCGCGAGATGCTCGGCGTCCTCCCGCTCCAGTCCCTGGCTCACACCGGTCACCAGCCCGTCGTTGGACAGCACCAGCGCGTGCCGCACCTTCTCCATCCGTTTGGTCAAGTCGTCCAGCAGCCAGTCGAGTCCGCTGCTCAATGCCATGCCGGTCCCTCCCCGTATACCCATCCGCGCCGTCGGCCGGACAGTGGTCCGCAGTCCGTCCGCGACTACCGTGCCAGCCTGTCCCACCTCCGCCATCTCGGCAAGCGGCCCGGCAGCCCGGCGTGCCAGCGCGTGCCCGATCGCGCCGGACGGCGAGGATGGCGGCATGGCACGAAAGATGACCGAGAACGAGTGGCAGACGTTCCTCTCCGAGGGCACTCGCACCGGCAAGCTGTCGACGGTACGGTCCGACGGCAGCCCGCACATCGCGCCGGTGTGCTTCCTGATGGACGGCGACGACCTGGTTTTCACCACCGGCAAGGGCTCCGTGAAGGGCCGTAATATCGCCCGCGACGGCAGAGTGGCGCTGTGCGTCGACGACGAGCGGCCGCCCTACTCCTTCGTGGTCGTCCACGGCACGGCGGAGACCGGCGACGATCTCCCCGAACTGCGCCACTGGGCGACCCGGATCGCGGCCCGCTACGTGGGCGAGGACCGCGCGGAGGAATTCGGCGCCCGCAACGGCGTTCCGGGAGAAATGGTGGTGCGGATCCGCGTCGACAAGGTCATCGCCGTGGCGGAGCTGGCGGACTGAGAGGCGCGCGGGCGCGGCCGTACGCCGTCGGCGCCCCTGGGGACAATCCGGCTGACACTGCGTCAGCCCACCGAGTCCAGCGGCCGGGTGGTGTGCCGTCGCCCGGCGTGCTCGATCAGGCGTATCAGCACGTCCTTGCCCGAGTCGCGGTCCCGCGCGTCGCACAGCATCACCGGGGTGCCACGGTCCAGGTCGAGTGCGCGGGCCACCTCGTCCGCGCCGTAGGGCCGCGCGTCCGCGAAGCAGTTGACGGCCACCAGGAACGGGACGGCGTGGCGCTCGAAGTAGTCCACCGCCGGGAAGCAGTCCTGCAGCCGCCGGGTGTCGGCCAGCACCACGGCGCCCAGAGCGCCCTCCGACAGGTCGTCCCACAGGAACCAGAAGCGGTCCTGTCCCGGAGTGCCGAAGAGATAGAGCGAGAGTCCCGCCCTTATGGTGATGCGGCCAAAGTCCATCGCCACTGTGGTGGTGCCCTTCCGGCCCACCCCATCGGTGTCATCCACCGATTCGCCCGCCTCGCTGAGCCCTTCCTCGGTGCGTAGCGGGCGGATCTCGCTGACCGACCCCACCAGGGTCGTCTTGCCCGCTCCGAAGCCGCCCGCGACTAAGATCTTCAGGGCCAACTCGGTGCCGGGGCCCGGGACCGCGCCCTCCGTGGCCCCTTGTGCGACGTTCATCGGCCGTTTCCTCCAGGGTGCAGGTTCCGTTGCGTCAGGGGGTGTTCGGATCCATGGCTCGGCACAGGGGAACCCCCGGCGGCAGAGCGCCGTCCGGAATCCATGGCGAGGACCGTACCGTCGACTGATCGGTAGTGCCTCGATTTCGTCAAAGGCGCGCAAGACCCGATCAAGAAGCCCCACCGTGCCTCGCTGGCAGGGAGGTTGGGATATGCGCCGGCGTGCGCACACCACGGACGGTCCGCTCGCGATCGAACACACTCATCGTACGCATGTTCCTCGCGCTGTCATATCTGCGGGAGATCACGAGCTCATGACGCAGCAGGCGCAGGAGTGAACGGTCCACGCACCGGCGCGAACACCTCGGCCGACTCCGCTGTCCCTGTTGTCGCTCGCCTACGGCAGCTCTCTCATGGGGCTCGGGCTCGGCCCGTGGGAGGCCCTCGCCTCCGGGGCCATCGGCTATGTGCTCTCGTTCGTCCTGGTGGTACTGATCTCGGTCGCCGACGCGCGCACGGGTGCGCCCACCATGGCCATCGGCTGGGCCTCCTTCGGGCGGCGGGGCAACAAGCCGCCCACGCTGTTCAGCTACGTCTCCGGCGTCGCCTGGGAGACCGTGCCGGTCGCCCTCGCCTCACTTGGCGGCCACCTGGTTCCTGGTGCCGTATCTGCTCACCGCCATCGGGGACTTCACCTCCGGGGCCATCATGGACATCTACAGCCCGGGCATGTCGATGCTGGCTCCGGGCGTCCCGATCCGCCGGCATCTCGCAGTCCTGGTGGACGGTGTACCGATGGGCTTCGGCAGCCGGTACGTACGAGCGCCGCGCACGGCACGCCGGCGCCGTGAATCGCGGTGTCGTGGTGGCCTCGTCGTCGAGGGCACCCTCTACGCTGCCCTCGCCCCCTGGCCGACCGTTCCGCCCCCGAAGGAGCCCGATGACCGACGACAACGCCCGTGAGCCCCACGACGTCCGCGCGTTCTTCGGGGCGCGCGCCGCCAACTGGGACGCCAAGTTCCCCGAAGACGCGCCCGCGTTCGCCAAAGGCGTCGCCGAACTGGGCCTCCAGGAAGGCGACCGGGTCCTGGACGCCGGCTGTGGCACAGGGCGCGCGCTGCCCGGGCTACGGGAGGCGGTGGGAGCGCGCGGGACGGTGCTGGGTGCCGATCTCACACCCGAGATGCTGCAGACGGCCGTACGGGCCGGGCACGAACGCTGCGCGGCGCTGCTGCTCGCGGATGTCATGCGACTGCCGCTGCGCGACGCCGTCCTGGACGCCGTCTTCGCCGCCGGGCTCATCACCCACCTGGCCGACCCGGCAGCGGGCATGGCAGAACTGGCCAGAGTCGTACGCCCCGGTGGCCGGCTGGCCCTCTTCCACCCCATCGGGCGGGCCGCCCTCGCCGCACGCAAGGGACGCCCGCTCACCCCCGACGACCTCCGGGCGGAGCCGAATCTGCGGCCTCTCCTGGCCGACAGCGGCTGGGATCTGGTCCGGTACGTGGACGAGGACTCCCGCTACCTGGCGCTGGCGGTCCGCCAGGGGTGAGGCGCCGGGGTGAGGTCTGCTCTGTCAGGACGCCTCCGGGCCCTTCGTATGCGGAACCGGGCAGCCGCCCACGCGGCGGGCGGCGGGGAAGGTGCCCAGGTCGGCGACGCGGAAGCCGTTCGGATAGCCCTTGATCTCGGGGTTCTGCCGGGCGTAGTGCGGGGTGCGGCGGGGCGGCAGCAGCCGTACGGCCTTGGCACGTAGCCGCAGGGCGGTGTGCACGGCAGTCCGGACCGCCGGTTTCGGCCGCTCGTAACGGAAGGCGTCGAGCAGCGCGTCGTCCAGCAGGGCCCTGCTCGCCCCGCGCACCACCGGGGCGAGCGGCCCGTACCAGCTCGCCATCAGGTCCAAGGTGGCGTCCGAGACCCGCCGCGCGTCCTCGTCCCAGCCGAAGTGCGCCTCCTCGTAGTCGTCCAGGCAGCGCTCGAAGTCCTGGTAGGTCAGCGGGAGTTCGGTGATTCCCATGTGGCGGCCCAACGTGCGGTAGTAGGCGGCGATGGCGCGGGTCTCGTGCTCGCTCAGCCGCCGCCACCCGTACTGGTCGAGCCAGCGCTTGGGCACCACCACGAAGGTGCACAGGACATACCGCATGTCTTCGTTGCCGATGTCATAGCTGCGGTGCATCTGATTGATGCGGCGGATTGCCGTTCGGCCGTCCTCGCCGTCAAAACCGTGCTCCAGGACAGCGTCCAGGAGGAGCGCCGTGTCGTCGTAGCGCTTTTGCGTACGGTCCGTAAGCTCGGCGGTTTCGGCCAGCAGGCGGCCGATGCTCGGCACGGCGTAGGTGCGGTAGAGCGCGAGTTCCAGCGGGCACGTATCCCCAGGTGCCATCCGTTTTCAAATTACGTTGGTCGCTTGACCAGCACAGATACACCAAGAGCCTCCGGCCGATGCCGGGGGCTCTTCGCATTGGAGAGGACATGGCCAAAGAGGACTGGCAGCGCGAGCTGCTGCACGACATAGCCGGTCACGAGGAGTTGTACGACGTCCTCCTCCGGCACCTAGAAGCCGCGTACAAGCGCGGCGTCATGGCCGAGCGCAGTCGCGCCGGATACCGACAACCGAAGGACCACGGATGAGCCGCCATAGGAGACTGACGTGGCTCAAGAAGATCGACTGGTGGGGAGCCGCCACCGTCCTGATCATGACGCTGATCGGCGGCTTCCTCGGCATCACCCTCGCCCTCCATTGGTGGGAGGGGTGATGCTGGTCGATACCGAGAGGCGATGGGCGAATCGGAAGGACCGGGCGTGCCGGGGAGTGGACACCAAGGTCTTCTTCCCCGACTCCGGCCCGGCCGGCCACGTCCCCTCGACCGCGACGAGCGAGCTCTGGGCCGCCGCCAAGGACATCTGCCAGAACTGTCCGGTACTGGAGGAGTGTCGACGCGACACCCTTGGCGAGGACTACGGCGTCTGGGGTGGTCTTGATGAACGAGAGCGCCGTCGTCTGCGCCAGGCCCTGATCAGGGAGGGCAGGCGCTGGCCCAAGGACAAGCGCCTGGAGTGGGGCAAGTTCCTGCATGACCTGCGCACCCCGTCCGGTGCCCCTCACTACACCCGCAAGGTGCGCATGGACTGGTCCCAGATCCGCCACCTGACCGGCGTCCCGTCCGTCCTGGGGCAGGAGCTGGTAGCCGAATACGAGGAGCATCTGGCGGCTGTCAAGGCCGAACGTAAGACCAAGGTCGTGGACCGCCCGCTCCCCGAGCGGACCGAGCTCCCCTTCCCTGCCAAGCGCGGGAAGCGGGATCTATGGGTCCGTCACAACGGTGTGGTGACAGACGCCTTCTACAAGGGCGAGTCGTCCGACGGTCGATGGATCTTCGTCCACATCGGCGTCGGTCGCGGTCACGCGCTGAAGTGGATCAAAGCCAAGGACGTCAGGTTCCACCGGGACGTCCCGCGCTACGTCATTTCCGACAAAGAGAGGGCGGCGTGAACGAACCCCCGACGCATCTCTCGCACAGCTCGCGAGAGACCCTCCTGAGATGCGCGAAGGCGTACTTCCTCTCGCGCATCGCCAAGGCCCCCAGCAGGCCCGCACTGTGGCTCGCTGGGGGCTCTGCCGTTCACGAGGTGACCGAGCTGTGGGACCGCGAACAGGTCGCCGACCTGGAAGCGACCTGGAGCATTCACTTCGACCGCCAACTGAAGGAGATGCGCGACAAGGAGCCCAACGAGAACGCCTGGCGCTGGTCCAAGACTGAGCCCATCGAGACCTGGCGGTCCATTGGGCTCCAGTTCGTCCAGACGTACGTCTCCTGGCGCGAACGAGCGCAGTGGGAGATCTGGACCACACCGGAGGGCGAGCCAGCCATCGAGCTGGACGTGTCTGGTCTCTTGCCTGGCTGTCCGGTGGAGATCAAGGGTTACGTGGATCGGGTCTTCCATGACCCGGTCTTCGACAAGCTCTGGGTGCTGGACCTGAAGTCCGGCAAGAGGCCGCCGAAGTCCGCCGACCAGTTCGCCACGTACGCCGCGCTGATCGAGGTCAAGTACGGCGTGAAGATCACCGACGGCGTGGCCTTCATGAACCGCCAAGGCACCCTCGGCAAGCCCTTCAACCTGAGCGAGCACACGCCCGAGTCGATCGGCAAGGTCTACGGCGAGGCGTGGGAACTGATCGAGACCGGAGAGTTCCCCGCGAACGGCTTCGACAGGGAGTGCTTCATCTGCGATGTCAGTGCCGCGTGCTACGCGAAGCGCGGCCCGCTGGCAGCCCAGTACGACCCTAACCATCCCGATCACCCCGACCATCAGTACCCGTTCTGATGATCGAGGTCTCACTGATCATCTTCTCTCTCACCTTGGGCGCCCTGTGGGGCGCCCTTGTGCTTGAGGAGTGGAACCACAACCGAACCAAGGGGCGCCACCGGCGCCCTCGATGGAGGAAGAGGCGGATGTATGAGTCTCGCACTCGCGGCGCTGACCCTGGCGCTACTCCTCACCCACCTGGCCACGCAGAGCGTGGCCTTTCTCGTTCTAGAGCGCAGCTCCGAGGAGGGCGAGCGGGAGGACGCGGCGCAGCGAGGACTGGTGCTGGACGAACTAGAGCCGCACGAGCGGCCCGAAGAGGAGGACTGATGGCCGCCGTACCCCTGCCGCCGCTGCCGCGGGAGCCCTTACAGGTGCAATGCACCACGTGCGAAAAGGTCTACATCTTCGACGTGAGCCCCGAGGACTTCTTCGACTTCAAGCGAGGCAAGTTCGCGCAGGATGCGTTCCCGTATCTCACGAATGACGAGCGCGAACTGATGATCTCCCGCACCTGCGGAGGCTGCTTCGACGCGATGTTCCCCGAGACCGACTGACGCCTCACAAACGAATCACCAAGCCGGGCAACTGCCCGGCTTTTCGCATGCAAGGAGCACGAATGACCGAGACCACCCCTGCCCCAGTCGAGTCGGACGAGGACTGGAGCCAGGTCGAGCAGGACGCGCAGGCGGTCTACCCGGAGACCCCTCTGAATCCGCACAACCACCTGTTCACCATCTCGATGGACAGTCGCGGCCCGATGATCGTGGTCCGAGCCAACTCTGCACAGGAGATCAACGATCGCTTCCAGGAGCTGGAGGACGCGGGCACGACGACCATGCTCGCGTCCATCTACAGCCACCTGAAGGCCGAGATGACCTTGGCCCAGGGCGCGGGCCCGGTAACCCCGGTCCCGGCCCCCCAGGGGCCGCCTGCGCCCGCCCCGCCGGCTCCGAACGGCGGGGTGAACTACAACCCGCAAGTGCCTCCGCCGGGCGTTCCTGGGACGGCTCCGGCCGCCTGGCAGAACGTCGGGGCCCCGACCCCGCCAGCGCCTGCTCAGCAGCAGTGGGGCAACAACGGCGGCGGCCAGAACGGCAACAGCCGTAACGGACCCAAGCCGCGGCCGACCGACTGGCCGCAGGTCTACAAGATCACCGTGCCCCGCGGAGACGACTCCTTCAAGAACTACCGGGAGCAGAACCAGCAGTTCTTCAAGGGCAAGATCCGCTTCGCAGGCAACGGCCAGTACTGGGTTGCCGGTGATGTAGTCCAGTCGCTGGGCAACTGGAACCCGGTGCCGGCCTGATGAGCGAGGTCGTGACGTACGTCCTCCTGCCGCACGGTCGGGAGCGGGTGGACTCCATCCGGTCCCTCCAGACCGAGACGCGCGGCCTGGTCGGCCGCGAGTGGCTGCTCTCTTTGATGTTCGACCCCAACCCGGTCTACGGCCTCCGGGCCGAAGTCGACGACCCGCTGGCGGTCGTCAACGTCCTGCACCGCGTGGACTGGGAGCACGCCCCGCTCCTGGTGTACAGATCTGTTACCGACGATTCCTGGTCATTCCTGCGCATCGTCCGCCGAGCGGGCAGCCTCTGGGGTGACGAGGGAGAGGGGGTGGATTAGTGGACACACTCAAGGACTGGGCCAACATCGCGGTGGCCTTCGCCATCGCGTTCCCGGCCCTGACGATCGCCATCATCGCGGTGGCGGGCGGGAAGTCCGAGGACGCCAAGATGGTCGAGCGGGTCATCAAGGATCGAGCGGAGCGGCCCGAACGTGAACGCATCGCCGCTCAGCAGGTGAAGCAGGCGCGGCTCGCCGTCAAGGAGCAGGAGCAGGCGGCACGACGGCCCGCCCTGCGCTTGAGCATCGAAGAGCGGCATAGGGCACGTAGGTGCTGACCCTTAGCCGCTTCGTGGGGCGGGGGGTAGTCGGCGATGAGCCGCTGCCCCCCGCTTTCACGTCCTGGACTGATCGCAAGATGTTCCTGCGCCGGGCCTCGGTGCATCTCTTCTCCGGCATGGCCGGGTCCTTCAAGACGATGGTGGTGCTCAACCTCGTCGCGAAGATGGGCGTCTCCACGCTCGCCTTCTCCAACGACTCCGACGACCTGACAGTGGCGTCCCGTCTCCTCGGGATCGCCACGGGCAAGGACACCGAGGAGCTGGAGTCATGGATCGCCCAGCATCCGGAAGAGGCTGGGCAGTCCCTGAGCCGCTACGACTTCCTCAGATGGGTCTTCGCACCGAATCCTTCGCCGGATGACTTGTGGCTGGAGCTGTACGCGTACCACGAGGTGGAGGGCCGCTGGCCCGAGCTTCTGGTCGTGGACATCCTGTCCAACATCGGCGCGGATTTCGGCGACGAATGGGCCACGCTGCGTGAGGTCATGCGGCAAGCCAACGTGATCGCTCGCGAGACCCGGGCCGCAGTGCTGCTCGTGCACCACTGCACCGACGGCTCCAGGAACAAGGTTCCCACCCGGGGCGAGGTACTCGGCAAGATCTCCGCCTTGCCGGTGCTGATGGTCAACTTCGGCGTGGATGAGCAGGGCGACCTGTGGGCCGCCTGCGTGAAGAACCGATTCGGTAAGTCCGACAAGGACGCCAAGCACCCCTTCCGCATGCAGGTCGAGCCTGCCTGCGCCCGGGTGTCGGACTACGTACACATACCCAGCTCGCTGAGCTATGGCGGCTGGGGGCAAGGAGAGGATCAGGGATGGTAGAGATCCAGTTCGAGGAACCCCCGGCTGTCCCGGGAGCCGTGCGGCGACCGCGTGGAGAGCACGCGGAGATCGCCGCGGAGCTGCGCAAGGCGCCGGGCCAGTGGGCGCTGGTCGGCCTTCAGCCGACCGCCAAGAGCGCCGGGAGCGTGAGCTACGCCATCCGTACGGCCAAGCTGCTGGCCTACGACCCGCCTGGGTCCTTCGAAGCCGTCGCTCGCACCGTGGACGGCGAACACCGCCTGTACGTCCGCTTCATGGGGGACGCGCGGTGAGCGACCACCACAACCTGCCGCTCCTCGGTCACGACTTGCCGATCTACAAGGTCGTCGACCCGGACGATGTCCCCTGGAACAAGGCCAAGGTCTTCAAAGAAGGCGAGTACTGGACGTGGCAGCACGTCTGTCCGCGGCAGTCCATTCCGGCCAACGGCTACCCACACATGACCCACGAGAGCGCCATGGCCTTCGCCTGGCAGCACGTCAGGAACTGCCTGTGAGCAGCAAGAGCAAGAACAAGGGCACGGCCGCCGAACGCGAGGCTGTGAAGTATCTGCGTGAGTACTGGCCCGCCGCCGAGCGGCGGGCCCTGGCCGGCAGCAAGGACAAGGGCGACGTCGCCGGCATCCCCGGCGTCGTCGGCGAGGTCAAAGCCGCCGTCAAGATCGAGCTGGCTAAGTGGCAGCGCGAGACGTTGACCGAGATGGCCAACGCCGAGGCGGACAACTGCTTCCTGGTCGTCAAGACCCCGTACAAGCCGGTGACGAAATGGGGCTTCTGGATGCCAGCCTACCAAGTCGGCCTGGAGGACATGCGGTTCACGAAGCTGGAGGAGTGCCGATGGGTTCGGATGGACTTCGACCTCGGGCGGGACGTTCTTCGGCAGATGATCAGCGTTCTTGGCCTCTAGGCCCCGTTCTTGCTCATTACGGCGTTGACTTGAGCGAGGCCCGCTGGGGCGAGCAGCAGGTCTGTTGCCCCGTCCATGGAGAGAGACGCCCTTCGATGCGTATCAACGCTGAGAAGGGCGTCTTCTTCTGTCACGCCTGCCAGGCGAAAGGCACGGCGATCAACCTGGTGATGCTGATGGAGGGTTGTGGTCGTGCAGACGCTCTCCGCCGAACAGAGGCGATTCTTCGAGCAAGCGGTGTCGACCTACCAGAGCAATCTGACAAGCGATACCAGCGTCCAGGCGTATCTGATGGGAAGGGGGTTCGGGCCGGCGGAAGCCGCTACGTTCCGCCTGGGCGTCGTGCGGCGGCATCTGGTCGGGCATGAGGGCTTCGCGGGGAGGCTCGCCATCCCCTACCTCACGCCCACGGGCGTGGTGAACATCCGCTTCCGCTGCCTGCGACAGCACGACTGCGCCTCCGAGGACTGCCCCAAATACCTGGGCATGGACGGTGCGGAAAACCGCCTCTACAACGTCCTGGACCTGAAGAAGCCCGGCCGCGCCATCTGCGTTGCCGAGGGCGAGCTGGACGCAGCCACGCTCTCGATGGCCGGACTCCCGGCCGTTGGGGTGCCGGGCGTGGAGTCCTGGCAGGACCACTGGGGTCGCTGCCTGGAGGACTTCGATCAGATCTACACCTTCGCCGACGGCGACAAGGCGGGTCGTCGCTTCGCCAAGTTCCTGGCCAAGGAGGTCAGAGCCCGCCCCGTGCGGATACCGGCGGGCGAAGACTGCAATTCGATCTACGTCAAGGAAGGGCCAAATGGCCTTCGAAAGCTCATCAGCGAGTAAGGAGAGGACCGATGGCGGAGACGCCGACCGAGATTGACGCCCGGCAACTGATCAGGGCCGGGCTGGAGAAGCTGCTCGATGACCCCGACTACGACCGTACGCACGACGACCTGATCGGCGTATGCGAGATCGAACTCCAGCGGCTGTACGACCGCTGGCTGACCGAGAACTGGGACTACAGGCGAGAGGAGGCGATCCCCGGTGGCGCTGAAGCTGAAGAGCAGGACGCCCGTGAAGTTCGAGCTGAGTGACGATCTGGTCGAGACGAGCGTAGTGCTCTCGGAGCAGGACTCCGAGGAGACGCTTGTGGCGAAATTGAAGCGGATCGTCGCCCTCGTGGAGGGCGAGCCGAGGCCGGAGCCCGTGGGGGCTTCGCCGGACACTTGGCCCTACCCGAAAAGGCCAGAGCCTCAGGCTGAGGCTGTCACCACCAACGGCTGGAAGAGGTACGCCAAGCCGGACCCGCCCGAGCGCTGGACGGGCGAGGTCGAGCTGATCGAGGACGGAGGTGAGGTGTGAGCGCCCGGGACGACCTGATCAACATCTTTGAGGGGCATCCCACCGAGGCCGATCACGAGAGCATCGGCGAGTTCATCGACGCCTACGCCCACGAGCTGGCGGAGAAGATCGCGGAGAAGATCAGGGCAGCGAAGGTGCCCAACCCGGTCGGCGAGGCCGAGGAGCACGTGAACTACGTTCTGGACGATCTTGCAAACCGGATCGCCCCCGGAAGGGAGCAGGAATGAAGGACCGTGAATGGTGGTGCGTCGCGGCCAAGGACGGGGCCAGGACGTACCCGGACGAGTTGGGGAACTACGAGTTCCCCAACATTGAGACCGCGGAAGCGGTGGTCGCGAAGTTCGCCCCGACCGTCGACGGGCTGGTGCTCATGCGCGGCACCGTGAAGATCGTCAAGGTCTTCGAGCGCAGCATCACAATCACGGAGACCGTGGTCTCCTAAATCGGCCGACGGTGTGCCACCATGGGGGGCGTCGGCTTCCTCTCCAGGGGTCTTGGGGCTGATCCCCCCGCCGGACTGATCATCCGGAACAGGGACCTCGAAGCCGCCCCCGGCGGGCCCTCTCCCTTGGCTGCCCGCCGGGGCCCCCAGCTCCCCGGTGCGCAGCGCCCGGGTGCTCCAGGATCGAACGCGCCGTGGAAACCCTGTCCACGCGGAGGATGAAGGAAAGCCCCTGAGTTGCGGTTCAGGGGCCTTCCTTTGCCTGTCACCAAGGAAGGCGCTGCTGCCTGTTCTCAGAGGGGGCAGCCACCCTACTCTGTCCCGCTGACATCCTGCTGGGCCGCGCGCACCGCTGCCTTGATCCGGGCATCCAGCACACCGTTGGTGTTCTCGTGGATCTCGCCCAGGACCCGGTCCTGCTGCTTGAGGTGGCTCATCAGGAACGCCGCACCCAGGACGGGGCCCACCAGGGCCACGTATTCGGCGGTGGCCTGGTCCTTCAGGGCCAGCGCCACGTAGCCGACCACGGAGATGGCGAACACCGCCACCTGCACCATCTTGTCGTTCATCTTTATTCCTTCAGAGACGGGGGCCGCAGACGGTCCAGACGCTCCGCTGTGGCCCGATCGAGGCATCCCGTGACCGGGAGTCCGAACACGTACTGGACGCCCCGCAGGCCGGCCTGTGTGGCCGCATCCATCTCGCCGGTGACGTCCAGGTTCAAGGCGC
Source organism: Streptomyces halobius (assembly GCF_023277745.1). Lineage (NCBI taxonomy): Bacteria > Bacillati > Actinomycetota > Actinomycetes > Kitasatosporales > Streptomycetaceae > Streptomyces > Streptomyces halobius. The sequence continues at coordinate 1,427,538 of NZ_CP086322.1, forward strand.
GCTGGGCCGTGCGTACGGCCTCGCGCTCGGCCTCGCTGACCGGGCGGAAGATGTCCCGCGGCAGCCACTCACTCATGCCGTGATCACATCCGCGATGGTCCGCAGCTTCACGTACAGGTAGCCGCCGTAGTTGGTGCCGTTCAGGCCCGGATTCGCCTTCTGTTCGAACTGGTATTCGTCGATCAGGACGAGATAGGACAGGCCGTTGTAGAGATCCTGGAACTGCACGGCGTCCCCGGCCTGAGCCAGCTCCTCGAAGCCCTCCAGGCGGGCCCTGGTGCGACCCTCGAAGCCCACCAACTGGCCATGGACGTCCTTCTCCTTGTCGAAGCAGGCCAGCGGGATCGTGAAGATCCGCTGCTTGACCTCGCCCGGCAGGGCCTTGAACTGCCAGCCGTTGACCTCCGGACCGGTGGCCGTATCCACCGTGGACCGATTGAAGGTCAGCTTGAGCTGGATCCATTCCACGGCCGTGGCCGGCGACTGGAGGAGCACATTCTCGATCTGGGCGGAGCCGCCCTGAGAGATCGTGATAACGGACGTCTCGCCCCCGCCGGGGTCGATGATGCTCGCCGTGAGCGAACCCGCCAGGTCGTCCGGCGTCTTCACGCTCAAGAACTTGAAGATCTTCTTGATCAGCGTGTTGTAACGCACGCGACCCGTGGTGAAGGTACCGCTGGTCTCCAGCTCACCGGCACTCTCCAGGTACGAGCCGGAGGCACGCACGGTGAAGACCATCCGGTCGGAGTTGCCGAAGTTGGTGACCGAGTCGACCTCGCCGGAGACGCCGGACTGGAGGTCGGTGGCGTAGGCGAAGCGGATGCCCGGAGTGACATCCCCGGTCTGGATCGGCTGGCCGAGGTCGACCCGGTACAGACCGCTGCTGCCGTCGATGGAGTTCTCGGCAGCCACGAAGAAGAACCGGTCAAAGGCCGCGATGGAGCGGACGGGCCCCTCGGTGGCGAACAGCAGCGGGCCGTACGCGATGTCGCCGTTGTCGTCGATCTGGCCGACACGGAACCCTCTGTTCGTGCCGATGCCCACGAAGGTGCCGAGGTAGCCCAGCAGGCTGTGCACGACCTCGCCATGCGGCAGCTGGGCAGTGAGCACGCCACCGGTGGTGAGCGTCGGCACGTCGCCGGTGGCGTCCAGCTCGAACTTGTAGATGGAGGACTGCGAGCCGGCAAAGCCGCTCGCATAGATGGCGTTGGTGCCCTCGGCGAAGTCCGTCCATGTCCAGGCAGAGTTCAGATGGGTGAAGCGCAGGGTCTTCACCCCGGCTGCGTCCGCCTCATAGACCTGATGGTCCAGGGCGATCATGATGCGGCCCTTGACCCAGCGCACCAGGGCGTTCGTAGTGCCTGTAGCCGTCCAGGCGGCACCATTACCCGTACCTGCGCCCTTGTAGACGTTGTTCAGGTCGGCGACGTAGTAGTTCGTGCCGTCGCTCGCCAGGGACCGGATCGTCTCCACGCCGCCCCACGTGATGGTCGTGCCATCCGAGGACTTCAGGGTCGTGGCGACGCCCGACCAGTAGCTGTCGGTCCCGGCGTTGTCCCAGCCGAGCACGAAGTGCGGGTTGACGGTGGCATCGGCGATGTCCACTGCCGTGGAGCGCAGCATCGTGAGCGAGCCGTTGACCCACGGGTTCACGCCGACGGATTCGCCGAACCGGATGGCGAACTCGTTGCTGACGTCCGGGTCCTGGTAGAGCAGGCCGGCGCCGCCCACGAAGGTCGACTGCGACCTCAGCCACCAGTCGGCGAGCGACTGCTCGCCTGGATTGCGCGAGTTGTCGAACTGCTCCCTTTGGGTCTGCGCCAGCTCGCGCGTCATCGGACGCTCGTCGCTGATGGCAGTCAGGAACGGGATGCCGCCAATGGCGACGTCATAGCGGACGTCCTTCAGGGCGTAGGTGGCAGCACCGGCGACCGTTCGCCCCGAGAAGGGGAACGGGAGCCGGGTGACGATGCTGCCTGCCATATCAGCTCCTCACTCCGTGTCGGAGATCGCAATCCAGTCGAAGTTGGTGGCTGCATCGGTGTCACGCCAGCAGTTGATCGTGAAGCCGGTGGCGGACTCCCCCGCGATGGCCCAACGGATATTGGAGTTGTTCAGGTCCGTGCTCACGCTGTTCGGCGTGGCAGTGATCCGAGGCGTCCCGGCCATGGCGGTGGTGAACGTCACGGCCACAGAGGTCTGAGCCGGGGATGCACCTGGAGTTGGGGTCTGGGCCCGCCCGGCACGCATGTTGGCGGCCAGGAACGTGTCGTCAGTCTTGAGGGTGTTGGCCGCGGAGCGATAGAGGTTGGTGTCGACGGTATTCGTGCCATCGCCCCAAAACGTCTTACCGTCGGCGTTGACGAGCAGCCGCGAGGCGGCGTCACCGACCAGGCGCACCGAGACGGCGTTGTCGCCAACAACGGACCGGTAGACGCGGAAAAGGTCATTGGTCGCCAGCACATCGACGGCGTCCCGGAACAGCTCGACATCTTGAGGGTTAGTGCCATCACCCCAGAGCACCTTGCCGTCGGCGGCTATCAACAGCCGGGAGGCTACGTCACCTGTAACACGGACCGAATGCGCGTTCTCGCCAACAGCAGACCGGAAGACGCGAAAGGTGTCCTTGGTGGCCAGCACATCGACGTCATTCCGGAACAGCTCGACATCGACAGGATTGGTGCCGTCCCCCCAGGCGGTCCCGCCGTCAGCGATTACCGCGTACCGCGGATTGGCATCTCCCGCGACCCGACCACGAATGATCGCGTTGCCCACCGCTCCACCCTCGAACTCCGGGGAGTCGTTGAAGAGGATGTTCGAGGTGAAGGTCTTGCTGGAGATGGTCTGAGTGTCGGAGGTGCCCACAATGTCGCCGGTCAGGCCATGCACGGCCCCGGTGGCATCCTCATGGGTGCGGAAATCCGTCGCGTCCTGCGCGTTGTAGACGTGCCGCACCACAGCGCCCAGACTGTGGCTCTGGGCGCTGGTGCCGCCGAAGGCGCGCTCGATCGTCAGCGTGGTGCCGGAGGCGGCGGTGACCTTCACCAGCTCCTCGGTGGTCCCCTCCCAGTCCACGGCGAGGATGTAGGGGAAGGACGCCGGGAATCCGGTGGTGGCGTCCACCGTCATGCTTGTGGCGCTGTTGGAGATGGAGCCGGACAGGGCCGTCTCGACGGCCGTGTTGCTGTAGAAGAACGCGTTGGCCATCAGGACCCCTGGAAGGTCGCGAAGTTCGGAATGTCGTGGAACATGCGCCGCCGCTCCTCCTCCAGGCGCTGGTAGTACAGCGCCTGGTAGTACTGGGCCGTCTTGACCGCCGACTGCGGCGGCACCAGAACCGCCCGCTCGGTGGCCTCGATGGCCTGCTGCTGGAGCCGGGCCGACTCGGCCGCGGGCAGCAGGCGGGCGCAGGTGCCCCACACCACGACATCGCTGACCCGGTCCGGGAAGCCGGTCACGGTCGCGAAGTCGTCAGCTCCGGCGCTGAGCACGGTCGGCTCCTTGGCGTAGACGACCCGGACCTTCTGGCCTGGGACCACGCCGTCGAGCTGTTGAAGGCTCTTGCCGGTAGGGAAGTCGCTCGTGGCGGCCCTGGGGTTGAACCGCCAGTTCGGCAGCGGCTGCCAGACCTTGGTCGGGCCGATCAGCTCGCCGGTGACGTACCAGACGTCCGCCACGTCGGCGGGCAGTTCGTACTCGAACTGCACCGCGACCCGCGTCAGTTCGGTGGTGTCGAAGACGACCAGATCCGGATACAGGGCCAGGATCGTGTCGTTGATGGCCTCCTTGACCCGCGCCCGGGGATAGGCCGGCGAGGAGGTCACCAGAGAGTTCACGGCGTGCGCCGCGGCCGTGGTGCCCTCCGCTCCGCGGCCGTTGGCCAGGCCCATCACCGAGACCACGCCCGTGGTCCGGTCGAAGGTCTTGACCAGGATCAGCTCATCGTCGATCTCCACCAGGCCACGGCTGAGGTTGTCCACCGTGTCGGTGTCCACCGTGAACGAGGTGTCGCCGGAGGTCATGGCAACAGCCAGCTCACCAAGGGCCTCCTGGTCCTTGGTGTAGCCCCGGAGCTGCTGACGCACGCGCGTGACGAGTTGATCGAAAGTAGGCATGTCAGGCCGCCAGGACTACGGCGGTAACGGTCGGGGAGCCCGTTACGCGCACGTCCCGGGCGTAGAGACGAGCGCCGGTGACGTCGCGCGAGGTGCCCGCGCCTATTCCGGTGGCTGCATTGAGGGAGGCGAAAAGAGTGCCCGTTGGCACCGTTGCAACTTCCTGAGAAGCCATCACGCCTCCAGCGGTTCGGCCTTGGAGAAGTCACGGCCGTAGGCGGCCCCGGCTTCATCCGAGAGGCGCCTGGCCTCTTCGATCTTGCGCATCCGGGTCCCGCCGGGCCGGATGCCTTCCTTGCGCGCCTTGCGGTACGCCTCCAGCTCGCCGTCCCACTTCTTCTGGGCGGTGGCGTCGCCGCCACCGATGCCGCAGTAGGCGACGCGCAGGTGCGCGGCGCGGGCGCATTCGCCCCAGGTCCGGTGACTACCGGGTGCGGGGCAGCCAGTTCGGCACACGGTGGAACTCCTGCTCCTGCTTGCCCTCGGCGCGCGAGGGCAGGACGGCGGAGCGCTTGAGGATCTCCGCCTCGTCCTGGTTGGTCAGCTGCTTGTTGCCGGCGCCGCCGGTCGGCTCGGGGTTCTTCATCGGTAGCCACCGCCCTTGGGCTTGGCGGGCTTCTTCTTGGCCATGGCCTTCTCCTCGGCCTTGCTGTAGGGCTTGCCAGGCATCAGGTGATCTCCTCGAAGTTGGCTTCGGTGACGCCGATGTCCGCCTCAACCAGCGCGTCCTTGGTGGCCTGAGAGACCACGTACTCATGGCCGCCCATGTAGACGACGTCTGCCGTGTCGATCTCGCCGCCGACGCCCTGAGTGGGGAAACGGACGGCGGTGTAGACGCCGCCGTTGTTCAGGATCGTGATCCCCCGATCCAGGGTGACTCGGACGAACAGGGGGTCCCCCCACGACGCCGGACCTTCGGCGACGGCCGGCGTCGTGAAGAGGAAGTCAGCCACGATCAGGCGCTGTCGATCGTGCTGGTGGTCTCGACGCGGATCAGCGCTTCCTCGCGGTAGCGCTTCCAACCGGCCACGCCATACCAGCCCAGTGGCCGGAACCGAGCCAGCTTGTCGACCACGGGACCGGCCACGACGTGGAACTCCTCGCCGACGGCCTCAGCCAACGCCTGCTGGCCGCAGAAGTAGCTGCGGAAGCGCCGCACGGTGTTGTCGCCGGTGCCAGCATCGACGGCGTTGAAGCAACGCGGGGACTCGATGTAGAACGCGCCCTCGTAGACGCCGAGCTCACCGGCCCAGATGTTCCCGACTGCCGAGTAGTTGTGCGGCTCACGCCACCCCGCAGCGCCAGTCTCCGCACGAAGGTCGTGCGAGACCTCCGGGTGAATGGCACAGCCGTACAGATAGTCACGCTTGGGCACCGCCAGCTGCGTCCGCAGCTTCGCCACGGCCAGGCGAGCGATGGACGAGTCGAAGTCGTCGGTGGCCGTCATCGAGGTGGCCAGCGTGGCGCCGTCGGAGTTGGTGATGTAACTGACCGTGCCGCCGAGCTTTTGGATCAGGTTCGACCCGCCGCGGATCTCGGTCTGCACCACTGTGTCGATGGAGGTCGCCGCGTTGTAGGCGATCATGTTCGCAATCGCCGGGTCGACGTCGGTCAGGGAGAACAGCTGGAGCTTCCGGGTGCGGAGCACCGGGTTGCCGTACTCGTTCAGCACGATGCTGACCGTGGTCGGGTTGCCGATGGCGACCGCGTCCGGGTCGACGGTCTCGGTGAGCGTCGCGGTCTGCTCGTCGAGATCGACGAAGATCTCCAGCGTGACCGTGGAGCCGGGCGACGTCATGTCGACCGGTCGCTTGTCCGCGAAGGCGCGGAACAGGGGCTGGGAGCGAAGCTCGAACTCGAAGCGCTTGTCGTATGCCGTCTGGACGGCATTGGACATCGCTGCAATGTCGGTAAAGCTATTAACCATGGCCTCTCACCCCCCTATGCGGGGATGCCGAAGGGATCGGGGGAGAGGGTGAGGACTCAGCGGTTCCAGTCGTACCGGTTTCCGTTGGCCGCCATGATCTTGGCGAACTCGTCAGGACCCGCCTGCTTCAGGCGGTTCACCAGCTCGACTTCGGTCCCCTGCGGAGCCGCGGCACCCGAGGTACCGGCTTCCTGCATGAGCCGCATCTGTTCCTGACCCTCAGCCGGAACGGTTGAGGCCGGAGGACCCTGCGGAGGCTGCTCCTCGCCATTGCCTGCGCCACCCTCGCTGGGGGCGGACGGCAGCTTGGCCAGCGCATCGCCGTGGACCTTCAGCCAGTCGTCCAGCTGCTCGGGCTCGCCCTGGTACAGCGTCGCTGCGCCGGGGGCGTAACCCTTGGCCTTGAACTGTTCGACCAGCGCGTTCTGGCGATCCTTGGACCGGAGGGCTTTCAGCTCCTCCTCCATGGACTTCATCTGCTTGGAGGCGTTGGCCATGTAGTCGCGGAACCACTTGGGTCCCTGCTGCTGGGCCTGCTGCTCCTCAGACGCCGAGCTATCGCCCGGGTCGCCGTAATAGCCGAGGTCGTACTCGCTCACTGCCACTCCCGTATCTCTTCGCGGCCAGCTCACCCGCCGGGGACTCGGGTTCGCGCTCCACTGCCGGACTTCGCCTGAGATGGGGCCGGTCGGTCCATCTGGAGCGGAATGTACTTCCACTTGTCCAAAATGGCGAATTTATCAGGTCTGCCTGTACGGCTGGGACAAGCCGCCCGCAGAGGCGCCCTGACGGCCGCGGAACAGGGCCCGCTCCTGCGAGGCGAGGCGCTTGCGCTTCTCGGTTACCGATTCCGCGGTGAACGGCGTACCGCCGGGCGCCAGGCCCGGCTCGAATACATCCCGCTCAGCCTCTTCCTGAGTCCAGGTCAGTCCGAAACGGCGGGCGATGGCCTGCATCGGCTGGAAGGTCTCGGCCAACTGCGCGTAGCCGGCCTGCGCCTGCTCGCGCGTGACGCCCTCGGTCGCGAACGCCTCGGCGTAAATCGAGGGGCGGAAGCCGCGCTGAATGGCCGCGGCACCGATCTCGGCGGCGGTGGCCTGCTTCTGAAGGATCGGCAGGGCTCTGTTGCGGTCCAGGAAGTAGGCCACGAGGTGGCTCTGGTCCACCCCGTACATCCGGCGAAGCGCGTCCTTGAAGGCCGGGTTGGCCTGGGTGGTGGCCGCCACGGCCAGGTCCACCCGGCCCTTGATCTCTGTCGGCGAGACGTCGCCGGCAATCCAGTTCGTGAAGTCGGCTGGGTTGTCGTAGAAGCCCTTGGGCAGCCCAGCGTTGCTCAGGATCTGCCGGTAAGCGGACTCCGTCGCCAGGTACTCCGCCGGGCTCAGGACGGCGACCCCCGCCTTACGGCGGGCCTCGTTGCCTGCGAAACGCTGCTTGTACTCCGGGGTGTCCTGAAGCAGCAGGGCGATCGTGTCGGCCCCGTACCCCTCCTCGATGTACTGGAAGATCTTGCCGGACAGGCTGCCCAGGCCCATCTGGGTGAACATGGCGTTCAGCGCGTGATAGGCGTTGCGGTGCTCGCCTTTGAGGAGCTTGTCCCACTGACCGGCGGTCTCGTACACCCGCCTCTGGGCGAATGCCTGCCCCTCCTCTGCGGCATCCAGTGCCCTCCGGATGGCGCTGACCCGCCGGGCGTAGTAAGTCCTGGTCGACGCCTTGAGGCCCCTCTTCCTGAGGGCCTTCTGGTAGTCCGCGAGTGTCGCCTCGTACCTGTCGCTCAGCATCTTCCGTTTGGCCAGTTCGGCCCTGGACCTGGCGATGTCCTGGGAGCGGTCCGGCGGGTCCGGAGTGATGTCCTCCTGGAACTCCGGCGGGATGTACGGCGTTGTCATCGGACCCTCCTAGTACGCCATTCCGAAATCACGCAGCACCTGATGGGCTACGCCGAAGGCCGCCTCGCGGGCATTGTTGGTCTTCTTCCAGAGCGGGTCCTTGCGGACAATCCGCTCGAACTCCCACAAAGGGAAGTTGGCCCCGGCATGCCCGCCCGCCATGGCGTTGTAGACGAAGTTGTTGGACAGGTCGATGTCGGTCTCGGGGATCTCCAGGATCTCCGAGACGCTCTTGATGTACGGCGCGGCCAGGTCCAGCGCGTTCATGCCTGCCTTGATCTGCGCGGCGTACGCCTTGTAGGTGGCGGCGGCCTGCCGCCGGATCTTGTTCTCCTGGTTCTGGAGCGTGGAAGTGCCCTTCGCGATCTTCCGAGCCTGTGTCGCGTACCAGCTCGTGCTGTACTTCACGCCGTTGAGGTAGGCCAGTTCGTGCAGCGCGTCGAACGCCTCGCCGGCCTCGCCGAGCATCTTGCCGCCGTGGACCTTGACCTTCGAGCCCAGCCAGTCCTTGAGCCGGGCGTCGTTCCAGCCCAGCGCCAGGTCGTAGTAGACCGCATCCCGGTACAGCCAGCCCGGCATCTTGCCCACGTCGACGCCGACCTGGGCGGCCAGACGCCGGATCTTGGCGCGGGAGTTGGAGCGGTTCTGCTTCCAGGTGGCCGGGTCGGTCTGCTTGAGCGTGACGTACTTGCGCAGGGTGGAGGACTGCCGCCTCCACCACCTGGTGGTCTTCAGCGCGGCCGTGAAGCGGTTCGCGCTCCAGCTGCCCGCCACGGCCTTGCCGAACAGGCGCCGCAGCTCCTTGCTGGAGTTGATCAGTCGCATGGACAGGCCGTACTGCTCTGCTCGCTCGCTCTTGGTCAATTTCGGCCTCGCTGCTGCTACCTGGTAGGTCGATCCGCGCCCGCTGTATGGAGTGGTGCTGCCCCCGGGGTAGCGGGAGGCGCGGTTGATCACCGAGTTGACGTACTGGTAGACGGGCGGATGGCCGTAGGTCTTGCGCCAGTTCGGCTGACCCGAGTACCACATGGACGCCGCCCCGCGGGCGCCGTACCGGTCGTAGTAACCGCCCAGCACGCCCCGTACGACCGCGTCCTGGGCGGCTCGGTTGTTGAGGAACTGCTGCGGGGTGAGGCGTCGGCCGTAGTGCTTTACCGTCCACGGGCCCACGTTGGGCGCCAGCACCTGGTAGCGGCCGTAGGCGCGTCCGTAGGGTGTGGGCGGACCGACAGCCCGGTAGTTGCCGCCCGACTCCTGCTGCGTGAGGCTCCACAGGAACGCCTCGAAGGCCGGCCCACTAGCCACGACTCACCTCCGGGGCGAGCCCCATGTCCGCGAGCACTTGACGGCCGACCTGCATGGCCTGGTTGATGGCCGTCGGAGCCTGCTTCCAGCGGGGGTCCTTACGGACCAGGACCCGGAAGTCGGTGAGGTTCATCGGCGACGGATTGCCCTTGTCGTCCCGCCGACCCATCGCGTCCTTCACCTGCGGGGTGAACAGGTCGATGTCGGTATCCGGGATGCCCAGCTCCTCGGACATCATCTGGATGTAGGGCTGCGCGATGTCGCGCACCGAGGCACCGGCCTCGATCTGCTCCACGAAGGCCGGGTAGGCCCCAGCCGCCTGCTGGCGGATCTCGGTCTGCACGTCCTCCATCGAGCTGACGCCCTTGACGACGTACTGGGCATAGTTCTTGACCGCCTGCTCCGAGACACGCACGCCCGCGTCGTAGGCCATCCCGGCGATCTGCTTGGCCGCGGTGCCCGCCATGCCCAGCAGCGAATGATTTTCGGTGAATTTGATGTATCCACCAAGGAAGCTCTGGAGCTTCTCCTCGTTCCAGGCGTAGGCCAGGCTGTCGCGAGCGGCCTTGTCCAGCTGCCTGTTCGTCAGGATCGCGCCCAGCTTGACCGCAGCCTGCTGGATCATCACCCGCTGAGCCGAGAGCTGCGCCTTGAAGGTAGCCGGGTCAGTCTTGGCCAGAACCTGCGCCTCACGGGCGCTCTTACTGCTCTCGCGCCACCACTTCGTGCTCTTCAGGGACCCAGTGAACCGGTCGGCGGTCCACTGCTCCCTGGTCGCCTCCTTGAGCAGCTTCATCAACTCCGGCTCGCTCTTGAAGAAGGCGTAGCTCATGCCGTAGCGCTCGGCCAGCTCAGTGGACTCCAACTTGGGCTGGGCAACATCCAGGCCGTCCATGGAGACGGCGCCACCGCCGGTAACGCCCTGGACGCGCCGCCCGCCCATCCAGCGGTCCTGGTAGTAGGAGTCGGCCAGCGAGGAGATCTTGACCGACTGGCCCGGCCGTGGGGCGTGGATGAACTTCCCGCTCCCCAGGTAGATGCCGACGTGATCGGGGCCCTGGCGCTTGCGGTCGGTGTCGAAGAAGACCAGGTCACCGGCGTACAGCTTGTCTATGGGCACGCTGTGTCCCGTGTTGATCTGGTCGTACGTCACGCGTGGCAGCGCGATGCCGTGCTGGAGGAAGACCTGTTGCACCAGGCCGGAGCAGTCCACGCCCCTGGTCAGGCTATTTCCGCCCCAGACGTACTTTGTGCCCAGCGCCTGGCGGGCGCTGTTGACAATCTCGGCTGCCGTGGGCATGGCCTACTCCCCCAGCTCCGGAGCGCCCCAGATCGCGTTCTCCAGGGCGTTCTGGTAGGTCGTCGCGGCCTGCACCACGCCGTACTCCTCAGTGCCCTTCACGCGCTGCTCAGCCAGGAAACCCTTGGCCGCAGCGTCGAAGCCGCCCTCGCTCGTGGAGGTCTGCCCGAGCGCCTCACCGGTGGTCGGGTCGTATTCGGTCGTCGTGGTGGTCATGATCGGCGACTTCGCCTCGGCGGCATGCAGGGCGTCGGCGAAGCGCGCCAGCTCGCCCTTGCCGGGGTCCCGGCCCATCAAGTCCTGAAAGGCGCGCGTAGCGACGGCTGCGGCCGTGGCCGGGTCGGAGAAGTCGACGGTCTTCTGGGTCGTGGTCTTAAACCGTGGACCGATATAGCGGCGCTCGCCGGTCAGGGCGTTGACTTCGAAGTCCGGGTTGGACGGGTCGGGCTGCCAGGCAGCCCCTGGCCCGCCCTTGGACTTCACGTAGCCGGAGAGGATGTCCCAGGGCGAGACCTTGTTCTTCTTGTTCTTGCCGAAGTAGCTGGCTTCTTTCACCAGCTCGCGCCAGATCCGGCCGCCCTCCACCTCCCCGCCGTCAGCGGGGATCAGTCCGGCGATCTTGGCCTGCGCGATGAAGTCCTTGCGCTTCTTCTCGTTCCAGTTGTTGTACTCGACCTCGGCGTCCTCGCCGTCGACCCACCGGTTTCCCGAGCGCAGGGGCGCCACCTGACCAGAGCCAAGGTGGGGGGCGCTGGGCTGCTTGATCCGGCCCATGTAGACCGGGCCGGCGTAACGGGACCTCGCCCCGCCACCGCCACCACCCTCGCCCTGAATGGCCTCGATGTAGGGCTTGAGCCAGTCCGGGGGCTCCTCGCTCTTCTTTGCCAGCGCCATCAGACCGCAGCCTCCTCTTCCTCTGCCAGCGTCATCAGCTCGACCTCTTCGTCTATATCGACCCCGAGGTCCCGCGAGAGATAGCGGCTGTGCAGGTCCCCGAAGTCAGTGTTCTTCTCCGTGAGGCTGCCGACAAAGCCGGTCCATGCCCGGCGCAGGTCGGTGTTCGCCCTGGCTCCGAGCGTCTTGAAGGGGCGCTGCTTCAGCGTCTCGACGAAGTACTTCCGACCCTCCAGGTACATGAGGAGGTGGCGCATGTCGCCGCGCTCGGGATCCTTCTTCAAGACGCCCGCCGCGACCTTCCCTAGCCTGGGGATCATGCGGTCGTACTTCTTCGCATCGAGGCTGTAGTAGTCCTCGCTCCACTGCTCGTTGTAGTTCGGGTTCTCCTCGCCCTTCGGCATGGTGGGGTCGCCTAGCGCCATGACGAGCGCCTTCTTCACTAGCGCCAGCCTCTCGGCCCCCTCAGCCTCCAAGCTGGGCAGGTTTTGCTTCACCAGCTCGTGATTGATCCAGTTCATCACCTGGCTGAACTTCGCCCAGCCCTTACGTCGCTCGTTCTCCTCGATCGCCTCCTCCGCCGACAAGCGTCGCCGCTGGCTCTCGGCGTCGCCCGGCACGAGCGGAGTGTTGAGCTGGTAGGCGTACGCCTCCGGCGAGAACGGCCCGTTGCCCTCGGGGCCGATGATGAGCGGCCCCAGCTCTGGGAACTCCGCCAGGACGTCGGCGTACTCCTTGGACAGCTCCACGGCCTTCCTGGTGGCCTGGATGCCTGCCACGTTCTTGGACATGGACTGGGCGAAGAGGAAGTACTCCTCGCCGAACCGGTTCAAGAACTCCTGGTCGGCGGTCTTGGGGTTCGCCCGCTGAAGGTTCCGATACTGGTCCCGCCAGAACTGATAGGCGTCCCGTTTCTTGGTCGCCATCGGCTGAAGGAAGGCTGAGCCGGCCGAGAAGAACCAGTAGTTCCGAGTCCGATCGGCGATCTCCTGCGGGGTGAGCATCGGCTTGCCATGCTCTTCGTGCTCGAAGATGGCTCGTTGCAGGATCTGCATCTTGACCTGCTGGTACCGGTGATCCGAGGTGTCGAAGGCCGTCAGGAAGTTCCGCACCGTCGCCGGTGCCACAGCGCGCAGCGCCCGGCCCGGCAGAGTCCCGTCGGTGGCCGGACCGAACGGCAGGACGCCCAGATGCCTCGCCACCTCGGCCTGCTCGGGCATGTCCTTCACGAACTCGTTGACCGGGATCTGCACGATCGGGCCGAAGCCGGGCGAGTACCACGGGTCTCCCTGCGTGACGACGTTCATCGAGTTCTGCGAGAGTGTGAAGTTGCCGCTGGAGCGCTCCACGCCGAACATGACGCCGATCGGCGAGTCGATCAGCCAGTCCGGCATGCGGCCGACGATCCAGCGGTCCGCCTTCGGTGCGAGCTTCTTCACCGCCTTGCCGGTCTTGGGATCGATCGTGACGACCGTCCCGTCCGGGAAGATCCGGTTGCCCTCCTGATCCTGAAGGTGTCCCATGTAAGCAGGGGCGTTGTAGAAGTTGGCCGCGTAACCGACGGTCTCCGGCTTGTCCGCAATCACCCGACCCCAACGCTGGAAAGACTCGGCAGTCGCAGAGAAGAACGGCATGGCGAACCGCAGGGCGGCAGCCGCATCGCTGCGGTGCGCGATGTCGAAGACCAGGCGCTTCATGTCACGCTCGGCCAGCCGACGGGACGCCTCGGTGATCTGGTCGACGTCTTTAACCGTGACCTTCGCGCCCTGAAGCTCGCGCTGAGCCGTGATCGTCTTCAGGTGGCCCTCGTAGAGCTGATTGAACAGCGGGTGCCGGGAGAAGGTTTTCGAGGGCTGCGTGACGAACCACTTGTACCAAAACTGCATGATCCGGTCCACGGTTTGCAGCTGCACCAGCGGCACATTGCCCACATTGGCCATGTGGACCACCGGGCGGTGCGTGACCTTCGGGATCGCCTTCGTCAGGGACTCCGGGGATACCCCCTCAGGAGTGAGCGCCTGGGCGCGGATCTCCGGCAGCGGCAGGTACTCGTCCACCTCGAAGCGCCCCTTGGCCACAACCTCCTCAGGGGTGCTGCTGTTCTCCCGACCGAGCCGCTTCCAGTACGCCTTGCCCTCAGGGGTGGCCTTCAGCCACTGCACGACCTCCTCCTCAGGGCGGCCAGCCACGAGCATGCGCTGCATCTTGTCCTGGGCGATCTGCGCGTTGATCGCGTGCGTCCACGCATCCGCATGCTTGACCGGATCATCGACCGCCGAGATCGGACGGGCGCCGTGGTCGAAGCTGCGCATCAAGTTGGCATGCATCAGGTCCTTCGGCGTACGGAAGAGCTGGTCGTACGCCGTGTCCGGGCTGATGCGCTTCATGAAGTAGTCACCGCGCTGACCGCCGAAGGCGGCCGGGAAGACCACATCCCCGACCTTGACGGCATTGGCGCCCTGAAAGACTTTCTGCTGCTTCTGGAGTGCCTCGTCCGCAGCCCTGGCCGAGAGGTTATGGAAGTGCTCCAGCGTGGCGGCCCTCAGTTCCAGATCGCGCAAGCGGATGTTCTTGTCCGGCCAGACCGTCTTCTCCGCGCGAGCGCGGGCGCGGGCCAGCTCGTTCCGCTTGGACTGTACGAACCGCTCCACCGCCCGCCGCTGAGCGGGCGTGGCGTCGGCCGGGAGGTTCTCCAGCCGCACCTCCGCCTTACCCAGGCGGTTCTCCGCCTGAAGAAGGTCACGCCGCCGCATGGCCCTCTCGGCCGCCATCCGGCCGCCGAGCTTGCGCATCTCTGGCTCAATCAGTTTCAACTCGCCCTTGGCGTACTCCATCTCCTGGACATGCATCTTCTCCTTCAGCTGGTTGAAGGTGCGCTGCTCGCGGTGCGCGAGATTGGTCACCGCGTTCTTTACGCCATACCCAGCGCGCAGCGCCATGGCGGCCGTGCCCAGACGCGCCCACTGGCTCGCGAGATCGTCGCCGACGGTCCGCGGGATGTAGCCCACCCGGAAGAGAGTGGCCCACTTCCACAGGTGATTCAGGTAGTCGCCGGCCGAGAGGATCCAGTCCGGGTTGCCGGCGTGGGACGCCCGGATGGCCTTCAGTGCGCTGGCATGCCGCGACAGGACCCGGTTGAACTGCTCCAGGTCCGGCAGGACATGACTCTGCATGATCCGGGTGACCGTGTGCGGGGCGACCTTGACACCGCCCTCCGCATCGAAGACGTCCACCCGTAGTGGCGGAGCGCCTTCACGCGGCATCGCCGCAGCGCTGAACTGCTGCATGCGGTCGACCTCGCCGAGGAGCTTCTGCCGCTGCGCCTCGTAAATCTCCAGCCCGATCTTGGCTGTGAGCCCATGCTTGGCCGCGATGGCGCCGGTCGCCATGCGGTTCATGTGCTCCAGGAAGTCCTTGCGCTCGGCTTCGGAGGTCGTCTTCAGGTACTGGTTGAGCATGTCGCCGCGCTGCTTGGCCTTCAGGCCGGGGATGCGGGCCAGCTGCGCGCGCAGCTCCGTGATATTCGCGGCGTCGGCGAATGCGCCCTGATCCAGGGCCATGTAGCCGCTGGGGTGGGCGTTCTTCATCATCCGCACCACCGTCACGGGCGTGCTGAAGAAGTCGCTCACGCCCCACAGGCGTGTCTTGACGAAGCCCGACTCGACTTCGCGTGTCGCCGGTCGACCCGTTGCCGGGTCTATCCGGCCGATCATCGGTGTGGTGGTGGCCTTGAACTGCCGACGCACCTTGCCGCCGCGGGCAGGTCGGGCCAGGTACTGGAGTTGTGCCTCGGTGCGCTGCTCCGCGCGCGCGAAAGACCAGCGCGAGAGGCGGATCTCGTCGATCTCGTCCGCGTGCTGAAGGATCTGCTCGTAGCGTTGCACCATCGCCGTGTCCGCGGCGATGGCCTCGTTCAGCCGATCGATCTCTTTCTCTGCCAGCGCTGCCATGCGCGGATCGCGAGCGCCCGCATAGCGGGCGTGCATGACGTCGATGGCCGCCAGACGCGAGGTATCGGACTCCATGCGGGCACGCGCGAGAGCATTGGAGTTCTTCAGCTGCCGCATGGCGCGCACGTCGCCCATGCCGGTCCGGGCGAAGAGGAACCGCTCCTCCCGACCCCTGAGGACGGAGTTGATCGCCCCCATGCGCGGGCCAATCGTCTTCATCGCGAAGTCCGTGTTGTTGACCAACGTCCCGTTGTCGGCGTTCTTCTGAAGGAAGTCGATCAGCTGCCCGAAGCGCGAGCTGTTGACGATCTTGTCGATCTCCTCCGGCGACCAGCCGCCCGCAGGGCGGCGCTTGACCGTTTTGGCCGCACGTACGCCACCAGCGACCTTGCCGCCGACGATCAGCGGGTCGGCGAACCATGCCAGCGCGAAGTCGCCGACACCCGTGCCGTACTTGTAGAGCCACGAGTCTTCGCGCATCTGCTCCACGAACTCGCTGCCTATTGCGGGCATGCCCGCTTCCTTGAGGAACCGCTGCTGCTCGTCTTCGGGCAGGTCCTCGAAGCCGGCCGGTAGTTGCCCGGCCGGGGGCTTGTAGTAGACCGGCGGCGACTCGATCGCCTTGATGCGTTCCTCGTCGCTGAGGCCGAACGCCTGGGTCGGCGAAATGTGCTCAGCTGCGCGCCAGGCTCGGGACCACTGTGCGGCCGAGAGAGGATTCCACTCTTCCTCGCGCATAATCGCGCCATGCAGGATCGTCGTGGACAGCGGCTGGCTGATGTAGTTGTCCCGGACGTACTTCCACCCCTGGAAGAACGACTCCATGGAGTGGGTGAGAGCCAGACCCCCGGGGGTACTCTCCTCTTCCTGAAGGACCGCTTGGCTGTCCTTCCACTCCACCTCGGTGTGGAGAGGGTTGAGCCCTCCAAGCCGGTCGAGGTCGTTGAAGAAGTTGGAGACGTCGTCCAGGAGGCCGGTGAACCAGTTACCCATGGCTCACCCCAGTCCTTCGAAGGAAGGCTCCTCCGGCGGGTACAGCTCGATCTCGGCCTCAGTACCGATCATGGAGGCCGCCAGGCCATACCCGGCGTACCCGGCCTGGGTGGGCAGCCCGTTCAGGGCCATATCGACCGCGAGGGCCGGGGCGCCGGGGAAGGCCATGTAGTAATTGCCCATGGCCTCGAACCACTCCTCCATCAGCGCACCCCCGACCGCTTCAACAGGTAGAAGACCGCGGGGATAGTGACGTCGAACTCCTCGGCGATGGCCTTCAGCGTCATACCGTGTTTGCGCATGACGCGGATCTTCGTCAGGTCAGTTGGAGTCAACTTCTTTGCCGGCACCGCTATCCCGCCTGACTCTTGATGAACCGAACAAGATTACGGGTCGCCTTCGACGCCCCCGGCACATTGGCCATCCGCTCCAGCGCGGGCAGGTAGGTGATCAGCGTCTCCATATCCGCGTCCTGCTGCGGGGTCAGCCCCAGCGCCTCCAGGCCGGGGCCGGCGCCCAGCTCCGCGCCGGCAGTCACCGGCGTGCCCGGCTCGCCCGACGGCTCGCCGAAACCGGTCAGGCCCTCCAGGTCGACCCCGGGGGCCATCTCTTCGCCGCCCGGCGACTCGGCGAGTGGAGCAGCTTGCTGGAGCCGTTCCAGCTCCACGCCCTCGCCGTACGCCCCGCCGGTGGGTGTACGGACAGGCTGACCGGGGCCGCCGTCCGTGCGGCGGGCAAGGGGGCCTGGGCCGCTGACCGGCGCCGGGTTAGCCGGACGCCGGTAGCCGCCCCGTCCTTCCGTTGGCGTGGTCATCGGCCGTCAGCCCCTCAATGCACCGGGTTCTTGTTCGCCGGGTTCAGCGTGGTGTGGCCCGGCTTGAGCGAGGTCGACTCCCAGGACTGCCCGATGTTGTCGGCGGCAGCGGAGCGCGGGTTGGTCTTGGATTCCGACGTCATGGGCTGCTGGGTGTGTGGCATCTCCATGCCGCCCTGGAGGTGCTGCTGCGGCTTCTCGCCGCTGTGGAAGTCGTTGTCGTGCATGACTTACTTCTCCTTCCGGCTCTTGGCCGTGCGGTGGTCGTCGCAGTACTTGGGCTTGGGGCCCTTGCCCTGCGGACGCTTGGGGTTGGCGCACTCGCCGAACGTGCAGCGGTCGACGGGAACGGGCAGGTCGGCCAGATTGTCGGCTTCGGCAACCTCGGGCACCTCCGCCGCGCGAGGCGGGGGCTCCGGCGCACGTTCGGCCTTCTTCGCCTTACAGCCGAGCCAATGGGTCGGCGTGCCGTCGGCCTGCGGCTCCCGACCGCAGTGCTTGCAACTCATGCGGGTACCGATCGCTTGACGGAGGCGGACAGGTTCGGCCGGCCGGAGCTGGTGAGTCCGGCCAAGAGCGTCTGAAGGTCAGGTCGGCCGCCCGGGCCGAGCTGGGCCTGGCCGGGCGCAATACCGCCCGGCAGGCCGGTCGACGGGTTGATTCCGAAGGGCACCCCGGGTTCACCACCCTCGCCAGCGCCCGGGGTGCCCGGGGGAGCGGCGGCCGAGGCGGGCTCAGGCTGCGGCTCCGGCTGGAAGGCTTTCAGGATCGCCTCGTGCATCGGCATCTTCTCGCGCAGCTCGATGATCGAGGCGGCCTTGGTGAGGATCATCGTCGGATCCATGCCCTGCTGCGCCATGATTCCGGCCGAGCTGAGCAAGGCGAAGATGCCCTGCTTGAGCGCGTCGGTGGTCTGCTCCTTGTCCACCTCGGCCTGGAGCTGAGCAACATCCACATCCATCGGGAGCTGACGCTGGACGAAGTCGCGCGGCACCAGCTGGTCGCCGCGGAGCTGAAGCAGGAAGACCAGCGCCTGATTAGGGTTCATCCCCGAGGCGAAGCCGTAGCTCACGCTGACGCGATAGTTGCCCTTGATGTCCTTGGCGGGGGTGTAGCTCTCCTTGAATGGCGTCCCGTTGATGACGCCGGTGATCTCCTTGAAGGCATCCGGCCAGAACTTCTCGTCCATCTCGAAGGCCAGCTCAAGCGCCTGCTCCAGAGCGTGGCCGATCATGAGCTGACCGGTGGCGATCTGCACGTCGTAGCCGCCGTTGAGGGCGTCCACGCCCTTGCCGGTGATGATCGAGGCGTCCACATCGCCGGTGGCGCTAGCCGGCGTGCGTGTGCCACGCATGACCTCCTGGGAGAGGATCGCATCCTGCTGCCAGGCCGCCTGCGGCAGGTCGGTGCCGACCCTGCGGATCTTCTCCGGGCTGTTGGTCCGGATGACCTGGTCGTCGCCGAAGCCGATCTTCTGGACGTCGGTCGGCACGGCCAACGGGGCCCTGACCGTCTGCTGCGTGGCCTGAAGGGCCAGCATGGCCATGCGGTTGTGCGCGAGCATCGGCCAGACCACGTCGTCGTACTGGCCGCGGTCCTGGTCGTCGTAGGACGGCTTGAGCGCGATGGCCACCGGGACCTTGCCGAAGCGGTTCGGCATGTCCATCAGGACAAGGTTCTTGCGCTCCGGCATGTAGAGGACGTAGGAGTCCTTGTCGCAGTACTTGATGACCTCAAGCTCAGCGTCCGGCGAGGTCTGCTTGTCCCACGGGGACTCCGGCCGGCCCATGATGGCGGCGGCGTGCTCGGGGAACTTGTCCGCGAGCTTCCAGGCCGCCTCACGCCAGACCTTGGTGTAGCTGACGACTCGACCCGCCAGGTCGAACTGCGGGTAGGTCTTCATCGGGTTGTCGAAGCGCAGCCTCGGCGCGCCGGCCTCGAAGTCCGGCTCCACGACGATCGGCATCGAGCCGTACGTCAGGTACCAGTCGCAGCCCTGCGGCATCCGCGCCTTGAGCGCGGAGTTGATGATGTAGCTGTAGGCGATCTTCGTCCGGCGGGCGATGCGCTTCTTGGCCCGCTCGGAAGACTCCCGGCCTTCACCCGAGGCGCAGTTGATGCTCGGCAGCGGCGCCAGGTTCTCCGCCAGCTGCCGCGCGCTCGCGTCGATGAGGTTGGCGACGATCGGGCGCGGCCACGCGTCCGGCATCGTGCCGGGGGCGATCTGGTCGATCTTCTGCGCGCGAGCGTCGTAGATCGTCTGGTGTCGCTGATCCCGGTCGACGGCATCACGGCGCAGCGCTTCGACTCGCCGAGAGACCTTCGATATATCTGCCATGACACCTCCTCACCTAAGAATGTAAGGCAAACTCTACGATTCCATCCTCGCGGCGAGAACATCTGCCACCTTCTCCGCGACTGCCTGCATCTGCGTGTCGGTCAGGCCGGTCGTCTCCAGCGCGTCGACCTTTGCGGTGAGCGCATCGACCCGCTTGAGGATCTCGGTGAAGGCGTACTTGGTGGTGTAGGTCGGGTTGTCCGCCGGGGCTCCGGGGATCACGATCAGGCCGTCTCTGTTCAGGACCGCCGTGGCGATCTTGTCTGCGTCGGCGTTGGTGATGGCCATACTGTCCTCCTGTTCAGGCCCCCAGCTGCCCGCGGGCAGCGCCAGGCACGCCGCGACATCGCGGCGGAAGGTCTTCATGTCGATGCCGCGGGGATCGACCTTGCCGGGCTGCCATTCCTTGTGCGCGATGACCGACTTGGCGGTCCAGCCGTACTCACGCAGCACGGCCGCGGCAGCCTTGACCATGGCGACGTACTGCACGCGCGGCCACGGGTCCTCGCCATCGCCGAGGTTCTCGCACTCGAACCCGTAGAACCTCGCGTTCCCGTCGGTGTTGGCCTGGTTGTCCGGCGGCGGGTAGTCGCCGTAGCTCTCGTTGATGACGGCTCGCAGCACATCGCTGTCGCCGAGCCCGGCATGGTTCGAGCGGCCGGCCGAGGTGAGCCACACCGTGCCGGACTTGGTGATGCAGCCCTGGGAGAGCGGCCCCGGCAGCGAGGAGTGGCCGTTGTAGATCAGGGCCACGACGTCCGTCCCCGGACCGGTCACGGTGTGATGCATCATCACGCCGTTGATGGGGCCGAAGGCCCCCGTCGATGGCGGTCGGCGATGGGTCTCCCAGTCCCGATACTCACGGACCGAACAGCCCTCGCGGACCAGGGTCGCCTTGAGGCGGCTCGCACTCAGTGGGTCAGCCATTACCAGCGCAACCTCCCGTCCCAACCGGACACCGCGCCCTGCTGGAGCGCGAAGTCGATGTCCACGACCATCTGGTGGGACCGATCGACCTCGGAGGTGAACTCCGAGGCGTCCAGGTGGAAACCCGAGAAGTCGCTCATCACCAGCTCGCGGCAGCGGATCTCGGCGAACCACAGGGCCATCACCGTGTCGGTCAGGCCCTTGCTCTCGGGGAACCAGCTGCACAGCTGCTCGACCAAAGCCCGCACGGACTCGGACTGGGTCTGCGAGGGCAGCCGGATCAAGTTCCGCCCGTCCTTCCAGCCCTCGAAGAGCGTGGCCATGGAGGCCACGCCGAAATCGGAGTCCCACTTCTTCTGGTCTGTGTGGTGCGCGGTCATCAGGCAGCCGCGCATGTTCAGGTACGAGCGGATGTCCGCGTCCTGGACGATCGAGCCCTGGTAGGCGTTCTTCTCCACGCGCCACTCGGAGATGCCGTAGCGCTCGGTCAAGCGCTTGATCTCGGCACGCATCTCATGCGGCGGCATGGCGCGCTTGTTGATCACGTCCAGCAGCCAGCGCACGCCGGTCTGACGGTCCAGACCGATGACGACCATGGCGGTGTAGCCGGCCGCGGCAGGGTCAAGGCCAGCGACGACCAGCAGGCCGTCCATGCCGTAGGTCCGATGGTCGCTCTGCCCGGCGAACATCCTCCCCGGATACCTCGCCCGGTCCACGCACCCCTGGACGTCCTCCATCGCGAAGATCGCGTCGTCGGCCACCTGGTCCTGCATGTAGACGAGCGACCAGTTCCTGGGACTCATTTTCCGGCGCTTCTTCGCCAGGGCCGGCCCGTCCCACATCGGCCACAGACCCTCCTCGTCCTGACTGACGAGCTTGCGAGCCCTCACCGTCACCGGAGGCCGGTTGGTCCTCGGCCACAGGGTTACCCAGTCCTTCGGGTCGTCCGCGTACTCCAGGACGGCCGGCTGCGTCAGGTACGTCCACGGGCTCTCGCCCTCCGCGTAGTACTGCGGTTTCAAGATCTCGCTGTAGAGATCCACGGTCTCCATGCGCGTGCCGATCAGCAGCATGCGCCCGCCGGCGTCCGCGACGCGGGAGCCCACCTGGTTCTGAATCCAGGTGATCTGCGACTCGAACTGCTGGTGGTTGGTGTGGTCTACGCAGTCGTCCATGATCGCCAGATCACAGCGCGAGCCGTAGATGTGACCGCCGATACCCACGGCCTGAACCGTGGGGTCCTTCTCGCCCGAGTCCCGGCCGGCCACGTAGATCTTGTCGGCAGTCCAGGCCGCCGATCCCTCGGCGAAGCCTCCGGGCGGCGCGAACGCCTGCTGGAGGTCGGTGTAGGCGTCCGAGGCCGCCAAGCGCTCCTTGATGCTCAGCAAGAACTTCTTCGCCATGTCCTGCGTCTTGCTGATCAGCAAGACGCGGACGTTGGGGTCCTGCACGATGCGCCAGACCACGTAGTTGACCGTGAGCGCGGTCGATTTCGCGTGCTCGGGCGGAGTGTTGACCAGGATCTGGTCCTCATCCCCGCGCACGAAGCGCTGACGGGGATGCAGGTCCCGGGGCTCACAGCCCTCCAGCAGGTCGTACCACTGCAAGTGATGCCAGAACAGCCGGGTGTTCAGGTACTTCTGACAGAACTCCGGAAAGTCCGGCACGACCTCGCGGTTGCCCGCGACCCGCTCCAGCTTGGCCTGGAGAGCCTTGTCGATCAGAGACCGGAAGTCGACATCCGTCTTGCGGTAATAGTCGTACGCCTTGCGCGAGCGGTTCGCCCGCCGGCACCCCTCCTCGATCGTCCCGCCCATGCGGACGGTCGCGAGGATGATCTGCTTGCACTCCTTCGAGGAGCGCTCGTCGCTGCGCCGGTCCCGGGTCTTCAGGGGCGGCAAGTCGCCCTGGATTAGCTTGACCACCGCCACCTCCCGCCGGCGGGCCCCCAGGGGGCCGTTCAGCGGGGCAAGGTACGTGCGCCAGCGCATTTTCACTAATCCTGCTAGCAGTCCAGGATGCGCGAACCTCAACCATGCTTGAGTTTTGTTTTTTGCAGAACCATCAGGTCTTCTATGCATGCCGAGTTGAGCACGCTCCTCGGTCACCGAATCTGAAATTCGATGCAGGCCGTCAGAGGGCGCCGCATAAGCGCGCCCGGATTCGGCCGGGCGCAACCACGAGTAGAGGGACGTCCGGAGGCCGGAGCGCCGTGGCGGACCAACGAAGACGACTGAGGCACATGTCGTGATCCCCTACACAAGCCGCGCTGGCCAGGAGTAACGCCCTGAGCCCTTCCCTGTCAGGGGCTCCCCTGCCCACGCGCCGCCAGCGCGTGGGACCGGCCGCGGCCGGCAGCCGCGGAACCAGACCGGCGCCTCGCCGGCGGCACCAAGCCGCTATCGGCGAGAATGGCGCCGGAAAGGGCCCGGAGGGCCCAGAGGGCGGCCGACACAAGCCGCCCCAGTACCAGGGGGTTTGCCAGAGATGGATGGTCGGAGACCATCCCATCCCATCGGCCCCAGGTTTAAAAACCTGGAGTCAGACCTGCTCATGACCATGGAATCGCAGGCCAAACAGGGGTTACAGCCCCTGTTTGAGCCGATGGGATGGTGTCGAGTCGACACCCTCACCTGCATCGATGTGCAGGTTCTGGTGTCGCCGACATGGTGTGACCTAGCGGGTCACACCTAGTACATGGTCAGCCGAGCCTTACAGGCTCACGGGCTGACCCATGGTCCGGCCGCAACAGGTCAGGCGGCCGGACCTAGTAGGGGGCGCAGCTCTTCGAGCTGCTGCCCTGCTGGCTCGTGTGCAGGGGCTTGCGCCCCTGATACTCGCTCCGGCCGTCTAGGCAGAGCGCAGCTCTGCCGCACTGGCCACCCGTCCCCTTGAGGGGACGAGGCGGAAGAGGGGGGCAGTGTCGGCCCGTATAGGCGGCGGGCCGACCATGGGCCGCGCCATGGCGAGCGCGGCCCCTGACGCGCGTACGCGCGCGAGAGCGCCGCTCCCTCTTACGCGCCGCCGCATCTTCCGTCACACACGCCCCATCTACCCCATCGATGTATCGACATGACACGCAGTCATATGACGCATGCGTATCACCTCTGACCTGCTGTTACGCCCTACGTCTGATATCAGCCACTCTCCATAACCTGCACACGCAGATGACCAGCTTGTGAACGAGTCGGATTCCCGACTTCAGACCTAGCCCGTCTGCTCATCAAGCGACTGAGTGTCGCCTAACTAGCCTCGCTGAACAGGTAACTTGGTAGATCATTCACACTTTACTTTCTCTTTACTATTGAGTCTCTTGACCGGAAATCCGACCAGGAGGAGTGTTGAAAGCGTTCCACCCCGGCTTCACCGGGGAGCGGACGGGAGAGCCGAGAGGCTGAAACGGACCGCGTGGGGCCTGAGAACTGAACAGCGGAGTCCGCAGGGATAGCGCGGGATCAGACCGCGTGGCAGGTGGCTAGGTCGAGGGACCGGGGCCATACCGCACGCAACAGGTGATCACCTCACGCCAGGGCAGGCGTGGGCCGTCGTACGGGCCCTTCCCTTTCGGGACACATGTGGTAGTCGGTGCACACGTCGACTACGCGGCATGCACAGTTCAGCTACGCACACCGCAAGCGATCCACACCCGTACCCAGGGTCTTGACCACTCCGCACCCTCCAAACGGCCCTGATGGGCCGTGAGGGGCGTTCGAGGGTCCGAGGGCAGACGGGCGCGAGGACCGGGCGCGTAGAGCCACTGACAGACACGTAAGGGCAGCACATACGCGGCACAGACGTGCGATGGCACAGGAGTTGGGAGCCTACGGGCACCAATACGCGGCATGAGCTAGATGGCGGGGTAACGGCCCACCATGGCGACGATTGCCAGTGCATCAGCCGGAAAAGTCGGCGGTCGCCACCACGTCCCGCACAGGGACGGAACGTCATATTCACACGCCGCACCACTCTTTGCTGCACCTGCGAACCGTGAGCCATGCGCAGTGATGCGTGTGGGGCGGGCTAGTGATCCGTCGCCTTGAGCGACGGGAGCGCATGTGGCGCTATCCGGCACGCCGTTCGTCATGCGGGCAGGGCTGATCTCCCTGCCCGTTTGATGATCGCTCACACGAGCGTCATAGGGGGGTGCGTATTGGAGAGCGGTGATCCGGACCTGATCCGGGCCTGTCCGTGGGCCGAACTTTGGAGACGAGCCCATGGAGCGCACCCCCTGCCCATCACATGATCCTTTCGGGAGGGGAATCATGATCAACACCGATGGCTGGATGGTTGTAAACGAGGTCACGGGCGATGCACCGATCAAGGGCGACACCGTGACCAGCTTCCGGGGCGAGGAATGGCGGCTGGATGCCATCTCGCGCCTGCCCGAGGGCAACAGCATGGGCCGTGTCCTGGTGTCGCGTGAATGCCCGGAGTGTCGAGGCAAAGAGCACGTCGTGTCGTGGCACCGAGACGAACGCGAACAGCGCGAGTTTCTCCCGTCCGTGTTCGACCTCGTGATCACGGAGGACCACTGACCCAGTGACCGACTTGGCGCCCGCCCCCACCGGGCGCCTTGTCGGCCCCGACTGGGAGGGCCGGTCAGTCCCTTGGAGAGGGGAATGATCATGAACAACGAATACGGGCACAGCATCCTGTGCGCATGGCCGTACCGGCCCTGTGCGGCCCTGTGTGGCGTCGCCACGGAGCGCACGTCGCCCAAGTTCAGTTCCGCTCTGGCCGAGCGTCTGTGGACGTTCACGTTGGAGTCTGGCCAGGATGACGACCTGGGTGACGAGTCCTTCGGATGGTTCGACCTGTTCAAGGGCGAGAACGCCATCCTCATGACCGACGATCAGGGGTTCGTCGACACGGTGGAGTTCGTAGGGACCGTGACAGGCGCATGGGCCGGAATCGAGACGGCTTGGCATGCGCATCACGTGCGCACGGTCGTCGATGCGCTGGACACGTCGGAGTGCGACGAGCTGTTCAGCATCGTCAACGTGAACAAGATCTATACGGCCGACGGCCTGCCGGACATGGACGAGATCGCCGAGCACATCAACGTGCACCGCGAGTGCTGGCAGCGCAACGCATGGACATTGGAGGTCTGACGCACCATCACGGGCCCGGCTTGATCACCGGGCCCGCACTGCTTCGCAACCCTGGAGAGGGAGACCATCATGACCGAGCGCAGCAACAACTACCCCACCGGCGACCCGTCCGGAATGTCGTTCATCGCGAACCGATGGACGTTCACGGGTCCGCAGGGATACCGCGTTGTGTTCGATGGCGACGGGTACACCGTCCTGTCATACAACGGGGCGGAAGAACGCCCGGTACCTCACGGGCGGGGGCTGTCCGAGGACGACGCGCACGCGTTGGCCGCGCGGCTGTCCGGGAGGGGCTGACCGTGACCAACACGAGCGAGCGTTACGACGTGTGGATCTTCGGCCGTTTGCCGAAGTACGTCCCACGCGGTGGTGTCGCGTCGATCACCAGTGGACTCACGCTGGAAGAGGCACGCGCGTACCGCGACAAGAACACCGACGCGAACCACTACGGCCTGATCTACGTCGCGGGCACCCGTCGGCGGGTGAGCTGACCATGATCAACACCGAAGAGCTGCCCGCGATCACGCACGTGTGGTCGTCGTTCGGACACACCTTCCTGAGCACGGGCGAGTACGACAGTGATGGCAATCCGTATGAGAAGTGCCTGACCTGCGGCGCCCAGTACGTGTGTAGTCGGCGGGAAGACGACCCGTCCGGCGGCGACTATCAGGCCAGTAACGGCGACGACCCCACCGAATGCACGGGGCGCACCGACCTGTACCACGGTGAGGCGCCCTGTCAGGCGGACTACGGCCACCCGTGCGCGGCGGCCGAAGACGGGCCGTGCGAGCACGAAGCGCACACACACGAGTGCAATTGCCTGTACTGCACTGGCTGATTCTCTGTTGGCCCAGACTGCCTCACGCCCTGACGTCCCCACCGGGGGTGTGAGGCTTCCTGGTCTTGCAGAGGGGAGAACTGACCATGACGACACACACGAGCGGCCCTGACTATCGCGCGGAAGCGGTCCGGGCGCTGGTCGAGAAACTGAACGCCGGTGAGGACCGGAACCGTCCGCAGCGATGGGAGCCGGTCATTCCGCACGACACCGTGATCACGGTGTTCCCTGGCTACGTGATCCAGTTCGGTGATGGGTTCAGGCGTGATCGCTGGTACTACCTGAAATCCGGAACCTGACTCCCTGTCGGATCAGCTTGCCCGGCACCTTCCCCATGGGGTGTCGGGCTTCCTGGTCTTGCAGTGAGACCACGGCCGGCGACTGATCCTCGCCGGCCGCAGGACTTCCCTTGGAGAGGGGAGATCATGACCGAAAAGATCCCCGAGCCGCAGCTCGGCGAAATCGTACTGGGCGGCATCCTGGCCGCCCTTGAGGTTGTCGAGGAGTGGCGCGACAGTCAACCCCACGTTGTGGACTATCGCATCGAGGACGGTCTATACGGGCTTCAGCTGGCCCGTAAGGCGTTGTCGCACTACCAGATGGGCACGCAATACCCCGAGTGGGAGGCAGCCCGTAAGCGCTTCGTCGCAACCCTTCGCAACGAAGGTGGCGAGTGATCATGGCGAAGCGACTGGCTACGCGTTCATGGCAGGCTCGTGAGGCTCTGGCGCGGCGTGAGCCGTACAACACGTACGGCGCTATGCGCGCGGAAGAGGGCGGCTCATGGAGTGCCGGGCGGCTCCCCGAACCGTGGCGTGAGCGCTACTTGAACGCCTACCGAGACAACAGGATCACCTACACCGTGCTGTCGTATCACACCCCCATTGCGTGGGTGCTGGACGACGGAGAGGTGATCGTGCCGGACGTGAAACACAGCCGCACCACGACCCGTCACCAGGACCTGCTGTACGCGCTGGGACGGTCGTCCGACCAGTTCGCCAGGGAGGCACAGGAGGAGCGTCAGACGGCCCGTCAGCGGGCCGCAGAGCGACGAGCAGAGCGACGCGAGCGGCCGACCACGGTCACGTCCTTGCCAACACGGCCGACGGCCGTCAAGGCGGAGTCAGCAGAGCCATACGACCCGTACGCGGATCGGCCCTCCCGTAATCCGGTCGTGGCGCTGCGGCCGGTACCGAGGTCCTCCGGTGAGGCTGCCATCTATTCGGTCGAGTACCTGCACAAGCGCGAGAGCGCGTACGGCACGGAGCCGGACCGGTGGCGCCAGTTGCCCGTTGAGTGACCCGGTGACCGACTTGGCGCCCGTCCCCACCGGGCGCCTTGTCGGCTCCAACCGGGGCCGATTGATCCCTGGAGAGGGAGATCATCATGGAGACCATCATCACGATCTTGATCGTGAGCGTGATCGTCTACGCGCTCGGCTTCGGCAAGGGCCGCAGTGCGGGCCAGACGGACAACGTCACCCGCGCGGTGGCGGACCTGCTGAGCAGGGGGCGTTGATCATGGCTGAGCGCTGCCTGGCCGAGTACACCACCGTCCCTGGTCGCTTCCAGTGCATCAGCGACCCGGTGTTTCACTTCCGGTGGGTTGTGAACCCTTCAGGCTTGCCGAATAGCGGCAAGCACTGGGAGTCGTGGAGCTGCGCGCAGCACGCTGCGCGGATCATCCGCTTCGCCACAGCCATGCGGGGCCTGGTCGGCTCCGTCAGCGTCGAGCTGCATACCGATTGACCCGCTGTCGGGCCATCGGGTGCCCGCCCCCCACCGGGCGCCCTCTTGGCCCCGCAAGGGGGAGGACCGACGCCCTTGGAGAGGGGATCGTCATGCGTATCGCTACTGCCATCACGCTGGTTGAGCAGCTGACCTACAAACCGGGGTGGGCGTTCACGGCCACGGACCACAGCAACAGGTTCGAAGGCGTGATCAAGATCCGGGTGGACTACCCGGCCCGCAACTCCGCTCGGGACCAAGCTGAGGCTGGATACCCGGAGGAGATCGTCACCTATGCGGAGTTCCCCATCCTGGTGGGGGACTGCGGCGACGGCCTGCGCCTGTACCGGCGCCTGCTGGCCTCGATCGTAGAGATCGAGACGCACGAGGCGCGCGAGTTCCTGCGGCTGCCCGAGAGCAACTGGGCGCCGTTCCACCCGCACAGGATCGACGGCATGCGGAATTGGGCTGCCATGGCGCACGATCCGGACGCGGCGGTGATGCAGGGACTGTCGAGGGATCTTCAGTTCGGCATCGCGTAGCAGCATCGAGGGGCCCGGCCGATCACCGGGCCCTCTCTCATCTGATCACCCATTGGAGAGGGGATTGATCATGAGCAACGAGATCACTCCGGCGAACCTGCCGGACATCGGGTCCAATGAACCCGTCGTCACGTTTGTGATGCTGGAGTGCCGCACCTGCGGCGAGCACTCCGGCTGGGTCCGGTCGGACGATCAGATGGCGCCTGCCTGGGACGGCGGCCATTTCACGTCCACCGGTCACACCAGGTTCTACCTGTGGTCGGTTACCCGGAACACGGCCCAGGTGTCCACGTTCAAGGCGCGGAAGCGGGGCAAGCGATGAACCCCCTGGAACTGCGCTACGCGCTGTACGTCTTCCTGTCGGGCCTGAGCCAGCCTGCGGCGATCAAGTGGGCTGTTCTGATCAGCCCTGAGCCAGGCGAGCCCGTGGCAATCGAAGTCGGCGTGGACGACGAATACAGCACGCCCCCGATGGTCCGGAAGTACCGGATCATCATCGAAGAGGTCGCCAACTCCTGACCCTGCCGGGCCCAAGCCGGCCGCACGGTGCCCCCAGCACCGTGCGGCCTCTTGGCCTTACAAGGAGAGGAGAGGGCCGACATGGAGAGGAACAACCTGCCCAAAGAGCCGGAGGCGCTATGGGCGTTGCTGGCCGACGTGCTCAACGCGCTTGAGGACGCGGGTGAGTCCCCGACACTGGAAGGCTGGGACACAGAGGGCCGGGACGTAGACGACCGCACATACCTGCCGGGCATTCGTCGCCAGCCTGAAGACGGACACTGCTGGCACCGCAGGATCACATGGAATGCCGACAATTCCACCCGTTGGGTGGCGACCGAGGGCGGCACATGGGAATGGCCTGAGACTGAGCGGACGGCAAGGCTCAACGAGCTGGCCAAGGTGGCCAAGGAGATCAAGAGGGCCGGCGACGGCTCCCTACTCCGCAACCCCGAGCGGGTGTTCCGCATGGTCAGCGACCTTGCGGAGCAGGCGACATGAGCAAGCTGACCGGCAAGGAGCCGAAGCACTGGCACGACGGGGACGGTAGGCACCGCATGCCGGACCCGCGCACGCTCGGGGTTGCCCCGAGCCGGTCAAGGCCGCGTTCGCCCTCATCGCGGTGAACGAGGAGCAGAACACCAAACTCCGCATGCTGATCGCTGCCTTCCGGCAAGCGCAGGCCGACGGACGCTGAACCACGGGCCCCGGGACTGATCCCCCGGGGCCCCGTCATCGCGATCAAGGAGAGGAATCGACGATGAGCAGCATTCCACCCGAGATCAACCGTGAGATGCGCGGGCACACCTTCTACCCGACCGAGGCAGACAGCATCCCGCCTTTGTATGCGCAAGACAGCAAAGGCAAGGACGCCATCGCGTACGTCCACTACTTCGGGCCCGCTCTGGATGCGTACGTGACCGAGTACGACCCCAAGACGGGCGAGGCGTTCGGTTGGGTCATGCTCAACAACGACCTGCCGAACGCCGAACTGGGCTACATCGACTTGCCCGCGTACGAGTCGTACTCGTACAAGGCCATCTGGCCTTTCGCCGAGCGGGATCTGCATTTCGATCCCAAGCCTCTGCGCGAGTGCATCGCCGAAGTCGAGCGCCGGTTCGGCGCCTGACTCCAAGCTCCAGGCCCCCGGCTGATCACCGGGGGTCTGTTCATCACCAAGGAGAGGAAACCATGACCAAGACCGAAGCTGAACAGCACAGGCTCGAACTCGCCAAACGCACCTGGAAGAGTCTCGCGACGCTGCTCAACATCATGGATGAGCTGGACCTTAACCCCACCCTGCCGGAGGGCTACATGGGTGACCGCATCGTCGGCAACCTCGGATCCGTCCGCCGGGACGAGAACGGCCGGAAGTGGATCGCGGTGACCCAGTGATGGACTTGGACAAGCTCAACCCCGATGCACTCGCCGAGTGCGGCGACGACGAGCTAGACGAGCGCGAAGCCGTCCAGCCGGTCACGGAAATGATGATCTACAAATACGTAGTCGGCTCCGAGCTGCCCTCGGAGAGCGCTCATCCGTTCGCCACGTGGTTGTACCAGGTCTGGTACCAATTCAACGAGGACGGCGAACTCACCAACGGCAAGCTGATCGCCGGACCGCTCTCCCACTGGCGCGGCCAGTGACCCCACATACGCCCGACTAGA
This sequence comes from Streptomyces halobius, assembly GCF_023277745.1. Classification (NCBI taxonomy): domain Bacteria; kingdom Bacillati; phylum Actinomycetota; class Actinomycetes; order Kitasatosporales; family Streptomycetaceae; genus Streptomyces; species Streptomyces halobius. Next base: position 1,458,376 of record NZ_CP086322.1, read on the forward strand.
CCCCCCGGTCGGGCACGGGCCCCCTGTCACCTGGGAGGAGGGCAGGGGGCCCTCTCACGTCCGTACAGCCTCGTGACCCGCGCGCTCCTGCCCTTTCCCCTCTCCGCAGTTGAGCGCGCGGGTCTCGTGGCCGCTACGGGCGGCCGGATCAAGGTCATGATCGACTGGAGAGGAAGCCATGACCGACACAGAGAACCGGCAGATGCTGCCGGAGGTCGCCGCCTACATCGAGGCGCGCGACAAGGCCGAGGAGACGTACAAGGCCGCCGGGAAGGAGATCGGGGCTAAGTACTCGGCCGCTTTCGGCGGCCTCGACTACCACTCCGAGGAGAGCAAGGAGCAGCGCAAGGCGCACCGTCAGGAGCGGGACGCGGCCTGGGAGCAGCGCCACATCGCCATCAACGAGGCGTGGAACGCGATGAAGCAGTCCAGCGACCCGCTGGTCCGTTTCATCGCCGAACACTGCAAGGAGTATCAGGGCGAGGCCATCGAGGCCCTGAAGGCCCTCCCGGCTACGGCCGACGAGCTGGACGAGCTGGCGGAGGACTGGAACTGGTGCCGTATCTGGGATCAGTTCCGGGCGCAGGCCGTCGAGGCCGGCGTGTTCCCGGGGGTCACACCCCTGAGCGCTGCCCGGAAGGCTGTGCTGGAGTGGGCCGACAACTACATCAGCCTGAGCCGGTCCAACCGCCGGAAGATCAACCAGCTGCTGGATGACCTTGTCGCCGAAGCCAAGGGCGAGAAGAGCAGCGAGGCCGCAGCATGATCGAGCTGACCTACATCAAGGCCAAGGAGTTGCCGAGCGAAGCCCTTGCCGACAAGGGTGTGGACTTCGTCTACGCCCAGCCGTATGACGACCGGATTGGCTGCTACTACGCCCACGTTGTGGGCGAGGAGTGCGTGCCCGGCTGAATCGTGGGCCACGTGCTCCACAAGGCGGGCGTACCGCTGTCCGAGTTCCAGAAGCCTGGCCGGGAGGGCATCAACGCTGACGACCTGCTGTATCGCCTGCATATGGCCGAGGTTCTCACCTACGAGGGGAGGGCCATCGCGCTGCTGAGGGTGGCGCAGAACCGCCAGGACGCGGGGGTGTCCTGGGGGCAAGCCGTGCGCGAAGCCGTCACATCCGTGGAGTCCGCTCCGGGCCCGCGCGAGGCGTAACCCGAGCCGCCCACCCCGCCGGTGCCGGCTCCACCCGGCGGGGTGGGTGCTTCAGCAACACCGGTTCAGGTGCTGAACTGCCCGCCCTTGACTGCGGCGACGAACGAAGACCAGCCGTCCGCCGAGAAGACCAGTGCCGGGCCGTGCGGGTCCTTGCTGTCCCGGACGGGGACGGCGCCGGGGATATTGGCGGCAACCTCGATGCAGTTACCGCCGTTGCTGCTGTAGGAGGACTTGACCCAGCGGGGGGAGTCGGTTGTCACGGTGCGCCCTTTCGTAACTTGCTGATCATGGCCACTGATGCCGCCTGCGACAACGCTTCGGCCTGCAACTGATGGTATGCCGTCAGCAGGGACACCACGGCAGTACCTTCGCGCTCCAAGTGCCCTCGCGCCTGCGACTCGGCATACGCGACCACGGACCGGTCGGCCAGGGTAAGGAGGTTCACCGGCAGGTTGAACGAGCGCCGCGCTCCTATCGCAAAGGGGGACACCTGTAGTACCCAGTTGGGAAGAGAGGCGACTTCGACCAACCGCCGTAGCTGGCCTTCCATGACCTCGCCACCGCCGACCTCATGACGGAGACAGCTCTCATCCATCACCACAAGCACCATGGGAGGGCGGGGTCGCACCAGGGCGGCTTGCCTCTCCGCGAGGAAGGCGACCCGCTCCTCCGCCTGTTCGGATGTGATGGCCCCGCGCTTCACGTCACCATCCGCCACCGTCCGCGCGTACTCAGGGGTCTGCAACAGGCCAGGGATCAGCCCGATCTCAAACAGCCGAATTTCTACTGCCCGGCCCTCGTACCCGACGTACTCCGGAAAGCCCTCCAGCAGGCTGCCGTGCCGGATCTCGCGCCACTGACGCTCGAACGAATCTGCTGCGCCCTCAAGACCGAAGACGCGGTCTGCACTGCGCGAGAACCGGAGAGTCGGAGGTTTCCGACCATTTTCGACGGCCGAAACATGCACGCTGGAATATTCCGCGCGCTCGGCAAGATCGTCTTGAGTCCATCCGCGCGCCTCCCGCAAGCTGCGCAAACGCGCTCCGTAGGCCGCCTCAGGGGAGGCGTCCGGGTTCAACTCGTTGCGATTCAACGGGCGTTCACGACCTTCCGTCCACAAGTGACAGGTTGAATGGTCCCCGACTGTAGACCACGCTGATGCTCCCCGGTAGTGGAAGCGCTACGGAGAGGAGCGGCAGCGATGACGTATCGGAAGGGGACTTGGGTATGGGACTCAGGCTCAGGCAGTGGTCGCGTCGGCGAGGCGCAAGCAGCCAGCAGGCTGCGGCTGGCCACGGCGAAGGAGCGGTCTGAGGCTGGCGTCAGGGCGACGGCATGAACGCGTCGCCTGGACCTGAACAGATCGTCGACGGCCCTGTGGTGCCCCGGTACATGGACGCTCCCGAGTTGCGGAACCCGGACGTGCCACAGGTGCGGTTCGGCCTGCGTGGGGCGGTCGTCTACATGCCCCCCGGCGCGGACGTACCCGCATGCAACGACTCTTGCCGCCTCTGCCGCGAGAAGGGGCGGCAGTAAGCGCCCGGCCCGGCCACGTAGTCAGCCCCCCCGTGGACGTGGCCTGCGGCCGGGGAACCCGCACAACTCCGAGACGGCTCCCGAGGCTGATCCGGCGTGTGTGGAAGGGCCCGCCCGGACTGAGAGGACCAGTCCGGGCGGGCCCGCAACACCCCAAGGCCCCCGGCGTTTTGATGACGGCGCCGGGCGCGCCCCTCGCGGTCTGAAGTAAGCCACGAGGGGCGCAACTCAAAGGGCCGTCCGGGATCCTTCCACTCCGTTCCCGGGCGGCCCGGACTATCGCTACGGTGAGTGCATGAACAGTCACGAAGGTGATCACATCACGCGGATTCTTAAGGCTGTTGCGAAGGGGCGAGACGGTCAGACCGTTCTGTGTGATCGCTGTAAGCGGCCCCTTCAATTCACGGCGCGAGAGCGCACTGCAAGTGGCGGACAACAATCAATCGTCGCCGTGAACAGCCATTGTCCAAACCCCCGATGCTCCGATGTGGGGGACCTGCACCAGCGACCAGAGGAGTAACCCATGGCGTGCCTTAGCCTCCTTGATCCCACAGAGACAGAGCGCGATCACAACACCGTTCCATCGATGGGAGGAGCGTGTCCGGTGTGTGGTTCAAGCAACACCTACAACGAAATGGACGAAAACGGTCAAACGTGGGTGGTGTGCTTGGAACCGGGCTGTGGTGCGCGTAGCCAGTGAGCACGTTGGCGGCCGGGGGCCCTCCCTGCGCCTGAGCGGCGAGTAGAGCCCCAAACGGCCCCGCCCTGGCCTTCCCCACGGCGGTAGCCCCCACAGATCGAAGCCCTTCGGCATCCATGCCGGGGGCTTCGTCATTAGCGCCCTGCCCTTGTGGGGCGGGATGGGCGTCGGCTCCGCCGCGAACGGAGCCCCGGGCCGGCCTGGCACCACCGGGGACGCGCAATGGTGCCGAGGCGGGGGCGGAACTGTGGACCCCACGGCGAGCCCGACGTGGCTCGATAGGGGACCTAAGCCGCCCCCGCTCTCAACCCCTCGTAGCCCAACGATAGAGGCTGGCCCACTTAAAAGGGCTGATCAGTGCGGGTCCGAATCCCGTCGAGGGGACGGGCGCCTCCCGGAGAGGGGAGGCGCATCTCATGGAGAGGAAGCCGATCATGCAACTGAAGGACGCGACATGACAGAGTTCGACAGGGATAGGCCGAAGGCCGACGAAATGATCCCCGAGAATGACCCAATGCCTCTGCCCAGCGAGTCAGGGATCTACGAGGTCACGCCCGGGATGGCCAGCTCATGGTTCTCCTTCCGGGCCACCCACCCGAAGCTGCGCTCGTTCAGCAAGAGCACCGCAGCTCGGTATCAGGCCGACATGGAGGCGGGGCGGTGGCGCGAGGCCACCCCTGAAGGTCTCATCTTCGACACCTCGGGCTACGTCATCTCGGCGCAGCACCGGCTCCGGGCGCAAGCCAACGCGGGCGTCACGCTGAAGTGGCGCATCTTCGTGAACGAGCCCCGCGACATCGCTCCGTACCTGGAACAGGCCCGGCGACGGACCGCTGGTGACCTGATTCAGGTCAAGTACCGCACGCAGCTCGGCGCTGGCGCCCGGCACCTGGCCGCGCTCGCCGACGGCGACCGCTGGGGCCTGCCCCGCTACAACAAGGTCTCCGTGGTCGAGGTGGTGGATACCTACGAAAAGTGGCCCGAGCTGGGCTGGTTCATCGCCGACGTCGCAAGGGTCCAGACCGACGCCGGCGTCCCGGCCGGGCCGCACGCAGCTGTGCTCGCGCAGGCGGCCCGCACCGGACATCGAGACAAGATCCCGGAGTGGCTGCGAGGAATCAGGACCGGCGAGAACCTGAGCGGCGGGGACCCGCGGCTTCATCTCGCACGACGGTTCCGTAACGGCCTTCAGAGCCTGAGCCAGGTCAACAAGCGGGACTACTCCTACGCCGTGATCGCCAAGGCGTGGAACGACTACACCACCGACGTGTCGATGACCATGCTCACCTTCCGGGTGGGCGAGCCCCTGCCGAAGGTGCAGGGCTTCGACTTCAACCCGCACAGGAAGGAAGCCGCATGACTTCGCTGACCCGATTGCGGTTCTGGCAGAAGAGGGCGGGACAGCTGCTGGACGACCGTCAGGCGGTCGACGACAACATCCTGGTGGCCATCGCCCAAATGAAGAAGGAGGGCTTGTCCAACGCGTCGGTGGCGGGCATGTTCGGCACCTCGCCCTCCGGCATCGCCGCCAAGGCGACCAAGGGTGAGGAGATCATCGTCGAACGGAAGAGCAGGAAGTCCACATAGATACAGTGTGTGATGGATGAGGTAACTCATCCTTTGCGCTGTCCTTACAGTCCACCTGCACGCCCTACTGGCCCGGATTCGGTTATGTTTTGGCAAGTCTTCTCCGCCTGGTAATTGGATCGTGATCCAGGGCGGACACTAGACCTGCTGCTGCCAACCGACTTCGTCATTGAGGGACCCTCACCGTGCCGCCACGAAAGAAGATCGAAATGTCCGACGACGTGCGCGAAGCGTTGGAGGAAGACCTGCTCATGTCCTACAAGGGCGCCCGCAGCGCCTGGGAGGACTTCAAGGTCACGGCGCATCTGGCCAACCGGGCAGGGCTGACCCACCAGGAGATCGCCGACTTGCTGGACGTCGGCAAGACCACAGCAGGAGATTGGTGCCGGGAGGGTGAACAAGCGCGAACTGGCCGCCGTGGCGGCCGTGCTGGGTGATCAGCAGAACGAATGTCGGACGGCTGAAGAGGTCGCCGCACTCGCCATCGAAGCGCTGGACGAGACCAGATCACGCTCCCACCGCCTCGCGGTGGTCGGCCAGATTCGGTTCGGGCCCCAGGAGATGACCCACACGGTCATCCTGGGGCCCTTCTCGTCCCGCGGGGTGCTGGACAACCGAGAGAAGTTCCTCAAGGCCGTACAGGGCGGCACAGCCGCCCGGGACGCAGGCCAGCACTTGGCCTGGGACGCCAAGACCGGCACCGGCACGGGGCGGTTCATGCTCGTGCCGGCGTTCACGAAGCCACGGGACGCCTGGGACTTCTACCGGCCCAGCGGGCACGGCGAGGAGACCAAGCAGCTCACCAGCAAGATGCTGCTGGAGGGCGGGTGGCGCGAGGCCAAAGGCGCCGCGGCCCTCAGGGCCGAGCTGGAGGCATGGCAGCCCGGCCTGTGGGCCGAGCAGCACGCGTACGAGCCAGCATGCGTCTGCGGCGCGGGCGAGCGCACCCTGGCCGCCGCCAAATCACTGAAGGGTAAGCACGGCGTACCCACGGGCCGCTGCCAGCGGCACCCGGATGCCGCATAACCCCCGCCCTTGTGGGGCGGAATGGAGGACCCATGCAGGACGGCAAAGTCATACCGGCCGAGGAGGCTGGCGCCTGGCTCAGGAAGAACAAGCCCGAGATTGATATCAGATGGACCGTCAACGAAGAGCACGACGAGGACACTTACCGCCGTCTGCTGAAACTGCTGTTCTCGCCCCGGCCGGACAGCCGGGCAGCATAATGCCGCCACATGGGCGACCCCGGCGGTGCTACGGCACCCCGGGGGTTGGCCAGTAGCGAAGGAACTGACATGACACAGGCTCTCACGAGCACGCTGCGAGCCGTCGACTACCTTCGAGTGTCGACCGAGCAGCAGAAGCAAGGCTACGGCATCAGCTATAGCGCCAAGAAGACCGCGAAATACATCGAGCGCAAGGGTTGGGCTCACGTCGGCACCTTCAAGGACGAGGGAGTCCAAGGCTCCCTGTCCTGGCAGGAGCGGGAAGACGCCCAGAAGCTGATGAAGCTGGCCCGGCAGGAGCCGAAGCCCTTCGACGTGGTGACAGTCCACGAGACGCGGGCCATCGGCCGCACGGACCGCGCCTTCTATCGCTGGGTATGGGAGCTGCAAGACCTCGGAATCTTTGTCGCCATCGCCGACAAGGACATCGACAACACCACCGAGGATGGCGAAGCCGCCATGCGCGAGGAGGCGAACTACGCCTTCAAGGAGTACACGCGCATCCGGGTACGCACCCAGAACGGCATCCAGGAGAAGGCGGAGGAAGGCGGGCACCCGGGAGGCGCCACGCCGTATGGCTGGCGCATCGAGAACCAGGGCAAGAAGGGCGAGTCCCGCCTGGTCCTCGACACCTGCCCGGCGGACGAGCACTGCACCGCGACCCATGAAACGGACGTGCTCGGACGGGCCTGGCACCTGATCGTGCTGGAGCACAAGAACCGCCGCCAGGCGGCCATGACTCTCAACGCCGAAGGCTTCCGGACTCGCTCGGGGAAGCTCTGGACCGAGGGCAACCTGGGACGCAAGCTTCAGTCTCGGGCCGTTCAGGAGGCCCGCATGATCTACCGCAACCCGGAGACCGCGGGGAAGAGCAACGGCACGAAGCTCGGCATGGACGGCCAGCCAGCCAACGGCCAGACCGTGGTCATCGACCTACCTCGCCTGTTCAGTGAGGCGGAAGTGGCCCGCCTGAACAAGGCCCTGGCCCGCAATTCACGGTCCCGGCGGCCCGCCTCCGAAGGGGGCATCCATCCGCTCTCCAAGCGCGTCTTTGGCGCGTGCGGGAAGTACTACACGGGGCTGGACCGGTGCGACCGGCCGGGCCGGATGTACCGGTGCACAGGGAAGACCGAGGCATACCCCGGCGCCCAAGTGTGCAACTGCTCGCAGGTGGACGCGGATGCGCTCGAAGAGCGCGTCTGGGCGGAGGTGCGCAGCATGCTCGAAGACCCTGATCGCCTGACCCGCATGGCGCATGACTGGCTGGACCTGGCGACCGGCCAGAAGGTCAACCACGCCGAGCGCATCGCCGACCTGGACAAGAAGATCGAGGCTCAGGACGACGCCATTGCCGCGATGATGGTCCTCGCCGCCAAGCAGAGGAAGTCTCCCGAAGCCGTCGCCAAGGCGACGAAGACTCTGGAGGACGAGCGTGAGGAGCTTGTCAGGCTGCGCGCCGAGGCCGCAGCTTGGCAGCAGGAGTCCGAGCTTGCCGAGCGGCGAGCCCACGATCTTCAGGCTTTGGCCGACATGGCGCGGACGCGCATGGCGCACATGACGCCAGAGGAGAAGGCCGAGGTCTGTGACCTGCTCGACCTGAAGGTCACCATGACCGGACCCGTGCCGAAAAAGGTGCGGGCAGACGACACTCTCAGTGCCTGGTTCCGGGAGCGAGGCCGGCCGGTGCCGGTCCTGGATGACGCGGCATGGGAGAAGGTGCGGGGCATCTTCGAGGGCGCCGATGTGCGCAACCGGCGTGATCGCCTGCCGCACCGCATGGTGCTGGAAGCGGTGCTCATGAAGGCCCGTACCGGCCTGCCATGGAAGGAGTTGCCAACCGAGTACGGCAAGACAACCGGGCTGACCACTCGCTACCAGCGCTGGATGGCTTCAGGGCTCTTCGAGGAGGCCATGGAGGCTCTGGTCGACTGCGAGGGCACTCCCCTGCCGAGTCAGTATCCACTGCCTCCACTGGTGGTGGAGGGCAAGATCGATCCCAGGCTCCTCATCCGAGTTCCTGAAGCACCTCAGCAGGCGGTCACGAGCGCTCGGGTGATGTCCCAGGGGAATTCGTGGGTCGCGGTGATGCGGTAGATCCGCAGGAAGTCGCGCTCCGGATCGAGCCGCCGGATCTCCCTCAGCCAGTCATAGCGCCGCACCTGACATCCGTCCCTTCGATCGCCGAAGTCCCGACACTAAGCGCTTCAGCTGCTCTTCAACTAGGTGACCGGCGGCACGGCAGGGCGTCGGCATGGCCGGATTCCCGCCCCCGGGTCGGCTCTCCCGGAGGTCCGCCGCGCCGCCCGGGAGCCCCGCTCCGCCGACGGGCCGCGGCCCCGTAGCGGTCGGTCGTCGTCGGGTCCCGCACGGACAGCGCCTGCTTGACGGGCGCCCCGGTGCGTTCGGCGAGTGAAAGCCGGTCCCGGACCTCGCGCCAAGTACGCGGGCGGTGCCCCGGCCCGTACCGCAGCAGCCGCCGTGGAAGGTCAGTCCGGAGCGCAGCACGGTGCCGAGCGCGCGCCGGCCCGCGACATCCCGCCGCTTGGGGACCGCCGGATCGGCGCCGGCGTTGATCAGCTTGCCCCGGCACTGCGGGCAGCGGCCGCCCTCCGATGACCGCGCGTACGACGTCTTCCTGTACACGACCCGGCAGTCCAGGCATACGAAGTGCACCCGGCTGCTGTAGATACACACGAGCGCAGGGTAGGGCTGGTGACAAGCTCGTCCCGAGCCAATTAAGGTGCGCCGACGTACTCCGGATGGATCGGATGGAGGCCCGTGTGCCCACGACGGAGAGCGCCGACGACGACCAGTTGTTCGTGCTGACGGCGGTGCTGCTCACACCCGCGCAGTTTCCCAGCGTGCTGGGCGATGACTACCCCGAAGTGTGTGCGGGCCTCGGTCTCGAACCGTACGCGGAGGGTTACGGGCTGGTCCTCGGTCAGGACGGCGCCGGCGCGCGCTGGACGGTGGCGACGGAGGACGTGTCACTGGTGGCCTGCGCGATCGCGGCCTGGGACTGTGGAATGGAGTACGACCTCTCGCCCGGGGAGAGCAGCATCGTCGCCGCCCTCCCGGGCTGGCCGCTCGCCCTCGCCGTGTCGGCCCCGGATGTGCCGGCGCCGCACGACCCGGAGCCGCGGGACGGGGATCCGGCGCCGCTCGTGCCACCGGATGCCGGGGAGTGGGGGCCCGCCCAACGGCGGCTCGGCGCGGACGACATTGCGATGCAGTGGGTGGCGTGGCGTGAGCAGGTGGACGACGAGGTCACCTTCGTCGATGCGGGCGAACAGCCGCACCAGGGGGTGCGGCGGGTGCTGGAGGAGGCACGCGGTTATGTGGCCGATCCGCCGCCGCCCGGCCGGGTGCGGTCGTCGTTCGCGGCGGGCGAGGCCCGTACGCTGCGCGTCGACGGGCCGGGGTGGAGCATGGTCGCCCGCACCGACGACATCGCCTTCGTGCTGCTGGACGAGGAGCCCCGCGAGGTGCATCCGGTGGGCCGTGGGCCCGAACTGCCGGGTCTGCTGACGTCGTTGGACAAGCTGGCGGCACGCCCCGTCTGAAGCCTGCGGCGGGCGGCGGCAGCTGCTCGGGCAGCCTTGTCGGAGCAGCTCGGACGGCCATTGTCAGACCCGTGTGACGGACTTGTTCACGATCGCTTGAACACGGCACACGGGAGGCGTTCATGCGGGTGAACGGTGTGGGACAGGACGAGGCGGAGGCTTCGGCGGAGGGGCTCCTGGGCCGGCGAGGATGCGCTTACGGCGTCAGACCGAGGGGGAGTCCCTGGACCTCTTACGGGACCCGGCGACCAGCCGTGCTCTGCGGGCAGACCGCACCCCGGCCGCAGCTCTCCGTCCGGCGGCCCCCGGCTTCATCGGGCAGGCACGACGCCCCGGGCCCCCGCGCGCGGCGGGGGCCCCGCGGATTCAGCGGCCGATCTGCTTGCGGCTGGCCCGGCGCAGCCGGCGTCGTTGGGAGGGGTCGAGCGTCAGATACGCGACGGCCGGGACCCCGACCATGACCAATACGGCCGCCCAGAAAGGCAGCAGCCACAGCAGGATCACTCCCACCGCGACGCCGCCGATCGCGACCTTCGCCTGTGTGGACATCCTTCACGCCCCTTCCGCGGCGGATGCCGCGCTCTGTGTATTCCATTGAACGCTGTCTTCGCGCCCCAGGTTCCCTCGGGGGGCCTCGACTTCCCGCGTCTTCCTGTATCCTCGGCGCTCCAGGCGTCAGTAGTCAAACTTGAGGAGTCCTCGGCCCAGTGGCTTTTCTCCCCGCGGCCCCGTCCGCTCACCTCTCCGAGCTCTCCCGCTGCGCAGCGGTTTTCCTGCCGTCGGATCCGCCACGAGCCGGGCGGGTCGCGTTCTGGCGCCCCGATGGTGAGCCCGTCCCGGGCGCGACCGGCGGGGGCGGAGCCGCGCCGGACGGTCCTGTGCCGGACGGGCCTCTGCCGGATTCGCCGGCTCCGGACTCCTCGGTTCCGCGCTCATCGGTTCCGTACCCGCCGAGCCCGGACGCGCTGCCGACAGTGGGTGACCTGCCCGTCGCCGTGCCCGACGAGGACGGCGAGATCTCCGTCTGCCCCGTACCCGCCGTGATCCTGCCCGTCTCCGACGCGGTGCCCGTCCTCACCCGTGCGCGGGCCGCCCGTGACGCCGATCCGGCGGCGGCCTTCTGGGGCGCCGCGTCCGTGCTGGCGCTGCAGCTCGCCGCCCGGGGCCGGCTGCTGCCCGGTCTGTCCCCGGCCGATCATGATGCCTGGCGCATGGGCCCGCTCGACCCGAGCGACATCGAGCGGCTGCGCGACCTCGCCGCCGCGATGCCGCCCTACGCGCACGCCACCCCGCTCCCCGGCGCCGACCCGCTGGAACTGCCCGAGCCCGAGCGCCATGTACGGGCGTTCCTCGACGCGGTGGCCGACGGGCTGCCCCGCTCCCCCGCCGCGGCGCTGGCCACCGGCGCGCCCCCCTTCGCGGCGGCCGCCCCGCAGCGCATCCCGGAACAACGCGCCTGGGCCGCGGATGTCGCCGCGGGGCATGACGCGGGCGTACGGATCTCGCTGCGCGTGGAAGTGCACGGGGCGGACGGGCCGAGCGGCCCGGACGGACTGCCGGACGCGGGCGGCTCCCAAGCCGCCTCCGACGGCACGGCCGCCCGCAACGGAACCATCGATCCCTACGGCACCGCCGAAGCGGACAGCACGGCAGCCGAGGCCGCCGCGCCTGCCACACCCATCTCCCCTGCCCCTCCCATCTCCCCCACCTCTCCCGACTCCCCCATCACCTTCACCGCCGTCCTCCAGCTGCACAGCCTCACCGATCCGACGCTGGTCGCCGATGTCGCCGAGGTATGGGCCGGGACGTCACCCGCGGGGCAGGCGTTCGGCCCCCGGGCGCGGATGGACACGCTGCTGACGCTCCGGCGGGCCGCCGCGGCCTGGGCGCCGCTCACCCCGCTGCTGTCCGCGGCGGTGCCGGACGCGCTGGAACTCGCCGACGAGGAGATCGCCGAACTGCTCGGCCCGGCCTCCCGGGCTCTGGCCGCCGCGGGCGTCCACGTCCACTGGCCCAAGGAGCTGGCGCGCAAGCTGACCAGCCGGGCCGTCGTCGGACCGCCCGACCCGATGGACGGAACGGAGTCCGGGCTGCCGTCGCTGCTGTCCGCGGACGCGCTGCTCTCGTTCAGCTGGCGGTTCGCGGTGGGCGACGAGGAGATCGACCGGGCGGAGCTGGACCGGCTGGCCGAGTCCGGCCGACCGCTGGTGCGACTGCGTGACCAGTGGGTGCTGGTCGATCCGGAGGCGTTGCGCGCCGCCCGGGACCGCCAGGACCGTAAGATCACGCCGGTCGACGCGCTGAGCGCCGCGCTCACCGGCACGGTCGAGGACGACGACGGCCAACGGGCGGAGGTACAGGCCTCCGGCTGGCTGGCCCGGCTCCGGGACCGGCTCGCCGACCCGGAAGGAGACAGGGAGGAGCGCAGGGACACCACATCCATCGAGCAGCCCGCGGCGCTCACCGCGACGCTGCGCGACTACCAGCTGCGCGGGCTCAACTGGCTGCACCGGATGACCTCGCTGGGCCTGGGCGGCTGTCTCGCCGACGACATGGGCCTCGGCAAGACCATCACACTCATCTCCCTGCATCTGCACCGGCAGGGCGATCCCGATTCCGCCGGCCCCACGCTTGTCGTCTGCCCCACGTCTCTCATGGGCAACTGGCAACGGGAGATCGAGAGATTCGCCCCCGGCACACCGGTGCGTCGCTTCCATGCCGGGCGGCGCAGCCTGGCCGATGTGGCGGACGGCGCATTCGTGCTCACCACCTACGGCACGATGCGCCTGGACGCCGCGAAGCTGGCCGAGGCCGGCTGGGGGCTGGTCGTCGCCGACGAGGCGCAGCACGTCAAGAATCCGTTCTCGGCGACCGCCGAAGCGCTGCGCACCATCCCCGCCAAGGCCCGGGTGGCGCTGACCGGCACCCCGGTGGAGAACAACCTGTCCGAGTTGTGGGCGATCCTGGACTGGACGACGCCGGGGCTGCTGGGCCCCCTGGGCCGGTTCCGGTCACGCTACGCACAAGCCATCGAGGGCGGTGCGGCGGCGTCCCCCGAGGCGGCCTCGGCGGCCGAACGGCTGACCCGGCTGGTGCGGCCGTTTCTGCTGCGCCGCCGTAAGTCCGATCCGGGAATCGCGCCGGAGCTGCCGCCCAAGACGGAAACGGACCGTGCGGTGGCGCTGACCAAGGAGCAGGCCGGACTGTACGAGGCCGTGGTGCGCGAGGGGCTCAGCGAGATCTCCGGAACGGACGGTTTCGCCCGCCGTGGGCTGGTCGTCAAGTTGCTCACCTCGCTCAAACAGATCTGCAACCACCCCGCGCAGTATCTGAAGGAGGGCTGTCTGGAAGACGGTCCGGAACCCACCTCGGAGGGCGGTCCGGGCGGCCTCCCGGGAGACCAGCGGGCCACCCCGCGGACCTCCGGGCGTTCGGGGAAGGTCGAGTTGCTGGACGAACTGCTCGACACCATCCTCGCCGAGGGCGCGAGCGTGCTGGTGTTCACGCAGTACGTACAGATGGGGCGGCTGCTGGAGGCGCATCTGGCGGCGCGCGGGGTGTCCACGCAATTCCTGCACGGCGGCACACCGGTGGCCCGTCGTGAGGATATGGTGCGGCGGTTCCAGGACGGCGAGGTGCCGGTGTTCCTGCTGTCGCTCAAGGCGGCCGGTACGGGGCTGAACCTGACCCGGGCCGCGCATGTCGTGCACTTCGACCGCTGGTGGAATCCGGCCGTCGAGGCGCAGGCCACCGACCGTGCCTACCGCATCGGGCAGACCCAGCCGGTACAGGTCCACCGCATGGTCACGGAGGGCACGATCGAGGACCGGATCGCCGAAATGCTCTCCCGGAAGCAGCAGTTGGCGGATGCGGTACTGGGCTCGGGCGAGGCCGCGCTGACCGAACTCACCGACGCCGAGCTGGCGGACCTGGTCGCACTGCGAGGGAGCGAACGATGAACACCTGGAAAGACAGTACCCCCGAGCGGACCTTCGCCGCGCTGCCCGCCGCCCGTGGCCGGGCGTTCGCGCGGAGCTGGTGGGGGCAGGCGTGGCTCAAGGCGCTGGAGGACACCGCGCTGGACGGCGCGCAGCTGAAGCTGGGGCGTCGGCATGCGCGCGCCGGTGCGGTGGGCGCGGTATCGGTGCGCCCCGGGCGCATTACCGCGGTCCTACAGGACCGCGACCACACACGGCACCGCTCCGACGTGCTGTTGCAGCAGCTCGGCGCGGCGGACTGGGACCGTTTCCTGGACCTGGTCGCGGACCGGGCGGGGCATATCGCGGCGCTGCTGGACCGCGACATGCCGCCGGTCCTCGTAGCGGACGCGGCAGAATCCGGGATCGAACTCCTGCCGGGAATCGGCGACTTGGAGTCGGAGTGCAGCTGTGAGGCGTGGGACCACTGCGCCCATTCGGCCGCGCTCTGCTATCAGTTCGCCCGTCTGTTGGACCAAGACCCCTTCGTGCTGCTGCTGTTGCGCGGACTCGGTGAACAGGAACTGCTCGACGAGCTGCAGGCGCGGAGCGCATCCCGGGCCGAGCCGCCGGTGAGCGCCCCGCCAACGGGCGAGGAGTCGGCGGCGCACGCGGGAGTTCCGGCCGACGAAGCGTACGCGGCGCGCGACATCCTGCCGCCGTTGCCCACTCCACCACCCCCCGTCGAGACGCCGGGCGAGCCGCCGGTCCTCAGCGGCGGCACCCCGCCCGCGCCTGGAGTGGAGGTGGCCGCGCTGGAGTTCCTCATAGCCGACGCGGCAGCGCGCGCCCAGCGGCTGCTGGCGGACGCGCTCTCCACCTGGCATCCGGACAATCCGCCGCCCCCCGCGCTGACGGCCGCTCAGGACGCGGTGCGGCTGGCGGCGGCAGCACCCGGGGCGGCCATATCCGAGCGCCTGGCGGCCGGTTCGGGGCGCGACGCCCGGAGCCTGACGCTGGCTGTACGGGCCTGGGAACTGGGCGGCACGGCCGGGCTCGCGGTCCTGGAGGAGGACTGGACCCCGGAGCCGGCGGCACTGGCGCGCGCGACCGACCGGCTCGCGGCCGCCTGGGAGGACGGCGAGACCCGGCCACGGCTGCGCGCCACCCGCAACCGGTGGACGGTGGTCGGCGGCGATGCCCAGCTCCGCTATGGCCGGGACGGCCGCTGGTGGCCGTACCGCAAGGAACACAGCCAGTGGACGCCCGCCGGACCGGCCACGGACGATCCGGCGGGGGCACTCGCCGCGCTGTCCGCGGAGGACTGAGTCAGAGCGGCAACAGCAACCGGGAAGCCTCAGGGGTGATCCAGGATTGCCGGGTGGCATGCCCCGCCACCCGGCAGTCCTCCCTAGCTGGCTGCACGGCATACCGGCGCTACGATCCTGATCAGGCCGGTCATCCGGACCGCCCACGAACACCCGGACCGCCCACGGACACCCGGGCAGCCCACAGGCACGGGGGCAGCCCACCGGGCCCGCCGAGCATCCGGACCGTCCTCCGGCCCTCCCGGCTCCGTACCACTGAGAGGCTCCGCACCATGGCCAGCACGTCCCCGACGTTCGCCGAGGCCCTCGCCGCGGGACCGGTCGTCCTCGACGGCGGGCTGTCCAACCAGTTGGAGTCCGCCGGGCACGACCTGAGCGACGCACTCTGGTCGGCCCGGCTGCTCGCCGAGGAACCGGAGGCCGTCGTCCTGGCGCATCTCGCGTACTACGAGGCCGGTGCGCAGGTCGCGATCACGTCCAGCTACCAGGCGACGTTCGAGGGGTTCGCGCGGCGCGGCATCGGCGCCGAGGAGGCCGCGCCGCTGCTGCGTCGCAGTGTGGAGCTGGCGCGCGACGCGGCCCGGCGGGCGCTGGCGGGCGGGGTGACCGGGCCGCTGTACGTCGCCGCGTCGGCGGGTCCGTACGGGGCGATGCTGGCGGACGGTTCCGAATACCGCGGCCGCTACGGGCTGTCGGTGGACGCGTTGGAGCGCTTCCACCGTCCGCGTCTGGAGGTGCTGGCCGCCGCCCGGCCCGATGTGCTGGCGCTGGAGACGGTGCCGGACGCCGACGAGGCCCGAGCGCTGCTGCGCGCGGTGCGCGGACTGGGGGTCCCGGCCTATCTGTCGTACAGCGTCGCGGGAGGCCGTACTCGGGCCGGACAGCCGCTTGAGGAGGCGTTCGCGCTCTCGGCGGACGCGGACGAGGTGATCGCGGTCGGTGTGAACTGCTGCGCGCCGGACGACGCGGACGCCGCGGTCGAGGTCGCGGCGCGGGTCACCGGCAAGCCGGTGGTGGTGTATCCGAACAGCGGGGAGAGCTGGGACTCCGAGGCGCGGGAGTGGTGCGGCAGCCCGGCGTTCAGCGCGGAACGGGTCGCCGCGTGGGCCACGGCCGGCGCCCGGCTCATCGGGGGGTGCTGCCGGGTGGGCCCGGACGCGATCGCCAAGCTGGCGGGCGCCCTCGGGCGATGAGCGCGCGGTCGTCCCTCGGCCGCTGAGTGACGACGGCGGGCCTCGGCCGCCGGCGCCGGCAACGCCCCATCCACCCCCCGCGCGGGCCGGAGGCGTTACACAGACGCAACCCGCGTAGCGGCGACATTCGCCCTGGCCGATGGCAGTATGCAGGCCATCTCGCAGCACCCATGGCTTGACTGATTCTCGTCCCGCTCTGGAGGACCCGTGTCCGCTCGCTCCTCGTTGCCTGTCATAGCCGCCTTCGCGGCCGTCGCCGTTCTGGCGGGGTGCAGCAGCACCAAGTCCGACGGGAAGAAGAGTTCCGGCCTGGAACTGGTCTCCCCCGGGACGCTCAAGACCTGCACCCACCTTCCGTATGCGCCGTTCCAGGTGAAGAAGGAAGGCAAGGTCGTCGGGTTCGATGTGGACCTGGTGGATCTGGTGGCGAAGGATCTCGGGGTCGAGCAGGAGATCGTCAATACCCCCTTCGAAGGCATCGAGACCGGCCAGGACTTCAAGATCCGCAAATGCGATCTGGCCGCGGCGGGCATGACCATCACGCCGAAGCGGGACAAGGTGATGGATTTCTCGGATCCCTACTTCGACGCCACCCAGGCGCTGCTGACGAAGAAGGGCAAGCCCTTCAAGAAGATCGAGGACCTCAAGGGCAAGAGGCTCGGTTACCAGAAGGCCACGACCGGTGGGATCCACGCCAAGGAGCACGGCGAGGGCGTGGATCTGGTCGAGTTCGAGGACCTGGGGCTGCTGCTGACCGCCGTGAAGTCCGGCCAGGTCGACGCCGGAATCAACGACAATGGTGTGCTCTTCGACTATGTGAAGCAGAACCCGGACACCGAGGTGACCGCGGAGTTCCAGACCGGTGAGCAGTACGGCATCGGCGTCCGCACCGGCAATGACGCACTGCGCAAGAAGATCAACGCGGTCATCAAGAAGGCGAAGTCCGACGGAAGCTACGACCGGATCTACAAGAAGTGGTTCGGCACCACCCCGAAGAGCTGACCCGCCACGTCAACGCAAGGCTCCGCGGAACGTTGCGCGCAACACTGCCGCGCAACGTTCCGCAACAGTGAAGCAGCAAGGAAATCGGAGAAGGCCGGCCCTCATGCCCCTGTCCAAACGACGGCGCGCGCGGATCATCCGCGGCGCGCAATACGGCGTCCTGGTCGTCGCCGTGGTGATATTCGCGCTGGCCGCCGACTGGCACCAGCTGCGTGTGGCGTTCTTCGACGTCACCGTCGCGAAGGCCCTGTTCCCGGACATCATCACCACCGCGCTGGTCAACACCGTCCTCTACACCCTGCTCGGCTTCGGTTTCGGTCTCGCGCTCGGACTGGTGCTGGCGCTGATGCGGCTGTCGTCGGTGCCGCCGTACCGCTGGATCGCCGTCACCTATATCGAGTTCTTCCGCGGTATTCCGGCGCTGCTGGTGTTCATCGCGCTCGGCTTCGGTGTGCCGCTGGCCTTCGAAGTGGCGCTCGACATGAACGTCACGGTGATGCTGTCGCTCGGTCTGGTGGGCGCCGCGTATATGGCGGAGACCATCCGGGCGGGTATTCAGGCCGTCCCCAAGGGCCAGACGGAGGCGGCCCGTTCGCTGGGAATGTCGCACGGCCGGGCGATGATCTCGATCGTCATTCCGCAGGCGTTCCGGATCGTACTGCCACCGCTGACCAACGAACTGATCCTGCTGACGAAGGATTCCTCTCTCGTCTATCTGCTGGGTCTCTCACTCGGCCAGTTCGAGCTGGCCAACTTCGGCCGGGACGCGCTCAATGAGCACAAGAGCCTGACCCCGATCCTGATCGCCGGACTGCTCTATCTCGTGATCACCCTCCCGCTCGGCCAGCTGGTCCGGCGGCTTGAGGCCCGTACGGCGAAGGCCAGGTGACCGGAATGACGCAGGACAAGACCCAGGACAAGGCCGTGGACAAGTCCGTGAACGAGGCCATGGCGAAGAAAACAGCCAAGGACGCGGCTCCGGAGAATTCCGGGGGCGCCGAGGCGATCGATGTGCAGGGGCTGCACAAAGCGTTCGGCGAACTGGAAGTACTGCGCGGTATCGACTTCTCAGTGGCGCGCGGAGAAGTGGTGTGCGTCATCGGGCCTTCGGGCTCCGGCAAGTCGACGCTGCTGCGCTGTGTGAATCTGCTGGAGGAGCCGAGCGCGGGCCGGGTCATGGTGGCCGACACCGAGGTCACGGACCCGGATGTGGACATCGATCTGGTCCGGCGCCGGATCGGCATGGTCTTCCAGTCCTTCAACCTCTTTCCGCATCTGACCGTGCTGGAGAATCTGACGATCGCCCAGCGGCGGGTGCTGCGGCGGAACCGCTCGGAGGCGGAGCGCATCGCGCGCGTCAATCTCGAACGGGTGGGCATGAGCGAGAAGGAGGCGTCCTATCCGGCGCAGCTTTCGGGAGGCCAGCAGCAGCGGGTGGCCATCGCCCGTGCGCTGTCCATGGACCCGGAACTGATGCTCTTCGACGAGCCGACCTCCGCACTGGACCCGGAACTGGTCGGCGACGTGCTGGCGGTGATGCGGTCACTGGCGGACGAGGGCATGACGATGCTCGTCGTCACACATGAGATGAGCTTCGCGCGGGAGGTCGCCGACCGGGTGGTCTTCATGGACGGCGGGGTCATCGTCGAGGAGGGCAGCCCGGAGCGGGTGGTGGGCGATCCGCAGCACGAGCGGACCCGGACGTTTCTGGCGCGGGTGCTGGATCCGGCGGCCGCCGAGGTCGGCGAGGTCGCCGACACGGGGCGGGCGGGCACACGCGTCGACCGCTGAGCGGCGGGCGGGGCGGCGTAACCAGCGACACCACGTCGGCATGACGAGAAAACACGGGTGAATGACGGACGGCCCTGACGCCTTCGGCGCTCAGGGCCGTCTCACCGACAGGGCCGTCTCACCGACAGCGGACCACCGCCGACGGGCATCGCCGCCCGGCCGGTGACGCCCCGCCCGTTCACGCCCGCCCGACTCAGGAAAGCGGCTTGGTGAGCTTCTTGGTGCCGGTCCGGTTCCCCATCAGGCTGCAGCTGACGGTCTTGATGCCCATCTTGTAGCCCCTGATGTTGGGGAACTGGACGTAGGTGCCCTCGGCGGTGCCGGCGGGCTGCCTGCGCGCCTTGCTCTCCAGTTCGTCCTTGCACAGCGACGACGCCTCCGCCTTGATGGCGGAGCTGGTCGTGAAGCCGGAGCCCAGGCGGTGGATGGTGACGACCTCGGCGTCGTGCGGGCCGTTGCAGGAGGCCCGGTCATTGTTGCCGACGCCGCCCGCCGGGCGATCGAAGCAGTCCCCCACCTTCAGCTGGAAGAAGGGGATCTTGCTGCTCGTGGGCGACGGGGTGCTGGTGAAACCGGTGTCGGTCGGCGTCGCGGACGGTGTGGCGGAGGCGCTGTCGGACGGTGTGGCGCTGCGGGAACCGGAGGGGTGCGCGCGGACCTTCTCCTCGTCACCGCCGTTGGCCATCACGACGGCGACGATGACGGCGGCCACCACGAGCACACCGCCGCCGATGATCGCCGCGATGGTCTTGCCGTTGCCACCGCCACCGGGTGGGCCGCCCGGCTGCTGCCAGCCGCCGGGGCCCCCCGGGCCGGGGGGACCGTAGCCACCGCCCGCCGGCGGGCCGTAGCCACCGGGCTGGCCACCGGCCGGCGGACCGTAGCCGCCCTGGCCGTAACCGCCCTGGCCTTGGACGCCTTGGCCATAGCCGCCGGCCGGCGGGCCGTAGCCGCCCGGGGTGTGGTTGGGCGGCTGGTTCTGCGGCGGAGGCGGCGGGTAGCTCATGGCAGCAATGATCGCTTCTTTACGAGGTTTTGAGGGACACGGTGACCAACCTGGAACAATTTCCGTCTGAGACATTCGGCCCGTGGGCACGGTTGGCGACAGTCGGCAAGCCACCCTACGGCCCGGAGGTTCTGTGTGTTCACCGACCTGCCCCTGGACGAACTGCACAGCTACCGGCCCCCGCTTCCCGAACCGGACGGATTCGACGCATTCTGGAAGCGCACCCTTGCCGAGGCCCGTGCCCATGACCTCGACGCCCGCTTCCAGGAGACCGACGCGGGGCTGACGCTGCTGCACAGCTACGATGTGGAGTTCTCCGGCTTCGGCGGGCACCGTATCCGCGGCTGGTTCCTGATCCCGCGGCAGGCTGCCGGGCCGCTCCCCTGCGTGGTGCAGTACCTCGGCTACGGAGGCGGGCGACTGCTGCCGCACGACTGGCTGCTGTGGCCCTCCGCGGGCTACGCGACGCTGGTCATGGACACCCGTGGGCAGAGCGGCCCGGACCGGCCCGGTGACACCCCCGATCCGGTCGGCTCCAGCAATCCGGGCGTCCCCGGCAAAATGACCCAGGGTCTGCTGAACCCGGACGACTATTACTACCGGCGGCTGTTCACGGATGCCGTCCGCGCCGTGGAAGCGGCGCGCGGGCACCCCTCGGTGGACGCCGCGCGGATCGTGGTCGCGGGCCGCAGCCAGGGCGGCAGCGCCGCGCTCGCGATGACGGGCCTGGCCCCCGATGTGGCGGGCGCGCTGATCGATGTGCCGTTCCTGACGCATGTCCGGCGCGCCATCGACATCACGGACGCGGGCCCGTACGGCGAGCTGTCCCGCTACTTCGCGGGCGAACGCACACACATCGAGACCGCGTTACGGACGCTGGACCACTTCGACGGCCTGAACTTCGCGGTCCGCGCGAGTGCCCCGGCGCTCTTCGGTACGGCGCTGCGCGACGACGTGGTACCGCCGTCCACCGGATTCGCCGCGTTCCACCACTACGCGGGCGAGAAGGAGCTCAAGGTGTGGCGGTACAACGGCCATGAGGGGGGTGGCGGCCAACAGCGGGTGGCGGAGGTGGCGTTCTTGCGCGGATTGTTCGGCTGACCGATTCCCCCCATGGTCGCCCCGGCGCCGTGGTCAGCCGGCCTGGGACACCTCCCGGCGGTAGCCGGGAGAGACCTGCTCCATGTCGCTCGATGGGACCCAAACCCCGATATCCTTAAGGGCCGTAATATCGTCTGCACCCTCCACGCGCGCCTGGCCTTCACACCAGATACCGGCGCGGCCGCCTTCGCGACGCCTCCGCATTTCGTCAGGCACACTATTTTCGCCAGGCACACCTTTTTCATCAGGGCGCTTGACGAATTCTGCCCACGGCCAAACTAATATGCGGCGCACACCGGGGAACCCCCTGGAAGCACCGGCCCGGCAAGGGAGAGAGCACGATGGGCGCACAGTCGGAGGGACCGCTCGTCGTCGGCGTGGACAGCTCCACCCAGTCCACCAAGACGCTGGTCGTGGACGCGGAGACCGGTGTGGTCATCGCCCGGGGCCAGGCGCCGCACACCGTGAGCGGCGACGGCAAGGAGAGCGACCCGGAGCAGTGGTGGCGGGCGCTGGGCGAGGCGCTGCGGCAGTGCGGCAACGCGGCGCGGCAGGTTTCCGCGCTGTCCGTCGCCGGTCAGCAGCACGGCCTGGTCACGCTCGACGCCGTCGGAGAGGTGGTACGTCCGGCGCTGCTGTGGAACGACGTCCGGTCCACGCCCCAAAGCGAGCGGCTGACCGAGGAGTTGGGCGGCACGAAAGCCTGGGCGGACCGGGTCGGAGTCGTGCCGAGGCCGGCCTTCACGGTCGCCAAGTGGGCCTGGTTGCGGGCGAACGAGCCGACCGCGGCCGCCGCCACCAGGGCGGTGCGGCTGCCGCACGACTACCTCACCCAGCGGCTGACCGGCCAGAGCGTCACCGACCGTGGCGATGCCTCGGGGACGGGCTGGTGGGCGTCGTCCACCGAGTCCTACGACGCCGGGATCCTGGAGCACGTCGGGCTGGCCCCGGAGGCGCTGCCGCGGGTGGCGCTCCCCGGGGAGGCCGCCGGCACCGTACGCACCGAAGAACTGCCGCTGCCCCATGGCGCGCTGGTGGCCGCCGGGACCGGCGACAACATGGCGGCCGCGCTCGGCCTGGGTCTGCGCCCCGGGCAGCCGGTGGTGAGCCTGGGGACGTCGGGGACGGTGTACGCGGTCGCCACGCAGCGGCCCACCGATCCGACCGGTGTCGTCGCGGGGTTCGCCGACGCGCGGGGCGACTGGCTGCCGCTCGCCTGCACCCTGAACTGCACGCTGGCGGTGGACCGGGTGGCGGCGCTGCTGGGGCGCGACCGGGAGGCCGTCGAGCCCGGTGGCAGCGCGGTGATGCTGCCCTTCCTCGATGGCGAACGCACCCCGAATCTGCCGCGCGCCTCGGGGCTGGTGCACGGGCTGCGGCATGACACCACAGCCGGTCAGCTGCTCCAAGCGGCTTATGACGGCGCCGTGTTCGCCCTGTTGCAAGCGCTGGACCGAGTGCTGGACGGGGACGCCACGACCACTACGCCGCTGCTGCTGATCGGCGGTGGCGCCAAGGGCCGGGCCTGGCGGGAGACCGTACGACGGCTGTCCGGGCGGCCGATGGTGGTGCCGGATGCGCAGGAGCTGGTAGCGCTTGGCGCGGCGGCGCAGGCGGCCGGGCTGCTGCTGGGCGAGGATCCGGCGGCGGTGGCACGGCGCTGGGGGACGGCACGCGGGGCGGAGTACGAGGCGCGCGAGCGGGACGGCGCGGCCTGGGAGCGGCTGGCGGCGACGCTCGCCGACGGCGAGGTGTTGCTGCGGGGGTGAGAGGCGGGAGGCTCACCTCCGAGGGGGCGTCAGCCGAGTGTCCCGGCCCGCCCATTGGTCACGGTATCGCGACCGGGCGCCGACGGACCGCCACACGGGCGGCGTATTCGGCGCTGCGGATCCTTCTGGACAATCCCGTTCCGGCCGGCGCCCCGACACACTCTCCCCTTTTCCGGATCCGCTAAACCTTTCCATGGAAAAGGATTTCCAAGCCACTCGTTCGAGCGATTGTGCCGATAAAAACAGCACCACTACCTTCGACTTGGCGGGCTGCCGACGAACTCCCCTTGAATGGGACATCGGACCGATCGCGTCGCCCCCTTCGAAGAGTTAGGTGGAGCATTATGACGATTGCCGACCAAACGTTGAACGAAAGCGCGGAAGGCACCCCCAATTCGAGCCTGAGTACCACCGCCGCACGGAATTTGGCGACCACCACCAAAACCGTTCCGCAGATGCAGGGCATCACCTCCCGCTGGCTGCTGCGGCTGCTGCCCTGGGTGCAGGTCTCCGGTGGTACGTACCGGGTGAACCGCCGGCTGGCGCACACCGTCGGCGACGGGCGCATCGATTTCGATATCACCGGCACCGACGTCTCGATCATTCCCGATGAGCTGCGGGAGCTCCCCGCGCTGCGGGACTTCACCGATACCGAGGTGCTCGGAGCGCTGGGCGAACGCTTCACCCAGCAGGAATACGCCCCTGGCGAGCTGATCGCGGAGGCCGGCAGCCCCGGGGACCGGCTGGTGCTGATCGCACACGGCCGGGTCGACCGTATCGGCACCGGCAAATACGGCGACGAGACCGCGCTGGAAGCGCTGGCCGGCGGCGACCACCTCGGTGACGAGTCGCTCACCAGCGCCGATGCCACCTGGGAGTTCAGCTACCGCGCGGTGACGAGGGTGACCGTCATGGCGCTGCCCCGGGCGGCCGCGCAGGAGGTCATCGGCCGCTCGCCGGAGCTCCAGGAGCATCTCGCGGCGGCCGCGCGCGGCCCCGCGCACCCGACCAACGCGAGCGGCGAATCGGCGGTCTCGGTCGCCTCCGGGCACCACGGCGAACCGCCCCTGCCCAGCACCTTCGTCGACTACGAGCTGGCTCCGCGGGAGTATGAACTCAGCGTCGCGCAGACCGTGTTGCGCACCCACACCCGGGTCGGCGATCTCTACAACGACCCGATGAACCAGGTCGAGGAACAGCTCCGGCTGACCATCCAGGCGCTGCGCGAGCGCCAGGAACACGAGATGATCAACAACCGCGAGTTCGGACTGCTGCACAATGCCGACCTCAAACAGCGCATCCACACCCGCAGCGGTCCGCCCACCCCCGACGACCTCGACGACCTGCTCGCGACCGTCTGGAAGGACCCGGGCTTTCTGCTCGCCCATCCGCAGACGATCGCCGCGATCGGCCGGGAGTGCAATTCCCGTGGGCTGTACCCGACGGCGGTCGATTTCATGGGACATTCGCTGCCGTCGTGGCGCGGGGTGCCCATCTTCCCGTGCAGTAAAATCCCGGTGACAAAGGAGCGGACGAGCTCCATTCTGCTGCTGCGTACCGGCGAGGAGAAACAGGGCGTCGTCGGTCTGCACCGCAGCGGAATTCCTGATGAATATGAGCCGGGCCTCTCGGTGCGTTTCATGGGAGTTGACGACCGGGCCATCGTCAACTACCTGGTCAGCACCTACTACTCGGCCGCGATTCTCGTGCCCGACGCGCTGGGCGTCCTAGAAGACGTGGAAATCGGGCACTGAACAGACCGGACACTGAAAACACACCTAGGTACTGAACAGACCGGACGCTGAACAGCCCTGGTACGCAACAGACCGGGCGCTGAACGATGTGCCGAAGGGAAAGCGCCGCATCATGCGGCCCTGTGAACTCCCCGAGTTCTCCGTACGCACGCACACCCCTCACAGCACCTACCAGAACAGGTGAGCCTTCTTCATGACCACATCGGTGGACCCGACGTCCGTCCCGCACCCCTCCGAGATCCAGCAGAACCGTTCCAGCCTGGACACCACGGCGGCGCGGAATCTGGCGACCACGACCAAGACCGTCCCGCAGATGCAGGGCATCTCGTCCCGCTGGCTGCTGCGCGTCCTGCCCTGGACGCAGGTCTCCGGCGGTACCTACCGGGTCAACCGCCGGCTTACCCATACGCTCGGCGACGGCAGGGTGGAGTTCGTCACGCAGGGCACCGAAGTCCGGGTGATCCCCGCCGAGTTGCGGGAGATGGCACCGCTGCGCGGCTTCGCCGACGCCCCGACCCTGGAGGCGCTGGCCGGCCGGTTCGTCCAGCAGGAGTTCGCGCCGGGCGATCTCCTCGCCGAGAAGGGCCGCCCCGCGGACCGGGTCATCCTGATCGCGCACGGCAAGCTGGACCGGCTCGGTACCGGCAAGTACGGCGATGAGACGGTCCTGGGGGTACTGGCCGACGGTGACGCACTCGGTGACGCGGTGCTGCTGACGGCGGACGCGGAGTGGGAGCACTCGGTACGGGCGTCGACCCGGGTGACCGCCCTGGTGCTGCCGCGCGGCCAGTACGAGGAGGTGCTGGCCCAGTCGGAGGCGCTGCGCGACCATGTCGAGGAGTTCCGTACGGCGCTGGTCCCGGCGCAGAACAAACACGGTGAGGCGGCCATCGAACTGGCCGCGGGGCATGTCGGCGAGCCGGAGCTGCCGGGCACGTTCGTCGACTACGAGCGGGCGCCGCGGGAGTACGAACTGAGCGTCGCGCAGACCGTGTTGAAGATTCACTCGCGGGTCGCGGACCTCTACAACGACCCGATGAACCAGCTGGATCAGCAGCTGCGGCTGACCGTGGAGGCGCTGCGCGAGCGCCAGGAGCACGAGATGATCAACAACCGCGAGTTCGGACTGCTGCACAATGCCGACCTCAAACAGCGCATCCATACCCGCAGCGGTCCGCCCACCCCCGACGACCTCGACGAGCTGATCTCCCGGCGCCGTAAGACCCAGGTGCTGCTGGCGCACCCGCGCACCATCGCGGCGATCGGGAGGGAATGGAGCGCCCGCGGGATCTATCCGACGGGTGCGGAGCTCAGCGGTACGGACGTCCGCGCGTGGCGGGGCATTCCGCTGCTGCCGTGCAACAAGATCCCGATCAACCCGGACCAGACCAGCTCGATCCTCGCGATGCGTCTGGGCGAGGAGAATCAGGGGGTCGTCGGGCTGCATCAGACCGGCATCCCGGACGAGTACCAGCCGGGGCTTTCGGTGCGCTTCATGGGCATCAACGAACAGGCCGTCATCAAGTACCTGGTCAGCGCCTATTACTCGGCGGCGGTGCTGGTGCCGGACGCGCTGGGCATTCTGGAGGACGTGGAGATCGGTCACTGACACGGCGTCGGGTCCACCCGGGTGACGCGCCCCTGAGGCCCAAGGGCATGGGTGCGACACCTGGGTGACGCCCAATCAGGTATTGCGGACTTCTGACCTGGCGGTTCTGTCTTTGGTCTGCCCATGGGCAGTTCAGCGCCGCCCTTGGCAGGGCATGTCCTGTTTACGCATGATGAATACATCACATGTGCGTGACATGTACGCGACCCGCTCGGTCCTTGTCAGGAGTTCACATGGAGCACGACCGCCCCTCCCCGGCCCGACGACGTCTGCTCACCGGCGCTGCCGCGCTCGCCGCGGCCGCCGCACTCCCTCCGTTCACGGCGGCCACCGCACGCGCGGCAGCGCCGCCGCCCCCACGCCCGCCGGACGACACCACTCCGGACCCCGACCCGCAGGGCGGCGGCGCCGACTATCCCCCCTGCCACTGGGTGCCCGCCGACCCCGCCAACTTCACCGCGGCAAACCGCCCGACGCAGTATCAGGTCGACCTGGTCGTGATGCATGTGACCCAGGAGACCTACGACGACACCATCCGGCTCTTCCAGGACCCGAACCACAAGGCGGCCGCGCACTATGTCGTACGGTCCGCCGACGGCTATATCGCGCGCTGCGTGAGCGAACGGAATGTCGCCTGGCACGCCGGAAGCTGGGACCACAACACCCGCAGCATCGGCATCGAGCACGAGGGCTGGATCGACGATCCGAAGTGGTTCACCGATGTGCTCTACGAGCAGTCCGCGCTGCTGACCGCGGCGATCTGCGACCGCTACGGCATCCCCAAGGACCGGGAGCACATCATCGGCCATGTCGAGGTGCCCGGTACCGACCACACCGATCCCGGCGAACACTGGGACTGGGCCCGCTATATGGACCTGGTCGAGGCGGCGTCCCGGCGCACCGCCAAATGACGTGGCGGGCCGTGCCGATGACATGGTGCGCCGTACAGATGGCGTCGCGCGCGGTGCGGATGGCGTGATGCGCCGTACCGCGCTCAAATGCCGCCCGTTCGGCGAGTGTGCACGCTCATGACATCTCCGGGTCATCGCGGGCGTCTCCGGCACCCAGGGATCATTGACGCGACGTCAGGAGGGCTCGTGAAACAGCGGTTCGGTCGGGTCCGCGCGTTCCTCACCGTGCTGGTGGCGTGGGGCATGCTGCTCGGCGGCGGGGTGGCCGATGCCGCGCGGGCCACCGCCGCGGGCGGCGCCCTCCGTCTCTCGGATGCCGTGGCGCTGGCGCCCGGTGTGAAGTACGGCGAATTCCGGGTGCCGGTGAAGCGCGGCACGGCGCACGGGC
This sequence comes from Streptomyces halobius, assembly GCF_023277745.1. Classification (NCBI taxonomy): domain Bacteria; kingdom Bacillati; phylum Actinomycetota; class Actinomycetes; order Kitasatosporales; family Streptomycetaceae; genus Streptomyces; species Streptomyces halobius. The sequence goes on from NZ_CP086322.1 coordinate 1,485,921, forward strand.
ATCTGCTGACGGTCGATCTCACCGATCCACGCGTCGCGGTGAATCTGCTGCATCCGGGGGCGGTCGGTGCTCGGTCGCCGGTGTCCCAACTGGCGCATGTGCGGGGCGCGGTGGGCGCGGTGAACGGCGACTTCTTCCATATCAGCGAGACCCAGCACCCGGGCGTGGAGGCGACCGGCGCCCCGGTCGGCCCGGCGGTCGCGGCCGGGCGGGAGCTGAAGGGTGCGGTGCCGGACGGGCAGCGCTTCGGCCCGGTGATGCCGCCCGGCGCGAGCACCGAGGACGTCATCGGCGTCGGCCACGACCGCCGGGCGCGGCTGGACCGGCTCACGCTGCGCGGTGCGGTGCGGACCGCGCAGGGGACGCTGCCGCTGCGCGGGCTCAACCAGTACGCGCTGCCCGTGAACGGCGTCGGGGCGTACACCGCGCGGTGGGGCGGCACATCCCGGGTACGGGCGACCTGCGGTACGGACACCGACCGGGCCGCGCCGTGCAGTGCGGAGACCGCGGAGGTGACGGTGCGGCACGGGCGGGTGGTGGCGCGTGCGGAGCGGCCGGGCAGGGGCGGGGTCGCCGCGGGGAGTGTGGTGCTGGTGGGACGGGAGGAAGGGGCGCGGCAGCTGCGCAAGCTGCGTCTCGGGGATCGGGTGAGTGTGGGCCATCGTCTCGTGGGCCGAGGTCCCGGGCCGCTGCGGTTCGCGGTCGGCGGCTTCCCGATCGTGCGGAACGACCGGCCGGTGGACGGGCTGGACTCGGTGACTCCGGCGGTGCGGACCGCCGCGGGGACCGGGGGCGGGGGCCGGGTGCTGTATCTGATGGCGCTGGACGGGGCGGCGGACCGGGCCCGCCTGACGGTACGTGAACTGGCCGTGGTGATGGACCGGTTGGGGGCGCGGGACGCGGTCAATCTGGACGGCGGCGGGTCCTCGACGCTGGTCACCCGCGATCCGCGCGACCTGTCCGGCCCCAGGGTCGTCGTGCGCAACCATCCTTCGGGCGGCGCGGAACGCCCGGTGCCCAATGCGATCGGGGTGTTCTCACTGGGGTGAGTCCGGTGTCCGGGTGGTGTCGGCGTCCGTGGTGCGCATCCGGCCGAAGGCGTAGACGCAGCCGGCCAGCGCGAGGTCGGAGAGCAGCATGAAGCCGACGGCGTAGGAGCCCTTGCCGCTGTAGACGGCGCCCATGACGAGCGGGGGTACGAAGCCGCCGAGGCCGCCCATGGCACCGACGATGCCGGTGACGCTGCCGATCCGGTGCTGTGGGGTCACCCGTGGGACCAGGGCGAAGACCGAGCCGGATGCGGCACCGAGGCCGGCCGCCATGCCCAGGAAATCGACGGTGCCCAGCGGGTGGAGCAACGGGTCCAGGGCCTGGACGACGGCGAGCAGCGCCACCAGGCCGAGCGCCCCGGCGGTGACGACGGCCGGGTGCACCCGGTCCGAGCACCAGCCGCCGATGGGCCGGAAGAGGACAGTGACCAGCGCGAATCCGGCGGCCTTGGTGCCGGCGTCGGTGGCGTCGAGGCCGTACCAGGTCTGCAGATAGGTCGGCAGGTAGACGCCGAACGCGACGATGCCGCCGAAGCCGATCGCGTACAGCGCGGCCAGTTCCCAGGTGACGGGACGCCGGCCGGCCACGGCAAGACCTGTGGTGACGGAGGTCTGCGGGACGGGCCGGTCGGGAGCGTCGGTGATCATCAGCGCGGCGAGCATCGCGAAGACGGCGAGCACCATGGCGACGACGAGATACGGCAGGTTCTCGTCGTACGCGTGGATACGGGGCGTCAGATGGCCGGAGAGGGCGACGCCGCCCATGCCCATGCCGAAGACCCCCAGGGCAAGGCCCCTGCGGCCGGGCCGGAACCAGCCGTTGACGAGCGGGATGCCGATGGCGAACGTGGTGCCGCCGAGGCCGAGCAGAAAGCCGGCGGCGAGCAGTGTGGGGTAGTGGTGGCGGGCGGGGATGAGCAGCAGCACCGGCACGATGGTGAGCGCGGAGACCAGGGGGAACATCACCCGGGCGCCGAACCGGTCGGTGAGCGCGCCGACCGGTACCTGGCCCAGCGAGCCGGCCAGCACCGGCGCGGCGACCAGCACCACCTCTTCGACCCCGGTCAGGCCGAGGTCGGTGGTGAAGGCGTCGCCGAGGGGGGCGATGAGGTTCCACGCCCAGAAGGTGAGGGTGAGGCCGAGGGTGGCGAGAACGAGGTTCCGGTAGGCGGCCACCGTCACGGGCGCACACTGCTCACCACATCCGCAGCGCCGGAGAGGCCGTTGTGGATCTCCGGGGCGAGGCTGCTGCTCGCCAGGTAGAAGCCGAGCAGCCCGCAGACCAGGGCGTGCGAGAACTTGAGTTTTCCGCTGCGCAGGAAGATAGCCGTCAAGATCGTCAGCAGGAGCACGATTGAGATCGAAATAGCCATGGGACACCTCCTCGACCGCCGCCCGAACGGACGGCAATGGGTGGCCAGTTTGGCGCATTTCGGATATGCCAGGTTCGATGCCGGATGCTCCGACCGGGTGATGACTGCGGGTTACCGCGCGGGCTTTTCGGGGTGCCCGTCCAGGGCCTCCGACCCCCTCACCCTCATGGCGGCGTGACGTGTATCACATCACTCCCTGCAACGGAGCACTCCGATCGGCCGTCTTAGCGGCCGACATCGCCGCCGATCCCCACCGCTGACGGAAAGCCCCGCACATGAGCCTGCCCCCCGCCCCCGGCCGCCCGCGGCCGTCCCGCGTCGCCCGCGCGCTGATCCCACTGATCGGCCTGATCGCACTCACCGCGTGCGGCGGCAGCGCGGCGTCGGCATCCAAGGGCGACCCGGTGCAGGTGGGACTGGGCGCGGCGAAGGGCACCAAGACGGTGCAGGCCGGTGACAAGCTCAAGGTGACCGCGCGTGGCGGGGTGCTCACCGATGTGACGGTGACCGACCCAATGGGCCGTCTGCTGCCCGGCGGGCTCGGGGACGGCGGCACCGTCTGGACCTCCAGCGCGAAGACCACGCCGGACACCAAGTACTCGGTGGTCGCCCGGACGAAGAACGCCCGGGGCGGCACGTTCGACGTCAAGGAATCGCTGATCACGGCGAAGGCGGACAAGCTCAACAAGCTGGTGCTCAACCCCGGCTCGCAGGGAGCCACCGTCGGCATCGCCCAGCCCATCATGATCACCTTCGACTTCCCGGTGACCGACAAGGCCGCGGTGGAGAACCATCTCAAGGTCACCACCAGCAACCACACGACCGGATCATGGGGCTGGGTGAAGGACCACAGTGGCAAGGACCGCATCGACTGGCGGCCCAAGGAGTACTGGAAGCCCGGCACCACCGTCACACTGCGGGCCGAGCTGAACGGGGTGGACTCCGGCGGCGGCCGCTACTTCGCCAAGGACTACGACCTGACCTTCGGCATCGGCAGAAGCCAGGTGGTGAAGGTCGACCTGGATGCCAAGCGTCTGTCGTTCGTGGAGAACGGCGAGAAGATCCGGAGCATTCCCGTCTCGGCCGGGAAGCCGGACGCCGAGCACGCGACATGGACCGGGACCTTCCCGCTGATGGCGAAGGAGGGCACGATCACCATGAACTCCAAGACCGTGGGCCTCGGCGAGCCGTACGACAAGACGGTCCGCGACGCGATGAAGCTCACGGACTCCGGGACCTACGCGCACGCCGCGCCCTGGAACGCGAGCGACATGGGCCGGATCAACGCCAGCTCGGGCTGCATCGGCATGACCGATTCGGACGCGGACTGGCTGTACGGCAAGATCCGGGTAGGTGATCCCTTCGAGATCACCGGATCCTCCGTACGAGGGAGAGCTGACCTGTCCAACGGGATCGGAGACTGGATGGTCGACTGGTCCCGGTGGCTGCGAAACAGCGCCCTCTCGTCGAGCAGCTGACCCCTTTCAGAGCCTAATGTGACGGAATGAGCACCGTGCAGGACCAGGATCAACTCACCGGGTGGCAGCGCTTCAAGCGCCGCGTGCCCAATGGCTTCGCCATCATCTTCAGCGTACTGGGGCTGTTCTGCGCCCTCACGGCGCTGATCGGGCCCTTGCGGCGCGGGCTCCGCCCGGCGATCTACTGGCTGGACACCCTCACCATCCCGGTGGCGCCGAACTTCGCCTACGCGGCGTTCCTCCTCCTGCTGGCCGCGGCGATGACCGCGCGCAAACGGGTCGCCCTGTGGTGCGCCGTGGCCTACATGGTGCTGGTCACGCTGGCGGACGCGCTGTTCCTGGCGGCCGGATACTGGGAGTTCGCGTTCTCCCTGGTCCTGTGCACCGGAGCGCTGGTACTGCTGCTCGTCTCGCACCGCGAGTTCTACGCGATCACCCGGCGCGGCGCGTTCCTGCGGGCCGCGGGGGTGCTGGCCACCGGACTGGTGGCGGCCGTACTGATCGGCTGGGGCCTGGTCTCGCTCATCCCCGGGACGCTGGAGTCCGGCGCCGCGAACCGGCTGCTGTGGGCCGCCAACCGCGTCTGCGGCGGGCTGGTCGGCGGCCGGATCATCGAGGGCCATCCGCCGCACTGGATCAGCACCGTCCTCGGTCTGCTCGGCGCGCTGGCGCTGCTCAACGCCGCGGCCGCGCTGTTCCGTTCGCAGCGGATGGAGGCCGCGCTGCACGGCGACGAGGAGTCCCGGATCCGGGCCCTGCTGGCCCGTTACGGCAGCCAGGACTCGCTGGGCTACTTCGCCACCCGCCGGGACAAGGCCGTGGTCTTCTCCCCCAGCGGCAAGGCCGCCGTCACCTACCGCGTCGAGGCCGGCGTCTGCCTGGCCAGCGGTGACCCGGTCGGCGACCGGGAGGCGTGGACGCCGGCCATCGAGGCATGGCTGGAGGTCGCCGGACGGTACGGCTGGCAGCCCGCCGTCATGGGCGCCAGCGAGGACGGCGCCAAGGCGTTCGCGCGCAGCGGTCTCGGCGCGCTGCAGCTCGGCGACGAAGCGATCCTGCACGTCAAGGACTTCGAGCTGGACGGCCGCGACATGCGGGTGACGCGGCAGGCCGTCAACCGCGTCAGGCGCACCGGCGCCACCTTCCGGGTCCGCCGGCACGCGGCGCTCACCGACGCGGAGATGCAGGAGGTCATCCACCGGGCGGACGCCTGGCGGGACACCGAGACCGAGCGCGGCTTCTCGATGGCCCTGGACCGGCTCGGCGACCCGGCGGACGGGGACTGTCTGCTGGCCGAGGCGTTCGACGGCGACGGCAACATGATCGCGCTGCTGTCCTTCGTCCCGTGGGGCGAGGACGGCATCTCGCTGGACGTCATGCGCCGTGACCGCACCGCGCCCAACGGCGTCATGGAGTTCATGGTCGCCGAGCTGTGCGCGCAGGCCGGGTCGTTCGGAGTGCGCCGGATCTCGCTGAACTTCGCGGTCTTCCGGTCGGCCTTCGAGGAGGGCGCCCGGATCGGTGCGGGCCCGGTGCTGAAGTTCTGGCGCAGGCTGCTGCTGTTCTTCTCCAAGTGGTGGCAGCTGGAGGCCCTCTACCGGTCCAACGCGAAGTACGACCCCGAGTGGTACCCGCGGTTCCTGTGCTACGCGGACGCCGGCGCGCTCGCCCGGATCGCCCTGGGCTCCGGCATCGCCGAGGGCTTCGTGGCCGTACCGAGCCTGGGCAAGCTGTGGGGCAAGGGCCACAAGAAAAAGGTGCTGGCCCCGGCGAGCACCGCGGGTCTGCCGTCGCTGGACGAACTCGGCCTGGTGCAGGCGGCACCGGCCACCGAGGAGGAGCGGCGGAAGCAGGAGCTGGCCGCGCTGCCCGAGCAGGTGCGGGTACGCCATCACAAGCTGGAGCGGCTGCGCGAGAACGGCACCGACCCGTATCCGGTGGGCGTGGAGCGTACGCACACCCTGGGCGGGGTCCGCGACGCGTACCCGGACCCGGCTCCCAGTGCGCGTACCGGCACGTCCGTCAGGGTCGCCGGGCGGGTGCTGCTCACCCGGGACCACGGCGGGGTGCTCTTCGCGGTGCTGCGGGACTGGTCGGGCGATCTGCAGATCGCGCTGACCCGGGACGGCAGCGGCGCGGAGACGCTGGACCGGTTCGCCGCGGACATCGACCTGGGCGACCATGTCGAGGCCGAGGGCGAGGTCGGCGCCAGCGATCGCGGTGAGCTGACGGTGTTCGTGTCGCAGTGGCGGCTGACGGCCAAGTGCCTGCGTCCGCTGCCGGACAAGCGGCGCGGTCTGTCCGATCCGGAGGCCAAGGTCCGTCAGCGGTATGTGGATCTGGTCGTCTCGCCGGACGCACGGGACACCGTGCGGGCGCGCAGCACGGCCGTGCAGGCGCTGCGGCAGGGGCTGATCGACCGCGGCTACCTCGAGGTCGAGACGCCGATGCTGCAGCAGATCCACGGCGGCGCCAACGCCCGGCCGTTCCATACCCACATCAACGCCTACGACCTCGATCTGTATCTCCGTATCGCGCCGGAGCTGTACCTCAAGCGGCTGTGCGTGGGCGGTATGGAGAAGGTCTTCGAGATGGGCCGGACCTTCCGCAACGAGGGCATCTCGTACAAGCACAACCCCGAGTTCACGATGCTGGAGGCGTACCAGACGTTCGCCGACTACGACGTGATGCTCGATCTGACCCGGGAGCTGATCCAGGGGGCGGCGGTCGCGGCGTTCGGCAGTGCCACGGCGCGCAAGGCGGACGCCGACGGGCGGCTGGTCGAGCACGACATCTCGGGCATCTGGCCGGTCAAGACCGTCTATGGCGCGATCTCGGACGCGCTGGGCGAGGAGGTCGACGCGGACACCGAGCCGGAGGTGCTGCGGCGGCTGTGCAACGCGTCGTCGGTGCCGGTGAAGCCGGAGATGGGGCGCGGGGACATCGTCCTGGAGATGTACGAGCGGCTGGTCGAGGAGAAGACCACGCTGCCGACGTTCTACAAGGACTTCCCGACCGATGTCTCGCCGCTGACCCGTCAGCACCGCAAGGACCCGCGGCTCGCCGAGCGCTGGGACCTGGTCGCGTTCGGCACGGAACTGGGCACCGCCTACTCGGAGTTGACCGACCCGGTGGAGCAGCGGCGGCGGCTGACCGCGCAGTCGCTGCTGGCGGCGGGCGGTGATCCGGAGGCGATGGAGCTGGACGAGGATTTCCTCCAGGCCCTGGAGTACGCGATGCCGCCCACGGGTGGGCTGGGTATCGGCGTGGACCGGCTGGTGATGTTCCTGACGGGTCTGTCCATCCGGGAGACGCTGCCGTTCCCGCTGGTCCGGCGGCGGTGACCAACGCGGTACGGGACGGCCCCGCACTCACCTCGGGTGACGCTGTTGGTTACAGTAATTCGGGGCCTCGCGTGACGTCGGTTCGCAAGATCTGGTTGTGGTCTTGAGAACCGACGTTGTCGTATGGGGAGGGTGTCGGTGTCGATGCGGCCGAGTGGGCCGGGTGAGATCCCGGCGGAGACGGTGCGGGTAGCGCGGGCGGCGTTTCCCAAGGGGAGCCTGGCGATCCGGGGCCGGGACGAGCTGGGGCCGTTGTTCGGTGATGAGCAGTTCGCGGATCTCTTCCCAGCACGGGGGAAACCTGCCTGGTCGCCGGGCCGGCTGGCGTTGGTGCTGGTGTTGCAGTTCGTCGAGGGGCTCACCGACCGGCAGGCCACGGAAGCGGTGCGAGCACGGATCGACTTCAAATACGCCCTGGGGCTGGATCTTGCGGATCCCGGCTTCGACTTCTCGGTGCTGTCGGAGTTCCGGGACCGCCTGATCGACGAAGATGCCGGACAACGGGTGTTGGACGGCATCCTCGTTGCCGCCCGTGACAAGGGACTGCTCACGGGCGGAGGCAAGGCCCGGACCGACTCCACACATGTCCTGTCCTCGACACGGGAGCTGTGCTGGCTGGAGATGGTCTCCGAGACGCTGCGTGCGGCCCTGAACACCCTCGCTCCTACCGCTCCCGAGTGGCTGGCGCAGATCGCAGATCCGAACTGGTTCAAGCACTACGTCAGCCGCGCCGAAGACTCCCGGTTCCCCAAGGCCCGCACCAAGCGGGAAGAGATCGGCCGTCGCATCGGGATGGACGGGACGCGGCTGCTGGAGGCCGTCTTCGGGCCCGACGCGCCTCCCGGACTGCGTGCAGTGCATCGGGTGGAGGTTCTGCGGCAGGTGTGGGTGCAGCAGTTCCACCAGGTGGACGGCGCGGTGAGTCGGCGGGACCCGAAAGACCGGCCGCCAGGCGCGACACGCTTAGTCACTCCCTATGACACCGAGGCGCGCAGCAGCGTGAAGCGCGACACTTTCTGGGACGGGTACAAGGTGCACCTCACCGAAACCTGCGGCGGCGACGCCCCAAATCTGATCACACATGTCGCCACCACCGACTCCACTGTCGCCGACTTCGATCTGGTCCCGGCGATCCACACTGACCTGGCTCAGCGCCGTCTGCTTCCCGACGAGCACCTGGTCGATGCCGGCTACGTCACTTCCCAGCACATCGTGACGGCACGCCGCGATCACGGCGTGGACCTTGTTGGCCCGGTCCTGTCCAGCACTGGTTGGCAGGAAAGGTCCAAGACGGGCTTTCCCGTCAGCGCGTTCGCCATCGACTGGGATCGCCAGAAGGTGACCTGCCCAGGCGGGAAGACCAACACCCGTTGGGCGAGAGAACCGATCCGGAACAAAGTCGAGATCCGCGTGCAGTTCTCGAAAGCCGACTGCCGGCCCTGCCCTGTCAAGGAATCGTGCACTCGCGGACCGCGCCGCAGACTGACGATCCAGGAGCAGGATGTCCATGAGGCTGTGCGCCAGCGCCGGACCGAGCAGCAGGACGCGCGCTGGCAAGAGCGATACCAACTCCGCGCTGGCGTTGAGGGCACCATTTCCCAAGGTGTCCATCGCTGTGGCCTGCGCAGATCGCGCTACCGCGGACTGGCCAAAACAAGCCTCCAGCATCAACTAACTGGCGCCGCGATCAACCTCGCGCGCATCGATGCCCACCTGGCCCACAGACCTCCGGCCCCCACCCGGACCAGCCACTTCGCAATGCTTCGCCCCGCCGACCAAGCGATCGGCGGGGCGAAGCAGGCCCCGAATTAACCAACAGTGTCAATCGAATCGGTGCGGGGCCGCTTCGTGTCCGTCGCTCAGCGCAGGACTTCGGGGTTGGCGCAGTGGACCAGGGGTTCGCCGCGCAGGTAGCGGCCGACTTCCGCGGCGGCCAGGTGCGCGGCCTTGTGTGCCACCTGTTGGCTGCCGCCCGCGATATGCGGGGTGAGGACCGCACCGGGCGCGGTCAGCAGCCGGGAGCCGGCCGGCAGCGGCTCTTCCGGGAAGACGTCGAAGCCGGCGCCGGACAGCCGGCCGTCCTCCAGGGCGTCACAGACCGCGTCGTAGTCCAGCAGGGCGCCCCGGGCGCAGTTGACGAGGACGGAGCCGCGGGGCATGGCGGCGAGCTGTGCGCGGCCGATCATGCCCGTGGTCTCCTCGGTCACCCGGGCGTGCAGCGAGACGATGCGGGAGCGGCGGAGCAGTGCGTCGAGGGAGACCTGTTCGGCGATGCCCGCCAGCGCCTCCGGCCGCACATAAGGGTCGTGGACCAGGACCTCGGCGCCCATGGCCACCAGGACCTTGGCCACCCGGCTGCCGATGGCGCCGAAGCCGATCAGCCCGACGGTGGCGCCGTCGATCTCGATGCCGCAGTTGTCGTAGTCGTAGTAGTCGCCGCGCCAGACGCCGCGCCGGAGGTCGGTGTGGGTGTCGCCGACGCCGCGGGCGGCGGCGAGCATCAGGGTGAGGGTGTGTTCCGCGGTGGCGGTGGCATTGCGGCCGGGCGCGTAGCAGACGGCGACGCCATGCCGGGTGGCGGCCTCGACGTTGGCGTTGACCGGCCCGCCGCGGCTGGTGCAGAACAGTTTCAGGTCGGGGCAGTGGGCGAGGATCCGTTCGGTGAGCGGGCCGTGCTCGGTGACACAGATCTCGATGCCCTGGAGGGCGTCGATCATTTCGTCCTCGGTGCCGGACGCCTCGATGACCTCGGCCACCGGGCCGAACGGCGTGTGCGGCCAGGGGAATTGGTGCTCGCGCACCTTCAGCGGCAGGCCCCCGGCGGCCTTGCGGACGGCCTCGGTGAACAGGCTCGGGCGGATGAAGTGGTTGCCGGCGGCGAGGACGGGGGTGGTCATCGGGGGTTTCTCCAGAAGTGACGTGGATGTGGTGCGGGTGGTCAGGGGAAGGCCGGGGCGGCGGTCGGCGCCGGCGTGTTGAGGCGCAGCAGCGCGGTCTGGCCGTTCTGGACGCGGATCTCGGTCAGGGCGCCGTTGTGGAGTTCCGGGAAGACCCGGCGGTAGTCGGCGAGCGGGATGTGCAGGAGGTGGCACAGCAGGACGCGGAGGAGGGTGGAGTGGGCGATCAGCAGGACCCGGCCGTGCGGGTGTGCGCGGGTGATGTCGGCCAGGCAGGCGGCGGCGCGTCCGGCGGCCCGGCGCGGGTCCTCGCCGCCGGGGAGATGGTGCTCGACCGGGTCGGTGAGAAAGGCGTCCAGCTGCCGCGGGAAGCTGCGGCGCATCTCGTCCCTGGTCAGGCCCTCGCCCTGGCCGAAGTCCAGCTCGTAGAGGCGCTCGTCGACGTGGGGGGTGAGGCCGCAGGCGTCGGCGGCGGGGCCGGCGGTGAGCCGGGCGCGGGAGAGCGGTGAGGTCCAGATGGCGGTGAGGCCGACGGTGGCGGCCCAGTCGGCCAGTGCCGCGGCCTGCTCGTGGCCGAGGTCGGTGAGCGGCACATCGGTGCGGCCGGCGTAGCGGTTCTCCGCATGCCACACGGTCTCGCCGTGGCGTACGAGGATGAAGTCGGTCACTGCGCGGCCCTCCTGCAGGCGTGGTCGGCCACGGTCTGGTCGAGCCAGCCACGGCGGGTGAGTTCGTCGATGAAGCGGAGGTAGACGGGGAGGTAGCGGGCGGTGCGGTCGGGGGCGGGGTGGAGCTCCTCGGCGATCCGGACCATGGCGGCGGCCGCTTCCCGGAGCCCGGCGCCGGAGGATGTGGCGGCGAGCACGGCCATGCCGATGGCGCCCTCGGCCTGGTCCGGGAGGCGTACGGAGCGGCCGAGCACATCGGCACGGAGCCGGCACCAGTAGGCGTTGCGGGCACCGCCGCCGGTGAAGGTGAGCGGTCCGTCGACGGGGGCGCCGATGTGGTCGAGATAGTCGAAGCAGAGCCGTTCGAGGCAGGCGACGCCGAGCAGATAGGCGTGGAACTCGGCGGCTCGGGTGGGGAGTTGTCCCAGGATGAAGGGTTCGGCTTCGGGGGCGCGGAAGGGGAAGCGTTCGCCGCCGGTGGAGACCAGGGGGTAGGCGACCGCGTCCGGGTCCAGGGCCGCGGCCTGCTCGGTGAGCACATCCACGTTTTCGCTGTGGAAATACTGGGAGATCACGCCCGCGCCGCTGCTGGAGGCGCCGCCGGGCAGCCAGTTGCCGTCCGGCGAGCGGTGGCAGTACACCACGCCGGCCGGGTCGCGGACGAGGTGCGTGCTGCTGCCCTTGAAGACGAGGGTGGTGCCCAGGACGGAGTTCCAGGCGCCCGGGGTGAGGGCGCCGGCGCCGATCTGGGCGGCGCAGCCATCGGTCATCCCGGCGACGAGGGTGGTGCCCTCGGGGATGCCGGTGGCCTCGGCGGCGTCGGCGCACACCGTGCCGAGCACCGTGCCGGGGCGTACGACATCGGGCAACAGGCTCTCGGACACGCCGAGTTCGGCCATCACCTTGTGCGGCCAGCTCTCCTCGATCAGGTGGTAGCCGGTCTTGAGGGCGTGGCTGGCGTCGCTGGGGACCTGGTGCCCGGCGAGCCGCCAGGTGATCAGGTCGACCTGGTGCAGCAGCCGGTCTCCGCGGTGGGTGGTGGCCGGTTCGTGGTCGAGGAGCCAACGGAGTTTGGGCAGTGCCCAGGACGGTTGCATGGTGCGGTAGCCCAGCTCCTGCCAGACCTCGGCCCCGGCGTCGTTGACGGCCGCGGCCTGGTCGATGGCGCGGCCGTCGTCGTACATCAGGCCGGGGGTGAGCGGGGTGCCGGCGGGGTCGGCGAGGAGGATCGTCCCGGAGGTGCCGTCGACGGCCAGTCCGCGGATCCGCCGGGTGTCGATGCCGTGCAGGGCTTCCTGGCAGGCGCCGGCCAGCGCGGTCCACCACTCCTCCGGGTCCTGCTCATGACACTTGCCCTGGCGGCGGCTGGTGAGCGGGCGGGAGGCGGAGGCGAGGACCTGGCCGGTGCCGTCGACGGCGACACAGCGGGCGCTCTGGGTGCCGAGATCGAGGCCGAGCCAGGTGCCGTCGAGGGTGGGGGTGCGGCTGGGCGTGTGCGGGTCAGACACGGGTGCCTCCAGGGGCGGTGGTGGTGGGGGCGCTGGGGCCGGTGGTGACGGCGGTGCCGTCGGTCGGGCGGACGGGGCCGGTGGCCGGGAGGGCGGTGCCGGCGGGCTGCCGGGGGATGCCGTCGTCCGTGCCGGAAGGCGGCCCGGATGCCGTGCCGGCTCGTGCCGCAGGGGGTGTCGTCGAACTCCCCCGCCAGACGGCGCCGCCCCGCCGGCCGGCCTCTCGGGCGAGTGCCCGCCGACCCAGGAAGTCCTCGTAGAGCGCCGCGTAGAACTCCGCGCGCTCCGGGTCCGGCTCCCAACTGCTCCGCATCCGGACGTACTTGGCGGCGGCGCTGTGCATGCTGCTCTCCGCGCCGGTGCGGACCAGGCCGGTGAGGAACGCCCCTTTGGCGCCGAGTTCGGTGTCCCCCGCGCGGGCGGTCGGCACCCCGGTCGCATCGGCGATCAGCGCGCACCAGGCGTCGCTGTTGGCGCCGCCGCCGCACAGCCGCAGCTCGGTGATGTCCGTACGGGCGGCGGCCAGCGAGTCGCGCAGGACCAGCGAGAGCCCGTCGAAGACGGCGCGGGCCATATCGGCGCGCGAGTGCTCCAGGGACAGACCCCAGAAGGAGCCACGCGCGCGCGGGTCGAGGAACGGCGCGCGCTCGCCCGCCGGGGAGAGATACGGCAGGAACAGCAGCCCGTGGGCGCCCGGCTCCGACCGGAACGCCAGATGCGCCAGCTCCGGCGGGCCGACCAGCCCCAGCATGTCCGCAGCCCAGCCGAGGACCTCGGCGCCGTTGAGGGTCGGGAAGGCGCGCAGCACCCGTTCCCGGCCGCGGTAGGCGATGTTGACGCCGGACGGTTCGCCGCTGGTGTCGATCTCGGTGCGGACGATCTCGGTGCACAGGGTCGTGCCGAGGATGCCGCACGCCTGGCCGGGGTTGACCACCCCGACGCCGCGGGCGGTGGCGGCGATGTCGTAGGGAGCCATCACCACGGGCAGCCCGGCCGGCAGTCCCAGCTGGGCCGACGCGTCGGCGGTGAGCTCGGCGATCCGCTCCGACTCGCCCAGCACGGTCGGCAGCAGCCGCGCGTATCCGCGCAGGCCGAAGAGGTCGAGGAGGTGCGGGTCGTAGTCGCCGGTGGCGTGGTCGAGGAACGGGGCGGAGGCGTCGGATTCGTCGGTGGCACGGACGCCGGTGAGACGGAGGAAGAGCCAGCCGGCGGCGGTGAGCGAGGTGCTGGAGCGCGCCAGCCGGTCCGGGTCGTGCACGGCGAGCCAGCTCCAGAGCGCGTTGGGCATCCCGGTGCAGGTCAGCGAGCCGTTCCGACGGAAGGCAGCTGCCAGGACGCCGTCGTGCTGCCAGGCCGTGACCTGGTCCCCGGCCCGGCCGTCGGACCACAGGATGGCCGGTCCGGTGGGGCGGCCCCGGTCGTCGACGAGCCAGGCGCCGTCCCCCTGGGCGGTGAAGGACACCAGCCAGACGGGGTCGGCCCGCCCCGCCATGTCGGCCAGGACGGCGCGGACGGTGCGGACCACGGCGTGCCACACGGCGTCCATGTCCTGTTCGGCCCAGCCGGGGTGCGGCCGGAGGACCTCGGTGGCCTGCCGGGACACCGCGATCTCGGTGCCCTGGTCGTCGAAGACCACCGACTTGATCATCGTGGTGCCGACATCAACGGTCAGTACGGACATCAGGGGGTCCTTTCACGCCGGGGCCGAGGCGGCGGTGGTCTCGGTGCCCGGCCGGGCGCCGGTGGCGTCCGCGTCCGCTGTCGCTTCCGCCTTACTCGCATCGTCCGGCAGCTTCAGGAAGAGGGCCAGCACGGTGCTCACCGCGTACATCCCCGCGAAGATCCACACGACGCCTTCGACGCCGAGCGGCCCGACGAAGGCCGCGACGACGGCGGGACCGACGAAGGTGCTGGCACCCGCGCCCAGGTTGAGCGCGGCCAGCGCCTGTCCCTTGTGCTTCGGCTCCAAGGAGGGCATCAGCGCGGACAGCGGGACGTATCCCGCCAGCGTAGCTCCGTAGCAGGCGGCGACCACAAGGGCCAGCGGGAAGTTGGCGCCCGCCGCGTCCGGGACGTAGAAGAGCAGCAGCGTGCTCAGGGTGCAGCCGGCGCCGCCGAACCAGGCGATGGTGTGCCGCCAGCCGAGCCGGTCGCCGATCCATCCGCACAGCAGGTTGGCGAAGATATTGGTCGCGAACATCGCGCTGAGCAGATGCAGCCACTGGGTGAGGCCGAAGCCGACGGTCCTGGTGAAGTGGATCGGCATGATCACGAAGAAGCCGAACTGCGAGGCCGTGTTGATGACGCGGACCAGCGCGCCGACGCCGACCCGGGGGTTGCGCCACAGGATCGTGACACTGCCGAGGAGCGTGGCGAACGGCCCCTCGCCGTCGGCCTGCGGCCGCTTGCCGCCACGGTCGTCCCGCACGAGCAGCAGGGCGATCAGACCACCCACCGCCACCAGCACCAGCGCCGCCCACAGTGTGGCGTACGCGCCGATGTACGGGATCAGCCCGCCGGCGACGAGCGAGCCGAGCGTCGGCAGCCCGCCGGTGAACGCGAACCAGAACCATCCCATGGCCGTGCTGAGCCGTGCGCGCGGCGCCACCCCGGCGATCCAGACCAGGAACCCGTAGGCGAACAGCGGATAGCCCAGGCCGCGCAGTCCGTAGCCGAGCAGCATCAACGGATAGCTGGTCGCGGGGATGGCCGCGACCAGGAAGACGAGCTGGAAGACGCCCCAGATGCCCAGGCCGGTCCACATGACGCGGCGCGGGCCCCACAGGTCGGACAGGGCACCGGAGAGCCAGGCGGCGAGGGCCGCCGCGACGCCGTAGACGGTGAAGAGCACCGCGACCCGGGAATCCGCCATCCCCTGGTCGATCAGGTACGGGGAGAGATAGCCGGACTCGACCCCGTCTCCGATCATGAAGAGCAGGAGTCCGAAGTAACCCCAGGCGAGGGTGGGTGGCATGCCCAGACGTGTGATCAGCGAACGCGGAGGAAGGTTCGTCATCGAAACTCCTCTTTCGGCGGCGGCAGGCGGGATGGCTGCAGCGAGCGAACCGCCTGGCCAAAAGGGGCGTCAATGGTGGCCGGAAATCTTCGCATGAGGGCCACGACCTGCCATGTTGCGTCGCGCGGCGCCCGCGCGTAAACGCCCTGTCGCAGCCGTGTGAACGCCGTACCCACCGCACGCGCTACGTTAAAGTCCATGCGAACATAACGCGGCCAGTTCACACGCCCTGCGGTGTGACGCAGGGCCGGGGACACCGACGGACCCATGAGGGAGCGGCGCGATGGACCGGGTCGAGGCCCAGGAGGAACGGCGGCGGCGGATACGGGACAGCGTCATCGCCCGTGGTTTCGTCCGCACCGCGGATCTCGCCGAGGAGTTCGGCATCAGCCTGATGACCGCGCACCGCGATCTGGACGCCCTTCAGGCGCAGGGCTGGCTGCGCAAGGTGCGCGGCGGCGCGACGGGGCTGCCGTCGGCGCAGTTCCACGGCAGTGTCGCCGAACGCATGGCCACCATGGCGCAGACCAAGCAACTGCTGGCGCGGGCCGCGGCGACGCTGCTGGTCCCCGGGCAGACGGTGCTGCTCGACGACAGCACGACCTGTCTGCTGCTGGCGCACGAGGCCGCGCATCACACCCCGCTGACCGTCATCACCAACTCGCTCCCGGCGATCACGACCCTGTCGAAGGAGCCCGGCATCTCGCTGATCACACTGGGCGGCGCGTACTTCCCGGCGTATGACGCGTTCATGGGACTGCACACCGCGGACGCGGTACGGGCCTTTCGCGCCGATGTCCTGTTCCTGTCCACCACGGCCGTCACCAACGGCCGCTGCTATCACACCTCACCGGAAACGGTGCAGGTCAAGTGGGCGATGATGGAGAGCGCGGCACGCAGCGTACTGGTCGCGGACCACACCAAGTTCACCAAGGACGGGCTCTACGCGCTCGCGCCGCTGACCGACTTCGATCTGCTGATCGTCGACGACGGGCTGCCGGCCGAGCAGATCCGGGCGGTGCGCGCGGGCGGCACGGAGGTGATGGCGGTGCCGGGGCGCGGGTCCTCGAACGCCTGAGGCCGGTCCGGGGGCAGCCCGTAGCGGCCCTGGTGCTTCCGGGCCGCGCGGGTGACCTGCCCGCGGCCCGCTCACGAACCGACCGTCATCAATCTCAAGTTCCACTTGTCCAAGGGCTCGTGGACCGGCTGGAAGACGGTGACGGTGTCCTTGGAGCCGCTGTCGCAGGTGTTGCTGCCGCCGCCGGAATGCGTGCCGATGGCCTTCGGGGCACGGAGCTCGGTCACGTACGAGCCACCCGAGTCCCCGGGCGCGGAGCAGGCGTTGGTGTACGACAGCCCCTCGACGACGACCGTGCCGTAGTCCACCGTCTGGTCGGTGGCGGTGATCTCGCCGCAGTGCCAGCCGGTGGCCTCCCCGGAGTGGCAGACGGACATTCCCATCAGGCCGTCCTGCGAGCCGGTCACGGCGACCGGGGAGCCGCCTTCGGCCGCCACGTCCGGGCTCAGGGTCCAGTCCGCCCCCTCCACCCCGACGAAGCCGAAGTCGCCCTCGCGCCCGTTGACGCTGTGCCGCCCGCCCGGGTTGGAGGTGCCCAGACGGCTGCCGTCCTTGCCGTACGCGTGCTGATCCGCGTCATTGGTGCAGTGTCCGGCCGTCAGAAACCCTTTGTGGCCGCCCGGTCCGGTCACCGAGAAGCCGATGGAGCACAGGCCCTCGGTTCCGGGCGCCCACTTGTCGCCGCCGATGACCCGCCCGCCCTGCTGACGCAGCGACTGGTCGTTGTGCTCGACGCGTACGGGGATGCGCGAGCGCTTACCGAGGTCGCGTACGGCGCGCTCGAAGGCGTCGGTCCTGGCGGTGCGGGCCTTGCGGTTGACACGGACGACGACGCCGTTGTTGCGGACGTCCACGCCCCAGCCGGTGACGCCGGGCACCCCGTCACCGGCCCGGTTCGAGATCCGCCGCACCAGCGTGGTGAGCTGGGCGCGGCTGTGCGGGACCGTCTTGGGCATCGCCCCGGCGTTCCGTACCCGCCGCGCGTCGTCGTCGCCGGTGACCGCGACGACGAGCTTGCCGGCCGCCTTGTCGAACCACATTCCGGCGGGCGGCCGGCTGAGCACCCGGCGCACGGCGACCGCCGTGCGCTGCGCCTCCGCCTCCTGGATGATCCGGCTGCGCGCCTGGTCCGGCGTCAGCCCGAGGTCCCGGCGCATCGCGTCGAGCATGCCGCGTGACGACGGCTGGGGTGGGGTCGGATCGGACTGCGGCACAGCGTGTGCCGGGCTGAGCGGGCTGGTGGCCGCCATGACGGCGGCCACCGTGGCGCCCCAGAGAACTGCCTTCGGAAAGCGGCGTCGCATCGGGGATCTCCTCGCGGTGTCGGGAACACGTCGTGTCCGGCCTGAGTCGCATCCGGCCTGTTGAGCGTCCTCGACCTCGATGCGTGCGGCACGAGGAGATCCCCGCCATCATGATCCGGTGACGTCCGACAGCAGCTGCCAAGTCCCGCCCCGTGTCTGCCCATACGCGCTCACCGGCCTTCCGGAGGTGCTCCGCAACGTCCCCTACTCGGGCGCCCGCCATCCGGGAGCGGGGACACCTGAATGCCCGGACGGCGGGACCGACGGGCCGGTCTCCGCGCTGGCGGGCGGCGCGAACTGCCAGCGCTACGCCTACGCCGTGCTCCGCCACTTCGGCCTGCTGGTCCCGCCGTTGCGCTCGGCGGAGCTGTGGGCGGACGACCGGGCCACCCGGCGCGCCGACCGGCCGCGGCCGCTGGACCTGGTGCTCTTCGACGGCGGCCCGGTCGATGGCCGCCCTCCGGGGTACGGCGCGCATGTGGGCGTCCACCTGGGCCCGGACCAGGTGCTGCATCTGTGCCGCGAGGTGGGCCGCCCGGCCGTGTGGACCTATGCCGACTTCGCGGCGCGCCCCCGCTATGCCCGTTTTCTGGGCGCCAAGCGTGCGGTCGGGACGGTCGGTACCGGGGCGGCCGGGTAGCCGGTCAGCGGGCGGCCCGGTGGCGCTGAGGGGCGGCCGGGTGGCGGTCGGCCGACGGCCGGCCAGCGGTCAGTGGGCGGCCGGGTGGCGCTCAACGGGCGGCCTGCTGGTGGTCAGCCGGCCTCAGAAGCCCCCGCCGAATCCCCCGTCCCCGCCGAAGCCACCGGCGTCGAAGCCGCCCCCGTCCCCGAAACCGCCGCCGAAGTCATCGGGGTTGAAGTCGGAGCCGGAGACGTCGCCGCCGGGGCCGCCGAAGTCGGCACCGTAGGCCGGGGAGGTCATCATCATGTTGCCGAGCATGGTGCCGATGAGCAGGCCGGGGAGCAGGCCGCCGCCGAAGTAGCCGCCGACCCAGGGGCCGTAGGCCGGGCCCGCGTCCCAGTAGGGGCGGTCGCCGGTCTCGGTCCTGACCGTACGGGCCATCGGCTCCATGCCCTCGTCCAGGCGGGTCTTGTCCGCGGCGCAGACCGGCACGGTGCGCTCCGCACCACCGGGCGGCGCCCACTGGACGTCGACGACGGACGGGCCGTGCCGGGGGTCGAAGAAGCAGGGCAGCCGGCGTTCGGGCAGCGGCTCGCCCGCGCGGCGGGCGGCGAGCGTGGCGAGCGAGAACCGTCCGTCCTCCAGGGCCTCGGTCACGGCCCGGACCTCACCGGGGTGCTCCGCCGCCGCCATGGCCGACTTGGCGTTCTCGTACGCGTCCAGCGCATGGCTGTAGTCCGCACGCATCGCGTCGTCGGCGCCGGGCTCGCCGGGGCTGAAGTCCAGCCGGTCCAGCTCCTCGCCGAAGGCGGTGATGTCCTCGTCGACGACGACCCGCAGGTCCTCCAGCGCGGCGCGCTCTTCGGCCTCCAGCCGCTTGCGGTTGCGGCGGGCGATCGCGTAGGCGCCGCCGCCACCGACGACGACCAGCGCACCGAGGCCTACCGCGGTGCCGACGTCGAAGCCGCCGGCGCCGGCGTCCCAGGCGGTGGGGGCACGGCCGTTGGCCTGGGTGCCGGCCGAGTCGACGAAGCTGTTCAGGCGCTCGGTGACCGTCGGGTACTGGGAGCGCTTGACCGCTCCGACCAGGTTGTCGACGGCGCTGCGCGACATCACGGCGGGGTCGGCGCCCGCGTTGAAGCCCTTGCCGAGCTCAACGGCGTAGACACCGCTGATGCCGACCTTGGTGCGCAGATCCTGCAGCAGCGTCTCGGGCTGGAACTCGGGGGCCTTCGGCAGCACCGCGACGAAGACCGGCTTGTCGGCGTCCTTGATCTTCTTGGCCAGGGCGTCCGCCTCGGCCTGGGAGAACCGGTCCGCGGCCCGCGGGTCGACGTAGACCGGGCCCTGCTTCAGGGCCGCCGCGGCCTCGTCGAGACCGTCGGCGGCATGAGCACCCGGCGCCAACGCGGTGACCATCGCCAGCATGACGGCCATCAGCAGCAGTACCGGTCCGAACAGCGCACGACGGATTGCGGTCTTCATGCCTACGACGCTACCCGAACGGGCGTATTTCTGGACATCCCCTGTCATATGGCGGGCGGTGCCGGGCGAGAGGCCAGGACGGGCGCGGTGAGTGTCCCCCGCGCCCGCCTGCCGGCTCGCCGCCGTGTCCCACCGGACCACGGGCCCGCCTGCCGACTCGCCCTCGCCCGACCGGTCGGGCGGTCCGGCGCTACGGCGCGGCCAGCGCCACGAGGTCCGCAAGTGCCTCCCGGTGCCGCCCCGGCGTGCCGAGGGCGAGTTCATCGCTCTTGGCCCGCTTGAGGAACAGATGCGCCGGGTGTTCCCAGGTCATACCGATGCCGCCGTGCAGCTGGAGGCACTCCTCCGCGGCCCGCACCGCGACCGGGGCGCAGTACGCCTGAGCGACGGCCACCGCCACCGCGGTGTCGGGGCTCTCCGTGGCCAGCGCGTCGGCGGCGTTACGGGCGGCCGCGCGGGCCGAGGCGACGTCCAGCCAGAGGGCCGCCATCCGGTGTTTGAGCGCCTGGAACGAGCCGACGGGGCGGCCGAACTGGGTGCGCTCCGACGTATGGCGAACGGTTTCGGCCAGGCACCATTCGGCCACGCCGAGCTGTTCCGAGGCGAGCAGCCCGGCGCCGGTCAGCAGGGCCCGTTCGACGGCGGCGCGGGCGCGGCCCCCGGTGGCCAGGAGGCGGCCAGGGGCACCGTCGAAGGTGAGGTGGCCGAGGGGGCGGGTGAGGTCGAGGGGGATGAAGGGATCGGTGCGTACGCCGTCCGCCGCCGCGTCGACCGCGTAGAGGGCCGGGCCGTCGGGCCCCTGGGCCGGTACGAGCAGGGTCTCAGCGGCGGCCGCGTCCGCCACCGAGGTCACCCGGCCGACCAAGGCGCCGTCCCCCGCCGCGCGTACGGAGCCGAAACCCGTCCCGCCGGCCACCGGCCCATCGGCCGCCGCGCCCGGTGCGGTGGCCAGCGGGAGTGCGAGCACACCGACCGTCCCTCCCCCGGCGAGGGCACCGAGCAGCGCCGCGACCTCCGGCTCGGCCACGTCGCAGCCGAGCAGCGCGGCCACCGCGACAACGGCGCTGGTCAGATAGGGGACGGGCGCGACACAGCGGCCCAGTTCCTCCAGGACGACGGCCGCTTCGCGGGCGCTCGCGCCCTGTCCGCCGAGCTTCTCCGGGACCAGCAGCCCGGCGCCGCCGATGTCCGTGGCGAGCGAGCGCCACAGGCGGGCGTCATACGGGGCGTCCGACTCCAGACGGGCGAGTACGGTGGCCGGATCGCTGCGGTCGGCGAGCAGCGACCGTACGGCGTCGCGCAGCGCCTCCTCGTGGTCGGAGTACAGCAGGTCGGGCTCAGGGTCGGGAGCGGGCGCCGGGGCGCTCCGCCGGGGTGTCCCACCGGTCATCGGGGCGGTCATCGGGGGAGGTCCTTCCACGCGACGTCCTTGTCGGTGCGCGGCTCGGGCGGCAGGCCCAGCACACGTTCGGCGACGATGTTGAGCAGCACTTCCGAGGTGCCTCCCTCGATGGAGTTCCCCTTGGCGCGCAGATAGCGGTAGCCGGCCTCGCGTCCCGTGAAGTCGACGCCTTCGGGACGGCGCAGCGTCCAGTCGTCGTACGTCAGGCCGCCCTCGGCGAGGAACTCCACCTCCCAGCCGCTGATCTCCTGGGCGAGGCGGGCGAAGGCCAGCTTCATCCCGCTGCCCTCCGGTCCCGGCTGGCCCTGGGACAGCTGCTGGCGCAGCCGCTCCCCGGTGAGCCGGGCGGCCTCGGCGTCCACCCACAGTTTCAGCAGCCGCTGGTGCAGATCGTGGGTGCGCAGTTCGGGCCGGGCGCGCCAGTTCTCGGCGGCGACGCCGATCATTCCGCCCTCGCGGGGGATGCGGGCGCCGCCGATGGCGACCCGCTCGTTCATCAGCGTGGTCTGCGCGACCCGCCAGCCCTCGCCGACCTCGCCGACGCGGTGCGCGTCCGGGATCGCGACGCCGGTCAGGAAGACCTCGTTGAACTCGGCCTCACCGGTGATCTGCCGCAGCGGTCTGACCTCGACGCCCGGGTCGGTCATATCGCAGACGAAGTAGGTGATCCCGCGGTGTTTGGGCAAGCCGGGGTCGGTGCGGGCGATCAGGATCGCCCAGCGGGCCTGGTGCGCGCTGGACGTCCAGACCTTCTGTCCGTCCACCACCCAGTTTCCGGCCGCGTCACGCACCGCGCGGGTGGCCAGCGCCGCCAGGTCCGATCCGGCGCCGGGCTCGCTGAACAGCTGGCACCACACCTCCTCTCCGGTCCACAGAGGGCGCAGGAAACGCCGCTTCTGCTCCTCGGTGCCGTACCGCAGGATGGTCGGGGCGGCCATGCCGAGGCCGATGCCGATGCGTCGGGGGTCGTTGTCGGGGGCGCCGGCGGCCGCCAGTTCCTCGTCCACGACCGCTTGCAGGGCGCGCGGCGCGTCCAGCCCGCCGAGTCCCTCCGGGAAGTGGACCCAGGCGAGTCCGGCGTCGAAGCGGGCGCGCAGGAAGTCCAGCGGCCCGGTGTCCGCGGCAGGGTGCGCGGCGAGCAGTTCGGCGGTGCGTCGCCGCAGGTCGGCGGCGTCGGTCATCGCGCCGCCTCCGCTCCGGGGAGCACGACGAGCCGTCCGGTGGTCGTGCCGTCGGCCACCCGCTGCACGGCCTCGGCGGCGCCGTCCAGCGGCACCCGCCCGCCGATGAGCGGCTTGATCACGCCCTGTGCGGCGAGCTTGCCGAGCTCTTCGTGGCAGGCGTCGACCGCGGCCGGGTCCTGGGCGTTGTAGAGGCCCCAGTGCAGGCCCAGGACCGCGTAGTTCTTCACCAGGGCATGGTTGAGGGCGGGGGTGGGAACGACACCGCTCGCGAAGCCGACGACGATGATCCGGCCCTCGAAGGCGATGCATTTGACGGACTTGGCGTAGGCGTCGCCGCCCACCGGGTCGTAGACGACGTCCGCACCGCGCCCGCCGGTGGCGTCCTTCACGCCCGCGATGATGTCGTCGGTGCGCCGGTCGAGGACGACATCGCAGCCCAGTTCGCGGGCGATGCGGACCTTGTCCGCGCCGCCGGCCACCCCGATGACCCGCGCGCCGGCGGCCTTGCCGAGCTGCACGGCGGCACTGCCGACACCGCCGGCCGCGGCGTGCACCAGCAGGGTCTCCCCCGCCTGCAGACGGGCCCTGCGGTGCAGTCCGAACCAGCCGGTCTGGTAGCCGATGTGCAAGGCCGCGGCCTCGGCGTCGTCCAGCGCCTCCGGGGCCGGGCGTACGGTCGCCGCGTCGACGGCCACCAGTTCCGCGAACCCGCCGTCGGGCAGCGGGGGCTGGGCGAGCACACGCGCGCCGGTCTCACCGGCCGCGTCCTCCCCCACCGCCAGCACCTCGCCACAGATCTCCACACCCGGGGTGAACGGCAGCGGCGGCCGCACCTGGTACTGGCCGCGGCACAGCAGCGCGTCCGGGAAGTTGACATCGGCGGCCCGTACCCGCAGCAGCAGCTGCCCGGGGCCCGGCTGCGGATCCGGCACCTCTTCCAGCCGCATCACCGCACGCGGCTCGCCGTTCTCGTGTACGCGCCATGCCTTCACCTGGTGCCTCCACAGACCTCGGATGTACGGGTGGCGCGGGAAGCCCGGCGGCCGCCGCGGCTCCGTCGCCGTCGCGCCACTCGACATACTAAGCGGTCGGTATGCCCGATGGAACAGCTCTGCGCCCGGCGGAACAGCTCACGGAAAGGTCTCCGGCGTCCTGCCGCCTGCTCAGCGCCCCGGCCTCCGCCGAACGGACCGGCCGGCGGACTCGGCGCCGTGCAGCGGCTGACCTGTACGGGTCAGGGCGTCCGACGGGGCGCTTGAACCGCTTCGGAGACGCCTACCTACCCGTGCCCGCGTACGGGCCCCTGCCTACGTACGCCCCTCCACCCCCTGAGCCCCCTTCATCGCCTCGGACGACATCGCCCACCTCGCCCGTATGACGGGAAATCCGGCCTTCTCGCATGCGTCGCAGACGAGTTCATCGTCATCGACGACTTTTCGGACCTTACGACCCTCGGCCATGCGGTGCAGTATCTCCAGCTTGGTGTGCCGGGCCGGGCGCCGGTCGCTGTCGGGGCGCATCCACAACCGGCCTTTCGGCAGGCCGTGTCGGGCGAGCCAGGCAAGGGTGTCGCGGCGGCAGCGCTCGGGGCGGCCGGTGAGGTAGACGACCTCGCAGTCCTCGGCGCTGCTCAGCGCGAGGGCCACCCCCTCGGCTAGCGGCGGGTCGTCGGGGGCCGCCGCGAAGAAGGCCCGCCAGTCGCGTGGGGTGCGTTCGAGCAGATGCTGCCGGTGACCGGAGTCGGCGAGGGTGCCGTCCAGGTCGAAGACCGCCAAGGGGAGTGTCGTCATGCCGCGTTCATCCCGTTCTCTCCATTCCGGACAATCCCTGTCGCCCAGTCACCACCGAAGCCCGTCACCACCGAAGCGAGAATTGAACAACCCCCCACCCAGCGCAACCACCTCCGCGAGGGGGGCGCCTCCCGGCGTCAGCTGGGGGGCGCCGGCTTAGGCGCACAGGGGGGCGACCGCGATTCGGCCCGATTCGATGCCCTGTGCGAGGGAGATGCGATCGTACGCGACATCGGCGCAGGTCGTGGTGTCCATCCGGAGGCGGACGTCCGGGCGTTCGGCCGGGCCGTCGGCGTAGCCGGGGCCGTCCGGCCCGAGCGTGATGTGGAACTCGCCTTCGTCCAGGGAGATCTGGACGACATCGACGTCGCCGGAGAAGTGGCGGGCGAGCCGCGCCAGGAGGGGTACGGCGAACCAGTGGGCCCGCAGGGCGTCCGTCGGGCGCTTCTCCCCCAGGGCGGGCGCGCCCCAGTCGGCGAGGGCGGAGAGTGCGGGCAGCAGGGCGCGGCCGCGCGGGGTGAGTTCGTAGACGGAGGCGGTGCCGCGCGCGGCGAGCCGGCGGCGGGTGACGAGGCCGTCCCGTTCCATGTCCTTGAGGCGGGAGGCGAGCATGTCGGTGCTGACGCCCGGCAGGTCGGCATGGAGTTCGGTGTAGCGCCGGGAACCGCCCAGGAGTTCCCGGACGATCAGGAGCGTCCAGCGGTCCCCCACGGCGTCCAGGGCGCGGGCGACGGCGCAGTACTGGTCATAACTTCGGCGCGGCATGGCGTCAGCATAGACAGGCAGTGGTTGGACTTTCCAAGTGGGCGCTTGGTAAAACCAAGTACGTTGTGATGTGTGACCAGTGATGAGGACGAGGGCCGCCGCGCCGTGCGGTGAGCCGGGACCGGGAGGCCGCCGCATGCAGTTCAAGCAGTCGAGCAAGATGGCCGACGTCTGCTACGAGATCCGTGGGCCGGTGATCGAGCAGGCGGACGCGCTGGAGGAGGCGGGCCACAGCGTGCTGCGGCTGAACACCGGCAATCCCGCGCTGTTCGGCTTCGAGGCGCCCGAAGAGATCCTGCAGGACGTTATCCGCAATCTGTCCCGCGCCCACGGCTACACCGAGTCCCGCGGCATCCTCTCCGCCCGTCGCGCGGTGGCCCAGCACTACCAGCAGAACGGGCTCCCGGATGTCGACGTCGACGACGTCCATCTGGGCAACGGCGTCTCCGAGCTCGTCTCGATGGCGGTGCAGGCGCTGCTGGACGACGGCGATGAGGTGCTGATTCCCGCCCCGGACTTCCCGCTCTGGACGGCGGTCACCACGCTCGCCGGCGGCAAGGCCGTGCACTACCTCTGCGACGAGTCCGCGGACTGGCTGCCGGATCTCGACGACCTCGCCTCGAAGATCACCGACCGCACCCGGGCGATGGTGATCATCAACCCCAACAACCCGACCGGCGCCGTCTATCCGCGTGAACTTCTGGACGGCATGCTCGATCTCGCCCGGCGCCACCAGCTGATGGTGTTCGCGGACGAGATCTACGACCGGATCCTGTACGACGACGAGGTCCACCACCACGCCGCGGTGCTCGCCCCGGACCTGGTGTGCCTGACGTTCAGCGGTCTGTCCAAGGCGTACCGCGTGGCCGGATTCCGCTCCGGCTGGCTCGTCGTCTCCGGTCCCAAGGAGCACGCCGCGGACTATCTGGAGGGGCTGGGCACCCTCGCCTCCATGCGGCTGTGCCCGAACGCGCCCGCGCAGTACGCCATTCAGGCGGCGCTGGGCGGCCGGCAGAGCATCAAGGACCTCGTCCTGCCGGGCGGCCGGCTGCGCGAGCAGCGCGACCGGGCATGGCAGCGGCTGAACGAGATCCCGGGCGTCTCCTGCGTCAAACCCAAGGGCGCGCTGTACGCGTTCCCCCGGCTGGACCCCGCGGTGCACAAGATCCACGACGACGAGAAGTTCGTGCTCGACCTGCTGTTGCGGGAGAAGATCCAGGTCGTCCAGGGCACCGGCTTCAACTGGCCGCGCCCGGACCACTTCCGCATCCTCACCCTCCCGCACGCCGATGACCTCGATGCGGCGATCAGCCGGATCGGACGGTTCCTGGCGGGCTATCGGCAGTGACGGGCTTCCCGGTCACCCGAACAGTCGCACGACTTCCCCGCGACGCCTCCCTCGTCCGCCGGGCCGGTCCTAGGCCCGGGCGGCGGGCGGGAAGGCCGCCCCGTCGCCGGACAGGCGCCGCGGACCCGTTCTCCGGCCCCCTCCACGGGCCCGCCCGCCTCGCCCCGCGAGTGCCCGTACGCGGCCCTCGACGCCACCGACGCCCCCTTGAGCGCACTGCCCACACCCGCTTAGGTGGAGGGCGGCAATCCCGCCGCCCCCCGAGTGGAGAGGGAAGCAATGCCCGCACGCCCTGCGACAACGGAAGCGGAACTGGAAGCTCACCTACGCGGAATCTGCTTCAAGACCGGACCGCCACGCCGCATCGGCGTCGAGATCGAATGGCTGGTGCACGACGCGCGCAACCCCCGATGTCCGGTCGAACCGACTCGGCTGCACGCCGCGGCCACCGCACTGCGCGCCCTCCCCCTCACGTCCCTCCTCACCTTCGAACCCGGCGGCCAGCTGGAGCTCAGCTCGCTGCCCGCCACCTCCCTCAGCGCCTGCATCGAGGCCGTCACGGCCGATCTCGCGCTGATCCGGCCCGCCATGCTCGCCATGGGCCTGGGCATGGCCGGTCACGGTCACAACCCCTGGCACGCGCCCCGCCGCGTGCTGACCCATCCCCGCTACAACGCCATGGAGGCGTACTTCGACCGCTGGGGCGCGGCCGGGCGGTCCATGATGTGCGGCACCGCGTCCGTGCAGGTGTGTGTGGACGCCGGGTACGAGGAGCCGGGACCGCTCGGGCTCGGGCGGCGCTGGCTGCTGGCCCATCTGCTGGGGGCGGTGCTGACCGCGGCGTTCGCCAACTCGCCGACGAGCGAGGGCTGTCCGACGGGCTACCGGACCACCCGCCAGGTCGTGTGGTCCCAGCTCGATCCGGAGCGTACGCTCGCCCCGCCCCAGGGGCCGGACCCACGGGGCGCCTGGGCCCGCTACGTTCTGGACGCCCCGGTGATGTGCATCCGCTCCGAGGACGGCCCGTGGGACGCCCCGGAGGGCCTCACCTTCCGCCAATGGTTCCGTACGGGCGGGCCCCCCAGACCGCCCACCCAGGAGGACCTCGACTACCACGTCACCACGCTCTTCCCGCCCGTACGGCCACGCGGCCATCTGGAGCTGCGCATGATCGACGCGCAGGCGGGCGACTCCGGCTGGATCGTGCCCCTGGCCGTCACGGCCGCGCTGTTCGACGACCCGGAGGCCGCCGAGCGAGCCTATCGCGCCGTCAAACCGCTCGCGGAGACGGCCGGTTCGCGTCCCGCACCGCGCAATCCGCTGTGGCGGCGCGCGGCACGCGGGGCGCTGACGGACCCGGAGCTGCACACCGCGGCGGTGGCCTGCTTCGCCGCCGCGCAGGAAGCCCTGCCCCGGCTCGGCGCCTCTCCCGATGTGCGCGCGGCCGTCGCGGACTTCACCGAGCGCTATGTGGCCCGCGGCCGCTGTCCCGCGGACGATCACCTCGACGCCCTGTACGCGGCGGATACGGCCGACATGCCCCCGGAGACGCCCCTGGAGACACGCTTACGGACACCCCCGGACCGCACCCACCCCACGGCCCCGGCCCAGCCCCCCGTCAGCGAGCTCGCCTTCCGGAAGGACAGCCAGTGACCATGGATCCCGAGTCGCTCCGGGAGCGCGCGGCCTCGGCGCTGCTCGCCGCCCGCGACCGTACCCGCCTGCTGACCACCTGCGTCGAGGAACCCGATCTCGTCGCACAGCACTCCCCGCTCATGTCACCGCTGGTGTGGGACCTGGCGCACATCGGCAACCAGGAGGAGCAGTGGCTGCTGCGCACCGTCGGCGGCCGCGACGCGCTGCGCCCGGACATCGACTCCGTCTACGACGCCTTCGAGCACCCACGCGCCGAACGCCCCTCGCTGCCGCTGCTGCCCCCCGCCGAGGCACACGGCTATGTCTCCGACGTCCGCGACCGGGTGCTGGACATCCTGGAGCACACCCCGCTGCGCGGCGGCCCGCTGCTCGACTCCGGCTTCGCCTTCGGCATGATCGCGCAGCACGAGCAGCAGCACGACGAGACCATGCTCATCACGCACCAGCTGCGCCGGGGGCCCGCCGTGCTCACCGAGGCGGAGCCGTTGATCGCTCCTGAGGATGACATCCTCCCGTCCGAAGTCCTCGTCCCCGGCGGCCCGTTCACCATGGGCTCCTCGGCCGAGCCCTGGGCGCTGGACAACGAACGGCCCGCGCACCGACGCCTGGTGCGCTCCTTCCTCATCGACACCACACCGGTCAGCAACGGCGCCTACCAGCGGTTCATCGAGGACGGCGGGTACGACGACCCGCGCTGGTGGGCGGCGGACGGCTGGGCGTACGTCCGGGAACACGGGCTGCGCGCACCGCTGTTCTGGCGGCACGAGGGCAGCCAGTGGCTGCGCCGCCGGTTCGGGGTGACCGAGGCGGTGCCGCCCGACGAACCGGTACTGCATGTCAGCTGGTACGAGGCGGACGCGTACGCCCGCTGGGCGGGCCGGCGGCTGCCGACCGAGGCCGAGTGGGAGAAGGCCGCCCGGCACGATCCGGCCGACGGGCGGGCGATGCGCTACCCATGGGGCGACGAGGACCCGACGCCGGCGCACGCCAACCTCGGCCAGCGGCACCTGCGCCCCGCGCCCATCGGCAGCTATCCGGACGGCCAGTCACCGCTCGGCGTACGGCAGTTGATCGGCGACGTATGGGAGTGGACGGCCAGCGACTTCCTGCCGTATCCGGGGTTCGTCGCGTTCCCCTACCGGGAGTACTCGGAGGTGTTCTTCGGCGACCGGTACAAGGTGCTGCGCGGCGGCTCCTTCGCGGTCGACCCGGTCGCGTGCCGGGGCACGTTCCGCAACTGGGATCTGCCGGTCCGGCGGCAGATCTTCTCCGGGTTCCGCACCGCCCGGGACGCCGACCCGGCGGCGGGCGTATGACCCCGACCGACCTCCTTTACCGGGGGGCCCGCAACTGATGTGCCGTCACATTGCCTACCTTGGACCGGAGATACCCTTCGGCCAGGTGATCCTCGGCCCGCCGGACGGTCTGTACCGGCAGTCGTGGGCACCGCGCCGTCAGGTGTACGGCACGGTCAACGCGGACGGCTTCGGCGTCGGCTGGTACGCGCCGGGCGACCCGGTGCCCGCCCGGTACCGCAGGGCCGGGCCGATCTGGGCCGACGATCTGCTGCCCGACCTGGCACGAGTGGTGCGCACCGGCGCGCTGCTCGCCGCCGTACGCGATGCCACCGAGGCGGACGCGGACGCCGAGGCGGCGGCCGCGCCGTTCGCCGCCGGCCGCTATCTGTTCAGCCACAACGGCGCGGTGACCGGCTGGCCGGACTCGCTGGCGCCGCTGGCCGCCGCTCTCCCTCCGCAGGAGCTGCTGCGGCTGCAGGCCCGCTGCGACACGGCGTTCCTGTGGGCGCTGGTCCAGCACCGGCTGGCGCTCGGCGACGACCCGGGCACGGCGCTGGCCGGCACCGTCACGGCGGTGGCCGGTGCCGCCCCGGGATCGCGGCTCAACCTGCTGCTCACCGACGGCACCACCATCGCCGCCACCGCCTACGGCGACACGCTGTGCCACCTGGCCGTTCCCGGAGGCGGCAGGGTCGTCGCCTCCGAGCCGTACGACGATTCCCCCCACTGGACCGACGTCCCCGACGGCACCCTGCTCGTCGCCACCCGTACGGACATCCACCTCACCCCGCTCAAGGAGCCCGCTGCGTGAGCCCCCTCACCATCACCCGCACCCTGCCCGTCGACGCCACCGCCGCCGCGCTGCGCGCCGATGTCGCCGACGGCCTGTCCCGTACACCCAAACAGCTGCCGCCCAAGTGGTTCTACGACGCCCGCGGCAGCGAGCTGTTCGAAGAGATCACCAGACTGCCCGAGTACTACCCCACCCGCGCCGAGCGGGAGATCCTGCTCACCCGCTCCGCGCATGTCGCGGCGGCCACCGGGGCCCGTACCCTCGTCGAGCTGGGCTCCGGCTCGTCCGACAAGACCCGCCATCTCATCGGCGCGCTGACCGGCCTGCACACCTATCTCCCCATCGACGTCAGCGAATCCGCGCTGACCGCGGCGGGCGAGGCACTGCTCGCCGAGCACCCCGCACTGACCGTGCACGCACTGGTCGCCGACTTCCAGCAGGGCATCGCGCTGCCCACGACGCCCGGTCCGCGCCTGCTCGCGTTCCTCGGCGGCACCCTCGGCAATCTGCTCCCCGAGGAGCGGGCCGCCTTCCTGCGCTCCGTCCACGCCATGCTCGCCCCGGGAGACGCCCTGCTCCTGGGCACCGACCTGGTCAAGGACGAGTCGACGCTCGTCACCGCGTACGACGACGCCCAGGGCGTGACCGCCGCCTTCAACAAGAACGTCCTCCACGTCATCAACCGCGAGCTGGACGGTGACTTCGACCCGGAGGACTTCGACCACGTCGCCCTGTGGAACGCCGAGCAGGAGTGGATCGAGATGCGTCTGCGGGCCCGTACGGACCTGACGGCCAAGATCCCCGCGGTGGACCTGGCGGTGTCCTTCACCCAGGGCGAGGAGGTACGGACGGAGGTCTCCGCCAAGTTCCGCGAGGACGGTGTGCGTGCCGAACTGGCGGCTGCTGGGCTGGTATTGAGCCAGTGGTGGACGGACAGCGCGGAACGCTTCGCGCTGTCGCTGTCGTTCCGCGTCTGACTCAGCCGCACCTGACGAAGTTGCATCTGGAGGGGGCGGGCCGGGGCTCGGATCGGGCGGTTGGCCCGTACCGTTGCCCTCTCGCCCCTCGCCCCGGGAGCCAACCCGTCGCCCCGTAGCGTCAGCCTCTCGTCCCTCGTCCCAGGGGCCGACGCGTCGCCCCGTAAAACCTCACCACTACGCCCGCCCACCCCCCGAAGGGGGGTGGGCGGCGGGGAAAAAACAACAGGGGTGGGTGGGCGGCGAGGTAAAGGGGACGCCGGTTTCGGTGACTCCGGTCATGATCCGCCGTGGCACCGAACCCCGGTGGCCGATCGTGCATCAGACTGGGTGAAATGTCTGGTCCGGCGCCTCCCCGGCCGTCCGACGGGGAGGCGCCGGCTGATGCGGCGAGGCGGCAACTGGTGGAGACGAGCGAACACCATCCCGTACCGGCGGAGGGCGCGGACGACGCGGGCGGGCCGGCCGGGGACCGGGAACCGGACGAACCGCCGTGCCAGGACGGACCGGCCTGTACGGGACACCGCCGGGCCGGTGTTCCGCTGCGCGTGACGCTGGCGCTCACGCTTCTCACGGTCGTCACGGGCGGTGCGGCGCTGGCGCTCCGGTCCGGGCCGGGTGATCCGTCTCTGGCGCCCGGGGACGCCGCCAGGGGGACGTACAGCGCCGACCGGGCGGCGGGTGACGCGGCGGCCGCGTCGGTGCTCGCCGGAGGCTACACGGAGCGGCCAGGGCCCCCGGGGACGACGCTCCACAGCGGCGCGTCCGCCTCGCCGCCCGCCTCCCGGCCCCCCGTCGCCGCCCCGGCGGCCCCCGCTCCCCCCATCGGCGCCCTCTTCTCCCCCGCGCCCGATGCCGGCCCCGACGACGCCCCGACGCACCACTGCACCGCGAGCGTGGTGCACTCCCCGGCGGGGGACCTCGTCGCCACCGCCGCGCACTGTGTGCACGACGGCGGCTTCCGCACCCGGCTGGTGTTCGCACCCGGCCTGCACGACGGGATCGCGCCGTACGGCCTGTGGGTGCCCACCCGGATCGATGTCGACCCGCGCTGGATCAGCGACCAGGACCCCGACCATGACGTGGCGTTCCTCAGGGTGCGCAGGGCCGGCCGGGAGGACCGGCGGATCGAGGCCCTGACCGGTGCCGAACGGATCCGGTTCCACGCGCCGGCCGGGCGCCCGGCGCAGCTGACCGGCTATCCCCTCGACCGGGACACGCCGGTCAGCTGCCGGCACACGGCGGACGCGGAAGGGCCGTCCCAGTTCCGCTTTCCCTGCGCCGGATTCCCGGACGGCACGAGCGGCGGGCCGCTGCTCACCGACCTCGATCCGGCCACCGGCACCGGCTCGCTGATCGGTGTGATCGGTGGACTGGACGGTGGTGGCGACGACAACACGTCGTACAGCAGCAGGTTCGACGAGGACATTGCCGCGCTCTACCGGCGAGCGACGACGGCACAGCTGTGGCGCGGCCGCGCGCCACGGCTCCCGTAGCGTCGCTCCGGGGCCTGCCCCGGCCGCCGCGGCACGCCGTGTCAGGCCCCGCGCCGTACCACCGTCTGCAGCACGGGCGGCAGCGCATACCAGTCGGCCGTCGCGAAACTCGCGTGCGCCGCGGCGAGTTGACGGACGCGGGCCAGCGCCTCCGCCTCCGTCGGGTGGGTGCCGTCGATCACCGGCGGGACCTTGTGCGCGTCCGTCATGACCAGGAGGTAGTGGCGGGTGTCGTACCAGGCGGCGTCGATGCTGCCGTTCAGGTAGGTGGCGGCGTCGCCGTCGAATACCACGAACCAGGGGCGCAGCGCGGGGTCGGTGTAGCGCTCGCGCGGGTCGCCCGCGGCCGCGCCGTGCACCGCCGGGAACGCCGTTGCCTGCGCCAGCTTTCCCTGCCGGGCAAGGTTCTTGAGATGGGTGGCGTACTCCACGTCGGTCCACAGCTTGTCGAACGGGTTGTCCTCCTCGACGGTGCCGGGTATCAGCTCGAACAGGAACTTGCCGGCGAGTTCGGAGCGCGCGGGCCAGGCGCCGGCCCGCGCCGCCTCGTCCGGTGTGGCGTGGCCCGCGGTCAGGTCCCCGGGGCCGTAGACCGCGTCGCCGAGCTTCTGCCGCACCAGGGCGTCGAACTCGGCGGGTCCACGGCCGCCCTTGGCGTGGAAACCGTCCTTCATCTCGACCTTGACCATGATCGGCCGGTGGCCGGGGTTGGCGTCGTGCCAGGCCTTCATGTCGGCGAGGCAGCCGCCGAGGTCCTGGTCACGGTCCTTGGCGCGGAGTTCCGCGACGGTCGAGGCACCCACGCAGTTGTTGTCGTTCCCGAGCGGGGTGCTGTGCGAGACCCGCCAGGACGAGCCGAACCCGTTGGCCCAGACGTCGATTTCGACGAGCGCGGCACCGGAGTCCAATGCGTCGGCGAAATAGGAATACTTGTCCTTTTCGTAGGCGTTGTGAACGCCCACGGACGTGCTGGTGTCGTATGTCGTGACGGCCGGCTCGGCCCCCGCCGGTCCGGTCGCCGCGATCACCGCCGCAGTCGCGACAGCGATCGTCCCCACGCACCGCGTCTTCTTCATGTTCCCCGCTTCCCAGGATTCTTCGGCCGTTCGGCCACTCGTTCCATCGGTCATACGGTCGAGTGGGCAGCAGCGTACGGGAGTTGCCCCCGGCGGGAACCAGGGGGCGGGGTGCGGGGTGGCCGACAGCAAGGCGGAAGATGTCCCGGATCGGTCACCACAGGTTGACGACAGCGCCGGTGAAGGACCGATGGCAGGGCGTTGAAAAACCCGATGAGAGGGTTGACAAGAGTTGATGGGAGAGTCGATGACCAGCAAGAGACCGGCAAGCAAGGGTCCGGCCACGGGGCTGCCACTCGCGGCGGCCGTGCTCACGGGGACGGTCGCGCTCTATATCGCGCTCGTCGCCTTCGGCAATATCACCGACTTCGACACCAATCGGGAGTTCGTCCGCCACGTCCTGGCCATGGACACCACATTCAAGGACGACGACCTGATGTGGCGCGCCGTCACCTCACGCTCGCTGCAGGACACCGCTTATCTGGCGATCATCACCTGGGAGGTGCTGGCCGCGGTGGTGCTGGTCGCGGCCACCGGATTGTGGGCGGTCGGCCTACGGAACGGGAACCGCACCGCCCGCGCTCGGCAGGTGGCCACCGTGGGGCTGCTGATGGTGCTGTTGCTCTTCGGGGCGGGATTCCTGGCCATCGGTGGCGAGTGGTTCGCGATGTGGCAGTCCGAGGACTGGAACGGGGTGGAGGCGGCGACCCGGAACTTCACCGTTGCGGGGATCGCTCTGCTGGTGACGCTGCGCTCTGCCTGAGCCGACATGGTTGCTCGCCGTTTTCGGCTTCCCGCCGCAGGGGGTTTCGCCTGCGGCGGGCCTGAGCCGACGTTATCGGCTGTCCCGCCATCGCACCTGCGGTGGGCTGTTGCCGCTGCGCGGGGCTGTTCGGCAGCGGTGCCGGACCTCCGGACTCCGTCCTGCGGACCGGCACCTCCCGAAGGGGTGGGGAAGAAGACCGGTAGGGGTACACGTAGCCGGTCATGTACACCTTGTGGACGTGACCACAGGCACCCGACAGACGACATGTGCCCCCACCGGCCTCTTTCCCCCACCGTCGGGAGGATGGGGGTACCTCCCATGCCCTTCAGGCTATGGGGGAGGGCCGCAGGACGGAGTCCCAAGGCCCGTCACCGCACCCGAAAACCCCACGCCCGCCGCAGGCGCAACCCCCACGGCGGGACAGCCGAAAACGGCGAGCAACCCAGCCGGCCTAAGCCGAGCGCAGCGCACCCCCACTCGCTGCGTACACGTCCTCCATGTAGCGCCCTGACGCAGTCAGTTCCCGCAACCACCTCTCCGACTCCTGCGCCGAAGCCCCCGTGCGCGCCCCGTGCAGCTCCCGGAAGGCGGCCCGGACGCCGGGCGCCATCCGGCTGCCGTCGCCGCAGACGTACACCCGCGCCCCGGCCTGTAGCAGTTCCCACACCTCGTCGGCCTCAGCGGCGATGCGGTGCTGGACGAAGCGGTGGCCGTGCTCGGGGCGGGCGCTGAAGACGGGCCGTACGGAGACGGCCCCGGCCGCTTCGGCGGCCGCGAGTTCCGTGGCGTGCAGGAAGTCCGCGGTGCGGTCGTCGCAGCCGAAGTAGAGCCGCGCGGGGGCGGTCTGGCCTGCGGCGACGCGGTCGGCGACGGCACCGCGGAAGGGGGCGAGCCCGGTGCCTGCCGCGACCATGATGACGGGCGTGGTGTCGGCCGGGTCGAGTCGGAACGCCGCGCGGCAGGGCTGGACACGGGCCAGCAGGGTGTCGCCGGGCCGCAGCGTGTGCAGATAGGTCGAGCCGGTGCCGCCGGGCAGCAGCGAGACCATCAGATCGGCGTGCCGGGGGTCGTCGGCGGGCGACGACGAGAGGGAGTAGTGCCGGATGCGCAGTGGCGGCAGCAGTTCCAGGATCGTGGGCCAGGGCAGTGCGCCGCGCAGCGCCGGGTGTGCCTCGATCAGTTCGATCAGGGTGCACGGGTCGTCCTCGGCGATGGTCTCCAGGGCCAGGCGCTCGGGCGGGCAGGGATTGTGCGCGGCGAGTACCGCGCGCTGCCGGGGTGTTGGCCGGCTTCCCAACTCCAGGTGACGAGTGAGGAGTTGGCGTACGGACAGGGGTCGGTCGACGGGGAGGGTGTCGCGGCCGGGGTGTGCTGAGTGCAGCGCGAGAACGGTGTCCAGGTCGACGCCGAGGGCGCTCGCCGCACGCTCGACGGCGGCCGGGGTGTTGGCCGGCAGTACCGCCAGATGGTCGGCGGTGCGGTAGCTGACGCTCTCGGGCAGTGCGATCCGCAGGAAGCGCTTGGGCCGTGGCCGGCCCGGTGCCGTGAGGTCGGATGCCTCGGTGACGGTCATCGGGACGAGGTCGTGCCGGGCGGCCAGTGCGTCCAGCGGCCCGCCGGCGACCTCTGTAACGGTGTAACAGGTCTCCTCGACGGCCGGAGCGCTCGCGCCGGCGCCGGCCGGATCGCCGTACCGCGTCAGCAGCTGGGTGCGCAGTGCGGCGGTGAACTCCTGCACGGTGCCGCTGAGATCGCCGGAGGCGTCGGCCTCGGCGCGCGGCAGCAGCCGCCGCGCACCCAGCGCGTCGAGCCGGTCGTCGATGAGGGTCGGCACCTGCTGGTAGGTCGCGGGCCAGTTGCGGTCGCCGACGCCCAGGACGGCGTACGGCACCTGAGCGGCGGCGCCGTCGGGCGCGGTGTTGAGCCAACGGACGAAGGCGGCCGCGTCATCGGTGGGCTGACCGTTGTAGGAGGCGGCGACGATGACGACGGGCCGGTCGCCGGGCAGCCCGCCGGCCTGCGCGTCCAGGGGTGCCACATCGGTGGCGAAGCCCAGGCCGGCCGCCTCGTCGGCGATCCGCTCGGCGAACTCGCGGCAGGTGCCGTAGTTGGTGCCGTGCAGCAGGAGCAGTCCGGTCCCCTGCGGGACGCGGGTCGGCAGACCGTCGTCCGCCGCCGGGGCGGCGGCGGTCGCGCTGCCGGGGAGTACGGCGAGCGCGGCGCGGGTCGCGGCCCGGTCCTCGGGTGTCCGCGCGGCCAGGGTGAGCGTGAACCCGTCGGGCTTGAGGGTGAGCGTCTCCTTGATGCGCAGCCGGTAGTCGGTGTGGTCGATCAGCCGGTAGCGGTGCACCAGGAGGGCGAGCAGCATGGTCGCCTCGTGCAGCGCGAACTGCCGCCCGATACAGGCGCGTTCACCGGTCCCGAACGGTTTGTACGCATGCGGCGAGCGGGCCGCCTCGGCCTCCGGGCTGAAGCGGGACGGGTCGAACAGCCCGGGGTTGTCGCCCCAGGACGGGTCGCGGTGCAGCATCGGTGTGAGCACCGTGATCAGATCCCCCGCCCGCACGGGGTAGCGGCCGCCGAGCAGGGTGTCCGCACGGGCCTGGCGGGTGAAGGCGGCGGCCGTCGGCCACAGCCGGAGCGCCTCGTTGAGGACCTGCCGGGTGAACGGAAGCCGCCCGATGTCCTCGAAGGACGGGGCGGGGTCGGGGTCGTCGCCCCACAGTTCGTCGGCCTCACGCTGGGCCATCCGCAGCGCGACCGGGTCCTTGAGCAGGTGGTACAGCGCGAAGGAGAGGGCCCCCGAGGTGGTCTCGTGACCGGCGATCAGGAAGGTGATGACCTGGTTGCGGATATTGGCGAGGTCGAGGGTGGGGCCGTCGCCGGCGCCTCCCCCTTCCGTCGCGCCGAGCATCAGGCCCAGCAGATCGTCGTCGCCGGTCTCGCCGCTCGCGGTCCTGGCGGCGATGACCTCGTCGACGACGGACGCGAGGTAGTCCGCGTCGACGCGGAACGCGGCGTCCTCCTCGGAGTGGTCGGCGCCGGGCTTACGGGCGAACTTGGTCATGCTCCACTGGAGGCAGCGCACCATCGACTCGACGAACGGATGCGGGGTGTCGCGGGCGAACGACTCGAAGTCGAAGCCGA
The DNA here is from genome assembly GCF_023277745.1 of Streptomyces halobius. Classification (NCBI taxonomy): domain Bacteria; kingdom Bacillati; phylum Actinomycetota; class Actinomycetes; order Kitasatosporales; family Streptomycetaceae; genus Streptomyces; species Streptomyces halobius. Next base: position 1,523,441 of record NZ_CP086322.1, read on the forward strand.
AACCGGCCAGCCCGATGGTGTCCAGCGTCATCCGGGTCATGTCGTCCGCGACATCCAGGGATGTGCCGTCGGCCACCCGTCGGTCCCAGCCGGCCATGACCCGGCGGGCGACCTTGAGCATCGCCGGGTGATAGGTGCGCATCGAGCCGAGCGCGAAGGCGGGCATCAGGACCTTGTGCGCCTTGGCCCAGTTCGGCTCGTCGTTGTAGGCGGTGAACAGACCGTCACCGGCGAACTCCCGGACGTCCTCCAGAACCACCGACACCCCCTTGGCGAAGCGGCTCTCGTCGGCGATTTCGGTGACCAGCTCCAGCGAGGAGACGAACAGCGTCTCCCGGTCGTTGAGCTTTCGCCTGAACAACGGGCCGTGGACCCGTGCGAGGTCCATGGCCTGCTGGATGGGTGTCGTGGTGAGACCCGCCGCCGAGATGTCGGCGACCGGTATGCCGTTGTCAGCGGCGGGTTCATCGGTGCGGAGCGCGATGGTGTCGATCATGCCTCCAGCGTGACCGGCCCGGTGCATGGGTCTGTACCGGACAACTGCATGATTGTGCAGTGGATTTTCGCGGCCGGATCTTGCGGACGCACGGGAAATAGGGCACTGGACGACGGGGATGCCGAGGGCATGGCGGACGGTACGGCGGGCGAGGGCGCGGCGGGCGCGAGCAGGGCGCGGGGGGCGGCAGGGCCGGTGGGTCCTCCTGGTGGGGACGGGCCGGGCGGCCCTCCCGACCCCGCCGGCCCGTACGCCGCCGGCCCCTGGCGCAACTACTTCCTGATCCTGCTGGACCGCATCCCCACCCCGATCGCGGTGTGCCACGCCGACGGCGAGGTGCTGATCGCCAATCCGGCGATGGCCGCGCAGTGGGGCGCGGCCCCCGGCCGGCTGCGCGGCCGTAATCTGCTGGATCTGTTCCGGCCACGGGCGAAAGAACAGCTCCACCGGATCGCCGAGGCGGTACGGCTGGGGCACCGGTCCCGCTATCCCGTGGAGGTGCACTGGCGGTCCGCCTCCGACGGGTCGGAGCGGGAGGGGGAGCTGACGGTGGATCCGGTCGGTGACCCTTCGGTACGGCCGCCCGCGCTGCTGGCGCTGCTGCGGGTCCGCGACACCGCACCGCCGCCCGCGCCGCGTGACACGGCCAGCCCCGTGGAGGCCCGGATCCTGGCGCTGGCCGCCGGGGGCGCGACCACGGCCTCGATCGGCACGGCACTGGGGCTGACGGTGGACGGCGTCAACTACCACCTGACCCGGCTGGCCCGCCGCTGGCGGGTGCAGGGCCGTACCGCGCTGGTCGCCAGGGCGTACGTCCTGGGCGTGCTGGCACCGGACCGCTGGCCGCCGGCTCCCGCCTGAGCGGCCGACGCCGGACACGGCCGGATCCATCCGCCCGGAAGGACGCCGGCGGGCAGGTACGCGGGGTGCACAGGCACCCAGGAGCCCGTTCGCCGAAGTCGGGCCCGCGCTCCCGGCGGGCACGCGGGCACGCGAGAGCCATTTGCCGAAGTCCGGCTCGCCCTCCCGACGGGTGCGCGGGCCCGCGCGTACCCGGCCAGGACTAACCTCCCAGGTATGGAGGAGAACGCAGCCGCGCAGTTCGAGCGCGGAACGGACGGCCCGAAGGTCATCGTCGTCGGCGTCGACGGCTCCGACTCGTCGTGGCGCGCCGCCGCGTACGCGGCCGGGCTGGCCAGGCGCCAGGCGTCGAAGCTCGTCCTGGTCTACGTCCAGCCGGTGCTGCCGGCCGGAGCGACGATGGGCGCCCCCGTCGTGGACACGACACAGGAGGTCGCCGATGAGCTGATCGCCGAGTTCCGGCAGGCGACGGAGCGGCTGCAGGGGATCTACGAAGTGCGCTGGGAGTTCCACACCCTGCGCGGGGACCCGTACAACGGGCTGGTGCAGATGGCCGATGAGCTGAAGGCCGACGCGGTGGTGGTCGGCGCCTCGGAGTCGGCCGGGCACCGCATCATGGGGTCGGTCGCGGTCCGCCTGGTCAAGGCCGGACGCTGGCCGGTCACCGTCGTCCCGTAGGTGTGTCCCCCGGGATGCCCGCCCGCCGCTCCGCTGGTGGGGCCCGCCGCCCTGAGGCACGGTGGAAGGTGGACGGGCGGAGCGCCGCCCTGGCGAGGGGAGACACCGTGACCGACCGCACCTACCGCGTGACCGAGATCGTGGGCACGTCCCAGCAGAGCATGGACGCCGCGATCCGCAATGGCATCGAGCGCGCGTCGGATACGCTGCGCTACCTGGACTGGTTCGAGGTCACCCAGATCCGCGGGCATCTCGTCGACGGCGAAATCGATCACTATCAAGTCGGCCTGAAGGTCGGATTCCGGCTGGAGGATGTCGGGTGAGGCGTTTCCGGCCCTGGCATATCCCGGAACTCGTTCATATTTTCTAGGGAGTCGCCTTCCGGAAGCAGCCGCCAAAGGGTCATGATGATCCGCCGTCGGACGAACGACGGAGCGTACGAAACGTACGAAGGGATCACCCATGCGGCTGCGCGCGGGACAGGGCGTATTACGCCGGAAGCCGATCGAACACATCGAGGAGCCGGAAGGCGCGGCGAGCCAGCAGCTCACCCGGGTGCTCGGGCTGTGGCAACTGACCGCCATCGGCGTCGGCGGCATCATCGGCGCGGGCATCTTCACCCTCGCGGGCACCGTCGCGAACGGGAAGGCGGGCCCCGCGGTCCTGCTCTCCTTCCTCATCGCAGGCGTGGCGAGCGCCGCGGCGGCCTTTTCTTACGCCGAATTCGCCGGGCTGATCCCGAAGGCGGGGTCGGCCTACACCTATGGCTACGCGGTCCTCGGCGAACTGGCCGGCTGGTTCATCGGCTGGGATCTGCTGCTGGAGTACACCGCGATCGTGGCGGTGGTCGCGATCGGCATCTCCGGGTACTTCAACTTTCTGCTCGGCGAGCTGGGCGCCGAACTGCCCGCCTGGATGCTGGGCGCGCCGGGAACCGGTGACGGCCACCGGGTGGACCTCTTCGCGGCGTTGCTCTGCCTGTTGATCGCGTATCTGCTGACCCTGGGCATCAAGAACGCCGCGCGTTTCGAGACGGTCGTGGTGGTCCTGAAGGTCCTGGTGGTCCTGCTGGTGATCGGGGTCGGCTTCTTCCACATCAAGTCCGGGAACTACGAGCCGTTCTTCCCGTTCGGGGTGACCGGTGCGTTCACCGGCGCGGCGACCGTGTTCTTCGCGGTCTTCGGCTATGACGCGATGAGCACCGCGGCCGAGGAGTCCAAGGACGCCCAGCGCCATATGCCGAAGGCGATCGTGTACTCGCTGGCGATCTCGATGGTGCTGTACGTGCTGGCCTGCCTGGTCCTGACGGGTATGCAGAACTACACGGACATCGACCCGGAGAGCGGCTTCTCGTCGGCGTTCAAGTCGGTGGGCCTGAGCGGCCTCGCGGATGTCATCGCGGTCGGCGCGATCATCGGCATCCTGACCGTCATGTTCACCTTCATGCTCGGTGTGACCCGGGTGTGGTTCTCGATGAGCCGGGACGGGCTGCTGCCGAAGTGGTTCGCCAAGACCAGCCCCAAGCGGCATGTGCCGACCCGGGTGACCTGGATCGTCGGCGCCGCCTCGGCCGTGATCGCGGGGTTCCTGCCGATCGCCGAGGCCGCCGAACTGACCAACATCGGCATTCTGCTGGCGTTCGTGGTCGTCTGCATCGCGGTGATCGTGCTCCGCTACAAGCGGCCCGAACTGCCGCGGTCGTTCCGTACACCGGGGATGCCGGTGGTGCCGGCAATCGGTGTGTGCTTCTCGATCTGGCTGATCACGTTCCTGCAGTGGCAGACCTGGGTGCGCTTCGCGCTGTGGTTCGCCGTCGGCCTGGTCGTCTACTTCGCGTACTCCTACCGGCGCTCCGAAATGGCCAAGGCGGAGCGTGAGAACGCGGACGCGGGGGACGCGGACGCGGGGGACGCGGACGCGGGGGACGCCGAGGGACGGTAGTGGCTGCGGGGCGGCGCCGTTCGCTCACGCGCGCTCTCAGGCGCCGCCCTCTGAATCAGGACCTCGGCTCTCCTGCTTCCCGACAGCGCGTCAGAACACGAACGGGCCCGGGGACTGTGCGGAGGTGGCCTCGCACGTCACCGTGGTACCGAGCACCACGACCTGGAGCGAGGTGGCCTCCAGGCTGTCGCCCGCGGCGACGGTGCCGCTGAGCGGCCCGGTGGAGACTGCGCTGCCGGCCGGGATCGCCGGGTTGGCGCTGCCGCTGAACTCCGTCGTCCCGGAGCCGTTCTTGGTGAGCGTGAGCGTGGAGGTGACCGAGTTCGCGGCGATGTCGATGGGCGAGGTGATGGCCGAGGTGGACACGTCGATGGTCGCGGCCGTCCCGTCCTGGGCCGCGGTGAGCGTCGCCGTACCCGAGCCGTAGCTGCCGCAGTCGAAGGAGAGGGTCGCGGTGTCCGGTGTCACCGCTGCGGCGGCCGGCGCCATGCCGAGGGTGCCCGCCAAGGCTATGCCGATGCCGAGTACCGTGCCGGTTCCGAGCGTGCCGTGTCTCATGGGGGTACCGCCTTCGTGAGGGGGGTTGCAGGCCCGTGGGCACCGGCTTGCCGAGCACGATCGAGGGGGCGGGCGACCACGCGGGGGCCGCGGCTCGGACCCCGTGCCGACCATGGATCAGGTAGCGGTCCGGTGGGACCTGTGGTGACCTGACGGCCGGTCAGCGACCTGAATCGCTGACCATTGAGACACGCGGCCCTGAAGAGAGCAAGTCGGACGCCGCATGATTTTTGGCGCCCCACTCCCTCCGTCAGGGACTCGCGGCGCGATCGGCGCGCCGCCCCTTGACGCGCACCTGACCTACACCAAGAATGAGCGCGTTCTGACAACGTTGTCTGCTGTGATCGGCTGTCGTCGGCTGTGATGGACTGTCGTCTCCCGCTGTCGGCCGTTGTCACCCGCCGTCGGCTCACGCACACCGGAGGCCCGCCCATGCCATGGCTCAGACGCACCCGGTCGCGCACCGCGGGCGTGATGCTGGCCGCCGCGCTCATCGGCGGAGCGCTCACCGCCCCCGCCGCGCGGGCGGACTCGCCCGGCGGTCCGCTCACCGACCTGGTCAACCCGTTCATCGGCAGCCGGAACGAGGGCAACACCTACCCGGGTGCCGCGGTCCCGTTCGGCATGGTGCAGCTCTCCCCCGACACCGGCCACACCACCGGCTACGGCTACGACGACGACCGCATCCGAGGCTTCAGCTCGGTGCACATCTCCGGTGTCGGCTGCGGACTCGGCGGTGATCTGCCGGTGCTGCCCACCACCGGCGACATCACCGAGACCGACTATGCGAAGTACGCGGCCCGCTACAGCCATGACGTCGAGTCGGCCCGCCCCGGCTACTACCGGGTGGGCCTGGCGTCGTACGGCGGAATCACCGCCGAGCTCACCGCGACCGCCCGTACCGGCAAGCAGCGCTACACCTTCCCGGCCACCGACAAGGCCAATGTGCTGCTCAACACCGGCCAGTCACTGCACAAAACGGTCTCCACACGGGTCGAGGTGCTGGATTCGCGCACCATCCGTACCGCCATCACCGGCCGGGGCTTCTGTCAGGACACCAGGCCGTACACGGTCTACACGATCACCCGCTTCGACCGGCCGTTCACGTCGTACGGGACCTGGGACGGCGACACGGTGACGCCCGGGTCCAAGGACTCCACGGCCACCGGACGGCACGGTGCCTATGCCCGTTTCGACACCCGCGAGGACCGTACGGTCGAGGCGACCACCGCCCTCAGTTACGTGGACGCGGCCGGCGCGGCCCGCAATCTGCGTGCCGAGGGCGGCCGTTCCTTCGAGCGTACGAAGGCCGCCGCGAACGCCGCCTGGGAGCGGCGGCTGAACCTGGTGCGGACACAGGGCGGCGACAAGACGCTGCGCCGGACCTTCTACTCCTCGCTCTACCGGTCGTTCCTCGCGCCGAATATCGGCAGTGATGTGGACGGGCGCTACACGGGCTGGGACCAGAAGATCCACCGGGCCGAGGGCTTCACCTACTACCAGAACTGGTCACTGTGGGACACCTACCGCACGCAGGCGCAGCTGCTGGCCCTGCTCGCGCCGCGCGAGTCCCGCGATATGGCGCTGTCGGTGCTGCGGATCGACAAGGAGGGCGGCTGGCTGCCCAAGTGGGGCTACGGCACGGTCGAGACGAACATCATGACCGGCGATCCGGTCACGCCGTTCCTCACCAATGCCTATCAGCAAGGATTGTTGAGGGGGCATGAGGAGGAGGCGTACGCGGCGCTGAAGAAGAACGCCGACGGGGTGCCGCCGCCCGATTCACCCGCTGTCGGGCGGGAGGCCAACCTCCAATATATGAAGCACGGTTTCGTCCCGTACATCAAGGGCCGTGAGCATGCGAAACCCGGGGACTCCGACTTCGACCACGGGGCTTCGGCGACCCTCGAATACGCCCTGTCGGATGCCATGCTGGCGCAGATGGCCCGCGATCTGGGACATACGGCGGACGCCGACCGGTATGCGGCCCGTGCGCAGAACTACCGCACCATCTTCGACCGTTCGACGGGGTTCTCCCGGGCCCGCGACGAGAAGGGCGCCTTCACCGGACCCGCCGATCCGGCCGAGAGCGAGGGTTTCCACGAGGGCACGTCCTGGCAGTACCAGTGGCTGGTGCCACAGGATCTGCCGGGGATGCTGAAGCTGATCGGCGGCAAGGACAGGGCTGATGAGCGGCTCGACTCCTTCTTCGCCTACGAGCAGTTGCGGAAGGATCCGGAGAAGACGGCGCGTGAGGTGTGGGTCAACGGCCCGTACGACTACTACAACGCGGACAAGTACAACCCGCAGAACGAGCCCGATCTGATCGCCCCGTACACCTACCTCTCCACCGGCCGGCCCTGGAAGACGACGGACGTGGTGCATGCGGCACTGACCCTCTTCACCGACACCCCCTCGGGTATGACCGGGAACGACGATCTGGGCACCATGTCGGCCTGGATGGTGCTCTCCTCGATCGGGGTGTTCCCCGTGCAGCCGGGGACCGACAGCTGGGGGCTGAGCACACCGGTCTTCGACCGCGTGGACCTGACGCTTGATCAGCACTTCTACCCCTCCGGGCGCTTCACCCTCACCGCACCCGGTACGTCGGACGTCGACCACTACCTCCAGTCCGTCAGCCTGGACGGTACCCATTGGGACCGGACGTATCTGACCACCGACGATCTCCGCTCGGGCCGCGAACTGGCCTTCTCCGTGGGCCCGAAGCCGTCCGGCTGGGGCACCGGCGACGGAGCCGCGCCACCGCCGGTGGGTTCGTCAGCCGGAGAGCAGCAGCCCGACGGCCGGAGCTGAGATCACCGGCGCGGAGATCAGCGCGGCGGCGGCCCATCCCCGGTGGGCCGATCGACACAGTGGCGGCAGCCACCTGCCACTGACCCGAGAGCTCACGGTTCGTCGGCAGCTTCGCGCCTGGCTCCAGGTCGCCCGACAGGATCCGCTCCCGGAAGTGATCCGTGATCTTCGGAACGTTTTCTGATTGGCCATTACCCGTTCTCCTCACGGGAGTTGGGTCCTGACGTCGCTCGGCACACCAGTGCACTGGGAACCGTGGCGGAGGACCTGCCCAGGACCTCCCATCGAGCTGCCGCCGGACGGCTTGCTCTTGGAGGGCGATCCGGTCACCGGCTGCAAAGTGTGCAGCGCGCTGGACCTCCGGCGCCGGGAAGCACAGGCGCGAAGTGACAGGGCGGCTGCCTGTGCTGCCGCCCGGGAGATCCGGAACCACAGGCGTGGGCACGTCGGAGGCGCGATGTGAACCCGCCGGAGTTGTTCGCACCGGACGCCACCGGCGGGCTCAACGCCGGCGGATCCGAGGGGGGTGGACGGGGTTCGCCGGGCGACTGGATGTGCGCTCCGGAGTGGTGTCCATCCCGCAGGAGGCGAAGGTGTGTGCCGCCGTGCCCGTTCCCGTGCACCACATGCCGTGCGACCGGTCGGCAATGGGCGTCCGGCCGCCGGGCACCAGTGGGCAGCATGGCTCACGCGGCCGGCCATCCCTCGCGTGGCCCCTGCGAGCGAGGACTTGCCCGATCCGGACATCCCCGGTGAACGTGACCAGCGCGTTCCTCGGGATGTCCGCATCGATACCGCGGAGGCTGTGCTCACGGGCGCCGCGTACCCGTACGTACGAGCCGGTCATGTCTCCCCGATCCGGCCCCCTCAGCCGGAGCCCGTGGCCGTCCGGATCCGGTCGCGTGCCTCCTCCCAGGGGACGGGCGTGGCGATCACCGCACGCAGCGCACGGACCTGGCGGGGCGGCAGACCGATGGCCAGGACGCCGGTGGCGGTGCCGTCCCGGCCGTAGAGGGCGACGGCCCGGCGCGCGTCGCGGTCCAGGACGGTGGTCTCCGTCCGGTCGGCGCCCGCGGTCAGCCCGTACGCCTGCATCTTGATGTCGTACTGGTCGGACCAGAAGTACGGCACGGGCGCGAAGGGCCGGCGGTCCGGCGCGGGGATGTCGATGCCCTCGCCGGCGAGCTCGGCGAGCAGATTGCGGGCGGCGGCCATCCCCTGCTCGGTGGCGTTCATCCGGTGCTCGAACCGGAGCGGCCGGCCGTGGACCGGATGGTCCCAGCGGGCCACGTCGCCCGCGGCGTAGATGCCGGGGGCGGCGGCGCAGTACGCGTCGCAGCGCAGCCCGTCGACGGTGTCCAGGGACGGGTCGGTCAACCAGCGGACGGCGGGTTCGGAGCCGATGGCGAGCAGCACGAGGTCGGCGGGCAGCCGGGTCCCGTCGGCCAGCCGGACGCCGGTGACCCTGTCGCCCGCCGTCTCGAAGCCGTTCGCCGTCTTGAAACCGTTTCCCGTCTCGAAGCCGTTTCCCGTCTCGAAGCCGTTCACCGTCTCGAAACCGTCCACCACGCCGGTCCGCAACCGCACGCTACGGGCCCGGTGTTCCTCGGCGAGCAACCCGCCGATCTCGGCGCCGACGGTACCGGCCATCGGTACCGTGGCACGTCCCACAAGGGTCACCTCATGCCCCAACCCCCGTGCCACCGCAGCCGCTTCACATCCCAGTACGCCGTTGCCCACGATCACCAGGCGCCGCCCGCCGTCGGCCAGCCGGGCACGCAGGGCCAGCGCGTCGTCCAGGGTGCGCAGGGTGTGCACGCCGGCGAGGTGTTCGGCGCCGGGGAGGGTGCGGGCGGTGACGCCGGTCGCGATGATCACGCCGGCGCAGGCGAGACTCCCCCGCTCTCGACCTTGCTCAAGCGGGGGGATCCCCACGCCGTCGACGAGGGTGAGGGTGCGGGTGGCCGCGTCGAGGCCGGTCGCCCGGGTGCCGAGCCGCAGGTCGAGCCCGAGCGGATCGAGCTGGTCGGTGGTGCGCAGCAGCAGGCGGTCCGGCTCCCATGCGCCGAGCAGCAGCTGCTTGGACAACGGCGGCCGGTCGTACGGGAGATGGGGTTCGTCGCCGATGAGGACGAGCGGGCCGTCCCAGCCGGAACGGCGCAGCGTCTCGGCGGCGGCGAGCCCGGCCGCCGAGGCTCCGACGACGGCTATGGGCCGGGGGGCTTCGGCCGGGGGCGCCCCCATGCCGTGCTCGCTCATGCCTGGATCTCGATGGCGGCGGCCGGGCAGATGGCGGCGGCCTCGCGGACCGCGTCGTGCTGTTCGGCGGGCGGGGCGTCGTCGAGGAGCACGACGATGCCGTCCTCGTCGCGCTGGTCGAAGACCTCGGGGGCGATCAGTACGCACTGGCCGGCGGCGCAGCACTTGTCGGTGTCAAGGGTGATCTTCATGACGGAACTCCGTGGGTTGGTGGAGGGTGGCCTCAACGGTGGCTCGGGTGTGCCATCCGGTGGCCTGGGTGCGTCACCTGGTGGCCGGGGTGCCACCAGGTGGCTTGGGACTGTCATCAGGTGGCCCAGGTGTGTCACCAGGTGACGGGCAGGGCGTGACATCCGTAGATCGTCATATCGGTACGGAACGGAATCTCCTCGACCGGCACCGTCGGCCGCATCGTGGGGAAGCGCCGCAGCAACGTCGCGATGACGACCTGGAGTTCGACACGGGCCAGCGCCTGGCCGAGGCACTGGTGGACGCCGTAGCCGAAGGCGACATGGTGCTGGGCGTTGGGGCGGCGGACGTCGAGGCGGTCGGGTTCGGCGAACACGCGCTCGTCGCGGTTGGCGGACGCCACGGCCACCACGACGCCCTCACCCGCCCGGATGAGGTGCCCGTCGATCTCGACGTCGGCGGTGGCGACCCGGCGCGGTCCGTTGCGGATGATGCTGTGGTAGCGCAGCAGTTCCTCGACGGCGCCGCGGATCAGACCGGGCTCCTGGCGCAGCCGCTCTGCGGTCTCCGGGTCGCGCATCAGGGTCAGTGCGCTCAGGCCGATCATATTGGCGGTGGTCTCGTGACCGGCGATCAGCAGCAGGGCGGCGAAGGCGGTCACGTCGTCGTGGGTGATCTCGCCGGTCCGCTGCTGTTCGACGATCAGCCGCCCGAGGATGTCATCGCCGGGAGCGGCTTCCTTCGCGGTGACCAACCGGTCGAGGTAGTCCCGGAGTTCGACGCGGGCGGCCTCGCGTTCGTCGTCGGGGATGGTACGGGAGAGGAGCGTGCCGGTGAGCCGCTGGAAGACGTCGTGGTCGTCGTACGGGACGCCGAGCAGCAGGCTGATGACCAGCGAAGGGACGGGCAGTGCCAGCGCCTCGACGAGGTCGACCCCGCCCTGCTCGTGCCCCTCGGCACGCTCCATCGCGTCGCAGAGTTCGTCGGTGAGGCGCTGGATCCCGGGACGCAGCGCCTCGACCCGCTTGACCATGAACTCCCGGGTGACCATCCGGCGCAGCCGGGTGTGCTCGGGCGGGTCCCGGCGGATGAAGCCGCGGTTCGCGTTCGGGGCACCGCCGGTCATACCGCTGAGCGGGTAACCGTGGACGGTGGTGTCGGAGCTGAAGCGCGGGTCGCCGAGGATCGCCCGGATGTCGCCGTAGCGGGTGGCCAGCCAGGCCCAACTGCCATCCGGAAGGGAGACCTTGGAGATCGGCTCGGTGGTGCGCAGGGCCGCGAATGCGGTGGGGGGTTCGAAGGGGCAGCCGTTCGGGGGCTGCACGGGAAGGGGCGCCGGGGCGGCGGAAACAGTCATCTCGCTCATCTCGCTTCGTGCGCGCACGTCGGCAAGGGCGTGCGCCATGAGTCGAACGTTCGCCTAACAGTCGTAAACTTACATGCGTAATGCATGGGCATGTGCAGCGGGGGTGGCTGCTGGCAGTTCTTCGGGGAGCGCGGGCTCTTGTCAGGGCGTCAGACTCGCTCAGGGGTGCGGCTCGCAGGGCGTAGGCCCAGCGCTCCAGCCCAGGGGCTGAGGCGGCGTCAGGACTTGAGGCCTTCCTCAGGGTGTGCGGCTCAGCGCTCCAGCAACAGCCGCAGGATTTCGTCCACGAACCGGTCCAGCCGGCGGGCGTCCTTCGGGCTCGGCATGACCTGCCAGAGCATGACGCGCCCGTGCACCGACGACCACAGCACATACGGCGCCTCGGCGCGCGAACCGCGTACCGTCCAGCCGGCCTCTTCGCAGGCCGTCAGCGCGTCGTTCCAGCCGCGCACCAGCATTCCGGCCGGGTGTCCGGCCAACCGCTCGGGGCCGACCGGGGTCTGCCGGGTCTCGTGGAGCAGGCGGTACGTGGCGGGGTGCGCGACGGCGTAGCGGCAGTAGGCGCGCAGCTGGGCGCGCAGCCGTGCCACCGGGTCGTCGTCGGCCTGCTCGGCAGCGGCGGCCATCGCCTGCCCCAGCCGCTCGTAGCTGATCTCCAGGGTGGCCCACACCAGCTCGGTCTTGTCGGCGAAGTGGCGGTAGATGCTCGGGGCGGCGACGCCGGCGGCCCGCGCCACCGCGCGCAGCGACAGCGCGTCCTCGCTGCCGACCTCCTCCAGGAGGCGCTCGGTGGCCCGCAGGAGTTCCTCCCGCAGACGCTCGCCCTGCCCACGCGGATTGCGGGGCCGGGCGGCCGCCCTCTCGCTCACTGCCTCCGGTCCTTCCCTGGCCTGGCCGATGTACTGCCCACCAGGGTTTCACACCGGGACGCGGGGCGTACGCGAGCATCGGAGCGGTCGGTCTGCCGCCCGTCCTCTCACCTCCCCATCTTCAGGCCGTCGGCCGCGGCGCCCCGGCTGAGGACCGCCTTGCTGATCGCGTCGCGGATGTCCGCGTGGCCGCGTGTCCGGGCGAGATTGAGCATCCGCACCGGCGGTCCCTGCAGGGCGAGCTGCGGAATGTACTCGGCCTTGGTGACCTGCCAGCGCCCGCCGTGCCGGGCAGGCGGTTCGAAGTGGAAACGGGCGATGGTGCCCCAGTTGCCCGCCGGTTTCTTCATACGGCCGGAGATATGGGCGCCGAGCCCGTAGGCGACCCAGGTGCCGTTGACCTTCTCGTACGGCTGCGGGGTGTGCGCGTGGGTGCCGAGGAGCAGGTCGATGTCCGGGCGGCCTTCGGTCTGCGAGGCGGTGAGGGCCTCGGCGAGTCTGATCTGCTGCGCGTTGGGGGCGGTCCGGTACTCGGTGCCCCAGTGCGCGCTGACGACCACCACATCGGCACCGGCCCGGCGGGCCGCCCGCGCATCGGCGATGATCTTCTTCTTGTCGAGCAGATTCACCGTCCAGGGCGCGGACGCCGGGCGCTGGGCACCATTGGTGCCGTAGGTGTACGAGAGGTGGGCCACCTTCGCTCCGCTGCGGGCCAGTACCCGCGCCGAGCGGGCGGCCTCGGTGGCGCTGCGGGCCGAGCCGACATGCCGCAGCCCGACCGTCTCCAGCGCCCGCAGGGTGCGGTGCACACCCGGGAGGCCACGGTCCAGCACATGGTTGCTGGCGGTGGAGCAGGAGTCGTAACCGGTCGCCTTCAGAGCGGACGCGAGCTGCGGCGGGGCCTGGAAGACGGGATAGCCGGCGAAGGGGCCGGACAACTGTCCGAGCGGTGCGCCGAGATGACACACCGCCATGTCGGCGTCGTGGATGACCGGCTTCACCCCGGCCAGCATCGGCCGGAAGTCGTAGCCCATACCCTTCGCGTCCCGCCGCGCCGTGCCGAGGACGTCCGGGACGGACGGGATGATCTCTCCGGAGGCGACCAGGGTGAACGGCCGCTGGGGGGAGGGCTCGACCACGGGGGCGCCGCCGTGGCCGCGCGGCTTGGATTCCGAGTGCGGGGGCGGGGTGCTCTCCGCGCCGCCGCAGCTCACGGCCAGCGCGGCGAGCAGGACCACCGCCGCATACCGTTTGTGCTTGTACGCGCTCATCCCCGACACATATCAACAGACTTATGCAGGAAAACGCCCGAGTAGGCGGGTGTGTCCGCGCTCTCCCCCGTACGGACCCACGGCTGTGGAAGTGCACGGCGTCGAGGAATCACCGTGCCGCGCAGCCTTCACCGTGCCACCGAGCCGTCACCGGCCGCCGAGCCACAGTGTCGCGGAATCGGAGCGGCCCGCACAGCGCCCCGAGCCCGGGCCTCCTCGTCTAGGCTGCCGGGATGACGCCCACCCTGCCCGACGACGACCGCTTCCCCGACGCGCTGCCCGTAGTCGAGACGATGCGCCGGACCCCCTCCGGGCGGGCCTGGCTCGACCGGCTTCCGGGGATCGTCCGGGAGATCGAGGAGCGGTGGGAACTGCGGCTCGGCGCCCCGTTCCACGGCGGCAGCTGCTCTTGGGTGGCGCCGGCTACGGGGCCGGGTGACGGATCGACGCTTTCGGCGCGCAGCGGGTGGGCGGTACTCAAGGTGACCTGGCCGCACCGCGAGGCCGACGGCGAGGCACCGGCGCTGCGGGCCTGGAACGGCAACGGGGCGGTACGGCTCCACCGGTGGGACCGTGAGCACAGCGCGCTGCTGATCGAACGCTGCGACCCGGGCACGACGCTCGACGACTCCCCCTTGCCGCCCGCCGAGCGGCTCACCGTCGCCGCCGGACTGCTGCGTGACCTTTGGGCCGCGCCCACACCGCCCGACGAACAGCTGGAGCACGTCGGCACGGTCTGCGCCGAATGGGCCGACCTGCTCCAGGAGCGGATGATCCGGCTGCGGCCCGGTTACGACCCCGGTCTGGTCACGCGCGGCGCCGAGCTGCTGCGTACGCTGCCGACGACGGCCGCCCGCGAGGTCGTGGTGCACGGTGACTTCAACCCCGGCAATGTGCTGGCGTCGAAGCGCCGTCCGTGGCTGGCCATCGACCCCAAACCAATGGTCGGCGACCCGGCGTACGACCCATGGCCGTTGCTGGCGCAGATCGACGATCCCTTCGGGCACCCGGATCCGCGGCCGGTGCTCCGCGAGCGGTACGCGCTGGTCGCCGACGTGCTGGGCGAGGATCCGGCACGCCTGATGGCCTGGGCGGTGGCGCGCGGGGTGGAGTGCGCGCTGTGGTGCGCGGACCACGACGAAGTCGAGGACGGGGCGGAGCTGTTGGCGGAGGCCCGGGTGCTGGCGGAGCTGGCCGGGCTGTGAGCCGGGGGTGAGCCGGGCGCCGAGAGCGGCCGGCCGGTCGCTTCGCCGTCACGGCGAGGGTCATACGGCGGCCTCGGCGCGCCGGGCCGCGGCTGTCGCCGACGCGTCGTAGTCGGCGGCGACGCTGCGCACCCGGCACATCGCCCTCGATGTGCCGGGTGCGCAGCGGCAGGATCTCCGCCGGGCGGGACGGGCGCGACGGCCCTTTCGGACGGCCGCCACGTTTCCAGCCACCCTCCGACGGGTCGATTGCCTCCGAGGCCATACGTCGAGGCCATCCCCGCCAAGGTCATACGTCCGACGTCCCTCCCGGATCCGGCCGGTGACGGAGGTGGAACAGCTCTCGCGCCATCCACAGAAATCACACAGATCTCGTGGAATTAACAATTCTCCTGCCTTGGCCTGAGAACTTCACATGTGATTTTGTTTTAAGTATCATGAATGACGTGATCCCTGAAAACTCGACGTCCGCAGCGGACCACCGTCCGATGATCGGCGTCTCGCTGAAGCTCCACTTCGGGCTGGCGCGGACCCGGGACTGGCTCGCGGAGGTGGCGGCGCTCGACGATGCGCTGGCCGCGCTCCCCCGTCCCGTCGACCTCTTCGTGCTGCCGTCCTTCCCGGCGCTGGCGGACGCCCGCGAGCTGCTCTCCGGCACCGGAATCGCCTTCGGCGCACAGGATGTGCACTGGGCGGAGAGCGGCGCCTGGACCGGTGAGGTGTCCGCCGGGATGCTCGCCGAGGCGGGCGCACGGTATGTGGAGGTCGGCCATGCCGAGCGCCGCCGGTACTTCGGGGAGACGGATGAGACCGTCACCGCCAAGACCCGGGCGGCCACCCACGCCGGCCTCGTTCCCGTGATCTGTGCGGGCGAGCGGCGTGCCGAGGATCTCGACGCGGCCGTCGACGAAACGCTGACCCAGGTACGGGCCGCGCTGTCCGGTGCCGTACCGGACAGCGAGGTCGTCATCGCGTACGAGCCGGTCTGGGCGATCGGCGCCCGCGCACCGGCGCCGGCCCGGCACGTCCGGGCGGTGGCCGGTGCCATCCGCGGCTGTCTGCGCGACCACGACGTACGCGGGCGGCTGATCTACGGCGGCACCGCGGGCCCCGGCACCTACGGCGCGCTGGCCGGCGCCGTCGACGGACTGTTCCTGGGCCGGCTGGCCCACGACACCGAGGGCCTGCGCAAGGTCCTCGGTGAAATCTCCGGGACCGCCGGCGAAGAGATCTCCGGGTCCGCCGGCGGCTGACGGCCGGCCCCGGCAACGCCCCGGACGTCAACGCCACCCCGACCGACGCCGACCGCCCCCAGCCCCAGGAACCCCAGGACCCCAGGCCCAGCGGCCCCGGCCCCACAAGCCCCACAGCCCCGAGGGAGACCACCGTGCAGCACACCCACCGCATCGCCATCGGTGCCGACGACGCCGGGATCGTCATGAAGGACGCGATGATCGCCTACCTCACCGAGCACGGCCACCCGGTCACCGACATGAGCGCCACGGCCACCGAGGACTACCCGGACGTCGCCGAGCGGGTCGCACGGAGCGTGGCCCGCGGCGAACACGAGCGTGCCGTCCTCATCTGTGGCACCGGCATCGGCATGGCGATCGCCGCCAACAAGGTCCCCGGCATCCGTGCCGCCCAGATCCCCGACAGCTACAGCGCCGAACGCGCCCGCAAGTCCAACGACGCGCAGATCGCCTGCTTCGGCAATCGCACGATGGGAGTGGAGGCCGCGCTGGTCTGTCTGCAGCACTGGCTGATGTCCGACTTCGCGGGCGGCGGTTCCGCCCCCAAGGTCGAAAAGATCAAGCAGGTCGAGTCGCGCAATCTGCGCGCGGCCTGACTCCGTCGCCCGGAAGGAAGCCGATCCACGGTGAGCACGACAGTCCCCGCATCCGCCGGGTCCCCCGCACCGGCCTCCCCCGCCTTCGTCTGGAGCGAGACGGACCGCCGGGCGGTCGACACCGCCCGGGTGCTGGCGATGGATGCCGTGCAGCGGGCCGGGCACGGTCACCCCGGTACCGCGATGGCCCTGGCCCCGGTCGGGTATCTGCTGCACCAGCATCCGATGCGCCATGCCCCGGGCGATCCCCACCGCCGCCGGCCGGCAATCCGCTGCCGGCCGCCGATCCGTACGGCCGCACCGTCCACTACGGCATCCGTGAACACGCCATGGGCGCCGTGATGAACGGCATCGTGCTGCACGGCAACACCCGGATCTACGGGGCACGTTCCTGGTCTTCTCCGACTACATGCGACCCGTCGTCCAGATGGCCGCCCTGATGCGGCTGCCGGTGACCTACATCTGGACGCACGACTCCATCGGCGTCGGCGAGGACGGGCCCACCCACCAGCCCGTCGAACAACTCGCCGCCCTCCGGGCGATCCCCGGTCTCAATGGCGACCGGGGACACTGCGTCTCCCCGGAGCACTACGGCGCCTCCGCCTCCGAACTCTTCGAGGAGTACGGCATCACCGCCGACGCGATAGCCGAGGCGGCCCGCGCGACACGGACCCCCTCCACCTCTCCCGCTCCCCCACCGTCTCCCTCCTCCCCCTCTCCCGAAAGGCGGTAACAACCATGCGCGCAGTCGTCGTCGAGGAACCGAACCGGCTGTCCGTGACCACCGTCGCGGACCCGACGCCCGGCCCCGACGAGGTCGTCGTCAAGGTCACCGCCGCCGGGCTGTGCGGCACCGATGTGCACATGCTGGCGGGAGAGTTCGGGCCGACCCGCTACCCCGTCATCCCGGGGCATGAGTTCTCCGGCGAGATCGTCGCCGTGGGCACGGAGGTGACGGGCTTCGCGGAGGGCGACGCGGTGGCCGCCGACCCCGCGATCTACTGCGGCTCCTGTCACTTCTGTGCCATCGGCCGCGGCAACCTCTGTGAACAGTGGGGCACCATCGGCATCACCGTCGACGGCGCCTGCGCCGAATACGTCAAGGTGCCGGCCGGCAACTGCTACCGGCTGCCGGAGACCGTACAGCTCGCGCACGCCCCGCTCATCGAGCCGCTGTCGACCATCGTGCACGGCTTCGACCTCGTCGGCCCGCGGCTCGGCGACAACTTCCTGATCTACGGCGCGGGCACCATGGGCCTGCTCTACCTCCAGGTCGCCCAGCACTCCGGTGCCGCCTCGGTCTCGGTCGTCGACATCAACGAGGACCGGCTGGCGGTGGCCCGGAAGCTCGGCGCCGACACCGTCGCCACCAGCGCCGATGCCCTGACCGCCGGCCATCCGCGCGGCTGGGAAGTCGTCACCGACTGCACCGGCAACATCCGGGCCATCGAGGACGCCCTGACCCGGCCCATCCGCGGCGGCACCTTCCAGCAGTTCGGCTGCGCCCCCGACCAGGATCTGGCCCGCTTCTCCCCGTTCCGCATCTACAACGACGAGATCCGGATCGTCGGCAGCATGGCCATCCTGCACAGCTACGGCCGTGCCGTGGAACTGCTGGCCAGGGGCGCCATCGACGCCGACACCATGATCACGCACCGCTTCGGCCTCGACGAGTACGCGACCGCGCTGGAGACCTTCAAGAAGGGGGCCGGCCGTAAGCTGCAGATCGTCCCTCACGGCCGGATGTCGTGACAGCGGCCGTCCGCTGCGCTGTGCTCGGGCCGGCTTGGTTGCCCCACCGTTCTTCGGCCGTCCGGCCGTGGGGGGCGCCTGCGGCGGGCCTGGGCCCCACGTTGTCGGCTGTCCCGCCGTGGGGGGCGCCTGCGGCGGACCTGAGCCGATGTTTTGGCTGTCCCGCCGTGGGGGTGTTTCGCCGTTGCGCCTGCGGCGGGCGTGGGTTTTCGGGTGCGGTGACGGGCCTCCGGACTCCGTCCTGCGGCCCTCCCCCATAGCCTGAAGGGCATGGGAGGTACCCCCATCCTCCCGACGGTGGGGGAAAGAGGCCGGTGGGGGCACATGTCGTCTGTCGGGTGCCTGTGGTCACGTCCACGAGGTGTACATGACCGGCTACGTGTCACCCCACCGGTCTTCTTCCCCACCCCCTCGGGAGGCGCTGGACCGCAGGACGGCGTCCGGAGGTCCGGCACCGCTGCCGAACAGCCCCGCGCAGCGGCAACAGCCCACCGCAGGTGCAACGGCGGGACAGCCAAGGATGTCGGCTCACGCAAAGGGGAATCTGCGGGACCACTCGTCGTTCGACAAGCGGTGCGACATCCTCGCCGACCACTTCAGCACCCGTTGGACCGGCAGCATTCAGCCACGCCTCGACGAGACGTACACCTTCACCACCGTCTCCGACGACACTGTGCGGCTGTGGATCGACGGCAAGCCGGTGATCGACAGTGCCACGCCGCACGGCCTGTGGCCAGCCCCCAGCAGATCGTGCCGCGGCGGCAGTTGTACCGACTGGCAGTGCGTAGTGGAAAGAAGTGAAAAATCGCCGTGCAGGATTGGGCCGATCGAGTCATCGAGGCCGGTCCGGGCATCGCCACGGTAGCGGGAGGGCCGCCGTGCGTCGGGACGCCGTTGTCAGTGCCCGCTCCTATCCTCGGAGAGCATGAGCAAAGTCGAGATCCTGCGCACTCATGGCGAAGCCCTCGCGCTCTTCGGGAGCCGCGTCCATGCCGTTCGCGACGACCAGTGGGACGCCCCCACGCCCTGCACGGACTGGTCGGTGCGGGATCTGGTGAACCATCTGACGGCCGAGCAACTGTGGGTGCCCCGCCTGGTGCGGGACGGCGCGACGGTCGCGGAGGTGGGCACGGACCTCGACGGGGACCAGCTCGGCGTCGTTCCGGCAGCGGTCTGGGACCGTGCGGCGGTCGCTGCCGTGGCGGCGTTCGCCGAGCCCGGTGCGCTGGATCGTACGGTGCATCTGTCCTACGGCCCCAGCCCGGCCGCGGCGTACTGCACCCAGATGATGACCGATGCGGTGGTGCACGCCTGGGATCTGTCGCGGGCGATCGGCGCCGATGAGCGGCTGCCGGGCCATCTGGCGACGGCGGCGCTGCTCGAGGTGGAGCCGTACGCCGCGGAGCTCGGTGAGTCGGGGCTGTTCGCCGCGCCGGTGGAGCCCCCGGCGGATGCCGACGATCTCACCAGGCTGCTGTGCCTGCTGGGCCGTCGGCCCTGATCAGACGGTCCCGTCAGTCGATGCCGCGGATGATGTACGGCTCGGCGGGGTCATCATCGTAGCCGGCGAGACGCACCGGGGCGCAGCGGCCCCAGACCTCCAAGTTGCGGACTTCCTGGATGCGGCCTTGCCGATCGCCCTGCTTCGAGCGGGGCTGCTTGTACTGAGCTTTGCGCACTGCCACCACGCACTCCTTCTTCGAGGTATTGGTCTCCGACGCGGTGGCGCCTCATTCACAAACCGGGAGGTCAGCCAGGGTTTGTGGCGTTCCCGCGACGGGGCCAATGGTGTTGGCGTCTCCCAGAAAGGTCGTCCGTCGTCCTCCAGGGTATCGACGTCGTTCACTGCGCGCTCGACTTTTTCCGGCGATAACGTCATGTCGGCGGAAGGCGGGAAACCAGCCTCTTCCTGCGACGGGAGTGATGTACGGGGCCCGGCCCTCCGCCGTGGATCAGCCTTCGCCGCCGCGCGTCATTCATCCGGGTGGAGGGCCGCGGTGCTACCCATGGGCGAGTGGAATGGTTCGCAGACACCAACTACTGGCTCGGCCGGCTCGTCTTCCAGCGGATGCTGGCCGTCCTCTATCTGATCGCGTTCATCGCGGCGCTCCGGCAGTTCCGGGCGCTCATCGGTGCGCGCGGGATGCTGCCGGTGCCCGCGTTCGTGGCACAGGTGCCGTTCCGCGCCTCGCCCTCGGTGTTCCACTGGCACTACTCCGACCGGTTCTTCGCCACCTGGTCGTGGTGCGGGGTGCTGCTGGCGGCCGCGGTCGCGGCGGGGGCCGCGGATGCCGTGCCGCTGTGGGCGTCGACGGTGATGTGGGCGGCTCTGTGGGTGCTGTATCTCTCCATCGTGAACGTGGGGCAGACGTGGTACAGCTTCGGCTGGGAGTCGCTGCTGCTGGAGTCGGGCTTTCTGGCCGTCTTCCTCGGCAACGCCGAGACCGCTCCCCCGGTGCTGGTGATGTGGCTGCTGCGCTGGGTGCTGTTCCGGGTGGAGTTCGGGGCCGGGCTGATCAAGATCCGCGGCGACAGCTGCTGGCGGGATCTGACCTGTCTGCATTACCACCACGAGACGCAGCCGATGCCGGGCCCGCTGAGCTGGTTCTTCCACCATCTTCCCAAGCCGCTGCACAAGGTCGAGGTGGCGGCCAACCATGTCGCCCAACTCGCCCTACCGCCCCTGCTGTTCACTCCGCAGCCGGTGGCGGGCTGGGCCGCGTCCGCGATGGTCGTCACCCAGCTGTGGCTGGTTCTGTCCGGCAACTTCGCCTGGCTGAACTGGGTGACCATCGCGCTCGCCCTGTCGGCCGCCGCCCCCCTGTGGGCGGACCACGCACCGCTTCCCGGGCCCCCGGTGTGGTTCGAGGTCCTGGTCATCGCGGCCACCGTGCTCGTCGTCGGGCTCAGCTACTGGCCGGCGCGCAATCTGCTGTCCCGGCAGCAGATGATGAACACGTCGTACGAGTCGCTGCATCTGGTCAACTCCTACGGCGCGTTCGGCACCATCACCCGGGTCCGGCGGGAGATCGTGCTGGAGGGTACGGCGGACGCGGTGAACGGGCCCGACACCACCTGGCACGCCTACGAGTTCCACGGCAAGCCGGGTGACGTACGACAGCTGCCGCGCCAGTTCGCCCCGTATCACCTGCGGCTGGACTGGCTGATGTGGTTCGCGGCGCTGTCGCCTGCCTATGCGCGCTCGTGGTTCCTGCCGTTCGTGGAACGGCTGTTGGAGAACGACCGTGACACGCTGCGGCTGCTGCGGGTCAATCCGTTCCCCGATGTTCCGCCGGCGCGGGTGCGGGCCCGGATCTTCCGATACCGCTTCACGACCTGGCGGGAACTGCGGGAGACCGGAGCGTGGTGGCAACGGAGCGAGGTGCGGGAGTTTCTGCCGCCGATGGCGCTGTCACCTCTGCGCGAAAGGCAATGACCATGTCCCGGGCGTGCCGCAGCCCGATACGGGTGAAGCCCCGTTCCAGTTCGGCGAGTTCGGCGAGCGTCTCCTGCGGGTCGCTGCCGAGGCGGGCGCGGGACTTGACCAGGCCCAGCCGGGACAGGGCGACGCCGCGCGGTTCCCGCATCTCGGTGAACTCGCGCAGCGCGAGGGCGTAGGTCTCGCGGGCCTCCGCGTAGCGCCCGGCGCGGTACTGCACATTGCCGCGCATCTTGTGGTTGTAGGCGAGCGCGCTGGCCAGGTCCATGGTGCGGCAGATGACCTCCGCCTCGGACAGCAGGGCCAGCGCCCGGTCCGGTTCGCCCCGTACGGAGAGGATGTCGGCTATCCCGCGCAGCGACCAGGCGCGGCCACGGGCGTCGTCACCGTCGGCGGCTATGCGGGCGGACTCCTCGAAGAGCTCCAGGGCCTTACCATAATCCCCGCTATTGCGGTGCATCTGGGCAATACCGGACATGGCCCAGACCATGTGCCGGACCTCGCCGTGCGCCCGGCCCTGTTCGAGCAGCTGCTCGTGGAGTTCGGCGACCGCGGCGTAGTCGCCCTGTATGCGCCCGGTCTCGGCGAGGCCGGCGAGCGCGTAGCCGTGGGCGAGGCGGTCACCGCTGCCGGCGGCCAGCGTGGCGGCGTGCGTGAGCAGGCGGCGGGCCAGCGGCAGCGTCCCGCACTGGCGGGCGAGAGTGCCGCCGCTCCAGAGCGCCCAGGACATGGCGGCCGCGTCACCGGCCGTGCGGGCGCTGCGGTAGCTCTCGCGCCAGGCGGCGCCGGCGTCGTCCACCCGGCCCAGCCGCCGGTTGGCCTCGGCGACCGCCAGCGCGGCGCGTGCCCGTTCCAGTGCGGTGCCCGCGCGGGAACGGGCACGGTTCGCCGTCGCCAGCACCTCCTCGTACGAGGAGTTCACACCCAGCGCCGAGCCCAGCTCGCCCTGGTACTCCGGGGCGAATGCCTTGCCGTACATATATCCGTGGCCTCTCGATCTCTTTTGTGCTTGATCAAGAAGCTACGAGTCGTCCGGGGTCCGGCGAATCCGTCCACGTACGGGTCGTCGCGTACGACCTGAGTGCTACGGAGGGGGTGATGGTCATCAACGGGATGTAGGGGTCCGTCGGGGCGGTGGGGGCTTTCGAGTCGGTGGAGTCCTGCTCGTCGGTGGGAGCCTGTCGAGGGGTGCGGGTCCGTCGGTCCGGGGCTGTTGGTGCGTCGGTCCGGGGCTGTCGGTGCGGGGTTGTCGGGTGTCGGAGGGGGCCGGGGGCGGGGGTGTGCTCTCAGGCGTGGTGTGGCGGAGCTTTGGCCGCGGTCTCGCCCGTCGCCTCACCTGCCGCCTCCTCTCCTGCCGCCCGCTCGGCTGCCTTGCGTGGTGCCTTTTATTTTCGGCAACGATTACGCAGCGTGATTGATTCCCTGTTCTGTTACTTTGTGTGAGCATTGGGTGGCAGGTGCGCCCCCACCGTGCGCCGCCGCGCCCCCGCCGCCCGGACATTGCTGTTGCGTGCGGAACGGGCCACCCTGGCTGGCACGTACGAGATCGCCCCACACGTACGAGATCGCCCCACGAGATCGCCGAACGCCGAGGTGTCGCATGAGCGCAGCACGGAGGACAGGGTGAGCGCAGCACGGAGGAGAGGGACGGAGTCGAGGACGGGGATGACGTCGTCGGCAGGGCGCGGGCGCGGGACAGGTGTCAGCCGGACGGGTGTGAGCCGTCGCCGCTTCGTCGGTGGGGTCGCGGCCGGTCTGACGGCGGCGGCCGGCACCGCGCTGTTCACCGCCGGGGACCCGCCCTCCGCGCAGGCCGGGCACCACCCCGAGCGCCAACCCCGCCCCCCGCGCACCGCCCGGCCACTGTTCCTCGGGACGTACACCTCCGAAGAGGGCGGCGGCACCGGCATCGGCCTCGGCAGCTACCACCCCGCGACCGGCCGGATCACCGCCACCGGCACCGTGGCGGGTGTCGCCGATCCCTCCTACCTGGCCCTCGCCCCGTCCGGCCGTACGCTCTACGCGGTCAACGAGCAGGAGCAGGGCACGGTCACCGCTCTTGCACTGCCGCCGGACGGCGCGCCGCCCACGGTGCTGGGGAGCCGGCCCACCGGCGGCGCCGGGCCCTGTCATCTCTCGGTGCATCCCAGCGGACGCTGGCTGCTCAGCGCCAACTATCTGTCCGGCAGCGTGGCCGTGCATCCCATCGACCAGGACAGCGGCGCCTTGGGTGAGCCTACGGATCTGGTCGTCCACTCCAGCCCGCCGCCCGGTCCCGGGCAGGACGGGCCGCACGCCCACCAGGTCATCACCAGCCCGGACGGCGGCCATCTGCTGGCCGTCGATCTCGGCAACGACACCGTGTATACGTATCGGCTGGACGCGTCGGCCGGGAAGCTCACCCGGGTGTCGTACGCGACACTGCGCCCCGGGGCCGGGCCCCGGCATCTGACCTTCCACCCTTCGGGCGCCTTCGCCTACTTGGCGAACGAGGTCGACAACACCCTGGTGGTCTGCGGTTATGCCCCGGGCAGCGGGCGGCTGACGCCCGGCGAACCGCAGCCCACCGGGACGGGCGACGGCACCAGCTATCCGGCGCAGGTGCTGGTCACCCGGGACGGCGGCTTCGCGTATCTCGCCAATCGGGGCCACAACAGCCTCACCCGTTACGCCGTGGAGGCGGGCGGGGCGCGGCTGCGGCTGCTGGACACGGTGCCGGTGGGTGGCGACTTCCCCCGGCAGATCGCGTTCTCACCGGACGAGCGGCTGCTGTTCGCGGCGAACCAGAAGTCGGGGGCGGTGACGGTGTTCTCGGTGAACGCGGGCACGGGGGCGCTTGAGCGCGTGGGCGAGTCGTTCGCGGCCCCGATGCCGGTGTGTGTACTGCCCATGTGAGGTCTCGGTGATCGCGGCCTGGATTTTGTTCCCCGATGCCGTCTTCCCCTTCCTCATCAACTCCTGCGGCGTCATTGCCCTGTTCGTCTATCCGGCGATGGCCGTCGCCGAGGCGCGGATGCGGCGGACGCTGGAACGCGCGGAGCCGGCGTCGCAGCTGACGCTGAGGATGTGGCTGTTTCCCTGGAGGAGTTGGCCCCGGACTCCTATCGGACTCCAGCACCTCACCGACCCGCGCATGAACGAGGCCGCGTGGCGGGCGCTCGATCTGCTGCGTGCCTACGCCGCCCGGGACCGCGCCACGATTGTCGAGTACCTCGCACTTGGAGGGCGACCAGCTTGTAGCCCGGCTAACGAGACTTGTGCAGGGTCGGCGAGCGCACGGTCAGAACCAGTGCAGGCAGTGCGGGGAGCGCTCGCCGCGGAGGAGGGCGTCAGCGAGGGTGGCCGCGCCCGGGCGGTGGGCCCGGATGTGTCCGGCACGCACGAGCGTGCTCGGGGCGGTGCCGCCGAGGTAGACCGAGCCCAGGTCGCTCACGTCCAGGGACAGGTCGGGCGCCCGGTCCGTCGGGACGCAGTCTGCCTTGCTGTCCTGAACGGTCAGCAGGTAACGGCCGTGCTCGCCGAGGAACGGGTCCTCGACGTCGAGCACGAGCTCGCCGTCCATGAACCAGCCGCGCGCGGTCAGAGCACGCGGGACGTCCAGCAGCCGCACCCAGAGCCAGTCGGTGTCGCCGCTCACCTCGCCGGCGCGGAAGTCCGCGAACTGCCAGCGCAGCGGGTGCTCGGGCGGGACGTGCTGGAACACGACCTGAGAGACCAGGTCGTGTCCGAGTACGAACCGGGCCAGGGCCGTGAAGACGGCGTCGTCGGTGGCGATGGTCTCGTCGACCGTCACGGTCCCGGGCTCGCCGATCGAGTAGCTGGCGTACCCGTCCGGGACGCCGTCGGCGTCACGGTGAACGGCGACGTAGCGCGGCGCCGGCGAGATCGGGGGCTGCCCCGCGCGCAAGGCCCACCAGCGGTGCGGCCGGGACAGCGCGCCGGGCTGGGCGCGGCGATACCGGTCGTAGACCGCTTCCAGAATCTCTCCGCACTCGGCACGACGCAGCACCTCGACCGAGTCGTTGTCCGAGCCGGTCGCTGGTGCGTCGGCCACTCCGCGCGCCCGGGGAACGGCGAGGGCGGCCTGGTGGCGCGGCACCGTCAGCCGCGCCGTGTAGGTCGCCGGTCCGTAGCCGAACCTTCCGTAGATCGGGGCCTCAGAGGCCAGCAGCACGGAGAGGAACTCCCCGCGGGCCCGCAACTCGGCGAGCTGATGCCGCATCATCGCGCTGAGCACGCCCTGGCGCCGGTGCGAGGGCAGGACGCCGACGGCGGTCACCCCGGCGGCCGGGACGAGGGTCTCACCGGGCAGGGTGAGCTCGAAGGAGTGCGCGGCGGCGGTGCCGACGGTCCGCCCGTCGGCCGTCACGGCGAGCAGGCAGCGGTCCATTTCGAGCGCCGACCACCAGAGCCCGCCGCCCTCGATCGGGGTTTCCGGGAAGCGCCCGAACGCGGTATGGACTGTGTCGACGAAGACGTCAAGGTCCTCATCGGTCGCGGAACGAATCTCCATGCCGCCGCTGCCTCCTCGGAATACCGGCACCACGACTCGTGGTGTCTGGCCACAGTGCAGCGTTGCCCCGTGGCCAGGGCAAGCGGATTACGGCCGGGCCCGCGGCCGGTCACGGCTCAGCCTCGTCCCAGCCCGGCCCGGGCGACGAAGAACGGCCTGGACTCCGCCCGCGCCCGCGGCCGAGTCGGCGGCCGGCGCCCCGTCGTGGACGCCGACAAACGGACGCGTGCTCCTCGCCCGCCGTGCCGAAGGCCAGTCGATCCGCGAAATCGCCGCCGGAGTCGGCGTCTCAGTCGGGGTCGTACACACGACTCTCAACCCCACCGACAGCTGAGACGGCTACTTTGCACCCTGGGTCAGGGATAGGAGTTCGGGGCCGAGTTGGGTGTCTCCCCGGCTGAGTCGGGTGACCGTCGCGCTGATGGTTTTGGTGATGGGCGCGATGGCGTTTCTTCCGGACCGCCGCTCGCAGTTCTGGCCGGGCCGGCTGACGGTGGCGGTCATCTGACCGCGTACGAGATACGGCGGCCGCGTACGAGATACGGCGGCGGGTGTGAGCGCGCGGCAGGCCGTCCGAGGCGCTGCGGACGGCCTGCCTGCCCACCACTCCCCACGGTGGCTCATCCCCCCTCCGGACGAGCCACTGGCCCGGGAATCAGCGGAGAATTTACTGCGAATTCAGCTTGCAGAGCAGCTGCTGGAACTGCTTCGAGAGCAGCTGGGAGAACAGCTGGCAGCACAGTTGAATTGTGCGGCGGGATTCTCCTTGGGTGGGGTGAGAAAAACGCGGGTATTCCGGTTGCGCTCGGCGGCGCCGCCGATGGCGCTCAGTTGCCGCCGGGGTGCCGTACGGTCAGTCGCATGCCGGGGAAAATGAGGTCCGGATTCGGGCCGATCACCCCACGGTTCAGCCGGTACAGTTCCTGCCAGCGCCAGCCGAATGCGCTCGCGATGCCGCTCACCGTGTCGCCGGTGTTGACGACGACGGAGTCACCGGTTTTCCGGTGCGGCCGCGGCTTGTAGCGCTTTTCCTGAATGTGCGGACGCTGGACCCGTGGGGTGGTCCGGCGGGACGGTGTGGTGACACGCGGGGTGGTCCGCCGCGGGGTGGCGGTGCGCGGCATGCTGCCCGAGTGGAGGCCGAGCCGGGCCGCGCAGGCGGGCCAGGCGCCCCATCCCTGCCGGGCCAGCACCCGTTCGCCGACCCGGATCTGCTGCTCCCTGGTCGCCCGCGACGCACGTGTCCCGTAGACACCGCCGCCGAAGGAGCGCCAGGTGCGGTGGGCGAACTGCAGCCCGCCCGAGAAACCGTTTCCTGTGTCGATGTGCCAGCGCCCGCCGCTCTCGCAGCCGGCCAGGCGGTCCCATGTCCCGCCGCTCACGGCTTCGGCCGATCCCTCGGCCGCCAGGCTCAGCGCACCGACCGCCAGCAGGACGGTCGCCGCGGTGACGCTGCGGACCCCCCGGACCGGGAATTCACTGCGGACATTCGATTCCGACACCTTCGGAAATGTCATGTGCTTGCTCCCGTCGTTCGCCGCTCAGTTCCCTGGCGGCTGTTGAGGAAACGTGACGCCTTTCGGTGCATCGTGTTCGCATTGCCCTGTTGATGACTTTCAGCAGATTTCCAGCTGCATCCCTGACGCTTTCCTTCTGCCTTCTTTCTGATTTCTCGCTCTTCTCTTGTTGCCGTGCACCGGCTCTGTCTGACGCGCATTGCCGGCACACTGCCGTTACTTATCGCTTCTTGCCAGTCGTGTCACGAATTCCTGGAGGCGTCATGAATTCGACGAGGAAGAGACAACCACGGCCGGAGTTCGCGTCGGCAGAGCGCGCGGTAGCGCCTTCGCAGCGCGGCTTGCCCCCTTGCCGGCGGAGCGGGTGCCGATCTCTCCGCATGGCGCACCCTCGGACGGGGAGGGGCGCACCCCCCGTGCCCCGGATGCAGCGGCCCCCGGGACATATCGAGCATGTGACCGATCCCGGGGCGTCCGCCGAGCGCATCCGCCGGACTCGGAGCACATGCGCGGCAGGGGCCGCACGCACCGCGCACGGCCCCCGTCGGACGGTGCAACGGACCACGCCGAACGGAGGGTTTGGGGCAGGCCGGTGAGAAGGGTGGGGTCAGGGTGACGGGGTGGAGACCGGCGGCCGGGCCGGTGGCCGGCCCGGTGGGGGCGCAAGGTATGACGGACGCGGCGAACTCGTACCGGCCGGGGACGGATGCGGCGTGCGCCCGCGGGGCGCGAACCGATCGGGGCGCGCAACCGGATCGATTTCCCGGCGCCGTTGGGGTGGACGGTGACGGATGTGGCGCCTGGGCCGACGGTGAGGGTGAGCCGGTTGTAGTCCGTGGCATCCGGGTGCAGCGGCCAACGGCAGGTGAGAGTGAGGGTGTTGGGGGCGTGGGGTTGTTTGAGGTTGCTGGGAGATGGCGTGGGGGTCTTCGGCAGGCTCGGTGTGTGCGCGGCGGGGCGGCGGTCGCGTCGGAGGCGGCGAGCGGAGCGGGCGCGTCGGACGGTGCGGGCGCACGGGTCACGGCGTCCGCACCGCCCTTCGGCTCATCGGCCGTGCCGCCGTCCTCCGTGTCCGTACGAGCCGCCACGCCGCAGTGCGCCCTCTTCGATGCCCGCCCGGAGGGACGGCCCGCTCACCGCCTTCGGCGATCTCGCGGATCGGGCGACGGCGCTCACCCCGCGCTGGTGGGCGCCACATACTGCCGTAGCAGATTGCGCAGTTCGTCCTCGAATGCGTCGTAGCGGAGCCGGAGTTCGGCACCCGGCCAGCTCCGTGGCAGCAGCAGCCGCGGGAGCAGTGGGTCGGTGAGGAGGTGACGGAGCACGGCCGCCGAGACCGTGAAGCGTTCGGCGGGCGTACCGGCCCGGTCCAGCGCGGCCATCAGGGCGCGGGCCCGCGCCGACCAGCCGTCCAGGTCCCACAGCCGACCGGCGAGCGCGGCCGGATCGCCGTCCGGGGTGCCGGTGAGGAGGGTGCACTGTTCGGTGACGACGGCCGGGCGGGTCCGGTCCAGGTTTGCGGGGCGCAGCCAGCTGCCCTCACGGAGTTCGGCCAGTCGCAGGGCGGCCATGGCCTGCCGCAGCGCGGTGCGTTCGCCGGCCGGCCGGCGTTCGGCGGTGACCACGGCGATTTCCCAGTCACCGTTCCAGCGGCGGGTCCTGGGTGACCGGCTCTCGTCCTGCCGGAATTGCCGCTCCAGCAGCCGGTCGGTAAGTCCGTAGGCCCCTTCGCGCTGCTGGAGGTCGCCCGCCGCCACCATCCGGGAGAGTGCGACGCGGACGGCGCCTTCGGCAATGCCGAAGAGTTCGCCGATGCGTACCAGGGCGCGTGCGGACAACTGCGGTGGATGGTGCCCGAGAAGAGTGCTCAGCACGATGGAACGGGCTGTGAGCGGCCGCAGCGCAAGGGTGTCGTCGTTCATATGTGCCCGCAATTCTAGCCAGGGCAAGAACGCGGGTGTTACATGCTTTCCACAGTTGACGGTAAAACGTAACATCGCGCTATGACCGTTACCCATGAAGTCGTGAATCAGGCCCCGCCGCTGACCGGATTCAGCACCGCGGACGAGCCGGCTCTGCTGGAGGCACTGCGCCGGGAAGGCGCCGAGTGGGGCGAGCGGGAGGTATCCGAGCTGGGCGCGCTGGCCGGCTCGGCGACGGTGCAGGACCAAGCCCGCTGGGCGGAAGAGCAGCCGCCCCGGCTGCACACTCATGACCGTTTCGGGCACCGCGTCGACGAGGTCGCATTCCATCCGGCCTGGCACTCGCTGATGACCGTCGCGGTGGAGCAGGGCCTGCACGCCGCGCCCTGGGCCGACAGCCGACCCGGCGCGCATCTCGTCCGCGCCGCCAAGTTCTACGCCTGGTCGCAGGCCGAGCCGGGCCACGGCTGTCCCATCTCGATGACCTACGCCGCCGTCCCGGCGCTCCGCGCCGCACCGGACCTGGCCGCACAGTACGAGCCGCTGCTCACCGCCCGTACGTACGACTTCGGGCTGCGCGCACCGCTGACCAAGTCCGGTCTGATCGCGGGCATGTCGATGACGGAGAAGCAGGGCGGCAGCGACGTACGGGCCAACACCACGCGCGCGGTGCCGGCAGGCGACGGGACGTACCGGATCACCGGCCACAAGTGGTTCACCTCGGCGCCGATGAGCGATGTGTTCCTGGCGCTGGCGCAGACCGAGGAGGGGCTGACCTGCTTCCTGCTGCCGCGCGTACTGCCGGACGGTACGCGTAACGGCCTGCACCTGATGCGCCTCAAGGACAAGCTCGGCAACCGTTCCAACGCCTCCTCCGAGATCGAGTACGACGGGGCGGTGGCCTGGCCGGTCGGCGAGCCGGGCCGCGGGGTGCGGACCATCGTCGAGATGGTGAACATGACCCGGCTGGACTGTGTGCTCGGCTCGGCGGCCGGGATGCGGGCGGGGCTGCGGCAGGCGCTGCATCACACCGCGCACCGGCGGGCCTTCGGGCGGGAGCTGGACCGGCAGCCGCTGATGCGCTCGGTGCTCGCCGATCTCGCGATCGAGTCCGAGGCGGCGACGCTGCTGGGGATGCGGCTGGCGGCGGCGGTGGACCGGTCGCAGGCCGGGGACGCCGAGGAGGCGGCACTGCGGCGGCTGGGGCTGGCGGTCGGCAAGTACTGGGTGTGCAAGCGGGGCAGTACGCATGCGGCGGAGGCTCTGGAGTGCCTGGGCGGCAACGGCTATGTCGAGGAGTCGGGCATGCCGCGGCTCTACCGGGAGGCGCCCCTGCTGTCCATCTGGGAGGGCTCGGGGAATGTCGCCGCGCTCGACCTGCTGCGGGCGCTGGGCAAAGAGCCTGCCTCTCTGGACACGTTCTTCGCCGAGGTGACGGCCGCCGCGGGCGCGGACCGGCGCCTGGACGCGGCGGTGGACGGGGTCCGCAAGATGCTGGGCGGGCTGGCCGATCCGGAGCAGGCGCAGCTGATGGCACGGTCGCTGGCGGAGCGGATGGCGCTGGTGCTTCAGGGGGCGCTGCTGGTGCGGTACAGCCATCCGGCGGTCGCCGACGCGTTCTGCGCCTCGCGGCTGGGCGGGGAGTGGGGCCATGCCTTCGGCACGCTGCCCACGGGCGTCGATCTGACGTCGGTCCTGGAACGTGCCCGGCCGAAGTCGACGGATGCGGGCGGGGCCTGATGTCCGTACGGGTGGAGCGTGCGGGGCCGGTGACGACGGTGGTGCTGTCCCGGCCTGCGGTCCGTAATGCCGTGGACGGTGCGACCGCTGCTCAACTTGCCGATGCATTCCGTGGATTCGATGCGGATGACGGCGCGAGCGTCGCGGTGCTGTGGGGCGAGGGCGGGACGTTCTGCGCGGGGGCCGATCTCAAGGCGGCCGGCACGGAGCGCGGCAACCGCGTCGCACCGGACGGGGACGGGCCGATGGGGCCGACCCGGATGCGGCTGGGCAAGCCGGTGATCGCGGCGGTCGCCGGCCATGCGGTCGCCGGCGGACTGGAGCTGGCGCTCTGGTGCGATCTGCGGGTCGTGGAGGAGAGCTCGGTCTTCGGTGTGTTCTGCCGTCGGTGGGGAGTGCCGCTGATCGACGGCGGTACGGTGCGGCTGCCCCGGCTGATCGGCACGGGCCGGGCGATGGACCTGATCCTGACGGGGCGCCCGGTGACGGCTCCGGAGGCACTGGACATCGGGCTGGCCAACCGCGTGGTGCCGGACGGGACGGCGCGCGCGGAGGCGGAGCGGCTGGCGGCGGAGATCGCCCGCTTCCCGCAGGCGTGTCTGCGCAGCGACCGCGCGTCCGTGCTGGCCCAGGAGGGAAGGGAACAGCGGGCCGCGATGGCTGATGAACTCCGGTATGGGGGAGGGTCGTTGGCGGAGGGGCTGGAGGGGGCGGCCCGGTTCGCGGCTGGGGCGGGGCGGCACGGGGTGTAGTTCCGGCGGCGGGGGCAGTGCCGGCGGCGGGGCCGTGTCGTGCGTCGCGGTGGGGTGGGGTGGGGGTGGGGTGGGGCAGTCGGTCGGGACGGGGTCCGCGGACAAACCGGGCCTTCCCTCACCCCCTGACGCCGCCCGGAAGCGCGTAGTTACCGGCGCGTATACCGAGTGGTGGTGATCTCCATACGTCCACTCCGGGTTCATCAAACCGTCACCGCATCCCCTGACGGCCGTGAGAGAAACCAGGCATGTGTGATGACGAACTGATCCCGCCGCGGGCGGACATGACCGAGGAACAGTGGGTGCGGGACCACTCGGAGACGGCGGCCGGGGGCCCGCCGATGCGCACCACGGGGCGGGTACCGCGGTTTGTGAACCGGCGGACGCTGCTGGGCGGCGCGGTGGCCGGGGCGGCGCTGGCGGCCCTGCCGTGGGGCGCGGAGGTGCCCGCCTCGGCCGGCGCGGCCCCCCGTCCGGGCGCGCCCGATGCCTTCCCCTTTCCCCAGCACCCCAACGGGAACGGCGAGTTCAGCGTCTTGATCACGGGTGACGCGGGGACCGGCGACGAGGCGCAGTACGCGGTGGCGGCCGCCGCGCGGGATGTCTGCCGGGCCGAGCAGGTGGGTCTCGCGGTCGGCCTGGGCGACAACATCTACGAGAACGGCCCTGAGTCCGACGATGACTCGGAATTCCAGGACAAATTCGAGAAGCCGAACACCGGGATCGATGTGCCGTGGCTGATGGTCCTGGGCAATCACGACTGCTCGGGGCTGATACCCGGCAGCGGCGGCGACCCGTCCCGCGGTGACCGCGAGGTCGCCTATGCAAAGACCTCCCGGCGCTGGTACATGCCGAGCCGCTACTACAGCGTGCCGCTGCCGGCCGCCGATCCGCTGGTGGAGTTCTTCGCGATCGACAGCATTCCGTGGTCCTCGTACGTCGCCCAGGTCGACCCGTACTACCAGTGGGACGGCCCGTACATGCGGGAGCAACGGAGCTGGCTGGACGGTGCGCTGAAGGCGTCGCGGGCGCGCTGGAAGATCGTCATCAGCCATCATCCGTATCTCAACAACGGCAAGCACGGCAGCGCCGGTTCCTACGACGGTTTCGAGGTCGGGCACTACACCAGCGGCGTGCACCTCAAGGAGATGTACGAGCAGGTGGTGTGCGGGCGGGCGGACCTGATTCTGTCCGGTCACGACCACACCCTGCAGGTGCTGGAGCCGACGGCGCGTACCGGCGGCACGCGGCAGGTGGTGTGCGGGGCGTCGGCGAAGACGGGGGACGGCAAGGCGCACTTCTCTCATCCGGCGGCCTGGCAGAACCTCTCCGACAACGGGTTCATGGTGCTGAAGGTGGCCGGCGCGCGACTGACCATCGCCGCGTACACGGTCGATGTCGCGACGCGGAAGGCGACCTTGGCACACCGGACGCGGCATACGACGCCGGTCGCGGCCGGGGACCGTGCGGGGGCGCATGTCTGAGGACGGCGGCGGTCCCGGGGCGAGGCCCGTCCCGGGACCTTTCACCGACGCCTCATGGGTCTTTCGCAACCCGCTGGTCTGCGCGTCCTCTCACTGTGGTCTCCCTGTCGCGTTGTCGCCGGTGGGCTCTCCGTCCCAGGTGAAGGTGGCCGCGGCGCCGGCCGGCAGATCGTAGGAGGTGTGCTCGCCGCCCCAGTCGATGGAGGCCTTCTGGGTGCCGGCGGTGTCGTTGTAGACGATCAGCGCCTTGGAACCGTCGGGATTCTTCCAGGCGACGTTGGGGACGCGGGTGGACTCGGTGGAGGCGATGCGCCGGGCTCCGGGCCGTACGAACTTGGTGAGGTGGCCCATCGTGTAGTACTCGACGGTGTAGTCGACCGTGCCGTGTTCGCGATCGCCGTTGTGGACGGTGATCAGGCCGGTGCAGCCGTCACAACCGCCGTGGTGCGGGCCGCCGTTCTGGTCCACGGCGAGGGACCACTTGAGCCAGCTCCGGCCCCAATTGCGGGTGTAGTCGACGAGGTTGCGCATGTCCTCCCGCTGCTGGTTGGCGATCCACCGGCCCCCGGAGTGCTCGGTGTCGTATGCGGCGAGGTCCGGGTACTGGTGATGCACCCGGGTCTGCTCGGCGACCTCGCCGCTGTAGCCGTGCCAGGCCACGCCGCCGAAGTTGGGGTGGTGGCGGATGGCCGGGTCGTCGACGACGGGCGCGCCGAGGCTGCGGTAGGTGTCCCAGTTCCAGTCCAGTGCGAGCACCTTGGTGGACAGTCCGGCCTTCCGGAGGGCGGGCAGCAGGTCGTGCTTGGTGAAGTAGGCCAGGCCCGAGCCGTTCCACTGCATGGACGGGTAGCCGGGGCAGCAGTTGGGTTCGTTCTGGGCGGTGACGTAGTCGACGGGCACGCCCCGGTCCCGGTACGCGCGCAGGTATTTCACGAAGTAGCGGGCGTAGGTGCCGTAGTACTTCGCCTGGAGCCGGCCCTGGTCGAGGCGGTCGTTGTCCTTCATCCAGGCGGGGGCGCTCCACGGCGAGGCCATGACCGTGAGGTCGGGGTTGAGTCTGCGGGCGTGGGCGGTCAGCGGAAGGACGTCGGCGAGATCGTGCTGGACGGAGAAGTGCTTGAGGTGCGGGTCGGTCCGCCCGGCGGGCATGTCGTCGTAGGTGTAGCCGAAGCGGGCGAGGTCGGAGGCGCCCATGGGGTTGCGGAGGAAGCTGAGGCCGATGCCCTTGTCGGGGTCGAAGAGCTTCTCCATCGTGCGGTCGCGGGTGGCGTCGCCGAGTGTGCCACTGCTGTTCATCAGCCAGCCGGCGGTGTCGGTGAAGGCCGCGCCGCCGCCCTCGAACGTCTGGTACGTCGTCGACTCGTCGACGGTGATCGTGCCTCCGCCGCCCGGCCGGAAGCGGATGGGGGCTGCTTCTCCAGGCCCTTGACGACATGCCGGCCTCCGGGGTCGGAGGTGGTGGTCAGGTGGACCTGGACCTCGGTTCGGGCGGTGGGGTCCGGCCCGGCCGGCGGACCGGTGACCGCGGCCCAGAGGAGCACGCAGGCGGCCACGACCGCGCCGGCCAGGCCGCTGAGGGCCTGGCGGACTCTTCGCGACGTCATGTGGGGGGTTGCCTTTCTTCGGCGTGCTGCCGACGGCTAGGCCATGGTTCGGGGCTTGAACGTGCCGCGTCAAGAGTCGTGCAGATACGGGAGTTGGTTCGGGGTTGGTCCAGACTAAGTCGCGTGACGCCTTCACCCTGTGAAGCGGCTTGGGGAGACGGGGCCTTGGTGGGACAAGCTCTGCGGGCGCCCGTCACCCGTCCTCCGTAACGCCCGGCGGCCGTCGCGGCACCGGACATGCGGGCCTTTGGGGCCGCGCCTAAGGTGAGCGCATGGCCGCGTTCCGGTGGATATCGGCCCCGGTCCACGGCCCGCGACCGAGGGCACAGGGCGTGCCCTCCGGCGGCAGGACACAGCCCCCGTCCTCCGCTGCCCCACCGACCGTGGCGGGTGCGACGACGGGGCGGAGGCAGCGCGCGTGACCAGGCAGACCGGACCGCCGGATCACGACGGCTACGACCCCCGCGCCCATCTGCAGCCCCGCCGGGTCGAGGAGTCCGCGCCCGGCGTGTCGCACCATGAGCCCCTCGGCCTGCGCGA
Organism: Streptomyces halobius; assembly: GCF_023277745.1. Classification (NCBI taxonomy): domain Bacteria; kingdom Bacillati; phylum Actinomycetota; class Actinomycetes; order Kitasatosporales; family Streptomycetaceae; genus Streptomyces; species Streptomyces halobius. The sequence goes on from NZ_CP086322.1 coordinate 1,559,060, forward strand.
ACGGCTCTCGCTCAACCGGATGGGCACCTTCGACTGGGATCTGGACACCGGGTACATGACCCTGGACCCCGGCGCGCTGGCGGTGTTCGATCTGCGCCCGGAGGAGTACGACGGTGCGCCGATGTCCCTGATCTCCCGGGTGCCGGGGGAGGAAGGGCTGCGGCTGGACGCGGCGCTCTCCCAGGCGCTGCAGGACGGCAGCTCGTCCTACGGTGCGTACTTCCGTGTCCGGCGCCGTGACGGGACCATGCGCTGGACGCACTCCCAGGGCCGGATCCTGCATGACGACGGCGGGCTGCCGTACCGGGTCATCGGCATCGTCCGGGAGGCGTCCAGCGAGCTGGCGGACTCCGCGCTGCTGCGCTCGGTCCGGCAGGAGCGGCAGCGGCAGACGGTGATGGTGCAGCAGATCACGGCCGCGCTGGCCCGCGCGCTGTCCGTCGAGGATGTGACCCGGGTGCTCACCGGGACCGGCGGCGCCCGGCGGTTCGGCGCGGACGGGCTGGTCCTGGGACTGGTCGAGGGCGGACGGTTCGAGGTCATCGCGGCCACCGGGCTGGAGGGCGAGGTGCCCGAGGAGCTGATGAGCTCCCGGCTGGACGACACTCTGCCGCTGTCGGACGCGGCGAGCTCGCGGCGGCCCTCCTTCCTGGGCACCCGGGGCGAGCTGATCGCCCGCTATCCGCGGCTGCGCCACTACAGTCGGGCGCTCCCGGCGGGCAGCTCCGCCTTTCTGCCGCTGATCGCGCAGGACACCGTCATCGGGGCGCTGGGGCTGTTCAACGCCGAGCCGTCGGTGCCGTCGACGGAGGCGAAGAACCTGGCGCTGGCGCTGGCCGGTGTCGTCGCGCAGTCGGTGCAGCGGGCCACCCTCTTCGACCAGGAGCGGGAGTTCGCGACGGGGCTGCAGGAGACGATGCTGCCGCGTCGGGTCCCGGCCATCACCGGCGGTGAGGTCGCCGTCCGCTACCACCCGGCGAGCGTCGGACGGGACGTCGGCGGCGACTGGTACGACGTGGTCCCGCTGCCTCAGGGGCGCACCGGGCTCGTGGTGGGCGATGTGCAGGGCCATGACACTCATGCGGCCGCCGTCATGGGCCAGTTGCGGATCGCCCTGCGCGCGTACGCCAGCGAGGGGCACACTCCGGAGACGGTGCTGGTGCGGGCCTCCCGCTTCCTGGCGGAGCTGGAGACCGAACGGTTCGCGACCTGTACGTATGTGCAGGCCGATCTGGAGTCGGGCGCACTGCACGTGGCACGGGCCGGCCATCTCGGTCCGATGGTCAGCGACGGGTCCGGGCACATCGACTGGCCCCGGATCCGCGGCGGGCTGCCGCTGGGCCTGGCCACGGCCTTCGGCCACGACCACTTCCCGGAGACGCAGCTGTTCCTCGAACCGGGGTCGACGCTGCTGCTGTGCACCGACGGCCTGGTGGAGCAGCCCGGACGGGACATCTCCGCGGGCATCGACGCGCTGTCCGCGGCGGTCCGGGAGGGGCCCCCGGAGCTGGACGCGCTCGCCGACCGGCTCTCGGGCCAGCTGTGGGCGGCGCCCGGCTCGGAGGACGACATGGCGCTTCTGCTGCTGCACCGGCTGCCGCAGCGCGGTGCCGCCGTCACGCCCCGGCTGCGGCTGCACGTCCACCAGGCCGACCCGGCGGGGGCCGCGGAGGTCCGCTCGGCGCTGCGCCGCACCCTGGACCAGTGGCGGGCGGGCGAGGTCGCGCACAACATCGAGGTCGCCGCGTCCGAGCTGATCGCCAACGCGCTGACGCACACCGAGAGCGGCGCCCTGGTCACCGTGGAGCTGCTGCCCGGCAACCTGCGGCGGATCCGGCTGGAGGTCGAGGACCGCTCCAGCCAGTGGCCCCGGCGCCGCAGCCCCGGCGAGACCGCCACGTCCGGTCGGGGCCTGCTCCTGGTGGACGCCCTCGCGGACCGCTGGGGCGCGGAGCCGCGGGGGTCGGGGAAGGCGCTGTGGTGCGAGTTCACGGTGGCGCGGTCGCGGGGCCGGACGTGACCGTTCCGTTCAGCCCCCGCCCCTTGTCTTCCGTGCCTTTCCCTTCAGCCCCTTCCCTCCAGTCCCCGGGGCTCCCTTCAGCCCTCGGGGCCGTACCACACCGTCGTCATATTGCAGAACTCCCGGATGCCGTGCCCGGACAGCTCCCGTCCGTAGCCGGAGCGCTTGGCGCCGCCGAACGGCAGGCCGGGGTGCGAAGCGGTCATCCCGTTGAAGTAGACACCGCCGGCCTGCAAGTCCCGTGCGACACGGGCCTGTTCGTCCGCGTCGTGGGTCCAGGCGTTGGAACTGAGTCCGAACGGCGTGTCGTTGGCGACCTTCACCGCCTCGTCCAGGTCCGCCACGCGGTAGAGCGTGGCGACCGGGCCGAACGCCTCCTCGTGGTGGATACGCATCTCACGGGTGATGCCGTCGAGCACCGTCGGCTCGTAGAACCAGCCGGAGCTGTGGGCGGGCGGGCGACGGCCGCCGCACAGCGCCCGCGCGCCCCGGTGCACCGCGTCGTCGACCAGCTCCTCCAGGTCGGAGCGGCCCTGCTTGCTGGAGAGCGGCCCGATGTCGGTGTTCTCGTCCATCGGGTCACCGACCGCCAGCGCGGCCATCCCCGCGGTGAACCGCTCGGCGAACGCGTCATAGACATCGGTGTGGACAATGAAGCGCTTGGCCGCGATACAGGACTGGCCGTTGTTCTGGACCCGTGCGGTGACGCCGACGCGGGCGGCCTTGTCGAGGTCGGCCGACGGCAGTACGAGGAAGGGGTCGCTGCCGCCGAGTTCGAGGACGGTCTTCTTGACCTCGTCACCGGCGATGGAGGCGACGGAGCGGCCGGCGCCCTCGCTGCCGGTCAGCGTCGCGGCGGCGACACGCGGATCGCGCAGGATCTCCTCGACGGCGCCGGACCCGATCAGCAGGGTCTGGAAACAGCCCTCGGGAAAGCCCGCTCTGCGGAAGAGTTCGTCCAGGTAGAGCGCGGTCTGCGGGACGTTCGACGCATGCTTGAGCAGTCCGGTGTTGCCCGCCATCAGGGCGGGTGCGGCGAACCGCACGACCTGCCAGAGCGGGAAGTTCCACGGCATCACCGCGAGGACGGTGCCCATCGGGCGGTAGCGCACCACGGCGCGCGCCGCGCCGGAGTCCTGGACATCTGCGGGGTCGGGCTGCTCGTCGGCGAGGAGTTCCTCGGCGTGGGTCGCGTACCAGCGCATGGTCTTGGCGCATTTCGCGGCCTCCGCGCGGGCAGCGGCCAGCGTTTTTCCCATCTCGGTGGTCATGGTGCGGGCGATGCTGTCCCGGTCGGCGTCGAGCAGGTCGGCGGCCTTGAGCAGCCGCTCGGCCCGGTAGGCGAAGGACGTGTCGCGATACTGCTCGAAGGCTTGCTCGGCCCGGATCAGGTGGTCTTCGATCTCGCCCGCGTTGAGCGCGTCGAAGGTCTTCAGGGTCTCACCGGTGGTCGGGTTGACCGTGGCGATGGCCATGGTCATCACCTCCTTCGGTGGTGCGGACGGCCCCTACTCGGTGAGGGGTGAGGGGGCCGGGGACGGTTCGGGCACCGGGTCCGGGTCGGGGCCGGGCGGACGCGGGACCGGAGACGGTTCCGGTTCCCCGGGACCGGGCGGTTCGGGCACCGGCGGCGGACCGGGAGGCGGCTCCGGGACAGGGCCGGGAGGGGGGCCTCCCGGGTCCGGGGGCGGTACGGGCTGTGGATCGCGGTCCAGGGCGCGGTCACTGCGGGTGAACGGTTGCCGCTGCACTGGGGGCCTCCAGATCGAGACGGCTGGTGACACATGGACCCCCGTACCCGAGTCTGGCCCGTCCATGGCCTCGGCGCACTATCGATTTCCGGGCGGGTCCGGCAGGCGATGTCCGGGCGGGTCCGGCAGGCGATGTCCGGGCGGGTCCGGCGGGCGCGGCTCACCCGGCCGACTCCGCGGTGAGCGGGAAGTGGCAGGCCACCCGGTGGCCGGGCGTCTCCGGCTCGGCCGGTGGGGGTTCGGTGGTTCCGCACAGCTCGGTGGCGGCCGGGCAGCGGGTGCGGAAGCGGCACCCGGAGGGCGGGGTGGCGGCGGAGGGGGTCTCGCCGGTGAGCGGGGCGCCGGCCCGGGTGGCGTCCGGATCGGGGACGTTGACCGTGTCCAGCAGCCCTCGGGTGTAGGGGTGCAGCGGGCGGGCGAAGACCCGCTCGGCGGGGCCGGTCTCGACCAGTTTGCCGAGGTACATCACACCGACCGAGTCCGCGAGGTGCCGCACCACCGCCAGGTCGTGCGAGATGAACAGATAGGTGAGTCCCTTGTCCCGCTGCAGATCGCGCATGAGGTTGAGGATCTGTGCCTGGACGGATACGTCGAGCGCGGAGACCGGTTCATCGGCGACGATCAGGGACGGCGCCGGCGCGAGGGCGCGGGCCAGGGCGAGACGCTGGCGCTGGCCGCCGGAGAACTCGTGCGGATAGCGGTCCACCGCGCCTCGCGGCAGTCCGACGTCGTCCAACAGGCCGGCGATGCGTCGCCGCTGCTCCGCCGTGTCGCCGAGGCCCTGGATGGCGAGCGGTTCGCGCAGTACGGCGCCCACCCGCATCCGGGGGTCCATGGCCGCGTAGGAGTCCTGGAACATCAGCTGCACCTCGCGCCGATGCGTGCGGAGTTCCCGCTTGGTGAGGGTGCTGATGTCGCGGCCGGCGAAGTGAACGGTGCCGCCCGTGGGTGCCTCCAGGCCGACGACCATCCGGGCGACGGTGGACTTGCCGCAGCCGGACTCCCCCACGATGCCGAAGGTCTCCCCGCGCCGCACCGTGAGCGAGACCCCGGCCACCGCGCTGACCTGCGCAGCGGCGCCCTTCCGGCGGACGAAGGGGCCACCGCGCAGCGGATAGGACTTGCTGACGCCGACCAGTCGCAGCACCGTTTCGTCCGTACGGACCGGGGGCGTGGCGGGTGCGGGCGGGCGGACCTCGGCGATCGCGTCGGCGCCGGGTGCCGGATCGACGGGGTGGAAGCAGGCGAAGTCATGGGTGGTGCCAGTGCACCTGCCGTCTGGTCCTCCAGCGCCTCTGGCGCCACCGGGGCCGATCCCCGCTTTCCCGGCACGTCCCGCCCCGACGCCCGCTCCCCCGCCACCATCGCCGTGCCCGTCGCCGTCGCCCGTCAGCTCCGGCTCCGTCGCGCGGCAGATGTCGGTGACGAACCCGCAGCGTGGGGCGAAGCGGCAGCCCACGGGACGGGTGACGAGGGACGGCGGCAGGCCGGGGACGGTGAACAGCGAGTGGCGCCCCTTGGTGCCGTACTCTGCGGCATCGGTAGCGCCTGTGGTGTCACCGGTGGCCGGGGCGCCGTCCACCGGTCCCCGGGGGAATGCGGGGAGGGCCGCGAGCAGGGCCTGGGTGTAGCGGTGCCGCGGGGCGGCGAACAGCGGCCGTACGGGGGCACGCTCGGCGATCCGCCCGCCGTACATCACCGCCACCCGGTCGACCCGGCGGGCGATCACCCCGAGGTCGTGGGTGACCAGGATCATCGCCATGCCGAGGCGCTCGCGCAGCTCGTCGATGAGTTCCAGGATCTGGTGCCGGGTGGTGACGTCGAGGGCGGTGGTCGGCTCGTCGGCGATCAGCAGCCGGGGTTCGCAGACCAGCGCCATGGCGATCGCGACGCGCTGCCGCATACCGCCGCTGAGCTGATGGGGATGCTGCTTCATCCGCTCGCCGGGGCGCGGCATACCGACCAGGCGCAGGGTCTCCTCGGCCTTCGCCCAGGCTTCGGCCCTGGTCGACTCCGTGTGCAGCAGAAGGGGTTCGGCGACCTGGGCGCCGATGGTGAGGGTCGGGTTGAGGGAGGTCAGCGGGTCCTGGAAGACCGTGCCGATGGTGTTGCCGCGGATGTCGCGAAGTACCGGTTCGGGGGCGGCGGCGAGGTCCGTTCCGTCGAAGAGGACGCGACCGCCGGTGATCCTGCCGCCGTTCGGGAGCAGGCCGAGGACGGCGAGCGCGGTCATCGTCTTGCCGCAGCCGGATTCGCCGACGATGCCGAGCGCTTCCCCGGGGGCGAGGTCGAGGTCGACGCCGTCGAGGGCATGGACGGTGCGGCCGCGGCCGGTGATCTCGACACGCAGGTCGTCAAGGGTCAGGAGCGGGTCGGTGATGGAGCCGGTCGTCGAGTCGGTGACCGAGCTGGTCGCCGAGTCGGTCGTCGAGCCGTTCGTCGAGTCGGTCATGGGGCCTCGGTTCTTGTTCAGGGCCGCGGGTTCCTCGTCAGGGCCTCGGTTCTCGTTCAGCCGTGCGTCGGTGCTCGTGCCTCGGCGCTCGTTGAGCCGTGCGTCGGTGCTCATGCCTCCGTGCTCGTACGTCAGCGCTTGTTCAGCCGTACGTCGAAGGCATCCCGCAGCCCGTCCCCGATGACGTTGAAGGCGGCGACGACCAGCACGATCGCGAGGCCCGGCGGGAAGATCAGCCACCAGTGGCCGACCTGGGTGTAGGTGAGGCCGGCGGAGAGCATGGAGCCCCAGTCGGCGGCGGGCGGCGGGATGGACAGGCCCAGGAAGGACAGATAGGCGACGTAGAGGATGGCGTCGGCGATCTGGAAGGTGGCGTTGACGATGACGGTGCCGATGGCGTTGGGGAGGATGTGCCGGAACACCGCCCGGCCACCGCCACCCCCCATCAGCCGCATCGCGTGGAGGTAGTCGCGGCTGCGCAGCGCGAGCGCCTCGCCGCGGATGAGCCGGGCCGGGGAGAGCCAGGCCACGGAGGCGATGATCAGGATGAGCAGGGGCTTGCTGGGGGTGACGATCGCGGCGACCACGACGAGCAGGAAGAGCGCCGGGATGGCGAGCGCGGCGTCGGTGATCCGCATCATCGCGGCGTCGGCCCAGCCGCCGAAGTAGCCCGCGACCGCGCCGTAGGCCGTCCCGAAGAGAGTGGCCAACAACCCGGCGGCCAGGCCGACTTCGAGTGAGGTGCGGCCGCCGTGCATCAGCCGGCCGAGCAGGTCGTAGCCGAGGTCGGTGGTGCCGAGCGGGTGGTCGCCTCCGGGGGCGAGGCCGGCCTGGGAGAGGTCGGTGTGGATCTGGTCGGTGGGGTGGAGCAGCGGCCCCAGGTAGCAGAAGGCGAGCAGTCCGAGGAGCAGCAGCGCGCCGGTGAGGGCGAGCTTGTTGCGGGCGAAGACGGCGAGGGTGCGGCGGACCGGTCCCGGTGTGGTGAGGCCGTCGTCGGCGGTGGGGACATCGATGGCGGTCACGTCACGCTCCTGATGCGCGGGTCGAGGAGGGCGTAGGCGATGTCGGTGAGCAGCGAGCCGAGGACGGTGGCGACGCCGACGACGAGGGTGACGCCGAGCAGGACCGGGAAGTCCGAGCTCTGGGCCGCGTTCCAGAACAGCAGCCCCATTCCTGGATAGTTGAACAACGACTCGACGACGAGCGTGCCGCTGAAGAGGGTGGGGAGGTGGAGCCCGAGGAGGGTGGCCAGCGGGATGAGGGCGTTCCGCAGGACGTGTCGGGCCATGATCCGCGCGTTGGACTGGCCTTTGGCGCGCGCTGTGCGGACGTATTCCTCGCTGAGGTTGTCCAGGACGGCGGAGCGCATATAGCGGCTGAAGGCGGCGATGATGCCGAGCGCGGCGGTAACGACGGGCAGTACGAGAGCGGGCGGGTCGGTGAGGATGCCGCCGACGGTGTCGGCCTGAGGTGCTTCGGCGGGGAAGAGCTGCAGCTGCTGGCTGAAGACGAGGATGAGGACCAGGCCGAGGAAGAACACCGGGGTGGCGTAGGCGAGGAAGGCCGCGGCGGTCAGCAGGTAGTCGGCGGCCCTGCCGCGGCGTACGGCCTGGAGGATGCCGAGCGGGACGGCCGACAGGGCGGCGAGGGCGAGGGCCAGGCCCGCGAGCAGGGCGGTCTTCGGGAGCCGTTCGCCGAGCAGCGAGGCGACGGTCCGGTTGAGTCGGTACGACTCGCCGAGGTCACCGGAGAGCAGCCGGCCGAGGTATATGACGTACTGCTCGGGCGGTGAACGGTCGTATCCCTGCTGGTGGTTGAAGTGGGCGATGGCTTCGGGGGTGGCCTGGACGCCGAGGATGGCGCGGGCCGGGCCGCCGGGGAGCAGGTGCAGCAGGACGAAGACGATGACGGAGACGAGCAGCAGCACGACGGCGGCCTGGCCGAGGCGCTTGACGAGGAAGTGGATCATTTGCCGACGCCTCCCCTCTTGGCCTCCTTGACGAAATACCAGTCCTGGGGCGCGAGGCTGAGCGTCGGGTTCTGGTCGATGCCGCGCAGGTCATTGCGAATGGCGGAGACTTGATAGGCGGGGTTGGGGGTCCACAGCACGGGCAGCTGACGGGCGACCTCGCGGGCGTAGTCGCGCAGTGCGGACGGGTCGTCGGAGTATTCGGTGTCGCGGATCAGCCGGTCGGTGCGCGGGTCGGACCAATTGCCCATATTCGAGGGGGCGCCGGTGGCGAAGAGCTTCTCCCCGCTGGGGTCGGGCGGGAAATACCAACTGCCCTGAGTGCCGAAGAAGCCGAGCTGCCATTCCGCGCAGGCAGGTTCGGACTTCTTGCAGGGGACGGTGGTGCCCAGCACCGTGTTGAGTGGCTGCTGTCGGATGTCGAGGGTGATGCCGGCCTTGCCGAATTCGGATTTGATGACCTGCATGGTGTGGGAGGTCTCGGTCGAGCCGGACTGGGAGAGCAGCGAGAACCGTAATTCCCGGCCTCCTTTGATGCCCGCGCCGCATTCCCGCATACCGGTACCGGGTCGTACGCAGCGCAGTCCACCGCCCCGGTCGGCCCACCCGTGCGCGGCGAGCAGCGCTTTCGCCTTCTTCGGGTCGTAGGGGTATGGGGCACCCTCCAGGAGACCGGCGGGGACCGGGCCGAGGGTGGGCGCGGCGCTGCCGTGCCAGATCACCCGGGAGATGGCGGGCTGGTCGATGAGGTGCTGAAGTGCCTGACGCAGATAGGTCTGGCGCAGCAGGGGCCCGGCCGTGGGGTGGTGGAAGTTGAGGACGATATAGGTGATCGCCCAGCCCTCCCACGGGTCGATGCGATAACCCATCTCCTTGAACTTCGCGGACTGCGCCATGACGGACGGCGGAATGTAGCCGTAGTCGACACCGCCGGCGCGCAGCACATTGAATTCGGAGTCGGCGGTGGTGAAGGGTTTGAGGATGACGCGGTCGAGGTGGGGTTTGTCCGGTCCCCGGTACTCTTTGTTGGGGATCAGGGACACCTGTCCCGAAGTGTTCCACTCCTCGATCGTCCAGGGCCCGTTGACAGTCTTCCACAGCGGATCGGTGGCGAATTTCGAGAATTGTCTGGCGTGCCGCATCAGCCGGGCGAAGGTTTCTTTCGGACCTTGGTGGCGGGGGTTCCAGGCATGGGCGGGAAGGGCGACGAAGTCCTGGAGTTCGTTGGCGGTGAACCATGCCGGGTTGTATGCGCGGTCGAGGCGGAGACGGAAGGTGCGGTCGTCGACGGTCTCGAACGCCTTGACGTCTTCCGGCATCAGCTTGGGTGAATAACCGGCCCACTCCTGCTTGTTGTGCTTGATGAGATCGAACCAGAACTTCACATCGCGGGTGGTGACGGGGGTGCCGTCGGACCATGCGTAGCCCTTCTTCAGCGTGATGCTCACGGTCTTGTTGCCGTCGCTGTAGCGGGGCTGTTCGGCGAGACCGCGCGGCGATTCCATGGTCAGCGTGTCGCCCTTTTGCTCGGGCTGGTAAAGCGGCAGGAACAGCAGGTTCTGAATGGCGCTGTTGTACGTGGCCAGATAGCCGGGAGCACCGATGGGGAAGATCCAGTTGGGGGTGGCCGCGGGCGGCAGGGCCATGGTGGCGGTGCCGCCGTCGACGGGGATGCCGCCGGTGGGCCCAAGGTTGGTGACAACGTTGCCACGCGGGCTGCAGCCGACCAGTGCGAAGGTGCCGAGCAGGACCGCGGCCAGGATGCGCCTCCGGGGCCCGCGGAGTCGTGTGCGGCGCGGGGCCATGCTGCCTCCCGGGTTCGGCCGGTCGAAGAATGCGAGCAAAGTACGGACGGGCGTGAAAGGAAGTCAAGAGGCCGGGGGATGCGGTTCGGCCGTTGGCGGGGCCGGTTCAACGCCGGTTCAGGGACCGCTTGAGAGGCCGGTCCGGAGTCCGGTTCAGGGGCTTGGCGAAGGAGATGAACTGAGTTCTACTGTCAGCGAGTTGACCCCATGCTTCGTTCGGCGATCAAAGCAAGTGACGCCCGTTCCATATCCCCTGTCCCGTATCCAGCGGAAGCCATACGAACCCGGACACGGCCTCCACCACGCCCGCACCGAACCCGGTTACCGACCCCACACCACGCCCGTACCGAGCCGAAAGGCCCCCATGACCGCCTCCGACGAGCTGCCCGGCTCCGCCGCGCACGTCCTCGAACTCGTCGCCAGCGGCTCCGCCACCTCCCGCGCGGACCTCGTACGGGAACTGGGGCTGGCCGCCTCCACCGTCTCCACCCGCGTCCAGGAACTGGTCGACGCCGGGCTGCTGACCGAGTCCGGGGAGGGCGCCTCGCGCGGCGGCCGTCGGCCGCGGCTGCTGCGGATCGCGACCCAAGGGGCCGTCGCGCTCGCCGCCGACCTGGGCAGCCATCACATCCGTACCGGCGCCGTGGGGCCGACCGGCAGCACCTGCTTCGATGTCGACGAGCACGCCTTCGATCTGACCGCCGGACCCGAACCCGCCCTGGACGCGCTGGCCGAGCGGCTGGCGGAGCTGGCCGAGCGGCAGCGCGCGGCCGGCCGGACCGTCCGCGGCGTCGGCATCGGCTTTCCCGGCCCGGTGGACACCGACGGCGGACGGATCATCGCCCCGTCCCGGATGCCCGGCTGGCATCTCTTCGCGCTGCGCGACCGGCTCACCGACCGCCTCGGCCTGCCGGTGCTGCTCGACAACGACGCCAATATGCTGGCGCTGGGTGAACATCGCGCCGCCCACCGGAAGCTGCGTCATCTCGTCGTCGTCAAGGCGGGCCGCGGCATCGGCTCCGGCGTCATCAGCCACGGCCGGCTCTACCGCGGGGCCCGTGGCTCGGCGGGCGACATCAGCCATGTCCGGGTGGACGCTGCCGCCGAGCGCCCCTGTTCGTGCGGCAACATCGGCTGCCTGGAGACGGTGGCGAGCGGCGCCGCCATCGCCGCCGCGCTACGCGCCCAGGGCATCGCCGCCGACTCCGCCACCGACATCCTCCGCCTCGTCGAGAACGGCGAACCGTATGCCACCACCCTCGTACGGCAGGCCGGCCGGGACATCGGCGCGGTGCTCGCCGTCGTCGTGAACTTCTTCAACCCAGAGGCGGTGATTCTCGGCGGCGCGCTCTCCGGCGCGGAACCCCTGGTCGCCGCGGTGCGCGGGATGCTCTACGAGCGCTGCCTGCCGATGGCGACCCGCGAACTCACCATCGACGCCGCGGCCTTCGGCCCGGACGCGGGTCTGCTCGGCGCGGGGCATGCCGCACTGCGCGAGCTCGCGGCGGGAGACGGGCTGCGCTTCCCGGCCGGAAAGCGAGCCCCATGACCACCACCCCCGAAGCCACCCCAGAAGCCACCCCGGAGGCGGCCCCCAACCGCCGCCTCCGCATCGGTATCGGCGGTATGGCCGTCGAGTCCAGCCAGTTCTGCCCGCACCGCTCGACGTACGACGACTTCCGCGTCACCCGGGGCGACGCGCTGCTGGCCCGCTACGCCTGGACCCGGCCGGACAGCGATCTGGCGGAGCTGGTCGAGTGGGTGCCGCTGGTGCACGCCGTCGCGCTGCCCGGCGGCCCCGTCGAGCGGACCGCATACGACCGCATCAAGTCCGAACTCGGCCACTTGCTAAGCGAGTCCGGCCCGCTGGACGGCCTGGTTTACGACATCCATGGCGCGATGAGCGTGGTCGGCATGGACGACGCGGAGGCCGATCTGACCGACGCCGTACGTGCCGCGACCGGCCCCGACACCCTCATCTCGGCCGCCATGGACCTGCACGGAAATGTGTCCCGCCGCTTCGCCGAACGCCTGGATCTGCTCACCGCGCACCGTCTGGCCCCGCACGAGGACGCCTGGGAGACCCGGGAACGGGCCGCCCGTAAGCTCGTCGAGCGGCTGGTCTCCGGGAAGGGCCGCCCGCACCGCGCCTGGGTGCAGATCCCCGTCCTCCTCCCCGGTGAGAAGACCAGCACCCGGCTGGAGCCGGCCAAGTCGCTGTACGGACGGCTGGCGTCGGTGGAGGCGCTCGACGGGATCGTGGACGCGGCGATCTGGGTGGGCTATGCCTGGGCCGATGAGAAGCGCTGCCGGGCCGCCGTCGTAGTCACCGGGGACGGCCCCGAACCCGCCCTTGTCCAGGCCGAGTCGCTGGCCCGGGAGTACTGGGACGCACGCCGCGACTTCGTCTTCGTCGGCCCGACCGGCGACGCGGACAGCTGTATCGCCCGCGCCGTCGCCTCCCCCGCCCGCCCCTTCCTGATCAGCGACTCCGGCGACAACCCGACAGCGGGTGGCGCCGGTGATCTGGCGTATATGCTCGGCCGGCTGCTGGCCCACGAGGCGCTGGCCGACGGCCGGGTCACCGCGCTGCATCCGGGCATCACCGACCCGAAGGCCGTTGCCGCCTGCTTCGACGCGGGGGTGGGGGCGGAGGTCGCACTCACCGTGGGCGGCCACGTCAGCGCGGGCACCGGCCCGCACGCCGCGCCGTACGAACTGGCCGGCACCGTCACCGCCCTGGCAGGCCCGGACGTCGCCGGCTCCGGTGCGTCACGCGACAATCCGGCCTACGACAGCGGCCGGACCGCGGCCGTCACCCACGGCGGTGTGACCGTGGTGCTCACGGAGCACCGCAAGCCGTTCCACACCCGCGCGGACTTCGGGGTGCTGGATCCGCTCGCGTACGACCTGGTCGTCGTCAAGATCGGCTATCTGGAGCCGGAGCTGTACGCGATGGCCGCGGACTGGCTGCTCGCGCTCACCCCGGGCGGGGTGGACCAGGACCTGCTGCGGCTGGGCCATCACAGGGTGCTGCGGCCGCTGTACCCGTTCGACGACGAGGGCTTCGAGGAGCCGGACCTTACGCCCGTACTTCTCCAGCCCGTCAGCCGCCCCCGACGGCCGCCCCGCTAGAGCCCGTCCGACGGGGCAGGCCGCTTCCGCGTTGCCCCTCCCGGACAGTCCGCATCACCCGCCCATGAGGGTGCCGAGCAGCCCCTTAGGGGAAGAGGAGCTGTCAGACCCCGTCCCGGCCTCGCCGCCCGGCCCCTGTGATCCCTTGCCCACAGAGGAGCCGGAGACGTCCTCCCCGAAGCCCGTACCGGAGCCGGACCCGAAACCCGTACCGGAGCTGGAGAAGCCCGGGGAGTGATCAGCGGCGGCGATGCCCGCGCCGCCGAGCAGGGCGGCGGTGGCCAGGGTCACCGCGGAGAGCGTGGTCCGGATACGCATGAATCCTCCTCAAAGCCAGACAGTGATCAATCTCTGTCCTTCCCCTCACCGTGCCCGCGATATGACGTGAGCCCAAAGATCACCCCACTGGACTCTTGCGCAGCCTGGTCTCTTCGCCGCCTGCCGGTCCTCGTGGCGCACAGGGCAAGGCGGACACGAGCCATCGGGCAGGTCCTAGCTAGGGGTGTTCACGCAGGGGTGTTCACGCAGGGGTACTCGCCTAAGGGGGTTGGCCTAGGGATGTCCCCCTAAGCCTCAATCCTCCGGCGCCGCCCCACACGGGCCTCGCCGACGGTGGCGGGTGTGATCCACCCGGCCGACACCACCAGCTTCCAGTCGACGGGGCGGATCTCCAGCAGCCCGGCCGCCTCGTCCGACCTCACCAGCCGGTCGCCGGCCACCCGCTGGCACAGCACCTCGTCGGCCGCGAGCACCTGAAGCCCCTCCAGCGGATACCGCCCGCCGGGCCCTGCCGTGATCCGGTCCTCACCGGCGGCCTTCTCCAGCTCGCCACGCGTCCAGCCGATGTGCTCGGCCGCCTCATCCGGCGGCAGGCTCACCGCGCACCACGCCTGCCACTGCGCACTCGATCGGGCCTCGCGCTCCAGCCGCTCGGCGACGATGCCGGCTAGCACCTCCTTCCCGGCCGCCGACAGGGTCTTCGCGTCGCGGACCGAGTACAGCTCGTGTCCCGAGTACTCACCGACGACGCGCAGGAAGCCGCGCCCGGCCAGCTCCGGTACATCGCCGGCGACGATGGCGAGGTCGGTCGCCGGCGCCAGGACCTCCTCGGCCATCCGGCGCGTACCGAGCCCTTCCCGGTGGGCGATCGCCTCTCGCAGTTCCCCGACACGGCCGGCGAGTTCGTCGGCCACTGTGCGGCTCCACCCCTTCGAGCAGGTCCGCTGGGGGACGATCCCGAGTTCCTGGCCGCGGGTGACCATCCACGGCTCGTTTTCCAGTTCGGCCGCCAGCTGTCCGCGGTTGACCACCGCCGGCCTGCTGCCCGCTGCCAATGCCCCGCCACCGGGGTCCCCTCCGCCCGGAGGTCGGTCACGTCCACGGTCGCGGTCCACACGGTCGCCCCAGGCCCCGGCACTTCCGCCGGCACATCGTCCGCGTCCCGGTCCGAGTCGAAGATCACGCGCAATGCGCTGAAGACGGTGTGCGCGTCCTCGGTCGCGCAGCTGTCGACCTCCACCATGACCTCGGCCGAGGGGTGTTCCGCGTGTTTCTCCTGCCCCGTGCGCCTTCCTGTGCCGGGCGCCTCTCCTGTCCCGTGCGTGTTCCCTGTCCCGCGTGCTTCTCCTGTTCCGCGCTGTTCACTGTGGGGCCTTCCTCTGGGAGCCGAACGCTTCCAGACTCGCCCGCCGGCCCGGTGTGTGCGACCTGAGACTCGAACGAGTGGTTTGAACGGACGCAAGGCCACAATGCACCCCACAGAAACTACTCTGTGTAGCCAGAACCCGCGCGGAGTGAACGCTCTGTAAGAACGGGCTTGTGGCGGCCGCCCGAACTGCCGCCCCCACACCACCGCCACTGCCACCTACGGGAGAGCTTCCGTTGACCAGTACCGTCATCGACCACCACGCCACCGGCTACAGCCTCGACCACGCACTGAGCATGGCCCGTGCCGCCGAACTCGCCTACAAGGACGAGAAGACCGTCGAAGCCACGGCCCACGAGTGGGGTTTCGACCGAGTGCGCCACCACCACACCACGTTCCGTCCGCCGTTCCCGCTGGAGGACACCCAGGCGTACACCCTCGCCGGGAACGACATGATCATCACCGCCTTCCGGGGGACGGAGCCCGCGCAGCTGCGCGACTGGCTGTCCGACGCCACCACGCCGCCCTGGCCGGGCCCCGGCGGCAAGGGGTTCGTCCACTACGGCTTCGCTGAGGCACTGGACAGCATTTGGCCACAGGTCCTTGCCGCTATCCAGGAGTTCCGCGACAACAACCAGACGGTGGTTCACGGGCCACAGCCTCGGCGGGGCGCTGGCGATGCTCGCCGGTGCCCGGCTGCATTTCGAAGAGCCGAACCTGACGGCCGACGGCATCTACACCTTCGGCCAGCCCCGCACCTGCGACCGGCTACTGGCGCGGGAGTTCGACGCGGCCTTCACCAACCGCCTGTACCGCTTCGCGAACAACAACGACATCGTGCCCCAACTCCCGCCGGAGCCGGCGTTCCACCACGTCGCCGCCCTGCGGTACATCGACTCCAAGGGCGCCGTGCACGATGCCATGCCGGTCGTCAGCGGCCTGTTCGACCGTGCCAAGGGACTCACCGCCGACGCGTTCGCACCGGCTTCCGACGGCATCCGCGACCACCTCATGAAGGCGTACATCAAGGCGTTGGAGAAGGCCAGCGGCTGACGAGCGGTAGGGAGCCAACCGGCCCGCCCCGGGGGCCGTCCGCCGGCACTGGGGAGCGAGGCCGGGTGGAAGGGGGTGCCCCGGGCGGCAGGGGTTGCCCAGGGATGGGTGGCGGCGTGCTGATCCGGCGGTGGGGCGATCCGGCGTCGCGCCGATCTGGCGTCGTGCCAATCAGGCGGCAGGCAACTGGCGGAGTCGGAGGTGGAGGCGGTGGGTGGGTTGGGGGGAGGGCCCCCGGGGGAGGAGCACAAGGGAGAAATGGCGGGCCCCGACCCTCGTCGGCTTCAGATCGGCCGCGTCAGGTTGACCGCGTTGCCGTCCGGGTCCTGGATGTGGGCGACCCGCTGGCCCCACGGCATGTCGTTCGGCGGACCGAGCACCGTGCCGCCCAGGGGCGCCACCCGTTCCAGGAGAGCGTCCACGTCCTTGACGGTGATGCTGAGCAGGATGCGCGTCGGGCTGCCGGTCTCGGCTTTCTCGTCCGCCACGATGCCGAGATCGCCGTCGCCGACCCGAAGCCCCACGAAGAACACCGGGCCCTCTTCGGGGACGCGGCTGGTCTGCTCGGCGCCAAGAAGGTCGGCGTAGAAGCGCTGCAGACGATCGAGGTCGGGGGTGACGATGATCGGCTGGACGGTGGCGGGGGCATCGGCGGAGGGGGTGGTGGCCGGCATTTCTGTCCTCCTGGGGTGAGGTCGGTTGCGGTGGGCCCGGCTGTTTCCGGTCGTTCTTTGCAGAGATAGGACCTCACCCAAGTGGCTGACTCATCGGTCGGGAGGCGGCGTGTTTTCCGGAGGGGCCACTTGTGGCAGATGGCCTACCTCTCGGTACGTGCCCTCGCCCACCTCCGTACGTCCCCTCACGGACACGCAGCCGCTTCAGGGCAGCGTGGCTCCTTCGACGGTATGCGCGTACGCCTGCGCCTGCGGCGTGAGCGCGGAGCCCGGCCGGTCGGACGGGGCGGTGAACGTGACGTCGGCCGCCCTCGCCACGATTTCGACCTCGTCACCGAGGGCCCACTCGGCGGCCCGGGAGGACATGGCGGCCGGGACCGTCTCACTGATGCCGGGGCTGCCGGAATGTCGTACGTGGCGTGGCCGTCGTGCGACAGGACGACACGGAAGCCCGGCGCCAGAGCCGTGCGCGCGGTCGCGGCGACACACATCTCGGACAGCACACCGCAGACGGCCAGCGCCTGGACGCCGTCACCGGTGAGCAGGGGGCCCAGCGGGGTGTCCTCGAAGCCGTCGTCGTCCGTCTTGCGGACCACGGTCTCCCGGGGGCCGGGCTCGATGGGCAGATGGAGATGCCAGCCGGGAGTGTCCGGCTCATCGACGGCTCCGGCCAGGGGCCCGGATTTGCCGTCGGCGATGGCCTGTTCGACGGTCGCGTGCTGCCGGTGCTGAGCTTCGGCCTCGGTGAGCGGGGCGGGGTTGTCGGTGAAGACGGGGTGGTAGCACCAGGCGGGGAACAGCTCGCCCTGCTCGCCCACGACGGCGGGCTTGGCCAGGTCGCGGACCCGTCGCACGATCAGGCGCGCGGTGACCTGCTCGGCCTTCTTCCGTCCGGTGAAGGCGGTGTAGGCGGGGATCTCGGCGATATCGGCGTCGTAGATCATCTCGCCGGTGTCCGGGTCCACCACCCCGGTGGGGTAGTTGATCTGCTGCCAGGCGTCGTCTGCGATACCGGCGATGGCCGCGTGGATGGAGGGATTGATGCCCGTGACGACGGAGAAGCGGGCTCCACGGCGTCGGCAGGCGACGATGACGTCGGCGTTGTAGAACGTGGAGTCGCCGCGCACCAACAGCGTGCCGGTGCAGCCGGTTTCGCGGGCGGTGGTGATGGCCTCGGCGATCGGCTTCGGTGCCCCGCGCACATCGGCTGACCGGCCCTGCCGCAGCCTGACGGCGGCGATGCCGGACGTGCGGTGGGGGTGGAGACGGTGGCCAGCAGAGGATGCAGGGTGCGTATCCCCTTGAATCTGCCGACCTGTGCACCTTGTTTCGTGCGGCCGTAGACCCGTTTGTGGGTGGAGTCGACGTCCACAAAGGCCAGGTCGGCGGATCCGGGCAGCAGCGGGGTGCGCACGGCCAGGCGGGCGAGGAACTGCCGGTGGGCAGCGTGGAGCTGGAGGGTGTGGCCATGGGTGAACGAGCGCAGGAACGTGCCCAGCGTTGACGGCGCACGGATACCGGAGAACAAGACCGGCATCGCCCCGTGCCGCAGCAAGGCGGCGTCATCGATGCTGTCCGCCCCAGCGCACATCGCCGCCACCAGCGACATCACCTTCGCCACCGGATTCGCCCCGCCACCGTTGTCCGCCCCCTTGATCCGGACTGCCTGTTCCACCAGATCCGGCAGGCCGGCTTTCTCAGCGAGGCGGATCACCGGGACCAGCCCAGCGTCCGCGACCAGATTCGGCTCATCGAACACAGCGTGGACCGCCGCGGGCGTATGGGAAACTTGCATCTCGGAAGTGCCTTGCCGATCGTGCGTGCTGGAAGCCTGAAGAACTCCCATCATCGCAGGTCACAAGGCACTTCTCTGTTTTCCCAGACGTTATCCACAGACAACGAACCAGTGGATCGAGGCTAAGGCCGCGGATCCCGCGCGTCATACCGGGCGAACGCCCGCCGCCCGGCCCCGAGGCCCGTCACCACCAGGATGCAGGCCACGCCGCCGCCCACCACCGCGGTGGCCGGGGACGTCAGGTCGGCCGCGGATCCGGCGAGGAAGTCGCCGAGGCGTGGGCCGCCCGCGACCACCACGATGAAGACACCCTGGAGACGGCCACGCATCTTGTCGGGCGCCGCGGCCTGGAGCATGGTGCTGCGGAAGACCATCGAGACGGTGTCGGCACAGCCGGCGACGGCGAGGAAGAACAGGCCCAGCCACAGGTGCCGGGAGAGCCCGAAGCAGGCGACGGCCGCGCCCCAGGAGGCCACCGCGAGCAGGATGGCCAGGCCGTGTCGGCGGATCCCGCCGAGCCAGCCGGAGAACAGCCCGCCCAGGACCGCGCCCACGGCGGGCGCGGCGACCAGCAGCCCGACGGTCTTGGCGTCCCCGGCGAACCAGAGCACGGCGATCGCGGGGAACAGCGCGCGGGGGTGGGCGAGCACCATCGCCGCCAGGTCGGAGAAGAACGTCATACGGAGGTTGGGGCGGGTGGCGAGGAAGCGCAGGCCGTCGAGGACGGAGGCCCGGCGCCGTGGTCCGTCGTCCTGTTCGGGGCGCATGGCGGGCAGTCGCCACATGGCGTAGAGGGAGGCGCTGAAGGCCGCCACGTCGATGAGATACGCGGCCTGGTAGCCCCAGAGGCCGACGATGACGCCGCCCAGCATGGGGCCGCCCATCAGACCGAGGTTGCTGGTGAGGGAGTTGAGGGCGTTGGCGGCGGGCAGCTGCTCGGCCGGCAGCAGCCGGGGGATCATCGACGTGCGGGCCGGGGAGTTCATCGCGAAGCAGACGGCCTGCAGGGCGACGACGCTGTAGAGCAGCCAGACGCGGTGGTGGCCGGCCAGCGCTGCGGTGGCCAGCACGAGGGACATCACGGTCGCGCCCATGGCGCTGAACAGGCCCAGTTTGCGGCGGTCGACGGTGTCGGCGATGGCGCCGCCGTACAGCCCGAAGACGACCAGCGGGACGAGGGAGCACAGGCCCACCACGCCGACGGAGAAGGTGGAGCCGGTGATCGCGTAGACCTGGAGCGAGACCGCGAGGGCGGTCATCTGCTGGCCCATCCAGGAGATGGTGTTGCCGCACCACAGGCGGCGGTAGTCCGGGGAGCTGCGCAGCGGGGTCAGATCGGCGAATATCCGGGAGCGCGGGGGTATTTCGCCTTTTCCGGGGGCTGGTGTGCCGGAGGTCGTTGCAGGGGCCACGCGGCGCAGTAAAGCACGCCGTGGGTGGTGTGGTGGACGGGAGGGCGGAAGAGGTGCTCGGGTGGTGTGCCCCTTACCGGGCTTCGTCCCCTACCCGGCCCCTGTGACCTGGGTTGCCCCTTACCCTGACCCGCCCCCGTACGCAGCCCGTGCCCGGCCCGTACCGGGCCGTCAGCAGCCCGGGAGCCCGTACACCCGGCGTGCGTTGTCCGCCGCGATCATGGCGCCGACCCGCTGGGCGTCCTCTGCCGACCAGTCCCCGTCGGCGGTCCATTCGCCGAGCACGGCGGTCAGCGCGGTGCGGAAGAGGGCGCTGCCGACGGTGTACAGCTCCGGGAGGCCGTAGGCGTCGGTGGAGAAGAGGAGCTTGCCGAAGGGGGTGAGTTCCAGGAATTCGGCGAGTACGGCTGCGGCGCGCGGGCCGGTGTGGGTGAGCGCCAGGCCGAAGTCGGCGTAGACGTGGGGGTGGACGGCTGCGAGGTAGGCGGCCTGGCGGTGGTACGGGTAGCAGTGCAGCAGCACGAGGTCGGTGCCGGTGTCGGCGGTGGCCCGGACGAGGCCGGTGAGCAGTGCCGGGTCGGCGTGGTCGAGGCGCAGGTCGGGGTCGCCGAAACCGGTGTGCAACTGGAGGGGGCGGCCGGTGGCGACGGCCAGCCAGATCAGGTGGCGCAGCAGGACGGGGTCGGTGAGGCGGGGCGGGCCGGCGGCCAGCCAGTCGCGGGCGGCGGTGTGGACGGCGTCGGAGGCGGGCGGCCGGGGGTCGAGGGCGAGTCCGTGGCGGTAGGCGGCGACGGATTTGAAGGCGATGGCGGTGTGTGCCGCGTCCCGTACGGCGTGGTCGAGGGTGTCGGTGAATTCCTCGGCGTCGCGGGAGCCGGCCGCGACGCGTTCGGCCAGTGTCTCCAGGCGGACGATCTCGTATCCGGTGGCGCCGCCCGCTTCGGCGGTCTCGGCGGGCCCGGTGAGGTCGCCGGGGAGACCGGTGTCGAGGAGGTAGGTGCCGATGCCGGTGGCGCCCAGCAGGCGGCGTCGGGTCTCGTCCGGGCCGAGTTCGCGGCGGCGTCGCAGGTACTCGTCCGGCGGGCAGTGGGCGGGCAGGCCGAGCGGCGGCGGGCACCAGCGGCGTACCGCGAAACCGGCCTGGGTGTCGAAGAAGGTGGTGCCGGCCGCGGGCGGGCGGTCGGATTCGGTGAGGTACGCGGCGAACGTCCCGGGGTCCGGCTCACGGCGGAGCACGCCGTGGCAGTGGTGGTCCACCAGGGGCGGGAGGCCGTCGTCGGGGCCGGGCCCGGGGGCGTTCGCGGTCATCACCAGCGCCAGCGGGTGGCGGCGGCGATCTCGTCGGCGTCGCTCTCGGCGAAGCGGGCCTCCTCGGCGCGCCGGACCGCGATGATCGCGCCGTGCAGCACCTTGCCCAGTGCTTCGTGCAGCGGGGCCGACTTCTCCAGCCGGTCGGTGGCCTCGGTGAGGGTGGCGGGCAGCCGGACGATGCCGCGCCGGGCACGTTCGCGGACGCCGAGGAGGCCGGGGTCGCCGCGCTCCGGGGCGGGCAGCTGGGCCCGGGTCTCGACGCCGTGCAGTCCGGCGGCGATGACCGCGCCGACGGCGAGGTAGGGATTGGCGGCCGCGTCGAAGGTCTTGACCTCGGCCTGGCCGCCGTCCGGGTCGTCGGGGGCACCGGTGATCAGTCGTAGGGCCGCTTCGCGGTTCTCCAGGCCCCAGCACTGGTAGACGCCGGCCCAGTGGGAGGGCTGGAGCCGCAGATAGCTGGCGGGCGAGGGGCAGCCGATGGCGAGGAGGGCGGGCAGCGCGCCCAGGATGCCGCCGAGAAAGGCCACCGCGTCGGGCGCCAGGCCCCATTCGGTGTCCGGGACGCGGTGCAGGCTCTGTCCGTCGCGGTACAGGCCGAGGTGGAGGTGGCAGCCGTTGCCGACCTGTCCGGCGACGACGGAGGGGGCGAAGGAGGCGCGCAGGCCGTGCCGGGCGGAGACGGCGCGGATGGTCTCGCGGACCAGCGCCGCGTCGTCCGCGGCGCGTACCGGGTCGCCCGGTGCGGTGGTGACCTCGAACTGGCCGGGCGCGTACTCGGGGTGGACCTGCAGGACGTCGATGCCCTGGAGCGCCAGCGCTTCGGTGATGTCGCGGAGGTAGTCGGAGAGTTCGACGATGCGGGTCATGCCGTACGCGGGGCCCGCGCAGGGGTGGTCGAGGGGCTCGAAGGCGCCCTCGGCGGCGGGGGTCAAGGTGGCCGGGGCGCGGGTGACCACCCACTCGGTTTCGAAGCCCATGCTCAGGTCGAGCCCGGCCGCGGCGGCCCGCTCGGCCATCCGGCGGGCGAACAGCCGCTGGCAGGCGGGGTGCGGCCGGCCCTCCTGGTCGTAGCGGTCCACCGGGGCCCAGGCCCAGCCGGGTTGCGCGGCGAGGGGGGTGATCCGGTCCAGGTCGGGGAAGAGACGGAGGTCGCCGTCGGGCCCGCCGAGATCTTCGGATTCGGTCATCGCGTCATCGGAGGTGTAGACGTCGAAGCAGGGCGACATCCCCACGCCCCGTTCCACGGCGTGCGGCAGGCGCGGAGCCGGAATGGCCTTGACGCGTGCGATGCCCGCGTTGTCCACCCACGTCAGGGCCACATTCCGGACGCCCTCCGCGTCCAGTCGCGCCGCCAACTGGCGGGCGTCTCCGCACTGTTCCGCAGCCCGCGATCCCATAGTGCCGTCCTCACTTGGCCGTGCCGATCTCTCGGCGCCCGATCCCCGCTGTCTCCGGTGGGCCAGGGCCTCTCCGGTCAGGGGCAGTTGAACTCGCACCATACGCACTTTCCGCCGCCGCGAGGTTCCACACCCCACACATCCGCCAGCCGGTCCACGAGCAGCAGTCCGCGGCCGGAGCCCCCGGGCCTCGCCCGGTTCGCGGCGTCTGGGCAGGCTGCTGTTGCGGTCCTCGACCTCCAGCCGCAGGCGGCGTTCGGCGCTGTGCGGCATCCGGATGTCGACCACCGCCTCGCCATCGGTGTGCAGCAGGGCGTTGGTGATCAGCTCGTCGGTGACCAGTTCGATCTCCTCGGAACGCTCGCGGGCGCCCCAGGCGCGTACCGCGGCCCGGATCATGTGCCGGGCGGCGGACAGGGCTTCGGGGTCGGCGGGGGCGATGTGCTGCCGGAACCGTCCGACGGTGTCGCGCTCGGGGACGCCGAGGCGGCGCAGCAGGAGGAGCGCCATATCGTCCTCGCCGGTCCGCCCGTCGGCCGCTTCGCAGAGGCAGTCGGCAAGTTGCTGGACGTCATAGGGGCCTTCGCGGATTTCCCGGGCCAGGTTCCGCAGGGCGTCGTCGAGGTCGAGGCCGGGTTCCTCGACGAGGCCGTCGGTGCACAGCAGCAGGGTGTCGCCGGGGGCGAGGTGGACGGTGGTGACGGGGTAGTCGAGCCGCCGGAACTCGGAGGAGATGCCGAGCGGCAGCCCGCCCGCCACCGGCAGCCGGCGGCAGATCCCTTCCGCGTGCCGGAGCAGGGGGTCGATATGGCCGGCGCGGACGAACCGGGCCACGCCGGTGGTCAGGTCCGCGTCGACATAGATGCAGGTGGCGAAGCGGTCGGTCTCCAGCTCGTTGAGGAAGGCGGAGGCCCGGCCCATGACGGTGGCGGGGGCGTGCCCTTCGGCGGCGTAGGCGCGCAGCACGATCCGCAGCTGGCCCATGAGGGCAGCGGCCTGGGTGTCATGGCCCTGGACGTCGCCGATGACGGCGGCGACCCGGCCGTCGGGCAGCGGGATCACGTCGTACCAGTCGCCGCCGATGTCCCGGCCCATCCGTCCGGAGCGGTAGCGGACCGCGATCCGGGCGTCCGGGACGCCGGGGATCCGGCGGGGCAGCATGGCCTGCTGGAGGCCGGCGGCTATCTCGTGCTCCTGGTCGTGGAGCATGGCGCGGGCCAGGCTCTGCGCGATGCTGCCGAGCGCGACCAGGACGTTGCGCTCCTGGGCGCGGAAGTCGCTCTCCCGCTCGAAGAACAGCCCGATCACGCCGATCGGGCGGCCCTGGGCGATCAGCGGCAGGTACGCGGCGGAGTTGATGTTCAGCGGTTCGATGGCCGGCCACAGCCGTGGCCGGCCGAGTCGGAATTCGTGACGGGTGCGGACGTAGCGCGGGGCGAGGGTGCGGACGACCTCGCTCATGGGGAATTCGTCGCCGACCCGGGTGAATTCCAGGTCGGGTACAAAGCTGCCCGCCTTGCCCTCGGAGGCCGGCCGGATCCGGCCGGCCTCGACGAGGCCGACGATGACGTTCTCCGCGCCCAGCCGGCTCAGGCCCTGCTCGTCGGTGAGGACGCTGATCACCTCGCCCACGGTTCTGGCGTGCGCGAGGGCGGCGGTGGTGCGCTCGACGAGGCTGGTGTGCCGGCTGCGCTCCTCGTCGACCGCGAGCCGCTCGGCCGCCTGGGTGTACTCGCCGCTGGCGTCGCGGACCACGCCGATGATGCGGCGGGGCCGGCCGGTCCCGTCGCGGCGGATGCTGCCCCGGGCATGGGTCCAGCGCAGCTCGCCGTTGCGGAGACGTACGCGGAAGCAGATGCCGTAGGAGTGGCTGCCGTCCTTGAGGGATTCGGGCGACCAGGGCGTCCAGACGGGCGGCCTCGGTGGACGGTACGCGGCAGCCGAGGGTCTCCGGGCGGTCGTCGTACTCGCCCGGCAGCAGGTCGAACACCTCCAGGGCGGGTGGGTCCATATGCATCAGCCCGCTGTCGAGGCCCCAGTCGAAGCCACCCATGCCGTTGAGGGCAAGGGTGAGGTCCGGGTGGGCGGGCCAGTCGTCCGGCACCGACATGGTGGGCTGCTGCGCTGCCCGGTCAGCCATGTCGTCACTTTGCCATATTCACCCGGACTGCGGCGTGTCTGCGCGGGTCACCGACGACGCCGGTGGCATCACGCACCATGCCCGGCAGGCAGCGGGCTGGGGCGGCCTTCGCGTTTCCGCCCGCCACGCCCCTACAACAAGGCCCTCCTGGCCGCTCCCGGTGCGACCCTGGAGCGGACAGCCCGTCCATCACCCACTTCCGGGAAGTGACCATGACCGCCCCCCACGGCCACCGCATCGAGATCGAAGAAGGCACGGAGCACGTCCGCGTCGTCGTCGACGGCCGGCTGCTCGCCGACAGCCGCCGCCCCCTGCTCCTCTCCGAGACCGGCTATCCGGTGCGCTACTACCTCCCGCCCGAGGACGTACGCACCGACCTCCTCACCCCCTCCGACACCCACACCCTCTGCCCGTTCAAGGGCACCGCCTCCTACTGGTCACTTTCCGACGGCCCGGAGGACATCGCCTGGGCCTACCCTGAGCCGCACCCCGAGGTGGCCCGGATCAAGGACCATCTCTGCTTCTACGAGGCCGAGTTGGCCGAGTAGCGTCGGCCGCGGGACACCGATTGGAAAGTTTCCTAACAGTAAATCCTCCGCCTCCTTGACGCGTACATGTTCGAGCGCCAGGATTCCTCGGGACGGCTCCCCCACGCCGACACAGGAGACGGATATGACGTCCACCCCCAGCGCTCAGCAGCCCGCGAAGCCCGAGCGTCCTCGGAGGTCCAGGAAGTCCCTGCTGGGCACCCCCCGGTTCGGGATACCCGCCGCCGCGGGCGCGGCGCTCGCGCTCGTCGGCGGCGTCGCGCTGTGGTCGACCGCCGACCGCGCGGACGCCGCCCCCGACCGCGCGCCGGGCGCGCACACCGCCGGGTTCACGGCCGTCGCCGCAGGCGACATCGCCGAGAAATGCACCGCGAGCAACAGCGCCTGCGAGCACCCCAAGACCGCGGCGCTGGTGAAGAAGATCAACCCGGCGTTCGTGCTCACCATGGGCGACAACCAGTACGACGACGCGCGGCTCAAGGACTTCGAGCGCTATTACGACAAGACCTGGGGCACGTTCAAGGACAAGACGCATCCCTCCGCCGGCAACCACGAGACCTATGACCCGGACGGTGAACTGGCCGGCTACAAGGCCTACTTCGGTGACGTCGCCTACCCCGAGGGCAAGAGCTACTACAGCTTCGACCATGACAACTGGCACTTCATCGCGCTGGACTCCAACAGCCTGGACTCCGCACAGCTCGACTGGCTGAGGTCCGACCTCGCCGCCAACTCCAAGAAGTGCGTGGCCGCTTACTGGCACCACCCGCTCTTCTCCTCCGGCGAGCACGGCAACGACCCGGTCAGCCGGCCGGTCTGGAAGCTGCTCCACGACGCCGAGGCCGAACTGGTCCTCAACGGCCACGACCACCACTACGAGCGCTTCGCCCCACAGGCCCCGGACGGCAAGGCCGACAAGGCCGGGCTGGTCGAACTCCTCGCCGGGATGGGCGGCGCCGACCCGTACCAGATCGAGGAGGTCCAGCCGAACAGCGAGAAGCGGCTGACCGACACCTTCGGCGTGGTGAAACTGAACTTCACCGACAACGGCTTCTCCTGGGACCTGGTCGGTACGGACGGCAGCACGAAGGACAGCAGCCCGTCCTACGAGTGCCACTGAGCTCGGCGGGGGCCGGGCGGGGACCACGACCGATCCACAGACCTGATGACGGACCTGATACCGGACTTCATGACGCACTTCATGACGGACCTGATGTCGGACCCTATGCCGGAGCTGATGCCAGATCTGCCCTCTGACGACGGTTCTGATTGATGTATCTCGCGACCACGGACGCGGCCGCAGCGGCGGCGAAGGTGACGCGCGGCCGCGTCGGCGGGCCGGTTCTCGCCCTCGGCGCGGTCAGCCTTGTCACCGATATCTCCTCGGAGATGGTCACCGCGGTGCTGCCGCTCTATATTCGTCCTCCAGCTGGGGCTGTCACCACTGCAGTTCGGCTTCCTCGACGGCCTCTATAACGGCGTTACAGCGATCGTGCGACTGCTGGGCGGACACGCGGCCGACCGGGGCGGGCGGCACAAACTCGTCGCCGGAACCGGCTACGCGCTGTCCGCGCTGTCCCGCCTCGGGCTGCTGTGCGCGGGCGGCGGCACCGTCGGCATCGGCGCCTCACTCGCCGCGGACCGCATCGGCAAGGGCGTACGCACCGCCCCGCGCGATGCGCTGATCTCGCTCAGCGCTCCGCCGGACGCGCTCGGCCGGGCGTTCGGCGTGCACCGGGCGATGGACACCACCGGCGCCCTCCTCGGGCCGCTCGTCGCGTTCGCGCTGCTGTGGGCCACCGCCGACGCTTACGACGCGGTGTTCGTCGTCAGCTTCTGCTTCGGCCTGCTCGGCGTGCTGATGATGATCGCCTTCGTACCGGGGCGAGCCGCGTTGCCCACACACCACCAGGCACCGGCCACGGTACCCCGCCCGCGCGCGCGACTCCTGACCCCGTTACGCGATCCCGCCTACCGGCGCATCTTCATTGCCGCGGCACTGCTGGGCGCGGCAACCATCGGCGACTCATTCCTCTACCTGCTGCTGCAGCGCCGGCTGGACTTCGCGGTGAGCTGGTTCCTGCTGCTGCCGCTGGGCTCCGCCGCGGTCTATCTGCTGCTGGCGGTGCCCGCCGGCCGGCTCGGCGACCGCATCGGCCGTCGGGTGCCGTTCCTGTGCGGGCATGCCACGCTGCTCACCGGCTATGTACTGCTGCTGACGACGGATGCCGGCCCGGTTCTCCTGGTGGGCGTACTGCTGCTGCTCGGCGTGTTCTACGGGGCCACCGACGGCGTACTGATGGCACTCGCCGGGCCGGTACTGCCTGCCGCCCGGCGGGCAAGCGGGATGGCACTGCTCCAGACGGGGCAGGCGCTGTGCCGGCTCCTGGCAGCCGCCGGTTTCGGGGCCGCGTGGACGCTGTGGGGCACCCGTCCCGCGCTGATCGCCGCCGTTGCCGCACTGGCGATGGCACTGGGGGCGGCGGTCTTCCTCCTCCCCCGATCGGCCGGGCTGACCGGGCCAGTCGGGCCGGCCGGCCCGGTCAGCCCGGTCGGCTCCATCGGCCCGGCCGGCCCGGAAGGGAAGCCACCCCCCACATGAATCCGGCCAATCCAACCAATCCGCGATCCAACTGATCCGGCCAATCCAGCGGATTCACCGAAGGACGCGACTCAGGAAGCGTCGGAGAAGGCGTCGAAGGGAGTCTCACCCGTGCCCCCGCCCACGTCCCGGCGGTCCTCCCCCGCCTCCCTCGCCTCCTTCGCTTCCCTCACTCCCCTCTCCCTGCGCGCCCGGGTCGTCGCGGTGGCGGTCGCCGGTGCGGTGCTCGCCACCGTCGCCGTCGTCTACACCGTGGGCGCCGCCCGGCGCGCCGAACCGGCCGACGCCCGCTCGGCTTTCGGGATCGACCACGGCCGCCTGTACTTCCGCAGCACGGGTGCCGGGGCCGGCCGGGTCGCCCGACTGCCCGCCCCGGACTCCCGGCCCGGAACCGCCGCCCGCACCTCGGCCCGCCCTCCGGGGCCGGACCACCGCACCACCGGCGGCCCCTCCTGTGAGCGCTTCTACGCGGCGGCAGGCACCGGCCTGTGCCTGCAACGCCGTCCCGGTATCCCGCCCAAGTCCTACGCCGTCGTCCTGGACCGCCGACTGCGCGAGAAGCGGCGTATCGCGCTCACCGGCATCCCCAACCGGGCCCGGGTCTCGGCCTCCGGCCGGATGCTGTCATGGACGATGTTCGCCACCGGGGACTCGTACGCCACCACGTCGTTCTCCACCCGCACCTCGATCCTGGACACCCGCACCGGCTACCTCGTCAAGAACATGGAGGAAATCCCGCTCACCCTCCACGGACGCCGCTATCACTCCCCCGACGTCAACTACTGGGGCGTCACCTTCGCCCATGACGACAACCGCTTCTACGCCACCGTCTCGACAAAGGGGAAGAGCTACCTCGTCCAGGGCGATATGCGGAAATGGGCCGCACGCGCTCTGCGCGAGAACGTCGAATGCCCCTCCCTCTCCCCCGACAACACCCGCCTCGCCTTCAAAAAGCGGGGCCGCGACGGCGCCGCCCCCTGGCGGCTCCATGTCCTGGATCTGCGCACACTGCGCGAGCACCCACTCGCCGAAACGCGCAGCGTGGACGACCAAGCCGCCTGGCTGGACGACCACACACTCGCCTACGCCCTGCCGGGGCACGACGGCCGGGCCAGCGACATCTGGACCGTCCCGGCGGACGGCAGCGGGTCCCCGTCCCTGCGCGTGCCTGATGCTTCCTCACCTGCGCGCGTCCCTTGAGAGGGCGTCCGATCCCGGTGGTTGGTGTTTTGGGATGTTCGTGTGACTGTCGGTGTTGACTGTCGTTGCACGGAGTGTGAGTGCTCGCCGTCCGTACCGCGGTGATCTTTCCGATGCCCGGTGGGCGTTGACCGAACCGGTCTTCACCGCCTGGCGGACCGCCCGGACCGGGCCCGGCACGGCGGCCCGGGTGCACGACCTGCGCGAGATCGTGAACGCGATCTTCTACGACCAGCTTGCCGTCTCATACCGAAGCGTGGGCAAGGTCCGGGGCGACGGCGGCTACCAGGGCTCCGTCATCGACCACGGGGCCCGCCTGGGCATCGACGTCGAGGTGGTGAAGTGTCCGTCGCGCTCCGGGTTCCAGCCCCAGCGCAAACGCTGCGTGAGTGAGCGCACGTTCGGCTGGCTGATGCAACATCGCCGCCTGACCCGCGACGACGAAACCCTGCCCCAACGCTCCCGAGCCATGATCCACTGGGCCATGTCGCACACCATGAACCGCGCGCCGACCAGCGAATCCACACCGACCTGGCGAACCCGAACCAGCAAAACGGTCACCACGACCTAAACCGAGATCAGTCTGGCCCCCTGCAGGCCGCCACGCGGCGGGCCTGGGCGTCATTCCCGTGGCGAGCGCCCGGCGTTTCCCACGGCGGGCTGCCCGGATTTTCCACGGGCGGGGCGGTCGGCATCTCCACGGCGGGGCGCGGCCACAGGGCCCCGGGCACGTCGCTTTGTCTCGCCGCTCCACCGCGTGGCTCCATCGCGTCGCTTCACGGCGTCGCTTCACCGTGTGGCTTGACCGCGTCGCTTCATCGAGTCACCGGTGTCATCGGGGTCGTCGGCGTTCTCGGCAACACCGTCGTCATCGGCGCCATCGTCGTCATCGGCGCCATCGGCGTCATCGGCGCCATCGGCGTTGTCAGTGGCGGGTGGCACCATCGATCGCATGACGCCGTCGATTACCGAATCCTGGGTCCGCATGGAGAGAGGGCTCGCCGCGTACGCGCCGGTCACGGCCCGCCGAGCGGGCCGCGATCGCCGCAGCCGAGGAGGCCATAGGCCGGCTCCTGCCGGCCGCGCTGGTGGAATCCTGCTCCGGGACGACGGTACGGGCCCGCGCGTTCTGCTGCCGCCGTTCTGGATGCTCATGAGCACCAGGGCAAGGATGGCACGGCACCACATCACATGACGCTGCGAGCCCGGCGCACGAAATCGCGTGGCGGTACGAGTCCGAGCACGGCACGACGATTCAGGACGGCGATTCAGGCACGGCATGGCGCGGCGACGCGCGGGCGCAGCACACGGCGCACAATCGAAGGGTGAGCGATGCGGAGGACATGGAGGATATGAACGAGCGGTCCGGCGAGCGGGGCAGCAGCGGCGGCTTCGACGGCTCGGGCGGTGATCCGGCCTACTGGCTGGACCAGGTGTGTGACACCTGCGGCCGGATCCGCGAACGGCCCGGCAGCGCCGTGTGCGAACAGTGCGGTGCCAGGGCCGACACCGCACCGGCACGCACCGGGCCCACGTCGGCTCCCTCACCCGCGTCGGCTTCCTTGCCCACGTCGGCTCCCCCGTCCACACAGCCGTCCGCACCGGGCCGTCGCCGCGCTCCGCGCCGGGACCGTGACGAGCAGGGCCGGGCCCGCAGCG
This sequence comes from Streptomyces halobius, assembly GCF_023277745.1. Taxonomy (NCBI): domain Bacteria; kingdom Bacillati; phylum Actinomycetota; class Actinomycetes; order Kitasatosporales; family Streptomycetaceae; genus Streptomyces; species Streptomyces halobius. The sequence goes on from NZ_CP086322.1 coordinate 1,589,628, forward strand.
CCCGGCCGCGCGACGGGCTCGGGCGCCCGCTGCCGTACGGCTCCCCGGGCGTGGCCCGGCAGCCGGAGGGCGTTCCCCGTAGGCCGTCGGAGTCGCTCGCCGAGGCGCAGCGGCTGCTCGACGCCGGGATGCCGTTCCATGCGCACGAGGTGCTGGAGGACGCCTGGAAGGCCGCGCCGGAGCAGGAGCGCGAGTTGTGGCGCGGGCTCGCCCAGCTCGCCGTGGGCCTCACTCATGCCGCGCGCGGCAATCCCACCGGTGCCGCGGCGCTGCTGAAGCGGGGCACGGCCGCCATCGCGCCGTACGCGGACGCCGCCCCGTACGGGATCCGCGTCACCGGACTGGCGGAGTGGGCCCGGGAGCTGACGGAGCGTATGGGCGAGCATCCGGGCGAACCGGTCTCCGCGGCCGCCATGGCGCCCCGGTTGTGCTCCGTCGGCGGGGAGGCCGGCTCCGGCCCTGTCGCCGAGGGGTGACGCGCGCGGCCGCGCCGTTCGCTACGAGGTCCGGTCCCCTGGCGCCCCACGGCGGTTCCGCCCGGCTCGGAGCCGCCAGGCGAGCAGGCCGCCACCGGCGCCGAGCAGGGCGGAGCCGATGCCGGTACACGCGGCGATGGCGGGGCGATAGTAGGCGCCGTCCCGGGCACCGGCCTGGGCGGTGCCCGGGACGGCACGGACGGCGTTCGCGGCCCCGGTGGTGTGACCGGTCCGCACCCCATGGCCGGTCCGTACAGCCTGGCGGCTCCGCCCCGTCCCGGTGATCCCTCCGGTCCCGGTGATTCCCCCGGCCTTGGTGATCCATCTGGCCCTGGTGCTCCCCCCGGCCCCGGTCGTCCACCCCGCCCTGGTCACCCCCGGGGTCCTGCCGGCCCGCGCGGCCACCGTGCGGGGCTTGTCGTGGTGGGCCTGGGTGGCGGGCACGGTACGCAAGCTGGGCAGTGTGTCGACCGGGCGGGCCGTGTCGATGTTCCGGAAGCCCCAGTTGAGCAGCGAACGGGCTTCCTTGTAGACGGCGTTGGTCTCCCCCGACCGCGGGTTCATCACGGTGACCAGCAGGGTGCGGCCGTCCCGCCGGGCGGCGGCGATCAGGGTGTTTCCGGCCTTGGTGGTGTAGCCGGTCTTGACGCCGATGATGCCCGGGTAGCGGGGCACGCCGTGCGAGCCGGTGAGCAGGCGATTGGTGTTCTCGATCTTGGCTCCGCCCTTGCTGGGGAACCGTGCGCGGGCGGTGCGGCAGTAGCGCGCGAAGTCCTCGTCGGCGAGCCCGGCGCGGGCGAAGACGGTCAGGTCGTACGCCGAGGACACCTGACCGGGCGCGTCGTACCCGTCCGGGGACTTCACGGTCGTATCGCGCGCCCCCAGCTCACGGGCCTTCTTCTGCATCTCGCGCGCGGTCTCCTCCCAGCCGCCGTTCATCGAGGCCAGCACATGGACGGCGTCGTTGCCGGAGGGCAGGAAGACGCCGCGCCACAGGTCGCCGACGGTGTACCGGTGGCCCTGCTGGACGCCGACGAGGCTGCTGCCGACGCCGATGCCTTCGAGATCGGCGGCCTTGACCCGGTGGACGGCACCGGCCGAGAACTTCGGCAGGACGGTGACCGCGAACAGCGTCTTGATGGTGCTGGCCGGGGCGAGTCTGCGGTGTGGCTTCTTGGCGGCGAGGATGTCCCCGGTGTCCGCGTCGGCCACCGTCCAGGAGAGGGCGGACAGCCCACGGGGCGACCGCGGCGCGCCGGGCGTGGCGGTCGTCGCCATGTCGGCCGCTGCGAGCAGCGTGCCTGTCGGCCGGTCCGGACGAGCGGCGGCCGGCGGGGACATCAGCGAGACACCGGCCACCGCGATCACCGCTGCCGCACCGGCCTTCTTGGACACACGCGCGTCAATTGCCATGCCGTCACGCTAAGAACGGCCCCCAGACCCCGCAGCGCGGGTGCGCCAGTCGGCCCAAGGAGGCCGCCGCGCGCTTGTGTGTCGCAGGTGCAAAGAAGGCCCGCCCGGTGCGACGGGGGATGCACACCGGGCGGGCTCAACACCTTTGTACCGCATTCGGCAGCGGTTGCGCGTCAAAAACTTGTTCGTGTGCCGATTACCAGGTCACGGGGAGCGAAATCAGGCCACGCGAACGCAGCGCCCGCCGGTGTCGCAACTCCTCACGCGGGATGTCCAGCCGCAGCCCCGGGAAGCGGCCGATGAGCGCGCCGAGCGCGGTCTCGGCCTCCATACGGGCCAGCGGTGCGCCGAGGCAGTGGTGGATGCCGTGCCCCAGCGCGAGGTGCCCGGAGAGGTCACGGCCGCGGTCCAGCGTGTCGGGATCGGAGAACCGGCCCGGGTCGCGGTTCGCGGACGCGATCGAGAGCAGCACGCTGTCCCCGGCGGGGATCCGTACGCCGCCGATCTCCACATCCTCCTTGGGGAAGCGGCGGATCGCCAGCGGCGCGGGACCGTCGTACCGGAGGAACTCCTCCACGGCGGGCCGCAGTTCGGCCGGATTACGACGCAACGCGGCGAGCTGCTCGGGGTGGTCGATCAGTGTCAGGGTGGCGTTGCCGATGAGGTGGACGGTGTTCTCGTAGCCGGCGAAGAGGATCAGGAAGGCGAGCGAGGTCAGCTCGTCCTCGGTGAGCCGGTCGCCGCCGGGCTGCGCGCCGGAGGGCCGGTCCGCCGCGCCCGGCTCGTCCCGTACCGCGATCAGGTCCGAGAGCAGATCGTCGCCGGGCTCCGCGCGCTTTGCCGCGATCAGGCGGGTGTAGAACTCCAGCATCGATCCGATCGCCTCCTTCATCAGGTGCGGCCGGCCGGGGTCCGGTGTGATGAGGGCGTCCGACCAGACCAGGAAGTCCCGGCGGTCGTTCTGCGGGATGCCGAGCAGATCGCAGATCACGGTGATCGGCAGCGGTCCCGCGTAGTCGGCGATCAGGTCCGCGCGGCCGCGCTCGGCCATGGCGTCCAGCAGCTCGTCCGCGAGCCGGCGTACGGGCTCGCGCAGTGCGTCGACCCGCCCCGGGGTGAAGGCTTTGACCACCAGGCGGCGTACCCGGGTGTGGTCCGGCGGGTCCATGTTCAGCAGGTTGGCGTCCAGCGCGGGCGGCAGTGCGAAGCCGCGGAAACCGCCGGGCGCGGCATGCCGCTTGTCCAGGGAGAGCCGCGGATCGGCGAGCGCGTGGCGGACGTCGTCGTAACGGGCGACCAGCCAGGCGGGGTTCCCGTCCGTGCCGGTGATCCGGTGTACGGGTCCCGCCTCGCGCAGAGCGGCGTAGGCGGCGTAGGGATCGTCGAGGAGGGGGGTCACGTCGATGGGGGCATCGGGGCCGGTCTCGGCGGTGTTCTGCATGAAGTCCGACTGTAGACGGCGCGCGCCGGACGGGTGGTCGGGCGGTCTGTCGGACGGTCTGTCTGGCGGACCGCGTGGTCCCCGGGCCGTCCGGTTGTCACGCGGGCGGCATCGGCCCTCACGGGCCGATGCCGCCCTTGTGGCGCGGATAGCCCGGACCCCCGTGCCGGGCCACCGCGTCTGGATGCCGCCGGTCAGCTGCGGGACACCGAGCTGCGCTGTCTCAGCTCGGTGAGCACCGTCTCGACCAGCGGCGAGTGGTAGACATCCGCGACCAGCGCCAAATGCTCGTATTCCTCGGCGAGTTCGTCCGGCTGAGCACTGCCTGCGACCACCACGCTGTCGGCGGCGTGGGCGGGCGCATGGCCCACCGCGTGGTTCTCCAGCCCACGGCGGAGCGCGACCGCCTCGGCGACGGCCGCCAGCTGCCGGTCGTCCAGCGAGACCGCCCGGGCCCGCTCCCGCGCGATGTCGACGGCGTCGGACTCCACATGGCGGCGGATGCCACGCTGGACGTCGCGTATCTCGGCCATCTGACGGTTGGCCCGCCACTCCAGGTCGGCGAGCGGCCACCGTACGGACCAGGACGGCCGTTCCATCGTGACCTCGGGGGTCTGCTCGGTGACGGTCCGCCAGAGCGGGGAGAGACGGCGCAGCCGGCGCCAGGCGGCGACCCGTGGGCCGGCGGCCGGCAGGGCGAATCCGGTGAGGACGAGGATCGCCGCGACGGAGGCGCTCATCGGGGCCACTCCGTTGGAGAGCCAGAGCGCTTCATGGCCCGCCCAGGACAGGACGAAGCCGATCACCTTGCACGCGCAGTAGACCAGGCCGAGCCAGCAGCCCACGGCCAGCACCCGGAGGCCGTGCCCCAGCCAGGACCGGCCGAGCTGTGCGGCGTAGCGGGGGCAGAGCGTGCCGAGGCCCGCCAGGCTCGATCCGAAGATGGCCAAATACAGCACCAGGAACAGCATGACTCCGGGGGAGTCGGTGTAGGCGGTGCTGAAGTCCCGGGGATGCTCGACGGCGTCCGGCCGGCCGACGGCGAAGCCGGCTATCGCCACCGCCCACAGCGCGGCCACACCCGCGACCGTGGCGCGTGCCTTGCTCCGGGCGCGGGCCCGGGCGGTGTCCCCCTCACCGGCCGTCCATCGCAGCAGCAACACCAGTGCGCCCGCGGCGAACACCACGACGGAGGAGTAGAGGAAGACCATGGCGAGGTTGGCCACGCCGACCAGCCGGTCGAACCCGCGGTAGAGGCCGGGCGCGGAGAAGAGGAAGACCGTCGCCACACCGCCGGTCATCACACAGGCGAGTCCCAGGTCGGTGTTGCCGCGGTCACGGAACCAGGCGACGGCCTTGTAGCCGACGAGCACCCAGGCGACGGCCGCGAAGCACAGGTAGATGACGTCAAACACGCGGCCCCCCGCCGCCGTCCGCCCTGGTGACGCCACCGCTCGCGCCGATCTCCTCGGCGTCCCCGGGCAGGCCTTCCTGCTGGCGCCGGATGTGCTGCAGTGCGGGGCCGAGGGCCGCCGCCAGTTCCGCCGCCTGCCCCTCCAGGGGGAATTCGCGCTCCCCGGCCGACGGCACGACCCGTTCCATCAGCAGTGTGCCCAGCACCTCGGTCTCCCGTTCGGCGAGGTTGTCATAGCCGTGGTGCCGGGCGAAGCCCATCGTCAGGCCCATCCGCCGCATCGCGGTGGCGGCGTCGACCGACGGCGTCCACATCCGCAGCGCGTCCTCGGTAATGGCCGGATCCTGACCATGCCCCAGCAGGAGGTGGCTGAGCTCGTGCAGCACGATATGCGCCTGATGCCATGGCGATGTCTTGAGCTCGAAGAAGACCCAGTAGCCGTCATCCGTGGCGGCGGTCATGCCCGAGACCACACCGCCCAGGCTCATCGGCACCATGTGGACCGGCCGCCCCACCCGTGTGGCAACGATGTCGCACATCCCCCGCAGATCGGTCGAGGCGGGCAGCTCCAGCTCCCTGATGAGCTGCTTGCACCGCCTGCGTATCCGCCCCACTCGCATGCTCGTCCCGTCCTCGGCTCCGGTACGCCGCCACGTGTAGAAGATCCGATCGCGTTCCGCTGTCGGTAACAGGTCACCCACCATGCTGATCACCGCCCGGGTCACCCTGCTCCGGTCGATCGGCCGGCAGATTCATCTGCTGCCGGAACTGGGAGATGATCGTCGTCAGGCTGTCCTGCACCTCCGGCGGAAGCCCGACGGAGCGCAGCGCGATGGCGCGTACCCGCTGGTCCCGCATGGCGGCGAGAAAGCGGACTTCTTCCTCCACACGCGCGGCCTGCGGCTGCGAGAGATCGCCCAGCAGATAACCGACGGGAACGGCAAAGAACTTGGCAAGCGCGCGCAGCAGCTCCGGACTCGGATTGGTACGCCTGCCATTGCGCAGCATCGACAGATACTGCTCGGTGACCTTCACCCCGCCGTACTCCGCCGCCCCGCCGCTGATTTCTTCGGCAACAAAGGAGTTGGTGTACGGGGCCCCGGGCGGATGCATGTTGGCGAAGAGATGATTCAGCCGCTCCGCGAGCACACTGCCCGCCCCCTTGGACCGACCGTCGCCCCCCACTGCCATGCCACCGTCCCTTGAACGCGTACCACTGCTACGGACTGCTCCGCCCCCGGCGATTCCAACGGCGCGACAGCCCCCCATATTCCCCGGAATTGCCGGGGGCGCCACGGGTTTTCACCGGCCCCCAGGCTCCGCCACCGCATCGCCACCCGAACGGCAGGGCCCAACAAGCAAGACCCAACGAGCAGTTAAGGCCACCGGGGCCGCTATGTCCATCCTGTCATGCGGGAACACGCTGCACCAGTCCACATACGGTCAGTGAGGATCGCCCGACCTCCCCCGACTTAACCGGGAGTTGAGCGCACTCGTCGAGGCGGTCGCCGACCCCGCAGAAAACGCGCAAACCTGTGGGCGACTGACGGGCACCAGCCCTGATGGCGTGGTTTATTCATTAGTGTCCCAATAGACCGATGCGCTCCGAGAGATCGCGGAAACACCTTTTCAGCTGTTCGTTCGTCGCGTACGGGGAAGTCGCCGCCCGGCTCACCCAGGAGGCCCCAGGACGTTTCCGTACGAGGAGCCATTCAGCGGAAGTACGAGGGCCGAGAACCGGCTGTTGCGCGTGAGGCGACGATGACCGGCGAGGGCCGGCTCCGCCTTGTGCACTCTGACGCAGGGGCGTGGACGACGGCGGCAAGAGCGGACGCATTCCCATCAGTCGCCCGAGAAGGAGCACGCTCTCGCACCCCATACGCCGCTCGCCGTGCAGGTACAGGCGCTCCACCGCCCGGAGGCGGAATCCGACGAGGGGAAGATCTACAACCTCACAGGCATCGCGATCAAGGAGAAAGGCGTGTCACGACGCCGGAGCATGACCGGAGGCCGCTTCCTCCTGCGAGGAAACGGCCTCCGACCTGCAAAACGCTGGTCGGGACGACAGGATTTGAACCTGCGACCCCTTGACCCCCAGTCAAGTGCGCTACCAAGCTGCGCCACGTCCCGATGCGGGCCCTGGCCGGGAGGTTCCCCGGCTGACCGCGCAAGAGAACAATACCGCATGTCAGAGGGTGGGTGTTGCCATATTCCGGCGCGGTGCGACGGTCGGGCCCCGGCCGGAATGAGTACCCGTACTCATGCGCCCGCGTCACGGTGCCGCCACGCTACGCGCATGACTACTCCATCGATTCAGCGGCCGACGACCACGGCGTTCTTTGTGCAGGCCGCGATCTCGTTCGGGCTGTCGCTGGCGGCACTGATGATCGGGATCCTGAAGCTGCCGGTGGGGCCCTGGGAGCGCGGGTTTCTCGCACTCGGCCTGATCTTCGTGGTGTCCTCGGCATTCACCCTGGCCAAGTGCGTACGCGACCGCCAGGAGGTCGCGGAGGTGACGAACCGGGTGGACAAGGCCCGGATCGACAAGATCCTCATCGAGCAGGACGTGTTCAAGCCGGGGCAGGTCTGACTCCGGGGCGAGGGCCCAGAGCTCCCGCGGTTCCCCGCTTGACCTAAAGCATGCTTGAGGTTGCAGTCTCTGTCGCATGACGAACGCGACGACGGACACCACCACGGGCACGGCCAGGGACACGGGCATGGGTACGGGCATGGGCGCGCCCACGGCGGACACGTCCACCTCTCCCGGATTCCATGAACTGCCGGGCCTGATGGGCCTGATGACGGGCGATGAGAAGCACGGCCCGGCCGCCACCTCCACCCTCGACGCGCTCTGGGTCCTCTACGACCGGGTGCTGCGGGCCTCCCCCGCCACCGTCGCCGACCCGGAGCGGGACCGGTTTCTGCTCTCCAAGGGGCACGGCCCCATGGCCTACTACGCGGTGCTCGCCGCGAAGGGCTTCTTCCCCGTCGACTGGCTCCCCGGCTTCGGCGCGTACAACTCCCCGCTCGGGCACCACCCCGACCGGGTGCTGGTGCCCGGTGCCGAGATCGGCAGCGGATCGCTGGGGCACGGGCTGCCGCTGGCCGTCGGCACCGCGCTCGGGCTGCGGGCGCAAGGACGCACCGGACCGGCCGTCTGGGTGCTGATCGGCGACGCCGAGCTCGACGAAGGCAGCAACCACGAGGCACTTGCCTACGCCGGCGCCACCGGGCTGGAGCGGCTGCATACCCTCGTCATCGACAACTCCTCCGCCACACACGGATGGCGCGGCGGTATCGCCTCCCGCTTCGAGGCCGCGGGCTGGTCCGCGACGACTGTCGACGGCCGCGACCACCAGGCGCTGTACGAGGCGTTCAGCGCGCCGCACCCGGGCCGTCCGCACGGGGTGGTGGCGCGCGTCGAACCCAAGGACGCATGACGGGCCCCGTCATTCCCCCTTACTCCGACTCCCCGCATTCCGATTACTCCAACACCCCTTATTCCGACCAAGACTTCGAGAGGGTTTCCATGATGGACACCATGCGTGAGCGGTTCGCCTCGGTCACCTCGCGGCTGCTGGACGAGGACCCGCGGCTCGCGGTCGTACTCGCCGAGATCGGCAAGGACGGCTTCACCGACGCGGCACAACGGCATCCGGAGCGGGTGGTGAATGTCGGCATCAGGGAACAGCTGCTGGTCGGAGTGGGCGGTGGGCTGGCGCTCACCGGGCTGCGCCCGATCATGCACACCTTCGCCAGCTTCCTCGTGGAGCGCCCCTTCGAGCAGGTGAAACTGGACTTCGGCCACCAGGGCGTGGGAGGGGTGCTGGTGAGTGCCGGCGGCTCGTACGACTGGCCGAGCGGCGGCTTCACCCATATGGCGCCCGGCGATGTCGGCCTGCTCGACACGCTGGACGGCTGGACCGTGCATGTTCCCGGCCATCCGGATGAGGCGGAGATCCTGCTGCGGCAGGCCGCCGCGGCCGGCGACGACAAGGTGTATGTACGGCTGTCGGTGCAGGCCAACGAGGCACCGCGGCCGGTGGACGGGGCCCGCTTCCGGACCTTGCGGGAGGGGCGCCAGGGGGTCGTGGTGGCGGTCGGGCCGATGCTGGACCCGGTGCTCGCCGCGACCGAGGGGCTGGATGTGACGGTGCTGTACGCGACGACCGTGCGCCCCTTCGACGCCGAGACGCTGCGGGCGGCTACCGGGGCGGCCGGGGAAGCGGATGTGGTGACCGTGGAGCCGTATCACGCGGGGACCTCGACGCGTTTTGTGAACGAGGCGCTGCTGGACCGGTCGCACCGGGTGCTGGGACTCGGCGTCAGCCGCCAGGAACTGCGCCGCTACGGGCAGCTCGACGAGCATCTGGCGGGGCATGGCCTCGATCCGCACAGCCTGCGCGAGCGCATTACCGGATTCCTGGGCCGGTAGTACCGGTAGAACCGGTGAGGCCGGTGAGGCCGGTGAGGCGGCGGGAGTCCGCCCACCGTGGCTCACGACCGTCAACGGACTTCTCTCTTCCGGCGTTTGGGGCAGCACGCGTCCGCGAACCTGGCGCGGGGGTGGCCGGCTGTCGGGCGTCGGCGAGAGCGCGTAGACCGCATACATCGCGTACACCGCATACATCGCGCACGCCGCGCACAGCACGTACGCCGCGTACATGAGGACATCGCCGACGGTGACCATGCTCCCGACGGTAACGGCCCCCACTGACAACGGCCCCACTGACAACGGCCGCCCGGACCGCTCGGACCGCACCGGACCAGCGCCAGGAAGCCGGCGCCAGGGAACTCGCCGAGGGGAACCCGGCGCCGCGGAACTCGATGCCAGGAGATTCAGATGCGCTTGTCCAGCCACGCCAGCAGGTCGTTCTGGACCTCGTCGCGATGAGTCTCGTTGATGATCTCGTGGCGGGCGTCCGGATAGGCGGTCCAGGTGAGGTCGCGGGTGCCGAGATAGCGGAAGTCCTCCAGCAGTTCGTAGACCAGGGTCATCCGCTGATGGCAGGGGTCCTGATCGCCGACGGCGATGTGGACGGGCAGTCCGCGCGGCATGCGGGCGAGGTTGCCGGGGTCGTTGATCTTGCGGATGGCCCGTACCCAGTCGACGGCCAGGCCCGCGCAGAACGGGAATCCGCAGTCCTCGTCGGCGACATAGCGGTCCACTTCGGCCGCGTCGCGGGAGAGCCATTCGAAGCCGGTGCGGTGGGTGAAGGCGTCGTTGAAGGCGCTGAAGGTACGGGGGATGAAGGCGGACAGGTGGGTGCGGCCGTGGGCGGCGACCTCCGCCTCCAGTTCGGCGACGGAGGTGTCGAGCTCCACGCCCGGCAGCGTGCGGAAGGTCCCGGTGAGGATCAGTCCGGCGAGGTCCGCACCGTATTCCTGGGCGTAGTCGCGGGCCAGCATCGAGCCCATGCTGTGACCGAGGAGGACCAGCGGGATGCCGGGGTGGGCGGCGGCCGCGTGGTCCCCGATGGCCTTGAGGTCGGCGACGATGGCCCGCCAGGCGTCCTCGCCGACCACACCGCGGCCTCCGGTGGAGGCGGCGGTGGCGCCGTGACCCCGGTGGTCGGAGGCGATGACGCCATAGCCATGTCCGGCGAGGAAGCGCGCGAAGCGGTCGTAGCGCCGGCCGTGTTCCGCGGCGCCGTGGGCGATCTGGACGAGGGCGCGCGGCCTGCCGGACGACGGGAGCCAGCTGTAGGTGGCGATGCGGGCGCCGTCGGGGGCCTGGTGGAAGTCCGGCTGCATGGGCTGCGGGGTGTCGGCCATGGCGTCATCTCCTGAACGGTGGGGCGGTTGCTGACGAAGTGTCGCGGCGGACGGCGGTCCGCGATCACGGTCCCCGGGTGTCCCGCCCACTCTCTCCCTCCTCGCGCCGGAGCGCCAAGGGGCGCGCGAGCAGGATTGCCCGCGCACGTACCCGTCGTGACACGATCAGGCGTTCGTTTCCGGCTCTGTGCCGCAACCCCCTGCACCAGGAGGAAAGTTGGACACCACGGATCATATAGCGGGCCCGTCCCCCAGCCCCTCGTCCCCTGCCCCGGCCTCCCCCATCGCCGCGTCCCCCCACCTGACGTCCCTGACCCGTCGCAGATTTCTGCAGGGCACGGCTTCGGCCGCCGCCGCGGCAGGGCTGGCCGGAGTCGCCGTCCCCGAGGCGTCAGCACTGCCCGCCGCCGCGGCGTCCGGCGCTGCGCTCTCCTTCACCGCCGCCACCAACGGCGCCGGCAGCCTCGCCCCGTCCGGCGACCGGCTGATCGCCGAGATACAGAACGTCCTGTGGTCACTGCCGCGCGCGGGCGGCGACGCGGTCGCCCTGACCCCGCCCGACCTGGAACCCACCCGGCCGGTGTACTCCCCCGACGGCCGCCGGATCGCCGTCTGCGCCTACCGGGGCGGCAACTTCCATCTGTGGACGCTGCGTACCGACGGCTCGGATCTGCGGCAGCTGACCGACGGGCCGTGGGACGACCGCGGCCCCGCCTGGTCGCCGGACGGGACCCGGATCGCGTTCGCCTCGGAGCGGGGCGGTGATGCGGTGGCCGGCGGCCCGTACCGGATCTGGGTGCTGGAGGTCCGGACCAGGCGGCTGACCCGGGTGACCGGGCTGCCCGGTCAGGACGGGCCCCATCAGGAGGGGGCCTGGGAGGACTTCGACCCCTGCTGGTCGCCGGACGGTTCCCGGATCACGTTCGTGCGCGGCACGGTGGCGGACGGCGCGCTGCTCTCCCGTACGGTCGCGTCGGTGCCCGCCGACGGCGGCGGCGCGGTGCGCACCGAGCACACCGAGGCGGCGGACGCCAAGGTGATGACGCCGGCCCTCTCCCCCGCCGGCCGGCTCGCCTATCTGCGCACCACCGACCGTCCGGGCCCCACCTGCACCCTTGTCGTGGACGGTGCGCCGCTCGCGGTCGAGGGGGATGTGGAGCCGGTGCCGCCGCGCTGGGTCTCGCGGGACGCGTTACTGCTGACGGTCGGGGGGCAGTTCCGGATCGTCGAGGCCGATGCGCCCGGACGGGCCGAGACCATTCCGTTCACCGCGAAGCTGCCGCTGGACCGTTCCGAGTACCGCGTCAAGGACTATGACTTCGAGCGGACGGGTGCGCGGCCGGTGCGCGGCGTGCATCTGCCCGCGCTCTCCCCGGACGGCCGCAAGGTCGCCTTTGCCGCACTCAACTCGCTCTGGCTGGCCCCGACTTCGGGTGGTGGTGCGCCGCGCCGGATCGTGCACGCCGCCGCCACCCGCTATGTCTCCGCGCCGAGCTGGTCCCGGGACGGCCGCTGGCTGGTGTACGCGGACGACCGGGACGGGCTGTTCGCGGTGCGCCGCCGCGATCTCGCCTCCGGTGAGGAGACGGCGCTGGCGACCGGCGGGCGGGTGCAGCCGGCGCTGTCGCCCGAGGGCGGGCGGCTGGCCGCGCTCGATATGTCGGGGAATCTCGTCGTACGGACGCTGGCCGACGGCACGGAGCGGGTGCTGGCCGCCCCGATGGGCGGTGGCGGGCTGCCGGGGCGCCCCAGCTGGTCGCCGGACGGCCGCTATCTGGCGTTCTGCGACCGCAACCGCCTCAACCTCCGTTTCCGTGAGGGCTACAACGTCATCCGGGTCGTCGACACCGAGACCGGGGAGTCCCGGCTGCACGCGCTCGCCGAGCATGTCTCGCTCGCCGACCGCTATGACTCCGGGCCCGTCTGGTCGCCAGACGGGCGGTGGATGGCGGTGATCGCCGAGTCCGCGCTGTGGGTGCTGCCGGTGCGGCCCGACGGCACGCCGGACGGTGCGCCCCGCCGGCTGACCGACGAGTGCGCCGACCACCCGTCGTGGTCCGGTGACTCCCGCACGCTGCTGTATCTGTCGGCCGGAAAGCTGCGGTTGACCGGGGTGTCCGGCGGGGCGGCCCGGACCGTGCCGCTGTCCCTCGCGCACCGCGGGTCGCGCGCCCGGGACACCGTCGTCCATGCGGGCCGGTTCTGGGACGGCAGCGGTGACGAGGTGCGGGAGGACGTCGATGTGGTGGTGCAGGACGGGCGGATCACCGCCGTCGAACCGCACCGGCCGGGCCGCTCCGGTACCGTCCTCAGGGTGGACGCCTCCCGGCGGACCGTGCTACCCGGCCTGTGGGACGCGCACACCCACCCGTGGCAGATCACGTACGGCGGCCGGCAGACGGCTCTGCAGCTCGCCTACGGCATCACCACCGCGGTCTCCTGCGGCGGCTTCTCCTACGAGCAGGCACGCCTCCGGGAGGCCGTCGCGGCCGGTGTGCTCGCCGGGCCGCGGCTGCTGACCTGCGGGGAGCTGCTGGACGGCGGGCGGGTCGCCTACAGCATGGGGCGGGCGCACCGGACGCGTGCCGGGCTGCGCCGTTCGCTGGCGCGCGGCGCGGCCCTGGACTGGGACTTCGTCAAGACGTATGTACGGGCGCCGGGCTGGGTCATGCAGGAGGCGGCCCGCTTCGCACACGAACGGCTCGGGGTCCGGGCGGGCAGCCATCTGCTCACCCCGGGGATACAGGCGGGGCAGGACCTGACGTCACATCTGCAGGCAACCCAGCGGCTGGAGTTCGGGCGTGCGGTGTCCGGCTCGGGGCACGCGTACCAGGATGTCGAGGAGGTCTACACAAGCACCGATTTCCATCTCCTCGCGACGCCTTTCTCGGCGTCGGCACTGCTCGGTGACGATCCGGCGCTGGCCGACGACGCCCGCGTGGGGACACTGATGCCCCCCTGGGACGCGGCTCTCGTACGGGAGGAAGCCGGGCACCGTCCCACGCCCCTCCAACTGGCCGACATCCGGACCGAGGTCGCCATATACCGGCGGGTGCTGGGCGGCGGCGGACTGGTCGCGCTGGGCACCGACCAGCCGTTGACGCCGGTGGGCCTGGGCCTGCACCTGTGTCTGCGCGCGCTGCACCGGAACGGTCTCAGCGTCAGCCAGACCCTGCGCACCGCGACCGCGCTGCCCGCGAAGGTGTTCGGTGCGGAGCGGGACCTGGGAACCTTGGAAGTCGGCAAGCTCGCCGATATGACGCTGGTGGACGGCGACCCGTTCACCGACTTCGACTCGCTGGTGCGGACACCGGCCGTGCTGCGCGGCGGTCGGCTCTTCGAACAGCGGGAGCTGGTCGGCTCCTTCCCCGCACCGCCCGGCCGCGCCCTGCGGTCCGCCGTCGACTGGCTGGAGGTGGGCCGGCGACAGCGCCGCGACTCCTGCTGCGACAGCGGTCACTGACCGGCCGCCTCGGGGTGGCACGGGGCCGGCGCGGTTCCCGTGACGAACCCGGGAACCGCGCGGCCCCGCACCGAAAGGACGTGCGAAGCGCCGTGGATCACGGGGTGGTGAGGAGCCGGTCAGTGCTTCAACCCGCCGTTAAACACCCTCCGTTGATGTTTTGCACGGTCCGCAGCAGGTATGCCAACGGGTATTGCACGCAGTAAGCGCCGGATCACTTTCCGAAATGCCACTGCGGACGGCATCGCCGGTGGCGTCCGCGAGGCGGGGACGAACAAGCGCGGGGAAGATCGGAGGAGGGCTCGTCGTGCATCGCTATTTCACCGACCAGCGACATGAAACACTCCGGCATCGGGTCCGGGACTTCGCCGAACGCGAGGTCCGCCCCCGGGTCCCGGAGATGGAGACGAGCCGTTCCGTCTGCCATGACCTTTCGCGGCTGATCGCCCGTCAGGGATGGATCGGCGCGACCGTGCACCGCGCCTATGGCGGCATGGGTGCCGGCCATGTCGCCAAGACCCTGATCATCGAGGAGCTCTCGCGGGTGAGCGCCGCGATGGGCGCGATGGTGCAGGCATCACAGCTGGGCGTCGCGAAGATCGTCCACTTCGGGAACGAGGAGCAGAAGAAGACCTGGCTGCCGGCCATCGCCTCCGGCGACTGCCTGCCCACCATAGCCGTCACCGAACCACGGTCCGGCGGCCATGTGCTGGGCATGGAGAGCACCGCGGTCCGCGACGGCGACGACTACCTCCTCAACGGCCGCAAGATCTTCGTCGGCAACAGTCATGTCGGTGATCTGCACGGTGTGGTCGTCCGCACCGGCGAGGGCTCCAAGGGACTGTCGGCGTTCCTCGTGGAGTCCGGCAGCCCCGGCTTCCGCGTCGGCGAACAGAAGCCCGCCATGGGGCTGCACGGCTTCAGCTTCGGCGAGCTCTTCTTCGACGACTGCCGGGTCCCGGCGGCGAATCTGCTCGGCCGCGAGGGTGACGGGCTGTCCGTGGCGTACTCCTCCAGCGTGCTGTACGGACGGCCCAATCTGACGGCTGTCTCGCTGGGCATCCATCAGGCCGTGCTGGACGAGACCACGAGGTTCTGTGCCGAGCGGCAGCGCTACGGCAGACCGCTGGCCGACCTGAGCAACATCAAGCTCAAGCTCGGGCGCATCCAGTCACGTCTGCTGCTCGCCCGGTTGTCCGCGTACCACGCGGTGCATCTGCTGGACCAGGGCCTGCCGTGCGACGCGGAACTGATGAACGCCAAGCTGGTCAATGTGGAGTCGGCGCTGGAGTCGGCGCAGGATGCGATGGACATACACGCCGCATGCGGGCTGTTCACGGACCGGCCGGTGGAACGCTTCCTCCGGGACGCGCACCATATCTTCGCCCCGGCCGGCACCTCCGACATCCAGTTGCTGCGCCTGGGCGAGCTGGCCCTGGGCCAGGCGAAGGGCGAGTGGTCCAGCCGGCTCGCGGAGCTGCTGCGGCTGGAGCCGTGCGAACGGCCCGAGGAGGACGACGTGGGCACCCCGGAGGAGGCGGGCGTCGCCGTGCCGGACCGGCGCACCGGCCCCTCCGCGGGGCGGCGCTCCTGGTTCGCGCCCTTCAGGTGAGCGACGGATCAGGACCTTCAGGTGAGCGACGGATCAGGGCGCATCAGACGCCGGATGCTTCAGATCCGGTTGCATCGGATCCGGATTCACCGTTCTGCCGCATCTCCATCCGGTGGATCCGCTCGACGAGTTCGGCGGCCTTCCCCTTGATCACCGCCAGCCCCTCCCGCCCCCAGGGACGCGGTTCGAGGTCCACGACACAGATCGTGCCCAGCGCCATGCCCGTACGGTCGATCAGCGGCGCGCCGAGGTAGGAGCGGATGCCGATCTCGTCGACGACGGGGTTGCCCGCGAACCGGGGGTAGTCGCAGACGTCCTCCAGGACCAGGGCCTTGCGGCGGACCACGACATGGGGACAGTAGCCGTGATCGCGGGCCATCACCCGCCCCGGCTGAGCGCTGGGAGGCGCCGGCCCCAGCTCGACGGCCCGGTCCTGGGCGGGCGCGTAGAGCCCGGCGAAGTACTGTCGGTGCTCGTCGATGAAGTTGACCATCGCGTAGGGCGCCCGGGTCGTCCGCGCCAGTTCACGCGCGAACGCGTCGAACGCGGGCAGCGGGGAGTCACCGATACCCAGGGCGCGCAGCCGGGCGACGCGCGCCGGGGCCTCGTCGTCCTGGGGTGTGAGCAGCAGATGGCGCGTCGGGTCGTAGGACGTGTACGGGAGGCGGGAGACGGGGTGGTTCATGGCAGCTCCGGGGACGCGGCGAGGGCGGGGGTGAGCAGATGCCGGACGAGGGACACCAGGGTGTGGGTGGCCGAGCTGCACTGGCGGGCGTCGCAGAGCACGACCGGGATCTCCGGTTCGAGGTCTATGGCGACGCGGACCTCGTCCGGTTCGTAGTGGTAGGAGCCGTCGAACTCGTTGACGGCGACGATGAACTGGATACCGCGCCGTTCGAAGAAGTCGACGGCGGCGAAGCACTGGTCCAGGCGGCGGGTGTCGGCGAGGATGACCGCGCCGAGCGCGCCGTGGGACAACTCGTCCCACATGAACCAGAAGCGTTCCTGGCCCGGTGTCCCGAAGAGGTAGAGGACGTGGTCGGGGCTGAGGGTGATTCGCCCGAAGTCCATGGCGACGGTGGTGGTGTTCTTGTCCTCGACGCCCGCCAGATCGTCGGTGCCGATGCTGATCTGGGTGAGGAGCTCCTCCGTGCTGAGCGGTTCGATCTCGCTGACCGCTCCGACGAAGGTCGTCTTGCCGACCCCGAAGCCGCCCGCGACCAGGATCTTGAGCGCGGTCGGGAAGAGGTCGGGCGAGGGATCTCCAGGGGCCTGGGGGTCACAGTCGTTTGCGAAGTCCATTCAACACCGCCTCAAGGAGGGCTCGGTCGGTACGGGACGCGGGCCCTGCCGCAACGGCCGCGGGGGCGCGCGCGGTGAGCGCGCCCCAGTCGACGAGGTCGGCGAGGAGCACCTTGGTGACCGCGGCGGGCAGCCGTATGTGGGCGGCGATCTCGGCCACCGAGACCGGCTTCCCGCACAGTGCCAATACCTGGGCGTAGTCCGGGCCTTGGCAGGAGGCCGGCCGCCGTCCGGTGGCCATCACCATGGTCATCAGGTCGAAGTGCGCCGTGGGGCGGGTCCGTCCGTTGCTGATGGTGTACGGCCGGACGAGCCGGCCGGCCTGGTCGTCGTACCACGGTGCGTCCTGGCCGCTGTGCCGCTGTCGGCGACTCAGGGTCATGCTCAATGACCGCCCGCCGGTGCCTGCTGGCGTGCGGGGGTGGACAGATACGGCCGGACGCTCTTGACGAGCATGCCCATCTCGTAGGCGAGCACCGCCACATCGGCGTCGCGCCCGGCCAGGACGGCCAGGCACGCGCCGGAGCCGGCGGCGGAGACGAACAGGAACTGGGACTCCAGCTCGACGACGACCTGGAGGACCTTTTCGCCGTCCCCGAAGCGCGCGCTGGTGCTGCGGGCGAGCGAGTAGAGACCGGAGGACAGGGCGGCCATGTGGTCGGCGCTGTCCGGGTCGAAGCCGTCGGCGGCCTTCACGAGGCCGTCGGACGACAGTAGGAGCGCGCTGCGGGCATGCGGTACGCGCTTGACGAGTCCGGTCAGCAGCCAGGACAGGTCGGTGTGCTGACCTCGCTGGGCCGTCGCATGCGGCTGTGCGTGCACATCACTCACCATGGTGGAGGTCGTCTCCTCGGGGACGGGGCGTGGGGGTGTCGTGGTCTCGGTCGTAGAGCGGGTCATTGCCGTCGGCACTGCTCCGGTCGCCGCCCCGGCCCGCGGTGCTGCCATGGCCGCCGGCGGTGTTCCGGGAGTGGGCGCCGGCCGCGTAGCTCTCGTCGGCGAGGCTGAAGCCGCGCCGGAACGCGGCCATCAGACCGGGGTCCGGCTCGGGCTCCGGGGCCGTACCGCGGGTGGCGGACGGCAGGATCGGGTCGCCGCGCAGCTCGGGGACGAGATGCTGCTGTTTGCGTCGGCGGGGCAGCCGGGGCCGGGCGCTGTTGTCCAGCGGGGCGGGCGGCGGGGGCGGCAGCACGACCGGGCCGGGGTCGGCAGGATGGTCGTCGGAGGCGGTCATGGCGCCACGGGCATGGACCGCTGGGCCGTTGGTGGTGCCGGAGCCGGGAACGCGGTCGGTGTGGGCGGTGACCGCCCGGTTGTCGTGGCCCTGCTGCTGCGCTTCGAGAGCGTGGTCGGAGCCGGTACCGGCGGGCGCGTGCGGGCTTGGGTCGTCCGGCTCGTGACGGAGCTCGTGGCAAAGGTCCTGCCAGTCGTCATAGCCGTCCTGGTGGTCGCGTGCCGGGTCGCTGTCCGGGGACCCGGTACGGGCGCCGGCCGCCTGCCCGCAGTCCTCGCCGAGCAGGCCCTGCGGCAGCACCAGCACGGCCTGCACACCGCCGTAGATATTGCTCTGCAGCCGCACCACGATGCCGTGCCTGCGGGCCAGCGAGGAGACCACGAAGAGACCGATCCGTCCGTCGCTCAACAGCTCGGCGACATCGATGTGTTCGGGATCGGCCAGCAGTTCGTTCATCCGGGACTGCTCCTCCACCGACATGCCCAGGCCACGGTCCTCGACCTCGACCGCGAGCCCGGCCGTGACCAGCTGGGCGCGCAGCAGGACATGTGTCTGCGGGGCGGAGTAGATCGAGGCGTTCTCGACGAGTTCGGCGAGCAGGTGAATGACGTCGGCGACGGCGTGGCCGCGCAGGGTGCCCTCGATCGGCGGAACGAGCTTGACCCTCGGGTACTGCTCGACCTCGGCGATGGCGGAGCGCAGCACCTCGGTCATGCTGACCGGGCGGCTCCACTGGCGGCGTGAGACGGCGCCGCCGAGGACGGCGAGGTTCTCGGCGTGCCGGCGGATACGGGTGGCCAGGTGATCGATGTGGAAGAGGCCCTTGAGCAGATCCGGGTCCTCGACCTGGTTCTCCAGCTCGTCCAGCAGCTCGATCTCACGGTGCACCAGGGACTGCAGCCGCCGGGCGAGGTTCACGAAGACCTCGACCTTCTGCTCACTGCCGGTGGCGTCGCCGCGCGCGATGGCGACCGCGTCGATGACCACGCTCTCGGCGGCCCGGCCCGCGGCGGCCACTTCGTGGGCGAGCAGATCGAGGGTGTCGCCGGTGGGCACCAGCTCCGGGTCGGGCTCGCGGTGCGGCGTCCAATCGCCCTGTCGTACGCGGTCCAGCAGGTCGTAGAGGTCGGACTCGCTGCGGGCGCAGACCTGGCGCAGGCGGGCGTAGCGGTCGCCGGTGGCGCGGGCCTCGGAGTTGGCGGCCGCGCCCGCGGTGAGCACGATGACGCAGATCAGCGTCAGTCCGCCGGCGAGCACCGCCCATTCGCGGCTGCCGAGCTGGGCGCCGCCGGACTGCACGACGAAGGCGGCGACGGCGGCGCATGTGACGGCGACGAGCAGGCAGGGGACAGCGGTGAGCCGGACCAGCCGGGACCGTATCGCCGCGTCGGCGGCCGACTCGGGGAACGAGGCCCGGCCGTGCCGTCCGCCCTCCTGCTCCCGCTCCCTCGTGGCGGAAGGTATGGGGGCAGTCCCCGGGGAACCCTGAGCCCCTGGGGACTTCTGAGCCTCCTGGGACGACTGCGTCCCCAGAGGGAAAGCGGTAGGCATCTGCGCCCTCCGGATCGGCCGTTGGCAGTTCGCGGAGCACGCACGCTAGTTGTTGCCGGGGTGGGGTTCCGACCGACTTCGGGGTTTCGCTACCCCGCGCCACCTCCGTAGGTGGGCGGCGTGGCACTGTCGTGCGAAACAATCCGAACTGCCATTCAGGCAGAGGGAGTTGGCGCCTCCGACGGGTTGTCTTCCGTCGTGCCCGACGGCGCGACGCGCGCCCCCGGCCAACTCGGCCAGCCCTGAACGGGAGGCACGGCCACCGCCCGCCACCACGGATCCACGACCGGCTCACCGGCGGGCTCGAACGGCCGGCCCGGGGGTGGTGTGGCCACCTTCGCGCCCCAGCGGTGCGCCGCCGCGACCGTGCGTTCCACGGGCTCGGACCACGGATGCGGCGCCAGGTTGAACGTGCCCCATTGGATCGGCAGCAAAACGCCGGCGGGACTGCCGCCGGAGAGATCGGCGTGGGCGCGCAGTCCCTCCTCGGGGGTCATATGGATGTCCGGCCATATCCATACCAAGTAGACGCCGACAAGGCTGTCACATGTGTGGGCATGGCCGGGCGTCCACGTCAACGCAGGTTCACCCAGGTGTCACGGATGTGGGTTTTAACGCCTACGTCACAAGTGACACCAAAAGTTGGGATTGGCCTTGCTTGACTCACAGTGGTCCGACGCCGAGCTGCGGGAGCTGGAAGAGCTGCGGCAGCGGGAATCACCCCTCCCTGCGGATGCTCCACGAGCCCTCCGCTCCATCCGCCTTTCGGTCCTCACCGACGAGACAACCTCCCCCGTCCGCCAGGAGTTGGACCTTCGCCGCTTCGCCCTCATGCGAGGCTGCCGCGTTGTCGGCGTTGCCCGAGAAGGGGCTTTCACGTGCCGCTAGTCACATTTCTGCGCGACTTGCCACACAGCCCGTACTCACTACGACACGTTTCGTGGTCAATATTCCCGAGCGTTTTGCGGACTCTTTCCTGATGGGGATGGCGAGCCTCAGTCAGGCGTTATGGATTCGTGATCAGTGCATGGCCAATGCCTGGGCGATGCATGGCCGACCAAGAGCCGCACAGCTCCGGCACCCCAGACAGTTCATTCACTCGGCAACGGAGAGGCGGTGTCTCCAGACGTTGAGCATGGCCCTACACATGCCCGTGACCGGTGCGATATTCCGCCCGAATCTTGTGCCGTTGTGCGTGGTGGCGTGCGTGAATGAACTAATAGAAATGCGCACACATGACGGGGGTAATGGGATTCAATAACTCAACAGGACCCACCGGGGGTGCCTTCCTCGGACCATGTACGGGTATCAAATTTTCGAGGTGCTGGGCCGGGTACTGTGACTCACTTGAGGGGCCCCCTTAGTCCCAATGAACCACGTCAACAACGGGCTCCTGCCCATATGGGCCAATGCGTCGGGGCGCTGAAGTGTCGCGTTGCCGGCCCCTGCGCACCCTGGGAGCGAGGGGCTTCCACAGTCCCAGGCTGGACAGCGAGCTAGGAGGTTGGCATGACGGGTCCGTGGCTCAACGCGGAGGATGTAGGGCAAGCGATTGACCGCATGAGAGGCGAAGCAAGCAAAGCCGCGAAAGGCGACATCACGGGTTTCATGAAAGAGTCAGTTGACCCTAACGTGCTTGGTCAAGCAGCGATGGCAAGGGAACTGGCCGATCAGTTGAATCGAATGCTCAACGAGAAAGAGAAGAGGCAGTAACCAACGGGCCCACGCTAAACGTGGGGCTCGCGTCAAGGACCCTTGCGGGTTTCCGTGCTCCTTCTCGTGAATGAATCATTAGCGTGAGCTGCGCCACTATTCTGTGGATCGGTGTCGCCAGTTGCCTCCGATCACATCTACATAACCTGTGCGGGGGTCTCTACACCCCCTCATCAACAGCAGAGTGTCCCGACTCTCAATGAGAGAGCGGGGCACTTCTAGAGATCGTGACTGCAGGATATCTAAGGGGTGGTCATCACAGCGGCCTTACTTACTGAGCCTGTGGGCCCTTCGTCCCTTGGCCAATCTCGAACTCGACCTTCTGGTTCGCTTCCAGGATCTGGAATCCGTTCGTCTGGATCTCGCTGTAGTGCACAAAGATGTCGGCCCCTCCGTTATCAGGGCCGATGAACCCATAGCCCTTTTCAGAGTCGTACGACTTCACAGTTCCCGTAGCCATCGGCCATTCCCTCCACGTGTGACGTCCGATATTTCAATCAGCCACCCATTGACCGTGTAATGCCGACAGGGCCTTTTCAGGTTTCCCGGTTGGTCATCACCGAAACGGTCCGGGTGGGTGGTTCCGCGAAGAGGCGCCACACGACGACGACTCATCACTCCTGAGGGTGGTCGAGTTATCCACATCGACTGCCGCCGGGCGGGGGCGCCGTGCAGTGGTAGAGGGCACGTATATGAGGGCTGCCGCGTTCGGGTGCCATTAACTAATGGGCCATGAACCCCAATGTGTGCACAGCACCTCCGGTGGGAGAGGGAGATAGCCTCGCTCACAGTCACAGATCACTCACCTAGCGTGTCCTGCTCACAGCCCCGGTAGCCCGTATGGAGTAACCAGATGGCGCGAGACTGCGGCCCATGCGTCTCCTGGTAAGTGGCAGTGGCAAATGCTGCCTGGTATATGCCCCACTCACGGGAGGCGAGCAGTATGGTAACCGACGTGACCGCCAAGACCATCCAAATCCCCACAGTGGGAATGAAGGTGGCTGAGTTTGACTGGACAACAGATTCAGGCAGTTACTCAGAGACAAGCATCACCAAGAAGGTCACATTCCCGGATAAAGTCCTCCTCCGAGACGATAAGCGGCAAGTCCAGACCGCGATCCAAGCCTTCGAGATTGAGGCACGGCACAACAACGGGAAGTACGAATACGCCTTCGGGGCGGCAAAGGTGGACGCTAAAGTCACAGATGTCGAGGACGGCAAGACGGTCACGGTCAAGATCACCGCGCAGCTGCGCCCGAAGAACCCGGATGCCGATGGGAGGACTTTCCAGTTTCGGGTTAAGGGTCGCGTACTCGCTACCGCTCTCCTGGACACCACGTTCACATTGCCCTGAGCCTGGGCCCTGCTCTGTCGGCGTGCCCGACCACCCGCCGACACAGTTCGCACATCGCAAGCAAGGCCCCCTCTCCATCACGAAGAGGGGGCTTCGAGCAGTGATCCAAGGTCGAAGGTGTCAGTGGCCCTTCGCGTAGGCTTCCCGGATTTCAGCCGATACCCGACCGCGGTTGCTAACGTCGTAGCCCTGCTCCTTAGCCCAAGCCCTGATCTTCGCGGTATCTTCGCCGCCGGCTGCCTTGGCTTGCCGCGCCCCCCGGGCCTTGGTCCTCCCAGTCTTCCGGGCCGCCTTCACGAACGGGCCGAACGCCTCAAGCATCTGTTCGTAGCTGTCCGGGCCAAGGTCGATCTCGTAAGTCACACCATCAATAGAGAAGGTATGGGTGGCGGCCTCCTCGGCCTCTTCGCCCGTGAGGTCATCGATGTAAAGGGTGACGATCTTCTGTGCCATGCGCGGATTATAGAGCACCTTGAGAGTAGTGTGCCCCCTGAGGCCACGAAAAGAGTAAAGGCCCCTCCGCAGAGGAGCCTGGCACTAGTCCTTCTCAGACGCTGAAGGTCTTGCTAAATTCCACGAAATTTACCCAGGAGACTGACGGGAAGGCCAGAGTTCCGCCGTCCCGGTTCTTGGTGTCTCGGACCATCACTTTGGACGGGCCAATATCGGCCACTTCCACGCAGTTATCCTGCTTTGTGTGCGAACTGGTACGCCAGCTCGGCTTCGTAGTCATGATTTTGCCCCCTAATCAGTAGGTATTTGATCAAAATGCTGAATCGCGGCGAAGATGAGGTCCCGTGCGGTGTTCCCGTATACAGCTGACTGCTTCAGGAGGGAAAACGCCTTAACATAAAGCTCGATCTCTCGGGGTTGCGTGACGGTCCCTCATGACGGATCGACCGAGCGCGAACATCACCCTTCGGCAGCGGCGTTCTGGCTCGGCCGGTGGCCACGCGGAGTCCTGCCATCGTTGCTCTGACGCCTGGCTCCACCGCCGTACGCTGCCCCCGTCGTGCATGGGCAGGGCCTTCCGCTGACTGATCATCTAGAGGCTGACTCGTAACTGTTGTGGCCATCGGGTGGTGGGTGGGACTCCGCACTATGCACGGTGCTCCGGTGCCACGTTCGGGTGAATCAGCGTGCCCTCCGGACTGGGGCGTACGACGATGCGGAAATTCCCTTTGCGGTCCCGTCAACGAGGCGGGGCTGAACCCAGGAGAAATCATGCGTCTTCGTGCTCTTGCCATTGCCGCCTGCGCCATCGCCCTGCTCTCCGCCGTCGCTCCCTGGGCAGCCGCCCAGCCCAACGGAGTGGACGTCGATGAGTGCCGCACTGAGGTCAGCTTCCTTGGCATCCCCATCACGGCTACGGGCCCCGAGGGGTCGAATTGCGAGTGATCAGGCCAACGCCGCGAGTGAGGTCGACGTTGTGGTCGGCCGCCGGGACCGCCTGAAGGCTGTCTCGTGACACTGGAGCGGCATGCGTCGGCGGACATATGGGTCCATCAATGCATGAATGAATCAATAGCAGAATGAGGTAGCTCAGCGTCTCCGCCAAGCTATCGATCCGGATGCGTAACACCCCAGCCTGTTACGGGCTGGGGCGCATGGATGGACGGCCGCCCGTGATCGTGCACCCGCCTGTTGATGGGCATCGCCGCGTGACGATCCGGGGTGAGCGGGGGCACGGCGAGGAGGCTTGCAGACCTCATGGAGTTCCTGCGGCGGGCAGGCGTTGCCGAGGACGACGTGAACCTCGATTATCCGGCATTCATCGAGTGGCGAGGTGGCGGCCCTGATCACTGGCTGGAGCCGTAGCGCTGGGCTGGCTGAACAGACCCGGCCGAGTGAATGAATCATCGAGCGACGGACACCACACCAGCTGTCAGGACTTCACCGTCCGGGTTCGGACCACAATTCGCGACGCACCGCGAGAGGTGGGTAAGGGCGTGAATTGCTGGGGCACCTGTTTCCGTTCGACCCGAGGCCTGCCGTCGATCGCCCCCAACACACGCTCGCGCTCGTCGCGCGGCAAGGCGCCTAACATCCGGGCCATCTTGCTCAGGTCGTCCACTGGCATCACCGCTCGCCCGCGAGTTCGAGGTCGTGGGCGGGCTCCGAAGTGACATCCAGAGGCGACGGCCGGCGCCAGGGATGGGCGATGGGCGCGGATACTGCCCGCCACCAGGGATCTACAGGGAGGATTCCGGTGGGTTCGAACGACTCGCCTGGCCGTGGGAACGCGACGGACTGCCCGACCTCTTCTGCTGCATCTCTCGTCCACTCTCCCGGCTCGGCCCACGGGTGCGGGGCGAGCTTGAAGGTGCCCCAGTGGATGGGGAGCATCACGCCGCCGGGCTTGCGTCCTTGCAGGTCAAGGTGTGCCTGGACACCTTGAGCGGGAGTCATGTGTATGTCTGGCCACGCTCCGGGCAGCGGCGTACGATCCGTGTGGTTCTTGGGCCAGAAGTCGCTGTACGCGCCGATCTGGATCATCGTCGCGTCGAACGGCCCGTGTGCCGCGCCGATCTCCGCGAATCCGGGGAAGTAACCGGTGTCGCCGCTGTGGTAAACGCGGTGCTCGGGTCCTTCGACCGCCCAGGACGCCCACAGCGTGTGCTGCGGACCGCGCGGTCCACGGCCGCAGAAGTGCTGCGCGGGCGCGGCGGTGAGGGTCAGCCCACCGACGCGGGTGGACTCGTGCCAGTCCAGCTCGGTGATCCGCTCCGCCGGGACGCCCCAGAACTCCAGGTCGGCGCCGATGCCGAGCGGGACGACGAAGGCCGCGCCGGTGCCGGTCAGCGCCTGGATCGTCGGCATGTCGAGATGGTCGTAGTGATCGTGCGAGATCACCACGGCATCGACGGGAGGGAGCTCCGCCAGCGCGACCGGCACCGGGTGCATCCGCTTCGGCCCGATCCAGCCGAACGGCGAACAGCGCTCGCCCCAGACAGGGTCGAAGAGCACCCGCTGCCCGTCAATCTCGGCGAGCACACTGGAATGCCCCATCCAGGTGAGCCGCAGTCCGGAGGCGGGCGGCCGGTCCCATTCCGCCGCGGTCGGACGATGCACCGGAACGCGGCCGACCGGTGCCCGGCACAACCGCCCCTCACGGCTCAGCTGCGTACGCGCCATCGGCAGCGCCGCCCCCCGGAGCAGCTGCCTGGTCGGTTCCGGATTGCGGAACTGGCCGTCCACGAACTGCGGCGATCTGCGCAACCTGGCCAGCCGCTCCCCGGTGGGCTCGGCGCCGAAACTCGCGGGACGCAGCGCGGTGAGTGGCGTGCGGCGGGGTCGGGAACCGGTCACGGCACCTCCATGGTCGGGGCGGTCGCAAAGTGAACGGACCGCGCGAACGAGGGGTTCCGGCGCGCCGGGCGGCCCGGCTCCGCTCCCGGCGCTCGACACGAGGCGGGACACCCGCGTCCACACCATCACCCTCATCCTCACAGGCCAACGGCGCGAGCGGCCGGGGCATTCCTGGGGCGGGGACGAGGGGAGTCGGGGTGGATTGGGGCTCCGGTCGTGGACGGGGGCGTCCGGGTATGGGCGTCGAGTGGGGGCATCCGGGGCCTGGGGACGGGCATGGGCGTCCCAAAGCGTGGGGCGACCGCGTCCGGCATCCCTCCGGCATCGGTGATTGCCTGGGCCGCTGCTCGGCGGGCCGCACGTTCTGTGGGGTCCGAGGCGGGGCGCCCCTTATCGGAGCCTCCGCTTCCGGACTTCCGGGACCCTCCGTCTTCGGGCCCTTCCCTGCCGGGGCCGCACGTTTCCGGAGCCGTCCGTTTCTCGGGCCTCCGCCGGGCAGCCGGCGGAACTCACTGCCGGGGCGGCTCACACCGGCTCGATGCCGGCCGGGAGGGTGGGGAGTCCCGGCCGACGTGGCAGGAAGACGGTGCGGAACACGATGCGGGGTGCGGCGAGACGGGACAGCGGGGCGGTGAGACAGAAGACATCGCGGAAGGTCGCGCCGACGACGGGATCGATGGCGGCGCGGGCCATCAGCCGGTCGAAGTACCACGTGCTCAGCCGCTCGCCCAGGCTCGCCCGGGCGTCGTCGTCCCTCACGTACGGGCGGTCCGCGCCGACCGCGGCGACCCAGGCGGGGTCCGCGGCACGGGCCACCGCCCGCTGCGCCTGGGCGGCACCCCCGGGGCGCAGGCCACCGCCCACGTCCAGCGTGCGGCGCACCTCCAGGGCCCCGAGTGGCCGCAACCGACATGCCCTGCCCGTACACGGGATTGAAGGTGCAGTTGGCGTCGCCCAGGACGAGGAACCCTTCGGGCACGGCACCGGAACGCTCGAAGTGCCGACGGCGGTTGCAGGTGTCGCGGAAGCCGTGCACCGGCGAGACCGGCTCGGCGTGCGCGAGCAGTTCACGGACGTACGGGTCGCCGATCGTGGCGCTGAATTCGGTGAACTCCGCCGCGTCCGTGGGCGGGTGGTGCCCGCACCCCGGACAGCGTCAGCAGCCACTTGCCGTCCTCGACCGGGACGTACGCGCCACCGCGCGGGCACTCCGGCCAGCCGGGGATGTTGACACCGGCGTCCGGCGCGCCGGCCGGGCCGCTGGGACGATACATACGGGTGGCGTAGGCGATCCCGGCGTCGACGGTCTCCTCGTGCGGCGCGGTCCGGCCGAGTCCGGCGTACCACTGGGGCGCCCGGGAACCGCGGCCCGAGGCATCCACGACCAGCGCAGCGGAGAGCACACACTCGGCCGCGCCAGCGTGCTCACCGTTCCGTGACCGTACGCGTACTCCGGTCACGCGCTGGGCGTCCCTGGTGAGGCCGGTTGCCTCGGTCGCCTCCAGGACCTCGACTCGGGTGGGCGAGTCGGCGGCCGCGTGCAGCGCCCGCTCCCGTAAGACCGCGTCCAGCACGGGCCGTGTCATGCTCAGCGTGGGGTGCCGACGCTCGTCGAAGCGCCGCTGCCAGCCGGTGGGGGTACGGGTGAGCAGATCGCGCGGCAGATACAGGCTCCGCGCCCCGGCCTCGGTCAGCGCAGCGACAGTGCCGGGCAGCAGGGTGGCCAGCGCGCGCTGGCCACCGCTCAGGAGAATGTGCAGATGGCGGGCCTGCGGGACGCCTTTGCGGAAAGCGCGCCCCGCCGGATACCGGTCACGCTCGACGACGGTGATCGCGTCCGCATGCCCCAACAGGGCGGTGACGGCGAGCATCCCGGCGAGCCCCCCGCCGATCACGATCGCGGTGCGCTCACCATGGGCGCGATCTGTCATTCCTGCTCCGCTTCCCGTCGGCCGGTCACTGCTGACCGCTGCTTGATCACCTTGACCAATTCGGTCGGACCCGTCCGGCCCGTCCGGGTCGTCCGGGTCGATGGACTCGCTCGGTCCGATCGGCTTGCGAGCCTTGATCGTTGACGGGCCTCAGGCTTCAGTGCACACCACATCCTGTCAACGCCCCTTCCTGGCCAACCGGCTCAAGGCTTCACCGTCCACGCGTTATCGGAAGCGGGTCCGTCGGCCTCGGAATCGCACCGACTGGATCACCAGCCCGGCGCGCCACCGACCGCCACTCCCGGAAACTCTTTCCCCTCGCCCGTCACGCCAGTCCCCAACGTCCCGTTATGCGGCGACTCTGCGTCTAGAATCCCGCCTGCGGACGCACCGTCCGCGGGCGGTCTCACCAGCAAAGGGACACGAGGACGCTTGTGACACATCAGCAGGAAAATAAGCCGTACGACGTCCTGGTCGTCGGGGGATCGGGCGTGGACACCATCGTGCGCGTCGGCGCACTTCCCGTGCCGTCCGCCGACTCCTACGCGGTGCCGCCCATTCGGGAATGGGCGGGACACACAGGCACCGGAGTCGCGCTCGGCTGCGCGACGCTCGGACTCGCCACCGGATTCGTGGATTTCATCGGCGACGACCCGCAAGGCACGCTGATCCGTGAGCGCCTTGCCGGTACCGGCGTCGACTTCCGGCCGCTGATCTCGCCGCACGGCACCCGGCGTGCCGTCAACCTCGTCGCCCCCGACGGCCGCCGGACGTCCTTCTACGACGCCCGCGACCCGCTCGACCTGCGTATGCCCGCCGAACACTACCTGCCCGCTCTTCGCCGTGCCCGCCACGTCCATCTGTCGATCACGAACTTCGCCCGCTTTCTGTACGACGACATCGAAGCCCGGGGCATCCCCGTCTCCACCGACCTCCACAACTGGAACGGAGCCACCGAACATCACCGGGAGTTCGCGCTCCGATCCGACCTCGTGTTCCTCAGCACGGCCGGGGCGCGCGAGCGGATCGGGCCCGTCATGCGGGAGATTCTCCGCAAGGGACGCGCCGAGGCGGTGATCGCGACGGCCGGTGCGGGCGGCGCCTATCTGCTCACCCCCGACGACCGGACCCCACGGCTGATCCCCGCCGCGGTCCCGCCCGGCCCCGTCGTGGACAGCAACGGCGCGGGCGACGCCTTCACCTGTGGATTCCTCTACGGCCGGCTGGCGGGCCGGGACCTTGAGGAGTGCGCACGCCTGGGCGCCGTCGCGGGGGCCCACGCATGCACCGCGCATGGCACCCACACCGCCCTCATCAAGCCGGACGAACTCCACTACGCCCTCAACACTCCCCGCACCGCGGCCACGCCCCCGGCTGCCCCGGACCCGCTCACGGCCACGGGCCCCGCAGTCGCCACCGCCACCGCCGCGACCACAGCCCCCACCACAGTCGTGGCACAGGTCAGAGCCGCTGCCGCACCCGAGAGCGCGGGACTTCCGAGAACCGATCTCCCGGGTGCGTCGGGCGCTCACGTCTCGCGTACCGGTGCATAGACCTCCTCTCCCAGCCCGAAGGTCCATGCGACGCCTTCCCGCGCCGTACGGGTCCGAGGCGGTACCCGCAGCCAGTACGTGCGGCAGGTGCCGTCCGGCTCGGGCGTGGAGTTGACCACCTCCACCATCACCACCGGCTCATCGTTTTCCAGATCGATACGCCAGAGGACACCCGTTTCATCGCGGTGCAGCGGCTTCGCCCCCGACTCGTCGAGATAGCGGTCGTAGCCGTAGAACTCCAGCATGACCCGGCGTAGTTCGGCGTTCTCCTCCTTCCGGATGCGCTCCGGTGTCAGGTCGGACAGTCCGTCCAGGAAGGTGGCCGGTACCGGCATCCCGCGCCAGGCATACAGGGCGAACCCGTCGGGGAAGGCGAGGGCCGGGCCGTCGCCCCGGTCCAGCCGCCCGGCCTCGTCGCGATGCAGCTCGACCGGCCGCTCGGCGATGATCGCCACCTTCTCGTACGGCCACCACCACCCGGCGCTTCGCGCCACCGCAGCGATGCCCGCCAGCCGCTCACCGGTCCCCGCGAACGCGGCCAGCCAGGGGGCGTCATGCTGCCCGAGCACCACGTCCAGGAGGGCGAGCCGCACCGCCGGCTCGTCCTGCGGTGTCTCGGCCAGGGCCTCCACCACCCCGGTACGTATCCGCTCGGCGAGAGCGTGGGTGGTATCCCACAACCGGCCACCGGTCAGCCCCCATCGTTCGCCCCAGGCCGCCCGGCCCAACCCCTCGTGCAGCGCGGCCCGTTCGGCGGCCCAGGGCCGGGTCCGCACCACGTCACGCACGCTCGCCCCCAGCTCTGCCTGCGCGGACGCCAGCACCCGCGCCGTCGCCTCCCTAGGTGAACCGGCCCACTCCACCCGCTCCGGCTCCGCGAGCCCCGCGAGACGATAGGCCAGCCGCACCCCCGCCTCGGCCGCCGCCCGGTCCGCCGCCCCCGTCGCGGCCGCCACCTGACGCCACTCCTCGACCTCGGCGGGCCGCACGCCGTCACCGGCATACCGAACCTCGCCCCGCGCTCCTCCAGCCGCCTCCAAGTCCAAAGCCAGCTCCCCCTTCATCCGCACAACTTCTCCCGCCCGTTCATCGCCCGCCTGCCGGCCCGCACTCACTTGTCAAGCCACTCGTCAGCTCCTGCCTGCCCTTCCCCCGCCGTCAGTCCGCCACCAGCCGCACGGACCCCGGCACGTACTCCCGCTGGCGCACCACGCGGTACCAGCCCTTGGGGAGCGATATTGCCGCATGCTCTTCATGCACGACCCGGCCTCCGTCGGGCAGATGCAGCAGCGCGGGCCCGAACGCCCCGGTCTCACGCCTCAACGCCCCGGCGCCGACCACCGCATGGGCATGGCCGGTGACCTCGCCCAGCGCCAGCACCATCCGGCCGCGCGCGTCCCGCGGT
The DNA here is from genome assembly GCF_023277745.1 of Streptomyces halobius. Lineage (NCBI taxonomy): Bacteria > Bacillati > Actinomycetota > Actinomycetes > Kitasatosporales > Streptomycetaceae > Streptomyces > Streptomyces halobius. Next base: position 1,620,574 of record NZ_CP086322.1, read on the forward strand.
TCCTCCGGCAGACCGCTCACATGCTCCGGCAGCGCCGCTTCCTCGATTGGCACCATCAGCACATCTCCCTGTCGGTACACGACCGCCTCCCCTCTTCCGTCCTCGGGCGCATTCATCCACCTCATGCGCCTTCATCATCATTCGCCTTCATGCATCATTCCGATGTCGAAAACGTTAGAGGGTGGGTCTGACAATCGGCTCTGACCTGCGAAAAGTTGACCGCAGAGCGGTGCCGACGGGCATGCGGCAGGGGCACCGTCGCACGGACCGCCGAATGCGGGAACGCCCGTGACCGGTGCCTGGGCGTGCAGGGAGGCTGACCGGACAAGGCGCGAGACGTCATTGTCAGTGGCGGTTGATAGGAATATTGACCATGAGCATCCACGAGCATGTGGAAGAGCTGGACGGCCTGCCCGTCTACAACTTCCCGCAGGCCCCGGCCGAGACCACCGCCCTCCCCGAGCCCGGCGCAGTCGCCTGGCGGCTGTCCGTCGATCCGTACGACGACGAGGAGACCTTCGCGGAGCGCTGGCAGCGCTTCACCGAGACCGTGGAGCTGTCCGGCGTGCGCGCGCTGGTCCTGGGGCAGTGGGGTGAGTCCTACGAGGATTCCTCGGCCGTGGTCGTGGACGCCGTCGTCGCCGCCAAGGACCGGCTCACCAGTCTGCGCGCGATCTTCCTCGGCGACATCGTGATGGAGGAGTCGGAGATCTCCTGGATCGAGCAGTCCGACGTCACGCCCCTGCTCGCGTCCTTCCCCGCGCTGCGGAGCCTCTCCGTGCGGGGCGGGGCCGGCCTGGTCTTCCCGCCCGTACGGCATGAGGCGCTGCGCGAGCTGCGGTTCGAATCGGGCGGACTGCCGGCCGCCGCGGTCCGCGGGATATGCGAGAGCGACTTCCCGGCCCTGGAGTCGCTGACGCTCTGGCTGGGCGTGCCCGAGTACGGCGGCGACTACGAGGCCACGGATCTGGCCGCCGCGCTGTCCGGCAGCCGCTTCCCCGCGCTGCGCCACCTGGGGCTGCAGAACAGCGAGATCCAGGACGAGATCGCCGTGGCGATCGGCGCCGCTCCGGTTGTCGCCGGTCTGGAGACGCTGAACCTGTCGATGGGCACTCTGACGGACTCCGGCGCGGAGGCGCTGCTCGGCGGCCAGCCGCTCACCCACCTCAAGAAGCTCGACCTCGACCACCACTACCTCACCGACGCCATGGTGCGGCGGGTGCGTGCGGCGCTGGAGCCCGGCGGGGTCGAGGTCGTGATCGATGAGCGCGGCGAGGAAGACGAGTACGACGGCAGGATGTGGCGGTATGCCGCGGTGACCGAGTAGATGAGCGCCGTCGCCCGCCCCGACGACACCGGCACCGCCGTGCCCCGCTTCGCCGTGGTCGGCAATCCCGAGAACCGTCGGGTGACGCTCTTCGCCGACGCGGTGCGCGCCGCGGGGCTGCCCGAGCCTCGCGTGCTGCCCTGGGCCGAAGTGCTCTGCGCGGGCGCGGAGTTCGTGTCCGGGGAGACCGTACGGATCGACTCCCCCGGGGAGAACGCCGAGGTCGAACGGCTGCTCCGGGGGGTCGTCGAGCCGACCCGGGTCGAGGGCACCGCCCGGTGGTACGTCCGCTTCACCGAGGCGGTGCGCGAGATCGCCCGCGCCGCCTCGGCCGGTGGCGCCACGCTCCTGGACGATCCGGCAGAGCTGGCGGTGCTGTTCCACAAGCGGCGGTGTCATGGGGTACTGCGTGCCGCTGGGGTGCCGGTCCCGGAGTCACCGACGTCCGGCCCGGCCGCGCCGACTGTCGGTGGGTGGGCGGAGACCCGGGAGCTGTTGCGGGATGCCGGCCTGCGGCGCGCCTTCCTCAAGCCGGCGCACGGTTCGTCGGCGTCCGGTGTGCTGGCCCTGGAGACGGACGGCGGCAGTCGGTTCCGTGCCACGACCTCCGTCGAACCGGGCCCGGACGGCGTCCTGTTCAACTCCCTACGGGTCCGCCGCTATACGGAAGAGCGGCAGATCGCGGCCATCGTGGACGCGCTGGCGCCGGACGGTCTGCACATCGAGCGCTGGATCCCCAAGACGGCGCAGACCGGCCGGGTCGCCGACCTACGGGTCGTGGTCGTGGCCGGCCGCGCCACCCATGCCGTCGTACGGACCAGCCGCTCGCCGATGACCAACCTCCATCTCGGTGGCGCGCGCGGCGATCTTGGCGCGGCGCGGGCGTCCATCGAGGCGTCGGGGGCCCGCTGGACCGACGCCCTCGCGGTCTGCGAGGCGGCAGCGGCCTGCTTCCCGCGCACCCTGAGTGTGGGCGTGGATCTGCTGCCCATGGTGGGCTGGCGGCGCTTCGTGGTGGGTGAGGTGAATGCCTTCGGGGACTTGCTCCCCCGGCTGACCGGCTTCCCGGGGAGCGGCGCCGAGGGCCTGGACACGTACGGTGCGCAGGTCGCCGCCGCAATGAGCAGGCACGCAAGCACGAACGCAAACAACGAGGCAAGCAGGAACAACGACGCAAGCAGGAACATGGACAGGGACCTCATCAGGGGCCTGACCAACAACCCAGGCAAGGACCGGGGCAAGATCCGGGGCCGGAACCCGGCCGGGAGCCTGCCCGAGAACGGAAAGATCGGAACGCACCGTGGCCGCCCCTGAAGCAGCACCGCACACCCCTCAAGCACCCCCGCGCGCCCCTGAACCGGCCGCCACCGCGCCCGACATGAACGAGATCGTGGGCAGCCACGACCTCCTTCTCGTCACCCTCGACACCCTGCGCTACGACGTGGCCCGGGAGCTGGCCGCGGGCGGCCGGATCCCGCGTCTCGCCCAATATCTGCCCGGCGGGCGCTGGGAGCGCCGGCACGCGCCGGGCAGTTTCACCTACGCCTCCCACCAGGCGATGTTCGCCGGTTTCCTGCCGACCCCGGCGGCTCCGGGACCGCATCCGCGACTGTTCGCGGCGCGGTTCGCGGGCAGCGAGACCACCGCGCCCGGCACCTGGGTCTTCGACACCCCCGACCTGGTCTCCGGTCTGGCCGCGAACGGCTACCGGACGGTGTGCATAGGCGGGGTGGGCTTCTTCAACCGGCAGGCCGCGCTCGGTTCCGTGCTTCCCGGGCTGTTCCAGGAGAGCCATTGGGAGCCCGAATTCGGTGTCGCGTCCGCGACCTCGTTCGAGGCACAGGTCGCCCGTGCCGAGGAGGTGGTCGCCGCGCTCCCCGAGGAGCAGCGGTTGTTCCTGTTCGTCAATGTGGCCGCGCTGCACCAGCCGAACTGGTTCCATCTGCCCGGCGCCACCCGCGAGGCCGGCGACAACCTGGCCACCCACGCCGCCGCGCTGGAGTACGTCGACCGCCATATCGGCCGGCTCTTCGCCGCCGCGAGCAGCCGCCGTCCGTGCTTCGCCATCGTCTGCTCCGACCATGGCACGACGTACGGCGACGACGGCTATACGGGCCACCGCCTCGGCCATGAGGCCGTATGGACCGTCCCCTACGCCCAGTTCACCATCGAGGCCGCCCGATGACCACCGCCCCCCGCTCCCTCGCCGAGCCCGTTACCGAGGCCGCACCCACCACGCCTCCGTACACGAGCCCCTACGAGAGCTACGTCTACGCCTACCCCCACAAAACGGCCTACCGCCCCCTCCATGACCGCCCGTTGCTGCGCGACCTCTGGGCGGCCGAACCGCAGGGCGCCCTCTCGCTCTATCTCCACATACCGTTCTGCGAAGTCCGCTGCGGCTTCTGTAATCTCTTCACCCGCATCGGCGCCCCCGGAGACATGACCTCGGCGTATCTGGACGCGCTGGAGCGCCAGTCGACGGCCGTCCGGGACGCGCTGCAGGGCGACGCCCGCTTCGCCGCGGCGGCCTTCGGCGGCGGCACCCCGACCTTCCTCGGCGCCCGCGAGCTCTCCCGGCTCTGCGATATCGCCGAGCTGCGGATGGGCGCCGATCTGCGTGCGGTGCCGCTCTCCGTGGAGACCTCGCCGTCGACCGCCACCGCGGACCGCCTGGGCGTCCTGGCCGAACGCGGTGCGACCCGGATCAGCATCGGGGTGCAGAGCTTCATCGAGGCGGAAGCACGGGCCGCGGTCCGCCCGCAGAGCCCGGACGAGGTGGCGGCCGCCCTGCACCGTATCCGGGAATCGGGCGTCCCGGTCCTCAACATCGACCTGATCTACGGCATCGACGGCCAGACGGAGCGCAGCTGGCAGCGGTCGCTGGACGCGGCGCTCGCCTGGCGCCCCGAAGAGCTGTATCTCTACCCGCTGTATGTGCGTCCGCTGACCGGCCTGGCGCGCAGGGATCCCGGCGCACCCGACCCGGAGTGGGACGCCCAGCGGCTGCGGCTCCACCGCCACGGCCGCGACCATCTGCTGGCCGCGGGCTATGAGCAGGTGTCCATGCGGATGTTCCGCCTTCGGGGCACGGCCGCACCCGTCTCCGGCGACGACCACGCCTGCCAGACCGACGGCATGATCGGCCTGGGCTGCGGCGCCCGGTCCTACACCTCCCGTCTGCACTACGCCTTCGACTACGCCGTCGGCATGAGGGAGATCCGCTCCATCATCGACGACTACATATCCCGGCCGGCCTCGGCGTTCGCGCACGCCGAGTTCGGCTGGGAGATGACCGAGGACGAGGCGCGGCGCCGGCATCTGCTGCAGTCGGTGCTCCAGGCGGAGGGGATGGCGACCGCGGACTACCGTGCCCGCTTCGGTAGTTCGCCCGCCGACGACTTCCCTGAGGAGCTGGCGCGATGCGCCGACCGGGGCTGGCTGGACACCGCCGCGGCCCCCGAGCGGCTACGGCTGTCCGCGGAAGGGCTGGCGCATTCCGACGCTGTGGGACCGATGCTGTTCTCTCCCGCCGTACGGGCCCGTATGGCCGCCTATGGCCTCAAGTAAGGCCGCTTCGTGGACTTGACGATTCTCTACCGCGGCCCGCTGGCGTCCTGCGACTTCGACTGCCCGTACTGCCCGTTCGCCAAGCGACGGGACAGCCGTGAGCAGCTGCGCGCCGACCGCGCGGCGCTGGCCCGCTTCGCAGACTGGGCGGCGCACCAGAAAGGCGACCGGCTGTCGATCCTGTTCACCCCCTGGGGCGAGGGCCTGGTCCGCTCCTGGTACCGCCGCACCCTGGCCGAGCTGAGCCGGCTCCCGCACATCCAACGGGTGGCGATCCAGACCAATCTCAGCTGCCGCACCGACTGGCTGACCGAGGCGGATCTCGACACGCTGTCCCTGTGGTGCACCTACCACCCGGGGCAGACGCCGTACGACCGTTTCCTGGCGAAGACCCGGGGGCTGGCCGGGCACGGCGCCCGGTTCAGCGTCGGCATCGTGGGCCTCCCGGAGCACCTCGAACACGCCCGCAGGCTGCGCGCCGATCTCGCCGAGCACGTCTATCTCTGGGTCAACGCCGCCGAGGGCCACGCCTATTCGGACGCGGAGGCCGCCGTGTGGACGGAGCTGGATCCGCTGTTCCCATTCAGTCGCCGTCCACACCAGAGCGCCGGACTCCCGTGCCGGACGGGCGAATCGGTGATCTCGGTGGACGGCGACGGCACGGTCCGGCGCTGCCATTTCGTCCGTGCCGAACTGGGCAATCTCTACGACGGCAGCTACCGCGCGGCGCTCCGCCCGCGCCCCTGTCCACTGACCGCCTGCGACTGCCACATCGGCTATGTCCATCTGGAGACGCTGCCGCTGTACGACGTGTTCGCGGGCGGAGTGCTGGAACGCATCCCGGCGCAAGTACCCGTACGCGGTGCCGCCGCCCCGCCACCGTGACCCTTAGGAGGGCGCGTCTGATCTAGCCGAATGGCCGGTTGTATCCTAGTACGCACCTCGCCAGGTAGGTGTGGTCTCGTCCGTTATGCGCTTGGCGAGGTTGTCGATCGACGCGACGTGGATCATGGCTTCGGAGCTGGCGGGAAGGGCTTCGTCATCGCGGGCCAGGCGTCGGCGCAACATAAGCCAACCCAGGCTGCGTTCTACTACCCAGCGCCTTTTGACGACGTGGAAGCCGCGAACCCCGGGGTTTCTGTTGCCGACTTCGACGTCGATTCCGAGGTTGACTCCGTGTTCGATGGCCGCGTTCTTGAAGCCGGTGTCGACCCAGCACTTGGAGATGCTTGGGTAGGTGTTCTTGGCCTGGTCGAGGAGGCGTATCCCTACGGCGTTTTCCGAGAGGGCTCGCGGCGGTGACGGTCCCAGCGAGGATCAGGCCGATCGTGTCGGTGATGATGCCCCGCTTCCGGCCCACGATCTTCTTGGCGGCGTCTGTTCCCTGGCTGGTCAGGGGCGCGTTGGTGGAGGTCTTGACGCTCTGGGTGTCGAAGATGGAGGCCGTCGGTTCGGGTTTGCGGCCTTCTTTGACGCGGGCCAGGCCGGTCAGGTCGTAGTCGAGTTGGGCGAGGATTCCCTCATCGCGCCAGGCGGCGTAGTAGGCGTAGACGGTGCCGTGGTTCGGGGCGTCGTGCGGGAGGTATTTTCAGGGGATTCCGGTGCGGTTGACGTAGAGAATCGCGTTGAACACGTCGCGGAGATCGACCTTGGCCGGCTGGCCGGTGGGCCTGCGGTCGAGCCTGGCTTTTCGCCAAGCGGTTAAGGTCGGCTGGATCAGGGCCCATCGGGCGTTGGACAGGTCACTGGGGTACGGCTTCCGCTGGCTGACGCCGTAGCGTCTGCACGGATGAGGCGGACGATGACGTTCCGCGTCCTGTCAGGCGATTCTGCCTCATCCTCAAACCAGACGGACTTCGAACGCGAGATGTAGAGCAATCGGGCAGCCAGGTTGATGCCTCGGCGAGCCCCGAGCGTATTCCGGCGGCGGGGCCCAGGGCGTATTCCCGTCGCACGAGACCGGTCGGAAGGCCGCGCCCCAGCCACGGGCCGCTAGCGCCCCCGCCTCCGGAGCACTCACCCCAGCCCCGCCGCGCTCACCCCTTCCGCCCCACGCCGCCATAGAAGATGGTGTTGTTGAGCTCTTCCGGGCTGGGCACCTCGCCGTCCGGCCGCCAGAGCGGTACCCGCACCACGCCGGGGTCGAGCGGGGTGAACGGCCCGAACAGCGGCTGGATTTCCGCCTTCGTCCGCAGATTGAGGGTGGCGGTGGCGCTCTTGTAGACGTTCACCACACCGTCCCGCGCCCGTACGTCCGTCCGGCCCGGCGCGTACGCCTCGTACGGCTCACCGGTGGCATGCGACAGCACCAGGTGGCTGCCGGCGGGGAGCGCCTCGGCGAGGGTGGCGATGAGGGCTGCGGGATTCTCGTCGTCACGGACGAAGTGCAGTACGGCCACCAGCAGCAGCGCCACCGGCCGGTCGAAGTCGATCAGTTCCCGGACGGTCGGGTGGTCCAGGATCGCCTCGGGGTCGCGGACATCGCCGAGTACAAAGCCGGTGTGCTCGGTGTTGGTCAGCCGGGCCCCGGCGTGGGTGGCGACGATGGGGTCGTTGTCGACGTAGACGACGCGGGTGTCGGGGGCGATCTCGCGGACCACCTCATGGGTGTTGGGCGAGGTCGGGATGCCGGTGCCGATATCGATGATCTGGCGGATGCCGTCGCCGACGAGTTCCCGGACGGCCCGTCCCAGGAAGGCGCGGTTGGCGCGGGCGCTGAGCCGCACCTGGGGATGGACCTCGATGACCCGCTCCGCGGCCACCCGGTCGACCTCGTAGTTGTCCCAGCCGCCCAGGTAGTAGTCGTACATCCGGGCCGGATGCGGCCGGCTGGTGTCGATCTCCTCGGCCGGGAAGCCCGAGGACGCCGGCGCCTGTGCGTATTGCGGGAACTCGGGAACCCCCGACCCCGGAACCCCCGCCGGAACCTCCGGCCCCGACTCCCCCTGCGGTATGTGCTGCCCGCTCATGCCGTCCTCCGTTCGGTGCACCGGCCCGGGGCCGCGGCGAGCAGGAAGTCGGCGTCCCCGGCCTTCGCGCCCTCGATGAAGCTCACCATCTCGCGGTGGGTGTAGATCAGCGCCGGGCCGTCCGGGTCGGTCGACTGACGCAGCGCCACCCGGCCGTCGCCCAGCCGCATGGCCTCGACGCACTCGCCGCCGTTCCCCCCGCTCCACGGCTTGTGCCAGCCATCGTTGCCCAACTCCTTGGCGGGCATGCCGTTGTAGATGCGTATGCGATCCATGTGGGGTCAGATCTCCTTGCGAAAGCCACCCAGTATGGCCTCGGTGGTGTGTGCCGGCGCGGCCTGCGCACACATCCGGTCCAGGGCCTCCAGGAACTGCGAGACGTCGTTGCGCTGGTCGAAGTACACGGCGCCGACGAGGCTCTCCGCGTACGCGATGTCCGGGAGTTCCGGAATCGGGAAACGGAAGATGTGGAACGGCCCGTACATCGCGGGGTGCGGCCCCGCGGCGAAGGGCATGAGCTGCAGCCGGACGTTCGGCAGGGCCGTGGCCTCCATCATCCGGGTGATCTGGTCGCGCATCACCTTGGGGCCGCCGATCTGGCGCCGCAGCACGGTTTCGTCCATGACCACCCACAGCGTCGGCGCGTTCTCGCGGGTCAGCAGGGTCTGCCGCTCCAGACGCAGCGCCACGATGCGGTCGATGTCCTCGGCGGGGGCGTGCGGCATGCCGGCCCGCAGCACGGCGGCGGCGTAGTCCTCGGTCTGCAGCAGCCCGGGGACGTAGTGCGGCTGGTACGCCCGGATGAGGTTGGCCTCGCTCTCCAGGCTGACGAACGCGCTGAACCACTCGGGCAGGACGTCCCGGAAGTTGTGCCACCAGCCGGGCTTGTTGGCCTCGCGCGCGAGGGAGAGAAAGCCGTCGATCTCTTCCTGGTCGGTGACGCCGTAGGTCGCCAGCAGCTTCTCGACGTAGGGGATCTTGAGGCCGACCTCGGCCTTCTCCATACGTCGCACCGTGGCATGTGTCACATCGAGGGCCTTGGCGGCCCGTTCGAAGGACAGTCCCGCCTTCTCGCGCAGGTCCTGCAGTCGCTTGCCCAGCACCACCCGCAGGACGGTCGGCGCCCCTGCCGACCGTGGATCCGCCACGTCCGATCCCCTCCAACCAGCTTCAGTGATCAGCAGTGTGTCATGCCATCACCTACACGAACAGAGTGCATATCTGATTCTGCAAATTACAGAGTGATCCTTGCCATCGGAGACCAACATCGCACATAGTTACGGAGTGGCTTCCTCCAACAACGCTCCCCTGTTAGGGGGCTGCGGTGGCTTTGTCGCCGAGCACCCGCAGGACGCGTTCCATCTGCCGGCGCTGCGCACCTCCGTTCCCGAGGCGCGCAGACGCGTCAGCGCGCTGCTGCGTGCATGGGGCGCGGATCAACAAGTCCGCGACAACGTGGAGTTGGTGGTGACCGAGCTGTTCACCAACGCGGTACGGCACACCGGCAGCGAGAAGGTCGGCTGCGAGCTCGCCCTCGTCGGCGCGCATATACGCATCGAGATCACGGACGAGGGCGGTGGGGGCACATCGGTCCCGCAGGTCCGGCCCCGCAGCGTGGACGAGGAGTGCGGGCGAGGGCTGTTCCTCGTCGGCGCGCTGTCCGAAAGCTGGGGGTCCCGGCCCCACGGCAGCGGCCTCGGCTGCACCGTCTGGGCGGATCTGCCGTATTCCGCCGCGGCGCACTGAGGCCCCGCTCCGCCATCTGGGCGGAAGCCGGGGCCTCACGTCGTCGTGCCGGGCCTCTCGCGGCCCGCGTTATCGGGTTATCGCCGTTCGCGCCTACAGGGGCAGCAGATCATCCGTCCCTACAGGGACAGCAGATCTCCCGTCCCTACAAGGGGCAGCAGATCGGGCCGTTTGGGTTCGACATGGTCGCCGGAGGACTCACCACGCAGCCGGCGTCCGATCCACGGGACGAGATGTTCCCGCGCCCAGTGGATGTTGTCCCGCCGGGCCTCCGCCGCCGAGCGCTCCGCTTCCGGGGGCCACGGCTGGTCCGGGTCGGCCGGCACCCGCAGACCGAGCACCTGCGCAGCGCGCAGCGCCACCCGGGTGTGCCCGTCGGCGGACAGATGCAGCCGGTCATCGCTCCACGCCCGGCGGTCCTGCACCGACTTGAGCGACCACAGGTCGAGGACCGGGCAGTCGTGCCGGTCCGCGATGGCGCGGACATGTGCCGTGTACGTCGCGATCCTGCCCCGCAGATGCTTGAGTACGGGGACGCCTCGGGTGTCGAAGCCGGTGCAGAGCAGTACCGTGCCGACCGACTTTCGCAGCTCGGCGACGGCCAGCTCATAGCGCTCGGCCACCGCGTCCGGATCCGAGCCCGGTCGCAGGATGTCATTGCCGCCGGCACAGAACGTGACCAGGTCGGGAGCCAGCTCCTTCGCCCGGGGCACCTGTTCCTCGACGATCTGGCCCAGCAGCCGCCCCCGGACGGCCAGGTTCGCGTAGCGGAACTCGCCTTCGTCCCGCTGGTCCGACAAAAGGACCGCCAGCCGGTCCGCCCAACCGATGTACGCCCCGTCACGGCCGGGATCCCCGACCCCCTCGGTGAAGCTGTCCCCGACGGCTGCGTACGACTCGATGGCGCTTACGGCGCCGCTTTTCATGTTCTTCGAATCGTCTGCCACCAGGACATACTTCACTGCGAGAAGTGACTTACGCCACCGTAACCAGGGGTTGACGGGGGGTGATTAATGCCACCCGGTCAAATTCTCACCAAGTTGGAATAATAAACGGTCAAGAGCGGCTCCCTTGGCCGTTCAGCGATGACTCCGGCGTACGACACACATGGCTACGCGGCGTATCTCACCGCCATTACGGCCTGATTGCCCCTTGCGCGAATGTCGTATGGTCGGAGGTGGCCCGCCTGTCGACGATCAGCGTCGGCGGCCGACCCCCGAGGAGCGCCCGTGACGCAGACGCCGCAGATCCCGTCGACCGAGCCCGAGCTCATGGAGGTGCGCAACTTCCGCGATCTGGCCGGGCTGCCGACGGTGGACGGGCGTCGGATAAGGCACGGACGGCTGTTCCGCAGCGGCCACCTCGCGCACGCGACCGAGTCGGACGCCGCGTTTCTCGCCGGCCTCGGGCTGCACACCATCTTCGACTTCCGCAATGCCTCGGACATCAAGATGGAGGGCCCCGATGTCGTGCTCCCCGGTGTACGGAATGTGAACATCCCGCTCACCGATCCGGCCGACGGCGCGGAGTTCTGGGCCATGGTGCGCGACGGCGAGCTGGACCAGCTGCGCCCCGCGCTCGGTGACGGCAAGGCCGCGGCCCGTATGACCAGCACCTACCGCCACATCATCACCACCCGCACGGCGGACCACAGTCGTGTGCTGCACACGCTCGCCGAGGACAGCGTCCCGGCGCTGATGCACTGCGCCGCCGGAAAGGACCGTGCGGGTCTGTCGATCGCCGTGACCCTGCTCGCCGTCGGTGTGGAGCGGGACGCCATCGAGGCCGACTACCTCAAGTCCAACGACCCCAGCCGCCGCTACAAGATCCGTCGCTCCGACAACTCCGCGGTCGGCATGTCCCAGGAGGTCATGGAGCTGCTGTCGCCGCTGTTCGGGGCGCACACGGAATATCTCGCGGCCGCGTTCGACTCGATCGAGGAGACCTGGGGTTCGACGGAGACGTATCTCACCGAGGGCCTGAAGCTGACGGCCGAGACCCGCGAGCGGCTGCGCGCGCAGCTGCTGACCGGCTGACCGGCAAGGCCACACCTTCTCTGACGGACGGCCCGGTGGATCCCCCACCGGGCCGTTCCGCGTCATCGGGCTGTTCCGCGTCATCGGACCGGGCGCCTCACCACATACCCGGGCCCACCGGCCGGCCGTCCCACCCGTCCGGATCCGTCGCCCATCCCGCGACCAGCACCAGCCCCGACGCCCGGTGCACCGCGAGAAAGCCGAACGGCCGGTCGTAGCGGGCCGACACCAGCCGGGCCTGGTACGGCGGGGTCGGCGGCACGCCCGCGACGCCCGCCGTCACGGCCGTGACGGCGGCCGCCCGGAACCCGAGCGGCCCGAACGTCGCGGTCGCCGTCTGCCGGGCGGTCGACACCGCGAGCGGCGTCTCGCTGAGGCCCGGGAAGTGCCCGCACGAGTTGTCCATGACCGCTTCGAGCCCGAAGAGCCCGGCCCGCTCCAGCAGATCGTGTTCGGCCGCGACAGCGAACCTACGGTGGCCAGATCCGCCCGCGGTGTGCCGTCCCCAGCTCGCCATCTCTGTCACCGTCAGCCCCGGCCCGGCGCCTTCGGGGAGCTCCGCACCGGGCACCGTCCGGTACCCGCCGCCCAGCGCCGCCAGGCCGTGGTGCAGCACCTCGCCACCCGTCATGTCCTCCGGCCCGAGCAGCAGCCGCACGGCCAGGCCGTTGTCCCCCGGGACATCGAAGGCGGTCAGCGGACCGGCCGGAGTGTGGTGCACCCGCACCTGCTCCGCGGCCGTACGGTAGCGGTGCAGACCGGTCAACTCCTGTCCTGCCCACGGGCCTTCGGTCACCCGCAGCGGACTCTCCCGAAACGGCTCCGCCCAAGTGGTGCGCACCAGCAGCGCGCTCGCCAAAACGAGTAGCATGTCGGGGGTCACCCGTACCGGCATCCGCTCGATCAGGCCGTCGGTGTGCCGCTGTGCCCAGGCGTCCAGCGCGTTCTGGTCCGCGGAGGCGTCGCCGGTCAGTTCGCCGTGGAGGTCCAGCGGCAGACCGGTCAGCCACTCGGGCCGCAGCGCCAGTACGCGCCGGGTCCACAGGCCCAGCGCGGCATCGACGCCGTCCGCCGCGTCCAGCGCGCCCAGCAGCTCGCATCCTTCGCGCACGGCGCGGTCCGCGTCGGTGCCGAGTGCCTCGGCCGGCTCCTTACGGGCCGGTCCGGCCGCGGGCCCGGCGAGCAGCGCCAGCAGCGGCCAGACACCGGCGGCGGTCAGTACGGTGCCGCGCTCCCCCACCGCGCCCAGCGCGCCGTCATGTCGTTGACGGCCCGTGCTGTTGTCATGGGGCCCCTCCCGGTCGAACGAAGTGGAGACCGGGGGAGACCATCGCATCCACCATGTCGTCAGCGGTGGGCGACCGCCTGCTTCACCAGCGTCCGCCCGAAGTCCCACATCAGGCCGCCGCCCCCGTGGGCGTCGTCCATGACTGCCGTGAACGCCTGGACGAACCGGTCCACTTCCCGTTCGCCGATGATCAGCGGTGGGATCAGCTTAATGACCTCAAGATGGTCGCCGGAGACCTGAGTGAGGATGCGGTGCCGCTGCAGCAGCGGCACCACGACCATCTGCGCGAACAACCCCTTGCGGGCCGCCTGCAACATCGTCCAACGGCTCCGCAGTCCAAGGGACTTGGGGCGGCCGAACTCGATGCCGATCATCAGGCCGCGGCCGCGGACGTCATGCAGCAGCTCGTACCGGTCGACCAGCGCGGCGAGCCGGGAACGCAGCAGGTCCCCGGTGTGCCGGGCGTTGGCGACGATGTCCTCGTCCGCCATCACCGTGAGCACCGCGAGACCGGCCGCCATCGCCTGGGCATTGGCGCCGAAGCTGGCGGAGTGCACCAGCACCCGGTCCATGGACGAGTAGACCTTCTTGAAGATCCAGTCCCTGCCGAGCGTCGCACCGACCGGGACATAGCCGCCGGAGAGTGCCTTCGCCACACAGACCAGGTCCGGTTCGACGCCGTCCTCGTACTGGTAGGCGAAGAAGTCGCCGGTGCGGCCGAGGCCGGTCTGCACCTCGTCGGCGATCAGCAGGGCCTTGTGCCGGTGCAGCATCTCCTGGGCGGCGCGGAGGAATCCGGGCGGGGCGGGCAGTACGCCCTTGCCCTGGACCGGCTCGACGACCAGCGCCGCCACGTCACCGCGCGTGACCTCCCGCTCCAGCGCCGCCAGATCGCCCAGCTCGATGGCGGTGTCGGGCAGCAGCGGAGCGAAGCCGTCCCGGAATCCGTCCTCGCCGTTGACGGAGAGCGAGCCGGTGGTCAGGCCGTGGAAGGCGTGGGTGCAGTAGAGGACGCGCGGTCTGCCGGTAGCGTAGCGGGCGAACTTCAGGGCGGTCTCCACGGCTTCGGTGCCGCTGTTGCCGAAGAAGACGCGATCCAGGTGGGGTGCGTACGTCAGCAGCTTCTCGGCGAGCAGACCGGGCAGTGGCTGGCAGTCGAAGCGGGTGAGATCGGGCAGACCGGCGTCCAGCACGTCGTGCAGCGCCTGCCGGACGACCGGGTGATGGCGGCCGAGGCCCATCACGCCGAATCCGGCGAGCATGTCCAGATAGTCCTGGCCGTCGCTGTCCCAGAAGTAGGCGCCCTCGGCCCGTTCGTAGACCTTGTCGAAGCCGATGGTGTGCAGCATGCGCGGGAGCTGGTGGTTGAGGTGGCGGGTGTACAGGTCGTAGCGCTCGCCGCCGCGTTCGGCGAGCAGCTTGGCCAGGTCGAATCCGGTCACGAGGGGTTCTCCTTACGGGCGGCCGGCACACCGCTGATCCGGCCGGCGATCTCGGCCGGGGTGAGGCCCAGGTCGGCCAGCAACTCGCCGCGCCTGGCATGCGGCAGAAACTGCTCGGGAATGCCGAAGGTGCGCAGCGGCATATCGATGTCCGCGTCGCGGAGCGCTTGGTCGACCATCGCACCCACGCCTCCCTTACGGCTGTTGTCCTCCACGACGGCCACCAGTGTGTGCTGCGCAGCGAGTTGGACGATGGCGTCGTCCACCGGCTTGACCCAGCGCGGATCGATGACCGTCGTTCCGATGCCGCGCGCCTCCAGCAGCTCGGCGACCCGCAGACACACGGGCGCCATCGCCCCGACCGCGACCAGCAGCACCTCCGGCTCCGGCGCGCGGTGCAGCACATCGACGCCGCCGATCCGCTCCACCGCTCCGATCGGCTCGCCCACCGACTCCTTGGGAAACCGGATGACGGTCGGCGCGTCGTCCACGTCGAGGGATTCCCGCAGCTGGGCGCGGAGCTGGTCGGCGTCGCGCGGCGCGGCGATCCGCAGTCCCGGTACGACGCCCAGCACCGACAGGTCCCACATGCCGTTGTGGGAGGCGCCGTCCGTACCGGTGACACCGGCCCGGTCGAGGACGAAGGTGACACCGCACTTGTGCAGCGCGACGTCCATCAGGACCTGGTCGAAGGCGCGGTTGAGGAAGGTGGCGTAGACGGCGACGACCGGATGCAGCCCGCCGGTGGCCAGCCCCGCCGCCGACACCGCGGCATGCTGTTCGGCGATGCCCACGTCCCACACCCGGTCCGGGTACGCCGCGGCGAACTTCCCCAGCCCGACCGGCTGCAGCATCGCCGCGGTGACGGCGACGACGTCCGGGCGCTCGGCGCCGATCCGCAGCATCTCGTCGCCGAAGACGGACGTCCAGGAGGGGCCGCTGGGCGGGGCGACGGGCTCGCAGGTCAGCGGGTTCATCATGCCGACGGTGTGGAAGCGGTCCGCGGCGTCCTCCAGGGCGGGCCGGTAGCCGCGGCCCTTCTCGGTCAGGCAGTGCACCAGCACCGGCCCGTGGAAGCCGGCCGCGCGGCGCAGCGCGGATTCGACGGCCGCGATGTCGTGCCCGTCGATCGGCCCGACGTACTTCAGGCCCAGGTCCTCGAACATGCCCTGCGGGGCGATGAAGTCCTTGAGGCCCTTCTTGGCGCCGTGCAGCGATTCATAGAGCGGCTGTCCGACGACCGGGGTGCGCTGGAGGACGTCCTTGCCCCAGGAGAGGAATTTCTCGTAGCCGTCGGTGGTGCGGAGAGTGGCGAGGTGGCTGGCGAGGCCGCCGATGGTCGGGGCGTAGGAGCGCTCGTTGTCGTTGACGACGATGACGAGCGGGCGGTCCTTGGCGGCGGCGATGTTGTTGAGCGCCTCCCAGGCCATGCCGCCGGTGAGGGCCCCGTCACCGATCACCGCGACGACGTGGTCGCCCTTGCCGCGCACCTGGTTGGCCTTGGCGAGGCCGTCCGCCCAGCCCAGCACCGTCGAGGCATGGCTGTTCTCGATCACATCGTGGTCCGACTCGGCACGCGAGGGGTAGCCGGACAGCCCGCCCTTGGCCCGCAGCTTGGAGAAGTCCTGCCGACCGGTGAGCAGCTTGTGGACGTAGGACTGGTGCCCGGTGTCCCACAGGATGCGGTCGGCGGGCGAGTCGAAGACCCGGTGCAGGGCGATGGTCAGCTCGACCACGCCCAGGTTGGGCCCCAGATGGCCGCCGGTGCGGGCCACCGCCCGCACCAGGAACTGGCGGATCTCCTCGGCGAGTTCGTCCAGCCGGCCCTCGGGCAGCGCCTTGAGGTCGCGCGGATCGCGGATGTGCTCCAGCATCGTCATGATCGGTCCCCCTCTACTGGTTCAGCTGATGGTGATGTCGGGGGCGGTGCGCCCTGGGGTTGCCCGCACATGTCCGGCGGCCGGGCCGGGACACCGGGAGCCCCGGTGCACCGGCTCACCACCGCTCCGGCCTCACCCGCGGTTTCCCCCGACGGTCTCCCGGGCGGCCCGGAGGGACTCCTTGAGGGAGCCCATGGTGGCCAGGACGGCGGTGGGCTCATAGCCGCAGTGCGCCATGCAGTTGGCGCAGCGCGGGTCCTTGCCGCGGCCGTACTTGCCCCAGTCGGTCTCCTCGATGAGCTCCCGGTACGTCGGGACATAGCCGTCGCTCATCAGGTAGCAGGGGCGCTGCCAGCCGAAGAGCGAGTAGTTGGGGATCGCCCAGGCGGTGCACGGGAAGTCCGCCTTGCCCTCCAGGAAGTCGAGGAAGAGCGGGCTGTGGTTGAGCCGCCAGCGGCCGCGGTTGCCACCCGCGAACGCCTTCTTGAACAGCTCCCGGGTCTGCTCGACGCCCAGGAAGTGCTCCTGGTCGGGGGCCTTTTCGTAGGCGTAGGCGGGCGACAGCATCATCTCGTCGACCTGGAGGTCGTCATTGAGGAAGTTGAGGACCTCGATGACGGTCTGCGGGGTGTCGGTGTTGAAGAAGGTGGAGTTGGTGGTGACCCGGAAGCCGCGCCGCTTGGCCTCCTTGATCGCCTCCACCGCCTCGTCGAAAACGCCTTCCTTCGCGACGGATTCGTCATGCCGCTCCCGCATCCCGTCGATGTGCACCGCGAACGCGAAAAACGGCGAAGGGGTGAATTTATCGATCTTCTTACGCAGCAATACCGCGTTCGTGCACAGGAAGACATACTTCCTCTTCGCCACCAACTGCCGTACGATCTCGTCGATCTGCGGATGCATCAAGGGTTCGCCGCCGGCGATGGAGACCATCGGGGCGCCGGACTCCAGCACCGCGCCGACCGCCTGTGCCACCGGCATCCGCTGTTTGAGGACGCCCGCCGGATGCTGGATCTTTCCGCAGCCCTCGCATTTCAGGTTGCAGGCGAAGAGCGGTTCGAGTTCCACGATGAGCGGAAACCTCTCGCGCCGTCGCAGCACTTTCTGTTCAAAGAGATAGGTCCCGACCCGGATGGTCTGACGGAGCGGCATTGCCATCTGGCTCACCTCCTGGAGAGCTGCAAAGAACGGTGCCAGGCAAAAAGGACAGGAAGAACGGAGCGCAGCACACGGAAGGCCGATATTCCCCCGCGCACGGTGCCGATGCGCATGAGTTCATGTTCCGGAGCGTCCACGACCACCCGGACGGCGGCAACCGGACGGGGGCCGGCACGCACCGCCGCGTGGAGCGTCGCGGCGGACTCCATATCCACCGCGACGGCTCCGGCGGCGTGCAGCGCGGCCCGCTCCGCGCCGCGGACGACATGATCGGAGCCGCGCAGCAGACCGGTGTGCACGGTCAGGCCGCGCTGCCGCAGGCCCCGTAGCAGCGGACCGTTGTCACGGCAGATCACATCGGGCGCGGCGGGCCGGTGGTCGCGGGTGGCCTCGGCGACGACGACGTCCCCGGGCCGCATCCCCGGCGCGAGCCCGGCGCAGAAGCCGCTGGCGACGACCGGGGAACGCGCGGTGGCGCAGCCCTCGCGCAGCGCCTTCGCCAGGGCACGCTCCGCCGCCTGCGGCCCCATTCCGGTGCGGAGCGTGAGGACGGGCGGGCCTGCTCCGCCACGGCCACCGCCCCGGAGCGCGAACCGCTCGATGCCGAGCGCACAGGCGACCAGCAGCGGCGGATCCGCGTCCGGCGGGGGCCGTCTCGGCATCAGGCCCCCTGTGTCGAGACGGTCGGTCCGCCGTTGACATAGCGGCCCAGCGCGGTCAGCGGAAAGACCTGGCGGTACAGGTGGTAGTTGATGGAGAAGTCCCAGGGGAAGCCCGTGCCGGTGAAGTACGGCTCGTCCCAGGAACCGTCCGCGCGCTGGGTCCCGGCCAGCCACCGCACGCCACGCCGTACGGCGTCGCTGTCCCGCTCACCGGCCGCGAGCAGCGCCATCAGCGCCCACCCGGTCTGCGAGGCGGTCGACGCGCCGCGCCCGGCCCATCGCTCCTTGTCCTGGTAGGACCGCTGGTCCTCGCCCCATCCGCCGTCGTCGTTCTGCACCTGCTCCAGCCAGCCGACGGCCCTGCGGACGGCGGGGTGCGAGCCGGGGATACCGGCCGCGGCGAGCGCGGGAAGCACGGATCCGGTGCCGTAGAGGTAGTTGGTGCCCCAGCGGCCGAACCAGGCGCCGCTGGGCTCCTGCTCGGCGAGCAGCCAGTCGACGGCGCGCCGGGTGACCGGGTCGTGCGTACGGCCGACGTCGGCGAGCATCTCGACGACATGGGCGGTGACATCGGCCGACGGCGGGTCGATGACCTCCCCGAAGTCGCAGAACGGCAGGCGGTTGGGGAACGGGCTGGTGTTGTCGGCGTCGAAGGCGCCCCAGGCGCCGTTCCTGGACCGCATGCCGACGCTCCAGCGCACCGCGCGGCGTACCGCGGCGTCGACCCGCCGCGGATCCGGATGGGCGACCCGGCGCAGCGCCAGCACCACCTCGGCGGTGTCGTCGATGTCCGGGTAGTTGTCGTTCTCGAACTCGAACGCCCAGCCCCCGGAAGGTAGTTGGGGCTTGCGGACGGTCCAGTCGCCGGGCCGGTCGATCTGCTCGGCGAGCATCCAGTCGGCCGCCTTGACCAGCTGCGGGTGGTCGGCGGGCAGTCCGGCGTCGGCCAGCGCGATGGTGGCCAGGCAGGTGTCCCAGACCGGGGACTGGCAGGCTTCGATCATCCTGGCGCCGTCCTCGCGCCATACGGCGAAACGGTCCAGCGACTCCAGTCCGGCACGCAGCACGGGGTGGTCGAGGTCGTAGCCGAGGAGGTGCAGGGCGATGACGGAGTAGACGGCGGGGGGCTGGATGCCGCCCCAGCAGCCGTCGTTCTCCTGTCGTTCGATGATCCAGCGGGCGGCGGAGCGCATCGCGGCGCCGCGCAGCGTGCGCGAGGCGACCCTGTGGTAGGCGTGCAGCGCCTTGTCCAGCCGCTGGAAGACGCCGTCCCAGCTGGTCACGGGGGCGAGCGGGCGGGGCGGCCGGGGCTTGCGATCAAACAGGGCGCGCAGCGCCTTCCGATAAGGGTGGTGGTGGGCGACGGGAGGGACGGTGTGCAGCTCGTCGAGGGCGAACGGCGCCGGGCGTACCGGGCGCTTCGCGGAGACGATGGTCAGCGCCACGATCGTCTGCCGCGCCCAGCATCCGAAGTCGTAGATGTTGAGCGGGAACCACTTGGGGAAGTAGATGAGTTCCGGGGGGAGTTCGGGGAGGTCCTCCCATTTCCACCAGCCGAAGAGCGCCAGCCAGATACGGGTGAAGACGCGGGAGGCGGCGATTCCGCCCCGCTCGCGGATCCAGGCGGACGCCTTGGCCAGATGCGGGGCGTCCGGGGCGTCCCCGGCGAGCCGCAGGGCCACATAGGCCTCGATGGTGGTGGAGAGGTCGCCGGGCCCGCCGTAGAAGGTCGCCCAGGTGCCGTCCCCGCGCTGCTCGCCGCGGATGAAGCGGGCCGCGGCCTCGGTGAGTTCGGGGTCCTGGATGCCCAGGAACTGACGGAGCAGCAGGTCCTCGGCGTCCATCGTGACGTTGGTTTCGAGGTCGCCCTTCCACCATCCCGCGGAGTCCTGGCGGGAGAGCAGGTGGGCGGTGGCCCGGCCGACCGCACGCTCTGCGGCGGCTTCCGGGTCCGGCGCTGCGGCGGAGCGTCCGTCTTCGGTCGTCCCGCTCTTCCCGGCGGTGGTCTCGCCGGCCGAAGGGGCCCGGGGCGGCAGCGCCCCGGTGCTTCCGTCGGTCGTCGCTCTCATGGTTTCCCCTTCTGCAGTGAACTGTGAAGCGTGCTCAGGGATTCCGTCGGCCGGCGCCTGTCCGGCACCGGCCGGCGACTGCGAACAGTTACGTTCCGATGGTGATCATCTCTCCCGTACGACGACGAAGTCCGCGAGCGCGACGAGCTGCGCCCGGATCCGTTCCGGCATCTCCACGTCGTTGAGCGCGGCGACGGCGGTGGCGTGCTGCCGGCGGGCCTCCTGGGAGGTCCAGTCGCGGCCGCCGGCCTCCTCGATCAGGGCCGCCCGGGAGGCGAACTCCTCCTCGGTGAAGTCGGCGATCTCCGTCTCGGTCTTCTTCGCGTCGGCGGCGAGGATGTGGGCGAGACGCTCGGAGGCCGGTCCGCCGGCGGCCAGGGCGGCGACGACCGGGAGCGACTTCTTGCGCTGCCGCAGATCGCTCCAGGTCTGCTTGCCGGTGGCGTCCGGGTTGCCCCAGATACCGAGCAGGTCGTCGACCGCCTGGAAGGCGAGGCCGAGGTGGTGGCCGTACTTCTCCAAAGTGTCGGCGGTACGGTCGTCGGCGCCGCCGAGGACCGCGCCGATGGAGACGGCGCAGGCGAGCAGCGCGCCGGTCTTGTTGCCCTCCATCTCCAGGCACTCCTCGACGGTGACCCGCTCGCGGTGCTCGTAGGAGATGTCCTGGGCCTGGCCGTCGATCAGCTTGCGGGTGGCCAGGGTGAGCCGGCGGGTGGCCCGGCCGGCCTCGACGGTGCCGAGCTCCAGCAGTATTTCGTTGGCGAGGGCGAACAGCGCATCGCCGACCAGGATGGCCTGCGCCGGGCCGTGCACCTTCCAGACGGTGTCGCGGTGTCTGCGTTGTTCGTCGCCGTCCATGAGGTCGTCGTGCAGCAGCGAGAAGTTGTGCACCAGCTCGACGGCGACCGCGCCGGGGATGCCGGCCTCGGGGGCCTGGCCCGCGGCCTCCGCGGACAGCAGGGCCAGCGCGGGCCGTACGGCCTTGCCGCCGTCGCCCGCGGCGGGGTGGCCCTCGGCGTCGATCCAGCCGAAGTGGTAGGCGGCGACGGTGTTCATGGGAGGAGCGAGCCGGTCGATGGCGGCACGCAGCACGGGAGTGGCGAGTGTCCGCCCGCGCTCCAGCAGCGCGGTGACGCTCTCGGTGTCGATAGCTGGGGAAGCCGGATGCACGGTTTCTCCTCTGTTTCCGATGCTCGTGCTCGTGCGAGTGCGCGTTTCCGTTGTCATGCCGCCTCCTGGGGCAACCGGCCCTGGGGGCAGCCGAGTTCGGTGAGTACCTCGCGAGCGGCGGTGAGGCCACTGCGAACAGCGCTTTCCATGGTCGCGGGCCACCCGGTGGCGGTCCACGCGCCGGCCAGGAACAGGCCGGGAGCTTGAGTGCGGGCGGCGGGGCGGAGCCTGCCGACGCCCGGGGCGGGCGCGAAGGTCGCGGTGCGCTCGCGGGTGACGAAGAAGTCGCGGGTCCCGGCGCCCCGGGCGGCGGGCAGCAGCCGCTCCAGCTCGGGGAGATAGCGGGCGCGGAGCGTGGCGACCGGCTGGTCGATCTCGTCCTGGGCGGCGGACTGCGAGACGGCCAGATACTGGCAGCCCGCCCCTTCGGGACGTGCGGCCAGCCCGGAGGCTTCCGTACGGTCGAAGACCCACTGGACGGGAGAGCCGACCGCGGCGAAGAAGGGGCGGCGCAGCACCTGGCGGTCGTAGACGACGTGCAGATTGAGGATCGGCGCGGTCCCGATGTCCAGCAGCCGGTCCCGGCCGGGCAGGGCGCCGTCGGGCAGCAGGGCGTGCGTCTCGCGCTGCGGTACGGCGAGGACGACGGTGTCCGCGGCGAGCAGCTCGCCGCCGTGCGGGCCGTTGTCCACCGCGACCTGCCAGCCGCCCGTGTCGGCGCGGGTGACGGAGCCGGCGCGGGTGCGCAGCGCGACCCGGACGCCGGCCTTCTCCAGGGCGGTGCGAGCGAGGGTGTCGTGGATCTCGCCGAGCGGGACGCGGGCCCAGCCGATGTCGGCGGCGCCCGGCGCGGAGAGGAGTCCGGTCTTGAAGACCTTGGCGGCCAGCCCCATGGACGCGTCGTCGGCGGTGGCGTTGAGGGTGGCGACACCGACCAGGTCCCACAGGGCCTCGACCGCACGGGGCGACTGGCCGTGCCGGCGCAGCCAGGTGCCGAAGTCCACGCCGTCCAGGGCGGGATCGGCCGGGTCCAGGCCCTTGAGCGCGAGGGTGGCCCGGACGACGCCGGCCCGCTCGGCCGGCGAGAGGTGCGGGTAGCCGGCCAGGCTCCTGGCGAGGTGCAGCGGGACGGGCAGCGCGGTGCGGCGCAGCCGGCCGAGCCGCATCCGTGCGGCGTCCAGGACCGGTACGTCCATACGGTCCTGAAGGGGCACCAGATGCGCGGCACCGATCCGCTCCAGGAATCCGGTGTACGCGGTGCAGCAGCGCAGATGGACGTGCTGGCCGTTGTCGACGGTCAGTTGGCCCGCGGTGGAGTCACGGCGGAAGGAGAAGACCAGGCCGCCCAGGCGGGGCCGGCCCTCGACGAGGGTGACCCGCAGGCCGGCGCCGGCCAGCGCGAGCGCGGCCGTGGTGCCCGCGAGCCCGCCGCCGACGACCACCGCCGTCGGCCCTTCGCGACGGCCGGACGACGGGGTGCGGTGCAGGTCGTGCCGGGTGGCTCCCGATGTCATACGTTCTCCCCCCATACGTGAGTCTTGGACGCAGTCGTCCGGGGGAGGGTTGCCCGCCGCACCGATGCGGGGTCCCCGCCGTCGTTCGCCGCGCGGCGCATCATCCGCGCCTCCTGACGGCCTGCCTGCGGCCGATCGCGCGGGCGTCCAGCCCCGACAGTCCGCGCACCGCGACAAATGCCTTCTCCCGGCCGGGCAGCGAGACCCGGCCGCGCAGCACCGCCCCGGGGTCGGCGGAGATCCGCGCCAGCAGACGGTGGTAGATGCCGGCCATCGCGGCCACACAGGCACCGCTGCGCCGGTCGAGCATCGGCAGCAGCCGGAAGCCGTCGGCGAACAGCGCGCGGGCGCGGCTGACCTCGAAGTGCACCAGGCCGGTGAAGTCGGAGCCGGGCGGCGGGACCGGGCCGTGGAAGCCTTCCGCGCAGCCGAACTTGGCGAGGTCCTCGGCGGGCAGATAGCTGCGGCCGTTGCCCGCGTCCTCGCGAACGTCCCTGAGAATGTTGGTCAGTTGGAGGGCGAGCCCGAGCGTGTCGGCGTACTCGGAGGCGTGTTCGGCGTCCGGCGCGCCCGGCACGGTGCCGAACACGCCCAGCGAGAGCCGGCCGATGGCCCCGGCGACACAGCGGCAGTAGACCTTCAGGTCGTCCCAGGTCTCGTACGTCCGGCCGCGGACGTCCATCAGCACGCCGTCGATCAGCTCGTCGAGGCCGCCGAGCGGCAGCGGGAAACGGCGGGCGGCGTCGGCCAGCGCGACGGCGACCGGGTCGGTGTCGTCCTCGTCGATCCGGCCGTCCTTGATACGGGTCAGCAGCGCCCGGGTCTCCTCCAGGCGCTCGTGTTTGGCGGTCGGCTGCAGAGTGCCGTCGCCGATGTCGTCGATACGGCGGGAGAAGGCGTAGAGCGCCGACATGGCCTGTCGCTTGTCGGTCGGCAGCAGCCGGATGCCGTAGGCGAAGTTGCGGGCCTGCTGCCCGGTGATGGCCTCGCAGTAGCGATATGCAGCGAGCACCGGCGCGGACGCGGGTGCGGTTGCCTCCACGGTCCGGCTCACCCCTCTCTTCGCAATGTCGCCCCCACCTCACGCAGCAGGCTGAGCGTGGTCGGCTTGGGCGGTCCAGGGAGTACGTCGTGATCGGCGGCCGCGACCGCCTGGAGTGCGGCGCGTCCGCCGGCAACGAAGCCGGCCAGCAACAGCTTGAGTCTGCCGTGGACGCTACCCACCAGCGAGGCGCCTTCACTCAGCAGCTCACGGGCGCGTTCCGCTTCGTACGCGATCAGTGCGCGCACCGATGCGCCCCCGCTCGGGGCGGCCAGATCGGCTTCGGTGACGCCGAAGCGTTTCATGTCCTCGGCGGGGAGATAGACGCGGTCCCGGCGGAGGTCCTCGGCCACGTCCTGGAGGTGTTCGACGATCTGCAGCGCGGTGCAGACCGCGTCCGACCGCCGGACGCGTTCGGGGCTCGTGGTGCCGGTGATGGCGAGGACCAGCCGGCCGACGGGGTTGGCGGAGAGCTCGCAGTAAGCGACCAGGTCGCCGTAGGTGCCGTAGCGGGACACCCGCTGGTCCTGCCGGTTCGCCTCGATCAGGCCGAGAAAGGGCTCGGGGGTCAGGGCGTGACGGCGGACGGTCGGGCCGAGGCGGCGCATCAGTGGATGCCGGGGGCCGGGAGCGCGGTCGCTGAAGACGCGGTGCAGGTCGGCCTCCAGCGCGTCCAGCATCGCGGGGCGGTTCTCGCTCTGCGCGCGCTCCAGGCCGAGCAGTACGGCATCGCCGCCGCCGGGTGCGAGATCGCCGTCACCGATGTCGTCGACGAGCCGCGCGAAGCCGTAGACGGCCATCAGGTCGGCGCGCCAGGCGCGGGGCAGGAAGAACGGCGCCACCGGGAAGTTCTCGTGTGCGGCCTGGTCGAGTACGGTGCGCGACTGGGCGTCCGCCGGCCCGCCGGAGACCACCGCCCGCCTGTTGAAGACGCTGCGCCTCCCTTTGCTCACCGGGGGCTGCCCGGCACGTTTCGGAGCCGGAGCGAACCAGTAGCCATTGCCGTCACGTCTCCCGTTCTACACCGCCAAGTCAAAGCATCCCATTTCGGACACGCCGCAGGCCGCCACGCGCCCTGGCCGGGCTTTCCACCGCACGACCGGGTGAACATCGCCCGACTTATACCACTTGTGCTGTTCAGTACCCGTACAGCTTACGCCGTGCATCTCGTCCGCGTCCGAGCGGGTACCGAAGCTCCGGACAACGATCCGGTCAACATCAAAAGTGCCTCAACTGTTCCCGGAGCCGGACGAGTTGACCACCTCTTAACGCTCGAAGGCCCCGGCGAGCCGGGCTCGCGGGGCCTTCGGACGCGGTACGGGCTACTTGCCCGTCTCCTTTTCGTACGCCTTGATCACTTCGTCCGTCGGACCGTCCATCAGGAGCTCGCCCCGCTCCAGCCACAGCACCCGGTCACAGGTATCGCGGATCGACTTGTTGTTGTGGCTGACGAGGAAGACCGTGCCGGCCTCCTTGCGCAGCTCGCGGATGCGCTCCTCGGAGCGCTTCTGGAACTTGCGGTCGCCGGTGGCCAGTGCCTCATCGATCATCAGCACATCGTGGTCCTTGGCCGCCGCGATGGAGAACCGCAGCCGGGCCGCCATACCGGACGAATACGTGCGCATCGGCAGCGAGATGAAGTCGCCCTTCTCGTTGATGCCGGAGAAGTCGACGATACCGTCGTAGCGCTCGCGGACCTGTTCGCGGGACATGCCCATCGCCAGGCCGCCGAGGATGACGTTCTTCTCACCGGTCAGATCGTTCATCAGGGCCGCGTTCACACCCAGCAGCGAGGGCTGGCCGTGGGTGTAGACCGTGCCGCGCTCCGCGGGGAGCAGTCCGGCCACCGCCTTGAGGAGCGTCGACTTGCCGGAACCGTTCGAACCGATCAGGCCGATCGACTCGCCCCGGTACGCGGTGAAGGAGACGCCCTTGACCGCGTGCACCTTGCGTACGCCCGGGGACTCGCCGCGCCGGAGGATGCGGCTCAGCGCCGCGGTGGCGCTGCCCTTGCCGCCCTTGCCGCCGTTGACGCGGTAAACGACGTGCAGCTCGTCCGCGATGACCGTGGGGATGTGCGAGGGCGTCCCGTTGTTCTGCTCAGCCACGGCCGTAGCGCTCCTCTGCCTTCCAGAAGTAGATGAACCCGCCGATGCCGAGCAGCAGTGCCCAGCCGAGGGCGAGGGCGGCGAGGGACCAGGCATGCCCGGGCGCGCTGTTCCCTTCGACGCCGTCGATGAGGGCGAAGCGCATCAGGTCCATGTAGACGGCCGCCGGGTTGGCGAGCAGCACGTCCGCCACCCAGCCCGGGGCGTGGGCCTTGCTGAGCATGTACTGCAGCGGGAACATCACGCCGGACGCGTACATCCAGGTGCGCAGTATGAACGGCATCAGCTGTGCGAGGTCGGGGGTCTTGCTGCCGAGCCGCGCCATGATCATCGCGAGGCCGGTGTTGAAGAAGAACTGCAGCGCCAGGACGGGGACGATCAGGAACCAGGACCAGCGCGGGAAGTGGCCGAAACCGACCAGCAGCAGGCCCAGGACGATCATCGAGAACATCAGCTGCTGGAGCTGCTGCAGCGAGAACGAGATGGGCAGCGAGGCACGCGGGAAGTGCAGCGCCCGCACCAGGCCCAGGTTGCCGGAGATCGCCCGCACGCCGGAGAGCGTGGAGCTCTGCGTGAAGGTGAAGACGAAGACACCCGTCACCAGGAACGGGATGTACGTCCTCATGTCCATCCCGCCCCGGCCGCCGAGCAGCAGGCCGAAGATCATGAAGTAGACCAGCGCGTTGAGCAGCGGCGTCGCCACCTGCCACAGCTGGCCGAGCTTCGCCTGGCTGTACTGCCCGGTGAGCTTTGCCTGCGAGAAGGCGAGGATGAAGTGGCGCCGGTCCCAGAGCTGGCCAACGTACTCGAAGAGTCCGGGCCGTGCGCCGCTCTGGGCCAGCCCGTACTTGGCGGCCAGCTCGGCCCGGGAGAGCCCGTCATCTGGCGACGGTGTCGCGGTCACCGCGACACCGCCGTCATGCGTTGTCTCGCTCACAGTTGACACTTTCGTCCTCAAGGTGCGCTGCCGGGGCCACGCCCCGGTTCGCGGCCGATGCTCTCAGATACGAGCTTGTCAGATCACGGGAGGGCGTCCCAGTCGGGTCAGTCGCCAAACCGTAGCCCACTTCATGGGGCGCCTGGGACCGCACGGGGTCGTCCAGCCCTCTTTGAAGCCGGCCAGCCAGACCCGCAGCGCGGGCCACGAGGGGCGCCGGGCGAGCGTGAGCAGAAACCAGACACCGAGGTAGACCGGAACCAGTACGGCGGGCAGGTTCCGGCGGGCCAGCCAGACGCGGTTGCGCGCCACCATCCGGTGGTAGACCGCGTGCCGGCTGGGGGCCATGGTCGGGTGCAGCAGCAGCATGTCCGACCGGTAGTCGATCAGCCACCCCGCGTCCAGGGCCCGCCAGGCCAGGTCCGTCTCCTCATGGGCGTAGAAGAAGTCGTCCGGCAGCCCGCCGACCTCCTGGAACACCTTCGTGCGGACGGCGTTGGCGCCGCCGAGGAAGGTGGTGACCCGGGAGGACCGCATCGGGTCGGCGGCCCGCAGCCGCGGTACGTGCCGGCGCTGGGTCTCGCCGGTGTCCGGGTCGGCGATCCGGAAGCCGATGATGCCGAGGTCGGGGTCCGCGGCGAACGCCTCCCGGCACAGCTCCGCGGTGTCCTCCCTGGCCAGCAGCCCGTCGTCGTCGAGGAAGAGCAGGATGTCCACCTCGCTGCCGCCGGGCCCGAACGCCTCTGTACCGACGTTGCGGCCCGCCGGGATGCCGAGGTTCTCCGGCAGCTCGACGGTCCGTACCCCCTCGGGCAGCTCGGGCAGCGGCGAACCGTTGCCGACGACCACGATCTCGACCCGGTCGCCGTCCTGCTTGGCGACCGAGTCCAGCAGCGCGCGCAGCTCCTCGGGGCGGTTGCCCATGGTGAGGACAACCGCGCCGACCTTCAGGTTCTGAGCGGTGTTGGTCACTTGAGCCTGCTTGAAACCAGGATGGACACGAGGTGGAGCAGGGTCTGGACGAGCGCGATGCCGGCCAGTACGGCGACGCCGAGGCGGGAGAAGAACAGGTCCCCCCTGACCGTGTCGAGCACCGCCAGGACCAGGATCAGCAGGGACGCCTCGATCCCGAGGACGAGCCGGTGGAACTTCAGCGCCGCGGCGGCCTTGCGGGCCAGCGCCAGGCCTGACGAGCGCGGCTCGGACGCCGCCTCCTCGACCGGCGGCAGCCCGCCCTGGTGCCGGGCGACACCGACAAGGTCGGTCTCGGCCTTGATCAGAACGGCGCCGAGCGCGGCGAGGGTGCCGAGGAAGGCCCACAGCCAGTCGATCCGTCCCGGACCCCACAGGTCGGCGGCGCGCAGACCGAAGCCGACCAGGACCGCGGCGTCGCACAGGTAGGCGCCGACGCGGTCCAGGTACACGCCGCCGAGCGAGAACTGCTTCTTCCAGCGGGCGATCTCGCCGTCGACGCAGTCGAGCAGCAGGTAGAGCTGGACCATCAGCACGCCGAGCACGGTGCCGGGGATCCCCGGCACCAGGAGCGCCGGGGCGGCCAGGACGCCGAAGACGGTCATCAGGTAGGTCAGCTGGTTGGGCGTGACCTTCGTGTTCACCAGGTGCCGGTCGACGCGCAGCGAGATCTCGCGCATATACAGCCGGCCGGCCCAGTGCTCACCGCTGCGCCGGTCCTTCACGCCCTCGGGGTGAACGACCGGGCGGAGTTCAGCTACTGATGGTTTTGGCATAGGAGGCGTATGCGTCCCTGATCTCGTCGGTGGACAGGTCCAGGTGCTCCAGGATCGTGTAACGGCCGGGGCGGGTCCTCGGGGCGAACTCGACGACCTGGACGAACTCCGCGTCCGTGAAGCCGATCTCGCCCGGCATGACCGGCAGGCCGTGCCGCTGGAGCACCTCGACCATCAGCGCGGACGTCTCCTTGTCCCCGCGCAGATGCGTGGCGAACGCGGCACCCAGGCCGCACTGCTCGCCATGGCTCGCCGCCCGCTTGGGGAAGAGGAGGTCGAAGGCGTGGTTGATCTCGTGGCAGGCACCAGAGGCCGGGCGGCTGTCGCCGGCGACCGACATCGAGATACCGGTGAGGACCAGCCCCTCGGCCAGCACCTGGAGGAAGCTGTCGTCCCCGACGCCTCCCGGGTGGCGCAGCACGGCCTCGCCGGCCTGGCGTGCCATGGCGGCCGCCAGTCCGTCGATGTCCTCTCCGGTCTCGCGGTGCGAGAGCTCCCAGTCCGCGACCGCGGAGATGTTGGAGATCGCGTCGCCGATGCCGGAGCGGACGAACCGGACCGGGGCCTCGCGGATGATGTCGAGGTCGATCACCACGGCGATCGGGTTCGGCACACCGTAGGAGCCGCGGCCCGCGTCGTTGTCGAGGGTCGCGACCGGCGAGCACAGACCGTCGTGCGACAGGTTCGTCGCGACGGCGACCAGCGGCAGGCCGATGCGGGCGGCGGCGAACTTCGCACAGTCGATGATCTTGCCGCCGCCGAGGCCCACGACCGCGTCGTAGCGCCCCTTCTTCATGGCGTCGGCGAGCTTGATCGCGTCGTCCAGGGTGCCGCCGCCGACCTCGTACCACTCGGCGCCGGGCAGCGCGGGGGTCAGCCGCTCCCGCAGCCGTGCCCCGGAGCCACCGCTGATCGCGATGGCGAGCTTGCCGGACGCGGAGATGCGCTGATCGGCCAGCAGGCCCGCCAGGTCGTCCAGGGCGCCGGCGTTGATGTCGACGACGACCGGGGACGGGATGAGGCGGGTCAGTACTGGCATGCGATCTCACGGCCCTTCGCGAGGTCGTCGTGGTTGTCGATCTCGACCCACTTGACGTCGCCGATCGGGGCCACGTCCACCTTGAAGCCGCGGTTGACCAGCTCCTGGTAGCCGTCCTCGTAGTAGAGGTCGGGGTCCCGCTCGAAGGTGGTCTTCAGGGCGTCGGCCAGCTCCGCGGCGGCCTCGCCCTCGATGAGGGTGACACCGATGTACTCACCGCTCGCCTCGGCCGGGTCCATCAGCTTGGTGATCTTCTGGACGCCCTTGTCGGGGTCCACCACGACCTTCATCTCCTCGTCGGCGAGCTGCTTGACGGTGTCCAGCGCGAGGATGATCTTCTGGCCGTTGCCGCGGGCGGCGAGCAGGGTCTGCTCGACGGAGACCGGGTGCACGGTGTCGCCGTTGGCGAGGATCACGGAGTGCTTGATCGAGTCGCGGCCGCACCACAGGGAGTAGGCGTTGTTCCACTCCTCGGCCTTGTCGTTGTCGATCAGCGTGAGCTTGAGGCCGTACTTCCGCTCCAGGGCCTCCTTGCGCTCGTACACGGCTTCCTTGCGGTAACCGACGATGATGGCGACCTCGGTCAGGCCGATCTCGGCGAAGTTGCCGAGGGTCAGATCGAGGATGGTCGTGTCGCCGTCGACCGGCACCAGAGCCTTGGGCAGGGTGTCGGTGTAGGGGCGCAGACGCCGTCCGGCGCCGGCGGCCAGCACGAGGCCGATCATGCGGTTTCTCCTTCATCGTGTACGGCGGGTGCACCACGTTTATGGGCAGTGACCCAGAAGTGGATGCTCTCGACGAGCACCAGCAGCGCCAGGGCCACAGCGAGGGCCGTCAGCGCGATCGTGAAACCTGTGGGGGGCAGCGCGACTGCGAGGACGGTGACCGCAAGGACGCGTCCTTCGTGCCCGCCGGTTGCCCGGACCAGCCACCGCGGCGGGGCTCCGGTGCCGCCGCGGATGCGGTAGACCGTGTCGTAGTGATGGTAGGCGACCGCCGCGACCAGCCCGAACGCCGCGGGCAGTGCTCCGTGCGCGTCCGACCGGGCCGCGAGCACCAGGATCGTGACGTACTCGCCGACGCGGAAGAGGGGCGGCACCAGCCAGTCCAGGGGGCCCTTCAGGGAGCGGGCGACGGCGGCGCCGGAGAAGGCCGCGTAGACGGCCGCGCCGAGCACCGGCCACCAGCTGCCGCCCTGCTGCCACGTCAGCTGGGCCATGAGGAAGGCCACACCCGCCAGCGCCATCAGGAGGGCGGTCATCCTTCCGCGCGCCGCCGGGCCCTTGGCGCCGAGCTCGGCGAGCGGCCCGGAGTCGGCCAGGTCCGCCAGCGCCTGCGCGGCCCGGTCGGTACGGCGTGCCCGTCGCGTGAGCGAGCGCAGGACGCGGCCGGCCGTGGTGTAGCAGGCGGCCAGCGCGCAGCCGATGAGCAGGGCGTAGAAGACGATACGCGGGGTGGTGAGCGCGGTGAGGACCGCGATCATGGCCCAGCGTTCGCCGATGGGCAGCACGATCATCCGGCGAACCCAGACCGTCCAGCCGACGCTGTCGAGCTTGTCGGAGAGCGCCGCGGTGGGGCTGGTGTTGCCGGAAGCGTCGTGGTTCGCCTCGTTGAAGGAGAAGTCGACGATGTGCCGGACGGTCTGGAGCACCATCGCGCCCAGCGCCAGCGCCCATACGTCGTCCCCGGCACGGGCCGCGCCCAGTGCCAGGCCCGCGTAGTACGCGTATTCCTTGGCCCGGTCGAAGGTGGCGTCCAGCCAGGCGCCCATCGTCGAGTACTGCAGGGAGTAGCGGGCGAGCTGCCCGTCGGTGCAGTCCAGGACGAAGGAGAAGAGGAGCAGGAATCCGGCGGCGACGAAGCCGCCCCGGCTGCCGGTGGCCGCGCAGCCGGCCGCGATCAGCGCGGTGAACAGTGACGCGGTGGTGACCTGGTTAGGGGTCAGGCCGCGGCGCGCACACCAGCGGGCGAGGTAGCGGGAGTACGGGCTGATGCAGAAGGTCGTGAAGAAGCCGTCGCGGGACTTCACGGCGGTGCGCAGCCGTACGGCCTCGTCGTCCACGGCCGCGACGGCCTCGCGGGCACTTTCGCGCTGCGCCGGGGTGAGGGCGACGGTGGCGACCAGGCTGCCGAGCTCGACGTGGTGCAGACCGATGTCCTCGCGGTCGAGGGCTTCGGTCAGCGTGCCGGTCAGGACGTCCGTGAGGTGGGCGGTTCCGGCGCCGACCGGGATCCGGCCGGCCGCGCGGACCAGCGCGGCGCGCGCCTCGGGCCGCACGGTGAGCGCGCCCTGCACGGCCGCGGCCGGGAAGCGCGGGTCGGTCAGCGCCAGCCGCAGGGCGTGCGGATGGCCGACGAAGCGGGGGTCCACCACGGCAACCCGTTCCTGGGCGGGGACCGCGGCGATCAGCTCGGCGACGGACGCCGGATCGTTCGCCGTGCGGACGTCGAAGCCCAGCGTGCGCAGGTCGCCTTCGAGCGGCGACCCGGCTACCGGCGGACCGGTGAGGATGGCGGTCGACAGACGAACTCACTCCTTGGAAGCTGACAGGCAGCACGGGTCAGTCCGCAATCGATCCGTATTCGATACGGCCTACCCGGGCAGCAGGCGTGGCACACCTCGGCCCTGGGGCTGGGATGGCACGTCGGCAGAGGCTATCGGATCGCGGGATGGGGCCGTTCACCGCGCATTCACCGCACGATCGGGTGACCGACGGCTGCGCCTGCCGCGATCATCATGGTGGATCGGGTGGGGCGGGAACAACTGGCGGTCGTCCGCGATGCCCGATCCGGTGCCGGTTATGAGTGGGCTGGTCACGGGTGGGTGGGTTGTGCCGTGGCAGGTGTGGCGAGAGCCATGCCGGATGCGGGGCCGGGGGCCGCACGCACCGTCGGGCCGGTCGGTGCCGTCCGGCCCGTCGCCCGCCCCGTGATCGTCTCGTGTTCGAACACGTCGGCGCCGCGTAGTCGCACGGCACCGCTCTGCCACTGATGCGCGCGTGACTAGGGCAGACTTGGCGTCGTAGACCGACGACAAGGATGGGCATGCCGATCACACCTGCCAACGGACAGACCGCCGGGACCGCCGCGGTGAGCTCACCGGACGGCGCCGCCGAACCGATCATGCTGGAGCTGGTCGACGAGGACGGTACGACGATCGGCACCGCGGAGAAGCTCGCCGCGCATCGGCCCCCCGGGCAGCTGCACCGGGCGTTCTCGGTCTTCCTCTTCGACGAGAAAGGCCGGCTGCTGTTGCAGCGCCGGGCGCAGTCGAAGTACCACTCCCCCGGTGTGTGGTCCAACACCTGCTGCGGCCACCCGTATCCGGGGGAGACGCCGTTCGCGGCCGCGGCCCGTCGTACCGCCGAGGAGCTGGGCCTGGCGCCGGCGCTGCTCGCCGAGGCCGGCACGGTCCGTTACCGCCACCCCGATCCGGCCTCCGGGCTCGTGGAGCAGGAGTACAACCACCTGTTCGTGGGGCTGGTGCGGGCCGAGCCCGCACCGGATCCGGAGGAGATCTGCGAGATCGCGTTCGTGACGCCCGGGGAGCTGGCCGAGCGGCACGCGAAGGTGCCGTTCTCCGCGTGGTTCATGACCGTGCTGGACGCGGCACGCCCGGCGGTCCGCGAGCTCACCGGGAATGCGGCGGGCTGGTAGCGAGCGGGACCAGCGGCAGTTCGGCCCAGATGGCCTTGCCGCCGTTGGCGGTGTGCTCGACATCGCATTTGCCGCCCACCTCCGCGGTGAGCGTCTTGACCAGCCACAGGCCCCGGCCGCCGACGTCGCCCTGGTCCGCCTCCAGCGCCTTGGGGCGGTAGGGGTGGCTGTCCTCGACGGCGATGCGCAGCCAGTTCGGCCCGATGGTGAGCTGTACGGCGATCTGGGGTGAGAGCAGGGCGGCGTGCCGTACGGCGTTGGTGACGAGTTCGGAGACGATCAGCAGCAGGCCGTCCATGATGTCGTCGGCCACGGGCACGCGCTGTTCGTCGAGGAGATCCCGGACCGCGTGGCGCGCCTGCGGCACCGACGACTCCAGCGCCGGGGCGGTGAACCGCCACACACCTTCGTACGCGAGCGGGGAGGTCAGCTCCTCGGGTGGTTCTGCGGGGGGTCCGGAAGGCATCCTCACAGGACGAGTGTTGAGAATGTGTTGGTCCGTACCGGCCTGCTGAACACAAGTCAGCATCTATCGACGCCTTATGAGCAATTCTGTGCGAATTAGCCGTCCTGCCGACTTTTTCTGCCCGCTTTATTTCCTTGCTTACGGTATGCACCGAAGTGGTCACCGTACGGTACGCGCCATGAGATCGACGCGGCGGACGCACGGGGCGGTGACGCACAGCACAGCAGGCCCGGTGCCTGAACACCGGGCCTGCTGTGCCATCTGAGTAGCGGGGACAGGATTTGAACCTGCGACCTCTGGGTTATGAGCCCAGCGAGCTACCGAGCTGCTCCACCCCGCGTCGGTGAACACCACCTTACGGGCCGCCCGCCGGATGGCCAAATCGATTGGCCCAGCGGGCGCCGCGACCCGCCGTCCTCACACCGCGCGGTCGGTGATCCGCCCGCCGTCGGCCTCGATCCGCCGTGTGGTGTGCACCGCGTCCAGCATCCGCCGGTCGTGCGTGACCAGCAGCAGGGTGCCGGTGTACGAGGCGAGCGCGGACTCCAGCTGTTCGATGGCCGGCAGGTCGAGGTGGTTGGTCGGCTCGTCCAGGACGAGGAGGTTGACCCCGCGGCCCTGGAGGAGCGCCAGCGCGGCGCGGGTGCGCTCCCCCGGCGACAGCGTGCTCGCCGGGCGCAGCACATGAGCCGCCTTCAGGCCGAATTTCGCCAGCAGGGTGCGGACGTCGGCGGGCGGCATGTCCGGTACGGAGGCCCGGAAGGCGTCCATCAGCGGCTCGTCCCCCAGGAACGCGCCGCGCGCCTGGTCGATCTCGCCGACCACCACACCGGGGCCGAGCGACGCCTGCCCCGCGTCCAGCGGCAGCCGGCCGAGGAGCGCGGCGAGCAGGGTGGACTTCCCGGAGCCGTTGGGGCCCGTGATGGTGACCCGGTCCGCCCAGTCGATCTGCAGGTCCACCGGGCCGAGGCGGAAGCCGCCGCGCCGGACCTCGGCGCCGCGCAGAGTGGCCACCACGGCGCCGGCCCGGGGCGCCGCGGCGATCTCCATCCGCAGCTCCCACTCCTTGCGGGGCTCCGCCACGGCGCTGGCGTCCAGCCGCTCGATCAGGCGCTGGGTCTGCTTGGCCTTGGCGGCCTGCTTCTCGGTGGCCTCCACCCGGCCCTTGCGGGCGATCTTGTCGTTGTCGGTGGCCTTGCGGCGGGCGTTCTTGACGCCCTTCTCCATCCAATTGCGCTGGGTGTGCGCCCGGGCCTCCAGGGCGGCCCGGGTGTCGGCGTATTCCTCGTACTGCTCGCGCGCGTGCAGCCGGGCCCGCTCACGCTCCTCCAGGTACGAGGTGTAGCCGCCGCCATAGGTGTTGACCTGCTGCTGGGCGAGGTCGAGTTCCACGACGCGGTTGACAGTACGGGTCAGGAACTCGCGGTCGTGGCTGACCAGGACCGTGCCGGAACGCAGCCCGGTGACAAAGGATTCCAGCCGTTGCAGGCCGTCCAGGTCGAGATCGTTGGTGGGCTCGTCCAGCAGGAAGACGTCGTAGCGGGAGAGCAGCAGCGAGGCAAGCGAGGCGCGGGCGGCCTGTCCACCGGAGAGGGAGGTCATCGGCTGGTCGAGGCCGATATCGAGGCCGAGCTGGGCGGCGGTCTCCTCGGCGCGCTCGTCGAGGTCCGCGGCGCCCAGCGCGAGCCAGCGCTCCAGGGCGGTGGCGTAGGCGTCGTCCGCCCCGGGCCGTTCGTCGACCAGCGCCCGGGTGGCGGCGTCCAGGGCGCGCTGGGCTTCGGCCACGCCCGTGCGCCGGGCGAGGAAGGCGCGTACGGATTCCCCGGGGCGGCGGTCGGGTTCCTGAGGGAGGTGGCCGACGGTGGCGGTGGGCGGGTTGAGCGCGAGCTTGCCCTCCTCCGGGGTGTCCAGCCCGGCCAGCAGTCGCAGCAGGGTGGACTTGCCCGCGCCGTTGGCGCCGACGAGGCCGATCACATCGCCGGGCGCGACGACGAGATCGAGACCGGAGAACAGGACACGCTCGCCGTGACCGGCGGCGAGCTCTTTGGCGACAAGGGTTGCAGACATCAGACCGCTGATCGTATCCGGCGGGGCCGGCGCCGGTCGCTCTAATATCCGAGGCATGGAACCGGCTCTGAACACGCGTATCAGCGACGGCACGGCGACCGTCACGATCATCAATCCCGAGAAGCGGAACGCGATGACGGTGCGGATGTGGCGGGCCCTGCCGCCCCTGCTGGAGCGGCTGGCGGGCGATGGTGCCGTACGGTCCCTGGTGCTGACCGGCGAGGGCGGGACCTTCTGCGCCGGTGCGGACATCGGATCGCTGCGGGACGCGGCGGGTGAGTCGCAGGGCCTGGCGGTGGCGGCCGAGGAGGCGCTGGCGGCCTTCCCCGGGCCGACGCTGGCGGCGATACGCGGCTACTGCGTGGGCGGCGGCGCCCAGTTGGCGGGCGCCTGCGATCTGCGGTTCGCGGAGGAGGGCGCGCTGTTCGGGGTGACGCCGGCGAAGCTGGGCGTCGTCTATCCGGCGTCCGCGACCCGTCGGCTGGTCCGGCTGATCGGGCCGTCGGCCGCCAAGTACCTGCTGTTCTCCGGGGAGTTGATCGACTGTGCGCGGGCGCTGCGCACCGGTCTGGTGGACGAGGTGCTGCCCGAGGGCGAACTGGGCAAGCGGGTGGCGGAGTTCACGGCCGTCCTGGCGAGCCGGTCACTGGTGACGCAGAACGCGGCGAAGGAACTGGCCGACGGGGCGTGGGACGTACCGCTGCGGGAGGCCGAGGAGCGGAGCGCGTACTGGGCCGCGCAGGCGCGCGAGAGCGGCGACACCGCCGAGGGTGCCGCCGCCTTCCTGGAGCGCCGGGCACCGCGCTTCACCTGGCCTGCGGGCTGACGGGAACGGGAGCGGTCTACTCCTCCCCGGCCAGCGGGAAGCGGCCCTCCCGTATCATCGCGGTGATCTCGGCCGGCGCCTTGTCCGGGGAGCCCGCGTCGTACGGCGGCCGCGGGTCGTACTCGATGCCGAGCTGGATCGCCTGGGCCACCTCGTCCCCGGCGATCCGGCCGGCCAGCGCCAGGCCCATGTCGATGCCGGACGAGACGCCGGCCGCCGTCACGTACTTGCCGTCGAAGACCACCCGCTCCCCGGTCGGCTCGGCGCCGAGGCCGGGCAGCTGGTCCAGCGCCGCCCAATGGGAGGTGGCCCGGCGGCCCTTGAGGAGGCCCGCGGCGCCCAGTATCAGCGAGCCGGTGCACACCGAGGTGGTCCAGGTGGTGCGGGCGTCCACGGCGCGGAGCCACTCATGCAGCGGGCCGTCCTCCATGAGCGCGAGCGGGCCGGGACCGCCCGGTACGACGAGGATGTCCGGCGCGGTGACGTCGGACAGCGGGGCGTCGGCGACCATCCCGAGCGAGCCGACGTCGTTGCGGTACGTGCCGGTGCGCTCGCCGACGAACACGGTCTCGGCGCCGGGGATGCGGCTGAGGGTGTCGTAGGGGCCGACGGCGTCCAGGGTGGTGAAGCGGTCGTAGAGGAGGATCGCGATCTGCAAGGTGGGTTCCTGTCGGTAGTCGTGTGACGGTGGTGATGTGCCGGTAGTCGTGTACCGGTGGTCGTGTGGCGAGAGGGCGGGGAGAGCGGGTCGGCGCGGGTCAGCCGCCCGGATGGGCAGGCGGCACCGGCTGGAAGCGGCGGCGGTATTCGGCCGGGGCGGCGCCGAGCGCCTTGACGAAAGCGCGGCGCATCGCCTCGGGAGTGCCGCAGCGGCGTGCGACCTGCGCGATGCCGTCGACGGTGTCTTCCAGACGGCGCCGGGCGGCCTCCAGCCGTACGCGGTCGACATAGCGCCCCGGTGTCATACCGACCTCGTCGCGGAATGCGCGGGCGAAGTGCCGTGGGGAGAGGCCGGCGCGGACGGCGAGGGCGTCGACGGACAGATCCGCCGCGGGGTTCTCGGAGATCGACTGCTGGACGTCGCGCAGCGGCCGGCGCTCCGCGGTCTGGGCGGCGAGCTGGGCGCTGAACTGGGTCTGGTTGCCCGGCCGCCGCAGAAAGACGACCAGATGGCGGGCGATGGACAGCGCCAGGTCCCGGCCCAGGTCCTCCTCGACCAGCGCCAGCGCGAGATCGATGCCCGCCGTGACGCCCGCTGAGGTCGCCAGGTCGCCGTCCCGTACGTATATCGGCTCCGGGTCTACATGGACGGCGGGGTAGCGCTCGGCGAACGCGTCGCACAGCATCCAGTGGGTCGTCGCGCGGCGGCCGTCCAACAGCCCGGCCTCGGCCAGCAGCAGCGCACCGCTGCACACCGAGACCTTCCGGCGCGCGCTGGGGGCGTTCGTCCGCAGCCAGTCGATGAGCCGCGGATCGGGGTCCCTGGTCCCGTTGCCGCCCGGCACCAGGAGGGTGTGCGGCGCCGCGTCGGCGAGCGCGAGGTCCGGGGCGAGCGTCAGACCGCTGGAGGTGCGGACCGGGCCGCCCTCCAGGCTCGCGGTGCGGATCCGATAGGCCCTGGGGAGGCCGTTGTCCGCGCCGGCGAAGACCTCGACCGGTCCGGTCACATCGAGGCTCTGGAGGCCGTCGAAGAGAACGACCAGCACATCGCGCTGTTCCATGCCGCTCATCCTGGGCGGGCGCGGTGGTGGCGGCAATGACGAATATCCCACCTTTACCGCCATCCGGCCGACCCGCATCGCGGCCGTCCGGACACGGCCCGACCGGGGCGTACCGGACCTCACCCCACTCCCATACCAAGCGGTCGGTAACATGCCGGCATGACCTCTTCGAGCACACTGCCCGCGCTGGCCGGCCGGCACTGTCACAACGTCGTGAACCCCTTCCACTCGACGCACTACTTCGCGCCGGAGTTCGCGGCCGAGCTCGCCACGGTGGGCCTGGAGAACCGCAGCGCCGGATACTTCGCCGCCCGGAGCGCGGCCATGGGCGCGGTGGGCCCCGGCACCATCACGGCGACCTTCTACAACTTCAACCACGAGCTCATCGCGCGCCACGTCCCGCACATCTGGTCCGTGACCACGCCCGAGGCCGTCCTGGAGGCGCGGCTGCGCGCGGCCGACGCCGCCCTGCGCCGGCTGCTCGGTGACGAGGCCGTGGCGTCCCCGGAGATGGCGGAGGCGGCGGAGCTGGCGCTGCGCGCCACCGAGGGCTGCACCCGACACGCCCGGCCGCTGTTCGCCGCGCACGCCGATCTGCCGGTGCCCGACGTGCCGCACCTGGCGTACTGGCACGCCACGACGCTGCTGCGGGAACACCGCGGCGACGGCCACCTGCTGGCGCTTTTGGACGCCGAACTGGACGGTCTGGAGGCGCTGGTCTCCCACCACGCCACCGGGCGCGGTATGAGCTACCACGGCGTCATGACGACCCGTGGCTGGTCGGAGGAGCAGTGGGCGGCGGCGCAGGACCGGCTGCGCGGCCGCGGCCTCCTGGACGCCGAGGGCGAGTTGACCGAAACCGGCATACAGCTCCGCAAGGATCTGGAGACCGCCACGGACCGGCTGGACCGGGCTCCGTACGAGCACTTGGGCGCCGAGGGCGTGGCCCGGCTCACCGAGCTGGCGGCCGGGTTCACCACGGCCGCGATGGACGCCGGGGCCTTCCCGGCGGCGCTGTTCGGCAAGGGCTGAGCCGTGGGCCGGGGTGTGCGTGCGGCTTCTCACATCCCGGCCCACCGGCCGGGCGGTGCGACAGCCCGGCCCGCCACCCTGCACAATGCAGGCTCAAGCAAGCGCTGGAAGGCGGGTCAGGATCAACGTGACGGCATCCACTGAGCCCATCGGGGCCCTCGGGTCCATCGAAGCGAGGATCGCCGGGGAGCTCGGCGTCAAGGAGCGGCAGGTGAAGGCCGCGGTCGAACTGCTCGACGGCGGCTCGACGGTTCCGTTCATCGCGCGCTACCGCAAGGAAGCGACCGAGATGCTCGACGATACGCAGCTGCGCTCGTTGGAGGAGCGGCTGCGCTATCTACGGGAGCTGGAGGAGCGGCGGACCGCGATCCTGGAGTCCGTACGTTCCCAGGGCAAGCTGGACGCCGCCCTGGAGGCGCGGATCCGCGGCGCCGAGTCCAAGGCGCGGCTGGAGGACATCTATCTCCCGTTCAAGCCCAAGCGGCGCACCAAGGCGCAGATCGCGCGGGAGGCCGGCCTGGAGCCGCTGGCCGAGGGGCTGCTGGGCGATCCGTCGGTGGAGCCGCTCGCGGCCGCCGCGGCCTTTGTCGACGCCGACAAGGGGGTCGCCGATACGGCCGCCGCCCTGGAGGGCGCGCGGGCCATCCTGACCGAGCGGTTCAGCGAGGACGCGGATCTGATCGGCGAGCTGCGCGAGCGGATGTGGTCGCGGGGGCGGGTCGGGGCGAAGGTGCGGGAGGGCAAGGAGGAGGCCGGCGCCAAGTTCGCCGACTACTTCGACTTCGCCGAGCCGTTCACCGAGCTGCCCTCGCACCGGGTGCTGGCGATGTTCCGCGGTGAGAAGGAGGAGATCCTCGATCTCACGCTGGAGCCGGAGGACCCGTCGGCGGCCACCGAGGGGCCCAGCTCCTACGAGCAGTCCATCGCCCGGAAGTTCGGCATCGCCGACCGTGGGCGGCCCGCCGACACGTGGCTCCTGGACACCGTCCGCTGGGCGTGGCGCACCCGGGTGCAGGTGCACCTCGGGATCGATCTGCGGCTGCGGCTGCGGCAGGCCGCCGAGGACGAGGCGGTGCGGGTCTTCGCATCGAACCTGCGTGACCTGCTGCTGGCGGCGCCCGCCGGGACGCGCGCGACGATGGGCCTCGACCCCGGTTTCCGTACGGGGGTGAAGGTCGCGGTCGTGGACGCCACGGGCAAGGTGGCCGCCACGGAAACGATTTATCCGCATGTGCCGCAGCAGAAGTGGGACGCTTCGCTGGCCACGCTGGCGCGGCTGGCGCGCGAGCACGAGGTGGAGCTGATCGCGATCGGCAACGGCACCGCCTCCCGGGAGACCGACAAGCTGGCGGCCGATCTGATCGCCGCGCAGCCCGAGCTGAAGCTGACGAAGGTGATGGTGTCCGAGGCGGGCGCCTCCGTGTACTCCGCCTCCGCGTTCGCCTCGCAGGAGCTGCCCGGCCTGGATGTGTCGCTGCGCGGTGCGGTGTCCATCGCGCGCCGGCTGCAGGACCCGCTGGCCGAGCTGGTCAAGATCGACCCGAAGTCGATCGGGGTCGGGCAGTACCAGCACGATCTGTCCGAGGTGAAGCTGTCGCGCTCCCTGGACGCGGTGGTCGAGGACTGTGTGAACGGTGTCGGTGTCGACGTCAACACCGCGTCCGCGCCCCTGCTTTCCCGCGTATCGGGCATCGGCTCGGGCCTGGCGGAGAACATCGTGGCGCACCGGGACGGCAACGGCCCGTTCCGCTCCCGCAAGGCCCTCAAGGAGGTGTCGCGGCTCGGCCCGAAGGCGTACGAGCAGTGCGCGGGCTTCCTGCGGATCCGTGGTGGCGACGACCCGCTGGACGCCTCCAGCGTGCACCCGGAGGCGTACCCGGTGGTGCGTCGGATGGTGAAGTCGGCGGGGGGCGACGTCGGTTCGCTGATCGGCAACGCTTCGGTGCTGCGCACCCTGAAGGCCGCCGATTTCGTCGATGACTCCTTCGGTCTGCCGACGGTGAACGACATCCTTCAGGAGCTGGAGAAGCCGGGCCGCGACCCGCGCCCGGAGTTCAGGACCGCGACCTTCAAGGAGGGCGTGGAGAAGATCGGCGATCTGCAGCCGGGGATGCTCCTGGAGGGTGTGGTGACCAATGTCGCCGCCTTCGGGGCGTTCGTGGACGTGGGCGTCCATCAGGACGGTCTGGTGCATGTCTCGGCGATGTCGAAGACGTTCGTCAAGGATCCGCGGGACGTGGTGAAGCCGGGCGACATCGTGCGGGTCAAGGTGCTCGACGTGGACATTCCGCGGAAGCGGATCTCGCTGACGCTGCGGCTGGACGACGAGCACGGCAAGGGCGCCTCGGCGGGCGGCGGCGAGCGGCGCGGCGGTGAGCGGCGGGGCGGCAACGGCGGCGGACCGCGCGAGGGCGGCCGTGGTGGCGCGCCCCGGCCGCGGCAGGGCGGCGGCGGGCCGCGCGGCGCGGACCGGCGCGGCGCGGACCGGCGTGGCGGCCGCGATGCCGGGCCGGTCAACGACGCGATGGCCGACGCTCTGCGGCGGGCCGGGCTGCTGGGCAAGGAGCGTGGCGGCCGCTGATGCCGTACCCCGACGGCGGTCGGCGGTAGCGGGAGCATCTCTCGCTGCCGCCGGGGCTGATCGACGCGGCGCAGGCCGAGCGGGTACCCGACCGGCTCGGCCTGCGCCGCGGGGGACGGGCGGAGCGGGCGGTCGCCCCGTCCGAGGCGCGCGAGATCCTGCGCGGCCGGAATGGCGAAGGCGGTCGCGACTGCCCCTGCGCTACGTACGGGCATGCCGGAGATCGCACCGGGCGTTCCCGGTGTCAGGTCGCGCCCGCGTACCCCCGGAGGCGCTCCAGTTCGGCGGCCACGTCGGTGAGCGTGGCGCAGTCGGGTACCGGCCGTAGCTCCGGAGCGGGTGTGCCGGTGGCCCGGCGGCGCGGGTCCTCCAGGGCGTCGGCCATGGCGGACAGCGCCTGGCACAGCCGTCGCGCGTCGTCGGGGCTCGGGTGTCGGGCACCGTGATCGAGGCGTACGGCGCAGGCGGTCGCGGCGTCCACGATGCGTTCGGACGCGGTGATGACGGACAGCCAGTCGGTGTCGCGGTCGCGGGCGGTGAGGAGTTCGGCCGCGGCGGTCTCCGCCGCGGTGCGTGCCTCGCCCAGCGCCCGGTAGGCGGCCCGGCGCAACGCCAGCCGCTCGGTGGGGTCCTGGCCCGGTTCCGACTCCAGGACGTGGCGGAGGAAGCGTGCGGCGGCGCGGAGGGCCGCGGTCACACGCTGGCCGATGCGGCGGCGCGGGTCCGCGAGCCGTGGCAGATGGCCGACGACGAGCACGATGCCGCAGGCGATCGAGGTGTCGACGATCCGCTCGGCGGCGGCCTGCGGATCGCCGCTGACGTGGACGAACGACAGCACCATCAGGGTGATCGCGACGGTCTGCAGCGCGAAGTGGCGGGTGGCGAACGGCAGTAGCGTGCCGCCCGCCCCAGCGGCCAGCACCGGCCACCACGAGCCGGTCAGCAGCGGCCCGGCCCCGGCGAAGAGCAGCACCCCGGCGACGGTGCCGACGAAGCGGTTGACCGTACGGGAGAAGAGCGGGCCCAGGTCGGGCTTGACCAGGAAGGTGGCGGTGGCCGGGAGCCAGTACCAGTGCTCGGCGCGCAGCAGCAGGGCCACCGCGACGCTCGCGGCGATGCAGACGGCGACCCGTAGGCCGTAGTCCCGTCCGGCGGGGCCGAGAACGCTCCGCCCGCGCCGCGTCGGCCGGCTGACGACGTCCAGCGCCCGGCGGGCCATGGACACCCAGGCGGGACGGTGGGACGGCGATGACGACGGCGCTCCCGGGCCGGGTCGCGGCGCCACCGCCCCCGTAGCAGCGCCAGGTGCCGAAGCGGCGCTACGCATCGAAGCCACGCTGGCCGCGGGATAAGGCCGGGACAGCGGCTCGGGCCGCGCGAAGGCCACCGCGGCATCGAGAAGTGCCTGGTCGAAGGCGCCGCGCGCGGCCGAACTGGCCTCCGGGGCGGACAGCCGTCCCGGAGGGCGTCCGGTGCGCAGCGCATCGGCGAACCGCCGAGGGCTCTCCGCGACGCGGGGCGGCAGTGGACGGGCCTCCCACAGGAGCGCGACGCTGGCCTCGCACAGCGTCGTCGCCGCGGCGAACCGCTCGGCGAGCAGGAGCTCCTCCGTACGGGGGCGGCGACGCAGCAGCCGACTGGTCAGACGGTGCAGCCGCAGGGCCTCGTCCGCCCGGTCCAGCGCGGCG
Organism: Streptomyces halobius; assembly: GCF_023277745.1. NCBI lineage: Bacteria > Bacillati > Actinomycetota > Actinomycetes > Kitasatosporales > Streptomycetaceae > Streptomyces > Streptomyces halobius. The sequence continues at coordinate 1,664,317 of NZ_CP086322.1, forward strand.
GTCAGCCGTCGTCTGGCGGGCTCGGCACCCGGCCCGCCGACCGCGCCCAGGGCGTCGGCGAGCGCGTCGAAGACCGTGGCGACCGCCGCCCGCTCGCCACTGAGCGCACCGCCCACAGGACGCGGTGAACGCAGCACAAGGCGCAGCAGAAGCAGCCACAGACATCCGGCGAGGACATAGAGCGCCTTGGCCCAGGGCGCGCCCGGCAGCGGCATACCCGCACCCAGGATGGTGGCGGCCAGCATCTGCATGCCCGCGGTGGAGCGTACGGGCCCGGCCACGCTGCCCGCGCCGGAGACGAAGCCGACGGCGAACAGCGCCGGAACGATCCACCAGCCCGCGTCGGCCGCCTGGAGCGAGGCGCCGATCAGCATGCCGAGCGCCGCGGCGAGGGCGGGCAGGCCGATGTGGACGATCCCGGTGCGACGCGTCCCGAGGCGGTCGTTGACGCCCGCCAGCATCGCACCGAGCCCGGCCAGCACGCCGGCCGCCGGGTGGCCGGTCGCGATCCCCGCACCGAGCAGCGGCCCGGCGCCCAAGGCACCGCGCGCGACGGCCGCCCACGGGACGGGCAGCCGCTGCCAGCGGAACGGATGGGCGAGCCACGATGGCAGGCTGCGCTTTGCCTGGACCGACCTACTTGCTCGTCGCATTCGGCTTCCCGCCGTTGTGGTTTCGCCTGCGGCGGGCCGGCGCCCCACGTTGTCGGCTGTCCCGCCGTGGGGTGTTTCGCCGTTGCGCCTGCGGCGGGCGTGGGTTGTTCGGGTGCGGTGACGGGCCTCCGGACTCCGTCCTGCGGCCCGTCACCTCCCGACGGTGGGGGAATAGGGCCGGTGGGGGCTCATGTGATCTGTCAAGCCTAAGTGATCGTGCCGACAGGTCGCACCTGACCGCCGACGTCTGCCCCCAACTGGTTTTCTCCCCACTCCCTCGGGAGGTGCTGGTCCGCAGAACGGAGTCCGGAGGTCCGGCGCCGCTGCCGAACAGTCCCGCGCAGCGGCAACAGCCCACCGCAGGTGCAAGGCGGGACAGCCGACAACGTGGGGCTCAGGCAAAGCGCAGCGGACAATCATGTCGGCTCAAGCCGAACGCAGCGCACGCCCCCCGTAGTCCGCGCCACCACATACCCCTCCCCCGTCATCCCTTTCAGCCCGAACACATGGCGTCCCGCCTCCAGTTGGCCGTCGAAGAGCTCGGTCGTACGGGTGCGGCAGAGCCGGTCGAGGCGATATCCGGTCAGCCGGACCCGGCAGGGCGTGGCGACGGTCAGCACGGCCGTGCCGCGTTCCGTGTCGAGCCGCAGCAGCCGGCGTTCGTCCTGCGGGCAGCGGTCCAGCGCCTGTTCGATCTGCGCGACGGCCAAGGGGACGATCGGCGCGAGGCCGTCGACGAGGACGGCCGTCGATCCGGCGTCCGCGAACGCCTGCCGTACCGCCGCGCGTCCGGTCTCCCCCATCCCGCGGCCGAGGGCCACCGCACCGTAGGAGCGGAGTTCGTCCGGTGCGGCGTCGGCCACGTCACGGGTGATCTCCGCACCGATGCCGGTGCCGCGCAGCGCGGCGGCCAGCTTCGTCAGTGCGGCGGCGCGCCGTCCGATGAGCAGGACCCGGAGAGCGGGCCGCGCCGGGCCTTCGGCGCCGGATGCCAGCAGTTGTTCCAGCGCGGCCCGGTACTGCGCGCCCTCGAAGCGGAACGGCCCGATTCCCGTATAGCCGTTGCGTCTCAGGTCCACGGTGTCGTCCGTCTGCCAGGCGAAGTCGCGCCAGACGAAGTCGGCGCCGTCGCGTTCGACGACCGCGGTGACGGCGCCGCAGGCCGGCCCTTCGCACTCGGGGCAGCCGTAGATGACCCGGCGTCCGCTGTCCGGCACCGGGCCGGCGTCCTCCAGCAGAAGCCGCCGCACCTGCGCGGCGAAGAGTGAGGGGCCCAGGTCGGCGGCGAGCGGCGAGACCGCGTCGAGGTCGGCGAGGCGCAGCAGCAGCGGCTTGCCGTTGATGCTGAAGTCCAGAAAGTCCCGGTGGGTTTCATAGGCACCGGTGGGCAGCACACCACCGGGGCGCATGGCCGGCGCCAGCCCGAAGGTCGCGTATTCCGCAGGTTCCGCAGACATGTCCCGAGTATTCCCCGCAGGGGGTGTGCCCAGAACGCTCCCTCGTGCCCATGCGCACCAGGGGTTAACGTCCCGTCATGACGAGTGATGTGCGTGACGTTCTGGTGATCGGTGGCGGTGTGATCGGCCTGACCTCGGCGATCGCGTTGGCGGAGGACGGGTTCCGGGTGCGGTTGGTGAGCCGGGACGCGGCCGCGGAGACGACATCGGCGGTGGCCGGCGCGCTGTGCTGGCCCTATCGCATCCACCCGTACGAGGGGGCGGTGCGCTGGTCCGTGCGTACCTTCGAGGTGCTCGCCGGTCTGGCCGGGCGGCCGGAGGAGACCGGCTCCCGCATGGTGACGGGCACGATGGCGGACGCGATGACGGACGCGGCGAACGGGCCGGCGGCAGAAGCGGGAACAGGAGGAACGGGAGCGGCAGGAGGGGCCGCCATGGGCGGTGGTGACCCCCTGCCCGCGTGGTACCGCGCCGTTCCCGGCCTGCACCGGGCGCGCCCGGACGAGCTCCCCCCGGGGTGCGCCTCCGGATGGCGGGCCCGTACCCCGCTCGTCGACATGCCGGCCCATCTCCGCTATCTGGAGCGGCGGCTGGCGGGCGCCGGGGGCAGGGTGGCGCGGCGGACGGTCGCCTCTCTGGAGGAGGCGGGCCAGGAGGCCGCGGTGGTCGTGAACTGCACCGGACTGGCTGCGCGGGATCTGGTGCCGGATCCTGACGTACACCCGGTCCAGGGGCAGTTGGTGATCGTGGAGAATCCCGGCATCGAGGAGTGGTTCGTCGCCGCGGACGAGGGCTCGGCGACCACGGCCTACGTCCTGCCGCAGCCGTACGGCGTGGTCCTCGGTGGTACGGCGTACGACGACGTCTGGTCGCTGGAGCCGGACCCGGCGGTGGCGGAGGCGATCGTGGCGCGCTGCGCCCGGCACTTCCCGGAGCTGGCGCGGGCCCGGGTGCTCCGGCACACGGTGGGGCTGCGGCCGGCCCGCCCGGCGGTGCGGCTGACGTCGGAGTGGCTGTCCGGCGGGGCGCTGTGCGTCCACAACTACGGGCACGGCGGTGCGGGAGTCACCGTGGCGTGGGGGTGCGCGGACGAAGTGGTCCGGATGGTGCGGGCGGCCTCGGGACTGTCCGACGGGTCAGGGTCGGAACGGTCCTGAGTGGCCCGACGGACGGCGGAGGGCCGGGGCGGCCCGGCCCTCCGCCGTGAGGGTGTCGCCGCTACTTCCCGCCGTCGGTGTCCTCCGGGACGGCCGTGGCGCCGGAGGCTTCACCCCCCGTCCCCGGGCCGATCTGGAACTCGAAGTCGCCGTCGTACTGCTCATGGCCCGTGATGACGGCCATCTCGACGGCTTCCTCGCCCTTCTGGCCGCGCTCGACCAGCTCATCGCTGCGCAGATCCCGCACGAGCGCCCAGCACATGATGACCATCACGAACAGGAACGGCACCGAGACCAGGATCGTCAGATTCTGCAATCCGGTCAGGGCGTCGCCGGATCCACCGCCGATCAGCAGCATGATCGCGGCGACCCCACCGGTCGCCACACCCCAGAAGATCACCACGATCCGGGTCGGATCAAAGGTTCCCCGCTGCGACAGGGTGCCCATGACGACGGACGCGGCATCGGCCCCGGAGACGAAGAAGATGGCGACCAGGATCATCACCAGGACGCTGGTGACGGTCGCGATCGGGTACTGATTCAGCACGTCGAAGAGCTGGCCTTCGGGGGTCGTGGACCCGCTGAGCTGCCTGTCGTCCTGCAGCTTCATCGCGGAGCCGCCGAACACCGAGAACCACACCAGACTGACCACGCTCGGTACGAGGATGACGCCGCCGATGAACTGACGGATCGTCCGGCCGCGGCTGATCCTGGCGATGAACATGCCCACGAAGGGCGTCCAGGAGATCCACCACGCCCAGTAGAAGACGGTCCAGGTGCGCAGCCAGTCGGCCGCGCCTTCACCGCCGCTGGCCTCGGTACGGCCGGCCAGCTGCGGCAGCTCGCCGATGAACGACGCGACGGAGGTCGGCAGCAGGTTGAGGACGAGGATGGTCGGGCCGACCACGAACACGAACACCGCCAGTATCAGCGCCAGCACCATGTTGGTGTTGGACAGGTACTGGATGCCCCTGGCGACGCCGGAGACCGCGGACAGGATGAACGCGGTGGTCAGCACGGCGATCACGCCGACCAGCAGGGCGGTGCTGACGCTGTCCATCCAGCCCAGCACCTCGATACCGCCGCCGATCTGCAGCGCGCCGAGCCCCAGGGAGGCCGCGGAGCCGAAGAGGGTGGCGAAGATGGCCAGGATGTCGATGATCCGGCCGCCCCAGCCGTTCACCCGCCGCTTGCCGAGCAGTGGGGTGAGCACCGAGGCGATCGTCTGCCGCCTCCCCCGCCGGAAGCAGCTGTACGCGATGGCCAGCCCCACGACCGCGTAGATGGCCCAGGGATGCAGCGACCAGTGGAACAGCGTGGTGGCCATCGCCGTGTCCATGGCCTGGGCGGCGTCCTGGGGGTCGGTGCCCGGTGGCGGCCTCATGAAGTGCCCCAGCGGCTCACTGACGCCGAAGAACATCAGGCCGATGCCCATGCCGGCGCTGAACATCATCGCGATCCAGGACACCGTACGGAATTCGGGTCGCTCGCCCTCCTTGCCGAGGATGATCCGCCCGTACTTGCTGACGGCCAGCCAGATCGCGAAGATCACAAAGCCGGAGGCGGCGAGTACAAAGGCCCAGCCGCCGTTGTCGATCACCCAGTTCAGCATCGTGGTCGATACGTTCTTGAGCGATGCGGTGGAGGTGACGCCCCATGCGATGAACGCGAGCGTCAGCAGCGCGGTGACGCCGAACACCACGCGGTCGGTCTGTGGGGGCCTGGCCCGGTGGGAGTCGTCGGGTCGGTCCGCCGTGGCGGACGCGCCACCTCCGTCTCCCGTGCCCTTGGCTGTGGGCGACAACGTCTTGACCTTTCAATTGACGATTTCCCCTACCCGTTACCCCCTCCTACCACACCGCGGCAGACCCGCACCGGGGCCGCGGCCGTAAGGCGATAACCGGCCCGCCCGTCCAACAACAGCGGCACCAGGCCGCGCAGCGACTGGCGCAGGGGGATCACGGCGCCGTCTCCGTCCCGCTTCCAGGACACTCCGTGCAGTGCCAGCGCCCCCTTGGTCCGGGCGAGTTGTGCGGCGTCGAGGCGATAGGCGCAGGGCGGGTCGGCCAGTGTCTGCTCCTCGGAGGCGGGATCGTTGTCCGCGCCGCCGAGGTAGACCGGGCCCCGGTCGGCGAATCCGGCGAGCCGCGCCCAGGTCGTGGCAGCTTCGACGCGGTGGCGATGCTCGTCGAGGAAGGCGAGGGCGCCGTCCAGCGCCGCCTGTTGTGAGTGCACCCGGCGCCGGTTGTTGAGCGCGGGGTCGGCCTTCTCGGCGTCGGTGAGGGGGTCGACACGGGTTTCGACGAGCAGACCGACCGAACCCTTCACGCCCGCGGTGTTGCGCAGGATCCGTTCCTGGCCGTCGCCCGCCACCTGCTTGATGGGGTCACCGGTCTCCGGGTCGGTCCAGATGCCGTAGACGCCCGTGCTGTAGCCCGCCTTCTGGACGGCGGGCCCGACGAAGTCCCGGGACAGCGCCGTGGCTTCGCGGTGCACCGCGTCCGCCGTGTTGAGGTTGCGCGGCCACAGGGACAGCACATCCTTCCTATAGTACGGCACCGTGGGACCGTACTCGTGCAGGTCGTAGATGGTGTCGGGGCGGTAGTCACGGATGACCGCGGCCATCGCGCGGGCCTCGGCGGTCTTCAGGGAGAGGTGGTCGCGGTTGATGTCCGCGCCGTTGGCGTTCTCACGGGTGTCCGCGGCCCGGCCGTCGGGATTGGCGGTCGGGACGACCAGCACGCTGGTGTGTTCCAGGAAGCGCCGGGTGGCCCGGTCCCTGGCGTAGGCGAGATCGCGGATGGTGGTCAGACATGCCTCGCGCCCGGAGGGCTCGTCGCCGTGCTGGGAACAGATCAGCAGCACGGAGCTGCCGCGCCGTACGTCCTGGGGGCGCTCCGGGGCCGGGGCACCGATCCGGGCGAGCTGCACGGGGCGGCCCTGCTGGGTGACGCCGATCCGGTCGACCCGTACCCGCGGTGTGGCGTGGTCGACGGCCGCGAGGAAGTCCTGCTCCTCGGGCAGGCTGGTCCAGCGGGCGCCGTCGCTGGTCTCGAAGCCGGTACGGGGCGGGTGGCCGCCGGCCGCGCCGGTGGACGGGGCCGGGCCCATGGCGAGCGTGGCCGTGAGGGCGACGGCCAGCGCCCCCAGGACAGGACCGCGGGAGCGAAGTGTCACGGGTGCCTCCTGGGTCGAGTGATCAACGTCCGAACGGTAGATGGCTGATCGAGCGCGGCGGGGCGATCCCCTCCAGCGGCGCTCCCGTGCCACCCGCATGGCGCGACGCGTCCGCCGTGGCCCGCGCGAGGGCCGGAGCGCCGCCGGTCAGCGGCAGTTCGGCGGACGTACGGGCCAGATCGAGGGTGAGCCGCGGCCGGGAGGGCGGCGGTTCGATCAGGCCCGCGTCGGTTCCGGCCACGATGAGCGCCAGGCGGTGTCCGGCGGGCACGACGTGGTCGGCGGCGGTCAGGTCCAGCGTGATGGTGTAGGGCTTGCCCGGGGTGAGCGGGCGGCCCTGGTGGGGATCGGCGTGGTTACCGAGGTCGGCCCAGCCGCGGGCGAAGACGGAGTGCGCCACCTTCCGAGTGTCCGCGGCGGTCTCCCTGAAGCACCCGGTGTCGCCCGTTGTGCCGGCGCCCCAGCAGGTGCGCTCGTCGAGGGTGGTGATGCCCTCGCCGTCGGCCGCGTAGTCGCGGATGGTGTCGGGGCCGAGGTCCACCAGGACGGCGGAGAGATGGGCGGTCGAGGTGGTCGGGGTGGCGGTCACGGTCACCGTGCCGGAGCCGGACAGCCGCAGGGGCGCGCTCAGCGGCCCGGTGCGGAATCCGGCCTTGGCGGGCGTCGGTTGGTCGATATGGGCGGCCCAGTCGGCCTCGCTGAGCCTCGGGTCGTCCGTGAAGGTCTCGGTCGTGCCCTGCGGCGCGGGCTCGGTGCCCAGGACGCCGACGCCCGGTGTGGTCCCGTCGCGTGGCCGCAGTGTGGTGGCCGCGGTGCCGGGCGCGGGCCACCGGGCGTCGGTCGACCAGGTGTCGGGGGCGCGTTCGACGTCCGCCATCGGGGTGCGTTCGATGCCGTTGTCATATCCCATCAGATAGTGGTCGAACCACTGGTGGAGGGTCTTCACCCAGTCGGCCCGGCGGAAGTCGAAGGGGTCCACATGACCGGTCTGGGAGAGCCAGATCTTGCGCTCGACGCCGTGCCGGGCCAGGGCGTCCCACCACTGGCCGAAGTGCTTCGTACGGACGTTGAGGTCCTGCATGCCGTGGACCATGAGGACGCTGGCGCGGACCTTGCCCGCGTCGGGGACGTAGTCACGCTCGGCCCACAGGTCCGTCCAGTCGCCGCTGCGCGGGGCGCCCTCGACGAGCCTCTGCTGGACGGCGTCGCAGCTCCGTTGCGCGTCCGCGCTTTCGACCCGGTGGGCGAGGGCGTCGGGGCCGCCTTCGTAGAGCGGGGCGCCCTTGGCGAAGTAGTAGTCGTACCAGGAGGAGATGGCGGCGATGGGGACGACGGTCTTGAGCCCCTTGACGCCGGTGGCCGCGACGCCGTTGGCGATGGTGCCGTCCCAGCTCTTGCCGATCATGCCGGTACTGCCGTCGGACCAGTCGGCGGTGACGGGCCGTCCTCCCGTACGGGTGCTGTAGGCGCGGCCCCGGCCGTTGAGCCAGTCGACGACGGCCTTCGCCGACCGGATGTCGGAGCGTCCGCCGACGTCGACACAGCCGTCCGAGCGGCTGGTGCCCGCCAGGTCGACGAGGACGGTCGCATAGCCGCGGGGGACGAAGAAGTTGTCGTAGAACAGCGGGAACTGGACCGGCCGGCCCTGCGCGTCGTAGGTCTTCTTCTGGCTCTCGTTGCCGCGTCCGCAGCAGGAGTAGTACGGGCTGGCGTCCATGATCACGGGTATCCGGCGGCCCTGCTGCGCGGGTTCGTGCGGCCGCACAATGTCGACGGCGACCCGGTCGGTCCTCCCGTCCGTGTCGCCGTCGAGCCCGGTGTCCACCCAGACCGCTTCGCGTATCGCGCGGTCGTAGGAGTAGACGGGTCTGCTCTCGCCGAATCCCGGCTGCGCGGCGACGGGCCCGGTCAGGGCGGACATCAGGGCGACGACGGCCGCCACCACGAGCGCTTTCCACGGAATGCGGGTGCCCCGCGCACAATTCGTCACCCGCCGGACGGTAGCGCGGCCAACTGCCGTGCGTAAGAGTGCGGGTGAGTACGGGAGGGCGGCCGGTGGCGGATGACCGGCGGGGAGGAGCCGGGGACCGATGGCGGTTCATGTCGGTCATGTGTCAGATGAGCCATGTACATGGCGGTGACTCGTCCGACTGCATAGGGTCTGAAACGCCATCTCCCCTACGAGTTGGAGGACTCGTGCGTCACAGACTCCTCGTCCCGGGTGCGGCCGCACTCAGCCTGCTGCTGGCGATCCCGGCATCGGCGGCCGACTTCACTCCGGGCGCTCCGGGTGTAGGCGACTCCTACTACCCCGAGAGCGGAAACGGCGGATACGACGTTTCCCACTACGACCTGCGGCTCAAGTACCAGCCGAAGACCGACCGGCTGGAGGGAACGGCGACGCTGCTCGCCACCACCACGCAGAACCTCTCCCGCTTCAACCTCGACTTCGGCCTCAAGGTCAGCGAGATCCGGGTCAACGGCAAGAAGGCGGCATTCGCCACCTCCGGCAAGCACGAGCTGGAGGTCACCCCGCCCGCGCCCCTGGAGAAGGGCAAGCGGATAAGCGTCGTGGTGCGCTACGCGGGCAAGCCCTCCGAGCTGAAGATCGACGGCTTCACGGCCTGGGCCCGTACGCCCGACGGTGCGGTGGTGGCGCAGGAGCCGCACGGCTCCGCATGGTGGTTCCCGGGCAATGACCACCCCACCGACAAGGCCACCTACGACGTGTCGATCGCGGTCCCGGACGGCACCCAGGCGCTCAGCAACGGCATCCTCGCCTCGGAGACCTCCAAGCTCGGCTGGACGCGCTACAACTGGCGCTCGGACAAGCCGCAGGCGACGTATCTGGCCACGCTCGCCGTCGGCAGGTTCGACATCACCAAGGACACCACCGCGAACGGCCTGCCGGTGATCAACGCCGTCAGCAAGGACCTCGGCGGGCACACCGGCTCGGCGAGCGCGAGCATCGAGCGCACCACCGAGATCACCGAGTGGCTGGAGGGCGTCTTCGGTCCGTATCCGTTCAACGCGGTCGGCGGCTATGTACCGAACGTCCCGGCCGGGTACGCGCTGGAGACCCAGACCCGCCCGTTCTACGGGAAGCGGGTCTTCGACCGGGGTTCCAACGTCTCCGTCGTGGTGCACGAGCTGGCACACCAGTGGTACGGCGACAGTGTGTCGGTCAAGGACTGGAAGGACATCTGGGTCAACGAGGGCTTCGCCCGTTACAGCCAGTGGCTGTGGTCGGAGAAGGAGGGTGAGGGCACGGCACAGGAACTCGCCGACTACGTCTACGCCCAGCACCCGGCCGATGACGCGTTCTGGACGGTCAAGCCCGGCGACCCCGGCGCGGACAAGCAGTTCGACATCGCGGTCTACGACCGGGGCGCGCTGACGCTTCAGGCGCTGCGCAACAAGGTCGGCGAGAAGGTGTTCTTCGACATCCTCAAGACCTGGCCTACCGAGAACAAGTACGGCAACGGCTCGGTGGCCGACTTCGTGAAGTTCGCCGAGAAGAAGTCCGGCAAGCAGCTGGGCGACTTCTTCGACACCTGGCTGTTCCAGCAGGCGAAGCCGTCGGCGGGGGCCGCGAAGCGCACGCTCGGCGCGCAGCAGGCACCGGTCGCACAGCCCAAGTCCTGGAAGAAGATCGCGGCCACGAACACCGTGCACGAGCACGAGCACAGCCACTGATCCGGTCGGAGCCGGGGGGCGTCCCCGGCTCCGTTCGTGCCTCATGACGCGCGTCGTCCCTCGTTACGCGCTTCGCCTCTTTTTACACGCGCTTCGTCCCTAGTGACGCACGCGCCGCCCGCCGGGCCCGGCGCGCCATCGGCATGAAGCGCAGCCGCTCCGGAAGCACGGGCACCACAACGCGCACGACCCGGCCGAAGCGGCGCAGCCGGCGCTCCTGGGCGTCGGTCCACTCCAGCCCGATGGCGCGCCGTGCGTCCGGCGGCATCAGCCCGATCGTGACGAAGCGCCGGAAGCGCAGGAACCGGGGCAGGATCACCGGCCAGGCAAACCTGAGCAGCAGGCGCAGCCACCGCGGGCCGCGGTCCGGGGGCGGCACCGGCCGGTCCGTGGAGATCAACTCCCGTACCACTGCGGTCTCTTCGATCTCGTTGTCGAGCATCTTGCGGTAGTACGGCCAGAACTCCTCGATCGTCTGCGGCATATCGCGGTCGTTGATGCCCAGGACCCGGCCGACCTGCAGCCACTCCGCGTACAGCTGCCGCTCCTGGGCCTCGGTGAAGGGGCGGCCCAGATACCGCTGACCGTGCCGGAAGACGGGGTAGCCGGTGGCGTGCACCCAGGCGTAGTGGGCGGGGGTGAGCGCGTGGTACGTGCGGCCGTGGGCGTCGGTGCCCTGGATGGTCTTGTGCAGCCGCCGCAGCCGGCGTCCCTCCTCGGCCGCGTCCTCCCCGCCGTACACCCACTGCTGCAGCGAGACCAGCGACCGTTCGCCGCGCCCCCACGGGTCGGTACGGAACACGGAGTGCTCGTCCACGCCCGCGCCCACCGCGGGGTGCGCGACCTGCATGGTCAGTGCGGCGGGCAGGGTGAGCAGCGTCCGGATGTCTCCGACCAGCGACCAGAGCACTCCTCCGGGCGCTGGAGGCTGCGGTCCGTTTCGCACGGAATTCGCGTCATTCATGACATTAATGATCATACGACGGCCCCTAGTGGACGTCGAGTGCTGGGGTCGGTGCCGGGCCGGTGGGTGTTCCAGTAGGCCATGAACAGGGCGGGGGCGATCCGCAGCGGTGGCGGCACCAGCGCCATGAGACAGCGCACCAGCCGGGCGAAGCGGCGCAGCCGGCGCTCCTGCTTCGGCGTCCAGGCGAGGCCGAGTCGGGTACGCAGCACCGGCGGCAGCACACCGATGGTGACCAGCAGCGCATAGTGCGCGGCGACGGCGGCGAACGGCCGCCACAGGATCGCCGGCACCCAGCGGACCGGCGGCTTCTGTGGGCGGGCCAGTTCGTCCAGGACGTCCTGGACCGACTGGTTCATCTCCAGCCGCTCCGCGACCATCGCGTCGTAGTAGGCACGGAAAGACGCCCAGTCGGGCGGAAGGTGATGGCCCTTCAGCCCCCAGACCCGGCCCACGTCCCGCATGTCGCGGTAGTACTCCTCGGTCTCCTCCGCCGTCAGCCCCCTGCCGAAGAGGCGCAGCGCATCGACCGGCCCGCGGACGAGGGTGGCGTGCACCCAGTGGTACGCCTCGGGGTGCAGGGCGTGGTAGCGGCGGCCCTGTGCGTCGACGCCCTTCATCGTCCGGTGGGCCTCGATCAGCCGCCGGGCCTCGGCGGTGGCGGCCCCCTGGCCTCCGTAGATCACGGTGCTCAGCGAGCTGACGGTACGGAACAGCCGCTGCCAGGGCTCGTCACGGAAGGTGGAGTGGTCCTCGACGCCGGCGCCGACCACGGGGTGCGCGACCTGGAGCAGCAGCAGCTGAGGTGCCGTCAGGAACGCCCGGGTGTCTCCGAAATACCGCCAGGCCGCACCGCCGCGCCGAGGTGCGCGTACCTGCGCGGCCGGCCCGCGCGAGGCCGCCTCCGGTGCCGGTTCGAGAGGGCTGTCGGCTGGTGTCGGGGTACTCATCCGGCCTCCTTGGTGAATCCGTGTCAGCAGTGTTGACGCGGCTTATGAAACAAGTCAATAGTCCTTGTAACATTGACTCACCCGTCGGGAGGCACCCCGAAATGGCCGCGAAAGCACGCGAGTTGAGCCCCGAGGGACGTACGCACTGGAAGCGGACCGCCGTGATGCTGGTACCCGGTGTGGCCTGCGTCGGAGCGGTCGTCATCGCCCTGGCCCAGGGCGCGATGGCGGCCTCCTTCGCGGTCTCCGGCAAGAACTTCAAGGTCTCCGCCGACGAGATCACCGGCCGTGGCATCTCCAGCTTTCCGTCCTCGCTCGGCAGCAAGGACGGAAAGGGGCACGCCGTCCTGCTGGCGGGCATCAAGTCCGGTACGGCGAAGGGGGTCTGCGTATCGATGAAGCAGCGGCTGCCGCTGGTCGGCGAGGTGTCGCTGATCGTACGGTCCGGTGCCGAGCGGCCCATCTCGGGCGAGCATCTCGTGGTCAACGCCGACGCGCTGACCAGCAGCGGCGGCCGGGTGACCGGGGTGCAGGCGGGTCGGGACGCGTCAACTCTCACCGCCGCTCCGGGGGTTACCGGCCCCCGGGGACTCTTCGGGGTCCAGGCGAGCACCGCCGTCGCCCGCGATGTGCGGAGCACCGCCTGGGCCTCGAACGGCGGCTCGCTCACCCTCGACAAGGTCGAGATCGAGCTGAGCCATACCGGCAAAGAGTGCTACTAGCCGAGGGGAGCCGATCTCGTGATCACCTTCGTTCTCGGCTTCCTCGCCGAGCTGGCCAAGGAGACCGGTAGCTGGCTGGACCGGATACTGCCCGCGCCCGGGCTGCGCGGACCGCTGCGGTCCTGGCGGCGCAGGCGTCCGTTCTGGGCCGGGCTGTGGACCATCGCCGGCGGCCTGGAACTGATCGTGCTGCCGCTCGCCCCGCTGCCGTTGATGCTCAGGGTCGGGATCGGCGCGATGTCCGCGATCGGCGTCGGTCTGGTCCTCATCGCCGGCGGGCTCTTCTTCCTCTTCGCCCCCGCGCAACGGATGTTCATCTCCGTCGTCACCGCCATCGCCTCGCTGGTCTCCCTCGCCACGACCAATCTGGGCGGCTTCGGCATCGGGTGCGGGCTGGGGCTGCTGGGGTCGTCGATGGCCTTCGGGTGGCTGCCGCACGAGGGGGCGGTGACCGCGCGCCCAAAAGCGCGTGAGGTCCGGGCCGTCCGGCGGATGCCGGGCGCCCGGGCCTTCCTCCCCGCCGTCCGCCCTGCCCTCGCCCTGATGCTGCCGCTCGCGCTCGCCGCCGGGCTGGTGGCGGCTGTTCCGGAGCCTGCGTCGGCCGCCCGTCCGGCCGTCGCCGAGGCAGCCCGGTCCGGTGACCCCGATGACTCCCGCGACGCGCGCGATCCCCGCGACACCCCGGCCGAGGTCTCCCTCCCCTGCCTGACCGGCGTGGACACCGGCGGCGCCGACAACCCCGACCCCACCGGACCGCCACCGTCCGGCGAGGACCGCCCCACCCCACCTGCCAAGACCGCGAAGCCCGGCACCGTCGGCTCCCCCGACGACCTCACCGCGCTCAAACCTCCACTGGTCATCGGCGACCAACCGGGTCCCGGCCGGGCCGGCTACCCCGTCAGCCCCCACCACCCCACCGTCGACGCCACCCGCCTCACGGCCACCGACGCGATCATCCACGGCACGACCTATCTGCCCACCGTCGGCGGCGGCCGGATCAAGGTCCTCTGGGTGCACGCCGCCCGCATCGTCGCCGACGACTACCATCTGGAGGTCAAGGGCCCCGACGGCACCACACACGTCCTGGACGTCCAGCTCGACATCCGCAACGTCGACGTCTACGCCACCTACCTCAAGGGCTCCGTCGAAATCCCCTGGCTCAAGGTCAACACCCCGCAGATCTGCGTCGGCGCGGACATCATCCCCGCCAATCTCCCCATCGCCGTCCAGCTCCCCGAACTGACCATGGAACCGGTCACCGCGGGCCAGGTCCTCGTCGACGCCGCGGACGTCCGCTACACGGTCCTGCGCAGCCGCTAGCAGCACTAGCACTCGCTAGCAGCGCCAGAAATCCGTTAGCGGCGCTAAAAGAGGAGTCGCTAGCGGCACCGGCAATCGCCGGCAGCGCTGGCAGCGGTGAGCAGCGCCGGCAATCACTCACGGCCGTGAGCACTGCCAGCGCAGTCGTGCACAGCGCGGCAACCGTTCGCCTACCTTCAGGAGGTGCCCGCCCATGGGCCGCTACAGCCGCCTGCGACAGATCCGCCGTATGGACCCCGAGCGGGACTTCGAGCAGATCTTCCGCTGGATCACCCAGTACGAATTCCCGTGGGACTACGCCCAGGGCGTCTCCATCGCCTTCCTCCGCGACTACGGAGTCCCCCGTATATCCCAACTCCTCGACCGGACACAGGAGTTTGAGCGCGCGGGACAGAAACGCTACGACGACACGGTGCTGTTCGGCTACGAGATGTCCGTCGAGGGCTTCGACTCCGAGCGGGGCCGGGCCGCCGCCCGCCACCTCAACCGCATCCACGGCACATACCGGATCCCCAACGACGATTACCGCTATGTCCTGGCCACCACGGTCGTCGGCCCCAAACGCTGGATCGACCGCTTCGGCTGGCGGCCGCTCTGTGCCCAGGAGAACCAAGCCCTCGCGCTGGTCGGCCACAAGATGGCCACCATGATGGGAATCGAGGGCGCGCCCCGCACCATGGCCGGTTTCGAGAAGCTGCTCGACGACTACGAGGCCGAAATGTTTGCCTACGACCCGGCCAACCACCGGGTCGCCAACGCCACCTTCCGGGTGATGGCCGCCTGGTACCCGGCCGCGCTGCGCCCCGCCCTCGCCCGATTCTCCCTGGCGCTGCTCGACGAACCCCTGTTGCGCGCCCTGGGCTTCCCTCAACAGCCGGCCTGGCTGAGGACATCGGCCGCACGAGCGCTACGGCTCCGCTCCGCCTTCGTACGCCTCACACCGGCCCGCCCCGAATCCCGTCCCGGCCTGGCCGCACCCCGCTCCTACCCCTTCGGCTACACACTCGACGACCTCGGCCCCGCCTGGGCCCAGCACCGCCCTCTCAAGCCGCTCCCCTGCGAGGACGCTTCATGACCGTTTTCACCTCCCACTCCCCCGTGACCGGCGAACCGGTCGGCGAGCACCCGGTACACGGCCCCGAGGAGATCGGCGCCGCCGTCGACAGGGCACATGCGGCGGCCCGCCGCTGGGCCGCGTGCGGCTGGGCGGGTCGCCGGGCGCGGCTGCGTACCTGGAAGCGGTCGCTGGCCCGGAGGATGGACGAATTCGCGGAGCTGATCAGCGCCGAGACGGGTAAACCGGTCCATGACGCGCGGGCCGAGGTGCTGCTCACCGTCGTCCATCTGGACTGGGCGGCGCGTAACGCCCGCCGGGTACTGCGCCGGCGCCGTGTCCCTTCCGGTCTGCTCGCCCTCCATCAGCGCGCCCTGCTGGACCGTCGTCCGCTCGGCGTCGTAGGGGTGATCGGCCCCTGGAACTATCCGCTGTATACCCCGATGGGCTCGATCGGCTATGCCCTCGCCGCCGGCAACGCCGTGGTCTTCAAGCCCTCCGAACTCACAGCGGGGGTGGGCGAGTTGCTGTCGGCGAGCTTCGCCCAAGCGGTGCCCGACCACCCCACTCTCCTCCAGGCCGTGACCGGGCACGGCCCGGCCGGGGAGGCGCTGGCCCGCTCCGGTGTCGACATGGTGGCGTTCACCGGTGCGCCGGGCACCGCCCGCAAGGTCGCCGCGGTCTGCGCCGAACGGCTCACCCCGCTGCTCGCCGAGTGCGGCGGCAAAGACGCCGTCCTGGTGGACGCCTCGGCGGACCTGGACGCGGCGGCCGACGCGATCGTCTGGGGCGCCATGGCGAACGCCGGCCAGACCTGCGCCGGTGTCGAACGCGTCTACGCCGTCGCCTCGGTCCATGCCGACCTCTGCGAGCGGATCGTGCACCGCGCGCGAGCGCTGCGCCCCGGTGCCGATCCGGAGGCGTGCTACGGGCCGCTCACCCTCCCCGGTCAGCTCGCCACCGTGGAACGCCATACGAAGGAGGCGCTGGCGGGCGGCGCCCACGCGGCGCACGGCGGCCCCGAGTCGATCCGTCCTCCCTATGCGCACCCCATCGTCCTGGCCGACGTCCCGGAGGACTCCCCCGCCATGCGCGAGGAGACCTTCGGCCCGACCGTCGCCGTCAACGCCGTCCGCGACCTCGACGAGGGCGTGGCACACGCCAACGCCGGCTCCTACGCCCTCGGCGCGGCGGTCTTCACCGGCAGCCGCCGCACCGGCCTCGCCCTCGCCGCACGCCTCAATTCGGGTGCGGTATCGGTCAATTCGGTACTGGGCTTCGCGGCCATCCCCGCCCTCCCCTTCGGCGGCTCCGCCGACTCCGGCCACGGTCGCATCCACGGCCCGGACGGCCTGCGCGCCTTCACCGCCCCCCAATCCGTCACGATCCGCCGCTTCCGCCCGCCGGTCGACCTGACAAGCTTCGCGACATCGCGGCGCTCAGCGGCCCGCACCATCAACCTGGGCCGCCGACTGCATACATAGCCCCAGCACCCGCTGTGGGCAGGCGTGCCGCAGGGCCATGGGGGTCCCCCTGCTCCTGCTGCCCGCCGGTGGGGTCCCGCTGTGCCGATCCCCAAGCGGCGCCACCGGCGCGCATCCGGCACCGCTCACCGATCCAGCAACGGCGTCAAATACCGCCGAGCAAACTCCCGCGCCTGCTCGTCATCACCCAACTCGAAGCAACTCACCGGATTGAGCAGAAAGGAAACGGTGATCCGCACCATCAATTCGGCGACCGGCGTCGGATCCCGCTCGGCGCGCCCCTCCGAGCGCTGGGCACGGCGCAGATGCGCGGCCAGATACTCCCGCATCGCCACGAACGACGGCCCGCTCTCCAGCGTCAGATACGGCAGCATCGTCTCCGGCTCCAGCCGCATCAGCCCACCGATCAGCGGATGCCCCCGTATCAGTCGCAGGATGGCGGCAAACCCCTCCACCATCCGCTCCTCCATCGTCGGCAGCCCGGCAACGGCCGCGTCCACCTCGCTCACGAAGTGCCGGTACTCCCGCAGCAGAACCCGCTGCACCAGCTCGTCCTTGTTGCCCACCCGCCGGTACACCGTCACACGGGACACCTTGGCCCGCTTGGCCACATCGTCAACGGTCGACCGACGCAGGCCGAACGTCATGAACTGCTCACGGGCGGCATCAAGAATCTTCTCGGTCAGCGCGTCACCCACCGGCGCCCCCTCCAGCGCACGGGCGAGCAGCGACCCGTCACCGGGCGCAACGTCCTTGCCCCGCCCGGGAGTCGGCGCCGCCCCGTCCGTACTCCGTGCGTCCGTACTCCGTGCACCCATTCTCCCCACCCCCTGCTGCTGATCCCGACAACACCCGGCGACGCACGCTGCGACGCAGGCCGAACGCCAACACACCCACGCCACACACCCGCCAAGACACCCGGCGCGCCATGCCCAGCGTCCTCCAGCAACACAGACACTAACCGAATAACTTTGTAACTCAGCCCTGCACAGGAGGTATTCGATGCCCATGCCGCTCTCCCCCGAACAGCAGGACTTCGTCACCGCGCTGCGCGAGTTCGCCCGCCGCGAGTGCGGGACCCGCGAACAGCGCGACGCCCTGGCCGCCGAGGTCGGCGGCCCGCACAGTCCCGCGCTGTACGCGAAACTGGCGGCCCTGGGCTGGCTCGGGGTCTGCCTTCCCGAAGAGTACGGCGGCGCGGGCGGCGGGATGACGGACGCCTGTCTCTTCCTGGAGGAGTGCGCGCACGGCCTCGTCCCGGCCGGCGGCTTCATCACCTCGGTGATCAGCGCCAAGGCGTATGAGAAGTTCGGCAGCCCGGCACAGAAGAAGGCCGCGATCGGCGGGGCGGTCGCCGGGCAGGTGCTGGCCATCGCGATGTCCGAGCCCGACGCGGGGTCGGATGTCGCCGCACTGCGCTGCCGGGCCGAACGCGCCCAGGACGGCGGGTGGCTGATCAACGGCCACAAGGCCTGGATCTCCAACGCCCATCTCGCCGAGTACATCCTGCTGGTGGCCCGAACCGGCGGCAGGAGCGAGAGCCGCGACAACGGGCGCCCGGGGCGCGGCGACAAGCACACCGGCCTGACCATGTTCCATCTGCCAACCGCCACCCCCGGTGTCGACATCCGGGGCATCGACACCATGGGCGGCCGAGAGGTCAACGACGTCTATCTCACCGATGTACGGCTTCCCGCCGACGCCGTCGTCGGCGAGGCCGATCACGCCTGGGCGCAGCTGATGGCGGGCCTCAACGCCGAACGCCTCTTCCTCGCCGCCCACATGCTCGGCCTGTCCCGGCGTATCTTCGACGACACGCTGGCCCATGTCCGCGAGCGCGAGCAATTCGGCCGGCCCGTCGGCTCGTTCCAGGCTTTGCGCCACCGTCTTGCCGACCTGGCCACCGAGATCGGGTGCGCGGGGCTGCTCGTACGGGATGTGGCGGCCCACTGCGACGCGGAGCCGGAACGGCTCTTCCCCCGCGAGGCATCCATGGCGAAGCTCAAGGCCACCGAGACCGCCAAACACGCGGCCCTGGAAGGGATGCAGATGATGGGCGGCTATGGATACGCCACGGAGTACGACATGGAACGCCATCTGCGGACGGCCGTGATCTCGACCGTCTACGGCGGTACCAGCGAGATCCAGCGCGACATCATCGGCAAGACCTACGGGCTGTAGCCGCGACGGCGAATGCGACGGCGGCGGCCGGTGGACGCGGACTGTCAATCTCCTGCCCACCCGCTGGTTACCCCAAGGTAACCGCAGCTGCTTGGATAAGTGACGCCGCATCATCCCTCCCCCAACCCCCCACCCCCCACAGGGAGTTTCCGTGACCGATTCGCATTCGTCCCCGCGCACTTCCCGGACCGCCGCGATAGCCACGGCCCTCGCCGCCGTCACGCTGGCCGCCGCGTCCCCGACCGCGTCGGCCGCCGACACCCCCCGTCTGAAGGTGCTCACCTACAACGCCTTCCTCATGAGCAAGAACCTCTATCCCAACTGGGGCCAGGACCACCGTGCCCAGGCGATCCCGGCCGCGGACTTCTTCCAGGGAAAGGACGTCGTCGTCCTCCAGGAAGCCTTCGACAACTCCTCCTCCGACGCGCTGAAGTCCGACGCCGCCGCGCAGTACCCGCACCAGACCCCGGTGGTGGGCCGGAGCAAGGACGGCTGGGACGCCACCGGCGGCGCCTACTCGTCCGTCACTCCCGAGGACGGCGGGGTGACCCTGCTGAGTAAGTGGCCGATCCTCCGCAAGGAGCAGTACATCTACCAGGACGCCTGCGGCGCGGACTCCTACGCCAACAAGGGCTTTGTCTATGCCGTGTTGGACGTCAACGGCACCAAGGTGCATACGGTCGGCACACATGCCCAGTCGACCGACTCGGGCTGCGCGGCGGGTGAGGCGGCCGCCGACCGCGCCAAGCAGCTCACAGAGATGGACTCCTTCCTGGATGCCAAGAACATCCCGGCGGACGAACAGGTCATGGTCGCGGGCGATCTGAACATCGACTCGCGCAGCTCCGAGTACGGCACTCTGCTCAGCAACGGCGATCTCGCGCCCGCCGACAGCCGCACGGGCCATCCGTACTCGTTCGACACCCAGGAGAACTCCATCGCCAAGGACCGCTATCCGACGGATCCCCGGGAGGACCTGGACTATGTCCTGCACCGCAAGGGCCACGCCCGTCCCGCCGGCTGGCAGAACGAGGTGATCAAGGAGCGGTCGGCCCCCTGGACGGTCTCCAGCTGGGGCACCGACTACACCTACACCAACCTCTCCGATCACTACCCGGTGATCGGAGGCTGAGCCGCGCCCGGCAAGCGGGGAATTCAGTCCGGGAGTTCAGTGGTCGCAGACCGTCACCGGTACGCCGCGCCGGGTGGAGCCGCTCGGATACGAGGGCTCCACCCGGGACCACCTGCCGCCCGCCCGCCCACAGCCGATGCGCGGCATATGAACCGACGCCCCGAGCTCCTGGGCCCTGGCCGCGATCCGGCCGAGCCCGGCGGCGATGACCTCGTACCGCGCTGGGACACCCTTGCGGACATGCGCGATCACCGACGCCCCTGCCCTGCGACGCGGTGGCGTCCCCTTTGACGCAGGTGATCCCCGCTGCGCTCTCCATGCTCTCAACCCCCGTGATCTGAACCATGAATCCACGGTAAGGGCGACCACTGACAATCGGCCGGGACGGCACACGCAAGGGCGGCCGCAGAAGCTCTCGGGCCTCCGCGGCCGCCCTTGATTCCTCAGGATTCCTCAGGCGCCGACGATATGCGGCTACCTCTTCGTCAGCTCGCGCTCCGCGGCGATGCGGTGCACCCGGCCGCGTACCACGTACCAGCCGATGACCAGCGCCACCCCGAGCACCGGGATGATCATCACGGTCTGCCGGCCGACACCGCCGTCGAACCACATCAGGACGATGACGCCGAGCAGGAAGGCGATGGTCGCGAGGTCGGTGACCGGCGTGCCGGGGAGCCGGAAGCGGGGCCGCGTGACCCTGCCCTCCTTCGCGCGCCGGACGAACACCATGTGACAGATCATGATCGTGCACCAGGTGCTGATGATGCCCAGCGCCGCGATGTTCAGCACGATCTCGAACGCCTCGCCCGGCATGAGGTAGTTGAGCCCGACGCCGAGCACACACACCGACGAGGTGAGCATGATGCCGCCGTACGGAACCTGGTTGCGGTTCATCAGCCCGGCGAACTTGGGCGCGGAGCCCGCCATCGACATGGAGCGCAGGATGCGGCCGGTCGAGTAGAGACCGGAGTTCAGGCTCGACATGGCGGCGGTGAGCACGACGAGGTTCATCACATCGCCGGCCGCCGGCACCCCGACGTTGGACAGCACCGTCACGAAGGGGCTCTCCCTGCCGGTGAATTCGTTCCACGGCAGCAGCATCGCCAGCAGTACCACCGAGCCGACATAGAAGAGACCGACCCGCCACATGATGGAGTTGACGGCCTTCGGCACAACCTTCTCCGGCTCGCTGGTCTCACCGGCGGTCACGCCGACCAGCTCGACGGCGGAGTAGGCGAAGACCACGCCCTGCAGCACGATCACCACGGGCAGCAGACCGGTCGGGAAGATGCCGCCGTTGTCGGTCAGCAGATCGAGGCCCGGTGTGTGCCCGCCAACGGGGTGCTGGGTGGCCAGCAGGAAGATGCCGATGAACATGAAGGCGACCAGCGCGGCGACCTTGATGATCGCGAACCAGAACTCCAGCTCACCGAAGATCTTCACCGAGATCAGGTTCACCGCCAGCACGACCGCCAGCGCGATCAGGGCCATCACCCACTGCGGGATGTCGGTGAACAGACTCCAGTAGTGCGTGTAGAGCGCGACCGCGGTGATGTCGGCGATACCGGTCGTCGACCAGTTCACGACATACATCCAGCCAGCGACGTAGGCGCCCTTCTCCCCCAGGAACTCACGGGCGTACGACACGAAGGATCCGGACGACGGACGGTGCAGCACCAGCTCGCCGAGGGCCCGGACGACGAAGAAGGCGAAAAGGCCGCAGACCGCGTAGGCGATGGCCAGCGCGGGTCCGGCGGAGTGCAGCCGGCCGCCGGCGCCCAGGAAGAGGCCGGTTCCGATCGCTCCGCCGATGGCGATCATGTTGATGTGCCGGCCCTTGAGGCCCTTGCTGTAGCCCGCGTCGCCCGCGTCCTGCGGGACGCCTTTCCCCCCGTCCGACGGCTTGTGAACCTCGTCCGGAAGGGTTTCTGTGCTCACTGCTGCTTTCTCACTTTCGGGCAGGCGCTGAGGCCGTTCGGGCAGGCGCTGTGGCCGTGGGTTTCGCGGATCGCGCAAAGTAGGCCGACCGCACACCTTCCACGAAGAGACGCCTCCCGTCTGTGGGCAAGATCACAAGTGATACAAGCCATCCAGCTCTTGGCGATATTTGTCCGAAATGATCTTCCGGCGCAGCTTCAAGGAAGGAGTCAGCTCACCCGATTCCGGTCCCCACTCCTCGCTCAGCAGCGAAAACCGCTTGACCTGCTCCGTCCGGTTGAGCCGGGCGTTGGCGGCCGAAACGGCCCGCTCGACCTCTTCCCGTACGGCCGGATGCCCGGCCAGCTCCCGCAGCGTCCCCGTGATGCCGCGTCGCGCCGCCCAGGCCGGGGCGAGCTCCGCGTCCAGCACCAGGAGCGCGACCAGATACGACCGGCCGTCGCCGTGCACCAGCGCCTGCCCGATGAGCGGATGCTCCTTGAGGGTGTTCTCCACCAGAGCCGGCGAGACGTTCTTGCCGGTGGACGTCACGATCATTTCCTTCTTGCGGTCGGTCAGCCAGAGGAACCCGTCCTCGTCGACCCGGCCGATGTCGCCCGTCGCGAACCAGCCGTCGGCGTCGGTCGCCGGTGCCACCGACCCGTCGGCGCGCAGATATCCCGCGCAGACGGTCCGCCCCCGCACCTCGATCTCCCCGTCCTCGGCGGTACGCACCTCCAAGCCGTCGATCGGACGGCCGACCGAGCCCAGCCGGAAGGCGCCGGGGCTGTTGGTCGTGCACACCCCCACCGTCTCGGTCAGCCCCCACGCATCCATGACCACGATGCCCAGGCCCGCCCAGAACCGCACCACATCCGGCGGCATCGGCGCGGAGGCGCTCGCCGTCCACACCAGGCGGTCGAATCCGGCCTGCGCCAGCAGCGGGTCCAGCACCTCGGCCCTCGCCTTGGCGTACGCGTGCGCCAGCCCGGCCGGCCGCTGCCCCCGCTCCTGGCAGTCGACATACGCACGGGCGGTCTCGGCGGCCGCCTCGACGGCCGCCCGCCGCTCCTCCGGGAGCCGCGCGAGCACCGCCCCTACCGCCGCCGCGAGCTTCTCCCAGACCCTCGGCACGCCGAAGAACTGCGCCGGACGCAGCTCGCGCGCGGTCGCCGCGACCGCCGCCGGGTCGGCGCAGAGGTAGACGTGCGAGGCGCGGAAGACCGGCAGACAGATGCCCAGCATCCGCTCGGCGATATGTGCGAAGGGGAGGTAGCAGAGGTGCTCGACGTGATCGGGCAGTTCCACCGCACCATCCAGCGCCAGTGCGTTGAGCAGCACATTGCGGTGGCTGACCACGACACCCTTGGGGTCGCCGGTGGTGCCGGAGGTGTAGACGACGGTGAGGGTGTCGCCGGCGGCCGTCTGCCGCCACGCCGCCTCGAACGCGGCGGGATCGTACAGCTCGGCGCCCCGGGCGGCCAGCGAGGCATAGCTCTCGTGCCGGGCCGGTTCCTCCGCTGGTTCGGCGACCGTGTCCGCCTCGACGATCACCAGCTTCTCCAGGCGAGCGGTGTCGTCGACGAGCAGCGGTTCCCAGCGTCGGAGCTCTCGCGCGCCCTCCAGCACGGCGAAGCGGGCCCCGCTGTGCCGTGCGATATGGGCGATCTGCTCGGGCGCGGCGGTGCCGTACACCGTCACCGGGACCGCTCCCACGTGCACCAGGGCCAGGTCGCTGAGCCAGTGCTCGGGGCGGTTGCCCATCATGAGGAGGACGATCTCGCCCCGCCGCACCCCGAGCGCGCGGTACCCGGCGGCCAGCTCGGCCACCTGGCGGCGGACCTCGGCCCAGCTGAGCGTGTGCCACGCGCCGGAGTGCGTACCGTGGGTCCCGTCGCCGACGCGCCAGGACAGGGCGGGGAGCTCTCCGTGATCTTCGGCGTTGCGCAACAGCAGGGCGGGAAGGGTGAGTTCGCCCGGTTCGCCGGGCATACGCAGGATCGTGGTCAAGGTGGCCTCCTGGCGAGATGGGCCGGCTCAGGGGACCGGCCCCAGCTGCGGAGATACGGGGCTGCGCGGGTCAGGAAGGTTTCACAAGAGTGGTGAGACAGCAATACTGTTGGACATGATGGAGTCCGCCACCGACCTGACGGTCGACGAACTGGCCGCCCGCGCCGGCGTCACGGTCCGCACGATCCGCTTCTACAGCACGCGCGGGCTGCTGCCGCCGCCCGAGATCGGCCCGCGCAGGGTCGGCCGCTATGGACCGGACCATCTCTCGCGGCTCGCGCTCATCGAGGAACTCCAGCACCAGGGCATGACGCTCTCCGCGATCGAGCGCTATCTGCAGCAACTGCCTCCCGATCTGAGCGCCCAGGACCTCGCCATCCACCGTGCGCTGGTGGCGAGTTGGATCCCGGACAAGGCGGAGGACGTGACCCGGGAGCAGCTGGAGCGGCGGGTCGGCCGGGAGCTGACCGAGGAGGACCTGGACCGGCTGGCGGCCATGAGCGTGCTCGTGCGGACCGATGATCCGCGGGTCTTCCAGGTCGACCCGGGGCTGCTGCATCTGGGGACGCGGCTGCTCGACGTCCCGATCGCGCTGGAGACGATCCTCGCGGCGCGCACCGTCGTCATCGAGCACACCCGCTCGGCGGCCCACGAGCTGAGCCGGCTCTTCAAGGACGAGGTATGGGGGCCGTACCAGGACGGCGGGCCGGACGCGGAGGAGATGGCGCGGATGAAGTCGCTGTCCGCCCATATGCAGCCGTTGGTGGTGCAGGCACTGGTCACCGCCTTCCAGCGGTCGATGAAGCAGGAGCTGCGGGAGTGGTTCGGCGAGAGCGACAAGCCCGAGCGGCCTGACGAGAGCGAGGCCTGACGGGGGCGGGCCCACGGCGGCCCGCCCCCGTACACGGTCAGTCGCTGAACTTCTCGCCCTTCTCGGCCTTCTCGATCAGCAGCGGCGACGGCGCGAACCGGTCGCCGTACGCCGCCTGGAGCTCACGGGCGCGGGCCACGAAGCCGGGCAGGCCCACGAGTTCCTCCCGCCCCGGCCCGCCCTGGTATCCATTGATGTACTGGAGCACACCGCCCGTCCAGCCAGGGAAGCCGATACCGAGGATGGAGCCGATGTTGGCGTCGGCGACGGAGGTGAGCACGCCCTCCTCCAGGCAGCGGACGGAGTCCAGCGCCTCGGAGAAGAGCATGCGCTCCTGCATGTCCCGGAACGGGATCTCGTACCCGGGCTTCCGGAAGTGCTCACGCAGCCCCGGCCACAGGCCGGCGCGCTTGCCGTCCTCGCCGTACTCGTAGAAGCCCGCGCCGCCGCTGCGCCCGGGGCGGTCGAACTCGTCCAGCATGCGGTCGATGACGGCGTCCGAGGGGTGGCCCGGCCAGGTGCCGCCCGCCTCTTCGACGGCCCGCTTCGTCTCGTTACGGATCTTGCGCGGCAGGGTGAGGGTCAGCTCGTCCATCAGGGAGAGGACCTTCGCCGGGTAGCCCGCCTGGGCCGCGGCCTGCTCGATGGACGCGGGCTCGATGCCCTCGCCGACCATCGCGACGCCTTCGTTGATGAAGTGGGCGATGACACGCGAGGTGAAGAAGCCACGCGAGTCGTTGACGACGATCGGGGTCTTGTTGATCTGGCGTACGAGGTCGAAGGCGCGGGCGAGCGCCTCGTTCCCCGTCCGCTCGCCCTTGATGATCTCGACGAGCGGCATCTTGTCGACGGGGGAGAAGAAGTGCAGGCCGATGAAGTCCACCGGCCGCGCCACGCCCTCGGCGAGCAGGGTGATCGGCAGTGTCGAGGTGTTGGAGCACAGCAGTGCGTCCGGCTCGACGATGCCCTGGATCTCCTGGAACACCTTGTGCTTGAGCGCCGGGTCCTCGAAGACCGCCTCGATCACGGCGTCGCAGCCCGCGAGGTCCTGCGGGTCCGCGGTGGGCGTGATACGGGCCAGCAGGGCGTCCGCCTTCTCCTGAGTCGTGCGTCCCTTGGCGACGGCCTTGGCGCAGAGTTTCTCGGAGTAGCCCTTGCCCTTCCGGGCGGCTTCCCCGGACACGTCCTTGAGGACGACGTCGATGCCCGCGCGGGCGCACGCGTAGGCGATGCCCGCGCCCATCATCCCGGCGCCGAGCACCGCGGCCTTGCGTACGGTCCTGGACTCGATGTCCTTGGGGCGGCTGGCGCCGGAGTTGACGGCCTGGAGGTCGAAGAAGAATGCCTGGATCATGTTCTTCGCGGTCTGGCCGGTGACCAGCTCGGTGAAGTACCGGGCCTCGATGGTCAGCGCGGTCTCGAAGTCGACCTGTGAGCCCTCGACGGCGGTCGCGAGGATATTGCGCGGCGCCGGGTAGGGGGCGCCGCCCAGCTGCTTCTTCAGGTTGGCCGGGAACGCCGGGAGGTTGGCGGCGAACTTCGGGTTCGACGGGGTACCGCCGGGGATCTTGTAGCCGGGCTTGTCCCAGGGCTGTGCGGACTCCGGGTTGGCGTCGATGAAGGCGCGGGCCTTGGCCAGCATGTCGTCGGCGGACGTCGCCACTTCGTGGACGAGGCCGTTCTCCAGGGCGCGCCGCGGGTTGTACTGGGTGCCCTGGAGCAGCACCTTGAGCAGCGCGTCCGCGATGCCCATGAGGCGTACGGCGCGGGTCACCCCGCCGCCGGCGGGGAGCAGGCCGAGGGTGACCTCGGGCAGGCCGATCTTGGAGCCGGGCGCGTCGAGTGCGATGCGGTGGTGGCTGGCGAGGGCGATCTCGTAACCGCCGCCCAGGGCGGAGCCGTTGAGGGCCGCGACGACCGGTTTGCCCAGGGTCTCGATGCGGCGCAGGGAGTTCTTGATGGCGGTGCCCGTGTCGAATGCCTGCTGGGCGTTCTCGGGGCCGACCTGGATCATCTCCTTCAGGTCGCCGCCCGCGAAGAAGGTCTTCTTGGCGGAGGTGTAGATGATGCCGCGGATGGAGTCCTGCTCGGCCTCGGCGCGGTCGGCGATCGCCGCGATGGAGTCCTTGAACG
Organism: Streptomyces halobius; assembly: GCF_023277745.1. NCBI lineage: Bacteria > Bacillati > Actinomycetota > Actinomycetes > Kitasatosporales > Streptomycetaceae > Streptomyces > Streptomyces halobius. The sequence continues at coordinate 1,691,195 of NZ_CP086322.1, forward strand.
CCTGGTTCATGGTGTTCGCGGACTGGTTGGGGTCGTCCAGGACGAGGGTGACGACGCCGGTCTCGTCCTGTTCCCAGCGAATGGTGGTGGGCTCGCTCACTGTGCTTCTCCGTAAGGGGTCTGGGACGGGCGGTCAGAGGCGCTCGATGACGGTGGCGACACCCATGCCGCCGCCGACGCACAGGGTGGCCAGGCCGTAGCGCTTGTCCTGCCGCTCCAGCTCGTCGACGAGGGTGCCGAGGATCATCGCGCCGGTGGCGCCGAGGGGGTGGCCCAGGGCGATGGCGCCGCCGTTGACATTGACCTTGTCCAGGCTCAGGCCCATGTCCTTGACGAAGCGCAGCACGACGGCGGCGAAGGCTTCGTTGATCTCGACCAGGTCGATGTCGTCGATGGTCAGCCCGGCCTTGGCCAGTGCCTTGCGGCTGGCGGGGGCGGGTCCGGTCAGCATGATCGTCGGTTCGGAACCGGAGACCGCGGCGGAGAGGATGCGGGCCCGCGGGGTGAGGCCGTAGCGCTCGCCGACCTCCTTGGAGCCGATGGCGACCAGCGCCGCGCCGTCCACGATGCCGGAGGAGTTGCCCGCGTGGTGCACATGGTCGATCTGCTCGACCCAGTGGTACTTCTGCAGCGCGACCGCGTCGAAGCCGCCGAGGTCGCCGACGTCCTTGAAGGACGGCTTCAGCTTGGCCAGCGAGTCGGCGGTGGTGCCGGGCCGCATGTGCTCGTCGTGGTCCAGGATCGTGAGCCCGTTGCGGTCCTTGACCGGCACGACGGAGCGCTCGAAGCGGCCGTCCTTCCAGGCCGCGGCGGCGCGCTCCTGGGAGAGGGCGGCGAACTCGTCGACATCGCGCCGCCCGTAGCCCTCGATGGTGGCGATGAGGTCGGCGCCGATGCCCTGCGGGACGAAGCCGGTGTCGAAGTTGGTCATCGGGTCGGCGAACCAGGCGCCGCCGTCGGAGGCCATCGGGACCCGGGACATCGACTCCACGCCACCCGCCAGAACCAGGTCCTCCCAGCCCGAACGGACCTTGGCGGCGGCCATGTTGACCGCTTCGAGGCCGGAGGCACAGAAGCGGTTCTCCTGGACGCCGGCGACGGTGTCCGGCAGGCCGGCGGCGATCGCCGCGATACGGGCGATGTCGGAGCCCTGGTCGCCGACCGGCCCGACGACGCCGAGGACGATGTCGTCGATCGCCGCCGGATCCAGGCCGGGGAAGCGCCGGCGCACCTCGTGGAGGAGGCCGACGACCAGGTCGATCGGCTTGGTGCCGTGCAGTGCGCCATTGGCCTTGCCGCGGCCGCGCGGGGTGCGGATCGCGTCGTATACGTACGCTTCGGTACTCAAGTCAGGCAGCCTTTCGCATGAGGGTGAGGCATTCGCGGCGGGTGGGGACCGGCCGGTCCGGGTCAGTCGAGGAGGGAGCGGCCGATGATCTCCTTCATGATTTCGGTCGTACCTCCGTAGATCGTCTGGATGCGGCCGTCGGTGAAGGCTCTGGCCACGCGGTATTCGGTCATATAGCCGTAGCCGCCATGGAGTTGGAGGCAGCGGTCGGCGACGCGCTTTTGCAGTTCGGTGGCCCACCACTTGGCCATCGAGGCGTGCACCGCGTCCAGTTCGCCGGCGGCGTGGTCGGCGATACAGCGGTCGAGGAAGGCGCGGGTGACGGCGCACTCGGTGGCCATCTCGGCTATTTCGAAGCGGATGTGCTGCTTTTTGGCCAGCGGTCGCCCGAAGGCCTCGCGCTCCTTGACGTACTCGGTGGTGATGTCCAGGAGATGTTCGGCGGCGGCGATACCAGCGACGGCGATGGCCATCCGCTCCTGTGCGAGATGCGTCATCAGGTGAACGAACGCGCCGTTCAGCTCGCCGAGCAGATTCTCCTTGGGGACCCGTACGTCGTTGAAGAACAACTCGGCGGTGTCCTGGGACTTCTGGCCGATCTTGTCCAGATTGCGGCCGCGCTCGAAGCCCGCCATCTCCCGCTCGACGACCAGCAGGCTCAGGCCGTGCGCCCCGCCCTCGGGCGCCGTCCTGGCCACCACGATGACGAGGTCGGCGAGGATACCGTTGGAGATGAAGGTCTTGGAGCCGTTGAGGATCCAGTGGTCGCCGCGGTCCTCCGCCGTGGTGCGGATGCCCTGCAGATCGGAGCCGGCGCCGGGCTCGGTCATCGCGATGGCGGTGATGAGGTCGCCGGTGCAGAAACCGGGCAGCCAGCGGTGCTTCTGCTCGTCGGTGCCGAGCGTGGTCAGGTACGGGCCGATGATGTCGTTGTGCAGGCCGACGGCGAATCCGGCGGCGCCCGCCCGGGTGAACTCCTCGGCCAGTACGGCGCTGTAGCGGAAGTCGGGCTCCCCGCCACCGCCGTACTCCTCCGGCACGGCCATGCCCAGCAGCCCCTGCTTGCCGGCCGCTCGCCAGGCGTCCCGGCTGACGATGCCGTTCTTCTCCCACTGCTCGTAATGCGGCGTCACTTCCTTGGTCAGGAAGGTGCGTACCGTCTCGCGGAAGGCGTGGTGATCGTCGGTGAAGATCTGGCGCTGCACGCTACTGTCCCTTCGGGCAATCGTTCTCGGGCGACGGGGCCTGTCGGTTGGGGGGTGTGCCCCCGGGGAGGTCCGGCGTCTGTGTCATCGGTGCGGCGGCCCTTCTCACAGCCAGTTCTTGACGGTCTCGATCAGCTTCGCGGGCTCCGGTCCGACGGGATGGACGTTGAGCATCGTCACGCCCGCCTCCCGGAAGGCCGCGATGCGCTCACGGACGTAGCCCTCCGGTCCGCACAGCGACATCAGCTCGCAGAATTCGTCCGGTACGGCCGCTTCGGCTTCCCGTTTCCTCCCGGCGAGGTACAGCTCCTGGATCTTGTGCGCGGCTTCTTCGTAGCCGTAGGCGACGGCCAGGTCGTGGTAGAAGTTCTTCCCCTTGGCCCCCATTCCGCCGACGTACAGGGCGATGACGGGGCGGGCGAGATCGCGTACGGCCGCGGCGTCCTCCCCTATGGCCAGCAGTCCGCCCGCCACGGTCTGCAGCGGGCCGAGCTCCGGAGCGCGCCCGGCGGCGCCCTCGGCGAGCGGTGTGCCCCAGACGTCCTTGGCCTTCTCCGGGATGAAGAGGGTCGGCAGCCAGCCGTCCGCGATCTCGGCCGTCATCCGGACGTTGGCCGGGCCCAGAGCGGCCACGTAGACGGGGATCCCGGGTCGGACCGGCCTGGTGAGGATCTTCAGCGGCTTGCCGAGCTTGCCGCCCTTTTCCTTGGGCAGCGGCATGTCCGTGATGCCGTGGTGATCGATGACCTCGCGGCGCCAGATACGGCGGCAGAGTTCGATGGTCTCGCGGGTGCGGCCCAGCGGTCTGTCGTACGGCTTGCCGTGCCAGCCCTCGACGACCTGCGGGCCGGACGCGCCCAGGCCCAGCAGCGCCCGGCCGCCGGAGATCGCGTCGAGCCCGGCCGCGGTCTGGGCGATCAGGGCGGGGGTGCGGGAGTAGACATTGAGGATCGCCGAGCCGATCCTGGCGTGCTCGGTGCGGGCGGCCAGGAAACCCATGATCGTGGGTGAGTCGAAGCCGTATGCCTCGGCGACCCAGATGGCGTCCAAGCCGGCGCTTTCCAGGGCGGCGACCTCTTCGGCGGCCTGGCGCGGATCGCCCGCGTACTGGAGCGTGGTGGCGAGTTCCATCAGCGGCCCGTGTCCTTCTGCTCGGCGGTGAGACTGGGGGTCTGCCAGTCGCGGGCGACCTCTTCGGTGTCCGCGCCGGGCCGGGCGGGCGGTCTGCGCATCACGCCCGGGGTGTCGGAGAAACGGGGTGCGGGTGCGGGCTGGGTGATCCCGCCGTGGTCGACGAAGGTGCCGCGGGCGGCGAGATGCGGATGCGACGGGGCCTCACGGAGGGACAGAACGGGCGCCACACAGGCGTCGGACTCCTGGAAGACCGCCGTCCACTCCTCGCGGGTACGGGTCTTGAAGCGGGCCGCGATGGCGGTGCGCAGCTCTCCCCAGGCGGCGAAGTCGTCGCGGCTGGGGACGTCGTCCTCGATGCCCAGCCGGCGGATGAATTCGGCGTAGAACCGCTCCTCAAGCGCACCGACGGCCATATGGCCGCCGTCGGCGGTCTCGTACGTCCCGTAGAACGGCGCGCCGCCGTCCAGCAGATTCGCGCCGCGCCGGTCCTGCCAGCCGCCGGCCGCCAGCATGCCGTGGATCATCGAGCTGAGATGGGCCGTGCCGTCGACGATCGCGGCATCCACGACCTGGCCCTTGCCGCCCTCGCCCCGGGCGTGCAGAAGGGCGGCGAGGACGCCGATGACGAGGTAGAGGGAGCCTCCGGCGTAGTCGCCGACGAGGTTGGCGGGGACGGCGGGCGGGCCGTCCGGAGGGCCGATCATGCCGAGGGCGCCCGTGATGGCGATATAGCCGATGTCGTGTCCGGCGGTGTCGGCGAGCGGGCCCTGCTGGCCCCAACCGGTCATCCGGCCGTAGACGAGGCGGGGGTTGCGCGCCAGGCACTCCTCGGGGCCGACGCCGAGCCGCTCGGCGACGCCCGGTCGGTACCCCTCGACCAGCACATCGGCGCGTTCGACCAGGTCCAGCACCTGCGCCACTCCTGGGGGGCGCTTCAGGTCGACCAGCACCGAGCGTTTGTTGCGGTTGGTGATGTCATAGGCCGGGTCGATGGACAGCCCCGCGCCTCCGGGGCGGTCGACGCGCACGACGTCGGCACCGAGATCGGCCAGCAACATGGCCGCGAACGGCCCCGGGCCGATGCCGGCCAGCTCGACCACCCGCACCCCGCTCAGCGGGCCGTTCCCTGATTCTGCCATCGCGCCCCCTGCCTCCCGCTGCACCGGCCGTGACACTTCTGATGTAACACTCGCGATGTTAAGAACGTGTTCCACTTTCCACAAGCCCCCTCGCTGTGTGGCGACCGTCAAAAAAGCCCGCGGCGACGATGTTCAACTGCCATCGCCGCCGCGGGCCTTCGCGCGCCTGCTGCTGCGCTCTCCTCCCCGTCGAGCTCGGTGATGAGCTTCTTCGGGGCTATGACGCGGTAGGACTCCTCGGTCCAGTCACACAGCAGATCCGCCGCCGGGGCACCCTTCTCCTCCAGCGGAACCCGCACCCATCCGGATTTGCCCAGGCCATAGCCCGCGGGCTCGGCGCCGGGCGAGGACAGGGCATGGGCATGGACCTCCGGGTCCCTGAGCTTCATCGTGATCCCCAGCGGATGGCTGCCGTCATCCGTGCCGAGGAAGACAAAGACTCTCTTGTTGACCTTGACGACGCTTTCGCCCCAGGGGAATTCCTCCACGGCCCCCGGAAGCCCGAGCGCGAAGACCCGCACCCGCTCCCACACCACCGACGGCTCCGCTGCCTTTGCCATGCGCTCCTCCACGTCCGTTCCCCCGTCCGGCACCGCACGCGGTGCCACCGACGCGCCTCCCGCGTGCGTCGATCATCGCCATCCACGCTAACGGCGACCACTGACAACGGCCCGCGGAGCGCCTCGCGCCAGGCCGACGCGGGTCGATGCGTCCACGTCGGACCCGCAACCCGCCACGGCGATGTTCGACTTCCACGACGGCCAGGGACCGCGTCGGTTCAGTGAACCGGCATCAGCGAAACCGGCATCATCGCGTCAGCCAACTCGGCATCGTGGCGAGCGGTGGGGCCCACCGCGCCCGGCACCGCCCCGTCCGCCGCACTACGCAACGTCCGGAGACGCCTTCCTGTGCACGGCCTCCGCTCCCCCTGCCGCCGGCACCAAGTGGTCGTCGGGCACATCGGGGTCCACGAGCCGGGCCAGTCGCTGCGGCACATTGCCGCCCACCAGGATGACGACGACGAGCGTCAGCCCGAAGGTGAGCACCGCCAGCGCCCGCCCCAGGGACATGCCCTCGGCCAGCCGCGCCCCGAGGACCGGGGCCACCGCCCCGCCCAGCGCCCCCACGTTGTAGACGAAGCCCAACGACGCCGCTCGGGTCGCGATCGGGAAGTGGCCGGCAATGTATTTCGGCAGGATGCCGGAGATGCCCTGGTTGAGCGCGAGCAGCCCGAAGATCAGCACCCCGAGTCCGACCAGGCTGTCCTGGACCGCGAAGACCGGAAAGACGAAGCAGAGGGACGCCAGCAGAGTGCCGGCGTAGGCGCGGCGGGTGCCGGCCCAGTCGCCGACGAACCCCGCCAGCCAGCAGCCCGCCATGGTGCCGAGGCCCGCGTAGAACATCACGTCGGTGACCTGGGCGGGGGTGTATCCCAGGTCGGTCTTGAGGTAGGTGGGCAGCAGGGCCTGGATGGGCCAGCTGTAGAGGAACGCGCAGAACACCGTCGCCATCAGGGACACGTACAGCGGCCACCCCTTGCGGCCGCCGAGCTGCGCGGCGAAGGCGATCAGGCACAGCGCCGCGACCGCGGACAGCCAGGGGACCTGCCCCGTGCCGAGGGGCGTGAAGACGCAGAACAGCGCGGCCGAGGCGGCCGCGGCCAGGGCCGTGTTGAGCCAGGAGCGGAGGCGGCCGGTGAACAACGGCTGGAACGGATTGGGCCGTTCCGCCTGCGGGCCGCCGGCCGATGCCGTCGCTGCGCCCTGCACCGCCACTGCGCCCTGTCCCGCCGGTGTGCCCGCTCCCGCCGACACGGTCGGCCGGGAGCCGATCTGCGCCGCCCAGTCCCCGGCCTCCGGCAGCGATCTGCGCACCCATAGCGCGACCAGGACGGGCAGTACCCCGATCCAGAACATCCAGCGCCAGCCCCAGTTGGGGACCACCCACTTGTAGAGCTCGGCCGCGACGACGGTGCCGCCCGCGTAACCGGAGATGAGGAACCCGGACGCCCGGTTGCGCATCCGGGTGGGCCAGCTCTCCAGCACATACGTCACGCTGGCGCTGTACTCCCCCGCCATCCCCATGCCGATCACCAGGCGGGCGACGAACAGACTGGTGTAGCCCCAGGCGAACCCGCAGGCGAAGGTGCCGAGCGAGTAGAGCAGAATGCTGGCGATCATGGCGGCTTTGCGGCCGTAGCGGTCGCCCATCGCCCCCAGGAGCGCACCGCCCAGCCAACGGGTGATGAAGGCGCCGGAGATCAGCGAGGCGGCGGTAGCGGTGCTCAGGTGGAAGTCGTCGGCGATTTCGGTCAGGACGAGGGTGATCAGGACGAAGTCGAAGCCGTCGAGGAGATAGCCGATCCAGGCGGCGACCATCGCCTTCCACTGGCGCGGCGTGATCTCCCGATACCAGGGCACCGCCCTGGCGGGACGGCCCGTAGGGCGGGGCGTCACAGCGGTCCGGCCTCCTCCAGCAGTTGACGGGCGGAGCGGTGCGCGGCGTCGTCGAACGGCACGTGCGCCCCGCCATCCGTCGACACCGGCAATCCGGACATTGGACGTCCTAGGTCATGGGCGAATGTGGCCCTGCCCCGACGCCGTGTCAAGACGGCAGGCCGCACCCGCGCCACCAACGGCACGAGTGAGAGTGGTCGTTGACGGGACGGCGGCGACTGCCTAAGGTCCGGACTCCAGTCGAGAGGACGCGCGATGCGACGGCAGGACACCTCCGGGCGGGCCCATGACCTCGTCCTTTACGGCGCCACCGGTTTCGCCGGGGTGCTCACCGCGGAATATCTGGCCAGGCATGTGCCCAAGGGCTGCCGCTGGGCGCTGGCCGGGCGCAGCACCGCGAAGCTGGAGCGGCTGCGCGACCGGCTGGCCACCTTCGATCCGGCCTGCGCCAACCTGCCCCTCCTGCGTGCCGACAGCGGCGACCCGGATTCGCTGCGCGCGCTCGCCGCCGACACCCGGGTGCTGGCCACGACCGTCGGCCCCTATCTCACCCACGGGGAGCCGCTGGTCGCCGCCTGCGCCGCGGCCGGCACGGACTATGCCGATCTGACCGGCGAGCCGGAATTCGTCGACCGGATGTATCTGCGGCACCATGCGACGGCCCGCGCCTCGGGCGCACGCCTCGTGCACGCCTGCGGTTTTGACTCCGTCCCGCATGATCTGGGTGTGCTCTTCACGGTGGGGCTCCTCCCGGAGGGCGTGCCGCTGCGCGTCGACGGCTTCGTCCGGTCCAACGCTGCCTTCTCCGGCGGCACCCTGGCGTCCACGCTGACCGCCGTCTCACGTCCGGTGGCCATGGCGCGGACCGCCCGCGAGCGGCAGCGGGCGGAACGGCTCCTGGAGCGCACGCCCGGCCGTACGGTGCGGGCGTCGCTCGGCCCGCCCCTCAGGAGCGGCGAGGCCCGCGCCTGGGGTGTGCCGCTGCCGACCATCGACCCGCAGATCATCGCCCGCTCGGCAGCCGCGCTCGACCGCTACGGGCCCGACTTCCGCTACCGCCACTACGCGGGGGTGCGGTGGCTGCCGGTGGCCGTGGGCGGGGCCCTGGGCGCCGGGGCGTTCTGCGCGCTCGCTCAGGTGCCGGCCGCGCGGCGGTGGTTGTCGGGGCGCCTGGAACCGGGCGAGGGACCGAGCCCGGAGCGGCGGGCGAAGAGCTGGTTCACGGTGCGTTTCGTGGCCACCGGCGGCGGCCAACGGGCGATCACGGAGGTCTCGGGCGGCGATCCCGGCTATGACGAGACCGCGAAGATGCTCGCCGAGTCGGCGCTGAGCCTGGCCTTCGACGACCTGCCGGAGACGGCGGGCCAGGTGACGTCGGCGGTCGCCATGGGGGACGCGCTGACGGCACGTCTCCAGAAGGCGGGCATCACTTTCCGCGTCATCCGGGGGTGACCCGCGCCGACAACCCGCCCGGCGTCGGCCCGGCCCTCACACGCCGGCCAGCGCCCTCCGGCACAGGGAGTCCGCGGCCCGGGTCGTCTCCGGGAGCCGGTACTTGGGCGCCAGACGGAGCGTATGCGCACAGGCTCCGTCGAGGTCGATGCGATGGCCTACGGAGACGAAGACCGGTTTGACGCCCTTTTGGGTGCGCAGCGCACGTCCTACCTCCTCGCCGTCCGTAGGAGCGCCGGACAGGGCCGGGCCGGAGTCGTCCACCAGCGAGGAGGTCGCGCCCCGGTCCGGCCCCGGAGGCTCGTACCGGAAGGTGAACGGGTTCTTGGCGACGCCGATCGTGGGCAGACCGGTCAGCACCCCGAGGTGGCTGGCGAGTCCGAAGCGGCGCGGATGGGCCCGTCCGTATCCGTCACAGACCACGAGATCCGGTGTGCGGGCGAGGCGGCCGAGCGCGTCGAGCACGGTGGGAATCTCACGGAAGGCGAGCAGCCCCGGGACGTACGGGAAGGCGACCCGGCCAACGGCGGTGGCCTCGTCGATGACGGCGAGGGTACGGGCGTCCAGGGCGACGGCCGCCGCGGCGACGACGTCCCGTTCGTCGTCGTAGGCCACGTCCACGCCCACCACGGTGCCCTCGAATCCGAGCTCCGGACCGGACTCGTCAAGGCATACGTAGGGCCGCAGCCGGTCCTGGACGGCGCGTGCCCGGGCTTCGTCGGTCGGCCAGTGCCGAAGCTCGTCGTCGCAGGAGATCGTTCCGGAGGTGTCCATGGTGACGACCACGCTACCGAACACATGATCGGGCGGGTCGTCGGGTGATGCGCCCGGTGTCCGTAGAGCCGTCGGCGTCGGCCCCCGTCTGCCCCCCTGGCCTGCGCTTTCGCCCCTGGAAAGCGCCGGGAGGACCCGACCGCGCACCTACGACCGCCCCTTATATTGCCCTCATGTTCGTACTTGAGCTGACCTACACCGCCCCCATCGAACGCGTCGACGCCGCCCTCCAGGAGCATGTGGCCTGGCTGGACGAGCAGTACGCCGCCGAACGCTTCATCGCCGCGGGCCGCAAGGTGCCGCGTGACGGGGGTGTCATCCTCGCCGCCGGCGTGGACCGCGCGACCGTCGAACAGCTCGTGGCCGAGGACCCGTTCAGCATCGCGGGGGTCTGCGACTACCGGATCACCGAATTCGTCGCGACGACGACCGCCCCGGCACTGGAGGGGTACCGGGAGCAGCTGCCGTCCTGAGGCACCAGGGGCTGCGGAAAGGCTTGGGCCCGCGCCGTCCCGCGCTACGGAACGGTCTCGGGAGCCGGGGCGGGCCAGCGGCCGCCGTTGCGCCAATAGCCTTGGATCTCCTCCAGCTGGCGGCCCTTGGTCTCCGGCGCGGTGACGGCGGCGAAAGCCAGAGCCCCCAGGGCCAGGCCCCCCAGACCCGCGAACGTCCGGGCCGCGCCCGCCCAGGCCATCAGGGAGGGGAAGAACTGGGCGATGAGGAGATTGGCCACGAGGTCGGCGGTGAGCATCACCGACGCCCCGGTGGAGCGCAGCTGAGCGGGGAACGCCTCGCTCGCATAGACCCAGATCAGCGATCCGAAGCCGAAGTTGAAGGCCGCGGTGAAGAGCAGAACGGCGCCGAAGCCGATCCAGGTGGTGGCCCCCTTGACATCGGTGAAGCCGAAGACCGCGGTCAGGACGCCGAGCATGACCACCATCGTGCCGATCCCGGAGAGCAGCACCACCCGCCGGCCGAGCCGGTCGATCATGAGGATGGCGAGGACGGTCGCGGCCAATGAGGCGAGCTGGACGAACGACGGCAGCAGGAAGTTCTGGCCGTTGCCGGTGAAGCCCATCTCCTCGAAGATCTGCGGGCTGTAGTACGTCACGGCGTTGATCCCGGTGATCTGGCAGAAGAACCCGAGGCCGACGACGAAGAGCGCGGCGCGCGCGTACGGCCTGTGCAGCAGGGAGCGCGCCGATCCACCGCTCTCCTCGGCGAGTGCGGCGGCCACGGCCGTGACCTCCGCGCGCGCGTCGACGTCCGGGTCGGTCATCGCCATGACTTCGACCGCTCGTTCCGTACGGCCTTTGAACACGTACCAGCGAGGCGTGTCCGGCAGCCGGAACAGCGGGATCAGGACGAGGGCCGCGGGGATCGCGGAGAGGCCGAGCATCCAGCGCCAGTGGCCGCCGCCGGACAGGCCCCAGTTGACGAAGTAGGTGATGGCGATGCCCGCGACCGTCGCCACTTGATAGGCGGCGACGGAAGCGCCGCGGATGCGCGCCGGGGTCGACTCCGCGATGTAGAGCGGGGCCGCGACGATCGAGATGCCGATGGCGACGCCGAGCAGGAAACGGACCGCATCGAGCACGACGACATTGGGCGCGAGCGCGGACAGCGCCACGAAGACGGCGTAGGAGGCGGCGACGATCAGCATGGCGGCCTTGCGGCCGAGGGCGTCGGCAAGCTTGCCGCCGATCAGCGCGCCGACGATGGATCCGAACACCAGGATGCTGGTGACCAGGCCCATTTCGGCCTCGGTGAGGTGGAAATCCCTGCTCAGGAACACCAGGGCACCGGAAATGCTGCCGGTGTCGTAGCCATAGATCACGCCTACGACGGCGCCGGTGAGCGCGAACAGCTTGCCGGTGCGGTGCGAGGTCCTGGATGCCGGTGGTGGGGGTGTCGCGGAGAGCGTGTCGGTGGACATGGAAAGTCCTTTGGACGGCGGACGGCCTGCAGCATGCGATGGTGACTGATCTTGCGAGTATTGGCTGCCTTTCATGCAGGTGTCAACAACTTCCCGGCACTCCTCACCTCACGGCCCATACGCAGGCCAACGCGACATTCGCGCTGCCTGGACGACTTGACCGCCACCGATTCCGGCGCTCCCCTCTATCGGATCACCCTCACGAGGGATGGATCTGTGCGCGATTGATGCGTACAGTCGATTGCAGCAAAGTCAAAAGTTGCAGAAACATGCAGGATCATCAGCATCACCGTCGCACGGCGATCCGATCCATGCATCGGGATCCGGGCGTCGGTCCTACGCACCACACGGGAGGGTGGCCATGAGCGGGACCTCGTACATGGAGCAGGAGCTGCGCAGCCAGCCGGAGACCTGGCGGGCGGCCGCGGAGATCGGGGCGGCGGCGGGCCCGCTGCCCAAGGCCGGACAGCGGGTCGCTGTCGTCGGCTGCGGGACCTCATGGTTCATGGCGCAGTCGTATGCGGCACTGCGTGAGAACGCCGGGCTGGGGGTGACGGACCCTTTCGCCGCCTCGGAGGCGTTCCTCGGCCGCGCCCGCGGCTATGACGCGGTGGTGGCGATCACCCGCTCGGGCACCACGACCGAGGTGCTGCGTGTCCTCGACGCGATCAAGGGACGCATCCCGACGGTGACGGTCCTCGGCGACCCCGAGACCGCGGCGGTCACGCTCTCCGACGAGACGGTCGCGCTGCCGTTCGCGGACGAGAAGTCGGTGGTGCAGACACGGTTCGCGACGACTGCGCTGACCCTGCTCCGCGCCCACCTGGGCGAGGACGTCTCCCGCGCGGTGAGCGACGCGCAGGAAGCACTGACCGCACCGATCGAGCGGGAATGGGTGGACGCCGAGCAGTTCTCCTTCCTCGGCACCGGCTGGACGTTCGGACTGGCCAATGAAGCGGCTCTCAAAATGCGGGAGGCGTCGCAGAGTTGGACGGAGTCCTACCCGGCGATGGAGTACCGCCACGGCCCGATCGCGATAGCCGCGCCCGGCCGGGTGACCTGGCTGTTCGGCCAGGCGCCGGAGGGGCTGGAGGCGGATGTGGTGCGGACCGGCGCGCGCTTCGTGTGCCATGGGCGCGATCCGCTGGCCGATCTGGTGCTGGTGCAGCGGGTGGCGCTGGAGCGGGCCCGCGCCCGCGGCCTGGACCCGGACAACCCGCGCAGCCTGACCCGCTCGGTGATGCTCGAAACGCCCGCCACACCGTAGCCCCTCCGCTCCCCCGACATCATCACACCAGTCCGCAAGGGAGACAGGACCCCATGCCCCTCGTTCCGACCTCATCGCTCATCGACGCCGCACGTGAGGCGCGGGTCGGCGCCGCGGCCTTCAACGTCATCCATCTGGAAACCGCCGAGGCGCTGGTCACCGCCGCCGAGCGCAGGGACGCCCCCCTCATCCTGCAGATCAGCGAGAACTGCATCCGCTACCACGGCAGTCTGCTGCCGATCACTCGCGCGACCCTCGCCCTGGCCGAGGTTTCCTCCGCCCGGATCGCGGTGCACCTCGATCACCTCACCGAGGCGGAGCTGGTCCACCAGGGCGTTGCCGCCGGGGTGCGTTCGGTGATGGTGGACGCCTCCGCACTCCCCTACGAAGAGAATGTCACCGCCACCGCCGAGCTCACCGCCTGGTGCCACGATCGGGATGTCTACGTCGAGGCGGAACTCGGCGAGGTCGGCGGCAAGGACGGGGTACATGCGCCAGGGGCACGCACCGACCCCCAGGATGCGCTGACCTTCGTCCGCGCGACGGGAGTGGACGCGCTCGCCGTGGCCGTCGGCTCCTCCCACGCCATGTATGAGCGCACGGCCGTACTCGACAAGGAACTGATCGCGGCACTGCGCACCACGCTGCCGGTGCCTCTAGTGCTGCACGGCTCCTCCGGAGTGCCGGACGACGAACTGCGCCGGGCCATCGCCGCCGGAATGACAAAGATCAACATCTCCACTCATCTGGTCTCCGTCTTCACCCGCTCGATACGCGAGGCACTGGGCGCGGATCCGGCGCTCATCGACTCCCGGAAGTACATCAAGCCGGCCCGAGAGGCGGTGGCCGAGGAGGCCGCGAGACTGCTGGACGTGCTGGGCACTCCGGCCACGCTCCCAGACCAGTTCGCCGGACAGTCGCAGTCGCCGACTCGGGGGTGATGGAGCGGCCGGGGACCGGAGGCCAAGGCAATCGAGCCACCTGTCTTCCCGACCACCCATGTCCACGTCGGGCAGCACTCAGCGGTCAGCCCTCAGGGCCTCACCCCCAGCCCTCCCCCTCAGCCCTGCCCAAGCTCCACCAGAAAGGAGGACGCGATGGACCCGTGGTCCCGTGAATCCATGGACCCGTGCAATCCATGGATATCTGGAACACATGGTGCGGAGGAGGCGCATCCGCAGCCACGGAGTGAGGCATGGGCGGCGAACGCCCGAAGCTACCCGAGGCGGTTGCGGCTACCGGGGCCCGTCGTCGGCACCTGGCCTCAATCGGATCGGCTCAGACGAATCAGGCTCACGCCATGAAGCGCCATGAACGGATGAACGCACTGCTTGAGCTGCTCGGGGAGAGAGGCCGGGTGGATGTCGAGCAGGCGGCGACCGAGCTGGAGGTCTCGGCCGCGACGATGCGGCGCGATATGGATGCCCTCGCCGAGCAGCAGTTGCTGACCCGCACCCGGGGCGGGGCGGTGCTCAGCTCGGTGGCGTACGACCTGCCGATCCGGTACAAGCACGCTCATCGGTCCGAGGAGAAGGAGGCGGTGGCCGAGGCTGCGGCGAAGCTGGTCGAGCGCGGCGACGTGGTCGGTCTGAGCGGTGGCACCACCACCACGGCGATCGCCAGGGTGCTGGCCACTCGCCCGGACTTCGCGGAGGCGGGACCGCAGCCGCATCTGACCATCGTCACCAACTCCCTGAACATCGCCAATGAGCTGGCCGTACGACCGCAGATCAAGATTGTGCTCACTGGTGGGGTGGCACACTCGCGGTCGTTTGAACTGGTCGGCCCCTTCAGCGAGTTGGTACTGCAGCAGATCTCCATCGACACCGCCTTCATCGGGGCCAATGGCATCGACCCGGTGATGGGGGCCACGGTGCACGACGAAGCGGAGGCCCGCGTCAACCGCCTCATGGCCGAGCGCTCCCGGCGTGCCGTGGTCGTCGCCGACTCCTCGAAGATCGGCCGGCGCTGCTTCGCCAGGGTCGGCGACGCGGATGTCTTTGACACCTTCATCACGGACAGCGGGGCAAACGAGGCAACCCGCCGCGAGTTCGCGGACCGGGGACTCAGGGTGGTAACGGCGCGCCCAGGCGCCGGCGACTGAGGGGAGGAAGAGGCAGCGGCGGCGCGAAGGCCGTGGGGTGGCGACGCCGAATGTGACGGGTGTGCCGGCGTGCGATGTGCCGACGAGCCAGTGCGCGGGGTACGCGGCTCGCCGCTCGCGGGAGGGGGCGATATGCCCAAAGCCGTCGGCTGGGAGCGGAGCTCGGGCTGCGGGCTGCCGGTTGGAGGCGAGCCCGTGCTGCAGACTGACGGGCATTACCGAGGGGCGGGGAGGGGAAGGGGGAGGGCCCCATCCCACTGGCCGGCATCGGGGATTCACACTCCCGCCCCGGTTCTCCGAGCCCCCAGCCACACCCCTTCCGTCCCTTCCCTCTCTCCCACCGCCTCACCGTGCCCCGTACACCGGCTGTGGTGTCTCGGCATCGGCGAGAAGTCGGCGGGCCGCACGGCCGGCCTCGGCCGGGGTCCAGCGGGCGCCCTTGTCGAGGGACGGCCCCGGGCGCCAGCCCTCCATGACGGTGATCCGGCCACCCTCCGCCTCGAATACCCGGCCCGTGACGCCCTCGGAGGCGGCGGAGCCCAGCCACACCACCAGCGGCGAGATGTTCTCGGGGGCCATCGCGTCAAAATCCCCCTCCCCCGGGACGGCCATGGTCTCGGCGAAGGTCCGCTCGGTCATACGGGTGCGGGCGGCCGGCGCGATGGCGTTGACCTGGACGCCGTAACGGTCCAGCTCAGCCGCAGCGACCAGCGTCAGGCCGAGAACTCCGGCCTTGGCCGCGGAGTAGTTTCCTTGCCCCACACTGCCCAACAGACCTGCTCCCGAAGTGGTGTTGATGACACGGGCCTGTGGCGTACGGCCTTGCTTCGCCGCCACGCGCCAATGCGCCGCGGCGTGCTTGAGGGGGAGGAAATGCCCCTTGACGTGGACGCGTAGCATCGCGTCCCACTCGTCCTCGTCCAGGTTGACGAGCATCCGGTCCCGTAGAAAGCCCGCGTTGTTGACGAGCGTGTCCAGGCGTCCGTATGTGTCGAGGGCGGTGGAGACGAGGGAGGCAGCCCCCTGAGGCGTGGCGATATCCCCGCCGTGTGCGACGGCTTCGCCGCCCGCGGCGCGGATCTCGGCGACGACCTGTTCGGCGGGGCAGCTGTCGTTGCCGGAGGCACCCGCATCTTCCGAACCACCCCGGCCACCGCAGCCACCTGAACCACCCCGGCCACCTGAACCTCCCGTGCCTCCCAAGCCATCCGAACAACCCACGTCACTTGAGCCGTCCAGCCTCACGTCGAGGTCGTTCACCACCACCCGGGCGCCCTCGGCGGCGAAGGCGAGGGCGTGCGCACGTCCCAGGCCACGCCCCGCGCCGGTGACGATGACGACACGCCCATCGCAGATTCGAGTCATCTCAGCTCTCCTCGCCCGAAGTTGGGGTATCGACGGTGTCAGCAGTGTTGGTGTTGGTGGTGCTGGCGATGTTGGTAGTGGTGTCGGCGGTGTTGTCAGTATCGGTGGCAGTGACGATATGGGCTGTATTGGCAGTGGTGGCGGCACGGGCAGCATGAGCGGTATTGCCGGCATCGGCGGTTCCCGCAGCCGCCCAGGAAGCCGTCGACGCGTCGAGGAAAGTCGGCCGCTCTCCACCCCCGTGCACCAGCAGGCTCGCGCCGCTCACATACCTCGACAGGTCGGAGGCGAGAAAAGCACAGGCTTCCCCGACCTCGGCCGGTGTGGCCAGTCGGCCGAGCGGGACGGTGTTGCCGACGGCGGCGATACCGTCCTCATCTCCGTAGTGCAGGTGCGACAGCTCGGTGCGCACCATGCCGAGCGTGAGCGTGTTGACGCGGATTTTCGGGGCCCATTCGACGGCCATGGAGCGGGCCAGGTTCTCCAGGCCCGCCTTGGCAGCGCCGTACGCGGCGGTGCCGGGCGAGGCACGCGTCCCGCTGACGCTGCCGATCATGATGATTGAGCCGCCGGTTTCCTGATCCGCCATCACCTCACGAGCGGCGAGGGACGCGGTGATCGGGGAGGTCAGGTTCAACTCCACTAATTTGGCCACCTTCCGGGGAGTCGAGTCGGCCAGCAGACGGTACGGCGTGCCGCCCGCGTTGTTGACGAGCACGTCCAGACGCCCGTACTCGTCGCGTATCCGCCGGAAGAACACACCGACCGCGTCCGCGTCGCGCAGGTCGAGTTCCATGAACCGCGCCCTGCGCCCCGCCGCCCCTGACGGCCGGTCCGGAGGACGGCGCGCACACGCGATGACCTGCGCTCCGGCGGCCAGCAGGGTCATGGCGATCCCCGCGCCGACGCCGCGCGTACCGCCCGTGACGACCGCGACGCGGCCCGACAGATCGATGGTGAGCGTCATGCGACACCTCCCGCAGCGCTCCGTGCGCTGCTACCGTCTCAGTCACCAGCACCTAACAAACGTTTGGTGGAACGTGGAACGTAGGGGAAAGGTAGCTGATGTGCCCATGGGTGTCTCCACCTCTCGCCCCGCTCCGCCCCCGGATGCCGGCGGCGCCCCGACGGATGGCGTGATCGCCCTCATCACCGTCGACTTTCCCCCGGTCAACGCCCTTCCCGTACACGGCTGGTACGACCTGGCCGAGGCCGTACGGGCAGCCGGCCGGGACCCCGGCACCCGGTGTGTGGTGCTTGCCGCGGCCGGGCGCGGCTTCAACGCCGGCGTGGACATCAAGGAGCTGCAGCGGACCAGCGGGCACACCGCGCTGATCGGCGCCAATCGTGGCTGCTACGAGGCGTTCGCGGCGGTCTACGAGTGCGAAGTCCCGGTCGTCGCGGCGGTTCAGGGTTTCTGTCTGGGCGGCGGCATCGGGCTGGTGGGCAACGCGGACGCGATTGTGGCGAGCGACGACGCCACTTTCGGGCTGCCCGAACTGGACCGTGGCGCACTGGGCGCTGCCACCCATCTCGCCCGGCTCGTGCCGACGCACCTCATGCGCACGCTCTACTTCACCTCGCGCACCATCACCGCCCACGAGCTCCACCGGCACGGTTCCGTATGGGAGGTGGTACCGCGGGAGAAGGTGCTGGACACAGCGCTGGCGTTGGCGGCGGAAATCTCCGCGAAGGACGGGTACTTGATACGGCTGGCCAAGGCCGCGATCAATGGCATCGACCCGGTCGACGTACGCCGCAGCTACCGCTTCGAGCAGGGCTTCACCTTCGAGGCGAACCTCAGTGGCGTCGCCGACCGACATCGCGACACCTTCGCATCCCCATCTCCGTCTCCGTCCCCGTCCGCGCCTTCGTCCTTGCCCCCGTCCGCATCTCCGCCCCCGCCCCCGTGCGCATCTCCGTCCCCGTCCCGGTCCCCATCTCCGCCCCCGTCCGCGTCCTCGTCCCGGCCTTCGTCCCAGCCTCCGTCTCCATCCCCCTCGCCCTCCTCCCCCGCCAAGACCTCCCCGAAGGAGCCGCGTTGAGCGACAAGACCATGACCGCTGACGAGGCCGTGGGGCGGCTGGCGAGCGGAATGACGATCGGGATCGGCGGCTGGGGCTCGCGGCGTAAGCCGATGGCGCTGATACGGGCCCTGCTGCGGTCCGAGCTGACTGACCTGACCGTGGTCGCGTGCGGAGGTCCGGACGTGGGGCTGCTGGCCGCCGCGGGCAAGATCCGGCGCCTGATCGCACCGTTCGCCACCCTCGATTCGATCCCCCTCGAACCGCATTTCCGCGCCGCCCGCCAGAACGGCACCCTGGAGATGACGGAGCTGGATGAGGCCATGTTCATGTGGGGGCTGACCGCGGCCGGACAGCGCCTGCCGTTCATGCCGGTCCGCGCCGGTCTCGGCTCCGACGTACTGCGGGTCAACCCGCAGCTGCGGACGGTGGCTTCGCCGTACGAGGACGGGGAGGAGCTCGTCGCCGTCCCCGCGCTGCGGCTGGACGCCGCGCTGATCCATCTGCATCGCGCCGACGCCCGGGGCAACGGCCAGTACCTGGGCCCCGACCCGTACTTCGACGATCTGTTCTGCGAGGCCGCTGACTCCGCGTATCTGTCCTGCGAACGCATCGTGGACAGCGAGGAGTTGATGTCCGGGGGCGGGCCACAGACGATGCTCGTCAAGCGTCCGTTCGTGACCGGGGTCGTGGCGGCGCCGAACGGTGCGCACTTCACCGCCTGCGACCCGGACTACGGCCGTGACGAGGCATTCCAGACGGCTTATGCGAGGGCGGCCGCTGATCCGGAGGGGTGGGCGGTGTTCGTCAAGCGTTTCCTCTCCGGGGATGAGCGGGAGTATCAGTCCGCGGTCGCGGCCTTTCACGGGGCGATGGGAGGGGACGGCGTATGAGCTCCGCCTCAGCCGCCCCGGCCTCTTGGGACGACCTCCCCGGTCCCCCCGTCACCCGCGCCGAGTACTGCGTGCTGGCCTGCGCCGAGGCGTGGCGGGACGCCGGCGAGGTGCTCGCCAGTCCCATGGGCACCGTGCCCTCGATCGGTGCGCGGCTGGCCCGGCTGACCTTCTCCCCCGACCTGCTGCTCACCGACGGGGAGGCACTGCTGATCGGCGACGTGCCGGCCGTCGGTGAGCGGTCCGAGGTGACCGAGGGCTGGCTGCCGCACCGCCGGCATCTGGCGCTGGTCGCCACCGGGCGCCGGCACGTCATGATGGGCGCGAGTCAGATCGACCGTTTCGGCAACCAGAACATCTCCTGCGTCGGCACGTGGTCACGGCCGGCCCGCCAACTGCTCGGAGTGCGTGGCGCGCCCATCAACACCTTGAACAATCCAACGAGTTACTGGATTCCTCGGCACTCTCCCAGGAGCTTCGTCGAGCGGGTCGACATGGTCTGTGGCGTCGGTTACGACCGGGCCGCGGCGGCGGGTCCGTCCGCGACCCGCTACCACCGCATCTCCGAAGTCATCAGCGACCTGGGTGTATTCGACTTCGCGACGCCCGACCACAGGATGCGGCTGCGCTCGCTGCACCCCGGTGTGACCGTCGAGCAGGTTCGGGAAGCCACCGGGTTCGAACTGGTGGTGCCGTCGGAGGTCCCGTCGGAGATGTCGCCGGAGGCCCTGGCGAAGACGTCGTCGCAGGTCCCGACGGAGGTGTCCTCGAAGGTCCCGTCGGGGGTGCCGTACACCCGAAAGCCGACGGCGGCAGAGCTACGGCTGATCCGCGAGGTGATCGATCCCCATGGGCTGCGCGACCGCGAGGTGCGTACGCGATGACGGACCGCAGCCGACGCGACAACGGTCCGAGCGGTCCAGGCGGTCCGGGTGACCAGGGCAAACCAGGCGCTCCGGGTGACCAGGGCAGACCGGGTGGTCCGGGTGGTGACCGGGCCGGACCAGGCGGCCCGGCAGCCATGCCCCCGCCACTCCCACTGCCACCCCTCCGGACCCCCCTCACCGGTCTCGTCGGCGTACGGCACCCCCTCGTGCAGACCGGCATGGGGTGGGTGGCCGGGCCACGGCTGGTCTCGGCCGCCGCGAATGCCGGGGCGCTGGGGGTCCTGGCGTCCGCCACGATGACCGTGCAGGAGCTGCGGGCGGCCGTCCGCGAGGTCCGCTCCCGTACGGACGCGCCATTCGGGGTCAATCTGCGCGCCGATGCCGGTGATGCCGGGGAACGGGTGCGGGTGATCATCGACGAGGGGGTGAAGGTGGCTTCGTTCGCGCTGGCTCCCTCTCGTGAGCTGATCGCGCGGCTCAAGGGCGCGGGTGTGGTCGTGATCCCGTCAGTCGGGGCGCGTCGGCACGCCGAAAAGGTGGCGGCCTGGGGGGCCGACGCGGTGCTCGTCCAGGGCGCCGAGGGAGGCGGGCATACCGGCGAGGTGGCGACCAGTGTGCTGTTGCCGCAGGTCGTGGACGCGGTCGGGATCCCCGTCATCGCGGCCGGCGGGTTCCGCGACGGCCGGGGGCTGGTCGCCGCGCTCGCTTTCGGTGCTTCGGGGGTGGCGATGGGGACACGATTCCTCCTCACCTCCGACAGCACCGTCCCGTACCCGGTCAAGGAGCGTTATCTGGCCGCGTCGGTCAAGGACATCACCGTCACGACGAGGGTGGACGGGCTGCCGCACCGGATGCTGCGTACCGATCTCGTCAACTCGCTTGAGAGGAGCGGGCGTTCGGCCACGCTGCTACGGGCCGTCCGGTATGCGGTGGCCTTCCGGAAACGGTCGGGGTTGTGCTGGTCCCAGATGGTGCGCGATGGGCTCGCGATGAGGCGTGGCAGAGAGCTGACGTGGAGCCAGGTGCTGCTGGCGGCCACTACGCCGATGATGCTGCGGGCCGCGATGGTCGAGGGGCGGCCGGATCTGGGGGTGATGGCCTCCGGCCAGGTCGCCGGGCTGATCGAGGATCTGCCGTCGTGCGCGGAGCTGGTGGACCGGATCATGACGGAGGCGCACGAGACGCTGGGGCGCCTGCGTGCGGTGCCGTAGTACCCAGGGTTGACGTCCGTGTGGCACTCTGGGCCGATTTTCTCCCGGCGCGTGTGGGCGATAATGGGGTAGAACGTATGAGCGCGTGAGGGCAAGGCCGACCAGCCTTCACGGACGGGGTTTCCAACGGGGGAGAGATTACGTGCGGAAGATCATGGCCATCGCTGTGGCAGGGGCGGTGTGCAGCACCTCGCTGACCCTGGCCACGGCCTCGAATGCGGCCGCTGCCCAGCGGACGCCGCAGTGCGTCAAGGTGCGGAAGTACTTCGACAAGGGCGGCCAGCACCACGTACGGCTGACGAATCTGTGCGCCAAGCGCACCTCGTGCTACGTCATCGTCATACCGCACCACAAGGATCCGCGCGGCCGTCTCAAGAAAGGCGTGACGAAGGACGTCCGCTACGGGCCGGCGTCGTGGCCGCGGGCGCTGTTCGTCAAGAACACACCCTGTAAGCACCGGGGACGTTAGCCGGCCGGCTCCACAGCCGAGCTCCGCAGCCAAGGGGTCGCCTGCGGCGGGCGTCAGTGCCCCGGGCGGCAGCTGAGGTCCGGGCGGCCGAGGTGGCCGGGTTCAGCGGTGTTCGTCCTCGGTCCGGCCCTGGCCGTCGTCCGGCTCACGCGTGGCCACCAAGTGGGCGCCTGGACGGGCCTTTACGCGGTGGGCATCGTCCTGGCCGGTCTGGGCGGCATCCTCGCCCGGCGCGGCTCCACCCGCCTGGCATCCGTGGCGGTAATCATCGGCTGCCCGTTGCTGGGGTTGGGAGACGCGACGGCAGGGCCGCTGTGAGACACCCCACAGAGACCCTGACAACCGCTCGCACCACTGCTCTCACAGCCGCTCGATGATCGTGACATTGGCCTGACCGCCGCCCTCGCACATGGTCTGCAGGCCGTAGCGTCCGCCGGTGCGTTCCAGTTCGTGCAGGAGCGTGGTCATCAGCTTGGCGCCGGTGGCGCCGAGGGGGTGGCCGAGGGCGATGGCGCCGCCATTGACGTTGACCTTGTCCGGGTCGGCGCCGGTCTCCTTCAGCCAGGCCAGGACCACCGATGCGAACGCCTCGTTGATCTCGATCAGGTCGATCTCGTCGAGGGTGAGGCCGCTCTTCTTGAGTGCGTGCGCGGTGGCGGGGATGGGCGCGGTGAGCATCCGGATGGGGTCCTCGCCGCGTACCGAGAGGTGGTGGATACGGGCGCGTGGAGTCAGCCCGTGTTCGCCGACCGCGCGTGCGCTGGCGAGCAGCAACGCCGAGGCGCCGTCGGAGACTTGGGAGGAGAGGGCGGCAGTCATCCGGCCCCTCTCGACCAGCGGCTTGAGGCCCGCCATCTTCTCCAGCGAGGTGTCGCGGCGCGGCCCTTCGTCCAGGGTGACGTCCCGGTACGGCACGGTTTCCCGAGCGAAGCGGCCCTCGTCCATGGCGCGGAGCGCGCGCCGGTGTGAACGGAGCGCGAACTCCTCCATGTCGCGGCGGGAGATGCCCCACTGCTCGGCGATCAGTTCGGCGCCGTAGAACTGGTTCACCGGGCGGTCGCCGTAACGGGCGCGCCAGCCCTCACTGCCCGCGAACGGGCCGTCGGTGAGGCCGAGCGCTTCGGTGGCCTGCCGGCTGGCGAAGGCGATCGGGATCATCGACATGTTCTGGGTGCCGCCGGCGACGACGAGGTCCTGGGTGCCGGAGAGTACGCCCTGCGCCGCGAAGTGCACGGCCTGCTGCGAGGATCCGCACTGCCGGTCGACGGTGACGCCCGGCACCTCCTCGGGGAGCCCGGCCGCCAGCCAGGCCGTGCGGGCGATGTCACCGGCCTGCGGTCCTACGGTGTCCAGGCAGCCGAGGACCACGTCCTCGACGGCGGCCGGGTCCACGTCCGTACGGTCCATCAGCGCCTTGAGGACATGCGCGCCGAGGTCGGCGGGGTGCACGGCGGCGAGCCCGCCATTGCGCCTGCCGACCGGGGTGCGTAGCGCATCGACGATATAGGCCTCGGCCATGGGACTGCTCCTCCGGTTGGGCGTCGAGTGGATCGCGGACGCGTGGATTGCGGACGTGTGGGTTGCGGGGTGTGGATCGCTGACGTGCGGTTACATGAGATGTGGATGTGCGGGCGTGTCGATGGCGGACGTCGTGGATCAGGTACGTACGGCGATGCCGTCCAGCACCATCGACAGGTACTGGCGGGCGATCTCCTCCGGGCTGTGGTGTCCGTCCGGCCGGTACCAGCTCGCCGCGACCCAGACGGTGTCCCGGACGAAGCGGTAGGTCAGCCGGATATCGAGATCGGCGCGGAAGACCCCCTCGGTCACGCCCCGCTCCAGCGTGCCCAGCCATGCCTTCTCGAACTTCTGCTGGGAGTCGGTGAGATAGCCGAAGCGGGGCTGGGCGGCGAGGTGCCTGGACTCCTTCTGGTAGATGGCGACGGCGGGCCGGTGCCGGTCGATCTCCCGGAACGACTCCGTGACCAGGGCTTCGATGGTCTCCCTGGGACCGAGTCCGGCGGCGAGTACCGCGTCGTAGCCGTCCCAGAGCTCGGTCAGGAAGGTGGCGAGGATCTCGTCCACCATCGATTCCTTGGAGTCGAAGTGGTAATAGAGGCTGCCGGCGAGCATGCCCGCCGCGTCGGCGATCTTCCGTA
This sequence comes from Streptomyces halobius, assembly GCF_023277745.1. Classification (NCBI taxonomy): domain Bacteria; kingdom Bacillati; phylum Actinomycetota; class Actinomycetes; order Kitasatosporales; family Streptomycetaceae; genus Streptomyces; species Streptomyces halobius. The sequence goes on from NZ_CP086322.1 coordinate 1,715,018, forward strand.
CGGTCGTGGCGTTGTAGCCCTGGGCGGCGAATACCTCGGCGGCGGTGTTCAGCAGCTCGCGACGGCGCTCCGGGGACGCGCTCACGGTCACCGTCTTCTTCTTGGCGCCTCGGACGTTCTTCTTGGTGCCTCGGGCGTCGTTCTTGGCGTCCGCGTTGCGCTTGGCGTCCGCGTTGCGCTTGGCGTTCGCGGTGGTCTTGGCGTTCGCGGTGGTCTTGGCGTTCTTCGGGGTTGGCACGTGGCCATTGTCGCTCCGTATTCCCGTCGCATCCGTACCCGATCCGTGCCGGATTCCCCTCCGTATGCGGGCCGGGCCCGATCTCCTGTGCCGGCTCACGCGTGCTGGCTGCTGACCGGGACGACCTCGCCGGTCATGTACGAGGAGTAGTCGCTGGCGAGGAAGACGATGACATTGGCGACCTCCCAGGGCTCGGCATGGCGCCCGAACGCTTCCCGGGAGGTGAGCTCGGCCAGCAGCTCCTCGGTGGTGACCTTGGCGAGATGCGGATGCATGGCCAGGCTCGGCGAGACGGCGTTCACCCGGACCCCGTACGCGGCGGCCTCGACGGCGGCGCAGCGGGTCAGGGCCATCACCCCGGCCTTGGCGGCGGCGTAGTGCGCCTGGCCACGCTGGGCGCGCCAGCCGACGACCGAGGCGTTGTTGACGATGACGCCCGAGCCACCGCGTGCGCCCGAGCCACCACGTACCCCGGAGCCACCGCTGAAGTCGCCACGTACCCCGGAGCCACTGCTCAAGCCGCCGCGTACGCCGGAGCCACCGCTTACGTCGGAGCCACCGCGCACGCAGGCCGCGCCGCGATCGCCGCCGCCCTCATCCGCCTCGCGCATCCGGCGGAGCGCGGCGCGGGTGCAGCGGAAGGTGCCGTTCAGGGTGACGTCGAGGACCTTGCCCCATTGGTCGTCGGTCATCTCCACGAGATCGGCGGTGCCGCCGAGGCCGGCGTTGTTGACGACGATGTCGAGTCGGCCGTGCCGCTCTTCCACCAGGTCGAAGAGGGCGACGACCTGCGCTTCGTCGGTGACGTCGCACGGCAGGGCGGCGACCCTCCGGGCGCCGAACTCCTCGGCGAGCCGGTCCTCGGCTTCCTTGAGCCGGCGCGCATGGGCGTCGGAGAGGACGACGTCCGCGCCCTCCTCCAGCAGCTTGCGTGCGGTGGCACCGCCGATGCCGGCGCCCGCGGCGGCGGTGACGACGGCCGTCCGGCCGGCCAGCAGCCCATGCCCGGGAACGTACGAAGGCACGTACGAAGTCCGGGGCGAAGGAGCGGAAGAAGGCACGTACGCAGGAGGGGACGAAGCAACGCGCGGAGGCTTCTCGGTCGTCATGGCCGTACGCTAACCTACCAAACACTTGTTAGGGAACGGTTGGAGGCAGCTTGGAGCATCCGGTAACTCCGCCCGCCCCCGCACCCCTCAGGGGTCGCGTCAGGAAAGAGGCCGCCCGTCGATGGATCTTGAACATGCCCCGGAGGACGAGGAGTTCAGGCACACCGCACGCGCCTGGCTCACCACGCACGTGCCCGTCACCCCGCTCCCCTCGCTGGAGACCGAGGAGGGCTTCGCCGCCCACCGGAAATGGGAGCGCACCCTGGCCGCGGACCGCTGGTCGGTGGTCTCCTGGCCCGAGGAGTACGGCGGCCGGGGCGCGTCCCTCGCGCGCTGGCTGATCTTCGAGGAGGAGTACTACGCCGCGAACGCGCCCGGCCGGGTCAGCCAGAACGGCATCAGCCTCCTCGCCCCGACGCTCTTCGAGCACGGCTCCCCCGCCCAACTCGCCCGCGTGCTGCCGCCGATGGCGAGCGGCGAGGTCGTCTGGGCGCAGGCATGGTCCGAGCCGGAGGCCGGATCGGACCTCGCGTCGCTGCGCTCCAGGGCCGTACGGACCGAGGGCGGCTGGCTGCTCAGCGGGCACAAGACGTGGTCCTCTCGGGCGGCGTTCGCCGATCGGGCGTTCGGACTGTTCCGCAGCGATCCGAACGCGGACCGGCCGCACCGCGGGCTGACGTATGTCATGTTCGATCTTCGCGCGCCCGGCGTGACCGTACGGCCCATCGCGCGTCTGGACGGCAAACCCGCCTTCGCCGAACTCTTCCTCGACGAGGTCTTCGTCCCGGACGAAGACGTCATCGGCGAGCCGGGCCAAGGGTGGCGGGTCGCGATGAGCACGGCGGGCAATGAGCGCGGCCTCACCCTGCGCAGCCCCGGCCGCTTCACAGCGGCCGCCGAGCGTCTGGTCGCGCTGTGGCGGCGTGCCGATCCGTCCGATACGGCGCTGCGCGACCGGGTCGCCGACGCGGTCATCGGCGCCCGCGCGTATCACCTCTTCACCCGGGCCCATGCCGACCGGCTCGCCGCGGGCGCCAGTCTGGGTGACGGTCCGGGCGCCGGCCTGGGTGCCCATCCGGGTGCCGGGGGTCTGGGTGGCGATCCGAGTGGCGGTCTGGGTGGCGATTCCAGCCTCAACAAGGTCTTCTGGTCCGAGCTGGACATCGCCCTGCACGAGACCGCGCTCGACCTCCTCGGCGCCGAGGGCGAACTCGCCGGCCATGCCAACGACTCTCCGGACCAGGGCGGTTGGGCGGACGGCTGGCTCTTCTCGCTGGCCGGTCCGATCTACGCAGGTACCAATGAGATCCAGCGCGACATCATCGCCGAGCGGCTGCTGGGACTGCCGAAGGGGCGACGGTGACGGGTGGGGCGGGCGGCGACCCCGGATGGGTGAAGGACGGGCAGGCCAGGGTGACGCCCCGGATGGTCGGGGTGACGGGCCGGGGCGGAGTGACGTGCCGGATGGGCAGGGTGGCGGCCACAGGTGGGAGCGGCGGAGGTCGGAGATCCGCAGAACGGGCGGGCCTTGCGGGGCACATGTCCCGTCGCGCGACGGGAGGACGCCGAGGGTGACTTTTCTTCTCGACGATGAGCAGCACGAGTTCGGCCGGACACTCGACCGGATGCTGAGCGCAGCCGATGTCGCGGGTGCGGTACGCGCATGGGGAGCGGACGACACCGGTCCCGGACGAAAGGTGTGGCAACGGCTGGCGGACGCGGGGGTGTTCGCTCTCGCGGTGCCGGAGGAATACGGGGGCGCGGCGCCGGATGGCCATAAGGGCGCTCCCCAGGACGGGCGTTGCGGCGAGGCTCCGGTGGGGAATGACGGCGCAGCACCGGAAGGGTACCGGGCGAGTGGCCTGCTCCCTCTGCTCACTGTCGAAATGTCCCTGGCTTTCGTCGTGTTGGGATGTCATGCGATGCCAGGGCCGGTCGTCGAAACGGTCGCCGCGGCCGCCCTGCTGCGACGGCTGGACGATCCGGCGCTCAACAGGCGCTGGCTCCCCGGAATCGCCACGGGCGGTCACCTCGTCTCGTACACGGATCAGGCGCACGGGCCGTACGCGCTGGACGCGGCAGCCGCCGACACGCGGTTCGTCATCATGGACGACCGGCTGCTGTGCGCGGCGGGCCACGGACCGGTCCAGCCCTCGCTCGACCCGGCACGGCGGCTCGCCCGGCCCGCACTCGACGACGAGGTGCTGGCGAGCGGGCCGGAGGTACGGGCAGCCGCCGCGCATGCCGCCGATGTCGCGGCGTTGCTCACGGCTGCCCAGGCGCTGGGGGTCGGACGCCGACTGCTGGCCGACACCATCACCTATGTGCAGCAGCGCAAGCAGTTCGGTGTGGCCATCGGCTCGTTCCAGGCGGTGAAGCACCGGCTGGCGGACGCCCTGCTGGCCTTGGAATTCGCGCAGCCCTTGGTGTTCGCGGCGGCGGTGGCACTGGCGGGCGGGGAGCGGCGTGCGCACGGGGAGCGGCGTACGCGTGGGGATGTCGCCGCGGCGAAGGTTGCCGCGGGCGAGGCGGCGTACGGCGCGGCGCGCACGGCGCTTCAGCTGCACGGTGCGGTCGGCTACACCGAGGAGCTGGATCTGTCGCTGTGGATCCGCAAGGCGCGGGCGCTGCGGAGCGCGTGGGGAACGCCATCGGCGTGCCGGGCGCGCGTGCTGGCGGGCGCCCCTTAGGGGGCCGTTAGAAGTTCCGTCAAGGCTTCGCTCAGGTGGTTCCCGTAGGGGTTGTCCGAACAGATCCCCTAAGGGTTGTGAGCGCCCCTTGCAGGCCACAACGCGGTGGGCGCAGGGGGTATTCCGGCGCCCGCGCCGGCCGCCCGCGCCGCACGGCTACCGCTCCGCACGACCGCCCGCGCCGCACGGCTGCCCGCCCCGCACGGCCGCCGCTCCGCACGGCCGTCCGGCCCGGCGGCAGGCAGAATTGGCCGTACGGCAGTGCGGCCGAGAGGAGAGTGCGGGTGACCGAGGACATCGTCGCAGGGGTGCTGCGCCAGTGGCAGCAGGTGCACCCCGGGCTGGACACCGGCCCGATGGCGGTGATCGGACGGCTCAACCGCTGTTCCGCCCTGCTGCAACAGGCGGCCGACGCGCCGCTTCGGCGGGCCGGGCTCACCCGCCCCGAGTTCGACATCCTCGGCACGCTCCGCCGGATGGGCCGCGAGCTGACCCCCGGACGGGTGGCGCGCGAGACCTTCGCCTCCGGGACGGCGGTGACCAAGCGGGTACGGGCGCTGGAGGAACGCGGACTCATCGCCCGCCGCCCCGACGAGCGTGACCGCCGCGTCACACATCTCTCCCTCACCGACGAGGGCCGCGACATGATCGACCGGCTGCTGCCCGAGCAGCTGCGGTACGAGGCGGCGCTGCTCTCCGGTATCGGCGCTGAGCGGCAGGATGAACTCTCCGCTGCGCTGGGCGAGTTACTGGTCGTGTTGGAGGCCCGGCTGGGGAGTTCGGTGGAGTGAGTCGATGAAGTGCCTGGATGGGGGTGGGTTGACGTTCCCCGGCCACCGGCATCCGCGACCATCGACGCCCCGGTCGCGAAGGCCCTCCTCACGGCTCCAAGCGGGCGATTCGTCCCTGCTCGCCCGCGGCCCAGCACCCCAGGTCCGGGGCGCAGTCGACGGTGTCGTACGAGCCGTGGTCGAAGGTGTGCCAGGTGTGGCCGCCGTCGAGCGTCAGATCGCTGCCGGACGGGCCGACCGCCAGGGCGATACGCCGCGAGTGCGGGAGCCAGGAGGCGCCGGAGCGGTACGCGTGCGGGGGCACGGCGGCCGCGGTCCAGGTGGCGCCGCCGTCGGCGCTGACCGAAGCGGACCGGGGTGAGAGCTGTTCGGGGCGGTAATCGCCACCGACCGCGATGCCGTGCGTACGGTCGCGGAAGGCGAGGGCGAAGACTCCGCGGGCTGGATCGCCCGCCGGGACGGGGGTGTTGGCGACCGTCCAGGTCCGGCCCCGGTCGGTGGTGTGCAGGACACGAGCGGTAGCGGCGCCGCCGGTCGCGATCCAGGCGTCCCGGCGGCCGGAGGAGACCACGCACTGCCCGCTGGCGGCGAACGCGGCCTCGCCTTTCTGCGCCGACGGCATCCCGTCCGAGGGCAGCAGGCGCCAACTGCGGCCGCCGTCAGCGGTGGACAGGATCCGGAACTTCCCGTCGACGGGGTCGCCGAGGGCGATGCCGTGGCGCCGGTCGAAGAAGGTCAGGCAGTCGTAGAAGGCGCGCGGATCGGTGTTGCGGAAGCTCTCGGCCCACGTGGCACCCGCGTCGTCGGTGCGGAAGACGCGCGAGGACTCGCCCTCGCCGATCGCGAGAACGACCGCGTGGCGTCCGTCGAACGCCTCGATATCGCGGAATTCCAGGGCGCCGGCGCCGGGCGGCGAGATATCGGTCCAGTGCCTGCCGCCGTCGTGGGTGCGCAGCACGGTGCCATGGGTTCCGGCGACCCATGCGGTCGCACGGCTGACGGCCGCCAGCCCACGGAAACGGGCGCTGCTGTCACTGCCCTTCAGGCGCCAACCGGCATGGAGTGTATGGCTGTTGATATCAGCCGTAGCCGTAGGACTGTCGGTGTCATCGGGATGGCTATTGGCTCCGGCCGGCTGACGGTTGGTGCCGGGCGGCTGACCGTTGGTGCCGGCCGGCTGGGACGCGGCCACCGGGCCGGCTGTCAGCGCGCCGAGCGTCGCCGCGGCGGCCGTCACACCGACGACGACCGCCGGCCATCCGCCGGACGCCGATCGCCACGTGCCCCGCGTCTGCCGTGCACCTCGCCATCGCCCCGTACCCCGCCTCCACTTTGCGCCTCGTATCCGCCCCGTACGCTGCATACGCCCCACCCCGCCCCACTCACGCATTCCCCACGGGCCTCAGGCCCCTCACGGCCTCGTTGCGCTGGAAGCTAGCCCAGCCTGAATGCCGCGTCCAGGGCGCCGGAGCGGGTGCGGGAAGGGGTGGCGACCGCTGTCCGAAATGCCGGACGGAACGAAGTGGCAGGGGAGTTGCGGCTCTTCGTGTGTGTACGTCGTGACGACAGCGGGTGCGGGCTCCGGTCAGCCCTTGTCGCAGGGTGCCGGTCAGCCTGCGGGAGAGGCGGTGGGTGCGAGCTCGGTCGTCGGCCCTGCGGTGGCATCGCCGCCGGTGGGCCCGGAGGTCGCCGCGGGCGTGGGCGTTGCGGGCGTGGCGGATTCCGGCGCGGGGGATTCCGGCACGGAGGAGTCCGGCGTGCGCGTCGGAGTCGGGGTCGGGGTCGGCGTGCCCGTCGCCGCGGGCGGCGCGGTGGGCGTAGGCGTGACCTTCGGCGTGGGAACCACCGCCGGACCGCCGGACGAAGCCGACCCGGACGTTCCCGTCGCCCCGGACGACCCAGCCGAAGCGGTCGAACCCGCCGACCCCGCCGCTGCGGACGACCCGGTCGACGCGGTCGACGCGGTCGACGCGGCCGAGGCACTCGGTCCCGCCAAGGCACTCGGTTCGGTCGAAGCGCTCGGTTCGGTCGAAGCGCTCGGCGCAACAGGCGACGGCGTTCCCGCCCCCGCAGCGCCGGCCCCCGCCGCAGCGGCCCCGGACGGTGCCGGCAGGGTCGGCCCGGATCGCCCCCGTGTCTCACCGTGCGCCGGGTCCCGATCGCGCGGCGGAACACCACCCGCGCCCGGGGCCCTGATGCCCGGCCGCACCGCATCACCGGCGCCATCCGTCGCCGAGGGTGTCTCTCCGCCCCGTACGGCAGGCGGACCCGGCTCTTGTCCGCCCCCGGCCTCCGCCGTCACCGGCGCCTGCGGGCGCGCCGCGGCAGCCGTATCGTCGTTGGTCAACGCGATTCCGGTGACGACGGCCGCGGTGGCCAGCGCCGCGACGCCCACGCCCGCGACGGACGCGGCGAGCGGCCCGGCCGGGGTGACCTGGCCGCGCATCAGGTGCCGTACGGACCGGTGCGCCGCCTTGAGCGGGCCGCTCCCGTACGCAGGGGAGCCCGCACCCGCCGCCCCGGCGCCGACCAGTGGCAGCAGGAAGTGCGCCGAACCGCTCGCCAGAAACACCAGCAGCGCCGGACCGGTGAGCGCCGGCAGCCGGTGGTTGGCGCGGGTCAGCAGGACCACCCGGTTCCGGCAGTCGGGGCAGTGCAGGACATGGCTGTCGACGTCGTCGACCTGCCCGTCGGTGGCCTCGCCCCGGACAACCGCGGGTATCCACTCCCAGAACATGCCGCACGCGGGATCTTCGGGTGTGCCCGGCATGCCCCGGAGAAACGCCTGCCCCATCCCCTCGCGCGCACGGTGGAGCAACACGGACGTCGCGCCCTTGCCAGTGCCTATCACCTTGGCGACGGCCGCCGGCGGCTGACCCTCGGCCTCGGCGAGCCAGAGCGCCTTCACCCAGCGCTGCGGCAGCTGGTCGAGGACCTGGGCGAGGAGATCGACACAGGCGACGCGCTGCAGCGGGTCCGCACTGCCGGCCGACGCGTCGGCCGCCCGCCAGGTGTAGCCGTCCTCCGGGTCACGCGGGATCTCGCGGGCGGCACCGGAGCCGGCCGATGCGGCGATGTGGCGGATGGTGGTCCGCAGATACGCCGGGATGTTGTCGATCCGGTGGCCGTCCCGGATCCGTCGCCAGACGTGGAACTGGGCCTCGGCGACGTGATCCTCGGCGAGCCAGGCGTCGGAGGTCAGCGAGTGGGCGTAGCCGACCAGGCGCGGATGCTCCTGTGCGTAGAGCGCGGCGTAGGCGTCCACCGCCGACTCCCCGGAAGCCGCGAAGGCATCTGACATGGAGGTCATGGAGGTACAGCCCCTGACGTATCACTCGCCCCGGTGGTAGCCCGTCTCTGACGGCTCCTGGCACGGTCCCGGACCGGCTCTCGGTGGGCGGGTGCTCCGGCCATCGGGGCATTGATGGACTGCGCAAGCGTAAAGAGGACATATCTCCGCATTCAAAGCTTCGTGACACACGTCATACAGGAATCCGGTGCACTGGCGTAATGCGCTCGCCGCCCTAGTGGCCGTAGAGGCGAACGCACCGAAGCCGAAGCATCGAGATCACGCACCACCGGAAGCGAAGCACCGCAGTCACCGAAGCACCGCAGCACCGCAATCTCGCACCGAATGCAAGGGAGCCGGCGATGTCCACCGCCATCGACCACGCCGTTCAGGCCCGTCTCGTCGCGACCACACCGCAGTCGCGGGAGATTCCGGCGAGCCTGCGCTACGACCGCGCGGACCCCTTCGCGGTGCGGCTGGTCTTCCCGCCCGCCGCCTCGCTGGACGGGGCGGAAGTGACCTGGATGTTCGGGCGTGACCTGCTGGCGGAGGGGCTGCGCCTGCCGTCCGGTACGGGCGATGTGCGGATCTGGCCGTGCGGTCCGGAGACCGTCGTGGTGGAGTTCCACTCGGTGGACGGGATGGCGATGGTGCAGTTCGGGACGCGGGATCTGCGGGACTTTCCGAACCGGTCGTACGGGGTCATCGCAAAGGGGGGCGAAGGGGCGTTTATGGACGTCGAGGCGTCCCTCGCGGGGGTACTGCGCTCGGCCTGAGCCGACCGGGTTCGCCTGCGGCGGGACAGCCAAAAACGTGGGGCTCAGGCAAACAACCTGCCCAGATGCAGATCCAGCACCCGCAACGCCTCATCCCCCGTCTGCACATCCAGCAGGACATACGCCGAGAGCCCATCGACCAGGCTGATCAGCAGCATCGCCTCGTCCTCGGTGGCCCGGTCCGGTGACAGTTCGCCGCGTTCCGCAGCTCTGCGCAGCTGGTCGGTGAGGAAGGCGCGGAGTTTGGGGATGCCGTCCTCGGCCTCGGCGCGCAGATTCTCGTCGTGGACGGCGCGGGCGAAGTAGGCGGCGGCCACCAGCTGCCCGGTGCGGCTCTGCTCGTCCAGCGGCAGCATCCCCGAGAGACAGGTGCGCAGCACCGTGCGGGGTGACGGCTCGTCGGTCAGTGCCTCGATGCGCTCGCGGATCCGCTGGTCGGCCAGGCGGTTGGTGTGCCGCAGGGCGAAGAGGAGCAGCTGGTCCTTGGAGTGGAAATAGTGCTGCAATCGGCCGAGGGAGATACCGGCCTCGGCGGCGACATCGCGCAGGCTCGCGCCGTCCAGTCCCCGGGTGCCGGCGATCCGCCAGAGCGCCTCGGCGATCTCCTGGCGCCTGGCCTCGTGATCCACCTTTTTGGGCATGGACACCCTCCCTTCCTGTGAAGTGCCGCAGTTGTCCGAATCCGTGGCCCGTCCGAGTCCATGACCCGGTCCGGGGCGCTTTTACAAGTCGATCGTACTGTTATAACGTATCGCTACTCAATACGCTTGACTTGGAAACGGTGAACCCTCATGCCCGAGCACGCCGCCCCGCTCCTGCGCCCGCCCCGTCATCGCGTCGATCCCCGTGCCCGCCGCTGGTGGACGGTCCAGGCAATGCTCACGCTCAGCGGGCCGATGCTGCTCGTCGCGGTGGTGATGGCGGTACTCTCGGCGCTCTTCTTCCCGGGTGCGCTGCCCTGGCCGGGCCCACTGCTGCTGGTCGTGCTGGTGCTGCCCGCGCTCGGCTACGTCCTGGTCATGCCGCGCTGGCGGTACTCCGTCCACGCGTGGGAGCTGGGCACCCGCGCGGTCCACGCGGCGGGCGGCTGGTTCTGGCAGAAGCGGCGGATCGCGCCGCTGTCCCGGGTGCAGACGGTCGACACCGTGCGCGGCCCCATACAGCGGCACTACGGGCTGGCGACGGTGACCGTCACCACCGCGTCCACCGCCGGTGACATCAAGATCGCGGGGCTCTCCGACGCGGACGCACCGGAGTTGTCCCGGCTGATCGGCGAAGCCGCCCAGAACGTGCCGGGTGATGCGGCATGAGCAAGCGGATGATCCGTTGCCTGAACGCGGAGACGCCCGCCGTGCCCGCCGCGTCCACCTCCTGGCGCCGCCTGGAGCCCCGCACCCTGCTGGTGCACTGCGGCTGGCTGGCGGCGCCGCTCGGCTCGCCGGCGCTGACCGCGCTGGCCACCGGCGCTGAGATCACACCCGGGGCATGGATCACGCTCGCCGTCATCACCGTGATCGGCCTGATCCGCTGGGCCCGTACGGACTTCCGGGTCACCCACGACTCCTTCGACGTGCGGAGCGGGCTGCTGACCCGGCGGCTGCGCAGTGTGCCGTTGCACCGCATCCGCACCGTCGACCTGACCGCGTCGCCGTTGCACCGTCTGATGGGCGTCACCGTGCTGCGGACGGGCACGGCAGGCTCCGGGGACGGCGGCGGCGAGCTGTCGCTGGAGGCGCTGCGGCCCGCCGAGGCGGACCGGCTGCGTACGGAGCTGCTCGCGCGCGCCGATACCGAGGCGGCCGCCGACGACCCGGTGCTGGCCCGGATCAGCTGGCGCTGGCTGCGGTACGCGCCGCTCACCTTCTGGATCGTCGGCGGGGTGTTCGTCGTGGCCGGTTCCGCCTACCGGGCGCTGGACGCCATCGGCATCGAGCCGTGGAAACTCGGCTTCGTCCGGCGGGCGTTCAGCGAATTCGGGGCGAGCGTCCTGTGGCTGACGATCCCGACGGCGCTGCTCGCCATCCTGGCCCTGGGCTCGGTCGGCGCGGTCGCCCTCTACGTCGAGAACTGGTGGAGCTACCGCCTGGAATGGGCCGACGCCCGCACGCTCCAGGTGCGCCGGGGGCTGTTCACCAACCGCTCGGTCACCATCGAACGGGCCCGGCTGCGGGGTGTGCTGCTGCGCGAGCCGCTGCTGCTGCGGGCCGGCGGTGGCGCGCTCGTCCGTGCGGTGGCGGGCGGTCTCGGCAACCGTGAGGAGAACCGCCGGCGGAGCGGGCTGCTGCCGCCCGCGCCCCGCCACTAGGCACTCCGCGTGGCGACCGGCACCCTTCAATCCCCGTTCCCAGGAAAGGCGTTGACGGCTGGGACGGGAAAGAGGGCGCACCCTCCGCTGACCGCCCATCCCCGTGTCGCCCTCCGCCGGCGACGGGTGCGCGGCCTGTTGTTCGTCGTGCTGCCCGGCACGGTCGTCCTCGCGGGCCTCGGCGCGGCGTTCACGCCCGTCCTGCTGCACTGCGCCTGGACCTACGCCGTGGTCACCGCACCGGTCGCGCTGTGGCTGGCCCGGGACGCGTACCGCAATCTGGGGCACGGGATCCACGGCCGCTATCTGGTCACCCGCTCCGGCACGTTCAGCCGTGACACCGTCGCCCTTCAGCGCGAGGCCATCGCGGCGTGGACGTTCTCCACCTCGCCGTTCACCCGCCGGGCCGGACTGGTCACCCTCACCGCCGTGGTCGCCGCGGGCGAGGAGCGCTATCGCATTCCGGACCTCGCCGCCGACTACGCCCCGTCCTTCGCCTCGGCGGCGGCCCCGGGCATCCTCGATGAGTTCCTCAGCACGCCGAACGGAACACCGGACGGAACACCGAACGGAACCCCCGACAGCACATCGGGCAGCGCCTCCGCCGGCGTACCGTTCGGCGGACCGGACCCTCACCGGTACCCCGAATCGCCTCGGGAATCCGCAACATGACACAGATCACACCCCCCTCGCGGGCACGACGAGCGCCGGCACGCCGTCCTACTCGGTGAGCCGTCCCATAGCCGACAGCAGTGAGGGAGCAGCAGCCGCGATGAACCGTGTCATCGACCACGCCGTCCAGGTCCGTCTCGTCGCGACCACGCCAGGCCCGCGCGCGGTGCCCGCGGTGCTGCACTACCAGCCGGCCGACCCGCTGGCGGTGCGGATGTCCTTCCCGCCGGAGATCTCGCTGGACGGGGAGGCCGTGGCGTGGATGTTCGCCCGTGAGCTGCTCACCGAGGGGCTGCGGATGCCGGCCGGAAGCGGCGATGTGCGGGTGCGCCCGTCCGGCCCGGACCGCATGGTGATGGAGTTCCACGCGGACGAGGGCATCGCCATGGTCCAGCTGAGGACCTCGGACGTCCGGCAGTTCCTGGAGCGCTCGTACGCGGCGGTGCCGACCGGGTGCGAGACGGCGCACCTCGACGTCGAGCGCGGCCTCGCGGAGCTGTTCGGCGCGGCGTGACGGCGGCCCGCCGGCCCCGGCTGCTGCCGGCGCGGCTCAAGGGCCTGTCCGGCGGCGGACAGGCCCTTCGTCATATCGGCTCGGCGTACGCGGAATGACGGCTGGGCGTACGCGGAACAACGGGTCGGCGTACCGGGGTCGGCGGGACCCGGAGGACCCGGATCGGCGTACCCGGAATCTCGCCTCGGCGTACCCGGATCGGCCGTGGCCGGCCCGGCCGGCTCGTCGGAACCGGCCCGGCGCACCCGGCACGCTCAGCGCTTCGGGAAGCCGAATCCGTACCCCTGCTGCTTCATCCACGGCAGCAGCCGGTCCAGCGACTCGACGGTCCTCGCCCGGTTGCCGCCGCCGTCGTGGAACAGGACCGTCGAGCCGTTCGGCAGTTCCCCGCGGACCCTCTGCTCGATCGTCTCGACACTGCCGCTCTCGAAGTCCTTGCTGTCGACGTTCCAGCCCAGCGGCCGCATGCCGTGGTCGGCGGCGACCTGCCGGCTGTAGGGCGTGAAGGCGCCGCCCGGGGCGCGGTAGTACTCCGCCTTCGCGCCGCCCGCCGCGTCCTCGATCATCTTCTGGGCGTCGAGGATCTGCTGCGACTGGTAGCTCTCCGACTTGTGGTCCATACCGGTGTCATGGCTGATGGAGTGGTCACAGAGCCTGTGCCCCGCGGCCACCACCTTCTTGACGAGGTCGGGGTGCGCCTTCGCCTGCGGTCCGATCATGCAGAACACCGCCTTGACGTCGTGTTTCTTGAGGACGTCCAGCACCTTCGGGGTCCAGACCGGGTCCGGGCCGTCGTCGATGGTGATGTTCAGGCTGCGGCCCGGACGGTCCGAGGCATGCACGATGGACGGGTCGACCTTGGTGATCGCGGGCGCCGGCTCGGGCTTCTGGCCGGCGGAGTCCGCGCTCCCGGCCTGGGCCTCGGAACTGCCGCCGGGCTGTGCGAACGCCAGCGCGCCCGCGACCGCGAGCGACACCACTGCCGCCGCGGTGACTCCGATGATCCCGCTCTCGATGCCGAAGCGCCGCCGTCCCATGTGAATCCCGTCCCTCGTGCCGAGCTCGTGTGCGTACCGATCGGCGGTGTGTGCTGTGCACGCTTGCCGCCTTGCACCACGACAGATGCACGGAAATCCGGGCAGGCTGCTCCTGTTACAGAGCCGTCAAGAAACCTACGGATACTGGACCCCATGCCACGAGTACTTCTGATCGAGGACGACGCCGCCGTACGGGACGGGGTGAGCCTCGCGCTACGGCGGCGCGGCCACGAAGTGGCGGCCGCGCCGAGCGGCGAGGAGGGGCTGGAGGTCCTGCCGGGCTTCCGCCCCGACATCGTCCTGCTGGACCTGATGCTTCCGGGCAAGGACGGCTTCGAGGTCTGCCGGCTGATCCGCGCCGAACGGCAGCTGCCGATCATCATGCTCACCGCCCGCGGCGACGACCTGGACGTGGTGCTCGGCCTGGAGGCCGGGGCCGACGACTACATCGTCAAGCCCGCCCGCGGGGAGGTGCTGGAGGCCCGGATCCGCGCGGTGCTGCGCCGTACCGCGCTGCCCGCCGACGGTGAGCCGGCCGTGTCGGAGCCGGGGCCCGCCCCCGTCGAGACCTATGGGGAGCTGGCCATCGACCGGGCCGGGCTGGTTGTCGCCAAGGGCGGCCAGGATCTGGCGCTGGCCCCGTCGGAGATGAAGCTGCTGCTGTTCCTGTCCGCCACCCCGGGGCAGGTCTTCAGCCGTCAGCAGCTGCTGGAGCATGTCTGGGAGCACAGCTACCACGGCGATGCCCGGCTGGTCGACGCGTGTGTCATGCGGCTGCGGACGAAGATAGAGGACACTCCGCGCAGCCCCCGTTATGTCCAGACCGTGCGTGGTTTCGGCTACCGCTTCGGGCCGCTGTGAGCCGCCTCGGCAGCCTGGTGCCGACCCTCCCCCACCTGCGACGGGGGACCCCGCAGCTGGCGCGGAGTCTGCGGGCCCGGCTCGTCGTGGCGTTTCTGCTGGTGGCGGCCGTCAGCGCGCTCACCACCGCCGGGCTGACCTACCGCGAGGCCCGTAACGCCATCCTCCAGCGCTCCCAGGACATCGCCGTCAACGACCTGCGCGGGCAGATCAATTCACTGGCGCCGGAGCTCCCGGTGCCGCCGGCCCAGGCGGATCTGGACTCCTTCCGGCTCCAGCTGGAACGCTCGGGCACATCCCGGGACTGGGACATCTGGGTCCACTACAAGGGCGTCCCGGACAGCGCCGAAGCCGGCCTGGAACGCAGTGTGGTGGTGCCGGCCGAGCTCAAGGAGTCGGTCGAGAAGCGTCATGTGCCGGCCTTCCAGCGGGTCGACCGGGGCGGCGAACCCTGGCTGCTGATCGGGATGCCGGTCCGGCAGTCCGACGGTGACTCCTCCGCGCTGTCCGTCTACGCGCAGCTGCCGCTCGGCGCCGAGGAGTCCAATGTCGAGGCGCTGGTGAGCGCCGCACAGCGGGGCGCGCTGCCGGTGCTCGTACTGGCGGTGATCCCGGCGCTGTTCGCCGCGCGCGGGGTGCTGCGGCCGGTACGGGGCCTGCGGCAGGCCGCCGGGCGGCTCGCCGAGGGCAAGCTGGACACCCGGCTGGAGGTGAAGGGCACCGACGAACTGGCCGATCTGTCCCGGACGTTCAACGACATGGCCGCGAAGCTGGAGGAGAGCGTGGCGGATCTGCGGCGGCTGGAGGCCAACTCCCGGCGGTTCGCCGCCGATGTCTCGCATGAGCTGCGCACACCGCTGGCGGCGATGTCGGCGGTCACCGACGTCCTCGACGAGGACGCCGACTCGCTCGACCCGGACACCGCCTCGGCGGTCCGGCTGATCAGCCAGGAGACCGGCAAGCTGGCCCGGATGGTCGAGGACCTGATGGAGGTCTCACGCTTTGACGCCGGTGCCGCGGCACTGCATGTGGACGAGGTGGACGTCGCGGAGACCATCCGTAAGACGCTGCAGGCCAGGGCCTGGCAGAAGCGGGTGGCGACGGATCTGCCGGCGCATGTGCGGGCCCGGCTGGACCCGCGGCGGCTGGATGTGGTGGTCGCCAACCTGGTGGGCAATGCCCTGCACCACGGCGGCGAGCCGGTGCGGGTGCGGCTGCACGCTCCGGCGCCGGACGCGGTCCGGCTGTTGATCGAGATTTCGGACAGCGGCCCCGGTATCGATCCCGAGGTGCTGCCGCATGTCTTCGACCGCTTCTACAAGGCGGACTCGGCCCGCGCCCGGTCGGAGGGCAGCGGGCTGGGCCTGGCCATCGCGCTGGAGAACGTCCGGCTGCACGGCGGCTCCCTGCGGGCCGCCAACTCCTCTGAGGGCGGGGCGGTGTTCACGGTGGATCTGCCGCTGCACCACTCCGGGAGGGGGGACGAGGCGACGGGCAGGGCGGGGGACGGGACGGCGGATGGCGCGGGGGACAGGGCGACAGAAGGGGCGGGAGGCGGGGCAACGGACGGGCCGCCGGACACGGCCGGCGACGACCAGGCCGACGAAGACCGGGCCGGCGAACCGTCCGCCGGCAGACCGGCCTCCGACGACGCCGCGGAACCGGCCGGCAGCCCGTCGGCGGACGTCCTGGGGCACACGGCCGCGGACGACGCCGGGCTCCTGGCCGGGAGCCCGGCAGCGCACACCACCGCGAACGACGGCCGGGACTCCGAACACCTCGGGACCGGGAAGGAGCACAAGGCATGAGTACGAAGAACGCCCTCCATGCCCCGACCTCCCCGCATGCCCTGACCTCCGCACGCACCCGGCGGACCGGACTCGCCGGCCTGCTGACCGGTGTGCTGGGCGCCGTCCTCACCGTCGCGCTGGCCGGTTGCGGTATCGCTCCCACCGATGTCATCGACGCCGGTGAGCCGGCCGCGGGCGTGAAGGCGCCGGGCGAGTCCCCGGCCGCCGATGTGCAGCTGTTCTTCTACGGGCCGTCCGGGCTGCGCTCCGCGACCCGCCCCGCGAAGGCGCCGGTCGACCCGGAGGACGCGATCCAGCTGCTGTTGGAGGGACCGAACCACGCCGAGCGGATGCGTGGGCTCTCCAGCGTCCTGCCGAAGTTCCCCGGCCGGCTGACCACGGCGACGGGCCAGGGCACGGTGGTGATCACGCTGCCGATGAACGCGAAGTTCCTGGACTCGGCCTCGCTGAACCAGCTGGTGTGCACCGCGGCCAACGCCAAGGTCCCCGGGGACCGGCCACCGGGCGAGGTCACCGTGACACTGGTCGGCGCGGATGTCCGTATGGGCCCGATGGTCTGCGGCGGCAACAACGCCTTCCCGGTGGTCGAACCGAGCCCGACCGGCACGACGGACGGAGGGTCGGACGGCGCGCCGGAGGAGAAGCCCGGTCCGGCCGTCGGCGCCCCCGGGACGACGGGCGGCTCGTCCGGCTGAGCCACCCGTCGGGGCGTTAGCCTGAAAAGGCGGCCACCCGCGTGCCGCGAAGCGAACCGGACAGCCACGAGAACCGGACGGCCACTGGACCTCGGGAGACTCACGCGATGACCGAGCGCAAACCCCCTGGTGTCAGCTTCGAGAGCTGGGTCGACAAGCAGATCCGTGAGGCGACGGAGCGCGGTGACTTCGACCGGCTGTCCGGCGCCGGAAAGCCCCTTCCGCATCTCGACCAGCCCTATGACGAGATGTGGTGGATCAAGGACAAGATGAGCCGGGAGCACCTCTCGTGTCTGCCGCCGACACTCGCCCTGCGCAAGGAGGCCGAGGAGGCTCTGGAGGCGGCGTCCAACGCCCCCAGCGAAGCCGCGCTGCGCCGCATCCTGACCGCGGTCAACGAACGGATCGACGCGGCGTTGCGCACCGAGCTCGACGGTCCGCCGCTGAACCTCACCCCGTTCGACATCGACGAGGTGGCCCGTAACTGGCGGGCGCGGCACGGGAGCTGACCCCGGCGAGCCGACGAGCCGGGCAGGCGGGTCACGGCCCCAGCCGCACCCGCAGGAACCGCGGCCGGTAGAGGTCGACATTGCTGTTGAGCCGTGCGTCGGCCGGGACGCCGGGCGGCCCGAGCCAGTTGATGTCGTAGCTGAGCAGCAGTTCGCCGGAAGCGGTGAATTCGGGGTGCGCCTGCGGGTTGTAGGCGGCGACGTACTGCGGTTCGGCGTCGGGCGGGCGGGGCGGCACGATGCGGCCGTTCGGGCCGTGCCAGGGGCCTTCGGGCGAGCAGGACCAGTAGCTGGTGATCGCGGTCAACCCTTCGGTGCCCGCTCCCCCGGTGTCCATGGTGAGCAGCACCCAGGTTCCCCCACGCTCGGCTCCTCCCCCGGTCTCGACTTCTCCCCCACGCTCGGCTTCGCTCGCGCGGGGGGACCCCCATGCGCGGGAGGTGCCCCCATCGTCCCTGAGTACGACGGTGAAGGCGCTGCCGACGCCGCGCCGGCCGCCGTCGGACAGCACCGGCCGGGCGCGGTCGGCCTGCCGCTGCCAGTGTGCGCCGTCCCAGAACCGCCAGTCGGCGCGGTGCGCGAGGCGCCCGGCCGGGACCCGTGCAAGGTAGGCGCTGGAGGCCGGTGCGTCCGGCGGGTCGTCGCCGCCGAAGACATAGGTCCAGTCGCCGTGCCGGACCATCGCGGCGCCGTAGAGGACGCGGCGGGCCGGGTCCGTCACGGACGTCTGGTCGACGGTCTCGGTGATGTTCTCCAGGCGGAGGTCGGGGAGGGAGAGGGTGGCGACCTCGGTGCTGCGCGGGACGCCGAAGACCCAGGGGCCGGTCCCCGGAGCGCGGTTCCACAGGAGGACGCGGACGACCTTCTCGCGCGCCCCGGGCGTACGGGGCTCGACGGTGGCCCGGACCGGCCAGCGCCAGCCGCCGTCCACGTCGGGGAAGAAGGGTCCGGGGGCGGCCGGGCTGCCGCCGGTGAGGGTGCGCTCCAGGCGTCCCGAAGGAGACATCACCACGGCGGTGTTGTGCCGCAGGAGGGGCGTGCCCCCGTTGTCGGCGGTGCGCCAGCGGTAGGGCTGGCCCTGCGGGTTGGGCGGTGGCTGTACCCGGTCGAGGAAGGTGTCGGAGAAGAGCCAGAGCGTACGGCCGTCGGGGAGGCGCACCGAGTGGGTGCCGTCGCCGCCGGTCCAGTCGTCCACTCTGGTGTTGTCGTTCCCGTAACGGGCGAATTCTCCGGTGAAGGGGGCGTCGGCCGACCAGGAGGCGATCGTGCGTCCGGGGCAGGCCGCGGCGGGGGCCGGGGTGCGGCCCGGCAGCTCCCAGGACACCAGGGTGGCGGCCGTGAGCAGGGCCAGGAGCAGAGCGGCGACGGTCGTGGTGCGGGGGCTTCGGCGCCTGGACATTCCGCTCCTCGGTGGGGGGCCGCGCCCACGGTAGCGAACCGGCGGGAGGGCCGGCTGCCCGCCGGACGGTGTTCCGTAGGGATCGCAGCGGCGCCCCGCCACTTACCGGCGGGTAGCATTCCGCCGCCGCGGCCCGCCCCCTACCACCCCAATACGGACAAACGCGAGGTCAACGAGTGCAAGGTCACAGCTGGAGCCCCTGCTCCGGCTAACGGTCGTTCGCCTAGCCTGCTTGCCATGACCGCCGAGTCCTCCGAACTCCCCCTGGCCGCCGCATTCCCGGACGCGGACCGAGAACAGTGGCAGCGCCTCGTCGAAGGCGTGCTGCGCAAATCGGGCGTCACGGATGCCGCGGGCGCCGCCGCCGAGGACGCGCTCGCGACCGAGCTCCAGGACGGGATCCGCATCCGCCCGCTCTACACCGCCGACGACCATACGGCCGCCACCGGTCATCCCGGCTTCCCGCCGTTCGTACGCGCCGGCCGCCCCGAGGGCACGGCCGTCTCCGGCTGGGACGTACGCCAGCGCCATGCGCTCACCGACCCGCGGCTCGCCAACGAGGCGGTCCTCGCCGACCTGGAGAACGGCGTCACCTCGCTCTGGCTGACCGTCGGGGACGGCGGGGTGCCGGTGGCCGAGCTGCCGCGGACACTGCAGGGCGTCTATCTGGACCTGGCCACCGTGGCCCTCGACGCGGGCGCCGATTTCGTCCCGGCAGCCGAGGAGTTGCTGCGGCTGCACACCGCGTCCGGTGTGCCGCTGAGCGAGGCGACCGGCACGCTGGGGGCCGACCCGCTCGGGCTGCTGGCCCGTACCGGAGACGACAGCAAACTGCGCGTCCAGCTGGAGGCGGCCGCCCGGCTGGCCGGCCGCGCCGCCGCCGAGTCTCCCGGGCTGCGCGCCCTGGCCGTGGACGCGCTCCCGTACCACGAGGCGGGCGGCTCCACCGCCGAGGAGCTGGGCGCTTCGCTGGCCACCGGCGTCGCGTATCTGCGGGAGCTGACCGCGGCCGGACTGGACATCGACACCGCCTGCCGGCAGCTGGAGTTCCGCTACGCCGCCACCGCCGACCAGTTCCTGACCATCGCCAAGCTCCGCGCGGCCCGCCGGCTGTGGGCCCGGGTCACCGAGGTGTGCGGGGCCGCGCCCAGCGTGTCCGCACAGCGCCAGCACGCGGTCACCTCCACGGTGATGATGACCCGTCGGGACCCGTGGGTGAACATGCTGCGCACCACGGTCGCCGGGCTGTCCGCGGGCGTCGGCGGCGCGGACGCGGTGACGGTGCTGCCGTTCGACGCCGCGCTGGGCCTGCCCGACGCGTTCGCCCGCCGGATCGCCCGTAACACCCAGTCCGTGCTGCTGGAGGAGTCGCATCTGTCGAAGGTGATCGACCCGGCGGGCGGCTCCTGGTACGTGGAGCGCCTCACCGATGAACTGGCCCATGCGGCCTGGGGGTTCTTCCGGGAGATCGAGTCGGCGGGTGGCCAGGCCGCCGCACTGCGCTCCGGAATGCTCCGCGAGCGGCTGACACGCACCTGGCAGCGGCGGTCCGAGGACCTCGCCCACCGCCGCGAACCGATCACCGGCGTCAGCGAGTTCCCGCATCTGGCGGAGCCGCCCGTACACCGCGAGCCGGCCCCCGCCCCGGTGGGTGGAGGGCTGCCCCGGGTGCGCCGGGACGACGCGTACGAGAATCTCCGCGCCCGTTCCGACGCGCATCTGGCGGCCAACGGGGAGCGCCCGAAGGCGTTTCTCGCCACACTGGGTCCCGCCGCCGTGCACACCGCGCGGGCGACGTTCGCGGCCAACCTCCTCCAAGCGGGCGGCATCGAGACCGTCCAGGAGACCGTGGACGCGGAGTCGGCGGCCGAGGCGTTCACCCGCAGCGGCGCGGGCATCGCCTGTCTGTGTTCGAGTGACGCACTGTACGGGGAACAGGCGGCGGCCGTGGCGGCCGCGCTGAAGTCCGCCGGCGCGCTGCGGGTGTACCTGGCGGGCAAGCCGGGCGAGCGCCGCGAGGAATTCGTGACGGCCGGTGTGGACACGTTCGTCCACGCGGGCTGCGACGCGGTCGAGGTGCTGTCCTCGGCCCTGGACCTCATGGAGGTGGCGTGATGGCGGACATCCCCGACTTCAGCACGATCGAGCTGGTGGCCTCAGGGGGCACTGCCACGGCGGACGGCACCGGGGACGCCGGGCGGCAGTGGACCGACGCCGTACAGCAGGCCACCGGCAAGGGCGTCGAGGACCTGACCTGGGAGACGCCGGAGGGCATCGACGTCAAACCTCTCTACACCGGGGCGGACCTCGCGGACGTCGACTTCCTGGGCACCTACCCGGGCATCACGCCCTATCTGCGCGGACCGTACCCCACCATGTACGTCAACCAGCCCTGGACGATCCGGCAGTACGCCGGTTTCTCCACCGCCGAGGAGTCCAATGCCTTCTACCGGCGCAATCTCGCGGCCGGCCAGAAGGGCCTCTCGGTCGCCTTCGACCTGCCCACCCACCGCGGCTACGACAGCGACCACCCCCGCGTCACCGGCGATGTCGGCATGGCGGGCGTCGCCATCGACTCGATCTACGACATGCGGCAGCTCTTCGAGGGCATCCCGCTGGACAGGATGACCGTGTCGATGACGATGAACGGCGCGGTGCTGCCCGTTCTCGCCCTCTACATCGTGGCGGCCGAGGAACAGGGCGTACCGCCCGAGAAGCTGGCCGGGACCATCCAGAACGACATCCTCAAGGAGTTCATGGTCCGCAACACCTACATCTATCCGCCGCAGCCCTCGATGCGGATCATCTCCGACATCTTCGCGTACACCTCGCAGAAGATGCCGCGCTACAACTCCATCTCGATCTCCGGGTACCACATCCAGGAGGCGGGCGCCACGGCCGACTTGGAGCTGGCGTACACCCTCGCCGACGGGGTGGAGTATCTGCGTGCGGGCATGGCGGCCGGCATGGACGTGGACGCGTTCGCCCCCCGCCTGTCCTTCTTCTGGGCGATCGGCATGAACTTCTTCATGGAGATCGCCAAGCTGCGCGCGGCCCGTCTGCTCTGGGCGCGTCTCGTGCGGCGCTTCGAGCCGAAGAACCCCAAGTCCCTCTCCCTGCGCACCCATTCGCAGACCTCCGGCTGGTCGCTGACCGCACAGGACGTCTTCAACAACGTCACCCGTACCTGCGTCGAGGCCATGGCGGCGACCCAGGGCCACACCCAGTCCCTGCACACCAACGCCCTCGACGAGGCGCTCGCCCTGCCCACCGACTTCTCCGCCCGTATCGCCCGTAACACCCAGCTCTTCCTGCAGCAGGAGTCGGGCACCTGCCGGGTCATCGACCCCTGGGGCGGCAGCGCGTACGTGGAGAAGCTCACCCACGATCTGGCGCGGCGGGCCTGGCAGCACATCGAGGAGGTCGAGGCGGCCGGCGGCATGGCGAAGGCCATCGACGCGGGCATCCCGAAGCTCCGCGTCGAGGAGGCCGCGGCCCGCACCCAGGCGCGGATCGACTCGGGACGGCAGGCGCTGATCGGCGTCAACAAGTACCGGGTGGAGACCGATGAGGAGATCGAGGTCCTCAAGGTCGACAACTCCGCGGTTCGTGCCCAGCAGATCGAGAAGCTCAAGCGACTGCGCGCCGAACGCGACGAGAACGCCTGCCAGGACGCGCTCCGGGCACTCACCGCGGCCGCGAAGGACGGCCCCGGCACGGGGCTTGAGGGCAACCTGCTCGCCCTGGCCGTGAACGCGGCCCGCGCGATGGCGACCGTCGGGGAGATCTCGGACGCCCTGGAATCGGTCTACGGACGCCACTCCGGCCAGATCCGTACCATCTCCGGTGTGTACCGAGACGAAGCGGGCCCCTCCTCCGGGGTCGAGCGCACCCGCGACCTGGTGGCCGATTTCGAGCGCGCCGAGGGCCGCCGGCCACGCATCCTGGTGGCCAAGATGGGCCAGGACGGCCATGACCGCGGCCAGAAGGTGATCGCCACCGCCTTCGCCGACCTGGGCTTCGACGTCGATGTCGGCCCGCTGTTCCAGACCCCGGCGGAGGTCGCCCGGCAGGCCGTCGAGGCCGACGTCCACATCGTCGGGGTCTCGTCCCTGGCAGCCGGGCACCTCACCCTCGTGCCCGCGTTGAAGGAGGCGCTGGCCGCCGAGGACCGCGAGGACATCACGATCGTGGTGGGCGGCGTGATCCCCCCTCAGGACGTGCGGCCGCTGCGCGACATGGGCGCCGCCGCGGTCTTCCTGCCCGGCACGGTCATCCCCGATGCCGCGCACGGCCTGGTGCGGGAACTGGCGTCGGCCCTCGGTCACGAGCTCTGAGCGGGGGGTCATGCCTGCGACGATCGATGTCGAACGGTATGCGGAGGGCGTCCGTGCCGGCTCCCGGGCCTGGATCGCCCGCGCCGTCACCCTGGTCGAGTCCACCCGCCCGGACCACCGGGCGGCGGCCCAACGACTGCTCGTCCGGCTGCTGCCGCACTCCGGCGCGGCCCGCCGGGTGGGCATCAGCGGGGTGCCGGGCGTCGGCAAGTCGACGTTCATCGACGCACTGGGCACGCTGCTGACAGGGCTGGGGCACCGGGTGGCGGTGCTCGCCGTCGACCCGTCCTCCAGCCGGACCGGCGGCTCCATCCTGGGCGACAAGACCCGGATGGAGCGGCTGGCGACCGACCCGTCGGCGTTCGTCCGCCCCTCCCCCACCTCCGGGACGTTGGGCGGAGTGGCACGCGCCACCCGCGAGTCCATCGTCGTCATGGAGGCCGCGGGTTACGACGTCATCCTCGTCGAGACGGTCGGCGTCGGGCAGTCCGAGACCGCAGTGGCCAACATGGTGGACACCTTCCTCCTGCTGACGCTGGCCCGCACCGGCGACCAGTTGCAGGGCATCAAGAAGGGTGTCCTGGAGCTGGCCGACCTGGTGTCCGTCAACAAGGCGGACGGCCCGCACGAGAGGGACGCCCGCGCGGCCGCCCGCGAACTGTCGGGCGCGCTACGGCTGTTGCAGCCCGCGGACGCTGTCTGGACACCCCCGGTGCTCACCTGCAGCGCCCGCGAGGGCACCGGTCTGAAGGGGGTCTGGGAACGGATCGAGCAGCACCGCACCCTGCTCGACTCCACCGGCGCCCTGGCCGAGCGCCGCCGTGCACAACAGGTCGACTGGACCTGGGCGATGGTCCGCGAGCAGCTGATCGACCGCCTCCGGGAACATCCGGAGGTACGCCGGCTGGGCCCGGGGATCGAACGCGAGGTGCGCGAGGGACAGATCACCGCATCCCTGGCCGCCGAACGCCTGCTGGCGGCGTTCGGCCTGCCGGACGGGGCGTGGGGCCGGGCCGGACACTGAGGAGGCGTCAGGCGGTTGAAGCAAGGAGGCATACGGAGGCTTCAAGCCAAGGAGGCGACACACGGAGGGCACCAGGGCCCGACCGCGGGCAACGCGGCCCGCTTGTTTGCGGACCCCGTCCATCGTTTCCCGTGTGCATGTCCATCGTCTCCCGTGTGCATCCGTTTCCCGTGTGCATCGGGGTAGGTGACGTGCCTGCCGGGATAGGGGGTAGTGGGCGCCCCTGTTGGGGCGGTAGAACGGGCGGATGACCACTGAGAAGAGTGAGCCGACGGCCGGGCCGTTCCCCGTGGCCAGGGCCGCGCCCGGCGCCGGACGGGCGCCGACCGTCGAGGAGATGGTGCGCGCCAACGAGGCCAACTGGGATGCCCGCACCCCCGTCCACGTCGCCAGCGAGTTCTACGGTCTGGATGGTTCGCGCAGCGCCGAGGACTGGTTCGCGCCCTTCGAATGGGCGGATCTCGGCGATCTGACGGGGCGGGAAGTGCTGCATCTCCAGTGTCATCTGGGCACGGAGACGGCCGCGTTCGCCGAGCGGGGCGCCGCGCACACTGTGGGGCTGGACATCTCGGCGGCGGCGGTCGCGGAGGCGCGTCGGCTCGCGGACGAGGGCGGGCGGGACGTGGAGTTCGTACGGGCGGACGTCCACCGGGCCGTGGAGGCGCTCGGCGGCCGTCGGTTCGATGTGATCTACACGGGCAAGGGCGCGCTCTGTTATCTGCCGGATCTGACCGCCTGGGCGGGGATCGTCAGTGCGCTGCTGCGGCCGGGCGGGACGTGCTATCTGGTGGAGTTCCATCCGCTGCTGGACGCCCTGGGGCCGAAGCCGAGCCCAAATCGACAGCAACTCCTGCTGGAATATGACTATTTGGGGGGCCGCGGGCCCATCAGGAGCGATACGCCGGATACGTACACCGATGGTCCGCCGGTGCAGGGCGCGACGGTCAGTTATGAGTGGCGGCACGGCGTCGGCGAGGTGATCTCGGCCCTGGTCGGTGCGGGGCTGGCCGTCCAACTGGTACGGGAGACCGAGCTGTTGCCCTGGAAGCGGTTCGACTCCATGGTGCCGGCCGACAACGGCTGGTGGCGGCTGCCGGAGTCGGAGCCGATCATTCCGCTGCTGTACGCGGTGCGGGCGGTGAAAGGGGGGAAGGGCTGAGGGAGGAGCAGGGAGGGGCGCCATAGCGGCTGAGGCCCGGGTGGCTGCACCCGGGCCTCCGGCGGTGATGGCGGCCGCCCCCGCTGCCGTTCGCCGACGGCGAGGGCCGTCGCGCTACCCGTTCGGGTGAACGACCATCGCGGATCCGCCACCCCGGCGTTTCGGTTCGGCGACCGCCTGTGTGCGGCCGTCGGCCAGAAACTCCAGTGCGGCGGCGGCGCCGATCTCCGGTGACGGGGTGAAGGCCTTCGGGGCCTCGACGAAGTGCTGTCCGAGCCGTTCCAGCGCGGTCCGCTCAGGGGATTGGAGGAAGGCCGGCTCGGCATCGGTGTCCGCCCGGTTGCGTTGCGAGATCCGGGGTGCGGCAACCGCTTCGGGCAGTGTCATGCCCAGGTCGACGCGGTTGACCAGGGTCTGCAGCACGGTCGTGATGATCGTGGCGCCGCCCGGTGAGCCGAGCGCGAGCAGCGGCCGGCCGTCCTGCAGGACGATCGTCGGGGACATGCTGCTGCGCGGTCGCTTGCCGGGGCCGGGCAGGTTCGGGCCGGGCACGTCCTCGGAGAGCGGAGTGAAGTCGAAGTCGGTCAGCTCGTTGTTGAGCAGGAAGCCGCGTCCGGGGACGGTGATCGCGGAGCCGCCGGTCTGTTCGATGGTGAGGGTGTAGGACACCACGTTGCCCCAGCGGTCGGAGGTCACCAGGTGCGTGGTCGAGGGGCCCTCGTACCGTTCCTTGGTGCCGGTGCCCTGTGCGCAGCCGTCGCCGGGGCGGCGCGGGTCCGCGGGGGCGACCGGGCTGGTGAGGGTAGTGGTGGGGCTGATGAGGCAGGCGCGGTCCTTGGCGAACTTCTTGGCGAGCAGCTGTTCGGTGGGCACGTCGGAGAACGCCGGGTCGCCCACCCACCGGTTGCGGTCGGCGAACGCGATCCGGCCGGCTTCGAGGTAGTGGTGGAGCGCCTGGACCTTGTCGGCCGCGGAGAGGTGGAAGTTCTCCAGGATGTTGAGCGCTTCGCCGACGGTGGTGCCACCGGAGGAGGACGGCGCCATGGAGTACACATCGAGGCCGCGGTAGGTGGTGTGGGTCGGTTGCTGGCGCAGCGTGGTGTATTTCGCGAGGTCGCCGGCCGTCATCAGGCCGGGGCGGATCTTGGCGTCGGAGCCCGGTGTCACGGGCGGGTGCTGGACGGCGCGGACGACATCACGCCCGATCTCGCCCCGGTAGAGCGCGTTCATTCCCTCGCGGGCGAGTTGCCGGTATGTACGGGCGAGGTCGGGGTTGCGGAAGCGGGAACCCACGACGGGGAGTTCGCCGTTGGGCAGGAACAGCTTGGCGGTGGAGGAGATGTTCCGGAAGCGTTTCTCGTTCAGCGCGGTCTGGGCGCGGAATTCGTCGTTGACGACGAAGCCGTGCTGGGCGAGCCGGGTGGCGGGCCGCAGGGCCTTGGCCGGGGACATGGTTCCCCAGTCGTGCAGCGCCTTCCGCCAGGTTGCCGGGGTTCCCGGAACACCTACGGAGAGACCCGAGTTGACGGCTTCGGGGAACGGTATGGGCTTGCCCGTCGAGGGGTCGGTGAAGGAGTCCGGTTTCATTCGGGCGGGGGCGGTTTCCCGGCCGTCGATGGTGCTGATTTTGCCGGTGCGGGCGTGGTAGTAGGTGAAGTAGCCGCCGCCCCCGATGCCTGCCGAGTAGGGTTCGACGACGCCCAGAGCCGCGGCGGTGGCGACCGCGGCGTCGACGGCGTTGCCGCCGTGGCGCAGCACTTCGATGCCGGCCCGGGTGGCGTAGACGTTGACACTGGAGACGGCGCCACCGCTGCCGGTGGCGACGGATTCCTTGGCGGGGGGCTTGAGTCCGGATGCCGGCGCGGCCGACATCGCACGGGTCGGGGTGCCGGCGCCCGGCTGGGCGGCCGCGGAGAGGAGCAGAGGGAGGGTGATCACCGCGACGGAGGCGGCGACCACGGTGCGGCGGACGTGCATGGAGCCTCCGAGTAACTAGGTATCTCCCGGCTTCTCTTGGGAGCCGAGGATGCTGAAAACCCTGACAGGACGTCATGGGCGCGGCAACTGCCCATGGCATGAATTGCGCTACTTCTGAGGTTCCCGCCCGGTAACGTCCGGGGGTGGGCTTCGCCGTCCGGGAGAGCCGGTTCACCTGCGCCGGTACACGGAACGCAGCAGCTGGTGCTTGTCCGGTCCGCCGACCCGCCACTCCAGTCGCCATTCGTCGTCGCTGACCACGGTGAACGTCCCCTCGTACCGGTCCTCGGCGCAGGGGTGGACGGCGGTCCAGTGGCCGGTCCGCAGGTCGAGGTCGTGGAAGGGGCGGCCGTCGTCGAAGGTGACTTCGGCGGTGCCGTCCGGCCGGGGCCGCAGCCGGAGCGTCCGGCGCGCCGGATGCACCGTGCCGCCCCAGGTCAGTTCGCCCTCCTCGATGTGCAGCAGTCCCGTTCCCGTGGTGTCGGGCCGGAAGTCCGCGGTGCCGTGGAAGCGGCCCGAGGTGCCGGCCCGCAGGTCGTGCACGGCGCGATCGACGTGCCAGACGCCGACCAGGTATGCCGCGGTGTCGGGGACGGGGTGCGGGGCGGGGCGGGAGGCGGGCTCGGTGGGCATGCCTCTATTCTCCCGTTCCGGCCGGGCGCGCCACTCCGTACTGCCACCTGGCGGGTGCCGCCTCCGCCCGCCCGGGTGCCGCCTCCGCCCGGCCCCTCGTATGGTGCGGACCTGCCGTACCCCGCTTACTGTCGGTGCAGAGATCGTTACCGAGGTCCGCGCGGCTGGCGCGGCGGCCTCGTACGCGTTTGGCCGACCGGAGGCGTCACCATGCCGGAGCTGTTCATCGGTGGTCAGTGGACCGCAGCGGCCGGCGGGCAGGTGCGGGAGATCCGCTGTCCGGCGGACGGCACGCTGGTGGCGACGGTCGACGAGGGCGGGCCGAAGGATGTGGCGGCGGCGGTCGCGGCCGCCCGTACGGCGTTCGACGACGGTCCCTGGCCCCGGACACCGGCGGCGGAGCGTGGCCGGCTGGTGCTGCGGGTCGCCGAGCTGCTGGAGCGGGACCGGGACATGCTGGCCAAGGCCGAGTCGCTGGACACGGGGAAGCGGCTGGTCGAGAGCGCGTACGACATGGACGACATCGCGAACTGCTTTCGGTATTTCGGCAATCTGGGTGCGGTCGGCGGCACCGACCGGGTCGTGGACACCGGCAGCCCGGAGACGGACAGTTCGGTGCGGTATGAGCCGGTCGGTGTCTGCGCGCTGATCACCCCGTGGAACTATCCCCTGCTGCAGACCGCATGGAAGGTCGCGCCCGCCCTCGTCGCCGGGAACACCTTCGTCCTCAAGCCCAGCGAACTGACCCCGCACACCGCCATCCATCTGATGCGGCTGCTGGCCGAGGCCCGGCTGCCGGACGGCGCCGCCAATCTGGTGCTGGGCACCGGGCCGCTCGTGGGCGCGCCGCTCACCGAGGACCCCCGGGTGGACATGGTGTCGTTCACCGGCGGGCTGGCCACCGGCCGGCGCATCATGGCCGCGGCCGCGCCCACCGTGAAGAAGGTCGCCCTCGAACTGGGCGGCAAGAACCCGAACATCGTCTTCGCGGACGCCGATTTCGACACCGCCGTCGACTACGCCCTGTTGGCGGTCTTCCTGCACTCCGGGCAGGTCTGCTCGGCGGGCGCCCGGCTGCTCGTGCAGAACGAGCTGCATGACGCGTTCGTCGACGAGCTGGTCGCCCGTGCCCGGCGGATCCGGCTCGGCGGGCCGTTCGACGAGCAGGCCCGTACCGGCCCGCTGATCTCGGCCGCGCACCGGGCGAAGGTGGCGGCGTATGTGGCGGCCGGGCTGGAGGAGGGTGCCGTGCTGCGCTGCGGCGGCTCGGCGCCCGACGATCCGGCGCTGGCGAACGGCTTCTACTACCTGCCGACGGTGCTCGACGAATGCACTCCGGACATGTCCGTCGTCCGCGACGAGTCGTTCGGCCCGGTGCTGACGGTCGAGCGGTTCCGGGACGAGAACGAGGCGGTGTCGCTGGCCAATGACACCGAGTACGGCCTGGCGGGGGCGGTGTGGACGCAGGACGGTGCGCGGGCGCACCGGGCCGCCGCCCGGTTGCGTGCGGGAACGGTGTGGATCAATGACTTCCACCCGTATGTGCCGCAGGCGGAATGGGGCGGGATGAAGCAGTCCGGCATCGGGCGGGAGCTGGGGCCCGCGGGGCTGACCGAGTACCAGGAGGCGAAGCACATCTGGCGTCATACGGCGCCGCGCCCGCAGCGATGGTTTGAGTGACGCGTCCCGATGCCGGGTCCGGTTCCGGCTCGGGTTCCGACGGCGGCTCCGGCTCCGGTCCCGGTCCCCCCGTGCCTCCCGACCCCGTACGCCCCCGTTCCGACACCCACGTCCCGCACGACGACCACGCGCTCGCCGAACTCGGCTACAAGCCGGAACTCAAGCGCACCCTGGGCACCTTCCACACCTTCGCCGCCGGGATCAGCTATATCTCCATCCTGACCGGCACCTTCCAGCTGTTCTACTTCGGCGTGAGCCACGGCGGTCCGGGCTACTGGTGGTCCTGGCCGATGGTCTTCGCCGGCCAGCTGATGGTGGCGCTGTGCTTCTGCGAGCTGGCCGCCCGCTACCCGGTGGCCGGGTCGATCTACAACTGGGCGAAGCAGCTCGGCGGACCGCACATCGGCTGGCTCGGCGGCTGGATGATGCTGACCGCCACCATGGTCTCGCTGTCCGCGGTGGCCCTCGCCTATCAGGTGACGCTGCCGCAGATCTCGTCGTGGTTCCAGTTCGTCGGCGACGGCACCGGCCGGTACGACGCCGCGGCCAACGCCGTCCTCCTCGGCACCGTCCTCGTCACCTTCACCACCCTGATCAACGCCTTCGGCGTCAAGCTGATGGCGCGTATCAATTCCGCGGGCGTGGCGATCGAGCTGTTCGCGGCCCTCGTGCTGATCGTGCTGCTCGCGGCGCATACCACCCGCGGCCCGGCCGCGGTGACCGAGACCTATGGTCTGGGCCGTGGCGAGGACCTCGGCTACCTGGGCGCGTTCCTGACCGCGTCGCTGGCGTCGGCGTATGTCATGTACGGCTTTGACACGGCCTCGTCGCTCGGTGAGGAGTCCAAGGACCCCGGCCGCAACGCTCCGCGCGCGATTCTCCGGGCGCTGGTCGCGTCGTTCGTCATCGGTGGTCTGATTCTGCTCTTCGCGCTGCTGGCGGTGCCCGATCTGCACGCCAGGGAGCTGTCCGTGGACGGTCTGCAGTATGTGGTCCTGTCCACTCTCGGGTCGGCCGTCGGGCAGATCGTGCTCTGGTGCGTGGTCATCGCGATCACCGTGTGCGAGCTGGCGGTGCACACCGCCGGCATCCGTCTGGCGTTCGCGATGGCCCGGGACAACAACCTTCCCGCCGCCTCGCTGCTGGCCAAGGTCAGCCCGCGCTTCCAGACGCCGGTGCTGCCCGCGGTCGTCATCGGCCTGGTGGCGGTCGGCATCCTCCTCGTCAACGTCAACCAGCCACAGATCTTCTCCGTGATCACCAGTATCGCGATCATCATGATCTATCTGGCGTATCTGCTGGTCACGGTGCCGATGCTGGTCCAGCGGCTGCGCGGCGACTGGACCCCGGTCAGGGGACGTTTCTCCCTCGGGAAGTTCGGACTCCCGGTGAACGTCCTCGCCGTCGTCTGGGGTACCGCCATGTCCCTCAATCTCGCCTGGCCACGCGCGGCGGTATACAACGCGACCGGCCCCCAGCACTGGTATCTGCGCTGGGGTGCCTTCCTGTTCATCGGCGTCGTGGCGGTCGGCGGCTTCGCCTACTACTGGTTCGTCCAGCGCAAGCGCACCGGCGTCCTGGCCGGGCACGCGGCCCTCCCGGATCCCAGCGCCCCCGAACAGCCCTGACCTGGAGACGGCACGATGACCGAGAAAGCCACGCGGACGCGCCCGGAGCGACCAGCACTCCCACTGATGAGTTCGGTTACGTGGTGGTCGGCGGCGGTACCGCCGGAGCGGTGGTGGCCGCCCGGCTGTCCGAGGACGCGGCCGTCACCGTCTGCCCGCTGGAGGCCGGCCCCTCCGACGTCGACGATCCCGCCATCCTCCGCCTCGACCGGTGGATGGCCCCGCTCGCATCCGGCTACGACTGGGACCACCCGGTCGAACCGCAGGAGAACGGCAACAGCTTTATGCGGCACGCCCGCACCCGAGTGCTGGGCGGCTGCTTGTCGCACAACTCCTGTATCGCCTTCTGGGCACCGGCGGAGGATCTCGACGAGTGGGCCGCGACGGGCTGCACGGGCTGGAGCGCGGCCGACTGCTTCCCGCTGTTCCAGCGCCTGGAGACGAACGACGCCCCCGGCAGCCGTCACGGCCGCAACGGCCCGGTGACGCTGCGCACCATCGGCATCGAGACGCTGGTCGACTCTCCGGGGGTCGGCTCCCACCTCCAGGACCACCCCCGAGAGCGTCATCATGTGGGAGGCCGCGCAGCCGATGGTTTCCGCACGTCGACCCAGTGGTGGGAGATCGGCGTCTTCGCCGACACCGAGCCCGGCCTGGACCGCCCCGACCTGATGTTCCCCTACGGGTCGGTGCCCTTCGACATGAACACCTACCGCCGTGGCTACCCACGTCCGATAACGCCTTCTGCCTCCCCCGAACGTCACCCGCGCCCGGCCCCCGGCCCCGACGCCGAACTCCTCGACCGGGGCTATCCGGCACGGACGTCACGCCAGCCGGTCGCCCCGGCGCGAACCCCCGGCCCACGGTTCGCTCCGCGCCCTCCATGCGCTCCCGCGTGCCTCCTGCAAGCGTCTATTCAGCCAATCGTTCCGCCCGCACTCTGGACGCTGTCGATGAGCCGATGAGCTCGGCTCGCGCCTGGGGACAGGCGTCACCAGCTCGCGTTCCCGAGGAGGAACACCATGGCAAAGACCGGCCTGCGGAGAATCGTGGTACCGCTCTTCACGGCCCCGCTGATGACGGGGTTCCTGATCGGCCCCGGAGCGGCCCCGGCCGGGGCCGAGACCGCGGCCGAGACCGCGGCCTGTACCGGCACCCAGCACCTGCACTTCCAGCCCGGCCTGAAACTCCAGACCGGACTGCCGAACGACCCGCTCCCGAAGGTCCACGTCTCCACCACCGGCGGCGCGTACTCCTGCACCACGCCGGCTGTCGAGTCGATGTCGGTCACGACCATCAGCGTCGACGTCTTCGCTTCGTGTGTCACCAGCCGTGACCCCAAGGGGACGATCGGGCTGAAGTGGCCGGCGGTCAACAAGACGAGCACCATCAAGGTCACCTCGTTCGCGATCGAGAACGGCCCCTCCTCGGGCAGCAAGGTCATCGTCATCGGAGGAACGGTTCAGTCCGGCCGCTTCCAGAACCAGTCGATGACCATCCAGGTCACCGCGCTGGCTTCGGACACCACCAAATGCGCCTCCACACAGGGCCTGGAAGATCTCACCGGCGAAGCCAAGGCCACCTTCACGTGAGGCGGGTGCGTCTCCGTCCGGGTCCGGCCGCGCCGTGCGGGCAGCGCTGAGCCGGTCCGCGGAAACGGACTCCCCTGGCCGGGGCGGCACGGTGACGCCGTCCCGGCCGCCCGCCTCCGGGTCACGGGCTCAGGTCGCCTCCCGCACGGGGCGTCGGCGCCGGCGCCGGGCTCAGGAACCCCCGCGGCGGCAGTACGTCCGCTCCTCGGCGAAGGGGTCGGGGTCGTAGTGGTCGTTCGTGCTCCACCACGCCTCGGGGACCTCCTGGGAGCAGTCCCGGCCCATGACGATGTTGTCCCAGAACTCCTTATGTCCCGCGCCTTGGGGAACATTCCGGCAAGGCCCACGATCGCGATCGGATCGCGGGCAAGGCGGCGGTCTACGGCATCGGTCTGCACCAGCGCGCACCCCGCTCAGACAGCGACGAGCGGAAAAGAACAGCCGACGCCCTCGCCATCTCGACGGAAATATGGGGGTGTTCGGTTGCTCCCCCGCATGCTGAGCGCATCCGCACCGCTCGCGGTGGGCACCACGGCGAGTCGTCAACGGCACTGGATGGCCGCCGTCGGGTCGCGCAACAGCGTGAATAACACCCCACTATGAAATGACGTCACCTAAGTCTGGGACCGAACGAGGGAACTTCCGCACGCCGATCCGGACACACGTCTATCCCGCCCCCCGCCGCCGCCCGGGAACGCGGCTAGGGTCACGCTCACAGCAGCAAGTGAAGAACGTGGCCGGGAGGCGCGGTGGACGGTACCGATGTCGTGGAGACGCCGGATTCCGCACTGGCCCGCGAAACAGCCGCTCTCCTGAGGGCCAGCGCGCCGGAAGTGCTGGTGAACCACTGCCAGCGGTCTTTCCAGTTCGGGTGGACGCTGGGTGAACGACGCGGGTGGCGGCCCGACAGAGAGCTGCTCTATCTCGGGGCAGTGCTGCACGATCTGGGGCTGACGGAGCGGTTCGACGGCCCGCGCGCCTTCGAGCTGGAGGGTGCCGCCGCGGCGGAGGCGTTCCTGCGGGAACGGGGCTGCTCGGCGGAGCGGGCCGGTGTGGTCAAGGACGCCGTCGCGCTGCACCTGGACGTGGAGGCCGCCCAGGCAGACCCCCGTCCCGAGGTACGGCTGGTGTCGATGGGGTCCGGCCTGGACACCCATGGAGCGCGGGCCGGCGAACTCCCCCCGGGCTTCCTGGACACCGTCGTACGCGCCTGGCCACGCCTGGGCTTCCGGGACTGGCTGCGCCGGCAGTCCCATGCGCAGGCGGAACGCAAGCCGGACTCGAAGGTCGCCTGGTGGGTGGAGACCGGCCGCATGGGCGAGAACATCGGCAACCCGCCGTTTCCGGAGTAGGAGCTCCGGAGGGCGCGGGAGGGACATGCCCGATGACCGGCACTCACCAGTGGGTAAAGTCGCCGGTCATGACGGATGACTGGCGGAAGGACCGGATCGGCAGCGCGCTTAGGGGCGAGAACCCTGCGGTGCTGCGGAGGCTGGAGGCAGGGTTCGCGGTGATCGGGGACGTCCAGTTCCTCCCGGGGTACGCGGTGCTTCTGGTGGACGATCCCGCCGTGCGGCGGCTGTCGGAGCTTCCGAAGAACAAGCGGGCGGCCTTCCTGTCCGACATGGACAGGCTGGGCGAGGCCGTCGAACGCGCCTGCAAGCGGCTGGACCCGGCCTTCCGGCGGGTCAATCTGGAGATTCTCGGGAACGCCGACGCGTTTCTGCACGCGCATGTCTGGCCACGGTTCGCGTGGGAGCCGCCCGATCTCGTCCGCCTGCCGGTGTGGCTCTATCCGCACGAACGGTGGAGCGACGAGCAGTATGCGCTCGGCCCTCAACACAACGCCCTGCGGGAGGCGATCGGCGCGGAACTGGACCGGCTGGCGCCCTGACCTCCCGGCCCGCCGCACCGTGCCGGTCCCCGTCGACCGGGTCCTCCTTGTCGCCCCGCCCTCTCCGGCCGTGCTGGAACAGCACCCGGAAGTCGCGGAGTCCACCCCGCCGCCCGTGACCACCCTGCGACTCTCCGCTGCCGCCGGGTACACCCGGCTCCGGGGCCGCGCCGACGGGTGAGCCGGGGAGAGGCGGACGCCGGCGCCACTGCACTCCCCCGCCCGAGGTCGACGCATCCGCGCGGAGGCGACTGTGCCCATGCCCATGGGGCCGCAGTCCACACGTGGCCTGGCCCGTCTACGCCTTGCGGAGTCGTTCGATGATGCCGTCGATATCGTCGCGGGCCCGTTGCGCGCGGACGAAGTGTCCGCCCTCGTCCTCGTACGCCTCGTACCGGATGCCGGCGTTGTCGAGGGCGCCGCGGAACTCCCGCTGCCCGGCGAGCACCTCGGGCTCGTTGAACAGGCTGAACGGGTCGTCCAGGCGGGGACTGTTACCGGCGACCAGGAAGATCCGCTTGTCCCGGTAGCGTTCGATGTTCTGCATCGGGTTGTCGGCGGTGACCCTGGCCTCGTCCCACGGCACGCCGTAGACCATGCCGCCGCCCAACTCCATGGCCGCGGAGGAGACGTTGGCCCAGTGGACGACCGCGCCGAGGTCGCGGCGCAGACTGGCCGGGCCGGAGTGGGCGCTCACCGAGGCGAAGCGGTCGGGGTACTTGGCCGCGTACTTCAGCGCGCCGAAGCCGCCCATCGAGAACCCCGCGACGGCGCGGCCGGCGTACTCGGCGTAGGTCCGGAAGTTGGCCTCGATCCACGGGATCAGCTGCTCCATGTGGAAGGTCTCCCAGTTGCGGGGGCCGGTGTGGGAGCTGACCGGGTTGGAGTACCAGCCCGCGGGTCCGCCGTCGGGCATCACGACGATGATGGGCTTGCCGGCGGTATAGGCGCGGATGCCTCCCTCGTCCCGTTTGGTGTCCCAGGACATGAAGTCCTCGGCGCCGCCGTGGAGCAGATAGAGGACGGGGTAGGTGCGTCCGCTGGTGTGGTAGCCGTCGGGAAGCAGGACGTTGACGGCGGGCCCGGGGTTCCAGCCGATGGCGTCGGTTGCGAACCGGTAGTAGCACATGCGGGTGTCGCTCTCGTCGTGGTCCACGATGCGCAGCCCGGAACCGTCGCCGGCCGCACCGGCCGGGGACGCGGTGGCAAGGGTGCCGACGCCGCCGAGCGCCATCGCCGCGGAGATTCCGCCGACGGCTTTGAAGACGCTCCTGCGGGTGGGGCGGTGCTCGCTCAACATGACCTCCTGGTCGGCAAGTGGTACGAACGGTTCGCTTGCTGCGGAACGCTCGGGCATGTCATGTGCCGGGGAACGCTCGGGCATGTCGTCGGGGGCGCGACGAGGGGCGGGCGCGTCGACCCCCGTGCGACGCCCCGGTGGCATGGGGCGTGAGACGCGTACCGCGCCCGCCGCTTCCCTCTCTCGCTGTTCCCCTCGCTTCCCAGCCGTTCTCGGTGGTGACTTGCCAACCCTCACGGGAGACGCTGGAATACGGATGAAATCTCGATGATGCGCGGAAGCCGGGGGGCCTCGACGAGATGGCTGGGGGACGACGGGGCGGGGAATCGGCTCAGTGGCTGCGGATCGCGGTGCTCGGGCCGGTGCGGGCCTGGCGTGACGGGACGCCGCTGGAGCCGGGTCCGGTACGGCGGCAGGCGGTGCTGGCCGCGCTGGCGCTGCGTCCGGGCATGCTGGTGAGCCATGAGCAGCTGCTCGATGACGTGTGGGGTGTGCAGCCGCCGAAGTCCGGCCGCCGGGTGCTGCCGAGCTATGTCTACCGGCTGCGGAAGACGCTCGACGCGGATGGCGCCGTGCGGCCGGGGTCGGTGATCCGCGGTGGCCGGGACGGGTACCGGCTCGTCGACGACGGGGTGCGGCTCGATGTGGCGGAGCTGGCCGAGCGGGTCGGTGAAGCACAACGCGCGAGGGCGTCCGGCGACGTTGCCACCGCGATGGACCGGTTCTCCGAGGCGCTCACCCTGTTTCACGGCGAGCCCCTGGCCGGGCTGCCGGGGCCGTTCGCGCACGGCGAGCGGCAGCGGCTGTCGCAGCGGCTGCGGGCGTTACAGCAGGAGCGGCTGGAGTGCCTGGTGCTGCTCGGCCGGTCCGCCGATGCGCTGGAGGATCTCGCCGCGCTGGCTGCTTCACCCGGGGCCGATCCGTACGACGAGCCGCTGACCGCGCTGCGGATGCGTGCCCTGTACGGCAGCGGACGCCAGGTGGCGGCGCTGAGCGCCTATCAGGACATCTGCGGGCGGCTGCGCGACGAGCTCGGGGTCGATCCCGGCGCGGAACTCCGCCGGGTGCACCAGGCGGTGCTGCGCCGGGATGACGAGCAGCTCCTCGGTACGGCGGTGGCGCACTCCGCCGTTGTGCCGTCCCGGCCCCGTTCCGCGGTCAACGAACTGCCGGGCGACACCGGCCGCCTCGTCGGGCGGGAGCGCGAACTGGCACTGCTCACGGAGCCCTCGCCGCCCGCGTCCGTGTCGATCGTGGCGGTGGACGGTACCGCCGGTGTCGGCAAGACCGCGCTCGTCGTGCGCGCGGCCCATGAGCTCCGCTCCCGCTACCCGGACGGCTGTCTGTTCATGGATCTGCGCGCACACAGCACGGGACGGCGGCGGCTCGCGCCGCAGCGAGTGCTGCGCCGACTACTGCGCTCGATCGGCGCGGCCGACAGCGAGGTGCCGAACGACCTCGACGAACTCACCACCGCCTGGCGGGCCGCGACCAGCTCGCTGCGGCTGCTCCTCGTGCTGGACGACGCCCTGGGCACACAGCAGATCCGTCCGCTGCTGCCCGCCGGGCCGGGCAGCACGGTGATGGTGGCCAGTCGACGGCGGCTGGCCGGCCTGGACGCCGAACGGCGGATCACCCTGGAGCCGCTGGCGACCGGCACCGCGGTGTCCCTGCTCCGGCACATCGTCGGGGATGATCGCGCGGACCGGGAGCCGGCGGCGGTGGACGAGCTGGCCCGGCTGTGCGACGGGCTGCCGCTGGCGCTGCGCATCGCCGGGACGCGGCTGCAGACCCGGCCGGCATGGACTCTGGCGTACTTGGTGGACCGCATGGCCGGCGATGAGCACCGGCTCGGCGAACTGAGCGCCGGGGACCGCAGCGTGGAGGCGGCCTTCCGGCTGTCGTACGACCAGCTCTCGCCGAAGCAGCAGCGCGGATTCCGTACGCTGGGCCTGGCGCCGACGGTCGAGTTCGACCCGCTGACCTCGGCGGCGATGCTCGGCTGGTCGTCCCGTGACGCCGAGCAGACCATGGAAAGCCTGGTCGACACGAGTCTTCTGCAGCAGCCCCGTCCGGGCCGCTACCGCTTGCACGACCTGGTGCGGGTGCACGCGCGGCGGCTCGCGGAAGCCGCGCCCGACGAGACCCGCGCGGCCCGCACCGCCGCGTTCCGCCTCTACCTGGACGCGGCCCGGATCACCAGCGACGTGGGCCCCGCCGGTTTCCGCACCGGCCCACGGCCCACCACGGCGCCGTTCGCCGACTGGCGGGACGCGGACGCCTGGCTGAACGCGGGCAACGGAGAACTCGTCGACGTCGTCGGGCACGCCGCGGCGCTCGGCGAAGCCGACTACGCCTGCTGGCTCGCCGAGGCCCTGAGCGACTACTTCGAACGCCGTGGCCGTAGCCACGAGCGCCGCGCGGCCCTGGAGATCGCCCTCGCGCACGCCGACGAGGCCACCGACCTCCGTATGGCCCCGGCACTGCGCAACTGCATGGGCCTCACCGACCTCTACCAGGGCCGGTACCCGGAAGCACATGCCTGGTTCACCGAGGCGCTCCACCTCAGCCGCCATCGCGCGGACCAGGGCGAAGAGGCACGGGCGCTGACCGGAATGGGGACCATCGAAATGAGCACGGGCCGTGCCGAGCAGGCGATGCCCCGTCTCACCACGGCGGTCGACCTGTCCCGGCGGCTCGACGACAACTGGCTCGCCTCCCTGGGCCTCGCCGTACTGGGACTGCTCCACCACGCGCAGGGGCGGAACGAGGAAGCGCTGGACTGCTTGGCCGACGCCTGCGCCCACGCCGAGCGGAACGGCAGACCTCGCGTGCTCAGCAGGGCGTTGGTCTGCGCCGCCGACGTCCACCTCGACCTCGGCCACTACGGTGAGGCCAGGCTCCTGCTCCGCCGGGCGGCCGATTTACTGGAGCAGACCGGGGACGTCCTCCTGCACACCCTCACCCTGACCCGGCTGGGCACGGCGGAGCAGGGCGCGGGAAACCTGAATACGGCCGTGGCACTCCACCACCAGGCCCTCTCCCAGCAGCAGACGCTCTCCCCGCTCGCCGAGCCCAACCTCGTCCGGCTGGAGATGCACATCCGCTGCAGACTGGGCCGCACCTACTCCGCGGCAGGCAGCGTCCGCGAGGCACGAAAGCAGTTCCAGACCGCGCTCGCGCTGCCCGGAGCCGATGCGTACCCCGAGGAGCACGCACCGGCCGTCGCGGGGCTGAAGGAGTGCTCAGAGTAGAGCGGGCCCGGTGTCGCCCGAACGGTCCCGGTCATCGTGAACGCTCCGGTGTGAGGTACCCGGAGGCGCGTACGAGGTGCGGTTGCGCCCCTGGTGGAGCCGTTCGCGTCCGGTATCCCCGTGATCGCCCACCCCACCCCCGGGCTGGTCGAGTCCCTCGGCGATGCCAGGATCTTCGCCTACCGCGACGATCTGAACGCGTGGATCCACGCCCTGCGTTCGCTGCGGCCCCGAAGAACTGGGAGCGGGACTCCCGTCGGCCGAGGGCACGCTCCGACGAGCTGAGCGCGAACTCCGATCTCGGCGTCTGGTGCGCGCCGGCGCAAGCCGCCTCCTCCGACGGTCCCGAAAGCAACGCCGCCATCGTTCCTGAGCTCGGGCTCATCGTGTAACCGCCTCATGTGATCGCCGATTCCTGCATCGGTGGCGCGGCGCCTGCGCGCCCACTGGTCCGCCGGGCGGCACCGGCGCTGCCCGCCTGCCGGAGAGGCGGACGCGCTCAACTGGGCAGGCTTGTCAAGCCCTTGGCTTCCCCTTGGCTTCTCGCCATGCGCTGGCATTACCGTGAGCCGGTACTCGACAGACCGCCCTCCCCATCAGGTGATCCCCATCAGTGACTCCTGCGGTTCCTCGCTGCCCCGTTGGCTCCGTACCCTCGACGCCGAGAGACTTCGAGCCGTACTCGACGCGCGTACCGACGCCGTACGGCCGCCGGAGCCGTGCACGCTCGGCGAGCTCGCCGAGCGGTTGCAGAGGCCGGGGGCCGTCGCGCGGACGCTGCCCCGGCTGCCGTTGCCGTGTCTTCAGGTGTCCGAGGCTCTCGCCGCACTGGGAAACCCGGTATCCCGCGAGCAGCTTGCGGGGCTGCTGGGCACGGACGGCGACGGGCTGGAGGCGACGCTTCGTACGCTGGCCGACCATGCTCTCGTGTGGCCGGGGCCCACGGCCGGTGAACTGCATATGGCCACGGCGCTGGGCGACGCCTGGGAGACGCCGCTCGGGCTCGGACCTGGGCTCAGGGAGCTGTTGTCCGCCCGGACCTCCGAGGAGCTGCGTAAGATCACGACGACGCTGGGCCTGGCTGCGGGAGCCAGGAAGCAGGAGCGTCTGGGTGCCGTGCTCGCGCATCACGGTGATCCCGGTCGACTCCGGACGCTGATCGACTCCGCCCCAGCACGCTCCCGGGAACTACTGGAGCGGCGGTCCGGGATGGAGAACACGCCCCCGCTCATCATGTACAGCTCAGCCCCGCGCGCCGACTCCTCCGAACGCTGGCTGCTGGACCGGGCCTTGCTGGTCGGAGACCCGTACGGGTACGCGCCCGCGCGGATGCCCGCCGAGGTCGCACTGACCCTGCGCGGCCCCGACTGGCACGCTCCGTTCGACCCGGTACCGCCCCAGCCGGCCCTTGTCGAGGTCGGCGCCGCTGTGGAACGCGAGGCCGCCGCCGCGGCCACCTCCTTCATCGGGCAGGCCGCCGCGCTGCTCTCCGAGTGTGCGGCGCGGCCCCTCGGCGTCCTGAAGTCCGGCGGCGTCGGGGCGCGCGAGCTGGCCCGTGTCGGAAAGGCGGTCCAGTGCGAGGAGACAGTGGTGCGTGTGGTGCTGGAGAGCGCCTATACGGCCGGGCTGCTGGCGTACGAGGGCAAGGCGTTGCTGGTGACCGAGGCGTACGACGCATGGGCCGGGGAGGACCCGGCCGGGCGGTACGTGGCGCTGGCCGAGGCGTGGTGGCGACTCGGGCTCACGCCCTCCGGCTCCCGTGACGAGGACGGCAAGGCCCTGCCCGCCGTGGTGCGGAACCCGTCCTGTGCCGGTTGTCTGGCGGCCCGGCACGGGCTGCTGGCCGCGGCGGCGGCCCTCCCTGAAGGGCACGGTGTGCGGGACTCCGCCGAACTGGGCGCCCTCGTCACCTGGCAGCGCCCCTTCGCGGACGGGCTGCCGCATGACGCGACCCCGTTCGCCGGAATGATCCGCGAGGCGGAGCTGCTGGGCGTACTCGCCCGTGGTGCGCTGTCGCCGCTCGGCGCGGCACTGTTCCACGACGATTCCGCCGCCCTGTACGAGCGGGCCGGCCGTCTGCTTCCGGGCGCCGTCGCGAAGGCCCGTGCCGGGGCCGACCTCACCGCCGTGGTGACGGGCGTGCCCACCGCGGGTCTGGCGGAGCTCCTGGACGCGCTCGCCGAGCGGGAGGAGCGCGGCACGGCGTCCGTCTGGCGGTTCACTCCCGCGTCACTGCGGCGTGCGCTGGACGGGGGCCGTACCCCGGAGGAGATCGAGGCCGGTCTCTGCGACGCCGTGGAGGGCCCGCTGCCGCAGCCCCTCACGTATCTGATCGCCGACGCGGCCCGCCGCCACGGCCATGTCCGCCTCGCTCCCGCCGCCTGTGTGATCCACAGCGACGACACCGCGCTGATCGCCGAGATCGCGGTACACCGAGGGCTGACCGGCCTCGGACTGCGGCGCCTCGCCCCGACCGTCCTGGTGTGCCGTACCTCTTTGCCAGATGCCCTGGGAGCGCTGCGCGCCGAGGGGTATGCGCCGGCGGCCGAGACGGACGACGGCACGGTCCGCGTCGAACGATCCGCGCGCCCCCGCGCCTCCGGTGCCCCTTCCCCTCCCTCTCACCCTCCCCTTCCCCTCCCCCGACAGCAGCGCGCCGCAGAAGGGCACGCCCCTGAGGCCCCGGCGGCCGGCCCGGGGCTGGCGGCCCGTCTGCTGGCCGCCCCGGACCACGCGCCGCACCCCGACCCGACACGCGGCATCCCCTACCGCACCGACACCGAGGAGATCCTCGACGGCTGGGCCAAGGCACTGACGCTGACCGACGTCCGGCAACTCGCCCACGCCATCGACAACGGCGAACCCGTCACGATCGAGTACATCGCCGCTTCCGGGAACCGTACGATCCGCACGGTGAGCGAGCTGGACTTCGAGCCGCCCCACCTCTACGCGTACTGCCATCTACGCGGCGACGACCGGGTCTTCACCCTCTCCCACATCCAGTCCGTTCTGCCTGTATAGCGGTCCGCCGCTCGCCCAGCGCCTCGGCCGCGTCGCCTATGGCTGCTGAATTCCCCGGCGCTGGGCGGGAATCATGGCCCCGCCAGTCTTGGGAACTTCCTGGCGGGCGTATTGACGAAGGGGAATCCACTCGTCAGGCGGCCACGCGCGAACTGCTGGAGGAGAGCGGGCAGAAGCCCGATGGACCGTTGCAATTCCTCGGGTATGCGGGGTTTACGCTAGCCCCGACCAGCGAGCGGAATACGCAGCGTTGTTCGCAGGCCGCTCACCGGCGTCCGTGTTTTCCATGCCAACGAGGAGATCGAGGCCATCCGCTGGTGGGACCTCCGCGAATCGCTCCCTGGACGCATTCAACGGCTGGACACCCACCTCGCTCGGCTCACGCGCCGGAGTTCTTGACCACCGCGTTCGAGTTGACCGGCATCCCCTCCACCGCGACATGTGCGAGCACTGGAAGC
This sequence comes from Streptomyces halobius, assembly GCF_023277745.1. Classification (NCBI taxonomy): domain Bacteria; kingdom Bacillati; phylum Actinomycetota; class Actinomycetes; order Kitasatosporales; family Streptomycetaceae; genus Streptomyces; species Streptomyces halobius. The sequence goes on from NZ_CP086322.1 coordinate 1,757,671, forward strand.
GCCCAGCGATTCCCCAGCTCGGAGACCTGGGGCGAGCGACATCGCCCCGGGTCCGCCAATCGGACCGACCCCGCAGGATTGTGACATCCGTCACTCAGGCTTTCGGCTCCAACGACACTGAATAGTAGTTGTCACCCCTGTCGGCATATGGGATTTGTCCGTACTGTCATAGACATACCTCGCACCAGGGAGCGGACCCTCGAATCGCTCGGCAACTTCGCCACTCCTTAAGCAAAAGCGGCCTTCTGACGGAAAGACAGAACTCCCAGAGTCGCATAAGCGCGCCCGCGCCCCCATTACTGAAACTCAGGCTCTACTAAGCCAGGCAGTAATGACACCCATTGCCCGGCGCACACCCAGGTCCTAAAAATAGCGGTCCGTAAGGCGTCTCCGCAGCTCAGAGGCAGGTTCTGCGCAGGACCTGCTGCACCGCGGGCGCTCCGCGCTTACCCGAGCGAGGTCACCTATGAGGAAGCATCGCAGGAAGACGCGTTACCGGAAGATAACCATCGCTGCCGTCGCCATCAGCGCCGTCAGTGTGCCTTCCGTCGCCATGGCCTGTCTGGACGGCCCGCAGGAGGGCAAAGGCCGGCCCTCCCAGGACCGGAAGAGCACGTCCTTTGATCAGCGGTGGACGGCATCCAACTGGGACCCGATATCGACTGCGCGAGCGTCGCAGACACCCGTCGCATCCCCGAGCGCTCCGACGACAGCCGCTCCAGAATCCGGCATTTCGGCCCGCATAGTGGAACTCGTCAACAATGAGCGCAGTAAGGCCGGGTGCGCGCCGCTGGCCACGAACGCGAAGCTGGAAAAGGCCGCTCAGGATCACAGCAAGGACATGGCTGACCACGAGAACATGTCACATACAGGTTCCGACGGGTCATCGCCAGACGACCGGATCACGCGCGCCGGCTATAGCTGGAGCACGTACGGCGAAAACGTCGCATATGGTTACACCACTCCCGAGCGCGTCATGGAGGGCTGGATGTCCAGCCCCGGTCACAAGCGCAACATCCTTGACTGTGCGTTCAAGGAGATCGGCGTCGGTCTCGCACAGCCCGGCAATTACTGGGCTCAGGACTTCGGAGCAGCCCGGTAACGAACACAACGGGGCCGGGCCACCGCGTTCGACTCGCGTTCCCCCTCATTCCGCTCTCATTCCGCTCTCTTCGGCTCCCCTTCGGTGCTCCTGGGCAATGTCGATGCTGAGAACCGTGCGAACCGTCCCGCTCTCATGACGGCGACCGTCTCCTGGGTCCTGGGGATCTCCACCCGGCTCTCATCCGACGACGCGCCCTCGCGCTCGGTGCCACACAGGGCCAGCCTTCGCCGCGGGTCGGGGGGACGCGCAGCACGATGAGCCCGACGATATCTGCCGGGCTCATCAGAAGCTGGGGGGAGCAGGGAATTTCCCTGCGGCTACGCTAGTGGGCGAGCGCCATCCACATCTGGTTCTCTGCACCGGTGCAGGGCCTCAGCGACACCGCGGAACGGTTGCCGTTGTCCTGGATGCAGCCGCGCGAGAACTTACGGCTCTGGAAGGCGGCGCCGCTCTCCGAGATATTGTAATTCCAGTACTGTGCCTGAACGTTGCTGTTGCAGGACTCCAGGCTCACCTCCTTACCGACGCCCTTTGCCGTGGCACACTTCCCGGGGTGATGCTTGCTCGCGATCTGGTAGCCCGGCAGGGCCCCGGTCCGGAGGTCGAAGTCCTGCGTGCCGGTCGCGTCCGGCGTCCACGACAGCACGGAACCGTTTCCGAAAGCGTCGAGGTTCCGGTCGGTGCCGACGTTCTGGAACGTGTACCAGACGTCCGCGGAGGACGCCGCGTCGGCGGCCGCGGGGGTGCCGGAGAGCAGCAAACCGCCGCCGAGCAGGGCGGTTGCGGACAGTGCGACGGCGGCTCTCTTGAATATCGCCACGTTCTCTCTTCCGTTTCTGTGACCTGACGGGCTCGACAGGTCACGTGCCGAGGGAATTGGGCATCTGCCCGAGGCGCTTGCCCCGGTGCCTTGCCGAAGAACTTAGCTCCCGTTGCAGCTGGAAACATAGGCGAATTCGGGTCAAGGGCCACGCCGCGAAAGTCAGAAATTCAATTTCTTCGATTCCCTCATCTGCTGCACCCTCGGCAAGTGCACAGAACCGCCGGGAGGTTGCTGGCTGTAATTCGTCGCTGTTTCCGGACGAGAATGAAGCATTCCCGCAGCTGGGCTGTCCGGAAAGGGCACCGTACCGCAGGAGCCGAGCCGCCCAGCGCTGAGAGCACAGTGCTTTTCAGCCAATAACACACCGCCACATTCTCTACGCACCGGCCCGAATCCGACGGACGGGACGTGTCCGAATAGCGCCTCACCACCCCCATCGAGGACCCGGGGTAGGGAACTATGTAGGGGAATAGGGCTCTTTGCCCGAGAGTACCCTGATCCGTCGGACACGTTCCGGGCCCGCGACTGGCCACCGCGCCGGCCGCTGAACACTGGGTCATCGTCGTCGGCCCCTCCGGCTCCGGTACGTCGTCGCCGGCCAAGGACGGGAGGCGGCTGGGAATGCCTCCGGACCCGGCCGGCGAACCTTCAGTGGAATACGCGCTACCGCGGTAGAGACACCCTGATGTCAAGCCCGCCGCCTTCGCGGGGCTCGGCGGTGATGGTGCCGTCGTGCGCCCGCACCACGGACTTCACGATGGACAGCCCCAGGCCGACGCCCTTGTCGCTGCCGGTCCGCTCGGTGCGCAGCCGCCGGAAGGGCTCGAAGAGATTCTCGATCTCGTAGGCGGGGACCACGGGGCCGGTGTTGGTGACCACCAGCACCGCGCAACCGGGCTGCGGCTCGGTGGTGACCTCGACCCAGCCCTCCTCGGGAACGTTGTAGCGCACCGCGTTCTGCACGAGGTTCAGCGCGATCCGCTCCAGCAGCACACCGTTGCCCTGGACGAAGACCTGCTGACGGACCCCGCGCAACGCCACGCCCTTGGTGTGCGCCTCCTCGCGGGTCTGCTCGACCGCCTGCGCCGCGACCTCCGACAGATCCACGGGCTTCTTGTCGACGACCTTGTTCTCACTGCGCGCGAGCAGCAGCAGCCCCTCCACCAGCTGCTCACTGCGCTCGTTCGTCGCCAGCAGCGTCTTGCCCAGCTGCGCCAGCTCCGGGGACGCGTCCGGATCGGCGAGCTGGACCTCCAGCAGCGTGCGGTTGATCGCCAACGGGGTACGCAGCTCGTGCGAAGCGTTGGAGACAAAGCGACGCTGCGACTCGAAGGCCCGGTCCAGCCGGTCCAGCATCTCGTCGAACGTATCGGCCAGCTCCTTGAGCTCATCGTCCGGACCGCCCAGCTCGATCCGGCGGTGCAGATCCGAGCCGGCCACCCGCTGCGCGGTCCGCGTGATCCGGCCCAGCGGCGACAGCACCCGCCCCGCCATCGCGTACCCGAACGCGAACGCCACCACGGTCAGCCCCACCAGCGCCATCAGCGAACGGTGGAAAAGGGTGTGCAGTGCTGCGGCGCGCTGCTGCTCGAAGCAGCCGCTCAGGGCGACGTTGATCTCGTGGAGGGAAGCAGCCGAGGACAGCGGGGGGCATCTGTCGCTGCTGACCCTGATGTCGCTGCCGGAGACTCCGAGCGACGGGACGCCGTCTGCGAGGGCGTTCGCGGCGAGGATGTAGATGATCGCGAGCAGCACCATGCCGGCCATCAGGAACATCCCGCCGTACAGCAGCGTGAGCCTTATCCGGATGGTCGGCCGCAGCCAGAGAGCCGGCCGGTCAGAGGGGTTGGGGTCCCACGTGGGTTCGGCAGGCGCGGTCAGCGGTGCGGACGATTCGGAGGTTGCGGCCATCGCCGGTCAGCCTCGGCAACCCGGAACGGGCTCAATGACCAAAACCGGGATGATGAGCGAACGCACTGCCGATCCTCTCTCATGCGCCTTGCAGCAGACGGGTGTTGCTTGCCTCCATTCTGCTCAGACAAGCCATAAACCGGCGGTAAGAAGTGCGGTCAGCAAGGCACCGACCACACTTCACGGTCATGGATACCTTCCTGTTACGAGAAGCGTTCCTGTTAAGAGAAGGGCGTGACGGAGAGCTTCTTCTCCGTCTTCCGGCCGAGATGTTTCACGGCAGATTCGGGACCAAAGTCCCGCATGGTGCGGCGGTTGCGTCACCGTGTTCTCCTCTCCGGCCCACTGTTACAAATACGAGGGGATGCCGTGATGCGGGATGAATAGCTTCCTTGGTGTCGCCGCCGAACGGAGCGGATGACGACGACCGACTCGGACCCGTAAAGGAACTCCCGATGGCTTCCTCCCCCCGCACGGCCACCCGCCGCCGCAACCTCGTCCGTACGTCCGCGATCGCCGCCGCCGCAGGCTCGGCGCTGCTGCTGCCGGCCTCCGCCGCGTTCGCCGACAGCCCCGCCCCCGCCAGCTCTGCGAGCCCGAATGCCGAGCAGGACACGAAGCAGGACGGCAGCCAGGGCCAGGGCACGAACAGCCAGGAGAAGGACAAGGGCAGGGAGAAGGACAAGACAGGCGAGCGCAGGTTCGTCCGTGCCCAGGGCCTGTCCGGCGGCTTCACCGCCAAGGTCTACCAGCTCGGCCAGAACCACTACCAGGCCGACATGTACGCCAAGGCCCCCGACACCGGCAAGCTCGTCAGGTACGACACGCTGGAGACCAAGGACGGCAAGCCCGCCTACGGCCGGCACAACGGCGCCCACTTCGCCCTGCAGCCCGACGGCACCATGACCTCCTGGGCAGAGGGCGGCAACAAGAAGGCAGACAACAAGGCGGACAAGAAGGCGGATAACAAGGACGCGAAGAACGAGAAGGGCAAGAAGGGCAGCGACGGCAAGAAGAAGGGCCAGAAGAACGGCCAGAACAAGGTCACGCCGGGCGACCACACCAAGCAGCAGGGCAAGGTCATCCCCAAGGGCGGCGTCAAGGCCGGTGCCGAAGGCGTCGAGACGGGTGACAACACCATGCTGCTCGCCGGTGGCGGTGCCGCCGCTGCCGCCTCGGGCCTCGGTTTCGCCGCGCTGCGCCGCCGCAGGGCCGACGAGTCCGGCGACAACGCCTGAACCACCCTCATGCCACACAGGAGTTGAGGCGGTCCGCTCTTCCCTCACCGGAGCGGACCGCCCCGCCGTTGCCCGTTCCCCTGCCCAATCCTCTGCCCGCACCCGTACCACCCGCCCCGCCACGCACCTGGAGTCGCCGTGACCACTACTCGCACGCCCCGTCTCGGGCGTCTCGCGACCTGCGCCGCGCTGGCGCTTGCCGTCGCCGGCGGGCTGACGGCCTGCGGCAGCGGCGACACCCCGGGCCCCGACGTCACCATCAAGAACGCGGCGACCGCCCCGGCCAAGGAGACCGCCCCACCCATGGCGCCCTCCCAGCCCAAACGCCTGCAGATCCCCTCCGCGGGCGTGGACGCCGGTCCGTTCGTGCCGCTGGAGGTGGACAGCGGCGGAGAACTCGGCGTACCGCCGGTGAGCCAGGCCGAACAGCCCGGCTGGTGGACCAAGAGCCCCACCCCCGGTGAGAAGGGCGCCTCGATCATCGTCGCCCACTACGACACCAAGAACGGCCCGGCCCTGATGAGGAACGTCAAGAACATCAACGTCGGCGACGTGATCAAGGTGCTGCGCGAGGACGGCTCCACCGCCACCTTCACGATCCGCGAGCGCCAGCAGGTCAAGAAGGACGACTTCCCCACCCGGAAGGTCTACGGCGACACCGAGCGCCCGGAGCTGCGCCTGATCACCTGCGGCGGCGAGATCGTCGACGGCCACCGCTCGGCCAACATCATCTTCTACGCCGACCTCGTGAAGTGACCCGCAGTACCCGGAGCACCCGAAGGACCTGCTACACCCGCAGTACCTGGAGCACCGCAGTACCCGAAGTGTCCAACGTGCCCGGAGGCCCCAGGTCGGCGAGGTCAGTGGGTTCGTTCAGCCGGTGTCGCGGCGTGCTGTGACCCGGTCGTCACGTCGTTCTTACGCCCCTTTCCCGGGAGGGACGCGGCCGCGCTGGCGAGAAGCACCCTCTTGCCGGTCCCTTCCGCTTGCTGGGCGCCTCTCCCCCGCACTAGCTTCGCTCCGCACTGCCCGCACGCACCCTCCAAGCGGGCACCGGTACTTCGTGTGTCCCGGACGGCGTGTGTCCGGACGGCAGCGCACCATCCGCGGCCGTAAGTCATCCGCACCACCCGCGATCTTCCCGGTTTCCCCGGCTTCCGGCCCGGAACGAGCTGACAACCGAAGGCTCTGCCCAATGGAACAGAACCCGGCCACCCCCTGGGGCCTGTCGCGTCTCGGTTCATACGCCCCGGCAGGCGAACAACCCGAGGTAACCGCCGAGTTGGACCCCACGTCGCAGACCACCCGGTACCGCGATGCGGCGGACCAGCCCGTGGCGATCGACGAACAGCGCGCAGGTCGATGCGCCGCGCCGTCCACCACCCGGCCGCAAGGACAAGGCGACGGAGGCGGGTACACCGATGACGCCGATGACATCGATGACATCGATGAGGTCCACGGCGACGAGGGAAGCGACGGCGGCGACGACTACCACTGACATGGAATCCTCACCGGTCCTCGCCGTGACCTCGCTCGGTGACGTCACCGCGGATCTGGTGCTGGACGAGCTGTACGGCCGGGGAGTCCCGGTCGTACGGCTCGATCCGGGCACCGACTTCACCGCCGGTGCCGCCATGGCGGCCCGCTACGACACCCACGGCCCGCACGGGACCCTGCACACCGCCACCCGCCACCCGCCACCTGGATCTCTCGGCCGTGCGTTCCGTCTACTGGCGCCGCCCCACCCCCCCATGGGGCCACCGACCCGGCCATCGAGTCCACCGCGTCCCGTTTCGCCACCGCCCAGGCCCGCGCCGGCTACGGCGGCGTTCTCGCCTCGCTCCCCGGCGCGCTCTACGTCAACCATCCCTGGCGCAACCGCGACGCCGAATCCAAGCCCGCCCAGCTCGCCACCGCCGCCCGGGTCGGCCTCGACCTGCCCCCGACCCTCATCACCAACGACCCCGACGCCGCCCGGCGCTTCGTCGCCCAGCACGGCCCGGCCGTCTACAAACCCGTACACGCCGTACACATCGGCGCGGACGGCACGGGCGCCCCCGCCCGCACCATCTGGGCCCGCACCGTCGACCCCGACGAGATCGACGACGGCATCTCGGCCTGCCCGCACCTGTTCCAGTCCCGCGTCCCCAAGGTCGCGGACATCAGGCTCGCCGCCGTCGGCGACCAGCTCTTCGCCACCCGTATCGACATCGACGGCGACTCGACTGGCGCCAGGACTACGACGCCCTCACCTACTCCCCCACCGAGCCACCCCCCGCCGTCCGTACCGCGGTACGCGCCTACCTCGACGCCTTCGGCCTCCTCTTCGCAGCATTCGACTTCGCCGTACGGGCCGACGGCCGCTGGATCTGGCTGGAGACCAACCCGAACGGCCAGTGGGCCTTCGTCGACGAGCCCACCCGTCGAGCGATCACCACCGCCCTCGCCGACCGCCTCCAGGAAGGGATCCCGTACGAGGACATGTCCCGCCCGGCGGACCAGAACCGGAATCGGAGGCGGGGGTGCCCATGAACACGACCCGGACGCTGGTGCCCGGGATCAGGCGTCGAGAGGTTCCGGCCTGGTGGGCACCTCGAACGCAGCCGCCACGGTGAGTGGTTGGTCAGCCGCGTACCCGTTCCAGAGTACTCGCGGGGCAGTCCCGTGCCGGGCTTCCGTGGACCGGTGCCTCGGCGGCCGACGGCCCAGAGCGTGGTGCGGCTCTGGTCCCACAGCACACCGTGAGCGTCCAGAAGGCGATCGCTCCAGTCGGTGAGGGCAGCGCCCTCGTGACTGAGGCGCCGACGGTGCACAGTAATCGCCCCGTCGGGCCCCTCACCACCGACCGTTCCATGTGGGGCCGCGGTGACCAGGGGCCCGTCGGGCAGCAACTGGACGGAGTGCGTCGAGCCGGGGGCCACCAGCTCGAACACGGTTTCCCCTTGCGGAAAACTCACCACGAATATCTTTGCACCGCCTCCCGCGATGACGTACCGACAGCCGTTGGCGTCTGGTGACCAGGCGCGGTACCGGCAAGCGGGCCCTTGAGGGGGTGAGCCATTTACGTCATATCGAATGTGGCCGATTCGATATGACGCCGCGGGATTTCCTGCACTTGACGCGGCGGCCTCGCCGGGCTCGACTCTCGGAGAGACCGGGTTCTGGAATGTATTTGCGAAACTCGATCTCGCGTACCCTCACACTGCGGCGCCGCCGAGGGGCTGCCGGGTTCCCCTCCGGGTGGCCTCCCTGGTACTCGACGAGGTGGGGCAGCTCGGCGCATCGCCGCCCATGGCCGGCATCACGGATCGCAGCGGCAGGGGAGTTGGTTCTCGGAATGCCAGGGGGATGTGGCCGCCATGACTGTCGCATGCTGCGCAGGGAACTACCGCTGTTATTGCGCAGGTTACTGCCCGGCAAGTTGCCCCTCGCCCCTCGTACATGGCTCGCATATTGTGTATGCGTTCCTCACCGAGCGTCTGCCGGACGACGGCCAACCCTTTTGTCATGCCGGGGTGTCCATGAACGGTGGCATCAGGGCACCCATCGGACGGCGATTGCCGGGGCGTCGATGGCGAGGACGAAGCGGGTCACCCGCGGTGCCGGGAAGGCGCCCGGCTCGGCGTCAGATCCGTCCCCGTCGCGTCACCACCCGTCACACCCGCCCCCGTCGCATCACACCCGTCCCCGTCGCGTCGCACCCTTCACGTCACGTCGGGTCCGTCATCCGCTCGGGCCACGTGACCGCGCCGAGGCTCAGCACAGGAGATTTTTGGTGAGGTGGGTCACTGTCAAGCACTGATCAAAGGAAAGGAACTTGGCGGATACGCACGGCATCTGGAGGAAAATCAGCGGTAAGCGCCTGTTTCCGGCCGAGCCAGTTGTCGCCGGGCCCGTCGCTCATGACATAACATCACCGATCGAAGTCCCCAGAACAGAACGGTTCGAGATCCCCCTCTCCGGGGTTCTGCCGAGTCGTCTGTTGCTGACTCCACACCAAGAGCTGGTGCCGCACACCCCGTGGTACCGGTTCCTTCTGTATGCCGAAAACCAGGAATCAATGCCCGTTCAACCATTAACGGAACTCATACGCTTCGTGCGTCACAACTCGCCCTTCTATCGGGACCTCTACACCGGCCTCCCGGATCAGGTGGACGAGTTGACGGACCTTCCGGTCATCCCCCAAGAGGCATTCTGGCGAGCCAACACGCCCCGCCACAACCGCCTTTTGACCGGTCCGCTCGATGAGGCGGTGGTCTTCAAGAGCGGCGGAACGACCGGCGCTCCAAAGTTCTCCGTCTATACCCGCGAAGAATGGCGAGAATTCACCACGGCGTTCGGCGGCGGTCTCGTCGAGGCCGGACTGCGTCCCGGCCACCGGGTCGCCGACCTCTTCTACGCCGGGGAACTCTACGCAAGCTTCACCTTCATCCTGGATTCCCTCCACCGCGCACCCGTCGGCAACGTCCGGCTGCCGATCGGAGGCGCCGCGCCGCTCGAATCGACCGTGCACACGCTGGAAGAATTCGAGGTCGATGTCGTCGCCGGTACCACGACGACGCTGTGCGCCCTCGCCGACCATCTGGTCCGCGAAGGGCGCCAACTCCCCGGCGTGGACATCGTGTTCTTCGGGGGCGAGGGACTGTACGAGGACCAGCAGCCACTGCTCCGCAAGGCGTTCCCCCGGGCGCAGGCCCGCTCCATCGGCTACGCCGCTGTCGACTCCGGGCTTCTCGGGCAGCCCGTACCGGGTGCCGACTCCCGCGTCCACCGGGCGTTCACGCCACACACCGTCGTCGAGATCCTCGACGAGAACACCGGTGAACCCCTCACCCGCAACGGCGTCGCGGGCCGCGTCGTCGTCACGGACCTGCGCCGACGGCTGATGCCCATCATCCGGTACCCCGCGGGCGACCGGGCCGAATGGACCGACCTCGCCGCCGGGCACTTCCGTATCCTCGGCCGGGCCGAGGAAGGCGTACGCATCGGTGTGGTGTCCCTCTACACCCAGGACGTGCACGACCTGGTGCGCTCCGCGGACCCGACCGGCCAGGTGATCGGAATGCAGCTCGTCGTACGCCGCTGGGACGGCCGGGACGGGCTGGTGCTGCGTCTGGCCGTCAACGAGGATCCGCTCGCCGGCCGCCACGCGGATCCGTCCGGGCTCGCGCACCTGGCCGAGGCCATCGCCAAGGAACTCCTCGCAGCCCGGCCGCTCTACGCCGCGGAGGCCAACGCCGGACGTATCCACCCGATCGACGTGGAGTGGGTCCGTCACGGCGAGCTGGCCGTCAACTCCCGCACCGGCAAGCTGATCCGGGTCCTCGACGAACGGCCGCACTCATGACGCCGGCATCGGCCCCGCGCCGTCTCCCCGTTGTCCTGCGCAACCGGGCCTTCGGTGCCGTGTGGGCCGCGCAGATACTCACCCAGGCCGCAGGCCGGATGTTCCAGGTCGGCGTGGTGTGGTGGCTCGTCGCCCACGCCGTCGGCGGTAGCGGTGACCGCGGCCTCGCCTCCGGGGTGTTCCTCGCGGTGAGTACGCTGCCCGCGGTGGCGCTCGCCCCGTTGGTGGCCACCGTCATCGCGCGTTGCCGGCACCGTACGGTGCTGGCCTCGGCGGCCGCGGTAGCGGGCCTGGTCGCCGCCGGCACCGCCGGATGGGCCTATGTCGCGCCGCCGCCCATGGTCGCCGCCTACGGTGCCGCGCTGCTGCTGGCCGGCTGCCAGGCCCTCTTCGACCCGTGCCTGACCACCTCCGTGCCCGAACTCGTCGACGACGCCGACATCGAGGAGGCGACCGGGTTCGAACTCGCCACGCAGTCCGTGGCCGGCCTGGCCGGCGGGCTGCTCGGGCCGCTCGTCGTGGATGCCTGGGACCTGACGGGCATCGTCTCCGGATGCGCCGGTGCGTACCTCGCCGCCGCCGTGCTGGTGTCCGTCACCCGGTTCCCCCGGGGTGCCGCGGGCCAGGACGACGCCGCCCCGTCCGAGAGCGCGCTGCCCCGGCGGACGCTGCGTCAGATCCTGGCCGATCACCGGTCCATCCGGCGGGTGCTGCTCTGCTTCACCGCGGCGAACGTCTTCACCACCGCCGTATACGTGGTCATGCCCCTTTACACCCGGTCCGTGCTGCATGCGCACGGTTCCACCGTGGCCGCGCTGGAGGCGGCCCTGGGCGTCGGAACCCTGCTCGGTTCGTTCACCGGCGCGCGGCTGCCGGGACCGGCGACCGCCGTCGGCGGGGCCTGCCTGGCGCTGATGGCCGTGGCCCTCGGGACGCCCGGCCTGGTCGCCGACCGGACCGCGGCCATCGGGGCCCTGGTCGTCGCGGGCTGGTGTGTGGGGGCCATCGGGGTGCGGTTCGTCGCGCTGTTCCAGCGGTTGGTTCCGGCCGAGGACAAGCCGGGCTTCTTCGCGATGATGCAGGCGTTGCTCGGCGCGACCTTCCCGCTGTCCTCGCTCGTCTTCGGCGCGCTCGGCGACCACCTGTCACCGCGGGTCCTGTGCTTGCTGCAGGCCGTCGGACTGGTCCCGGTCGCCGTGGCGCTGTGGTGGTTCGGCAGGCGTACGGATGCGCTGGCGGAGTCCGCCGGGGCCGCTTCGGCGGCGTCCGGGGTCGATGCCGCTTCGGCGGTGTCCGGGTCCGCCACGCCCGCCGGCTCCGCCACCCCAGCCGGTTCGGCCGCCCCCGCCGAATCCGCTGCCGACACTCCGCCGCTGGAAGGAGCCCGATGACCACCACCATCGTTCCGGCCGCGCCCCAGGACATCGCCGAACTCCGGCAGTTGTACTTCGAGGTGTACGGCCACGGCTATCCGGTGGCCCTGGGCAGCGACCCGACCGAGATGCACCGGCTGATCGCCGACCCGCACTGCCACTGGCTCACCGCACGCCGGCCCGACACCGGCGAACTGGCCGGGTCCGCGGTCGTGCAGACCGACCCGGGCAACCGTGTCGGCAAGCTCGTCGGCCTCGCGGTCCACCCCCGTCACCGGCAACACGGGCTGGCGAGCCGGCTGACCGGTGCGGTCACCGCCGAGGCCTTCGCCACCGGCGCCCTCGATTCCGTCCACACCACCGTCCGTCTGGTCACTCAGGCCCCTCAGCGCGTCGTCACCCGCAACGGGTACCGGCCCCTCGGTCTGATGCCCAACGCCGCCGACGTGTCCGGCTGCGAGACCCTGGCCCTGTTCGCCTGCTACGCCGAAGGGGTCCTCGACCGTCGCGAACCGGTCGCCGCCGTACCGCAGGCGCTGATGCCCCTGCTGGGAGCGGCCGAGGACAGCATCGGGATCTCCTACGCAGGGGTCCTGCCGCTCACCCCCGTGGATACGGAGCCTCCGCCGCCTCATCCAGCCGGTGCCACGGCCCCGGAAACCGCCCGGGGCACGCCGTCGGCCGCCCCCTCGGCCCCGCACCCGGAGATCCGCACGGTCATCGAGGTGATCACCGCCCCCGGCTTCGTACGCCGACGGTTCCGTGACCTCTTCCCCGACCCGGCGGGCGCCTACGTCCCGCTGCGTACCCCGAACACGGTGCTGACACCGCCGGACGGCGAGTTCGAGATCTACGCCGACCTCGACCCGGTCGCCGGCAGCTGCGCCCTCGTCGCGGTGCACCCGTGCCCGTCGGCCGCCACGCGCGCCCTCGACGCGCTCATGGCGGCCCTCAACCGGGCGGGCGCCGACTATGTCGAGACGCTGGTGCCGTTGTCCGACGCGGCGGGGCTGCAGGCGTTCCTCTCCTCCGGCTTCGTGCCCAGTGCCTGCTACCCGGCCATGCGCCGGATCGGTGACCGCTTCCACGACTATGTCGTCCTCTCCCGTACCGACCGTCAGATCGACTTCCGGACCACCGCCGTCAGCCCGCTGCTCCAGCCGTACCTGGCCGCGTACCTGACCTCCTGGACGTCGACCTATCTGCCCCGTCACGAGGTTGTCCGATGAACCCGCATCTCGCCCCCGTCGAGGTCCCCGACCCGGCGGTACTCGCCGCCGTCCAACGCCTGTGCGACCTCGCGTCGCCGTATGCCGCCGGCCCGGAGACGGACGCGCTGTTCGCGGCCGCGATGGCCGAAACCAACGCCTGGCATGCGGAACGCTCCCCGCTCTTCCGCTCCCTGCTCGCGGACACTCCCGAGGCCCCGGCCCCGACCATCGGCGCGCACGTCCGTACCCCGCTGCTGCACGCCAACTTCTTCAAGCGGCACGAAGTGCTCTCCATGGCGCGCGACGAGGTCTTTCTGCATCTCACCTCGTCCGGCACCACCGGACAGAAGTCGCAGATGTTCTACGACCGTTGGACCATCCGCTCCGCCCAGCGGATGGTGGCCCGCGTCTTCGACCACTACGGGTGGATCACGCCCGAGCAGCCCGTCAACTACCTGCTCTACAGCTACGAGCCCGCACCGGAGGTACGGCTGGGCACCTCCTTCACCGACAACTACCTGTGCGACTTCGCGCCCGCGCAGCACACCACCCACGCCCTGCGGCACACCGGGACCGGCCACGAATTCGACGTGCACGGCTGCATCGCCGCCCTCCGGCGCCACGCCGAAGAGGGCCTGCCGGTACGGATCCTGGGTTTCCCGGCATTCCTGCACTTCACCCTGGAGCGCATGCGGACCACCGGCGTCCCGCCACTCCAGCTCCCGGAGGGCTCGCTGGTCGTCCTCGGCGGCGGCTGGAAGGGCCATGCCGACCGGCAGATCGGCAAGGAGGACTTCTACGACGAGGTGACCCAGCAGCTCGGCATTCCCCCGGAGCGGATCCGGGACACCTACGGCTCCGTCGAGCACTGCGTGCCGTACATCGAGTGCGCACACCACCGGCTGCATATACCGGTCTGGTCCCGCGCCGCCGTACGGGACACCCGGACCCTGCGGCCGCTGCCTTACGGCCGGCGCGGCTACCTGCACCTGGTGTCCCCGTACATCACCTCGGTTCCGGCGCACAGCGTCGTGATGGGTGACCTTGCCTCGCTGCACCCCGGGGACGAGTGCGGCTGTCCCCTGGCCACACCGTGGTTCACGATCCACGGCCGCGCCGGGGTGAGCCGCAACCGCAGCTGCGCGGTGGCCGCCGCCGAACTCCTGAAGGGAATGTCATGACTTCCGAACCCCACTTCTGGCAGGGCTCGTTCATCGGTGACGCCGAGGCGGCCGACCGGCTCGCGGAACTGCCCGGCATCGTCGAACGCGCCCTCGCGGAGCCGCTGTCCACCGAGACGGTGCTGGTGGCCTGCGACACCCTCAGCCGCGCCCTGCGCGATCCGGACGGTGGCGTGTACGCCCGGCTCATGGACCACGTGACCGATGGTGTCTCGGCCAACCACACGACCGATGACGTCCTGACCGATGGCTTCTCGACCACTGCCCGCGCGGAAGCCGCGGCCACCCTCGCCGAGCTCGCGGACGCCCTCGCCCGGCCGGCCCTCGAACGCAAGCTGCGACGCGAACTCGGCGGGCCGCGTCCCGAACGGTTCACCCGCCCCGACGCGCGCGAGACGGTCTACGAGGCGTGGGCCCCGGTGGGCCTGCTGGTCCACATCGCCCCCGGCAACGCCGCGACGGTCGCCCCCCTGAGCGTCGTGGAGGGCCTGCTCGCGGGCAATGTGAACGTCCTCAAGACCAGCAGCGCCGACACCGCGCTCGCCCAGCACCTGCTCGCCGAACTCGCCACCGCGGACCCCACCGGGGCCGTCGGCCGCCGGATCGTCGCACTGCGTTTCCCCTCCAGTCGCCAGGACCTGATGCGGTTGCTGTGCGCGCCCGCGGACGCCGTGGCCGTATGGGGCGGTGAGGACGCCGTGCAGGGAGTCGCGGCCCTCATCCCGCCCGGCTGCCGGCTCGTCGAATGGGGTCACAAGATCTCGTTCGCCTACCTGACCCGCGATGCCTGGACGAACCGGTCCAGCCTCGCCGCGCTCGCCGCCGATGTCTGCCGGGCCGAGCAGCAGGCGTGCTCCAGCCCGCAGGTCGTCTACCTCGACACCGGGACCGGCGGCGACACCGCGACGGGCCCGGACACCGACGAACTCTTCGCCTTCGCGGAGCAGTTCGCGGCCGTCCTCGACGAGGTCTCCGCCACGTTCCCCGCCCCATCCCCCGAACCGGAGGCCGACGCGGCCGAGCAGGCGGAGATCACCACCACCGAGCTGGTGGCGCGGGCCGAACAGCATCTCGGGCTGACCAAGGTCATCACCGCCGACGACGGGAGCTGGCGCGTCTTCGCCGACGTCCGGCCCGCCCTCACCGCCTCCCCGCTGCACCGCACCATCTGGATCAAGCCCCTGCCCCGCCAGGAGATCACCGCAACCCTGCGGCCCATGCGCCGCTACCTCCAGACCGCCTCGGTGGGAGGCGGCCGCGCCGACACCGCCCGGCTCTCCAGGGCGCTCATCACCGCGGGCGTTCAGCGGATCACCCCGCTCGGCGCGATGCTCGACAGCTACCACGGCGAACCCCACGACGGCGTCTACGCGCTACAGCGCTACAGCCGCCGGGTCAGCGTGCAGGCCACCGGTGCGGAATTCTCCGCCACCCCGTGCCTGGACGACCTGA
Source organism: Streptomyces halobius (assembly GCF_023277745.1). NCBI lineage: Bacteria > Bacillati > Actinomycetota > Actinomycetes > Kitasatosporales > Streptomycetaceae > Streptomyces > Streptomyces halobius. The sequence continues at coordinate 1,773,312 of NZ_CP086322.1, forward strand.
TCGCCCCCGACTCGCCGCCCGCCGCACCCAACGTCCCGCTCATGGACAAGGCCGCGGCCCAGGACCAGCTGCGATCCCTCGCCCCCGAACACGCCCAGCTCTATTTCCGCAGCGGAGGAACCACCGGCGCCCCCGCCCTGTCGGTCTTCACCTGCGACGACTACGACACCCAGATGCGCGCATCCGCGCACGGCCTGCTCGCCGCGGGCTTCGCCCCGGCCCGCGACCGCGCCGCCAACCTCTTCTTCTGCGGGGGCATGTACGGCAGCTTCATCAGCTTCTTCTCCATCCTCGAACGTCTGAACGCCACCCAGATCCCGATCGCCGCCGGCCCCGACCACGACGCGATAGCCGAGGCCCTCGTCGCCTATCGGGTCGACACCCTCTTCGGGATGCCGTCCTACCTGTGGCAGCTGTTCCACACCCAAGAGGAGCGACTGCGCTCCTACGGCGGCATCCGCAAGGTGTTCTACGGCGGGGAGCACTTCACCACCGAGCAACGCCGCATCCTCACCGAGAAGTTCGGCGTACGACTCATCCGCTCCGCCGCTTACGGAAGCACCGACCTGGGCCCGCTCGGCTACCAGTGCACCCACGCCCGTGGAACGGTGCACCACGTCCTGACCGACCTGCACACCCTGGAGATCCTCGACACCCAGGAGGACCGCCCGGTTCCCACAGGACAGCCGGGTCGGCTGGTCTTCACCACCCGGACCAGAGCCGGCCAGCATCTGGAGCGCTACCAGATCGGCGACCTGGGTCGGGCCGTCGACGGGGTCTGCCCCTGCGGCAGTCACACCCCGCGCATCGAACTCCTCGGACGGTACGGCGATGTGTTCCGCATGGGCACCTACCACTTCAACTACCGCCGCTTCGCCCAGGTCGCCGAGGAACATCTCGGCTACCGCGGCGAGTTGCAGCTCGTCCTGACCTCCGACGCCGACCGCGAACACCTGGCCGTCCGGCTTGACGACCGGTACGCACCCGATCCGGACGAGGCCCGCACGGCGCTGTTGGCCAACATCCCGGAACTCGGCTCGGCGGCCGGCGCGGAAGCGCTGCTGGCCTGCACGGTCGAGACCGCTGACACGCTCACCTTCGAACGCACCCCCACCAGCGGCAAGCTCCGCACCGTCATCGACCGGCGGGCGACGACGGCCTGACGCTCGGACGAGACGAAACGGCATCGTGGTGGCGGCTGCGGCCTCGCGCCCCGGCCGCCACCACGAACACACCGGCCTGCACACGCACGGGCCACCGAAACCCCACCGAAACCACGGTCACCTGCCTCCCGGACCGCCGCCCCGGAGCCGCTCGGAGCACGGGCCGTGGCACGGCCACGCAAACGCCCTCGTGGCGCATACCCGGCCGAGGCCGACGGTGAAGCGAGCGCAGGTCAGTACCAGATCGCGACCGGGCACCCGCCCGCATCGCGCTCGGGCGGATCCGGGAGGGAGCGCGCACGGCCGCGGGCGATGCGGTGGGCCGTCCACGCGGCAGCGGCCGCGTCCAGCACGTCGTCCGGCGGGGTGCGCCCCGCGTCCCCCAGGTCGTCCGGGAGGACGATTCCGGCCGCGGCGAGGAGCGAGCGCCGTACCATCTGCCCCGCCCAGCTCTTCTTGCGGGGAAGCGGCGCTGTCCCGCCCGCCAGGGCCCGGAACGACACTTCGGGGTGCACTTCGAAGAACCGATCGCCCCCGGGCTCCGCCAAGCAGGCGTTCGCCTCACGGAGTTTGGGCGCGAGCCCCCAGGTCTGGCGGCTCAGTCCGGCCCCGGTCAGTTCGCGGCACCGGCGCCCCGCGTCGTCGTACTCCTCCTCCTGCCACACCGCGCGCGGCGGCACCCGGAAGACGCTGCCCCTCAGCGGTCCCAGCAGAGCCGCCGCCTCCGTGTCCGCACGCCGCCATCCGGTGTCGAGGAGCCCCAGCGGCATGTCCACGGCCACGACCGCGACGCTGCCGGCCGCGGCTCCGGGCAGGAGGGAGCGCAGGGTGGTGACGACCCGTGCCTCCGCGAAGCGGCCGTCGTGGAGCCCGACCGCCAGCCATCCGGCCGGGCACGCGTCGACGCCGAGCACGGTCACCATGTCAGCCGGCGTCCTCGAACGGGGCCGTCGGGGGGTGGCCCGGGCCGTCGCCGACGACGATCTCGGCGTACCCGATGCCCTGGCCGGCGAGGTTGGCCCGGGCCTGCTCGATCATGTCCGCCCACCGCTCGACCCCGGCCACGTACGCCGCGGGCCGGCAGCGCGGTCCGGAAGCCGTGACCGCTGCCGGTCTCCAGCACGCGCTCGTCCCCTATGAGACCGAGCGCGGCGACCCTCATCGCCACGAGGGAAGGCTGCGTCATCACCTGGCCACGGCCGATCAGAATCGGCGCGTCGGCGTACGCGTACGCCGACGGGCGGCGGGAGGCCAGGACAAAGGCCGCGCGCGGGGACGCACGGAAAGTGCCCAGCGGGCGCTCGTCCATCACGCCGGAGACGCAGGCGGCCTCGACCGGATCCTCGGGGCCCCGGATCGAGGCGGGGATCGGACATCCTGACTGCCTCCCTCCCAGGCCATCGTCGGTCATGGGCCCTCCCACCACCCAGCATCACTCACGAAAACAGCAGGTCAAGGAATTACCTGGGGTCTGCCCATCCGGCCACGCCTACCCGACCCTGGCCACGCCTGCCCGACGCGCGCCGCCCGATCCGCCGGGGCGAGGCCACGTCCGTCATTCCTCCTGGGTGGCCGTCAGGGCCCACCTGATGGTCGGCGTCGAGGCGTCGATCTGTACGGAGAAGGACCCTTGCATACCGGCGTCTATCACCTTCGTCGCCTGCCCTGGCGAGTCGGCGGGGCAGTCCACCGTGAACGAGACGGGGCGGGGGTCCACCGCGTTGCCCGGCACCACCGTCGCCACGACCTTGCCTCCGCCCTCGCACGCCACCGTGACCGCCAGCGGCTTGTTCCCGTCCGCACCCCCCGTCGCGACGCCACCGTCTCCGGTCCTCTCCTGGACCCACACAAGGCCGTCCGGCCCCGGATGCGGCAGCAGGACGTCGCCCGAGGCGGCCTGTGCGGAGCCGCCCATCACGGCGGCGGCCAGCCCCGTCACCACGGATACGCCGACTACGCCGACGACCCTACGCGGCATCGATCTCTTCTTCGTCGAGGTCATGCGCGCAGTCTCCAGGCGTCGGAAGGTGCCCGCCTGAGTACGGATACTCAACTTGCCCGGCTGCCCACGGTTCCAGCGCTCGCCTCCAGGGTGAGGGGAGTTGGTTCCCTGTTGAGCACCTGCGCTTCGGCGGGCTTCCCGGCGGTGCAGCCGTCGAAGGCCGTCAGCGACCTTGGCGGGCGTCGGCTGTGGCCTCCGCCGGCACCGTTTCGGCCTGGAGGTGCTCCATCGCGTCCCGGTGGCCACTCGGCCCACCGTCCTGGGCGGAGTTGAGAAAGCGCCATGCGCTCGGGCCCTGGAGCGACGAAGATGCCGCAGAGGAACTGATGGTCTGTCCGGCCCAGCCCGCCGCGAAGAAAGTGAACCGCCTTGGGGAACACGCCCGACACCGCCGAGTTCGTCTCCGGCGGTACCCGCCACACCGTCACCCGTGCCCAGGTCGAAGCCGCCGCCTCACGCCTCACCGCAGCGCACAGTGCGGCCTTCAGCCAGCACCGCGAGTGGTACGCCCTCGTCGGCAGCGGCCTCCACTACGTCCTTGATCTGATCGCCGAGGCCACCGGCATCAAACCGTCCGACGTCAAGACCGCCCGGCTCGCCCTCGACGCCCTGGGCTTCCCGATCGTGTGCTGGGCCTGGGGCGATCTTCTCAAGGTAGGCCATTCCGGTCACACCGCATCCACGTGAGGTGTGGAGAGGGAGCGGGCTGTTCCCGGAACCGGGCCACGTCGGCTGCCCCTGGCCACCACCCTGGTCGAGCTGGCCGGGGCGGGTACGCCCGCGGCCTCGCTGGCGGTCCCCGGCGGTCAGGTGACTTGCCGGGCGCGGAGGCCGCTCGGCCGCCCCGGTCGCCGCGCCGGGCGGTCGTGCGGGGCGGGGCCGTGGCGGCGGGCGCGCTGCCGGCGCTGCCGCTGGTCCTGTCCGCCCAGCCCGCGGTGGCGGCGACCGGGATGGGCACCTGCCCGCTGCCGGACACCCCCGTGGCCGCGGCGCGGCTTCTCGTCTGATCACTCCGCGGTGGGCGGTGGGCATCTGGTATGTTCCACACCATCACCTATGACGCTTAGGTTTTGGGGGTGGACCGTCCATGGCCAGGCTCCCCAAGGCCAGGAATCCCCAGGTGGTCCACCGCCGGGACCGGATCGTCATGTGGACGGTGCTCTGCCGCGGTATCGCGATGTTCGCGCTCGGTATCGCGATGTTGGCGTGCGGTGCCGCCGCGGCGGCACCGGCACCGGCCGGCATGCCTCCGGGCCAGTCGTCGGCGGCCATGGCCGGCATGGACGGATGGCCCGTCGCCATGGACGGACGGGCCGGTGCCATGGACGGACGTTCGCCGCCTGGCATACGACGTCATCAACACCCAGGCCAACCAGCGCGGGATGCTGCTCGGCCGGCTGGATGCCTGGGGGCTGCCCAAGAGCTCGCAGAAACCGCCGATGGCCTGGATGAACCACGCCACGGACTACAAGCCCCGCGACGGGTCCCTGATGCCGGGCATGGCCACCAACGCCGAGATGGACCGGCTGCGCAAGGCCGAGGGCGAGGACGCGGAGGTGCGCTACCTCAAGCTGCTGACCGCGCACCACCGCGGCGGCGTGGACATGGCGCAGGGAGCCGCCGACCTGGCCGAGGACCCGATGATCGTCCGGCTGTCCGAGGGGATGGTGCGCGGTCAGCGGTCCGAAATGAGGCTCATGGCCGGGATGCTCGCCGAGCGCGGCGTGCAGAACTCGAAGTGAGCGTGTGGCCCGGCCCGCGGGCACCGCTGGTATCAACAGTGTCCCGCGGCCGGGCCACCGCCCCGCGCGAGGGTGCCCGCCGCGGAACCGGCGATCGGTGGTCACCGGAACCGGGGGCCGGTGGTCAGCCGTGCCCCGCACGTCCCCGTGCGAGCCGCCGCACCGCCAGTGCCGCCGCCAGGGCTACCGCCACCAGTGGCACGGCGGCGGCGTAGAGGAGCGGTGCGCCCAGCGTCCCCGGTTCGGGTCCGATGCGTAGCAGGTCGGCGTGTGCCTGCTGTCGGACGGTCAGTGCCACCAGGAGGACCAGCCCGGCCACGACCAGGGGCCGACGGCGCGTCACCAGCAGGTTCAGCCACCGGCCGCCGAGGCGCCCGACGATCTCGCGCACCACCACCGCGGCGGCTCCGACGACGAGCACGACGCTGAGCGGGTTGTAGCGCCACGCCTGGCCGAAGTGACCGAGCAGCGCCGCGTGCACCCCGCGGGTGCCGCCGCACAGCGGTCCCATCACTCCGGCGTGGTGCAAGGGTCCGTGCAGGTCCACCGGTGGCAGCCCGAAGACCGCCATCGCCCCGCCTGCCGCGAGGCCGGCGACCGCCAGTCGCCCCAGCGACCGGTGCCGGTCACGCGATTCCCACGCCGGCCGGCACGGCGTCCGCCACCGCCTGTCCCCGCTCATCCCGCCGAGTCCATGTCTGCTCACCGTTTCTTGTCGGCCGTACAGTGCGCGTGTGTGTTGGTCGGTGTTGGTGAGTGTCGGTACCGCGTGGTCCGGTCGCACGCCCCGCCGCGGCAAGTGGACGAGCGATCGGGTGCGTGGCCGCGTCCCGCCCCGCCGGAGCACAGGTTCCGCGGGCGGCGCGTGGGGCCTGCCGTAGACTCCGTCCGGACGCCTAACCTACTTAGTTTTTCGCGCAGGTGTGGCACGTCCACCCTCTATGGCAGATAAGCCGCGCCCGCCATCTGTGGCACGTAAGCCACGTCCGCCACCCGTGGCACGTAAGCACCGTCTCACTTCGGGGATCTTTCAACCATGCGCAAGCCCACCGTGCTCGCCGCCGCGCTGACCGCGGCCGCGGCGCTCACCCTGTCCGCCTGCAGCAGCGGGGCCGGGACGGAAGGCAAGGACGAGCCGTTCGCCTCCACCGACGCCACCGCACCCCCGGCCAAGAGGGTGCTGGACCAGCCGTTCACAAAGCCGGACCTGGTCCTCACCGACACCCACGGCGACAAGTTCGATCTGCGCAAGGAGACCAAGGGCCGCCTGACCCTGCTCTACTTCGGGTACACCAACTGCCCGGACGCCTGCCCCCTGACCGTGAGCAACCTCGGCCTCGCCTACAAGGACCTGCCCAAGGCCGACCAGGACAAGATGCGGGTCGTGTTCGTCACCACCGACCCGGAGCGCGACACGCCCAAGGAGCTCGGGAAGTGGCTGCGCAGCGCCGGGGACGCCGACTTCATCGGCCTGAGCGGGGACTTCGGCAGCGTCCAGGCCGCGGCCCGCTCGGTGGGGGTCGGTATGGAACCGGCGACGAAGGACGCCAAGGGCAAGGTCAGCGCCACGCACGGCAAGACGGTCCTGGCCTTCTCGCCGAAGGACGACAAGGGGCATGTGCTGTACCACGGCCAGGAGGCCACCGCCGCCGACTACACCAAGGACCTGCCCAAGCTGATCAAGGGCCGGACGCCGTGAACCGCGGCCGCTGCCCGTCGTCTCCGGGTCCCGGGTCAGGGAGCGGTCCTCAACCGGCGGCGAGTTGATCAGCGTCCGGGTTCGGAAGCGGCTTCCGTATCGATGGGTTTCTCGGCCGCGACGTCGTCGATGACGGGCAGGAACCCCCGGTAGGTCAGGGGGCCGATGGAGACGGCGGCCACGGTGCCGGTCCTGTCCAGGACGTAGGTGGTGGGCACGGCGCGCGGGGCGAGCCGCTTGAAGCCCAGCAGGGTGCGGCTGTCGGTGTCGTAGATGCTGGGGTAGGTGATGCCGTAGTTGTCCTCGAAGGCTTTCGCCGACGTCTTGCTGTCCCGGATGTTGATGCCGAGGAAGCGCACTCCCAGCGGTTCGGTCTTCTCCGCGAGCCGGGCCAGTTCCCGGGCCTCCTTACGGCACGGCGTGCACCACGAGCCCCAGACATTGAGCACGACGACGTCGCCTCGCAGGCCGGCGATGTCGATGCTCTCGCCGTCCAGGGTGGTGCCCTTCAGGGCAGGGGTCAGGGTGCGTTCGCCCGGTTCGAAGTACGTCGAGGAGTTGCTCTTCGCCGCGCTCAGCGTACCGTCACCGCCCTGCTTGTTCCGGGTGGCGCCGCAGGCGGTCAGCGTGCCGCCGGCCAGGGCCAGCAGACCGGTGAGGGCCAGGCGCCGCGATGGGCCGACTGGGCGGGGGCCGGCGACGGGCCGTGGCGGGGGTACGGGTGGGCCGTTCAGCATGACTCGTCCTTTTCGAGCCGCACGGTATCGGTGGAGCGCAGGTCCAGCTCGCGTTGGAGCAGCCGGATCTCACCACGCAGCCGTGTGATCTCCGCGTCCGTACGGTCGGTCGCGATGGTTTCCGCGGTGCCGCAGGATGACCGTGCTGCGCGCGACCGCCCCGGCCTCGTGTGACAGCCGCGGCCCTGGCGCATCGGGCGGATGCAGAAGACGTAGGTCAGGGCGATGGCGGCCGCCGCGGACAACGGCGGAAGCACGCTCTCGATCACCGCGCGTGCTCCTCGGCCGCCGCTCGGTGCTGCGCCTCGACCTTGGCGCGCAGCGTGTCGACCTCCTTACGCAGCTCGGCGACTTCCCGCTCGCGCGGATCGGGGCCGGAGCCCGGGTAACCGGTCGCCTTGCTCTGATCGGCGGGGGCACCGCCGAACTGACGATTACCCCGCATCATGAACCACATCATCAGGCCCATGCCGACGGGGCAGGCGAGTACGGCCAGAGCGTAGAAGGCGTCCATCACGGTCTCCTTGGTTCTCGACTCGGTTCGTGTCGGTTCCGGTTCGTGTCGGTTCGTGACGTTGGCTTTCGAGGCCGGTTGAACAGAATCGATGTCGGTTCTCTGCGGGGTCGGGGTACTGTCCAGCGCGATCACCTATGCAGGTTAGGACCTAACCTACATAGGAGTTAGAGTGTGTGTCGACCGACAGCCCGAACCGGCCCCCGGCGGCACCCACAGCACGCCCGCGCGACCGGGACCCGCCCTGTGGAAAGGCACTCGTCTTGTCCGTCGACATCAGCCAGGTGGTCGGCTCCGGCTCGCTCTTCCTGGCCGCGCCCATCGCGCTGGCCGCGGGAGCGATCACCGTCGCCTCGCCCTGCTGCCTGCCCCTGGTCCCGGGCTATCTCTCGTACACCACCGGCATGACCGCGGCCGACGCCCAGGCGCGGCAGGCCGCCGACGGCGCGGCCCGGGGCAGGGCCCGCGGCCGGGCACTGCTGGGCACTGCCCTGTTCGTCCTCGGCTTCGCCGCCGTCTTCGCCGCCTACGGTGCCCTGTTCGGCTCGGTCAGCACCCTGCTCCTGGCCCACCAGGACACCGTCATCCGCGTCCTGGGCATCCTCACCATCGCGCTCGGCCTGATGTTCATGGGCGCACTGGAGCGCATTCCGCTACTGTCGCGCACCTTCCGCCCACAGTTCACCCCCCGCGCCGGGCTCACCGGCGCGCCACTGCTCGGCGTGATGTTCGGCATCGGCTGGACCCCCTGCATCGGCCCCACCCTCGCCGCCGTCCTGTCCCTGTCCCTGACCACCGGCACCACCGCGCGCGGCGCGTTCCTCGCCTTCCTGTACGCCGTCGGCGTCGGCATACCGTTCCTGGTCTTCACCCTCGCCCTCGGCAAAAGCATGCGCGTCTTCGCCTTCGCCCGCCGCCACACCCGTACCGTGCTGCGCATCGGCGGCGTGCTGCTGGTGGCCGTCGGCATCGCCCAGGTCTCCGGTCTGTGGAGCCTGATGATCTACCAGATGCAGAGCTGGGTCAGTGCCTACGAACTCCCCCTGTAAGCATCAACACCCTGACGAGGAACCCCCGATGACCTTCCGCCTCCGCCCGGCCGCGGCCGCAGCCGCCACTGCCGCCTTGCTCGCGGCCGTACTGACCGCCTGCTCGAACGAGTCCGACACCCACGAGCACGCACACGAATCCGGTGCCGGCGTCAGCCATGTCCACGGCCTCGGCATCGACCCGGCCGACGGCCGCCTGTACGTCGCCACGCACTACGGTGTCATCGCCGTGGCGGACGACGGCTCGTCCAAGCGGGTCAGCGACACCGCCGACTACATGGGCTTCACCGTCGCCGGCCCCAAGACCTTCCTCGGCAGCGGCCACCCCGCGGAAGGCGACGGCGGCCACGCCAATCGCGGCCTGATCAAGAGCACCGACTCCGGCAAGACCTGGAAAACCCTCTCCCTCGGCGGCGAAGCCGACTTCCACGCCCTGGACTACGCCCACAACACCATCTACGGCTACGACAGCACCAACGGCCTGCTGCGCGTCAGCAAGGACGGCAAGAAGTGGGACAAGCGCGCCGAACTCGCCGCAGTGGACATCGCCGTCAGCCCCAACGACCCCGACACAGTGCTGGCCACCACCCAGAACGGCATCGCCAAGAGCACTGACGGCGGCAACACGTTCACGGACGGGACCGAGCCGATCCTGGCCTTCGTCTCCTGGGCCAAGCCGGACGCGCTCTACGGCATCGACCCGGCCGGCGCACTCCAGCGCAGCACCGACGGCGGCACCACCTGGAAGAAGACCGGCACCGTACCCGGCGGACAGCCCCAGGCCCTCACCGCCGTCAGCGCCGACCGCGTCCTGGCCGCCACCCAGAAGGGCGTCTACGAATCCCGCGACAGCGGCAAGACCTTCACCAAGCGCCTGCCGGTCGCCCCCGCCGACGGCCACTGAACACCCCCGGCCGGTGATATGGCGTTCCCGCAGCTGAAGGCCAAGGTCTTCAGCAGGCTCCGGGGCCTGACCGAGCAGGACCTCCGGTACCCGGTGCCCATCTTCGGCGCGGAGAAGATGCGCGAGGACATCACGGAGACGCTCCGCCCCCAGTTCGGCGCCGACCTCGCCCCCGAGGACGTCTTCGGCACGTCGGGTGTGTCGGCGGCTCTGGAGTGCCTGGCCTTCGCACTCAAGAAGACCGAGGTCCTCGCCACCGGTGACCGGGTGCTGCTTCCGGCCCCCTTCTGGCAGGGCTTCAAGTGGTGCTTCGAGCAACGGCCCGGGCTGGAGTGCGTCCCCGCACACCTCGGCTCCGACTTCGAACTCACCCTCGACGTCCTGCAGCGGGCCTACCACCGGCAGCAGGTACCGCCCAAGCTGCTCGTCCTCACCAACCCCAACAACCCGCTGGGCGTCAACTACGACAAGGACCTGCTGGAGAAGATCTACACCTGGGCCCTGACGCAGACGGACATGCACATCATCTCGGACGAGATGTATGCGCACTCCCAGCTCCGGACCTCCCGGCTGCCCTTCGTGAGCGCCTACGCCCTGGACGCCTACCGCACCCTCCCGGGCGCCCGGGACCGGGTGCACGTCGTCTGGGGCTTCGCCAAGGACTTCGGGCTCTCGGGCTTCAAGGCCGGGGTCGCCATCACCCGCAGTTCCGCGATCAAGGACGTGCTCAACGGCACGGACGGCGAGCCCTACTCCTGGTTCAGTCCCTTGACTCCCTCAAGCACTACGTCATCGGCAGCCTCCTGGAAGCCCAGGACGGCGGCAAGAGTTTCGCCGCCGAACTCATGGAGGAGTACCGGGAGATCCTCACCGGTGCCTTCGAGTCGGCCCGGACCGCCCTCGACGAGGCCAAGAACATTCCCTACGTCTTCCGCGAAGGGCAGAACTCCGCCCAGTTCTTCTGGCTCGACCTGCGGGAGTACCTGTGGCAGGACGCTCCGGAGATCCCCTACGAGCGGGGCCCGCACTTCCCGCACAACGGACACACGTACAACGGTGGCGCGCACGACGGGAACGGGAATGGCCACCGGGAGGCGGGCAAGCCCGGAGGCCTCCGCCTGCCGGTACTTTTCTCCGAGATCAGCAGCGCGGAGAGCGAGCTGTTCCAGTACATCAAGGAACACGCCCACGTCCAGCTGCTCCCCGGGCAGACCCTCTCCGCCCACGACCAGGGCTTTTCCCGGTTGTGCTTCACCGCCTTCGACGAGCAGACGGTCCGCGAGGCGATCCAGCGCATCTCTCAGGCGCTGGCGGAACGTCCTCGCTGAAGGACGGCCCGGCTGTGGCGTCCGCGGGCCGGAAGGGGGTGCTGCCGCCACAGCCGGCCGCCACCCGCGCCGACGCTCCATCGACACGCCGCGCGGCGTCGAACCCGGCCCCTGCCCGAACTCGCCGCAGGGCAGTGGTGGGCCGGGACGCGAGGTGATCCCCTCACTGCGGTGAGGGGATTGTTCCGGTCGTCGGAACGAGATCGTGCGACATCGATCCGTGGCTACCACCGCCACTGATGACGCCCGCCAATCGCCCTTGACCGCGACCGGTCCGCCGCTGTCGCCCCGGCACCCGCTGCCTGCCCGTCGTGCCCCCACCCCAGAACCCAGTTGGGTGTGCCTTCCTCGTACAGGCTCTGCCCCGCCGGGATGGCCGGCGGCAAAGCCCGTTACGGCACGGGCGCGTTGAGGGTGACCACGGCGATGTCGTACGCGTATGTGGCACCGGGCCCCTCCGTCCTGGCCTTGGGATGGGTCCCCGCTCGGCCCCCCTCCCCCGCCCCTGCCGCCAGATCGGGTGTGCGACGCTCCCGCGACACTCCGGCGCCGGTCGGCATGCCTCCCTCGACCGTCCGTGCACCCTCCGTCCACTCTCCGAGTTCTTCGCCATCATGGCGGAACCCCGTCATCCGTTACTCCCTCTCATTGGGCAACCTGCGACGACTTCAGGGCCGAAATGCCGACGTCCGCTCGTGATCCCTACCGTGGGTATCGCCACACGCCGCAGGACCGGCCGTTCACCAGCCCGTGCTCCTGCCCGTGCACGCTGGAACGGCACACAAGGCGCTCACAGGCTTCTTGGCAGCCTGTGAGCCTCTTCGGACACGGAGCGCTTCTGACCAGAGCGCTTGGAGGGTTGCACGATGGCCGAGCGCCGCTCGGGAAACAGGCTTACCGCACTCGACGGACTGCGGCTGCTGGCCGCGCTGATGGTGGTCTTCTACCACTACGTCGCCCTCGCCAGACCGTGGGGCCATCCCACGGACACGATCTTCCCGACCGCCCACAAGGCGGCCCAGTACGGGTGGCTCGGAGTGGAGGTCTTCTTCCTCATCAGCGGCTTCGTCATCTGTATGAGCGTGTGGGGCCGCACGGTGGGCGAATTCGCGGTCTCCCGCCTCTCACGCCTGTTCCCCGCCTACTGGGCCGGCCTCCTGCTCACCGCGTTGGTGGTGAAGACATGGCCGGAGGTTGCCTCCCTACGCGGCTGGGACAGGGTGATCACCAACCTGACCATGCTGCAGGGCGGCAACAACACCCCTGACGTCGACCCGGTGTACTGGACGCTCTTCGTGGAGCTGAAGTTCTACCTGATCATGACTGTGGTCATGCTGTTCGGCGTCACCTACCGCAACTGCCTGATCCTGTGCGGGACGTGGACGGCGGCCGCCGCCCTCGCGCCGGTCCTGAAGACTCCCCTGGTCTCCGAATTCGCGATGCCGCAGTACGCGCCGTTCTTCATCGCGGGCATCGCCTTCTACCTGATGCACCGCCACCGGCCCAACGCGATCCTGTGGGCGATCGTGATCCTGCAGTCGCTGCTCGCCCAGCGCTACCTCGGGGATCGCCTGGCCACCAACCTCGGCGAGGCCGCGGACGGCCTGCCCACCTGGCCCGCCCGCTTCATCATCATGGCCGCCTTCGCCGTCGTCGGCGCGATCGCGCTCGGCGCCTGCCACCGGATCCAGTGGAAGTGGCTCACGACCGCGGGAGCGCTGACCTATCCGCTCTACCTCATCCACCTGAACATCGGCATGACCCTCATCCACCACTTCCGGGACCACATCCCCGCCCCCGCCCTGGTGGCCTCGGTGACCGCGCTCATGCTGGCCACCGCCTGGCTCATCCACCGCCTCATCGAACGCCCCCTCGGAAAGTGGCTCCGCGCCACCATGCGACGAGCCATCGACGATGTCCGCCAGCACGTTGCACCGCCCCGCAGACACGCCCCGCACTCCGCACCACACACACCCACCGCACCCGGCACGGCGGAAGACGAACGGACGCCGCCGCGCGCCCGCACATTCGAGTCGGCCTAGCTACTGGCCAGCTGGCTGCCGCTGAACAACGTGTGCGGGTGACCGGTCAGTGGTCGTCGCGGAGTGTGCGCGCGAGTACGGCGCGGTGGGTCGGTTTCGCCTCGCTGTAGCGCTTGCGGCCCTCGTCGGTGAGGACGACGAAGATGCCGCGGCGGTCGAGATCGCACATGACGCGCTCGACGAGCCCGTCGCGTTCCAGTCTGGCGACCAGCCGGGAGGCGGCGCTCTGGCTCAGGTGCACCACGCTGGTGAGGTCCTGGCCCCGGCACTTGCCGTGGTCGGAGGAGGCGAGGCGTTCGAGTGCCTCGAACTCGTTGACGCCGATGCCGTGCTGCGCCTGCAACTCGCGCTCAAGAGCGGTGTGCACGGCGGCGTGCCGGGCGAGGAGCCCATGCCACTCCTCGACCAACTGTTGCTCCGAGCTACCGATCATGCGCCCAGGTTAGCATGCGTCAGCATTTGATGCACCAGGTTTAAATGCTTTTGCATTCGATGCGTATGCATGTGATCGTGGGCGGCATGACTTCCTCCGCACCCCTGTCCACCTCCACCTCCGTGTGGAACGCACGACTATGGGGAATCCTGCTCACCGCCTCCCTCGTCGTGGGCCTCGACGCCCTGGATGTGTCGATGGTGGGCGTCGCCCTCCCCTCCATCCAGGCCGACCTGGGCCTGTCCACCAGCGCGCTGCAGTGGGTCGTCAGCGGCTATGTCCTCAGCTACGGCGGACTGTTGCTGCTGGGCGGACGCGCCGCCGACCTGCTGGGGCGTCGCCGCGTCTTTCTGACCGCGGTAGCCGTGTTCGCCCTGGCCTCACTGGTCGGCGGCCTGGTCGACGACGGAGCCGTGCTGATCGCCACCCGCATACTCAAGGGCATGGCGGCGGCATTCACCGCACCGGCCGCGCTGTCCATCGTCACCACCACGTTCGCCGAAGGACCAGCACGCAATAAGGCGCTGGGCTTCTTCGCGGTCTTCGGTGCCAGCGGCTACTCGGCCGGCTTGGTGCTCTCCGGCCTGCTGACCCAGGTCGGCTGGCGGTGGACGTTCTTCCTGCCGGTACCGATCGCGCTGATCGCCTGGGCCGCGGCCGGCCGTCTGCTGCCCAAGGACGGGCCCCGGCCCTCCGGCGGCTACGACCTGCCGGGCGCGGTCACCTCGGTCGCCGCGATGCTGCTGCTCGTCTACACCGTCGTCCAGGCGCCGGAGGCCGGCTGGGCCGCGCCGAGCACACTGGTCCAGTTCGCCCTCGCCGCCGTGCTGCTGATCGCCTTCGTCGTGATCGAACGCCGCAGTGCGCATCCGCTGGTCCGTCTCGGCATCCTGCGCTCGGGCCCGTTGGCACGGGCCAACCTCGGTGCGACGGTGTTCTTCGGCGGCTTCATCGGCTTCCAGTTCGTGGTGATGCTCTACTTCCAGCAGGTGCTGCAGTGGTCGGCGCTCCAGACCGCGCTCGGCTTCCTTCCGGCCGCACTGATCGTCGCCTTCGGCTCGCCGCGTATGGAGCCCCTGATCGAACGGCTCGGTACCTCGCGCACCATCGCGGGCGGCGTCATCGCTCACCTCATCGCGTACGTGCTCTTCCTCGTCATCGACCGGGACGCCCCGTACGCCGTCGGTGTGCTGCCCAGCATGGTCCTGCTCGGTATCGGGTTCACCCTTGCCTTCTCGTCCCTCAACATCCAGGCCACCGCCGGGATCCCGGACCACGAGCAGGGCCTGGCCGGCGGCCTGCTGAACACCTCGATGCAGGTCGGCGGTGCGATAGGGCTCGCTGTCGTCACCGCGGCCCTCACCACCGGCGGCGAAGGCCACACCGGTCCCGACGCCCTGCTCGCCGGCTTCACCCCCGCCCTGCTCACCGTCACCGCACTGTCAGCCATCGGCCTGCTCATCGCACTGTCGGGGGTGCTGGGACGGCGCCGCAGCGCCGATACACCCGCGGCTGAGCCGGAGCTCGTCCTCGTCGACTGACGGTGCCGACCGCGAAGCCCTGAAGGTTGTCATCAAGCCCTAACCGGCTCTCCTGCCTGTGGGCGGGAAACACGCGCCGCGCGCTCCCTGTTTCCCGCCCACAGGACCATGCGGCGCGCGAGCTTCTCTCGACAGCCTGCGCCGCACGCCCGCGCCCGCTCGGCGAACGGGCCTGGATACCCGCTCCGAGATGCTCGCATGATGACCGCGTCGACACCGCCGTCCATCCGGCCCCGGCCCTCCATCCGGCCCCGGGAGTGGGTCGGGCCGCTGAAGCCCGTCATCGAGGCGCAGCCGGACGCGGCCACGTGCATCGGCTCGGGCCGCGAGGACACCGTCCGACCGCCCGGCGACATCGCCGAACGCATGGGCGCGTTCATCGCGTCCACCATGGAGCTGCACCGACAAGAGGCGGGCGGACGAAGCGGCCGGCAGCCTGTCCGCCGACACGATCGCCGCCCTCTGCCTCTATACCCGCGAGTCCGCGTTCCACCGGGAGATCAACGCCGTCCTGCGCGCCCCGGACCGGACCGGAATCGTCCCGTACCTCCCGTATCTGCGCCTGCTGTTCTCGGCGGTGTCGCGGCTTCCCGCCCGAAGGCCGAGCCCGGCGGCTTGTGCACCGTAGAGCTGACCGGATCGGCAGAGCAGACCTCGTGTCCGCAGGAAGCGGCTCAGCCG
Organism: Streptomyces halobius; assembly: GCF_023277745.1. NCBI lineage: Bacteria > Bacillati > Actinomycetota > Actinomycetes > Kitasatosporales > Streptomycetaceae > Streptomyces > Streptomyces halobius. The sequence goes on from NZ_CP086322.1 coordinate 1,789,147, forward strand.
ATCTGCTCCGGCGTCACCGTCAGCCAGTGCTTGTCCGCCGTGACCTTCTGACCCAGTTCCTTCTGGCGTTCGGCGTTGGAGCGCTTCATCTCGTCGAGCTCCTTCATATAGCTCTCCTTGCGGTTCACCCAGACCCGGACGCCGCCGTTCCGCACGTCCGCGGAGTGGAAGAGCATCGGGCCGTCGCTCTTCGGGGTGTCGCCCGCCGCGAGGATGGGCTGCTGCCACTCGTCGATGTAGGTGTTGATCGCCGCGGGCTTGCCCTGGTACCAGGTCAGCGGGGCCCACAGCTTCGGCGTCAGCTCATGGCCCGCGAGCTTCTTCGGGTCGAAGCGGCCGGACGCGATCTCCTTGCGGGAGCTGGTGACGTCGCCCGTCTTGCGGTCCTTGAGGAGCATCGATACGCCGATGACGTTCTCCGGCTTCACGCCGTAGCCGTACTTGGGGTCGCCCACGACCATGCGCACCAGGTCCTCGGAGGCCGCGCTCACCACGTACACCTCGATGCCGTGCTTGCGCAGCGCTTTGTAGAGCTCCTGCATGCCCCGGGAGAGGCGGGGGGCCTCGACCTGCGTCGTGGTCGGCTTCCCGTCCTCGTAGTACTCGGCGGGGATCGGCTTGCCGTACGCCAGGAGCTCGTCCACGTACCCCTTGAGCTGCTTGAGGGTGAAGCCCGAGAAGATCTGCGCCACCCAGGGGTAGCAGACCTGGTCGTCCACCTCGCACAGGCGGTTGTAGTAGCTGTAGAGGCTCTCCTTGTGGGCCGCCGTGTCCTTGAAGGGGATGACCTTCAGGGACGGGTCCATGGTCTTGCGGGTCAGGACGCCCTTCATCTCCAGGAAGGGGAGCAGGGCCTCTTCCAGGTCATTGCGATACGTGGTGTTGTCCGCGTCGAAGACCGCGTACGCGCCCTTGTGGTCGTGGTCCGCGATGACCTTGCCGAGCTTCTCGGCCACGGGCTTGGGCCAGTGCTTGAGCTCCGCCGAGGCGACGTGCGACGCCGACCCGGCGGCCTCGGCCTCGCCGCCGCCCGGCCACAGGGCGTTGCCCGCGAAGACCGCGGCCGCCAGCGCCCCCGCGGTGCCGAAGATCGCAAGCTTGCCTTTTGCCCGTATTGCCATGGTTTCCGTTCCTCTGAGAGCTGTGCGGTGCCCCGTCCGGAGCGGCGGGCAATGGTATGCGGCCGCGCGTTGATTGCCCATGATCGACGTCACCACGAACGGGGGTGTGAGGCGGCGGAACAGGGGTAATCCCACTCGACATCGCACGGCCGTCGTCGCGCCCGCCCCGCCCGTCCTGGCCCGGACCGCCGCCGAGTGCGGGCACTGCGACCGCTCCCACCTGGTGCGGGACTTCCGCCCGTGCACGGGCCCGGCGCCGTCGATCCGAGCATCTGCCCATAAGGGCCCATCTGCCGTATCTTCGGTACGAGTTGACGTAAGCTGGACACGGCGTAGCGGGAACGGAGGCACGAGGAGGCATGACGCCTGTCGCGGAGCCGCGAAGCTCGTGAACGCGCTCCGTTTCGGTAGTCGGGGGTCTCCCGCCCGGTGATCGCGTTCTCCCGCCCGGTGATCGCGTTGAGGATCGTGGCGTTGCCCACCGCACCGGTGTCCAGGTTCGGCGAGGGGACGCCATGGGCATGGATCTCGGCATCGGCGACGAAGACTTGTCCCGTGATGCCTTCGGCGAGCTCGACGGAGCGGTCGAGACGCACCCGGGGGCGGCCGCGCCGACGCCGGGCGTTCTCCCGCCCATGACACGCACCTCGCGGCGCCACCGCCCGCCGAGGCGGCCTGATATGGGTGCGCCACACTCCAACCCCCGCCCCGCCCTTGCCCTCGCGGGGCAGGGCCTTCCCTCTCGGGAGGAGATGGCGATCCAGCGGCGGGCCGAAGTGCTGCGTGGTGTGGCTACGGGGATGACCCTCGCCGATGCCGCACGCGCAGCAGGCGTCCCCAGCGGCACGCTCTATTCCTGGAGGGCAAGGAACCAGCTCTTCAGAGCCGCGCTGGATGCCGTGCGCAGCATGGTCGAGGCCGAGACCGAACGACCGCTCCCCAGCATCACCACGGCTCGGGCAGAGGTGTTCCTGAAAGCTCTGCGGGAGGGCGAGACCGTTGAACAGGCCGCGGCCCGAGCCGGTGCGTCCCCATGGACCTTCTATCGGTACAGGGAGCGGAAACCTTCCTTTGCCCAGCAGATGAAACAGGCGCAGAAGATCGGGATGCAAGCGCGGGCCAGCCGCCGGGAACGCAAGCGAGCGCCGTTCCGGGCCATGCGATACCGGCTGGTCCGAAGAGACGAATACGGATTGGCCGGTCCTGGCGTCGACCAGACCATCGCCTCCTCCGGCCGAGACGGCAGGCGGCGATAAGCAACTACGGGTCGGGGGCAGCGGCTCAACGGCACTCACCACCGTCCGTCACGAACACATGGTGCGGGTGCGGGTGTGAGAGGAAGTCGTGGTGCGAGATCTCCCAGCCGTAGGCGCCCGCGTGGCTGAAAACCAGCACGTCTCCCACCCGTACCCGGGACACCTGCGCATCACGGGCCAGCACGTCCTTGGGGGTGCAGAGCTCACCCACCACGGTCACCGACTCGTCGCGCAGCTCGGGCCGGGGTGCCGTCGAGCGCCACTCATCGACCGGCAGCACGGTGAACGGATGGCTGTGTTGCCACGACGACGGCAGCCGGAAGTGGTGGTTCCCGCCGCGCACCAGGACGTACGGCACGCCGTGGTTCCGTTTCACGTCGAGCACCTCGACGGCGTAGCTGCCGCAGGCGGCGACGAGGAAGCGGCCGCACTCGAAGTCGATCTCCCGCCAGTGCGCCGGGAAGTCCTCCACCAGCCGGGCCAGCCCGCGGGTGAAGCGCGCCCAGACGAACTGGCCCTCCAAATCGGCGTAGTTGACGCCGATGCCGCCGCCGACGTTGAGGACCTCGCTCCGGATGCCGAACGCGTGCTCCCAGCCCAGCACCTTCTCCCGGTACAGGCGCAGCATGTCCAGATGCGCCTCCGGGGAGAGGTTGTTCGACAGGGAGTGCAGGTGAAAGCCGGTGAATCGCAGACCGGGCAGGGTCGTGGCGGCGCCGACCGCGTCGGCGAGGATCCCTTCGTCGATGCCGAACTGGGTGGGCCGCCCGGCCATCGCCAAAGTCGCGGAGGGGAACGGGCCGGACAGGTTCACTCGCAGCAGTACGTCGGCGGTGGTGCCGGCCTCGGCCGCGGCCTGCGAGATCCGGTGGAGTTCGAGCACGCTCTCGGCGTGGAACCGGGTGACCCGATGGCGCAGGGCCTCGGCGATCTCCTGGTCGGTCTTCGCCGGTCCGCCGAAGAGCAGGGGGGTGTCGGCGTCCACCGCCCGCGCCTTGGCCAGCTCACCGCCGGATGCCGCCTCGAAACCGGCCACCAGGGGTGCGAGCGCCCGCAGGATCGGCGCCGCGCTGTTGGCCTTCATCGCGTAGAACATACGGCACCGGCTGGGGAGTTGTGCGGTCATCCGCTCCACGTGGCCGGTCAGCGCGTCGAGGTCGTAGGCGTACAGACAGAGCGGTTCGTCACGACCCGCGCGGTCGGTGATGATTTTGGTCAGCCCGTCGTCGGTCATGGTGCTTTCCCATCCGTCCCGTCATCGGTCATGACACACTCCCGTCCGTCCCGCCTTCGGTCATGGGCCGTCCTGGAGGCGGTGCTCGTCCAGGCGCCCGCGGAGCGCGCGGGCCGCCAGCCCCCGCTCCTCCCCCAGCACGAAAGCGGTGACACCCGCCTTCCGCCATGCGTCGTGGTCCTCCCGGGCGCGCGGAATCGCACAGAACGGCACGCCGGACTCTGCGCACGCCGTGTGCGTCCGCCGCAGGGCCTCGGTCACCTTGGGATGACGGGTCTGCCAGGGCACTCCGTAGGACTGGGAGAGATCGGCCGCGCCTTCGAGGACGAGGTCGACCCCGCCGCCGGCCAGGATCTCCGGCAGCGCGTCGACGCCTTCGGCGTCCTCGATCATCGCGACGACCATGACCTCCTCGTTGGCCAGCCGGATGTACTCGGTCAGGTCGATCAGGCCGAAGCCCGGCACACGTCCGCCATTGAGGCTGCGCATCCCCTCCGGCGCGTACCGGGCGGCCCGCACCGCCGCGTCCACATCGGACCGCGACCGGATGTGCGGCACGACCACCCCCATCGCGCCCGCGTCCAGCGCGCGCAGGACGGCACCCGGATCCGACTCCGGGACCCTGACGAACGGCGTCAGTCCGACGGCTTCGGCCGCCCGGATCAGGTTCTCCAGGCACTCGGGGTCGACCAGTGTGTGCTCGCTGTCCAGGATGACGAAGTCGTATCCGGCGCAACCGATCATCTCGACCAGGGCGGGCGCGGGGATCGAGCAGAACAGGCCGTAGATCTCCCGCCCTGCGCGTAGTTTGCGCTTGACCGCGTTGGCTTTCAGCATCAGCGGCCCCCCACGCTGTGCGGCTGCCGCCGCATGGCCGGTTCCGCCAGCGGGTTCGGCACCGTGTGCATCCGGAGCTCGGTGTCCGGCAGCAGTCGGCGGGTGGTCAGCTTCTCCACCTCGACGGCCGGTTTGAAGACGTCGAACAGCTCGAAGCGGTCACCGAGTTCGGGAAAGCGCTTCTGGTAGGCGCGGATCTCGTCCCGTACGGTCGACCAGAAGTCCCGTTCGTCGAGCTGGTAGGCGTCGTCGAGGAACAGCCCGAGTTCCCCGAGGTTGATGAAGAAGAACGCGTCGAGCAGGAAGTCGGTGACCTGGTCGAGGTCGTCGGTTTCGAGGAACGAGTTGGCGTTGACGTGGTGGGGCGGGGGGCCCGCCAGCCGCGGGCAGGCGTCCGGCTCCGCGAGGTGGGCCCGGGAGAAACGGACGCCGTCGTGGAAGTCCCTCAGCGCCACCCGCCTCGGCACCCCGTCGACGTGTACCAGCACCATGTTCTGGGCGTGCGACTCGCAGGCGATGCCGTGCCGGAAGAGCAGGTGCAGCAACGGGAGGACGCTCGCCCGTACCAGGCGGCGCAGCCAGCCGCGTACGCCGAGCGCGCCGATCCACGGGTCGATCGCCGGGGTGCCGTCCCGTTCCCGTGCCGTCAGCCCGGTGAAGGGCACCGCCCGTTCGCCCGGCCGGAGGAAGGGGTGCAGGCTCTCCCGCCAGATGCACGCCAGGGTCCCATACGTGTCGGACCGGACCAGGTCGGCGGCGGGCGGGGGGTCGACGGCGGTGCCCATGACCTCCCCGAGCACGATCACCTGGCACTCGTCCCGCAGGAACGCGTCGCGCGCCACCACGCCGCGCAGCCAGTCCGAGACCGCGGGGGCGTTGCCCACGGTGTACGGGGCGAGCACTCTGCTCGTCGAGGTGTTGACGATGGACAACGCGAGCTTGAGGTAGGGGCGTTCGGGCGCGTCCCGGCAGCTCAGCGTGCGGATGGACTGTTGCGCGGCGAACGTGTGCGGGTCGTCGCCGAGCAGAATGATCTCGCGGCGGCGCAGCTGGTCCGCCCACGTCGGTGCGATCTGTTCACGCCACTGCCAGGGGTGTACCGGCAGGAGGGTGTAGTCCCCGGGGTCCTGGCCCGCTTCGCCGGTCAGGAGCCGGAACGCCTTCAGGGTGTCGTGGCCGAGTTGGGTGGCCACGAAGTCGTCCTCGGCCAGCGCTCCGGATATCGCCACCCGGGAGATGTCACGGCGGGCGGCGATCCACAGTGGCCGTATCGGGCGCAGGAACTCCGGCCCGTACGCCAGGTGGTCGTCGAGGTCGAAACCGATACGGGACTTGTAGGTGGGGTGGTACCGGTGCCCGTCGGTGACCGTTCCTTCCAGGGTGTCGTAGTCGTGTTCGGCGAGCGCATCGCCCCGGCTGCGGCGGATGTGCTGGGCCAGCGCGTCCTTGACCAGCGTGGCCTCCAGCTCCCGGCAGAACCGGGCGAGGCACTCGGGGTCGGCGGTCAGCGCCTGCCTCGTCTCCCCGAGGAACCGGGTCACCGAGTCCGCCTCGACGCTCGTGCCGTCCGCCGCCGCCCGCCGCACCGGCTCCGGCCCGAGGGCCACCCGGTCGAAGCCGTACCTGCGGCGGGCGGTGAACAGATAACGGACCGCGTGCCCTTGGTCGTCGCTGCCGTCCACGACGCACGATCCGTCCTCGGCGGTCGTCGCGCGGATCGCGTCCTCGTAGACCAGCGACTCCAGCAGCTGGCGGAACAGCCTGCGCCGGACGGTCACATAGGTCGGTGCACGCAGCGCGTCGACCACGAGTCGGCGGGTCGGGATCGTCATGGGCTCACCTCGAAGAGCAGGTTGGGGACATCCACGTACAGGGGGCTCTCGCCACGTCCGGCGAACCGGCTGACCAGATTCGCCTTGGCGGGCAGCACCGGCCGCCGCAGCAGGTCGGCCGCCGTCTCGCTGCGGCTCGTCGCGAGGGTCCGGCGTGCCGCGCGGCAGAGCAGGGGCTCGTCGGCGTCGGTGTACCGCCCCAGCACGCTGATCAGGTGGCCGAGGTGATTGGTCACCGCGTTGTACCGCAGGCGCAGCCATGCTTCGTCGTGGTCGTAGAGCAGCGGGCTGTCCGGGGGGACGGCCCCTGGACGGAGCCGTTGCCTGCTCACACTGGTGCCTTCCATGTCCCGGACCCAGTACCGGGTGGGCCATCCGCCTTCGGTGTGCAGCAACGAGTTCTGCACGTGGGCTTCGAAGCTGACGCCGTCCCGGTCGAAGATCTCCAGCAGCGGAAGCAGGGAGATGCCGAGATAACGTCGCAGCCATTCCGCCACGTGGTCGGCCTCGGAGGCCGCGCCGGGGTCCGGTGCGCAGCGGCGGACCTCGTGGATCAGGTCCGGCACGTCGCCGTCCCGGTCCTCCAGCAGGCCGGCGAGCACGCGCGGGGCGGCCGAGCCGTCGGTGAACGGGTTCTCGCGGAACAGCACGGAGAAGTCCGCGGCGAGGTCGTCACCGACCACGGCGGGGTCCACGGTGCGGAATCCGGTCTCGACCAGTACGGCGAATCCCGGATGCTCCCAGCTCGGCGCGAGGTCGGCGACGAGGGCGCCGGCGTCGGTCGCGCGGACGAGATGGGAAACCGGGTTGTTGCGGATGAAGTTGGTGATCCGCACGTGCAAGGGGAGCTTGAAGAAGGTCGGGAGGGCGGGGTCGCAGACCGTGCGCACCGAGGAGGTCGGGTAGACCTCCGGGCCGAGCGCGCCGAGGGCCACGAGCGATCCGTCCGCGACGAGTTGCGCCACCCGGGGGTTGCTCAGCAGGTACTCCGCCTGCCACGGGTGCGCCGGCAGTAGCGCGTGGTCCTGGCCGTCTCCGAGCACCTGTCCGGCTGCCGCGGCGACCGGAGCGGGAGTCCAGGGGCCGGGCGCCACCCTGCGTTCCAGCAGGATCCGCCGGTTCACCGCGAACCAGTGCGGGACGAATGCCGCGCCGAGCTCGGGTGCGTAGCGCTCCAGGTCGGCACCGAACCCCTGGGTGCTCTTCGGCGTCGGATGGAAGGGGTGGCCGAACACCAGGGACTGTTCCGCGTGCCGGCTCATGCCGTGCGGGTCGGCCGGGCATGGTCGCCGGTGCCGCAGGTACCGGGAGGTGGCCGCGATGCTGCTCTCGATCTGTTCGGCGAGTTCGCGTTTGCGGTCGGTGCCGTCAAAGGCCTGCGCGAACTCCTTGGCCGCGAGGGCGTCCACCTCGTCGAGCAGCAGCCGCACCACGTCGTCGTGGTCCACGGGGACACGTCGTCGGTCGGGCTGTTCCCGCCACACCTGACTGCCGTACTCGTGGTGGCCGAACACGGACCGGTGGCGCACGGCGAGGACCACGGCGGAGCCGGTGGCGGGCAGTTCGACGCGGCCGAGGTCGTCGCCGGTGGTGCCCAGAGTCGTGCCGGATTCCCGGAGATAGGTGTTGAGCAGTCGTGTGCGCGCCGCTTGCTCGGCGCGGGACCGCGCGGCGGTGGTGGTGGTCGCGTACTCAGCTGACGTCATGGCTTCACCTCGGGGAGGACCGGGACGGCGTCGGTCGCCGGGGGACGAGGATGGGCCCGCCGTAGGCGCGTGCCGAGTACGGCGAGGGCCGACGCTGCGATCAGCAGCGTGCCGATGGCGACGAAGGTTCCGGACAGGGGCAGCAGACCGGCTGCGAGCGCTCCCAGCAGCGGGCCGCACACCTGGCCGATGTCGAGCAGACCGGTGGTGGTGCCGAGCGCGGTTCCGCGGGCCTGTTCGGGCACGGTCTGGCACACCACGTGCAGCACGGACTGGACGAGTGCGGCGAAACAGAATCCCTGCACGAGCCGCAGCGGCACCAGGAACTCCGGTGCCGTGGGGAGTCCTTGCAGGGCGACGGCGAGCGCGCAGCACGCGGCGGCGACCGCGAAGTTCACCGGGGCCGGGCCGCGGTCGTTGCGCCGGCCCCACCACGGGCCGCCGGCCAGGGCCGCGGCCCAGGTGGTCGCCTGGAGTACGCCCACCCAGACGGTCGCCGAGGACACCGACGTCGTGAGGCGTTCCACCCGCGGCGCGAGGACGACGACCAGGGCGAAGACGGCGGCCTGGCCCAGCAGCCCGGCCAGTACGAGGGTGCGGCTGAGCGGATGGGCCACGATACGGCCGAGCACCTCCCGCAGGGCGGGCCGCTCGCCGGCTTCCGGCCGTTGCCCCCGGACGGTCCTGCGGTGGGGCAGCATGCTCAGGGCCAGGAGGGCGGCGACGAGCAGCAGGCCGGCCACGCAACCGAACAACGTGCCGTACCCGAAGCGGCCGGCGAGCATGCTGCCGAGCAGGGGACCCAGGAGCGACCCGGCGCCGGTCGCCCCGAAGAGGCCGCCCAGAGCGCGCCCACGGCGGTGCGGCCCGGCCAGCGTGCTCGCGTAGGTCGCGGTGGGCCCGACGACCCCGCCGCAGGCGCCTTGCAGGAGCCGGCAGGCGAGGAATTCGCCCGGTGTGTCGGCCAGTGCCATCAGGCCGACGGCCACGGCGAGGCCCGCGTGCGCCCGTACGACCATGGCCTTGTGCCCGTACCGGTCGCCGACCACGCCCCACAGCGGTGCGCAGAGCAGGTGGGTGACCGCGGGCGCGGCGAGCGAGACCCCGGTCCACCACGCCACCTCCCCGGCGGGCAGTCCCAGCCCGGCGAGGTAGAACGGCAGCAGCGGAACCACGACGGTGAGCCCCGCGATGGCGGCGAACTGGCCGAACCACAGGATCCGGAACGCCCGCCGGTCGGCGGCCTGTGGTGTGGCTGCTGTGCCGGGCATCACCGCACCACCGCGGGGGCCGGCGTCAGCGGGTTCGGCACCCGTCCGACGCCTGCCGGCATGCTGACGCCCGAGGAGCGGCCCTGGCGGAGCAGCGGCGCCAGAAGCTGCCGGCTGGGCCATTCCCCGGCGCGCAGCACCGCGTCGTCGACGAGCGTGGCGACCTGCTCGGGCAGCCGGAGCCGGTCCAGGCAGGCGGTGACGGCCGCGCGGAGCTCGGACCAGAAGATCCGCTCGTCGATCCGGTGGTGGCGGGCGAGCGCGTCGGCGATGCCGTAAAGGTTCACCTGGAACCCCAATGTCTGCAGATATGCGAGCAGGGCCCGGGGATCGGACAGTGTCAGCGACTGCGGAGCGCCCGGTTTGATGCGGTATCCGGGATTCTTTGTACCCGCGGCGGCCATCCAGTCCGGACAGAGCCGCAGCGTGTCGTGGTCCCGGAGGACGAACCGCCGTACCGCGCCGTCGGCCAGCACGACGACGACGTTCTGGCCGTGCATCTCCGGCAGGACCCCGTGGCGCAGAAAGCCGAACCCCATCGCACAGAACGCCTCGGCTACGGCGCGGAACAGGCCGGCCGGGTCGGCGCCGTCGAACCCGGCCGCGGTGAGTGCCGGGGTGAGGACGTCCCACTCGTGCGCCGCCAGGGCGGCCATCGGCAGCACCAGCGCACCCGGATCGTCGAACAGGTCCGCGGGGTAGCGGCGGATCTGGGCGGCGAGGTGGCCCGGTCGGTCGGCGAACTCGTCGTCGCCGCCCGGAGCGCGCCAGCCGCACCACGTCCGCTCGTCGCAGACCCGCGCCAGGGCGCCGAGGCCGGGATCGGACCGCAGCAGGGACGCCATGCACTCCTGCGCCCGCTCGCCGTTGTCCAGGTAACGGGGTGGCAGGAGCCGGGCGGCGCCCAGGGTGGCGACGCCGAGCGGCAGCTTCAGGTGCAGACCCGACTCCGGGGACGTGGTGAGGGTGCGCAGCGAGGACGTCGGATGGAAGCGGCCGAGTCCTCGGCTCAGCGGTACGGCCTCCCGGTCCGCCAGCTCCGGGGCGAACTCCCGCGGCAGGACGTGCTCGAACTGCCACGGATGGACCGGCACCGGCTGGTAGTCCTCCTCTCGTACGCCCGCGCGGCGCGCGCCCTCGGCCAGCAGCTGGAGTTCCCGGTCGTCCAGCAGCAGCTGGGCGAGCCCGCTCGACGCGTCACCGGTACCGAGCCGGAGGCGGTCACGGCGGACCGCGACCCAGTCCATGCCGAGCGCGGCCCGGCGCATGGGGCCGTACCGCCGGAGTTCGGCGGCCGACCAGCCCGACGCCGCCCGCGCCGTCGGATGGAACGGCCGGTTCCTGGTCGCCGCGAAGCGTTCGCCCGCCAGCAGACCGCCGGGTCCGGGGGCCCGGTGGGGCAGCGCGGCAGAACCGCCGAGCGTCACCGCCGCGTGGTCGACGGCGGCCCGCAGGTCGGCGGCGACCTCGGCCGTCCGTATCCCGCTCCCGTCCCGCCCTTCGTGGAGGGCGGTCAGGACCTCACTCGGGGTGAGCGACCGCGGCCGCACGTCGGTGCCGAGGTGCCAGACCGGTCCGCGGGAGAAGCGATGGCGCTGCAGTGCACCACCGGCGCGCCCGCGGAACGCCAGCGTTCCCATACGGCACCAGACTTCGCCGTCGCCGAGCTCGGCCCCGGGTACCGGAGCGTGGTCCACCACCGTCGTCAGGTCCGCGGCCCCGGCCACGTTCTCCTGCAGCAGCGTGTCGACGAGATCGCGCAGGACCAGTTCGATCGGGTCGGAGGACGTCATCGCCGGTACCTCAGTACAGGTCCAGCCAGGTGCCCACGCCCGCGTCGAGCGCCCGCCGGTACACCTCGGCGGCGCAGGCGATGTCCTCGACGGCCATGCCCATGGGGTTGAGGACGATGACCTCGTCGTCGGTCTCCCGCCCCGGACGCGATCCCGCCAGGATCTCACCGAGCTCGGCGTGCAGCTGCTCGCGCGAGAACTTCCCTTCGAGCACCAGCTGGTTGATGATCTTCTTCTCGCGGTTGCTCTGCTCCCAGTCGTCGACGACCACCTTGTCCGCCGCGAGGAAGACCTCCTTGTGGACGTCCATGATGGACACGTTGGACAGAAAGGCCCCGCGCTTGAGCCAGCCGGCCTCGATGTAGGGCTGGTCCGTCACGGTGCAGGGGACGACGAGGTCACCTGCGCGCACCGCCTGCTCGGCGCTGTCGGCCACGGTCAGGGTGGCTTCCGGGTACTCCGCGGCGATACGGGCCACCAGCGCGTCGGCGGCTTCCCGCCGCCAGTCGTACAGGTGCACCGTGGAGATATGGCCGAACTGCTGCAGCAGGGCGGTGATCTGGGCGGTGCCGATCACACCGCAGCCGATGAGCGAGACATCGGTGAAGTCCTTCCGCGCCAGGTGCCGGGCCGCGAGCACGGTCACCGCGGCGGTCCGCCACGCGCTGATCAGGCCGCCCTCGACGATGGCGATCGGGTAGTTCGTGGCGGGGTCGTTCAGCACCGTCACCGCACTGGCACGCTCCAGGCCCACGCGCGCCGGGTTGTCGTGCTTGCTGCCGACCCACTTCAGGCCGGATATCCCCGGCTCCCCCACATGGGCGGGCATCGCGATGATCCGGTCGGCGATGTGCCCCTCCTTGCCGTGCACCCGCAGGTACGGCTTGAGCGGCTGGATCGTCCTGCCCTCGGCGTGCAGTACCAAGGCGTCGGCCAGGGCCTGGACATAGAGGTCGGAACGGTCACCGCCGACCGAGGAGATGTCGCCGCGGTTCAGGTAGAGGATGCGGGGCTTGCCTGCGTCAGCCGGCGTCGTGGAGGCGGGCATGACTTCTCCTTCGATGCGGTGGTGAGGGCGCGTCCGACGTCGTGCGGGCGGGACGTCAGTGGGCTGCTGACGTCGCCCGGGTCCGCCTTGAGCGCATCCGTTCCAGCCAGTCGTCGTCGTAGACGAGGTCCAGGTAGCGGTCACCGCGATCGGGGAAGATCGCCAGCACACGGCCGGTCGAGGCGAGCCGGGAACGGGTGCGCCGGATCGCCGCGACCACCGCGCCGCTCGAACCGCCGGCCAGGATTCCTTCCGCGGCAAGCAGGTCGCGACAGCATTCGGCGGCCTCCACGTCGTCGACATGGACCACGTCGTCGATCTCGTCGGGCCGGAACAGCTCCGGGACGCGGCTCGACCCGATGCCGGGAATCTCCCGGTGAGCGGGCGGGCTGCCGAAGATCACCGACCCCACCGCGTCGACCGCGATGACGCGGAGGGCGGGGAAGCGCTCCCGGAGCCGGCGGGAGCAGCCCAGGATGCTGCCGGTGGTGCTCACCGGCGCGAACAGGTACGACGGCGGCCGGACCAGCTGTTCGACCAGTTCGGCTCCGGTGCCGTGGTAGAAAGCCTGCCAATTCCGGTCGTTGGCGTACTGGTTGGCCCAGATCGCGCCGGGCAGCTCGGCCAGCAGCTCCTTGACGCGGCGGATCCGGTTGTGCAGGTAGCCACCCGCCGCGTCCGGCTCGGAGGCGATCTCGACGGTCGCGCCGAGCTGGCGCAACAGCGTCAGATTGGCGCTGGTCGTCTTGGGGTCGACGACACAGATGAACCGCAAACCGTGGATGCGGGCGGCCATCGCCAGAGCGATACCGAAGTTGCCGGAGCTGCTCTCCACCACCGTGCTTCCTGGACGGATGGACCCCTCGGCCAGCCCCGCTTCGATGATGTGGCGCGCCGACCGGTCCTTCATGCTGCCGCCGGGGTTCATCAACTCCAGCTTGGCCAGCACCTCGAAGCCGGGATCGGGGAACAGCCGCCGCAGGGCGACGATCGGAGTGTTGCCCACGCAGTCGAACACCGACTCGCGGACCGACTCGCGGACTGACTCGCGCTCAGGGGACGGACGGGCGGTATCGACGGCTGCTTCGGCAGGCACGGTGCTCCCTCGACGAGTCACTGCCCCGGATCGGAGCGGAAGTGGATGCACGAACAATTGACGAGCCCGCAAGCAAGGTAAGGCTGGCCTTAACTACTGTCAACACAATCCGCATCGCACCGACTACTCTCCGGTAGGAGGTTCCAGTGAACTTAGGGATGCCTTACATTGGCCCCCATGCCTACGCCGAGCAATTCGCCGCAAATTCGGCTTGCCGTCGGTGCGTTAGCCGTCCTCACCCTGCTCGCCGTCACCATCGCTTTCGGCCTCTCCGTGGGCAGTCGTGCCCTGTCGCTGTCCGATGTGCTCGGTGCGCTGGCCGTGCAGGGCGAGACGGACGCGTCGATCATCGTGTGGGAGCAGCGGATGCCCCGCACTCTTCTCGGCGTGCTGGTCGGCGCCGCACTGGGAGTCGGGGGAGCACTGGCCCAGGGGATCACCCGCAATCCGCTGGCCGATCCGGCCCTCATCGGCGTCTCCTCCGGCGCGGCCCTGGCGATCGTCCTCGGGTCGTTCGTCTTCGGGGTGAGTTCACTCGCGCCCCAGATCGTGCTCGCGGCGGTCGGCGCCGCGGTGGTGGGCGGAGCCGTGCTGTCCCTCGCCGGATACGGGCGCGGCGGGATGGCGCCGACCTCGCTGGCGCTCGTCGGCCTGTCCATGTCGGCGCTGATCGTCGCGGTCATCTCCGTGCTGGTCCTGCTGGACGCGCAGACCCTCGACGAGTACCGCTACTGGCTCGTCGGCGCCCTGGCCGGCAAAGGGACTCCCACCCTGACCGTCGTCACTCCGGTGATCCTCGCCGGGCTGTCGCTGACCCTGCTTGCCGCCCGCGGCCTGGACGCCCTCGCGTTGGGCGAGGACGTGGCGCGTGGCCTCGGCGTCAGCGTCAACCGGGCACGCCTGCTCGCCGGGGCCGGCGTCGTCCTGCTGACCTCGACCGCGGTGGCGGCCGCGGGCCCCATCAGCTTCGTCGGTCTGGTCGTTCCGCATGTCGCGCGCGCCATCACCGGCCCCCGGCACGGGTGGCTGCTGCCCTACGCGGCCCTGCTCGGCGCGAGCCTCCTGGTGACGGCCGACGTGGTCGGCCGGGTGGTGGTCCGCCCGGCCGAGCTCCAGGTGGGTGTGGTGACCGCGTTGGTCGGCGCGCCGCTCGTCCTTCTTCTGCTGAGGAAGTCCAAGGTGGCGGGAGCGGGACCGTGAACACACGTGAGGCCGTATTCGTCCGCTCCGGCCCGTCGTTGGTGGCCCGGTTCCGCCGGGGCTCGGCGAGCGTACTGTTCCGTCCGCGGACAGTCGCCGTCTCGCTCGCATTGTTCACGCTGGTGCTGGTCCTGTTCTGTGCCGGCATCGCCGCCGGCACCCGAGTGATCCCGCTCGACGATGTGCTGTCGGGCCTGGCCGGCCGGGCCGATCACACCACCGTCCTGACGGTGCAACAGTTCCGTCTGCCGCGTGTGATGGTGGCGGTGTTGGTCGGTGCCGCTCTGGGCCTGGCGGGGGCGCTGGTCCAAGCGGTCACGCGCAATCCGATCGCGGCACCGGACGTGCTCGGCGTGACCGCGGGAGCCAGCCTCGGCGGCGTGCTGGTACTGCTCGCCTTCGGCGGGACCACCTTCGGATACGGCGGCGCGGCGGCCGAACTGTCGCAGATCGCCGTGCCGATGGGGGCCATCGCCGGGGCGTTCGTCGCCGCGGCGATCGTCCTCGTGGTCGGCGGGTCCCGCGGCGGCGTCGGAACCCCCCGGACGTTCAGCACGCACCGGGTCGTGCTGGTCGGGATCATCTGCCACGCGGCGTTCATCGGCCTGGTGCACTGGGGACTGGCGACCGGCGACGTCGACCAGGCGACCAAAGCGGCGGTCTGGCTGGTGGGGAGCCTGCACGGCCGCGGCTGGGAACATGTGACCGGGGTCGCGACAGCGCTGCTCGTACTGCTCCCGATCGCCCTGACGCTGGGCAGACGACTGAACGCGCTGGCTCTCGGCGAGCCGTCCGCGGCCACCCTCGGCGTATCGGTCGCGCGCACCCAAGTCGGGCTGTTCGCCGTCGCCTTCGGGCTCACGGGGACGGCTGCCGCGGCCGCCGGGCCGGTCGACTTCGTGGCCCTGCTCGCCCCGCAGATCGCCAAGCGGCTGACGCGTACGCCCGGCGTGCCGCTGGTCGCGTCCGCGCTGACCGGTTCGGCCATGGTGCTCGCCGCCGATCTGCTCGCACGCCTCGCCATCCCCGGCGTCGAACTCCCCGTCGGCGCGGTGACCGCCCTTGTGGGAGCGCCGTACCTGTTGTGGCTCGTCATACGTTCAGGAGGCACGCGATGACTTCGACGACCTCGACGCCCCAGGAATCGGCCGCGAGTTCGCCCCCGGCGCCGGGTCTGCGCGCCGAAAGTCTGCGGCTCGCCTACGGACCGGACAGGGTGGTGGTCCCCGGCCTCGACCTCGCACCGCCCCACGGTGCCGTGACCGCGGTGATCGGGGCGAACGGCTCGGGCAAGTCGACCGTCCTGCGCGCCCTCGCCCGCCTGCTGCGCCCCGCGTCGGGACATGTACTGCTGGACGGACACGACGTGCACCACATGCGCACCCGGGAGGTGGCCAAGCGTCTCGGACTGCTCCCGCAGTCGCCGGTCTCACCGGAGGGACTCACCGTCCGCGACCTCGTCCGTCGCGGACGGACCCCCCACACATCACTCTTGCGCCAGTGGTCGGAGCAGGACGAAGCCGTCCTGTCGGCGGCCCTGGAGGCGACCGATCTGGTCGGCCTCGCCGACGAGGCGGTGGACGCGCTGTCCGGCGGCCAACGACAGCGCGCGTGGCTCGCTCTGGTGATAGCCCAGGGCACCCCCTGGCTCCTGCTGGACGAGCCCACCACCTTCCTCGACATCGCCCACCAGATCGACGTGCTCCAGCTCGTCCAGCGGCTCAACCGCGAAGACGGGCGCTCCGTCCTGATGGTGCTGCACGACCTCAACCAGGCATGCCGGTACGCCGATCACCTCGTCGCGCTACGAGCAGGCGCCGTGGTTGCCTCCGGCCGGCCCGCCGACATCGTCACCGAAGAGCTGGTGGCCACGGTATTCGACCTGCGGTCACAGATCGTGCCCGACCCCGTCACCGGGACACCGCTGGTCGTCCCGGTAGGTCGCGCAGTGTGAGCGGCACGTCTATCGGCCGTCACCAAAGTGGAGTACAGTCCGCCAGAAATTAGGATTGCCTTACCTAAATTAAGGAGGCATTTCGTGCATTCACCTTTCCGGCAGCTCGGCGCCCGCGTGGCTGCCGCCGTGGCCGCGTTGACCCTCGCAGCGGGCATCACCGCGTGCGGCAACGACTCAGCGACGAAGAAGGATTCGGGGGCCAAGCCGGCGGCAACGGCCGACTCCGCCTTCCCGCGCAGCGTCAAGCACCACAAGGGCACGACGAAGCTGGAAGCACGCCCCGAGCGAGTCGTCGCTCTCGACCCCAGCCTCGTCGAGGCCGCCCTGGCACTCGACGGCAAGCTGGTGGCCGGCGTCGGCAGCTACGGAAAAAAGAAGACCTTCCCGCCGTACCTCGGCGACAGCGTCAAGGACGTCAAGCGGGTCGGTCCCCTTGAGTCGCCCGACCTTGAGGCGATCGCGGCTCTCGAACCGGACCTGATCGTCTCGGCGAGCATCCGCCACGACGCCCTCTACGACGAGCTCTCCGAGATCGCACCGACGGTGTTCGTCGAGACCACCGGCCCGACCTGGAAGGACAACATCACCAAGCTCGGCGAGGCGCTCGGCGCGGAGCGGAAGGCGACCGACGCGCTGGCCGCCTACGAGCAGCGGGCCGCCGCCGTCGGAAAGGCCGTCAACAAGAAGGCGGACAACCCCGAGATCTCGGTCGTGCGGTTCATGGACGGCCCGACCCGGCTGACCGGCAACGCCTCCTTCACCGGCATCGTCCTCTCCGACATGGGCCTGGCCCGGCCGAAGGCCCAGGACGTCAACGAGTTCGCGGTGGAGGTCGGCGAGGAGCAGATCCGCAAGGCGGACGGCGACCACATCTTCGTGTCCACCTACGAGGGCGGCGACGAGTCCCAGGAGCGCTTCCTCCGCAACCCCCTGTGGCGTCAGCTCGACGCCGTGAAGAACAACCAGGTCCACGAGGTCAACGACGCCACGTGGATGCTCTCGGTAAGCCTGCAGGGCGCCAACATCGTGCTGGACGACATGGCCAAGATCTTCGGCGTCGATCCGCAGCGCGACTGAGTTCGCCTGACAGGGGGTGGTTCCCGCCGGAACCACCCCCTTCTTTCGTCCGCCTGAGCACTCACCCGCCCACGCGCCCCACGGACGTAGGGACAACGCGGCTCGGTCGCTATCGCGGCCGTGAAGGCACCGTGCCGGCGCTGATGTGCAGGACCGCGTCAGCCGCGTCGAGGATCGCCTGGTCGAGAGGGAAGTAGCCCTGCTCCGGGGTGATGTCGGTGCGCGTGCGGGCGGAAGCGACCGTGGTGGCCGTTGTCAGGCCCCAGGTGGTGATACGGCGCTGCAGGAAGCCCTCGTAGGTATCCGCCTCGGGCTCTCGAAGCCCGAGGGCTTCGCTGCGGCCCAGGCTGCCGGCGACGAAGGTGTACTGCTCGCCCGACAGGGACCCCACGATGGCACCGGCGCCGGACCAGGTGACGTCCCTGTCCCCCATCCGCCAGGTGCTCGGTTGTCCCTGCAGGTGGAGATTGTGCGCGAAGACCAGGGTCGCTCCGCGGCCGGCCTCGACGCCACGGATATCGAGGAGGTTCCGGGCCATGAGCGCATCCCGGGTGGCGAGCAGGCGGGCCATCCGGGCAGCCCCTTCGAGGCGCTGTGCCGCCTGCTTGTGGTAGCGCAGCAGGCCGAGACCGGCGGAGAGGTGTGTCTCGGCCCTGAGCCACTCGGCGCGTGATGTTGTCGCGATCAGTTCCGGGGCGCGCGCGTAGAGCGAGCAGAGCATGTCGTCGGCGATCGAGCGCAGCCGCTCGGCCTCGGGTGTAGCGCCGAGCGACAGGGCCGGGTCCATGACCGCCTCCGGGCGGCTCCACAGTTCGTCATCGCCGAGAAGGTGCGCGAGATCGAGGCTGAGGTCGAGGTCGAGCCGCAGGTAGTCGCGGGCGTATTCGACGTAGCGCCGCGGGCTGGGTGCACTGTAGTTCTCCGTCGGAGCATCGAAGCCGTGGAAAGCCACTCTGTCTTCTGAGGGGCGGCTCTCGTTGTATTCGCGCATCCAGGCAACCAGTTGCCGGTTGGCGTCCAGTTCTCCGAAGCCGTGCGAGAAGCCTTCGCGCATCGCCGCGTCGAGGGTTCCCACTCCCTCCTGGACGAAGTCGTTCACGGCGAGCGCGGCCACGCGATCGGTCTCGATGGCGATCGACCGAAAACCGCGGTCGACCAGCTGAACGAACAGTTCGTTACGGGCCCGCGCGAAGGCCGGTTCCTGGTGCGTCGGCTCACCGAGCGCCAACAGGTCACATGACGGAGGGACGAAGTCTTGAATTTCCTGGGTCATGTGCCTCAATCGTATCCTTGAAAGGCCGGTTGAGACTCCTGTAGCTTTCGCCGCTCAGTCATACTCCGAAGCCTCAAGTCGGTGACAGCCATGCGACCTTCTGACCTCGCGCGCGAGCACGGCATCTCGACCCAGGCGGTCCGCAACTACGAGCGGGACGGGTTCATCCCACCCGCTGAGCGCACACGTAGCGGTTACCGGATCTACACCGCGGTGCATACGGCAGCGCTCCGCGCCTACCTCTCGCTCATTCCGGCGTACGGGCACTCGGCCGGCGGCCAGATCATGAACGCACTCCACGACGACGAACTCGACGACGCCCTGATGATCATCGACCGTGGCCACAGCCAGTTGCTCCGCGACCGGGACACCCTCGATGCGGTGGGGAAAGCGATGGATCACCTGACGGGGTCGGACGCTGCTCCCGACCCCTCAGCAGATCCCGATACCCGAACCATCGGCGAACTCGCCCACCAGCTCCGCCTCACCCCGGCAACCTTGCGCAACTGGGAGGGCGCCGGCATCCTCGCCCCCTCACGCGACCCAGCCACCGGATACCGCGTCTTCCGCGCGAACGACATCCGCGACGCCGAGCTCGCCCACCTCCTCAGACGCGGGGGCTACCCGCTGGACCACATATCCACCGTGGTCCAACAGATCCGAACAGCCGGCGGCACAGACAGACTCTCCAGTGCCCTGGATGACTGGCAACGAAAGCTCACCGCGCAGGGGCTCGCCATGCTCAACTCGGCCACTCAGCTCAGCCACTATCTGACCTTGCTCAACCAGGCTGCTCCCCAGCAGCTCGCGGTCACACCACCCTCTCGTTGACGCGCACCCGCGTCACTCACCTACGGAGAACCGGACTCACAGGAGACTTCGGTGAGTTGACAGCTTCGGGGCCTGCCGTCAGAGTCCCGGCTGATGGACAAAACGATCTTACGCTGGCCGAACTGCGCGTGTGGCGGGCCTTTTCCAGGGGCGCGTCCGTGGACTTCCGTACGGCGGACGACGAGGACACTTCACAGGGGGCGAACTGGGGCCCCGAACGGACCGTACGGGCAGCCGCATTACGGGCCCTGCTCCTCAACGGGCCGCTGGAGGACGGCGAGATACCCGCCCTCGGACTGAGGGGCGCGCGGATCACCGGCGTGCTCACTCTGCAGTACGGCACGATCGACCACGCCATACGGCTGAGCGACTGCTTCTTCGAGGACGTACCCCTGTTGTACGCCTCCCGGCTCCGCCAACTGAACCTGAGCGGCTCCGTACTGCCCGGGCTGGTCGCCGCCACCATACGGGTGGAGGGCGTCCTGCGCATGACGGACTGCCGGTTCACCGGACCGGTGCGGCTCGGCGGCGCCCAGATCGCCGGAGCCCTGTTCCTGGACCGGACCGAGATCACCCCGCGGACACCGAATGGCCCGCGCTCCGGCTCAGCCACGTGGCCATCGGCGACAATCTGTGGGCGCCCGAGCTGCGGACGCACGGGGAGGTGACTCTCAACGGCACCTCGATCGCCGGGTCGGCCACGCTCGACGACGCACGGCTCAGCCATCCGGGCAGCGTCGCCCTCGACGCGCAGACACTCGCTGTGGAAGGGGACTTCCTCATGCGGGGCGTGCATACGCGGGGCTGGATCGGCCTGCGGGGCGCCCGCATCACCGGGCGGCTCGACCTGTCGTACGCATGCCTGTCGCATCCCGGCGACGCGGCGCTGCGCGCGAGCAGCTGCACCGTCGGGGAACTCTGGCTGCGCAAGAGTCCGCCACCCTCCCCTGGTACGGCCGTGCCTGGGGACACCTCCAAGACGTCACCGTCGGCTACGGCTTCCGCCCGATGCTCGCCTGCGTCTGGCTCCTGTCCCTGCTCGCCGTCGGCTCGGTCGCCTACGCCCTGCACCACCCCCGCCCGCTCAAGGCGTCCGAGGCCCCGGACTTCAACCCGGTGTTCTTCACGCTCGACCTGCTGTTGCCGGTGATCTCCTTCGGCCAGGAGGGGGCATTCGCTCCGGAGGGCTGGTACCAGACGCTCTCCTACGCCCTCGTCGTCGCCGGCTGGATTCTGGCCACGACGGTCTTCACCGGCGTGACCCGCACCGTCAGCCGCCAGTGACCGCCCGCGCGGCGCATGGCGTCATGTCGCTCGCCCCCACCGGCAAGGGGCAGGGACGGATCGACACGCCGGCCCCATGCGCCGACTCGGCCCATGCGCGGACTCGGACCCAAGACAGTCCGGGGACCACCTCGTCAACCAGAGCGCGCTTACGACATCCCAGGTCAGGGTGCCGGTCACCATGACGGTGACGCGACAGTGATGTATTCGTGATGTGTGTAACGCATAAATGAGGGCATGCGCGTCCGGGCATCGAGTGTCCGATAAAGATCGAAGACAAGGCTTGGTATTTGCGTGAGTGGGGACAAGGTGGCAAGCCCACCGAGTGACGAAAAACGGGTCGGATCGGCCGACCCGTCCATCGCGAAGTGGGTTTTCATACCCGCCGCGCTGATCATCCTGGCATTTGTCGTGTACGCGACGGCAGCCACGGATAACGCGACGGCCGTGATCAGCAAGGTCAACGAACAGGTGGTCGGCAGCGTCGGGTGGTACTACACCGCCATCGTGGCCCTGTTCGTCGTCTTCGCTCTCTGGGTCGGCATCGGGCACTTCGGCGACATCAAGCTCGGCAAGAACGAGGACAAGGCCGAGTTCGGCCTCGGTTCCTGGCTGGCGATGCTGTTCGCCGCGGGGATGGGTATCGGTCTGGTCTTCTGGGGCGTCGCGGAGCCGCTGACGCACTTCGCGGCCCCGCGCCCCGGCACCGGGGAAGGCTCGGCCGCGCAGGCCCAGGCGTCGCTCGTGCAGACCTTTATGCACTGGGGCATCCACCCCTGGGCCATCTATGTGGTGGTCGGTCTGTCCGTCGCGTACGCCGTGCACCGCAAGGGCCGCCCGGTCTCCATCCGCTGGGCACTGGAGCCGCTGCTCGGCGACCGCGTCAAGGGCGGCCTGGGCAACGCGATCGACATCGTCGCGATCGTCGGCACGCTCTTCGGTGTGGCGACCTCGCTCGGCCTCGGCGTGATGCAGATTTCCTCGGGCCTGGACTTCCTCGGCTGGGTCGATGAGCCGAGTACGAGCCTCCAGGTCGTCCTGATCCTCTGCATCACCGCCGCGGCCGCCGTCTCCGTGGTCACGGGTGTCAAGAAGGGCATCAAGTGGCTGTCGAACGCGAACATGGGCCTCGCCGCCGCGCTGATGATCTTCGTACTCATCGCCGGTCCGACGCTGTTCCTGCTCAATGAGTTCGTCACGGACATCGGCGCGTACCTCCAGAACCTCCTGCGGCTGTCCTTCGACACCGGCGCCATGCAGGGGCAGGAAGGCGAGGACTGGCAGAGCGGCTGGACCACCTTCTACTGGGGCTGGTGGATCTCCTGGGCCCCCTTCGTCGGTATCTTCATCGCCCGGATCTCGCGCGGCCGTACCGTCCGTGAGTTCGTCCTCGGCGTGATGCTCGTCCCGACCCTGCTGACCTTCTTCTGGTTCGCCGTCTTCGGTGGTGCGGGTCTGCACCTGGAGATGTTCGGCGACGGCGGGATCGTCGACAAGGAGAACGGTGTCGACAAGAACAGCGCGCTGTTCCAGCTCCTTGACACGCTGCCGGGCGGTGCCTTTATCGCCGGTGTCGCGATCCTGCTGATCGTGCTGTTCTTCGTGACGTCCTCCGACTCCGGTTCGTACGTCGTCGACATGCTGGCCAGCGGTGGCGACCCCAATCCGCCGGTGTGGAGCCGTGTCTTCTGGGCGGTGCTCGAAGGTGCGGTGGCGATCGCGCTGATCGTCGCGGGCGGCAGCGAATCGCTCGGCGCGTTGCAGACGATGGCGATCCTGATCGCGCTGCCGTTCAGCTTCATCATGCTCGGTATGTGCTATTCGACGATCAAGGAGTTCCGCCGAGAACGGGCGCGGTATCTGGCGCATCAGCGCCGGATCCAGACCGAGGAGCTCACCGACAAGGTGGTCGCCGCGATCGACGCGGTCAACGGCGATGGTGACGGCGGAAGCCGGGCCAAGACGCTGTGACCGGCTGACGCCACAGCGCCCAGCCTCCGAGAGGGTGTCCGGTGCACCGGGTCATGACGACCGGCGCACCGGGCACCCTCTCAGCGCAGCGACCGGTTTCCGTCGGCCGGCGCGGTCAGCGGCGAGCCGGGTGGGGCAGGGAGGGGCGCCGTCTCGCCTGGTGGCACGTGGCGGGCGTGGCCTGTCGCGATCCCGACAGGAGGGGTCTCGGCGGGGCTCACGCACCAGCCGGGCGCTCACCGCCGTCACGCGGCCGGGCCCACACCCGAGACCGGCCACCGGCCGCCGTCCGGCACCGTCGGGCCCGCCGTCGGTCAGGCCCGCGGGCAGTCGGGCCCGCCGTCAGTCAGGCCCGCCGTCGGCCCGTACGAGCTCGGCAACGCGCCGTGCATCGCGCGCCCCGGCGGATTGGCCTCGATCGAGCCCGGACTTGTGGCGCTCGGCGTGATCGTTGGCGACAGGCGACAGGCAACAGGCAACAGGCAACGTAGAACGCCTGGGTGGTGCGCAGGTGAGGGGCAGGGAGTTCTGGGAGGGTTCGGTCATGGTCGGGCACCCACTGCCCGGGACCGACAAACCTGCGCCGTCGGTCGGTGGCCGGTGAGCGGATCAGTTGCGGCAGTCGCATCCGGAGCGGCAGCCGCAGGCGTCCGCATCGGGGCCGGTGTACGGCGGCACCGCGGGGGTGGCGGGTGCGCAGCAGCCCTTGCCCTGCCAGGCGTTATGGCCTTCCTTGACGGCTATGGCGGCGATGGCGAGGGCGGCGACCGGATCGGCCCAGGACCAGCCGAGGGTGGCGTTGAGGACCAGGCCGGCCAGGAGCACGGCGGAGAGGTAGGTGCACAGCAGGGTCTGTTTGGAGTCCGCGACCGCGCTGGCCGAGCCGATCGCGCGTCCGGCGCTGCGTTGCGCGGCGGACAGGAAGGGCATCACCGCGAGGGAGAGTGCGGCGAGCACGATGCCGGGGAGTGAGCGTTCGGCTTCGCCGGTGCCGATCAGGGCGCGGACGGCGTCGACGGTGACGTACGCGGCGAGCGCGAAGAAGGACAGCGCGATGATCCGCAAGGTGGTCTTCTCGCGGGCCGCGCGCAGTGTGTGGTCGCGGGCGGAGAACTGCCAGGCGACCGCGGCGGCGGAAGAGACCTCGATGACGGAGTCGAGGCCGAAGCCGATCAGGGCGGTGGAGGAGGCGAGGGTGCCGGCGGTGAGGGCGACGAGCGCCTCGATGGCGTTGTAGGTGATGGTCGCGGCGACCAGCAGCCGTATCCGCTTGGCGAGCGCGTCACGGCGGGTGGGGTCGACGTCGAGTGATCTGGGGGTCTCCGCGGCCATGGTCAGCAGCAGCCCTTCTCGTCCGTCTCGGCGCAGGTGCGGTCGGTCTCGACGGCTACCACGGCGGTGCGCAGGTCGTCGAGCGCGTGGCCGAGGCGGGGGTCGGCGAGTTCGTAAAGGGTGCGGCGGCCGTCGGGGACGGTGACGACCAGGCCGCAGTCGCGCAGGCATGCCAGGTGATTCGACAGGCGGGTCCGGGAGATGCCAAGGGTGTCGGCGAGGTCGGAGGGGTAGGCCGGGGCCTTGAGCACGGCGAGCAGGATGCGGCAGCGGATCGGGTCGGCGAGCGCGCGGCCGAACCGGGCCAGCACCTCGACGTCGGAAGCGAGTGTCAGCACACCAACACAGTACAGGTTTCCCTGAATTCAGGACAGCGTGAATCAATCAATCCTTGCCGTCGCCCTCGCCATGCCTCGCCACGTCCTCGACGGCGGCGAGGCAGTGCGGCCACTGACTGCGGGGCGATGGCTCTTGCGGTGAGGGCCGCCGGCAGGGCGGGCAGGCGGACCGGCCTCATCGCTCTGGCTGTCGCGGGCCTGCCCGTCTACGGCACACACCGGCGTATGCGCGCCGTGGGCGGTGTGACTCCCGCCCTGGGTCGGGGTCAGACGCCCAGGACGGCTTTCGCTGTCAGGAAGTAGATGACCAGGCCGGTGGCGTCCACCAGAGTCGTCACCATCGGGGCGGAGACGACCGCCGGGTCGATCCGCAGCCGCTTGGCCAGCAGCGGCATGGTGCCGCCGATGGTCGCCGCCCATCCGCAGATCAGCACCAGGGTGATGCCGACCACCAGGGCGATCTTCGCGCTGACGACCATCGTGCCCACCACCAGCCCGAGCAAGGCCAGCAACGAGCCCAGGACGAGGCCGACGCGGCATTCGCGCCAGATCACTTTCAGCAGGTCCGAGCCGCGGACTTCGCCGACCGCCAGGGCGCGCACGCAGGCGGTGGCGGCCTGGGCGCCGGCGTTGCCGCCTGCGCCGATGAGCATGGGGATGAACAGGGCGAGGGCGGCGACCTGCTCCAGGGTGGCCTCGAACGCCCGGGTCACGCCGACCGTGAGGGTCGCCGCGACCAGCAGCAGGCTCAGCCACAGGGCCCGGTAGCGGGCGAGCTGCCACACGGAGGCGGCCATGTAGTGGCCGGCCCAGGGGGCGGCGCCGGCCTGGCGGGCGACGTCCTCGGTGTCGGCGGCCTCGATGACCTCCACGGCGTCGTCGATGGTGAACAGTCCGACGAGGCGGTCCTCGCTGTCGACGACGGGCAGGTTCAGGTCGTTGGTCTCCCGCATCAGCCGGGCGGCCTGCTCGGCGGAGTCGGTGGCATACGCGGAGGTCGGCTCGGTGACGACCAGCTTCGAGATCATCATGTCCGGCGGGTTGAGCACCAGCTCCCGCAGCTCCACGATGCCGGTCAGCCGCCGCCCGGAGTCCACCACGGGCAGTGTGTATACCGTCTCCGCGTCCGCCCCCTTGGCCCGTACGGTCCGCAGCGCCTGCTCCACGGTCAGATCCTGCGCCAGCGCCACCACCTCAGGCGTCATATAGCGGCCGACCGAGCCCTCCGGGTAGCCGAGCAAGGCGGAGGTCATCCGCCGCTCGTGCGGGCTCAGCCCGGCGAGCACCCTCTTGACGACCTTGGCCGGGGCCTCCCGCAGCATCCTGGCCCGGTCGTCGGGGTCCATGCCCTCGATGAGATCCAGGAAGGAGCGGTCACGCAGCCCTTCCAGGATCGGCTGTTGGTCTACCGGCTCCAGCTCCTCGAAGACGGCCAGCGCTTGGTCCTTGTGCAGCAGACGGAAGGCCACCACGGCATCGACCGCGTCCATACGCGCCAGCTCATCGGCGATCACATGCGGCGGGTGCGTCTCCAGCCACTCCTGAGCCGCATCCAGCCGGTGGCCCTTGACGACATCTTGCAGCGACTCGGCCGGCTCCGCGCTCGGCTCGTAGGGCGGATACGACTGCGGCATGACAGATCCTCAGCGGCGGTGGAGATCGAACATCGGGCACCAAGAAGCACCGCGAGCACCGCCCCACGCTGTACTCCGTCAGCAGCGGAGAGGCGGCCCTTGAGCGGTGGTGCTATACGGACTAGGAGGCTCGCTGCGCATCACAGCACCACCCCCGCTCTCAGATCCACTACCGGTGCACCGCGCCACACGCTGGAAGACGCGATCGCAGGATACCGCGCACCCCCATCGGGATCGGCAGCCCCCCGCTCCATCACCAGGGCCGGCGCCCCTCGGTCGCCACCGTGTCGCACCTGTTGGCGCGCGAACGCGACGATGCCCCAGCTCGCTCCGCTGTTCGGAGTGTCCGAGTCGGCAGCGGACCGCATCATCGACCATCTCGGGCCGATACTCGCGCCCCAGCCCGCAAGAGGTGCGCAGTCGCGCCGCCGCGGCCCTCTCCGCAGAAGCGAGCCCCGCCCATGGTCGGAGTCGCCGACGAACGGCGCGCCAGTCCCATGAATCCGATGATTTCGCAGCATAGTGGGGCGCCATGAGCACGGAGCCCACATATCCCGTCGCCCCCGACCAGCAGCCGCAGGAACAGCCCCCGGACCCGACGATCGTGACCATCGGCGTGGTGGCGGTTCTGCTGGTGGTGGGGTGGGCGTCCATCGGGAAGGACAACTTCGCCGGTGTGTCGGACGCCGCCCTGGGCTGGGTGCTGGGCAATTTCGGCTGGCTTTTCGTGGTGGCCGCCGATTTCTTCCTGGTCCTGTGTGTCGTCATCGCTTTCAGCCGGTTCGGAATGATTCGTCTCGGCCGGGACGACGCGGAGCCGGAATTCACCAATCTCGCGTGGATCGCGATGATGTTCAGCGCCGGAATGGGTATCGGCCTGATGTTCTACGGTGTGGGCGAACCGCTCCAGCACTATGTGTCACCGCCACCCGGCTCCGGCGCGGAGGGCGAGACCCTGGACGCGGCCCGCACGGCCATGGAGTACTCCTTCTTCCACTGGACGCTCACCCCATGGGCCATCTACGGCGTCGCCGGGCTCGCCCTGGCCTACGCGGGCTTCCGCAAGGCCCGCAGCAACCGGCTGAGCTCGGCCTTCGTCCCCCTGATCGGCGAGCGGCGGGCCAACGGAAGGCCCGGCAAGGCGATCGATCTGCTGGCGGTCTTCGCCACCGTCTTCGGCACGGCGACCAGCCTCGGCCTGGGCACGCTCCAGGTCGCCCAGGGCCTCCATCTGACGGCGGGGACGCCCGACTCCCGGACGCTGGACCTGATCATCATCGCCTCGCTGTCGGCGGCTTTCGTGGCCTCGGCCTTCTCCGGGCTGCACCGGGGGGTGAAGTGGCTGAGCACGATCAACATCCTGCTGGCGGCGCTGCTGATGACATTCGTCTTCGTGGTCGGCCCGACCGTGTACGCGCTGGACACGATCCCGGCGAGCCTGGGCGGATACCTCAGCCAGCTCTTGCCGATGGCCTCCCGGACCGGCGCCTTCACCGACCCCCACTGGATGGGCAAGTGGACGGTCTTCTACTGGGCGTGGTGGCTGTCCTGGGCGCCCTTCGTCGGCACGTTCCTCGCCCGCATCTCGCACGGCAGGACCATCCGCGAGTTCCTCATCGGGGTGCTGCTGGTTCCCAGCGGCGCGACCATGGTCTGGTTCTCCGTCATGGGCGGCAGCGCGATCCGCCGGGACGCGACCGGGCAGGCGCACCTCGCGGAGAGGGTCGACGAGGGCGCGGAGGCGTCCCTGTTCGGGCTGCTGGACAGCCTGCCACTGGGCACGCTCACCTCGTGGGTGGCGATGGTGCTGGTGATGACGTACTTCGTGACGAGCGCCGACTCGGCCTCACTCGTCATGGGCTCGCTGACCAGTCGGGGCGCGCTGCACCCCCGTACCTGGCTGGTCATCCTCTGGGGCACGCTGATGGCCTCGGTCGCGGCCGTGCTCCTGGTCGCGGGCGGGCTCACCGCACTGCAGACGGCGACAATCCTGGTGGCGCTGCCGTTCGCGCTCGTGATGCTGGCGCTGTGCTGGTCGCTGCTCACCGAGCTGCGCGAGGACCCGGGCGCCGGTCCCCCGCGGCACGCCCTGCACGGGCTGCGGGACGCGGTGACGGCCATGGTCGGCGAAGCGGTCACCCAACACGGCAGGCCCCGGCACCCGCGGCTGCAGCGGCTACGCCGCGCGGCCGGAATGCGGCGCGGCGAGGGCGGCGACCGCGGGGACGGAGGCTACGGGGGCGACGGCTCGGGGCAGTGACGGTCCGCGGGCGCGGAGGGCGGGACGCGGCGCGCACAACGCGGCGTCGGTGGCCGGGCTCATGCGCCGGTCACATGGTCGACGTTCGGGCCGCGCTCCCGCAGCCGCGATCGGGGCGGCGCTTCGGGTATCCGAGCCGCCCGAAAGGACACCCGCTGGCCGGCGGTCACCGGCCAGGCACGTTGCTGCGGTCGCCGTACGGCCGGGTCGGCCGGCCGCGCCACGGCGTAAGGACTCAGCGCTGCGCGCCCGCGGGCGGCGCATACAGCGGCACAAGGACGTCTTCCCTCCACACGGCGGCCACCGGGCCCATGACTTCCGGTGCGTCGGCTGCCGACTCGACGTGTCCCTGGTCGCCCCGGGTACCGCGCACCGCAACCACTGCCCGAACTGCCTGGCCAGCCTGCACGTGGACCGCCACGTTCCGGGGGACCGCGACGCATCCTGCCGCGGACGTATGGAGGCGCTGAGCATGTCCGTACGCGCGGACGGCGAGTGGATGATCGTCCACCGGTGCTTGTCCTGCGGCGCGTTGAGCGCCAACCGGATCGCCGGTGACGACAACGCCCTGGCCCTGGTGCGGCTGGCGCTGCGACCGCTGCGCGACACCAGCATCGCGAGTAGGGCACTCCTCACCCTGTGAAAGGACGGGCCGCCGCGGCCAGTGCACCGAACTGGCCGCGGCGGCCCCGTGGTACCAGGAGTCGTACCGGGAATCGTACGAGTAAATTCGGGCGCCGCCGGGCGGGAGGCCCCGGTTGCAGTGACGACATGTCTACGCAACGAGTTTCCCAGCCGAGGACCCGCTTCCACGCCAGAAGTGTGTTTTTGTGCTTTCTCGGAGCGTCACCCATGATTACCGCTCGCAATGTCGAGCTGCGCGCGGGCGCGCCTGCTGCTGTCCGACATCTCCTTCACCATCTCCCCCGGCGACCGGATCGAGTTCCTGGCGGCCGTCGGCTCGTATCCCGGCGCGATCGTGATGGTCACCCACGACGAGGGCGCCATCGACGCCCCGCGCCCGGACCGCGTCCTGCTGCTGCCGGACGTATCCGCGTCCGGACGCAGCCACGGCGAGGCATCGACTGCTGCAGCACACTCGCCCCTGGCAGTCTTCGGCGATCCGGTATCTCTGTGCATGTCCTGACCCGTGCATGCCGACCGGGCAGGATGGCGACGGCGCTCGAAAAGGGAGCAGCAGAAACGACCTGACTGCCTGCCCCCTCACCGTGCCGACTGCCTGCCCCCTCACCGTGACAGGACTCCGGCACCTGCCGGCAGTTTGCCCCCTGGGCAGCGGACTCGCGCGTCTGCGCAAGCGCTCGCCAGGCACCGGAAGTTCATGTTGTGGCAATCCACGGGTAAACAGTTGGGCCTGTATTCAGTACGGGCGAGGGGGAAACTTGTACTGCGCGTTAACAAATGCCAGGAGAAACGGTGTTTTCTTGACGTGGCGACCTGTTTCTGTCAATTCTGTGAGCCACCGAAGTTCCGTGCCCGGCGCGTGATCCGACGGCGATATCAGGCATGCCTATCGAGGCCAACGGGGGCCCTTTGCCTATCGGTGGCGTCGCGCCCCTCTCTTCTCCCCCCTTGAACTGATCATTCTTTTTCCGGAGTGCCTGTGGCAACCGAAGCTGTCCTGGGAATCAGTCCCTTCGGCGAACCCGCCCCGAGACTGGTCGCGGCCGTCTGCCGGGCCGGCGGGCTCGGCGTGCTCGACCTGGGATCCGGAAACCGTCCGGCCAGGGAGGCACTGTCCCTGCTCCGGCAGTGGGCGCCGGGCCCGTTCGGGGTGCGCGTCGGCGGGGGCTGTGCTCTCACCCCGTCCGACCTGGCGGACGGCGGAGGCGTGCACACGGTGCTGCTCGCCGCCGATGCGCCGCTGGGGCCGGGCGATTTCGGCGCCGCCCAGCGGGTCCTGGTCGAGGTGACCTGCCTGGAGGAGGCGCGGTCGGCTGCCCGTGCCGGTGCGTACGGTCTGGTCGCCCGCGGTCATGAGAGCGGCGGGCGGATCGGCGAGCTGAGCACGTTCGTACTGCTCCAACAGCTGCTGGCGGACGATGAGCTGCCCCTGCCGGTCTGGGCCTGCGGCGGCATCGGCCCGCACACCGCCGCGGCCGCGGTGGTCGGCGGGGCGACGGGAGTGGTCCTGGACACCCAGCTGGCACTGCTGGAGGAGTCCGGGCTCCCGGAGGACGTGGCCGCCGCGGTGCGGACCATGGACGGCTCGGAGACGGTGGTGACGGGCGGGTACCGCGTACTGCGCCGCCGGGGGCCGCAGGCGCCGCCGATTCCGCCGGACCCGGCGGACGTGGCCGGCCTGCTCGGCGCCCGGGACCTGCGCACCCAGTTGCTCCCCGTCGGGCAGGACGGCTTCCTGGCCGCCCGCTTCGCGCGGCGGTGGGGCGACGTCGGCCGGGCGGTCCGTGCGGTGGCCGACGCCGTCGTGGAAGCGGTACGCGATGATGGGCCGTCGGGCGCGCTTCGCCCCGACTCCCCGATGAGCCGGGCGATGGGCACCCCACTGCCCATCGCCCAGGGTCCGATGACCAGGGTCAGCGACCAGGCGCGTTTCGCCTCGGCGGTCGCCGGGCACGGCGCGCTGCCCTTCCTGGCGCTCGCGCTGGCCGGGCCCGAGCAGACGCGGGCGCTGCTGGAGCAGACCCGTACCGCCCTGGGGGACCGGCCCTGGGGCGTGGGTGTGCTCGGCTTCGCGCCCGAGCAGGTCAAGGCCGCACAGCTGGAGGCCATCAGGGAGTTCCGTCCGGCCTGCGCCATCATCGCCGGCGGGCGTCCCTCCCAGGCGTCCGCGCTGGAGGACGTCGGTGTCGAAACGTTCCTGCATGTGCCTTCGCCCGGCTTGCTGCAGCAGTTCCTGGACGCCGGGGCGCGCAAGTTCGTCTTCGAGGGCTCGGAGTGCGGCGGTCACGTCGGGCCGCGCAGCAGCTTCGCGCTGTGGGAGGCCCAGGTCGCGCTGCTGACCGACTTCCTCGACACCGGCAACGGCGCCGACCCCGGCGAGCTGCGGGTGTTCTTCGCCGGAGGCATCCACGACGAGCGGTCGGCGGCGATGGTCGCCGCGCTCGCCGCGCCGCTGACCTCGCGCGGGGTGTGCGTGGGCGTGCTCATGGGCACCGCGTATCTGTTCACCGAGGAGGCGGTGGGCTGCGCGGCAGTGCGGCCGCAGTTCCAGCGGCAGGTCGTGGCAGCGCGCCGTACCGAGCTGCTGGAGACCGCGCCGGGACACGCGACACGCTGTGTGAGCAGCCCTTTCACGGATGACTACCTGGGCATCAAGGACGAGCTGCGGGCACAGGGCGTACCGGACCGGCAGACGTGGGAGCGGCTGGAGCAGCTCAACGTCGGCCGGCTCAGGATCGCCAGCAAGGGAGTCGAGCGGGTCGGCGACGAGCTGGTCGAGGTGGACGAGGAACGCCAGCTCGCCGAGGGCATGTTCATGGCCGGCCAAGTGGCCGTCCTGCGCTCCGCGACCACCACGGTCCCCGCGCTGCACGCCTCCGTCAGCTCGGCCGCCGCCGACTTCTTCACCGCGCGGGCCGGGCGGCTGCGCGAGCGGTTCGGCACCGGGCAGGTCCGCGACGGCACCCCTGCCCCGGCCCCGTTGGACGTCGCCGTGGTCGGCATGGCCTGCATGTTCCCGGGCGCCCCGGACCTCGCCGACTACTGGGCGAATATCGTCGCGGGCGCCGACGCCGTCACCGAGGTGCCGGAGGAGAGGTGGGACACACAGGTCTATTACGCGCCCGAGGCGGACGGCGGGCGCACCGAATCCAAATGGGGCGGCTTCCTGCCGGACATCCCCTTCGACCCGCTGCGCTACGGCATTCCCCCGTCCTCACTGGGGAGTATCGAGCCCGTACAGCTGCTGGCGCTGGAGGCCGCCCGGCGGGCGCTCGATGACGCCGGGTACGAGGCGAGGAAGTTCGACCGCTCCCGGGCCTCGGTGGTCTTCGGAGCCGAGGCAGGCAGCGACCTGTCCAACGCCGCCACGCTGCGCGCCCTGCTCCCCGCCTACCTGGGGCAGCTGCCGCCCGAGCTGGACGCACAGCTGCCCAGGCTCACCGAGGACTCCTTCCCCGGCATGCTGGCCAATGTCATCTCCGGGCGGATCGCCAACCGGCTCGACCTGCGCGGGGCGAACTACACCGTGGACGCGGCCTGCGCCTCTTCGCTGGCCGCGGTGGACGTGGCGTGCAAGGAACTGGCCGGCGGCACCAGCGACCTCGTGCTGTGCGGCGGCGCCGACCTGCACAACGGCATCAACGACTATCTGCTGTTCTCCTCGGTGCACGCGCTCTCGCCGACCGGCCGCTCGCGCACCTTCGACAGCGCGGCGGACGGCATCGCGCTCGGCGAGGGTGTGGCCTGCGTCGTACTGAAACGGCTGGCCGACGCGGAGCGCGACGGTGACCGGGTGTACGCGGTCATCAAGGGCGTCGGCAGCGCCAGCGACGGCAAGTCCCTGGGCCTGACCGCCCCGCGCCGCGACGGGCAGCGCGCGGCACTGGAGCGCGCCTACCGCAACGCGGGGATCTCGCCCGACCGGGTCGGCCTGGTCGAGGCGCACGGCACCGGCACCGTGGTCGGTGACCGGACCGAACTCAGCGCCCTGACCGAGGTGTTCACCGAGGCCGGAGCGGAACCGGGCGGCTGTGTGCTCGGCTCGGTGAAGTCGCAGATCGGGCACACCAAGTGCGCGGCCGGCCTGGCCGGACTGATCAAGACCGCGATGGCCCTGCACACCGGGGTCAGGCCGCCCACGGCACAGCTGCGCCGGCCCAACCCCGCCTGGCAGGAGGGGGTCAGCCCGTTCGTCTTCCACACCGCCGCGCGGCCGTGGGCGGCACCGCTGGCCGAGCGGTTCGCCGGGGTCAGCGCCTTCGGCTTCGGCGGCACCAACTTCCATGTCGTGCTGCGGGCCCACGATGCCGGGCCGCCGCCGGAGCAGGGCCTGGCCTCCTGGCCCGCCGAACTGTTCGTCTTCCACGGCACCGACCGCGAGGACGCCGCCCGGTCGATCGAGCAGCTGCTGGCACTGGAGAACGACCGGGACGGCCGGCCATGGCGGCTGCGTGACTTCGCGCTGGCCGCCGCGCGCCGCGGCGACGCCAGCGGGAAGCCCGTGCAGGCGGCGGTCGTCGCCGGTGATCTGGATGAACTGGCCGGGCTGCTGAAGCGGGCCCTGGCCGGTGAACACGACCCGTCGGCAGGTGTCTTCAGCGCCGCGGCGGAGGGCCGGTACCAGGGGGACGGGGCGCGGGGCGAGGATCAGGGCGCCGGGGGCGGTGCGGCCGTGGCGTTCCTCTTCCCCGGCCAGGGCAGCCAGCGCACCGGCATGCTCGCCGACTTGTTCGTCGCCTTCCCCGAGATCCAGCGCTACCTCCGGCTCGGCCGCCGGTGGGCGGAGGCCGTCCACCCGCCGACCGCGTTCGACCCCGCCGTCGCCGACGAGCAGCGGGCCCGGCTCACCGACACCAGGACCGCCCAGCCCGCGCTGGGCATCACGGGGCTGGCGGTGCACGATCTGCTCGGCCGCGCCGGAGTGCGCCCGGACATGACGGCGGGGCACAGCTACGGCGAACTGGTCGCGCTGTGCGCCGCCGGGGCCTTCGGTCCCGAGACCCTGCTGGAGCTGAGCGCGGCACGGGCGGAGGCGATCCTCGACGCCGCCGGCCCCGACCCGGGCACCATGGCCGCGGTCGCGGCCGCGCCCGAGGACGTCGCCGAGCGGCTGGGCGCCGTCGGCCTGGCGGACCGCGTGGTCGTCGCGAACCACAACGCCCCCGCGCAGACCGTCGTTTCCGGTCCGACCGAGGCGGTCGCGGAGGCGGTGCGGCTGCTGCGCGAGAACGGCATCGCCGCCAAGCCGATCCCGGTGGCCTGCGCCTTCCACAGCCCCGGCGTGGCCGGTGCCGGGGCGCGCTTCGCCGAGATCCTCGCGGACGTGCCGCTGCGCGAACCGGAGACGCCGGTGTGGTCCAACCGCACGGCGGCCGCCTATGCGGGGCGGCCCGAGGACATACGGGCCGAACTGGCCGCCCAACTCGCCGCCCCCGTGCGCTTCGTGGCGCAGATCGAGGCCATGTACGAGGCGGGCGCCCGGGTCTTCGTCGAGGCCGGCCCCGGCTCCGCACTCACCGGACTGGTGTCCAAGATCCTCGGCGACCGCCCGCACACCGCGGTCAGCTGCGACCCGCCGGGCGGCCAGGGGCTGCGCGGCTTCCTCACCGCGCTCGCCCAGCTCGCCCTCGCGGGCGTACGGGTGCACACCGGCGGGCTGTTGCGCGGCCGCGGCGCCGTCGAACCGGGCCGGGTGCGCTCGGCCGCGTCCCCGTCCGCCCCTGCCGGCACCCGCCCCGGCTGGACCGTCAACGGACAGCTGGTGCGCACTCTCGACGGCAACCCCCTGCCCGGCTCCCTCATGCCGGCCCGACGTATCCAGGAGATGACCGTGACCGAGGCGCACAGCGGCGACGCCGTCACCAACCGGGACCAGATGATCCATGACTTCCTGCGGGCCGGCCGGGAGATCGTCGCCGCCCAGCGCGATGTGCTGCTCACCTACTTCGGTGGTGCGGAAGGCCTGCCTGCCGCGGCGCCGGTCCCGGCAGTGCCGGTGGAGCCCGTGCCGGTCCAGGCAGTGCCCGGGGCGCCTGTGCCGGTCCCGGCCGCGCTGCCGCCTCCCGAGCCGGTCTCGGCCGCGTCCGCTCAGCCGCCGGCCGCGCCGGACCGAGCGCCGGAGTCCGCCGCACCGCGGGCGCTGTCCGGGGCGGACGTCCTGCGCACCGTCCTGGACATCATCAGCGAACGCACCGGCTACCCCCTGGAGATGATCGAGCCCGATCTCGACCTCGAAGCCGACCTGAGCATCGACTCGATCAAGCGGATCGAGATCGTCGGCGAGCTGGCCGCCCGCGTCGGCTTCGGCGGCCCGGACGCGGGGGCTCTGCCGCGGCTCGACGACGCGGAGCTGGAGACGCTGGCCAAGGCCCGTACGGCCGCGGGCATGGCCGACGCGCTGGCCGCGCGGCTGCCGGTCCCCGGGCACACCACGGAACCGAGGACCTCCGAGGAGCAGACCCCGGACCGCCCACCGGTCGCGGAGGGCCACCCGGCCACCGCCTCCGTGGCCGGCGAGGCGCCCAGCAGACTGGTGCTGCGCGAGGTGCCCCTCGCGGAGCCCGACGGGGACACCGCCGCGCTCGCCGGCAAAAGGTTCGCGCTGATCGGGAGCCGCGGCCCGGTTGCCGAGAGCCTGGCCGCCCACCTCGACGAGCACGGCGCGCACGCGCTCGTACGGGATCCGGGGCACCTGCTCGACGACGAGGACGGCCCACTGGACGGCGTGTTCCATCTGGAGGCGCTGGCCGGCACCGGCGGTTCCGGCACCAGCGGCCCGCTCCTGCCCGACTCCTTCCCGGTGTTCCAGGCCGCACTGCGGCGCGGCCCGCGATGGCTCATAGCGGCCGCGCCGGACTCCGCCGCGTCGGCCCTCTCTCCGGACGGCCGGGCGGACGGCCTGCGAGGAATGTTCCGCACCATCGCCCGCGAGTACCCGGACACCCTCGCCAGGGTCGTCGAGCTCGCCCCGGACGAGTCGCCGGCGCGGCTGGCGGCGGGGCTGGTAGGCGAGTTGCTCGCCGGTGCGGAGGCTCCGGTCGTCCTCCGCACGGCGGGCGGCCGCCGCGGCCTCGAACTGGTCGAGGCCGGCCTCGGCCCGCTGGCCGGCAGGGGCGCCGGCCCGGCCGGGGACGGCGCTGCCGAGGCCGAGGCCATGGGCCTGGACCGTGACTCGGTCGTACTGCTGGCCGGCGGGGCGCGCGGTATCACCGCGCGGTTCGCCGCGACCCTCGCGGCGGCCGCCCGCTGCCGGATCGAGCTGGTGGGCAGGACCCCCGCACCGACCGGGCCGGAGGACGCGGCCACGCGCGAGGCCACCGACCGCACCGCGCTGCGCGCCGCTCTCGCGGCACAGGGCGGCCGTTCGGCGGCCGGGATCGAGCAGGCCGTCACGCGGATCCTGGCCCAGCGGGAGATCACCGCAACCGTGGAGCGGCTGCGCGGACTGGGCAGCGCGGTGCGCTACCACTCGGCGGACCTGCGTGACGCCGAGGCGGTGCGGCGGCTGGTGACCGGCATCCACGCCGAACACGGCCGGCTGGACGGCGTGGTCCACGCCGCCGGGGTCATCGAGGACCGGGTACTCGCGGACAAGGACCTCGACTCCTTCCGGCGGGTGTTCGGCACCAAGGTGGAGGGTGCGCGCACGCTGCTCACGACGCTGGAGGACCTGCCGGACGGGCCCCGGTTCGCCGTCCTGTTCGGCAGCGTCGCGGCCGTCCTCGGCAACCGCGGCCAGGTCGACTACGCCGCCGCCAACGACGCGCTGCAGCACCTGGGCAGCCGCTGGGCCGCGCGCACCGGCAACCGGGCGCTGACGGTGCACTGGGGACCGTGGGCGCCCACCGGTGAGCACGACGGCATGGTCACCCCGGAGCTCGCCCGTGAGTACGCCCGGCGCGGGGTCAGGCTGATCGACCCCGAAGAGGGCACGCTGTGCCTGCTGCGCGAACTCGCCTACGGCGAGCCGTCGGCCGACGCCGTGGTCTACACCGCATCGGGCTGGTGACATGACCGGCGAGACGCACGGAAACCGGCCCCAGGTCGCCATTGTCGGCATGGCGGTGCTGTTCCCGGGGGCCGCGGACCTTCCGGCGTACTGGCAGAACCTGGCCGACGGGGTGGACGCGATCGGCGACGTGCCTCCCGGGCGGTGGGACGCCTCCTTCTACGACCCGGGAGCCGCAGACCGCTCGGACCGGGTCTACTGCCGCCGCGGCGGATTCGTCGACGACCTGGCGAAGGTCGAGGTGACGCGGTTCGGGATCATGCCCAACTCGGTGCCGGGCACCGAGCCGGAGCAGCTCATCGCGCTGCAGGTGGCCGCGGACGCCATCGCGGACGCGGGCGGTGAGCGGCGGCTGCCGGCCCGGGACCGGGTCGGGGTGATCCTCGGCCGCGGCGGGTACCTGACGCCCGGACTCGCCCGCGGGACCCAGAGCATACTGACGTCCAATCAACTGGTCCGCACTCTTGGCGAGTTGCTGCCCGAACTCGGCGGCCAACAGCTGGAGCGGGTGCGGAAGGCGTTCACCCGGCAGCTGGGGCCCGACGAGCCGGAGCAGGCGATCGGCCTGGTGCCCAACCTCACCGCCTCCCGGGTGGCCAACCGGCTCGACCTGCGCGGCCCCGCCTACACCGTGGACGCCGCCTGTGCGTCCTCGCTGATCGCGGTCGACCAGGCGGTGGGCGAACTGGCCACGGGACGCTGTGACATGGTGCTCGCCGGCGGTGTGCACCACTGCCACGACATCACGCTGTGGTCGGTGTTCGCCCGACTGCGCGCGCTCTCCCCCAGCCAGCGGATCCGCCCCTTCCACCGGGCCGCGGACGGTCTGCTGATCGGCGAGGGCACCGGCGTCGTGGCCCTCAAGCGGCTCGACGACGCGGTGCGCGACGACGACCGGATCTATGCCGTCATCCGCGGCACCGGCGTGGCCAGCGACGGCCGCAGCGGCAGCCTGGTCAACCCGGACCCCTCGGGCCAGGTCGGCGCCGTGCGGCAGGCATGGCGGGCGGCCGGTCTGGACCCCGCCGCGCCGGGCTCGGTCGGCCTGTTGGAGGCACACGGGACCGCGACCCCCTCGGGTGACGCGGCCGAACTCGCCACCCTGGCCGAGGTGTTCGGCCCGGGTGGCGGTGACCATGACCGGCCGGTGATCGGCTCGGTGAAGTCGATGATCGGCCACACCATGCCGGCCGCGGGCGTGGCGGGGCTCGTCAAGGCGGCGCTGGCGGTGCACCACGCGGTGCTGCCGCCGACACTGCACTGCGACGACCCGCATCCCGCGCTGGAGCGCACCCGCTTCCGTACGACCGCCACCGCACGCGACTGGGAGACCGACGGCGGGCAGCGGGTCCGACGCGCGGGGGTGAACGCCTTCGGCTTCGGCGGTATCAACGCCCATGTGGTGCTCGAATCGGCGCCCGGCGCTCCTGCCGTGCGGCGGCCCCGGCCCGCGGCCGTGGTGCGCGAACCCGAACGGGTGCTGCGGCTGGCCGCCGACAGCCCGCGGCAGCTGGCCGCGCTGCTGGACACGGACGACTCCGGCGTCCTCGCGGCAGCCGCAAACCGGCCCGCTCCGGGCGGCGGGCGCACCCGGCTCGGCATCGTGGACCCGACCGCCAAACGCCTCGCACTCGCCAGAAAGGCAGTGGCCAGGGGCCTGCCCTGGCGGGGCCGCAACGATGTGTGGTTCACGCCCGAGCCGCTGCTCGGCGGAGCCGGCGGCGGACGCCTGGCGTTCGTCTTCCCCGGCCTCGAAGCCGACTTCGCGCCTCAAATCGCCGACGTCGCCCAGCACTTCGGCCTGTCCGCGTTGCTGCCCTCGCTCCGGGACGCGGGCCCGGCGGAGGTGACGGACGTCGGCCGGCACGGCGCCGGGGTGATCGGCGTGGGCCGGGTGCTGGACGCCGCCCTGCGGCGGATGGGGATCGTGCCGGACGCGGTGGCGGGCCACAGCGTCGGGGAGTGGACCGCGATGGCCACCGCCGGGCTGTACGCCGGCCAGGCCGTGGACGAGTTCACCCGGTCCTTCGACCCCGGACAGGTGCGGGTGGCGGGCCTCGCCTTCGCCGCACTGGGCGCCCCGGCCGACCGCGTCCGCGCCGCACTCGACGAACACCCCGGGGTCGTGCTCTCGCACGACAACGCGCCGAACCAGTCGATGGTGTGCGGCCCGCCCGAGCGGGTGGACGCGCTCGTACGGTGGTTCCGCGCGCAGCGCGTCATCGGCCAGGTCCTGCCGTTCCGGTCCGGCTTCCACACCCCCATGCTGGCCCCCTACCTCAACCAGATCCGGTACTACGCGGAGCGGTTCGAGCTGCATCCGCCGACGGTGCCCGTGTGGTCGGCGACCACCGCGTCGGAATACCCGGAGGCCGAGGAGGAGGTACGCGCGCTGTTCCTGCGTCACCTGCTGGAGCCGGTGCGCTTCCGCCCGCTGACCGAGGCGATGTACGAAGCCGGCTTCCGGGTGTTCGTCCAGGCCGGTACGGGCCAGGTCGGGTCGCTGATCGACAGCACTCTGCAGAGCCGCCCGCATCTGGTGGTGGCCGCCAACTCCCCGCATCGCAGTGGCCTCGCGCAACTGCTGCGGGTCGCCACGGCGCTGTGGGCGGACGGCGGTGATCCGGATGCCGAGGCGCTGCGGAGCGGACGCCGGAGCGCTCCGCGGCGCACGCCGATGCCGCTGGACCTCGGCGGGAAGCTGGTCTCCCTGGACCGGGAGACGGTGGCCGGCGTCCGCTCGGCACTGGCCGCCGGGCAGCCGGCGGTGGCGGGCGGCGGCGAACTGGCCGCTCTGCAGCGGCTGTCCGACCGTCACTCCGTCGTGGCAGCCGAACTCCGCGCGCTGGTGCGGGACGCCGCGGGCGCCGCCGAGGCGCTCACCGCGGCGGCTGCCGACAGCGCGCACGCCCCGGCGCGGCCGGCTCCGGCGGCCGCGTCCGTACGACCTGAACCGCCGCAGCAGCCCGCGCGTCCTGCCTCGCCGCAACCCCCCGTACGGCCGGCGCCGCCACAATCCGCCCGGCGCCCGGCGCCCGGCGGCCCCCTGGCGGCCCCGGCCCCGCACGCCCCCGGCGGGCGGGAGGAGCGCACCGTGCTCCGGGTGTCGACGGACGCCATGCCCTACCTGCGCGATCACTGCTTCTTCGTGCAGCGCCCCGACTGGCCCGACGAGGCGGACCGCCGGCCGGTGGTTCCGGCCACCACGGTGGTCCAACACATGATGGAGTTCGCCGAGCGGGCCCGGCCCGGCTCGCGGGCCGTCGCGGTGCACCAGGTGCGGCTGGACCGCTGGGTGACCGCCGCACCCGCCGAGGACATACCCGTCGGCGTCACGCCGCTGGAGGCCGGCCGGGTGGCCGTGACGTTCGGCCCCTACGCACGGGCCCAGGTCGAACTGGCCGCACACCATCCCGGTGACCCGCCCCTCCCCTGGCGGTGGCCCCCCAGCGCCGAACGGCAACCGGAGACCACGGCCGAGCAGCTGTACCGCGACCGCTGGATGTTCCACGGCCCCCTCTTCCAGGGAGTCGCCGAACTCACCGCGATCGGCGAGACCCATGTACGCGGAGTGCTCACCACCCCGCCCGCGCCCGGCGCGCTGCTGGACAACGTGGGGCAACTCCTCGGCTACTGGATCATGACCACGCTGCCCGCGCGCACTCTGGTCTTCCCCGTACGGATGAGGCGCATCCGCTTCTTCGGCCCCCACCCCGCGCCCGGCACCCGCCTGGAGTGCCTCATCAAGATCACCTCGATCACCGACACTGCGGTGGCCGCCGATATGCAACTCGTGCGCGAGGGCAGGGTGTGGGCGCATCTCAGCGGCTGGGAGGACCACCGCTTCGACAACTTCCCGGACACCAGGGACCAGGAGCGCTTCCCCGAGCGCAACGCCCTCTCCCGCGTCCAGGAAGGCGGCTGGTCACTCGTCTTTGACCGCTGCCGGGACCTCGCCTCCCGCGATCTCGTCATGCGCCGGCACCTGGGCAGCGCCGAGCGGGAGGAGTACGCGGTGTGCCCGCCGCGCGGCCGCAAGCAGTGGTTGCTGGGCCGGATCGCGGTCAAGGACGCCGTACGCCAATGGCTGTGGGACCACGGCGAGGGGCCGGTCTTCCCCGCCGAGATACGGGTGGGCAACGATGCGAGCGGCCGGCCCCGGGTCAGCGGTCTGCACGGCCGCGTCCTGCCCGGACTGGACGTCACGCTGGCACACCGGGCGGAAGCCGCGGTCGCGCTGGTACTGCCGAGCGCCCCATATGGGCAACCGGGGCCCGGCATCGACGTGGAGGAGGTCACCGAGCGACCCGAGCGGACCGTCACCGCCGCACTGGGCCCGGCCGAACTGGCCCTCCTCACCGCACGCCGCACCGCGACGGGCGAGCCGGAAGCCCTGTGGTTCACCAGGTTCTGGGCGGCCAAGGAAGCGGTGTCCAAGGCGGAGGGCACCGGCCTGCAGGGGCAGCCCAAGCGCTTCGCGGTGGTCGCCGCGGAGCCTGACGAGCTGCTGGTGGAGGCGGACGGCCGCCGTTACCGGGTGCGCTGCCGGCGGATCGGCAATCCGGCCGAACTGCCCGTCCGGGAGTACGTCGTCGCATGGACGGCGGGGCCGGCCGACGAGGGCACCGACGACAGCAACAGCGACACCCGCAACCGCAGCATCAGCACCAGCACCAGCACCAGCAGCGACAACAACGCAACCGAAGAACGGGAGACGCGACCGTGAACAGCGCACCGGTGAACGGCGGTCAGCCGACCACTCCGGCCACGGCGCACGAGGAGGAGGTGGAGCAGGAGGTATTCGACGAGATCGTCGGCATGCTCCACGCCGTCCTCGGCGACTACGGCCTGGACGAGGCCGGAATCACCATGGACACCCGTTTCCACGAGGATCTGGACCTGGAGAGCATCGACCTGGTGACCCTCGGCGGTCATCTGGAGGCCCGGTACGGGGACGCCGTGAACTTCGCCGAGTACCTCGCCGGCCTCGGCCTCGAACAGATCATCACCCTGACCATAGGCCGGCTCGTCGAGCACGTCGCCGCGTGCCTGCGGGACTCCGGGGAGCACTGAGCAGTGGCAGTGGTCAACGCCAACGGCGTCAATCTGCATGTGAAGCGGATGCCTGCCCGCAACGGCAACGGCACCGTCAGCGGCACCTTCGCCCATGCCGAGGCACCGCCCACCGTGGTGCTCCTCCACGGCATGGTCATCGACAGCCTCGCCAGCCACTACCTCACGCTGGCACCGGCCTTCGCGGCCGCGGGCTTTGACGTGATCATGTACGACATGCGCGGGCACGGCCACAGCGAACGGCCGCCGAGCGGCTACCTGCTGCAGGACTTCGTCGAGGATCTCGACGCGCTGCTCGACCGGCTGGCGGTCGCCGGGCCGGTGCATCTGGTCGGCTACTCCTACGGCGGCACCGTCGCGTTCAGCTACGCGGCCCACCGCCCGGACCGCGTGGCCAGCGTCTCGCTGCTGGAGTCGGAGCCCGCGACCGAGGCCTGGGCCCGCAAGACAGCCGAGAGCCTGCACCGCGGGGTGGTGGAGCTGGCCCGGGAGAGCCTGTATCCGGAACTGGCCGAGAAATACAGCGCACACGTCTCCCGGCGGGTGAAGTCCTTCGCCCGGCTGCTGCACTCCTGCACCCTGGCCGAGGAGATGCCCACCAGCAGGGTCCTGGCGGAGGCCGAGATCCGGTCCGTACGCTGCCCGGTCCTCGCCGTCTACGGCAGCGAATCCGAACTCGCGCCCCAGGAGCCGTGGTTGACGTCGCTCCTGCCCAACTGCCGTACCGCGAAGATCCCGGATCAGGAGCACTGGATCCTCATCGGTGCCACACAGCAGGTGATCGACCTGGTGACGGCGTGGATCCGTGAGCACGCCGCGGTGCCCTCGGCGCGCCCCGCGCCATCGGCGACCCCGGCCCCCTCAGCGAAGGCCGAAGGCTCATGAGCGGATTTCTCTTCGTCGTACCGCCCCTGGTCGGGCACATCAACCCCACGGTCGGCGTCGCGGCCGAGCTGGCCCGGCGGGGGCACGAGGTGGCCTGGGCGGGACGGCCGGACGTCGTGGAGCCGCTGGTGGGCGGGCGGGCGACGGTGTTCCCCTGCGCCTCGCCGCAGTTGGACAGCCCCGACCTGCTGCGCCCGGACTCGCTGCGCGGCCCGGCGGCGCTGAAGTTCCTGTGGGAGCGGTTCTTGGGGCCGCTGGCGCAGGACATGGCCCCCGGTGTCCGGGCCGCGGTCGAGGAGTTCGGGCCCGACGTGCTCATCGCCGACCAGCAGGCGGTCGCCGGGGCGCTGGTGGCCGAGCGGATGGGGGTGCCCTGGGCCACCTCGGCGACCACGTCGGCGGGGTTCACCTCGCTGGCGGGCATGCCGAGGGTGGAAGAGTGGATCGCCGGGCTGCTGCACGGCCTGCGGCAGCGGATCGGCGTGCCGCACGGCACCGCGGATCCCCGCCTGTCCGACGACCTCGTGCTCTTGTTCAGCACCGAGGCCCTCGTAGGCCGGGACGCCCCCCTCGGCGAGCAGGTGCGCTGCGTCGGCCCGTCCCTCTCCGCCCGCCCCACCGGGGACGACTTCCCCTGGAAGCGGCTGGACTCCCGGCGCCCCAAGGTGCTGATCACCCTCGGCACGGCCAACACGGAGGTCGTGCCGCGCTTCCTCGCCGAGTGCGCCGAAGCCGTACGCACCCGGACCGACCACCTGCAGGCAATCATCGTCGACCCCTCGGGCACCCTGCCGGAGAGCGCCGACAGCGTTCTCGTCCGCCGCCGGGTCCCCCAGCTCCCCTTGCTGGAACGGGTCGACGCCGTGGTCTGCCACGCCGGCCACAACACCGTCTGCGAGACGCTCTGGCACGGGCTCCCCCTGGTCGTCGCTCCCCTGCGGGACGATCAGCCCGCCGTCGCCGGTCAGGTCACCCGGGCCGGCGCGGGAGTTCGCGTGCGCTTCAACCGGGCGGGCGCCGCCCATATCAACACGGCACTCGACGCCGTACTCCACGAGCCCGGCTACCGGGCCGCCGCCCAACGGGTGGGACGCTCCTTCCGCGAAGCCGGCGGCGCGGCCGCCGCGGCAACCCACCTCGAACAGCTCGCCGACCGCACGGCAGGCGACACGCCGCCGCGCTGAACCGACCGCCGACGCGTACGGCGACCGCGCTATGAGTCGGCGTGGGGTCGGTCGGGCCATTCCCAGGACATACCGTGTACGCCCGCCGGGCACCTGACCGGCAGCATGTGCGCCGTGTGCAAGGCGTCCAGCGCTATTCGGCTGGTGCAGCGCTTTCCCGCGCCGATGTGTTCGCGGTAATAGCGGTGGCAGGTCAGCGGGAGAGCCGCCGGGTGGAAATAGACATGGAGCAGGTATTCACGCAGGTTCACTCGCATTCTGCGCTCATGGTGCATGGATATCTGCTGGCTTCGGCCGAGCAGGATGCCGTAGTCGATCAACGCGGTCTCATTCCTGGCGAGCTCCCGGCCGAACAGGATCTCCACCACGACGGTGCGCAGCTCCGGGTGGAAGCG
Organism: Streptomyces halobius; assembly: GCF_023277745.1. Lineage (NCBI taxonomy): Bacteria > Bacillati > Actinomycetota > Actinomycetes > Kitasatosporales > Streptomycetaceae > Streptomyces > Streptomyces halobius. The sequence goes on from NZ_CP086322.1 coordinate 1,833,688, forward strand.
CACGGTGCCGAGCCTGCCGCAGCGGGCGAACACGTCGATCGACTCCGCGGCGGCGTCGTCGATGCAGTGCACCGCGGTAAGCCGGCTCGCGCCGTCGCGCGTGGCGCGCACCACCTGGTTCACGGAGTATTCACGTATGCACCGATGCTCGTCGAGGCGCAGGGTCTCTTTGACGACCACCGCGCTGACGTCCTCGTTGAACTGCGCGAACGCCTCGCCCAGCGCCTGCTCTTCGACCGAGTTCGCCCCGAAGACGCTCTGTGAGGCGGTCAGGTCCGGCGGCTCCGCCATGCCCCGGCCGCGGGGGCGGTGCGGGCCGAGCAGCGAACGCAGGGCGCCGTCGGGCAGTTCGAGGATGGTCTCCAGCGCGTCCACGGCACGGAGCGACTGGGCGCGTTCCGGCTGGCTGCGGCCACGCTGCCAGTAGCTGAGGGTGGCCAGGCTGATGCTGATGCCCTGGGCGTCCAGCCGTTCTCGCACCCGCTCCAGGCCGAGGCCGCGCTGCCGCAGAGCCTCGCGGAAGGCGTCCGCGAACGGGGATTCGGCGGTGGGGATGGTGTGGGCTCGGTCGCGGCGGGCGTGGGGAGTCTCGGCCATGACGTCTCCGATGGTTCGCACGGTGCCGCGCATCGCCGCGTCGTGATGACGATGCGATGTCGCGGGACCCTTGCCAAACGACACGGGGGCCGCTCACCGTATCCGGTGAGCGGCCCTTGTGTCCTGTGGGGCGGAGGTGAATCAGGTGAATCAGGGTGAATCAGTTGGTGTTGAGCGTCAGCCCGTAGTGGGACAGAGCGTCGTCAAGCGGCTGGAAATATGAGGAACCGGACGAATTCACCCCGCCAGTGCACTGCTGCTTCTCGGGACCACCCGAGGTCATGCCCTGGGCCTGGTTGCCGGAGATATAGGCGCCGCCGCTGTCACCACCCTCGGTGCAGACCGACGAGCTGCCGAGACCGGTGACGACGGTATCGGGACCGTTCTTGTCGCCGTAGGTGACGGATACGTTGTACGACTCGACCTTGCCGCAGGTCCACTGGGTGGTCCGGCCCGACTTGCACAGGTCAGCACCCGGGGCGGCCCGCTCGCTGCCGTTGACCGAGATCTCACCGGCGCTGCCCCATGTGCTGACCTTGGTCGTTATGGAGTCGTCGGAGTCCAGCTTGGCTATGCCCATGTCCACGCTGTCATTGCCCAGCGCGAAGCGGGTGTTCTCGCCCTTGGCGAAGCGCTCGCCGTTGTACTGCAGGTCGGGCAGGCCCTGGATGCAGTGGCCCGCGGTCACCAGGTACTGCGTGCCACTGGAGTCCTTCGCCCCGTAACCGACCGAGCAGACGCCGGGGCCGCCACCGATCGTCATCTGGCTGCCCGGGTCTATCGCGGCCTGCGTGGACAGGATCTCCTGGCCGCGCACGACGCGAACCGCGTCACCGTGGGCCTCCGCCGCCTTGAGGAAGGCACGGGCCGCCGCACTCCTGTCGCTGTTGACCTCGACCGTGACGGTGTCGGAGGCAAGGTCGACCGACCAGGAGGAGATGCCGGTGGGTACCTGCTTGGCGGCCATGGCGTCGAGCTCGGTCTTGATGCGGTCCAGGGCGGACTGGCCGCGCTCGGGCACCCGCGCGTTCAGACCCGCGTCCTCGATCGTGGCGGCGGTCTTGGCGTCGGGCGCGTTAACCGTCAACGCTCCCTTGCTGTTGAAGAAGGCGCCCTCCGTCTTGGTTCCGTCCTTGTTCAGCCCGGCGAGCGCGCTCTGCTGCTGCGCCTGCCGGTCCAGTCGCTCGACAGCCGCCTTCTCGCTCACGTCAAGCGACTTGGCCAGGGCCTTGACCATCTGCGGCTCGTAGCGCGGGGACTCGGGGGGCGGGGTTCCCGCCTGTGCGCCGGTGGCAACGGAAACCGAAAGCAGGGCGCCGGCAGTGACGGCAAGGAAATACTTGCGAGAATCTTTCACGTGGTTCCTTCCAGTCGCAGAACAAGCGCCACAAGTGGGGGATAGGGAAACACACTGAAAGTCCAAGGGCTTCAACGCATTTCACAGAAACAGGCGCCTGTCTGGCGGCGCGGATTGGGGGTCCGATCGCCGCGGGCCAAACCTTGTCTTAGCCGTCATCTTCGAGACAAGGTTCTTTCCCGGCTGTTTTTTCAACAGAGTTGCGAAAAACTGTGAATTCGTGACCGTCCGCGCAAAAGGGGATGCATGCCGTGACGAACTGCGCCAGTTCTCCGCGCAGTTGGCATGGCATCGCCCACCCGCTCCCTCCTCAGGGGCGGGTGGGCGGAAGAAGCACCCGGGGCGGCGTCGACCTCAGTCCCGCCGGTACTGCGCCGGGGAGCCCTTCGTCGCCGAGTCCTCGTAAGAGCCGGACTTCCCCCGGTCGACGTGGAACGTCGTGAGCGTGGACACCGGCGAGTCCGGATCACGGCGGTCCGCGATCACTCTCATGTATGTGCTCCAGCGCTCCGGCGTGACCTCGTACACGTCGTAGCCGTAGCGGTTGCCCTCGAAGTACTTCAGATGCGGGTTGGCCTTGCCCATCAGGGGGCCGTTGGCCTTGTTCCAGTCGGGGTCGTACGCGCTGGAGGTGACCGAGTGGGCGGTGAATTCGGTGCCGATCACCGGTGTGGAGGTGTCGTCGAAGTCCGGCCGGATGTCGTCCACGAACGCCGAGTGCCAGTCGCCGGTGATGACGACCAGGTCCTCCAGGCCGCTGCTGTGGACATGGCTCAGCACCTCCTTGCGCTCGGCGAGGAAGCCGTCCCACTGGTCGGTGAACATATAGCCGCCGCCCGGCTTGCCGCGCAGCTGGCTGAGCATGATCGAGTTGGCCCAGCAGTGCCAGGCGTCCGGGGCCCGGTCGATGCCCTGTTTGAGCCACGACTTCTGCTCGGCGCCGAGGATGGTCCCGTCGGACAGGTTCTGTGCGGAGCGGTAGGAGCGCAGATCGAGGACGGTCAGCTCCAGCAGGTCGCCCCAGCGGCGGCTGCGGTGGATCACCGGGTCGGGCAGCGCGGCGTCGCCGCCGCCGTCGCGGTGGGGCATGTGCTCGTACCAGGCCTGGTACGCGGCCGCGCGCCGCTGCAGGAAGGGGGCGCCGCCGCCCGTACCGCTGTAGTCGTTCGAGACCTCGTGGTCGTCCCAGGTCAGGAACCAGGGGTGGACGGCGTGGGCTTCGCGCAGCGAGGGGTCGCCCTTGTAGAGGGCGTGCCGTTTGCGGTAGTCGGCGAGCGTGAACGGGTCGGGACCGTTGTGGTCGCGGACGGCATCGCCGCCGGAGGGCCCGCCCTCGTAGGTGTAATCGCCGAGGTGGACGACGAAATCGAGGTTCTCGCGGGCGATGCCCCGGTGGGCCGCGTAGTAACCGGACGGGAAGTGCTGGCAGTTGGCGGAGGCGAAGCGGACCTTGGATACGCTGCCGACCGGGGCGGTCTTCGTACGGCCGGTCCGGCTGGTCTTGCCGAGGGCCTTGAACGCGTACCAGTAGTGGCGGCCGGCGCGCAGTCCACCGACCGGTATGTGCACGCTGTGGCCGAGCGTGGCCGAGGCCGCAACTGTGCCCCGCGCCACGACCCGTGTGAGCGCGCTGTCCTCGGCGACGGTCCACTCGACCTCGACGATCTCGGGCAGCGGCTGCTCGGCGGCGAACGGCTCGGGCGCGAGCCGGGTCCACAGCACGACGCTGCTCGGCTGGGGATCGCCGCTGGCGACGCCGAGGGTGAAGGGCGCGGGGTCGTATGTGGCGCCCAGCGCCTCGGCGGCTTCCCGCGCCTGTGCCGGCGAGAGCCCGGCGCTGAGCGGCCAGGCGAGGTTGAGGGCACCCGCGGCGGCCGCGGCCTTGAGCATGTCACGGCGGTTCAGCTTCACGACGACCGGCCTCCGGCAGCGGTGGTGGGGGTGAGCGTCAGGGAGATCGCGTCGGCGTAGCCGTCGTTGGAGGTGCCGCTTCCGGTGCGGGTGAAGACGAGCAGCAGGCGGGCGCTTCGGGCCCCGGGCGGCACGGCGGCCGTGGCCTTGCGCTCGACCAGCGCGGTACGGCTGCCCCGCTCGGTGGCGGCGACCGGGCCGAGCACGGCGAGTGCGAGCGGCGTGCCCTTGGCGTCGCGGAACTCGACGGACAGCCGGGCCCCGTCCTCCTGAGTGGCGTAACCGCCGAGCCAGGCGGCGAGGGTGAAGCGCACCTTCCCGGCATCGACGGCGGTGCGGCCGCTGGTTCCGTCGGCGGACAGGACGATGTCCTGGATCAGGGCGGTACGGGGCGAATTGCCGCCGGAGAAGAAACGGCTGCCGCGCTGGGCCGGGCCGGGGTCACCGGTGGTGGGGTAACCGCCGCCGAACGCATAGCCGATGAGGGCCGGCGCTCCCTGGGTGATCCGCCACCCGGTGACGGACCCCACCGGCTCGGGTGTCCCTCCCGGTCCGCTCTCGGCGTCTCCGTTGACGACCAGATTCATATGCGCGCCTCCATGTGGGGGGTGACGCGTGCGCGTCACGCGCCCCGCATCCCACCAGGGGCACATGAACTCGCGCAAGACGCCCACTGAACGTTGATCTCACCCGCCGAGCCGCTCCGCGCCAAACCCGGCCCGCACCACCGGTCGCTTCCGGCCGCGCCCTCAGTGGTGACCGCTATGGGGCAGACGCTGGGGCAGCATCCCGCCTGAGCGACGGCCGCGTCAGCGCGGCGCCCGGCGGTCAAGGTATTGGACGAGACCGGTCAGGCCCCGCTGGGTACACCGGAGCCGCCGCCCAAGGGCAGGTAGAGGGACGGCGGATGTTCGGAGGCTCGTCACCATAGCCGCCCATATATCGGCAACCGTCTGTGTTCCTGCCTCCGGAAAGGAACACCAGATGCAGCGTCAACGGGCGAGCCGCAGAATCCTGTTGGGCACGAGCGCGGCAGCGACAGAAGGTGCCGTACTCTCCGCATGCGCAGGCCAAGCTCGCCGCGTCCGTTCCACCGCCCAGCAGAACGCGTTGAAGTACTGGATGAAGCAGTACCAACAGGCGTGCCCCGGAGTGCAGGTCCGCTACTTGTCCACTGGCTCCGGTGCTGAACCGAGCTGCGCGGCCGTGAACTTCTTGCGCCAGGCCAGGGACACATACACCAGCGCGACCAGGACGGGGACCTCGATCAGCGGCCCGACGACTCCGGAGAGGGCCTGGCCGCTGGTCACACCGAAGGTGGCGATGGCGACGGCGATGGCGAGCTCGAAGTTGTTACCGGCGGCCGTGAAGGCCAGGGTCGCGGTCCTGTCGTACGCGAGACCGATGACCTTTCCGAGGGCGAAGGTGCCGAACCACATGATGGCGAAGTAGGCCAGCAGCGGCAGCGCGATCCGGGCGACGTCCAGAGGCTGCGAGGTGATCGTCTTCCCCTGGAGGGCGAAGAGGATGACGATGGTGAACAGCAGGCCGTAGAGGGCGAACGGGCCGATCTTCGGCAGGAAGTGGGACTCGTACGTCTCCCGGCCCAGCTTCTTCTCGCCCAAGCGGCGGGTCAGGAAACCGGCCAGTAGCGGAATGCCCAGGAAGATAACGACGTTGAGGGCGATCTTCCACATCGAGATGTCGAGCTGCTCGCCGTCGCCGAGGCCGAGCCAGCCGGGCAGCAGGTCCAGGTAGAACCAGCCGAGCAGGCCGAAGGCCAGGACCTGGAAGGCCGAGTTCAGAGCGACCAGGACGGCGGCGGCTTCGCGGTCACCGCAGGCCAGGTCGTTCCAGATGATCACCATGGCGATACAGCGGGCCAGGCCGACGATGATCAGGCCGGTGCGGTACTCGGGCAGGTCCGGCAGGAAGATCCACGCCAGCGCGAACATCACCGCCGGGCCGAGCACCCAGTTGATGACCAGCGAGGAGACCATCAGCCTGCGGTCGCCGGTGACGGCGTCGAGCTTGTCGTAGCGGACCTTGGCCAGCACCGGATACATCATGATCAGCAGGCCGACGGCGATCGGCAGGGAGATCCCGCCGATCTCGACCTGGGCGAGGGCGTCGTTCAGGCCGGGGATCAGGCGTCCGAGCCCAAGGCCGAGCCCCATGGCGATCAGGATCCAGACGGCCAGGAAACGGTCCAGCGTCGACAGCTTGGCGACGACCCCGGGCTCGGGCTCCGGGGTCGTCTTCGTGGTCGTGGACGGTTCGGTGCTGGTCACGGACAGGCCCTCTTCTTGTTGGCGGCGTCGGCGGCACGGGCGGCAGCGGCGAGGGCCGAGAAGGAGCCCGCCACGGCCTCGATGACGTCGGGGCGCAGCTTGTAGTACGTGTAGCGGCCGCACGGCTCGGTCTCCACCACGCCGGCCTCACGCAGGACGCGAAGGTGGTTGGAGAGGTTCGTCTGTCTCGCGCCGGTCTCCTCGACCAGGTGGGTGGTGCAGAGGGTCTCGTGGGCGAGCAGGGACACGATCTGGAGCCTGAGGGGGTCCGCGAGAACCCGGATCAGGTCAGTGTCGACTGACGTCATCATGGACTGATACTCTCACATCAGTGGCGGCTGACGCCACCAGGTGCTGATGTCACTCGCACCTGATGCCGTCGCCCGGTTTCGTCGCCTGATTTCGTCATGAGACACCCGATTTCGTCGCCTGATTCCGTCGTGAGACAAGAGAGACCCTGATGTCCGAGAAGCCTTCTGTGCTGTTCGTCTGCGTCCACAACGCCGGCCGGTCCCAGATGGCCGCCGCGTGGCTGTCCCACCTCGCGGGCGACCGCGTCGAGGTCCGCTCCGCCGGCTCGGCCCCCGCCGACACGGTCAATCCCGCGGTTGTCGAGGCGATGCGCGAGGTCGGCATCGACATCGCGGCGCAGACGCCCAAGATCCTGACCGTCGACGCGGTCAAGGCGTCGGATGTCTGCATCACCATGGGGTGCGGCGACGCCTGCCCGGTCTTCCCCGGCAAGCGCTACCTCGACTGGAAGCTCGAAGACCCGGCAGGTCAGGGCGTCGACGCCGTACGCCCCATCCGCGACGAGATCAAGACCCGCATCGAGGCGCTGATCGCCGAGATCGCCCCGGAAGCAGCCAAGTGACCACCGAGATGACCAGCGCCGACGCCGACATCCGCAACGCCATCGTCATCGTCATCGGCTGACCATCGAGGTCGGGAACTTCCCCGGCTTCGCCGAGGGCATCCAGGGCCCGGACCTCATGGACGGCATGCGCGCCCAGGCCGTCATCGTCGCGACCGGCTTCGGATACCGCAGGCTCGGCCCGTCCGACGAGGAAGCGGACGGCGAGCTCGCGGGCCTCGTCCTGCGCGACGCCCTCACCGGCGCCATTCGCGAACTGGTCGCCACCGGCCTGTTCATCGCCATCGGCACGACCCGCGCACCGAACTGTTCAACGGCCGACCGGAGTTGGACGACGAGGGCTGCCTCAAGGTCGAAGCGCCCTCGACGCGCACGAACATCGCCGGCGTCTCCGTCGGCCTCTTCGCCGCCGGTGACGTCGTCGACCACACCTGCCGCAGGCCATCACCGCCGCCGACACCGGATGCGCAGCCGCCCTGGACGCCGAACGCTACCTCGCCGCCCTCTCCGACGGCGAGAACAGCGAGAACACCGCCGAGCCGGAGAAGGTCACAACGGCGGTCCGACCCAACTACGGCAGAAGGCCGCCATGTTCGGCAACGGGCCGCCGGTCCGGTGTGGGCGTAGGGTCGGGAGCCGATATCGGTTTCGTCACTGCCGGAGGTGGACGGAGTGCGGGAGTTCCAGCGGGGTGCGGTGCGACTGCACATCCTGCACCACGCGGCCAAGGACGAGATCCACGGCGCGTGGATGACCGGGGAACTGGCCCGCCACGGCTACCGGATCAGTCCCGGCACGCTGTATCCGACGCTGCACCGGCTGGAGGCCGACGGGCTGCTGACCTCCGAACAGCGTGTCGTCGACGGCCGGGCCCGGCGGGTCTACCGCGCCACGAAGGCCGGGAAGATGGCCCTGGCCCAGGACCGCAAGGCCCTGGCGGAGCTGGCCCGCGAAGTCCTCGGCGACGCCGCGCCGTAGAAGCCCGTGCCGTGGAAGCCGCGCCGGCAGTCAGCGGCGCCCGGCGCCAGCCGCGCCGGCCAGGGCGGTAGCGCGGTACAGCCCGGCGTCCAGGGAGTAGGCCCCAGCGCCGACGATGAGCAGGAAGAGGCTGCCGCACAGCTGGGCGAGGTCGGTGCGGGACTCATGGGCGAAGTCCCACCAGCCGGATTTGCCGTCGAAGAGCGGGGCGTCGCCCCACAGGATGGGCAGCTTGGTGATCAGCAGCGCGCCGAGCATGTTCACCACCATCGGGATGGCGGCGAGCCGGGTGAGCAGCCCCGCCAGGATCAGCAGGCCGCAGCCGATCTCGAAGACCCCGTCGAGCGGCCCGACGAAGCCCGGGGCGGGGACGCCGGCCTTGTCGAACCGGCCCGTGCCCTGTGTGTCCGGGCGGACGAACTTCAAGATCCCCTCGGAGAGGAAGACCACCCCGACGTACAGGCGGACGAGGACCACCGCCGCGGGCGCGCTGGTCGAGGTCAGCCGGGCCTGCCATGTGCTGAGCCGCGTCATACGAGGGTGCCCTTCCGTCCCAGGGACATCGGATGCCGAAATCGTCCCGCGGAGCGGAAGGGCATCGGCGGTTTCGCGTCTTCTCCGACCGGCGCGTCGTGCTCGGCCTACGGCTCCCGGCGGGCGGCGACCGCACGGCGGATGCCGAAGGCGGCGGTGCCGACGGCCAGGACCGCGGCCCCGGAGATCACGGAGGACACCGGCAGGGCGAAGGCGAGCACGAGGCAACCGGCCAGCCCGACGACGGGAACTACCGGAGCCGGACGGCCCTCTTCCGGGGTGAGGGTCCAGGCGGAGGCATTGGCGAGGGCGTAGTAGACCAGCACGCCGAAGGAGGAGAACCCGATGGCCCCGCGCACGTCCGCCGTCGCGGCGACCACCACCACCACGGCGCCGACCACCAGCTCGGCCCGGTGCGGCACCTTGAACTTCGGGTGGACGGCGGCCAGGGCGTGGGGCAGGTGCCGGTCGCGGGCCATGGCCAGGGTCGTGCGGGAGACGCCGAGAATCAGCGCGAGCAGCGAGCCGAGCGCCGCGACGGCCGCACCGACGCGCACGACCGGTACCAGCCAGTCGGCGCCCGCGGCCCGGACGGCGTCCGACAGCGGAGCGGTGGCGTCGGCCAGCTGTTGCGGGCCGAGCACCGTCAGGACGGCGATGGCTACGACGGTGTAGACCACCAGGGTGATGCCCAGCGCAAGCGGGATCGCTCGGGGGATGGTGCGTGCGGGGTCGCGGACCTCCTCGCCGAGGGTGGCGATGCGCGCGTACCCGGCGAAGGCGAAGAACAGCAGGCCCGCCGCCTGGAGCACGCCGCCGAAGGTGGCGTCCGCACCGATGTCCAGCCGGACGGCGTCCGCCTCGCCGGAGGTGAGGGCCGCGACGGCCACTGCGGCGAGCACGGCCAGGACCACGGCGACTACGGCACGGGTGAGGAGTGCGGATTTCTGCACGCCGGCGTAGTTCACCGCTGTCAGCGCCACCACAGAAGCCACCGCCACGGCGTGGGCCTGACCCGGCCATATATAGAAGCCGACGGTGAGGGCCATGGCCGCGCAGGAGGCGGTCTTGCCGACCACGAAGCCCCACCCCGCGAGGTAGCCCCAGAAATCGCCCAGCCGCTCGCGGCCATAAACATAGGTGCCGCCGGAAGCCGGATACCGGGCGGCCAGCCGTGCGGAGGAGGTCGCGTTGCAGTACGCCACCACCGCGGCGAGGGCGAGCCCGAGCAGCAGCCCGGAGCCGGCCGCGTGCGCCGCCGGGGCCAGGGCGGCGAAGATCCCCGCGCCGATCATCGACCCGAGTCCGATCACCACGGCGTCGGACAGCCCGAGCCGCCGCCGCAACTCGTCCGGGGCACCGCCGACGGTCGAAGGATTGCTCATGGGCACACTCCTCGGCGGCCTGGCCGCACCCTTTACGGACTCCGATATCGGCAGACGATATATGCCGGGGCCGGGACCCGTCGCGCCTCAGGTCCTGACCGCCCCTGCCACGTACAGCTGCCACTCGGACCGGGACGGGCGAACTCCGTATCCAGGCTGACGATGGTGCCCGAGCGCAGGCCCGTGTAACCCTTGAGGGCCACGTCGGCGACGAACTCGCCGTCGTGGCCGGGCAGCAGGACGGCCCGCTCGACCGTCAGGGGGAAGCATCACTGCTCCCCATCAGTTGCCGCCTTCAGTTGCCGCCTTTGCCACCCAGCCGAGCGGCATCGGCCAGATCCTCCAGGAGTACGTCGGCGATCAGTTCCTCGACCACGGCGGTGCCGTGCTCGGTCATCGCCATGGTCAGCTCCGGGTCCCAGGGCGCCTCGGTGAGACGGCCGGGCGAAGGGCCGTGTGGCGTGCGGGCGACTGCGGCACGGTAGTCCGCCGCCGTCATGCGCCAAGGCCGCGCGGGCGTCTTGTCCAGGACGTACGCGGCGATGCGGATGCCTTCGCCGTCGAAGTCGCCGTGATAGCTCAGGGCGGCACCGTGGTCCGCGAGCACGCGAAGGAGGCGGATGGCCGCGCTGTTGGGCCAGCCCGACGTACAGACGAGTGGCGGGCAGTCCGGGCCGAAGCGGCGTAGGGCGAGGGCCAGGACGCTGGGGTTCTCCACGATGTGGACGACGGGTGCGGGGCCTGTGGTGAGGGTGAATGTGCCTGGGGCGCGCAGCTGGGCGAGGGTGAGACTGGCCGCCTGTCCGGCCTCGGCGCACACGCATGCCACCCGGGCGAGCAGCCCGTTGCCGAGGGGGCGCAGCCCGGCGGCGAGGACGGTGGCGGACAGCTCGTCGTCGGCGATGCCCGCGCGGTCCCACAAGGCCCGCCGGTCCGCTGCGGACTGTGGCGGGTCGGTGTCGTGGACGGTCGCCAGGGCTCGCAGTACGAGGGAGGACAGGCGGGTGCCGTCATCGAGCGCGTGGGAGTCGCCCTTCAGGACCCGGGCGGCGAAGGCCGGCAGCGGCTCTCCCTGGGCGGGGAGTGCCGCCAGCACCGCGAGTGCGTCGGTGAGCAGGGCGCGGGTGCGCTCCGGAGAGCCGCCGACCAGGCCGGCGGCCCGGCAGGCGGCCGCCCAGTCGGCGAGCGCGGGCTGAGCCCGTACGGTGCCGTGACCGTCCAACCACGCCCAGAGGCCGACCCGTTCGTCCTCCTGGCGGCGCCGCTCGGACGCCCGGTCCACGAGCGGTCCGACCAGTTCGGCGACGACGTCGCGCACCGTGCGGCCGCAGGTCTCGGCCACCGCCTCTTCCAAGCGGGTCAGGAGGACGGAAGGGCGCGCGTCCGGCAGGCGGTCCAGGCCGAGGAGGTCGGCGAGGGCGTGGCGTTGCGGGTCGTCGAGGGATCCGAGGCGCACGCGGGTGACCGGTCGCCCGGAGGAGAGGCGGTCGTGGACGGCCTGCCACAGCGGGCGCAGCTCGGGGCGACGCAGGGCCCGTTCGCCCGGGGGCGTTCCGCTGTGCGTCATGCCGACGGCTCCGCCCTCGTGCCCGAGGGCCCGCCCTGTTCGCTCGCCGTGGTGGCGGGCTGTTCCCGCGGCTCAGGTCCGTCCTGGCCCGCCTCCAGATCGGTCCCGTTCCATACGAAGCGGGCGCTGGTGACCGCGTCGTCGTCCGCGCCCGTGAGGAGCTGGTGGACGGCGATGCCGGGCAACTCCCCGTAGGTGCACCACTCGTGGTCGGAGGTGAGCATGAGGTCCAGGTCGAGCGCCGTGAGCAGGGCGAAGATCTGTCCGCGGTTGACGGTGTCGACGCCGACGAAGACCTCGTCCAGCAGGATCAACCGGGGCGCCTCGGGGACGGCCTCGTAGTGGGCGGAGACGGCGGCGAACAGCGGCAGGTGCAGGGCGATGGCCTTCTCTCCGCCGGACAGCGCGCCGTGCAGCTTCTTGGTCAGCGGCTGCCAGCCCGTCCCGTTCGCGCGGTCGAGCCGGACGGTGAACTGGTGCCAGGCGGTGTAGTCGAGCACTTCGCCGAGCTGCTCCTCCCAACTCGCCGCCGTGTCAGTGGCCTTGGCCTCCTCGATACGGGACCGGAAGAAGGAGTGCAGCGCCTCCCGGTCGGTCTCGGTGACCCTGCCCGGGTCCTTGAGCAGCAGCTCGCGGGCGGTGCGGGTGCCGTCGGGAAGGTCCGGACGGATCTGCCACACCAGCTGGACGGCGATGTGCGAGGCGGTGCGGACGCGCTCCAGGTGGCCGTTCATGCGGTCGACGAGTTCGCCGGCCTGACGGATACGGGCCGCGAGGTGGCGACGGATGTCGCCGGTGAGGATCTGGTCGAACAGGCGGCGCTCCGCGGCGGTGATGTCGTCCCGACTGCGGTCGCGCTCCTGCGTCAGCGTGGTGAGAAGGCCCGTCGCCCCGACGCGTACGCCGTCGAGGGTGGCGGTGAAGAGCTGGATATCCTCGTCGGCCTCCAGGTCCAGGTCGGCGCGGGCACCGAGGTGCTGGCGGGCCTGGTGGACCGCTTCGGACAGGCGGGTGGCGGCGTCGCCCAGGTTGCGTGGGGCGTGCGGGATGCCCGGCCACGTCGCCGCGGTCGAGCGGGCGGCCTCCAGGGTGGCCTTGGCGCCGTCCTCGGCACCGAGCTCCAGTGTGATATCGGCGTCTTCGGCCATGCCGACCAGGCACAGGTGCCGGAAGCGGCGCGCTGCGTCGTCCCGGGCCCCGATGGCCTGCTCTCGCCGCTCGGCGTCCCGTTCACTGGTGGTCCGCAGCTCTCCGATACGCCCCTCCAGCCGGAGCAGGTGCTCGCCTGCGAGCCTGGCTTCCTCCCGGCAGCGGGCCAAGTCGGTCCGTGCCTCGGCGACGCGCGCGACGACGTGCCGGTAGTCCTCGCCGACGGTGGACTCCACCGCCTCCAGGCGCGCCCGCAGCCCCTCGGCCTCGGCCTCGGCAGCTGCCGCTTCCTCGGCCTGTTCGCGGGCGGTCTGCAGTGAGCGGGCCGCCTGAGCGGCCAGCTGCCCGGCACTGTCGGCCGCCGCGGTCGCGTTCAGGCGGGCATCCACCCAGGTGTCGGCGGTGTCCCGGAACGCGTCGACGGCGGTGGACAGTTCGCGCAGCCGTCCGCGGTCGGTGGGCAAGCCGTGTTCCGCCGACTGTCGGCTGAGCGTGCGCAGAGCGGACGCCACGTCGTTCTCTCGTTGCTCCAGGCGCACCGCGGCATCGCGTACGGCGTCGTCCCGGGCGGCCACCCGTTCCTCGGCGCGGTCCCAGTCACGTCGCCGGGCGTCGAGTTCCCGGTGGTCGGGACGGGCCGCCCGGTCGGCGTCCAGGCGGGCGCGGCGGACGGTCAGGGTGCGCAGCTGGTCGTCGAGCGTGGCGAGCGAGGCGTTCATCTCGCCGATCCGGTCGGTCAGTTCGCCGATCCGGCGCTGCCGGGCCCGCTGCCGGGCGAGGGCGCCGATGTGCGCGGGCTCCGGTTTGCTCCAGGTGCCCGTGGCGGATGCGAGGCGCCACGCACCGTCCGCGCCGATGGCTGCCGGGTGTCCGCCGGGCAGGCACGTACCGTACGCGACGCCGGCGAGGAGACGAGTCACGGTCTCGGCCGGGACCGGGATGTCGTCCTCGGGGCACAGCACCTCCAGCACACTCGGGCCCGGGGCGGGCAAGGCCAGGGCTGCGTCAGCGCGGGTGTCGTGGCCGGGCAGTGTGACGCCCTCGTGGGGACTGACCCAGGCGTCCAGCAGACCCGACGCCTCCAGCGCGGCCTCCACCCCTGCCTGTACGGCGGCGGGGACGTCCTCGCGGAAGGCGACCAGCCGCCACAGCGGCGCGCCCACCATGGTCGAGCGGTCCGCGGTGCGGGTGGGCGGGGGCAACGGTGGCAGGTCGGTCTCCTGGCGCAGCCGCTCCACCTCCTCCATCAGGCCGTTCCGCTCGTCCAGCAGGCTCCGGCGGGCGGCCCGGGCGGCGGCCTCCCCCTCGGTGATCTCCCGCTCCGCCGTGCGCGCGGCGGCCTCCACCAGTGCCGTCACCTCGACCTCGGAGGCTGTTCGAGCCGCCAGTTCCTCGGGGTCGGCGAGCCGGAGTTCCGTACATGCCGCGGCCCAGGCGGTCAGCCGCTCCGCCTGTCCGGCGAGGGCGTCGTCCCAGGCAAGGGCCGCTTCGTCACGCCGGGCGGCTGCCTCCGCGAGTCGGATACGTGTCCGTTCCAGCGTCTCCTCGGCGGCGCCGCGGTCCCGTACCGCCCGCTCGTGCGTGTCCATCGCCTCGGCGACGAGCGTGATCTGATGCCGCCGGGCGGTGACCGCGCCGCGCAGCACCAGCCGGGCCTGCCGGGCCCGGTCCTCGCCCGCCGGACCACCGGCCGGTGCGTCCTCGAAGGTGCCGGTGCGCATCGCCCGCGCCGTGCCGCCCGCAGCAGCGCCTAGCATGTCGAGGAGCGACTTCGCCTCGTGGTGGATGGACTCCAGGCCCGCGGCCCGAGCGGACCGACGGGCCTCCTCAGCGGCTTCGTAAGCGTGGTCGTCCAGGGTGCGAGCGCGGCGCGCGACGTCGTCGGCGCGCCGCTGGTCCTCCTCCGCCCGGTCTCGCGCTGTCTGAGCGGTGCCGCGCAGCCGCCGGGCGGCCGCTGCCGCGTCCTCGGTACGGCGGCGGAGCCGGTCCAGTTCCTCACCTTGCTGGTACGCGTCACTCTCCCGCAGACCCTCGATGGTCTCCTCCAGCGCGTGCCCGCGCCGCTCCTGCTCCTGTCGTCGCTCCTGGGCCGACTCCCGCTCCCCCAGGGCCTGTTCATGCTCCTGGGCACTGAGGCGGGCGACCCGGGTGAAGTTGTCCATCTCGGTGGTCGCCGAGATCAGCGCGGCCGAGCCGGCGCGCAGTACCCGCCGTGCGTAACCGCGCTGGCGGAATGCGACGGTCTCGGCCGCCGTCACCTCCTCGTCGAGCTGCTTGAGGTGTTCGCGCTGTCTGTCCAGCCGTTCGAAGCCCTCGGCGAGTTCGGCGATCTCGCCCTCGCCCAGCGGGGGCAGGGCGCGGGACAGCAGGGTGGAGAGCAGGGACGGGTCGAGCCGCTCGGACAGCTTGGGCTGGCGCAGCTGGAGCAGGGCGGTCAGGAGCGACTCATAACGCTGCTCGCCCATGCCCACGAAGAGCTCGCGCCGGACCGCCGTGCGATAGTCGGCTGCCGAGGTGTGCGCCTCGCCGCGGCCGCGCACGGCCTCGGCGAGGGCGGCACGGGTCAACGGCTGCCCCGCCTCGTTGACGAGGGACACACCACCAGGGTGGGCGATCCCGCAGGTGGTGGTGAAGTAGTCGGCGTGCACCCCGCTGGTGTGCACGCTCGCCTGCAGGCGCGCCCCGCAGCCGAACCACCGCTCCGCGCCGTCCTCGCCGACGCGGCGGAACTCCATCCACACGTACCCGACGCGGGTCTTGCCGGAGGCGCCCTCGCCCAGCAGGTTCCAGTGCATGGTGCGCTCCGAACCACCGAACGTGGACAGACGGTTGGGGCGCAGGCTGGCGTCGAAGAGGAAGGGCAGCAGCAGCTCCAGGGCCTTTGACTTGCCCGAGCCGTTCTGGCCACGCAGCAGTAGGCGGCCCTGGTGGAAGGAGAAGGTCTCGTCGTGGTAACGCCAGACGTTGAGGATGCCCGCGCGGTGCGGCTGCCAGCGGATCCGGGCCGCGTAGTCCCCGAGCTCCCCAACCGGCTCGCTGGACTCCTGCGACCGCCGCAGCGGAAGTTCCGTCACGCTCACTGCTTGTCTCCCTCCTCCCGACCGCCGCACGCGGCCGTCGTGCTCGCCGTCTCGCGCGGGCGGGTGCCCTTCCCCTGCCTGTGCCTCTCGTCCGCGCCCGTGCTCGTCGTCTCCGCGACGCGGTAGCGGTACGCGGCCGGGCGTGCGACGACGCGGCCCCCGGCCCGGCGGACCAGCCCGACGTCGCACAGCACCCGCACGGCGTCCTCTGCCAGCCGCGCCGCCCCGTCCTCGGACTGGTACGCCTTCGCCCAGCGGGGAAAGCGGCGCAGGAGATCAGCGCCGGCCTCGGCGAGCTGTTCGGGCAGCATCCCCGCGGGCATGGCGCAGACCGGCTCCAGAAGCAGCAGCGCGGCGACCCGGGCGGTGGACGTGTCGTCGGGGAAGCGGAAGTCGGTGGCGAGCGCGTCCGGATCGACGAGCAGGAATCCCTCGGCTCGTTCCTCCAGGACGAAGCCGGCCTGATCGACCGAGCGGCGCAGGAGCTGGCGGCCTGTCAGGGAAGTGACGTACGTCAGCTCTTCCTCGGTGAGGTCCGCTCGGTAGAGGACGGGGTCGTCGAAGAGGCGGCGCAGCACCGAGTGGCGCAGCCGCAGATTGCGCTGTGCGTCCGAGGCGGCGGGCTCGCTCCGCACCTCCTCCATCGTCCCGTCACCGGCCGCTTCGGGGCTTCCGCCGTAACGCCGTTCCCGCACCAGCCCGGCGAGCAGTTCCGCGAACCGCAGCGGCACCTCGTCCGGCGGCACGGCCAGCCGGGAGGCCCCGACAGGCGCCGCGGACAGCCGCATCAGCAAGGTGGTGTCCACGCGGTAGAGCACCTTGGCCTCCGCCGACTCCACGTACGCCTCCGTCGCACCGTCCACGGCCCGCAGCACACCGTATGACTCCAGCAGCTTCAGCACGTCGACGAACGCCATCCGCTCCGACCGGTGGACCGGGTCGAAGGCGGGCAGCGTCTGATCGGCTGCCGTGGCCTGGACGACGCGGTCGGCGAGCAGGCCGATGGTCGTCATCGGCACCGACAGCAGCTCGGCCGCGGTCACGCACAGCAGCACATAGCGCCGACGGTCGAAGGGGGCCCGGCCGGAACGCGGCCTGCGAGCCGGGCGGGAGGCATCGGCGTCGGCACGAACCTTGGCCAGCCGCGCATACCCGCGGCGGGGCTCCACCACCAGGCTCCAGCCGCAGGTGTAGTCGAACCACTTGGCCAGCGGCTCCCGGCGGCGCCGTACCAGATCGAAGCCGGGCGGGTCGCCGGCCTCGGTGAGCAGTGGTCGGGCAAGCAACAGGCGGATGCCGCGGGCTACCTCTTCCCGTTCGGCGGCGGCCAGCTGGTTGGCCAGCGTGCTCATCCCGCCACCTCCTGCCTCGCGGCGCGTGGCGCCGGGAAAGCCCCCGCTCCGCCCACCGCCGTGATGCAGACGGTGTAGTCCGGCCCGGCCAGCACGCCCTTCGCGGTGCGCAGCACGGCGGTGCGGTCGTCGGGCGGAGGGGACAGGGCGATCTCCACCCGGCCGTCCCCGGTGGTCGCGCGCCGGAGTCCGGTGACATCCGGGCGGGCGGACAAGGCCCGGCCCAGCAGGTCGAGCAGCCGCTCGAAGACCGCGGGGTCCAGCTCGCCGAAGGAGGACAGCCGAACCGGTCCGCCGGTCGCCAAGTCCCGCCAGGCTCGTGCGAGTTCGGCGCGTTCCTGGCGGGCCCGCGCGGCGCGCTCCTCTCTAACCGCCGCGACGTCACGCACCCTGGCCGTGCGGGTGAACCGCTCGATCCTCCCGCTGGTACGCAGCAGTGCGGACACCTCCACGGGCGGGGCCTGGGACCACGGCAGCGAGGACGGGGTCAACTCCGGGTCGGGGTGGCTGAGATGGGCATGCCGCGCGGAGCCCAGGCCGAAGGCCGCCGACCACAGCCGGTGCAGATCGTCCTCACCCGGCGCCGCGGCGAACCAGCGCGCCAGCTCCCGGAAGTCCTGCACGGCACTGGAGGAGCGGCGCCGCGATTCGTTGATCCGCTCCAGGACCTGCAAGAGGGAGACGATGGCCCGCCGGGCGATGTCGTGCAACTGCTCGATCCGAGGCCGTACCCCCTCGTCCGGAAGGAACCACGCCCGCAGACCCGCCCAGCGCGCCCGCCGGCTCTCCAACCACCCGGGCGCGGGATCCTCACCGGCCACCGGTGGCAACTCGGCTCCCCGCAAGGCCCGCTCGCGCAGCACGGCTATCCCCCGCTCCTCCACCCGGGCCGCGGCAGCGGCGACGGCCTGCCCGCGCCGGTCGAGGTTGACCAGAAACTCCTGCAGATACGCGACGGTGGCGGCCTTCACCTCGCGGAACACCTCCAGATCCGCGCCCTCGGCGCGCAGCAGCCGCTGCAGCTCGCCGTTGAACGCCTTGGTGTTCTCCACCAGGGCCTCCAGGTGCCCCTCCAGCTCCCGCAGCGTGCTGAAGATCCGGCGATCGGCCGAGGCGGGCTCGTCGGACAGCAGGCACAGCTCATCGAGACGGTCGGCGATCGCCTCCAGCACGGCGGTCTGCAGCGCCCCCGTCGAGGCGAGGACCTCCAGCGCGTGCCGCACCCCGGCGAGCGCGGCCTCACCCCGGCGGGTCAGGGAGTACTGGAGGTTGCGCCGCTCGTACTCCTCGGCCGTGTGGTAGTTCTCCGCGTGGTTCTGGACGACGTCCAGCAGCTCCCAGCGCACCAGTTGCTTCAGCGACTCGTGCAGGTCCTCGTCCTCGACCGCCGCCAGCCATCCCACCGCGCGCAGCCCCTCGCGTACGCCGTCGAGCCCCAGCGCTGTCTCCAGGCGCTCACTGGCCGCACCGAAGGCGTCCAGCACCGCCCCGTACAGGTCGGCCCCCTCCCGTGTGGTGAACCGGAACATCTCCGGTGGAACCCTGTGCACGCCCCTCGGCCCCTCCGCCATCACCTCGGCAGCATCTGGTCCCCCCACCGTAGAGGTCAGCACTGACATTCAGGTGCGAGTCCGGATCACCGGGGTCCGTCTGCCAGTTCCGCCAGTCCCGCGGCGAGTCGCCATCTCGGGCCCGTACGCTGACGCAGCGTACGGGGCGCGGCGCTGGCGAACGCCCCCACGCGCCCGCCACCGTGTCCCGTGATCACGATCGGCGCCCAACTCCCGACCGTCATCCGTACGTTCGCGCAGCTGCTGTCGTCCACTCGGCGCGGGGCCTGCGTCGCCCGCGAGGGCCTCCTGGCGGATATCACGGCCGTGGCGCACCAGATGACCACCAGATGACCCGTGCCTACTCCTGGAACAGGTCGTGGCACAGGGCGGGTTGCCCCTCCTGGTCGTGGGAATCGTCGGTTTCCTGCACCTCCGGCTCTTCCTCCAGGCCCGGTGCGGGGTACCGCGCGGATCGGGTTCGGCGGCCGGAGCCGCGTCGTCACCGCGTATGATCCCGTCCCCGGCCCGCTCGCTCGCGGCCGTTCACGAACAGCGCCGAGCCCTTCAGACGCAGATCGAGGCCCTGCTGGAGGCGCACCCTCTTCTCCCGGTCCCGACCTCGATACCGGGCGTCGCGGTCAGGACCGCACCGTCCTGGTGATCACCGTCGGCGACGGAACCAGTTTTCCAGCGCCGCCCAGCTGGCTTCGCCCACCTGACCTTCTACGCTCAAGAACCTCTATGGCACCGGCGGCCAGGAAATCCGGCCGGCGACGCGCTGCCCGGCGTCACTTCAACCGCAGGCCTGTGCCTGTCTCTCTCTTCGCCACATAGACGGTGTTGGCCGCTGTTCCCCCCTGCAGGGGATTGTCGAAGTTGACGACGTGGGCTTCTGATTCCGTGAAGACCTCCGTGAGCACGGAGTTGAACTCTTCGTCCGGCGGGTCGTTCGACCACAGAGCGAAGACACCGCCGGGGTGGAGGCGATGGGCAAGGGCGCGCATCCCCGCAGGCTGGTAGAGCGCCGCGTGCCGTGGGTGCAGCACTTGGCGTGGCGAATGGTCGATGTCCAGCAGGATGGCGTGGAAACGGCGGTCCGGTGTCTGGGGATCCAGGCCGCGGGAATCGCCGACCATCGCGAAGAAATCGCCCTGGACCAGTCGGCAGCGGGTATCCGACGTCAGACGAGCCCCCAGCGGTACCAGCCCGCGCTTGTGCCAGTCGATCACTTCGCCGAGCGCCTCGACCACGGTCAGCGAGCGGACCCGCGGGTCGTCCAGCGCCGCTTGGGCGGTGTAGCCGAGGCCGAGTCCGCCGACGGCGACGTCGAGTTCGTGGAGTCCGGTGCCCGGCAGCTTCGCCAGGCCGAGCCGGGTGAGCGCGGTCTCCCCCGCCGTGAAGAGGCTGGACATCAAGAACTCGTCGCCGAGCTTCACTTCGTACACGTCGTCACCCGAGACCGGGTCCCGCCGGCGCCGCAAACTGATGTCTCCCATCGCCGTCGGACGCCAGTCGATCTCTTCGAAACGCGCGCTCATCCGTTCACCTTTCTGACGTGCCACCGTTCACTCTTCTGACGTGCCACGGGTGCCGGCTTTCTGACATGCCACGGGTGCCGGCGAGTTGGCGCCTGGGCCGCCGGTCTTCGCGCGCCAGGTACCAAGTCGACCCCGCCGCCGACCATGGCAGGGACGGAGAGTAGCCCGGAAACAGATCAACGGGTCAGGCGTCGATGATGACGGGGATGATGAGGGGCTTGCGGCGGTGGGTCCGAAACGCCCAGGCCGCCACGGCGCGGGCGATGAGCTGTTCGAGCTGGTGCGCCTCGCCGACGCCTTCCTCGGCCGCGGCGGCCAGGGTCTTTTCGATCACGGGGATGGCCGGCTCGAAGGTGGTGTCGTCGTGGACGAATCCGCGCGCCAGGAAGTCGGGGGTCTCGGCGAGGGCGCCCGTGTCGGCGTCGACGATCGCCACGACCGTGACCACGCCTTCCTCCGCCAGCGTCAGTCGGTCCTTCAGGGACGCTTCGGTGGCGCCGCCGACCTCCATGCCGTCCACGTAGACGTAGCCGGCGGGCACCTTGCCGGTGATCGACGCGCGGCCGTCGACGAGGTCGACGACGACGCCGTCCTCGGCGATCACCACCCGGTCGGGGGCGACTCCGGTGCGGACGGCCAGATCGGCGTTGGCCCGCATGTGCTTCCACTCGCCGTGCACGGGCATGACGTTGCGGGGCTTGACGATGTTGTAGCAGTAGACGAGTTCGCCGGCGCTGGCATGCCCGGAGACGTGCACCTTGGCGTTGCCCTTGTGGACGACGTTCGCGCCCCACCTGGTCAGCCCGTTGATCACCCGGTAGATGGCGGTCTCGTTGCCCGGGATCAGGGAGCTGGCGAGCAGGACGGTGTCCCCCTTGCCGATACGGATCACATGGTCGCGGTTGGCCATACGGGACAGCGCGGCCATCGGCTCGCCCTGGGAACCCGTGCACACCAGCGTGATCTTGTTCTCCGGCAGCTTTTCGAGTTCCTTGACGCTGACCACCAGGCCGGGTGGAACGTTCAGATAGCCGAGGTCGCGGGCGATGCCCATGTTCCGGACCATGGAGCGGCCCACGAAGGCGACCTTGCGGCCGTGCTGGTGGGCGGCGTCCAGCACTTGCTGGATGCGGTGCACATGGCTGGCGAAACTGGAGACGATGACCCGTCGCGGGGCGGTGCGCAGGACCTGTTCGATCGCGGGGTTCAGCTCGCGTTCGGATGTGGTGAAGCCGGGCACCTCGGCGTTGGTGGAGTCGGTGAGGAACAGGTCGACGCCTTCCTCGCCGAGGCGGGCGAAGGCGCGCAGGTCGGTGATGCGGTCGTCCAGGGGGAACTGGTCCATCTTGAAGTCACCGGTGTGCAGCACCATCCCGGCACCGGTGCGGATGGCGACCGCGAGACCGTCCGGGATGGAGTGATTGACCGCCACGAACTCGCAGTCGAAGGGCCCGAACCCGCGCCGGTCCCCTTCGCGTACCCGTGCCGTACGCGGCTTGATGCCGTGCTCCTTGAGCTTGGCCTCCAAGAACGCCAGCGTCAGCTTCGAGCCGACGACGGGGATGTCGGCCCGCTCACGCAACAGGTACGGCACCCCGCCGATGTGGTCTTCGTGACCATGGGTCAGCACCACGGCCACGACATCGTCCAGCCGCTTCCGGATCGAGGTGAAGTCGGGCAGGATCACGTCCACGCCGGGCTGATTCTCCTCGGGGAACAGCACCCCGCAGTCGACGATCAGCAGCTTGCCGGCGTGCTCGAAGACGGTCATGTTGCGGCCGATCTCACCCAGGCCACCAAGGGCGACGACCCTCAACCCTCCGACGGGCAGCGGCGGGGCGGCTTTCAGCTCTGGATGCGGATGACTCATACCCTGACGCTACCGAAGAGTGTCGAAGTGATCCACTGCTTGCACAACCAGCCGGCTCAACGCTGCGCAGCCGAGGCGCTGCTCCGGCTCGACGGAGAGCTGCCGGGCGATGCCCGTTCGCCGCTCGTGGCCGTAGATGTCCGTGCCACCCTGAAGGCCAGGGTGGCCGCGCGGGGCTTGACGCCCTTCACGGCGATCGCGACGGTGCGAGCTCGACGACCGTGCCGATCCAAAGGTGACATCGGTCGCGGTGATGTCGTTGTCGGTGATCTTCGGCACGCCGACGATCGGCAGCCCCGCGCCGGAGAATAGCCGGGGCGCCTTCAGCCTGCCCTCGCCCCCGGTCGGGATGATCGCGTCCGGAGCGGATGACGGCGTTCGAGCCGGGGCAGTCGCCGCCAGAAGTGGGCACACCAAGACCGAATGCCGGTGCCGGCGGCTCGGCGGTACGGACTGCTGATCGGTATCGGGCGGTCGGCGGCGCAGCGGGTCCCGCCCGTGTGATGGTCTGGGGGCGGCGCCGCCCCTCGGGGGACGACGGGGCGGCGCCGCCTGACGACGACGGCGGCCTCTGTCGGAGCCGCCCTCGTTGCAGCGATTGTCAACCTACCCTAACGTCACGGTAGATTTGTAGTCGGCAAGGGTGCCGGGCGAGCGACGCGAGGCGGTGGAGCCGTGGGCGGAAGGCTGATGCAGATCGGCGAGGTGTCCGAGCGCACGGGGCTGTCCCTGCGCACGATCCGCCACTACGAGGATGTCGGTGTGGTGGCCCCCAGTGAACGCAGCATGGGCGGCTTCCGGCTCTATACGGAGGCGGAGGTGCGACGGCTGGCGCTGGTGCGCAGGATGCGTCCGCTCGGCTTCTGTCTGGAGGACGTGCGGGCGCTGCTGGACGTCCTGGAGCAGCTGCCCGACGCGGGCGGACCGTTGCCGGAGACCGATGAGCAGGCGTACGAGGAGCTGGTGACGAGGTTGCGGAAGTACTGGGTGCAGGCCGATGCGCGGTGTGAGGACCTGCGCCGGGAGCTGGGGGCGGCCGAGGAGTTCGCCCGTTCCCTGCACGGACATCTGGCCCAGCTGCTGGATGCCCCCGTCGTGGTCTCGAAGGCGGCACGGTGAACGCCACGGGCATTGGGGGCTCCCCTGCTCGAACGGAGTTGAGAGCTTGGGGACGGGCGGCGAGCGAGGCGGCCCGACGGCGCACCTTCGCCGTGATCAGCCACCCGGACGCGGGCAAGTCCACACTCACCGAGGCCCTGGCTCTGCACGCGCACGCGATCACGTCGGCGGGCGCGGTGCACGGCAAGTCCGGGCGGCGCGGGGTGTCCTCGGACTGGATGGAGATGGAGAAGGCCCGCGGCATCTCCGTCACCTCCGCTGTCCTGCAGTTCGCCCACCGTGGCTGCGTGCTCAATCTGCTGGACACCCCCGGTCACGCCGACTTCTCCGAGGACACCTACCGGGTGCTGGCGGCGGTGGACTGCGCGGTCATGCTCATCGACGCCGCCAAGGGCCTGGAGGAGCAGACCCGCAAGCTCTTCGACGTCTGCCGGCATCGCGGCATCCCGGTGATCACGTTCGTCAACAAGTGGGACCGTCCGGGGCGCGAGGCGCTGGAGCTGCTGGACGAGATCGAGCGGGAGTTCCGCCTCAAGCCCGCTCCGGTCACCTGGCCGGTCGGCAGCGCCGGATATCTGCGCGGCCTGGTCGACGTGAACTCACCCGGCCGGATGCTGCGCTACACCCGCGCCCCCGGCGGCACACACGAGGCGGTCGAGGAGCCGATCCCGGCCGAGCAGGCCGCCTTCGAGGAAGGAGCCGACTGGGAGCAGGCCACCGAGGAACTCCAGCTGCTGCAGGCCGACGGGGCCGAGTTCGACCGCGCCTCGTTCCTCGCCGGCACCTCCACCCCGGTCTTCTTCGGCGCGGCGATCTCCAACATCGGCGTACGACTGCTGCTGGACGCCGTCGTCGACCTCGCCCCACCGCCGGGTGCGCGCGAAGTGGAGGGCGGCGGCAGCCGCCCGGTCGACGCGCCCTTCTCCGGCCTGGTGTTCAAGGTGCAGGCGAACATGGACCCCTCCCACCGCGACCGGATCGCGTTCCTGCGCGTGTGCTCGGGCGTCTTCGAACGCGGCGCGACCGTCACCCGCGCCGCCTCCGGCAAGCCGTTCGCCACCAAGTACGCACACAGCGTCTTCGGGCAGGACCGCTCCATGGTCGACACCGCCTACCCCGGGGATGTGGTCGGCCTGGTCAACGCCACCGCCCTGCGCGTCGGCGACACCCTCTACGACGGAAAGCCGGCCCTCTTCCCGCCCATGCCCACCTTCGCGCCCGAGCACTTCGCCGTCGTACGCCCGGTCGACATCGGCCGCTCCAAACAGTTCCGGCGCGGCATCGCCCAGCTGGACGAGGAGGGCGTGGTGCAGGTCCTGGTGTCCGACGTCCGCGGGGACCAGGCGCCGGTGCTCGCCGCGGTGGGACCGATGCAGTTCGATGTCGTCTCCGCGCGGATGGCGGGCGAATTCTCCGCCCCCGTACGACTGGAGACCCTTCCGTACCGCCTGGCACGGGCCACCGACGCGGCCGGGGCCGAAGCCCTCAACCGCTCCCGGCTCGTCAGGGGCGAGGCGCTGACCCGCATCCGCGACAAGGCGCTCCTCGCGCTGTTCCCGGACCGCTGGCAGACCAACTCCTTCGAGCGGGAATTCCCCGACGCCCGCCTCGAACCACTCCTCGCCGCACACGAATAGGGGCCGCACACGAATAGGGCAGGCCGCGCAAGGCCGAGCGGCGACCGCCACGGAGCCACCCGGAGCCTCCTCTAACGTTAGGGTAGACTTGAGTGGCTCGCTCAGTCGGATGAGGCTCGGACAAGGCAGCCGGGAGGGAAGGGCCCATGACGGGTGTGGCGCAGTGTCCGTCGTGCGGGGAGGGGGAGGAGCTGCGCGGAGAGCCCTGCGAGGGCGACATCCGGGTCACCTGCCTGTCGTGCGGCGCCCAGTGGATGCGGGGCGCTCCCCGCTGTGCGGGCTGCGGCGGCCAGGACATCATGGAACGGCCGCAGGCGATGACCCGCCACTCGCGCGGCACCCAGCTCGCCCACGCAACCCCGAGCGGCGCGCAGCCGCCCCCGCCCGGCCCCCTCCGCCGCGCCCACCGTGCGGCAGGCGATCGCCGCCTTCCTCGCCGAAGCCTCCGGCGAGGTCGACCACACCGCCATGCTGCTGCTCGGCACCCACCTCGGCTCCTACAACCGGCTCGGCATCCTGGACGCACCCGACGCCGCCGACGCACTGGCCGCCTGGTGCGACGGACACTGGAACGACCGCGACAGCGCAGGCGCGCAGCGCGCCCTGGACACCACCCTGCGGGCCGTCGACTTCTGGGGCGCCCGCGGCTGGCTCACCTCCGACCCCGCCGCGAAACTCTGCCGAACGGGCGACTGAGACAGCAAGGGAGGCGGCCCCGACCGCCGGAGAATCGCACCGGGACCGCCGCGTCGGCGCCTCACCGGCCCACTCCGCTGCGCCGACCGACCCACCGTATCCTCACGCCACGAGAGAGTCGTTCGCCCGGAAAGGCGTTGCCCTGCGGCTCGTCAGCATGCGCGAGTGGATGCCATTTGAGCCAACTGACGACGAGAAGCGGGTGACTTGTCATCCCACTCTACCCTTGCGTTAGAGTAACGTTGCTCGCCGACCTGGTCGGCCTGCTTCCAAGCCGTTCCCGGGCACCGGCGGATCCATTCCCTCGCCACCGCCCGGGACCGGCGGAAGCCGCCCGTCGGGGCTGCCGCGACCTCCACCCGCGCAGCCATCCGCTTCAGGCGCGCACTCGCCAACTGGGAGTCTTTTCATGACTGATGACGTCACCCGTAGGGAAATCGCCGAGCACCTGTCCCCGCTCTTCGCGAACAGCGGGGTGAGCACACACGATCTGCTCCTCGGGGCGTCCGGCGCCCGCCCCGAGGTCCGCAAGGTGCTCGAACAGCTGCCGCCCGACCGCCGCTACACGGAACTGCGGCAGGTCTGGGAGGACCTCCCCGCGATCCCCGTCGGACTCTGAGCGGCGCGGAGCACGGACAATGGCCCTCTTCATGCTGCAACTCGCCCACGGCGAGGACACCGTGACGGAGGCGGACGCCGCCGGGCGCACGGCGTCCGGCGAGATCGCGCTGGAACGTTCATGGCGAAACCGACCGTTGCCCGGCAGCGCCAGGCCCTGTCGTCAAACTCACGGCCTCGCCGAGGACGTTTTCCCCGGGGATCTCCGAGCGGATCGAGGGCCGACCGGCCGACACGGGAGGAGGTCGCTCCTCGCGCGCCGCCGTCAGCTCTCCGCGCCGAGCCTGCGGCGGAGGGTGGCGGCGAAGTCCTCGGCGGCCATCATCTGGGCGCGCAGCGTCTCGCAGCGCGCGTCGGCCACCTTGCGGTAGGAGTCGAGGCGCTCGCGCAGCCGCTCCCGCTCCTCGTCGGATGAGGTCTCCCCTGCTCCGTCCGAGCTTGGGGAAGGGTCGCCGGTGGCCGCGACGCGGTCGGTGATCTCCAGCAGGTCCCGCATCTCCTCCAGCGAGAAGTCCAGCGGCTTCATGCGCCGGATGACCATCAGCCGCTCGACGTCGGCTTCGGTGTAGAGGCGGAAGCCGCCCTTGCTGCGCGCGGAGGGAGCCACGAGGCCGACTTCCTCGTAGTGGCGGATCGTGCGCAGCGACAAACCGGTCCGCTCGGCCACTTCGCCGATCTGCATCTGCCGCTCACCCATCGTCGAGTCTTCTCCTTCTGCGTTCCGCCGCATGTCCACCCCATGCCCACCAGATCGAAGCGCTCCAGCACACGTGTCTGGAATCACATGATCCGAGGAGGTGTTTACCCGCATTTCATAAGCCGCAGGTCGCACCCTGCCCTCACGTCAGGGTAGAGTCTTCGGCGAGGGCAGCCACACTGTAAAGACGCAGCCAGGTCCGCCCCCGCCAGTGCGGGCCCGGACCGGGGCTTGCAGGCGCCCGCAGACTTCCGGGAGCGCGTCGCGCACCTGGCCCAGGTCTCCGGTGTCGTCGACCCGGACGGCAAGCAGGCCGTCTACGCGGTCACCGGCGAGCTGCTCTTCGCCTCCTCCAACGACCTCGTCTACCAGTTCAACTACAAGGACGACCCGGACGACGTCGTCATCGACCTCACCGACGCCCACATCTGGGACGCCTCCTCCGTCGCCGCGCTGGACGCCATCGAGACCAAGTACGCCGACCGCGGCAAGAAGGTCACCATCATCGGCCTGAACGAGCCCAGCGCCGAGATGCACGACAAGCTCGCCGGCCAGCTCACCGCCGGCCACTGACAGACCGGCCGCCCCTTCCCGCCGACCACGGATGACGGGAAGGGGCGGTCTTCTGCGCGCGGGCCGGAGTGCTCGCCTGCTGCGACGCCTGCAACGAAGACGGCCCGGACGGCCGGCACCGGGTGCGGGTGCGGGTCACGATGTGGAGGAACGGGCCCTGCCGGGGCTGGTCGTGTCGGAGTGGGGCGCGTCGTCGTCACCCGGGTGGGACGTGGTACGCGGGCTCCGTACGGAACGGTGTCGGCGGGTGGCCCAGTGCACTGCCCAGCCCGCCACGAGCAGTACCGCGACGGCGGTCAGGACCGGGGCCGGGCCGAGCCCGTCCAGCCAGCGGGTGGCCTCGCCCTGCCAGCGGGTGGCGGCGCCGACCACCGGGTCCTCGGTCACGTGGCCGTGCAGGAGCCGGAGTTCGTACCAGCCGTAGTACGCGACGTAGCCGCCTGCCGACAGCAGGAGCGCGCCGGAGGCCCGGGTGACGTACGGCAGTGCCCGGCGGATGCGGCTGATGAGGGCTTGGCGGGAGAGGGCCACGGCGAGGGTGAGTACGCCGACGACGGCGCCCATCCCGGCCGCGTATACGGCGAAGACCCCCACCACGCCGGGCAGGCTGCCGGTGCGGAAGGCGGCGGAGGTCAGCGCCAGGAACGGGCCGATGGTGCAGGACAGTGAGGCGATGGCGTACGAGATGCCGTACAGGGTCATCGTCCAGGCCGAACCGGCGGGGCGGGACGTGGCGCGCACCTTCGGTACGGGGACGCGCAGTTCGCGTCCGGTCAGCAGCCAGACGCCGAGGGCGAGGAGCACGAGGCCGATGGCGACGGTCACCCAGGGCAGCCAGCGCTCCACCGACAGCGCGAGCGGGCAGACGATGAGTGCGAAGGCGCCGAAGACGGCCGCGAAGCCGCCGGTCATCGCCGCCGTCGCCACCAGGGCCCGCACCAGCGAACTGCGCCTCTCAGGTTCCGTACGTGAGTTGTCCGTGCCGGAGACGAACAGGGTCAGGTAGGCGGGCAGCAGCGCGAAGCCGCAGGGGTTGATCGCGGCCAGCATCCCCGCGGCGAACGCCAGCGCATAGGGTACTGAGCTCATTTCCGCGTCAGCCGTTCCACCTTGTCGTTCAGCTTGGTGGCATCGAGGCCGCCGGGGACGACGTCGATGGTGCCGTCGTCGTCGACGAAGGCGAGAGCGGGCTGCGCGGTGACGCCGAAGCCTGCCCAGAGCGAACCGTCGGTGTCGACGGCGTGCTGGATGCCGTCCAGTCCGGTGTCGGTGACGAACTGCTTCATGTCGGCGGTGCGGCCCCGTCCCGGCACGCCCACGAAGGTGACCTTGTCACCCCACTTGGCGGCGGTCTTGGCGATGGTCGGCGCTTCGGACCTGCAGACGGTGCACCAGGGGGCCCAGAACCACAGGACGGCGTGCTTGCCGGCCAGCGAGGCACCCTTGAACTCCTCGCCGTCCACGGTGCGGGTGGTGAAGTCGAGTTTTGTCGGCACCTTCGGCGTCGCACGGTCTTCGGCCGCCTGTGAGGAAGCCCCCGGGTCGACGGGCCGGGTGGCGGATGCCGCCGAGGACGGACGGTCGCCGCCGGTGCCACAGCCGGTGGCCAGCAGGGCGAGGGCGAGGGCGACGAAGGTGGCGGTGACGGTCGTGCTGAATCGCCGAGTGCGCATGGGATTCCCTTCTCTCGGAGTGTCGCCGGCGGGTGTGCGAGCGGCCGACCAGAAGGGAACCCGCTCTCCCCCGTGCTCGATTCCGCCCGCCCCATCTGTCCCGTCTGTTCCATCCGCTCTGTCTGTTCCGTCTGCTCTATCTGATCTGTCTGCTCTGTCTGCCGGCGAAAGGGCGCGCTATTGGCGGCCGCCCGATGACGAGGTGACTCAGGGTGCCCTCTCGCGGTGGGAGAGGGAAGCCGTGTGCGGGTGACTTCCTGGTCGCCCCGCGGGGGACGTGTGGAGCCGACCGCGAGGGTTCGTACGGTCGGCCCCACCGCTCCGGTGGACGGTGATACGGGGGATGCCGTCCACCGGGGACGGGCACGGGAGCCGGGCGGGCCGGTGGAGAACAGCGTGACGACGTACCGGCCCGTACGGACTCGCGCTGCCCGGCGGGTGCCGCGGCGCCAACCGTGCCCTTACGACCTCAGTCGGTACGGGCCGTGCCGCGGCGGTATCGCTGTGCCAACGACGGTGCGCGGGGGAGGGAACCCGCTGGGCCACAGGGCGCCGTCCCCAGTGTCAGCGAGCTGACACAATCCGGCATTTGCGCCTACTAATGTCTGCTCGGGGGATTCAGCCGGGTGGCGGTGCGGTGCTCAGTGCGGCAGCGGCAGCTCGGACTGCGGAACCCCGGAGGGTCAGGACGTAGCTCGTGGGGCTGCCCGGCGGCAGGCCGAGCTGTTCGGGCGTGTCGGGGGTCGGGTGCGGGTGCAGGCAGATCGCGGTGGCTCCGAGGCCGTTGACGCGGTAGTCGAAGACTTGCAGGTTCGATGTGCCGGGCGAACTCGGCCCGGTTGGCCGGGGCCAGCATGATGGCCGGCTTCGGGCGTGCGTGGGCGAACGGCACACCGTCCTGGCCGACCTGGTGCAAGGTGTGCTGGTCCACGTGCAGCCACATCAGCCGGTGCGGTGCGGCGTTCAGCACCCGCCACCGCTGGACCTCCCCCGGACGCATCCGCACTTCCGGCGTGAGCTGCCCGTTGACGGTGAACAGCCACTCGGTCGGTACCGCGGGGACCGAGGTGAACGGGACCGACCCGCCGGACGGCAGCGGGACCGCGTTCGGCACCTCACCGCAGGCGCCCCGACGACACCCAACGGCCCGCCGGTGGACACGAAGTGCTGGCCGGTGCCATCCGCCCCGCCGACTCCTCCGGCGCGATCGACAGCCAGGCCTGTCTGACCACTCTTCTCGGCGGCACCCTGATCCAGCAGACCGCCGCCCCGCCGTGGCCGTAGCCCCAACCCCAGCCGCAGCAGTACTGCGGGGCGCTGGTGGGGAAGGTGACACAAGTTCTTTTGTGTCAGCGTGCGTGCGGAGGAAATGCGTGGGAGCCCTGGCGGGTTTCCCCAGGGACTCCGCAGCGCCGACGGCGTGGCGGCAGGCAGATGCATACAACCTAGGAGGGTCATGTCCAGGATTCCCGTCCACACCGTCGACAGCGCGCCTGAGGCAGGCCGGGAAACACTGTCGAAGCTGGCGAAGCGTTTCGGGAAGGTGCTGAACATCCACGGCGAGATGGCCCATGCGCCGGTCGTGCTGGAGACCTACGCGGCCATGAACGCGGCGATCACCCGGCACGGCACCTTCGACGCCCGCACCCGCGAGGCGATCGCCCTGGCCGTCGGTGCGGTCGACCACTGCAGTTACTGCCAAGCGGCGCACACCCTCTCGGCCAAGGCCGCCGGCCTGACCGAAGAGCAGACGGTGGCCATCCGCCGCGGCGCCGCGGACTTCGACGACCCGCTGGACGCGCTGGTGCGTGTCGTACGGGAGATCGCCGGAGAGATCGGTGAGGTATCCGACGACACCTGGACACGCGCCCGGGAAGCGGGCTGGAGCGACGCACAGCTCACCGAGGCGTTCGCCCATGTCGCGGTGAACATGTTCACGAACTACTTCAACCACTACGCCCGAACCGACCTCGACGTCCCCGCAGCCCCGGCCCTGCGCGGCTGACGACCGTCTGCACGCCCTGTCCGTCAGCGGCGTCCACGGGACCCTCTCCCGTCCCCTTCTACCTCGGCATCCGCTCCGGCTCCGGCGGCGTCTCCGGAGCCGGGCGCGTGAGGAAGAACGGGATCATCAGCGATCCGAAGATCAAGGGGTGGGCGAGCCCCCCGAAGATCTGGAACGCGACGTGGGAACCGTCGAAGGCCGGGAAGACGGTTTTGCCCAGGACGTGGAGGTTGAACACCCACAGCGCCAGGCCATAGCCGAGTGCGCCGCCCACCAAGGCGGGCACGGTGCGCAGCCAGGGCACCAGCGCCAACGCGAAGCCCATGCCGAATCCCAGTGACAGCGTGATGTGCATGGTCAGGCCCAGCACCGCCTCGGCCGCAGTGGGCACAGGCGCGCTGGAGGCGTCGAAGACGGTCGCCATGATGTGCAGCGGGGAGAGTGCCGACATGCCCCGGGTCACGGCAAACCACATGTGCGCCAGCAGGAACGCCAGCCCGGCTACGAGTCCGGCGGCCACCCCACGGGTCAGCAGACCGCCCAGGTCGAGCGGGCGCAGTTCCCCCACGCTGATCACGTCGAGCATGCGCGGCATGCCCAGGCCGGTCTTACGGAGCCGCTGTCGCTGGAGTGTCATGACTGACTCGCCTTTCCTCTGGCGCATGAGGCGAAAGGCCCCGGGAAGGGATCCGTCTCGCTTCGATCCGAACCGTCCGGAAACCCGTCGGCCGTGAAGTCTCTTCCCCTGCCGGTGAGGCAGCCTGCTGCCGTAGGAGTGAACCGCTGGTCGTCATGCGGCAAGTGAGGGGCGTCAACTGACTCGGCGCTGGGCGGATGGAAGGGGAATGCGGGTCAGGGGGTGGGGGTTTCCGGTCCGTGGAAGAACAAGGCCCCCCACCCGATTCCGGTATGGACCGCACCGTGCCGACCGGAGAAAGTCGGCACGGTGTGGCCGCCGGGCGGGATGCGCCGCTCCGCCCGCCTGTGGGACACGACCGCGGCGAGGTATCAGAGGAGCCAGCTCAGCAGGCCGCCGTAGCCATAGCCGTAGGGGCCGTAGCCACCATGCCCGTATCCGCCGTAACCGCCATGCCCGTACCCGCCGTAACCGCCATGGCCATGCCCGCCATGGCCGTGGCCGTAGCCGCCGTGGCCGCCCCGGCAGTCGTGGTGACCGTGGCCGCCGCCGTGGTGACCGTGGCCATCGGAACGCGCGGCCGATTGTGCCGAGGCCGAGCCGTGATGAGCAGAGGCGGCCGACGCGGTACCTGGCACCGGTGACCACAGCTCCTGCCGCCAGAATCGAAGCCGCGGCCCCGAGCGCAGCGCGGCGCAGCAGCCCGAGGGCAGCGCGGTGCATCAGATGGATACGCATCACAGGGTTCTCCTTTGTGCGGGGGCGGCGGGCGCCGCCCTCGCCTCACAGGTATGCCGCCCCCGTCCCCTGCTATCGCCAAGTGCGCCGACCAGGTGACCCATTGGTCAGAGGAATGACAAGACGTGACACACCGTGATGCAGACCGGCCGCCCGCAGCACCGGCCCCGGCTGCGCAGCGCGCGGCGGTATGGGCCCTGCGCTGTCCGGGAGGCCGCCGCCCGCCCGGCCGTCGGGACACCGAGGCGCTGGCGGCTCGTGTGGAGTCGCGTGTGCTGGAGCCCGGCACGGTGGTCTTCGCTCAGGGGCAGGTGCCCGACGGGGTGTGGATCGTACGCAGTGGAACGCTGGAGCTGGTCTCGGGCACCGGCCGACGGCGTGTGGTGGTCGGAGTGCTGTCGGAATGCGGAATCGCCGGGGACGTACCGCTGTTGCTGGGACGCCCCGCGGTGTGCACCGTGCGGACGCTGACCACCGTGCAGGCCGTCTTCCTCCCCGCCGGGACCCCGAGACCTACATCCTGCGTCTCCTGGTCGGCGTACCCCAACCACTTCAGCTCAGCCTGCCCTCCCCGCTGTAGCGGCGGAACCGGCCGTCGCGCTGTACCGCCGGTTCCCGGTGCGGTCCACAGGCCGGGTACACGGCTGCGGCGACCCGCTTCCACTGCTGTCACGCTCTTGCGTGGGTCGTGTTGACCTTGACCCGGGGGCAAGGTTCCACGATGGGGACGCAGCCGGGACAACCCGGTTGCGTCCCCATCCATCGAGGAGTGAAGAGGTACACCATGTCGATGCGTGAAGGCGAGATCTACACCTGTCCCTGTGAGAACTGCGACTGCACGGTCAAGGTCCTGGTCTCCGCCCCGGCGAACTGCTCCGGTACGGCCCCGACCTGCTGCTGCGGCAAGGTCATGATCAAGACCGAGGCCGTGGCCGGAACCGAGCAACCGTAGGGATTCCGGCGTCAGCGCAGCGCCGCGAAGACTCCGGCCGACGCCAGTGCGGCAACAGCCGGAGTCAGCGTCCAGGCGATCGCGGCTCCCGTCGACCGGCAGAGCTGGTGCCCTGTCAGGAGACGGGTGAACGGGACGGCTTGGTGGCGCCGGGCCTCGAAGGTCCGTTATGGCGCCGGTCGCCGTGACGGCGCCGCCGATGATTGCCGTCCGCACACCGCCGCTCCGCGCGCCGCCGGTCCCAGGGGCGGTGAGTCCCCTCGGACCGGCGTAGGCTGCTGCCGCAGCCCGTACTGCGTCTACTCCTACGAGGCCGTCGAGATCCTGCGGCCCCGCGGTTTCACCGTCCGGCGCCTGGTCGGCGGCTTCTTCGAGTGGCGCGCCGCGGGCCTTCCCCTGCAGCGCGCCTGCCCCCCTCCCCCGACTCTCCTTGAGAGGTCCTCATGACCGGATCCGTATCCGCCACCGCCTCCGCGAGCAGTCCCCCGGCTGACATCGGTTGCCGTTTCGAGATCACGGACAGTTTCACGGTGGACGCCCCGGAACGGTGCCGACGGCTGCGGCTGTGGGCGCCGGTGATCCCCGATGTCCCGCACCAGCGGGTCCTCGACCTGGCCGTACGCGCCGACCTGCCCGCGGAGCTGACCCGGGAGGCCGAGTTCGGCAACACGCTCCTGCACGCCACAGCCCCGGCCCCCACGGCCGGGCGGTACTCCTTCGAACTGCGCTACGCCATCAAGCGGGTCCCCCGGCCCGGCACGACGGACCCGGCCCGCGCCACGGCTCTCGCCAGCCCCGAGCTGTTCGCCCGGACTCTGCAGCCCGAGCGGCACGTCGACGTCGACGACCGCACCCGGGCCCTGGCCGCCGAGATCGTCGCGGGCGAGACGAACCCGCTGGAGCAGGCCCGCAGGATCTACGACCACACCACCGGTGCCATGACGTACGACGCCACCCAGCAGTCGTACCGGGGCAGCACCGAGCACGCCCTGGTCTGCCAGGTCGGCAACTGCAATGACATCCACGCCCTGTTCGTGTCCCTGTGCCGCTCGGTGGGCATCCCGGCCCGCTTCGTCCTGGGCCAGGCCCTCGAAGCCCCCACCGGCACGGCCGAGGACTGTGAGGTGTGCGGCTACCACTGCTGGGCGGAATTCTTCATCGCCGGGCTCGGCTGGCTGCCCGCGGACGCCTCCTGCGCCTGCAAGTACGGCACCCACGGACTCTTCGGCCGTCTGGAGTGCAATCACATCGCTTTCTCCACCGGTCGCGACCTGCTCTTCGACCCGCCGCAGCACGCAGGCCGCGCCCTGTTCTTCGCCGCCCCCTACGCCGAGGCCGACGGCGCCGCCGTCCCCGTGGAGCGCCGCCTGGCCTTCACCGAAGCGCCGTGAGGGAGACTGCCCCGGCGTCCCTCCGTCGCGGGAGTCGACAGCGGCCGGGTGGTGCGTGCCGTCACGGTCCGGCTGCTTCCCCTGCTGCTGGCCCTGTACGTCGCCAACTTCATCGACCGGGTGAACATCAGCGTCGCCGCACTGCGGATGAACGCCGACCTGGGCCTGTCGACCACCGCCTACGGCCTGGCCTCGGGCATCTTCTTCACCGGTTATCTGCCGTGCCAGGTCCCGGCCGGCATCGTGCTGCACCGACTCGGCGCCCGCCGGTGGATCGCCGCCATGGCCATCGGCTGGGGCATCTGCTCGGCCGCCACCGGCCTGGTCACGACCCCCGGACAGCTCTACGCGGTCCGCTTCCTGCTCGGCGCCGTCGAAGCGGGCTTCTTCCCCGGCGTCGTCCACTACCTCGGCTGCTTCTTCCCCGGCCCGGCCAAGGCCCGCGCCACCGCGTACTTCCTGCTCGGCGTGCCGATCGCCAACGTGGCCGGAGTCCCCCCTGGCCGGACTGCTCATCGAACACGGCGGGACGGGCACGATCGCGGGCTGGCGCACCATGTTCTGGCTGCTCGCCCTCCCCTCCGTACTGCTCGGCCTGGCCGCCCTGCGCGTCCTGCCCGACACCCCCCGCCACGCCCCCTGGCTCACCCGGGCCGAAGCCGCCTGGCTGACCGCGACCACCGCCGCCGAGCACACCCCGATGGCCGACCCGCCACGCCGTCCGGTGCTGACCGCGCTCCGCCACCGACGGCTCCTCGCCCATGCCGCCGTGTACGCGGGCCTCTGCTTCGCCCTCTACACCCTGCAGTTCTTCCTGCCCCAGATGGTCGCCGACGCCTTCGGCAGCGACTCGGTCACCCGCGTCTCCGCTGCCGTCGCGCTCTGTTACACCCTGGGCGCCGCGTGCATACTGGCCGTCAGCCGCCGCTCCGACCGCACCGGCGAACGCACCGGCCACCTCTCACTGGCTGCCCTGACCGGCGCGCTCGCCCTGGCCCTGGCCCCGGTGGTCGCTTCCCCGCTGCTTGCCGCGGCCACGCTGACGGTTGCCCTCGCCTGCGTCCTGGCCGCCGTCCCCGTCTTCTGGGCCCTGCCCCTCGCCCTGCCCGCCGGTCTGTGCGCTTCGGCCGGAGTCGCGGCGGTCAACTCCCTGAGCAGCGTCGCCAGTTTCCTCGCCCCGTACACGACCGGCGCCCTCAAAGACCTGACCGGCACCTACGGCGCGGCCCTGCTGAGCGCGGCCGGGCTCCTCGTCCTCAGCAGCGGCAGCGCCCTGTTGCTGGGACGGACGCGCCACCCAGCCGGAACGTAGGCGGAGCCGACCCCGCTGACCTGGCCGTATCGGTGCCCGGCAAGTAGGTGTGGAGGCGGCTGCCCTCCGGGGGCCGGGCTCCACCCGCCGGCTGTGGTGCCTGGTCCTGCTCCTGCCGCTGCCTGCCCTTGCCCGAACAGCGCCTGGCTCGGCCGGGATACGACGGTGGGGCAGCGCGGGCCGCTGGTCACCGACTGGGGTCGGGGCCGGTCTCGATGATCCGGCACACGACGGCGTCGCCGCCGGCCCTGCGGGTCTGGTCGGCGGTGCGGCGGGCGTCGAGCAGCGCCGCGCGGAGCCGGCGCAGCTCGGTCAGGGTGCGGTTGATCTGGTCGAGGTGGGCGTCGAGGAGCTGGGTGACCCGGGCGCAGGGCTGGGCGCCACCGCGCTGCAGGTCGAGGACGTCGTTGATCTCGTCCAGGGTCAGGCCGAGGGCCTTGGCGCGGCGGATGAAGCGCAGCACTTCCAGATCGGCCTCGTCGAAGAGCCGGTAGCCGGCCTCGGTCCGCTCGGCCTCGGGCAGCAGCCCCTTGGCCTCCCACAGCCGGATGGCTTTGCGGCTCACCCCGGCCAGCTCGGCCGCCTTTCCCACGGTCACGCCTCGCATGCGCTGCCCCTTTCTCCCCTCGCCCGCCAAGCTTGACCTTACCCCTCGGGCAAGGTTTCAGCGTCATGGCAGAGCGAGGTACGAGCAGCCTGAGGGCTGTTCCCGGCCTCTGGAGGAGCGATGGGCGCAAAGGATGCGCAGGACCTCCTGCTGTACGTACAGGGCATGACCCGCACCGGCTGCGAGGAGCGCGTCGGCAGGGTGTGTCCCGGCTGGTCACCGGGGACAACCCCCGGGCCGCCCATCACGTCGCCAGGCAGCTGGGCATCGCCGAGGTCCGTGCCGAGGTCCTTCCGGACCGCCAGGCCGCCCTGGTACGCGAACTCCAGGCCGACGGCGCCAAGGTGGCCATGGTCGGGGGACGGCATCAACGACGCCCCGCCCTGATGCAGGCCGACGTCGGCATCGCGCTGGGCAGCGGCACCGACATCGCCACCGAATCCGCCGACATCATCGCCGTCCGCGACGACATCTATGGCGCGGTGCGGCGGCGCCAGGGCAGCCATGCCCGCCGTGGTGCGGCGCCGGCGGCTGGGGCAAGGTGCGGGGCATGTGCACGGACCATGGCCAGCACCTCGCGCGCGCTGGGGTTGGTCAGGGCCCGCCCGGCCACCTCCACGGTGGGGACGGTCTCGTTGCCGCCGTTGAGGGACCGCACGTACGCCGCGGCGCGGCCGTCCTCCCAGATGTCGTGCCACTCCACGGGCAGGCCGGTGCGCTTCAATCCGTGGCGCAGCATCGCGCAGTACGGGCAGCCGGGCCGCCAGTAAACACGGACGGCCTCCGTTTTCGGGGCCTTGGGGTCGCTCATGCCGGTCTCCACTTCGTCTGTGGTCCAGAAACCCGCCGGGACGTCGTCGGCATTCCGGCGTGCAGGGCACGGGGTGGCTTCGTCCGGGCGATGGGCTCACCACCGGGGCCCGGTGTGCGGGGGTTCGCGTGCGGTGCAGGCGAGTGCGGCCGGCTGGGTGGGGAAAGGGGGAACGAGCGGGCGGGGCGGTGGCCGCGTGGACACCGACGAGGGAGGCGGTGGCCCTGCTGCTGCGGGGTGCACGGTGCGTACTGCCGTGCCGGTCGCGGCGGTGGTGGGGAACGGAAGTCCCCTCCGGCGGCGATGGTGGGGAAGGGAAGCCCCCTCCGGCGGGCTGATGTCTCCTTTACGAGGCGGTCGGCACCTCCGTACATGGCTGCCCGGCCGGGGGATGCGCCGACACGACCGCGTCGACCTGTTCGTACCCGGTGCGCAGGAGGAAGGTGTTCAGGCGGCCGTAGGACTTGGCGCCGAGGATGAAGAAGCCGGGTTCGGGGGTGCGGAGTTGGTCGATGCCAGGGGCGGGCTGGGCGAGGCAGTCGCCGCCCGCTGCTCCTAGGAGGGCGGCGGAGAGGTTCATCGGGGCGCCGGTGGCGTAGCACTCGTGGACGTGGAGCTGGCGGTAGAGGCTGTGGTCGCCGGTGTAGCCGGTGAGCGAGATGACGTGGTCGCAGATCACCGAGCGGGGGCCGGCGGCAGTGGCGAGGCGGGCGCACATTGGGGCCTCCCCTGCGCAGGGAGGTCCCCCCTGTTCGAGCGGAGTCGAGAACGTGGGGAAGGAGTCGAGAGCTGGGGGAAGGTCGCCGTCGGGGTGCAAGGACTGGACGTGTGCGCCGGTGTGGACGGTGACGCGGTCGCAGGAGCCGTCGGCCAGGTGCTGGGAGGTGTCGACGAGTTCCTGGCGGCCGGGGAGGGTGTCGTCGGTGATGGCGCCCCAGTCGGGGGCCGGGCTGCGGACGGCCCACTCCAGGCGGGTGCCTGGGAGGGTGGCGAGATCGCGGGCGGCGGTCTGGGCGGACTTGCCGGCGCCCACGAGCAGGACGGTGCCTGCCCAGCGGTCCGGGTCGTCGACATTCGGGAGGGTGCGGGTGATGCGGTGGGCGAGGGCGCGCTCGCCGGGGGCGGGGATGCCGCCGTTGCCGAGGGTGTTGGGGTGGGAGTAGGTGCCGGTGCAGTCCAGGACGAGGTCGGCTTCGACGGTGTCCTCGCCGTCCGGGGTGTCGAGCAGGAGGGTGAAGGGAGCGGTGGCGCGGGCGGGGGTGCCGATCTGTTCGTGTTTGAGCAGTCCGGTGCGGGCGATGGCGGCCACACGGGTGCGGTAGCGGATGCGGCCCGCGAGGGCTGGTGATGGGGCGAGTGGCTCAAGGAGCTGGGTGACGAGTTCGCCGCCGGTGGGGCAGCGGTCGCCGGACGGGACGGGGTGGCCCGCGCGGGTGAGATGGGTGCGCATCCGCCAGGAGGTGTTCAGGTCCCAGGGGGTGAAGAGCCGTACGTGGCTCCAGTCGCGTACGTGGCCGGCGATGGTGTCCGATGCCTCGTAGACGGTGAACAACCATCCGGCGTCGGCACAGGCGAGTGCGGCATCGAGGCCGACGGGGCCGGCGCCGAGGATGGCGACGTTCGGCTGCATCAGGAACTCCCTCGTGGTGATGTCAGATGGCGCAGTGGACAGGGCGGGGCAGGCTGCCGTCGGTGAGGCGGGCGGTGAAGAACCGCTCGGTCACGAGCTGCTTTCCCGTCTCCAGTGGGGTGCCCGTGGGGGCGAGGTGCATATCGGGGCTGGTGGCCGTGTCGGCGCCGACGGGGTGCCAGTGCAGGCCGTCGGCGGTGACGGTGAGTTCGGGGATGCTGGAGTCCTCGCCGATCTCGACGCCGGTGTCGGAGAAGCCGCGGCGGAGGAGGGGGCGTACGGCGAAGTGGTCGGCGGGCAGGCCGAGTTCGGTGAGCAGGGCGGCTACGGCGGGGATTTCGGCGGTGTTGTCGGAGGTTTCGGTGAGGGCGACGCGGGGTGGCAGGCCGAGGTCGATCAGGTGGCGGATGCCGTCGAGGGTGCGGGTCCAGGAGCCGGGGCCGCGGTGCAGGTCGTGGACGTGGGCGGTGGCGCCGTCCAGGGATGTCTGGACGGTGAGTTTGCGGCCGGCGAGCGCCCCGAGGCCATCCGCTCGTCGGCCGTGCAGCAGCATCGCGTTGGTCATGGCGACGGTGGGCAGCTGGGAGCCGGCGTAGTCGAGGAGTTCAACGATGTCGGGGTGGAGGAAGGGTTCGCCGCCGGTGATGTAGAGCTCGGTGAAGCCGGCTTCGACGGCTTCGTCGACCAGGGTGCGGAAGGTGGCGGCGGGCAGGGTGCGCGGGGCGGCCTTCGGCGAGGAGGCGACGGCGCAGTAGTCGCAGGCCAGGTTGCAGTGGAAGTTGGTGTAAAGCCAGAGGCGGGAGGGGAAGTAGGGGCTGCCGAACAAGGGGACCACCGGCCGGTCGCCTTCCAGTGCCTGGGGCGTGGTCTCGCCCCAGCCGTCGTCGGCGGGCCGGAACCCGGACGGGAGGGTGGAGCGGTAGAGGTGGTAGCGGCCCCGGGAACGCTCGGCCGGGGGCAGGACCTCAAGGCACGTGGTCCACCAGCCGGTCTCTACGGTCTCCACAAAGATTTCAGGAAGTCCCGCGTCACGCATGGAGCGGGCCTGTGCCTGCCAGTCGTACCCGAGCGGGATCAGCTCGGCCTCAGCCTTGCCGTCCTCGATGTCGAGGACCGCGTACCAGACCTCGCGACGGCCGTCGTTGGCAGGTTTCCCCAGGACGCCGACGTTGACCGCGAGGGTGTCACCGATGCGTCGCCGCCAGGGCAGTCCGCTGTGGGTGCACAGGATGACGTCCGCGCCGGATGCCTCGGCGCGAAGGCGATGCCGGTCGTCGGGCAGGGACTCCCACCAGAAGTCGTTCAGCGTGAGAGTGGAGCCGTGCACCATGTGCACATCCAAGCCACCGATCATCTCGCGGTGCTCGGTGGGCAGGGTCCCCATCCAGGCGGCGAAGTCGCGACTGGTGGTGGCGAGGGTGTGGTCGTAGACGATCTGGGCGTACGCGTTGTCCTTCGGGTCGCGGTAGCCGCAGCCGCAGTCCGTGTCGCCGCGGGCGATCGCCACGTCGTAGTTGCCCGCGATGCACTCGACGCCGGCATCGGTCAGGATCGGCCACAGGGCGTCGACGTCGGCGCCGAAGCCGCCGAGGTCGCCCAGGCAGAACAGCCGCTCGGCGCCGCGCGCTCGGGCGTCGTCGACGAAGGCTTGCAGGGCGTACGGGTTGCCGTAGGGGCCGCCGCATACAGCGATCCGCATGAGGGGTCTCTCCAACCTGGTGCGGGAACGGGATGGTTCAGGGACGGTCGACACCTTCATGCCGTCATGTCATGGCGTCATGCCGTCTCCAACGGGTCCAGCAGGGCAGCGATACGCTGCGGCAGGAGCGGGGCGTCGCGCAGCGCGGCGGCGTCTTCGGGGGTGTCCAGGTCCCGTAGCGGGGAAATGAGTTCGGCATGCAGCCCCGTGTCGGTGGCGAGCGCGAAGGTGGTGGCCAGCACCTTGTCCGTGCTCCAGCAGGCCGTGTCGAGGGCGAAGAGCTGGGGGTGCGGGGAGTGCATCCCGATCAGGTAGTAGCCGCCGTCCAGGGCCGGGCCCAGCACCACGTCCCTGCTCTCCAGGGTGGTAAAGGCGGCGGCCAGGTGGTGTGCGGTCAGGGTCGGGGCATCGGTGCCGATGACCAGCAGTGGTCCCGCGCCGTCGGCGAAGACCTCGGCGACGGCGGCCGTCAGCCGTTGTCCGAGGTCCCCGCCGCGCTGAACGAGCAGCCGGACCGCGGCCGGTGCCAGGTCGCGCACGCCGTCCTCGTCCTCCCCGCCGTCCGGGGCGTACGCCAGGTAGGTGCGCAGCCCCTGGGCCGTGGTTGTCTCCAGGGTGTGGCGGATGAGTTCGGCTTGGAGGACGGCGCAGCGCTGGGGGCCGAGCAATGGATGCAGCCGGGTCTTGACGGTGCCGGGCCGGGGGGTCTTCGCCATGACGAGTACGGCGGGGGTGCGTGCCGTGCTCATGAGTCGAATCGGTGGACGAACCCGGCGGGGGTCGCCGCGTTCAGAGTGGGCACGGCGCGTGCGACGAGTTCGGCGAAGATCGTCTTGCTGGCTGCCATCCGGTTGAGGAGTGCCTGCACGGGTTCGGGTTCGGGGGCGATGCCGTTGGCGTAGTCGGTGACGAATCCGACGAGGGCCAGGGGCAGTTCGGCTTCGCCGGCCAGTACCGTTTCGGGCCCGGCGGTCTGGCTGACCGCGGTCACTTTCGCGGTGGCGAGCGCGGCGATCTCGGCGCGGGAGTTGAAGCGGGGGCCGTCCACATGGCCGTAGACGCCCTGTTCCACGACCGGTGCCCGGGTCTCGTGGGCGGCGGTGATCAGTGCCTGGCGCAGGGGTTCGCTGAAGGGGCGGTCGAAGATCCAGTGACCGCGCCCTGCCTTGCCCGGGGTGTCGTGCCAGGTGCAGGGGGTGCCGTCGGGTAGCCGGTTGGCGGGGAAGTACAGGTCGTCGAAGATGATCAGTGAGCCGGGCGGGGTGGCCGGGTCGACTGCTCCGCACACCGTCAGGGAGACCACGGCGTCGACGTTGGCGGCCTGCAGTGCCGTGAGGTTCGCCTTGTGGTCGACCTGGTGTGACAGCCGGTGGTGCCCGGCGCCGTGCCGGGACAGCTGGACGATCTCCACCCCTTTGAGGCGGCCCTCGGTGACCGTGACCTGGCCGTAGGCGGTGGTGACGGTTTGTGGGGCCGCGCTTGCCATGTGGGGCCAGTCATAGCTGCCCGATCCGGTGATGACGCCGATACGCATGGACTACTTCTTCTCCTTGGGGACGGGGCGGGAGACGGGTCGGGAGGCGAGGCAGTCAACGGGGTTGGCGGTGGCGGCGAGCAGGGCGGGCGGGGTGCCGGTGGTCAACAGCGCGCAGTGTCGCCACGAGTCCCATCAGCTTGCTTCCTGCTCTCTTGGTGCGGCGGCCATGCGGTCGAGTACCGGGTCGGTCAGGGCGGGGGCCCGACGGCTGGTCCTGCGCAGCAGCAGCCAGGCGTACAGCAGCATCAGCGCGTCCTCGACGAGGACCCACCACCGCAGCGGCTGGCTGAAGTAGCTACCGAAACAGCCGCAGTTGTCGATGGCCAGTCCTCGTGCGTATGCCTGTACGGCGAGGGCTGCCCACAGCAGTGACACCACCGTGTAGATCCACGCCGGGGCCATCGCCGTGGAGCGGGGCCGGGCCAGGAACCACACCCCCGCGACCGCCTCACCGGCGATCAGCACCACCGCCAAGACAGTCGAGGCCGCCCCACCGGTCACCCCGTACGCGCCGAGGATGTCCCCCATCGCGTCGAACGAGGCGAGCTGGCCCAGCGCCATCGCCGCGAAGACAGCACCGAGGACGAGCCGCAGGATCATCGCACCACCTTCCTGCGCAGGCCCAGCAGCGCGCCCGTGGCCCGCTGGTTCTCGAAGAGCCGGGCGTAGACGTCGCTGAGCGCGGCGTGCCAGGGCCCGTCCGCGTATGTCGGATACGGGTGCACGGTCTTGGCGTAGTGCGAGGCCGTCCAGCCCAGCCGCAGGTCCCGCTCGACCAGCAACGAACGCGCGCCGAACCGCCCGGCGGTGCGCGCCGCCGTCAGCCCGGCACTGCCACCACCGATGACCACCAGGTCGTATGCGCTCATGCTGCAGTCTCACTCCGGCTCTCAGATGGGTGCCGACGGACTTGCCTGTGGCCGGCGGCATGGGAAGGAAACCCGCTACGACGCTTCACCCTTCCCCCTGGGCACAGATTTGCGCACAGACTTTCGGTGGCGAGCCGCCGATCCGGCCTTCCTCCCTCGTACGGCGTGTCCCGGACGGAATGCCGCAGGGACCGGCCGGGTTCCTTGCGGCAGCACGACGGCCTCGTGCGGCCGATCACACCGGACGGCAACGCATGACCGAACAGGAACCGGCCGAACAGGACAGACACATATGAGCCGTCACGAAACCGTGTCCCCCACACCCGCCTCACTCTCATCGCATTCGGCGGAAGCGGAAGCGGAAGCGGAAGCGGAAGCGGAAGCGGAAACGGAAGCAGAGGCGAAGGCGGACGCAGAGGCACCGGTCGGAGAGAAGCGACCAGCCTCCACCCGAGGCGCCGTGGTCAAGCTGCTGGTCCTCGCGTCGCTGCTGGTCGGTCTGGGCTGCTGGGTGGCGCTGGGCGGCGGAGGGACGCTTGCCGACCTGGGAC
Source organism: Streptomyces halobius (assembly GCF_023277745.1). Lineage (NCBI taxonomy): Bacteria > Bacillati > Actinomycetota > Actinomycetes > Kitasatosporales > Streptomycetaceae > Streptomyces > Streptomyces halobius. The sequence continues at coordinate 1,877,476 of NZ_CP086322.1, forward strand.
GGTGGACCGAGTCGCTCGGCTTCTGGGGGCCACTGGTCTTCGCTTTCTGCTACGCCCTGGCGGTAACCGCGCTGCTGCCCGGGTCGGTGCTCACCGCGTCCGCCGGGGCACTGTTCGGACTCCCGCTGGGTGCGGCGGCGGTGCTGGTGGGTGCCACCGCGGGTGCCGCGCTCTCGTTCGGCCTCGCGAGGCCGCTGGGACGTCCGGCGGTAGCCCGGTACACGGGCTCGGGGCGGCTGGCCGCTCTGGACGCCCACCTGTCGCGCCGCGGCTTCACCGCCGTACTCCTGCTGCGCCTGGTGCCGCTGTTCCCGTTCGCCGCGGTCAACTACGGCGCGGGGGTGGCCGGAGTCAGGTTCGCGCCCTACGTGACCGCCACCGCACTGGGCATCGTGCCGGGCACCCTCGTCTACACAGGCCTCGGCGGGGCACTGCGCGATCCCGGCTCCCCGGTGCTGTGGATCGCGCCGGCCGGGCTGGTGGCCCTGAGCGCCGGCGGGTGGTGGGCGGCGCGACGGGTCCGTTCCCGTACGCCGGACGAAACCCGCTCCCGCACGCCGGACGAGATCTGCTCCCGTACGCCGGACGTCAGCACAGCACGCGGTAGCCGGTGACAACCCGGTGGACGGCGGTGACGGCCACCACGGCCGCCCATCCCCAGGCCACCGTGTGCGCGTAGGCGGGCAGCAGGCACCACAGGGTGTGGACGGCGATCGTCTTGCCGCCCTCGGCCAGTCCTCCCAGGAAGTTCAGCGTACGTCCGCGGGAGAGCGGCTGCGCGCCTTCGGCACTGCCCTGCTCAAGACGCCCCCCAGGTCGCACAGGACGTACAGGACGGAACGGCCTGCCCCGACGGAGCCTGAGCGGGGCGGCGCGCGTACCCACTCGCCTGAGGACGCGTACCCGCTCGAAGGAGGACGAGCCCAGCATCGAGGCGGAGTGGGTCGGCGGCGGATGCCCGTACTGGGGGTGTGTCCCCAGCACGAGGATGATCCGCGCCGCGAATCCGCCGACCGAGGTCCGCGCGCAGAGGGCCGATGCCGTGGAGAGGGCCGATGCCTGGGGCCGTAGGGGCCGACCCCGGGGCGAGTTCAAGCCCCTGCTCCGGACCGGGGATCACCGGCCCAGCAGAAGTCGCCTTCCGCCACCAACTCCTCCTGGTGCTCAGCTTCGAACTCCGCGATCCGGCGCAGCACTTGCTGCTGTGCGGCGATGCGCTGCCGAAGCCGCTCGCGGGAACGGCGCAACAGTTGCGCCAGGCGAGGTCCGGCCGGCCCGTCGGCACCGTCGAGAGATGCGGTGGCCAGCTCGCGGATCTCGGCCAAGGTCAGCCCAAGTCCGCGCAGTTGGCCGATGAAACGCACGCACCACAGGGCGTCGGCGTCGAACAGCCGGTAGTTCGACGGACTGCGGCCGAGGGTGTAGATCAGCCCGAGATCGGTGTACTCGCGGAGCGTCTTGACCGGCACACCGGTGCGGCGGGACAGCTCACCGACCGTCATGGGACGGGGCCGCTTCATGCTCCGATTCGCGTCCATGGACATTGCCTCCGATCTTCTTCGGTGCCTCAGCCGGCGCAGCAGGAGAGCCTGGCGACATCGCTGGTGAAGGTCTGGGCGGCCAGCTTGAGGGCTTCGGCCATGGTCAGGTACGGCGCCCAGGCGTGGGCGAGCTGGTCGACGGTCAGCCCGGCGGTGATCGCGTACGTGGCGGCGGTGATGAGGTCCCCGGCGCCGTCGGCGATCGCATGGACGCCGAGCACCCGGCCGGTGTCGGTGTTGACGACGAGCTTGACCAGTCCGCGGGTGTCCCGATTGACCAGGGCGCGCGGCACGTACTGGAGCGGCAGGACCCGGCAGTCGCAGGGCAGCCCGGCCTCGGCCATCTGCGCGTCGGTCATCCCCACCGCCGCGATGGCCGGGCTGGTGAACGTCACTCGCGGCAGTGCGGTGCAGTCCAGCGTCCTGCCGGCGGCGCCCAGGGCGTTGTCGACGGCCAACGTGCCCTGGGCGGCCGCCACGTACACGAACTGAGCGCCTCCGGTGATGTCGCCCGCGGCCCACACGCGCTCGTTGGTGGTGCGTTGGTGGTCGTCGACCATCACCTCGCCGCGTGTGCCGGTCTGCACGCCGACGGCGTCGAGGTTCAGCCCCGTGATGTTCGGGCGGCGGCCGGTCGCGATCAGCAGATGACGGGCGCGCAGCTCCACGGTTTCACTGTCGCGAGTGCGGACGGTCGCGACCCTCTCGCCGCCGTCCGTACGTACGGAGGTCAGGGTGGCACCGGTGTGGACGGTGATGCCCTCGTCCGCGAACACGCTCTCGATCACCTGCGAGACCTCGGGCTCCTCGAACGGGGCGAGCCGGTTCAGTGCCTCGATGACGGTTACCCGGGTGCCCAGGCGGGCGAAGAGCTGAGCCTGCTCCAGGCCGACCGCGTTGCCGCCCACCACGAGCATCGACTCCGGGAGAACAGTCAGCTCCATCGCGGTGGTGGACGTCAGGTACCCGGCCTCCTCCAGGCCCTCGACGGGCGGGGCCCACGGGGCGGATCCGGTCGCGATCAGGTAGTGGCCGGCCTCGATCCGGCGGGAGCCGCCCTCGTTCAGCGCGACCTCCAGCTCCGGGGCGTCGACGGTCCCGGCGAAGGTGGCGGTGCCGTGCACGATCTCCCAGCCGTAGTCGTCCGCGAGATCGGCGTACTTCTCCGCGCGCAGCTCCTCGACCAGGGCGTCCTTGCCGCCGATCACCTCACCGAAGCCGGCCGGCGGTTCGGCCGGGGCCAGGCCGGGAAAGCGGTCGGCGACAGCAGCGGTATGGCGGGCCTCGGCGGCGGCCAGCAGTGCCTTGGACGGCACACAGCCGACGTTCACGCAGGTGCCGCCGATGGTGCCGCGCTCGACCATCACCACCCGCCCGCCCTGGTCGGTGGCGGCGATGGCGGCGGCGAACGCGGCCGAGCCGGAGCCGACGACCGCCAGGTCGAAGCCGGGTTCCGTCGTGGTCACGGTGCTGCCTCCTCGTTCGGGCCCGGGATTCCGGGCCCGCTGCTATGCGCGTTGCCGAATAGGGCGATAGATCCATAGTATGCGCCTAGGCAAATAGCACCAGTGGCCAAGAGTTCCATTTATGGAGGCCGGACGTGGCCAGTAGTTCCAGTTGTGGAGGGCGGACGTATGCCCCAGCGCCATAACACCCCTGCCCCGTCCGCCCCGGTTGCCGATGAGGTGCCCTGCACACATCCGGACACGGTGGCGAAGTTCTTCCGCGCCCTGGCGGACCCCACCCGGCTGAAGCTGCTTGAGTACATCCTCAGTGGCGAGCGCACCTCGGCCGAGTGTGTTGAGCATGCCCGGATCTCCCAGCCGCGCGTGTCGGTGCACCTGTCCTGTCTCGTGGACTGCGGCTATGTGACCGCCCGCCGGGACGGCAAGAAGCTGCGCTATTCCGTCGGCGATCCGCGCGTCGCGGACCTGGTCGTGCTGGCCCGCTCGCTGGCCGCCGACAACGCCACCGCCCTGACCTGCTGTACCCGCATCCCCGACGGACAGGACTGAGCCGCAAGGAGAGTTCGTCATGCCTGCCACCCACCGGCCCCCGCGTCGCGGTCAGGAGCGCTCCGGCAGCGGCACGGCCGCCGCCGGGTTCGGCGTCGCCCACCCCGGCGTGCGGGTGCTCGTGCTGACCACCTACGACACCGACGCCGACATCATCGCGGCCATCGACGCCGCGCGTCCGGCTACCTGCTCAAACGGCCCGGCAGGCACGAGCTGTGCACATCGACGCCACGGACTCCTGGAACCGCCGGCCGCTGCTGCAGGCCGTGGCCGGCGGCAAGATCGCCGCCGTCGGCCACCTGCTCGCCCACGGGGCCGACGCCGACCAGGGGGACGCTGAACACCGCACGGCACTCGAACTGTGCCGCCGGCACCATCGGGCAGGCAGCCTGGTTCGTGCCCGGCTGGAAGCGCTCCTGGCCCCGGTCGCCGGGACCGATGGCAGCGCCACACGGCCGGATCAGTGATCGCTGCCGACCTCCGTGTCGCTGTGCGGCCGGTGGAGCGGTGGCGGGGCTTGGCCGCAGGGCGGATCGGGGCAGCGCCGCGGCCGCCCGTGCCTCGCATGCTTCGGCTTCAGCGGGATGTTCAGTCCAGCGTCCTCCCGCGGGTCTCCGGGAGCAGCAGGAGGTAGACCACTGCGGCAATGGCCTCCAGGCACAGGATGTATGTGCCGAGTGCGAGTGTGTGGTGGTGGGCGATGGTCCAGGCCGCGATGATCGGGGTGCTGCCGCCGAAGAGTGTGGTGGCCAGTTGGTAGGGGACGCCTATCCCCGAGGAGCGGACTCCGGTCGGGAAGAGCTCGCAGAACAGGGCGGCCATGTTCCCGTAGCTGAGGGCGAGGAGCGCGTTGCCGGCCACCGCCACCAGCAGGTATCCGGCGGGGGTCGGGTTTTGGAGGAGGGCGAGCATCGGGTAGGCGAGGACGGCGAAGCCCAGAGCCTCGGCGATGATCAGGGGCGGCGCCCGGTCACGCGGTCGGACAGGGCGCCGACCAGCGGGAGCAGCAGGATGAAAGCGGCCAGCGCGATCGCATTCAGGGCCAGGCTCGTCTGCAAGGGGAATTCGGCGACCAAGTGGGCGTACGTGGGCAGGAAGACCTGCCAGGTGTAGTAGGTGACCTGGCTGAACTGGAGCACCACCACCAGCAGTAGGCTCCGCCGATGCTGCCGTACGGCGGTGCGCAGCGGTCGGCGTTCGACCTCGCCGGCGGCTCGCAGTCTGGTGAAGGACGGGCTCTCCGGCACGGCCCGGCGCAGCCGGACGCCATACAGGCAGAGCAGGGCGCCCAGCAGGAACGGTACCCGCCAACCCCAGTCGGCCATGAGCGCCTTGGGCAGGTTGGCGGTGAGCGTGACCGAGACCAGGGTGGCCGCGAGAAGCCCGGCCCCGGCGGTCATGTACTGGACGGCGCCGACCGATGCCCGGCGGTCGGGCGGGGCGTGTTCGACGATGAAGGTGGTGGCCGCCTGGTACTCGCCGGAGTTGGAGACGTTCTGGATCACCCGGCCGAGGACGAGGAGGACGGGCGCGAGCGGGCCGATGGTGCGGTAGGCGGGGGTCAGGCCGATCAGGAGCAGGCCGGTTCCCATGATGAACAGGGTCAGCGAGAGCAGCTGCCGGCGCCCGTGGCGGTCGCCGTAGGGCGAGAGCACCAACGTGGCGAGGGGACGCACGATGAAGGCGATGCCGACCACGATCCCGTAGGTGTAGTGCAGTGCGACCGCCTTGTTGTCGACAGGGAAGAACTGCTGGGAGAAGACAGGTGCGAGCAGTGTGTAGACGGCGGCGTCGTAGAACTCTATGAAGTTGCCGATCGCGGCTGCCGTGATCGCTTGCCGGGAGAAGCGGGTGGCCGAGCCGGTCGCGGGTACGGCATGCCCTGAGACCGGCTTCGTCGGCTTCACCAGGCGACCGCTGGTGTGGGCAGGCCCTGCGGGCGCGAGTGTTCCTTCCGGACCGCGTCGGCGTCGGCTTCACCAGGCGACCGCTGGTGTGGGCAGGCCCTGCGGGCGCGAGTGTTCCTTCCGGACCGCGTCGGCGTGGGCTTCGGCACGGCGGAGGGCCGGAGAAGGTGCCGGCAGGCGCGCCAGGCCGACCCGGCGTTCCGGTCTGGCCAGGCGGGATACCGGACGGCGGTGGATACCGTGCCCGGAGGCGGGGTGGTGGTTGTCCGACCGGGCGGACATCTGACGCTCCTTTCGGGCTTCAGGGCTTGTGGAACGACGGGTCGTGCCGCTCGCCCAGGGCCGCCCGGCCGATGGTGGCCAAGATGTGGTCGTCGTTGTCATGTCGCTGATAAACCGTCAGGTCGCGCAGGATCCGCTCCACGGGCGCGGGCCGTACCAGGCTGCGGGCTCCGCAGGCACGGATGCAGTGGTGCACGGTCTGCTCGGCCAGGTGCTCGATCGCGTGGCGGGCGCGGCTTCCGGCGATCCTCGCCTGGTCGAGCCGGCCCTCGTCCCGGTGGCCCCGGCCGGGCCGAGGTGCTCGCAGAGCCGGGTGTGGACGGATGCCTGAATCCTGTGGGCGCATGCGCGATATGCCTCGGGTGATCGGCCCGCCGGATTCGGGATGTCTCCGGCCGGGTCCAGGCAGACCACCCGCCCGTCGAGCCCGGGGGCGAGTGTGGCCACCTGGTCGCACTGCGCCCGGGTCATGCAGTAGATCACGGCGCTGCTGTGGCAGAGCGCGGGTGTCACCGGTCGGGCCCGGTGACACCGGTACGCCGCCGGCGGGATGTCCAGCCCCGCGAGCGCGGTCTGCGCGCCCTCGCTCATCGTCGCGCCCGGTCGCTTCACCTCCAGCCCGGCGCTGGCCACCCTCAGCGGCATCACCCTGGTGCGTGGCGTCAGCGCGGCCAGTTCGGCCCTGGCCATCGACTCCGCCATGGCCGAGCGGCTGGTGTTGCCGCCGCAGACGAACAGCAGTCGGCGGCGACTCCGCCTGGCCGCCAGGGACGGATAGGACAGGGCCAGCGCCGCGCACAGCACGAAGACCAGAGCGACCAGTTGGGCGCTGCCGGGCGCCGCGAGCCCGGCGAGCCAGACCAGGGCGTACGAGGCGACCAGGCCGGAGAGCAGGCTGGCACACCGGTTGGCCGGGACGCACCAGCTGTACTCTCGGCGGTCGAGGTAGATCAGGGTGCCGAAGACGAAGAGTGCCTCGTATCCGACCCCGATCGCGGCCGCGCCCAGGGCCACGGGCGTGGTGAGGAAGGTGGTGAAGCCCTCCCGCAGCTGCGGCTGGCCCAGGATGGCACCGAGCGCGAGCAGCAGCAGCTGCCAGGCAGGGGCGGCAGCGTGCTCCTCGACGAAGTAGCGCCGATCGGTCGCCACGGTCCCCGTCTTGGCCACCCGGCTCATGATCTCGAATCGGCCCACGTATCCCGCCTGGTAGACCACCAGGCTCAGGACGGCGCCGACGGTCAGTCGGTGGCCCGTCACATCGCCGAGCGCCACGCCGACCGCGACCAGGCTGAACGCCACGGCCACCCAGGCGGAGGCCCTGACGTGCCGTCGACGGAGGGCGTCCATCACGGGCGAGATGATCAGCACTCCGCCGCGCATCAGGAGCAGCATGAGCAGGATCGAGACACCGGCGAAGGTGTAGTTGAGCGTGGTCGTGGCGATGATCAGCGCTGCGAAGAGCCCCGACACCACCGCGCCCCGACCGGGGCCCGGTAATTGACGGCCCATCAACTCATGTCGGCGAGCGTACCGCCACCATCCGGACGCGGCCAGGAACACCGGCATGACGACCAACTGGCCCATCGCTGCGGCGGGTAACAGGACCAGCCCCCGACCGGGTCGTGGGCGCCGGGCAGCACACCACTGGAGAGGGCCTTCACCAACATCGCGTAGGGAATATAGGAGACGAAATATCCGAATGCGAGCCATCCCATGCGCCCACCCTGAAATCGGGATTCATGTGCAGTGTGACGGTCCGACATGGGGATGACAAGACGCCACATTATCCGCCTTTAACTAAGGGACCGTAAAGAATCAAGGTGTGGGTTTTGCTTGTGGCGTGAGAGTGACGCCGTGCGCCGTGGCGTAGACGAGGAGGCCGGTGAGGGTGCTCAGGTGCGCCGCTGCGGGCCCGAGGGAGTGCCCGTGCTGGACCATCAGCTGTCTGATCTCGCCGGTGGCCTCGCGGATGGTGTCCTTGCTGACGGTGAACAGGCGGGCGAGCGCGGTGGGCGGCAGGGCGAGGTGTTGCTGCAGCGCGGTAGCCAGGACGCGGTCGGCCAGGTTCAGTTTGGCTTTGCGGCCGCCTCCCGGGGCCCGGCGACGTGTGCCGCCGTCGCGTCGGGTGGTGTGGTCCGGGGCGTGCAGTGCCTGCCAGGGGGCGGCCAGGGCCGTGGTCAGCTCGGTCAGTGTGGTGCTGGTCATGCCCGTCAGGGCGGGGTGCGACAGGGCCCCACGGTCGAGGCCGACGGTCGGCCCGCTGAGGCTCGCCGGCTCGGTGAGGCGGGGGTGCACGGTGTAGTTCCACTCCCCGTGGAAGGCGTGGCCGGTCAGCGGCACCGCGTTCATCTCGGCGTCGCTGACCTTCACACCGGTGGGGTAGCGGCCGGGGTCCAGTTCGGCGTGGACGGTGAGCCCGGTGCGTGTGGTGGTCGCGGCGATGCTCTGCACGACGACCTCATAGCTGGTCAGCGGACGGCCGCGCCAGTTCATCGTGATCGCGGAGAACAGCCGGTGCTCCACCTTGTTCCATTTCGACGTGCCCGGAGGCATGTGACAGACAGTGACGGCCAGGCCCGTCTCGGCGGCGAAGGCCGCGAGTTCGGTCTTCCAGGCCCGGGTGCGGTAGCCGTTGGAGCCACCGGCGTCGGCGATGATCAGCAGCCGGGTAGCGCCGGGGTAGTCGAGGCGTCCTCGCCCGTTCCACCAGCGGCGGATCGACTCGACCGCGAAGGCAGCGGTGTCGTGGTCACAGCCGACGCTGACCCAGCCGGTGTTCGAAGTGATGTCGTAGATCCCGTACGGGGCGGCCCTGCCGAGCTCCTGATCGGGGAAGTCATGGGTACCGACCCGCACCGGCCGGCCCGTCGGCCGCCACTCGCGGCCCGCGTTCTTGAACTGGCCGACGACTTCCTTCTTTTTCGTATCCACGCTGACCACCGGCTCGCCGCCCGCCTGATGGTCCCTGACCTGGTCGTTGATATACCGGAACTGCGCATCCCGATTCGGGTGCTGGGCTCCCTCCAGGGTCTTCGCGTTGGCCTGCAGGCTGAAACCGTTCTCCCGCAGCAGCCGGCCCACGGTCGGCGCCGACACAGCATGGCCCTGCCGAGTCAGCTCCCCGGCCAGACACCGCAGCGACTTGGTCGTCCACCGCAGCGGCGACATCGGATCGCCCCGCTCATCCGGCTCCACCAGCGCCAGCAGAGCCGGAACGAGCAGACGGTCAAGCTCCTCGGCGCTCTTGCGACCGCCGCCGTCGCGGCGCACCCGGCCATCGGGCAGTGGGTCCTCACCACCCTCCAGCTCGAAGACTCCTTTCCGCACCGTCGTCTCGCTCACCCCCGCGGCACAAGCGACGGCCCGGACCCCACCGTGCCCCAGCAGCCGGGCCTCGGTAGCCAGCGCCAGCCGCTGCTGCCGCTCATTCAGATGAGGGAACAACACTCCGAATCTCAGGGAAAGTTGGTCACGAACCTCGCTCGGTATGCGCATACCACACCAACGACAGGAACACCGGGAAGCAGCATGTTGATTCTTTACGGTCCCTAACGGGACGGAAGAGAATTGCGGCAACCCGGGTGGTCAGAATTCACCCCGAGTGCCGAAGCGTCTGCCGAGACGATTCAGCCACCATCCGGCTCAGAATTCCCACCAGGACGAGTCCGCAGCCGGCCGCACTCGTGGTGAAGGCCATGCGGTAGCCCGCGTCGCCGGGCAGGCCGTCGGCGGCGGTGTGAGCGGCCAGCACCGCGCCGGTCGCGGCGCTGCCCAGAGTGGAACCGGCGATCCGCAGCACATGGTTGAAGCTCAGTACGCTTCCCAGCTCGCCGGCGGGTACCGCACCATGGACGAGCATCGGCACCGACGTCCAGGTCAGGCCCGTCCCCAGACCGAGGAGCGCTATGGCGAGCAGCAGGTGCCACAGCCGGTAGTGGTAAGCGCTCAGGCAGAGTTGGGCGACGGCCACCAGGGCTGCGCCCGCCGCGAGAGTCGCCCGCGGCCCGGCCTTCGCGGTCAGCCGGCGGCTCAGCCGTCCCGCCGACTGGCTGCCGGCCGACATCGGCAGCATCAGGCACCCCCCTGCGAAGACCGACAGGTCGAGGCCGTACCCGGTCGAAGCGGGAGCCTGCGCCATCGTGCCGACGGCGGACAGGCCGACGAAGGCGGCCGCGCCGAGCGCGAATGCGGCGACATTGGCCAGCACGACGTCGGAGCGGCCGAGCAGCGCGGGTCGTACCAGCGGCCGGCCGGTGGGCCGCTCCCACCACGCCCAACCACCCGCGGACAGCAGGGTGCCCAGAAGCAGCCCCAGGACGGCCGGCGAGCGCCATCCCCACTGCGCGCCCTGGCCGGCCAGCAGGATCAGGCAGACCAGCCCGGCGGCGAGCAGCGCGACGCCCACCGGGTCGGCGGCGGGACGTGGTTCCCGGTCCGCACGGTCGGGCGGCAGGATCAGCAGTACGCCCGCGAAGGCCGGGGCGACGAACGCCAGCGCCAGCCAGAACGCCCAGTGAAAGTCGAGGTGTTGGGCGATGAAGCCGGTCAGCGGACAGCTGAGACCCGCACCGGTCGCGGCCGTGACGGCCAGCGTCGCGATGGCCCGCCCCACCCTGTCCGACGGCAGATGGCGGCGTGCCAGGGCCATCGTCACCGGGACCATCCCACAGGTCGGCCCCTGAAGTGCCCGACCGGCCAGCAGTTGCGGGAAGGTCTCGGCGGTGGCCGCGAGCGCCGAGCCCAAGGCCACCACGGTGAGCGCCAGCAGGAGCATCCGTCGGCTGCGCGGACCGTCGGCCAGCCGGCCCAGGACCGGGGTGGTGACGGCGCCGACCAGCAGGTTCCCGGTCAGCATCCACTGGGCCGTGCTCACCGGAACCCGCTGGTCGGCCGCCACCGCGGGAATGAGCAGCGCCCCGAGCGAGCTGATCACCGTGGTGCACAGCCCGCAGTACACCAGCAGCGGCAGGACGGCTCCGGCCCGCCGCACCCTCCAGGCGTCCATGGAGCAAGCCCTTCGCGAGCCCCCTCGTCGGCCTCTGCCGAAGGTTGACACGCCCCAACCGCCCCAACCGCTCCTTACCTCCGCCCGAGAGCGTGTCTTTCACCCGAACGGAGCCGGATGTGGCGAGGTGCGTGTCGCACCTACAACGGAGGACATGTGAGTGTGCAGGGCGGGGTGTTGCGGCTGTCGATGGTCGGCCGGTCAGGCACGGCAGCGCAGCATCTCCAGCGGCGGGTTCGCGAGGAGGTCCGCCCAGAAGTCCTCGCCGAACTCACGGATGCCGGCATCGGACACCTGCAGCGGAACCCACTCCACCGCAACGAACCCGGTCACCCGCAGACACTCCTCGTAGACCTCGCGGCGCGGGGCCGTGGCGACAATGCTGATCGGCTGCGGGTCGAGGAGAGCCGTGACCCGCGCCCGCGGACCCGTCTCGCTTTCCTCGCCGGTCGGCTCACAGCGGAACCCGTACTTGTCCAGGGACGGACAGTCGAACCGGTAGTCGGGCTTCTGGGCGAGCACGAAGAACGCTCCACCCGGCACCAGGCTCCGGTGGATGGTGCGGCACATCCGCTCCATCGCCGCGATGTCCTCGGCGTAGTTGAGGCACTGCACTCCCACCGCGATGTCGAAGCGCCGGTCGACAGGCCGCAGCTCGGCCACGTCACCGACCTCGTAGCGCACGCCCAGCGGGTCACGCTGCTCGCTCTCCCGCGCGGCGGCGATCATCTCGACGGAGATGTCGACACCGAGGACATCCTCGGCGCCGCGCCGCTTGAACTCCCTGCTGTAGAAACCGGTGCCGCACGCCAGGTCGAGAACCGACTTGCCGCTCACGTCCCCGACCATGCCCAGGAAGCTCGGCACCTCCCCGTAACGCATCAGCGGCAGGGACTTGAACCCCTCGAATGCCTCGCCGATCTCGTCGTACTGCTGCACGCTCACGTGCCGCCCCCTCCTGCGCTTCGTCCTGTACGTGGCCGCGCCGGACCTCCGGATTCAGAGGCTCGCCGGGTCGTGGTCGTGGCAGAAAGTCTCCTCCGCGCTGCCTGGCCGTCGTACTGGCAGATGACACAAAGAAGTTGGCCGGTGACCCTCGTATCACCCAACACCACCTCGCAAATCCGATGCCTACCGGACGGGCACAGCGCGCGGAGTGCCGACACGGGCGCGAGCCATCCACCTCCTCGGCCAGATGCTGACCAGGGCCGGAACCAGACTCACCCGGTCACACGCCAGGCAGCGACGTCACCGCGGGCACGGCGCACCGCTCACGGCCCTGACTCGGACCCGGCGAGGGCGTACATAGACGTGCTCTCCACCAGTTGCGCCCCACCAGCACCGCACCGTCGGCACACACCGCTGGATATGGACCCAGCTCCCCGGCGAACTCCCCCCGGAACAGCACCTCGACCACCTCTGCCGCAACCGCGCCTGCGTCACCCCCGACCACCTCGAACCGGTGTCATGCGCCGAGAACCCGCGCCGCGGTCACCGCGCACGGGACGTACATCGGTCCCGAGTCGCCTCTTCGCGCACGTGAACGGTCCGACCGGGCTGCGCCGGCCGGACCGTTTGCCCGCATTCCTGGTTACGAGGACCTGACGCGCCCGTCCGGCTCGTACCAGACGACGCCGTCACCGCCGTCGTTGCCGATGGTCTGCGCCATGACGTTGCCCTCCTGCACGTACTTGGGGTGCTGGTTCAGGAAACCGGGTATGGACTGGACCGAGGTGGCGTCGCACGCCAGGTCGGTGCGGATACAGAAGCGTTGCACCGGGACGCCGTCGAACTTCGCCGGACCGGCGCCCGTGGACGTGAATCCCAAGGCGCTCCACCCCTTCGGAACCCGGGCCCAGATGCCGGTGTCGGGCTGCATGGGGTCGGAGTACAGCATGCCGTTCACCTGCGAGCGGGGGATGTCGGTGCCGCCCTTGGCTATCGTCTGGAGCACCAGATCGGCCACCTGCGCGCCCTGGGAGTAGCCGACGATCGTGAAGCGGGCGCCCGGATCGCGACGGTAGGTCTCCTCGGCCTTGGCCAGCAGATTGCGGTACCCCTCGCGCACACTGGCGTCGAAGCTCGGTGCGTTGATGTCCGGCTTGTTGTGTCCGTTGAGCCAGGGGCCGGCGCTCGCCGGATAACAGACCGGCACCGGGATACCACCGTTGAGGTGCTTGTTGGCGATTGCGTAGGTGCCGCTGCAGTCGGGCGCGGGCGCCGCCGCACCCGTACCGCCGACCTCCAGGTAGTAGTGATGGACCGGTTCGGCGTGGGCAGCGGTGGGTGCGACGGCGGTGGCGGCCACCATGGCTGCCACCGCACCGCCCACACCAATCGCCCTCTTCCCTTTGTTGGCCAGGGTCATGCTCTGCTTCTCCTCGACGAGTTGAGGTGGTGCACAAGTGACGAATCGAGCGGTGCACGAGTGGTGCACCACTGCACTGCTGTGCTCGGCCCTGACGTTAGGGACGGCCGCTGGAATTGCGATGAAGCGACGATGAGTGGGCTGCCGGCGCCGGATCCGGACCCACAACTGCGGTGCGTCATCGGACTCCCGCATCGGCGGATGCGTCATGACCGGCTCATCCTCATGAGCGCGCGGCGTCTGTCCGAAGGCGCTCGACGAGTGCGCAGAAGACCAAGAGATTGGGGATCCGGGACACCGTTGGCCCCATCCCGTGCCAGTTCCCGTCGATATCGAGGCTGATGGCCCCTTTCTCGATCTCGCACCGCCGCACCTGCTGCCACCGCGCGGACACCTCCCCGGATCCGACCTTCTCCCTGGTCAGCCAGATGTCCCCGAAAGTGAGTCGCTCGCCCTTGTCGAGCGCGGCCAGTGCCCGGGGCACTTGGGCACGGGCGACGGCCCGTTGGATCTCATGCCCCCACTCCTCCGATTCCTCCGCTTCCTCCGCATCGCTGTTCTCCGGAACGCCGTGCAGCACGACCCGCTTTCCTTCGACATCGGTGAGCGTGTAGGTCGTGTAGGTACGAGTGGTGCCTATGCGGGCCGAGCCGTGCGGGTGCCGGGTGCTGTTCTGGAACACAGAGGTGGTGTCGTACTGGAACACGGAGGTGGTGTCGTAGCGGACGACGTGGATCCGTCCGTTGACGGCAACCGTCATCCCGTGCTCGTACAGGTCCACTCGCGCGTCCGCGCTCGCCTTCGTCGCGGAAGGCCGGCCGTATCGGACGAAGGCCAGCAGGGCCCGGATCCCCCGGACCGGCACGGCATGTGCGTGGGCCGGGTGCGCGGCTCCCCCGTAGGTGGCACATCGCTTGCCGAGGTGCTCGCGGCCGGCCGCTGCGGAGATCCTCGCCAGCAGCAGCTCCTCACCGCGGGTGGGCGGCGTCGGCGGGGTCACGGCGTGGTTCGGGTGAGGCCGAGGCCGGCGTCGTACCCACGCAGGATCATCCGGTGCGTCCGCCTCAGCATCGGGCCCGGAGACACCCCGAGGTCGTCGGCCAGACGGCGGCGGGTGCGGTCGAACACGGTCAGCGCGTCGGCCTGTCGGCCGCTGCGGTACAGCGCACTCATCAGCATCGCGGCGACCGGTTCGTTCAGGGGCTGTGCCGCGGCCAGGGCCCACAGCTCGGCGATCGCCTCGGAGTGCCGGCCCAGCCGCAGCTGCCAGTCCAGCTTCCGCTGTACGAGGGCGATCCTGCGCTCGGTGAGCCGGAGCCGCTCCATCTCGGCGAACGGTCCGGGCAGGGCGGCCAGGAGCTCCCCGCGGAACAGATCCAGCGCCTGGGAGCAGATGCGGACCGCCTCGGTCAGTTCTCCGGCTCGCTCGGCCGTCCCCGCGGCGGTGACCAGTTCCTCCATGCGCGCCACGTCCACCTTGACCGCGCCGGGGACCAGCCGGTAGCCGCACCGCTCGCGCTGGATCACCGCGTCCGGGCTGTCCCCGATGCGCAGGACCTTCCGCAGTCGGTAGATGTAACCCGGCACCACGTTCGTGAGCGGCGGCTCCATCCCCCAGACTCCGTCGAGCAGTTCCTGCCGGCTGACCGTCCGGTCCGGGCACAGCGCCAGCGTTGCCAGTACGGCTTGCTGGCGGAGGTGGCCGAGGTCCACGGGCTGTCCGTCGCGCCACGCCCGCAGCGGTCCGAGCACGGAGATCCGCAACCGCGGTTCCCGCGCCGGGCCGATGACGGTCCGCGGCACCGGGCTGGCCGTCTGCCTGCGGGGGCCGTGGCCGGGGACGACCAGGCCGCAGTCGAAGGCGTGGACGATGGCGGCGGCCCGGTCACGCAGCCCGAGTTCGGCGAGGATCCGCGCGAGGTGTCCGGCCACGGCGTCCTTGGGGATGGCGAGGGCGGAGGCGATCTCGGCGTCTCTCAGGCCACAGCCGACCGCGTGGAGCACCTCGCGCTCCTCATGCGTGAGCGTGGTGGCGGTCGGTTGGTCCATGGTCGCGGTCGTCGGCATCGCGGCTCCCCTGCCTCCGGGTGGTCGGTCTGGCGGATGCCGTTGACGCTGGCCCGGGCACCGGGCAACGGACAGGCCAGCAGACCGGCCGTATCCGGCCGGTGGCCGCGCTAGAGTCCCTCACCTGGGGAAATCGACATGCGGGGGAAAGGCCATGACCTGTGACCAGTGAGTTCAGCGCGCTGTTACGGCGGCTGCGGCGCGAGGCGGGGATGACTCAGGAGGCCATGGCAGAGCGCTCCGGAGTGGGCGTGCGCACCATCCGGGGGTTGGAGACCGGCGAGCGCGCCGACCCCAGGGTGACCACGGTGCGGCTGCTGGCCGACGCGCTCGGGCTGAACCCCGAGGAACGCGAGGAGCTGCTGGCGGCTGCCGTCCGCCGCACCGGGGACGGGAGCCGGCCTGAGGGCTCAACCGGGGATGGGAGCCGGCCGGTGAGCAAGACCAGGGACAGGAACCCGCCGGACGACTCAACCGACCGCATGGAACCTGACGCGGGCGGGCGGCCGGGGTCGGCGTTGCACGCAACCCTGGCCGACGTCGCCGAGCAGCTCGCCCAGACGGTGGCCGCCCGCTGGCAGCGCGAGGAGGAGCAGCGGCAGGTCCACGATCCTTACCCGCTGCCGGTGCGCTGGCGGCCGGTTGCCGAAGAGTTGACCGATCACTGGGCCAACATCCGCCGGCTGCCCGCCGGGGGCAGGCACGGGCCCATGGACCTGAGCGGGACACTGGACGAGATCGTGAGCGTGTACCGGCGGATCCCGTCGGGGCGGCTCGTGGTGCTGGGGCGATCGGGCTCCGGGAAGACGATTCTCGCCGTGCGGTTCGTCCTGGACCACCTGAAGTCGAGGGGCCGCACCGAAGCCGTGCCGGTGATCTTCAGCATCGGCTCGTGGGATCCGACCGCCCTCACGTTCCGGGACTGGCTGGCCGCGCAACTGACGCGCGATCACCCCGGCCTTGCCGCCCCGGGACCCGGCGGGTCGAGCCTGGCCGCAGCACTGGTCGAGACCGGCCGGGTGCTCCCCGTGCTGGACGGCTTCGATGAGATCGCCGGCGGCCTGCGCCGTCCCGCGCTGGAGGCGCTCAACGCCACCACCCTCCCCCTGCTGCTGACGAGCCGTCCGTCCGAGTACTCCGCCGCGGTCGCGGAGACCGACGTGCTCACCTCCGCCGCCGCGGTGGATCTGACCGATCTCACCCTGAGCGACCTCGCCGACTATCTGCCGCGCACCACGCGCAAGGCCCGTGGCGGGGCCCTCGCGGCGACCGACTGGGATCCCGTGCTGAGCGAGCTGCGCAAGCGGCCGCACAGCCGGGCCGGTGCCCACCTCGCCGCGGTGTTGACCACTCCGCTGATGGTCACGCTCGCCCGCGCCGTCTACAGCGACACCCCCGACAACGACCCGGCCTCGCTTCTGGACACCCAGCGATTCGGCAGCCCCGAGGAGCTGGAGGACCACCTCCTCGACAATTTCACCCCCACGGTCTACCGCCCTCGGCCCGAGCACCGCCCGGGCAGCGGGCCGCCCTACGCCGTCGACCCGGAACGCGCCCAGTACTGGCTCGGCTACCTGGCCCACCACCTGACCCGGCTCGATACCCCCAACCTGGAGTGGTGGCGGCTCGGTTGCGGGCTGCGTCGCACCACGCGCACGCTGGTGACCGCGCTGGTGATCTGTCTGGCCATCGGGCTCGTCGACGGCGCCGTCGGCACCCTCTTCGACACCGTCGCATTCCAGCTCGCGGACGGGTTGGTGGCGGGGCTCCTCTCCGGGCTCCTGTTCGGGATCACGTACTGGTTCATGGTCGCGGCCAAGGACGCGCCGGTGGAGCCGTCCGGCGTGCGCATGAAGATATTCGGCAGGGAGGGGAAGGCCAGGCGGAGGTGCCTCCCCCGACTGGTGATCGGGTTGCTGTGCGGGCTCGTGTTCGGCGTCGGCTACGGCCTCGTACGCGGAGTGCTCAACGGCGTCCTGTCCCACGCCGGCCTCCCGACGATCCTGGCCGTCGGCCTCGGCGACGGCATCATCTACGGCCTTGTGTTCGCGCTGGGAGCCGGCCCCACCTTCGGCCTCCTGACCTTCTTCGAGACCCCTCTCGACATCCGATCCGCCGTCAATCCGGTCAGCCTCCTGCGCACGAACTGCCGCACGGTCGCCACCCAACTCCTCCTCTGGGCCCCCACCTTCGGACTTCTGGTCGGCTTCGGGTCCCTGGTGGTGATCCGGCCCGCGCCGGCGATCCTGGGCCCGGTCGTCTGGAATCTCACGGCCGCGCTCAAGCTCGGCGTCATCAGCGGGCTCGGTGGCGCCCTCGGCTACGTACTCAGCCTGACCGCCTGGGGCCAGTGGGCGGTCTTCTCCCGGATCTGGCTGCCGCTGACCGGCCGGCTGCCCTGGTCCGTCGTCGCTTTCCTCGAAGACGCCTACCAGCGGGGCGTGCTCCGCCAAGCCGGCGCTGTCTACCAGTTCCGCCATGCCCGCCTGCAACACCATCTCGCCCGCGCCTACCGGTCACCCCGTGTCCCACAGCGGCCCACCGGACCGGGTAGGCGCACGCGCACGCGATGACAGCGCCCCGCCGCCACCTCATGTCGACCGCGCGATCCGCTCGGGCCCACCCCTCACGTACACCTCCGGCCGGTGGGAGGGCGCTGCGCCGCGTACGTCTCGCCGGGCACAGCGGGCTGCTCCAGGACCGCTGCGCGACCGGCAGGTGCCTGGACGCGTCGGAGGAGCCTGCAGCCGTGCGACCGCTCGGCGAGCCCGCGGCGTGCAGGCCCGCCGCCCTCGTCCATGGGTGGAGCGGGCGCGCACGCCGGCCCGTCCCGCCGGCGTCGGGCCGGAGAAGCGGTTTCCGCTCCGGCTATGAGCAGATCCAGCAGCGACAGCAGGGCACCGCGCGCATCCGAACGGGAGCGGGCGTCAAGCATGGGGATGGGCGTATTCGGGTCGCTCAGGTGCAGGGCCGCCTTGATCTGCTCGGCGCTGTACGGCTGCTCGCCGTCGAAGCAGTTGGCGCCGACGACGATCGGCAGCCCGCGGTTCTCGAAAGAATCGACGGCCGGGAAGCTGCGGTCCAGCCGCCGGGTATCGACCAGGAGGACCGCCCCGAGCGCTCCTTCCAGCAGGTCGTCCCACATGAACCAGAAGCCCGGTCCACGCAGTCCAGCCGTTGGGCGCCGCCGGCCCGAGGGCTGTGCGGCCCGTTCCGGAAAGCACTATTGGGCAGGGACGGTTGACCGACTCCACGGTGAGCCGTCGAAGAGCGAGCCGCGGTCGAGAGCAAGAGGCGGTCGTGCCACTTGAAGTCACCCCGACCAGCACCGTCTGATGCTGGTCGAGGGCGCTGAGCCCGCAGCCGGTGGGGAGCTCCTGCGACGTGCGGGCGCCTGGCGTCCCTCCCAGCAGTGGTTCCTACGGTGCTGTCGTGGCCTCGGAGTACTTCTTGATGAGTTCGTAGGAGCGAATGCGGTCGCGGAGGTTGTAGACGGGTGTGGTCAGCATCAGTTCGTCTGCTCCGGTCTCACCAACGAGTCGGGCAAGCCGGTGTACGACGGTCTCGGGTGTCCCGACGGCCTGCTGTGCACGGAAGCCGGCCAGCGCCCGCCGCTCCTGTGCTGTGAAGGGGTGTGCGGCCGCGTCCGCGGGCGTGGGGAAGGGGATCTCGCTCTGGCCTTTGAGGAGTCCGGCTTTGACGACGTCCATCGGTCCGACTCGCCACGCGGCTTCTTCTTCCGTCTCGGCGCACACCGCCTCCACGCACACCAGCACCCGAGGTTGCTCGCACCAACGGGACGGGGTGAACGCCGCCCGGTAACGGTCCAGCGCCGCTCGGGTGTTGTCCGGCCGGATGTGGTGTGCGATGGCGATCGGCAAGCCGAGTCGTGCGGCGAGAGCGGCACCTGCGGTGCTGGAGGACAGCAGCCATGGTTCCGGCAGCGGGTCGAGTGCGACTTCATCGATCAGAAAGGACAGGATCGCGGCCACGTCGCCGTGGTACTCCGCATCCGTCGTCGGTCCGGCTCCGCGGCGCAGTGCCCGTGCGGTGGCCTCGTCAAAGGTGCCAGGGCCGCGGCCGATCCCCAGGTCGACGCGGCCCCGGTGCAAGGCGGCCAGCGTTCCGAACTGCTCCGCCAGCATGATGGGTGCGTGGTTGGGTGCCAGCACGCCGCCCGACCCAAGGCGGATGGCCGAGGTCGAGGCAGCGGAGTGAGCGGTCAACACAACTGGGGGGAACGCGCCGATTGCGGGCGAGTGGTGATGCTCGGCGTACCAGATCCGGTGGTAGCCGAGCCGTTCCAGTTCCTGCGCGAAGGCGGTGGTGTCGCGCAGGGTCTCCACGGCTCGGGTGCCCGTTTGGACCATCGCGACTTCCAGCGCTGAAAGCGGTACATCGATCATGTCGCCAGCATAGAGATCGAGTGTTCGACGAGGGTGCGTTGATCTTCCTGTGCGCGCTACGGAGCGCAGGCTGGTGCGGCGAGTTGGAGTGACGCGGTGTGAGCCCGCGGTTTTCGGCGCCTCGGGCATCCACGCGCACGGCCTGGCGGAGCGGGTCGGTTTGGCGAGCGACCATCTGTCTGTTCGCGCATACCGCCGTTGCATCTGGCACGCGTCCGGCGGCCGGGGCCTACAGTTCGCCCTCTCGCCGGAGGCGGAGCGGGGAAGCTACGCCGCGGCGTTCAGCCTCGGCCCGACCGCCGAGGAGATGATCGCCGAGGGGATGGCCGGTCCCTCCCTGATCGCGGCCGGGATCGTGGCTGCGGGCTCGATGGGTGGCTGGCGCTGGCCGTGGCTTTCCTGGTCGGCGGGCTGGGCGCGGCTGCGGTCACGGCGCGCGCCGCTTCCCGGCCGCGATCCGGATCGGGCTCGAAGACTGCTACATCGTTGGCGGACGGTCGTGCAGAATCCGCTGGAACAGCCGATGATCCTGCCACTGCCCATTGATGTGCGGATAGCGGGGTGCGATGCCGATGGCCTCGAAACCGCAGCGCTCCAGGACGCGTTGGACCGTATGTTGTCCAGCAGCGTGGTGGCCTCGATCCGGTGCAGCCCCAGTTCCTCACCGGTCACACGGCACACCCGCTCGACCGCCGCAGTGGCCAGGCCCCGGGCCTTGGTGGTCGGCGGCCGTCCAGTAGCCCAGATAGGCACTATATATCGGCTCACAATGTATCCTCACAGACATGGCGTCGAAACCACTGACCGAGGCGGTCTTCTTCGTGCTCCTGGCGCTGCTCGACGAGCCGCGCCACGGGTACGGCATCAAGCAGGAGGCCGCCGCACTCTCCGACCAGCGGGTCGATCTACGCGTGGGCACTCTCTACGGCGTCCTTGACCGGCTCACGGCCGAGGGCCTGGTCGAGCACGACCGCAACGAGGTCCACCAGGGCCGGCTGCGCCGCTACTACCGCCTCACCGGCGACGGGACCCGGGCCCTGGAGGCGGAGAAGGCGCGGATGGCCGCCAACGTCAGGGTCGCCGAGCAGCGCCTGACGGGCTCCGGTTCGGACGTCGACGCCCCCGCAGCACCCAAGTCCCGCGGGCGGGCCCGGCCTGCCGGAGCAGGAGGTATCGCATGAACACGTCGGACACGCTGCTGGAGGCCCGGTTCCGCGCCGTCCTACGCGTTCTGCCCGCCTACTACCGACAGGAACGCGAGGAGGAGATGGTCGACACCTTCCTCAGCGACCACGAGCCGCTCGACGAGGACACGGCCCTGGGCCGTCCCGGGCCCCGCGAGGTCGCGGGCGTCCTCGTCCTGGCGGTCCGCACCCGCCTGGCCGGGCCGGGCGCCCCCGCCCGTTACGTCGCCTACGGCCATACCGCGCGACTGGTCGGGCTCTTCGGGGTGGCCCTGCTCGCCGCCTCGACGGCGGTGAGCTTGCTGGCCGAGGTGGCCGTCCTCCTGGCGGGTTCGGCTCAGGAGAGGCAGTTGGTGCTCGGCGCGTTCGTCGGGCGGTCGCAGGGATCGACGCCGGACGCCTTCACCACGGGCTGGGCCTTGATGGTCGAGCTTCTCCCCCTGGGCTGGATCGCCGCCGCTGTGGCCCTGGGGACGGGCCACCGGCGACGGGCCGCGGTCTTCTGTGCTGCGGCCGCCGTGCCCACGTTTGTGGATCTGGGGCAGTCGGCGAGACTCGGCTTCCTGCCGAGCGCTTCGTCCCTGGCCGCCATCGCCCTCGTCGTCGCTGTCACCGCGTCCGTGACGATGGCCTTCCATCCCGCGGCTCCCCGCGTCGAGGTCTCGCGCCTCACGAGCGAGTGGATCCCGGTCGGCTGCTTCCTGATCCTGCTCGCCGCTGTCGTGGCAGGTCGGCTCGTCCTGGGCTTCGACGACGGGAGCTACGGGTGGGCGTTCCTGGTCGGCGGCGTGGTCTGCCTGGTCCTTCGGGTGCGGAACCGCGACCGGCACCCGGATGCTCCGCCCCTTCACGGAGCGGATCCGCGCGCCTTGGCCTCGGGTCCCGCGCTGCCCGCGGCCTTGGCCACTCTCGGTCTGCCCGTCCTGACCATGCGTCTCGACGCGGCGGCCTTGTTCACGAGCACTCCTGGGGTTCCCGCCGAGGCACTCGTCACCAACGTGGCCCAGTCTGTGGCTGTCGCGATCCTCGAAGCCACGCTACTCGTGGTCGCGGTCCGCGCGCTCCGGCGTGAATCCCGTACGTGGCCTTCCTCGACCGCCGTCTCCGACTACTCCTGCGCCCCCGGCTCCCACCCGTAACTCCCCTCCCGCATATGCGGGGCAACCTGCGCGAGATCTCGGAAGAGGGGGCCTTGGAGCGGCTGCGTCAGCCGTACGGGACAGAGACGGGTACGGGTACGGGAGCCTGCCTCTCGCGCCGCATACCGCAAGGACATGTGGCGTGCGCACACCGAGGGCCCCGGCGAAGTGGTCAGCCGCTGCTGCTGACCGCATCTCCGTGGCCGCGGCGCGACGCCCCCGGTCAGCGCGTGGCTATCCGCGCGGCCACGCAGGGGTCCTCGTTGCGGTAGCCGAGGCGGGTGTAGAGCCGTTCGGCGGGGGAGTTGTCGGCGAGCTGCCACAGCGTGCAGAACCCGTGCTGCCGTATGGCATGCCGGGTCAGCCACGAGGTCAGCGCCGCGCCGAGCCCCTGGCCGCGCAGGCCGGCGTCCGTCGCGACCGACGCCATCAGCGGAGCGCCGCTGTCCCGCAGGCTGCTCAAGGCACCACAGGCCACCAGCCGCCCGTCCGCGTCGCGTATTCCGACCCACAGGGTGACGTCGGAGGAACCGGGCCCGGTCGAGTGGTCCGGGCTGTGTTCGTTGAGGAAAGCGAGCAGCTCCTCATGGTGCGCCTCGTCGAGCTCGACCACTCGCTCCTCGGCCCGGTGGACAGGCGGTTCCTCCAGCGTCCAGCGGAAGACCCACTCGACGACATCGGTCACCGCCAGATGGCGGCCGACCAGGACGTCGGTGCGACGGGGCCCGGTGAACTCCCGCACCTGGCCGGGAAGTACGTGCGCGGCACGCAGGACGAGTCCGGCGGCGGCCTCCGGTTCGCCGACACTCCACACGTGACCGCGGGCGTCGTCGAACCAAGCGGCGGCACCGTCGCCGGACCAGCCGATCCGGTCGTCCTGGCGCTGCCGCGCGGCGCCGAAACGCAGCAGGGCGGCACCGGCCTGGGATTCCAGGCCCTGGTCGAACAGGTCTTCCATCCGGTGGACAAGGGTCGTTGCCTGCATTGCTCTCTGAGGAAGGACGTACGGGGGCCGACAGGGCCCGGACACGCGTGGACGCAGCCGGAACCGTCTGTCTCAGGTATGGGGAGCCCGGTAGCGGCTGCGCACGAGGCGCGCCCGGCCGACCGGACGGCCCACTGTCGCACACCGCCCCTGGCGTGGGGCAAATTCTCGACTCATCCGCCGACGACGCCTGGGCCTGCCGGTGGATGCCCTCCGTACACGTGCCCCCTGGGCCGACCCGGCTGCGCGGCTACTTGCCTACGCGGTACGGCGCGATTCCGCTCAAGCCCCGTGTGCGCATTGCCATGGAGGCGGACCAGGGCCCAGTCCCCCGGCCGCCATGAGGTGGCAGCAGTGGCGCGACAGGGCGACCAAGCCGACGCAAGGCGATCAGCGGCGCCGCGTCAGACACCTGGCCCGGCTCGAAGCCCTGCCCGAAACGGCCCACCAGGGGTCTTCCGGAGAATCCGACTGGCCGTCATGGAAATTCTGGATTCATTTCGCCAGGAAACGAAGAACCAGAAACGGAGAACAAGCCAAGCTGCGGTACTTGCCGCTGGCTTCATTACTCTGTACTACCCGCCAGTCGGCCTGCCCCAGCATGGCGGATCAGTGTGTGCGCAGCGTTTTCCTTTCCCTCTCTGCACAGCGCTTTCACGCCGAAAAGCGTGTTTACGCCACAAGGGCGGTGGCCGGTTCTCGGTACCAGCCCGATGACGCGGGGTTGAGCGGCCCCAGCGAATCCGGGAACCTGAACGCTCGCCATCCGCGGAAGGATTTCCATGACCCGTGACACCCCACACCTCTGGACCGAACAGAAACTCGACGCGCGTTACGAGAATTTGTTCGGGCGGGCGGCCGGATATCTGCCGGAGAACCGGGCAGCACTCGACGCGTGGCTGGATGACTTCAGTCGGGACGTCCATGAGCGGCGCGCCCGGAACGCCATCGTCAGGCACCCGTCCGTGGCGGACCTGGCGCGACTCATCGAGCGCGACAGAATCGTACGCATGTATGTGAGCCGCATGATCAACGAGGCCCACCAACGGGACTGCAAGAACACGGTGAACGACATTCCCGATCTGCTCGATCACCTGGACTGCATCGTCACCAGCACGCCCAAGTACCAGGGCCCCACCGCCTTCCCCATGTCGGCCCTGTTCACCTACCTGATGATGACGACCGATGGTTACGCGGTATTCCGTGACCAGGGATTCAACAAAGCGCTGCTCGGCATCCTGCGGGAGTGGTGCGCCCACCTGGACAGCAAGGACAGTCAGGAGGTCCTGAACCAAAAGAACGGCTGGCTGTCCCCGGCCGCCTTGGCGGACAAGAAACTCAATCTCCAGGATTTCCAGATCAATCTGCAGGACCCCTACGGCGGATTTCCCTCCTTCAACGCGTTCTTCCACCGCGAGCTCAGGAAAGACAAGGACGTCCGGCCGATCGACGATCCGGACGACCCGCGGATCATCGTTTCGGCGAACGACGGAAAGGTGGTGCGGATCCGGCGGGACATCAAGCGGAGCGACGAATTCTGGGCCAAGGGACAGCGCTACTCCCTCTACGACATGCTCGACGGAAGCGACCTCACCGACCTGTTCGTCGGTGGCGACGTCTTCCAGTCCTTCCTGTCGGGCGGTGATTACCACCGCTGGCACGCGCCGGTGAGCGGCGTCGTACGCAGCGCGCGGGTGGTCGAGGCCCTGATGTTCACCGAACTGGAGCACACGAGCGGGCGCGATGCCGGCACGGAGTCGCAGGTCTACGGAGCGTCGGTGAACACCCGGGGTCTGGTGTTCATCGAATGCCCGCCGCCGATCGGCATGGTGTGCGTCATGCCTCTGGGCATGACCGAGATCTCATCGGTCACGCTCACGGTGCAACCCGGCGACCAGGTCACCAAGGGCCAGGAGATGGGCTACTTCAGCTACGGCGGCTCCAGCATGTGCCTGCTCTTCCAGAAGGGAGCCATCGAGAAATTCTTCCCGAAGGACAACACCGGGGACATGGAGGAAGGCGACCCGATCAAGGTCAACGCAAGGATCGCGCAGGCCGTCGGCGACGAGGCCTGAGGGGAGACGGGGATGGCAGGGAAGGCATGAGAGGGGAGAGGCACACCATGGCCGCGAAAGAGTCGCCAGGAAACGCCTGTGGCCGGCCGACCGCAGGAGAGGAACTCCACGTCTGCATGGGTCTCAACGCCTGCGCGGGCCAGGACGTCGGCGGGAAGGCGACCATGGCCGGCACCGGCCAGTGCGCCACGGTGCAGCACGTCTGCCACGGTGAGGGAGCCTGCCGTGGCCAGGGCGGCTGCGGTTACGCCGGGGACGACTTCGAGCAGTTCCACCCGGGTGAACAGTCCTGCCGGTACAACGGCAGCTGTGCCAGCCCCATCAACGAGAGCCGGGTCTTCTCCGCCGGCCCGTTGAAGGGCAGGAGCGTCTGGCAGCAGGCGCGCCGCCTCTTCGAAGCGCGGATGTACGCGGCGGGCAAGGCATTCGGCCCGTCCCCCGGGCAGGGCGTCCCCGATGACCGCTTCCCCGACTACGACCGTCTGGAGCCCGGGCACACCCCGGTGCCGGGATCGTCCGACGAGGCCACCGCTCTCTTCCGGGCCTCGGCGGACAATCCTCGCCGGCACGAGGGCAAGGCTTTCCCGGACCTGCAGGCCATCGCCCGCAATGGCATCGGTCGGCACCTGCCGAACGTGAGCATCACCTTCACCATCCCGCCGAGCGCCTCCTCCCTCCTGTACTTCCAGCGGGACGGTGAGGCGAAGACCAGCAGCTGCACGGTCGCCACCGGCGCCACGGGGGTGGCCACCGCCCTCCCCCTCTACGCCGGACACACCAGCCCCAACGACCAATGGGTGACCGTGACCGCCACCGGCCCCGTCTACGCCAACGGCTCCGCCACATGCGAATTCCATGTCACGGTCCTGGCGCCCGAGGAGCAGCAATAGCGCCGGGAGAGGCGGCCGGCACGGCGACGCGGACAGGCAGCGCAGCCCAACGCACCACCCCTGATCTGGGGTTCGGACTCGGACTGCGCGGACCTCACATCCCGTATATCCGCGAGCACCGGCCGCCCGTCGACTTCTTCGAGATCATCTCCGAGAACTATCTGAAGCCCCGGACCGCCCGGCGACGTGCCCTGGACGAGATCGCCGAGCGCTATCCGATCGTCCTGCACGGGGTGTCCCTGTCGATCGGGAGCACCGACCCGCTCGACCTCGACTACCTGCGTCACCTGAAGCGCCTGGCGGACGCCGTGGACACCCCGTGGGTGTCGGACCATGTGTGCTGGACCGGAGTGCTCGGCGTGCACACTCACGACCTGCTGCCGCTCCCCTTCACCGAGGAGTCGCTACGGCATGTCATCCAGCGCGCCCGCACCGTGCAGGACATGCTGGAGCGGCCCCTCCTCCTGGAAAACCCCAGCAGCTACCTGCAGTTCCGCGCTTCGACGCTCACCGAGTGGGAGTTCCTGGGCCGGCTGGCCGAGGACGCGGACTGCGGACTGCTGCTCGACGTCAACAACGTCTACGTCTCCGCCGTCAACCACGGCTTCGACCCGGAGACGTACCTGAAGGCTCTGCCGCACCACCGCGTGGCGCAGATGCACCTGGCCGGACACACCGACTACGGCACGCACCTGATCGACACCCACGACGCGGACGTGCCGAACCCGGTCTGGGAGCTGTACCGGCTCGCCGTGGAGCTCACCGGGGGCGCCGCCGCCACCCTCATCGAACGCGACGACGGTCTCCCGCCCTTCCCCGTGCTCCGGGCCGAACTCGACACGGCCAGGGCAGTGGCCGCGGCAGCCATCGGGCAGGAAGGCGGCGGCGATGACTGACGTCCCGTGCTCGCTCGCGGCGATACAGCGGTGGATGCAGGGCGCGCTGCTGGCACCGGGCGGGGCCGCGCAGGCGACGGAGGGGGCACAGACGGCGCAGGTGGCGGAGGTGGTCGCCGCGCCCGGGCGGCTGACGGCCGAGGAGTGCTTCGGTATCTACTACCGCGGCTACCGCCTCCGGCTGCTGCGCTGCATGCGCGACCAGTACCCCGGGATGGTCCGTCTACTGGGCCGCGAGCTCTTCGACCGGTTCGCGCTGGACTACGTGGACGCGCACCCGTCCCGCTCGCCGAGCCTCGACGGCCTCGGCGCCGGCTTCCCCGGCCATCTGGCCCGTACCCGACCGGACGCCGCCTCGGACGGCGCGCCACGCGAGGAGTGGATCGACCTGCTGATCGATCTGGCCCGGTACGAGCGGGATTTCGCGGCCGTCCTCGATGGCCCCGAGGCCGACGGGGGCGCCGCCCCGTGGACCGAGCCGGAGCCCGGCTCCGGGGCCGACCCGGGCTCCGGCTCGGGGGCGGGCCCGAACTCCGGCTCGGGGACACGGCTCTTCGAGGCCCAGTTCCCCGTCCACCGCTACGCCGCCGCCGTCCGCCGCGGGGAAGACCCGGAACCGCCCACCGCCGAACCGGTCTTCCTCGCCCTGTCCTGCCAGAACGGCACCGTCGTCGTCCACGACCGCGCCGAATCCCGCTACCGGACCCGTCAGACGGCGCACCGGCCGTCCCCTGCCGCATGACGTCCGCACTGGAGGAACCCCATGCCCCACCTCACGACTCCCCTGGCCGTCCGGGCGATCGACGGCATCACCACCCGCGACGAACTGGCCGATCACCTCGGCGACGCGGCACGCATCGAGCTGTCGACCATTCCGCCCTACCCCTACGCGGCGTACTCCCTCAAGACGCCCGGCTACTCGCAGCGGGCCCAGGGCGCATCAGCGCAGCGCACCCTCATCGGCATCGCGATCGAGGAGATGCTGCACATGGCACTGGTGCGGAACGTGATGGTCGCCACCGGCTGCGAGACGGTGAAGACGAAGGACGGGAATCAGCGGAAGGCGTCCCGCTTCTACGACAAGGACAGCATCCCCACCTACCCCGGTGACATGAGCCACCGCACCCCACCCCTGCCCCTTCACCTGCAGCGCATCTCCACCGCCGCCGTTGAGGGGTTCATGGAGGTCGAGCTCCCCGAGACCGCACAGCAGCAGCTCCTCACATCCGCCGACGACTACTCGTACCAGACACTCGGCGAGCTGTACGACGCGATCGGCAAGGGCATCGTCCACCTGACCGGAACGAAAGACATCACCTGGGGACTGACGGAGTCCCGCTGGCAGCAGCAGTACCTGCGGGCGTTCTGGAACCAGTGGGGAGGCCCGCCCAAGCCCATCCCGGTCGTGGACCAGGGGAGCGCACTCGACGCCCTCTACATCATCGTCTCCCAGGGCGAGGGCGCCCCCGACGAGCAGGAGGAGTCCCACTACGAGAAGTTCACCCGCATCCGCGACCACGTGGACGGCATCGGTGTCGTGTGCGACGACTCCGGACGGCAAAAATACACCATCGACAGCGGAGACGAGGCCGTCTGGCCGGTGGTGACCGACCCGAACGCCTCCGACTTCACCGGATCGCTCAAGCAGCTGGCACTGCTCTCCGACGCGGCTTACTGCTATGTGCTGGCGCTGCTGGACAAGCTCTACCTGACTCCGGCGGACGACCCCGACTCCGGCCCCGGGCAGGGCGAGCCGCACCCGACGTCCAAGCGGTACGCCCTCGAACGCGGCTTCATCGCCGCCATGCAGGGAGTCCTCTCTCCGGTCGCCAACATCCTGGTGAGCACACCCCTCACCGACGGGCCGAACGCCGGCCGGCACGCCGGGCCCACGTTCGGCCACTACGACTTCCAGGGCGTGCCGCCCAGGCAGGCTCTCCTGGACCTGTGCACCGACAAGGACCTGGCGACGGACTTCCCCCAACTGGGCGGCAGCGACGGCGTCCTGAACCAGATCAGGCTGCTCCCCGACTTCACGATCTAGGGGTCGGTGGGCCTGTCCCAGAACCCACGCGACACGTGGACGCCCCGTAGACGACCGCAGGCGCCCCCGTAAGCGACACCCTCGATTTCGTCGTCACCTGGGCGCCGGCGTTCGACCGGGACCCACGCAAGCAGATCTTCCTGCCGATGTCCGCGCTGTTCGGCTATCTGCGTCTGACGCCGGCGGGCGCGGTCGCCTTCCGCCTGCCGCAGTTCAACGACGGTCTCCGGGCCATTCTCCAGAGGTGGTGCACGTACCTGAACAGCCCGGAGAGCGCGCACGTGCTCAACACCCGTGACTGGTTCTCCCAGTCCGCCATCGAGCTGAACAAGCTGTACGAGTACCAGTGCTGGGACTGCCGCGACCAGGAGCACTGGGGCTTCTCGTCGTTCAACGCATTCTTCCACCGCCCGATCAAGGACGAGTACCGGCCGCTGGCGGGCCACGGAGACCCCGCGCCGTCGTCGCGCCGAACGACGGCACCGTCCACCAGATCCGGCGCAATGTGGCCAGGCAGGCGGACTTCTGGCTCAAGGAGCAGTACTCGCTGGAAACCATGCTCAGCGGACCGGAGTGCGGAGCCGAGTACGTCAGCAGGTTCGTCCGCGGCGATGTGTACCAGTCATTCCTGTCGGTCAACAGCTTCCACCGGTGGAACGTCCCCGTGGACGGAACGATCAAGCACCTGGAGATCGTGCCGGGCCTGATGTTCAGCGCCGCCGACCACGAGAGGCCCGGACCCCGAGACCTGGACGCACTCGCAGAGCTACCAGGCACATGTGAACACCCGCGGCCTGGCGTTCATCGAGTGCGGTCCGGAACTGGGCAGCCGCATGGTGTGCGCGGTGGTGATCGGCATGGACGAGGTCTCCTCCATCTCCTGGTCGGTCTCCGTGGGCGACACCGTCCAGCGCGGCCAGGAGCTGGGCTGGTTCAGCTACGGCGGTTCCAGCATGGCCCTGGTCTTCGAGCCGGGCATCGTCGATGAGTTCACCGTTCCGTTCAACGACCCGCACGAGCACCCGGACGACGGCCCGACCGTCTTCGTACGCTCGCAGATCGCGCGGGCCCGATAACCGCTCGCCGCACCGCACCACGGCCGCCGGCCTCACCGTTCACGCGGCGGGGGGCCACAGGGCCGGAGAGGCTCAGGGCCGCAGGCTTGACGGGCTCGACGCGGCCCTTGCGGTCCTGAGGAGTTGTGCAGCTCACGCACCGAGGCCGGGGTCCCACCACCAGGCGACGGAAGGGATGGGCACAGGGCTGGTGTCCTTCGGCGGGGTGGAGGTCGTGGAGCCGGAGGTGGTGACGGCGTCAGGGGATCGTCCGTCGGGGTTGCGGTAGCGGTCTGCTGCCAGCCCCCAGGCGAGGTTCCCGGGTATCAGATGGGACAGGTGGTCCAGGTAGGCGCTCAGCGGAGCACTGGCGCGGGTCAGCACGCGATCGCGTAGTTCGACGAATCGGAGGGTGAGCCGATCGCACAGCTGCCCCGCCTCCCGCAGGGCCTGTTCGTAGGAGTGACCGTATTCGTGCCGCAGGATGTCGACCAGGTTGAGCCGGCAGGGAGACGGTGTGCGCTCACGGCGGGCGAACCACAGCTCCTTGCCATAGGAGAACAGGTCGTCGTCCCAGGCGGCGGTGGTGAAGGCGAGTTCAGTCAGGGCACGCACCGCAGGCGCATCAGATTCCCGGCCGGGGATCTCCTCACCGTCGACAATCTCCGCCCAGGCGAGCGTTGCGGAACCCGCTGCGGTGTGCTGCCGCATGGAGGCGTAGTCGTTCAGTGCGGGTGTGATGCCCGCAGTGCGGTGGCCCATCTCCCAACACTTGCGCGCTTATGCACGAGGCGAACGGCGCAACTGCACTGGACCCCGGTCGTGTTGCTGCGGGGGCTTGCTGGAACACCCATGGACAGGGGGTGCGGAGGTTCACCGGCACCAGCGACGTCTCCTTTCGGACCGAAGCCGGTGTCGACCGTCGGACCGGGGTCGCCTACGCCAAGGCCGATGTGCCCTACGACCGGATCCGCTCCGACTCGCCGGTGCGCGCTCTGTTCAGGAGTCCGTCTCCTCGACAAGCCGCCGGCGCAGGCCACCCGCCGCCCGGCACCGGCCGAGCGCACCTCGCGGCCGAAGCCGAAGCCGCCCTTGCACGAGCAGAGAGTAATGCTCGCTCCTTGAATCGCGCTACCACTCCGCCGCAAGCGCCTAGTTGACAAGGTCATCTCCAATCACCACTCTCATGCCGGCGTGAGCGCCGCGCAAAGCTCTTGCGTCCGTTCGGGGGAAGGGCGAGGGCGCAGAGGTTGCGGAAAGCCGAGGCAATCTGAGCTGGGAAACTCGCGGTGGTATACGGGATGCCGTACCGCTCACAGATGTTCCGGACCTGATATGAGATCTCGCGGTAGCGAGACGAAGGGACATCCGGGAAGAGATGATGCTCGATGTGATGAGTGAAATGGCCGGCAAGGATGTGCAGCATTCGACTGCCTTCGATGTTGGCGGCGCCACGGATCTGTCTGACGTACCGCTGGCCTCGTGTCTCGTTCTCCAGAACGTCCTGGTTGAAAACTGTGACGTCCTCCGGATAGTGGTTGCATAGTGAAATCGCGAAGATCCAGAGATTTCGGAGAACGAGGGCCGAAGAGTTGGCGATAAGCGTGTCCCCGGCCCGGCGTCCTGAAAGAAGCGGGAACAGGACGAGGTCCTTGGCCGCTTGCCGGGCGGCTTTAAGGAGGATGTCCTGACGTAGCCGCTTCGGGGTCGACTTAAGGTCGGACGAAGTGCTGCCGCGCCCAATCTCGTCCGCGGCGTGTAGTGCGATGGCCAGTTCAGCGATAGGGGCAGTAGCGAGAAGCAGCAGAGGACCAGCAATGTGGTGAGGCTGCCATGGCTGCTGCACAGAGAGGCGAATCGGCCCGGCTCTCAGGTTCTCGTCCAGGCCGTAAATGTTGGCATAGACGTGGTGCACGAAGTTGTGCTGATAGCGCCACAGGCGCGCCGGTAGGATCGTGTCCCATTCATAGGAGTCGGAGTGGAGGTGGGGATCCTTCGCCCAGTCGTACTGTCCGTGGAGGACATTGTGGCCGATCTCCAGGTTATCCAGAATCTTTGCGGCTGCCAGCGCCAGTACACCCGCCACTCTTGCCGGACGGGAGCGCCCGAACTGGATAGTGCAGCGGCCAGCTGCTTCCAGGGCTCGCTGAGCGCGTACGATGGATCGCAGGTAGCGGACGTCGTTCTCATCCAGTGTGCCGATAGTCCGGCTGTAGACGTTGTCGAGTTCGGCGGCCAAATCTGCCAGCTGTTCTTCGGGAACGTGTGACGGAGTGACTTTCGGATATGTTCTACTCATGATGGCTTTCAGTCCGTACCGTTAGTCAAAGGTCGAGAACGACGTCGCTTTCAGGGACACAGACGCACAGCCGGACAGGGGACCCGGGCTCGCTGATCGTGTTTCCTGCCGCCACATCGCTGACGCTGCCCCTGATCAGGGGGCGGATGCAACGACCGCAGATGCCTTGCCGACAACCGTATTCGGGGGTCAGCCCCATGTTCTCTGCTTGGTCCAGCAAACACTCCCCGCTGGATTGCGCCCGACGCCCGCTGGTGGCGAATTCGACAAGCCACCGTCCCTCGGACTGTCGATCGGTGGGTGTTGCCGGCTGGAAGCATTCGGCGTGTACTCGGGTCCTGGGGTGCCGGGCGTTGAAGTGGGTCGTGACTGCGCTGATCAGCTCAGCTGGCCCGCTGACGAAAACCTCTCTGGCTGCGTATCCCGGGATTTCGTTCAAGTGCCGTTCACTGAAGTGCACGGAGCCCGTCGCGCGTTGGCCGCGGGTAAAGAAGGTCAGGAGTTGCAGCGCGGAGTGGCGCTTGGACAGAGCCTCGGTCTGACGTCGGTATAGCTGCAGGTCGGGACTGCGACTGTAATGCAGTAGACCGACTGGCTCCGTGCGGTTGCGCATGACGAGGGTGCGGACCATCGAGAGGGCCGGGGTGATGCCGCTCCCGCCGCAGATGAACAGCAGTCCCTCTGGGGTGTGCTGGGGCAGGACGAACTGCCCCTGGGCAGTGGACAGGGCCACCACCGTGCCAACGCGTACCTTGTCGCGGAGGTAGGTGGTGAATCGACCGCCGGTGCAGGTGGCAGTGATCTCCAGCAGCCCATCGGGCCGGTCAGGGCTGGATGCGATGGAGAAAGTGCGGGCGCGGCGGACGCCTCCGATCTGTACCCCTAATTGGACGTGCTGGCCCGGCATATGGCCCCGCCATGCCTGGTTTGGGCGCAAAGTGAGAGTTACTGCGGCTGCGGTCGGATGCTCGACACGGGTGACGATCGCCCGGACCTCTGACCGGGTCCAGGCCGGGTGGATCAATTCGAGGTAAGTGTCCACACTGTGCGGCGATGTGAGCAGACCAGCGACCGGCCGGAGCATATTTCCGATGATCCGGGCAACCGTTGCTCCTCGGCTGCGCCGCGGCGCAGTGGGAGTCGTCATGGCAGGTCCCAACGCACGGCTGTCATCCCGTGTCCGTAGAGGGCAGTTGGGTGGACGTGCTTCCCATTCGTGCCCGAACACCGCCGTCCCTGCGCGGGCGGGCCTCCGTATGGGCAACGCCGGCAGTGGTGGCGAGCTGGGCGCGGAACAGGACGAGGTTCAGGTCTATGAGGCACGCTTCGAGCACGAGGCTGTCGGCACCGGAGCGGCCATGGAGGGGTGGCGCATGGCCGGACGCTCTCTCCAGCAACTTCCCGTGCCGCGTGGGACCGATCGCGGGATTCGCCGGCCTTGGAACAAGGGCGGTTTGGGGAGTCAAGGGTGGGCATCCATTCGGCGAGCACCTGTGGAACCGCCCCAGGATCGCCTGCCAGAGCAGTCGGATGGTGCCATTAACCCATCTGTGGGCAAGTCTGATGAAAGGGTTTCGGTGCCCGAAAGTAGGGTTCCGGCCCCTGACGCGCAGGCCGTGGCCGAGGTGACAGAGGTCAGCAACGTGGCCTTGATGGCCCGCGCCGACCTGGCGGTCCGTAGCTCCCATGACCAGGGGAGGCATGACCAGGGGAGGTGCGACGTCTCACTCGTACGGGAAAGAGCGTGATCGTTCCTCCTCTGCGTACGAGACAGGGGCGCCATCGAACCCCCAACCGAGTCACACGGGCCTCGCCTGCGCCTGCACCGGCAAGCCGGTGATGCGCACCGGGGTGTACGTATCCGGCGTAGAGTCCGGGATGATGCCTTCTTTACGCCCTACCTGCTCGAAGGCCGTCAGAACCTGCTCCAGATGGCCGTCCGTATGCGCCGCGGTCAGCGTGATGCGCAATAGCTCACTCCCCTCAGGCACAGCGGGATAGACCATAGGAGTGCTGAACACCCCCGCTTCACACAAGGCCTGCCACGTTCGGAAGCAGCGCATTCTCTCCCCGACATGAACCGGCACTACCGGCGTGGTCGAACCGCCTGTATCAAACCCCATCGCCCGGAGTCCGTTATGCAGCCGCTCAGCCAGCGTCAGCAACCGGATGCGGCGCTCCGGCTCGCTCTGCAGGATCTCCAGGGCGGCAAGAGCCGCCGCGACGTTGGCTGGAGAGGCGGCCGCTGTGAAAGTGAAGGCCCTGGCGTGGAAACGCAGATAGTGGATCATCTCCGAGGGGCCGGCGATCACCCCGCCGACCGAGGCCAGGCTCTTAGAAAGCGCACTTGTGACGATGTCCGCACCGGTGCCGAAATGTTCTGTGACCCCGGCGCCGTTCACGCCGAGCACGCCCAGGTCATGCGAACTGTCCACCACGACCCGGGCGCCGCAGGCCCGCGCGAGCCGAGTGATGCCAGGAAGGTCGCATACATCCCCGTCCACTGAGAACATCCCGTCGGTCAGGACCACCTTGCCGGCCTGGGACGGCGCCGCATCGAGCATCTGCTCCAACTGCGCCAGGTCGGCGTGCCGGAACCTCCTCTCCTCACCCGCGCTCAGACCGACGGTCTCGCGCAGTGAGGCATGGTTGGCGAAGTCACTGAAAGCTACGTCGCCAGTGCCCAACAGCGGGGCCAGCATCAGGTTCGCCTGGAAGCCCGAGGGCACCACTGCCGCGGCCTGTTGCCCGAGCATGCGCGCCAGCCGGTCCTCCAGGTCCTCGTGCAGCGCCAGTGAGCCGCTGACCGCCCGGGAACATCCAAGCGAAGTGCCATAGCGGCGAACGGCCTCGACAGCCGCCTCACGGACCCGGTCATCCCCAGAAAGGCCCAGGTAATCGTGTGAGGCAGCTATCACTACCCGCCTGCCTTCGAAATGTGCCTCAGTTCCGCCGAAGCAATCATCAACGGTTCGGTAGTAGGAGTCGAGCCCAATGCTCCGCAGATGGTCCGTAGTCCAGGAGCGGCACTTATCCAGCACATCCATCGCATGTTCTCCCGTTCGCCGACGAGGGTAACTATCGAAACTCCAGGAGGTCCTGTTCGTACTGCGTTCGTACTGCCCTCAACTTGCGCGAAAATCGGCGTCGCGCGCACACGACTGGTGCTGTTCACCCCCTGCGGCGGTGAAATCGGTTACTAGGCCGGGGGCCATTGTGAGTACCTGGGGAGCATACTTGACCAGGGAATTAAGGAACTTATAGCGGATGCTGGGGACATAGGTGACCGGCGGGCTGGGGCGGTGGATTGCTCGGACAGCTGCGTTGGCTATAAAGCGAGCAGGGAGAGTGATAACCCTCGGGGAGGGCGGAATTCCGGCACGTTTGTGAAACTCGGAGACCGTGTGGCCCAGCACCAAGCATGTCAGCCGTACGTTCGATGCACGGATCTCCCGAGAGCGGCTGATCGACTGGGTCAACGCCAACAAATAAGCCTTGCTCGGGCCATAGGTTGATGACGCCCAGACCGGAGCAGTCCCGCTTACTGAGCCGATGTTGAGGACCCGCCCGAAGCCACGCCGCATCATCTGCGGAAGCGCCGCATGGATCAGGCGAGTCGGTGCACTGACATTGAGCGCGAGCATTGCCTTCTCGGTGGCTTTCTGCCCTTCCCAAGCAGTACTCGTAAAAGGGGCAGCGAGAGCTGCGCCGGCGTTGTTGACAAGGATGTCGATGGCGCCTGCCGAGTTGGCGACCAGCTCCAGTTCACCCGGGGCGGCGAGGTTCGCCGGCAGAACTGTCGTACTGACTGTGTACCGGGATTCGACGTCGTGGGCCAGGTCGTACAGGGCGTCAGCGCTCCTGGCGACCAGGATGAGGTCGTATCCACGTGCAGCCAGCTCGTGGGCAATTTCGTGACCGATGCCGTAGCTGGCGCCGGTCACCAGCGCTGTGGTCATAGGTGCCTTCTAAAGCGCAAACCGAGTTGGAGTGGGCCGCACAGGTGCGGCCTGATCATTGTTCCTATCTCGCAAGATCTTGCTCGTTCCTCGCCAAGACAAGCGTCGCTACCGGACAGCAAGGCCGAGTTCGTCAGACGCCGCCTACGTAGCGCACGACTTCACGAAACCAGAGGTTCCCACCCAGTGCCACTTGCCGCCGCTACCCCACCATGCGAAGCACCAGTGCCGTGCCCGATGCCCTGACCGGATGTGCAACCGCTCTTGCCCAGCATTTCCCGGGCTCGGCCACACCAGTTCTGGGCTGTCAAAATCCTGTGGGAACCCCGCATTCCACCTACTAGCGGCGCACCCGAGTGGGTGACGCGTTCGGAAAGTCGATGCGACAGGGGCTACAGACCGAAGGCGACCCAGACCTGGCTGCGTAGACGAGGCATACACACCGTGTTCCCGAACCGGCCGACCAGGAGCGCAACCAGCACCGGCACGGCTGCCGGATGCGACCCCGAACCTTCGGATACAGCTCTACACCCACCGCACCGTGGTGGCAGACTGTTCCAACCGCCTGAAACAGTGGCGCGGCATCGCCATCCGCCCCGACCGTTTCCACGCGATACCACTCGACCTCGACCTCGACCTCCCTAAGTCTTGCGACGCTGCGGGTGATCAGTCCAGTGCCTTGACAGCCGCGAAGCTTCTTGAGCAGCTCCCTCGCGCGGTAGCTACTCCCATGCCTGGCTGACGATTTGCTTGTTATGTCGCCGCCACAGTTCCCCTCCGCCATAGTTCCTCTCCGTCATAGTTCCTCTCCGTCATAGTTCCTCTCGACCACTATCGCGACGGCCGTAAGCTCGAAGGCTGGTAGCGCTTCATGTTTTTTTGTACCGATCTTGGCTGGTCGGGGGCGCGGTGGCATGGGGAGGTGGAACGGCTCCGGGGTGCGTTGTTCGGAGTTCGTTGCTGATATGTTCGCCTCGCTATCCGGCGGAATCAGCGTCGGTGGGGTGGGTGTTATCTGCGCGTCTGATGCCGGACGGTCGACGTAAGCCGATACAGGCGATGGCCGAGCGACTGCCGGACAGGAACATGCAGGCTCTGCAGCAGCTCGGCAGGCTCTTTCCGCTTCATCACGTCCAGCCCGTGGGATCCGGCGCATGTGGGACCGGGGCGCGTGGAAGATGCAGGAAGACGCAGAACGTCATCGAGCCGAGCGCATTGGTCATCGATGACACAGGCTTCCTCAAGGACGGCGAGGCGTCAGCGTGCGTGTCGCGGCAGTACACCAGCAACTCCGGCAAGTTCACCAAGTGCCAGGCAGGGAGTCCCTCTTCACCTGGCCTCCGACCACGCCTCGGCCACTGTGAACTGGCGTCCGTTCCTCCCCAAGACCTCGAACCCGCCTCGCCGAGGGCTGACACCGATCGGCGCGGCCGGTCATCTCCGAGGAGGGTGAGAGCCCGGCCGGCCATCGCCGAGGAGGAGGACGCTGATCGGCCAGACGCCCGCCGGGGACGCCGGTGGACGCATGAGCCGGGCAGCGGGCGGTGGCCCACCTGTGCCGCGGCGGCCGCCACGTCGAGTCCGACGGCACGCTCGCCCGTCCCGGCCGCCTAGGTGCGGACCTGGTGGGCAATGCCTGGCCGCCTCGATGAGGCGTGGAGACGGTCGCCCCTCCCCTCGTCGTGCGCGGCGGTCCGGCTGCGGTCTGCGTGGGTGGGCATGCTACGATGATGGGTTGACGCGCCTGCCGGGGGCGGCTTCGCCGGCGGGCGACTGGTCCTTCTTGTCGGCGCTGGACCAATCGGGCGGCTGCTGGTCGGTGTCGACTTCCAGGCTCTCCGCGAAGATCGCGTTCAGGACGTAGTGACCGATGAGCATGGTGGCGATCGCTACACCGTTGTCGCCCAGCGCGGCGCGGGCGGCCTCGAAGGATTCGACGCTGGCCTTCCGCTTGGTCACGCATTCCTCTGCGTAGCGCAACAGCGCGGCCTGTGTAGGGTCGAGGGCGGAGAGGTCGCCGGTCGTGGCCGCGACGATGTCCTTGTCGGAGGCCCCCACCTGTTTCGCCCGCGGCTCATGGTGGTGGCGCTCATAGTCGCAGCCGGTGAGGGCGGCAACCCGCAGGATCGTGAGTTCCCGCAGCGGAGGGCTCAGTGCCGAATTCTGCAGTGCATTGCCCTGACGCAGGAAAGCCTCCGTGACATCGGGGTCCGCGACGAGCATGGCCCGTACCAGGTTGATGGGGAACAGGTCGTAAAGCTCCCGCTCACGCGGGGTCATCGTGGCGGGGTCGCGAAGCGTGATCCGGGCCATCGTGGACCTCCTCTGTCGAGTCTGCACGGTCCTCACTCAGAGCGAACGCCGAAGCGAGTCGGCTCGACGGGGGGGGTGGCAGGTCCGGTGGGCCCACCGCCGGCGATGAGCACCCGCGCCGCCTGCGTACGTGCCCGGGAGCCCCAAGGCTGGATGCCTGGGGTCACAGCTGTTCCTTCGGCCGGCTCCGACTCTACTCACATTACGACATATCGACTCATAAGAGGGAAAAGCATGCTTTAAACCTGGAACGGACCGCGTCGGCTTCGGCCCACGTCAAGCCGACGCGCCCGGGCGTCCAGGAGAACGGCTGTCCATTTGTACGGGGGACCCGGCAACCGAGCACAGCCGGCCCTCGGCAGTGGCCCGCCAGCCGCACCCAGTGCTCCCCCGCACGGCCGGCAAACACACCGCGACCCGGCCACCAACCGCAGCCGCTCCCGGCGTCCGCTCGTGGGCCAACGGCCCGGCGGTGGCGGCGAACAGCACCCGCAGCGGCTCCGACCCCAGCCGCTCCCTCGCCCACCGGCACCACCCCCGAACACCGCGCCGGCAGCGCACCCCCCGAGCCGGCGAAGGCTGAGGACAACGGCATCGGCCCTAAGCGTCGATCCGGTACACGCGCATGGCGTTGTCGCGGAACACCTTGCGCAGGACGTCTTCGCCGCGTGGTCCCAGAACGTTGACCAGCATGCCGATGATGTCGGGCAGTGAGGCGTTGGGCTTGTCCATGGGAAAGTTCGATCCGAACATCACACGGTCGGGACCGAAGGAATCGGTCACATGATCGACCATGGGCTGCAGGAGTTCCTGGAGCTTTTCGAGGCCGCCGATGTTGCCGTCGGGTGAGTGGCCAAAACCCAGTTGCGGGAACGCGCAACCGGAGTGTTTGGCGACCACGTTGGGGCGCTCTGCCACGGCGGCGATGTTGTCCTTCCAGGTGCGGTAGATGTCCGCGCGTTTGGCAGCGGTGTCCCCGGTGTCGGTGCCCGTGGGACCGAACACGCCGACTGGCGTTGCGTAGTGACTCACGATGATGGTCGTCTCGGGGTATTCATGCGCCAGGATCTCGACGTCTGGGAGCTGGCCGGAGTAGACCGTGGCCTCAAAGGGCAGGCCCCGTTCGGCGATCGCGGAGAAACCGGCGAGGAAGTCTCGGCTCTTGAGGAGCCCAGGTTCGTCGAACCAGTTCAGGACCTTGGGGTCAGGGTGCCAGGCAGCGAGCTGACGTATGCACGTGACCTTGGGACTGGCCTGCAGGTGGGCATCGATCAGGGTGCCGCAGTGCGGGTCGGTGGGGTTCGCGTGCGCCGTGATCGCGACCAGGTCCGGTAGACCGTCACTGCCCCAGGGAAGGGAGATCAGCCACTTGGTCTCCTCCACCGGCGCCAGCGGCTCCTTGCCCTGCCATCCCGCCTCCACATGCACGAGGGCGACGACGGGCGCTCCTACGACCTTGGCGACCCCCTCGGCGTCAGCGGCGTACTGTTCGGGCAGGAAGGGCTGTGCCACGTACCTCGGAGTCAGGATGAGCTGCCGCTGCTTCACCGGCGCCAGCTTGCCGAATGCCTTCTCGACCAGGTGCGGTGCCGCCCGGTAGAACTTCGCCGCGGGACTGGCCTGGCGCGGCGTCGTAAAGGGATCCCATTGGTGGACGTGGGTGTCGATGATCCCATCGACAACGCCCGCGAGACTGTGTGTCATTGCCCTTTTCTCCTCTGAAGTGTCCTGGCACGTTCTCCTCTGAAGCGTTCTGGCACCGTTCTCCTCTGAAATGTTCTGGCGCGTCACGTCGCAACAGCGAGCGCCGAGCTGAAGGGCTGTCCACCACAACGTGATCCCGCACGTGCGTTCCTCGCGACAGCGCACCGGGCCTTGTCCGTCCCAGGTGCTGATCGTTCCGGTGGCGCAGTGGATCACCGCGCCGGTGCCGGTGAGATCAGCGTGGTGGAGCCGTGTACTGCTTGCTGCTGTCGACGACCGCCGTGCCCAGCGGCTTGTCAATGTCGACGTCGAGGGTGCAGGTGATGCGGGCCATGGTCCAGTAGTAGCCGACGACCAGGATCACCTCCACGATTTCCTTGTCCGACAGGTGCTTGGTGAGCGGTACGAAGTCCTCGTCATCGCCCCGAGGCCGCTCCACGATGCCGGCGGCGAATCCGACCAGGGCGCGGTCGGCGTCGGACAGAGCGCCCAGGTCACCGCGTCGGATCGCCTCCCGTTCGGTGGCGGTGACGCCGACGCTTTCGCAGGTGACCTCGTGCTGGACCCACTCGTACCCACCGTCGGCGGCGTTGACGGCGGCGAGGATGGCCGGCTCCCGCTGCCGGGCCGACAGGGTGAGGGCGGTCAACTGGGCCGCTCCCAGTTCCAGCCGCGGCTTCAGCGCCCCCGCGGAATGAGCCATCATGTCGTACAGCACGAGCGGCGGTACCTGCTCAAGAATCCGCCGTGTCTCGGCAGGCCGGCGCGGTCGGGATACGGGATGCGGGGCATGGCACTCCCCTTGGCAATCTGGTGTTTGCCCGGTGACACCCCGCAAAGCCTTTGATCACGGACGCCACCGGATCGATGTCTGGATGGTGCTCTCCCTGATCGCCGGTGAGATCCTGACGCCGCACCGGTGAACGTGGCTCTGCAGGAACCAGATGCTGCCATTCATTCTCCCACGCGCGATATTTGGCGCAAACCGGTCGACGGGAGGTGCCATATGTCATGGAACGCTCATCATCCGGTGGCGGCCTGGATCTCGTGGCATGGCGCGTAGGCCCGCAATGATCCCCTTGCCGCGGCAGAAGCGCGGCGGCCCATGGATGGCTCCCGCGCCGGGTCATCGTCCGCCAGCACCATCTCGAACACGCGCTGAACTGGTCCTGCTGGCGACGATGGCACCGGGCCGCCACCCCCGGTGCCTGGACGCAAGGACCATCAACTCCGGCCGGGTGGCCCGGCGACCGAGTGCCGTACCCGGCGCATGGCGACCGGGCAGCCGCTACGAGACGACGTCCCGTAGCGAAACCTCACTCAACCGGGCAGTGGCCAAGGGCAAACTCTCCGAACCGGCCGGCAAAGCCGCCCTGGACGGAATCTCTCTCACACCCGACATCAAAGAACTGGCCGACCGGCAGTTGGTTATCGAGTCCATCAATGAGGACGAAGCCGCCAAGGCCGCGTTGTTCAAAACCCTGGACCGTATCGTCGAGGCTTCGGACGCCCTGCTCGCCTCCAACACCTCATCCCTCCCCGTCATGCGGCTGGCCCGCGCCACCACCAGGCCCCAGCGGGTCATCGGCATGCACTTCTTCAGCCCCGTGCCGGTGCTCCCTCTGGTGGAGCTGACCGGTTCCCTGCTCACCGACGAGACGGCGTGCGACCGCGCCGAGCGCTTCGCGACCGAGGTACTCGGCGCGGGGTCGGCTGGGGCCGGTCGGCAGGAAGAACGGCTGGCAGCTCGCGGAAGTACGCAGGTCACGGGACGACGTCCGTGACCGAATCGATCTTGCCGGCGGCTCCCGCGCCGTATCGCTCGTACCTCACCCCGTACCGCGCGACCCGAATGGCCGCTGTCACCGTCCGAACCGCAGGTGCAGACCTGGGTCCTGCGCTGTGTGCCGCGCTGGCGCGACGCCAACGCCCGCCACCCCGACGTACTGGACCCTGTCGTCGAACTCCCGCCTGCCCCGCGCCCCCTGGCACGCGCTCCCCCAGCTAACGCTGGGAGGTGCCCCCAGCGGGGCCCGCCCTTCGGGCGAACGACGGGAGTTCGACGTCAGGGCCTAGCGCCGCGGAAGTTCCGCCGATGGCTACTGGGCGGTGAGGTGTTTGTTGATGGCCTTGATGTCGAGGTGGTCGGGATCGAAGGCGCCGCCGATTGACGAGGCAACCGGTTTCGTGGTGGGCGTGGTGTTAGCGTGCCGCAATGCTGACCGTCGATCAGCGGCAGGCACGCCGGTTTCGCCTCGCCCGCCACCACCTCCTCAAGCCCGCACGACGCAGTGCGTTGCTCACCGTCGCCGGAGCAACCGGTATTCAGCACACCCCGCCGGGGTCGGCCGCCCAGTCGCTGCATGTCCGGCTTGACGGGCTCACGCCCGAGCACGTCACCGCCGCGCTGGCCGAGGACAAGACCCTCGTACAGGTCTGGAGCCTGCGCGGTGCGCCCCATGTGGTCGGTGTCCAGGACGCGGCGGTGTTCACCACCGGACTACTCCCCGACGACGAGGACTCCTGCCTCGCCTTCATTCCGGGCGTCCAGCGGCATCTGGCGGCCTTCGGGCTGACCGCGGGCGCTGCCGTGGAGCACACCCGCGAAGCACTCCCGCAGGTCCTGGACGGACGTCAGTTGACCAAGGACGAGCTGGGGGTGGCGCTGGCCGAGCACGTCGCGGTGCGCGTTCCCGGCGTCCGGAAGGGGCCGTGGGAGGAGCCCGACGGACTGGGCCACAACACCTACGGGCAGAGCCTGGTGCGCTTTGCGCTCTACGTCGCCGGGCTGTACGGCACCGTCTGTTTCGTGCCCACGCGGCAGGGCGCAGCCCGGTTCGCGCTCACCGAGCAGTGGCTCGGCACGCCGCTGCCGCGGTGGGACGCCGCACGCGCGCGTGCGGAGCTGCTGCGGCGCTATCTGCGCTGCCATGGGCCGAGCACGGCACGGGAGTTCGCCGCGTGGACCGGCGTATCGACGGCCTATGCGTCCCGGAGCTGGGAGCTGCTGGCCGGGGAACTGGCCGAGGTGCGGTATCGCGACGCGCCGGCCTGGGCCCTGGATGCCGATGTGGACCTCCTGCGCGACCCGCCGGAAGCCGTGGGGGTCCGGCTGCTCCCGCCGTACGACCCGTATCTGG
Source organism: Streptomyces halobius (assembly GCF_023277745.1). Classification (NCBI taxonomy): domain Bacteria; kingdom Bacillati; phylum Actinomycetota; class Actinomycetes; order Kitasatosporales; family Streptomycetaceae; genus Streptomyces; species Streptomyces halobius. The sequence continues at coordinate 1,920,750 of NZ_CP086322.1, forward strand.
CGAACCAGGACCGGGCCTGCCTGCTCGCTGACCCGGCGCTGCGGCGGAAGGTCTGGCGCACGACGAGCAACCCGGGCGTGGTCCTGGTCGACGGTGACGTCGCCGGTCTGTGGCGGCCTCGGAAGCAGGGCCGGCGACTGACCTTGCTGGTCGAGGCGTTTGCCCGGCTGTCGGCTGGGACCAAGGCCGCGATCAGGGATGCCGCTGCCGAACTCGCGCCGTTCCGCGGGGCGGAGACAGTGATGGTGGAGTTCTAGCTGCGCCGCGGAAGTTCGGCTGATGGCTATTGGGCGGCAAGGGCCTTGTTGATGTCTTCGACGTCGAGCTGACTGGAATCGAAGGCGCCGCCGGCCCACTCCAGGAGTTCGTCGTGCTCCTCGTGCCCGGGGTCGGCGATGGCCTCGGTGAAGTTCGCGTAGCCCCACGGGCCGCCGCAGTCCTCCGGCGGGCAGGCCCGGCGGCCGGTGAGGCAGCGGGGGTAGGTCGTTCCTGGCTCCCGGGGCAGGGCCTTCTCCGCCTCGATGCGGTGCACCCAGTCGTCACCGACGTCGTCGGTGTAGCTGATCTTGTCCCCGATGGCGGGGGGCGACAGCGTAGAGCGGGACATTGCGTTCGTCGCGGTGGCCGAGCTCGCTGTCGCGGCGCCCGTAGTCGCCGGCCGGGGTCGCGGCGGTGACCGAGACGGTGCCGTGGCGGATGTACTCGAACTCCCGCAGGCGCACCCGTCCGCGGCCGGGCGGCCGGGCGGGCTGCTTGCGGGAGCGGGCGGCCATCGCGGTCTTCTCGTCCACCGACACCACCACCGAGCGCGGCGGGCGACTGCGGTAAAGAGCGCAAGAACAGCCACGCGTACCAGTCCCTGACCAGAGGCAGTTGACCGGCATCGGCGTCCGGATGGCAGGAGGCCGTCAGCAGGCCGTAGTCGGCCGACTCGAAGGACGCCTCGCTCCAGACACCACCGGACTCCAGCATGCCCATGCCACCGGGCGGTACTCCCCCCGCATGCTCCACAGTCTGCGCGGGTGCGATGGTGCGACCAGCACGGAGCGTCCGTTGTCCACACTTACCAGCGCCCGGACCGCATCCGACGATTCTGGGTGGGCGTACTCGTTCGTCGCGGCGCTGGAGCCGGGGATCCCCGAATGCCGAAACCAGCGGACCAACCGCCGGCGTCGTGGCAGCGCCGACGGACGTCCTTTCGGCTTCGACAGTTCGATGCACAGGCGCCGTAACGAGGTTGAGCGAACGATCAACGCCCTCAAGGGCTTCCGGGCCGTTGCTACACGCTTCGACAAGCGAGCGTATGTCTTTCACGGCACCGTGACCGTCGCCGCTGTGCGCCCGTGGCTCCGCTCATGACCCGCCGAACAGCCTCTGGCCTGCTGGTCTTCGGGAGGGGTGACGTGCTCTGCTGGCGCACCGTCATCCGGCTGGGACCGCGGAGTTCCCGTCCGCGGTGGTGGCTGCGCCCTGGCTGGGGGTGAGGAGAAGGTCCTCGTAGGTGTGGTGATGGCGGGTGGTGGTGCGGTGGTGGAGCAGATGGGTGGCACGTTGGGGTTGGCCGGCGTCGATGAGGGCGCGGGCGAGGGTGTCCTGGATGATTTCGCGTTCGACGCGGACGCCGCCGATGCGTTGGGCCTGGTCGCCGAGGGCGGTGAGGAGGTCGACGGCGTGCCCGGGGCGGCCGGTGGTCAGGTGCGCCAGGGCCTTGGCGACGGGGGCGAGAACCTCGGCGTAGTCGGGGCGGGGGTCGTCGGCGGCGCGGCGGGCGAGGGCTTGCAGGGCATCGGTGTCGGTGGCGACGGCGAGGCCGAGGGCGAGTTGGAAGGTGTGGAAGACCTCAGCCCAGCCGCCGGGTTCGGACAGGAGCCGGTGGATGTGGTCGAGGTCGGCGGTGCGGGCGGGGGTCTGTCCGGCGAGCAGCAGGCGCCAGTTGGTCGCCGAGCGCATACCGACGTCTCCGTAATGGAGTTCGGCATCGGCGCGACGGCGGGCGTCGGCGAAGTCGCCTGCGGCGATGGACTGCAGGGCAGCGTGCCATTGCAGGTGGCGGCGCTGCACCGCGTGCGGGTCGGCCTCCAGCCAGGTGTCGATGAAGGCGGTGTATCCCGGGCCGGTGCCGTGTTCGTGTTCGGCGTGGGCACGGGCGTGGGCTGCCGGGCCCGAGCGGGGATTCAGCCGCAGGGCGTGCTCGGCCAGGGACCAGGCGTCGTCCGGGCGGCCCTGCTCGGCACGTGCCCCGGCCAGCCAGGAGGCCCACGGCCACGCCTCGGGCCCGGCAAGGGCGTACTGCTGCTCGGTGAGCGCCTGGCCGTGCTCCCGGTACTCCACAGGCCCCGCCAGGTCGAAGGCGCTCAGCATGCTGCCGGCGATCTCGTCGGCCGGGAACTGCGCGAAATGCACGACCAGGTGATCGGCCGCCGCCTGGTAATGCCGGTGAGTGAACAGGTAGATCCCGTAGACCAAGGACTGCTCACGCGCGCCGGCCTCCCGGGCTTCCTCGTGAGCGAGTACCAACTCGCGGCGTAGTGCCTCGTCATCCAGCGCGTCACTATCCGCCAGCACCACCAGCGCCCGGGCCAGCCCGCACCCGGCGCGCCGCCGTACAAGGTCCTGGAGCGCGGCGGCGGAACGACCGGTCGCGGCCAGCCATTCACCCACCGCAGGGTCGTCCACCGACAGGTCCGCAAGCACCGGTGTCATCACCACACCTCTCCACGGGGGGACGCAGTGCGCAGCATGGGCATCACTTAACCGGCAGTTGGATGGTGCCGACATCAGAGTTGGATGATGCCGACATCAGAATCGTCGACCCCAATCGCGTCGGAAACACACGTGAGGCCGCTGTTGCCGCAGTGGTTCCGGGGCAGCCCGACCGGCAGCTTCCCGGCATTGCCCGCCACGGTCCCCTTGCCGGATGTCGTCGCACCGGCTGCCCGTGCACCTCCCGCCTTGGCACAGACGTTGCCGAACGTGGGGTTCCCGACACCGATGACCGCGTGCGCCGGCGCCGCCGACAACGCCACCGCGCCCAACCCCGCGCCGACCAGCACCGCCTGCCTCCGCACCGACCTGACCCGCGTCGCCGCACCCATACGCCACCCTCCATTCCGCCCGACCCGGCGCCCCGACTGAACCGCTGACACCTTTTTTCCAAGCAACGACCGAACCGCCACTAGCGACACGACATCGCCACAGGTGTCATTCCGAGACCAACGACGCTTCCACCGCCCAGGCACCCGAGGAGACGTGGGTGCGGGTCCAACCGACCCCGCATCGGACAGCTCACCCCGCCCCATGCGACCGTGAACGATCCACGATGCAGGCCGTCACCGACCCGTCGGACTCATCCAGCGAATCCCGGCGATCCGCGCCGGGGTCCGGGCGATGGTGCCGCCTGGCGCGTAGGCGAGGCAGTAACGGTCTCGTCGCGTCTGGCCAGGCTGCGGCGGGGCCGGCACCCACCGCTGGATGGGTGGCTGGTCGCCATCGAAGTCCGCGATGGCCGGCAGGTGTCGGCCGCCCAGTGGAGGCGTGGTCCCTTGGCGCCGTCCCGCACGAGATCCGCTCCCACGTCTCCTCGATGCCTGGGCAGTGGTGTGGTCGATGCTGGATGGCGGGGAGGGGACGGCCGACGGCCGAGCTGGTACTGACCGATGACGAGCGTGAGACCTTGACCCGCTGGGCCAGGCAGGCGCCGGACCTCGTCGCAGGGCCCCTGGCCCTGCGGTGCCGGACCGTGCTGGAGAGTGCAACCGGCGCATCGAACAAGGACGTTGCCCCCGGCTGGGGATCGAGGCACATACGGTCAGCCGGTGGCGGGCCCGCTTCGTCCGCGACCGGCTCGAAGGGCTGGTGGACGAGCCGCGTCCGGGTGCCCCGCAGATCACCGACGAGCAGGTCGAGGACGTGATCGTCGGGACGCTGGAGGCCGCGCCGAAGGATGCCACGCACTGGTCGACACGGCCGATGGCCGGGGAGACGGCCTGTCGCAGACGGCCGTCTCCCGGATCTGGCGGACCTTCGGCCGCAAGCCGCACCTGGTGGACACCTTCAAGCTGTCGAAGGATCCGCAGTTCATCGAGAAGGTCCGCGACGTGGTGGGACTGTATCTGGCGCCGCCCGAGCACGCGCTGATGCTGTGCGAGGACGAGAAGACGCAGATCCAGGCGCTCGACCGGTCCGCTCCGGTGCTGCCGATGACGGTCCCAGCCGCCGAGCACCGTCCACGCCCACCGTGGGAGACGCTGCGCCGCGACATGACGCCGTCCCCCGGAAGTCGCACGCCCCCGATGGCCGCCGGCTCGGCAAAGCCTCATCTGGGAGGACACGGGTCAACGGGAAACGCCGGACCTCTCTTACTTACGGCCGGGATCACAACAACGTTGCACGGTGCGACTGCCGACGGCCGGAATCTCCCGGTGACTGAGCGTCGCAGTCGGCGGATGAGCGCGATGGTTGGCGAGAGTCGGCAGGTGACGCGCTCCGCGACCAGGGGTCCTGACCCTGCTGCGCCTGGGTGTCAACTGGGACACCGTCCGCTCGGCGTTCGACGCCTGATGACGTCCTCATTGGGGGCGCCCGGAGTCGACGGTGCTGCTCGCGGATCAGGAGCCGACGCTTCCGGGGTCGGACCAGACGTCGAGCGGAACCACGCCGACGGACCGAGCATGCGGGTCGAGGATGTGGCCCAGCAGTTTCTCGTGCCGCAGAGTGATGACCCGCTCGGCGATGTCGAGGCTGGGGTGGGTGGTGGCAAGGTGGGTCTCGAAGCGGAGGACATCGGCGACCGAGTGCAGACTCGCCTGCAGGATGAGGTTCTGAGTGCCGCTGACGGCGGCGCAGTTGCGGGTCTCCGGCAGCCGGATGAGGGAGTGTCCGATGTCCGGCAGGTCCAGGGGGGGAACTTGGGCCCAGAAGGTGACGGCGACGGGCCAGCCGCCGAGAGGGCGGGCGAAGTCGCAGCGGAAGCGGAGCAGGCCGAGTCGGGTGAGCTGGTCGATGCGCCGTTTGACCGTGGATGCGCTGGTACCCAGCGCGGCGGCCAGTGCCTGGTAGGAGGCTCTGCCGTCGCGTACCAGGCGGGCGATGATCGCTCGGTCGGATGGAGTGATCTGGCGTGGCCCCCGGTTGGTGGGCGGGGTTTCGGCGTCGGCGCTGAGCTGGGCACGCTGCCCGGAGGCGAGTGCGGCGATCCGCCAGCGCCCGCCCTCGGCGAACATGTGGGTGACGATCCGGGCTCGTACGGCGCTCACGCCGGGGACCGAGGGCAGCACATCGAGGGTGTAGCGCGACATGGCGGGCAGGTCGCGTGTGGCCACGGTCGCGAGGAGGTCATGGGCGCCGGCCGCCCGCTCGATGGTGAGCGTGTGGGGGTGGCGGCTCAGTGTCCGGACCACGGTGGCGGGGCTGCCCACGGCGCAGTCGATCTCGATGAAGGCCACACAGACCTGCTCGAACAGGTGCGGGCCAGGCGAGACGCCGACCCATGCCTCGCCACGCGCGGACAGGCGGCTCCAGCGCCTGGACACGGTGACCGGATCCACCCCAAGGGCGCGCCCGAGTTCGGTCCACGAGGCCCGTGGATGCAGTTGGAGGGCGTGGATGAGCGCCAGGTCATCCTCGCTCAGCAGCTTCGCCGGATCCTGCATCTGCGTCTCTCTTCGTGCGGGATTCCTGCAATCAGGGGACGGGCGCTGACCAGTATCGCAGCCTTCTCGGAGGCACACTGTGTCCGTTGCTGCTGGTGCGGGAAGGGAAGAGGTTGGCTGATGCGTCAGGCGTTCGGCTCCTATCAGGACGAGATCTACCTCAACGGGCTCGGCGGCGTCATGCCGCGTTTCCCGATGAGCTCCGCGGAACTGGAAGCCCGGGCGGAGGCTGTGCTGCCGCCCTCCGTGTGGTCGTACGTCGCCGGCGGCGCCGGGGACGAGCGCACCCAGCGAGCCAATGTCACCGCCTTCGACCGCTGGGGCCTCATTCCCCGGACGTTCGTCGGCGCCGCCGAGCGTGACCTGTCGGTCGAGCTGTTCGGGATGACGTTGCCCTCGCCCGTGCTCATGGCGCCGGTCGGTGTCATCGGCCTGTGTGCGCAGGACGGGCACGGCGATCTGGCCACCGCACGGGCCGCCGCCCGCACTGGGGTGCCGTTGATCGCCTCCACGCTCTCCGTCGATCCGATGGAGCAAGTCGCCGCCGAACTCGGCGACACCCCGGGGTTGTTCCAGCTCTACACTCCGACCGACCGGGACTTGGCGGAGAGCCTGGTGCGGCGGGCCGAAACGGCCGGGTTCAAGGGCATCGTGGTCACGCTGGACACCTGGATCACCGGCTGGCGTCCGCGTGACCTCGCGACCAGCAACTTCCCGCAACTGCGCGGGCACTGCCTGGCCAACTACACCTCGGACCCGGTCTTCCGAGCACAGTTGGAACGTACTCCGCAGGAGGATCCGCAAGCCGCCGTCCTGCGCTGGGCACAGGTCTTCGGCAACCCGCTCACCTGGGCGGATCTGCCCTGGCTGCGCTCCCTGACCGACCTGCCGCTGATCGTCAAGGGCATCTGCCACCCCGAGGACGTACGCCGCGCCAAGGACGGCGGTGTGGACGGCATCTACTGCTCCAACCACGGCGGCCGGCAGGCCAACGGAGGGCTGCCCGCCCTCGACGTGCTCCCCGCGGTCGTGAAGGCCGCCGACGGGCTGCCCGTCCTGTTCGACTCCGGCATCCGCAGCGGAGCCGATATCATCAAGGCCATCGCCCTGGGCGCCACCGCCGTCGGGATCGGCCGCCCCTACGCCTACGGTCTCGCCCTGGGCGGCACCGACGGCGTCGTCCACGTGCTCCGCACACTGCTGGCCGAAGCCGACCTGATCATGGCCGTCGACGGGTACCCCACCCTCGAGCAGCTCACGCCCGAAGCGCTCCAGCGCGTCGCATGACCGTTCCGGCTCGGCCTGCGTACCCCGAGCACGTGCGGCTACAGAGAGCTGCACAGGAGCCCGGGCCCGCCGGTCGAGGCCGCATCGGCCACCGCGGCGGCCGAGCCGATCCGGATCGGGTACGCCCGCTGCTCACCTCCCCGCCCCACCGCTCGGCTGTGGTCCGGTCGACTCGCAGAATGCGCTGACCCGTTTGGCCACGTAGTCCTTACACCGCCGCTTGTCGGCCTCCGCGATCACCTGACCCGCAGCCCTGTGTGAAGGACGGCCAGGTCCGCTCCCGAGCGGGGCCGCCTGCGGATCCCGCGTGGGCCAACTGCGCCTGCTCTGAAGGTGTTGACCTGCTGGACTTCGCCGGGCGGCGGGCCCTCCATGAGCCGTGGTCACAACTGCGTCGACCGCGTTGTGCACGGTGCAGGGCATCACATCGCGCACTCACTGCTGCGGGACTGCTCGCGCAGCGGAACGAGCAGCCGCACGACCCGGGACGGCCTTGGCGTGCGGCCGTTCCCGGCTGGGGCCTTCAGGGCGATGCGGCGGGGCCCGGGCCACATCGGCAGGAGTGACACCTCGCTCCGCCCCACGCCCGGTCGCCAGGAGTCATGTGGGGCCCTTCGCGCCGCCCGGCGTCGGCCGGGACCGGTCCGGGGCGGCACCGGAACACCCGGGGAGTGGCGGCCGCGAGTGGCCGATTTCCGCCCTCCCCCATTGGTCCGTACCTGCTAAACCTCTGAGGTGTACACGCAACGCTCTGGACACTCCAGTGCGCTCGCGTGTCATACCCCCCACACCGCGCCGAAAGGAGCGACATGCACCCCGTCAGACCTTCGCGCATCGCAGCTGCCGTCCGTCCCACGCGATTAGCCGCCGCCCTGGCCGGACTCGCCCTGATCCTCACCGCCGGCCCCGCCGCAACCGCGGTACCGGCGGACACCGCCGAGCCGCGGCCGCGGTCCGTCACCCTGGAGGAGGCCGTGACGACCGCGATGCTCGGCCAGAGCCGCGCGGAGCGCTCGCCACTGGCCGAGCGCAACGCGGGCACCGAGGTCAACATCCAGCGCCGACACGGCGGTTGGGTCTTCGGCTCGGCCGTCATCAAGGCGCCGAAGGAGCGGCGGGCCCACCCGCGGGGGTGGCTGTTCCTCGCGCACGAGCAGGACGGCGGCGGCTGGAAGAGCGCCCTCGACACGGATCCCGCGTTCGCCGCGCTCGTCCAACGGGCCCCGGCCGCGGTGGTGAGCGCGGGCGAGAAGAAGACCTTCGCGGCGAACGCGATGAACGCGCAGGACACGCCGAGCACACAGCCCCCGCAGAACGCACGGATCACGCAGAACGCGCCGGGCTCCCGACAGGAGAAGACCGGCCTCGCCCTGCCCTACACCCTCGGCAAGACCTGGAAGATCATCGGCGGTCTGCACGGCTGGAGCGGACAGCCACGGCCCTGGAGCTCCATCGATCTGGACAGCCGGGAGTCCAACCGCGAGGTCCTGTCCGCCCAGAGCGGGCGTGCGTACTGGATGTGCAGCAACGGCGGGCACCTCCGCGTGGTGCACGACAACGGCTGGACCACCGAGTACTACCACCTCCTCGACGAGATCAGGCCGGACGGGGACCCGGTCCGGCTCGGCGAGTATCTCGGCCTGACCAGCACCCGGATCCCGTGCGGCGGTTCGGCGGGCAGCAACCATGTGCACTTCGCCCTCAAGAAGGGCGGCTCCTTCGTGCCCATGGCCAGCAACGTCATCGGCGGCTGGGATTACTTCGAGGGCAATTCGGCGTACGGCGGCGGCGCCGTACGCGGCGACGACTACCGCTACACCGGGGACGACCTGCGCAACTACGGGCCTGAGGACGGCCGCACCTTCCACCGCGAGGGCCGCACGGACATCCCCGACCCCGGCGAGGCCACCGCGGCCGTGAAGGTGTCCGGCATCGAAGGCAACGCACCGGCCGACCTCCAGGTCTACGCGGACATCCACCACCCCTACCGGGGCGACGTCCAGCTCGACCTGATCGCCCCCGACGGCACCGCGTACCGACTGCGCGACGCCGACCCGAACGACGGCGGGGACCTCATCCACGAGCAGTACACGGTCGACGCGTCGGCGGAACCGGCCAACGGCACCTGGCGGCTGCGCGCCACCGACACGGACGGGGGCGACAACGGGTACATCGACGCGGTGTTCCTGACCTTCTGACCCCTGAACGTCGTACGGCACCACGGCCGCCCGGCGCGCGGACCGCGGCTCACCCCTACGCGGACCGCGGCTGACCGTACGCCGGCCGTGGTCGCCCGGCCACGGATCACGACCGCCCGTACGGGGATCACGAGCGCCCCGTACGGGAGTTCCGGTCCCACCGGCGCGCGCCGCGCGACGATACCGGCACGACGGACGACCGGCAGCGACGCGCCCACGACCCCGCCGCCCTGGTCACCCCGCCGCACCCCACCACAGCTTCCCCGCAGCGACACGGTCACCATCGGAGTCGACGACAACGCCGAAGTCCCCCTCGATGCTCCAGCCATCGCCGGTGGCTGCAGCTGGAGTGGCCCCGGCGCCGAGAACGCCGCCCGCGCCCTGCTCACCGGCATCCTCACCGCAGCCGAACGCATCGTTGGTCCCGTCGACCTCGGCTGGCACTTCCTCGACCGAGGTGTCACAGGAGCCGGGGACTTGGTGGACTGGCGGTATGACGCCACCGCCGCACCAAGTCCTCCGAGCTCTCGACCAGTTCGATGCCGCCCACCCCTGGGACCACAACGCCGCCCTCACGATCAGGTGGGCTGGTCTGCGGCGCTGTCGTGGTCTTGGGCGTCGGCGGCAGCGATCCGGCGCGGCAGCTTCGCGGCAACGACGATCGTCACCAAGGTGAGAGCGGCCGCGACGCCGAAGGCCAGCTTCATCCCGCTCAGCTGTGCGGGCACGGCGGCGACGCCGTCGGCGACCAGGTGCCCGGTGCGCGCGGACATCACGGTCACCACAAGCGCGGTCCCGAACGCTGCGGCGACTTGCTGCAACGTCCCGAGCATCGAGCTGCCGTGCGAGTACAGGTGCGGGGGAAGGGCCCCCATGCCAAGCGTGAAGACGGGGGTGAACGTCGCCGCCAGGCTCACCATCAGCAGCGCGTGCAAGCCCAGCACTTGCCAGTACGGCATCGTCATCGAGACCTGGGTGAACCCACCGAGGGCGAGCACCATGCCGATCGAGCCGGGCAGCACCAGCGGCCGACTGCCGAACCGGTCGAGCACCTTTCCCACGGTCGGTCCGAGCAGTCCCATGGCCAGACCGCCCGGCATGATCAGCAGGCCGGTCTCCAGCGGGCTGAGGCCGCGCATGTTCTGCAGGTACAGCGGTAGCAGGATCATCGACCCGAGCATCGCCAGGAACCCGATGGACATAAGGGCCAAGGACAGGCCGTAGGTGCGGTGCCCGAGGGTGCGCAGGTCCATCAGAGGCACACCGGTGCGTTGCAGCTTGAGCTGGCGGATCACGAAAGCCGCGATGGCCGCGACCCCGGCGATGACGATGCCGATGCCGAGCCCGACTCCGCCGTCGGTCTCGCCGAAGAGGCTCAGGCCGTACACCAGGCCGCCGAAGCCCAGCGCCGCCACGGTGACGCTGAGCCAGTCGATGGAGCTCACCTGCGGCTCGCTGATGTTGTCCACCTTGCGCAGCCCGAGCAGGGTCACCAGAGCCGCGATCGGCAGGACGACCACGAACAGCAGTCGCCAGGAGCCGACCTGCAGGATCAGCCCGGACACGGCAGGTCCGAGCGCGGGCGCCACCGAGATCGCCAGAGTGACGTTGCCCATCACCCGGCCGCGGTCGTGCTCGGGCACCACGATCATCAACGTGGTCATCAGCAGCGGCATCATCACGGCTGTGCCTGCGGCCTGCACGATCCGACCCAGCAGCAGCACCTCGAAGGACGGCGCGACGGCTGACAGGACGGTACCCGCGAGGAACACGCCCATCGCGATGGCGTAGGCCTGGCGGGTGGTGACCCGCTGCAGGAACCAGCCGGTGATCGGAATCACGGCGGCCATGGTCAGCATGAACGCGGTGGACACCCACTGCGCCGACTGCTCGGTGATGCGCAACGAATCCATCAACCGCGGGATAGCGTTGATCAGGATCGTCTCGTTCAGTATCACCACGAACGTGGCCAGCACCAGCAGCCGCACCACGGCCGGTATGCGGCCCGCCTGCACGGCCGGTCGTTCTTGGATCACAGCTGACATGGCAGCACCTCGCTGGGGTTCCTTGTCACAGTCGCCTCGCAGCCAAGGGCCGTCGGCATGGACGTGGGGTGGTGATACCGGTAAAGACCGGCACGCCTGGCAGAACTCATCGGTCGGCCCGAGTGTTCCGCATCGTCGCGCCGATCTCACCCGGATTTTCGCCTGCTCACGAAGGTATCCGTCGACGACGCCGCGGTCGACGCGCTTCGTCGACACCCGCTACGACGCCGGGACCAGTGAAGCAGCAGGCCCCGCACGCCACGGAGCACGTCCATCCAGCCTGGGGCATGCTCGCCCTGGTTTTGCTCGGTCTGCTGTAGGGGGCCTTGAGGACCAAGCGCCCAGTTGACGTTCTTGCCGCCGTCGAAACCGCCGCCGTCCGATCCGGCGACGGCGTACACCTTGGCCGATTGCGAGTCGATCACCTCGGTGTCGGCTCGCTGTCCCGGCCCAGCTTCTCGCGGGCGCACTGTTGTTGACGCCACGTCAATTTCCCCCTCTGTCCGACAGTCCCCGGGTGACGAGGCTGAGTGCGTTGGCAAGGTCTTCGCGATGCCGTTGCAGCGTTTGGGGGGTGACGCCATTTTGGGCCGTGTCATGGGCGAGGCGGTCGGTCGCCGCTTTGAGTACGGCGTTCATGGCGGCGGCTTGCACGCGGACTTCGAACGCGTCGGCCGGCACGCCCATACGTTCGGCGAGCACTTCGGTGAAAGTGTCTTCCGCGCGCTCCCGGAGCGCGAGGTACGCGGCGCGCAGCGCGGGTTCGCCATGGGTCATCCGGACCACGGAGAGAACCGTCTCGACGTCCACGCCGGATGACGAGCCGAGGACAGGCTGGTAGGCCGCTCGCAGGTGCTCTGTCAGGGCGAGTTCGGGCGGCCAGGCGTGCAGTACTGTCTGGAAGGCGTCGATCATCTTCGTGAGCAGAGGCTCCACGCAGCTTTCCTTGGTGGGGAAGTAACGCCACAGCGTGCGTTCGGAGACTCCGGCGGCCCGCGCGATCTGCTCCCCGGCGGTGGCGGCCACGCCCTGTTCGGCGAACAACCGAACCGCGTGGCGGGAGATGACGAGGCGTTGCTGTTGGCGTTGCCGGTCGCTCACCGGCGGCCGTCCCCGGCGAGGCACACCGCCGCTGTCCGCCATGAAGTCCTCCATCGGGCGATCTAAGCATGCCTCCACGGCACAGACCGTCCGAAACTTTATTGGCAGCTACTGCCAATAATGCTACGGTCAAGCCATCCGGGAGATCACATTCGCAGGTCCCAGGAGGAGAGCCATGAGCATTGCCGCCGAGCGTCCACAGTTACCCTTCGCCAGGCCGAACATCCTCGATCTCGCGCCTCTGTATGAGGTGCTGCGCCGGGAGGCGCCGGTCACACTGGTCACCACACCGACCGGGGATCCCGCCTGGCTGGTCACACGCTTCGAGGAGGTTCGTGCCCTGCTCGGCGACAAGCGACTCGGCCGCTCCCATCCCGAGCCGGAACGGGCGTCACGCATCACGACCGCCGCGGTACTGGACGGGCCCTCGGGCGACTACGACACCGAGGAGGCCGACCACACACGGATGCGCCGGCTGCTGACCCCGGCGTTCTCGGCCAAGCGGATGCGGGCGCTCTCGGACCATGTGCAGCACCTGGTCGACGGCTGTGTCGACCAGCTGCTCGTCGAGCATGTCACCACCCCCGAGGGGGTCGTCGACCTGCAGGCCGGGCTGGCCTTCCCGCTGCCGGTCGCGGTCATCTGCCGGCTGCTCGGGGTGCCCGAGAACGACCGCGAGTACTTCGCTTCGTTATCGGAGCGCATGGCCAACTACGCCATCGGCGACGACGCCCACCAGGCGCGGGACGAGTTCAACCACTACATGGCCGGTCTCGCCGAGACCAAACGCGCGCGGCCGGGCGAGGACGTGATCTCCGACCTCGTACGTGCCCAGAGCGCCGACGCGGACTTTGACTACGCCGACATGGTCCAGCTCTGTGTCGGGCTGCTGTTCGCCGGGCACGAGACCACGGTCAACCGCATCGGCCTGGGCATGCTGTTCCTGCTTACCCGCCTCGACCAGTGGCAGGCGCTGACCGCCGACCCCGCCGGCCGGGTAGACGCCACCGTCGAGGAGATCATGCGCCTGGGCGCGCCCGGTGACCTCGGTCTGCTGCGGTACGCCCACACCGACGTCGACGTCGCCGGTGTCACCATCCGCCGCGGCGACGCCGTGATCCTGTCGGTCAACTCCGCCAACCGCGACCCGTCCGTCTACACCGACGCCGAGACCTTCAACCCCGACCGCTCGGAACGCACCCACCTCGGATTCGGCCACGGTACGCACTTCTGCATCGGCGCGAGCCTGGCCCGCATCGAGCTGCGCGTCGTGTTCGCCACCCTGGCCCGCCGCCTACCCAGGCTGCGGCTTGCCAAGAAGCTCGATGAGCTGGAGGTGCGCACCACGCTCACCGGTGGTGTCACCGACCTTCCAGTGACCTGGTGAACGCCCCCCGGGACGTCAGCAGGCCGCCCGCATGATGACCGTTCGGGGTGGGAGCGACGGGCATCACCACCTCCGCACCCACCACAACGACCGCCTCCACTGCGGCCGTTCAGATCTGCCACCGGCAAGGTCGCTCGACGTACTGGACCATCTGCAGGTGGTACCAGAGTGACCGGCTAACCGATCCGGCGACGTACCGGCCCACCCCCACGACGGACATGGGCAGCGCTGCCGCCAGCAGGCGAGCATCTCCCACCAGGGACGGGGCCGCAGGCATTGCGCGGATGGAATCATGTCGCGGAAGAGAAGCGCTGCGCACGGGTGGGCGCGGTCGGCGGAATACGGCACCGCGAGCAGGTAGACGAGCCAGGCCACAACCCTGCAGCCACGAGCAGGGCCGGTGGCCTGAGTTGGGGACTGTCTTCAGATATCCGGCGAGGCGTTCGAGAATCTCGTCCGCGGTCGTGGCGTCCCTCGGCGTGGTCTCCGGCGTCTTGACGACCACTTCGTCCACCTGAGCGTCAGCGATCTTCCGGGGCCCACCCGGGCACGGCTCGTCGGCCAGCCCTTCCAGCCGGTCGCGCACGAAACGGGCCCGCCACCGGCTCACCGTGTGCTCCTCGCCCCCCAGCCCGCCAGCAACATCCCTGTTCATCGCGCCCGTTGCGCACTCCAGCACGATCCGGCACCGCAGAGCCAGGGCGGGCCTGCGACGAGGTCCGGCGCCTGACTGGCCCAGCGGGCAGCCGTCTCTCACGGATGGGCCGTCCGTGGGTGCGGTGCTGTGGCCGAAGCGGCCCCGTCAGTGGAAGCCCGGTATTCCGGGTGAGTCGATGTCGACGGTGACCACGCCGGGTGGGTAGGCGCCCTCGTTGGCAGTCAACAGGATCGACATGCCGGTGAACTCGGGGCGCGGCAGTGCGCAGTACAGGGCGTGGCAGGTGTCCGGGCCGCCGTAGCCGTCGCGGATCACGGCGCCGACGCTGACGGCGGCCATCCTGTCGAGACTGTCGACGACCACGGCGGAAAAGGCGAGTACGCGCAGCGAGAGGTTCTCTTGATCGGCTTCGGCCTGAATGAGGCACAGGGCGGGGATGCTGAGGTGTTCGCCGGGTGTCTTGGCCATGTTGCCTGCCAGGAGGTTCAGCGTTTTGTGGCCGCCGGCGAGCGCCCTGACGGCGCTGGTGTCGAGGATGATCACGCTGCGGTGCCTCTGTCGGCCCGGACCTTCTCGGCAGCGATCTTGTAGATGTCGGCGAGCACGCCGGACGCCTGTTCGAACCCCTCGTCGCGGATGCCCACGCCCATCATGCGGCGTACCACCTCCCGGTCGGCGGCCAGCCGCGCTGCCCGCTGCGCCGCAGTCGGCTGCTCCGCGGCAAGCGCTTCGACCAGCTGGCCGATGCTCACACCGCGCTCCTTGGCGAGCTCGGCAAGGTGATCACGGGTTTCTCGCCGGACCTGAATTCACACGTTCGCACTGATGACCGATGGTGCCGCCGGACGGGTGTTCAGCGGACCGCGGAGGCCCACAGAGGGAAGGCTTCCGACCGACGTCGTCGCAGCACCGACTCTCCCGCCGAACGGACCGTCCCATGAGCCGCAGGGAATCCCCCACCAGCCGCCCCTTGGACTCACCCGCCCGCGCCAGGGGGCGGAGCAGCCGCGACGTCGACGGCCGCCGACACGCCCGACCGGTCCCCTGGCCCTGGGCTGCGGCGGCCGCTTTCCTAGCTGCCTGCCTCTCAGCGGGCTGCACCGCCGACCCTCCGGAGCCCCGGGAAGCCGGCCGTGCCGCCACGACCACTCCGGCGCCCACCATGACGCCCCCCCACGCCAGCCAACTGCAAGCCGACTACCAGCGCATCGTCAAGGAGGCCCTGCCCTCTGTCGTGCAGATCGACACACCCAGGGGTCAGGGCTCCGGGATCGTCTACGACAAGGAGGGGCACATCGTCACCAACGCCCACGTCGTCAGCGGCTCCCGAACCTTCAAGGTCATGCTGGCCGATGCCGAGGAGCCCCTGGACGCCAGTCTCGTCGGCAGCCACACGCCGGAAGACCTCGCCGTCATTCGGCTCGACAATCCACCGTCCGAACTGCGGCCCGCCGCTTTCGCGGACAGCTCCAAGACCGCGGTCGGCCAGATCGTTCTGGCCATGGGAAACCCGCTGGGCCTGTCCGGCAGTGTGACGCAGGGCATCGTCTCCGCCACCGGCCGTACGGTCACGGGCCCGCCCACTGCCGACCGGCCCGGTGCCACCATCCCGAACATGGTGCAGACCTCCGCAGCCATCAACCCGGGCAACAGCGGTGGGCCACTGGTGAACCTCGCCGCAAAGGTGATCGGCGTCAACACGCTGGCAGCCACCGAGGCGGGTGCCGACCGCGACGCCTACCCCGGCATCGGTTTCGCCGTGCCCGGCTCCACCGTCACCCGCATCACCCGACAACTGATCGAGAAAGGCAGGGTTGTCGACAGCGGCCGCGCCTCCCTCGGAGCGGCCGTGCGGACCGTACTAGGACCTCGTTTCGAGCCAGTGGGAGCCGGAGTCGTCAGGGTTGAAGCCAACGGCCCGGCCCACACAGCGGGGATCCGGGCGGGCGACGTCATCACCCGACTCGACGACACGAAGATCACCACGGTCGCCGACCTCGCCGAGACCCTGGCCGGCGACCACCGTCCAGGTGACCGCGTGCGGATCGGCTACACCCGCGACGGCCGGTCACACGCCGCGGACGTCGTGCTCGGCACCCTCGGATCATGACATCCCGCCGCACCCGCGCCCCGGCCGCACTTCGAATCGTGCCCAGCCGCAGGCCCAGCCGGAGACCCAGCCGGAGGCGGTTTCACGTGTGCGTACCGCCTCCCGGTTCGTTCCGCGGCCCGGTCTCCTCATACGCTGAGTTCGGCCCGACGACAGGCGGGACACACAACGCGCCGGGCGGGCACCTCGCTGGTTGACTTGCCCAGTCCCGCCTTCTTGGACATCGGCTGCGTCTCCACGTAGAGATGGCCTTCACATAGCGCCACTCCGCATTCGCGGCATACAGCCACTGCCGAGGCGGAACGGTGGAGCGAGTGGCACTCATAGCATTCCATCGCTGACCAGATCCCTTCGCCGCCGTTGCTCCGCCCTTCCCGGGTACCGGCGGCCGGTCATGCACCTCAGTACCGTTTTACCCGTTTGTTATGGATTCACGTGGCTTGAGCCGAATCAGTCGGCGGGCGGGGGCATACCTTCGCCTCATGGACTCAACATCACCGCGGAGCTCGTCATCGAGCAGGAACGGGAGCTGACCTGATCGACGATCGCGCGGTGTGCAGTGTCCAGCCGGAGGGTGTCGGAGATCCACCGGAGGGTGTCGGAGGTCCACCGGAGGGTTTCGGAGGTCCACCGGAGGGTTTCGGAGGTTCATGAGTGCGGCAGTCGAGGTCACGTCGTGTGCACCGCATGTGGCGTCACTGTCGCTTCGAGTAGTCCCCAGTGGGGCCTGTCGGATAGTCAGTCGTCAGTGTTTCAGGAAGGATCTAGTGTCCTCGCTTGTGACTGAACTTTCCTCGTATCACCGTGCGACAGCTGATGCCTACGATGCCGTCGCCGTTCTCTATGCCGAACTCGCCCGCAATGCGCTCGACGCTCTTCCGCTGGATCGCGCGATGCTCGCCGCGTTCGCCGAGACCGTGCGGGCCGCCGGCTCCGGGCCCGTCGCCGAGCTGGGATGCGGCCCTGGAAGTGTCACCGCACACCTGCGGGATCTGGGGCTGGACGTCTTCGGCGTCGACCTGTCGCCCGTGATGATCGATCTCGCCCGCGAGACATACCCGGACCTGCGCTTCGAGGTCGGTTCCATGGACGCCCTGGACCTGGCCGACGGTCAGCTGCAAGGCATCGTGTCCTGGTATTCGGTCATTCACACCCCACCGCAGGACGTGCCCCCGTACTTCGACGAGTTCCGTCGGGTACTCGCGCCCGACGGAACACTTCTGCTCGCCTTCTTCGAGTCGGAAGGTGAGCCGACCACGGCGTTCGACCACAAGGTGGCGACAGCCTACCGATGGCCGATCGACGACCTCGCGGGGCTGGCCGGTGAGGCCGGCTTCACCGAGGTCGGCCGGATGCTGCGTGAGCCATGCGAGGGGGAACGGTTCCGCCGGGGGCATCTGCTGATGCGCGCAGGAAAGTAACTCAGGTCGTCGCGTGCCGCTATTGATGGCACGCGGCAACCTGGGCTGCCTCAGCCGCGTTGGTTGAGAGCTCTGGTCAGATCCCGGTTGGCCGACCTCGCGGCATCCAGATCGGACCGGGCCTCCTCCAACGCGGAGATCAGCTCGACGTTTTGTTGCTCCAGTCTCGTGATCTTCCGTTGAAGTTCGTCGATGTCCGTTGGAGCTCCGTGCCCCGACGCCTGCCATGCGTGAACGCCCAGCGCCTGCGAGAGCCGTTTCTCCAGCTGCTGGATGCGGGCGGCCAGGCGGCTGTTGTGGGCCTGGGCGTTGGCGAGGTCGGCTTGGAGTGAGGCCCGGCTCACCCGGCGAGCCGCCGACCGTGACCTCGTCGTCCGCTGCGATGTCGGGGTAGTGCTGCGGAAACCGGGCCAGGAGGTCCGCCGTCCCCCTTCGGCGGACGGTGATACGTCCGGGACCTTCCGCCCCGCGGGCCGCGTACGCGGTACCCCGGGAGATCCGTCACCGAGAGATCCGTCACCGTGCGTCGCGTAGCTGAAGAAGGTACGCCGCAGTCAGCGCAACGGCACGGTCCTCGTCATGCGACAGCTCCACGAGTGCACGTGACGCCGTCGTCCCCGGGATGCCCGCCAGCGCCTGGGTCAGCCGTCCACGTGCAGGCGCTTCAGTGGTGTCGTGGGCGAGGCAATCGACGAGCCTGGTCGCGATCTGATCCGCCGTCGTGGCGTCGCCCGCCAGCACGCTCAGTGCATCGGCCGCATCGGTGTCGTTCTTTCCCTCCACGATCAAGTCGATGAGCGTGGGGACCGCATCGGCCACTCCACGTGTCCCGAGCGCCAGAGCCGCATACCCGCGGACCACGACGTCGGGGTTCGCGAGAGCTTCCCGCAGCTGCGCGGTAGCCTCACCACCGGGCATCTCGGCGAGGGACTGAACGGCACGTTCCCGCACCGCTGCCACCGGTGAGCCGAGGCCCTCCGCCAGCAGTGCCGGGGCGCCGTCGCCCGATCGCGCCAGCGCCCATCGAAGGGCTCCGGCGACGTTCGGCTCCGTCTCGCTCAGTGCCGCCTCGACCAGGGCCTCCACCGGCACCGGAACCTCGTCGACCGAGGAAAGGGCCGCGCGCTGGCGCGCGTCGGCGCTCTTCGACCCCAGTGCCTGGAGGAGCGCAACGACCTGGAGGACGTCCTCCCAGCCGGCGGGGTCCGCGGCATCGATCCGGCGCAGCCGCGTGAGCAGCTCGGTCTCGGCCGCGATGCGGTCGCGTGTCTGACGGATGAGGTCGCCGACGAGCGCCGAGGGTGTGAAGCCGGGATCGTCGAGCGCGCGCCCGATCTCACGCAGCGACAGACCCAGCGACCGCAGGCTCTCGATATGGAAGATCCGCCGGATGTCCTCACCGGAGTACTCCCGATAACCGGAGCCCGTACGGCCCGAAGGCCGCACCAGGCCGAGCGATTCGTAATGCCGGAGCATGCGGGCACTGACCCCGGACCGTCGCGCCACCTCACCGATCAACACGTCCTATTGTCCCTCCTGACCGGAGCCGCCAAGGGCCACGACGCGCTTGGCCTCCTCGATCGCGAACTCGAATCCGGCGTCCGGGTCGCGTAGCAGCCGTTGTGTGGCGAACGCGTGCGCGCGAACGCGCGGGGCAGGGGCCGTCGTCGCAGCACGCAGAGCCGGCACAATCACTTCCCCCAGCGCGACCAGCGCCCGGCTGAGACTCAGCTGTGTCTCCCGCTCACCGCGCCCGAGCTGCGTCACCAACCCCGTGGCCAATGCGGACTCCTCGCCTTCCGGCACGAGCACGACCGCGGCCCGCCAGGCGCTCCGCGCCACCTCGTCGTCGGCGTCGGACAGCAGCGCCTGTGTGATCGCCGGCCACGCCTGCCGGTCCCCGATCTTGGACAGCGTGTGCAGCGCCTGGCTCCGTGCCTGCACACGCTCCGAGCGAACTTCGCGGACCAGCTCGGGCAGCGTCATGGACACCGGGTGGCGGGTGAGCGCCCAGGTCAGCATGTCGCGGACGAAGAACTCGGGCTCGATCGCGCATCGCTCGATGAGCTTGTCGACGCAGCGCGGGTCAGGTGTCGTGCCGACCGCCAGAGCAGCCCGCAGTCGCACGGACGTACGGCCGTCCTCCAGCCCCTGGAGCGCCCGTATCGCATCCGTGTCCTGTCTCGTGATCGTCATCGAGACCACCTCCTTGGCAAGCAGTGAAGGCCCTGTCACCGTGTCAAGGTCAATCAGGGCAAGGAGGCGCACAGAGCCGACCTCGCGGTCGAGAGCCAGGAAAACGTCCACTTCACACGGACCTGGGCGGACCCCGAGTCCGGTCAGGTCTACTGCCCGTCCGAGGCCCCCTCGGCCGAGGCCCCCTCGGCCGAGGCCGTGCAGCGCGTGCACGAGCGTGCCGGTCACGAGGCGGACGAGGTCCACCCGGTGCCGCTGACGGTGTGATGCGGCCCGGACACCGCAGCGGCCCCCACCGGCAGAACGCCGACAGGGGCCGCTGTCATCGCACTGTCGCTCCCGCGCGCGGGCCCGTCTGCGGTAGGCCCCCCGCACAGGCCGCCGACCGGCAGCCGCAGCCGCTGCGGCAGGGCCGGGAGTACGGAGCGCCGCTGCACCGCGGCCCGGCGTCCGGGCTGGGTCAGAGGTGGCGCATCCGCCCGGCGAGCAGGTGTCCGGCGAGCAGATAGATCGCGGCAGGCAGACCGTAATTGAGGACGACGCGCAGCCCTTCGGTGTCCATGGTGAAGATGTCCCGCGCCCACCAGGCGAGCGGGTCCGCCACGCCCTTCACGAACTGGACGAAGACGTTGCCCTGGTTCGCGTCGAGCAGGAAGAGCAGAACCCAGAGCCCCAGGAACGCGGCGGCTATGTCGACAATCGTGTGGATGACCAGGGCCGCCCGCTTTACGGCGGTGCCACCACGGCTGCCACCACGACCACCACCACGGCCGCCGCTGTACTGATCGTCTACGGGTGGAGATTCGCGCATGTGGCTCATGGGAGTCGCGATCTGACGTACGCAGCGCCTCGACAGCAGGAAGGAGCGAGCACGGCCAGGGTGGCCACCCCCCACAGGAGTCACTCTGGCCGTGATCGCATACGGGGGCGACCGCGCGCGCCCGTATGCAGTTCTGCGTCGCAGCATGCCGCCGCGTTACCCGACCGAGCGATACATCCCATATACGCAGGCATTTGCACTCTTCCGTCATATGCACTCTTCCAGACGCCTGGCCGTGCGGGTGTGACAAACGATCAACCGGTGGCGCAGTAGAAGTAGCCGACTGGTCATCGGCGCACGCGGATCCGACGGTTCCCCCCGTGCCGGCGAGTCCGCCACCCGGCGCGGGCTGCGCCACCTCCCTCTGCGGCCCCGCCCGCGCCGGCCCCACACGCCCATGAGCCATTGACAGTGCGTGTTCCGCTCGTGGATGCCCTGAGCCATCGTTCAGGTGTCGGGTCCCACAGAGGGTGGTGTGCGTACGTGCTGACCGCAGACCGGTATCGGCTGCTGGAGGTGCTGGGCCGCGGCGGAATGGGCGAGGTATGGCGGGCCGAGGACACCACGCTGGACCGCGAGGTCGCGGTCAAACTGCTGCTGGACCGCACGGCGGTACCCGATGCGGTGGAACGTTTCCGCCAGGAGGCGCGGACCGCGGCCGGGCTGGCAGCCGCGCACCGCGCCGGGGTGGTGCACCGCGACATCAAGCCCGGCAATCTGCCGCCGGACCGGCCGTGTGCGCCGTGCCGCCGCCCTCGCCGGCGCGGCGGCCGCACTGTGCGCGGCCTCGACCGCCGTGGGCCATGCCCTCCTGCCCGGCACCGGCGGAAAGGCAGGCCCTCCGCCCCGTACCACCGAATCCGCGCCCCCCCGCACGCCCGTCCGCCACTCACGCGGACCGCCGTACCTCCGGTCCGCAGCCCGCCGGAGCTACGGAACAGCAGCGCCCCCGGCGCCCCGCACCGGTGACCGTGCTCCCGCAGGGCGGGGACGCCGAAAAGGCCCCCGGTGCACAGAAGCGGGCCGAGAAACAGGCCGGCAAGGCAGGCGGAGCGGACCGCGGGCGTCATGAACGGGAAGAGCGGAAGAAGGCCGCGGCGGGGCCCGGCAAGAGCGTGCAGGGGCGGCGAGGCGAAACCCGCCGGCTAGGCGCAGCGTTCGCCCACTGGTGTGCTGTTGCCATGACGCCAATGGCGCGGGCGGCCGGCTGGGGACCGCCCGCGCCTCGCACGGCGACTTGGGGCGGGGGACCGCGGACATCAAGGCACCGCGCGGCCGATAACGATGGCCCTTCCCGCTGCGGCGCCGCCGGGCGAATGTGTCACACCCGGCCGCCCGCCCGGGAGGCCCGGTCGCAGCCCTCGCAGGCCGAGGTCCTTGAAGTATTCGAGGTCGCAGCAGAAGTCCGGGACGGCGACGTACAAGCGGGAGGTGATCCCGCCACGGCGGAACGGCGAGGGGTGGCTAACCTCGACCCTTGAGCGTGACGGACCACCAGTCGGCCGTCCCTGCTCGGTCGGTGCGCCCCAACAGGTCGGACAAAGGGGGTGAGCGGGACTTACGGGCGGGCAGCCGTGTTGGAAACAAGCCAGCGAGGCATTAGGTTAGGCTCACCTAAGCGTTTGTGGCCGAATGTGGCCGCCTGACTCCGTTTCCCTCGGAGGGACCGTGCCTCGTTCGATCAGTTCCATCACGCCCAAACCCATGGGCTCGCCGACCGGATTGGCGATCGAGTACCACGGCGGAGCCGCCGTCGCCGCGCATCCGGAACGGTGGGCACGAGCCTACGAGGACGTCTACGCCGAGGGGCTGGGGCTTGCCGACCACTGCGACCCACCGATCTCGGACCGCCTGATGCGGCATGCGGAGCGCCCCGGCTTCGCACTGGTGGCCGCACTGGACGGCGATGACGTGGCCGGATTCGTCTACGGATACACCCTGCCGCCCGATTCGCTGTGGTGGGACGGCCTGACGCCGGACCCTGGGGCGGAGTTCCGCCGTGAGTATCCGGACCGCACGGTAGGCGTGTGCGAGTTGCTGGTGCGCTCGTCATGGCGGCGCTCCGGTACCGCGGTCTCGCTGTTCGAGGCGTTTCTCGCGGAGCGGCGGGAGGAGCGCGCCGCGGCCCTTGTGGCCGCGGACAACGACGTGACGATCGCCCTCTACGCCAGGTACGGGTTCAGGCCGATCGGCCGGATGGCACCGTACCCCGGGTGGCGGCCGCACGTGATGATCGTGCGCGAGCTCGGCCGCCGCTGAACGCTTCGACATTCCTTTTCCACCTTCCGACCTACCCCGACCTGAGGCAGAGCCGTGTCCATTGAGTTGCCGCCCTCCGCAGCCCCGCGATCCGCTTATCCCCTGGACGTGCTCCCCGGCACGGTCCGTCAACGGCTGCTGGAATTGACGCAGGCCGGGACGCCGGTCTCGGCCTATGTGTATGACGGCGCGGTCGCCGCCGAGCGTGCGCGCGAGCTGCGCACGGCGCTCCCGGAGTGGGCAGCCGTCTACTACGCCGTGAAGGCCAACTCCTTCCCGGGGATTGTCGAGGCGCTCGCCCCGCACGTCGACGGGTTCGAGGTCGCGTCCTGCTCGGAGCTCGAACTCGCCGCCCCGGCAAAGCCGGTGACCGGGGGCACCCCGATACCCGTCGTCGCGGCCGGCCCCGCGAAGTCCGTCCCCGTCCTCACTGCCCTGGTCCGCGCCGGAGTTGAGGCGATCAACGCCGAGAGCCTGCTGGAGCTCCACCGGATCAGCAGGATCGCGGTGGGTGAAGGCGTCCGTGCCAGGGTGGCGCTTCGCGTCAACCCCGCGAGCATCCCGGTCACCGGTTCCCTGCACATGGGCGGTGTTCCCGCCCAGTTCGGGGTCGCGGAGCCCGACGTGCCCGAGGTGCTGCGCGAGGCATTGCGGCTGCCCGGCCTGGACGTGATCGGCTTTCACATCCACGCGGCGTCCAACAACCTCGACGCCGAGGCGCATGCCGCGTATCTGCGCTGGTGCGTGGAGTGGAGTGTGCGGACCGCCCAGGAGAACGGGGTCGACCTGCGGCATGTCGACATCGGCGGCGGCATCGGCGTCGCTTTCGAGGGCGAGAAGCCCTTCGACATCGTCCGCTTCGGCGAGCTGGCCTGTCAGGTCGACGTCCCCGCCGGGGTGAAGGTCGTGCTGGAGCCCGGCCGTTTCCTGGTCGCCGACTGCGGCTGGTACGCGGCCGAGGTGACGGACGTGAAGCAGTCCTACGGCGAGGCGTTCGTCGTCCTGCGCGGCGGCATCAACCACTTCCAGCTGCCCACGTCCTGGGACATCGTCCACAACATCGCCGTACTTCCCGTCGACAACTGGACCGAGGACTGCCACCGCCCGGCGGCCGAGAACACCCGTGTGACCGTCGTCGGCGAGCTGTGCACCCCTGAGGACACCCTGCTGCGCGACGTCCACGTGGACCGAGTACGCGCCGGTGACCTCGTCGTCTTCCCGTACGCGGGCTCCTACGGCTGGGAGTTCGCCATGCACCGCTTCCTCGGCCACCCCGTCGCCGACCGCCTCCTGGTCTGAGGCGTGAGTCCCATGGGCCGCGCCGGCCCTCGCGCCCGTCCTCGGCGCCCGCTCGCTTCCCTCCCCTCCGCCCCCTGGAGCCGTACGTCATGACTGTGCACCCCACCGACCACCCAAACCTCGATCATCCCCCGGGCAAAGCGGATGCCATCCTGCAGCGTCAGCGGGCGCGGGAGTCCTCGGCCCGCACCTACGCCCGCTCGTTCCCGATCGTCCCGGCCCGTGCTCAGGGCATGACGATCGAAGGCACCGACGGCCGCCGCTACCTCGACTGCCTGTCCGGCGCCGGCACCCTGGCCCTCGGTCACAACCACCCCGTCGTGCTGGAGGCCATTCAGCGGACCGTCAGCAGCGGTGCCCCGCTGCACGTCCTGGACCTGGCGACCCCGGAGAAGGACGAGTTCACCGACGCGCTGTTCGCCACTCTGCCCAGCAGCTTCGCCGACAAGGCCCGCATCCACTTCTGCGGGCCCGCCGGGACCGACGCGGTCGAGGCCGCGTTCAAGCTGATGCAGACCGCCACGGGGCGGCGGGGGCTGCTCGCCTTCACCGGCGCGTACCACGGCATGACGGCGGGAGCCCTGGCCGCCTCCGGTGGTGTCACCACCAAGCAGCCGGTGCCGGGGATCGCCGCGGACGTGACCCGGCTGCCCTACCCGTACTCCTACCGCTGCCCGTTCGGCGTCGGCGGGGAGGGCGGAGCGCAACTGTCCGCCCAGTACACCGAACGGCTGCTGGACGACCCCAACGGCGGCGTCGTACCGCCCGCCGCGATGATCCTCGAAGCGGTGCAGGGCGAGGGCGGCGCGGTACCGGCCCCGGACGCCTGGCTGCGCGAGATGCGGCGGATCACCGCGGAGCGGGAGATCCCGCTGATCGTCGACGAGGTGCAGACCGGGGTCGGGCGCACCGGCGCCTTCTGGGCCGTGGAGCACAGCGGGATCGTGCCGGACGCCATGGTGATGTCCAAGGCGATCGGCGGCAGCCTGCCGCTGGCCGTGCTCGTCTACCACGAGGACTACGACGGCTGGCTGCCCGGCGCCCACACCGGCACCTTCCGCGGCAACACCCTGGCCATGGCCACCGGAACCGCCACCCTGCAGCACGTCGCCAAGGAGGGACTGGCCGAGCGGGCAGCCACCGTCGGCGCCCGGATGACGGCGCGGCTGGAGGGCCTGCGCACCGAACTCCCCACGATCGGCGACGTCCGCGGCCGCGGCCTGATGATCGGCGTCGAGCTGGTCGACCCGGAGGGCGAGCCCGACGCGTGCGGTGCCCGGCCCTTCGCACCGCAGCTGGCCAGGCAGGTGCGGGCCGCCTGCCTCGACCGGGGCCTCATCGTGGAGTTGGGCGGTCGCCACGACTCGACCGTCCGGCTCCTGCCGCCGTTGGTCATCACCGACGAGCAGGCCGATGCGGTGCTGGACCGGCTGGCCGACGCCATCACCACGGTGACGGCACCGCAGTTCACGGGGGTGCAGGCATGACGGGCGAGATCCACAGCCTGGAAGCGCACCGCCGGGAAACCGCGTCGGGGCAAACCGCCGGCATGCCGTCACGCGGGGGACTGAGCCTCGCGCCTGAACCCACCCCGGTGGAGACCGGTCTTCTCGACGAGGCCGTGGCCGGATTGCTCCCCGGTGCCATGGCCTCAGGCACGGGGATCCGGCAGACCGCGCTCTCCGGAGGCGGGCAGGGCCCCGGCGCGCTGGAGCCGCTGGTCCAGACCGTGTTGGAGGCGCTGGCCAAGGGCGCTGTGCGGCGCGGGGGCCCCGTTCCCGCCGGGACGCCCCAGGAACTGGCCGCAGACGTCGAGCGGGTATGCGCCGAGGCCGACGGCGATGACGCCCTGCACCGGCTGACCGAACTCCTGGCCCATGGCAGCGCCGACCCCGCCGACCCGTCCTGCGCCGCGCATCTCCATTGCCCGCCGCTCGCCGTCGCCGTCGCAGCCGATCTCGCCGTCTCCGCGCTCAATCCCTCCCAGGACTCCTGGGACCAGGCGCCCGCCGCCACCGCTGTGGAGACCCTGCTGTTGCAGGAGTTGGCGCAGCTCGTCGGGTACGACCCGGCGGAGGCTGCCGGTGTGCTCACCTCGGGCGGCACCGAGTCCAACCTCATGGGCCTGATGCTCGCCCGCGACCGTGTGCTCGGCCGCGCGGCCGCGCGTCAGATCGAGCTGAGCGGCGTGCCGGGCACCGGTCCCCGTCCGCGGATCTTCGCCTCCGCCGCCGCGCACTTCTCGGTGCAACGGTCGGCGGCCCTCCTGGGCCTCGGCGAGGACGCGGTCATCCCCGTCCCGGTCGACCACGAGCTGCGGATGAAGCCTGAAGCGCTGGCGACCGCCCTCCGCGACTGCGTCGCGCGCGGTGAGGTGCCGGTGGCCGTCGTGGCCACCGCCGGAACGACCGACACCGGTGCGATCGACCCGCTGGGCACCTGTGCGGCGCTGGCCGCCGAGCACGGCGCCTGGCTGCATGTGGACGCGGCCTATGGCGGCGGTGCCCTGCTGTCCGACGAACTCGCCCCGCTGGTCGGCGGCATCGCGCTGGCCGACTCCGTGTCCCTGGACTGGCACAAGCTGGGCTGGCAGCCGGTCGCCGCGGGCATCTTCCTGGTCCGGCGGGCGGAGACCTACGCCTCCCTCGCACGACGCGCGGTGTACCTCAACCCGCAGGACGACGAGGAGGCCAGCTACCCCAGCCTGCTCGGCCTCTCGCTGCGCACCACGCGCCGCGCCGACGTCTTCAAGATCGCTGTCACGCTGCGCACCCTGGGGCGTGCGGGCTTGGGCCAACTCGTGGACGCCTGCCACGAGCTGGCGCGCGGCGGTGCGGAGGCGGTACGGGCACATCCCAGGCTGGAGCTGCACGCCGATCCCGTCCTGACGGCGTTTCTCTTCCGCTACCTGCCCGAGGGCGCCGATCCCGCACACACCGACCAGGTGAACGCGGCGCTGCGGCGCAGGCTGCTGCGCGAGGGGCGGGCGGTCGTCGGCCGCACCGAGCTCCCGGGCGAGGGGCCGGGCCGGGTCCGCCTGAAGCTCACACTGCTCAACCCGCACACCACCGCCGCCGAGGTCGAGCGGCTGCTTCACGCTGTCGCCGCGGCGGGCCAGGCCGAGGAGGAGAACCAGTGAACCGGCCCAACGATGTCGGGCAGTCGGCAGCGGCGGTGACGCCCGCAGACACGCTGGCGGCCCCCGCAGCCGGCCCGGACCCGCTCGACGCCGCCGACGCCCTGCGCGCCGGCGACGCCGCCGCCATGGAGACGCTGCTGCGCGCCTACGTACGCGAGACCGGAACCGAGGTCCCGCCGACCGGCCAGGCGCTCCTGCTGGATCTGCCGGCCAGCCGGCTCACGTTGTCGGTGCCCGTGCGGTACCGGTCGCCCACCGGCTGGCACCGGTTCGGTGCGCCGTGCGTGGCCACCACCGAGGACAGCCACGGTGTCCCGGCCGATGCGGCCCTGGTGGCCGCCGGGCTGATCCGGGAGACCACGCTGGGCCGAGGTGTGCTCCCGCACCACGGGGGTGACGCCACCGCCCGGGTGCTGGACTCCGCCCGGCGCACCGCCACGCACCTCGCCCGCCGGCGCGCCGAGGGCGAGCACGGCCGAGGGCCGACGCCGTTCCTCGACAGCGAGCAGGCGTTGCTGCTCGGCCACCCCTTCCATCCCGCGCCCAAGAGCCGCGAGGAGGCGTCCGACGCCGAGCTGGACGCGTACTCCCCCGAGTTGCGTGGCTCGTTCCCGCTCCACTGGTTCGCCGCCCACCCCGACGTCGTCGTCGGTGGGAGTGCGGACGGCAGTTCTCCCGCGGAGCTGCTGCGGCCGCTTGCCGCAGGGCTGGAGGTGCCCGACGGGATGGTGCCGGTGCCCGCCCACCCGTGGCAGGCCCGCGAGGTCCTGGCCCGTCCGGAGGTCGCCGCGCTTGTGGACGCCGGACTGCTGCGTCCGCTCGGCGCGGCCGGACCGGCCTGGTATCCCACCTCCTCCGTGCGGACCGTGCAGCGGCCGGACGCCGAGGTGATGCTGAAACTGTCCCTCGGCATGAGGATCACCAACTCCCGGCGGAACAACCTGCGCAGTGAGATGCGTCTCGGCGTGCGGGCCGCACAGCTGCTGGCCGCGGGCCCCGCGGACTGGCTGCGTGCCGAGCACCCGGAGTTCGGCATCCTGCGTGACTTCGCCTGGGTGTCGGTCGGCACCGACGGACCGGAGACCGGACTGGAGACCGCGATCCGTGACAACCCCTTCCGGGGCGGCGGCGACGGCGCGCCGGAAGGGCTGTGCGTGGCAGGTCTGCTGGCCGAGCGGACGGGTCCCGGTGACGGCACCCCGCCGCGGCACCGCGCCTTGCTGTGTGAAGCGGCCGAGCGCGCCGCTCGCGCGTTCGGTGTCCCGGTGGCCGAGGCGTCGGAGCGTTGGCTCGCCCGCTATCTGGAGGTGCTGGTCATTCCCCTGATCCGCCTTCAGGCGCGGTACGGCATCGCCCTGGAGCCGCACCACCAGAACACCCTGGTCGCCCTCGACGCGCACGGACTGCCCCGCGCGGGCTGGTACCGGGACAGCCAGGGCTACTACCTGGCCGCTTCCCGCACCGCCGACATCGAGCGCCTCCTGCCGGGCGCCACCGACGGCGTCGATCTGGTCTTCGACGACGCCTTCGTCGACGAGCGGGTCGCCTACTACCTCGGCATCAACAACCTGCTCGGTCTCGTCGGAGCATTCGGCACGCTCCAACTGGCCGACGAGGGCCGCCTGCTGCGCGTACTGCGCGGCGCGCTGGAGCGGCTGCGTACGGCCGAGCCCACCGCCAAGGGCCTGCTCGACCTGCTGCTCGACGCGCCCGTGCTGCGCTGCAAGGGCAACTACCTGACCTGCGTGGACGGACTCGACGAACTCGTCGGTGACGTGCACACCCAGTCCGTCTACATCGATCTCCCCAACCCTCTTACGGAGGCCCAGCGGTGACCGCTCCCTCGTCTTCCCCCGACCACAGTCGCCCCTACGACCTGGTCGGCGTCGGCATCGGCCCGTTCAATCTGTCCCTGGCCGCGCTGGCGGACGGCGTACCCGGCTTCCGGTCCCTCTTCCTTGACGCCAAGCCGGCGTTCTCCTGGCATCCGGGACTGCTGATGGAGGGAACGACACTTCAGGTGCCGTTCCTCGCCGACCTGGTCACCATGGCCGACCCGACCAGCCCGTGGTCATATCTGAACTACCTCCGCTCCCACGACCGGATGTTCAAGTTCTTCTTCTCCGAGCGCTTCCACATACCGCGCCGGGAATACGACCACTACTGCCGCTGGGCCGCCGAGCGGCTGCCCTCGTGCCGCTTCGACGCCGAAGTCACCGCGCTGGAGTGGGACGAGAGCGCTGACGCGTTCGCTGTCGTCCACCGCTCCGCCTCAGGCGCCGAGACCCGCGTCCTGGCCCGTCAGGTCGTGCTCGGCGTGGGCACCAACCCCGTCGTCCCCGAGCCGCTGCGCCCGTTGCTGACCGACTGCCACACCGGTCGCATCCTCCACAGCGCCGACTACCGCACCTACCGGACGCGGCTCTCCGCCGCCGACGACGTCACGGTCATCGGCGCGGGCCAGTCCGGCGCAGAGGTCGCGCTCGATCTGCTCCGCAACCAGGACGGCGACGGCCAGGGCGGCCCGTACGTCCGCTGGCTGGCCCGCACCACGGCCTTCGCGCCGATGGAGTACTCGAAGATCGGCCTGGAGCACTTCACCCCGGACTACATCCGGTACTTCCGCCACCTCCCGGAGGCCACCCGAGAGCGGCTGGTGCGCGAGCAGTGGCAGCTCTACAAGGGCGTGAGCGAGGAGACGCTGGGCGAGATCTACGATGAGCTGTACGAGCGCACCATCGGCGGCGGCGAGCCGCGCGCCACCCTGCAGCCGGGCGTGGAGATCGTCGCGGCGGAGGCCGACGGCGAGGGGTATCTGCTCACCTGCCGGACTCAGCAGCAGGACACGCTCTTCGAGATCCGGACCTCCGCCGTCGTCTCCGCCACCGGCTACGCCGCCTCCCGTCCGGCCTTCCTGGAGTCGATGGGCGACCTGGTCGACTGGGACGACAGGGGCCGCTACCAAGTCGACGGGGAGTACCGGGTCGCGCTCGACCCGCGGGTCTCCGGCACGCTCTACGTGCAGAACGCCGAGATGCACACGCACGGCGTGGGCGCCCCCGACCTCACCCTCGGCGCCTGGCGCGCCGCGACCATCCTCAACACCGCCGCTGGGCGCAGCGTACTGCCCGTTGCCCCGCGGCAGGCTTTCACGACCTTCGGGGCACCGGAGGTTCCGGCGTCCGTCGAACCCGCGGCCCCGGTTCCGGACGAGACTGCCACCACGCCCTCTGGTACGCCGCGATGACGGTCGTGGAGAAGACCGGCGCGCCGGCCCCGGGGGGAACGGCGCGCCACGCCAAGACCGTGCTCATCTCCGTCATCGGCCTCCACCTGGTCGCCGAGACCGCACTGACACCGTTCCTCCCCCAGCTGTTCCAGCGGCTGTACGGCATCGAGGATCCGGAAGCTACCGGGCTGTACATCTGGATCTGCCGCATCGTCGGGCTCGCCGCCCTCCCCCTGTGGGGGCTGGCGGCCCGGCGTTGGTCACTGCACAAGCTGGTGCTGGCCGGGTTGTGCGGGTCCGCCGTTCTCGATCTGCTCCTCGGCCTGGCACCCAGCTATGCCGCGTACACGGTGCTGTCGACGCTCATCGTGACGACCAACAGCGCCCTGCTGCTGGCCTATCCGGCGTTCATCGCCGAGCACGGTGACGAATCGGAGGGCGGCGAGCGGGCCCGGCTGGCCGGGGTCTGCACTCTGGTGGTCGTCTTCCATCTGTCCGTCGTCGTCTCCACGATGGTGGGCGCGGGAGTCCTCTCGCTGCCGGAACCGCGCATCGGCATCTCGGCGTTCGCGGTCCTGGACACCCTCCTGGCCGTGGTCACGTACCGGATCCTGGGCCGACGCCCGGACCTGAAGACCGACGGCTCCGCCGCCGACGGTGCATCGGAAGCGGCGCCTGCCCGCGCCGGCGCGGCAGCCGCCCCCAGCGCGCGTTCTTCGAGCCGTGTCTCGTGGTTCATGATGCTCGCCTACGCCGCCCTGATCGGGGTCGCGTTCGACTTCTCGGTCAATGTGTCGCGCCCCTTCTTCACCGAGTTCTCCGACAGCCTCGGCAGCGGCTCGGTCGGGTCCGCCGTGCTGTTCTTCCTGCCCAGTGTCTCCGCGCTGGCCGTGCTTCCCTCGGTACGCCGCTGCTACGACCTGCTCGGTGACCGGCTGCTGCCGCTGGCTCTGACCGTGGGCGCGGCCGGGCTGGCCTGGACATGGCTGGCCGACGGCCTGCCGGGGCTGGTCGGCGGCCGGCTGCTGTTCGGCGTCGGGCTCGGCCTCGGCCAAGTCGCCGTCGAGCTGCGGATGTTCCGTGCGACCGGCACGAAGGGCCCGGCGTTCACCGCCGTGGAGACCGCCCGCTCCGCCGGTCTGCTGGCCGCACCGCTGGCCGCCACCGCCGCGGTCTCCTACGACCTGGCGCTGCCGCTTGCGGTCGCCGCGGCCGTACAGATGGGCGCCGCCGCCCTGTCCCTGAGGCGCACTCGAAGCGCAGCCGCCCCGGCATCGGCCACGCCCGATCCCGCCGTGTCCGAGGCCGGGGCGGCCAGGCCCGCCATTCCCAGGCAGGCCGGGCCGGTTGCGACCGCCCCGGAATCCCCAGGTCCCCGGCCTGCCCTGACAGCCCCCGCCTCCCCCGCGCACTCCGAGGAGAAGCATCGATGAACCGCACCACACGTGAAGCCTGGGCACAGGCGGGCGAACGGCTACTTGTCAAAGCCGTGGAAGAGTTCGCGTACGAGGAACTGCTCGTCCCCGAGCCCGACGCGTCGGCCGGCGCCCCGGACGCGTACCGGCTGGACCTCGCCGACCGTATCCACTGGACCTTCCGGGCAGCCCGCGGCACCTTCGGCACCTGGCGGCTCGTGCCCGGCACCCTGCGGCGGCACCCCGCGCCCACCGGCGGCACGGCCGGCCCCGAGCAGCTGCTGCTCGACGCCCGCCCGGCCCTCGGATGGGACGGGCCCACCACCGCCGAGGTGCTGCGCGAACTCACCGCCACCCGGCGGGCCGAGGCCGAGGTCATCTCCCGTGCCCTGCCCGCGGCCGAACTCGCCGATCTGGACCACCTCGACCTGGAGGCGCATCAGGACGGCCATCCGTGCATGCTGCTCAACAAGGGGCGGCTGGGCTTCTCCGCCTCCGACGCCGCCTCTTACGCACCTGAGGCAGCCGGTTCGGTGCAGCTGTTCTGGGCCGGCGTCCACAGCAGTCTCGGCTCCTACTCCGGTGTGCCCGGTCTCGACGCGGACACCCTGCTGACCGAGGAGCTGGACGAGGTCACCCGCAAGCGGTTCGCGACAACCCTTCAGCGAACGTGCGCCGAAACCGGCTACCACGCCGCCGACTTCTGCTGGCTGCCGGTGCACCCCTTCCACTGGGACGAGGCCGTCGCGACGCTCTTCGCCCCGTATCTCGCCGACGGCCGGATCGTGCTGCTCGGTGTGGGCCCGGACCGCTACCGGCCGCTTCAGTCCATCCGCACCCTGGCGAACCTGGACCACCCGCACCGCCGCAATGTGAAGGTGCCGCTGTTCATCCGCAACACCCTCGTCTGGCGCGGCCTGTCCACGAAGCCGACCGAGGCCGCACCCGATGTGAGCGCCTGGCTGCACGCCGTCCGCGACGCCGACCCGTATCTCCGCGACGAGCTGCGCTTCCACCCGCTGGGCGAGGTGGCGGGCGTGGCCGTGCACCATCCGCTGTACGAGTCGGTGAAGGACGCCCCGTACCGCTACCACGAACTCCTCGGCGCGGTCTGGCGGGAGCCGGTCGCTGCGCTGCTGGGCGACGGCGAGCGGGCCCGCACCATGGCCGCACTGCTCAAGAGCGGATCCGACGGCCGCGCTCTGGTCAGCGAACTGGTCGACAGGTCCGGGCTCGCCCCACGCGCCTGGCTCGACCGCTTCTTCCGCGCCCTGCTGCCCGGACTGCTGCACTACCTCTACCGGTACGGCGTGGCGTACTGCCCGCACGGCGAGAACACCGTCGTCCTCTACGACTCCTCCGACACCCCCATCGGCATCGCGGTCAAGGACTTCGCCGAGGACGTCAATCTGCTGCCCGGCAGCCATCCCGAGTACGCGGGCCTGTCCGAGCGCGCTGATGCGCTGCTGCTGCGCTGGCCCGCCGGCGAGCTGGCCCACTCGCTGCTCAGCGCGATCTTCGCCGGCCACTTCCGGTTCTTCGCCCCGCTGGCCGCCGAGCACCTCGGGGTTCCGGAGGAGGAATTCTGGGCCATGGTCCGCGCCGAGATCGAGCGCTACCACGCCCGCTTCCCCGAACTGGCCGACCGTTTCGAGGGCTTCGGCCTGCTCGCCCCGGAGTTCGACCGGGTGGCGCTCAACCGCGAACAGCTGCTCGGCGGTGGCTTCCACGACCGCGCCGAGAAGGACGAGGGCTTCGACGTCGTCCACGGCACCCTCGCCAACCCCCTCGCCGTCGCAACCGGCGTACCTCAGGAACCTCAGGAGCAGATATGACCACCTCGCCGTACGAGCGACTGCGCGCCGACGCCGAGGAGGGACGCGTAGAGGAAGTGATCGTCAGCGTCCCGGACCTCCAGGGGAGGCTCCAGGGCAGCCGCCTGTCCGTGCCCTATTTCCTGGACGAGGTGGTCGGGCTGGGGGTTCCCCCGACGGAGTCAGGGGGAGGCTTCGGCGCCTGCGTCTATCTGCTCGCCTCCGACGTCGAGATGGACACCGGTCCCGGATACGCCATCGACGCCTGGCAGAGCGGCTTCGGTGACTTCGTCCTCCGTCCCGACCCGGCCACGCTGCGCACCCTCCCCTGGGACCCGGGTACCGCGCTCGTCCTCGCCGACGCCGTCTGGCCGGGTGGCGAGGCCGTCGAGATCGCCCCGCGCCAGGTACTGCGCACCCAGCTCGACCGGCTCGCCGAGCGCGGGCTGACCGCCTTCGCGGGCACCGAGCTGGAGTTCCTCGTCTTCCACGAGTCGTACCGTCAGGCATGGGACCGTCGTTACCACGGCCTGGAGACGGCCACCGCCTACAACGTGGACTACTCCCTCCAGGGACTGGCCGGGATCGAGCCCGTGGTGCGCCGTATCCGCCGGGAGATGGTGCGCGCCGGGCTCACCATGGAAACGGCCCGAGCAGAGGTCCATGCCGGCCAGTACGAGATCGTCTTCCGCTACGACGAGGCGATGACCACTTGTGACAACCACGTCCTCTTCAAGAACGGCGCCAAGCAGATCGCCGCTCAGGAAGGGGTCGCGCTCACCTTCATGCCCAAGTACGACGAGGGCGAGGGCAATTCCTGCCACATCCACCTGTCGCTGCGTGGCACGGACGGCTCTGCCGCCCTCGCCGACCCGGCGGCGGAGGACGGCATGTCCGATCTGATGCATCACTTCGTCGCGGGTCAGCTCGCCTGTCTGGCCGACTTCGCGCTGCTGATGGCGCCGAACATCAACTCGTACAAGCGCCTTCAGCCGGGCGCTTTCGCCCCGACCGGCATCACCTGGGGCCGGGACAACCGCACCTGCCCGGTCCGCGTCGTGGGCTCGGGCCACTCGCTGCGGATCGAGCACCGGGTGCCCGGCGGGGACGCCAACCCCTACCTCGCCGTCGCCGCCGCGGTGGCCGCCGGCCTGTACGGCATCGAGAACCGTCTCGCCCTCCCGGCGCCGCACACCGCGAACGCCCTGGCCGATCCGTCGGTGCCACGGCTGCCCGGCACGCTCACCGAGGCCCTGCACCGGTGGGAGAACAGCGAGATCGCGGCCAAGGTGTTCGGCGAGGCGGTCGTCGGCCACTACGCACAGGCCGCCCGTACGGAGCTGGCCGCCTTCGAAAGGGCGGTCACCGACTGGGAGCGGGTCCGCGGCTTCGAACGCCTGTGACGTGCTGAGCCTCCGCAACGACTGCGGCCCTGGCCACGGATGTTCCGTGGCCAGGGCCGCAGTCGTCGTGTCCGGTACCGCCGTTACTTGAGGCTCTTTTCCATCTCGTCGAGGATCTGGTTGGCGCCGGTGTAGCCGATGCCGAGCATCCACAGGCTGTCGTCCACCTTGAACGCCTTCTTGTTCTTCACGGCGTCCAGCCTCTTCCACAGCTTGCCGCCGGTGACGCTGGTCTCCTTGGCCTTCGCCGGGTCACCGTAGGTGGAGTAGAAGATGACGTCGGAGTTGCCCTCGCTGATCCGCTCGGGGCTGATGTCGAGAGAGAAGCCGGTCTTGTCCACGTTGGCGGGCCGGCCGACCTTGAGGTCCTTGAGGATGCTGCCGACGAACGTGTCGTTCATGTACAGGCGGGTGTCCGCGCCTTCGATGAAGCGCACGAAACCGACCTTGGTCTTGGCGGCCTTGTCCGCCCCGCCAAGGGCGTCGGTCACCTTGGCGATGTGCTTCTCGTACGCGGCGACGACCTTCTTCGCCTTGTCCTTCTTGCCCAGCACGTCGGCGTGCAGTTCGAAGTTCTTCCGCCAGTCGGGGCCGGTCGTCTTGGTGAAGACGGTCGGCGCGATCTTCGACAGCTCCTTGTAGCTCTTCTCGTCGCGCTCCTTGCTGCTGATGATCAGGTCCGGGTTGAGCCCGTCGATCGCCTCCAGGTTGGGCTCCATGATCAGGCCGACGTTCTTGATGCCCTTGATCTGGTCCTTGGGGAGGTAGGTGGACATCGGCGCGCCGGCCTCGGACGTGACGGCACCAACCGGCTTGACACCGAGGGTGATGGCCGAGTCGAGGGCGTCGGTGTCCAGGACGACCACACGCTTGGGGCTGTCGGAAACCTCCACCTTGCCCATGGCAGTGGTCACGGTGTGCTTTCCGCCCTCGGCGGCCGACTTGGCGTCGTCCTTGCCGGAGCCGCATGCGGTGGCGGTGACGGCGAGCACGACAACGCCGGCGAGAGCGGCGGCACGGCGATTGAGGGATGGGGCCATGAGGGAAGAGCCTTTCCTGACGGTTGTACTGTCGGCGCGGGGGGTGAACTTAGGTAAAGCTAACCTTACAAAAAAGCCTGGGCAAGGCCGTCAACATCACAACTCGGACTACGCGGCGATACGCCCGACTTCGCCCCCGCCTGCACACCGAACGGGTATCCGCTCGCGCGAACGCGAATGCACGGTTGAACAGTTCCGAAGAGTCTGAAGAGTGCTGAAGAATTCAGCCGACCTCTGCCGAGACCGCTGCCGCGGCGGAGGCGTCTGCTGCGGCGGAGGCTTCCTCGGCTTTCTCTTGCCAGGGGCTGCCGGGGACGACCAGCGGGCTGCCGGTCACCGGGTCCGGTACGACAACCGATGCGAGACCGAAGACATCACGCACCAGATCCACCGTGACGATCTCCGAGGGGTGTCCCTGCGCGACGATGCGCCCGGCCTTCATCGCCACCAGGTGATCGGCGTACCGCGCCGCCTGGTTGAGGTCGTGGAGCACCGCGACAACCGTCCGGCCGCGCTCCCGATTGAGCTGCCGGACCAGGTCCAGCACCTCCACCTGGTGGGAGATGTCCAGGTACGTGGTGGGCTCGTCGAGAAGCAGCAGATCGGTCTCCTGCGCAAGCGCCATGGCGATCCACACACGCTGCCGCTGACCGCCCGACAGTTCATCGACGGGCCGCGCGGCGAGGGCGGTCACATCGGTGCGGTCCATGGCGCCGGTGACCGCCCGCTCGTCCTCCTCCGACCACTGCTGCCACCAGCGCTGGTGCGGCTGGCGGCCGCGCGCGACGAGATCGGCGACCGTGATCGCCTCCGGCGCGACCGGCGTCTGCGGAAGCAGCCCGATCGACTGCGCGATCGTACGGGTGGGTGTCCGGTCCAGCGCCGTACCGTCCAGGAGCACCTCTCCTCGCCGGGGTTTGAGCAGCCGTCCGAGGGCACGCAGCAGCGTGGACTTGCCGCAGGCGTTCGGGCCGACGATGACGGTGACGCGGCCGTGCGGGATGTCCAGGTCGAGGTCCTCGACAACCGTGCGTTCCTCGTAGGCCAGGGTCAGGTCGCGGGCTGTCAGCCTGCTCTCGGTCACGCTCTTCCTCCAGTACGGCTGCGGATGCTGCGGTCTTTCACAATGAGCCAGATCAAATACGGCGCGCCGACAGCTGCCGTCAGGACACCCACGGGCAGTTCGACCGGCGCGAACAGCAGCCGCGCCGGCAGGTCGGCGGCCACCACGATCAGCGCACCGAGCAGCGCCGAGCACAGCAGCGGGATCTGCGCCGTGCGGGTCAGCCGGCGGGCGATCTGCGGAGCGAGCAGGGCCACGAAGTCCACCGGGCCGGCCGCACCCGTCGCCACCGACGCGAGGAAGACGCCCAGCAGCGCCAGCCCGAACCGCGTCCGCTGCAGCGGCACGCCCAGCGACGTCGCGGTGTCGTCGTCGAAGGCGACGTTGCGCTGCGCCCGTGCGGCCCAGACCACACAGGGCACCAGGGCGAGCAGCGTCCAGCCGAGCGGTGCGGCCTCGTCCCAGCCGCGCCCGTTGAGTGAACCGGTGAGCCACACCTGTGCCTGATGGGCGACCAGATAGTCGCCCTTGGTGATGAAGAGATGGACGATGGACCGCAGTGCGATGGCGACACCGATCCCGATGAGCACGAACCGCGCCGCCTGCAGACCACCACGCCACGCGAAGAAGTAGACGAGCACCGCGGCGATCACCCCGCCCGCGACCGAGAAATACGGCAGCACGCCGAACGACCCGACACCGAACGTCAGGGCGCCGATGGTCAGGGCGCTGGCCCCTTGGGAGACGCCGATGATGTCGGGGCTGGCCAGTGGATTGCGGGCAACGGTCTGGATGAGGGCACCCCCGACCCCAAAGGCGGCACCGACCAGCAACCCCAGGACCATCCGCGGCAGTCGCAGCTCGCCGACCACGAAATCGGCCGTCGACGACCGGCCGGCCAGCGCGTTGAGCACCTCGCCCGGCTCGACGTACCTCTCACCGAGGCAGAGATACGCGAGGCAGACAGCCGCCGTGAGCGCGGCGAAGGCACCCGCGACCACCGCGGCACGCCTGTGGACGAGGAAGGAGGCGCGTTCGCGTCTCACGAGCCCGTACCCGTCAGGGCAGGCGCCCGCCGCCCGGCCCTCGATGAGCGAGGACGTCATGCGCTCACCGCCTTGCGGCGGCACATGACGATCAGGAACGGCACACCGATCAGGGCGGTCATCACACCCGCCGGCACCTCGCCCGGCGGGAAGAGGATCCGTCCGATGACATCCGACACGAGCAGCATGACCGGGCCGAGCAGGGCCGCCATCGGCAACACCCAGCGGTGGTCGCTGCCGACGATCGCGCGGGCGATGTGCGGAACGGCCAGGCCGATGAAGGCGATCGGCCCTGCGGCCGACACCCCGACGCCGGTCAGCACCGTCGCACCGATGCCGCCCACGATCCGTACGGCCGCCACGTTCTGACCGAGCCCCTTGGCAACGTCGTCGCCCAGCGCCAGGGCGTCGAGCCCTCGCGCCACCGACAGCACCAGTACCACGCCCACCACAAGGAACGGCCAGATCTGACCGGCCACTTCCGCGCTCCGCCCGGCGATCGAGCCGACCTGCCAGAAGCGGAACTCGTCCAGAGACGCGGCGTCCGTCGTCAGCATGCCCTGGATGACGGAAATGAGCAGTGCGTTGATGGCCGCGCCGGCCAGCGCCAGCTTCACGGGCGAGGCCCCGCCCCGCCCGCTGGAGGCGACGGCGTAGACGGCCACCGACGCGACTCCGGCACCGACGAACGCGAACCACACATAACCGGCGAGCGTGTGCACCCCGGCGAACGCGATCGCCAGCACCACACCCACCGCGGCCCCCTGGCTGATGCCCAGCACGCCGGGGTCGCCGATGGGGTTGCGTGTGATGCCCTGAATCACGGTGCCGGCCAGGGCCAGACCCACACCGACCAGCACGCCGACGAGGGTCCGGGGCACCCGCAGCGACCGTACGATCTCGGCGGCCTCGCTCGTACCGTCGTGCAGCAAGGCATCGAAGACCTCACTCGGGGCGATCTGGCGGGCTCCGACGGCAAGACTGAGCAGCACCGCAAGCAGCAGCGCGACAACGGCCGCCGTTGTCCAACCTATTCGGCGGCCGACGAGGGCGGCTCTCGGGCTGCTTGTCGTGGCGGCTGTCATCGCATCCATTCCGATGTCATGGCATCCATTCCGGCGTGACGGGATTCTCGGTGATCACATACTTAGGCGACCCTAAGTGTACGGGTGACTCCGCGGCCGCGTAACTGGCCGGAAGGAGGCGCATCCGCGAGCTCAAACGACAACGAAACCCACGGCATCTGCCCCATTTTCGCCAGCCATGAGCCGGAGCTCTCGCGCCAGGCTAGATCATCCACGAAAGGAAAAGCGCAGCGATAGCGCCACCCGCACCGGCGCCATGCATCCTCCCGCTCATGACAACGCCTCAAACGGAGCCACCTCGGCCCGGGCCCAGGTGTTCCTGGAAGCTCTGCGAGACGGCGAGACGGTGGAGCAGTCCGCGGCCCGAGCCGGTCCATCCCGAGGAGCCTTCCATCGGCTGACCGACGGCGCACCACGCGATGATGCCGCCGGTGAGGCTGCGGACATCACGATGCCCCATGCGCGGAAGCGACCGGCTCGGTGCGAGGACGCCGGATTCAGCCGTCCGCTCGTCATGCGCCCGGAGCCAGGCTGCTGCCTGTCCGGGCGACAGGAACAGCGAAGTGCCCCTCACCCTCATCCACACACGCACGGCGCCGTTCACCGGCCCCACCACGGACCGGTGCGCCGCAGTTCAGGAGGTTTCCGCACCTCCCGGCCCCCGAACGAACATCATCACTGGGTACTGCTGGCCGTTGTGCGGGCTTTGGCGGTGGGGAAGGCACCCGCGAAGCGGGTGAGGACCGGGCCGGTGATGGCGAGGACGAAGACGTAGGCGGTGACCAGGGGGGCGAGGTTGTCGTGCATCGTGCCGACCAGGCCGATGATGACGAGGGAGAACTCGCCGCGTGCGATGAGGGCGGTTCCGGCCCGGAGCTGACCGCGGCGTCCGACCTGTTCCCGCGAGGCGGCGTAGTGACCGGTGACAAGTTTCGTCACGGTCGTGACCGCGGCCAGTGCGAGGGCGGCCGGCAGGAGTGGCAGCAGGTCGTCCGGGCTGACGGAGATCCCGATGGCGAGGAAGAAGACGGCGGCGAACAGGTCCCGCAGAGGGCTGAGCACGGCGCGGCTGCGGTTGGCGGTCTCGCCGGTGAGGGTCAGTCCGACGAGGAAGGCGCCGACCGCCGCGGAGGCGTGGATGAGTTCGGCCCCTGCGGCCACGATCAGGGTCAGGCCGAGCACCCGCAGCATGAGTTGTTCGGCATCGGGGGGTGAGAGCAGTCGGCCGAGGTGGTGGCCCCATCGGTAGGAGGCGGCGAAGGCTGCGAGGACGGCGCCGACGGCGGCGAGGACGCCGAGTGCGGCTTGCCACCAGGGGCCGCCGGCGGCGAGGACGGCCAGGAGGGGCAGGTAGGTGGCCATGGCGAAGTCCTCCATGACCAGCACGGAGAGGATCGCCGGTGTCTCCCGGTTGCCCAGTCGGCGCAGGTCGGCCAGGAGCCGGGCGACGATCCCGGAGGAGGAGATGTACGTGGCGCCGGCCAGCGCCAGGATGCCGATGCCGTCCAGACCGAGCAGCCACCCGGCCACCGCGCCCGGCGCGGCGTTCAGCACCAGGTCGACCAGGGCAGAGGGCACGTGCCGACGAAGGCTGGCGGTGAACTCGATGAGGGAGAACTCCAGGCCGAGGGTGAGCAGCAGCAGGACCACGCCGATGGCGGCTCCGATTTCTACGAACTCGCCGGCGGCGGGGATGGGGGCGATGCCTCCCTTGCCGAGGGCCAGACCGGCAAGCAGGTAGAGCGGGACGGGCGACAGCGAGAACCGCCGTGCCACGGCACCGAGCACACTGAGGGCGGCGAGGATGATCCCGAGCTCGAACAGCAGCGTGATGGGCGTCTGCACGCTCAGCCCTGAACGATCTGTTCCACGCCTGCGATCCCCTCGCGGGTCCCGATGATCACCAGCACATCACCGGCTCGGAGTACCTGGTCCGGGCCCGGTGAGGCGATCACGTCCTTGCCGCGGACGATCGCCAGGATCGAGGCACCGGTACGGGTCCGCGCCCTGGTGTGGCCCAGCGGCTGACCCACGTAGGGGCTGCCGGCCCGCACCTCGGCCTGCCCCGACTGCAGTCCGGGCACCTCCTTGGTGAGATCGGCGAACCGCTCGGCGATACGCGGGGCCCCCAGGATCTCGGCGACCGTATCGGCCTCCTCGCTGTTGAGCCGGACCACGGGACGGGCCTCGTCAGGGTCACCGCCTGCGTAGACGACCAGTTCGAAATCGCCCGCCCGTCCCGCGACGATGCCGACGCGGTCCCCCTCGTGGTTGGTGAATTCGTAGCGGAGCCCGACCCCCGGCAGGAGTACCTCGGTGACGTCCATGCGCTCATCATCGCGGGATTGCGTAGGTCCGGCGGGCATGCACGTGAGGCGTGTCAGCCCCACGGGAGACGACCTCTGTAGTTGTTGTCGGGGCGCCGGCGCAAGGGTGAGCCCGTCCGGCCGCGCCGTCGGGCGGCCGGACGCCAGGCCAGGTGAACGAGGCTCGCCGGCCACATCACGATCAGTACGGTGAGCGGGAGAGCACTGGAGGCGGAGGCTT
This sequence comes from Streptomyces halobius, assembly GCF_023277745.1. Taxonomy (NCBI): domain Bacteria; kingdom Bacillati; phylum Actinomycetota; class Actinomycetes; order Kitasatosporales; family Streptomycetaceae; genus Streptomyces; species Streptomyces halobius. Next base: position 1,962,963 of record NZ_CP086322.1, read on the forward strand.
CAAGATCATCCCAGTGCCCCGTTGCCGCGTATCCGGGTCATACCCCTCAGCGGGTGGGGGCCCAGGCTCGTCCCGGTACGGCCGGTCCAAGCGACGCGGTCACGACTCCGCGGGGCGGAATCCCCTTCACGAACCGGTCTTTGCAGGGCCACGGCCCGTTCTTCCGTTCTCAGCCGTCGAGTGCTGGGATCTTGCCATGCCGAAGACGCCGACGTACGAGAGAATCCCTGGCGGTCGCGCCCGCCCTCGCCTGATGCGCGGGGCCGCCACCGTGCTCGCGGCCGGACTGGCCTGGACCGCCGTGCCCGCGCCTGCCGCTGCGCGGCCCACTGCCGCGCCGGAGTCCATGCGGGTCCTGTCCTGGAACATCTTCCACGGCGGCAAGGACGCGGAGCTGGGCGGCGCGGAGAACCTACCGCGCGTCATTGATCAACTCGTCGACATCGCGCCGGACGTCTTCTTCTCCATCGAGACCTACGGCTCTGCGGAGGACATCCGCACCGCTCTGTCCGCACGGGCGGGCAAGGGCCGCTACACCGCGGTACGGGTCACTTCGGGCAGCAGCGACAACCTGTGGGTCTTCACCCGCTACACAGTGGTGACGACCTTCCCGAAGCCGACCGGCAACGCGGTGAGCGACTTCAACATCGGGGGTGCGCGCGTGCAACTCCCCAGCGGGCGGAAAGTGAATCTCTTCGACACCTGGCTCTCGTACACGAACCCATGGATCGGCGACATGATCGACACCAATGCGCACGATCTGCAGGCGGGTCGCACGCCCCGCTACACCCGGCAGCAGGTGGCCGCGGCCGAGGCAGGGGCGCAACTCCCGCAGATCCGGGACGTCGTGCACCGACAGGTGCCCGCCATGCTCGGCGGAAACACCGATCCGGTGCTGCTCGCGGGCGACTTCAACACCGTCCCGGCCGTCGACTGGAACGGCCGTTGGGCGCACTGCGCGGACCACTTCGGCATGAGCTACGAGCTCAGGACCACCGAGGTCCTCGCCGACGCGGGCTTCCGGGACACCTATCGTGAGGCGAACCCGGACGTGTGCGCCGCGCCGGGCCGGACCTGGAGCCCGCAGCCCGAGCACGCGTCGTTGATCACCCCGGACCGTATCGACTTCATCTTCGCCAAGGGGGCCCCGGTGCAGGTGCGCGGCTCGTACACGGTGGACGAGCGGCTGCCGCAGCACGAACCGGGCCGCTTCTACTCCGACCACGCCGCGGTCGTCACCGACCTCGTCGTGAGCTGATACGACGTTCCGTCGGGTCCCACAGGTCCCGGGACGCTCCGAAGGCCGGCGCGTCACCGCGGTGGTACGGGCGGCCCGGGGAAAGGCCGATGTCGCCGCGGAGTTCCGCCGGGGACGGAGCCTCCGGCTCAGCGAGCCGGACCTTCCGTGAGGTCGTGGACGGTCAGGGCCGCGGCCAGGAGCCGGACGCTGTCGGGGTGGGCGGGATTCAGGCCGGTGAGCGCGGCCACCCGGCGCAGCCGGTAGTTCAGGGTGTTGCGGTGCACGTGGATCGCGCTTGCGGCCTGATGGCGGTTGTAGCCGTGCGCCACGTACGAGCGCAGCGCTTCGGTCAGGTGCGGATGGCCGGCGAGCGGGCGGAGCATCGCCGTCAGGCGGTCGCGGGCAGGGCCCGGCCGGGAGAGCTGGTGCTCGATCAGGACGTCGTCCAACCGGTACAGGCCGAACGGCCGGCCCAGCCGTGCGGCCAGGTCCGCGGCCTCGCGGGCCTCCCGCACGGCCGCCGGAACGGCCTGCAGGTCAGGGGCCGAGGCGGCTCCGGCGTGCACGTCGCCGCCGATCCGGGCGACCAGGTCGGCGAGGCGTTTGAGCTCGGTGTCCAGAGTCGTCTCGTCGGCCGACACCAGCACCGGCCCGCCGGTGGCGTCCAGGGCCGCCAGCACGTGGCCTCCGGCGGGGGTGTGCGCATCGAGCTCGGCCTGCACCAGGCGCAGCATCCGGCGGGTCGCCACCGCCGAGGCCCGGTCCACGGTGGGCCTGGGATGCAGCACGAGGATCGCGTAGCACGGCGCGAGGTCCAGGCCGGCGCGTTCGGCCAGCTCTGCGAGGCGGAGCTGGTCGTCACCGGCGAGCAGGGCCGCCACCAGAGCCCGCCGGACCGCGCGCTCCTCGCCGTGCAGGGCCTGCTGTTCCTGGATGTAGGCGTCGGTGACGACAGGGATCATGCTCTGCAGGTAGCGGACGGCGCGCGGCCCGGCGGCGATCAGGGCATCGGTGTCCTCGGGGCCGGCCAGCTCGCCCAGCATTTCCAGCGCCACCCGGGCACCGGTGTGGCAGGCCGCGAGTATCGCGTCCAGGGGGATCCGCTCCTGGGCGCGGCGCGCGGCGGAGGACGCAAGCTCCGCCAGCTCCCATTGCTCGGGCTCCCGGTCCCCCCGGACCACCCGGTAGAACAGTCGCATGTTGGTCGCGGCGGTCTCGGTGATCTCGCCGTCGAGCAGCTCGCGAGGCAGCACCCTGTAGAACGGCACCTCGGCGGCGAGTGTCGCGGTGATCCGGGCCGCCGCCTCGGGGATCCGGGCCGCCGCGCGCCGGTAGAGCGGAGCGTCCATGCAGGGATCGTAGTGGGCGGCTAGCCCGACCGCTTGACGACGAAGTCGGCGAAGGTCTTCGAGACGATTTCCGGCTTGCCGTTGTTCTGCCTGGCCGCGGCCGCCGCCATGTCGATGTGGTGGTAGCCGCGTGCGAGGACGGCGTCCTTGGGCACCAGCCCAATGAGCTGCCAGTACTTGATCGGGCTCTCCTCGGCGATGGCGCTCACCTGCGGATTGCGCTTCGGGCCGTCCTCGTGCTTGAGGTGCGCCAGGTCACCGGAGCGGACCCCGGCGAGCGCCAGCCCCCACTCGACGGCCAGCCGGGTCGGGAAGTACCACTCGTCCACGTCGGCCGGGCCGGGGCTGGACAGCGAGACCGCCAGCTGCTTGATGTCGGTGACCACCTTGCCCGGCGTCACGTACGGCTTGCCGAGGTCGTCGACCTGCTTGGGCGCGTCCGGGGCGCCCACCTGGTCGTAGTTGCGCCACCGGTACAGCTTCTTGGTGTCCGTGGGCGCGTACTGGTTCACCAGCCCGGCGGTGTTGGCGAGCAGATCGCCGAGGAACGGGATGTGGCCGAGCTGTCCGGGGACCGGGAAGTACTTCTGCCCGACCGGCCCGCCGTCGAGCGTGCCCAGGCCGAGCTGGAGCAGGCCGAGCGGCTGGGAGGCGCGGTTGAGCATCACTCCGAGCGCGGCCTCCCCGGTGAAGCGGAAGTCGCGCAGCTGGGGTTTGCCCGAAAGGAACTGGCCGTAGGTCCGGGAACTGGTGAGCCGCAGGGCCAGGTCCACCTGATCGTCCTTGGGGAGCCGCTTGTAGACATCGGTCTCGCGGTTGCCGTCGTAGCGGGCGGCGAGGCCGAGCAGCGCGACGGTGGCGAAGACCTTCGGCGACATGATCTGGGTGAAGCCCAGGCTCCGCGGGCCGTTCTTGATGACCGCGTTCAACGTCCCCAGGGTCGGGCCGCCGAGCGTGTCGAGGACCTGTTTGAGGAAGGGGAACGAGCGGAGGGCGAGCGGATCGGTGCTGATGAAGGTGTCGATGGAGAAGTACCCACCGCGGCACAGCGACCATCCGGGCGTGCCGTTGAAGTCCCAGGAGGCGAACATCGCCGTCAGCGGGCCGCCCATCGAGTGGCCGCCGCACAGCGTCCGCCGCGGGTTCAGCCCGGCCTCGGAGATCAGGGCGTGCCAGTCGTCCATGGTCCGGGCCAGCCCGATGTCGCCCAGCACACCGAGCTGCTTGTCACTCGGCCAGCCGGCGAACTTGTGCCCGTCGACCTCCTTGCCGTGCCAGTAGTAGTCGATGGCGACGTCGGGGTTGTGGGTGCGGTTGGCGGCGTCCAGACCGCGGTGGTCCTCCAGGCAGTTGGCGCGCCGGTCCATCGCCCAGTACTCGACGTGCTTGCCCTTGGCCAGGGCCTTGTCGACGGTCTGGGCGCCGTTCTGGGTCAGCATCGCCGCGCCGCCGGTGAAGCCGGGCATCGAGGTCATGACGGCGTCGGCGGCCTTGGAGTCACGCGGCCCGCTCTTGGCGCGGAAACGCAGGTAGCCGATCCAGTCGCAGGCCTCGGGGTGCGGCGCCCCGCCCATGGGGACGCGCAGTTTGACGTAGGTCTCCTCGACCGTGTCGGGGATCGTCGGGTCTTTCACCACCGTCTCGACCCGTTCCGTCTTCGCCTTCGGGGCGGCCGAGGCGGAGGAGGGGAGAGCAGCCAAGGCGGGGCCGGGCAGGACGGCCGCCGCCACCACGGTGATCAACGCCGCGATCACGGCACCGATGACGCGGGCTCGTCGATGAACTCGTCGATGTGGGGTCACGACAGCTCCTTTGCACAGCGCCGGGAGCGGGCAGTGCGCACATCATGGCGGTGGGCACCCTCCCGGTCTGTATGCAGGCAGCGCAACCTTTGGGCCACCGCCTTGTGCAGACCGACGAACAGGCGGCCCCCGCTGCCATACCGCTCCACCAGCCCCACCCGATGGGCGATGTTCCCCAGAAGCAGCTCGCGGCTACCTGTCCTAGGCGCCCCGCATGAGCACCTTTTGTGCGATATCGCGTGGGTTCTCCTGATCCCTGCTGAGCCCCCGACCCCGTGGCCAGGGGGTTCTTCCTCATTTGAGTGCTCTGCGGCTCTGTGACGTCACTTCGGGATTCCTGAAGCGCTCGGGCCCTGTCCGACCGTTGTGCAGTCGGGCTGAAGACGAGGAGGCTTGGGTTGGCGGGGCTGGCGGTCGTGCGGGACCTGCGTGAGGGATGTCCATGAAGGCGCGGAACTCTTCGACGATCGCTGCCATCTGCTGACGTCCAGGCGCCGACGCAACTCGCGGTCGTCGGCGAGCCGTTCCCGTACCAGCGCGAGCAGTTCATCACGGGGCAGCGATTCCAGCCATGCCTCCAGAGCTCCGGCCCTGGAGGCGGCAGCGGCCCGCTGCCGCGGAATCAGTCCACCTGCCGCAGCACCATGAGACCCACCGCAACGCGGTGCTTGCAGAAGTTGCCCGCTGGCCGTACGGGCAGTCGCACTCGCCAAGCGGCACCGTCAGCCCCAGTCACACGACCGGGTGACCAGTTGCCCACCGACCCGGCACCGCCCTGCTGACCAACGCCATCGTCGGCGGAACCCCCGCCCATCGCCGCGAATTCCCCCAGGGCGACACCCCACAAGGGCCCGACGACTGGGTCGCCCGCGCGGTCCTCGATTCCGCCCGCCCCCTCTCCCGCGAGGCCCGCTATCTGCCGGCGGAGGAACCCGACCTCCACGACGTCGCGCTCCACCACTCCGTACTGGCCGCGATCGCCGGCGGCAACGCCTCACCCGGCGGCACCGCCGACTACCTCGGCCGCGAATCCACCGACCTGGCCCACCCCTCAGCGGCATCACCGGCGCGCCGCCCCGCGGTGCCGCGCAAATCGATGCCCAAAGGCACGAAGCGAGTTGCGCCCTCCTGACGGCACCGGCACAGTGCGGAGTCATCCCATTCGGCAGGAACCTTGGGTGGACACGCCGGCAGCGCGTACCCGGCGACACGCCTCCAGTCAGCCTCGGCGTCGTCACGAATTCATGCCGCGGGCAAGCACCACCGCCCATGTCAGGATCGATCTTCCTTCAGGCGGTATTCGCTCCGTAGTCCGGGTCGTACAGCCGCAGCATGGATACGAAGCGGTCGAGCAGGTCGAGTTGCTCATGCCTGAGCGACGGCGCGTTGAAGTGCATGACCGTGTTGCGGACGTCTTTCACGCGACTGAGCAGTCCGACGAAGTGCTCCCTGTCAACACCGGGCCAGCCCAGTTTGCGCCAGCGTTCCTCATTGTCCAGGAGCCGGATGTACTCGCCGAACATCATCTCGTCGACGGATGTCTTCTTCTTGTGCACCTTCTGGACGTCAGCCTCACCGTAGACCCGGCCCAGAGAACGCCGAAGTCGCCGCTCAATCTCCCCAAGGGTGAAGAAGGGCCGGGCGACCGCACCGAACTCCCCGGCAAGGTCAGCAGAGGTGACGATGCCGCTCACCCGCCCGTCCGCAGTTCGGACCAGGACGAACTCGTGGGCCTGGATGAGCGGTAGCACCGGCAAAAGGTGAGCCGACGCATTGACGATCTCGTACTCGCTGGTGATCGCACTGGCGAGGCACGGCTTGCGACCGGTCGCGTGCATATGGGCAATCGATGCCCAGGTAATGACCCCATGCAGAGTACCTGCGATGTCGAGCACGGGAAGTTGTGAATATCCGTGCTCCGCCATCCTTCCCATCGCGAGCGGGAGGGGATCGTCAGGGGCGATCGATGTGACTCCATGGGCAGATGGCAGGTCGTGGACCCGCATCGCCGCCTGCGGGAACATACCGACGGATTCTTCGATGTCCTCAGTTCCGTCGGCGGCCTCCGGAGCAGAGCCACTGTCCGCATCATCGGTGCCGACGCACCCGTCCTGCTCACGAGTGACCGGGACGACGGCAATCTTGTCGTCCAGTGCCCCGACGGCAAAGTCCGGCACTGTGGTCAGGCCGACATTTCTCAGATCGAGTTCGACCTGCGGGACGGACACGTGGTCACGGATCCGGAATCCCCACAAGGACAGGATGTCGCGGATCGGCAGGGTCGTACCTTCCAGCCCTTTGACGGTCGCGTCATCCGGCGTAGCCATCGCTCGCCCCCTCACGGACCGCGGCTTTGCCCATCTCCCGCTCGACGAGTCCCAGAAGTCTGACCGTCCGGTCCCGGTAGAAAGCCTCGAAGTCGTCCGTGCGCAGCGTCTTGGAATCAATCAGATGAGTGCTGACGATGTCATCGAACCAGTCGCCCGGACTACCGGTATGCCGTTCGAAGGAGGACAGGAAGGCCGAGGGTTCGCTGGTCCCCATGATCTGCTGCGCACGGTAGGACAGCGGGGTCTTGTTCACAATGCTGTTCATACGGGTGCTGTCCATGCCGTTGTGCTCGAACCACGTCTTCGGGAAGACCTGACGGATGTCCACGTACTGCCCGATCACCGACTGCTCGCTGATCGGCTCTCCGTGGAAGTACCAGTCAATTGCCCCATCCTTGATCAATAGAGCGTAGATTCCCTTGTACGCTGCGCTGTTGCGAGAGGAGAGCCGGTGCAGGCGCTGTTCCTGGAAGGTCGCTTCCGTGAGGGTGTCGGGCTCCGGACCACCGTCCCTGATCCAGCTGACCACCTGCTCGACATCCCGGACGAACCGGGTGTCCGTGACCCCTCCGTAGAGCTCGCCGAGCACTCCACACCAGTACCAGCGTGCGAGCCTTTCATGGACGCCCGGGTCCTCCACCGTATCTCCGAGGATGACCCCGATGGCCGCAAGGGGGACCACCTGAGATCCATAGGGCAGGTCGCGCTCACGGAACACATGCTGTTTAGCCAAAAACCGGCCGACCCAGGAGAGCGCTTCCGCCGTTTTCGGGGCGATCTGCGTGTAGTCGGCGAGCGGGAGGTGCAGCAGATCCCGACGTTTACAGCTCACCGCCGGCGGATTCGTCGCACCCGGATTCTCTGCCAGGAAATCCCGTTTACGCCGGTACGTTCGCACCAGAGCGATGGCCTGGAGAAAATCCAAACTGGTGAGCCCGGTCTCCTGGCCGCTCTCCTTGTCCAAAGTGCCGAACACCGGGTAATCGGAGCACAGTGCGGCCTTGATCGCCCGCCAGTCCTCGATGAGGCTGAAATCCTCGCCACCGTTTCGCTCGGCATACAGCGCGTCACCCGCGTAGGTCGCTGTGAGCAGTTCGAATACGTTGAGGACGACGCCACCGGTATTCACCCGCTCAAAGACCGAGCACACCGCCTCCTTGCGGGTTTCCTTCGGCAGACGGATCAACGGGACCTTGAACCCCTTGACCGTGTCGATGACCCGGGCCTGGAACGCCGACCACAGGTCCCAGCGGTCGTCGGCACCGCTGACATAGGCACGGTGCCACTTCCCGGTCTGCTCCGGCTCGAAGAGCAGATTCAACGGGAACAGACCGCTCTCACACTCTTTCTCCCGCGTCGCAAGGTTCCAGGCCGTGCCACGGCCGAACGCGCCCCGTACGATCCGGTCCTCCGGGACAGAAAGGATGGCCTCATCCCGGTCCGCCGTGTCGTCCACCGCCTTGGCGATGTCGATGTAGTACCAGCGCCTGAGCGGCTTGTTCCGCGCACCGGTCGTCTCCACCGGACGCTCCGATTTGAGCGCCTGGAACAACGACGTCAGCCGCTGCTGTCCGTCGAGGAGCAGCTGTTCCGGGACGACGACCGGGTCCACCCCGGTGCCATGCAGCGGCCGGGCCTTGAACTGAGCCTCACCGCCGGTCTCCAGCGTCATGGCAACACCCAACGGATAGTCAAGCGTCACTGTCGCCAACAGGGCACGGATCCGATCGTCGTCCCACTTCCACTGCCGCTGGAAGTCGGGGAGCTGGATCCTCCCTTCCGCGACGTCTTCCAGCATCTTGCCCAGGCTCGGCCCGTCCAGCGCCACCCCACACCCCCAGTAACAAGGACGCTTTTCTGCGTCACGAGGCAGACATGTTACTGGCCGTCACTTCACCGCGCGCGGCGTTACATGATCTGCCGGATGGCACCCTTCGAAGTGCACTGTGGACGGCACCGCACGCCTGTCGACATGTCTTCTTCATCCAGCCTGCTGGCGCTCACGCCGAGGCCGGCATCGACGGCCGCGCGGTCGAGTTCGCGGCCGGTGGCGAAGGCATGCAGGTAGGGCAGGTCGACGGCACGCGCGCCGCTGATCCACTTCGTGGGTGCGGCGTCGTTGCCCAGGGCCGGGGAGAAGGTTTGGCGAACTGGCGGACCAGTTGGGCGAGGGCGGTCATTTCGGGGCAGGCGGGGCCACACGCCAGCCTCGGTCCAGTCCCGCAGACGGCGCCAGCAGGTCACCCCGCTGCAGCCGATCCGCTCGGTCGGGACATCCCGCCAGCTCACCTGCTTGCACAGCACGTAGACGATGCCGGCCAAGGCAACGCGGTCGTCCACCGGCAGCCTGCCGGGGAAGCGGCGCCGCCGCGGCGGACGAGCCGGGAACAGCGGGGCGATCCGCTCCCGCAGATCATCAGGAACAAGAGCGTGACACCCCGCAGCCCTGTCTGACGTCGCCCTCAACTACCAACCGCCACACCGAACTCATTCTGAAACGATCAGTAAGAGCGACGGGCCGGTACCGCCCCAAGACGCACGGTACCGAGCCCGCCATCATCGCCCCACCGCGGACGTACGGAGCCGGCACTCTGCCGCAGGCCGGAAGAGCCGCCGCGGACCGCGGCTACCACACTTTGGGAATGAGGCGGGGGGTGGTGGCGGCGTAGTCGGTGTAATCGGGGCCGAGGTGGTGGATGAGGATGGCGTCTTCGGTATGGATGCGGTACAGCAGTGCGGCCACGGTGCTACCGGTAAGGACCAGCCAGGCAGGGGCATCGTTGAGCACGGCGGCGGCGCCGGCCACGGCGAGCAGGCCGCCGGTGTAGGAGGGATGGCGGACATGCCGGTACGGGCCGGTGCGGACGACGGGCTGGTCTTCGCGGATGTCGATGGTGGCGCGGAAGTGGGTGCCGAGGGTGCGCACGGCCCACCAGCGCAGGGCGAGGCCGGCCCACACGGCGGGCAGGGCGGCGGCCGCCGCCCTGGTGCGGTCGGCGGCCAGGGGCACGGTCGGTGCGCGCCAGGCGAGCGCCACCGCGCCGACTTCGCCGAGCACACCCGCGCCGACCATGATGAGGGTGCTGCGCCGTTCGGACACCAGCGGCTTGCCACCGCTCCCCCGCCGCCTGGCCATCCAAGTGGCTTCCGCCGCGGACCAGGTCGCGTAGGTCAACCCGACGGCGGTCCAAACACCGACTCGCCAGTCCATCATCGCTCGTGCCCTTATCTCTATGAATGTCGCTAATGTCTGGGTATGCACGAGGATCTGATCTGTCGCCCGCTCCGTGAGGAGGACCTGCACCTGCTCGACCGCTTCGCCCAGGACCCCGCGATGCTCGGCCCGTACGCGTGGACGGGCTTCAGCAGCGGACTGCGCCGCCGCTGGGCGGAAACAGACCTGTTGGGCGACGACGGCGGAGTGCTGGCCGTGGTGGACCAGGACAAGCCGATCGGACTGGCCTCCTGGCGGAGGATGGCCTACAACACCACCTCCCACGCCTGGAACCTCGGGCTGTGCATGCTCCCGCAGGAGCGCCGCAAGGGAAGCGGTGAGCAGGCGTTCCGGTGGCTGATCGACTACCTGTTCGCGCACACCCAGGCCAACCGGCTGGAGGCGCACGTCGACGCCGAGAACGTCCCGGCGCGCACGGGGATGGAGAAGGTCGGCTTCGTCTGCGAAGGCATGGCGCGCGGCGCCGCGTTCCGCAACGGGGCCTGGCGGGACGTGTGCCTGTACGGCCTGCTGCGCGAGGATCTCCACCCGGCGCCACCCACGCCCGCGCGGGTGTGAAGCACACCTACCGCCCGCCTGCACGCCGCGCCCGGCGGCACCGCTGCCGGCCCGATCCCGCCGGTGCCGGTCAGACGGCCGTGCGCATGCGGGCCAGCACCTCGCGGTCGAAGGGGCGGGCGGGCAGCGGCGGCACCACGAGCGTGGAGATGGCCGTCAGCTGCGTATCGGCCAGCTTGGCCAGCGGCACCGGGCTGATCCGCGGCGGTGTCACCGGATACGGGGACGCCTCGTACACCGTCACCTCGTGATCGCCGCCGTACGCCGCGACCAGCCGCTCAGCCAGCAGCGCCGCACCGTCGCGCGCGTCGAAGTCCAGGTCGCGGTCGGTCATACCGATCACACCGACCTGCCACAGCACCAGCAGGCTGGTCGGATCGAAGATGCGCCGGCGCAGCAGGAAGTCGCTCGCCTCGAAGCTCTGACACCCGGACGTCGCGGGGTCCAGCCCCAGGTCCGCGAACAGCCAGTCCTCGGCCGAGGAGCCCGCGAGCATCCGCGCCGGGATCCCCTCCAACCTGGTCCGGCGCACGGCCTCATGCCCCGGGTAGGCGAACACCCCCGGATGCCCGTACAGCGCGCAGCACACCAACCGGTCCCGGCGGACCTCGGCCAGGATCTCCCGCACCATCTCCTCGTAGGACTCCTGCCGCCGCTTGCCCTTGGCGTAGAAGCCGTCCAGCGTGCGTACCGACGGGTTCAGCCGCGCCAGATAGCCGGTGACCATGGGATCACCGACCAGGCACAGCACCGTGTCCGCCTGCACGATGCTGGCCTTCGCCTCCAGTGTCAGATCGCCGATGGCCCGGTAACCGGTACCGACCACAATGAGTTCTGCCCTACTGCTGGTCACCGTCACCGGGCCACCCACTCCTCAAACTCGAATCCGCAGTCTGCCGCTGCTCAGTCCTCGTCCGGCGCGATCGCGACGACGACGATGATGGCGCCCGGGCGCTCCTTCACCGAGCTGTGCTCGGCCATCATCGACCGCACCTGCTCCGCCTCGCCCGACAGCACCGCCTGCCGCTGCTGCTCCGGCAGTCGCGAGTCGGCGAGGTACTGCTCCGGTGCCTCACGGAAAGCGCGCTGCTTGGCGACGTCCGTCGCGAGGTCCTCCATGAACTCCACAACCGCGGGTGACATAGCTCCTCCTCAAGCCAGGAAAAGAACTTATCGGGCATAGTCATTGCACCCCACCCTCACCCACCTCGCCACCGCAGACCCGCGCCTGACAACGCCGTCACCCGAACAGCGCACACTGCCCTGCCAGCACGTTCTGACCGCGATGGTCTGCAACCTCATCCGCGTCGCCGACCGGATCAGTGAACCCCGGACGACCCACCGCTGATCAACCCACTTCCACGCACTCTGCGCCGCCGCGGCATGAACCCGAGAAGGTGCGGGGCGGGGGAACTGGAGGGTGGCGAAGCGCCGCGCCGTCGCTGCCGGCCTCACCACCCCGCACCACAACGGCCGCCGAAGGAGATGCACGGCCGAGCCGGATTCACCCTCATCCGCCGCCGCATCCTCCTCCGGTGATCGCTGCGGGCTGCAACCACCGATTACGCGACAGAGCCGATTACGTGACAGAGCCCGATTGCGTGGCAGAGCCGTTCTCTGTACAGGCCCGCACATCGCAGCCGGGCTCTCGGCTCACGGCCGCGGGGCATACGCGGTCTTCGCGTCTGTGGTCGATGGTGCGGTGTTGGGAAGGTGGTGCTCGACGAGTTCGGTGAGGTGTCGGTGGACGCGGTCCAGGGGTTGGAGCGAGCGTGAGCAGATGGCCAGGACGACGGCGCCTTCGACCGAACTGATCGCCATGGTGGCCAGCGATCGGGCGGCCTCGGGTTCGATCCCGGCGGTGGCCAATTGCGCGGATATCAGGTCGTTCCATTCGGCGAAGGCGGCGGCGGCGACCGCGGGCACCCCTGGGGCATCGGTACCGGCCAGGGCGGCGGCCACGATCGGGCACCCGGCGGTGAAGTCACTGGCAGTGAGGGTGTCCTTCCATCCCCGTACGAACGACGCCAGGCCGTCGAGCGGGTCGTCGGTGGTGGCTGCGGTGGCGATCGCGGCACTGATGGCCTTCCCGGCAACGCGGGTGGATTCCGCGATGAGTTCATGCTTGCCGCCGGGGAAGTGCTGATACACCGACCTGCGTGCGGCGTTGCTGGCCGCGAGCAACTCGGTGATTCCGGTGCCGGCCACGCCGTGGCGGCGGACGAGGCCGATCGCGCTGCTGATGAGTCGCTCACGCGGCCCGGGGGCCATATCGAAGCCTTCCCTTCGTCACGATGTCTTGTGGTAGACCGTTCATTCTATTACTCTGCGGTAGGTGTTACTAGCAGTAACACCTAGGTGGGCCTGCGTATGACATCGGAGGCCGACGCCACAGCAGCCCCGGAGAGAGGAAACCACGATGGAGCCGTCCGAGACGCGTTCGGGACCCGATACCCACCGCTTCGACGCCATCGTGGTCGGTTCGGGAGTGGGTGGAATGGTCAGCGCCGCCTATCTCGCGGCGGCTGGCAAGCGCACCCTGGTCCTGGAGTCCTACGACGTGATCGGCGGGTGCACCCACGTGTTCCGGCGTGCCGGGAAGTGGGAGTTCGACGTCGGCGTGCACTACTTGGGCGACTGCGGGCCGGACGGCCAGATCCCGACGATTCTGCGAGGTGTCGGTCTGGACAAGAAGGTCGAGTTCCTGCCGCTGGATTCTTCGGGATTCGACACCATCGTCTTTCCCGATTTGACGTTGAAGATCCCGGTCGGCTGGGACAATTACGTGCGTAACCTGTGCGCTGCCTTTCCCGCCGAACAGCGGCAGATCCGTAAGGTCGTCGGCATACTGCGGCGCATCGGTGGCAGCATCGACCACAGCAGCACCCCGGCCTCGCTGCGCGGCTACGCCATGTTCGCGCAACGGGCCGGGTTGGCGGCGCGATGGGCGATGCTCCCGCTGACGCTGCTGCTCAATGCGTACCGGCTCAGCCCGCGGCTCAAGGCCGCCATGGCGGTGCAGTACGGCACCTACGCCAGCCCGCCGCATCGCACACCCGTGGCCGTGCACGCGTTCATGCTGCAGAACTTCCTCAGCAGCGGGGCCTGGTTCCCCCAAGGCGGCGGACAGGTGCTCTCGGCGCGCCTCGGCGAGGTTGTCGTGGCCCACGGTGGCCAGATCCGTACCCGCTGCCCGGTCAAGCGGATCCTCGTCGAGGACAAGACCGTGACCGGCGTCGAACTCGAGAACGGCACCCGGTTCACCGCGCCGATCGTGGTCTCCAACGCCGACATCAAGAAGACCTATCTCGACCTCGTCGGTAGCAGGCATCTGCGCCGCTCTACCGTCCGGCGGGTGGAGCGTTTCCGGATGTCGCAGTCGTTCTTCAACTGCTACCTCGGCGTGGACATCGACCTGAGCGAGCGGATCCCGAACACCAACTTCTACTCGGTCCCCACCTCCGAAGACGTCACCTCGCTGTTCAAGGACCTGGCTGAGAACAGGGGAGGGTACACCCTCGACGAGCGCATCGAGCAAGCACGCAAGCGGCTGCCCGCCTATATCAGCGTGACCACCATCAAGGACCCGGACAACCCGACGGCTGCCCCGGCGGGCTCATCGGTGCTAGAGGTGATGACCCTGGTGCCGGACGAACCTCAAGCCTGGGGGCTCGGCGGCTGGCCCGAGGTCGGTGACGACAGCTACCGAGCCGACGTCGACTACCTCCGCATCAAGGAGGCCTTCACGGAGATCATGATCCAGCGGGTCAGCGAGGTCATCCCCGGCATCGAGGACCACATTCTCTGGCGCGAGGCCGCCACGCCGGTGACCCAGCATCGCTACACCCGATCCAGTGCAGGCACCCCCTACGGGCTGGAGATGTCCATCACCCAGTTCGGCCCCTTCCGCCCCGGCGTGCGCACCGAGATCAACGGCCTGTACCTGTGCGGCGCCTCCACTGCGTGGGGTCCCGCCGTGGAAGGAGCCATGCTCTCCGGACTGCACGCCGCCGGCGCCGCGCTCAACCGCGACCTGGGCGCGGAGATCCACGCCGGCACGGTCCTGGGCAACGGCCACCCCCACCACGACCCCCACAACTGGGATCCGCTGGCGGCCGCCAAGAAACTGGCGACCCGCACCCCCCGAACGCCCCCGACAACAATCGGGGTCGGACGACAGCGGCGATGACCAGCACCGTGACCCTGTCGAACCCGCTGACGTTGCCCGTGCAGCCCCAGCGTTGCGAACTACTCGGCCGCTCGGATGCCGTCCCGCGTCATACAGCCCGGTTTCCTGGCCGGGCACCGCGAGGCGCTGTTCCCGGCGGTGATGTTCGCGGGACATGTACGTGTCGGCGAACGGCCGTCCGGGCACGCCCCCGTAGACCCTGGCCGGGACGATCATCCAGCAGGCTCTGCACGGGCTCTCGGACTTCGAGACAGTCCAGGAACTGCGCTGCGACCTGCGGCGGAAGGCCGCTTGCAGGCCGACTACGCTGACCCGGGCAACTCGCATCGCCCGGAACGACGAACAGGCCCGCGCCGCGCTGGTCGATGCCCTGGTGGGTGACGCGCTGCGGCTGCTGGGTCACCTGCCCGAGCAGCAGCTCGGTGACAGGGCCACGAACGCGGTCGGCATCCTGACCCTGGCATCGGGCCAGGACGTCGAACCGGCTTCAGACTCCGATGGCCGCGACGGGTGCTGGCGCATCACCGGGGGCACCGCCCCCGACGGGATGGTCTCCACCGTCGCGCCCGAAGGCCGGCACGTGCACAAGACCGCAGCCACTAGCAGGGACCGAGCGATCACCGCCCGCCTGGTACGCGACGGCAGAGCCTCCCACCAGGCTCATCCGCTGCCGGAGACCCGCAACTGCGCCGCCGTCAGCGGCACTCAGAACCTCATCCTGCAGGCGAGTCTGCACTCGGTCGCCGATGCCCTCCGCTTCGAGACCCACCTTGCCACCACCCACCCCAGCCTCGACATCGCCGAGCGGGTCAACACTCCGCGGCACGAGAAAACGAAGCCACCTCCATCATTCCCGGCTGCGCCGGCCCCCCGCCTGCCCTTCACGGGCTGTCGATGAGAACCGTCGGTACCGCGGTGTGTGAGGGACGTCGTCCCCCGGCACCGGCTGGCCGGTGGGCTGCGGGGCGTACTTGTCCGTTGCGGTGGGCGCTGATCGTGGTCACTGGCTGGTGTGCTGAGCGGTTTTTCGGGAGAGCCAGGACTGGACCGCCGGCAGGAGGAGCACCATGAGGAACAGCCGCAGGGTCTGCACACTGGAGACCAGTCCCAGATGTGCATGGGTGGCCGAGGCGCTGGCGAGGACCGCGTTGATCCCGCCGGGAGTCGTCGCAAGGTAGGCATCGGTCCGACTCACCCCGAGTGTCGAGGCCAGGCCGATGGCGATCAGCCCGATGACACCGCTGAGCAGCAGGATGGCTCCCAATATCAGCGGGATCATCCGTGAGAGCGCCTTGATGGTCCCGCGGTCGAAGCGCAGGCCCACTTCGAGTCCGACGAGAACCATCAGCATGTGCTTGAACGGCCCTGTCGGCGAGTAGCCGTGTGTCAGTCCGAGAGCTGTGACGAGCCCCGAGAGCAGCATGCCCCCCAGGAGCGCCGGGCTGGGCAGTCCGATACGTCGGGCCAGGCGCGTACCTGCGGTGGCCAGGACGAGGGCGACGCACACTCCGGCGAGCTGGTCGCCTCGCGGCACCACGCTCCATGTCCACCCACCCGCCGCGCTCGCACCGTCCGCTCCGGAAGCAGCGGCCTGCGGCTCGGCGATGATCACGGACACCAGCGGCGCTGTGGCTGATATCAAGGCAACCCTTGTGAACTGCATAAACGCTACGACCCGGGAATCCGCCCCCAGGTCCTTCGCAGAGGACGTCACGGCTGCTGACCCGCCGGCGATCATGCCGAGCGTCGCGGTGATCCGGTCCATTGTGCCTGTACGGGCCACCATGAGAGCGATCCCCAGGCTGAGCACGGTCGTCACCAGGGTGAGCAGCGTCAGCGGAAGCATGGCACCGATCGCTTCGCGCAGCACCGAGACCTGGAGGTAGGCGCCGATCATGACGCCGATCAGCCCCTGCACCCCCTGGTCGAGGTTGTTCGACAGCCGGCGAGGCGCTCTGCCGCGCAACGCGATGACGGCCCCCGCAAGCATACCGAGGAGAAACTGAGGTGCTGGAACACTCAGGCGTTCCAGCACCTCCGAGACGACAAGAATCCCCATCGAAACGAACACGATTTCCAATGGGCTGCCGAGAGAAATCCGGGCCCATATCGGGAGCCGCTCAGCCAAGCGCATGGCATAATCTCCGAGGTTTTTCGTAAGCTAGCGGCCAGGCTAGGCAGCCCAATGTTTCTACTCCGCGAATTCGAGCTTTAATTCGGGTTAGCTGTAGCGACACCCGTAAGTTCCCCTGAGCCCTGCTGAGCCCCTGGCAGCCCCGAACAGGACACTGCCGCAGCCCAGGCTGCCCGCGCGCTGATCGCCGACTGTGATGCCAAGCGCCACTCACCGCGCCGCATGAAGCCGGCGCCGGCCCCGCCCTCGTCACCCAATGGACCGCCGAAACCCAGGCCAGCCGAGCCCGCGCCGAAGCCGAGCTGCGCACTGCCGCCAAAGGCCCCAGCGGCCGCATGTCCCGTGACGAGATCGCCCGCCTCGTCCGGTCCGTCAGCGACCTCGCCGTCGTCGTCCCGCAGGCCGAACCCGAGGACGAAGCCGAGATCCACCAGCAGCTTGGCTCACCTACGACATGACGTTCCCTGCCTCAGCATGGCGATGTACTCGGTGGCCCGTGGCCGTCCGTCCTGTCCATTCGCGGCACGGTGCTGGTGGCGGCCGGGCAGCGCCTCGGTGCCAGGGTCCACGGGTCGCTGAGGATCGCCAGGATCCGGTCCACTGCGTGCAGCGAGCGGGGCGGCACGACGCCGAGGTAGGCGAAGGCCGCGGGCTCCCCGTCGGCGTCCCTGACCTGAAGGGTGCCGGTCGACGGGTCGTGGCTGATGGTGGAGCCCCGTAGATCCCGCGCGGCACGGCCGAGCTCGGCCAGCTCGGGGCCCCAACCGACACGAGGCAGGCCGCGCACGGCGGGGCGCTGGAATTCGATCCAGTCCGCGTGGGCCGACATCCGGTAGACGCGGCATCCCGGGTGCAGGTCATGCAGCCAGCCGGTGACGGCCTCGTCGACCCGCTCGTGCAGCGCGGGGATGGCCGCCCACCGTGCGACCACCCCGCTGAAGCCGCTGTACACGCGGTTCACGACGAGCAGAGGGCGGGCGTTCGGCGGTTCTCCGGTGCGGTCGTCCGGAAGAAGACGGTGTGGGCGGCACACGGGCGAGCGTCCGGTGCCCGGCGAGCGCACCCGGGCCGGGGACGGCACCGCTCGCACCGTCCTGGCGCGCGTACCAGAACGGGTCGTCCGGGCCCGTGGTGAGGAACTCGTAGCAGAACCCGAGCAGATCGCGTGTGCCGTCCGCGCCGTGATGCCGTAGAAATGGTTCATTATCCGGTCGTAGAGGGCCGACCGGCGGATCCACGCCTGGATGCCCATACCCGTCTCCCGCAACTGCTCACGGATTTCGGGGCCCAGCGACGGACGCTGTTCCGGGGCGTGGGACACGGCCTCGTGCAGCAGCCCTGTGTCCGGGAGCGCCGACCAAACCCGCTGGGCTCCGGAGACGTCGGTGATCTCGTCCTCACGCGGAAAGACCCCGCCCGCGTGAACGAGGGCTTCGGACTCACCCTCACCCTCGACATGAAAAGAGGGCTGTGACTGTGGAATCACAACCCTCTTCTTTTCATGTGCATAGGGAGAGTGTCCGAGGGGACGAGGGGACACGCACCATATGCACATGCCGGTGATGCGGGGTGAGTTGCGGCAGGGGTTGTCCCGTAACTGATCTTTGGCACGAGGGGGTTGGCCGGGATTGGATTCTGGGTCCCACCCTTTGGAGGCACCGACATCGTTCACCCCTGCGACCGGACGACACAGCAGCGGCTAGCAGGGACCGTCCTCCCGACAACGTGCGGATCCCTACCGGGAGATGAGCAACAGAGTCCCCCTGCTACGGTGCGCCGATGTCATCGATCAAGCAGTTCCAAGTCACCTTCGACTGTGCGGAACCTGAGCGTCTCGCTCGCTTTTGGTGCGAGGTGTTGGGGTACGTCGTACCGCCGCCACCGGCGGGGTTCGCCACTTGGGACGATGTCAACCGCTCCCAGGCTCCCGAGGATCAGGGTTCATGGTTCGCCTGCAGTGATCCCTCAGGTGTGGGCCCGCGACTGTACTTTCAGCGCGTCCCCGAAGGCAAGGTCGCCAAGAATCGGCTGCATCTTGACGTGAGGGTCGGTACCGGACTCGTGGGGGAAGAACGCCTGGCCGCGCTCGAGACCGAATGCGCACGACTGGTCCCGCTCGGCGCGGTACGCGTGCGACTCCTGTATGACGGCAATGATTCGTGCATCGTGATGCAGGACATCGAGGGCAACGAGTTCTGTCTCGACTGAGCATCCTCCGAGCAGGAGAGGTCGGGAGCCGCCTCCCTGGGACCTCTCCGGTCTCCTAGGGGTCGGGAGTTATCCCGTGAGGGCGTGGTTGTGCAGCCGGGCGATGCCAGCATCGCGGTGTGAACGCCGTCGCCCTTCAGACGGCAGTCGCGAAGGACCTTCCAGGTCTTCATCCGCGCGAAAACATGCTCGACGCGGGCCCGGATCTTGCGGTGGGAGGCGTTGTACTCCTCCTTCCATGCGTGCAGTTCGGTCTGTCCGCGTTCGCGGCGGTGCGGGATGACCAGGCCGGTGCCCCGGTAGCCGCCGTCCGCGATGACCGTGGTCCGGCCGACGGCGGCCTTCGCACCGGACAGTTCCCACGCCTTGCAGTCGTTGCGGTTGCCGGTGACCGGCCGGCCGCCGGCGACGACGAGTCGGGTGTCGGCGTCGGTGACGACCTGGTGGTTGATCGAGTACCGGTAGTTCTTCGACTGCTCGGCAACCGTATGATCCCGCGTGGGGACCAGGGTGCCGTCGACGATCAGCACGGCGTCTTTATCGGCCGACGGCGTCCCGGAAGGGGCCGCCCCCCGAAGGGGGCGGACACCAAGGCCAGCCGCCCTCCTGGCCGAGCCCGCCGAGCCCGACCGCGACTTCGACGCCTTCGTCATCGTCATCGGCTCCAGTGAACGCGCCTTCCACGGCACCCAATTCACCGTCATGGCGCCGCTCTTCGCCCACTACATGATCCCCGTGTGGATCCCTGAGCTGGGCGGCGCCGATCCACAGACCGCCGGTCACGAGGAACTCATGGTGCGGCTCGGCATCCTGGCCAAGCGCGAGGTCGCCCGCGCCCGCATGCGCGCCTTCACCTCGATGACCGTCCAAGCGCGCGACCAGGGCCTATCTCGGCGACCGCCCGCCCTACGACCACCGGCTCGCGGACGCCGGCCCCCACCCCAACCGGGGCCTGGCGCCTGGCCCGACGCGGCGTACGCGCTCACCGCCTCGTCCCGGCCCCACCACCGGCCCCGTCGTCACCTGGCTCTTCACCCAACGCCTCGCCGGCCACAGCATGGCCCGCATCGCGCGCCTGGAACGACGCGGACATCCCATGCCCCTCGTTCCCGTCCGCACGACGGCCTGCTGAATCACCCACCAGCCGAACCGTCATGCGAGCACGCCCCGCGATCAATCGCGGCGCAGCCCGTAAGCAGTCTCGGTGAAGTCCGCTACTGATCCTTGGACGCGGGCTCGTTGGCGGATCAGGCCCGCCGCCGGCGAAACGGTGCACCAACTCACGCCCCGTATGCGGATCGCATTCCAACACCCATGAGGGCTGGGGCTGTCAAGGCGCACGACGCACCTCGGTTCTCGGTGGTCCTTCAGGCGGTGCAGTGCTTCTGTGAGTCCAGGCGCACCTTGCGGCCGGTGAACTCTTCCAGGATGGCGATGTTCTGCGGGGCGTAGTTTGCCGCGGTAATCTTGTCGGCATCCTTGCTGCCCAACTTGCCGGTGTAGGGTGCGGACTTCTCCAGCCAGTAGGCCGTCCGCAGGAACTGGGTCAGGACCAGGTCTCTCAGCTTGGGCTCGGCCTTGATCTTGGCCCAGTAATCGGGGTGCTTGTCCTTGGCGACGCGTAGGTAGAGCAACAGGTACCGCAGGTTGGTGGCGGCGATGTCCCGGGCGTTACTGGCACCGATCCCCTTGATGTACTCCTGGAGTACCGTGACCGCCGGCAGTCCGGTCAGCCCTGCGTTCTGCTCCGCCAGCACACCCTGGAGGCGGTACTCCCCCTGCGTCTCGTCCCGCAGATAGATGTCGTCCATCGAGGAGGAGAGGCTGTCCTTGATCAGCGGCAGGATCTCCTTGCGGGGGAAGCCGCCGTGCAGGGGCACCGTCAGCGCCTGCTGATGGCTGTTGATCCACGCCGCGGTGTGGACGTCCCACTCGGTCCGGGACGGGTCGAGGTCCCACATGTGGGTTTCCTCGTGGATCGCCACCATCATCGACTCGGCGAAGCCCTCGAAGCTCCGCTTGTCCACGAACTGGTCCCAGTACTTGTCGTCGGCCTGGGCGATCGCCAGCGCCTCCCCGCTGGGCCAGCGCCGCTTGTACATCGCCTGGAGTATCTGCATCCAGTTCGAGGAGTTGAAGGCCGCCTTGAGGTCGCTCAGGTCGGCATCAGGCTGCGACGGTTCGTCGTAGCAGTAGGGATCGGGGATACGGATCTGGCCGGTGTCCTGGGCGGGGCCGGCCGACGCGGGACCGGAGGCGGCCATGGTGCCCGCTCCCAGGGCCAGGACAAGACATGCGGTCAGCAGACGGGGGGAGATTCTACGGCTCACGAGGACCTCGTCTCGAAGCGATCGTGTGGGGGTAGCGGTAGGGCAGGGCGCTGCACCGCCCATCGCTGACGACGCAACCTATTGCCCCGCACGCCTCGCGTCTACTGTCATTGAATAACATTCAGACATGAGTTCCCGCTCGCGGAATCCCGTACGTGCAGACCGCCACGGCGGCTGGAGAAGAAGGCATCGGCACCGCCGTCGACCGGGAACTGGCCTGACAGGAACCCGCGTCCAAGGATCAGTAGCGGACTTCACCGGAGCCGCTTACGGGCTGCGCCGCGATTGATCGCGGGGCGTGCTCGCATGACGGTTCGGCTGGTGGGTGATTCAGCAGGCCGTCGTGCGGACGGGAACGAGTTCGGTGCTCGGCTTGTGCCGGGTGGCTCGCTTGGTGGCGCGGTCGGAGGCCAGGCCGGCGATGGCGCGATACGTGGTGCCGTAGTCCTCGCGACGGCCGGTGCACCGCTGCAGCGGGCCCCACTGGCGGCGTTCGGCGTTGGCCTTCACGGTGGGATGTCGGCGGAACTGCCCGCGAGCCTTCGGTGCGCACGCAGGTCTGGTCATGTATCCGGCCGGAACGCACCGCAACGGACCACAGGGTGCGGCCCTGGCGGCCGCTGATCGTGGTGGTCTCGATGGTGTTTCTGCCGGCGCTTGCCGGAGACGAAGGCCAGCCTGCCGGGAGAGTGCGCCTTGGGGCGCGGACCTGGGTCTTGGTGCCGTCGAGGCGCAGCGTGATGTTCTCGGCTGCGGCGTAGGCGAACACGTCCTCCAGGGTGCGCAGTCGGATGCCGGGCCGGTCGGGACGGCGAATCCGCGGCCGGCAAGCCGATAGCGGATCCCGCTGATCGCGCGGCCGATGGTGGAAGAGCCGACCTCGTAGATCACGGCCAGGACCTGGTGGGTGAGGCCGGTCCGCAGATGGACCAGGGCGGCCGGCAGCCGGTCGGTGAAGGCCGGTTCGCACTTCGGCCCGGCACCGGCCCGTCGCCGATACGAGCGGCCCGGCGCCGCTGGTGGCGCGCGGACTCGCAGCGCGCTTCCCGGCGTGGCGCGAGTTCTTCGGTCAACTCGCCGAGATGTTGGCGCGTGACGCCGCACAAGGCAGGATGCGACATGGTCGCGCGGGCCTGCTTGATCTTCACACCTCAAGAACCCCCGCGGCCTTCGCCATCTCACGGCCACTCCGCGATCAATCGCGGAGCAGCCCCTTAGAAGGGCTTGGTGGGCAGGTACTTGCCGTCCAGGGTGATGACGGCGCGCTCGCCGCCCTCGGGGTCGGCGACCTTCTTCACATCGAGCTTGAAGTTGATCGCGGAGATGATGCCGTCACCGAACTGCTCGTGGACCAGGGCCTTGAGCGTGGTGCCGTAGACCTGGAGGATCTCGTAGAAGCGGTAGATCGTCGGGTCGGTCGGGATGCCGCCCTCGATGGAGCCGCGGGTCGGGATCGTCTGCAGCAGCATCACCGCGTCCTCGTCCAGGCCGAGCAGCTCGGCGACCGCCTTCGCGGACGCCTCCGGCAGGGCGTGCTGGCCGAGTACGGCGGCGGTGACGAACGCGACGGACAGTCCGGCGACGTCGGCGATCTGCTGCCAGGTGAGGTCCTTGCGGGTCTTGGCCTCGACCGAGGCGATCGCGAGCTGCTGACGGGCGTTGTTGTCGAACTGGGCGTGCACCATGGGAATGCTTCCTTTCGGACGGCCCGTCCCCTTGAGGTTGCAGGGGATCGGGAAGAGTGGCCCCGGAAACCGGCAGGCCGGGCGGGAGAGGGGAAGAAGGACGGGTCAGGCCACGAGGGCGGGGCGCGTGCCGGCGTCGAGTTCTTCGACGGTGCCGGTGGGGATGTCGAAGACCCAGCCGTGCAGCAGCACGCTGCCCTCGGCCAGGGCACAGGCCACCGAGGGGTGGGTGGCCAGGTTCGCCAGCTGGGCGGCGACGTTCTCCCGCACCAGCGCGGCGACCTTCCGCCCGCTCTCGGCGGCTCCGGTGCGGGCCTGGGAGGCATCCGCGTGGCGCAGCCAGTCGGCGACGGCCGGGGCGGCGCTGAGGTCGTGGCCTTCGGCGAGGGCGGTCATGGCGCCGCAGGCGGAGTGCCCACAGACGATGACGTCCTGCACACCCAGGACGGCGACCGCGTACTCGATGCTGGCGGCGACACCGTCGGCGCCGGGGGTGTAGGCGGGGACGAGGTTGCCGGCGGTGCGGATGACGAACAGCTCGCCCGGGTCGGTCTGGGTGATCAGCTCGGGCACGACGCGGGCGTCGGAGCAGCTGATGAACAACGTGCCGGGCTGGTGGGTGGTGGCCAGGTGGGCGAAGAGCCCGGCCTTGGTGGGGAAGACCTCCCGCTGGAAGCGGTCGACTCCCTCGGCGAGATGACGCATGGCCTATCACTTCCTTTGATCGGGATAACTCCCTTTGAACGGCGCCGTCGGTGCGGCCGACGTCATTCACCATGCATGACCAGTGCCTATAGAGTCCAAGAGCGAATAGCACTAGAAGTCATCGATGTCACCTATAGTTGCTCCATGAAGCCGGAACTGCGTCATCTGCGCTATCTGCTCGCGGTCGCCGGGCACGCCAACTTCACCCGCGCCGCCGAGGAGCTGCGGATCTCCCAGCCCACCCTGTCCCAGCAGATCAAACAGCTGGAGACGGCCCTGGGCGTTCGGCTGCTGGACCGCACCGGCCGCACCGTCCGCCTCACCGACGCCGGGACCGCCTACATCCACTACGCCCGGCGCGCGCTACGGGATCTCGCGGCCGGCGAGCGGGCGGTGCTGGATGTGCAGGACCTCTCCCGCGGGCACCTCCGACTCGCCGTCACCCCCACCTTCACCGCCTACCTCACCGGCCCCCTCGTCGCCGACTTCCACACCCGCCATCCCGGCATCACCTTGGACGTACGCGAGTTGGCCCAGGACCGCGTCGAAGCGGACCTTCTCGACGACCGACTGGACCTCGGCATCGCCTTCGCAGGCGCCCATCTTCCGGGCGTTGAGGCCACCGCGCTGTTCACCGAGACCCTCAGCCTCGTCGTCGGCCCCCACCACCCCGACACCGCAACCCCCGGCCCCCTGCCTGTCACCGCCCTGCACGAACGCCATCTCGCGCTGCTCAGCGGTGACTTCGCCACCCGTCGGCACATCGACGAACACTTCGCCGCACACCACGTGCAGCCGCGGATCGCGGTGGAGGCGAACTCCATCAACGCCCTTACCGAAATCGTCGCCCGCACCCCGCTGGCCACCGTCCTGCCCGACGCCATCAGCCGCGAGCACCCCCACCTGGCCCCCATCCCGCTCACCCCCGCACTCCCCTCCCGCACCGTCACTCTCCTCCGCCGCGAAAGCACCTACCAAAGCGCCGCCGCCCGTGCCTTCACCCACCAGACCACCCAGTGGGCGCACGCCCTGGGATACACCCTCGACTGAAGCCGGACTTCGGGGCACCACCCGCTGATGGGCTTCGCCGACCACGGCCG
This sequence comes from Streptomyces halobius, assembly GCF_023277745.1. Classification (NCBI taxonomy): domain Bacteria; kingdom Bacillati; phylum Actinomycetota; class Actinomycetes; order Kitasatosporales; family Streptomycetaceae; genus Streptomyces; species Streptomyces halobius. The sequence continues at coordinate 1,987,828 of NZ_CP086322.1, forward strand.
CGCGAGTCGCTGGCCGGGCTGAGCAACCCCGAGCTCATCCGCAAGTGTTCCGGACGGGAAACCGCGTTCGGGACCGGCCCGGCAGCGGCGGCTCTACCAGACGGTCAGTTCCGCCCAGGCGGAACGCAATGACACCAGTGTCTGCCAGTTGACACCCTTAGGGGCATCAGCCGGGGCCGGCACACCCGCAACCACCCAACAAACCGAAACGGTCCACCAGATGAGCTGACGGGCATCAGGAAAGATCGACGTTGGCCGGGCATACACCAGCAGAGCCGTAGACGCCGCCCTCGCGGCTCTTCGCATGTGTGGCTCGCATCAGCAAAGGTCGCGGCCATATCCACCAGCCGGCTGGTCGTCCTCTCTGACTGGCCTGGCCGCACGCACCTGACGGCCCAACAGCGCATCAGGGGATTCAGCATATGAGTTCATGCGATGGCTGACGCGGGGAAGGGCCAGCGCCGGGGACTTGCACCTGCCATCCGTCGAAACACAGCGGTGCTGCACTTGATGCAACGCTCGCCCACCCCTTCCGGAGCGCATTCCCGGGGCGTCCCTGGAAATGTTGATCGGAACCTCAATGAGTTACTGATGCCATATCAACTCACAAAGAACAGAGCCTCCCCCTCCCACCGCCACACACTGTTCTGCCGACTATAGCCGCCAATTGACAACTGTACTGGCGCAACAATCGCGACATGAATATTTAGCACTGCAGCTCATGTTTCGCCGGTCGGGCAGCCATCTCCCCGTAGGATCTGCCCGGCTTTGCTGTTAAGTGAGCTCAAGCGCCCGACTGTTCGGCTCCGACGGATCTGTGTATCGGCACGACCGGTCTTAGCGGGCGCGTAGTGGTAGTTCTTTTCATCCGAGCTGAGCCAGGACCTGTTGCCGCTGGCAAGGGGCAGGTATATCTGCTCGTCTAGCATTTTTGGGGTCTGTTCATGCCGCGTGACCGACGTCATGTCCCAAGGTCGCAGCGTGGACTGCTCACGGTGCCGGCGAGGCTGGCCTGCGGACGCCCCTGGCTCCTGCTCGCAGTCACCGGGGTGCTCCTCGTCCTCGCCGCTGTGCTCGGTGGCGGAGTCACCGAGCAACTGCGCCACGGCGGCGGCGAGGATCCGGCTGCCGAATCCTCCCGCGCGGCCCGGCTTTTGGAGCGGAATTTCCCGCGCAGTCGCCCCGATCTGGTACTCATGGCCACCGCTGAGCAGGGTGTGGACCATCCCCTGGCGGTGCGCCGGGGACGCGCCCTGACGGACCGGCTCACCAGCGAACGGGGTGTCCTTGCCGTCACCTCCTACTGGACCACCAGGGCGAAGTCCTTGCGCGCGGACAACGGGCGCGAGGCGCTCATCGTGGCTCGTCTCACTGGCGATGAAGGCGATGCCGTACGCGCCTGGGAACGGATCGCACCGCGGTATCGGGGAGACCACGGCGTCCTGCGGGTCCGGGCCGGCGGCACCGCGGGTATCCGCCACGTCATCCAGACCACCATCTCCGAGGACCTGGTCCGCGCCGAGCAGATCGCTCTGCCGGTCACCTTGCTGATCCTGGTGTTCGTCTTCAGAAGCGCCGTAGCGGCCTTGCTGCCGGTATGCATCGGGGCCATAGCCATCGTCGGAACCAATGCGGTACTGCGTGCTCTCGCGGCCATCACGGAGGTGTCGGTCTTCGCACTGAACATCACCACCGCATTGGGTCTGGGGCTCTCCATCGATTACGCGCTGCTGATCGTGCGCCGCTACCGGGAAGAGCTAGCGGATGGAAAGGACATACGCGCTGCCATATTCGTCACTTTGCAAACCGCAGGCAGGACTGTGTTGTTCTCGGCTGCAACAGTCGCCGTCTCACTCTCCGCGATGCTGAACTTTCCGCTTTACTTCCTGCGTTCCATGGCCTATGCCGGAGTGAGTGTGGTGGCCCTCTCCACAGTCGCTGCCCTTGTGGTGCTCCCCGCGCTGCTGACGGTTCTCGGACCGCGCATCAACGCACTTGACGCTCGCACACTCGTCTGTCGCCCCAGTGGCCGCCATGCCGCGCCCCGTTACATGCGAGAGTGGACTCGCCTGACCAACCAGGTGATGCGGCGTGCACCGTTCTTCGCAGTCGGCACGGTCGCCTTCCTCATACTGCTCGGAATGCCGTTCCTCGGCGTACGTTTCGGTACCTCCGACGACCGGCAACTTCCCCCTGGAGTTGAGGCTCGCATCGTCCAGCAGCAGATCCGCGACGATTTCACGGAGAATGGTGCAAGTGGAATCGATCTCATCACCCAGCGGGCTGACGTCGCCGATCTCACCCAGTTCTCCCGTCAGTTGTCCAAGCTCGACGGTGTGAAGCGGGTGGACGGGCCGACCGGACAATACAGCCACGGTTCACGATTCGGGCCTGGCGACCGATCGCGCACCTCAGGCACGACATCGTGGCTCACTGTGGTGCCCACTGCTGACCCTGCCTCAAAGGAGAGCGAGGACCTGGTACGCGCCATACGAGGCATGCGTGTTCAATTCCCGGCGTACGCCACGGGGATTGCCGCGGTCTCCGTGGACAGCCAGGCCGCCATTGGCACCCGTCTGCCCCGGGCAGCGATCTTCATCGCCATGGCGACGCTGAGTCTTGTCCTCTTGCTCACCCGCAGCGTTCTGGTGTCACTGCAGGCCGTGGTGCTCAACGCCCTCAGCCTCACCGCGATGTTCGGCGCCGTGGTATGGGTCTTCCAGGACGGCCACCTCTCCGGACTACTCGGCTTTACGCCGACCGGGTCGATCGATGCCCTGTTGCCAGTGCTCATGTTCTGCGTGGCCTTTGGGCTCTCGATGGATTACGGGGTTTTTCTGCTCTCCCGGATCAGAGAAGAGTTCCTGCGCACCGGCGACCACCGGGAAGCCGTACTTGAGGGAATGCGGCGAACCGGAGGAGTCATCACCGCCGCGGCCGTGATCCTCGCTGTCGTGCTGGCCAGCGTCGGCACATCGAGAACGACCAACACCAAGATGCTGGGACTGGGTGTCGCGCTGGCTGTCCTGGTGGACGCCCTGGTGGTCCGCACCCTTCTGGTGCCTGCGGTCCTGGCACTCACGGGTCGGGCAGCCTGGCGGTTTCCGGTACCGCCGCGGCGCCCCCCTGAGATCGGCGGCCGCGCTGCAGCTCGGCAAACGCGCATACCCGCACCGGACCCGCCGACCTCACTGAACCGACCAGAGCAATCCCCGAAAGTGAGGAATTCATAGAGTGGGTGCAGCTCGGCGACGACGGCGTCTTCGCTCTTGTCGAGCACGCTGAAGACGGCCTTGCCGATGCCGTAGTGACGGTGGAAGAGGCCGTCGGCCTTGGCCAGCGTGTGGTGGACGGCGTCGGCTGCGGTGTTCCGGACCGTGACAACGGCACCGGCCCGCACAACTTCCCGGATATCGGTGGCGTGACCAAGGTGCGGCGACCGAAGAACGTCCGAACGAAGGCCAACGCCGGCCCAACCGGTGTCTCATAGGTGGCCCGGCGTCAAGGCGTCGTGCACCCGGTTCGTGGAGTCGCAACGGTGAACCGAGATGATGGGGCCCTGATCGTGGCGTGCCGATGTTGACCGCAGCGCAGACGGGGGACGGGTGACGGAACCCGCCTGTCAGGCGGCGGCATTGGGCGGGTGACGGGCGGGCGATCCGGCCGGGGCGCGCGTCCCTCCGGGCACCCCGCCCGGTCCCCCGCCTCGGTCGGCTTGCTCAGCGTGCCTCGCCGATGACCAGGACCGTCGTCGCCCCCTCCCCCTCGAAGACGAAGACCGCACTCGGGGTCTTCACCCGCACCGCGCCGTCCGGCAGATCCGTCGCCCTCACCCCGGCCCTGAGGTGGTTCAGCGCGGCGGTGTAGTCGTGCCCGGGCACGGTGGCCGCCTCGAGGTTGTACAAGGCCGCCAGGACGTGAAGGCCGTGTTCACGTCGGTCGGCGGGCCGCGTGCCCGCCATGAAGCCCTTGCGGAAGGCGTCGCTCGCGTAGCGGGCCTCGTTGGCCGCCGCGACCTCCTGGTGGTACTTGGCCTTGTCCGGCCTGTTCGCCACCGCGTCGTAGGCCTTGTCCCGCAGCCTCGTGGCCATGATCACGGTGTTGGCCGAGCTCTTCTGGCTCTCGTACACGATGAAGTCCAGGGCCTGGTCGTAAACGGCCCGGTATTCCTCCCGGCTCACGACTCCCGGGAGACGCTTGAGGATGTCCTCGAACCTCTCCAGGTCGGTCTTCCGCGCACCGCCGCCCCGCCCGTTACCATAGGCCAGATTCGTCACCCGCAGCCGGAATTTCAGGCCGAGCGTCTTGGTCTTGAACGCGAAGGGCAGTTCTTCGGTCACGGTGTACTCGGACTCGTCGGCGATCCGGTGGAGATCGGGCACATAGGCCGCGTCCCCCATGTGATAGTCCTGCCCGTTCCAGGTCCGCCAGAGTTCGACCCGGAAGGGGTCGCCCTCGCCTTCCGCGCCGAACCGATGCCGTGCCTCGAGCGGCGGGAAGATGCTGCCGTCCTCGTCGAAGTAGCTCCGCTTTCCGTCGAGCGTCAGCCAGTACTTCCGGACCGGCGGCTCGGACAGGCCGAGAATCTCCAGCTTGAGGTCGAACCTGGCCGGCTCATAGCGGATGTCGTCGTACGTCGTCGTCTCGCTCATCCGCGCGGGAATGTTGGTGTCCAGCGTCTTGAGGACGAAGCCCATGGGGCTGTAGTCGGCGAGACTGGGCAGCTGGTTGAAGTAGTCGGCGAGCTTGCGGCTCTGGAGGAGGTCGTGAATGGGCTGGGCGCTGCCGCCGATGTTGATGAGGTTGATCTCCGCCTCTCGGTTGATCTTCTTGTACTTGGCCTCAAGCTCCGCGTCGACCTGCGCCGCACCGCTGTAACCGAAGTTGAGGGCGGCGGTGATGTCCGTGATGCTCTCGGAGGAGGTGAAGGTAAACATCAGGATCCTGCCGTAGGTCACCGACGCGACCACGAGAGGGGGATTGTCCACCCCGATACGGCCGTACTTCTTCAGCTCCTCCAGGACCTGGTAGGTGAAGGCCTCGTTCATCCAGGCGTTGGGCAGTCGGTTGGTGTCGCAGGAGGCCGTGAACGCCGACTCCTTGAGATAGGCGACGATCGTGTTCTTCTGCTGTTTGCGGCTGGCCTCGATCTTGGTGCTGCTGCTGAATCCGGAGTACGAGGCGGAGAAGCCGAAGTTGAGGGCGATCTCCTCGTCGCTGAACGCCTCGCGCATGTGGAAGACCTGGCTGCGGTGGCCGCCCGACACCCCCTGGACCATGCGCTTGATGGCGTCGGTGACCGTGCCGGTGTCCGGCTGGCTCACCACCTCGGAGGGCTTGGCCGCCAGGTTGTCGATCGTGATCCGCACCGGATTGCGCTGCTCGCCGGTGATGCCGATCTCCCTGAGCAGACCGTTCTTCGCGGTCTGCCCGGACACCAGCGCGCCGGGCCACAGCCCCTCGGCGTTCGGGTTGAACGTGATGATGTCGCCGGGCGTCCGGGTGAGGGAGTAGGTTTTGCGGACCTCGACGACGTAACCCTTGTCGGTGGTGATGTGGGTGACCTGCGTCTTGCCGTGTTGTCGCTGCTCGTCGGGCTTCTGCGGTGCGATGTGTTCCCACTTCCTGAGCGTGCTCAGGAAGTCGCCGAAGTCCACCGGGTCCTTGGGCTGTCCCGGCAGCACGTCCTTGACCTGGTCGGGGTCTCCAGACCTGGCGAAGGACACCAGCACGTATTCGCCCGGCCCGCGAGTGCCGTAGTCCGGGTCGACGATTTCGCCGCCGCCCGACGATCCCTCGCTCACCAGCTCCGGAAGGCCCTCGGCGGGAATCCACCACAGTTCCCAGGGCCCGGTTCCGGTGGCGCTCCTGCCGGTGCCGGTGGCCGGCAGGGCCTCCGGGACCACCCGCAGCCCCTGGTCGCCTTCCCTCGCCCAGACAGGCCCGCCGTTGTCGTGTTCCGCCACGGTCGATCACTCCTCGCCAAGAAGGAAGGGCAGCACCGGTGTGTGCTGCCCACTGGGACGCTTCTGGGTTCTGCGATACGTGCTAGCCGTCGGCGGATTTCCCCGGGCCGTTGCCGTTGCGGGTCGGCTGCTCCCGGGCGTCGACCACGGTGACGGTGATGGATTCGGTCTCGTTCAGACCGATGAATCCGTCGAGAGTGGCGATGATCTCCGGGTGGGAGGTCTCGACGTTCACGATGTTCGTCGTTCCGGGCACTCCCGGCATGTCCCAGCCGATCTTCACCCAGGCCGACTCGTCACTACCGACCTGATAGACGACCAAGCCCCTCACATAAGGGCTGCGGGTCTGGCGGATGACCTCGATCTCCTCGGCCTTCTTGCGTCCCGGAATGACCTCGGGGTAAACGACCCACCTGCCCAAGGGTAAGTCGGTGCTCTGCGGCCTCATTTCGTCGTACGCGAGGTTGTTGATCGTGCAAACGAACGGGGCTTCACTCACCGATGACTCCTTCCGCCGGTCGAATTGTGGTCACTTGATGCGGCCCACCGTGATGGTCACCGATTCCGTGCTTCCGCTGCCCACGAAGCCGTCCATGGGCGCAAGGATGTACTTGTTGGAGGGCGTCACCTTCACTGTGTTCGACGAACCCGCGACCCAGGGAACATCCCAGTAGATCTCCACCGTGGCCGTCGATTCGTCGCCGATCTGGTAGACGACCTTGCCCTCGGTCCCGGAGGAGCTGCTCTGCCGGCCGCTGGTACGGAACGCCTGCCGACGCTCGCCGGCCGGGATCTCCACGGGCTCGTGATTTCCGCGGTCGACCCACTTCCCCCAGTACAGCTCCTTGGATTTCACCTTGAGCGGGGAAGCTGTGAGGTTCTCGATGGTGCACACAAACACCAGGGTTTCAGCCATCGGCTCTCCTTCCAGGGGCGGATTCGCCGATGCTCAACGTAGGTGTACGGGCAGGCCGTCGTGTACAGCCGATCCGGCCACGGGTAATGGCCCGAACACATCAGGCCAGGGCGGAATTCGGCCGGGCCGGCCTGCGGGTTCGCTGCATACGGCGCGAATTTATCGATCAATGATTCGGCTGCCTGTAAGTGCGTGAGCCATGGTCGGCCCCTGACCTCTGGCGAGACGTTTCACCGGTCCAGTGGCCTGATGGCATGTGCCGGTGGCGGGCCTGCCACCGGCACATCCCTGATCGGCCGGGCAGGCCGTCTAGACGGTGGTGCCCTCTAAGGCGTGTCTGACGGCTCTTGGCCGGTGTGGTGGGTCTCAGGCCGTCGCGGGCAGGAGCCTGGCATGACGCGTCGGCATGAACTGACCAACGCTCAGTGGGAACGTATCGCTCCGTTGCTGCCGGAGGCCGGCATGCGGGGCGGGCGGTGGGCGGATCACCGAAGGGTGGTCAACGGGGTGCTGTACCGGACCCGGACCCGGATTCCCCTGGTGTGACCTGCCTGAACACTACGGCCCCTGGCAGAACGTCAATGAGCGCCCCGCTCGGTGGAACGCTGGAGGCGGTCCTGGCGCGCGAACGGCATTGATGATCTTCGTAGTTCGGGGTCGGCCAAGGTTCCGAAGGTGGGCCCATAGGCCTTCGTCACGGTGGAGGAACAGCAGGGCGGAGGCGACGACGGCGTCAGTGGTGGTGAGAGGCATGGTGTTCCTCCACGTGTGCGGTGGTGCGGAAGTGTTGGTAGAGGTCGGCGTCGTAGTCGCCGGCCAGGGGGCGGGGAACTGCCGCTGCGGAGAGGGCGACGGCATCGCGCAGCAGGTCGGGCCACGGCTGCCCGACGGACAGTCCGGCGGCGAGCGCGGCGACGCATGCGTCGCCGGCGCCGGTCGGGTTGCCGGTCAGCCGCTGCGGCGGGACGGCACGCCAGCACCCGGCCGGTGTGACGGCGAGCAGGCCGTCAGGGCCCAGGGAGGCGACGACGCTGCGGGCGCCCTGCGCGCGGAGTGCGGCGGCCGCGCGCAGGATGTCCTTGTGGCCGGTGGCGTCCAGGATCTCGGTGGCGTTGGGTTTGGCGAGGGACGGTCCGCCGCTGAGGCCGTCCAGCAGAGCGGGCCCGCTGCTGTCCAGGATCGTCGTGGCGCCCGCCTCCGTAGCGGTATGGATCAGCTCGGCGTACGCGTCGGAGGGCAGTCCGAGCGGCAGGCTGCCGGAGAGTACGACCACCCGGGCGTCACGTACGAGAGGGCCGAAGCGGGCCGTGAACCCATCCCAGGCCGCTGCGTCCGCCACTGGTCCGGCCTCGTTGAACACCGTGGCGTCTCCGTCACGGCGGGAGACCACGGTCATGGTGCGGCGGGACTCGCCGATCATCGGCACCAGTTCGTCCCTGAGCCCGGCCATGCGCAGGTCGTCGCGGATGAGTTGGCCCGTCGCTCCACCAGCGAGCCCGGTTACCACAGTGGGCACACCGAGCGCGGCCAGCACCCGGGAGACATTGACGCCCTTGCCGCCCGCGCGCTTGTGGATGACCTTGGTGACGCGGTGTGAGCCGTGCGGGACGAGCGCTTCGACTTCGTAGGTGACGTCGAGCGCGGCGTTGAGGGTGACTGTGACGATCACAGTGCCCACCTCCTCGTTCCGTCTGCCTGCTCGTGGAGTTCGGCGACCGGTTCGTGCGCGCGCTGCCATGCGAGGAGGCCGGCGCCCAGACAGCCGGCCTGATCCCCCAGGGCGGCTCGGACCAGAGACGGGCGTCGCTGGAAGGTGAGACGTCCGGCGAGGCGGTCGCGCAGCGGGTCGAGCAGCAGCTTGTCGGCTTGGGCGAGTCCGCCGCCGAGGACGACGAGTTCGGGCGCGAGGATCGCGCCGACCGTCGCGAGAGCCACGGCCAGTGCGTCAACCGCGCGGCCCCAGACGGCCTGCGCATCGCAGTCGCCGGCCCTCAGCAGCGCCGCCACGGCGGCCGCGCCGTCCACCCGGCGGTTGGTGCGGGCGGTGTAGTCGGCGGCGATGGCCGCGGCCGAGGCGATGGTCTCCAGGCAGCCTCTTCCGCCGCAGACGCAGGGCTTCCCATCGGGTTCGACGGTCAGATGGCCGAGTTCGCCCCCGTAGCCCCCGGCCCGTACGGGGTGCCCGTCGATGAAGACGGCCGCGGATATCCCGGTCCCGATGGCCAGGAAGAGCGCGTCCCCTGTGCCCCGGGCAGCGCCGATACGGCTCTCGGCCGTACCGCCGGCCCGTACGTCGTGCCCGAGGACGACCGGGAGTCCGAGCGCCGGCGTGAGCCGGTCCGTGAGGGGCAGGTCGCGCCAGCCGAGGTTGGCGGAGTACACCGCCATCTGGCTCTTCTCGTCGACGATGCCGGGCACCACCACGCCCACGCCGTGGACGGTCGCGCCCCGCGCGTCTGCCGCGTCGTACAGCTCGCGCAGCGTGGCGACGATGGCCGTCACCACGGTGTCCGGGCCCGCGCGGCAGGGTGTCGGCCGACGGGTCGTGCGCAGAGGCCGCAATGCGCGGTCGAGCACCGCCCCTTTCATGTTGGTGCCGCCGACATCCAGCGCGATCACGCAGTCCGTCGCGGCCCCGGCGTCACGCATGGGGCCCGAGAACGACAGACCGGGTGAGGTTGCTGGGACGGTCCGGATCGAGACCACGTGCCTCGGCGAGGAAGACGGCGAGCCGCTGAGCTCGGATCAGGTCCGCCATCGGGTCCAGGTCCGAGACGGAGGTCCCGGACCGGGCGACGTATGTCCCACCGACACGTACCACGTCGTCGGCCAGACCCTCCGGCACGCCACCGAACACCCACGTGACGCGCCCGGGACCGGTGACACTGATCGGGCCGTGGCGGTATTCCATGGTCGGATACGCCTCGCTCCACGCCCCGGCGGCCTCCCGCACCTTCAGCGCCGCCTCGAGCGCGAAACCACAGGTCCATCCGGTGCCGAGGAAGGTGAACTGTTCGGCTGCACACACCCCGGCTTCAAGCGCCGCGGTGACGGCCCGCTCCGCGTCGGTGATCGCCCGCACCATCGGACGCACTCCGGTCGGCAGGGCATCCGCCACCTCCAGGTGCCTGCGGAGCAGGGCGAGGGTGGCGGTGGCGAAACGGGTCTGGACGACCGACTCCTCGTCAGCGAAATCGAGCACGGCCACGGCGCCGGCCGCCGCGACGAGGGGGGTCCGAGGGGTGGCGGTGATCGCTCCCACCGGTGTCCCACCGCTGACACGGGAGAGCAGGTCCAGGACCTCCGTCGTGGTACCCGAGCGGGAGATCGCCAAGATCCGGTCGTAACGGCGGCAAAGAGGGAACTCGGAGGCGGCGAAGGCGTCCGTTTCGCCGTGGCCGCCGGCCTCCCGCAGCTCCGCGTACACCTGGGCCATGAACCAGGAGGTGCCACAGCCGACGACGGCCACGCGCTCGCCCTTGCGCGGCAGTACGTCACCGACGTGGGCGACGCTTTCGGCCGCGCGTCGCCAGATACGCGGCTGCGAGGCGATCTCGGTCGACGTACGGCTCTTGACCGGCCCGAACGACGTGGACATGGGGCGGACTCCTTCGTGGTGCGCAACGGGTGACGGCGACGGCCCTCGGGGCGGCGCTACTTGACGGATCCGGCGGTGAGCCCGGAGACGACGTGCCGCTCGATGACGGCGAAGAGGATGACGACGGGGATGATGGCGACGACCGAGGCGGCGAAGAGGTAGTTCCACTGGACCGTGTAGCTCCCGATGAAGTTGTTGATGCCCACGGTCAGCGGCTGCTTCTCCGGCTCGGTGGAGAGCGTGAGGCCCATGATGAACTCGTTCCAGGACGAGATGAACGTAAAGATCACCGCCGTCACCACGCCCGGCAGCGCCAGCGGCAGCGTCACCCGCATCATCGCCCCGAACCGACTGGTGCCGTCGACCATCGCGGCTTGCTCCAGCTCGGGCGGGATCGAGCCGATGTAGGCCGAGAGGATCCAGACGGCGAAGGCGAGGTTGAACGCGGCGTTGCACAGGATCAGCGTCCAGACCGAGTTGAGCATGTCCAACTGGTGGAACTCCCGGTAGAGCCCCACCACCAGCGCCGTCGGCTGGAACATCTGGGTGACCAGCACCAGCAGCAGGAACCACTTGCGTCCTCGGAAGCGCACCCGTGCCGTGTAGTAGGCGGCGGGCAGCGAGACCAGCAGCACCAGCACCGTGGCGCCGCCTGCGATCAGCAGCGTCACCTGGAGGTTGTCCCCGAGCGAGGACTCCTTCCAGACGTCGACGAGGTTGGACCACTCCAGCTTGTCGGGGGCGTACGTCCGATCGCGCAGCTCGTTCGCCGGGCGCAGCGCCGTGATCACCATCTCCAGATACGGCGCGAGAAAGACCGCGGCCAGCAGCCAGGCGACCGCGGTGATCACCAGCGTCCGGGGCCGGAAGTTCCGCTTCGGCGGCCGGACCTTCGGGGGCGCGGGCGGCGCGGTTGAGGTCGGGGGGACGGTCGTCATGAGTCCTCCTCGTTCCACCGGCTGACCTTGAGGAAGATCAGCACCAGCAGCACGACCATCGCGAAGTTGACCGTCGACATCGCGGCGGACTCCCCGATATCGGTTTCCTTGAGCTTGTACATGAACACCGTGCTGGTGGCGGTGTCGCTGCCCGGTCCGCCCTGTGTCATCGCCCAGATGATCGGGAACGAGTTGAAGACGTTGATGAGGTTGATCACCACGCCCACGAGCAAGGCGGGGCGGAGCAGAGGAAGGGTGATGCCCTTGTACGTCTGCCAGGAGCCCGAGCCGTCGATACGGGCCGCCTCGTAGACGTCGTGCGGAATGGTCTGGAGCCCCGCCAGCAGGGTGTAGGTGGTGAACGGCAGGGAGACGAAGACCGCGACGAACATCATCCAGGGCCAGGCGGTGCCCGGCTCGCCCAGCCAGTCCCTCGACCTGTCGATGATGCCGAGGTCGATCATCACCGTATTGAGGACGCCTGCGGTCCGGTTGAGCATCCACTTGAAGCCGATGGCGGTCATCAGCACGGACGCCGCCCACGGGGCGATCAGCGCCCAGCGGGTGATGCGGCGGCCGGGAAAGCGCTGGTTGAACAGCTGGGCGAGGCCCAACGAGAGCACCATGGTGACCCCGACGACCACCACGGTCCACAGCACGGTCCAGAGCAGGACGTGCCCGAAGTCGGTCTCCTCGAAGAGCTCTTTGAACTTGTCCGTGCCCGCCGAGCCGCGCACCTTGCCCGCGATGCTGATGTTCAGAAACGAGGTGCGGACCAGTTCAATGATCGGATAGACAACGACGGCGAGGATCAGCAGGATCACCGGGGCGATCCAGGGAAGCGGGCCCAGCCGGGCGAGGCCACCGCGCGACGCACGGCGCTTCGTCCTGGCGGGGGGCCCGCCCCGTCTTCGGCCGCGGGCCGGGGACGGCGGGGCTTTGATGGACACAGAGACTCCTAGCGGTGCGGGTTCAGCGATGAAGAGGGCGCCAGCGGCTGATCGGCCGGACACGGCCCGTCACTACTTGTCGGCGACCGCTTCCTCCGCCTTCTTCTGCAGGTCGCCCAGCACCTTCTTCGGGTCCTCCTGCGCCGCCTTGCCGACGGTCTTCTTCATCTCGGCCGAGACGACGTCCCAGGCCGGATCGCCCACCGGGTAGAACGACGCGTTCGGCAACTGCTGGAAGAACGGCTCCAGGTCTTTGTGCTTGCCGTTGGACTCCATCGTTTCGAGGGCGTCCTCGGTGACCGGCATGAAGTTGTACATCTCGTCGAACTTCAGCATCTTCTCCGAGTAGGTGAAGTCGAGGAACTTCCTCACCTCTTCTTTGTTGTCGCCGTCTTTGAACGCCATCATCCAGTCGGCCACGCCCAGCGTGGACTTCAGCGGCCCGTTCCTGCCGGGGATGGTGGTGACGCCGTAGTCGACCTTGCCCCCCTTGGCCATCCGGACGAGGCTCGGGTGGCCGTTGAGCATGCCGACCTTGCCCGCCGCGAAGTCCGCGAAGGCGGTCTTGCGGTCGGTGGTGGCCGGGTTCTCGTAGGTGAGGCCGGGCTTCACCAGGTTGTCCTGGAGCCACTTGAAGGTCTCCACGTTCCTGGCGCTGTCCAGCTGGTACGTGCCGTCGCCGTCGGTGTGGCCGCCGCCGTTGCCCAACTCCCAGATCATCGACTCGCCCTGGGCCTCCTCGGGGCCGAGCGGCAGTGCGTACGGGATGTCGGCGGCTTTCTTCGACTTGATCTTCTTGGCCGCGGCGGCGAGTTCGTCCCAGGTCTTCGGCGGCGCCTTGACGCCGGCCTCCTTGAGGACTGTCTTGTTGTAGAAGAGCACGCGGGTGGAGGAGACCCAGGGGATGCCGTACTGGATGCCGTCGACCTCGCCGGCCTTGGCGAAGGAGGGGATGAGGTTGGCGCGGGTCTCGGCCGAGGTGACCTCGTCGGCCTTGTAGAGCAGGTCGTCGGCGACCTTGTCGGCGTAGCCGCCGGTCTGCAGCAGGTCCGGAACGTTTCCGCTCTGGATCATCGTCTTGACCTGCTTGTCGATCTCGTTCCAGTTGATCACCTGGACGTCGACCTTGGTGCCCGGGTTCTGCTTCTCGAAGTCCTTGACGACGTCCCGCCAGTAGAGCTTGGAGGCGTTGGACGCCTTGTCGCCGTAGTCGGCGGCCACCAGCTTGATGGTGGTCTTGCCGTCGGAGCTCTCGCCGTCGCTGCCGCCGCACGCCGTGAGCCCCAGGCATCCGATGAGGACCAGGGCGCCCACGGCGCGGGCCGGGGGGAGCCTTCGTGGCTGCTTCATCTCGCGCTGTTCCATCTGACTGACCGCCTTGGTGACGTGTGACCGTTCACTGCGAACCCGGACTGCGCAGGTGCCGTGCACCGTAACTGGCGAGAATTGCTTGATGCAATGGCTCTGCAAACAAAAACATGCGTATTCTATGAGCAGCTTCGACATCCGTGGTCGACCCGGAAGGCCTGCTCGCAGCACGCCACGGTTCGGACTCTAGAGTCGAGGCTCAGTTCTGCGTCCCGACAAGGAGTTCTGCGCATGTCCAAGCGCGAGCGGTGGAACCGGCTGCTGGAGTCGCTGGCCGCCGAGGGCAAGCTGGAGGTCGATGCAGCGGCCACCGCTCTTGAGGTGTCCAGTGCCACCATCCGAAGGGATCTGGACGAACTCGCTGAGCAGCAGATGCTCGTCCGCACACGGGGCGGCGCGATCCCGCACGGGGTCTCCTACGAGTTGCCGCTGCGCTACAAGTCCACCCAGCACGCATCCGAGAAGCAGCGCATCGCCACGGCGACGGCTGATCTGCTCAACGACGGCGACGTGGTGGGCCTCAACGGCGGCACGACCACCACCGAAGTCGCCCGTGTCCTGGCGTTGCGGACGAACGGTGGCCAGGAAGCAGCGGGGGGCGTCGCCGCGCCGCTGTTCACCGTGGTCACCAACGCCCTGAACATCGCGAGCGAACTCGCCGTACGGCCGCAGATAAAGATCGTGGTGACCGGCGGGGTGGCCCGCCCGCAGACGTACGAACTGATCGGCCCGCTGACCGCGGGCGTGCTCAACGAGGTGGTCCTGGACACCGTCATCCTCGGCGTCAACGCCGTGGACCCGCAGCTGGGCATCATGACGCACCATGAAGAAGAAGCCAGCTTCAGCAAGCACTTCGCCGAACGCGCCCGCCGCGTCATCGTCGTCTGCGACTCGTCCAAGATGGGCCGCCGCGCCTTTGCCAGAATCTGCGCACTGGACGCCATCGACGTACTGGTGACCGACACGGGAGTTCCGGCGGACACCGTCGCCTGGCTCAAAGACGCAGGAATCGACGTCCGCGCCGTATGACGGCCGGTCCTGTCACGGCGGATATGCGATGCGCCGTGACAGGACCGGTGTCCATGCGCCGTGGTGTCAGGCCCGGTTCAGGACTTTCCGGCCAGCCAGCGTTGCTGCTCCTTTCCCGCGTCAGTGGCCTGTGCGAGGCCATCCCCGGTGGCGGTCAGCGCGAGGCCGCTGTGCTGTGCCTTCAGCGTCAGCCCGTCGCCGTCCGCGTTCTCGGTGACGGTCCAGCGCTGGTTGGGGGTCTTGTAACAGGGGAACTGGTTCACCTCGGTGCCGGTGGCCCGCCCGCTCCTGGGCACGTCGGCGCACAGGCCGCTGCCTGCGTTCTTCACCTGGTAGGTGCCGTCGCCGTTGTAGGTGAGCTGCCACTTCTGGTGGTCGGAGGCGGACTTCTTGCCCAGCCGCAGCCGTCCGTTGCTGGTGTCGCCGGGTGCTTCGAGCCGCCCGTCTCCGGCGGCGCTGTCCAGGGTGTACGTGCCGTCGGCCAGCGTGGGGGTGCCGCCGACGGAGCCGGCTCCGTCGACCGTGACCTCCAGCGACTGCCCGGTGGACACCTCGGCGGTCTTCACCTGCACGGTCCCGGTCCTGCCGTCGTACCACCAGCCCGAGTCGGCCGCGTCCAGCTCCTTCTTCGACCGCACCTCGGTCAGCCGCTGCCCGGCGGCAAAGACGCCGGACGGGGCCGCGTGGGTGTGCACGCTCAGGCCGTAGCGGCGCTGGGCGGGCTTGCCCGCGTACTCGCCGTCCAGTGAACCGACGGAGACCTTTATCTGGCCCCGCTTCCCGGCCTGCGGTGCGGTCACGTCGATCTTCTGGGTGGCGGACTTGCCGGAGGCGTGCTCGCGGGTGCGACCGTCGTCCTCGCGGAGGGTGAAGGAGTTCTGCCCCTCGGGGTAAATGTCCAGGTCGAGGCGGCCGGCCTGCTTGCCTTCGGCCCAGTCGGTCGTGCCCTCGGGAAACATCGGCACGATGGCCCCGGCCCTCACGAACAGCGGCAGGGTGTCCAGCGGCGCCTTGTAGCCGTCGATCGTCTTCCCGCCCTCGTGGACCTCGCCGGTCCAGTAGTCGACCCAGCGGCCCTTCGGCAGGTAGATCCCATCGCGGGTCTCACTGTCCTTGTAGACCGGCGCGACGAGGAAGTCGTCGCCGGCCAGGAACTCGTACTTGGCCTTGTCGCCCCAGGTGTTTGGGTCGTCTGGATAGTTGAGGTAGAGGGGGCGGGTGGGGCCGACACCGTTGTTCGAGGCGTTCGCCATGTGCGTGTCGAAGTACGGCAACAGCCGCTCGTGCAGCTTCAGGTACTTCCTGTTGATGGCGGTGTACGGCTCGCCGTACCGCCACGGCTGCTTGTCCTGCGGCTTCCCCTCCGCGTCCGTCGCCCAGCCGCTCATCGAATACGTCATCGGCAGGAACATCTTCCACTGCAGGTCACGCACGTACGTCTGGGCACTGCCGCCGTGGATGCCGTCGATGTCGCCGGTCGTGGCGTGCTGGCCTGACATGGTGGATCCGGCGTAGGTGGGGATCTGCCAGCGGATGTAGTCCCAGGAGCCGTGCTGGTCGCCGCTCCACATGGCGCCGCAGCGCTGGGTGCCTGCCCAGCCCGCGAGGGTGAGCACGTTCGCGCGGTCGAGGCTGTGCTGCTGGATGCCGTCGCGGGACTTCTCGCAGGCGTCGAGTGCCATGCGGTAGCCGGGGCCGACCCACTTGACGTCGGTCTTGCGCACTCGTACCCCGGCCTTGACCTCGGCCTCCTGCTCGGTCAGGTCGGACTCGGTCCACAGGCCCAGCTCGGAGCCGCTGCCATGCAGCATGTCGCCGGTCTGGGGCAGGTCCTCGTAACCGCAGCCGTAGCCGTCGTTGACCAGCATCCAGCCCAGCGGGATGCCGCGGCTGCTGTAGCCTTCGGCTACCTTCTTCGAGTCGCGGAGGGTTTTGCGCTTGCCGCGGTTCTCGTTGTGCAGATAGCAGTCGGCGTCGCCGACCTCCAGGGCGGACATCGGTATCCGCAGCGGGCGGCCGGTCAGCTCGGTGTAGCCGTCGATGGCCTGCTTGGCGTCGCCGACGAAGTAGTAGGCGTCGAAGCGCTGTTCCTGGTGCGTGGTTCTGACCGGGGCGCCGAAGTCGTACGAGCCGGGAGCGAAGGTGTTGCGCAGGACGCCGTAGCCCTGGCTGGAGAGGTAGAACGGGACGGCGTTCGGGTTGCCGCCGTCGTTCCACCTGCCGTTCCCGTCCTCCTCCCCATTGGTGATGTCGATCTTCTCGCCGCGGTGGCTGAAGCGTCCGTTCTGCATGCCGCCGCCGAAGAACTGCTCCTGCCCGCCCTGCGCCAGGGTCTGCACCGTGCCCGCGTCCGACCAGGCCAGCGGCTCGGCCTCCCGCCACAACTCGGTGCCGTCCGCGTCGGCCAGTGCCAGCGTGACCGGCGACTTGGTGACGGTCAGCGTCGCCTTGTCGGTCTTGATGACGTACGCGTCGTCGGATTCGGTGTGGGACGAGCCCGCGCCCTCGTAGTCGCTCTTGACGACGATGTCGGCGTCCGGGGCACCGGGCTTGGCCGGATCGTCATTGGCCGGATCGGTGAACTTCCCGTCCGGGGCGAGGTGGACGCGGAAGAGGTCGTCGTTGTGGAAGTCGATGCGCAGCTCCGCCTCCCCGGCGGTGACCGTGTAGGTGTCACCGTCCGCGGTGAAGCCCGTGGCTTTGCCGAGCCGGTCGCCCGCTGCGGGCTCGTCCGCGCCCGCGTACACCGGCACCACCACCGTGATCAGTGCGGTGGCCAGCGCGGAGACGAGCAGCCGTGCCCTGGTCTGTTTGTTCATGGGGGGTCTCCAGTCCGTCGACAGGGGTACGGAGATCCAAACCCTCCGGTCGATCGCAGTCAACACTTATGCTGCAACCTTTTGTTCTTTGATATCGGCAAGCAATCATGTTCCTGCATGTCGATCTTCGAATAGCTCGGTGGGGATCCGTGGCGCCGATGACGCCGACGTGGACGCTCACACGGCGCGCGTACGCCTGGACGGAGGGTGCGACCGCGGTCCGACCAGGAAGGCGGGGCCGGAGAGCCCGGCGGTAGAGGAACCACCCGCCCCCGTAGGGGAGTTGAACAGAGCGGCAGGTGCGTCCGTGCCGCCGCGCGGTCCATCCGCACTCGGGCGGGTCGCGGACCACGTGCCGAACACGTCAACCCACACGAGCCAACGCGCGTAGGCGCGTTGGATCTTCGCGCGCGCGTGCCGCGCAAGCAGCTCAGCGACCGGAACCGTGGGACACTTCGGCGTGTTCACGGTCGCTCACCTACGTCCGCTGCTTCCGCCCCGCTGTCGTTCCACGGCTGTCGTTCCACGGCGCCGCGCTCAGTGTGGCATCCTCCCCCTCGGCGACCTCGAACCAGACCGACACCTCCCGGTTTCGTCCTCGTGCCTGCCCCCCGCTTCGCGCAGTCACTCACTATCAGGAGGCCGCGCGCACCGACATCGCTCGGTCGCGGCCCTTTCACGCGGGGGATGCGCGCCGTCTGAGGGTGGTCCGTTACGCGGTCCAGGACGCGATGGTCCGTTCGGTCGGCCAGGCCGTGGAGCTGCTGGGCGGGATGCCCATGTCTCCTCCTCCGGCATCGGACGTCGCCAAGGCACCACGCCTCTACGACTGGGCGGCCGCCCACCTGCCGGCCATCGCGGACTTCGATGGCGACCAGCCACCCACCAGCGGTGGGTGCCGGCCCGCCGCAGCCTGGCCAGACGCGACGAGACCGCGCCCACGCCGGCCACCAGCGACACCGCTTCGAACACGCGCTGACCTGGTCCCGCTGGCGGCGGCGACACCAGGCGACCGCCCGCACGTGCCACTACCGACAGCGCACCGCGACGACACGTCACGAACCGCCATCACATGACGCGCCGTCAGCCAGATAGCCTCAGAAACAGCCCCCTGACCAGCACAGACACCGAAACGCTGCTGGAGTACCAGGTGTGCTGTCCGGCAGATCCACCGGAGCCGGCCTGCTCCCACGGCACTCCGCCATGCGGTGGATCTCCATGGCCGCACCTCCGCCGCATGGGGGAAGCGGATCATGCGCCGGCCCGATCCCTGCACGCTGCGGATCCAGCACAGTGATCCCATGGCAATCAGCGAGACGAGTCCAACGACGGCGGTCGAGGGAACCGAGCGGCCTGTGCCGCTCTGGGCAGAGCACATTGCCCGAGATTGGGAGCCACCCCTATCGGGTGACATACGACGCTGCCGGGATGGGTGGCGGAGTGTCTGTGCGAGCGGTCCACGCGCGGACCGCTGTCTGGAGCCCCGAGTATTCCCAGTCCGCACGTCCGATGAGAACGACGCCCACCCTTCCGCCGTTTCCCGGCAGTCAACTGTCCTGAGGACGATGAGGGACCATCTGTGACGATTTGGCTCATGTCATTCCCGGCGTTCGCGTGTCTACTGGTCCTGTTCGCCCTGGTGGAGAGCGCGTGGCGATGGTTCACGGGGCTGGGCTTGATCCCGTGGCTACACAGGCGCACGGGGCAGTCGTTGTCGAACACGGCCTTCGATGAATTCACGGCGGTCGTGAACGGAAACAAGACGGTGGAGCTGGAGCAGCGTCGGGTGGAACTGCTGCGGCGGGACGACGAGAGCGACGGTGCGCCGCCCCGCTCCAGCATCGACCTGACCAAGGGCACCGCGTTCCTCGTGTTGCCCCAGGAAGCGGACGGCCCGTGCGCTGACAGGCGCGATGCCCTTGAGGGCCGGCGGTGAAACGCGAACGGGAGGGAACGGGTGCAGAACCGTCCACGTCGTGGGGGCGTATCGCATGCGTGTGGGCGGCCGCGTTCGCCGGGGTGCACTTCTACTGGGCCGTCGGCGGTGATGTGGGGCTGAGCATCTCCGCCGGTCCGCTGGCCACCGAGCGCCCGCCGTGGTTCGTCATAGCCGGTTTGTGGGGTGTGGGTGTGCTCTGTCTCCTCGGCGCCCTGCTGGCATGGCTGCTTGCCCGGTGCAGGCTCCGGGGCGTTCCCGCTCTGCTGGCCAGGTGTCTGGGGTGGGGAGTCGGTGCCCTCCTACTGGCCCGTGGCATCGGTATCGAGGTGCTGCTGCTGACCAGCACGACGCACCTGGACCTCTCCGTGAGCGCGGAGCAGCGGGCCTGGACGCTGGCCCTCTGGAACCCCTGGTTCATCGCCGGAGGACTGGCCTTCGGCCTCGCCGCCCTCCGGTCCCGCAGGCATACCGACGCAGAACCGCTACCCCCGTCCAGAAGCTGATTGCTCCGCCAGCCAGCCCGCCACTCAAACAGCGGCGGGTCACACGCCATCAGACAGGGTGGCTCCCCACTTCGTTGCTGCACGTCGTCGGGTGGACGAGCTGCGGGAGGAAGCTGACCGTGTCCAGGCCGAACTGGCCGTGGCCGAGCGGGAAAGGCAGACCACGGCCCCAGCCTGGTGGATGTGTTCCACGCCGCCTTCCCGAGGCGGCGGTCGGTATCTGGTGAGACACCGTCACTGCTGCGAAGGCGGGCGTGGTCGCTCAGAGGTGGAAGGTGGTGAGGACGGCCAGGTGGTCGGAGGGCCAGCCCGAGCCGCCCCCGAAGGTGTGGGACGTGACGGGCTTCAGCGAGCCGCCCTTGTGCAGGATGAAGTCGATGCGGTCCTGAGGCTCCGGTTTGTTGCCGTAGTCACTGTTCTTCTTCGTCACGGGAGACCAGGTGTTCCCCGGCACCTTCGCAGGGCTCGGGTGCAGCTCACGGTAGGAGTCCTTGAACCCCTTGTCCGAGAAGACCTTGGTCGCGGGCCATTCGACCGCCGAGTTGCAGTGCTTGGCCTTGGTCCCCTCGGTCCAGTCCAGGTGGGAGGGCGTGTTGAAGTCTCCCGCGACGATCGCCGGTGCCGAGCCGGTCCACTCCGCTATGTCCTGGGCCTGGGCCTTGCGGCTCGCCTCGTCCGCGTAGATCTGCTGGTAGCCGTCCTCGTCGAAGCAGGCGTTGTACGGGCCGTACTTCGTGTAGTCGAGGTGAATCGAGTACACCCACACGCCCTGGATCTTCGCGGCGATCGCCTTCGCTCCGGAGGACTTCTTCGAGAACGAGTCGGTCTTTTCGATCGGCTTCTTGCTGATGACATCGACGTCCGTGCCGCTGGCCGTGTGGTACTTCCACCCCAGTTTGCCCGCGATCTCCTTGGCGACCGGGCTGGAGGATTCCTGCAGGGCGACGATGTCGGCGCCGGAAGACTTGACCTGGTGTGCGATCTTGTTGACCCCGTCCGAGACCTTCGCGCCACCGTGCCAGGTGTTCAGACTCATGACCTTCAGGGACTGCGCGGACGAGTCCCCGCTCGTGCCGGCCCCACCGGTGGAGGCCGCCACCGCGGTCGCTGCCACGGCCAGTGCCGCCACTCCGCCGGTCAGGCCGAAGACGAGTCGCCGCTTGTTCCTCGCGTAGTTCGGGTCGTCCGAGTGCTTCGCGCTCTCGCTCACGTGGTGCTCGTTCCTCTCGTATGCCGGAAGAACCGGCAGGTGTGGGGGAAGGAGCCGGGCGACGGCCACTCCATCACCCATGAGGCTCCCGTCCGGCGCCTCTTGCCGGACGCCGGAGACCTAAACCGGCTCCCCCGCCCGGCAAGGCGGTCTATTACAGGGCTGTGACAACGCAACCGCGCTTCATCCGGCAGCTCGCGCGAATAGCCGCGATCAGCGGGTTGACGTGGGCTTGGCCAGGGTCGTCATGGAGGTCCATGAACACCCTTCCCGAGCGCCGGGCGCCGAGCGACACCCGCGTACCGCGGCCACGACCCCGGCAGCACGTACCGGATGCCACTTCTGGCGTCTTGGATACGCTGAGATCAGGTGTTCATCATGGACTGGCCGACAAAGCTTCCGGTGATCGCACGGCTGATGCGTACGCATATGTGGCGATCGTGCGAGCGACTGGTCACGGTCCACTGGGCTCAGCTCGCCGCCGCCATCACCTTCACCAGTTTCATCGCGCTTTTCCCCCTGATAACCGTCGGGGCGGCTATCGGCGCCAAGCTGCTGAGCGACGACCAGCTCGGGACACTCCAGAACGAGATCGCCGAGCAGGCGCCGGGCCTTTCCAGCCTGCTCGACCTGGACAGCCTCGTCGCGCACGCGGGAACCGTCGGGCTCATCGCGGGCGCGCTGCTGCTCGTGATCGGCATCAACTGGGTCGGCCACCTGCGCGGGGGCCTGCGCGCGGTATGGCAGAGGGAACAGGCCCCGGGAAATCCGTTCCTGCTCAAGCTCAGGGATGCCGGTGTGCTGGTCGGGCTCGGCGCGGTCGGGCTGGTCGCGATCGGCAGTTCGGTGTTCGCGAACGCTGCGGTCGGCTGGACCGCCGACAGGGTCGGGATAGAGGGCGGGGCAGGTCGGGTGCTGCTGTTCTTGGGCGGCCTGGGCACCGCCCTGCTCGTCGACTTCCTGCTGTTGATCTACCTGCTCACCCGGCTGCCGCGGGTCCATCCCGGCCGACGTGCGGTCGTGGTCGCCGGTCTGATCGGTGCCGTCGGCTTCGAACTGCTCCAACTGCTGCTGACCGGCTACTTGCAGGGCGTCGCGGTGAAGAGCATGTACGGCGCCTTCGCTGTGCCGGTCGCCGTCCTCCTGTGGATCAACCTCGTGGCCAGGCTGCTGCTGTTCTGCGCCGCTTGGACCGCGACAGCGGTGCAGTCCAGCGAAACAGCTGCGGATGAGGCCCTTGGGCCCGGGATCAGCCCCGCAGTCGGGGACCCACCACAGCGTCGTAGGCCAACGGAGGCGCACCAGCAGCACCGCGCCACCGAACGGCGCCTCCAGCGCGCGGCCCGTGATGCCGAGCGCCGTAGCGAATCAAAGTAGCGACTCATGTGTTCGACCCGCCCTCACCTGCGCCGCTTCAGCGCGTGTGACAGGCGCGGCAACTCCCCGTGCAGAACGCGGCCCACCGGCGCACCGCCGAAGACAACAACGCCCACGCCGACCAGCCAGGACCGGATGACCAGAACGGTTCCGAACGCGCCGTAGGTGACAGCGTTGGATGCGATCAACGGCGAGAAGACGAGCCGGGAGAAGCCCCTGAGACCGAGCGACCCGATCACGATGGCCACCGCGCCGGGCAGGGCACGCCGGGCAACCCGCCCGCCGAGCAGCGTCCGTTGCGACCACCAGAAGAACAAGATGGCGCTCAGCGACGCGGCGAACCCACCGGCCGGGCCACTTGCAGCGGCGTCGTGGTCGCGGAGACGAAGAGGTATCCCGTGAGGACGCCGAACCACACCAACATGCCGCCACCTGGCCCACCAGCGAGCCGACGGAAGATCCCAGACCCTCTCATAGCCGGTCTGCACCGCCGCCCCGAAGGTCAGGCCGAAGACGGTGAGGGCAGCGATGCCGAACGCGGTCGTGGTCTGCAGTGCCTGGCCGGGCAGGGTGAACAGTTCCTCGACCTCCTCTCCGGAGGCCGTGGACACGTCGAGCCCTTCGCCGAGCCAATGCGCAATCCCCTGCCCGTGCTCGGGATCGACCGAGGAGACAATGATCAGTAGCGGCACCAACGTGAGGAATCCGAGCGCAGCGAGCCCAGGGAACGCGGCAACAGTTCGAGATCGCTGCTCCGTCTCCATCCGCCTCCGACAAGTGAACGGCTGATTACCCGGTGTAGCCGCCCGAACAGAGATGGACGGCCTGTTGTGCTGGAGGGCTGCGTCGGCATGCCTGTCGACTACCACGGTAGATACCGTCACCGCGCGAGGGTGCGACGCAGGGATTCCCCAATACCCTGGAAGGGCAAAGGGCTACCGGTCCCGGCGGTGCGGCGACTACTCGTGGACGGCTCGCACCCGCCCGGGGGAACGGCTCAGGAGGATAAGCCATGATCCATGCAGCCGATGTCCGTGAGTGGCGCAACCACAACGTCCTCGACCCGAAGGGCCACAAGATCGGCGTGCTCGAAGCGATCTACGTGGATACCACCACCGACGAACCGGCCATGGCCACGGTCCGGGCCGGACTCCCCACCCGTCACCGCCTGGCCTTCGTCCCCCTCGACGACGCGACCCTCGGGCCGGACTACGTCAAGGTCTCCTACGCCAAGGCGCTGGTGAAGAAGGCGCCTTCGGTCGGTATGGATGACATCCTGCCCGCCGAGGCAGAGGAAGCGATCTTCCAGCACTACGACATGACCTACCAGGCGGGCGCAGGCGGCGAGCGGCAACTCGCGCGCCGCTGACCACCCATGCTCAGCCCAACGTCGAAGACGAGCCATGACCGACGTGCTGGACGCGCGCTGGGGCCGGATCACTCATGTCACGGTGAACCCGACTCGCTGGCCCGTGGTGCCGCGAAAGATGCCGGTGACCGGGCATACGGTGCACGTGGGCTGGTTCGCCGAAGAGCAGGCCCCGAACAGGCTGGTCCTCCTCTCCTGCACCGCGGGTCGCTGGGACCTGCTGGTGATCCCGCCGGAGACCGGCGCTGCCGCCGCCGCCCGGCTGATGTCCGCCGCGGCCACTCCCGGCGGCCTCCGCACCGCCAGCGCGCTGATGGCGAGCGAGGACACCACCTGCGAGGATCCGGACGGCGGAGCCGCCCGAGCCGCCCGGAAAAGGTCGGTGTCATCTGCGGCCCTCCACCTCACGTGCACGCTCACGCGTGACTGATCGACACAACGGCACGCGGGCGGGATCCGTGAGTTCACGTCCGTGGACATGGTCTGCAGCGAACACGGTTCCAGCGCTCCGCCTTGCCGGGACTCGGTACGCGTGCCCTGCCGCGATCGGGCTTCTCGGGCGGGAGCATCGGCTCTTGGACGCTCCCGTTCGGCTCGGGGAACCAGGACGGCCTTCGGCGGACCGACCGGCGCGGGAATGCCGTACACCCCGCACCACGGCGGCCCCGCTGCCGCACCCTGGGGGCGATACGGTCACCCCATGGCTGACGTGCGGTTGACGACCTCCTCCTACCTGGTGCTCGGGATCATCGACAAGCTGGGCGAGGCGAGTGCCTACGATGTGAAGGGGGAGGCGGCGCGGACGGTGGCGCCGTTCTGGTCGGTGCCGCACGCGCAGGTGTACGCGCAGTGCGACCGGCTGCTGGAAGCGGGTCTGCTGTCGCAGGTACGGCAGGAAAGCGGACGCAACCGCAGAGTGCTGGCGCTGACCGAGCGGGGCCAGGCCGCCCTTGAGGAGTGGCTCGACAATCCCGAGTTCGTGCCGGTGGAGGCGAGGGAACGCGGCATCCTGAAGCTGTGGTTCGGGGGCCGACCGGAAGTGCTGGCCCCGGTTCAGCTGGACGAGCACCGGCGCACCCTGCGTTCGTACGAGGAACTCGCCGACGAGGTAGGGGAGTTGCTGGAGCCGGGGCAGCGCGAGGCGCTGGAGTTCGGGATCCGTTACGAGCGGATGATGGTCGACTTCTGGAAGTGGGTGCGGCGCCGGGAAGAGCGTACGGCGGGCTCCTGACGGCCATGGACCGTTGACCTCGGCGGCGGTTCGCTCTACCGTCTCGATAGTCCAACATGGACTATTGGCTGGCCGTGTAGCGGCCAGGAGCAGGAGGTCGCCGTGCGTCTTCCGACGAAAAGGACCTGGCGCCGTGGTGCTGCGATCGCGGTGACGGTCGTGTGCGTCGCCTACGCGCCGATCGCGATGACCGAACTGTGGCCGTACGCTCGCTCCGGCGCCCCCGCGTTCGGCGAGTGGCTGCTGTCCCGCGCCGTCTCGCCGCGCTATGTCGCCGACGCCCTGGCCACCAGGATCGAGCCCTACCGGCACAGTCTGCTGCCGATGATCCTGCACTCGGTGCTCGGTGGCGTACTCATGCTCCTCGGCCCTGCGCAGCTGCTGACGGCAGCGCGGCGGCGTACCCGGCTGCACCACGCGCTCGGCGTGGTCTTCGCGGTCACGGTGTACGCCTCGATGGCGGGCGCCGGACTGTACCTGGTGCGCACCGCTCCCGAAGACGCCTTCAGCGGGGCGGCGTTCTGGATCGTGCTCGCCACCATACTGGTGGGCACCGTGCTGAGTGTGACCTTCGGCATCCTGGCCGCCGTCGGCGGCTTTCCGGACCTGCACCAGCGGTGGATGCTGCTGTGCTACGGCTTTCTGCTGACCGCGCCCCTGCTGCGCCTGGAGTGGGGCGGTCTGCCGTTGCTGCTGCCGGGGCTGTCCATGGCCGAGATCAACCAGGTGGCGATCATGCATCTGGGGTCGGTGGTCGCCTTCGGCGCTCTCATCGCCTCGCGCACCCTGGACCGGCGCACGACGGTTGACGGGGTGTCCGGGTCGTGGGCCCCGCTGCCGGTGCTGGCCGCGGCCCACCTGGCCGGCGCCGCCGCTCTGACCTGGATCGCCTCCTCGTACCTGGACTTCGGAGCGACGGGGCGGCGTCTGCTGCTCGCCTACTTGTTGCCGTACGCCGTCACGTACGTCGTCATGGTCACCAGCGCTCGGCGAGCGGGGCGGCAGGGGCGCACCTGGGCCCGGGAGGAGTGGCGGCTGCACCTGACGGCACTGTGTCTGGCCCCGGTGCTGTCGGTCGGCGCGGCCCCGGTCTTCGAGCGCACCCTCGGCCTCGACCACCACACGGCGCTGTCCGCCGGCGTCACCATCGGGTGCGGACTCCTCGCCGTCGCGGCGACCTCGGTGGTGAGCCTCCGTGTCATGTACGCCCGCGAGCTGCGCAAGCGGGCCGCCGTTCCTGTCGCCCGGCCCACCTCCCCCACCGCCTCACCCATCCCGTGACGCGCACCGCGGTACGCGGTCACCCGCCCCGGCACATCGCCGCAACCGGAACCGTCCGCACGCTCCCCAGGCCGCCCCGCCCGGAAACGGAAGCCCTCCTCATGCCGCATCAAACCGACGCATCCAACACCCCCGAATCCGCCGAGCCGGGCACCCCGGCACCCGTGTCCGTGCCCCCGGCCACGGCGCGCACGGCCGCCTCCGGCGGACGCCGCCTGACCGCAGGAGTGGCCATGCTCGCCACCGCGGTGGCCGTGACCAGCCTCCTCGTCGGCACACTCCTGACAGCCGTCAGCCTCACCGGCCACGTCTTCGGCGCCTGGCCATCCCCCGAGTCGCTGACCCCGGGCCTGATCGGCGCCGCCATGCTGGGGACCGCGCCGGGCCTGTTCGCCGTCAGGCGGGCGGGGCGCTGGGAGGAAGCGCGCACGCTTCTCCACCCCTTGGCCATCGCCCTCGTCGGACTGTTCACCGTGGGCCTGCTCAACGTCGGCCGGCTGTACGTCGCCGAGGGCGGAACCGTCCTCTCCGTGCTGTTCAGCCTGGGCTGGCTCTTCGTACTGGGCCTGCTGTGCGTATGGGCCGTGATCTCCCTTGCCCTGCAACACCTCGTCCCCGCCGAACCGCTCAACGCCCCCGCCGTGCCCCTGCCCAGCTGGTCCAAACCACCCATGGCCGTACTCGGCTCGGCATGGCTGGGCATCGGCACCGGCCTGCTGATCCGCCCCGGCTTCTGGGCCGACTTCGTCCCCTGGAACACCAACCGCCTCGACGCACAGGCACTGGGCGTGTGGGCCCTCGCCCTCGGCGTCGGCGTCCTGGGTGCTCTCGCCGAGGACGACCTGACCCGAACCCGCCCCGCCCTCCTCGCCCTGCCGGGCACCGCGGCCGCCATGACCGTCGTCCTGGCCTGCCGCGCCGCCCACGTCGACTGGACCTCCGGCCCCGCCCTCAGTCTCGTCTTCATGGTGACGGGCTTGCTGTGCGCGGGCGGGAGCGGACGCGTCCTGCTGTCGAGGTCCTCGGCACCCCACAACTGACGACAACTGACGAGGCCCGCACGGACAGCCCGGCTTCGACGCATGAGACGGCCGCCCTGGGAAGTCTGCGTTCGAGCTGTCCCGCACGCAGTCGTTCGTCGAGAGCCACCCAGCCACCCCTGCCGCCGGTGGCTGGGGCCCCCACCGCGCCGCTGCGCTGGATTCGGCGCGCTCAGCGTGCGTAGATGGCATCGATCACCCGGGCGTAGGCCGTCTCGATCGCGCGGCGCTTGATCTTGCGCGAGGGCGTCATCAGGCCGTTCTCCTCGGTGAAGGGGGTGGGCAGGATGCGGTGGGCCCGGATGGACTCGGCCTTCGAGACCAGGGTGTTGGCGGCGCTGATCGCCCTGCGGATCTCGGCTTCCAGGTCGGGGTCGCGCACCATGTCCGGGTCCGGGTATGCGATGTCGAACGGCCGCTTGCCGCGCAGGGACAGCCACTGCTCCAGCGCCTGCAGGTCCAGGGTCACCAGGGCGGCCACGAACGGCCGGTCGTTGCCGACGACGATGCAGTGCTCGATGAGCGGGTGTTCCCGTACGCGCTCTTCGAGGATCGCGGGCGACAGGTTCTTGCCGCTGGCGGTGACGATGAGCTCCTTCTTGCGGCCGGTGATGGTGAGGTAGCCGTCCTCGTCGAGGGAGCCGAGGTCGCCCGTGGCCAGCCAGCCGTCCTTCAGGGCCTGCGCCGTGGCCTCTGAGTCGCCCAGGTAGCCGGAGAAGACGGTGTCCCCGCGCAGCATGATCTCACCGTCGTCGCCCAGGCGCAGGCTCATGCCGGGGACGGGACGGCCAACGGTGCCGAAGCGGACCTCGCCGGGCGGGTTGGCGGTCGCGGCGGCGGTGGACTCGGTGAGGCCGTAGCCTTCGTAGATGGTCACCCCCGCTCCCTCGAAGAACAGTCCGAGCCTGCGGCCCATCGTGGAGCCGCCGCTCACGGCGTTCTGCACCCGGCCGCCCATCGCCTCGCGCACCTTGCCGTAGACGAAGGTGTCGAAGAAGAGGTGTTGCAGACGGAGCGCCGGGGAAGGTCCGGGTCCCTTGCCGAAGGCGGACCGCTCCCGTGCTTCCGCGTAGCGGACGGCGACGTCCACGGCCCGGTCGAATGCCGCGAGGTTCCCCTCCGTTTCGGCCTTGAAGCGGGCCGAGTTGAAGACCTTCTCGAAGACGTAGGGGACGGCGAGGACGAAGGTGGGCCGGAAAGCGGCGAAGTCCGGCAACAGCGCCTCGGCAGACATGTCGGGCTGGTGGCCGAGGCACCCCCCGGCCCGGACGGCCCCGACCTGGATCATCCGTCCGAAGACATGGGCGAGGGGCAGGAAGAGGAGGGTGGACGGCTGATCGCCGTTCGGAGGCTCGAAGATGGGGCGCCAGCGGGCGATGAGGTTGTCGCACTCGGCCATGAAGTTGCCGTGCGTGAGGACGCATCCCCGGGGCTGTCCTGTGGTGCCGGAGGTGTAGATGATGGTCGCGACGGCGTCGGGTGTGACGGCGAGCCGGTGGCGGTGCACCACGTCGTCGCCGATCCGCTCGCCGTCCGCCACCAGGATGTCGACGGCGCCGGCGTCGAGCTGCCACACCCGGGTGAGCCCGGGAAGCCGGTCGATGACCGAGGCGAGGGTCATCGCATGGTCCTCGTGCTCGACGACGCAGCCCTGGGCGTGGGTGTCGTGCAGGATCCAGGCGAGCTGCTCGGCGGAGGCGGTGGGGTAGACGGGGACGGGCTCGGCGCCGATGCTCCACAAGGCGAAGTCGAAGAGCGTCCACTCGTACCGGGTACGGGACATGACGGCCACCCGGTCGCCGAAGCGGATGCCCTGGGCGAGCAGCCCCTTGGCAAGGGCCAGTACCTCGTCGCGGAACTCGTTAGCGGTCACATCCCGCCACCGGCCGTCCACCTTGCGGCCGAAGAGCACCCTGTCCGGTGTCTTCTCGGCATGGCCGAAGACCGAATCGGCAAGGCCGCCGACACGGGGCGCTGTCTCCAGGGACGGCACGGTGATTTCGCGCACGCGTGATCCTTGCGGGAGTGTACGGGGAGGGGGTGGCCGTAAGGTACCTGTTCTCCCGGCGTCCGTCCCGTCACCCACCGCAAGGCGAAAATCAGACAATTATTCAACTTGCTGCCCTGACCTGCTCGGCCATGGCCTCTCGATGACCGCCGACGCGCCAGATCCCGCTAGCAGCCACCGGGATCTTCACCAAACCTCCTCTCAAAGCATCGCATCGATGAGCTCTTCACCGGCTCCATGTGCGCCATGGCACAGCGCCACGGCGTCCCGGCTTTCCCGGCCGCTTCGGTGGCGGAGGTGTCAGTCCGCGAGGACGTTACCGCCGACGACGGCCGATACGTCACCGCCTACCGCTACGAGGTAGGTGCTGTGCCTGGTGCATACCTGGGAGAGGCCGGCAGCTGATGCCACGCACCGCCTGCTGCTCCAACAGCGCGTCATCGAAGCCGGCGGCCGTACAGCCACCACGTTCGACGAGTCTGCCCGGCCCGCCCCGAGCGCCCTTGTCGTCGGGAGGATCCCGTGACTCCTCACCGGCGGCGGACGACAGCGCTGGACGCGATCGAGGCCGCACGATGAGCGGCCGTCAGCATCCACAGATCGGCGATGAGGTCGAGCACGCCACTGACCGCCGGACGATTGTCACGGACATCAGGAACGGCATTCCGTACCTGCCGAGCGGTGGGGCATGGGGTGTGGGCGGCTGAGGAGCCGGACTCACTGAGGGTGGTACGGACGCGGTCGCAGCGGTGTGGTGCTTGGTGCGGGCGTAGTGCAAGAACGGGTCGGGATGTCAGTCCAGGGTCATGCCGCGGCGGCCGATGCGGTTGAGGTCGTCGAGGGTGGAGCGGCCGGTCCAGGTGCGCTCGTAGTGCTCGGAGGGGAAGTCGCTGGGGCTGGAGCCGGTGAGGAAGGCTGCGCGGACTTCGTCGGCGTAGCGCTCGTTGCGGGGGCACCAGGGGGCGGCGGGGATGTACATGACGTTGCCCCACCCCTTCTGGTCCTTGACCGGGGCCACGCTGTGGATCATGTCGCAGTGCCACCAGACCGAGTCGCCCGCGCGCACGTCGGGGATCGGGGTCAGGGCTCGATACAGCATCGGGTGCCAGCGCTTGGTGACGGGGAAGACCTGGTTGACGGTCACGCCGCACATGGAGTCTTCGGGGACGTCCGGCAGCAGGGGCCGCAGCAGCAAGTAGGCCATGATTTCGGGTATCGGCACCGTGTGCAGCACGCCCTGGTCGGCGTCCATGTCCGACAGTGCGGTCCAGCCCTGGAAGGTGCGGAACGCGGAGCACATGGTGGAGCCCGGGTACTGGGGTCCGGTGGTGCGGTGGGCGGCGTCCCAGGGGTCGTACTTCTCGGCGGAGCCGTCGAAGAGGTGCCGGAAGGCCTTCTGGTACTCCTCGGTCATCCACAGGTCCAGGGTGCCCGGGTCGCAGTGGGTGCCCAGGCCGGAGGAGTCCGTCCCGGGCGGACGGCGGCGGATGCGGTCGGGGTACAGCGCATCGCGGTCGGGGTCGAACCACTGCGTGCCGTCGGAGGTGTGCTTCCAGAACGAATTGAGGAAGGACTGGACCGTGGCCATGCGCTCGGACTGCCGCGCCTGCATCTGGGCCCGGGACCAGTAGACGGGGTAGATCTCGGGCTTGGAGCCGACGCTGCCGAAGAAGTCGTCGCCGGGACCGGCGTAGTTCTCGAAGAACCCGTTGCGCCCGACGTAGTCGACGATGTCGGCGTCCCAGGCCAGCGCCTGCTCGCGCGGGAAGTGGCCGCGTACGACGAGGCACCCCCGCCGCTTGATTTTGGCCATGTCCGTCGGCGTGACGGTTCCGTCGTGGATCGCGTCGTAGTCCAGGACCGGCCACACCTCCTCACCGCGTTCCCGCTCGGCCTCGATCTCGGCGATACGGGTCTCGATGTGCTCTTCGATGATCGCGAGCACCTCCTGGACCGTGCGGCCCGAGGCTTCGATGCGGGCGCGCAGTGCGGGCTTGATCTCGCGGATGGCGGCCCCGAGGTCGTCCGGGGTCTCCTCCCAGTGCGGCAGGACGGGTGCTTGGTGTGACTCGGCGGCGAGCGTCATCGCTCGACTCCTTTGGTGAGGGCTCCTTACTGAATATGACGGTAAACCTCCTCCGAACATTTGGGCAAGAGTCCTTACTAGCATGGCGTTCATGGCCCCACGGAAACCGTCGCTGGAGATGCTGCGCGCCCTGACCGATGAGAACGTGTTGCGCTCCCTCATGACGCACCCGCGCCTGACCCGGGCGGAGATCTCCGCCTGCACCGGCATCTCCAAGCCCACGATCTCCGACAGCGTCCGACGCCTGAGCGAAGCCGGCCTGGTCATCGACACCGGTGAACGCACCACCGGGCGAGGACGCGTCGGCTCGTACTACTCACTCGCCCCGCAGCTCGGCACCGCACTGGTGGCCAGCATCACGCCGCACGAGGTGGTGGCCGAAGCCGTCGACGCGCTCGGCGATGTCCAAGGAGAGGTGCACACCGCACTGGGGCCGAGCGCGGGAGTGCAGCTGGCCACCGAGTCCCTCGCCGCGGCAGTCGGCCGACTGGCCGAGCAGACCACCGGAGAATTGCGCACCGCGGTGGTCAGCGCCGCCGACCCGGTGGACCGCACCACCGGCCGGCTCGTCCACCTGCCCGACGCCCCCTTCCTCGTCGGCGACCTCGACCCGCCCGCCGTCCTGGCCACCCGCGTGACCGGTCCCGTCCTGGTGGACAACGACGTCAACTGGGCCGCCCGCGCCGAGCACCACGCCGGCTGCGCCGCCGGTGTCGACGACTTCATCTATCTCCACCTCGGCGAAGGCCTCGGCTGCGCCGTGGTCAACGACGGCGCCGTCCGGCGCGGCCACCACGGACTCGTCGGGGAGATCGCCCACCTCTGTACGGCAGGCCCCGACGAAACGGCCATGCCCTTCACGGAGGTCTTCGCCGCCCTCGGCCTGCGCCGGCCCGCCTCCACCGCCATCGACGTCACCGCCCTCCAGGCGCTCCTTGACGGAGACGACAAGCAGACAGAGCAGACCTGCACCGCCCTCGCCCGCGCGATCGGTGGAGTGCTGGCCGCGGCCGTCTCCCTCGCGGACCCGCAGATGATCGTCATCGGGGGCGAATGGGGCGGCCACCCTCGCATGGTCACCGCGATCGACGACCACTTCAGCCACACCCCGCGGCCCGTCCCCGTCACCGCCGCCGCACTGGCCTCACCCGAACTGGCCGGCGCACGCACCCGCGCCGTGGAAGAACTCCGCTCACTCATCGTCCAATCGGCGCTTCCCACCGCGGACCAGTGACCCGGGCGGATCCCGCCCCTTTCCACTCTCACAGGTCTCCCATGACTTCACCGCACCGCTCACGGCACCTGTCCACCGCATGCCCCGACAGCGGCTCGTCGTTACCGACATGGACGGCACTCTCCTGGACGACGGCATGGTGTACATCGCCGAGAAAGGCACCCACATCGTCCGAGACGGCATTGAACTCGGCGCCGACCCTCTCGACTCTGCCGTCACGCCGCGGATCGTCAAGTCCGCGCGACAGTAATCCACTTCTCCGACCAGTCCTCGTCTCATGCCCGTTGCTCCGGCTCGCCCGATAGCCCCGACCGCCGCCGAGCGCGAGCGGCTGAAGAAGATGGCCTACGGCCACAAGACCGGGCACCGGCCGCGGATGCGCGCGCAGGTCGTCGTGCACGCGGCGCGCGGACGCTCCAACGCGCGCGTGGCCCGAGAAACCGGCCTGCACCTGGACACCGTGCGGACCTGGCGGGACCGGTTCGACGACCAGGGCATAGCCGGGCTGACCGACCGCCGCCGCCCGGGACGCCCGGCCGCCTTCACGCCTCTGCAGCGAGCCCAGGTCACCGCGCTGGCCTGCCAGTTGCCCGCCGAGAGCAGCGCACCGCTTTCGCCCTGGTCAGCTCCCGAACCGGCCGGGAGGCCATCGTGCGCGGCATCGGCGGCCTTCGTGTCCGCATCCACGGTCCGCCGCTGGCTGAAGGCCGATGCACAGACGGTATCCCGTGCCCGTCCGCACACGACCCACGGCGCAATCCCCACCGGGAAGGCAACGCCTGGAGGTCTATTCACGGGGCTTTACCAGCCTTTCTGTAGAAGGCGAGGGCAGTGACAGCCTTGGCGACGAGGGCGAAACGGGCGCGTCATCGACCGCACCGTCGGATTCCCGACAACATCGGCACCGGCCTCGACGCGAACCACACACCAGGAGCAGGGGAACGCTGCCGCATCGCATCCCCGACGCTGGGCCGGATCGGACGCATGGCCAGATACCGTCCTACGTGACAGATTGGCCGGTTTTAAAGCCATGACGTTGTCGGGGAGCTAATACGGAGACATGATCACTGCTCGTATCAACCTGATCACTCATCCAGGAGCCGAGACGTGATACGTCGAACCGCTTTCCGCGCCCTCACCACCGTCGCCGTGACCGCGGCCCTCGCCCTGCCCCTCGCCCAGGGAGCCCAGGCGGCCGCCCCGGATACGACCGCCCCGGCGACCGCCGCCACCGCTGCCACGATCAACGCGAACGACGACAACCCCTTCCGCTGGATGGAACTGGACGGCCTGCGGGCCGACTTCCAGTTCATGTGTCCCGCGGGCCACTGTGCGGGCCTCTGGTCCCTGGTCCTGACGGACAACGTCGCGCAGCAGAGGTTCGAGGGCCGCAAGTTCTTCGTCTACGCCCCGGCCACGGGTGAGTTCAGCTTCTTCCTCGACACGGACATCGCCGTGCGCACGGTCGACCACCCCAGTCAGGTCCGCCTGGTCGACACCGACTTCATGCGCTCCCACCCACGCGTCGAGGTCCGCTACGGGGACCCCGACCACCCGGACCGGGCCCGCGTCGTCGCCTCGGCGACGACCCTGATGTAGCGAGCCACCGGCGACGACCGCACCGCCACCGCCGTCTCCCGCATTTACTGCATCTCGATCCGCATCGCGGCGGCCTTCCTGCCGCCGGCGCAGCGACGCAGGACAGCTCGGCCAAGGCCCTGAGCGGCAGCTCGCCGCAAACCCCTCCACTGCGTCGTTCTCTCACATGCCCTCGTTTCATGAGATTTCACCACAAGGGAGTTATTGATTTTCATGTATAAACGTCAGAGATTTCTTGCCTTCGCCACTTTGGGTGCGGTCATGTGCACCGCTGGATTCATGCCGTCGGTCAGCCAGGCCGCCAGCAGCGGCCACGGGGAAAAGAAGGGGTCCTACGCCGAAACGCACGGCCTGACGGCGGATGACGTCAAGAATATCAACGCACTGAACGAAAGAGCTCTGACTCTGGGTCAACCTGGCAAGTCTCCGGCGGAATTGCCGCCGAGCGCCAGCGCGTTCTTCCGGGCCCCCGACTTTGTCGGCGATAGGGAAATACCTCCCGCCGAGCCGCTCAACAGGATGCCTGACGCGTACCGAGCCTACGGAGGTAGGGCCACTACGGTCGTCAACAACTACATACGCAAGTGGCAGCAGGTCTACAGTCACCGCGACGGCAAACAACAGCAAATGACCGCAGAGCAGCGAGATAAGCTGTCCTACGGTTGTGTTGGCGTCACCTGGGTCAATACGGGCCCCTACCCGACGAACAAATTGGCGTTCGCGTTCTTCGACGAGGACAAGTACAAGAACGACCTGAAAAACACCAGACCCCGACCCAATGAAACGTATGCGGAGTTTGAGGGACGCATCGCCAAGGACGCCTTCGACGAGAGGAAGGGTTTCAAGCGGGCGCGTGATGTGGCGTCCATCATGAACAAGGCCTTGGAAAACTCCCACGACGAGGGTACGTACATCGACAACCTCAAGACAGAGCTCGGGAACAAGAATGACGCTCTGCGCTACGAGGACAGCCGCTCGAACTTTTACTCGGCGCTGAGGAACACACCGTCCTTCAGAGAAAGGGATGGAGGCAACTACGACCCATCCAAGATGAAGGCGGTGATCTACTCGAAGCACTTCTGGAGCGGGCAGGACCAATGGGGCTCCTCTGACAAGAGGAAGTACGGCGACCCGGATGCCTTCCGCCCCGACCAGGGCACAGGCCTGGTCGACATGTCGAAGGACAGAAATATTCCGCGCAGTCCCGCCAATCCTGGCGAAGGTTGGGTCAATTTCGACTACGGTTGGTTTGGGGCTCAAACAGAAGCGGATGCCGACAAAACCATATGGACCCACGGCAACCACTATCACGCACCCAATAGCGACCTGGGCCCCATGCACGTATACGAGAGCAAGTTCCGGAACTGGTCTGCCGGGTACGCGGACTTCGACCGCGGAACCTACCTGATCACGTTCATACCCAAGAGCTGGAACACCGCCCCCGCCAAGGTGAAGCAAGGCTGGCCGTGACAGAATCGGGTAGAGGGGCCGGTTCGCCCGGCCCTGTTCAGCCCTCCCCAGCCCGCCACACACCGGCGGCCATCCCGGCTGTAGTACGGCCTCTGCTGACTTGTGCCCGGTCAGCCCGAGCCTCTCGACGCGGACCGTCGGCGCGGCGACAACCTCAGCACGACCGACACCCGAGCAGACTTGCCCGGATAAGAACGACCACTGTCCCTGGAGGCCTGCTTACAGAGGTTTCGGCTCGCTGTACTTGATCACGAGGGCGGCCCTGCTCGGTAGCGACGCCTGAGTCAACGTCAGTTCCCTACCGGGGCAAGGCCGTTTGAGCTGGAACGGTCTCCCAAGCCACCGTCGCGCGCCGTTGGACCGCCTTGCTGCCGGTCGTGGAGAAGGAACCGGCTGTACCGCGCCCTCGGGCTACGCATGACGTACGAGCCCGCACAACGCATCATGCGGGTCGGGATCACTCCCGACCCGCATGATGTTGGTGAATGGTCGGTGTCCGAGGGGGACTTGAACCTTACGCACATGCCGGTGATGCGGGGTGAGCTGTGGCTGCCTCAGGGAGAATCGAGGCCCAGCGCGAAGGCCGGCGAACCCTCGAACGCCCGCAGAGCGACCGGCATGAACCAGAACCGCCCCGGCGGAACAGCCGACGATCGCTACGCATATGGGTCGTCTGGCCAGTTCAGCTCCCAGTTGAATCCGAGGGCGAAGTAGCACCAGCTCAGCGACCGGCTGCCCCTGACGCCCAACGGCAAGATCGACCGTGGACGGCTGCCCGAGGCCCGCGTCCGGTCCGCCGCCGCGCGCCGCCTGTCTGCTGCTGGTCATGGCCCTTGGCGCGGGGGCGCTGCTGCCCCGGCGCTGAGGTCGGCCGGGGCGGCGACGCCCGCCGTCGCCGATGTCTCCCAGCGGCCGGACTCCCCCGGCCGGTCGCTGGGTCTCTCTCACTGGGGACCGCGACGGGCCGCTCAACGGGCGGCCCGTCGTCCCGCGTGGCTCTCATGACCCTCGCCGGGCTGCCGGAAACGAGATGACAGGTGGCCGCCGACGGGCCAGAGTTGGCTGGTGCTTGATCGTGTGGAGACTTCTTCCGGCCTGGTGCCGCGCAGGTGGGCGTCGCGCGACGCGAGTTCCCTGAGGACCGCGTTCGCAGGTCAAAGCTCTGACACCGCAGCGAAGCACGCCTCGAACGCACACAATCTTCACATGAACCCGACACGAACCCCCACGGCCTCGCTCGGAAGGAAGTCCAGGTCAGCACGCTGCTCTGCCGAGAGTCACGTATCCGAACTTCGAGCGCCCGGTCGAACCCTTATGCAAATCGCCTGGTCAGCGCACTGACCAGGCGATTTTGGGGTGAGTGTCCGAGGGGCGAGTTGGACCAATTCCCCACGGATTACGCCGCTTACTACCGAGCTGGAGCTACTCCAATAGTCCATTTGCTATCTCTACGGTACTCAGGGGCGCCGGGGCCGTCATCACTCAATCGTGTGACACCCGCTATTTGTCTGCGCGGGCTCGACCGTGTGGTTGCCGCAGCGAGGCTGTGGAGATGCCGTCGACTGCTTCGCGTTCAGCGCCGCCGCCAGTCTTCGGCGCGGTTCCGCGTCGAGCACGCCAACACCGAACTCAAGCAGTGGCGGCCGCTCCAGCGGTTTACCGACCGGCGCGAGACCTACGCAGAGACCCGTCTCGCGATCGCCGGGCTGGTCTCCGACCGCTCCGCCCGCAGGGCCACCCGCCGCAAGACCAGCACCGAACTGGCGCTCGTCCGGCAGATAGCCTGCTGATCAACCACCAGCTGAACCGCCAGGCCCAGCACGCCTCGACCTCAATCGCTCCCAAAATCGTAAGCCGCAGGTTCTCGTCTTGGGCAGGAGCCCCAAAACATGGGAAGCCGCATCGTCGCGGGTCAGCGGTGGGTCGCTGGTGGTGGCGGTGGCCGTCTCGCTTTGAACGCGACGCCCGCGTGGTGGCCGTGCCTTCGCGCAGGTTCGAATCCCCGGCGGGGGAACCAGACCATGGGGATCGGTGGAAACCATGACCAATGGGGGGCAGCTGGTGATCGAGATGGTTATCGAGCTGAAGCGGTAGACCGCCGGTACTTGGCCGTGAGTTCGAATCCCTCGCAGGGCGCGACGCCCGGAACAGGCACGAGATGTGGTTCTGCGGATCCATAGTCACCGTCGGCGTCACGTACTATGTGGCAGGACGTGCGCGATGCCGTCCTGCGAGCGCGTGAGCGCAGTGACTTCAATGAGCGACACCCAGAGCGGTTCTGTGGGGTTCTGGCCATTGGCCAGTCTAAGCGGCGCACCGACGAAAATGTGGCTGGTCAGGCCCACTGCTCGGCATCCGACGATCATTCCCCCGACCGGCGGTCCGCCCTATTCCACCGACCAGGCCAGAGGCTCGATCCGGCATGGCGGCGGTCAGGGTCGCCCTCGGTTCAAGGAGTGTGCGAGCCCGGCGCCGCGGGAGGCAGCCAAGTGGCCGTTTCGTCGGCCATTCGGTACGCGATCCGCTTCTGAGGCGAACGGTACCCGGTCTTCGAGGGCACTACAGGGGATGGATGCCGGAAGATCCGCCTGGCGACGACGAGCTTTCTCGCGCGGCGGGAGCACCGCGCGAGCGGAACGGCTGCTGGATGGTGGTTCAGTCTGCGATGCCGTGGAAGGCGATGGCGCGGTCGACAGTGGCGCGCACCAGGTACTCGCCTGGCACGGAGTTACGTCGCCCGTAGGCGTCAGCGTGGTCGTATCCCATGTAGCGCGCTCCAATACGGGTTGCCCAGGAGAGCAACTCGCTTGGGTTGTCAGTGAGTTCGGCCGTGCACTCCAGCGTGACGTAGCCGTAGGGCGGCTCCTGGTCGTCGACGCACAGGGAGAAGCGCGGTTCGCGGCATAGCGCTTTGTACTTCAATGATTTGTGCCAGGTGGTGAAGACCACCTGGCCATCGGCCTCCTCGTCGAGGAGGAACCAGACGGGGGTGACGTGCGGGCGGCCATCCTTGCGGTTGGTGGCCAGTTTGCCGGTACGTGTTCCCGTGAGGACGAATGAGCGCCATTCGTCCTGGGGCATGGCTCGCACAGAGTCTCTCCTATCCCGTCTAGTGGGGGCTCAGGGCTTCGATGGTCTCTTCCAGCCAGGCGAGTTCGGCCTGCGAGGTGGCCTTGGCGATGGTGAGGACGCCGCGTCGGAAGGGGTCGTCGACATCCTTGATGCTCAGGGGGCGATCCCCGCTGTAGAAAAAGCTGCTCGGTTCCCGGAGGAAGGCGAGGCGCCGGCGCAACACGTTTGCCTGTGCCTCCCGATCCGGCAGGTGGCGCAGGAAGGCGAGGAGCGTGAACCAGCGGTTCTCGTCGGTGATGAAGGGATCGTCGGGCTTGCGGAGTTGTTCCAGCAGGGCCTGTTTGCCTTGATCGGTGAGGCTCAACATGTGCCGGGGGGCGGCCGCGGCACCGGGCTGCGACTCGCGAACCAACAGGCCAGCTTTCTCCATGCGCTTGATGGCCGGATACAGGGTGCCATGGCTGATCGCTCGGACGTGACCGGTCAGCCGAGTGATGCGGGTGCGCAACTCGTAGCCATGAAGGGGCTCTTCGTAGAGGAAGCCCAGGGTGGCGAGATCCAACATGCTTGACATGGTCGGACAGCATAGGGCTAAGGTTGGCCATAGGTCGATGCGACTCATGGCGTAAATGACATATATAGATAACGACGCCTGGCTTGCTGCGTGTCTTTCATTCGCGGAACCGGGCAAGGAGGTACAACCTTGTCGGCCTCATCCATGCCACAGACCGACCGGAGTGCACAGGATGGCGGGTTAACGGACATCGAGTTAACGGCCGTCGAGCCGTCGCGCTCGACGTTCCCTGTTGCGGCACTGGCGGCCTTGTCGCTCTCGGTGTTCGCCCTGTGCTCAGCGGAATTCGCCCTCATCGGTCTGCTGCTCAACGTCTCCGATGACCTGCACGTCTCGGTGGCCAGTGCGGGCCAGTTGCTAAGTGCCTATGCGATCGCGGTGGCCGTTGGCGGGCCGATCGTCACCGTTGCCACCGCGCGCGTCCCCCCAAGGTGCTGGCGCTGATCCTGCTACTCGTATTCGCCGTTGCAAACATTCTCGGAGCCCTCGCGCCATCCTTCTCCATGCTCATGAGCGCCCGTGCCCTGGGCGCACTGACCCACAGCACCTTCGCTGCCGTGTGCATCCTCATCGCCGTGCGCCTCTCACCGCCGGACCGTCGGGCCTCCGCTATCGCCTGGGTGGCAGGCGGGCTGGGCTTGGCCACTGTGCTGGGCGGGCCCATCGGCACCGCGATCGGTGAGGAGTGGGGCTGGCGGGCCACGTTCTGGTGCGTGGCCGGCGCGGCCGTCGTCGGGTTCGCCGCCCTCTCCCTCCTGGTACCCGGCCGACTGGGCCGTGGCGAGAGCGATTCCATGCGCAGCGAGCTGGGCATCCTGCGCCGTCCACAGGTGCTATGCGCGTTGGCGGTCACCGCGGTTTCCCAGGGTGGCTGGTTCATGCTCTACAGCTACATCTCGCCGCTGCTGCAGAACGTGACCGGATTCGGTGCAGGAGTGGCCACGATCTTGCTCTTCGTCTTCGGCTTCGGCGGCTTCGTTGGCAACGCACTGGGCGGCAAACTGGCTGATCGCACCCTTCGCGGCACACTGGGCGGCATGCTTGTCCTGCTGGCCGTGACGTTGTCGGTACTCTCCTTCGTTGCCGGGTCCAAGGTTGTCGTGCCGGTCGCCGTCTTCCTCATCGGCTTGGCGTCGGGTGCGTTGGTGCCCCCGCTGCAGTCCTGGGTGCTCGGTGCGGCGGGCGGTGGTTCCGCGCTGGCTCTGGCCGCCAATACCTCCGCTTTCAACCTCGGCAACGCCCTGGGCTCCTGGTCCGGATCGCAATTCCTGGACTCGGGGACGGATGTCACCGCGCTGGCCTGGATCGGTGCCATCGTGGTGGTGGTGGTGGCCCTCCTCGGCGCCTTGGCTGCCCTCGGCCGGCGCCGGGAGCGCGGTACCACCTCTGCCTAAAGACTGCGGGCCTGCGCGGAGAACCCCCGCTCCGCGTGGGCCCGCTCTTCCTGTGGCCCGGGGCCTGACCTTCCAGGCCCCGGGCCCTCATATACGGGGCCGGAGCGATGAACCGGCGGAACCCCAGGCATGAACAGCGAAGGTCCCACCGAAGCCGCGGCCGGGTCCACGCCGTCTGGCTTTGATACCGGTCGTCGTCCACGAAGAAGGCGAACCGCCGGGACGACGGTCGCGGCGCGTCAGCGGCGGTGTGTCACCAGCTCCCGACGGGGGCCAGCGAGGGGTGGCTCGCGTGGTACACGCCAGCTGATACGAGCGAGGAGGAGAGGGGCTGTGGCGGAAGGCGACGTGGGACATCGCCAGATCGCTCGACAGGCACGCAGGAGGGTGTCAGGAGCGGATCGCCGGGACCTTCGCTCACCGGCAGGCCATCCGCGTCGAGTTGGAAGTAGATCTCCGAGAGGTGAAGTGGTGCCCCCTCAAGGGAGACTCCGTAGTCCACGCGGGTGATCAGGAGAGCCGCCGGCCAGATTGTCTCCGCCAGGTGCGGCTCGCATTGCGAGCCTTCCACGGGGATGGAGAAGGCGTGCCCGCACGGCCATGGGGCAGTCGCTGGCAACGGCCATGGGGCAGTCGCTGGCAATGCGTTGACCTGGCCTTGTCGGCAAACGAGGGGCAGCAACCTGGAGTTGGACGGTCGGTGAACGAGCGGGCACAGCTTTGGTACTCCAGCAGCGTTTTCGGTATCTGTGCTGGTCAGGGTGCTGTTTCTAAAGTTATCTGGCTGACGGTGTGCCATGTAGTTGTGGTTCGTGATCCGTGGTGGTGCGGCGGCGGCAGTGACACAGGCGGGCGGTTGCATGGTGCCGTCGTCACCAGCAGGACCAGGTCTGTCGGTCGGCAGGGTCGATGCGGGCTGCATCCATGAGCCGCCGCACTTACGCCACGGTGAGGGGAGCAACGCGGGAACCATCGTTCTTACGCGGAACGCGGCTCAGGCCGCCGGCCGGTGGAACCCGGTTGGCTTGGCCACCGGATCGCCGACGACCGCCGTCTCAAGCGACGGCGGTCGCTATGCCAGGAGTGGCGTCGATTGCCGGCACACCTCACCCTCGCTGGGTAGGCGAGCGGGCCGGTAACGTCTGGCTCTGCCCTAATAGGACTCCGTTAGGTCTGTCTCGATCTTGGTGTCATGTGTGTCCTGGTGGGCAGGCGTTGTTGGCAGGTGGTGCAGATGCCGGTCCAGCACCTCAAGACGTCCTGGAGGGCGTCGAGTACTTGGTAGAGGGTGAGACCGGCGTGGGCACTTTTGGGGCCAGGCGCTGTTCGGTGAGGAAGGCGTGGGCGGCGGTGACGAGGGTGACGTGGTGGTGCCAGCCGGGCCAGGAACGGCCTTCGAAGTGGTCCAGGCCCAGGCCGTGCTTGAGTTCGCGGTAGTCGTGCTCGATGCGCCAGCGGACCTTGGCCAGGCGGACCAGGTCAGCGATGGGTGTGTGCGCCGGTAGGCTGGACAGCCAGTAATTTGTGGGTTCCTCGCTGTCTTCGGGCCATTCGATCAGCAGCCAGCAGTCGGGCAGGATTCCGTCCCACCAGCCCTGTTCGGCTGAGGCGGCGGCTCGGATGGGGCGTTCGACTGCCTTGCCGGCCGGGCGTACACGCACGGCGGCGAAGCGGGAACGTAACTCCCCTCGCGAGCCTTGCCGCCACGTCACGGGGGTGAAGGCATCCGGCCCAAGGCCTGAGGCGAGAGCTGCCACGGACGGTGCGGGTTCCCGGTATCGGGGCTGGGGCCGGCAGCCGACGGTCCCGTTGCGGCGTGGGGTCACGGGTTTCGCGTCGAAGGGGTGGGCGGTCACATCAGCGCGGACGGCCAGCACGTAGGCGAGTTGGCGGTCGGACAGAGCCGCCCGCAGGTGCGCGTTGGTGCCGTAGGCGGCGTCGGCCACCACGACTGGTGGTGTCATGCTCCAGGTGGCGAGCGTGTCGAGCATGTCCAGAGCCAGGCGCCATTTCTCGCGGTGTGTGACCTCGGGCGGGATGCGGGTCCTGGCCCGCCGATCGGTGTCCCAAGCCCACTCCTTGGGCAGGAACAGGCGCCATTGCAGCGGGCAGGAGGCGGTGTCGGTTGCGGCATGGACGCTGACCGCGACCTGGCAGTTCGCCCGTTTCCCCAACGCTCCGCAGTACTGCGGAGCCACCCCGACCGACATCCGGCCGTCCTTGGGCACCGACACGTCGTCGATCACCCAGGCGGTCGGGCCGATCAGTGGCAGCATCCGCTCGGCGATCCGCCGCTGCACCGGCACGGGATCCCACGTGGACTGGTTCACGAACTGCTGCAGGTTCTGCTCGTTGCCGTCCGGCAGCCGCAAAGCCATGGCCTGGACGGACTTGCGGCGACCCTCCAGCATCAGACCCCGCAGATAGCAGTCGCCCTTGGCCCGCTGGTCCTTGCGCGGTACTGAGGCGAACACATCCTCCACGAACAACGCCAACTTCGCCCGAACCCGGTTCACTTCAAGTGCATCCACACACCCAACATGCTCCTGATCTAGCACAACAGGAAGACCTAACGGAGTCCTACTAGGACGTGACAGGCGTGCACCCGAGCCCGCACACCAGCGTCAGCTCCGCAGGTGTCCCAGCGCCACGTGCCCAACGGGGCAGGGTCTGATGGGACGTCGCCGCAGGGTGGCCCCGCCCCGTGCGAATCCGTCGCAGGGACGCGGGGCCACCCCAGGTGGTTCAGGGGAGGTGTTCTGCTAATCCTGGCGCTTGACCCATGACATCGGAACCGAGCTGCCAGGTGCCTGTATCAGGACACGTGCCGGGATGAGGACCATCTTCTGCTTTCGGTTGTTGTCGGCGTTCGTGAAGTCGAGCTTGTAGACGACGTACCCGATGTACTT
The DNA here is from genome assembly GCF_023277745.1 of Streptomyces halobius. Classification (NCBI taxonomy): domain Bacteria; kingdom Bacillati; phylum Actinomycetota; class Actinomycetes; order Kitasatosporales; family Streptomycetaceae; genus Streptomyces; species Streptomyces halobius. The sequence goes on from NZ_CP086322.1 coordinate 2,031,708, forward strand.
ACCGCCGATGGCGCGCCCTTGGACCCACCCGTTGACGCGGTCCGGGACTTGATAGGTGTTCGTCTGCCGGATCAAGTTCGTCCACTTGTTAGTGGTGGTTGTCGACTCGCTGTAGGTGAAGTTGAGTTCCGTGCCGGCCTTGCCGCCGCCCGGTGTGCCGGGGGTCGTCAGTTCTGCGGTGACCTTTCCGCCGACGGACCAGCCACTGGTCATACTGCTGTCCTGTCCGATAGTGGCCTGGGTCGTGTAGGAGAACTCCCCCTTGCCCATCACCTTTGTCGAGGACTGCATGACCGGGTACTTCTCGTCGAGCACGCCGACGAAGCCGCACGGCATCGGCTCGCCGCCGGGCTTATGGCTGGGCTGGCCGCACATCGACTTGGCGTCCCAGTTGCTCAGCCACGGCTCCCTGTCGTCGCTGCTGCTCTTGCGGATGTCGGGGTCCTCGGTGGTGATCGTCGATGGGAGGTTGAATCGGCTGCCCAGCTTGGTCGGGATGTCCTTGAGCGCCTGGTCGTGCGGGTAGGCCTTCTCGACGTCGTCGAGCTTGACCTGCTGTGAGTCCTGTCCCTGGACCGGGTAGCCCTTGATCGCTTCCTTCTGGTTCAGGGGCGCGCCCTGCTTCAGGAAGTCGAAGACTTCCTGCTCGGTCTTGAAGTAGGTGTTGCCGTCGGCAGCGCGAGCCGGGGCGGGGGAGCCGATCAGCGACATGCCGGTGAGGAAGGTGGTGGCGAGGGCACCCGCCACCAGGCCGCCGCTCCGTCGGCCTCGAAGGGCAGGGGTAATGCACCGTGTGGACACGCGGATCTCCTATCTTGTTGGGAACTTCTCGGCGTCGGCCGCTTGTCGGTCGCGCCGTATTCAGAGGGCTTGTTCAGGGGCTGATCGCTCCGCCACCGGGGCGCAGGCGGGGTGCCGCCCCTGGGTTCAGGGCTCAACTCGACTGGATCGAGCGCAGCATGTTCAGGCGGGCCGCCCGGCGGGCCGGCCAGATCGCGGCCAGGACGCCGATCGCCAGCGCCAGGGCCAGGAAGGTCCCCAGCCTGTCCCACGGCAGGACCATCTCGTACTCCTGCATCGAGGACGTGGTCAGGCTGCCGCCGGCCCAGGCCAGGAAGATGCCGATGCCGATGCCGAGCACCGCGCCGAACAGCGAGATCACCACCGACTCCAGCCGGACCATCTGCCTGATCCCGGCCCGGTCGAGGCCGATGGCCCGCAGCATCCCGATCTCGCGGGTGCGCTCGAAGACCGACATGGCCAGGGTGTTGACGACGCCGAGGATCGCGATGACGACGGCCATGCCCAGCAGCCCGTACATCATGTTGAGGGCCATGGTGATCGCCCCGTTGTTCTCCTTGATGAGCTGCTCCTGGCTTCGGACCTTCAGCAGCGGGCTGTCGCCGAGAGCGGCACGGATCTTCCGCTCAAGGCCGGCAGCCTTGCCGGGCTCGGCCTTGACCAGCAGCTTGTCGGGCTGCTTCGTCACGGAGTACGGGAGCACGTCGTCGAGCGTGCCCAGCGCGTCGTCGGTGGCGCGGGTCTTGGCGTAGATGCCGACGACCGTCAGCTTCTTCTGGGTCTTGCCGGTTTCCGTGCCGGTGTCCATCTCGGCGCCGATGGTGGCGCCGACGTCGATCCTGGCCTGATAGGCGAACTCGTCGGAGACCGCGATCTTCCCGGGGCCGATATCGCGCAGCGAGCCGGTGCGGAAGTCGAGTTGGGCTGCCTTGCCGAACGCGTTCGGGTCGGTACCGGTGATGACGGCGTACCTGCCCTGGGTGTCGAGGCCCGCCGAGGTGACCGGGGCGGCCGCGGCGACCCCGGGAACCCGGGCGATCTTGGCGGCCGCGTCCTCGTCGAGCCCGCGGGCGGTGTTGTAGTTGACCTGGTAGTCGGCGGCCAGGCCCTGTGTGGCCTCAATTTCCATGGCGCGCTGGGCGGAGTGCCCGCCGACGGTCAGGCCGGTGATCAGAGCGAGCCCGATCATCAGGGCGGACGCGGTGGCGGCGGTGCGGCGCGGGTTGCGCAGCGCGTTCTGTTTGGCCAGCTTGCCGCTGACGCCGAAGAAGCGGGTGGTGACCCTGCCGGCCAGGGAGATCAGCGGCCGGGAGAGCAGCGGAGCCAGCACGATCACGCCGCCGAGCGTCAGTGCACCACCGAGCATCGCGATCAGCAGGTTCGACTCCTTGCTGGTCTTGAGCGTGGAGACGTACAGCATCACCAGCACCCCGGCCCCGGTGAGCAGGGTGCCGAGCACGTTGCGGACCCTCAGGGCGCGGGCGAGCGGGGCCTGGTCGACGCTGTTGAGTGCCGCGACGGGGGCGATCTTCGCGGCCTTGCGGGACGGCAGCCAGGCCGCCAGAACGGTGACGAGGACACCGACCGCGAGCGACGACAGCGGGGCGGCGGGCGTGATGACCAGCGGCCCGTCGGGCAGTCCGGCACCAGTGGTGTTGAGCAGCGGGCGCAGGGCGGTGGCGATGCCGAGGCCGAGCGCGAACCCGCCGGCGGAGGCTACGAGCCCGAGGAGGGCGGCCTCGACGAGGACGGAGCGGACGACCTGCCGGCGTGAGGCGCCCACGGCACGCAGCAGCGCGATCTCGCGGCTGCGCTGGGCGATGAGCATGGTGAAGGTGTTGGCGATGAGGAACACGCCGACGAACAGCGCGATGCCGGCGAAGACCAGCAGCGTCTTGGTGAGGGAGCTGGTGTTCTTGGCGATCCGGGCGGACTGCTGGGCGGCCAGGTCGGCGCCGCTGGTGGCCTTGGCGCCCTGCTCGGGGAGCAGCGCCTGCACCTGGTCGGTCAACGCGCGCTCGTCGGTACCGTCCTTGGCGGCGACAGCGATCTCGTCGAACTGGCCGGGGTGGCGGAACAGTTGCTGCGCGGTCCGGGTGTCGAAGAGCGTGAGGGTGCCGCCGGCGGTGATCTGGGGGTCGTCGGTGGAGACGATGCCGACCAGCTTCTTGGTCAGAGCGGGCCCATCGATGGCGTAGCGGACGGTGTCGCCGACCCGGTAGCCGCCCCTTTCGGCGGTCTTGGCGTCCAGGGCCAGTTCACCCTCGGCGGCAGGACCGCGGCCTTCCTTCAGCGGGAAGTGGCTGTCCTTGCCGTCCTTGCCGGGCAGGTAGTTGGTGGCCAGGTTCGGCCAGTTGCTGTCGGCGTTGACCGGACGGCCGTCCTTGGCGGCCAAGGTGGCCTCACCGTGGACGGTCGGACGCACCGATGCGACACCGGGCAGCCGGCCGATCTTCCCCGCCAGCGCCGTGTCGAGGACAGTGGTCCGCTTACCACCCTCGCCGTCGGTCGGATCGGTATCGGTGACCGCCTCCGCCCGCACGGAGACGGCCACGCCCTTGAGGCTCTGGGCTGAGGCGTTGCGGAACGCGCTCGCGGTGGTGTCGGCGAAGACGAGGGTGCCGGAGACGAAAGCGACACCGAGCAGGACCGCGAGCGCGGTCATGACCAATCGGGCTTTGTGCGCAAGGACGTTGCGTAGGGCGGTACGCAGCATGGTGATCGGTTCCGTCCTGGAGTACGAGGTACGTGGTGGGGATGGGGAAGCCGTACGGGAAGGGAAGCCGTGCGGGCGGGACGCGTCAGCTCGTCCGTCCCTTGGCGTCGAAGCGCCGCATACGGTCCAGTACGGCCTCGGGGGCAGGGGCGGGCAGATCGTCGGTGACCCGTCCGTCGGCGAGGAAGACCACCCGGTCCGCGTAGGAGGCGGCCACCGGGTCGTGGGTGACCATCACCACCGTCCGCCCCAACTCGCGTACGGAATCCCGCAAAAAGCCCAGGATCTCCGCGCCGGAACGGGAGTCGAGGTTGCCGGTCGGCTCGTCCGCGAAGACGATCTCCGGTCGGCCGGCCAGCGCGCGGGCCACGGCGACCCGCTGCTGCTGGCCGCCGGACAGCTGCGAGGGGCGGTGCCGCAGCCGCCCGGACAGGCCGACGGTCCCCACGATCAGCTCCAGCCACTCCCGGTCGGGCTTGCGGCCGGCGATATCCATCGGCAGCGTGATGTTCTCCAGGGCATCCAGCGTGGGCAGCAGGTTGAACGCCTGGAAGACGAAGCCGATCTTCTCCCGGCGGAGCCTGGTGAGCTGACGGTCGTTCAGCCCGGACAGTTCGGTGTCACCGATCCGGGCAGAGCCGCCGGATATGGCGTCGAGGCCCGCCATACAGTGCATCAGCGTCGACTTGCCGGAGCCGGACGGGCCCATGATCGCGGTGAATTGGCCGCGCCCGAACTCCACGGTCACCGAGTCGAGGGCGACGACGCGGGTCTCGCCCTCGCCGTAGACCTTGGTCAGCCCCGTCGCGCGGGCGGCGACGCCGGAGGGGGCGCGGAGGCAGGTGGTAGCAGTGGCAGGCTGCGGCATGGGAACTCCTGGAAGGGGCGTGAAACTCCCGACCATCGTGGCCGCGACGCACCCGCGAACACGTCGCTCTCAGGTCGGGAATGCCCCGCCTACCGAACGGCAGACCCACCGCCGTCGTGTCCCTCGCACGGACCACGGCCCCTCTCCCCACAGAGAGAGCCGACACCTCTACCCGAAGAGCGAGCCAACGGCCCCGGCACGGGGCTCAGCCCATCAGCCCGGCCTGGTGCGCCAGCAGCGCCGCCTGCACCCGCCCGCTGCACCCTGTCTTCTCCAGGATCGACCTCACGTGGGTCTTGACCGTCCCCACGCCAATGCCGAGCCGCTTCCCGATCTGCGGATTCGACAAGCCCTCCCCCAGCATGACCAGCACCTCCCGCTCCCGGCCCGTCAGCCCCGCCACCCTGCTGCCCGGGTCGGTGGCTCCACCGCCGCTCAGCATCCGCCGGATGACAGTCCCGGTGACACCGGGCGAAAGCACCGCATCCCCCACTGCCGCCGCCCGCACCGCACGGATCAGCTCCTGCGGCCCCTCGTCCTTGAGCAGGAAACCGGTGGCGCCGGCCCGCAGGGCGCGGGTGACGTTCTCCTCGTCGCCGAAGGTGGTGAGCATGACCACCTGCGGGGCGGGGGCGAGGGCGACCAGCGGTTCCACGGCCGCCAGCCCGTCGAGCACGGGCATACGGACATCGAGGAGCACCACATCGGGCCGGTACTCGGCAGCGAGCCGAACGGCCTCAGCGCCGTCGACCGCCTCGCCCACCACTTCGATCCCCTCGGCGTACCGGAGAATCAGCCGGACGCCGTGCCGGATCATCTCCTCGTCGTCGGCGAGCAGCACCCGGATCGCCGAACCCGCCCCGGATCCTGCGGAGTTGGCCTGGTCAGTCATGCGTGCTGCTCCTACGGGGCGGCTCGGTCGGCTTCTCCGTCACCATCGGTACGATGAAACGGTCGATCGCGATCAGCGTGTCGGACCGGAAGCAGTAGCGGACGATCTCCACTCCCCCGCCCTTGGTCTTTCTGTCTGTGTACGGATACAGGCAGTCCGTGGCAGAACCCGGACGCGGCGGCTCGTGCCCGACAGCGGCAGCACGCGTCACGGAGTCATCACCCGCCACGTTCCGCACCACCTGCTCCCGCGACATCCCCACCCGCGGCTGTTCGGGAGTCCGGTGCGCGGGCCCGCGCGCCTCAAATACCAGCACGACCCCGAACAGCATCATCACACCCACCCCCGCCAGACCCAGCAACCCGGTGACGGCACCGGCGACACGCCGCTGGAGGACGGAGAGCCCGCCGCGGGGCTCATCGGCACCGGCACTCGGCCCCTTCTCGTACGGCACCACGTCCTCCGCCTCCGCGCCGGGCCCGGGGTCGGCGGGGATATCGGCCGTCACAGCGAAGCCGCCGCCAGGCGCCGCCCCGGCCTCCAGGTCACCGCCGAGCAGCGCCACCCGCTCCCGCAGCCCGATCAGCCCGCGCCCGGTGCCGAGCCCGGTCGCGGCGGCGGGCCGTACGGGCGGAACGCCGTTGCGCACCCGCACCTCCACCCGGTCGCCGGCGTGGCGGACGGAGACGGTCACATGGGCCCCGGCCGCATACCGGTGGACATTGGTCAGCGACTCACGCACCACGCGGTGGACCGCCCGTCGCACCCGGGCCGGCCGCGCGTCGAGATCGGCCCCCTCCCAAGAGAACTCGACGGGGATGCCGCCCCCACGTGACTCCTCGACCAGCGCCTCGATGTCCGCGCGCGTCCCCGTAGCGTCAGTCAGCGCATCGGTGCCCGTATCCCGCTCCAACGGGCCGAGAACCCCGAGCACCTCCCGCAGCTCCCGCATCGCCTCACGGGCGGCACGGCCCACCACAGCCACCTCGTCCCGCAGCCCGGGCGCCTCCTTGCGCAGCGCCACCTCCAGCCCGCCCGCATACAGCGAGACCAGGCTCAGCCGGTGCCCGACCAGATCGTGCATCTCCGCAGCGATCCGCGACCGCTCGCGCATACGGGACTCGCTGTCCGCCAGCCGCCGCGCCTCCTCGGCAGCGGCCGTACGCTCCCGCAACGCCCGCAACAAACGGTCCTGCTGCCCCGCAGCGGTACCCACCAGCCCGGGCACCACGACCGTGCTCGCGGCGAGCACCGCACCCAGCGCAAGGCCGAACGACCAACTGCCCACCCCCACCACAGGCGCGAACACCGCGCCGGCCACCATCGCCACGGCACCCGCCCCGAGCAACAACAAAGCCCGCCGCCGCGGCGTCTCCACCTGCCGGGTCGCCGTGTAGGAAGCCACCGCGGTCAGCAGCGCCAGGGCAGGCACCACCCCCATCAGCACAGCCAACCCGACCACACTGGCCACCGGGAACCGACGCCGCACCAACACCAGCCCCATGCCGATGAGCCCCAGGGCCGTCACCGCCGCCCAGCCCACCTTCAGCCTGGTGTCGATCTCCGACTCACCCGTGTAGATGAGCAGCACCAACGCCCCGGCCAGAACCGCCTCCCCCACCGCCCGCCACAGCAGCGGGCCACGCTCCCCGGCCCGGGCGAAGGGGCCGCGGGAGGGGTGATTCCCGATGGTCGGTGGAGCACTGGACGACATGACGTCGATTATCAGGGGCCCGGTACCCGGGTTCCCTGCACCTTGCGGATGATCCGCCTCTACCGAAGGACAGAGGCCCGACCGAAGGGCAGAGGCCCGCCTGGCGGCTGCGAACGGGAGGAGCCATGGGGCGGTCACCCTCCCCGTGCCTCACCCCGTCCACGGGCCACCGCTTCAGCTGCCCGGCGAGCTCGCGAGAGAAGGCCGCGACCCGGGTGTAGACGCCGAGTGCCGGTGTGGCGGCGTTGTCGTGGGAGAGCCAGCTGACGACCACGATCAGCTTGCCTCCCGCGACGAGCGGACCCCCCGCTGTCACCCTCCGCACGATGGTCACCGGTGACCGGATTGTTCGCGCAGACATGCGTCCTGGGGTCGAAGTCCCCGGGGTTGAGCCGCGCGCACGTCCGGTCGGGCAGGACGCGCAGGTTGGCCGACCTAATGGCAGCCGCGCATAACCGACAGGAATGCCTTTAGGCGAAGACGAAGACGAGGACGAGCAGCACAACGAGAACGGCGAGCGTCTCCCACGCCTCTGGCCGCCTGGTGTCGACCGCACGGTTCGCGCGGCAGCATCGTCAGCCAGATCCCCGACCCGCCATTCCCACCCCAACGATCAAATCATCGTTGGAACACGGCCCAGGCGTCGCTCGACAGACGAGCCAACATCACTTTGGGCAGCTGGGGATAACCAGGTACTGTGCAATGCATGGAACCTGACATCGCAGGTAAGCCCGTCGCAAGCAAGGCGGAGAGCCAGCTCCGCAAGGGGGTGCTGGAGTACTGCGTGCTTGCGATCCTGCGGGACGGCCCGCGCTACGGCGTCGAGCTGCTCGAAACCCTCGGCGCGGTGAACGTCATGGTCACGAGCCAAGGGACCATCTACCCCTTGCTGTCGCGGCTGCGCCGTGACGGACTGGTGGAGACCCGCTGGCAGGAGTCCCCCAGCGGGCCGCCCCGGCGCTACTACGAGCTGACACCGCCGGGGCATGCGGCGCTGAAGGAGTTCACCGCTATCTGGCCGCACTTCCGTGACGCGGTCGACCACTTCATCACCGACTGACAGGAGACCACCATGACGATCACCGAGCACCCGCTGGTGAAGAAGTACCTGGCCGCCGTGGCGCGTGAATCGGCCGGACTCAGCCCGGAACGCCGCAACGAACTGCTGGCCGACCTGGAGGAGCACATCGCCGTGGCCCTCGCGGAAGAGTCCGCCTCCGGCGACGACGAGATCCGCGCCGTGCTCGCACGCCTCGGCGACCCGCGCACGATCGCGGCCACCGTACTCGGCGATGAGCCCCCCGCTCCGCAGGTGAGCCGGGTGCGTCCTCTCGCCCTGCTGGTGCTGCTGGCGGTGGCCGGCCCGCTGATGGTCTTCCCCCTGCTGGGCCTCCCGGCCCTGATCTGCGCGATCTGGTTGCTGTGGACCGCGCCGCAGTGGCGCAACCGCGACAAGGCGATCGGAACGGCAGCCGCCCTCGCGCCGCTGCTGTTCTGGGTGGCGCAGTTCGTGGTCTCCGCGGGCACGCTGAACTTCGGCCTCGGAGCATTCATCCCGGCCATGCTGGCCGTCCTGGCGCTCCCGGTCGCCGCCGCCGTCTATCTGCTGTGGGCGGCGAGGCGCCGGTCGTGACAGGGGCTTACCTGCTGCCGATCGGTACGGCTGCGCTGCTCTTCCCCGCTCTGGCCTTCGCGATGTTCGTGCCGACGGCGGTCGTCCTCTACCGGCGGCACGGCGTCATGACCCGCTGGCGGGTGCTGTCGCTGTACGGCGGCGTGTACTACGCGCTGACCGCCTTCTGCATGACGATCGTGCCGCTGCCGAAGCCGTCGGTTGATGTCTGCACGGCGTATCCGTCCTTCGTCGACCCCCAGTTCACGCCGGGCGTCGCCTTCTCAGACATCTGGAAGGAGGCACACCACCGCGTCACCCTCGACGCGCTGATCCTGCACAACCCGGCTCTCTGGCAGACCGTGTTCAACCTGGTCCTGCTGCTGCCGCTGGGTGCCTTCGTACGGATCCACTTCCGCCGCGGCCTCGCCGCTGCCACGGCGGCCGGATTCGCCGGATCGCTGTTCTTCGAACTGACCCAGTACAGCGGGCTGTGGGGCCTCTACGAGTGCCCGTACCGCCTCTTCGCCGTCGACGACCTCATCGTCAACACGGCGGGCGCCGCCCTCGGCTGGGCGGCCGCCGGGCCCCTGGCCCGTGCGCTGCCCGCCCTGGACGCCCTGGACGACCGCGCGCTCGCCCCGCTGGCCGCCGGAAAGGTCCCCTTCGGCCGCCGCCTCGTCGCCCTGCTGCTGGATGTCACGGGCACCGTGCTGCTGACCCCGGTCGTCGCGGCCATCGGATATTTCGTGCTCGGCGCGGAGACAGTGCTCTTGGCGCCGCCGGTCGCCTTCGGACTGTGGTTCGTTCTCATCCCGTGGCTGACGGGCGCGACACCGGGCAAGCACGTGCTGCTGCTGCGACTGGTCACGCCGGACGGCGGACGGCCGAGCCCCGCCCGGCTCGCGCTGCGCGCCCTGCTACTGAGTCCTCTCCTGCTGCTCACATGCCTCGGCGGGGGTGCGGCCCTTTCCCTCGCCACCAGTGCGGTCTTCGTCGGCGCCACCGCTTCCGCCGCCAACCCCGCCGCGCTGATCGAGATCGCGGGCCAGTTGAACTACCAGGAGGTCGCGTACAGCCTCGCGGCCGACCCGGTAGCCGGACTCGTCCTGTTGCTACCCCCGGCCCTCTGCCTGACCCTGATCGGCGCCTGCGTGAGAGCCATCCGCCGCCACCCCCAGGGCCTGGGCCCACACGAAACCCTCTCCGGCATCCGCAACCACGCCCTCCCCCACACGCGCGCACGCACCAGCCCGGACGCGCCCGAGCCGGCCGATCCACACATGCCGGCGCCGGTGGCCGCGGCCGATGGCTCCCACACAGGTGGGTAACCGCCTCACACCTGCGCCCACACACCTGGTGCGCCACTCGCCCTCACCGCCGGGCACCACACGTCCAACCCCACCGACGAACTCTGAGAATCCCCCACCAGCAAGAGGAGAGAACAATGCAAACGCAGCTCGCACACCAGATGGCCCTCGCCCCTACGGGCGACATCATGATCGCCGGCGCAGTAGCCGCCGTGGCCCTCGGCGCTCTCGCGTTGTTCTTCGGCGCCCTGCTCAGCATCGTCAGGTCCGACCTCACCAGCGGGATGAAGCTGGTCTGGCTCGTTTTCTCCTTGATGGCCCCCTTCCTCGGGAGCCTGCTCTGGTTCCTCATCGGTCGCCGCGACTCCCAGCATCGGGCCGGCATCGCCTGATTCCAAGAGCGCCCCGTCACCGTCTTCGTGTCCTGCAACGGGGCTCCCCGTATCCGCTTGGCGCGGTCTCCCACGTCATCACCCGCAGCCCCGCAGGAGGACCGATGCGGTGCGCCGGGTTCGCGGTCACCGACGACCGCGAGTGGACCTCCCGCGGCCGATGCCTGGCTGCAGGGTCCGCGACTCCATGCGCAATGTCGACGCTCGATGCGCAGTGAATGCGCAAGTCCGGGCCTCGGTGCGCGCTGACTCCGGACCGCAACTACTGGGTGCTGATCTCTTCTGATCCTTCAGGGGGCACCCGCACATACTCGGCTCCGACATGAGTAGCCGTACTCATTGCTCCCCGAACCCGGGCCCCAGCACGATGGCGCCACCTGCACCAAGGAGCCCACCCATGCCCGAGCCCCTCCTCACCTCGCTCACTCGACGCCCGGTGTCCGGGAAACGCGTACCGCGGCGGCCGCTGCCGACCGCACTCGTCGTGGTCGTCGTCGCGGGCATGGCGCTCTCCGCCTGGCACCCGTACGACTCGACGACGTGGCTGCTGGAGACTGTGTGGGTGCTTGTCGGGCTGCCTTTGGTCGTGCTGAGCCGACGGTGGTTCCCTCTCACGAATCTGCTGTGCTGTCTGCTCGCGGCGCACGCGCTGGTGCTCGCCGTGGGCGGCCATTACACGTACGCGCAGGTCCCGTTGGGCGACTGGGTGCAGGGCGGGCTCGGACTCGCCCGCAATCCTACGACCGGTTCGGACACCTCGTGCAGGGCTTCGTGCCCGCCGTCCTGGTGCGGGAGCTGCTCAGCCGGACCTCACCGCTGCGCGGCAGTCGCTGGCTGGCGCCGCTGACCGTGTGCGCCTGCCTCGCCTTCAGCGCGATCTTCGAGATGTTCGAGTGGGCGGCCGCGGAGATCGGCGGACACACGGCCAACGACTTCCTCGCCACCCAAGGCGATGTGTGGGACACCCAGTGGGACATGTTCTGCGCGCTGATCGGGGCGACTGTCTCGGTGCTGCTGCTGAGCCACGTGCACGACCGTCAGCTCGACGCACTCGCGGCGGCGGAGCGGCGGTAGTGCCGTAACAGACGGCCGCCCGGTCGTATGTCGTTCCTACCAGCAGCCCTCCACCTGCTTTGATGTGATCGCTGAACGAGTCTGCTGGGAGCCGAGGCGTTCCAGAGGACCACTCCTCGACCAGACCGCCGAGATGTGGGCGGGAGATGCTGGTGAAGGCAGGATGGGGCAGGGCCGCACGGGCGCACTCCTTCGTCATCACACACAAGGAATCCGTGCGGCCGTCTCCACGTCACGCGACGACGTGGCCCGCGGCCTGGTCAATCCTGGTCTCGGTCGGTGAGCGCCGCTGCGGTAGCGCGGGCGAAGGCTTCCGGGTTGTCCAGCATGATGTTGTGTCGGCAGTCCGGGATCGCGACGACGGACACCCCGGCTTCGGTGAGGGCGTCGGTGCCCGGAAGCGGGCCGTCGGCCTCGGGGAGCAGGTAGGTTCGAGGAGTCTTCAGGTCCAGCAGAAGCTCGCGCACGGTGGGGACAGTGCCGCGGGTGAGGTGGACCGCGCTGCGATGCAGGGCCTCCGGCCGGCCAGCCGCATCGTGGACCACCAGTGGGCGCCGGCCGGTCCCGGACGTCCTCCCACCCGCCGGCCAGAAACTCGTGCTCGGCATAGGCGGCAATCCCGCTGCTGCCTCCCGAGCCGGGCGTGGGCTCGATTGGGTCGAAGAGTCCCCGGAAAATGCTGGTGAGCCTTTGCCTGCCCCCGGTTGTCCTGCCTCGTCCTGAACAGGCCAGGGAGGTCCCCCACCGTGAGCAGCACCACGTCGTCCTTTCCCGAGCGGATCGAGCTCTCGGGGAAGGGTCTCGTCCTCCGCGACTGGACGGAGGCGGACCTGGCCGCGATGCCGGAGCTGTTTGACCACCCCGACATCGCGTACTGGACACCGATCGTCTCCCCCTTCGACAAAGCGGCCGCCCGCGCACGGCTGGACCGGGACCGGCAGCTGCGGGCGGAGGGCACGACCATCCTGCTCGCCATCACCGTCGACGGCGACGCACCGCTCGGCGAGGTGATGTTGCGGCGTGCCCCGGAGGGCACGGAGCTCGGCTACGCGGTCGGCCCGGCGCACCGCGGCCAGGGGCTGGCGGCGCGGGCGGTGCGGGTGATGGCCGCGTACGCCTTCGAGCAGTTGGGCACGGGGCAGGTGATCCTGGAGCTGGAGGCCGAGAACGCCGCCAGCGTCGCCGTGGCCACCAAGGCGGGCTTCAGACTGCTCGACGTGCCGCTGATCACGGGTGAGGAGAAGGGGCGGCCCTACGCCCTGCAGACGTGGGGTCTGAACCGCCCCTGACCCTCAGCCTCCACCACGAGCACCCGATCGCACGCTCACCCCAGGACCATGACCGCCAGCTTCCGGATGAACAAACCTCATTGAGCTGATTCCAACTTGAAAACTGCTGGTCAGTGGGGATGGAGGGGCACCGGCTCACCTCAGGGACGACGGTCGCCCCTCGAAGCCGGCACGAGCATGCCCAGCGATCACGCCGTTCCGTCCGGGACTCTCAAGGCCCCGACAGAATCACTTCTCTGGCGGGGCATCAGTTCCTTCTGTTGCTTGCAACCCTCTTTCACTGCCATGTGAACTGTGAAATTGTACGGTCACACTTTCCGCGAGCATGACAGCTCCGAAAGTGTGCAACTTCCCTTGCCATCACGGTCCGCACCCCCCACCCCCGTGCCCCACGCACGGCTGCCGACCGGCCTGGAGGCCATCGCTATGCGCAGACCCCCCACCTTCAAGAAACTCGCCCAACTGCTGATACCTACCGTGGCCGCCGCCGGTCTGGGGCTCACCATGCTCGCCCCCAACGGCGGGGCGGCACCGGCCGGCGCCGAGGCACCCAAGCCCGCACCGAGGTCGGCCCCCGCCCCACAGCCCGCCTCCGCCACCGTGCTCGCCGCCGATCTCGCACCCGGACACGCCGCCGACCCCGCACGATCGGCCACGAACGCCGCGCAACGCCCTCCGCGCCCCGCGGCCCAGAACGCCGCAGAGCGCAAGAAGGCCCGCTCTGCGGCGAAAGCCGCGGCGGACTGTAACGTCAGCGACTTCACTTCGAAGACCGGTGCTGCCCTGGTCGAGCAGATCAAGCAGTCGGAAACCGCCTGCATCAACACGCTGTTCAACGTGGCCGGTGAGGACTCCAAGGCCCTCTTCCGCGAGGAACAGATGGTCACGGTGGCGAACGCGTTCAAGGATGTCGCGACCAACTACCCAGGGGACAACAGCACTTCCGCAACCCAGATGGTGCTGTACCTGCGCGCCGGCTACTACATCCAGTACAACCAGCCGGAGAACGTCGGCGAATACGGCCCGACGCTGAAGAGCGCCATTCAGGGCGCCCTGGACGGCTTCTTCGGCTCGTCCCACGCCTTCGACGTCACCGAGGCCAACGGAGAAACCCTGTCCGAGACGGTCACCCTGATCGACAGCTCCGAAGAGAACGCCCGCTACCTCGACGTGGTCAAGCATCTGCAGAAGGACTACAACTCGTCGTACGACCAGTTCTACGGGATGCTCGCGGCGGTCAACAACACCTACACCGTGCTGTTCCGCGGGCACCAGCTGCCGGAGTTCGCGGAAGCCGTGAAGGCCGACCCGAGCGTCCTCACCGGACTGCGTGACTTCGCCGTGGCCCACGACGATCTGCTCGGCACCGACAAGTCCTACCTGGCCAGCAATGCCGGACGCGAACTCGGCCGCTTTCTTCAGCACGCCGGCCTCAAGGACACCGTCAAGCCGCTGATCAAGGAGCTGCTCGGCCGCAGCGAGATCACCGGGCGCACCGCCCCGCTCTGGGTCGGCATCGCCCAGATGACGGATGAGTTCGACAAGGAGAACTGCGCCGAGTACGACACCTGTGACCTGCAGAACCGCGTGCGCGACGCCGTGCTGACGGTCAAGCACACATGCGGTCCGAGCGCGAAGATCCTCGCGCAGGAGCTGACCACGTCCGAACTCTCGGCCACCTGCGACAGCATCCTCAAGCAGGACCCGGTCTTCCACGACATCGTCAAGGACGACGGCCCGGTCAAGGACGACAACAACACCAGCATCGAGATCGTCGCCTTCAACTCCAGTACCGACTACAAGACCTACGCCGGTGTCGTCTTCGGCATCGACACCAACAACGGCGGCATGTACCTGGAGGGCGACCCGGCCGCCGAGGGCAACCAGCCGCGCTTCATCGCCTACGAGCAGCCGGCCGAGGACGGCTCCTTCCAGATCTGGAACCTCAACCACGAGTACACCCACTACCTCGACGGCCGCTTCGACATGTACGGCGACTTCGCAGCCGGGCAGACCACACCGACCGTGATGTGGATCGAGGGTTTCGCCGAGTACCTCTCCTACTCCTACCGCGGCATCACCTACGACCGGGCGATCGAGGAGGCGGGCAAGAGCACCTACAAGCTCAGCCAGCTCTTCGGGACCACCTACGACAACGCCGACACCACCCGTATCTACCAGTGGGGCTACCTGGGCGTCCGATACATGCTCCAATCGCACCCCGAGGACGTGGCCACCCTGCTCGGCCACTACCGCGCAGGCGAGTACGACGCCGCCTACAGCCTGCTTCGCGACACCATCGGCACCCAGTACGACGCCGGCTTCACCGACTGGCTGAGCAAGTGCGCCGGCGGCGACTGCGGCCAACTGCCGGCCCGGAGCGGCCGGTGACCGGGGCCTCGGTCACCGGCAAGAACTGAGCCAGGAGAGCCTGGTGTCCCGCGCATCGTTCGTGCGCGGGACACCAGGCTTCTCAACTGTCCCGGTTCGTCATGGGAGGCCCGGTGCACGGTGTCGGCGACCCGGATGGCCAGACGGGTCTTGCCGGCCCCGCCGGGACCGGTGAGCGTCAGCAGACGGGAGCCGGACAGCAGCCTTTTCGCCTCGGCGATCTCGCGTCGACGGCCGACGAAGCTGGTGACATCGGGCGGCAGAGCGCCGACGCCGTCCGGGGCGATGGTTTCGGCTTTCACGTTCTTGCATCCGCGACAGACTGCTGATCCACAACAGAGTGCCGACAAGTCGATGGCAGTTCAGTGCGCGGAACTCGGCCTGCCGGGCTGCTCACCTTTCAGCCTAGGTGCTCGCGTGAATACGTACCCATATACGTATTTTCCCCATCGTCCCGGGCGCCTCCCCCCGCGCATGGTGAACCTCTCATTTCCCATTCGACGCGGGACGTCCCATGCACCAGGCCATCCTCACGTGCTCCCTCACCGACACCGCCTCCGTGGGCACGATCCTGCCGCCCGTCGCATCGTCGGTGCGGCAGGCACGGGCCCTCACCCGCTCCGAGCTCGCCTCCCGAGGGCTGACCGACCACGAGGGCACCGCCGAGCTCCTCGTCAGCGAGCTGGTCACCAACGCGCTGCGTTACGCGGCCTGCGCGGTCCGGCTGTCCCTGTCCTTCCGGGGCGACACACTGCACTGCGAGGTCGAGGACACCAGCCTTGGTCCATCGGTCGTGCGCGGAGCCCGCGAGGAGGACGAGAGTGGCCGCGGCCTGCTGCTGGTCCAGGAGCTCGCCCGAGCATGGGGCAGACGTGACTCGCGGGTGGGCAAGGTCGTCTGGTTCGAACTCGGGCTGTGAGACTTCTGCACGCGCCCTCCCCAGTCGTGGACTCCGAGCACGGGCTGCGGCTCCGGCGGCGACCCCCACGCCCCGATATCCACAGAGGCCGACGCCGCACCGCCACGAGAGCCGCCGTCGGCCCTGCTCTGCCTGTGCTGGGACCAGTGGCAGCCCTGCGTGGATGTCGGTTCCCTGCAGGCCGAGGACGACGTCCTCCTGCGGGTTACGACCTCGTGATACGCACGGTGTCCCCGGAGCGGCCCCCCGCACGTACCTCGATGCGGACCCCGGTAGCCGCGTCGGTGAAGGTCTGGCCCGGGCCGTGGGCGGCCATGTCCAAGGGGCCGCAGTCGGAGTCGGCCTGGGGAGGGGTGACCGGGGTGGCGGGCATGACTCTGATCGGGCCGTCTCCGGTCTGGGTGGCGGAGTCGACCTTGTAGATCAGTACGCCTGTCGAGCAGGGGGTGGGGTCGTTGCCCCTGGCCCGGCGGGATTCCGCCACGTAGGCCGTGCTCTCGCCGGTACGGACCACGGCGATCTTGGTGCCGCCCGGCCGCTCCACGGGAGTCAGCCGGACCGTCCGCCGGCCGGGTGCGTCCAGGCAGGCCACCTGGCGGTCCCGGGTCCAGCCCAGCTTCCAGGAGTGCCAGCCGAGGTACTGCGGGGCGTGACCCGCGATGTTTCCCATGACGTCCCAGCCGCCCACGTACCGGTGGGTCTCACCGGTGAAGGCGTACAGATCGGGCAGCCCGAAGGTGTGGGCGGTTTCGTGGGCGGCGACCTTGTGGCCCCAGCGCCAGATGTCCTGGCCGAAGGTGACGGCCCACTTGACGCGGGTGCCGTCGGCGGTGACGCCGGTCGTGGCCGGGTCGTGGAGGTACGTGGGTGAGAAGGAGATCGCCTTCGCAGCCTTCGTAGCGACGACATAGACCATGTCGTAGCGGGAGAAGTCGGCGTACGGGTCGGCGGCCTTGACGGCGTCGCGCATGTACCGCTCGTGAGTCTCGAAGGTCAGGCCGCGCTCGAAGCCGTAGGAGGTGGACTGCGCCGGCATGCGGATCCAGCGGTGCAGCGGGGTGATGTCCAGTCGGGCGCGGCCGTAGGAGGCCCGGCGTATCCAGTCGGCGGCGGGGGCGAGTTGGGCTGCGTAGGGCTCCGTGGAGTCGGTGGCCTGGGCGTCGGGGAAGTCCACGAAGAGGGTGAGGGTGCGCAGCCTGCCGGTGGACCGCTGGAACTGGACCGGGTCGGTGTCCAGGCCCTCGTCGGTCCAGCCGGTTCTGCCGGGGAGGGCGCAATCGGCGGCGCGGGGTGCCGGGTCGGTGTGGGGTCTGGGTTCCGCCTGCGCCGTTGTGGCGAGGGTGGAGAGGCATGCTGTGAGGGCGAGGGCCGCCGCGGTGAGGGGCCGCAGAGGGGTGGGGACGGTGGGCATGGCTGTCCCTTCCGGGTCAGGGAATCATCGGTTGGCGCTCATGGGTGCGTGGTTGGCCGTGATATCCGTGCTCATGTGGTTCATGTGGTTCATGGGTGGTTACGCGCGGCCTGCTGCGAGGTCCATCAGGCGGGACAGCACCTGGCCGCCCGAGGCGGTGATGCCGTCGTGTTCCCACTCGTTGGTGATCCAGGTCCGTACGGCGCCGACGTCCCGCGCGGTGCGCAGGGAGAGCCCGGCGTCCACGTACATGTCGTCGTGGTAGACCACCGCCGCGAGGGGGACCTCGTTGGCGGCCAGGCGGTGCCGGTCGTACAGCGGCGGCCAGTCCGTCCGCTCGGCCAGCAGATCGGCGGCCTCGGCGAAAGGACGCAGTCCCGCTATCTCCTGGAACATCCAGGGGTAGATCATTTCGCCGGTGAGCGTGAGGGGGTCCGCGTCCTCGGAGAACTCGGGGAAGCCGACCTGGGCCCGCGCCGCGGCCCAACCCGTGGGCTTGTCGCCCTGCCCGTAGAGCGTCTCCTGCATCACGGCGAACAGCGGGTTGTCCGTGAAGCCGGTCAGGCCCATCACCTGGTGCAGGAAGGTGGTGGTCAACTCGCCGTGGGCGTCGAGGGCTTCGTCGAGCAGCCAGTGCACCCGCTCGAAACCGTCGCCCATGCCGAAGGCGAGGCCGAGTGTACGCAGCCGACGGGGGGTGAGCCGGTCTCCGTCCGGCAGGCGGACATCGGAGGTGGCCAGCAGGTCGGCTATCCGCCGCAGCGGGCGAGCGTCGCCCGGGTATCGGTCGTAGTACTCCAGGACCCGATCCGCCACGCGGGGATAGGTGCGGGCGTATACGTCGTCGGCGGTGGCGGTGAGACCGGGCAGGCCGCCCGCGACGTAGCACGCCCGCAGCCCCTCGGGGGCCTGGGAGAGATACGTGAGAGTGATGAAGCCGCCGTAGCTCTGGCCGAGCGTCTCCCAGGGCTCGTCGCCGCAGAGCT
This sequence comes from Streptomyces halobius, assembly GCF_023277745.1. Lineage (NCBI taxonomy): Bacteria > Bacillati > Actinomycetota > Actinomycetes > Kitasatosporales > Streptomycetaceae > Streptomyces > Streptomyces halobius. The sequence continues at coordinate 2,050,083 of NZ_CP086322.1, forward strand.
CGCGGCGGATCAGCTCGGCGTCCGCGACGATGGAGTCTGCCCGGAAGTGGGCGAGATACGTGGCGAGTTGGGCGGCCGTGGCGAAGCGGGAGGCCGCGCGGGTGGTGACGGGGGTGGAGCGGCCGGTGCCGCGCTGGTCGAGGAGCAGTACCCGGTGGGTCGTGAGCGCGTGTTCCAGCCAGGCCGGGGAACCGGCGGACGGGCGGGGTGACTTGCCTCCGGGGCCGCCCTGCAGGAACAGCAGCCAGGGCAGTTTCTCGGCCGCACGGGCGGGGTCCGCGACCTCGCGGGCGAACACCTGGATTCGGGGGCCGCTCGGAGCGGCGTGGTCCAAGGGCACGCTGAAGACGTGGTCGGTGGTCGCGTACGCGGGGTTCATGCAGGTCCCTTCACGGCCAGGTGCGTCAGGGGAGGGTCGGGGCTTACAGGTATGTGACGTGTGACGTTGTACTCATGCTCAGAGTCCTGGACCGCAGGCTTCGCCGACAGCTCCCACTTGGCCATAACCCGGCGCTATGTCACCGGGCCGCCGCGCTCAGCGGGTCGCGCTCAGCTTCCTCCGGGGACCGGGGCTCTTCCTGGCCCCCGGCTGCTTCTCCCCCTTGCCCTTCGCCCACAGCGAGCGCACATGGCCGAGGTGCCGCGCCATGCACTTCTCGGCGCCCTTGGCGTCGCCCGCCAGCATCAGGTCGAGGAGTTCGAGGTGCTCCTCCGCCGAAGGGATCAGCTCGCCGCGCTCGTCCAGGGCGGTCAGCCCGTACAGGCGCGAGCGCTTGCGCAGATCGCCGACCATTTCGACGAGCCGTTCGTTGCCGGAGAGCGCGAGCAGGGAGAGATGGAACTGGCGGTCGGCCTCCAGATAGCCGAGGAGGTCGTGTTCGCGCGCGGCGCGCACGATCTCCTCGGCTGTCGGGCGCAGGGCTTCGAAGTCTTCGCGGGAGGCACTCCGGGTGATCCGGCCGACGGTCGGGACCTCGATGAGGGCGCGGATCTCGGTGTACTGGTCGAGGTCGCGCTCATTGACCTCGGTGACCCGGAAGCCCTTGTTGCGGACGGGCTCGACCAGGCCCTCGCGGGCGAGGTCGAGCATCGCCTCGCGCACCGGGGTGGCGGAGATGCCGAAGTCCTCCGCGAGCCCTGGCGCGGAGTAGACCTCGCCGGGGCGGAGTTCGCCGGAGATCAGGGCCGCCCGCAGGGCGTGGGCGACCTGGTCGCGCAGCCGCTCCCTGGTGGTGATGAGGTTGCGGTGCTTCAGGTGCCCCATGGTGTTCCCTGTTCCCTTTTCCTCCGTGCCCGACCGGGCCACCAGCGTACAATGTCACGTTGTTTTCGCAGGTGCCAGGGTGTAGGTGCGGGACGAGGTGTAGAAGTCCAGGGCCGCTCGCCCTTGCTCGCGCGGGCCGTAACTGGATGCCTTCGCGCCGCCGAACGGCAGGTGGAAGTCGACCCCGGTGGACGGTGCGTTGACACGGATCATGCCGGTGTCCAGCTGGTCGAGCCCGTGCAGGGCTGCATCCAGGTCGGTGGTGTGCACCGAGGTGACCAGGCCGTACGGGACGGAATTGGTGATGCGCACGGCATGGCTCGGATCGGCGGCGGGCAGCAGCGCGGCGATGGGGCCGAAGACCTCGTCCCGCAGCAGCGGATGGCCCGCCGGTACGTCCTCCACCAGGGTGGGGGCCGCGTACCAGCCGGGGACGTCCGGGCCGGCGCTCTCGGCGAGGACGCGTGAGCCCTCCCGGGCCTGCTCCACCCGGGAGCACGCCTGCTCGGAGATCAGCGGCCCGCACACCGTGGCCGGATCGGCGGGGTCGCCCACCGGGAGCGCGCGCAGTGCGTCGGTGAGGGCCTCGCGCAGCGGGCCGAGGGCGGTGCCGACCGCAATCACCCGGCTCGTGGCCGTGCACTTCTGTCCCGCGTATCCGGCGATCGCGGCGGCGATATGGGCGGCGGCCTGTCCGATGTCGGCATCCGGCAGGACGATCGCCGCGTTGAGTCCGCCCATCTCGGCCTGGACGGGGATGCTCCGGTCACCGGCCGCGCGGACGACCGCACCGCCGACGGCGTCCGAGCCGGTGAAGGAGACGACATCGACGGCGGAAACGAGGGCGTTGCCCTCGGTGGCGTCACCCTGGATCAGGGTGAACACGCCGTCCGGAACGGCCTGTTGGACGATCTCGGCCAGGCGCCGGGCGCAGGCGGTGGCCTCGGGCGCGGGCTTGAGGACGGCCGCGTTGCCGGCCGCCAGCGCCGGGGCCGCCTTCCAGCTCGGGATGGCGAAGGGGAAGTTCCAGGGCGTGATGAGCCCCGCGACACCGTGCGGGCGGCGCCGGGTCAGCAACAGCCCGGGGCCGCCCGCCGTTTCGTGCACGGCGCCGGTGGGCTCGTACGGGGCCTGGGCGTAGTAGCGCCAGATCGCCGCGGTACGGGCCACCTCGGCCCGCGCTTCGGCGAGCGGTTTGCCCACCTCCCGTACGGCGAGCGCGGCCAGCTCCTCGGCCGCGGCCTCGATGGCGGAGGCGATCGAGCCGAGCGCACAGGCGCGGGCGGCCGCGCCGCCGAGGAGCCAGTTGGGCTGGGCCACGCGGGCCCGCTCGACGGCGTCGACCGTGGCGAAGGCCCCGGCTGCCGGGACCTCGGCGAGGATGTCGGAGGGGTCGGCCGGGTTGTGCGATACGAGGATGGAGGGGGAGGTGGTCACAGCAGGAAGCCTCCGGGGAAGGGGTCGTCCGGGTCGAGGAAGTACTGGGCGGTGCCGGTGATCCAGGCGCGGCCGGTGATGGTGGGGACCACGGCCGGCACCCCGCCGACCCGCGTCTTTTCGACCAGGCGGCCGGTGAACCGCGTGCCGATGAAGGACTCGTTGACGAAGTCGCGGCCCAGCGGCAGCTCGCCGCGGGCGTACAGCTGCGCCATCCGCGCGGAGGTTCCGGTCCCGCACGGCGAGCGGTCGAACCAGCCCGGATGAATGGCCATGGCGTGGCGCGAGTGGCGCCCGTTCGAACCGGGGGCCGCGAGGTAGACGTGCTTGACACCGCTGATCTCCGGAAGGTCCGGGTGGACGGGCCGATCGGGCGAGGCGTTGATGGCCTCCATGATGCCGAGCCCCGCGGCGAGGAGGTCGTCCTTGCGGGACCGGTCGAACGGCAGGCCCAGCGCGTCGAGTCCGACGAAGGCGTAGAAGTTCCCGCCGAAGGCGAGGTCGTAGGTCACCGCCCCGTAGCCCGGCACGTACACCTTGCGGTCGAGTCCGACGCAGAACGCGGGCACGTTGGTGAGCGTGACGGCCTTCGCCGCGCCGTCCCGGACGTGGACGTCGACGGAGACCAGGCCGGCCGGGGTGTCGAGGCGGACCGTGGTGACGGGCTCGACGGCCTGCACCATCCCCGTCTCGACGAGGACGGTGGCCACGCCCATGGTTCCGTGCCCGCACATCGGCAGCACACCGGAGACCTCGATGAAGAGGACCCCGTAGTCGGCCTCGGGGCTGGTCGGTGGCTGGAGGATCGCTCCGCTCATGGCGGCGTGGCCACGCGGCTCGTACATCAGCAGCGTACGGAGGTGGTCCAGGTGCTCGATGAAGTGGAGTCTGCGCTCGGCCATGGTGGCGCCGGGGATCACCCCGACGCCGCCGGTGATGACGCGGGTGGGCATGCCCTCGGTGTGCGAGTCGACGGCATGGAAGACATGACGAGTGCGCACGAAGGTCCCTTTCCGTGGTCGGCGGTCAGCGGTGCCCGTCGGCGACCGCCTTCTCGGTGGCAGCCCGCACCGCCGCCCCGGTCTCCCCGGTGAGCGGGACGCGCGGCGGCCGAGTTGGGCCGCCGGGGCGGCCGACGATATCCATGGAGAGCTTGATGGCCTGGACGAACTCGGTCTTGGAGTCCCAGCGCAGCAGCGAGTGCAGGGACCGGTAGAGCGGCAGCGCCGTCTGGAGGTCCCCGTCGACGGCGGCGCGGTAGAGCTCGGCGCAGGTGGCGGGGAAGGCGTTCGGGTACCCGGCGATCCAGCCGACGGCACCGGCGACGGCGAGTTCCAGGAGGACATCGTCGGCCCCGATCAGCAGATCGAGCTCCGGGGCGAGTTCGGCGATCTCGTACGCCCTGCGCACATCACCCGTGAACTCCTTGACCGCGACCACATGGCCCTCGGCGTGGAGCTGAGCGAGCAGCGCCGGGGGCAGATCGACCTTGGTGTCGATGGGGTTGTTGTACGCGACGACGGGCATCCCGGCCTTCGCCACCTCGGCGTAGTGCGCACGCACGGCGGCGGTGCCCGCGCGGAAGGCGTTCGGCGGCAGCAGCAGGACGGAGCCGCAGCCTGCTTCGGCGGCCTGCTCGGCCCAGCGCAGGGCCTCGCCGCTGCCGTACGCGGCGACCCCGGGCATCACCCGCGCGCCGTCGCCCGCCGCCTCGACGGCCGTGCGGACCACGCGGGCGCGCTCCTCGTCGGTGAGGGTCTGGTACTCGCCCAGGGAGCCGTTCGGCACGACCCCGTCGCAGCCATTCGAGATGAGCCAGCGGACGTGCTCGGCGTAGGCGTCGTAGTCGACCGAGAGGTCCTCGCGCAGGGGGAGCGCGGTGGCGACCATGATGCCGCGCCAGGGGCGGTCGCTGTTCCAGGTGGTGGCGGTCATGCCGTCAACCCTTCTATGGTGTGTGACATTTTACTTATGTGTATGCAGGGTCCCGCAAGGGGTGCCCCACGGGTCAGGAGGTCTTCATGTGTCGGGCTCGTCGAGCGAGCCCAGCACCCCGAGCGGTATCGGCACGGCGAGCGGCCGGCGCTCCGCGGACGGCGGTACGGCCGCGCCGCCTCCGCCCGCCGCGAGACAGGCCACGGCCGTTCCGCACATCCGGCCCTGGCACCAGCCCATGCCCGCCCGGGTGAGCAGCTTGACGGTGCGCGCGTCGCGGGCGCCGTAGTCGGCGACCGCCTCGCGGACGCGGCCTGCGGTCACCTCCTCGCAGCGGCAGACGTCCGTGGCGTCGTCGAGCCAGTCCGTCCAGCCGGGGCCGGGCGCGTGGGCGGCGGCCATGGCGTTGGCGAAGGCGCGCAGACGGTCCCGGCGGCGCCGGAGCTCCCGGACGCGCTCGCCGCCGAGGAGCGCGGGCCGGTCGTACAGTCGCGCCGCCACCGCGGTGCCCGCCACTTCGCCTTCCAGCTGCGCGAGTTGTGCGCCGCCGATCCCGCCGGTCTCACCCGCCGCCCACATTCCGGAGACCGAGGTCTCCTGGGAGTCGTCCAGGGCGAGGGCGCGCGTCCCGTCGGGTGTCGTACGGGTCGCACAGCCGAGCCCCGTCGCCAGCTCGATCTGCGGCGCCAGCCCGTGCCCCACGGCCAGGGCGTCGCAGGCGATCCGGCGGTCCGTCCCCTGGACGGGCCGCCAGTCGCGGTCGAGCCGGGAGACGGTCACCGCCTCCACCCGGTCGGTGCCGTGCACCCGAGTCACCGCACTGCGCGGACGCAGCGGTACCCGGTGGCGCAGCAGGGCCGAGCCGTACACCAGCGCCTCGACCAGCTTGCGCGGGTTGGCGGCGAGGGCACGCGGATGGCGGGCGTACCCGAGATAGCCGGATGCCTCGACCACCGCGGGCACACGTGCCCCGGCCGCGGCGAGAGAGGCGGCGACCGCGAGCAGCAGCGGCCCGCTGCCCGCGACGACGACCCGCCTGCCGGGCAGTACAAGACCGGACTTGAGCATCGCCTGGGCACCCCCGGCGCCCACGACCCCGGGCAGGGTCCACCCGGGGAAGGGCAGCTGCCGCTCGTACGCACCGGTCGCCAGCAGGACGGCCCGGGCCCGGACGCGTACCGGACGCGGCTCGTCGCCGTCGGCTCCGGTGACGGCATGCACCGTCCACAGGCCGTCGCTCTCGCGCGTCACCGTCCAGACGTGGTGTCCGGCGCGGTGGTCGATGCCGCTCGCCCGCAGGCGTTCCCGCAGCTCGGTGAAGGAGTGCCAGCCATGGTGCAGGGCCTGCGGCCGGGTGGCTCTCAGGTCCGGGGCCGGATGCCGGTAGAACTGTCCGCCGGCCTGCTCGGAGGCATCCAGCAGGGCGACTGAGAGGCCGAGTTCGGACGCGGTGACGGCCCCCGAGAGACCGGCGCAGCCCGCACCGATCACCGCGAGGTCACAGGGGTCGTGCGGGTCAGACGCCGAGCCCGTCATGGCCGTTTCCCTCCTGGGTGGTGATGACGTCGCCGGGGCGGGCCGGGACCAGGCAGGCCCTCCTGTTGGGCTCCCCGTTCACAGTGGCGAGGCAGTCGTAGCACTGCCCGATGCCGCAGAAGGCGCCGCGCGGGCGGCCGCCGAGGCGCGTGGTGCGCCAGGCCAGAATGCCGGCACTCCACAGTGCGGCGGCGATCGACTGACCGGGCAAAGCGTTCACCGGACGGCCGTCGATGGTGATCGCGAACGGCGGGGCGAGCTGCGCCCCGACCAGTTCGGCGGGGGTACGGGCCACTGCGGGCCTCCTCTCGTGGGATGCGTCGGACGTTCGGGACTCGTCGGGGGCGGAGCCGGTCAGGCCGCGGCCGGGAAGCGGCCGGGGCCGAACGGGGTGATGTCCATCGGCGGTTCGGCGCCCGTCAGCAGCCGAGCGATCAGCAGTCCGGTGGCCGGGGCGAGTCCGATGCCCGCGCCTTCGTGACCGCAGGCGTGCAGCAGCCCGGGGGCATGGGGATCGGGGCCGATCGCGGGCAGATGGTCGGGCAGATACGGCCGGAACCCCGCGTACGTCCGGATCGCCCTCACCCGGGTCAGCACCGGGAACAGCGCCGTGGCCTGGGCGGCGAGGCGCCGGAGCACCTCCGTCGACAAGGTGCGGTCGAAGCCGACCCGCTCGCGGCTGGCGCCGATGAGGACCGGGCCTGCCGGGGTGCCCTCGACCACAGCCGAGGTCTGGAGCGCCGCCGCATCGCTCGCCACATCGGCCACATAGTCCGCCGCGTACACCTTGTGGCGCACCACGCGGGGCAGTGGCTCGGTGACCAGCACGAACCCGCGCCGGGGAAGGACGGGCAGGTTCACCCCCGCCAGCCGGGCCAGTTCACCACCCCAGGCCCCGGCCGCGTTCACCACGTATGGGGCGTGCACATCGCCGGCCGGGGTCCGTACGCCGCGCACCTCGCCGTTCGCGCCGGTGAGGATGCCGGTGACCTCCTCACCAAGCCGGAGGCGGGCACCCGAGGCGCGGAGCAGATGGGCGGCGGCGAGGGCGGGCTGGACCTGGGCGTCCTGGGGGTAGTGGACGCCGCCCGCCAGGCCCGGGGCGAGGTGCGGCTCCAGCTCGTTCAGCCGGTCGGCCGGGACCTCGTGCGCCGTGACGCCCGCCCGCCGCTGCGCCGCGGCGAAGGTCCGCAGCGCACGTATCCTCGCCGCGTCCGAGGCGACGACCAGGCCGCCCTTCGTCTCGTACTCGATCCGGGGCGGGAGCAGTTCGGCCAGCTCCCGCCACAACCGCGTGGAGAGCAGGGCCAGTTCCAGCTCGGGGCCCGGTTCCTTGTCGGAGACCAGGAGATTCCCCTCGCCGCCCCCCGTGGTCCCGCCCGCGACGGAGCCACGGTCGATCACGGTGACGGAGAGGCCGCAGCGGGCGGCGTAGTGGGCGCAGGCGGCGCCGACCACTCCCGCCCCGACGACGATGACATCCGCGGAGTTTCTCGTGAGCACGAGAGTAATATTTCACATTGCACTGCGTCTTGCCAAGATCTCCCCGCAACCGGCTTTCGAAGGACTGCCGGGCCCGGTCAGCCGTAGAGCAGCGCGCCCATCCAAGCCTCGACGGCGTCGGGAGTGCGCGGCAGCGCCTGCGACATCAGCCGCGCCCCCTCCGACGTGATCAGCAGATCGTCCTCGATCCGCACGCCGATGCCCCGCAGTTCGGGCGGGAGCGTCTCATCGTCGGGCTGGAGATAGAGCCCCGGCTCGACGGTGAGCACCTGCCCCTCCTCCAGCACGCCGTCCAGGCACGTCTCCGCGCGCGCCCGGGCGCAGTCGTGGACATCCAGACCGAGCATGTGTCCGCTGCTGCACAGCGTGTAGCGGCGGTGGAAGTCACCCTCGGCGCTCTTCAGCACGCCCCACTCCGCCAGCCCCTCCGCGATCACCCGCATGCCCGCCCGGTGGAAGTCGCGAAAGCTCGCGCCCGGCTTCAGTGCGGCGATGCCCGCCTCCTGCGCGGCGAGGACGAGTTCGTAGACCTGGCGCTGTACGGGTGAGAAGCGGCCGGACAGCGGGAGGGTGCGGGTGATGTCGGCGGTGTACAGGCTGTCGGTCTCCACGCCCGCGTCGAGCAGCAGCAAGTCGCCAGGGTCCAGCGGCCCGTCGTTGCGGATCCAGTGCAGGACGCAGGCGTGCGCGCCGGACGCCGCGATGGTCTCGTACCCGGTGCCGTTGCCCTCCGCGCGGGCGCGCAGCTGGAAGATCCCCTCGATCCAGCGCTCACCGCGCGGGTGCGCGAGCGCGCGCGGCAGCGCCCGTACGACGTCCTCGAATCCGGCGGTCGTATGGTCCACGGCCAACTGCAGCTGGGCGACCTCCCAGGCGTCCTTGACCAGACGCAACTCGCTCAGGACGGAGGCCAGTTGGGCGTCGTTCGGCGCGTCGCGCCCCGGCGGCGGCTGTCTGTACGCGTCCAGGTGCGCGCAGCGGATGCCGGTCATCCGCTCGGCCTCGGCGAGGTCGGGGCGCCGGCCGACCCAGAACTCGCCGTAGCGCCGGTCCCGGTAGAACTCCGTACCGCTGCGCGGTGAGCGCGGCCGTATGTACAGCACCGCCTCGTGGCCGTGCGGACCGTCCGGCTCCAGGACCAGCACATGGCCCGCCTGGTCCTCGCCGGTCAGGCCGGTGAGCCAGGCGTAGGCGCTGTGCGGGCGAAAGCGGTGGTCGCAGTCGTTGGAGCGGACCTTGAGCTCTCCGGCGGGGACGATCAGCCGCTCGCCGGGGAAGTGCGCGGACAGCCTGGCCCGGCGAGCGGCCGCCGGGTCCGCCGCGGGCAGCCGGATGCCGGAGGGCAGCGGGGTGGCCGACCAGTCACCGGTCATGAAGCGTTCGAGCTCCGGCGACACGGGGAGGTCGTGACTCACGGTCCCGGGGGCGGCTGGTTCCTTCATGCGGGGTCCTCCTCGGACACGGGTGGATAACGCACATCGCCGCTATCTTGCGCAGTGCAATTTCACATTACTATGTTACGGGTCACATTTCAGCTTCCCCAGCTGTCCGACCCGTGCACGGAGACACCCATGAAGAAGCGCAGTTGTACCGCCGTCGCCCTCGCCGCGACCCTCGCACTCGGAGCGACCGGCTGTACCGGCGACGACCAGTCGCGGTCGGGTGCCGACCGAAACCCCGCCGCCGAACTCGAAGGCCAGGTCATCGGCGGCACCCCGAAGAAGGGCGGCACCCTGACGGTCCTGTCCCAACAGGACTTCACCCACCTCGACCCGGCCCGCAACTGGGTCATGAGCGACATGGCGTTCGGGACCCGCCTGCTCTACCGCACCCTCGTGACCTACAAGGCGTCCCCCGGCACGGCAGGCGGCGACCTCGTCCCCGACCTCGCCAGCGACCTCGGCACCCCCTCCAACGGCGCCAGGACGTGGACCTTCAAGCTGAAGAAGGGGATCACGTACGAGGACGGCACACCGGTCACCGCCCAGGACATCAAGTACAACGTCGAGCGCTCCTTCTCGCCCGACCTCCCCGGCGGCGCCGACTACGCCGCCCGCTATCTGGCCGGCGCCGAGGGCTACAAGGGCCCCGCGCACGGCGAGCACCTCGACTCGATCAAGACCCCGGACGACCACACGATCGTCTTCGAACTGCGCAAGCCCTTCGCGGAGTTCCCCAACGTCACCGTCATGCCGACCTTCGCGCCCGTACCGAAGGCCAAGGACAAAGGCCCGCGGTACGACAACCGGCCGTTCTCCTCCGGCCCGTACAAGATCGAGTCGTACGCCCGTGGCAAGAAGCTCGTCCTGGTCCGCAACACCCACTGGTCGCCGGATACCGACGAGGTACGCAAGGCGTACCCCGACAAGCTGGTCGTGGTGATGGGCCTGAAGCAGAACCAGGTCGACGACCGGATGATCGCCAGCCAGGGCGCCGACGCCTCCGCTGTCTCCTGGTACGCGCTGCGCCCGGAGAGCGCGGGGAAGGTGCTGCCCAACGCCGAGGTGAAGAAGCGGATGCTAGCCGAGTCCACCAACTGCACGGACATGGTCCAGATGCACACCGGCCGGGCCCCGTTCGACAATGTCAAGGTCCGGCAGGCGGTGCAGCACGCCCTCGACAAGGACGCCGTCCTCACCGCCTCCGGCGGCCCCGCCTTCAACGACCTGTCCACCGCCTACATGCCCACCACCCTCTTCGACGGCAAGCAGCCCGACACCCTGAAGATCCCCGCCACGGGCGATGCCGAGAAGGCCAAGCAGCTGCTGAAGGAGGCGGGAAAGCCGAACGGCTTCTCCACCAAGATCACCGTGTCGACCGGGGACAAGGGACGGGCCGAGGCGATCCAGCAGTCGCTCGCCAAGGCCGGCATCAAGGTCACCATAGAGACGGTCGACCCGTCCGCGTTCTACGCCACCATCGGCGACACCACGAACCGCACCGACATGGTCTACACGGGCTGGTGCCCGGACTACCCCTCCGGCTCCACCTTCCTGCCCTTCGTCTTCGACGGCCGCTACATCAAGGAGAAGGGCAACTCCGGCAACCACTCCCTCTTCCGCGACAAGGCGACCATGAAGCGGATGGACGAGATCGCCGCGATGACCGACGTCAAGCAGGCGGACAAGGCCTGGCGGCAGCTCGACGGCGAGATCCTCGCCAAGGCCCCGGCCGTCCCGGTGCTGATGCGCCGTTGGCCGCTGGTGCTCGGCACCAACATCGCGGGCGCGTACGGCCAGACCTCCTTCGGCGGACAGCTCGACTACGCCACCGTCGGTCTCAAGGACCCGGCCAAGAGCAAGAGCTGAGGTCCCCGCACCATGACTTCCCTCAACACCTCAGCCGCGGCGGCCCCCGCCGCCCTCGCGGGCAGCAGCCCCTGGCAGCTCGCCCGCAGGGAGCTGCGCCGCCGCACCTCCGTGAAGGTCTCCCTCGGCGTCGTCTCCCTCTTCCTCCTCATGGCGGTGGGCGCCCCGCTGCTGAGCGCGCTCGGCGGCTGGTCGCCCGAGGAGTTCGACAAGTCCGCCGTCGACCCGTACCTCGGCGGCCAGCCGATCGGTCCGCTCGGCGGCGTCTCCGCCGACCACTGGCTCGGGGTCGAACCCGTCACCGGCCGCGACCTGTTCGCCCGGGTCGTGCACGGCGCGCAGGTCTCGCTGCTCATCGCCTTCGCCGCCACCGCGATCGTGGTCATCGTCGGTACGGCGGCCGGGATCGCGGCCGGCTACTTCGGCGGCCGCACCGATGCCGTGCTCTCCCGGCTGATGGACCTCACCATGTCCTTCCCCTCCCTCATCTTCATGATCGCGATGATGTCGGTGGCGAAGGACGTCAACCGGATCCTGCTGATGACCGTCGTCATCGGCCTCTTCGGCTGGCCCGGTGTCGCCCGCGTCGTCCGCGGCCAGACGCTCTCGCTCAAGCACCGCGAGTACGTCGACGCCGCCCGCGTCGGCGGCTCCGGCGCCTGGCGGATCCTCACCCGCGACATCCTCCCCGGCGTCTCCGGGCCGGTCATCGCCTACACCACCCTGATCATCCCCGGGATGATCGCCACCGAGGCGGCGCTGAGCTATCTCGGCGTCGGCGTCCGGCCGCCCACCCCCTCCTGGGGCCAGATGATCGCCGAGAGCGTCGCCTTCTACGACACGGATCCCATGTACTTCGTCATCCCCAGCACCTGCCTCTTCCTCACGGTGCTCGCGTTCACGCTGCTCGGTGACGCGCTGCGCGACATCCTCGACCCGAGGGGCAGCCGCACATGACCCTCTACCTCGGCCGCAGGCTGCTCGGCGTCATCGGCGTCCTGATCGCCATCGCCGCCGTCACCTTCACCATCTTCTACGTCCTGCCCTCCGACCCCGCGGCCGCCGCCTGCGGCAAGTCGTGCAGCGCCGAACGCCTGGCGGCGATCCGCACCCACATGGGTCTCGATCAGCCGCTGCTGCGGCAGTTCGCCGACTTCGTCACCGGCATCTTCACCGGCCGCACCATGGGCAGCGGCCAGTACGCCCTGCACTGCGACTTCCCCTGCTTCGGCTACTCGTACGAGAACAGCGAGGCCGTGTGGGACCTGCTGATGGACCGCCTCCCGGTCTCCGCCTCGCTCGCGCTGGGCGCCGCCGTGCTCTGGCTGCTGCTCGGCCTGACCGCCGGAGTCGCCGCGGCTCTGCGCAAGGACACCCTCACCGACCGCGTCCTGATGGTCGGCGCCGTCGCCGCGGCCTCGCTGCCGGTCTACTTCACCTCGATGATGCTGATCTACGGCCTGATCCGGGTCGCGGGCCTGCTCCCGTACCCGCAGTACGTGCCGTTCGGCGAGGACCCCGCCCACTGGGCGTCCAACCTGCTGCTGCCCTGGTTCGCGCTGGCCATCCTCTACGCGGCCATGTACGCGCGCCAGAGCCGCAGTTCGATGATCGAGACGATGGGTGAGCCATTCATCCGCACCGCCCGCGCCAAGGGCCTGCCGCGCCGCACCGTCGTCGTCAAACACGGGCTGCGGGCGGGCATGACGCCGATCCTCACCATCTTCGGCATGGATCTGGGCGGGCTGCTCGCGGGCGCCGTCATCACCGAGTCCATCTTCGGACTCCCCGGCATCGGGCGGCTCTTCTACGGTGCGCTCTCCACCGGTGACCAGCCGGTCATCCTCGGCGTCACGCTCCTCGCCGCCACCTTCATCGTCGTCGCCAACCTGGTCGTCGACCTGCTGTACGCCGTCGTCGACCCGCGAGTGAGGTTCTGATGGCCGATCCACAGCCGATCCTGGACGTCCACGACCTGACGGTCACCTTCCGCACCGAACGCGGCCCGGTGCGGGCCGTCGACTCGCTCGGTTTCTCCGTGCGCCGCGGACAGACCCTCGGCATCGTCGGCGAGTCCGGTTCCGGCAAGTCCGTCACCTCCCTCGCCGTCATGGGCCTGCACCGGGGCGCCGAGGTCACCGGATCCATCACGCTCGACGGCCGCCAGCTGACCGGGCTCGCCGAGCGCGAGTTGGGCAGGCTGCGCGGCCGCCGGATGGCGATGATCTTCCAGGACCCGCTCTCCAGCCTCCACCCCTACTACACGGTCGGCGAGCAGATCGCCGAACACCACCGCGTCCACTTCGGATCGGGCCGCTCCGCGGCCCGCAGACGCGCCGTCGACATGCTCGGCGAGGTCGGCATCCCGGAACCCGCCCGCCGTGCCGGCGAGTACCCGCACCAGTTCTCCGGCGGCATGCGGCAGCGCGTGATGATCGCCATGGCGCTCGCCTGCGAGCCCGAACTGCTCATCGCCGACGAACCGACCACCGCCCTCGACGTCACCGTCCAGGCCCAGATCCTCGACCTGATCGCCCGCCTCCAGGAAGAGCGCGGACTCGCCGTCATCATGATCACGCACGACCTCGGCGTGGTCGCCCGCGTCGCCCACGACGTGCTGGTGATGTACGGCGGCCGGGCGGCCGAACAGGCCCCGGTGAACGACCTGTTCGCCGCTCCGGCCCACCCGTACACCCGGGGCCTGCTCGACTCCCTGCCCCGACTCGACGACAGCGACGACGAACCGCTGCGGGCCATCCCCGGCAGCCCACCGTCCCTCCTCACCCCCACACCGGGGTGCGCCTTCGCACCGCGCTGCGCCCGGGCGGCGGCCGCCCCGGCGGACGCGCGCGGGCGCTGTGCGGAGGTCCGGCCCCAACTCACCGCCGAGGGCGGGCACGTGGTGGCCTGCCATCTACCCCTGCGGCCGGCCACCACCAAGACCCAGCCCCGCGGAGGCACCCCATGAACAACACCCCAGAGCCCCTGCTCACCGTACGGAACGTGACGATGACCTTCCCCAGCCGCCGACGGCGGGCGGCTCCCGTACGGGCCGTCGACGACATCAGCTTCGAGGTCGCGGCCGGCGAGACCCTCGGCCTGGTCGGGGAGTCCGGCTGCGGCAAGTCCACCACCGGCCGCATGATCGTACGGCTACTGGAGCCCACCACCGGGGCCATCACCTACGGCGGCCGGGACATCAGCCACCTCGGTCAGCGTGAGCTCAGGCCCCTGCGCCGGGACCTCCAGATGGTCTTCCAGGACCCGCACTCCTCCCTCAACCCGCGCCAGACCGTGGCCCGGATCATCTCCGACCCCCTGCTGGTGCAGGGCAGTTCGGCCGCGGAAGCCCGCAAGCGGGCCACGGAGCTGATGGAGCTCGTCGGGCTGATCCCGGAGCACATCGACCGCTATCCGCACGAGTTCTCCGGCGGGCAGGCCCAGCGCATCGGCATCGCCCGCGCGCTGGCCACCGGCCCCCGGCTGGTCGTCGCCGACGAACCGGTCTCGGCCCTCGACGTCTCCGTCCAGGCCCAGATCGTCAATCTGATGCAGCGGCTGCAACGGGAGCTCTCGCTCGCCTATCTCTTCATCGCCCACGATCTGTCGGTGGTGAAGCGGGCCTGTGACCGGGTCGCCGTGATGTACCTGGGCCGCATCGTCGAAATCGGCCGCAAGGAACAGGTGTACGCGGCCCCCGCCCACCCCTACACCCGGGCCCTGCTGTCCGCCGTACCGCTGCCCGACCCCGCAGCCGAGCGGACCCGGGAGCGCATCACCCTGCTCGGCGACCCGCCGAGCCCGGCGGCACCCCCGCCTGGCTGCGCCTTCCACCCGCGCTGCCCCAAGGCCCAGCAGATCTGCCGGACCGAGGCGCCCCTGCTGCGGGTGACGGGGCCGTGGGAGGAGCGGCAGGTGGCCTGCCACTTCCCCGAGGCAGCCTGAAACGGTCTGTGCCCTGGATCCGGGGGGGGATCCAGGGCACAGCCATGGTCTGCTGCTGGTGTCTTACGACTTGGTGATGCGGACGGTATCCCCGTAGCCGTCGGTGGCGGTGACCTCGATCTTCACTCCGGCGTTGCTGTCCTCGAACGACTGGTTGATCCAGTACGGCGCGTCGTCCAGCGGGTGACAGCCGCTCTTCGGCACGTCATTGGGCTTGGCGTCCATCACGCGTATCGGCCCCTCGCCGGTCTTGACGGACGTGTCCACCTTGTAGACCAGGGCGCCGGTCGAGCAGGCGTTCTCGTCGTTGTGGACCGCCCTTCGTGATTCGACGACGTACGCGGTCGTGGAGCTTGTCTTGATCACAGCCAGCTTCTTGTAGCTGGTGTACTCGACGGCGCTCAGATACACGGTGTCCGTGCCCGCCTTGGCCCGGCAGAGGACCTGATCGTCGGCGGTCCAGCCCAGCTTCCAGGAGTGCCAGGCGAAGAACTGCGGACCCTTGCCCGAGACGTTCCCCATCACGTCCCAGCCGCCGATGTAGCGGTGGATGTCGCTGCTGGAGTCGAAGGAATACAGGTCCGGCAGGCCGAAGGTGTGGCCCGTCTCATGGGCCGCCACCTTGGGGCCGAAGTCCCACATGTCCTGGCCGAAGGTGACGGCCCACTTGACGATGGTGTTGTCGGCGCGGATGCCGGTCGTGCCCGGATCGTAGACGTAGGTGGGGGTGAAGGAGATGGCTTTCGCGTTCTTGGTGGCTACGACGTAGACCATGTCGTACTGCGAGAAGTCCACCTTCGGGTCCGCCTTGGTCACGGCGTCCTTGATGTACTCCTCGTGCGTCTCATGCGAGAACCCGCGCTCGAATCCGTACTCGGTGGAGTTCTTCGGCATACGCAGCCATTCGTTGTGCTGGCTGATGTCCAGCCATGTCTTGCCGTACGAGGCCTTCCACATCCAGTCCTTGACCGGTGTGAGCTGGGCGGCGTCGCTGGACGTGGTCTCGGTGGCGGCGGCGTCCGGGAAGTCCGCGAAGAGCATGATGACCTTCTTGGTCCCGGTGGGCCGCTGGAAGACGTTGTAGTCCGTGTTCTGGCCTTCGTCCGTCCATCCGGTGGTGCCGGACAGCCTGCACGAGGACACGGGGTCGGCCGCCTGGGCGGACGGCGTACCCAGCAGGAGCAGGGCGGCAAGCACGGCCGACGCGATCGTCGGCCGCGCGGTCCGCGGGGAGATGGGTATTCGGCTCATCGCTTCACAACCTCCGTGTGAATGACACGTGACATTTGACATAAGGCTGTGACCGCACGGGCCTGTCGGGAAGCTCTCGGCTGTGCATAACATCCGCGCCATGGATCTCGAGGTACGCCATCTGCGAGTGGTGTGCGCCATCGCGGAGTCCGGGAGCCTCACGCGCGCCGCCGCGGCGCTGCGTATGACCCAGCCGGGGCTGAGCGCCCAGCTGCGGCGCATCGAGACGGTGCTGGGCGGGACGCTGTTCGAGCGCGGGCGCGCCGGAGTAGCCCCGACCGCGCTGGGCGAGCTGGTGCTCGGCCGGGCGCGCGCCCTCCTGCCGGGCATCGACGGACTGCTCGCCGACACCGCCCGCGCCGCCCGCTGCCATGCCGCGCCCGCCCGCATCCGGCTCGGCTCGGTGGGCGCGCCCCTGCTGGGGCATCTGATCCTGGCAGTACGGGAACTGCTGCCGGAGGCGGAGGTGACGACGCGCTGCCAGTACTCCTCCCTGCCGCTGCTCGACGACCTCGCCGCCGGCCGTCTGGAGGCGGCCGTCCTCGGCGACAACCCCGGCTGTGAACTGGCGCCCCGGGACGGGGTGATACAGCAGCCGCTGGTCACCGAGCCGGTGTTCGCACTGCTTCCCGCGGCCCACCCCCTGGTGGCGGGGAACGAGGTGAGTCTGGCCCGGCTCATGGAGGAGGAGTGGGCCGTACCCCGCCTCGACAGCGACCGCACCCGCGAGTACTGGTCGTCGATTTTCGCCCTGACCGGCCGGCACCCGCACACACCGTACGAGGCCGAGGGCCGTCAACTGATCGAGATCATCCGGGCGGGCCTGGCCGTCAGCCTCTGCCAGGCAACCTTCATCGAGGTCCCGGGAGTGGTGGTCCGTCCCCTCGCCGGGAACCCGCTGTGGTATCGCCACATACTGGCCTGGCATCGCGACAGCCCACTCGCCGCGCACGGCCCCGAGATCCTGCGCGGGGTCCGCGACGGCTACCTCGCCATCCGCGCCGCCAGCCCGGCGTACGCGGCCTGGCGGGAAGGGTATCCGGGGAAGGCGCCGCTGCCGGAGTGAGACCGCGTCCGCACTCCGTCCGCCCAAGTCCACGGCCGCGCCGGGCAACTGAGACCAGAACTGAGATCACGGCACGTCGAAGGCCCCGACTGTGATCGGTCGGGCGGTGGGCACGATCCGCGGGTCGGCGGTGAAGACGCCGTCGACGTCGGTGTAGATCTCGCACAGGTCGGCGCCGAGGGCCGCGGCCGGCGCGACGGCGGTGGTGTCGGAGCCGCCGCGCCCCAGGGGCGTCACTTCCTGCGTGTCCTGTGGGATTCGGCGTCGGCCACCGAGGAGCCGCCGTACTTCTGCACGACGAGCGCCATCCGTTGTCCTTTCTCCACCCTGCGGGTCCGCGCCCGCAGGGTGTTCGCCCCGGGGCTCGCGCTCGGGCGCCGGGAAACAGCGCCTGGATCTAGAGGTCGAGCAGTTCCTCGACCGTGGAGCTGCAGCCACCGCAGCCTGTGGTGGCCCTGGTTCGTTCCGCGACGGCGGCCAGGTCGGAAGCGCCCGCCGTACGGCAGCGCAGCAGCGCGCCCTTGGTGGCGCCGTTGCACTGGCAGAAGACGGTGTCGCCCAGCAGTACCGCCGGCGCTGGTGGCGCCAACATCCTCGCCAAGATGAACTGCCCCAATCGCACCCAGGCGGCGGCCATCGCCGTACGCGAGGACCTCGTGGCCGCGAACCGTCCCGTCACCTCCAGGCAGTGATAGGCACCGTCCGGCCGCCGCCGAACGGACGCTCCGTGGCGACCGGACCCGTGTCCGGTCGCCACGGTATTGGTCACGAGGGCCTGCACTTCTCCCAGCGACATGGGGCCATCACCCTGGGCGGGCTCTTCCGGGATTCCCGACAAGCGTGTGTGGGGCGTCGAGCCGTTCGTCCAGGGCGCCGAGCGCGGCCTCGTGCTGCGCCGCACCAGCCCGCACGGCGAGATGGGCTACCCGGGCACGCTCCGGGTCGCCGTCACATACACGCTGACCGCGCGCGGCGACTGGCGCATCGCGCCCCGGCCGGACACACCGGTCCGACCACGGTGCGCTCCTGCGGAAGCTGAGCAAGGTACTCGGTCTGTGCGGCCTACCCCTCGCGTGGAGTGGAGGAAGGGGTGTGGGGGTCGGCGTGGGGGGCGCGGGCGGTGACCGCAAGCAGCTGATCGACCAGCGGGAGCAGCGCGTCGGCTCCGTGGAGCAGGAGTCGGCCCGCCGCGGTCGGCGTGGCGCCGTGGTGGCTGCGGTGGAAGACGATGAGGCTGGTGGTCCGTTCGATCCGTTGCAGTCGACGGCTCAGATTGCCCTGGTGGGTGCCCAATTCACGGGCGGCTCCGGCCAGGCTGCCGGTCTCGGCGACAGCTCGCAGGAGGCGCAGGTCGGATATCTCGATCTCCATGGTGGCCAGGTATTCATCGGTCGGTACGGGAGGGGCGGAGTCGTGGACCACCGGCCGTACGGGCGTCCATGGCGGCGGCCCGACCGGTGAGCCGGCCAGGTGTCCCGCTCGCCAGCTCTTGATATGCCTGGCCCAGGAGTTGGACCAGCAGGGGGACCTGTGCCGCGAAGTGGCTGTCGCGGCGGATGGCGACCGCGTGCCGGACCAGCAGCGGCAGGTCGGCGATCTCGCGGTAGACAACTCCCGGGCCCACCGGGCGCATGGGCTGAACGAGCGTCACACAGCGCTGGTGGCGGATCACATCATTGCGCGGGCCGCTGACCGGAATGTCGTGGCTGATGCGCGGGGTGAAGCCGAATGCCCCGCATAAGCGGCGTAGTTCCTCGTGGCATCTGTCCGGTCCATATACGGATATCCAGTCCTCCTCGGCGAGTTCGGCCATGGTGACGGCCGGGGCGGTGGCCAGTGGGTGGTCGGCGGCGAGTGCGAGCAGCACCGGGCTCTCGGCCCATACGATCTCCGAGACCAGGTCGTCGCCCGGCTCGGCGGAGGCGCGCCGCGTGGCGGCCGGCTCGTCGCTGACGCGGTCGCGCAGCGCCACATCGACGTCCCCGGCGCGCAGCAGTCCGGCCATGCTGCGGGAGGAGTCGGCGACGACGATGCGCGGCTGTCCGTTGCCGGGGAGTTGGCGCAGGCTGTGCAGCAGCGGTTCGTGCAGCGCGCTGGTCGCCCAGCAGGCCCGCACGCCGCTGCGCCGCTGCGCCGCTGGAGCCGATGGGCTCGGAGCTGCTCACCGAGGTGGTCGGAAACCCGGATGATCGACTCGGCATGGCTGATCACCTCTGAGCCGAGGGCGGTGGGCCGTACCCCGTTGCAGTCCCGCTCGAAGAGCGGGCCGCCGAGCAGTTGCTCCAGTCGCCGGACCTGGCGGCTCAGCGCCGGCTGGGGAAGGCAGAGTGCTATCGCTGCGCGGTTGAAGCTTCCCGCGTCGGCAATAGCACACAGATTACGTAAGTGTCGGAGCTGGAGGTCCATAGGTCAGAAGATAACCGCGTTTAAGTGGCCGCGACCAGGCCCGGACATGGAATCCGGAGGGGTTTATCGGCGATGCCACGCGCGTAGCGTATCGGGCAGTTCTCGTCGTAACGCAGAGCCTTCCAGCGGCGACCCGAGCCCACCCGAGGGTATGCGTTCACGGCATAACTGGCTGACAGTACCCAGAACCTGCCACATCGAGCGACGATTTGAGTCCCGCAGGCGTTTCCTCTCCCCCACCTTATTGGTCCAGACCAATATGCGAGGAAGTCATGTTCGATGCCCAACCCCTCACCGAGAATTGCTGTGCAGCACAACGAAAAGCATCGCACGCATGCATCGGAGTCAGCCCGTTCAACAGCTACTTCACCACCAAACGACTGGTCGCATTGGCAGACTGGGCATTGTCGAGATTCGACAGCTGCCACTTCTTCGTCCCCGACACGGTCGCGGCCTACACGCTGGAAGCGCTCGGCTATCCGCCGGACCGCGCCCGGCACAAGGCCCAGCGCCAGGGCCAGTACGTGCACAACAAGATCACCACGGCCCTGCGCACCCTGTCGGTCGACGACCCCACCCGGCTGATCCTCGGCATGGCCCGGCTGGACGGTAACCCCCGCTACCGCGAATTGCTGGACCATGCCCACGGACTCTTCGCCGACGACCCGATATTCCAGCAGGCATGCCTGGACGCCGCCCACTGGGTGCTCGACCGCAAACTGCCGCCGGATACGCCGCCGAGCCAGGAGCAGCTCCATCTCGCGGTCCGCTATTTCCTTGCCGAGCTTCCACTATTCGTCGACTCCGGCAGAATAGCCCAGAGCGGGCCTTCGGTGTTCGTTTATCACCATCCCGTGGATTTTTTGGAGCGCCTCTACCGGAATGAGCTGCCCTGGTCACCGGTACCGGGCCAGGGATTCCTGGTCGTACAGGAACGGGAAAGCGCGGGCCCGCGACACGGCGCGCGGCAGACCAGCGAAGCAGAAATCTGATGGCTGCCGCAGCGCAGCCCGGTAATCCACCCAGCCATCCGGATGAGCGGCTCGACGACTACTCGCTGACCCGGGTGCCGGAGGAATCCCGGCATTCCTGGTTTTCCGTCGCCTGTCCAGCGATTCGGGCAGGTGTCGTCGTTCCAGCAGTTCATGGTCGGGGCCGTGCTCGGTTTCGGTATGGATTTCAGCGACGCGGTCCTGGCGATCACCATCGGATCGGTGTTGCTGGAGGCCATCACGATTCTGCTCGGCATCGCCGGTGTCCGGGAGGGGTTGTCCACCTCGGTGCTGGCCCGCTGGTCCGGGTTCGGGCGCAAGGGCTCGGCCCTGGTGGGCCCGCTGATCGCGCTCAGCCTGGCCGGCTGGTTCGGCGTACAGAACGGGGTCTTCGCTCAGGGCATGCACGATCTCGCGGGCTGGGCACCGGAATGGATCTGGGCGCTGGTCGGCGGGAGCGTCATCACCGCGATCACGGTGCGGGGTTTCCGGATGATGGCCTGGACCGCCTATCTCACCGTGCCGGCCTTCCTCCTGCTCACCGCCTCTTCGATGGGGGACGCCCTAGCGGACCGTTCACTGGCCGACCTGATCAGCTCCGCTCCCCCGGGGCCGGCGATGTCGCTGGCCGAGGGCACCACCCTGGTAGCCGGCGCGTTCATCCTCGGCGCGATCATGACGCCCGACATGACGCGGTTCAATCGCCGTCCCTCCGACGTCGTCAAACAGACCGTCATCGGCGTGACGCTCGGGGAGTATCTGATCGGGCTCACCGCGGTGCTGCTCTCGCACGCCGCCCGCACCTCGGACATCGTCGGGATCATCACCTCCTCCTCGGGATTCCTCGGGACCCTGATTCTGGCGACGGCCATCCTCAAGATCAACGACTGGAACCTCTACTCGTCCTCACTGGGCCTGGTGAACTCCATCGACGTGCTCCTCGGCCGACGGGTGGGCAGACGACCGGTCACCCTGCTGATCGGCGTCATCGGAACCACCCTGTCCGCCATGGGAATCGTGGACAACTTCTCCGATTTCCTGGAGACCATCGGCATTCTGGCCCCGCCGGTGGCCGGGATCATCATCGCCGAGTACTTCGTGGTGCGGCAGTTCCGCGCCGCACTCGACCGGGCCCGGCACAGCGGTGTGATGCCCGGTGAGAGCGCTGACTGGATGCCGCTGTCGCTGGTGTGCTGGGCGGCCGGTGCCGCGGTCGGAAAGTACCTGGACTACGGGATTTCGGCCATCAACGCGGTGCTCGTCGCATTCCTGCTCTACGCGGCCATCGGCCGGATCGCCCCCACACGTGCCGCGCCCCGGTCCGGCCGGGCATCGCGCCGAGCCAGGCGCCAAACCCCAACCCCCGAAGCCGACTTGACGAAATCCGGAGGCTGACGTGCTACCGCTGGTGAAGAGGGAAGAGCTCAAAGCCGAAATCGAGGCCGGGTCGGTGACCGTGGTCGACACCATGCCGGTGGACTACTACGAGCGCGAGCATCTGCCGCACGCGGTGAACATTCCGGGATTCCCGTACGAGGACGCATTCCGTTTCACCGATGAACTCGCCCCCACCGTGCTTCCCGATCGCTCCGCCCCCATCGTCGTGTACTGCGCCAATGTGCCCTGCCGCAACAGCGAACTCGTCGGCACCCGGCTCGTGGAACTCGGATACACCCATGTCCGCAAGTACCTCGAAGGCATCGAGGACTGGGTGAGCGGCGGCCTGCCGACAGAGAAATCCCCTGCCGGCTGACCGACCGGCTCATCCGGCCGACCGGCCGCCAAGCCCGGCGACCGGCGGCCCGATCCGTACAGCGCCATCCGCAGCACCGCGCGTGCCGCGCCTGCGGCACAACCCACACACCCGCATATTCCGAAACGAGAGGACACCTCCATGCTCCGCAGGTTCACCGTCACAACCGCCGCCGTCGCCGTGCTGGCCGGTGTCGCCGTCGCACCGGCGATGGCCGCGCCGACGCCCACCCTCACCGCCGCGCCGTCCACCGCCGCCGAGATCCCCAACGAGGTCGATGTGGCCTCGGCCAACTTCGACCAGGTCATGGAGTGGTCGAAGACCAAGCCGGTGGTCCTGGACTTCACCGCCTCCTGGTGCGGCGCGTGCCAGGCGCAGAAGCCGTATCTGGAGAAATACAACAAGGAAGACAACGGCAAGTGGGTCTGGGCCCGGGTCGACGTCGACACCAATCAGGAACTCTCGGACCGCTACCACATCGAGTACATCCCGACCCTGATCGACATCAAGAAGGGGGAGGAAGCGGGCAGCCGCCAGGTCGGCTTCGACGCCCCCGAGTCGCTGCGTGCCTGGCTGAACAAGCTGTAGCCGCCGCCTGCCGGCGGGCACGCCCTTTCTCCCCATCCCCCACGCCTCGGGGCAGGGCAGGACGGCCTGCCCCGCCCCGAGGTCACCGGTCACCACCGGCCCGATGCGAAAGGCACCCCCCACACCATGAAGAAGACCCCGTTCCGTGCGACTTCGCGCCGTGCGCACACTGTCGCGGTGGTCGCGGCCGCCACGGCCGCGCTGGCCGCTCCCCTTCTGTTCGCCGGCCCGTCCGCGACGGCGGCCGAGCCCCACTCCGTCGGCACCGTGCACATCGTCCAGATACGAGGCGTTGCCGCCTCCGCCGACGAAGTGACCAAAGTGGCCACGGAGATGACCGCCCAGAACGGCGGCGAGCTGCGCCGGATCTACTACTCGGCCTCACAAAGCTTCTCCGCGACCCTGACCGACGACCAGGTGGCGAAGTACCTCAACGACAGCCGGGTGGACTCGGTGACGAAGGACCACACCTACCAGGTCGCCGGGGAGCCGGGCGCCGCCCCCAGCGGCTTCGGCGGCTTCGGCGGCTTCGTTCGTTCCGACGACGGGCCCTCGGCACCCGGCTGGGGACTGGACCGTATCGACCAGCGGGAGCTGCCGCTGGACGGCGGCTACTCCGCGCCCAACACCGCCTCCGATGCGCGCGTCTACATCGTGGACACCGGACTCCGCACCACTCACGAGGAGTTCGGCGGGCGTGCCCACACCGCGTACGACGCCATCGCCCAGACCCGCGGCGAGGACGGCGACTGCCATGGGCACGGCACCGCCTCCGCCGCGATCGCGGCCGGAGAACGGTCGGGTGCCGCCAAGGAGGCCGGGATCGAGTCGGTGCGGGCGTTCGGCTGCGACGGCACCGGTTCGATGGAGCACATCATGACCGCGGTGGACTGGATCACCGCCCATGCCGAACGGCCCGCGGTGGTCAGCCTCGGCTTCTCCGGCGAACCCGGCACGGTGGTAGACCGCCAGCTGTACAACATGACGCGCCTGGGCATCCCCTACACCGCGGCGGCCGGTGGCGGCTCCGGCGGCTCCGGCAGCGACGCCTGCATGCAGAGCCCCGGCAGGCAGACCACCGGGATCACGGTCGCCGCCACCGACCAGCGGGACAGCCGCCCCGCCTGGTCCAACTACGGGGCCTGTGTGCACCTGTTCGCGCCGGGCGAGAACATCCCCACCGCCGGGGCCGCGAGCGACGACGCGTACCGCAGCCTGTCCGGGACCTCCGCCGCGACCGCCGAGGCCACCGGTGCCGTGGCGATGTATCTGTCCGACCACCCGGACGCCACCCCGGTCGACATCGACAAGGCGCTGATAGAGGCGTCCACCAAGGATCACGTGCAGGATCCGGGCACCGGGTCCAAGAACCGTCTGCTGTACGTCGGCGACGGGTCCGCCGCCGGAGACCCCCGGTGAGCGCCATGGCCGTTGGCGACGGCGGTGAAGTCCGGGACGTCGTCGTCATCGGCTCCGGCCCAGCCGGATACACCGCGGCCCTCTACGCCGCCCGCGCGGGCCTGTGCCCCCTGGTCTTCTGCGGCAGCCTCTTCATCGGCGGCTCGCTGGCCACGACCACCGAGGTGGAGAACTATCCCGGCTTCCCGGCGGGCGTCCAGGTCCCGGATCTGATGGGCGCGATGCGGGCCCAGGCCGTCCGCTGCGGCGCCCAGATGGTCGACGACGACATCGTCGAGGTCGACCTGATGGGTATGACCAAGCACCTCACCGACGCCCACGGCCACACCCACCGGGCGCGGGCCGTGATCGTGGCCACCGGATCCGGCTATCGCAAACTGGGCCTGCCGCGCGAGGACGAGCTGTCCGGACGCGGGGTGTCCTGGTGCGCCACCTGCGACGGGTTCTTCTTCAAAGGGCAGCATCTGGCCGTGGTCGGCGGCGGGGACACCGCACTGGAGGAGGCCACCTTCCTCACCCGCTACGCCGAGTCGGTCACTCTCATCCACCGCCGCGACACCCTGCGCGCCTCCAAGGTCATGCAGACCCGCGCCTTCGCCGATCCGAAGATCTTCTACGCCTTCGACAGCGAGGTGACCGAGCTGAGGGGCCAGGAGCGACTGAACGGGGTGGGGATCCGCAACACCCTCTCCGGCAGGACGCGGTAGTCGGCAGCCTGCCACCCTTCACTCTCTAGTCAGCACGTACCACCAGCGCGAACCCCTCGCCCGCGAACTCCTGGCCCAGACCACCCGGCCGCGCTCCGCGTCCCAGATCGGCCCCTCCCCCAGCTCGACGTCCTCCCGGACCGCGATCTCGAACGGGCTCACACCGCGCGCCGGTGCTCCAGCCGTGCGGAGAGGTCAGCGGCCCCCTGGACGGCAACCTCCTCCAGCACCGTGCGGCGATAGGAACTGCTCCAGGGCGGGCGCGAAGTCGCCGGAGGACAGACCGTGCAGATAGAGCAGCGGCAGCACCTCGCTGATCTTCGGGGACTTGCCGCACCACGGCGGCAGGATCGCTGAGGAGAACCGCTTGCGCTCGCCCGTCGCCTCATCGACACGCTTGTCGTTCACCCGCGGCGCCTGCACCTCCACCACCCCGGCCGCCGTGGTCACCTTGCGCGGCTGGTGATAGCCGTTGCGCACCACCAGACGGCGCCCGGTCTCGTCCCGACGATCCGCCAACTCTGCTATATACGCGTTGACTTCGGCCTCAGGCGCGGCGGCCAGCATCCGCCTCGCGCCCTCGCGGACGATCTCATCGATCAGGGAGGAGCCGTCGGCGGTGGGTGCCGTCGGAGTTCACTACGCTGAGCACGGGCGTGCCTTCCCGACCCGCGCGGCAACGCGGGCCTACTCGATACCAGTCGATCGATCACTCGGGAAGGTACGCCCTCCCGAGCCGATCCACAGGATCTGAGCATTGCTCTGGCTGAAGCCGCGCTCGAAGTGGTAGTCCGTGGAGTCGGGGGCATCCGCACCCAGCGCTGGTGCTGGGTGATGGCGAGCCATGCCTTGCCGTACGACGCCTGCCACACCCAGTCCGCGCCGGGCGCGACTTGGGCCGCGTCCGTCGGCCGGGGACTCGATGGCAGGGGCATCCGGGAAGTCCACGAAGATCATGCCGACCTTGATAGTCCCGGCCGGGCGCTGGAAGCCCGGCCGGGCGCTGGAAGACGGAGAAGTCGGTGTCATGGCCCTCATCCGTCCATCCGGCGAGACTCGGCAGCGCGCAGTCAGCGGCACTGTCCGCCGCCTTGGGGCTATCTGCTGCCTTGGGACCGTCCCCGCGGAGCGCCGGTCGTGTCCGCGGCGCGGCTCCGCTGATCAGCGCCCTGCGCGACGGCGCCGCGCGATCAGGAACGCTGCCCCGCCGCCCAGCGCGACAGCGGCGGCCGCCCCCGCCCAGAGGGGGGCGGACGACGACGTGGCGGCCTTGTGTCCATCGGCGGACTGGGCCGACGCCTCGGCGGCCGGCCGGTCCTTCTGCCGGTCCTTTGGCGGGTCGGCGGGCGGGCTGGTTCGGTTGTCGGTGGGCTTGTCGCCGGCGGCGGGCACGTTCACGGTGGCCTCGCCATGGCCGAGGTCGGGGAAGCCGCAGTCCACGGTCACCTTCCAGCGGCCGGGTGGCAGCGCCTTTTCGGTGGTGTAGGTGGCTTTCTCCCCGGGGACGGGGACGAGCTTGAGGGGGCCGAGGGAGCGGCCGTTCACATCGACGGCGGAGAGTGTGCCCGCGATGGATTCGGTCACCGGGTCCTTGTCGTTCTCCCAGGTTGCGACGGTGCGCACGCGGCCGTCGGCAGGCTGTGTGGTGACGATGTCGATGTCGATGGTGTCGCCGTGTGCGGAGGCCGGCGGGGCCGGGGCGACGGCAAGCAGTGCGGCGAGCGCGGCGACCGGGGTGAGGCGGGAGGAACGGGAGGAACGTGGGTGTCGCACAGGTGCTCCTGGCGCTGGAGGGCGATGAGGGGGGGGGAGGTGTGATGAAGGCGAAGGGCCGATGGATGAGCCGGCGACTGCTAGGGGGCGAGCAGCCGCCGGCTCGGTCACTGGGCCGTCAGGCCGTCAAGGGTCGAGTGACCACCGGGCGCCGCTCAGGAGGAGCGCTGCAGGGTCCACTTCTGGTAGCCCTCGTTGTTCTGCCGCTGTAGTTCGAGCAGCCAGCCGCCGTAGTACCAGCGCTTGCTGACGCCCAGGACGAGTTTCGAGCCTTGCGGCTGGAGCACATACGAGCCGTCTCCGCCGTTGCGCAGCCGCCACTTCTGGGACGCGGCATCGCTGCACGGTTGCTGGGCGACGTACTGGCCCGCGGTGGCGGAGTTGAACTGCAGGCACTTGCCGGAGACCGCCGAGGTGACGGTCACGGCGCTGTCGCCGGCCTGCTTGAAGGTCCACTGCTGGTTGGCGTAGCCGGTGCGCTGGTAGGCGATGGCGACCGTGCCGTTGTTTTTGGAACCGCCCCAGATGTCGGCGGCGTGCCCGGTGAGGGCGTTGACCATCACGTACTTCGTCCCCGGCCGGGTGGGCTTGTCACCGTCGGACGCGGTGAGGGTGCGGAAGGTGCTGACCGGGCCCGGCTGCGAGGTCTTGCCGCCGGCGTACCGCGCGGCGATGGTGATCCGGTAGGAGGTGTCGGGCGTCAGCCGGACGACGCGGGTCGCGATGTCGCCCACGTCGGCGAGTTTGCTGCCGTTGAGGAAGACGGTGTAGCCCGTGGCGGAGGGCACCTTGGTCCAACTGGCCACGGCGGAGTTCGCGGTGATCTGGGTGACCTTGGCGGCGGGGCCGGTGCCCGGGTTGGGCGTGGAGGTCGGGGACGGCGTCGGGGTGGGCTTGCCGGTCGGGTTCGGGTCGGGCTTGGTGCCGTCACCGCCGTCGGATATCAGGAAGCGGTTGTTGGCGACGTTCCAGTGGGAGGCCAGGTAGCTGCCGGGCTTGGGGGCGGTGTTGTAGTAGTCGTCGTGGTGGCAGTCGAGCCGCTCGTCACCGGTGCGCTCGGGGCACAGGATCTGCATCTTGGGGTAGTTCGGGTAGTCCGAGTAGCACATGATGTCCCACTCGTCCACGCAGTGTGCGCCGCCGCTGGCGTGCGGGGCGTTGTTGTTGACGGCGCCGAGGTTGTGGCCCAGTTCGTGGGCCGGGGTCGAGCCGCCCCAGCAGCCGGCGTCCGTACGTCCATAGGAAGGGCCGAAGTTGCTGAGGTTTTTCGGCCCGGGGCGCTCGTCGCCGTTGAAGGAGCCGATGCCGCAGTAGACGTTGGAGTCCACGAACATCATGTACTTGCGGTCGCGGCGGTTGAAGCCCTTGGCGGCCAGCGCGGTGTTGGTCGCGCCGAACTCGCTCAGGGCGGCGGCCGAGACCTCGACATTCAGGACGTTGGCGGTGCAGTCGGAGTCGGTGACGAACCGTATGTGGCGGCGGCCGCCGGTCTCCTTGGCGCTCTCGTCGTAGATGACGTCGGCCTCGGCCGCCCACTTCTTGAACGAGGCCGCGTACTTGGCGAACCGGTCGTTGCCGGGCGCGTGCACGTAGAGCACCTGGACACGGTTGCCCGAGGAGCCGTCGCCCTCACAGACCACCTTGGAACCGGCATCGGCCGCGGCACCGGTGGCCGAGCCGGAGGCGGCCGAGGCGGGCCGCTGCGCCTTGCCGGTACGTGCGTCGAGCGCGGGCATACCGCCGGGCAGTACGTCGGAGGCGTCCGGGGCGCTGCTCGTGCTGCCCTTGAGCGCAGGGGCCGGGGCGGTCCGCCGTACCGCGGGCGCGGCGTCCTTGGTGATGTCGACGCCCTTCGGCGGGGCGTCAGGGCCGTGCGTGCACAGCTTCGCCTTGGTCTTGGACACGACGTAGACACCGACGCAAGGGTCACCCTCGGGAGCCGGCTTGAGCCCCTGGTAGACCATGCCGCGCCGCTCGTTGCTCTTGGGTACGTCGCTGAGCGGCTCCGGCGGGGTCTCGTGGAGCGGTTCCACGCCGGGCGTGGCCCTGCCCGCGGCGCTCGGCCGGTCGCCGGGGCTGGCCGATCCGATGGTGACCACGCCAACAGCGAGACCGACGGCGGCCGCGGTCGCCGCGGTCACCACCGCCACACGGCGCTTGGCTCTGCCGCGCCGGTGTGTCGAGCGTCTTATGTTCATAAGGGGATTCCCGTCTGTACTCGTGGGGGATGAGAGCGGAGAGGTGGCTGAGGGGCGCCAGGGCGAAGGCCCGGTGCAGTGGGGACTGAGGAAAGCGCGGCGCGGCGGCCGGTGGCCCTGTCGGCGTGCGGCGATGCCCTCGCCCCGTAGGTCCGCCACGGGTACCGGCGGCGGTGATATCCGCTCGCCGGCGAGCCGGGGGCGGGGGCGGGGTGTGATCAGACGCCGCCGCTGGATGGCCCGCGCCTTGCGTTGCCTCCGCAGGAAACGGGGCCACCTCAGGTGGTTCAGGGGGTGTGCGCCGCTACCCCTGGCGCTTGACGAACGTCATCGGAACCGAGTTGCCGGGCGCCTGGATCAGGACACGTGCCGGGATGAGGACCAGCTTCTGCTTCCGCTCGCCGCTGGCGTTGGTGAAATCGAGCTTGTAGACGTTGTATCCGGTGTACCAACCGCCGTTGGCGCGCCCCTCGACCCACCCGGACACGCCGTCCGGCACGTCGTAGGTGTTGTTCTGCTCGGTCATGGTCGTCCACTTGTTGTTGGTGGTGGTCGACTCGCTGTAGGTGAAGTTGGCCTCCGGGCTGGGCTCGCCCGGAAGACCAACGGACACGCTGACCTTTCCGCCGACGGACCAGCCACTGGTCTGGCTGGTGTCCTGGCCGACCGTGGCCCGGGTCTTGTAGGAGAACTGCGCCTTGCCCATCACTGCTGCTGAGGTCTGCATGACGGGATACGCCTTGTCGAGGACGCCGACGAATCCGCAGGGCTGCGACTCGCCGCCCGGGTCGTGGCTGGGCTGGCCGCACATCGACTTGGCGTCCCAGTTGCCCAGCCACGGCTCCTTGTCGTCGCGGCTGCTGTAGCGGATGTCGGGACCCTCGGTGGGGATGGTCGGCGGCAGGTTGAACCGGCTGCCCAGCTTGGCGGGGATGTCGTTGAGCGCCTGGTCATGCGGG
The DNA here is from genome assembly GCF_023277745.1 of Streptomyces halobius. NCBI lineage: Bacteria > Bacillati > Actinomycetota > Actinomycetes > Kitasatosporales > Streptomycetaceae > Streptomyces > Streptomyces halobius. The sequence goes on from NZ_CP086322.1 coordinate 2,080,123, forward strand.
TAGACCTTCTCGACGTCGTCGAGCTTGACCTCCTGCGAGTCCTGACCGCTGGCCGGGTAGCCCTTGACGGCCTCCTTCTGGTTCAGGTGCACCCTCCGGCTGACGAAGTCGAAGACTTCCTGTTCGGTCTTGAAGTAGGTGTTGCCGTCGTCGGCCATGGCCGGCGACGCCGCGCCGACCAGCAGCGGCACGGCTATGAGGGCGGACGCCGCAAGGACGGCCGTGCATTTCCCCGTTCGGCGCGGTGCCTTGTGTACAGGGGAGGTGACGGGAGTGGTCATGTCCGTCTTCGCTTTCTTTCGGCAGGAGTTGAGGGGTACCGCACGCGCAACGTGAAACGCGCGGGAACTCAGCCGCAGGCACGTGGGGGGTGGCTAAGGCAGGATGCGACACCGCACCCGTCTGCGTTCCCCCGGATGTTCGCCGGCGCTTTGGAACGCCTCAGCGATGGGTGTGAGGGCGCGGGAGAAAACTAGGAAGCTACTGTTGCGTTCATCCGTCAACTTTGTAACAGAAGCCCCACGGTCATCACTTGTCACAGTTGCACCAGTAGTCCCATGCCGGCCTGTGTGACGTGCGGCAAACGTAAGGTGACGAAAGGTCAGGAATGCAGGAACGCAGTGTGGTGTTTCGGCAACAGTCGGGTACCCACTGGCTGACTCCAACAGACCGACATGCGCACGACTGCGCCGGGCACCGCACTGCTCTCAGCTTGGCGTTTAACCTCGCCGGGTCACCTGACCTGCTGATCTTGGCTTCTTCGTGAGACAGCAGGGCGGCCGTTCTTCACGCTTCGAGGTGTCGAGCAACGTCGCGTGAAGGAACGGCCGCTGTGAAGAGTCTGGCTTGTGCAGGTCCCGCTGACGCCGCGCTGAGCGTGCTGTCCCACTTTCGTGTCGAGTTCCACGACTGCCTCTACTCCCGTGCGGATGCGCTCTTCGACCTCACCGACGCGGTGCTGTGCGCGGACAGTCCGGTGACGTCGCTGGCCGAGCTGACGCTTGCGGCCGAGCACCGGCGCGGGCACGGAGTGATGTACGACGCCGTCAATCACGGCTGGCTGGAGCCGCGCCGCCTGCGCAGGCTGCTCGCCTCCACGCCGCTGCCCCGTGCGGCCGACGGTCGGATCGTGCTTGCGGTGATGTGAGCAACTGGCTGCGTCCTGACGCCCGACCAGCCCGGAGTTGCTGTTCTGCCACGTCTACGGGCGGGCCGCAGCGCGGATCAGTTCATCCCCGGCTGGCCCCCCGTATGGGCCAACGGTCCCGATCACTCCCGTGGCGCGACCTGAGCGGCCTCGATGACCGTGAACCGCCGCGGCTTGTCACCGGTCTGATGTGCCAGACCGAGCGTCACCAGCGTGTCCAGGGCGTTGCTGATTGCGCCCGAAGACGCCTCCAACCGGCGTGACAACCCGGTCGGCCCCCACTCCTCACCCGGCCGCTCGCGCAGAAACTCCAGTATGCGGTCACGTAGTTGGCCCGGGGCCCGCAGCGGGCGCTCCCCGCTCGGGACCACCGCCACCGCTCGGAACTTCGCACCGTCCTCGTCCATGCCGTCACGCACAGCCTGCCCTTCGGCGGCCAGCTTCTCGAGGGTCTTCCTGACGGCCTCGTCGGTCACTTTCACCTCATCCGTGTCCCCGGATGACCCACATACGTCCCGATGGTCGGCCAGGGCGAGCTCGATAAGCCCCATGCGCTCTGCGGTACCGAAGTCTGAGGGCTCCAGGCAGCTGTCCGGATAGCAGAACGTCGTCCGCTCCAGCGTCCGGGCGGTGAGCCGGAAGTGGGAGCAACCGAAGCGCGGCGCCGCGCCGACCGGATTGTGGCCGAAGTTCAGTGCCCCATAGACGGCCGCTCGCTGGCAGCGGCGTTGTCGTAGGCGCCGTTGAAGATCCGGCTCTCCCACCGCCACCGGTTCCCGCCGGGGTAGGCAGTCAGGCCGCCGTTGCTCGGGCCACCTCTACGCGTGATCCATTGGGATCGGCCAGCGCCACCGGCGACTACACCGAGCTGCGCGACAGTACGTCCGGGACCCGCCTCACTTCGTCGCCGAACGACACGACGGCGACCGAGCACAGAGCGCCGACCCCGGGCGGGCAGTTCTACGCCAAGAGTCACGGCATCTACGTGAATCCGGACACTCCGCTCGCGCTCCGCGTCGCGCACAACGACTGCGCGCCGCGCAACGTCGTCCTCGCGGAGTTCAATCTCTGCATCCACCCGGCCGCCGGACCGGCCCTTTAGCCCGCCATGTCCCCTTCCGCGGAGGTAGTCCCATGCCCGACCAACGGCCCTCGGTCGGCCGGATCGTCCACTACGTCAGCCACGGCACCCCCGTGAGGAGCGACGGCTCCCAGGCGTTCGCGTCGGCATGCCGCGCCGCCATCGTCACGGAAGTCGCCGCCGACGACCCCGGCCGCGTCGGGCTCGCCGTCCTCAACCCCACGGGGCAGTTCTCCCCCCGGTTATGTTTCTTCGCGGTCCTGCAATGGGGCCGCTGGCCTCCGGGCCCGGCATGACTGTGTCCCCTGTCGAAGGCATGACCTGGGGGGTGGTGTCACCGGGCCCGAGGGGGGCCGTTGGAGACGCTGATGAGAGGTCCGGCTACCGCCAGGCCTGCGCAATGCCCGGCCGTTCGCGGGCGGCAGGTCTGCATAACGTGGATGCGCGCGTACGGCACCACCGCCCTGGCCAGCACCGCACGAGCCCTGGCCGGAGGCCGAGTGATGTCGGACTCGATGACCGCCGCACGCTTCCTCCAGGCCCTCCACGACAAGGACGTGGACGTCGTCGAGGTCGGCAACTGGCGTACGCACAACCGCAACAGCAAAGGCGCGTGAGGCGGCGTGCACGGTGTGATAACCCATCACGCCGTGACCAAGGGCACCACAGACACGGTGCGGATCGTGCGGGACGGGTACAGCACCCTCCCGGGCCCGCTCGCACACGGAGTGATTGCCAAGGACGGGCGGGTCCCCCTCGTCGCGTACGGCCGGGCGAATCACGCCGGGCTTGGCGACCCGACGTCCCTCTCTGAGGTCATCGCGGAGCGCGCTCTGCCCGCCGACAACGAGCCGACGACGGACGGCAACCGGGCGTTCTACGGGTTCGAGTGCGAGAACCTCGGCGACGGGAACGACCCGTGGCCCAGCGCCCAGTTGGACTCGATCGAGCGCGTGAGCGCGGCTATCTGCCGCGTCCACAACTGGAGCGCCCGCTCCGTCATTGGACACCTGGAGTGGCAGCCCGGAAGATCGACCGCAAGGGCTTCACCATGCCGGGCATGAGGGACCGGACCTCGTCCCGCCTCGGCCAGAGCAAGCCCCGCGCGCTCCCGAGCCCGTCCTGGCCGAAGGTCTTCCTGTCACGGCTCATCGCTGCGGCGAACGCAGTACTCCGCCGGCGAAGGGCTAGCCCGTCACCTACAGCGGCGTCAAGACGTACGAGGCTGCTCTTGTCGACGAGGGCCTGCTGGCCAAGACGTACCTCGACGGCCACTTCGCTACGAGCGAGTGGCAGGAGCGGTGCGGCCTCCGGGGCCGAAAACCGGGCCAGCCCGCGGACGGCATCCCCGGGTGGGACTCCCCCACCTGCCTCGGCAAGAAACACGGTTTCGACGTAATCGACTGAAAGGACTCTGATCATGGCAAACAAGCCCGTTGAACGGAAGTGACCGCGTCGTCCGCTGCCGCCTACCTCGCATTGTCCGGCCTCCTCGGCGTCCTCGCCGCGGTACAGGACAACGCCAGGCTGCTGGAGTGGATGCCGGACACCCTGAGCCCGTTCGTCCTCGCGATCGTCCCGACGCTCGTCACCTTCGCAGCTGGTTGGAAGCCGAAGCACACCCGCGCACTTCGGACGGCATCGAACCGACCGGAGGGGTGAGCGTGGAGGCGACCGGCATCCCGGCTCTCGACGCGGCGCTGGTCTGGGGCGGTGCGATTACCGTCCTGGCCAGGCATCCGGGGTGTCTGTGTGGGGGCAAGGGCGTCCCCTCCGTACGCGGTCGCCCGGCTTCAGGCGGTCGCCCCAGCTTCGCTTGGATCTCCACGCCTGCGCCCGCCTGTACCGGGGCCAGTTCGACCACATCCACCGGGCCGCCGCACGCCAGGGGGACGGACATCTCCAAATCCGCCCCGGGCGGGGTTGCCGGGGAGGCAGGCGGGGATCCGTCCAGTGAACACAAAGTTGCGCGGACATGAGCGCTACGACGCGAGGTATCTACGACAGTGCCGGCCGACGAGTCAGGAAGATACTCGGAGGCTCACTCACTCGGCGCTCCAGTGGTAGTCGCCGGGGGACTCGCTAACGATCTGGTTTGGTCTGGTCGGCACACCATGGATGCCGTCCACATAGATGACCTCAACACCGTCGCCGAGCTCCTCCTGGAGCTCGGCGGCAAGATTCGAGCCGTCCTCCGTGAACGCTTCACGCTCACTCGGGTCATCACTCTCGAACGCGGCGGAGGAAAATCGGTAGTTCCACGCTTCCAGCTGCTGAGCCAGCTCGTCGCTCAGCCCCAACTCATCGTAATCGATGGAGTCATTTATACGACCAGGGGTCCTGTCCCACAGAGGGGTAGCGACGTACTCCGCTTTCAACAGGACATGAGTGTAAAGGTGCTTCCCTCGGTCGCCAGGGTTACTCATGCTTCCTCCCACCTTTACATTGACCGTGCGTCTGCATAGGGTACTTGGCGCTCTGCTCCGTTGACCAGGGGCCCGGCCTCCAACGGGCTGGCGGAACGGAAAGACCGATTGAGGGGGATTTTTTTCATGATATCTCGTGGGGCTCGCCGACTCCTTGTCGGCTCCTTGGCAAGCTGTCTCCTTTTCACACCAGAAGTAGCAGCCGCCGACCCCTCGCAACCCCACAGCAGTACGCAGCAGGACGTTGAGTACTACTCCGGGAAAGACGAGAAGGGGCAGACTTGGACAGTGTCGACCGAGCCTCTTGACCGGGAACAGCTCAAGAAGGCCGACGACACCGCCCACGCCAGAGCGCAACTGAAGGGTCGCCCGCTCCCTCCCGCCAATTGGCACGCCTGCGCGTGGAATGCCAAAGAGACCAAGCTGGTCCACAGCTACCTGCGCATCCGCGTCCGCTACGGCAACCGCATCAAAGGTACTCATGCGTCACTTGAGTGCGGAAACGCGAAGTTCGGCTACAAGCACATACTAAACGGACACCAAGATGACTGGTCTCAGGAGTCCTGGTACATCGGGCAGAACTGGCGTGATCTTGCCGGGTTTTCCATCAAGCACATTCTCAGCGATCCCGACAAAGTCGTCAGTCGCAAAGACAAGTCCTGGTGCTGGTCGAGGGCGATTTTTCTCTACAAATGGAGTGGCGCCGCTCTCGAAGCTGGAAACGCTGGTCCCGCCATCGAGACGGTCACCATCAATTACGAGGACGTCGACGTCGAATTCCCATAAGTCGCAGGCTCCAGCCGCTGAGAGGCCCCCACTTGTGGTGAAGGACCTCTCGGCGTTTGGCTAGGTAAGTGGGCTTTGGCGTGCGCCTCGCGATGTGGTGCTACGCGTTACGCCGACCATTCCACCGCGGCCTTGACAATTCCCTTGGTCGGCTTGGACTCATCAAAGGTGTTGTCTGCCTTCTTGGTGTCCAGCTCCGGGTACCTGAAGATCTTCCCGCCGTAGAGGTGAAGCGTGTCGATGTAGTCGGCGCGGAACTTCTCTGACTGGCCCTCACGGAAGCCCGTGAACTGGCTCGCGTAGGTGGCGAATGCCTTGTGTCCGGCCACGATGTCCACGCCCTTGGGCATGGCGGTGGTGGAGGCTACGGTGAACCCGCCCAGACGCGCCACGACGCCGTTAGCGGTCACACCTCCCTCGCCATAGGCGGCGGCATTGGCCACGGCCGGATGCTCCACGAGGTAGCGCTTCACTCGGGGCGAGACGACCACATATCGGCCCGAGGGAACGTCGTTCTCGTCCAGGGCCAGCATCATGTCCAGGATGGTGCCGTACATGGCGGCAGGGATGTTCCCAGCGGTCGCCTTAATCTTCGGCAACTCCGTGGCACCCTTGGTGATCACGTTGCCCATGAACGTGTCGGTCTCCCGGGCCAGAGCCCGGATCATCTGCTGGTTGATCGGGGAGTTCATGCCCCCGGCCGCCTGGTACTGTTCCACGGTCTCGATGAGGACCTGAAGGTACTTGGCCTCAGTGATCGGGAGCTTCTGATCCACGGTCTCCGGCCGCTGCGCGGTCATGCCGTCGGCAATGGTGTAGTCGCCAACAGTGGGGCGCATGAGCGAGTTGATGTGGACGACATCGCCCATTTTCTGAATGGTGCCCTCGTAGTCGTTGTTCGCAACGAACGGGGCCGCCCACACCAGCAGCGGGTCAAACTGTGTCAGCAGCTCGGCATCCCACAGCTCCGGAACGAACGTGTGGGTGGCGGGGTTCTGGTAGGCAAAAGTCATAGGGGTACTCCTGGTTAGCGGTTACGGATGTCGAGAGAAACGCGGGGGACGGACCGGAGCGGTGCCGGGTAATAGCCCATACCCTTGAGCTGGGGGAACTCAGGCTCAGCAGGCTTCAGCGGCTCAAGAGCCTTCGCAATGACCTCGGCTGACGGAGCGCCGTCCTCATTCAGGAGCTTGGAAGCGTCCAGGTAGTCGGTGAAGCCGTCGCTCAGCTTGATGCCTGCCTGGGACCGAAATGTTGGCCCTGCGAGGGGCAAACGCCGGTGCAATACTCAAGAAGATCAACCCGATCGTGCGGGGTTGGTCGGCCTACTACCGGACGGTGGTGTCCAGCGAGATCTTCACGGCGCTGGACAATCACATGTGGAAGCTCGCTTACAAGTGGGCCAAACACAGCCACCCGAACAAGCCGAAGCACTGGATATCCGACAAGTACTTCGGCCGGTTCAACAGGACCAGGAAGGACCGATGGGTGTTCGGCGACCGCGACAGCGGCGCTTACCTCCTCAAGTTCTCCTGGACGAAGATAGTCCGGCACCAGCTGGTCAAGGGAAAGGCGTCCCCGGACGATCCCACCCTGGAATCCTATTGGGCTCAGCGGCGCCGCAAGGGCACCCCTCTACCAGTCGACGCCATGACCGTACGCCTACTACAGGCACAGCACGGCCGTTGCCCGATCTGCGGAAGGCTCCTGCTGCACGCCGACCACTCGCCACAAAGCCCACGAGAATGGGAAGCGTGGCGGGTCGTCATCCGGAAGGCGATCTCCAAGCAATACATCGCGTTTCCAGACGAGAGCACGCCGGACGGTCAACGAATCCGTCTCCTCCACACTCATTGTCAACGGCGGAATGGAGCCGCCGCAATGACAAGTCCAGCACCTTCTCCTGTCAGCCAGCCTTTGGGGCTTGCTTGAGCCGTGTGCGGCGAATAGCTGCTTGCACGGTTCTGAGGGGGCGGGGACGCAGTAATGCGTCCCCGCTACCCGACTCATCATCGGCACCGACCGGTCCGCGATCGGCACGCTCGTGGAGCGCACGACCAGGTTCACGATGCTGCTGCACCTGCCACGGATGGAGGGCCACGGGATCGAGCCGCGGACGAAGAACGGGCCAGCCCTGGGCGGATACGGCGCGGAAGCCATGAGGGACGCGCTCGCGGCCAGGATCACCACCCTTCCTGAGCAGTTGCGCCGCTCGCTGACCTGGGACCGCGGCAAGGAGCTGGCCCAGCACGCTCAGCTGACGATCGAGACCGGGCTGCCAGTCTACTTCGCCGACCCGCGCAGCCCGTGGCAGCGCGGTACCAACGAGAACACCTATTGGTGCAGCCTTGGCGGGCCGGGCTTCTTCGACGGGAGGAGTTCGGCGAGACCGCTGGGTGACTCGGAGAACACGTGCCGGAAGGCTTTCCGTTGAGATGTCCACGGCGGTCTGCAGGGCGAGAGCCCTGACCGGGAGTGACTTGATAGAAGCCTGCTGAGCCGTCAACTCGCAATAGGTCTGTCCCCTGGCCAGGGCCCTCGCGTCTGTCCCGTCATCCGCGAAGCAGACAAGAGGACATCTCGATGGTGACAGTGGGGATCGACCCGCACAAGCACGTCCACGTCGCAGTGGTGATCGGTGCGGACGGCAGGCGGGTCAGCCGGCCGCTGACCGTCAAGAACGACGCGGCCCTGATCGGCGTACTACTCAAGTGGATCCGCTCAATCGCCGACGGCACGCCTGTCACCTGGGCCATCGAGGACGGCCGCGGCTTCGCCCGCCGCCTGGCCGACAGCCTGCTGCTGGCCGGCCACAAGGTGGTCTGGGTCCCCACCCGGCTGATGGCCGCCCACCGCAAGCTGCACGCCGCCACCGGCTCCAAGTCCGACCCCGTCGACGCCGTCGCGGTCGCCCATGCCGCGATCGCCACCCCCGGCCTAGACCGCCACCGCATCGACGAGCGCGTGCGCGAGCTGCGCGTCCTGGTCGACTTGCGAGCCGACCTCGTCAGGCGCCGAACGATGGTGATCAACCAGGTCAAGGCATACACGCACCTCTGGCTCGACCACACGCCGGGCGACCTCACCCGCCAGCCGGGCATGACCTCGTTGACAACGCTGCTGGACACCACTGAGACGAGCGCGCACGTTCGCCGGGTGCTGGTCGAGATGGTCACGGAGATAGCCGAGCTGAACGAACGCGTCCGCGGACTTGAGGCCACGATCCGGGAACTGGTCAGCCCGCTGGCCCCCGCTCTCCTGGAGATCACCGGCATCAGCCACGTCTCGGCAGCGGTCCTGCTCGCCGAGATCGGCGACATCACACGCTTCACCAGCTCGGCCAAGCTCGCCCGCTACACCGGCTGCGCTCCGATCCCGGTCTACTCCTCCGACAAGGAACGCCACCGCCTGCACCGAGGCGGCAACCGGCGGCTGAACAGCGTGCTCTACACGGCGGCCATCGTCCAGAAGCGGTTCCACCCCGGAGCACGAGCACTACTGGCCCGCCACGAGCCCCCCAAGGGAGCCCGCGGAGCCCGACGCATCCTCCAACGCCACCTGATCGACGTCATCCACCGCGCGATGACCCGGGACAGGGCTTCCTGGCAGCACCACGTCACCCGACATCAACTTGCTGCTTGACATAGAAGCGTCAACGGCCTGCTGCGGCAGTACTTCCCGAAGGGCACGGACCTGTCCCGCTGGAACGTGGACGAGATCGATGCTGTCGCCACCACCCTGAACTCCAGGCCCCGAAAGACACTCGGCTGGAAGACACCCGCAGAGGCCCTCAACGAACAGCTACTGTTGATCCAACAGGCCGGTGTTGCGACGACCGGTTGAACCTGGGCTGCGAGCCGCGATCGGAATGCACGATGCACCCGGCCACCTGGCCGCGGCGGGCGACGGCGGATTCCAGGGCGGTCACCGCGAGGCGGGACTTCATCCGGGAGTCGACGGAATAGCCCACGATGCGGCCGGAGAACGCGTCCTTGACGGCGCACAGATACAGCTTGCCCTCGCCGGTTTGGTGCTCGGTGATGTCGGTGAGCCACAACCGGTTGGGGGCAGTGGCGGTGAAGTCCCGCCTCACCCGGTCGTCGTGGACCGGCGGCCCGGCCTTGGCGTTCTTGCCGCGGCCCTTTCGCTTGCCGAAGGCGCTCCACCAGCCGTTGTCCCGGCAGATCCGCCAGGCGGTCCGCTCGGCCATCGCCTCGCCCGCGGCACGGGCCTCGTCGAGGAGGAACCGGTGCCCGAACTCGGGATCGTCCCGGTGCGCGTCGAACAGGGCGTTGGCCCGATACGCCTCGGCCAGCTCGGCATTGGTGACCCGACAAGCCAGCCACCGGTAATAGGGCTGGCGGGCCAGCCCGAGCACCCGACACGTCACCGCCACCGGCACCCGCACGGGCACATCGGCGGCGGCCAGCTCATGGACGAGCGGGTAGATCATTTTGCCGGCAGGTTCGCCTGCGACAGGTAGGCCGCAGCCCTCCTGAGCACCTCGTTCTCCTGCTCCAGCATCCGGATCCGCTTGTGGGCCTCGCGCAACTCAGCCGACTCGCTCGAGGTGGTCTCTGGCCTGGCGCCCTCGTCGGTGTCGGCGCGGCGCAGCCACTTCGTCAACGAGGCCGGATGGACGCCGAAGTCGGCGGCCACCTGCTCCAGGGTCACTCCGGGCTCACGGTTGCGCGCGACCCGCACGACGTCCTCGCGGAACTCCTTCGGATACGGCTTGGGCATTGCAACATCCTTCCAGCCCGCCTCTCAGCAAGCCAGGTCAGGGGTCACCAAACCCTGCAGCAGTCCCGTGCAAGCTGCCGCAGCGTCAGGTTCGTTCGCCAGTAAGCGGTGAGCAGGAGCACTCGGTCGGCCAAGGGAAGGCTCCAGGGTCGGCCTGCGCGGGCATGGTCGATGCCTTCGCGCCGGAGCGCGTTCACCAGTTTGGTGAAGGATCGCGGGCTGAGCCCACTGAACGGCGCTATCCAGGACGGTTCCGCTGCGGTGATCACTTGAGGCATGCGGTGAGGATCTCACCACGTGCTCGTGGCACCGCTCAGTCCTGCGAACCCTCCGTGAGCAGGGACTGCAACCGTCTCACCTCAGCGATCAGGAGAGGTACGTATTGACGGGCACATGCGATGAAGTCAAGATCTGCATCCAACTGCCGGTCCGGGCCGAGAACCTGCCGAGCGCCGACGAGCCGGTTGACATAGATTTCATCATCTTCCTCGCCATGCTCGGGGTCGACCTGGATGAAGCTCCCGCCCCCTGTCGCTCCGCGCGTCTCCAGCCAAGGCACCCACGGCCTCCGGCGATGCGGCTGCAGCCGCTCAGCCATCGCATCAAGGTCGGCTTCGGAGAGTGCCTCGTCCATGGACATGCTCAGATCATTCATCCCAGTCAACCCGCAATCCATAGCGCAGAACTGACGCCTCAACCGTCACACCCGTGACGGGACAGGCCACACCCCGCGGCGCCCACGTGCGCATCACCCGCAGCGGGTGGTGCGCTCATTCATGCTGTCTCTCGGTTTGCATCGGTCCAGCCGTCGACGAGATCCAGAATGGTTCCCAGTGTGCGAATGTGGAAGTACTCGCGCCCCCGAACGGGTTTCTCTCCGGCGTCCCGCATGGCGGCTATACAGGCGTCCTCCAGCTTGCGTGCCTCGGGATTGCCCTCCATCAGACGAACGATCTGGTCAAGCCCGTCACGCTCGTGGTGAGATAGGCGTAGACGCGGGTTTCCGGAAGTGATGCCGAACTTAACGACCTCGTTTACGTCATCCGTGACGACGTAGAAGACGTCCCAGGCCTTACCTGCGCAGATGCGGCATATGCCGCACCCCGCGCGGACGTTACTCGGGGTGGGCGTTCCCGTATGCCCCTTGGCGCACCGCACCTGATGCGGCGCGTGATTGCCGAGCCACTTCGGCTCAAGGACCGTTCCTCCGAGCTTGGCAACCCTTACGCGGAAGGCGACCTCGGCGGTCTTCGGGTCCTTTCCAGCGCAGACACGGCAGATCCCCTGCCCCCGCTGGACACCGGACGGCCATGGAGCACTGACGTGGCCCTGGGCGCATCGGACTCGATGCGGCGTGGTCGCTCCAAGCCACTGCGGCTCAAGGACAACGCCCCCAGCTCCGCGACCCGGGCCCTGAACTTCGCTTCGACGATCTCTGGGTCCCTCCCGGTGCAGGTTTGGCAGATGGCTGCGCCACCTCGCACCAGGGCCGGCCTGGGGCGGCATTCATGCCCGTTGGGGCAGCGAACCCGGTGCGGCTCGTTTGCGCCGAGGTACACCGGTTCCAGGAGTGATGCGCCTACCATTGCAAGAGCGCCCCGGAAGGCGCCTTCGGCCACCTCCTTATTGTTTCTGGCGCACGTGGAACAGATTCCTTCGCCCTGCTGTACGTGGGCCGGTCGCGGTGCGCATTCGTGCCCGTTGACACAACGGGCACGGTGAGGCTCGTGGTTACCAAGCCAGCCCTCCTCAAGCACGATCCCGCCCAGTTCAGCCACCCGTTCCCGGAAGGCTGCCTCGGCCTCCTGGGAACGCGCCTGGTGGGCGCAGGTGCGGCAGATGCCCTTGCCGGCCAGGACATTGGTCGGATAGGTCGCGTGCTCGTGTCCCGCCCCGCATCTCACCCGGTGAGGTTTCCGGGTGCCGAGCCACTCGGGTTCGAGGACCTCGCCACCCAGGTCGGCCACGCGCGCTCGGAACAGTGCGTCGGCTCGCATGGAGCTCGCCCTCGACGCGCTCACGACCCACTCACCCTGTGCGAAGCCGGAACGTTGCCCACCTCTGAGGGCGGGGTTGTCGCCTGATCCTCGGCAGGGTGGTGCTTGTCTGCCGGAGTGGTTGCGGGCGTCACGCCGCTGGTCATGTCTCCCCACGTACATCTCCCCATGACAGGGGATCATCGCAGGGGCCACTGACATCCGAGTTTCAGGCCGCACTCTCGCCAGCCCCGTTCACGAGCCGGCCAAGAAGCATGGCGGCGGTGTCGTCGGTCCTGCGGATCACCGTGTAGACCATGTCGGGCTCAGCAATGGCCGTGCCGATGTGAATGCCGCAGCACGAGACGACGTTGCCCTCCTCGTCCAAGACGAGGAAGCCCGTCGTTCCTACAGGGCGCCGGGGTCTTGAGAGTGGTGTGCCGGCACATGCTGGTCATGATGGTGCCCAGCCGTCGCCCTGAAAGTAGTGGGGCTCACCGTCGACATCGGCGAGGCCGGCACGCGGGAGCACAACCGGTCCCACAAGCAGGTCCGGGCCCGTGTCGAGCACGTCTTTGCCCGCATGAAGACCTGGAAGGTCCTCCGCGACTGCCGCCTCAAAGGCGACGGCGTCCACCACGCCATGCTCGGCATCGCCCGGCTACGCAACCTCACCCTCGCCGGATAGGAGAGTGGCCCGTACCTCGGGCGATCACAGCCCAGGCCACTCGGAGAGAGCAATGCTCATGACCTGTGGATCGGCCTCGGGTAGGACGCGAAGGGCGTACCTTCCCGAGTGATCGACTTCTGGTCATCGAGTAGGCCGACGTTGCACCGTCGGTCGGGAAGGCACGCCCGTGCTGAGCGTAGTGAATGCCGATGGAACGACCGAGACCGGCTCCCTGATCGACGACATTGTCCGCGAGGGCGCGAGGCGGATGCTGGCCGCTGCCCTGGAGGCCGAAGTCAACGCCTATATAGGTGAGTTGGCTGATCAACGTGACGAGCACGGGCACCGCCTGGTCGTCCGCAACGGCTATCACCAGCCGCGGTCGGTGACGACCGTGGCCGGGGCGGTCGAGGTGAAGGCGCCGCGGGTGAATGACAAACGTGTCGATGAGGCGACGGGTGAGCGCAAGCGGTTCTCCTCGGCGATCCTGCCGCCGTGGTGCCGCAAGTCCCCGAAGATCAGCGAAGTGCTGCCCTTGCTCTACCTGCACGGCCTGTCGTCGGGCGACTTCGTGCCCGCGCTTGAGCAGTTCCTTGGTTCCTCGGCCGGCCTGTCCCCGTCCACGGTGACCCGGCTGACGGCCCAGTGGCAGGCCGACCACAAGGCGTTCGGCGAGCGCGATCTGTCCGCCACGGACTACGTCTATGTCTGGGCCGACGGCATCCACCTGCGGATACGTCTGGAGGAGGCGAAGGCCGCGGTCCTGGTCGTCATGGGCGTGCGCGCGGACGGCACCAAGGAGCTGATCGCGATGGCTGACGGCTACCGCGAGTCGTCGGAGTCCTGGGCCGGCCTGCTGCGGGACGGCCAGCGGCGCGGCATGCGTGCTCCCGTCCTCGCCGTCGGCGATGGCGCACTCGGTTTCTGGAACGCACTGAACGAGGTCTTTCCCGAACCCCGCCACCAAAGGTGCTGGGTTCACAAAACGGCCAACTGCCTCGACAGCCTCCCGAAGTCGGCCCAGCCCGCTGCGAAGAAGGCCATCCAGGACATCTACAACGCCGAGGACCGCGAGCACGCGGCCAAGGCCGTCGCCGCGTTCGCCAAGCAGTACGGGGCGAAGTTCCCCAAGGTCGTCAAGAAGATCGTCGATGACGAGGCCCAGCTGCTGGCGTTCTACGACTTCCCGGCCGAGCACTGGATCCACCTGCGGACCACGAACCCGATCTGGGTGTTGTACTTCCCCTACCAGTCGGGGAGTTGCTCCCCCGGCTGGCGCTCGAAACGGCCCGCCCTGACTCTGAATCCGATTGGCGCCGGAAGGTTGCCTTTGATTCGAAGTGTCGGGCGGGCCGTCGGCGTGGCCCCCGGACGCCTGGCTTGAAGAGAGCCTGTCCGACTCAACCCAGATCTGCCGACGTCGCGGGGCCGCGCTGCCACCGTATCGGCAGCAGGGAAGGCACAGGAGTTGGAAGCACGCCATGGCGTCGCCGGAATCGACCCGCACAAGCACAGCGCCACCATCTCGTTGGTCGACCGGAGAGGCGAAGCGGGGGAAGCCGCTTCCTTCGCCGTCACGCCCGACGGGATCACTGAACTGTTGGGCTTCCTCAGCGACAGTGAGTTGGTGATCGACCGGATCGGTATCGAGGGATCGTCCAGTCTGGGACAGCCACTCGCCCTCGCCCTGGCCGCGGCCGGGTACGACGTGCGCGAGGTGCAGCCGAACCGCACCGCCGAACGCCGCAGGTGCCGACGCCGCGCCAAGACCGACATCGAAGACGCGGAAGCAATCGCCCGCGAGACACTGTCCGACCCGCACCTGCCCCCGGCCGGCAAGCACTCCGCGCCGGATGCTGTCTGGGACGAACTCACCGCCATCCATGACTGGCGGTCCTCCCTGGTCCTGCAGCGGACACGCCAGCTGAATGAGGCCGAGGCCGTCCTCGTCTCGCTGCCCATGGCCATCCGGGCCGAGCTTCCGGCGACCAGCCGCGTGCTGCCACAGTTGGAGGCGCTGGAGACCATCGCCCGGCAGCAGCCCGAGGTGTCTTCTGCGACCTTGATACACATCGACCGGCTGGTCGCCGCCCTCAACGACATCCGCTGGCTGACCCGGCGGATCAAAGACCTCGACAAGAAGGTCCCCGCGCTGCTGTCCATGCTGGGCTGCACGCTGACCGAAATCTGCGGCATCGGCACAGTCACCGCCATGGAGCTGTTGGTCGAGGTCGGAGACCCGTGCCGGTTCCGCACCGAGGCCCAGTTCGCCCGCTGGTGCGGTGCCGCTCCGCTGGCCGTCTCCTCCGGCGAGGGCCACGGCCGGGCCCGCCGCCACCGGCTCGACGTCGGCGGCAACCGCAAGGTCAACTCTGTGCTGCACATCGTGCACGTCACCCAGGTCCGCTGCCACGAGCCCGCTCGCTCCTTCATGGCCCGCAAGATCAGCGAGAACGTGCCCAAACGGTCCGCGCGCCGAGCCCATAAACGTCAACTTGCCAACGTGATCATCCGACACATGTGGAAGGACGCAGAGCGTCGAACCGCTCAACCACCCGCATACAGGGCAGCTTGACAAGAGAGCTTCGAGTCGACCTTCGCGGCTGTCCGACTGCGGACGAAGGTCACCAAAGGGGCCGGTTCCCGAGCGGCCGCTCTGGCGATGGTGTTCAAGCTCGTGGAGTCCGCCCAGGCCCGCTGGCGAGCCGTGAACGCACCCCACCTCGTCGCTCTCGTCCGAGCCGGAGCCCGCTTCGAACGCGGCGAGCTCGTCGAACGACCCGAGGCCCTCGCAGCGTGAACAACCTCAACTGATCCACAGGAATTGACAATTACTCACTCGGAGATCTCTTACGGGACAGCCCTTAATACTCAGGCACAAATAACCGATCGGTACACCGCTGCGGTCACCAATCTGGGTAGCGAGCAATGGCCGTGATGGTCGGCTATGACCAGGGTGTGGCGTGCCTGGGCGGGGATTTTCTGGCGAATGCGTTCGCGGGTGCCGCGCTGCTCGTGGGGATCACCCTGCCGGTGTTCTACGTCGCGTCCTGGATGGTGGTGGCCGTGCGGCGACGATCGGCGGGCGCGCCCAGACAGTGATCAGCCGGACGCTATCCCGTGGAGGGGTTACGGACCCGACCCGCCGCCGAGCTGGTCCGGGCCCGTGTCAGCACGCCTCAGGGGTGGAGTACCCGACCTACCCGGCCCCGGCGGTCTGATCCCGGCGCACGGGACGACTCGTCCGCGAACTGTGGCCCTGACCAGGGAACTCTCCCCATCAAGGCCACAGCTCCTACGGGCGAAGTGCCCGCTCCTGCCAGCGGATTCCCGAGTGGCCCCGCGTGGGTGTTCCCGCGTGGGTGAGCACGCAGGGGAGGGGCCGTCAGGGGCGGGCGGCGTTCCCCAAGTGCTGGAGCATGAGCCGGATCGCGGGCACCGACTCGTAGGCGGGCAGGGTCAGGGCGACCACGGCCCGCTCGATAGTGGGAACGATCGGCGCCAGGCGGATCGCCTCGGACCGCATAGAGCTGAGCGCAAGCTCCGGCAGCACCGCGACCCCCATGCCCGCGCCGACCAGACCCATCACCGTGGGGTAGTCATCCGTGGCCAGATCGATCCTGGGGGTGAACCCGGAGCGCTCGCAGAGCTTTACCACATGGCCGCGGCAGCTCGCGCAGCCGACGATCCAGGTCTCGTCGGCGAGATCGGTGAGTTCCAACTTCCCGGCGTCGGCGAGTCGATGGCTCTCCGGGAGCAGGCCGACCAGCCGGTCGGTCAGCAAGGGGTGCACGACAAGACCGTTCCAGTCGGTGCCCGCCGCCCTTTCCGCGTCCGGGGTATCCGGATGGGCGCCGGGGGGCTGCGGATACCGGAAGGCCAGGGCGATGTCGCAGTCCCCGTTGCGCAGCATGTCGATGGCGCGCGGCGGGGTGGCCTCGTTGAGCGTAACCTCCACCTCCGGCTGGGCGGCGCGCACTGTGGCCAGGGCGGGCGGGACCACGGTGGAGGTGCCGCTGAGGAAGGAGACAAGCCGCACACGGCCCGCGTGCAGGCCCGCGATGGCCGCTATCTCCTCCTCGGCCGCGGTCAGTCTGGTGAGAACAGCAGCGGCGTGCCGGGCGAGTATCTCGCCGGCTTCCGTGAGAAACGCATTCCGGCCCGAGCGGGCCAGAATCGGCGTGCCCACAGATTTCTCAAGGGCTTTTATCTGCTGGCTGACCGCCGGTTGCGTGCACCTCAGCTCACGTGCGGCTGCGGTGAATGAACCG
Source organism: Streptomyces halobius (assembly GCF_023277745.1). Classification (NCBI taxonomy): domain Bacteria; kingdom Bacillati; phylum Actinomycetota; class Actinomycetes; order Kitasatosporales; family Streptomycetaceae; genus Streptomyces; species Streptomyces halobius. The sequence continues at coordinate 2,097,223 of NZ_CP086322.1, forward strand.
GCCTGCGCTACGACCTGCAGTACACGAAGGTGCCGGGGCTCGATCATGCGGCGAGCATACGGAATTGCCGCATTGATGATCAACCCCATCAACCCCATGAGCCGCGGCACCGAAACGGCTGAGTAATCCTTCCGAGAGCTCCATCCCAGTACTGCATGCCACCAAGGTCATCCCATCTCCAGGTAAAGATGCGGGATGCAGGGAAGTGGAATTTACAACTCCAGAGGGCCTCGATGGCAGCCTGAACTGGTGCAGATCAGACCACAGTTGAGCCCACGAGGCGCCTCAAAATGCCCAAACAGGGTAAAATGGACGAAAAATTCTACACCCAAAAGAACATTTATAGGAGCCCAAAGGGAGTCTTGGATTGCGATCCTGATCTTGGACGTATAGAACTGTCCGCATGCCTGCCGAGATAGTAACCACGGTCCATGGCACTTTCGGAGAAATTCTCCAGGGGTATACCTTTGGTGCGCATGGGTTCGAGCATTTTCTCTTTACTGCTCCAGTCGAAGAGTTAAGAAGCAGGGCGCGACTGCGCCCACATGACGGCACCGCGGAAAGACGGCTCCATGTCACTCCGAGCGACCGGTCCAAGGCCCTTTCCGCTTTTGAAATGCTGAGCGCCGAGCTGGGACACGGTGCCCTTAACTGCACCATCGAGATCGAGTCCAACATCCCGGTGGCGAAGGGGTATGCCAGCTCTACCGCGGACATTCTGGCCACCGCTCAGCTCTGCATACGCAGCCTGCACCCGGACACCCCGGACGAGGTCGTGCAGGCGCTGGCGCTCTCCGTGGCCCGGCAGCTGGAGTACGGCGACTACCTCCTGCACCCCGGCGTCGCGGCCTGCGCCCAGCGCTCCCAGCGGCTCCTGGCCGCCTACCGCACGGATCTGCGCTGGACCATCGTCGGCGTCGACGAAGGCGGCTGGGTGCGCACCGAGGAGTTCCACCAGGAACGCCCCGAGGATCTAGGCAAAGCCCGTGTCTACGAACAGCTCTTTGCGCAGCTCGACACCGCTCTGCGAGCGAACAATTACGTGGCCGCGGCCGAAGTTGCCTCCCACAGCGCCGAGTTGCACAATGACCGGCTGCCCAAGAAGTCACTGGACGACCTGTGGCGGATCCAGAACGAGCTGGGTGCCCTGGGCATCTGCGTCGCGCACAGCGGCACCCTCGCGGGGCTCATCTTCTCCCGTCATCAGCCGGACCACGACCTGCGGGTCCGGGAATGCCGATCGGAGCTGGAGTCTTGGGGATACTCCAGCGATATGTTCACCCTGAAAGAGGAACAGCGTTGACGACCAGCACCACCAGCACGCCCCCGGACCCGGGAGCCGCTCCCGAGCCGGCCGACGCCCCGCCCGCCGCGCAGGCCCCGAGCCCACCGCCTCCCCGGACACAGGCCCGCTACCAGGGCATGGTGCTGCTCGCTGTGTGCTGTCTGGCTCTGGGCGGTGTGTTCGTACGGATCAGTGAGGTCGGCCCGGTCGCCACCGGCGCGTACCGTTCCCTTTTCGCCATCCCGCTCCTGCTCGGGATGTCCGTCGCCCTGGCGCGGCACGCGGCCAAGTCGGTCGGCGCCGCGCAGAACCCGGGGGAGAGCGGCGCCCCGGCCAAGCAGGCCAAGGTCACGCCGCGCGACCGCTTCCTGATCGTGCTCGGAGGGCTGTTCCTCGCGGCCGACCTGTGCCTGTGGAACATCTCGTTCCTCTACACCTCGCTGGCCGAGGCCAATCTCCTGGCCAACCTCGTGCCGTTCATCATCGCCCCGCTGCTGTTCTTCCTCTTCGGGGACCGTATTCCGTGGAAGCTTCTCTTCCCGGCGCTGCTGGCACTCGGCGGCTTGTACATCCTCGTCATCCTGGGTACCGGCCTCGACCCGGAACACTTGCGCGGTGATGTGCTCGCCCTGCTGACCGCGGTGTTCTACGCCCTCTTCCTCGTCGTGACCAAGGGCCTGCGCGAGCGCTACGAGGCGACCCGCATCATGGCCACCCTGAGCCTGGCGTGCGCCGTGGCCTGCTTCGTCGTCGCGGCCGTCCTCGGAGAGAGCCTGTGGCCGACGACGGCCAAGGGCTGGCTGGTGCTGATCGCGCTCGCCGTGACCTCACAGGTGCTCGGGCAGACCCTCATGGCGCACGCGGTGAAGTTCCTGCGGCTGCAGCTGGCCGCCGTCTATGTGCTGCTCCAGCCGGTCGCCGCGGCCGTGTACGGCTTCGTCCTGTTCGGCCAGGAACTCAGCCTGGTCCAGCTGGCGGGCATCGCCATCCTCCTCATCTCCATCTTCTGGGCCAAGAACCTTTTGGAGGGCCGCTCATGACCATCGAGCATCTGGCCTCCGCGCCCGCGGACCACGTCGATCCCTACGCCGTCATCGACGAGCTCAGCCGACTGACCACCCTCAACGTCGGACGCGTCGACGACACCCGGCTCAGCCTGCGCGCCGTCCACGGCAGCCCCGCCACCGAGACCAGCTTCAAGTCGATCCTCGGACTCGGCCTGCTGCTCCTGGCCAAGGAGCGGGGACTGCTCGCCGAGGGCCGACCGGTGATCGAGTCCACCTCCGGGTCACTGGGCCTGGGCCTCGCGGCCGCGGGCCGCCTGCTCGGCCACGAGGTCCATCTGGTGTCCGACCCCGGAATCCCGGCCGTGACCCGGCGCAAGATCGAGCTGGCGGGCGCCGTGCTGCACCTCGCGCCCGAGCCGCACCCCGTACTCGGCTTCCAGCAGGCCCGTGACGACCTGCTGCAGATGCTGCGGGCACAGCACCCCGACTACTACTGGACCAATCAGAACGACAGCCCGCTCAACCCCGAGGTCTACAGCCGCTGGGTGGTCCCCCACCTGATGCGCACCCTGGACTTCTCCCGTATCGCTGCCGGGATCTTCTGCGTCGGCAGCGGCGGTCACTTCTCCGCCCTGTCCGCCATGCTCGATGCCAAGGGCATCCGTTCCTACGTCGCGGACCGGCACGGCTCCATTACCTTCGGCGGCGACCCCGCCCCCAGCATCCTGCGGGGCACCGGCAATCAGAACCGCATACCGGCCGTCATCGACTCCGTCCGGGACCGCGTGACCGGAGTGTTCGAGGTATCCGACGCCCAAGCCTGCGCAGGGGTCCAGGAGTTGGCGGCCCGCGGGATCAGTGTGGGCGGCTCGTCCGGCGTCTGCTACATGGGAGCACGGCAGCTGGCCGCCGCTCTGGGCCCGGACGCCGAGGGCGAGATCCTCACCTTCTTCGCCGACCGCGGTGAACTCTATGGCACCACGCTACTGACCTGGGGAGACAGCAGTGATTGAAGCCGCCCTGTGGAGCTCTTGCCCACCCACCAAGCAGCTCTACCACCACGATCCATATGCGACGACGGGCACCGCGACGGTCCTGGCGGCCAGTGATCGCTACGCCATCTTCGACCAGTCCGTCTTCTACGCCGAGTCCGGCGGCCAGGTCGCCGACCAGGGCACGGTGAACGGGCAACGCGTCATCGACGTACAGAAGGCAGGTGGCCGTCCGTTCCAGCTGCCCAACGGCGAAGTCGCCACCATCGAGGCGGTGTTCTACCACGAGTTCGAGGAGCCCTGCGCCCTCACCGTGGGCGAGCAGGTCACGATGGAGATCGACTGGGAGCGGCGGCTGCACAACATGCAGATGCACACCCTGGCGCACTTCCTCTTCCACGCGACGGGCGAATACCTGGAGTCCCAGGGCCTGACACGGTCGACGCGCGGCTGCCACATCAGCGACAGCTCCGCCCGCTTCGACTTCAACTGCGCGATCGCGACGGACGCCGTCCCTGGCATCCAGGAACGCGTCGTGGATCTGCTGGCCGGTTCCCCGGAGGCGACCGTCGACCCGCTGCCCGGCACACAGGACGTCTTCGTGTGGCGCTCGGGCGACATCGAAATCCCCTGCGGCGGTACGCACGTCAGCCACCCGAAGGAGATCCAGGGCAAGGTGACCGTGCGCCGCCGGACCAAGGGCAAGGGCGGTACCCGGCTCTATGTCGAACTGGACCGGAATGCCGAATGACCTGGGGGCGGCGATAGCGCGGGAGCCCGCGCTCTCCCACGCCGGCGCGGCCGCGCACGTTCGGGCACCGGCGCGGCCGCGCTTCATCGCCGACCTCGACCTGCTGCGGGCCCGCCGCACCCTGAAGTGGCGGATCGGTGCAGACGACCCCGACCGCATCTGCCTCGGCGTCGCCGAAATGGACCTGCACCCACCGGAGTTCCTGCGCTCCGCTCTCGGCGAGGCCCTCGACCTCGGTGAGACCGGATACGGGCTGCCCGAGGCGCAGGAGGCGGCGTGCGGGAGCTATCTGGCCGAGCACCATGACGCCCACGTCGCCGGAGTGCGCTGCACCACGGACGTGTTGACCGGGCTGCGCACCCTGATGCGGTCCGGCCTGGCGCCGGGCAGTCCCGTCATCGTCGAGACGCCGGTGTACGGCGACCTGTTCACGGTGGTCCGTGAGGCGGGCCTCGAACCGGTGGCCGTGCCCCTGATCCGCACCGACGCGGACTGGCGGCACGACTGGGCGGCGCTGGCCACCGCGGCCCGCGAAGGCGCCCGGGCCTGGATCGTGTGCCAGCCGCACAACCCGGTGGGACGAGCCTGGACGCTCCAGGAGATGTCCCAGGCCATCGAGGTGTGCCAGGAGCATGAACTGCTGCTCCTCGCCAATGAGGTGCACATTCCGCTGGGGATGCCCGGCCGCCCGGTGCCCTCGGCGTTCGCGGACACCGCCATCCACGGGATACGCGCCTTCGGGCTCACCTCCGCGTCGAAGGCGTTCAACATCCCCGGGCTCAAGAGTGCGACCGTCTACGGCTCGGAGCACTCCGCCGCGGCCCTCGCAGAGCTGCCGCTGAGCCTTCTGGGACGGCCGGGCAGCCTCGGCACCATCGCCACCGTCGCTTGCTACCAGCAAGAGGGCGTCGCATGGCTGGACATCCTGCGCGAGGAACTTGCCGAGCGGGTGCGGCTCGTCCTCGACGAACTGGCGAGCCTGCCCGTGCGGATCTCCGCGACCGCCCCCGACGCCACCTACCTGGTGTGGGCCGAGATCGCCGACGAACAGGACGCGCGACGGCTGAGCCAGGCGCTCGACACGAGCGGCATTCACGTGCTCGCCGGGGAGAGCTTCGGCGGTAGAGCGTACGACCGCTGCTTCCGCATCAACGCGGCGAGCCATCCGGCAGTCCTGCGCACGGCCTTCACCCGGCTGCACGCCGCGCTCCGCTGACGGGAGTGTGTTGCACGCTTGCTCCACCATTCCTGAAGACCTCCAAGCTGCTCATGCGCCTCCCCGTCCGCCGCGATCACTACGAACGGATCCAGCCAAAGAGATGCCTATTGCGCGAGATCTGGCGGTGATCTACTGATGGCACATACACATGACTAGATTGCTCGTATGAATCCATTGAGTGAGCGTTCCGGAATGGACCGTCCCGCCCTGCTTGCTGCCTCGGTCACCGTAGTCTTATGGGCTTCGGCCTTTGTATCCATTCGTGCGTCGGCGGACCATTTCGGGCCCGGTGCCCTGGCCCTCGGGCGGCTTGCAACGGGCTCCATCGCGCTGGTGTGCGTCCTGCTGGTCAAGCGGGGCGGTGTACCGCCGCGTAAGGCGTGGCCCGGGATCGCATGCTCCGGAGTGCTCTGGTTCGGGTGCTACATGGTGGCGTTGAACTGGGGCGAGCAGCTGGTCGACGCCGGCACGGCTGCCATGGTCGTCAACATCGGGCCGATGGTGATCGCGGTGTTGGGTGGCTGGCTGCTCAAAGAAGGGTTCCCGGCCCTGCTGCTGGCTGGCATGGCGGTGTCGTTCGTGGGCGCGGTCGTGGTGGGCTTCTCCACGTCCGGAGGCGGTTCGTCGTCTGTGCTGGGCGTGGCGCTGTGCCTGCTGGCCGCTGTTGCCTACGGGGCCGGTGTCGTATCGCAGAAGCCCGCACTGCGGCATGCCACACCGATGCAAGTGACAACGTTCGGCTGCCTCATCGGCACCGTGGCATGCCTGCCGTTCAGTGGGCAGCTCGTCTCGCAGGTGTCCGCGGCGCCGCTCTCGGCGACCCTCAATGTCGTCTATCTTGGCCTGTTCCCGACTGCCCTCGCCTTCAGCACGTGGGCCTACGCGCTGTCGCGGACCAACGCGGGCCGGTTGGGGGCGACCACGTACGCGGTGCCCGCGGTCGTCGTTCTCATCTCCTGGGTTGCCCTGAAGGAAGTGCCCGGCTGGGTCACGCTCCTAGGTGGTGTCATCTGCCTGGGCGGCGTCACCGTTTCCCGGCTGCGCCCCAGCCGCGCCCCTCAGACGCCGCCGACTGCAGCCCCGCCGATACAGGACAGCGTCCCGTCTTCCTCAGCCGAGCCGACACGTTGACCCGAGGGCGGTGAAGGGACGCGCACACGGGCGGCCCTTGCCCGCCTCCCCGCATACGCATAAGCGCCCCCCTGGAGGTTGTCCTCCGTGGGGGCGCTCATCATGTGGCGCTCACGGCATGGCCTTCACAGCACGAGCGTAGTCTCGTCTCTGCCCAGCAGGTAGCCGAGCTGCAGCCGCGTATGTGCCCCCAACTGCTGCTTCATCGTTGCGATATGACCTTGCAACGACCGTTCGCTGATGCCGAGCCGGCGCGCGATCCGCTTGTCCGAGTAGCCGCTGATGAGCAGCCTGCTGATCGACTCGCGCAACGACGGGATGACGTCGTCGGCCGCCTTCGCGGCGTGCAGGGGGACGAATGGGAAGGACTTCGCGCGGTCCCAGGAGCGTTCGAAGGTGTCCTTGAGGAAGCGCACGATCGCCGGCTCCCTGATTGCCAGTCCCGTGGTGCGGCTCTCGTTGGCGGAAATAAATGCCACGGAGTCGTCGACGATGATGAGACGGTCGAAGAATTCAGCCAGGGTCCGTATCCGTACCCCGTAATTGGTGACCGCCCGCACATAATTCTTCGTCGCCTCATCGAAACGCGTCGTGTGCTGATAGAGCGTACGCATAGCGACCCCGGCCTCGATATGGCGACGCACGGATTCCAGGGCCGTATCGAGAACTGGTCCGGGGCGAGGGCCATCAGGTTGGGCTGTCAGTATTTCACGATGTGCGCCGTTGAGTGCCTCGTCGATGGCGGACCTTATCGCGTCCAGCCCGTGAAGGTATGAAATACGAGGCTCTTCGGGAATTGGTGCATCCTCCAACTCCTTTGTTTCGCTGACGTCAATGGGGTGTCTGCCGGTTCGTCGGTGCAGCGCACTCAGCTGTGCAGTAATGGATCGCAGGGCGCTCTCCAGTCCTTCCGGCCGCATGGACACGTTTGCGTCAACTTGCACAAAATGATCCCCATTTGAGCGCTCTGCCGAGCTCACGACTCCCCCTCTGATGTCCGTTATTGGCATCTACGCCCTAGAATGTGTCCCTCAGTTTCCGGCAGTGCGGAAACCTGAGCCATCTTAAAGCTTCAATCCGGGCTTGCGGCAAGGAAGATTGAAGCCAAGTGATCAGCTTGAGCCGCGCTCGCTTCATGAGTCGGTGAGGGGAAACCCCCTCTCCATCTACTGGTCATTTTCCTCGAGTCCTACGTGCGCAGACGGAAAGAGAGGTGTAGGGTACATGCGGTCAAATCCTTTGCCCTTACGCATGCCCGGACGAGCTTCGCTCTTAGTGCGTGCCAGATTCGCCGCTACAGGTGTTCTGATGGGAGCGTTGGGGTTTTGCGCACTTCCGCACATGGTCTCTCAGAACCCGGCCGAAGCGGTAACGCTCGCCGACGTCGGCTGGAATGCGACCGGTCCCCGGCCGGCTTCCTGAACGCCCCATGGTGCGAGAGATCGGTGGATTGCTGTGACTTCTTCTCCGTGGTTTCTGCGCGACTCGGCAGTGTCTGAGCGCGCTGCCCGCATCTACTGCTTCCCCCACGCAGGAGGCAACCCGCGCTCGTTCCTCGGCTGGCAGCGGGATATGGGGGACGATGCTGAGATCGTCGCGGTCTGTCCCCCAGGCCGTGGCCCCCGCTACCAAGAGCCTGCCATCACCGACGTGATGGAGCTCGCCGACGGTGCGGCGGCCTCCATTGTCGCCACTGCCGACCGGCCCTTCGTCCTCTTCGGACACAGCTTCGGAGCGGTCCTGGCCTTCGAGGTCGCACGCCGCATTGGCGGTCTGCCCGACTTCCGCCACTTGGTTGCCTCCGGATGCGCGGCGCCGGCACTGCTGCCCACTCGGCGCGTGGTGGAGGCTGCGCGCCTGGAGGGCCGTGCGTTCACCGAGGCCGTCGGCTTCTTCGGCGGACTGCCGCCTGAAGTCATCGCCGACGAGGCATTGCAGGATCTGCTGCTGCCGCATCTGAAGTCCGACTTTCGCATGGTCGCCCGGTACACCCACCGGTCGGCCACCCCCCTGCACGTCCCCGTCACTCTCGTCAACGGAGCCGACGACCCGCACGTCAAGGAAGCCGATCTCGAACTGTGGGCGCGCGAATGCACCGATGAGCCAGCCCAGCACTGGCCCGACGGCGGCCACTTCTACTTCGACGGCAGGCCCAGCGCCATCACTGACCTCCTTCGGCCGCTCGTCCGTGCCGAACATGGCGCAAATCCGCCTGCCAGCATGCATGTTGAGGTTATTTGAGAAGTGCCTCACACCTGGCTCACGAGCACCGCAGAGGGGACACCACCATGAACCGCTCCGCCACAGACCAGTACCGACGGGCTGCCACCTTCCACAAGCTCCACGAGGGTCCCGACCCCTTCGTCGTCCCTAACCCGTGGGATGCGGGCACCGCACGCATCCTGACCCGGCTCGGCTTCCCAGCGCTCGCCACGACCGGCGCGGGCCTGGCCCACGGCCTCGGTCAGCCCGACGGCTCCCTTGCCCGCGAGACCATCCTGGGCAACGCCAGGTCGATCGTCGCTGCGACCACCCTGCCGGTGACCGCAGACCTGGAGAGCGGATTCGGTGACACCCCAGAGGAGGTCGCAGAGACCATCCGGCGCGCCGCCGCGGCGGGCCTGGTCGGCGGCTCGATAGAGGACTCCACCGGTCGCGCCGATGACCCCGTACGCCCCCTTGAGGAGGCCGTCGAGCGCGTGGCCGCGGCCGTTGCCGCTGCCAGGGAGCTCGACTTCCCCTTCACGGTCACTGCGCGGGCTGAGAACTTCTTCCAAGGTAGGCCCGATCTGCCGGACACCATCCGCCGCCTGAAGGCGTACGAAGCGGCCGGCGCTGATGTGCTCTACGCGCCTGCGCTACCGGACGCCGACGCGATCCGCGCGGTGTGCTCCTCCGTAGGGCGCCCGGTCAATGTCCTGATGGGTTCGCCCGCACTGCCGCTGACCGTGGCCGAGCTCGGCACCCTGGGTGTGCGACGGATCAGCGTCGGCTCGGCACTGTCCCGGGCCGCACTCGGCGCCGTCGTCTGCGCGGCGAAGGAGATCCGTGACTTCGGCACCTTCGGGTTCGGGGCCGACGCAGTCCCGTACCCCGAAGCCAACAAGATGATGGCGTTGGTCCACCCGGCCGACCCAGAGAGTGATCCCGCACGGTGAATGTCGCCCCGGTGTATCTGTCCAGCCCCCGCTACGTCCTCGGCGAGACCGAGCACGAGCACACCTCGATCGAGAACCTGCTCCGCAAAGCCCACGAGTTCGGCATGCCTCCCAAGGCATCGATATGGGGCTGGGGCAACGTCCGACTCACGGACGAGAGCCTGGAGACCCTGGCCGTGCGCAGCGGTCTGGCGGCGCTGAACGCCGCCGGGACCGCCCCCTCGTCCGTTGACTGCCTCGTGCTGTGTTCCACAGAATTCCCCGGCGGGCCCCGTACCCACGGACAGTTCGTCGAGACGGTGATGTCCGGACTCGGCCTGGGCAACGCCGCCTTCACCGGCATCACCCTTAACCGCTGCACCAACCTCCTGGTCGGCCTGCGCACCGCACAGGCCCTCGTGGCCGCCGGACACCACCGCACGGTGCTGGTCGTCACCACCGACCGGATCACCGACGAATCGGTGCGGATGGAGAACTTCGCCCTGTTCAGCGACGGCGCCGCCGCCGTTCTGGTGAGCGATGCACCCCAGGGCCAGGACTCCTACGAGATCGTGGCCGGGGCGTCCGCGCAGGAAACCCGGGCCCTGGAGTGGACCAACGAGATCAGCTCGGACCTGGCCCGTGCGGTCAACGAACGCATCCTCGACGCTGCCGACATGAAGATCGGCGACATCGACGGCGTCCTGCACCCCAATCTCTACAAGCCCATCGTCGCGCTCAAAGAACGTCAGGCCGGATTCACGCAGGAGCAGTTGTTCCTCGACAACATCCCTCGCCTTGGCCACTGCTTCGCCGCCGATCCGCTCATCAACCTCGCGGACCGGGCCACGGCCGGGCAGCTACGGGACCACGGCCACTACCTGCTGGTGGCGAGCGTGCCCGGCGTCCGGGTAGGCGTGCTGCTGCGCAAGCTGCCCGCCGCACCGACATCCGAGGCGGCGGCAACCGAAACCCGGGAGCTTCGATGAATGTACACACCGGATTCCCCCTTCCCGACCTGACCACCTCACTGCCCCGCGCCCCGTTCCACTTCAGCCCGAAGGCCGCGAGGGAGGCTACGGCGGTCATCGCCGGGAAACCCGCAGGCATCTTCCGGCAGCTGCTCGGCGACCAGGAGAGTGAGACCACGCTGCTCGTCGCCCGCCGCACTCTGGAGGCGTTCCTCACCACCGCTGAGCCACAAGCCTGCACGGACGCCGACGCCATCGCCGCGTGGGTGAAGCAGACCCGCACCGAACTCGTGCCGGCCGTCACCGCGCTGCGTGAGGCCGCCCCCGAGACGCGCGAGCTCGTGCTGCGCCAGCGCGCCCCACTCACGCTGCTGGGTTGCTGCTGGCTCGACACCGTCTCGCAGGCCGCCACCCAGCCGTCCGTCATCGTCAACCAGCTCTTCGGCCAGCACTTCTTCCTGCAGGGCGAGGGCATTCCGCAGCGCGGACAGCTGGCTCGGCGCCGTCGCGCCCTGGCCGAACTGGGCGTGCACTTGCCCGAGATCGAGGCCGCCGACTTCCTCCGACAGGCCGCGGTCCGCCCGCTGACTGCCCTGCACGCTTCCTTCTACCTCGCGCTCTCCCGGCTGCCCGCCTCTTTCCTGCCGGAAGTGCTCGGCGTGCACTATGCCATGGCCGCACTGGGCGTCGACGACCTGCTCTTGGGCACCGAGCCGCACCTGCCGGAGGCCGAGGCCCGCGCTGTCCTGGCCGACTACCTTGCGCTCACCGACCAGTCACCGACTGGGGACGAGGACCGGCGTCGCATGCTCGCCGCCATCGCCCTCGTCCTGCGGCTAGAGCATGAGCACACCACCTTGCTCACTGAACTGGCCACCTGGTACGAGGGGCTCTCCCTCGACGCCAGGGTCGCGCAGATCGTAGCCCGCCACGCGTCATTCGCCGGCCGCCAGCACCGCAGCGTCCGCATGGGCGACCGGCGGCTGTCCGACTGGCTCGACGGCGAGCCTCTCGACCTGGCCGAGTTCGTCGCCGAATTCCGCGCCTCGCGGCAGATGAAGCCCGCCCGCGACGGAACCTGCCGTTTCCTGAAGTCCATCAAGTTCGGCGGTCCGATGTTCGGCATCTTCGACGAACGTGAGGCGGCCACCTTCACAGCATGGGCGGAGACGATCTCAGCCGGCGAACCCGCTGACCTCGACTTCGTCCCCAATACCGCCGGAGACGACCGGGCCGTTGGCTGGGCCGAGGCCCTGCGCGGAGCAGAACCTCAGGACGTCGTCATCGCCGATGCCGAAAGCGGGCTGGAGGACCGGCAGTTGTTCCACCGCATCGTCAACGTCGAGCAGTTCGCCCACATCATGGCGGCTGCCCGGGACCGAGCCGAGGCCGGTCTCGCCGATGCGGAACTCCTCTTCACCCACGGAGCCGACGGACGGATCACCAACGCCGAGTACTTCGACTACACCCCCGAGGCGCTCATGGAGCGCGTCGAGCGCATCTACTGGGACAAGTTGGTTAACCCCTACCAACCGCTCACCGAGATCCCCGACCGCGACGAGGTTATCTTCGAGCAGACCACCTACGCGCTCGCCAGCCTTGTCGACGGCAGCTGGGCCCACCGCATCGGCAACCTCGGCCGCAACCACCGGCAGAGCGACGCCATGCTGTTCGCTATCTACGCCGACGAAATGGGCCGCGGCGACATCACCAAGAACCACATCACGCTCATCCACCAGGTCCTCGCCAGCATGGACATCCACCTGCCGCACATCCGGCAGCCGGAATTCCGCAACCAGGGCGACCTCCCCGACCCCACCTACGGGTTCTCCATCCACCAGGTCTGCCTGTCGCTTTTCCCCGACACGCTCTACAACGAGATCCTCGGCTACAACCTGGGCATCGAGATGTTTGCCCTGGGGGAAATGCGGCTCCACGAGATACAGAAGCTGCGCCGGCACCACCTCGATGTCTCCTACGCGGAGGCGCATCTGTCGATCGATAACTTCTCCGCCGGCCACGCCCGGCAGGCGGCCGACATCATCGTCTCGTACCTCGACGACGTGCGGCGCAACTCCGGCGACGAGGCCGTCCAACGGGAATGGCGCCGCATCTGGCGCGGCTACGCCTCCTTTGCTTACTTCGTCGAGCGCCAGCTGGTCAAGCAGGTCCGCGAACAGCAGCAGGCCCCGGCCGCTCCCTCGCCCGCCGCCCCGGCCGACAGCGTTGACCTGGTCATCTGACCCCCGTGCACCATCACTGAACCACTCACCCTCGTCCTCGCACGGAGAAGCACCTTGGAACTCACCACGAGCTTCGACCCGGAAATCCTCGGCCTCCCCTTCTACGACGACCGGCACCGTCGCCTCGCCGACGCCATAGGCACTTGGTGCGACGGCCGCACCGCACTGTGGGACGAGGTCCGCGCGGAGGAACCGGACAAGGCCGGGCTACGCCTCGTACGGCAGCTGGGGGAGGATGGCTGGCTCGCCTTCCTGGACCCCGACTCCGAGCCCGATGCGCGACCGGGCGACTACCGCACCATCTGCCTCATGCGTGAAGCCCTCGCGTACGCCGAGGACCTGGCCGACTTCGCCTTCTCGATCCAGGCGCTGGCCGCAACTCCGCTGATCCGCTTCGGCAATGACGAACAGAAGCGCCACTACCTGCCGCACATGGCACAGGGCTCGCTCGTCGGCGCCTTCGCAGTCTCGGAGGAGCAGGCGGGCTCCGACGTAACCGCCGTCGGCCTCGCCGCCGCACGCACCGACGACGGTGGTTACGTCCTCAACGGGCACAAGGCATGGATCGCCAACGGCACCCTCGCCGATGTGTACGTCGTCATCGCCCGCACCGGCGAAGGCCCTGGCCCCCTGGGCCTGACGGCCTTCCTCGTGCCCGCCGACACCCCCGGTGTGCGGGTCCGCGACCGGCTGACCCCGGTAGCCCCCCGCTCGTTCGCCCACCTCGCCTTCGAGGAATGCCGGGTGCCACGCGAGGCTGTGCTGGGCAAGCCCGGTAAGGGCTTCGTCATCGCCATGGACCTGCTCGAACGCTTCCGAATGACCGTGGGCGCGGCGGCGCTCGGCTTCGCCCGCCGGGCCGCCGACACCGCCCTGGCACGCGCCCGCACCCGGCAGGTCGGCGGGGCCTCGCTCATCGACCAGCAACTGGCGAAGGTGTCCCTGGCCGACATGGACGTCCAGCTGAATGCGGCCGCCCTACTGGTGGCCCGCGCCGCCTGGGAGGCCGATCGCGGCAGCCCCGGCTTCGCCCGCCACTCCAACATCGCCAAGCTCCACGCCACCGAGGAGGCCCAGCGCATCGTCGATACCGCCGTCCAGCTGCTCGGTGCCTCGGGCGTCGTCAAGGACAGCGTCACCGAGCGCCTGTACCGGCAGATCCGCTCCCTGCGCATTTACGAGGGCACCTCTGAAGTCATGCGGCTGACCATCGCGGGAACCCTCGACATGCGGCGTGCGGACCGTGCCGCCCGGGCCCTTTGACCCCCCAGTTCCGCCGTTCCACCAACAAGGAGTTCCCGGGTGACCACCCCGATCGAAGCGGTCCGGCTGCCAGACCCGTACGGCTACTACGCGACTCTGGTGACTGAGCGTCCCCTGGCGTTCGACGAGGCCGTGGGCGCCTGGGTGGCGTGCGACGCGGCGGCGGTACGAGCCGCGCTGGCCTCCGGTGCCCTGAGGGTGCGCCCAGCCGTTGAGCCGGTGCCCGCCGGAATAGCCGGGACCCCCGCCGGTGACGTCTTCGGCGACCTGGTGCGGATGACCGACGGCGAACTCCAGCGCCGCCTGAAGGCCGTGGTCGTCGACGCGCTGGGGTACGTCGATCCAGCGCGCGTCGCCGGCCTGGCGGCAAAGCGGACCCGCGACGTCCTCGCGGCAGGCAGTCGACCGCCCTTCGAGGAGCTGATGTCCGGCGTGCCCGTCAGGGTGGTGGCGGCCCTGTGCGGCCTGGACCAGGGGGCGGACGCCGAAGCCACCCGGTTCATCGGCGACTTCGTGCAGTGCATCCCGGCCTCCGCCACTCCCGAGCAGCAGAAGACCGCGGCGCTCGCGGCCGGCCGGTTACAGGAGCTACTGGGGCCCGGCATCGAGCAGGGGGAGGGCGGCACGGGTCTGCTCGCCGACCTCGTACGGGCCGCGCACCGTGCCTCCTGGTCCCGTACCGCGCCGCTGCTGGCCAACGCGGTCGGCTTCCTGTCCCAGACCTACGACGCAACGGCCGGCTTGATCGGCAACACCCTGGTGGCGCTGGCCCGCGGTGCGCAGGTGCCCGCCGACCCCGCCGATGCCGAGACGTTCGTCCGCGAGGTCGTACGCCACGACGCGCCGATCCAGAACACCCGCCGCTTCGCCGCCGAGCCGTTCCGCCACGGCGAGGCCGAGATCGCGCCGGGCGAACACGTGCTGGTGGTCCTCGCAGCCGCCAACCGCGACCCGGCCGCCAACCCCGATCCGCACGCCTTCCGGCCCGGCCGCATGGACCCCGCAGTCTTCACCTTCAGCGCCGCGGCCCACCGCTGTCCGGGGGAGACCCTGGCCGTCACCATGGCTGTTGCGGTCGTCCGCGAGCTGCTCGCGGCAGGGTTCGACCCGGCGGAGCTCCCGACCGAGGTGACCTACCGGCCGCTGGCCAACGCCCGCATCCCGGTGCTCTAGCCACCGCACGACTCCCCCACGCACAGCAATCCCTCGAAGAGAAAGTGCGAAGCTGATGTCGGACATGCCACGCCTGTGGATGCGACACGAGTCCCGTACCAGTGAGCGCAGGGCACCGCTCGTCCCCGAGGACGCCGCGCGGCTCGTCGCGCACGGCGTTGAGATCACCGTCGAGGAGTCGCCGCAGCGCGCCTTCCCGCTCACGGACTACGTCGCAGCCGGCTGCCGCACTGCGCCGGCCGGCAGCTGGACCGATGCCCCACGGGACCACTACATCCTGGGCTTGAAGGAACTGCCCGACGAACCCGCTTGCCTGATCCACCGTCATATCTACTTCGGCCACGCTTACAAAGGCCAGGCCGGCGCCCGGGAGCTGCTTGGCCGGTTCACGGCCGGTGGCGGAACACTGCTGGACCTGGAATACCTGACGGACAACGACGGCCGGCGCGTGGCCGCGTTCGGCTACTGGGCCGGCTACGTCGGCGCGGCTCTGGCCGTGCTCCACCACCGTGGCCTGCTCCGGGCCCCGCTGCGCCCCCTCGACCGGGCCGCACTGGACGCCCAGCTCTCCGACAAAGGATCCCCGGCGGACGAGAGAGCCCTGGTGATCGGTGCGCTTGGCCGCAGCGGCCGCGGCGCGTGCGACGCCCTGGAGGCGGCCGGCATCACCCCCACCCGCTGGGACGTGGCGGAGACCCGCGCGCTGGACCGGACGGCGCTGCTTGGCCACGACATCCTCGTGAGCACCGTGCTCACCACACGGGCCGTAGCACCCTTCCTCACCGCCGCGGACCTCGACGACCCCAAGCGCCGCTTGTCCCTCATCGCGGACGTCACCTGCGACGTCACCTCCGAGTGCAACGTCCTGCCGGTCTACGACGAGATCACCGACTGGGAGCACCCGGTCCGGCGGCTACGCGAGGGTGACCGGCCCGCCGACATCATCGCCATCGACAATCTGCCCTCGCTGCTGCCCATCGAGTCCAGCCGCGCCTTCTCGGCCGAGCTGCACCCCCAACAGTTGCGCCTGAGCGACACCGACCCAGTCTGGGCGCGCGCGCTGCTCGCCTTCGAGACCGCGGTCGCCACCAACCACGAAGGAAGCACCTATGCCCATTAGCCGGAACACAAGCGAAGGGGTCGCACCGGTCCCCGCAAGCGGCACCGTCCACTGGATCGGCACCGGCCTGTCCACTGGCCCGTCTGGCCTCGGCCTGCTGTGCGACCGGGCCGAGCGCGTGGTGCTGTGGGACCGCACCGCCGAGCGCGCCGCCGAACGCCTGGCCGCCCTCGGCCTGGCCGGCCGTGCCGAGGTCCGCACGCTCGCGGATGACGCCCTTCAGGACACGGTCCGCGCCGGCGATGTGGTCGTCTCTATGCTGCCCGCCGCCGAACACCCCCGCCTGCTGTGCCTGGCCGTCGACCGCCGGGCCCACTTCGCCTGCACCAGCTATGTCTCCGACGCCATCGCCGAGCAGGCCGCGGTCGCAGCCGAGGCGGGCGTCGTGGTACTTACCGAGGCCGGACTCGACCCGGGCATCGACCACCTGATGGCACACCGGCTCATAGAACGCGCCCGCGTGGCGGTCGGCGACACGGCCGAGTCGGTCGACTTCACCTCCTACTGCGGCGGCATACCCGCCGTTCCCAACGACTTCCGCTACCGCTTCAGCTGGGCGCCCTACGGCGTTCTGGCAGCCCTCGGCTCCCCAGCCCGCCACATCGACGAGGGCCGGGAGCGCACCGTCGTCCGCCCCTGGGAGGCCACCCGCATCCACCGCCTCGGCGGCGAGGATTTCGAGGTCTACCCCAACCGCGACAGCATGCCGTTCGTGGCCCACTACGGCATCCCGGACGGCTGGCAGCTGCGAACCTTCGTCCGCGGCACCCTGCGCAACGCGGGCTGGCGGCAGGCATGGAGCGATGTCTTCTCCACCGTGACCACTGGCGAGCAGGAGCGGATCCGTTCCCTGGCCAAGGACCTAGCCGCCCGCTATCCCACTACCGACGCCGACCGCGACCGCGTGGTGCTCTCCGTCGGGCTCGACGTCCGCGCCGCCGGTGGCGAGCGCTGGCAGGGTGCCTACCTGCTGGACCTCACCGGCGACGAGACCGAGAGCGCCATGGCCCGCCTCGTGTCCCTGCCGCTCGCCCTCGGTATCACGCGGATGCTGGCCGGCGCGTTGCCTGCTGGCCTGAACCGCGCCGCGGAGTCCGCCGACGAGGCCGCCCGCTGGATGGAGTTCCTGGACAAGGCCGGGCTGCGCAGCACCTTCGCCGACAGCGTCCCCGCCCCCCACAGAGAGAAGGCATAACCACGATCCCACGCCTCGGAGCCTCCGTTCTCACCCCCTGTTGACGTTCGGCCCCGGGAGCGCGGTCGACCCGCTGGCCGGCAGCCGGCTCTTCCTGCACCTGGGCGGCGGCCCGGTCCGGCCGTCGTGGCTGTCGGGTCCTTCCTCGCCGCAGTCTGCGGCCTGGCCGCTGTACGCAGGCCCAGGCCACCGCAGCCGCCCGGCGGACCTCCGTCCAGGCCAGGGCGCCGACCGCCGGATCACCGGCCTGCCCCTTACGACACCCCGCACCGCCGGCCACCTCATCCCACACGTCCACGCAAACAGGCATGCCTTTTCGCCGATCGATCCATCACTGTTCCGCACCCTCTATCCGGTACGTCCCGAGCCGGCGCGCCGCCGGCACCCGTCCGAAGGAGAGATCCGACCATGGGGCACGAGAAAGCCACGCCTGACTCCGCGCACTACCGCTGCGTGGGAGTCGGCGTGGGACCTGCCAACCTGAGCCTGGCGTCACTGCTGCACAGCCGACCGGAAGTGCGCAACCTCTTCATCGACCGCAAGGAGTCCTTCGGCTGGCACGACAGCCAGCAGATCCCCGGCACGACCCTCCAAGTCTCCATGTTCAAGGACTTGGTCTCGCTCTCCGACCCCAAGTCCCCGTTCTCCTTCCTGGCCTATCTGCACGACCAGGGGCGGGTGTACCACTTCCTTAACGCCCAGTTCGACGACGTGCCGCGCCTGGAGTTCCGCAACTACTTGGCCTGGGCAAGTCGACGTAACGAGAACATAGTTTTCGGCGAGGTGGTCGAAGAGGTCGGCTTCGACGGCGTCTTCACCGTCCGCACCGACCGTCGCACCGTCACCGCCGACAATATTGTTGTCGGCGTGGGCAACCAGCCCTGGGTGCCGGTGCAGGGCCGCAGGCACCTCGGCGCCACCCAGTTCCACGTCAACGACTTCATGACCTCGGCCCGGAACCTGGGCGGCAAGCGGGTCGTGGTGGTCGGCGGCGGCCAGTCCGGCGCCGAGGCATTCTCGGACCTGATCTCCCGCTCCGGCGCCGAACTGCCGCGGCGCGTGTCATGGATATCGCGGCGCCGCAACTACTTCCCCATCGACGACTCGCCGTTCACCAACGACTACTTCATGCCGGACCACTCCGACTACTTCTACAGCCTGGGAGCCGAGGCCCGCGCCGCGTTCAACGCTCAGCACATCCTCACCAGTGACGGCATCTCCGAGTCCACGCTGCGCGACGTCTACCAGCGCATCTACGTCCACCGCTTCGTGGAGGGCAACCCCGACCTGGTCGGGCTGCACCCCAACCGCGAGGTCGTCGGCGTCGAGGCCGGCGCGGCAGGCGACTGGGGCATCACCGTCCGGCACAACGACAAGCCCGACGCCCTGGAGCACTTCGAGGCGGACGTCGTCGTGTGGGCCACCGGCTTCAGGCCCGCTGCCATGGACTTCCTTGCCCCGATCGCCCACCGCCTGGAGCGCCACGGCGACGAACTGCGCATCGACGAGGACTACGCGGTGTGCTGGGACGGCCCGGCCGATCGCAGCATCTTCGTGCAGAACGCCGCTCGCGGACAGCGCGGTCTCGCCGACCCCAACCTCAGCCTCAACGCCTGGCGCAGCCAGCGCATCGCCGACCGGTTGTGCGGCGTGCGCAGTGACGAGCAACTGGCGTCCTTCATCGAATGGTCGACCAAGACCGGCACCAACGTCCCGTGGGGGGCATGATGACGACGCGGCGCACCGACTACGCGGTGATCGGCGCTGGAGTGCTCGGCTGCCTGATCGCCCGGGAGATTCTCACTCGCGACCCGCACGCCTCCGTGGCCCTGTTGGAGCGGGACGCCGTCGCCAGCGGCGCCACCCGTCGCTCGGCCGGCCTGCACTTCCCGCGCGGTTCCTCTCCACGCGTGCGCCGCATGGCCTCGCACAGCCAGCAGTGGTACGCGGCCCTCAAGGCCGCCCGCCCCGAACTGCCCGTGCACAGCCTGCGGATGACCGTCGTCGCCCCCACCGCGGAGGAAGCACAGCTGCGCCGCACCTACCTGCCCGAGGCGAAGCTACGGCCCGCAACCGAACTGCCCGCGACCATCGGCCCGCTACCCGCGGGCATGAGCGCCTGGGAGGGCGACGGCTGCCAGTACGCGGACGTCCACGCCCTCACCCAGGTCCTGGCCCGCGAACTGCGCCCGACCGCCGAGTTCCGCGAAGGAGTCCAGGTCACCGGCGTGACCCCCACCGCGGACGGGGTGCACCTGGACCTTGGCACCGGCGATGCCCTCACCGCCGGGCACGTGGTTCTCGCCCCCGGCCCGTGGCTCGCGGCCCCGGCCTGGAAGGACCTCGTCGCCCCGCTCGGTGCCCGGGTGAAGAAGGTCGTGGCCCTGCACATCGAAATACCGCCGGCTGCCGACGAGCGGGCCATCATCTTCCAGGACGAGGACGCCTTCCTTCTGCCCTATCACGAGCGCGGCCACTGGCTGTTCAGCTACACCTGCCAGGAGTGGGACGTCGACCCCGACACCGTCCCCGCGAGCCTGTCGCCCACCGGCCGTGGCGAGGCCCTCGCCACCCTGCGTCAGTACGCCCCCCACCTGGTCAAGCACTGCACCTCCGGGCGCGTCTTCTGTGACGCGTACGGGCCCGACGCCGAGCCGCTGGTCCGCGCACTTACGGAGGACGGGCGCGTGGTCTTCGCAGGCGCCGCCAATGGCTCCGGCTACCGGCTCGCCCCGGCCATCACGGCCGAAGCCGCCGACCTGCTCCCGCTCCCGCCCGAGCGAAACCTTCCGTCCCAGCGAACCCTCCCGTCCCAGCGAAAGGACGCGGCGTGATCATCAACACGTACGACGACAACGCCCTCTCCGAGGCGTTCGGCATCGACATGAGCAGCATCGAGGGCCTTGGCACGGGCGCCGGCTGGGGACGCGTCGCCCCCGGCCGGGCCTCCGACAGCCATCAGCACGACGAGACCGAGGTCTTCGTGATCGTGGCCGGCCGCGGCGAGTTCATCGTCGACGGGCAGCGCCACCCGGCGGCCCCCGGCACCGTGGCGCTCTTCGAGCCCTTCGAGTCCCACGTCCTGGAGAACACCGGCGATCAGGACCTCGTCTTCCTCACCCAGTACTGGCGTGACGCCTCACGGGCCCTGGTCTCCGCGCAGAACACCGAGCGCAAGAACTTCGGCGAGCGGCCGGTCTTTGTCTTCTCCACCCCGCCTACCCCCAACGGCGATCTGCACCTGGGTCATCTCTCCGGGCCGTACCTCGGCGCCGATGTCTTCGTCCGCCACCAGCGGATGAACGGCACCAACGCCTGGCACCTGACCGGCAGCGACGACTACCAGAGCTATGTGCCCGCCGCCGCCCGCGCCGAGGGTCGCGAATCCGCCGAGACCGCGGCCCACTACAGCGCCGAGATCGCCGCGACGCTCGCGCTGATGGACATCACCCCTGACCAATACACCGTCACCAACAACGACCCCGCCTACCGCGGCGGCCTGCAGGACTTCTTCTCCCGTGTCGTCTCCTCCGGCACCGTCAAGGTCACCGAGGCCGCCGCGCTCTTCGACGCGGAGAGCGGCCAGTACCTCTACGAGGTCGACGTCAAGGGCGGCTGCCCTGGCTGCAGTTCGGGCACCAGCGGCAACATCTGCGAGGAGTGCGGCGAGCCCAACACCGTCACAGATCTCGCCGAGCCCGTCTCCACCCGCTCGGCCACGGCCCCGCGCCGCGCCCGAGTGGCCCGCTGGACGCTGCCCCTGCACACCTTCCGCGACGACATTGCCGCCCACCACCAGCTCGGCCGAGTGCCGGCGCGGCTGCGAGAGCTCGCCGACCGGCTCTTCAGCCGCCCGAGCCTGGACATCCCGATCACTCACCCCTCTTCCTGGGGCGTCCCCCCGGCCGAGAAGGACGTGGACGGCCAGGTCATCTGGGTGTGGCCGGAGATGTCGTACGGCTTCCTGCACGGCATCCAGACCCTCGGCGCCCGGCTGGGCGAGAAATGGAAGGCAGCCGAGCCCGGCCAGGACTGGAAGATCGTCCATTTCTTTGGCTACGACAACAGCTTCTACCACTCAGTGCTCTACCCGGCCCTGTACCGGCTGGCGTTCCCAGGATGGGCACCCGACATTGACTACCACGTCAACGAGTTCTACCTGCTGGAAGGCAGCAAGTTCTCCACCAGCCGGCGCCACGCCATCTGGGGCAAGGAGATCCTCGGCCCCGACTCCGTCGACGCCGTCCGCTACTTCCTCGCCGCCACCCGCCCTGAGGGGACACGTACCAACTTCCAGCGGGCGGCTTATGAATCGGCCCTGACCGACACCCTCATCGGCACCTGGCAGACTTGGCTCAACGACCTCGGCTCCCGGATCGCCAAGCGCTACGGCGGCACGGCCCCGGACGCCGGCAACTGGACACCCGAACACTCCGCCTTCCTCGGGCGGCTTGGCTCCCGCTTGGCCGCGGTCACCGGCGCCCTGGGCTCCGACGGCTTCTCCCTCAACCAGGCTGCCGTCGAACTCGACGGTATTGTCAACGACACCCTGCGCTTCTCCCGTCAGGAGGCGCTCCTCGCCGAGACCGCCGGTTGGGAGAACGAGGCCCGCACCGCCATCACCCTGGAACTGGCCGCGGCCCGCCTCCTCGCCCACTCCGCCGCCCCCATCATGCCGCGCTTCGCCGCGCGCCTGGCCGAGACGCTCGGCATGCCCGAGCCGTCTACCTGGCCGCGCACCGTCGAACTCGTCGCCCCTGGCAGCGAGATCCACCTCGCGGACGCTGTCTTCTTCCTGCCGATGCAGCTCCCAGTGGCGCCCAGCCCTGCACCCGTCGGCCCGCAGCTCGTGCCGTGGCTGAGCACCCTCGTACGGACCCTGCTCCAGCTCCCCGAGGACGAGGTGGTCTGCGACCGCAGCCTCAGCCAGCTGAACACCAGCTCCCTGCAGGCCGTCACCCTCCAGTACCAGATTCTCGAAGCCCTCGACGTGGACGTCAGCGTTGAGGAACTCCTCGGCAGCCAGGACATCAACGCCCTCGCCACGATCATCGATGAACGCGCCGAGCCCGCAGCCCTGGCCGCGCTCGCCGAGGCGGACGCCCGATGAGCTACCGCGACGTATTGCGCGAGATAGAAAGCCGCGGCCTGTCCGTCTCCCTCTCCGGCAACGACCTGCGGCTCCAGGGCGGCCGCGAGCGCATGGACCCGCAGTTCATCGCCCGCATCAAGAGCGTGAAGGAGGAGCTGATCGCCCACCTCGCCGAGGAGGAGCGACACGGTCCGGGCTTCCCGCTCACCACGCTTCAGCGCGCCTATCTGCTCGGGCGCAGCGGCATCTTCGAGATCGGCGACGTGGCCAGCCACGTCTATCACGAGATCGAGGGCGTGTGGGATGTCGACCGCCTGGAGTCCGCGCTGGAAGCGGTTGTGGACGCGCACAGCGCGCTGCGCTCCCGCTTCGTCGGCGACGACCGCCAGATCACCGAGTTCCGTCAGTATCGGCCCCGCATCCCCTGCCTGGACTTGCGTGGAGAGAGCCCCGAGGAACAACGCCGCATCCGCCGCGAACTGCGCGAGCAACGCTCCCACCGGGTGCTCGCCGCCGACCAGGTGCCGCTGATCGCCGTAGAAGTGACCATCCTCGCCGATGACCGCATGGTGCTCCACGTCAGCCACGACGGGCTGGTCATGGACGGCATCAGCATGTTCCTGTTCTTCCACGCCTGGTGGCAGTGCTACCGCGACGGCATCGACGAGGGCGCGCCCCAAGAGCTGCCGTATGCGGAGTATGTCGCGGCGCTGGAAGTCGGTCGAGACCGGGCCCCCGCCCGCCGCTCGCGCGAGTACTGGCTCGCACGGATCGACGAACTCGCGCCGCATCCGGACCTGCCGCTGCGCACCAGCCCGTCCGCGCTGACCACTACCCGCTTCTCCCAGCGCGAGGTGCGCGTGGGCGAGCAGGAGTGGACCACGCTCAAGGAGCGGGCCGCCTATGCAGGGCTCACCCCCTCGGCGCTGCTGCTCGCCGCCTACGCCGAGACACTGGCAACCTGGGGCGCCGACTCACGGTTCACCATCAACACCACGGTCGCCAACCGCCCGCCCATCCACCCTCGCGTCTTCCAGGCCATCGGCAATTTCTCCGACACCATGCTCGTCGAGGCCGAGGTCGACCGGACCCGCACTTTCGAGGAGCGGGCCCGTGCCTTGCAGGCTCGGCTGCGGCGCGACCTCGACCACCGGCACTTCTCCGGCGGTGACGTCATGCAAGAACTGGCTCGCCGCCGCGGCGGCGTGGCCGGCGCCCGGATGCCGTTCACGTTCAACAGCGCGATCGGTCATATGGGCGGAGAGGTCGACGGCTCCGCGCTGGAACTGTTCGGGCCGGAGGTGTACACCGTCAGCCAGACCCCCCAGGTGTGGCTCAACGCCTTCGCGATGGAGCAGCACGGCGGGCTCGTCGTCCAGCTGGACGGCATCGACGAGCTGTTCCCCGAGGGGATGCTCGACGATCTCGCCCACGGATACCGCACACTCCTCGACACGCTCGGCGACGAGGCCGCCTGGCAGCGCACCACGTTCGACCTGTTGCCCGAGGCCCAGCGCGAGCGGCGCCGCGAGGCCAATGACACCGCCGTGCCCCTGCCCGAGACCATGCTCGGCGACGCGTTCACCGCTCAGGCCGAGCGCGTCCCGGACGCGCCCGCCATCATCACCTCCGGACGGCAGATCAGCTACGGTGAACTGCTACGCCGTGCCGCCGCAGCGGCATGCTGGCTGCGTGCGGGGAATGTCGGCCGCAACGAGCTGGTCGGTCTGGTGATGAGCCGTGGCCCCGAGCAGATCGTCGCCATCCTCGCCACTGTGCTGGCCGGTGCCGCCTATCTGCCCGTCGACGCAGCACTGCCCGCCGAACGGCAGAACTACATGCTGCGCGACGGCCGGGTGCGCCGTGTGCTCACCAATACCGGATGGCAGGACACCAGCGGCGAACGACAGGTGCTGCACCTGGACGTCGCCGGGGCCGCCGACGGGACGCCGGACCTTCCGGCCCTGCTGCCCGGTTCCCATCCCGACGACCTCGCCTATGTGCTCTACACCTCCGGCACCACGGGTGAGCCCAAGGGCGTCATGGTCAGTCACCGCAACGTCGCCAACGTCGTAGCCGACTGCCAGCGGCGGTTCGGCATCACGCCCGCGGACCGGTACTTCGCCATCAGCGCGTTCAACTTCGACCTGTCGGTGTGGGACGTCTTCGGCGCGCTGTCGGCCGGGGCGGCCCTGGTGATGCCCGACCGGGACCGGGCCGTCGACCCCGCCCACTGGCTGGAGCTCTGTGAGAGCGCCGGGGTGACCGTGTGGAACTCGGTGCCCGCCATCGTCTCCCTCCTGCACGACCAGGCCGTCGCCGACGGCACCGTGCCGCCCGCACTGCGCCTGGTGATGATGAGCGGCGACCGCATCCCGCCGGCCCTGCCCTCCGCGCTGCGCCAGATGAAGCCCACCGTGGATGTCGTCTCGCTCGGCGGGCCGACCGAGACGACGATCTGGAACATCCTGCACCCCGTCGGCCCCGATGAGGACGGCAGCGAGTCCATCCCATACGGTCGTCCGAACGCCAATAACCGCGCCTATGTGCTCGACCGGGATGGACTGGACTGTCCCGACTGGGTGACCGGCGAGATCTGCGCGGCGGGTACCGGCCTGGCCCGCGGCTACTGGGGCGACGAGGCGCGCACCGCCGAGCGGTTCTTCCACGACGGCCGTCGTGGGGAACGCCTGTACCGCACCGGTGATCTGGGTCGCTATCTACCCGACGGCAACATCGCGATTCTCGGCCGCAGCGACTTCCAGATTAAGGTCAACGGCTACCGCATCGAGGCCGGCGAGGTCGAGACGCGGCTGGTCGCCATCGACACCGTGGCCAAGGCCGTCGTCGCCGGTCGCCCCGGTGCCCAGGGCGACCGCCTGGTGGCCCACCTGGTGCCGGTCGGCGAGCAGCGGCCCAGCGTGGCCGAATTGCGCGACGCCCTACGCCGCGACCTGCCCGACTACATGATCCCCACAGCCGTGATCTGGCACGACGAACTACCGCTGACCAAGAACGGCAAGGTCGACCGGGGTAGGCTCGCCGACGTCCCGGTCAAGGAAACGGCGCCCGCCGCCGACGCCCCGGTCAGCGGCGGCGAACCCGAGACGGACACCGAGAAGGCCCTCGTCGAGATCTGGTCGCAGGTGCTGCGCGGCACACAGGTCGGCGTCCACGACAGCCTGGGCGCCCTCGGCGGCGACTCCATTGCCGCGGCCCGCATCCTCACCGCCGTCCGCAAGCGGTTCGGCGTTGCCATCCCGCTCGACATGTTCGCCGAAATGGACACCATCCGGGCCATGGCCATTGCCCTTACCACCCGAGAGGAGGCTCAGTGACCGACCATTCGACGATCAATCACATCGTCTCCATCGCACCGATCGCCGGACGCATCTCCTTCGCCCGGCTCGACGGTACGCAGAGCATCGGCCTGCCGGAGCTGTACGAGATGGCCGGCCGCCTGGCACGGCGGCTGCGGGAACGCGGTATCGGACCGGGTGACCGGATCGGCATCCTGGCCGCCAACAGCCTGGAGTGGGTGCTGCTCGACCTTGCCGCACTGCGACTGAAGGCCGAAACCGCGGGCTTTGAACCCGGCAAGTTCGACCCCGACGACCAGCTCACCACGTGCTACCACGTCAAGCTGCTGTTCACCGATCGGCCTACGAACGCCCCCGGGACCGTGCCGATCGGCGAGGTCCGTGCCCTCGCCGAGGGGCCGGACGGCGCGGACGCCGAGCCGCTGCCCCCTGTCACCTGGGCGCCGCGCGACGTGACGACCATCAAGTTCACCTCGGGCAGCACCGGTACCCCCAAGGGCCTGGGCGCGACCGTCGGCAGCATCGACAGCTCGCTGGCCGCGGTGCAGGAGATCTTCGAACACAAGCCCGGGGATGACCTGTTCGTCTTCCTGCCGCTGTCGCTGCTCCAGCAGCGCTACTGGATCTACTCCGCGCTCGCCCACGGCCACGACGTCACCATCAGCACCTATGAGGCGGCATTCGCGGCGCTGCGCCGCGTCGAGCCCACCGTCGTCATGGGCGTACCCGCCTTCTACGAGACGGCCAAGCGGCAGATCGAGGCACGGTTGCGCCGCGCGGACGGCACGGAGACCCTCCAGCAGGTCGCCCGCCGGATGTTCGGCGACCGCATCCGCTACCTATGGACCGGATCCGCCCCCGCCGCTTCGGCGATGCTGCGCTTCTTTACCGAGGCCGGGCTGCCCATCTACGAGGGCTACGGGCTCAACGAGACCTGCATCGTCACCAAGAACCACCCCGGTGCCAGCCGCGAGGGCAGCGTCGGCAAGGTTCTGCGCGGCAAGAAGGTGCTGCTGGACGAGGACGGCGTCATCAGCGTCCACAGCGACCACCCCGTCGGGTACGGCTACGCATACGCCGCCCCAGGCGACTCCGAGCGGGTCTTCGGCCGCGATGGCTCCGTACGCACCGGCGACCTTGGGTACGTCGATGAGGACGGTTTCCTCTTCATCCGGGGCCGGGCCGACGATGTCATCGTCCTGGACAACGGCAAGAAGGTTGTCATCCGGCCGATCGAGGAGAGCATGCGCAGCAGCCCGGCCGTCGCTGAGTGCGTCCTGTTCTGCCCCACGCAGACCGACCTGGTGGCCGTCGTCTCCCCGGCCACGGTGCCCGCCGACCGGGATGGCATCGCTGCCCAACTCTCCCTGACCAACGCATCGTTGGCCAAGGATGAACGGATCAGCAGGGTCGTCGTAGCCGAGACCCCGTTCAGCATCGAAGGCGGCCTGCTCACCTCCCAGTACAAGCCCAAGCGCAAGCAGATCCTCGACGCCTACCGGGCCGAGATCCACGACAGTAAGGAAGGTATCCATGCGGCCTGACATCGAAGGCGCGGCCAGGGACGCTCTCTCTGCGGTGCTCAACCCGTCCGTCGCCCCCGACGACATCGACCTCGATGCAGACATGGCCGGCACCTACGGCCTGACCTCCCTCAACAAGGTCCTCTTCCTGACCGAGGTGTGCGAGGCGACCGACACCGACCTGGCCAACTTCACCGAGCACGACCTCGCCGAGATGCGCACCCTGCGCAGCGTCGCCGAGTCCCTGACCCGACACACGAACAAGGTGGCCTGACCATGACCTGGGCACAGAACGCGGCAGCGGTCCTGGAGAACGAGCACGTCCTTCTGCGACCGGTCACCGAGGCCGACCGCGAGGGCGTACGGGCCGTGGCCATGGACCCCGACATCTGGCGCTACTTCGTCTCCGCCGTCGAGACCGACACCGATTTCGAGAAGTTCTTCGACGCCTGCCTCGCCGACCAGGCGGCCGGCCGCCGCGTCGTCTACGTCATCACCGACAAGGCGAGCGGTCGTATCGCGGGCAGCATGAGCTACGGCAACATGGCCGAGGTCGACGCCCGCCTGGAGATCGGCTGGTCCTGGCTCGGCCGTGATTTCCGGGGCCAGGGCATCAACCGCTGGGCCAAGTACCTGCTGCTGGAGCACGCCTTCGAGAAGCTCGGCGCCGAGCGCGTCGAGTTCAAGACTGACATCCTCAACACCCAGGCCCGCCGTGGTCTGCGCAACATCGGGGCCGTCGAGGAAGGCACCCTGCGCAGTTTCAACTACATGCCCGGCGGTCGCCGCCGCGACGCGATCTTCTACAGCGTGTTGCGCGCCGAATGGCCACGCGTGCAGCAGGAGCTCGCCACCAAGCCGAAGGTCTCCCAGCTGGACGCCGTCGGATGACCGCAGGCGGGGGCATCCCCTTCATCCGTGCGTCCGGCGATCCCTTCGCCGTCGGACGCGCTCATGGCGAGGCCCTCGCCGGTCCGCTGCGCACGTTCCTCGACGACTCGCTCTGCCGCCTGAACAAGGTCATGCCGGAGCCGGTCACCCGGGACGGGCTGCTGCCGTCGATCGCCGCCTACCGGGCGGCGGTCGCGGCGGCCCTGCCGGACCAGGCGGAGGAGGTGGCGGGCCTCGCGTCCGGCGCCGCGATCACCCAGGACGAGGCATGGCTGCTCCAGCTGCGCCGGGAGATCATGGGCTACCACAAGGTACCGACCGCGGGCGACTGCACGACGTACGCCCGCACCGCCCACAGCGCTCCGGTGCTTGCGCAAACTATCGACCTCAACGGCGACCTGGATCACTACATCAGCGTCCTGGAGATCGCCCGCAGTGACTGGCCACGCCGCTCGGTCGTGCTCAGCTTCGGCGGTCTGCTCGGCTATCTGGGCCTCAATAGCGACGGCCTCGCGGTCGGTCTCAACCTGGTCCTGGGCGGCGACTGGCGCCCCGGAGTGCCGCCCTATCTCGCCATTCGCCACCTCTTGGACACGGCACGGGACGTCACAGAGGCATTGGAGATCCTGCGCACCCTGCCCCTCGCCAGCTCCCGCACGCTCGTGCTGTGCGACCGGGAACGCGCCGTGTGCGTGGAGATCCTCGGGGACAAGCTCAGGACCATCGAGGACGCGGAGGTCGCGCACACGAACCACTTCCTGCACCCCGATTTCGTACCGGGCGACGAGATCAACGTCTTCGCCCGCAACTCGTCGGTCCGCAGGCTGAAGGCGGCCACGGCCGGACTCGACGAACTGCCCCCTGAAGCCGGCCCGGAGGAGCATTTCACGCTGTTGTCACAGTCCCCGATCTGCGTACCGAACCGGGGAGACATCCGCGCCGAACGCACCGTCGCCGCCGTCGTGCTGCTACCGGACCGCGGCGAGCTGCACGTACGCCCCGGCGACCCGTCACTGTCGCGGACGCAGGTTTTCCGCCTGTAACACCAACGGCCGGTGGGCTTTTGGAGCGCACCGGCGCTTTGAGGCTTTCGGGGTCCGGGGCAGATCGCCGGGCAGCGGTGGAAAGTTCGGCTTGAAGAAAGGGATCTGTCACGTGCAGACATGGCTGGTGAACCTGGACGCGAAGGAGCCGACCTGGGCACGCGATGGCGCCCTGACGGAGGAGGAGCGGCGGCGCGGCGCCGAGTTCGCGGACACGCTCCTGGCACGTCGCTTCCTGCGTTCCCGGCTGACCGTGCGCCATCTGCTGGGGGAACGGCTGTCCGTTCCCCCAGCGGAGCTGCACATCGCGTACCATCCTGGCGGCAAACCCTATCTACCGGACCATGCGGGGCTGCAGATCAGCTGGTCGCGTTCGGAAAGCCTGCTGCTGCTCGGCGCATCGAGCAGTGGGCCCATCGGCGTGGACATCGAGAGGCAGCGGCCGGTGCCGACACCTCTGGACGTGCTCGCCACCGTTTACCCCGCCCTTCCGGCCGCCGTCGGCCCTGAGTCATTCCTCCCCGCGTGGACGCTTCTGGAGGCGGCGGTCAAGGCGACGGGCCGCGGTCTGTCCCGCGGCGCACGAGACGTCGATCTCGTATTTGACGTCATGGGGGCAGTCGCCCTGCGCGGAATCCGCGGCCGAGGTTTGGGCGCCTGGTCCGGCCGTACGGGTGTGCTCCCCGCGCAGGGCGGCACACCTGCGGCTGTCGTAGCCGTCGTGGTCCAGGGCGAGATGGTGGGGTCCTGCTTGTCCTCGGTCAAGGTGCGGCCCTAGATGTTCTGTCCGGGGAGGTTGTGGACAGGTGATGCAGCTCTCGGGTGAGGGATCTTGAAATGGGTGAGGGCCTTCTGGCTCGGTGTGGATTGCGACATCTCCACCGAGCACCAAGAAGGCCCTCATGCCCCACCGTAATGCACCCCTGACCGAGACCGGCCGCCTGCGTCTGGCCCGCTGCATCGTCGATGACGGCTGGCCCCTGCGCCGGGCCGCCGAACGCTTCCAGGTCTCACCGACCACGGCCCAGCGATGGGCCACCCGCTACCGCGAGCTCGGCGAGGCCGGGATGAGCGACCGCTCCAGCCGCCCGCACCACAGTCCACGCCGCACCCCCACCCGCACCGAGCGCCGCATCATCAAGGTCCGCGTCCTGCGCCGCTGGGGACCGGCCCGCATCGCACACCTGCGGCACCTGGTGCCCTCGACCGTGCACCGGGTGCTGACCCGCTTTGGCCTGGCCCGCCTCACCCACCTGGACCGGGCGACAGGACGGTCCGTACGCCGCTACGAACGCGCCAGGCCCGGCGAGTTGATCCACGTCGACATCAAGAAGCTCGGCAACATCCCCAACGGCGGCGGCCACAAGACACTGGGCCGAGCCACAGGCCGCAAAAACCGCGCGAACGCCGGCTACAGCTACATCCACACCGCCGTCGACGACCACTCCCGCCTCTGTAGGTGCCGATAATTCATCCGCCCAGCTCAAGCTGCATGTCGATACTCGCGAAGGGTTCCGCCGAGCCGGTCTCGTCGGCGGATCTTCAGGCGTCTGATCTGTCCTGGCTCGGTGATCGGTTCGGGTAGCGGACGGAGCGGAGCTGCTTGATTCAGGGCCCGGTGCGGCCGGTGCCCGTTGTAGTACAACTCGAACTCGCGCAGAGCATGGAGCAGATGGCGCTGGTCCCAGATGAGGGTGCGGTCCAGCAGTTCGTGTCGGCAGGTCTGTATCCAGCGCTCCATGATGGAGTTCATCCGCGGCATCTGGATGCCGGTGGTGACGACCTCCAGCCCGGCATCGGTCAGCACAGCATCGAAGGTGCCGTGAACGTGGAGTCTCGGTCGCGTATCAAGAACCTGGCCTTGCTGTCTGCGTCCTCCAAGTCCATGACGAGGTTGCGTCCGAGCTGCACCATCCAGTCCGCGCTGCGGTGTGCGGTGGCACCGAGGATCCGGATACGTTTCGTGGCGTGCTCGATGGCCGCGAAGACGTACAGGCGCGCCCCGGTCAGGGTGCGGGCCTCGAAGAGATCGCACGCAAGCAGCGCCTGGGCCTGGCTGCGCAGGAAGTCGGCCCAGGTCGTGCTCTGGCGTTCCGGCGCGGGCGGGATGCCGTGCTCGCGGAGGATCTCCCAGACCATAAGGCGGCGACCATGATGCCCAGCGCCGCGAGCTCGCCGTGGATTCGACGATAGCCCCACGAGGAATTCTCGTGAGCCAGGCGTAGGACCAGTGCGCGGATCGAGCGGACGGTGGGCGGGCGCCCACGTCGCTTCGGCACGCAGGTCGCGGCGTGGCGCCGCTTGAGCAGGTTGCGGTGCCACCGCATGATCGTGTCCGGGCGTACCAACAGCAGGAGCTGGCGCAGCTTCCCCATCGGGAGGTGGTGGAGCAGGCCGGCGAGGACAGCGCGGTCGGGGTCCGTGAACGTGGGTTTGCCGACCTGACGTTGCAGTACGAGCAGTTGGTGCCGCAGGGCAAGAAGGGACTGCTGCATGATTTGGTGACAGCGGGGTTTATGCAGCCAGGGCTGCGGGTGGGGTCATGATGGTCTCGTACTCGATAGGGGTCAATCGGGCCAGGCGTCTTTGGCGTCGGCGCCGGTGGTAGATGCGTTCGGTCCAGGTCACAATCGCGATCCGCAACTCCTGCCGGGTGGCCCAGGTGCGGCGGTCGAGGACGTTCTTCTGCAACAGTGCGAAGAAGCTCTCCATGGCCGCGTTGTCGCCCGCCGCCCCGACCCTGCCCATCGAGCCGGCCATGCCGTGCCGGGCGAGAGCGGACACGAACTTCCGTGACCGGAACTGCCCAGGTTCAACCGGTCGTCGCAACACCGGCCTGTTGGATCAACAGTAGCTGTTCGTTGAGGGCCTCTGCGGGTGTCTTCCAGTCGAGTGTCTTTCGGGGCCTGGAGTTCAGGGTGGTGGCGACGGCATCGATCTCGTCCACGTTCCAGCGGGACAGGTCCGTGCCCTTCGGGAAGTACTGAAGTTCCCCCGCGATCTTGGACACTCGATCCTTACGCTGCGAGGACGTGACCTTGCTCGTGCCGCTGCCGTGTCTCCAGGGGAGTGAGGTAGCCCCACTCGGGGTGCTTGCGCAGTCGGCGGCGGTTATAGAAGGTCTCGATGAAGGAGAAGATTTCCGCGCGGGCGGTGGCCCGGTCGGGCCAGAAACGGGTTCCGATCTCCTCTTTCAGCACGGCGAAGAAACTCTCGGCCGCGGCGTTATCGTAACAGGAACCCGTTCTTCCCATGCTCTGCCTCAGATTCAACTGGCGTATCTCACGGCACAGTTCATCTGAGGTGTATTCGCTGCCGCGGTCCGAATGTGCGATGCATCCGGGCTTCAGGCGGCCGCGTCCGGCGGCCATCTTGAGTGCATCGACCACGAGCGTGGCCCGGTGGTGGTCGGCCATCGAGTAGCCGACGACCTCGCGGGTGGCCAGATCAAGCCACGAAGCGAGATAGAGCCAGCCCTCGCCGGTGGCGATGTACGTGATGTCGCCGACAAGCTTCGTGCCGGGCGCGTGCGCGGTGAAGTCGCGGCCGATCAGGTCCGCAGCGGGCACAGCCCTCTTTGCCTGCCTCGTGAGGCCGCAGCGCCTGCGGCGGGTGTGGCCGGCAATGCCCCGCTCACGCATGACCCGTTCAATGCGCTTACGGTTCACCCGCTTGCCCAGGCGCCGCAGTTCGGCGTGGATGCGCGGGGCACCGTAGGTGCCTTTCGAGGCGATGTGGAGCATGGTGATCTCGTGAGCGAGGCGTCGTCGGCGGCTTCCCGGGCCGCGCGGGCCTTGGCCGCGGCCTGCCAGGCGTAGAAGGAGGAGCGGGCCACCTTCAGCAGCTGGCACAGGAAAGCGACCGGGTGGGTGGTCTTCTCCGCCTCGATGAACGCGTACACCTCGTTCACCGATCGCTCTCCTTCGCGAAGAAGACCGTCGCTTTTCGCAGGACCTCGATCGTCCGGGCCTGCTCGGCGGCGAGCTTGCGCAGCCGCTTGAGCTCTTCACGCTCCTCGCTGGTCAGCTCGCCGGCCTGGCCCTGACCCCGGTCGATCCTGGCCTGCCGGTACCAGCCGCGCAGCGACTCCGGGCTGACCCCCAGCTCCCGGGCGACCTCGGTCACCGTCTTCCCGGACGAGTCGACGAGCGCGATCGCGTCCCGCTTGAACTCCGCCGTATACCGCTTCTTGTAGTTACTTCCCACCTGGCACTGCTTTCCCTGGGCTCACTCGTCCCAGTGTCCAGGTGCCCAGCTCACCGGGGGAACTTCAGTACGAGATATGGAATCAAGACACGCGTGACGTGCTGATGACGTGCTCGCTCCAGACCCACATCTGGTGGATGCCTGCAAGGACAGTGGCGCCGGAGGCCCGAGGTCGCGACCATCGAGCCGACGGCGGCTATCGTGGGCGATGGCCTCGGTCAGCCGGTGCATCACGTGCGGACCGGGGAGTTGGTCGGCTACCTCACCCCCGAGAAGTTCTTCCCGATTGACCAAGTGGAGAAGCGTTGAATAACGAGCTGGCATGCCTGGATGCCCGGCACAGTGGATGTGCCGGGGAGGTGCTGTACCGCGAGAGCCTGAGCGGCACCGGTACCGCGATCCCCAGGTGCGACCAGCACCAGGCCCTCGCGGAGGCACGCGCCGAGAATGGCCGTCGAATCCAACCCGGCTGAGCAGCTCGTAAGCCTCTCGATGAACTCATCGAGATCCTTCGGGACGCCCCTAAGACTGGAGGAGGGCCGAAGTGGGATGAGCGGAACGCCCTCGACATCAGCAATAGCTACCGCAAGAACATCATTCAGAAGGGTCCCCGATTCGGAGACGTTGCGCTTTAAACGCAGAAAGGCGCCCTCCCCGGCCATACGGCCGGGGAGAGCGCTGAATGGTGCTGGGCATGCCGCTGAAGCGCCCCGATTCGTTCGGGGCGAGGTCCGCCGTTCGGCCTACTTTGAGCATCGCGCGGCAGTACCGCTCTATCCGGACGCCGGACTGCGGTGAGGACTGGCCCCATGGGCCCGGCACACCCCTGGTCGCCCTCGGGACCGGGCTCAACAGCACCAGGCCCCCTAGATGGCATACACCAGGTGGTATCTGCCGCACGCCGATGGATCATGGAGGTACGGCTTCTCTCCAGCCACCCGCGGCCTGAGATGGGGTTCCGCCCAAGCTCACGGGACGGACGAGAGCAACAGGCACGCAGCATGGCTCGGAGCGTCCTCCGTGACGTCCCGGCAAGGAACGCCTGGACGTCACGGCAGACCGAAGCCTGATTCACCACCGAAACAGCCCAAAGGAAGGAACACCGTGACACGTATCAGACTGGCCGCCGGAGCCCTTGCCGCCGCAGCGCTGCTGACAATCTTCGGCGGAGGCGTCGCCAACGCCGCACCCTCAGACAACTACGGCGTTGGCCACTGCAGGGCGGAGGGGATGTTCGGAGACTGCTACGGCGTCTCGTGATCTGCCCGGCAGGCACGTAGCCAAGCCGCTTGTGGTCGTCTTCACTTACCAGTCTTGGCAGGTGAAGACGGCCGCACCGGGGCGGGAACGACCCGGCGAGGGCCATGAGCATCTGCTGACGCTCCGCCACCGCTGAAACATCAAACGCGACTGGCGGACGGCACGCCTCTCCAGCATGGATTCAATAATTCATTCATTCGCTATGGCGTTCTGATCCTCTTCGATCTCGGCAAGCCGCATGTGGATCTTGGCAAGCTCGTCATTGGGGGAGGAGACATGCAGAGCATCGTGGGTCTTGCGGTCCTCGACGCGCTGGGCGACTTCTCCGGCACCCAGGAGGGCGCCGGCGACGGCGGCCAGGCCGTACCAGTCAATGCCCGGCCAGCGGGCGACAAGCATGGGCAGTAGCGCTCCAATGGCCGCCACGATGCGGACTGAGTGGGTGCGGAGGAAGGTCAAAGGCGATTCCTTACTTGCTGGTGGGCTTAGCGCTCGGCACGTCAGGGGTGGGCTCGGTCTGCGGTTCGTGGGCCGGCGGCACGCTGTCCGTCTCGGAGCGCTCGGCTCCGGTCGCCGAGTCCAGCCTCGGCATCTCCACGGGCTTCTCGACGGGCTTGGGTTCAGGCTTCGGCTTCAGCTTGTCGACCTTGCCGGAGACCTCGTTGAGCTTGCTTTTGACCTCGCGCAGCTCCCGCTCGATGCGGGCCAGACGGTCATCCTGAACGGCCGACCGAACCGGAGTCGCAGCCGGGCGCGTGGCAGGACGGGAGTGCTCACGGGGCTTCGGCTCCTTTCGCGCCACTGAGGCCGTGACCGAGGGCGTCACAGCAGCGTGCTTTCCGGGTCGGACCTTGATTCGCTGGCCTGGATGGATCAGGTTCGGGTTCGCGGCCAGCGCCGGGTTCCAACTGAGGAGTTGGGACAGGGTGGCCCCGGAGCGTTCGGCAATGGTCGACAGGGAGTCGCCGTTGCCCACGGTGTACGTGGTGCCGCTGATCGGGGGGGGCCGAAGGGTTCGGCGGCGCCGGCTTCTCCGGAGGCGTGGTCGGCTTCACTGGACTCGTGGGGGGCGCAGGCTTCGCCGGAATGTTGATCTCCTGGTCTGGGTGGATCAGGTTCGGGTCCTTGATCTGTGGGTTGGCCGCCAGGATGGATGCCAGGGACACGCCGAGCACAGCGGCGATGGCGCCGAGGGTCTGTCCCTTCTTCACCTTGTACTTGCCCGTGGACGGTGCCGTGCCCCCCCCGAACCGGTGGTCGGCCCCGAGGCCTCGGCCTTGTAGGTGAACCCGGCCCGGCCCTTCAGAGCCGGGTCTGCGGTGACGATGCCTTCGGAGTACGCGGGCAGACCGTAGCCATGGACGTAGGTGTCGCGGCGGCGCCGCTTCCTGGCCATCACGCCGTTGCCGTTTGCATCGTTCGTGGTCGAGGTGTTGCCTTCGACCGTGTAGATCCACGTCTCGTCGTAGCCGACACAGAGACCGGTGTGCGTGCTGCCGGTCGTGCCGTAGATAACCTGCGCACCGACCGCCGGATAGGCGGACCAACGTCCCTTGTTCCTGAACCACTGCATTGCGGACCATACCGAGGCAGTACGTGGAAACAGGCTGGAGACCCCAGCCTTCAGCGCAACCCACGAGGTGAATGTGGCGCACCACGGCTGGTAATTCGACCACTCAAGGCCGGGCACCTGACCGCTGTATTTCTGGTGGCCACTCGGCCGCTCTCCGGGCGCACGCTGCGCTCGGTATCCGACCTCCCTGGATGCCACGGAAATAACCTTGGATGCTTGACTCAAGCTGCCTCCTTCAGGCATGAAAAAGGCCCGGCGCTCAATAGCCGGGCATCGGTAAGCGTTTGGGTCAGATTCGGTGGGAGGTCACTCGCTCGGGATCCAGCGCCATCAGAAGCTGGACTAGGCGCTGATTCTCCGTCTCGATTCGAGTCAGCCGCGCCTTGATCTCTTCCATGTCGGCCTGGAGCCGGTCAGCGCGGGTGCGCTGGGCTTCGGCCTCTTCGCGCCAGACCTTCGAGGTCTGTGTCTGCCACGCCGCCTTCACCAGAACAAGAGCCGCCACGACCGAGGCGGCCGTGCCGGCGTAGCTGAAGATGTCGTTGGGCGTCATCAGGCTGCCTTGGTTGTCTCATGGGTGTCGCTCAGGGGCTGTGGGGGCTGAGTCGCGTCTCGGCCGGGGACCGTGATCAGGTACAGGCCGGCCAACGGTGTCCTGGTGTTGAGCAGCAGGCTCCCGGAGACGCCTGCCTTGGAAGTGTCGGCTGTGACGAGGCTGATGCCCACCCGACCGAAGGTGGCTTTGCGCGCTTCGCGGGGTGTAACTCCTTCGGGCCAGCGGAAGCTGGAGAAGTCCTTGGCGACCACAACGGCCGCGAACACCGAGGTGTACTTCTCTGACGGCATCAACGGGATTTCACTCACATCCCGGAATTCCCGCCCAGCCGATATGGGAGTGACGCTCGTGTTCGCCAAGTCGCCATACCGGTACAGCAAGTTGATCACCACACCTTGTTTGGCTCGCTCACCCAGGTCCCATATCAAGCTGTCCTCGGTGCCCAGGTAGGGGATGACGGCGGCGGAGAAGTACACGCCGTCCTCGGAGGTGTAGGTCTGCGGCAGCCTGGTTAAGCTCGACGGCTACCTCCACGAACGCACCGACGGCGCGATCGACAGCCTCTCCCAACTGGTTCGAGGGGCTGCCCTTGAGGCCATCATCAGCGGCAACGAGGCCATCACACGCAAGACCCTCGACACCATCGAAGTTGACCAGACCGCCGAGGACGCCCGCACTGAACGGAGCCGGGCCCGCAAACCCCGCCGTCGGAGGCCGCATGCCGACGCAGCCTGACCAACTCCGCCCGCTGCCCGTCTCTCCCGGCCCCGTCCACAACGAGACGCTCGGCTCCTACCTGCACCGCCTGGCCATCGCGAACAACCGATCCGCAGGCGTCCTCGCCCGACTGCTGGGCCCCCTCCCCCCAGAGTTCTCCCCGCTCAGCGACACCACAGCCACCTGGACTCCTCGATCACCGCACGGCCTGGCCACCCTCGCCGGACGCCCAGTGACCGAGCTTGCCAGGGCCCTGCCCGCACTCGCGGACTTCCTCAACCCCGACGGCCCGCAGCCCCGACCGCACCGGGTGATCGGCCGTCCCTGCCGATGCTGCACCGCCCACCGCAGCCCCACGGCATCCCTGGTGATTCTGGTCCTGCCCGCTCACCAGCACCTGTGCTGGCGTCACCAACGCTGGACCCGCTCGACCCACGACATCCCGCTCACGCATCTGCCGGAAGTCATCCCAGCTCAGCGGCGACTCGATCAACTCGCCCGCCGCCACCGGCACCTCGGACAAGCTCTCGACCTTGCGCGGAAGATCGTCGAGGAGTGGTCTTTCTCCGGCATGCCGATCGACCTCGCCAGCGAATGGACCGACCGCCTCGATCGCATCGAGAGGCACCCCGCCAGCATGAGGATCCCCGCCGAGGACCGCCACCACCTCGCGGCCTTCCCCGAGATCGCGGTGCTGGCGAACCTGATCATCGACCCTCCCACCCACACCATCGATCCCAAGGAGCTCTACATCGCCACGACAGCAGAACTGAGAGGTCGTCTGGTTCATGAAGTTTGTGAGTGATTGTGGTTTATGCGTCTCGCCAGGTAGGGGTTGTTTCGCTGGTTGCTCGCTTCGCGAGGTTCGAGATCATTGCGAGGCGGATCATGCTCTCGGAGTGTTCGGGCTTGGTCTCGTAGTCACGGGCCAGTCGGCGGTGCATCATGATCCACCCGAAACTACGCTCCACTACCCAGCGCCTTGGGGTCACCGAGAAGCCCTTGACCTGCGTGTTCCGTGGCACGACGTCGACGTCGATGCCAAGGGCGGCTCCGTGTTCGATGGCCTGATTCTTGTAGCCGGTGTCGACCCACGCTTTGGTGACGGTGGGGTGGTTGGCGGCGAGTTGGGTGAGGAGCTGTTTGCCGGCTTCGTTGTCGGAGACGCTGGCCGCGGTGACCATGACCAGCAGCAACAGGCCGAGGGTGTCGACGACGATGCTGCGCTTGCGTCCCACGATCTTCTTGCCGGCGTCGATCCCTTGGGTGCTGGTGGGGACGCTGGGGGCGGTTTTCACGCTCTGGGCGTCGATGGCGCAGGCGGTGGGCTCGGCCTTGCGTCCCTCCTGCTCGCGGACGAGGCGGTGCAGGCGGATGCCGAGCTTCTCGATGGTGCCGTCTGAGGTCCAGGCGCTGAAGTGGGAAAAGACGGTGGTGTGCGCAGGGAAGTCGTGCGGCAGGTAACGCCAGGGGATGCCGGTGCGGTTGACATAGAGGATCGCGTTCATGACTTCGCGCAGGTCGGCGAGCTTGCCGCCGAGGTTGAGCGAGGTCTTCTGCCGCTCGGCCCGCCAGGCGGTCAACGTCGGCTCCATCAACTCCCAGCGGGCGTCGGACAGGTCGCTCGGATAGGACTTGCGTGGTGGCTGAGTCGTCATGACAGCACTGATACGTTCTGGGGCTGCAAGCTGGGTATCGCTCGTCCGGGGGACTGGCGTGGACTGATCCAGGCATATTCGAACCGGACAGGAGCTATCCGGGTGAAACAGGGCGAAGCGAGCTGCTGAAACCCGTCACGACTCAGGGGCGTTCGGAGCGAAGGGCCTCTAGGTACTCAATTCGGGCGCACGGCAAAACGGTCAAAGGCTCACATCAATAACAAGAACGTCCTCTGAGCCGACGATTCGCCCGGATCTACACCACCTTCGGAACCCAGGATCCGCTCTACCAGCGCTTCTGCAAACCCTTCGCAGCCCAGACACCCGATTGATCAGTACGGCGTCCAGGACTGCCGTCTTGCCGGACGCCGAGATCTACTGGAGATCCCCCCAACGCGGAGCCGGAACGGCACCATGTGACCATGCCGAAATGACATCTGGTCGGATCATCTTCCTCAATGGCACCTCCAGTTCAGGGAAGTCGAGCATCGCCCGAGAGCTTCTGGACATCCTGGATGACGGCGTTTTCTTCCACCTGGCGGTCGACAGCTTCAACGCGATGCGCAGCAAGCGGGAGCTCGAGGCGGAGGAGCTCGACGCCGCGCTGCGGCGGACCAGGATGGGCTTCCACCGCTCGATTGCGGCCATGGCCGAGGTGGGCAACGACATCGTGGTCGACCATGTGCTGAGCGAGCCGTGGCGACTACTCGACTGCCTGACGGTGCTGCCACCCGAGGACGTACTGTTTGTCGGCGTCCACTGCCCGCTGGACGAGCTGGCCCGCCGCGAACTGGCCCGGGGCGACCGCCCGTCGGGCCTCGCGGCACACCAATACGACCTGGTCCACGCCCACGGCGACTACGACGTGGAGTGCGACACCAGCACGGCAAACCCACGCGAATGCGCACAGCGCATCAAGGAGCTCCTCCCGCACCGCCCCAGCCCCGCCGCCTTCACCCGCCTCCGACGACGCTACCTGACGGGCAGCCAAGAGCCGCCGACGGCGAAGCACAGCCTCTTCGGCTAGGGCCAAACGCGCTCATGCCACGCTGGACTTCCACAGAAGCCAGGTGCAGTGACAATCCTGAGCCATGCCAGTCTCACCCCAACTGGCAATACCGCAGCTCAGCGCGAGATCCACAGTCAACCTCGCTCCGACAGGACACGGCTCTCCAGATCGGCCACGACCGGTCTGTTGGCCTCCGCCCATGTACGGGCATCAGGCACTGCAGGTTTCGGGTTGTCGACACACCAGCGCAGGACATCCAGCATCAGCGTAACCGCCTTGTCTGCGGAGCCCGTGGAGTAGTCGACGTACTCCGGGCCGGTGTGCGTGCCCAGTGACGGATGAGAGACCGTCTTCTTGGGCTTCTCCTCGTGGTGAACCGCCGCATCCCGAAGGTCAAATAGCCACTCGAAGTCGGCGATCCAATCTGCGTTGAATGGCCCCGAAACGAACACAAGCTTCAGGGCCTCGCGGATATTGCTATGCCGGTTCTCCCCCAGCTTCCGGCCTTGGACCGCCGCGCGTACCACTAGGGAGCCGTAGAGAGCATCGAGCGCGTGCGCTGAGGCGGCCACAGCGACCAGCGATGCGTCGAACTCCTCACCCAACGCGTAAGACTCCGCAGCGGAGACAGGCAATGCCTCGGCCCGCTCACGGGCCCGGCGGGCCACCAGTGCCCTGTCGATCGCAATACCTGCCCAGCACGGCCAAAGATGAGCCGTGATCTTGATGTCTACAGTGTCGCTGAGGGGCGCGGAAACGGCGGCGTGGCCAGCAGGCGCCTCTACGCTGACGCTGCTGCTCCCGCACTGTGGACAGCGCTGGTCCTCCGGCACTGTTTGCTGGATGACAGTGTTCGGGTATTGGTATCTGCACTGGCTGCAGAAGTGAGCCATGGAGAGGCGGTAGTCAGAGCGGTGGAAGATAACACTCGACACGCGCGACAGATGATCTGCCGGGAGACGCCCGGCACCCGGATGGTTCCGCAGTTCAGGACGCGTGCCGGTGGCCAGTTAGATTTCCCCGCCCCGCCCGACGAGCAGGACCCCGGCCACCTCGACCACACGCTGCAACCCAGGAGCCCTTAAATGACATGCCGTCAAGCCCGTTTTACTCGGCGAAGGTAACCCGTCGGACAGGCTGTGTTTTCTCAGTACAGTCGGCGCACGCTCAAGTCGATCCGCACCACCGGCCGTCGAGACATCGGCGAGGCCTCATCCTGACGCCAGATCAGTTCTCGAGCGCAGGGATCAGCTGTCCGGCGGTGGCCTCTGTCAAGAGGCTCTGCGTGCTGGGATGACGTTGGTACAGGGCATTGATTTCGCGGGAAGCGGCTGCATCGTCATGAGGGAACGCGAGCTGGCGCGCAACAGCGCCCCTGATTTCGTCAGCAATGCCTTCGTCCAGGTCGGCGACACGCAGTCCCTCGACAATGCCCGTGCCAGAATCAACGAGCACCATGTATGCGGGGAAAGGCTCTCCTTCCCGACCCGGCACTCCGACAACGCGGTCGCGTTGGCGATGAGCCTCCCAGGGTGAGTCGCCCCAGCCGAGAGATGCGGACTGGATCCCTGGCCTCGTCGGCACCTCGAAGCGATAGCACCACATGAGATGCCGGTCGCCAGGGACGATAGCGAACGCCGCCGCTCCTGTATTGAACGCAGCCCGCTCGTCGGGTGTGAGGCCGTCGAACGCATAGATGATCTCTACGTATGCCTTGCTGAGTACGAGATTGGCCGCAGATTTTGGCCAGTTGACCTCCTTGGGGTAGGGAGCACCTACCTCTAATGAGTACCCCATGAGCTGTCCCCTCTTCGGTCTGTGGCGCCAGACCGGCTGATCGGTTCTGTTTCGGTGTCGAGTCGCCATTCGACGGTCGGCTCATGGTCGCCTGTGCTTCGAGCACGACTGAATGGTCTGACGATTTCGCACGGGTCACTGCTCGCCTGATGCGGTCTTGGTTCCTCCGCCGTGCTTGGTCACCCGGGGGCGGCACCGGATGCGGACGGCGCCGTAGGTGAACGCCGGGTCGGTTGCCTTGCTCGACCAGACGTACGCCTCACCGGGACCGAGCTGGGCCAGCTGCTCGGCGGTGAGTCCTGACAGGGCGGCGTTCGCCTTCTGCAGATGCTTCAGCCAGGCCGGGGAGGTGCACTTGTGCAGGATCACATGGTTGGACAACTCGATCAGCTGGACGGGCACAGAGGGCGGGTCCTGGCTCGCGACAAGGATGCTCATGCCCTTGTGGCGCATCTCTCGGGCCGTCTCGACGAGACCGGCCACGAGGTCGGGGCTGTCGATGTACTTGTGTGCTTCGTCGAAGACGACCAGCTTGTTGAAGCGGCGGTCGCCGTCCCGGGCGTCTGCGAAGAGCTGCATGAGGACGACGAACAGGCCGAGAGCGTCGTCCTTTTCGATGAGATCGTCGCGCAGGTCGACGATGACGAGTCGGCCGGGGCGGATCTGGCTGGTGAGCTGGACGCTGTCGTCGATGTACTCCTCGGCGAGGTCAAGCCGGTCCTCAGCGAGGTCCTTGATGTGGTCGGGCATCCGCGAGTGGGCCAGTTCCTGACGGATCGCATCAAGACTGAGGTCGTTGCGCCGCTTGCGGATGGCCTTGGTTATCTGCTTGATGTAGGTGGACCGGTTTCCGACAGCGCCGAGGAGAAATCTCCAGTGCTCGGCCTTGAGTTCGGACGAGGAGAAGGTCAGGGGCTGTACCTCGATCCCGGGATGTTCCGCGCGCCGGTCGTCCACCTGGGCCTCCGGCGCGAGAAGCAAGACGTCGGTCAGGGCACGCGGTTCCGCCCCGTAGCGGTCCTTGAGGGC
Source organism: Streptomyces halobius (assembly GCF_023277745.1). Classification (NCBI taxonomy): domain Bacteria; kingdom Bacillati; phylum Actinomycetota; class Actinomycetes; order Kitasatosporales; family Streptomycetaceae; genus Streptomyces; species Streptomyces halobius. Next base: position 2,140,384 of record NZ_CP086322.1, read on the forward strand.
GGCTAGCTGGGCACTGTCGTCGTTGGGATGGACCATCGAAGTGAACTCGGGTGCATAGGCATCGGTCTTGCTGTAGTGGAAGACGATGGTGGCCAGCGGGTGCGGGAGGGCGTTGACGGGCGGGGCCGGCAGGGAGGCTGCCTCGATGATGCTGCCCAGGGTGTAGCTCTTGCCGCCTCCCTGGACTCCGAAGAGGCTGATGGTATGGGTCTCGTAGAGGTCGAGGGCAACTTTGCGCCCGGCGACCTCGCCCAGCACGCCGTACTGGGGCGAGGGGCGGGTGACTCCGAGGGTGATGTCGGGCCACTGGGCTCCAGTGACGGGCGGACCTACGGGGGCTACGGCGGGGCCTGAGGCTTCGGTGGTGGGCGTGTTGTGGAAGCTTTGCTGGTCGAGGACTGTGGCCGAACGAGGGGGCTGATCGACGGATTCGGGCGCGGGGGTGTCCAGCGGGCCGGACGTAGCCCCCTCTCGTTCGCTCTCTCCTGCCGTTGGGTGTACGTGCTCCGGCTCCGGCTGGTCTTTCGGTGGCGGTTCGTGCTGCTCGGTGGAGGGCTGCGGGACGTCGGCCTGGGGCGCCTCCGCGGCATGGTCCTGTGCCGGTTCCGCGGCTGCTTCGGTCGCCTCCCCCTCCTCCTCGTCCGTCACTGCGGGGTCCTTCGCGCGGAAACCTGCGTCGGCGAGACGCGGCACCGAGAGACGCAATAGTGCCAGGGTGGGCGCCGTGGCCGCTCCGTCCGTCTCTGGTGCCGCGTCGGCGTCGTATTCCGGGACGATGCTGCCCAGGGAGGCTGGTGCGCCGGGCCGCACCGTGGGGATCGCCTGGATCAGTTCGTCGATCAGGTCGCGGCCGATCCGGTGGAACTCCACTCCGTCGTCGGTCTCCCGGTCGGTTCCGCTTCGGGCGAGGTCGAAGATCAGGCCGCTTCGGGTGAACCGCAGCTGGTAGCCGTCGTCGAGGCTGTCGAGCAGCTGGTGTGCGGCCGTGCGGGCAGTTGGGTTCATGGTGCCGTGGCGGGCGGCCCGTTCCAGGTAGGAGCGGAGCATGGCGCCGAGGACGAGGTTTTTGACGGGGCGGTCGACGCGGTCGGGGGTGTTGAGAGTGGGGTCGAAGGCCCCGGCGAGTATGGTCTGGCTCCGTTCCAGCTGCCGGGCGACCTTCGTCTTGAGGTGCTGGTAGGCGCTGATGTCGTCGAGCGCGGTGTAGCACTTCACTTCCACGAGGCGGCAGGTGATGGTCCGCTCGCGTGCGTTGAGGTGGAAGAGGGCGAGGTCGCTGCGCTGGAAGGAGAGCACGTCGCCGAGTTCGCGGGCCTGGCGGCGGGCTTCGGTGTACAGCTCTGGGTGGGCGTCGAGGGGAACGACGATCTGGTTGTGCAGGACATCCTGGTAGTCGAGGTAGAGGCGGGCCAGGGAGAGGCCGAGGACCTCGGTGCGCTGGTTGGGGGCGGTGGAGGCGAGTTTGAAGGCGAGGTTGCCGGACAGCAGCCGGAGCTGGTCGAAGAAGGTGTTGAGGTGGCGTTCCTCGACGTCGAGGCCATGTTGCCGGGCCGTGGGGCCGAGCAGGGTGCGCAGTTCGTCGGTCGAGTTGGAGCTCACCATGATCTGGTGTCCGAGTCCGCTGCTCTGGGAGGGTGCGTAGTCGATGACGTATTCGGGCCTGCCGTGCTGTCCGGCGTGGTCGAAGTATTCCAGGCCGAGGGTTCGGTCGATGGTGACGACCCAGTCGCTGGTCTGGTGGGCCTGGTAGAGGAGGGCGCGGTCGGCGGTGTCGAGGGAGAGGACGGTGCACGGGACGTTGCGCGGCGCCTGTCCTGCGGTGGCCACGCAGGCGGCCGCGGTGGCGAGGAGCGCCGGCAGTCGGCTCATCAGAGTGGCAAGGTCTTCGGCGTCCTCCATAGCCGGCGCCGCGCCGTGGCAGGGGGCGGTGCGCCAGACGATCTGCTGGTCGTTGTCCTCGTAGGTGGAGGTGGTCGCCTGCACCAGGCCGTGGACGGGGGCGTGGGCGATGGTCCGACGTGGGGTGGAGGAGTGCTGTTCGCCGCCGAAGGCGTCGATGAGGACGGTGAGGTGGGCGTCGAAGTCGGCGGGCTGCCGGATGAACTCTTCCACCGAGCGTACGGAGTGGACGAGCTTGGCCGTACGAGCCGGGCCGGTTGTGTGCAGGAACTCCTCGGCCTCGGCGGAGGAGATTTGGCTCTGCGCGCTCTGCAGTTCCGTCAGGGCCGCCCCGGTCTCCGGCGCCTCTGGGTCGGTCACGCACAGGCGGATGTCGTACGTGAGGTCGCGGGTCGGGGTCCGGCGCTGTAGTTCTAGGAGGGCGTCGGCGACGATTTCCGCGCGGCCCGCGTTGACGATGTTCAAGACGAGGGTGCGGACGTACGGATGGAGGCGGGTATACCGCTCGATGCGGTCGGCCAGGGCCGTTCCGGACAGTGCACCGGCGCCGTTGGCGGGGCGCGCTCCCGTGACCGGGAGGCGCAGTGCGGCAGCGAGACGGCCGAGGAGGCCGCGGGGGTCGGTGGTCTCGCTGGGCAGGTAGGCGCCCCAGTATGGGGTGAGGTTGTCTGCGGCGGCCATCAGTCGGCCGTCCTGGCGCGGGACGGCGAACGGGAAGCCGAGCGGTGCCAGGGAATCCTGCAGAGAGTCCTTGGCAGTGAGTACAGCCTTCTTGTCCCCGGCGTCGAGCCGTCCGGTCCAGTCCAGGCCCATGGCGGACCAGGTGGCCAGCCAGAGAGCCCGCAGCGGGTGAGTAGGTGAGATGAGCAGGACGGTGTCCCGTCGGCCAAGGCCATCGGTGAGGGTTACTGCCACGCAGTCAATCTGCTGGATTCTGGCCAGTGCCACCAGGGCGCTGCCCCGGGCTGCATCCGTGGCTCGTTCGAGGTGAGTTGACTGGACGTCGACCAGTTCGGCGTATGCCTCGACGTAGGCGACGAGTTCGTCCCGAACGCTTTCGAAGTCGACGGCCTCGCTGACCAGGAGGTTGGCCGGATTCACCGGACCACCCTCCGCGTCAGCGCTGCTGACCGCGGTGAAGTAGGCGTGCCGCGCTGCGAGGAAGGTGTCGTACGCCTCGGCGGCCTGTCCCGTCAGGGACTGCCGTAGGTCCTCGTCAGATCCATTTACTGTCTCGGCGGTGCCGTCGGGGTGTAGGAGCAGGCGGCGCAGCGTGGTGTCGCCGGGCCGCGCCAGGAGGTCCTGCTGGGCCTGTACGAGCCAGGGAGAGAGCCGGATCTCGGCACTGCCCGCCGGTTGGATCTTTGCGCTGAGGCTCCGATGCGGGCTGCGGGCCGTCGCTGTCTTCCAGCGGATGTCGGTCACCACGACACGTGCTGGGTCCTCGCTAGCGGCCAATGCGTCGAGCTGCAGTGAGCGAAGCGACTGGGTGACGCCGGCGAAGCGTCCGGCACTGCGTTCCGGGGGTTCCTCGGTCTCGGCGTTGGGGATGACGTAGAAGCGCTCGCTCTCGCCGCCGGGCAGGTCGTGGGCGCCGGGCGCAACGTCGAGGGGTCCGTCGTCCGCGTCGAGCGGGACGACGCGGACGTAGTGCCACCCCTCCTCCCAGTCGATCTCGTTGAGGCGGCGCAGCGGCGCCTTGTACTCGGCTTTCGCGGCCTTCCCCTTGTCGCGGTGTGCGATCCTCCCGGTCGGCCCACCGTCTTCGGAGACGATCTCCACACGGAACCGTTCGAGCCCTTCCACCCTGCGGGGGTCGGGCTGTACCGCGAAGCGCGCGGCGATCTCGCGGACCCCCTTCTCGCCGGCGAGCAGGTAGGGCTGGCCCTCCATGGCCGAAAGTGCCGGGTAGTTGCGTACGTCCTCGGCGTTGTCGCCCGCTGCGGGCAGGCCAAGTTCGCGTACCTCGATGGAGACGGTGGCGCGTCGCCGCTCGTCGATGCGCCAGTTGCTGAAGGACAGCCCCCAGTTCTCCCGGTCGACCACAATGCGGCGGGTCCACACCACAGGGTCTTCCAGGCCACAGCGGGTGGCGAACAAGGCGAGGCGTGCCGCGAAGTCGCCGTCGCTCAGGCCGAGGTCCAGGACGCGCTGTCGTTCGGACCGGGGCGAGGCGGTCAGCTTTTCCACCAGGCTGTGGTTCTTCTCGACGCGCTCGCGCACGAGCGCGGGGTCGGCAAACAGGTCAAGTCCGGTACCAGCCCGAAGTGGTACACCGCTGCCCCGGCGACCTGGTCACGGTAGGCGTTGGCCTGCAGCGTGAGGAGGTACTGGGCGACGGCCCGGTCGCCGACGCGGCCCTCCGTGCGGTCCCGCAGGGCGGCGAGCAGTTCGTCAACGCCTGGGCGCAGCCTCTCGGGCACCTGCTCCAGCAGGTGGTCGGCAAGGTGGGTGTAAGCGTCGCCGAGCGGTACGTCTTCGAAGGTCGCGATGCCGAAGGAGTCCTCGGCGCTCACCCGGGTGCCGGGCGGCACGAAGACGAGGAGCGGTCCGGGCAGGACGCCTTCACCCTCGCTGCGGTTGCGGAGTTCTACCAGCTTGGTGCTGGTGACGCCCACGTCGTGGAACCGCTGGTCCGGGGCGAGCTCGTCGGCAGTGGCGAGCAGGCAGACGGTGACGTCGGGGCCCAGGGCCCCGCGCAGGCGGCGTACTAGCGAGGCCGCGAGTTCGGCCTCTAGCTCAGTGATCCGCATGCAGTGGCCGGCACTCCGCTCGCCAACGAGTTTGGCGAGCCGGGGCACGAGGACGCCTTCGAGTGCCTCCCGGAGGTCCCTCGGGGTGGTCTCTGACATTCCGGTCGTGCTCATCGGGCGCCCGCTCCCGTCCGTGCCGTGGTCCCGATGGCGTACCGGGGGGTGATGGTCTGCGTCAGATAGGCGTCGGACATGTCCTGGTAGTAGCCGATCTCGCGAAGCCGGTTGAGGAACGCTGTGGAATTCGCGCGCAGCGCGGCCTGGTCGTCAAGGTGGGCGCCGGTGAAGCCGTCGCCGACCGGAAGGCGGTCGATGTAGAGCCCATAGCGATCCCTCAGCAAGGCAAGGAACTCGTCAACCCGCATCGGCGAGGTCGCAAGGTCGCCGGACCCGTCGCCGCCCTCTCTGAGCAGCGAGACCTGGAGGAGCACTTCGAGGAGTCGGGCGTCCAGGACGAACCTGCGGGCGGAGGCGTCGCCCCCACGTCCGCCGCGCGGCTGAGCGAGCAGGGCGCCGGGCCGGTGTTTCAACAGCATCGAGTCAAGGCACTTCACGAACTGGCCTCGGTAGTACCGCCCTTTATAGTGCATCAGCATCTCGGTGTACTCGTCGAAGGGGTCGAGCCCAAGCTGGATGATCCGCTTGAGTTCGGGGGGAAGCTCGTCCTCTTCGTCCCGCACCCGGTTGACCCTTTGCAGGAAGAAGGCGTCGCGGTCTTTGCGGTAGGACTTGCCGAGCAGCCGCAGTGCCTCTTCCGGGGTGAAGTAGCTCCTTCCATTGGGGCGGCTCAGGGTGCCGGTCTTGGCGGCGAGGTGTTCAGCGAAATCATCGAGCTTCTTGATCTGGTACGTCGCCTGGATGAAGGGCGGGATGCGCCGGTACCAGATGTCCGCGCTGTGTTCGGCCAGGGCGGCGGCCGGCGTGCCCGGGGTGCCCTCCGCGTCGAGGAAGAGCCGTACCCGGTACGGGCAGCGGTCGGCTGCCGCCGTGCCGGTGTGGCCCTTGCGGCAGGACCCTGGAACTGTGCTGGCATCGACGACCGCGGGCAGCAGCTTCATCATCCGCAGGTGGTAGAGCGACAGATGGAAGGCGAACAGCACCTTCAGGTAGTCCACCAGGACGGTGCGTGGCATGTGGTCCTGGTGGTAGAGCAGCCGCATGACGTCCTGGCAGAGCAGCTGTGCGGGTTCCGCGCACAGCTGCGGGTACGGAGTTCGGGGCTTGCCGGTGTCCGCCCGGTCCTGCATCTGGCCTCCGGCCAGCTCCACCAGGTGCAGCAGCGCTTGGGTCTCGACGTCGGTGCCCGCGCCGGGTGTGATCGTTCCGGTGGCGCGGTCCACGTCGGAGAAAAAGAACTCGCGGAGCCCTTTGAGGGCTCCCTCGTCTGCGGTGAGCATCTCGTACAGCTGCTCGTCGGCCCCGTAGGGGCGTGACTTGCGGCTGTTGCGGAAGCGGTAGGTGAATCCGTGCAGTGGCCGTGGGCCCGCCACCGACTCGTCTGCCTTGCCCCGGTTGACCAAGTCCAAGAGGTGGGTGGCGATCCACCGGGTGGTGTTCTCTCGATCGAAGCCCTCGAAGGCGTCGGGGTGCTCCAGGAACAGCTTGACGAACACCTCGACATCGAGCGTCCGGGATCGGCTGATCTTGCTGGGCAGGCCGCGGTGCCACAGGCGTGCGAGCAGCGCGGTGAGGACCCGGTCCATGTCAAGGGGCTTGTAGTCGATCCGGCTGACGCCCGGATGGTGAAAGGTGCCGAGCGCCCCGGTCAGCGCCATGCCGCCTCCTCTGCCCCGTCGGTGGCTCGTCCTTCGGCGGCCGAGCCATTGCTTTCCTGGCCGTCCTCAGCCGGTCCCGCTGTCAGTTCTTCCATGTGCAGTACGGAGTCCTCGGTGCGATGGATCCGGCGCAGGTCGTGCCCATGGGTGGTGAGGAGCACCTCCTGGTACGGGACGGCGGACAGCCGGTTCTTGAACACGGCGAGGGCGAGCTGTTGGCCCTGGAGGTCGGCGACCGACGGCCGGTAGCCCTGCTCGAACCGCTGAAGCAGTTCGAAAAGATCAAGTCGGATCTCCATCTCGGCGTTGCCGCCCCGACTGCCGACGGGGTCCCGGTAGCTGAGGCGCAGCGCGGTGCGGCCGGATTCGACGTATGGGGAGTCGGGTGCGGCGCCCGGTTCGAGGCGGAACCCTGCGGCGGGGAAGCGGCGGAAGCTGCGGATGGTGCCGCCCGACACGTTGCGGACCTTCAGCGCGAGTGCGCTCCCGACGCGTTCCGGCGCCATCAGTCCTTCGCCTCGGTTGAGGGCGCGCAGGACGGCGTCTCGCTCCTGGTCAACTGAGGCATCGGTGGTCAGGAGTTCCATGAAGCGCAGCACCGAGGGGTAGGGCAGCATCCTCTGGGCCCGTTCCTCGTCATGGAGTTCGAAGTAGAGCAGGCGGCGGACGGCGTCCAGGTAGCGGCGGTGTTCTGCCGCCTGGTCCCCGTGGGAGGTACTGGCCCGGCCGAGCTCCTCGAACTGCCGGCCGAGCAGAACGCGGTCGCGGTCACCGCGCCCGTCCACAGTGACCAGCGCTCCGTCCTCCAGAAGGCCGGTGTAGTCCAGTCGACGGTCGAGCCGGGGCTGGGGCGCGGCGGCGACGTCGGCTTCGCGGAGCAGGGACAGTAGACGGTCGCGTTCCCGCAGACTCCCGTCATCGGCCGGGGGTGTACCCAGGTGCGCGGAGAAGTAGAAGCTGTCGAGGATCTGCTGGGTATCGCCGGCTGCGTACAGCTGGTGGATCTCGGAGCAGTCGCGGCCCGAGGTGAGGGTGTAGGCGAGGGCCGAACGCAGATCGCGCAGGGTGATGTGCAGCTTGCCGCGGAGCTGGGTGAGCTGGGGCTGGACGTAGTGAAGTCCGCAGACGAAGTCGCCACGTGCAGATCCAGCTCGCGGGCTGTGCTGGTCAGGCGGTGGCGTAGGGCCTGGTCGCGGGACTGGGTGCGGGTGTGGATGAGGAGGGCGGGGCGGGTGTCGGTGGCGGTGGTGAAGGCGGCGTAGCCGGTGAGTTTGGCTTCGACGCGGGGCAGGGGTTGGCTGCCGGTGTCGTATTCGAGGAAGAACGGCAGCAGACGGTCGCCGTCGTGCCAGTGGGCGTAGGCGTCGGGGCGGATGATGTCGCCCCAGCGGCGGGCCGTGGAGCGTTCGGACAGCCACAGGCGTAGTCCGGTGTCGGGGGTGGTGTGGGCTTTGGCGGCGAGGTGGGTGAGGAGTTCGTTGACGCCCAGGTCGTGGCCGAGGGATGGGGAGTAGGCGATGCGGCCGGTGTGGGTGGGGCGCCAGCCGAGTGCGGAGGTGTCCAGGCCGGCGTGGGCGGCGAGAAGGGCGGCTCCGAGGGGGCCGAGGGTGTAGTGCTCGGGGGCGGAGCCGGTGGCGGTGAGGGGGCGGAAGGAGTCGAGGACGGCGTGTTGGTGGAGGGTGCGCAGGCGGCGTTGGGCGGAGCGCAGTGAGATGTGGGCGAGGCACGCGAGCTGATCTGTTGTCAGGACGCGGTGCTCGTAGAGCATCCGTGCCAGCCACAGGTCGCGGGCGGTGAGTCGGCGGGCGAGCTCGGCGACGTCCGTGTGTCGGGTGGTGCGGGGGCGGGTGGTGGCGGCGCGGGCGGTGTAGCGGGAGCCGGGGCCGAAGGCGGGGCGCGGGAGTGCGGGCATGACGGATCACCACACGGTGCTGAGTCGGGGGATGAAGGTTCAGGGGCGGGCGGCGGGTCGGGGTCCGTTGCGGCCGGCGGCTGCTGCCCGTAGGTCTTTGGCGCGGCCGGGTACGGCGGGTGGTAGGGGGCGGGTGGTGAGGGTGAAGGCGGTGGATTCCGCGCCGCTGGTCAGGAGGTGGGCTGTGGCCTGGTACGGGCCGAGGTGGGCCAGGTCGTGCGCGGCCAGGGAGGGAAGCGTGTGGCGTTCCAGGGCGTTGGCGTCTTCGGGGGAGGCGTTGAAGAAGACCTTGTTGCGGGCGTTGGCGGAGATGCCTTCGCGCAGGTCGCGCGGGAGCTGGGCGAGGTGCTGGTGGGCCAGGAGCATGGACAGCCGGTAGCCGCGGGCTTCGGCGAGCATGTCCTCCAGCGGGTAGGGCAAGTTCAGGAAGTTGTGGGCCTCGTCGATGCTCAACGTGGCGTCGACCCGCCGGTGTTCGGGCATCCGTGCGCGGGCAGCGGCGGCCTGCCAGGTTCCGGCGACGATGAAGGAGCCCAGCAGGCGGGCGGTTTCTTCGCCGAGGGCGCCTTTGGGGAGGCGAGCGAGCAGGATGCCGCCGTCGAGGACTTGGGTGAGGTCGAAGGTGGAGGGGCCGGCGGCGATGGCGCGGCGGGCGAAGTCGCGCAGCAGGAAAGCGCGCAGCTTGTTCATCACTGGGCCGACCACTGCGGCGCGGGAGGGTTCGGACATGGACTCGTACCAGGCCCAGAAGCCCCGCAGGACGGGGTCTTGGAGGGCGGGGATGATGCGTAGCCGGTAGGCGCTTTCGCCGAGCAGGCGGGGGATGTCGGCGAGGGTGACGAGCTGGTGGGTGCGGTGGCGGTGTTTGAGGAGGGTCAGGCAGGCGGCGCGCATGACGTCGTCGGTGCGTGGGCCCCAGAAGGCGGTGAAGATCCGGCGGAAGATGCCGGTGATGTTGTCGACGACGACATCGATGTCCGCGCCGTCGAGCACGTTCAGGCACGGGGGCAGGTGCGGGTCGTCCGGGTCGATGAGCACGAGACGGTCGGCGCAGGTGTCGGGGAGGCGGTCCAGCAGGTCGGTTACCAGGTCGCCCTTTGGGTCGATGACGATGACGCCGCGGTGCTGGCGCACGTCATCGAGCGCGAGGTTCGCGATCAGGGTGGACTTGCCCGACCCTGTCGCACCCATGACATGAAGATGGTGGCGGGCGTCGGGCACCGCCAGACCTACGCCCCGGCGGGCACCCGTATCGGAACGCCCCAGAGGCTTGACCCCGTTGCCAGGCGCAGGCTCGGGGATCTGCGGCGGTGGCAGGACGGAGCGTGCCCCGGCCCGCCGAATACCTGGCGCATCTGCGTCGAAGGGGAGGTGGGCAAGGGCGGCGAGTTCGGGGACAGACAGCAGCGTGGTGCGGGAGGAAGAAGGGTAGTGGCGTGCGCTCAGGTGGGGCTCGGGGTGGGCCAAGCGGGTGCGGGCGAGGTAGGTGCGGTCGGCGAACAGGCCGAACGCGGACGCCAGCGCATGCGCCCGGCCCCGCGCCGCATCCTGCGCTCGCTCGTGTTCGGGGGCGCAGGATGCGGCGTAGGTGAGGACGCACTGCCACTGAGAGCCGGAGAGCTTTGCCGCCGACTGCCGTACCGCAGTGCTGTGTTCGGGATCCTGCTTGCTCGTGGCGGAGGGCTGGGCACGGTGGAGGAGAAGTGCGGCCAGGGCGGGCAATCGGGCGGGAGTGCGCCCGGCTTTGAGGCGGCGGGCCTGGCGGTGGGCTCGGCGTAGTGCGCTGCCGGTGGCCGGGCGGGCCAGGATCTGCACGCACGCGGACTCCTCGTCGGCCATGCCGGTGGCGGCCTGCAGCAGTGCACGCAGGGGGTCGGTGGGGTGGTCGGTACGCAGAGGCAGGACATCGGGCCGGGCCAGTCGCAGGTGTCCGGCAGTGACCGGGTGCCTGTCCGGGAGGAGGGAGGCGGGTTCGGTGACGCGGGTGTGGGCGCCCGGCCAGGCGGCCTCCACCGCGCGACGTACCAGGCCCAGCGGCACCGTGCCCGGGACCCACAAGCGGATACACAGGCCGGTGTGTGACCAGGTGTATTCGAAGGCGAGGTGGGGCTGCCCGGTGGTGATACGCCGCCACCACGGACGCAGGAGACCAGACAGCTGCGCCCACAGCACTTCCCCGCCTTTCGGCGCGACGTGTGGCGGGGCGAGGACCTCTACGCAGCGGGCGCCGTTGGCGAACTTCCGTTGCTGCCAGCGCAACAGGCGGCGCCAGCCGGTGTACCCACATGCCGTGGACACGAGGGCGGCGGGAATCAGGAGAGGTGCGGACGCAGCACACCGGTCTAAGGCTGTGCGGATGGCCGTGATCCCGAACGACTGCGGGTGGGTGAGGAAGTCGACCAGCCATCCGTGCGGCTGGGCGGCAGAAAGCAGTTCGTACGCTGTCACGTCTCCCACTCCCCGGCGCTGGCGGCCTGATCGATGTACCCGCCATCGGGATCGAGGCCGTCGTTCAAGTGCTGGGCGGCGAGCTCGCCCGGGTCCGTCGTGATCACGTCGTGTTCGCCGGGCGCTGCGACGCTGATCAGGGCGACCTTGTGGCGGCGGTCGCCGGTCAGCAGCAGTGCCTCGCCACGGGAAGCCGAGAGCAGAAACTGCCGCTCGCCGTGGCAGAGGTGGAAGTTCTCGCTGATCGTTTCGATGGCCTGCGGGGCCTGGCGCAGCAGGATCTGGGTGGCGGCGTTCGAGACGATGGCCCGCCCCAGCGGAGAGCTGAGCACATCATCGGCGTCCTGGGTGATCACGTCCAGACCGGTCCAGTACTTGCGGGCGGCTTTGGCCATACGGAACAGGAACTGGGCGCCGGCCCCCTCGCGCATCAGCAGCCACGCCTCGTCCACCACCACGAGATGGCGGCCGGCTTCGGGACGGGAAGTGACCTGCCGCCAGATCGCGTCCAGGGCGAGCAGCATCGCCGGTGCCTTGACTTCTTCCGGCAGCTGGCGGAGTGCGTAGATCACCAGATGACCGGAGGTGGCTGTGGTGCTGGGGCCGTTGAACAGCTGGGCGTGGGAGCCGGTGGTGTACGGGGCCAGCCGGTCGTCGAGATCGGCTGCCGCCTGGCTGCCGTCCTCGGCCAGGACAGCGGTGAGGTCGGCGAGTGTCGGTGGGGTGCGGGTCCAGGTGCGCGCGTCGCCGGTGATCCCGGCACGTGCGTACGCGGCGAGGACTGCCCGGTCGAGCACCGCCTTCTCCGCCGGAGTGAGGTCGGTGCCCAGGAGGACGGCCAGGAAGGTGTGCAGGAACAGCACCCGGCGGGTCAGGACATCTTCCTCGCCATCTTTTGCAGCCGGGAGGTCGAAGGGGTTGAGGCGTACTCCATCGGCGCCGAGCGCTACGACCTGTCCGCCGACGGTTTCGGCGAGGCGGACATACTCGTCTTCCGGGTCGATCACGGAGGCGGTGACGCCGGTGAACAGCAGCCGCAGCAATTCGAGTTTGGCGAGATAGGACTTGCCGGCGCCGGAGCGGGCCAAGGTGATGGAGTTGTAGTTGTCCTGCGCGAAGCGGTCCCACAGCACCGGCGCCCCGGAGACCGCGTTGAGCCCGTACAACACCCCCGCGGCTTCGCCGTCCGCACCGGTCGCGGGCGGCAGGTCGGGGCTGGTGAAGGGGAAGCACGTGGCGAGGGCGGCGGTATCGAAGGTGCGGCGGATCTTGAGCGTATCGATGCCGAGCGGGAGGGTGGCGAGCCAGCCGGGCAGCGCCCGGTAGGTGGTCGGCGCCACCGACATGAGCAAGGACTCGGCGATAGCGCGGACGGCGGCGGCCTGCTCGGCGAGGGCGTCCTCGTCCGGGGCGTGGACGGTCAGGTAGAGGGCGACGTGGAAGAGTTTTCCCTCGCCACGAGCGATGCGGTAGGCGAGTTCAGCTGCGTCCGCAGCAACGGCCTCCACCTCCGGATCATCCAGGTTCCCCTTGTCGAAACCTGCGCGGCGGCCGGATTCCAGCCGGGCGCGCTGCTTCTTCAGCCCGGCTGCGGCCACCGGGTTGGGGACCGGTTCGATGTGCAGAGCGATATCGAGATGCCCGGGGAAATTCAGCAGCGGGGCGAGCCAGCCAGGGGTGACCTCGGCCGGGTAACCCGTGACCACGAGCGTGGTGGCCAGATGGGCGCCGATCGCCAGGGCTCGGGCATGGACTTCGATGGCCTCGGGGCCGGCCACGTCGAGCAGTGCCGCACCGTCGAGGGCTGGGTCTGGGGAGGGGCGGCGCCAGCGGCCAGGGAGCAGGCGAGTCACGTGCGGTCACCGTCCGATCCGTCGGCGGGCAGGGTGGGGGTGTCGGGGTTGCAGGCCGCGCTCACCAGCTCGGCGCTCTGTGGGCCATCCAGGGGCGTGAGGGTGATCTCGGCCGGAGTCAGAGCACGGGCGGCCTCGTCCAGGCGCTGCAGCACCCGCCCCTCACCCGAGCTCCGCCGCACGCCGTGCGCGGTGGATTCCTCGCGGGCGACCAGAAGGACCTGACGTCCCAGCAGGTTGTCGCCCGCAGCGAGGTCGGCGAGGAAGTCGGCATGCGCGCGGGCGGCCTGCTCCAGCGCCGGGTGCGGCAGTGCGGCGGCATGGTGGTGCAGCGTGGCGGCGAGGGGGGTGAGGTTGATGCGGTGGCAGCGCACCAGCAGCTGGGTGGGGCCGGTCAGAGAATTGAGCCAGCGGGCGAAGGCGGCGGTCAGGCCCTGTTGTTCGGCGCCCGAGCGCAGTTCGAAGTTGACCGTGGAACACGTCGCCACGGCGGAATTCCCCTCGCCGCCCAGGTCGAGCACCCCATCAGGGGTGATGCCGTCATAGGGCATACGCATGGCGGCTGGAGGTGCTCCTGCGGCCTTCGCCCAGCGGGAGGGGACGACGGTGGGCAGGGGTGGTACCCCTTCGGGGGCATGCACCCGGCGTTTGGCGGTGCGGGCGTGGGCGAGGGCGGCGGCCAGGAAGCGATCCAGACCGATGCCCTCCCGCTGGCCGAGCGCGAGCGCGGCGACCGCCCCGGCGACGGGAATCACCAATGCCGCGTAGGTGAAGGGCGTCATGAAGGAGCGGGTCGCCCACCAGCCGCCGTAGAGCACCGCGGCTGCGGAGGCGAGGATGGCGGTCTGCCTGGCGGTAAAGGGGCCCAGAAGGCGGTCGGGACGGGAGATGTCCGCGGGGATGCGCGTGCCGTGCGGAGCATCTGCCGGGTCGTCAGGTCCGTTCATGTGGGTTACCTCCGTGGGGGTTCGAGGGGGAGCCGTAGCTGCATCGGGCGGGGTGGGCGCACACGTACGCGGTCGGCGGGGATGCGAAGGGGCAGCTGACGCGCACCCGGCACCGTGGCAGGGCGTGACGGTGGCGGGGGTGGCAGGTTGCGGGAGGGCGGCCGTGGCTGGGCGGGGGCGTGCCCGGCGCGGATCGGCAGCCACATCTGGGTGGGTCGGGGCGGTCGGGCTGGGACGCGTGCGGCGGCGATGGGCAGGGAGAGCTGTCGGGGCCGACGGGCTTGGGCGGGATGGGGCACTGCGCGGGGACCTCTCGGTGCACGGGTGAGGGGAGGTGCGCTCGGACCACGGCGCCGGGGAGTTTGGCCGCTGGATGGAGTGGGCGCTGCGCCGGAAGGGCTGGTCAGGGCGGGCGCCGAGAGCGTGCCGCCGACAGCGCCCGCTTTGTGTGCGTCTCGTGCGGCCGGGGTGCCGGGTGCGGATTGGCGGGTTGTGCCAGAGCGGGGAGTCGGACGGCCCAGGGCAGAACGGCCGCGAGCGATCCGTGCGCGGCTCCGGCCCTGGCCTCGTGCGCTCCCGCCGCGCCCAGGGCCGGGCGCAGGTGGCCGACCGCCACCCCCGCCAGGGCGGCCACCTCCCCCTCCCGGCCCACCCCGGCCTCCGCCGAACCCTGCCGCTCCACCTCCGCCTCGGCCGGGCCGGCGCCGCAGCAGACTCATGCCGGGCAGGTAGTGGTCCATGAACCGGTACATCGCAAGGTGCCGCAGCATCCGCACGGCAGGGGGAGCGTGCGGATTGTGGGCCGGGGTGCCGCGCAGGATGACTTGGAGCGTCCAGCCGGGGATTTTGAACAGGACCCAGAACAGGCCGGACCCGGCGAGCATCGTGCCCAACTGGTCGGACTTCGGGATGCCCAGTGTCGTGGCGCCGGGAGCGAAGAACAGTTTCACGGCGAGGACGAAGGTGATCGATTGCGCGACCTGTATGGCCAGGCACCCGCCCAGGGCCCGCCACCACAGCTTCGCGACCGGATCGGTCAGCGGGTGGGCGTGACATGCCAGGGCGAGGGGCGCGCACACGGCCAGCAGTGCGAGCACGGCGACGCGCATCATAAAGCCGATCAGGACCGCGAGGACCAGCGCGACGATCGTGATCGCCAGCAGCAAGAGGTACAGCTTGAGTCCGGCGGCTCCGAACAGTGCGAAGGGCAGGACGCGTTCGACCATGCCCTGTCCGGCATCCGCCATGTCGGTGGCCATGATCGCGTGGGCGAGGGCGCTGGCCAGGCCGATGGCCTTGCCCATCACGGTCAGGGAGGTGGTTGCCGCGGCCATGCCCAACAGCAGGCGGGGCAGGATCTGTTTGAGGGCGTAGCGGGTCTGGACGGTCTCGTAGCCCATGACGGTGATGCCGCCCGCGGTCACGAACAGCACGTAGATGCCGCAGGTGATCTCCAGCATGACGGTCCACAGCCGCTTGACGTCGGCATGCTTCGTGACGTCCGGGGTGGCCAGCAGGGTGTCGGCGAGGAATTCGCGGACCGGTTTCATGACCTGCTCGATCAGCAGGCCGAGGAACGAGGTGATCGCGTTCACGATCATTGCGGGGAAGTCGGTCAGCACATCCCAGCCCGAAGAGGTGTCCTTGACGCACTCCCTTCCCATGGCCTCACACGCGGGAGGCGTCGGCCCCGGCGCGGGCTCAGGGGACGCGGGCCGCGAGGGCTTCGGGGAGGGGCGGCCCGGTGCGGGGGTCGGCCCGGGGGCGGGGTCGGGCTGCGGTGACCCCTGATGCGACTGTGTGGGGGTGGGTCCGGGAGCGGGCTGAGGCTCGGGCCGGGGCGGCCCCGGTTCCGCGGGCACCTGGACAGCAGCATGCGCGAAGGCTGGCTGGGCGGACACCGGGGCCAGGACAAGGACCGTCAGGGCGAAGAGCGTGGGCACGGCGCGAGCGAGGTAGCCGGTGCGGTTCACTTTCCGCCACCGCCGTTGCCGCCTGCGCCGACGATGCCTTGTAGCACGGTGACCAGGGCGGGGGCCAGGATCGCCAGCCCGTAGCCGATGGCCGCGGCCTTCAAGGCCCGCTTGGCGGACTCGACTTCACCGGGATCGCCTCCGGCCATCAGGTAGCGCAGCCCGCCGAAGGTGAGAAACAACGTGGCGAGCCCGGAGAGCATGCCGACGATCCAGTTCCGCAGATTCCTGATCACGGTCGGGATGTTCGCGACCGCCCACACCTGCGAAGAGCTCGCCAGCAGCACGAACACGGTCAGTGCGGTGATGAAGGTGAGCCGGATCGTCCAGCGGCCCACCGGCCAGATCAGCCGTCGGCGTGACCGGCGAAGTTTCGCGAACATGGCGGACGCACCTCCAACAGGCACAGCACGGCGGAAGAGAAGAGCGGGATAAGGGGAAGACGACGCGGCGAGCTGCGTCGCGTGGTGTGTGCGGTGTGGGGCGAACACGGATCCCGGCCCGGGGCCGTCCTCCTCCAGGAGCGGCAGCGGAAACGGGGGTGCTCGGGTGTCAGCACGAGACGGTGCGTCCACCCCACACGGCAACGGCCTGGCAGCAACCGCGGGACGGGGCTGTGCCGGGAGACTGCGCCGCCGGTGATGGTGCGCATCCGGCGGCGCCGCTTACCCGTAATAGAGATTCACGGCCCGGAAATTGACATCCGACGCCGGAAGTTCCCCCAGGCGGCGCTGTTACTGCTCGCGCTGCTGGTGGTGCAGATAGGCCGCCAGGTGCTGCTCGGCGGCGGCACGGTGGCGGTAGAGCTGACGCGCACTCACACCTCGTTCGACAGCCAGGCGTTGCATCGGCTCACCCTCCAGCCGTGTACGGGCGATCAGCTGCGCCTCGTCGATACCCACCACGCGGGCCCGCACCGCACGGGCCAGCACGGTGTACTCGTCGCCTCCTTCGGCACCCGGGTCAGTGGCCTGACATCCGCTCTGGGCCAGGCGGCCCAGGTGCACCGCCTGGGGACCGGTCTCCCGCTGGGTCCGTCGGCGCGCGGCGTGCACCAGCCGGTGCACGGCCCGGTCGGCTGCCGCGAACAGCTCCCGGGCAACGTCCACAGCGTTCGCATCCACCAACGGCAGGGCGGAAGCGACGGCGGCGAGAGCCTCCTGCTCGATTTCGGCGCGCTCCAGGTGGGCGGGGCAGGCCAGACGGGCCAGCATCCGGCGCAGTACCGGCACGGTCATCGCGACGGCCACAGTGTCCCAGGGCTCGCCCAGTTGCTGGGCGCGGCGTACGACCTCACGCCAGGTCTGTTCACGCAGGGTCGGCGAAGTGGCGGAGTGGGCGAGGCGGGTGCGGACCTGGTCGACGGGCAGCGCCTGCTGCTCCGGCTCCTCGCACACCAGGTACGCGGGCAGCGTGAGCGGCTGGGGCGCAGTGCAGAGCGCGAGGAAGGACTCCTCCAGCGTCTGCAGCGGTGAGTGGCCAGCCGTACGTGTACAAGCGATGCGGCTGTTGGCCGGGTGGGGGGCGTGGCTCATGCGGGGGGGCTCCTTGCGGAAGTGGCGGACAACGTCTGCCGAAGCCCTGTCACCGCCCCGTGTCACCCCCGGACCGGTCGCGTGCCAGCCCGTGCGATCTCTGAGCCAGTGGCTCGCTCTGTGCGAGGGGTCGGCGCTGGCTCGCCCCTGATGACCAGCACCACTCCACAGCATCACCCGATCGGAATCGAACACAAAGAAATTCTGGACGGTGCTGGGTGAGCTCACCGAGCCACCCACAGAGTGGCTCGGCAGTGGCTCGCAGGTGGCTCGCCACTGGACCGCTGGGCCGCTGAACTGGGCAAAGATGACGGGCTGGCCGAGGCCGAACCTCAGCGGACGAGAGTGTCCTGCTGTCGCTGGCCAGGTTCGAACGCCTTCGGCGGCGATGGCAAAATCGCCCTGCCCTATTACTCACGTCAGCACCAGACGGCATGGACCCCGCATCCCGGGCGCCACCCACCGATGCCCACCACCAACCGCCCCACTCAAAGCACCGCTCGCCGCCACACTTCCCGGCCCCTGCCAACCACCCTCTGGCTCCCTGCCCCCGACCAGCCCGACGCCGTGCCCGCCCCCGGCACCGTGCTGCCCGGCTGGGCGATCGAGCGGATCCGCACCGAGTTCACCACCCGCCCCGGCCAAGCCCCCGCACCCCTGCTCAAAATCTCCGTCCGGGATGCCGAGCCGGGCATGGACGCCCGCACCCCCGTGGTCACCTACACCGACGGCACACCCAGCAGGCTGTCGATGCTGCTCGCCGAACTCCACCCCAACGCCCTGCCCGCCCGCACGGACACCCTCACCGGCGGGGCTGTCAGCGAGATGCCCGCAGCCATGGACGAGGGCTGGTCCGGCTTCTTCCACCGCGCCCACCGCCTCCTGCCCACAGACGGACTGCTGCTGCTGGCCACCCGCCAGCGCCGCGACGCCGACGCAGGACTCACCGACCCACTGGGCTCACTCATCGCCTGCGCACGCACCGCCGGATTCCGCTACCTGCAGCACCTCATCGTCGCCCACGCCCACCCCGCCGGCGATCAGCTCATCCCCGCCCCGCCCGCCGACGCAGACCCCGGCGTCATCCACAGCGATCTGATCGCCCTCACCGCCATCCACCACGCCTGAGCCCAAGGAGCCTGCTCGTGACGCTTCCCCTCTCGGTGTGGAACACCGCCCCCACCTCCGCCCCCGCCCAACGCAAAGGCCGCTACCTCCCCGGCTCGGCCGCCCACCCCGCCAAAATGCTCCCCGGCATCGCCGCTCACGCCATCACTACCTACACCCGCCCCGGTGATCTGGTCCTTGACCCGATGTGCGGCATCGGCACCACCCTCGTCGAAGCCCTTCACCTCGGCCGCAACGCCGTCGGCGTCGAATACGAACCGAAGTGGGCCCACCTCGCCCGCCTCAATGCCGCTGCAGCCGCACACGAAGGCGGCACAGAGGGTGCAGTCTGTACCGGAGACGCCCGTCAGCTCACCAGCCTCGTCCCGCCCGCACTCCACGGCCAGGTGGACCTGGTGGTGACGTCACCGCCTTACGGGCCCAGCGTCCACGGACAGGTCCGCTCCACCCGGGAGACCGGCGAACGCGGCGTGGTCAAGAAGGACTTCCGCTACAGCCACGACCCCACCAACCTCGCCCACGTCTCCACCGCCCACCTCCTGGACGCCTTCACTCAGATCCTCACCCAGTGCCGCACCGTGCTCCGCCCCGGCGGCACAGTCGTCGTCACCACCCGCCCCTGGCGCGAACGCGGCGAACTCATCGACCTGCCCTCCGCCGTCCTCGCCGCAGGCAAAGCCGCCGGCCTCACCCCCACCGAACGGTGCGTCGCCCTCCTCGCCGGCATCCGCGACAGCCACCTGGTAACCCGCCCCTCGTTCTTCCAGATGAAGAACGTCCGCGACGCCCGCCGACAGGGCATCCCCCTCTCCGCCGTGCAGCACGAGGACGTTCTGGTCTTCACCAAGCTAACCGGCAAGCCATGCCCCAAGAGCGGCGACTCGACGTGCGCTGCGGCGTTCCGCTCCCGAACCTGCCCCGGCAGACCCCGTCGTGACCACTGAAGGCAACGAGGGGCGTGTCGACGTCAGCGTCGACTCCGTGGAGGCTGGGCCGTCAACTGCGCCCATGGAATCCCCCGACACGGCTGAACGACGGGCACCGCGCCCAGAGCCCGTTGGCGAGCTGACCGTGCGCCTGCCCGACACGCCACCGCACCTCACCGACAGCGCCGCAAAGGGCCTGCTGCACTTCATCCGCCAGGAGTACAACCGCCTGGCCGACGCGCAGCCACCTCACACAATCCTGTGAATCAGCGGGCACGGTGGACGACTGGCCCTCTTCGCCAAGCAGGAGGTACCACGGACCACCGTCATCCGCCGTGCCCGCAGCACACCAAGCCAGAGAGCCAACGACCCATGGTCCACTTCGCTTTCGCCGGACGCTGCTCCACCGAGGACCTCCAGGACCCTGAGACCTCCCGCAACTGGCAGCTCACCCGCGCCCGCGCCCTCATTGAACCCGCCGGGGGCAAGATCGTCACCGAGTACTTCGACGCCGGCCACTCCCGCGCCCTGCCCTGGAAACGCCGCCCCCAAGCAGCCGCACTGCTCAAAGCTCTCCGCGACCCGCACCGCGGTTTCGATGCCGTCGTCATCGGAGAGCCCCAGCGCACCTTCTACGGCAACCAGTTCGGCAACACCTTCCCCCTCTTCGTCCACTTCGGCATCCCGCTGTGGGTCCCCGAGGTCGGCGGAGCCATCGACCCGAACAATGAGGCCCACGACTTGGTCATGTCCGTCTTCGGCGGCATGAGCAAGGGCGAACGCAACCGCATCAAGATCCGCGTGCGCACCGCCATGGCCTCCCAAGCCCAGATCGAAGGCCGCTACCTCGGCGGCAGACCCCCCTACGGCTACCGGATCGCCGATGCGGGCCCGCATCCCAACCCGGCCAAGGCCGCCGACGGAAAACGCCTCCACCGTCTCGAACCCGACCCCGCAGCCGCACCCGTCGTCGTCCGCATCTTCACCGACTACCTCCGCGGCAAGGGGTACTACGCCATCGCCGAGAGCCTGACCCGTGACGGCATCCCGTGCCCCTCCGCCCACGACCGCGCCCGCAACCCCCACCGCCCCGGCCACGACTGGTCCAAGGGCGCCGTGCGCGCGATCCTCCGCAACCCCCGCTACACCGGCCACGAGGTCTGGAGCAAGCAACGCAAGGACGAAGTCCTCCTCGACATCGAGGACGTCACCCTCGGCCACCGCACCAGACTCGCCTGGAACACTCCGGACCAGTGGGTCTGGTCGGCGCAGCCCGTGCATGAGCCGCTGATCAGTATGGAGATCTTCACCCGCGCCCAGGCCAAGAACTCCGCCCGCGGCTCGGCGGCGTCCGAGCGCAGCCCGCGCCCCACCGACCGGCCCTACGCGCTCCGTGGTCGGCTGCGCTGCGGCATCTGCCGTCGCAGGATGCAGGGCAACTACAACAACGGCCAGCCGTACTACCGCTGCCGCTACACCGCTGAATACGCCAAGAACACGGCGCTCAACCACCCTCTGACCGTCTACCTGCGGCAGAACGAGCTCCTGCCGGTACTCGATGCCTGGATTGCCCGTTTCTTCGCGCCCGGGCATCTGGGCCGCACCCTCCAGGCCATGTGTGAGAGTCAGCAGCGGCACTCGCCAACCGACCCTGCCCTGGAAGCGGCACGGCGGACCATCACAGAGACGAATCGCAGCATCGCCCAATACCGGGCCGCGCTGGACGCCGGAGCCGACCCCGTCATCGTCGCCGGCTGGATCACGTCTGCCCAAAACGAGCAGGCCGCCGCCCGACAGCAACTCGTCGCAGCGGCACGCTCTTAAGAGGAAGCTCTCACCGAGGAACAGATCCAGCACATGATCAAAACGCTCGGCGACATGGCCGACCGGCTTCAAGCCGCGGACCCCGAAGACAAAGCCCCGATCTATGCCGACTTCGGGCTTGAGCTGGAGTACCACGCAAATCAGCGGACTGTGATCGTTCAATCACAACCCGCTGATATGTGCGTATTTGAGTGTCCGAGGGGGGACTTGAACCCCCACGCCCGATAAAGGGCACTAGCACCTCAAGCTAGCGCGTCTGCCATTCCGCCACCCGGACCAGGTGTGATCTTCACGGGGCGTTCCCCGCGGCGACAGGGACAACAATACCAAGGTTTCGGAGTGGCTTTCACCTGCGTATCCGCGCGCACATAACCTGGGCTTATGGGTAATGAAGGACAGCTCGCGCAGGGACGGACGCCCGGTGGGGCCCTGTGCGCCGCGGGCGCTCTCACCATTGCGGGAGCATCTGCGGGACACATTCTGGGTCGCGCCGACGGCGGGGCCGGGGGTGGCGCCGCTGTGGTGGGCGGCGTCGGCGCTGGATGTCGAAATAGTCGCCCGTCCGCATGGGTGCGACGGCTTATGACGAGGTCAGAGACCTGGTCACGATCGCTATGGCGCCAAGACGATCATGACGACGGTCAGCTCGGCGATGATGACCTTCATCGGCGTCGTTTTCAGCATTTCGCTGGTCGCGGTGCGGATGACGAGCGGGCAGCTCACTCCTCGGGTGGTGCGGATCGTTCTCCGGAGCTGGATCAGCAAGCTCACGCTCACCCTCTTTCCGGCCACGTCTCTGTCCTCGCTGCTGGTCCTGATCTCGCACGAGAGAGAGGGTCGATGTGCGGCGGATCACCTCGGTGCCGCTGGTGCAGAGCCTACTGACTCTGGTGCTGGTGGGCTCAGCCTGCTGCTGTTCATTGCGTATGTGTCGGCGATGCTGCAGGTGGTACGGGTGGTCGACCGGATCGCACGGCAGGTGGTCGTGCTGTGCCCACGGCTTGGGTTGCGGCAGCTTTCGGATCTCGCGCTGTGGGCGATATCGCCTGCTGTGAATGATCCGACGACAGCCGTGCAGCGTCTGGACCGGATTGTGCAACTTCCTGGCCATGGTGGTGGGCCAGCCCCTCGGGCGGTGCATTACCGGGACGGGAAGAGTGTGGTGCGGTTGGTGCAGGACGTTCCGGGGTGGCGAGATCTGGTGGATCTTGGGCTCGCGGGGATTCGGGCGTGCGCGATCGGGAGTCCTCAGGGGACGCGGCGGCTGCTGGCCGGGATCGATGAACTGTTGCGGCTCGCGCCGGAGGATCGGCGGGAGCCGCTGGTGCGGCACCGTACGCCCTGTTCCAGGCGGTGGAGCGCACGGTGCCGACGGCCGCCGAGCGGCGGTTCGTGTCGTATCCGGTCGGCAGGGGTTCGGGGAGAGAGTCGGGAGGTGGGCGGGGACGGGCGAGGGACCTGGCTGCCTGGGGCTGGCGGCTTACGGCAGCAGGTGGTCGTCGGGGAAGTTGCGTTGCGTGGGAGGCGGTCTGCCGGTGGGCCTTCGTCCACCGGCCGTCCTAGGAGTTCGCCAGGAGCTCGCCCCCTACGAAGACACCGCTCCGGGAGTTGCCGAAGCCGCCGAGGAGTTCGCGGTCGCCGGGCAAGCGGAGTGTGCCGTGGACGGCCTTGTAGGTGCGGATCTGGGGCCGAAGTCGAGTTTGGAGAAGGGGACGTTGGGGTCGGTGATGGCCAAGGAGGGCCACGCTGCGCGTGGTGCGTACGGCCGGTGGAGAGGCGACCAGAAGTCGGCGAACGCAGGGCCGCTGAGCGGCGCCAGGGGGGACACGTGCGTTGCCGTGTTGCCAGGTGGTGGTGATGGTGCTGATGGACCGTGGTGGTGCTGCGGGACGATCCGGCGTCGGGGATGGCGAGTGTCGCTCGCGGGTGGACCGTGCGACGGCGTAGGTGATGGTCTATGTGAAAGTGAAACCTGCCTCCGATTGGGCGAGTTGAGATGACGTCGGTGACGGCGCGCATCTGTCCTCGGACGCGCTCGTGCCTGTTCAGCACGCGCGCCACCTGGCCGGCCGGCGAGGGTTGTTAGGGGCGGTCTGATGGTAGGAGAGGTGGTGGGGTAGGGGGTTGGGCTGGGGGTGACGGTTGTATGGAGGTGACGGGTTGTCTGGGGCCGGGGGCGAACCGTACTGGGGTTCCCTAGCGGCGCCTGAAACCTCACCACTACACCCACCCGCCCCCGAAGGGGGGCGGGTGGCGGGGTTAAAAGAAGAGGCGCAGCTTTGCGGGCCACCAAGAGAAGAGGTGCCGTTTTGCGGTGCGCTACGGGTGCGCCGGGCACTACGGGCTTGCCCGGCGCTCAGGGGTACGCACGCGCGGACGCTACGGGCACTCAGCAACTCAACAACAGGGCGCGGGGCACCTCAGCCGACGGCCGGTCCGTCCGGCTCCTCCGGTGTGCGGTCGGCGATCGCCCGGTGGTGGCGAACGACCTCGCCGATGATGAAGTTGAGGAACTTTTCCGCGAACGCCGGGTCCAGCCGGGCGTCCGCCGCCAGTCTGCGCAGCCGCTCGATCTGTGCCGCCTCACGGGCCGGGTCGGCGGGCGGCAGGCTGTGCCGGGCCTTGAGCTCGCCGACCTGCTGGGTGCACTTGAAACGCTCGGCGAGCAGATGCACCAGGGCCGCGTCGAGGTTGTCGATGCTGCTGCGCAGATAGAGCAGCCGCTCGCGGGCTGCCTCGTCGGCGACGGAGGCCGCGTCGTCGGCCGCCTGTGCTGTCCCTTCGCTCATGTGCGTCTCGCCATTCGTGGTGGGGTGCTCGGTGCGTGAAGCGGGGTGTACGTGATGCGTGTGTACGTGGCGTGTGATGCTGATGCGTAATGCGTGATCTGTGTGGTGCGTGATGTGTGTTGTTCGGTGAGGCGTTGATCAGTGGTGTGGTGATCGGCTGCAGATTAGCCGAATGACGGGAGCCGACCGGGAATGGTCTCGCGTATCGGACCGTTTCCCTGGCCAACCTGCGCCCCCTCCCCCGCCCAGGGACAGCGTCGCGAACCATCAGCCACTCTCGCCCTCGTTCTCGCCCTCGACCCTGATTTCGCGCTCGTGGTACGTACGGCGGGTGTGCTCGTGCGTCCGCATCACGGCCGCGGCGCGCGCCTCGTCGCGGTCGGCGATCGCCGCGATCAGCTCACGGTGCTCGGTCCACGACTGTCGGCCGCGCTGCCGGGCCACCGGGGTGTTGAACGGCGTTGCCGGCCAGCTCCATCGCCTTGGCATGGAACTCGGCATGGGCCGCCACCGCGGTATCCACGTCACCATCCGCCACGGCGCGTTCGCCCTCGGCGCACAGCCGCTTCAGCTCCGCGATCCCGGCCGAGTCGGCGTTCGCCGCCGCGAGCCGGGCCGCCTCGGCCTCCAGCAGGGTGCGTACCGTCAGCAACTGATCCGCCTCCTCCTCGGTGGGCTCACGCACAAACGCACCCTGCGCCGGTCGCAGATCGACCCAGCCATCGGTGTTGAGCCGCTGCAGGGCCTCGCGGGACGGCTGCTGGGAGACGCCCAGATAGCCCGCGAGCTCGTTCTCGACCAGGTGCCGGCCGGGCCCCAGCGCATGCGTGGTGATGAGTTCGAGCAACGCTTCGTAGACGCGCTCTCGCAGCGGGCCGGGCCGGGCCGAGCCGTTCAAGCCTGGGCCCGGCGCCCTGCGGTAGCCCTGTGGGCACCATCGAGGTCCCTTCCGACCGATTGGTTATTGTCTACAGACTACGAATACGCACAAAAATCCACGAATATGCACGAACACGCGAGCGAGCTGACGGGCCGGGACGACCACCGTCCGCGCGTACTGCGAAGTGGGCTGAAACCTCACCTTTCGCGTGCAGGACAATGACATCGTCAAGGTCTTCTCGCCGGACGACCGCCCGGTGACCGTTGACGAAACCGGACACACAACGCGGGCAATGCAACATCGGCACGTACAACACCGGCACATGCAACACCTGCACATGCAACACCGGCACGTACCGCAGCGCGCTGCCTCACACGACTGGGACTGATCAGACATGGGACGGGTCACCGAGCGACGTCGCGTCATCCGGGTCCGCGACGGTGTCGTGAGCACCCGACCGGACACCCTCGTCGCCGAGGAGCCACTGGAGATCCGCCTGGGCGGCAAGCCGCTGGCGATCACCATGCGTACGCCCGGCGACGACTTCGCACTGGCCGCCGGCTTCCTCGTCAGCGAGGGCGTGCTGGCGAGCGCCGACGAGCTGGCGAACATCGTCTACTGCGCGGGAGCGGCTGAGGACGGGCGGAACACGTACAACGTCGTCGATGTGCGGCTCGCGGACGGGGTGCCCGTCCCGGACATCACCCTGGAACGCAACGTCTATACGACGTCCTCCTGCGGACTGTGCGGCAAGGCCAGCCTGGACGCGGTCCGCACCAGCGCCCGCTGGACCCTGGACACCTCGCCCGACACCCCGGTCCGCATCGAACCGGCGACGCTGGCCACCCTCCCCGACCGGCTGCGGGCCGCCCAGCGCGTCTTCGACCGGACGGGGGGCCTGCACGCCGCCGCGCTGTTCACCCCGGATGGCGAACTGCTGGACGTCCGGGAGGACGTGGGACGTCACAACGCCGTCGACAAAGTCGTCGGGCGCGCGCTGCAACAGGGGCTCCTGCCGCTGTCCTCGTGCGTGCTGATGGTGTCCGGCCGGGCGTCGTTCGAGCTGGCGCAGAAGGCCGTGATGGCGGGCATCCCCGTCCTCGCCGCGGTGTCCGCCCCCTCCTCGCTCGCCGTCGACCTGGCCGCGGAGACCGGGCTGACCCTGGTCGGGTTCCTGCGGGGAGCGTCCATGAACGTGTACGCCGGCGAGCACCGCCTCGCCCTGCGCGCCACGACCGCTACCACCTCCACGGGCTGAGGCCGCGCATCCAGTGCGCACGGCCACCGCTACGGGCTGAGGCCGCACGTCCGGTGCGTACGGGGGCACTACCGGGCTGAAGCCACACGCCCGCCACACAAACCGACGGACCGGGCGCTCACTCCCTGGGCGCGGCAATACGGGTGAGCAGGTCGATCAACTGCGCCCGCTCCTCCGGGGTCAGGGCCGCCGTCAGTTCCGCGTTGGCTTCGTCGCCGAGGCGCTGGGTACGACGCAGCCGCCGGCGGCCCGCCGCCGAGATCCCGATGGCGTTCTTGCGCCGGTCGTTGGGGTCGGGGGTGCGGGTGACCAGCTCGTCCTTCTGGAGGTCGTTGACGATGGCGACCATGTCCTTGGGGTCGATGCCCAACGTCCGTCCGAGCTCCGCCTGGGAGACCGGGCCGAGTTCGGCGACTGCCGAGAGCACGGCGTGATGCATCATCCGCATGCCCTCGGCGGCGAGGGCATCGGCGACGAGGCGGTGGCCGCGGGCGGCGGCCCGGCCCAGTAGCCAGCTGGGGAGAGCGCGGATACGGCTGGGGGCGTACGGGAGGTCGGACATGGGACCACCGTACCGAGATTCATTGGCGGACCCAATGGAAAAACATGGGTGGGGATAGTGGAAACTTATTGGCCTACCCAATGGATTAGTGGTTATCGTTGGGGGAGCCAATGAACGGGGGGCGCCGTGCTGCTCATCGCCCTCACGTCTCACATGGTCACGTCTCGCGTGCTCATGTCTCGCGAGCGCATGTCTCGCGAGCGCATGTCTCGCGAGCGCATGTGCTCACGTGCTCACGAGCTCCCCTGCCCACACCCGCTCTCCGACCGACGACCCATCCCTATCCGATCGGTTCGCGCCGATCGACGCCCCCGGAGGTGCCCCCATGCGCCGAGTCCGATTCCATGCCTACGGAGGCCCCGAAGTCCTGCGCGTCGAGGAGGCCGAGGCACCCGACCCCGGCCCCGGCGAACTGCTGGTGCGTACCGAGGCGATCGGCGTGACGCTGCCGTGCGTGCGGCGGGTGCGCGGCGACGGCGACGGAGGCGGTGATCCGCTGCCGGGCACGCCCGGTGGCGAGATCGCCGGTGAGGTCGTCGCACTCGGCCCCGACGTCACCGGATTCGCCGTCGGCGACCGCGTCACCTCGCTCACCCTCGGCGGCTCGTACGCCGAACTCGCCCTCGCCCCGGCCTTCCTGGCCAGCCGTATCCCCGACGACGCGAGCGCGGTGCGGGCGGTGGCGCTGGTCCGTCCCGGACATGTCGCGCTCGCCGCGCTGAGCACCGCCGCGCCGACCGGTGCCGAGTCCGTGCTGATCACCGGGGCGGCCAGCGGCACCGGGCACCTCGCCGTCCAACTGGCCAAGCTGCAGGGCGTGTCACGGGTGGTGGCCGCGGTCAGCTCCACGGCCAAGGCGGAGTTCCTGTACGGGCTCGGGGTCGACGAGGTGGTGACGTACGACGAGGCGCCTTGGGGCGAGCCGGTCGATATCGTCCTGGACGGTGTCGGCGGCGACCTGCTGCCGCGGGCCCTCGCCGCACTCGCTCCCGGCGGGCGGCTGATCTTCTTCAACTCCGGTGGCGGCACAGTCCCCGCGTACGAGCTGCTGGCGGGCTCCAAGACCATCACCGGGCTGACGATGCGGCGCTTCTCCACCGTCCATCGGGAGCTGTACGAGCGGCACCGCGCGCGGCTGTGGGAGCTGGCCGGTGCCGGGCGGCTGCGGGCGGTCGTCCATGCCGAACTGCCGCTGGCCGACGCCGCGAAGGCGCACGAGATCATCGAGGCGCGGGCCAATCTCGGCAAGGTGGTGCTCCGGCCATGACGCCCCGGCCATAATGCCAGGTCACATGCGGGGCAGACGGCGCATCCTGCACACGCGGCGCATGCACCGCACCCCACGCTGCCGGCCTGCACAGCGCACGCACCGCACCCCGCACTCCCGGCCCGCACAGCGCACACGGCGCAGTGTCCGCGGGCCGGGAGAGTGAATTCCCGTCCTGGGACGGAGAACCGACGCAGGCTCCTTGTCGCGGTCCACGGGCGGCAGTAGCTTCCGACGCAACGCACATAGGACGTCGGATGTCCTGATGGCCCGTCTGGGCTTCCTGATGACCCGTCGCCGACGCCTCGAAGGGCAGGCCGGACCATGACGTCAGTTCTCCGCGCTCACCCCAGCCCCGGCAGCAGACCACGGCGACACCGCGCCGCCGCCGTGCTCGCCGGGCTGGCCGCCGCGGCCCTCGTCCTCCCCCCGACCTCCTCCGCACAGGCCGCGTCCGACGCGACGTCGGAAACGCCCACCGCATCCGCCGCATCCACCGTGTCCATCGCACCCGCCACACCCGCCCCGGCGTCCCCGACGTCCCCGGCGGGCGGCTTCGACCAGCAGGTCCTCTTCAAGGCCGACCACGAACAGGGCTATGCGTGCTTCCGCATACCGGCCGTCGTGAAGTCCGTACGCGGCACCCTCCTGGCCTTCGCCGAGGGCCGGGCCCACGACTGCGGCGACGCGGGCGACATCGACCTCGTCCTCAAACGCTCCACCGACGGCGGCCGCACCTGGGGTCCGCTCCAGATCATCAATCACGGCAACGGCGACACCCACGGCAATCCCGCCCCCATCGTGGACCACCGCACCGGACACATCGTCCTCGCCGAGACCTACAACAAGGGCCGCGACGACGGCCTCAGCTGTGACGTGCCCTGCGACCGCACCCCGCACCTCCAGTACAGCGACGACGACGGCGCCACCTGGTCCGCACCCCGCGATCTGACCCCCGCCATCCGTCCCCCACAGTGGAACTCCTGGTACGCCACCGGCCCCGTGCACGGCATCCAGCTCACCCATGGCCGGCACGCGGGCCGCCTGGTCTTCGGCATCAACGCCGAGAGCTACGCGGACGATCGCGTCACCGCCAACCACGCGGCCCTGGTCCACAGCGACGACGGCGGCGCCACCTGGCGGATCGGCGCCCTGGACACCTGGCCGATCGCCGACGACGGCACCTTCCGGCAAAAGCCCTCCGAAATGACGCTCCTGGAACGCTCCGACGGCTCGATCTACGTCAACGGCCGCGAACAGGACGGCACCGACCTGGGCCACCGGGACGCCACGGTCAGCCGCGACGGCGGCAACACCTTCGCCGCGCCGTTCCGCGCGATCCCCGACCTCTACAGCCCGATGGTGCAGGGCTCGGCGCTGCGTCTGCCGTCGTCCCGCTACACCGACGGCGGCAGCCGTACGCTCTTCGCGGCGCCCGCCGACCCCGATCGGCGCCGGACCATGACCATCCGCTCCTCCTGGGACGAGGGCCGCACCTGGGAGGGCGTCGACCGGGGCGCACGGGTGACCGGCGACTGGTCCGGCTACTCGGACATGGTCGCCATCTCACCCGACGTCATCGGGCTGCTCTACGAGGGCGGCACGGCGGACGCCCGCGACGAGATCCGCTTCGCCCGCTTCACCGAGGACTGGCTCGGCCCGCGCCGCGGCCCCGACCCGACGACCCGCGACGACGCCCGGGGCGCCCGCCCCGCACTCGTACTGGGCGGCGCACACACCACCGACGGCGTCTTCGGCGACGCGCTGTCCTTCGACGGCAAGGACGACGCCGTACGCCTGCCTTTCCGCGACTCCCTCCCGCTCGGCACCCACGACTTCACCTGCACGCTCTGGTTCCGCTACACCGCCACCAGCGGCGAGCAGCCGCTGCTGTGGATGGGCGGTGTGGGCAGCGGGTCCCCGCAGGTCGCACTGCGCGCCGACCCGGCGGGCGGCCGGATCACCGCGCACCTCACCACCGTTGACGGCGCCGCACCACCCACCACCGTGCAGGCCGCGACGACCAAGGCGTACAACGACGGCGCATGGCACCATCTCGCGCTGCGGCGCGCCGGCGGTCTGCTCCTGCTCACCGTGGACGGCTTCGACACCGTCGTCGTCCCGGACGCCTCCGGGTCGGTCAGCCAGGGCTCGGTCTTCGGCGTGCACCTCGGCCAGAAGCCGGACAGCCGAGCGCAGTTCACCGGTGCGCTGGACGAAGTACGCGTCCACCGGCACGCGCTGACCGACGCCGAGCTGTCCGCCGTACGCGCCGCCGATGCCAGGCCGACCGGCGACCTGGTCCTCGGGCTGTCGCTGGACGAGGTGCGTCGGGGCGGCCGGGGCTGAGCGGAGCGGTGCTGCCGGCCAGGGGCTCTGACCCGGGCGGGAGCGGCGTTGTCAGTGGGCGATGGTAACTATGTGTGCATGAACGACGACACGCTCAGTGATGCCAACCCGCTCAGTGACACCGATTCACTCACGCTGCCGGAGCCGTACCGCACCCCCGTCGCCGAGATCGCGGACGGGTGTGCGGGCGGGCCGCCGGACTACGAGCTCGTCCCGCTGGCCGCGCTGCCCGACGACCGGTCGGACGGTGCTGCCGAGCGGGCTCTCGACGCACCGTTCGCGCTGACCGAGGCATGGTTGT
Source organism: Streptomyces halobius (assembly GCF_023277745.1). Taxonomy (NCBI): domain Bacteria; kingdom Bacillati; phylum Actinomycetota; class Actinomycetes; order Kitasatosporales; family Streptomycetaceae; genus Streptomyces; species Streptomyces halobius. Next base: position 2,170,763 of record NZ_CP086322.1, read on the forward strand.
GGGACGAATGGGACGACGATCCACGGCCGTCCGAGGAGATCGAGCCGCTGCTGGCGCCGGTCTCCGATCACGATTCCGTGGTGCTCGGCACGGACGGCTGCGGGATGTACTGGCTTCTGATCGTCACCGGTGAACACGCGGCCATATATGGCAGATCACCGGCGATGGCGCGGCCCCGTTCGGAGCGCCGTTCGGCCATACGACGGCGGAGCCGGCGTTCGCGGGTGGGTGCGCCACTGGGCGCGGGAAAGGACTGGTGTGACGTGTGCGACGTGGCGTAAGGCAGTGGGCGGGAGCGGGAACGGAAGCACGGCTAGCGTGGCACGCCGCCTGCGACGCCCTTGGGCTCGGGCTCGCCCTGCGTGTCGGCAGGCGATGCGGAAGGGGACTCGGCAGGCGATTCAGCAGGGGATTCGGGAGCGGCATCAGGGGCGCCGTCGGGGCCGGCCTCCGCCTCCGCCTGCCGTGCATAGCGCTTCGCCAGCACCGCGCACACCATCAACTGCATCTGGTGGAAGAGCATCAGCGGCAGCACGGCAAGCCCGGCCTCCGCGCCGAAGAGCACACTGGCCATCGGCAGTCCGGCCGCGAGGCTCTTCTTCGAGCCGGCGAAGGTGATCGCGATCCGGTCCTCGCGGGGGAAGCCCAGCTTCTTCGAACCGTACGTCGTGCTGATCAGCATCAGCGTGAGCAGTACCGCCTCGACGCCCAGCAGGCACAGCAGGCGCAGCGGTGAGACCTGGTGCCATATCCCCTCGTTCATGCCGGCGCTGAAGGCGGAGTAGACGACGAGCAGTATCGAGCCGCGGTCCACATAGCCGAGGACCTTCTTGTGACGGGTGAGGGCCGCTCCGATCCAGCGCCGCAGCAACTGCCCGGCCACGAAGGGGAGGAGGAGCTGGCAGGCGATCGAGAGCAGCGAGTGGGCGGAGAATCCGGCGCCGCCGCCGTTCAGGACCAGCGCCGCCAGCAGGGGCGTGAGGACGACGCCGATGATGCTGGAGAAGGAGCCCGCGCAGATCGCCGCCGCGACGTTGCCGCGGGCGATGGAGGTGAAGGCGATCGAGGACTGGACGGTGGAGGGCACCAGGCACAGGAACAGCAGCCCGGTGTAGAGGGCGGGCGACAGGACGTACGGGACCAGTCCGCGGGCGGCCAGTCCGAGCAGCGGGAAGAGCACGAAGGTGCAGGCCAGGACGGTGAGGTGGAGTCGCCAGTGGCGCAGCCCTTCCAGGGCCTCCCGGGTGGAGAGCCGGGCGCCGTAGAGGAAGAAGAGCAGTGCGACGGCCCCTGTGGAGGCGCCGTCCGCGACGGTGGCGGCCGAGCCGTGCGCCGGCAGCAGGGCTGCCAGAGCGACGGTCGAGACCAGGGCGAGGAGGTATTTGTCCAGGGGCAGCCAGGAGGGCAGCGGGATCAAAGGACGGCGCATGGGCTCTCTTCGCGTCGTTCGGGGCTGGGGGACGGCAGCCTGCACCGGGCCCGGTCAAGCACGGGAGTCGGTACGGCCGGCGCCGGCTCCAGACTGCCCGCCCTAGCGGCGATCGGGAACCCCGCTTACCGTAGTCACTGTCATTTTGAATCGCGATGGACCTCGTCACGCGATGAGTCGGATCCCGATGAGTCGGATCCCGATGAGTCGGATCGCGATCAGTCGCCGATGAGTCGCACCCAGCCCTAGCTAGGCCCTGACAGCCGACCGGAAGGGCGAGCCCATGTTCGATCCCACGCAGCTGCGCACCTTTCTCACCGCAGCGCAGACGCTGAGCTTCACCCAGGCCGCGCACCGTCTCGGGCTGCGGCAGTCCACCGTGAGCCAGCACGTACGGAAGCTGGAGGAGGCCGCCGGGCGGCGGCTGTTCGTCCGGGACACCCACGCCGTGGAGCTGACCGAGGACGGCGAGGCGATGCTCGGCTTCGCGGGCACGATCCTGGAGGCGAACGAGCGGGCCGCCGGCTTCTTCGCGGGGACCCGGCTGCGCGGCAGGCTGCGGTTCGGCGCATCGGAGGACTTCGTACTGACCCGGATGCCGGAGGTGCTGGAGGGGTTCCGGCGCGAGCATCCCGAGGTCGATCTGGAGCTGACGGTCGAGCTGTCGGGGACGCTGCACCAGCTGCTGGCGGCCGGCCGGCTGGATCTCGTACTCGCCAAGCGGCGCCCGGAGGAGGCGCGCGGGCGGCTGGTGTGGCGCGACCGGCTGGTGTGGGTGGGCACCGAACGGCTGCGGCTGGATCCGGAGCGGCCGGTCCCGCTGGTGGTCTATCCGACGCCGGCGGTGACCCGCGCCCGCGCGCTGGAGGCGCTGGAGCGCGCGGGCAGGGAGTGGCGGATCGCCTGCACCAGCGGCAGTCTGAACGGGCTGATCGCGGCGACCCGGGCGGGCCTGGGCGTCATGGCGCACACCCTCGGCATGATTCCGCCCGGTCTGGTCCGGATTCCGCCACGCGCCGGGCTGCCGGAGCTGGGCGGGGTGGAGTTCGTCCTGCTGCACGGACCGCGCGACACGGCGGCGCGGGGTCCGGCGGAAGCGCTGGCCGAGGCGATCCTCGCGGGCGGGGCCCGGCTGCATATGCCGTAATGGATATGCCGTAATCACCACCCAGACGGCGCGAAACGCCGATACGCCCGGCGGCAAGTGCAGAGATTTGGTGCAGATTCCGTTCCGGCATGGTGATTTTTCGGCGTCCAAGTGGCCGGATCATGTCCCTCCTTACCCGGAGTAACCCAATTTCGCCCGTTGGCCAGTTCCCGCACCACCGGTTCCGGTCCGTGGTAAGGCACTGCCGCTCGTCGTCGCCTTGGGGTACGGTCGCGGCCCTGTGAGAGCACCATGAAGGGCCGAGGAATTGCGCGAGTTCACCGTCCCGCCGCTGGCTACCGCGCCCCAGGTCGGCGGGCTGGCGGACGCAGTCTTCGACAACGCCGACACCGATCCCGGCCGGGTGGCCCTCGCCCGTAAGAACCCCGAGGGGCGGTGGGAGAACGTCACCGCGGAGCAGTTCCGGGACGAGGTCCTCGCACTGGCCAAGGGCCTGCTCGCCCAGGGTGTCCGGTTCGGCGACCGGGTCGGCATCATGTCGCGTACCCGCTACGAGTGGACCCTGTTCGACTTCGCGGTGTGGTCCGTCGGCGCCCAGTCCGTGCCGCTGTATCCGACCTCGTCGGCCGAGCAGGTCTTCTGGATGCTGCACAACGCGGGCGTCTCGGCGTGCCTGGTCGAGCACGAGGACCACGCGATGACCGTCGGTTCGGTCGTCGACCGGCTCCCCCGGCTCCGGAAGCTGTGGCAGCTGGACTGCGATCCGATCGCCGAACTGACCGCGGCCGGTGCGCATATCGAGGACGATGTGGTGCACCGGCACCGGATGGCCGTCACCGCGGATGCCGTCGCGACCATCATCTACACCTCGGGCACCACCGGCCGCCCCAAGGGCTGCGTGATCACCCACGCCAATTTCATGTCCGAGGCGGACAACATCGTGATGCGCTACGAGACGGTCTTCCACTCGAAGCCGGGCGACGAGGCGGCCACCCTGCTCTTCCTCCCCCTCGCGCACGTCTTCGGGCGGATGGTCCAGGTCGCCGCCATCCGGGGCCGGGTCAAGCTGGCCCACCAGCCCGAACTCGCCGCCCGCGCGCTCCTGCCCGATCTGCAGACCTTCCGGCCGACGTTCATCCTGGCGGTGCCGTACATCTTCGAGAAGGTCTTCGCCGCGGCCCGCCGGAAGGCGGAGGCGGACGGCAAGGTGGGGCCCTTCGACAAGGCCGTGGACGTCGCGGTGCGCTACGCCGAGGCGCTGGAGCACAAGGCGTTCGGTATCGCGTCCGGCCCCAGCGCGGCACTGCGCATGCAGCATCAGCTCTTCGACAAGCTCGTCTACAGCAAGGTCCGCGAGGCGATGGGCGGCCGCGTCCGGCACGCGATGTCCGGCGGCTCGGCGATGGAGCGCCGGCTCGGGCTGTTCTTCGCCGGCGCGGGCGTGACGATCTACGAGGGCTACGGCCTTACGGAGAGCACCGCGGCCGCCACCGCGAACCCGCCCGAGCGGACCCGTTACGGCACCGTCGGCGTCCCCGTTCCCGGCACCACCGTGCATATCGCGGAGGACGGCGAGGTCTGGCTCTACGGCGGCCAGGTGTTCCAGGGCTACCACGACGACCCGAAGGCGACCGACGCCGTGCTGCACGACGGCTGGTTCGCCACCGGTGACCTGGGGTCCCTGGACGAGGACGGGTATCTGACGATCACCGGGCGCAAGAAGGAAATCCTGGTCACCTCGGGTGGCAAGACGGTCTCGCCGGTGGTGCTGGAGGAGCGGGTGCGGGCGCATCCGCTGGTGGCGCAGTGCATCGTGGTCGGCAATGACCGGCCGTTCATCGCCGCGCTGGTGACGCTGGACCCGGAGGCGGTCGCGCACTGGCTGACCATGCGCGGCAAGCCGGAGATGCCGCCGACGGACCTGGTGCGCGACCCGGATCTCGAAACGGAGATCCGACGGGCCGTGGTCGCCGCCAACACACAGGTGTCACAGGCCGAGTCGATCCGTACCTTCCGGATACTGGCCCACCAGTTCAGCGAGGAACACGGTCTGCTGACGCCGTCCCTGAAGCTCAAGCGGAAGGCGATCGAGGGGGCGTACTCGGTCGAGGTGGACGCGCTGTATCGGACGTGACGGGAGCCGTATCGGACGTGGGAGCCGTATCGGACGCGTAACGCGCGCCGTATCGGACGCGTGACAGGAGCGGCCTCAGCAGGGACCCGGCGCTCCCCCGTGTGGCGGAGCCGTACCGTCCCGGCGCCGGACGCCCGGTCCGCGCCCGCCCAGCAGACTCCTGGTCCAGGGGCTGCCCGCGCTCACCGGGGCGGCCGGTCTGCTGCTGCTTCTCTCTCCCCGCCTGCTGCCTGGCCGTACGCTGCTCGCCCGGCTCCGGCTCCGTACGCCGCTCGCGCTGGCCTGGGCCGGCAGCGCGTCGGCCTTCGCCCGCGGCGGTCTGACGTGGCCGGTCGGGACCGTCTCCGCCGGCCTCGGCCTGGCGGGTCGCCGGACCCGGGCGGGCTCCCCGGGCTGGTCGGCGCCCTCGAACTTGTCACCGGGCTGGCGGTGCTCTGCGCCGGCGCCTTCACCCTCTGCGAGTGGGCGCGGTGACCGGCCCCGGGAAAATACGGGGTAATCCGCAATCGTGAGGATGCGCGGGAATGCATAACGGCGGATGATCGTTGACGACTACAGCCGGCTCATCTCCGGACAGCCGGTACACCAGCACAAGAAGTCGACGTAAGGATCGAATCCCCCGTGAGCAAGGTCCCCTCCATCACGCTCAACAACGGCACCACGATGCCGCAGCTCGGGTTCGGCGTCTGGCAGATCCCCGACGACGAGGCGTTCACCGCCGTCAACCACGCCCTGTCCGCCGGATACCGCAGCATCGACACCGCGGCGATCTACGGCAACGAAGAGGGCACCGGAAAGGCCCTCACCGCATCGGGCATCCCCCGTGACGAACTGTTCCTCACCACCAAGCTCTGGAACAGTGCCTCCGAAACATGGACGCGGGACAGCGTCCTCCGCGAGTTCGACTTGTCCCTCGACAAGCTTGGGCTCGATTACATCGACCTCTACCTGATTCACTGGCCGCGCGCGATGCGCGACGACTACCTCACCATCTGGCGGACCTTCGAGGAGATCGCGAAGAGCGGTCGCGCGAAGGCGATCGGTGTCTCGAACTTCCTGCCCGAGCACCTGGAGCGGCTGCTGGGCGAGACCTCGGTCGTGCCGGCCGTCAACCAGATCGAGCTGCACCCGCAGCTCCAGCAGGCCGAGTCCCGCGCCTTCCACGCCCGGCACGGCATCGCCACCGAGGCATGGTCGCCGCTGGGCCAGGGTAAGGGCCTCCTCAGCGACCCGAAGATCGCCGAGCTCGCCGCGAAGCACGGCAAGACCCCCGCCCAGGTGGTCCTGCGCTGGCACCTCCAGCTCGGCAATGTCGTCATCCCCAAGTCCGCGACCGCGTCCCGGATCAAGGAGAACATCGACGTCTTCGACTTCGAGCTGGACGACGAGGACCTGAGCGTGATCGCCGCGCTGGACGAGGGCAAGCGTCTGGGGCCTGACCCTGCCACGTTCGACGTGTGATCTGGTCCCGGCGACTCCGCCGCTGCCCGCAGCTCGGTGGCAGCGGCGGAGTTTCTCACTGGCGGGACGTCAACGGTGGTCGCGGTGGCTGGGGCACCGCCGCTGTGACGCGCGGAGGGTTCTTGATGCCGCTCGTGCACGACGTGACGCGCAGTCGGTGCGCGAGGCCGCTCAAGCTTTTACCGGGGTGGCCTGAGGAAATACACCTTTCTCACATGGCGAGAGGGACGATACGAGATAGCCAGACATTGGCCTATTACGGAGCTATGTGGCCGCTAAGCGGCAGGTGGCCGCGTTCCCGAACGGACGGAGACCCATGGCACGGCTGTCCGGCTACGCCAACGTCGGGGTGCTGAACCCCGAGGAGGCCGCGGGACACCGCAAGGCCGTCTCGATGCTGCCCTGGTGGCACATGAGGCCTTCCGGGAGATTCCCCAGCGTTCCTCGGCTGCGGCAAAACTTCTCCGGATCTGTAACGTGGTGAGTCACACCAATCAGCATGGCTCCTCATCCCTCTTCTATGGGCCTGAAGGACGGAGCCGAAGCCTTGCTCATCGACGTCGAGAACAGTGCCTACGATGGTGCAACGGCGCGCGATTCGTCAGTGCTCATCGCCGGGAACGGCCCGGCCGGCATCAGGGGCTTGGGGGCAACCCTCGTGTTCAGTCACGGAGTCATCCTGTTGATCGCGGTGGCGGTCCGCTATCCGTAGAAGTACTCACGTGCGACGGTCGTCTCCGACGCGCCGCCTGGCCGGGTAGGAATCGACATGGCCGCCCATCGGTTGTGACTGAGCGGCTCAGTTGGCGGATGTGCGCTTGAGTCGGCCGGGCTGAGCATTTCGGTTGGCGGGCAGGTGAGCCGTGACGCGTCAGTTGGAACCTGGTCACGCAAGGTGGAACCGCGCGATGTCCGCGCCCATGTCGACACAGTGCCCGCGGACCTGCGCGGCTTTGGGAACCGGGTTGATGCGCCGCCCCCCGCCCCCCTGCGTACCCTCTTCCCCGTGCCAGTCTCACCCCTCTATCACGTCGCCGTCCTCGTGCTCGAAGGCGCGAAGCCTCTCGATGTGGGTATTCCTGCGCAGGTGTTCACGACCCGCGCGAGCATGCCGTACGAGGTGCGGGTGTGCGGCGCGGCACCCGGCCTCGTGACCGGCGGCGACGGCCTGTCGTACCACGTCGCCCACGGCCTCGATGCGCTTGCGTGGGCCGACACCGTCTTCGTCCCCGGCTACCGGTTCCCGGACCACGACGACCCGCCGCAGGCCGTCGTCGACGCGCTGACCGCCGCACACGATCGGGGCGCGCGGCTCGCCGCCATCTCGACGGGTGCCTTCGCGCTCGCCGCCACGGGCCTGCTCGACGGCAAGCGCGCCACGACACACTGGCACTACACGCGGGAGCTCGCGGCGAAGCATCCGCTCGTTCAGGTCGACGAGAACGTTCTGTTCGTCGACGAGGGCAGCGTGCTGACGTCGGCCGGCGCCGCCTCCGGCATCGACCTGTGCCTGCACATTCTGCGCGGCGACCTCGGAGTGGCCGCGTCCAACCACGCTGCCCGGCGCCTGGTCGCGGCCCCCTACCGCAGCGGCGGACAGGCGCAGTATGTGCCGCGCAGCGTGCCCGAGCCGCTCGGCGAGCGGTTCGCCGCCACCCGCGAATGGGCGCTGCACCGGCTCGGCGAGCCACTCACCCTGGAGGTGCTCGCCCGTCATGCGGCGGTGTCGCCGCGCACGTTCTCGCGGCACTTCGTCACAGACACCGGGTGCACGCCGATGCAGTGGGTCATGCGCGCCCGGATCGATGTGACCCGCGAGCTGCTCGAACGTTCGGAGCGGAGCGTCGAGCAGATCGCCGCCGACGTCGGTCTCGGCACAGGTACGAATCTGCGGCTGCACTTCCAGCGCATCCTCGGCACCACGCCGAGCGAGTACCGGCGCACCTTCACCCGGGGCGAGTAGCCCGCCGCCGCATGGCGCGATCCTTTCGAACCGTGGCGCTCACGCCGCTGCCACGGGGCGGATGCCGCGCGCGAACCTGGTGGCGAACCGAAGGGACACCACTCTTGACTCGCATCGCCATCAACGGATTCGGCCGCATCGGACGCAATGTGCTGCGCGCACTGCTGGAGCGCGACAGCAACCTTGAGGTCGTCGCCGTCAACGACCTCACGGAGCCCACCACCCTCGCGCGGCTGCTCGCCTACGACACGACGGCCGGCCGGCTCGGCCGCCCGGTGACCGTCGACGGGGACGCCCTCGTCGTCGACGGCCGTCGCATCACGGTGCTCGCCGAGCGCGAACCGGTGAAGCTGCCGTGGGCCGAGCTCGGCGTCGACATCGTGCTCGAGGCGACCGGCCGCTTCACGTCGGCCACGGCCACTCGCGCCCACCTCGACGCGGGCACGAGGAAGGTGCTCGTCAGCGCGCCATCGGACGGCGCCGACGTCACGCTCGCGTTCGGGGTCAACACCGACGCGTACGACCCGGCCGCGCACACGATCGTTTCGAACGCCTCGTGCACGACCAACGCGCTTGCGCCGCTGGCCGCGGTACTCGACGAGCTCGCCGGCATCGAGCACGGCTTCATGACGACGGTGCATGCCTACACGCAGGAGCAGAACCTGCAGGACGGTCCGCACCGCGACGCGCGACGCGCCCGCGCCGCCGCTGTCAACATCGTGCCGACCACGACGGGCGCCGCCAAGGCGATCGGCCTCGTGCTGCCGAACCTTGCCGGCAAGCTGTCGGGCGACTCGATCCGGGTACCGGTTCCGGTGGGCTCGATCGTCGAACTCAACACGACCGTCGCCCGCGACGTGACGCGCGAGGACGTGCTGGCGGCGTACCGCGCCGCGGCGCAGGGGCCGCTCGCCGGCGTACTCGAGTACTCGGATGACCCGCTCGTGTCGTCCGACATCACGGGCAATCCGGCCTCGTCGATCTTCGACTCGGCTCTCACCCGCGTCGACGGCCGCCACGTCAAGGTGGTCGCCTGGTACGACAACGAGTGGGGCTTCTCGAACCGCGTGGCCGATACGCTCGAACTCCTCGCCACCAGCTGACCGGAAACCGGGCAGTGCTTCTGCGGAGGCCGCGCTGCCCAGCGTCTCCTGTTCGTGCTCCAGTTGGCCAGCCGGGCCAACTGGAGCACTCAGCCAGTTACTTCCTGCCAATGTCAGACGCTGGTGGGCGATCCGAGGCCGGTGCAAACAAGCGCGGCAAAGCACCGCAGGTGCCGACAAGAATGTCCTGTCGGTTCCAACTGCAGTGTCCCGCCGCCCGAAGGGAAGCAGGTCGCCAGACCCCCGCAGTTCCCACTACCCCGTCCCGGCACAGCAGGGTAGTTGTTGGGCCGGGCTGGTGATCCCGTCTTCGGTGAAGTGGTAAGGGCGCTGTACGCGAGGGCTGCGCTGGATGCGGAGCTCTGGGGCTGTACGCGGCCGAGGCAGCTGTTACGGCCCCAGCAACATGCGCCAGCTGTGTCGCCGCTCCCTGGAGGGCCGCACAGTCCTCTGGCCCGCGGCGCGCCCGTCACTCATCGTTCGGCGACGACGCTCAGGCTTCGCTGCGAGAGGTCACCTTGGCGGCGGGGTCCGGGGTGCTGTGTCGAGTGAACGCCCACAGCACGAGCCCGAGGCAGCTGAACGCGGCACCCAGTGCGCATACGGCGCCCCAGCCGGCCACCGTGTAGAGGGAGGTCGCGGCGATGGCACCGGTGGCGCTGCCGATCGAGTAGAAGACCATGTATCCGCCGATCAGCCGGCTGCCCGCGTCCAGGTGCAGCGCGTAGACCAGGGTCTGGTTGGTGACATGGACCGCCTGCACGGCGAGGTCGAGAAGGATCACCCCGACGACCAGGCCCCAGAGCGAGCTGCGGGTGAAGGCCAAGGGCAGCCAGGAGGCGGCGAGCAGTGCCAGGGCGATGCCGGTGGTCCGCCGGGAGAGTCCGCGGTCGTTCAGGCGGCCCGCCACGGTCGCGGCCAGGGCGCCGGCGACACCGATCAGCCCCAGCGCCCCGATCGCGCTGTGGGGCAGAAAGTACGGGGCCTCGCTGAGCGGCAGCGCGACGCTGCTCCAGAGGGTGCTGAAGGCGGCGAAGATCAGCAGACCGAACAGGGCCCGGAGCCGCAGCAGTCGTTCCCGTGCGAACAGGGTGATCGTGGAGCGCAGGAGCTGTCCGTAGCGCAGGGTTGTCGGCTGAGCGTCACTGTGGCGTGGCAGCACTCGGTACAGGATCAGGGCGAGCAGAGCGGTGAGCGACGCCGAGGCGAGGTAGACGGAGCGCCAGCCCGCGAGATCGGCCATGAGGCCGGATGCGGTGCGGGCGAGCAGGATTCCGATGACCACGCCGCTGGTGACCAGACCGACGACCCGTCCGCGCCCGGCGGGAGGGGCCAGTGATGCCGCGAAGGCCACCAGCGTCTGCGTGACGACCGCGAGAAGCCCCGTCGCGGCCATGCCCGCGAGCAGGATCGCCGCCGTGTGGGCGGCGGCTACCACGGCCAGCGCCACCACCAGGAGCAGCAACTGGGCCACGATGAGCCGTCTGGGGGCGGCCACGTCGCCCAGCGGCACGAGGAAGAAGAGTCCCAGCCCGTATCCGACATGCGTGAGGGTGACCACGCTGCCGACAAGCGCCGGGCTCATGGCGAGGTCGTGGCCCATGGTCACCAGGAGCGGCTGGGAGAAGTAGACGTTGGCCACCGCGGCCCCGCAGGCGACGGCGAACAGTATGACGACGCCACGGGACAGGACGAACGCGGAACCTTCCCGGCTTCGGGCCTCGGTCCGTCGTGTCACAGCCTCACCGTTGCCGGGCATCGGCACTCCCCCGCATATCTGGTTTCATCTTGCTACCAATGGCGACGGCGACGGTAACCTTTTTGGTAGCATGTTGCAACCATTGAGAGTGAGGGACGCCATGGTGACCAGGACGCGCTTCGACGACAGCGAATGTCCCGTCGCCCGGTCGGTGGACGCGATCGGCGACTGGTGGTCCCTGCTGATCGTGCGGGACGCCTTCGACGGAAGCCGGCGCTTCGGGGAGTTCCAGCGCAGCCTCGGCGTGGCGAAGAACATCCTCACCGCGCGTCTGCGCACCCTGGTCGCCGGCGGTGTCCTCGAATCCGCTCCCGCCTCGGACGGCAGCGCCTACCGCGAGTACGTGCTGACTCCGAAGGGCAAGGCGCTCTTCCCCGTCATCGTGGCACTGCGGCAGTGGGGCGAACAGAACTTCTTCGCCCCCGGCGAAGCACACTCACAGTTGGTCGACCGCCGACAGGGACATCGCCTCCGCGCACTGGAAGTGCTGTCCGCGGACGGGCGACGACTGAACCCCGACGACGCCACCGTCCACAAGATCTCCACCCAGTGACCCGAGCCGGACACCCGGTGCCGCACCACGGCTTCGGCTACCCGACCACAACTGCTCGCCAGCTCCGACACGCGACCGCCAAGCGAGGCGCTCAGTCACATCGATCGGCGTCACATTCACCCGTGAGCGCGCTGCACCATAATTCGAACATGTGATGCAATCTCGGGGTGATGCCTTACGCCTTCCCCGACGACCTCCTGCAAGCCCAGCGCGACTGGTACACCGCGTACCGGCAGCTCGCCACGACAGAGAATCCCGCCCAGACCACGGTCCTGCGGCGCACGCTGCAGCGGCTGTCCGTACGAATCACCACCCATCCGTACTGGGCAACCATCCCGGGCCGGGCGCCAGCTGCCCGTATGGCGCTGAAGCAGCAGGCATGGGAGCCAGAAGAGGCCAGCTCATGACCGCCGGCTACCTGGCCCACCCGCAAATACGGATCGCGCGAGCCATCCGCGAGCTGACCGACAGCGCCGGCTATCCGCCGTCCATACGAGAGATCGCGGACGAGGTCAGGTTGAGTGCTTCGACGGTGGCCTATCACCTGCGGGCAATGGAGCGTCACGGGATCGTCACCCACACCCCGCGTCGCAGTCGTTCGTACCAGGTGCTGCAGTAGGCGAGATCGGGCCGAGCCGGGCGGCCGGCGATCCTGCCGCCGTAAGCATGTGCATGCCGCCGCCCAGTGGCAGCAGCAATCAGCTGGGGGCTGGGCTGCCTACGCCGCCGACGTTACCCGCCGCGCCCCGGAGAACCGATGAAGCTACCCATCACCATCCATCAAGCACGCCTCGGGCCTGTGGAGTTCAAGGTGATCCGACCAGCCCGGCCATTGGCCCGCGCCGCGCTCATCGAGCACGACCGTGTTTGCCCGCGGCTGACGGCCCAGCGTGGCCGGGCACGCCGTAAGCGCGCGGGCCAGCGGACGGAGGCCGAGGAAAAGTGTCCGGTGCGAGGCCGGAATCAGTCTGGGCCGCAGTTTGGGGCCCAGCCCCGTTCCCAGGGCCGCCTCCAGGAGCCGTGGGACGGGCAGTCCATCACTGGGCCGTTGGGCAGTTACTGCCGCCGCTTCTGCCCCAAGGCTTGCGGACGGAAGCTGACCGCAAGCCTCCCTACGGTCGTTCCATGACGCAGAAGCAGAAGATTCTTGTCACCGGCGCTACCGGAACCGTCGGCCGCCAGGTCGTCGCCGAACTACTCGCCCGCGGCCACGCGGTCCGCGCCCTCACCCGGGATGCCACGAGCGCCGTCCTCCCGGACGGCGTCGAGGTCGTCCAGGGCGACCTGGCCGAACCCGACAGCCTGATCCCGGCCCTGGAGGGCGTCACCGGCCTCCATCTGATCACCTTCGGCGGGGCCTGCTTCACCCCGCTGGAGAGCGGCCCGCGGATCCTGGAGCTGGCCCGCGCGGCCGGCGTACGCCGGGTCACCGTGCTGCACGGCGGCGGACCGTCCCTGCTGGAGGACGCGGTGCGTGCCGACGACAGTGTGGACTGGACCGTGCTCATGCCGGTCGAGTTCATGGCCAACGCCCTGGAATGGGCGGACCGGCTCGTGGCCTCGGGCGAGGTCCGCGAGCCGTTCGTCTCGCGGACCAGCGCCATGGTCCACGAGGGCGACATCGGCGCCGTCGCCGCGGTCGCGCTCACCGAAGAGGGCCACGGGGGCCAGGAGTACGTGATCACCGGTCCCGAACTGCTGACCGTCGGCGACAAGGTGGCGACGCTCGCCGCCGCCCGCGACCGGGAGATCGCCCTGGTCGAGCTGACCGAGGCAGTGGCGCGCGATTGGACACCCGGAGGACGTGATCGGCTTCCTCATCGAGGCGTACGGGAACACCCCGGAGGTGAGCCGTACGGTCGTCGACACCGTCGAGAAGGTCACCGGCCACCCGGCCCGCACCTTCGCCCAGTGGGCCGCCGAGCACGCGGACGCCTTCACGGCGCAGTCCCCCGCGGCCACGGCATAGCCCGGACCGTACGCGGGACGGACGCGGAAGGATCCGCATCACAGGTGACAACCGCGTCCGCCCCCGCCCGCGCCCGACAAGGCCGGGGCGACTTCCGCTCTCCTCAATGCGACATTGAACGCAGTCGACCACCGCGTCGAGGGACGTGGATCCCTGCTGCCAGGACCTGCGAGATGACGCCCGGAACGGATGCTCCGCAGGGCCGAGACATCGTTGAAGCAGGCTGGCATGCCGTTCGTGAGGACGGACGAGTCCGAGATGAACTGGTTGACGCTGCCTGCCAGGAGCCCCGCCCGCGGCAGTTGTTCCCTTGGACCGGCATGGGTGAACTGCACTTCAGTCGTTGCACCGAATGCCGCCGGAGCTGGGACATTCCCGAAATTCAGCCCGCAAGAGGCGGCGGCTACTGGATCTCCGGCCCTCTCCGCCACGAGTTGGTCGGCCCGGCAACAACCAAGGGAGAGGCGGTCGCCATGGTTGTCGAGCGACTCCCTCTCGGGTGCGGCCCAGCCTTCGCGGAGACGCCCGAAGAGCTCGCGGACTATGAGGCCGCAGCACCGCCCCTGCATGGCAGCAGTACTTCCAAGCCCTGATCCGGCACCCGCTCTCGGCCACCCCTCTGACAGCGAAGGCCGAGCGTGCGTAACTGCCGCCCCGCTCCGGTAGTTCGCCGGTCCCGTGCTGGAGCGAGGCGGCAGTGCGGCAGCGTGTAAGTGTGGGTGCCAGTCAGTGCCCGTTGGCGGCGCGGCGACGGGAGGCGATGACCAGGCCCGCGCCGGCGTACAGAACGGCGGCGCTGCCGCCGATGGCCCAGGGGGGTGGCCGAGCTGGCACCGGTGGAAGCCAGCTGTGCGTCCCAGCCCGAGGATTCGGCGCAGCCAGGCAGCAGTTGGCACCCGCACGTACACCGGCACTCAGCTCAGCACCGCCGGCCGGGTCCGCTACGAGTACGACGCCGCAGGCCGCACCACGCAACGTCAGATCACCCGCCTGTCGAAAAAGCCCGCCACGTGGCACTACACCTGGGACGTCGAGGATCGCCTCACCCTCCCTGGCCCCTACACCATGAGCTGGGACCACCGGGGCCTGCACCCGCTCGCCCAGACCGAGACCATCACGACACCGGCCACGGCCGACACACCGCAGGACCAGATCGACCGCCGCTTCTTCGCGATCGTCACTGATCTCGTCGGCACCCCGACTGAACTCGTCGACACGGCCACGAACACCATCGCCTGGCGGGCCACCCCGACTCTCCGGGGCCACACCACATGGGCGGCCGATCGGCGACCGGCCACGAGAAGGCCGTGAGCGACGCGATGCCCGACGAATCGCAAGGCACGGACGGACGCCCGCCTGGTGTGTGCGGAGAGCCGCGGATGTTCACCAATGCGATCAAGGACGGTGCAGATCCAAAGAACATCGATCTGGTAACCGTCAACACCAAGGGCAAGAAGTTCAAGATGTGCGACAACTGTAAGTCGTGGGTTCCCGATTTCGGGGGAGAGGTTTTGACAGGATGAACGACAACCCTGAGCGACCGGCGATCCAGAAACTGCGGGACGCCCTGTCGGGAGCCGCGAACTTCGAGGTCCACCCGCTGGACATCGAGGAGGCCTGTCGCCGGTACGCCGAGGACGGGTACGAAGTCACCCCTCAGCTCCGGGAGTTCCTTGAGAACTACGGCGAACTCACCGTGACCTGGCGATTCCGGGATTCGGAGGTGGAGGTCACGACGTCGGTCGAGAGGACGCTGGAGGCTACGCACGCCACGCCCAGGAACGCGCGTATCTTCGCCAAACGTCTCGGCGAGCCCGTCCTGGTGGTCGGTCCCGCTTTCGAGACCGAAGAGTGCGTGCTGCTGGCGGAGAGCGGCGACATCCTGCTCGCCGGAGACGCCGGATTCCAGAGAGTCGCGAACGGCTTCGGAAACGCGATTCGCGCCCTCATCGCAAGCGACCTGGACAAGACGTTCTTCTGATTCTGGAGCGGTCCCTGGGAGCTTGTCTCACCCACCAGGGACGGCCTGAGTCCGCAATTCCGCCCAACCGGACACAGGCCAGGGGCTCTTTCGTTGGTCACGCACCTTGCGACCATAAACGCGACGGCAGCCGGTGAACGGTAGCGGTGGAGTTGGCGAGTCGATCAATCCGGAAAGGCCGAGCAAGTCCCGACTTCCTCCCCGAACGCGTATCCTCCTCAGGAACTGAGCGCCTCGTCGTCCCGAGGTCTGCGACAGAGCCGGAATGTGTGCCCCTCGACAACAAGCGCGCACGCAGACGGCCTCGACTCCGGCAACCGCCTCGGCCCGGCCCCACCACCTTCGAGCTGGGCTGACCGGCATCGACATCGGCATCCGTACCCGGCGGTGACGGCCGGGACGCGGACGGCGAGGACCTGTCCGGTCAGGCCCTACGGCCCGCTCGCCCTGTCCCGGGCGGGCGGGCCGTTCCGGTGCCGCGTCGCCGAGTGGCGGGCTCGGCGGGCGGCGGCAAGTGTGGAGAAAGGGGCCCTTCGACGGGTCCACAGACCGAAGGGGCAGGCCCCGCTCCCGAGGAGGCACCGATGCCCGACGTCACCGCTCCCTACCAGCCCGGGACTCCCTGCTGGGTCGATCTCGCGGCCCTCGACCAGCAAGCCGCCCTCGACTTCTACTCCCACGTCTTCGGCTGGAGCGGCGGGATCGGGCCACCGGAGCACGGCGGCTACTCCGTGTGCCTCCTCGACGACAAGCCGGTGGCCGGCATCATGGCCGCGACCCCGATGGACGACCAGCCCGCGCCGCCGACCGTATGGACCACCTATCTGGCATCGGCCGACGCGAACGCCACCAAGCAGGCCATAGAATCCGCCGGCGGCACCGTGGTCATGCCCGTCATGGACGTGACGACGCTGGGCCGGATGGCCATCGCGGCCGACCCGACCGGTGCGGTGTTCGGCATCTGGCAGGCCGTCGACTTCCCCGGCGCCGGCATCGTCAACGAGCACGGCACCGTGATCTGGAACGAGCTCAACACCACCCATCAGGACGCGGCAGCGGCCTTCTACAAGACGGCGCTGGGCATCGACAGCGAGGCCGTGAAAGGCGCCGAGGACTACTTCGCGCTCAAGGTGAACGGCCGCCCCGTCGGCGGCATGCAGTCCCTTCCGCCGGATCTGCCGCCCGGCGCACCCTCCCACTGGCTGACGTACTTCGCGGTGGCGGACACGGACGGAACGGTCGCCAAGGTGACGGCGGCCGGCGGCTCGGCGCTCAGGGAGCCGTTCGACATGATCGCGGGCCGGATGGCCGTGGTGACGGACCCGCAGGGCGCGACCTTCGCGGTGATCGCCCCGAAGCCGATGAGCGAGGGGTGAGACAGGGGAGCTGACGTGGTGTCAGGCGCTGCTCGGCGTGACACCGCTGACGCCGCCGGTCACGGCCGCGCGGTGGAGGCACGCGTTATCCGTCAAGCCTTGTCGCAGGTCAGGGACTGGTACAAGTCTTCAGGCAGGTAAGCCACGTTGCTGTGTGCCTGCGGGTCCAGCGGGTTCGTCGAGGCCCTTGCGGCAGCGCACCCATACCTCGCCGAGCTGTACGGCCTCGGCTCGGTGACCGAGGTCGACAAACATGTGCTCGATTCCGGCCGACCGTGCTCGTCCCCGCCCATGGCGATGGGTCCGGTCGCACCTAGAATCAGGGCAGTCGTACAGGACGAATGATCAGGGCGACCGCCCTGGAAGGAGGGGCGTGTGACATCTTCGGCGGCGGCGCGCGGACATGAGGTACGGCAGCGGCTGCTGACCGCCGCAGTCGAGCTCATCCCCGAGCGCGGCTGGACCGCGGTGAGCACGCGAATTCTGGCCGAACGTGCCGGGGTGACGCCGAGCGTTGTGCACTACCACTTCCCGTCCCTGTCGGCGTTGCTGAACGAGGCCGTGGTCGGCCTCATGCGCCGGGCACTGGCCGAGCTGGACGCCCTCCTGGACACCGCGCGTACCCCTGTCGACGCGGTCGACGCGATACTCGCGTCGGTGGACCAGTACACCGGGGCCGATCCGACATCGCTGCTGACCGTCGAGGCGTACCTGGCGGCCACGAGGGACGAGCGGCTGCGCGAACAGATCGGCGACGTGGTCGAGGTCTTCCAGCAACGGTTCGGCCGCTGGCTGGGCGAGCGTGGGGTGCCCGCACCCGACGAGACCGCCGCCGTCCTGGTGGCCGCCGTCGACGGCCTGCTCCTGCATCGCGGGCTGGGCACCGGCCCGGACGCCGGGCCCGTGGTGACCGTCCTGCGCAGGCTTGTCAGCGAGAGCACCGCAAAGGAGGAGCACGGATGCGAATAGTGATCTGCGGGGCCGGGATCGCCGGTCTGACCCTGGCGAACCGGGTGTCGGCGCTCGGCGGCGAGGCGGTGCTGCTGGAGCGGGCACCCGGCCCCCGCTCCCAGGGGTACATGATCGACTTCTTCGGACCGGGCCACGACGCGATCGAGGCGATGGGGCTGCTGCCCGCGATCGAGGAGGTCGCCTACCAGCTGGATGAGGCAAGCCTGATCGACGAGTACGGCCGCCGTCGTGTCGGTGTGGAGCCCAAGCAGTTCGCCAACGGCCCCCTCTTGAATCTCATGCGGCCCGACCTCGAACGGGTGCTGCGCGAACACCTGCCGACGGAGGTCGACCTGCGGTTCGGTACCGGTCCGGTCGCCGTGGTCGACCACGGCGATGGAATTCGGGTCACGCTCGACGATGGCGCGGAAGTCGAAGCCGACCTTCTTGTCGGCGCCGACGGCATCCATTCGACCGTCCGCCGGCTGGTGTTCGGGGCAGAGTCACGGTTCTTCCGTTACCTCGGTTTCCACACCGCAGCCTTCTCCTTCGACGCCCCGGAGATCCACGCGGCGACCCGGGGCCTGTTCTGTCTCACCGACACCGCCGACAGGCAGATGGGCTTCTACGCTCTCCGCGACGGTAGCGTCGCCGCCTTCGCCGTGCACCGCACGCCGGATCCGGCGTTGCCGGACGATGTCCGGGCGGCCGTGCGCGACTCGTACGGCGGGTTGGGTTGGGTGGTGCCCAAGGCGCTCGACCAGTGCCCGCCGTCGACGGAGATCTACTACGACCAGGTCGCGCAGATCGACATGCCCACCTGGAGCGAGGGAAGGGTCGTACTGGTCGGGGATGCCTGCTACGCCGTGTCGCTGCTCGCTGGTCAAGGCGCGTCACTGGGCATCGCCGGCGCATACCTGCTGGCCGACCAGCTGGCCCGGGCGCAGTCGATCGGCCAGGCTCTGGCGGAGTACGAACGGTTGTTCCGTCCGGTGACGGAAGAGAGGCAGAAGGCAGGCCGTACCAGTGCCCGCTGGTTCTTGCCCGAGTCCGCGTTGCAGCTCCGAGTACGCCGAGCCGCGCTGCGAATGGCCCGGCTACCCATGATCAATCGCTACGTGGCCGCGACCCTGGCCGGTAGATCCACCGCGCTCATCACGAAGACAGCAGTTCACTGACCAGCGGGAATGCGAGTCGGCACGCGGCGGTACGGCGAGGAGGCCGGCCATGGCTACTGCGCGCGGGCCGTGTGGACGGTCTGGGCCGACAGCAGGAAGGCGTCCGGGCGGCGGGTGATGCCCGCGGGGTCGTCGGGGTCGGTGAGGCGGCCGAGGGTCGTACGGTCGTCCTCGTCGAGACGGTCGCCGTACACCTCGACGCTGCGGAGCAGGGTGGCGCGAAGGTGCTCGCGCGCCTCGGCCGACAAGGGGGCCGGCAGGTCCAGCAGGAAACTGCGGGTGCGCGGGGTGCGCAGTCCGGCGTCGGCGAGGAAGGCCGGCCAGTCCTCGACGGCGTCCACGGCGTCCGGCAGCGCCGCCCGCATCTCGGTGAACGCCTCCTCCCCCACCGCGTCCAGGCGGGACTGCAGCCCCGGGCGGCCGATGCCGATGTCACGCGGCAGGAAGCGGGGGTTGAGGCCGCCTTCGAAGACGGCGAGCAGGCCGCCGGGCCGCAGATGGCCGGCGAGGGCGGCCACCGCGCCCCGCTGGTCGCCGACGTGATGCAGGGCCTTGCTGGACCAGATGAGGTCGGCCCCGTCGAGGGCGTCGAGCCCGCCCGGGAGTTCGGCGAGGTGGGTGCGGACGCGGTCGCCGAGCCCCAGGCGGGCGGCGCGGTCGCGAGTGCGCGCCAGGAGGGCTTCGGTGGCGTCCACCGCTACCGCTTCGGCGTCGGGGAAGGCTTGGGCCAGGAGGCAGGTGGTGACGCCCGGTCCACTGCCGACGTCGAGGATCCGGCGTACGGGGTGGGGGCGAGGGCCGGTACGGGGGCCGGTGCGGGGGCCGTCGGGACCGGCGTCGGCGGTCGCGGCGGCCTCGGGGGCATCGGCATCCGTGAGCAGCTCGCGCAGCCAGGCCGCCGCCGCTTCGAAGAACGGCGCCTGGACCTCGGCGCCCTGTTCGAGGAGCGGTCCCAGCACCGCCCAGTCGATGTGCGTGATGTGGTCGTGCGTGGTGTGGTCGCCGATGCCGTGGTCGCTGAGGTGCCTCTGGCCGGGGTTGTCGTGATCGCTCATGGACGGGAGCCTCCGACACGGGAGCGTGCGCGGGCAATCTTCCTTGCCGGTTCGGCAACCCCCGATTCCCGGCGGGCTCCCGACTCACCGTAGGGTCTGGCCTGTGGGTACTCCGGGATGGATGCCGCCGACCGAGACGGAACGGCGGCTGTGTGAAGCGACGGCGCGTGGTGACTGGGACGGACAGGTCACCGCGATCGCCGGTGAGGATCTGTATCTGGCGGCGCCGCAGCAGGGCCAGGACCCGCTGCCCGTCTGCATCGACCCCTCGACCGGCGCCACCTGCATTCCCGTCCTGACGCGCGGCATGCTCCCGCCGTGGCAGCCGCAGCAGTTCTTCGACCGGGTCTCGGTCGAAGAGCTGGCGCAGGACTGGCCGAACGACAAATGGCAGCTGGCGGTCAATCCGGGGACGCCGTGCGCGGTGTATCTGGCCGCCTCACCCATGCACCGCGCCGCCTGGCTGCGGATCCGCGCACACGTCGGCATACGGCCCGGCGGGCTGCTCACCACCCTCCTCCATAGCCCTCAAGGCATGGGAGGTGCCCCCATCGGCGGTCCGCTGCACGGTCCGCTGGCCCATGGGCTGGCGTGCGGCGCGCCGATCGCGGTGCACCACAGCGTGCCGTGGAACGAACTCGGCACGGTCTTTCTCGACCATGCCGCGGACGCGCAGACGCTGCGTGAACAGTGGTCGGTGGTCGATCCGGCCTCCTGGCAGCAGCGCCTTGACCAGCTGCTCGGCGGGCAGTTCGTACCGGCCGACACGGAGGCGGCGCTGCGGGCCCGCGCCGCCAAGGGGCCGAAGGGCGGGGAGGGTCCGCAGTTCGCTGCGGACGCCAAGGGGCCGGAGCGGGATGGCGCCAAGGACACCCAGGGCCGCCAGGGGGACGGCGCCGAGGCGGCCGCGCCCGAGATCCCTGAGATCGTCAGCCGCTATGAGGAGCGGTTCCGTACGGACGGGCTGCTGCCGGCGGACGGCCGGGTCGGGTCGCTCGTCGCGCTCGACCACGCGCACGCCGTCGGCCTCGTCCGCTGGGGGCTCGGCGCCCGGCTGTGCGGGCCGCAGCAGGCCGAACAGGCCGTGCAGCGGATCGGAGCACAGGCCAGGGAGGTGTACGGCTCGTGGCAGGAGTTCGCCGCCGGCTATGCGCTGGGCCGCGTGCTGGCCTTCGACAACGGCTGGTTCGGCCCGCAGTACGCGGAGACCGTGCATATCCACCGGGTCCTCACACAGGACCCGGGCTCCCCATGGCGGGCCCTGGCATTCGCCTGACGCCCGCGCCACGGCGGCAGCGCCGTTGCCGAGACCTGCTCCCGCGCACTCGCGGGAGCGACGGAGAAGGATCGACGAAGTGGACGGACCGGACGAAGCACAGCACGAAGTACAGAACGAAGTGCCGGACCACGCAGAGGACACGGGCGTGATCGGTGTACGGACAGCGGCGGCCGACGTGAAGCGCACCGCACCGGCGACCTGGGCCCAGTACCGCACCGCCCTGCGCCGTACCCCGGTGTCCGTCTGGAACGACGATGTGACGGACTGGGCGGCGAGCCTGACGTACTACTCGGTGCTGGCGTTGCTGCCGACGCTGATCGTCACGGTGTCGCTGATCGGTGTAGCCGATCCCGCGGCCACCGAACAACTCATCAACCAGATCAGTGAGATCGCGCCGGCGGAATCGAGTGCGACCGTGCGCCGCGCGCTGATCAGCATGGCCCATCAGCACACCGCTGCCTGGGTGGTGGTGGGCGGCGCGCTGGCCAGTGCGCTGTGGTCGTCGTCCAGCTATCTCGCGGTGTTCCGCCGCGCGCTGCACGCCATGCACCGTACGAAGGACGACCGCCCGCCGTGGCGCAAGGCGCCGCGTATTCTCGCGACGGCGCTGGTGCTGATGGCGTTGCTGATCAGCAGTGCCGTGGCACTGCTGGCCAGCGGGCCGATAGCGCGGGCTCTCAGCCGGACGCTCGGTCTCGGCGAGACGGGCGAGACGACCTGGAACCTGCTGAAGTGGCCGTTGCTGCTGCTTCTGGCCACCGTGCTGGCGATGGTGCTGTTCCGTTCCGGGCCGCCCAGTTCGCGCGGGGTGCGCCGGGCGGCGCCCGGCGGGGTGGTCGCGGTGCTGCTGTGGCTGGTGTCGTCGGCGGGCTTCGCGCTCTACGCGTCGTACGTCGGCACCTTCAACCGGCTCTACGGCTCGCTCGCCGGCCCGGTGGTGTTCCTGATCTGGCTGTGGTTCTCCCATCTGTCGCTGCTGTCCGGGGCGCAGTTCAATGTGGAACTGGCGCGCGCGGGGCGGGTCGTGAGGGCGCGGACCCACTCCTGAGAGCACCCTGTCCGATCGCTTCGTGTCCTCAACGCGCTCGTGTCCTCAACGCGCTCGCGTCCTCAGAGGGCTGGTGTCCTCAGCGCAGTCGTGCCCAGCGCGGTCGGCGTCCTCAACGCGCTCCGTGGCAGGGGGCGATCGCCTCGATGCGGGTTGCGAGGCCGAAGTCGAGTTCGGTGATCCGGCCGCCGATGCTGCGGGTGTTCACCGAGACGGTGAGGCGGTTGTAGCCGAGGGTCAGGTCGGCGTGATGCCCCAACTCCTCCTGGATCTGTGCGATATGGATCACCATCGCGGCGGCCGGAAGGTGCCGTTTGAAGGCGTAGCGACGGCACAGCAGCTCGCCCTCGACGGACCAGCCCGGCAGTTCCGCGAGGCGGTCCTGGATCTCCTTGTCGCTGAGCGGTTCCACCTGCTCGTTCATGGCGCTCGCCTCCCGAGATGTGTCCGTCGCGGCCCGCCGTCGGTCACGGCCCGCCACCCCTCGCCGTCCGTCATCCGTCGCCGCCCGTTGCCCATGGCGCGTGCTTCGCCATTCCAGCCTGTCACACGCCGAGGGCGCTTTCGCGTCAATGTACGGAGGGGTGAGCCGGTGACCTTCCGTGCTGCATGTGGCCCTTCTAGGCTCCCGCTCCTGATGTGGCGCGTCACCGACGGTAGTGGGGGCGAGATGCGGGACGGTCTGCGCGGCGACACCGGCATGGCGGGCGGCACACAGGGCGATCGGCACGGCACCACACAGAGCACCAGCCGCCGCGGCTTCCTCGGCGGGGCCGTCGGAGGAGCGCTGGCCCTCGGCGGTGCGGCCGCCCCCGGCAGTGGCGTCGTCACCGCGCCCGAGGCCGCCGCGGTCCCGCGTCGTACGACCGGGAAAGGACGGCGGGCGGCCCGCCGGGTCGCCGTACTGGGCGGCGGCGTGGCCGGCCTGACCGCCGCGCACGAGCTGGCCGAGCGCGGCTTCCAGGTCACTGTCCACGAACGCAAACCGCACGGGCTCGGCGGCAAGGCCCGCAGCATGGACGTCCCCAACAGCGCTCACGGCGGCCGGAAACCACTGCCCGGCGAACACGGCTTCCGCTTCATACCCGGGATCTATCACAACCTCCCCGACACGCTCCGCCGTATCCCCTTCCCCGGCAACGCCAACGGCTGCCATGACAACCTCGTCGCCTCCACCGAGGTGATGCTGGCCCGCACCGGCGGCCGCGAGAACATCCGGTTTCCTTTCTCCTCCATCGGCACCCCTCCACCCGTACTAACACCGGACGCGTTCCTCCGGTTGCTGACCGGCCAGCTGGAGACATTCACCCGCCTCCCCGCCCACGAGATCGCCTACTTCGCCAACCGGATGCTGGTCTTCTTCACCAGCTGCGAGCAGCGCCGCCTCGACGTCTGGGAGCACACGCCCTGGTGGCGCTATCTGCGCGCCGACGACATGTCCGCCGACTACCAGCAGCTACTGGCCATCGGGATGACCCGGAACATCGTCGCCACCAAGGCCGAGATCGCCTCCACCAGGACCGTCGCCACCTGCGGTGAGGCATTCATCTTCAACCTTCTGGGGCGGGGCGCGGACGGCGAACCGGACCGGGTGCTCAACCTCCCCACCAATGAGGCATGGATCGATCCCTGGGTGGCCTGTCTCCGCTCCCTGGGCGTGGAGTTCAAGGTCGGCTGGTCCGTACGCGATCTGACCTTGGCCGGCGGACGGATCACCGAGGCCGTCGTCACCGACCCCCAAGGCGCCCGGCACGCCGTCACCGCGGACCATTTCGTCCAGGCGATGCCCGTCGAGCACGCCCGCGCCACCTGGAACGCGTCCGTACGGGCCGCCGATCCCCAACTGGTGCGCTGCGACCGGCTGGAGACCGACTGGATGACCGGCCTGCAGTTCTATCTCACCGAGCCGACGCCCATCCTCCACGGGCATATCAACCACATCGACACCCCCTGGGCACTGACCGCCGTCGCACAGGCCCAGTACTGGAAGGACCGTGACTTTCCCGCCGACTACGGGGACGGCACGGCCGCCGACTGCCTCTCTGTCGACATCTCCGAATGGAACCGGCCCGGGCTCCTGTACGGCAAGACCGCCAAGCAGTGCACCAGGGAAGAGGTGGCACGGGAGGTCTGGGCCCAGATGAAGGCCGGACTCAACGACACCGGTGCCGCCGTCCTCCGCGATGCGACCGTCCACTCATGGTTCCTGGACCCGGCCGTGGACGGCCTCGGCACCCCACACCCCGCCAACGACGAACAGCTGCTGATCCATCCCACCGGCACCTGGTTCAACCGCCCCTCCTCCAGGACCGCGATCCCCAACCTCTTCCTCGCCGGGGACTACGTCACCGTCGACATCGACCTGGCGACGATGGAGGGGGCCAACGCGTCCGCGCGGCAGGCGGTGAACGCGCTGCTGGACGAGGACGGATCGAGCGCGGCGCGCTGCGAGGTCCAGCGCCTCTACCGTGCCCCCGAGTTCGAGCCGCTCAAGGCGGACGACGCCAGGCGCCACCGGCTCGGCCTGCGCAACGCCTTTGACCTGGGTTGACGTAGCTACCCCGGCTCCCCGTCGGCTACCGTCCTCCCATGACCACTGCTGCGGCGCCCTCACCGGGACGACGACGGACGTAGGGACGCTGTTACGCGAATGGCGTGACCGGCGCCGGATCAGCCAGCTGGAGCTGGAGCTGCGCGCCGACTCCTCCGCCCGGCACATCAGCTTCATCGAAACCGCGACGCTGTACGACGAGGTGAGCGGCTATCCGCTGCCCGAGGGCGGCCGGGAGTCCGCGGTGGCCGGGGACCACCTTCCCTTCGCCCTCCCGATGCGGATCGAGCACCGCGGCACAGTCCTGTCCTTCATTTCGTCCATCGCCACGTTCAACACCCCGATGGATGTGACCGTCTCCGAGCCGGCGATGGAGACCTTCCTGCCCGCCGACCCGGAGACGGCCGACCGGCTGCGGACGCTGACGCCGTAGCGGCGGACTCCGGTCGGCCGGGATCCGGCCCGTCCGGAGAACCACCGGAGAACTACGTGACGTCGGCGGCCACGGCCGGCGCGGTGGATGCAGCGGACGCGGTGGATCCGGCGGACGTAGTGGACCCGGTGGACGCGGCAGCCACCGCCGCCGTCGGCTCGGGGGCCGTGTCCCGCCCGCCCCGTCCCGCCTTCCTGGCCGCCATCCACGCATAGACGAGGATACCGGCGAAGAGGAACAGCACGCCCTGGTAGATCGCGGCGTAGCCGGCGCCCGCGACGAGCCAGAAGGTGAAGCCGAAGGCGGTCAGGGCGAGCGTCAGATCACGGGCGAAGCGGGCCGGGCGGACCTTGTCGCGGCGGCCGGTGAGCAGGAAGTAGAGCTGGGCGCCGGCCGCGAGCAGGTACGGGACGGTGGCCGAGAAGGTGGTGATCAGTACCAGGATCTCGAAGACGCCGCCGACGCCGATCAGGTAGTTGACCACGGTGAGGGCGCTGGCCAGCACGGCGGCGGCCAGGACGCCGAAGGTCGGCACACCGCGCCGCTTCGTCAGGAAGGCGGCCGGGAAGAGCCCGTCCTTGGCCGCGGCGTACGGGGACTGGGCGCTCATCAGGGTCCAGCCGTTGAGGGCGCCGATGATCGAGACGACGGCCGCGCCGGCCACGACGGTGCCGCCCCACTGGCCGCCGAACATCGCGTTCACCGCGTCCGAGAACGGCGCCGTGGAGTTCACCAGCTCGTCGTGGGCGACGGTGCCGAAGACGGCGAGGGTGCCCAGCAGATAGACGACGGCGGCGCCGATGGTGCCGAGGACGGTGGCCCGGCCGACGTTGCGCTCCGGGTCGCGGACCTCGCCCGCGCTCATCGCGGCGGACTCCACCCCGACGTACGAGTAGAGGAGGATCGCGGCCGCCGCGGACATTCCGCCCACCGCACTGCCGCCGCCCGCGTTGAACGGGCCGAGCTTGCCGGGGTCGAAGAAGAACAGGCCGACGACGGCGATGAAGAGGAGGGGGACGAACTTGAGGACGGTGGAGACCAGCTGGACCGCGCCCACGTAGCGGGTGCCGGCGAAGTTGGCGAGCGCCGGGAGCCAGAGGGCGCCGAGCGCCACCGCGAGGTTGACGCCGGGGGACGCGTGGCCGGGGACGAGAACGTGCACATAGCCAACGGCGGCGACCGCGAGGGCCGCGTTGCTGACCCAGGTCATGGTCCAGTACGACCAGGCGGACAGGAACCCGGCGAAGTCGCCGAACGCCTCGCGGGCGTAGACGTACGGGCCGCCGGTGTCCGGGTGGCGCTCGGCGAGCCGTCCGAAGACCAGGGCGAGGGCGATGGCGCCGATGGTCAGCAGGCCGAAGGCGGCCAGGCTGACGGTGCCGAAGGGGGCCACCGAGGCCGGCAGCAGGAAGATGCCGCCGCCGATGATGTTGCCCATCACCAGGGCGGTGGCCGTCATCAGATTCATCCGAAACGGCCGCTTTGCTTGAACGTGCTGGTCAGAGGCGGTAGGGGGGACCTCTGCGGCAGGGTCGCGGTGCATGGTGTGTGACGCGTCTCTCATCGTGCTGGCTCGCCGGGGTGCCGACTGCGCCTATGGTCACCGGCAGCACGCACGGCTCAAAATCGCCGCGGATCCTCCTGCCAGTGCCCCTCGCCGGGCGAATATCTTCGGCTGCGCCGTGTCTCTGCAGGACATGCGCCGAGCCTCCGATCGCATCGGCTTCCGTGCGCAGTGCGCCGCGACTTCGCCGCGCACGGGTGTCTCATGCGGTCCTGTCACATCCTGCCGAGCTGTTCCGTCGAAGAGGTGTCACCACAACAACGGCAAGGAGTGCACCATGAATGCTCGCTTGAACCTCTTCGGCAGCCCGGTCGCGACCAATGCCCTGAAAGGCATCATCTCGGCGGGCAAGGTGGTCTCGGACTCGACGCTGCCGGCCGCGACGCAGGAGCTGGTGAAGATCCGCGCCAGTCAGATCAACGGCTGCGGTGTCTGCACCGACATGCACACCAAGGAAGCCACGCAGGCCGGGGAGACGTCGGTGCGCCTCAACCTGATCGCGGCCTGGCGGGACGCCACGGTGTTCACCGACGCCGAGCGGGCCGCCCTGGAGATGACCGAGCAGGGCACCCGCATCGCCGACGCGGCCGGTGGTGTCACGGACGAGGTCTGGGCGAAGGCCGCCAAGCACTACGACGAGGACCAGCTCGCCGCCCTGGTGTCCCTCATCGCGCTCATCAACGCCTTCAACCGTGTGAACGTCATCGTCCAGCAGCCCGCCGGTGACTACCAGCCCGGCCGGTTCGGATAACCATCGGCTCACCAGGAGTACCTGGCTGGGACCGCTGGTGGCGTCTCGCACCGGCAGCAGCGCACGCCCCGGGCACCTCTCGCGGGAGCCCGGGGTGCGGGTGTTGCGAGCGTGGCCTGTCGGGGTCAGGCGGCCGGGACGGTGTCCTCGAAGGCGGTCCCGGCGGCGCGGCGCTCGTCGACCCCCGCCTTGATCTGGGCGGGCGTGAGCACCTGGTCCTTGACGTGCAGCACATGGTCCACCCGCTGGTCATAGCCGCGGGACTCGGTGCCGGTCTGCCCTTCGAGATCGATCAGCCACTCATTGAAGTCGATCGACATCGGCTTCTCCGGGAGGTACTTGGGGTCGTGCCGGGCGAATTCCCGTCCGTCGACGTAATAGGCGATGCCGGTGGTGTCGATGGTGACCGCGAGGTCGTGCCAGCCGGCGAAGCTGCGGCGCTCCTCGGTGTGCTGGTTGACCACTTCCCAGGGGTCGGGGCGGAAGGTTTCCCAGGAGGTCGTGTGGAGGATGTCGCCGCTCTCGCCCCAGCCGCCGTTGGGCAGATACTCGAAGTCGTACTCGGCGTAGTCCTCGTCCATCGGGGCCTTGAGCTCGTTGATGGCGAAGAACGCCTGGTTGACGTGGTCACCATCGGGTCCGGATGCCGGGGCGTCGGGGCCGGGGGTCGGCGCGTCACTGAACTTCACCCGCGCCGCGTAGGTGCCGTACCCGAACTTCATGCGCTGGGTGTGGAGTTCGGCCTGCCTGGTGCTCTCGGCGGTACCGGATGTGGAGGTCCGCAGGGTCAGCACGGAGTTGCCGCCGTCCTTGGCGAAGGTGATGTTCTCCGGTGCCCAGGTGGCGCCCGGCACTCCGGGGCCGCCGGATCCGGAGCGTACGGTCCAGCCGTGCGCGCCGAGGGCCGGGTCGTCGTGCCCGGTGTAGTCGAAATCCTCGAAGAGGACTTCGCCGGCCAGGGCCGAGGATCCCGCGGTGGTGGCGGTCGCCGTCGCGGTGGCGCCGGCGGCGAAGCTCGTCACGGAGAGCGGTCCCGCCTGCCCCGCGGCGTCCGACGCGGGCCCTAGCTAGGCGGAGTCCTGCCAGGAACGCCGGAGTTCGTCCGCCTCGGGTCTGACGGGCTGACGCGGGCCCGCCGCCTCGCTCAGCCAGCGCCGGAACACCCGGTGCACCTGTTCGGCGCCGGTCAGCGGCTCGCCGTCCGGTGTGGGCGGGGTCAGTTCCACGGGCCACAGGAGGAAGGGGCGGCTCTGAGCTCCGCCGAGCCCGCCGTGGGAGCCGATCTGCTCCTCGAAGGCGTGCACCGTGCCCGTCACGGGATCGTAGGCGGAGTTGATCATGAGGTCGGCGGCATGCGGGAAGCGGTCGGTACGGCGTACCGCCTCGGCCGCTCCGGGGCCGAACGCGGCGAGCGGATCGGCGCCGGTGATGTGGCCGGTGTCGAGGTGGTGCTCGGCGCCGGCCGGGCCCAGCACGACCGCGCCGTGTTTCCCGGAGCGGACGAGGACGAAGCCGATGCCGGGGTGATTGGCGAGGGTGCCGAGCAGTGCGGGGTGTCTGCGGTCCAGTTCCTCCCGGGTGATCCGGCCGGGCACGTCGGGGAAGGACACCAGCCCGAGGTTCCCGGAGGTCAGCACGAGGGGGTGCGAGCCGCCCTGCCGCTCCTTGCCCTCCGGGCGGTGCAGTGCGGCACGCGCCGCCTCCCTGGCCTCGGCCCCGCTCGGCGTCCGCCCGGCGCGCCGCGGCACCGGCAGCCCGCACCCGGCGCGTACCAGATCGGCCAGGCTCAGCCCGTAGCGGTCGAGGAAGGTCACGCCGTGGCTCTGGCCGTGGTCGGAGAGCAGCACGATGCGGTACGGGCGCGGTGCGTGCCGGGCGACCTTGGCGATCAGTGCGACAGCGCGGTCGAGGCTGCGCAGCACCTGATGGGTGTCGCGGTGGCCGGGGCCCGAGTGGTGCGCGACCTCGTCGTAGCCGACGAGATCGGCGTAGACGGCGGTGCGGCCCGCGAGCATGTCGCCGATGACGGCCGCGATCACCACATCACGTTCGACGATGGTCGCGAAGGCCCGGAGGACGGGGTAGAGGCCGCCCCGTTTGACGCGCGGTGTCTCGCGCCGGAAGCGGGCGCGCAGTGACTGGACGAGCTCGCGGACGACCTCGGCGACGAAGGAGACCGCGGTACGGGTGGCGTTGGCCGGGTCGGAGAAGTACGCGAAGTAGCCGGCACGGGAGCGGTTGTGTTTGTCACGACGGGCCGCCACCGACATCACCAGGGCGACCTGGTCGGCGCCGCCGCTGAAGAGATTGCCGCGGCTGGCGCCGTCGTGGGCGAGCAGTCCGCCGTCCCCGGTGCGCTCGACGGCCCGCCGCTGGAGTTCGGCGGCGCTGGTGGGCCGGTTGCTGACGATCAGGGCGCCGGATTCCTTCTCGTACCAGCGGAAGGCGGGCAGATCCTCGTTGCTGCCGTGCAGGATGCCGAGCTGGCTGGCGCCGGTCTGGCTGGACCAGTCCGTGTGCCAGGGGGTGAGCCGGTGGCTGCCGCCGGTCCAGCCGGCGACGGTCGCCATCAGCGGGCGGTCGCCGTGGGTGGCGGCCCGTAGCAGGTCGTGGCCGAGGCCGTCGAGCTGGAGGAAGACCGTGCCGGGGGTGACCGGGCCGGGTACGGCGGCCCGGCCACGGCGGCCGGCGAGCCGCACCAGCCGGCGGTGATACGCCTCGTCGTTGCGGACCGCCAGGAAGGTGGAGGTGGCCGAGGAAGCGGCGGACATCGCGGCCGCGACGATCACAGCGGTCTCCGGTGCGGCCTGCCCGCGCGGCTCCGGGATCAGATTGAGGGCGACCAGCAGCAGGGTGCCGTTGAGGAAGAAGACGAGGAGGCCGAGCACAAACGCCGGCACCAGCAGCAGAGCACGTACGAGAACCGGCCACACCAAAGCGCTGAGCAGGCCGAACGCGCCCGCGCCAAGCCCTGCGGTGAAGGCGGTACGGGTGAGGCTGTCGCCGCTCGGGGACTGCAGCCGGAAGTCGGGCAACAGCGCGGCGAGGACGAGCAGGGTGAGGCTGGACACCAGCCAGACCGCGAGCACCCGCAGCACGGCACCGCTCAGCGTCTTCCACCGTGGCGTCCGCACGCCGTCCCACCTCACACTCCGGCCCGCGCCGGCTGCACAGGACTGCCGACAAGCGTGTCACAAGTGGTGGGGTTGGAGGCTTATGTCCGGATGGGGCGGTGGCCGGTGCCCGGGCGGCTTTCGGCGTCGGCGACGGTGGCGGCGCCGGTGTGGAAGCCGGCGTCCGGACGGCCTGCGGTGGTCGGTGCCCGTTCGGCCTTCGGGGGACGCATGAGGGAGGATCGGGACAGATGGAGGATCGGGTCAGCGGGACGGACGAAGGTTCGGTTCGGTTCAATTCGGCGATGGGGAGGGTCGGGAGGTCATCGGTGTCGGTGCGGGTCACATGGTGGGGACATGCCACCGTGACGGTCGAGGACTCCGGGGTGCGGGTGCTCACCGATCCGCTGTTCGTGCGCCGACT
Source organism: Streptomyces halobius (assembly GCF_023277745.1). NCBI lineage: Bacteria > Bacillati > Actinomycetota > Actinomycetes > Kitasatosporales > Streptomycetaceae > Streptomyces > Streptomyces halobius. Next base: position 2,201,946 of record NZ_CP086322.1, read on the forward strand.
GGCCCATCTGCGGCGCCGCCGGGGCGCGCCGCCGCCCGCCGAGGCCGCACGTGCCGACCTCGTACTGGTCTCCCACCTCCACGCCGACCACCTGCATCTCGCGTCCCTCGCCCGCCTCGCGCCCGGCACCCGGCTCGTGGTGCCACACGGGGCGACGACGGCGGTGCCGGGGCTGCGCCGGGTGGCCGGAGCCCACAAGCTGTCCGTCACGGAGCTGCGGCCGGGCGAGGAGTTCACGCTCGGAGCGCTGACCGTACGGGCGGTGCACGCGGCGCATGACGGGCGGCGGCTGCCGTACGGGCCCCACCGGGTGCCCGCGCTCGGCTATGTCGTGCGCGGCGCGGCGCGGACCTACTTCGCGGGCGACACCGGGCTGTTCGAGGAGATGGCCGACGAGGTCGGGCCGTGCGATGTGGCGCTGCTGCCGGTGGGCGGCTGGGGACCGTTCCTCGGACACAGTCATCTGGACGCGCGGCGGGCGGCCGTGGCGACGGCCCGGCTCGCGCCGCGCAGCGCCGTCCCGGTGCACTACGGCACCTACTGGCCGATCGGACTGGACGCCGTCCGGCCGCGTGAATTCCACGCTCCTGGCGAGGAGTTCGAGCGCCTCGCGGCCCGGCTGGCGCCGGAGGTCGTGGTGCACCGGCTCGGGCACGGTGAGTCCGTATGGCCGGCGGTGGCGCGATGACGCCGTGGGGCGAGGCGCTGCGGAGTGTGCCGCCGGAGTCGACCCAGCAGGTGGTGGGCTATCCGTCGCTGTTTCTGCTGGTCGTGCTGGGGTCGTTGGTGCCGGTGGTGCCGACGGGGGCGGTGGTCAGTTCGGCCGCGGTGGTGGCGTTCCATCAGTCGTCGCCGTTCCCGCTGCTGATCGTCTTCGGGATCGCGTCGCTGGCCGCGTTCCTCGGTGACCTGGGGCTGTACGCGCTCGGGCGGCGCGGCAGCCACTCGCGGACCGGCGACCGCTGGCTGACCTGGATGCGTGCCCGCGCCGCGCCGGATCGGCTGGCGCAGGCACAGCGGAGGCTGCGGCAGCACGAGGTGCTGGTGCTGGTGCTGTCGCGGCTGGTGCCGGCCGGGCGGATCCCGGTCATGGTGGCGTGTCTGCTCGCGGCGATGCCGCTGCGGCGGTTCGTCCGGGGGAACGTTTCGGCGTGCCTGGCGTGGGCCGCGATGTACGGACTCATCGGACTGCTGAGCGGCTCGCTGTTCCCCGAACCGTGGCAGGGCGTGACGGCGGCGGTCGGGCTGACACTGGTGATCGGCGGGGCACCGGGGGTGTGGCGGCGGGTGCGGCGGGCGGAGAGGTCCTGACGGCACGGGCCGGGCCCGTCCAGGAGGAGGACGGGCCCGGGATGTTCTCCATGGGTACCGGGGTCAGAGGTAGATCCCGAGCGTGGCGAGCGTGTGCACGAAGGCCCCGACGGTCGGGCCGAGGCCCGTGTGAATTTCCGCGGCGTGGGCCGGTGCCGCGAGAACGATGCTTCCGAGGGCGAGCAGGGCGGTGGTGAGCGTGGCGACGATGCGGTGACTGCGCTGCAAAACAGCCCCTTTCAGTCCGTACGCGGGCAGCGGCGACGTGCGCACGCGACCGCGTGGTCTCTTGATCAGGGCGCCCTGAGGGGTGGTGAAGCCGATCCGCAAAGAGGCTGTCCTGCCCGCCATTCGGGCTAACGTCATGTCACCCGTACGTGTCTCCCAGCACCCGCGACGCCCCCACCGCCAGGTCCCACAGGTCCTCCCGAGGCCGCCCGGTGGCGGCCCACGCGGCGCGGACGCGGCGCAGCGGCTCCAGCGGCGGTTCGGCGGAGAGCAGGAACGTGGACCAGTGCATCGGGACCAGGGCCCGTGCGCCGAGATCCTGGCAGGCCCGGACGGCCTCCTCCGGATCGGTGTGCACCGGCCGCAGCATCCAGCGCGGGTCGTACGCCCCGATGGGCAGCAGCGCCAGGTCGATGCCCGTGTAGCGGCGGCCGATCTCCTCGAACCAGTGGCCGTAGCCGGTGTCCCCCGCGAAGTGGATCCGCCGTCCGTCGGGCGCGGTGAGCATCCAACCGCCCCACAGGGAACGGCAGGTGTCGGTCAGTGTCCGCTTGCTCCAGTGGTGGGCGGGGACGAAGTCGAAGCGTACGGGGCCCCCGGGCGCGGGCAGTTCGACCGCCTCCCACCAGTCGAGGTCGGTGACGTGGGTGAAGCCTCGGCGGCGGGCCCAGGAGGCCAGACCGGCCGGGAGCAGCAGCGGGGTCTCGCGTGGCAGCCGTTTGAGGGTGGGGGCGTCCAGGTGGTCGTAGTGGTTGTGGCTGATGACGACGGCGTCGATGGACGGCAGATCCTCCCAGCGGACGCCTACGGGGGTGACCCGCGCGGGCGTGCCGAGGATCTTGCGGGACCAGACCGGGTCGGTCAGTACGGTCAGCCCGCCGATCCGGATCACCCAGCTGGCGTGCCCGGCCCAGGTCAGGGCGAGGGTCGTGGCATCGGCGGCCGGCATCGGGCCCGGTTCGAAGGGGAGTTCCTGGATCTCACGGAGCGCCTCGGGCGCCGGGCGCAGCTTGCCGTCCCGGGCGATCCGGGCCAGCGCGCGGACACCGGGCAGCGGTGCGGTCAGCCGGTCGGTGAAGTCGCGGGGCCAGGTGCGCTTGCCGCCCAGGTGGCGCGGCTCGGGGAGCGGCGACGGGGCGAGCGGGGGCTCGGTGGACGCGGCATCCGTGGGGGCGGGATCCGTGGGGGCCGTGAGGGCGGGATCCGTGGGGGCGGAATCCGTACCGGGCTCGGGTGGCACGGACTCGCCGCGGGAGGGCTCGGTGAGGGAGCGCTCGGTCTGTTCGGTCATCGAGGGGCTCCATTCGGTGGACAGAACCAGAGGGTGCGGGGCGACGGGATACGGGTACTTCCCCAGCTCCCTGCCGGGGCGCCCCACCCATGCCCTTAAGGCAGGGGAGGGTCAGCCGGGCCCTCGTCCACCGGCGTTGCAAGTGCGGCCAGCGCGCGCGACAGGGTGTTCAACGCATCGCGGACATAAGGGAGTTGGAGAGGGTCGGGGGCGTCCAGAGCGCGCCCGCGCAGCTCCGTGTCGGCGCCGAGCAGCCCCTCTGCGCCGAACCGTACCCGCAGGGCGCCCGGCTCGTCACCGTAGTGGTGGCCGCCGCGCGCTGCCCAGGGTGCCAACTCCCGCTCCAACGCCACGGAATCGGTGATACCCCGGGCCGCGAGGGGCCTGCCCAGCGGTTCAAAGTCGGCGTACACATGGCTGCCGGAGTGCGGCGGACGGCAGACGGCGCCGGCCTTGGTGAGGCTGCGATACAACGCCCAGGTGAGGGCCCCGTAGACCCGGGCGAGGGCGGACGTCCTCGCGCGTACGGAGTCGGGTTCGCCGAGCGCGTGGGTGACGGCGCGGGCGAGCGGGCCGGGCAGCGGGGTGCCCAGGACGGACAGCGCGTCCAGCGTCGCGGACCGCAGTGCGGTGCCCCCGTCGGTGTCCGGGAAGCGGGCGAGCACGGCGGGCCAGGTGGCGGGGACGAGCGTGGCACGCAGGTCGGTCAGCACCACGACCTCGTCGGGCAGCATCTCGGCGGGGCTGAGCACCACGGTGTCATGCGGATCGTGCAGCAGATCCCGGCGCGATTCGTCGCTGATCACCCACAGCCCCTCCTCCGCCGCCGCTTCGCAGACCTCGTGCAGCTGCTCGGGCACCGGGCAGGTGCCGGTCGGTTCGTCGGCGACCGACAGCACCAGGGCGCGCGGTGTGTCGCCGTGCATCCGGATCCGGCGGACGGTCTCCAGCAGCGCGAACGGATCGGGCATCCCGCCCGACTCGGCCGGTACGGGCGCGAGGTGCACCGGTCGGCCGAGCAGCCGGGCGGGGGACGCGTACCACCCCGAGCAGGGGCGCGGCAGCACCACGGCACCGTCCGCCGCGGCGTACAGGGCGAGCAGCAGGGCGCCCGCCCCCGGGGTGGCGACCACCTGCTCGGGCGCGGTATCAAGACCGCGGCGTTCCCAGTAGCCGCAGGCGGCGGTGCGCAACGCCGGGGAGCCGCCGACGGGTTCCGGTTCGGCGCTGCCGGCTGCCGCGGAGAGATGCGCGGCGAGATCCGGAAGGACCGGCAGACCCACCGGGGCGTCCGGGTCCGGCTCCCGCGGCGGATCCGGGGCGGTCCGCTGCATCCGTGCCTCCACACTCCACGACGGCTGGTCGATCGTGGGCCCATCACATGAGTGAGGGGGCCCCGACCACCTTTACAGATCCCGGGGCCGGGGCGGGGGCGACACGTCAGCGGAGCGAGAGCACCGGCCGCCCGGCGGGACGCCGTGGGGCAACGCCCGCGCCCGTATGGGGCATCCACTCGCTCACCCGTACGAGTTGCCGCACGCCCGGCTGGGCCGGCCGCCTCTTCCGTCGCCCGTCCCCGCTCACCCACTCAGGGTTGACCGAATGGCGAGACGGGACTCTCATCATTCGAGATCGCCTACTACGGTGTACACCACACCGAAAGGCACCGCCGCGGGAGCTCATCACCCACGTCCGATCCAGGCCCGATCCACACCGTTCCACACCTGATCGCTTCCGTCCCCCGCACCCGGTGACGCAAAGGAGCCGACCATGCCGCAGGAGACCGCCGTCTACACCCACGGCCACCACGAGTCCGTACTGCGCTCCCACACCTGGCGCACCGCCGCCAACTCGGCCGGATACCTGCTGGATTCGCTGCTGCCGCACATGCGGATCCTGGACATCGGCTGCGGCCCCGGCACCATCACCGCCGATCTGGCCGCGCTGGTGCCGGACGGCGAGGTCACCGGCCTGGATCAGGTCCCGGCCGTCCTGGAGCAGGCACGTGCCACGGCCGCCGGACGAGGGGTGGCCAACGTCCGCTTCGCGGTCGGAGATGTCCACGCACTGGACTTCCCGGATGACAGCTTCTGTGTGGTGCACGCCCATCAAGTACTGCAACATGTGGGCGATCCCGTCCAGGCGCTGCGCGAGATGCGCCGGGTCACCAGGCCCGGCGGGATCGTCGCCGTCCGCGATGCGGACTTCTCGGCCATGACCTGGTACCCGGAGGTCGACGGGATGACCGACTGGCTGGACCTGTATCTGCGGGTGGCCCGCTCCAACGGGGGTGAGCCGGACGCCGGTCGCCGACTGCACGCCTGGGCGCGGCAGGCCGGTTTCGACCCGGCCGCCCTCACCGCCACCGCCGGCACCTGGTGCTACCGCACTCCGCGGGAACGGTCCTGGTGGAGCGAGCTGTGGGCGGACCGCACGATCGCCTCGGCATACGCCCGAATCGCGGTCGACGGCGGGCATGCCACGCCGGACGAGCTGGCCCGGATCGCGGAGGCATGGCGGGAGTGGGGCTCCCAGGAGGACGGCTGGTTCACGGTCCTGCACGGCGAGATCCTGTGCCGCGTCTGAGATCCGGACGCCGATCGCCCTCGGCCCCACCTCCGCACCCCTTCAACTAGGCTTGCCCGTATGGACATTCTGGGGACCTCACTGCGGGTGTGCGTCGGCGATCTCGATGCCGCGATCAGCGTCTATGAACGGCTGACCGGCGCCGAGGCCATACGCTTCCAGCGCGGCGGTGTCGCGGTCGCGGCCGTCGGGTGCTTCTTCCTGATGAGTGGTCCCGAGGCCGAGTTGTCGGTACTGCGGAAGATCACCGCGACCCTCGCCGTGCAGGACGTGGACGAGGCGCTGGCCGATCTGAAGGCCGTCGGCGCGGACATCATCGCCGGTCCGCTGCCCACGCCCATCGGCCGCAATCTGGTCGCCCGCCATCCGGACGGTTCCATCTTCGAGTACGTCGACCGGAGACAGGACGCTTGAGGGCATGACCGGCCGGCCGCCCCCACGCCGGACCGCGACGAGCCCGCCGACGCCCCCGCGCTGCAACGGCCGCCATCCAGAACGGCCGGGCAGCGCGCGGCAACGGCCGCCCGACGCTGGTGGGCTGAACAGCCCCCATGAGCCGAGCGGCCGCCCGTACGCCGAGCGCTGACGGCGCGCTGAGCGGGGCCGTGAGCCGAGCACCGACTGTGAGCTGAGCACTGTTCCCCGAGGTGGGCAGTGGCGCCCGCCTCACGGCACGGACACCTCCAGGACGATCTTGCCGCGCGCCCGGCCGGACATGCTCAGCCGGAACGCCTCGGCCGCCTTCGCCAGCGGGAACGTCGCCTCGACCGGAACGGTCAGCTTCCCGGCGTCCGCGAGTTCGGCGAGCGCCGTCAGATCCGCGGCGTCCGGCCGCACCCACACCAGATGGCCGCCCTTCGCCGTGGCCTCTCCGTCGGCGATGGACACCACCCGCGTCCGGTCCTTCAGCAGCTGCTGCGACACATCGATGACGCCGTCGCCGACGAAGTCCAGCGCGACGTCCACCCCCTCGGGGGCCAGCGCCCGCACCCGGTCGGCGAGCCCCTCGCCGTACGTCACCGGCTCGGCGCCCAGGGACCGCAGGAAGTCATGGTTGCGCTCACTGGCCGTGCCGATCACGCGGGCGCCCTGGGCCACCGCGATCTGTACGCCGAGCGAGCCGACGCCACCGGACGCGGCATGCACCAGGACCGTCTCGCCCTGCTTCGCACCGCCCCGCTTGAGCGCCTGATAGGCCGTCAGTCCGGCCAGCGGCAGCCCCGCGGCCTGCTGCCAGCTGAGCCTGGCCGGCTTGCGCGCCAGCGTCCGCACCGGGGCGGCGACCAGCTCGGCGTAGGTGCCGTGCTGCACCTCGTCCTTGCGGACATAGCCGATGACCTCGTCGCCGACCGCGTACTCGGTGGCGTCCGCGCCGACCGCCTCGACCACACCCGCGACATCCCAGCCGGGAATCAGCGGGTAGTGCGCGTGCAGCATGCCGTCCAGATAGCCTTCGACGATCTTCCAGTCCACGGGATTGACACCGGCAGCCCTGACCCGGACCAGCACCGAATCGGGACCCACCTTCGGGTCGGGCTGCTCGGTGTACTCCAGGACCGAGGGCCCGCCATAACTGTTCGTGGTAATTGCCTTCATGGCCGTTACAACGCGTGACGGTCACGGATCATTCCCGCCCTCCCGCACACGCTCACCGAATGGCGTAACTCCCCCGCGACGATTCCTTGTCGATCCGCCGTCCCCCTGAGGCGCCGTCATTCCACCGGCTACGACACCGGCATTTCACCTGCTGCGACACCGGCATGGCACGGCATCACACCGTCCGCATCCGGTACTCGTACCGCCCGGGAAGCGGGTGCTCGGTCCGGGCCTTGGCGCGTACGTCGTCGGTGACCGGCCCCTCGCCCGCGACGAGGCGTTCGGCGATGGCGTACCAGGTGTCGCTGAGGGTCTCGGCGCCCTCCCGGAGATCGGGGATCTCGAAGCCGGCGTCGAAGATCTCGCGCGCGGCGGCCGGTTGCCCCTGGGCGAGCAGGATCTGAGCGGACATCAGCCGGAACCGGCCGCCGGCCAGAACCTCCTGGGGCAGCCGTGCCAGGAGTTCCGCGGCCTCCTCGGCCCGGCCGGCGGCCAGCAGCATGGGCACCGCCTCCCGGGCGAGCGCGGACAGCACCGCTCGCCAGACGCGGGCGGACGGATCCGGCCCGATACCCTCCACCCCCCGTGCGATCGGGTCCGGCCCGGCACCCTCCGCGGCCCGTGCCGCATGGGCGAACGCCTCCGCGTACCGGTCGGCGGCCCGCGCCGTTTCACCGGCCTCGGACTCGGCGACCGCCAGGCAGTACAGCGGCAGACAGCCGACGTGGTGCGCCAGCGCGCGCTCCCAGCTGCGGACGGCCTGGGCGCGGTCGCCCGCGTGCCACTGGGCGAGGCCGAGGTGGTAGTCGGTGGACGGGCCGGACGGCGCGGACTCCAGCAGATCCCGCCAGGCGGGGGCGACCACCGTCGCCCCGGGGAGGGGCCCGCCGTCCGGCAGATCGCCGGTTCTCAGCAGGGTCAGCCAAGGCTGCTGCTCCTCGCCCAGCGTCGCCGGGCCGAACGGTGTACCGGGCAGGACAAGGCCCCCACGGGCGACTTCGAGGGCTCCCCAGCCGGAGCCGGTGGCCAGCGACTCCTTCGGTTCGGCGTCGGCGTACGGCCGCCAGGCGGCGTAGGCGGCATCGACGTCCGCCCGCGGCAGGGCCGCCTCCAGCCGCGCCGCGACCTCACCACACGCCGCGCCCCAGTCCGCGCCGTGCACCGCGGCGGGGTCGGCGGACAGCGGCCCGTACGCCTCCAGCCAGGCGAACTCGGCGCCCCCGTCGAGCGGTACGTGCTCCAGTTGTGTACGGGCCAGTCCCGCCTGGATCTCGGCGTAACCGCCGGCGCCGGGCTCGGTGAGCCACTGCTGCCAGCGCCGCCCGGCGCGCCCGCTGCCCCAGAGGAAGAGCTTGCGGCCCCGGAGGGTGTCGGTGGAGGTCTGCACCAGGCCGCGGCCGTCCGCGTCGAGGGCGGTGATCCAGCGGCGGGCGCCCTCGGGAACGTCGTAGAAGTAGTCGGCGGGGAACGCGCTGCGCAGCGGGTAGCTGCGGTCGGCGCCGTCGGCGTGGGGGACCGGGACGCGGCGCAGGGCGCGCTCGTAGCCGAAGTACCAGGCCGCGTCCGCGGGGGCGAGGACGCGAGTGCCCGCCTGCGTGACCGCTGACGGCACGGCGCCTTCGGGGACCGCGATATTGGACCACCAGTAGACCGGGGCCGTTTCATGGTGCGGGTTGCGGACGCGTACGCCCACGTAGAGGAACTCGGAGCCGTCCGGAAGCCACAGATCCACTTGGAACGGCAGATCGCTCAGTCGCTCCCACTCCCACAGCCGGAGCATCTCCCCGCCATCCGGCGCCGGGACGCGGGCGGTGTGCAGCGGGGCGCAGGCGAGGGTGGAGTGCCCGGTGGCGCCGATGTTCCATTCGATGCCGCCGGAGAACCAGGCGCCGTTGAGGGCGAACGCCGCGGGCTGAAGTACCGGGTTGCGGTAGAGCAGTTCGCGGTCGGTGGGCTTGTGGTGCAGGGAGTACACCCGGCCGCCGAGGCCGGGCAGGACGGTGGCGCGCAGCCGGTCGTTCTCGATGACGAGCGCGTCCAACGCGGTGTCACGGCGTTCGCGGCCGTATCCGTCCCGCAGCCGCGCGGGCAGCAGCGAGCGCAGCGGACGGTAGCCGATCTGGCGCGCCATGTCGGCCGGCAGTGCGGCGCTCCCGGTGATCTCGACACGGTGCGGATCGGCCGCGCCGCGCAGCGCGGGGAGCGGGTTGTCCGGGCCGATGGGGGCCGCGGGAAGGGTCAGGGTGGTGCGTCGCACGCTCGTGGCCACGGCTGCCTCGCAAGGTAGGACCGGGCCGCCTCGGCTGCGGCGGCCCCTGTTGACCATGGAACATCGTCAACGCCCGGCTGAACAGGGCCTCTTGCGACGCGATCGGCGCAAGATCGAGTCAGGATCGAGTCAGGATCGAGTCAGGGCTGCGCAAAGAAGCTCTCCAGGGGGCCGACGAGCGGCACCGCGCCGGCGCCCTCCGGGGCGCGGTCCGGATAAGATCCGGAAGACCGGCACGGTACGGCGGAAGACGATGCCCATGGCGGACCTGGCATCACGCCGATGCCATCCCGACGTCCCGGACCGGGCATCACCCCGCGTCCTCGGGCAGCATCTCCCTGGTGATCGCCCAGCGCTCGTGGTCGCGCCAGGCCCCGTCGATGAAGAGGAAGTCCGGGGAGAAACCTTCCAGCCGGAACCCGGCGCGTTGCACCAGGGCGATCGACTGCACATTGGCCGGCTGGATGTTGGCCTCCAGGCGATGCAGCCCCATCGTCCCGAAGGCGTGCCCCATCACGAGCCGCAGCCCCTCGCTCATCAGCCCGCGCCCGGCGGCATGCGCGAACACGCCATAGCCGATCGCACCGCACCGGAACCCGCCGTAGACGATGTTGTTGATCGTGACGAAGCCCGCGATCCGGCCGCTCTCGCGCTCGCAGATCAAGAAGCCCGCGCGCACCGGCTCCTGAAGCCTCCGGAAGTAGCCGTCGTACGCCTCGTCGGTGACGGGCGGGAACAGCCAGGGATGGTGCAGCTCCGCGCTCTCCCGGGCCGCCGTCGTGAACTCGTCCCGGTCGGCGGCGGTGAAGGGCCGGATGGCCACCCGGGGGCCACGTGCGAGGTAGCGGTCATTGGGCCTCATCGGGCGATCGTACGAAGGGTGACGGTCCCTGGCCAGGCTCCGCGCCCGGCGTCCGGCAAGCCCCGCGCCTCGTGCGACACACCATGCGGCCCGGGGCGCTCAGCAGGCCCTGCCGACCGGTGCGGCGCGCGACGGCCATCTCGACTCGGTCATCGACACTCTCTGCTTGGACGGAACGGAGTGGAACGGGATGGGACAGGACGGAACGGAACGAAACAGGACGGGACGGAGCTGGACGGAACGGCGGCATACGGACTGCCTTCGCGAGACACTCCCCTTCACTGTGACGCGCCGTCACATCGCGCCCCAGAACCGTGACGGAGCCATCGGAAGGCATGCGAGCGGGCCGAACACGTCCGAAAACGGCGCAAGTTGGCCGAACTGCGCGTAGACGTTCCCGGTACGCCTGACTTGAAGTGGAGATCTGCGCCGCGAACACGGCGGCATCAGCGTTGACATCCGACAACGCGAGCAGCTCAAGTCACTCGTCCCAGGAGGCGAGAGCCGTGACCGAAGCAGTCTCCTTCCCTCAGGACCGCACCTGTCCCTACCACCCGCCGACCGACTATCAGCCGCTGCGCGAGGCGGGCCCGCTGTCGCACGTCACCTTCTACGACGGCCGGTCGGTATGGGCGGTGACCGGCCACGCCGAGGCGCGGGCGCTCCTCGCCGACCCGCGCCTCTCCGCCGACCGGCAGAATCCGGCGTTCCCGATACCCGTCGAGCGCTTCGCGGACGCCTCCCGGCGGATCAGGACACCGCTGATCGGCGTGGACGACCCGGAACACAACACCCAGCGCCGGATGCTGATCCCCAGCTTCAGCCTGAAACGGACCATCGCGCTGCGGCCGGAGATCCAGCGCATCGTCGACGATCTGCTCGACCGGATGCTGGCCCAGGGCCCGCCCGCGGAACTGGTGTCCGCGTTCGCACTGCCCGTCCCGTCGATGGTGATCTGCTCGCTGCTCGGGGTGCCCTACGCCGACCACGAGTTCTTCGAGGAGCAGTCCCGTCGCGCCCTCCGCGGCCGTACGGCGGACGAGGCGGAGGACGCGCGCCGCAAGCTGGAGGACTACTTCACCGAGCTGATCGCCCGTAAGGAGCGGGAGCGGGGCGACGGGCTGCTGGACGAGCTGGTCGAGGACCAGTTGCGCACCGGCTCCCTCGAACGCGAGGACCTGGTCCGGATGGCCATGATCCTGCTGGTCGCCGGCCATGAGACCACCGCCAACATGATCTCACTGGGCACCTTCACCCTGCTGGAACACCCGGAGCAGCTGGCGAAGCTGCGGGCCGACGAGAGCCTGGTGCCGGCCGCGGTGGAGGAGCTGCTGCGGTTCCTGTCCATCGCCGACGGCATGCTGCGGGTCGCGACGGAGGACATCGAGATCGGCGGCCGGACCATCCGGGCCGACGACGGGGTGGTGTTCCCCACGTCGCTGATCAACCGGGACGACACCGCGTATCCCTCGCCGGACGCACTGGATCTCGGCCGCGCCGCCCGCCATCACGTGGCGTTCGGCTTCGGAATTCACCAGTGCCTGGGCCAGAACCTCGCCCGCGCGGAGATGGAGATCGCACTGCGCTCGCTCTTCCGCCGGATCCCGGATCTGCGACTCGCCGTGCCGGCTGCCGAGATTCCGTTCAAGCCGGGTGACACTTTGCAAGGCATGATCGAACTGCCTCTGGCCTGGTAGCGACGGCGGAGGCGGACGAGTGAGAGACGAGTGAAAGGGGTCCCGGATGCGGATCACCATTGACAAGGAAACCTGTATCGGCGCCGGTCAGTGCGCCCTGACGGCGCCCAGTGTGTTCACCCAGGACGACGACGGTTTCAGTGCCCTGCTGCCCGGCCGTGAGGACGGCGGGGGTGACCCTCTGGTGAAGGAGGCCGCCCGCGCCTGCCCCGTAGGCGCCCTCACCATCGAGGACGACTGACGCCACCCGGCACGGGCGGCCGACGCCCTGTCGCGGTACGACGCGGACGACGCGGAGGCCGCGGACGGCGCACGGCCGCAGCCCGGCGCCCGCCCCGCGCACGACCCGTGCCGCTGTCCATCCTCATACCTACGGCATCCACCTCATCCGCTACCGCAACGTCCCCTGCGTGACGGGTAGTTCGAGGACACCCGTGTCCTCGGGCGTGCTGGTGACCGTCACCGGCTTGACGCCGCGATTGCCCGTATAGGCGGAGTCGCTCGCGGCGACGACGAAGCGCAGGCGGTGCCCCGGCCCGAAACGGTGCACGATGCCCGGGAGTTCCACGGTGAACCGCCGCGTCACATCGGGCACCCGGGCCGGGGCCACCAACCGGTGCACCAGCTTCTTCCTGCCGTCCGGCGCGACGTCGTACAGCTTCGCGAAGAGCACCAGCTTGTCGGCCGCGTCGGCGGAGTTCTGCACCCGCTCGGTCTTCGGCGAGGCGACCTTCAGCGTCACCCTGGGCACGCCCACGACGTCCACGGGGCCGCCCGTCACCGGCTCGGACGTCCAGCCCAGGTACGTGCCCTTCGTGTCGAACGCCGCGGAGTCCGGCAGTCCGCGCAGCGCGGCCATCGAGTTCTCGGAGTGGCTGCTCGCCACCCGCTTATTGCGGTACGTCCGGCTGCCGGCCGCCACCTTGCCACGGCTGCCGACGAGCTTGCCGTCGCCGGAGAGGAAGAGCCGCTGCTCGCCGCCCACCGGATAACCGGACGAGGTGGCGTAGGCCGGCCCCTTGCTGACCCAGTCCCGGTAGTACGCGAAGACCGGCCCGGTGCCGGTCGCCTTCCGGTGGCGCAGATAGCGGTCGAACCAGGCGAGGATCCGCCGTCCGACGTAGCTGGTGTCCAAGTTGCCCTGGGCGAGGTTGAGTTCCCCCTTGACGGGCTTCCGCATGCCGCCGCTGTGCCCCCAGTGCTGCCAGATCATCTTGGTGTCGGTGCCCTGGGCGGTGAGGGTCCGGTAGGTGGTCACGGCCTCGTTGAGATTGAAGAGGGTGTCGTCCTGGCCCTGGACCAGCAGGGTCGGCGCCTTGACCGACTTCAGATACGAGACCGGGGAGACGCTCCGCGCGTAGGCGACCACCACCTCGGTCCGGCCGTCCGGATACTTCCCGGAGTCCAGCAGCCGCTTCATCCCGCAGGCCGCCTCGACGAAGTGCAGACAGCCCGCACCGCCCATCCGCGAGCGGTCCAGCCGCGGCATGACCAGCCCCTGGGCCTCGCCGAGCAGAAAGAACCCGTTGGTCCACTGGTACTTGTACGCGCCGGGCACCGACGCACTGACGCCCTTCGTGCGGCCGATGTTGTTGGGGTCCAGGGAGTAGGAGAGGTCGTTCCAGGTGATGAGCGGGACCAGCGCGTCCACCCGGTGGTCGACGGCCGCGGTGGCCAGCTGGACCGCCCCGCCGTACGACCCGCCGATCATGCCGACCCGGGGGTCCTTCTTGCCGTCCTTGGTGACGTAGTCCACGCGGGTGCCGTTGTCGGCCCTCCGGGCACCGGCCAGGAAGTCGATGAGCTGACGGGCCGCCATACCGTCGATCTGGGGGTCGTCGAGGGAGATCGGGCAGCCGGACTTGCCGAAGCCGAGCCCGGAGTAGGCCAGCGCGACATAGCCGCGGGTGGCGAACGCCTTGGCGCTGGCGGCGGTCGCACTATCCGACTTACTGCCGCCGAAGCCGTTGGTGGTGACCACGGCGGGCGCCGGATGTCGGGCGTTGACACCGGACGGGCGGTAGAGGTCCGCGTCGACAGCGCACTGGCGGCGGCCGGCCTGGACGGTGATCTTCAGCGCGGTGACGGTGTACGGGTTGGTGGCCTCCGAGGTCGCGGGGGCGGCCAGGGCCAGGGGCGCGGCGAGGGCGGTGCCGGCCAGCAGGGCGACAGAAGTGCGGAGCAGAGGCCTTGACACGGGTCGGGACTGGGCTCGGGACACGCCTGGAGACCTCCACAGAACGGAAAATTTCGTACCAACTAGTCGGTAAAGGCGCGCTCATGCTGTGACACGAATAACAGAATGTCAACGAAACCGGGCACGAGTCGGCGATAGGACGTCAGTTCAGGGGCTGTGCGTGGGGCGTGGACGGGCGCAGGGAGGTGACATCAGGACCTGGAAGGGTGAACGAAGCGTGACGGCGCGTCAGGCCACCTCCTTCCGGTTCACTGCGCATGCCGGTCAGGTCAGCGCCCCGAGCCCGCCCGGCCGGTCCACCAGCACCTGCCGCAGTCGCTCGTACGGGCCGCAGCGCGGAGGGTGGATCAGCCGGGCGCGTCACGGGAGGGGGAGGCGGATCAGCCGGCGGGCGGATCGGCGGGGGCACCGTCATCTGCGGAGCTCAAGGGTGGGGACGTCGTCGCGAGGGAAGCCGAAGGTCTGGGCGTAGAGGGAGAGTTCGGCCTCCACGGCGCGCACCATGGTCTCCTCGCGGCGGAAGCCGTGGCCCTCTCCGGGGAACGTCAGATAGGCATGCGGGATGCCGCGGCCGGCGACCGCGGCCAGGAACCGGTCGCACTGCGCGGGCGGGCAGACCGCGTCGTCCAAGCCCTGGAGCAGGAGGAACGGCGCGGCGATACGGTCCGCGCGGTGCAGCGGGGAGCGTTCCCGGTAGCGGTCGGGGACGTCGGCGAGCGGGCCGACCAGCGACTCCAGATAGTGCGACTCGAAGTCATGGGTCCCGCCCGTCGCCCAGCCGGCCAGGTCCAGGACCGGGTAGCTGATCGTGCCGCAGGCGTAGAGGTCGGTGGCGGTCAGCGAGACGGCGGCCGTCCAGCCGCCGGCGCTGCCGCCTCGGATGGCCAGCCGGGCGCGGTCGGCGGTGCCCTCCTCGGCGAGTGCGCGGGCGACCGCCGCGCAGTCCTCGACGTCCACGACGCCCCACTGGCCGCGCAGCCGCTCGCGGTACTCCCGGCCGTGGCCCGTCGAGCCGCCGTAGTTGACCTCGGCGATGCCGATGCCGCGGGAGGTGAAGTAGGCGATCTCCAGGTCGAGCACCAGGGGGGCGTGGCTGGTGGGGCCGCCGTGCGCCCAGACGACGAAGGGCGGCAGCTCGCCCTCGGGGGCGGCGTGGCCGGGGTTGTGCGGCGGGTAGATGTGGGCGTGGATGTCCCGGCCGTCGGGCCCGGTGAAGGTGCGCTCCTGCGGCCGGGGGTAGTAGGCCGGGTCCAGGACATCGGTGTGCCGGGCGGCGATCGCCCGGGAGCGGCCGGTGCAGGTGTCCAGCTCGACGATCTCGTACGAGCGGTGCGGGCCGGCGGCGATGCCCATGACGCGGCTGCCGTGGACGGCGAGTGTGGGGGCCCAGGCCGTCCAGGGGCCGACCGTGTCGACCAACTCGCCGGTGACCGGGTCGAGGATGCCCAGGGTGTTGGCGCCGCGGCCGTGGATGACCGCCAGGGTGCCGTTCTCCAGCGGCAGGAACCAGCGCTGGCCGACGGCCCACAGCGGACCGCCGAACTCCTCCTCCCGGGCGGGGCACAGACGGCGGCTCGCCGCCACGCCATCGTCCCCCGGTCTCGGCTCCTCCCCCACGCTCGGCTCCGCTCGCGCGGGGGGACCCCCATGCCCGGGGGGACCCCCGCCGTCAGGGTCGATGCGCTGCAGCTCCCACCAGCCGCTGAGGTCGGAGACGAACAGCAGCGAGCCGTCGGCGGACCATTCGATCTGGGCGATGGACTCGCCAGGAGCTCCGCCCGGCGCGCCGGTGCCTGCGGCGCCGGCGTCGCCGACGAGCGGCCGGGCGTCCGTGAACTCCCCTTTGGCGGTGATCTCGGCGAGCATGACCAGCGTGCCGTCCCACGGCATCTGGGGGTGGTCCCAGACGATCCAGGCCGCCCGGCGGCCGTCCGGGGAGAGCCGCGGGCCGGTGACGAAACGATGCCGGTCGTCACTCAACTCCCTTACGGCACACCGGTGTTCGGTGGCCGAGCCGTCCAGGGGCACGGCGGCGATCACCCGGCGGACGTCCGTGGGCAGTTCGCCGGTGAACTCCTCCAGGACGCACCACACTTCCCCGCGGTCCGGGAGCAGCACCGGGTCGACCCAGCGCAGGCCGCCGCCTACGGAAGACAGCGGGGTGAGCGGGCGCGGGGCGACGCCGCTGTCCGGTTCGTAGGCGTACAGCCGCTGGTCGGCGAAGTCGCTGAAGACGATCAACGGTCCGTCCTCGGTGACCGTGCCGGCCCAGGGCTGGCCGCCGTACTCCAGCACCCGGCTGCGGACGTTCCAGGGCGCGGGCAGCACCGACTCCTCTGCGCCGTCCGGCCGTCGGCGTATCAGCGCCCGGCGGCCGCCCTCGGCGGGCCGCGGCTCCGTCCACCAGACCTCATCGCCGACCACACCGAGGAATGCCGGGCGGCCGTCATGGCCGGCGACCGTCCGGGCGTCTATCGGGGACGGCCAGGTTCCGTACGGGGCCGTGGTCACCATGCTGGAAGCCTCCTCTGCCGGACACCCCGGGGGTGCCCTACGCCGTTCGCAGAAAGTGGTCGAGTACCCGGACACCGAAGTGCAGTGCGTCGACGGGAACACGTTCGTCCACGCTGTGGAAGAGCGCCTGGTAGTCGAAGTCGTCGGGGAGTCTGAGCGGGGAGAAGCCGTAGCCGGCGATGCCGAGCTGGGAGAACTGCTTGGCGTCCGTGCCGCCCGACATGCAGTACGGGACGACATGGCCCCGCGGGTCGAACGACTCGATCGCGGCCCGCATCGCGGCGAACGTCGGGGAGTCCGTGGGGGCCTCCAGCGCGCTCGCGCCGTGGTGGTAGTCCCACGTGACATCCGGTCCGGTGAGCGCGTCCATGGTCGTGCGGAACTCGGCCTCGGCGCCGGGGAGAATCCGGCCGTCGACATAGGCGACGGCGGTGCCCGGGATCACATTGATCTTGTAACCGGCCTCCAGCATCGTCGGGTTGGCGCTGTTGCGGACGGTGGGCTCGACGAGCTTGGCGGACGGGCCGAGCTTGCCCAGCAGGGCGTCGACGTCGAAGTCGGGGGCGTCGATGTTGACGTCGATACCGTGCAGCGCGGCCAGTTCGCGGAGCGCGGCCCGCACGGTCGGGGTGAAATGGACCGGCCATTCGTGCTGGCCGATGCGGGCCACGGCGGCTGCCAGCCGGCTGACGGCGTTGTCGTGGTTGACCTTCGAGCCGTGCCCGGCCCGCCCATAAGCCGTCAGTTTGAGCCAGGCCGTGCCGCGCTCGCCGGCCGCGATCGGGTACAGCTGCAAGCCACCGCCGGCGTGGAAGGTGAACGCCCCGGATTCGCTGATGCCTTCCGTACAGCCCTCGAAGAGATCTGCATGGTGGTCCACGAGGAACCCCGCGCCGTAGGTGGCGCTGGACTCCTCGTCGGCGGTGAAGGCCAGCACGATGTCGCGCCGCGGCCGTACCCCCGCGCGCGCCCAGCGGCGGACGACGGCGAGCATCATCGCGTCCATGTTCTTCATGTCGACGGCGCCGCGGCCCCAGACCACGCCGTCGCGGATCTCCCCGGAGAACGGGTGCACGCGCCAGTCGGCGGGCTCGGCGGGCACCACGTCCAGATGGCCATGGACCAGCAGGGCGGCGGCCGCCCGGTCGGTGCCCTCGATACGGGCGACGACATTCGTCCGGCCCGCGCGGCGCTCCAGCAGGGTCGGTTCGATACCGGCCTCGGCCAGCCACTCGGCGACATACTCGGCGGCGGGGCGCTCCTGGCAGTCGCCGTCCCCGGCATTGGTGGTGTCGATACGGATCAGTCCGGAGGTGAACCGGACGACCTCGTCGAGGGCCTGCTGATCGACCGGCCCGGTGTGGTCAGCCATATTGTTCCTCCACGGCGGACGAGACGACGGTGGTGACCGCCTTGAAGCACCGGATGGCTTCATACATGTTCTGACTGGTATACGCGACGCGGCGCTCCGCGCTGCGCTCCACGCCGGGGACGACGGTCGCCGCGCCCGCCAAATGCTCGGCGTCGAACTCCATCTCCAACCGGAACGGGCCACGCCGGGCCGGCTCATGACGCTCCGCCAGCGCCGCCCCCTCGCGGGCCGCCGCCCGGATATCGGCCGCCGTACGGGCCGGCGGGCGGCACACCGCGGCGTAACGCGACACATAGTCCTTGACCGCGGCCTTGGGCGCCTGCGGCGCATAGCCCAGCGCGTCCTCACACGTCAGGTCGTCACCGGTGACGAGCACCACCGGCACGCCGTATTCGGCTACCACGAGGGAGTTGAGATAGCCCTCGCTCGCGCGGGTGCCGTCGACCCAGACACCGGTGAGGGAGTTCGCCAGGTACGTATGCGCGAGCACGCCCTCGGTGCCCGCGCCGGTGTGGTAGCCGACGAACGCGATCCCGTCGACATTGCCGTGCTGCACGCCCTCCACCATGCTCAGCGACTTGTGCCGCCCGGTGAGCATCTGCGCGCGCTCGTCGAGCTTCTCCAGCAGCAGATTGCGCATCGACCAGTGCGCCTCATTGACCACCACCTCATCGGCCCCACCGTCGAAGAACCCGGCGATCGCCGCATTGACATCGGAGGTGAACAAATGGCGGCAGCGCTCCCACTGCGCCGTGCCGGGCAGTACGTCGGCGGGCCAGGTCACGCCGGTGGCGCCCTCCATGTCCGCGGAGATGAGGATCTTCATGCCGTCACGGTACGCGCGACCGAACAGCCGAACCAGGCCTGTGGATAACTCCGGAGGTCTAGTCCACCGAAGATCGACCCGGGTGGCTCAACAGCACCTGCGGTTCAGCTGAGGCCCCGAGGCGCTGCGAGGCCGGACGCCGACGCGCATCCCCAGCCACCCCGAAACCACACCACTACACCCGCCCACCCCCGAAGGGGGTGGGCGGCGGGGAAAAACAAAAGGGGCGGGTGGGCGACGGCGAACAGGGGGTGGCGGGGAACAAGGGGGCGACGGGGCACAGGAGGGCGGCGAGGAAGAACAATAAGGGCGGGTGGGCGGCAGGGGAACAGGAGCGGCAAGGAACAAGGGCGGCAAGGACACAAGGGCTGAGGCCCACCCGCTCAGGACACCGCCTCCTGAGCGGAGCGGGAGGTGATCCAGCGGTGGCTTACGGCCCACGTGCCGCCGTCGGGGGTGGCACCGCGGAGGCCGTGGAGGGTCTCCGGGCCGGCGAGCGCGGGCAGGGCGGACTGGCGCAGCGAGGCGAAGGCCACCGTGCGGGCCGGGTCCCAGTCGGTGCTGTGCCGCAGCCGGCGGCTCATCTGGGCCCAGCCGAGCGGGGCGGCGGCCACGACCCACGCGTCCGGTGTCTGCGCGGTCAGCCGCCGGGCCGGACGCAGCCAGGAAGCGGCCGTCTCGGGCCAGTCGACCACCGCGATGACCCGGTGGCCCAGCTCCCGCCAGGCGGTGGTGAAGGCGTGCGCGGCGGCGCGGGAGGGGGCGTCGCGGCCGTGGCCGACCGTCACGGTCTCGACGCGCGGCTTCCACCGTCCCAACATGTCGATGAGGGCGGCCAGTTCGGCCTCGGTGTGTGGGACGGGCTGCGGCAGGTCGCCGTACTGGGCCAGGTCTTCGGCACCGATCAGCGGCGAACGGCAACGGGAGGGATGGGGGGAGGTACTCATCGCTCCGGGCGCCTCCCCCGACGAGGTGACCTCGCCCGCCGGACCACCACGCCCTCACGCCGCATCATGAAACACCAGCCCCAGCGCCCGCCGCCGCCCCGAGCGGACGGTGCTCACGCCGTGTCGCATGGCTCCTGCGGACCAGCCGCGTTTGCTGGCGACGGGGCGGTCCCGGGTGGTGAAGATCAGACCGTGCCCCTGTCGCAGGACGGTGCTGGTGCCCCGGGACTGGGCGCGGGGGCGCTGTTCGACGAGCAGGAACTCGCCGCCCGTGTAGTCGGTGCCGTACGCGTCCAGGCCGATGACGACCTGAAGGGGAAAGAGCATGTCGCCGAAGACGTCACGGTGCAGGGCGTTCCAGTCGCCCGCCTCGTAGTGCAGCAGGATCTGCGCCGAGCGGGCCTGGCCCGCCTCGTGGCACATCGTCAGCCACTCCTCCAGGGAGTCCGGCCAGGGCGCCGGGCGAGCGAGCCGGGCGGCCCAGTCGCGGGCGATGGTCAGCAGATGCGGGTAGAACGCGGCGCGGAGTTCGGAGATCGGCTCCGGCAGGTCATGGCGGAAATAGCGGTACTGGCCGGAGCCGAAGCGATGACGGGCCATGTCGACGGTGTTCCGGAACAGCTCCGTCCGGTCATAGAGACCGGCGATCTCGCGGCACTCGGCGGGTGTGAGCAGCTGCGGGGTGAGCGCGCACCCGTGGGCCTCCAGCTCCTCTCCCAGTGCGGCCCAGTCGGCGCCGTCGATATGCGGTGTGAGCTGTGCAGTGGCGGTCTCGGTGGTCGTCATGGCGGGCCTCAGGCCGCCCGCGTGGCGCCTTCGAGCAGCAGAAGCTGCTGCTTGCGCTCCAGGCCGCCGGCATAACCGGTGAGCGCGCCGTCGGCGCCGACGACACGGTGGCAGGGGCGCACGATGAGCAGCGGATTGGCCCCGATCGCGGTGCCGACGGCGCGGACCGCGGTGCGCGAGGCGCCGATCCGCGTGGCGATCTCGCCGTAGCTGCAGGTCTTGCCGTACGGGATGGTTTCGAGGGCCTGCCAGACCTGCCGCTGGAAGGGGGTGCCGCTGGTGACGTACTCGATGTCGAACCGGGAGAGGGTGCCCTCGAAGTATGCGGTGACCTGGGAGGCGATTTCGGTGAACGCCGCCGTGTCCTCGGTCCAGCCGTCCTGGACGGTGACGCCGCCCTTCTGCCCGGGGACCGACAGCGAGGCGAGCGCGGTGCCGCCGGGGGCGGTGGCGGACCTCTCGCCCACCAGCAGCAGCTCCCCCAGAGGGCTGTCGATTGTTGTGTAGACCGTCATCGGTCAGGGTCCTTCCTCATGTCCAGCGCCACGTCGCACTGCGCCGCGTTGTTCTCGTCGATGCGTTGCGTCGCACTGCGCGGCGTCGTTCTCGTCGACGCGCCGTACTCGTCGACGCGTTGTTCTCAACCTCTTCAACGACAACTCTGCGGCCGTCGAACCCAAATATCTGGCGGGTTTCGGACATCGCATTGGGGCACGGAGCGGCCGCGCACGCAGGCGTAGGCAGCGCCTTTCAGAGCACGTCGCCGGCCGAATCCGCCGGCCTGCGCCGGGCCGCGCGGGCGGCCGGCAGGACCGAGGCCGCCGCCGCGGCCACCACCGCGAGGGCGCCGACCAGCAGCAGGACGCCCAGGCCGGGTGGCTGTGCGAGGCCGGTTCCCCAGCCGCTGGTGCGGCCCTGGAGGTCGATGAGCCAACCGGAGGCGGAGCCCCCGAGCACGGTCCCGGTGATCGCGGCCGCCAGGGCGATGAAGACGGTGGCGGACACGATCACCGCGCTGACCTGACGTGGGGTCAGTCCGATGGCCTTCAGGGCGAGCAGGTCGCGGCCGCGTTCGCGGACCCCGGCGCTGACCGTCGTCGACAGTTCCGCCAGCCCGATGAGGACGAGGACGGTGATCAGGCCGGCGGTGACCGCGCGGACCGCCGACAGCTGGTCGGCGGGGTTGGGGATCTCGCGTATCTCGACGCGGCCGTCGGAGGCCCGGGTCAGGGCGTCGCGGACCTCGGCGGGGTCGGCTCCGGGGCGCAGCACGAGGTGGTAGAAGTCGGCGTGCAGGGCCGGATCGGTGTCGCGCAAGGTGTCCAGGGCGGTGGAGATCACCCGGCCGCCGTCGGACGGTTCGATGCTGCGGCCGACGATGTGGAGGACGTGCGGCCGTCCGGCGACGGTCATCCGTACCCAGTCGCCGACCCGCGCGTCCAGGAGGTCGAGCAGCCCCTGCCCGGCGATCGCCTCGTCGGGGCCGTGCGCGGCGCGGCCCTCCACGAGGGAGAACGGGTAGGGCCGGGCGTCCGTGCCGAGGCCGCGCAGGGTGATGGTGCCGGTCTGGCCCGGTACCAGGGCCTGAACCTCGACCCCCGGGTAGGCGGTCACTTCCGGCCGGTCCGTGAGCCGCTGTCGCAGCTCCCGCTCGCCGAGGCTGTCGGAGCGCGCCGTGAGCGCGGCGGGCAGGCCGACGTCCTCCGGGTGGGAGGAGAAGCGGTCCAGGGTGGACCAGGCTCCCAGCGCGATGGTGATCAGGAGGAGCGGGACGGTCAGCCGGCCGACGGCGGCCAGGCCGCGCAGCGGGCGGTGGAAGGCGCCCCGCCAGCCGAGCACCAGGGCCGGTGGGAGCCGGAGGCCGAGCGCCCGCCGGGTGGTGGCCAGCCGGCGGCCGGCGGCCACGGCGGCGCGGGCGACGGGGACCGGTGGTACCCGCCCGGCCCGCCAGGCGGCCAGGCAGGTCGCCGAACCGATGAAGGCCACCACGCCGCCGGAAATGGCGTAGGGCAGCCAGGTGTGCTCGGGGAGCTGGTGCCACAGGGCCATCGCCTCGCCGATCCGGCCGGGGACCAGGGTGCCGAGCGCCTGGGTGAGCACCACGCCGAGCGCCACGCCCAGCAGCGCGAAGCCGAGGTGCAGCGCGAGGAACATCCGGACGACCTGGCCGGGGGTGAATCCGATGGCCTTGAGGACCGAGATGTCCCGTAGGTGGCCGCGGACCCGGGTGCTGATGGCGCCGCCGACCGCCAGTGCGGCGGCGAGCAGCGCGCCGAGCCCGAACAGGCCGAGCAGCCGGCCGAGCAGCTGGTTGTCGCTCCCGGCCTCGGCCTTGGCCTGCCGCCAGGTGGAGACGTCGGTGATCTGGTCGGCGCCCAGCCGGGTGACCGCCCGTTGGACGACGTAGTCGGTGTCCTGCTGGTCGGCGAGCCGAAGGCCGATGGTCCGGCCGCGCTGGTCGGGGCCTGCGTGCGAGGCGTCGAGGGCCGCGGGGAGCACCCAGGCCACGCCCGGCGTCTCGCCCGCGCGGAACGCGGCCTCGGCGGTGTCCGCGACGCCCACCACCCGCAGGGGCGACGGGAAGCCGCTCAGCGCGAGGGAGTCCCCCGGTTTGACCCACAGTGCCCTGGCCACCGAGGCGTCCAGGACGATGCCGTTGACGGCGTCCGCGTCGGTGTCCGGATCGAGCCAACGGCCCTCGGTGATCTGCGGGGCGGCGGTGGCGGGACGGTGCGGTGTGCCGCGGAGCTCCAACGCCGCCTTGGATCCGCCGAGTTGACGGCTCGCGGTGCTGCGGACCGTACGGAAGGGGCCGGAGGCGGCGCGTACCTCGTCCAGTTCGGCGAGTGATCCGGCCGGGGCCCCGGCCTGGGTGTGGATCCATACGTGGGCGCCGGAGGACTGGGTGAAGACCCGCTGCCAGGGGTCGGCCGCGTAGGCGAACAGGGTGGTCGCCAGCAGCAGCGAGATGGTGATTCCGGCCGTCGCCAGCACGATGAGCACGGCCGCGGCGCGGTTCGCTCTGAGGTGCGCGTGTGTCCAGCGCGCCGCTGCTCGCACGGCGGGTCAGCCCTTGAGCTTGAGGACGTCGGCCACACCGGCCTCGGGGCGGGTCCGGCCGCCGTCGAGGCGCGCGTCGTCGGCCACCTGGCCGTCGAAGAAGCTGATCACCCGGTCCGCGGCGCTGGCCATGCGCGCGTCATGGGTGACCAGCAAGATCGTCTGGCCGCGCTGGTGGAACCGGGTGAGCAGGCGCAGCACCTCCCGGGTGCCCTTGCTGTCCAGGCTGCCCGCGGGTTCGTCGGCGAGCAGCAGGCTGGGGGCGTTGACCAGCGCGCGGGCCAGCGCGACACGCTGCTGTTCGCCGCCGGACAGCTCGCCCGGCGTGCTGTTCTCCTTGCCCGTCAGGCCCAGCTCTTCGAGCAGTTCGACGCGGTGCGCGCGGGCCTTCCGCGGCGAGCTGCCGGCCAGCAGCGCGGGCAGCTCGACATTGTCGGCGACGCTGAGGTTGGAGACCAGGTTGAAGAACTGGAAGACGATGCCGATGTGGTTGCGGCGCAGCACGGCCCAGCGTGCCTCGCTGCAGGAGTCGACCCGGCGGCCGTCGAGCCAGATGGCACCGCTGTCGGGCCGGCCGAGGCCGCCGAGCAGGTGCAGCAGGGTGGATTTGCCCGCTCCGGAGGGCCCGGTGACGGCCACGAACTCGCCACGCTCGATACTCAGGTCGACACCGCGCACCGCGTGGACCGGCGCGGCACCTTCCGGCCGGTGGGTCTTGACCAGGCCGGCTGCCCGCAGTATCGGGCCGGACGGCTCGTCCCGGTTCATTCCAATTCCTCCTGACAGCGCTCCAGCCAGTCCAGATCCGCCTGGAGATGCAGCATGGCGCCCTCGATCAGCAGCTGCGCCACCCGGTTGTCCCGGTCCTCGACCGCGGCGAGCTTCGACAGATCGCGCATGGTGTTGAGGTAGTGCCGTCGCTGCTTGTTGATCAGGGTGATCTGGTCGGCGATGCCGGTGCGCGGGGCGAGCGCGAGCTTCATGAAGAACTCGTCGCGCACCCGCGGCTCGGCGGTGGTCTCCTCGAACCACGCGTCCACCGTCTCGCGTCCCGCCGCGGTGATCCGGTAGATGCGCTTGTTCGGGCGGTCGGCCTGCTCGACGTCCTCTCCCTCGATCAGGCCCGCCTTCTCCAGCCTGCCGAGGGTGACGTAGATCTGGCCGACGTTCGGCTGAGGGTATGCGGCTCCCAGGAGGTTCTCAAGGGCCTGCTTGAGTTCGTAGCCATGGGCGGGTCCGCCGACCAACAGCGCCAGGAGTGCCAGCCGCACGCTCTCCCTCTCCCTCCCCGCGGTACCTGTCGGTTAGCTGAACCCGTTCCGGTGTGATCAGGCTCGCTGTCGCATCTTCCTGCGACATCTAGTATCCCGCATGCCTAACAGGTATACAGGGGTCGGCCATCGGGCCAGCGTCAAGGACGACGCCTGTACGAGGAGGAGCTCATGCGGTGGAAGCGTGCCGCGGGTCGCCTCCTGCTCGTCTGCTCGCTGCTGTTCGCGGGCCAGGCGGGTGCACAGGCCGGTGAGCCTACCCTCGACACGGACAGGCGGGGCCCGCTCACCCTGGTGACGGGCGGCGATCTCACCGGCTATCTGCGCGGGGTCCTGGACGGCTGGAACAAGCGGCACCCCGGCGAGAAGGTGACGCTGGTCGAGCTGCCGGACGCCGCCGACGAGGTGCGCGCCCAGATGGTCACCGAGCTGCGCTCCGGCAGCGACCGCTTCGATGTGCTGAACATCGACGTGGCGTGGACATCGGAGTTCGCGGCCGCGGGATGGATCACTCCGATGGACGGCGGGCAGTTCCCGCTGGACCGTTTCCTGCCTCCGGTGGTCGACACCGCCACCTTCCGGGGGCAGCTCTACGCCATCCCGTATATCACCAATGCCGGACTTCTCTACTACCGCAAGGACATTCTCGACCGCGAGGGCGCGCGACCGCCGCGCACCTGGGCCGAGTTGAAGCACCTGGCGAAAACGGTCGCGCCCAAGTACGGGCTGGACGGTTACGCGGGCCAGTTCCTGCCGTACGAGGGGCTGACCGCCAATGTCGGCGAGGCCGTGCAGTCCGCGGGTGGCTCGGTGCTCGCGGGTGAGGGCACACGCGTCACGGTGAACTCCCCTGCGGCTCGCCGGGGCCTGTCCTTCCTGCTCGACGGAGTGCGCGAGGGGTGGATCCCCCAGCGGGCGCTGGCCTTCAAGGAGGAGGAGTCCCGCAAAGCCTTCGAGGACGGCCGGCTGCTGTTCCTCCGGAACTGGCCGTACACGTACACGCTGGCCAACGCGGAATCCTCGAAGGTGGCGGGAAAGTTCGGCGCGGTGCCGTTGCCGGGACCGGACGGACCGGGTTCCAGCGTGCTCGGCGGCTCCAATCTGGCGGTCAACACACACTCGCGGCACCAGAAGTCGGCCGCCGACCTGATCTCCTATCTGACGAGTGAGCCGGTCCAGCGCGAGGTACTCACCAAGGGGGCGCTGCCGCCGGTGTGGGCGGATCTGTACGGGGAGCCGCAGTTGGTGCGGCGCTTCCCGTACCTCCCGACGCTGAAGCGGAGCGTGCTGACGGCCCGGCCCCGCCTCAAGAGCCCGCGGTACGACCAGGTGAGCCTGGCGATCCAGGCCGTTGTCCATGACGCGCTCACCCACCGTCGGAGCACGGACGCGACCGTCGCGCGCCTGACGCGGGAGCTCCGGGCCATCGTCGCCCGCGGCTGACCCCGACCGGAACGGCCGGGCCCAGGCCGTTCCACTCACACTCCATCCATCTCCCTCTACTTACTTGTTATGCACACACAGCAGTGATCGCAATACACCACAAAATCGGGTATCTCGCAGCCATTTTCGGTCTTTCCGTTGACACCTGGAAGCCACGTCTACTTAACATGCATGCATAACAGAGGCCCCGCAGGCCGCACGGCATGCCCAGGTAAGAACGGGATCACGGCAGATGCTCATCGCCACCGCAGGAGACGGCCACCCGGCCGACCCCGCGCCCTCCGCGTCACTCCCCCGCCCGACGTCCCCCGACGCGGTCTCCCAGAAAGCCGCGGTCTCGCCCGCCACTGAAGGCGTGTCACACGGCACGGCACAGCGCTGGTGGCGCGACGCGGTCATCTATCAGGTGTACGTCCGCAGCTTTCTGGACAGCACCGGCGACGGCATCGGCGATCTGGCCGGAGTGCGCGCCGGGCTCCCGTACCTCCGCAGGCTCGGCGTGGACGGCGTCTGGCTCAGCCCCTTCTACCCCTCCCCGCAGCACGACCACGGCTACGACGTCGCCGACTACCGGGACGTGGACCCCGTCTACGGCGATCTCGCCGAATTCGACCACCTGGTGGCCGACGCGCACCGGCTGGGCCTGAAGGTGCTCCTCGACATCGTGCCCAACCACTGCTCCAACGCCCACCCGTGGTTCCGCGCCGCCCTGGAGGACGTGCCGGGCGGCCCGTCACGGGCGCTGTTCCACTTCGCCGACGGGCGCGGACCGCACGGTGAGCTGCCGCCCAACAACTGGCGGGCCATGTTCGGCGGCCCCGCATGGTCCCGGGTCGAGGAAGCGGACGGCACGGACGGCCAGTGGTACCTCCACATGTTCACGCCCGAGCAGCCCGACCTGAACTGGCGGAACCCCGCCGTGGCCGCCGACTTCGACAAGGTGCTGCGCTTCTGGCTGGACCGCGGCGTCGACGGCTTCCGCATAGATGTCGCCGCCGGGCTGTTCAAGCACCCCCAACTCCCCGACTCCCCCGACCCGTCGGCCGACGAGCGGACCCGCGACTCGGTCAACCCGCTGGCCTGGAACCAGCCCGAGGTGCACCAGGTGTGGCGCGACTGGCGCGCGCTGTGCGAGGAGTACACGGCCCGGGACGGCCGCGACCGGCTGCTGGTCGGCGAGGTCTCCGTACGGACACCGGGCGAACAGGCCGCCTACGTCCGGCCCGACGAGCTGCACCAGGCGTTCTTCTTCCATCTGCTGACCGCCCGCTGGGACGTCGACACCTTCCGCACGGTCATCTCCGAGGCGCTGACCGACATCGCGGACACCGGCTCCACCGTCACCTGGGTGCTCAACAACCACGACCAGGTCAGGACCGTCACCCGGTACGCGGCCGAACCCGGAGGGGAACCGGGCGAACTGGGCCCGGCGCGCGCCCGCGCCGCCGCGCTGCTGATGCTGGCGCTCCCCGGCGCCGCGTACATCTACCAGGGCGAAGAACTGGGCCTGCCCGAGGTCGTCGACCTGCCGGACGAGGTCCTCACCGACCCGATCTTCCACCGTACGGGCAGCCGGCAGCACATCCGCGACGGCTGCCGGGTGCCGCTGCCCTGGACCGGGGACGCCGCCCCGTTCGGCTTCACCAGGGGTACCGACGCGGCGCCGCCCTGGCTGCCCCAGCCCGCGTGGTTCGCCGCACACGCCACGGACCGGGCGCTGGCCGACACCCGGTCGTTCTGGCACCTGTACCGCGAGGGTCTGCAGCTGCGCCGCAGCCTCCCGCAGCTCGGCGAGGGCACGCTGCGCTGGCTGGAGTCCCCGCCCCAGGTGCTGGCGTTCGTCCGCGGCGACGGACTGGTCTGCGCCGTCAACTTCGGAACCGAAGCGGCGCCCGCCCCCGTGCCCGGCAGCCCGCTGCTCGCGAGCGGCGACTGCCCGGCCGGCACGCTCCCCGGCTCCACCGCCGCCTGGTGGACGCACACCCCCGACCCCGACCTCCGATAGCCCCACCGAAGGGAATCCCGCCGTGAGACACACCACACCACGACGCAACAGCCACACCAGAACCGCCATATCCGGCGCGGCCGTGCTCGGCCTGGCGCTCACCGCGACCGCATGCGGCGGCGGAGTCTCCGCCGGGGGCGGCGAGCAGAAGCTCAGCGGCCAGACGCTGACCGTCGCCGGCGTCTGGACCGGCGTGGAACAGGCCAATTTCCAGAAGGTCCTGGACGCGTTCTCCGCGAGGACCGGCGCGAAGGTCACCTTCTCCTCCACCGGCGACAATGTCTCGACCGTCGTCGGCAGCCAGATCGAGGGCGGCAACGCCCCCGACGTGGTGATGGTGCCTCAGGTCGGCGTGCTCCAGCAGTTCGCCGAGAAGGGCTGGCTCGCGCCCCTGTCGGCGAAGGTCGGCGCCAACGCGAAGGCCAACTTCGCGAAGGTGTGGAAGGACTACGGCACGGTCGACAAGTCCTACTACGGCCTCTACTTCAAGGCGTCCCACAAGTCGACGGTCTGGTACAGCCCGGAGGCGTTCGAGCAGGCCGGCGTCAAGCCCGCGAAGACGTACAAGGACATGCTGAAGGCGGGCCGTACGCTCTCCGAATCGGGCGTACCGGCGTTCTCCGTCGCGGGCGAGGCCGGCTGGCCGCTCACCGACTGGTTCGAGAACATCTACCTCTCCCAGGCGGGACAGGACAACTACGACAAGCTCGCCGCCCATCAGATCCCGTGGACGCACCCCACCGTCGTCAAGACGCTCACCACGCTCGGCGAGCTGTTCGGCGACAAGAACCTGGTGTCCGGCGGCGGGGCGGGGGCGCTGCGCACCGACTTCCCCGAGTCCGTCCAGCAGGTCTTCGGTCCGGAGCCGCAGGCGGCCATGGTCTACGAGGGGGACTTCGTCAGCGCCCTGATCACCGAGGAGCTCCACAAGGAGGTCGGCACGGACGCCAGGTTCTTCCCCTTCCCCGCGGTCGACGACGGCGAGGCGCCGGTGGTCAGCGGCGGTGACGCGGCCGTGGTGCTCAAGGCCGGGAAGAACAAGAAGGCCGCGATGGAGCTGGTGGAGTATCTGTCCACGCCCGACGCGGCCGCCATCTGGGCCAAGGCCGGCGGCTTCATCTCGCCCAACAAGAACGTGCCCGCCGACGCCTACCACGACGCGATCACCCGCAGCGCGGCCAGGTCCCTGACCGACGCCGGGAATTCCGTGCGGTTCGACATGTCCGACCAGGCCCCGGCGGCCTTCGGCGGCACCCAGGGCGCCGGTGAGTGGAAGCTGCTGCAGGACTTCCTGCGCGACCCCTCCGACCCCAAGGGCACGGCCGCCAAGCTGGAGGCCGCCGCGGCCAAGGCGTTTCGGAACTAAGGATCACCAGGACCCACAGGACCACGAGGCCGATCCATGCCTGTCACCACATCTGAGGTGCCGCCCGCCACGACGGGCGGCACCCCGGCCACCCCGCCGCCCCCCGCACCCGGCACACGCGGCGCCGCTCCCCGGCGGCGCGCCGTCCGCCGGCGTCGTCTCATCGCCGCGGTATTCGTCTTCCCCGCGCTGTTGCTGCTGGGCGCGCTGGTCGCGTACCCCATCGGGTTCTCGGTCGTCCGCAGCCTGTACGACGCCTCGGGCAGCACCTTTGTCGGAGCCGGCAACTACCACGAGATATTCCAGGACCCGGCGACGCTCCGGGCCCTCCGGAACAGCGCCGTCTGGGTCGTCTTCGCCCCGGCGCTGCTGACCGGACTCGGCCTGGTCCTCGCCGTGCTGACGGAGAAGATCCGCTGGAAGACGGCGTTCAAGGTGCTGATGTTCATGCCGATGGCGATCTCCTTCCTCGCCGCCGGCATCATCTTCCGCCTGGCCTACGAGCAGGACCCGCAGCGCGGTGTGCTCAACGCCGTCGCCGTCGGGATCCACGACGGCTTCCGGGGCGACACCACCTCCTACCCGACCGCCAAGGCCCGTATCGGCGACAAACAGCTGGTCAAGGGCGAGGACGGCGGCTACCGCACGGCCGGCCCGGCCGAGCCGGGCAGCATCGTCAACCTCGGTCTGGTCGGCGTCCCGCCCAAGGAGCTGCCCAAGGACGCGAAGCCCGCGGCGGAGGCGGCCGAAAAGCCCGCCGCGAGCGGCGCGTTGCGCGGCGTGGTCTATGTCGACTTCACCCCCGGAGGCGGCGGCGAGCCCGGTGTCGTGGACCGTACGGAGCGGGGGCTGCCCAAGCTCACGGTCGAGGCGGTCGACGCACACGGCGAGGTGGCGGCCGAGGCCACCACCGGACCGGACGGTTCCTACCACCTGACCGGCCTGCCCGCCGGGTCGTACACCGTCCAGCTCCCCGCCGAGGACTTCGCCCCGCCGTACGAGGGCATCTCCTGGCTCGGCCCGGCCCTCATCACCCCCGCCATCATCGGCGCCTACATGTGGATCTGGACCGGCTTCGCCCTCGTCCTCATCGGCGCGGGACTCTCCGCGATGCCACGGGACGTCCTGGAGGCGGCCCGGATGGACGGCGCGAACGAATGGCAGGTCTTCCGCAAGATCACCGTGCCGCTGCTCGGCCCCGTCCTGGGCGTGGTGTTCGTGACCATGGTGATCAACGTGATGAAGGTCTTCGACCTCGTCTACATCATCGCCCCCGGCCCCGTACAGCAGGACGCCAATGTGCTGGCTCTGCAGATGTGGCTGGTCTCCTTCGGCGGCGGCAACAACCAGGGGCTGGGCAGCGCCCTCGGTGTCCTGCTGCTGCTCCTGGTGGTGCCGGCCATGGCCTTCAACGTCCGACGCTTCCGCAGGAGCCAGTCATGACCACCATTCAGGATGCCGTCGCCGTGTCCCGGAGGCGGGCGAAGGGCGGGCCGTCGAAACGGATCGGCCGCGCCGTGATCCAGGCGTCGCTGCTGATCATCGGCCTGATCTGGCTCACCCCGGCCGCCGGTCTCTTCCTCTCCTCGCTCCGTACGGACGAGGCCAATTCCAGCAGCGGCTGGTGGCAGGCGCTCACCGCGCCCGGCCGGCTCTCCTTCGACAACTACGCAGCCCTGCTCAAGGATTCCGGCATCACCCAGGCGTTCTGGAACACGGTGCTGATCTCCGTGCCCACCACCCTCGCCGTCGTGGTGATCGCCGCCCTGGCCGGATACGCCTTCGCCTGGCTGGAGTTCCCCGCACGGGACTGGATCTTCCTGCTGGTCGTCGCGATGCTGGTGGTACCGGTCCAGATCGGACTGCTGCCGGTGGCCAAACTGTTCGGCGCGCTGGGCCTGTTCGGCTCCATCCCGGGAGTCATCCTCTTCCACACCGCGTACGGCCTGCCCTTCGCGATCTTCCTCCTCCGCAACTACTTCGCGGAGATCCCCAAGGAGATGCTGGAGGCGGCGCGGATGGACGGCGGCGGGGAATGGCGGATCTTCTGCCGGCTGGTCCTGCCGCTGGGCCGGCCGGCCATCGCCAGCCTGGCCATCTTCCAGTTCCTGTGGGTGTGGAACGACATGCTCGTGGCGCTGCTCTTCGCCGACAACGGGTCACAGCCGCTGACGGTGGCCCTGCAGTCGCAGATGCGGCAGTTCGGCAGCAATATCGGTGTGCTGGCGCCGGGCGCCTTTCTGTCCTTGATCGTGCCGCTGATCGTGTTCTTCGTGTTCCAACGGCACTTTGTCCAGGGCGTGATGGCGGGGTCGGTGAAGTGACGCGCGGGTGATCGGGTGGCGGCGCCGGACCGTGTCCGGCGCCGCCGGTATCCCCCGTACTCGTCCGGCCAGCGGTTCGGCCCACCGTAACCTCCTCCGCGCGAACCTCCGCCCGAACCGCGGGCAGGCGTGGAACGCTGTGGCTCATGATCGAGGAGCGCACATGAACCGCGAGACCGTCCGGTCCGTCTGGTACGCCGCATACGGCTCCAACATGCGTCTGGAGCGGCTGGTTTACTACCTCGCCGGAGGCCGTCCGCCCGGCGGCAGGCGTACATATCCCGGATGCCGGGACCCCCGACGGCCCGCCCGTTCGGTGCCGGTCATGCTGCCGGGGCTGATGTATTTCGCGACCGAATCGCCGGTGTGGACGGGCGGCAGGGCGTTCTACGACCCCGACGGGCACAGGCACGTGCCCAGCCGCGCCCATCTCCTGACCCCTGGCCAGTTTTCGGATATCGCGGCACAGGAGATGTACCGGGAGCCCGGACAGGACCTCGATCTGACGGAAGTGCTCACGCACGGGCGGGCACAGCTGGGTCCGGGGCGGTACGAGACGCTGGTGTGCACCGGGGAACTGGAGGGGTACCCGCTGCTGACCTTCACCGCCCCGTGGCGTAGGGAGGACGTCACGGCGAACCGGCCCGCCGCGGCCTATCTCCGGCACCTCGTGGCGGGAATCGTGGCGGCACATGGGTGGAGCGCGCGCCGGGCCGCCGAGTACCTGGCCGGCTGCCCGGGAGCCGAGGGCGAGTGGACGGTGGCGGAGATCGCGGCGTTGGTCGCCGAGAGGTCTTGAGGGGGCGGCGTACCGGAACGGGTTGCCGGAAACGGCTTGCCGACCGGGGTTGCCAGGCCGGGGCCGAGCCAGGTGGCGGCCCGGATCATCGGCTGGTCACCCAACCGGCCACCTCCCCTACCCACTGCCCCCGTTCGCCCCCTCCGCCCGCTCCAGCAGCGCAGGCAGATCGGCGAACGAATCGAGAACATGGTCCGGAGTGCCGTCCGCCGCCTCGTGCGTCTCCGGGAGGTACTTGCCCGTCTTGACCAGAACGCCGGTGATTCCGCTGCGCTGAGCCGCCAGTACGTCGGACTCGATGTCGTCGCCCACCATCAGTGTTCCGGACGGGGTGGCGTCAAGGTGCGCCAGGGCGGCGGCGAAGAACGCCTCGGCGGGTTTGCCGGTGATGACCGCCTCCGTCCGTGCAGCGCGTTCCAGGCCCAGGAGGAAGGCCCCGGTGTCGAGGTCGAGCCCGCCCGCGGTGCGCCAGTACAGGTTCCGGTGCATGGCGACCAGCGGGACGCCGCGCTGCAGATGACCGAAGGCGGCGTTGAGTGCCGGGTAGGTGAAGGCGTCGCCCGCGCCGCCGAAAACGATCACGTCGGGTCGGGCGGCGTCCTCGTCCCCGGCGGCCTCCGTCGCGTCGACGAGGGTGATGCCGCTCAGGTCGTCGCTGACGTCACCGGTGTTGAGCAGCAGGCAGCGCGCGCCCGGGTAGTGCCGGCGCAGGTACGCGGCGGTGGCGGCGGGCGCGGTGAGGATGTCGTCGACGCCCACGGGGAAACCCGACGCGGCGAGTTTCCCCGCGATCGAGGCGCGGGTCCGTGAGGTGGTGTTGGTGACCAGCAGCAGGGGGAGCCCGTTGGCGCGCAGTCTCTCCATGGCCTCCACAGCGCCGGGCAGGGGCTTCCAGGACACCGTGAGCACACCGTCGATATCGATCAGGACCGCTCCGATTCGTTCCATACGACGACGGTAGCCACGTCGTGCGGCGGGCGTGGTGCGCAGGCTGCGACACTTGCAAAATGCCCGCAAATGGGGTTGTTTCGAAGTAGGTGTGGACGTGGTTCCATCTCCCCTGGGTAGGGGGTGCTACACGTGCTGTTCACTGATCGCACGGATGCGGGGCGCCGTCTCGCCGACGCGCTCCAGCATCTCAAAGGGGAAGATCCCGTCGTGCTGGGCCTGCCCCGGGGCGGAGTCCCGGTGGCCTTCGAGGTGGCGCGGGGGCTCGGTGCCCCGCTCGATGTGATCGTGGTCCGTAAGCTCGGCGTCCCGTACCACCGTGAGCTGGGGTTCGGCGCCATCGGCGAGGGCGGGGTGCGGGTGATCAGCGACGACATCGTCCGGCGTGGCGGGGTCAGTCGGCAGGACGTCGCCACCGTCGAGCACTCCGAGGAGGCGAAACTCGCCCGGCAGGCACGGAGGTTCCGCGGCGACCGGCCGCGGCTGCCGCTCGACGGCCGAACGGCGATTCTGGTGGACGACGGCGTCGCGACCGGCGCGTCGGCGGCCGCCGCCTGCGAGGTCGTACGGGCGCAGGGCGCGGCCCGGGTCGTCCTGGCCGTGCCGGTGGCGCCGCCGGACGCCGTGAACTGGTTGCGCACCAAGGCCGACGAGGTGGTGTGCCTGTCGACGCCGGTCGGCTTCTCCGCCGTCGGCGAGTGGTACGAGGACTTCTCCCAGACCCCGGACGAGGACGTCGTCTCCCTGCTGGAACAGGCCAGGGCCGATCCGCCCCACGAGTCCGGGCCGCTCACTCAAGCCGAGGTGGAGATCGACGCGGGCGGCGTACCGCTGGCCGGGGATCTGACACTGCCGGAGAACGCCGGGGCGGTCGTGATGTTCGCGCACGGCTCGGGCAGCAGCCGGCACAGCCCACGGAACCGGCTGGTGGCGCGAGCGTTGAACCGGGCGGGTCTGGGCACCCTGCTCTTCGACCTGCTCACGCCGGTGGAGGAAGCCGACCGGGCCAACGTCTTCGACATCGAAACCCTGGCCCTGCGGCTGGCGGACGCCACCGACTGGCTGGGCGCCCGGGTGTCCATCCCGATCGGCTACTTCGGGGCGAGCACCGGAGCCGCCGCGGCGCTGCGGGCCGCCGCTGTTCCCGACTCGCGGGTGGGCGCGGTGGTCTCCCGCGGCGGGCGGCCGGATCTGGCCGGTGCGGGGCTCGGCGACGTACGGGCGCCGACGCTGCTGATCGTGGGCGGCGACGACACCCTGGTGCTCGATCTCAACCGGCAGGCGCAGGCGCAGCTGCGCTGCGAGAACGACCTGAAGGTCATTCCCGGGGCCACGCACCTCTTCGAGGAGCCCGGGGCGCTGGACGACGTCGCCGATCTCGCCCGGGACTGGTTCGACCGGCACCTGGTGCCACGGGTCGGGTAACAGCGTTACAGGCCCGTGCCATGGCCGTTCCGGCGGACGGTCGGCGCTCTCGGCTGTGCCTGGCCGGTCCTACGGCGTCTCGTCGCACGGCCACCAGTCGCACGGCGTCAGCCAGTCGTACGGCCATCAGTCGTGCCGCCCTCAGCCACTCCACCTCCCGTCACGCCGCCCTCCGTCACGCCGCCCTCAGCCACACCACCCTCCGTCACCCCGCCCTCAGTCATGCGGCGGAAGATGCCCCAGCTGGTGGTCGGCGACGCTCAGCGCCTCCTCCACCAGCCGGCGGAGATGCCCGTGCCGCAGGGTGTAGATCACCCGGCGGCCTTCCTTGCGCCCGGTGACGAGTCCGGCCAGACGGAGCCGGCCCAGATGCTGACTGACGGCGGGCCGCGCCGCGCCACAGGCGTCGGTGAGGGTGGTGACATCCGCCTCCCCCTCGGCCAGGCGCTGTACGAGGGCCAGCCGAGTGCGGTCCGCCAGCAGGGCCAGGACCTGCGCGGCGACGGTCAGCCGCGCGCCCGCGTCCCGGTCGCCCGCGTCTCGCTGCTGCGAGCCGTGCGCATCTGATAGGTGCATGCGTGCGCTCATACGCACATAATGGGGAGACGGTCGGCCGGTGTCCAGGAGGCCGGTCGCTTCACCCCGCGCGACGGAAGGCGTGAGCTGCCGTGAGTGAGATGCGCGAGCCGGCCCCGGTCCATGAGCCGCACGGACATCGCCCTCACAAGCCGGGCCGCCGGTCGCGGTTCCGGCACCGGATCGCACATCTGGTCACCCCGCACCACCACGAGGCGTCCGACAAGGTCGACCCGGCGATGAAAGCCTCGGCGGAGGGCATGCGCACACTGTGGATCTCGCTCGCCGTCCTGGGGGTCACCACGGCGCTGCAGGCCCTGGTCGTGGCGCTGTCCGGGTCGGTGGCGCTGCTGGGCGACACCCTGCACAACGGCGCCGACGCGCTGACCGCCGTGCCCCTGGGCATCGCGTTCCTCCTCGGGAGGCGGGCCGCGACCCGGCGGTTCACCTACGGTTTCGGCCGCGCCGAGGACCTGGCCGGCCTGGTCATCGTGCTCACCATCGTCGCGTCCGCCGCGCTCGCGGCCGCCACGGCGATCGAGCGGATGCTGAATCCGCGCGAGATCACGCATCTGCCCGCGGTCGCCGTCGCCGCGCTGATCGGCTTCGTCGGCAACGAATGGGTGGCCCGCTACCGCATCCGCACCGGGCGCCGGATCGGCTCCGCCGCGCTGGTCGCCGACGGGCTGCACGCCCGCACGGACGGCTTCACCTCGCTGGCCGTCCTGCTCGGCGCGGGCGGCGCGGCGCTCGGCTGGCACCTCGCGGACCCGGTCGTCGGCCTGCTGATCACCGTCGCGATCCTGATGGTGCTGGGCGGCGCGGCCAGGGAGGTGTTCCGCCGGCTGATGGACTCCGTCGACCCCGCACTGGTCGACACCGCCGAGCGCGCGCTGCGCGCGGTGTCCGGTGTGCGGGAGGTGGGTGAGCTGCGGATGCGGTGGATCGGCCACCAGCTGCGCGCCGAGGCCGCGGTCGTCATCGACGGGGGCCTGGACCTGTTCTCCGCCCATCAGGTCGCCGTCGAGGCCGAACACGCCCTGCTGCACGCCGTCCCGCGGCTGACCGGCGCGCTGATACACACCGACCCCACGCCCCGTACGGGCGCGCGGGATCCGCATGCCACGCTGGCCCACCACCGGGCCCCCGCCCACACCGCATAACGGCCCTCCGTAGGGGCGCCGGCCGGGTCAGCGCCCAGCCACCACCCAATTCGACGGCAGTTCGATCCGCGCTCCGTCCCTCCTGTCGAATTCGGTGGTCGCCAACGGCAGCTGCCCCTCACCGATCACCCGGAGCCCGCATTCCCGCATCAGTTCCGGGAGTTCGGAATCGGCCATCTCGGCGGGTGCGAGGCCGTGCGAGATGACGGCGACCAGCTTCGGCGGCGCTCCGCCGGGGTCCTGTACGAGGGACATCAGGACCTCCTTGACCGCCTGGGCCGGCTCGACGGCGAAGATCCGGCCGCGGGTGCCAAGGAGACCGGCGATGTTCGCCGCGATCCGCGCGCGGTCCTCGGGGGCGCACTGGTGCAGCACACCGCGCATATAGATATGGGCGTCGCCCAGTTCCTCGTGCAGGGCGTGCATCGTGTCCGCGTCGGCGGCGTCCAGCTGACGGTATGCGGCCACGCTCTTCTCGTCGGCGGCCCGCGCGAGCCCGATCGCCGCCGCGGAGAGGTCCACACCGAGGACAGGGGCGTAGCGGCCGGCCAGGAAGCGGGTCTGGGTGCCGTTCCCGCACCCCAGGTCGACGACCGGCAGTCCGGCGTCGAAATGCTCCTCGAAAGAGGCCAGATGGGACTGTACGGTCAGGGTGGGATCGGAGTCCCAGAAGACCTCGCCCTCGCCGGTCGGGGCATCGCCCCAGAAGCCTTCCCATGCCTGCAGATACTGGCTCGAAGCGTTCATGGCCAATTGCTATGCCCGGGGGTGACCGACCCGCAAGGGCGCCAACGGGCTTCACCCGACGTTTCACAGGGTGTTCGAGCCCGGTCGGCGCCGGGCCCCGGCGTCGGTTCCCAGGATGGGATTGCGGGTAGGCATCGGTCTGGGGCGCTGTGGACCCTTACGGGATTTCCCCTAAGGGTCCACAGCGCCCCAACCT
This sequence comes from Streptomyces halobius, assembly GCF_023277745.1. Lineage (NCBI taxonomy): Bacteria > Bacillati > Actinomycetota > Actinomycetes > Kitasatosporales > Streptomycetaceae > Streptomyces > Streptomyces halobius. The sequence goes on from NZ_CP086322.1 coordinate 2,239,751, forward strand.
GTCTCTACCCCGCCACGCCCCTGCGGACGCCCGGCGCGCACCCGCGGACGCCCGGCGCGCGGCAGCGACTGCTCGAACCAGACCGTCTTGCCGGTGGACGTCCGGCTCGTCCCCCATTCCCGGGCCAGCCGGCTCACCACCCGCAGCCCGCGCCCGCATTCATCGGCGGGGCCCGCGCTCAACAACTGCGGCAGCGCGTGGTCATCGTCCGAGACCTCGCACAGCAGGGCGTCGGTGTGCACCAGCCGCAGCACCACATGCTGGGTGTGCGCATGCCGTACGGCGTTGGTGACGACCTCGCTGACCATCAGCTGCGCCGTCTCGACGGACGAGTGCAACCCCCAGCGAGCGAGCTGATTCCCCGTCAACCGCCTGGCCCGGCTGACTTCCTGGGGATCGATGGCGAGGCGCCATTCGGCGACCACGTCCGGTGCGATGCCGTTGAGCCGCGCCATCAGCAGCGCCACATCGTCCTTGCGGTCGTCGGTGACGTTCAGCGCCCGGATGATCGCGTCGCAGGCGTCGTCCATGGAGGCGGCCGGGTGCGCGGCGGACTCGGCGAGCGCCGCCAGCCCTGCCCCGATGTCCCTGCCGCGCACCTCCACCAGGCCGTCCGTACACAGGACGAGCCGGTCACCGGGCTCGACCGGCACCGTCACGGCCTCGAAGGGCACCCCGCCGACACCGATCGGCGCGCCCGTCGGGAGCCGGAGGAGCTCGCTGCGGCCGTCCACGGCACGCACCAGGACGGGCGGGATGTGCCCGGCGTTGGCGATCGTGAGCCGCTGCCCGATCGGGTCGTAGACCGCGTACAGACAGGTGGCGAGGTAGTTGTCGCCCAGCCGCTGGGCCAGGTCGTCCAGGCCGCGCAGCAGTTGGGCGGGCGGCATGTCGATCGCCGCCATGGTCTGTACGGCGGTCCGCAACTGGCCCATCATCGCCGCCGAGTTCAGCCCGTGGCCCATCACATCGCCCACGACCAGGGCGGTCCTGGACCCGGGCAGCTTGATGGTGTCGAACCAGTCGCCGCCGACCCGGCCGAGGCGGGTGCCGGGCAGATAGCGGGTGGCGGTGTCACAGCCGGCCATCCGGGGAGCGATATGCGGCAGCATGCTGTCCTGGAGCGTCTCGGCGACGTTCTCCTGGAACGTGTACATCCGGGCGTTGTCGAGCACGAGCCCGGCGCGGGCGGCGAGTTCGGCGCCCGTCACCCGGTCCATGTCGTTGAATTCCGTGCGCTCCGGATGGCGCAGCAGAATCATGAAGCCGAGGACCACATTGCGCGCCTTGAGCGGGACGACCAGCAGCGACCGCCCGTTGATCAGTGGGCTGATGTCACGCTTCTCGAACTGCGCGGCGATGGCGTTGCCCATCTCCTCGCTGATCCGCGGTACCAGGACCGGCTGCCCCGTGGTCATGCACTGGAAGAACGGCGTCTGCACGGGGAACGTCATCGACTCGCCGACCGGGACGACATCGTCCCAGCGCCCCGGCTCGTCGTTGTGCTCGACCGCGACGCGGTGCCACATGGTCATCGCGTCCGGTGGCCCGTCGGGGAAGCCCTCGCCCGCGACGACCTGTTCGCGGAGATAGGTGCCGGCGACATCGGTGAACCGGGGGACGACGGCCTCGCTGACCTCCTGGATGGTGCGGGCCAGATCCAGCGAGGAGCCGATCCGGCCGCTGACCTCGTTGAGGAACTCCAGCCGCTCGCGGACCGCGGCGTATTCGAGATCCGACTCCAGCTCGGCGGCGGCCGCGGCGGCGGCCCGCGGGTCGTCCGCCACCGCGCGGGCCGCGCGCAGCAGACGGTTGCGCCGCTCGACACGGCGCGGCACACCCCAGTCGGGGGTCACGGGGAAGCGCTCCTGCCGGCTGACCTCCAGCACCGGATAGCCCAGTTCCAGTACCTGGGCGACGATCCGGGCGCTCTCCTGGGGGCTCATGCTCGGCAGGATGTGCGGCAGCCGGCGGGCGAGCTCGTCGGAGCCGGGAAGCTCGGTGTGCAGCGCGAAGGCGGGGGCGAACCGGCGCCGCTCCCCGCCGTCGTCCTCGCTCTCGGCAGGCACCTGGGCGGCGTCCGCGGCGAGTACGAGCAGCCGCTCTTCGCCGGGCCCGACGAGCGGATACGCCCACCAGAGCACATCCGCCACGGCGGCCCCTGCAGCGGCCATCCGGGCCCGGCCGGCCGTGGGATAGGACGTCGCGCCGCCCAACGACGCTTCGAGGCCGGGGCCGTGGCACTCCTCGGGGCCGTCCTGGCGCCCGTTCCATTCTTTGCCGCCGAGCGCGCCGGTCACCGGCAGCAGATCGAGGACGCAGGAGCCCACGGCCTCCTCACGGCTCGGTCCGAAGAGCCTGCGCGCACCGCTGCTCCAGTGGGAGATCCGCCCGTTCGCGCCCACGACGACCACGGCGAGCGGAATCCGTCCGGGAACGGGGCCCCGTGGCGCGGGCACCCGCGGTGCCGCACTGGCGGCGGCGTTCACGGTGTACTCGCCGTGCGACTGGCCACGCTCCATGGGCGGTTGCTCCTTCGTACACCGATCTTGCACCACCACGACCACGGTACGGCTGCCGGGCAATGCGGTGGGCCGCATTCCATGAATAGGGGGTGCGCTGGCGCGAACGCGCACCCCTCCGCCGAGACGCCCGGCTGCTCTTCGCTAGTCCTCGTGCCCGACCTGAAGGTCGCGTTCGGTGCGTCCGCCGCCCGCCACCTGCAGAACGGTGGCGACCGGCGGATATCCGGCGGCGATCACGGTGTACTCGCCGGCCGAGAGGTCCACGAAACGGAACAGGCCGTCGGGGCCGGTCGTGGCGGTGTCGACGACATTGCCCGCCACGTCCAGGAGCGTGACCCTGGCGTCCTCGACGGGGCGGCCGCCGCCGGCCCGGACGGTCCCGCGCAGGACCGCGCCGCCGGCGAGTTCGATGTCCTGCCGGGTCTCGCGCGACGCCTGGACGGACACCGGCAGGGCGGTGGGCCGGAAGGCCGGGGCGCTGGAGGCGAGGGTGTATTCGCCGGCCACCAAGTCCCCGATGACATAGGCGCCTTCGCGTCCGCTGCGGGTGGTGGCGACCACATCGCCGCGTACGTCGGTGAGGGTGACCATGGCATCGCGTACGGGTGTGCCGTCGGCGGTGGTGACGACCCCCGCGAGGCGGCCCGCGCCGCCGAGCACCACATCCAGCTCGACCGGCCGCTCGCCGACGGTGACGCTGACCGCCTGCGGCTGATGACCCCCGGCGGCCGCGATCAGCACATACGCGCCGGCGCCCGGGGTGCTCAGCGCGTACCGCCCGTCCTCGCCCGTGGCGCCGCGGCCGATCTGCCGGCCGGCGACGTCGATGAGGGTCAGCGCGGCGCGCGGGACGGTGGTGCCGTCGTGATGCTGGACGGTGCCGCACACGGGAGTGCCGGCCGGGGTCGGGGGCTGTCCGGTGGTGCCGTACGGGCGGGAGTAGGCAGCCGTGGAGCCGTGGGGGTTCGGGGACGCGGCATACGCGTCCGACGCGACGGCCGATTCCGCGGAGGCGGCGGACCGGGCCGGTGGTACGGCGGCGGGGCTCTCGGGGTCGCCGTAGGGCGTGTGCGGGGTCTGGGGGGCCTGCGGAGCGTGAGAGGCGTGGGACACCAGGGGGTTCTCTTTCAGGAAGAGGGCGAACAGGAAGCCCAGGACGAGCACCGGCACGAGGTAGAAGAAGAGCCGCGGCATGCTGAGCAGCTGCGCGGCGACGAAGGTCTCGCGCACCGCGGCGGGCAGGGCGTCCACCAGTTGCGGAGTGATCGACTCCGGGGCCGGCGGCCGTCCGGCCACGGACGGTGCGGGGGCGGACTGCCCGGCGAGACGGTTGGCGAAGAAGGCGACGAAGAGGGTCGCGCCGACGGTGCCGCCGATCTGCCGGAAGCAGCGGCGGGTGGTGGCGGCACCCGGGCCGGCACGGCGTACGGAGTTCCGCACGGCGAGCACCAGCACCGGCAGGACGAAGCCGATACCGAGGCCGAGGATGCCCGTCCAGAGGCTGTGGACCTCGCGGGAGGTGTCCTCCGCCATCCGGGACAGCAGCCACATCCCCTCGCCGGCCACCGCACAGCCGAGGATCGGGAAGACCCGGTAGTGGCCGGTGCGGCTGATGATCCGGCCGGAGACGGTCGAGGCGATCACCAGGCCGACCGTCATGGGCAGCATCAGCAGTCCGGACGCGAGGGCCGTGCTGCCGCCGGTCATCCGCGGAAAGGCCGGCAGATAGCTGGCGGCGCCGAAGAGCGCGAGGCCGACTGCCGCGCCGACCAGGCCGGTGACGTTGAAGACGGCGTCACGGAACAGCCGGAGCGGAAACAGCGGTTCGCTGACGAAGTGCTCGACGGCGAGGAACAGCAGGGCCGTGCCGAGCGTTCCCGCGGCGAGCCCGAGCACCACCCGCGAATCCCAGGCGTACTCCGTGCCGCCCCAACTCGCCAGCAGGGCAAGGAAGGTGAAGAAGGCCACCAGCAGAAGCGCGCCGACGATGTCCACCTTGGGGCGGTCGAGGGGCTTGGGCAGCCTGAGGGCGAACGCGATGAGGAGGACCGTCAGGACGCCGAACGGGATGTTGAGGTAGAAGCCCCAGCGCCAGGAGAGGCGTTCGGCGCAGAGGCCGCCGGCCAACGGCCCGGCCGCGAGGGCGAGTCCGAAGGCCGCGCCGGTCAGGCCCATACAGCGGCCGCGGGACTGCGGCGGCACGACGCCGGCGATGATCGCCTGGGCGCCGATCAGCACACCGCCGGCGCCGGTGCCCTGGACGGCGCGGAAGATGATCAGCGCATCCATGGAGTGCGCCCGGCCGGCGAGCGCCGAGCCGGCGAGGAAGACCACGACCGCGATGAGGAAGACGGCCTTGCGGCCGAAGAGATCGGCGAGCCTGCCGAAGAGCGGCAGTCCGGCGGCCGAGGCCAGCAGATAGCAGGTCACCGGCCAGGACAGGGTGTCCGGCCCGTGGAGCTCACCGGAGATGTCCGGGAGTGTGATGGCGAGAACGGTCTGATCGAGGGCGGTGAGCAGCAGCGTCGGCAGCAGGCCGACGAAGACGGTACGGACCCGGCCCTTGCCGAGGGGGATGTACGCGGCACCGTCGATCCCGGGGCCGTCCCAGGGATCCGGATCGGGTTCCGGCCCGTGCGCGGGCGACCCGGGCCGCCGGCCCTGTTTTCTCAGGGTGGTCCCGCCCACGTACTGCTCCCCTCATCACGCCTGCTGTCGGCGCCCATTTCTCGCATCGGGCGACAACAGCGATCAAGCGGGACGAATCGAGCGTGCGGGGCGGGAACTGACATCAAGTACGTTGCCCGGGGTGCCTATTGGGCGCCCATCAGGGGTTTCCGCGACGCGGTCACCCGGCGGTCCGGGCAGCGCGGCTCACCGGAAACCACCCGAACCGGTGAGCATGACGAGATCTCAAGCTGGTTACGGAGCGGCCGGCGCTCACTTCTCCATCTCGGCGGCGAGGTTGGCAAGGATCCGGTCGTAGATCCGGCCGAGCCCCTTGGGCGCGAAGGTCCGCTCGAAAAAGCCGCCGATACCGCCCGCGCCCTGCCAGGTGGTGGTGACCACGACACGGGCGCGGCCCTCGCCCGCCGGGGTGACGACCCAGGTGGTCACCATCGAGGAGTTGCGGTCCGTCTCCACCAGCTGCCCGTCGGTCGGCTCGTCGACCTCCAGCAGGCAGTCACGCACCCGCTTGCTGGTGGCCTGGAGCTTCCAGTGGACGACGGTGCCCTTGCCGTCGCCGCCCTCGCGGACCTCGTACTCGCTGAAGTGCTCGGGCAGCAGCTTCTGGCGCGTACCGCTGTAGTCGGCGAGCGCGTCGAACACGTCCTCCGGGTCCGCCGCGATCTCGCGCTGCGTGGTGGCCTCGACCTGACCCATGTGTGTCTTCCTCCAGTAGTCGGCTGCCGGTCCTGCGGTGCGCCGCCAAGCCAACCACCACTGGGCGGCCCGCCCAAAATCGGGTTGACAGACCCGAAGGGAACGTGTGTTCTATTTATCGAGGCCGGGGACTCGGCTCATCGAGGCCGGGGACTCGCCGGGGCTCGGCACGATTCCCGGCAGGACGCAGAAGGAGGCCCGATGCGCTGGGACAATCTGGGCGACGGCCCGGCCGCCTTGTTCGGCACGGACGTCGTCAGCCGGACGATCGACACCCCCGAATTCCGCGGCATCACCTTCCACGAGGTGCGCGCCCGCTCGATCGTGAACCGCGTCCCGGGCGCCTCCCGGATGCCGTTCGCATGGACGGTGAACCCGTACCGCGGCTGCAGCCACGCCTGCGTCTACTGCTTCGCCCGCAAGACGCACAGCTATCTCGACCTGGACACCGGCCTCGGCTTCGACTCGCAGATCGTGGTGAAGGTCAACGCCCCCGAGCTGCTGCGCCGCGACCTGGCCGCCCGCCGCTGGCGCGGCGACCACATCGCCATGGGCACGAACGTCGACTGTTACCAAAGGGCGGAGGGGCGCTACGCGCTCATGCCCGGCATCCTCACGGCGCTGCGCGACCACGCCAACCCGTTCTCGATCCTCACCAAAGGCACGCTGATCCTGCGCGATCTGGAGCTGCTGCGGCAGGCCGCCGACGTCACCGACATCGGCATCTCCGTCTCCGTCGGCTTCCTGGACCGGGATCTGTGGCGCACGGTCGAACCGGGCACCCCCGCCCCGGAACGCCGGCTGGACGTGGTGCGCACCCTCACCGCGCACGGCATCCCCTGCGGCGTGCTGATGGCACCGGTGATCCCCTTCCTGGGGGACAGCCCGGACCGGCTGCGTGCCACGGTCCGGGCCATCGCGGAGGCCGGCGCCGGCTCGGTCACCCCGCTCGTCCTGCATCTGCGGCCCGGCGCCCGCGAATGGTTCATGGCGTGGCTCGGCCACCACCACCCGCATCTGGTGCGCCGCTACGAGCGGATGTACGCCGACGGCTCGTACGCCCCCAAGTGGTACCAGCGCCGTATCACCCGCCAGGTCCATGAACTCGCCACGGAATACGGCATCGGGCCGGCCCGCTCCGGCGAGGCACGCAACATCACCGCACCCGAGACACCCGACACGCCTTCCGAACCAACTCAGTTGACCCTGCTCTGACCCCACCGACCGGCTACGACGGGGCCGGAACCGCCTCCAGGGCCCGCGCCAGCCGGTCGCGTGCCGCCAGCTGGGCAGCGATCCGCTCGTCGATGACGGCGAGGCGCTCGCGGGCGATACGCAGACCCTCGGGTGAGGGCGGGGCGGTGCTCATATCGCCGTCCAGGCACGGGCTGAAGCAGTGGACGTCGGCGAGCGTCAGCCCCGCGTCCAGCAGATACCTGATGTTGCGCACCCGTATGACCGCGACGGCGTCGTAGACGCGATAACCGTTCGCCGCCCGCTCCGAGGCGATCAGCCCCTCACGCTCGTAGTTGCGCAGCGCGCGCGGTGACGCCCCCGTGATCTGCGCCAGCTCCCCGATCCGCACCGGGCCCCCTTCCCTCAGAGCCCGTTTCTACCAGCGAGCACTGACAGGGCCACCGCCGACCACCAGCTACCGGCCACTGGCTGCCGACCGCCGACCGCCTCAGCCGACCACCGCTCCCCCGTCGACCGGGAGGACCACCCCCGTCACGAACGACGCGGACGGCGCGGCGAGCCGTGTGACGGCCCAGGCCACTTCCTCCGGGCAGCCGATCCGCCCCAGGGGCGTGTGGTCGATCTGCCACATCCGCAGGGCCCTCCGCCGCTCCGGCGGCCAGCCCTGGTGCAGGGCGATCGGGGTGTCGATCGCCCCGGGCGCGACGGCGACGACCCGGATGCCGCGCGGTGCGAGCTCCACCGCCCAGCTACGGGTGAGGAGTTCGAGGCCCGTCTTGGTCGCGGCATAGACCGAGTTGCCCGGCCAGGCCCGCTGTCCGACCGAGGTGCTGAGGTTCACCACCACCCCGCCGGTCCGCTCCAGATGCGGCACGGCCTCCTGGGTGAGCAGCACCGGGGCGACGAGGTTGGTCGCCAGCAGGGGAGCCATCCGCTCCTTGGTGTAGGTGCCGAGCGCACCGTCGCCCACCACCCCGGCATTGTTGACCAGCACATCCAGCCGCCCGTAGGTCCCGGCCACCTGCCGTACGAGCTCGTCCGGCGCGCCGTCCGGGGTGATGTCGCCGGCATACGGGATGATCTCCCCTCCCCCTGATTCCGTCCCGGCACCCGTTCGCGGCCTCCCGGCCCCCGCCGCCGTCTCCTCCAGCGGTTCGGCCCGCCGCCCCACCGCCACCACGCGCGCCCCTTCCGCCGCAAAGGCGCGGGCGGTGGCACGCCCGATCCCCGTCCCGGCTCCGGTGACGATCACGACCCTGCTCTGCTGCCCGGACGTTTCGGGCCCGGCGCTCATTGTGTGTTCCATGCCGGGAGTCTCGAACGTTGCCTCTGGGGTCAAGGTCAAGCGGACGACCCGACGGAGGGGCTCACCGGGCGCCGAAAATTCCCTTGACCGGCGCCCTGATGGCAGCAGGGATGGAGCGCGCACGGGCGTCCGGGTTCCGCTCTCTCCGTCTATGGGTGGTGCGGGGCAACGCCCGCGCCCAGCGGTTCTACGAGCGGGCCGGATTGGCGCCGGACGGGTCGGAGGAGGCGTACGAGGTGGGTGGCATCAGCGCCCCCGAGCTGCGCTATTGGTGTCCGCTGCCCCCTGGATCCGGCCCGTTCGCGCCACCCGAAGCATGACCGCTGCCGTCCCGCCCTCACCCCTGCCTCCGTCACCCACCCTTACCCTCTTCACTCACCCTTGTTCGCTTTGCTCCCCTTGTCCCCCACGTCCTCGTGCACCCCCAGCCGCGCCAGCGAAGCCGCCGCCGCGGCCGCCAGGCGGGGATGGGCGACGGCGGCGGTGAGGGTGGGGACGGCGCGGCGGTCGCCCAGCGCTCCCAGGCCCTCCACACAGGCGAGGGCCACCCGCCAGTACGGGTTGTGCGGGGTGAGCAATCGTTCCAGCGTGGCGATCAGGGCCGGCACGGACTGCGGGGCGCGGAGTTCGGCGAGCAGGCGTACGGGGTGCAGGGCGTAGGCGGTACGCAGGGGATTGGTGGCGAGTGCGGCGGCGGCGCGGGCGGTGCGCGGGTCGCCGAGCCGGGCCAGGGCGCGCGCGGCGGTGGCGCAGCGCACCGGGTCCCGGTAGTTCAACAGCAGCACGAGCGTCTCGAAGGCCCGCTTGTCGCCGGCGCAGCCCAGGACGAAGGCGGCGATCTCCCTGGCCCACAGGGGCCGTTCGACGGCGACCAGTATGCGGGCCAGCTCCTCCCGTCCGGCCGGGGTGTTCTTGCGGGCGAGTCCCAGCAGCCGCTCGTAGGCGACCAGATCCTGCGGGGAGCGGAGTTCGGCCCGCACCCGGTCCGTCAACTCGTGGAATTCGTCTTCCATTTACCGTTCCCCTCCCGCTGAGCCTCCGCGGTTCGCGCGACGTGGCCTGCGCCACAGCCTAATGACGGCCACTACCCCTGGCGCTCTGGTTACCCACCGGTTAACCTTCTGGCACGAGCAGCACCCCTGCTCGGGCGGCCTGGTGACGCAGCCGCCCAAGAGTGAAGTCGGTTCGGCACCGCACAGCACCGTATTTTTCACGGAGCGTACGGCTCGGCCCCGGGACAGGGCCGGTCGCGTCTTCTCTACCGCCGGCGCTGCCCGCAGTGGTCGGCGGCCTCCCGCGGCTCACCCCGCTCCCTGCGGCCGCGCGCTGCCTCTCGTCGCGTCTGCGCGGACGCTCCTCAGTCGTCACCTCTCCCCTGCCCTCAGGGGAACACCCTCAGGAGTCTCGCGATGGGCACTCAGTCCACCCCAGACCGCTCAACTGATATCTCCCCCTTGTCCCTTTCCACCGTGGCCGTCGTCGGCCTCGGCACCATGGGCACCGGTATCGCCGAGGTGCTCGCCCGGGCCGGCCGCGAGGTCGTCGGTATCGACACCGACGACGGCGCGGCCCGCAAGGCCGTCGCCGCCCTCGAATCGGCCACCGCCCGCGCCGTGCGACGCGAGCGGATCACGGAGCGGGAGCGGCAGGACATCCTGGCCCGTTTCCGTACTTTCCCCGATCTGCAGGCCGCCGCGGACGCCGATCTCGTCATCGAGGTGGTGCCGGAGGACTACGAGCTCAAGCGGCAGGTCGTCACCGCGCTCGACGGCGTTGTGCGACCGGAGGCGATCATCGCCACCGGCACCAACGCGCTGTCCGTGACCCGGCTGGCCGCCGACTCGCAGCGGCCCGAGCGGGTGATCGGCGTGCACTTCTTCAACCCCGCGCCGGCCATGAAGCTGGTCGAGGTGGTCTCCTCGGTGCTGACCGCGCCGGCCGCGGTCGCCGCCGTCACCGAGCTCGCCCGCGACCTGGGCAAGGACCCGATCGCGGTCGGCGACCGTCCCGGATTCGTCGCGGACGGCCTGCTGTTCGGCTATCTGAACCAGGCCGCGGCGATGTACGAGTCCAAGTACGCGACCCGTGAGGACATCGACGCCGCGATGCGGCTCGGCTGCGGGCTGCCGATGGGCCCGCTGGCGCTGCTCGACCTGATCGGGGTGGACACCGCCCGCACGGTCCTGGAGGCGATGTACGCCGACTCCCATGACCGGCTGCACGCCCCCGCGCCGATCCTGGGGCAGCTGGCCGAAGCCGGGCTGACCGGCCGCAAGGCGGGCCGCGGCTTCTACACGTACGAGGCTCCCGGGAGCGCCACGGTCGTGCCGGACGCGGAGACCCCCGCAGCCGCCGGCGGGCAGGCTGCGGGCCGTACGGTCCGCAGCGTCGGCGTGGCCGGGTCCGGGACGATGGCCGGCGGTATCGCCGAGGTCTTCGCCAAGGCGGGCTTCGACGTCGTCCTGGCCGCCCGCAGCCTGGAGAAGGCGGAGAAGGCGAAGGCGAGGATCGCCAAGTCGCTGGGGCGGTCCGTGGACAAGGGGCGGCTGGCCGCGGAGGCACGGGATGCCGCGCTCGCGGCGATCACCCCGGCGGGCTCGCTGGACTCCTTCGCCGAGGTCGACCTGGCCGTCGAGGCGGTCGCCGAGGACCTGGAGGTCAAGCAGCAGCTCTTCGCCACCCTGGACAAGGTCTGCAAGCCGGGTGCCGTCCTGGCCACCACCACCTCCTCGCTGCCCGTCGTCGCCTGCGCCCGCGCCACCTCGCGCCCGCAGGACGTCATCGGTATGCACTTCTTCAACCCGGCTCCGGCGATGAAGCTCGTCGAGGTGGTCCGTACGGTCCTGACGGCGGACGAGGTGCACGCCACCGTGCGGGCGGTCTGCGCCACGGTCCGCAAGCACCCGGTGGACTGCGGCGACCGGGCCGGTTTCATCGTCAACGCGCTGCTGTTCCCGTACCTGAACAACGCGATCAAGATGGTCGAGGAGCACTACGCCTCCCTGGACGACATCGACGCCGCCATGAAGCTCGGCGGCGGCTACCCGATGGGTCCCTTCGAACTCCTCGACGTCGTCGGCCTGGACGTCTCGCTGGCCATCGAGAAGGTGCTGCACGCCGAGTTCCGCGACCCCGGGCTGGCCCCGGCGCCGCTGCTGGAGCACCTCGTCGCCGCGGGCTGCCTCGGCCGCAAGACCGGCCGAGGCTTCCGTGAGTACGCCAGGCGCTGACGGGTGGGGGCGTCCCCGGCCGGGAGCCGGGGCGGCGTGGGGCGGACTGCTGGCACCATCCGGCGGTCCGCCCCAGGTCAGGGGGGCGGAGACGGCACCGAATACCGCGGGCCGCGGCAATATGCAGTACCGTCCCCACATGTCCCAGCCCGTTCGCACGCAGCCGTCCGACGCACCCGACACCAGCACTCCCGGCGCCCGCCGCGCGGCCGCCCAGAAGCTCAAAATGCGCCGCGAACTGTCGGCGGCGGCGATGGAGCTGTTCGCGACCAAGGGATACGAGGCGACGACGGTCGACGAGATCGCGGCCGCCGCGGGCGTCGCCCGGCGCACCTTCTTCCGCCACTTCCGCTCCAAGGAAGAGGCGATCTTCCCCGACCACGACGACACCCTCGTACGCGCCGAGGCCGTCCTGGACGCCGCCCCGCAGCACGAGAACCCGCTCGACACGGTCTGCCGCGGCATCAAAGAGGTCATGCGGATGTACGCGGCCGCACCGGCCGTGTCCGTGGCCCGTTACCGCCTGACCCGTGAGGTCCCCACGCTCCGCGAGGCCGAGATCGCCTCGGTGGCCCGTTACGAACGCCTCTTCACCCGCTACCTCCTGGGCCACTTCGACGAGGGCGCGCACCGCGAGGGCGACGACGATCCGCTGCTCGCCGAGGTCGCCGCGTCGGCCGTCGTCACCGCGCACAACCACGTACTGCGGCGCTGGCTGCGGGCCGGCGCTCAGGGCGATGTCGAGGCCCAGCTCGACCACGCCTTCGAGATCGTCCGGGAAACCTTCGGCACCGGCATCGGCGCGGGCCGCGCCCTCACCGGCGAGCCCCCGGCGACCGTCTCCCGGGAGGGCGAGGTCCTGGTGACGGTGGCCCGCACGGACGCACCGCTGGACGAGATCATGCGCACCATCGAGAGGGCGCTGAAGAAGCGCTGACCGGGGCGCTGGCGGGCCCGGCGGGCCCGCCGGCCCGCCCCCACATGAACGATCATCGCTCAGATGTGACCGGCAGGTTTCAGCTGAGAGAAATTCCTGGCACTCAGTGTCTTGCCGCCTGGCACGCGGTGTCATACCTTGAGGGTGTCCGGGCGGCCGGCGCGCAAAGCACCCTCGTGCGCCGGCTGTCCCAGCAAGCCACTTGTGGCCCGCCCGCCCGGACGCCTGCGTCACAGGCAATTTTCCGCGCCACCCGCGCTGCCAGGCCCCGCGGCCGACGGCTCTGCGACCACCACAGAGACGGCGGAAACGGAGCCACCCCGGCCGAACCGACGGCACCACCTCCGCACCACCCCGACGTTCCCTCAAGCCGTTCCCTCACGCGCTTCGCCGGAGGCACACCGTGAATGAAATCCTGGACGCGATCCTCGCGCCTGACAGCAAGAGCGAAGACTTCGCCAACCTGTCCCTCCCCGAGTCCTACCGCGCGGTGACCGTGCACAAGGACGAGGCCGAGATGTTCGCAGGCCTTCCCGCCCGGGAGAAGGACCCCCGCAAATCGCTGCACGTCGAAGATGTGCCGGTGCCCGAGCTCGGGCCCGGTGAGGCGCTGGTGGCCGTGATGGCCTCCTCCGTGAACTACAACTCCGTGTGGACCTCGATCTTCGAGCCGATGTCGACGTTCGGGTTCCTGGAGCGCTACGGCCGCCTCTCCCCGCTCGCCAAGCGGCACGACCTGCCGTACCACGTCATCGGCTCCGACCTGGCCGGCGTGGTGCTGCGTACCGGCCCCGGCGTCAACGCCTGGGGCCCCGGCGACGAGGTCGTCGCCCACTGTCTCTCCGTCGAGCTGGAGTCCTCCGACGGGCACAACGACACCATGCTCGACCCCGAGCAGCGGATCTGGGGCTTCGAGACCAACTTCGGCGGCCTCGCCGAGATCGCGCTGGTCAAGTCCAACCAGCTGATGCCCAAGCCCCAGCACCTGAGCTGGGAGGAGGCGGCGGCACCGGGACTGGTCAACTCGACCGCGTACCGCCAGCTGGTGTCCCGTAACGGCGCCGGGATGAAGCAGGGCGACAACGTCCTGATCTGGGGTGCCAGCGGTGGACTCGGGTCGTACGCCACGCAGTTCGCGCTGGCCGGCGGCGCCAACCCGATCTGTGTGGTCTCCAGCGATCAGAAGGCGGAGATCTGCCGGAAGATGGGCGCCGAGGCGATCATCGACCGCAACGCCGAGGGCTACCGGTTCTGGAAGGACGAGCACACCCAGGACCCCAAGGAGTGGAAGCGCTTCGGGAAGCGGATCCGTGAGCTGACCGGCGGTGAGGACGTCGACATCGTCTTCGAGCACCCGGGACGGGAGACCTTCGGCGCGTCCGTCTACGTCACCCGCAAGGGCGGCACCATCGTCACCTGCGCCTCGACCTCCGGCTACCAGCACGAGTACGACAACCGCTACCTGTGGATGTCGCTGAAGCGGATCGTCGGCTCGCACTTCGCGAACTACCGGGAGGCGTGGGAGGCCAACCGCCTGATCGCCAAGGGCAAGATCCACCCGACCCTGTCCAAGACCTACACCCTTGAGGAGACCGGACAGGCGGCGTACGACGTGCACCGCAACCTGCACCAGGGCAAGGTCGGAGTGCTGGCGCTCGCACCCGAGGAGGGGATGGGCGTGCGCGACGAGGAGATGCGCGCCAAGCACCTCGATGCCATCAACCGGTTCAGGAACGCCTGAACCACGAGGATACGGGTCAGTTATGACTGAGCGTCAGAAGGATCGTCCGTGGCTGATGCGGACATACGCCGGGCACTCCACCGCCGAGGCCTCCAACGAGCTGTACCGGCGCAACCTCGCCAAGGGCCAGACCGGCCTGTCGGTCGCGTTCGACCTCCCGACGCAGACCGGTTACGACCCCGACCACATCCTCGCCCGCGGCGAGGTCGGCCGGGTCGGGGTCCCGGTGTCCCATCTGGGTGACATGCGGCGGCTGTTCCAGGACATCCCGCTGGAGCAGATGAACACCTCGATGACCATCAACGCGTCGGCCATGTGGCTGCTGGCGCTGTACCAGGTGGTGGCCGAGGAGCAGGGCGCCGACATCACCAAACTGGCGGGGACGACACAGAACGACATCGTGAAGGAATACCTCTCGCGCGGAACGCACGTCTTCCCGCCGGGGCCTTCGCTGCGGCTGACCACCGACATGATCACGTACACGGTCAACCACATCCCGAAGTGGAACCCGATCAACATCTGCAGCTACCACCTGCAGGAGGCGGGGGCCACTCCGGTCCAGGAGATCTCGTACGCGATGTCCACCGCGATCGCCGTTCTCGACGCGGTGTTCGCGTCCGGCCAGGTCCCCGAGGACCGCAAGGGCGATGTCGTCGCCCGTATCTCGTTCTTCGTGAACGCGGGTGTCCGGTTCGTCGAAGAGATGTGCAAAATGCGGGCGTTCTCCCGCATCTGGGACCAGATCACCCACGAGCGGTACGGCATCGAGAACCCCAAGCAGCGCCGCTTCCGCTACGGCGTGCAGGTCAACTCGCTCGGTCTGACCGAGGCTCAGCCGGAGAACAACGTCCAGCGGATCGTGCTGGAGATGCTGGCCGTCACCCTGTCGAAGGACGCCCGCGCGCGCGCCGTCCAACTCCCCGCCTGGAATGAGGCGTTGGGCCTGCCCCGACCCTGGGACCAGCAGTGGTCGCTGCGTATCCAGCAGGTCCTGGCGCACGAGAGCGACCTGCTGGAGTACGAGGACATCTTCGCCGGCTCGCATGTCATCGAGGCCAAGGTCGACGGCCTGGTCGAGGACTGTCTGGCCGAGATCGCGCGGATCCAGGAGATGGGCGGCGCGATGGCGGCCGTGGAGTCCGGCTATCTCAAGTCGCAGCTGGTCTCCGCGCACGCCGAGCGGCGGTCCCGGATCGAGGCCGGCGAGGAGAAGATCGTCGGGGTGAACTGCTTCGAGTCCACCGAGCCCAATCCGCTCACGGCGGATCTCGACACCGCGATCATGACCGTCGACCCGGCCAACGAGGCACGTGTCGTCCAGGCGCTGCACGACTGGCGGGACAACCGGGACGAGACGCGTGCGCAGGAGGCACTGTCGGCCCTGAAGAAGTCCGCGGCCGGCGACACCAACCTCTTCGCGGCCACCCTCGAATGCGCACGCGCCGGTGTGACGACCGGCGAGTGGGCCTGGGCGCTGCGGGACGTCTTCGGCGAGTTCCGGGCCCCCACGGGCGTCTCCAGCGCGCCGGTGGCGGTCGCCGCCGAGGAAGGCACCCCGCTCGCGGCGGTCCGCGAGAAGGTCGCGCGGACCGCGGCCGAGGTGACATCGGCGGCAGGCGGCGCGGGCGGCGGCGGCAAGCTGCGTCTGCTGGTCGGCAAGCCCGGCCTGGACGGGCACAGCAACGGTGCCGAGCAGATCGCCGTACGGGCCCGGGACGCCGGCTTCGAGGTCGTCTACCAGGGCATCCGGCTGACCCCGGAGCAGATCGTCTCGGCGGCCGTCGCCGAGGATGTGCACTGCGTCGGCCTGTCGATCCTGTCCGGTTCGCACGCCGAGCTGGTGCCGGATGTGCTGGCCCGGCTGCGCGAGGCGGGCGCGAGCGACATCCCCGTCATCGTCGGCGGAATCATCCCCTCCGCCGATGCCACCGCGCTCCGGGAAGCCGGGGTCGCGGCGGTCTTCACACCCAAGGACTTCGGTATCACGGAGATCATCGGCCGTATCGTCGACGAGATCCGGAAAGCGAACAAGCTCGACCCTCTGGAGGTCCCCGCATGAGCCCCGTCAACCGCCTTCGCCCGCGCCGTTCCTGCCTGGCGGTCCCCGGCAGCAACCCGCGGTTCCTGGAAAAGGCCCAGGGCCTCCCGGCCGACCAGGTCTTCCTCGACCTGGAGGACGCCTGCGCGCCGCTGGCCAAGGAAGGCGCCCGGCACTCCATCGTCGACGCGCTGAACAACGGCGACTGGACCGGCAAGACGCGTGTCGTGCGGGTCAACGACTGGACCACGCACTGGACGTACCGGGACGTCATCACGGTCGTCGAGGGCGCGGGCCCCAACCTCGACTGCATCATGCTGCCGAAGGTGCAGGACGCGCAGCAGGTCGTGACGCTGGACCTGCTGCTGACGCAGATCGAGAAGACCATGGGCTTCGAGGTCGGCCGGATCGGCATCGAGGCGCAGATCGAGAACGCCAAGGGCCTGGTGAACGTCGACGACATCGCCGCCGCCTCGCCGCGCCTGGAAACCATCGTCTTCGGCCCGGCCGACTTCATGGCGTCCATCAACATGAAGTCCCTGGTGGTCGGCGAGCAGCCCCCGGGCTACCCGGCGGACGCCTACCACTACATTCTGATGCGCATCCTCATGGCGGCCCGCACCCACGATCTGCAGGCCATTGACGGTCCGTACCTTCAGATCAAAAACGTTGAGGGATATCGCGAGGTGGCGGACCGAGCGGCCGCCCTGGGCTTCGACGGCAAGTGGGTGCTGCACCCGGGTCAGGTCGACGCCGCCAACGAGGTGTTCTCGCCCTCCCAGGAGGACTACGACCACGCCGAGCTGATCCTGGACGCCTACGAGTGGTGCACCTCCGAGGCGGGCGGCAAGAAGGGTTCCGCGATGCTCGGCGACGAGATGATCGACGAGGCGAGCCGGAAGATGGCGCTGGTCATCGCCGGCAAGGGCCGGGCCGCCGGCATGACCCGTACGTCCAAGTTCGAGGCCCCGGAGGCGTAAGAGCGATGCAGTTCGGCCGTACCTACGAAGAGTTCACCGTCGGCGATGTCTACAAGCACTGGCCGGGGAAGACCGTCACGGAATACGACGACCACCTCTTCTGTCTGCTCACCATGAATCACCATCCGCTCCACATGGACACGAACTACGCCGAGCAGACAACGGACTTCGGCAAGAACGTGGTGGTCGGCAACTACATTTATTCACTGCTGCTCGGCATGTCCGTGCCGGATGTTTCCGGGAAGGCCATCGCGAATCTGGAGATCGAGTCGCTGCGGCATGTGGCGCCGACCTTCCACGGCGACACGATCTACGGCGAGACGACAGTGCTCGACAAGACGCCGTCGAAGTCCAAGTCGGACCGCGGCATCGTGTACGTCGAGACCAAGGGCTACAAGCAGGACGGCACCCTGGTCTGTGTCTTCCGCCGCAAGGTGATGGTTCCGACGGCCACCTACATCAAGGAGCGCGGCGGCGAGCAGCCCGGCCGCCCGGAGCTGCAGGCCCCTCCGGCCAAGAAGGAGAAGTAGCCATGGCGCGCCTCGCACAGACCGAGGGTCTGACCGACATCCAGCGGGAGATCCTCTCCACCGTCCGCGATTTCGTGGACAAGGAGATCATTCCGGTCGCGACGGAGCTGGAGCACAAGGACGAATACCCGACGCAGATCGTCGAGGGCCTGAAGGAACTCGGCGTCTTCGGTCTGATGATTCCCGAGGAGTACGGGGGTCTTGGCGAGTCGCTGCTCACCTACGCGCTGACGGTCGAGGAGATCGCCCGCGGCTGGATGAGCGTCTCGGGCATCATCAACACCCACTTCATCGTGGCGTACATGCTCAAGCAGCACGGCACGCAGGAGCAGAAGGACCACTTCCTGCCGAAGATGGCGGCCGGTGAAATCCGGGGCGCCTTCTCGATGTCGGAGCCGGCGCTGGGCTCGGACGTCTCGGCCATCTCCTCCAAGGGCGTCAAGGATGGCGACGATTACGTCCTCAACGGCCAGAAGATGTGGCTGACCAACGGTGGTTCGTCGACGCTCGTCGCGGTGCTCTGCCGTACGGACGAGGGCCACCCGGAGGGGACCGCTCCGCACAAGTCGATGACGACCTTCCTCGTGGAGAAGGAGCCCGGCTTCGGCGAGGTGCGGCCCGGCCTGACCATCCCGGGCAAGATCGACAAGATGGGCTACAAGGGGGTCGACACCACCGAGCTGATCATGGACGGCCTGCGCATTCCGGCCGATCGCGTGCTCGGCGGCGAGACCGGACGTGGCTTCTATCACATGATGGACGGCGTCGAGGTCGGCCGGGTCAATGTGGCCGCGCGCGGCTGCGGTGTCGCCCAGCGCGCCTTCGAGCTGGGGGTTTCGTACGCGCAGCAGCGTCACACCTTCGGCAAGCCGATCGCTCAGCACCAGGCCATCCAGTTCAAACTGGCGGAAATGGCGACAAAGGTCGAAGCGGCCCATGCGATGATGGTTAATGCCGCCCGCAAAAAGGACTCGGGACAACGAAACGACCTCGAAGCGGGCATGGCGAAGTACCTGGCCTCCGAGTACTGCAAGGAGGTGGTCGAGGACGCTTTCCGCATCCATGGCGGCTACGGCTTCTCCAAGGAGTACGAGATCGAGCGTCTCTACCGGGAGGCCCCGATGCTCCTGATCGGTGAAGGTACGGCTGAGATCCAGAAAATGATCATTGGGCGCCGGGTACTGGAGGAGTACCGAATCCAGGGGTGAAAGTCCCCTTTGGGGCGTTTCCTTCTAGACGAAGATCACACCCTGTCATCGTACTTCGGCCACGGATTGGCTCTGGCTCTTGGCCAGTTGCCGCTCGCAACCGATAGCATCCACGGAAAGCCGCCGTCCCCCGTATCCATACGCGGCATCCTCCGCTACGAAGGTCATCCATGCCCCACAGCCAATCCTCTGCACCACGCGGTCGCGTCCGCCTCGCGCGCGGAGCGTCGCCGTGGCTCCTCCCGACCGTGGCAACGGCGGCGGTGAGCCTGGCCCGCTCCCGTCGCTCGGGACGCTGGGCTGCCGTCGCCGTGCCCACCACCGCACTCGCGGCGGGCATGCTGTGGTTCTTCCGTGACCCCGAGCGAGAGATCGCTCAGGGCCGGATCATCTCTCCGGCGGACGGCGTGGTGCAGAGCATCATGCCGTGGAAGGACGGGCGCACCCGCGTCGCGATCTTCATGAGCCCGCTGAATGTTCACGTCAACCGGGCGCCGCTGGCCGGCACGGTGACGTCCGTGGAGCACATCCCCGGCGGATTCGTTCCGGCGTTCAACAAGGAGAGCGAAAACAACGAGCGGGTCGTCTGGCACTTCGACACCGAGCTCGGCGACATCGAGATGGTGCAGATCGCCGGCGCGGTCGCCCGCCGCATCGTCCCCTACGTGCCCGAAGGCACCAAGGTCGAGCAGGGCGAGCGAATCGGCCTGATCCGCTTCGGCTCGCGCGTCGATGTGTACCTCCCGGAGGGCGTCGAGGCGGCGGTCGAGGTCGGCCAGGCCACCACCGCGGGGGTGACTCGCCTTGACCGTGATTGATCCTGAGACACAAGCGGGCTGGGCGCCCGAGAACGAAGAGGACGGGGACGACATGCCGCTGTCCACGCGGCTGTCAATAGCGGACACCCTCACCCTCGGCAACGCGATCTGCGGCTTCATGGCGGTGTACTTCACCACCACCGGCGTCCTCATCCCACATCTGACGGGCACCGAGGACGGCGGGATGGCCCGGCACAGCGCGGCGATGGCCGTGATCCTGATGCTGCTCGCCTCGGTCTTCGACCTCTTCGACGGGCTGGTGGCGCGCAAGCTGCGAGCCTCGGCGATGGGGGCCGAGCTGGACAACCTCTCCGACCTGATCAGCTTCGGCCTGGCTCCCGCGTACTTCGTGGTGACCTGGGGCATGGTCGCCCAGGACGCGAACCAGCGGGTGTCGGTGGTCGCGGCCGTCGTGGTGCTGCTGGCGGTGGTGCTCCGGCTTGCGCGGTTCTCCTGCGTCACGCTGCGCGACGGCATCTTCCAGGGCATGCCGAGTCCGTTCGGCGCCCTGACCGTCGTCGCCATCGTGCTGCTGGAGCTGCCGTTCCTGCCGACGCTGCTGGCGATCATCGGGGTGGCCTGGCTGATGGTGAGCCGGGTCGAATACCCCAAGCCGCGGGGCCGGCTCGCGGTGGCGATGCTCAGTTGGATCGTGCTCAGCATGGGCATGCTCGCGGCCTGGGCGCTGGACGCCCCCGGCGGCCAGCTGCTGCTGCAGACCGGCTGCGCCCTGCAGGTGGTCATGGGCGCGATGATCCCGCTGTTCGCGACGGCCCGGAGGGTGAACACCTTCCGTGACAACCGCCGTGAGTCGCGGGCGGAGGCCCGCGCCGCGCATCTTCCGTAGGGCGGCGTTAGGGCGGCTTCCATAAGGCCGCCGCCGTGAGGCGGGACGACATCTCGAGAGCCCCGAGCGAGTGATTCGCTCGGGGCTTACGGCCTATCCGGTGGTGGGGCTTACCCAGTGGTCTGGCCCCGGCGTTCTCGGTGCGGCACGGCGTTTCCGGGGACACGCGGCCTGCGGCGCCGCCCCCGGGAGGGCCGCACTCCCCCGGCTCAGACCAGGAAGTCCCGGGCCAGGCTCTCCGCCGCGCGCTCCAGGAGCGGGCCCGCCTCGGCCATGCAGCGGGCCGGGTCGGGCTCCAGGTCCGTCAGGGCGTAGGCACGCTGGATCCCGGCCGCGGTGAGCGCCTCGGCGGGCAGCGCCAGGCGGCCGCAGACCGCGACGACGTCGATGCCCGCGGTGCGGGCCGCGGCGGCCACGCCGGCCGGTGCCTTGCCGTGCAGCGTCTGCTCGTCGAGCGAGCCCTCGCCGGTGATGACGAAGGTGGCCCGCTCCAGGGCCGGGGCGAAGCCCAGGACGTCCAGCATCACGTCGATACCGGGACGGAACGTCGCGTCGAGGCCGACCAGCGCGCCGTAGCCGATGCCGCCAGCGGCGCCCGCCCCGGGAGCCAGCGCGTGTTCCGCGGCCCTGGGGCCGACGGCGGTCCCCAGCACCTCGGCGTAGTGCGCGAGGGCCGCGTCCAGAGTGGCGACATCCGCCTCGCTCGCGCCCTTCTGCGGCCCGTAGACGGCAGGCGCGCCCTTGGGGCCGGTGAGCGGGTTGTCGACGTCGCTGGCGAGCACGATGTCCGTATGGGCCAGCCGGGGGTCGAGGCCCGACAGATCGGCCGTGGCCAGGTCCGCCAGGGGACCGCCGCCGGGGCTGATGGTTTTCCCGTCCGCGTCCAGGAACCGCGCGCCGAGGGCGGCGAGCATGCCCGCGCCGCCGTCGGTCGTGGCGCTGCCGCCGACACCGAAGACGATGGACGTGGCACCCGCGTCCAGCGCCGCGAGCAGCAGCTCGCCGGTGCCGTACGTGGACGCCGTCAGGGGCGCGAAGACGCCCTCCGGGAGGTGCTGGAGGCCGGACGCCTCCGCCATCTCCACCACCGCCGTGCCGTCACGGCGCAGCGCGAAGGTGGCCGTCACCGGCTCGCCCGTAGGGCCGCTGACCCGCGCCTCGTGGCGGGTGAAACCGGCCGCCAGCGCGGCCGCGACCGTACCGTCGCCGCCGTCCGCGACCGGGACCGCCGCCACGTCCAGATCGGGGACCACACGCCGCAGACCGGCCGTGACATGCTCGGCGACCTCGACGGCCGTGAGCGAGCCCTTGAACTTGTCCGCGGCGATCAGCACGTGTGCTGTGCTTGTCCTTGCTGCGTCCGCCACCGTGTTTCCCCTTGCTTTCGAACTGGCAGTCGCGCCGCTGTGACCTTATCCGGCGAGGGGCCCGGCGAACAGGGCAGAGGGCTCCAGAAGACTGCCGAAAGCCTCAGCAAAGGGATTTTTTATTTCTCTTAGCGCTATTGGTGTTAACGGCGCTAACAGCGGGATGACCGGTGATGGTGGGTCGGTGGCGGGCGGTGCGGTGTCCCCGCGGACCGTGCGCCGTATGGTCTCGGGAATGCCGACGGGCGACTTCGCTTGCCCTCGCCCGCCTCCCGGCGGCCTCGGGGCAGCCTCTGCCGGCTTCTGCTGACTTCCGACGGTTTCCGACGGCTTCTGGCGGCTTCCGGACTTCGGGATGGCCGCCGTCGGCGTTCCGTTTAGGCTCGCGGGGTGACAACCGTGGATTACGCCACCTACATCGCAGGCCTGCCCCGTGTGATCGCGGGTGCGGGAGCCATCTTCCGGGACACCGAGGGCCGCGTCCTGCTCGTGGAGCCGAACTACCGCGACACCTGGATCCTGCCGGGCGGCACCGTCGAATCGGATACGGGCGAATCGCCCCGGCAGGCCGCCCGCCGTGAGACCGCCGAGGAGATCGGCCTGGATGTCGAGCTGGGCGCGCTGCTCGCCGTCGACTGGGTGCGCGGGGAGGATCGGCCGCCGCTGGTGTCGTATCTGTACGACGGCGGGGTGCTGGACACGGCGCAGCTCGCGGCGATCCGGCTGCAGGAGGAAGAGCTGCTGTCCTGGCGCCTGGTGCATTGGGACGAGGGCCAGAAGCTGGTGAAGCGGGATCTGGCATTGCGTATCGGTGCCGCTCTGGAGGCCCTTGCAGGCGGTCGGGGGCCTGCGGAGCTGGAGGACGGTCTGCCGCCGAAGGGGAGCGTCCCAACCACAGGTTGAGAACTCCAACTACAGGTTGAGAACCGTGGGGAGCGCTGGAACGTACCCTGCCAAGGTCACATCGCGTCGCACATCGCACAGCACATGGCCCGCGCACACCCGCCCCCGTCAGTCGCACGCCTCCGCCGGGAACAGCGCGCCGTCTGCGCGCTCGAAGGCGAGCAGACGGCGCTTGCGGTCGAGGCCGCCGCCGTAGCCCGTGAGGCTGCCGTTGGCGCCGACGACGCGGTGGCAGGGGACGATGATGCCGACCGGATTCCGCCCGTTGGCCAGGCCGACGGCGCGGGCCGCGGATGGAGCGCCGAGCCGTTCGGCGAGCTGCCCGTAGCTGACGGTCTCGCCGTACGGGATCGTGCACAGCGCGGCCCAGACGCGGCGCTGGAATGGCGTGCCGCGCAGTGCGAGCGGCAGGTCGAAGCTGGTCAACTCGCCGCGGAAGTGGGACCGGAGCTGGGCGATGGCCTCGGCGAACGGCGCGTCTCCGGGGTCTGCCGGGTGTCCGAAGGTCTCCTGTGGCGGACGGTGACGCTGGTCCGTCATATAGAGACCGGTGAGAGCGTCCCCGGCGGCGACGAGGGTGAGCGGGCCGACCGGGGTGTCGTGCAGGACGCTGTGCGTGAGGTGGGCGTCGGGATCGGGTGCGTCAAGGGACATGACCGTGGGCTCAGTTCGTAGGCAGGTGGTTGATGGGGTGGTCGTAGGTCGCCCATAGGTACTGGACGGCGTAGGCGCGCCAGGGGCGCCAGATCGCGGAGTGCCGGACGAGGGCCGCGGGTGTGGCGGGCATACCGAGCCCGGCGGCGGCGCGGCGCAGGCCGAGGTCGGTGGGGGTGAAGGCGTCGGGGTCGCCGAGCGCGCGCATGGCGACGCATTCGACGGTCCAGGGGCCGATGCCCGGCAGGTCGGCGAGCGTGGCTCGGGCCGCGTCCCGGTCGCTGCCGACGCCGAGCTGCAGCGCACCGGAGGCGAGGGCGGCGATGACACCGGTGAGGGTGGCACGGCGGGTGCGGGGCATCGCCAGGGACTCTGGGTCGAGTTCCGCGAGCGCGTGGACGGTGGGGAAGAGGTGGGTCAGGCCGCCGCCCGGGTCGTCGATCTGCTCGCCGTGGGCGCGGACCAGCCGCCCCGCGTGGGTGCGGGCGGCGGCGGTGGAGACCTGCTGGCCGAGTACGGCGCGGATCGCGAACTCGTCGGCGTCGACGGTGCGCGGCACACGGCGGCCGGGTGCCTTGTCGACCAGGGAGACCAGCTGCGGGTCCTCGCGGAGCAGCCCGTCGACGGCCTCCGGGTCCGCGTCGAGGTCGAGCATCCGGCGGCAGCGGGCGATGGCTCCGGCGAGGTCGCGCAGATCCGTGAGGGCCAGTCGGCAGTCGATGTGGTCGGGGCGGGGTGCGAGGGCGACGATGCCGTGGCCGTACGGGAGGCGCAGAGTGCGGCGGTAGGCGCCGTCCCGCCATTCCTCGACTCCGGGGACGGCGGTGGCGGCGAGGTGCCCGAAGAGGTTGTCGGGGTTGAGCGGGCGACGGAAGGGCAGCCGCAGGACGAGCGTGCCGGGCAGTGCGGTGCGCGGGCCCGGCTCGGCGCGCTGCCGCAGTTCCGTCGGGGCGAGCCCGAAGACCTCCCGTACGGTCTCGTTGAAGCTGCGGATGCTGGCGAATCCGGCGGCGAACGCGACATCGGCCATCGGCAGCGCCGTGGACTCCACCAGGAGCCGGGCGGTCTGGGCGCGCTGGGCGCGGGCCAGGGCGAGCGGTCCCGCGCCGAGTTCCGCCAGCAGCTGGCGCTCGATCTGGCGGGTGCTGTAGCCGAGGCGGCCGGCCAGGCCCGGGACACCCTCACGGTCGACGATCCCGTCGGCGATCAGCCGCATGGCACGTGCGACGAGGTCGGCCCGCTCGTCCCACTGCGGCGACCCCGGGCCGGCGTCCGGCCGGCACCGCTTGCAGGCCCGGAACCCGGCCTGCTGCGCCGCGGCGGCGCTTGGGTAGAAACGCATGTTCGCGGGCTTGGGCGGCACCACCGGGCAGCTCGGGCGGCAGTAGATGCGAGTCGTGAGTACGGCGGTGTAGAACCAGCCGTCGAAGCGGGCGTCCCTGGACTGCACGGCGCGCAGACAGCGCTCGGTATCGGTGTGCATGGCCTCAAGGATTCCTCAGCCGACGGGAGGCCGGCTGGCGGAAATCCGACATCAACGTTCGGGGACCCGAGGTCAATGTTCGGCCTTCCGGCAGGCGGACTCCCGCTGGGCGTCTAGACCCTGCAACCGGGGCGGGACTTGTGCCATCGGGACGGGACTTCGCCGGGCGCCGGGGGCGCTGCTCGCGCCAGTGTGGGGCGCCGGCCACTGGCGCCAGCCTGTTCGTGCGGCCTGGGCGCCGCCCTGCCTCGTCCCTGCCTGGCCCCCGAGTCGTCTCGCCTCGCGCACGGCCGGTGCCTCGTCCCGCCTGGTCGGTGGGTCGTCCCGCCTGTGTGACGCCTCCGGCTTGCCTGTGTGCCGCCTCCTTTGTGCCGCCAGATCCGCACCAGGGCCTGGCGGGCCACCGAGGGCCGGTCTTCGTAGGGGGTGGGCGCGCCGTGCGGCTGCAGAGAGAGCACCGCGTCCTCCCAGGCGCACCAGTCGGCGGTCGCCTTGTCCCGTACCGCGGGGTCCGGGTCCTCCATCAGGCGGGCGGAGGCGCCGACGATGTCCCCGTCCCGGTCCACCCCGGGGGCGCCGGCCAGGAACCGCTCCCACTCCTCCGGGAAGAACCGGCCGACGCCCCGGTAGAGCCAGTCGATCTCCGAGCGCCGGGTCGTGGTGACGCTGGGGATGACGATGTCCGATACCCGGTCCGGGTGGCGTTGCGCATACGCCAGGATCAGGGCCGAGCCCCATGAACCGCCGAACAGCAGCCAGCGGTCGATGTCCAGGTGTTCGCGCAGCCGCTCCATGTCGGCGAGCAGATGCTCCGTCGTGTTGTGCCGCATGTCGGTGGCCGGATCGCTCGCATGCGGGGTGCTGCGGCCGCATCCGCGCTGGTCGAAGAGGACGACCCGATAGCGGTCGGGGTCGAAGTACCGCCGCACCCGTGCCGTACAGCCCGAGCCCGGGCCGCCGTGAACGACCAGGGCGGGCTTGCCGTCCGGGTTGCCGCGGACCTCCCCGTACGCGCGGTTGCCGTCGTCCGCGTCGAACATGCCGACGTCGAACATGCCGCTGTCGTAGGGGGCGATCGCCGGATACAGGGAATGCCGGTCCGCGACGGTGGATTACTCGACATGCGCGGATCGCTCGACATGTGCGGATCGGACATGCTTGGTGTACGACGGGCTGAGGTCGAGCACGTCCACGGATGCGTGTACCACCGTGTCGGGCACGGAGGCCGTGTGGGTGCGTACCAGATCGAGTACCGCGCGGCTCAGCGCGGTCTTGATCTCGGTCGTACGGCCCGGCAGGATCGCGAACTCGACGTGGATCAGGGCCTGGCCGGGCTCACCGTCCGCGATGACGACCTCATCGACGGACCGGAAGCGTGTCTTGCAGCTTTCGACGGTGATGCCGTCGACCGTCTTGGCCGCCAGCGAGTGAAGTGCGAGCGCGAAGCGGCGGCGGTCGAAGGAGTCGTGCAGGGGCTTGTCGTAGTCGACGGTGATATGCGGCATTCAATACTCCGGGATGAGGGGCTGGTTGAGGGTAGTCGTCCGCGTACCAGGACGGCAGGGCAGGGGCAGGGGCCGCTAACGGACTGCCCAGCCGCGCTCGCGCAGGGCGTCGGTCAGTGGGCGGGCCGCGTCCGGGGCGACCAGGAGCTCGACCGCACCGTGCGGCGGCGCCGGCGTGTCGGGGAACGCCATGTCCTCCAGGTCCACGCGCGCCTCGCTCACATCGTCGAGCAGCCGCTCCAGGCGGCGGTCCTGTCCGCTGATGGAGACCGAGAGCGAGGTGGCGGAGCCCATCCCCCCGCCGCCGTACGGTGCCGTGATACGGGCCCGGCCCTCGCTGCCGCGGCGGAGGACGTCGGTGAGGTCGGCCAGGGCACCGTGCTGCTGTTCCGGGTCGCCGTCGGTCAGTCGTGCCAGTGCGTCGGCCGTTCTGCGCAGGTCCGCGGTGAGTTCGGCAAGCAGCACGCTGACGGCGGCGGCGTTGGCGGCGAGGATGTCGGTCCACAGCGCGGCGTCGCCGGCGGCGATCCGGGTGACGTCCCGCATGCCGCGGCCGGCCAGCCGTACCGCCTGGTCCTCGCCCTCCAGCAGCCGGGCCGCGGTGAGGCTCGCCATCAGGTGCGGCAGATGGGAGACCAGGGCCACCGCCCGGTCGTGCTCGGGTGGGTCCAGCAGCACCGGTACGGCGCCGCACAGGGAGACCAGTTCCAGGGCCCGGTTGAGCGCGTCTTCACTGGTTTCCGAGGTCGGGGTGAGCACCCAGTGGCGGTCGTGGAAGAGATCGGCGCGGGCCGCCAGCGGGCCGGAGCGTTCCCGTCCGGCCAGCGGATGCCCGCCCACCAAGGCGGTGGTGTCGCATCCGAGGGCCAGGCACTCGGCGTGCGGCAGGGCCTTGACGCTCGCCACGTCCGTGTAGACCTTGGCCAGTCGGGCCTTCTGGTGGTCGGCGATGGTCCGGGCGATCTCCGACGGCGGGACGCAGATGACCGCGATGTCCACGGGCGCCGACGGCGGTTCGGGGGTGCCCGCGCCCCGTGCGGCGGCGATCCGTACGCGGTGCCGGTCGCGGTCGATCACATGGGTGGTCACTCCCCGGGCGGTCAGTGCCAGGGCGATCGATGTGCCGACGAGTCCAGTGCCGACGACTGCAGCGGTATGCAAGGGGTCGCTCCTCGACCGTGGTGAGTGGGATGGCGCGGCGCGGCCGTTCAGCCCGCCGGGCTGCGGACGGACAGCGGACGGACTACGGACGGGCTGGGAACGGGCTACCGGTCGGCCGCGCTCGGTGCCGTCGGCTCCGGTTGTGCCGCCTGCTCCGCGGGGAACCGGTTGCCGGTCAGGCGCCGTAGCAGCGCCGGATTGGTCAGCATCACGGCATTGCCGACCAGGATCAGGACGACGCCGGTCAGATCCCGTACCGTCCAGTGGAATTCCTCGAACACCGTGGACAACAGCAGCGCCACGATCGGGAAGAGCACCATCGCGTAGGCCGCACGCTCCCCGCCGATCCGGCCGAGCAGGGTGAGATAGGCGCCGAATCCGATCACCGAGCCGAAAACGGCCAGGTAGAGGAGCGAGCCGGTGTACTGGAGCGCGGGGTCGAACAGGCCGCCGTCCCCGAGGAACCCGGCGAACGGGGCCATCAGCAGCGCCCCGTAGGCCATGGCGTAGCCGGTGCCCTGGACCACCGGGATGCCCGCGGCCTGGGTCTTGCCGGAGACCACATTGCCCAGGCAGAACACCAGGGTGCCGAGGGCGGAGAGCGCGATGCCCTGTCCCGTTCCGGAGGTGAGGCCGAAGTTCTGGAATTCCGGCCAGAACACCGTGGCGATGCCCAGCAGCCCGATCCCGCCGCCGATGAGCATCTTGGCGGTGATCGCACGCTTGAAGAAGAGGCGGGCGAACGCCATGTTCACCACCAGCGACATCGCGAAGATGATCGAGACGAGGCCGGTGGTCAGATGCTGTTCGGCGAAGTAGAAGCAGACGAAGTTGGTGGAGAACATCAGCCCGCCCATGAGGACGAACTGTCCGTGTACACGGAGCGGATAGCGCAGGGGCAGTCCACGCAGTCGCGCCCACGCCAGCAGGATCACGGCCGCCAGGGCGAACCGGTAGGCGATCGATGCCGTGGGGTGCACCTCTCCGAGCTGGCCCTTGATCGCCAGCCAGGTGGAGCCCCAGATCAGCACCGTCACCATGTAGAGGACGGCGTTCACAGGCAGCTCCGTTCCAGCAGGGCCACCAACCGGCGGGCTCCTTCGGTGACTTGTTGCGGCGTCAGGTAGCTCAGCGAGAGCCGCATCTGATGTCCGCCGCCGCTGTCCGGGGCCGGATCCGGATCCTGGTCCGGGCCCGCGCCCCCGTCCGCATCCCCGTCCGCGTCCGGATAGAAGTACCTCATGGGCGTCCAGATCACCCCGTGCTCCCGTGCGGACTCTTCGAGCAGCGCGTTGTCCGCCGGGACGGGGAGGGTCAGGGTGAGGAAGAAGCCGCCCTCGGGCGCGTTCCAGTGGATCCCGGCCGCCTCGCGCCGTTCCGGGGGCAGCAGCCGTTCCAGGCAGTCGAGCAGGACCGCCAGGTTCTCCCGGTAGAAGTCGGCGGCCGGTTTGTTGGCCTCCCGCAGGCGGAAGTCGTGGGTGAGCAGCATGCCCCCGATGACCGCCTGGCTGATGGCCGGGGTATTCACCGTCACCATGCCCTTGATCTTGGACAGTTCGTCCGCCAGCAGCGTACGGCTGCCGTCCGGCGCCTGGACCTGCTGGTCGGCGACCACATAGCCGACCCGGGCGCCGGGGAAGCAGGTCTTGGCGAAGGAACCGAGGTAGATCACCCGCTGCCGACGGTCCAGCGCCTTGAGCGTGGCCAGGCCGCTGCCGGTCCGTGTGAAGAACCCGTACGGGTTGTCCTCCAGGAGGAGCAGGTCGTCCTCCTCGGCCAGTTCGAGCAACTGGTGGCGGGCGGGCAGGGGCAGACAGGTGCCGGTCGGGTTGGAGAAGTCCGGCACCAGGTAGAGGGCGCGCGGCCGCTTGCCCGCCGCACGCAGCCCGGCGACGGTCCGCCGCACCGTCTCCGGGTCGGTCCCGTTCTCGCCCTCCGGCACGTGTACGGTCTCGATGTTCAGCAGCCGGGCCGCGCCGGTGACCCCGACGTAGCAGGGCGAGGAGACCAGCAGGACGTCCAACGGGTCGCGGAACAGTGCGCGGAGGGCGAGGAACATGCCTTCCTGGCAGCCGACGGTGACCACGAGGGACTCGGGGGACACCTGGATGCCCTCGTCGTTGCGCAGGGCGCGGGCCACCAGTTCATGGATCTGGCCGTTGGTCCGGCCGTACTGGAAGAGCATCGTCCGGACCTCGTCGGGGGTCCGGCCCAGCTCCTCGGAGAGATACCGCTTGTAGGCGTCGAGGTAGTAGCCGATCCGCTCGACCTCGAACAGCCCCTCATAGGGGCGGCCCGGCCCGAAGGAGATCGCTTCCGGATAGCGGGAGGTGACCTCGTTGAGGAAGTTCATCACCTCCATCAGCGGGTCGCCGAGCGAGCCGTGCAGATCGTCGGCCGACAGCACGGTGGCGGGGGAACCGTGACTCACCGGGGGTCCTCCCACAGGACGGGGCAGAAGTCCGGGTCGGTGTAGTCGGGGTTGCCGTTCGCGTCCGCGCGGACGAGCACGTCGTTGTTGTAGACGACGCGGTTGCCGGTGGAGAGCTCGTAGGGCCGCCACTGGTTGGTCCGGTCCTGCAGGTGCAGGGAGATCGCGCGGCGCGGCCGGTCGCTGAGGTTGTAGCCACTGCCGTGGTAGGTGCGGCAGTGGTGGAAGCTGATGTGGCCCTTGGGGATGTTCACCGGGACCTTGCGGACCTCGCCGTTGTTGAAGGCGGCGTTCTCCTGGAGCATCTCCTCCAGCTCCGAGCGGTCACGATCGGCGAAGTGCCGGCTGGTGGAGTCGTCGCCGCCGGTCTCCTTCCAGCGGTGGCTGCCGTCGACCATCGTGATCGTCCCCATCTCCTCGTCACAGTCGTGGAAGGGGATGAAGGCGGTGAGCATCTCGTCGGAGGAGCAGGTCTGCCAGTAGTGGCGGTCGAAGTGCCAGGGCACGATGTTGCGGGCGTCGTCCGCGCGCTGCGGCTTGTGGATGAGGGTGCTGTTCCACAGGCGTATCTGGCCGGTCTGCGCGATACGTGCCGCCACCGCCGCGATGAGCGGCTTGGCGAGGATGGAGCCGATGGTGTCGTGCTCGTAGAAGATGTAGTCGTTGTGCCGGTGCACATCGCCCTGCTCGGGCTCCCAGTACGCCAGGCGGGGCGGCCGCTGGGGCAGCGTACGGTCCCGGTGGCCGGCGTAGAAGCGGTCGGCCGCGGCGTTCATGAGGTCGACTTCCTCGTCGGTCAGCAGCTTCTTCGACAGATACCAGCCGTGCTCCTGGTAGAACCGCACCTCTTCGTCGGACGGCAGCAGATCCCGCTCGGCGTCGGTCAGCGTGAAGCGTGCGTCGGTCGGCGTGCGGCGTGCGTCGGTCAGCGAGTGGCGTGCGTCGTTCGTCGTCATGCCATGTCCTTGTCGTTCGGGGTGGGGTGGTGGGGGAGGCGCGCGGAACGGTGCAGGAGGTCCCGGTCGATCAGGTCCAGGCGGGGGCGGCCGGTCAGCGCCATCGCCTCTTCCAGCTCGGCCCGGAGTGTGCCGAGGACCCGTTCGACGCCGTCGGCGCCGTCGACGGCGAGGCCCCAGAGCACGGGGCGGCCGACGAGCACCGCGCGGGCGCCGAGCGCCAGTGCCTTGAGGACGTCCGTACCGCGGCGGATACCGCCGTCCACGAGGACCTCGCAGTGGGCGGGCACGGCGTCGACGACTTCGCGGAGCGCGTCCAGTGCCGGTACCGCGCCGTCGAGTTGGCGGCCGCCGTGGGTGGACACGATCAGCCCGGCCACCCCGAGTTCCGCGGCCCGCCGGGCGTCCCGCGCGGTGAGGACGCCCTTGAGCACCAGCGGCAGGCTGGTCAGCGAGCGCAGCCAGGCCAGGTCCTCCCAGGTGAACGCGGCGTCGTGGTGCAGGGCGGCGTGTTCGGCCAGTGTGGAGCTGCCGGAGCGGCCGCGGTGCAGTCCGGCCCCCTGGCCGTCGTCGAGATTGGCCGGCCGGACGTACGGGGGCAGGCCGAAGCCATTGCGCAGATCGCGTTCCCGGCGCGCCATCCTCGGGGTGTCGACGGTGATCACCAGGGCCCGGTAGCCGGCGGCCTCGGCCCGGCGTACGAGGGACTCGGTGATCTCCCGACGGCGCATCACATACAGCTGGAACCACAGCGGGCCGGTCGCGGCCCGTGCGGTCTCCTCCAGCGTCTTGCTGGCGAAGGTGCTGGCGATGGTCAGCGCGCCCACCGCACCGGCCGCGCGGGCGGTGGCGATCTCACCGTCCGCGTGCACCAGTCGGTGGAAGGCCATGGGCGCGATACCGACCGGGAAGTCCACGGGCCTGCCGAGCAGGGTGGTCCCCAGCTCGCAGTGCGACACATCGACGAGGGCCGAAGGACGCAGCCGGTAGCGGTCGTAGGCCGCGCGCTCCTCGCGCAGGGTGACCTCGTCGCCGCTGCCGCCGGCGATGTAGTCCCACACGGACCGGTCGAGCCGGGCGCGTGCCGCCGCCGCGTAGTCCTGCGGGGTCAGGAGCGTGTCCGGCCGGTCGTCGGAGGGTTCGGCCCGTCCGGCCCCCGGTGCGGTCATGCGTCGGCCCCCGCCGCGGCACCGACCGGTACGGCGGCGCTCGGGGCATCGGCGCGCTCACGCTCCACGGCCTCGTAGAGGGCCTTGATGTTGCCGCTGCCGAAGGTACGTGCGTCCAGCCGCTGGATCAGCTCGAAGAACACCGTCCGGCGGGCGTAGGGAGAGCGGGTGAACACCTGGATCAGGTGGCCCCATTCGTCCCGGTCGGCCAGCAGGCCCAGTTCCTGCAGCACCGCCGTGTCGATGTCCACCTTGATGCCCCGCTCGGCCAGCGCGGAGTAGTATCCGGCCGGGGTCTTCAGCAACTCCACGCCGGAGGCGCGCAGTTCACGGGCTGCCCGGACGATGTCGTCGGTGCCGTAGGCCACATGCTGGACGCCGGGGCCGTCGAAGCCTTCGAGGAAGTCGTTCAGCTGCCCGCGGTCACCGACCGGATCCGGTTCCACCATGGTGAAGGTGACGCCCCGGGTCTCGTCCTGGACGACCTTCGAGGCCATCGCCTGACCGCCGACGACGATGTACTCGTCGTAGGTGTGCCGCAGCCCCAGCGCCCGCCGATAGAAGTCGACCATGGTCTCCAGGGATCCGGCGCGCAGGCACAGGGCCAGGTGGTCGACCGAGCGCAGCAGCTCGGGGCCCGGCTCGGCGACCTCGGGGAAGGACTGATATCGCCGAGGCAGGAAGGATCCCGCGGGCTCCGGCGTTCCTGATGCGCCGTCATTTTCACGCTGTATCAGGGTGTGGACCAGGTCGTTGGTGGCGGCGATGGTGGCCCGGGTGACCCGGCCGGTGGCGTCCTCGAAGATCTCCGGCTCCGCGACGGCCTCGGCCCCGGCGGCCAGCGCCCGCTCGAAGTCGCCGGCCGCGTCGTCCGTCCGGAGGGCCACATCGCGCACCCCGTCGCCGTGCCTGCGGACGAAGCGGGATGCCGCGTGGTCGGCGTGCAGGGCGGAGGTCAGCACCAGGCGCACGCCGCCGTGCGCCAGCACCAGCGAGCGGGCGCCGGCCAGTCCGGTGAGCGGCCCCGCTTCGGCTACCACCCGGAATCCGTAGGTGCCGCAGTAGTAGTGGGACGCCTGGAGGACGTCCCCCACGAAGAATTCGACATGGTCGACGGAATGGACAGTCACATTGATCCAATCGCTGGTTCAGATCGCCGGTTCAGATCTCTGATCACTACTGATCACTGGGGTTCGGATCAGTGGTTCAAGACGTTCGGAAAGACGCGGGGACGCGTTGCGGGAGCGCCCCGGGTCCGGCGCGGAGGTGGTCGGTGGCGATACGGGCGGGGCCGTCCGTCGCGGGGTTCCGGCCGGGTGACGAATCAAGAAGTCGTCAGGTGCCGCATGAGTCATGGACCAAGGCGGCGATGTTCAGCCGTTCGGGCGTCGCATCTGGGGCCGTTCACACCGCTCCGGTCGCCTCCGCTTCCGTTGCGTCGGCGAGAGCGCGGAAGACATAGGCGGTCGAGGTGGCCCCCGGGTCCTGGTGACCGACGCTGCGCAGCCCCAGATACGACGCCCGGCCCTTCCCGGCCTGCATCGCGACGGTGGCCCGCATCCCGGCTTCGGCCGCGTCGGCCGCGGCGTGTGCGGCCGTACGGAAGTCGGCGCCGGAATGCGCGGCGTCGTGGAACGCGCGATAGGCGGGCGCGTAGGCGTCGATCATGGTCTTGTCGCCGGGCACCGCAGCACCCAGCTGCTGGATCTTTTCGAGCCCGGCGGCGAGCGCCGCCGCGAACCGCGTGGCGTCGGTATCCGTCTCTGCCTCGTGGTCGGTCCCGGTGCCCAGCTCGGTGCCGTTCTCGGTGTCGTCCTCGGTGCCGTCCTCGGTGTCGAGGGCCGCACCGAGGGCACGGAAGGCGCTGCCGAACAGCGGGCCGGAGGCTCCCCCGACGACGGACACCAGGGTCCTGCCCGTCTGCACGAGTATCTCCTCGGCCGTGGCGGCGGACCATGTGCCGCTGTCGAGACCGGCGCGCACCGCGAAGAAGCCACGGGCCATGTTGGCCCCGTGATCGCCATCCCCGATGGCCGAGTCCAGTGTGGTGAGGTGCTCCTGGTTCCGGCTCATGGCAGAGGCGATGTTCTGCACCCAGTGACGGGCGAGCGAAACATCCACCGGTACTCCTTCGGTTTCACGGTTCGTCGTGCGCTTCGCGGGTCGTCGTGCGAATCTTCGCGGGTCGTGCACTTCGGGGTCGTCGTGCCTTTCGCGGTCGGGGTGCGCTTCGGGGTCGGGTCCCGGAGCTGCGGGACTGCTCACGCCGGGTTCCGCGGGGACTACCGAGGACTACGTTGGCCTCGGCGAGGACGTCGAACCCCAACAGGGCGGTGTCACCATGGAGGTCGACGGAGACGAGAGTGCCTGAGGTGAGGCACGCCGACCGCCCGACGGCGGTACGGACTCGGCTGAGTTGACGGGCTTCTTCGCAGTCTTCCGCATGGCAGGCGCTCCTTCGCTCCCCCGTGATCGCAGCCGTGAGCGGTGAGTCGGACCACTGGCAGGTCCCGAAAGCTGTTCGGCATTACCGAATGACCACGGGAAGCAAAGCCCACTGACCCCGGCCCCGTCAAGGGCTTGCCGCAGAGTGGCCCGGAAGACCGCTGATCTTGACCGAACGGTCGCTCGCGCATGGCGAGTTGATGCGCCCTCAATGACGCCGAGGGCGCTCCGAGGCGTACCCCTTGGGGACGCCCAAAGGAGTGCCCCAGGGGACACCCCGAAAGGCGTCAGCCGCAGGCGCGCAGACCCGCGTCACGCGGTGCGCCGAGATCCCGCGACAGACTGCGGGCCACTTCACGGACCGCGATGGCACACTCCTGACGTGCGCTGTCGGCGAGCAGCCGCTCGACGGGTCCCACCACGCCGAGGCCGCCCACGACCTCGCCGGTACGATCGAAGACGGGCGCCGCGATGCCGGCGTCGCCCAGCGTCAGCTCCTGGTCGTCCACCGCGTATCCGGTCTCGCGCACCCGGTCCAACTGCGGGGCGAGGCGCGCCGGATCGTCGATGCTGGCGCCGGTGACCCGGAGCAACTCGCCCGCCAGCAGCTCCTTACGGCGTTCGGCGGGCAGGAAGGCCGCGACGGCCTTCCCCAGGGCGCAGGTGTTCCAGGGCAGACTGGCCCCGGTCTCCAGGACCTGCGCCGCTCCCCCGGGACGGAACGCATGGTGCACGACCAGGACGCGGCGGTCCGTGAGGACTCCCGCCCACACGGCGGCGCCGGTCTGGGTGGCCAGCAGATCGGCCCAGGTCACCGCGCGGGTGCGCAGCTCGTGCGAGTCCAGGTAGGCATTGC
Organism: Streptomyces halobius; assembly: GCF_023277745.1. Lineage (NCBI taxonomy): Bacteria > Bacillati > Actinomycetota > Actinomycetes > Kitasatosporales > Streptomycetaceae > Streptomyces > Streptomyces halobius. The sequence continues at coordinate 2,275,422 of NZ_CP086322.1, forward strand.
CCAGGACCACCAGGCCGGGGCCCAGCTGATACTTGCCCGTCTCCCGGTCCTGGACGACCATGCCCTCCATCTCAAGGGTGCGCAGCAGGGCGTGCACGGTCGGCTTGGCGATGCCGACGCGGTCGGCGAGTTCCGTCACGCCCAGGCGCGGGGTCGCCGTGGCGAGCTCCCGGAGAACGTGGATCGCTCTGTGCACCGCCTGGACCATGAAACAACTCCTGTTCGGTATTGATGAACGGCGTTCTGACTCGTAGAGTCCTCGTTCATGACACCGTTGGTTGGCATCGTACTTGTGTCGCACAGCGCGGAGATCGCCCACGGCATACAGTCCCTGGTCGGACAGCTCGGTTCCGGCCAAGTCGTCGTCGCCGCGGCCGGCGGTATGGAAGACGGTGGTATCGGGACGAGTTACGCCCGCATCCGCGACGCACTGCGCACCGCCGATACCGGCGCCGGCGTGCTGGTCCTCCCGGACCTGGGGAGCTCGGTCCTCACCGCACGCCTCGTCCTGGAGGACCACCCGGAGATCCAAGCCGTCCTGGCCGACGCCCCGTTCGTCGAGGGCGCCGTCGCAGCCACCGTGTCGGCCGCATGCGGCGCCGATCTGTCCACCGTCGCCAAGGAGGCCGAAGAGGCGCGCCATATCAGCAAGTTCTGACGCGCCTGACCCGATGCTGCTTGTCCTGAGGGGCTTGAGGGGCGCCGACGCCCGTCCTCCAGAGCGCGCGCCGGGCGGGACCTTTTTGCCGGGGCGGCACACCCGTCGCCACCCCGCAACCGGTCTGGGTTCCGGCGCCGGCTCCTTTCTGAGTGCCGGGCAGCAGCACGGCGGGGGACCCGGTGCACCGGCAAAGGTGCACCGCCCGGCAGCGTGCTCCGCGGCCGCACCGGTTGGCACATACCGCGCCCCGATCAGGGCATGCGAGGCGGCCAGCACAGCCTCGGAAGAGGGCGGCACGCAATCTCCCATCGGGCAGCACGGAGCCTCCCGTCAGGTGGCAGAGCCTCCTATCGGAGCACGTACTCTCCGTCAACAGCCCTGACCACTCGCGAACTCCCCGTCGCTCTCACTGCACCTGCGCCGCGAACGCCGCATACGCGTGCTCGTCGAAGAGGACGAAGCACACCTCCTCCACGGCCGTTTCCGTGTCGCACACCGTCTGGACGGCGATGCGGGCGGCGTCGTCCATGGGCCAGCCGTAGATGCCGGCGGAGATGGCCGGGAACGCGACCGTCCGCGCGCCCAGTTCGTCGGCGACCCGCAGCGATGCACGGTAGCAGGAGGCCAGCAGGTCGCTGCGGTCCTCGGAGGCGGCGTACACCGGGCCGACCGTGTGGATGACCCACCGGGCGGGCAGCCGGCCGGCGGTGGTGGCGACGGCCTCGCCGGTGGGCAGGCCGCGGCCGTACTTCGAGGCGCGCAGGGCGCGGCACTCGGCGAGGATCTCCGGTCCGCCGCGCCGGTGGATCGCGCCGTCCACTCCCCCTCCGCCCATGAGCGAGGAGTTGGCTGCGTTGACTACAGCGTCCACGGCCTGTTCGGTGATATCGCCCTGGACGAGGGTGAGGGCGGGGGCGGAACGGGAGGGCGGCGAGGTGCTCATGTGCCCGAGCGTAGGCAGGCTCGCGCGGGGCGGCCAGTTGACGACGGGCGCGTCGCGCCGACCAGAGGCGGCGGTTCGCCCGTACGGGCAGGGAGGATGGGGCTGCGCAGCCGCAGACCAACGACGCCCGGCACGAAGACGGCGCCAGACGCGCACCTGCTGATCAACGACGACCCGCACGCAGCCACCGCCAAACGGTCCTGGCCGCATAATGCCCCGACATCCCATGCACCCCCGGGCCCGGCGGCGTCGCCTGGGAGCAGAGGAAGACGGCGGGGTGGGCGGTTTCGTAGGGGATGCGGGTGAGTTTGGGGCGGATGAGCAGGCGCAGCCCGGCCGCGGAGCCGGTGGCGGTGTCGCCGCCGATGTAATTGGCGTTGCGGGCGGCGAGTTGGGGCGGGCCGGCGACCGCGCGGGCGAGGACGAGGTCCCGGAAGCCGGGGGCGAAGCGCTCGATCTGGCGCTCGACGACGTCGGTGGCGTCGCCTTCCCAGCCGTTGGGGACATGGCCGTACGCCCAGAAGACGTGCTTGCCCTCGGGGGCGCGGGTGTCGTCGATCAGGCTGGGCTGGGCGGTGATCAGGAAGGGGGTGGACGGGTCCTGGCCGTGCGTGGCGGCGTTGAGCGCGGCGGCGATGTCGCCGCTGGTGGGGCCGATATGGACGGTGCCGGCCCGGCGGGCCTCCTCGGCCGTCCACGGGACGGGGCCCGACAGCGCGTAATCGATCTTGAAGACGCTGGGGCCGTACTTCACCTCCCGGTACGCGTTGCCCAGACCGGCGATCCGGGCGAGCGCGGTCGGCGAGGTGTCGAAGACATAGGCGCGGGCCGGCGGCAGATCGTCCAGCCGCTTGACCTCGAAGTCGGTGTGCACGGCGCCGCCATGGGCCCGCAGCAGCCCGGCGAGCGCGTCGGAGATCGCCTGGGAGCCGCCGCGCGCCACCGGCCAGCCGTTGGCGTGCGCGGCGAGCGCGAACACCAGGGCGAGGCCGGCGGTCCCGAAGCTGCCGAGCGGCGCGATGGCGTGCGCCGCGAGGCCGGCCATCAGCGCGCGGGCCTTCTCGTCCTGGAAGCGGCAGTTGAGGAGCGTGACCGGCTGCATCGCGACCAGCCCGAACCGGGCGTAGGTCAGCGGGTCGCCGGGCAGGCCGAGCCACTGGGTGCGCAGGAAGTCATGCGCCAGGGCGTCCCATTTGCCGACGAAGGGCGCGACGAGCCTGCGGTACGTGCCGGCGTCGCGCGCGCCGAACGACATCGCGGTCTGGCCGACGGAGTGGGCCAGCACCGCGGCCGTGCCGTCCGGGAAAGGGTGCGCCATCGGGAGCTCGGGGTGCAGCCATTCCAGGCCGTACCGGACCAGCGGCATGGCGTTGAAGGCGGGCGAGCCCGCGCCGAGGGGGTGCACCGCCGAGCAGGGGTCGTGGCGGAAGCCGGGGAGGGTCAGCTCCTCGGTGCGGGCTCCGCCGCCGATGGTGGACCGGGCCTCGAAGACCTCGACGGACATCCCGCGGCGGGCCAGCTCGACGGCGGCGGTCAGGCCGTTGGGTCCCGCCCCGACCACCACGGCATCGAGCATCCTCGGCACCTGCGCCACTCCCCTCACGTCCGACCCTCGGCGTTGAGGATCAGTTGGCGGCTGCCAGCAGTCCGAGGATACGCCGCGCCGTTTCGGCGTCCCGGGCCGCGGTGAAGGGCAGGGCGTTGCCGCCTTCGATACGGAACGGCTGCCCGGCGACCGTGCCGCTGGCGCCGCCCGCCTCCTGCACCAGGAGCAGCCCGGCGGCGTGGTCCCAGGCGTTTTCCCAGCTGAACGCGATGGCGTCGATCTCACCGCGGGCCACATGCAGATACTCCAGGCCCGCCGAGCCGCAGGGGCGCGGGGCGACGCCGCCGGTGTCCAGGGTGGCCAGCACTCGCTTCTCGTCGTCGTTGGTGAAGTCGAAGTGGGAGGTGGCGACGTTGAGGATCGCATCGGGGGCCGGGCTGCCCGCGCGCAGCGGTATGCCGTTCAACTCGGCGCCGTGGCCTCGGCGGGCGATGGCCATCAGGCCGAGGGCGGGGGCGTACGTCCAGGAGGCCAGCACCTCGCCGCGGTGGGCGAGCGCGACGAGGGTGGCGAAGCCGGGGTCGCCGTGCACGAACTGGCGGGTGCCGTCGACCGGGTCGACTATCCAGACGGGAGCGTCGCCGTGCAGTGCGTCCAGCACGCTCGGGTCGGCGTGCACCGCCTCCTCGCCGACCACCCGGGAGCCGGGCAGCAGGGCCGTCAGCGCGGCGGTGAGGTGCTCTTCGGCGAGCCGGTCGGCGACCGTGACGAGGTCGTGCGGCCCGTTCTTCTCGACGATGTCCTCGGCGGCGAGCTGCTGGAAGCGCGGCATGATCTCGTCGGCGGCGGCCTGGCGGACGGCGGCCTCGACGGCGACCAGGTCCGGCGCGGAGAGGTCCGGCTCCGCGCGATCCGGCGAGGACGGGTGGGCGGGGGCAGTGGGGGTCAGGGCCACGGCCGCATCACCGTTCGTGACAGCGGCGCCGTGCGTTACCGCGCCGTTCGTGGCATCGGTGCTGCTCAGGGCGTCGGTGATGTCCGTGGTGTCTCCCTGATCTTGGGTACGGAATGCTTCGATCATGCGTCAATCGAACCACGCCCCACTGACACTCCGACTGGCCGCCAGGTGAACTCCCGGTGCCGCGGAGTGCACAGGGCGGTGGTGCGCACACCCGCCGTGACGGTCCGCGTGCCCTCCGCGTCGCCCACCATGCCCCCGCCGTCCCACCGCGTCCCCGCAGCGTCCCCGCCCCGCCATTCAGCGCCCCACCGCGCGCACCCCGCATCCCGCACGGATTCAGCGCCCGACCGCGTACCCCTGCATCCCCCGAGGATTCGCCGCCGCCGACAGCACCCCCGTCTCCGGATCGCGGGCAACCGCGCACAGCCGCCCCTCCGACCAGGGGCCGCCGACCGTGACCCGATGACCGCGCCGCCGCAGCTCATCGACGGTCTCCGCGCCGATCCGGGACTCCACGGTGACGCTCCCCGGCCGCATCCCCCGCGGGAAGAACGAGCCCGGGAACGCGTCGTTGTGCCAGTTCGGGGCGTCGATGGCGCCTTGGAGGTCGAGGCCCCCGCACACCGCCGGCCGCAGCGCCACGGCCAGGAAGAAGTGCACCTGCCACTGGTCCTGCTGGTCCCCGCCCGGCGTGCCGAAGGCCATCACGGGGACCCCGTCGCGCAGCGCGAGGGACGGAGTGAGGGTGGTGCGGGGGCGGCGCCCGGGGGTGAGCGAGTTCGGCAGCCCCTCCTCCAGCCAGGCCATCTGCAACCGGGTACCGAGCGGAAAGCCGAGCGCCGGGATGACGGGGTTGGACTGCAGCCAGCCACCGGACGGTGTCGCGGAGACCAGGTTTCCCCAGCGGTCGACGATGTCGAGATGGCAGGTGTCGCCCCGGGTGGCCCCATTGTGGCCGACCTCGGGCGCGACGTCCGAGGGCACGGAGTCCCCGGGCACCGGGTCTGCAGGCACGACGTCCGAGGGCATGGGGTACGCGCCCCCGGCGTCCGAAGGCAGATCCCCGGACGCAGCACCCGACGGCGCGCCCCCCGACACAGCCCCCCGCCCCACCGTCGGCTCCCCCACCCCGCTCCCGGAGGTCCCCATCGGGTCAAAGCCGCCCTCGCCCGCCACGACCGCCCGCGCCTGCTTGCTCAGCCGCGGCGTACGGCCGTCCGGGCTGCCGGGCCGCAGCTCGTACGAGGCACGCTCGCCGATCAGCTTCCGGCGGGCGGCGTTGTAGTCCGCGCCGAGCAGCGTGCCGAGCGGCACCTCGGCGGCATCGCCGTACCACGCCTCCCGATCGGCCATCGCGAGCTTGCAGCCCTCGATCAGCAGATGGACGTACTCGGGACTGCCGTGGGCGGGCAACTCACTCGGCAGCAGGGCGAGTTGCTGAAGGAACACCGGTCCCTGGGACCAGCCGCCGGCCTTGGCGACGGTCCAGCCGTTCCAGTCACAGGTCGCCGGAGCCTCATAGGTCGCGGCGAACGCGGCCAGGTCGTCGCCGGTGAGGGTGCCCGCGTGGCGCTCCCCCGAGGTGTCCATGGCCGGACGGGCGGCGAAATCGGCCAGCGCCTCGCCGATGAAACCCTCCCGCCAGACGCTGCGGGCGGCCTCGATCTGCGCCTCCCGGCCGGCGGACACGGCCTCCACCTCAGCGATCAGCCGGCGCCAGGTGGCCGCCAGCGGACGGTTCCTGAGCAGCTCTCCGGGCGCGACGGCACGGCCGCCCGGGAGATAGATCCCGGCCGAGGAAACCCATTCCCGCTCGAAGAGTTCCCGCACCGTCTCCACGGTCTCCCCGACGCGCTCGACGGCGGGGTGACCGTGCTCGGCGTAGCCGATGGCGTACCGCAGCACCTCGGCCAGCGACTTGGTCCCGTGGTCGCGCAGCAGCAGCATCCAGGCGTCGAAGGCGCCGGGGACGGCTGCGGCCAGCGGTCCGGTGCCGGGCACCAGGTCGAGGCCGAGCGCGGAGTAGTGCGCCACCGTCGCACCGGCCGGCGCCGGTCCCTGGCCGCACAGCACCCGCACCGGCCCGTCCGCGGGCGCGAGAATGATCGGCACCTCACCCGCGGGACCGTTCAGATGCGGCTCCACGACATGCAGCACGAAACCGGCGGCGACGGCCGCGTCACAGGCGTTGCCGCCGTCCTCCAGGACGGCCATCGCGGACTGGGACGCCAGCCAGTGCGTGGTGGAGGCCATCCCGAAGGTGCCTTGGAGAGTGGGACGGGTGGTGAACACGGGGGCGGCTCCTCAGCGGGGGTGGTGCGGCCGATGTGCCTGACGGGGTTGTCCTCTTGGGTGTCCCCTACCCTCACCCCATGGCCACGCACCACACGCCCCTCCCCCGCTCGGCCAGCGGCGTCCGCTGGGACGGCCTGGCCCCGACCGTTACCGGACCGGCCCGCCCGCCGCTGCGCTGCGGAGTCGCGGACGGGCGGCGGCTGGGCGCAACCTGCTGCCGGTGCGCCCGCTCTCCGCGCCCGACGCGCCACGGGTGAAGGCGCACCGCCGTCAGCACCACGAGGGCATACTGCCGCCCGCCCTGCTCTGGTGGGTCGGCGGGCTCGACTCGCTGGTGCTGCTTGACGGGCACGACCGGCTCGCGGCGGCGCTCGCCGAGGGCGGCCGCCCGGCTGCCCTGGCACTCGCCCGCGAGAGACCGGAGCGCCGGGTGAGGTGGGCCGTCCAGCCGATCGTCCGCGACTACGAGGAGCGCCTCGCGCCCCTGGAGCGCGCACGCGGGCTGAGCAGGGATCGAGGGACCGGGGGACCGACTGAGCGGGGATCGAGGGGCCGGCTGACGGGGATCGAGGGGCCGGCTGACGGGGATCGAGGGCCCGAGGAGGGACCGGCTGAGCGAGGATCCAGGGACCGGCCCAACCGGTCCCCGCGCCAGACCCCGTTCCCCCTTCGGCCCCCTTTGTCGGGAATGCCGGCGCCCGCGTTACGGTTGATCCCGCTGCCGGCCGCGTGGGCCGTGTGGCGGACGTGACCGGAGAAGGAGAGCGCCGTGCAGGGCAAGCACCACGGTGAGTACAAGGTGCCGGGCGGCAAGCTCGTGGTCGTCGATCTCGATGTGGTCGACGGGGCGCTGCGCGGGGTCCGGGTCTCCGGGGACTTCTTCCTGGAGCCGGACGAGGCGCTGGACGCGATCAACGGAGCGCTGGAGGGCGCTCCTACGGAGCTGGACGCCCGGGGGCTCGCGGCCAGGATCGACGCGGCACTGCCGGCCGGCACGGTGCTGTTCGGCTTCGGCAGCGAGGCGGTGGGCATCGCGGTCCGGCGGGCCGTCGCGGGCGCCGCGGAGTGGACCGACTTCGACTGGCGGATCATTCATGACGGGCCGCAACCGCCCGCGCTGCACATGGCGTTGGACGAGGTGCTGACGGGCGAGGTCGCGGCGGGACGGCGGCCGCCGACGCTGCGGGTGTGGGAGTGGGACCGCCCCGCGGTGATCATCGGCAGCTTCCAGTCACTGCGCAACGAGGTGGACCGGCAGGGCGCCGACCGCCACGGCGTGACGGTCGTCCGCCGGATCAGCGGCGGCGGTGCCATGTTCGTGGAGCCCGGCAACACCATCACCTACTCGCTCTGCGTCCCGGACACGCTCGTGCAGGGGCTCTCCTTCGCCGAGAGCTATGCATATCTGGACGACTGGGTGCTGACCGCGCTCGGCGACATGGGCATCAAGGCCTGGTACAAGCCGCTCAATGACATCGCCACGGACGCCGGGAAGATCGCCGGCGCCGCTCAGAAACGCCTCGCCACGGGAGCCGTGCTGCATCACGTGACCATGTCGTACGACGTCGACGCGGACAAGATGGTCGAGGTGCTGCGGATCGGCCGGGAGAAGCTCTCGGACAAGGGCACGACCAGCGCGAAGAAGCGGGTCGATCCGCTGCGGCGGCAGACCGGGCTGCCCCGCGCCGAGGTCATCGACCGGATGGTCACGTCGTTCCGGACCCGCTACGGCGGGGCGGCGGGCGCGGTCTCGGACGACGAGCTGGCGCGGGCGCGGGAGCTGGCGACGGGCAAGTTCAGCTCGGCGGAGTGGCTGGCGCGGGTGCCGTGAACGCCTGCCCGGAAACCTCAACTCACCCCGCACCGGGCCCCGCTCCCGCACCGGCGCCCCTGTTCGCTCCACAACTGCATGGGAAATCAGTGACTGCACCAGCCCGACGAGAGGTCAGCGGAGCCGATGGAAGAGCTGTCGTCACCGAGAGCTAACTGCCTGGCATGATGCGGGCGTTGCGGCTGCTTATGCTGCCGCGCCGCACACGCTGGTGCGGACGATCGGCTATCCGGCCGTATTCGCTTCCTTGCGCCCGGGCCGACCGGGCCCGGTCACGCTGCTCGACTACGGCTGCGGGCCGGAGAACGCGGCCCGCGCGGCCGCACGTGTCTTCGGGGCCCGCGTGTGCGTGGTCGATACCTCTCCGGCGATGCTGGAAAATCGCCCGCAGTCGACCGGTTCCGCAGGTTGACTACCGGCTGAGCCGCGATGGCGGCCTGCGGTTTCTCCGGAACGCATCGGTGGACGCAGCCATGTGCTGCTTCGTCTTCGTTTGCGTGCCCAGCCGAGACGAACTCGGCTCCATCTGCGCCGAGATCCATCGGGTCCTCCGTCCCGGCGGCCGGTTCGCGGTACTGGATCGGAGAAGACCGCGTCGGGCGGACAAGTCCGACCGTACGCCGGGCTCAGTTCCGCAGAGCAGGGACAATGCCCGCCCCGTACCCGTCGATGACGTTCTCCCGGGCGTCATGCATGGCGTAAACCGCGAACTGGTCGACGCCCAATGCCTTCAGCTCCCTCAACTTCTTGATGTGTTGCTCTTTCGTGCCAATGACGCAGAACCGGTCGACGATCTCGTCGGGCACGAAGGCGGTGTCAGGATTCCCGGCGCGACCGTGATGGGCGTAGTCGTAACCCTCGCGTTCCTTGATGTAAGCGGTGAGGGCCTCGGGTACCGCGTCGGAGTGTTCCCCGTACTTGGCGACGAGGTCGGCGACGTGGTTGCCGACCATGCCGCCGAACCATCGGCACTGCTCGCGCGCATGCGCAAGCGCGGCAGGCGAGGTGTCGTCGGTGAGGTAAGCGGGTGCGGCCACGCAGATCGTCACCGACGACGGGTCGCGGCCCGCGGCAGCCGCCGCGTCGCGTACCGCCTTCACCATCCACTCCGTCAGGTACGGGTCGGCCAGCTGGAGAATGAAGCCGTCGGCCTGCTGTCCGGCCAGGGACAGCGCTTTCGGGCCGTACGCCCCCATCCATACCGGAAGGCGCCCGTCCCGTACCCAGGGAATCCGCAGTCTCCGGTCATCCACCTCGGCCTCCCGGCCCTCCGCCAATTCACGGATGACATGGATCGCCTCTCCAAGCGTGGCCAGCGTGTTCGGCTTGCGTCCGGCCACCCGCATCGCCGAGTCGCCGCGACCGATACCGCACACCGTGCGGTTGCCGAACATGTCGTTGAGAGTCGCGAACGTCGATGCGGTGACCTCCCATGTGCGGGTCCCCGGGTTCGTCACCATCGGGCCGACCGTCAGCTCGGTCGTATGTTCAAGAATTTGGCTGTAGATCACGAAGGGCTCCTGCCAGAGCACCGCCGAGTCGAAGGTCCAGCCGTAGCGAAAGCCGTTGCTCTCGGCGCGCCGCATCAGATCGACGATCGCCGATGCGGGCGGGTCCGTCTGCAGGACGATTCCGAAATCCACGGGAGTGCCTCCTATTTCAGGTACTGACAGGTGGCGCGGGGCGTATACAGGCCGTGGCCCGCACGGCCGGTGAACTCGCGTTGGTCGATGACGGGTTCACCGCGTGACAGGACGGTCTCCACGCGCCCCGTGACCCGCTTGCCCTCATACGCCGAGTAGTCGACGTTCATGTGGTGCGTCGCGGCCGACATGACCTGCTCGGCGGCCGGGTCGTAGATGACCACGTCCGCGTCCGCGCCCGGTGCGATCGTGCCCTTCTTGCCGTACAGCCCGAACATACGGGCCGGGTTGGCGCACGCGATCTCGATCCAGCGGCGGCGGCTGATGCGCCCGTCCACGACCGCCTGGTGGAGCAGGTCCATACGGTTCTCCACCCCGGGCAGACCGTTGGGGATCTTGGAGAAGTCGCCGCGGCCCAGTTCCTTCTGGCCCGCGAAGCAGAAGGGGCAGTGGTCGGTGGAGACCACCTGAAGGTCGTTGGTGCGCAGGGCCCGCCACAGCGCCGCCTGGTGCTCATGTGGCCGCAGAGGGGTGCTGCAGACGTACTTCGCGCCCTCGAAGTCAGGCTCGGCGAGGTTGTCCGTGGACAGATACAGGTACTGCGGGCAGGTCTCCCCGAATACCGGCAGCCCCTTGTCCCTGGCCGCCGTCAGCTCCGCGACGGCCTCCTCGGCCGACACATGCACCACATACAGCGGGGAACCCGCCACCCGCGCGAGCTGGACCACCCGGTGTGTCGCCTCCGCCTCCAGCAACGCCCTGCGCACCTCACCGTGATACCGCGGGTCGGTCTCGCCTCGTTCCAGCGCCTGCCGCACGAGCACATCGATCGCGATGCCGTTCTCCGCGTGCATCATGATCAGCCCGCCGTTGTCCGCGGCCTGTTGCATCGCCCGCAGGATCTGCCCGTCGTCGCTGTAAAAGACCCCCGGGTACGCGGTGAAGAGCTTGAACGAGCTCACTCCTTCGCTCACGAGCCCGTCCATCTCTCGCAGCGATGACGCGTTCACGTCGGACAGAATCATGTGGAAGCCGTAGTCGATCGCGCACTGGGCGTCGGCCTTGGCGTGCCAGACATCCAGCCCTTCCCGCAGCGACCTGCCGGCCGGCTGGATGGCGAAGTCGATGATCATGGTGGTGCCGCCCCACGCTGCCGCGCGCGTGCCCGTTTCGAACGTGTCGGAGGCGAAGGTCCCTCCGAACGGCATTTCCATGTGTGTATGCGCGTCGACACCACCCGGAATGACGTATTTGCCCGAAGCGTCGATGACACGCTCCGCGGTCCATTCCTGCGTTCCGGCGGAAGCGATGGCCACGATGCGGGTGTCTTCGATCAACACGTCCGCGTGGGTCTCGTCGGCGGCCGTGATGACCAGGCCACCGGTGATCAGAGTGCGGGTCATCCTTCGCGCCTCCCTGCACCCACCGGGCACTTCCGTGATCCCGGTGTAGTCGTCGAGTCGAACCTGATCCTGCGCGCCCGCCGATGACGGCGCGGCACGTGCGGTGGAACCGGTCGTGGCACCCCGGCCTCACCGGTGCGAGTCGGTGTCCGCATGAGTCCCAGCGGTCTCAGCGCACTGGGCGTCGGACCCGGCGTGCCAGAGGCCCAGGCCCGCGCGGAGCGACCGGCCGCGGGCTTGGACGGCGAAGTCGTCGATGGTGGTGGTACTGCCCATCGGCGTGCCTCTCATCGGCGGCGGTGATGATCAGTCCGCCCCGGACGACCGTACGGCTCACCATCTCAGCTCCCTACCTGACGCCACGCCATAGCGGGTCTACACCCGTAGATTCCGGTGGAGAAGGAGACACCGTAGAAGCATGTCACCCGATGTGGCAATACCGTGACCGTTAATCAGCGGGGACGTTCGTGTTGCCGCGACGATCAACCGGCCGGTTCAACGGGCGGGCGGTCCGTGGGGGTGTTCCGGCGCGCGGAGGGGTGCGGAGCGGCCGTGGTGGGCAGGTAACAGCCGACACCGGCGGGCGGTCCTTGCCATTGGCCCTTGCCGGGGGAGCCCGTATGCCGTACGCGGAGGACACCGGGGCGGGCTCGGGTCCGACGCATCGGAGACACGCAGGACGGACAACCAACCCCACGGACAACGTAGGAGCCACGTCAGGATCACCTACGAACCACGCACGAGCCGCACCAGGACCTCGCACGGGCAACGTACGAGCGACGCAGGACCCGCAGGACCACGCACGAACGACGCGCCAACGACACAGAGATCACGCACGCACCATGCACGGACCACAAACCACGAACCCGACGAACGAGGAACTCGACGAACGAGCACACAGGACATCAGAAAGGGCGACACGTCATGGAGCAGAGCACGCCGTGGGAGTTCTCCGACGACCGCGGGCGCCTGGCGGTGGCCGGGGGCCGACCGGCAAGGATCGTCGCGTACATACAGGCGGGAGCGACGCTGTGGGACCACGGCATACGTCCGGTGGGGCTCTTCGGGTCCCCGCACGACGGCACCGGGCCCGACCCGGCCAAGGGAGGTGAGCTGCCGCTCACGGAGATCCCGTATCTCGGTTCGGGTGGCGCGCTGCACCCGGACACCCTCCTGGAGGCGGAACCGGATCTCGTGGTGGCCGTGACCTACGACTGCGAGCAGGTCTACGGCCTGGAGTCGAAGACGGCGCTGGAGCTGGAGGCGCATGTCCCCGTGGTGACCGTCGCGGTGGGGCCGGGGCGGGGGCTCGCCGAGGTACGGGAGCGGTTCGCGGCGCTCGCCGGGTCACTGGGGCGAGGTGAACCGCTGTCGGTGGCACGGGAGTTGGACGCCGCGGAGGATGCCCTGCGGCAGGCGTCCGGGGGCCCCGACGCTCCCCGGGTGCTGGCGCTGTCGGCCGCGGGGCCGGAGCGGGTGCATCTGGCCCGGCCCGGCTCCTGGCCGGACCTGCGGGCACTGGCCGAGCACGGCGTCGGGCTGCGGGAACCGCCGGCGGGCCCCGGCACGAACTGGACCACGGTCGGCTGGGCGGAGGCTGCCGAGCTGGCTCCGGACATCGTGCTGAGTGACGCCCGGTTGAACGCCGCCCGGCGCGAGGAGCTCCGGGCCGTCGCGGCCTGGCGCGCGATCGAGGACAGCGCGAGCGTGCTGCCGTGGAATCCGGAGTCCCCGTGCAGCCGTCGCGCACACACCCGCTTCTTCACGCTGCTCGCGGAGACGATACGAGAGCGCGCCGCCAGGGCGTAGCGGGCAGAGTCCCCGCGCGTCGGATACCGACCTGCCGAGCCCGGTCCCGGGAGCGCCGGATCGCCCGGCGGTCCCGGACGCACAGCGAGACGCGGCACTTCCATGACCGCCACCGCCTCTCTCAGCGGAACTCCCACGGCTGTCACCGCCTCTGTCAACCGCATCTCTCAACAGCGCCACGGAGGGCAGGAAGTTACGAGGACGTCACGGCAGCCCGGTGACCCCACACCGACGGGGGGCGGGTGACAACGCTGCCCGCCCCCACCACAGCTCTCCCCTCCCGCTAAGAAGCCGCCGTCCGCGACTGCGCCTCCCGCAACGCCTCTCCGAGCAGCCCGGCGCCCTCCTCCGCCTCCGCCACGGTCAGGGAGAGCGGCGGCGCGATCCGCAGGGTCGCGCCCGTCTGGCCGCCCTTGCCGATGAGCAGGCCGCGCTCCCGGGCCGCCTCCAGTACCAGTGACGCCGCCTCGGGCGACGGCTCGTCCGTGCCGGGGCGGACGACGTCGACGCCGATCATCAGGCCCCGGCCGCGTACTTCCCGTACGGCATCGAGCCCGGCGGCAAGGGCCCGCAGCCGCTCGATGAGCAGGCCGCCGACCCGACGGGCGTTGCCCTGGAGATCGTGTTCGAGGAGGTAGGAGAGGTTGGCGAGGCCGGCGGCCATGGTGACCGGGCTGCCGCCGAAGGTGGAAATGGAGTTCGCGGAAAGGGTGTTCACCACCTCGGCACGGCCCACCACACCACCGATCGCCATGCCGTTGCCGATGCCCTTGGCGAAGGTGAGCAGATCCGGCGGGCCCTTGCCGGCGTGTGCCTGCCAGCCCCAGAAGTGGTCGCCGGTACGGCCCCAGCCGGTCTGCACCTCATCGCTGACCCAGAGGATCCCGTGCCGGTCGAGCACCTCGCGGAACGCCGCGTACAGACCGTCCGGCGGCGCGGTGAACCCGCCGACGCCCTGCACCGGTTCGGCGATCAGCGCGGCGACACCGCCCGCGGTCTGCTGGAGCATGTCCTCCAGGTCCGCGACGCAGGCCGCGATGTACTCCCCGTCAGAGAGACCGGCGTACGGGCCCCGCGAGCGCACCCCGCCGTGGACGTACAGCGTCTGGAAGGGCGAGAGGCTGGTCGGCGACCAGCTGGTGTTGCCCGTGACGCCGACGGTGGAGAACGAACGGCCGTGGTAGCTGTTGCGCATCGCCAGGATCTGGTTGGAACGGCGGTACGCGGTGGCCAGCAGTATGGCCGCATCGTTGGCCTCGGTGCCGGAGGTGGTGAAGAAGACCCGGGCGTCGGGGATGCCGGAGAGCGCCGCGATCCGCTCCGCCAACTCGACCATGGGGCGGGAGAGATAGAGCGTCGAGGTGTGGATGATGCGGCCGGCCTGTTCGCTGACGGCCTTGGTCACCTCGGGCAGCGCATGCGCCGTCATGGTGGTGAGGATGCCGCCGAAGAAGTCCAGATAGCGGTTGCCCTCGGCGTCCCAGACGTGCCGTCCCTCGCCGTGGGTGAGCTCCAGCGGATGTTCGTAGTAGAGGCTGAGCCAGGAGGGCAGGACGGCTTGGTGGCGGGCGTGCAGGGCGGCGGTGTCCTGGGGGGTGTGCGTCACGGCCGCACCAGTCCCTCGTACGCGTCGGGGCGGCGGTCGCGGTAGAACGCCCACTGCTGACGCACCTCGTCGATCATCCCGAAGTCGAGGTCGCGGACGAGCAGCTCCTCCTTGGAGTCGCCGGCGACGTCACCGACGAACTGACCGCGCGGATCCACGAAGTAGCTGGTGCCGTAGAAGTCGTTGTCGCCGTACTCCTCGACGCCGACCCGGTTGATCGCCGCGATGAAGTACTCGTTGGCGACGGCGGCCGCTGGCTGCTCCAGCTTCCACAGGTAGGCGGACAGACCGCGGGAGGTGGCGGAGGGGTTGTAGACGAGCTGGGCGCCGTTGAGGCCCAACTGCCGCCAGCCTTCCGGGAAGTGGCGGTCGTAGCAGATATAGACGCCGACCTTGCCGACGGCGGTGTCGAACACCGGCCAGCCGGCGTTCCCCGGCTTGAAGTAGTACTTCTCCCAGAAGCCCTTGACCTGCGGGATGTGGTGTTTCCGGTAGGCTCCCAGGACCGTTCCGTCGGCGTCGATCACGGCAGCGGTGTTGTAGTAGAAACCGGGCTGCTCGACCTCGAAGACCGGGACGACGATGACCATGCCGGTCTCGCGCGCCAGGTCCCGCATCCGGCGTACGGTCGGACCGTCGGGCACCGGCTCGGCCCAGCGGTAGTGCTCCGGCTCCTGCACCTGACAGAAGTACGGGGCGTTGAAGACCTCTTGGAACCCGATCACCTTCGCGCCCTGCGCGGCCGCCGCTCTGGCGTGTTCCTCGTGCTTCGCGATCATCGATTCGGTGTCGCCGGTCCAGGTCGCCTGGACCAGTGCGGCACGCACAACATCGGCCATGAGCTGCTCCTTTGTCGATGCGCCAGCCTGCGGCCACGCGGGATCCACGACGCTGATCTACGCGTGTGGAGGTGACCGTAAGCCCCGTCACGCACGGTGGCAAGACCATCTCCCACGCGGCGCGTCCGAGACGGGCGGCGGACAGCGCTCAGGCATGGACGTCGCACCCCGCGGCGCGCAGGGCGTGCGCGATATCGCTGTGCCGGTCCCGCGAGACGGTCGCGGCCGCGTCGAGGAGCAGCGGCCCGAGCGGGTCCGGGGCGACGGCTGCCGCCGCTGCGCACTCCTCCGCCGTACGGACCCGTACGAGCGCGGCCAGCAGCTCCAGAGACTGTGCGGCGCGCCGCCGGGCGAGCAGCTCCAGGGCGGCGTGTGCCACCTCTTCGACGGGGCGTGCCACGCTCTGCCGGAGCAGGCCGGCGCTGTCCTCCGTACGGTCTGCGGCGGCCAGCGCGTCGGCGGCCGCGGCGAGCCCGGCGGGTGGTAGCGAGGCGACTTCCCAGAGCAGGGTGGGGACATCGGAGCCGAGGCCGGAATCCTCCAACCAGTCGATGAACAGCGGCAGTTCGGGAGCCGGGCGGCTCGCGGCCGTACACAGTTCGGCATACGCCGACCCGCCGCCCCCGGACGCACGCAGCCGCGCCAGGCGCGCTACGGCGTCACCGATGGCCTGCCTCGCCTCCTCGTCGACGGGGGGCACGGCCGGGACGGACGCGGCATCCGCGCCATCCCCCGGCGGCCCTTCCTCATACGCCCCGGCGAAACGGGCGCCGCGCGGGGCGGTCACGGGCTCGGCCGGCGCGCCTCCCTCGGCCGGTGCCCCGTCGAGCGCAGGCTCCGGGGCCATCGACGGCAGCAGCGCCGCGACGTCCTGCTCGTCCGCGCCCTCGTCCGCCGGCTCCAGCCCGGCGAAACGGGCGCCGCGGGGGCGGGGGGTGTGCGCCTTGGGCTTGCCCTTGTTCCTGCCCTTTCCCTTGTCCTTGCCCTCGGAGAACTTCTTGCCCTCGGGGAGCTTCTTGGCCTTGGCGAGCCTTTTGGTTTTGGTGCGCGGTCGGGCGGGCTGGTCGGCGGCCGGCCCGGGAGCCGGGTCGGCGGCCGGGTCCGGCATCTGGCCAGTGGGCGGCTCGGGAGTCGGACCGGCGGGCGCGTTCACGGCCGGTTCGGACACCGGCCGTCCCATCGACCGCGTCTCGGTCCGGGTGAGCGTCTCCAGACGTGCGCGGAGCTCGCGGACGCGGACGCCGGCGCGGGCGTGGTCGTCGTGGGCCCAGGCCAGCTCCTCGGTCAGACGCGCCTCCTCCGGGGTGCCCACCGCTGCCCACACCGCCCCCTGGAGTTCACGAGCGCGGAGCGCCGCTTGCCGGTGCTCGCGCAGCATGACCTCCAGACGGTGCTGCAGTGCGGGCTTGCCGCCTGGCTGCGCGTCGTGGTCCGCGACCGCGCGCGCGTGCAGCCGCCGGGCGCGCGGGCCCGCGGTGCGTACGGCCTCGTCACCCTCCAGCCCCGCCAGGTCGTGCAGCATCGACTCGACCACGTCCCACGGCGGTACGTCCCGCCCGTCCAGACAGGCGCGCAGGCCCTCCGGGTCGCGATGCGCGAAGACTCCGTACCAGCCGGACTCCGCGTCGAGCAGCGACGCGAGCCCGGTCAGGAAGTGTGCAAACTCCTCGACCGGTCCGAGGAGTTGAGTGTCCGACATGCCTTCACCTCTCCCCCCGTAGACCGGACCTACCGGCCCGCCCGCATTTCACACCAGACATGTTTCGGCAGGGATAACAGCAGCGCTCCAGGGAGTTTCCCGGAGCGCACACCGGCCATCACCGCGGGGCCGGCTCAGAGGTCCGACTCCGACCGGCTGGTTCTCGACGAAGAAGTCGCCTTCGATGTTCTCCCGGGACCATTCCGTGGCGCGATCCAGCTCCGCTTCGCGGAACGCCGTGAGGATCACCCGGTTCCCCGTCAGGGGCGTCGATGGTCACGTCGGAGGTGAACCAGGCGGTGTCCGCGGGGCCCTCGATGCGCACTTCCCTCGGGGTGGCGGCTCGGAGGGCGGTCGCCGGCTCCGCGAGGTCCTGCCCGCCGGCGGCGAAGCTCACGGTGGTGCTCCCGCGGCTCCGGCTCACCAAGAGACGAGCAGGAGGTCCTGGTACCGCATCCGCCGTAGGCGCACCAGGACGGGGGAGCCGTCCGGTCCCGGGATGGCGGCCAGGACACCAGGCGTCAAAGCGCTGGGTCCGGCTCCTGAACCGGGCCCTGCGAAGGCCCGCCGCTGCCCGGCACCGGGTGGCCGGCCGGCCATCGCTCATGCCAGCGCAGCGCGTCCTCCAACTGCGCGGCCAGCGAGATCAGTCGCGGCTCGCCGTGCGCCGGGCCGAGCAGCTGGGCGCCGAGCGGCAGCCCGTCCGCGTTGAATCCGGCGGGTACGCTCACGCCCGGCCAGCCCAGCACGTTCCACGGCCAGGCATACGGGCAGGCCGCGATCATGGCTCGATCCGTGCGCCATCCGTTGAGCTTCGCGAGCGTCCCGATGCGCGGCGGCGGGGTGGCGGTGGTCGGCGTCAGCAGCACGTCGTACGGGCCGAACAGCGCGCCGATACGCCGCTGTTGACGCTGCTCGACGGCCCGCGCCCGGCGCAGCACGGGCCCGCCCAGCAGCCGCCCCATCCGGGCCGCGCCGCGCGTACGGGGGTCCAGCAGAGCACGGTCGGGGACCCGGGCCGCCCACTCCCCGACGCCGACCGTGGCGCGCGGCAGGAAGGCCAGCCCGATCAGCCCGTAGTCCGGTTCCGCCGGCTCGACGACATGGCCGAGGCGGGTCAGCGTACGGGCCAACTCGGTGACCGCTACCCGGACTTCGGGGTGCAGTTTCTTGGGCGTACCGGTGAAGGCCGGTGTGAAGGACAGCGCGATGCGCAGCCGTCCCGGGTCGCGTCGTGCCGCTTCACGCGCCGCGATGGCGGGCGGACGGTGCAGATCGCCGTCGTGGTTGCCGCTCGCGACGTCCAGCAGCAGCGCCGCGTCCTCGACCGTACGCGCCAATGGGCCGATCCCGGTGATCCCTTGGAAGGCTTCGGCGTCCGGCCAGGTGGAGATGCGGCCGCGCTGCGGTTTGATGCCGACGAGATGGGACCAGGCGGCCGGGATACGGACCGAACCCGCGCCGTCCGTGCCAAGAGCGGCGGGGACCAGTCCGGCGGCGACCGCGGCGGCCGAGCCGCCGGACGAACCGCCCGGAGTGTGGGCGAGACTCCACGGATTGCGGGTGTCGCCGAACGCCGGCCCCTCAGTGAACGGCCATTGGCCCAGCTCACAGGCGTTGGCCTTGCCGACGATGACAGCGCCGGCCGCACGCAGCCGCCGGACGACCTCGGCGTCCCGCTCCTTGGGCGGGAACTCCCCGGCGCATCCGAACGCGGTGGGCTCACCCGCCACATCGGTGTCGTCCTTGACCGCGACCGGCACCCCGAGCAGCGGCAGCCGTTCACCGGCGGCCAGTCTGCGGTCGGCGTCCGCGGCCTCCGACAGCGCCGCCTCGGCCCGTACCCGGCGGAAGGCGTTGACACTGCCCTGGGTGGCTTCGATGCGTTCCAGCGACCGTTGCACCAGCGCGGCCGAGGTCACGCTCCCGTCGGCCAGCGCCCGCGCCTGCTGGGCGAGCCCCTCGCACTCCCCGGCGGGCGCGCCGGTGTGGCCCGCCGGGAAAGGCCTGGTCTCCCTGTCACGGCTCTCGTCAACGCTCACGGTACGCGCCCTCCCTGGGACCGCCCATTCGAACGAACGGTCCCAGGAGGCTAATCGCTCCCGGCCGAGGCCAGCAATCACGCCGCGCGGCAGGGCACATGGACGACACACGGACGGCACACGCCGGACCGGGACGTGCCGGTGAGGTTACGGCGGCAGAGTGTGGTGACCTGGCGGCGGACGGACCCGGGTGACGCCACGGCGCCAGGGCCCCGGTGACCTGACGACGCAGGCCGGGTGACATGACGACGCCGGTCCGGGTGGCATGACCACGGGCCCGGGTGACATGACGAAGCGGGCCGTCCGCCGGACGGGCATAGCGGGGCAAGCCCTCCCAGCCGCCCGCCCCGAACTCGAACACAAACCCGGTCAACCGCTACGCTCCCCGCCCATGGACGACACCCTGCTGCTCCTGATCGTGGCGGTCGCGGCCCTTCTCGTCGGCCTGGCAGCCGGCTGGGCGGGACAATCCGCCGCGTCCCGCCGGAAACTCACCCGCGAGCAGAGCTTCTTCGGGCTGCCGGACGGTTCGGAGTGCGTACTGGTCACCCACCGGGACAGCAACTCGCCCCACTGGAGCATCCCGCGCCATGACGCACTGGCCCTGCTCGGACTGGCCTCGGTGGTCGAGAACTGCGGCGCGCACCCGGAGGTGGCGCCGCATGACACCGCCCTCCAGGGCTTCGGGGCGCGCACCGAGTTCTGCGTCGGCGATCCCACCGCGCACCGGCGGCTGGCGGCCCATGTCGCCAATCTGCTGCCGGGTGTCGCGGTGCACCCGGGCGACGAGTCCGGCGCCGGCCGTGGCACCTTCACCATCGGCGGTTCGACGTACCGGATGGAGCCCGGCGCGGTCGAATACGTCCTGCTCGCCCGGCTGACGGCCGGCGAGACCGGCCGTCCGGTGTTCCTCGCCGCCGGCCAGCGCCCGGTCACCCACCGGGCCGCGGTCCGCCACCTCGTACGCAACCGGGCCCGGCTGGCCCGGAAGCACGGCGCCGACGGCCAGTTCTGTCTGCTGCTGAAGGTGATCAACTCGCAGGCGTACGGGCCCGATGTCGTGGAACTCGTCGCCGACGTCACCAAGGCCGCGACCGCCCCCACAGAGTCGAAGGGACACCGGGCGGCGGTCTGAGGGAGCCCGCCCCGCGGCTCCTGCCCCAGACCCTGTGTCGCAGGTCCTGTGACCCAGGTCCTGTAACCCAGCCTGTGACCCAGGTCCTGTGATGCAGGTCCTGCTGTGACGTGGTCCCCGTGTGACCCAGTTCCTTCCGGCCGGTTCCGCGGCCTGCCTACGCTGCTGACGACCGACCCCACCACCCGCTCCCTCCAGAGCGCAGACCGGTCCGGAAGGAGATTTCTTGACCAGCGCCCCCGTGCCCCACGCCATCACCGTGACCCACGACGGCCAAGCCGTCGTCACCTTGGAGGGCGAGCAGGACATCCTCACCGCACCGCGCGTTCTGAAGCTGCTCACCGCGGCCGCCGCGAACCGGGACCGGATCGTCGTCGACCTCCGGAAGGTGACCTTCATGGACAGCACCGGCCTGGAACCGCTGGTCAGAACCGCCCGCCGGCTCCTTACCACCGGCGGCGGCATCACGCTCGTCATCGCCGATCAGAGGCTGCGCAAGCTCCTGGCGCAGAGCCGCGTGGACGATCTGTTCACCCAGGTCAGCTCGCCGCGCTACGGCCACAGCGCCTTTCTGCCGGCCGCCGGCGCGTGACAGCCGTCACTCGCGGCACCAGAACACCGAACAATGGTTTATCGTTAAATTGCAAGCGGGTGCTGCGATGACGGTGCCCCGGGCCAGGGCGCCCCTCGCCGGGAGACCCGCCCGCAGCCGTACGGCAGCCTTCCCCGTGAGGTGACCGCCGTCACCACCCGCACCCCATAGCCGCCTCGGCCGGTCCCCCCCGTCCGGCCGAGGCCGCCCCGGCCGGAATCCCCCGTCTGGCCGGGGCCCCTCTTTTCCGCACCAATGCGTCATTGCGTCACTCGTCCGCACCACTGCGTCACTCGCGGCTCACCCCGGCGTCGCTCCCGGCACCGTCGCGTCACGCCGAGCGACCCCGCCTCATGCACATCACCGCAGGTGGGACGCCCCATTCACATCGAGGACGGCACCCGAGGACCAGACCGCCTCGGGCGAGGCCAGGTAATGGACGGCGGCCGCCACATCCCGCGGCGCCGCCACCCGGCCGAACGGGCTCTGCTGCCGGACCTCGTCCGTGATCCGGTCCGCGACCCGTTCCGTCGCGACGAACCCGGGGGCGACCGACGCGACCCCGATCCCGTATGACGCCAGATGGACCGCCAGCGACTGCCCCATGGCGTGCAACGCCGCCTTGGACGCGCCATACGCCGGATGGTCCGGCTCACCACGGAACGCGCCGCGCGAGCCGATGTTGACGATCCGGCCCTCCACCTCGCGCTCGATCATGTTCCGTGCCGCGCAGTAACTCATATGTGCGGCACCCAGCAGGTTCACGTCCACGACCCGCCGCCAGGCGTCCTGCCAGTCCTCGAAGGACGTACGGTCCAACGGATGCACCACATTCGCCGCGGCATTGTTCACCAGGACATCGATACCGCCGAGCCCGGCCACGGCCGCCTCCGCGATCGCGGCCGCGCCGTCCGGGGTACTCACATCCCCCTGCACCAGGACATGCCCGCTGCCCTCCAGCGCCGCGAACGCCTCCGCCGCCGCCTCGCGCCGCGACGCGTAATGCAGCGCGACGCGGTCCCCGTGCGCGGCGAAGAGCTCCGCGACCGCCCGGCCGATCCCCCGCGAGGCACCGGTCACCAGTACCGCCCGGCTCACCGCGGCCCCTCCGACGTCCCGAACGGCCGGGGCCGACTCCGCTGACTCCTCTGATCCCGCAGACTGCGCTGATCCATCGGCATTCCTTACCTGGCGGCGGCAAACGATCTCAAGGAATCGTAGGCAGCCGCACGGGGCGGATAATCGAGCGAGGTGGGCGGCCGTGTCCGCGGCGATGACGAGTCATGAGCGTGGTGGCGGGAGTGACGGTGCCGGAGGCCGGGAGGAATGGTGCCGCGAGGGTCCCGGGGTGGTGGTACGTCGCCGACGTCGGCTCAGGCATAACGGGCCCTTACGCGTTCTCGAGGGTGCTTACTCGGGTGTGCGAGAGCGGGCCATCCTGGCCGCCAGGGTGCGCGGCGCATGACGTACCGCCAGGGCGTACGCCTTGTATTGCCAGCCGGTGATGCTGACGGGCTTGCGGCGCCCGAGGTCCTTGAGCGCCTGGTCCACGACCCTGTCGGCCTCAAGCCACGCCCACGTCGGCAGGCTGCTGACATCCATTCCGGCGCGCTCTTGGAATTCCGTACGCGTGAAACCCGGGCACAGGGCGAGCACCCGTACGCCGTGCGGGGCGAGGTCGACACGGAGGGATTCGCTGAAGGCGGTGAGCCACGCCTTCGCGGCGCCGTATGTACCGGTGGGCAGCAGTCCCGCGACCGAGGAGACATTGAGTATGACTCCCCGTCGACGAGCTGTCATACCGGGCACAGCGGCGTGCGTGAGCCGTAGCGGGACCTTGGTGAGAAGGTCGAGCATCCGCTCTTCGTCATCAACGGGACTGTGCGGGAAGGGAGCGGGAAGTCCGAAGCCGGCATTGTTGACAAGGACGTCCACGGGATGCGCCGATGAGGCGAGACGTTCTTCCACGGCGGCACGTCCGGTGGCGTCGAGGAGGTCGGCGGCGATTGTCTCGACGTCGACGCCATAGCCGGTGCGCAGTTCTCCGGCCGTACTGTCCAGGCGCTCCCTATGACGAGCAACCTGTACGAGGTCGAATCCCTTCGCCGCGAACCGGCGGGCAAAGGAAGCGCCGATACCGGAGGTCGCACCGGTGATCAGAACTCTCGTCATGGGGAACCCGGCTTCCTTGTCTCTTGGGGTCAAGGCTTACCGAAACGCGCTGGCGCTACGCGCAACGTGCTACGCGCAACGTGCAACGTGCAACGTGCAACGTGCTACACGTCATCCCGTACGCGATTTCGGTATCCGACTACTCTTACACCCGGCCGGACGCCGAGCCGATCGGATCAAGCCGCTGACGGAATGTCTTGAGCAGGGGCGATGTGTACTCCTCGGCGGCCTGGAGGAGGAACGCCTTCTCGTCCGTGAAATCGCCGCTGTCATGCCCCAACGGCCCTATGGGATTCGGCCTGTGGGGAAGACCGGCGAGCTTGCTCCGGCGGGCCTCCCCCATGACACACGCCAGCACGGCGGCCTCTCTCCTCGGCTCCGGGATGCCCGAGTCGTCCACGAAATCGCGTGCGGCGGTGAGCAGCGCGGAGTCGACATGACTGTGCAAGACAAGGAGGGCATCGCGCGTTTCGATGACCTTGCGATACACAAGAAGTCTCCAGGGAGTGAGCGGCCACAGAATCTCAAGTGCCCGCGGCCGCGCCCGGGACAGTGCCACCTGCGGCACCGCGTCCATCAGATCGCGCCAAAGCGGCCACAGGCACCACACCGTTCTGATGTCCGTCACCGCGCGGCGGCCGGCGGCGAATGTCGGTACGAGGATCGCCATGGCGCGGAACAGTGCATGCGCTCCCATGACCATCGTCATGCCGGGCGTTATCCAGTCCGCGCTGCTGAACAGCCGGACGACATGGCCGAGCCAGTAGACGCCGGCGAGCGCGGTACCGAGGCCGAACAATTGCAGGCTCGACCTCAGCAGCGGCGGAGCGCTGGACCGGCCGTAACGCCAACACATCAAAACGCACGCCGTGTTCGCGGTGAGGTGCGCACTAACCAGGATCAGACAGTAGGCGACCGCGGTGGGAGGGGGATCCGTCCCGGCGAGGGGAAAGACATAGCTTTCTCCGTCCACCCACAGCAGTGCGGCCAAGGCGGCAATCGTGACGGCCATCGCGCCGTACAACCGCCGCCCGCAGCGCCGGCCGCCCACGGTCATGGTGAGGAAGAACAGCACGGCGCCCACCGACAGCACACCGAAGAAATTGGTCGTGATGTGGATGAGGCGCATCGATGCGCCATCGCCGCGGAACTCTTGCCGCACGACGGGAAGGCTGAGCGTCATGGCCATCGCGGCCGTTGCCACGGCGAGCCACAGGCCACGTTGACGACGGCAGCGCACCGCCGAGGGCAAGCGGACCAATACCGCGCCCCATAAGCAGATCGCGCCGACGGTTTCCAGTCGATCCCCGAACAACGCCAGGTCAAGCCTCATGAGAGGGCCCCAGCCCCAGGCCGGCGCCGAGCCTGGCCAGCACCTCGTCCCGCTGTCCTTGACGTGGCGGGCCGCCCGCGGAGTCCATCCTCGTACGCATCAGGCTGGCGATCATTTCCGCCTCGCGCTCCTGGGACGTGGAATAGTTGGTGCGGCCCAGCAGCCGGCCGACAAGACCGAGGTCCAGATCCGGCAGGAGTTGACCCGTCCAGCTCTCCACCGTGTCCGACGTACGATGGTCGAAAAGTATATGCCCGATCTCGTGCAAGACGATGTGTTCTCGATGCACGCGCGAGGTCTGCTGCTCGTAAAAGATGTGGTCATCGACCGACGTGCCCAGCCAGAGTCCGTAGGCCCCGGCCATGACCGTCTGCATGGGCAGCGCATGGAGATACAGCGGCCGCCCACGCCGCTCCCCCATGTGCCGGCACAATGTCTCGATCGAAAAAGGCTGGGGCGGGCTGAATGTGCTGAGTACCGCATGACAACGGCGGCGCAGAGCTATGTCCCTGTACGGCATGCGTAACTTCCCTAGCCCCTGTCCGGGGCAACGACGGTAGGCGTGACACACGGACTGACATCGCTCCTCCCGGCCCGCAAGCGGCCGACGTCGCGGCGGAGCGCGCTTGCGACGTACGCTGAACCGCGGGTTTCACGCTTTGGGTTCGGCGGGATCAGCGGTGGACGTGGCGCGCCGATCGGCATGAGCGGGGACATCATTACCGGCCGGCAGGTTCTGGATCCGCCGGGCTTCGTTCACCATGGTGAGCAAGGCGTCCAAACTCGCCGGGGACAGCCCGTCCGCACGAAGCGCCAGGCTGCGGACCCGGGTGTCGCGCAGCGCGGTAGCCAATTTCAGTTGGGTATTGACCTTTTCAGTGACCTCGTCGTCGAAGAAATACGCGGGAGGCACTCCGAAGAATTCCGCCAGCGCCGCCAGATGCCGGAGCGTCGGATTGTCCCGCTGTCCCTTGCGGAGCAGCCAGATATAACTTCCGGAGATGGAGACTCCGCGTGCCGAAATCGCCTGGGCGGCTTCTTCGGTGCTGTACGACCCACGACCGGCCGGCACCACGGTCCGAAAAAGGTGATTGATTTTGTCAGCGAGACTGAGCCCAGCCGAGTTGGCCGTTCCGGACATGGTCACGCCCCTCCAATCCCCATACGTTTCCCCACTCGTGTGCGGCAAGGCCATCGTGAACAGCGGGCACGGTCAGCGGTTCCGCATCCTACTACCCGTCAACCCGCGTTGGCAGCCGAACCGTTGGCCCGCCCGGGGCTCGGAGCTGTGGACGTCCTGCGCAGGCACCTGCCGGCAGGTCCGTGCGCCACCGCTTCGCCGACGGGAACCAGCGGTGGTCGGTCGGCGGCCGCCAGCCATGAATGAATCATTCCGCATAACCCGCGGAAATCGCTCGTTAACATTTCACACGCGCCGGATTCCGCGCCACCACCGCTCCCACCACCGGAGAAGGCAGCCGATAACGGTCCGCAGCCCTGCCAAAAGTTAACAGAATCCACGGGGCCCATCTGCAGCGCAATACCCATATTTCCCTGAGAACACCAGGATCCGCGGGCTCCCGAATGAGGGCGGCGGCGCACCCGATCTGCGAACATGCCCCCGGCCCCCGATCATCGAAACATGGCCCCCACCGCCGAGCGCGGCTTCGCCCCGTACCCCGTGATCCGGCCGATGCTGGCCGCCGTCGGGCCGCTGCCCGCCGAGGGCGACGACGCGGCATGGGCGTTCGAGGCCAAATGGGACGGGGCGCGCTGCATCATCAACACACCGGGCGACGGGACGATCCGGCTGATCACCCGGGCCGGCAACGACGCGACGATGACGTACCCCGAGCTCGGCGCCCTCGGTGAACAGCTGCGCGGCCCGCCCGCCGTTCTCGACGGCGAAGTGGTGGTGCTGGACGCGCAGGGCCGGCCCGACTTCGGGCTGCTGCAGCGCCGGATGGGCGTGGTCAATCCGCGCCGCACCGCCCGTCTGGCCATGGAGCATCCCGTCCATCTCGTGCTGTTCGACGTGATGTACCTGGGGCGTTCGCTGCTCGACGCGCCGTACCACGAGCGCCGGTCCGTGCTCTACGGGCTGGACCTGCGCGGTCCGAACTGGTCGGTGCCCGCACATATGGAGGGTCACGGCCGGCAGGCATGGGAGGCGTCGTTGCGGAGCGGCATCGAGGGGGTGGTGGCGAAGAAGCTGAACTCCGTTTACACCCCCGGGGTCCGGTCACCCGACTGGCGCAAGACGAAGCATGTGCAGACGCTGGACGTGATCATCGGCGGCTGGGCGGAAGGCCGCGGCGGACTCGCCGGGCTGCCGGGGGCGGTCCTGGTCGGCGTCGAGGACCCGTTGGGGCTGCGGTACGTGGGCTCCGTCGGGTCGGGCCTCTCCGACCGCGAGCGGCGTGACCTCGCCCAGTACCTGAGCGTGATCGCCCGCGCAGAGTCCCCCTTCATCAACCCCGTGGACGTCCCGGGCGCGCACTGGGCCGAGCCCCGGCTCGTCGCGGAGATCACCTTCTCCGGCTGGACCTCGGCCGACCGGCTGCGGCATCCGATCTGGCACCGGCTGCGGCCGGATCTGACGCGCTTGGGCTGACGTGCCCGGGCTGACGCGGGCCGGGACGGCTGCCCCTCGCCGCCCCGTTCTCGGCCGCCCTCACCTCGGCCGCCACGCCTGCCACCGCGTCACGACCGCTCCCGCGTCACGGTCGGCAGAACTCCGCAGCGGCGATCGATCCGCCGCCGTTCTCATCGTCCGTGCCCAGAATTCCCTTACCGGACCACCCTCTGCCCGGCCATCCCTGGCCGTACCGTCCCTTGCCCGACCTCGGCGGACAGGCGAGCGCCTCGATCTTGTGCCCGGGGAACGTGGCAAGGTGTCGCGGCACGTCCGGGACATGCAGGCGAAGCTCGCTGCCGACGGAGACGCGTCCGGCACGATAAAGCGCGGAGTCGTACGGACCGTCATCACCCGGGTCCGAGGCCGACGAGACAGGTGTATTCGGTACGCCGTCCCACTACTGGCGAGTGCCACATACCCACCGTCCCGGCCCGGCACGGCTCAGCGCGTCAGTTTGTCGAGCGTCTATCGTCGTTACGCGCCCCAGGCATGCCGACTACGGGCGCCCCAGGCATGCCAAGGGGGCGGCGGCGCATGACCCGACCCGAGTCAGCAGCCGCAGGCGCGCCCCGGCGTCCCGCCCGCCTCCGGCTGGATGTCGCGCCTGCCGCGCGGCCGCCCGAAGGTTCCGTTTGGAGCAAGACGAGAAACCTCAATACGATCCGGCGATGATCATAAGAAGATGGCTGGCGACCGCCGTGTCCGGCCTGGTCGCCGCCCTGGCCGCCGGGCTCCTCGCGACCCCCGCCGCCGCCGATGAACCGGACGCCGAGCCGTCCCGCAAGCCCTCCCCCAAGGTCGAGTTGGTGCTCGACGTCAGCGGCTCCATGAGAGCGCGGGACATCGACGGCCAGAGCCGGATGGCCGCCGCGAAGCAGGCGTTCAACGAGGTGCTGGACGCGGTACCGGAAGAGGTGCAGCTCGGCATCCGCACCCTCGGCGCCAACTACCCCGGCAACGACCGCAGGACGGGCTGCAAGGACACCGAACAGCTCTACCCGGTCGGGCCGCTCGACCGCACCGAGGCCAAAACCGCGGTGGCGACGCTCGCCCCGACCGGGTGGACGCCGATCGGCCCGGCCCTGCTCGCCTCGGCCGACGACCTCAAGGGCGGCGACGCGACCCGCAGAATCGTCCTCATCACGGACGGCGAGGACACCTGCGCCCCGCTCGACCCCTGCGAGGTGGCGCGCGATATCTCGGCCAAGGGGATCCATCTCGTCATCGACACCCTCGGGCTGCTGCCGGACGCCAAGACCCGTAGTCAGCTGAGCTGCATCGCCGAGGCCACCGGCGGTACCTACACATCGGTGCAGCACACCGGCCAACTCCGTGACCGTGTCCGTCAGTTGGTGGACCGCGCCGCCGATCCGGTCGTCACACCGGTGGCGACCGAGGGCGCCCGGCAGTGCGCCGACGCCCCGAAGCTCACCCCCGGCCTCTACAGCGACCGCGAGAAGTTCGGCGAGCACCGCTGGTACCGGGTGGAGGTGCGGCCGGGGCAGGAACTGCGGGCGTCGGTGAGCGTCGCCGCGGACCGCGCGGTCAACAACGACTACGGCGTGATGCTGCGTGCCTCGACCGTGCACGGCAGGGAGATCGTCCGCGGCTCGGAGGCGGGCAACGGCCGTACCGATGTGATCTCGTCCGGGCTGCGCTATCCCAAGGCTCCGGCGGACGACGCGGACAGGGACGGGGACGGCAAGCCCGCCGCGGAGACCGTCTGTCTGCAGGTGAGCAACTCCTTCTCCGCCCCCGCGTCGGTGAAGACATCGCCAGGTCTGCCGGTCGAGCTGGCCGTCGACCTGGTCGACGCGCCCGACGACGCCTCCGATGTGGCGTCCTTCGGGCTCGGCCACGGCTGGTGGCTGCTGGGCGTACTGGTCCTGGTCGGCCTTCTGGCCGGTCTGCTGTGGGGCTGGATCTCCCGCTGGCGCGTCACCGTCTGGAGGACCAACTGATGCGTGCTGTACGAACATTGACGAGTCTGCTGCTGGTGGGCGGCGGTATGTTCGGCGCGACGGGCACGGCCGTGGCGGACGCGACTTCAAACGCCCCTGCGGACAGCCCGTCAGCCGGCTCCTCGGAGAGCAGCCCTTCGGGGACCCCGAGCCCGAGCGGGAGTGCCGCCGGCCCGACCGAGGCGGGCACCTCCTTCCGCACCGCGGCCAAGATGAAGCTGGACCAGCGGGCCGTCGCCGACGCATCCACGGGCGACTACCTCTACTGGGTGCTCCCCCTGGACAGCGGTCAGCGCGCCACGGTGAAGGCCGAGGTGAAACTGCCCGAGGCCGCCCGGCACGGCACCGCCACCTGGCAGCTCGACGTCTATGACGGGCTGCGGCGCCGGCAGGCGTGCAGGTACGGCGCGCAGAGCAGGGCGGCCGCCGAGGACGCCGGATCCGTGGAGCTGTCCTGCACCCTGCGGTCGGTCCGCGCCTGGGCCGAGCCATGGGCCAACGATCCGCTGCCCGGCAGCTATTACGTACGCCTGACGGTTGTCGATCTGCCGCAGGAGGACCTCGGTCTGCCGGTACACGCCGAGGTCGAGGCCACCGCGGCGGACACGGGCGGCAGCCAGGCGGTGGACGGCGCGCTCTCCGCCCCGCTGGTGCCCGGCATCAGCACCGGCACACCGCGGGCCGATGACAAGGGATCCGACGGGGGATCCGACGGCGGACCTGATGGTGGATCCGACGACGGATCACAGCCTGACGGAGGCGGTTCGACGGAGCGGGCCGCCGCCTTCGGCGAGCCGGACGGCGGCTGGTCCTCCGGCTGGTGGTCCGGCCGCTGGATCTGGACCGCGGCCGGCGGGCTGCTCGGCGCGCTCGCGGGCATCGCGGGCTACTCCTTCACGCGAGGGTCCGGCCGCCCGTCGCGAGTGCCGCCGGGGCCTGATCCCGGGGCCTGACCCCGGGGGCCCGACCGATGGGGAGCGGCCGAGGTGCCGAGCCACGACCGCCCCCATCGTCAACTCAATGTTGACGCATCTTGTCCGTCAACTTATCGTTGACGCATGACGAAACCAGTCCAACTGACGCACCCCGTACGCCTCGACGACCTGATCGAGGCCATCAACAAGGTCCACGCCGACCCCCTCGACCAGCTCTCCGACGCGATCATCGCCGCCGACCACCTCGGCGATGTGGCCGACCATCTGATCGGCCACTTCGTGGACCAGGCGCGGCGCTCGGGCGCCTCCTGGACGGAGATCGGCAGGAGCATGGGGGTCTCCAAACAAGCAGCCCAGAAGCGGTTCGCCCCGAAGGACCCCGGCGCGTCCGCGAGCCTCGACCCCACTCAGGGGTTCGGCCGGTACACCGAACGGGCGCGGAACGTCGTGATGACCTCGCAGAACGAGGCCCGCGCGGCGGGCAACGACGAGATCCGCCCCGAACACGTGGTCCTGGGCCTCCTCTGCGAGCCGGAGGCGATCGCCGCGAAGGCGATCGTGGCGCAGGGCGTGACGCTGGAGGCCGTACGGGAGGCCGTCACGGCGACGCTGCCCGCGGCGGCGGAACGGGTGCCCGACCTCATCCCATTCGACGCGCAGGCCAAGAAGGCGCTGGAACTGACCTTCCGCGAGGCGCTGCGGCTGGGACACAACCACATCGGGACCGAGCACATCCTGCTGGCCCTGCTGGAACTTGAGGACGGCCAGGGCGTGCTCGCGGGGCTCGGGATCGACAAGGCGACCTCCGAAGCACACATCGCGGACATCTTGGCAGGAGCCTGACCAATCGACCAGGCTCCCGTCCGGCCGATCTCCCGGTGACCGGCCCCGACCGGCTGACGCCCCGACTGACCGACGCCCCAACTCGCCACACTGCCGGGCCGGCCGGCCACCACACTCATCGGTGGCCGGCCCCTCCCTCCCAACTGAAGGGCGTCCATGACGTCGTGGGGCGCGACGACACCGACCCTGCCCACCAAGCGGCCAGACCCGCCCCACAGAGGGAAACACCTCAGCCATCCCGCGCCCTCCACCTCACCCCCATGGCGTTACCCAGCCGTAACCTACCGATGGGTTACCCCAGGTAAGTAGCGGACCTTACTCTCCAGTTAACTCGGGCCGCCGTACGCCCCTCCTGTCCTCGGACAGCGTTCGGCCGGCCCGCTTCGAGATCTGGAGCAGAAGATGACGCCCTCCCGCACGACCTTGCGCGCCGCGATCGGCACCGTCTCGGCAGCGGTGCTCGCTACCACGGTTCTCACCGGCGCACCGGCGACCGCCGACGCCACCACGGCGGCAACCCCCACGTCAGCAATGTCCACCGGCACCACATCCGTGAAATTCGTCGACATCAAGGGCGATGGCGGCACCACCCTCAAGGCGAATGTCGTCACGCCGGCCGGCGCCGACGGAACCCGGCGCTACCCGGTCATCGTGCTGCCCACCAGCTGGGCGTTGCCACAGGTCGAGTACCTGGCGCAGGCCGAGAAGCTGGCCAACGCGGGCTATGTGGTCGTTGAATACAACTCGCGCGGCTTCTGGCAGTCCGGTGGCCGGATCGAGACGGCCGGCCCGAAGGACATCGCCGACGCGTCGAAGGTCATCGACTGGACGCTGGCCCACACGCCGGCCGATCCACAGAAGATCGGCATGGGCGGAGTCTCCTACGGCGCCGGCATCAGCCTGCTGGCGTCCGCGTTCGACAAGCGGATCAAGGCGGTCGCGGCGCTGAGCGGCTGGGGCGACCTCATCGACTCGATCTACAGCGGCCGTACCCAGCATCTCCAGGCGGCGGCGCTGCTCGGTGGGGCCGGTGCGCTGACCGGCCGCCCCAGCGCCGAACTCCAGGAAATCCTCAAGAATTTCCTCACCTCGAACCTGTCCAAGGAAAAGGAGATGATCGCCTGGGGGAAGAAGCGCTCTCCCGCCACCTATCTCGACAGGATCAACGCCAATGGCGCGGCGATCATGCTCGGCAACGCATGGGGCGATTCGCTGTTCCCGCCCAACCAATACGCCGACTTCTACGAGAAGCTGAAGGGACCCAAGCGGCTGGAATTCCGTCCCGGTGACCATGCGACGGCCGAAGGCACCGGTCTGCTGGGGCTGCCCAATGACACCTGGACCAATACCAAGCGGTGGTTCGACCACTATCTCAAGGGCGTGGACAACGGCGTCGACCGTGAATCGCCGGTGCTGCTCAAGTCCCGTTCCACCGGTGCGTACGAGGGGTACAAGAGCTGGCGGGACGTGCCGTCCGCACACCGGAAGATCGCGCTGAACGACACCCGGCGGATCCGCACCAATATCGATTCCGGTGCCAACGGCGGGCTGATCTTCCTCTCCAGCATGCTGGACCAGTTCCTGAGGATGCCACCCATGGCCTCGATCCCGCTGCTGCCCCGATCAGCGGCCGCCGTCTGGCAGTCCGAGCGCTACGCGACCCAGCAGCGGGTACGTGGCACCACACGCCTGCACACCACCGTGACCGGCACCGCGGAGAGCGGAACCGGTATCGCGTACCTCTACGACGTGGGACCGCTCGGCCTCGGCAGGCTGGTCTCGCACGCACCCTTCACCTTCCATGGCAAAACCCCGAACCAGCCGTTCGGGGTGGATCTGGAGCTGTTCTCGACGGCATACGACGTCCCGGCCGGGCACCGGTTGGCGGTGGTCGTGGACAGCGTCGATCCGCTGTATATCGAGCACAATCCGGATGGCGCCCGGCTGACGTTCTCCTCTCCGGCGAGCGATCCGTCGTATGTCTCGGTGCCGGTGCGCGAATAGGCCGAACAGGCCGAACAGCCTTGAGTGGACCGAATAGGTCGAGTAGGGCACATGGGCTGAATGGGCTGAATGGGCTGAATGGGTCGACGGGGGTCCGTCACGGCCTGGACCATAAGGGTCCGGGCCGTGGCCGCCAAGAACCCGGTGGCGGGATGAAGTGCCCCATAAGGCATGATCGCCGTCATGGTCCCTCCGCATCTGCCGACCACCGAAGCCGCCGTCACCGCGATCCGCGCGGTCGCTGACGAGTACGAACTGGAGCCGACGGTCACCCACGACATCGGCGCGGATCAGACCTCCCGCCGTACCGCGGCCGGGGCGTTCACCGCCCTGGACCCGGACGGCTCGCTGCCGCACGAGGCGTTCGTCGAGCTGGGCGGGTCGCCCGACGTCACCGTCCAGATCTTCCCGGAGGACGATGCGAAGATCACCGTCGACGGAGTGGGGTTCGCGGACGTTCCCCGGGACTCGGTGCCGGCGTTTCTGCGGTCCGTGTACGGCGGACTGGCCTACGTGAAGCCGCGTTTCTTCCCGCCGGGCCAGTGGCTGATCGTGCCGCTGCCGGGCGATGAGACCTACAAGGAGCTGGTCCTCCGCGGCGCGCTCAGCCCGTGGCTCGCCCGCAGCATCCGCTGAGCGGGCCGCGGGCCGGCCCCTGAAGACGTCAGGCGGTGGGCGGCTGGTGCCCGCCCGGCAGCGGTGGGCCCGGTTCCGGAGCGGCCACCACCTCGACCGCCTCGACCTCGGGACTGCGCTTCTGCCGCTTGGAGACCCAGTTGGCGAACCGGGAGAGCAGCATGCACATCCCGATGTAGATCGGCGAGATGACCATGACGACGGGGATGAACGGCAGTCCGTAGTTGAGGTTGGCGGCGATCAGCTTGCCGGCGTGCAGAAATTCCTCATAGGAGATCAGAAAGCCCAGAGAGGTGTCCTTGAGCGCGACCACCAGCTGACTGATGATCGCCGGGAGCATCGCGCGCACCCCCTGCGGCACCAGGACATGCGTCATGACCTGCGTCTTGCGCATGCCGAGCGAGTACGCCGCCTCCCGCTGGCCGCGTTCGACGGAGTTGACGCCACTGCGGAAGACCTCGGCGAGCACCGAACCGTTGTACAGGGTCAGGCCCGCGACCAGGGCGGACAGCGGCTCGACCTGCAGCGCCACATAGATGAAGAAGATCATGACGAGTACGGGCATCGCGCGGAAGAACTCCACCATCAGGGTGCTCACCCAGCGGATGAGCCGGTGCTCGGAGAGCCGGCCGGTCGCCAGCACCGCGCCCAGCGCCAACGACAGCACCGCCGCGTAGCCGAACGCCTTGAGTGTGTTGCCCAGGCCGCGCAGCAGCAGTTCCTGAATTCCCTCGTAGGTGAAGGGACTCCATTTCTCGGCGACGAACTGGCCGGTGTCGAAGAGGAGATAGATGACCCAGGCGATGAGGGCGACGATCACGGCGCTGGCGACGAGCCCGTAGACGAGATGCCGCCGCCTGGTCCTCGGTCCCGGGATGTCATAGAGGACGGTGGTCATCGGGCGACTCCGAAACGCTTCTCCAGCACGTTGAACACCGCGCTGATGGTCAGGGTCACGATCAGATAGCCGACGGCGATCCAGATGAAGCTCCAGATGATGCTGTAGCCCCGCTCGTTGAGCGGCTTGTAGACACCGAGCAGCTCGACGACGCTGAAGGAGCCGGCGATCGCGGAGTTCTTCGCGAGCGCGATCAGCGTGGAGCCGATGGGCGGGATGACGGACCGGAACGCCTGCGGGAGCACCACATCGCCGAGGGTCTGCGGGAAGGACATGCCCAGGCTGCGGGCCGCCTCGCCCTGTCCGACCGGCACCGTGTTGATGCCGGAGCGCACCGCCTCGCAGATGAAGGCGGAAGTGTAGCAGCCCAGGGCGAGGACGGCGAACAGTTTGAAGGGCAGCACCACTCCGAAGCGCGGCAGCCCCAGCACCACCCCGAAGAACAGCAGTGTCAGCGGCGTATTGCGCAGCACCGTCACCCAGGTCGTGCCGAAGGCCCGCAGGGACCGGACCGGCGCGACACGGAAGGCCGCCATGACGAAGCCGAGGCCGAGCGCCAGCAGCGAGGCGTAGACGGTGAGTTCGACGGTGCCCAGCAGCCCGTCCCCGTAGATGGAGAAGTTGTCGAGGAGAACGTTCATCGGTCAGGTCCTCGATCCTCAGCTCGCCGGATAGCGGTCGACCGGCGGCGGCTTCGGTGCGGGCACTCCGGACAGGCCCAGCGTCGCGTCGTACGCCCTCTTCCAGTCACCGTTCTTCTCGTCCGCGACCAGCGCGTCGTCCAGCGCGAACCGCAGGGCGTTGTCGCTGCGCGGGACCCCGATGCCGTACGGCTCCTGGGAGAACGGTTTGCCGACCACCTTCAGCTCGTCGGGCGCCTTGGCGGCGTAGCCCAGCAGGATCGCGTCGTCGGTGGTGACCGCCTCGACCTGATAGGTCAGCAGGTTGTCCACACACACCGAGTAGGTGTCGTAGGCGACCAGGACCGCCCTGGGGTAATCGGACTGGATGCGCTGGTACGGGGTCGAACCGGCCGCCGAGCAGACGCGTTTGCCGGCCAGGTCCTGGGGCCCTTTGATGTCGTCCTCGTCGGCGCGGACCAGCAGCGACTGGCCGGCCATGTAGTACGGGCCGGCGAAGCCCACCAGTTGCTTGCGCCTTTCGTTGATGGTGTAGGTGCCGACGTAGAAATCGATCTGGCCGTTCTGCAGGGCGGTCTCGCGGTTGGCGGAGGCGATCGTTTTGAACTCGATCGCCTCCGGGGGGAATCCGAGCGACGCGGCCAGCATCTTGGCGATCTCGATGTCAAAGCCCGTGTAGCGGCCGGACGCCGGGTCCTTCTCGCCGAGGTAGGGCTGGTCCTCCTTGGCGCCGATGACGAGACGGCCGCGCTTTTCGGCCTTCACCCACGTCGGCGACTCGGGCAGCCGGAAGTCCTCGGCAACCGTGTAGCGGGGAAGGTCGCTGCCTCTGGGACCCTTGACGGGCGGGCTGCCTTCCCGGCCACAGCCGGCGGCCAGCACGAGAGCGGTGAGCGCGACCGCCGCCAGGACGACGCGCAGGCGGGTGAAGTGGGGATGCATCGCGCCCCCTTCAGTGCTTGAGGATCTTGGAGAGGAAGCCCCTCGCCCGGTCGCTCTCCGGCGCGGTGAAGAAGGCCTCGGGGGTGCGGTCCTCGACGATGCGGCCGTCGGCCATGAACACCACACGGTTGGCGGCGGAGCGGGCGAAGCCCATCTCGTGGGTGACCACGACCATGGTCATCCCCTCCCGGGCGAGCTGCTGCATCACCTCCAGCACCTCGTTGATCATCTCCGGGTCGAGGGCGGAGGTCGGTTCGTCGAAGAGCAGCGCCTGCGGGTCCATGGCAAGTGCACGGGCGATGGCGACGCGCTGCTGCTGGCCACCGGAGAGCTGCGCCGGATACTTGTCGGCCTGGGATGCGAGCCCGACCCGGTCCAGGAGTTCGCGGGCCCGCCGGGCGGCCTCGTCCTTGCTCTTCTTACGGACCTTGACCGGCGCCAGCATCACATTGGCCAGCACGGTCTTGTGTGCGAAGAGGTTGAAGGTCTGGAAGACCATGCCGACGTCGGCGCGCATCTGGGCCAGCGCCCGGCCCTCTTCGGGCAGCGGCTTGCCGGCCAGGGTGATGCTGCCCGACTCGATCGCCTCCAGGCGGTTGATGGCCCGGCACAGGGTGGATTTGCCGCCTCCGGAGGGCCCGATGATCACCACCACCTCCCCGCGGCCGACGGTGAGGTTGATGTCCTGGAGGACATGGAGTTGCCCGAAGTACTTGTTGACCCCGCGCATTTCGATCAGCGCCTCACCGGCCATGTGCAGACCTGCCCACTCTCATCCGTACAGCGGAGAGCCCGCAACTTACCGGCAGGAAAGGGACGCACTTCTACTGACACGCACAGACAGGGTTATGTGCGGCGATAAGCCCAGGGGTTCGGGCACGGTCAGGAGAATCGTTGCTCATGCGGCCTCGTATGCCCGTCCCGGCGGAGCGCAGCATCCCTCTCTCGCCGGCGTCAGCACTCCGAGCACTCGGCGTAGACCCGGGACAGCTCGGGCGCCCCGACATCGGCCCAGTCATGCCCCGCCTGCACCACATCGATCTCCCGTCCCGATGCCAGCCGGACCACCGGCTGCCCGTGCGGCCACACCTGCCATACGGCGCCGGCCACCGTACGCACCAGCACGGTGCCGAGGTAGAGACCCGCGTCGTTGCCGAGCCAGGGCACCGCCTCGGGGTCGTCCCGCCAGACCGGCCGCAGCTGGTCCAGTTCCTCCAACGACCGTACGGAATCGTCCAGTTCCACTCCCGCGGCGGCGGCCTGGACCCGCAGCAGCTCGCATTCGGACAGCAGCTCGATGACGCTTCCGGGGTCGGCGCGCACCGACTCCGCGAGCGACACCGGATGGTCCGCGCGCGGGCGCCTGCGCCACTTGTCCAGAAAAGACATGTTCATGGTGTGCAGGGTCCCACCCACCCCGGGGGCGCGGCCACAGGCGCGCGGCGGGTCGGTCACCTGACCCGTCACGCGGCACGGCGACCCGACCATCACACTGCACGGTGCCCCGACCGTTCACCTTGACGCTCCCTGTCGGCCTCCCTACTTTCATGGCGCTCGGATCGGATCTGTGGGATCCGCAAGAGCTCCCCCAACCTCTCGCGGGAACGGACGGATCGCAGCTCAGCACCTGCCTGTTGACGCCATCGGGAGGGAACGGTTCATGCGCGTACGACGATGTCTCGGGGTCGGCACCCTGACGCTGCTGCTCTGCGCCGCCGGTTTGCCGGGCGGCACCGCGGTCGCCGCAGCGGGCACGGCGGCTCCGACGGTCCCGACGGCCCCAACGCCCTTGGCAGCCCCTTCCGCCTCAGCGATTCCATCGACTCCATCGGCTCCATCGGCTCAACACCCGCCCGGTTCGAAGCCCTTGGCGCGCTTCTTCGACAACACGGCGATCAGCGACGACTCCCGGCCCGGTGCCGCCGACTTCGACGGTGCGGGCCGTTCGCTGTCGGCGCAGGACCTGGCCGCGGCGGGTTGGACGCGGGGCAGCGTACTGACGATCGACGGAACGCGGCTCGGCTGGCCGCGCTCGGCCGCCGGGAGCCCGGACAATGTGGTGGCCGACCGGCAGGCGGTGACGGTGACCGGGCGCGGCAACGGGCTGACCTTCCTGGTCGCGGGCACGGGGGTCGGGAACGGGCCGGATGGCGGGAGCGACGCGGACGGGGGGAGCGACGCTTCGGTCTCCGGGACGCGCACCGGAAGCGGCATGGCGGTCTCCGGAACGGGTACCGTCCGCTATCGCGACGGCTCCAGCAGCCGCTACGAACTGACCGCGCCCGACTGGCGGTCGGGGCCCCTGAGCACCAAGGCGGTGGCACTGCCGCACATCAACGGCGAAGGCGGGCAGACCACGGAGACGGCCCGGCTGTACGCGGTGACCGTACCGCTGCGGGCCGGGCGCGAGGTGACATCGGTGGTGCTTCCCGCGGACCCGGGCCCGGCAGGCGATCTGCATGTCTTCGCAGTATCGGTACGCGTCAACGAGCGGGGCAGGACGGGGAGTTGGGCGGCCAGCACGGCCGGCTACCGGGCGGTCGGGCCGTGGCAGGACCGTACGCTGCGGCTCGTCGTGCACACCGGTGCGGGCGGGCCGAGGGCGCGGATCCGGCTGGCGAACACCTTCGCGGCGGCGCCGGTCGACATAGGCGCGGCGAGCGTGGCGGTACAGGACTCGGGGGCGGCGGCCCAGGCCGCGCCGGTGCCGCTGACCTTCGGCCGGGGGCACACCGGGACCCGCATCCCCGCAGGCGCCGAGGCGTTCAGCGACCCGGTGGACTTCACCGTCCCGGCCGGTACCACTCTGCTGGTGAGCATCCATCTGCCGGGGACGGTAACGGCCGCGCCGGTGCACCAGAAGGCGACCCAGCTCTCGTATGTGAGCGCTCCGGGGAGCGGCGACCGCACCGGTGACCGCGGTGGCACGGCCTACCCGGAGACCATGTCCTTCTGGCCGTTCCTGACCGGCGTCGATGTCGAGGGAGGGCCGGGGTCGGTCGTGGCACTCGGTGATTCGATCACCGACGGGGTGAAGTCGACCAGCGGCGCGAACCGGCGCTGGCCCGATGTGCTCGCCCGCCGCTTCCAGGCACAGAGCCGGCTCCCCCGCTACGGCGTGATCAACCACGGCATCTCGGCGAACCGCATTGTCACCGACCGCTATCAGGGCGACGGGGTCAGCAAGGACACCGGCGGGGTCAGCGCCCAGCACCGGCTGGAGCGGGATGTACTGGCGCAGCCCGCCGCGCGGACCGTCATCGTCTTCGAGGGCATCAACGATGTGCGGTGGGGCACCGCGGC
Source organism: Streptomyces halobius (assembly GCF_023277745.1). Lineage (NCBI taxonomy): Bacteria > Bacillati > Actinomycetota > Actinomycetes > Kitasatosporales > Streptomycetaceae > Streptomyces > Streptomyces halobius. The sequence goes on from NZ_CP086322.1 coordinate 2,314,733, forward strand.
GGGCAAGGTCATCGACGGCCTGCGGGCCATCGCCCGGCGGGCACACGAACGCGGCCTGCGGGTCGTGGCGGCCACCATCGCGCCCTGCGAGGGCTACCCCGACTGCACCCCCGCCGTCGAAGCCCGCCGCCAGGCCGTCAACGCCTTCATCCGTGCCCATGGCGGCGTCTTCGACGCGGTGCTCGACTTCGATGCCGTACTCCGCGATCCGCAGCGCCCCCAGCGGATGCTGCCCGTCTACGACAGCGGCGACCATCTCCACCCCGGCGACGCGGGCTTGAAGGCACTCGGCGACTCGGTGGACCTCAGGGCGCTGGTGCCGCCGGAGCGAAACAGCTGAGGACGGGCGAACCGGGGGCCGCAGACAGGCCATCATCCCCGACCCGGGCGGGGCGCCGCTGACGACAGGCAGGCCCAGGGCCGTCGCCAAGCCGTCATCCGCGACCCGGACGGGGGGCTCTGAGGACGGGCCCGGCCCGGGACACCCCAGGCCGCCATCCGCGCCCGGGCAGGGGCTGCTGAGGATAGGCAGGCCCGGCCCGGGACCGCTGCGGAAAGGCAGGCCGGCCCGGTCCGGGACCGCTCCTAAACATCCAGATCCACCACCACCGGTGCATGGTCCGAGGCACCCTTGCCCTTGCGCTCCTCGCGGTCGACAAAGGCGTCCGAGACGGCCTTGGCGAACGGTTCGTTGCCGTAGACCAGGTCGATACGCATGCCGTTGTTCCTGGGGAAGGCGAGCTGACGGTAGTCCCAGTACGTATACGGGCGGTCGTACTTGAGGGGGCGGGGTACCACATCCGTCAGGCCCGCCTCGCGGAGCGCGGACAGCGCGGCGCGCTCGGCCGGGGTGACATGGGTGGCGCCGTCGAAGACGGCGGGGTCCCAGACGTCCTCGTCGGTCGGCGCCACGTTGTAGTCGCCGAGGACCGCGAAGGGGCGGGAGCCTGCGGCGTCCTGGGCGACTGCCGTCTTCAGTGCCTCGAACCAGTTGAGCTTGTAGGCGTAGTGCGCATGGCCGACCTCGCGGCCATTGGGGACGTACACCGACCAGACGCGGGCCGGGCCGCAGGTCACCGCGATGGCGCGGGGCTCCTGCACGCCGTCGTAGTCCGGACCGCCGGGCAGGCCGCAGACGACGTCCTCCAGACCCACCTTGGACAGGAGGGCAACGCCGTTCCACCGGCCGTTGCAGTTGATGGCGGCTTCATAGCCCAGCTCGCGCAGCTCGTCGTGCGGGAACTGCTCGGCCGAGCACTTGGTCTCCTGAATGCACAGCACGTCCGTGCCGGTGCTCTCCAGCCAGGCCAGCAGCCTCGGGAGGCGGGCGGTGATCGAATTGACGTTCCAGGTCGCGATGCGCATATCCGTAAACCTACAGCCAGGGTCTGACAGTCAGCCGAGTTCGGTGGTGGTGCCGGGCGCGAGACGGCCGTGATCCGACCCGCCCAGTTTGTCGATCATGGAGTCGTAGACCGGCCGGGCGTGGTCCTGGAGCAGGCTGTCGTGGATGTCGATGGCCCGGCGGGGCGCGACCTCCCGGACGTAATCGATGACCTCGGCGACCTTGTTCCAAGGGGCGTGGACCGGCAGCAGCAGCGTGTCGACGCTGCGGCCCTCGGGGACGGTGAGCGCGTCGCCCGGATGGAAGACCGCTCCGTCGAGGAGATATCCGACGTTGGTGATGCGCGGGATGTCGGGGTGGATGACGGCGTGCAGCTGTCCGTGCACCTCGATGTCGAAGCCCGCTGCGGTGAAGGTGTCCCCCTCCCCCACGGTGTGCACCCGGCCGGGGAACGCGGCCGAGATCTGCTCGGCGACGCTGGCCAGCGTCCAGATCTCGGCGGCCGGATTGGCCTCCATGCCGGACCGCAGCCGCTGCTCGTCGAAGTGGTCCATGTGCTCATGGGTGACCAGGATCGCGTCCGCGCCGACGGCCGCGTCCTCCTCGCTGAAGAGACCGGGGTCGATGACGAGCGTCTGCCCGTCCTTCCGGAACCGGACGCAGGCATGGGTCTTCTTCGTGAGTTCCATACGGCCATCTTGCCGGGCGCGGGGGGTTGGGAGGGGCACGGGGCGCGGGATGGGAGGGGGCACGGGGTGGCAGGGGCGCGCGGCGCCGCGTGAAACTGCGTCGCTACGGGCGCCGACCGGAACCGGGCCCACTACGGGCGCGGCCGGAAACCACACCACTACACCCGCCCACCCCCCGAAGGGGGGTGGGCGGCGGGGAAAAATCCAGGGGCGCGGCGCACGAACGAGAGCAGTCCCCGCACGAATGAGGGCAGGCGCAACGGGGCCAAGCCCCGCGCGAGCGAGGGTCAAGCCCCCAGCGCCCCGGGCCCCGAGAGAAGCCCCTCCCCGCTCACCCCTTCCCGCTCCCCCTTCCCACTCATCCCTCGCCCCTCACCCCTCCGGCGTCGTCTCCTCCTGTATCACCCGCTGGGCCACCGCGAAGGCAGAATTCGCGGCCGGGACGCCGCAGTAGACCGCGGTGTGCAGCAGGACCTCCTTGATCTCCATGGGAGTGAGGCCGTTGCGCAGCGCCGCGCGGGTGTGCAGCGCCAGTTCTTCCTGGTGGCCGCGGGCGACCAGCGCGGTGAGCGTGATGACGCTCCGGGTGCGGCGGTCCAGCCCGGGCCTGGTCCAGGTCTCGCCCCAGGCGTAACGGGTGATGAAGTCCTGGAAATCGCCGGTGAAGGCGTCGGACGCGGCCTCGACGCGGTCGACATGGGCGTCGCCGAGCACCTCGCGGCGGATCTTGATGCCCTGCTCGTACGTGCCACCACGGGCGTGTTCCGGCTGGGCGAGGCCGGACTCTATGGCGGCCGGGGCCTCCTGCGGGGGCGGCGGAGGCCCGATCTGCGGCTTGGGGGCGGCGGCGCCGATCGCGGCCGGCGTACCGGGGCCCGGCTTGTCGTGCCAGGCGGTGGTGAAGTGTCGGATGAGGAGTTCGGTGACGGCCGCGGGCTGTTCGACGGGCGCGAGGTGCGAGGTGCCGGGCACCAGCGCGAGGCTCGCGTCCGGGACGCCGGCGACCAGGGTACGGGCGTCGGTGGTCGGGGTGACCTGGTCCTCGGAGCCGACGACGACGAGCGTGGGCACACCGACCCGGCCGAGGGAGGACCGTACGTCGTACGAGGCGAGCGCCTCGCAGGCGGCGATGTAGCAGCCGGGGTCTGTGGTCCGCACCATCTGGACGGCCCACTCGACGATGGCCGGCTGGGCACCCGCGAAGCCGGGTGTGAACCAGTGCTCGGGGGCGGTGCGGGCGATCGGGTCGAGCCCGTTCGTACGGATGACGACACCGCGTTGCCGCCAGGCGTCGGCGGTTCCGTAGCGTGGCGAGGAGGACACCAGCGCCAGGGAGGTGACCCGGTGCGGGCGTGTGAGGGCCAGCTGGGTGCCGATGGCGCCGCCGATGCTGCAGCCGGCGTAGCCGAAGCGCTCCACACCCAGTCCGTCGAGCGTGGTGACCAGGCGGTCGGCCAGTTCGGCGATGGACGAGGCCGGGTGGGCGGGCGAGCCGCCGTGACCGGGCAGGTCGAAACGGATGACGCGCCAGTGGCGGGTCAGCTCGGGAATCTGCCGGTCCCACATGTGCCATGTGGTACCGAGCGAGGCGCCCAGTACGAGTACGGGGGCATCGTCGGGGCCATCGATCCGGTGCTGCAGGGTCTTCTCGCTCACCCGGCCACGCTACCGAACTCTCTGACGCGGTCCTGACACCCGGGTCAGGAAGAGCCGACACGAGGGGCCAAGGCGTGGCCGCCAGCCGCACCCAAAGCGGGGAAGCGCAGGTCAGAGTCTCACGGTCGAGACGGCGTAGACGACCGGGTGACCCGACTCGACGTAGCTCACCATGATCCGCTGTACGGATGCGGTGCCTTGCTCGTGATCAGGACCGGGGCGTCTTCTGGCCCATCAAGGCGGTACTGGAGAGTGCGCGTCGGTATCTCGCCACGCCCTGCACGCTCTCACATCTCACCTCCACACCCTCATCCAGGTTTGCCCCTGGCCCAAGCACGCGGCGACGTACGCACGGATGATCCACGCCGATCACGCCCGCCAGATGCTGCGCATGCACGCCGAACGCCTGGCCCAGACCGCGACCGACACCACCTTGCCCAACCCGGCCGCCACTACCCTCCCCCAGGCCGACACGCTTGGAGGGTTCCTGGAGGAACTCACCGGCCAGTTCGCCCCGCACCCCGGCTCACTTCCCCGCACCGTGCTGCCCCAGACACCTCCGCGGGACACCGGCGAGGAAGCCCTGGACGAGGAACGGCTACTGCTCGCGACCGCGACGCGCACCCCGCAGGGCTCAAAGACATGCGGTGGCTGATGCCCGAGGACTTCGCCCTGCCCCTGCACGCCGCCCTCTGGCAGTGCCTGACCTCGCTCGTCCACCGCGGTGATCCCGTCGATCCGGTCACCGTGCGGTGGGAGGCCCAGCACCGCGGCCTCCTCACCAAGGACGTCGCCCCGGCCGACCTCATGACTCTCGTCTCGACGCAGGCCGGCTCACCCGAGTACTGGGGCGAGAAGGTCTTGCACCGCGCCCTGCTCGCCCGCGCCCACACCGTCGCCGTACGGATCCAGGCGTTCACCGACGACCCCGCCAACACCCCCCATCAGCTGATCACCGGCAGCCGCCGCGCCCTGGCCGACCTGACCTCCCTGCGTACCCGCTGGCAGCACGCCACCGCGCCCCCTCCCCCTACGAGGCCGCACGCATCGCGCACCCCGGCGGCCACCCGGGCTGGGCCGCCACCCACAACCGCCGCGCCCGCAGCCCGAGCCACCCGATGAACCACCCCGCTCCGGTCGGCATGATCTATGACACCCCCGGCGAAGCCATCGCAGAATTCGAGCGCCTCAACGGCGACGCCGTCCGCCCCGGTCCTGCACCCGCCACCACCACCGAACTTCAAGCGGCCAAGGCACTGGCCACCACGTCGTCGGGAGCAACCACGATCCCCTCACACGACACATCGTCCGAACCCTCTCGGTCGAAGACGGAGACCATCCCCGTGTACGCCGCAGACCCCGGCGACCACGAGGCGCTGCTGAGCGACTTCTTCGAGTGCCAGGTTGGGTGGGAGAAATGCGCACCTAGGACGACAACACCACCATCGCCACGACGAATCGCTCACCCTGCGCGTCCTCTTCGACCACGACGCCGAATCCCGTGACACGAAATGGACCATCGCCGCCTACGAATCCCCCGTCAGCGACCGCATCTGGCACGCCACCGCCACCGCAGCCACCCCCGTAGAAATCGTGGGCACCCCCTCCTCGACACTGTGGCCTGCGAAGACCCGTGGGCCACCGGGCTGGGGACCAACGTCACGGAGAAGACCATCGCCGAGGCCACCCGCCCCCTGGCCGACGCCGGCTGGCCGCAAACAATCGAAGGACGTTGGATCCAGTGGACTCCGGCGGACGACAACGCCGCCGGCGTCCAGTTCGACGCCTTCGCCGCCCAGAAACACAACGCCCGCTGCCGACCTGGACCATGTAGGGCGGCAACACCCTCCACCAATCCACCTGGGCCCTGCACTTTCCCCACACACACCGGCCGGGCTGCTGCAGGACATCGCCGCCGAACTCGCCCACGGCCAATCCGTAAGACAAACTCCCCACCCACGTCCTGCCAGCAGGCAAACTTCGCCATCCGCCCAGGCGCCTGCCAGCTGCCCCCCTCACCCGCCGGGGTGTTCGAGTCGAGTGCTGGATGCATGCCTTCTGAAGAACGGGCCTCGATGCCTCTCGCCAGATCGGTGGCATCCAGCACCGACGCGTCAACATCCATCACCTCTGCCACTCGTTGGTGTTGGTGGTGCGAGCCCGCCGCATGGTGACCTCTTGGTACCCCGAGCCGTCCGAGCTCCCACGCAGACCGGGCCCGTGAGGCGCGCTGGTGCCACGAACGGCTAGTGAGGTGAAGGTACGTCCGCAACGCGGTCGATGCCTGGGATTAGTGCGACGCGTGGCCCGCATGCGCTCGTGACCAGCGCAAACCCCAGAGCGTCGGGAAGGAATTGCCCTGATCTACTGCGGAATCGACCGGGCTGAACGCACGCACGACGTCACCCTGGTCGACGACACCGGCATGCTGGTGGCCAAGCGGCACATCACGGACGACGCTGCCGGTTACAAGCTGCTGCTGGAGCTGCTCGCCGAGCACGGCGACACCGAGGATAGCCCGATCCCGGTGGCCATCGAGACTTCCCGCGGCCTGCTGGTCGCCGTGCTGCGGACCGGGAAGCGGAAGGTGTACGCGATCAACCCGCTGGCCGCCGCACGCTACCGAGACCGCCACAGCGTCACGCGCAAGAAGTCCGACCCGGGCGACGCCCTCGTCCTGGCAAACATCCTGCGCACCGACATACACGCCCACCGGCCCCTGCCCGACGACTCCGACCTCGGCCGGGCGATCGCCGTCCTCGCCCGAGCCCAGCAGGACGCGCTGTGGAATCGGCAGCAGACCGCCAACCAGCTCCGCTCCCTGCTGCGCGAGTACTGCCCCGCCGCCCTGGACGCCTTCGCTACCTGGACCAACGGCCTGTGCCGCCCCGAGGCACGCGAACTGCTCAAGACCGCCCCGACCCCGACACGGGCCAGGCGACTGACTCGCAGCCAACTCCAGGCCACCCTCAAGCGCGCCGGACGCCAGCGCGGCATCGAGGCCGAAGCCGACCGCCTCCGCGACGTCTTCCGCGCCAAGGGCGCCCACCAGCCGCCGCTCGTCGAAGACGCCCTCGGCCAGCAGAGGCTCACCCTCCTCCTCCAGCTCGACGCCGCCTGCACGGCCGCCGACCAGCTCGCCAAGGCGGTGGAAGAAGCGTTCCCCCAGCACCCGGACGCCGAGATCCTGCTGAGCTTCCCCGGACTCGGCATCCAGCTCGCCGCCCGGATGCTCGCTGAGATCGGGGACGACCGCACCCGCTTCGCCGACGCCCGCGGGCTGAAGGCATACGCGGGCTCCTCGCCCATCACCCGCGCCTCCGGCAAGAAGTCGAGCATCACGCGCCGGCGGGTGAAGAACGACCGCCTCAGCCACGCCGGATACCCGTGGGCCTTCTCCGCTCCCAACGGATCGCCCGGGGCCAAGGCCCACTATCGTCGGCGCCGCGACGAGCACGGAGACTGGCACGCGGCCGCCCTGCGGAACCTGTTCAACCGCATGCTCGGACAGCTCTACCACTGCCTTCAACGACGCGAGTTGTTCGACGAACGCACCGCTTTCCCCACCGAACTCGCCCATGCCGCTTGACACATCGGCAACGTGAGGTGTCTGGCGCATCCTCACCAAGCTCCGCTTGGAAGCTGGAAGTCCGTCACGCCACCACGCTGTTGCGTGCGCTCCTCGTGCTGACCAACCTCGAAGTCACGCGCTGACAGACGATCTTGACGCCGGACAACCGCCCCAGACCAGCACGAGAACACGATCAACGGCTCACACCAGCCCCGTGACCAGCGACTTCAAGATGGCGGAGCTTCAATGAAGGTGATCTGGCCGGCACCGGGCAGCAGCGGGGTGTGCGCGGCGAGTTGGCTGAGGAACCTGCGGTGCACGGCGTGCAATTGCAAGGCATGGCCGTGGGTGAAGGAGCGCAGGAACGTTCCCAGCGTCGACGGGGCCCGTATCCCGCCGAAGAGCAACGGCATGGCGCCGTGCCGCCGCCGGTCGGCGTCCTCGATGCTGTCCGCGCCGGCACACATCGCCGCGATCAGCGACGTCACCTTGGCCGCCGGGTTCGTCCTGCCGCTGTTGTCCGCACCGTCGATGCGTACGGTCTCGCGGACGAGCTCCGACAGCTGCCCGCGCGCGGCGAGGCGCATCACGGGGACCAGGCCGGTGTGCGCGACCAGGTTGGAGTCATCGAACGCTGCGGACACCGCATGTGGCGACATGGAAGAATGCATCCCGGAGATGCGCCTCCGAACTGGTCGAGTAGAAACCTAGAGAACTCCTATTCTCCCAGGTCAGAGCGCATCTCCACTTTCATGTCCAGGCACTGGACCGACCGTGACCCGGTGGATCCGGGCTTACGACGTTGTCGGCTATTGAAGATCGGGGCCGTGGCCGTGACATGCAGGCGGCCGCCCGGGTTCCTCGTGTGTGACGACGAAGGAATGGGCCGTGCGGCCTTGTCCCATCCTGCCTTTACTGGTGTCTCCCGTGCACATCTCGGCGGTTTGATCGAGGAGTTGGCTGCCCCATGGCAGGCCCGGCGGGAGTCCGAGCTGCGCGAGTGGTGTGGTGGGGATCGTCGCCGACAGGCCGGGGCCGGCCGCAAGCACGAGCTGGTGTTCACCGACCCGGTGCTGGTCACCCTGGCCCACCTGCGCACCCAGGCTCCCGCACGCCGCGCTCGCCGAGCTGTAGGGCGTGGGCCGTTCCACCGTCACCGGGGTCATCGGCGCAATCCGTCCGCTGCTGGCCGACCGCGGGTTCGCTGCCCCTGACCGGCCAGGAGTTCGGCTGCGGACACTGGCCGATGCGTTCGCCTACGCGGAGGCGGAGGGCGTGAAGCTGCGGATCGACGGCACCGAAACCCAAGTCCGCCACCCGAAGGCCCACCGTCCTGGCCGTTGCGCGTTCGTCTCCGGGAAGAAGAAGCAGATTCCCAATGGACTTGTCAAGCCGGGGAAGTGGCTCTCCGTGAGGGGGTCATGCTGCTGCGGCATCTGTTTGAGGCGGAGCGCTCTCGAAGGGGCGCCCGTCGCGTATGAGCGCCCACAGGACGTTGAGCCGAAGCCTGGCGAGGGCGAGGAGTGCCTGCTTGTGTCCTTTGCCTTCGCTGCGTTTACGGTCGTAGAACCGCTTGGAAACAGGGCAGCTGCGGGCCGCGACCTGAGCAGACAGGTAGAAGACCCGCAGCAGTCGGCGACTGTAGCGGCGTGGTCGGTGCAGGTTTCCGCTGATACGCCCGGAGTCCCGGGGCACGGGGGCCAGCCCTGCGACGCCGGCCAAACGGCCGGAGGTGCCAAAGGCGTCCATAGAAGCCGAAGGAGGACGCCCCGCTGGGCGAGCAGTACGCCTGGCGCGAGCGGCGGCGCCAGTCCTCCGCGCGGATCTGCGTCGAACACGCCAACCCCGAACACAAAAAGTGGCGCCCACTGCAACGCTTCCTCGGACGCCGCGAACACCACCCCGCCACCCAACGGGCCATCGCCGGCCTGGTCTCCGACCGCGCCGCCCAGCGGACCACCCGACGCAACACGAGCACCGAACTCGTGCCCGTCAGCGTGACGGTCTGCTGTATCACCCACCAGCCAAACCCCCAGGCCAGCACACCCGATCTTCAATAGCCGACGACGTCGTTAGGCCGGACCGCGGCGGAATTGCACCGAACATCAATTCACCAGTCGCACACATTGCCGCATTTTGGTGCCTCGGTATGAGAGTGTCGCTCACTCACGGGAAACAGTAACCACTTCCGGCATCAGCCGTTCACGGCCCGGACATTGAATTTGATGCGACTGTATTTATTTCCTATGCGGGCTTGCCGCATAGAGCAGATGCGGTGCTAGTATTTCCATTCGATCAAGTCCCTGGCATGTGACAGGTGATTGTGTCGATCACGACTGCGCCGGGATCAGTGCATGTCAATTCTCGGTTCGGCCAGGGTGACAGGTACACCAAAGATCACTGAGGAGACGTCATGAAGAAGGCGTACGAAGCCCCGACCCTCGTCCGGCTCGGCACGTTCCGTAAGCGGACCGGTCTCTTGCAGCGCAACGGCAACGACCGTCTGATCTTCAGCAAGAACTAAGGCAATCGGCGCACGGAATCGACGCCATGCCTACGTCGTATGAGACGGGGGGAGTGGGCCCCGGTGACGCGCACTTCGCGGTCCTTCCGGACTGCGCGGACGCGGTCGCCGCGGCCCGCTCCTTCCGCCGTCCAGAAGCCAGGACTCTGGCGCATCCCTCGGGCCGGCCGTGGCTGGTCGGCCGGTGGAGCGACCAGGAAATCGTTACCGCGCACGCCGGGTGGGCCGCCATCGCCGTGGTGGGTTGCTGCCCGGTCGGCCCGGACGAACTCAAGGGGTACGCAAGCCGGTTACGGGACCTCACCGAACTCGACGCACTGGCCCGAAGGCTCTCCGGCAGCTTCCACCTCGTCGCCGCGCTCGACGGACGGCAGCGCGTGCAGGGGACCGCGTCCGGTCTGCGCCTCGTCTTCCACGCGGCCGTCGACGGCGTGCGGGTTGCCGCCACCAGTGCCGATGAGCTCGCCGCCGCGATCGGCGAGGAGCCGGACGAAGAACGGCTGGCCGTACGGCTGTTGTGGCCGGCGCCCTACCCGCTGTCGGAGACTTCGCTCTGGCGCGGCGTGACGGCCGTGCCGCCCGAGGACGCGCTGATCGTCGCGCCGGACGGGCGGACGGCTCGGCACTCGCGCTGGTGGACTCCGCCCGACCCGGTGCGCTCCCTGGCCGAGAACGCGCCCCTGGTGCGGGAGGCGCTGTCGGATGCCGTCGATGCCCGTACGAGCGCGGGCGGCGTGGTCAGTTGCGACCTGTCCGGCGGTCTGGACTCCACCTCCGTCTGCTTCCTGGCAGCGCGGTCACCGGCCCATGTGGTGGCCAGCACCTGGCCCGGCCGCGACCCCGCCGACTCCGACCTGTACTGGGCGCAGAAGGCCGCCGGCTTCCTCCCGGACGTCGAGCACGTGATCTGGGACGCCGACGAATCCCCGCTGGTGTACGACGACCTGCTGGCGGTCGACGACCTCATCGACGAGCCGACCATCGGCGTCATGGACCGGTCACGCGTCCTGCACCACTTGCCGGCGCTGGGGCAACGAGGCAGTCGGCTGCATCTCACCGGCATCGGAGGCGACCACGTCGCGTGGTGCTCCGAAGCCTATTACCACCGGCTCATCCGTACCCGCCCGCTGCTCGCCCTCCGGCACCTGCGCGGCTTCCGGACCCTGTTCCACTGGCCGCTGGGCGCCACCGCGCGCGCCCTGGCCGACTCCCGGTCGTACGGCCAGTGGCTCGCGCACGCCGGCCGACAGCTGCGCGAAGCGAAGGCACCGCCCGTCAGCGGGACCCTCGGCTGGGGGTCACCACCGCGCCTGTTCGACTGGATCACCCCCGAGACGGCACGCATCGTCGGGCGGGCCCTGCGCGACGCGGCCGAGAGCGCCCAACCGCTCCACCCCGACCGGGGCATGCACGCCGACCTCGAGCAGATCCGCGTCTGCACGAGGATCGTCCGGCAGTGGGACCGGATGGCCGCCCGCGCGGGCGTGCCCATGGCCTCACCGTTCTTCGACGACCGGGTGATCGAGGCGTGCCTGGCCGTCAACCCCGTCGAGCGCGTCACGCCCTGGGCGTACAAGCCCCTGCTGACCGCCGCCATGCGGCAGATCGTGCCGGACGTGTGCCTGGAGCGCGCCAACAAAGCGCAGGCGTCCATGGACGCCACCAACGGGTTGCGCGAACGACGCGGCGATCTCATGGAGTTGTGGGAGGACTCGCACCTGGCCCGGCTCGGCCTGGTGGACGGCCGTGCATTGATGGAGCTGGCCCGGCGGCCGTCCACACCCGGTCTGAATGAGGGGAACTTGTATTCGACGATCGCCTGCGAAGTCTGGCTGCGAAGCCTTTCGCGTAAGAGGCGAGAGGTTTCCAGCGGCTGAAAGCTCAAGGGTTCGCCGGCTTACGGCAGAAGAGGACTCCCCATATGGCACTGCGTTTCGCCTCTGACATCACCACTGCGGAGACCGATTACGGCACCGTTCTGCTCGACCAGCGGAACGGTCACTACTGGGAGCTCAACCCCACCGGCACGCTGGTGGTCCGGACACTGCTCGAAGGCGGCGAGGAAGCGGACGCCGTCGACGCGGTCATCGCCGAGTTCGACATCGACCGCTCCCAGGCCACGCAAGACGTCGCGGCACTCATCGAGTCGCTGCGGACCTCGGGGCTGACCGCATGACGACACCGAGTGCGCTGACGCGGCCTACGGGTGTCCCGCTTGCCCGGCGGCTGGTCGCGCGGCTCGTCTTCATCGCCGCCGTTCTTCTGTCCTTCCTGCCCCCGCGCCGGATCCGGGCGGTGCTCGAAGCCGTACGCCACGGTGCGGCGCCCGCCTCCGCCGCACAGGCCAAGTCCGCACGGGACGCGATGTGCGCCGTCAGCCTTCTGTGTGCCGGCCCCCGCGGCTGCCTTCCGCGCTCCCTGGGCACCGCGCTGCTGTGCCGGCTCGGGGGAACCTGGCCGACCTGGTGCACCGGGGTGGGCAAGGTGCCCCCGTTCATGGCACACGCCTGGGTGGAGATCGACGGCCGGCTGGTGGGCGAAGGAGTACCGGACGACTACTTCAACCGCCTGCTGACCGTCCCTCCGGTACGGCGGGCGACTCGGTGAGCGGGAAGGCCGCGGCCGCGCGTGCGGACGGCCCGTCGGTGCGGGGCGCGATCGCCGCCATGTTCCGGCTCACCGCCGGACACAGGTCGTCGATGACCGTCGCCTCGGTGCTCACCTTGGGGGGATCCGCCCTCGGGCTGGCCCAGCCGCTGCTCGCCAAGACCATTGTGGACGCGAGCGCCCACGGCCACGTCGTGGGGCCTGTGCTGGTCCTCGCGGCCCTCTTCGTCGCCGAAGCGGCGACGGGCGCAGTCGGCCGGTTCGTCCTGGAACGCATGGGAGAAAGGGTCGTCCGCGGCCTGCGCAGCAGTCTGGTCAGCCGGTTGCTGCGCCTGGAGATGAGGGAGTACGACAGGCACCGCACCGGCGATCTGATTTCCCGGGTCACCACCGACACCTCCCTCCTGCGCGAGGTCGTCTCACAAGCACTGGTGGACCTGATGACCGGCTCCCTCGTCGCCCTGGGAGCCGTGGCGCTGATGCTGTGGATCGACCCGCTGCTGCTGCTCCTGGTGACGCTGACCGTCGTCGCGGCGGTCAGCGTGATGGCCTCGCTGCTGACCGGACTGCGCACCGCCGCCGAGCACATGCAAGGAGCCATCGGGACGGTCGCCGCCGAACTGGAACGGGCGCTGGGCGCACTCCCAATGGTGCGGGTGCACCGGGCCGAGGAGCGGGAGGCCGAGCGGATGGGGAGGTGTATCGACACGGCGTACAGCGCAGGCGTGCGCACCGCGCGACTGTCATCCGTGCTGAGCCCCGCGGTCGAACTCGCCGTGCACGGCTCGTTCCTGCTCGTCCTGGTCATCGGCGGCCTACGGGTGAACGGGAACGCCAACACGCTCGGCGACCTCGTCGCCTTCATGCTCTACGCCACCTACCTGGTGGTGCCGCTGTCGTCGGTGTTCCGGGCGGTCGGCCTGGTACAGCGGGGCATGGGAGCCTTCCAGCGCATCGACGAGGCGCTCGCCCTGCAGGCGGAGCCCGCGGAACCGGAGCCGCCGGCACGGCAGGCGCCCGCCCGCTGCTCCCCACGGCCCGCCCCGGCCGCGCCGGAGCCCGCCCTCGCCCTGGACGACGTGTGGTTCGGCTACCGCCCCTGCCGCCCGGTCCTCCAAGGCATCTCCCTGACCGTGCCGCCTCGTCGGCAGGTTGCCCTGGTCGGCAGGTCAGGCGCCGGAAAGAGCACGATCTTCGCCCTGATCGCGCGCTTCTACGAGCCGGACTCCGGCACGCTCCGGTTCGACGGGCGCCCGGCGGCCGAACTGGGCCGCAAGGAGTGCCGGGCGCGCATCGCCGTCGTCGACCAGAACACCCATGTCGTCCACGGCTCGCTCTGGGACAACATCACTTACGCGGCGCCCACGGCGAGCCCGGCCGAGGTCCAGAGGGCGGTGGAACTCGCCAACCTCACCGACGTGGTCAACCGCCTGCCGGGCGGTCTGGACGGCACCGTGGGCGAACGGGGCAACACCCTCTCGGCGGGAGAACGCCAACGCGTGGCCCTCGCACGGGCCCTCCTCACCCGCCCCTCCCTCCTCCTCCTGGACGAGCCCACCTCCCACCTGGACGCCATCAACGAAGCGGCACTCAGCCACGTGCTCCAGGACGTCACCCGCCAATGCGCCCTCCTGGTCATCGCCCACCGCCTCTCCACGGTCCAGAACGCCGACCAAATCATCCTGCTGGAAGCAGGCCGCGCCATCGCCTCGGGCCGCCACGAGGACCTCCTGACGACCAGTGCCGCCTACCGGGAACTGGCGTCGGGGCAGGCGCTGCGGACACAGGGCACGAACGGGCGCGGGGCGATGCGGCTTCACTGACCTCAGAGCGGGCACACACCTTGCGCCACTGGTGATCTTCGTCGCTTCGCACCGGGAGAAAGACCGCATCGCCGCTCATACCCCGCCCGGTCAGCGCATCGTGGGTTCCTGCGGTGCCCACAGCTCTACAGAGATCGTGTAGCTCGGCGCCGACGGGACGATCGAAACGCGGAGACGGCGATGATCCGCGCTGTACTCATCGGCCAAGTGCAGACCACGGCCCACCTCACTGCCGCGCTGGGCATGGGCATGCCTCTGGGCGCCTTTCGAAACACCGAGCCCCGTCCTTAGCCGACGCGCTGGGTACCTGAGGGCTGTCGCACACAGGGCGGTCGCCTCTCGCGAGCGTTCGTCCCGGTGCGAACGTTCCGCTGGCTTACGCCACTTCGCGTGGCCCGATGCCAGACCGGACCAGGTTGAACACTTCTCGGGCGGCGTAGCGTTCCAGACAGCGGATGATCTCGCGCCGGGTCTTGCCCTCCGCGGTGCGCCGCTCGTAGTAGTTGCGGGTACGCGCATCGAACCGGAGCCGTGACTGCACGATCCGATACAGGGCGCCATTGGCTCTTCGATCGCCACCACGGTTGAGCCGATGGCGACGCTGACGACCGGAGGAGTACTCGACGGGGCTGACCCCGCAAAGCGCCGCGAACGACGCCTCAGTGCGCAGACGTTCCAGGTTGTCCCCCATCGTGATCAGCAAGGTGGCGGCACTATCCGGACCGATACCCACCGGGATAAGCAACTGCGGAAAGTGACGCTCGACCAGCCCAGTCAGGCGCCGCTCCAAGTCAAGAATCTGCCCGGTCAGCTGATCGATCCGCTGAGCCAACAGACACAGGGCGATGCGGGTGGCCTGCCCGACGGCATCCCTCTCACCGTCGTCCCCCGCACGCTCTTCGAACTGCGCGCAAGTCCGGACCAGGGCTGGAGCCTTCAGACCGGCCAGCTGCTCGCGCAGGTCCGGATCGGCGGTGATCAGGACCGCCTTGAGCTGATTGATCGCCTGCGTACGGGCCTTGACAGCGGAGTCCTTGGCCAGTTTGAACAGACGGGCGCACTGCACCGGCCCATCCCCAGCCTTGGCCTGGGAGTGAGCGCGGCCACTAAGCACCGACCGTGCCGCCTCCTGCGCATCCACCGGATCCGACTTACCACACCGTCGACGAACCGAGCGATCAGGCCGGTTCACCTCGAACACCTCGACCCGGCGAGCCAGCAAGTAGCGGGAGAGGGCAGCTCCGTAGCTGCCGGGCCCTTCCACCCCAGCCTTGTGCACCGTACCCAGCCGGCTGGCCCACTCCCAGAGTTCGCGATAGCCCACCGCCGTGGCGGGAAAGGACGCGGTGTCCATGACCGCCCCTAGCGTGGAGAGCACGGCGGCCACAAGAGGGTTGCGGCGTCTTGTGTCCGCTTGATGGCCGAGAGGTGCGCGGTGGCGTCGGTGCTGGGAATGCTGGAGGAGCGGGAGGCGGCTGCCCGGGTACGGGTGGAGGGTCTGCGGGAGGAAGCCGCGCGGCTGGCTGCGGTGTTGGAGGCCGCGGAGATCGAGCTGGACCGACGGGTGATCGCGCGGGAGGAACTGGTCGAGGCCCTGGCCGCCTCCGCGGCCGAGTCCACTGCCGTGACCGAGGCCGAGGCCGAGGCGGAGGCGGAGAAGGGAACCGTGCCCGTGTCGGTTCCGATGCCGGGCTCGACGGTGCCGTCCTGGCGGGAGGGGCTGCCGGTGACGGTGCTGGCGCCGGACTACCAACGGATTGTGGGCGTGCTGGATGAACAACGATCAGCGGGCAAGGGACCGGTGAAGGCCAAGGAGGTCGCGGTGGAGCTGGGCCTTCAGGCGACGCCGGCGAAGGTCGAAGGGGTGCGTTCGAAGGCCAGACGTCTGGCGGAGCGCGGATGGCTGCTGCAGGAGACGTCGGGGATGTTCAGTGCCGGCCGGCGGCCCGTGGCCGCGCCAGACGCCGGCTCATCCGCGTGACCATCGACCACCGGATCATCGCCTCACCGCAAGCGGGCAGAGTCTCGTAATCACGGGCCAGACGGCGGGAGTTCATCAGTCAGGCGAACGTGCGCTCCGCCACCCACCGTCTCGGCATTACCACGAACCCCGTCGTGTCGTCGGTGCGCTTGACGATCTCCAAGGTCAGAGCGAGTTTGTCCCGGCACCAGTCGACGAGGGAGCCGGTGTAGCCGCCGTCGGCCCAGACGAGGGTGATGTCGCGGTGCAGACGACGCAGCCGCGTCAGCAGGCCCAAGGCGGCGTCCCGGTCTCCGATGTTCGCGGCGGTGACCGCGACGACCAGGAGCAGGCCGAGGCAGTCCGTCACGATGTGCCGTTTGCGGCAACGGACTTGAACGTGATCTCGACGCTGTCATCGCGGGCCTCACCTTGCCCTGGAACTCGGGAATCGTGGAAGGCCATGTCAACCGGATCATTCTGTGGAATCAGAATTGTCAAGCTTGCGGTGCTTTGCCCTGCTGGACGTCGACGATCGGCAGGAGGGTCGCGTTCGGCGGGACGTCGAACTGGCGGGGTGTTGGCCCGGCCGGGGTGGGGATGTCGGCGAGGCGTCCCAGGAGACGGTCGAGGGCTGCCTGGCCATCGTCGACGGCGGCCTGCTCGTCCTCGGACAGGGGGATCATCGCTCGCATCTTCTGCAAGTTGCCTTTACCTTCGAGTAGTTGGGCCTTGCTGGAGTCCTTCGGGGTGTAGAAGTCGCAGCGTGCGCAGGCCATGCGGTGCGGGCATTGCTCGAAGAAGGTGTAGGTGCAGTAGCCATGCCCGAGGTCGTAGTGCTGCCAGGGTTCGCCGGCCGCGGCGGCGCCAGAGGTGACCGCGTCGCGGTCGACCAGGACCTCGATCGTGCGAACGTTGCGGGAGAAGTACCCCGCGTCGTCGTAGGCCCGGGTCAGCGTCGTGGGGCTGATCTTCGCGTAGAACTGAGTGGACTGCGGTGAGCTGTGTCCGAGCCAAGCCTGCAGCTCGAACAGCGTCATCGGCTCCTTCGCGTTGTAGAGCTGGCTGGCGATCGTGGAGCGGGCCCGGTGGCTGGTGATGTTCCCGCGAACGTCTGCTGCGGGGACGCCGGCCTTGCGGCAGAGCATCGGGATCACGGTGTTGTTGATGTAGACGGAGGAGACCTTCCGGGCCCGAAAGGCGAACAGGGGGTCCACGAGTTCACCGGTGCGGCGGTCGGTGAACTTCGGCTGGACGGGGCGGACGGCCTGCCAGGTATCGAGGGCCTGGCCCAGGATCGGATCGACCGGCTTGGTGAAGGCGGTGCCGGTCTTGTGGGTCGGCACGTCGAGCAGGCAGACCGCGTCACGGGCCAGAACCTGCTGCGAGTCGCCCGCGATCACGGTCCCGTCGTGCTCCCAGCGGATGCAGCCGGTCCGCAGCCGGGCTATCTCATCGCTCCTCTGCCCGGAGAACAGCCAGGTCAGCGTGACCGCGCGGACCAGTTCCAGAGGGTAGAAGTTCCCGGCCTGGGTCTGCGGGAGGTCGTCCTCTGTGAGGTTCAGCCCAGCCCACATCAGCTTCGCCCATATGTCGTCCGCGATCACGCGCGGGTCCGGGCCAAGCAGGGCCGCGATGCTGCGCGGGGTGCCCAGTGCGCGCTGGGGATCGAAGCGCCTCGGTATCCACTCCCATTCCTGGAGATCGCGGAAGAATGTACGGACTGCGGTGAGATGCCCCGCCTTGGACGGCGCCTCCAGCGGTTTGCCGAGGTGATCCTTTAGGCCAGCGGTGCGCTGGAGGTAGTCGCCGACCTTCATCCGGTCCACCGCGGCGACCCAGGTCGCGCAGGTCTTGCGGGTCCACTCGGCCGGATCGGCGGCCTCGGGGTGCTCGGCCTCGATCCACCGGCCGACCTTGAAGAGTGTCGCGCGCAGGCTCCCGCGGACCCGGGTCGTGAGCGTGGAGGTGTCGTACCAACGCTCCACCCACGTCGCCCAGGCCGGGGAGCCCCCGCTCGCCCGCGCCGAGTGGCGGCCCGTCATCCGCTGCGGCGGGTCGCAGAAGCCCAACTCGGCGACGGCCCGCTGCATGGCATGCAGCGTGTTGCCCCGTGCCGCCGGCAGCAGGCGCTCGGCTCGGATCTGTTCGAAGAGATTCGTGGTCAAGTCCTCCAGGTGCGGGCTGCGGTTGAGGAGGAGGACCTGGCAGACCACCATCGGCAGTAGCTGGTCGTCCTCGCGGCCGAGCTGGTAGCCCCATCTGGCGAGGACCTTGCGGATCCGGCGGATCTCGCCGTCCACGCGGTCGCGGCCGAAGACGCGCCAGGCCAGCGCGAGACGTCCGAAGCTGCCCAGCTTGTAGAAGTCGGCGAAGCCGCCGAGCAGGAAGGCGTGCACGGCCAGTTGGGGACGCGCCGCCTCCTCCGCCCAGGCGGGAACGCTCGCGCGGAAACCCTGCAGATCCTTCCCGAGCAGATGGGCCCACTCCTCGCCGCTCCAGGCCCAGTAGGAGCGGCCGGTCTCCGCGCACCGCAGCAGGACCACCGCGGCGGCATCCAGACGTCCCCGCCGCCGGTGAGAGGTGGCCGGCTCGTGCAGTGCGGCGGCAACGTCGTCCAGGGGTCGCAGCAGCCGCCGAATCGCTTTCCAGCCCGGGGCGTCAGGATCGTGACGGGCCATCCGGCGCAGGTTGACCAGGCCCAGCTCCGCGATGGCCCGCTTCTCCGCAGGCCGCACCGCAGCCGCGGTGTCATAGCGGCCCGGGTCGATCGGCCATGCCCAGCGGTCGGCCAGATCCGGGTTCGTCGAGGGTGAGACGAGCGCGGTCACCGGCCGGCCTCCCCAGCAGCGTCATCCCTGGTGAGTGCCTGGATGCGCCAGGCGTGGATGTGCTCCATGCCGCGGCTGAGCTTGTCGGCCAGATCGCGGCCGGACAGGTGGATGTACTGCAACGTGGAGTCGGTGTGCCGGTGCCCGGCGAACGAGGCAATGGCATGCACTTCCCAGCCCATCCGTGCCAGGTCCGTCAAGCACAAATGCCGGGTGGTATGCGTGGAAAACCGCTCAACCCCCGAGGCCAGCGCAATCCTGCGGATCACCTTCGACCACGTCCACAGACTGAGCGGCTGGGCGTGGTTGCGGCGCGACTCCGACAAGAACAGTGGCCCGCGGGCGCGGCTGATCGAGGCCCGGTGGGCGAGGTAGCCCGACAGCAGCACCCCGGTCGATGCCGAGTACGGCACCACCCGCTCCAGCCGGTTCTTCGTCGTCTCCGCCCGTATCCGCAGCGTGCGATGGGCCGGATCGAGATCATCGGTCCGAAGTGAGCAAAGCTCCTCGCGACGCAGAGCGGCGTCGTAGGCCAGGGCGAGCATCACACGGTTGCGGACCGGCTCGTGCCGGGCCACCTCCAGGATCTGCAGCCACTGCTCTTCGCCGGGAATCCACGGTAGCTTCGTCAACCGCGGCACCAGCCCGCGCTGCTGGCCGCCGCCTTGTCGGCCCGGGGTGTACCGACCACGACCGACAGGGTTGGACTCCCGCAGCCCCTCCTCCATGAGGAAGTCGTAGAACAGGCGCACCGGCACCAGCCGCTGCTGGATCGTCGCGTTCGCCAGCCCGGCCCCTGAGTCGATCGAGATCACGTTCACGCCCCAACGATGCGGCCGTGAGGTCAACTCGCGTACGTAGATCGCGACATGGGCACGGTTCGCCGTGACCGGATCGACGTCCTCGCGCTCGCACATCAGCAGGTACTCGGCCAGCCCTCGGCCGTAGGCGTCAATCGTGCGCGGGGCACGTCCGAGGTCCGTCCAAATCGTCAGCCAGGCCGCCGCCTGCTCGTGCCGGCCGAGCACCGGCCACTTCTCCGTCAGCACCGTCGTGCCGCTCAAGCCATCTCCCAAGTCCGTGGTTACGCCGGAGAGACATGATTACCCCGGCAGATTCCACGTAACTTTTAAAGTGATCAGGCGTCAAATGTACGGCCGAGCTGGGTTCGCACTTCTACGGAAACGCGTCCTCCTGGCCTGATGTTGACCACAGCGTGTGACCATCACCCGGCTCGCAATCACCCACCCAAGGTGCCGCCCCCTCCTGACACGATGGGTGCGAGAGCGATGCACCCAAGGCCGTCGGGCCGCGCCCGGAGCCGAATGCAGTCAAGCCGCAGGGGCGGCTGCGCCGGATGCCGACCGCGCCCGCCGCGCAGTCCGGTGGGCATCTGCGTTTTCCGCATCTGAACGGTGAGCTGGTCTGCTTCGCCGCCGAGGACGAGCTTTGGGTGGCGCCGATCGCTGCGGAGGGGCGAGGATCCCGGACGGGCCTGGCAGCTGACCATAGACAGCACCCGGGTCGGTCAAAAGGAGTCTCGCCTGATGTGGGGCCACTGGGAGCCAACCCTCTCCCCGAACCCTCCCCAAAGCACGCGAGATCCACCGATCCCAATGACCTGACCTGCGGAAACACCAAACAGGCAGGTGGCGTTCTTGTCCGAACCTCTTTCGGGACGAAGAGGTAGCCGGCTCAAGTCCGCCCGCCATGACTGCCGGCTATCGGCCTCCCGACCCGCGTGAGTCTGGCGGCTCCCAGGCCGTGTTTGAGATGTACTCACAGCGCCTGCCGTATCAGGGCGAGTTGGCGGTGGGAGCTGCAACTGTGCCTGAAGCCGCTCCCACTGCGCCGTAAGATCGTCACGAGTCATCCCGAGATCGCTCAGCCGCCTTGATCAACATCCTGCGCCATCGGGGATGGGCTCGCTGTGCGGCTGTCACCAGGCGACGGGGAGGCTCGCGGGTTTGATGAAGACGAGGTTGTCCTCCCAGGGGATCTCGCGTTCGGGGAGGGCGAGGAAGAGGGACGGGAAGCGGGTGAAGAGGGCCCGGTAGGCGGTCTGCAGGAAGAGGCGGGCCAGGGGGGCGCCGAGGCAGAAGTGGGGGCCGGCGCCGAAGGTGGCCGAGCCGTCGGTGGTGCGGTGGATGTTGAAGCGGAAGGGGTTGGGGTAGTGCGCGGGGTCGTGGGTGGCTCCGAGCATGGGGCAGCAGACGCCCTCGCCTTTGCGGATGGTGACGTCGTGCAGCGTGACGTCTGTGGTTGCGACCCGTGGCATTCCGAGTACGCCGTTGTGGTGGTAGCGCAGGATCTCTTCCACGGCTTTGGGCCACAGGTCCGGGGCCGTGATGCACTCCCGGAGTTGCCGGGGGTTGGTGAGGAGGGTGACGGTGCCGGTGCCGAATGAGGCGGTGAGTGGTTCGGATCCGGTGACGAACAGGTACGAGGTGGTGCCGATCAGTTCGTCTTCGCTGATGAGGCCGTCGTAGCGGGCCAGGATCAGTGCCCCGATGGGTTCGTTGGGGTCCGGGTGCCGTCGTTTGGTCTCGATGACTTCTTTGGTGAAGTCGGTGATGGCCGCGGTGGCCTCCGCGACTGCCTCTGCGGATGCGGCGAGGTGGGTCTGGGTGCGGAAGCAGCTGTGGTAGAGGCTGTGCAACTCGGATGGTACGGCGAGGATTTCACGGGCCACGTGCAGGGGGAGCGCGTCGGCGTAGGCGGGCATGAGGTCGGCCGGGTTGGGGCCGTGGGCCATGTCGTCGAGGAGCTGGGCCGCGTGTTGTTCGATCATCGGCCGGTGGTGTTCGACGGCGCTGCGGGTGTAGAAGCGGCTGATCACCTGGCGGACCCGGGTGTGGTCGGGTGGGTCGAGGTTGAATATCCCGCCCGGGACGGAGGTGAAGTCGTCGCCGACGAAGCGGGGTGCCCCGGGGTAGGTGAGGTTGCGGGAGAAGCGCGGGTCGGTGAGGACGTGCGTGATGTCGTCCTTGCGGGTGACCATCCATACGCGGTCGCCGCTGGGCAGCGCGACCGGGCACACCGGCTGTTTCTTGCGGGCCCAGGCCAGGACCGGTGGGGGCGTGCCGAGCTCACCCGGTGGGAAGGGGTAGCGCAGCGGTAGGCCGGGGTCGTCGGTGGGGTGCGTCATGTTTGGGGCTCCGTTCGCTGTCATGAGTGGCGGGCGGGTGAGGCGGCGGGCTGGGGTGCCTTCACCACGGCGTATCCCTGTCCGGGGGCGGGGCGGAGCCGGGTGGTCTTGCCGGTGATGAAGGGGGCGAGGAGATCCATGTCCCGGTGGATTCCGTTTCGAAGATCGCCGGTGCGTCGAGGACGAGGGGCAGTTCGGCGATGGCGTAGCTGACGGCCTGGTCGATCTGCTGCTCGGTCGGCTCGTGCCCGGCGGCGTGCAGCACGGCCCCGCGGGCGGTGAGGCGGCATGCACGGCGCACCGCTTCATCGGTCCGGTAGGCATGACGCACGCGCTTCAACGTGTGCTGGTAGGCGGGGCGGTTGACCAGTTGTGTCCAGCTGTGGAAGCGGAGCTCCGGGTCGGTGATACCGGTGCGGCGCAGGGCGCGCTGGGCCGGGTTGCGCAGCTGACTGACGGCGCGCCGGGTGCGGTGGACCGCTTCGCGTGGTGGGAGGCCGGCCGCGGTCAGGGTGTGGGCGGCCTCGTATCCGGGGACGAAGACGTCCACGGCCGCGAAGTTCGCGCAGGCCCATTCCACCAGGGCCTCGACGGTGCGGGGTTTGTAGTAGCCGTTCCAGGGGCTGAGCCCGATCAGTACGTGCTCGGCGCGGTTGAGGATGTTCCGGCTGTCGTCGGTGCACGGCCGTATGAGGAACTCCACGTCGGCGGTCCTTTCAGCGGGTACCGCTGCCGGGGGCGTCGTCCGGCCCCGCGATGGCGTCGATGATCAGCGCGTGCGGGCAGGAGAGGTAATTCGTCCAGTGGTCGTCCCCGAACCATCTGCGACCCGCCTCGGACACTTCGGGCCGGATCCAGTCGACCGTGGTGAACCCGGCGGTCCGCAGGGCCCGTTCATGGACGCGGGCCGACCACCGGCGGGCGTCGACGTCGATCACGTGGTCGCCGACCCGCGCTGTCAGATGGACCGTGGCCCCTTCGCCGCCGGGCCGGTCCGTGGTGAGCGTCATGCCGTAGCTGCGGTACCAGTCGGGGTGGGTGGCGAAGTCGGGGTTGAGGGTCATCGCGACGAACCGCCCCCCGTGGGGACAGCGCCTGACGGGCCGTCGCGCACATCCCGGCGAGATCGTTCTCCGACGTCGCGTAGGGGAGTACGTAGACGGATGTCACCAGGTCGAAGGCGCCGGCGAGACCGTCGTCGAGGGAGCGCGTGGCGTTGTGGTGCACGTACGTGATGCCGTGTCGCTCCTGCTCCTCCTTGCGGCGGGCGTATTCGATCATGGACTGCGACGTATCCATGCCGACCACCCGCTTGGCACCCAAGGCACGGAAGCGCCGCGCATACAGGCCCGTACCGCAGCCGAGGTCGAGCACGGCAAGCCCCGTCAGACTGCCGATGGCCTTCAACAGGCTGTACGCCTCGACGTGCTCACGGAACGGCAACCGGTTCATGCTCTGCTCGTACGCGGCAACGATGGAATCGAACTGACTGTCCAAGACGCTCTCCTGGTCATTCGTCGGATGGAGCGATGCGCCACAGGTCCCTCCGTAGGGCCGGAAGGAACAGGCTCGCAGGACTCAGGAAAGCGTGATCCGTGCCGCGTCTCCACGGACTCGAATGTGCCTAAGGCATGCCTTGCCCCGCTCCACGGACTCGGATGTGCCTAAGGCGTGCCTTGCCCCGCTCTGCTGGTGCGGGGACCCGAAAGAGCTCTCTACGATTCGGTTATCTTTCAATTACCCACGAGGGTGATATGTACCAGAGGCCAGGTAAATCCGGGATTGTGCGGCACCCGTTGAAGGCGGCACGGGAATCGCTCGGCCTCTCCCAGACCGCGTACGCACGGCTGATCGCCAAAGCCCACAACGAACTCGGCTTTGGCCCCAAAATGGTCAAGACCCACTACACGGTCTTGCACTGGGAGTCCGGGCGGAACGAACCCGAGCCCAACACACAACTCGCCATCGCACACATCCACGGGGTGAACCTGGAGGACGTGCTGCGCCTCGGCTGGCCCCACTGGCTGCACCTGGCCACCGACGACGCCACACTGCTGAACCAGTCGTGGACCCCCCAGAGCGCCATCGATGCCCTGCACAGCACCGCGCGCCTCGCCGATACGAGACCCCGCTCCTACCTCGCCGTCACCGGCCCCGCCCTCGACTCCCAGATCAGGGCGACGCTTGCCGCCCTGGCCGACCCGCAGCCGCCACCTTCCCGCGAGGGACGCCGCGTCACCCCCGACACGCTGACCCGTATCGAAGCCCGTATCGAAGCACTGGAACTGCAGGAGGCAAGGGCATTGACCACACCGATGGCCCTGTACTTCGCCACCCGCGCAGAACACCGGCTGCTCACCACACTCCTGACCAGCAGCGGCTACGACCACAAAGCCGGGGCCCGGCTGCTGCTCCTCGCCGCGCGCACCGCCGCGCTGTGCGCATGGCTCAGTGGGTGCCTGGGAGAGGACGCCAGGGCAGAACGGTACGCCCTGGCGGCGATCCGCGCCGCCAGCGTCGCAGGCGCGCGACGGCACGTTGCCGCGTATATGCCCGACCTGGCATTCCGTCATCTCGTAGCCGGCGACCCGAAGGACGTGTTGTCCTTGGTTCATGCCACACGGGCGATCGTCCGGCACCCCTCGCCCGGCCTCGCGGTCACCCTGCACAGCAGGGAGGCCCAAGCCCTCGCCCGCCTCGGGGACATCACCGCCAGCACCCGGGCGCTGGATCGAGCCGTCAGCACACTGGTCACCGGGCCGACCGAGGTGGACCCTACGATCGACCCGCTTTCCATCAACGTCGACGAGGAATGGCTTGACGTCTCCTCCGGGGCCGCCTGGCTTCATCTGGGCCGGCCCGAGAAGGCACTGCCGCACTTGACCACACTGCTCGACGACGGCCCCCCTTCGCGCCCGCCCACCCCTCCCTCCCCATGCGCAGCCAGCCGCCTCCTATATGTGGTCGACGCACAGCTGGCCCTCGGCGAACTCGACGCCGCCACCCACAGCGCCCACCGCGCCGCCGCCCTCGTCGGTAACCTGCCCCCTGACCTCGCCCACCAGTTCCGGCAACGATTCGCCCCCCACACCACCGAACCCGCCGTGCGAGACCTCATCGACACCCTGACCGAACACCCCACACACTGACCCCGGCATGGAGAAATCCGCTCTCCACCCAGCCCACCCCACCCAGCCGGCGACACCATCGGCAAACCGAAGGCGGCGCGAGGTGTTGATCAAGGTCTTGGAACGATCTCGGGTTGGCTCAGGCGAACTGACGGCAGCACAGCGAGAGCAGCTTAAGGTGCTGTTGCCACCGATGCCGCGGATCGGGCGCCCGCCCCGGACTGGCCGCAGCACCTACGCCCGTCTGTACGGCCACGCGGCCGCGCCCCAGCAGGCGGCCGGGCATGAGCGCGTGGCCCGCCGTACGCGATACCCGGCGCGCGGCACCGTCTCCACCACCGCCGGCTCCCCGAGCCTTGACCGCAGCCGGCTGACCGAGATCCGTACGGCATTGCCGCCGGCGCCCAGGTCCCCGCCTCACACCTGCGCCATCAGCTCCTCGGCGGACTCCTTGCCCGCGCCCTTGATCCGGCAGGGGTTCCGGCGGATCAGCTCGTCATCGGCCGCGATTTCCATGATGGCGCTCAGCAGCCGGTACGACTTGGCGACGGTGGTCGCGCCCTTCCTGGCGCTGCTGCGCCCGGACAGCGTCTCCAGCCGCTCGACACGGTCTTGGTCGCGAAGGTCTCCGGCGAACGGCGGCGCAGACCCGTGGGGTTCACATAGCTCGCCGTCCAGCGCCCGGACGCGGGCGAAGCGGCTCACGGAGCGGCTGGGCCCTGAAGCAGGGCGAAGGGCGAGAAGCGGAGGGCGTCAGCGATGGCGACGAGGTCGTCGGCGTCACAGCAGCGCTGGGCGCGCTCGATGCGGGACAGCATCGTGTTGGACATCGGTCGGCCGAGTCCGGTGACGCGATCGGCCAACTGACGCTGCGCGAGACCGCATTCGGTGCGGACAATTTCGATAGTGCGGGCGGTCCGCATTCCTGCCGGACCGATTTCCAGGGATCAGGCTGCCATGACTCAGTTTTAGCTTTCGGTCGCGGGTTTCGGTAACCGGGCTTTGTCGGCTATATATCGCCCAGCACGGTGGCCAAGCAGGCATCCGACGCGGGCATGCGGGTCTCGGACGAGATTGCCGTCCAGTTTTCGAAATGGCCTTCTGACCTGGTGTGTTGTGTTGTAGCTTGCACCGCGGCGGGCGGTCAACAGTTTCCCGATGTGATCCTTCTGGCTCGGCCACTGGGCGGCTGATTTCGGCAACCGGGGGTCCGGGTCTACTGTTTTGAGACTGTCGCGCAGAGCCCGTTCGCCGTGAGCTGTTTGCTTTCTCGGCGGAATGCTGGACTTGCACGGGCGCGTGTGACTTTCTTTGCCATACGCGCAGGAACACCCGTGCCGAGGACATGGAAACCGCGGCATGCCAATGCAGGGGCCAAGGAGTCCCGCGCGGCATCGCCCGTGTCCCACGAACCGGACCCATGGTCGTCCCGACTGCCCCTGCTCACACCCGCGGCCCTCACCAAGACCCTTGACGTCGCGCCAGTCCGGGGCAAAACTTCCGTTCACCGGTCGGCATTGCCGAACACTTACCGGCAATACGCGATGAGTGTGGCAATGCCAAGGGCCGGCAACGCCCTCACCTGAGGGCGCGGACCACCGGAGGGGACCCGGGTGTTCCCTGGCATCACCCACTGCCACGGTGCCGCGTCCGGCCCGGCCGATCGAAATCCGATGGGTCCTCAGGGCCGTTCCCGCATATCCCGCTGCCTCCGCGCCTGTCGTACTCCCCCTTCACGAGGACCTGATGACACAACACATACCGGAGGCGGTGTTCTGGTGCCTCGCCGCGGTCACGCTCGCCGGAGTGTCGCTGCTGGTACGCCAGTACCGGATCACCGCCGCCCTGCGCCGTCGACTGACGATCCACGAAGCCGGCCTGCTCGCCCGGGAGGAGGAGGTCCGGCACCTCTCCGAGGTTCGGCTTCCCGCACTGGTCGAGGCGGCCCACGGCAGCGCACCCGTGCCCGGGCCTCTCGATGCGGATCTCGCCGGAACGACGTACGGAAAGAACCTGCAGCAGATCGTCGAGCAGTTCACCGGGGCCGCCGAGGCCACGCGATCCCGGGCGGACAGGTCGGCGAAGGCGACACTGAAGTCGGCGATGCGCGCCCTGCAGGCATTGGCGAACGAGCAGCAGGTGTCGATCTCCGACATGCAGGACCGGCACGACGACCCCGATGTGCTCCGGGACCTCCTGGAGATCGATCATGCAAATGCGCAGTTCGGCCGGAGGACGCAGGCCATCGCCATGCTCTGCGGCTCGTGGCCCGGACGGCAGCGGACCGCGTCACCGCTGCTCGACGTCGTACGCGGTGCGACATCGAGGATTCGGGACTACCGACGCGTCAAGGTGCACTCGCGCGTCGACATGGACGTCGTGAGCCGAGCCGTCGAGCCGGTCGTCCTCGCGGTCGCCGAGCTGCTGGACAACGCGGCGCGGCACTCCCGACCCAACACCACTGTCGAAGTCGGCATCCAGCCCGCCCACAACGGCGTCAGCATCGTCGTCGACGACGCCGGCATCGGCATGGACGCGCGCGAAACCGAGGAAGCCGGCCGGCGTCTGTCCGGCCTGGTGGACATCGACATCAACAAGCTCGGCAGCCCGCCGCAGTTCGGCTTCGCCGTCATCGGCGCACTCGCCGCCCGGTACGGATTCAGCGTCTCGGTCAACACGCAGTCCCCGTACGGCGGTGTGCGGGCCGTGCTCTTTCTCCCTAACGCGCTCCTCAACCGGGTACGTTTCATGGGCCCGCCGATCCCCGCGCTGGGAGCCGAGACACCGCCCGCCCCGGAGCCGGCCTCACCCGGCGCGTCCGAAGAGGCAGCGCCGTCGTCCACCGCGGGTGGTCTGCCCAAGCGCCGCCGATGCACGCAGCAGCACCAGGCAGCCGACGGCGGCCCCGAGGCCCCGGCCTCCACTCCCGCGCTGGTCCGCCCCGCCGCCGAGACCGCCTCCCGTATGGGCGCGTTCGCCCGCGGCACCCGCTCCGGCCGCGACTCCTCCCCCGACACCGAAGGAACCCCCCAGGAATGACCGGCCAGATGACCAACGAACTCGGATGGATGCTCGACGAGGTCCTGAAGGTCCCGGAAGCCCGCCACGCGATCCTGCTCTCCGCGGACGGCATGCTCCGCGCCCACTCCCAGGGCATCAAGCGCGACGAGGCCGAGCGGCAGGCCGCGGCGTTGTCCGGACTGCAGTCCATCAGTCGCAGTACCGCCGAGTTCTGCGGGCTGGAGACCTCGCCGTGGCAGCAGACACTGGTCGAGTTCGCCGACGGGTACGTCTTCCTGGTGGCCGCCGGCACGGGCGCGTATCTGGCGGTCTCGGCCGGCCAGGACGTCGACATGGAAGCCGTCACCTACAGCATGCACAAGTTGGTCGACCGGCTGGGCAAGGAGCTGACCAGTCTGCCGCGGCAGCATTCCGTACCCGGCAGGCCGGACGACTCCGGTACGGCATGACCCCGCCGCGCCCCCCGCACGACAGAGGACTCGTACGGCCGTACGTCGTCACGGAGGGCCGCGCCCATCCGACGCGCAACACACTGGACGTTGTGGCGCTGGTGACGGCCGTGCACGACCGTCCCCTGAAGGGGCTGAGCCCGGAGAAGCGGCGTGTGATCGAACTGTGCCGACCCGGGGCGCTGTCGGTCGCCGAAGTGGCCGGGCATCTCACTCTGCCGATGAGCGTCACCAAGGTCCTGCTCAGCGACCTCGTCGACAGCGGCCATGTCCACGTCCGGCCTCCCGTCCCCAAGGCACAACTGCCCGACGCCCGATTCCTGCAGGAGGTGCTGGATGGGCTCCGCTCCCGTTTCTGACCCGGTCGACCCGATCTACGTCTCGGACACGGTCACGACCGCGATCAAGATCCTCGTCGTCGGCCACTTCGCCGTCGGCAAGACCACGTTCGTCGGCACCCTCTCCGAGATCCGGCCGCTGCGCACCGAAGAGACCATGACGCAGGCCGGCGAGCTCGTCGACGACCTCGCGGGCGTCCCCGACAAGACCACGACGACCGTGGCCATGGACTTCGGCCGCCTCACGCTCAACGAGTCCCTGGTGCTGTATCTCTTCGGCGCCCCCGGGCAGAAGCGCTTCACCCAGCTGTGGAAGGACATGCTGAACGGAGCTCTCGGCGCACTTGTGCTGACGGACACCCGAAGGCTCGACCAGTCGTTCGACATCATGGGCCTGCTGGAAGAGCACGGCATGCCGTACGCGGTCGCCGTCAACCAGTTCGACGGCGCGCCGGTGTTCCCCGAGGCGGAGATCCGCGAGGCTCTCGACCTGCTGCCGGAAACCCCCCTGGTCACCTGCGACGCGCGGGAAGCCACGTCCGGTGCCGGAGCGCTGATCTCCCTCATCGAGTACCTCCAGACCCGCACCCCTCAGGAGCAAGAATGACGACACCCCGGCCCGCACACCACGCGGCGCCTCCTCTCGACTGCCCGGCGCACGCCGGCGCACGTACGGTGGAGCGGCTGTACGGCCCGGAGTTCGCCGCCGACCCCATGGCGTCGTACACCCGACTGCGCGCCCACGGCTCCGTCGCGCCCGTGGAGATAGCGCCCGGCGTGCGCGCTTCTCTGGTCATCGGCTACGACACCGCTCTGGAGGTACTGCGCAGTCCGGAGCGCTTCTCCAAGGACCCGCGCCGCTGGCGGGCTCTCGCCGACGGGACGGTGCCGGCGGACAGCCCGGTCGTGCCGATGATGGCGTACCGGCCGAACGCCCTGTGGACCGACGGCGACGACCACAGCCGACTGCGTGGCGCCATCACCGACAGCCTGGGCCGCGTGGACCCCGACGCGCTCATGCGCCACGTGGAGCACAGCGCCGACACCCTCATCGACCGGATCGGCCCCAAGGGGCGGGCGGATCTCCTCCACGAGTACGGTGCTGTCCTGCCCCTGCTGGTCTTCAACGAGCTCTTCGGCTGCCCGCCCGCCACCGGGGACAAGCTGGTCGAGGGCATGTCCGGGATCTTCGACGCCGACGCCGGCTCCGAGAAGGCGAACGCGGTGCTGGCCGAGGGCGTCGCCGAGCTGGTGGCACTCAAGCGGGCAGAACCGGGGCCCGACGTGACGTCCTGGCTGATGGCCCATCCCGCCGGGCTGACCGACGAGGAGATGTCGCACCAGCTGGTGGTGCTCCTGGGCGTGGGCACCGAGCCCCAGCTGAACCTGATCTGCAACGGCCTGCGGCTGCTGCTGTCCGACGACCGGTTCGCCGGTGATCTCGCACGCGGCACCATGCCCGTCGAGGACGCCATCGACGAGGTGCTGTGGACCGACCCGCCGATGGCGAATTACGCCGTCCACTATCCGATCCACGACCAGGAACTCGACGGAACCCTCGTGTGCGAGGGTGAGCCCATCCTCATCAGCCTGGCCGCCGCGAACACCGACCCGGGCCTCAGCGGCGAACGCCGGACCGGCAACCGCGCGCACCTCGCGTGGAGCGCGGGCCCGCACACCTGTCCGGCGAAGGGCCCGGCCCGGGTGATCGCCGCGGTCGCCCTGGAGAAGCTCCTCGACCGGCTCCCCAACATCGAACTGGAAATCCCGGTCGAGAAGTTGGAATGGCGGCAGGGCCCCTTCCACCGGGCTCTGGCCGGCCTGCCCGTCCGCTTCCCACCGATCAGCCGGCGGGTCTGACGGTCTCCGGTGTGACGACGTGGTCGGCAATTGAGATAGGGGTGTGTCGGCCTGGCGGTTCGGCTGGCGGGTGATCAGCGGGAAACCCGGTGGGCGAGTACCGGTTCGGTGCTCGGCTTGCGGACAGTGGCCCTGCGGGCGGCGCGGTCGGAGACCAGACCGGCGACGGCTCGGTGGATTTCCGCGTAGGTTTCGCGGCGGGCGGTAAACCGCTGGAGCGGACGCCAGTGCCGGTGCCCGGCGTTGGCGTGTTCCACGCGGATCCGGGCGGCGGGGCGGCCATGCCACCGCGGGCGCGGTCCTGGTCGGCCCCGACGGCCGCATCCTGCACATCCACCACCTCGCCACCGGCAAGTGGCTGCTGCCCGGCGGCCACCTCGAACCGGAGGACAACACCCACCTGCAGGCCGCCGGCCGCAAGCTCACCGAGGAGACCGGTATTCCTACCCACGTGCTCACGCCGCACGGCGAGACCCCGCTGCAACATCGACGTCCACCCCATTGACGCCAACCCCGCCAAGCACGAGCCCGCCCACCAGCACTTCGATTTCCGCTTTCCCTTCCACACCACCGCCGACATCGGAGAACTCCAGACCGAAGAGGTCTCCGACGCCGCCTGGCGCGAGATCGACACCATCAGCGACGCGCCCCTGCGGCAGCACATCGCCGAGGCCCTGCTCAACCCGACAGCGACGCCGCGATGACCGGCCAGCCGCCCCCTTGCCGAGCCCTGGCCGATCACGGGCGAGCGAGAGCGGCAGGGACAGACAGGGACACGCCTGATCCACTTAGGCAGTGTCCTGGCGATCAATCCACACCCTCAGCCAGCGGGGGGCGGTGTTGGGGTGGCAGCAGAGGCGGCCCTGAGGATGGATGTGCCCAGGGTCGCGATGGGACGGCGGGGCCACAGTCGGCGCAAAGTGGTCTGGGCCGTGAGGCGCAGAGGCGGCTCTGTGGGGAGCCAATACTGTCCAGCGGTTTCTGTGTGGCGTTTGCGAGCTGGTTCCTGTTCCGTCGTAGACCGCAACCGGCGCGTACCGCCGGTGAGGCCGCAGCGTGGCCTGTCTGGGCAGGGAACGATCTTCGTGAGCCACAAGCGCACCGTGGCATCAAGGTCCTGGGTACCCGGATGGCGCAGGGTCGGTGGTCGCGGGTTCCGAAGGCTGCATCCCGCTTACGGTGTTCCTGGAGTTGGGGTGGGGGTGTCCGGGTTATCGGTGTGCCCCGGTTCGGTGCGTACGGACGAGATGCCGATCGCGAGGCAGCCCGATGAGGTGCCTGCGATGAGCATGCCGTGGCATGCAGCCAGTGCGTGAACTTTTGTCGCCAGGGGCAGTGTGTGCCCTGTTCGTGATTGCGGGTTCCAGATCCGTACCGTCTCGTCGCCGCCGCCGGTGGCCAGGCGCGGGTTGCCGTCGGCCGCGGTGAACGCCGCCACCGCCCGCACCGCGCGGTGGTGGCCGGTGAGGGGTTCGCCGATCTGGGTACCGGTGGCCGGGTCCCAGATCCGCACCGTCCCGTCGTCGCTGCCGGTGGCCAGGCGGACCGTGCCGTCCGCTGCGGTGAACACCGCCACCGCCCGCACCGCGCCACTGTGGCCGGTGAGGGGTTCGCCGATCTGGGTACCGGTGGCCGGGTCCCAGATCCGCACCGTCCCGTCGTCGCCTCCGGTGGCCAGGCGGACCGTGCCGTCGGCCGCGGTGAACACCGCCACCGCCCGCACCGCGCCACTGTGGCCGGTGAGGGGTTCGCCGATCTGGGTACCGGTGGCCGGGTCCCAGATCCGCACCGTCCCGTCGCCGCCGCCGGTGGCCAGGCGCGGGTTGCCGTCGGTCGCGGTGAACGCCGCCACCGCCCGCACCGCGCGGTGGTGGCCGGTGAGGGGTTCGCCGATCTGGGTGCCGGTGGCCGGGTTCCAGATCCGCACCCTCTCGTCGCCGCCGCCGGTGGCCAGGCGGACCGTGCCGTCCGCTGCGGTGAACGCCGCCACCGCCCGCACCGCGCGGTGGTGGCCGGTGAGGGGTTCGCCGATCTGGGTGCCGGTGGCCGGGTCCCAGATCCGCACCCTCTCGCCGCCGCCGGTGGCCAGGCGCGGGTTGCCGTCGGCCGCGGTGAACACCGCCACCGCCCGCACCGCGCCACTGTGGCCGGTGAGGGGTTCGCCGATCTGGGTGCCGGTGGCCGGGTTCCAGATCCGCACCGTCCCGTCGCCGCTGCCGGTGGCCAGGCGGACCGTGCCGTCCGCTGCGGTGAACGCCGCCACCGCGTACACCCCGCAGTGGAGGGTGAGGGGTTCGCCGATCTGGGTGCCGGTGGCCGGGTTCCAGATCCGCACCGTCCCGTCGTCGCTGCCGGTGGCCAGGCGCGGGTTGCCGTCGGCCGCGGTGAACGCCGCCACCGCGTACACCCCGCAGTGGAGGGTGAGGGGTTCGCCGATCTGGGTGCCGGTGGCCGGGTTCCAGATCCGCACCGTCTTGTCGTCGCTGCCGGTGGCCAGGCGCGGGTTGCCGTCGGCCGCGGTGAACGCCGCCACCGCGTTGACCCAGCGGTGGTGGCCGGTGAGGGGTAAACCGTCCCGAGTACCGGTGGCCGGGTCCCAGATCTGCACCCTGTTGTCCTCGTCGCCGGTGGCCAGGCGCGGGTTGCCGTCGGCCGCGGTGAACGCCGCCACCGCCCGCACCGCGCGGTGGTGGCCGGTGAGGGGTTCGCCGATCTGGGTGCCGGTGGCCGGGTTCCAGATCCGCACCCTCTTGTCGTCGCCGCCGGTGGCCAGGCGGACCGTGCCGTCCGCTGCGGTGAACACCGCAACCGCCCGCACCGCGCCACTGTGGCCGGTGAGGGGTTCGCCGATCTGGGTGCCGGTGGCCGGGTTCCAGATCCGCACCGTCTCGTCGTCGCCGCCGGTGGCCAGGCGGACCGTGCCGTCCGCTGCGGTGAACACCGCCACCGCGTACACCCAGTCACGGTGGCCGGTGAGGGGTTCGCCGATCTGGGTGCCGGTGGCCGGGTCCCAGATCCGCACCGTCCCGTCGCCGCTGCCGGTGGCCAGGCGCGGGTTGCCGTCGGCCGCGGTGAACACCGCCACCGCCCACACCGCGCGGTGGTGGCCGGTGAGTTGCAGGTGAAGTTGGCGTCGCTGGACGGCGCCGGCAATCAGGGTGGGGGGCCACTGGTTCGGGTGGTGGGAGTGCGTCTCGGTGGGGGGCGTGGCGCCTTGGATGTAGGTGGTGCCGAGTCGGCGCCACCACCGGCGCCATCCGGTTGTGCTGCCGGCCTGCTGGTCGGGGGCGGTGTCGCGGGCGTGGTGCTGGAGCAGGACGGTTCCGGCGATGGCGGGCGGCAGGTAGTGGGAGGGCAGGCCGTGGTTGAAGGCGGCGGTGGTGATGCTGGTGAGGTCGAGCGTGTCGAGTACGTCGATGTGGTCGGCGAGGGTGTCGAGGGCTCCGGCGACGTGGCCGAGGCGGGCGTGGGCGGCGAGGTGGTGGCGGATGTAGGGGCTGACGACCAGGGGCGGTGGTGGGGTGGTGGTGTCGTCGCTATGGGTGTCCAGGGTGTGGCGGGCGTGGTGGGTGAGGGCGGTGGTAAGGAGGGCGTGGGCCTGTGCGGCGCCGGGCGCGGTGGTGAAGTGTTCGGTGAAGGTGCGGTGGGCGAGGCGGTAGACGCTTCTTTCGTGTTCGTGGTCGAGGGCGAGGTAGGGGGCGGCGTCGCGGAGCAGGTCGGGGATGCTGCTGCCGGTGTCGGTGGGGGTGAGGGCGTCGGCGGCGTGGGCCCAGATGCCGTCCTGGTCGGGGAGGCCGCGGCCCTGGGCGAGGCCGAGGGAGTGGAGCAGGGGGGTGTAGGCGGGGTTGGTGTGGTGGAGGCGTTGGAGGGCGCGGGTGAAGAGTTGGCGGTGGGTGCGGCCGATCAGGGGGGTGGGGTCGGTGAGGAGGGTGGGGTCGTTGAGGAGTTCGTGGGCGGCGAGGCGGGCGTAGAGGAACTGCTGCGGTTCGGCGCCGTTGTGCTGGTGGTCGGTGACGAGGCGGTGGACGGTTTCCGCGATGTGGGTGTCGTCGGCGTGAAGGGTGCCGCGTCGTTTGGCGGCGTCGAGTTTGGCGCGCAGGTATCCGGCGAGGGCTTCCGGGTCCTGGGACACCTCGACGTATTGGAGGTCGCTCTCCGGGTCGGTTCCGTGGGCGGTCGGCCGGGGCCGGAGGGTGTCGAGAATGTCGGTGTCGGTGGGGGCGGGCTGGTCGGGGCCTTCGTGGGTGGAGCGGCGGGTGCCGATGACGACGCGGACCGTGGGCAGGGCGGCGAGGGGGCGCAGGAGGAGGTCGGCGATGGTGAGGGGTTGTTCGGCTTCGTCGAGGGCGTCGAACAGGAGGGTCAGCGGGGTCTGTCGTGTGCGGAGCCGGGTGATGAGTTGGGCGGTGAGGTCGGCGGGGGGCCGGCTGTCGGCGGCCTGCTGGGCGAGGTCGGGCAGGTCGGCGGCGTCGGCGAGGAGTTGGAGTGTGCGGGTGAGGGTGAGGCCGGAGAGGTGGGTGACGAGGTCGAAGGGGTCGTCGGGGCAGGGGGTTCCGGCGGGGAGGGGGTGCAGGTGGCCGTGGCGGGTGAGGATGTCGCGCAGGTGGCTGCGGGTGTGCAGGAGGACGTGTCCTAGGAGGGCGGATTTGCCGGCGCCGGCGGGGCCGGTGACCGCGAGGGCGCCGTGGGGGGCGGTGGTGAGCCAGTGGAGAATGCGATCGCGTTCCAGGGTGCGGCCGTGGAAGTACCAGGCGAGTTCGCCGAGTTCGGCGCCGGTGGCTTTGGGAAGGAAGTGGCGCTGTTCGTCGGTGGGGAGCTGGTCGATGACGGCTTGGAGTTCGGCGAGCTGGTCCAAGGGGGCGGAGCCGGTGGTGGCGGCGTCGGGGAGCAGGCGGACGAGCTGGTCGCGGCGGTCGTCGGCGGTGTCGGCGCGGTAGCCGCCGAGTTCGGCGGCGAGGTGGATGCCGAGGGTGGCGAGGCCGACGGCCGGCTGCCCGCGGAAGGTGACTGTCAGGGCCCGGTCGAGCGTTCGGGTGAAGGAGCCGAGTTCGGCGTAGCCCTCGGCCGCGGTGGACAGCAGCAGGTAGCGGTCGGCATCGGGGTACCGGGTGAGGAGTTCGATGTGGACGGCCTGGGCGAAGTTGCGGGAGAAGCAGGCGTCGAGGACGACGATGGCCCAGTTGCCCGCGGTATCGGGGTGGAGCTGGCGGCTGCCGATGGCGCGGGCGATCTCGTGCGCGGAGACACCGCTGGTGTTGCGCGCCGGGCTGCGGTAGTGGGCGAGGCTGTCGGCGCTTCCGTGACCGACCCAGTAGAGCACCGTGTTGCC
The DNA here is from genome assembly GCF_023277745.1 of Streptomyces halobius. Lineage (NCBI taxonomy): Bacteria > Bacillati > Actinomycetota > Actinomycetes > Kitasatosporales > Streptomycetaceae > Streptomyces > Streptomyces halobius. The sequence continues at coordinate 2,351,012 of NZ_CP086322.1, forward strand.
GCTGCCGACAGGGGCTGTCTCGCCCGTCCAGATGCCGAGCCGGTCCTCGACCGCCTGCCTGTCCCGTTCCTCCCCCGCGACGGCCCACCGGTTGAGGCGCAGGCCGTAGGGGGCGAGCAGGTCGGCGATCGCCCGCACATGCTTGTCGGTCTCCAGGTGCGGGTGGTGCCGGTAGGTGGTGAAGTTCACCGGGAACAGTTCGACCGCGCCGTCATCGGCACCGGCAGGGGCCGGGTGCGGGGTGTCGGCCGGGGTGGTGGGAGTGGTCATGGCGTGCTGCCGGGTTCACGCGTCGGGCGGGCTGACGAGTACGAGTTGGGAGATGGGCACATGGGATCCGGTGTCCAGGACCACGCGGTACAGGTCCGGCGCGTCGGGGGTGAAACGGGCGGACCAGGTCCGGTCGGGGCCGCCGGTGAGAGTGAGCGGGTGGTTCAGGCGGCCGGTGGTGGCACTGCGGACGCTCAGGCGCACGCCCGCGGGGGTGTCCAGGCCGGTGACCCTCAGGGTGAGCGGCTCGCCGAAGTTCCCGCCGAGGTGGGGAGTTTCCAGGCCGGGCCCATCCCCGCTGCCGTCACCGCCCAGGTGGGCGCCCTGCGGGCGCTCCAGGGCGATACGGCGCACCTGGCGCAGGACTTCGTCGTGGCGGGGCAACGTGCCGTGCTGGCCGAACACGTAAATGTTCGCCTCGGTGCCCGCCTGGGCGGACGGCCCGTGGACGGTGCCGTCGCCGTAGGTGTTGCGCCGGGCGGGGATCCCGGTGAGCGAGTCGCGGACGAGCTCGCCGTCCTCGCCCACGTCGAAGGCGTGGTGGCGGCCCACGGCGACCCCGCGGCCGGCCCGCTCATGCTCGTCCAGGGTCTGCACGGTGACCTGGGCATCGCCGACGATTGCCCGGTGCCCCGGCATCGTGAACGGGCTCTCGCGGTGGCGCGTGTGCTCGTCGAGGGCGCGCGCGGCCAGGTGCGCGTCGCCGCCGAACCGGGCGACGTCCGCGGGTGTGAGGCGCTCGACGTCGAGGCCTCGGTCCAGGCAGCGGTAGCCGGGCAGCAGGTCGTGGACGCCCGGCAGCGTCGCCGCCATCGCCTGGACGTGCCGCAGCAGCCATGCCGGCTTCGCCCCGGCGTGCAGGAGGTTGAGCGCGAGGACGGACTTCGCCGAGCCCAGGAACGGCGTCCCGACGGTGATCACCGCTCGGGTGTCGGCCGCGAGTTCCGGGTCCTGTTCCAGAGCGGCCCGCACCACGAGCCCGCCCATGGAGTGGGCGGCGAACAGCAGCCGCGACTGCCGCTCGCCTGCCGCGCGCCACTCGGGCCGGGCTGCCACCTGCTCCCGCCACCGTGCGAGGTGCGCACGGGCCTCACGGGCTAGCAGGGCCCCGTTGTAGGCGACGGCCAGGCGCCAGTCGTACGGGAATGGTGCCACCGCGCGCGGATTTAGGGTGACGCTCTGCAGCGCCTTGTGGAGGTCGGTGTAGGGGTCGAGGCCTTCGAAGACTGGCAGCCACCATGGTTTGGTCAGCAGCGTGGTGGCACGGATGCGGGTCAGCGGGTTGCGCCGGGCGGTGTCGTCGTCGGCGGCCTGCTCCTGCCCATTGGCGTGCAGAGTTCCGAGGAAGCCCTTGCCAGTCAGCGGGTCGGTGAGCATCCCAGGGTCCGCGCCCCACAGCTCGGCGCCCGTCGCGGTGTCCTCCAGGACGCTGCCCATGATGCCCGGCACGACGATGCAGGCGTCCCTGGTCCGGTCCTCGAACACCGGCGGCACGCCGGCGTACGGCACAGCCCGGCGGTGCCCGTCCCCGTCATCCCCCACAATCCCCATGCCACCGACGATAAGGGAGCACACCCACCGCCCGCGTGGGCTTCGCCGAGAACGCCCCGCGGCCCAGGAGCCGATCGCAATACCCAGTGTTGGTGTTCCTCCGAATCGTCGGCCGGGCCAGGCCCCACGACTGGACCGTATCCCGGCGATCCGGGGAGCCGTTGACAGGACCATGGGATATAGGGGCGACCTGACGGATACCCAGTGGGCGCGGCTGGAGCCGCTCCTGCCGGTGAGCAACGGGCGTTGCGGCAGGTGGCGGGACCATCGCCAGGTCGTGAACGGGGTGCTCTACCGGATCCGGACAGGCGTGCAGTGGCGTGACCTGCCGGAGCGGTATGGGCCGTGGAAGACAGTGCACGAGCGGCACCGACGCTGGTCAGCAGACGGAACGTGGGAGGTGCTCCTGCAACGGATCCAGGCCGAGGCCGACGCGGCAGGCGAGATCGACTGGGACATCTCAGTCGACTCCACCATCGTGCGGGCGCATCAGCACGCCGCCGGCGCCCGCACCGACCCGCCGTCGGCTCCTGTGTCAAGGGGGGACGGACCAGCAGAACACCAGGGCGAGACACCGTGGCAGAGCCTCGTCGCCCGCCTGGTGGAGGCGGCGCGGGAGGCGAGGGCCTTGGTCGCTCGCGCGGCGGGTTCACCACCAAGCTCCACCTGAGTGTGGCGGACGGCCGCTGCCGGCCGCTCTCCCTGGTCGTCACACCAGGACAGCGGGCGGACTGCACCCAGTTCAAGCCCGTGCTGGAGAAGATCCGCGTCCCCCGTATCGGGCCGGGCAGACCCCGCAGTAAACCTGACACCCTCGCCGCGGACAAGGCATACAGCAACGGGCCCTGCCGCGAGTACCTGCGGCACCGGGGCATCCGGCATACCATCCCGGAGAAGACCGATAGCCAGGCCGCCCGCCTGCGCAGAGGTACACGTGGCGGGCGCCCACCGGGGTTCGACGAAGAGCGGTACAAGAAGCGCAACACTGTCGAACGGGCGATCAACCGGCTCAAGCACGCACGAGCCGTAGCGACCCGTTATGACAAGCGCGGCTACATCTTCCTCGGCACGGTTACCGCAGCAGCCTTGGTCATTTGGCTTCGAACGTGATCGTCCGGACAAGTCCTAGACCCCTGATTCGTTCCCGAAGATCGTTTGGGAGAAATCCGCGAGAAGATCTTGGTCGGCTTCACCCAGGCGGATGGCCTCCGTTGAGCCAGCCCCACACTGCGGGTCTCGCCGACCCCCGGCCATGTCCCCAGCTAGGCCGTGTCTCTTAACTGCGGGCACGCGCGAGGGGCTTCGGCCGAGCCTCGTAGAATCGCGGTATGGCATTCACAAGCACTCCGCACTGCTGCTTCCACTGATCGGGAGGCTGTGAGGGCGATGCCGGACGGCATCGCCCTCCTTGGTGTGCCTGCCGCATGACCCGCGTTTCGGCGCTGCCCGCATCGAGGGCCGACGCCGATCCGTTCCTCCTGGGACGGCCATCTTCTGAGCGCGCGTTGCAGGCACGGTCCCTTCCCTTCACCGTTGCCAGGAGTGTCTTATGCCTGTTTCGCTTCACCCTGCCCTCGAATCGTTCCTCGCTCTCCTGCGCTGTCCGACGTGCGGCGCTTGTCTCCACCCCGACCGCGGCGCGCTGCGCTGCCCGGCGGGCCACACCTTCGACATCTCCCGTCATGGCTATGTCAGCCTCCTGACGGGCACCCGCGCCACCAGCGGCGACGACGCGGCCATGGCCCGAGCCCGGGACCGGTTTCTGGCCACCGGCAGGTACGGGCCGATCCGCCGGATCGTGGCTCACCTGGCGGCCGACACCGTGCCCGGGCAGAGCACCGTGGTGGACGTGGGGTGCGGCACGGGCTACTACCTGGCCGGCGTCCTCGATCAGCTGCCCGATGCCCGCGGTCTGGGCCTGGACACCTCGGTGCGCGCCCTGCGCGCGACGGCCCGTGCCCATGAGCGAGCAGCTGCCGCGACCTGGGACGTCTTCCGTCCCCTCCCGCTGGCCGACGGGATGGCTGACGTCGTGCTGGACGTGTTCGCCCCGCGCAACCCATCCGAGTTTCACCGGGTGCTGCGCCCGGGCGGTCGGCTGGTCGTAGTGCGTCCGACCGGGCGGCACCTGCGTGAATTGCGCAGCCAGGTGTCCGGAATGGTCGCGATCGACCCGGCCAAGGAACGTCGCCTGCACAAGGTGCTGGCCCCTTTCTTCGAGGCCGCGGGCACCGAGCTGGTCGAGTACGTCACGTCCTTGACCCGACCGGAGGCCCTTGATCTGGTGGGGATGACGCCGAGCGCACGCCATCTGAACGGTGCGGACCTGGGCGATTACGGTCTCGTGCCCGACAAGGTCACCGTCTCCGTGCTGGCCACCGCCTACCAGCCTCGGTGACCACAAGCGGGCGCACGCGCCTACTGGCCGACGAGCAGTGGGCACGTCTGGCGCCCTGCTTTCCCTGCAACACGGGGAAGGTAGGGCGCCCGTTCGCCGACCACCGCCGCATCATCGAGGGAATCATCTACCGGTACCGCACCGGCATCCCCTGGCGAGACCTGCCCCACGAGGTGTTCGGACCCTGGCAGACGGTGTGGACGACATCGCAGGTGGGCCGCTGACGGCACGTGGGACTCGGTTCTGGCGCAACTGACCTCCCAGGCAGACTCGGTCGGCGAGATCGACTGGACGGTCTCAGTGGACTCGACGATCAACCGGACTCATCAGCACGCCACGAACACGACTCGGCCGGAGTCGGACACCAGCGCCGCCACCCGCCGCGGCCAGAGCGAGGCTACGGTGATCGACCGTGAACCTGCGGCGCACGCAGTAGGCCGATCCCGCGGCGGCCTGACAACCAAAATCCATCACGCCGTGGACGGCAACGGCCGCCCACTGGCCATCGTGGTCACCCCGGGCCAGGTCCACGACGGACAGATCCTGCCGCTCCTGCTGAGCGATATCCGGGTCCCGCGATGCGGCCGAGGCAGGCCACGAACCACACCGGACGCCCTGCTCGGAGACAAGGCGTACTCCTGCAAACAGATCCGCGCAGACCTCGCGTGCCGCGGCATCCGCGCTGTCATCCCCGAACGTACCGACCAGCAGGCAAACCGCAAGAGAAGAGCCGTGACGGCGGCAGGACCCGCATCCTGGACACCGAAACGGGTCTGTAAAACGTTCGGCCCTGTCTCATTTTCGGTGGTGACGGAGCGCTGCTATCCGAGGAGGATGCGGTGGCGAAGCAGGGTGAAGCCTGCTCGTCCGTGCATCTGGCGCGCGATCCGCTTGGTCTTGGTGTTGACACCCTCGGTGGGGCCGTTGCTGTACGGAAGCGTGAGCCCGGCGATCACGGCGTCGAGGTCCCGGTCCAGGCCCCGGGCGAAGGCATGCAGGTGGGGCAGGTCGGCGCCGCGGACCTGGGTGGCCCAGCGCGTGAGCGCGTCGGCATTGTCGGCGTGAGGCGCAAGCAGCGGGGCGAAGGCCCTGATATCTGCAGCCGGTTGGGTCATCTCGGGGCAGGCGGCGGTGAGCTTGGCCAGGAGCTCGTGTTGCTCGTCCTTGAGGTTGTCGGGCCTGGTCAGCAGCATCCGGGCGAGCCTGCGTGGGGAGATATGGCTGCGGTCGGAGTCCGTACGGCCCTGGTTGATGTACTTGTGCAGGAGGTTCAGGCAGCCCGTGAAGCCGAGGGCCTTGATCTCTTCGAAGAGGTGCTTGACGGGGACGCCGGGGTCCTGGGCCCGGCGTCTGCGCAGGTGCTCGCGGTAGGGATCGACCAGGCGCGGTACTTGGGGGCGCGGAGCATGCGCTCGGGCCGGTCGGCGCGGGCATGGCGTTTGACGGTATTCAGGGCCAGTTGCAGGCGGCGGGCGCATTCGAGCAGGCCCACGCCCTGGTCGAGCAGGCCGTGGACCTGGTGCCAGCGTTCGAGGGTGGTCCGGGCGCGGGGCCCGTCGTGGATGGGCTCGCCCAGTACGGTGGCCCAGCAGGTGCTGTGCGCTTTGACCTCGCTCAGAGCGGCTTCGCACAGGTTGTGCCACACATGCCGGCGATCGGCAACCTGGACCGCGTCAGGCAGAGCGCGCCGGATCGCCTCAGCACAGGTCGCCGAGCCGTCACGGCACACGACCTCGACGCCCGGATGCTCGCGCAGCCACACCTGAAGGGTGTCGGCCCTGCGGCCGGGCAGCACGTCGATCCGCTCATGGGTCTCGGCGTCGATGATCACGGTGGCATAACGGTGCCGCCGGCGCAGAGCGAAGTCATCGACACCGGTCACCCGGGGCACCCGCCCAGACGGGCGGCGGGATCCGCAACAGCGTGCGCAGAGCCGTGTGACGCGACAGGCTCACCGCCATTATCGCCAGCAAACGCGCCCCGGCTCGGCCCGCTAACTCTTGACCACGGTCTTGACTTGCCTGGTCAGACGGACGGTTCGCCGCTGGTATCGGTCCAGCACTCCGGGCACCTGCTCGCGGAAGGTGCGGCGGCAGCCGCGCGTGGGACACACCGGACGCCGCACCCGCACACGGACCACCACCCGGCGTTCATCGACCGGCACGTCGGCCACCGTCCGCCAGTGATAGCCGTGCACACGTTCCGACGAGGCCCCGCACACCGGGCAGACCGCAGTGTCCCGCGGAGTCCGTGCCCGCACCACGATCCGCTCACCTTCGTCGACCACATCCTCGATGACCAGCGGGGACAAACCCGAAAACACCGTCTGCACGAGCTCATTGACATCCTTCACGCGAATGTCAACGACCCATCACGACTCTCCGTCACCACCGAAAGTGAGACAGGGCCGTTCGTTTGACAGACCCCTCGCCGGGCGCGTACCGGCGTCGAATCTCTGCAATGCCGTTGGCGAGTTGTTCGTCGGCGAATGACGACAGCATCGACATTCACCGGTTGGCCACCAGCCCCATCCAGTGGTTCCGGTCGACGCGTACCTGATATTCCTCGCACCCGTAGTTGGTGATGAGTCCGGATTCCCGCATGTGGTTCGGCGATGGTCTCTGGCCGCCTGACCGTCTTGCCCACGTCGTAGCGGGTGGCGGGTGGCGGTTCTTCGAGCCGAGCGGCCTGCCGGGGCCAGGCCGGTTGCCCCAGATCACGGGCGAGGAAGGCGAGAGCACCCCGGGCAAACGGGAACGAAGGCGCAGCCGACGACGACGCCGAGCACGCTCGAAGGCCGCCCGGCTAGGCCGCTCACGCGGCGGAGGACTGACCGGCAAGGTCCACCTCGCCGCCGAGCGACGCTGCCGCCCGCTCTCCTTCGAGCTGACCGAGGGCCAGGCCGCCGACACCCCGCACTTCATCCCGATCCTGGACAAGGTCAAGGTCCGCGGCTCCATCGGACGCCCGCGCACCCGGCCCGACGCAGTCGTCGGAGAGAAGGCGTACTCCTCCAAGGCCAAGGCGCCTATCTGCGCGAAAGAGAGGTCAAGGCGGTCATCCCAGAGAAGACCGACCAGGCGGCCAACCGGAAGAAGAAGGGTAGCCCGGGGCGGGCGTCCCATCTCCCATGACGCCGAGCTCTACCGTGACCGCAACACGGTGGAACGCTGCATCAACAAGATCAAGGCATGGCGGGGCTCGCCACGCGCTATGACAAGACGCCCGAGAGCTACCTCGCCGCCCTCCACCTGCGCGGAGCGGTCATCTGGCTCCGCAGCCTCCACCCCACCGCATGATCACGACTCGAGACAGGCCCTAACTTGCCGGGCGCTTCAACTACCCCCGGGCGAAGAGTCGTTGCCGACTGTAGGGGCACCCACTGACAATCGGGCCTCCAACGCCCTGACCCGCCCATCACGCCGTACGCCGGATCGCCGGGGCCTGCGGCACAGGGACCGCAGGTCCGGCCTGCTGGGCAGCACGCTCAGCTCGGGCACGGCGCAGCGCCATGGCGCGCACGGCATCGGCCTCCCGGCGACGCTGGGCGCGGACGGTCTCGATCGGGCTCGGCCCGTCGTCCGCAGCCGGCTCCGGAAAGGCGCGCTGGCTCAGCTGACGCAGGGCGCGGTTCTGCCGCTCTATGGCGGCCGCGATGGCCGGTCGACGTGCCGCTCGGGCCGGGCCTGCTGGTGCGCGGCAAGCGCTTGGCGGAAGCCGTCCGAGGCCTTTTCACGTGTCTTGACCGGCTCCTCGGAGGCGGGTGCCGCCGCCGTGGCGGGTATCGGCTCGCGGGGTGCCGGGGCTGTCGCACCGACGGGAAGGACGCGGACCGTGCGGACCGCTTGCGTGCCTGTCACTCGTTCGCCGCGGCGACGATCCGGTCGCTGACCAGCCGGAGCTGGGTGGCGTATGCGGGCGAGTCGGGGCGCAGGTCCAGCTGCCCGTTCTCCGGGTGGAAGGCCACGGCCCGGACGTGGTCGGGCAGTTGCGGTGCGACGGCGGCTGCGATGTCCGGCCACTGGTCCAGCACGGTCCCGCCGGCCGCCGGGAGCTGCCAGGCCCGGTCGGCCATCAGGCTCTGGAGAACGGCGGCGAACCCTTGCGGGTCCCGCCCGTCACGCCGAACGACACGTTCCTGACGGCGACGCGGCGCACGGGCGTCGGTGGCGCCGCACTTCTTCGCGGCCTCGCGCGCGGCGTGCAGGGTGACCCGGGCCAGGTCGACACCGGACAGCACGAGAAGGATGGCTGGGCGACGTCGAGCAACTGACCGTCAGCCTCACCGCCACCGACGACAAGATCAGCCAGATTGAGGCCAATGAGAGACGGAAGAGCTCGCCGGTGTTCGTCGGCACGCCGCCGATCAACCAACTCGTAGTTCGGGAAGCCCAAATCCAGAACAAGACCGAGTAGCCGCGACGCAGTCGGACGCCAGGCAGTGTCCGATAGGTCGTGTGACTGGGCCGTGGGCGTCCTTCTCGGCCTGTTGGGCCGCTTCACTGGCCGCTGGTTCGGCGCACTGCGGTGAGGGCGGCGCGGATAGCCGTCGTCGTAGGGTGCCCCGCTCCCAGCAGCCGTACCGCGTCGGTGAGGGCTCGCTCGTACAGGGGGATTGCGAGGTCCGGGCGCCCCGTCGCCGCGTACGCGGCGGCGAGGTCGAGGCGTACCGCCCCGGTGTCCGGATGGTCCTCCCCGACACTGCGTACCGTGGCGTCGAGGGTCTGCTCGAGCAGTGGAACGGCCAGGTCCAGGTGGCCTCTGCGCGCGTGTGTGGCGGCGAGGTTGTGGCGCACAGTGCGCGTCAGCTCATGGGTGTCCCCCAGGTTGCGCGCCGCGTCGCGAAGGGCCTGCTCGTACACCGGAAGGGCCCGGTCGGGGCGGCCCGCCGCCACGAGCGCGCCTGCGAGGTCGTTGCCGGAGACAACGGTGAGGGGAGAGCCGGCTCCGAGGACCCGCTCCCGGTCGGCCAAGGTCTGCTCGTATAGCGGGATGGCCCGTTTCAGGTCTCCCGCCGCCTCATAGGCGTCGGCGAGGCCACCACGCGTCGCGAGGGTGTGCGGGTGGTCGGCTCCGAGGAGCCGCTCACGGTCGCCGAGGACCCGCTCGTACAGGGGGACGGCGCGGCCGAGGTCACCCACGGCCGCGTAGGCGCCGGCGAGGTTGTTGCGCATGATCAGGGTGTGCAGGTGGTGCTCGCCGAGGATCCGCACCGCGTCCTCGGCGATCTCGCGGTGCAGCGGAAGGGCCCGCGCGGGGTCTCCCGCCGCCGTGTAGGCGAAGGCCAGGTTGTTTCGCGCGATCAGGGTGTCCGGGTGGTCCCGGCCAACGGTGCGGATCCGGTCGTGCAGGGTCTGCTCGAACAGCGGCAGCGCCCTGGCGAGATTCCCGGCCGACTGGTGAGCCTGGGCGAGGTTGTTGCGCGTGGACAGGGTATGCGGATGGTCTGTGCCCAGAACCCGCTCCCGGTCCCTGAGGGTGTCCTCCAGGAGGGAGAGGGCCCGGGCCGCGTCTCCTTTGAACTCGTATGCCCGTGCAAGGTTGTTGCGCACGGTGAGGGTGACGGGACCGGTGTCGCCCAGTTCCCGTGCGGCGGCGGTGAGGGCGCGTTCGTAGTAGGTGATCGCGCGGCTCGTGTCGCCCTGGTGGGTGAGAAAGAGGCCGGCCTCGTTGAGCACCCTTCCGATGTCTTCGGAGGTGTCCGTCTCGGGGGGCGAGTGGTCGATGAGGGCGTCGATGTGCGGCGTCAGAGCCCGCCAGGCGGGCCAGGTGGCGGGGTCCAGCGATGTGGCGGGCAGCGCCGCCTGCAGGTGGGCGGCCGCGGCCCGGCGGGCGCGGTCGACGAGGTCCGGGGTGCGGTGGGGGTCGCGGGGGTCGGGGGTGCGGGCCAGGGCCTGCACGAGGCGGTGCACGGCGAGGGTGCCGGTGGCGGGGTCGGCGGTCGCCATGCTGTAGGCGGTGAGCAAGCCCAGGGCGCCGGTGGCCTCCGGGGTGCCCGGCACACCGCCGAGGAGGCCGACGGGGATGCGGTCGGGCGCGTACCAGGCCAGGAGACGCAGCAGGTCGGTGGCCAGGGGCTGGGTCCGCCGGATCCGGTCCAGCGTCAGATTCCAGACGCGGGCGACAGTGCGTTCGCTGTCGGCGCCGGGGACGCCGCCGGCCCCGTAGAGGTCCGCCGGGTACCGGGCCAGGAGGCCGAGGTAGCCACGGGGCGTCAGCAGCGGGGCCTGGGCGAGATAGGCGGCGGCCTGCTCGACGGCAAGGGGCAGGTGACCGAGCTCGGCGCACAGTTCGGCGGCGCCGTCCATGTCGCGCGGGTCGGCGCCGGCCGTGGCGATACGGGTGAGCAGCGCCAGTGACGCGTTCTCGTCCAGGACGTCCAGGCGGACCACGGTGGCTGCGTCATGCCACACGGTCGCGAGCCTGCTGGTGATCAGGAAGCGGCCGCCTCGGGCTCGGTCGAGCAGAGGGGCGATATCCCGGGGATCATTGACGTTGTCCAGCACCAGCAGCCAACCGCCGTGGGTGGCCAGCCACTGCAGGGCGCGCTCGGTCAGGTCGGCGGCGCGCAGCACCTCGGCCAGGGCGGGTTGCAGCGCGCTGGCCAGGTCGGCGAGGCCCCGCTGGACGGAGGCGGCGCTGTCGGCGGTGATCCAGCGGATGGGCGCGCAGCCCGCCGCGTGGGCGCGGGTGACCGCCCAGTGGGCGGCCAGGGCGCTCTTGCCGATGCCGCCGAGCCCGTGCACCGCCTGCACCACCACCTCGCCGGGGTGGGAAAGGACCTTGTCCAGCCGGTCGAGTTCGGCAGTGCGTCCCACGAAGGCACCCCGCCGGGGAAGGTTATCCAGCCCGGGCGGGGCGTCCACATCAGCGGGCGGCAGCAGAGCCTGGGGTGGCAGCATCAGGGCACGGGCGCCGTCTCCGGTCTGCGCGACCCCGTAGAAGCCGCCGGGCGCCGCGATGGCAATGGAGCGCGGGCCCGACGCGTCGGCGTGGACAGGCGTAGGCGGACCCTGGGCATGCCGCTGATCACGCGCCGGCCGCTCACGTCGGCGCTTGCGGAACAGAGGCGTCATCGCGGTGCCCCGCCGGAGGTGTCACCGGTGGCGAGGCGGCCGTGGTTGTCGCCTGCGATGGCGATGGACTGGTCACCGGACGCGGTTGCAGTGGCCGCAGACGGCGGAGGCCCGGAAGGGGGCGGTGCCGGAGGATCCGGAGAGGGCGGCGACACGAGCCCGGGAGATGCCGCACTGGTGGAGATGTCACCCCTGTTGCAGCCGCCGATGGCCACCGAGCCCGCTCCCGAGGCGGTCGCCGACGCCAGGTCCGCGCCGGGCCGGCCTGTGGCGGGTGGGGTGCCGCAGGTGGCGAACCCGTGACCCCACATGGCCGCCAGGGCGGACAGAGCCGCCCCCACCCCGCAGGCCACGGCCCACCGCACGGCCGGGTCCTCCATCACGGAGCGCAGTAACGCCCCACAGATCCAGGTGCCACTGGCGAACGCGGCCACCGTCGCCACGGCCGCGACCGCCCATCTGCCCAACAGCCCCATAAGCCCCCCCGGCGCGATCACTCTCGGCGCTTCCACCATGCCACTAAGGGCCCGGACTCGTACCCCTTTCGATGATGCTTGTCCGGCCAGCCGTCGGGGCGGCGCGGCCAGGCGCAGCAGTCCGTGTCCAGCCCCGCCAGCAGCCTGTCGGGACAGCACACCTGGATGCACCTAGATGGCCTCTCTCGCTGCTCTTCATGGGCATCGCGGGCGGTCTGGAGGCCCACACGTTCAACATCAACATGGTCGCCCGTCCTTTTTCCCAGGGCCTGCCGTCCGTGCGGGACCGCAGCCTCCGCGTACGGCAGGGGCTTGAGCTTGCGGTCCATGGTGTTGTTGCCGGGTGATACGAGCTCGGCGACCAGCCGCGCCCAAGCTCGCCGGACGGTTCTGCGAGCGGCGGCGGTGAGATTCCCGCCGCCGACTCACCTAGATCCGTATCGGCCCCAGCGCCGGAGGGACAAGGGGACGAAGTCCCCCCCAATGGCGTAATCCGCGAAGGCGGCGACAGACGGGAGACGAAGGGGGGATTCCACGCGTGGCCGCCCCTGGCGAGAGCGGCTACCGTCGAGAAGCGGATGAATCGGATACGCATAAGGCTTCGGGCCGGTGCCGAAACGTGCGCCGTGCCGTCACCTCGTTGCGCCGGTGCTGCCACAAGGAGTCACGATGGATACCTTGCGTCCTATGTCGGCGATCGATTCGACCGAACGCATCGAAGACGTCGTCGCCAAAGTGGTCCAGGAGTGCCAGAACGGCTTGCCCAGCCGAGTGCTTTCCCTGGTGGCCGAGGTGCCCTGGAATGAATTGAACGAGCGCATCATGCATTACGCGGACTGTACCGAGGCGCCGTACTCCTGCCGGGCGACCGGCATCGATATATGGGTGGCGCGAGCGATCGTGACGGTGGAGTGGCTGGCGGGTACCGTCCTCGTATGCGGTCACCGCATGGGCCCGCCGGTTCTGGCGGACCACGATCACAAGGTACTGCCTTCTGACGGCGCGGCCGAAGTCTGGCGGCAGGCCGACCGGTTGATGGAGCTTGTGTCCGGGGTGTCGACCGAGGAGCCCGGCCGTATCGAGGGATTGTTGAAGCACGACAGCTGGCTGGTCGCGACCTTGGCCTCCGACGTGCTCAACCGCATGGGAATACCAGCGGTTCCGCAGTTCGTGCGCGACCACGAACCACATCTTGAGCCCAACGGCCCTGCGGCCACCAGCGTGCGGCCTGTGGACGGCAGATTCACCGAGACCTGGGAATCACGGATCAGCGTCGACGAGTACGCGCTCTTCGAGGCCACTCACCCCGCGTATGCGGTGCAAATGGTGGAACTCGGCCGCATGGTGCGTACGCATTCCCGGCAGCGGGCTGATTCCATCCTCGATGTGGGCAGCGGGCCCGGTCTGCCGACGGTCATGCTCGCCGAGATGTTCCCCGACGCCGATATCGACGCGGTGGAACCCAGCGCGGCGGCATTCCCGCACTTGCTACGGAACACCTCACGGCACCGCATCACCGCACACAACAGCGGCATCGTCCAATTCTCCGGGCGGGACGACTACCCTCTCACCGTGTCCGTGGGAGCCTCGCACCATCTGGATACCCGCATGTTTCTGCGCGGTATGAAGCGACACACCGCGCAGGGCGGTCTGATCATCGTTGCCGATGAGATGATCGGGAAATTCACGTCCGCCGATGAGCGATCGCGGATCATCGCGGACCATCATCTCGCTTACATCGAGCAGACGCTCGCCCATATCTGTGAAGAGGACCTTCCGCCGGCAGAGCAACGCAGGCTGCGGGCCATCCGCGACGTCGACCGACGAGCGCCGGGAGCTCTGCACGAACTCCTCGACGAAGTGCGCCGTGACCGGGTCTTCTACCGTGGCGACGACAGTCCATGGCATCGCGTGCGGTTCACGGTGCTGGAGCTCGAAGCCCTGGTGGCCGGCATCGATTACGACGTCGAGCGCAAGACCTACCCGGAGAACTTCCTGGCCCTCGCCGAGGACGAAGGGCTGGAGGTCATCGCGCACAAGCGCGTGCACGCAACCTTGGGGACCAGCGATCTCGACGCGGGCACGCATGTCGTCGCGCTGCGCAACGGGTGCTCGTCTGACGCCGCCACCGGGCCGTCATGACGGCAGAGCCAAACGGCTATCCCGCTCAAGTCTCCATCGAGAGCCGGGAATGCAGCCCACAGCTCCTGGAGCGACTGATCGGCGCGACACTCTTTCCGGAGCGTCTGGTGGGCTCGGCGATCATCAACACGGTGTGCCGAGCCGGCGGGCGTCTCCTCTATGTCACGGCGCCGCCGATGCTCGAAGCCGACCAGCAAGTGGACTACTACCTCGGGCTGCCGGGCGGTGGCCACGACAGCGGCAGGGCCCGGGTCCACATGGTGAGTCTGGATGATGCCACCTCCCGCTGGCTGAGTGAGAAGGTTCTCGACCCCGAAAACCCGCAGGCTGCACAGGTTCGCGAGGTGATCCGCGAGTTCGTGGACAGAGAGCGGCGCAACGGCGCGGATGTCCGGCTGAGTTACTTCGAACCGTCCAAGCCGCTGGAGCGCTTCGCCCAGGCCCTGGGAGTGCCGGGTAACCAGTCGCGCTCACCCCACATCCCCCTGGGTACCAAGCACGCCGGACGCCAACTCTTCACCAGCGTCGGCATCGATGTCCCCGCGGGCACCGGGCCGTGCCGCAACACCACCGAACTCGCCGAAGAAGTGGCCCGGATGAGGCTGTCGGGGCATCGCACCGTAGTGATCAAGCTCAACAGCACCGCGTACGGGGGCGGCCTCGGCAATGCGTTGCTGGATCTCGGTGACCTCGTTCCTCCCGGGACGCACGACGATGCCGCCCTGGCCGAGCAGGTCCTTGCCGCGCTGCCGCAGGCCACCTTGGTGGACACCAAAATCACCTGGAACGACTTCGCCGGGATGATCGAAGAGTCCGGTGCCATCGCGGAGGAATGGGTCGAGGGCGGTGCGGCCCGCAGCCCCAGCTTCCAGGGCAGGCTCACAGACGAGGGCGGGGTCGAGGCGGTCTCGACCCATGACCAAGTGCTCAGCGCCCACAGTCAGACCTATACCGGGTGCTTCTTCCCGGCGAGCGTCGAATACCGGCGGACGCTCATCGACTACGGGCTACGGATCGGCCGGGCCCTGCTGGAGCAGGGCGTCGACAGTGGCGACTACGGAGTCGACTTTCTGGCGATGCGCACCTCTGCCGGATGGCGGCTCCTGGGATGCGAACTCAATCTCCGCGCCACGGGCACCAAGCACGCCTTCACCACGGTCACGGGGCTGCTCGGGGTTTCCGCCACGGAAGACGGACGGTTGCTCATCGATGGTTCGGAGCGTGCCTACGAGGCGTCGGACAGCATCATGGACCCCCGCTATGTAGGACTGCGCCCGACCCAATTGATCCGCGCGGTCGCCGGATCTCGCCTCGGTTACGACCCCACACGTAAAAAGGGAGTCGTGCTGCACATGATGAGCGCCGTAGTCAGGTACGGGAAATTCGGCGCGGTATGCATCGGCGAAAATCAGGCGGAGGCGAGAGCCCTGATGCGGAGTCTTCGTGAACTCGTCAACGGCCTTGCAGAGCCGCAGGCATCGAACGGCGTCCTGATCGGATAAGGCCGGCCACTACGTGGCGAGTTGGCCGTTGATCCGGCCCCGGGGGTGTGGGGGCGGCCGCACCAGACCGTGCTCGACGAAAACGCCGCACAGGATCTGGCGCCCGCTGGTGCTAATTTAGGTACAGGGAGGTTGGAAAAATGGCGTAGGCGCCTCCTTCGGGCGGCCCCTGCTACCAGGGAAGCGTGTAATAATGAATATTCTTCCGTCCGTGATCGAAGCCATCGGCTCCACGCCCCTAGTGCGGCTTGACCGGATCACAGAGGGGATGAACGGGGCGATTTTGGCAAAGCTGGATTACCTCAATCCAGGTCTATCCAAAAAAGATCGCGCGGCCAAGTGGATCATCGAGGAAGCAGAGCGGTCGGGCCAACTCAAGCCAGGGCAACCTGTGGTCGAGCTCACCAGTGGAAATATGGGTACCGGGCTTGCGATTGTATGCGGCATTAAGGGCTATCCATTCATTGCAGTCATGTCAAAGGGAAACTCGCAGGAGCGGGCGGACATGATGGCGGCACTCGGGGCCGAGGTGGTCCTGGTCGATCAGCTGCCGAACTCCATTCCGGGGCAGGTCTCGGGTGGAGACATCGAACTCGTCGAAATCACGACTCGCGAGATCACTCGGGAGCGTGCGGCTTTCCGGGCCGATCAGTTCGAGCGTGACGGCAATTGGATCGCTCACTACAAGGGGACTGGTCAGGAGCTGTGGGGGCAGAGCGGGGGCGACATCAGTGGATTCGCGGACTTTATCGGCTCCGGGGGGACGTACGCCGGCGTGACGAGGGCGCTCAAGGAGCATGATCCCAGCATTCGGTGCTACGCGGTTGAACCCTCAGGTGCTGCGATCCTGGCAGGCCAGCCCGTGACGAGCCCTGATCACCCGATCCAGGGCGGCGGCTATGCCATGGGCGACCTGGCCTTCTTGCGCGGCATACCCATCGACGGGTTTGTTCAGGTTACCGGGGGCGAGGCCAAGGCTGCTGCGCGCAACCTCGCGACCAGGGAGGGAATTTTCGGCGGGTTCTCGTCCGGTGCAAACGTTGCAGCTGCCCTTAAGTTGTTGGAAGGGGAAATGCTGGGAATGACCATCGCGGTGGTGATCTGTGATTCTGGGCTTAAATACCTGTCGACGGATCTCTGGACCGACTCTTGAAAACAGCTGGACCGACTCAGGGGGCGGCCGCAGGGCCCCGGGGAGAGTCGCGTTCGTCCGATTTGCTCATGGGATTTCGTGGAGTGTGAGGGCGATGCCGCCGACGCCGCCGAACCGTGATGCGGTTTTGCAGGCGTTCCAGGCCGGTGGCGCGGGCGTAGAGGTAGACGGCGGCGACGATGCACCGTTCAGCACAAGATGTCATCCGTAGCGTGCCAGGGCTTCGGCGAGCGGGTGGTGGCAGACCTCGCAGACCGGCTGGCCCCCTTGCCGGGGCACCCGCCGCATGGGTGGCGGGGCGTGCTCGTGGCGGCGCCGGGCCTGTCGGGTGGCGGCTTCGCGCCGCCACCGCTCGGCCTGTTCGCGCCGCCACCGCTCGGCCTGTTCGTGCCGGCGCCGGGCTTGGTCGGCGTCCCGCTGGATGCGGGCGGGCTCTTCGGCCAGGCGCTCTTTTATGGCGGGCGGGAGCGGTCACGCCGTCGGAGTCAAGGCCGAGGTCGGCGAGCGGGAAGCGTTCGCGGACGACCGGGTCGCCGGGGCAGGGGGATGGTGAAGCCCGGACAGGTGCAGGTCCTTTGTCCACCACTGCGGGCCTCGCGTGTGCGGCTGCCCCAGCCACCCAGCAACGCGCTTCTCCAAGGTGTCGGGAAGAACGCGCCAGAGGGGAAGGTCACCAGGAGCTCACCGGTCGACACCCGCACCACGACCGTGCCGACCGGGTCCTCCGGACGGTCTGTCGCCTCCCGCGGCGTGACCCGGTCCCCGGGCACGAAACGCCGGGAAGCAGCAGAACCCCCCAGTCGTCCTTCTCCAGACATGAGTCGCGTCCGTTCGGGCCCTTCTGCCCGTTGGTCCAGTAGGCCGTGATGATGTCCTTCTGGCCCATGTTCTGTCCAAGGAAAGTGGAGTCGACGCAATCGACGAACACGCACATCGTGCGCTTCTGTGAGCCCTGCTTACAGGGATGGCGGTACAGCGTGTCGGCATCGCTCGTCCGAGAGGCATCGCCGTGACCATCGGGTACGAACTCGCGAACCGACGTGTCACCCTGCGCCTGAACGGGCACCTCCCGCACGTCCACGACGGCGTGCTCGCCATGACGGTTCCCGCGTCGATCGACGCTGACCAGCGCACCGGTCCAAGGAGCAGCGACCGGTCACCCGCTTCAGAGCGAAGATTCATGCACCAAGGCTCTCACCGCCGTCATCGAGCAGCGCGCGGATCCCGGCCCGATCGATCGCGTAGACGCGGGACGAAGTGGCCGGTCACGTACTTGGGTGTGCCGGGCTTGAGCAGGCCGTCCAGGGCATGGAGTTCGCAGGAGTTGGTCTGCTTGTCGCTGGAGTGCCGCGAGTACAGGCGGTCGGTCACGCGCCGTCCCCTCTTCGCTTTTGCGGCAGAGTGCCGGATCGCGACCGCAGGGGGCCCCACTGGAGCACCCCGCCCGGCTCGACCGGGTGGACTCAGTTCCGCGGACTCAGTCCCGCGCCTCGCGGAACCGCTTCACCACCGCGCCCGCGCCCACCGCCAGGATTCCCACCACCGCCACGGTGCAGAAGGAGTCCGGAGTCTGCCAGCCACCGTTGACCTCGGACAGGAAGGCCGGGTTGAAGAACTCCTGCCGATACAGGACCCACGCCAGCGGCAGCGTGAGGACTGCCTGGGCGACGGCGCTCCAGACCGCCAGCGAACGCGTCCACACCCGCACCGCCCGGATCGCGTCGAGCGTCACGAGGCCGACGAGCCCGGCCAGGATCGGCCAGATCCAGCCCGACCACAGGCCCGGGTTGAGCACGTCGAGGCGTGTGCCGCCGTCGGTCCGGTACGGCTGCGCGGTGTGCTGCCAGACGATCAGGGCGATCAGCAGCGCGTGCCACGCCACCGCGGCGTAGGCCGCCGCGTCGCGCTCCTTCGGCACGCGGCGGTCGGGCAGGTCGTCGGGCGTCCAGGTTCCGCCGACGGCGCCGGCCCGCTCGATCAGGGCGAACACCACGGTGAGCCAGGCGATCATCTGGGCGCCGGCGGAGAGCACCACAGCGACGGCTCCGGCGATCACCTCGCCGACCCCCTGGCCGTCCAGGACGTCGAGCACCGCGGTCACGGCGGTGACCACCGGCAGCACGGTGGACAACAGGACCGTGAGGAGTCGTACGTACGTCGGGTAGAGCCCGGGCCCGATCAGTGCGAGCGGCCGGTCCGCGTACCGGGCGGCGAGCCGGATCGGGTCGCCCATCTCCGTGAGCACCTCGCGCTCGGCGGCCTCCGGGCCGGCCGGGCCGCGGGCCTCGACGGTGTCGGCGATCGTGGCACGCAGCTCGTCGGCCACGTCGCCGCGCTGGTCGGCCGGGATACGCCGGACGACCTCCGCCACGTAACGGGCGGTCGGCGTGCCGGTGTCGGACGCATGCGACTTACTCAACGGTCCCCCTTGGTCAGTCGTGATATCGCGGCGCCGAGGTCCTGCCACTCGCGCAGCAGTCCGGTGCGGACCCGAGCGCCCTCGGGGCTGACCCGGTAGAACTTGCGCGGCCTGGACTCGTCGGTGTTCCACTCACTGATGAGCAACCCCTGCTTCTCCAGGCGGCGCAACAGCGGATAGAGGGTGTTGCCGTCGACGGTAATCCCGGCATCGCCGAGCGTTTCCAGGAGCGCGTAGCCGTACTGCGGCTCCTCCAGGAGCGCCAGGCAGGCCAGGACGACTGTGCCGCGGCGTAGCTCCTGGGCCTGACTGAGGATCAGTTCATCGGTGCCCACACAGGACACGATACTGTGTGTCGCACACCAATGTCACCCCCACAGTATTGGGAGGTGCTGGAGACCGCCCCCGCGACTTCACCGCGAAACCACGGGCCCACCCCCTAACATCAGGGCATCGGACCCTCGGGTTCCCGTTGAGAACCCTTCAGTTTTCGCGAACTCGCGGGGGTCTCCGGGTGTGAGTAGTTGAGCAACAGGAAATCCCGGCGAGATTGATCTTGCTGGGATTCCCCTACTCCAAAGAGCGCTCGGGGCGCTGTGCCCGGGTCGGCGTGTTGTCCTCTTCGGGATCCGCGGGGCCGGGCCAGGGGCCGAAGGGCCCGTGTTCTCCAGGTCCGGTGGCGCCGAGGACGCCGGGTCCCTTCCAGCGGTGGGGCGGCATGGGGTTCACCGGGTGTCTCCGTTCCGGCCTGTGCGAGCAGTTGGCCACCACGTCGTCGGAGGCGTCCTCGGCCTGGCGGGCCAGGTCGTCCAGCACAGTGTCGCCGTCGAGGGCCTGTGCAGTTGCGGTCGAGCCAGGCGGCGACGGCGAGCACGGCGAAGAACATCGCGCCCATGCCGTTGGGGTCAGGCCGACGACCTCTACGAGCTGGTCAGCGAGCGGCAGGGCCGGTCCTTGATCATCACAAGCAACCGGGCGCCCAGCGACTGGTATCCGCTCTTCCCCAACCCCGTTGTTGCCGAATCCCTCCTCGACCGGCTGATCAACACCAGCCACCAGGTCATCATGAGCGGCCCCAGCTACCGGCCGAACAAACGGCCCAAGAACCACACCGACAAGACCACGGCCAAGTAGGTCACCGAGGCTCATCGCACCCGGTGGTGCGTGCACCAATGCAGTGGCGTTCTCCCGAGGTCGCAGGGACAATCCACGGATGCGTGATCGAATGTGGTTGCCGACCGGGCTGCGTTTACGTCCGTGGGAGTCATCTGATGTCCCCGTCGTGCTGGAGGCGTTCGCAGAACCGGTGATGGAGCGGCAAGCCGACGCAGCCATCACCACAGCCGCAGACGCCGAGCAATGGGTCCAGCAGCGGCAGAACCAGTGGCACCAAGAGGTGGCCTACGGCTTCGCCGTCACCGACAGCACCAACGTCGCGTTGGGCGGTATCGCGGTCGGCGACCTCAACCCCCAGCACGCCACCGGATGGGTCTCCTACTGGACCACTGCCGCCGCCCGCGGCAGGGGCGTGGCATCCCACGGCTGCCGGGCGGTGGCCAATTGGTGCTTCGCCGACCTGGGACTCTTCCGGCTGGAACTGGGACACCGCACCAACAACCCTGCTTCCTGCCGGGTCGCCCTCGCTGCAGGCTTCGCACCCGAAGGACTGCAACGGCAAAAACTCGCCTACGACGGCGTCCGCTACGACGTCGAGATGCACGCACGACTCGCGACGGACGCACAGCCGCGATAGCCGACAAGCCGTCTCACAGAGAACCGGAGAAGCCCCAGCATCAGGCGAGCACCTGGGGAATTACGCCGACATGGGCGTGGGGAATATCGCCGACGTCGACACCGACTGCTACCACTTCCGCGGTGACCCGGACTGCGTCGAATGGGCCGAGACCCACGGCCTGAAGGCCAGCGACGTTGGACGCTGCCCTCTGTGGCTCGGCCGGCGCGCGAGCCGACGCTGCGCCAGCCAGACCCGCCAATGCGCCCACTACGGCAATGCCAACAGCACCTCTGACAGCAGCTGGATGGATCACACCACCGCCTGGCTCAGGACGGCGAGCCTGCTGTCCTCACCACTGCGCCCTACGCCGTCAGCGCCCGGGACTGCCCGCTGAACGTGAACTCGCAGGTATAGCTGGTGATCGCGGAGTAGTCGGGCCGAGGGTCCTGGATCGCGTAGTCCACGAAAGGGTGCTGCACTGACACGATCAGTCGGCCGCCGGGCCTGAGCACGCGCCGCATCTCGGCCAGCGTCGGGCCCCAGTCCTCCAGGCAGTGCAGCACCAGCCTCCAGGTAGTGCAGCACCAGCGACGCGACCACGTCGTCGAACGCACCGTCGGCGAACGGGAGGGGGGTCGCTCAGGTCGACCACGTGCAGGGCCGCGTCGGCACCGAGCCGCCGCCTGGCCAACGCCAGCATCCCGGCGCTGGCGTCAATGCCGGTGACGTCGGCACCGCGGTCGCGTAATGCAGCGGACAGGCGTCCCGAGCCGCAGCCGGCGTCCAGTATCGGCGGCCGGCCACGTCTCCGGCGAGGGCTATCATCGCGGGCCGCTCGTAGTACGTGTTCAGGAGGTTGTTCTCGTTGTCCGCCGCGTACGCCTCCGCGAAGCTGTCGTAGTCATCCGCCTGGGCCGGATCTGCACGCTGGGCGAGAGTCTCGGGCATGTCGGTTACTCGGTCCATCGTCGCAGCCTGGTGTTCACATGATCCGCCGGGCACAACCTAGTCGAGTCGGCCGTCGCCCGCCCTCGACTCCTCAGTCGATCGATCCCCAGGCCCGGTACGGCCGTTGCGGCTCGGGGGCGTTCTGGACCGCGGCAGGTTCGTGCCGCCTGCGGGAGCGGTGCTTGAGAAGAGCAACCAGGCCCGCTACGAGACCCCCAGCAAACGGGAGGAAGAGCAGACCGGCCATCACCAGCATGCCGATACCCCCCACCTCATTCCCGTCCCGCAGCGCGCCAATGCCGGAGACGATGAAGATCACGATGAGTGTGATGGGAGGCAGGAGCCATGGCCACCAGTTGGGCTCAAGGGTCTCCCGGAGAGCTGCGTACCAGAAGCGGGCGCACCACCAGGCGACCACGAAGGTCGAAAGCGCAAGTGCGGCGAAGGCGATCATTGGCAGAGGGCGGTCTGCGCTGCTCGCAGCCACGATGGAAAACACCACCCCCATCAGAGCCATGAAGGGTCAGCGTCCCTCCCACGATGAGGCGTCGACTACGGGGGCCGCTGAGTGCGTTGGACGGAATGTACATGACCAAGCACCCTAGGGCCTGTCCGACGGATCATGCCGGTCACGCACCCCGGGGCAGGTGTCAGCGGCGCACGTCGACGATCCACGGGAACTCGTGTGGGGTCGCCTCGTACACGGTCTTCCACTTACCGAAACGCGCCGGTAGATCCCGCCACGGGACTCCGGGATTCGAGGTCGTGCTCCCAGACCGGCGTGTCGAACGCGAACAGCCGCTCGCCGCCCCAGACATCGTTGACCAGCACGTCGAGCCGTCCCTGCTCGGCGTCGATGCGCTCGGCCAGCGCACGGACCTGCTCGGCCCCGGGTGGTCGGTCGGCACCGCGATGCCGGTTCCGCCCGCGGCGGTGACGAGTTCCGCGGTCTCCTCGATCGTCTCGGGCCGGTCGCACTCCGAGCGCCGTTCCCGAGCCGTGCGGCCGGTGACGCAGACCGTCGCACCCGCCCGCGGGCGAGCAGCACCTGAAGCGCCGGCGAGTGGTCGGCGCAGTAGTCGAACAGTTCGCCTACGAACTCGGGGGAATGCGGTCGGCGTTCAGTTCGACCTCACCGGCGAGCCGGTCGACTGATCGGCGAACTCGGCGAACTCGGCGAACTCGGCGACAGCGAGGATCCGTTTCTTGGCGGGCGTGGTATCCCGGGGCATGGCATGAGCGGTCCGTCACACTCGTATCGAACGAACCGGTTCGCGTGATACTTTGCGCCGGATTTGACCAAGACGGCCCGCAGAAGCCGTCGGCACCACGGGGAGCGAGGACAACGGGGAGGAAACCAACCATGTCCGCATCGTGTGCCGAACCTGCCAGCAGCGTGAGTCGAAGGAACATGCTGCGGACGACCGCGGCCGCCGGACTGGCCGGTACGGCCGCGCTCACCGCGGCGCGCTCGGGGACGGCACAGGCCGCGGAACAGACCATGGCACAGGCCGGAGCGGACGGCCGCAGCGGGGTACACCTGCGGTGGCTCGGCGTAGCCGGCTGGGAAATGGTCTTCGACGGACACCGGCTGCTCATCGACCCGTACCTCACACGCCAGCAGTACGCGGGCCCCGACGGCACGATGGACATGCAACGCCCACTGGAGGTGAACTCGCGGATCATCAACTGGGTCCTGAGTGAACACCTGGGTGGCGCACCGGAGTTCATCCTGGTTACCCACGGGCACTGGGACCACCTCGCCGACATCCCACCGCTGCTGAACCATCCGCAATGGACCGACCAGCAGATCCGGGTCCTCGGCGGCGAAACGCACCTGAACCTCATTCGCGCGATGGGGATCCCACCGGAGCACGAGTCCGACCTGGTACTGGTCACCGGCGGCGAACACCTGCGCTACCCGCTGCGCAGCCCCGAACGGCCGCACCCCGACTACACCATCGAGGTGTTCCGCAGCCTGCACAGCCAGCTGGGCGGTTACGGCTTCGCCCCCGTCGGCACCCTGACCACTCCACCGGAGAAACCAACGAAGCTCGGAGAGCTGTTCGAGGGCGGCTCGTTGGGCTACCAGGTCACCGTGGGCGACCGGCTGCGCGTGATGTTCCTCAGCGGCACCGCCAACTTCGCCGAGCGGGAAGTCGCCGGGGCCAGACCGGACGTGCTCGTACTCGGCGCGAGCGGCAACGCGGCGGTGCACGACTACTTCGAGCGCGTGCTCCAGACGCTGGGCTGGCCGCGGATCGTTGTTCCCTCCCACCACGACGACCTGGTGACCGCCCTGGACGACCCGGAAGTGCACGACGGCGTCAACCGTGAGATCGTCGCCACCTTGCAGAACATCATGGGCAACCGGGGCCGCGTCCTCGACCCACGCCACCTCCAGCCATTCCAGCTCTGACATCGATGATGTTCGTGGTGACTCCGCTGGCAGGTCCGCCCCGAGCTCCGACAGTCAGTGGCCGGTCACGCGGTCGTCTTCTTGTCGGTGGGGGGAGCGGGCCCAGCTTGCGCGCCTCGGCGATCCACCGGCCCGCAGTTGCCCCGGACTTCCCCAGCGGGCCGCGATCGCCCTGCGAGGTGGCGTCTTGTTGGCCACTGCCCACCGGTATACGCGGGCTAAGGCCCGTGCGTGTTCGTCCCCTCCCCCGTATGGACGCGCAGCGGCCTCCGGCGCTACCGACTCGCCGAGTGCCTTGGTCTTCTCCTCGGATGCCGACTTCATCAGGCGGCCGCAGGGAAGGCGGCGCTTGAGGGTCGGTGTCATGCTGACAGCGGCGAGGGCTTCATCCGTGATGCGCACGTAGAAACCGTTGAGTACAGGCTGGCCCGCACGTAGCGTGTCGGCCACGAATGAGCCGTAGAGCCCACCACTGATGCGCAACCAGAACAACGCCACGGAGCACGCTCCGTGGCCTCGGTACATCCGTGCCCGTGAAGGCCACGACCCTAGTCTGCCGCGCAACGTTTCCCCCCGCCTTCTGCTGCACTTCGGCCACCGCACCCGCATCGTCACCGCTGCCCTCCCCACGCCATCGAGAACGGCGAGCCGGAGCACAGCAAGACCGCGTCGAACACCACGCACCAGGCCCATCCCCGAACACAGCAACCCCCGCCGGAGCCAGCCGACGCGCCCCCTTCCCTTGAGCCCCTCAGTCGGTACGGGCCGATTCAGGGGCGGCCGATTCGGCCGCGGTGGCGATGTTGCGGGCCATGCCGCCGAAGACCGCGGCGTGGAAGGGGGCCACGCCCCACCAGTAGGCGTGCCCGGCCAGGCCGTGCGGATGGAACAGGGCCCGCTGCCGGTACACCGTGCGCCCCTGTGGATCCCGGTCGACGGCCATCTCCAGCCAGGCCAGGCCAGGCAGCCGCATCTCCGCGCGCAGCCGGAGCAGGCGGCCCGGCTCGATCTCCTCCACTCGCCAGAAGTCCAAGCTGTCGCCGACCCGCAGCCGGGTCGCGTCCCGGCGGCCCCGGCTCAGGCCGACACCGCCCACCAGGGTGTCCAGCCAGCCCCGCAGGGACCAGGCCAGCGGCGAGGAGTACCAGCCGTTCTCACCGCCGATCGCCTCCACCACCCGCCACAGCGCCTGCGGCGACGCCGCGACCGTGCGCTCACGGTGATCCGTGTAGAGGCTCCCGCCCGCCCAGTCGGGGTCGGTCGGCAGCGGGTCGCTGGGGGCGCGGGGAGTCGAGGCCGAGGACCACCTAGTGGCCACGTCCGCCTCCTGCACGCGCCTCAGAGCCAGCCGGATCGCCCGGTCGAGGGTGACCGGGCCCTCCGGCGGGTCCGGCACGTAACGGACGATGTCCCGCTCGGCGCAGACCACCTCGTGCTTCAGTGACTCGACCAGCGGGCGCGCGAGAGCGCCCGGCACCGGGGTGACCAGACCGACCCAGAGGCTGGACAACCGGGGGGTGAGAAGCGGAACGGGCAGGATGACCCGCTTCGGCAGCTCCGCGATGGCGGCGTACCGCCGCATCATCTCCTGGTACGTGACAACATCTGGCCCGCCGATGTCGAAGGCTCGGTTCACGTCGTACGGCAGCCGCGCGCACCCCACGAGGAGGCGGAGCACGTCGCGGACGGCGATCGGCTGGATGCGGGTGCGCACCCAACTCGGGGTCACCATCACGGGAAGCCGCTCGCTCAGATGGCGCAGCATCTCGAACGAGACCGAACCCGAACCGATGATCACGGCTGCCCGCAGTACGGCGACCGGCACGCCCGAGGCCAGGAGGATGCGGCCCACTTCGGCGCGGGACCGCAGATGGGGTGACAGTGCGTGCTCGGGTACTCCGGAAGGGCTCAGCCCGCCGAGGTAGACGATCCGCCGGATTCCGGCGGCACGCGCCTGCTCACCGAAGATCCTGGCCGCGCGCCGGTCGGTCTCCTCGAAACCCCGCCCGGTGTCCAGCGCGTGCACCAGGTAGTAGGCGACGTCCATTCCCTCCATGGCCGCGCGCACGGACTTCTCGTCCGTCACGTCCCCGCGCACGGCCTCCGCCTGCGCGGCCCACGAATGGTCCCGCAGCTTGCCGGGCAAGCGGGCCAGGCAGCGCACCGAGTACCCGGCGGCCAGCAGCTCCGGCACCAGCCTGCCGCCCAGGTAACCGGTGGCGCCGGTGACCAGACAGCGCAGCGGCCGGTCGTCGTCGGTCATGCCGATCGCACTCGTGCCGGTCGGGTGCTCTTTGTCCGGCGACGGCCGGCGGACCGGGCCGCAAGAAACGTCATGGCTCTCATGTCTTCCCGGGACGTGCGCCCCTCCGAGGGGCTCTGTCGCTGTTCTCCTGAGCCCATGCTTGGGGCCGAGGACGAGCCCCGCAACCTCGCCGATCCCGGCCGGAGGGTGACAGCGGGTCGGCGCACGGGCTTAGGCCGGTCTGGCTATCGATGTTCAGGCGTGCTGGCCTGGAGGTTCGGCTGGTGGGCGATTCGACAGGTCGTCGTGTGGACGGGCCGAGCTCGGTATCGACCCCGGCTTCGATATCCGGGTCCAGGCGGCGCCGTTCGGCGATGCCCTCGGTGCGGACCGCGGTCCGATCGTGCATGCGCCCGGGGCGGGCGACCTGCCGGGCCAGGCGTTCCTGGCTCATCACCACGCGGCGGGTGCCTTCCACCAGGTAGGGCAACTACTACCTCTCCAGCCCTGACCTGCGCCGGGAGATCCACGGCGGCCTCCAGGTCGTGGAGAACCGGAGCAGCGCGAACATCGTCATCCGCTACGGCAAGTACGCGTCCTGACCGGCCCGGACAAGGGGCACGCCGAGACCTCGATGCTCGCCCGGCACCTGCTCCAGTCCGCGTTCGTGCACGTCTTCTCTGGTCCAGCAGGTCCGCGCCGAACCGGCCTGGGCGAAAAAGCGGACAGACGAGGACCGGCGCGGGCTGACCGCGCTGTTCTGGTCGAAGACCAACCTGTACGGAACTTTCCGCCTGGAGATGGACAAGCGGTTGGACCTCGGGCTGCCTGTCGCGGCGCCCCGACCGTAGTCCGCAAAGGCCGCCGCGGCAGTGGCCGCTATTCTGCGCCCGGGATGGGCGGCTGGCCCCATCGGGCCTCCAGCGTCGTCCGCAGGGCATCGACCCTGTCCTGGCCGATCCGCCCGGCGAGCTGCTCTTCCAGCCGTTCGAGGATGAGGCCGGCCCGCCGGTGCGCGTGTTCGCCTTCCTGGGTACGCCGGATCAGCCGCTGCCGGGCGGAGGCGGGGTGGGGAACCTGTTCGAGCAATCCGGCGGCGACCAGGCCGTGCACGGCCTGGTGCGCGGTCTGCCGGGTGACGCCCATGCGCCGGGCCAGCTCCGACACCGTGGTGCCCTGGTCATCCAGTACGGCGAAGAGCTGCACCTGTGTCGGGGACACCGGCGTGGCGCCGTCCGCTTCCAGGGCTGCCAGCAGTCCTTCTTCGAACCAGCGCCGGGCGTCACCGAGCAGTTGGGGGAGGTTGCGGCGGGTGGATTGCATCTGTTCCTCACGATGGCAGGAGGCGGGGACCGGGATCACCTCCGCGGTTTGCCCACCGGCATTATCTTATGTCAGGCTGCCTGACATTCTGTCAGGGAAGTCGGTCGAGGAGACTGCATGACCATCGAGTACGCCACCCGCTACCGGCGCGCTTCACGCATACCCGACGAGCCGGGCAAGCCCTACTTCATCGAGAAGGGCGAGGGGGACCGCGCCCACCTGTTCGGCGACCTGGTCACCATCTACGCCGGCGGCGAGCAGACCGAGGACACCTTCAACTTCTTCACCGTCGAAGGCCCCAAGGGCGACCTCATCCCGGCCCACCTGCACCCCGACACCCACGAGGTCTTCTACATCGCCGCCGGCGCCGTGCGGCTGTTCGTCGAGGACACCGAGGGCAACCAGCAGGAGAAGCTGCTGACCCCCGGCGACTTCGGCTTCGTGCCCAAGAACTGCCCGCACGCCTACCGCATGGAGCGCCACCACAGCCAGGTCGTCGGCGTCGCCGCCGGCCCCGGCGGCACCTTCGAGCGGTTCTTCGAAAACCTCGGCGCGCCCGCCGAGCACCTCGGCCTGCCACGCAAACCTGTCCTCCCCGAGCCCCACAAGTTCGCAACCGTCCCCGAACGGTACGACGTGCGCTTCCTGCCCGACCACCAGTGGCGGACCCGATGACGCCAACGGAGCCCTCGCTGAGGGAACTGATCGCCGCGCCCCACCCCGACCGTGCTTCCCTGCCGCCCGCAGCGCCCGGCGTACGCGAACTGCGCGGCGTACCCTACGGCGAAGTCGAGGGCAGCCGCCCGCTGGAACTCGACCTGTGGCTGCCCGAGACCGACCAGGCGGCCCGGCCTGTTCCGTTGGTGCTGTTCGTGCACGGCGGCGCCTGGCACCGGGGGCGGCGCGACGACATGGGCCTGCGCACACGCCACTGGGCTCCCAGCCCCTTCGCGCACATCGCGGCCGCGGGCTTCGCCGTCGCCTGCGCCGACTACCGGCTCAGCGGCGAAGCCACCTTCCCCGCCCCGCTCGACGACCTGCGCGCCGCCCTGCGCTGGCTCACCCTCCGCTCCGCGGAACTGGGCATCGACACCGAGCGCACGGTGGTGTGGGGAGAGTCCGCCGGCGGACACCTCGCCTCGCTCCTCGCCCTGACCCACACCGACCCTTCCCCCAGCCCTGCGAGCAGGGGATACCCCATGCCGGCCGGTGCCGTGGTCTGGTACGCACCGAGCGACCTGACCACCGCACGGGGCTGCTTCACTCCCGAAGACGCCGCCACCCCCGAGGCGCGCATGCTCGGTTCGGCCCCGGCCACCGTCCCGGAGCGGGCCCGCGCGGCCAGTCCCCTCGCCCACGTCCGCTCCAGCGCGCCACCATTCCTCCTCATCCACGGTGACGAGGACACTCTGGTGGACCGCTCGCACAGCCAGTCCCTCGCCACGGCACTGGAGCAGGCCGGAGCGCCGGTCGACCTGTTGAAGGTCACGGGGGCCGACCACGGCTGGCACCGGCTGCCCGATGCTCACATCGAGGAGATCTTCACCCGCTCCCTGGCCTTCGTCCGTCGCCTTCTGCCCTGACGATCTCGGGGGAAACTCGGGCGGTACCGGTCGGGCCGTGACATGAGCAGGGCGGCACGGGTTCTTCGGGTGTGAAGACGAAGTGGGCCGTGCGGCCTTGTCCCATCCTGCCTTCTGTGGTGTCTCCCGTGCGCATCTCGGCGGTCTGGTTGAGGAGTTGACCGGTCCGTGGCAAGCGCCGAGGGAGTCGGCGCTGTGCGAGCGGCGGGGCGGCGAGCACCGTCGGCAGCCCGGGGCCGGGGCAAGCACGAGCCGGTGTGCACCGACCGGTCCTGGCCACCCTGGTCCACCTGCGCACCCAACTCCCGCACGCCGCACTCGCCGAGCTGTATCGCCGAGCAGCTCCGTCTTCCCCCACCGAACCATCGCCGCCCTGGTCTCCGACCGCGCCGCCCAACGGCCACTCACCGCAAGCCGAGCACCGAACTCGTACCCGTCAGCACAATGGCCTGCTGAATCACCTACCAGCCCAATCTCAGGCCCAGCACACCCGAACATCAATAGCCGACACCGCGTAAGCGGGCTCGGCGGCGTGCGTGGGGGGCAGCATCCGGCCGGGTGGCCAGGGCGAGAGGTTAGGAGTACGAGCGCGATGACATCCCTTCCGGCCGACAGGAGGGGGCTGTCCCGGTCGTGTGACTGGTGGGCTCGCATGTTCAGGTGTCGCGTATTCGCAACCATGGCGCTCGCCGGCTCCCCGTGAGCCGGGCGCGAGGGGGGCGGGACTTCCGGTGACGCCGGGAGTGCACCAGGATGTCGCCCCTACGCCTTCGCCCGGCCCCACGCACGACGACCGTACTCGCCCCGCACGGCGCAGGGCCGCACGCCGCGTGCGGGGAGACAGGAGAATCCGATGGACATCGCCGCCGCCCCTTCCGCCGCCCATCCGGTCGACGCCGTCGTCGTAGGGGCCGGGCTCTCCGGCCTCTACCAGCTCCACCGGCTGCGTGAACTCGGTTTAACGACGGTGGTCTTCGAGGCCGGTGACGACATCGGCGGGACCTGGTACTGGAACCGGTACCCCGGGGCCCGCTGCGACGTCGAGAGCTTGTCGTACTCCTACTCCTTCTCCCCGGAACTGGACCAGGAATGGGAGTGGAGCGAGCGCTACGCGTCCCAGCCGGAGATCCTGCGCTACATCCACCACGTCGCCGACCGCTTCGACCTGCGCAGGGACGTCACGCTGCGCACCCGCGTCACCCGCGCCGCGTACGACGAGGACCGTCACGTCTGGCGGGTCTCCACGGACACCGGACGGACCGTCACCGCCCGGTTCGTCGTACTGGCCTCGGGCTGCATGTCGGTCCCCAAGGACCCCGGCGTCCCCGGGGCCGGCAGCTTCACGGGCGCCGTCTACTACACCGCCCGCTGGCCGCGCGAAGAGGTCTCCTTCACCGGCAAGCGGGTCGCCGTGATCGGAACCGGATGCTCCGGTGTCCAGGCCATCCCCGTCATCGCCGAGGAGGCGGCCGCACTCACCGTCTTCCAACGCACCCCGGCCTACGCGCTGCCGGCCCACAACCGCCCGCTGCGTGGCACGGAAATCGCGGAACTCAAGGCCCGATACCCGGAGTTCCGGCGAGCCCAGCGGCTGTCCAGGGGTGGTACCGTCTTCGAGCCGCCGACCCGGTCGGCCCTGGAGGCGGACGAGGCGGAGCGCAGAGCCGCCTACGAGGCAGCCTGGGGCTCGGGCCTGCTGAGCGGCCTGCTGCGCACCTACACCGACATCCTGACCGACGAGAAGGCCAACGAGACCGTGGCCGAGTTCGTACGGTCCAAGATCCGGTCGATCGTCACCGACCCGGCGACGGCCGAACTGCTCTCCCCACGCACGTTCCCGTTCGCCACCAAGCGTCCCTGCCTGGACACCGGCTACTACGCCACCTACAACCGGCCACACGTGACGCTGGTGGACCTGCGCACGACGCCGATCGAGACGATCACGCCCCGGGGCATCCGGACCTCGGACGGCAGGGAGCACGCCCTCGACGCGATCGTCTTCGCCACCGGCTTCGACGCCCTGACCGGCTCCCAGCTCGCCGTCGACATCGTGGGCAAGGGCGGCGTGACGCTCCGGGAGAAGTGGGCGGACGGCCCGCGGAACCACCTGGGGCTCGTCTCGGCCGGCTTCCCCAATCTCTTCACCGTCCTCGGGCCCCTCAGCCCGTCCGTGCTCACCAACATCGCGGTGTCCCTGGAACAGCAGGTGGAGTGGATCACCGATTGCATCGCCCATCTGCGGAGGAACGGCCTCACGGAGATCGACGCCGCTCCAGCGGCCGAGGCGGACTGGGGTGCCCACGTGGCGGAGCTCGCCGCCCGGACGCTCTACCCGGCCGTGGCCTCCTGGTACACGGGAGCGAACATACCGGGCAAACCCCTCGTGTTCCTGGCCTACGCGGGCGGGCTGGACCGGTACCGGGAGGAGTGCGACGCCGTGGCCCGGAGCGGTTACACCGGTTTCATCCTCTCTGCCACCTCCTCCTCATAGGCAGCCTCGCCCCGCAGCCCTGTTCCGCAGTTTTCCATTGTCCGGGTGTCGAGGGAGGTGGAGTCACGCCAGGCTGGTCTTGTTGTCCGCCTGTGAACGGTTCAGACGCCCGGCGCGGGGGCAGCTGCTTCCTCCGGCAGGCCACGGGACGTGACGAGCTGGGCACTGCCGTCGGCCAGCCGGTAGGACAGGCCCACTACGGCCGTCTTTCCGGCGGTGACCCGGTCGGCGAGGAGCCGGGAGCGGTCCAGGAGCAGGTCGACCGTGTGCCGTATGTGCTCGGCGATGATGTCGTCGTCCCCGGTGACCCCGGCGGCGCGAGCGGCCAGGACGCTGGTCGTGACGCGCTCGATGACGTCGCGCACGTACCCGGTGGTACCAAGACCGTCGGTCAGAGCGGCACGGGTGGCCGCGACCGCGCCGCACGAATCGTGGCCCAGCACCACGACCAGCGGACAGTCCAGCACGCTCACCGCGTACTCGATACTGCCCAGCACCTCAGGCCCCGCCACATGGCCCGCGGTGCGGACCACGAACAGGTCGCCCAGGCCCCGGTCGAAGACGATCTCGGCGGCCAGGCGTGAGTCGGAGCAGCCGAAGAGCACGGCGAACGGACGCTGGCCGGGTGCGGTCTCGGCGCGGCGCGCGGCGTCCTGGTTCGGGTGCTCCGGCGCGCCCGCGACGAAGCGCTCGTTGCCGGCCAGCAGCAGCTCAAAGGCTTCGGACGGAGTCAGGGGCAGGTCGTCAGTCATGGCCGCAGGGTACGGCCGAGCCCGGCTCACCGCGATGGCGGGGGCCACCGGCAGCGGCGCGGGCGCGGCGGTCGGGGACTGGGCGCCCTGGTGTCGCCGGCATCCCCAGGCGCTGGGCGACGGCGGCTTCCAGCAGGATTCTCAGTGCGCGGCGGACCTGGTCACCCTGGTAGGGCTGCCGGTTGCCGTCGGGCACCTGGGCAGCGTCCCGCGCCCCGCCGCCCACGCGCTGTTCGCTGTGCACCGCCATACCGTGCACAACGACGGCATCGCGATCATGAAGGCCGCCGAACGGGTGGCCGAAGCGGCTGCCGCGCCGCCCTGTGCTGTCGCCGGCGAGCCGGGTCACGGCATGTATTCCTCATACCGCGGGGCAGCTCTCGACAATCAGCCCGAAGTCAGCCATTTCGCGAATCGGTAGGGTGGCGGCGGATGGCACCGGAGCGTGCGTCCGCCTGCCCGCATCGACACCACTCATCAGGGGGACCGCCGTGCCCGTTCCACGCCTGAGCAGTACACCTCTACCGGGAATCGGGGTCCGCTACGACCTCACCACCCGAGAGCACCGCCGCCTGTCCGTGGTCGCCCACCGCGACGGCGCCCGGACCGTCAACGCCTACCGCAGGGACGATCCGGAGGAGTGCGCGCTGTCGGTGAGGCTCACCGCCGGTGAGACGGAGGCGCTGATCGACGCGCTGATGCCCTCGCACCACAGCCCGAACCTGCTGTCGACCACCGATCTCGGGCTGGTGGCCGAGCGCATTGAGCTGTCCTCCGTCTCGTACTGGAACGGCCGGGTGCTGGGTGATACCCGGATGCGCACGGAGACCGGAGTGTCCATCGTGGCGGTGCTGCGCCGGGCCGAGGCGATTCCGTCTCCCGGGCCCGAATTCCGGCTGGCCGGCGGGGACATCCTCATCGTGATCGGCACCCGCGAGGGCCTGGAGGCTGCCGCCACGATCCTGGGACGGGACTGATCCGGTGCACTCGTCCGCTGTCTTTCTGATCGAATTCGGCGCGATCATCCTCGGCCTGGGACTCCTGGGCCGCTTCGCCGGACGTTTTCACTTCTCTCCGATCCCTCTCTACCTACTGGCCGGGCTCGCCTTCGGTGAGGGCGGTCTGCTGCCGCTCGGTACGAGTGAGGAGTTCGTCGCCATCGGCGCCGAGATCGGCGTCGTCCTGCTCCTGCTGATGCTCGGCCTGGAATACACCGCCAGCGATCTGGTCTCCAACCTCAAGACCCAGTACCCGGCCGGGCTCCTCGACGCCGCCCTGAACGCCCTGCCGGGCGCGGCGATGGCCCTGCTGCTCGGGTGGGGCCCGGTGGCCGCCGTGGTCCTGGCCGGGGTCACCTGGATCTCCTCCTCCGGAGTCATCGCCAAGGTCATGGGCGACCTCGGGCGGCTCGGTAACCGCGAAACCCCGGTCATCCTGAGCATCCTGGTCCTCGAAGACCTCGCCATGGCCGTCTACCTGCCCATCATCACCGCCCTGTTGGCGGGGGTGAGCCTGGCGGCCGGCAGCGTCACCCTGGCGATCGCGCTGGGCGTCGCCGGTCTCGTGCTCTTCCTCGCACTGCGCTACGGACGGGTCATCTCCCGTTTCGTCTCCAGCGACGACCCGGAGAAGCTGCTGCTCGTCGTGCTCGGCCTGACGCTGCTGGTCGCCGGCATCGCCCAGCAGCTCCAGGTGTCCGCCGCCGTGGGTGCGTTCCTGGTCGGTATCGCCCTGTCCGGGGAGGTCGCCGAGGGCGCGCACAACCTGCTCAGCCCGCTGCGGGACCTGTTCGCGGCGGTGTTCTTCGTCTTCTTCGGCCTGCACACCGACCCCGCCAGCATCCCGCCCGTCCTCCTCCCGGCACTTGCCCTGGCGGTGGTCACCGCCTGCACGAAGATCGCCACCGGGTACTGGGCGGCGAAGCGCGCCGGGATCTCCGCCAAGGGCCGGTGGCGGGCCGGTGGCACGCTGGTCGCCCGTGGTGAGTTCTCCATCGTCATCGCCGGACTCGCCGTCACCGCCGGCATCGAACCCTCCCTCGGCCCGCTCGCCACCGCCTACGTGCTGGTGCTGGTCATCATCGGCCCGCTCACCGCCCGCTACACCGAACCCCTCGCCACCCGCCTGACCGGGCGCCGCAAGCAGCCTCCCGCAGCCCGGGCCACGAAGACGGAAGCCCTCCCGGAGGCACTGGAGCCGGTGGACGACGGCACAGCCGACCGGGCATGACCCGCGACGCCTGGGCGGCGATCACGGACCGGGACACCGTCCTGCTGCTCGCGGCCCTGGCTGTCCCCCTCGGCGGCGTCGCCCCGATGAGGACCGTGAGTGGGAGCTGACCGTGCTTGGGCGCGGAGGGTCCGGGGCCGGACACCAAGGAGCTGAACCGCCTCGCCGAGCGAGCAGACCCCCGGCCGAGCCGCCGGGTGGGCTTCCGCGGTTCCCCTCGGCCGCTGTCCTCAGCGGAACCATGCGTGGGTGGAGAGTTCCGGACGTATGCCGCGCTGGGTGCGGGCGAGGACGACGGCGCTGGAGAGGAAGCCGACGTGGCTGAGTGCTTGGGGATAGTTGCCGAGGAAGGAGCGGTCACTGGGGTCGATCTGCTCGGCGAACAGGCCGAGCGGGCTGGCGTAGGAGCACAGCTTCTCGAACAGTTGGGAGGCTTCGTCGACGCGGCCTTGGCCCGCGAGGTTGTCCACGAGCCAGAAACTGCACAGCAGGAAAGCCCCCTCCGGCTGGTTGATTCCGTCGGGTGACTCCTGCGGCAGGTAGCGGTACAGCAGGCCGTCGCCCGCGCCGAGCCGTTCGGCGACCGCCCGCGTGGTGGCGACCATGCGCGGGTGATCGGCGGAAAGGACGCGTCTGAGCGGCAGGGCAAGGAGCGAGGCATCCAGTCCCCCTCCTGGACCGAGGTGCTCGGTGAGGGAGTTCATACGCTCGTCCCACGCATCGCCGATGATCCGACCGCTGAGGTGACGGGCCTCCCTGGCCCAGGTGGTGGCGTCGCCGGGGAGGTCCAGGCGGGTGGCGAGGCGTGCCGCGCGGTCGAGCGCCACCTGGCACATCGCTGCGGAATACGTGAAGGGGCGCCCGCGGGTGCGTACCTCCCAGATTCCGTGATCCGGCGTCTTCCAAGCGGTGCGGGCTTGTTCGGCCAAGCCGGCCAGACGGTGCCACAGGCCGTCACTCAAGGTTCCGCCCGTGGCCGCCCACTGGAAGGCGCAGTCCAGGATCTCCCCGTAGACGTCATGCTGCACCTGCTCGGCCGCGGCGTTGCCCCAGCGCACGGGAGAGGAATTGCGGTAGCCCCCCAGTTCGTCATCGATCACTTCCACCGGCGGCGGCCGGCCCTCTACGTTGTACAGGACGCGCAGCCGCCCCTCCCGCTGGGCGGCGGTCAGCGCCCAGTGGACGAATCCTCCCGCTTCATCGGGAAGCCCGATCCGGCGCAGGGCGAAGACGGTGTACGCGGCATCGCGGATCCACGCATAGCGGTAGTCCCAGTTCCGGTCGCCTCCGATGTGTTCGGGCAGCGATGAGGTGGGAGCGGCGACGATGGCACCGTTCTCGACGTGATCCAAGAGCTTGAGGGTGATGGCTGAGCGGCGTACCAGGTCCGCGCGAGGCGTGTCGCCGACCACGTGTGCCGACCAGCGCCGCCAGACCCCTTCGGTGTCTTTGATCCGTCGATCGATCGATGGGCTCATGTGGGGAGCTCGTCGCTCACTCCAGCGCAAGGCCACCCAGACGTCTTCCCCTTCGTTCAGGGGCAATGTGCACTGAGGGCCTGACAACGGCCGGGAGGCGCTCAGGTACAGCTTCAGGGACTGCCGGGGGCAGGTCAGCTCCCACCCCCCGGCACGACGCTCGGATTGGGCGCCACCGCGCGGTCGCAACGCCACCGTCAGATCGACGCTGCCGCGCGTGACTCTCGCGTGCCGGACCAGTTCTCCCCTGCCGGCTGGGGCGTCTTCCTCCAGGCGTGCACCCGGTTCGAGGAGGAATGCATCGGTGACCTCAACGACTCCTGTGTCCGCGTGCAGATCTGTCACGAGGACACCGGTGTCCTCCACGTAGTGCTGGCGGCTCTGCCGCAGCCTGTCCGGTGCCAGCAGGAAGGATCCGCCGAGGTGCCGGTCGAGCAGTGAGCAGAACAGGGGTGGAGCGTCGAAACGTGGGACGCACATGAAGCTGATCGCACCGTCGCGGCCCACCAGGGCACAACCGCGGCCGTCGCCGATCAGGCCGTGGTCTTCGATCGGCAGATACCCCTCCGCCGGCGCTGGCGACCACTCGCTCATACTTGATCCTGTACCCACTGAGCGCGGCAAGGATCAGTCGACGGGGCGGAGGGGTGAAAAGGACGGCCCGGGGGACGGCATCCCGGGCCCCCGGGTGGTCACCGTGACGGGCGACTCATACAGGCACTTCGCCGCGTGCGCCGCCGATCACGGCCAGGGCCCCGGAGCCGGAGTCGCCTCCGGAGGTTCCTGCACCGAACCATCGCCACCCGCCTGGCCGTGCGCCGCAGGCAGCCTTCCGCAGCCCGGGCCAGGAAGACGAAGCCCTCCCGGACGCGCTGGAGCCGGTGGACGACGGCACGGCCCGCCGGGCATGACCGACGACGCCTGGGCGGCGTCCACGGACCGGGACACTCCTTCTGCTCGCCGCCCTGGCCGTCTACCTCGGCGTCGTCGGCTTCACCGGAAGCCTGCCGCGCCTCCTGCTCCGCTACCAGGGGATGGCGGCGGGACACCGCGGGGCATCCCGCCTCCAGTGCCCTGACACTCATCCTGCTGATCACGTTGTGGCCGGTGAGCATCCTGTATCCGGCCTGGCGGATCGCCGTCCGACGACGCGGACGGACCCGCTGACCCCTCAGCCGGTGACCCGGCCGGTGGGCCCCGGATCGCCTTGCTCACCGAACCAGCGGGCGAGTTTGCCACGGCGGCCGACGGCACGCAGCCGTCGTTCGGCGGCCTCCCGCACCTTCGGTGTCGTGATCAGCAACAGCTCGTCCCCCGTACGCAGCACCGTGTCCTGACGCGGGACGATGGTGACGCCGCCCCGGACGATCAAGGTGAGCATGGTCGGCGGCGGCAGGCGCAGTTCGAAGACGGCCACCCCTTTGAGCCGTGAACCGGGCGGGATGATGACGGTGAGCAGGTCCGCATCCAGCACGTCCAGTGGGGCCGTCTCGACCTGGACCTCCCGCAGGGCATCAGGACGGACCAGGCCGAGCCTGCGCGCGACGGCGGGCAGGCTGGGGCCCTGGAGCAGGGTGAACAGGACCACCAGGACGAAGACGATGTTCAGCACGTCGATGGCGCCGCTGACCCCTTCGACGATGGGGAAGGTGGCCAGCACGATCGGGACCGCGCCGCGCAGTCCGGCCCAGGAGATGAACGCCTGCTCGCGCCACGGCAGCCGGAACGGCAGCAGGCAGGCGAGCACGGAGACGGGCCGGGCCGCGAGCACGAGAACGAGCCCGACCGCGACGGCCGGGAGGACGGCGGAGGGCAGCTCCCTTGGGGTCACCAGGAGGCCGAGCATGACGAACAGGCCGATCTGGGCCAGCCAGCCCGTTCCCTCTGCGAAGGAGCGGATTGCAGCGCGATGCGGCAACTTGGCGTTGCCCAGGACGAGCGCGGCGAGGTAGGCGGCGATGATGCCGCTGGCGTTCACGGCGCCGGCGGCGGCGAACGCGATGATGCCGAAGCCCACCGTCGCCAGCGGATACAGGCCCGTGGCCGGCAGCGCGATGTGCCGCAGGGCAGCGACACCAAGGCGCCCCATGGCCAGCCCCAAGGCACCGCCCACGCCGAGCTGGTACACGACGTTGCCGACGATGTGCGCCGCATCGGGCAGGTCCTCGGCCGCGGTGCTGAAGACCAGCACCAGGATGATGGTGGGCGCGTCGTTGAACCCCGATTCGGCCTCCAGCAGCCCCGACACCTTCTGCGGCAGCGGCAGCGCCCGCAGTACCGCGAAAACCGCCGCCGCATCCGTGGACGAGACGATCGCACCCAGCAACAGCGCCAGATGCCAGTCCATCCCCAGAAGCCAGTGCGCCCCGGCCGCGGTGACCATCACCGACACGGCCACACCCACCGTCGCCAGCACCCCGGCAGGCAGCAGCAGCCGCCGGACGTCCGTCCACTGCGTGGTCAGACCGCCCTCGACGAGGATCACCGCCAGAGCCGCGATGCCGAGGGACTGGGCCAGCCCCGCGTCATCGAACTCCAGACCGAGGACGTCCTCACCGAGGATCACGCCAACGGCGAGGAACAGCAGCAGACCGGGCAGCCCGATCCGGTGCGCCATGCGGGCCGCGGCGATGCTGGCCAGCAGCACCGCGCCGCCGACCAGCAGGGCCAGATACAGCTCCTGCAGCGTCACCAGACCGCCCCAGCACCCCTATACGCGCGGTGCACCAGCGACATGCCGCGCTCGGTCACACTGGTACATCTCACGGCTGGTCCAGGAAATGCTCCATCAACCGAGCCGCGCTGATCGCGCCCGCGGTCCGTGTCCGCTCCCCAACGATCGCGTACGGCCGGCCATCACGATCGAGCACCAACAGCGCCGGCAACCGCCGCTCCACGGACAAACGAGCCGCGTCGACGGCGTCATCATCCGTACACACGGTCGGATACGGCTCCGCCGGATCGCCCGCACGCATACGCGTCCCCTTGCGTCACCGGGGCAGCATCACGCCAGCCTTGGCCAACGCAACGGCCAGCTGACCACGACCGCCAACCAGACTTCCGTACATACCACCCCGGACCCTACCGCCGCCCTCCCCGCACATGCGGATATCCACACGGAAGCCCGTCGCCGCGCCGCATGATGAGCAGGCCGATGCCGAGATAGGCCATGCCCAGGAGAGAGCCGGTCATCATGAGCGTGATGTCGAGTGGCACGGGAAGCACGGCTGGCTCCTGACGGTGATCGGTCTCAGGAGGGGGGATGGAGCAGGAAGTGCCAGCCGCGGACGAAGGTGTGCCGGCCGAACCACAGCCACGGGGCGAACAGCGCCCAGCGGCCGGCGGGGGAGCTGATGACGGCTCTGGGGGCAGTCGGGGTTGCGGGATCAGCTCGCCGGGCGCGGCGGATCATCCGGTTCCTGGGGTTGCTCAGCGTGACCGCTGCCGGTCCCGCGGTTCTCGGTTGCCGCGTCGGACGGAGCGGCCGCCTTCTCGTTCGGAGCGGCTGGAGCGGTGGGGGGTGCGGCGGGTCGGCGCAGGCTGAGGACGACGGAACCGGCCAGGACGATGACGATGATCGAGAGGCTGATGAGTGAGGGGATCTCCGGGATGCTGGGGCTGATCGTCTTGTGGGACGCCTGGAGGACGAGCTTGACGCCGATGAAGGCGAGGATGATCGCGAGGCCCTTGCCCAGGTAGTGGAAGCGGTCCAGGAGGCTCGCGAGCATGAAGTACAGGGCTCGCAGGCCGAGGATGGCGAAGGCGTTGCTGGTGTAGACGATGAAGACGTCGTGGCTGATGGCGAGGACGGCGGGGACGCTGTCGACGGCGAAGATCAGGTCGGCTGCCTCGATCGCGGCAAGCACCGCGAGGAGCGGGGTGGCCACGCGTTTGCCGGCTTCCTTGACGAAGAACTTCGTGCCGGCGTACTCGTCCCGGACCGGCATGATCCTCCGGAGCAGCCGTACGGCGAAGCTCTTGCCCGGGTCGAAGCTCTCCCGTTCGTCCTTGAGGAGCTTGTAGGTGCTGTAGAAGAGGATGGCGGCGAAGGCGAACAGCACGGCCGTGAAGCGGTTGACCACGGCGACGCCGACCGCAAGGAAGATTCCGCGGAAAACCAGGGCGCTGATGACGCCGAAGAACAGCACGCGGTGCTGGTAGGCGCGGGGCACCCTGAAGTAGGCGAAAATCACGGCGAAGACGAACAGGTTGTCGACCGACAGGCTCTTCTCCAGCAGCCACGCGGTGGTGTATTCCATGCCGGCTCTCGTGCCGAGGACGAGGAAGACGACGCCACCGAAGATCAGGGCGAGGCCCACCCACAGGCCGCTCCAGACGGCGGCCTCCTTGAAGCCGATGACATGCGCCGCGCGGTGGGCCAGCAAGTCCACCGCCAGCGACACCACCAACGTCGCGGCGAACGCCCCCCACAGCCAGAGCGGGACCTCAAGCACACCGGTCACTTCCCGACGGTCCGCGCGCCCATGCACGGACCCTTACACGGAGTCTGCGGGATTTCGTCCCACTGAGCGACACCAGGAGCGTGGAAGATGTTGGCATGCCCCGGCCACCTCGCGGCAAGTGCGCCGACCGCAGCGACAGCCGAGGCAGAGGCGCGGCGCGCGGGCACGTGCGCGTGCGCACGTCACGGCGGTGGACCCGGCCGCCCTGTAGCGGACGGCGAGGGCCAGGGGGCACCTTGGGAAGAGACGGCGTCGCGGCGACGGTACCGGTCGGTAGAAGCCGTACCCACCCGCACCGGGCACGTCGCAAGGGACGGGCCCCAGACAGGAGAAACAGACGATGAACGGTCCGGTGGTCGTGGGCGTGGACGGCTCGCCATCCGCCCTGGAAGCGGTGGACGCCGCGGCCCAAGAAGCACAGCTGCGAGACGCGGAACTGCGTGTTGTGCACGCGTTTCTCTGGCCCGGGCTGCACGCACCGCCCGGCTCGTCACCGCTGGGACCTCCCACAGGCGCCCTGTACGAAACGGTCGAACGGATCGTGGTTGAAGCCCTGGAACGCGCCCGAAGCCGGGCGGCGGGCCTACACGTCAGCCACGCCGTGATCGCCGGTGAGGCGGTGGCGGCCCTGCAAGCGCAGTCTCGCACCGCGCAGCTCATCGTCGTCGGTCACCGAGGCTCCGGGGGCTTCGCCGAGCTCCTTCTGGGATCCACCGCCGTACAACTGAGCGCGCACAGCGACTGCCCAGTGATGATCGCCCGTGGGCGGCCGGCCCCGACCGGTCCGGTGCTGGTGGCTGTCGACGGGTCTCCCCAGGGGCAGCCCGCCATCGCCTTCGCCTTCCTCGAAGCCGCCCTTCGGGGCACGGAGCTCGTCGCATTGCACGCCTGGAGCACCAGGTCCGACCACGGCGAGCATGCGCTGGGCCGCCGGGTGGACATGGCGGACCCGGGGGGCGACGTGGATCACCTCCGGCAGCAGGAAGAGCGCGAGCTGACCGAGGCCCTGGCGAACCACCGCAAGCAGCACCCAGGCGTGACCGTGCGGCCCCGCCTGGTTCGCGGGCGCACCCGCCCGGTACTGATCGACGCGAGCGCGGACGCCCAGCTGATGGTGGTCGGCGCACGTGGACACGGCGGATTTGCCGGCCTGCTGCTGGGATCGGTCAGCCAGGCCACCCTCCATCACGCCCACTGCCCGGTAACTGTGGTGCGAGCCAATCCCTGACCAGGACCACACCGGTGGCGTGGGCGCAAGGCCGCGGCCAGACCGTGGATTCGAGGACAGAGCCTTCGGATACACACCGGGCAGCGGTCCGCACCCCGCTCGATCGGCGGCGGCTCAGGATCTCCCCAGACCTGCTCACCGTCGTTCCCCGTCCCATCGAGCGCTGGCAGCGAGGGCGTGCGGGGCGGGAAATCCAGATGGTGGAGCGGACGTGGTGCGACGGTGCCGGGTCCGGGAGTCGGCCCGCCCGGCCAACGGGTCCCGGTCCCGGAGCCTGTTCCGGTCCCGGAGCCTGTCCATGCCTTGAGTCGCTTCGACTCCCTGATGGTGGTGGCGAGGGCGAACCTTGTTTTTCGTTGCCACCCGTCGCGATCCGCCCCGCTGTCGCATGTGCGCGGCCGGGAATCCTACCGGGCCTTCCTGCCGCCGGCCTCGTTGACTTTGTAGAGGAGAAGGAGGCCCACATGACCGAGCTCACCGGCCCGGCGCGCACCCACACCAACCGCGCCAGCCTTAGCCACAAGATCCGTTATGCCGTGCAGAACCCCGACCGCGTGCGGCCTTATCTGCGTCGTCTCGCCCGTGACTGCAGCCTGCGGCTGACCACCCGCGACCACGTCGCCTACTACCGGGCGGTCATGAAGGCCGACGCCGCCACCAGCCCCTCGGCCGCCGTCGGCAGCGCCTCACACGAGCGGTGGCTCGCGCTTGGCCAGATGCAGTTCGACTACCTGATCCGGCACGGCCTCACCTCCAAGGACCGCATGCTGGAGATCGGCTGCGGCAACCTGCGCGCAGGCTGGCGCTTCATCGACTACCTGGATGTCGGCCACTACTACGGCATCGACATCTCCCCCGAGATCCTCCTCGCGGCCGGGGACACCTTGGTCCAGCAGAGGCTCCAGGACAAACGTCCCCATCTGAGTCTCGTCCGCGATCTGCGCCTGGCGGCCCTGCCCGACGCGTACTTCACTGTGGTGCACGCTCACAGCGTCTTCTCCCACAGCCCCATCGAAGTCATCGACGAGTGCCTGGCACACATCGGCCGTGTCATGGCCCCGAATGCCTTCTTCGACTTCACCTACAACCGCACCGACGGCACGGAACACCACGTCCTGCGCGAGGACTTCTACTACCGCACCGGCACCCTCACCGCTCTCGCCGAAACCCATGGGCTCACCGCCCGCCCGATGGAGGACTGGGATCAGCTTCCCCACAAGCAATCCAAGATCCGCATCACTCTCTAGCAGCCCAGGAGCGCGGAGAGATGAGAATGGGGCCAAGGAGCGGTCGCTCCTGGCCCTGCTCCTGACGCTCCGGCGGCGGGTCCGACAGCAATCCCAGCTCCAACCCCCGTGCCCAACGGCGGGGTTCGACTCGGGCGAAGCGGCCGGCGTTCCGGCCCATCAGGTCCTCACATCCCTCCCGCCAGCCTGATCACGAAGTACTGCTGCCGTAGCCCTGCACAGCGGCCCCCTCGCTCTTTCGCACCATCGTCAACCAGCTCGGCCACTGAGCGCCGGGAAGATCCCTGGACGTCGGGCGGGAGAGTTCCGCCGTCGCCAGGCAGGTGGTGGCAAAGCAAAATGCGTCGTATCAGGCCGTGGTCGTACGCGGGCTTCCTCCTGGGCGGGGGCCGATGAGGACGCGGGACAGCAGGCGTGGGTCGGCCAGTGTCAGGGGCCTCGCGGTCATGTGGAAGAGGCCGGAGAACGCGGTGTAGAGCTGCGGGTCGTGGGGGACGGTGTCGATCAGGCGGTTCATGAACCAGTTGCCGGCCTTGACGGGCCAGGCGGGCCGCGACTGCTCCCAGGCTCGGTCGGGGGTGGTCGCCATCAGCCATGAGGAGGCGGTGACGCGGGCCAGCCGCTTCTGGAAGACCTGCCCGTCGAGGGGAGTGCGGGCGCGCCTGTTGCCGAG
Organism: Streptomyces halobius; assembly: GCF_023277745.1. Classification (NCBI taxonomy): domain Bacteria; kingdom Bacillati; phylum Actinomycetota; class Actinomycetes; order Kitasatosporales; family Streptomycetaceae; genus Streptomyces; species Streptomyces halobius. The sequence goes on from NZ_CP086322.1 coordinate 2,394,813, forward strand.
CATCTGCTCCAGGAGACGGGCTTCGAGGGCGGCGACGGTCATGCCCTGACCGTAGGCGGGGTTGAAGGTGCACACCGAGTCCCCCAGGGCGATCAGCCCGTCGGGCCAGCGGGCAAGGCGGTGGTAGGCGATCTTTCGGCTGACCGTACGGGCGTAGCGGCGCACGGCGGATGTGGGGGTGAGGGAGGCGATGGTGTCGGCGACAGGGCCGCGCAGTGTTTTGGCGAAGGCGAGGAAGTCGTCGTCGCTGTGGGGAAGTTGGGTTCCCTTGGCTCCGTGCAGGGTGACGTGGAGCGCATTGTTCTCGATCTGGATCGCGTAGCATCCCTTGTGGAAGTCGGGGGCCCGCAGGGGCTGCAGCACGCCCATCCATGAGGGCGGGGCCTGTCCTTCCGGGTAGGAGTAGGTGCGTGAGGCGTAGCCGAGCTGGGCGTCGACGGTCGTCGTACGGGGGCTGGGCAGGCCGAGGGCGGCCAGCCATCGCGGCAGGTGGGAGGAGCGGCCCGAGGCGTCCACCACGAGGTCCGCGGCGATCTCGTCCTCGCCGTCGCCGTCCTTGACGCGCACCCCCGTGACCTTCCCAGGCGTGGCCGTGCGCAGGCCGGTGACGGCCAGTCCGTCCCGTAAGGTGACGGGCTCCAGTGCCGTCACCCGTTGACGGAGAACATGCTCCAGGAGAGGACGGGAGAAGGTCTGGATAGGCATGCCCATCGGTGTGGGCGGTGGGGTGCCGTTGGGCAGCACGGCACACAGCCCTTCGCCCCAGTCCCACACCGGCGCACCGGCCTGTTCCAGCTCGGCCCGCAGCCCGGGGAAGTACCCCTCGAACACCTCGGCGCCGAGGGCCAGAAGGCCATGGACATGGTGCCCCTGCGGTGCCCCGGCCCTGGGTGCGGACGCTTTCGGAAGCGTGTCGCGTTCGATGACGGTGACGACCTCGAAGCTGTCGGCCAGGACACGGGCGGCGGCAAGTCCCGCCATGCCCGCCCCAATCACCACCGCGTGCCGGACGTCCGTATCCATGAGCATGCTGCTCCCTCCCTCTGCGGACCGAACCCCGCTGCTCCCGGGCCCTTCCCTGCCCCGAACGGCCGACAGGTATTCCGAAAGGCGTAAGCCACTGAGCACGCTCCGTAATCAGGGTGATACTGCCCCGAGTCCGCCGGCGGCTCGACCCGGCCGTCGGCCTGGTCGTCGCGGCCACCGAGACGTTCCTGGTGATCTCGCGGCACCGAGCCGGAACCGCAATGACGGTCTCCTCGCCGCCGTCCCTCCTCGACCTGTTCCCGGCCATCGACCGGGACGACGCCAGTACGGGCCGCGGCGATGGCGGTCCGGGGAGTACGGGAGAAGTCAGAACTTGACGGTCGAGACCACGTAAACGACCGGATGCCCGGGTTCATCAAAGCTGACCATGATCCGCTGCGCCGGCTGCGGCGGCTTCGCCTCGACCGTCGTCCCGGCCCACGGCCAGTCGACGCCGAAGTCCCAGCCGACCTTCGCCGCCTGGCCGGACGGGATGGTGATGTGGTCCTTCTTGAGGGCGGCGGTGCTGCTCCCGATGGACTTCAGATAGTGGTCAAGGCCCCAGTCGTTGGTGCGGAACTGCACGAACAGCGAGCTCGTTTCCCAGGAGTTGGTCTCGTAGTAGTAGACCGGGGTGGAGCCGATCGGCACCGGGACGTTGTAGATCCGCTGCTGCACCCGGGAGGGGAAGGCATTGGTCAGGCCGGTGGCGGCGGCCTCCTGTTCCTTGTCCTCCCCGCTTTCGCGGCTCTGTTCGGCGGAGATCACGATATAGCCCGCCGGGATCGCGATCAGCAGGAAAATGATCAGCGCGGACAGCCATCTGCGACCGCGCCTGGCACGGGTCGGCAGGGCGGGCTGGCGGTCGTCGTTCATCAGCGGATCCGGTTCAGTCATCGTCGGCCGGCCCGTTCGTAGCGCTCATAGCGCTCGACGCGGCGCCGGTTGGCACGGCGGAAGCGGCGGGCCACCAGACGTGCGAGGTCGGCGGCGCCCACCATGCCGGCCTCCGGGCCCAGCTGGGCCTTGGCGATCCGGGCCTCCGGGCGGTAGCCACGGCCGGTGAGATGGCGCCGGAAGGCGTCCCTGGCCGGGCCGATCAGCAGGTCGTCGGCGGCGCTGACGCCACCGCCGATGACGAAGCAGGACGGGTCGAGGGCGGCGGCGAGGTTGGCGATGCCGACGCCGAGCCACTGGCCGATGTCCTCAAGGAGTTCGACGCACATCGCGTCGCCCTCCCGGGCCAGCTCGGTGATCAGCGGTCCGGTGATGTCGCCGACCCGCCCGCCGACCCGGTCGATGATGTTGTACGCCACCGGGGAGTCGGCGGCGGCCAGCTCGCGGGCCTCACGGACCAGGGCGTTGCCGGAGCTGTACTGCTCCCAGCAGCCGCGGTTGCCGCAGGGGCAGCGGTGGCCGCCGGGCACGACCTGCATATGGCCGAACTCGCCGGCCACGCCGTACTTGCCGCGCTTGACGGCGCCGTCCTCCAGGATCGCGCCGCCGATCCCCGTACCGAGGGTGATCATGACGAGGTGGTCCTCGCCGCGTCCGGCACCGAACCGCCACTCCGCCCAGGCGGCGGTGTTGGCGTCGTTGTCGACCATGACCGGGACGGCCAGACGGCCGGCGAGGCGATCGCGCAGAGGTTCGTTGCGCCAGTTCAGATGGGGGGCGAAGAGCACCTTGGAGCGGTCCGCGTCGACCCAGCCGGCCGCGCCGATGCCCACCGCGTGGACGTCGTGCCGGTCGGAGAGGTCGAGCACCAGCTCGGTGATGGTGTCCTCGACGACCTCGGGGCTCTTGGACTTGTCCGGCGTCTCGGTGCGGACCTTCTCCAGGATGATGCCGTCCGCGTCGACCACACCCGCCATGACCTTGGTGCCGCCGATGTCGATGCCGACGGTGGGCACGCGGGGCGCGGTCAGATGCGAACGCCGCTCCCGGGTGCCGACCGTGCGCAGGACGGTGGCCCGCGCGGTGCCTCGGTGCACCCGTTCCCGGTACGTGCTCATCGACCCACCCCTTTCCCGTGACGTTCTCCGTTACGGATGCCGTTACGGTCGCGGCGGCTGCGTGCTCGCAAGAGTCGTCTCGTCCCTGCGGGTCTCAGGAGGCCGGGGCCTCGGCGTGCTTCGTTTCGGTGCGATTGTGCATCACGCGCACCGTCCGGCGCACCGCGACGTGGGGCAACGCGCCCCGCGGCCGGTGGGTCGGCCGCGGGGCGCGTCGGGGGCGAGGCCGTGCTATTCAGGCCGGTGGCCGCCGGGGAACTCCGGCGTCGCCGTGCGGGCGAGTTCGTGGCTGAGCTGTTCCAGCTCGCTGCCGCCCGCCATTTGGCGGGTGAGCTCTTCCAGGGCGATCTCCGACTTGGCATGGCGTCCGGCCATCGCGCCGCGCTTGAGGAGCACGAAGCGGTCGCCGACGAGGTAGGCGTGGTGGGGATTGTGGGTGATCAATACCACGCCGAGTCCGGCGTCCCGGGCGGCCGCGACGTACTTCAGGACGACGCCGGACTGCTTGACGCCGAGCGCCGCCGTCGGCTCGTCCAGGACGAGGACCTTGGCGCCGAAGTAGACGGCGCGGGCGATGGCGACGCACTGCCGTTCACCGCCCGAGAGAGTACCGATGGGCTGGTCGACGTCGCGCAGGTCGATGCCCATCCGCAGCAGCTCGCTGCGGGTGGTCTCGCGCATGGTGCGCACGTCGAGCCGCTTGAACGGGCCCACTCCCGTCCTCGGCTCGGAGCCGAGGAAGAAATTCCGCCACACGGGCATCAGCGGGACGACGGCGAGGTCCTGGTAGACGGTGGCGATGCCGCGGTCCAGCGCCTCCCGCGGGGAGGAGAGCCGGGCCTCCTCGCCCTCGATGGTGAAGGTGCCCGTGTCGTGCTGGTGCAGCCCCGCGACGATCTTGATGAGGGTGGACTTGCCGGCGCCGTTGTCGCCCAGCACACAGGTGATCTCCCCGGCGTGCACCTCCAGGGATACGCCTGCCAGCGCCTTGATGTTGCCGTAGAACTTGCTGACGCCGGTCAGCTCGACCAGGGCCGGCTTCCGGTCCGGTGCGGTCTTCTCGTCGAGCTTCTTTTCCAGGGCCGTCATGATCTGTCCTCCGCCCGCTTGCGGACCCATGCGTTCAGGAGCGTGGCGAGCAGCAGCATCGCGCCGAGGAAGAACTTGTACCAGTCCGGATTCCACTGCGCGTAGACGATGCCCTTGCTGGTCATGCCGAAGATGAAGGCACCGACCGCGGCGCCGATCGCCGAGCCGAAGCCGCCGGTCATCAGACAGCCGCCGACCGCCGCCGCGATGATGTAGAGGAACTCGTTGCCGACGCCGTCGCCGGACTGGATCTGGTCGTACGAGAACAGCAGATGCTGGCCGGAGACCCAGGCGGCGAAGGCGACGCCCATGTAGAGGCCGATCTTGGTCTTGGTGACCGGGACACCGACCGCCCGTGCCGCGTCGGCGTTGCCGCCCACCGCGAAGATCCAGTTGCCGACGCGGGTGCGCAGCAGGATCCAGGTGGCCACCGCGACCATCGCGATCCACCACAGGATGGTGATCTGGATGTCGACGTTCCCCACGGTGACGTGGGAGGCGAAGACCGCACGGGCCGACTCGAAGCCCTCCATGTCGGCGATGGACTTCGTGGAGACGGTGCCGCTGATCAGCTTGGTGAAGCCGAGGTTGAGGCCCGTCAGCATGAAGAACGTGCCGAGCGTGATGATGAAGCTGGGGAGTTTCGTACGGGTCAGCAGCATCCCGTTGAACACCCCGAAGGCGAGGGTGACCACCAGCGACACCCCGACACCGACCCAGTTGTCGGCCGTCATCTGGTAACTGACCATGGACGAGATCAGCGCCGAGCTGACGACCATGACACCGGCCGACAGATCGAACTCGCCGCCGATCATCAGCAGCGCCACCGGCACCGCCATGATGCCGATCGTCGAGGACGCGTACAGCACGGTGGAGAGGCTGGACGCCCGCAGGAACGGTTCGGCGGCGATCGCGAAGAAGATGAAGACGGCGACGGCGCCCACGACCGAGCCCAGCTCGGGGCGGCTCATCAGCCGACGCACCAGGGAGCGGTGCAGCAGGCGCTCATCGTCGGTGCCCTCGGCGGGTGGACCCGCGGGCTGCAGAAGGGGGGCGTCGGTGGTGCTCATCGTGTGCCCCGCTTCGTGTACTCCTGCAGCGCGGCGGCGTCCTTCTTGGTGATCACCTGGGGGCCGGTGAGCACCGGCTTGCCGCCGCCGAGCACGTCGGCGTTGTACCTGTAGAGCCAGAGCAGGTCCACCGCCTCATAGCCCTGGAGGTAGGGCTGCTGGTCGACGGCGAAGCCGAGCGAACCGTCCTTGAGGCCGTCCGCGACCTGCGCGTTGAGGTCGAAGGTGTCGATCTCGGCGTCGCTGCCGGCCTGGTCCCTGGCCTTGACGGCGGTGGCGGCGAACGGCGCGCCGAGGGTGACGACGGCGTCGATCCCGCGGTCCGACTGGAGCTTGGACTCGATCGAGGACTGCACATCGGGCATGTTCGTGCCCTCGACGTAGAGCCTCTGCAGATCGCCCTTGAAGGTCTTCTCGGCACCGTCGCAGCGCTGCTCGTGACCGACGTTGCCCTGCTCGTGCAGCACACAGAGCGCCTTCTTCCTACCGCGCTCGTTGAGCTGCTCGCCGACGGCCTCGCCGGCCACCGTCTCGTCCTGGCCGATGTGGCTGAGCGCGCCGAACTCCTTCGACTCCGCAGCCCCGGAATTCACCGTGATCACCGGTATCCCGGCCTTCTGGGCCTTGAGGACCACGTCCTTCATGGCCTTCGGCTTGGCAAGCGAGACGATCAGCCCGTCGACCTTCTGGTCGATATAGGTCTGCACGAGCTGACTCTGCCGGCCGGCCTCCTTGTCGTGCGCGTAGACGAAGTTGATGTTGTCCTTGTCCGCGGCCTGCTGGGCACCGTTCTGCACGATGTCCCAGAAGGTGTCGCCGTCTCCCGAGTGGGTGACCATCGCGAACGTCCACCTGGGGGTGTTCACCGCGGCCTTGCCACCGGCGGCCTGGGCGGCACGCTCCTTCTCCGCACGCAGGCCACCGGTGCTGCTGCATCCCGCCAGCGACGCGCCGAGCGTCGCTGCCAGAACGACGCTCACGACGCGTCCCCTTCTCCGAACCCTTGCCACGAGGACTTGCCCTTCCCGCTGATGTCACGCTGTGTCGGCTGTATTGGCTGTCTCGACCGTGTCGGCTGTGGTGACGGTGTCAGCCGCGCCGGTCGCCTTTTCCTTCTATGTACGGTTTCGCGCACCGGCGCCGAGCGGCCGGCCCCAATCGCACAAGTATCCGTTACCGGTGATCTGTACCGGTTCATCGGGTCCCGCCTCCCCTGGGGCTTCACCGGGTCCCGCGCCCGGTGTACTCCTCCAACTTCGGTACGTCCTTGTCGCTGACCAGGGCGGGTCCGGTGAGCACCGGCTTGCCGCCGCCCAGCACATCGGCATTGGTCCGGTGCAGCCAGAGCAGGTCCACCGCCTCATAGCCCTGGAGGTAGGGCTGCTGGTCGACGGCGAAGCTGACGTTCTTGGTCTTGAGCAGCCTGACGACGGCGGAGTTCAGGTCGAAGGTCGCGACCTGTGCGGCACTGCCGGCGGCCTCCTTGGCCTTGACGGAGATCGCCGCCATCGGCGCGCCGAGCGTGACGACCGCGTCGATGGACGTGTCGGACTGCAGCTTGGCCTCGATCGAGGACTGCGAGGCCGGGGCGTTGGTGCCGTCGATGTTGAGGCTCTCGACCGTTCCCCGGAAGCCCTTGCGGACACCGGCGCAGCGGTCCTCCAGCGATACGTTGCCCTGCTCGTGGATGACGCACAGGACCTTCTTGGCGTGCCGCTCGTCCAGTTCGTCGCCGACCGCCCGGCCTGCCACCGACTCGTCCTGGCCGATATGCGTCAGCGCGCCGAACTCCTTCGAGAACTCGCCGCCGGCGTTGATGGTGATGACCGGAATGCCCGCCGCGACGGCCTTGCGGACGGCGGCCTTGACGGCCTGCGGCTTGGCGAGGGTGACGATCAGCCCGTCGACCTTCGCGTCGATATAGGACTGCACCAGCTCCGCCTGCTTGGCGCCCTCTTTGTCGTTGGCGTAGAGGAACTTCACGTTGCCCTTGGCGGCGGCCGCTTCGGCGCCGTTCTGGACGATGTCCCAGAAGGTGTCACCCGCACCGGAGTGGCTGACCATTCCGATGGTCATCCGGGGCGTACTGACGCCCTTACGTCTGGCCGACTCCCCGGACGCGTCCTCGGACTCCTCGCCTCCGGAATTGCCGCACCCTGCGACCAGCGTGAAAACCGCCGCCAGGGTCGCCGCGCTGAGGACTTTGACGGGTCGAGCCATACGTACGTTTCGCACGCCGATCATCGTGGGACCGCCTTTCTCCCGGCCGCCTGAATGCGGCTGGAAGAGTTCTAAGGCGCGTATGGAGCCACGTCAATACTTTGTCCGAACATTCTGACGCTGGGGTGTGGCAGATCGGGGCATAACGGTTCATACGGGCCGCCACCAGCCCTCCCGGCGGACTCGGAGGCAACTGAGCGCGGGCCCAGGGCGGGGCCGAGAGCAAGAAATGGGCAACCGGACATGTCAGTCCCGGGCGCCCAGAATTCCGGCATTCCGCCCTCGGAATTCCAAGATCGGGAAACTCGCCCCACCCGAGGTATTTACGGAGTTCGGCGCTCAGGGGCGAACCAGCAGCTGGAATTCGAAGGCATAACGGGACGCGCGGTAGACATGCGAGCCGAACTCGACCGCCCGCCCGGTGTCGTCGAACGTGGTGCGCTGCATCGTGAGCAGCGGGGCACCCTCGGGCTCGTCGAGCCGCTCGCCCTCCTCCGCCGTCGCGGCGCGCGCACCGACCGCCTGACGGGCGCTGTGCAGGGTGATCCCGGCCGTCCGCATCAGGCGGTACAGGCCGGTCTCCTCCAGGCCGGCGGTCTCCAGCTTCAGCAGCCCGACGGGGAGGTAGTTGCGCAGATGCGCGACAGGCTCACCGTGCGTGAGGCGCAGCCGCTCGACGAACGCGACCTCCGCGCCCTCGGCGATCCCCAGCGCGGCGGCGACTTCGGCGTCCGCTTCGGTGGTGGTGTTGAGGAGCACCCGGGTGGCGGGCTTCTGCCCGGCCGCCTCCAGGTCGTCATAGAGGCTGCTCAGCTCCAGGGGGCGCTTGACCTGACTGTGGACGACCTGGGTACCGATGCCCCGGCGACGGACCAGCAGCCCCTTGTCGACCAGCGACTGGATCGCCTGCCGCACCGTCGGCCGGGACAGGCCGAGCCGGCCGGCCAGCTCGATCTCATTGCCGAGCAGACTGCCCGGAGCCAGCCTGCCGTTCTCGATCGCGGCCTCCAGCTGCTGGGACAGCTGGAAATACAGCGGGACCGGACTGCTCCGGTCCACGCTGAACTGAACGGGGCTCTCGGCACCCGCGGCTTCTGTCTCGCGTTTCCCCACGCCCGCGAGCGTAACCGTCCGGGCAGATGACGGGAAGTCCAGAGGTCACATTGTCCGGACAAGATGGGGTGGGGGTGAGCGGAGCGGGTCAGGGGAAGTACGGACCGACGCGAGCCACGCCGGTCACTTCATCCACGCGTCCTCGTACTTCCGGTACGTCCCGTCATGGGTGGCGAGGTGCACCCACTGGTCCACATACGCCTTGAACGCGTCGTCGCCGCGCGGGAGGGCGTATGCCTTCTCGGAGAACGAAAAGGGCTTGTCCGGGTGGACCGAGCACAGTTCGGGGTGGATCTTGGCCTGATAGCGGGTCTCGCCGGCGTCCGTCATCATCACATCCGCCCGGCCCGCGATGATCTCGTCGAAGATCGTGGTGTTGTCGGGGTGGACCTTGAGGGTCGCGCGCTTGATGTGCGCACGGGCGAATTCCTCATTCGTGCCGCCGGGGTTCACGATGACATCCGTCCCGGGCCGGTCGATCTGCTCCAGCGTCCGGTACCTGTCCTTGTCCTCACAGCGCACGATGGGCGTCTTGCCGTCCGTACGCGTGGGCTCGCTGAAGTAGGCGGTACGGGCGCGTGCGAGGGTGATGGAGACGCCGCCCATGGCGATGTCGCAGCGGCCGGCCGCGAGGTCGCCGACGAGCTCGGCCCAGGTCGTGGCGACGTAACGCGGCTTGGCGTCCAGGCTCTCGGCGAGGTTTTCGGCCATCTCGATGTCCACGCCGCTGTATTTGCCGGTCCTGGGGTCGAGGTGGGTGAAGGGGCGGTAGTCACCGGTGGTGCAGACACGCAGCACACCGCGCCGTGGAATGGCGTCGAGAAGCGTACGGGGGCGCTGGGCGCGCTTTGTGGCGGTGTGGGCGGCGGCCGTCGGCCCGTCGGCGGCGACAGGTGCGGCCCCCGGCGTCGGTGCGGGGGTGACGTGGTGGCCTTCCGGGCCCGCCGGGGCGGCAGCGGTGACGGCGAGCAGGCAGGCCAGGACGGGGAGCGTGACGGCGCGCTTCATGGGGACTCCTGTACGCGGCGGGAGGTGGACGGTTGAGACCGGGCGACCGGGCGGCTGGACGCGGGGCTCGGTTCACGGTCGGTTCGACCGCGCGACCTTCAGTCGTCGGCCGACCGGACCGCGATCACGTGTGATCGAAGCGCTCAGGTTGGCAGAGCTCACGTGCCAGGTGAACCCCCTGACCGGCCGGTGGGACGCCGAGCAGCGTGAACACGATCGGGCGCCTCGGTAAGGAAGTTGACGCCCGGTCATGCCGCTCGCGTCCTCGTACCCGTTGTGCCCTCGTCTCCCGTCGTCCCCTCGATTCCGCCGGGTCCTCGTCCCCGGCATGCGCCCGCTTCCGCCGCTCCCTCGTCCCCGCCGCGTCTCCGTCGACTCGTCTCCGTCGCCTCAGTCGTCGTAGAGGCCGCCCCTGCCCCCGGCCCCCAGCCCGTCAGGGGTGATCTCGGCCAGGCGGGTGAGGAGTTCGGCGGCGCGCTTGGCGACGGTGTCGCGGTCGCCGTCCGAGAGAGCCGAGCCCATGCCGACCGCGACCGCGCCGGCCGCTACCCACTCCGGCGCGCTCTCGACCGTCACCCCGCCCGTCGGCAGCAGCGGCGCCTGAGGCAGGGCGGCGCGTACGTCCTGCAGCCAGGACGGGCCGTACCCGGAGGCGGGGAACAGCTTGAGCGCGTCCGCCCCGAGCTCCAGGGCGCGGACCATCTCGGTAGGCGTCGACACCCCCGGGAAGACCGGGACCCCATAGCGGTGGCCGGTACGGATGACCTCGGCGTCCAGGCTCGGCGACACCAGGAAGCGGGCACCGGCGTCCACCGCCATCCGGGCCGACATCGCGTCAAGGACCGTGCCCGCGCCGATGACCGCGTCATCGCCGAGCTCGCGGGTGAGGGTGGTGACGGCCTCCAGAGCGAACGGCGTGGTCAGAGATATCTCCAGGCTGGTGATCCCCGCGGAGAGCAGGGTGTCGGCCGTGGCGCTCGCCTCGTCGTAGGTCTTGCTGCGGACGATGGCGAAAACACGCTGCGCCAGTGCGGCCCGGGTGATCTCCCAGCGATACACGGCAGTTCGCCGCCCTTCCTTGTCTCCACGCGCATACCGCCTCGCCATGACCCACGGCGAACGCGGCACTGCCTGCGGCACGCGCCGCGGCGACCGACCACCATGGCCCCTTTGCCGCCGATGCCCGCCCACTCCTCGTTTCTGCCGAAACGCTACCGGGCCCCACCGACAGTCCTCCTCCGGGGGTCCTTACCGCGCTCCTCTTCCGCCGAGAACGCGGAGAGCCGCCGTGGACCGGGCGCGCGAACGGAGGGCACGGAGAGCGCACAACACGGCGGCGGCCGGGATGCCCATGCACCCGGCCGCCGCTCTCCCGGCCGCGCGTCAGCAGCCGCGATCGATGAGGTCGAACGACTTGTAGTGGTCAGCGGTGTAGTAGTCCTCGTCCGCCCGCTCACCGGTCACGATGCGGCGGGCGCCACGGTCGGGCGAGCCCGGTGTCTTGACGGTGTACTCGTGGTAGTAGCCGGAGTTCTGCTTCGGGAGGATGCCCTCCCGGTTCTCGAAGACCGTGCCGTCCTGCGGATACGGGTAGGGCCCGCCCTGCTCGATCAGGTCCAGCGTGTCGTGGGCCTGGGACGGGAGCTTGGAGTAACAGATGTCGCCGACGGCGTTCACGCGCGCGGACGCGGCGTGCGCGCCCGAGGGGTGAGCGGTTGTGGTGTGCGCCGTCGCGGCGTACGCGGTGGCCGGGTGCGCCGTGGCGACGGCGGACGGGGCGGCGGCCGCGGATCCGCCGATGAGAAGGGCCGATACGAGGGCGCCCGCGGCGCCGATCCTGGTGATCCGTGGGGGGATTCTCATGCCCTCCAGAATGACGCGCGTAGACATGACCCTGTCAATCCCACGTTCATAAGTTTCCCGGGAGTTCACACGGTCAAATGGGGCAGGCCGGGGAGAGGAGGGCCAGGGCGCCACGTGGGAGGGGGGTCGGAGGAGCACCCCAAGGAGTGTTTGCCTACGGCACCACGGTATCCGACCTGCTCGTCGAGACCGCGCCCGAGCCGGACCCGATCGTACGGGCCGGCCGTACGGACGCGTCGGAGGCCGGTGGCTGGACGTACTGGACCGTGGGCGGTGCAGGGCGGGCGATGCAGGCGCTGCGGGTGCATGTACCGAAGCGCGCCCAGGGCGACTTGGTGCGCGTCCATCCGGGCCTGGCGTTCCCGAGTCTGCTGGTCCTCATCGCCAAGACGCGCTGAGGGCGGGCCGGATGCGGGCGCCCGTTTCGGTCGACTCGGCAACGTCCATCCATCCAGCGGGAAAGTCCATTGCCCCGCACTGGTAACCGGGTGAAGCCTGCTGCCGCGCCCCACCCTCGCCCATGCACCCGCACTCCCGCCCGCCCGCGGCACCGAGGAGGACCGAAGGATGCACCGTACGCGCACCGCGGCGGCCACCGCGCTCGCCGTAGCCCTCGCTCTGATCCCGCTGACGGGCATGGCGGGGCCACCGGGCGCGGCTACCGGTGACCACGACGGCGCCCGGGACGAATCCGACGCCGTCCGGTCCCTCTCGCCCACCCCCAGGTCCGTCCACCCCCGGCACGACCGGGTCACCATCACCCCGTCGGTGACGGTCGTCGCGGGGCCGAAGACCGATGCCCCGGCCCTGGAACTCGTCGAGAAGTCCCTCAAGGAGGCCGGCGCCGAGCGGATCGTCCGGACGGAGCGTGCCGGGCGGACTCGGGCCGGCCGCCTGACCGTGTACGTGGACGGGCCGGGCGCGGCACGGACCCTGGCGGACCTGGGCGCTCGCGGCACCGGCGGACTGCCCGCGGAGGGCTATGCCCTGGCCGTGGGCGAGGGCCGGATCACGCTGTCCGGTAAGGACGCCACCGGCACGTACTACGCCGCCCAGACGCTCCGTCAGCTGCTGCCGCGCCGCGACCGGCCCGGCGCCCGTGTCCAGGGGACCGCCGTACGGGACTGGCCGGCCACCCCGCTCCGCGGCGTCATCGAGGGCTTCTACGGCACCCCGTGGTCGCACGCCGCCCGCCTCGACCAGCTCGACTTCTCCGCCGAGCACAAGATGAACATCTACGTCTACTCGCCCAAGGACGACGCCTACCTGCGCGAGAAGTGGCGCGCCCCCTACCCCGAGGACCGTCTCGCACAGATCGCGGAGCTGGTGGACCGGGCGCGGTCCCGGCATGTGGAGTTCACCTACGCGCTCTCCCCCGGCCTGTCCGTCTGCTACAGCTCCGACGCCGACCTCAAGGCGCTGACCGCGAAGTTCCAGACGCTGTGGGACATCGGCGTACGGACCTTCGCGGTACCGCTGGACGACATCAGCTACACGGACTGGAACTGCGCCGCGGACAAGGACAGGTTCGGGACCGGCGGCGGGGCGGCCGGTGCCGCGCAGGCGCATCTGCTCAATCGCGTCAACCGGGAGTTCATCGCCCGGCATCCGGGGGCCGAGCCGCTGCAGATGGTGCCGACCGAGTACTACGACGTGAAGCCGTCCCCCTACAAGAGGGCGCTGGCCACGCGGTTGGACAGGGATGTGCTGGTGGAGTGGACGGGCGTGGGCGTGATCGCGCCGACGATGACCGTCGCGCAGGCCGAGCGGGCCCGGGAGGTCTTCGGGCATCCGATCCTGACGTGGGACAACTATCCGGTCAACGACTATGTGACCAACCGGCTGCTGCTCGGGCCGTTCAACGGCCGGGAGAAGGGGCTGCCGGGGCGGCTGGCCGGGATCACCGCGAATCCCATGATCCAGCCGGCCGCGTCCAAGATCGCGCTGTACACGGTGGCGGACTACGCGTGGAACGACCAGGCGTATGACGCGCGCGCGTCCTGGGGCGCGGCGATCGAGGAGCTGGCGGGCGGCGACACCCGTACGGTACGCGCGCTGCGCGCCTTCGCGGACGCCAACTACTCCTCGTCCCTCAATCCGCGACAGGCACCCGAACTTGCCGCCGTCATCGCACGGTTCGGCAAGGACGGAGACGCGCGACGGCTGGACGCGGCACTGCGCACGCTGCAGGACGCGCCGGCCGTGCTCCGCGAGCGGCTCGCCGATCGCGGATTCGTCGAGGACAGCGGGCCATGGCTGGACGCGACGCACGCCTGGGGCGAGGCGGCGCGTACCGCCCTCCGGCTGATCGAGGCGGTCAAGGCGGGCGACGGCGCCGAGGCACGGCAACTGCGCCAGATGCTGCCGGAGTTGGTGACCACCGCGAAGTCATTTGGGTATGTGGACCTGACGGGGAAAAGGATTCCCGTGCTGGTCGCGGACGGGGTGCTGGACGCCTTTGTCGACGACGCCATCGGCGCGCACGATGCGGCCCGGGCGTGACCGGCCGCCCCAAGGCGTCCACCGATCTGGCCGTCTACCAGGACAACGCCGCCTCCCGGATGACCGACGGCAACGACGCCACCTACTTCTGGAGCGCCGCCGGCCCCAAGGCCGGTTCCTCGTTCGGCCTGGATCTGCACGACGAGCGCGCGCTGGGTACCGTCACGCTGACGATGGGCGAGCGCGACAGCCCGGACGACTATCTCCGGCACGGCGTCCTCGAATACTCCTCGGACGACAAGAACTGGACGCCGCTGGCCGCCTTCGAACGGCAAGGCGGAGGTGACCGCCGAGCCGCCGCCGGGCGCCAAGGCCCGGTACGTACGTGCCCGGGCCACGCAGGCGCAGGACACATGACGCGACTCCCGGCGGGCGACGACACCATCGAGGGCGTACGGCTGGCTTGGCGGGGTGGGGCGGCGGCGCCAGTGGTGCATGAGGCGGTGGTGCACTGATGCGTCTGGCGCGACACGGAAGGTCCGCTGATGTGTCTGGTGTGACACGGCAGTGCGCTGAGGTGACACGACAGGTCCGCTGAGGCGGGCTGTCTGCGGTACGTCCGGCACATGGGAGCTCGGCCGATACGGGGCCCGATACACGCGGCCCGCTCGACGCTGCCCGCGGTCCACTCCGCCGGAGTCCGCTCAGCCCGGAGTCCACTCCGCCCGGAGAGCGCTCAGCCCGCGATCCGCCCGCGCCCGGCCCGCGTCGCCTGTACGCCGCGGCACCATCCGCCGCCCTAGCCTGGGGCCCCGGCCACCGCGCCCCGCCCCGGAGGAGACCGAGACCATGGCCCGCCGACCCGCCGAAGCCCCCCGTCCGACCGCGGCCGCCGTCCTCGATGACGCCGTACGGACACTCGCCCCGAACGCCGACGCCAACCGGCTCGTGCCACGTATCGCGGCGGGCGAGGCGCCGCGCAGCGTATTCGCGACGTTCGCCCTCGAACAGCACCAGGTGATCGCCTCCGACCGGCTCAGCTTCCAGCACCTGGCGCGTCGGGCCGACGGCGATCCGCCCATCGCCGACTTCTTCGATCTGCTCGCCCAGAGCGAGACCCTGGCCCTGGAGCAGCTGGCGGGCCTGGCGGAAGCCTGCGAACTGACCGGCCGGCAGATCACCGAGTACCGGCCGCGGCCCGGCTGCCAGGCGTATCCCTCCTACGCTGCGCGTCTCGCGCTCGGCACCACGCCCGCCGATGTGGTGATCGCCGTCACCGCCAACTTCGCCTCCTGGTCCGGCTATTGCGCCACCGTCGCCACCGCGATGCGTGACCACTACGGCTTCCCCGAAGCGGCCCGCGGCTTCTTCGCGTTCTTCGCCGAACCTGCCGCGGACCTCGGCGCCAAGGCCCGCGCGGCGGTCCGGCACGGCCTGGACACCGGCCAGGCCGTGCCGGCGACCGCGTACCGCTACGGCCATCTCCTCCAGGCGTACGAGCTGATGTTCTGGAACTCCATCACGGACTGACCGGAACGCCATCGCGGGCTGATCGGTGCTCACCGCGCTGACGGCGCAGCGGGAGGACGGACCTTGCATCCGGGCGTCTGGGCTTCCCGGCTTCCGGACGTCAGGACGTCCTGGGATCAGCCGCCCAACTCCTGGTAACGGGCGGTCAGCCGCCGCTCCCCCTCCCCCGTCAGCGCGCCGTGCAGCCGCAGCCGGGCGATGCCGCCGTCCGGGAAGATGTCGAGCCGGACGTGAGTGACGGCCGGTGCGTCGGCCAGCAGGAAGCGGTGGACGGTGTCGGGCTGCAGGCGCGTACGGGGCAGCAGCTCTCCCCAGTCGCCGCGCTCACCGTCACGTCCGTACAGGGCTGCCCAGCCCGCCGATTTCCCTTTGAGGTAGTTGGTTTCGTCGATCTCCACCGCGCGGATCACGGCCTGCCCGGTGAGCCGGTAGCGGACCCAGTCGTTGCCGGTGGCGCGGCGGCGCCGGGTCTCCCAGCCGTCCATGATCTTTCCCCTGGGACCGAATGCCTCGGGGGCGAAGTGAGCGGGCTCGGGCTTGAGGAGGTTCGCGCACTCCGCGAAGAACTCGTCGTTGGCGGCGGTCACCCCCGCGCCGAGCCGACGGTCGGCGAGGTCGGGGAGGTGGCTGAAGGGGAACCCCGAAGGGCCGGGGGCGCGGTAGTCGGCATACGGGTCGCCGCCCCCGTAGGGGGCGGCGTCACCTGTTAAACGGGGGAGGTCGGCGCTGGCCATGCGGTGTGCCTCCGATCGACAAGCTCGCCCGTGGGCTCGGCCAGGGTGGCGCCGTCGTTGATCTGCCGGCCGCGCAGCCAGGTGGACCGGACGACGCCGTACAGGGTCTTCCCAGCGTATGCGGTGATCTTGTTGCGGTGCTGGAGTACGGCCGGATCCACGGTGAAGGTCTCGTCGGGGGCGAGGACGGCGAAATCGGCGTCCCGGCCGGGCTCGATGGCGCCCTTCCGGCCGAGGCCGACCAGCGCGGCGGGGGCGGTGGCCATCCAGCGGACGACATCGTCCAGGGTGTGCCCGCGCTCGCGGGCGGCGGTCCAGATGGCGGGCAGGCCGAGCTGGAGGGAGGAGATACCGCCCCAGGCCGCGCCGAAGTCGGCGGTCTTGAGGTCGGCGGTGGAGGGCGAGTGGTCGGAGACGATGCAGTCGATGGTGCCGTCGGCGAGGCCCTGCCACAGCGCGTCCTGATTGGCGGCCTCGCGGATCGGCGGGCAGCACTTGAACTCCGTTGCGCCGTCCGGGACTTCTTCGGCGGTCAGGGTCAGGAAGTGCGGACAGGTCTCGACGCTGACCTTGACGCCCTCGGCCTTGGCGGCGGCGATCAGCGGCAGCGCGTCGGAGGAGGAGAGGTGGAGTACGTGCACCCGGGCGTCGAGCCGCTTGGCGAGGGCGATCAGCCCGGCGATGGCGTCGTCCTCGCAGACCCGGGGGCGGGAGGCGAGGAAGTCGGCGTACTTGGGGCCGTGCGGTTGCGGAGCCGCGTCCAGGTGCTCCGGGTCCTCGGCGTGCACGATCAGCAGACCGTCGAAGCCCGCGATCTCCCCGAGGGCGGCGGCCAGTTGCTCCTGGTCGAGCTGGGGGAACTCGTCCACGCCGGAGGGCGAGAGGAAACACTTGAAGCCGAAGACCCCGGCGTCGAAGAGCGGACGCAGGTCCTTGACGTTGCCGGGGACGGCGCCGCCCCAGAAGCCGATGTCGATATGCGCCTTGCCGCGCGCGACCTCGCGCTTGGTGTCGAGGTTGGCGACGGTGGTGGTGGGCGGGAGGCTGTTGAGCGGCATGTCCACGAGGGTGGTGATACCGCCGGCCGCGGCCGCGCGGGTGGCCGTCCAGAAGCCCTCCCACTCGGTGCGGCCCGGGTCGTTGACGTGTACGTGGGTGTCCACGAGGCCGGGCAGCAGCACGTCGTCACCGAAGTCCTCGACCCGCGCTCCGGCCGGGGCCTCGGCGTCGTACGGCAGGACCGCCGCGATCTTGCCGCCCTGGACGGTGACGGACGCGGCGCGCGTCCCCTGCGGGGTGACGACGCGCGTGGAGCGCAGCACCAGCTCTGTTTCGGACACCCGGTCCCCTCCTCGTATCGTTTCTTCCCGGTCGCTGATTCAACAGTCTGTTGAATCGGAGTCTTCACTCAGGGCCCCCACCCCGTCAAGCGATCCGCTGCGCTTCACCTGAGCGTTCGCCTGCGGCGGGCCTGCGCCCCACGTTGTCGGCTGTCCCGCCGTGAGGGGTTCGCCTGCGGCGGGCGTGGGTTTTTCGGGTGCGGTGACGGGCCTCCGGACTCCGTCCTGCGGCCCTCCCCTCCCCGGCGGGTAGAGAGGGGCCGGTGGGGGCGCATGACCGGCTACGTGTCCCCCCAACGTCTTTTCCCCACCTCCCTCGGGAGGCGCTGGACCGCGGGACGGAGTCCGGAGGTCCGGCGCCGCTGCCGAACAGCCCCGCGCAGCGGTAACAGCCCACCGCAGGTGCAACGGCGGGACAGCCAAAACGTCGACTCAGGCCAGCCGCAGGCGAACCCCCACGGCGGGACAGCCGACAACGTGGGGCCCAGGCAAAGCGCAGCGAACCCCTTTGGATGATTCCACAAAATGGACAGTATTTTTCGCATAGCAGAACATAGCTACCACCCAGGGGATTCCGGCCGACACCCCGTACTGTGGAAGAAAAAGGGCCCTGACCGGCGGGAACGGGCGTGAGAGAGACAGTGTTTCTTCCCCAGGGGACCGGTAGGCTGCTCCGGTCGGGCCCGGCGCCCACAAGCCCTAGGGTGGCACCCTAGGGCCCACCTGCCCCGAAAGGAACGCGACGTGCCGCCGTCCAGCGCCAGCACCTCCGCCGCCGATGCCAAGCCCGCGGGCGCCGGCGGCGGCGTCCAGTCCCTTGAGCGCGCCTTCGACCTCTTGGAGCGGATGGCCGACGCCGGGGGCGAGGTCGGCCTGAGCGAGCTCTCCACCAGCAGCGGCCTGCCGCTCCCCACCATCCACCGCCTGATGCGGACCCTCGTCGCCTGCGGCTACGTCCGCCAGCAGCCCAACCGCCGGTACGCGCTCGGCCCCCGTCTGATCCGGCTGGGCGAGAGCGCGTCGCGGCTGCTCGGGACGTGGGCTCGGCCGTACCTCGCCCGGCTGGTCGAGGAGACCGGCGAGACCGCCAATATGGCGCTGCTCGACGGCGACGAGATCGTCTATGTCGCCCAGGTGCCGTCCCGGCACGCGGTACGGATGTTCACCGAGGTCGGCCGCCGGGTGCTGCCGCACTCCACCGGCGTCGGCAAGGCGCTGCTCGCGGGCCACCCGCCGGAGGAGGTCCGCGCCCTGCTCGGCCGTACGGGGATGCCCGCCGCGACCGAGAAGACGATCACCGACCCGGACGCCTTCCTCGAAGCTCTCGCCGAGGTCCGCAGGCTCGGATATGCGGTCGACGACAGCGAACAGGAGGTCGGCGTCCGCTGCTACGCGGTGCCGGTGCCCGACTCCCCCACCTCGGCGGCGATCTCCATCTCCGGCCCGACCGGCCGGGTGACGGAGGCGTCGAAGGACAAGATCGTGCCGGTGCTGCAGGACATCGCGGCGCAGCTGTCGGTCGCGCTCGCCGATCAGACACCCGCGTAGGGCGGCCGGGCGTACGGGGCCTTGCACCGTCACATCACACGGGGACTGTGCACCGTCGAGCAAGAGGGTTCTTCCGCACCGTCAAAACAAGCGAGGCCCCTCCGCCCACGACGGCGGCGTGTACGCCTCCCGGCCGGGAGGCGTGCCCCCCTCCCGGCCGCGCGGCAGCTCCCCGAAGCGGTCGATCCCCTCACGCACCTCGGTCAGCGCGGGCGACAGTGCGCTGACCGAGCCGACCGCCCCGGCGATCAGCAGCAGCGAGCGACGCAGCCGGGGCACTTCCGGCATCCCGTGGCTCACCATCGCGTCCAGCGCGGCCAGTTCCTCGTCCGCGGCCGCCCGGTCCGGTAACTCCACCGGAAGCATGGCTAGTTGACGACGAAGCCGGGCCACCGCCCCACGCAGCACCTGGACCCGTGCGTCCTCCTCGACCCCGGTCACCATTCGCTTCTGCCTCTGCCTCTGCCCCTGCTCCACAACGGCGGCGCCCTCCCAGGCCGTTGGCCGCTTCGCAATGCGGGCCAGTTAACGCCACTCTGTGGTCATCGCGCCATACGGAGAGCGAAAAAACCGGATCATCGACCAAATCCACGCGCCGGGGGCGCAGTGCGGCGATCCCCGCCGGGCCGGAAGGAGCGGGCCCTGACGGGGATCGTCAAGCCGAGGTGATCAGTTGTGCGGCGGTGCTCACGGGGTCGCCTCGGGCGTCACCGCGTTGCGCCACACACGCACATCGACGGTCATATAGCTGCTGGGGCTCGACTTCGGCGCGAAGCCCTTCAACGTGATCAGCGCGACATGGCCGTAGTCGGTGGTCAGACACATCTGCGCGTCCTTGGTGAGCTGCTTGGTCAGGATGCGCTCGGTGAACCGGGTCTCGTTGCGGCAGGTGTCCAGCGAGCCTTCCTGGCCCGCGGTGAGGAGCACCAGCTTGCCGTTCTCGGTGCTGACTCTGTCGTCCGAGTAGTTGTTGTCCGTGTAGGTGAAGTCTTCGTCCGTGTCGTTGTCCGCGTTGCTCGGCTTGACCGGCTCGTCGGACATCGACAGGTGGTACTCGTCGGGCAGGTCGATGCCCTTGTAGTCGACCGGTTCCGGGTCCTGCGCCGGGGTGGCGGGGGCGGAGGGGTCGCCCCCCTCTTCGGGGGTCGCCGATGTCCCGCCGGTGGCGTCCGGAGCGCCCTCGGCGCCCTTCTTCTTGTCGTCGGCCTGGTTGCTCGTCTTCTTGGCGTCGCCCTTCATGAAGTAGTAGACGACGCCACCGCCCACTCCCGCGAAGACCAGCAGGCACACCAGCACCAGGGCCGTGATCAGCCCCTTGCGCTTCTTCTTCGGCGGCTGCGGGGCGGGCACCGTGGTGGTCGGGCCGGTGCCCGAGGAGCCGCCGGGCGGCGTCGCAACGGGCGCCGACGCGGCGGGCGTTGCGCTGGTGGCGGTCGGCGCGTAGGCCGCGGGACCGAAGCCGGGCGGCGGGGTCTGCGGCTGGTTCAGCGTGGTCGGGACCGGCTGGGCAGGGGCCGCGGGCTGGGTGGGCGGTGCCGGGGGCTGGGCCGGCTGGGCAGGGGGCTGGGCCGGGGTCTGCGGGGCGACCGCCGGCTGGGCCGGTGCCTCCAGCGGGGGCGGCGGCGCCTGGGCGGGCGCGGGGGCCGCCGAACGCGTGGTGATGTCCGCGGCGACGGCGGTGGGCAGCCACTCCTCGGGGCGGCGCAACTGCGTCTCCCCGGAGGCCGCGCCGCACAGCTCGATCACCTCGGCGACGGACGGCCGGGCCGACGTGTCCTTGGTCAGACAGCGGGTGACCAGCTCGTGCAGTTCCTCGGGGAGTCCGGTCAGATCCGGCTCCTCGTGGACGATGCGGTAGAGCACACCGTGCGAAGTGCCCTCGCCGAAGGCCGGGTTGCCGATGGCCGCGTACGCCGCGACCTGGCCGAGCGCGAAGATGTCGGTGGCCGGGGTGATGGTGCTGCCGGCGGCCTGCTCGGGCGCCATGAAGGTGGGGGTGCCGACGGTGACGCCGCTGCTGGTCAAGGATGTGGCGTCGGCGGCGCGGGCGATACCGAAGTCGATGACGCGCGGGCCGTCGGCGGCCAGCAGCACATTGGACGGCTTCAGATCACGGTGCACGATGCCCGCGCCGTGGATGACCTGCAGCGCCTCGGCGATACCGGCCACCAGCAGCAGCACGGTGGGAACCGGAAGCCGGCCGTGTTCGGCGACGGCCGCGGAGAGCGAGGGGCCGGGGACGTACGCGGTGGCGAGCCAGGGGCTGGGGCCGTCGGCGTCGCTGTCGATGACCGGGGCGGTGAACAGGCCCTGGACGCGCTGTGCCGACTGCACTTCCTGCTTGAAGCGGCGGCGGAACTCCGCGTCCTCGCTGAACTCCGGCCGGATCACCTTTATGGCCACCGGCCGCCCGCCGGGCGTGTAGGAAAGGTAGACCTTGCCCATACCGCCGGAGCCGAGCTTCGCCGAGAGGCGATAGCCCGCGATCGCCTTCGGATCGTCGTCCTCCAGCGGCTGGAAGATCCCGGACGGGTCCACACTGTTCACCACTCGGTCCCCCGACTCAAAAGGGCCGTCATGTCGGCTCGACGGCCACGGTGTCCGCAACGGGGCAGCACTTTATCCGGCCATGGGCCGCGCCGTGACATCGAAGGCGGGGAACCGTACGCCATGTCCGAAGAGCCGGTTTCGCTCCCGGTTCACGCTGGGTTTCGGCGGCATATCGCGCGTTGCCCCTGGGTGGCCTGATCGTGCGTCAGACGCGTGTTCCCCCGGGCACCCGTTGGCGTGGGTGTATGCGCTCCGATGCGTGCGGCGCGGCAGGATGGAGCATTCTCCCTTCCGGGGAAATATCCGGCATATCACTGGATCGGAGACCGCCATGGAGCCTGACCCCGACCCCGAGACCGGCCCCGGGACCGGCCCCGGGACCGGCCCGCACCCTCGCCGCCTCAGCATCGTGCAGCTGATCTGCCGCGCGTACGGCCTCTCCGACGCGTCCGAGATCACCGTCGAGCACATACACCGCTTCGTCACCGAACGACGGCTCACGGACGCACGGACCCGGCAACTCCGGGACCGTTTCCGGCCGAGAATCCCGCGCCAGAGGGCGTCCGGCGGCACGGCCTGACCCACCGCGCCGCGGCGCAGAGTGCCATGAGGTAAGCAGGGCCCATGGCACCGCACGCAGCAACACCAGAGTCATCCGCGCAACTGACACCTGCACATACAAAGTCACCAGCACTTACAGAATCACCAGCTCAAGGGGCATCTGCGCAGCAGACATCAGCACGAGGGGCGTCCGCGCGACCCGAAGGAAAGGTCGCCGGGCTGCTGTTGGCCGCGGGCGGCGGGCGGCGGCTGGGCGGGCGGCCCAAGGCGCTGCTCGACCATCGAGGACGCCCCTTGGTGGAGCACGCAGCGCGCGTGCTGAGGGACGGCGGCTGCAGCCCGGTGCACATCGTGCTGGGCGCTGCCGCCGATTCCGTACGCCAGCGGGCCGACCTCTCCGCGTACACCACGTCGGACAACCCGGACTGGGCGCAGGGCATGGGCTCCTCGCTGCGGGTGGGACTGGCGGCACTGGCCGGCTCGGGGGCGGACGCGGTGGTGGTGGCACTCGTGGACCAGCCGGGAATCGGTGCCGCCGCGGTGGCGCGGGTGGTGGCCGCGTACGAGGGCCGCGCTTCGCTCGTATCGGCGGCGTACGGAGGGCGACGCGGCCACCCGGTCATGTTCGGCGCCGATCGTTGGGCGGACGTCGCGGCGAGCGCGGAGGGCGACCGCGGCGCGCGCGCCTATCTGCGGCGGTACGCGGATGCGATCACGCTGGTGGAGTGCGGGGATGTAGCGGAGGCGTACGACATCGACAGCCCCGAGGATCTGCACAGACTGGAGTGACGGGCGGAGCGACGGGCCGCCGGGACACGCCACGCGGTCGGCCACGCCGACGCAATGGGCCACGCACCGCGTAATCGACAGTGACCGCCATGGCACTGAGAGCCATTCGATCACCACTTCTGTCGAGTCAGAGAATCTCGACGTCAACAAACCATTGAAGTTCCGCAATAAGGAAACTACTCTCCACTGGTCAGAAGCGACCTGAACCCAGACGGCGCCCGCGACCGCACTTCGGAGCCGGCGGCACCCCGTGCCGCTCGGGTGCCCAGGCGGCCGCCAGGCACCGCCGCTGAATGGAGTGACACCTCATGTCCGCACCAGCGCCGTCCCCGCTGGCCATCGTCGACGTCGACCCCGACCACACCCCCGCACGGCAGGCCGAGGTGCTCACCGACGCCGCACTCGCCTTCGTGGCGGAGCTCCACCGACGGTTCACCCCGCGCCGCGACGAACTGCTCACCCGCCGCGCCGAGCGCCGCGCCGAGATCGCCCGGACCGCCACCCTGGACTTCCTCCCGGAGACCGAGCGGATCCGCGCGGACGACAGCTGGCGGGTCGCCGAGGCCCCCGCCGCGCTCAACGACCGCCGCGTCGAGATCACCGGCCCCACCGACCGCAAGATGACCATCAACGCCCTCAACTCGGGCGCCAAGGTCTGGCTCGCCGACTTCGAGGACGCCTCGGCCCCCACCTGGGAGAACGTCGTCACGGGGCAGCTCAACCTGATCGACGCCTACGAACGCCGGATCGACTTCACCGACCCCGGCTCCGGCAAGTCGTATGCCCTCAAACCCGCCGAGGAACTCGCGACGGTCGTGATGCGGCCCCGCGGCTGGCACCTGGACGAGCGCCATCTGCAGTGCGAGGGCCGGTCGGTCCCGGGCGCTCTGGTCGACTTCGGCCTCTACTTCTTCCACAACGCCGAGCGGCTGCTCTCCCTGGGCAAGGGCCCGTACTTCTACCTCCCCAAGACCGAGTCGCACCTGGAGGCCCGCCTCTGGAACGACATCTTCGTCTTCGCCCAGGACTATGTCGGCATCCCCCAGGGCACCATCCGCGCCACGGTCCTGATCGAGACGATCACGGCCGCGTACGAGATGGAGGAGATCCTCTACGAACTCCGCGATCACGCCTCGGGGTTGAACGCCGGCCGCTGGGACTACCTCTTCTCCATCGTCAAGAACTTCCGTGACGGCGGCGCCAAGTTCGTCCTCCCGGACCGCAACGCGGTCACGATGACCGCCCCCTTCATGCGCGCCTACACCGAACTCCTCGTCCGCACCTGCCACAAGCGCGGCGCCCACGCCATCGGCGGCATGGCGGCCTTCATCCCCAACCGCCGCGACCCGGAGGCCAACGAAAAGGCCCTCGCCAAGGTCCGCGCCGACAAGGACCGCGAGGCCGGTGACGGATTCGACGGCTCCTGGGTCGCCCACCCGGACCTCGTCCCGATCGCCCGCGCCTCCTTCGACGCGGTCCTCGGCGACAGGCCCAACCAGAAGGACCGTCTCCGCGAAGACGTCTCCGTCTCCGCCGCCGACCTCATCGCCATCGACTCCCTCGACGCCAAGCCCACCTACCAGGGCCTGGTGGACGCCGTGCAGGTCGGCACCCGCTACATCGAGGCATGGCTGCGCGGCCTGGGCGCCGTCGCCATCTTCGGCCTGATGGAGGACGCCGCGACCGCCGAGATCTCCCGCTCGCAGATCTGGCAGTGGGTCGACGCGGGCGTCGTCTTCGAAAGCGGCGAGCACCAGGGCGAAAAGGTCACCGCGGACCTCGTCCGCAAGGTCGCCGACCAGGCACTCATCGACATCCGCACCGAAGTCGGCGAGGAAGCCTTCACCTCGGGCAAGTGGCAGCAGGCGCATGACCTGCTGCTGCAGGTCGCGCTGGACGCCGACTACGCGGACTTCCTGACACTGCCGGCTTACGAACGGCTGGTCGGCTGAACGCCCGCCGAGAGACTCCGAAGGGCCGTTACATACCGCCGCATCGGGGTATGTAACGGCCCTTCGTCATACCCACGACGCTTCCCGCCACCGCCTGCCCGCCCATGCTGTTCTGTGTCTGCTCCGTCATGCGTCAACTCCAGGCGGCAGCGCTGACAACGGACCGTCACCGACCGCTGCGGTTCCGAACGAGCCCGGCGCATGTACGACGAGAGTGGCGGGTCGAGGCGGTAGCGGTGATGCCGAAGCGGCGCCCCTCGCCCCATGTCTCCGTGACAATGCCGGTATCGCCGTCGACGGTGGCAGCGTGGACGCAGCGGTGTGAATATGCGCGGCGGACGAGGACGGCAGAACGGACAGCAGGAGCGGGTGGCGTGGCGCGACGGCGGGATCAGGTACTGGACGCGGCGATCGAGGTCCTGGGGGCCGAGGGCACACGGCGGTTGACGTATCAGGCCGTGGACAGCGCCGCCGGGGTACCCACAGGCACCACGTCCAACTATTTCCGCAACCGCACCGCCCTGATCGACGGCATCGTGGATCACCTCCAGGCCCTGGATCGGCGTGAGTGGGAGGCGTTCGCGGCCGACACCGACCCGGCCGACCACGGCGAACTGGCCGATGCGATGGCCGCCTTCGTCCGGCACGCCACCGGCCCCGCGCGCGCCCGGACCGCCGCCCGCTTCGCGCTCTTCCTGGAGTCCTCGTCCCGCCCGGAGCTGCGCGCGCCGCTCGCACGGGGGCGCGCGGCGGTCCTCGCCTGGAGCACGGAATGGGTACGCCGCTTCGGCTCCGCGGCGCCGGAGCGGCACAGCCGCATGCTGCTCGATCACCTCGACGGCGTCGTTCTGCATCAACTCGCTTTCCCTGAAGAGGACTTCGATCCGACGGTGGATCTTCGCGAGCTGTTGAGCGGATTGCTGACCTAGCTGAACCGAGTGGGCCGATCGGCGCACTCCTCGCCGCACACCGCGCGGGCCGGGGTCGGGCTCGACGATCCGGCGAAGAAGGAAACCGCCATGCAGTTGGTGTCGAGCGCGGAGAACTCCTCACTGCACAGGCCAGGACGACAAGGCGGGGACGACAAGGCCGGTACGGCGGGGAGTCAAGTCGCCGCTCCTCGATGGGCCGCTGCCAGTGGGGAGGACCGTTCAGTGGGCCGAAGGGCTCGACTGGGCCGACGGTGACGCGGGCTCGCCCGAGTCGTCGGCCTTGCCCCGTTCGGACTGCTGCGGAATTTCCGGGGCTCCGCGACCACTCCCGTCACCGTCGCCACGACCGGCTTCGCCACCATGACCGGCCGCATCACCGTCACCATGACCGACTTCGCCGCCACGACCGGCCGCATCACCGTCACCGCGACCGCTCAAACCCTCCCCTGGCGCCACACCCGCATCACTGACCACACCACCGCTCGCCTTCCCCTTTGCCTCACAGTGGTTGAACGCCAGGTTCAGGACGATCGCGACCAGGCAACCGGTGCTGATGCCGGAGTCCAGGACCACCAGCATGTCCTTGGGGAAGTGGTGATAGAACTCCGGCGCCGCGATGGGGATCAGGCCGATGCCGACGGCGGCCGCGACGATCAGTGCGTTCTCACCCTTCTCCATCGCGGCGGAGGCCAGCGTCTGGATGCCGCTGGCGGCCACCGAGCCGAAGAGGACGATGCCCGCGCCGCCCAGGACCGGCAGCGGGACCAGTGAGATGACTGAGGCGGCCACCGGGCTCAGGCCCAGCACGATCAGGATCAGACCACTGGTCGCCACCACGTAGCGGCTGCGCACCTTGGTCATCGCGACCAGGCCGATGTTCTGGGCGAAGGCGCTGTTGGCGAAGCCGTTGAACAGCGGGCTGATCGCCGTACCGAGGGTGTCGGCGCGCAGTCCGCCCTCGATGGTGAGCTCGTCCGCCGGGCGGTTGACGATCTTGCCCAGGGCGAGCATGTCGGCCGTCGACTCGGTCATACAGACCAGCATCACGATGCACATCGAGATGATCGCGGCGATCTGGAACTGCGGGGCCCCGAAGTGGAAGGGCGTCGGGAAGCCGAAGAGGTCCGCGTCGGCGAGGGCGGAGAAGTCGGTGATGCCGACGGGTATCGCGATCAGCGTGCCGGCCACCAGGCCGAGCAGGATGGCGATTTGCTGGAGGAAGCCGCGGAGCATCCGACGCAGCACCAGCACGATGGCGAGGGTCAGCGCGGCCATCCCGATATTCGTCAACGAGCCGTAATCCGAGGCCTGTTGATTGCCGCCCTGGGACCAGTTGAACGCCACGGGGAGGAGGGAGACGCCGATGAGGGTGATGACGGTGCCGGTGACGACCGGTGGGAAGAAGCGTATGAGTTTGGAGAAATAGGGGGCGAGGACGAAGCCCAGCAGGCCGGCCACGATCACCGCGCCGAAGATGACCGGCAGTGCGTTCTCGGGGCTTTCGGACGTACCGATGGCGATCATCGGGGTGACACCCGCGAACGAGACGCCGTTGACGAACGGCAGTCTGGCGCCGACCTTCCAGAAGCCCAGGGTCTGCAGCAGTGTCGCGATGCCCGCGGTGAAGAGGCTGGCGCCCATGAGGAACGCGGTTTCGGTGGGGCTCAGGCCGCAGGCCGGTCCCACGATCATCGGCGGGGCCACCACACCCGCGTACATCGCGGCCACATGCTGGAGGCCGCTGGTGAACATCCTGAAGGGCGGGAGAGTCTCGTCGACCGGGTGCTTGCGGTCTCCCTCCGGCTGCTGCCCGGGAGTTGCGGCCACTGCGGGCCTCCTTCGATTTCTGCGCCGCCGGAACGACGGTGCGAGGCTGTCACGGAGGTGTGCGATGTGGTGCGGTGGTGCGGGTAGCCGCGCTGGTGGGCGGTGCGTTGGTGAGGGCTGCGTTGGTGGGGAGTGGCGCTTGTGGCGCGCGAGGGCAGCAACCCCTCGGTCCCGGAGCGGTGACCGGCCCGGGGGTACGTGGTGCAACCGCGCACCCCCGGGGTCCGGCGCTTGTGGATCCCACTCGGATCCACAAGCTCGGCCGGGAGCCGTCCCTCCCGGCCGAGTCATGGGGTGTGACACCTCCGATCACGGTCACGGGGTGTGTCACATCGAGGGGATCAGCCCTCGGCGGCGATACGGGCCAGACGCTGGGCCTCGGCACGGGCGTTCCGCGCGATGGCGTCCTCGTCGACGTTGGTCAGATGGCTGTTCTCGACGACCGGCTCGCCGCCCACCAGCGACAGCGTGACCGGGGCGGCCGCGCCGAAGACCAGGGCGGTGACCGGGTCGGCGATGGAGGAGTGGCCGAGGCCGTCCAGCTTCCACAGCACCAGGTCGGCGAGCTTGCCGGCCTCCAGCGAGCCGATCTCGGCGGTACGGCCGAGGACCTGCGCACCGCCGTAGGTGCCGAGCCGCAGCGCCTTGCGGGCGTTGAGGGCGGCCTCCTTGTGGGCGCCGAGGCGGTTGATGAGCAGTGCGTTGCGCAGCTCGGTGTGGAGTTCGCCGGACTCGTTGGAGGCGGTGCCGTCCACGCCGAGGCCGACCGGGACGCCGGCCGCGAGCATGTCCGGGACGCGGGCGATGCCGGCGGCCAGACGGGCGTTGGAGGAGGGGCAGTGGGCGACGCCGGTGCCGGTGCGTGCGAAGGCGGCGATGTCGGAGTCGTTCATGTGGACGCAGTGCGCCATCCACACGTCCTCGCCCAGCCAGCCGGTGGACTCGAAGTAGTCGGTGGGGCCCATGCCGAAGAGCTCATGGCAGAACTTCTCCTCCTCGACGGTCTCCGAGCCGTGGGTGTGCATCCGGACGCCCTTGCGGCGGGCCAGCGCGGCGCCCTCCCGCAGGAGTTCGGTGGAGATGGAGAACGGCGAGCAGGGCGCGGCGGCGATATGCACCATCGAGCCGAACGAGGAGTCGTGGTAGGTGTCGATGGCCTCCTCGGTCGCCAGCAGGGCGCCCTCGGTGGTCTCGACGGCGAAGTCCGGGGGCAGACCGCCGTCCTTCTCGCTGCGGTCCATGGAGCCGCGGGCCAGGGTGATACGGGCGCCGATCTCGGCGGCAGCGGCCAGCTCGGCGCCGACGAGGTCCCCGGAGCCCTGGGGGAAGACGTAGTGGTGGTCGGAGGCGGTGGTGACGCCGCCCTTGACCATCATGCCGAGCGAGCCCTGGGTGGCCGCGGCGAGCATCTGGGCGTCGATCCGGGCCCAGGTCGGGTAGAGCGCGACCAGCCAGTTGAACAGGTTGTGGTCGGTGGCCAGGCCCCGGGTGATCCACTGGTAGAAGTGATGGTGGGTGTTGATCAGGCCGGGAGTGACCAGGTGTCCCGTGCCGTCGACTCGGCGGACGACGTTCGCCAGGCCCTCGGGGGCCTTGCCCGCGCCCACCGACTCGATGACGTTCCCGGCGACGACGATATGGCCGGTGGCGTATTCGGTGTTGTTGGCGTCGACGGTCGCGATGGCACAGTTCTCGATGACAATGCGCTCGATCGCGCTGTCATGGGCTGCCGGTGCTGCCATGGTGCGTCCTCGTGCTTTCTTGATGAGTGGCGATTGGGGCACGGCATGGCCCTGTGTATTTGAGTGCCGGAGCCGGGCGCGGCGGCTGACGGTGCCGCTGCCGGGGTGTGCTCCGGGTGCCGAGGTGGTGGAAGAGCAGGTTCAGGGGACCGCGGTGCGCATGGTGTGCCATGGGTCGTTCCCCTCGGTTTTCGCGTCCCTCCCCCCGCCGCGGGGTGGGGAGGGACGCGCGGCACGGCGCCGCGTATCGGCCCGTCAGAGGTTGGTCAGATCCACCGGGATCCGGGCTTCGACACCGTCGCGCAGAACAGTGGCTTCGATCAGGCCGTACGGGCGGTCCGCCGCGTAGTAGACCTCGTTGTCGTTCTTGAGCCCGAACGGCTCCAGGTCCACCAGGAAGTGGTGCTTGTTCGGGAGGGAGAAGCGGATCTCGTCGATCTCGGAGCGGTTGTTGATGACCCGCGCACCCATTTGGTACAGGGTCTGCTGGAGAGAGAGGCTGTAGGTCTCCGCGAAAGCCTGCAGCATATGCTTCTTGACCTGCTCGTACGACCGCTCCCAATTGGGCATCCGCTGGTCGTCGTCGGTCCAGTTGAACCGCCAGCGGCCGGATACCTCGGTGGCGAGGATACGGTCGTGCGCCTCCTTCAGCGTGGTGTACTTGTCCTTGATGTAGCCCCAGAATTCCGAGTTGGTGGAATTCATCACGATCAGGTCCTTCAGCCCCGAGATGACCTGCCACTTCTCACCGTCGTAGGTGATTTCGGTGAGCCGGGTCTCCTGGCCCTTGCGGACGAAGGAGTGGTTGACCTCGTCCGCGCCGATGAAGCGGGAGTTGCTGTCGGAGCTGGCTATCCGGTCCCAGGCGTACTCCTCGATGCGGATACGGGCCTGCTTTATCGGCTCCTGGCTGGTCACGAAGTGCCGCGCGAGGTGTATGCCGAACTGTTCGGCCGACTCGATCCCGTATTCCTTGGCGAAGGCGAACACGGTGTTCTTGGTCGTGTCGGTCGGCAGGCAGTGGGCGTTGGAGCCGGAGAGGTGGACCTCTTCCAGGTCGCCGGAGAGCGCGACCGAGACGTTCAGGTCCTTTATGTGATGGGTGCCGCCATCACGGGTGATCTTGACAACACGGTTTTCCGCTTTGCCGTACTGGTTCTGGCCGAGAATCACCGGGCGGGACGGGTGGGAATGGGCAGTCATGTCGGTGCTAGCTCCCTCGGTATACGGAGTAGCCGAACGGGTTGAGCAGCAGCGGTACGTGATAGTGCTCGCCCGGGTTGACGGCAAAGGTGATTGCCACCTCCGGGAAGAAGGCTCCGCTGTCCCTTACGCGGGGGGCGTCCTGCTGTTCCTCGGCTTGCTGGTTTGCCTGGTGGTGTACGCAGTGCTTGTTGGAAACGCGGTGTTCGTTTGAAACGAAGTAGTCCTCGACGGCGAAGTCGAGGCGTACGTGGGTGGTGCCTTCCGGCAGGGCCGGCAGGGCCTTGCAGCGCCCGTCGGCATCGGTCTCGGACGCGCCGTGGGCGGTCCAGGCGGCGTCGCGGCCGGAGCGCACCGAGAGCGTGAGGGCGACGCCCTCCGCGGGGCGGCCCACGCTGGTGTCCAGGATGTGCGTGGACACCGACGTCGGTGCGGCCTTCTCGCTGCTCATGCTGCGTCTCCTTCCGCGAGTTCCGCGATACGGGACAGGCGTATGCGGTTGATCTTGCCGAGTTCCCGCCGAACGATCTCTCGTTCCTGTTCCGGCGTGTTGTCGATCCGGTTACGGATCGCGTCCCGCATCTGCTCCCCGGTCCGGCCGGAGGCGCAGATCAGGAAGACATGGCCGAACTTCTCCTGGTAGGCCAGATTGAGTTCGAGCATCTCCGCCTTGAGCGCGTCGGAGGCGCCGGCCATGCCGCGCTGTTCGCGGGCGGAGGCCGGGTCGCCCGGCTTCGGCCGGCCGATCGGCGGGTGCCCGGCCATCGCCTCGGCGAGATCGTCCGCGGTGAGCTCGCCCATGGCGGCGTCGCTCGCGGCGAACAGGGCCTCGGTGGTGGCGTACGGGCGCTGGGCGAGGATCCTGTTCCCCCATGCCCGGCTGGCACATACCTCGTGCAGCGCGGCCTCGGCCGTACCGTCGTCGGCGGTGTTGAACCGGGAGAGCCCCGCGGGGGCCTTGGGGGCCTCCGCCGAAGGGCTCGGTGAACTCGAAGACACGGGAAAGCCTCCGTGGCCTGGTGCTGGACAGCTTTGGTCTGGCTGGAAACAGCTAAGACCCCTGGCAACTTCTCGTCAACACTTTGTTGAAAAGTTGGCCACGCAAAAACCGCCGCCCGGAGGTGTCGGACGACGGCTCCGGGGATCGGCACAGGCCGCGACCAAGCCCTCTCAGTCGGCGCCCTTCGCGGCGTTTTCCCTGTTCAGATAGTTGTAAACAGTGAAGCGGCTGACGCCTAGCGCGCTCGCGACGGTCTCCACGCCGTGCCGGACGGAGAAGGCACCACGGGTCTCCAGAATCCGTACGACGGTTTGCTTGGTCTTGCGGTCCAGCTCCGACAGCGGCATGCCGTGCCGACGCTGCAGCTCGGCGAGGATGTGGTCGAGCGAGTCCGACAGATGCGGGAGCCGTACGGCCACCCGGTCCTGCCCCTCCCAGGCCAGCACCACATCGTCACCCTGGGCCTGGTCCGGCGCGACCATCTGGCCGCCCATCGCGTCCACCAGCGGCTTGACCGCCTGAACGAAGGGGTGGTCGGCGGGCTGCGTCACGAGCTTCTCCCCTCAGCCCCCGCGGCATCCGCGTCGGACCCCGCGGCATCCGCGATCACATTGACCTGCAGGGAGACCCGGGTGGCGCCCGCCTCCAGGGACCCGCGCAGCAGCTCGGCCACCGCGCCGAGCACCTGGTCCGCGTCTCCCTCGGCCGTATTGCCGAACGGACCGACATCGACGGCGTCCAGCTCGGCGCCGGTGACGATGTCCCGCGCCACCAGCGCATGGGCCGGCGCCTCGTCCAGGTCGAACGGCTCCGTCGTGAACTCAACTCTCAATCGCACGCCGCTCAACCTACGCGCGGTTCGGCCAGGCCACCAGAAATTGCCCGGAGTCCCCCTTGACAGCCTCGGAGCCCGCCAGGCAATGTTCCATTAAGCAGAAAGTAAGTTCCACAATTCGGAAGGAGCGCCGACGGCTCCATGGGTTTCACGGACACGCGCTTCAACGTCAACCTGTCGATCCTGTTCACCGAGCTTCCGTTGCTGGAGCGGCCGGCGGCCGCGCGGGCGGCGGGGTTCACGGCGGTGGAGCTGTGGTGGCCGTGGGTCTGTGCCCCGGTCCCGGAACCCGCCGAGCTGGACGCGCTGCGCGAGGCCCTCGACGACGCCGGGGTGCGGCTGGTCGGCCTGAACTTCTACGCCGGGCAGCTGCCGGGCCCCGACCGCGGGGCCCTGTCGATCCCGGGGGAGGAGTCGGACAGGTTCCGCGCCAATGTGCCCGTGGCGGTCCGGTTCGGAGCGTCGCTGGGATGCACCGCCTTCAACGCCCTGTACGGCAACCGCGTCGAGGGCGTCGACCCGGCCGCGCAGGACGCGCTGGCGCTGGAGAACCTGGCCTTCGCCGCCCGTGCGGTGGGTGAGGTGGACGGGACACTGCTGATCGAGGCGCTCAACGCACCCGAGTCGCCCACATGCCCCCTGGTCTCCGCACCGAAGGCCATCGAGACCGTCGACGCGGTCAACGCCGCCACCGGGCTGGACAACGCCAGGTTCCTGATGGACCTGTACCACCTGTCGATGAACGGCGAGGACCTCGACGCGGTCATCGACGCCTACACGGCCAAGACCGCGCACGTCCAGATCGCCGACAACCCCGGCCGCGGCGCCCCCGGCACCGGCACCCTCGACTTCCCCGCCCTGCTCGACCGCCTGAAGAAGAACGGCTACGACGGCTGGATCGGCCTGGAATACAAGCCCGGAAACGCCCCCAGCGCCTCGTCCTTCGCCTGGCTGCCGGCCCCGCTGCGCGCGGCCGCCTCCTGACCACCAGCTTTTCGAAAGAGGCTTCGCTATGAGCAATCTCCCCAAGATCGCGTGGATCGGTCTGGGCATCATGGGCTCACCCATGGCCGAGAACCTGATCAAGGCCGGCTACCAGGTCACCGGCTACACCCTGGAGCAGGACAAACTCGACCGGCTCGCCGCCGCCGGCGGCACGGCGGCCGCCTCCATCGCCGAGGCGGTCCAGGACGCCGACGTGGTGATCACCATGGTCCCGGCCTCCCCGCAGGTCGAGGCCATCGCCTACGGCCCCGACGGCATCCTGGACCACGCCAGACCCGGCGCACTGCTGATCGACATGTCCTCGATCACCCCGCAGACCTCCATCGACCTGGCCAAGAACGCCGGCGACAAGGGCATCCGCGTCCTGGACGCCCCCGTCTCCGGCGGTGAGGCCGGCGCCATCGAGGCCGTCCTGTCGATCATGGTCGGCGGGCAGCAGGCCGACTTCGACGCCGCCCGGCCCCTCTTCGACGCCCTGGGCAAGACGATCGTGCTGTGCGGCCCGCACGGCGCCGGCCAGACCGTCAAGGCCGCCAACCAGCTCATCGTCGCCGTCAACATCCAAGCCTGCGCCGAAGCCGTCGTCTTCCTGGAGAAATCCGGCGTCGACCTCACCGCCGCCCTCGACGTCCTGAACGGCGGACTGGCCGGCTCCACCGTCCTCGCCCGCAAGAAGGACAACTTCCGCACCCGCGACTTCACGCCCGGCTTCCGCATCGACCTGCACCACAAGGACATGGGCATCGTCACCGACGCCGCCCGCACCGTCGGCGCCGCCCTCCCCGTCGGCAGCGTCGTCGCCCAGCTCGTCGCCTCCCTGCGCGCCCAGGGCGACGGCGGCCTGGACCACTCCGCCCTCCTCCGCGGCGTCGAACGCCTCTCCGGACACACCACCGGAAAGTGAGGCCCCCTGCCGGCCGTACACCGGGGGCCGGCCGGCCATGCCCCCCCGGCTTCCGGGCGGCGGTCGCGCTGACACCTGTCCTGTCGCGCCCAGGCGCGGCCGCCGCCCGGAACACCACCCCGCTTTGTTTTCAACAAACTGTTGACGTTTGGTCGGAGCTGTTCTTACGCTCCGACATGCGGAAGCCAACTTCCGCGCTCTCGTACGGAAGGTCACCATGTCGAAGCCCACGCTGACGACCGAGTCCGGCGCCCCGGTAGCCGACAACCAGAACTCCTCAACCGCCGGCGTCGGCGGCCCGATCCTCCTCCAGGACCAGCATCTGCTGGAGAAGCTCGCGCGCTTCAACCGCGAGCGCATCCCGGAGCGCGTCGTGCACGCCCGTGGCTCCGGCGCGTACGGCTACTTCGAGGTGACCGACGACGTCACCGCCTTCACCCGCGCCGACTTCCTGAGCGCCGTCGGCAAGCGGACCGAGACGTTCATCCGCTTCTCGACCGTCGCCGACAACCTCGGCGGCCCGGACGCGGCCCGCGACCCGCGCGGCTTCGCCCTGAAGTTCTACACCGAAGAGGGCAACTACGACCTCGTCGGCAACAACACCCCGGTGTTCTTCATCAAGGACCCCCTCAAGTTCCCCGACTTCATCCACTCGCAGAAGCGCGACCCCTTCACGGGCAAGCAGGAGCCGGACAACGTCTGGGACTTCTGGGCGCACGCCCCCGAGGCCACCCACCAGGTCACCTGGCTCATGGGCGACCGCGGCATCCCGGCCTCCTACCGCCATATGAACGGCTACGGCTCGCACACCTACCAGTGGACGAACGCCGAGGGCGAGGCGTTCTTCGTCAAGTACCACTTCAAGACCAACCAGGGCATCCGCTGCCTGAGCAGCGAGCAGGGCGCCGAGCTGGCCGGCAAGGACCCCAACAGCCACCAGACCGACCTGCTGCAGTCCATCGAGCGCGGCGTCTACCCCTCGTGGACCCTCTACGTGCAGATCATGCCGGCGGCCGAGGCGGCGGACTACCGCTTCAACCCGTTCGACCTGACGAAGGTGTGGCCGCACGCCGACTACCCGCTGCAGCGCGTCGGCCGGCTGGTCCTGGACCGCAACCCGGACAACGTCTTCGCCGAGGTCGAGCAGTCGGCGTTCTCGCCGAACAACTTCGTGCCCGGCATCGGCCCGTCCCCGGACAAGATGCTCCAGGGCCGGCTGTTCGCCTACGCCGACGCGCACCGCTACCGCCTGGGCGTCAACCACACCCAGCTGCCGGTGAACGCCCCCAAGGCGACCTCGGCCGACAACTACGGCCGGGACGGCTTCATGGCCACCAACCGCTACGACCGGTACGCCAAGAACTACGAGCCCAACTCCTACAGCGGCCCGGTGCAGACCGACGTGCCGCTCTCCGCTCCGCTCGCCGTCACCGGCCACGTCGGTACGCACGAGGCTCCGGCGCACTCCAAGGACGACGACTTCTTCCAGGCCGGTGAGCTCTACCGGCTGATGTCGGAGGACGAGAAGAAGCGCCTGGTCGACAACATCGCCGGCGGCCTCTCCCAGGTCGGCCGCGACGATGTGATCGAGAAGAACCTCGCCCACTTCCACACCGCCGACCCGGACTACGGCAAGCGCGTCGAGGAGCGGGTCCGCGAGCTGCGCGAGGACTGACGGGAGGTCGGTTCCTGGCGCATCCGTACCGGCCGGCCCGTTGAGGGGTGGCCGGCCGGTACGGAGAGGTTGTGCGGAGCTCCGCGGCATCCGGGGAGAAACCAGTGCGGTGGAGCACTCGCCCGACAGGGAAGGGCGAGCCTCTCCCGCCGCGGAGCCCGCCTCCTCCAGCAGTTCCCGCCCCTCTCCACGACTCCGTCCGGCGGTGCGATGTCCCGTCGCGCCCATCTCTCGCGCTGCCGGACGGGAACCACGCGCAGGGCCCGGACTCCGTACGGTCACGGAATCCGGGCCTTGTGTGCGTCCCGGTCGCCACTGTGCGCTGTTTCCGGCCGGCGCTGCCGTTCTCCGGGCCCTGTGCGTCCCGTCGCGCTGGTGGTACGTCGCGCTCCGGTGGTGCCTCCGTGCGCCGCTCGTGTGCCCCTTGTGCGCTGCACTGCGCCCCGTATGCGCCGCGCTCCCCCGCTTTTCTCGCCCGACGTGCGGTTCGCGGCGCAAAATCTGCCCCCGGCGCCAGTTTTTGGAGAGACCATGGACGTCAGCAGCAGTCCGTCCTGTCTGCCTCTGCCGACCTACTGCCAGGAGCCGACCATGGCCGACAGCGTGCCGGTGCGGTGCCCCACGTGCCGCCGCGAGAACGCCTTCACCCCGCCCACCTTCCCGTGCGCGTGCGGTGCCCCGCTGACCATGCCCGTACTGCGCGGTGGGGTGCCCGTCGAGATAGTGCACCGCACCTGGCAGGCGTCATGGGTGACGGTGCGCTGCGACGTCTGCGGACGCCAGGACGAATGGCCGGCACCGGAGTCCGGCTGTGCGTGCGGCACGGTCGTCCGCGTCCCCGTCGTTCCCCCGTCCAGCTCACCACCGCCGGGCCTCCCGGCCCTCGGTACGCACGGCACCGCCACTCCCCGGCCGTCGTCCGGCACGCCGCACACCGTGCTGCGGCCCGCGTTCCGCCCGGTCACCATCCGTACGGCCCGCGACTGTGTCACCGCCGCCGCCCAGTACCTGAAGTGGCTGGGCTACACCGATGTCGCACGGACCCAGGAGCGGACCGCCTCCGGCGTGGATCTGCGGGGCACCGGGGTGGTGGCCCAGGTCGACCCCACCACCCGCTCCACCAAACTCCGCGAGATCGAATGCGTCTGGCTCAACGGCCTCAACGAATCCGCCATCGCGGTCTTCTTCTCCCTCGCCGGCTACGCCCCCGACGCCCGCTCGCGCGCCGACGAACTGCACATACCGCTGTTCGTCATGGATCTCACCGGCACCCCGCAGCCGGTGAACGACCCAGCCGACGATCTGATCAGGTACGGCGCACAGCAGCGGTGACGCGGACGGAGCGCGTGCTGCGCCCGGAGCGTCAGGACGGCAGGAGCGCCAGGACGGCGTCCCGGCCGCTGCCGGAACCATGCCGTGGAGACCCGGCCGCCTCCGACACCCCGTCGCCGCGGAAACCCGGCCCCGCCGCCGATTCCCGGCCGCCGCCAAAACCCGATCGCCACGGAAACCGGTCGCCGGACGTGGCCGAACCGGCGAAACTGGCCGGATGATCATTCGTACCCCGTCCCTCGCCGAACTGCCCCTGCTGCGTGACATCGAGCGGGCCGCCGGGGAGCCGTTCCGCCCCCTCGGGATGGCGAGGATCGCGGACGATGAACCGCCCTCGGTAGCGGAGTTGACGCGGCATCAGCGAGTGGCACGCGTACTGGCCGCGTACGACTCCTGCGACTTCTGCGACGCCTGCGGCCGCGATGACACCCACGGCCGCTCTGATGCCCACGGCCGTGACGATGCCCCCGCTTCGTCCGTCGATGGACCGCCGGTCGGCTATCTGCTGTGGGAGCCGGTCGACGGATGCACGCATATCGAGCAGGTTTCGGTACGCCCCGACCACGCCCACCGCGGCATCGGCCGAGCCCTCATCGACCGCGCGATGCTGGACAGCCGGGCGGCGGCACTGACACTGACCACCTTCGCCGAGGTGCCGTGGAACGCGCCGTACTACACCCGGATCGGCTTCCGGGTGCTCCCGGACTCCGAACTCAACCCGGGCCTGCGGGCCATCCGCGCCCGGGAGGCGGAGCTGGGGCTGGACCGGTGGCCGAGGGTGAGTATGCGGCGGTCGGCGGTCGGGGATCCGGCCGGGGCGTAGGGCAGGAATCGACCAGGATCCGGTCAGGGAGTCCTCGCCCGCTCCTGCTACGCCCGCGCCGTCCGCCCCAGTTCCTCCGCCAGCCGCTCCCGCAGCTCCACCTTGCGGACCTTGCCGCTGACCGTCATCGGGAAGGTGTCGACGATGTCGAGATAGCGCGGGACCTTGAAGTGGGCGAGCCGGGAGCGGCAGTAGCGGGCCAGCTCATCGCGGGTCAGCGGGACTTCGGGGTCGCGGAGGATGACACTGGCGGCGATCTCCTCGCCGTACTTCTCATCCGGAACGCCGACGACCTGGACATCGGCGATCTTGGGATGGGAGTGCAGGAACTCCTCGACCTCCCGCGGGTAGACGTTCTCACCGCCCCTGATGATCATATCTTTGATCCGGCCGACGATCCGGACATAGCCGTCGTCGTTCATCACCGCGAGGTCGCCGGTGTGCATCCACCGTGCGGCGTCGACGGCCTCGGCGGTGCGGTCCGGCTCCTCCCAGTAGCCGAGCATCACGCTGTAGCCACGGGTGCACAGTTCGCCCGGTGTGCCGCGTGGCACGGTCACGCCGCTCACCGGGTCGACGACCTTCACCTCGATGTGCGGGAGCACCCGTCCGACGGTGGCGGTGCGATGCTCCAGGTCGTCGTCGCGGCGGGTCTGGGTGGAGACCGGCGATGTCTCGGTCATGCCGTAACAGATGGACACCTCGGCCATGTGCATCTCGGCAACCACCCGCTTCATCACCTCCTCCGGGCACGGCGAGCCCGCCATGATGCCCGTACGGAGCGAGGAGAGGTCGTACGAGCCGAAGTCGGGGTGGTTGAGTTCGGCGATGAACATCGTGGGGACGCCGTAGAGCGAGGTGCAGCGTTCGTCCTGGACGGCCTGGAGGGTGGCGGCGGGGTCGAAGGCGGGGGCCGGGACGACGATGCAGGCCCCGTGCGAGGTGGCGCCGAGGTTGCCCATGACCATGCCGAAGCAGTGGTAGAAGGGGACCGGCAGGCACACCCGGTCGTGTTCGGTGTAGCCGAGGGTCTCACCCACCCAGTAGCCGTTGTTGAGGATGTTGTGGTGGGAGAGGGTGGCGCCCTTGGGGAAGCCGGTGGTGCCGGAGGTGTACTGAATGTTGACCGGGTCGTCGGCGGTCAGGGTCTTCTCGCACTCGGCGAGCCGGGTGTGCGGGACGCCGGCCCCGGCGGCCAGCAGTCCGCCCCAGGTCCGGTCCCCGATGTAGACCACATCGCGCAGCGCCGGGCTCTCGGCCCGTACCTGCTCGATCATCCGGCGGTAGTCGCTGGTCTTGTGGTGGACGGCGGAGACCAGGACGGTGATGCCGGCCTGCCGCAGGACATACGCCAACTCGTGCACCCGGTAGGCCGGGTTGACGTTGACGAGGATCGCGCCGATGCGGGCGGTGGCGTACTGGACGAAGACCCACTCGGCGCAGTTGGGCGCCCAGATGCCCACCCGGTCGCCCTTGCCGACGCCCTTGGCGAGCAGCCCGAGCGCCACCTCGTCGACGGCGCGGCCCAGTTCGGTATACGTCCAGCGGCGGCCGCTCGCCACCTCGACCAGCGCCTCGCGGTCGCCGAACCGGGCGATGGCGCGGGCCAGATCGGCGCCGATGGTGTGGCCGAGCA
Source organism: Streptomyces halobius (assembly GCF_023277745.1). Lineage (NCBI taxonomy): Bacteria > Bacillati > Actinomycetota > Actinomycetes > Kitasatosporales > Streptomycetaceae > Streptomyces > Streptomyces halobius. Next base: position 2,434,577 of record NZ_CP086322.1, read on the forward strand.
GCGGCCGCTCGGCGACTCCGCTCGCGTAGGACAGCTCTGGCTGCGGCTGGCTCATCGGGGGTTCTCCTCCCAGTACTCGGCAACTCCGGTCGCCGGACGCGCTTACAGGGGCCAGCACCTCAGGGAGTGCTCGAAGAGCAGTTTCGCGGTCTCCGGGCCCGGGTGTCAGCGAAAGTCCGCGGCGTGGTCGGATACCTCTCCACGGTAGGTGTGTGCCGGTGTACCTGTGACCGTCTCGACCGTGGAGGCGGCGGCGGCGGGCAGGGGCGTCGAACCGAGGGCGTCCGGGAGGGTATCGACTCCCCCCGTCAGTTTCGCCGGGACGAGCTGGGTCTGGGGCCTGTCCGGCCGCGACCCAGCCCACAGGGCCTAGCGCCCCTGTGGTGGGGCGGCGGAGCCCGGTTGCTGTTCCAGCCCTGTTCGAGGGGCGGGCACACGCTGTGGGGGCCGGTGCCCCCGCTCGGTGCGGTGAGCAGGCCGGTGAGGGGGGTGACGGCGGCGGTGGTCAGCAGTGCGATCAGGACGAGCATCGTGAACAGCTTGTCGCCGATCAGTCCGGCCTGACGGCCCATGGCGAGGACGACGAGTTCCGTTACGCCGCGGCAGTTGAGCAGGACGCCGACAGCCGCCGACTCCCGCCAGTTGGCGCCGAAGGCCCGGTGGGCCAGGGCGGCGCCGGAGAACTTGCCCACCCAGGCGGCGACCAGCAGGAGCACGGCGCTGAGGACGCCCAGGCCGCTGAGCGTCGTCAGGTCGGCGGACAGGCCGGTGACCACGAAGAACGCGGCGAGCAGGAGGGAGCCCATCTGCTGGAGGGGAGCGACGATGGCCTGGCGGGTGGCGGGATCCTGATGGCGGGGCATGGCGACGCCGAAGGCGAAGGCGCCGAGGGCCGCGTGCACGCCGATCCAGGCGGTGACGCCGGCGGAGAGAAAGAGCCCGGCGCTGACGACGGCGAGCGCGAGCGAGTGGTGCTGAGCGAGGTCCATGCGGTCGGCGAGCCGGCGCAGCACGGGGCGGATCAGGAAGGCCATGACCAGGCCGTAGCAGACGAGTTCGGCGGCGGTGCGGGCGATCTGGCCCGTTCCGCCCCCGCTGCCCAGGGCGATGACGGCGGTGACCCCGCACCAGGCGAAGACCTCGCCCACCCCCGCCGCGGCCGTCGTCATGGTGCCGACCGGTGAGTTGTGCAGCCGGTTCTCGTGCAGGACACGGGCGAGGACGGAAAAGGCGGTGATGGACAGGGCGGTGCCGACGAAGAGCGAGAAGGCGAGCGGGTGTACGTGGCGGGCGGGGAGAGCGGGGTGGACGGCCTGGACGGCGAAGGCGGTCGCGGTGACGCACAGCAGGGGAAGGGCCATGGAGGAGACGGAGACGGCCACGACGGCGCGGCCGCGTCCGCGCAGGGCACCGAGGTCGAGTTCCCAGCCCGCGGCGAACAGGAAGAAGACGATGCCGATTTCGGCGATCACGCCCAGGTAGGGGCGCACTTCGTCGGGGAAGAGCAGATGCGGCAGGTCGCCGGGCATCTGGCCGAGCACGCTGGGCCCGAGCAGGATGCCGACGGCGATCTCACCGATGATGACGGGCTGACGCAGCCGTCTGCACACGGGGACGAGGGCGATCCCGCACAGCAGGATCACGGCGAGGCCGGTGAGGGCGACGACGGGGGTGGGCCCGTGGGCCTGGTGCATGGGCATGGTGATCCTCTTCACGGGGGTGCCGTGATGGCAGGCGGTGGTCGCTCGCCCGGTGGGCGCGGCGGCCGTGCGGGGGGGGTCGGTGTCCGATGGGCAGGGCCGTCTTCGCTGCCCGGGACTGTGTCCGACGCATATGACCTAGAGGGAATCACCCCGGATTTACCGCATTCCCCTATTCCCCGGAAATGCCGGATTATTTCTACCTGTTGAGTTGCTCTCATCCGTACAGATATCCCTTTCTCGCCATTCCGTTCGCTCATGACGACGGGATGTCGCTCAACCGGTTTCTCGCGCGTCGCGCACGTCGTGCGCCGCACCACCTGCGCCATTTCCACGCCATCGGGCGTCGTCGCACTTCAGATGCCCCAACTCCACCCCGCGCGCTCCCTCCGGCCGGTCAGGCCCTCCAGCACACTCTCCGTGGCGTTCTGCGCAGAGATGAGGGCAGAAATGAGGAGGGATATCAAGCCAATGGACAGCTTCACGAGCCCAGTTGGCCCGCTCTACGGCACCCGCCGCAGACGGGGCGGACATCCCGCGGCCCCTTGCGCCGACGACGGACTCATATCCCGCGTGCGCGCCTTCCCCTGGGCGGTATGCGGCCTGGCGCTCCTCATCGGGGCCGGCACGGCGGTCGGGGCGGCGGGCGTCGCGGGCCTGGTCACCGGCCTCACCCTGCTCTTCACCGGACGTTCGGACGGACCGTCCGGGAGCTCGCCGGCGCTCCTGCTCGCCCCCGTCCTCGGCGGCCTGATCGCCGGGCTTCTCCTCCACAGCGTCACACCGGGCAGCAGCGGCATACCCGAGCTGCAACGGAACCTGAAACGTGGGGTACGCATCGACCCGGCAGGCCCCGTCGCCCGCGCGCTGGCGGCCGCCTCGACCGTCGGCTCCGGCGGCTCACTGGGCACCGCCGGTCCCGTGCTCCACCTCAGCGCCGCCCTCGGCTCCGTCCTCCACTCGGCAGGTACCCGCATGGGAACCGCGATCGCGGCGCATCACCGCCTGCTGACCGTCTGCGGGGCGGCCGGCAGCATCACCGCCGTCTTCCACGCGCCACTGGCCGGCATGCTGTTCACCGTCGAACTCCTCGGCGCCCAGGGGGCGGTCGCCCTCGCCGCCACCGCCCTCGCCACCGCGGCAGCAGCCACCACCACCCACCTCCTCCTCGGCCCCACTCCCCTGCTCGCCCTCCTCCCCGCCCCACCACCGCCACCCGCCGCCTACGCCCTGTTCGCCGTCCTCGGACTCCTGGCCGGCGCCGCTGCGGCATGCCTGCACCACCTCCTGACCGTCATCAGGCGAGGCTGCGCCGCCGCCTGGCGCGCCTGCCGCGTCCCCACCTGGCTCCGCCCGGCCTGCGGCGGCCTCGTCCTCGGCGCGTTGCTGCTCGCCCTGCCCTGGATCTACGGCAGCGGACTCACCGTCATCGGGCCCGCGGCGCACGGCCGGTACGCGGTGGAGCTGCTGCTGCTCCTCCTGCTCGGCAAGACCCTCGCGACATGCCTCACCATCGGCACCGGCGGCTGCGGCGGCCTGCTCGCACCGCTGCTGAGCCTCGGCGGCCTCCTCGGCAGCCTCTGCGGGCAGACCGCCGCCGGGGTCTTCGGCCAGGGCGTAACGGGCTCCCCGGCCCACTACGCCGTAGCCGGCACCGCCGCCCTCGTCGCCGGTGCACTCCGCGCACCCGCCACAGCAGCCCTCCTCGCGCTGGAACTGTACGGCCGGTACTCCCTCGCCCTGCCCACCGCCGTGGCCGCCCTCACCGCCGCGTTCACCACGCGCGCCCTCTTCCCCGCCCCGCGACGCCGCCAATGGCGACGTGCCTGAGGACGAGCCGCTGTGCATCGACCACGTCGGACCGGCGTAGCCGACGCACAGCGGATGAGTGGATCACCCGCTTGCCCCTCCTCCGCCCCGACGATCTGACCTCGCTGGTCCTGCGCACCGACTTCAACGACGACGCGTCCTGGGACGCGGTCCGAGCAGCGGTCGACGCCGCGGACCATATGTCCACGCCACCTACGTCAGCGATCCTCGCTTCACCGGGGTGAGCGTCCAGGCCCTGATCGACGAGGAAGCCGCAGCCGACGAAGACGACGAGGAATTCCACATATTCCACGCGTTTTTCGTGGACACGACCACCTTCACCGACCCGTCGCGCCCACTGCTGGCCGTCGACCTGCACAACGAACCCGGGCGGACGTTCCGGGTTCCAGCCCGGTGGTTTCCCCAGATCTCCGCCAATCCGAGCATCGCCGATATGGACGTCGCCGAGTACGCCGACCCCGCTGACGCTTCAGGCGCGTTCCGCGGCTTCGATGACGGCTGAAGGTGACGGCTGACAACCGCACCCGCGGAACTCCCGGTACGGGCCGGCTTCCTGGCCGGTCCGCCACAGCTGACGGCTCGCAGCGGACGATGGCGCGGCCGGCGGCGCGGACTCGGGCCGGGCCGCCGCCTCGGTCGTCTGCCGGCCGACCAGGGCTCCGCCTGCCGAAGCACCACTCCGGCGACGCACTCGCGGAGCCCGGCCCGCCGCCGCGGTCAGTTGACTCCCCTGTCGAGGCCGGACCAGTACGGCCGGCGGAGCTTGAACTTCTGGACCTTCCCGGTGGCCGTGCGAGGGATGGCGTCGCGGAACTCGACGGATGTCGGAGCCTTGTAGCCGGCCATGCGCTCTTTGCAGTGGGCGATGATGTCGGACTCCCGCACCGTCGCACCCTCGGCGAGGACCACCAGGGCCTTGATCGTCTCGCCCCACTTCTCGTGCGGCACGCCGATGACGGCGACCTCGGCGACCGCCGGGTGACTGAAGACCGTGTCCTCCACCTCGATCGACGACACGTTCTCGCCACCGGTAATGATCACGTCCTTCTTCCGGTCCGAGATCGTGAGGTGGCCGTCCGTCGCGTCGAGCGTGCCGCCGTCGCCGGTGTGGAACCAGCCGTCCTCAAGCGCCTCCGCCGTCTCCTCGGGCTTGTCCCAGTACCCGTCGAGCACCGTGTTCGAGCGGGCCAGCACCTCGCCGGACTCGGAGACGTTCAGCCTGACGCCGAGCGCGGGCAGTCCCGCCCGGGACAGCTTGCGCGCCCGCTCCTCGGCGGGCAGCTCCGCGTCGGCGGGCCGGGTGCGGTTGAAGGTGAGCAGCGGGGACGTCTCGGTCAGGCCGTAGATCTGGGTGAACTCCCAGCCCAGCTCCTCCCCCACCCGCTGGATCGTCTTGCTCGGCGGCGGGGCGCCCGCGCAGATGACCCGTACGCGGTCGCGCCCGGGGATCTCGCCCTCCCACATCGCCGCCGCGTCCAGCACCGCGTTCCAGACCGCGGGCGCACCGCACATCAGCGTGACGCCGTGCTCATCGACCCGCCGCAGGATCTCCGCGCCGTCGACCTTGCGCAGCACCACTTGCCTGACGCCGAGTCCGGCCATCACATACGGCATCCCCCAGCCGTTGCAGTGGAACATCGGCAGCGTGTGCAGATAGACATCGCGCTCCCACACCCGGGTGTGCAGGCCGAAGGTCAGGCCGTTGACCCAGATGTTGCGGTGGGTCAGCTGAACCCCCTTGGGGCGGGCCGTCGTTCCGGAGGTGTAGTTGATGGTGGCGGTGGCGTCCTCGTCCGGGTACGACCACGGGCGTGGCTCGACGCCGAACCGCATCAGCCCGGTCTCGGTCTGCTCGCCGAGGACGAAGCGGTGGCGCGCCGTGACGCCGGAGAGCGCACCGTCCAATTCCGGGTCGACGAGCAGAACCGAGGCACCGCTCTGCCGCACCACGTAATCGACCTCTTCCGGCTTGAGACGGAAGTTCGCCGGGACGCAGACACGGCCGCTCATCGGCACCGCGAACAGCAGCTCCAGCAGGCGCGCGGAGTTATGGCCGACCACCGCCACCCGCTCCCCCTCACCGACTCCGAGGGCGTCCAGTCCCGCCTGCCAGGCACGGACACGTTCGCCGAACCGCCCGTAGGTCGATTCGGGCACCGGCGGGGCGGGCTGACGCTGCTCGTCAACCACGCCGGGGCTGTCGCGGAACCCCAGCTCGGCCCGGTAGAGGAAGTCCGCAATCGTCATCGGTGTCCGCATCGTTCTCTCCTGTATCCGGAAGACATACGTCTGTGGTGGGAGTCTGGCGGAATTGGGGGGTGGCGGTTGCCGATTCCATGATGCGCCGGGCGGACGCGTCCCTCCCTCCCTTCCTGTCCTTTCCGAGCCCTTTCAGTCCCGGCGACGCCCCGGGGCGGGCGGCCGTTCAGTTCCCTTGCCGTGGCAGCTGCCGCCCCTGCATCATCCCTCCGTGATCAATACCAGCGCGCTCTCCGAGAAACCGGTGCTGTACGGCGCCCGGGTCCGGCTCACGCCGCTCTCGTGACGGCACGCGGCCGCGTTCCACGACGTATGTCTGGAACCGGAGATCCGCCGACTGACCGGTACCCACCGGCACTTCACGCGGGAAGAAATCGAGCGTTGGTGCACCGGCCGCGCCGGCTGCGAAGACCGCCTCGACCTCGCCATCGAAGACCGGGAGACCGGGCACTTCCTGGGTGATCTCGCGCTCAACCAGATCGACAAGGACAACGCGCACGGCGGTTTCCGGATCGCGCTCATCCCGGACGCCACCGACCGCGGCATCGGCAGCGAAGCGATCCGTCTGCTGCTGGACTACGCCTTCGAGCGCGTCCGGCTCCACCGTGTCCAGCTGGAGGTCTTCGCCTTCAACGACCGGGCCAGGCGCGCCTATGAGAAGTGTGGCTTCGAGGTGGAGGGCCGGAAGCGCGAGGCCCTGGTCTGGGGCGGCGAGTGGCATGACGTGCTGATGATGGCGGCGCTGTGCGACCGACGCCCGGCGGCGGTGCGGTGACGCCCCTCCCCCTCAGTAGTTCTCACCGGTAAACGGCAGCCACTCCGTCTCCAAAGCGGTGTCCAGGCGACGGACCGCACCCGGAGTGTGCTCGGTGACCAGACCGGCGTGCGCGAGGTGGCGCAGGCGGGTGCCGCCCAGGTAGCAGGCGCCCAGCTCCCTCACGTCGAGGGAGATATCGGGTTCTTCAACGGTCGGGGTCCAGGTGGCTGTGCCGCCCGCCGTCCAGGTCGCTCCGGGTTCGGCTCCCTCACCTGCTGCGGTCAGGCGGAACCGGCCCGCGTTCGCGGGCAAGGCCGTATCGCTCAGGTCGAGGACCAGGTCGACCGGGGCCGCCCAGGAGCGGGCGGTCAGTGCGGTGCGGACGTCCACGAGGCGGACCCACAGGCCGATTTCCTGCCGCGTCACGCGCACCTGGTCGCGGTCGGCGGCGAGGTGCAGCAGCGGGTCGTCGGCGGGCCGGGCCTGGACGCGTACGGTCGTCGTCAGGTCGATCGACGCGAGGTACGACCACAGGGCGGCGGCGGCCGGTGCGGAATCGGCCTCCAGCTCGTCGAGCGTGACGGTACCCGGGCTCGCCTCACCCGGGCCGCCCGTGCGGTAGAGGGCATACCCGGCCGGGGTCTCGCCGGGCGTCCCCAGCACCACCACGCGCGGCGCCCCGGAGCGCTCCGGTCCGCCGCTCTCGCGAGCGCCGTCGAGGTCCAGCACCTCCGTACGCCACCATGCCGTATCACGGGTGAACCGACCGGCGCGGTGGGCCAGGGTCGCGTCGAAGAGCGGCCCGAGGACGGCAGGGGCCTGGGCCGGGTCGATCAGCCGCAGCGGACGGCTGTCGGGGCGATCCGCAGCGCGAGCGGCCGGGCGGAGTCGATCTCGATGCGGTACGCCTCGGTGGCCGGGGCGTAGCCGAAGCGGCCGTAAATGGCGCTCTCGGAGGCCCAGAGGCAGGAGAGCGGCTGTCCGGCGGTGGCACAGCAGCGCCACAGCCCGTCCACCATCGAACTCAGTATGCCGCGGCGGCGGTGGGTGGGCGCGACGGAGACGAAGTCCAGGGCGGCGCAAGGGAGTTGACCGCCCGGGATGGAGAGGGCGAGGGGGTGCGCGGCGGCCAGTCCCGCGAGCAGTTCACCGTCGTAGGCGCCGATGCGGGCGCAGCGCCGTAGCAGTTCGCGGTGGTGGGTGCGCCGCTTGTCTCCGGGGGCGAGGTGGAAGGCGAGGTAGACGAGGTCCAGGGCCCTGTCGAGTTGTTCGTCGGGGAGGTCCCGGATGTCGTTCCGGCCGGGCGCGATGGCGGTGCGGGTGGGGGTGTCCGTGGTCACTCCGGGACGCTAACCCGAGGCACGGTGCCCGTCATCTCGTTTTCCCCGCGACGGAGACGGTGGGGGCAACCGCTCGCCTCCAGGCCCTTACCCGCGGCAGGTTCGTCCTCAGCGGCAGGGGGCGCCGCGATGTCCCTCCGGTCTCCTCGGCGGCTTTTGGTCATTCGCCGTGGCTTCATCCGTGCGGCATACTCAGCTCAACTGCGGTTCGTGCGGCCGGGGCTGTGCGGAACGGCAGCCGCGACGACTTTCCGATGCGTCGCACGGCGGAGCCCGTACTCCTGGGGAGGGGGTACGGGCTTCTGCTGTTGCCAGGGTCCGCCTGGCCTGTTTTGCCTGCCTGGCCCGCTTGTCTGGCCCCGGCGTGAATGGACGGCCAGGATGTGATGTGCGTGGGCCGAGCGGGGTGAACAGCCGGGGGGCGTGTGGCGGTGGAACGCGGGGTTGGTGGCTGGGCTTTTCTTCGGGGCTGTCCTGCGGAGATGGTGGCCGGGCGGCCGAGGGAGGTGCGGGACGACGGAGCGGAGGCCGAACGTGGCCTCGGGGCACCGCGGTCGATCGTCGGCCACCGGGAAGCCCGGCGGTTCCTGACGGACCCGAGCCGGCGTATCGCCCCTCGGCGCCCACCGATCGGCCCGGCTCCGTGATGTCGCCCGCTGAGGCGAACCCGCCTCGGCACACCCGGACACGGGCCCTGCTGAACGGCGCGTTCGCGGCCAGGGCGGTGCGGCTGCGCCGGCCTCGGCTGGAGGCGCGCGCCCGTGCGCTGGCGGCGTCACTGCGCACGGCCGGCCGACCGTGCAATGTCATCGCACAGTTCTGTACGCCGTTCGCCTTCGCCGTGCACTGCGACATGCTGGGCACGCCCGAGCGGCTCCGGCCGGAGCTCTTCCGCTGGTCGCTGGCGCGCTCAGGCGATCCCGATGCCGGGCCGTACGAGATCTACCGGGCGGAGATGCGGCTGCACCGTGTGGTCGTCGAGATGCTGGACGAGCTGCGCCACCGCCCGCGAGCGGGCGTACTGGCCCACCTGTTGCGGGTGCGGGCCCAAGGCTTCCTCAGCGAGGGCGAGTTGACGGGCCTGGCCGCGTCGCTGTTCTTCGACGGGGCGCATCTCGTCTCCGCGCAGTTGGCGAGCGCGCTGCTGTGCCTGCTCGTTCACCCGGAGCAGCTCGCCCGGCTGCGGGCGGAGCCGGAGGCGCTGCTGGCACCCGCCGTCGAGGAGGTTCTGCGGTACAGCCCGGCGATCGCCCTCGGGATGACCCGCGTCCCAGCGGCGCCCTGGGCGGGACCGGCGACGGCGGCCACGGTCGCGTTCATGCCGGTCAACCGGGATCCGTCGGTCTTCGAGGCGCCGGAACGCTTCGACATCACCCGCCGCCCCAACCGCCATCTGACCTTCGGGCGGGGCATTCACCACTGCCTCGGCGCCGAGCTGGCGCGCCAGGAACTGCTGGTCGGCCTGGGCACCCTGCTGCGCGAACTCCCCGGGCTGCGGCTGGCCGTGGACGAAAGCCGCCTCCGCTGGGCGGCGAGCCCGGCGATACGGGGGCTGATCACGCTCCCGCTGGCCTGGGACTGAGCACCGCGCGGCTGGGACTGAGCAATTCGTGGGTCCCCAGGGAGCGGAGGCGGTCGCCTCCGCTCCCGCCGGCGCCTGGGACGGAAACCGCACGGCTGGGACTGAGCACCACGGCCCGGGGCCTGGTGCCTGGGGCCCGGCCCCCTCAGGCCACCGACCCGATCCTCCCCACCGCCCGCCCCCCGTCATGGTGGATCGGCGTGTGCGCCCCGGTCAGCGGTACGCCCGTACCCCCGCGTCGGTTGGCGACGATTTCGGCGGCGATGGAGAGGGCCGTCTCCTCGGGGGTGCGGGCGCCCAGGTCGAGGCCGATCGGTGAGCGCAGGCGGTTGAGTTCGAGTTCGGTGAGGCCGACGTCGCGCAGGCGCTGCAGGCGGTCCAGGTGGGTGCGGCGGGAGCCCATCGCGCCCACGTAGGCGACGGGGAGCTTGAGCGCGCGTTCCAGGAGGGGAACGTCGAACTTGGCGTCGTGGGTGAGGACGCAGAGGACCGTACGGGAGTCGAGGTCCTGGGAGTCCAGATAGCGATGGGGCCAGTCGACGACGATGTCGTCCGCCTCGGGGAAGCGGGCGCGGGTGGCGAAGACGGGGCGGGCGTCGCAGACCGTGACCTGGTAGTTGAGGAACTTGCCGACTCTGACCAGGGCCGAGGCGAAGTCGATGGCGCCGAAGACGATCATCCGGGGGGCGGGGACGGACGATTCGACGAGGAGGGTGACCGGCCGGCCGCAGCGGGAGCCGTCGGCGCCGATCTCGATGGTGGTGGTGCGGCCGGCGTCCAGCAGAGCGCGGGTCTGCTCGACGGCGGTGTGGTCGAGGGCGGGGTGGCCGCCGAGAGTGCCGGTGTGGCTGCCGTCGAGGCGGACGAGCAGGGCGCGGCCGAGGAGTTCGGCGGGGCCGTCGACGATCCGGGCGACCGCCGCCGCCTCTCCTCGGGCGGCGGCGGCCAGCGCGGCGGCGAGCGTGTCGGCGGTGCTGTCCACCGGCTCCCCGGATCCGCTGTCGCGGGCGGATCCGGGGGCGCTCGTCCGTACCGGGGTGACGAGGATGTCGATGATGCCGCCGCAGGTCAGGCCGACGGCGAAGGCGTCCTCGTCGCTGTAGCCGAAGCGTTCCAGGACCGGTTCGCCGGTCCGCAGAGCCTCCTGGCACAGCTCGTACACCGCTCCCTCCACACAGCCTCCGGAGACCGACCCGATCGCGGTGCCCTCGCTGTCGACGGCGAGGGCGGCGCCTGGCTGGCGGGGCGCGCTCCCGTTGGTGGCCACGACGGTGGCCACCGCGAAGTCACGTCCCTGCTCGACCCACCGGTTCAGCTCTTCGGCGATGTCCAGCATGTCGGTCTCCTTTACGGATGGTGGGGAGGGGAGCGGGCGGTCTCGCTACCTCAGGCCCAGCAGCTGCTCGATCGGGTGCAGGGCGAAGTAGACGGTGAAGATGCCGGTCAGCACCCACATGAAGGCACCGACCTCACGCCACTTGCCCTGGGCCGACTTGATGGCGGCGTAGGCGATGACACCCGCGCCGACACCGGCGGTGATGTTGTAGGTGAACGGCATCAGGGCCACGGTCAGGAAGACCGGGATGGCCACCGAACGGTCGCGCCAGTCGACGTGGTTGGCGGCGCTCATCATCATCGCGCCGATGACGACGAGGGCGGCGGAGGCCACCGGCGCCGGCACGATCTGCGTCACCGGGGTGAAGAACAGACACAGTGCGAAGAATCCGCCCGTGACGATGCTGGCCAGGCCCGTACGGGCGCCCTCGCCGACGCCGGTGGCCGACTCGATGAAGACGGTCTGCCCGGAGGAACCGGTGACACCGCCGACCGCACCGCCCGCGCCGTCGACGAACAGTGCCTTGCTCAGTCCGGGCATCCGGCCCTGGGAGTCGGCCAGCTTGGCCTCGGTGCCGACACCGATGATGGTGGCCATGGCGTCGAAGAAGCCGGCCAGCACCAGGGTGAAGACGAGCATGCCCACGCCCAGGGCGCCGATCTGCTCCCAGCCGCCGAACTCGACGGCGCCGAAGAGGCCGAAGTCCGGGCTGGACACCGGGTTGCCGGGCAGCTCCGGAGGGGCGCCGCCCCAGTCCTTGACGTTGGTGACGCCGATGGCGTTGGCCGCCACGGCGAGGACCGTGCCGGCGGTGATGCCGATGAGGATCGCGCCGGGGACGTTGCGGGCCTGCAGCATGAAGATGAGCAGCAGGGTGATGGCGAAGAACAGGACGGGCCAGCCCTGGAGCGTGCCGTCGAGACCCAGCGCGACCGGCGGACCGTGCTCCGGGCCCTTGCCGACGAAGCCTGCCTTGACCAGGCCGATCAGCGCGACGAACAGGCCGATGCCCATCGTGATGCCGTGCTTCAGCGGCAGCGGGATGGCGTTCATGATGAGCTCGCGGAGCCCGGTGACCACCAGCAGCATGATCACGACGCCGTACATCACGCACAGACCCATGGCCTGCGGCCAGGTCAGGTCCTTGATCACCTGACCGGCGAGAACCGCCGAGACATTGAGTCCGGCTGCCAGAGCCAGCGGTACCTTGCCGACGAAACCCATCAGGAGGGTGGTGAAGGCGGCGGCGATTGCGGTCGCGGTGATCACTGCGGTCGGGCTCAGCGTGTGTCCGCTGGCGTCCGGCCCGCCCAGAAGAATCGGGTTGAGGAGGAGGATGTACGCCATCGCCATGAAGGTGGTGATGCCGCCGCGGATCTCGCGGGAGATCGTCGATCCTCTGTCGGATATGTGGAAGTACCGGTCGAGCCAGGACCGGCCGGCGGGCTGACGCGTGCCCTCGCCCGCGTCTTCCGCCGTGGTCTGCGGCTCTGTGGACTGCTGGGTCATGGTGCCTGACTCCCAAGGTTCATAGGGACACTCGCGAGGGGGGTGCGAGATTTGGGATGGATCTTCGGCTGCACGACCCGGGGGACGGCCCGAGACGAACGTGGGTACTGCCAACGTGGTACGCCGGGCAGCGACTGCGGTGTTGCTACGTGGGCTCCGGGCGGTGCGCGGAGGAGGACGGACAGGGACACCCCTATCGCGCGCCGCCCGGAGGTTCGGGGGGTTGTCCGGGGCTGGGCGGGCCCCGGAGTTCCGGGGGTTGCCCCCAGGGGATTCGGTCAGGTGCCGGTGAGGTGCTCGGGGCGTACCGGTGTCTTGTCGAGCTCCAGCCCGGTCGCGTTCCGGATCGCCGCGAGGACGGCCGGAGTCGACGAGAGGGTCGGGGCCTCACCGATGCCGCGCAGCCCGTACGGGGCGTGGTCGTCGGCGAGTTCGAGCACGTCGACCGGGATGGTCGGGGTGTCGAGGATCGTGGGGATGAGGTAGTCCGTGAAGGAGGGGTTGCGCACCTTCGCGGTCTTGGGGTCGACGACGATCTCCTCCATGACCGCCACGCCCAGGCCCTGGGTGGTACCGCCCTGGATCTGGCCGACGACGGAGAGCGGGTTGAGGGCCTTGCCGACGTCCTGGGCGCAGGCCAGCTCGATGACCTTGACCAGGCCGAGTTCGGTGTCCACCTCCACCACCGCACGGTGCGCGGCGAAGGAGTACTGGACGTGGCCGTTGCCCTGACCGGTCTTCAGGTCGAACGCCTCGGTGGGGCGGTGCCGCCACTCGGCCTCGATCTCGATCGCCTCGTCCTCCAGGACGTCCACCAGGTCGGCGAGGACCTCGCCGCCGTCGGTGACGACCTTGCCGCCCTCCAGGAGCAGCTCGGCGGTGGCCCAGGCCGGGTGGTAGCTGCCGAACTTGCGGCGGCCCAGCTCCAGGACCTTCTCGCGGACGAGCTCGCAGGAGTTCTTGACGGCGCCGCCGGTGACGTACGTCTGCCGGGATGCGGAGGTGGAGCCGGCCGAGCCGACCTGGGTGTCGGCCGGCTGGATGGTGACCTGCTGGACACCCAGCTCCGTACGGGCGATCTGGGCGTGGACGGTGACACCACCCTGGCCGACCTCCGCCATCGCGGTGTGCACGGTGGCGACCGGCTCGCCGGCGACGACCTCCATCCGCACCCGGGCGGTGGAGTAGTCGTCGAAGCCCTCGGAGAAGCCGACGTTCTTGATGCCGACGGCGTAGCCGATACCGCGGACCACGCCTTCGCCGTGGGTGGTGTTGGACAGACCGCCGGGCAGCGCGCGGACGTCGGCGCCTTCACCGGCCGCGAGCCACTGCTGCTCCGGCGGCAGCGGCATCGCCTTGACGCGGCGGAGCAGTTCGGCGACCGGGGCCGGGGAGTCGACCGGCTGCCCGGTCGGCATGACCGTGCCCTGTTCCATGGCGTTGAGCTGCCGGAACTCCACCGGGTCCAGGCCCAGTTTCGCGGCGAGCTTGTCCATCTGCGCCTCGTAGGCGAAGCACGCCTGGACCGCGCCGAAGCCGCGCATCGCGCCGCAGGGCGGGTTGTTGGTGTAGAGGGCGAGGGCCTCGATGTCGACGTCGTCGACGACGTACGGGCCGACGGAGAGGGAGGAGGCGTTGCCGACGACCGCCGGGGAGGCCGACGCGTAGGCCCCGCCGTCCAGGACGATGCGGCACTTCATGTGCGTGAGCTTGCCGTCCTTGGTGGCGCCGTGCTCGTACCAGAGCTTCGCCGGGTGCCGGTGGACGTGCCCGAAGAAGGACTCGAACCGGTTGTAGACGATCTTGACGGGCTTGCCGGTGCGCAGCGCCAGGAGGCAGGCGTGGATCTGCATCGACAGGTCCTCGCGACCGCCGAACGCGCCGCCGACGCCGGAGAGCGTCATCCGCACCTTCTCCTCGGGCAGGCCGAGGACCGGGGCGATCTGGCGGAGGTCGGAGTGCAGCCACTGGGTGGCGACGTACAGATCGACGCCGCCGTCCTCGCCGGGCACCGCGAGGCCGGACTCCGGGCCGAGGAACGCCTGGTCCTGCATGCCGAAGACATACTCGCCGGAGACGATGACATCGGCCTGCTCGGCGGCCTCGTCGGCGTTGCCGCGGACGATCGGCTGGCGGTGCACGATGTTCGGGTGCGGGACATGGCCGGAGTGGTGGTCGTCGCGGTTCTCGTGGACCAGGACCGCGTCCTGGGCGAGCGCGGACGCCTCGTCCGTGATGACCGGGAGTTCCCGGTACTCGATCTTGATCTTGGCGGCCGCGCGGCGGGCGGTCTCCGGGTGGTCGGCGGCGACCAGGGCCACCGGCTCGCCGTGGTGGCGGACCTTGCCGTGCGCGAGAACCGGGGTGTCCTCGATCTCCAGGCCGTAGTTCTTCACCCCGGTGGGCAGGTCGTCGTAGGTGAGGACGGCGTGGACACCGGCGGTGGCCAGCGCCTCGGCGATGTCGATCGAGACGATCTCGGCGTGCGCGACGGTGGAGCGGAGCGTGAAGCCCCACAGCATGTCCTCGTGCCACATGTCCGAGGAGTACGCGAACTCGCCGGTCACCTTGAGGGTGCCGTCGGGCCGCAGCGTCGACTCACCGATACCGGCCTTGGTCTTGCCGCCCTGCGTGAGGTTGGTGGGTGTACGAGTGACTCCCATACCGGTCAGGCCCCCGTTCCAGCGGTCTGCTGCTCGCCGCGGGCGGCCGCCAGCCGGACCGCGTCGAGGATCTTCTCGTAGCCCGTGCAGCGGCACAGGTTGCCCGACAACGCCTCACGGATATCGGCGTCCGACGGGGAGGTGTTGCGCTCCAGCAGTTCGTCGGCGGCGACCAGCAGGCCCGGGGTGCAGAAGCCGCACTGCACCGCGCCGGCGTCGATGAACGCCTGCTGGATCGGCGAGAGCGTCGCATGCGGGAGGGTGCCGGTTTCACCGGTTTGTGAATCCGCAGGCCGGGCTTCCCAGCGCTTCGCGTCGTCCAGGCCCGTCCCGCAGGCCCCTGTGCCACAACCGCCGTGCTCGGCGCGCTGCTTGGCGTAGTCCGCGAGTCCCTCGACGGTGACCACCTCGCGGCCCTCGACCTGGCCGGCGGCGACCAGGCAGGAGCAGACCGGCACACCGTCCAGACGGACCGTGCAGGAACCGCATTCGCCCTGCTCGCAGGCGTTCTTGGAGCCCGGCAGGCCCATCCGCTCGCGGAGGACGTACAGCAGGCTCTCGCCTTCCCAGACGTCGTCGGCCGTCTGCTCACGGCCGTTGACGGTGAAGTTCACGCGCACTGTGCGCTCCTCTCATTGCCGCGGTAGGACTCCCAGGTCCAGCCGAGGGTGCGACGCGCCATGATGCCGACCGCGTGCCGGCGGTACTTGGCGCTGCCGCGCACATCGTGGATGGGGTTGCATGCGCCGGTGGCGAGCTGCGCGAACTGCTTCGCCACGGACGGGGGTATGGGGGCGCCGGACTCCCAGAAACCGCCCTCCGCCAGCGCCGCGGTGAGGAAGTCCTCGGCCTCACGGGCCCGTACGGGGGTGGGCGCGGCGGAGCCGATGCCGGTGCGTACGGTCCGGGTCTCGGGGTGCAGCGCGATCCCGAAGGCGCACACCGCGATGACCATGGCGTTGCGGGTGCCGACCTTGGAGAACTGCTGCGGCCCGTCGGCCTTCGGCAGATGCACCGCGCGGATCAGCTCGTCGGGCGCCATCGCGTGACGCTTGACGCCGACATAGAACCCGTCGATCGGGATCATTCGGATGCCCCCGCGTACCGACTCGACCTCGACCTCACCTCCGGAGGCGAGCAGCGCGGGGTGCGCGTCACCGGCCGGGGAGGCGGTGCCGAGGTTGCCGCCGACGCCGCCGCGGTTGCGGATCTGCGGGGACGCTACGGTGTGCGAGGCGAGCGCCAGACCGGGCAGCTCGGTCCGCAGATTCTCCATGATGTTGGTGTAGGACACGGAGGCGCCAAGACGTACGGTCTTCTCCCCGACCTCCCACTCGCTCAGGTCACCGATACGGTTCAGATCGAGCAGGTACTCGGGGCGGCGGTGGTCGAAGTTGATCTCGACCATCACGTCCGTGCCGCCCGCGATGGGCACAGCGGTGGGGTGCTCGGCCTTAGCGGCGAGCGCCTCCTCCCAGCTGGCGGGGCGAAGGAAGTCCATGGGTGGCCTCTTCTACGAAGATCGGGGCGTTCGCTGCTCATGGTGAGGACCTTTGGCCCTCGTCGCCATCGAGCCGTTCATGTCTCGTTAACGAGCTTGGCTTCAGTGAACGCGCCCACAACCCGCCCGGTGCAGTCACCGAAACCATGAAGCGGTTGGCTGGCCAAAGGACCCGTCTTGTAGATTCGAACGAAAGACGAGGCTCCGAAACCTCGCGGCATTCCACCGGCAACACCAGACGGCAAAGAACGGCGGGCGAGGACATGCGGCTCCGCGCACTCCTGGAAACGACCACCCTCGGGCTGCGGCTTCTCGGGGGCGAGGAAGAGCTGGACCGCACCGTACGCGGGGTGATGACCACCGACCTGCGCGACCCCAGCCGGTACCTGTCCGGCGGCGAGCTGGTGCTGACCGGTCTGGCCTGGCGGCGGGAGCCGGAGGACTCCGAGCGGTTCGTCCGCATCCTGGCCGGCGCCGGGGTCGCCGGGCTCGCGGCGGGCGAGGCCGAGCTGGGCGCCATCCCGGACGATCTCGTGGTGGCCTGCGCACGGCACCGGCTGCCGCTGTTCTCGGTCGTCGAGGACGTCTCGTTCGCCTCCATCACCGAGCATGTCGTCCGCCAGGTCTCCAGCGAACGGGCCGGTGATCTGGCCGCCGTGGTGGACCGGCACCGGCGGCTGATGACGTCGGGCCCGGCCGGCGGCGGCCCGGAGGTGGTACTGGACCTGCTGGGCTCCGACCTGGACCTGCGGGCCTGGGTGCTCTCCCCCACCGGACGGCAGATCGCCGGTTCGACGCTGGCGGACTCCGGGCCCGAGCTGCCCGGCGAGCTGGGCGCCCGGCTCGCGGGCGAGCATCTGGCCGCCGCCCGCACCGGCCGCCGCGGCCCGCACCGCGTCACGATCGAGGAGGACGGCGCGCAGCGCCTCGATGAGGGGCGGCGGTCGGGTGGCGGGCCGGGGACCACCACGTACTCGCTGTTCCCCATCCGCAACGACGGCCGCGATCTGCGCGAGACGGTGCTGTCGGACTGGCTGCTGGCCGTCGAGGCGGACGCCGGTGACTGGTCCGAGGAGCGCCTCGACCTGCTGAACGGCGTCACCCAGCTGATCGCCGTGGAACGCGACCGGCGCGATGCCGCGCGTACCGTCCGCCGGCGGCTGGCCCAGGAGGTGCTGGAGCTCGTCCAGACCGGCGCGCCGCCCGCCGAGATCGCGGCCCGGCTGCGGGTGGCGGCCCCGGTGCTGCTGCCCGGCCTCGGCACCGCCCCGCACTGGCAGATCGTGGTGGCCCGGGTCGAGTGGGCGGACGGCGACGTCCCCGGCGGCCCGGTGGCGCAGTCCCTCCTGGAGGAGGTGCTGGTCGATCCCGGCACGTTCGGCCCGGAGCCCTCGGACCGGATCGCCGTGGCGCACACCGGGGACGAGGCGGTGGCGCTGGTGCCGCTGCCCGCCGTCCCGGACGAGTCCGGTGACACCGGGGCACCCGGTCTGCACGCCGACGATCTGCTCACCGCCATCCAGGAACCGCTGGGCCGCGGCCTGGCGGACGACGGCCGGCTGACGGTCGGCGTCAGCGCCTCGGTGCATTCGGCGGACGGGCTGCGCGGTGCGCTGGAGGAGGCCCGGCACGCCCGCCGGGTCGCCGCCGCCCGGCCCGGCCGGGTCTGCGCCGCCGGACACGAGGAGCTGGCCTCCCACGTCCTCCTCCTGCCCTTCGTCCCGGACGACGTCCGCCGGGCCTTCACCGCCCGGCTCCTGGACCCGCTGCGCGAGTACGACCGCAAGCACCGCGCCGAGCTGATCCCCACCCTGGAGACGTTCCTGGACTGCGACGGGTCGTGGACCCGCTGTGCCGGCCGCCTCCACCTGCATGTGAACACCCTCCGCTACCGGGTGGGGCGCATTGAGCAGCTCACCGGCCGCGATCTGTCCCGCCTGGAGGACAAGCTCGACTTCTTCCTGGCGCTGCGGATGAGCTGACGGGGCGGGCGGCCGGGCGGTGGAAGGCGGCCGCTCGGGGTGCTCCGCGAGCTGTGGAATCCCTCCAGCGAGGCGGGGCGGGTCTTGTGGCCGGGGCGGGGATGACGGTGGGGTCGGGTGGACGGGCCCCTAAGGGGTGGGCCTTAAGGGGCACCGATGCGGCGCCCGGCGAACCCGCACCCGTCCGTCGGGCAGTAACTCGATCGGGCGTCATCGCGTCAACACCGTTACGGCGGCCGGCGACCCGGCCGTGCCGCAGCATGGCCGATCAGGGCCGCTTTCCCTTGCACACAGGCCCTGTTGGCGATTGTGAAATCATTCACCCACCCCCTTGGCCGCACCACGGAATTCGTGCTGAGATTCGCCCACTGCATCCAGTTCCAGCTCAATGGCGCGCTCGGGGAGGGCAATGTGGCGGACACCGCCATGTCAGGATCCGCGGATTCCGCGGATTCCATCAGGTCCGCGGAATCGGGATCAGAACCCGGATCGACATCCGGATCGGACTCCGGATCACAACCGGGATCCACGTCAGGACCGGCATCGGTAGCGGTGCCCGGACCGGCACCCGCACCGGCACCCGCACCGGTGGTTCCGGCATCCAGAGCGGTCGAGGGGGACAACCCCCTCGACCGCGCCGTTTGGCGGCTGCGGTCCCGCGGCTGCTGGGCCGACGCGGCCGCGCTGCTGGAGCCCCACTCCGCCCATCACGCCCCCTCCGCGCTGCGTCGCGCGGCCCTCCTGGTGGAGCGCTGTATGTTCACGGCCACCGGGTGGGCCGAGGCCGAGGACGCGCTGCGCAGCGCCGAAGCGCTGGCGGGCGACGACGACGAACGGGGCGGCGCGGCCTGTGAGCGCGGTCATCTGGCGTACGCCGCCACGGTCTTGGGCGTCCGCGACCGGGCCGACGAGGCACGCTCGGCGCTCGGCCGGGCCGCCGCGCTGCTCGCCCCGGCGTCGCCCGGCCGCCCGCTGCTGGACTTCCGGCGCGGGCTGATGGCCGAGCACATCGCCGACAGCCCGGACGCGGCGCGCGCCGCCTACCGTCGCGCGCATGCGGGCGCCACCGTCCAGGGCGACACCCTGCTGCTGTCCTTCACCTGGCGCCATCTGGCCGGACTCGCCCTGCGTGAAGGGGAGTTGGCGGAGGCCCGGCACGGTTTCGCCGAGTCCCTGCGGATCCGCGAGGAGCTGGGCTTCCTCGTCGGTACGGCGCCGGCGCTCGCGGCCCTGGCCGACGCCGCCCCGGACGGCGAGGCCGAGCGGCTGCGTACGGAGGCCGCCCGGCTGTTGCGCCTCATGGGCGGTGTGCCCACCTGGTTGGCGGAACATCTCCCGCCGGCTCCATAGCGCGCACGGGTCGTAGCGCGCAGGGGGCGTAGCACGCACGGGTCGGGACGCGCGCCACGCGACGCCCCGGGGAAGCGCGTCCGGGCCGTGCAGGGGTTGCGGAGGAACCTGGTGAAGATCACGCAGGAAGCGTGTAGGGGGCGCGACGCAATACCCGGCGCCGTCCCGTCAACCCCTCGTCGTCGGCCATGCCCGCCCCGGCAAGGATTGGCCGAAACTGTATGCAGTCGCCGGTGCCTCGGCCGGGCCGCGGCGGCGCCGGGGGCGGGCCGCCGGGCCCGGCTCCGACGTCCCGCCGGATCGCCGCGGGGACCGACCCCATCAGGCGGAATCCGGCCGTCCGGGGCCCGGCGGCCCGGCCCGAACAGGCTCCGCGACGCGACGACGAGCGGAGTGAAAGACGAGGTGAGAAGATCGGGGAATGACGCGGGACCAGTGTGCCACCCCGCGTCCCACACGCCCCGAGAATGGCCGCAAGTCGCACTGTAAGGCGGTGGCGGGGCCTGGATGCTGGTCCGGAACCAGCGCACGCCCACTCTCTGGCAGCCTTTCAGGAGGCCCATCCGTGGCAGCAGGAGCAATCAATACAACCGCTGGATCCGACTGGGGCAAGGCGGATTTCGAGGCGATCTACAACTGCCCTGATCCCCGTCGGTACTTCACCACACTGCAACCCCTGGAGTATCAGATTCCGCACCACGGCCAAGCGGTGTTCCGCGCCGTGGCCGAGGTGCTGCGGCGCCGCCGGCCGAACCGTACGCCACTCAATGTCGTCGACCTCTGCTGCTCATACGGGGTCAACGCGGCACTGCTCAACCACCGGCTGGACCTCGGCGATCTCTACCGCCGGTACACGGCGGCCGACCCCGGCGCGTCCCAAACGGAGCAGCTCGCCCACGAGGACCGTACATTCTTCGCCACCCGGCGTCTCCCCGGAGCGGCCCGGGTGATCGGCCTCGACGCCGCGAAGAACGCGGTCGACTACGCACAGACGGTCGGTCTGCTCGACCACGGCTTCGCCGAGAACCTGGAGTGCGACGAGGTGAGCCCGGCGCTGCGGAAGGCGCTGGCCGGCACCGACCTGATCACCGTCACGGGCGGCGTCGGCTACATCACCGAGCGCACCTTCGGCCGGCTCGTCGACTGCATGTCGACACCGCCCTGGGTCGCGGCGTTCGTCCTGCGGGAGGTGTCCTACCAGCCGGTGTCCGCGCTGCTCGCCCGCGCGGGCCTGGTGACGGAGAAGCTCGCCACCCGCACCTTCCGGCAGCGGCGGTTCGCCGACGCCGACGAGCGGCGGGGGGCGTTCACCGCGCTGACCGCCCGCGGGCTGTCCCCCGAGGGCAAGGAATCGGACGGCTTCTACCACGCCGAGCTGTATCTCTCCCGGCCCGCCGCCGATGCCGCGGCGCTGCCGCTGCCGGAGCTGCTGCCCGACTGAGCCGCGCGGGTCCGGTGCGGCCGGATGGCCGCCGCCGAGCCGGCAGCCGCCGCGTCCACGACCGCCGACCGGTCAGCGCCCACGACCGACCGGTCAGTGCGGGTGGCGCGCCACCGAGAGATGATCGCGCGCGATGCGCTCGACGACCGCGTACTCCTGGGAGATCAGGGCATCGAGCAGCGCCGTGTGCTCGGAGGCGTCGGCCAGCAGCTCGGCGGTCCGCAGCCGGGGGCCCCCGCTCGCCGGCCACTGGGCGCGACGCAGCAGATCGTCGGCGACCTCGGTGAGCCGACGATTCCCGGTGAGCGAGATCACCGCGTGGTGGAAGGCGTGGTCCGCCTCGGCGTAGCGGACGCGGTCTCCGCGTGCGGCGGCCGCGACGCCCTCGGCGGCGAGCGGGCGCAGCTCCTCCCAGCGCGCCGGCGGCACCGCCCTGGCCAGCCGGATGATGGCGGGCACCTCCAGCATGGCGCGTACTTCGGCCAGCTCGGCGAGGTCGCGGGAGCTGCGCTCGCAGACCCGGAAGCCGCGGTTGGGCACGACCTCGACGGCGCCCTCGCCCGCGAGCTGCTGCATGGCCTCGCGGACGGGGGTCGCGGAGACGCCGTAGCGCTCGGCGAGCGCGGGCGCGGAGTAGACCTCGCCGGGGGCCAGCTCGCCGCCGAGCAGCGCCTGGCGCAGCGCCGCCAACACCTGGCCGCGGACCGAGTGCCGCTGTGGCCGCGGGGCCGGCTGCCGAGGCACCGGCGGCGGCTCCGCGGCCCCGGTGCGGGGCGGCGGCGCGGGACGGTCACGGGGGCCGTGCGGCGTCGCGAAACCGGCTCGCGCGGGCATCCGCGCCCGCGTGCGCGGCTCCCGTTCCACTGCGCCCTGCTCCATTGCGGCTCCTTCTGACGTTCCCAGCACCATAGGCGGCGTTGGCAACAGTTCACATCCGAGAGGGTTCGGGTAAAGTCTCCGGATAAGGTTAGGCTTACCTGCTAACGATCGCGATTCGGTGGTCTCCCCCATGACCCGTGCCCTCGCCGCCGTGCCCCTCGTCCAGCCCTTCGCCGGTGCGTATGCCCGGCTCTCCGAGGCGTTTCCCGCCTTGCGGGTGTCCGAGTGGCACGCGGCGCCGCCGAGCGGCGACGGCTGGGTGTGCGCGGCCGGTCTGGCGGACGGCGGTGAGACCCTGGACACCTTTCTCTCCTGGGACGACGAGCAGATCCTGCGGGAATACGGACAGCGCGCCCGCCCCGACGTCGTCGCCGGCTTCGCGCTGCATCGCTACGCCTGGCCGGCCTGTCTGCTGATCACCATCCCCTGGTTCCTGCACCGCCGGGTTCCACGGCTGCCGGTACAGGACGTCTCCTTCCAGCGGGAGTTGGGTCAGATGGCCGTCCGCATCGGCTCGTTCGCGTGCCTGCCGGACGATCCGGCCGCCGCGCTGCCCCACGCCCGGGTGGTGCCGGACGAGGAGGCGCTGCGCGCCGAGGTGCGGGACGCGGTCGCCGAGCATCTGCGGCCCGTACTGGACGGCTTCCGCACCAGGATGCGGCGCGGCCCGCGCGCACTGTGGGGCATGGCGTCCGACGAGATCGTCGAGGGCCTCTGGTACCTCGGCCATCTGCTCGGCGAAGAGCCGCGCGCGGTGGCCGAATTGGAGCGGTTGCTGCCGGGTGCCACCGCCCCGTACGTGGGCAGCGCGGCGTTCCGTGAGCTCACCGGACCCGGCGGCGAGGCACTGCCGACCCGGGATCGGGCCAGCTGCTGCATGTTCTACACACTGCGCCCGGAGGACACCTGCGTCACCTGCCCGCGCACCTGCGACGCGGACCGCATCACCCGTCTCACCGCCACCGCCTGACAGCACACGTAACCCTTTCGGGGGACTAATTCGAACTCAACTCGACTCCCCCACAAGGGCGTTCGGTGCGACAGTCACATATCCGCCAGCCCGGCACCCCCTTGGCGTTCTCTTGCTCCGAAACCCTCTGTGTGGGGGACGTCCTCCGCCAGGATGTCGCGCGAAACCGCCCACGCGATGCAAGGGACCAAGAATGATCATGACCGAAATATCGCTGGATTGGCTGGTTCCGGCAGCCCTGGTGATCGCCGGCGGCTCGACCGCCGTGGCCCTGGTGCTGCGTGGCAAGCGCGGGTCCACCCGGTCCGCCAGTGACGACTCCTGGGAGCGCAGCGAGGAGCGCCGCCGCCGCAAAGAGACCCTCTTCGCCTCGGCCTCGTATGTGCTGCTCTTCTGCTGTGCGGCGGTCGCCGCGGCGCTCTCCTTCCACGGCCTGGTCGGCTTCGGCACCCAGAACCTCAACCTCACCGGAGGCTGGGAGTACCTGGTGCCCTTCGGGCTCGACGGCGCCGCGATGTTCTGCTCCGTCCTCGCGGTGCGCGAGGCCAGCCACGGGGACGCGGCGCTCGGCTCACGCATGCTGGTGTGGACGTTCGCCGGTGCCGCCGCCTGGTTCAACTGGGTGCACGCGCCCCGGGGTCTGGAGCACGCGGGCGCACCGCAGTTCTTCGCCGGTATGTCGCTGTCGGCCGCGGTCCTCTTCGACCGGGCGCTGAAGCAGACCCGTCGGGCGGCGCTCCGCGAACAGGGCCTGGTGCCCCGCCCACTGCCGCAGATCCGCGTCGTCCGCTGGCTGCGCGCTCCCCGCGAGACCTTCGCGGCCTGGTCGCTGATGCTGCTGGAGGGCGTACGGACGCTCGACGAGGCCGTCGAGGAGGTCCGCGAGGAGCGCCGGGCGAAGTCCCAGCGTCGCCACCGCAGGCGCAAAGAGGGCAAGCTGGACCGGGCTCGCATCAAAGCCATCAACCGGCAGCACCGCTCCTGGGGCATCAGCAGAGGCAGCCGTCAGCTGACGGTGGCGCAGGCCGCGGCCGCGGAAGTGGCCGGCCCGGACTCCGCCATAGCCGGCGAACGGGAATCGCTGACCGCAGGAGAACTGCCGGTGCGCTCACGCCCGGCCCTCAAGGCCGTGACCGGCGCTGAGCCCGGCATCACCGGCTACCCGGCCGAGCCCCGGCTGACCGTGGATCTCACGGCCGAGGACGACACCCAGACGATTCCGCGCCTGGACTCACTGGAGGAGAAACTCGCCGCGATCGAGCGGCAATTCGGCTGAAAAGCGCTCGGCGGACCGCGCCGACGTGACGCCCCCGGCTTTTTGCGCCCACGAGAAAATGTCACCGTCAGGCCGGTCCGCCGCCCAGCTCGAACCACACGCTCTTGCCCACCGCGTGGGACCGTACGCCCCACGCGTCCGCTAATGACCGCACCAGCGTCAGCCCCCTGCCGGACGTTCCGTCAGCGCTCGGCGTGCGCGGCTCGGGGCGCTGGGGGGCGAAGTCCCGGACCTCCACCCGCAGCCGGTCGGTGACCATGGCCCGGACCACCGCACCGCCCTTCGCGTGCACCAGGGCATTGGTGACCAACTCGCTGGTCAGCAGGGTCGCCGTCGCGGCGGCATCGGCGCTCACCGCCCAGCGGCCGAGCAGCTGGCGCAACTCGCCGCGCACCTCGCCGACCGCCCGCAGATCACCCGGCCGTACCTTGCGCTCCAGCACCCGTGGATGCCATGCGGCAAGCCCGCCCCTACGGCTCCCCTCGGCCGCCGTCTCTGGTCTGTCACGTTCCTCGCGTCGCACAGGCTGACGCATCTTCTCCCCCGCCCCCGGACGAATCGTCGGCCCCCGGTCGAACAGCCTCACGCTCAGCATGCCCATAGGACCAGGCACCATGCTTGGGCCCGCGGGCCATAATCCGGGGCGCCCCGTCCCGTCCCGGCCCCGGCTCCGCCGCCCGCGTGCCCGGTGGGCCGACCCGGCCGCCAGCGGGTATGCCTGCCGTGACCGCCCCGGACAGGACGGATCGCCCCTACGACCGTGAGGAGCCGCTGTGCACGACGACCGACTGCTGGTGGAGGGGCGCCTGGAGCGGGCGCTGGGGCAGTTCATCAGGCCCGCGCAGTACGCGGCACGGCTGCCGCTCCGGCTCTCCGTATGGCATGCGCCGGGAGAACCGGTGCCGGTACGGGAGGCATTGGAGGCCGCATACGAGCCGTTCACGGCCGGTGACGTCTGGGGGCCGCCATGGTCGACGAGCTGGTTCCGGCTGGCGGGCGAGGTGCCGCGGGAGTGGGCCGGGCGCCGGGTGGAGGCCGTGATCAACCCCGGTTTCAGCGGCGACGGGCCCGGTTTCCAGGCGGAGGGCCTGGTCTACGAGACCGACGGGGTGCCGCTCAAGGGCATCCACCCACGCAACCGGCACATCCCCATCGGCTCCCCGGCACAGGGTGGTGAGGAGGTACGCCTGCTGCTGGAGGCCGCCGCGAACCCGGCCGTGCTGCGGGACTTCCGCCCCACCGATCTCGGCGACGTACGGACCGCCCCGCGGCAGCCGCTGTACCGCTTCGCGTCCGCGGATCTCGCCGTCCTCGACGAGACCGTCTGGCAGTTGACCCTCGACATCGAGGTGCTGTCGGAGCTGATGTACCAGCTGCCCGCCGACCGCCCGCGCCGGCACGAGATCCTGCGCTCCCTGGAGAACATGCTGGACGCCCTCGATCTGCACGACGTCCGCGGCACGGCGGCCGCGGGCCGGGCCGAGCTGGCGGACGTCCTGAGCCGCCCGGCCCACGCCAGCGCCCACCTCGTCGCGGCCGCCGGACATGCGCATATCGACTCCGCCTGGCTGTGGCCGCTGCGCGAAACCGTACGCAAGGCGTCCCGCACCTTCGCCAACGTCACCCACCTGGCGGGCGAATACCCGGAGTTGGTCTTCGTCTGCTCGCAGGCACAGCAGTACGCCTGGGTCAAGGAGCACCAGCCGCGCATCTGGGCACGCATCAAGGAGGCGGTCCGCCGGGGGAACTGGGCGCCGGTCGGCTCGATGTGGGTGGAGTCGGACGCCAACATGCCCGGCGGTGAGGCGCTGGCCCGGCAGCTCCTCCACGGCAAACGGTTCTTCCTGGAGGAGCTGGGGGTGGAGACCGAGGAGATCTGGCTGCCGGACTCCTTCGGCTACACCGCCGCGTTCCCGCAGCTGGCGCGGCTGGCCGGGGCGAAGTGGTTCCTCACCCAGAAGCTGTCGTGGAACCAGACCGACCGGATGCCGCACCACACCTTCTGGTGGGAGGGCATCGACGGCACCCGCGTCTTCACCCACTTCCCGCCGGTCGACACCTACAACTCCCAGCTCCACGCCCACGAACTCGCCCACGCCGAACGGAACTTCGCCGACAAGGGCCGCGCCACCCGCTCCCTGGTGCCCTTCGGCTGGGGCGACGGCGGAGGCGGCCCGACCCGGGAGATGCTGGAGCGGGCCCGCCGGCTGCGCTCCCTGGAGGGCTCGCCCCGGGTGGAGATCGAGCCGCCGGCCCGGTTCTTCGCGTCGGCGCACGAGGAGTACGGGGCCGCCGCGCCGGTCTGGTCGGGCGAGCTGTACCTGGAGTTCCACCGCGGTACGTACACCTCGCAGGCGAAGACGAAGCAGGGCAACCGGAGGTCCGAACACCTCCTACGGGAGGCCGAGTTGTGGGCCACGACCGCCGCCGTGCGAGCGGGCGGCGCGTCGTACACCTACCCGTACGACGCACTGGACCGCCTCTGGAAGACCGTTCTGCTGCATCAGTTCCACGACATCCTGCCCGGCTCGTCCATCGCCTGGGTCCATCGCGAGTCCCGTGCCACGTATGCCGCGGTGGAGGCGGAGCTGACCGCGCTGATCGACGAGGCGCTGGCGGCGCTGGGCGCGTCGGACGGAGCGGGGGCCGCGCTCCCCGCGGTGTGCAATGCCTCGCCGTACGACCGGGACGAGATCGTCGAGCTGCCGGCGGAGACGGGAACGGGGCCGGCGGCAGGGGCGGAACCGGGAACAGGAACGGGTGGGCCCAGCGCCGTCGCCGTCCATGTCCCCGCGCTCAGCGCGGCCGCCGTCGTGCCTCGTGCGGACGCCGCCGTGCTCCCGCCCCTGCGGTCGGAGGCCGACGGCGGCACCCTCACCCTCGACAACGGCCTGCTGCGGGTGTGCGTCGACGCCGACGGGCTGCTCTCCTCCGTACGTGATCTGCATGTCGGACGGGAGGTCCTGGCTCCGGGCGCGCGCGGCAATCTGCTCCAGCTGCACCCCGACCACCCCACCGAATACGACGCCTGGGACCTCGACCGGCACTACCGCAACCGGC
Organism: Streptomyces halobius; assembly: GCF_023277745.1. Taxonomy (NCBI): domain Bacteria; kingdom Bacillati; phylum Actinomycetota; class Actinomycetes; order Kitasatosporales; family Streptomycetaceae; genus Streptomyces; species Streptomyces halobius. The sequence continues at coordinate 2,462,012 of NZ_CP086322.1, forward strand.
ACACCGATCTGACCGACGCCGAGTCCGTCGAGCTGTCCGCGTCCGGGCCGCTGTCCGCGACAGTGCGGGTGACCAGGGCGTTCGGCGCTTCCCGCGTCACCCAGGAGCTGACGCTGCGCGCCGGCTCGCGGCGGCTCGACATCACCACCGACATCGACTGGCACGAGTCCGAGAAGGTCCTCAAGGCCGCCTTCCCGTTCGACGTACACGCCGAACGGTCCACCTCCGAGATCCAGTTCGGTCATGTGCACCGCCCCACGCACACCAACACCAGCTGGGACGCGGCCCGTTTCGAGATCTGTGCGCACCGCTGGCTGCGGGTCGCCGAACCGGGCTACGGCATCGCCGTGCTCAACGACTCGACCTACGGCCATGACGTCACCCGCACGCCGCACGAGAAGGGGCTGGGCACGACCGTACGGCTCACCCTGCTGCGCGCCCCGCACAGCCCGGACCCCGAGACCGACCAGGGCACCCACCGCTTCACCTACGCCCTGCTGCCGGGCGCCGAGGTGGGCGACGCGGTCGCCGAGGGGCTGGCCCTCAATCTCCCGCTCCGGCCCGCCGCCCTGCCGCCGTCCGGCCACTCCGCCGCCGCGCCGCTCGTCGCCCCGCTGATCCGCGTCGACCACCCGGCGATCACCGTCGAGTCGGTCAAGCTGGCCGAGGACCGCAGCGGGGATGTGGTGGTGCGGCTGTACGAGTCGCGTGGCGGTCGCGCCAACGGCACGGTCTCCCCCGGCTTCGCCGTCGAACGGGCCACCGTCACGGACCTGTTGGAGCGGCCGCTGCACGAGGAGGAGGGAGGGCCGACATCGGACGTGACGGTCGACCTGCGTCCGTTCCAGATTCTGACGCTGCGGCTGCGGCCACAGCATCCGCCGGGGACGTGACGGGGTGCCGATGAAGTGATGGGGCCGATGAACGGAGGGGGCGCGCCCGCTCGTCCGGGCTCCGGGCTCCGGGCTCCGGGCTCCGGGCTCCGGGCTCCGGGCTCCGGGCTCCGGGCTCCGGGCTAAGACTCCCACACCCCCACGGCCGTCCGGTCCTGCGCATGACCCTTGATACGCAACTGTGCCGCGCCCAGGAACTCGACGAGGCCCGGCGCCTCCGTACCCGACCACTGGCCGGCCAGTCGGGCTGCGAACGCGGGCTCCTCCCTCAGCGGCTCGGCCAGCCCTGCACTGCACAGCAGCAGGGTGTCTCCCGGCCGGGCATCGGACACACGGAAGAGAAATGACTCCGGCGGCGCCACCTCGTGGTCCGGACCGCGGACCGGTTCCCCATCGCTGTCCATGGCAGCGGGCTCCAGATCCTCCCAGGCGCCCCCGTGCAGTCGGAACAGCCCGCCCTCGCCGACGCCGAAGAACACCCGGGTACGGCACTCGGGGTCGGCGGGGAGCAGCAGACAGCGCAGCGCGGCGGTGTGCTCCTCCGGGGCGGCGTCCAGCTGTGCAGCCTGGCCGCGCAGCTTGCCGTAGCTGTGGTCGGTGAGGCGCTGCAGTCCGGACTTGAGGGCGCTGCGGCGGTCCGTACGGATGTCCTCCGCCAGGTGGGCGCAGCTGCGGCCGACCGCGCCGCCGATCCAGGCGCAGGCGTCGTGGGCCGCGCGGTGGGATCCCTCGACGGCCGGGCGGCCGGTCGCGACGGCGACCAGGATCAGGGTGTGCCGGCCGGTGCCGAAACGTGCGGTGAGCAGGGCGTCGCGGCGCGGTTCGCCGCGGTAGCGGGCGGAGTCGCCGCGCAGGGAGGCGGCGCGGAGCGTCAGCGAGCCGTACGCGGCGCCGTCCAGGACGGTGTCGGGCACCAGCGCGTCGAGCGCGGCGGGGTCGGCGGCGGGCAGTGCGACGGGCTCGGGGTGGTAGGTGGGCGGCCGGTCGCCGATGAAGGCACGGGGGGTTCTGGGCGGGGGCGGCTCCGGCGTCCCCGCGGACGGCTCAGGGGGTGTCGGCTGCCGGGGCGCGACGGGCGCGCCCGGTAACGCCGCTCGGGGCGCCTCCCCACACGCTCCCCCGGGCACCTCCACAGACGCCTCCACAGATGTCTTCGCCGACACCTCCGCATCCGCATCGACCTCAACCTCCACCTCCACCAGAGGTGAACACACCGCCCGCAGCGCCGAATTGACCCGCTCGTCGAGCGTGTCCGACGCGTCGGACGGTCCGGCGTCCCGCACCGCGCCGCGCCCCGGACGCCCCTCTCCCCCACCCTCCCCGTACAACTGCCGCCACCAGTCGTCCTCGTGGCCGCGTCCGCGGTATGCCCCCTGCTGCTTCATGAGCCGTATTGTCCACCGGCGGACGCACCGGAAACAGGGCGCCGAAGGCGATCCGCCGAGCGGCCCACCCCCCACAGGTGACCGCCCGGCGGAGCTCAGAGGCCGGCCGCGCCCACCGGCTCCCAACTGGTGTTGTGGTGCCGACACCTTGGCAGAGCGCGGGTCGGTACGGGGATGATGTCGGCGGCGGATTTGCGCCATGGCTCGTTCCCGCCACCTGACCAGTGGAGGGAAGACGGATGCGGCGGACGCGGCGGAGGGGATGCGGATGCTGAGTGCCATAGGGCTGGACGAGGCACAAGAGTCGGCCTACCGGACGCTGGTGGGGCTCGGCGCCGCCGACGTCTCGTATCTGGCACACCGGTTGGCGCGCACCGAGGACGAAACCATCGGCACCTTGCGGCACTTGGAGCGACGGGGGCTCGCCGCCCAGTCCTCCGTCCGCCCCGGCCGCTGGGTCGCCCGCGGTCGCGCTGGGGGCGCTGCTCACCCAGCAGCGGCACGAGTTGGAGCGTGCGGAGCTCGCGGCGGCGCTGCTCGCCGAGGAGTACCGTGGCCAGGGCGCCGAGCCCGCCGTACACGATCTGGTCGAGGTGGTGACCGGCCCCGGCACCGTGGCACACCGTTTCCTCCAGCTCCAGCTCGGCGCCGCGGACGAGGTGTGCGCGCTGGTGACGACCAACCCGGCCGCGGTCACGGACATGGAGAACGACGCCGAGGACCGGGCCGTCGAGCGTGGTGTGGACTATCGCGTGGTGATCGAGCGCGGTGTGCTGGACGCACCCGGCGGGCTGCTCGGGCTGGCCGAGGCGCTCGGGCGCGACCAGCGGGTGCGGGTGCTCGACGAGGTGCCCACGAAGCTGGTGATCGCGGACCGGTCGATCGCGATGGTGCCGCTGCGGACGCGCGGCGCGGCGGTCGGTGAGCCGGCCGCGCTGGTGGTGCACGGCAGCGGGCTGCTGGAATCCCTGCTCGGCCTGTTCGAGGCGGTCTGGCGGCAGGCCGTACCGCTCCGGCTGACCACCGACGGCACCGCACACGAAGCGGACTCGGCCGAGCCGGACGGCCCCGACCTGCAGGTCCTCTCGCTGCTGCTGGCGGGTCTGACGGACGCCAGCGTCGCCAAACAGCTCGACCTGGGCCTGCGCACCGTCCAGCGCCGCGTCAGGCATCTGATGGACGTTGCCGGGGTGACCACCCGACTGCAGCTGGGTTGGCATGCGTACGAGCGGGGCTGGGTGGCACGGGACGGCCGGGAGCAGCGGCACTGACGCCGGGCCGCTCCAGGGAGCGCTCACGCTTCGGGTCCGGCAGGCTTGGCGCCATAAGCGTGTCCGGACGGATGGAGTGAGGCCGGCGGGTGAGCACAGCGAGGTCTCGGCGTGAGTGAGCGCAGCGAGCGAGCCATGGGAAGGTGCGCGCCTCGCGAAGGCGGGGCCGAGCGTAGTGAGGCTTCGGCATGAGCATGATGCAGTTGGTCGTGGTCGGTCTGGTCATGCTGCTGGGTCTGTTCGGGGTGCTGCTTCCGGGCGTCCCCGGGCCGCCGATCGTCTGGGCGGCGGTGCTCTGGTGGGCGATGACCGATCGGTCCGGGCTCGCCTGGACGGTCCTCATGGGTGCCACCGCCGTCCTGCTCCTCAACCAGGCCGTCAAGTGGCTGCTCCCGGCCCGCGATCTCCGCGCTGTCGGCGCGCCCTACCGCACCCTGTTCCTGGCCGGGGCCGCCGGCATCGTGGGCTTCTTCGTCATCCCCGTCATCGGGGTGCTGCTGGGCGCGCTCGGCGGGCTCTACGTGCTGGAACGCGTCCGGCTCGGCAGCCGCGGCGACGCGTGGGCGTCCACCCGTACGGTGATGCGGGCGATCGGCCTGAGCGTGCTGATCGAGCTGATCGCGTGCCTGGTGGTGGTGGGTGCGTGGACGGGGGCGGTCATCGCGGGATGAGCCGCCGCCGGGTGAGCCGCCGCCAGCCCTGCCCCGGCTGTCACCGCTCCCTGTCCGGGCACGCTCCCCAGGCTGCGCATACTCCCTAGCCGCACACGCTCCCGAGCCGGACGTTTCCCTGGCCGGGCATCTCCCCCGACGGAACCAACCCGGCACTCCACAAGTAGTGCAAGGCATAAGCACCCCACGGCCGCCACGCATCCTCCACACACACCGCGGTCCCGGCCCCTGCCCCTGGTTCCGTCCCCGTCCGGGTGCCCACGTCAGGGTCGCCCAGCCCCCGCATCCTGATGTACGCCGCCGCCCGCGGGCCGACGCCCGGCAGCGCGGCCAGTGCCCGCTCGGCGGCGCCGCGGTCGGCGCCCGCGTCCAGCAGGACCGCCCCGTCAGCGAGCGCCCTGCACAGCGCCCGCACCGGCTCCCCGACGTCCGCTCCGGTCAGCTCGCCGGGCGCCGGGAAGAGGTGGGTGAGCCCGCCGTCCGCCACATCCAACGGTTTCCCGTACGACCGCACCAGCTCCGCCGCGCGCTCCGGCGGCCCGCCGAGCACGGTCCGTACGGCGAGCTCCTCGGGATCGACGGTGCCCGGCGAGCGCAGCCCCGGGCGCTCCGCGACGAGCGGGCCGAGCCGTGGATCCGCGCCGAGACGCTCGGCGACGGCGTACGGATCGGCGTCCAGGTCGAACAGCCGGCGCAGCCGCTGCACGGCCGTCGACAGGTCCCGCAGATCGGTCAGCCGCAGCCGGCACTCCAGCCAGCCACCGTCCGTGCCCCGCGCCGCCGGGCACACCAGGCCCGCCCGTGGCCGGCGCCGTGGCCGCCCGTCGCCGTCCTCGTCGACCTCGGCGATACCGCTCCCGTACGCGAGCCGGAGGGTGCGGCGGTAGCTGCGGTCGCCCCGCGTCCCCCGCATCTCCTCGACCCCGGGCACCACCCTGACCTGCAGAAAGTCAAAGATCTCGGCTGCCGCGTACGGACCCCGGTAGGCGAGCCGGAGCGGTATGCCGCTGGGGGACGGACAGGTGCCGGCGGCGGCGCGGGGCCGCCGGGCCGCCGCCCGCAGCTCGCTCGGGGTGCCGGCGTAGATCTCCCGGATCGTGTCGTTGAACTGGCGGATGCTGGCGAATCCGGCGGCGAAGGCCAGCTCGGTGACCGGCAGCGAGGTGGTCTGCAGCAGCACCCGCGCGGTGTGCGCCCGCCGGGCGCGCGCCAACGCCACCGGTCCGGCGCCCAGTTCCGCGGTCAGCTGGCGCTGCACTTGGCGCGCGCTGTAGCCCAGACGCCGCGCCAGCCCGCCGACACCCTCCCGGTCGACGACCCCGTCCCCGATGAATCGCATGGCTCGTCCGACCAGGTCAGCGCGTACGTTCCAGGCCGCGGAGCCCGGCACGGCATCCGGCCGGCACCGCCGGCAGGCCCGGAAGCCGGCTGCCTGCGCGGCGGCGGCCGACGGGAAGAACCGCACGTTCGCCCGCTTGGGAGTGACCGCGGGGCAGCTCGGCCGGCAATAGATCCCGGTGGTCGTCACCGCGAAGAAGAACTCCCCGTCGAACCGCGCGTCCCGGCTGGACACCGCTTCGTACCTGGTCTCGTCGTCCATCACCTCCCCAGTGTGCGCCGCGGCAGCAACTCCCGCACCGCACCGTCGACATGGTCGCCCACACGCCCGTTCTCCAGGTCGATCACGGCCTACGTATGTCCCGTACGAGAACCCAAGGGTTGACGAGGCGCCCAGCGGGCGGGGGGCACCTTGCTAGCGCGGTGCGCCGGGCGCAAGCTTGTGATGTGGGTGGTCAGGACGGCCCTACGCTGATCACGTCCGTGCAGCGAGCCTTCCGTCTGCTGGAGGCCGTGGGGGCACACGAGGGCGGTGCCCCTGCGAAACAGCTGGCACGCGAGGCAGGGCTGCCCTTGGCGACCACCTATCACCTGTTGCGGACGCTGGTCCACGACGGCTACCTGCGGAAGCTGGACGACGGCGGGTTCGTCATCGGGGACAAGCTGCACATGCTGCACTCCGGCAGCCGGGGGCAGACGCTGCTCACCCGTATCCGTCCCGTGCTGGCCGCTCTGCGGGACGAACTGTCGGCCGCCGCTTACCTGACCTTCTACGAGGAGGGAGAGATCCGGGTCGCCGAGATCGTGGACGGGCCCCGGGCGCCTCGGGTCGACCTCTGGGTCGGATTCGAGGACGCCGGGCATGCCACGGCACTGGGCAAGTGCGTCCTGCGCGAGCTGGACGACGACTCCCGCAACGACTACCTCTCCCGGCACCCGCTCGCCGATCTCACCCCCCGCACCATCACCCACCGTTCCGAACTGCTCCGACGGCTCGACTCGTCGCCCGCCGCCCCGGCCGTCCTGGATCTGGAGGAGTACTCCCTCGGGACGGTATGCGTCGCGGTGCCCGTTTACAGCGGGGACTCTCTCGGGGCTCTCGGTGTCTCCCTGCGGGCTGACCGGCTGAAGCCGGACCAGCGCTCCCGCATCGACCAGGTCCGCGCCCGGCTTCTCCCGACGGCGAGTCGCGTGACCAGGGACCTTTCGCTCACTATCTGAAATTCCTGACCTTGTGACTCGGCCACGCACCCCTGTTTCCTGGATGAAACGGACGCTGAGGCATACACGAACGGAGCAGGGAGTTGCGGACGAGAACAATGAGTCAGGCCGGAGATCCTCAGCGTGACCGCCGACGGACCTGCAAGCCCGCGAGGCGGGCGAGCGGCTCGGGGGCACCGGCCCGGGCGGATCACCGTCCGGATCCGGCCCCCGCTTCAACCGCGGCGCCGATGGACCGGCCGCACACCGCGGCCCACCTCGTCGCCGGGGCGCCCGCACTGATCGTCGCCGCCGTGGCGTTCCTCGCGCTCGTCGCCGGAGCAGGTGTGAACTGGCTGCCCCTGCTCGCCGTCGGGCCCGCGCTGGCCGCCGCCACCAGCACGCCGTGGGGAGTACTGCGTATCGGCGTGCTCGCGGTGGCACTGGGCGCGGTGCTCGGCATCCGTGGCGGTGCACCGGGGCGTGAGCTGGCCATCGTGCTGTCCGCACTCGTCGCCGTCACACTGGCGAGCAGCCTGGACAGTGTGCTGCGCGGACGCCGCGAACGGGTCCTCGCGGCCGTCCGCTCGGTCGCCGAAGCCGCCCAGCACGCCCTCCTCACGCCCGTGCCCGCCACCGTCGGCCAGTTCCAGGCGGCCGTCCGCTACAGCGCCGCCGCGGCCGAGGCCCGGATCGGCGGGGACCTCTACGCGCTGGTGCCCACCCCGTACGGGGTCAGGCTGATCGTCGGTGATGTGCGCGGCAAGGGGCTGCCCGCGGTGGGGACCGCCGCTCTGGTGCTCGGTGTCTTCCGTGAGGCCGCCTATGACGAGCCGGACCTCCTGGACGTCGTCGGCCGGATCGAGCGGAGCCTGGCGCGCAACCTCGGTCCCGACGACTTCGTCACCGCCGTGGTCGCCGGGTACCCCGAGGCCGGGCATATGGAGGTGGTCAACTGCGGACACGCCCCTCCGCTGCTGGTTCGCGGATCCGATGTCATGGCCGTCGAGCCGACCCGGCCGACTCCGCCTCTCGGGCTGAGCGCCCTCACCGGCGAGGCCCCGAGCCGCAGTGTGCTGCCTTTCACCGACGGTGACCAACTGCTTCTCTACACCGACGGGGTCACCGAGGCCCGCAACCACAGCCGCGAGTTCTACCCGCTCATCGACCGGGTGGCGCGGCACGTGTCGGACGAGCCGTCCCGTACCCTCGCCGCGCTGCACGACGACCTGCTGGCGCACGTGGGAGGTCGGCTCCACGACGATGCGGCGCTGCTTCTGCTCCGCAAACCGGCCGTTGCGCACTCGACGCCCGCCACTGCCCGCCGGCCCTCGGCCCCGCAGCCGGCGTGTCTCCCGGCCGAAGCACGCTGACACATCGGCACCTGTCGTGACCGACACGTCTCCGTGTGTGGACCGGCCCCGGCAGATCGCCGACTGCCTACGAGAGCTGATCGCCGCCGGCGCCTGTCCACCCGGGACACCGCTGTCGTTGCGAGCCGTGCTCGCCCGCAATCTGGTCTCCGCCGATCCCTCCATCTCTGACGCGATCCGGATCCTCATCGACGACGGCACGCTGATCCGCTACCCGGGGAAGCGTCCCCTCGTGCGACCGACCATCCCGACGCGGGCAGAAGGACCGCCGAGCTCATCCGGGTATTCGCCCAACCCCCCTGCCCCACGCGACCGGTGGATCTGAGCGACTCCGGCATCCCGGAGGCGGTCCGGGTGGCCCAGGCCGACGCTCATCGCTCCCGGTACTCCTCGGCCACCCGCTCGGCGAACGACTGGGAGGTGCGCAGCGCCTCCTCGACGGACTCGGCTCCGGCGATGGCGTTGCTGATCTCGTTGGAGACCTTGGTGCCGAGATCGGAGAATTCCGGGATGCCGACGAACTGGATGCCGATCGCCGGCCGCGGCTGGACGCCGGGGTTACGCGGATCGGCGCTGCTGATCGACTTGCGGGTGGCTTCGGCGAACGCGGCCGCGGCGGCTCGGTAGTCGGGGTTGGTGTAGGTGGAGGCACGGGTTCCGGCGGGCACGTTGGCCCATCCGCTGGTCCGTCCGACGAGCCGCTGGTACTCCTTGCCCGAGGCCCAGGAGATGAATTCCCAGGCGTCATCGGGCCGGGTGGACGACTTCCGCACTCCCCAGGCCCAGGTGTAGAGCCATCCCGAGTGGTCGGTCTTCTCGACCGGGGCGGGGGCATAGCCGATCTTGCCCCGTACCAGGGAGCCCGGGGCTTCCAGGGAACCGGCCGCGGCGGTGGAGTCGTACCACATGGCGGTCTTGCCCTTTCCGAAGTCCTTGAGGCACTCGGCGTACCCGGACTCGGCGGCGTCGGACTGGCCGTGCTTCCGGACGAGATCGACGTAGAACCCGGTGGCGGATTCAAAGGCGGGCGAGGTGAGCCGTGCTTTCCAGTCCTTGGTGAACCAGGTTCCGCCGAAGGTGTTCACGACGGTGGTGAGCGGGGCGATCACCTCTCCCCAACCCGGCTGGCCGCGCAGGCAGATGCCCTTCATGCCCGGCTGCGTGCCGTCGGTCTCCGCCGCCAGGTCGGCGACCTGCTTCCAGGTGGGGCGGGCCGGCATGCTCAGGCCCTGGGCGGCGAAGACGTCCTTGCGGTACATCAGGAACGACGACTCGCCGTAGAACGGTTCGCCGTACAGCCGGCCGTCGTCCGCGGTCAGGGACTTCCGCATCGGCGCGAGTATGTCGTCCTGATCGAATTCCTCGTCCCGGGCGGCGCGCTCGTCGAGCGGCAGCAGCCATTTGTTCTTGGCGTAGAACGGCACCTCGTAATTGCTGATGGTGGCGACGTCGTAGGGCCCGGCCGGGCTGGCGAAATGACGGCTGATCTCCTCCCGGACCTCGTTCTCCGACAGCACGGTGAAGTTGACCTCGATGCCCGTCTCTTCGGTGAAGTGCTTCGCGGCGAGCTTCCGTACCTCCAGCATCTGCGGATTGTCCACCATGAGCACATTGATGGCCCGGCTCCCGGAAGAGTCACCGTCATCGTCGACACACCCCGCGAGCAGCGCCGCTGCCGCCAGTGCCACGGCCGCGGTGCGCAACCGACGTTCTCTGCGGACGGATCGGATCACCATGATCGGCTCCTGTTGGTATGCGGTGAGTGACTCGGGTGACTCGTGAGAGGCGAAATCGGTCCCACACAGATACACATCGACGTCGCTTCGCGGAAGGCGGCGGCGTCACTTCCCGAATTTCTGTGGCCGGATCATGGCGGCCGCCCCACACTCGGGCAGCCGCCTTCCGCTCCCTTCTGCGCCCCTGCAGAGTCGTCGTGGCGGGCTTCGCCGGAAACGACCATGAGGGCAGCCATGTGGGCGGCGTCCCGTGGACCATGGGGCAACGGCGGAGAGGATTCGGCCCGAAGCAACGCTCCCCCTGTCCGTCCGTGGCGAGCACGACGGGCAGGGGGAGCGGCGGTGCCGCGGTTTCGGCAGGGCCGGTGGTGGCCTACAGCCTCACGGCGGCCTTACAGACTCAGCATCCTCAGCGGCTCGGTCTGTGTCACCTCGGTGATCCGCTCAGGGGTCAAGCCCGCCTGTTCGAAGCACTGTTGACTCCAAATCAGCCAGGGTTCGATGTCCGGCTGGGACGGCTGGCCGAGGTCGGAGCTGTAGACGACCCTCGGGAGAAGGGTCAGAACGTCGGCGAAGTCCGTCCAGTCCTGGTATGCGAGGAGATGGGTGAGCGCGGTCTGTTCGGTCCAGACCTGCTCCGCGGCGGCCACCTCGGCCAGGTCCTTGCAGGTCAGCCCGGTCATGGGGTTGGCGGGCTGGTTGAGCATCAGGCGGGGCAGGTCCAGCCGTACGGCCTCGTCGACCAGGAGCCGGACCTCGTGGCCGTCGGCGTGGCCGGTGGAGACGACCACCGGCAGGTCCCGGGCGGCGCGGAGGAGTTCGCGGACGTCGGGCCGCAGCGCCCGGTCGTCGTCGGTGACGGTGAGCGGTCGCTGCCCGTTGGCGAGGAGCGGGTGGGAGGGGGTGCGGGTCAGCCGGCTGCGGTGGGTGCGGCCGGTGACCGTGGGGAGGTGGACGATCAGCCGCAGGCCGCTGTCCTCGCCGTGCTGGATGACGGCCTGCTCCACGGCCCGGAGGTCGAAGCCGCCGGCCAGGTCGTTGAGGACGACCGAGCCGGAGACGGGCAGGCCCTGTTGGCGGGCCTCCCATGCCTGGGCGGCGGTCGAGCCGAGGTGGTTCTTCAGGACGACCCAGCCACCGCGCCCGGCGTAGAGCGCGCCGGCGGTGGCGGCGGTGTGGCGGCGCAGAAACGCGTCCGGGCCGACGTGATAGTGGACGTCGATGAAGCGGGCGTGCTGTGGGGGCGGCGGGGCCACGCGCTCGGACGGGGCCACGGGCTCAGCGGTCGTCATGCTCGCCCCCGTCCTCCCACGGACGCGCATAGCCGAACCGGGCGCGCGCCTCGTCCAGCCGGCTGCCGCCGAGCGCGGCTTCCCGGATACGGGCCTCGGTACGCTCCACCGCCTCGGCGCGGCGGACGACCTCCGCGACGAGACCGGCCGGGATGCGCAGCGCGCCGTTGTCGTCGGCGAAGATCCAGTCGCCCGGGGCGACCGGCGTACCGGCGACGTCGACCTCGGCGCCGGTGCGGTCCAGCACCACCCGGTTCTTCCCGCTGACCATCGTCACATCGGCGCTGAACAGCGGATATCCGGCGGCCCGGCTCTCCTTCACATCGCGTACCGAGCCATGGACGACGGTGCCCGAGATGCCACGGTGCAGGGCTACGGAGCTGAGCAGGGAGCCCCAGTTGGTGCAGGTGCGGCTGCCGCCGTTGTCCACGACGACGACCGAGCCGGCCGGCACGTCGTCGATGTAGTCGGCGGCGTTGTGGAAGGTGGTGTCGTCGTCGATGGCTCGGTAGCGGACGGTGAAGGCGGGGCCGCAGGCGACGGCGCCGGGGGTACGCGTCGCGATGCCGGGCAGCACGCACGGCGGGGTGCGCAGGCTGTCCATGGCGTCGGAGAGGGCGGCGGTGTCCAGGCGGGACAGGCACTCGCGCAGCGCTTCGGCCTCCACAGGGGCGGCGGTGGTCATGCGGATTCCTCCATGGGCTTCGGGTGGCGGCCGGTGAGGTGCCGGACGAGGGACCAGGCCGCGAACTGGGCGCAGTAGGTGGTGACTTCGGGCCCGCGGTTGGGGATGGTCAGTTCGTAGGTGTGCTCGTGGGGGTGCTCACCCGTGTGCGGGGCGGTGGGTTCGCCGGTCGTGTCGCGGACGGTGCAGGTGAGGGCGATGGTTCCGGTGTAGCTCGTACCGTCCCCGCCCTGCCGGACGCCGGAGAGGGCGACGCCGAGCGCGCCCGCGCCGTCGCTGGTGTCCCGTTCGCGGGCCAGCTCGGCTGCGAAGACGCCGTCGGTGAGCCGGTCGTCGAGGTCCAGGACGAGGCCGCGCGCGTCGAGGAGCACCGCCAGCTCCTGGACGGCGGTGCGGTCCCGGTCGGTGACGAGGTGGTCGGCGAGTGCCGCGTCCAGGCGCCCGGCCAGGTCGTCGGCGGCCTCGGGCGGGCAGCCGAGCCGGATGTCGACATAGGGGTAGTGCCAGTGGTAGGCGGGTTTGACCGGCACCCCGCTGTCCCGGACCAGCTCGTCGACCAGGGCCGCGGCGTCCGCCTCGATGATGCCGAGGGTGCGGCGGAAGACGCAGGTCACCTCGGGCGGCTCGGGGAGGTGCGGCAGGCCGTCGCGCAGGACCGCTGCCAGCATCGGCAGGCATTCGCGCGGCGGTCCGGGGAGCATGACGACGGTGCTGCCCTGGGCTTCGGCGCGGCATCCCCAGGCGGTGCCGTTGGGGTTCGGCAGCAGGTCGGCGCCCTCGGCGAACAGTGCCTGGCGGCGGTTGTCGTCGTGGATGGCGACGCCGAAGCGGGTGAGGCGTTCGACGACGCCCTGCCATGCCTCCTCGCGGTGTTCCAGCGGGCGTGCCAGCGCGCGGGCCACCGCGCTGCGGGTGACGTCGTCGGAGGTGGGGCCGAGTCCGCCCATCACCACGATGACGTCGTCGCGGCCGATGGAGGGGCGGATGGCGTCGGCGATGGTGGCCTCGTCGTCGCCGATGGTGTGCCGGACGCGGACCGGGACGCCGCGCTCGCCGAGCATCCGGGAGGCGTTGCCGGCGTTGGAGTCCTCCAGGTCGCCGCGGAGCAGTTCGTCGCCGATGGTGACGATGGCGGCGGTGGGGGCCTGTGGCACCTCGCGACAGGCGTCGAGGACGGCCTGGGCGGCTTCGGTGGTGGTGGCGCTGCCGCCCAGGTCGTAGGTGACCCGGTCACGGCGGCGGGTGACATGCCGTACGGCGTCCTGGATGCTGCCGGCCGCGTCCTGGAGGCCGAGGTGCTCCAGCATCAGACCGATGGTGAGAAACGCCGCGGCCGGGTTGGCGCGGCCGCGACCGGCCATCGCCGGGGCGCTGCCGTGCACCGGCTCGAAATAGTTGCCCTTCTCGCCGATGTTGGCGCTGGGTGCCAGGCCCAGTCCGCCCATCACGCCGCCGCCGAGGTCGGAGAGGATGTCGCCGAACATGTTCTCCGCGACGATCACGCCGAAGCGCTCCGGGCGGCGCGCCATCCACAGGGCGACGGCGTCCACGTTGAGGACCTCGAAGGGGATCTCCGGGTAGTCGGCGGCGATCGCCTCCAGCCGCTCCAGGACGTAAGCGCTGCTCTGCCGCAGTACGTTGGGCTTGTCGGCGAGGGTGACCCGCTCGTGGCCGTGGGCGCGGGCGGTCTCGAAGGCGAAGCGCAGGATGCGGTCCAGGCCGTGCGAGGTCTGCAGCCGGATGCCGGCGGTGGAGCCGGGGCGTCCGCTGCGGCGTACGTTGGGGTGTTCGGCGACCAGCGGCCACATCCCGTCCGGTACGTGGTTCCAGTCCAGGCCGGCGTAGAGGCCCTCGGTGTTCTCCCGGACCACGCAGAAGCGGTACGGCGTGCCGCCGCCGAGGTAGTTCTCCACCGGCCGCAGGTTGGCGAACAGGTCCAGGCGCTGGCGGAGTTGGATGATGGGAGAGAGGTACTGCGGGGCGCTCTCGCGCAGCTCGGGAGCAAGCTCGGCCAGTGCCTCGCGGCGCGGCTTGCTGGTGGTGGCGCCGAGCAGGACGGCGTCACTGCGGCCGATCAGGTCCCAGGTACGGTCGGGGACGGGATTGCCCTCGGCGCGCCAGCACTCCCAGCCGATGTCACCGAATTCCAGGTCGAGGGGCAGGCCGAGGGCCTCGATCACCGGCAGTGCGGCGTCCAGGACCTCCGGCCCGATTCCGTCGCCGGGCAGGACTGCGACGGTCTTGCGGTTCATGACTTCTCAGCTCCCAGGAAGCGGGCGACGGCGTCTCGGGTGAGGGCCGGTTGGTCGGCGTGCGGGCGCATTCCGGCCTGCGGGATGCCCACGAGGTGGTGCTGTGGGCCGGGGCCGGTGGCCAGGTGCTTGCGCTGGACGAGCAGCGACCGTTGGCCGTAGAGGTGCAGCAGGGGTCCGGGGAAGTCCCTTACGGGCTGCCGGACGTCGGCGTCGTGCAGCAGTCGCAGGCCGGTGGACAGCCGTCGGCCCGCCAACCCCTCGTCCGGGCAAGGGGGTTGGGGACTCTTGGTGCCGTTGTGCGCGGGGGTGGCGGGGCCGCGGACGGCCTCTTCGAGGAGTCGCAGCGCCGTGGACAGGCCCTGAGCGCCGACGGCGGAGGCGATCCGCTCCAGCTTGGTGTTCAGTTCCTCGTCGGCGACGGTGGGGCCGGAGAGCAGCAGCACCCTGGCGCGGTGGGTCCACTCGTGGGTGAGCAGGGCCTGGACGACGGCGCCGCCCAGGGCGTTGCCGGCCAGGACGTCGGGGGCGTCGGCGGCCGACGCGAGGTGGCCCGCCCAGCGGTCGGCGAGCGCCTTGAGGTCGTCGCCCTCGCGCAGCAGGGACAGAGTGTCGTGGACGGTGATCCGGTGCCCCGAGGCGAGCAGCGGCTCGGCGGTCCGCCGGAAGAACGCGCCCTGGTCCCAGCGGGGCATGACCGGGGCGAGGACGACCGCATGGCGTGGTGCGCCGGGCTCGCCCAGAACGGCGGTGGCCGGAGCCGGCGCGGCAGCGCGCGCCGACTCCGGACGCGGGGGACGCGAGGTCACCGGGCACCCGCCGCGGTCAGCTCGCGGGCCGCCGAGAAGGCGTCGCCGATCCGGTCCACGGGGAGCTTGGCCCGCTCCTCGACGGACAGATCGAAGTGGCCCAGGACCAGGTCGGGCAGTGGCAAGGAGGGCTTGGCCTCCGCGAACTGGGACTCCATACGGTGGGCGAGGCTGAGTATCCGGCCGAGGTCGTAGGTGTCGTGGCGGGCGTCCCGGCCGTAGCGGCCGAGGTAGGCCAGCCACTGCTCGGTGACCAGGTTGCCCGGCCCCTTGCCCATGCCCAGGACGGAGGAGTCGATCCAGGTGGCGCCCGCGTCCACCGCGGCGATGGCGTTGGCCAGCGCCAGACCGAGGTTGTTGTGGGCGTGCAGGCCGATCTCCGCGTCCGTCACCGAGCGGACCAGGGTGACGAGTTGGGACACCTCGCCCGGGAGCAGGCTGCCGTTGGAGTCGGCCAGGTAGACCACGTCGGCGCCGGCGTCGCCGGACAGCGCGGCGAGTTCGACCAACCGGCGCCGGTCCAGCTGGCTGACCCGGGTGATGTTGACGGTGGTGGTGAAGCCCAGGTCCGCGGCCTCGGCGAGCAGGGCGAGCCCGGGTTCGGGCGTACCGGAAGGCAGGCAGAACCGTACGAGGCGGACACCGGCCTCGTACATCCGCGGCAGATCGTCCTCGGTGATGTTCTTCGGGTGCAGGATCATGCAGAGGCGGTCGGGGGAGACGACCTCGGCGACGGCACGGATGTAGTCGTCCGCACCCACGCCGGTCCGGCCGATGCCGGGCTTGGGTTTGAACGAACCGTTGCGGTAGCCGATCTCGACCCACTCCATGCCGGCCGCGACGCTCTCCCGGGCGTGGTGCAGCGCGTAGGCGAGCGGGAAGTCGAAGTTGTTGCGGTAGCCACCGTCACGCAGCGTCACATCAAGATTGATGATCATCACCCCTCCATATATGGCGCATGCAGTTGGCGGGGTGGCAGTCGGCGTGTACGTCGGTCGTGATACGACGGACTGAATGAGAAGAAACACGCTTCTTTTATTTCGGCGAGATTTTTTGAAATCCCGCGTTCACCCCGTTACGAACTTCACGGCTCGGCCGTCCACACTCTTCGCCGACGGAAAACACATCGGCGAGGCGGAACCGGAAGATCGACACGCAAAACGTATCGCACGATCTCCAAGAAAACGCAACGCCAGGGTAAAGAATCACCCATGCCGATTTCTCTGTGTCTCCGCCGCAACCTTCCGGCGAACTTGTGCACTCGTCGCGGTAAGCAATTCTAGACGGGCCGGATCAGCGTTTTCTCGCAGGGCGAGAAACATTCGGATGGTGAGCGGCTCCCCGTTGAGCGGCAGCAATGCGATCCGGCGGGAGGAGACCGTATTCGCCGCTGTCGGGTACATCGGCGTCCAGCCGCCCGCGCCCGCACCGATGTCGGCGAGGGTGTCCTGGAGGCCGGTGGAGGGCGGGCCGAACGTCGGCTCGAAGCCCGCCGTGCGACAGGCGGCGTGGACCGTGTCGTGGAGGACCGGGTTCTCGCCGCGGGGCGCGATGCGCAGCGGCATCCCGGCCAGATCGGCCAGATCGAGGCGGCCGCGTGCGGCCAGCGGGTCAGACGCGGACAGCGCGACCACCAACGGGTCGTACCAGAGGGTAAGAAACCGCAGGCCAGGGGCGCTTTCGACGCCGCGGACGAAGGCCGCGTCCAGCCGTCCGGCGCGGACCTCCGCCAGCCGGGTGGGGGCGTCGAGGGTCTGGAACTCGAAGCGGGTGCCGGCGCCGCGGTCGGGCAGCGCGTCCAGGAAGTCGTCCAGCCGCTCACCCAGCGCGGAGCTGATGCCGACGCGGAAGGTGGCCTCGCTCCGCACGGCCAGCTGCTGGGCCTTGGCGGTGAAGGAGTCCAGTGCCTTCAGCAGTTCGCGGCCCTCGGGCAGCAGGGCCGCCCCGACCGGGGTGAGGGTGACGGTACGGCCGGAGCGGTCGAAGAGCTGGGTGCGCAGTTCCCGCTCCAGCCGGCGCACCTGCTGACTGACCGCGGGCTGCCCGATGTGCAGTCTTTCGGCCGCGCGACCGAAATGCAGCTCCTCGGCGACGGCGACGAAGTACTGAATCTGACGCAGTTCCACAGGACCCCCCGTTGCTCAGGGCGATCCCTGTTGCGGAAAGCAAAGCATTCCGGTGTCCGGGACCGCCACCGGAGAGGATCCTTGCATACCGGGGAGCGGCACCCGCCACCGGGCGGGGCCGCTCGTACGGTTCGCAGAGCCGGGAACTGTTCTTTACTCGGTGGTAGCTCCCTGCAATTCGTCGTCCCGGCTGTCATCGCCACGGCGCTCGTCGCCGCGGCTGCCATTCCCGCGGTCGAGATTCCCGGGATTGTGACTCCTGCTGTTGTCGTCGACGAGATTTCCGTTGCCGCGATTGTCGTTGCTACGGATTTCGTCGGCAGGTGTTTGCGTAACAGCCGCCTGCCGGGCCGCCAGCGAAAGGAACAAAGCGAAGGCGACAATTCCCACCAGCGAGGCGGCCAGCACAAACCAGCCCAGCGCGTACAGATCTCCCGACGGCAGCCGGCTGGAGAGGAAAATCCCCAGCGAAGCGGCCAGCAGCTGCAGCGCGCCCATCAGCCCGGAGGCCGAGCCGGCGGACGAGCGGAAAGTCGTCACCCCCGCGCTCATCGACAGCGGCAGCAGAAAGCCGTTGCCGAACGTCATCACCGGCATGAAGACCAGCACCAGCAGGCCCCAGGGCGCACCGGCCCCGCTCAGCCCCAGGCCCAGCATCATCAGCGCACCGGCGAAGAAGAAGCCGTGGCCCATCCACAGCAGCCGGTTGACCGGCCGGTTGCGGACCAGGCCGCGGGAGGTGAGGTTGCCCGCCACATACGCGATCGAGACGGTGATGTAGCAGTAGCTGGTGGTCTCGGTCGCCAGGCCCATCTTCTCGAAGACCAGCGGGGAGGCCGCCAGATAGCCGAAGTAACCTCCGTACGCCACCGCCAGGTTGAGGGTGTACGCCCAGAACAGCGGGCGGGTCAGCAGCTTGGGATAGCCCTTGAGCGTGGCCCCCAGGTGCTTGCTGCGCCGCTCCGGCGGCAGGCTCTCGGGGATCGAGGTGACCATCACGACCAGCGTCGCCAGGCCGATCAGCGCGGTCACCACGAACGGCGCGCGCCAGGAGACGTACGTGGTCAGATAGCCGCCGACCAGCGGGGCGACGGACGGGGAGACACCCACGATCGGCATGACCGTGGCGAACATCCGGGCCGCGTCCTTCTCCTCGTACAGGTCGCTGATCACGGCCCGGCCGAGCACCATGCCCGAGCCGGCGCCCAGCGCCTGGAGGAGCCGGCCGGCGCCGAACACCTCGACCGTGGGCGCCACCGCGCACACCAGGGAGGCCAGGACGAACAGGCCGAGCCCGGAGACGATGACGCGCTTGCGCCCGTACGCGTCCGAGATCGGCCCGTAGACCGCCTGCGAGACCGCGATGCCGATCATGAACGCGCTGAACGTCCACTGCACGGACGCGACCGGGGTGGCAAAGGCGTGCGCGGTGGCCGGCACGCCCGGCAGGTTGATGTCGGAGGCGAACAGGCCAGCGGCGTTCAGCGAGCACAGGACGGCGAGCAACAGCGCGTAGGGCGTGCGTGTTGAGGCGGTCTTCATGACAACTGGCAACTTCCTTGATCAAGAGTGGGTCGGCGGTGGACTCACCCGGCGGGCACCGGCGCCCGGGCGATCTCCGCCCCGGCCAGCCGGCCGAACGTCAGCGCGCGCAGCACCGAAGTGGCCCCCGGATAGCGGCTGTAGTAGAGCCCCGCGGTCTCGCCGATGGCGTACAGGCCGTCGATGGGCTCGCCCTGCTCGGTCAGCACCCGCGACCGGGCGTCGGTGCGCAGTCCGCCGAAGGTGAAGGTGATGGCACAGTGCACCGGCCAGGCCATGTACGGACCGGTGTCCAGCTCCACGGCCCAGTTGGACTTCGGCGGCACCAGGCCGACGGTGTGCTTGCCGTCCCGTCGCGTCGGATCGTAGGGAGCGGGCCGGCAGGCGTCGTTGAACCGGTCCACGGTCCAGCTCAGCTCATCGGGCGCGATGTCCAGCTTGCGGGCCAGTTCGTCGACGCTCGGCGCGGTGATCGGCTCCTTGTCGGTCAGCAGCGACCGCTCGTGCCCCCCGATCCGCAGCAGCTTGGCGTCGCAGATCAGATACGCGGACTGCCGGGCCTCCCGCCAGATGCGGTAGGCGACTTCCTCGAAGGTGTTGTCGGGGGTGTCCGCCCCCTCGTCCAGGAAGCGCCGCCCGTCCGCGTTGACCAGGATCCCGTACGGGTAGGCCATGACGAGCGCCTCGGCCTGGTGGCTGCGCGGGTCGACGGGCTCGCCGTGGAAGCGGTCGTACTGTCCGCTGCGGGCGGCGCCCACCGCCACCGCCATCTCGATGCCCTCGCCCTTGTTGTTCTTGCCGCCAGGCGCGATGGTCCGCAACTCGCCGCCGGTGGGACCGACATGACGCTCCAGCAGTTGCGGACTGCCCTGGAATCCGCCGCATGCGAGGACGACCCGCCGGGCGGCGATATGCCGCGGCTTGCCGCCCTCCTGCACATGGACGCCATTGACCGCGCCGACAGCATCCGTGCTCAACGACGTGGCCCGCACCCCGTACGCGATCGCACCGCCCAGCCTCTCCAGGGACTTGGCGAGCTTGTCCACAAGACTGGCGCCGCCGCCGGCGGGCATCAGCCGGGGCCCGCGCGCCGTGACGAAGTAGGTCGGCCGGGTCTCGAATTCCACGCCGTGCCGGTCGGCGAGCCAGCGCACGGTGGGCTCCGCGTTCGCACACAGCGCCGCGACGCAGTCGGGGTCCGACTGCCCCTCGCTCAGCTCGTGCATCCGGCTCTCGAAGTCGTCCGCCGGCGTGCCGTCCGCGGCGAGCCGGAAGAACGAACCGGTCCAGGTGGTGTTCCCGCCGCGGTTGTAGCGGCTGGAGCGCTCCAGAACCAGGACCCGGCTGCCCGGGGCGTTCTCGGCGAAACTGACCGCAGTCGCCAGCCCGCCCGCACCGCATCCCACGACCAGCAGATCCAAGGGACCGGCGGCATCGGCCGCGGCGTCGGAAGGCGGTACGGCGGGGGCAGGCACACTGCTCACGGCGGATCGTCAACTCCTGTTCTGATGCGGAGGGGCGGGTGGGAACGGGGGGCCCGTGAGCCCTCCGGTTAACGGACCGCCCTAGGAGGTCAGCGCTTGGCGGCGCGGGCGGCGAGCGTTTCGCCGCCGATCGACCAGCTGTCGGTGCCGATCTCCTGCACGGTCACCCACACGCTCTCCGGCTTGCCTCCGGTGGCCTTCACATACGCGTCGGTCAGCTCACGGACCAGCTCGGCCTTCTGCTCGGCGGTCTTGCCGGGGGTCTGCTGGACGTGGATGAGAGGCATGACGTTCTCCGTGGGGTAGAGGTGGAACTGATGACGTACGGTCCCGGGCCGCCAGGGCCGGGGAACCGCCGTGGATCAAGTCCAGCACCGGGCCGCAGGCCGTCCAAGACGCAATCCGCTCTGGCAACGATCACGAATCGTGATACGTCCGGGGCCGCAGCCGCCCGGCATCGCCCCCTCCGCGCCCTCCACCCCGCTCAGATCCTGCGCACCGCGATCAGTGCCGCCAGCCCCATCGAGGCGAGGCACACCACGACCACGCCCGTCCATCCGGCGCCGTGGTACGCGGAGGCGGCCAGCGTGCCGCCGATGCTGTTGCCGATGTAGTAGATCGTCAGGTAGACGGCGGACGCCTGGGCACGGCCCGTCGCCGCGTTGCTGCTCACCGAGCTGGACGCGATCACATGGCCGGTGAAGAAGCCGACGGTGACCAGGACCAGACCGGCCACGATCGCCACGACGCCGTTGACGACGGTCACCACGACCCCCGCCGAGGCCACCGCCATGCCGGCGTACAGCGCCGTCCGACGCCCGAAGCGCTCGGCGAACCGGCCGATACAGGTCGAGGTCACCGTCCCGACGAGGTAGATCAGGAAGAACGCGCCGATCACCCCCTCGGGCAGGCCGAACGGCGCCGCCGACAGCCGGTAGCCCAGCACCGTGAACACCGCCCCGAACACCACCATGAACAGCGCACCGAGAAAGTACAGCCGCAGCAGCAGCGGATTACGCAGATGGCCGGAGACCGTACGGGCCACCGCGCCGGGATTGACGGGCACGGAACGGAAGTTGGCGGCCCGGGGCACGGTGAGGCGGAAGACCACCGCGCAGCAGAGCGCGATGACACCGAGCACACCGAGCGAGACCCGCCAGTCGCTCCACTGCGCGACCAGGCCCGCCACGAACCGCGAGCTCATCCCGCCGATGCTGTTGCCGGCCAGATACAGACCTATCGCCGAGGAGACCGCCTTGGGCGAGACCTCCTCGGCGAGATAGGCCATGGCGGTCGCGGGCAGTCCCGCGAGAGCCACGCCCTGGAGAGCGCGCAGCGCGACAAAGGCGCCGAGGTCGGTCACGAACGGCAGCGCCAGGCCGATCACGGACGCGGTGAAGACGGACGCCGTCATCACGCGCGTACGCCCGTACTTCTCGGACAGCGCGCTCAGCGGCAGCAGCGCGATGGCGATGGCGGCGGTGGTCGCCGAGACCGTGAGGCTGGCCTCGGCCGGGGTGATCCGCAGCTCGTCGGAGATCTCGGGGAGCAGCCCTTGGGTGACGTACAGCAGCAGGAAGACGGCGACGCCGGCCGCGAAGAGCGCGGTGATGGCGCGGCGGTAGGCCCGGGTTCCGGGGGCGAGTTCGGCGGTCCCGGCCGTGGCCGAGACGGGAGAGGGGGCACCGGCCCCCGTAGTTGTATCCACCATGCGTGCGACGCTAGGCAGCACCGATCAATGCGTCCAATGGCGGAACACTGCGATACTGATGCAGATATGCATCAGCGAAACCAGTGGGGCGATCGTGACGCAGCAGGATGAGCAGGACGCGTACGCCGACGAGCCGGCCGGGTCCCCGATCACGCTGACCCCCGACTCGGCGGCGCTGCTGCTCTCGCCCCGGCTGGCCCAGTTCGTGGCCGTGGCCCGCGCCCAGCACGTCACCCGCGCCGCCGCCGAACTCGGGGTCCCGCAGCCGACGCTGAGCCGTACCATCGCCCGGCTGGAGGCGGACCTGGGCGTCCAGCTGCTGTCCCGGCACGGCCGCAGCGTCCGGCTGACCTCCTCGGGCCGCGCCCTCCTCGCCCACGCCGAACGCGCCCTGGCGCACGCCGAACGCGGCGGACGGGCCGTACAGGAGGACGCCGATCCGGACAGCGGCCGGATCGCCTTCGGCTTCCCGCACACCCTCGGCCCGTCCACCGTGCCCGACCTGCTGCGCGAGTTCAGCGAGCGCCATCCGCGCATCCGCTTCCAGCTGATGCAGGACTACGGCGCCGCGCTGCTGTCCCGGCTGCGGACCGGCGAGCTGGCTCTCACCCTCATCTCGCCTCCGCCTGTCGAGCCCGATGTGACCGCCCGCCGGGTGCACCGGCAGCGGCTGCGCCTTGTCGTGCCTGCCGGACACCCGCTGGCCGGGCGCCGGCGGGCCCGGCTCACGGAGGTCCGCGACGACGCCTTCGTCTCCCTGCCGTCGGGCTACGGCCTGCGGCAGATCACCGACCGGCTGTGCGCCACGGCCGGCTTCATCCCGCGGATCGCCTTCGAGGGTGAGGAGGTGGAGACCATCCGCGGACTGGTGGCCGCGGGCCTGGGCGTGGCCCTGCTCCCCGCCCCCGCGGTGCCCCGGCCCGGCGTCGTCGAACTGACCGTCGACGGGCCGGGCGCGGTCCGGGATATCGCCCTGATCTGGATGACCGGACGCCAGGAGCCCCCGCCCGTCAGCGCGTTCAGGAACTTTCTCCTCGCCCGCCGTGACCGCCTGCTGCGCGACTGACGACTCCCCCGCGACCGGCCGCGTCGTCACGCCCGGTCACGTCCGACCACCGGCTGCGTCGCCACGACCGACTCCGTCCTCGCGGCCGGCTTCGCCCTCGCGGACGACGCCCCCGCGACCGGCTGTGTCGTCACGCCCGGCATCGCCCCCGCAACCGGCTGCGTCCTGACGCCCGGCTCCGTCCTCGCGGACGACTCCGTCCCCACGAGCCGCTTCACACTCACGGCCGCCTCGCCGACGGGTCGCCGCCACCATCACAACGGTGACACTGATCAGAAGCGCCCAGGCGCCGAATTTGTCCGGGCCGACCGGCTGCCAGCCGTCGAGCTGGTACGGATAGCGCCAGGCACCCAGGTAGGTGGCGATGTTCTCGGCCAGCCACAGGAAGAATCCGATCAGCGCGAAGGAGAGCGCCAGCGGCATGCGGTGGCGCGCCTTGCCCACGCTGAACCGCACCGACGTACCGGCGGTGACCGCGACGAGCAGCGCCGCGAGGGGCCAGCGCACATCGGGCAGCCAGTGGTGGCTGAAGAAGTTCACATAGATCGCCGCGGCAACCACGGCGGTGGACCGGGGGCGGTAACGGACGAGTTCCAGGTCCAGCAGCCGCCAGGCGCGGCAGACATAGCTGCCCACCGCGGCGTAGAGAAATCCCCCGTACAAAGGCACGCCCGCGACCTTGAACAGCGCGGGCTCCGGATAGCTCCACGAGCCGAGCGAGACCTTCACCAGCTCGAAGGCCAGCCCGATCGCATGGCACCCGGCGATGACCATGACGTCCCGCCCGGACTCCCACCCACGCAGCCGGAACACCAGCGTGAGCAGAAGACCGTAGACGAGCAACAGGTCATACCTGGCGACCGGCAACCGTGGCGCCAGAGTGGACAGCGCGACCCCCGACAGCAGCGCCACGGCGAACGCGCAGCTGCGTGCCTGGAGCCGGGTGAAGAGCAGGAGCTGCTGTACGGGGGCCACCATCGCGTACATAACACCAGAGACGTCATTGTGACTGCTGTGGTTCCCGAGGCCGCTGTGACTTCAGAGGCTCCGGAGCCACCGCCGACCACCGGGTGCCCACGCGATTACGCGAGGGCGAAATAGCGGAGCCAGATCCACCCTGCCGAGATCACGACCGTCACGGCGGTGACGATGAGGCCGTATTTGGTGAACTCCCAGAAGGTGATGCGCTGGCGGTTGCGTTCGGCGATGCCCAGGACGACGACGTTGGCGGAGGCGCCGATGGCGGTGGCGTTGCCGCCGAGGTCGGCACCCAGGGCGAGGGCCCACCACATGACGTGGTCGGGTGCGCCGCCCATCTGGTTCACCAGGTCATGGGTGATGGGGCCCATGGTGGCGACATAGGGGATGTTGTCCACGATGCCGGACAGCGCGGCGGAGGCGCCGAGCAGGACCATGGAGCCGCCCGCCTCGTTGCCGCCGATCGCGTCCGCCAGGGCGTTGGAGACCTCCTTGATGACACCGGTGTGGATCAGGCCGCCGATCATGACGAACAGCCCGGCGAAGAAGGCGAGGGTGGGCCACTCGACCTCCTTGAGCACATCGCCGGTCTCGACCTTGGAGACGGCGACGAGCAGTCCGGAACCCAGGAGCGCGACGACGCTGGGCTCGAAGTGCAGCACAGGGTGCAACACAAAACCGGCCACGACGAGGGTGAGCACGATCAGCCCCTGGATCAGCAGCCGCGGATGCTTGATGGCCTCGCGCTCGTCGAGCTCCATGATCTCGGCGGCGCGTTCCTCGTCGTAGACGAAGGTCTTGCGGAACAGGAACCGGCACATGGCGATCAGGACGACTATCAGGATCGCGCTCAGGGGGGCGAGGTGGATGAGGAAGTCGTTGAAGGTCAGCCCGGCGCGGCTCGCGATGATGATGTTGGGCGGGTCACCGACGAGGGTGGCGGTACCACCGATGTTGGAGGCCAGCACCTCCGCGATCAGGAACGGCGCGGAGGGCAGCCCGAGCCGCTCACAGACCAGCAGCGTGACGGGAGCGATCAGCAACACCGTGGTGACGTTGTCGAGCAGGGCCGAGGCGACCGCCGTGATCACCATCAGCATGGCCATCACACGGAACGGTTTCGCCCGCGCTCTCTTCACGGCCCAGATCGCCAGATACTCGAACAGGCCGGTTTTCTTGAGCACGCCGACGATCATCATCATGCCCATCAGCAGGAAGATGACGTTCCAGTCGACGCCGGATTCCTCGGAGTAGAAGGCGGAGACGTCATCGGTCGCACCGATGGCGAGCATCAGGCCGGCGCCGCCCAGTGCGGCGGCCACCCGATGGATCTTCTCGCTGATGATCAGGGCGTAAGTGCAGATGAAGACGGCAATCGCCGCCCAGCTGTGCCAGTCGTTCATTGCTCCCCGTTTGTGAGAGGTTTATCCAGCGGCTTGCAGTAGTTTGCTGAGCAGATGCGAAGCGGTGATCACACCGAGCAGACGGACGCCCTCCTCACGGTCGACCACGGCCACCAGCGGACTACGCGTCTGAGCCATCAGCGCGGCCACCTCCACGGCGGTGTCGTCGGGCGCGGCGATCGGCGGCGGTGTGGCCGCACGGGGCAGACAGTCCGCCACCCGACGGCCACGCAGGCTCTCACACAGCCGGTCCGCGTGCCGCTCGTCGATGACCGCGGCCAGGTTGGGATCCTCGATCACATAGCCGGGGACCAGCACCTTGACCAGCTGCGACGCGGGCAGGATCGCCCGCGGTTCGCCCCGCTCGTCCAGGACGAGCAGGCCGGGCAGCTTGTG
This sequence comes from Streptomyces halobius, assembly GCF_023277745.1. Classification (NCBI taxonomy): domain Bacteria; kingdom Bacillati; phylum Actinomycetota; class Actinomycetes; order Kitasatosporales; family Streptomycetaceae; genus Streptomyces; species Streptomyces halobius. The sequence goes on from NZ_CP086322.1 coordinate 2,487,623, forward strand.
CTCGGCCATCAGCCGGGCGGCTTCTATCGCGTCGCCGTCGAGGCGAACCGACTCGTACTCCTGGGCCAGATTGCATGCGCGCACGGCAGATCCTTCCACTTGTGCGGGAACGTCACGGCATATTTCTAGCCGCTTTTCCCAGCCACTGGTTCAAGCCGCGCATCAGCCTTCCATCAACGTCCGATAAGTCCTTCGGCCACCGGGTGGCCCCGCTCTCGCCCGGCCCGTGGACATGGCCTCTCCGGCCCGCCGCGAGGTCACTTGCGCGCATGACCGGACTCCTCGGCGGTCGGCGCAGCGGAAGCGGTCCCGGCGGTCGCGGGCGGGCCGGCGCCGTCCCGCTTAGCCGTGTGGTCGTGCTGGTTGGGGATACCCGCGATGTCGTCGACATGGAACATCCGGGCAATCGGGACGTCCGTGCTGCTGTGCGCGATGATCGAGAAGGCGATGCATACGGCGACGAGGGTGAACGCCTCCTCGCCCTGTGGGATGCCCGCCTGAAGGACCAGCAGCCCGTAGACGACGGAGGCGAAGCCCTTCGGCCCGAACCAGGCGGCGGTCAGCTTCTCCCGGCGGGTGAAGCTGGTGCCGATGATGGAGAGCAGCAGCGAGGCCGGCCGGATCAGCACGATCGCCAGCACCACGGCCACATACCCGCCCAGCGACAGGTCCGCGAACAGGCGCGGGGTCAGCAGCGCGCCGAAGACCAACAGGGCGGCGAACTTGGCCAGTTCCGCCAGGGCCTCGCCCAGCGGCTCGAAGGCCGACTTCGCCTCCGGCGACACATGCGCCAGGACCGCGCCCGCGGAGAAGGCGGCGAGGTAGGGGTTGGCGTGGGTGAGGTGGCACAGCCCGTACACGGTGACGCCGATCGCCAGCGGCAGCAGCGGCTGCAGCTTCGGCTCCGCGCCCAGCAGCTTCAGCCGCGCCAGCTGACTGACCAGCAGCGGGCCGACGATGCCGAAGCCCAGGCCGAGTGCCAGCTCCAGGGCGATACCGGAGGCGTGCAACGGCTCATGGCTGCCCGTCGACGCGGCGGCGATCAGGATCAGCACGACCGGCAGCGCCAGCCCGTCGTTGATACCGCTCTCCACGTTCAGCAACTGCCGCAGCTTGGAGGGGACTTCCTTACGGCCCACGATCGCCGAGGCGAACACCGGGTCGGTGGGGGCGAGCACCGCACCGACCAGGAACGAGGTCGTCCAGTCCAGCCCCACCAGGTAGTGCGTGATCAGCGCCATGCCGACGAAGGCCAGCGGCATGCCCAGCCCCAGCGCGCGAGCGGGGTTCTTCCAGTTCTCCCGCAGCTTGGGGAACGAGACATGCATGCCGTCGGTGAAAAGCACCGCGAACAGCGCCAGATCCGCGGTCACCGACACGATCGGGCTGTCCGGTCTGATGTGGATCAGGCCCAGAAAACCGTCACTGACCAGGGCCCCGCCCACCAGGAAGAGGAAGGAGGTGGACAGCACGGTCCGGGCGGCGAGCCCGGAGAGCAGTACGGCGATGAGCAGCGCGGCACCGAAGACCGCAACAAGCACCATGAAACGGAAGCCCCCGATCGGGAAAGAGTTCTCTCATGTTCGCCGACCAGGCTTCCCGGCACTCCTGCCAGAGAACTTACACGATGCTTACGGCTCGCTGGCGAATTCTTGATGCCCCGTGGCGTAGGTCACGCTAGGCGTGACCTGCTCCGACATGGTGCTCCGCTGCGCTTTGCCTGGGCCGACATCGTTGCTCGCCGTTTTCGACTTTCCCGCCGTGGGCTTGCGCCTGCGGCGGGCGTGCGCTGTTTTTGGCCATCCGGCCGTTGTGGTTTGTCGCCGTTGCTCCCCCACTGCCTGAACGGCGTGGGAGGTACCCCCACGCGGCGGGCGTGGGTCTCCGCTGCGCTCGGCTTGGGCCGGTTTGGTACTCGTCGTTGTCGGCCGTCCGACCATCGGGGTGTCTCGCCGTTGCGCCTGCGGCGGGCGTAAGTCTTTCGGGTGCGGTGCCGCTCCTCCGGACTCCGCCCTGCGGAGCGGCTCCTCCCGACGGTGGGTGGGATAAGGCCGGTGGGGGCACAGGTGGTCTGTCAGGTGTCCACACGGTGCAGCTGACCGACTACATGCACCCCACCGTCCTTTACCCCACCTCCCTCGGGAGGTGCTGGACCGCAGGACGGAGTCCGGAGGTCCGGCACCGCTGCCGAACAGCCCCGCGCAGCGGCCACCAACTCGCCGCAGGCGCAACGGCGATAAACCCCCTGCGGCGGGAAGCCGAAAACGGCGGAAACCTAGTCGGCTCGGCCAAGCGCAGCGTGGAACCAAGTCGGCTCGGCCAAGCGCAGCGTGGAACCAAGTCGGCTCGGCCAAGCGCAGCGTGGAACCAAGTCGGGCACATAAGGGTCCACAAGGGCGTGCCCACACTCCCCACTCAATCCCCCATATCCGCAGCCCACATGGTCGTCTGTGGTGATGACGCGCTCGCGCCCAGGTTGGCCGCCGAGTTGCGCAGCATCTACCACCAGTCCGTGGTACTCGTCGTTCCGTCCGCCCAGTCGGCCGCCGAGCGGACGGCGTCCCCCGCGCGCGGCGCCGGGCGGGCCGCGGCGCTGCGTGACCGAGTGGCGGCCGTCATGACCTGGCGGGCCGGCGCATCGGACCGGGCGAACCCGTCGGAGGATCAGCTCCGGGGCGGAATAACGGCGTTGGACGCATCCGAGGTGGACGAGGCGGTGCTGACCGAAGCCGGGATCGAGCGGGCCGCTGCGCTCGCCCTCGTCTACGACGATGACGAGACCAACATCCGGGCCGCGTTGATCGCCCGACGCCACAACCCCCGCCTCCGGCTGGTGATCCGCCTCTACAACCGCAAACTCGGGCAGCACCTGGAAGAACTGCTCGACCAGGCCGCCATCCTGGCCGCCCCCGACCTGGACGCGACGGAGCTGGAGGCGTCGACGACGGTGCTCTCCGACGCGGATACCGCCGCGCCGGCGCTGGCCGCCACCGCCGTCGCCGGCAGCAGCAAGGTCGTCCAGGCCGACGGGCTGCTGCTCCGCGCCGCGGAACGCACCCCGCCCGGCCGTGGCGAGATCGCCGACCCCGGTCTGTGCACGCTCGCCCTGTCGTCGGCCACCACCAACGACCCGGCCGGGACGGAGGGTTCGGACAGCAGCGGGGACGAGGCGCCGCTGCTGCTCCCGGACGACAGCAGCGTGGCCGCCGCCACCGGGCGCGGCACGGTGGTCCTGGAAGCGGTCAGCTACGAGGGGCCCGGTACGCGTACCGGGCCGCTGGCGGGGAGGTCCGCGCCCCTCGGTTCGCTCTTCTCCCGCCGGCTCCGGTGGTCACTCGCCGGGGCGGCCGGCGCGGTGCTCGCCCTGGCCATCGCGTCCTGGGCGATGACCGGCGACGATCCGCGGCACGCCGCCTATGTGACGGTGCTCGATCTGCTCGCCATCAACGACCCCGCCCTGGGCGAGGAGGACGACCGGCAGATCCTCCAACTGCTCACCGGGGTGCTCGGACTGCTGCTCCTGCCGGTGATGATCGCGGCCGCCATCGAAGCCCTGGGCACCTTCCGTACCGCCTCCCAACTGCGGCAGCCTCCGCGCGGGCTGTCCGGCCATGTCGTCCTCCTCGGGCTGGGCAAGATCGGCACCCGCGTCCTGGCCCGGCTGCGTGAACTCGACATCCCCGTCGTCTGCGTCGAGGAGGACCCCGAGGCCCGCGGCATCCCGCTGGCCCGCCGACTGCGCGTACCCACCGTGCTCGGCGACGTCACCGAGGAAGGCGTGCTGGAGACCGCCCGGATCCACCGCGCGCACGCGCTGCTCGCCCTGACCAGCTCCGACACCACCAACCTCGAAGCGGCCCTGTACGCCCGCTCCGTCAAGCCCGACCTGCGGGTGGCCCTGCGGCTGTACGACGACGACTTCGCCGCCGCCGTCTACCGGACCCTGCGCACCGCGCATCCTGACGCCCTCACCCGGAGCCGCAGCGTCTCCACCCTCGCCGCCCCGGCCTTCGGCGGCGCCATGATGGGGCGTCGGATTCTTGGCGCCATCCCCATCGAGCGCCGGGTGCTGCTCATCGCGGCCCTCACCGTCGCCGGCCACCCGCAGTTGGAGGGCCGCACCGTGGCCGAAGCCTTCCGGCCCGGCGCCTGGCGGGTGCTGGCCCTGGACGCCGCCACCCCCGACGACCGGCAACCCGATCTCGCCTCGCCCCTCCCTCAAGACCCCAAGAACCCACGCTCCGGCCTCCTCTGGGATCTCCACCCGGGATACGTCCTCCAGCCGGACGACCGCATCGTCCTGGCCACCACCCGCCGCGGCCTGGCCGAACTCCTGGGACACCCGGCACCCGGTGAGAGCCGGGACGGCTCGGCGTGAGGGCACACGGAGACCCACCGGGACTGGTGACGGACGGCCAGGTGCCGGACGGTAGCCTGCACCGGTCAACGACACGTTGACCTTCATTCCTGTCATCAACCATGGGGGATCCCAGTCTTGTCCGCCCCGCCGCCGTATCAGAACCAGCCGCCCCAGCAGCAGTACGGGTATCCGCAGCAGCAATACGGGCACCCCCAGCAGCAGCACGGGCAGCCGCAGTACGGTCGGCCCCAGCCGCCGCGCGGTCCGCAGCGGCCGCAGCGGAGCCCGTTGCGCGCGCTGATCAGCGTCACCGTCGTCCTGGCCGTCTTCGGCGGCGTGGCCTGGTACGTGTGGGACTACAACACCCATCCCAACGGCGGCAAGGCCAAGGCGGAAGCGTCGCGCTCCGCCCAGGCCGAGGAGAACGAGAAGTACAACCCGGAGGAGGGCGATTGCGTCAGGATCCTCGACGCGCACGGTGACAACCCGACGCCGGAGATCGTCGACTGCAACTCCCCCGAGGCCGAGTACAAGACGGGCGAGCAGCTGAGCGGCACCCACGCGGAGTGCGAGTCGCCGCCGTACGACACCAGCATTCACTACTCGGGCCGCAGCAACTACACGTTGTGCTTCACCAAGCTCTGACCCGCCCGTCGGGCGGCTCTCCGGCCGTCACCCGCAGGGGCGGGTGACGGCCGGTGCCGTTCCCGGAACCTGTCGGCCGTCCACACGGCCGTGGGCCTGCCCGCCCTGGTGTCAGGTCGGACAGGCCCACGGAATCAGCGTCGGGTCAGGCGTCGACGCCCGCGTCGACGCTTTCCTTGGCGGGGTCGTCACTGCCGCCGGACTTCCGCGACTTCACGAAGTCCAGGAAGGAATCCAGCTCCCGCTTCACGATCGGGGCGAGCAGGTACAGGCCGATGATGTTGATGACCGCGAGCATGAAGAGCACCGCGTCGGCCATGTCGATCAGCGTCTGCAGCGTCAGCAGAGAGCCGGCGACGGCGAAGAGGCAGTAGATCACCTTGAAGGTGAGCTCGCTGGCCTTGCTGCGGCCGAACATGTGCGTCCATGCCTTGAGGCAGTAGTAGCCCCAGGTGATCATCGTGGAGAAGGCGAACAACAGGACCGCGAAGGTCAGCAGGTACGGGAACCACGGCATCACGGTGGCGAAGGCGTCCGAGGTGATGGTGACACCGCCGATGTCCTCGCCGGCGCGGGCCTCCAGCCAGCTCTTCGGGCTCGCGATGACGATGGTCAGCGCGGTCATGGTGCAGATGACGACCGTGTCGATGAACGGCTCCAGCAGGGCGACCAGCCCCTCGGAGGCGGGGTGCTTGGTCTTGACCGCGGAGTGCGCGATCGGCGCGGAGCCGAGGCCGGCCTCGTTGGAGAAGGCGGCCCGCTTGAAGCCGATGATCAAGGCACCGATGATGCCGCCGGTGACACCCTTCGGGCTGAAGGCCTCGGAGACGATCTTGCCGACGGCGTCCGGAACGACGGTGACGTTGGTCAGGATGACGACCAGGCAGGCGAGGATGTACATGATCGCCATGGCCGGGACCAGGCGGCTGGTGACCGAGGCGACCGAGCGGAGGCCGCCGAGCAGGACCAGGCCGACGAGGGCGGCGATCAGCAGGCCGAAGAACAGCGCGTACGTGGAGGAGCCGCCGCCGGTGACGGACGCCAGCTGGGTGTAGCTCTGGTTGGCCTGGAAGAGGTTGCCGCCGAAGAGGCCGAAGAACAGGACCATGACGGCCGAGGCGAAGGCGAGGACCTTGCCCGCGGTCTTGGCGCCCTCGCCGAAGCGGTCGACGAGACCCTTGCGGAGGTAGTGCATCGGGCCACCGGAGACGGTGCCGTCCTCATGGACCTCGCGGTACTTCACGCCGAGGGTGACCTCGACGAACTTGGAGGCCATGCCGAGCAGGCCGCAGAGGATCATCCAGAAGGTCGCGCCCGGGCCGCCGATGGAGACGGCGACGGCCACACCGGCGATGTTGCCGAGGCCGACGGTGCCGGAGACGGCGGCGGTCAGAGCCTGGAAGTGGTTGACCTCACCGTCCGAGCCCTTCTCGTCGAACTTGCCGCGTACGACGTCGACGGCGAGCTTGAACTTGCGGAACTGGACGAACCCGAACCAGCTGGTGAAGACCAGACCGGCGACCACGAGCCAGGCAACGATGAGGGGAAGATCCGTTCCCGCCACGGGAACGGAATAGAAGACGACTTCTCCGAGCCACTGGGCTATGGGCTCGAAGAATCCGCTGACTGCTTCGTCTACGGACTTTGTCATGGAGTCGAGTGACACGTGGCTACCTCGATGGCGCAGGGGCCGGAGCACGGGAGGAGTGCTGCCGTTGGTGTGCGGTCTTTAGGCGAACGCCGTTGTCCGGTTGGCGAACCCGGATGGCGGTCCGCGGACTCGGACCGTGATCATCCTGGTCGTGCCGCCGGTCGTGCCGGCGCTCCCCAGGCGGCCAGGGGTGCGGCCGTCTGCGGAGTTGCGCAGTTTTACCACGTCTTTAACAGGATCACGAGTGACGCAGGTCACAGAAGGTTGCGTAATCAATGAAAGCCCCAGCATATGAGACCGGACCGTTATCCGAATCACAGCAACCGTTGAGCGAACGGCCCGCCCGCAGCGGAATGATCCACTCCGCTGCGGACGCCCCGTACTGGTGAGTACCCCCCTCAGCTCAGTTCCGCGAACGCCTCCACCGCCTGGGTCTTGCCGGTGACGATGATGACGTCGGCCCGGACCACCACGGTCTCCGCGGTGGCGTAGGTGAAGTCCTCGCCCGCGCGCTTGATGCCGACGACCGTCACCCCGTACTTCGACCGCACCTGGCTCTCGCCGAGCGGCATGCCGGTGACGACTTCCGGGGCGACCGTCTTGACCAGCGCGTAGTCGTCGTCGAACTGGATGAAGTCCAGCATCCGGCCGGTCACCAGATGGGCGACGCGCTCCCCCATCTCGTGCTCGGGCAGCACGACGTGCGGAGCGCCGAGCCGCTCCAGGATCTGGCCGTGCTGCCGGCTGATGGCCTTGGCCCAGATATTGGGCACCCCGGCCTCCAGCAGGTTGGAGGTGATCAGGATGCTCGCCTCGATGTCGGTGCCGATGCCGACGACCGCACTGGTGAAGTCGTTGACCCCGAGCTGCCGGAGGACCTCGGGGTCGGTGCAGTCGGCGACCGCGGCATGCGTGAGGGCGTCGCTGTACTTCTGGACGAGGTGGGCGTCGGTGTCGATGCCCAGCACGTCCCAGCCGCGGCTCATCAGTTCGTGGGCGAGCGAGCTGCCGAACCGGCCGAGGCCGATGACGGCGACGCGCTGGTCCCCGAGCTGGGTGTGCTGGTCGGCCTCCCGCTTACGACGGCGCTTGCGCAGGGAGTGCAGATAGTTACCCAATGACTGGTCGCTCCTCGGGAAGCTGGTAGCGGCGCTTGCGCTCGCGCAGGGCCAGCGCCGAGACCAGGGTGACGGGGCCGAGTCGGCCCATGAACATGAGCAGGATGAGGATCAGCCTGCCGGAGTCGGGCACATCGGCGGTGATGCCGGTGGACAGCCCCACGGTGCCGAACGCGGAGATGGCCTCGAAGAGCACCGCCTCGAAGGGCGCCTTGGTCACGGTCAGCAGCGCCAGTGTCCCCGTGATCACCAGCCCCACGCCCAGCAGCGCCACGGTCAGCGCCTGCCGTACGACGTGCGGGGCGAGCCGGCGCCCCATGACCACGGCATGGGGCTCACCGCGTACCTCGGCGATCATCGCGGCCGCCAGCACGGCGAAGGTGCCGACCTTGATACCGCCGGCGGTACCCGCGCTGCCGCCGCCGACGAACATCAGCGTGCAGGTGACCAGCAGCGTCGAGGCCTGCATCGCCCCGACGTCCAGCGCGTTGAAGCCGGCGGTGCGGCTCATCGCGGAGTGGAAGAAGCCGTTGAGCAGCTTCTCGCCCCAGTCGAGGGGCCCCAGGGTGCCCTTGCTGTTCCACTCCAGCAGGCACGTCAGCAGCATGCCGACGGCGAGCAGGGCGACGGTGGTGATCAGCGTGAGCCGGGTGTGCAGCGACCAGGTCCGCCGCCCTGTGGTGCGCCGGCGGGTGCGGTGGCGCAGCAGTTCCAGCAGAACGGGGAAGCCGAGGCCGCCGAGGATGACCGCGGCCGCGACCGGCAGGGTCACCCACGGGTCCTGTGCGTATCGGGTGAGGCTGTCGGCGCGCAGCCCGAAGCCGGCGTTGTTGAATGCCGAGACCGCGTGGAAGAAGCCCACATACAGGGCTTCGCCGATGTCGTTGCCGTAGCCGTAGCGGAAGCGCAGCGAGAGCAGCGCGCCCACCGTGAGTTCCACGATCAGGGTGGTGCCCGCGACGCCGAGCAGGACCCGCTTCACATCGCCGATGCCCAGGCTCTTCGTCTCCGCCTGCGCGGTGAGCTGCATGCGCAGCCGCAGCTTGCCCGAGGCCAGCAGGGCCAGTAGCGAGGCCATGGTCATGATGCCGAAGCCGCCGAGCTGGAACAGCGCGAGGATGACGCCCTCGCCGAAGTCGCTCCAGTACGTACCGGTGTCCACCACGACCAGACCGGTCACGCACACCGCCGAGGTGGCGGTGAACAGTGCGGTGACGAAGCCGGTCGTACCGCCCTTCTCGGAGGCCACCGGCAGGGAGAGCAGCAGGGTGCCCACCAGAATCACGGCGGCGAAGGCCATGACGACCGATCGTGCGGGGTGGGCCGTGAACATCCGCCACACGCGCGCGACGCGTCCTGGCACGTGCCGTTCCTTCCTTGCCTTCCACTGGCTGACGGCCGGACGGCGGGGCTGTCAAAGACCCGTCAAGATCCGGCGCGTGGCCACACTATCCCGGGGGTCGGCGAAACCGACCCCGCACCCGCTTTCCCCGCCCGCCGAGCTCATCCGCATGGCCGCCGACCAGCCGAAAGGGAGCGGAGAGCCGACAGAGCCGGAGGTGCGGAGCCGAGAGAGCCGGAGGTACCGCCGTCCGGCATCAACGGCACATAAAGATTGCCGGGATCCGGCAATGCGGCGGACGTCGTCAGCGGTCCAAGATGGAGGTGCAAGCAAACGGGGGGCGCTCCCGGTGCCGGACTCTGGCAGCAGAGTCCGGCACCGGGTTGCGCTGGGACAGGATCAAGGGGGGTGACGGAATGACGGAGTTTCTCGACGTGTCGATGAGGTTTCCGGCCATCGTCTTCAGCGTCGCCCTGGTCGTGGTCCTCGCCTTCTGGCTGCTGGTGCTGCTGGGCGTCACCGAGGCGGACGGCTTCGGGACGGATACCGGCCTCGCGGCGGCGGGGCTCGGTGGGGTGCCGGTCACCGTGACGGCGTCCCTCATGACCGTCTGCGGCTGGCTGACCAGCCTCGGCGGTTCGGTCCTGCTGAGACGGGCCGGATTCCAGGGCCCCGGCCGCACCGTCGCCGATGTCGCCCTGCTGCTGCTGTCACTGCTCGTGGCCTGGTGGGTGACGCGTCTCCTCGCCGGTCCCCTGGCCAAGGTGTTCCCCGACGAACCCGGGCCGTCCCGGTTGGACTTCGTCGGTTCGACCTGCGTCATCCGCACCGGGCGGGTGGACACGCACTTCGGCCAGGCGGAAGTCACCGCGCGGGACGGCTCCACCGCCGTCGTCCAGGTCCGGCAGACCGGCACGGACGCACTGCCCAGCGGCAGCACAGGGCTGCTGTACGCGTACGACGAGGCAGGCGAGTTCTTCTGGGTCGCGCCCTTCGACGCGGCGCTCGACCCCGGCCCCCGGGCCGACCGCGGCTGACGCCGGCTCAGTCCGTCCGTCGAGCCGCCGACACTTCACAGATTTCGAGGTCTTCACATGGATGCCATCACGGTGGGCATAGGCGCGTCCGTCGCCGCTGTCCTGCTCGTCACGGTCGTACTGCTCCTGGTGCTCACCCGGCTGTTCCGCAAGGTCGAGCAGGGCAAGGCGCTGATCGTCTCCAAGATGCGGAAGGTCGATGTGACCTTCACCGGGCAGGTGGTCCTGCCCGTGCTGCACAAGGCCGAGATCATGGACATCTCGGTGAAGACCATCGACATCACCCGGACCGGACGCGACGGCCTGATCTGCCGGGACAACATCCGCGCCGACATCCGTATCTCGTTCTTCGTCCGCGTCAACAAGACCGTCGAGGACGTGGTGAAGGTCGCCCAGGCGATCGGCACGACGCGGGCCAGCGACCAGGCGACGCTGCAGGAACTGTTCAACGCCAAGTTCTCCGAGGCGCTGAAGACCGTCGGCAAGCAGATGGACTTCGGCGACCTCTACACCAAGCGTGATGAGCTGCGCGACCGGATCATCGAGGTCATCGGCACCGATCTGAACGGCTACAGCCTGGAGGACGCGGCGATCGACTACCTGGAGCAGACGCCGCTGGCCCAGCTCGACCCGGCCAATGTCCTGGACGCCCAGGGCATCAGGAAGATCACCGAGCTGACGGCCGTGGAGCACGTCCGCACCAACGAGTTCCAGCGCAACGAGGAGAAGGAGATCACCCGGCAGAACGTCGACGCCCGGGAGGCCATCCTCGAACTGGAGCGCCGCAAGGCCGACGCCGAGATCAAGCAGAAGCGCGAGATCGACACCGTACGGGCCCGTGAGGAGGCCGAGACGGCACGGGTGGTGGAGGAGGAGCGGCTGCGGGCGCAGACGGCCTTCCTGCGCACCGAGGAGCAGCTGGGCGTGCAGCGCGAGAACCAGTCGCGTGAGGTGGCCGTCGCCGCCAAGAACCGCGAGCGGGTCATCGCCATCGAGAGCGAGCGCATCGAGAAGGACCGGCTGCTGGAGGTCATCGCCCGGGAGCGGGAGACGGAGCTGACCCGGATCTCCGCCGACAAGGAGGTCGAGGCGGAGAAGCGGGAGATCGCCGAGGTGATCCGCGAGCGGGTCGCCGTGGACCGTACGGTCGCCGAGCAGGAGGAGTCCATCAAGAAGCTGCGCGCCGTGGAGGAGGCGGAGCGCGGGCGGCAGGCCGTCATCATCGCCGCCGAGGCCGAGGCGCAGGAGCAGCTGGTCAAGGACATCAAGGCCGCCGAGGCCGCGGAGCAGGCCGCCACACACCGGGCGGCGGAGGAACTCACCCTCGCCGAGGCCCGGTTGAAGTCCGCCGACCTGGACGCGCGCGCCAAGCTGCGGCTGGCCGAGGGCGTCCAGGCCGAGAGCGCGGCGCCCGGTCTCGCCGAGGTGCAGGTGCGCGACAAGGAGGCCGAGGTCATCGAGAAGGCCGGGCGTGCGGAGGCGGAGGCCACCGAGGCGCGTATGCGGGCGGAGGCCGAAGGCGCCCGTGCCAGGGCGCTCGCGAACGCCGAGGGCGCCAAGGCCAAGGCGCTCGCGGACGCCACCGCGATCGGCGAGAAGCTGAGGGCGGAGGCCGAGGGCATCAGCCAGAAGGCGGCCGCGATGGCGGCGCTGGACGAGGCGTCCCGCGGGCATGAGGAGTACCGGCTGCGCCTGGAGGCGGAGAAGGACATCCGGCTGGCCGGCCTGGACGTCCAGCGGCAGGTCGCCGAGGCACAGGCCACGGTCCTGGCGACCGGTCTGGAGAGCGCCGACATCAACATCGTCGGCGGTGAGTCGGTCTTCTTCGACCGCCTGGTGTCGTCGATCGCGCTCGGCAAGGGCGTCGACGGTTTCGTCCAGCACTCCGAGACCGCACAGGCCCTGGCGCAGCCGTGGCTGGACGGTACGGCGAGCTTCACCGACGACCTGAGCCGGATGCTCGGCTCGGTGTCGACGTCCGATGTGCAGAACCTGACGGTCTCCGCACTGCTGATGAAGCTGATGAAGGGCGGCGGCAAGCAGTCCGAGCAGCTGCGTGAACTGCTCGACAAGGCAGGCGCGTTGGGAATCGCCGACATGCCGCTCGCCGAACTGAACGGCTCTGTGAAGAGCTGACAAAGACCGGCCGGGGCCGCTGTACGGGGGTCAGCGGTTCCGGCCGCACGCACCGCACCACCACGGAGAGGGAAGGAAGCCGGACATGGAGACCGGTCTGGACGCGGGCACATACGAGGTGCTGCGGGACCGGCTTGCCGGGCAGGCCCGGCAGCTGGCCGAGCGCGCCACCGCGCTCAACGACCGCCGAGTGGAGACGTTCGGCTCCACCGGACTGGCGCTCACCGGCACCGAGCACATCCGCACCGAACAGCCCTGCGTCCCGCGCGACATCGTCGCCGTCGGTGACACACTGCTGTTCGGCTACAACACGCTCCCCGGGCTGCGGCCCGAGACCGCCGTCGGCGACGTCTTCGCCCTGCACGACAGCGAGTTGCGGCCGCTGCCGCAGGACGCGGTGCCCGGCCTGCTCGACGATCCGGCGTTCGGACGGGAATTCACCGCCCTCTTCCGCTACTACCGCGAGGCCCGTCTCCTCCAGCTGCGTCACATCGACGGCAAGCTGCTCGCCGTCTTCCAGACCGGCGAGAAGACCGAGGACATCCGGGTGCTGCGGTGGGCCCTGTCCGACGACGGGCGCGCCGAGTTCCTCGACGCGCGCGGTGACCGGGACCATGTCTTCCCGGCCTCGCACGGCTTCGCGTGGACGCCGGCCACCCGCGACGACCACGTCCTGGGCCGGCACCCGCACATCTCGGTCGGCGGTGAGATCTTCGTCGACACGCTCGGCGGTACGCTCACGGTCAAGCTGGAGGACAACACCGAGACCGGCGACGGGATGTACGCGGAGCCCGTCGACGAGCCGCTGCAGTCCCTCGCCGACGCGGACGTCGAGCACGCACGCGTCGGCGCGCTGATCCTGCTGCGGATCCGTCCCTACAAGGAGGACACCTGGCGCCACCTGGTCTTCAACTCCCTCACCAAGGCCGTGGTCCGCCTGGACGGCATCGGCCTGGCCTGCCGGCGGCTCCCCGAGGACCAGGGCATCGTCTTCCCCGGCGGCTACTGCCTGGCCACCGGCCCGTACAAGACGTTCGACACGGACGCCACGCTCCTGGCGGCCCTGGAATTCGAGCGGATGGTGCGCTCCCCCAACGGCGAGGACGTGCTCTTCGCCTTCCACGCGCGGGAGGCTGGCCACAGCCTCCTGCTGCCCTACAACCTGATCCGCAAGGAGATCGCGACCCCGCTCTCCTGCCACGGATACGCGGTCTTCGGCGCCGGCACGCTGTTCGTGCTGCGTGCAGGCGCGAAGGAGCCCGCGCGGGTCCACCCGCTGCAGATCTGGCAGTCACCGTACGTCTCCGACACCTATGCCGCCGAACGGCCCGCCGAGGACAGTCCGTTGGGCCGCATCGGCAACGCCGATCTCGTCCGCGGCATCTCGGACTGCCTGTCCGTCGCGCGCGCCGTCGCCGAGACCACCCCGACCGCCGCGGTGTACGAGACGCTCGCCGCCTCCTGCACCCGTGCCGCGGACCAGTACCACTGGCTGGCCGACGCGGAACTCGGCGATCTGCGCACCCCGCTGGACGCCCTGCGGACCACCGCCGAACAGGTCCTCGCCGAGTTCGAGACCGTCCAGACCCTGACCCGGCAGGCCGCCGAAGCCCTGGACGACGCCGCGGCCCGTATCGCCACGCTCGTCCGGCGCATCCGCGGCGAGGCCCCGCGCACCGCCCCGGCATGGGTCGAGAGCATCACCGAACTCCGCCGCGCCCAGGGCCGCTTGATGACCCTCAAGGAGATGCGGTACGCGGACACGGACCGTATCGACGACCTCGCCGAGCAGCTCGCGGGCGACATCGACACGGCCGGGCGGCGCGCGGTCACCTTCCTCCAGCGGCCGGACGCCTTCGCATCCCACCACACCGCCGTCGAGGAGCTCACCCAGGACACCGACGAGGCCGCCACGGTCGCCGCGACCGCGCCGGTCGCGGACCGGCTCCAGGAGCTCACCGTCCAGCTGCAGACCGTCACCGAGGTCGTCGCCGGACTCGACATCGGTGACGCCACCGTCCGCACCGCCGTCCTGGAGCGCATCTCCGAGGTCCTCGCGGGCGTCAACCGCGCCCGTGCCACCCTCGACGCCCGCCGCCGGGAACTGACGGCGCAGGAAGGGCGCGCCGAGTTCGCCGCCGAGTTCTCGCTGCTCGGCCAGGCCGTCACCGGCGCGCTGGCCGCCGCGACCAGCCCGGAGAGCTGCGACGACCAGCTCGCCCGGCTGCTGCTCCAGCTGGAGAACCTGGAGTCCCGGTTCGCCGACTCCGACGGCTTCCTCGCCGAGCTGGACGCCAAGCGCACCGAGGTGTACGAGGCGTTCGCCGCGCGCAAGCAGACCCTCCAGGACGCCCGCGCCCGGCACACGGACCGGCTGGCGGTCTCGGCGGGCCGCGTTTTGGAAACCGTCGCGCGCCGGGTGACCACGCTCGACTCCAGCGACGAGATCCACACCTACTTCGCCTCCGACCCGATGGTCGCGAAGGTCCGGCGCACCATCGACGAGCTGCGGGAACTCGGCGACCAGGTACGGGCCGAAGAGCTGGCGGGCCGGGTCGAGGCCGCCCGCCAGGACGCCACCCGCGCGCTGCGCGACCGCACCGAGCTGTACGCGGACGGCGGCGACACCATCCGCCTGGGCCGTCATCGCTTCGCGGTCAACACCCAGCCGCTCGATCTCACGCTGGTGCCCACCGCCGACGGTGACGCCATGGCGTTCGCCCTCACCGGCACCGACTACCGGGCCCCGGTCACCGACCCGGGCTTCGCGGAGCTGCGCGCCTACTGGGACCAGCTGCTGCCGTCCGAGACGCCCGACGTCTACCGCGCCGAACACCTCGCCGCCCGCCTGCTGGCCGAGCACGGCGCCCAGGCACTCCTCGCCGCCGACGATCTGCCCGCCCTGGTGCGCGCGGCGGCCGAGGCGGCGTACGACGAGGGCTACGAGCGCGGCGTCCACGACCATGACGCCACCCTGATTCTCGGCGCCCTGCTGCGCCTGCACACCGGGGCCGGCCTGCTGCGCCACACGCCCCGGGCACGCGCCGCCGCCCAGCTCTTCTGGGCGTACGACACCGAGCCGCGGGAGCGCGAGCTCTGGACCCGCCGCGCGGTGTCCCTGGCCCGCGCCCGCGACACCTTCGGGCTCGCGCCCGCCATCGCCGACTGCTGCGCCGAACTCGCCGCCCGCATCGCGGGGCCGGACGCCGTCCCGGCCGCCGACTACCTCTTCGAGGAGCTCACCACCGGCGCCGCCGGGTTCGTCACCGCCGCGTCCACCCGCGCCTTCCTCGACAAGTTCCGCCGCGCGGTGGACGGTTCGGCGTACGAGGCGGATCTGGCGGCCATCCCGGACCCCGCCGTCCGGCGGCAGCTGGTCGAGGCATGGCTGTCCTCGTACGCCGCCTCCGCGGGCGAGAGCACCGAGGACCTGCCCGAGGCGGTGGCGGTCGAGCTCTGCCCGGAACTGGACCGCTACGACTGCGACGCCCCGCTCACCGACACCGTCGACGGGCTGCTGGGCACCCACCCCCGTATCGACGGTCGCCGCCTGCGCGTCCGTATCGACGAACTCCTGGACCGCACCCGCCGCTTCCGTGCGGAGCGGCTGCCGGGCTTCCGCGCCTACCAGGCCCGCCGCACCGAGCTGGTCGCGGCGGAGCGCGCCCGGCTGCGGCTGGACGAGTACCGGCCGAAGGTGATGTCCACCTTCGTGCGCAGCCGCCTCATCGACGAGGTGTATCTGCCGCTGGTCGGCGACAGCCTCGGCAAGCAGCTCGGCACCGCGGGCGGTCTGCTGCTCCTCATCTCGCCGCCCGGCTACGGCAAGACGACCTTGATGGAGTATGTCGCCGACCGTCTCGGCCTGGTCCTGGTGAAGGTCAACGGCCCGGCCCTGGGCCACTTTGTCACCTCCCTGGACCCGGCCGAGGCCCCGAACGCCACCGCCCGCCAGGAGATCGAGAAGGTCAACTTCGCGCTGGAGGCGGGCAACAACGTGCTGCTCTACCTCGACGACATCCAGCACACCTCGCCCGAACTCCTGCAGAAGTTCATCTCCCTGTGCGATGCGCAGCGCCGGATGGAGGGCGTCTGGAACGGCACGTCCCGCACCTATGACCTGCGCGGCAAGCGGTTCGCCGTCTGCATGGCGGGCAACCCCTACACCGAGTCCGGCCGGCGGTTCCGGATCCCCGACATGCTCGCCAACCGGGCGGACGTGTGGAACCTCGGCGACGTACTGACCGGCAAGGAGGACGCTTTCGCGGTCAGCTTCATCGAGAACGCGCTCACCGCGAACCCGGTGCTCGCCCCGCTGGCCGGCCGCGGGCGCGCCGACCTCGATCTGCTGATCCGGTTGGCCGAGGACGACCCGGCGGCGCGGGCGGACCAGCTCCGGCACGCCTACGCGCCCGCCGAACTCGACCGGATCGTGGCCGTGCTCCGCCATCTGCTCACGGCCCGCGCGACCGTCCTCGCGGTCAACGCCGCGTACATCGCGTCCGCCGGACAGGACGACGCCACCCGCACCGAGCCGCCGTTCCTGCTCCAGGGCTCCTACCGCGATATGAACAAGATCGCCGCACGTATCGACCCGGTCATGAACGACACCGAACTGGCCGCCGTCATCGACGACCACTACGCGGGCGAGGCCCAGACCCTCACCACCGGCGCCGAGTCCAACCTCCTCAAACTAGCCGAACTGCGCGGCACCCTGACGCCCGATCAGGCCGCCCGCTGGGCCGAGGTCAAAGCCGGCTACGTCCGGGCCCGCACGCTCGGCGGCCCCGAGGAGGATCCCGTGGTCCGCGCCGTCGCCGCCCTCGGCCTGCTCGCCGACCGGGTGGCCGCCGTCGAGTCCGCCATCACCCGCGCCACCGACCCGCGCCATGGCCTCGCCAACCCCGCCGCCCGCCCATGACCGTCCCCCCGTCCGGCCACCCGCCCGGACCGCCGGACCTCGGCGGCGCCGCCCGCCCCCGCTGGTACGCCCGCCAGGAGCCTGCGCTAGAAAGGCGTTATCGATTCATCAGGAACACGGGGGCGGGCGTGGCGGAGCAGGACATACCCGACGAGTATCTGGACGGGTACGCCCGCATCCTCGCGGACGTCTCCGCGACCGGCCGGCGGCTGACCCGCGACGAACTCGACTCCCGCCGGGTGCTGGGCGAGCGGGCCGCGGAGGCGGGGTACGGGCTGCGCGCCCTGGTCGGGGCGCATCTGGCCGCGACCCGCGCCCACTGGCCCGGCACCGCCTCGGCCGACAGTGTGCTCGCCGCGACAGCCCAGGCCGTCGACGCCTTCGCCGAGGGCTACGAGCGGGCCCAGCGGCTCGCCGTACGCCAAGAGGAGGCCGCCCGCCGGGAGTTCATCGACGACCTGCTCTACGGACGCAGTGATCTCGGGCTGCTCGCCGAGCGTGCGGAGCGGTTCGGGCTGCGGCTGTCCTACGCGCACGCCGTCGCGGTGGCCCAGGGCGCGTCCGCGTACGACGACGGCGATGCCGTGCCCCGCGAGGTCGAGCGCGCGCTGATCGGCCGGTTCGGCGACCGCAGCATCCTGCTCACCACCAAGGACGGCCGTCTGGTCTGCGTCGCGCCCGGCGACCAGGACGAAGTGCTCGCCTTCTTCGCCAAACAGGCGTACGCCGCCACCGACGGCGGCCAGATCGCCATCGGCCGCCCCCAGCCCGGTCCGGGCGGCGTCGTCCAGTCGTACGAGGAAGCCCTCAACGCCCTCGACCTGGCCGAACGCCTGGAACTCGGTGCCCCCGTCCTGCGCGCCGCCGATCTGCTCGTCTACCCCGTGCTCACCCGCGACCGGCAGGCGATGGCCGACCTGGTCCTCAACGCTCTGGGCCCGCTGCAACAGGGCCGGGGCGGTGCGCAGCCGCTCATCGACACCCTCTCCGCCTACTTCGACTCGGGCTGTGTCGGGGCGGAGGCGGCCCGGCGTCTGGCACTGAGCCCGCGCGCCTTCACCTACCGCCTGGAACGCATCCACAAGCTGACGGGCGCCGACCCGGCCGACCCGGTGCACCGCTACACCCTGCAGACCGCGGTGATCGGCGCCCGGCTGCTCGACTGGCCGGCCAAGCAGTTCTGAGGACGACGGGGTGTGTCCCGACCAAGAGGAGGACGGGGCGAGCCCCCAAGGGGAGGACGGGGCAAGCCTCATCCAACCGGCAAAATCCCACACAAACCGGTCGTTCCGTAAGCACATCCCCCACTCCGCCGTCTGGCGCCCGCAGGGCCCTTTCGAGACCGGCACGATCACGAGATATCTTGATGTCGAGCAATGTTGCAGACGTGGAGCGGAGCACCCGGTGACTGACTCGACCATCATCTACACACACACTGACGAGGCCCCTGCCCTGGCAACGCATTCGTTCTTGCCCGTGGTCCAGGCGTACGCCTCGACGGCCGGGGTGCGTGTGGAGACGCGTGACATCTCCCTGGCGGGACGGATCATCGCCAGCTTCCCCGAGCGTCTTGAGGAGGGCCGGCGCATCGACGACGCGCTGGCCGAGCTCGGCCGACTGGCCAAGACTCCCGAGGCGAACATCATCAAGCTGCCGAACATCTCGGCTTCGATTCCGCAGCTCAAGGCGGCCATCGCCGAGCTGCAGCAGCAGGGCTACGCGCTGCCGGACTACCCGGACGACCCCAAGACCGATGAGGAAAAGGACGTCCGCGCGCGCTACGACAAGGTCAAGGGCAGCGCCGTGAACCCGGTGCTGCGTGAGGGCAACTCCGACCGCCGCGCCCCCGCGTCGGTCAAGAACTACGCCAAGGCGCACCCGCACCGGATGGGTGCCTGGACGGCCGACTCGAAGACGAACGTCGCCACCATGGGCACCGACGACTTCCGCTCCACCGAGAAGTCCGCCGTCATCGCCGAGGACGGCTCGCTGCGCATCGAGCTGGCGGGCGACGACGGCAGCACCACCGTGCTGCGTGAGTCGGTCCCGGTGCTGGCCGGCGAGGTCGTCGACGCCTCCGTCATGCGCGTCGCGCCGCTGCGCGAGTTCCTCATGGCGCAGGTCGCCCGCGCCAAGGCCGAGGGCGTGCTGTTCTCGGTGCACCTCAAGGCCACGATGATGAAGGTCTCCGACCCGATCATCTTCGGTCACGTGGTGCGCGCCTTCTTCCCGAAGACCTTCGCCGAGTACGGCGAGGCGCTCGCCGCCGCCGGCCTCACCCCGAACGACGGTCTCGGCGGCATCCACCAGGGCCTGGAGTCGCTGCCCGAGGGCGCCGAGATCAAGGCGTCCTTCGACGCCGAGCTCGCCGACGGCCCGGAGCTGGCCATGGTCGACTCCGACAAGGGCATCACCAACCTGCACGTCCCGTCGGACGTCATCGTCGATGCCTCCATGCCGGCCATGATCCGCACCTCCGGCCACATGTGGGGCCCGGACGGCGAGGAGCACGACACCCTCGCGGTGCTGCCCGACAGCAGCTACTCCGGCGTCTACCAGGCCGTCATCGAGGACTGCCGGGCGAACGGCGCCTTCGACCCGTCGACCATGGGCTCGGTGCCGAACGTCGGCCTCATGGCGCAGAAGGCCGAGGAGTACGGCAGCCACGACAAGACCTTCGAGATCCCCGCCACGGGTGAGGTGCGGGTCCTCGACGAGAGCGGCAACGTCGTCCTGGAGCAGACCGTGGGCGCCGGCGACATCTTCCGTATGTGCCAGGCCAAGGACGCTCCGATCCGGGACTGGGTCAAGCTCGCCGTCACCCGCGCCCGCGCGACCGGCGACCCGGCCGTCTTCTGGCTCGACGAGCACCGCGCGCACGACGCACAGCTGATCAAGAAGGTCAGGCAGTACCTCCCCGAGCACGACACCGAGGGGCTGCGGATCGAGATCATGTCGCCGGTCGAGGCGACCAAGTTCTCCCTGGAGCGCATCCGCCGGGGCGAGAACACCATCTCGGTCACCGGCAATGTGCTGCGTGACTACCTGACCGACCTGTTCCCGATCCTGGAGCTGGGCACCAGCGCCAAGATGCTGTCGGTCGTCCCGCTCATGAACGGTGGCGGGCTGTTCGAGACCGGTGCCGGCGGCTCCGCTCCCAAGCACGTCCAGCAGCTGGTCAAGGAGAACTACCTGCGCTGGGACAGCCTGGGCGAGTTCTTCGCGCTCGCGGCCAGCTTCGAGCACCTCGCGCAGACGACGGGCAACGCGCGCGCCCAGGTGCTCGCCAGCACCCTCGACCGCGCGACCGGCACCTTCCTCAACGAGAACAAGTCGCCGAGCCGCCGCGTCGGTGGCATCGACAACCGCGGCAGCCACTTCTACCTGGCGCTCTACTGGGCGCAGGAGCTGGCGAAGCAGACCGACGACACGCAGCTGGCGGAGGCGTTCGCGCCGCTCGCCAAGACGCTGACCGAGCAGGAGCGGACGATCGTCGACGAGTTGGTCGCGGTGCAGGGCTCGCCGGCCGACATCGGCGGCTACTACCATCCCGACGCCGCCAAGGCCGCGGCCGTGATGCGTCCGTCGGCGACCCTCAACCAGGCTCTCGCGACGCTCGGCTGACGCGAGACGACGAGAGGCCGACGCCGGACCGTGGAGGACCGCACCGCGGTCCGCCCGCGGTCCGCACCGCGTCCGATCCGCCCCGGCCGGCACCCTGCCCGGCCGGGGCGGCCCCGTTCCGGCCGACGGCCCGCTCACGCCCCCTCGCGCCCTGGCACCGCTGGTGCGGTGCCACTCGCGGTTGCCGCCGAGCCGGGCCCACATGCCGAGCCGATCCGGACACGCCACGAACACGCTCCGCTTTTCGACCGAAGCGCAGTGTGATGGCGTTCCTCAACGGCACGCGGGGATGGGTGCGGTGGTACGCGCACAGCCGCACCCATCCCCCGTACATCCACACGCCCGTTTGAGACGGGCGCATGCAGGCCGCTCACCCATTCGGACCACATCGGCACCCCGGCGCTCGTCCATATCACGAGCCCGCCCGACGCGCACGGCCCAGGCCCCTCTCCCGGGAAGCGTCATGGGGCCATTCGTGGTGTCATCGAAGGCGAAGCAAGCATTGCTGCGAAGGCGGGAGGAATCATGGCCAAGAACCTTCGAGCCCGAGACATCATGTCCAGCGGGGCGCAGTGCGTCGGTGCACACGAGTCGCTGTACGACGCGGCGAGGATGATGCGCGATCTGGACGTCGGTTGCCTGCCCATCTGCGGTGACAACAACAGGATTACCGGCGTGATCACCGACCGCGACATCGTCGTCACCTGTTGCGCCGATGGGATTGACCCGGCGACCGTACAGGCCGGCACGCTGAGCGGGGATCTGTTCTGGATCGACGCCGACGCGGAGGCCACCGAGGCGCTGGAGGTCATGGAGAACAACCACATCAAGCGGCTGCCGGTGATCGACGTCAAGGGCGGCCACCGCCTGGTCGGCATGATCACTGAGGCCAATGTCGCCAAGAACCTCAGCGACAAGCAGATCGCGGAGTTCGCGACCGGCGTGTACGCGACCGCTTAGCGAGTCCAGGCGGTTGCCTCATCGGCGACCCGCTACCGGTATCCGCTCCGGTAGCGGTATCCGATGACGCAACCGCCCTCGGCTGAACACCGCTCGACACCGCTTGATCTCGACGCCGCTGATACCGCGCGGCGGCGTCAGGCGTCCTCCTGCAATCGCCGCAGCGACGCCACCAGTTGGTCCACCTCCTCGGATGTGTTGTAGAGCGCGAGAGACGCACGGGCCGCGCTCTCCAGGCCGTAGTGGGCCAGTGCCGGCTGGGCACAGTGATGGCCGGCCCGGATCGCGATGCCGTCCCGATCCAGCCAGTCGGCGATCTCCGCCGGATCGTGGCCGGCGAGGGTGAAGGTGAGGACGGCGATCCGGTCGGGTGCGGAGCCCAGCACCTCAAGCCCCGGGACCGTGGCCAGGGCTTGCTGCGCGTACGCCATCAGTGCGGACTCGTATGCGGCGATGGCGTCCCGGTCGAAGGACGTCAGCCAGTTCAGCGCGGACAGCATGCCGACCACCCCGGAGATATGCCCGGTACCGGCCTCCAGGAGGTGGGGTACGAGCGCGAAGGTGGTACGGCCGAACTCCACCGAGTCGATCATGTTGCCGCCGCCCTGCCACGGCGCCATCTCCCGCAGGATCTCCGGCTTCGCGTACAGGGCGCCGATGCCCGTGGGGGCGAACAGCTTGTGACCGGAGAAGACGTAGAAGTCCGCGTCCAGGTCCCGCACGTCGACGGGGAAGTGCGCCACCGCCTGCGCCCCGTCCACCAGTACCTTCGCCCCGTAGCGGTGCGCGAGCGCGGTCATCTCCCGCACCGGCGGGACGGTACCGAGCACGTTCGAGGCATGGCTGATCGCGACCAGTTGGGTCCGCATGGACAGCAGATCGGCGTACTTGTCGAGGTCGATCTGCCCGTCCGGCCGCAGCGGTACGGGGACCACCCGGGCCCGGGTCTCCTTGGCGACCAGCTGCCAGGGGACGATATTGGAATGGTGTTCCAGGACCGGCACCAGGATGTCGTCGCCGGGGCCGAGGTTGGCCCGTCCCCAGCTCTGGGCGACGAGGTTGATCGCCTCGGTGGTGCCGCGTACAAAGACGATGCCCTCCGGGGACCCGGCCCCCAGGAACTGGGCGACCGCCGCCCGGCCCGCTTCGTACGCCTCGGTGGCCTCCCGGGCCATGGTGTGCGCGCCGCGGTGGATATTGGAGTTGGCCGCACCGTAGAAGCCGGCCACCGCCTCGATCACCTGACGCGGCTTCTGCGTCGTGGCCCCGTTGTCCAGCCAGACCAGCGGGTGCCCGTTCACGGTCCGGTGCAGGATCGGAAAGTCCCTGCGGGCCATCTCGGGTGAGAAGGCGGGGGGTTGATCGGCGGGGAGACCGGAGGTCGGCACGGCGCCGGAGGTCGGCACACCGCCCGAGGTCGGCACGGCGCCGGAGGTCGGCACACCGCCTGGGCCCGGTAGGGCAGTTGGGCCCGGCAGACCGACTGAAGGCGCGACGGCCTCCGCGCCCGCCGGCACCGCTGGCCTCACCGTCCCCGCCGGCACCGCCACGCTCTGCGGATCCACGCTCTGCGAGTCCATGCCCGACAGCCCGCCGCCCAGCGGATTCAGCACCGTCGCCGACGGCAGGCCCCCCATAACGTCAGGAGTAGTCATGGTAGTTGGACACCTCGACGTTCTGGAGCACCGCGGTCGCGTCCTCCACCAGCACCGCGGCGTTGAAGTACGCCGTCATCAGGTACGACGTGATGCCCTTCTGGTCGACGCCCATGTTGCGCATCGCCAGCCCGGGTTCGACCTCGTCGTTGACCTTCGCGGGACGCAGACCCACCACGCCCTGCTCGGCCTCGCCCACGCGCATCAGCAGGATCTCGGTGGTGCCGATGCCCCCGCCACCGGAGAACCGCACCTTGTCGGAGGGCAGCAGCGGGACTCCCCGCCAGGTCAGCAGCGGGCTGCCGAACCGGTTGTCGATGACCGGGGGCACCCCCCGCCGCGTACACTCCCGGCCGAACGCGGCGATGGCCTTGGGGTGGGCGAGGAAGTAGCCGGGCTGCTTCCAGACCCGCGACAGCAGCTCGTCCAGGTCGTCGGGCGTCGGGGCACCGGTGCGCGACTGCACCCGCTGTCCCGGGGCGACATTGTTGAAGAGGCCGAACTGCGGGTGGTTGAGCAGCGAGGCCTCCTGCCGCTCGCGCAGCGCGTGCACGGTGAGGTTGGACTGGGCCCGGGTCTGGTCGATGGGGCCGTTGTAGAGGTCGGAGACGCGGGTGTGGACGCGCAGCACGGTCTGCGCGAGGGTCATGTGGTACTCGCGGGGCGTGTCCTCGTAGTCGACGAACGTCCCGGGGAGGTCGGGTTCGCCGTCGTGCCCGGCGGTGAGATCGACCGGCACCTCGGCGCCCGCCATCACCTCGCCCGTGGCGAGGTAGGCGTCCAGCGCTTCCCGCACGGCCGCGTCGCGTTCGCACAGCCCGGTGAGCACGCTGCGTTCGACGCACAGGGCCACGCCGGGGGTGAGCGCCTTGACGCGGTACGGCATGGGCTCGGCGCGGGTCCAGGCGGCGAGGTCGAAGAACTGGCCGTCGCCGATCACTTCGAGCAGCGCGTCCTCGCCGTAGCGGCCGCTGGACCGCTTCTCGGCGCGCCCCTGGACCAGCATCCACAGCCGGTCGTGTGAGTCACCGTCCTGGGCCAGCATGTCCCCGGCCTCGAAGGTGACCTCCGTGAAGGCACCGGCCAGTTCGCCGAGCAGCGATTCGTCGGCCTCCCGCAGGTACGGCAGTTCCCGCAGGTCACCGGGGACGATGCGCGGCGAACCGCCGTCGGTGTGGGTGCTGATGCGGTCGTCGCCGAGGACGTACGTACGGCGGCGGTTGACGCGGAAGACACCGGATTCGACGTCCACCCAGGGCAGGGCGCGCAGGAGATAGCGCGGGGTGATGCCGCGCATCTGCGGAGTGGTCTTGGTGGTCGTCGCGAGTTGCCGTGCCGCATCCGGGCCGAGACTCATCCGATCGTTCACAGGTCCTCCTCGGAGACAGGCATGCCGGATGAGCGCCTCACGGCCGGGCGGCATGCGGGATCTGCGTCCGATCGTGTTGTCGGACCGCGACACCCCGCAACCGACCGTTGATCCGAGTTCGGCCGGAAATACCTGTTTCAACGAATGCACAATTCCGCATATGCGTGCGACTACTGCCCGTCGCATACCGCACTACCACGCGTGGAATTACCGGAAGCACCTCTTCCAAGGGGTACCGGACACACCACACCACACCCCACATGCGACGAGATTTACCCTCATAAGGCCGCTTTGCATTTCCAAAAGGGCCGCTTATGAAGAGGGTTAGGGCGCCACGCCTTGTTGAGCACCGGGGCACCGAGCTCCTCAAGGAAGGCGGCGAGAGCGAGCGCCCTCGGCGTACGCGCTTTGAGGAGATAGACGTCGGCGAGTCCGGCCGGTCCGACCGGCCTCCGGGGGACGAGGGCAGGAATCCCCCAGGCCCTGCCCCGGTACTTCGCGGGACAGGGCCTGGGGCGCTCGGGGAACGGGCCTCCGGCCGCGCTCAGCGGATGGCCGGTTCCGGATAGAAATCGCGTGGCCGGCCGCTGTTGTCCTTGAGACGGGCGAGCAGACCCGCCGGGTACTCGATGAGCCAGTAACTCAGCACCGCCGTGGGCAGCGCCGCCAGCAGCACGATCACAAGGGCGAGCGGGAAGCCCGCCTGGCCCGCGGGCAGCAGACCGGATTTGTGGAGCTGGAGCATGACCGGCTCGTGCCAGATGAAGAGGCTGTAGCTGACCAGTCCGACGGCGGTCAGCCAGCGGGCCGTCAGCAGGCGGTTCCAGCGGGTCCGCCGGTGTATGTGGAGAGTGCTGAAGAGCAGAACCATCCAGAGGGCGGAGGCGAGCGGGTGGTAGAAGGTGAAGGTGAAGTTCTCAGGGGCGGAGAGGAGGGAGAGAGCGTAGAGACCGGCGAGTGCGGCCATGGACAGGGGGAGCGCCGAGCCCCGGTGCAGTCTGCCGCGGTCGCCCAGGGCGACCATCAGCACGGCCAGCCCCATGCCCACGGCGAATCCGCCGAACCGGGCCTGCGGGCCGAAGTACACCGCCCAGTGGGTGTGCGGCACCCCGTACACATAGTGGGCGACCGCGATCCAGACCAGCGGGATGACGTACAGCAGCAGGCACCCGCCCGCGCACACGGCCACCCGGGTGCGCCGCTGCCGCAGCTGCCGGCAGGCGCGTACCGCCAGCGGCCCCAGGCCGACGAGCACGAAGTAGAACAGCACCTCCAGCGACAGCGACCAGGTGGGGCCCAGGGTGTAGAAGATCCGCTGCTGGTCGAAGACATGGGTGAAGGTGAGGTGCTCGACCAGATCCTGCCAGTTGCCGGGCAGGGTGGGATTGCGGGTCGCCCAGACGACCAGGACCGCGAGGAAGTACAGCGGCAGGATCCGGATCGCGCGCCGGAAGAGGAACACCCGGGCGGGCCGGGTCGACCCGCCGTCGATCGCGGCGCGCGCGTACGACAGCGTCAGCAGGTACGCGGACAGCACGAAGAAGAGGTCGATGACTTCGAAGGAGAGGACGGCCCCCAGGTAGGCGTTGTCGACCGGTGGGTGGACGCCGTTCGCGTCGTAGCGGAAGTACTGCTGCCAGACGTGGAAGACGACGGTGCTCAGCGCGGCGAGCCCGCGGAAGCCGTCGATGTCGCCGGCCCGGCTGCGGGCGGGCGCACCTTCCGGCGAACGGGACCGCTTGGAGGCGGGGGTGGTTGCCGGACGGGCTTTTGACACCGTGCTCATCGGCGGGCCACCGCCTTCCCGGCCGCTCGCGGGGTGACCCGCCACTGCCGGTCGCCCAACGCCTCCTTCAGGTGGGCCTGTCGGGCCACCATGTTCTTGAAGTGACTGTAGAAGAAGGTCGATACGAAGAGGTACGACCAGAACCAGGGGCGGCGCTGCCGCAGTTCGGGTACCGCCAGCCGCCAGGCGAACAGTGCCTGCACCGGCCCGGCGGCCAGCGTGAACACCACGGCCAGGACGCAGACCGGCACCGCCCAGTCCAGCCGCTCGAAGCCACCCGCGCGCCACACCGAGTAGAGGAGGATGGGGAGGATCTGCAGCGTCAGCCAGGGCTGCACCTCTCGCCAGCCCAGCAGAACGAACATCCCCAGCTTCTGACGTGCCGTGAAGACGGGCGAACGCAGCCCTCGCCACAGGTGCTTGAGCGAGACCTGGAGCCAGCCCTGGGCCCAACGCGACCGCTGGTTCCACAGTGCCTTCAGCGTGGTGGGCGCCAGTTCACGGGAGATCAGCGTGCGGTCGACGGCGAAGCGGGAGCCCTCGTTCAGTGCGCGCAGCGTCGAGTCGATGTCCTCGGTCAGCATCGATCCGTGCATACGGGTCCGGGCGAGCAGATCCGTACGCCAGAAACCGTTCGAGCCGCCGAAGACGCCGAAGCCGAAGAGCCGGGTGCGTCCCGGGTGGCTGACCGCGTAGATCGCCTCGAACTCCACCGCGACCAGCTTCGCGACCCGGGAGCTGTCACCGTTGCGGATCACGCAGTGGCCCTGCACCACGTCATAGCCGTTGGACAGCCAGTGCCAGGCGTCCCGGAAGGAGGTCGGGGCCGGGTGGTGGTCGGCGTCGAAGATGCCGACGAACTCGCCGCGGACGCGGGTGACGGCGGCGTTGATGTTCTGCGCCTTGGACGTACTGCCGGCGACGGGCAGCAGCACCAGCCGCGGGTCGCGGGCCGCGATGTCGCGGAGCGTGTCCTCGACGGGCAGGGGGTGCGGTGTGTTGTACGCGAGGACGATCTCCAGCTCGTTGGGGTAGTCGAGGCGGAGGAACGATTCGACGGTGTCGACGATGGTCGCGGCCTCATTGGGCAGATACGCGGCGATGACGGCGCTGGCCGGCGGATAGGGCCGGCCCGGTTTCTCGGGGCGTGGTGTCGCGTCGAGCGAGTACAGGCACTCCAGGACGATGAGCAGCGCGGAGAGGACGAGTCCGGCCACCACCACCCAGTACATGGCCGAGCCGAGGTCCCAGCCCAGCTCGTACATCTGCTGATAGAGCGCGAACGGCACCGCCACACCGAGCACCAGCGCCAGGACCGGGGACAGCGCCGAGAGCGCGGGGCGGATCAGCGAGCTGAGCGGGCGGCGCCGGTGGCGGTGCGGTGCGCCGCGCATCCAAGGGGCGTATCTGACGGGCTGCAGATCCCGGTGACGGATGGCTTCCTGGACCGCGTCCCGCGCGCGGCCGAGCGCCTGTGTGCCGTCGGGGCATTCGGCCAGCGGCAGCCAGCCGACGGCCGGGGTCAGCCGGACGTTCTCGTCCGCGACGATGAACCGGGTGCCGGCCACGGTGCCGGCGAACCTCCGCAGCCCACGGCGTGCCGTCTCCTCGTCGACGCCGGGCATCAGCATGAGCAGATGCCCGGCGTCGTCCCAGCCCAGCCGGTCGCAGAAGCTGCCGAGCCGCTCCGCCACACCCGCCAGCCGCTCGGCGACCTCCCGGCGTACCCGCGGCCCGAGCCGGGCTTCCAGAGCGCCCATCTCGGCCACCCCGACCATGGCGATGACCCCGCCACGGCGGCCCGCCTCCGGACGCTGGAGTTCCCGGTCGAGCTCGTCCAGGAAGTGCGCGGAGGAGTACAGGCCGGTGCGCGGGTCCAGGGGCAGATTCTCGACGGGGACCGGGACGCGGCGGAGTTTGGCCTCGATACGGGCGGACAGCTCGACCGGAGCGGACGCCTCGGGTATGCAATCGTCGGCGCCGCCGCGCAGCATGTCGGCCACACCGGCGGGTCCCTGCCCGGCGGTGACCATGACCAGCGGCAGGGCACGCCCGCCCGGGACGGTGCGGACCTCACGTATCAGATCGAGCCCGGGACGCCGGTGGTCCGGCATCCGGCTCGGCTGCGGGCTGTGGTGCCCGTGGTGTTCGTGGTGTTCTTGGTGTCCCTGATATGCGGGGTGTTCATAACCCCCGTAGTGGTGTTCATAGCCCCCTCGGTGGTCTTCATGGCCCCCGTGGGGGTCTTCATCACTCGCGTAGTGGTCTTCGTGCTGCTCCTCCAGGGCGACGACCGCGTCCGGGTGTGCCTGCTGGACCTGCTGGCTCACCTGTCCGGGCAGGGCGTGGCTGACCTGGTGTCCGGTCGACCGCAGGCTGTGCGTCAGCCCGTCCAGACGCGGTCCCGGCCGGCCGACGACCAGCACATGGCCGCCGACGGTGGGGACATCGGCGTGGGCGGTGGCCGCATGGTCGGTGGCCGAGTGGGAGGCGCCGGCGTGGGGAGCGTCGGCGGGTTCGGTGTAGGGGGTGACACCGGTGTGGACTCTGGTGTCCGCGCTGCCGAGCAGCGCTACGGATGAGTCCTGGGGGCCTGATTGGTGCGAAGTGAGCACCGGGAATGTCCTTTCTTGCACGGATCTTGCACGGAGGCACGCGAAAGCCGGCCCGGTCGCCATGGGGGAGCGGGAGTGCGGACCAGGGGGCGGCGGCCTGAGGCCGAGGGCACGACGGGCTGCGGCCGCTCGACGCCAGAAAGCGGTCAGCGGCCTTTGCAGTGGCCGTACACACACAGAGGGAGGCTCAAGCGGCCTTGCCTGAGGGCTACTTCATCTGACGCCGGAGGCGGCGTGGCGAGGTCTGCCCCGGAGGGGAATGCAGGGAAGCGCGCGGACAGGGATACAGGGAAGCTCCCGTGCGGATGCATGAGAAGGACACGTAACGGAGGCACCGAGAGGCCCTGTCCGTCGGACAGGGCCTGGAGTCTGTCTTTCCGCGCGTCGGCCTGCCTCGTCGGGACGCGCGGGTATTAAGCCTCGGAGCGCGCGAGCGCGATCCAGGAATATTCGCATTGGAGGCCCTATCCTGATTCGGATTGTGGGGGGAGGACCGGATCTCATTCACTGTTGTCGACGGAACCCCGCTCGGCGGGCCCCGGCGACAACACCAGCCTCAACGATCACTGTGAAGCTGCATCTTCGTCCGTGTAACACTCTCATTACGGCTGCCTGTATTGCCAGACCCCTGCATCCAGAACGCCTCGGACGCCGACGATCCCGGCCAACTCCCGTACTTCGCTTCATCCGCCCGATAGGCACTCCTCAACCACCTGTACCCATAAGCAATTTGATGACCGAAATCCACAGCAATCCAACACCAGGGAGTAACACCCTTGCATCTTCCGGGCGTCGGCCCTGGGCCTTCGCTTCACAGGGACACTGGCGATCCGTACCTCTGAGCTCTGTGGCGGTGCCCAGGTGCGGGTCCGTCGGGTCGCTGTCCTCGATCTCGTCCCAGTCGATCTCCATCGACTTGCGGCGCGCGATCACGTTGAAGAAGAGATTCAGCAGGATCGCGGTGAGACTGCCCAGCGTGATACCGCTGTTGAGGACCGCCCGGACGTCCTCCGGCATCCGCTCGAACAGCGGCGGAACGGCGATGCCGCACCCCGACACGGGTGGACGCGGGGCCGGCCCAGGGGCCACGGAGCGCGGCTCCCCCACCGCCGCCTCGCTGGGCCACGCCGGTGTTCCCCGGCCGCGAGGGATGACGGCGGAGGGGAACGGGGCCGTGCAGCCGGGTCGTCGACAGCGCTCCGTGACGGCCGGACGGAGGCCGGGACACGGCGGGGGCGCGGGAGGAAGGCCCGGGAGGAAAGCCAACTGCCCAACGCCGGCTCACCGTCGGGCGCCGGTCGCCCCTCGCCCCTCGCCCCTCGCCCCTCGCCCCTCAGGCAAGAGTGTGGCCCGTCGGCCCCGCCCCCGTCAGGCGCCCGTCGGGCCACCCGCCCCTCAGCCCGCCCCGCCGCCTCTGGTACCCCGACCGGCCGCCCCCGCGTCCCGGACTTCGCCCGGGTGTCGTACCCGCCGCGCCGGCACACTGCCGAGATAGCCGGTGGCCAGGCCCCGGACCGCGCCCGCCCCCACCAGCCGGAGGAGTTCCGGCAGCAGGGGCCTTGTCGACATGGCCGGTCCAGGCGCCGCCGGTGCCGACGCCGAGCGCGATCCAGGCCAGGTTCGGCAGCCCGAGCAACAGCACGGCGAGCGTCTCGGCGGGATGCCCCTCGGTGATGAGCACGATCACGCCGACGATCAGCCCGATCACCGCGTAGCAGAGCAGCACCAGCAGCATCGCGAAGGCGGGCGGCCGTACGGAGTTCTGGAAGTGCAGCAGTCGGGAGGAGAGCGGGGCCCTACGGGAGACGAGGAAGGTGAGGGCCAGCAGCGCCAGGAGCCAGAGCAGGCCGAAACCGAGCGTCGCGGGCACATCGGCGCGGAGCCGATGGTGGGTGTCGCGCCGAGCTCCGCTCCGATTTCGTCGGCGATGTCGTCGCCCAGGGAGACCGTGAAGCTGCTCCGGGCGAAGAGTGCGAGGAGCAGCAGAAGCAGCAGCCAGCACACGGCCGTTCGGGCGATACGGGCGAGCAGCTCACCGGTGCGCGCCACCGCCCGGTGGCGCAGCGGTGCCAGGAAGACGGTGGCCGTCACCAGGGCGCCGGCCAGTGTCACCGACAGCGGCACGACATCGAGGGCGGCGACCACGCACATGGTGACGATGCCGGCCGCGGCCGCGGCGAGCGCCTGCCCCCAGGCCCGCAGGGGCGGCGTGGCGCCACCCGGAGCCGCCGGGTGCGCGGGGACGGCCGAACCGGGACCGGGACCGGATATCTGGCTCACGCTGCCTCCTGCCGGACGCAGGACGGAGTGACGATCCGAATACGGGACGGTGCGATCCCCCGATACGGGACGGAGTGGCGACCCGAATACGGGACGGGGTGAGGATCCGGATGCGGGAGGACGGTGCGCGACGCTTTGTCCGAGATCCCGACGAGTCATCCGCCGTCCAGCCCCAGAGCCACCGCCGCCCGATCCCGACGAGCGATCCGGCGTCCGGTCCCGACGGTCGATCCGCCGCCCGATCCCGACGAACCAACCGCGTCCGATCCCGACGTGCCATCCGGCCTGAGGCGCGCCCGCCGAACTGAGGCCACCTCACGGTTCTCAGGCCGCACGGCTCGCACGACGGCTCCCAAGACGTCTCGCACGACGGCCCGCATGACGTCTCGCCAACTCCTGTACGCACCACCGTGAGCACGCACGGGCCGCCCCGCTTGCGGACAGCACGGGACCCGAGCACACAATTACCTCAACCTAGACAAATTAGGGCAAAATCCGCATCGCCGAATGGCCCACTCGCGCCGGAAGAGGGACCCGTGACAGCTCCACCGTCGCCGGACAGCCACCCCACCGGACCGCCCTCCGGACCACTCTCCGGCCCCCCGTCCGGCACACCCTCCGCCCCCTCCCACGAACCGACTCAGGTGGGTGCAGGCCCGCCCGAGGGCCGGCCGGAACAGCCCATCGCACCGGGACGGCCCGGCCCCCCGGGCGGCCCCGGCGAGGGCGGCGGGGGCGGAGGCGGTGGCGGCGGGGGCAACGGCGGCGGTCCTGGGGGCGGCGGGCCCTGGTGGCGGTCCGTGCCGCGGGTCGTGATCATCTCGGTGGCCGTGGTCGCGGCCATCATCCTGACCATCGTGCTCACCCGTCCGGACGGCACGGCCGGCGGGGACGAGCTGAGCCTCCAGCCCGCAGCCGCCGAAGGTGACGACCCCTTCACCAAATCGACGGCGGATGAGTCCGACGCGGCCACCGCGCCGGCCGTGCCCCCCAGCGCGACGGCCGAGGGCAATCGCGCGCCCAGTGTGTCCGGCGGGCAGTCCGGCCTGTACGGCGGCAGCCAGCGCACGTCGAGCTGCGATGTCGAGCAGCAGATCGCCTTCCTGCAGCGCGACCCGAAGAAGGCCGAAGCGTTCGCCGGCGTGCTGGACATGGACGCGAGCGCGATCCCGTCCCATCTACGCTCCCTGACACCCGTACAGCTGCAACGGGACACCCGGGTCACCAACCACGGCTACAAGGACGGCAAGGCCATCGACTACCAGGCGGTGCTGCAGACCGGTACGGCCGTGCTGGTGGATGCGCGCGGACTGCCGCGGGTGCGCTGCCGTTGCGGGAACCCGCTCACTCCACCGGTGTCCTTCGAGGGCAAGGCGCCGAAGGAGGTCGGCGAGAAGTGGTCGGGATACCAGCGCTCGAACGTGGTCTTTGTGGAGAAGTCGTCGGCCCCGATGGAGATCTTCATCCTCGTCGACCCGGAGACGGGGCAGTGGTTCAAGCGTCCCAACGGGGACACCGGCGACACCGATACTCCGACGAGCCCTCCCACGGAGACCCCCGGGACGGAGTCGCCCACATCCCCGGGTGAGTCCCCGACCTCCCCGCCGACCTCGGAGACCGAGACGGACACCGGGACACCGACCGATGCGCCGGACGGACCCCCGGCGCCCGGCACCCCCGGCCCGACGACCGAGGCCCCCGGCCCCACGCCCCAATACAGGTCACAGCCATACACGGACTGACATGACTTTGAGGCGGTTTGTCCTGTTTGATACGGAACACTTCCGTATTCCTCTACGTCCCCGCGTAGGCGATTTGCGGCACTTCACTGCAACCCATCGAGATCAAACCGTGTCCTAAACAACAGATGCTCCGGACAACCTCCTAAGCAGACAAAACATCTGCATATGCGGCGGATGCGAGGGGCCTGAACGGGCCCGGACGGCCCTGGACGGTGATGCCGTCACCGGGCCGGGTTCCGCCACTGTCAGTTGTTCTGTTTGGGAGGGACCCTCGTGCACGCCGGATCACGTCGCCACCTTGCCCGGTTGATACCCGCCGTGACAGCGGCCGCCGCGCTGCTGACCGCGTGCGGAGGAGGTGCCAATGCGTCGTCGCCGGACGCGGGCGCGGCCAAGGTGACCGTCACCCCGGCCGGGGGCAGCAAGGCGGCCCAGCTCGGCTCCGGGATATCGGTGCAGGCCGACGGCGGCAAGCTGGTCTCGGTAGAGGTCAAGGACGACGACGGCGCCAAGGTCGCCGGACAGCTGGCCGGTGACGGCTCGTCATGGAAGTCGGACAACAAGGTCAAACCGAAGACCACCTACACCGTGCGGACGAAGGCGAAGTCGACGGAGGGCAAGGAATCCTCCGCCACCTCGGTCTTCACCACGGAGGAGGCCGACAAGGTCAACAAGCTGACCAACACGCCGGGCGGCGGGCAGACCGTCGGCACCGGTATGCCGATCTCGATTCTCTTCGACAACCCGATAGCCAAGGACAGGCGCGCGGAGATCGAGAAAGCGATGAAGGTCACCTCGCAGCCGAAGGTCGAGGGCGCCTGGGGCTGGGTCAGGGACTGGACCGGCAAGGACCGCATCGACTGGCGCCCCAAGGACTACTGGCCGGCCGGCACCAAGGTCTCGGTGAAGGGCGCACTGGGCGGTATCAACTCCGGTGAGGGCGGCTGGTTCGCCCGCGACTACAACTTCGACTTCCGTATCGGCGCCGACCGCAAGGCCGTCATCGACGTCCCCTCGCACACCCTGACCATGTACGAGGACGGCAGGAACGTCGGCTCCGTCACCGGCTCCGCGGGCTCCCCGCAGGACCCGACCCGCGGTGGTGTGCACACCGTGCGCAGCAAGAACGCGGCGGAGACGATGGACTCCTCCACCATCGGGCACGGCAACGAGTGGATGCTGGACTCGCAGTGGGTCACCCACCTGACCGCCTCCGGGACCTTTCTGCACTCCGCCCCGTGGAACAAGTCCCTGGGCGTGGTCAACAACAGCCATGGCTGTTTCGGTATGACCACCAACGACGCCAAGAAGGTCTACGACTTCCTGTCGATCGGCTCCACGGTCGAGGTGAAGGGCACCAGCAACACCAGCAAGACCGATGTCGGCAACGGCCTTGAGGTGTGGCAAGAGACCTGGTCGCAGTGGCAGCAGCGCAGCGCACTGAAGTAGCGGGACTGCCTGAGTAACCGAAACACCTGCATCCTGAACATCGTCACCGCGAACAGGGCGGTCGTGGCCGTGGGGCTACGGCCGCCCTGACGCAGTTCCTCATCCGGCCACCCCTCCGGTTCTGCCGCTCCACCGGTGGCGGCAAAGGCGACCCTCCATGCGCGGCCGCCCACCTCCACTACAACGCAACCAGCGACTTCCCGCCATCGGGCTGAGGCGTTCGGCGTACCACCGCAAGATTCGGCGTACCCCACCACCGGATCCGGCGCACCCGCCGCCGGATCGGGGTCGCGGCCCGCCCCCCATACCGACCGCGAACGTCCTCGTCTACGCTGGCCGTGCAACTGGTTCGCCCTGTCCGCCAGGCAGGCGCGTCGCAAGAGGGAACCCGGTGGGAATCCGGGACTGCCCCGCAGCGGTGAGTGGGAACGACCGCCGTCTTACGCACTGGGCCCGATCCCGGGTCTGGGAAGCGACGGCCAGTAGATGTCCGCCTTCGGCGGATGTGCCCGCGAGTCCGAAGACCTGCCAGTGCCCGTGCGCGACACCGC
The DNA here is from genome assembly GCF_023277745.1 of Streptomyces halobius. Taxonomy (NCBI): domain Bacteria; kingdom Bacillati; phylum Actinomycetota; class Actinomycetes; order Kitasatosporales; family Streptomycetaceae; genus Streptomyces; species Streptomyces halobius. Next base: position 2,522,864 of record NZ_CP086322.1, read on the forward strand.
GTGCGGAGATCCCGGTGACCTTCGAGGGCGGGTCGGCGACATAGCAGGCGGGCACGTACGGCACGGTCTGGCGTCGTGGTCCGCCCGTTGTGCCATCCCTTCGCGTCCTCGGCCCCGTCCCGGGGTCACATGGAGACACGCTCGCGAAGGAGAGTTCCGTGACCAGCAAGTCCCCAGCCGCGGCAGTACGGGCCACCGTGCACGGCTATCCCCGTCAGGGGCAGCACCGGGAACTGAAGAAGGCCATCGAGGGCTACTGGAAGGGCCGGGTCACCGCCGACGCCCTCCGGGACACCGCCGCCGAACTGCGCCGCGGCAACTGGCGACAGCTTGCCGAGGCCGGTGTGCACGAGGTGCCGACCGGCGACTTCTCGTACTACGACCATGTGCTGGACACCACCGTGATGGTCGGCGCGATCCCGGCCCGGCACCGGGCCGCGGTGGCCGCCGATCCTTCCCCAAGCTCTCGGCTTCGCTCGAGCAGGGGATGCCCCATCGACGTCTACTTCGCGATGGCGCGCGGCACCCAGGAGGCGGCGCCGCTGGAGATGACCAAGTGGTTCGACACCAACTACCACTATCTGGTACCGGAGTTGGGACCGGAGACGGTCTTCACGGCGGATTCCACCAAGCAGGTCGCCGAGCTCCGCGAGGCTCTGGCGCTCGGTCTCACCGCCCGGCCCGTCCTGGTCGGCCCGGTCACCTATCTGCTGCTGTCCAAGCCGGCGCCCGGCGTCGCCGCGGACTTCGACCCGCTGACGCTGCTCGACCGGCTGCTGCCGGTGTACGAGGAGGTGCTGGCCGATCTGCGGGCCGCCGGTGCCGCGTGGGTGCAGCTGGACGAGCCGGCGCTGGTGCAGGACCGCTCCCCCGCCGTGCTCAACGCCGCCGCCCGCGCCTACCGTGTCCTCGGCACACCAGCCGACCGTCCGAAGCTGCTGGTCGCGGCCTACTTCGACCGGCTGGGCGACGCCCTGCCGGTGCTCGCCAAGGCGCCCGTCGACGGCCTCGCGCTGGACTTCACCGGCGCCGCGGCCGCCAACCTCGGCGAGCTGGCGGCGGTCGGCGGGCTGCCCGGCAAGCGGCTGGTCGCGGGCGTCGTCAACGGCCGCAACGTGTGGATCAACGACTTCGAGAAGTCACTGTCCACCTTGGGGACCCTCTTGGGCCTCGCCGACCGGGTCGACGTGTCGTCGTCCTGCTCCCTGCTGCATGTCCCGCTGGACGTCACCGCCGAGCGGGACATCGATCCGCAGATCGCCCGCTGGCTCGCGTTCGCCCGGCAGAAGGCCACCGAGATCGTCACGCTGGCGCGCGGCCTGGAACGGGGCACCGACACCATCGCCGCCGAACTGGCCGCGAACCGGGCCGCCTTGGCGTCCCGTGCCGGTTCCGCGCTGACCTACGACCCCGCGGTACGGGCGCGCGCCGCGGCGGTCACCGACGCCGACACCCGCCGTTCGCAGCCGTACGCCGAGCGGGCCGCGGCCCAGCGCGCCCAGCTGCGGCTGCCGCTGCTGCCGACGACCACCATCGGCTCGTTCCCGCAGACCACCGGGCTGCGGACGGCCCGCGCCGATCTGCGCACCGGGCGGATCGACAGCGCCGCGTACGAGGAGCGCATCGCGGCCGAGATCCGGGACGTCATCGGCTTCCAGGAGAAGGCCGGTATCGATGTGCTGGTGCACGGCGAGCCGGAGCGCAACGACATGGTCCAGTACTTCGCCGAGCGGCTGGCCGGCTATCTCGCCACGCAGCACGGCTGGGTGCAGTCCTACGGCACCCGCTATGTCCGGCCGCCGATCCTGGCCGGGGACATCTCCCGTCCGGAACCGATGACGGCGCGCTGGACCCGGTACGCCCAGTCGCTCACCGACCGCCCGGTCAAGGGCATGCTCACCGGCCCGGTCACCATGCTCGCCTGGTCCTTCGTCCGCGACGACCAGTCGCTCGGCGACACCGCCCGCCAGGTGGCGCTGGCACTGCGGGACGAGGTGAACGACCTTGAGGCGGCGGGAAGTTCGGTGATCCAGGTCGATGAGCCGGCGCTGCGCGAGACGCTGCCGCTGCGGGCCGACGGGCACGCCGCGTACCTCGCCTGGGCGACCGAGGCGTTCCGGCTCACCACGGCCGGAGTCCGTCCGGACACCCAGATCCACACCCATATGTGCTATGCGGAGTTCGGCGACATCCTGCGGGCCATCGACGATCTGGACGCCGATGTGATCAGCCTGGAGGCGGCCCGTTCCCATATGCAGGTGGCCGGGGAGCTCGCGGGCGCCGGCTATCCGCGCGAGGTGGGCCCCGGCGTGTACGACATCCACTCGCCGCGGGTGCCGAGCGCGCAGGAGGTGGTGGCCTTGCTGCGCAAGGGGCTTGAGGCGATTCCGGCCGAGCGGTTGTGGGTCAATCCCGACTGCGGTCTGAAGACCCGTGGCTGGCCCGAGGTCACGACCTCCCTGGAGAACCTGGTCGCGGCTGCGCGTGAGATCAGGGCCGGCCTGCCTGCCTCTTGACCCCGCTGTGGCGGGGGCCGGTCATGGACGCGAGCCGCCTGAGGGCCTGCCCCCGCCACCCGCATGGCTACCGCGGATTGCCGGGCGCTGCCGCCCCGCTGCGCCGCCGAGCCGGCATACCCGCGAATACGCATCATGGCGGATGCACGCCATGCCCGCACCCCGACCGACTCCCTTCCAGTGGAAGGTGACCACCGGTTGAATGACGCGGCGGCAAACGGCCTTCGGCCCGGGAAACCCTTATATATGCCTCCCAGCTCGGGCACCTGGCCGGGCGAGGCTCGACAACGGCACTCTCTTGGGGTGCCCTGACGAACAGGGAGATTATTGATGCGAATACGCGTCGTAACCGCCGCCATCGCTCTGACCACCGCTACTCTTCTCGGCGCGGCGGGCACAGCTGCCGCCGACCACAAATCCCATGACCACAAAGTCGCCAGCCACAAGGACACCGGAAACGGGATCTGGTGGCCCGGAAACGACATCTGGTGGCCCGGAAATGACATCTGGTGGCCGGCTGACACCGGTCACGGTCACGGTCACGGCCACGGCCACAAGAAAGGCGGGGCCGCCGGTCACTTTCACTGATCGGGCTGTGGCACGCCCCTGACGATCGAACCGGCCCGGCCCGGACGCGCACTGTCCGGGCCGGGCTGTACACGCGGCCGACTGGTCAGCCGGTGATGATTGCCGGGTCGCTCACCCCGGGCTCCCCGTTCTCGACATGTCCGGCGAGGCGGCGCAGGAAGGCGGCGTCCGTGTCGGAGACCACCGTCAGGTCGTACCAGCGCTTGCTCGCCCGCAGGTCCAGCGTGTGTTCCACGGTGGCGCCCGCCTTCACCTTGAACGTCTCCGCCGCGCCGCCGTACCCGTTCGTCAGGGTGAGGTTGACATCGGCCGAGCCCTCGTTCGTCAGGGTCAGCTTGAGGTTGCCGCCGGCCTTGTCGTGGCGTGCGGTCACCTCGGGGCCCGCGGTCCCGCCGGGGCTCTTGAAGGTGCGCAGGAAGCCGTTCGGGCCGAACACCGTCAGGTCGTGGGCACCCTTCGAGTACGCCGAGTTCCAGGTGTCGGAGAGGGTCTTGCCGGCCTCCGTGGTGTACGTCCAGGGGCCGTCGGTGCGGTTGGCGGACCGGACGTGGAAGCAGACGCCCGCCGCGTCGCCACCGCTGAAGGTGAGCGTGAACTTCCCGGCGGCCGGGTCGGCGGCGCCGTCGACCAGGGGCGCGTACGGCAGCGGGCGGGCGGGGCGGGAGCCGGGTTCCTGCTTGGGCAGGGCCGGGTTGGCGGGGGCGTGTGGGAAGTAGTCGGGGTGGCGCTCGTGGTCCGGCGGCTCGTAGCCGGCGGTGTCCGGGAGCTCCGCCGGGTCGGTGTCCTTGCCGGTGAAGTCGAAGGCGGAGGTGAGGTCGCCGCAGATCGCGCGCCGCCACGGCGAGATGTTCGGCTCCCGCACACCGAACCGGCTCTCCATGAACCGGATGATCGACGTGTGGTCGAAGACCTCGGAGTTCACGAAGCCGCCGGTGCTCCACGGCGAGACGACGAGCATCGGGACCCGCGGCCCCATGCCGTAGGTTCCTTCTGCGTAAGTCGCGTTGCCGGGGAAGTAGTCGAGCGTCGTGTCGACGGTGGACTTGCCCTGCCTGGCGCCGTACGGGACGTACGGCGGGATGATGTGGTCGAAGTAGCCGCCGTTCTCGTCGTAGGTGATGAAGAGGGCGGTCTTGCTCCACACGTCGGGGTTGGCGGTCAGGGCGTCCAGGACCTGTGCGATGTACCAGGCGCCGTAGTTCGTGGGCCAGTTGGGGTGCTCGTCGAACGCCTCGGGGGCGGGTATCCAGGAGATCTGCGGCAACCGGTCCGCCTTGACGTCGGCCTTGAGGAGGTCGAAGTAACCGTCGCCCTCCTTGACGTTGGTGCCGGTGCGGGCCTTGTCGTAGAGGGGGTCGCCGGGCTTGGCGTCACGGTACTGGTTGAAGAAGAGGAGCGAGTTGCAGCCGTAGTTGCCGCGATAGGCGTCGTCGATCCAGCCCCACTTCCCCGCCGCGTCCAGGCCGTCGCCGATGTCCTGGTAGACCTTCCAGGAGATTCCGGCCTTCTCCAGGCGCTCGGCGTACGTCGTCCAGCCGTACCCGGCCTCCTCGTTGCCGAGGACCGGCCCGCCACCGGTGCCGTCGTTGCCGGTGTACCCGGAGAGCATGTAGTAGCGGTTGGGGTCGGTGGCCCCGATCGTCGAGCAGTAGTAGGCGTCGCAGACGGTGAACGCGTCGGCGAGCGCATAGTGGAAGGGGATGTCCGGCCGGGTCAGATACGCCATCGTGCGCTCGGACTTGGCGGGTATCCACTGGTCGTACGCGCCGTTGTGGAAAGCCTTGTGGCCGCCCTCCCAGTCATGATTGAGGTCCGCGATGAACTGCATGCCGAGGTCCTCGGCGTCCGGGTGGAAGGGCAGTACGTCCTTGCCGCCGTCGGGCTGGTTCCACACCGGCTTGCCGTTCGGCAGCGTCACGGTGCGCGGGTCGCCGAAGCCGCGTACGCCCTTGAGCGTGCCGAAGTATTGGTCGAAGGAACGGTTCTCCTGCATCAGCACGACGATGTGCTCGACGTCCTGGAGGGAGCCCGAGCGGCGCGCCGCGGGGATGGCCGCGGCACGGGCGATGCTGCCCGCCAGGGCCGCGGTGCCCGCGGTGGCGCCGGCGATCTGGAGGAACCGCCGCCGGTTGAATTCAGCCATAGTTCTCAAGCCCTCTTGAAGTGTGGGGAGACAGGGGTTCGCAGAGTGTGCAAGAGGGACGAGTGGCAGGGAAGGGGTGGTGTCGACCGTGAGAGAGGTCACAGTACGTACGGAGAGCGGCCTGGCCAGAGGCCGGCTGCCGGCGAGGGCCGCCCCCCGTACGGCACAGGGGGCGGCCCGAACGGAACTGACGCGGGCTCAGGCCGACGCCGGCTGGGCCTGCACCAGCGGGGTCAGACGGCCCGTGCGGTGCAGCCAGTGCAGAGCGGCGGCGCAGGCCAGCCCGAGCGTCGGCAGGACAAGCCACGGCAATGCGGGCATACCGGCCGCGCGGGAGGCGTCCAGCGCCGCACCGGTGAGCAGATTGCCGAGGGTGATGCCGATACCGCAGATGGTGTTGTAGAGCCCGTAGTGGGTGGCGACCAGGCGGTCACCGGAGAGCCGGACGATGGTGTCCATCTCGAACGGGTACGTGATCATCGTGCCGAGGGCGAGCAGCAGTGCGGAGAGCGCCGGCGGGACGGCGGCGAGCGCCCAGCGGCCGGGGCCCGCCGCCGGCACCGGCAGCGCCGTGGCCGCCAGCAGCGGGACGAAGGCCAGGCCCATTGTCAGCAGGCCCCAGGCGAGCGCGCGGCCGGCCGGCATCCGGGCCTTGCACCAGGTCGTCACCCGGGTCTGGCCCAGGATCGTGCTCAGCGCGGACACCGCGAACAGCACCGCCACCGCCGCCGTGCCGAACCCCCCGTCGCCGCCCAGCCGACGTACCTCCAGGGGCAGCGCCAGATAGACCTGGAAGGACAGCACATACGAGCCGATCATGGCTCCGGAGAAGAACAGGAACGGCCGGTTGGCCAGGATCCGCCGCCACTGCGACAGCACATTCTCCCCGGCGTCGCCCCGCGCGCGGCTGCCCCCGCGGGCCGGCAGCGCGCGGATCTGCACCACGCTCAGCAGCGCGAAGATCCCCGCCGCGACCAGGCACGTCAGGCGGAAGCCGACGCCGGTCAGCACCAAGCCCACCAGCGGGCCGAGCAGTATCCCGGCCTGGTAGAAGACGTTGAACAGGGCGAAGGCCGCCAGCCGGCGCTCCCCCGCGTCCACGGCCAGATACGCCCGGACCGCCGGGTTGAACAGCGCCCCGGCCAGCCCGGTGGCCGCGGACGCCGCCACCAGCGCGGGCAGCGAGTCCACCAGTCCGAGCGTCGCGAAGGCGGCGGTACGCAGCAGGCAGCCGGTGACGATCAGCGGTTTGTAGCCGAACCGGTCGGCGAGGGTGCCGCCGACCAGGAACATGCCCTGCTGGCTGAAGTTACGGACCCCCAGGACCAGTCCGACCAGCCAGCCGGCCAGGCCGAGGGTCCCGGACAGATGCGCGGCCAGATACGGCATGAGCATGTAGAAGCCGAGGTTGATGGTGAACTGATTCACCATCAGCAGCTGGACGCTGCGCTCGTAGGAGCGGAACTGCGCGAGATTGCCTTTCACCGGGCCTCCCGCACCGCGTCGGAGAGGGCCGCCCCGTCCGCGCCCGGCAGGCCGAGCGGGTCGGCCACGCGGGCACACCGGCTCCAGGACGTGACCTCCTTCTCGTCCAAGCGGCTCACCGTCTCCGGATGGTCCGCCGGTGGTGCGTCGAGCAGCCCATGGGCGGCGCAGTAGTCGTCGTCGAACACCGTGCTCAGATAGCGCTGCGGACCGTCCGGGAAGACCGCCGCGATACGGGTGCCCGCCGGCTCGGTACGGCTCAGCCAGCCGGCGACCAGCGCGACCGCTCCGACGCTCCAGCCGCCGGTGGCGTAGTGCGAGGCGGCCAGCCGGCGGCAGCTCCACACCGCCTCGCCCGGTGCGACCCAGTGCACCTCGCTGAACTGGTCGTAGGCGACATTGCGCGGATAGATGCTGGACCCCAGCCCGCGCATCAGCCGGGTACGGGCGGGCTGCCCGAAGATGGTGGAGCCGATGCTGTCGACGCCGACGAGGCGCAGCTGCGGGGAGAACTGGCGCAGCACCCGGGAGATGCCCGCGGAGTGCCCGCCGGTGCCGACGCTGCAGACCAGGACGTCGATATGGCCGAGCTGGCCGGCGAGTTCGAGGGCCAGCGGGAGGTAGGCGGTGGTGTTGTCGGGGTTGTGGTACTGGTCCGGGCACCAGGAGCCGGGGTGTTCGGCGAGCAGCTGGGTCACGCGGTCGCGGCGGGCCTGCTGCCAGCCGCCGGCCGGGTGCGGTGCCGGGACCACGTCGACATCCGCCCCGTAGGCGGTGAGCAGCCGGATCATGGCGGGTTCCAGGCCGGGGTCGGTGACCAGACTGACCGGATGCCCGTAGACCATCCCGGCGAGCGCCAGGCCGAGGCCGAGCGTCCCGCTGGTGGACTCGATGATCCGGCCGCCGGGCGGCAACTCTCCCCGGGCACGGGCGCGTTCGACCATGTGGAGGCCGGGGCGGTCCTTGATGCCGCCCGGGTTGCGCCCCTCCAGCTTCGCCCAGAAGCCACGGCCCGCCGGGGCGACGGGCTCGGAGATGTGCAGGACGGGGGTGTTGCCGACCAGCCCGGAGATATCGGAGGCACAGGCGGCGCCGGAGAGGCGGACGGGGGACTGTGCGGCGTGCGCGGCTTGTGTGGTGCGGGTGTCTTGTGTGGTGTGGATTGCTTGCGCGGGGCCTTGGGCCGGGAGGAAGAGGGCAGCCGTGGGAACGGGGTGCATGGTTCGGGTTCGCTCTCGTTCGGGGTTCGTGGATGGGTGCGCTCGTTTCACGCGCCGGAACGACCGGGGCAGAGGGCGTACTGCTGCTGTCCCGGTGGTGGCGCGCGGCGGCCGGGTGGTGCGTCCGGCCGCGTCGGCGGCTCCTATCTGCGGCACCGGCAGAGGGCAGCGAGCGTGGACCGGCCGGTGGGCGCCGGTCTGCGCTGCGGGGAGGGACTTCGTACGGTGGGCGGTACGGCGGCGGCCGGGACGACCGCTCCGAGGAGCGCGGGCGCGGCCGCTTCCGCGGCGGACCGGCCCTGCGGTGAACGGCCGTGCGTACCGGGCATACAAGGGGACGCGGAGTGCGGACCGTGTGTGTGGGTGCCTGCTCCCGCCGGGGCGTAGCGCTCTGCGGACAGCGAAGTCGAAGGGCGGAGTGCCCGAGGCCGTCCATCGGTACGGACGCCGGCGCTGGAGTCGCCGCTGGTGTCGCCGCCGACGTCGGCACCGACCGCGATAGCGGCCTCAGCGCCGACTTCCATGCCGACTGCGGTGTCAACTCCGGTGTCCGTGGAGCACGCGGTCGCCGACAGCAGCAGGCTGCCGAGGAGCAGCAGCAGAGCGATCAGCCGACGGGGCCGGGAAGGCTCGGGGCAGGGGCGTGGAAGCGCGCGGGTACGGAAGGGCACGAGTCCTCCGTGACGTGGCCGCCGCGTCGGGATGAGCGAACCCGAGTGCGGAATCGGCGGGATCAGCAGGGGGGTGGCGAGGGGCGGCAGCGCGAAACGGCTACTGCCGAAGTCGCCGTACACCCGGAAACATCCAGGCATTCGCGACATCACAGCGTTTCAGACATCCAGGCATCATCCGGGCATCCGGGCATGCGGACATCCGAGCGGCGAAGCGCCGCGACGGTGCACCTCTGGAGAGTGAAGCTCTGGCCGGAAATTGGCCGGAATCTAGACCTGCTGAACCACGGAAGACGTGGCGCTTCTCAGGAGGGGAAGCGCGGACGTGTCGCCGACCGCCCCGAACCGGCCCTGCATGGCGGCGGGGAAGGCGGCTTCCGTGGTGGGCGCGGCACAGGGAACCGGGAGTTCGGCCCCCTGCTGCGGCTGGCTGGACACGCAGGTCTCGGCCTGGTGGTGGACGGGATAGCCGCCCCCGTCCTCGTCAAGCGCGTCGATCGGGGAAGCCGTTGACGGGGTCTCCTGGTCGTACGCCCCACCATGGGAAGCGGCATGGGACGACACCACGGCCGGCCCGCCGGCGCCGAGATGGGCCTGACTGCTCGCCGCACAGGCGCCGTGTGCGAGCACCACGGCGAACAGCAACGCGGCCAGCCACAGCGCATGGAACGGAACCGCTGCCACGCGGAACCGCACGATGCCGAAGGGCGACCTGGCCGTTGCCATGCCGTGATCGTAACCGGAGCGAAGCGCCGTGGCGATACGCATCCGATAAGGGGCGGCGGTTACCGGCCGGGCCGCCATCGGCCCTTGACCGATCAGACCGCGACTGATCACGGTCACAGGTGGGGCAGCACCTTGTCCGGGGTGAGCGGGAGATCGCGGAGGCGGATGCCGATGGCGTGGTGTACGGCGTTGGCGAGGGCCGCCGCGGTGCCGACGATGCCGATCTCGCCGATGCCCTTGCTGCCCATCGGGTTGAGGTGCGGATCCCGCTCGTCGAGCCAGTGCGCTTCGATCGCGGGCACATCGGCGCAGGCCGGGACGTGATAGGTGGCCAGGTCGCGTTCGGCGAAGTCGCCGAAGGCGGCGTCCAGTCCGCTGCCTTCCGTCAGCGCCATGCCCATCCCCATGGTCATCCCGCCGATGAACTGGGAGCGTGCGGTACGGGGGTTGAGGATATGGCCGGCCGCGAACATGCCCAGCAGACGGCATACCCGGATCTCCCCCGTGAGGGTGTCGACCTGGACCTCGGCGAACTGGGCGCCGAAGGAGTGCCGCGCGTAGGGGCTCTCCTCGGCGGCTTCCCGGCGGGTGTCCGCGGTGACCGTCACCCCGTCGGCGGGCAGCGGCCCCGTGTGCTCGCGCAGCCGCGCCGCGAGCCCGGTGCACGCCTGGTGGACGGCCCGGCCCCAGGAGCCGGTGCCCGCCGAGCTACCGGCCAGCATCGCGGGCGGCAGATCGCTGCTGCCGATCTCGATGCGGACCTGCTCCTCCGAGGACAGACCGAGCGCGGCGGCGGCGATCTGGGCGAGGACGGTACGGGCCCCGGTGCCGATGTCGGTGGCGTTCACACGGATGCGCCAGCCGCCGTCGGCGCCGGCGTGCGCCTCGGCGACGGATCCGCCGCTGAAGACGGGGTAGGTGGACGCGGCGACGCCGGTACCCAGCAGCAGGTCCCCTTCGCGGCGTACGGCCGGGCGGGGATCCCGGGGCAGCCAGCCGAACCGGTTCGCGCCCTCCCGGAGGCAGGCGACGAGGTGCCGGCTGCTGAAGGGGCGGCCACTGTCCGGGTCGGCGTCCGGTTCGTTGTGCACCCGCAGTTCGACGGGGTCGATGTCCAGGAGGACGGCGAGTTCGTCGACGGCGGACTCCAGGGCGTACATGCCGGGGGCCTCGCCCGGTGCACGCATCCATGACGGGGTCGGTACGTCCAGCGTGGTGACGTGGTGTGTGGTGCGGCTGTGGGGCGCGCCGTACATGACACGGGCCGGGACGGCGGCCTGCTCGACGAATTCGGTGACCGTGGAGGTGTAGGTGGTGATCTCGTGGGCGAGGGCGGTGATGAAGCCCCCGGTGGTCGCGCCGATGCGGACCCGTTGGACGGTCGGTGCGCGATGGCCGACGATGGCGGCCATCTGGCTGCGGGGCAGGGCCAGCTTGACGGGGCGTCCGGTGTGCCGGGCGGCCATCGCGGCCAGGACGGCCTGAGGGCGGGGCGTCCCCTTGGCGCCGAAGCCGCCGCCGACATGCTCGGAGATGACGGTGATCTCGTCCTTGCCGATCTTGAACAGGGCGGCGAGGTCGTCCCGCACCTTGGTGGAGCCCTGACTGGAGTCGTGGACGGTCAGCCGGCCGCCGTCCCAGTGGGCGGTGGCGGCGTGCGGTTCCATGGGGTGGTTGTGCAGCGGGGGCATGGTATAGGTCGCGTCGAGTGTGATCAGCGCGGCCGCGAACGCCGCCTCGAAATTGCCCCGTTCACGGATCGCCGGGAAGCCGCCGTTGACCGTCCCCGGCAGATAGCGGCCCGGGTGGCCGGCCGAGAACCGTACGTCGTGGTCGGCGGCCTCGTAGGTGACGCGGACGGCCCCGGCGGCCTCGCGGGCGGCTTCGAGGCCGTCGGCGACCACGAGCGCGACATACCAGCCGCGGTGCGGGACATGGTCGTCCTGCAGCACCTCCAGGATCGGGTCGCCGGCCGAGCCGAGGCGGGGCGCGTTCTCATGCGTCAGCACCGCGCAGACACCGGGCAACGCCAGCGCCTCGGTGGTGTCGATCGCGATGATCCGGCCCCGGGCGACGGTCGCGGGCACCGGCCAGGCGTAGGCGCAGTCCGGCGGGGTGTGTTCGGCCGCGTAACGGGCGGTGCCGGTGACCTTCTCGCGGCCTTCCCGGCGGACGAGCGGGGTGCCCAGGGGGTGCGGGGGCGTGCCCTGCGGGAACGGATCGTGGGTCATGGCGCGCGTCCTCGGGTCGTGGGCTTGGTTCCTTGTGCGTCCGTCCCGTCAGGTGCACTCGTTTAGGCCGGCCAGCACGCCGACCGTGAGATTACGGGCCAGGGGGACCTTGAAACCGTTGTCGCGCAACGGCCGGGCGGCGGCGAGCTCGGCGTCGGCGGCGCGCCCGAAGGTGCCCTGGGTGGCGGAGGCGCCGAGGAGCACCTTTTCGGCCGTGCGGGCGCGCCACGGCCGGTGCGCGAGCCCGCCGAACGCCAGCGCCGCGTACTGGACGGTCCCGTCCCGCACTTCGAGCACCGCGGCGACGGAGACCAGTGCGAAGGCGAACGAGGCACGGTCCCGGGCCTTCCGGAAACGCGACCGCGCACCGGGACGCTCCGGCGGAAGCTCGACGGCGGTGATCAGCTCGCCGGCCCGGATCACGGTGTCCCGCTCGGGCCGGTCCCCCGGCAGCCGGTGGAAATCCGTCACGGGTACGGCCCGCTCACCGTCGGGGCCGCGCAGATGAACGGTCGCGTCGAGCGCGGCGAGCGCGACCGCCATATCGGACGGCTGGGTGGCCACACAGTGCTCGGAGTGGCCCATGACGGCGAGATCGCGATGGGCGCCGTCACGGGCCGGGCAACCCGTGCCGGGTGCCCGTTTGTTGCACGGCTTGGAGACGTCCTGGAAGTACGTACAGCGGGTCCGCTGCAGCAGATTTCCGCCGGTGGTGGCGGTGTTCCGCAGCTGTCCCGAGGCACCGGCCAGCACCGCCTGCGACAGGGCCGGATAGCGGTCGCGTACCACGGCGGCCGCGGCGAGATCGCTGTTGCGGACCAGCGCACCGATCCGCAGTCCGCCGTCCGGCAGCTTCTCGATACGGTCCAGCGGCAGCCGGCTCACATCGATGAGCAGCGGCGGGGTCTCCACTCCGAGCTTCATCAGATCGACGAGGTTGGTGCCGCCGCCGAGAAAGCGGGCACCGGGGTGATCGGCACCGGCCCGTACGGCCTCGTCGACGCTCCCGGCGCGCAGATATCCGAACGGTTTCACACCGCCCCACCTCCCGCGACGCGGCCGGACCGGGCATCCCGGTCGGCGCGGCCCTCCGGGCCGGCCCAGCCGTCGCCGACCGCTTCGACGATGTGGGGATAGGCGCCGCACCGGCACAGGTTGCCGCTCATCCGTTCCCTGATCTCGTCGGGCGTGAGCTCCACCGGCGCGCCGGAGGCCGCGGTGTACGGCGTGACATACGAGGGGAAGCCGTCCGCCGCCTCCGCGAGCACCCCGACAGCCGAACAGATCTGTCCCGGAGTGCAGTAGCCGCACTGCAGGGCGTCCCGCTCCAGGAACGCTTCCTGCAGCGGATGCAGCCGCTCCCCGTCGGCGAGCCCCTCCACGGTGGTGATCCGCCGCCCCTCCTGCGCCACGGCCGGCAGAAGACAGCTGTTGGCGCGCCGCCCGTCGACGAGGACCGTGCAGGCACCACACTGTCCGTGGTCGCAGCCCTTCTTGGCGCCGGTGAGCCCGAGGTGCTCGCGGAGCACGTCCAGGAGGGTGGTCCGGTGGTCCAGGGTCAGCGGGTACGGCGTTCCGTTGACGTGCAGGACCAGGTCGGAGCGCGCGTCCGCAGCCGTCAGCGGCCGCTCCGCGTCCGCCGGTTGATGGGTGGACTCCACTCGCTCGCGCCCTTTCCGGTCCGAAGGGTGGGGGTGGTGAATGAGCCGGGCTGTTTCCTGCCTACCAGGAGATCGCGGTGGCCGCGCGGCGGCCGCCAGGGGCTAACGCAGGCTCTCCAGCAGCAGCTGGACCTCTTGTTCCTGGTCACCGGCGGCGGTCCCGAGCACCCGCACCGCGAACGCGGTCGCCAGGCCCTCGCGCAGCCGGGCGACAGCCCAATAGCCGCCCTGCACATTGACGGTCACGGGCTCCGCCAACGGCCGCGGCTCGCCCTCCGCCCGGAGGTCGGTCACGTCGACGGTCGCGGTCCACACGGTTGCTCCCGGCCCCGGCGCTTCCGCCGGCACATCGTCCGCGGCCCGGTCGGAGACGAAGATCGCGCGCAAGGCGCTGAAGACGGTGTGCGCGTCCTCGGTTGCGCAGCTGTCGACCTCCACCACGACCTCGGCCGAGGGATGTTCCGCGTGTGTCACCTGTTCTGCGCTGTTCACTCTGGGGCCTTCCTCTGGGAGCCGAACGCTTCCACCCTCTGGGAGCCGAACGCTTCCAGGCTCGCCCGCCCGCCCGGTGTGTGCGACCTGAGACTCGAACGAGTGAGGTGAACGGAGGCAAGGCCGCAATGCACCCCACAGGCGTCACTCTGTGTAGCCATCGCTCCGCTCGGGACCCGGCCCCGGGCCGGCCGTCCGGACATGCGTCGCTGAGCCGTATGGGCCCTCACGGTTGCCATGGGCATCACCCCGGACGGATCATCCCGTACGGCGGTCCCCGCGGAGGTGATGCCACACCTGAGCCGACCGCACCAGGACGCCCGTACAAGGACGACGACGCTAGGGAGAGCCACCGTGAAACGACCCTCCGGGGAACGCACCTCCGGGGAACGACCCTCCATGGAGCCGGAATCCGTGGCGTCGAAAGCAACCATGCCGCCCGACTCCGTGGCGCCGGCCGCCGTCAGCGGGCACTGTGCACCGGGCTTCGAGGGTGTACGTGCCGCGTTCGAGCGGAACTTCCGGGAGCACGGCGATGTGGGTGCGGCGGTCACCGTGACGGTGGACGGCGAGGCGGTGGTCGACCTGTGGGGTGGTCACGCGGACGAGGCCAGGACCCGCGCATGGGAGCGCGACACGCTGGTGAACGTCTACTCGACATCGAAAGGGCTGACCGCGCTCTGCGCCCATCTGCTGGTGGACCGGGGCGAGTTGGACCTCGATGCGCCGGTCGCCCGTTACTGGCCGGAGTTCGCGCAGGCCGGCAAGCAGGACATACCCGTGCGCTGGCTGCTCAGCCACCGTGCCGGCCTGATCGCGCCCGGTGAGCCGCTGGCCGTCCCGCGTGCGTACGACTGGGACGACGTCTGCGCGGAACTGGCGGCCGCCCGCCCCTGGTGGGAGCCGGGAACGGCGCAGGGCTATCACGCGGTGACCTTCGGATATCTGGTCGGCGAGGTCCTCCGGCGGATCAGCGGACAGTCGCTCGGCGCGTTTCTGCGCGGTGAGATCGCCGAACCGCTCGGTGCACGGGTGTTCATCGGCACACCGCCCGAAGAGCACGCCGGGTGTGCGGACATGGTGGGGCAGCTGGACGAGGCACGGCTCGCCGAGCGGCTGCCCGGCATCCCGAAGCCGCCGTTCAGCGCGCTGGCCGATCATCCGCTGGCCGCCGTCGCGCTGGCGATGAGGTATATCCCCACCGGTGACGTCAACAGCGCGGCCTACCGCTGCGCGGAGATCCCGGCGGGGAATGCCCACGCCACGGCCCACGGACTGGCCACGGTGTACGGGGCCCTGGCCGGCGGCAGGCTCGTCCGGCCCGGGACCCTGCAGGCGATGCGCCGGCCGCAGAGCCTCCCGGACGAGCCGGATCTGGTCCTGGACGCGCTGTCGCCGGACGGCACACAAGTCTGTTGGGGGCTGGGCTACATGCTCAACCACCAGGGCACGGCCGGGCCCAATCCCCGGGCGTTCGGGCACGGCGGCGCGGGCGGCTCGTACGCCTTCGCCGACCCGGAGAACCGGTTGTCCTTCGCGTACACGATGAACAAATACGGCGGGGACACCTCGGGCACCGACCCGCGCAACAAGGGCTTGATCACGGCGGTTTACGAGGCCCTGGGGCGGATGCGGGGCTGATGCCGGGCGAGCGCCGGACAGATACCGAAAGCCTGGGGACGGTGAGTACAGGATCACTCACTTTTGGCAACGATCCCCTGGTGGCGGCCACCGGAGGGCGCCACCTCACAGTCCGCGTAGTGCCAATCGCCATGAGCTGGGGCAATAATGGATGAACGCGACAGGGATCCGGTCCCGGCGCGAGTGCGGTGGGCCCGGGAGAGGGCGTGGTGAGCATGGCCAGGGACGACTCGGTTCATGAGGCGTATGCGTTCGTCTGTCTGCACTGCGGGCACGGGTGGGAAGAGGAGTACGAGATCCGCCACACCCTCGATCTGGCCGGCCAACGGCGTGCCGAGTACTTCGTCCACGGCCTCCGGGTCGCCTCCCCCCTGAGCCGTGCCGACTGCCCGTTCTGCAGGCGGGGCCCGATCCGCATCCTGCGCCCCGGCCGGGTGAAGGCCGCCCGCTCGTTCCTCCATCTCCCTTCGCCCATGTAGTCGTGCGGCTCACCTGTCCCACCCGGCTGCGCTTGCGGCTGCCGTTCACCGCCCTGTGTAGAGCAAGTGGTTGATCAGGAGTGCCAAGGCTGCCTGGGCGGCCAGCCAGTGGCGGTGCCGGGCCGCGGGCAGCAGGGCGGTCGCGGGCAGCAGCCAGACGGCTAAGGGCAGCCGGATGCGCTCCGTCTCCGCCTTGCTCATCCCGGAGAGATCGGCCGTGAGGAGCGCGATCAGTGCGGCCAGGACGAGGATGACGAGCCGGTCGGACGGAGTGCCCGGCGGCACGGAGCCGTGCGGGTTCCGAAGCGGTACGGCGACGGACAGAGGCCGTGGGAGCGCGCCGGACGGGCGTGGCTGCCGCAGAGCGGTGGAGGACGCCGCGAGGGTGCGGCGGAGGCCGGCGGCCGTGGCGAGACCGGTGATCAAGACGGTGCAGGCGAGGTTGCCCCAGATCCAGCAGGCATACGGGCGGACGGCTGCGGCGCCTTGGTAGTAGCGCTCGACCAGCAGAAAGTAGCCCTCCCACCAGTTGAATCCGGCGAGGGTGAAGGCGGTCGCGACGACGGCCACCCCCGCCAGCACCAGGGGCAGCGGGCGGACCGCGCGGTGATCAGCAGCAGCGCGGCGGCGATGACTGCGATGAGGGTGAGGCCGTAGGAGAGGTAGCAGGTCAGGCCCAGCAGCGGCCCCGAGGCCAGGACGGCCGCCGCGGGGGCGCGGGTGGTGCGGGTGGCGGCGAGCGCGAGCAGGGCGAGCGCCCAGGCGGCGACGGCGGCGAAGTAGCCGTCCGCGGATGTGCCGACCCAGACGGCGGCCGGTACCAGTACGAGGAACGGGGCCGCCCGGCGCGCGGTCGCCTCGTCGGTGAGCGCGCGCAGCGCGATGAGGACCGCGGCCACGGCGGAGGTGCCCAGGGTGATGCACCAGATCCCGGCCCAGGCACCGCCGCCGGCGGGGTGCGCGGGGCCGAGGTGCGGGAACCAAGAGACGTACAGCGGGGGCCGGTTGACGTGCAGGCTGCCGTTGGAGCGCTCGATGACGGTGCCGACGGCGGCGGCCACGGCGACGAGGAGGACAGCGGCCGTGGCGGCGAGCAGAACGGCGCGGTGGCGCGAGTACCCGGGGGTTTCGGCCGAGGGCAGCAGCGCGTCAAGGACGACGGGCTCGTGCCCGCGCGCGATGAGCGCCTCGACGACCTGCGATCCAATGAATCCGGCACCGCCGGTGACCAGTACACGCATGCCGGTCACGCTAGGCGCGCGACGGCGATCCGGCCCGTGCGCCGACCGCCGCGTCACACCTCCGTAAGCAACTCTCAGCCCCGCCCTCGCCCGACGAACGACAGCTCAGGACGCACTCGCCCGCTCCCCGCTGCAATTCGATAACAGCGACGCAGGCGACGTAATTCCGCCCAGCAAAGGTTGCATATGCTCAGGTCGGGGCCAATTCCGGCCACCGTCCCGTGACACCGTCGGAGAACACCTTGGCCGTGGAGAACGAGGAGCCGCGCCTGAGCTCCCGTGTGCTGTCCGCGTTCCCGTATGCGGTCATGGCCGTCGTCGGCGTGGCGGACCTGACCGCGGGCCCCGGTGTCGGCCTGCTGCCCCTGATCTCCCTGGGGCCCGCGTTCGCCGGGCTGGTCGGTGGCTGGCGCCGTACGGCGCTCGTCGGGCTGATCGCCTCCGTGCTCTGCGTCGGACTCGGGGTCTACAACGACGTGTTCGAGGGCCGGCGCGGGCTGATCGCCCTGCTCACGGTGGCCGGGGTCACCGCGGCCGGCGTGGTGGCCGCCGTCATGCGACAGCGCCGCGAGGAGGAACTGGCCAGCGTACGTTCGATCGCCGAGGTCGCCCAGCGGGTCCTGCTGCGCCCGGTGCCACGCGGCGCGGGGCCGCTGCAGATCGCCGTCTCGTACACCTCGGCGGTGGCCGAGGCGCGGATCGGCGGCGATCTGTACGAGGTGGTGACCTCGCCCGCCGGGGTGCGGATCATCGTCGGGGACGTACAGGGCAAGGGCCTTGAGGCGGTGGAGAGCGCGGCGGTGGTGCTGGGCGCGTTCCGGGAGGCGGCACACGACGAGCCGGATCTGCCGGCCGTCGGTGAGCGGGTGGAGCGTGCGCTGAACCGGCATCTGTCCGGCGAACGCTTTGTGACGGCGGTGCTCGCCGAGATCGGGGACGGCCCGAACGCGACACTGCTGAACTTCGGGCATCCGGCGCCCCTGGTCGTCCGCCCCAACGGCGCGGTCGGCTACGCGGCCCCGGCCGACCGGGCGTTGCCGCTCGGACTCACCGCCCACGGCTCCGCGGTGCCGCTCCCCTACGAGGTGCCGTTCGCGCCCGGCGACCAGATGCTCTTCTACACCGACGGCGTCACCGAGGCCCGCGACGCGGCGGACCGCTTCTACCCCCTCGACGAACGCGCCGCCCTGCTCAAGGACCCCGACGCCGAGGCCGCACTGCGCGCGGTACGCGAAGACCTGGTGGAGCACGCCGAGGGCCCGCTGCACGACGACGCGGCAATGCTGCTGGTCCGCTTCCGTACGGCGCACCCGGCCCCGGACCGGCGCTGACGCCGTCGGCCCGCTCATCCCACGGGCAGCCCCGTGTAGTTCTCCGCGAGCTCGGCGGCCGCGTGCGGGGAGCTGGTGACGCGGTCGAGCCGGGCGAGCTGCAGCCGGGTCTCGAACGGGCTCTGGCCGGGGGCGATGTGCAGGGTCGTGGTCATGGCGGACGAGAACTGTACGGCGCACCAGACCCGGCGCAGACAGGTGGCGGAGTAGGCGTCGAGAAGCTCCGTCGCCCCGGTCTCGTACCGCTGGGCGAGGGCGCGGGCCAGGACGGTGACATCGGCGACGGCGAGGTTGAGGCCCTTGGCCCCGGTGGGCGGCACGATATGCGCGGCGTCGCCGGCCAGCAGGACGCGTCCGTACCGCATCGGCTCGGTGACCCGGCTGTGCAGCGGGAGCACGGACTTGGCGGCGATCGGCCCGCGCTCCAGCCTCCAGGGGGCGTCCTTGCCGGTGGCGTCCCTGGGGGCGTCTCCGGTGGCCTCCCTGGGGGCGTCGATGGTGGCGTCGATGGTGGCGTCGACGGCCGAGCGGGCCTCCAGTTCGTCCCAGATACGGTCGTCGGGCCAGTCCTCGGGGTCGGTGCCGTTGGGGACCTGGAGGTAGAGCCGGCTGACGGCCGGTGTCCGCATGCTGAAGAGCGCGAAGCCACGCTCCGAATGCGTGTAGATCAACTCGCCGCTGGAGGGCGGGACGTCGGCGAGCACACCGAGCCAGGAGTACGGATAGTCCCGCTCGTACGTACGGCGTGCGCGCTCCGGGATCGCCTCGCGGGTGATGCCGTGGGAGCCGTCGCAGCCGACCACGTAGTCGCAGGTGAGGGTCTGTTCGCGGCCCTGATGGGAGTAGTGGATCCGCGGCCGGTCGGTATCCGCGCCCGTTACGGCGAGCGCTCGGGCCTCGAACAACAGCGGTGCGCCGCCGTGGTCGAGTTGAAGCGCCATCAGGTCCTTCACCAGCTCCGTCTGGGGGTAGACCAGTACTCGGCGGCCGCCGGTCAGCTCCACGAAGTCGAGCCGGTGGGCACGCCGGCCGTAGCGCAGCTCGATGCCGTCGTGGACCAGGCCCTCCCGGTCCATCCGCTCCCCCGCCCCGCAGGCGCGCAGCACGTCTGCCGTGCCCTGTTCGAGGATGCCGGCGCGCTGCCGGTGCTCCACGTAGGAGCGGTCACGGTTCTCCAGGACGACGCAGTCGATGCCGGACTGGTGCAACAGCCGCGCGAGGAGGAGGCCGGCGGGGCCGCCGCCGATGATGCCTACCGCTGCGCTTTGCCTGGGCCGACTCTGTTCCCGCCGTTGTCGGCCCTCCCGCCGTGGGGGTTCGTCCGCGGCGGGGTTGCGCCGTTTTCGGTCGTCCCGCCATTGCTCCCCCACTGTCTGAAGGGCGTGGGAGGTAGCCCCACGCTGCGGGCTGTTGCCGCTGCGCGGGGCTGTTCGGCAGCGGTGCCGGACCTCCGGACTCCGTCCTGCGGTCCGGCCCCTCCCGATGGGGGTGGGAGAAAACCCGTGGGGGTACACGTCGACGGTCATGTGCACCAGTGGATGCGACCACCAGGAGCAACCGCATACACAACGCGCGGCCCCACCGCGCTTTTCCACCCACCCGCGGGAGGGGACAGCCCGTAGGACGGAGTCCGGTGGGCTGTCCCCTCCCCGACAAACCCACGCCCGCCGCAGGCGAACCCCCTACGGTGGGGAAGCCGAAAACGGCGAGCACCAAGCCGGCCCAGGCAAAGCGCAGCGGACAGCCGAAAACGGTGCAGGCACGCCGCGGGCGAGCAACCGTGTCGGCATAACGTGGCCCCATGGCCACGCATACCGTTACAAACCAACCCCCACCCCTCATCGGATACGACGTCTTCACCACCGACCCGGTCCTCACCGAGGGCATCACCCGATACGTAGCGGGCCCCCGCATCGATGAGGTGCGGGAGGAGCTGAGCAGGCTCGGGCAGGCGGCGGGCTCGGCGCAGGCCCAGCGCTGGGGGGAGCAGGCAAACAGCAATCCACCGGTCCTGCGGACGCACGACCGTTACGGCCACCGCATCGACGAGGTGGAATTCCACCCGGCCTGGCACCGGCTGCTCGGTCATGCCGTCACGGCCGGCCTCACCGACGCCTGGTCGCGGCCGGACGGCCACCTCCGCCGTACCGCCGGGTTTCTCGTATGGACGCAGGTCGAGGCCGGGCACGGCTGCCCGCTGTCGATGACCCATGCGGCGGTGCCCGCGCTGCGCGCCGAGCCGGAGCTCGCGGCCGAGTGGGAGCCGAAGCTGACCTCGCGGATCTACGAGCGGGAACTGCGGCCGGTCGCCGAGAAGGGCGGTGCGCTGGCGGGCATGGCCATGACGGAGAAGCAGGGCGGCAGCGACGTACGCGCCAACACGACGCGCGCGGAGCCGCTGGCCGCGCCCGGCGAGTACGTACTGACCGGGCACAAGTGGTTCTGTTCGGCGCCGATGTCGGATGTCTTCCTGGTGCTGGCGCGGGCGCCGGGAGGGCTCACCTGCTTCCTGCTGCCGCGGGTGCTGCCGGACGGAACCCGTAACCCGTTCCGTATCCAGCGGCTCAAGGACAAGCTCGGGAACCGCTCGAACGCCTCGGCGGAGATCGAGTTCGACGGGCAGAGCTGGGCGCGCCGGGTCGGCGAGGAGGGGCGCGGGGTGGCGACGATCATCGAGATGGTCGCGGCGACCCGGCTGGACTGTGTCAGCGCCTCGGCCGCGGTGATGCGGCAGGCGGTGGCGCAGGCCGTGCACCACTGCGCGTACCGGGAGGCGTTCGGCGGTCCGCTGATCGACAAGCCGCTGATGCGCAATGTGCTGGCCGATCTGGCGCTGGAGTCGGAGGCGGCGACGACGCTCGCGCTGCGGCTGGCGGCCGCGTACGACGGGGGCACGGAGCAGGACCGGAACTTTCTGCGGCTGGCGGTGCCGGCCGCCAAGTACTGGGTGACCAAGCGCTGTACCCCGGTGGCGACGGAGGCGCTGGAGTGCCTGGGCGGCAACGGCTATGTCGAGGAATCGGGGATGCCGCGGCTGCTGCGGGAGGCGCCGCTGAACTCGATCTGGGAGGGCTCGGGCAACGTCCAGGCGCTGGATGTCCTGCGGGCGCTGCAACGCGAACCGGCCGCGCTGAACGCGGTCTTGACCGAGATCGGGGCGGCCCGCGGCGCGGATCACCGGCTGGACCGGGCGATCAAGGGGCTGCTCACCGAACTCGCCGACCTGGAGGGGATCGAGGGGCGTGCCCGGCGGCTGGTGGAGCGTCTGGCGCTGGTGCTGCAGGGCTCGCTGCTGGTGCGTTTCGCGCCGCCCGAGGTCGCGGACGCGTTCTGCGCGTCCCGGCTGGGCGGCGACGCGGGGGCGGCGTTCGGGACACTGCCGCACACGCTGGACCTGGCGGCGATCGTCGCGCGGGCGCGCCCGGTGCGGGACCTGTAGCAGCGCCCGGGGAGGGGCACGCAGCAGGACGGCCTACGGGCGTCGGCGCGGCGGCGGCTCCCCGTCCCCTCAAGGTGAGTCCGCCTCAAGGTGACTCCCCCTAGGGGGAGTCACCCCTCAACGGGACGGGGACAGGGGGTTACCGCCGCCGCGCCGGTCAGGGAGCGGTGCCGCGCCGACTCGGCGCCGCTCCCGGTCTCAGGGCCATCTCGGCGGATCGGTCGTGGTGCGCCCGCGAAGCGCCGCGTCGATGGCGACGATGATGTCGCCGTCGGGCGCGTCCGGCGGATAACCGACCAGCACGCCCCGGGCCTCGTAGTAGCGGATGACCCGGCAGGCCGTATCGGTGTGCGTCCGTACGGCCCCCTGGAGATGGACGACGAGATCGGCGAAGGCCAGCGCGGGCAGCAGGCCGCCGACACCGGCCACCCGGTCGAGCAACTGGGGCGACCCGTCGATGACATAGCCGTCGTCAGGCAGGGGCGGACAGTTGACCAGGACGTCGACGGCGGGGATCCGGGGGACCCCGTAATGGCCCGCCAGCCGGGCGGCGCGTGCGATCCGCACCCCCTCGCCCGCACCGATCACCACGATGCGCGGAGCGATGGCCACGATGGTGAGCCCCTCCCCCACGTGGTGCTGACGGTGCGTGCGGCCGACGGCGTCCTGGCGGACCACCGATGGCCTCCGACGGGTGACCGGGCAACCTCGGTGCGGGACGCCATCGGCCGCGCACCACAGATTCCCCTGCACACGTCATAGGCCACAACGGTTGCACGACGTTGCGGTGGATCTGTGGAATGGCCCTTCCGGAACGGCCTGTTGACGGCACCATGGGCACGTCCAGACGATCAGTGCCCAACGGGAGCAGCGTGAGCGAGACACCGATCAACCGGGCCGTCTGGTCGGCCCGGGACATCCGCGAGACCACGCGCCGGCTCGCTTCGGTCCGTGAGGCCGCGCTCTCCGGCGAACCGCCCCCGGACGGGCCGTCCGACGCGCCCCGCCAGGTGATCAGCGAATCCTGGCTCCGGGCGCTGGGCTCCGGCGTCGACCCGGAACGGGACAGCCAGCAACGCCTCCTGTCCGTCGCGGAGTTGGAGCACCGTCGGCACAACTCCCAGCTGACGACGGTGCTGCCGGTGCTGTACGACGGTCTGCTGTCGGCGTCCGACGCGGCGCAGCAGATCATGGTGGTCACGGACGCGGACGGCCGGGTGCTGTGGCGGGAGGGCTGCGCGCCGGTCCGGCGGATGGCCGACCGGCTCGGTTTCGACAAGGGCGCCGACTGGACGGAGGGCGTCGTCGGCACCAATGCCATCGGCACCGCGCTGGTGGCCCGGCGCCCGGTGCTGGTGCATTCCGCGGAGCATTTCGTCCGCGCCCACCATCAGTGGACATGTGCCGCCGCGCCGCTTCACGACCCGGGCGACGGACGCCTGTTGGGCACTGTCGACATCAGCGGCCCCGCGCACACCTTCCATCCCACGACGCTCCCGCTGGTCTCCGCGGTCGCCCGGCTCGCGGAGGGCGAGCTGCGCACCCGGCACCAGCAGTCCCTGGAACGGCTGCGGTCGAGCGCGGCGCCGCTCCTCGCGCGGATCGGCGGGCGGGCGCTGGCCGTCGATCCGCACGGCTGGGTCGCGGGGGTCACCGGGATGACCCCGACGGACCGGGTCGCGCTGCCCAAGGCGCCCGAGGCCGGTCCGCTGTGGCTGCCGCGGTACGGCATGTGCACGCTGGAACCGCTGCCCGGCGGCTGGCTGATCCGCGTCGGCCGTCAGGAACCGGCCGCCGGGCCGAGCCGGGTGCTGCTGGACGTCAGCGGCCGGGACGGCGCGAGCATCACCGTCACCGGTCCGGTCGGCGGCTGGTCGCATGAGCTGACCCCACGCCATGCCGAGCTGTTGTTCGTCCTCGCCACGCGTCCGGAGGGACGCAGCGCCGCCGAACTGGCGCAGGACCTGTTCGGCGACGGCGGCCGCACGGTCACCGTCCGCGCCGAACTGTCCCGGCTACGCCGCCATCTCGCGGGGCTCCTGGCCCATCGTCCGTACCGCTTCGCGGACGGCGTGCAGGTGGAACTCCGTCTGCCGGCGACGCCCGTGCAGCTGCTGCCGCAGTCAACGGCACCGGCGATAGCGGCGGCGAGGAGGGGGTAGGGGCGGAAGCAGCATGGATGCAAAAGGCGGCGCCGGGACCTGGAACCACGCCAGGGCCATGAGGGATGGCCATCGCCCCCGGTTCTCGCCGCGAAAATGCGGCCCCTCGGCCCTCCCTTTGGCGACCCCGCGCAGCTGCTGACCTGGGCCCGGCGCGCCGACACCACCCCGTTCACCGCCGTGGCCCTGCCCGGTCGGCCGGTGTTCGGCGCTCCTGAGCCGTTGATCACCCTGGCCACGCTGGCCGGCGCCACATCCCGGATCCGGCTCCAGGCCGAGGTTCCGCTCACCCCACCGCACGGTACGGAGCTGCTAGCCCAGCAGGCCGCCACCCTCGATCTGCTGACCGGCGGGCGCTTCACGCTCGGCTTCGGGCCGGGCGGCCGACCCGACGAGTGCGACGAGTGCGACGACCGTGACGAGTGCGACGAGGGCGAGGACCACGACGGGGGTCCGGGCGCCGGTGCCTGCCTCCGTACCCGCAGCCGTCGGCTCGATGCGCGGATGGCGACATTGCGGCGTATCCGGACGAGTGCGAAGCCCACCGGGGACGTCGGCCCCGCCCCCGCGCGCCCGGGGGTGCTCTTCGGCGGCGCCACGCCCACCGTCGCGGAACGCGTCGCCCGCTGGGGTGACGGCTTTGTCGGCGCCGCGCTCCCGTCCCAACAGATGGACCTGCTGTTCCGTTATGTGGAGACGGCCTGGGGCCGAGCCGGGCGTACCGGCCACCCGCGGCTGCTGGCCCAGGTCGATGTGGCGCTCGGACCACGGTCGACCGTCGATCGTGCCCGCCAGGCACTGCGTACGTACTACCAGTCGCTCGGCCCCGCCGACCACATGGTGGACGGGATACTCACCAGCCGGGACGAGATCCGCGACGCGGTGGCCGGGTACACGGCGATCGGCGCGGACGAAGTGCTCCTCCACTGCTGGTCATCCGATCCCGAGCAGATCGACCGGCTCGCCGACGCACTGTTTCCACCGGACGGCGATTGGCCGGGCATCGGCGAGTAGCGGCATCGACCTCACAGATATCGCCTCGCGCACGTCGCCTCACAGATCTCACAGATAGCACCTCACGGATACCGCGTGCCCCACCCGTTCAGCCGTCTGCTGTCGCCGCTGTCCCGGCACGCCTCTAGCGTGCCGACAGCGGACGACGCACGCGGGGAACGCGACCGCGGGAGGAGCGGGAGGCACGCGATGAGCCCGATGGGCGCACCGGAGGAGCGGCACCCGGAAACGCCCGGCCCGCACCGCCCCAAGTGGGGTGTGATCGCCCTGGTCGGTCTCACGGGTCTCGCCTTGGTGCGCAACGGGCTGTCTGACGAGGCCGACGGACCGCCGCAGCCGCACGGTGCCGTCCGGCGCGTCTCCCCCACCGACAGCCGCCCCGACGTGAGCGCGCCGGCCCCGCTGCCCCGTTCCGCCGCCGCCCGGGTGACCATCCCGTCGATCAAGGTGTCCGCCCCGGTCATCCCGGTGGGCCTGGACAAGGACGGCTGGATCGCCGCCCCACCACCCAAGAATCCCCGTCTCGCAGGCTGGTACAAAGACGCGCCTGCCCCGGGGGAGAACGGCACCGCCGTCGTCGTCGGCCATGTCGACAACTTCAGCGGCCCCGCGGTCTTCTACGGGCTGGGCGGCCTGAAGAAGGGAAACACGATCCGGGTGACCCGTGAGGATGGCAGGACCGTGGTCTTCGAGGTCTACGGCATCCAGGTCTTCGCCAAGAAGGACTTCCCGTCCAGGCAGGTCTACGGTGCCACCGGCCGCCCGGAGCTGCGCGTCCTGACCTGCGGCGGCGGCTATTCCGCGAACAGCGGCTACGCGGGCAATGTGGTGGTCTTCGCCCGTATGACCGGAGTTGGGTAGCCGGGGCCCAAGGGTCGCCGTACGGGTCTCGCGCACAGGCGCCGTACGGGTCTCGCGCACAGGCGCCGTACGGGTCTCGCGCACAGGCGCCGTACGGGTCTCGTGCACGGGCGCCGTACGGATGTCGAACGAATGCCGTACCGGATGCCGTACGGGTCTCGTGCCCGGCCTCGGCTCGTGCCCGGCCTCGGCTCGGGCCTGGCCCCGGCGCATGCCCGCTCTCGTCTCACGGCCGGTCTCGCTCCATGGACCTCTCGTCTCATGCCGGGCCACCGCCCCGCAGCCGCCCCGTCCCCTTCTCCGTCCCCTCCCTCCGTCCTCCCCCACCTCTCCGCCCCGTCTCACAGAACGGCCCAGCCCCCGCCCCCGGATTCCCGTGTGATGTGCTGACCGCATGAGCACGAGCCACACGGTCACCACCTACTACCTCGAACAGACCTCGCCCGCCGACCTTGCCCCCGCCGAGGGCCCGCCAGCCGAGCAGGGTGTCCGGATCGTCCGCTCCGAGATCCCGTCGCCCGAATTCAGCCGCTTCCTCTATACGGCGGTGGGCGGGGACATCCGGTGGACCGACCGGCTGTCGTGGTCGTACGCGCAGTGGGCGGAGTACCTGGGGCGGCCGGGCGTGGAGACCTGGGTGGCGTACGAGCGTGGCACACCGGCCGGGTTCGTCGAGCTCGACGCCCAGCCGGAGGGCGCGGTGGAGATCGCCTACTTCGGGCTGCTCCCGGCGTTCCAGGGACGCCGGATCGGCGGGGAGCTGCTCGCGTACGGGACCGCGCGGGCCTGGGATCTGGCGGAGCGCTGGCCGCAGCGGCCGAAGACCCAGCGGGTGTGGCTGCACACCTGCAGCGACGACGGGCCGCACGCGATGGCCAATTACCGGCGGCGCGGCTTCCGGCTGTACGACACCACGGTGACCGAGGAGCCCGAGGTGCCGGCCCCGGGCCCGTGGCCCGGCGCGGGACCGCGCACGCCCGCCGGAACGTGATCGACGACACATCGTCTCGCACTGCGGGACAACGCTGTCCAAATATTGGATAACGGTGGACTGCCCAGAGAGCGGCGTGCCACGCTTCCGTCATGTCTACAGCTGGAATTGCCTTGGTGAGTCGGCGGCACGTCGACCTCGGCCGCATGTCCAGCGCCATCTGTCCGGCGGGCTGACAGTCACAGCACCACTGCCTCGCACGCCGTCCGCACCGTCGCGGACGCGCTGACGCCCCCGGCCTCGCACCGCACTCACGACGCGTCCCCACGCGCCGGCCCTTAGGTGTGTCCACGCAGGTCACAGCGGGCGTCACCCGCCCAGCCCGCCCCCTTGAGCCGCCCAGAAGGACGTACACCCATGGCCGCCACGCCAGAGAAGCCCGCAGCCGCCACGAGCCGCCGCAAGGCCGGACGCCACCGTGGCGAGGGCCAGTGGGCCGCAGGTCACTTCACGCCGCTGAACGGCAATGAGCAGTTCAAGAAGGACGATGACGGTCTCAATGTGCGGACACGCATTGAGACGATCTACTCCAAGGCCGGTTTCGACTCGATCGACCCCAACGACCTGCGCGGGCGGATGCGTTGGTGGGGCCTCTACACCCAGCGCAGGCCCGGGATCGACGGCGGCAAGACCGCGATCCTGGAGCCGGAGGAGCTGGACGACGAGTACTTCATGCTGCGGGTCCGTATCGACGGCGGGCGGCTGACGACCGAACAGCTGCGGGTGATCGGTGAGATCTCGCAGGAGTTCGCGCGTGGCACCGCGGACATCACCGACCGGCAGAACGTCCA
Source organism: Streptomyces halobius (assembly GCF_023277745.1). Lineage (NCBI taxonomy): Bacteria > Bacillati > Actinomycetota > Actinomycetes > Kitasatosporales > Streptomycetaceae > Streptomyces > Streptomyces halobius. Next base: position 2,550,547 of record NZ_CP086322.1, read on the forward strand.
GTACCACTGGATCCGGATCGAGGACGTACCGGAGATCTGGCGGCGTCTTGAGGCCGTCGGCCTGTCCACCACCGAGGCGTGCGGTGACACGCCCCGTGTCATCCTCGGCTCGCCGGTCGCCGGTATCGCCGAGGACGAGATCATCGACGGCACCCCGGTCATCGAGGAGATCCACCGCCGGATCGTCGGCAATCCCGCGTTCTCCAACCTGCCGCGCAAGTTCAAGTCCGCGGTCTCCGGCTCACCGCTGCTGGACGTGGCGCACGAGATCAACGACATCTCGTTCGTGGGGGTCGAGCACCCCGAGCACGGTCCGGGCTTCGATGTGTGGGTCGGCGGCGGCCTGTCCACCAACCCCAAGCTCGGTGTGCGGCTGGGCACCTGGGTCTCCCGCGACGAGGCCGCCGATGTCTACGAAGGCGTCATCTCGATCTTCCGCGACTACGGCTACCGCCGGCTGCGCACCCGCGCCCGGCTGAAGTTCCTGGTCGCCGACTGGGGCCCGGAGAAGTTCCGTCAGGTACTGGAGGACGAGTACCTGAAGCGGAAGCTGACCGACGGGCCCGCGCCGGCGCAGCCCGCGCAGCGGTGGCGCGATCACGTGGGCGTGCACAAGCAGAAGGACGGCCGCTTCTACGTCGGCTTCGCGCCGCGCGTCGGCCGGGTGGACGGTGCCACCCTCACCAAGATCGCCGAGCTGGCCGAGGCACATGGCTCGGGCCGGCTGCGTACCACCGCCGAGCAGAAGATGATCGTGCTGGACATCGACGAGACGCAGGTCGACTCGCTGGTCGCCGGCCTTGAGGCGCTGGACCTGCGGGTCAAGCCGTCCCCGTTCCGGCGCGGCACGATGGCCTGCACCGGCATCGAGTTCTGCAAGCTGGCGATCGTCGAGACCAAGGGCCGTGGCGCCGCGCTGATCGACGAACTGGAGCGCCGTCTCCCCGGCTTCGAGGAGCCGGTCACCGTCAACATCAACGGCTGCCCCAACGCCTGCGCCCGTATCCAGGTGGCGGACATCGGTCTCAAGGGGCAGCTGATGCTGGACGACAACGGCAACCAGGTCGAGGGCTACCAGGTGCACCTGGGCGGCGCGCTGGGTCTGGAGCCCGGCTTCGGCCGCAAGGTCCGCGGGCTGAAGGTCACCGCCGACGAACTCCCCGACTACGTCGAGCGGGTGCTGCGCAACTTCGAGGAGCAGCGCGGCGACGGTGAGCGGTTCGCCCAGTGGGCGGCCCGTGCGGAAGAAGGTGCGCTGAAGTGAGCGAGCGTGCGGCCCCCTTCTACTGCCCGTACTGCGGTGACGAGGATCTGCGGCCCTCCGAGGAGGGCTCGGTCCGCGGTGAAGGCGCGGCCTGGGAATGCCGGGCGTGCAGCCGGGCGTTCCGGCTGAAGTTCCTCGGCCTGCTTTCCCGGGGCCTGTCCACTGCCGCCTCACCATCTTCTGGAGACGCGTCGTGACCACTGCCACCGATCTGCCGCAGCTCGCCGAGCGGGCCGGCCGCGACCTGAAGGACGCGGCCCCGCTCGACATCCTCAAGTGGGCCGCCGAAACCTTCGGTTCCCGTTTCTGTGTGACGTCGTCCATGGAGGACGCGGTCGTCGCCCACCTCGCCTCGCGCGCCGTCCCGGGCGTGGACGTGGTGTTCCTCGACACCGGCTACCACTTCCCGGAGACCCTCGGGACCCGGGACGCGGTGGCCGCGGTGATGGACGTCAATCTCATCACCCTGACGCCCCGTCAGTCCGTCGCGGAGCAGGACGCCGAGTACGGTCCCAGGCTGCACGACCGCGACCCGGACCGGTGCTGCGCGCTGCGCAAGGTCAAGCCCCTCGAAGCGGGCCTGACCGGCTATGACGCCTGGGCGACCGGGCTGCGCCGGGACGAGTCCCCGACCCGTGCGAACACCCCGGTCGTCGGCTGGGACGCCAAGCGCGAGAAGGTCAAGATCTCGCCGATCGCCCGCTGGACGCGGGCCGACGTGGACGCGTACATCGCCGAACACGGTGTGCTGACCAACCCGCTGCTGATGGACGGCTACGCCTCGGTCGGCTGCGCGCCCTGCACCCGCCGGGTGACGGCGGGCGAGGACGCACGGGCCGGGCGCTGGGCCGGTACCAACAAGACCGAGTGCGGGCTGCACTGATGGCACAGGGTTCGGATGTGTCCCCCGGGAGGACACGGCTGCGGACACAGCTCCAGCAAACGCAGCTCCAGCAGACACCGCTTCAGACACGCCTTCAGAAGACACAGCTTCAGGAGATACAGATGACGGGCGCCACGATCTGGCTGACCGGTCTGCCGAGCGCGGGCAAGACGACCATCGCGCGCGAACTGGCCGGCCGGCTGCGCGGCGAAGGCCACCGGGTCGAGGTGCTCGACGGCGACGAGATCCGCGAGTTCCTCTCCGCGGGCCTCGGCTTCAGCCGCGAGGACCGGCACACCAACGTCCAGCGCATCGGCTTCGTCGCCGAGCTGCTGGCGAGCAACGGCGTCAAGGCGCTGGTGCCGGTGATCGCACCGTACGCGGACAGCCGGGAGGCGGTGCGCAAGCGCCACCAGGCCGAGGGCACCGCGTATCTGGAGGTGCATGTGGCCACTCCGGTCGAGGTGTGCTCGGAACGCGATGTGAAGGGCCTGTACGCCAAGCAGGCGGCGGGCGAGATCTCCGGACTGACCGGCGTGGACGACCCGTACGAGGCGCCCGAGTCGCCCGATCTGCGCATCGAGTCGCACACCCAGACCGTGCAGGAGTCCGCGACGGCGCTGCACACGCTGCTCACCGAGAGGGGACTGGCATGACGACCGCGCCCGTTGAGACCGGGCCGGGCCGGGAGGACTCCCCGTACGCCCTCTCCCACCTGGACGCCCTGGAGTCCGAGGCAGTACACATCTTCCGCGAGGTCGCGGGCGAGTTCGAGCGGCCGGTGATCCTCTTCTCCGGCGGCAAGGACTCCATCGTCATGCTGCACCTCGCGCTGAAGGCGTTCGCACCGGCGCCCGTCCCCTTCTCACTGCTGCATGTCGACACCGGGCACAACTTCCCCGAGGTCCTCGACTACCGGGACCGCACGGTGGAGCGCCACGGCCTGCGGCTGCATGTCGCCTCCGTGCAGGACTTCATCGACCGCGGTGAGCTGCGCGAACGTCCCGACGGCACGCGTAACCCGCTGCAGACCGTCCCACTGCTGGACGCCATCGAGAAGAACCGTTTCGACGCGGTCTTCGGCGGCGGCCGCCGGGACGAGGAGAAGGCCCGCGCCAAGGAGCGGGTGTTCTCGCTGCGTGACGAGTTCGGCGGCTGGGACCCGCGCCGGCAGCGCCCCGAGCTGTGGCAGCTCTACAACGGCAAGCACTCCCCCGGCGAACATGTCCGGGTCTTCCCGCTGTCCAACTGGACCGAGCTGGACGTCTGGCAGTACATCGCCCGCGAGAAGATCGAACTGCCCGCCATCTACTACGCCCACGAGCGCGAGGTCTTCGCGCGGGGCGGCATGTGGCTCGCACCCGGCCAGTGGGGCGGCCCCAAGGACGACGAGCGCGCGGAGACCCGGAAGGTGCGCTACCGCACCGTCGGCGATATGTCCTGCACCGGGGCCGTCGACTCCGACGCCGACACCATCGAGGCCGTCATCGCGGAGATCGCCGCGTCCCGGCTCACCGAACGGGGCGCGACGAGGGCCGACGACAAGCTGTCGGAGGCCGCCATGGAGGACCGCAAGCGCGAGGGGTACTTCTAACCATGAGCACCACCAATGCTGTTGAGGGCATCGTGGACGCGGGTGCCACCTCGCTGCTGCGTTTCGCCACCGCCGGCTCCGTCGACGACGGCAAGTCGACCCTGGTCGGCCGGCTGCTGCACGACTCCAAGTCGGTGCTCGCCGACCAGCTGGAGGCCGTCGAACACGCCTCCCGCAACCGCGGGCAGGAGGCACCCGACCTGGCACTGCTGACCGACGGGCTGCGCGCCGAGCGCGAGCAGGGCATCACCATCGACGTCGCCTACCGCTACTTCGCCACACCGCGACGCCGGTTCATCCTCGCCGACACCCCCGGGCATGTGCAGTACACCCGCAACATGGTCACCGGCGCCTCCACCGCCGAGCTGGCCGTGGTACTGGTGGACGCCCGTAACGGCGTGGTCGAGCAGACCCGCCGGCACGCCGCGGTCGCCGCCCTCCTCCGCGTCCCCCATGTCGTCCTCGCCGTCAACAAGATGGACCTCGTCGACTACGCGGAGCCCGTCTTCGCCGCGATCGCCGAGGAGTTCACCACCTACGCGGCCTCCCTGGGCGTCCCGGAGATCACCGCCATCCCGATCTCGGCGCTGGCCGGCGACAACGTCGTGACGCCGTCCCCCAACATGGACTGGTACGGCGGTCCGACCGTGCTGGAGCACCTGGAGACGGTGCCGGTCGTCGCCGATCCGTCGGACGACCCCGGCCGTTTCCCGGTCCAGTACGTCATCCGCCCGCAGACCGCTCAGCACCCCGACTACCGCGGCTACGCGGGCCAGATCGCCTCCGGCGTGCTGCGCGTCGGCGACGCCGTCACCGTGCTGCCCTCCGGCCGCACCAGCACCATCGAGGCGATCGACGCACTCGGCCAGGGCGTGGACGTCGCCTGGGCGCCGCAGTCGGTGACGGTCCGGCTCGCCGACGACGTCGACATCTCCCGCGGCGATCTCATCGCCCCGACCGCTTCGGCGCCGGCCACGTCGCAGGACATCGAGGCGACCATCTGCCATGTGGCGGACCGCCCGCTCACCGTCGGCCAGCGGGTGCTGCTCAAGCACACCACCCGCACGGTCAAGGCGATCGTCAAGGAGATCCCGTCCCGGCTGACGCTGGACGATCTCTCGCAGCACCCGGAGCCCGGCGAACTGGTCGCCAACGACATCGGCCGGATCACGCTCCGCACCGCCGAGCCGCTGGCCCTGGACGCCTACGCGGCCTCCCGCCGCACCGGCTCCTTCCTGCTGATCGACCCGGCGGACGGTACGACGCTGACCGCGGGCATGGCGGGCACCGCCTTCGCGGAGGCGGCCGCGGACGCCACGCCGGCCACCGAGGCGGACGACGACGGATGGGACTTCTGAGCATGCTCAGCGACTTCTTCTCCACCTTCGCGAAGGAGGGCGGCCGGGTGGGCAGCGGCGCCCTCGGCAGCGGCCAGGGCGGAGTCGGCCGATGTGTGCGCTGATGACGCTCGGTTCCGTATGGCCCGTGCCCCCCTTCCGAAGACCGACTGAACCGCCGGGTGCGCCCTAGAGAGGCGCGCGCCGTCCCGGCCCTCCGAGAGGAAAACCTCCCGTGTCTGCCGTTCGCTTCCGCCTGTTGGCGGCCGCCGTCACCCTCCCCGTCCTGATAGCCGCACTGGGGGCCTGCGGCTATGGCTCCAAGGCCAAGAAGGACACCGCGGGCGGCGTCGCCCCCAAGGGCGCGAAGGTCGACGGACTCGACCAGGTCAGGATCGGGCTCTTCGGCAACACCACGCACGCCACCCCGCTGATCGGCCTCCAGAAGGGCTTCTTCCAGAAGGAACTGGGCGGCACCGAGGTCAAGCCCTCCGTCTTCAACGCGGGCCCCGCCGAAATCGAGGCCCTCAACTCGGGCGCCATCGACATCGGCTGGATCGGCCCCTCCCCCTCGATCAACGGCTTTGCCAAGTCGCACGGCAGGAGCCTGAAGATCATCTCGGGTTCGGCCTCCGGCGGAGTCTCGCTCGTGGTCAACCCCGAGAAGATCAAGAGCCTGGACGACCTCAAGGGCAAGACGATCGCGACCCCGCAGCTCGGCAACACCCAGGACGTGGCACTGCTGCACTACCTGGCCGGCCGGGGCTACAAGGTCGACGCCACCACCGGCACAGGCGAGGTCACCGTCCAGCGCACCGACAACAAGGTGATGCCGACCGCCTTCAAGCAGGGCAGCATCGACGCCGCCTGGGTCCCCGAACCCACCGCCTCCAAGCTCGTCGCCGCGGGCGGCAAGGCGCTGCTGGACGAGACGAAGCTGTGGAAGAACGGGAAGTTCGTCATCACGCACGTGATCGTCTCGCAGCAGTTCCTCAAGGAACACCCCAAGGCCGTCGAGGCGGTACTGCGCGGCTCGGTGAAGACCAACGCCTGGATCCGGTCCCGGCCGGCGGAGGCGCAGAACGCGCTCAACGACAAGCTCGCCGACTCGAAGATCGCGGGCCAGTCGCTGCCGCCCGATGTCATCGCCCCGGCGTTCAAGAACATCGAGGTCACCGATGACCCGCTGGCCGCGACCCTGCAGAAGCAGACGGACTACGCCGTCCAGGCCGGCCTGCTGGCGAAGCCCGACCTCAAGGGCATCTACGACCTCACGCTGCTGAACAAGGTGCTCAAGGCCGAGGGCAGACCGCAGGTCGACGACGCCGGCCTCGGCAGCGAGTGACCCCCGCCCCACCAGCACCGCAATTCCCCAGGAGGTGACACCGATGACGACGCCCACGCTCACCAAGCCCGCCACGGCGGACCCGGTCACGACCCGTCCGTACGCCGCTCGCATCGACCATGTCTCGAAGTCGTTCGGCCGTCCCGGCGCGCAGCAGCATGTGCTGGACAACATCAGCATCGATGTCGCACCGGGCGAATTCGTCTGCCTCCTGGGAGCCTCGGGCTGCGGCAAATCCACCCTGCTCAATCTCGTGGCAGGTCTCGACGCGCCGTCCGTCGGCACCATCCACACGCCCGGCGGCCGTCCGGCCCTGATGTTCCAGGAACACGCGCTGTTCCCGTGGCTGACCGCGGGCCGCAACGTCGAACTGGCACTGCGGCTGCGGGGGGTGCCGCGCGCGGAGCGCCGCGACGAGGCCGAGCGGCTGCTCGAACTCGTACGGCTCAAGGGCGCGTACGGCAAGCGGGTGCACGAACTGTCGGGCGGAATGCGCCAGCGCGTCGCGATGGCCCGCGCGCTCGCCCAGGACAGCCAACTGCTGCTGATGGACGAGCCGTTCGCCGCGCTCGACGCCATCACCCGGGACGTGCTGCACGACGAGCTGACCCGCATCTGGCAGGACGCGAACGCCGACGGCTCCGGCAATGGCGGCCTGTCGGTCCTCTTCGTCACCCATAACGTCCGCGAGGCCGTACGGCTGGCCCAGCGGGTGGTGCTGCTCTCCTCCCGTCCCGGCCGGATCGCCCGCGAGTGGCAGGTGGACATCCCGCAGCCGCGCCGCATCGAGGACGCCGCGGTCGCCGACCTGTCCATCGAGATCACCGAACAGCTGCGTGGGGAGATCCGCCGCCATGGCCAGCACTGAGACCAAGGCCCAGTCCGCCACCGGAAAGGCCGGGCAAGGCGCCGCCGGACGGGCCGATGACACAGCCGGTGCCACCACCGCCTCGGCAGGCGACACCTCCGGTGATCTCGCCGGTCTGGAGGCGGGCCTCGACGCGCTGGAATCCACCGTCGTCGCCCGGCAGCCCTGGCTGCGCACCGTCGCCGCAAAGGCGTTCCCTCCTCTCATCGCCATCGCGATCGTTCTCGCACTGTGGCAGCTCGCCTATCACTTCCAGCTCAAGCCGCACTACCTGCTGCCCAGCCCGGTCGACGTCGGCCGGTCGCTGCAGGACAAGTGGCTCGAAGGCACCCTGCTGAGCTTCGTGTGGACCAGCGTCTCCCGCGGCGCCCTCGGCTTCCTGGCCTCCGTCGCCCTCGGCACGGTGCTCGGGCTGATCGTCGCCCGGGTCAAGGTCATACGGGCCGCCGTCGGACCGATCCTCAGCGGTCTGCAGTCACTGCCCTCAGTGGCCTGGGTCCCGGCAGCGATCATCTGGTTCGGGCTGAGCGACGCCACGATCTACGCGGTGGTGCTGCTCGGCGCCGTCCCGTCCATCGCCAACGGGCTGGTGGCCGGCGTCGACCAGATCTCTCCCCTCTACTTGCGGGCGGGCCGCACCATCGGCGCGAGCGGTCTCTCCGGCGTCCGGCACGTTCTGCTGCCGGCCGCGCTGCCCGGCTACATCTCCGGACTCAAGCAGGGCTGGGCGTTCTCCTGGCGTTCCCTGATGGCCGCCGAACTCATCGTCAACGCGGCCGATCTGGGCACCGGCCTGGGCCAGCTCCTGGAACAGGGCCGTGAGCTCCAGGACATGTCCTGGGTGCTGTCCGCGATCCTGCTGATCCTGATCGTCGGTATCGGCATCGAGCTGCTGATCTTCGCCCCGATCGAGCGGCGCGTACTGCGCAGCCGCGGCCTCCTCATCAAGAGCTGACCCATGGACGCACGCCCCACTCTCCTCGTCATCGCCCACGGCAGCCGCGACCCACGGCACGCGGCGACCGTCTCCGCGCTCTGCGCACGGGTCCGGGCACTGCGCCCCGGGCTGCGTGTCGAGATCGGCTACCTCGACTTCAACGCGCCCAGCGTGCCCCGTGCGCTGGAGCGTCTGGCGGCCGAAGGCATGCGGGATGTGGTGGCCCTGCCTCTCCTCCTTACTCGCGCCTTCCACGCGAAGTCCGATATTCCGTCGGTACTGCGGGAGGCCGCGCTACGGCTGCCCCTGCTGACCGTCCACCAGGCCGAGGTGCTCGGCCCCTCCTCCCTCCTGACCGCCGCGCTGGAGCGCCGGCTGGAGGAAGCCGGGCTGCGGCCCGGCGACCGTCGCTCGACCGGGGTCGTCCTGGCCTCGGCGGGCTCCAGTGACCCGGAGGCGATCGCAGTGATCGCTGAAACCGCGCGGGAGTGGCGGCGCACCGCTGGTTGGTGTGCCGTGCGGCCTGCGTTCGCCTCCGCATCTCTGCCCCGTACGGCCGACGCCGTACGGGCCCTGCGAGCCGATGGCGTCGACCGGGTGGCCGTCGCCCCATACGTCGTCGCACCCGGCTTCCTCCCGGACCGCATCGCCACCGGCGCCCGGGAAGCCGGCGCCGACATCCTCGCCCCGGTGCTCGGCCCCGCCCCCGAACTGGCCCGCCTCCTGCTCCGCCGCTACGACGAGTCGGCCGAGGCCCGTCTGGATGTGTCTGCGCTGGCGGCCTGACGGGCCGAGGGGCTGATGGGGCGTCACTTTCCGCGCGGCAGGGCGCCCGTCGCGTCACAGCGCCGCCGCGGTCGCCGCCGCCGGAAATCCGCGCCTCTTGGCTGACGGTGTCCGGACTCTGCGCGCCGGGTCGTCTTGTTGCGCACTGCCGCGTTGCCCAGTCGCGCCCCTCAGCGTTTGCCTGCCGTAGACCTCTATCCAAGGAAGTCCGATATGCCCCTTCCATCCCATATTGCTATGATCAGCACGCCTATGGTCGGCCATGTGCTGCCCAGCCTGGAGATCATCCGTGAGCTCGTGGCCCGCGGCCATCGCGTGACGTACGCCAACGCCGACCACGTCGCCGAGCTGGTTACCCCCACCGGTGCCGAGCTGGTCCGCTTGACCTCCACACTGCCGGTCGCCGACAGCAACTGGCCACAGGATCCCATCGCCACCGCCTCCCTCTTCCTCGATGAGGCGATGGCCGTACTGCCGCAGCTGCACGCCGTGTACGACGACGACCCCGCCGACCTCTACCTCTACGACATCGGCGCGTACGCGGGCCGCGCGCTGGCCGAGGCGCAGGGCCGAGGCCTCGTCCAGCTGTCGCCGACGTATGTGGCCTGGGAGGGTGCCCAGGAGGAGATCCGTGCGGCGTTTGCCGGGCTGCCCGGAGGTTCCGCCCACCGAGCGCGGTTCGCCGCCTGGCTGGCCCGGTGCGGTGCGGTGACCACGAACGTGGAGGAGTTCACAGGTCGGCCGCGGCGGGTGCTGGCCTTGATCCCGCGCGCCATGCAGCCACATGCGGACCGGGTCGACACCGAGGCGGTGACGTTCGTCGGCCCGTGCTTCGGCGCCGGTGAGGAGCAGGGCGGCTGGATGCGGCCGGCCGGTGCGAAGAAGGTGCTGCTGGTGTCGCTGGGCGGCTCGACGTACCCCAGGCAGCGGGAGATCTACCAGCAGTGCGTGGCGGCCTTCGCGGATCTTCCGGGCTGGCATGTCGTGCTGCAGATCGACAGCGGCAGCGATCCGGACCGGCTGGGGGAACGGATTCCCCCCAACTTCGAAGTGCTGCCGTGGGTGCCACCGTCGACTCTCCTCGAGCAGGTGGACACATGGGTGACCCATACCGACATGGGCAGCAGTGGTGAGGGTTTGTACGCCGGTGTGCCGATGATCGCGGTACCGCACGGGGCCGAGCAGTGCCTCTACGCCGGCCGGCTCGTCGAACTGGGCGTCGCCCGTCGGATCGACACCGCGGACGTCACGGCGGCGGCGCTGCGTACGGCCCTGATGGAACTCATCGGCGATCCACAGGTCGCCGCGCGCTCGGCATGGCTGTGGGCCGAGGTGCGCACCGAGGGCGGCACCCGCCGGGCCGTGGATCTGATCGAGGAGCAGCTGGTGGAGGAGCGAGTGAGCTGATCTCGCCGGGCAGCAGGCACCGCGCCGGGCCGGCCAACCAGGCAGGCGCTCCCGTCGTAGGCAGGATGCCCCACCCCACTGCGATCACGGGTGAAGTCGGCCGGGGCGCGGTTCCGGTCTTTCGACCGTTCCGTTTCCCCGGAGCCGCTTCCCGAACCGGTCATACGACTTGGCACGCACCCGGCTCTCCACAAGCCCCGAGGGCTTCGTGGTGGTGTCCGCATCCCATGGCGTCCCGGGGAGTGGGAGTCACCAGGCCCGGTAGCGGTGGCGAGTGGTGCCTACCGTGATCGGGTTGAACAACTCCCTGTTCTCGCCGACCCACCAGGATCCGACGACCGCCGCGGGTCGGGCGCCCCCCGGTTGTGAACGCAATATGAACTCAACTAGGCGGCCTGACCTGGGAGTTACTTCCTGGTTCGACATCATCCGGAACCGACAATCGGGTAGGTTTTCGCTGTCGCCGCCACACCGGGAACACGGGGTTCCCAGGGACTAGCGGCACGTAGGGACATCGTCTCTTGACGACAGCGACCGAGATCTTTCACGTCCGTCCGTACACCCCGCACTGCCAAGTCATCACCGACGAAGGTGATCACGCCGTCATCGGCATCTCTCCGGGGAACTCCTACTTCACCCATCAGCGAGTGCTCAGCCTCGCCGCCTGGGGGTGGGAGAACTTCCGCCAGGTCGATCTCCTCTATACGGATCTGCATGTCGCCGACATGTATGAGGCGCTCGGTTATCCGGCCATCGAAGCCCAGCGCAAGGCCGTGAAGAACCTGCGCGGTGTACGGGCCAAGGTGACCGCCGCCGTTGCCGCGCTCGACCCGGACGGCACCAGGCTCCGCGGCCGCCCCATGTCCGCGCTGCTGGACATCCCCGCCTATCGGGTCATACGCAAGACCCTCGACCATCAGCTGTCCACCGACCCGGCGTTCCGCGATATCTGTGATCAGCTCGTGGGCCAGTTCCTCACCGGCAAGATTCTCGACGGGCAGCAGCCCACGGACCGTCAGCGTCAGGTCTGCCTCGACTACGTCTGTGCCGAAGCGCCGCTGTTCATCGACACCCCCGCAATCATGGGCGTCCCCTCATCGCTCAACTGCTACCACCAGGCATTGCCGATGGCCGATCTCCTGTACTCACGCGGGCATGGCCTGCGCGCCACACGCAACCAGGGCCACGCCGTGATAACCCCCGCCGGCACTATCACCGAAGGACACGACCAGTGACGACCGCCCCGCCCCTGATCGACTTCCCGTTCTCCCCGCGCGGCGACCGCCTCCCCCCGGAGATCGAGCGACTTCGCGCCACCCCGGTCACCCGGGTGCGCACCATCGCCGGGGATGAGGCGTGGCTCGTCTCCTCCTACGAGCTGTGCAAGCAGGTGCTCGAAGACCCCCGCTTCAGCCTCAAGGACACGTCCGCCCCTGGCGTTCCCCGGCAGTACGCGCTGACCATCCCGCCCGAGGTGGTCAACAACATGGGCAACATCACCGGCGCCGGTCTGCGCAAGGCCGTACTCAAGGCGATCAACCCCAAGGCCGGTGGCCTGACGGAGTGGATGACCGACCACGCCGCCCACCTGGTCGACGGCATCCTCGGCTACGGCCCGCCGGTCGACCTGCGCGGGCAGTTCGCCAGCCCCTACGCCGAGCACCTCCACTGCCACATCCTCGGCATCCCCCGCGATGACGCACCGCTGCTGGCGTCCAGTCTCGACATCGCGTTCATGAACTCGGCATGCCCCATCACCGGGGCGCGCCTGAACTGGGACCGCGACCTCGCGTATATGACGGGGCGGCTCAACGACCCCTCCACTGACGGGCTCATGGCCGAACTCGCCGCCTTCCGTGGTGACCCCGACTATGCGCACCTCACTGACGAGATGCTCGCCACCGTCGGCGTCACCATGTTCGGCGCCGGAGTCATCTCCACCATGGGCGCCTTGACCATGGCCGTGTTCACGCTCCTTCAGAACCCCGACGTCTGGGAGCTGTTGTGCGCGGATCCCGGCAAGATACCGGCCGCCGTGGATGAGCTGCTGCGTGTGAACCTGTCCATCGCCGACGGGCTGCCCCGCCTGGCCATGGACGACATGCAGCTCGGCGACACAGAGATCAGGAAGGGCGAACTCGTCCTCGTCCTGGTGGAGGCCGCCAACACCGACGAGAGCGTGTTCCCCGACCCGCACACCATCGACATCGACCGGCCCAACGCGGCCGCTCACCTCTCTTTCGGCTACGGCGGGCACTACTGCCCCGCCGTCCCGCTCGGAAGGAAGCACATCGAGATAGCGATCGAGGCCCTCACCACCCGCATGCCCGGCCTGCATCTGGCCGTCCCCGTCGACCAACTCGTCTGGCGCACCCGCTTTATGAAGCGCATCCCCGAGCGCCTGCCGATCGCCTGGTAGGACCAGAAGCGCCGGCGTAAGCTGGCGCCCAACCCAACACGATGACCCCGACCTGGGAGAGGTCGGGGCCATGGTGTTGGGGGAATCGCGGGCTCAGTGGAGGGCTGTCCGTTCGCTGGTGGTCGTGACCTCGTCGATGGGTTCGGATGCGTACCGGCGAAGGTCAGCCGCACCGCCGGCCTCAGGCGCCGTCAGGCCGCGTCGGCCAGAATGCGCTCGACCAGGGGCGTGGCGTCCTGGGCGGTCACCACATGCTCTGGGATGTACGGATCCGTCACGGGCCCCGATCCGCCGGTGTACACCGGAAGGACCCTGTTGCCCGCAGGGATGACGCCGTCGCTGATCGCTTCGAGCGCGCCGGCCAGCGAGTACAGGCCGGCGCGCTCCTGTGGCTGCCCGTCCGGGGTGTGGGTGACCATTATGCCGACGTCGGACAACATGGCGATGGCGTGCGGTTCCCACTTCAGGTAGTGACGGTTGGGTAGACAACGCACCGTGCCGTTGGTTCTGGTGCACACCTGCCGCATCTCGTCAATCAGGTCCGAGGACAGGGACTGGCGGAACAGGGTGGGTTCGAGCATCGCCGCCTCCGGGGCCGCAATGGCGCCGTCGAGCGCGCAGGCGTACGGGGTGACCGCCTCCTGCTGCACCCCGAGGAAGCGCGGTGCCACCCTCGGCACGGCGGGATCCGCCTCGGCCACTCCCCGGTAGAAGCCCAGTGGCCCGTAGGCGCTGGACACGGCCTGCACATGCCAGTCCCAACCATGGCCGATCGCCCGCGCCGCGTCCCGCAGGAAATACGCGCGCAGCTTGTTGCCCTCGAACTGGTCGTGCGCTCCCGGCAGGGCAGGAACGCCGACGGCGCACGTGGCCGCGTGCAGGATTTCCTTGATCTGCTTCTCGGGTGCCTGCACCTCGACGAAGTCCACCCGGGGATGTCGTGCCAGCCGGGGGTGGATCCGCCTACGGGACGCGGGAGGGTACAGCGCCACAAGCCGGATTCCGGTCCGGGAGGCGTAGGCGGCCAACGCGTTCGCGGTGTTGCCGGAGCTCTGTGCCGCCGCGGTGCGGTGACCGGCGGCCAGGGCACGGGCGACGGCGACGCAGGCGACCCAGTCCTTGAAGGTGCCGGTGGTGGACAAGGTGGACAGGTCCAGTACGTCGATGTCGACCTGGTGGAACGAGGGGAGCCGCAGGATCCTTGCTCCCTCGCGCAGGGAGGCGCGGCGCAGCGCGGCGGAGTCGATGCCGCTCAGATGCTCGGCGTAGCGCAGGACCACGCTCTGGTCCTCTCGGTAGAGCTCCATGGGTCACCGGGAGTCCTCTCCGCTCAGTTCCTGCTCGCCGATCCGGGACAGCAGGACGTCGTTGGGTGCGCCGACGATCGGCAGAGCCAGGGCATCGCGGTAGTGTCGGCCCAGGGCGGTCAGGGTCCCCGCGTAGGCGGCTCCTCCGCACAGGAGGGCGGCCGCGCGGACGAGTTCCGATCGGCGCGCCCGCCGGAAGCTGGTGCCAGTATTCGTACTCGTACAGTGATGGTGCCCGATGGACGCTCGAGTCCCGACTGGGGCGCCTTCTGCGCGACCTCGAAGACCTCGCGGCCGAAGCCGAACGCCGGCAACGGGAGAAGGAGCTCCGCGAGGCCGAGGAGCGGCGCCGTTGGTACGCGGCCGTTGCGCAGACACGCAAGCAGCAGGTCGAGCAGCACCGAGCGAAGGTCCTGCCCGAGCAGGCACGGGCGTGGCATCAGGCTGCGGACATCCGTTCCTTCTGCCACGCTGACCGAACACGGGCCGATGACGCCTCGATTCCGTGGGACGAGCTGGAATGGCTCCGATGGGCCGAGGCGAACGCAGCACAGCTCGATCCCCTTCGCAACCCGCTGCGGATCCCGCCGGATCCGCCGGCCAGCCGTGAGGCTCTGCGCGACCTATTGAGGTCGACATCTACGCCCCCTGGCCGTTTTGACGCCGAGGGTCGCTGGACGCGCTCCGAAGACAATCCGGCCGACCGGCACCCGTGATCCTGGCATCGCCCCCCACACAGCGCCTCCGCCCTGCCCATGGAGGACAGGGCCGAGGAACGTCTATGCGGCGATGTTCAACGGGACGTCCAGGCGCTCCCAGGCGCCAAGGACGGACTTGTGGGCGTCCGGTTGCAGGCGTAATGGTGTGCTCGGGTATTGGAACTCCCGGAATACCCCCGCTGTCAGGAGCTGTTCCGGCGGCTGACCTCAGCCGCGTAGGTGCCCCAGTCTCCGGCGACGGCCCGTTGCCATTTGACGGCGACGGTGATGCCGATGCCGAGGGTACGGGCGAAAACCGCGGCGGGCAGCTCGGTGGCGAGTTGGAACAGGGCAGTTGAGCGAGTCTCTGCGAGCCGGATGCCGAGTTTACGGAGACGTTCGCCCATGGCCCAGACGCTGATCGGTCGGCCGAGCTGACCTCCGGGGAAGAGCCAGGGTGAATCCGTCCGGGCGAGAGCGGCATGGCTGCGACGAACCGCGACTTGTTGAAGGGCCAGCTCAGCGACGGGGCCGGGCAAGTCGACGGGGACGTCGCCGAGCCGGAGGCGGACTACTCCGTCGGTCTCCTCGATGTGGTCGACGGTGAGCCGGAAGATCGCCGACTTGACCGAGCTGGCGGCGGTCGGGCTGCCGTCCGGCAGCGTGTCGAGCGCACGCATGGCCGCATTGACGTGCTTGGTGTCCCCCCAGGCCACTATGGGCAGGGAGTTGCGGCCGATCCACGACAGGATGGTGCGGAGCTCGGACGGCGCCTTGTCGCGCCGGAGCTTGTTGAAGGCGTACTCGCGCAGGGCCCGGCGCACCTGGACAGGCCGAAGCGGTCCGGGAGTTCGGTGCGCAGCAGGGCGAGTGTGACCTTGGTGAGGGCCTTGGCCGTGCTCTTGTGGTTGTTCGCCGAGATGCGCGGCCACTTCATGTCCGGCCATGTCCTCCTCATGCGCGCGAACTGGGACGACCAGGAGTGCTACTTCCTCCCCGCGGGGGCCAACATCCCGGGGAGAGTCTCGGCGACGCCGTCCGCCGCGAAGTCGACGAGGAAACCGGCCTGACCGTCACCGTCGAACGGCTGCTGTGGCTCCGCGAATACATCGGCGCCCACCACGACCACCCCGTACAAGAAGCCAACACCCACCGCATCGAAGCGATCTTCCTGTGCACCCCCACCACTGACCCCGGCCAACTCGGCGGCCACGCCCAGGACGAGGTTCAGACCGGTCTGGAATGGGTGCCGCTGGGCAAAGTTCCCACCCTCAACCTGCTGCCGCAGGCCATCCGTCACCCCATCGCCTCCCTCACCGAGGCGCCCGACAGCTACCTCGGCGACGTCGCCTGACAGCGCCATGAACGGCATAGACGGCCGCCTCCCACCCGAGGCCCGCGACATCACCACCGGCCAGGCCAACCGCGTCTGGTCGGTGGACGGACCAACGCCGTACATTCTCAAGCACTACGACGACCCGGCCCGCGCCGCAAACGAAGCCGCAGCTCTCCGCCTCCTGGCCACGCACCGCGCCCCAGCTCCACAGCTGCTCGCCGCGTCCCAGGGCAACACCCCGCCGTGGACCGCGCAGAACGCCATTTACGCAAAGCTGTGCCCGCAGATCAGTTCCTGGAGGAGCTTGCCGAACCCCTGGCTGCCGTCCACCGCATCCCTGGCACCCACTTCGGCCGCCTCGCTGGCGCCCGACGACACGGCGACTGGACCGACTACACCCACGACCAACTGCACGTGTACGCGACGGCCGCCCCGGCCCTGCTCGCCACGGCCCGATTGCTCCACCAGGAAGTCGATGTCAGGGGGCGCGGTCCAGCCAGTGCTGCTGCATCACGACCTGCAGCCGGGCCACCTCCTTCGCAAACCTGACGGTTCCCGACTGCTCATCGACTGGGAGCTGGCCATCTTCGGCGACGAGAAGTCCGACCTCGGACGCCTCGCCGTACGCCTCGGCCTCGACGACCCCACGCCCGTACTCGCGCTCGCCAACCGGCCGGGTCCCACTGCCGAGGGCAGGATCCAGCTGTACTGGCACATCCACCTGCTCGCCGACGCCGCGCTGAGCACAGACCCCGTCATACGAGAACGGGCAGCCGCGAGACTGTCGAGGAGACGGTAAGTACAGCGTCCCCGCCGCTATGACAAGCAGCTGCCACTCCGGCGTTGGGCGACGAGTACCTTGGCGCCCTCAGTGGCCTGTGCGGGACGTGCTGGGCGAATGCCTTCCCAAAAACCCACCGGCGGCTGCGGAATCCATCCCCAACCGGCCTCTCGGTGACTCTGCTCCGGGTGGTGGTTGCACGCATCCGGAAGATAAGCCACGCCATGCCCGAGGAAGCCGTGGCGGTCGTCTGACTCGCCCCCTGCGATCTGGAGCCCACGGCGGCACCGCCTGGATACGGGCGCTGGCGGCGCCCACCCGCGGGTCCACGGAACCGGTCATCGGGTGCGGCTTGTAGAGCAGCCGAACGTTGTCGTCGGCCAGCAGCTCCCGGACCATGTCTCGCCCGCCAGGATCACCGAGGTGCTGCCCAGGTTGCCGTCCCAGCCCTCCCAGGTCGGGGCGTACAGCACGGTGGTCAGACGGTCCTTCGGCGCACCCTGGTACGGCCGGATCGGGGACAACTGCGGGCGGCCGACCTCGACGACGTCCTTGTCCTCGACGCCGATGTCGGCGAGCTGGTAGCGGTCGCGGGCCACGGGGCTCGGCCACCGTCAATGCGCTGCGGATAGCCCACGGCTGAAGAATCTGTAGCACGGCTGCTCGTGCACAGCGATCGTCGTAGCGAGTACATCCTGGCCGAATTCCATGGCACGGCCATGTGTTGAAACTTCGACAGAGCACCAACACGACCGGCTCGTGTCTTACCAACATCGCCGCCGAGAACTTACGGCCATCCTCAAGGGGGAGGGCGGCACCGGATCTGGTCCGAGCCGACCACTGCTCGTGGCAAGGACTTCGCGTTCATCGAGAGCTTCTACAACCCGGCGCCGACTGCGCAAGCATGCCCTCTTCGAGAATCTCACACCCCATGAGTCGCGCCAGCGGCTCCGCAATCATACGTTTACGGCGCAGAAAACAAATGTTCAAGATCAAGCAAATACTTCGCTCGCATACCGCCGCGTCGAACCTGCCATCCGGGTAGGGCGAGTACTCCGCGTCGTCGGCAGTGAAGGCGACCCGCTCGGAAAACTCCGAGCGCCCGCCGTGCAGGGAAAACACCCCGTGAACCGGGTCTTACTAAGCTCCCGGCGCCCATCGGTCCCTTGCGCATGGCCCCCTCGATACCGACGCCCCATCAAGTCAGTCCACTCGGCGGGACAGCAGGTCGGTGAGCATTTGACTCCAATTGACGCCTCAGGTAGGAAGAAGGTGACCAAGAGGGGAAATTATGTACAGACTCGCGGGGGCGCGGATTCGCAGTCGCGGTATGCGCAATCACCAAACGACTAGCTGGCAAGCGAAGTCGGCTGAGGTAGTGCCGAGAGAAAGTGTGCTGCAGCCGACGGGCACGTGACGCCCGACGTGCAAGGCGGTTCACAGCCTCCCCATTCCTGGCATCCCATCATTCCGCCGCCTCTAGCAGTTCTTGCGCTGTTGGATGATCGCCCCTTGCAGTTTTCTGCCTGCACAGATTCAACCAGGGGTCGCGGCCTCCGGTAAGTCAGCAGTCGCTCCGGTCACGCGCCGCTTCTCTCGCGCGACTTCCTCGCTTATGCACTCGTCAGAATACCGATTCACGGAGCCAATATCACGATTCCGCGAAACGGTCATGCCTGATCCCTATGGAGGATGTTCTCATGTCAAATCCCTTCGAAAACAACGACGGCACGTACCTGGTTCTCGTGAACGAGGAGGGCCAGCACTCGATCTGGCCCAACTTCATCGACGTGCCCGCCGGTTGGTCCATTGCGCACGGCGAGGACAGCCGGGAGGCGTGCCTGGCGTATGTGGAACAGAACTGGAAGGACATCCGGCCGAACAGTTCGCTGCCGACGACTGAAACCTCCGGTGTCTAGGACGATCGGTGTCTAGGACGTCCGGTGTCTAGGACGTCCGGCGCCGAAGATCTCCGGCGTTCAGGCAAGGCAATACAGGATCTAGTCCGTTGGGGCAATGTAATGACTGAAGTTGCGAAGGATGTGCTGCCGCTCCTGGCGGCTCAGTCGGGTGTGTGGGTTGCCCAGAAGATGGATCCGGCCAGCCTGACCTACAACGTCAGTCAGTACGCCGAGATCGACGGCACGATCGATGTGGCCCTGCTGGAACGCGCCGTGAAGCAGGCGCTGTCCGAGACGGAGGCGCTCCGCATCCGGATCGTGGAGGACGACCGCGGCATCGGGCAGACGCTGGCCTCGGAAGCCGCCTGGCGCCTGTCCGTCGTCGACGTGAGCGGCGAACAGGACCCGAAGGCCGCGGCAGAGGCATGGATGCGCGATGAGATGAGCCGGCCCTTCGACCTGACGGCCGGCCCCCTCTTCACCAGTGCCCTCTTCAAGATATCCGGCCAGAAGTTCTTCTGGTATCAGCGATGCCATCACATCGCCATGGACGGATACAGCTCGGGCCTCGTCGCACGCCGGGTCGCGACAATATACACGGCGCTCGCCGAATCAGGTGCGGATTCCCATGCGGACCCTGAAGCGGAACCTGATACAGAACCCAACAAGGAATCGACCAACTTCGGCTCGCTATCGCGACTCATCGAAGAAGACCTCTCCTACCGGAATTCCAGCCAGTTCGAACACGACCGCGCACACTGGGCCGAGCAACTGTCCGACCGCCCCGAACCGGTCACCCTCGCAGACGGCGCCGCCCCCGCAGCGGACGTCTCCCTCCGCGAGTCGACCCGCCTTCCGGTCGAGCCCTTGGCAAGGCTCTGCGCGCATGCCGGGCTGGCGTGGTCCGCGTGGTCGGGCGCCGTCATCGCACTGAGCGCTGCGTACGTGAGCAGGCTCACCGGCGCGACGGACGTGACGCTGGCCCTGCCGGTGACGGCGCGCAATACGGCCGTACAGCGACGCACTCCGGGAATGCTGTCGAACATTCTCCCCCTCCGCCTCACCGTCGCCCCCGAGATGACGATGTCGGAACTGATCACGGAGGTTTCGCACGAAGTGCGCAACGTGCTTCGACGGCAGCGCTACCGACAAGAAGACCTGCGTCAGGATCTCGGACTCCCCGTCGGCCAGCGCCTATTCGGCCCGCTCGTCAACATCATGTCGTTCGACACCGAATTGGACTTCGCGGGGCAGCGCGCCGTTGTCCACCACCTCGCCAACGGGCCGGTGGACGACCTCGCGATCACCGCGTACGGCGGGTCGGGCGCCCAGGGAGTACGGTTGGATTTCGACGCCAACCCGTCGCTGTACACCCGGAGCGAAATAGCCGAGCACCAGCGGCGCTTGGTCGGGCTGCTGGAGACGGTCGCCGCTGAGCCCAACCTGCCGATCGGGCGGCTGGACGTCCTCATACCCGAGGAGCGTCACCGCGTTCTGGTGGAGTGGAACGACACGACACGGCCGGTGCCCGACGCCACGCTTCCGGCCCTCTTCGAGGCGCAGGCCGCCAAGACCCCGGGCGCGGTCGCCGTTGCGTGCCAGGGCGAGGAGCTGACGTACGCGGAGCTCAACACCCGCGCCAACCAGCTCGCGCGCCTCCTCGTCCAACAGGGCGCAGGGCCCGAGCAGTTGGTGGCGATGGCGCTGCCGCGGTCGCTGGACTTGATCGTGGCACTACTCGCGGTGCTCAAGTCCGGCGCG
The DNA here is from genome assembly GCF_023277745.1 of Streptomyces halobius. Lineage (NCBI taxonomy): Bacteria > Bacillati > Actinomycetota > Actinomycetes > Kitasatosporales > Streptomycetaceae > Streptomyces > Streptomyces halobius. Next base: position 2,571,171 of record NZ_CP086322.1, read on the forward strand.
GCCTATGTGCCCATCGACCCGGGCCATCCGGCCGACCGCATCGCCCACATGCTGCAGGACGCCAACCCGGCCGCAGTACTCACCACGGCAGAGACCGCCGCTGCGCTCCCCGAGCAGGGCCAGAACACACGGCGCGTCCTCCTGGACCAGACCTCCCTGCACCACCTGCCCGGCGCCGACCTGACCGACGGCGAGCGGACCGCGCCGCTGACGGCGAGCAGCCCGGCGTACGTCATCTACACCTCCGGCTCCACCGGACGCCCCAAGGGCGTCGTCGTACCCCACCGGGCACTGACCAACTTCCTGACCTCCATGCAGGATCGCTTCCAACTCGACGAAAACGACCGCCTTCTGGCCGTCACCACCGTCGCCTTCGACATCGCCGCACTAGAGCTCTACCTCCCCCTTCTGACCGGCGCCCGGACCATCCTCGCCTCCCACGAAGCAGTACAGGACCCGCAGGCCCTGCGCGCCCTCGCCGACGCCACCGGAGCCACCACCCTCCAAGCCACCCCCAGCCTCTGGCGCGCCCTCATGACCGACACCGGCACCGGCCCCGGCCACCAACTAGCCGGCATCCGCGCCCTCGTCGGCGGCGAAGCACTCCCCACCGACCTCGCCCGCACCCTCACCACCCACACCACCTCGGTCACCAACCTCTACGGCCCGACCGAAACCACCATCTGGTCCACCGCCCACCCCATGGACACGGCACCCACCACCACACCCTCGATCGGCCGACCGATCGCCAACACCCGCACCTACGTCCTCGACGCAGCCCTGCGCCCCGTCCCCACCGGCGTCGCCGGCGAGCTCTACATCGCCGGCACCGGCCTCGCCCACGGCTACCACAACCGCCCCGCCCTCACCGCCGAGCGGTTCGTCGCCGACCCGTACGGCGAACCCGGCACGCGCATGTACCGGACGGGAGACTTGGCGCGCTGGCGCGCCGACGGCACCCTCGAATACCTCGCCCGCGCCGACGACCAGGTCAAGATCCGCGGCTTCCGCATCGAACTCGGCGAGATCGAGTCCGTCCTCGCCGAACACCCCGACGTCGCGCAGGCCGCGGTGATCGTGCGCGAGGACCGCCCCGGCGACCAGCGCCTGACCGCCTACGTCGTCGGTACGGACAACACCGAGCCCGGCACCGCCGCGCTCCGCACCCACCTCCAGCAGCACGTCCCGGACTACATGGTCCCCGCGGCCTTCATGACGCTGGACGCTCTCCCGTTGACGCCGAACGGCAAGCTCAACCGCAAGGCCCTGCCCGCCCCGGACCTCAGCGCAGACAGCACCGGCCGCGCCCCGCGCACACCACAGGAGCAGACCCTCTGCGCAGTGTTCGCCGAGATCCTCGGCCTCCCCCAAGTCACCATCGACGACAACTTCTTCGACCTGGGCGGCGACAGCATCCTGTCGATCCAATTCGTCTCCCGGGCGCGCCAGGCAGGCTTCGTTCTCACACCGCGGGACGTCTTCCAAATGAAGAACGTCGAGGGGCTGGCGACGATCGCAGAGGCGGCGACTGACAACACGTCAGAAGATCCGGACGCAGGAATCGGGGAGTTCCCGCCCACCCCGATCATGCATTGGATGCGCGGCAGGGGTGAGTCGTCAACCGACCACTTCCATCAGGCGATGGTCGTGCGGACCCCGAAGGGGCTCACTGTCGACCACCTGACGACCGCCATGCGCGCCGTGGTCGAACACCACGACACCTTGCGCATGCGCGTCAACCCACGGGCGGGTGGTAGTGGTTGGTCTCTTGAGGTGCAGCCGAGAGGGACCGTCGACGTGCATACGCGCGTCGTCCGTGTCGACGTCGCCGGGTACGACGACGAGAAGTTCCGGTCGGCCGTCACCGACCGTGTCGACGAGGCCGTCGAGCAGCTGAATCCGGAATCTGGGGTCGTGTTCGCGGCGGTGTGGTTCGACGCCGGGCCGGACCGGCCGGGCCGACTGCTCTGGGTGATCCACCACTTGGCCGTGGACGGCGTTTCGTGGCCCATCCTCGTTCCGGATCTGGCCACGGCGTGCAGTGCGGCGATGGCCGGCACGGCGCCCGTTCTGGCCCGGCCGGTCACGTCGTTCCGCACCTGGGCGAATGAGCTCAGCAGCGCTGCCGCGCAGCCGGAATGGCTGGCCAGTCTGCCCCATTGGACGGACATTCTCAGCACTCCCGATCCACAGCTCGGAGCCGTCGCCCTCGATTCCGGGCGGGACACCAACGGAACGACGCGGGACATCACTCTCTCGATGTCCAAGGAGCATACCGACCTGCTCCTGACAACGGTGCCGACGGCCTTTCACGCCACGGTCAACGACGTACTGCTGACCGCTTTGGCCGTCGCGCTCTCGGAATGGCGCCGACGGCACACGGGCGTCGACGAATCCGCCGTTCTCCTGGATCTGGAAGGTCACGGCCGAGAAAGCGTCGCCGAGGGAATCGACCTTTCCGGCACCGTGGGCTGGTTCACCAGCCTCTATCCCGTCCGGCTCGACCCTGGCCCATTGGACCGGGACGAGGTGTGGTCGGGCGGCCCCGCGATGGGCCGCGCGCTGAAGCAGGTGAAGGAGCAGCTGCGCGACCTTCCCGGCAACGGAGTCGGATTCGGTCTGCTGCGCTATCTCAACCCGGAGACCGAAGGCGCCTTGTCCAGCCTTCCCAAGCCGCAGATCGGCTTCAACTATCTCGGTCGGTTCGAGTCGTCCGCCGGGACCGACGGAGCCAATGGAACCAATGAAGCCAATGGAACTGACGGAATCGACTGGGCGGCGGATTCGGAACTCGGCCTGATGGGCGGCGGCAATGCGGAGATGACGGTGGCGCACGCCATTGATGTCAATGCCCTTACGGAGGACCGCGCCGACGGCCCGAAACTTACGGCCCGGTGGACCTGGCCTCAGGCGCTGTTCAAGGAAGCGGATGTCCGCGACCTCGCCGAGAGCTGGTTCCGCGCCCTTGAGGCGCTGGCGACTCATTCGCAGCACCCCGACGCGGGGGGACACACTCCGTCGGACCTGTCACTGGTCGACTTGAGCCAGGACGAAATTGACGACCTCGAAATCGAATTCGACTCTGAGTTGGGGGCCTGGTGACCAGTCGACCGCGCATTCAAGACATCCTTCCGCTGTCGCCGTTCCAAGAGGGCCTGCTCTTCCATTCGCTGTATGACGCGTCCGACGCGTCCAGCGCGGACGTGTACACCGTCCAGTGGTCGTTCGACCTGGCGGGGCCGCTCGACGCGGAGGCGCTCCGAGGGGCGGCCGAGGCGATGCTGCGCCGCCACCCCAACCTGCGCGCCGCCTTCCGGCAGAGCAAGTCCGGCGAGCCCGTGCAGATCGTGCCGACCGCGGTTCCGCTCCCCTGGCGCGAGGTCGATCTCAGCGCGGAGTCGCGGGAAACGGCGGACGCCGAGTCGGACCACATTCTGCTCGAAGACCGTGCGCGCCGTTTCAACCCGGCGCGCCCGCCGCTGCTGCGCTTTACGCTGATCCGCTTCTCGGCGGACCGCCATCGCCTGGTTCTGATGAACCACCATCTGCTGCTGGACGGCTGGTCGATGCCGCTGTTCATGCAGGAGCTGTTCACTTATTACGCGAAGGGCAGCGATTTCGCGGGCCTGCCGCACGTAACGCCCTATCGGGACTACCTCTCCTGGCTCGGACAGCAGGATCAGGACACCGCCCGTAAGGCATGGGGAGAAGCGCTCGCGGGCCTGGACGGACCGACACGGGTCGCCGCGGCCGCTTCCCACCAGGTCACCGTATTCCCCGAACGCGCCGAGGTCGTGCTTTCCGCCGAGGAAACACTGACGCTGGAACAGAGCGTGCGGCAGAGCGGCCTCACGCTCAACAGCGCGATACAGGGCGCATGGGGAGCGGTCCTTTCCCAGCTCACCGGGCGCGCCGACGTCACGTTCGGTGCGACGGTATCCGGCCGGTCACCGGAACTTCGCGGCGCCGAGACGATGGTCGGGCTGTTCATCAACACCGTGCCGGTGCGCATACGTATCGATCCCGCCGCCTCTCTGCGCACCAGTCTGTCCCGCCTCCAGGACGACCAGGCGCAGCTGATGGAGCACCAGCATTTGGGGCTCTCCGACATCCACCGTGCTTCCGGTCGCAGCGAACTCTTCGACACCTGCATCGTCTTCGAGAACTACCCGCTGGATTCCGCTCTCTTCGACCTTTCCGACGCCGGTCTGCGCATTACGGCGGTCCAGTGCAAGGACGCCGCTCATTACCCGCTGCGACTGGTCGTCGTTCCGGGAGAGCGCCTCCGCCTTTGGCTGGACTACCGCCCGGACCTGTTCGACCAGGCTTCCGCGGCGCGCATCCTCGCCCAGTTGGCGCGTGTTCTGGAGGCCGTGGTCGCGACTCCCGAACTGCCCGTCGGACGCGTCGAGATCACGGGCGCGGACGAGCGGCTGCAGGTGCTGGAGACCTGGAACGACACCTCCCGCCCGGTGCCCGACGCGACGCTGTCCGGCCTCTTCGAGGCGCAGGCCGCCGAGAACCCTGATGCGATCGCTGTCACCTTCGAGGGTGAAGAGGTCTCCTACGGTGAACTCAACGCTCACGCAAATCAATTGGCGCGCCACCTGGCAGCGCAGGGTGCAGGACCGGAGCGGCGGGTGGCGGTGGCGCTGCCGCGCTCCGTCGAGCTGGTCACCGCGCTGCTGGCCGTACTGAAGTGCGGCGCGGCGTACATACCGGTGGACCCGGACTACCCGGCCGACCGCATCGCCTACATGCTCCAAGACGCCGACCCGACCGTGGTACTGACAACGGACGCGGTACGGGCGGCACTGCCCGGCAACGCCAGCGACAGCGACGACATCCCGTACATCGCCCTGGACCAGGTCTCCCTGGACCACCTGGCCGACACGGACCTCATCGACGGTGAGCGGACCGCTCCGCTGACGGCGGACTCCCCGGCGTACGTCATCTACACCTCCGGCTCCACCGGACGCCCCAAGGGCGTCGTCGTATCGCACTCCGGCATCGTCAACCGACTGCTGTGGATGCAGGACCAGTACGGACTCGCTGCGGACGACCGCGTGCTGCAGAAGACGCCGTCCGGATTCGACGTGTCGGTCTGGGAGTTCTTCTGGCCGCTCATCACCGGAGCTGTGCTGGTGGTGGCCCGTCCGGAGGGTCACAAGGACCCCGCATACCTGGCCACGCTGATCCAGGAACAGCGGGTGACGACCGCCCACTTCGTACCGTCCATGCTCCAGGTCTTCCTGCAGGAACCGGCCGCGGCCCGCTGCACCGGCCTGCGACGCGTCATCTGCAGCGGCGAGGCCCTCCCCGCCGAACTGGCCCAGCGCTTCCTCACAACGCTCGATGTGCCGCTGCACAACCTGTACGGACCCACCGAGGCATCCGTCGACGTCACCTCCTGGGAATGCCACCGCGACAACCAGGCCGCATCTGTGCCGATCGGCCGACCGGTCTGGAACACCCGGCTGTACGTCCTCGACGCCGCCCTACGACCCGTCCCCGAGGGCGTAACCGGCGAACTCTACATCGCAGGCGCACAGTTGGCCCGGGGCTACCTCAACCGCCACGCCCTGACGGCGGAACGGTTCGTCGCGGACCCATACGGCAAGCCGGGCACGCGCATGTACCGCACCGGTGACCTCGCACGCTGGCGCGCCGACGGGGCCCTTGAGTACGCCGGGCGCACCGACGACCAGGTCAAGCTTCGCGGCTTCCGCATCGAGCTGGGCGAAATCGAGTCGGTCCTGGCAGAGCGCGCCGAGGTCGCGCAGGTCGCGGTCATCGTGCGGGAGGACCGCCCCGGCGACCACCGGCTGACCGCGTACGTCGTCGGTAGGGGGGCGGGCACACGGGGCGCGGGGACACCGGGCGCGGGGACGCCTGATGCGGGGACGCCTGATGCGGACGCGCTCCGCGCCCACCTCCAGCAGCGTGTGCCGGAATTCATGGTGCCGGCAGCGTTCATGGTGCTGGACGCGCTGCCGTTGACGCCGAATGGCAAGCTGGACCGTAAGGCCCTGCCCGCACCGGAGTTGACCACTGACGGCACGGGCCGTACTCCGCGCACGCCGCAGGAGCAGAAGCTGTGCACGGTGTTCGCCGAGGTCCTCGGACTGCCCGAGATCACGATCGACGACAGCTTCTTCGACTTGGGCGGACACTCCCTGCTCGCCACCCGCCTCATCAGCCGCATCCGCTCGACCCTCGACCTCGAACTGGACATCCGAGCCCTCTTCGAGACCCCGACCGTCGCCGGCCTGAGCGAACGACTGAACCACGGCAACAGCAAGCGCCCCGCCCTGCACCCGGCAACCCGCCCCGCACAGACACCGCTGTCCTTCGCCCAGCAACGACTCTGGTTCCTCGGCCAGCTGGAGGGACCCAGCGCGACCTACAACATCCCGCTGGTCGTACGACTCACGGGCGCTCTGGACATCGACGCCCTGCGCGCGGCATTCGGCGACGTCGTGACGCGCCACGAGAGCCTCCGCACCCTCTTCCCGGAGGTCGACGGGCAACCCCATCAGCACGTCCTCGATACGCACGCCTTCGGCGACGCCGAGCACGGGCAACTGTTGACCATCGCGGAGAGCAGCCCGGAGACTCTGGACGCGGACATCGCCGCCGCGTCGCGGCACGCCTTCGACCTGACAACCGAACTGCCCGTACACGCCTGGCTGTTCAGCCAGACCAACGATCAGCACGTCCTGGTCGCCGTCGTCCACCACATCGCCGGCGACGGCTGGTCCATGGGACCGCTGGCCCGCGACGTCGCCACCGCCTACACAGCCCGCCTCGAAAACGAGGCACCGCAGTGGACTCAGCTCCCCGTCCAGTACGCCGACTACACCCTGTGGCAGCGCGAGACACTCGGCGGTGAAGACGACGCCACCAGTCTCATTTCCGCCCAGCTCGACTACTGGAAGACGGCCCTGGCCGACCTCCCCGACCAGCTGGAACTGCCCACCGACCGGCCCCGTCCGGCCGTCGCCTCGCATCGCGGCGACACCATCCCGCTCACCCTCAGCCCGGAGCTCCACCACCGCCTGACCACCCTGGCCCAGGCACGCCAGGCCAGCCTCTTCATGGTCATCCAAGCCGGCCTCACCGCGCTGCTGACCCGGCTCGGCGCAGGCACGGACATCCCCATCGGCACCCCCATCGCCGGACGCACAGACGAAGCCCTCGACGACCTCATCGGCTTCTTCGTCAACACCCTCGTCCTGCGCACCAACACCGCCGACAACCCCACCTTCGACGAACTGGTCGACCGGGTCCGGGAGACGGACCTTGCTGCCTTCTCCCACCAGGACCTGCCCTTCGAGCGCTTGGTAGAGGTCCTCAACCCGGCCCGCTCCATGGCCCGCCACCCCCTCTTCCAGGTCATGCTGGCCTTCCAGAACGCCCCGGCATCCGACCTGACCATGCCCGGCCTGACCACCACCGTCGACCCCATCGACGCAGGCGCAGCCAAGTTCGACCTCTCCCTCAGCCTCAGCGAGCTCTTCACCGCCGACGGCACCGCCCAAGGCATCACCGGCACCCTCGAATACGCCACCGACCTCTTCGACCACAAGACGGCGGAACAGATCACCGAACGCCTCATCCGCCTGCTGGAAGCGGTGACCGCAGACCCGCAACTTCCCATCGGACAGGCCGAGATCCTGACTCCGGACGAACGGCAGCAGGTCCTGATTGAGTGGAACGACACCTCGCGTCCGGTGCCCGAGGACACGTTGCCCAGCCTCTTCCAGGCACAGGTCGCCAGGACTCCCCACGCGATCGCGGCCGTCTTCGACAGCGAAGAGATCACCTACCGTGAACTTAACGACCGCGCCAACCGGTTGGCGCGGCTGCTGGTCAAGCAGGGCGCGGGCCCGGAGCGGCTGGTGGCGGTCGCGCTGCCGCGCTCGCTGGACTTGATCGTGGCGCTGCTCGCGGTGCTCAAGTCCGGTGCGGCCTATGTGCCCATCGACCCCGGCCACCCGGCCGACCGCATCGCCTACATGCTCCAAGACGCCATGCCGACAGTGGTGTTGACCACGGACGCGGTACGGGCGACGCTTCCCGGCAACGACGGCATCCCCCACATCGCCCTGAATCAGGTCTCCCTGGGCCATCTGGCTGACACCGACCTGACCGACGGCGAACGGACAGCTCCCCTGACGGCGGACACCCCGGCGTACGTCATCTACACCTCCGGCTCCACCGGACGCCCCAAGGGCGTCGTCGTACCCCACCGGGCACTGACCAACTTCCTGACCTCCATGCAGGAACGCTTCCAACTCGACGAAAACGACCGCCTCCTGGCCGTCACCACCGTCGCCTTCGACATCGCCGCACTAGAGCTCTACCTCCCCCTCCTGACCGGCGCCCGCACCATCCTCGCCTCCCACAAAGCAGTACAGGACCCGCAGGCCCTGCGCGCCCTCGCCCACGCCACCGGAGCCACCACCCTCCAAGCCACCCCCAGCCTCTGGCACGCCCTCACCACCGACACCAGCCACTCCCTCACCGGCATCCGCGCCCTCGTCGGCGGCGAAGCACTCCCCACCGACCTCGCCCGCACACTGACGGCCCGCACCGCCTCGGTCACCAACCTCTACGGCCCGACCGAAACCACCATCTGGTCCACCGCCCACCCCCTCCACATCGCACCCGACACCTCGCCAGCCATCGGCCGACCGATCGCCAACACGCAGGTCTACGTCCTCGACGCAGCCCTCCGGCCGGTCCCGGCAGGCGTCGCCGGCGAGCTGTACATCGCGGGCAATGGCCTTGCCCGGGGCTACCTCAACCGCCGCTCTCTCACCGCCGAGCGGTTCGTCGCCGACCCGTACGGCGAACCCGGCGCACGCATGTACCGGACGGGAGACTTGGCGCGCTGGCGCGCCGACGGCACCCTCGAATACCTCGCCCGCGCCGACGACCAGGTCAAGCTCCGCGGCTTCCGCATCGAACTCGGCGAGATCGAGTCCGTCCTCGCCGAACACCCCGACGTCGCGCAGGCCACGGTCATCGTCCGCGAGGACCGCCCCGGCGACCAGCGCCTGACCGCGTACATCGTCGGTACGGACGCGGGAACGCCGGACACGGCCGCACTCCGCGCCCACCTCCAGCAGCGCGTGCCCGACTACATGATCCCGGCCGCCTTCGTGGCCCTCGACGCGCTCCCGCTCACCCCGAACGGCAAGCTCGACCGCAAGGTCCTCCCCGCCCCAGACCTCACGGCGGACAGCACCGGTCGCGCCCCGCGCACGCCGCAGGAGCAGAAGCTGTGCACGGTGTTCGCCGAGGTCCTCGGACTGCCCGAGATCACGATCGACGACAGCTTCTTCGACCTGGGCGGACACTCCCTGCTCGCCACCCGCCTCATCAGCCGCATCCGCTCGACCCTCGACCTCGAACTGGACATCCGAGCCCTCTTCGAGACCCCGACCGTCGCCGGCCTGAGCGAACGACTGAACCACGGCAACAGCAAGCGCCCCGCCCTGCACCCGGCAACCCGCCCCGCACAGACACCGCTGTCCTTCGCCCAGCAACGACTCTGGTTCCTCGGCCAGCTGGAGGGACCCAGCGCGACCTACAACATCCCGCTGGTCGTACGACTCACGGGCGCTCTGGACATCGACGCCCTGCGCGCGGCATTCGGCGACGTCGTAGCGCGCCACGAAAGCCTCCGCACCCTCTTCCCGGAGGTCGACGGGCAGCCTTACCAGCTCGTCCTCGCCCCCGACCAGGCCCGCCCGGAACTGACCATCGCGGACAGCACCCCGGACACCCTCGACGCCGACATCGCCGCCGCGTCGCGGCACGCCTTCGACCTGACAACCGAACTGCCCGTACGCGCCTGGCTGTTCAGCCAGACCAACGATCAGCACGTCCTGGTCGCCATCGTCCACCACATCGCCGGCGACGGCTGGTCCATGGGACCGCTCGCCCGCGACGTCGCCACCGCCTACACAGCCCGCAGCAAGGACCAGACCCCCGACTGGGTCGAACTTCCGGTCCAGTACGCCGATTACACCCTGTGGCAGCGCGAGACACTCGGCGGTGAAGACGACGCCACCAGTCTCATTTCTGGCCAGCTCGACTACTGGAAGACGGCCCTGGCCGACCTCCCCGACCAGCTCGAACTGCCCACCGACCGCCCCCGCCCCGCCATCGCCTCACACCACGGCGACACCATCCCACTCACCCTCAGCCCGGAGCTCCACCACCGCCTGACCACCCTGGCCCAGGCACGCCAGGCCAGCCTCTTCATGGTCATCCAAGCCGGCCTCACCGCGCTGCTGACCCGGCTCGGCGCAGGCACGGACATCCCCATCGGCACCCCCATCGCCGGACGCACAGACGAAGCCCTCGACGACCTCATCGGCTTCTTCGTCAACACCCTCGTCCTGCGCACCAACACCGCCGACAACCCCACCTTCGACGAACTGGTCGACCGGGTCCGGGAGACGGACCTTGCTGCCTTCTCCCACCAGGACCTGCCCTTCGAGCGCCTGGTAGAGGTCCTCAACCCGGCCCGCTCCATGGCCCGCCACCCCCTCTTCCAGGTCATGCTGGCCTTCCAGAACGCCCCGGCATCCGACCTGACCATGCCCGGCCTGACCACCACCGTCGACCCCATCGACGCAGGCGCAGCCAAGTTCGACCTCTCCCTCAGCCTCAGCGAGATCTTCACCGCCGACGGCACCGCCCAAGGCATCACCGGCACCCTCGAATACGCCACCGACCTCTTCGACCACAAGACAGCGGCACACATCGCCGAACGCCTCATCCGCCTGCTGGAAGCGGTGACAGCAGACCCTCAACTTCCCATCGCGCAGGCCGAGATCCTGACTCCGGACGAACGGCAGCAGGTGCTGGAGGGGTGGAACGACACTGACCGCCCCCTGCCCGACGCGACGTTCCCGGCCCTCTTCGAGGCACAGGCAGCCAAGACCCCTGACGCCATCGCCGTCGCCCTCGAAGGCGGAGAGCTCACCTACGCGGACCTCAACACCCGCGCCAACCAGCTCGCACGCCTCCTCATCCAACAGGGCGCAGGACCAGACCGGTTCATCGCCGTAGCACTCCCCCGCTCGGCCGACCTGGTCACCGCACTGCTGGCCGTACTCAAGTCCGGCGCCGCCTACATGCCCGTCGACCCGGGCTACCCGGCCGACCGCATCGCCTACATGCTCCAAGACGCCAGCCCGGCAGCGTTCCTGACTACGCAACTGCTCGCAGCAACGCTTCCCGACCAGGAGCAGAGCACGCCGCGCATCCTGCTGGACCAGGTCTCCCACAAGCACCTGTCCGGTGCCGACCTGGCCGAGGGTGAGCGGACCGCGCCGCTGACGGCGGACACCCCGGCGTACGTCATCTACACCTCCGGCTCCACCGGACGCCCCAAGGGCGTCGTGGTGCCGCATCGTGGCCTGGCCAACCAGGCACAGTGGACCCAAGCCGAGTTCGGTGTCGGCACCGGGGACGTGATGCTCGCGCGGACCTCGATCGGCTTCGACGTCTCCCTCTGGGAGATCTGCCACCCCCTCGCCGCAGGCGCAGCCGTCTGCCCGGCCCCCGACGAGGCCACCCACGACCTGCGTGACCTGCTCGATTACGCCGAACAGCACCAGGTCACCCTCGCCTCCTTCGTCCCCTCCCTCCTCACCACCCTCCCCACCGACCTCGGCCCGGGCTCCCTGCGCCAGGTCTTCTCCGGCGCTGAAGCTCTGCCCACCGCGCTCGCCCATCGCATCACCGCCCAGTGGAACCTCCCGCTGGCCAACCTCTACGGCCCCAGCGAAACCACCATCCAAACCACCGCCCACCACAGCGGCATCGAAAGCGGCAGTGACCAGGCCGCCACTGCGCCCATCGGGCATCCGGTCTGGAATACCCGCACCTACGTCCTCGACGCCAACCTGCGCCCGGTCCCGGCAGGCGTCACCGGCGAGCTCTACATCACCGGCACACAGTTGGCCCACGGCTACCTCAACCGCCCCGACCTCACCGCCGAACGGTTCATCGCCAACCCCTACGGCGAACCGGGCGAGCGCATGTACCGCACCGGGGACTTGGCGCGCCGACGCACCGACGGGGCCCTTGAGTACGCCGGGCGCACCGACGACCAGGTCAAGCTCCGCGGCTTCCGCATCGAACTCGGCGAAATCGAATCCGCCCTCGCCCAGCACCCCGACGTCGCCCAGGCCGCAGTCATCGTCCGCGAAGACCGCCCCGGCGACCAGCGCCTCACCGCGTACGTCGTCGGCACGGACGGCGCAGAACCCAACGCCGCCGCACTCCGCGCCCACCTCCAACAGCGCGTACCCGACTACATGATCCCGGCCGCCTTCATCACCCTCGACGCCCTCCCCCTCACCCCGAACGGCAAGCTCGACCGCAAGGCCCTCCCCGCACCGGACATCAGCGCCACCAGCACTGGCCGTGCTCCGCGCACCCCACAAGAAGAAACCCTCTGCACGGTGTTCGCCGAGGTACTCGGCCTGCCCGAGGTCACCATCGACGACAACTTCTTCGACCTGGGCGGGCACTCCCTGCTCGCCACCCGCCTCATCAGCCGCATCCGTTCCACTCTGAACGCCGAGCTCGACATCCGGGCCCTGTTCGAGACGCCGACCGTCGCCGGACTGGCCGAACGACTCGACGGGGACACCGCGACACGTTCCGCCCTGCGACCAGCCATCCGACCGGAGCGCATCCCGCTGTCGTTCGCCCAGCAACGACTGTGGTTCCTCGGCCAGCTGGAGGGCCCGAGCCCGACGTACAACATCCCGCTGGTCGTACGACTGACAGGCGCTCTGGACGTCGAGGCGTTGCGTGCGGCGTTCGGCGACGTCGTGGCGCGCCACGAGAGCCTCCGCACCCTCTTCCCGCAGGCCGACGGGCACCCCCATCAGCTCGTCCTCGCCCCCGACCAGGCCCGCCCGGAACTGACCATCGCGGACAGCACCCCGGACACCCTCGACGCCGACATCGCCGCCGCGTCGCGGCACGCCTTCGACCTGACAACCGAACTGCCCGTACGCGCCTGGCTGTTCAGCCAGACCAACGATCAGCACGTCCTGGTCGCCATCGTCCACCACATCGCCGGCGACGGCTGGTCCATGGGGCCGCTGGCCCGCGATGTCGCCGCCGCCTACACCGCCCGCCTCGAAAACGAGGCACCGCAGTGGACTCAACTTCCGGTCCAGTACGCCGATTACACCCTGTGGCAGCGCGAGACACTCGGCGGTGAAGACGACGCCACCAGTCTCATTTCTGGCCAGCTCGACTACTGGAAGACGGCCCTGGCCGACCTCCCCGACCAGCTCGAACTGCCCACCGACCGCCCCCGCCCCGCCATCGCCTCACACCACGGCGACACCATCCCACTCACCCTCAGCCCGGAGCTCCACCACCGCCTGACCACCCTGGCCCAGGCACGCCAGGCCAGCCTCTTCATGGTCATCCAAGCCGGCCTCACCGCGCTGCTGACCCGGCTCGGCGCAGGCACGGACATCCCCATCGGCACCCCCATCGCCGGACGCACAGACGAAGCCCTCGACGACCTCATCGGCTTCTTCGTCAACACCCTCGTCCTGCGCACCAACACCGCCGACAACCCCACCTTCGACGAACTGGTCGACCGGGTCCGGGAGACGGACCTTGCTGCCTTCTCCCACCAGGACCTGCCCTTCGAGCGCCTGGTAGAGGTCCTCAACCCGGCCCGCTCCATGGCCCGCCACCCCCTCTTCCAGGTCATGCTGGCCTTCCAGAACGCCCCGGCATCCGACCTGACCATGCCCGGCCTGACCACCACCGTCGACCCCATCGACGCAGGCGCAGCCAAGTTCGACCTCTCCCTCAGCCTCAGCGAGATCTTCACCGCCGACGGCACCGCCCAAGGCATCACCGGCACCCTCGAATACGCCACCGACCTCTTCGACCACAAGACAGCGGCACACATCGCCGAACGCCTCATCCGCCTGCTGGAAGCGGTGACAGCAGACCCTCAACTTCCCATCGCGCAGGCCGAGATCCTGACTCCGGACGAACGGCAGCAGGTGCTGGAGGGGTGGAACGACACTGACCGCCCCCTGCCCGACGCGACGTTCCCGGCCCTCTTCGAGGCACAGGCAGCCAAGACCCCTGACGCCATCGCCGTCGCCCTCGAAGGCGGAGAGCTCACCTACGCGGACCTCAACACCCGCGCCAACCAGCTCGCACGCCTCCTCATCCAACAGGGCGCAGGAGCAGACCGGTTCATCGCCGTAGCACTCCCCCGCTCGGCCGACCTGGTCACCGCACTGCTGGCCGTACTCAAGTCCGGCGCCGCCTACATGCCCGTCGACCCGGGCTACCCGGCCGACCGCATCGCCTACATGCTCCAAGACGCCAGCCCGGCAGCGTTCCTGACTACGCAACTGCTCGCAGCAACGCTTCCCGACCAGGAGCAGAGCACGCCGCGCATCCTGCTGGACCAGGTCTCCCACAAGCACCTGTCCGGTGCCGACCTGGCCGAGGGTGAGCGGACCGCGCCGCTGACGGCGGACACCCCGGCGTACGTCATCTACACCTCCGGCTCCACCGGACGCCCCAAGGGCGTCGTGGTGCCGCATCGTGGCCTGGCCAACCAGGCACAGTGGACCCAAGCCGAGTTCGGTGTCGGCACCGGGGACGTGATGCTCGCGCGGACCTCGATCGGCTTCGACGTCTCCCTCTGGGAGATCTGCCACCCCCTCGCCGCAGGCGCAGCCGTCTGCCCGGCCCCCGACGAGGCCACCCACGACCTGCGTGACCTGCTCGATTACGCCGAACAGCACCAGGTCACCCTCGCCTCCTTCGTCCCCTCCCTCCTCACCACCCTCCCCACCGACCTCGGCCCGGGCTCCCTGCGCCAGGTCTTCTCCGGCGCTGAAGCTCTGCCCACCGCGCTCGCCCATCGCATCACCGCCCAGTGGAACCTCCCGCTGGCCAACCTCTACGGCCCCAGCGAAACCACCATCCAAACCACCGCCCACCACAGCGGCATCGAAAGCGGCAGTGACCAGGCCGCCACTGCGCCCATCGGGCATCCGGTCTGGAATACCCGCACCTACGTCCTCGACGCCAACCTGCGCCCGGTCCCGGCAGGCGTCACCGGCGAGCTCTACATCACCGGCACACAGTTGGCCCACGGCTACCTCAACCGCCCCGACCTCACCGCCGAACGGTTCATCGCCAACCCCTACGGCGAACCGGGCGAGCGCATGTACCGCACCGGGGACTTGGCGCGCCGACGCACCGACGGGGCCCTTGAGTACGCCGGGCGCACCGACGACCAGGTCAAGCTCCGCGGCTTCCGCATCGAACTCGGCGAAATCGAATCCGCCCTCGCCCAGCACCCCGACGTCGCCCAGGCCGCAGTCATCGTCCGCGAAGACCGCCCCGGCGACCAGCGCCTCACCGCGTACGTCGTCGGCACGGACGGCGCAGAACCCAACGCCGCCGCACTCCGCGCCCACCTCCAACAGCGCGTACCCGACTACATGATCCCGGCCGCCTTCATCACCCTCGACGCCCTCCCCCTCACCCCGAACGGCAAGCTCGACCGCAAGGCCCTCCCCGCACCGGACATCAGCGCCACCAGCACTGGCCGTGCTCCGCGCACCCCACAAGAAGAAACCCTCTGCACGGTGTTCGCCGAGGTCCTGGGCCTGCCCGAGGTCACCATCGACGACAACTTCTTCGAGCTGGGCGGCCACTCCCTCCTCGCCGTCACCCTCGTCGAGCGCCTGCGGGCACAGGGCCTGCCCATCGAGGTCCGCGCCCTGTTCACCTCACCCACCGTCGCCGCCCTCGCCACCACCATCGGCCGCGAAAACATCACCATCCCCGCCAACCTCATCCCGGCCAACGCCACCACCATCACCCCCGAGATGCTCCCCCTGGCCGACCTGAGCCAGGGCGAGATCGACAAGATCACGACCACCATCCCCGGCGGCACCCGGAACGTCGCCGACATCTACCCCCTCGCACCCCTCCAAGAGGGCA
This sequence comes from Streptomyces halobius, assembly GCF_023277745.1. NCBI lineage: Bacteria > Bacillati > Actinomycetota > Actinomycetes > Kitasatosporales > Streptomycetaceae > Streptomyces > Streptomyces halobius. Next base: position 2,587,209 of record NZ_CP086322.1, read on the forward strand.
TCTTCTTCCACCACTTGATGACGGCCGACGGCGACAGCGACGTCTACGTCCTCCCCAGCGTCCTCGGCTTCGACTCCCGCACCCGCCTCGACACCTTCCTCACCGTCCTCCAAACCGTCATCGACCGCCACGACATCCTGCGCACCGCCGTCCTCTGGGAAAGGCTCCGCGAACCCATGCAGGTCGTCTGCCGACAGGCCACACTGCCCGTCGAAGAGGTCACTCTCCCTCTCGACACCAGCGACCCGGTAGCCGCGCTGCTCTCTGCGGGCAGTTCCTCAGTGGATATCCGCCGCGCGCCGCTCCTGCGGATGCACATCGCGGCCGAGCCGGGCAGCGACCGGTGGCTCGCACTCCTGCAAATCCACCACCTCGCCCAGGACCACACCGCACTCGACGTCCTCCTCGACGAAGTACGCACCCTCCTCAACGGACACGACGACCGACTCCCCGAACCCCTGCCCTACCGCAACTTCGTGGCCCAAGCCCGCCTGCGCATCCCCCGCGAGGAGCACGAGGAGTTCTTCGCCGACCTCCTCGGCGACGTCACCGAACCCACCGCCCCCTACGGCCTCCTCAACGTCCACGGCGACGGCACCACCATCACCCAAGCCGAACAAGCCCTAGAGCCCCAACTCGCCGCACGTATCAGGGAGCAGGCCCGCCGGCACGGCGTCAGCGCCGCCACCCTCTTCCACGTCACCTGGGCCCGCCTCACCACCACCCTCGCCACCCGCGACGACGTCGTCTTCGGCACCGTCCTCTTCGGCCGCATGGACGCCGGCACCGGATCCGACCGCATGCCCGGCCTCTTCATCAACACCCTCCCCGTACGCGCAAACACCCACGCAACCACCGTGGCCAACGCCGTACACACCATGCAAAACCAACTCGCCAACCTCCTCACCCACGAACACGCCCCCCTCGCCCTCGCCCAACAAGCAAGCGGCGTAGCGAGCCAAGCCCCCTTGTTCACCTCACTGTTGAACTACCGCCACAGCCCAGCCTCCGACCAACAGCAAAACGCCGTCCTCGACGGAGTCGACTTCCTCCACAGCCAAGAGCGCACCAACTACCCGCTCACCATCTCCATCGACGACACCGGCACCGGCTTCGGCCTCACCGTCCAAGCCACCACACCCATCGACCCCCAGTCGGTGTGCACACTCCTCAACGCCACCACCGAAAACGTCGTCGCCGCGCTCGAAACGGCACCGCAGACCCCGCTCCAGGACGTGGAAGTCCTCGCCGCCGACCAGCGCCACCAGGTCCTGGAACAGTGGAACGGCACGGCGCGGCCGACGCCCGTCGCCACGCTTCCGGCCCTCTTCGAGGCCCAGGCAGCCAAGACCCCTGACGCGACCACCGTCACCTCCGGCGACCAAGAGCTCACCTACGCGGAGCTCAACACCCGTGCCAACCGGCTCGCACGCCTCCTCGTCCAACAGGGCGCGGGTCCGGAGCAGTTGGTGGCGGTGGCGGTGCCGCGTTCGCTGGATTTGATGGTGGCGCTGTTCGCCGTGTTGAAGTCCGGTGCGGCGTACGTGCCGGTGGACCCGGGCTACCCGGCCGACCGCATCGCCCACATGCTGCGCGACGCCGCCCCGACCGCGATGCTCACCACGCAGGAGACTGCCGCTGCGCTCCCCAGCGAGGAACACGGCCAGGAACACGGCCAGGGCCAAGACGTGCCGCGCATCCTGCTGGACCAGACCTCCCTGGACCACCTGTCCGGCGCCGACCTGACCGACGACGAGCGGATCGCCCCGCTACGGATCACGACTCCGGCGTATGTGATCTACACGTCGGGTTCCACGGGCCTGCCCAAGGGCGTCGTCGTCCAGCACGCCAGCGTCACCAACCTCCTCACCTGGGCCCGCACCGAATTCACCGCCCAGGAACTCTCCCGGGTCCTGGCCTCCACATCCCTGAACTTCGACGTCTCCGTCTTCGAAATGTTCGCCCCCCTCGTCTCCGGCGGCAGCATCGACATCGTCAAGGACCTCCTCACCCTCACCGACCACCCCGACCACACCTGGAACGGCAGCCTCATCAGCGCCGTCCCCTCCGCCTTCGCCCCAATCCTCCACACCCACACCACCAACACCCGCACCCCCGCCGCCGACACCGTGGTCCTCGCCGGCGAGGCCCTCACCGCCCACGCGGTCCGCGACATCCGCCAAGCCCTCCCCCACGCCCGTATCGCCAATATCTACGGACCCACCGAAGCCACCGTCTACACAACGGCCTGGACCGCAGACACCACCGGCACCACAGGCACCGAAGCCGACGGCACCGCCCCGCCCATCGGCCGCCCCATCGCCAACGCCCGCACCTACGTCCTCGACGCCAACCTCCAACCCGTCCCCACAGGCGTCACCGGCGAGCTCTACCTCGCCGGCACCGGCCTCGCCCGCGGCTACCTCAACCGCCCCGACCTCACCGCAGAACGCTTCATCGCCGACCCCTACGGCGAACCCGGCGCGCGCATGTACCGGACGGGAGACATGGCGCGCTGGCGCGCCGACGGGACCCTGGAGTACGTCGCCCGCGCCGATCACCAGGTCAAGGTCCGCGGCTTCCGCATCGAGCTCGGCGAAATCGAATCCGTCCTCGCCGAGCACCCCGACGTCGCCCAGGTCGCGGTCATCGTCCGCGAAGACCGCCCCGGCGACCAGCGACTGACCGCCTACATCGTCGGTACGGACAACGCAGAGACCGTGGACACGAACGGGGTGCGCGCTCACGTCCAGCAGCGCGTACCGGACTACATGGTCCCCGCCGCCTTCATCACCCTCAACGCCCTCCCCCTCACCCCGAACGGCAAACTGGACCGCAAGGCCCTCCCCACACCGGACCTCACCACAGACAGCACCGGCCGCGCCCCACGCACCCCCCAGGAAGAAACCCTCTGCACGGTGTTCGCCGAGGTCCTGGGCCTGCCCGAGGTCACCATCGACGACAACTTCTTCGAGCTGGGCGGCCACTCCCTCCTCGCCGTCACCCTCGTCGAGCGCCTGCGGGCACAGGGCCTGCCCATCGAGGTCCGCGCCCTGTTCACCTCACCCACCGTCGCCGCCCTCGCCACCACCATCGGCCGCGAAAACATCACCATCCCCGCCAACCTCATCCCGGCCAACGCCACCACCATCACCCCCGAGATGCTCCCCCTGGCCGACCTGAGCCAGGGCGAGATCGACAAGATCACGACCACCATCCCCGGCGGCACCCGGAACGTCGCCGACATCTACCCCCTCGCACCCCTCCAAGAGGGCATCTTCTTCCACCACTTGATGACGGCCGACGGCGACAGCGACGTCTACGTCCTCCCCAGTGTCCTCGGCTTCGACTCCCGCACCCGCCTCGACACCTTCCTCACCGTCCTCCAAACCGTCATCGACCGCCACGACATCCTGCGCACCGCCGTCCTCTGGGAAGGACTTCGCGAACCCATGCAGGTCGTCTGCCGCCGAGCAGACATCCCCGTCGAAGAGGTCACCCTCAAGCCAGGCGACTTGGACGCGGCGAGCCAGCTCATGGCCGCCGGCGCGCCGTCGATGGACATCCGCCGTGCACCGCTCCTGCGGATGCACATCGCGGCCGAGCCGGGCAGCGACCGGTGGCTCGCACTCCTGCAAATCCACCACCTCGCCCAGGACCACACCGCACTCGACGTCCTCCTCGACGAAGTACGCACCCTCCTCAACGGACACGACAACCAACTCCCCGAACCCCTGCCCTACCGCAACTTCGTGGCCCAAGCCCGCCTGCGCATCCCCCGCGAGGAGCACGAGGAGTTCTTCGCCGACCTCCTCGGCGACGTCACCGAACCCACCGCCCCCTACGGCCTCCTCAACGTCCACGGCGACGGCACCACCATCACCCAAGCCGAACAAGCCCTAGAGCCCCAACTCGCCGCACGTATCAGGGAGCAGGCCCGCCGGCACGGCGTCAGCGCCGCCACCCTCTTCCACGTCACCTGGGCCCGCCTCACCACCACCCTCGCCACCCGCGACGACGTCGTCTTCGGCACCGTCCTCTTCGGCCGCATGGACGCCGGCACCGGATCCGACCGCATGCCCGGCCTCTTCATCAACACCCTCCCCGTACGCGCAAACACCCACGCAACCACCGTGGCCAACGCCGTACACACCATGCAAAACCAACTCGCCAACCTCCTCACCCACGAACACGCCCCCCTCGCCCTCGCCCAACAAGCAAGCAACATCCCCGCCCAAGCCCCGCTCTTCACCTCCCTCCTCAACTACCGCCACACCACGACCCCCGCCCCCCAGCAAGACACCCCCCTCGAAGGCATCGACCTCCTCCACAGCCAGGAGCGCACCAACTACCCGCTCACCATCTCCATCGACGACACCGGCACCGGCTTCGGCCTCACCGTCCAAGCCACCACACCCATCGACCCCGCCACACTCTGCGTACTTCTGCAGACCACCGCCCAAAACCTCGTCACCGCACTGGAAGCAGCCCCCGACACCCCCCTCCAGGAGATCGAGATTCTCAGGTCGGGCGAGCAGCGGCAGTTGCTGGAGACCTGGAACAACACGGCGCAGCACGTCCCCGACGCCACACTCCCGGACCTCATCCAGGCACAGACCGCCAGGACCCCCGACGCGACCGCCGTCGCCTTCGAGGGTCAGGAGCTGACGTACACGGACCTCAACTCCCGTGCCAACCAGCTCGCTCGGCAGCTCGTTGCGCAGGGTGCGGGCCCAGAGAAGTTCGTGGCGGTGGCGCTCCCCCGCTCGCTGGACTTGGTCGTCGCGCTGCTCGCGGTGCTGAAGTCCGGCGCGGCGTACGTACCCGTCGACCTCAGCTATCCGGCCGACCGGATCGCCTACATGCTGGAGGACGCCACTCCGGCCGCCGTCCTGACCACGCGCGAGATAGCGGCGACGCGTCCTGCCCAGGGCGTGCCGTGCATCGTCGTGAACCAAGCGGACCAAGCGCACCAAGGCGACCTCAACGACCCGACTGAGGCGGACCCGACCGACACGGACCTCACCGACGCGGAGCGGACCGCCCCGCTGACGGCGGACTCCCCGGCGTACGTCATCTACACCTCCGGCTCCACCGGACGCCCCAAGGGCGTCGTCGTACCGCACTCGGGCATCGTCAACCGACTGCTGTGGATGCAGGACCAGTACGGACTGGCGACGGACGACCGCGTACTGCAGAAGACGCCGTCCGGATTCGACGTGTCGGTCTGGGAGTTCTTCTGGCCGCTCATCACCGGAGCTGTGCTGGTGGTGGCCCGTCCGGAGGGTCACAAGGACCCCGCATACCTGGCCACGCTGATCCAGGAACAGCGGGTGACGACCGCCCACTTCGTACCGTCCATGCTCCAGGTCTTCCTGCAGGAACCGGCCGCGGCCCGCTGCACCGGCCTGCGACGCGTCATCTGCAGCGGCGAGGCCCTCCCCGCCGAACTGGCCCAGCGCTTCCTCACAACGCTCGATGTGCCGCTGCACAACCTGTACGGACCCACCGAGGCATCCGTCGACGTCACCTCCTGGGAATGCCACCGCGACAACCAGGCCGCATCTGTGCCGATCGGCCGACCGGTCTGGAACACCCGGCTGTACGTCCTCGACTCCGCCCTACGACCCGTCCCCGAGGGCGTAACCGGCGAACTCTACATCGCAGGCGCACAGTTGGCCCGGGGCTACCTCAACCGCCACGGCCTCACCGCCGAACGGTTCATCGCGGACCCGTACGGCCAGCCGGGCACGCGCATGTACCGCACCGGTGACCTCGCACGCTGGCGCGCCGACGGCGCCCTCGAATACCTCGCCCGCGCCGACCACCAGGTCAAGATCCGCGGCTTCCGCATCGAACTCGGCGAAATCGAGAGCGTCCTCACCCAGCACGACGCCGTCGCCCAAGCCGCCGTCATCGTCCGCGAAGACCGGCCGGGCGACCAACGCCTGACCGCCTACCTCGTCGGCACAGACAACACCGACGGCACCACCACCGATGGCACCGACGGCACCAACGGGACCTCGCCCGACGCCACCGCGCTCCGCGCCCACCTCCACCGGCGCGTACCGGAGTACATGGTCCCGGCGGCGTTCATGGTCCTCGACGCCCTCCCGCTCACCCCGAACGGCAAGCTGGACCGCAAGGCCCTCCCCGCACCGGACATCAGCACCACCCGTACCGGCCGCGCCCCACGCACCCCACAGGAGCAGGAGCTGTGCGCGGTCTTCGCTGAGGTCCTCGGGCTGCCCCAAGTGACCGTCGACGACAACTTCTTCGAGCTGGGTGGCCACTCCCTGCTCGCGACCCGACTGATCAGCCGCGTCCGCTCGGCCCTCGACGCCGAGCTGGACATCCGGGCGCTGTACGAGGCCCCGACCGTGGCGGGGCTGGCCGAACGGCTTGGCAGCGCGAAGAAAGCACGCCCCGCTCTGCGCCGGATGGCCAGGCCCACTTCTGAGGAGAACGCATGATCCCGCTTTCGTTCGCGCAGCAGCGGCTGTGGTTCCTGAGCCGGCTGGAGGGCCCGAGCCCGACGTACAACATCCCGCTGGTCGTGCGGCTCACGGGCGCTCTGGACGTCGACGCGCTGCGGTCGGCGCTCGGCGACGTCGTCGAGCGCCACGAAAGCCTGCGCACCCTCTTCCCGGAGGCCAACGGGCAGCCCCGTCAGCACGTCATCCCGCCTGATCAGGCCCGCCCGGAACTGACGGTGGTCGACAGCAGCAGGGCGACGCTGGACGCGGAGATCGCCGACGCCTGCGCCCACGCCTTCGACCTGGCCACCGAACTGCCCGTACGTACCTGGCTGTTCACCCTCTCCCCCGACGAACACGTCCTGGTCGCCGTCGTCCACCACATCGCCGGCGACGGCTGGTCCATGGGGCCGCTCGCCCGCGACGTCGCCACCGCCTACACCGCACGCTGCAAGGGCCAGACCCCCGACTGGGTCGAGCTGCCCGTCCAGTACATCGACTACACCCTGTGGCAGCGCGAGGTTCTCGGCAGCGAGGCGGACCCCGAAAGCCTCATCACCGCCCAGCTCGACTACTGGAAGACCGCTCTGGCCGGCCTGCCCGACCAGTTGGAGCTGCCCGCCGACCGGCCCCGCCCGGTCGTCGCCTCGCATCGCGGCGACACCGTGCCGGTCGTCCTCGGCCCCGAGGTCCACCGCAAGGTGATCGCTCTGTCGCAGGCCCGACAGGCCAGCGTGTTCATGGTCGTGCAGGCCGGCATCGCCGCGCTCCTGACCCGCCTGGGCGCCGGTACGGACGTACCCATCGGCACCCCCATCGCCGGACGCACGGACGAAGCACTCGACGACCTCGTCGGCTTCTTCGTCAACACCCTCGTCCTGCGCACCGACACTTCCGCCAACCCCTCCTTCGGCGAACTCGTCGACCGGGTCCGGGAGGCGGACCTTGCGGCCTTCTCCCACCAGGACCTGCCGTTCGAGCGCCTGGTCGAGATCCTCAACCCGGCCCGCTCCATGGCCCGCCACCCGCTCTTCCAGGTCGTGCTCGCGTTCCAGAACGCGCCCGCGGCGGACCTGACGATGCCCGGCCTGACCACCGCCGTCGACCCGGTGGGCGGCGAAGGGGCGAAGTTCGACCTGTCGTTCAACCTGGGCGAGCTCTTCGCCTCCGACGGCTCACCCGGCGGCATCAGCGGCACCCTCGAATACGCCACCGACCTCTTCGACGAGGAGACCGCACGGGGCATCGCCGAGCGGCTGGCGCGCTTCCTCGAAGCGGTGACTGCGGACCCTGAACTCCCCATCGGACAGGCCGAGATCCTCACTCCGCAGGAGCGTCACCAGGTCCTGGTGGCATGGAACGAAGCCGACCGGTCCGCTCCGCTCGACTCCGGCCAACATGCCTCCGACGGCGCCGCCCGGCGGCCGACCGCCGCCACGGGCACCGCCCGCCCGGCCCCTGGAGCCACGCTGCCCGACCTCTTCGAGGCCCAGGCTGCCAAGACCCCCGACGCGACCGCCGTCACCTTCGAGGGCCGGCACCTGACCTACGCGGAACTCAACGCCCGTGCCAACCAACTCGCCCACCACCTCATCGACGTGGGCATTGGTCCCGAGAGCCTCGTGGCCGTGGTGCTGGATCGCTCCGCGGACCTGGTCGTCGCGCTGCTGGCCGTGCTGAAGTCCGGCGCCGCCTACGTGCCGGTCGACCCGACGTACCCCGCCGAGCGCATCGCCATGCTGTTCCACGACGCCGATCCCGGCGCCGTCCTCACCACGGCGGCGTACGCTCCGGTCGTCGCCGAGGCCACGAGGAACTCCCGCCCCACGGTGGTGCTGGACGACGCGACCACCGTCGGCGACCTGACGGCCCGACCGCGCACCGATCCCGACGACGCACACCGCAGCCGCCCGCTCGCCCCCATCCACCCGGCGTACGTCATCTACACCTCCGGCTCCACCGGACGCCCCAAGGGCGTGGTGATCCCGCACGAGAACGTGGCGAACCTGCTGGACTCCGCCGACGGCCTGTTCGGCTTCGGGCCCGACGACGTCTGGGCGCTGTTCCACTCCTTCGCGTTCGACTTCTCGGTCTGGGAACTGTGGGGACCGCTGCTGACCGGCGGCCGCCTGGTCGTGGTCCCGTACGCGGTCTCCCGTACGCCCGCCGAGTTCCTGGAGCTGCTGGCCCGGGAGCGGGTCACGATCCTCAACCAGACCCCGTCGGCCTTCTACCAACTGGTGGAGGCCGAGGCGGAGAACCCCGACATCGGCGATCAACTCGCCCTGCGTTCCGTGGTGTTCGGCGGCGAAGCGCTGGACACGGGACGTCTCGACGAGTGGTACGCGCGCCACCCGGACCGGCCGACGCTCGTGAATATGTACGGGATCACCGAGACGACGGTGCACGTCAGCCACATCGCCCTCACCCCGGAGTCCGCCTCGGAGCACTCCGGCCGGAGCGTGATCGGCCGGGGCCTGCCGGGCCTGCGGGTGTACGTACTGGACGGACAGCTGCGGCCGGTTCCCGCCGGAGTGACGGGCGAGATGTACGTAGCCGGGCGACAGTTGGCCCGCGGCTACCTCAACCGCCGCGCCCTGACGGCGGAGCGGTTCGTCGCGGACCCGTACGGCGAGCCGGGCACGCGCATGTACCGATCCGGGGACTTGGCGCGCTGGCGCGCCGACGGGACCCTTGAGTACGCCGGGCGCGCCGACCACCAGGTCAAGGTCCGCGGCTTCCGCATCGAGCTGGGCGAGATCGAGTCCGTCCTCGCCGAGCACGCTGACGTGGCCCAGGTCGCGGCCATCGTCCGCGAGGACCGCCCCGGCGACCAGCGGCTGACCGCGTACGTCGTCGGTAGGGGCGCGGGCACACTGTGCGCGGGGACACCGGACGCGGGGACACCGGATGTGAGGACGCCGGACGCGAGGACGCCGGATGTGGACGCGCTCCGCGCTCACCTCCAGCAGCGCGTGCCGGACTACATGATCCCGGCGGCCTTCATGACGCTGGACGCGCTGCCGCTGACGCCGAACGGGAAGCTGGACCGCAAGGCCCTGCCCGCCCCGGAGTTGACCGCCGACGGCACCGGTCGCGCCCCGCGCACGCCGCAGGAAGAGACCCTGTGCGCGGTGTTCGCCGAGGTACTCGGGCTGCCTCAGGTCACCATCGACGATAGCTTCTTCGACCTGGGCGGGCACTCCCTCCTCGCCACCCGCCTGACCAGCCGCGTCCGCTCGGCCCTCGACGTCGAGCTGGACATCCGGACGCTGTTCGAGGCACCGACCGTCGCGGGGCTGGCCGAGCGGCTGAAGCAGGACGGCGCCAGGCGGCCCGCGCTGCTCCCGGCCGTCCGGCCAGAGCGGATTCCGCTGTCGTTCGCGCAGCAACGGCTGTGGTTCCTGGGCCGCCTGGAGGGCCCGAGCCCGACGTACAACATCCCGCTGGTCGTACGGCTCACGGGCGCTCTGGACGTCGACGCATTGCGCGCGGCGTTCGGCGACGTCGTCGAGCGCCACGAAAGCCTGCGCACCCTCTTCCCTGACGACAACGGGCAGCCCTACCAGCGCGTCATCGACGCCGACCGTGCCCGCCCGGAACTGACGGTGGTCGAGAGCAGCGAGACGACGCTGGACGCGGAGATCGCCGACGCCTGCGCCCACGCCTTCGACCTGGCCACCGAACTGCCCGTACGCACCTGGCTGTTCACCCTCTCCCCCGACGAACACATCCTGGTCGCCGTCGTCCACCACATCGCCGGCGACGGCTGGTCCATGGGACCGCTCGCCCGCGACGTCGCCACCGCCTACACCGCCCGCAGCAAGGACCAGACCCCCGACTGGGTCGAACTTCCGGTCCAGTACGCCGACTACACCCTGTGGCAGCGCGAGACCCTCGGCGCTGAGGACGACGCCACCAGTCTCATTTCCGCGCAGCTGGACTACTGGAAGACGGCCCTGGCCGACCTCCCCGACCAGCTGGAGCTGGCCACCGACCGGCCCCGCCCGGCCGTCGCCTCGCACCGTGGTGACTCGGTCCCCATCGCGCTCGGCTCGGAGCTGCACCAGCGACTGACGACCCTGGCCCAGACACGCCAAGCCAGCCTCTTCATGGTCATCCAAGCCGGCCTCACCGCACTCCTGACCCGGCTCGGAGCCGGTACGGACGTACCCATCGGCACCCCCATCGCCGGACGTACGGACGAAGCACTCGACGACCTCGTCGGCTTCTTCGTCAACACCCTCGTCCTACGCACCAACACCGCCGACAACCTCACCTTCGAAGACCTGGTCGACCGCGTCCGGGAGACGGACCTGGCCGCCTACGCCCACCAGGACCTCCCCTTCGAGCGCCTGGTAGAGGTCCTCAACCCGGCCCGCTCCATGGCCCGCCACCCCCTCTTCCAGGTCATGCTGGCCTTCCAGAACGCCCCAGCATCCGACCTGACCATGCCCGACCTGACCACCACCATCGACCCCATCGACGCAGGCACAGCCAAGTTCGACCTGTCGTTCGGCCTCAGCGAGCTGTTCGATGACGACGGCTCGGCCCTGGGCATCACTGGCACGCTCGAATACGCCATGGATCTGTTCGACCGGAAGACGGCGCAGAGCATCGCCGAGCGGCTGGTGCGCTTCCTCGAAGCGGTGACAGCAGACCCTCAACTGCCCATCGGACAGGCCGAGATCCTGGCTCCCGGCGAGCGGAAGCAGCTACTGGAGGGCTGGAACGACACCGACCGACCGCTGCCCGACGCGACGCTCCCGGCCCTCTTCGAGGCGCGGGCCACCGAGACCCCCGACGCGACTGCGGTCGTCGCCGAGAACGAAGAGGTCTCGTACGGTGAACTCAACGCCCGGGCCAACCAATTGGCGCGTCTCCTGATCGAGCGGGGCGCAGGCCCGGGGGCCCGCGTGGCGGTGGCGCTGCCGCGCTCCGTCGAGCTGGTCACCGCGCTGCTGGGCGTACTCAAGTCCGGCGCCACGTACGTACCGGTGGACCCTGGCTACCCGGCCGACCGGATCACCTACATGCTCCGCGATGCCGCCCCGGCCGTGGTGCTGACCACGAACGCGATACGGGCTACGCTCCCCGGCGACGACGGCAACGTCCCCCGCATCTCCCTCGACCGCACTTCGCTGGATCACCTGTCCGGTGCCGACCTGGCCGAGGGCGAGCGGAGCGCGCCGCTGACGGCGGACACCCCGGCGTACGTCATCTACACCTCCGGCTCCACCGGACGCCCCAAGGGCGTCGTGGTGCCGCATCGTGGCCTGGCCAACCAGGCACAGTGGACCCAAGCCGAGTTCGGTGTCGGTGCCGGGGACGTGATGCTCGCGCGGACCTCGATCGGCTTCGACGTCTCCCTATGGGAGATCTGCCATCCCTTGATCGCCGGGGCAGCCGTCTGCCCGGCCCCCGACGAGGCCACCCACGACCTGCGTGACCTGCTCGGTTACGCCGAACAGCACCAGGTCACCCTCGCCTCGTTTGTTCCGTCCCTCCTCGCTACCCTCCCCACTGGCCTCGGCCCGGGCGCCTTGCGCCAGGTCTTCTCGGGTGCCGAGGCCCTGCCCACCGCCCTCGCCCACCGCATCACCACGCAGTGGAACCTCCCGCTGGCCAACCTCTACGGCCCCAGCGAAACCACCATCCAAACCACCGTCCACCACAGCGACAGCAACGACGACCAGACCGCTACCGCCCCCATCGGCCACCCGGTCTGCAACACCAAGCTGTACGTCCTCGACGCCAGCCTGCGCCCAGTCCCAGCAGGCGTCACCGGCGAGCTCTACATCACCGGAACACAACTCGCCCACGGCTACCTCAACCGCCCCGACCTCACCGCCGAACGCTTCATCGCCAACCCCTACGGCCAGCCCGGCACCCGCATGTACCGCACCGGGGACTTGGCGCGCTGGCGCGCCGACGGGACCCTTGAGTACGCCGGGCGCACCGACGACCAGGTCAAGCTTCGCGGCTTCCGCATCGAACTGGGCGAAATCGAATCCGTCCTCGCCGAGCACGCCGACGTCGCCCAGGTCGCGGTCATCGTGCGGGAGGACCGCCCCGGCGACCAGCGCCTCACCGCGTACGTCGTCAGCACGGACAACGCCGAGACCATGGACACAAGCGCCATCCGCACCCACCTCCAACAGCGCGTACCGGACTACATGATCCCGACGGCCTTCGTAGCCCTCGACGCGCTGCCGCTGACGCCGAACAGCAAGCTGGACCGCAAGGCCCTCCCCGCACCGGACCTCACCACAGACAGCACCGGCCGCGCCCCGCGCACCCCGCAGGAAGAAGCCCTCTGCACGGTGTTCGCCGAGGTCCTGGGCCTGCCCGAGGTCACCATCGACGACAACTTCTTCGAGCTGGGCGGCCACTCCCTCCTCGCCGTCACCCTCGTCGAGCGCCTGCGGGCACAGGGCCTGCCCATCGAGGTCCGCGCCCTGTTCACCTCACCCACCGTCGCGGCTTTGGCTACCACGATCGGTCGCGAGGCCATCGCGGTGCCGGCTAACCTCATCCCGGCCGACGCCACCGCGATCACTCCGCAGATGTTGCCCCTGGTGGACCTGGACCAGGACGAGATCGACAAGATCACCACTGTTATCCCCGGTGGTGCAGCTAACGTCGCTGATATCTATCCGCTGGCCCCGCTGCAAGAGGGCATCTTCTTTCACCACTTGATGGCTACGGACGGCGACAGCGACGTCTACGTGCTGCCGACCGTCCTCGGCTTCGACTCCCGCACCCGCCTCGACACCTTCCTCACCGTCCTCCAGAAGGTCATCGACCGCCACGACATCCTGCGCACCGCCGTCCTCTGGGAAAGGCTCCCCGAGCCGGTGCAGGTCGTCTGCCGACAGGCCACACTGCCCGTCGAAGAGGTCACTCTCCCTCTCGACACCAGCGACCCGGTAGCCGCGCTGCTCTCTGCGGGCAGTTCCTCAGTGGATATCCGCCGCGCGCCGCTCCTGCGGATGCACATCGCGGCCGAGCCGGGCAGCGACCGGTGGCTCGCACTCCTGCAAATCCACCACCTCGCCCAGGACCACACCGCACTCGACGTCCTCCTCGACGAAGTACGCACCCTCCTCAACGGACACGACAACCAACTCCCCGAACCCCTGCCCTACCGCAACTTCGTGGCCCAAGCCCGCCTGCGCATCCCCCGCGAGGAGCACGAGGAGTTCTTCGCCGACCTCCTCGGCGACGTCACCGAACCCACCGCCCCCTACGGCCTCCTCAACGTCCACGGCGACGGCACCACCATCACCCAAGCCGAACAAGCCCTAGAGCCCCAACTCGCCGCACGTATCAGGGAGCAGGCCCGCCGGCACGGCGTCAGCGCCGCCACCCTCTTCCACGTCACCTGGGCCCGCCTCACCACCACCCTCGCCACCCGCGACGACGTCGTCTTCGGCACCGTCCTCTTCGGCCGCATGGACGCCGGCACCGGATCCGACCGCATGCCCGGCCTCTTCATCAACACCCTCCCCGTACGCGCAAACACCCACGCAACCACCGTGGCCAACGCCGTACACACCATGCAAAACCAACTCGCCAACCTCCTCACCCACGAACACGCCCCCCTCGCCCTCGCCCAACAAGCAAGCGGCGTAGCGAGCCAAGCCCCCTTGTTCACCTCACTGTTGAACTACCGCCACAGCCCAGCCTCCGACCAACAGCAAAACGCCGTCCTCGACGGAGTCGACTTCCTCCACAGCCAAGAGCGCACCAACTACCCGCTCACCATCTCCATCGACGACACCGGCACCGGCTTCGGCCTCACCGTCCAAGCCACCACACCCATCGACCCCCAGTCGGTGTGCACACTCCTCAACGCCACCACCGAAAACGTCGTCGCCGCGCTCGAAACAGCCCCCCACACCCCCCTCCAGGAGATCGAGATCCTGGGGTCGGGCGAGCAGCAGCAGTTGCTGGAGACCTGGAACAACACGGCGCAGCACGTCCCCGACGCCACACTCCCGGACCTCATCCAGGCACAGGCCACCAGGACCCCCGATGCAACCGCCGTCGCCTTCGAGAGCCAAGAGCTGACCTACGCAGAACTCAACACCCGCGCCAACCAGCTCGCACGCCTCCTCATCCAACAGGGCGCCGGCCCAGAGCAGTTGGTGGCGGTCGCGCTGCCGCGCTCACTGAACTTGATCGTGGCACTACTCGCGGTGCTCAAGTCCGGCGCGGCCTATGTGCCCATCGACCCGGGCCATCCGGCCGACCGCATTGCCTACGTGCTGCAGGACGCCAACCCGGCCGCAGTACTGACCACGGCAGAGACGGTCGCTGCGCTCCCCGGCCAGGAACAACACGGCCAAGGCCAGGACGTGCCGCGCATCCTGCTGGACCAGACCTCCCTGGGCCACCTGGCCGGCACCGACCTGACCGACGGCGAACGGACAGCTCCCCTGACGGCGGACACCCCGGCGTACGTCATCTACACCTCCGGCTCCACCGGACGCCCCAAGGGCGTCGTCGTACCCCACCGGGCACTGACCAACTTCCTGACCTCCATGCAGGAACGCTTCCAACTCGACGAAAACGACCGCCTCCTGGCCGTCACCACCGTCGCCTTCGACATCGCCGCACTAGAGCTCTACCTCCCCCTCCTGACCGGCGCCCGCACCATCCTCGCCTCCCACAAAGCAGTACAGGACCCGCAGGCCCTGCGCGCCCTCGCCCACGCCACCGGAGCCACCACCCTCCAAGCCACCCCCAGCCTCTGGCACGCCCTCACCACCGACACCAGCCACTCCCTCACCGGCATCCGCGCCCTCGTCGGCGGCGAAGCACTCCCCACCGACCTCGCCCGCACACTGACGGCCCGCACCGCCTCGGTCACCAACCTCTACGGCCCGACCGAAACCACCATCTGGTCCACCGCCCACCCCCTCCACATCGCACCCGACACCTCGCCAGCCATCGGCCGACCGATCGCCAACACGCAGGTCTACGTCCTCGACGCAGCCCTCCGGCCGGTCCCGGCAGGCGTCGCCGGCGAGCTGTACATCGCGGGCAATGGCCTTGCCCGGGGCTACCTCAACCGCCGCTCTCTCACCGCCGAGCGGTTCGTCGCCGACCCGTACGGCGAACCCGGCGCACGCATGTACCGGACGGGAGACTTGGCGCGCTGGCGCGCCGACGGCACCCTCGAATACCTCGCCCGCGCCGACGACCAGGTCAAGCTCCGCGGCTTCCGCATCGAACTCGGCGAGATCGAGTCGGTCCTCACCGAGCACCCCGACGTCGCGCAGGCCACGGTCATCGTCCGCGAGGACCGCCCCGGCGACCAGCGCCTGACCGCGTACGTCGTCGGTACGGGCACGGGGACGCCGGGTGCGGGGACGCCGGACACAGCTGCGCTCCGCGCCCACCTCCAGCAGCACGTACCGGACTACATGATCCCGGCCGCCTTCATCACCCTCAACGCCCTCCCCCTCACCCCGAACGGCAAACTGGACCGCAAGGCCCTCCCCGCCCCGGACCTCACCACAGACAGCACCGGCCGCGGCCCGCGCACACCACAGGAGCAGACCCTCTGCGCGGTGTTCGCCGAGATCCTCGGCCTCCCCCAAGTCACCATCGACGACGACTTCTTCGAACTCGGTGGTCACTCCCTGCTGGCGACCCGCCTCATCAGCCGCATCCGTACCGCCCTGGGGGTGGAGCTGAGCATCCGGACGCTCTTCGAGGCCCCCACCGTGGCCGGGCTGGCCGAGCGGCTGGGGGTGGACAAGCCGGACGACGCGTTTGAGGTTCTGCTGCCGCTCAGGTCGTCGGGCACGGCGACGCCGCTGTTCTGCGTCCACCCGTTGGGCTCGCTCAGCTGGTGCTACGCCGGACTCACGTCGCACATCGGCCCGGAGCACCCGGTTTACGGCCTGCAGGCCAAGGGGCTGCTGCGCCCCGGCGGCCTGCCCAGGAGCCCGGAGGCCATGGCCGCCGAGTATCTGGCTCACCTCCGCACTGTGCAGCCCATGGGCCCGTACCAGCTGCTGGGCTGGTCGTTCGGGGGCAACATCGCCTACGAGATGGCGGTGCAGCTTGAGGAGCAGGGCGAGGAGGTCTCACTCCTGGCGGTCCTCGACGCGCCCATCGACGTCGCCGAACCGCTCTCCGAGTCGTTCGTGGAACGGCAAGTGCTCGAAACGCTGCTGGATAGCCTCGGGCACAATCCCGAGGAGTCCGAAATCGAGTCGCTCGACCGCACGAACGTCATCGCCTACCTGCGCGGCGTGTACCCCGACTGGGGCGAGAAGGAAGAGGTCAGGGTCAACTCCTTCGTGGATTCTGCCCTTCACAGCGGAAGGCTGCTGAGGCAGTTCACGCCTCGTGCGTATGCGGGGAACATGCTGTTCTTCAACGCGGAGCCGGCCGAGCCCGGAATGCCGGTTTCGGCGGCGCCTTGGCGCAAGCACGTCAGCGGTGAGATCACCGAGATTTCCGTCGGCTGTGCGCACGCGGACATGATGCGGGCCAATCCGCTCGCTTATATCGGAAAGGTCGTGGCGAACGCCATGGCGGGCAAGCCGCCGCTGGGCGGGAATGCCTGACGAGCACCGTTGTGCCGCCTCGGCTCCGGAACGTTCAGCCAGAGCCGGGGCGGCCCTCATGGGAAGAATTCACCGGGCCGACGCGCATCCTCAAGCCACGTCGGCCGGCCAGCGCCGGAACAGCACTACTGGGGGTAACAGGATGAACTTCGGAATATTGGGCCCGCTCCTGCTGGAGACGGTCGACAGGAAGCCCTGTACCCCTAGCGCCATGAAGCCGAGAGTCGTCCTTGCCAACCTCCTGGTCCGGCCAGACCAGGCAGTTTCTTCGTTGCAGTTGATGGAAGAGCTGTGGGACGGATGCCCGCCTCGCACCGCCGGCACTGCACTGCAGGTGTACGTCTCCAATCTGCGCAAGCTGCTGGACAAGGGAGGGTTCCGGGCCGGGCACGCGACGATCGTGACGCAGCCGCCGGGCTATGCCCTCCGCATGGCTGGGCACGACGGCGACATGAACCAGTTCGCATTCTTCCGTCGGCAGGCCGACGCATTGCAGGGCAAGGGTGACTTGGAAAGCGCCAGCGAATGCTTGCGGGCAGGGCTGGCGCTGTGGCGTGGCTCAGCATTGGCGGACGTACGCGTCACACCACGGCTGATTCGGGCGGCCGATTACCTCGACGAACTGCGCATGACCACGCAGGAAAAGAAGATCGAGCTTGAGCTGATGCTCGGCCGCCATGTCGGCCTGGTCGGGGAACTGTATGCGCTGGCAGCCCAGTTCTCGGCACGTGAGCGCGTACACGAACTCCTGATGGTCGCTCTGTACAACTCCGGCCGGCCCGCCGACGCGCTGCGCGTGTATCTGTCGCTCCGCCGGAATCTGAACGACATGTCAGGGCTCGATCCGAGCGCTCGGCTGCAGCGACTTCAGCGTGCGATCCTCGCCCAGAAGCTGGAATACCTTCCGGTCCCCCAAGCGCAGTTCACCCCGCATCAGCCGCTGCACGGACAGCTCGGCTCCCGCGATGTGGCCGCTGCCCAGGTCCTTCATCACGCATGAGTCAGGTCACGCACCTGTACGCCTACGCTGCGTCCCGCAGTCGCTGTGACAGCTCCGTCAGCAGCGCGGCCTCGGCGTCGACGAGGTAGAAGTGACCGCCGGGGAAGGTCTTCAGTGCGAAGCCTCCCGTGGTCGCCGACCGCCAGGACTCCGCGTCCTCGACGCTGACGTCGGGATCACGGTCACCGATGTACACGGTCAGCGGGGTCGGTGTGCTGCGCCCGCGGGGCGGGTCGTAGCGTTCGACCAGACGGAAGTCGGATCGCAGGGACGGCAGCAGCAACTCTCGCAGCTGCGGGTTGTCGTACACCTCGGTGTTTCCGTGCCCGAGGGTCGCGATGTACTCGATCAGCGAGGCGTCATCGTCCCCGGCCGAATCGCGCTCACCGTGCCCGGGGGCCTCAGAGCCGGAGAGGAACAGCGCGGCGGGCTCCCTGCCGTACTCCTTCTCCAGCCGGAGCGCCACCTCGAAGGCGATCTTCGCCCCCATGCTGTGGCCGAAGAACGTGAAGCCGTCGTCGAGCAGCGGCGCCAGCTGCCTGGTGACGGCCTCGGCCATGCGGTCCATGTCGTCGATGCATGGCTCGTTGATGCGGTCCTCACGGCCGGGGTAATTCACCGCGAGGACCTCGACGTCCGCGGGGAGCCCGCGGGCCCAGCGGCTGAAGAAGCTCGCCGCACCGCCCGCATGGGGGAAGCAGATGAGGCGCGTGCGGGCTCTGCCGACTGCACCGGACCTGCGCAGCCAGTTTGTCGGATTCGGCGGGGGCGGCGTCATGAGCGAGTTCCTTCTCGTTCGTCGGATGTCGGTGCGGCCACAGCGGCCCGTTCGTCGGAAGCTGATGCGGCCCCGGCGCCTCGTTCGTCGAGCGTCGGTGTGGACTCGACGGACGGCGTCGAGGCGAAAAGGCGCTGTTCGGGGCGGCTCCTGAGATATCCGGCCGCGAGGACGAGGACGACCGCCATGGTGACGAGCACGATCCGGTAGTCCACCGCGGCGACCAGCGCCGCGCCGAGGCTGATGGCCAGGACTTGGGGGACCGTCAGGACGGTGGAGAAGGCCGAGTAGACGCGGCCGATGATCTCGCGCGGCGTCACGCGTTGGCCGACCGTCAGGTTTCCGATGAAGACCCAGGGGGTGGCCACGCCGGTGAGCAGCATCCCGATGAGCGCGGGCACCAGAGACGAGGCGACCAGGAGTGCGGCGCCGAGCGCGCAGGAGAGCAGGCCGAGCACGACGATCACGGTCTCGTTGAGCCGGCGCATGATCCAGCCGGCGGTGAGCCCGCCCACCACCGCGCCGAGCCCTTCCATGGTCAGCAACACGCCGAGAAACGTGGGCGGCCGGTGGAGTCCGGAGCTCACCACCGCGAAGCTCAGCGTCTCCATGAGCCCGAAGGCTATGACGGTGAGGGAGCTCGCGGCGACGAGCTGACGGAGCACCGGGGTCGCCGCGATGTGTCGTACGCCCGCCGTCAGTTCGTCGAACCAGGACACCCGGGGCTTGGGTCCGTCGGAGCCGGGCTCCACGGCCACGCGGAGCGCGAACAGCGTGGCGGTGGAGCCGAGCAGCATGACGGCGTCGATGACGGCGATCCACCCCACGCCGACGGAGGTGAAGAGCGAGGCGCCGAGGATCGGTGCGAAGAGCCGGATGCCCTGCCGCACGGTCTGGATCGCGCCGTTGACGTTGGGCAGATCCGGCTCGGGGAAGAGGTCGACGATGAGGGCCGTCTGCGCGGTGTCGATCACTCCGCCGGAGACTCCGCAGCAGAACATGACGGCGTAGATGATCCAGACGTCCTGCTCCCCGCTGACGGTCAGGAGCAGCAGGACGACCAGCGCGGTCAGCAGGTTGGCACAGATGAGCAGGCGCTTGCGGTTGAGCCGGTCCGCGAGCACCCCGCCGACCGGTGCGCAGAGCGCCCCGAGCACGACCATGAATATGGTCATGCCCGCCGCTGAGTTGCTTCCCGTCAGTGTCTTCACCCAGATACCGGAGGTCAGCAGAAGCAGGCTGGTTCCGATAATGGAAAAGCCCTGCCCGATAATGAACAGCCTGCCGTTGCGGTGGCCGAACAGTATTTTCACGTGCACTCCTTGGGCAGTATCGGGGGGCGCTACACTGAGGCACTCGGCCCGTGCGGCCGCCGTACCGCTGTCGGATGGGGTGAGGGATGCTGAGAGAAGCCTTGCGGAAGGAGTCCTGGTACGGGCGAATGCGCCGACTTCCGCAGTGGAGCCGATGGGCCGTCGCACTGTACCTGTTCGCGTTCGGGCAGGCTTTCTTCGTGCATCTCTACGCGCTCCTGGACGGAGGCTTTCACGCCTATGCGTGGGCGCCTCCCGCCGTGCGGACATATTTCACGCTGCTCGTCGTGCTGGACCCTTTGGCATTCTTCCTCGTGTGGCGACTGCGCCCCGTCGGGGTCGTTTACTCGTGCGTCGTGATGGCCCTGGACGCATTCGCCAACTGGTACGCCAACTGGGACTTCGTCATGCACAATCCGTGGACGCTCGCCCAGCCGGTCGGCCTCACCCCTATTACCCTCTTCACCGTTTTCGTGCTGGCGAGCGCCGTTCCACTGCGCCGGGAGTTCGGCCGCCTGTCAGGCGCCGGTGCTGCGGGTTCGCCGCCGAGTTGACGGTGCGGTATCTCAGGGCAGGGGGTGAGATGCCGCACCGCCTGTCACTCGGGCCGAGCGAGTGACAGCAGGGAGAAGGTCTCGCCCTCCTCCAGGCAGGTGAACATGTGCTCCTCGACGGCCGGCAAATGTTCTTCGCTCAGCTCGGCGGGCAGCCTGATCTGCTGGGCCAGCCGCTGCAGGCACAGGAGGAGCCAGCCGCCGTCGGCGAAGGCCGCGCCCCGCGTGTCCCGGTTGGTCAGCCACGTGTACAGGCACGAGGCCATGGCGTGGAACACGCAGTGCCGTTCCGCCTCGGTCAGCGCCTGCGCCGACCGGCCGTCGCGGTCCTGCGCGCCGGCGATGTCCGCGTGGTGCCGCGCCCGTACGCGGTCGATGTCGCGCAGGATCGCGGCGATGGCGTGAACCGCCGTGTCCGAGGCGACGTCCTGTGCCAGCTTCTCCACCTGCTGAACGGCCGCGTCCCAGCCGTGGGTGATCTCGTCAAGCCCTTCGTTGGTGAGCTGGAGGTCCATGCCACGCGGCTCCCAGCGAGGCGCGGCGTCGGTCAGGGAGAACAGCCGGGCCAGCGTCTCGGCCCGCTCAGCGTCCTGTTCCGCGGCCGCCTGCGCCGCGACGCCGACGCCGTGCTTCAGGACATACGGCAGCTGATCCGCAATGGTGTGCAGGTTTACATGCGTGGTGCCCTCGAAGATGCTGGCGATCGCGTGGTCGCGCTGTAGCTTCTGGAACACGCCGTCCGCCACGCCCTCGCGCAGGTAGCTCCGGGCGCCGAGGACCACGGCCATACTGGCCACGGTCTTCTCCGCCATGACGGGGACGAAGTACTTGACGACCGAGGACCACAGGCTCATGCGGTCGGGGGCGATGCTCAGCGCCTTGGTCACCGGCACGGCCACGCACTCGCTGATCATCAGGTCGATGTGCCCGTTGACCAGGTGCTCCCGGATGACCGGGAGATTGTAGATGCACGAGCCGTAGAGGTTGCGCTCACGGCTGTACTGGAGGGCGATGCGCAGCGTGGCGTCCATGGTCCCCACGGAGAGGGCCGAGATCGCGGTCCGGGTGATCTGCAGAGCCTTGAGCACCTGCACCAGGCCCGTTCCCTCGCGCCCGAGCACCGCGCTCTGCGGCAGGCGGCTGCCCTCGAAGGAGACTCCGCTGAGGTCGTGCCCGCGCAGCCCGACAGTCTTCACGAAGGGGAGCGTGGACCAGCTCGCAGGATCGAGCGCTTCCTTGTCGACCAGAAGCAGGGAGAATCCGGCGGCGCTCGTCTTGGCGAAGGTCGTGACGAACCGGCCGCGCGTGGCGTTGCCGACGGGCCACTTCTCCGCGGTGAGGAGGTAGTCGTCGCCCTCCTTGTCGGCGTGCGCCTCGCAGGCGCGCAGGTCGCTGCCGTGGTCCGCTTCCGAGACGCCGAAGCAGGTGAGGCTCCCGTCCAGGATGGCCTGGGCGACCTCCTTCTTCTGCTCGTCGCGGCCCCAGAGCCAGACGGGGTTCGCACCGAGCAGGGCGGAGCCGTACCGGACGGCCACGGTCAGATTCCGCCGGGAGAGGGTGCGACAGATGAAGAAGAGTTCGTCCAGCGCGTGCAGTCGACCGCCCAGCTCCTCGGGCACGAGAAACTTCTCGAACCCGAATTCCCGCATAGCCTCCAGCGTGCCCGCGGGATTCTCGTTGCGCTCCTCCGCCTCGACCATGGCCCGATAGGAGAACGGCCCCTCCGGATTTCGCGGGTCACCGAGAAAGACGTCCAGGTCCTCTGCTGCCTCGTGCGCGGAGTTGAGGACCGGAGAGACGGCTCGACTCATATCGTTCCCACCAGTTTCCTTCGTTTTCATGACTGACGCATCAGCCCTGATCCTAGCGTTCCCGACGAGCCTCGACCCATACGCTTAAGCAGTTCTTAAGCAGGTCTTTAGTCTCAACTGCTAGGGTTTCTTTGAAACTGGATCCAGGAGTTCTCAAAATGGCACCACGCTTGAGGCTGGGACCTCAAATCCCTGACACTTTTGTCGATGTATTCATGCAGCAGGCCCGGGAACTGGCAGACCGCGAGGCTTTCTCTTTCCTGAGCGACATCAACAGTGATCAGGTCGACTGCACGATCACCTATGGCGAACTACACCGCGAGGCTCTCGCCGTCGCCGGTTGGCTCAGTGATCGGGTCTCGCCCGGTGACCGAGTCCTCCTGCTCTTCCCCTCTGGACTGGATTTCATCAAGGCGTTCATAGGGTGCCTCTACGCCGGGGCAGTCGCCGTTCCAGCCCCGCTGCCGGACGGCTTCCGGGCACAGAGCGACCGGGTGGACGGGATTCTGCGCGATGCCGCGGTCTCCGCAGTGCTCACGGACGAGAAGAACCTCCCGGGCATTGCGGACTGGCTGACCGGCCAGGCCGGGCCCGAGGCGGTCTGCGGAGCGGTGGGCGACCTGGGTCCCGCGGACGGCGCGGGCGAAGGGCAGCTGCCGGCGGTCTCCAGGGATTCCCTGGCCCTGCTGCAGTACACCTCCGGCTCCACCGGTGAGCCGAAGGGTGTCATGATCACCCACGGGAATCTCCTGGACAACCTCGAACTGATCCGTCAGTGCGTGGGCGGCGGCCCGGAGACCCGCGGCTGCGGCTGGCTGCCACTGATCCATGACATGGGCCTCATGGGTCAGGTCCTCTGGATCGCCTACGTCGGTGGACGGTGCCTGCTCATGCCGCCCACCGAGTTCCTACGCCGCCCCTACCGCTGGCTGGAGCTCATCGACGCCCACGGCATCGACAGCGTGGCCGCGCCGAACTTCGCCTACCAGCTGTGCAATCGGACGGTCACCGACGAGCGGATCGCGAAGCTGGACCTCTCGCGCTGGAAGGTCGCCTTCAACGGCGCGGAACCGGTGCTGGCTGACACGCTCGCGACGTTCGCCGAGCGCTTCGGCCCGGCCGGATTCCGGGTGGAGACGTTCGTACCGTGCTACGGAATGGCCGAGGCCACGCTCTTCGTCTGCGGTACGGACAAGGGCGTCGCCCCGACGGTGACCACCGTTGATCCAGCGGCGCTGGCCAAGGGCGAGTTCACGGCCCCGGCCGACGGCGCAAGCGGCCGTGAGCTGGTCAGCAGCGGTACGGCAGATCCGGCCCGTATCCGCATCGTCGACCCGCAAACTGAGGAGGCCGTGCCAGACAGCGGCGTCGGTGAGATCTGGGTCCGCGGCGGGAGTGTCGCGCAAGGCTACTGGCAGCAGACAGAGTTGAACGGGCGTACCTTCGACCGTTCCATGGCGGACGAGCACGGCTTTCTGCGCACTGGCGACCTCGGAGTGGTGTACGAAGGCCAGCTCTACGTCACGGGGCGGCTGAAGGAAGTCATCAATGTCCGTGGCCGCAACCTGTATCCGCAGGATCTGGAGCGAACCGTCAGTGGGCTGCACGAGCGGCTTACCGGAGCCGGCGCGGTGTTCTCGCTGCCCGAGCACTCCAACGCCGTAGTCGTCGTGCAGGAGATCAAGCCGCGCTCGCTCGAACTCGACGACTTCCAGGAGATCACCGACCTAATCCGCAGGACGCTGGTGCGGGAGTTCAGCATCACCGTCCCCAGCGTCGTCCTGGTCCGGCCCGGTTCGGTGCGGAAGACCACCAGCGGAAAAGTACGGCGGACACTGATGAAGGATCTCTTCCTCCAGTCCTCGCTGACGCCGATCCACGAGGAGCTGAGCGACGGCCTTCGTATCCGCTGAGCTTGCGACACACTACCCAACACCCCATAGAGGAAAACGAACAATGACAGACATTCAGGGCGGCGCCACGTCTGAGGAACTCGGATCCTGGCTCACGGAGCGGGTGGCGTTCTACCTGGACAAGCCCATCGAGAAGATCGACCGCAGCGCCGAACTCGCCGGCTACGGCATGGACTCGCTCTACAGCGTGGCCATCATCACCGAGATCGAGGACAACCTGGGCATCAAGGTGGACATGATGGCGGTGTGGAAGTATCCGACCATCAACGACCTGGTCGAGTACCTGCATACCCTTCTCACGGAAAAGACCTCGCAGCCCGACGCGGGTTGAACCATCCTTCTGAAAGAGGACTCGTGTCCAACACCGCCGCAGTACGTCGCGTCGCCACCCCGCGCCGTTTCCTGATGTGCCCGCCCACTCACTTCGACGTCACCTACTCGATCAACCCGTGGATGGACCCGGACAAGCCGTCCGATGCGGGCCTGGCTATGGCCCAGTGGGAGCGCCTGCGCGACCTGTACCGCGAACTCGGGCACCAGGTAGAGGTAATCGAGCCGGCCCGCGACCTGCCGGATATGGTATTCGCTGCCAACGGCGCCACCGTCGTGGACGGCAAGGTCCTGGGCGCCCGCTTCCGGCACGTGCAGCGCACCGGTGAAGGTCCCCGGTACCTCTCTTGGTTCCAGGAGAACGGCTTCGGCGAAGTCTGCTGGCCTGAGCACATCAACGAGGGAGAGGGCGACTACCTGCTAGCGGGCCGCCGCCTGTTGGCCGGTACGGGCTTCCGTACGGACCAGCGTTCGCACGCAGAGGCTCAGGAGTTCTTTGGCGTGCCGGTCACTGGCCTGACGCTGGTGAACCCCTTGCATTACCACCTGGACACGGCGCTGTCCGTGCTTTCCGAAGACGAGGTCATGTATTATCCGGCGGCCTTCTCCCCGGGAAGCCAGGCCGTCCTGAGGGAGCTGTTCCCCAACGCACTCCTGGCCACGGATGAGGACGCCGCAGTCTTCGGCCTCAATGCCATATCCGACGGCCGCCACGTGCTCCTTCCCGAGGCAGCAACGCACCTGATCGCCGAACTCAAGGACCGCGGCTTCGAGCCGATCGGCGTGGACTTGTCAGAACTGCTCAAGGCTGGCGGCAGCGTGAAGTGCTGCACCCTCGAACTCCGGGACGAATAAGGGCTGAGCCGACCGTGGGGTCACGTCCGGGACCCATGCCTGAAGCAGCTGCGCGGACCGAAGGTCCGCGCAGCTGCTTTGGTTGACAGCCGCGGATCACCGCCCGCTGCCCGTTCCCACGAGATCGCGTGATCCACCTGGCCTCCAAGGGCGCCTACGGGGTCCCGCGCGCACTCGCCGAGCTGTAGCGGATGGACGGATGGTCAACCGCAAGCAGATGGAACGGATCACGCTCAAGCGCGAGATCACCGGCGTCACGCGTCCAAGACGCCGCTCGCTGCCCCACCCGGGCAAGCCTTCCAATCCGAAGCGCCGGAACACGAAGTGCGGTCCAGTGTGTCCATCGGCTGGAGGCTGCTTCGCCAGCATCGCGGTGACCACCTTGCGCCCCACGGCGATCTGCTGGGAGCTCAGGCCCCGGAATCCTTGCTGGCGGAACGTCGTTCGCCGAAGGAGCATCCGCCGGCACCGACCGTCCGGGTCGCACCGCTATCGGACGGGCGGGTGACCGTCACTGTCTCGGGCCAGGGACACGAGGTGCGGTTGCGCCGGACCCGCTCGCTGGACGTCCCGGCCCGGTACATACCCGAGGTGGCGACCGCCCGACTCAACGACGGCACCGCCGCCATCGTCGATGGTCCGCTCCCCCTGTATGTCCGCCACACCTGGCTCGCGGAAGCTCGCTACGGGCCCGATCCGGCGCAGGCGGCGGGCACAACCCCGCCCCCGCCCGATCCACTGCTCGTCCGGCCGGTCTGGCGAACCCCCACCGACCCGGTCCCCGGGACATGGGGCCCGGTCTCACTGCCCGCGTCAACCATGGTCGTGCCCGGCCCGCCGAAGGCCCCTGTCGGCGCAAACGTGTCCGTGGCCACGGACGGCACCGCCACCCTCAACCGTGCCCAATCCGCCCCTGACCCACCCGAGCGCCGAGGGCCGATATCGCCTCACGGCCTTTCGACACGCCGACGCCTCCCCCATCACCACGCTGGGACCGACCGACATCGTCGCCGCACCCCACACCATCACCGACACCGCCGCCGGCAGCTCCTACACACTGATCACCACCGACCCACTCGGCCGTGACAGCCCTCCCGCCACCATCCCCGCAGCCTGACCGTGGCCCCGCCCGGTAATTCCTCGACGCCTGAACCGCAGGACCAGCAGCCGCCCCCTACGACCATGCCCCACTCGGCCGCACCCGGTGCCCGACCGTACGGGGATCCGAGGCCAAGATCCGGACCAGTTACGGACCCAGCGCCCGGCGGACGGCGCCATCGCCGCCATTTCAGCAGGTCAACGCCACTCTGACGTGTGTACCGGCAGACGAAGAGGCTGCTCACAGTGTCAGGGCCCGCCGCTGTCCCGTCGGTAGGAGCCGCCGCGCGGATGCCCCTCTCCGAGTAAAGGCTCCCAAACCGTCCAGCGGAATCGGCCACGCGCACCACACTGACCTGGGGTCACACCACCTGACACCACATCAGAACGAGCGTCAGATGAGCGTCAAGACAGCGTCGAGAGCGTCAAAATATCACCCATACCGCACACAGTGCACATTATGTGCATTCATCAAATCCGCAGGTCAGCGGCCCTTTCGGCACGCTCAAGGATCGCCACGCACTCCACATGATGTGTCATCGGGAAATGGTCGAAATACCTACTCCGGAGGCGACGCGCACCCCGCCTCGGCGAAGTACTTTAGGTCGCGGGCAAGAGCAGTCGGGCCTCAAGCTATTTTGGCGGTATGACGGGAAGCGGGGGTGGCGAGGCCGACGCCCTTAATGCCGATGCAGGGATGATCCGATCAGCGTTCCCACCTTCGGAAACCACTGCATAGTACCGGCCCCCCATAGGGAGCAGGACCTCGATCGCGCTGGGCATCCAAGCCATCGCACGCATGACACGTCTTCCGACGCCCCAAGCACGCCCCCTCAGCCATCTCGATCGCAGTGGTACTTCCGGGACGCCGGCTATTTCCTCAAGACAGACGTGAGCATCGCCGGACCGCAAAATCGATCCTGCTCAAAGCTCAGCATCGGAGCCCGTCCGTCCCCGATTCAACGAACGCGCTGCGAAGGAAGTGACATGCCATCACCTTAAGCTGATGGTACGTCAGCTAAGTCAGCATTGGGTCAGCATGCACCCTGCCAGAGGTGGTGGCAGATGGCGACACATGCACATGCGCCAATTCGCTCTGCACCACCTCTGAGCTGCATAGATGCTGGCCGACCCGCTGCACCCGCAACGTTGCCCTAGAGCCGGTGCCAGTGGAACCCGAAGAGGCTCGGCAGGACATCGTTGCAGGTCAGAGGGCATTTCGAGGTCAGCAAGTCAGCACAAAGTCAGCATCGGCGGCGCTACGCCGGGGAACAGGCCGACTCCTGGGGGTCATGCGGCGCGCCGTGGTCCAGACCTCCGCAGACGTCCGGGGTCGAGACCCGATGCCAGTTGTCGCACAACAATATTACTTCCCTCGCCATTGCTAACAGTCGTCAGTCTGCCCGGAGTTGGACCGTGCCGATGTCGGCAGGCCCGATGCCTGTTGCATTTGCCTCTCCAACTTGGCTGACAGAAAACTGGTGTTGGCCTCTGACTGCTGACCATCGCGAACGCGACGTGTCAATCCCCTCGAACTGTGGAGTCCTTCCTATGCAGCCAGTGCCACGGTGAGGCTGGCCCAGTACTCGTTCTCGTTGATCGGGCTCTTGAACCTGCTGGAGAGTCAAGAAGGCTACGGCTGCTCCCTTGCGCCGAATTCGACGATGAGGCTCCCGGATTGTTTGATCCCGGTGAGCATGACGCTTCCGTTCGGACAGATGCCGAGTTGGTGCAGCGGATCCGGGACGAGGCGCAGGACGGGATCGGAGTCCGCCGCGAGTCCGGACACCACGACGAGGAAGAACTCGGCTCCCGAGGCCGCCCTTTCGCATTCCTTGGCGGTGAGGGTCACCGTGTCCTGTTCGGGTCCGTAGGTCGTCTTCAGCTCGTAGAACCGATCGAGCTTGTCCACGGCGTCGGCGCCCACGCCGTGCTGGTGCCGCAGATCGCGCAGCCACTCCGGTTCCTGCTCCGTGCCCTGAACCTTGCGCAGGAGGTCCAGGGCCACCCTCTCCTGGCGGTCGGTGTTGGGCGCAGGGGGAACCGGACGCGGGGCGGGCACGGCCGGTGCGTGTGCGGGCGGGGCGAGGCGGCCCCTGGCGGGTGCCCCTCTGCCGGCCCCGGACACACCACCAGCGGACGGCTGCGCCTGGGCGGTCCGGCGGATGCCGGTGATGCGGAGAGCTGCCGGATCGACGAACTTTCGCGGTTCCAGGAACGGGACGGCCGGAGCCGGGCGGACGGTGGCCGGCGGCAGGGATGCCGACGCGGTCGGCCGGGAGCCTGCCTTGTTCTGGACCGTCTTGACTTCGGTCTCCAGCGCGGCAAGGCGTTGGGCACGCTTGGCATCCGTCGCCGCCTGGTCCTGTGCGACCCGCTCCTCGGCCAGCTCGAGCCGCACCGCCTCTCGTCCGCGCTCCGCCTCGTCGTAGGCGGCTGCCCAGGAATAGGCGACCTGGCGCCGTCCTCGGTGAAGCGAGTCGCGATGGCCCGACCCGCCTCCGACGGCCGCCTCAGCAACTCGCGGTCCACCGTCCACAGAGTGCGGGAGTCCCGGTCGAGG
The DNA here is from genome assembly GCF_023277745.1 of Streptomyces halobius. Classification (NCBI taxonomy): domain Bacteria; kingdom Bacillati; phylum Actinomycetota; class Actinomycetes; order Kitasatosporales; family Streptomycetaceae; genus Streptomyces; species Streptomyces halobius. The sequence goes on from NZ_CP086322.1 coordinate 2,616,486, forward strand.
GCGGTACGTACCGGCCCCCGAGCCGCCTCCCCATCGGGCAGGGCGACCAGGCACTCCAGCGACGAGGTGACCCGCACCTCGACCTGAGCCAAGTCCTCCCAGGGGCAGTCGAGCGATCCCGCGACAGCGACGGCGTTGCGCTGGAGGTCCTCGCGGAGCAGATCCAGCGCGTGACGCACCAGATCGGTCGCTTCCTCGTCGACGGGCGCGTCCTCCGCGGGACGGAAGGTGATGTCCGCCGCTCCCAGCTCGGTCACCCGCAGAGGTCCGAGGAGCGCTCTGAACTGTTCGAGTTCCGCGCCCGGCAACCAGACCGGTATCCGCGAGCCCAGCGCCTCGGCCAATGTCGCGTCGGCCGCATACACCGGACGCTTGCTCGTCCACCCCCGACTCGTGCGCAGCGGCAGCCTGCCCACCAAGGCGGCGGTCACCCTCTCGGGCCGTTCGCCAGCTGTTCCAGCGAGCATCTGTAAGGTCTCGAGCATCACGGTCTCGGCGTCGACCGGCACCCGCGCGTCCCGCTCCTCCCTCACCTCACGGGCCACTTCCCTGACGACCCGTACCGCATCCTCCACGCCGACCTCCGGAACTCCGAGGGTCTCCCAAAGGACGTCACTGCCCTTGAACGACGTCGCGAAGGCGGCCCACCGGCCGAGGACCGGGAGGCCACGGAAGCAGTCGCCTGGCCGGCGCCAGCCCAAAGTCGTAAGGACCAGTCCACGTTGCTGCCCGAAGGCACTCAGGACACCGGCGGTCACCTGTGCTGCGTCCTTGCCCCGGTGGGCGGCTAGTCGCTCGGCAAGCGCCCGGTAGACGATCTGCGCCGCCGGATGGTCGAGGGCGCCGGCCTCCCGGTCGCGGAGTAGGCGCAGTGCCTCCAAGAGGTCTGCTATTTCCGGCTCGCCGGTGACGCCCAGTGCAACCAGCACCTCGCCTCGCCTGCCCACCGCCTGCTGGAGGTCGGGGTGCAGGAAGCCTGCACCTTCCGCACCGTAGACGGCGACGGTACTGGTCGTACGCTCACGCAGGCCGCAGGGAGCGGCCGGTTCGCCGTCCTGGTTGTCCAGCCATGCCGTGGTCTTCAGCTGCCACAGCCAGAAGCCATCCGTCTCTCCGCGGGAGTTCCACGTGTGGTAGTCCGAGACGGCGCGGACCCTGTGGTGCTCGGACAAGGCGCCCCAGGCGCGTCCCAGTACCCGCAGCAGTGCGGCGGCCCGCCGGCGACGTACCGACCCGTCCTTCTCCGCAGCGATGTCACGGAGGACGGCCATCAGGTCAGGGCTGTCGTAGTCCTCCAAGGTGTAAGTGGCCGACCGGTTCTGGAGGTCCTAATTCGTGAGTAGGTGGTTCCAGACCAGCCCGAACGGGGCTGCTGGACTGTCGAAGTGGTGGGGATCCGTAGCGGCCGCGTGGGCGCCGGGCAGACTCCTGTGTGGTCCGGGCCCGTCGAGGCCTCACGAAAGACCGGTGGCGCCCGGCGTCTTCGGGCCGCTGCGGAACTCATCCACCCGTGCCGAACATTGATCTTCGTGGTGCGAGCCCGTCGCAGGATGACCTCTCCTTGTTGTCCCGAGCCTTCGAGCTCTGTCCGAGATCGGGGCCCCTGCGAGGCGCTGGCGTCACGAACGGCTGGTGAGATGGCGGACCCGCGAGTCCTGGAATTAGGTCGCCGCGTGGCCCACACAGGCTTGTCACCTGCACAAACGCATAGGGCAAGGAGCAGAGATTGAACGTGTACTGCGGGATCGACTGGGCCGAACGACACCATGACGTCACCCTGGTCGACGAGGCCGGCACACAGCTCGCCAAGCGGCGGATCACCGACGACGCCGCCGGGTACCGGATGCTGCTGGAACTGCTCGCCGAGTACGGCGACACCCCCGAGGACCCGATACCGGTGGCCATCGAGACCAGCCATGGCCTGCTCGTGGCCACCCTGCGCACCGGAACCCGCCGGATCTACGCGGTCAACCCGCTGTCCGCCACCCGCTACCGCGACAGGCACAGCGTCTCGCGCAAGAAGTCCGACCCCGGCGACGCCCTGATCCTGGCGAACATCCTGCGCACGGACATGGACGCCCACCGGCCGCTGCCCGCTGACAGCGACCTGGCCCGCGCGATCACCGTGCTCGCCCGCGCTCAGCAGGACGCCGTCTGGAACCGCCAGCAGCTGGTCAACCAGGTCCGCTCGCTGCTGCGGACCTACTTCCCGGCTGCCCTGGACGCCTTCATGGGCAAGCAGTACGGCCTCGCCCGCCCAGAAGCCCGCGCCGTCCTGACCGCGGCCCCGACCCCGGCCCGCGCGGCGAAGCTGTCGATCGCGCAGCTGCAGGCCGCACTCCGCCGCGCGGGCCGCAGCCGGGGTATCGAGGCCGAGGCACGGCGCCTGCGGGAGATATTCCGCGGCGACTACGCCCGCCAGCCACAGGCCGTCGAAGACGCGATGGGACACCAACTCGCCGCCCTCGTCGTCCAGCTGGACGCCGCTTGCCGGGCTACGGACGAGTTGGCCGAGGCGGTGGAGGAGTCTTTTCTCCAGCACCCGGACGCTGACGTGCTGCTCAGCTTCCCCGGCCTCGGCGTCCAACTCGGCGCCCGGGTGCTCGCCGAGACCGGAGACGACCGCGACCGCTTCACCGACGCCCGCGCCTTGAAGGCATACGCCGGATCAGCCCCCATCACCCGAGCCTCGGGCAAGAAGAAGTTCGTCGGACGGCGGCACATCAAGAACGACCGCCTGATCACGGCGGGATTCCTGTGGGCCTTCTCCGCGCTGCGGAGTTCGCCCGGCGCCGACGCGCACTACCGCCGCCGACGTGCGGCGGGAGACTGGCATGCCCAGGCCCAGCGGCATCTGTTCAACCGGCTGCTCGGCCAGCTCCACCACTGCCTGCAGACCCGGCAGCTCTTTGACGAGCATCACGCGTTCACCTCCTCCTCAGCGGACCTGGCCGTCGCGGCTTGACTTGTTAGGCACGTGAGATGTCTTTCGGCGCTCCGCCGGGCCGCCCTGGATCCGGGCCGGCAGGCCCTCGTTCGGGTTGGAGGCGGTGAACCGGTGCTCGACTCCGGGGTGTGGCCGGAGCCGAGGTCCCTTCTCGGCACCGAGCAGGTGGAAAAAGGCTCGGGCGCCCAGGCCCGTCCCTGCCCCGGGTAGGACCTGGGCATAGCGGGGGCGCAGCCAGGTCAGGCCGCTGGCCCCACCCGACGCGGTCTCGAAACTATCCTCTCGGTCCACACTGTCCAGCCGGGCCGGCAGGTAGGCATCCGCAGGACGGACCTGTACGTCCTCCCAGCGGCCCCCCGTCCTGGACCGCCGGCCCTGCAGCAGGACGGCGCGGCCCACGTCCTTGCCCAGCCGACGGCGCTCCCTCACGGGGACACGCAGGAATCCATCGCGCAGCGCCACCAGTTGGACGTCGTCCAGAACCAGAGGCGCGACGTCCCTTCGGGTGCCACGCGCGGCGAGTTGGCGGATGGCGGGTACCGGTTCCGCGCCCGTCACGAGAACCTGTTGGTCTCTCAGCCACGCACTGACCCGGGCCGCTTCCCCGGTCTCGGCGAAGAACGCCGGGTGCAGGACGCAGCTGAGCCCGAGCACCTTCCAGAGCCCCTGGGCCTTGTCGGTGAAGATCTCCGCGGCTCCGGGCCGGGGTACCCGGTGCCGTGCCCCCGAGACATCCACCAGCCATTTGTGCCATCGAAGCGTCAGCGTCTCGTCTTCGGCGATGGCGACGGAAGCGAGTGCGACCGTCGCCTCTGGGCTCCGGGGCCCATCGCCGAGAAGCTCGTCCAGGGCCATCGCGACGGTGACGGTCTCGGGCGCGGCACCGTCGTGTTCGGCCCAGTCATCGAGAACGTCCTGCCACCGCCCGTCCGCATCCCGCGCAGCTGGAGGCAATACAGCTATGCGTCCGGCCACCTGCGCGATCTCCGCCTCCGAAAGGGCGCGTGATAGCGCCTCGTCGCCGACTGCGAGGTCGGCGAGTCCGAGGTCGCCATGAAGCGGCGTCCGCAGGCGCAGCTCGTTCGACACCCTCGCGCGGGCCAGGGCGAGGAACCGCTGCTCCAAGTCGTGTACAGGCCCCTTCGGCGACTGGACGTCGTGCGGCAGCGGCAGGCACTGCCAGGCCGCGGTCGGGTCCAGGCGGAGCTGTCGCACGATGACGGCGGCCCAAAGGTCGGCCAGCAGGGGAAGCAGCGCCTGGTTCCACGGGGTGTCGTTGACGTGCTGACGGCTCGGGTTCGGATCGAACTGGGCGCCGACCCGGAGCGGCAGTCCCAGTTCGGTCACGGGCAGTCCGACGTGCACTTGTCCAGCCACCTCGTCGCCCGCGCCCTCGTGCAGCGGGATCGCGACGGCGAGGACGGTCGATTCGCCCGCGGCCTTGCGGATCCTTGGCACGTCGGGCGGGCTCGGTACGGTGGCACGGCTGACCTGCCAGGACATGCCGCCGGAGGTCCGAGCTGTGCGCACGTCGACTACGGTTTCCCGGCCGCCGACGACCGCTTCGCAGGCATCCGGTTCGCCCCACTCCAGTGCCAGCCGGGTGCGTACGTCACCCCCCTCGTGCTGGTGCACGACCGCGCGCACGTGGTGGAGAAAGAGCAGCGCCTCGTCACCCCACGCGGCGAGCCAGTCGTCCACGTCCTGGCCCCGCACCTCGGCGGGCGTGGCGAGCGGGATACGCAGGACAGTCCAACTGTCCTGCGCCGACCAGGCGGGAACCGAGAAGGGCTCGGCGAGGGACACGTCGGGATCCCCGATCCGGACGCGGTAGAAACCGCAGAAGATCTCCAAGACAGGGGACAACCGACGGAGGGTCATGAGTCCGATACCGAACCTGCCCGTAGCGTCAGGGTCGTCGGCCTTGCTCGTCAGCGAGGGCATGGCGAGCGCCATTACATCGGTCAGCCGTACCGGACGGCCGTCGTGCGCCACGAGCAGTTCCGTGTCGCGGACGAGAATCCTGACCTGGGATGCCCCGAGATCGTCGGCGTTCTGCACAATCTCGGACAGCCCCTGCAGCGGGTCAGTCGACAGGTCCCCGCCGTTGTCCCGCTGCCGACGCAGCCCGTACCGCATCTGCCCGGGCAGCTCCACGAACAGATCCCCGAGCCGCTGAACGGCCGCGCACGTTGCTTCAGGCCCGACCGGTTCGGGCACCTCCGCACCGTCTGTCAGCCCCTCCCGTTCCATGAGGTCCTCGGCCGCCCGAATCGCCCGCTCCACGTCAGCCGCCGTCGATCCGCCACGCTCAGCAGTCATCCCTCGCCCCCTTGCTGCGATGCCCCGGTTAGCGATCGTAGATCGTCAAGGAAAGCGAGGGGGCGGGAACGGCGGTCGGCGGGAATCCCTCGTTTCCCGCCGACCGGCCACACCGTTGTACCTGCCATGCCAGCCAGTTCGCGCGGGCACGAGGATCGCTTCAGGAGGTGCCGCACTCCTGGCTGGCACCTCCCGAGCTGGCCGCTACAAGGACCTCATCTACAAGAGTTGGTGGTGCCGACGCCGACTGCTCGGTCAAAGCCGGCCTTCATCGGCTGGCCCGGTCCGTGGAGGAGGGCACCCATGAGGTAGTTCTGGTTGGCGGCCTGCAGCTGCTCAAGCACTCTGATTGCGCGGACGACGGACTCGCAGACGGTCCATGTCGCCTCGACGCCTTCTGCGTCCTCTTCGCCCTTGAACGCTCGGCTGTGTACTCGCCAGCGGTAGGCGTATCCGGCCTCGTCGCGCTTGGCTTCGACGCAGCCGCACTTGATGTTTTTGACTACTGGCGGGAGGGGGTTATGTCCGACCGTGCACTATTCCGGCCTTGGGGACGCGCAGGGCCCCGCACGAAACCGGGAGGTCGGGGGTTCACGTGCGGGGCCGCTCACGGGGTGTGGGCCGTCAGACTCCAATCAGGCTGTACGTACCCGTACCGTCCTGCCTACCACTGGAGTACTGGCGTATGAACTCCCCGTCCGCGTACCGGTCGTGGCCCATCATGGAGCCGGTGTACTTGTTCTGCACACCGATCTTCGAGCTGCCGGGTACGTCGCGGTAGATGTAGAACCGCTGGAGGTCGTCCTCCGTGCAGGGGGCCGTCTGCAGGACCGCCCGTTCGGTGGCCGCGTTCTGCTCGGCGATGGTCGCGCACCCGCCGTTGCCCCAGTTCCACAGGGACGCCTCGAGGACCCCGTTGTTCTCCGTCACGTTGCACAGGCGCCAGTTGTCCAGGTGGGCGCTGAAGATCGACGAGGGCCGCAGGCGGACACCGTCGTCCGCCAGGAGCGGCGCGCCCCAGGACAGGGGCTTGCCGGGTACGGCGATCTTGTAGACCTCGGCCTTGCAGTCGAGAGCGGCCCGCGCGCTACGCCCGGTGGCCTTGGGCTGTTCGGCGGACGTGCCGCTGGTGAGCGCCGGGCGCTGCACGAGGCGGTCCCGCTTCTGCTTCGCCGTCGGCGCCACCGCACCCGCCGGGTGCTCGGCCCTCGCGGCGGCCGAGCCGCAGTCGAGGAGACCTTGTGCCTTGGCCATGATGCTGCCTGCGGGCACCTCGTCCTGGCAGCGCACCGCGCCTTCCTCGAGCGTGGTGTAGGTGGTGAAGTTGCCGCCGTCGGGCCCCTCGATCCACTTCAACGCCCAACTGCCGTCGCCCTGTTGGACGCGGTTGCAGTTGAGGCTTCCGTACGTACCGGTGACCTTCTTGGTGCCCTTGTAGGCGCCGTAGTAGCCGGGCTGGTTGAAGTTCCACGTGACCGCGTTCGACTCGGTGCTGGTGGAGGTGTAGTCGACCTTCACGTTCAGGCCCAGGCTCGCGCCGACCTTGCCGAGGGTCTCGACGGCGAAACTGCCCTCGACATTGCCGTTGAGGCCGACGGAGACCGAGATGGTCGTCTGGGTGCTGGTGGTGACGGTCTGGGTGCCGGTTGTGCCCTCGGTGACGTACCAGCCCTTGAAGTGAGTGATCGTCGGGGACACTTCGGTGCTCTTGATGTACGGATGGCGTGTGCCGAGGTCGGCCGCCGTACAGGTGTCGCCGGGCTTTGCCTGAGCAGCGGCGGGCTTTGCCGGGGCGGCGGCGGCCGGTGAGGCCGCGAAGCTCATGGCGGCTATCGCGGAGGCAGCCGCAGCGGTGAAGGCTATGAGCCCTCTGCCGAAGCGGCCGGTCGATCTTAAGTGACGCATCGTTTTCTTTCCCCCTTTGGCCGGCCCGCGCACAGGCGGGAACCCCGGCCGGTGGTGTGGTCAGTGTGATGGTGCTGAGCGCGACTAAACATAGGGCCACCCGATGAAAAGATGATGACGGAATCAGCTAATTTGATCACGCCAGGGCGGAATGGCTTGTTCTCAGTTGGTACGCGCGGGCGTTGCCCGAGTTCACCGTGATGTCCGTCCAGCATGTGGCCGGCGGGCGCCGAGAGCGCCGGGAGCGGGTACAGCCGCGGGACGACCGGGGGTGTGCCCAAATACCCAACCGCCGCAACCACCACGGCCACATGGCATGTTGGCCCGAACGGTTCCTCGTCATGGGCGACGCACTATGCCTCTTTAACCCAATCTACGGCCAAGGCATGACCGTCGCCGCCCTCCAAGCACAAACCCTCCAGGCCACCGCTACCCACCTGCACCGCCACCCCTCCCGTACCCGCACCGTCCAACGTCGACTCGCCCGCCGCACCCACCTTCCGTGGATCCTGGCCACCGCCCTGGACTCCCAGTGGGCCGACCCGGCCCCCCGGTACGGGCCGCTCGTGGGCACCGCCTTGAACCGGATGCTTGAACGAGTTGGCCACAGTCCCCACCTGTATAGCGCCTTCTTCAAGACCCAGCACCTCATGGCCCCCATTGCACTCCTGCACCCCCTCGCTCTGGCCACCCTCCTCCGCCCCACAGCAAAAACGCCCGACGCGGCAGACGAGTCGGGAATTCCCACAGGTTCCTCATCTCCCCGGCCGTAGGAGGTAGTTCATGACAACAGGTCAACAGCGCCGACCAGATCCCTTCCGGCAACAGCACCACCACAAGCAAGATCTACTGACGGTTCGTCAGGAAAGTCAGCATGAGGTCAGCATGAAGACTGCCGGAGCTGCCCACACATGAGCACACCTGCACATTCGCGAATCCGGCCAGCACTCTTCGCGACCTGCAAAGACACCGGTCAGCGCGTCACCTGCAAACCAGATGCAAATCACCGTGCCAGTGGAACCCGAAGAGATACTCGGTGGAGCGGCCGCTCCCGGATCGTGCGGGTATGGCGTTTCGATGCAGTCGGGTGCGAGGACGGTGTCCGCGTCGACGGCGAGTACGAGGTCGGCGGTGCAGTTACGAGGTCGGTGGTGCAGTGCGGCAGGGAGTAGTTCTGCACCTTGGCCTTGCTGCCGAGGTCGCGCGGCGGGCGGATAACGGTCACGCCATGTGATGCCGCCACCTCGCCCGTACGGTCGCTGGAGGTGTCGTCCACGACCAGGACGCGGTCAGCCGGGACCGTTTGGCGCACAAGGATTCGAGTGTGGCCGGCAGCCCCTCCTCCTCATGGTGAGCTGGGACGAGGAAGGTGACGGTGTGCATGCTGAGCTCCCCTGTACTGCGGATCTTGGCGGCTGCAACAGCGATCAGGCCGGTGCAGCCGTAGACGACGGTGCTGATGCCGATGAATGGCAGTCCTCGGTACATGTCACCGACAGTAGCGAGATTCCCCGTCAGATGGTCCCGGAGGCTTCCTTCTGTGGATAACTTCGCCTCGCCTCCCGCGCGTTGTGGACCGCAGCACGCAAAAGCGCCGGCCGCCGCACCCCGTGGGGGCGAGCGCGACGGCCGGCGTGGTAACTGAGGGACTGAGCCGGTTACTCGGTGACCTTCAGCAGCTTGTTGGGCGTCCCCTCACTCGGGTTCGTGATCTTGTCGGGAGTGGCACCGTCCGTCAGGGCCTGGGCGACCTCTTCGGGGGTGGCGTCCTGGTGACCGGCCAGGTAGACCGCAGCGGCCCCCACGACATGCGGGGTGGCCATGGACGTACCGGAGATGGTCTTCGTGCCCTCGTCGCTGTCGTTCCAGTCCGAGGTGATGTCGGAGCCGGGAGCGTAAAGGTCCACGACTTCGCCGTAGTTGGAGAAGTCCGACTGCTCGTCCGCGTCGGCGCTGGAGGCGACGGTGATGGCCTCCTTCACCCGGGCCGGGGAGCCCTGGCCGGCGTCGGTGGACTCGTTGCCCGCCGCGACGCCGAAGGTGACGCCGGAGTCGATGGCCTTCTTGACGGCCGCGTCGAGCGCCTCGTCGGCGCCGCCGCCGAGCGACATGTTGGCGACCGAGGGACCCTCGTGGTTCTTGGTCACCCAGTCGATACCGGCGACGACCTGCTCGGTGGTGCCGGAGCCCTCGTCGTCCAGCACACGGACGGCCACGATCTTGGTCTTCTTGGCGACGCCGTGCTCGACGCCGGCGATGGTGCCCGCGACGTGCGTACCGTGACCGTTGCCGTCGGTGGCGTCGTCGTCGCCGTCCACCGCGTCGAAGCCGGAGGAAGCGCGGCCTTCGAAGTCCTTGTGCGTCGTGCGCACACCGGTGTCGATGACGTAGGCGGTGACGCCCTCACCCGCGTTGTCGGGGTAGTTGTACTTCTTGTCGCCCTCGGTGTCCGCCTGGTCGATGCGGTCCAGGCCCCACGACGGCGGGTTGTCCTGGGTGGCGTTGATGTGGAACTTCTTGTTCTGAACGACCTTGTCCACAGCGGGGTCGGCGGCGAGGCGCTTGGCCTCCTCCTCGTCCAGGCCGGTCGTCGAGAAGCCGCCGACGGAGGAGTAGCTCCGCTTGATCTCGCCGCCGTACTTGGCGGCCAGGTCGCCGCTCTCGGCGGTACGGACCGACTCCTTCAGCATGACGATGTAGCTGCCGTTCACGGCACCCTTGGCCTCGGCACCATAGATCTTGCCTTCGGCCGCGGGAGAGGCACCAGCGGTGACCGCGGTGACGGTGGCGATACCAGTGGCGGCAACCGCGGCGGCTATCGCCGTGATCAACCGCTTCTTGCTGGAACGCTTGTGAGCCATTGCGAGGGTTCTCCTCGTTCGTGGTGTGGGGGGAAAGCGTTGCGCAACAGCCCGACGGGACCGGAAGATCCGCGTCGAGCTGGCTCGAAACCTTGTCGGATTAACGGGTCCGATTCAAGGCCGACCCGGCCGTGTGAGATAAGCAACAAGCTGCAAAAAGGCGGAATCGGAACGGAGTTGACCAAAAGGCCCTGCCGAGATGAAGCCAAGGGGCTCAACTCTGTTTACATGCGCGCAACAGGGGGTGACATCGGGGACAAGGCACAGAAGACCGGTTGCCCCGGTATGGCAGGCTTGCGCCTCGCGAGATGTGTGTTGCGGAGAGCGTGCGCCACTGTCGACGATGTCGGCCACAAGGGCGCGCTTCTCAACTCGACCTCTTAACAATTCCTGTTCAGGCGGGAGTTCGCCTCGGCGAGGTCGGCTGCGCGTGAGGTGTAAAGAGGGCCGCCACTCAGCGCTGGTAACGCGCCAGCACCAGATTGCCGTCGTCAACCAGCCGCTTCCGCAGGGCGTCCAGACCGATCGCGCCGCTGTAGTACTCCTGCAGGCCCGGTGTCGCGATCTTGTCCTTCCACTCCGGATAACCACGGACGGACTGGGCCGGCGCGGAGCGCAACGAGCCCGCCAGCGCGGTGCCGGTGGTCCAATCATGTCTGGCCACCCGTAGCGCCGGGTCCTTCAGAGCTTCCTGACCCGTCGGCAGCATCCAGTCGCCCAGGGCCAGCCGGACCATGTTCGGCGGCCGGAGGAGGAAGTCGATGAAGGCCATCGCCTCCTCCTTGTGCGGGCAGTCCTCGGCCACCGACAGGGTCTGCGGACTCACGCCCTGCTCCAGGACGGTGCCCTTGGGCGCGGGCAGTACCGTCCAGTCGAAGTCCTCGGGTGCCTGCTGGGCGATCTGCTGGCGGTAGGAGAACCCGAGCGGCACCATCGCGTACCGCCCGGCGAAGAAGCCCGGCAGGGTGTCCGAGCCGCCCATGCCCAGGGTCGTACGGGAGGCGGTGCGGTCGATGTTCAGCTGGTCGTGGATGGTGCGTGGCACCACCTGGTCGACGGCGTCGAAGCGGACCTCCACCTTGCCCCCGGGGTGGCGGTGGAAGACCCGGCCCCCCGTGGACAGAGCGAGATTGAGCGTGGCGGACACCGGTTCCTTCAGCGGCCATGCGACGCCGTAGGTGCCGCCACGGGTCAGCCGCTGCGCCGCTTCCGCGAACTCCTCCCAGGTCCAGGGGCGTTCGGGAGTGGGGATGCGGACGCCGGACCGCCTCAGCTTCCTGCGGTTCGCGATCAGCACCCGCGGTTCCTGGAGGAACGGGATGCCGTACACCCGGCCGCCGAACATGCCGGTCTCCCAGCTCTGTTGTGGGATATCGCGCTTGAGACGCGGCGGCAGCAGGGCGGTGAGGTCGGCGAGATCGCCGCCGTAGGCGAAGTCGGCGAGGTCGTCGGAGGCGTCATGGATGATGTCCGGCGCCTCGCCGCCCTCGAAGGAGGTGAGCAGCTGGTCGTGGACGGTGGGCCACGCACTCTGGACGTACCGGACCTGGACGTCCGGGTGGTGCCGGTTCCATTCGGCGACGAGTTGTCTGTTGGCCTTGACGGAGTCCTGCTGCCAGGCCAGCGACTGGAAGCGCAGGGTGATCCGGCCGCCGGCCTTCCGCCGGTTGTCGTCGGAGCAGCCGGGCAGCAGGGCGGCCGCGGGCAGCGCGGCGGCAGCGGCAAGCAGGCTCCGGCGGTGGAAACGGGCGCGGGTCCGCTGCGGCAGTGTGGGCTCGGAGCGCATCAGCCTCTCGGGTCGCATCAGCCTCTCGGGTCGCATCAGCTCTTCACCGCCCCGGCGAGCATCCCGCCGGCTATTCGCCGCTGGATGACGGCGAACAGGAGCAGGCTCGGGAGGGTGGCGAGGAGCGCGGCGGCGGCGAGCGGGCCCAGATCGGCGACGCCCTCCGCCCCGAGGAAATGGGTCAGCACGACCGGCAGTGTCTGTTTCTCCGGCGACTTGAGCAGCACCAGGGCGAAGAAGAACTCGTTCCAGGCGGTGATGAAGGAGAACAGCGCCGTGGCGACGATGCCCGGCGCGAGGAGCGGCGTGGTGACCGAGACGAGCGTACGTGTCCGGCCCGCACCGTCCACCGCAGCGGCCTCCTCCAATTCGTGGGGTATGGCGCGGACATAGCCCGTCAGCATCCACAGGGCGAAGGGCAGCGACCACACCACATAGACCATGATCAGACCGATCCGGGAGTCGATCAGCTGGAGGCTCTTCAGGATCAGGAACAGCGGGATGATCACCAGCACCAGGGGGAACGCCTGACTGATCACGACCCAGGCGGTGGCCACCCGCGAGAAACGATTGCGGAAACGGGCCAGGACATAGGCCATCGGGGTCGCCAGCACGATCGCGGTGACCGCGGAGACCGCCGCCGCGAGCAGGCTGTTTCCCACGGCCTCCAGCAGCGGCTGCTGAGCGAACGCCTGCCGGAAATTCTCCAGGGTGGGCGCCTCGGGGATCCATGCGGGGTGGATGCTGCCCAGTTCGCGGGGCGGTTTGAGGGCGGTGGAGAGCAGCCAGAGGAAGGGGAAGGAGAGGAAGGCGAGGTAGCAGAGGAGCGCGACGTACTGGCCGGTGCGGCCGGCGGTACGCTTCACGGTGGCCCGGCGGCCCAGTTGTCGTGTGCTGACTTGTCGTGTGCTCACTTTTCGTCTGGTCGCTTTTCGTCTGGTCGCTCTCAGTCTGCTCACTTGTCCTCGTCCCTCTTCAGCCGGCCGGCCAGATAGACGGCCAGCAGGACCGATATCACCGCGACCATCGCCAGTCCCATCGCGGCGGCGTATCCGAACTGCCCGTAACGGAATGCCTCTTCGTACGCGAAGAGCATCGGCAGCCGCGTCCGGCCGCCGGGGCCGCCGTCGGTGAGCACGAAGACCAGGGCGAAGGAGTTGAAGTTCCAGATGAAGTTGAGCGCGGTGATGGCGAGTGCGATGGGTCTGATGGCGGGCCAGGTGACCGTACGGAAGCGCCGCCAGCCACCCGCGCCGTCCATCGACGCGGCCTCGTGCAGCTCGCGCGGGACGTTCTGCAGGCCGGCCAGCAGCGAGACGGTGGTCTGTGGCATACCGGCCCATATACCGACGAGGATGACCGCGGGCAGGGCGGTGGCCAGACCGCTCAGCCAGTCCCGGCCGTCGCCGGCTCCGGCCAGGCCGAGGCGGCGCAGCGTTTCGTTCAGCACGCCGGCGTCCGGGTGGTAGACCAGCCGCCACATGATGCCGACGACGCCCTCCGGCATCGCCCACGGGATGATCGCCAGCGCGCGGGCCAGCCACCGCAGCCGCAGATCAAGGTTGAGCAGCAGCGCGAGGCCGAGGGCGAGGACGAACTGCGGGACGGTGACGCCGACGGCCCACACCAGGCCGATCCGGAACGATTCCCAGAAGAGGGAGTCCCGCAACAGGTCGGAGAAGTTCAGCGCACCCACCCACTGGGTGGGCTGGGTGCGGCCCGACTGGGCGTCGGTGAACGCCAGCCCGATGCCGTACAGCAGCGGTCCGACGCTCAGCACGAGGATCGGTAACAGCGCGGGCAGCACGAGGAACCACGCACCATGGTCGCGCCGGGGTCCGACGGTGCGCCGGGAGCCGGCTGTGGTTGACCGCCGTGGCGCGGTCGTCAAGGTCACGGCAGTGGCTCCTTTGGACGCGGTCGGACGCGGTCAGGCAGTCGGACGCGGTCGGCCCGGCGCTCTCCCTGGCGAGACAGTCCGGCTTCCGTGGTGCGGGGATGCGGTGGTGCGGTGAACCGGTGGTGTGCTGCACTGGTGGTGCGGTGAACCGGTGGTGTGGTGAACCGGTGCCGGTCGCTCCGATGTCGGTGCGGACTCCCGCCCTCGGCGCTGCTGGAGTCGCCCCGTCGCCCCCTCTCCCCCGTTGGTCGCGGCCGACCGCCGTCATCGTCGTGAGGGCCGCCATCGCCGTCAAGGTGCCCGGTCGGTAGGCGTGAGGGATCTCCCCACCTGGGAGGGCTTCCGTACCTGCGACACTGGTCGGGATCACGCACCGCAGGAGGCAGCACGATGACCGAAGCGAGCCCCGGCGCCTTCACGGAGGCGCGCGCCCGGGATGTCCTGGCCGCGGCCGGACGGCCCGACGCGGCGGCCGACGCCAAGCTGCTCGCGCTCGGCGAGAACGCGGTCTTTGTACTCGGCGACGACGGTCCGGTCGTACGCGTGGGCCGCAGCGCCGATCTCCGGGAGCGCGCCGAACGGGAACTCGCCGTGGCCCAGTGGCTGGCGGCCGAGGGCGTACCGGCGGTACGGGCCGCCGAGCCCGAGGCCACCCTGGTCGACGGGCACCCCGTGACGTACTGGCACCGGCTGCCGGAAGCCGTCCGCCCCGCCGAACCGGGCGATCTCGCCGCGCTGCTCAAACTCGTGCACGCCCTGCCGGAACCGCCGTTCGCGCTCCCCCGGCGCGAACTCCTCGGCGGTGTCGAGCGCTGGCTGCGACTGGCGGGCGATGCCGTATCGGCGCAGGACGCGGAGTATCTGAGGGGGCGGCGGGACGCGTTCGCCGCGGCCGCCGCCGCATTGGCGCCGCAGCTGCCCCGCGGCCCCATCCATGGCGATGCGCTGCCCCGTAATGTGCATGTCGGGCCCGATGGTCCGGTGCTGGTCGACCTGGAAACCTTCGCCTCCGATCTGCGTGAACACGACCTCGTCGTGATGGCCTTGAGCCGGGACCGCTACGGCCTGACGGCGGACGCGTACGACACGTTTGTGTCGGTCTACGGCTGGGACGTGCGGGACTGGGAGGGCTGTGCGGTGCTGCGTGGCTCCCGGGAGACGGCGAGCTGTGCCTGGGTCTCCCAGCACGCGCCTGGAAACCCGGCGGCCCGCACGGAATTCCGCCGCCGGATGGCCTCCTTGCGCGACAAGGACGCGACGGTGCGGTGGTATCCGTTCTGAGGCCCGGCACCGGGTCGAAGTCTTGGGGCCGGTTTCGGGGCCGGGTCCGGATCCCGCTCGCCGCCCCGGCCGCCCGCCCCAACCAAGGGCTCGATCTCTGCCTCGTTCCCGGTCCCGTTATCGGTCTCGGTCCCCCTCAGCCCTGGTACGGAATCAGCGGCCAGGCCCGCTCGACTATCGCCTGCGGATCGCCGGAGCGACGCAAGTACGCCTGGAACGAGGCCGCTTGTTCGGCGGCGGCCTCCTCCTGGAGCGCGTGCAGGGCGCGCGGTGAGGGGATGGCGACGGACGGGTGTTTCTCCCCGATGCGCCGGGCGACACCGGCCGCGGCCGCCGCGTCGGCGCCCGCCTCATGCGCGCCGTCCAGCCGCACGCCGTAATGCCCGCAGAGCGCCTGCAGCGCGCGCTTGCCCTTGCGGTAGCGATCCACATGCTTGTCCAGGATCAGCGGATCGATGATGGGCGCGGGCGGATTGCCGAGCCGCTCGGTCAGCGTGCGCACGCCATGGCGACGGCACTCGCGGTCGAGCAGCGAGAGGTCGTATCGCGCGTTCATCACCACCAGGGGGATGTCCGCGCGCAGCGCATCGGCCAGTGCCTCCGTGATGTCCGCTATCGCGGTCGTCGGCGGCCGGCCGTGTTCTCGGATATATTCGGTCGAAATGCCATGAATGGCTGCTGCCTCATCGGGAATCGGTACGCCGGGATCGAGGAGCCAGGACTGCTTGGCGACCACCCGGCCATCGCCCTCCAGCCGGATCAGCGCGGCGGTGACGATACGGTCCCGCTCGACATCGGTGCCCGTGGTCTCCAGGTCGAAGCTGACCAAGAGCTCCTGATGCCAGTTCATGCCGGCACCTCGCTTCGCCCGGCCCCGCCCTCGCTCGGCGCGCACCGTTCTTCCCTGCCGCCCCAGCCTTCGGCCGGGTGGCCCCCCATGCTCCGCTCGCTCACGCGGCCTCCTTCGGTGGTACATCCCCCGTTGCTCGAACACTCTCGCATGCACCACTGACAATCGGCCTGCGAGCCTTGTCGCGCGGCTCACAACCGGGGCCCGCAGCACCTCCGCCGCCCCTAGGCTGACCGTCATGGACCTACGGCTGGCGGGACACGGCGCTCTGGTGACGGGGAGCAGTTCGGGGATCGGGGCGACGATCGCCGAGACCCTGGCGGACGAAGGGTGCGATGTCCTTGTCCATGGGCGGAACGCGGCAGCCGCGGCGGCCGTCGCCGAGCGGATCGCGGTCCGCGGCGTGCGCGCCGAAGTGGTGCTCGGCGATCTGACGGAACCGGGCGTCGCCGAGCAGGTCGCGGTCACCGCACGCGACTTCGGGGCCCGCATCCTCGTCAACAACGCCGGTCCGTTCGCCGAACACGACTGGGAGAGCTCCCGGCCGTCCGACTGGCGGGCCGCGTTCGAGGGCAACGTCCTGCCGACGGTACGGGTCACCCAGACCCTGCTGCCGTCGCTGCGCGCGCAGGGCTGGGGCCGCGTGATCACCATCGGCAGCCGGGCCGTACGGACACCGCTGCCCAACATGGTCACATACTCCGCGGCCAAGGCGGCCGTGGTGAACATGACCACGAGCCTGGCCCGGCATCTGGCCGGTACCGGGGTCACCGCGAACTGTGTGAGCCCCGGAGTGATCGTCACCCCCTCGATGCGCCGGATGTTCGAAGAACGCGCGGCAGCGGCGGACGAGGGCGACGACGGCGGAGCGGCCGAGGCGGACATCCTCGCGGAGTACGCGCCGAATCCGACCGGGCGGCTGGGGCGGCCGGAGGACGTCGCGGCCGCGGTCGGGTATCTCGCCAGCCCGGTCGCCGACTACGTGAACGGCATCGAGCTACGGGTCGACGGCGGCATCACGGGGACACCGTAGGGCGCCTCCGTGACAGGGCCTGTCCACAGGCCCCTGGTAGCCGAGCGACAGCCCGCGCCCCTACGAGACGGGCCGCGAATCCGCCCACACGCTCTCGAACTCCTCGCGATACGTCTCGAACAGTCCCTCCCCGTCACGCGCCTCACGCCCGTCCCGGCCGTCCTGGCGGACCACGTCGCGACCGCCCCCACGGAGGACCAGCACCGGCGACTCCATACCGCGGCTCTTACGGAGATAGGGCTGGACGACGGCTATGCCATCGGGACCGTCGCCGTCAACGAGATACGCCGTGAAACGCGGGGTCTCGTCGAAGACCTGGATCTCGAAGGCGCCGGGGTCGCGCAACCGGGCGCGTACCCGCCGCATGTGCAGGATGTTCACCTCGATGGAGCGGCTCATCTCGCCCTTCTTCAGGCCGATTTCGCGCTCCCGGCGGCGGACCGCACTGCTGGCGGGATTGAGGAAGAGCAGGCGGACACGGCAGCCGGACTCGGCGAGCCGGACCAGTCGGCGGCCCGAGTAGTTCTGGACAAGAAGGTTCAGTCCTATGCCTACGGCGTCGAGGCGGCGGGCACCGCCGAACAGGTCCTCGGCGGGGAGCTGGCGCTGGAGACGGACCCGGTCGGAGTGGACGCCGATGACATCCGCGTACCGGTCACCGACGAGATCTTCGACCGCGTCGATCGGGAGCCGCCCGGAGATCCGGGTGCCGACGCCGGAGCCCAGGATGTCCAGCAACCGGGCCGACGCCCGCTCCGCCTGGGCGAGGACGGTCTCGGACAGGGCCCGGTTACGGGAGACGATGTTGCGGGCGACCTCCAGTTCGTCCAGCCCCAGCTCGACATCGCGGCGGTCGTCGAAGTACGGCTCGAAGCAGGGCCAGTGCTGGACCATCAGCTCGCGGAGCTGGGGAAGCGTCAGAAAGCTGACGATGTTGTCGTCGGCGGGGTCGAGGAGGTAGCCCTTGCGCCGGCTCACCTCGCGGACGGCGACCGCGCGCTGCACCCACTCCTGCCCGGCGGGACCGGCCGCGGCGATGACCCATTCGTCGCCGTGCACCGGCTCGTAAACGGGGCGCAGCACCGCCGAGACAACGGCCCGGAGTCGCTGCTCGACGAGATTCAGCCAGATATAGGCACGTCCGGCCCGGCGGGCGCGGGTGCGCACCTCGGCCCAGGCTTCGGCGCCCCAGTCGAGTTCCGCGCCGATCTCCAGCGGCCGTGCCAGGGACACCGCGCCGGGCGGTGCGTCGACGGAGCCGCCCTCGTGACCCTCGTGACTCTCATCACCAGGGGGCAACTCCAGCCCGCCGCTCACCTGCCACCGCCTTCCGAACCCCCGTGCCAACGATCAAGGCAGACTACTGCGGCGCGGGAGGCAGTGCAGCAGGATGCTTCGAGTCGTCCGCCAACTCCCCTTATTCATATTGCCCGTTGCGGCCGGAAAGCGCGGGTGGAGTGAGCGGATTCATAGCTCTGAGGCCGTTGAGCTGCCGGCTTATGGCGCTGCGGGAGGACGCGGGCGGGCCGACGGTGGCCGGCCGTCCACCCGTGTTCGGCATCGCCCGGCAGTGTGATCGAACCTGATGTGGACCCGCGCGATGGGGTGTTTCGGCGGCCGTCCGTTGACCCGGCCGCGGGAGGTCCCGCTCGCGCACGCGGCACGGTTGGCCAGGTTGTCGCTGGTGAATTGTTCGTAGCTGCTGTATAGGCGGGGGGGAGAGAGGGTGCTTGATGTAGCGGCACCGGCCCCGGGCCCTCGGGATCTGCGCATCGTACCCAACCGGCTACTCCCGTAGGACAACCGACTACGTCCGTAAGAACCGGTAAGCCCCAGCAGGCCCAGCCGGACCCAAGAGAACCAGCCAGACCCGGTAAGACCATCGGACGGCATCGCGAAGGATTGACCACAGTTCAGCGAAGATCTCGCGAAATTCCCGCTGTGCGGGACAGGTTGAGGAAAGATGCTGATTCGGTCCGCGGACGCTTGTCGTGGAGTTGCCGCAGCCCCTGACGAGAGAGTGGAAGAGTCTACGCATGCAGGTCTGGCCGGGAGAGATGTATCCGCTGGGTGCCACCTACGACGGGGCGGGCACCAACTTCGCGGTGTTTTCCGAAGCCGCGAGACGCATTGAGTTGTGTCTGCTGAACGATGACGGTTCGGAAACCGCCGTCGAGTTGCGGGAGGCCGACGCCTTCGTCTGGCACGTCTATCTCCCGGGCGTGATGCCGGGGCAGCGCTACGGATTCCGGGTGCACGGTCCCTACGAGGCGGAGCGAGGGCACCGCTGCAATTCCGCGAAACTGCTGCTGGACCCGTACGCGCGGGCGATGAGCGGCCGTATCGACTGGAACGAGGCGGTGTACGGATACCACTTCGGGCGGCCGGAAACGCGCAATGATCTGGATTCGGCGCCGCACACCATGACGTCCGTGGTGGTGAATCCGTATTTCGACTGGGGCGATGACCGCCCGCCGCGTACCGCGTATCACGAGACGGTGCTCTACGAGGCCCATGTGAAGGGGCTGACGATGCTCCATCCGGAGCTCCCCGACGAGCTGCGCGGCACCTACGCGGCGCTGGCGCATCCGGCGATCATCGACCATCTGACGAAGCTGGGGGTCACGGCCCTGGAGCTGATGCCGGTGCACCAGTTCGTGCAGGACCACCGGCTGGTGGACGCCGGGCTGACCAATTACTGGGGCTACAACACCATCGGGTTCTTCGCTCCGCACAACGCGTACGCGTCCTGGGGGGACCGCGGGCAGCAGGTGCTGGAATTCAAGACGGCGGTACGGGCACTGCACCGGGCCGGTATCGAGGTGATTCTCGACGTGGTATACAACCACACGGCCGAGGGGAATCATCTGGGACCGACGCTGTCATTCCGGGGGCTGGACAATGCCTCGTACTACCGGCTGTCCGAGGACAAGCGCTACTACACCGACACCACCGGCACCGGGAATTCGCTCCTGATGCGCAGTCCGCATGTCCTGCAGCTGGTGATGGATTCGCTGCGCTATTGGGTGCAGGAAATGCATGTGGACGGTTTCCGGTTCGATCTGGCGGCGACGCTGGCCCGGCAGTTCCACGAGGTGGACCGGTTGTCGTCGTTCTTCGATCTGGTGCATCAGGACCCGGTCGTCAGCCGGGTGAAGCTGATCGCCGAGCCGTGGGACGTCGGTGAGGGCGGCTATCAGGTGGGGAATTTCCCGCCGTTGTGGACCGAATGGAACGGGAAGTACCGGGACACCGTGCGGGATCTGTGGCGGGGCGAACCGCGGACCCTGGCGGAGTTCGGGTCCCGGCTCACCGGCTCATCGGATCTCTACCAGGGGGACGGGCGGCGACCGCTCGCCTCGGTGAATTTCGTGACCTGCCATGACGGATTCACGCTGCACGATCTGGTCGCGTACAACGAGAAGCACAACGAGGCCAATGGCGAGGACAACCGGGACGGCGAACGTTTCAACCGGTCCTGGAACTGCGGGGTGGAGGGCCCGACCGACGCCCCCTCGGTGCGTCGGCTGCGGGCCCGGCAGATGCGGAATTTCCTCGCGACGCTGATGCTGTCGCAGGGTGTGCCGATGCTCAGTCACGGAGACGAGTTCGGGCGCACACAGCGCGGCAACAACAACGCGTACTGCCAGGACAACGCGTTGTCGTGGGTGCGGTGGCCGGAATCGGGGGCGGACAACGGGAGAACGGCCGGGGTCGGGTCAGAGGATCGGGATGGTGCAGAAGGTCGGGACGGTGCCGAGGGGCGGGACGGTGCCGAGGGGCGGGACGGTGCCGAGGGGCGGGACGGTGCCGAGGGGCGGGACGGTGCCGAGGGGCGGGACGGTGCCGAGGATTATGAAGGCGCCCACGAGGAGGACGGGACGGGCGAGGAAGAACGTCAGGCTGGCAACGAGCGACGGACGGGCGCGTCCGTACCGCCCGATGACGAGCCGGCGCTGCTGGCCTTCGTACGGCAGATGGTGTGGCTGCGGCGCGACCATCCGGTGTTCCGGCGCCGGCGGTTCTTTCAGGGCCGCCCGGCGGAAGGCACATATGACGAGCTCTCCGATATCGCATGGTTCAGGGCCGATGGCAAGGAGATGGGGCCGCGCGACTGGCAGTCCGTCCATGCCAAGGCGTTGACGGTCTTCCTCAACGGCAACTCGATCTCCGAACCGGGGCCGCGCGGCGAGACGGTCACGGACGACTCGTTTCTGCTGATGTTCAACGCCCATGCGCAGGAGAAGGAGTTCATGGTTCCGGTGCACCACGGTCGGCAGTGGCAGGTGGTGGTGGACACCGACCGGCCCTGGGCGGTGGCGGACGGCGGCGGGGCGAAGGTCAAGGCGGGCGATCGGCTGACGCTCACCGACCGGAGCCTGCTGGTGTTGCGGCGGCCGGGGTAGCGCCGGGCACCGGCGCGGCGGTCCGGGGCATCACCTTGGCGGTGATCGCGACGCCGAGGATCAGGACCGCGGCGCCGACCGCGGTCGCGAAGGCGGCCGACGGTCCGTGGGCGTCGGCGAGGCGGCCGGAGGCGGCCGGTGCCGGCGCCTGGCCGCCGACCACCGCACTGGTGAGGAAGGCCATCGACTCGGCCAGCCGGGTGGCCGGCACCATCCGTTCGGTGAGGCCGAAGAGCGTGATCAGGTGCGGGGCGAAGGCCCACCCCGAGGTCCACGACGACCAGGTAGAGCGCCCATAGGGACCGTACGAACAGCATGGGCAGGGAGAGCGCGATCACCTGGCGACAGGTGGTTGAGGTGGTTGTCATGGCGGTCATCGCCTGACGACAGGGGCTGGCGGCCACGGCGCCGGGGGCCGTACGCACCGGACGTACGAAGGTGTGCGGTGCGTCGGCTTCCCGGATCGGAGGAACCGACGACGTGGAGGGCCGGGGGGGGAACGGGGGGAACGGGGGCGGGGAGTGCTCGGGGCAGGCCCGACGGCAGCAGACGGCAGCTGTGGATGACGCAACAGGCCGCCAATGGGGTACGGGTGTTCCCATGACGCAGCCATCGAATCCGTCGCCGACCGCCACCTACCGGCTGCAGCTTCAGCCGGAGTTCCCGTTCTCCGCCGCCGAGCGGGCGGTGCCGCATATCGCCGCGCTCGGCGTCTCCCATCTGCATCTCTCCCCCGTCCTGGAGGCGGTACCGCGGTCCACGCACGGCTACGACGTGGTCGACCACACGGTGGTACGGGCCGAGCTGGGCGGCGAGCGGGGGCTGCGGGCGCTCGCGGGGACGGCCCGGTCGCACGGCCTCGGCCTGATCGTCGACATCGTGCCGAACCATATGGCCGTGCCGGCGCCGGCATCGCTCAACGGGCCGCTGTGGGAGGTGTTGCGGGACGGCCCCGCGTCCCCGTATGCCGCGTGGTTCGACATCGACTGGGATGCCGGGCACGGCGGTCGGCTGCTGCTTCCGGTGCTCGCCGGGCGCCTGGGCGAGGAGTTCCCCCACTTCCGGGTCGAAGACGGGGTGCTGCGCTATCACGAGCACGCCTTTCCGCTGCGTTCCGGTACCGAGCGGCTGCCGCTGGAGCGCCTCCTGGACGCCCAGTGGTACCGCCTCGCCTGGTGGCGGCTGGCCCGCAGCGAGCTCAACTACCGGCGCTTCTTCACCGTTTCGGAGCTGATCGGCGTACGGGTGGAGAACCCCGACGTCTTCGAGGCGACGCATGGCACACTGCTGCGGCTGACGCGCGAGGGCGTCATCGACGGGCTGCGCGTCGACCATCCGGACGGGCTGGCGGACCCGGGTGGCTATCTGGCCCGGCTGAAGGCCCGGACCGGCGGCCGCTGGACGGTCGTGGAGAAGATCCTGACCGGTGAGGAGCGGCTGCCGGACCGCTGGGCGTGCGCGGGCACGACCGGCTATGACGCGCTGCGCCGCATCGACGCGCTGTTCGTCTGCCCGCAGGGCGTAGGACGGCTCTTCGCCCACTACCGGGACCACGTCACCCCGTTGGCCGACACGGGCGGCGACTGGGAGGAGACGGTGCGCCGGGCCGCGTACGAGGTCGTCACGCACGATCTGGCGGCGGAGGTCGAGCGGCTGGTGCGGACGGCGGCGCGGATCGGCGAACGCGTTCCCCGGCCGGGCGACCACGCGCCATGGGCGCTGCGCCAGGCGATCCGGGAGCTGCTGGTGCGGCTGCCCGTCTACCGTCCGTACGCCGCGGACGCGGACCGGGCGGGGCGGGACGCGGCGATGCTGGACACGGCGGCGGCGCGGGCACGCACCACGTTCCGGGTCCCGGAAGAGGCGCGCGCGGTGGATCTGATCCGTGATCTGGCGCTGGGGCGGTTGGGTGGCGGGGAGGGGGAGGTTGGTGGGGAGAGGGAGAGGGAGGGCGGCACGGACCCGTCGGACACGCCCAGTGCCGATGTCGCCGACTTCGCCGCGCGCTTCGCGCAGACCGCGTCCGCGCTGCGCGCCAAGTCCGTCGAGGACACCGCCCTCTACCGCTACCCGGTGCTGCTCTCGGCCTGTGAGGTCGGCGGTGACCCCGGGGAGCCCGCCCTCGGCCCGGCGGCGTTCCACGCGTACTGCACCCGGGTGCAACAGGACTGGCCCGCCACCGGGACGGTGCTCTCCACGCACGACACCAAGCGCAGCGCGGACGTCCGGGCGCGGATCGCTGTGCTGTCGGAGTGCCCGGACCGGTGGCGGGATGTGCTGGGTGCGGTGACGGGCGAGGCCGGCGAGCGCGGGGTGATGGGCGCGGCGCCCTGGGATCCGATGGTCTCGTGGCTGGCCTGGCAGACCGTGTTCGGACTGGGGGCGGCGGCCGCTGACGGGCCGTCGGCGGACGGTGGGCGCGGTGTGGAGCGGGTGTCACAGGCCGTTCTCAAGGCCGTACGGGAGGCCGGGCTGCGTACCTCGTGGACAGAGCAGGACACGGAGTACGAGGAAGCGGTGGCGGAGTTCGTACGCGGCGGCCCGTGCGGTCCCGGGGCGGCCCCGCTTGCCGCGCTGGACGAGGATCTGGCGCCGTTCGTCCGGGCGAATGTGCTGGGTGCGGCGCTGTTGCACCTGACCATGCCGGGGGTGCCCGATCTCTATCAGGGCACCGAGCGGGAGTACGCCGCGCTCGTCGACCCGGACAACCGACGGCCCGCCCGCTTCCGGCCGGAGCTGCTCGCGGAGCTGGACGGCGGGGCCGCGCCGGGGGATCTGTCCGGTGAGAAGCTGCGGCTGACGGCGGCGGCGCTGCGGCTGCGGCGCGACCGTCCGGAGTGGTTCGGTGCGGCCGCGTCGTACGAGCCGCTGCCCGCGGAGGGGCCCGCGGCCGAGCACTGTGTGGCCTTCTGCCGCAGCGGGCGGGTGGTGTCGGTGGCGACCCGGCTGTCGCTGCGTCTGGCGGAGGCGGGTGGCTGGTGGGACACGGTCCTGCGGCTGCCACCCGGAGGACCTTGGCGCGAGCTGCTGACCGGCCGGGAGGTGGCGGGCGGTGCGGTGGTGGGGCTGAGCGAGCTGCTGGCGGAGTCGCCGGTGGCGCTGTTCGTGGCAGGGTGAGGACGGGGTGCCGGGGCACGACCGGGGTGAGTGTTTCCAGTCACCGGGCATTCCCGGCCGCCGGATTCTTCTCGTCGCCCGACACGGCGCGCAGCAGCTCACTGAACACCGCTGCCGCGCCCGTCAGTTCGACCCGTGAGAAGACGCTGATATCGCGGCGCCACGGCGGATCGGTGGGCACGGACGCACAGTCCAGGCCGGTGAGTTCATGGGCGGCGGTCAGCAGCACGCCGACACCGGCCGACGCCATCCGTACGGCCGTCGAGCTGTGCTGGGTGCGGACCGCGGTACGGGGCACGAAACCGGCCCGCTCGCACTGCAGGTCCAGCCACCGCCGACCGTCCACCACCGGCTCCAGGCTGCACCGCACCCATGGCCGCTCCGCCAGGTCCGTGAGCCGTACGGACTCCCGGGCGGCCAACGGATCGTCATGCGGCACGACCAACACCATCTCCTCCCGGCCGATGACGGTGACCGGCCCCTGCCAGTCCTCGGGGCGCGGCCCCACGGCGACATCGGCGACGCCTCGCTCCATCTGCTCGTACAGCTCCTGGGTGGTGGCGTACTCGTGGAGGAGCAGACGCACCCTCGGGTGCTCGCGGGCCCAACGGGCGCAGACCTCCGGCAGCACACCGATCGCCTGGCCGTGCACCGTCGCGATATGCAGTTCGCCGCTCTCCGCGCCGGCCGCGGCCAGGGCGGCGCGGCGGGCCTGGCGGGCACTGCGTACGGCGAGTTCGGCGTGCGGAAAGTAGGCCCGGCCCATCACGGTCAGTCGTACTCCGCGGCTCATCCGCTCCAACAAGGGGCCGCCGACCTCGCGTTCCAGCGCCTTGATCTGGTGGGAGAGCGCGGACTGGGTGACATGCAGCGCCTCGGCGGCGCGGGTGAAGGACGCCTCCTCGACGACCGCCACGAGGTATTCCATCTGTCGCAGACTCATCGGGTCTTCCTGTCCTCCCCACGCGCGACGTTCGCTGCGTTCCCACCGTGCGTCCCACGCACGCGACTCGCCTCATGCACACAGCTCATCGTCCCCATAGAAACATTGCCTTGGACGCATCGGCGCAGGTGGGCGCAGCCTTGACGGCATGAGCAACGTCACGGGCGGAACTACAGGCGGACCCACGGTCGGAACGGGTACGGCCGGCGGGATCTCCGGCGTCCCCGAGCCGGACGTCATCGTGATCGGCGGTGGCACCGGCGGCTACAGCACCGCGCTG
Source organism: Streptomyces halobius (assembly GCF_023277745.1). Lineage (NCBI taxonomy): Bacteria > Bacillati > Actinomycetota > Actinomycetes > Kitasatosporales > Streptomycetaceae > Streptomyces > Streptomyces halobius. The sequence goes on from NZ_CP086322.1 coordinate 2,642,117, forward strand.
CGCGCCGCCGGCCTCGGGCTGCGGGTGGTGCTCGCCGAACGCGATCTGATCGGCGGTACCTGCCTGCATCGCGGCTGCATTCCCAGCAAGGCGATGCTGCACGCGGCGGAGCTGGTGGACGGCATCGCGGAGGCGCGCGAGCGGTGGGGGGTGAAGGCCACGCTGGACGCCGTCGACTGGGACGCGCTGACCACCACCCGGGACGGCATCGTTTCCCGCAATCACCAGGGTGTGGCAGGCCACTTGGCGCGCGCCGGGGTACGGGTGGTGCACGGTACGGCGCGGCTGACCGGACCCCGTTCGGTGCTGATCGACGGCCCCGAGGGCGGCGCGTTCACGGCCCGGCGCGGCATCGTCCTGGCGACCGGCTCCCGGCCGCGGAGGCTGCCGGGGCTCTCGGCCGACGGCCGACGGGTCGTCACCAGCGATGACGCGCTGTTCGCCCCGGGGCTGCCGGAGTCGGTGCTGGTGCTGGGCGGCGGCGCGATCGGCGTCGAGTACGCGTCCTTCCACCACTCCATGGGCGCCGAGGTGACGCTCGTCGAGGCTGCGGACCGGCTGCTGCCGCTGGAGGACGAGGATGTCAGCCGGCATCTTGCGCGCGGTCTGAGGAAGCGCGGCATCATGGTCCGTACCGGCTCGACGCTGGTCGGCACGGAGCTGCTGGCGAACGGGGTGCGGGCCATCCTCCGTACGGCCAAGGGCGAGGAACTCGTGGTCGAGTCGGAGCGACCGCTGGTCGCGATCGGGCGGACTCCCGTGACGGACGGGCTCGGCCTGGAGGCGGCCGGACTGTCCACGGACGGGCGGGGGTTCCTCGCACCGGCGGACTGGACGCGGCTGGAGACGGCCGTGCCGGGCGTGCATGTGGTCGGCGATCTGCTGCCGCCGCCGTCGCCGGGTCTTGCGCACGCCTCGTTCGCGGAGGGGCTGCTGGCCGCCGAGACGCTGGCGGGCGTCCCGTCACCTCCGGTGGACTATGCGACCGTGCCCCGGGTGACATATTCCAGCCCGCAGACCGCGTCGGTCGGTCTGAGCGAGGCCGGGGCACGCGCCCAGGGGCGGGACATCAAGGTCAACACCATGCCGCTGACGGCGACCGCGAAGGGCATGGTGCATGGGCAGGGCGGCATGGTGAAGGTGATCGCGGCGGCGGACGGGGCGGGTGGCGAGGCGGCCGAGGCGGTGCTGGGCGTCCACCTGGTCGGCCCACATGTCTCGGAAATGATCGCGGAGAGCCAGCTGATCGTGGGGTGGGATGCCGAACCGTCGGATGTGGCGCGGCATCTCCACGCACACCCGACGCTGTCGGAGGCGGTCGGCGAGGTGTTTCTGACGTTGGCGGGGCGGGGATTGCATCAGCACTGAGCAGTGCTTGCACCAGCGCTGACCTGGCGTGCATCAGCACTGAGGGCGCCAAGGGGCCACGGGGGACGGTCCGTTGGCGCCCCGGCGGCGGCCGTCAATCCGGTTGCGGCCCATCGCTCCGCCGACAAAGCCCGGCACACGGTGGTGCGGTGCATGCGCCGCCGCGCGACGAGGCACCGCCGGGAACACCGCCCGGAGCGCCGCCGGAATGACCGTCCGCAGCGCCGCCGGGAACACCGCACGGAACGTCGCCGGGAACCACCCGCAGCGCCACCCGCCTCACCGCTCCGTCAGGACGTAGTCGACGCGCCCGAAAGTGATGTGATCCCCCGGCCCGACCGGCACCTCTCCCACCACCCGGCGCCCGTTGACGCAGGTGCCGTTGGTGGAGCCGAGATCCCGCAGCATCCAGCTCTTGCCTGCGCTGCGCAGTTCTGCGTGCGCGCGGGAGACCGTTTCATGGTTGAGGCGTAGGCCGACGCCCGGAGCCCGCCCTATGAGCAGCGGGAACGGACCCGGCTCGGGCAGCAGGAGTTTGGGCAGCCGCTCCGTACGCCAGGCCCTGCGGATCCTGATATGGAAGGCCGACATCCGGCCGACCAGCCGCAGCAGCGCGCCCTGGACCTTGCCGCGGCTCTCCACATCCGCCGTGGCCAAGGCCAGTTCGGAGTGTTCCTGGGCGGTGAGGACGAGTTCCATCCGGCGCAGGAAGGTGTCCTGGGACAGCCGTCCCTGTGCCGCGCCATCCCGCAGCAGATCGAGGGCGCGCTCCCGGTCGGCGTCCGACGGACGCGCCGGCCGTGCGGGGAACTCCAGCGAAGTCATGCCGGTGATTCTCCGGCCACCGTGACCCGCTGTCCAGGCGAGATACCCGTCATGGGCCCTCCGCGCGCTGGAACCGGTGCAGGTCAGCGAGCCGCTTCCGCTGGTCCCGTCAGCTGCGCACCGGCCCGCACTCGCCGGAACGGCGCAGCGGAGTCGCCCGGCGGTATGGCCCGATGTCGGCCGTAGCGCCACGTCGGGGTGTCGGGCGGCACACCGACGTGCTTTCTTCATCTGGAAACGGGGCCGGGACACCGGTGACGTCGGGACCTGGTGACAGGGACCCGGTGACCAGGACGGTTACCAGGGACCTGGCGACAGGGCGTCCCTACCCCTGACGTATGACGTATGACGGATGGCGCAGAAAGGAGGACGGCGTGCTGTTCGAGGTATGGGCACCGAACGCCGCCCAGGTGACGCTCCAGTGGGCGGGCGACCGGGCCGACGACCCACCGGTGCCCATGGAGCCCGATCCCGACCGCGACGGTTGGTGGCGTACCGACACACCGGCCCACGACGGCGACCGCTACGGCTTCCGCCTCGACGACGGCCCCCCGCTCCCCGACCCCCGCGCCTGCCGCCTGCCGGACGGCCCCGGCGGCCCCGCCGCGGTCGTCGACCACGCCCGGTTCGCCTGGCGGCACCCTTGGCCTGGCCGCCCCCTGCCCGGCGCGGTCCTCTACGAGCTGCACATCGGCACCTTCACCCCCGAAGGCACCTTCCATGCCGCCGCCACGCACCTTCACCACCTCTCCACTCTGGGCATCACCCACATCTCCCTGATGCCGGTCTGCCCATTCCCCGGCCGCCACGGCTGGGGCTACGACGGCATCGCCCCATGGGCCGTACACGAGCCATACGGCGGCCCCACCGGCCTCAAGCGTTTTGTCGACTCCGCGCACGGCCACGGCCTCGGGGTCATCCTCGACGTCGTACACAACCACCTGGGCCCCTCCGGCAACCATCTGCCCGCCTTCGGCCCGTACTTCACCGACACCCACCACACACCATGGGGCGCGGCCGTCAATCTCGACGCACCCGGTTCGGACGAGGTACGCGCCTATCTCATCGGCAGCGCGCTGAGCTGGCTACGCCACTACCGTCTGGACGGCCTACGCCTGGACGCCATCCACGCACTGCACGACACCCGAGCACGGCACGACGCCCGAGCACTGCACGACACCCGAGCACTGCACGACACCCACGCGCAACCCACCCCCCAACCACCGCACGAAACCCACCCGTCACACCAAACCCACCCCCACACCCACACACCGGACGCCCCCCAACCCCTGCACTTCCTCGCCGAACTCTCCGCCGCCGTAGACACCCTTTCCAGCCACCTCCAGCGCCCCCTCTTCCTCATCGCCGAATCCGACCTCAACGACCCGCGTACCACCGCTCCGCGCGCGACCGGCGGCCACGGCCTGCACGCCCAGTGGAACGACGATCTGCACCACGCCCTGCACACCGTCCTCACCGGCGAATCCCAGGGCTATTACGCCGACTTCGCGCGCGCCCCACTGGCCGCCCTCGCCAAGACCCTGACCGGCGGCTTCTTCCACGACGGCACACATTCCAGCTTCCGCGGCCGGGCGCACGGCGCGCCGCTCGATTTGCGCGTCACACCCCCGTACCGGCTGCTGGCGTACGCCCAGACCCACGACCAGATCGGCAACCGCGCACTCGGCGACCGCCTCACCGCCACTCTCTCCCCCGGCCTGCTGGCCTGCGCCGCCGCACTGATCCTCTGCTCCCCCTTCACACCCATGCTGTTCATGGGTGAGGAGTGGGGAGCGCGCACGCCCTGGCAGTACTTCACCGACCACACGGATCCGGAGCTTGCGGAGGCCGTACGGGAGGGGCGGCGCCGCGAGTTCGCCTCACACGACTGGGACGGCACCTCCGCCGACTGGCCCGATCCACAGGCCCGGGCCACCCGCAACCGCTCCGTCCTGAACTGGGCCGAACCCGCCGCCGAGCCACACGCCTCCCTCCTGACCTGGCACCGCACTCTGCTCACCCTGCGCCACACACTCCCCGCGCTCACCGACCTCGATCCGGCCAACACCGATGTCACATACGACGAACGGGCCCGCTGGCTACTGATGCGACGGGGCCCGGTACGGGTAGCGGTCAACCTCGCGCGACACACGGCAGCCACCATCCCAGTCCGCACGCCGAACACCCCTGCCCCGGAACTGCGCCCGCTGGCCGCCTGGCCGGAGGGCTGCGTGCCCGGCAACCCCGGTGACAATGACGCAGTACGCCTGCCACCGGAGTCGGCGGTTGTGCTGGAGGAAGTCCCTTGAAGCCCAGACGACAGTCTGCGGCATCGAGCCCCACCGTGCCGCGTTCACCGATCGCCGCCTGACGACCGACCTTCGGCGTCAATCTCAGGCTCCACACCACTGATTTTGCGACTGTCCAGAAGTGCGGGCCACAGCATCATCGCAGGTCGTCGACTTTCGCCGACCGTTAAGCCATGCGCATTGGGCCAAGTTACGGGAACTCATCCGCCCTCATGACGACCTATGCCAAAGTCGTGACTCCGAGGTTCCGCCCACACCAGTAAAAGAAATCTGCCATTCCGTTAGGGCGATCCCATAGGGCGTTCCCCAACAGCTGAGGAGTCTAGAGAGTTGAAGTGGAATAAACTGGGTACGGCTGCCGGGACAGTCACCGCCGCCGTGGCGATCAGCCTGTTCGGTACTGCTCCGGCGTTCGCCAGCGTGAGTTTCACGACCACGGACAAGCATATGGGCGGCAGGGCGTACTGGGAGTCCCCGGGCGACAGGCTGCGGGTGTTGGACCAGAGGCGTGATGGCTACTCCGCCTGGGCGGGCCTCTACACGAGTCACGGCAAGTTCGTCGGCTCGGTCAAGGCCAGTGGTAAAGGCAAGCTCGCGTCGAAAAGGCTGAACCGGAAGGAAGGCAGGAAGGTGATTGTGAAAGTGTGCCTCGTCAAGGGCGGCGGAAAGAAGAAGTACTGCGCCCAGCGGATCAACTACGCCTGAGGCGGATATCGCTACGCCACCCCTCATAGCTCCTCCGTGGCGAAGAAGACCGACGTGCTGACGCTGTCTCCCGGGTCTGGCAATGGCCGCCCCGCCAGCCATGGAGCCACTCGGCGCCAACAGCCGTCACTCCCGTGCAGAAACGGCCGGCGGCAGCGCGACCCGTGATGAGGACAACCGTTTTGCGAGCTTGAGGATCCTCGCGAACAGGGACACGGGCCGCGGAGTCCGTGAGGGGAGAGGGCACTGAACGGCACGCCTGAGGACCGCGTGCGCTTCCTGGAATCGGGCTGACGCCGCGCCCAGGAGGAGGACGACCGGGTTCGTGTCGCCCAGATCATGTTCTCCGGTGGTCCTGCGGTGCAGGCAGCCGGCGGCAAGGCCCTGGTCGGTACGGCGGAAGACGTCCGGCACTTCCTGGAAGTCGGCCAGTACGAGGCCCGCGCCAAGGACAAGGCGGCCGAGGACGCGGCCAAGAACAAGCCCTCTCCCGGGACAGGCGACAGCGCCAAGACCGAGGACGAGGACAGGGACAAGGACGAGGTCGAGGGCAAGGACAAGGCCGAAGCGGCCAACGGCGGCAAGGACGCCAAGCACGCCGGGGCAGCTACCGGCGACCGGCCGAAGCAGATCAGCAGTGAGGGCACCAAGCCCGCCGTCGCATCGTCCGAGAGCACCGTCACGGCACCTGGTGACAACGGTGAACTGGCCGGCACGGGAGCCGGGTCGGTGACCTCGTGGGCGGTCGGTGGTACCGCCATCGCCCTCAGGGCGGGTGCTGGTTTGGTCATCGCGGGCCGCCGCCGCGCCTCCGTCGAGCACTGAGAACAGGATGTCCGGGGCGACTGCCCTCGTCGTCGGCCGCCCCGGAGCCCACACGTTGCTGACCGTCGAAGGTGCGAAGCCCGCCGAGGGTTCCGGTGCGTCCATCGCGAAACGGGGCGCTGCTGCGAAGCAGGTTGACCAGGGGCGGAGCGCACACAAGCCAGGCCGAGACCAGCCGCACCCCCTACGCGGAGAATTCCGCCACGCACGCCTTGCAGAAAGCATGCAGGTCAGCGGGCCTCCGGCTGGTGATCAGTGTGTTCGGTCCGGCGGTGCAGACGCTGACCTGTTCGTCGACCCAGGTGCCGCCCGCGTTGCGGATGTCGGTCCGCAGACTCGGATAGGACGTCAGCGTCCGGCCGCGCACCACATCGGCCTCGACCAGGGTCCAGGGCGCATGGCAGATGGCGGCCACCGGCTTGCCCGCGTCGAAGAACGCCTTGGTGAACGCCACGGCCTTCCGGTCCTGGCGCAGCGCGTCCGGATTGGCCAGCCCGCCGGGCAGCACCAGACCGTCGAAGTCCGCCACGGACGCCTCGGCCACGGTCAGGTCGACGGGGAACCTGTCGGCCTTGTCGAGGTGGTGGAACGCCTGCACCTTTCCCGCCGCGGTGGAGATCAGCTTCGGCGTGCCACCGGCGGCGATCACCGCCTGCCACGGCTCGGTCAGCTCAATCTGCTCGACCCCCTTGGGGGCCATGAGAAATGCCACTCGCATACGGCGTCACGTCCCTCCGTACACAGGTATCGATGCTCTCGAGCCTTGGAAGGCTTGAGGATCTTGAGGCGCCTTGCTTCTTCCTGGACGCCTTGGCACCTTGCCCACTCTCCCATTTACCCCAATGAGGGAAAATCGACCACTGCCGCGATCGCCCTGCCGTCCATTCCACACCCACGTGCTGGACACTGTGTCCATGCCGCTGCATATCTCCGACCTGCTGGCCCGGCCCGATCTCGCGTTGTCGGTCGCCTACGACATGCCGCCGGAGCTGCTGGCCCGCGCCGTCGAGGCGGCGACCGTCTCGGATCTGCCGGCACCCGGGAAATGGCTGCAGGGCGGTGAACTCCTCATGACCATCGGCCTGTTGCTGCCGATGGAGCCGGCCGACTGCCAGACGTACGTACGGGACGTCGCCGAGGGCGGCGCGGCCTGTCTGGCGCTCGGGCTCGGGCAGGGGCTGCCCTACCAGGAAGCGCCCGAGCCGCTGGTGACTGCCGCCAGGGAGTCGGGGCTGCCCCTGCTGACGGTGCCGGACGAGGTGCCGTTCATCGCCGTCACCAAGGCCGTCTTCGACGCGCGGGCCAACGAGCAGCGCGAAATGCTGCACCGGGCGTTCGCGACCCAGCGGCGACTCACGGCCGCGGCCACGGGTGGCGAGCTGCGGGCGATGCTGGAGGAGTGGACCGCCGCCACGGGCGTCGGCGCGGCGGTGCTCGACCCGCTGGGCCGGCTGCTCGCGGCGGGTGAGCCGGATGCGCGGTCGCCGCTGGCCGAGGCACGCGACCTGATCGAACGGGTCGCGGCGCGCGGGCTGCGCGGCAGCGCGTCCAGCACGGCCGCGGGGCGGCAGTTGGAGGTCCAGCCACTGGGCGCGCGGCGGCTGCGCGGACTGCTGCTGCTCACCGGCCGGCCCGATGACGCGGCCCGGTCCGTCGTACCGGGCCTGGTGTCGCTGCTCTCGCTGGAGCTGGAGCGACGCCATCTGAGCGATGAGCCGGAGCGTCGCCGCAGGTCGGCGCTGTTGTCGGAGCTGCTGGCCGACGAGGAGCCGTCCGCCGAGCGGGCCCGGGACATGCTGGTAGCCGCCGGTCTGACCGCCGAGCGGGTACGCGGGGTTGTGGTGGAGCCGGTTGGGGCGGAGTCGGTCGGGGGGCCTCCCGGAACCGGATCCAGGGCGGCGGCCGGGGCGGCGTCACGTAGAGCATCCGGGGTTGGTTCCGGCACCGCTTCCGGGAGCGCGGAAAGCGCCGCGCAGGAAATGGCCGCCGACCTGGCCCTGGCCATCCCCGGCGGCCTGGTCCGGGTGCGGGACGCAGCAGCCAGCGGGCCGGTGAGCGGGGCCTCGGGCGGGAAGTCGAAGACGGGCACGGGCACGAGGACAGCCACGGGCACGGGGACGGACATGCGCACGAGAACAGCCACCAGCACAGGGACGGGGACGGACAGGGCGAAGGGCGCTGCGACGGATACCGCGACGGACACCGGGGGGATCATCGAGGCGGTCGTCGGCGAGGATCTCGACATCCGCGATGTGCTCGGCCGGTTCGCGCCGGGCCGTCCGGCGGGCATCGGGCCGGCCACCGCCCCCGAAGCGGTACGGGTGTCCCTGCGCCAGGCGGCCGGACTGCTCGCCGTCAGCCGGTCGAGCGGCGCGCCCGCCGAGGCACGGCAGAGCCAGGCCAGCCGGTTGCTGCTGGACCTGGGCGACCCCCGTACGCTGCACGGCTACGCCGATGCCGTGCTCGGCCCGCTCGATGTCGCGGACAACGGCGAGGAGTTGCTGGCCACCCTGGCAGCCTGGCTGGAGACCGGCGGCGCCTGGGACGCCACCAGCCGCCGGCTCGGCGTCCACCGCCACACCGTACGCAATCGTCTCGACAAGGCCATGGACCTCACCGGCCGCCGCCTCGACGACCCCGACGACCGCTTCGACCTCTGGCTCGCCACCCGCATCCGCCGCGGCGGCGCCCCCGCCCCCGGCACCCCCGTTGACGCACCATCCAGAATCCGGAATTCAGGGAGCGGCACGCACACGAGCGCGTGAGCGCATGAGCCGGAAATCACATGAGCCGGCAAGTCCATGAGCCGGCGAGCGTATACCACACGCCCTCGCCTCCCTCAGACCACGATCGGCATCCGCATTCTTTCTCTCCCCCGCATTCCGCATTTCCATAATCAGCAGCGTGCCAGGCCGGTCTCCCAAGGGCGGCTCCATCCCCTCCCCCATTCCGCCCTTTCCCTCTCCCCCCACCACCGTATTTACTTTCGAACGTGACCTACGAGATCCGCACCCTCCCTCCAGAAACCCCCAGCACACGCACTCCCGACCGCACCACCACCCCCGCACCCGCCACCGGCTCGCCCCTCGGACGCGACCGCAGGCACGGGCGCGGGCGCGGGCGCGGGCGCGGCACGCTGGTGGCCGTCAGCGATCTGCACGTCCGGTACCCGGAAAACCGCGAGATCGTCGAGCGGCTCAGACCGGAGTCCGACGACGACTGGCTGCTGATCGCCGGGGACGTCGCCGAGTGCGTCGCCGATATCCGATGGGCCCTGGCCCTGCTCAAGAGCCGGTTCGCCACCGTCGTATGGGTTCCCGGCAATCACGAACTGTGGACCCCCGCCAACGATCCCGTCCAGCTGCGCGGCGTCGCCCGATACCAGCATCTGGTCACAATCTGCCGGGAGCTGGGCGTCCTCACCCCTGAGGACCCGTATCCGGTCTGGGAGGGCGAGGGCGGCCCGGTCGTCATCGCGCCCCTGTTCCTCCTCTACGACTACACGTTCCGGCCGCCGGGGGCGCACTCCAAGGAAACCGCGCTCGACATCGCCGAAGAGGCCGGAGTGGTGTGCAACGACGAGTTCCTGCTGCACCCGGATCCGTATCCGACGCGGGACGCATGGTGCCGGGACCGGCTGACGGCCACCGAGACCAAACTCGCCGCCGTGCCGGCGGAGCTGCCCACCATCCTCGTCAACCACTTCCCGCTGGTACGCGAACCCACCCGCCCGCTGTGGTATCCCGAGTTCGCGCTCTGGTGCGGGACGGAGGCCACCGCGGACTGGCCGCGCCGCTTCCGCGCGGCCGCCGTGGTCTACGGCCATCTCCACATACCGCGCCTGCTGATCTGCGACGGCATCCCCCACCAGGAGGTGTCGCTCGGCTACCCACGTGAATGGCGACGCCGTTCCACCCCGCCGGGCCGCCCCGTCCAGATCCTCCCCACCACCACAGGAACCACAGGAACCGCAGGAACCACCGCATGATCGACAAACTGCTGCCGCCCCCGATCGCGACCGCCGCAGCCTTCCACGACGACCACGACGACGACCCGGCGTCCACCATGTTCCCCGAGGAGCTGGAGCTGGTGGCCCGCGCGGTCCCGAAACGGCAGAAGGAGTTCCACACCGTACGCCGCTGCGCACGCCGCGCCCTGTCCGAACTCGGCATCGCCCCCGCCCCCATCCTGCCCGGCCCCGGCCGTGCACCACGCTGGCCGGACGGCATCATCGGCTCGATGACACACTGCACCGGCTTCCGCGCCGCAGCCGTCGCCCGCGCGACGGACGTGATGACCATCGGCCTGGACGCGGAACCCAACGAGCCGATCGCCGACCCCGCAGTCGTCGACGCCATATCGCTCCCCGAAGAGCGCGCCCAATTCCCCCGGCTGACAGCCCTACAGCCCGACGTGTGCTGGGACCGCCTGCTGTTCAGCGCCAAAGAGAGCGTCTACAAGGCGTGGTATCCGCTCACCGGCCGCTGGCTGGACTTCGAAGAGGCCCACCTCACCCTCGACCCGACGAACGCCACCTTCACCGCCCGTCTCCTCGTACCGGGACCCGTCGTCAACGGCACCCGGATCACAGAATTCGGCGGCCGATGGCTCATCGCGTCCGGACTGGTGGTGACAGCCATCTCGGTGATGGCGCAAGACACGACGGCACAACCGAGATGACATGACCGAGATGACATGACGGAGATGGCATGACGGAAGGCCCCCGTCGTGCGAGGGCTGACGAGGCCGCCGTTGCACAAGCCCCGCGCCACGTCAGCTCCCATCGTCTCCCCCTGCACAGGGATGGGGACGACTGGCGGCAGGAAGACATCTTGCGGGCGTTGCGGGCACTGATGGAGGAACTCCTCGCACACGCGTTGTGGCAGCGCCGAAGTGCTGCTCTCCTCCAGAGACATGCGGCCCCGGAAACCGTGACCGCGTCGTTCCGCACACCGGCCGTGGATGAGCTGCTGGCCCACCTGACAAACCTGCGCGACAACGGCGGGCCCGGCGCCAAGGGCCGTCACATCGTTCTCCACCGGGGAGGGCGCTGCGTCGTCCGGAGGAGAAGCTGAAGACGGTGGAGGCCGCACTCGGGGTAGGTGTACACCCGGTGACGGCACAGGAGTTCACGGCCCTTTGCCTGCACGGGCCTGCGGAGGAAGGTACCGATGTGATGGACAGCGAACTGCTCTCCTCCGGCTCTCTGGCGGGGACGAGTGTGGCGATCTCTGTGGCGCGGGGCGCCGATCTCGGCTGTCGCGGCTTCTCCGAGCTCCATTTCCGCGAACTCCTGGGTGAGTTGACCCAGCTGATCGTGCACGCGGGCGGAAGGATGCGCGGTGACGCATCATGGTTGTGTGAGTGGGATGTCTTCCTCAGCTACAGCCGTACCGACGCGCAACGGGCCGCACTCCTCGTCCGAGCCCTGCGGGACCGCGGACTGCGGGTGTTCGTCGACGACAGCGCGGTGGACGACTTCGCCTCCATCACGGATACGATCACCCGGGCTCTCGCCCAGTCCAAGGCTCTCCTGGCTCTGTATTCGGCCGCCTATCCAGGGCGCCGCGCCTGCCAGTGGGAGCTGACGTACGCATATGTGGCCGGTCGGCGCGAGGGGGATCCGCGGCAGCGGATCCTGGTGGTCAACACCGAGCCGGGCACCGATCACATTCATCCGCTGGAACTGCGGGATGCCCGGCCCTTGTCCTGGTCCTCCGCTCCCGAAGACGTCGACCGACTGGCCGGCCAGGTGGCGGCGCACACAAAGTCGCTGACCGCTGCCATGGGAGGCTTCGCTCGCACGCCATTCGTCCCGTGGCTGCCCGCACCCGCTCATACCGGCTCGTCCCGCTTCGTCGGCCGCCTCGCGGAGCAGTGGCGCATCCACTCCGCTCTCCACCGGCACCGTGTTCCGCTGGTCTCCCAGTCCGGTACGGGTCGCACCGCGCAGCTGTGGGGCATGCCCGGTATCGACAAGTCGCTGCTCGCCCAGGAGTACGCGGTGCGCTTCAGTTCCGCCTTCCCGAACGGCATCTTCTGGTTCGACCTGCACTTCCCAAGGGCGGTGCCCCGTCTCCGGACGGCGATACGTCACACGCCATGCACGCTCAGGCCGAGCAGGCCGTGCATGCCTATGCTGAGCAGGTCGCCACCGTGCCTTCCGGGACTGCTGCGGGTCAGCGGTTCCGGAAGACACCGGCGCGGCGGAGTGCCAAGGGTCGTACGTCAACGGCGGCCTGGGCGGGCGTGGCCCCGTACCTTGCCTGTTATGGCGTTTGTCTCCTTACTTACGCCTCGGATCCGGTCTTGCGACGACGCACGAGGAAAACGGCCCCGGCACCCGCTAGGGCGGCGGCACCACCGATGGCGGCGAGGGTCGGCAGTGTGTCCGAGGAGCCGGTTTCAGCGAGCTTGCCGCTGACCGGGAGCTCGTCGAGGCCGCTGCCGCCGTGCGGCGCTGACTTGTTCCCGGCGGTGCCCAGCTGGCCAGGCTTTCCCGGCCTGCCCTTACCGTCCTCGGGCTTCCCGGGCTTGCCCTTGGCGTCGTCCACCTTGCCGGGCTTGCTGCCGGGGGAGAGGACGCTGAAGTCGAACTGGCTGATGTCGTCAAAGCCGCACTTGTCGTCCGCGCCGTATGAGTACCCGGTCGTGAAGAAGTAGCCCGAGCCGGCCTTGGCCTTCTCGCCGATCTTGATACGCATCTTGGCGTCCGCGTATTCGCCCGGCTCCAGCCGCTTGATGGTGGCGAAGTCCTCGTTGTCCTGGAACTTGGCACCCTCACCCTCGACGGGCTTCCACTCGCGTGTCTTCGGGCTGAACCACTCGACCGTGACGTCCAGTTCGGCGACGTCGCTTAGTCTCGGGTCGGCGGTGCCGAGGGAGAGAGAGATATCGGTCTCCATCACCGTGATCTTGGAGACGTTGGTCACGCGGTATGTGAACTCATGCCAGCCAGAACCGGCTACGACCTTGCCCGGAAGACCAACCAGCCCCGTCTTCCCGCGCTCTTCGTCGAAGATCGGGGAGCAGAACGTCGGGCGGGTGTAGGTGGGGGACGGCGTGGCGCTCGGCTTCGCCGAGCCCGAGGTGGCGGGGGTGGGCTTGGCCGAGGCGGCGGGGGTCGACACCGCAGTCGGCCGCCCGGTGGCAGGCTCGCCGCTCGCACCACCAGCGGTGCTACCGCCGGCATCGGTGCCACCGGCGGCGGTCGGCGCAGGCGTTGGCGCGGCGGTGGCCGGGGCCGACGCCGAAGGCGTGGCACCGGACGCAGGCGCCTTTCCCGTCGCGTATGCGGCAGGGGTCGCGAGCAGTGCCACGGGGCCGATGACCGTCGTCACGACTGCGGTCGCCAGAGCACGGTGAAGCTTCAACTGAAACCTTTCTTTGAAGTCGGCCCGGACGGCCCCGATGGGGCAGCCCTGGTGTGGCCGTACACGAACACGTACGTGACCTGGTAGTTCATCGGAAGGTTGTGCACCAGGCGGACGCGCCCCGTGTGATCGTCCTCACTGGGAACTCGCATGATCAACGGGCATTCCCGGGGCGTTCCGGAGCCCCATGCGGTTGTCGCGGCAAGCCGCTGCAGCACGAACTGGGCCTGGCGGACGGCAAGAAGACCTGGGTCACCAACACCTATGAGTGGGGCACCCAGCGCCTGGCCACCACCCGCGTGGACCGCGAGGGCCAGAAGGCGTTGACCAGCAGGCCGGCTACGCCTACGACGAGACGGGCAACGTCCTGTCGATCAAGGACGTCTCGCGCACCGGCGCGGACAACCGGTGCTTCCGCTACGACTACCTGCGGCGCCTGACCGAGGCGTGGACGCAGGGCGACAAGGCGTGCGGTGAGTCCCCGTCCGCCGAGGCCCTCGGCGGACGGGGACTCGTACACCTACGACAAGACCGGCAACACCACCGGGCGCGGCGACCAGAAGCTGACCTGGGACGCGGAGGGCAACCTCACGAGTTCAACAATGGAGCGGCTGGACAACAAGGAGCAGTGGCACATCCAGAAGGGATGGGGCGCGCTGAAGAACATGTCGTCGATCCTGGAGAAGGATCGAAAGGCCAGGGAAACGGGCAAGGGTATGGACGACTTGCTGAACGACCAATCTGGCCGTCGCCAAGGCTGAGGCGAAAGAACTCTGGGGCGCGCTCAACTCCCGTGATGTCATCGGAAAGGTCGCAAAAACGGTGAGCGCGGACGCAGGCATGAAAGCCCAGATTAAGAAGAACTTCGATGACGTCATGAAGACGGCGGCCGTCAAGAAGCTCACGGGCAGAAGTTCGAGCCGACCAAGCACAAGGGTCCGCAGCCGGTCGGTGAACCGACGCGACTGCGCGGTTTCGCCAAGTCGTTCGGCATCGCGGGCGGTGTGACCACTGCCGCCCAGGCCCCCAGTTATGCGAGGGAGTACGGTATGAAGCGAGGTGCGTGGGAGATGTTCAAGGACATCATCGACCCCTTCGGTATCTCCAAGGGACAAGACTCCTACTGCCCTGAGAACGACGGCGGCAGATCCATTTGCGATCCTTCATCCGGCAATTGCGCTTGAAGGGACACATGATGAGTGAGATTGACCCACTAGAGGCTCCCGCGCTGTTGCTGCGCATGGTGCCGGAAACGGCTGAGCACATCGCCGAGATGTACGAGATGCCCGCGGCCGAGGCCGTCAGAAGCGAGGCTGCCGAGTACGACACCTTCGCGCTCCTGGACGAAGCGTTCACGAGACCGGTCGTCCAACCAGAACTCAGAAGAGCGTCGCCGGACTTTGAACTCATGAGCAGATGCTTCGAGTTCGTGGACCTTATGGTGCGCAGCTCGACCCGCGCCCTTACTGGACCCGTGCACTTCCAGGTCCTGGAAGCACTCCTGGAAGAGGAAATGTTCCTTGAGAGAACCATCCCCTTCATGCAGGAGAGGACCCGGAAGGAAACGGCGCAGATGCTGATCGGGTACGGAAACCCGGTACCTGAAGAACTGCTCCGGTGAGATAGCCTGTATCCGGATATAGGCCCCTTTGATGGGGGAAGGGGCCCATATTGACAGAGTCTTTCACTTCTGGCCCAGGGGCTTTCCGCTGTGCAAGCAGGGAAGGCGCTGATCAGGGCCTATGTCAGTGATCCTGCACAGCGGCTGCTACACCACTACGGTGGGCAGCCGCAGCGGTGGACGCCCCGTTAGGCGGCGCCAACAGTTCGGTCACCGTACTCGATCGACACCACGAGCCGAGCGCCGCAGCGAGTGTGCGCCTCGTCTGCAGGTTATGGATCTCGCGCCGTTCGATCCGGGAGACCCGTCCGCGTCCCAGCACTCATACCGCGATCGCAGCGCCGGACGCGACTGCGACCGCCATGCTCGCCGCCGTTCTTGCAGCACCGCGCGCGAGCACACGATTGGACGGAGTCGTCCGCTTCTTCACGAGCGACACTTCCACTGCCTGTCACCCGAAGAACCAGCACATGAACGCATCCGCCCCGCGACCGGCTCCCCCTCCACGCCACGTGCGCCCCATGCCAAGACGCCGCGTTCTGCGGGAGCAGTGACACGAGGTGCGGGGATCAGTCCTCCTCCGGGATCAGCCGCAGCGAGATGGAGTTGATGCAGTACCGCTGGTCCGTCGGCGTCGGGTACCCCTCGCCCTCGAATACATGGCCGAGATGCGAGCCGCACTTGGCGCAGCGGACCTCCGTGCGCACCATCCCGTGTGAATGATCTGCCACCAGTTCCACCGCTTCCGAGTTGCGTGCGTCCCAGAAGCTCGGCCAGCCGCAGTGGCTCTCGAATTTGGTGTCGGAGCGGAAGAGTTCGGCGCCGCAGGCGCGGCAGGAGTAGACGCCCGCGGTCTTGGTGTCCGTGTATTCGCCGATGAAGGCGGGCTCGGTGCCGGCCTGGCGCAGGACCTGGTATTCCGCGGGGGTCAGCTCGGCGCGCCACTGCTCGTCGGGCTTGTCGATCTCGTATGGCATCCGGGGTGGCTCCTCAGCTCAGCTGTCGAGGCGGGACAGGATCGCCGGGCCGAGGTCGGTGACATCGCCGGCGCCCATGGTGAGAACAAGGTCACCGGGCTTGGCCATTCCGGCGATGACCTCCGGGATGGCGCTCTGGTCGCTCTCGGCGGTGACCTCGGCGCCGGCGGTGCGCGCGGCGTCGATGATCAGGGCGCTGGTGACGCCCGGGATCGGGTCCTCGCGGGCCGGGTAGATGTCCAGGACGACGGAGGCGTCGGCGAGGGCGAGCGCCTGACCCATTTCCGCGCCGAGTTCCTGGGTGCGGGAGAAGAGGTGCGGCTGGAAGACGACCAGCACTCGGGAGGTGCCGTCCACGGCGCCGCGGATGGCTTCCAGGTCGGCGGTCATCTCGGTGGGGTGGTGGGCGTAGGAGTCGATGACCTGCACTCCGCCCGCCTCGCCCATGAGCTGGAGGCGGCGCTTGACGCCGGTGTACTTGCCGAGCGCGGAGGCGAGGTTGTGCGGCGGCAGGCCCAGGGCGACGCCCGCGGCGAGGGCGGCGACGGCGTTGTGGGCGTAGTGCCGGCCGGGGACGGAGACGGTGAAGGTGAGGATCTTGCCGCTGGTGAGCATGACGGTGACATCGCTGGTCAGGCCGCGCGGGTTGACCTTGAGGACGCGGACGTCGGCGTCCGTGGACTCGCCGTAGGTGACGATCTCGATGTCGTAGCGGCCGGAGATCCGGGTGGCCAGCTCGCGGGCCCCGGGGTGGTCGGCGGCGATGACGAGGGTGCCGCCGGGGCGGATGCGGCCGACGAAGGTCTCGAAGGACTCGTAGATCTCGTCCATCGAGGCGTAGTTGGCGTGGTGGTCCAGCTCGACGTTGAGGACGATGGCGACCTCGGGGGTGTACTTGTGGAAGCTGCGGTCGCTCTCGTCCGCCTCGGCGACGAAGATCTCGCCGGCGCCGTGCTCGGCGTTGGAGCCCGGGGCGTCCAGATCGCCGCCGATGGCGTAGGACGGCTTGAGGCCGAGCGCGCCGAGGGAGACGGCGAGCATGGAGGTCGTCGTCGTCTTGCCGTGGGTGCCGGCGACGGCGATGGGGCGCAGGCCGTCCATCAGGGAGGCGAGGGCGTCGGAGCGGTGCACGACCGGGATGCCGCGCTCATGGGCGGCGGCGAGCTCGGGGTTGTCGGAGCGGATGGCGGAGGAGACGACGACGCTGGTGGCGTCCGCGGCCAGATGGGCGGCGGCGTGGCCGATGCGGACGGTGACGCCGAGGGCGCGCAGGGCCTGGGCGGTCGCGGAGTCCTTGGCGTCGCTGCCCGCCACCCGGGCGCCGCGCTGGGCGAGGATCTTCGCGATGCCCGACATACCGGCTCCGCCGATGCCGATGAAGTGCGGCCGTTCCATCGAGGCTGGGATGGCGGGTGCCATGGGCGGGTCTCCCTGATCGTCGCGAGCGTGGTGCCGGTCAAGCCTTGAGCGCGCTCAACCTTGAATGCGCTCAAGCTTGAGTGCGCTCAACTTGAGCGCGGTCATGATTCTCGCACCTGGCACTGACAACCTGCCTCGCGCTGGGTCGCTCAGCGGCGGATCAGGCCCTGGGCCGTGGCGGCGGCGACCGCGGAGGTACGGGAGTCCACGCCCAGCTTCGAATAGATGTGGACAAGATGGGACTTTACGGTCGCCTGGCTGAGGAAGAGCCGTTTGCTGATCCGGGCGTTGGACAGGCCGTCGGCGACCAGCTGGAGGACCTCGGTCTCGCGGCGGGAGAGACTGGTCGCGGGGGCCCGCATCCGGTCCATCAGGCGCAGCGCGACGGTGGGCGCGAGCGCGGACTTTCCGGCGGCGGCGGTCCGGACGGCTGCGGCCAGTTCCTCGGGCGGGGCGTCCTTGAGGAGGTAGCCGGTGGCGCCGGCCTCGATGGCGGCGAGGATGTCGGCGTCGGTGTCGTACGTGGTCAGGACCAGGACCCGCGGGGCCTCGTCGCGGGCGGTGAGGGCGGCAGTGGCCTGGGAGCCGAGCATCCGGCCGCCGAACTGGAGGTCCATCAGGACCACGTCGACTTCGAGCCGTGCGGCGAGGTCGACGGCCTGTTCGGCGGTGGCGACGTCGGCGACGACGTCGAAGTCCGGTTCGGTCTCCAGGACGGCGCGCAGTCCGGCGCGTACGACGGGGTGATCGTCGGCGAGCAGCAGCCGGATGGGGGCTTCCGGGGTGGTCACGAGGCGGCCTCCGGGGTGGCGGGTGCTGCGGGGCAGGGCAGGGTGACGGCGACGGCGGTGCCCTCTCCGGGGGCGGACTCGACGGCGAGGGTGCCGTGGAGGGCGCGGGCCCGCGCCCGCATCGCGGCCAGGCCGAAACCGGTGCCGGTGGTGCTGGTGATGTCGGTGGCGCCAGTGGTGTCGGTGGTGCCGAGGCCGCCGCTGAGACCGGCGGAGCCGGGTGCGGGGACCTCGGAGGGGGTGAAGCCGACACCATCGTCGACGACGTCCAGGGCGACCTCGGTGTCCATGTAGCTGAGGGTCAGCTCGACGCGACCGGCGGCGGCGTGCTGGACGGTGTTGGCGAGCGCGGACTGGGCGATGCGCAGCAGGGCGACCTCGTGCGGGGTGGGCAGTTCGGTGGGGGCGCCCGAGACCTGGCAGTGCACGACGAGGCCCGACGAACGGGCGGTGGTGGCGCAGAGCCGCTCCAGGGCCGCGGGCAGCGAACCGGCCTCCAGGTCGGGCGGGCTCAGGGCGCGGACGAACCGGCGGGCCTCGGCGAGATTGTCGACGGCGGCGGTGCGGGCCTGCTGGACGTGGCCCAGGGCCGTGGCGGTGTCGCGCCCCTGGGGGAGGGCGCGTTCGGCGGCCCGTAGGAGGAGCTGGATGCTGGAAAGGCCCTGGGCGAGGGTGTCGTGGATCTCGCGTGCCAGCCGCTCGCGCTCGGCGAGGACACCGGCGGCGTGTTCCGCGGCGGCCAGGTCGCTGCGGGCGGCGGTCAGCTCCTCGATGAGGCGGCGGCGCTGTTCGCTCTCCCGGTAGAGGGCCTGGTAGCCGAGGACGACGGCGACCGCGACGGCCGCGCCCAGAACGGGGCCGATCACCGTACCGACCGTGAGGGTGTGGGTGTGCCAGCCGAATCCGGCGATGGCGATGACCGTGGTGGCCGCGACGGCGGGCAGCGCTGAACGCCGCGGCAGCAGATGCAGCTGGACGAAGAAGAGCGGGAAGGCCAGCCAGATGCCGTCCGGGGTGAGGGCGAGCAGCACCATCCAGACCAGGCCCACGGCCGCGAGCCAGAGCGCGGCGGCGGAGGTGGAGGTGCGCAGGCGGGGGATGGACGGGCCCGCGACGTAGAGGGCGAAGAGCACGACGGCGGTGATGAGGACGGCCGGTGCGTACGGGGCGTGGCCGGCGGCCGCCCGTACGGCGGCGAGCGCGAGCAGCGCGGCCACCATCAGGTGGAGGCACATGCGCAGCACCCGCAGGACGGGGGTCAGGGAGTGATCGGTCACGGCTTCTTCGGTCACGGCGTCGTCGGCCACTGATTGCCGGCACCGCTTGTTCGGCACGGCGTGATCGGCACGGCGTGTTCGGGCACGGACCCCTCAGGCTAAGCGCCCGGTTCCCCCTGCGGCATCAATCAAAAGGTGGAAACCGGACCGAACCCTTCGATCCCGGTGAACCACTCCGGGGCGCGATGCCCCGGACCCCGGTGGCGGGCGACGGTGGGGGCCAGCCGCCGGACAGTGGGTCCGGCGCCCGGACCCGAGGATGGCAGCGCCTGTGTTCGTCGCCTGGAGAGACCTGAGATTCGCCAAGGGCCGGTTCGCCCTGATGGGCACCGTCATCGTGCTGATCACGGTGCTGGTGGGGCTGCTGTCGGGCCTGACGGCGGGCCTGGGCCGGGAGAACACCTCCGCGATCACCTCGCTCCCCGCCGACCACCTAGTGTTCTCGGCGCCCCCCGAGGGTGGCGCCGTCACCTTCACCGAATCGCGGCTGACGGAGCGGACCGTACGGGACTGGGCACGGGTACCGGGCGTACGGCGGGCGGAGCCGCTGGGGATCGCCACGGCCAAGGCGGAGGCGGGCGGCCGGACCGCCGCGCTGTCGGCGTTCGGTGTGCGCCCCGGGTCGCCGCTGGCGCCGCCTGCCGGGCGGGTCGGGGACGGTGCGGCGGTGCTGTCCGAGAAGGCCGCCGCGTCCCTCGGCGTACGGGCCGGCGGCCGGATCACGCTGGGCGGCCGGGCGGTACGGGTCACGGCGGTCTCGGGCGCGGCGATGTTCAGCCATACGCCGGTGATCTGGACGTCGCTCGGTGACTGGCGCGCGCTGACGGGCGGACCGGGCGGACCGGGCGGATCAGACGGCTCCGGAGGCGCGACCGTGCTCGCCCTGTCCACCACCGGGACGGACGGTCTGGCCGCCGTCGACCAACAGCTCGGCACCCGGACGGTCCCCCTCGACGACGCCCTCCAGGCCATCGGCTCCTACTCCGCCGAGAACGGTTCGCTCCAGCTGATGCGCGGCTTTCTGTTCGCCATCTCCGCGCTGGTCATCGGCGCGTTCTTCACCGTGTGGACGATCCAGCGCAGCGGCGATGTGGCGGTGCTGAAGGCGCTGGGCGCGTCTACGGGCTCGCTGCTGCGGGACGCGCTCGGCCAGGCCGTCGTCCTGCTGGTGATCGGTACCGGCCTGGGCACCGCCGTCGCGGCCGGGGTCGGCGCCGGGGTGCGCGGCACGGTGCCGTTCGTCCTGGACCCGTCGACGGTGCTGGTTCCGGCCCTGATCATGATCGCGCTCGGTGCCGCCGGCGCCGCGCTGTCCATCCGCCGTATCACGTCCGTGGACCCGCTGACCGCGTTGGGAAGTGCCCGATGAGCCTCGAACTGACCGATGTCACCCTCACCTATCCCGACGGCGGCACCCGGCTGACCGCGCTGGACCAGGTCTCGCTGACCGTGCCCGCGGGCTGTCTGACCGCGGTGATCGGCCCGTCCGGCTCGGGCAAGTCCAGCCTGCTGGCGGTGGCCGCCACGCTGATCGCCCCGGACGGCGGGCGGGTGGTGCTCGACGGCACGGACACCGCCGGGATGAACCGCGCCGAGCTGACGACGCTGCGCCGCACGGCGATCGGGACGGTCTTCCAGCAGCCCCATCTGCTGCCGTCCCTGACGGCCGCCGAACAGCTCCGGGTCATGGCACACCTGGACGGCCGTTCGCCCCGTAAGGCCCGGTCGCGGGCGCTGGACCTGCTGGCCGCGGTCGGCCTGGCCGATCTCGCCGACCGACGGCCGCACCAGCTGTCGGGCGGTCAGCGGCAGCGGGTCAATATCGCACGGGCGCTGATGAACGACCCGGCCGTGCTGCTGGTGGACGAGCCGACCAGTGCGCTGGACCACGAGCGGGGCGCGGCGGTGCTGGAGCTGCTCACCACGCTCACCCACCAGCGCGGCACCGCGACCGTGCTGGTGACGCACGACCCGACGCATCTGGACGCGGTGGACGAGGTCGCCGAGATGCGGGACGGACGGCTGCGGCCACGAACGGGGGCGGCGCGGCCGTATGGATGCCGTGTAACAGGCAGAGAAGGGAACGGGCAAACGGGCCAGCCGCTCGTCACATAGCGCGGCACCCGCCCGGCCGCGCAGGCGGCGGTGCAGCACGCGGAACGGATGACCGCAGGAATCGTCGGGCCTGAGTCCCGCAGCGGTGTCAGCAGAAGCCGCTCCAGCCATCGAGATCGGAACGATCATCGCGCCAACAGCCATAGCCGGGGGTCTTCGTCCTGCTCGCGCTGCTGCCGGAATTCGCCGACGTCGGCCGGATCTGCTTCCTCGCCCTGCCCGGCACCGATTCACCGTGGTGGCCCGGTGCGGTGCCCAATCCGTACGGCGCAGTGTTCCAACACTTCTCCGCCGACGGCTGCCTAGGGCCGATGAACACTGTCTTCGATGTCTGCCAATGGCGCCCCAGGAAGGGGCTGGACATCGACCGCGGTCACTCTCCTCACGCTCCCCTACGCCGTCCTCGGCTCGGCTTGCACGGCCCTGGTGGGTGCAGGTGTCGCATGGGCCGTGCGCAGGTTGCGCGGGCAGCCGACGGCGAACGTTCCCGCGACCCCGGCGCCGACCGTACCGGTCTGTCGGCGCCTAGGTGCGGTGAGTTGGACGTCTGACCTGCGACTCCGGGACAACCGCCCAGCGTCTTGTCTCCGCCTGTCCCCGCGACGCAAAGACGCCCTCTCGGAGCACTGTGGCATCAGCCGTCGGTTCGCTCCGCGTTGACCGACGGCTCGTGGGTGGCCCTCTCAGAGTTGCATTCGGGCCGGCATCGCACAGGTCGCAGCGGTCCGAACGAATGGTTCCCGGAACGATTGGTTCCCCGAGGTGTCTCACTCCCGGGGTCACGCGCCGCAGGTCCGTGCCGCACCTCACGTCCTTCCCGTCCCGGCCCTCGCGGCGGCTTGCGTCACTCGTTCACCGGTGCCGGTATGCGCTTCGGACGCACCGGGTTTTCACTGTTCCCGGGGGGCGACGACCGATCACCGGAGGGCGAGTGTCGGTACCGGACAAGCCGCGGGGGCGCGGGGTGTTGCCGCGGCTGGGGGAGTGGTGCGCCCGGCACTTCCTGGTCGTCTTTGTGGTGTGGGTGGCCGCGTTGGGCGGGCTTCAGGGGCTGAACAGAGCGGTCGGCGGATCGTTCTCCGACGACTTCACGCTTCCCGGTACGCAGTCGCTGAAGGGGTTGGACGTGCTCAAGGCGCACGATCCGGCGGCCGGCGGATACGGCACCCCCGTCGTCCTGCACAACGCCGCGCAGCCCCTGACCAACCTCTCACCTCAGGTCGGCGACGCAGTCACGGCTCTCCGGAAGCTGCCGCACGTACTGGCCGCGGTGAACCCGCTGGTGACGCCGCCCACGGTTGGGCAGACGGCCGGTCCACTGTCGTCCGACCGGCGGACCGCCTACATCATGGTGCGGTTCGACGTCCCGCCGGCCACCCTGGGCAAGGGCTATCTGCACGGTGTGGACCAGGCGATGGCGCCGCTGCGCGCGGCCGGTGTCGAGGTGGAGTACGGCGGACCGCTGGGCGAACTCTCCCGGCCGCGGCCGAGCGACACGCTCAGCGAACTCGTCGGGTTCGCCGCGGCGGTGGTGGTCCTGTTGGCCGGGTTCGGCAGCATCCTGGCCGCTGCGCTGCCCTTGCTTGCCGCACTCATCGGCGTCGTCACGGGCCTGGCCTGCCTCGGCCTGCTGGCGACCGCGTTCACCTTCTCCACTATCTCCCCCACCCTGGCCACCATGATCGGCCTGGGCGTGGGCATCGACTACTCCCTCTTCCTTCTCACCCGCCACCGGCAGAACGTGATCGACGGCGTGGACGTGGCCGTCAGCGCGGGACGGACAGTGGCCACGAGTGGCCGGGCTGTCCTCGTCTCGGGCTGCACCGTCATCGTCGCCCTGGCCGGGCTGTGGGCCTCCGGCATCTCCTTCGTCGGCAAACTCGGCGCCGCCGCCGCGCTCACCGTCGTCACCGCCGTACTGAGCGCGCTCACCCTGACCCCGGCCCTGCTCGGCCTGATCGGACGGCGCATCGACCGCTACCGCGTCCGCACCCCGGTCGCCGAGAAAGCCCCCGGCACCGCCAGCGAGAGCAAAGGGGGCTGGCACCGGTACTCCCAGCGCATCGAACGCCGTCCGTGGTGGTTCCTGGCCGCCGGCCTCGTCGTCGTCGGCATCCTCGCCATCCCGCTGTTCTTCATCCGGATCGGACACATCGGCGACAACGCCGACCCCACGAGCTTCACCGACCGCCGCGCCCACGACCTGATGTCCTCCGCTTTCGGCCCCGGCTCCAACGGACCGCTCACCGTCGTCATCGACGGAACCTCCGTACCGCCCACCGACCGGAACACCCTCGTCCAGCAGGTCACCGGGGCCCTCACCGGCCTGCCCGGAACCGCCTCCGTCAGCCCCGTGCGGACCACCCCCGACGGCAACGTCCTGAGCGCCACCGTCATCCCCTCAGCTTCGCCCCAGGCCGGGAGCACCACTGCCCTGGTCAACCACCTCAAGGACACTGTTCTCCCCAAGGCTGTCGCCGGTACCCCCGCCGACGGCTACGTCACCGGCACCACCGCCGTCCAGGTCGACTTCACCAACCTCCTCTCCAGCCGCCTGCCCCTCATCATCGCCATCGTCGTCGGCCTGGCCTTCCTCATCATCCTCACCGTCTTCCACGGACTGGCCGTGGCCCTCAAGGCGGCCCTGCTCAACCTCGCCTCCATCGCCGCCTCCTACGGCGTCGTCGTCGCCGTCTTCCAATGGGGCTGGGGCGGACCCGCTCTCGGCGTCAACGGGACGGTGCCGATCGAGAGCTACGTACCGATGATGATGTTCGCCATCGTCTTCGGCCTGAGCATGGACTACGAGATTTTCCTGCTCTCCCGCGCCCACGAAGCCTGGCTGCGCACAGGCGACCCCCATGGCAGCGTCGCCCACGCCTTGGAGATCACCGCACGCGTGATCACCTGCGCTGCGCTCATCATGGCCAGCGTCTTCGCCGCGTTCATCATCAGCCAGACCATCGTCGTCAAAATGCTCGGCCTCGGCCTGGCCGTCAGCGTCCTCATCGACGCGACCGTCATCCGGCTCGTCCTCGTCCCGGCGAGCATGACGCTGCTCGGCAAGAGCAATTGGTGGGCGCCTCGCTGGCTCGACCGGATCCTGCCCCGCCTCGACGTCGAAGGCCAGGGGCGGAACGGCGTGGGTACCGGCCAGTCACTCGACTCGTCGGACACGGCCTAACTAGAGGCGGTGGGCACGGACGGATTTGAACCGCCGACATCTTCGGGGACTGGGTTCTGCTGACGCTGGGCCGAGTTTTAGCAGGTCAGAATGGGTAGCGGGGCTCGCGGGGGCCGTTCAAGGTGCTCCTTATGCGGCCTCGTCTTCCCTCGTTTTTCCTTGGTCGTCTTCGGCCTTCTGTCCCCCGCCGTACGTATCCCGGGGCATACAGCCAGGCCCTGGTTTCGGAAGGGGTGAATGGGAGCCACGTTGCTCCGTCCGTGGCGGCGATGGACACCTACAGAGGTCCATGATTGGCAACGACCTGGGAGCCACCCCTTTCGAATGACTCCCGCGTCGTCAGCCGACCGCTCGCTCCCTGCTCGATCTCCGCTCATCGGCGGCGAACGTAGTTCCGGACAGTCTTGAGCTCGCAGCCCGCCTCTGATCACTCGTCCACCCGACCAGAGAACCAAGGGGCACGAGGCCGTCGCGGTCCCCGTCAAGCTGCGGGGCCGGCCAGCAGTGCGTCGACCTGGTTCAGGGCTGCGGACATGCCCTCGACCATGCCCATGGACACCAGTTGCTCCATCGCCTCGGGCGTGGGGAAGGTGCTCTCGATCGTCATCGTGGTGGCCGTCTCGCCTTCTGCGGTGAGCTGCACGCGGACGGTCATAGTGGGCATGTCGGGGTTGGGATGGCCGGAGTCGTCGGCAAAGCCGTCTTCGAACTCCAGCCGGTACGGGGCATCGACGGACACGATGCGCCACCAGCCGTTGTGCTTGTCGCCTTCCGGCCCGGTCATGAAGTACGTGACCGCACCGCCGGGGGTCAGGTCATGGTCGACTACGGTCGCGGGGTAGGTCGGCGGGCCCCACCACCGCTCAAGCTGGCGGGGGTCCTGCCAGATCTGCCACACCCGCGCCGGCGGCGCGTCGAACCGCGCGGTAATCGTCAGCGTAAGGGTTTCAGGGTTCTTCTGGACGTCGATCACGGTCATGCGCTTGCTCCTTGCTGTCTCCTGAGTTGCGATCGGCGAGGATCGCGCCGATCCGGTCGATGCGCCCGCGCCACACGGCCTCCAGCTGGTCCAGCAGCCGATGGACCTCGCGCAGGGCGTCCGCGTTACCCCGCACCCGCTGCTCCCTGCCTTGCCGTTGCTTGGTGATCAACCCGGCGCGTTCCAGCACCGCTACGTGCTTCTGGACGGCGGCGAAACTCATCGGGAACCGGCTGGCAAGGTCCGAGACTGAGTGCTCACCGGCCAGGGTGAGGGTCACGATCTCTCGCCGCGTCGCATCAGCCAGAGCATGGAAGAGGCGATCGGCCTGGTCGGCGGACCCTTGATTTACAACCATCAGGTTGTACGTTAGCGGGTGACGTCGGACTGAGCAAGCACCGCCGCAGCTGTCTCCAGCCACCCAACCCGGCAACTACCGCCAACAGCGGTATGAGTCACCCGGTCAGGCAAGGTGGCCCCCTATTCCCGATGCCGACCGAGCCCGTCGCTCTGGTGGCCTTACGCCCCCTGTCGAAAACAGCCAGGCCCGCACGATGAAGCCGGGCGGGGGCGGGGCCTGGAGGATTCGGGCGGATCAGGCCGCGACTGGCTGGTCTGGGGCCAACCGGGGGACGAGGCTGAGCTGCGGGGGCTTGGAGGATGCCTCAGATGCGGGCGCATCCGGTCGCTGGCCGCCGTCAGGATCGGTCGGCAGCGCAGGCGCGGTGCGCCGCGGGACCATAGCGACGGTGGCGTCCGCTTCGGCTTTCGCGAATTGCGGCATGAGGCTGGTGTACGTGTCGGCGGTCAGGGAGTAGCTGGCGTGGACCAGGAGGGCCTGGATGGCCTTCATGGAGAGGCCGGCGGCGAGGCCTGAGGGACGCTGCGCAGTGTCGCAGGTCGTGCAGGCGGATGGGGGGGCAGGCCGAGCCGTGTGATGAGTCGGCTGAACGCCTGGGAAACGGTGTCGGGGTGCCAAGGGCGGCCATCGGGCATGGTGAACACGTAGCCGGAGTCGACGTAGGGTCCGTATTTCTGAGGGTTCTTGCGGTGCTTGGCCTGCCATGCGGCTTTCTCTTCCTTTTGGATGTCGCGCCAGGCGGACATCAGCGCGAAGGTCGCGCTGTCGAGGGTGATTGTTCGCTTGCTCGCCCGGCTCTTGGTCGTGTCTGAGCGGGCCTTGTGCTGGTAGTTGGTGACCGGGTCTCCGCGATGTTGGCGGTGCCGAGGGTCATGTCGATCTCCGCCCAGGGGAGGCCGGTGACTTCTCCTCGGCGTGGGGCGCGGAAGACCATGAGGTGGAAGGCGGGGTAGAGGCGGCGGTCAACTGCGGCGTCCAGGAATTTGCCGGTGAGTTGGGGGGTCCACACCATGACAGGGCCAGGGACCTCGCCGGTTTCGCGCCATCGGGTAACGCGCTCGTCGATCCACACGAGCGGGTCGGGCTTCTCGTACTTGGGGATGACGACGTTGTCGCACCAGTTCTCGGTGATCAGTTTCTGCTTGACGGCGTCCTTGAGTGCGCCTGAGAGGGTGTTGAGGAGTTTCTTCTGGCGTCCGGACCCTGTGTCCTTGCGGGGCTTGGCCAGTGCCTCCTTGCGGGCGATCTTGGCGAGGTTCCAAGTGTGGCGCAGCTCGGGTGGCCGCGGCGTAGGAGCGTTCTTCCATGCCTGGTGGGCGGCCTCGCACGCTGCCTTTGCCTGTTCGGCGGCGATCCGGTTGGCCTTCTTGACTTCGTTGAACGCCCAGATGTCTTCAAACATCGCCTGGATGGACTCGGTGCGCAGTTCTCGCATCGCGAGGTGTCCGAGGGCGGGGATGAAGACCTTCTCGATGTCGGCCTGGTAGTCGTCGCGGGTGCCGATCTTGAGGTCCGCGTTTGGCTATCCAGCGGCGCAGGAAGGCGGCGACGGTCTCCTTGGAGTCGATATCGATGCCTGCGTGGGCTTCGTCCCAGATCTTGTGGGCGGCCTCTTCGGCTTTCTTCTGGGTGAGGAAGCCGCCTTTGCGGGGGCGTCGGCGCTCGCCTCGGGGGCCGTCGGGGAGTTTGACGTAGTAGTACCAGGAGCCATGGCCACGCTTGCTCAGTTCGGGGCATGCGGAGCCGAGTTCGCGCAGCTTGGGTTTGCCGGCGGCATCGAGTACAGGCTGCCCTGATTCATCCACCTTGGTCTCGGTGCACTTGCACCGTCGGTAGGTACTTCCGTCGAAGGCCACGAGGTCCCTTGGCGAGCTGGGTTGTCCTTACGTGCCCTGATATTTCTGTAGCGAAGGTGACGCTTCCTTGGGCGCCGTATGCTTCCGGTCAGGTGGCGCGGGGAAGAGGGATGTGACCACCTTTGTCCTCATCTTCATCTGCCACTGAGCCTCGCGGCCCGATGACCATGGAGGAGCTGTTGTCGCTACCTCCGGTGGTGAGCGTGCAGACCGCCGCTCGGGCTTTCCGGATCGGTGCGGACAAGGCGTACGAGTTGATCAAGAGCGAGGCGTTCCCCGCGCGGACGATCTCTCTGGGGCAGACGAGTAAAGTCGTGACGACTTCCCTTTGGGAGGTTTTGGGGGTACAGCCATGCCGCTGTGATGCGTCGCAGCCCATTTAGCACGCGACCCGCTGCCCTACAGGGCGGCGGGTCGCCTTGATTTTGCAGGTCAAAGACGATGGGAGCCTCGGCTTCATTGGCGCGGTTCACGCACGAGTGGTTGCAATGACCTCAACCACAGTCCGGTTCGCGGTTGCGTGGCTCTGACTGCGGTGACCTGCGGAAATGAGCCTTTCTCGCATGGCGAGAAGAGCGTTAGGAGATGACCCGGCGGGCATCCCAAGTACATTGGCCTATGCCAGGTCTAAGCGGCCCTAACGTGAAGTCGTCGTCAGCGGTCGCAGGTGCGAATCATTGATCGGAGTCAGCTGCGTGGGACGGTTGTCGGGCTACGTGCGTGCAGGGGTGGCACACCCTGAGGAGGCCCCCCTACTGCGAGAGGCCGTCACGCTGGTGTTCGACGGTGGCTCGGAAGCCGATGCGACGCGATGGCTGACCGGCAAGGGGATGCTGACGCCGCGCGGCAATGCGTTTCGCCGCGAGGTGTTGCACCGGCTCCTCACCAATCCGCGGCTGGCAGGTCTGGACGAGAATGGCGAGCCGATCGAGGGCTGGGAGGAGCGGGTTTTGGAGCCTGACGTCTTCCGTCGCCTGCAGAAGCTCTTCGCCGAGCGCAGCGAGAAGCGCGGCGAGTCCCGTGATGCGTACGAGTACCTGCTCACCGGCGGGTGCGCAGTGTGCGACGAGTGCACAGAGGCCATGGTGGGCAGCCGCGCTCACGCCGAGGCGCCGCCGTCCTACAAGTGTGATGGCTGTGGCAAGACCCGTATCAACGCCGACAGGCTCGAAGACTTCGTGGCCGAGCATGTCCTTGCCGAGCTGCTGAAGCCGGGGGCACGCGCGCGGCTTGAGAAGTTGGAATGTGACATCGAGGCGGAGATCACCTGCCTCAAAAGGCACATCGAGGGTGCTGACGAACGGTTCGCCGGGATTGGCGAGTTGTACGGTCGTGGGCTGATGGTGAAGGCCGCGTTCGTCGCCGCGCAGAAGGCCAGCAAGGAAGACCTGCGGGTCTCCAAGCTCCGGCTGAAGCACCTGGAGCAGATGACCGACCTGCCAATCGGTGATGTGCACGACTTGGTGGCCTGGTGGCGTACGTCCCCGTACGCGTCGAAACGGGGCCTTGTGCTGCTGTAGATCGAGCGCGTACGAGTCGGGCGCGCCGAGGGCAGTCAGGCTCCGGAGAAGCGTGTCCTTATCGACTGGCGGCAGCCGGCCGTCTGAAGAGCACCGTGACCATGCGCATTGCGATACCTGATCAGCCTGCCCTTTGCTCTCTGTCCGAGGCGACGTGGGCGTGGATGCACGACCGCACCGACTGGGGCTTCAGCAACAGCGGCCTCATCGCCTCCCAGGGCCAGGCCCTCTTGGTGGACACGCAGTTCACCCTGAAGGCCACGCGGGAACTCCTTGCCGCCGTCGAGGAGATACGTCCCCTCGATGACGTCGGCGCGGTGGTCTCCACGCACCAAAACCGTGATCACACATGGGGTAACCAGCTTCTGCCGCAGGCCGAGATCATCACCTCGGCGGCAAGCGCCGCAAGCGGCTGCCACGAGATGGGCCCCGACCAGCTCACGCTGCTCGCACGCTCGGACGGGGCAGACGAGGCATCGGCCTATGTGGCCGAGCACTTCGCACACTTCGACTTCACCGGCATCACGGTGATGGCCCCCACCCGCACGTTCGAGGGGCGTGAGGAAATCAAGGTCGGCGGCACGCTGGTGGAACTGCTTGATCTGGGTGCCGGGCACAGCGCGGGAGATGTCGCCGTTCATGTGCCGGACGAGGGGGTGGTGTTCGCCGGGGACGCGCTGTTCTCCGGTGCTCACATGGTGGTGTGGTCAGGATCGCTCAGCGGCTGTATCCGGGCCTGCCAGATGCTGTTGGACACTGGGGCCGAGGTGTTCGTGCCGGGGCACGGACCGCTGCTCGATCGTGCCGGGGTCATCGCCATCCAGGATCAGCTCACTGGCGTGGCCGAGACCGCGGGCGCGTACGCACAGCGTGGGGTGCCGCTGGCCGACGCGGCTCGCCTGGTCAAAGCGAGCCACGCCGGCGCCTGGGCGCATCCGGAGAGGCTGTTCACCCAGGCCGCGGCCGCTTACGCGGAAGCCGGGGTGCCTGGGGTTCCGTCGGGCACTTGGGCCATGGTGGAAGGCATGGCGGCTTTGTATGTGTGACCTTCGCTTATGCAGCCAGCATGGCGTCCTTGATGTCCTGACGGATCTCGCCGGGCATCACCACCATGAGACGGGTCTTGTTGCTCATCCGGCCGAAGCTGAAACTCGACCTCGACTTCCTCGTCCCTGTGCGGCAGGAACAGGCGGCGCCGGTCACCGTCGGGATGGATGACCGTGGTGACGTCGTCTACGAGGATCCTGCGGGCAACTTCGTCGCGCTGCTTGATCTCGTCGCAGACTTCGTTGAGCCGCGCGTCGTCCGGGTTGGCCTTGTGGGCGATGCGCAGCTGTGAGGCCATGGGCTTGGCCCATTTCTCTTCCCAGTCGCTCAGCTGCAGCCTGGCCTCGCGGTAGGTCAGGGCCCAGATCATGACGTTGATGCCGTGGAGCATCCACGGGTAGTCCCGGGCCGCGGCTTTGTTGAAGACGCGGATGTCCCACCGTTGGTCGAAGGTGTATGCCGGCCAGGGCAGTTGGTGGATGATCGCCGACACCACAGGGTCGATGGTGCGGGCGTCCGGGCGGGGGCGCGGCGGCGGCTCGCACTTGTTGGCTTCGAGGAACAGGTGGGCTCGCTGAGCGTCGTTGAGGTCGAGGACGCGGACGATACTTTCCAGGAACTCGTCGCCGACGTGGTCGAGCTTGCCGCGCTCCAGCTTGCCGTACCAGCCCTCGGTCACGCCGGCTAGTTTGAGCCGCCCCGAAGTTCTCGGACAGTGGTCCTCATAGGATCGAAGTCCGGAACGACGGAGAGAGCACGTGGCACAGAAGCGTAGGAAATTCAGTCCTGAGTTCAGAGACGAGGCGGTCAAGATGGTGGTCGTGGAGTCACGGCCGATCGCCGAGGTCGCGCGGGAGATACAGGTGAACGAGGGAACTCTCGGCACCTGGGTCAGCCGGTACCGCCAGGAGCATGCCGGCGAGGAACCTCCGCTGAACATCAGCGAACGCGCCCGCCTACGGGAATTGGAGAGGGAGAACCGGGAGCTTCGGATGAAGACCGAGTTCCTGGGAAAAGCGGCGGCCTTCTTCGCCCAGGAATACCGGTGACGGAGAAGTACGAGTTCATTGACGGCGAGTCCGGCAACTACCCCGTGCAGCAGATGTGTGCCTGGGCGCAAGTGTCCAGATCGGGTTTCTACCACTGGCGGTCGCGGCCGTCTTCGGCCACCGCCCAGCGCCGCGAGGAGCTCAAGGCCGTCATCCGCCAGATCTTTACCGACTCGGGTGAGACCTATGGATACCGGCGCGTCCACGCGGCGCTCCAGAGGATGAACGTGCAGGCCGGCCCGGAGCTGGTCCGTGCGCTGATGCGCGACCTGGGGCTGGTTCCGTGCCAGCCAAGGCCGTGGCGGATCACCACGATCGCTGACGAGGCGGCGCCGCGGGTACCCGACCTGATGGGCCGTGACTTCACCGCCGGTGAACCCGGGCAGAAACTGGTCAGCGACATCACCTACATTCACACCTGGGCGGGATTTCTCTACCTCGCTACCGTCATCGACTGCCACACTAAGGCCGTGGTCGGCTGGGCGATGGCTGACCACATGAAGACCGCTCTTGTTACGGATGCGCTCGACATGGCGCCCCGGAACATCGACCTCGCCGACGGCTGCATATTTCATAGCGACAGAGGGAGCCAGGGCGGATTCAATCGGTCGTCGCAACACCTCCATGGTGGAGGAGCGTGTTGTGGCGCAAGGAAGAGCGCGTGCGGCGATTCAGGCCGGTCGTCCTCCGCTGCGGTCGCCGGGACGTCCCCCGGTCAACCGGCGTGCGGAGAAGCAGCGGTTCTGGCGGAAGATCGCTGAGGGGCTGTCCAGTGAGGACGCGGCGGTCGCGTGTGGCGTGTCGCAGCCGTTGGGGCCGAGGTGGTTTCGTGAGGGTGGCGGCATGCCGCCGATCAGCCTCGATCCACCGTCGGGACGTTACCTGTCATGCTCCGAGCGCGAGGAGATCGCACTGCTACGGGCGAAGGAGTGCGGGGTCAGGGAGATCGCTCGCCGGACCGGCCGTTCGCCGTCGACGATCTCGCGGGAGCTACGGCGTAATGCGGCGACGCGCGGCGGTCGTCTGGACTACCGGGCCTCGGTCGCGCAGTGGCATGCCGACCGGCAGGCCCGCCGGCCCAAGACGTCCAAGCTCGCCAACAACGCGCGGCTCCAGCAGTACGTACAGGACCGGCTTGCCGGCGCGGTCAGCGCGGCGGACGGCAGCGAGATCCCAGGTCCGCAGACGCGCTGGATCGGGCGACGGCACGGCCGTCGGCAGGACCGGCGCTGGGCGACCTCCTGGAGCCCGGAGCAGATCGCCCGCAGACTACCGGCCGACTTCCCCCATGATGAGTCGATGCGCATCCCACACGAGGCGATCTACCAGGCCCTCTACATCCAGGGACGTGGTGGTCTGCGCCGCGAGTTGGTGGCCTGTCTGCGCACCGGCCGGGCCCTGCGTGTTCCCCGGGCCCGCGCCCGCGGCCGTGGCAAGAAGTTCGTCACCGAGGAGGTCAAGATCAGTCAGCGGCCTGCCGAGGCTGAGGACCGGGCGGTGCCCGGACACTGGGAAGGCGACCGTGCGACACGATGCCGCACGAATTTGAGTGGACTGACCGATTGGAGAGGCGGTTGATGAAACCGTAGGTGCAGTCACGGGTCCGTGTCTGTATGACCCGTCCCCGCCCTTGACGTGCGATGCCGGCAACGGCCTGGTGCGAAGCTCAGGGGAAAGCCCAAGGACTTCCGTTCCATCCGGGAGTTACCGGCAAGGGGAAGACCGGACGGGTGAAGCAAATGAACTCCCGATGATGCCTCGTGATCCCAAGCCCCGCCGATGGAATGCGTGAGTGGGGTGCATGGCTAGCCGTTGAGAAGCGGCAGGCGCTGGCCGGTAGAGGTCACTCCGGCCAGGTGGACACCGCCGCCTCGGGGTAAAGGGAGCACCCACCCCGGTCGTATCTCATTCGTGTGGAACGTGGAAACCCCGTTGCGGTCCGGGCCTCTTTGGCTCGGTCAGCCGACCGCGAGGAAGGCTCAACTCCCCAGCGGGAACAGGACGGCCCAACAAGCCAACGCCGGAAGCCGAAAGGAAACGGGAAAGCGGTGCATCATGACCGGCCTCTCCGCCGGACGCCTCGCATAACCGTCCGGATACGGGCGCACTGCCCGGACCCGAAAGGGTGCTGACGTGGGCCGGGTGAGCCTGTGCAGAATCACTGGATAAAGACGACGGAACCGAGGGGCAAGTTGGACACCATGCAGATAGTGGACGGATCGGCCCCGGCCCTTCCGGCTGCCTCTGTGCCGGTGAACGGACCCGAGGGCGAAGACTTGGACTGGGCGTCGATTGACTGGCGGCGGGTCGAGGAAGACGTACGGCGTCTGCGGCAGAGGATCTTCACGGCATCGCAGGCAGGGGACTTGAAGAAAGTCCGCAATTTGCAGAAGCTGATGCTCCGGTCTCGCTCGAACACACTCCTGAGTGTGCGACGGGTAACGGAGATCAACGCTGGACGCGCGACGGCGGGAGTCGACGGAAAGGTCGTGTTGATGTCCCAGTCCAAGGCCGCATTGGCCCACTGGGTCCAGCACCGCGCCCGACCGTGGATTCCCAAACCCGTCAAAAGGGTGTTCATCCCCAAACCGGGAACCATGAAGAAGCGCGGACTCGGGATTCCCGTGATTGTCGACCGGTGCCTGCAAGCTGTGGCACTGGGAGCATTGGAGCCCGAGTGGGAAGCGCGGTTCGAGCCGAAGTCGTATGGCTTTCGGCCCGGCCGCGGCTGTCACGACGCGATCGGGGCCATCTACTCCACGCTCAACGGGAAGAACCCGCAGCGGGCGTGGGTACTCGACGCGGACCTGACGGCGGCGTTCGATCGCATCGACCACGCCCGGCTCATGGCCGCACTCGGCACCTTCCCCGCCCGGGGATTGGTCCGGCAGTGGCTGAAGGCCGGGATCGTGGATCGCGGTCGGTTCGCCCCGACCGAGGAGGGAACTCCGCAGGGTGGGGTGATCAGCCCATTGCTCTTCAACGTGGCCCTGCATGGAATGGAGGAAGCCGCAGGGGTCCGCTACTACACCACCGGCAGAGATGCCGGGAGTGCACAAAGCGGCAGCCCTGTGCTGGTGCGGTACGCAGATGATTTTGTCGCGATGTGCACAAGCCGTGAACAGGCTGAACAGGTCAAAGAGCGGCTGGCTGCCTGGCTGACGCCCAGGGGACTCGCCTTCCACGAGGACAAGACACGAATCGTCCATGCGGAGAGCGGGTTCGACTTCCTGGGATTCAACGTCCGCCGCTATCACGGCAAACTGCTAATCAAACCGAGCAAAGCGGCTCAGCGACGGATCCGGGAACGGCTCAGCACCGAAATGTTGGCCCTGCGAGGGGCAAACGCCGGTGCAATACTCAAGAAGATCAACCCGATCGTGCGGGGTTGGTCGGCCTACTACCGGACGGTGGTGTCCAGCGAGATCTTCACGGCGCTGGACAATCACATGTGGAAGCTCGCTTACAAGTGGGCCAAACACAGCCACCCGAACAAGCCGAAGCACTGGATATCCGACAAGTACTTCGGCCGGTTCAACAGGACCAGGAAGGACCGATGGGTGTTCGGCGACCGCGACAGCGGCGCTTACCTCCTCAAGTTCTCCTGGACGAAGATAGTCCGGCACCAGCTGGTCAAGGGAAAGGCGTCCCCGGACGATCCCACCCTGGAATCCTATTGGGCTCAGCGGCGCCGCAAGGGCACCCCTCTACCAGTCGACGCCATGACCGTACGCCTACTACAGGCACAGCACGGCCGTTGCCCGATCTGCGGAAGGCTCCTGCTGCACGCCGACCACTCGCCACAAAGCCCACGAGAATGGGAAGCGTGGCGGGTCGTCATCCGGAAGGCGATCTCCAAGCAATACATCGCGTTTCCAGACGAGAGCACGCCGGACGGTCAACGAATCCGTCTCCTCCACACTCATTGTCAACGGCGGAATGGAGCCGCCGCAATGACAAGTCCAGCACCTTCTCCTGCCAGCCAGCCTTTGGGGCTTGCTTGAGCCGTGTGCGGCGAATAGCTGCTTGCACGGTTCTGAGGGGGCGGGGACGCAGTAATGCGTCCCCGCTACCCGACTCATTATCGGCCTGAACAGCTCCGCGATCGGCACCCTGGTCGAGCGCACTACCCGGTTCACGATGCTGCTACACCTTCCGCCCATGCCCGGACACGGCGGGCCCCGCATCAAGAACGGCCCGGCACTGGCCGGGCACGGAGCAGAGGCCGTGCGTGACGCCGTGGGCATGACGATCACGACCTTGCCCGAACAGCTCCGCAAGTCGCTGACCTGGGACCAGGGTGCGGAGATGGCCCAGCACGCCCAACTCCGCGTCGATACCGGCCTGGAGATCTACTTCGCCGATCCCCACAGCCCGTGGCAGCGCGGCACCAACGAAAACACCAACGGCCTGCTCCGGCAGTACTTTCCCAAGGGCACCGACCTGGCCCGGCACACGCGCGGCGACCTCGACGCCGTCGCTTCCGCCCTCAACTCCCGCCCACGGAAAACACTCGGCTGGCGAACTCCCGCAGAAGCCCTCAACGATCACCTACTCTCGCTACAGAACAGCGGTGTTGCAACGACCCCTTGAACCTGAGCAGTACACTTCGAGAGAACTCCGGAGCAAACTCCACACTTTGGGCCTGCGGGCATCGGTTGGCCGCACCGGAGTCTGCTGGGATAATGCAATGGCCGAATCATTTTTCGGCGCCCTCAAGAACGAACTCGTTCACCGAACTGCCTTCCCGACACGGGCACATGCCCACCGGGCGATCGTCCGCTACATCGAGATGTTCTACAATCGAAGACGTCTTCATTCCCGGCTCGGCTACAGGACTCCTGCGGAAGTCCAAGCCGAGTACGAAGAGTCCCAAGCAGCATAGGAAACCCTCAAGGACGCTGTCCGAGAAACGCATGGCCCCTCACACGCCGCCGCCCTGCGAGAAGGCGACACCTTCACCCTCGTCGGCGACGGCAGCCCCCTGACCATCCTCACCAGGCGACGCCACCTTCAGCCGCTGTGGCTCCTCACCCTCGAAGACCAGGAAGCGCCAATCACGCTGCGCAACGACGAGCAGATACGGCCCCTGCGCATGCTGCGCGCCTTCGACCTCACCTGCCAACTCTGCACGCGCACCGGCCGACGCGTCCTCGACCTCCCCGTCCACGGCATCCCGCAGACCTGGGTCTGCGACCAGCACTAGCCTCACCAGGGCGGCCGGACCGCATGCCGGCCGCCCCGCCTCCCTGCATCAAGGACGCACGAACATGCCCTCCACCGACCGCACCATACGTGTCGGCTCCATCGACGTCACCATTCGCACCAGCAACAGGGCCACGCTCGCCGTCACCGTCAACAAGCGCGGCAACATCATCGTCCACGGCCCGCACACCACGACCGACACAGACGCCGCCGCCCTCGTCAAACGACGGCGCTCATGGATCTACCGGCAACTCAATCGCCTCGCCAAGACCGCCCCCGAAGACCCCCTCAAGGAACTCACCCCCGGCGCAGGATTCGACGTTCTCGGCCGACCGCACCGCCTGCGAATCGTCCCCGACAGCCACCAGAAAAAGCCACTGATCCAGCTGCGGAGCACTCCGGCCGGCGGCTGGCTCCACATGCGGCGCAGCACAACGCCAAATCTGGATGAAGCACAGCGAACCATCATCAACTTCTATGCCGAAACCGGTCGTGAATGGCTGAAACTCAACCTGTCACAGATCGCGGCAAACATCCCAAACAAGGACCTACCCGTAACCTTCTCGACCCGGATGCGCACCACCTGGGCCCGCCACCACCCAGACCGCGGACTCACCCTCCACTGGGCCACAGCCCAACTCCCACCCACCCTCCTCCGCGAACTCATCCACCGCACCCTCAACCTTCACACCGTCGCCAGCAACGGTGACCTCGACAACGCCCTCCGCACTCTGGCTCGGCCGACTCGCCACCCCATCACCCCCGAACCGCGAACCCACCTGTCCCCCGTGTCCCCCGGACGTCCCCCGCCGGACGCCATGCCTGGGCATACAGCCAGGCCCTGCACGGTGGTGCGGAGCCTTCGCCGTGCACGTGCCCCTGCCACGGGGCAAGCTCGCCGTATGAGCGAACGGCTTGAGCCCGAGGCCCCCGGTGGGGTCCGGCTGGCCTCGTCGCAGGGGCGCTGGGTGCTGGCGACGGCGGTGCTGGGCTCGGGCATGGCGATGCTGGACAGCACCGTCGTCAATGTCGCCCTGCCGAGGATCGGCACCGACCTGGACGCGGATCTGGCAGTCCTCCAGTGGACCGTCACCGCCTACATGCTCACCCTCGCCTCGCTGATCCTGCTGGGCGGCGCGCTCGGCGACCGCTACGGCCGACGCCGGATATTCGTGATCGGCGTGGTCTGGTTCGCGGCTGCCTCCCTGTTGTGCGGTCTCGCGCCGCATGCCGGGGTGCTGATCGCGGCCCGTGCGCTCCAGGGCGTCGGCGGGGCGCTGCTCATGCCGGGCTCGCTGGCGCTGATCCAGGCCGTGTTCCGTCCGGACGACCGGGCGCGGGCTGTCGGCGCCTGGTCGGGGCTCGGCGGGGTGGCCGCGGCGGTCGGACCGTTCGTCGGCGGCTGGCTGGTGGACGGCCCGGGCTGGCGCTGGGTGTTCTTCCTGAACGT
The DNA here is from genome assembly GCF_023277745.1 of Streptomyces halobius. Classification (NCBI taxonomy): domain Bacteria; kingdom Bacillati; phylum Actinomycetota; class Actinomycetes; order Kitasatosporales; family Streptomycetaceae; genus Streptomyces; species Streptomyces halobius. The sequence continues at coordinate 2,680,373 of NZ_CP086322.1, forward strand.
GCCGCTGGCGGCGGCGTGCGTCCCGGTGGCGTTGCGGTACGTACCCGAGACCCGGGAGAGCAAGGCGGCTGGGCGCCGCGGCTTCGACGTACCGGGCGCGGTGTTGGGGGCGCTGGCGCTGGCCGGGGTGACCTATGCGCTGATCGCCGCGCCGGACCGGGGCGCCGCGCCGAGCGTGATCGTTCCGGCGGTGACCGGGCTGCTGCTCGGCGCGGTCTTCGTACACGTCGAGCGGCGGCGGGCGGATCCGATGCTGCCGCCAGCGATCTTTGCGATCCGGCAGTTCACGGCCGTCAATGCGGTGACGCTGTGCGTCTATGCGGCATTCAGCGGCTTCTTCTTCCTCTCCGTGCTCCAGCTCCAGGTCGTGGCGGGCTATTCGGCATTGGAGGCCGGTACGGCACTGCTGCCCACGACCGTGCTGATGCTGCTGCTGTCCGCCCGCTCCGGGGAGCTGAGCCAGCGCATCGGGCCGCGGATCCCGCTGACCGTCGGACCTGTGTTGAGTGCCGCCGGCATGCTGCTGATGATGCGGGTGGGCGTGGACGCGTCGTATCCCGCCGATGTGCTGCCCGCGCTGGTGGTGCTCGGCGCGGGGATGGTGACGCTCGTCGCGCCACTCACGTCGACCGTGCTGGCTTCGGTGGATGTGGACCGGGCGGGCCTGGCCAGCGGCATCAACAACGCGGCCGCGCGGGCCGCTGGCCTGTTGGCGGTGGCCGCGCTCCCGCTGCTGGCGGGCATGGGCCCGGACGCGTACCGCTCGGCCGACGAGTTCGCCGCGACGTTCCGCCGTGCGATGCCGCTGTGTGCGGCCGTGCTGCTCGTCGGCGCCGTGATCGCCTGGCTGACGGTACGCCCCGATGTACTGCGCGCTGCGAAGCCCGGAGCCGAGGAGCCGTGCCACCCGGAGTGCACGTACCACTGCGGGGCGAGCGCGCCGCCGCTGGACCCGGGGGAGCCGGGGTAGTTTTTCCCCTCGCCGTGGGGCGGCCAAAGACGCGGCGGATGCAAGCGCAGCGGACCGGCCGGAAAGCCAAAGACGCAGGAGACAACGGTCTGCTGCGGCAGTACTTCCCCGACTTGTATGACGGCTTCGCTCTGATCGCCTATGTCCTGTTCATGCTTTTTGGCGTTTGGAGGGCGCAGCCGCAATCGAGAACCGCAGCAGCACGAGCGGCCTTAGGCCTGTCGGACGGGTCTCATGATCCGCCAGACGTCGGGTCGCTGGAACGAGTCGCACCTACTGGCGCCCCGGCTTCTGGCAGTTGGCGGACTGGCGGCGAGCTTCAGGATGACGCAATGCCAGCGGCCACCCCGGCTGCAAGTCGACCGATCCCCTTACGCACTCAGCGGTCACACGCCGTCCACCGCGCGGCCGGGCCTCTTCGGGGGCGCACACAGCGGACCGGCCCAGCCGCAGAAACCGGCCGCCACCAGGCCACAAACCCCGGCAATGATGTAGCTCAGATCCCCAGATGGCGTGGCTGATCACCATACAGGGGAGCGCAGGCGACTCTTGGCCTGACCGGCTCGCTGGGATAGGCCCCGCCGGGGTGCGGTAAGGGCTGACGGCCCCAACAGTGGAAGTCATGAACGACAACGTCCTCTTCCTGAACGTCGACGGCCCACAGGCCGGCCACCGTGCGCTCGATGCGCTGCGGCAGGCGCACGTCGACGGCGAGGTGAAGCTGCGCGAGGGGGCAGTCGTCGCGCGCGACGCCGACGGCGCCCTCGACTTCCCCGATGCCGTCGACAACACCGGCACCGCCCGTGCCTTCGCCGTCGGCGGGCTGATCGGCGGGCTCCTTGGCATTCTCGGCGGCCCGCTCGGCGTCATGATCGGCTTCGGCGCGGGCGGGCTTGTGGGCGGGGCCCATGACGCGCGCGAAACGACGGCGGCGAATGCGGCACTAGAGATGCTGGCGGCGGAGGTGCCACCGGGTAGCACGGTGCTGGTCGCCGAGATCGTCGAGGGCGATTCGGCGTATGTGGACGGGCTGCTCGCCTCTTACGGGACGGTGGCGCGGTATCCCGCGCAGGAGATCCGCAAGGAGGTGGAGGAGGCGATCACGGAGAGACGCTAGCTGAGCTAGCGCGAATGCCGCTGGGGCCCCACAGCCCAGTGCATGATCCTTCCGAGGCCGTAAGGCCAGAATCGCCAACGCGGAGCAGTAGTCGCAGGTCTGCGAAAGCCCTGGTCCGCGTATGGATCTCTGTCTCCTGCCGGCACAGGCTGTGCGCACCCGTTACCGGCTGCATGTGTGACCAGTCAAACGGAGTGTCACCGCGGCCTAGCGAGGGCCCATGGATCAGGTCCGGCGAGTCGAACGCCTCGCCCTGCGGACTCCGGCGGGACGCTGCCCAGCACCTTGTCCCCCGCCTGTCCCCCGGAGACCAAAAATGCCCTTCCGGAGCGTGCTCCAGAAGGGCATTTTCTGCGTTTGCGCTGGTCAGCGCGGTGGGCACAGACGGATTTGAACCGCCGACATCTGCTTTGCAAGAGTGCCGAATCCCCGAATGCTCAACGGCGGCCTTCGCCGAGATGACCAGCCTGCCGGCACTCGGCAACAGCCGCCGCTACCCCCTTGTTCTCCACACCTGGATATCGGAGTCCCACAGCTCGGCGGTCTTCGATCACGGGACGCTACTTTCAGTAGCGCCCGTTACTTTACGTGAGCATGGAGGTGGGTGCCGCCGTGCAGCGTGGACGCCAACCGGACCAAACGAGCCCTCGCCCGCGGCCATCCCAGGTTGCCGCGAGCCAGTGCGCCCCCGGTACGCCGTTCGGGGGACTCGTCGCCACCGGCCGGTGCCCCCGTGGGACCGGCTCAGCTCTCGCCGGAGTCCTGCGACTGGTCGTCGGCCGTGTGCGAGAACAGCTTGAGGACCGGCACGCCGACCTTGTGGCGGGCGCGGGAGGCCCAGTCGCGGTGAAAGAACTCCTCGACGAAGTGCGGGGTGGTCAGCACGATCACCTCGTCCGCCTTGGTCTGCTCGACGACGGACTTCAGCAGGTCGATGGGGTGCTTCTCGACGACCTGCCCGATGGCCTCGGCCCCCCTGGCGCGCAGCGCGTCGAGGGTGTGCGAGAGGGCGCGTTCGGCGGGGAGTTCGGCCTGCGCGCCCGCCGTCTCCGCGCCCTCGCGTACCGCGTCGTCGAACTCGCCGAGCGCGACGTCGTCGATCGCCCGCAGCAGGATGTCCTGCTTGCCGCGCGGCTGCATGAGGACGACGAAGGAGGTCGGGTCGTCGCCGTGCAGCGAGCTCACAAACTCCACGTCGGCGGGCGTCAGGGGCTTCTCGATCATCAATACGCTCGTGAACACGACGGGCGCCCTTCTCCTCTTCCGGGCACCGCATGGCAACGGCGCCCACAGAAACCATCCTGCCCCGTCGCCACACGGGGCCTGTTGGCCTTAAGTGTGCCCAACGGAAGCTAAGCGGAACGGGTAATTCCGTTGATATTCACGACCGACGGTAGCGGGTGAACAGAAACCCGGCCTCCTCCAGCACGGAGACCAGCGAGAAGCGTTCGGGAACCGGGACCGCCGGACCGTTCATGATCCGCGGAGCGTCACCGACGGCAACGACCGGAGCCAGCGACAGACACATCTCGTCCAGCGTCCCGGCCGCCGCGAACTGCCCCAGCAGCCTCGGCCCGCCCTCGGTGAGCAGCCGGGTGAGCCCCCGTCCCGCGAGCGCCCCGGCCACCCGCTCCGGATCGACGCCCAGGCCCTCGCCCGCGAACAGCACCTCCACACCTGCCGCACGGGCCTCGCGCACCCGGTCGGCGGGGGCGCCCGCGCCGGTCAGGACGAGCGTCGGGACCAGCGGCCCGGTGAACAGCGGCAGGGTGAAATCCAGCCCCAGACCGGCCGTCACCACGGCGATGGCGGGGGCCGGCCGCTGCCCGGCGGCGGCCCGGCGGGCGGCGAACGCCTCCCGGGCGCGGGCCGGCCGGTACCCCTCCTGCCGGACCGTTTCCGCGCCGACCACCACCGCGTCCGCGAGGGCCCGCAGCACGCCGAAGATCCGCATATCGGCGGCGCTGGAGAGCGGCTGCGAGCGGCCCTCGTGATGGGCCGCGCCGTCCACGGACGAGACCATGTTCGCGCGCAGCCACCCCGGCCGGCCCGCCCGCACCGGATCGTCCGCCTCCGGATACGCATAGGCATCGGCCAGCTCGTCCAGCGTCCACTCACGCTCCACGGAGTCGGGGACCGCTACGGGGCGCCCGGCGTCGGGGGCGGGCACGGACGGGGCGGGAAGGGGGAACAGGCGTCGCATGGCGGCAGTGTGACATGGCTCGCTGCCCGGACCACTCGGTCTCCTCCAGCGACTAGGCTGGACGGCTGTGTCACCTTCCCAGTCCTCGTCCCCGCCGCCCGCCCCGATAGCCGGAGAGCCGGCCGACGGGAGCGACGCGGCCCCCGCCGCGCTCACCGCACGCGCCCCGCACGTCCCGGCCGAGCATCTGGTCGCCGAGATGGTGCCGCCGCCGCGCTTCCAGGGCGCCCGCTTCGACACCTACATCCCGGACCCGCAGCAGGCCAGCCAAGGCGAGGCCGTCGACGTCCTGAGCGCCTTCGCGGCGAGCATCGACGGCGGGACACGTGCGGGCAAGCGGCGCTGGTTCGGCAAGAGCGCCAAGAAGAGCACGGCCCCCAAGGGCCCGCGCGGTGTCTACCTGGACGGCGGCTACGGCGTCGGCAAGACCCATCTCCTCGCCTCCCTGTGGCACGCCACCCCCGCCCCGGCCGAGCACAAGGCGTTCGGCACCTTCGTCGAGCTGACCAACCTCGTCGGCGCCCTCGGCTTCCAGCAGACCGTACGCACCCTCAGCGGCCACCGTCTGCTGTGCATCGACGAGTTCGAACTGGACGATCCCGGCGACACGGTCCTGGTCTCCACACTGCTCGGCAAGCTGGTGGACAACGGGGTGGCGCTGGCCGCCACCTCCAACACCCTGCCCGGCAAGCTCGGTGAGGGCCGGTTCGCGGCCGCCGACTTCCTCCGCGAGATCCAGGGGCTGAGCGCCCACTTCCGGCCCCTGCGCATCGACGGCGAGGACTACCGCCACCGCGGCCTGCCCGAGGCGCCCGCCCCGTACGACGACGCGACCGTCACCCGTACCGCGTACCGCACCCCCGGCGCTTCCCTCGACGACTTCCCCTCCCTCCTGGAGCATCTGTCCAAGGTGCACCCCAGCCGGTACGGCGCGATGTGCGACGGCATCCAGGCCGTGTGCCTCACCGACGTCCAGGCGGTGCCCGACCAGTCCACCGCGCTGCGCCTGGTGGTCCTCGCGGACCGGCTCTACGACCGTGAGGTACCGGTGCTGGCCTCCGGCAAGCCCTTCGACGAGCTGTTCAGCGACGAGATGCTGCGCGGCGGCTACCGCAAGAAGTACTTCCGGGCCATCTCCCGTCTGACGGCGCTGGCACGCGACGCGGGGGCGCTGGTAGCGGGGTAGGGACCGGCAGCCGGAGCGGGGCCGGGCGGGGCGGGGCCGACAGCTGTGAGCGGTGCAGGGCCGGCAGCTGGAGCGGGGTGGAACCGTCGCCCCCGGTTACGGCGCCCCCCGGTTCCGTGGCCACGGCATCTGGAGGACGGCGCTTCGCGGATGGTTCCCGGCGGCCGGGGTGCGTGATACACACATGCGGTCACGTCACCTGTCCGCCAACAGGGAGTTTCCCATGACTGCGACACGACGTCAGATCCTGGCCAGAACCGGTGCGCTGGGCGCGGGGATCACCTTCGCCGGCAGCCTCTCGGAGATCTTCGCGGGGACCGCGACCGCCCGGACCATGGGACAGGGCGGCTACGGCCCGCTGATCCCGGACCCCGACGGTCTGCTCGACCTCCCCAAGGGCTTCCGCTACAAGGTCCTCTCCCGGGAGGGCGACCCGCTGCCCTCCGGCGAGGGCAATGTCCCCAGCAACTGCGACGGGATGGCCGCCTTCCCCGGGAAGGGCGGCCGCAGGCACCTCGTACGCAACCACGAGAACCGTACGGCGTCCCGCTCCGCCGTCCCCACCGTCCGCGGCCTGACCTACGACCCCGGCGGCGAGGGCGGCTGTACGGCCCTGGAACTCGACGCGGGCAACGGCGTCCGCTCCGAACGTGTCGCCATCGCCGGCACCTCCACCAACTGCGCGGGCGGCCCCACTCCCTGGAACACCTGGCTGACCTGCGAGGAGACCGAGTTCCGGGCCGGTGACGAGAACTACACCAAGGACCACGGCTTCATCTTCGAGGTCGATCCGTACGACCCGCGCCGCACCGGCGCCGTGCCGCTGACCGCGATGGGCCGCTTCCAGCACGAGGCGATCGCCGTGGACCCCAGGACCGGCACCGTCTACGAGACCGAGGACGCCTTCGAGAAGCCGTTCGGGCTCTTCTACCGCTTTCTGCCCAACAAGCCGCTGGGCGGCCGGGGTTCGCTCCGGGCCGGTGGCCGCCTCCAGGCGCTGCGCGTCCCCGGCGTGCCCGACCTGTCCACCGTCCAGCAGCCGGGCACCACCTTCGACCACGTCACCTGGGTCGACGTCCCCGACCCGCTCGCACGCCGCACCCCCATCCGCTTCCAGGACTTCGGCCCCGGGGGCATCACCCACGCCCAGAAGCTGGAGGGCTGCTACTGGGGCGGCTCCTGCGTCTACTTCGTCGCCAGCTTCGCGCACCGCAAGGACGGTTCGGCGGCCGACCACTACGGCCAGGTGTGGAGGTACGACCCGAAGCGGCGCCGCCTCACCCAGGTCGTCGTCTTCGGACCGGACAGCGACCTGCAGCTCCCCGGAGAGTCCCCCGACAACATCTGCCTCGCACCCAGCGGCGGCCTGATGGTCTGCGAGGACGGCGACGGCGCCCAACATGTGTACGGGCTGACCCGGCGCGGCAAGGTCTACGCGATGGCGCGCGGCCGGCAGAACATCGGCACCCCGGAGAAGCCGAAATGGGGAGAGTTCGCGGGCGTGACGTTCTCGCCCGACCACCGGACCATGTATGTCAACTGCTATGAGCCGGGGACTACGTTCGCGGTGATGGGGTCGTTTGTTTAAGCCGACTGGGTTGCTCGCCGTGTTCGGCCGTCCGACCGTGGGGGGGCGCCCGCGGCGGGCCTGCGCCCCGCGTTGTCGGCTTCCCCGCCGTGAGGGTCCGCCTGCGGCGGCGGGCGTGGGTTTTTCGGGTGCGGTGACGGACCTCCGGACTCCGTCCTGCGGCCCTCCCCCATAGCCTGAAGGGCATGGGAGGTACCCCCATCCTCCCGACGGTGGGGGAAAAGGGCCGGTGGGGCACATGTGGTCTGTCATATGTCTGTGATCGCGACCACAGGGCGCACACGACCGGCTACGTGCACCCCACCGTCTACTCCCACCTCCCTCGGGAGGTGCCGGTCCGCAGGACGGAGTCGGGAGGACGGAGTCGGGAGGACGGAGTCCGGAGGTCCGGCGCCGCTGCCGAACAGCCCCGCGCAGCGGACCACAGCCCCGCAGCAAGCGTTACGGCGGGACAGCCACAAAGTGGGGCTCAGGCCCGCCGCAGGCGAACCCATGTCGGCTACGCGGAGCGGCGAGCGCTCAGCGCACAGGCGACGGCGGTGGCGGACGCGATCAGCACGGCGGCGGCGAACGGCAGCCAGGGTGTGCTGATCGTGCCGCTCGCGGACCCGGTGACCAGCCCCGTCACGGCGGCGTTCGCGGGCGAGGCGCCCAGGACGAGCAGCAGCAGCGCCGCGAGCAGGCCCGCCGGTATCGAGGAGCCGGGGCTGCGCAGCACCGGCCAGTTGCACAGCGCGCCGATCGCGATCCCCAGCAGCACACAGGCCAGCGCGGTGAGCAGCCCGGCCCCGGTCGCGGCGGGGACCGGGACGGCTACGCGGTGGTTGGAGAAGTGCGGGTCGGAGAGCAGCGCGACAAACGCCGTGCCGAGGAGCGCGAGGAACACCGACGCGCTCGTCGCGGTCAGCACGCCGGCGAGATGCACCCTGCCGGGCCCGGCGGCGGCCGCGGCACAACTGCGGGCGGCGGGCGGCTCATTGGTGACGCAGATACGGGTGAGCCATACCGCGACGGGCAGCACCCCGGCGGCGGCGTAGCCGTATCCGTCGAGGATGGGCCCGCCCGTCTGGACGCCGACGGCCAGCCATGCGGCGTAGACGATGACCGGCGGCAGCCAGCGGTGCGAGCCGACGAGCAGCGCCGTCTGATAGCGGAGGAGAGCGATCACGGGAGGTAACCCTGGTCGGAGTTGGGGGCAGGGGGAGGAGTGGGGATGGAGGGAGGGGTCGCGTCGGGGGCGGTCCCGGGGCCCGGGGCGAAAGCGCGGCTCCCGGGCTGGTCAGCGGGCTCGTCCGGCCTCGGGGCAGCCATGACCGAGCGGATGTGCCACGGCGGACGGGACGTGAGCAGGGCCCGCAGCAGCGCATCGGAATGGACGGCCGGGACGGTGAGCCGGGTCGTACCGTCCGGGCCGGCCGCGATGTCCGGTGCGCCGGGCAGCGCCGGGCCAGTGCCCGGCAGTTGGTCCGGCGCGGCTCCCGGTGCCCCCTCGGCCTCGATGATCACTCGCGGACCCGCCGGGCCCACGGCACCGTAGACCGTCCCGCTCTCCCCGGCCAGCAGCCGCCCGTCCGCGACCCGATGGCGCGCGTCGGCCGCGCCCTCCAGGCGGCGCGGGTCATGGTCGACGAACACCACGGTGCCGCCGTCCGCGACCCGCTCGGCGACCGCCCGGTCCAGGACATCACGCGCGCCACGGTCCAGGCCGGTCCACGCCTCGTCCAGAACGAGGAGTTCGGGCTCGGCGAGCAGCGCCTGGGCGACCGCGACCTTCTGGCTGGTGCCTTTGGACAGCTCGACCAGCGGCGTACGCGCATGCCCGGCCGCTCCGAAGCGTTCCAGCCACTCGGTGGCGCGCTGGGCCGCCACGGGGCCCCGGAGGCCATGGACCCGTCCGAGGTGGGTGAGGTAGCCGACGGCGGTGAAGGGCAGTGCGCCCGGGAACCGCTCGGGTACGTACGCGGTGCGCGGGCGGCCGGTGATCCGTCCGGTGCTGGGCCGGTCGATCCCGGCGAGGAGGCGCAACAGGGTGGACTTCCCGCTGCCGTTGGTCCCCTCGACGCGTAGCAGCGCACGCGCGGGCACTTCAAGATGCACATCCCGCAGCACCCAGGGCCCGCCCACCCCGTAACGCCGCCCGACCCCGTCCAGTCTCATGCGTTCCTGCGCCTCCCCCGGCTTGCCCCGCTCCCCCCACCTTCCCGACGTTTCGCGGGCGGATCAGTTCCCGGACGCCTTCTCGGGGCGCAGCTCGCTGGGCCGTACGATCACGAAGCCCTCACCGTCCAGGCGGAGTTGGACGGCCTCTCCGGAACCGCCGCGGATCATCGAGCCGACGCTCTGCGAGCGGTGCAGGGAGGTCTGCAGGGAGCTGCTCCAGCCGACCACCGCGTCGGTGTCGACGAACACCGGCGCCTGCGGCGAGACGGGGATGACGATGGGGTTGCCCTCACACATCACCCCCAGCTTGCCCTGGCCGCTGAAGACGGAGTTGAACAGCCCGCCGCCGGCCATGCCGGCGCCCTTGACGACCGTGATCTCGTAGGAGAGCGACGGGTCGAAGCACAGCACATTGCGGCCGTTGACGGTGATGCCGTCGCCTTGGGCGAGGTCGATGATGAAGCAGTTGGCGGCTTCGTGGGCGAACCACACCTCGCCCCGGCCCCGTACGGCCATCAGCGCCAGCCCCTCACCCGTGACGGCGCGCTTGAGAAACCTGCCGACTCCTTGTCCCTGCTTCTCGAACTGCAGGTCTCCACGGAAGGCGATCATCGAGCCCTGACGGGCGTAACACTCACCGTCCAGGGCGTACTTGAGCGACTTCGCGTTCTGCTGCGTCATGCCGGGCGCGGTCGCCGACCTGGCCATGTTCTCCGCGGCGAAGAGGTCACTGTTCATGGCCAGGATGCTAGGGCGGGACGGAGAACGGCCCGCCGTAATCGCCGCGTCCGGCGACAGGCTGGGGTGAGGCCGGGGGGCGGCGCCCGTCGAAGACCGTTTGACGAAGAAGTCTGACGAAGAAGGTCTGAAACGGAGAAGGTCTGAAGGAGAACGGTTGTCAGTGGTGGCTGGCAGACTTGGTCGCGTGATCAGCACCGAGAGCACCTGCCCCGGCAGTCCCAGTGACCCCAGCGGGACGGGCGGCAGCAGCAGCCCGTTCCACCACGAGGAGACCGGCCGGGACGCCGCCCCGCAGTTCGTGCTGCCGCTCGTCGCGCGGATCGAGAAGGCGTCGCCGCCGGCGCGTACGGACGCTCTGGAGACGGCGGCGCGGGCGGTGCTCGTGCTGCTGTCGGACGAGCGGGCGGTGGGTGACGGCGAGTGGGCCGAGGCGGTCCGGGACTGGCAGGACGCCCGGATCCGGAAGGTGGTGCGGCGGGCGCGCGGCGCGGAGTGGCGGCGGGCGGAGGCGCTCCCCGGGATCACGGTCCATGGCGAGAGCGCGGAGGTACGGGTCTTCCCGCCGGTGCCGCTGGACGGATGGCCGAAGGAGCTGGCGCGGCTGCAGGTGTCGGGGACGGAACTGGCCGATCCGCAGCGGCCCGCCGCGCCCGGATCGCAGGAGGCCGTGCTGTGGCTCAACCCCGATCTGGAGATGTCGGCCGGCAAGGAGATGGCGCAGGCCGGGCACGGAGCGCAGCTCCTGTGGTGGGAGCTGGGCGCGGCGGAGCGGGCGGCCTGGCGAGCGGCGGGGTTCCCCCTGGCGGTGCGGTCCGCGGAGCCGGGGGCATGGGAGGCGCTGACGCGCAGTGGGCTGCCCGTGGTGCGGGATGCCGGATTCACGGAGATCGCGCCCGGGGTAACTCTTGCAGTGGAAGGGATCGACCGTATCCGTTCTCTTTCGCGCCTGCAGCGGCCGTAGGCGGGCTGCTCTGCGTCCGGACGCGGGAGCGGTGGGGCGTGTGTGTTCCCGGCACTCAGCGGTTGCTGCGTGCCCACTGCGCGGCCCGGACCGTTCCTTCCTGGATGTCCTGCTGGGGCAGTTGAAGGCCGAGTGCGTAGATGGCCTTCGCGGCGCATGCGCTCAGCTCCACCGTCTCTGTGACTCCGAGCCGCATGAAAGCGCCCTGGCGGCGCTGTGCGTCAAGAAGCTCGCGGAGAGATCTCGGGTTCAGGGCGCGTACCTGTCCGAGGCACCAGCGTCACCCCCCTGGGGTCCTCAACAGCCAGAAAGACAGGGAATAATGCAGGTGAGACCACAAATCCAAGGGCTCGAACGAGATCCCCCCGGGAACACTCTGGTAGTCGAAGGGAGGTGATCGTTTCTGCCCTCTCCCGCACGTACGACGGCCGTCTGGCAGGTAAACGGGACTGCGGGGTTCGACCGCAGTGAGCTGACGGCTTTGTTTGACCTGCGTCAAGTACCGCGGAGGACACGTCGCTGCGACGGTTGACCCTGACGCAGGGGCAACCTCTCAGCATGGTGGGCATGACCACGAGAAACAGTACGAGCGAGGTCTCTGGAAAGCGCACGCCGTACAGCGCCCATGCAGTGGCCGACCGAGTCGAACAAGGAACCCACCATCGGACAGTTGCCGGCATGCCGACAGACGGCGGGGAACAGAGCGAGAGTGGCGACGGGACTGTGCGGCACTTCACGGTCCACCACGACGGCGTCACGATCCCGGTGTCCCGCGGTGGCCGGGAACGGCCACTGGTCCTGTGCCCTGGACTGAACTCGACGGAGGCCGACCTGCACGAACTGGCCGGGCTTCTCCGGCGTGACCACGACGTGGTGACCTTCGACCTCAGGGGACATGGCCTCGCCTCGGCCGCCGACCGGTACTCCTTCGGAGCATTTCTGAGCGATCTTGTCGTCGTGCTGGCAGAGCTCGACCTGCCTTCGGCGCCCGTTCTCGTGGGCTACTCGCTGGGGGCGGACCTGGCCGTGCACTACGCCTCCGAGCATCCTGACGACGTCGCCGAGCTGGTCCTCATCGATGGGGCGAACCCGCTGCCCGCGCCGTTCATCACCGATGCTGACCTGGCGGAATTCCGCGAAATGGCGGACGACCTGGCGACGGAGGCTGAGCGGTCCAAGGGCACCGCACGTCAGGTGTTGCTCACCGCACAGGACATCCACGACCTGAACCTCGAAATGGATGTGGTTCGGTCCGCAATCCTCGACCGGTACCGGAAGATCGACCACCCGATCAGCATGATCATGTCGGCCTCGGTCGCCGGTGACAGCACCGAAGGGCGCGCGCCACGGCACAACCACCTCTGGCGTGCCGGCATAGAGCAGCTCGTCCGCGAGCGGCCGCACACCTCCACGTCGTGGCTCGACGCCGATCACCGGCTGGTCTTCACCCATGCCCCGGAAATCACGCAGATTATCCGGAGCGCCCAAGGACCAGCCAGGCCGAATTCTCGGCCCGACCTTGGAAGACTGGTCCGATGCTGAGCATCGGCGAGCTGGCGTCGTACGCCGGCGTGACGGTGCGTGCGGTGAGGCACTATCACGCCAAGAGCCTTCTGCCGGAGCCGGAGCGGGACCGCTCCGGATATCGCAGGTACGACGCCGCCGCTGTGGTCCAGCTGATCAAGATCCGGACCCTCGCCGAGGCCGGGGTCCCGCTGGCGCGCGTGCGGGAGCTGCTCCAAGCCGACGGGAAAGAGTTCGCCGCGGCGGTCGCAGACATCGACAAGCGGCTGCGAGCGGAAATCCGTGAGCTACAGCGGCACCGCGGGCGGATCGCCCGCCTTGCCGCGGGGGACAACCTGGCACTGCCTGAGGAGGTGGTCGAGTTCCTCGACCGGCTGCGGGCGCTCGGGGTCGACGAGCGGATCGTGCAGGCTGAACGCGACGGCTGGATCCCGCTTGCCGCGCACGCACCCGAGCGAGTCCCGGAGTGGATAGCACGCAAGCGGGAGCAGATCGCCGACCCGCAGCCCATCGACTTCTACCTCACCCTGAGCCAGGCTCTCGACCGGACCGACGACGACCCACAGCTGAGCGAGCTGGCCGACAAGCTGGCCGCCTACCTCACGCAGATGGCCGGCGAGCGGGGCGAGGACTACATCGATGATGCCGACATCGAGCCACCGCTGGCCAAACTCATGGACACCCTGGCGTTCGACACCGTACCGCCGGCCCGTCGACTGATCGAGCTGCTGAAGAAGCGAGGCTGGACCGGCTGGACCAAGGTCGAGCGCGTGAGCGCCACACGGAGTGAGAGCGGAACGCAGCAGGAAGACACTGCGGAGCTGCGTTCCCGGCGTAAGCGGTGACGGCGCTCGGCCATAGAGAGTCCCCAGGATCGCCGGCCCGCACCGGGGTAGAACGCCGTCTCCATGCCCCGACCGTACCGAGATCGCCCCCGGGAAAACTCTTGTCGTCGAAGGGGGCAGTCGGTTCTGCCCTCTCCCGCGCGAACGACCGGCGTAGGCGGGCTAGACCCTGCCAACGTGCGTCGCCCTGGGGCGGCTACTTGCCGGAGAAGAAGGCGTTCAGCAGCAACTCGACGACGATCAAGCCGACACCAGCGATGCCACCGGCTGCCGCGTTCTGATAAAGGATCGCCGCGACCACCACAGCGGCGGCAATCGCGGCTGGCTCAGGAACCCCCTGCCGCGCTGCCACGATGACAATCGCCGCGACCAGGACAGCTGTGAGAGACAGACACAACGCATCGCCCATCCGACGCGGTCGTTTGAGGTCAGGCTCGTCCAAGAGCGCTCCGAGCCGCCCCGAGGCGTACCGCTCGCTGATCGTCAGCGCCATGCGCGCAAGGTCGCGCGCCGCCTTCCGCGGATCCTTGTCCAGTTCGGCCTCAGCGGCCCGCAACGCCCCCACGACCTGGGCCGCGCGGCCCTTCAGCGGGCCGTTACGCCGCGAGAACAAGGGGACAGTCCCCCGGGTCATCCGGGCACCCCGCACGCGCATCACTGGAAGCCGAAGGGACAGATTCCGGAGGTGAACATCACGGCTTCCGGAAGAGCGCACGATGTCCGCACACTGCCCAATCAAGCGAGTCCGGACGTTCACGCGTTCGAAGGTGTAGCCCCCTGCACCACACATCCGGGCAACAGAAGCCAGAAGCGACCACAGAGGGTATGTCAGCAGCAGCAAGGCGATAGCGCCTGCGCCTACGTCGCCGATGAACCAAACGACCAGAGCTTTCGCATCGCTGTAGTACGGAAACTGCTCGGCACGTTCGTCTGTTTGCTTCACATAGATCGACAGCACATTGCCGCTCACGCGGAGGCAAACGAAGGCGAACACAGCCCACAGCACCCACGTCCGTACTCGACGCTGGTGGTAGTGCCGTAAAGCCACCCGAGCCGGGCCCGGTACAGGACCGATCCCGAGCACTTCGGCGTCCTCACGCAGCTTCCGTATCGCCTCATCCGCCTGCCGCCTGTGGCGTGCAGCCAGAGGAGCCCCCCTCCATCTCATCACCAGCCGATCATCGCATCCGGCGACCAGTAGCTTCGGTCGTCCTCAACTCCCTGCGGATGAGCGCCACCTGGGAACAATGCAACATCCTGCCCCCGAACGAGATCGCCCCCCGGATAACTCGTGCAGTCGAGGGATACGAACGCGTCGGCGCCTCGCCGGACCCGCGCGCGCCGGCCGATCACCTGGCGCTGAGGGGCGTGGAAACTCTTCGCGGAGCTGAGGAACACCCGGCGGGTGGCTCTCCTGCAGGGAAGTGACCGGGCCCGGTCGGCGGAGGACTTGTCAGGCCGGCTGGGCGGAGGAGCTCATCGCCGGGGTGGGAGCGGGGGCCGGGGTCTCGGGAGCGTGGGGGTAGGCGGCTGTCCGGTTCTGGAAGGAGAGGATCTTCGGGTTCAGGACGACGCCGTCGCGGATCTCGATGGCGTTGCTGACCGTGGCGTCGGTCTCCCATACCGCCGGGCCGCTCATGACCTTGCGCAGGTAGGGCAGGAGCGCCTGGCTGATTTCCCACGTGGCCGAGTTCCACAGATGGGACGGGCTGTGGTCCACCGCGTAGTAGTGGCAGCCCGGCCCGACCGTGGGCATCGGGTCGCCGAAGGAGGTCGGTCGGGACCATTCGAAGCCCATGCCCTCGTCGCAGGCGACGTCGATGAAGAAGGTTCCCGGCCGGAACAAGGCGAGTTCCCGGTCGGAGACGAACACGAGCGGCGCGTCGGTGTCCTGCCGGATGCAGTTGACGATGATGTCGAACCCGGCCAAGTACTCCGCGAACGGCACGGGACCGGCCGCGCTGAGCGTCTGCAGGCGCGACGGATCTCCTTCCTCCTCCTGGAAGTGGCCCATCACGACCGACGGCATCGGCGATGCCACCGCCGCTGCGGCGCGTTGAGTGAGCACCGTGACGTCTGAGACCCCCATGGCACCCAGGCCCGTGACCGCTCCGCGCGCCGTGGCGCCGAAGCTGATGACCACTGCCCGCAGGCGACGCCCATAGCTGCCGGTCAGCCCGCCGAGTTGCAGGGCGTGCAGCACCGAACAGTAACCGGCGAGCTCGTTGTTCTTGTGGAACACATGGACGCTGAAGGCGCCCGTGGAGGTCCAGTGGTTCATGGCCTCCCAGGCGATCAGCGTCAGCCGTCGGTCGATGCCGATCTGGGTCATCTTCTCGTCCTGCACACAGTGCGGCCATCCCCAAAGCACTTGACCTTCGCGCAGCGCCGCGGCGTCTTCGTGTCTGGGTTTGGGCAGCAGCAACACATCGCACTCGGCGAGGAGTTGCTCGCGGGAGCGCAGGCCGGCCACGAGGGGGCGCAGTGCGTCGTCGGCGACGCCGAACCGTTCACCGTACCCCTGTTCGAGGAAGATCCTCTCGCGTACGTCGGGGGCGATCCGGCCGAGGTGACCGGGGTACAACGGCAGCCGGAACTCGTTCTCCTTGCGGGAGGAGGCGAGTACTCCGAGGCTCATCAGGCTCATGCGCTTCCTCATCATTTCGTTCTTGTCGTGCCGGTTGTGGCTGCCGGGTTTCCGGGTCAGGAGTGGTCGGCCTGGTGCCTGCGTACGCGCTCGGCCAGAGGGAGGGGCGTCTCGTCCAGACCGTTGACCGACCCGCTCGCCATGCGTGCGCACGTTCCGTGGCAGGCGAGCAGTCGCCTGTCGTCGCGGTGGGAAACCACCACCGCCTCCGGGGCCGGCGCGCTCCGGTAGTCGGTGCCGCAGATGAGGCACGCCAAGCCGGAGAGCATCTCGGCGGTCGGTTCGGTGCGGCCGCGGCGGCGGCCGGAGATCGATTCCTGTGAATACATGCGTCCTGCATCCTCTTGATCGGTTCAGGGCGTGCATGAGGCGCCGGAATACCTCTCGGACGCCCCGGGAACAAGGAAATCCACTACCGCGGGGCGCGGAACGGGATACCGAAGACAACGCGTCAGGACGAGCCAGGGGGCATGGTGCGGCTCTTTTCCGGCCGGACGCGATGTGCTCCGGCCTTGCCGTTCCCCGAGGGCGACGCCGACACGGATGACGGCATGCGAGGTGCGCTCGGTGCCGCAACCGTACTCCCCTCCGGACCTGCAGACGACCCGTGAGGGTGTCGCCGGACCCTTCCCCGACCGACCGGGAACGTTCTCGGTGCTCCGGACGTTGTAGCGAGTGGTTGTAGTTGAAGTTTGCGACGTGTAAGCGCCCGCGGAGTTCTGACAGCGGGTGCTTCGCCGTTTTCGGGGGTTTTCTTCGACTGCTGGCGACCAGCAGCCCGGGATCGCGCGAGTGCGCGTTCTCCGACCTCCTCGCCATCTCGAAGGAGACGTCACATGGCTCAAGGAAACCGTGAGGTGGTTCAACCCGGACAAGGGCTTCGGCTTCATCGCCCCCGATGAGGGCGGCGCCGGCATCTTCGTCCACCACTCGGCGATCGACATGGGTGGTTTCCGCTCTTTGGAGGAGAACCAGCGAGTGGAGTTCACCGCCAGCCAGGGCCCCAAGGGTATGCAGGCCGACCAGGTCAGCGCGCTCTGAAGACACCCCATTCCGAGGCAGGCCCGCGCCACGGTCCTGCCTCGCGCTGCTTCCGAACGGGTGCCGCTTCCGGCGCCCCCTTCGCGCCGGAGGCAGCGCCCGTGCACGCCGAAAGGAACACTGTGGCCACTGACATCAGCTACCGGGGCACCGGTCCGGCGGACCACGCCGAGATGACCAAACCCCCGCCCGCCGGCCGGGGCAGCGACTACGCCGCGCTGTCCCGCGAGGTGAAGCAGAGCGGGCTGTTGAAGCGGCGGCCGGGCTACTACTCCGTCAAGGTGGGGACGAACCTGCTCCTGCTGGCCGCCGGCTGGACCGCGTTCGCCCTGATCGGGCAGTCATGGTGGCAGCTGCTGACGGCCGCCTTCCTCGCGGTGATGTTCACCCAGACCGGGTTCATCGGGCACGACGCCGGACACCACCAGATCGCCGCCTCCAAGCGCGTCAACAACCTGATCGGCCACGTGCACGCCGACCTGCTGATCGGCCTCAGCTACAGCTGGTGGATCTCCAAGCACAACCGTCACCACTCCCACCCCAACCACGTCGACCGCGACCCCGACATCGCCGACGGCGCTATCGCCTTCACCCAGGACCACGCTCGCGTCCGCCGCGGACCGTATGCCTGGCTGGCCCGCCACCAGGCCTGGCTGTTCTTCCCGATGCTGCTCCTGGAAGGACTCGCCCTGCACGTCGCCGGCGTACGGGCGCTGCTCGACCGCACCGGCACCGCAACCTCGCGGAGGACCAAGTTGGCCGAGGCGGGACTGCTGACGGCGCATCTCGGCGGCTATCTCGCCGCCCTGTTCCTGGTCCTGTCCCCCGTCCAGGCCGTGTGCTTCCTCCTTGTGCACCAGGGGCTGTTCGGGCTCTACATGGGGTGCTCGTTCGCCCCCAACCACAAGGGCATGCCCATCTTCGCCAAGGACGACAAGATCGACTTCCTGCGTCGGCAGGTACTGACGTCACGCAACATCCGTGGCCATAGGTTCACCGACTTCGCGCTCGGCGGGCTGAACTACCAGATCGAACACCACCTGTTCCCCTCTATGCCGCGGCCCAGCCTGCGCCATGCCCAGGAACTCGTCCGCACGTTCTGCGTCCGGCGCGGCATCGCCTACCACGAGACCGGACTCTTCAACTCCTACGCCCAGGTCCTGCGGCACCTCCACGCGGTCGGCGGCCCCCTGCGCCCCGAACTGGAATACTGATCGCCAGTCCGCTGCCGTAGGCCACGATGTCTTGACGAGATCACCCCCGGGAAAACTCTTGGGGGTCGGCTCCGTGGAACTGAGCGATCTGTTCGACGCTGATGTCGTCGCCGCGGAAGAAGGCCAGGTTGGTGTAGGGGTCCTGCCCCTGCCATGCGCCAGCGATCCAGGCAAGACGTTCCAGCGGATCGTGCCCGCACGGTTGTGCCGTCTGCGTACCGTCCATACCGCCGCTGCGGAATCGTCTGCCCCATGCGGGGTCGATCTGGTCCAGCATCTCGGCCTGCCCGGTGACGAGGTTGGTGACCGGGCCGTACCCAGGGGAGCGGGCTGCGATGTGCTCAGCGAGATTGTGGACACTGTGGTGGCCGCGCACGGTGCCGTCCTCGTCCAGGAAGGCTCCCAGACGGGAGGGATCGCCCCGGGAAAACTCTTACGGTCGATGTCGTGCGGAACTCACCGGATGCCCTCCTGGACAACCCCGCGCCGTCTCGCCGCCGCCGTGGTCCTCTGCGCGGTGTTCGCGTCCGGCTGGTTCCTCGGCCAGCCCGTGTACGTCCCCGAATGCACCATAGGCCCCCACCGCTACAGCGATCACCTGGAGGCGGAAAACTGCGACACCCGACCGCGTCTGCTCGCGTGGTTGAACGGCGACTGGAGCTGACCGCGAACCGGCCCGCTCAATGCCCCTCGTTGAGCGGGCCGGTACCGTTCGTGTGCCAGAGTTCGCCGGTGAGGGCGAGGACGGTGAGGGTGAAGAGGACAACCGTTGCGAGGAGGATGAGCGCGGCCAGCGCATACACCTTCCCCTCCCCATCTTTCCGCTGCGGCCGCTGTGCCGCCTCGATGCTGGCCTGAGGAGCAGCCCGCAGCGACGGTAGCCAGCACCCAGCCGTCGTTCTCCAGGTCCCAGTACTCCAGGAGACTGCCGCACCGTATGCAGTTGACCGTGTATCGCTGCTGCACCATCACCCCGTCAGCAGGGCGAAGGCGGCGAGGACCAGGACGAGGCCGGCGGCGACGATGGCGACGGACGCCCAGGAACGGCGGTATCCGGAGTCGGTGAACCGCGCAGGCCGCACACCTGGGTCCGGGTCCGCGCGGAACGGCTGCGGTCCGGGCGGGTTGTCCTTCCACCGTGCGGCGAGCATACGGGCACGCGCCGATGGCTCCTTCGGCCCTTGCTCCGCCCACTTGATATCGAACTCGTCGGGTATGTCGCCCTGTCGCTCTGTCATAACGAGCACTGTAGCGACGCCGCCGGAGCACGAGTGGTGAGATGGGGCGGTACAGACCAATCCTTCGGGAAGGAGCACCCCGCCATGCGCATGCGTATGCCCCTCATCCTCCTCGGCTCCCTCGTCGTCCTGGCCGTCGGCGCCGATCTCGCCGCCGAGCAGATAGCCGAGAACATAGCCGCCAACAAGTTCGGTGAGAGACTGCCGGGGCAACAGGGCAGCGCCGAGGTGGACATCAAGGGCTTCCCCTTCCTCACCCAGGCCGCGACCGGGACGTTCGACGAGATCAGCGTCACCGTGAAGGACACGGCTGCCCCGGCCGGCTCCTCCACGGTGACCCTGCCCAGAGCCACGCTCACCGCGCGCGGAGTGAAAGTGGAGGGCACCTCATCCGCCGTGGCCGATCTGGTCGAGGGGCAGGCAACCGTCCCCTACAGCGCACTCGCAACCGCCCTCGAACAGCAAAACCCCTCGGGCGGACCGGTGGAGATAGCTCCTGTCACCGGCGGTGCCGCCCGCGTACGGATCACCCAGGGCGGACGGGACCTCATCGCCCGACTCTCGGGCCAGGGCGAGGACATCGCGTTCACCCCGGAGGTCGAGGGTGCGCCGCCGCAGGCCGTCGCCGTGGCTACCGGGCCCCTGCGGGCGGACATCACCGGCGCCACTCCGGATGAGGGCGGAGTTCGGCTCCACTTCGCCGGGCGGCTGGTCAGCCTCGGTTAGGCACCTCGCGGGACTCACGGCGCGCGTGAGGACCGCCTTCGAAACTTGCACCCGGGCCCCCGGACTTGCCAACCCGGGGGCCGCGCGCTGCCAGAAGACCGCCCTTGACCGGGCACCTCTTATCCGGACAGGGGATACCTGCAGGTGAGAGCAGAATGCAAGGTCCCGCCCCCGAACGAGATCGCACCGGGTTCGTGCACGTTGTCGCCGATCATCCCGCATTGCGGGGCCGCCGGCGCCGACACGGGCGAGAGCGTTCCCGCCTCCGGGCACAGCGGGCAGGGCCACGAGCTGTCGGCGGGCGCGGTCGCAGGGGTCACGAGCTCTCACCGGGCACGGCGGGCAGGGCCACGAGCCGCCACCGGGCACGGCGGCCGGGGTCACGAGCCGCCACGCCCCGCCCCCACCGCACCACCGGAAGCTCAAATCAACCTCTGAACCCCGCGCGCGAAGGGTTCGGCTCGCCGTAACGGGCCATGAGTACCGACACCACGGAGCGAGAGGGGGAAGCATGGAGCGCCTTGGCACGGGAATCGGCTGGCGGCCGGAGATCGCCGCCGAGATCGCGGGGCTGCCCGGTGTGGACTGGGTGGAGGTCGTGGCCGAGAACATCTGCCCCGGCCATCTGCCGCCCGCCCTGCGGGAGCTGCGCGAGCGCGGCACGACCGTCGTCCCGCACGGTGTCTCGCTCGGCCTCGGCGGCGCGGACCGTCCGGCCCCCGGGCGGCTGACCGCCCTCGCCGAACGCGCCGTGGCACTGGGCGCGCCGCTGGTCACCGAACACATCGCGTTCGTCCGCGCCGGCGGGCCGCTCACCGCCTCACCGGTGGTGGAGGCCGGGCATCTGCTGCCCGTGCCGCGCACCCGCGACGCCCTGGACGTGCTGTGCGAGAACGTACGGATCGCCCAGGACGCGCTGCCCGTACCGCTGGCCCTGGAGAACATCGCGGCGCTGATCAACTGGCCGGGCGAGGAGCTGACCGAGGGGCGGTTCCTCCGCGAACTCGTCGAGCGGACCGGCGTACGGCTGCTCATCGATGTCGCCAACCTCCATACGAACCACGTCAACCGGGGCGAGGACCCGGCCGTCGCACTCGACGAGCTGCCGGTCGAGGCCATCGCGTACGTCCATGTCGCGGGCGGGGTGGAGCGGGACGGGGTGTGGCACGACAGCCATGCGCACCCGGTGACCCAGCCGGTGCTGGACGTGCTGGCCGAGCTCTGCGCCCGGATCACGCCCCCCGGTGTGCTGCTGGAACGGGATGAGGACTTCCCCGAGGGCGGCGAGCTGGCCGGGGAGCTTGATGCGATCCGCGCCGTGCTGAAGGAGGCCCGTCGTGCCGAGGCGGCTTGAGCCGGTGACGGACCGGTCCCAGGGCGGGACGGCAGCGCCGCCCGGGTCCACCGAGGCGGCGCGGCAGCGGCTGGCGCTCGCCCAGACCGCGCTGCTGTCCGCGCTCGTCGCCGGGACGCCCGCCCCGGAGGGTTTCGACCGCGCCCGCTTGCGGGTGCAGAGCCGGGCGCTGACCGCCAAGCGGGCCTCCGTCGTCGCCAAGGTGGCCCCCGAGCTGCCGGAGATCCTCAGCGAGGACTTCCGGATGGCGTTCCTCGGCTACGCCCGGCACCGGCCCATGAGCGGCGGCTACCGGCAGGACGCCCTGGACTTCGCGGCATATCTGCTGGCGCAGGGCCGCCCCGACGACCCTGCGGCACGGCGGCGGTTGGCCCAGTGGTGGCATGATCGCGCCGGACCCGAACCGCCGTCCACGGGCCCCGCGTCCCGTCTCACCCACGCCATCCGGCGCGCGCTGCACCGAAGGTGAGCGCCCCGCCCGGCTGACGCCGATAGCCCCCTGCCACACAGCCCACAAACGGCCGCGTAACACGCAAGACGGACCTTCGTGGCTCAATCCCTCCCGGCTCCCGGACGCCGCCCTCACCGCCATAGGGCCCGACGGCCAGCGCCCCATCCCCGCGATACGCGACGGCCTGGCCACCGCCGATGAGGTACGGGAGCTGTCCGACCGGTTCGTCGGCTCCGGTCTCGCGCTGCCCGCCGCGGCCCCTACGGCCATCGTCCGGGCGGTCCGCCAGGTGAAGGGCGCCGTTCTGCTGGTGCTGCCGACCGCCGCGGCATCCGTGTGGACTGCCCCCCTCCGGCACGGAGACCGGGCTGCTCCTGGCGTGGTTCGCGCTGCCGCTGATCCTTGCCGCCGGCACCCGGGCGATGGCCCACTTCGAGGTCAACCCGTCCGCCACATGGGCGACCGCGGCGGGCGAACGCCTGCTGCGGCGCGTCGCCGCCGGACACGCCGGAAACCCCCGCCCCGCGCTCACCGCGCTCGCCGTCCACGGCCCCGGAACCCTCACCGAACCCGCACTGCGGACCGCCCTCCACTCTTCCGGGGCATAGCGCCCGACACCGGTGCCAGGTGCTTTACTTCGGCAACCACCCCCTCAACTATCCCTTTTGTATGCACACCGTGCGGCCCAGCGGAGTGAGCCTCTCGCCGTGCGCCACGCACCATACGAAGGGACGGCTCGTGAGAGCACTCGCGTTGTACGGCACCATCGGATCGCTGGTCCTGACCGCGCTCGCCACCGCCCCGGCGGGGAGCGCCGACGGCCCTCCCCTCAAGCCCCCCGCCCCGGTGCCGCACCCCATCGACTTCGGCACATGCTCTCCCGTCGAGCATCTGCCGGACTCCGTCGAATGCGGCAAGGTCACCGTGCCGCTCGACTACGCGCACCCCGACGGCAAGAAGATCAGCCTCACCGTCAGCCGGATCCGGGCCACCGCGCCCAAGGAGCGGCAGGGCGCCCTGGTCTTCAATCCCGGCGGTCCCGGTGCGAGCAGCATGGATTTCCCGCTCTACGGCGCGCTCGCCAGATGGCGCAAGGTCGCTCGCGTCTATGACTTCGTCGGATACGCGCCGCGCGGTGTCGGCCGGTCCGCGCCGCTCTCCTGCCAGGACCCGGAGAAGTTCGCCAAGGCTCCGACGGACAGCCAGCGGCACCCCACCGAGGAGTTCAAGCGGAAGAAGGTGGCACAGGCGAAGGCGTACGCGCGGGGGTGCGTCCGCAACGCGGGCGCCGACCTGCCCTTTTACAACTCGGTCAACAACGCCCGCGACCTGGACATGATCCGGGCCGCCCTGGGCGAGAAGAAGCTGACGTTCATGGGCGCCTCGTACGGGACGTACTTCGGTGCCGTTTACGCGGCGCTCTTCCCCGGCCACATCCGCCGCATGGTCCTCGACAGCGTGGTCAACCCCGAGCCCAGCCAGATCTGGTACGCCAACAACCTCAACCAGAACATCGCCTTCCAGCGCCGCTGGCGCGACTGGCTCAAGTGGGTCGCCAAACACCACGCCCGATACGACCTCGGCAAGACGCCGAAGGCGGTGCAACGCTCGTACGACAAGGCCGTCCGGCAGGTCCGCCGAGCGCCCGTCAACGGCAAGATCGGCCCCGCCCAGCTGCAGGCGGCGTATCTCAAGACCGGCTACAACGACGCGTACTGGGCGATGCGCGCCCAGGCGCTCTCGGATTATCTGCACGGCAATCCGAAGCAGCTGATCGCCCAGGCGGAGCCCAAGGCCGGCGCCGCCAAGGAGGAGGAGAACAGCAACGCCGTCTACACGGCGGTCGAGTGCAATGACGCGCCCTGGCCGCGCGACTGGCGCGTCTGGGACCGCGACAACACACGGGTCGCGAAGGTGGCGCCGTTCGAGACCTGGGACAACGCCTGGATGAATCTGCCGTGCGCCTTCTGGCCGGAGCGGTCGGAGCAGGCCGTGGCCGGGCTCGAAGACGCGATCAGCAGGGCCACCGACCGCGCCACCGGGAAGAACGCCGACAGCGCCAACGGCGACGATGTGGTGGACGGGCTGGCCGCCGCCACCAGCCGTACGGTCGAGGCCGGTCTGGACGACGTGTTGAACGGTGGTTCCCGGCCCCTCGACATCCGTACGGCGCCCGGCGCGCTGCCCCCGGTGCTGCTGCTGGCGGCGGAGCGGGACGCGGCGACGCCGTATCCGGGGGCGCTGAATCTGCAGCGGCGACTGCACGGCGCCTCGCTGGTCACCGAGAAGGGGGCCGGCACACACGGCATCGCGCTCAACGACAACGAATGCGTCAACAAGTACACGCTGGCGTATCTGCTGCGCGGGGAGGCCCCGGGGCACCGGGTGTACTGCCCGGCGCGCGCGGAACCGAAGCCGGACGACCGGGCGAAGCCCATGAAGTAGCGCCAGGTGCCGACGGAAAAGCGCTGCGGGCCGTCCCCTGGGGGACGGCCCGCAGCGCTTGCGCGGCGAGGTCAGGCGAGCCCCGCGACCAGCTCGGACACCGGCTTCCGCCGCCCCGTGCTGCATCCCCCGGGGGATAACCCCCGGACCCCCAGCCCAACGCCCCGCGCACCCCGACTACGCCAAGCCCGCGACCAGCTCGGACACCGGCTTCCGCCGCCCCGTGTAGAACGGGATCTCCTCGCGGACGTGCAGACGCGCCTCGGAGCCGCGCAGGTGCCGCATCAGGTCGACGATGCGGTAGAGGTCATTGGCCTCGAACGCCAGGATCCACTCGTAGTCGCCCAGCGAGAACGCCGGCACCGTGTTGGCGCGGACGTCCGGGAAGCCGCGGGCCATCTTGCCGTGGTCGGCGAGCATCCGGCGGCGGTCCTCGTCGGGGAGGAGGTACCAGTCGTAGGAGCGTACGAAGGGGTAGACGCTCACATAGTCGCGGGGCTCCTCGTCGGCCAGGAAGGCCGGGATGTGCGACTTGTTGAACTCGGCGGGGCGGTGCAGCGCCATGTTCGACCACACCGGCTCCAGCACACGGCCGAGGCGGGTGCGGCGGAAGAGGTTGTACGCCTCCTGGAGGGCGTCCGAGCTCTCCGAGTGCCACCAGATCATGACGTCGGCGTCGGCACGCAGGCCGGACACGTCGTAGGTGCCGCGCACGACGACGTCCTTGGCGGCGAGCTGGGCGAACAGCTCCTCGACCTCGTCGGCGTAGCCGCCGCGGTCCTCCGGGAGGACGTCACGCAGCTTGAACACCGACCAGAGGGTGTAGCGGATGACCTCGTTGAGGTCCTTCGCCTTCTTACCGGCGTTCGGGGTCTTCTCGGGAGCGGTGGCGGGGGTGGAAGCGTCTGTCATGTCGTCCATTCTCACTCGCCGCCCGCGGTGCCCGCCGCCAGGGTGGCCAGGACGTCGTCGGCGGCGCGGTGCGCGGAGCCGATGCAGGCCGGGATGCCGACACCGTCGTAGACCGCGCCGCACACCCGCAGCGCCCCGGGCAGCCCGGCGACCGCGTCACGGATCCTGGCCACCCGCCGCACATGGCCGACGGAGTACTGCGGCAGCCCGCCGTGCCAGCGGGTGACCGTGTTCGCGACGGGCCGGGCCCGCAGGCCGACCGCCGCGCCGAGGTCGGCCAGCGAGAGATCGACCAGCTCGGAGTCGTCGCGCTTGAGGTCGGCGTCGTCCTCGTACCGGCCGATGGAGGTGCGCAGTACGAAGAGGTCGGGGTCGGCGTCCCCGATCCAGCCCCATTTCTGGCCGGCGAACGTCGATGCCTTGATCCGGTGCCCGTCGACGGGCGGTACGAGGAAGCCGCTGCCGCTGGGGACGCTGCCCAGGTCCGAGCGGCGGAAGGCCATGGTGACCAGCGCCATCGAGGCGTAGTCGACGGTGTCCAGCTCGACGGCGGCGGAGGGGCAGTCGCGGCGGAGCAGGCGCGCCGCCGCTCCGGCCGGGGCGGCCATGATCACCGCGTCCGCCTGGAACATCCGTTCGTCGGCGCGGATCTGCCAGCCGTCGTCGCCGGCCCACCGCAGCTCCCGCACGGCGGAGTCGAGGAGGATCTCACCGCCCCCCGCGCGCACGGCGTCGGCGACGGCACCGGGCAGCGTCCCGATCCCGCCGTCGATCCCTATGAAGACCGGACCTTCGGGCGGTGCCGTGGCGGCCGCGCGCGCCTGGATGGCCCGTACGCCTTCGAGCAGCGAACGCTCGGCACGCGCGGCCTCGAAGAGCTGGGGGACGGCGGCGCGCATCGAGATGCGGTAGGCACCGCCCGCGTAGACGCCGCCGAGCAGCGGCTCGACGAGCCGGTCGACGACCTCGCGGCCGAGCCGGGCCGCGACATACTCGCCGACCGCGACATCCTCACCGGCCTCGGTCCGCGCCAGCGTCTCGTCCTCGGCGATCCGCGCCAGACCGGCCGGGGAGATCACTCCGGACGCGGCGAGCGGATCGAGGTCCCCCGGGACGCCCATGACATGGCCCTTGGGCATCGGGCGGAGCGCGTCACGGGTCCACAGGGACGCGGTGGTGGTGGCGGGCGGCTGCAGCCGTTCACCGAGTCCGACGGCACGCGCGAGCCGCACCGCCTCCGGCCGCCTGGCCAGCATCGATTCGGCCCCGAGGTCGACCGGTACACCCGCGATCTCACCGGCGCGCAGCTTGCCGCCGAGCCGGTCGGACGACTCCAGGACGGTGACCTGGACGCCGCCTTCCAGAAGGCGGTGCGCGGCGGCCAGTCCCGAGATGCCGCCTCCGATGACGACGACATGACGGACGGTGCCCGGCGCCCGGCCGGTACTGGTGTGCGCAGGGCTCATGCCCCCAACTCTCTCAGAGTCAGGAATGCGCCGGTTTCGGGGAGGAGGTGAGGGCCGGGCCAGGACGGCCGCACCCCCCGCCGGCCGCCCGGCAAGGAGTCCGTCCGGAGTCCGGAACGTGACCGCATCGCGACCCGCGGACGGCAACCCGTCGCCCCTGGGCGGCGTCGAACGGGCAACACCATCAAGCCACTTAGAGGGGGATGAGGCATGCGGGGAGCAGGGCGGGTGCGGCAGGTCCGGGGAACCGGGCGGATGCCGGGAGCCGGTGCGAGGCGCGCTCCGAAGGGCCGTCGGGGTGCCGCGGCCGGGTTGCTGCTCGCGGCGTCGCTGACGGTCGCCGGGTGCGGTGCGTCGGACAGCGAGAGCACGGCGAGCGACGCGATGGCCGACAAGGGGGCGGCCCGGCCGACCCGGGCGCCGGGCAGCGGATACGCGCAGGGCGGGCAGCGGACCGGCAGCGACGGGCGAACCGGGACGGCGGCCGAGGAGAGCGCCCCGGGGCGGCCGAAGGCGACGAAGATCGCACCCGCCCAGATCATCCGGACCGCCACGGTCACCGTGCGGACCAAGGACGTACCGGAGGCACTGGCCAAGGCACGTACGGCGGTGGAAGGCGCGGGCGGCTATGTCGGCGACGAGACCACCGACCGGGATGCCGAGGGCCACGACCGGTCACGGCTGGTGCTGCGGGTGCCGCCGAAGGAGTACGACGCGGTGCTGGGACGACTGTCCCGGCTCGGCAAACTCGTCTCGCGGGAGGTCTCGACGAAGGACGTCACCGATCAGGTGGTGGACACCGACAGCCGCATCACGTCGCAGCGGGCGAGCGTGGCACGCGTCCGGGAGCTGATGGCGAAGGCCACGACGATCAGCGACATCGTCTCCCTGGAGTCCGAGCTCAACACCCGCGAAGCGAGCCTGGAGTCACTGGAGGCGCAGCTGCAGTCGCTCAAGGAGCGGACGGGGATGGCCACCATCACCCTGCTGCTGCGGGAGCCGGACGCCGCCCCGGAGAAGAAGCCCGACGAGCCGACGTCCTTCGGGGACGCGCTGGCCGGCGGCTGGCACGCCTTCACGGCGGCGGTGCGGTGGCTCCTGGTGATCATCGGCGCGGTGCTCCCGTTCGCGGTGGCCGGGGCCCTGCTGTACGGGCTGTGGCGACTGGTCCGCGGCCGGCTGCCGGCGGGGCTCCGTACGCGACGGAGGGCGAGTGGCGGGGACGCCGAGAGGCGGGCGGGTGCGACGACGGGGACGGGTACGACGATGGCGGCGGGCGCGGCGAAGGGAGCGGGCGCGGCGACGCGGACACGCGCGGCCTGTGAACCGGAAGTCTCAACCGGACCGGAGGCCTCGGACGAACCGGCAGCCGGCGACGAACCGGAAGCCTCGTCCGGCCCCGGAACCGGCGCCGGCCCCTCCCACCCGTGAGCCCAGCCCCTGTATGCCAACCCGCCCCCGTGAGCCCGAATCGCCCCGCCCCCGACAAGGTGGCCCAAGACCCCGTTGACAGCGGGAGGCGACGGGCCAAGACTCGGGGCGGGCGGCAGCGATCTTCACACCGCCGCCCGCCGACCTCCGAGCCGGGACCGCGAGCACAGCGAGGACACACCCTGATGACCGACCCACACGTACGGGATGTCTACATCGTCGATGCCGTACGGACCCCCGTCGGCAAATACGGCGGCGCACTGGCCGGAATCCGCCCCGACGACCTGGCCGCCCATGTGGTCAGGGCGCTGGTGGACCGCACCCCGGAGCTGGACCCCGCCCGGATCGATGACGTCTGCTTCGGCGATGCGAACGGCGCGGGCGAGGACAACCGGAATGTCGCCCGGATGGCCGTGCTGCTGGCGGGACTTCCGGTCACCGTCCCCGGCGTGACCGTCAACCGCCTGTGCGGCTCCGGTCTGGAGGCGGTTGTCCAGGCCGCCCGCGCCCTCGCGCTCGGCGATGCGCATATCGCGGTGGCGGGCGGTGTGGAGTCGATGAGCCGCGCGCCGTACGTCCTGCGCAAGCCCGACCGGGCCTTCCCCGCCGGCCATCAGGAGATGTACTCCTCGACGCTGGGCTGGCGGATGGTCAATGAGCGGATGCGCCCCGAATGGACGGTTTCCCTGGGCGAGGGCGCCGAGCTGATCGCCGAACAGCACGGCATCACCCGCGAGCAGCAGGACGTCTTCGCGCTGGCCAGCCACCAGAAGGCGGTACGGGCATGGCGGGAGGGCGGCTACCACGCAGAGGTGGTGCCGCTTGCGGGCGTCGCGCTCGAACGGGACGAGACGATCCGGGAGGCGTCCTCCCTGGAGTCGCTGTCCAAGCTGAAGCCGGTGTTCCGTACGGTCGGGGGCACGGTCACCGCGGGGAACTCCTCGCCGCTCAACGACGGCGCGGCCGCGCTGCTGCTGGTCGACGAGGAGGGCCTGCGGGCCACCGGGCGCGAACCGCTGGCCCGTATCCGCGCAAGCGCGGTGACCGGCGTCGAGCCGCAGCTGTTCGGCCTCGGCCCGGTGGAGGCGGTACGGCGCGCGCTGGACCGGTCCGGGCGCGGCTTCGGCGATCTGGCGACGTTCGAGCTCAATGAGGCGTTCGCGGCCCAGGCGTTGGGCTGCCTCGGCCAGTGGCCCGACCTCGACCCGTCGGTGGTGAACCCGCGTGGCGGCGCCATCGCCATCGGCCATCCCCTGGGCGCGTCCGGCGCCCGTCTCGCGGGGTCGGTGGCACATCAGCTCGCCGCGCTGGGCTCGGGAACGGGGCTGGCGGCACTGTGCATCGGCGTGGGGCAGGGGCTCGCGCTCGTCCTGGAGCGGTAGGGCCTGTCCGGCGGGTCAGACCGGAAAGGCCCCGGCCCCCGGCCGATCACGCCGCGTGGCATCTCCGCGTGGCATCTCCGCGTGCGTGTCCACGCCGCATTCCCCGCATCGTGACGGCGCCCGACAGGCGCGTCCGATCAGCACGTCAGGACGCCGTGCGGCAGGACCGGAGTCGCCCCCTGCCCCGTCCTGCCGCGTCGTCCTGCCAGGTCCCGCCGCCCTCGGCGTCCCGGCTGCCGTACTCCCCGCTGCCGCATGTGTGGCGCAGACATGGCGCCGCCCGCCGCCCCGCGGGAGAATGAGAACACCCATTCATGCCTCAACTGTTTCCCTGTGACCGGAGGTTGGCCCCGATGCCCCTGCTCGACCCGAAGGACCAGCTGTCCCTGCACGGCGGCGAGGCCGAGGCCGTCGAGCCCGCGACGGGGGACGTGCTGGACACCTTCACGCTGGCCGCCCCCTCCGATGTCGAGGATGCCACGATCATCGCCGCCCGCGCCCAGCGGGACTGGGCCGCCAGGACGTATACGGAGCGTGCCGCGGTGCTGCGCCGGGCCGGCGATCTGATCCAGCGGTACGAGCCGGAGATCGCCGAGTGGATCATCCGCGAGTCCGGCAGCATCCGGGGCAAGGCGGACTTCGAGGTCCGCACCGCGACCGAGGAGTGCTACCACGCCGCCGCGCTCGCCCACCGGCCGATAGGCCAGGTGCTTCCCTCCGCCGCGCCCCGTCTCTCCTACACGTCCCGGGTGCCGGCCGGTGTCGTCGGCGTGATCGCGCCGTTCAACGCCCCGCTGGTGCTCGGCATCAGATCCGTCGCGCCCGCCCTCGCGCTCGGCAACGCCGTCGTCCTCAAGCCCGACCCGCGCACCGCGATCTGCGGCGGCCATGTCCTGGCGGCGGTCTTCGCGGAGGCCGGGCTGCCCGAGGGGCTGCTGCACGTTCTGCCGGGCGGCGCGAAGACCGGCGAAACGCTGATCACTGATCCGCGGGTCCGCGTCATCTCGTTCACCGGCTCGAGCGCCACGGGCCGCAGCGTCGGCGCGCTGGCCGCGACCCATCTCAAGCGCGCCCACCTGGAGTTGGGCGGCAACAGCGCGTTCATCGTCCTGGAGGACGCCGATCTGGACGCCGCGATGTCCACCGCCGCCTGGGCGTCCTTCTTCCACCAGGGCCAGGTGTGCATGACCGCGGGCCGCCATCTCGTGCACGCCTCGCTCTACGACGAGTACGTGGCGCGGCTGGCGGCCAAGGCGGACGCGCTGACCGTCGGTGACCCGTTCCGCGAGCAGGTGCACCTCGGCCCGGTCATCGACCGCGGTCAGCTCGCCAAGATCGATGAACTGGTACGGAGCAGCGCCGAGGCCGGTGTGCGGATCGCCGCCGGCGGCACCCACCGCGACCTCTTCTACCGTCCGACGGTGCTCGCCGACGCGGGCGCCGGCTCCGCCCAGGGGCCGGGCTCCGTGGGGGCCTGCGCCGCCTACGCCACGGAAGTCTTCGGCCCGGTGGCCCCCGTGCGCGCGTTCCACACCCCCGACGAGGCCGTCGAGCTGGCGAACGACTCCGCCTACGGCCTCGCGCTCGGGATCGTCACCCGCGACGCGGCCCGCGCTCTGGACCTGGCCGACCGCATCCCCACCGGCCTCGTCCACATCAACGACCAGACGGTCAACGACGAACCCATCGCGGCGTTCGGCGGCCTCGCCGACTCCGGCACCGGCTCCCGCTTCGGCGGCGAGGCCAATCTCGACGCGTTCACCGAAACCCGCTGGACGACGGTGCGCGCGACACCCGCCGCCTACCCGTTCTAGGCCCCGTCCACAGGGCCCAGGGAAAGTCCCGGGTCAGCGCGCCGTCTGCTGGTGCACGTACTCCACCAGCCGCGTCAGGGAGTCCGGGTCGGTGTGGGGCAGGACGCCGTGGCCGAGGTTGAACACATGGCCCTCCAGGCCGGCGGCCGCGTCGAGGACCTCGCGAGCCTTGGCCTCCACCGCCTCACGCGGGGCGAAGAGGACGGCCGGATCGAGGTTGCCCTGGAGCGCCCTGCCAGGGCCGACGCGGCGGGCCGCCTCGTCGAGCGGGACGCGCCAGTCGACGCCGACCACGTCCGCGCCCGCCTCGCCCATCAGGCCGAGGAGTTCACCGGTGCCGACGCCGAAGTGGATGCGCGGGACGCCGTAGGAGGCGACCGCGTCGAAGACCTTGGTGGAGGCCGGCATCACGGAGCGGCGGTAGTCGGCCGGTGCGAGCGCGCCGACCCAGGAGTCGAAGAGCTGGACGGCGCTCGCCCCGGCCTCGATCTGCACCTTCAGGAAGGCCGCGGTGATCTCGGCGAGTCGGTCCAGGAGGTCGGCCCACAGCCGCGGGTCGCCGTACATGAGCGCCTTGGTGCGCTCGTGGTTACGGGACGGGCCGCCCTCGACGAGATAGCTGGCGAGGGTGAAGGGCGCGCCGGCGAAGCCGATGAGGGGGGTGGTGCCGAGTTCCCGGACGAGCGTGCCGATGGCCTCGGTGACGTACGGGACGTCGCCGGGCTCCAGGTCGCGCAGCTGCGCCAGGTCGGCGCGGGTGCGGATCGGGTGGGCGACGACCGGGCCGACGCCCGGCTTGATGTCGAGGTCGATGCCCATGGCCTTGAGGGGGACGACGATGTCGCTGAAGTAGATCGCGGCGTCGACGTTGTGGCGGCGTACGGGCTGCAGGGTGATCTCGGTGACCAGCTCGGGCCGCATGCAGGAGTCGAGCATCGCGATGCCCTCGCGGACCTTGCGGTATTCGGGCAGTGAGCGCCCGGCCTGGCGCATGAACCACACCGGCGTGTGCGGCACCGGCTCGCGGCGGCACGCCTTGAGGAAGGCCGAGTCGTATGTAGCGGTCTGCTGCTGGCCCTTGGGGCTGTGGTTGGCGCTCACGCCCAAATCTTCGCATGCGCACCCGGGGGCATCGTCCCGGTCCCGTGGTTCGCCCGTGGTACGGGGCGGGATGCCTCCGGGACGGCTCCGGCGGAGTCCGGGAGGAGCACGTGAGAGGGACTGTGCCCGCGTCGTTGCGGGCACCTCCGAATGGGCGACGCGCGCACCGGGTGTCCTCCCGGGATGAGGGCCTCCTTCCGCCTAATCTTCCGGGCATGGCTGCGGCTCAAGAACACCTCGCGGACAGCGCTGACGAGACCCCGATCCCCTTCCGTCAGGCGGTCGAGGCGCTCCGCGCGGCACGACTGCGGCCGGAGATCGAGATCGACCCGACGCCGGCGCCGAAGC
This sequence comes from Streptomyces halobius, assembly GCF_023277745.1. Classification (NCBI taxonomy): domain Bacteria; kingdom Bacillati; phylum Actinomycetota; class Actinomycetes; order Kitasatosporales; family Streptomycetaceae; genus Streptomyces; species Streptomyces halobius. The sequence goes on from NZ_CP086322.1 coordinate 2,713,238, forward strand.
GGCTCGCCCCGTTCGCGTACGCGCTGGAGGCGGCGGTCGTCGAGCGTGCGTCGGGGCCGGGCGACGAGGACCGGGATCTGGCGGACGGGCGGCTGGTACTGCTCCACAATCCGGCCGGGCACGACGCCTGGCAGGGCACGTTCCGTGTGGTGACGCTGGCGCGGGCGGAGCTGGAGCCGGAGATGGGCGCCGATCCGCTGCTGCCGGAGGTGTCCTGGTCGTGGCTGACGGGCGCGCTGGAGGCGCGCGGGGTGCGGTACGGGGAGCCGAGCGGCACGGTGACACGGGCCGGGTCGCACTACTTCGGTGGTCTCGCGGCGCGGGAGCCGGCGACGCAGATCGAGATCCGGGCGTCCTGGACGCCGGCCGAGGGGCCGGGCGGGGTGCCGGATCTCGCGGCGCATCTGTCGGCGTGGTGTGATCTGCTGTGTCAGGTCGCGGGTCTGCCGCCGGCCGCGCCGGACTCGGCGGAGCGCGGCGGCGGTGTCGTCGCCCTGCCGCAGCGCCGGGGCCCGCAGGCCCGCTGAGGGCCTGACGTCCCGGGTGCCGGACGTCGTCCGAAACCCCGGCCGGGCTCCTGGCCGGGCGGGTCCCACGGCACCCTTCGCGGACAGCCTCTGAGCACCTACGACAACGCTTGATCACGTTCGCGCGTCAACCGTGCTCTTCGCGTTTCGTCCCTGAAGGGTTCCGGGCGACAAGGCGTCACCACATACGCCTCTGTTCACCTCTGTGGTCACTCGATGCTCAGCTCTGATCGACCAAGCGTCCGATTTGCCCGAATTGCCCCTAACTAAATCGTGATCAAACTCTAAAGTCCCGCCCGATTACTGCCGAAGAGGTCAGTGACCCTTCAAACACGGATCATTCCGACGCTCCCAAGTCGGCTTCCGTCCCCAGCCACTCCCCCCAGGAGGCCCGGTGTCTGTTCTCCTCGAGCAACCTTCGAGCCTGGTCGCCTACCGCCCGAACAAGCCGACGGCCATGGTCGTCGTGGCCGACCCTCGCGTCCGCTCCACCGTCACCCGCCATCTGTGGGCGCTCGGAGTACGTGATGTGATCGAGGCGTCGTCCATCGCGGAGGCCCGTCCCCGCGTCGGCAATCCGCGCGACATCTGCGTTGCCGACGTCCACCTTCCCGACGGCTCCGGCCTCACGCTGCTCTCCGAGACGCGGGCCGCCGGCTGGCCCAACGGCCTCGCCCTGTCCGCCGCCGACGACATCGGCGCGGTACGCAACGCCCTCGCGGGGGGCGTCAAGGGCTATGTCGTCACCGGCACCCGCACCAACCTCGCCCTTCCGGGCCGACCGGGCGCCGCGCCCATCGGCGCCAACGCGGCCCGTATGCAGCGCCGGCCTCCGGGCGCCCCCGGCCACCCGGGCGGTTACCGCGAGCTGTCGGGCCGCGAGGTCGAGGTGTTGCGGCTGGTGGCGGAGGGCCAGTCCAACAAGGCCATCGGCGTCTCGATGGGACTCTCGGCACTGACCGTCAAGAGCCACCTCGCCCGCATCGCACGCAAGCTGGGCACCGGCGACCGGGCCGGAATGGTGGCGGTCGCGCTGCGCACCGGCATCATCCACTGACCCCCTGCAGCGGCCCTTACACGCAACCGGATCGCCCGTCGAGGGAACGTTCCCTCGACGGGCGACGTGCATACACAGATACCCTTGACTGGTGACCGACGCCCAAAAGACCGCAGCAGACACGACACTGCGAGCAGCCGGAGAGTCTCCTCCGGATCTCGGACCGGCGCCGGTACCGCTATTGGAGCCCCGCGAAGGCATCCCCTCGGTGACCGCCACGAACGAGGCGCTCGCCGAGGTGGTGGCCGCGTTCGCGGCCGGCACCGGCCCGGTCGCCGTCGACGCCGAACGCGCCTCCGGCTACCGCTACGGCCAGCGCGCCTACCTGGTGCAGCTCCGCCGCGAGGGCGCGGGCAGCGTTCTGCTCGACCCGGTCGGCTGCCCCGACCTGACGGCGCTCGGCGCCGCGATCGACGACGCCGAGTGGGTACTGCACGCCGCCACCCAGGACCTGCCGTGTCTGCGTGACATAGGGATGGTCCCCACCCATCTCTTCGACACCGAGCTGGCCGGGCGGCTGGCCGGGTTCGCCCGGGTCGGCCTGGGCGCGATGGTCGAGAACGTCCTCGGCTTCGCCCTGGAGAAGGGGCACTCCGCCGTCGACTGGTCCACCCGCCCGCTGCCCGAGCCATGGCTGCGCTACGCGGCGCTCGATGTCGAGCTGCTGGTGGATCTGCGCGACGCGCTGGAGGAGGAGCTGGCGCGGCAGGGGAAGCTGGAGTGGGCCCGCCAGGAGTTCGCGGCGATCGCCGCCGCTCCCCCGCCGGCGCCCCGCAAGGACCCCTGGCGCCGTACGTCCGGTATGCACAAGGTGCGTCGACGCCGTCAGATGGCGGTCGTACGGGAGCTGTGGACGGCCCGGGACCGGGTCGCCCAGCGGCGCGACATCTCCCCGGGCAAGGTGCTCGGTGACGGCGCGATCGTGGAGGCGGCGCTGAATCTGCCGGCGAACAGCCATGCGCTGGCCGCGCTGCCCGGCTTCGGCCACCGTATGGGCCGCCGTCAGCTGGAGCAGTGGCAGGCCGCCGTGGACCGCGCGCGAGCGCTGCCGGACAGCGAGCTGCCGCAGCCCGGCCAGCCGCTCAACGGGCCGCCGCCGCCCCGCTCCTGGGCCGACAAGGACCCGGCCGCCGCGGCCCGGCTGTCCGCCGCGCGTGCCGCGGTGACCGCGCTCGCGGAGAGTCTGAACCTCCCCCAGGAGAACTTGATCACCCCGGACACGGTGCGCCGGCTGTGCTGGGAGCCGCCGGCCGAGCCGACTCCGGAGACGGTCGTCGAGGTCCTGCGGGGGTACGGTGCCCGTCCGTGGCAGATCGAGCAGGTCGCGCCGATCCTCACCGAGGCGCTGCTGACGAACGACGACTGACCTCACTGGTGGCCGATGGCCCCGGCTGCGCGAGCGCGCGCCGGGGCCGTCGTCGTACCTGGAGACCGGAAGACCGGAAGCTCCCGGGCACGCCCCCACCGTCGTCTGCCGCACCCGGCCGTACGGGCACCCCCGGTCGGCCCAGGCAAAGCGCGGCAAATCGGTGTGACGTTCGCCGCTCCGGCCGATGGGGGTGTGCAGCCTGGTTACCCGTAAGTAGCATGTGGGGTGTGAAGCGTCCCCCGGGGCGCCCAGCAGCAGTGCCATCCCGCACCCTGGAGGAGAGCCAACGTGCCTCGTACCGCTAGGGACGTCGTCTTCGTCGACGGCGTCCGCACCCCGTTCGGCAAGGCGGGCCCGAAGGGCGTCTACCACGAGACCCGCGCCGACGACCTGGTCGTCAAGTGCATCCGGGAGCTGCTGCGCCGCAACCCGGACCTGGACCCTGCCAAGATCGACGAGGTCGCCCTCGCCGCGACCACCCAGATCGGCGACCAGGGCCTGACCCTGGGCCGTACCGCCGGCATCCTGGCGGGCCTTCCGCAGTCCGTGCCCGGCTTCTCCATCGACCGTATGTGCGCCGGCGCGATGACCGCCGTGACCAGCATCGCCGGCGGTGTCTCCTTCGGCGCGTACGACATCGCCGTCGCCGGTGGTGTCGAGCACATGGGCCGCCACCCCATGGGCGAGGCCGTGGACCCCAACCCGCGCTTCGTGTCGGAGAAGCTGGTCGACCAGTCCGCCCTGTTCATGGGCATGACGGCGGAGAACCTGCACGACCGCCTCCCGCACCTGACCAAGCAGCGCGCCGACGAGTACGCCGTGCGCTCCCAGGAGAAGGCCGCCAAGGCGTACGCCAACGGCAAGATCCAGGCCGACCTGGTGCCGATCTCCGTCCGCCGGACGAACGCCGAGGCGGGCGAGACCGGCTGGGGACTGGCCACCGCCGACGAGCCGATGCGTCCGGGCACGACCCTGGAGAACCTGGCCGGCCTGAAGACGCCGTTCCGCCCGCACGGGCGCGTGACCGCGGGCAACGCCGCCGGCCTCAACGACGGCGCCACCGCCTCGCTGATCGCCGCCGAGGACGTGGCGCGCGAGCTGGGCCTGCCGGTCAAGATGCGCCTGGTGGACTACGCGTTCGCCGGTGTGGAGCCCGAGGTCATGGGCATCGGCCCGGTCCCGGCCACCGAGAAGGCGCTGGCCAAGGCCGGTCTGACCATCGACGAGATCGGTCTGTTCGAGATCAACGAAGCCTTCGCGGTACAGGTGCTCTCGCTCCTGGACCACTACGGCATCGCGGACGACGACCCGCGCGTCAACCAGTACGGCGGCGCGATCGCCTTCGGCCACCCGCTCGCGTCGTCCGGCGTGCGTCTGATGACGCAGCTGGCCCGGCAGTTCGAGGAGCAGCCGAACGTCCGCTACGGCATCACCACCATGTGTGTCGGCTTCGGCATGGGCGGCACCGTGATCTGGGAAAACCCGCACTTCGAGGGGAACAAGTGACTACCACCGCAGAGCTTCTGAAGGGCGCGGCCGAGCTTTTTCCCGACGAGGTCGTGACCCAGGCGCATGTACGCCATCTCGACCTGCCGCAGGGCGCCGGCCGCTTCGCGCTGATCACGCTGGACAACGGCCTGGACCACACCAAGCCCACCACCTTCGGCCCCCAGTCGCTGGCGAACCTCGACGCCGCCATCGACCAGGTGGAGCAGGAGGCCGCGGACGGCTCGATCGTCGGTGTCGGCCTCACCGGCAAGCCGTTCATCTTCGCCGTCGGCGCCGACCTCAAGGGCGTCGAGCTGCTGAAGCAGCACGACGAGGCGCTCGCCATCGGCAAGGGCGGCCATGACGTCTTCAAGCGGCTGTCCGGCCTGGCCGTGCCGACCTTCGCGTACTACAACGGCGCGGCGATGGGCGGTGGCGTCGAGGTCGGTCTGCACTGCAGCTACCGCACCGTCTCCAAGGCGCTGCCGGCGTTCTCGCTGCCCGAGGTCTTCCTCGGCCTGGTCCCGGGCTGGGGCGGCTGTGTGCTGCTGCCGAACCTGATCGGCGCGGACCGCGCGGTGAGCGTGATCATCGAGAACTCGCTCAACCAGAACAAGCAGCTCAAGGGCCAGCAGGTCTTCGACCTCGGCATCGCTGACGCGATCTTCGAGGGCGCGGACTTCCTGGAGCAGTCGCTGATCTGGACCGCGGGCGTCCTCAAGGGCGAGACCGAGGTCGTACGGGCCGAGATCGACCGCGGTGCGGCCTGGGACGACGCCGTGGCGCGCGGCAAGGCCATCGCCGACGGCAAGGTGCACGGCGCGGCCCCGGCCGCCTACCGCGCGCTGGACATCATCGCCGCGGCCAAGGGCCTCGGCTCCGCCGACGAGGGCTTCGACGCCGAAACCGGCTTCGATCTCGAAAACGTGGCGCTCGCTGACCTGATCATGGGCGACGAGCTGCGCTCCGGCATCTACGCGTTCAACCTGGTGCAGAAGCGCGCCAAGCGTCCCGCCGGTGCGCCGGACAAGAACCTGGCCCGCCCGGTCACCAAGGTCGGTGTCGTCGGCGCCGGTCTGATGGCCTCGCAGCTGGCGCTGCTGTTCGCGCGCCGCCTCGAGGTCCCGGTCGTCCTCACGGACATCGACCAGGCCCGGATCGACAAGGGCGTGGAGTACGTCCACGGCGAGATCGACAAGCTGCTGCTCAAGGGCCGGGTGAACCAGGACAAGGCGAACCGCCTCAAGGGCCTGGTCTCCGGTCACCTCGACAAGGCCGCCGCCTTCGGCGACGCGGACTTCGTCATCGAGGCCGTCTTCGAGGAGATGGGCGTCAAGCAGCAGGTGTTCGCGGAGGTCGAGGCGGTCGTCCCGGAGCACGCGATCCTGGCGACCAACACCTCCTCCCTCTCGATCACCGAGATGGCGTCGAAGCTCAAGCACCCCGAGCGGGTCGTGGGCTTCCACTTCTTCAACCCGGTCGCGGTCCTGCCGCTGCTGGAGATCGTCCGGGCGGAGAAGACCGACGACGCGTCGCTGGCCACCGCATTCTCGGTCGCCAAGTCCCTGAAGAAGACGGCCGTGCTGGTGAAGGACGCCCCGGCGTTCGTCGTCAACCGCATCCTGACCCGCTTCATGGGCGAGATCCAGAACGTCATCGACGAGGGCACCCCGGTCGAGGTCGCCGAGAAGGCCATCGAGCCGCTCGGACTGCCGATGTCGCCGCTGGTGCTGCTGGAGCTGGTCGGCCCGGCGATCGGTCTGCATGTGTCGGAGACCCTCAACAAGGCGTTCCCCGAGCGCTTCAAGGTCTCGCCGAACCTCAAGGCCGTCGTCGAGGCGGGCAAGCGCGGCTTCTACGTCTACGACTCCGGCAAGCCGGAGCTGGACCCGGAGGTCGCCGCGCTCCTCAAGCAGGGCGATGCCGTCCTGACCGAGCAGCAGGTGCGGGACCGCGTCCTGGACGCCGTCGCGCAGGAGATCGGCCTGATGCTGGACGAGGGTGTCGTCGCCGAGCCGCAGGACATCGACCTGTGCCTGATCACCGGCGCCGGCTGGCCCTTCCACCTGGGCGGCATCACGCCGTACCTGGACCGCGAGGGCGTCTCCGAGCGGGTGACGGGCAAGAAGTTCCTGGCACCGGGCGTCGCGAGCCTGCCCGCGTAGGCGCGCGCAGGCAGTGCGGATGCGCGGGCCGGCTCGGCGGAGCCGGCCCGCGCATCCGTGTGTCCGGGAGCGGGGACGGTCGTGGGAGGCTGGCCGCATGGATTCCTTGGTGATCGTCGATGCCGCGAATGTCGTCGGCTCGGTGCCCGACGGCTGGTGGCGGGACCGGCACGGTGCGGCGGAGCGGTTGCGGGACGCGCTGCCCGAGTACGCCGCGACCGGGCTGCCGGGGCTGGTCGAACCTCCCCTGGAGATGGTCCTCGTGGTGGAGGGCGCAGCGCGCGGGGTGACGTCCGTCGAGGGCGTACGGGTGGTGTCCGCGGGCGGCAGCGGCGATGACCGGATCGTGCAGCTGGTGGCGGACGAGGGCGGCGGCCGGGAGTGTCTCGTGGTCACCGCGGACCGGGGACTGCGGGAGCGCGTCGAGGCGCTGGGCGCCCGGGTGACGGGGCCGCGCGCGGTGTGGGGCGGGGGCGGCGGCCGGCGGAACGGCGGAGCGCGGCATCGGGCTTAGGGGGCTTGGAGGGGGTCTCCGATGGGTCGGGGCAGGGCCCACGGCGTCCGGCACGGCACCGCCCCGCAGCCGCGGGCGACGCGGCATACGGGGCAGTTGGGGCGGCGGATGAAGGAGGGCGGGTCAAGTCCGGGCAAACGGCCGGTTTCAGCCCTTGCCACCGGCCCGGTTCCGGATGCCGAGGCGGCTGTGTGAGCGCCCGTAGACGAAGTAGATGCCGAAGCCGGCCACCATCCAGACGGCGAACCGGATCCAGGTCTCCGCGGGCAGATTGAGCATCAGCCACACCGAGGCCATGACGGACAGGATCGGCACCAGCGGCACCAGCGGGGTCCGGAAGGACCGCGGCAGGTCGGGCCGGGAGCGGCGGAGCAGGACGACACCGACAGCGACCACGACGAACGCGAACAGCGTGCCGATGTTGACCAGTTCGGCGAGTTCGTCGATCGAGGTGAAGCCCGCGACCACGGCGACGACGACACCCAGGACGACGGTCGACCGGTAGGGGGTGCCGTACCGCGGGTGGACCCGCGAGAAGACCTGCGGCAGCAGCCCGTCACGGCTCATCGCGAAGAACACCCGGCTCTGGCCGAGCAGCAGGATCATGCTGACCGTGGTCAGGCCGACGGCCGCGCCGAAGCTGATCACGCCCGCGTAGAAGGGTTGCCCGGAGGCTTTGAAGGCATCGGCGAGCGGGGCGTCGGTGGAGAGTTCGCTGTATTTCTGCATGCCGGTGACGACGATGGACACGGCGACGTACAGCAGCGTGCAGATGGCCAGCGAACCCAGGATGCCGCGCGGCACATCGCGCTGCGGAACGCGGGTCTCCTCCGCGGCGGTGGCCACGATGTCGAAGCCGATGAAGGCGAAGAAGACCACGGCCGCCGCGGCGAAGATGCCCATGGTGCCGAAATGGGCCGGGGTGAACCCGAACATCAACTGGACCAGCGGTGCGCCCAGCCCGTGGCCGCCCTCGCTCGGCTCGCTCGGCGGGACGAACGGCTCGTAGTTGGCACCGCTGATGAAGAAGGCGCCGACGACGATGACCAGCAGGACGACGGTGACCTTGATGGCGACGACCACCGCCGTCACCCGCGAGGACAGTTTCATCCCGAGGACCAGGATCGCGGTCAGCAAGAGCACCAGGATGCAGGCGAGCAGGTCGAAGCCGAACTGTCCCTCGTGCGTGCCCGACAGTCCCGCGGGGAGATGCACCCCGGCGGTGTCCAGGAGCGAGCGCACATAGCCGGACCAGCCGACGGCGACCACCGCACAGCCCAGCGCCATTTCCAGGATCAGGTCCCAGCCGATGATCCACGCGGGCAGCTCGCCGAGTGACGCGTACGAGAAGGTGTAGGCCGATCCCGCGACCGGCACGGTGGACGCGAACTCCGCGTAACACAGCGCCGCCAGCGCGCAGACCACGCCCGCGACGACGAAGGAGAGGGCGACGGAGGGACCGGCCTGTTCCTTGGCGATCTTGCCGGTGAGGACGAAGATGCCGGTACCGATGATGACGCCGACACCGAAGACGGTCAGGTCGAGTGCCGAGAGGGACTTCTTGAGCGAGTGCTCCGGCTCCTCGGTGTCCCGGATCGACTGCTCAACGGTCTTCGTCCGGAACAAGCCGCGATGGCGGCGTGCATCGTTCTTCGCGCCGTGCTGTGTGCTCATGCCGATACCTCGCTTCGCCCGGCCCCGCGCCCCCTGGGGGCACCTCCCAGCGGTAGCTGGGGGACTTCGGCCGGGAGGTGCCCCCAGCTCGATGTCCACCTGTCAGTGATTCGCTCGCTACGCTCGCTCATGGGCGAACCTCCGCCTCGACGACCCTCGCAACTCTCCTGAACTGACCGAGTCTCCGCAATGGCGGGAAACAGACAGGTACGGCGGGCCCTCGCGGGACGGGTATTCACCCGATGAGGCGTGGCGGCGGATATGCCGATGGGCCGGGCGGAACACCCGTACGGGTGGCCGGCCGGCCCATCGCGGTGGTGTGCGGATCAGTCGCGGGCGACCTCGGCGGGCCGGACCGCGCCCGTGGCGTCCGGAGCATCGGCGGCCTCCTCGGCGCCTGCCCCACGGTTGTCGATCCGGACGACAAGTCCCGTCACCTGCCGGGCGATATCCGGCGCGGTGAGCCCGATCTCCGCCATGACCTCCTTACGGGAGGCGTGGTCGAGGAACCGCTCGGGAATGCCGAAGTCACGCAGCGGGAGGTCCACACCGGCGTCCCGCAGCGACTGCGCGACGGCCGAACCGACGCCGCCGGTACGGATGTTGTCCTCGACGGTGACCACCACCCGGTGCTTGGCGGCGAGTCCCGGCAGCGCCGGGTCGACCGGCTTGACCCAGCGCGGGTCGACGACGGTGCTGGAGATGCCCTGCTTGTCGAGCAGATCGGCGACCTCCAGACACATCGGGGCGAGCGCGCCGACGGAGACCACCAGGACGTCCGGCTTGTCGGCCGAGGGCTTCCGCAGCAGGTCCATGCCGCCGATCTTCCCGACGGCGGGGACGGCCGGGCCGACGACGCCCTTGGAGTACCGCAGCACGGTCGGGGCGTCGTCCACCTTGACCGCCTCGCGCAGCTGGGCGCGCAGCTGCGCGGCGTCGCGCGGGGCGGCGATCCGCAGCGTGGGCACGACCTGGAGCATCGACATGTCCCACATGCCGTTGTGCGAGGCGCCGTCATCGCCGGTGACACCGGCCCGGTCGAGGACGAACGTCACTCCGCACTTGTGCAGCGCGACATCCATCAGGACCTGGTCGAAGGCCCGGTTGAGGAACGTCGCGTACACGGCGAAGACCGGGTGCACACCACCGGTGGCGAGACCCGCGGCGGAGGTGGCCGCATGCTGCTCGGCGATGCCGACGTCGTAGATACGGTCCGGGAACGCGTCCGCGAACTTCTTCAGGCCGACCGGCTGCAGCATGGCCGCGGTGATCGCGACGATGTCCTCGCGCTCCCGGCCGAGCTTGACCATCTCGTCGCCGAACACGGAGGTCCAGCTGGCGGCCGCGGTCTTGACCGGCAGGCCGGTGTCCGGGTGGATGACCGGTACGGCGTGGAAGCGGTCGGCCTCGTCCTGGACCGCGGGCTGGTAGCCGCGGCCCTTCTCCGTGAGGCAGTGCACGATGACGGGGCCGCCGAAGCGCTTGGCGCGGGCGAGCGCGGACTCCAGGGCCTCGATGTCATGGCCGTCGATCGGCCCGACGTACTTCAGGCCCAGGTCCTCGAACATGCCCTGCGGGGCGATGAAGTCCTTGAGGCCCTTCTTGGCGCCGTGCAGGGTCTCGTAGAGCGGCTTCCCGACGACGGGCGTGCGCTCCAGGATGTCCTTGCCACGGGCCAGGAAACGCTCGTAGCCGTCGGTGGTGCGGAGAGTGGCGAGGTGGTTGGCGAGGCCGCCGATGGTCGGGGCGTAGGAGCGCTCGTTGTCGTTGACGACGATGACGAGCGGGCGGTCCTTGGCGGCCGCGATGTTGTTGAGCGCCTCCCAGGCCATGCCGCCGGTGAGGGCCCCGTCACCGATCACCGCGACGACGTGGTCGCCCTTGCCGCGCACCTCGTTGGCCTTGGCGAGGCCGTCCGCCCAGCCCAGCACCGTCGAGGCATGGCTGTTCTCGATCACATCGTGGTCCGACTCGGCACGCGAGGGGTAGCCGGACAGCCCGCCCTTGGCCCGCAGCCTGGAGAAGTCCTGCCGACCGGTGAGCAGCTTGTGGACGTAGGACTGGTGCCCGGTGTCGAAGAGCACCCGGTCCTGCGGGGAGTGGAAGACCCGGTGCAGGGCGATGGTCAGCTCGACCACACCGAGGTTCGGCCCGAGGTGTCCGCCGGTCTTGGCGACCGCGTCAACGAGGAAGGTACGGATCTCCCCCGCCAGCTGCTCCAGCTGCTCCGGCCCAAGCCGGTCCAGATCGCGCGGTCCCCTGATGCGGGTCAGCAACGCCACCCCTGCCTCCTTGCTGTCGAGCTTCGAACGGGTCGAGCTAGCGATCAGATGAGTCTAATGTTCCGCCCGCTGCGGCTGCGGCCGGGCCTCGCGATGTATGTCACTCGGGTGATGGGACCCGATGCGGCCAAACGGAGCCGTTTCCGGACACGGGTCGGCCCCCACCCTTGATACCTGGTGGGGGCCGGTCCGGTCGGCGCGCGGACACGTGCGCCCGGAGCGCTGCCGCAGAAGAACGACGACCTGCGGTTACGTGCGCCCGGAGCGCCGCCGCAGTCCGACGACAGCCGGCACCCACGTGCGCCCGGAGCGCCGCCGCAGTCCGACGACAGCCGGCACCCACGTGCGCCCGGAGCGCCGCCGCAGTCGAACGACAGCCGGCATCTACGTGCGCCCCGCAGTCTTCTGCGTCCGCCGCGACACCGAGTCGATCACGACCGCCGCGAGCAGTACCGCGCCGGTGATCATGTACTGGATCTCACTGGCCATACCGAGCAGGTTCAGGCCCTGCTGGATGGACTGGATGACCAGCATGCCCAGCAGCGCGGACCAGATCTTGCCGCGGCCGCCGAAGAGGCTGGTGCCGCCGATGACGGCCGCCGCGATGACGTTCATCAGCGTGTTGCCGGCGCCCAGGTTCTTCGTCGCGCCACCGGAGAGGCTGGCGATGAAGAGTCCGCCGAAGGCGGCGAGCATGCCGGAGATCGCGAACACCGTGATACGGATCTTGTTCACGTTGATACCGGCCCGGCGGGCCGCCTCGGCGTTGCCGCCGACCGCGAAGATCTGCCGCCCGTAGGTGGTGCGGCGCACCACGAAGTCCGCGATGACCAGCACCGCGAGGAACAGCACCAGGGCCAGCGGGAGACCGCGGGCACCGGCCGGCTCGTTCAGGACGTAGGCGACGGCGAAAGCGAGCAACGCGACGACGCCGGAGCGCAGCAGGATCTCACCGAGCGGCCGGGCGGGCAGCGCGGCGGTCCTGCGGCGCTTGGCGTCCAGCAGCAGCGAGCCCGCGTAGGCGAGCACCGCGATCAGCGCGAGGCCATAGGCGGCGGCCTTGTCCTCGAAGTAGTAGCCGGTGAGGCTCTCCACCAGGCTGCCGCTGGGCGTGTTGATGGAGCCTTCGTTGCCCATCATCCAGATCTGCAGGCCGCTCCAGCCGAGGAAACCGGCCAGCGTGACGACGAACGCCGGGACACCGATCTTGGCGAAAAAGAAACCGTGCAGCGCGCCGATGGCGCACCCCGCGCCGATGGCGATCAGGACCGCGAGGACGTCATTGACGCCATTGGTGACGCCGAGCACGGCCCAGACCGCCGCGCCGACGCCCGCCACCGAGCCGACGGACAGGTCGATCTCGCCCAGCAGCAGGACGAAGACGATACCGACGGCCATGATGCCGAGGCCGGAGGTGTAGACGCCGATGTTCGCAAGGCTGTCGGCGGACAGGAAGCTGCTGTTGTTGACCTGGAAGACGATCGCGATGACGATCAGGCCGATGATCACCGGCAGGGAGCCCAGCTCACCACCGCGCACCCGGCGCTTGAAGTCACCGAGGTAGCCGGCGAAGCCCGCCTCGCGGACCAGCAGCCGGGGGTCGACGGCGGCCGACTGCAGGGCGTCGGCGGCCGCCGGCGCGGCCTCCGCAGCCGTGGCTTCCGTGTCCTCGGCAGACTGCTTCGTGAGATCACTCATCACCGGCCTCCTTCTTCACCTGGTCCGTACGCGCCTTGCGGCGGGTCACGGCGTTGTCCGACGCGCCGGTGATGGCGGCGATGATCTCTTCGTGGGAGGTGCCCTCGACGTCGAAGACACCGTTGTTGCGGCCCAGCCGCAGCACCGCGACCCGGTCCGCGACGGCCTGCACATCGGCCATGTTGTGGCTGATGAGGATGACGCCGAGGCCACGCTCACGCAGCCGCTCGACGAGGTCGAGGACCTGTGCGGTCTGCTCGACGCCGAGGGCGGCGGTGGGCTCGTCGAGGATGACGACCTTCGGGTCGCCGATCAGCGCGCGGGCGATCGCGACGACCTGCCGCTGGCCGCCGGAGAGCGCGGCGACGGGGATCCGCACGCTGGGGATGCGAATGGAGAGGGTGTCCAGCAGTTCCTTGGCCTGCTTCTCCATCGCGATCTCGTCCAGGACGCCCGCGGTACGGATCTCGCTGCCGAGGTAGAGGTTGGCGACCACATCGAGGTTGTCGCAGAGCGCGAGGTCCTGGTAGACGGTCGCTACGCCGAGTTCCTGGGCGTCGTGCGGCTTCTGGATGCCGACCGCGTTGCCCTCCCACTCGATGACGCCGTCGTCGACGGGGTGGACGCCGGAAATCGTCTTGACGAGCGTGGACTTGCCGGCGCCGTTGTCGCCGACGAGGGCGACCACCTCACCGGGGTGGATCTCCAGGGTGACGTCCGTGAGTGCCTGGACGGCGCCGAACCGCTTGGAGACTCCGCGCAACGCCAGCACAGGCGTAGCGGACACGTGAATCATCTCCTTCGCCGCCGTCACAACGGCGGGGATGGTGGTGCGAAGAGCGGGGTGTGCGGGGACGGTCCGGCGCTGCCCCGGGGGCGGGGGAAGTGGGGGCGGGCGCCGGACCGCGTTCGCGGGGCCGCGGGCTGTGCCGGGCGGCCCCGCGTGACCGGGGGTGCTACTTGATGCCGGCCGCCTCGCACGCCTTCTTGACGTCGGCCGTGCAGATCTGGCTCGCCTTGTAGACCTTGTCCTTGAGGATCGTGTCCTTGATGTTGTCCTTGGTCACGATCTCCGCGTCGTACAGCTTGGCGGGGATGCCCTTGACGTCACCGCTGAGGCTGTCGACCTTGGTGGGCGCCAGGGAGTCGATCTTTTCGCCCTTGAGCAGCTTGACCGCGATCTCGGCCGTGGTCTCCGCCTCCGGCTTGATCTGCTTGTAGATGGTGAACGCCTGGGTGCCCTTGAGGATCCGCTGCAGTCCCGCGAGCTCGGAGTCCTGGCCGCCGACCGGGACCTTCACGCCCTGCTGCTTGAGGGCGGTGATGATGCCGCCGGCCATACCGTCGTTGGCGGAGTAGACGCCCTGGAAGCCGTCCTTGCCGAGCGAGTCGATGGCGGCGCTCATCTTCTTGTTGGCCTCGTCCGGCGACCAGTCGGGGATGTCCTGCTCGTAGCTGATCTTCTTGACCTGCTTGTCGAGGACGCTGTGCGCGCCCTTCTTGAAGAACGGCGCGTTGGGGTCGGTCGGCGACCCGTTGATCATGACGACATTGCTGTCCTCGGCCTTGTCGCCGAGCGCCTTGACCAGCGCCTCGCCCTGGAGGCGGCCGATCTCCTCGTTGTCGTAGGAGACATAGGCGGAGATCTCCCCCTCGGCCAGCCGGTCGTACGCGACGACCTTGACGCCCTTCTTGGCGGCCTGGTTCACCCAGGACCTGGTGGCCTTGTAGTCGACGGCGTCCAGAATGATCACCTTCACACCCTGGGTGATCAGCGCGTCGAACTGCTTCTTCTGGGTCTGGGTCTCCTGCGCCGCGTTGTTGTACTTGACCGTGCAGTCGCTGCACAGTTCCTTGATCTTCGCCTCCATCAGCGGGCGGTCGAAGGTCTCGTAACGCGTGGTCTTGTTCTCCGGCAGCAGCAGACCGATGGCCTTGCCGTCGCCATCGTCGCTCTTGGCGCCGTCACCGGCCTTGCCACAGGCGGCCACGGAGAGCGCCATCGAGACGGCGGCGGTGCCTATGACGACGCGACGCGTCCAAAGGTTCATTGGGGTTGCCTCCCTGACGAGGCCGCGTCGTTGCGGCCGAGGTGGCTGGAAGTCAACTCGGCCGTCAGCCGACCGTCAAGGAGTAAACCCTTAACGAGATGACAACGGTGCCATGCGTTAGCTGTGTGAACTCAATGCGTTCACGCTATGGCGGGTGCGTCCACGGCCTGGACACCGTCGAGAAGCGTCGAATCGCCCATCTCGCTCAGCACCAGCGCGAGCGCTCCCAGCACCTCGGCCCGGCCGCCGAGCGTGCCCGTCACGATCCCCAACTGCCGTGCCGCGCTGGGGATTGCGTACCGCGACACCGACTCGCGGATCGGCGCCAGCACCAGCTCCCCGGCCTCGGCGAGATCGCCGCCCAGCACCACCCTGCTCGGATTGAGCAGATTACACAAATTGGCCACGCCGCTGCCGATATGGCGGCCCACGTCCGCGACGACCCGCCGGCAGCCCGGATCGCCCTCGCGGGCCAGCTGGACCACCCGGGGCATGGTCAGATCGGGGCCGTGGCTCGGCTGCAGCAGCGGGAGCACGTACCGGGCGGCGGTGAAGGTCTCCAGGCAGCCGCGGTTGCCGCAGCGGCACACCGGGCCCGCCTCGTCCAGGGTGATATGTCCGATCTCGCCCGCCGTACCGCCCGGCCCGCGGTAGATCTGCCCGCTTATCACCAGTCCCGCGCCGACACCGCTCGCGACCTTGATGTACGCGAGGTCGGAGGCTCCCCGGCCGCCGCCCCACACCAGCTCGCCCAGCGCGCCGAGGTTGGCGTCGTTGTCGACGTAGACGGGCACGCCGAGGCGCTCGGACAGCTCCTGGCTGGGGTTGGTGCCGGACCAGCCCGGCAGGATCGCCGTCGACCCGAGGGTCCCGGATTCGACGTCGATGGGACCCGGTACACCGAGACCGACACCGATGACCTTGCCCGGGTTGATCCCGGTCGTCTCGATCAGCCTGCTCACCAGATGTTCCGCCCGGTCGAAGCCCTCCGCGGCGGAGGCGTCCACATCGATCGGCTCGGACTCCTCGGCCAGCACCTGGTGCGCCAGGTTGCCGACCGCCACCCGTAGATGGGAGTGGCCGAAATCGACGCCTACGACGATGCCCGCGTCGCCGGAGAGCGAGACGCTGCGCGCCCGCCGGCCGCCCGCAGAGGTGGGCGTCACCTCGACGGTGCCGCTGTCCTTCAACTCACGAACGATGTTGGAGACCGTGGCCGCGGACAGCCCGGTGCTCCGGGCGATCTCCGCCTGGGTGAGCGAGCCCGCCATACGTACCGCGCGTACCACCCGCTCCAGATTGGCCCGGTGCAGCGAGGACTGCGATCCCGGAGTCTCCATCGACTCATCCACTCCCGCCTGCGGCGGCCGGCACGACGACCGGCCGCCGGGCCGGGCCACAGCAGCGGGGCCCGGCTTGTCTCCAACATGTGAATCTAAGCTGAGCGGCCCGAGCCACGTCCCGTCAAGCCCTTTGAGACGGCGAGAGAGAACTGGAGGGAAGGGGAACAGGCGGTGTGGGCGGTTTGCGTGTTTGATCACGTCGGGTAGCGGGGTGACGCCGGTCTGCGACCCTGGAGCGGGGCGGGGCGAGCGCGCGCCGGTACGAGGCGGGCCGCCGTGTGAGCGCGCGCACCGCTGCGTGGCGGGGCCTGCCGTCAAGGCGCCGGTCGGCTACTTGAGCGCACCGGCCGTCAGACCGGCCACCACCTGCCGCTGGAAGATGATGTACGCCGCGAGCACCGGCAGCATCGCGATGGTCAGGCCCGCGAACAGCCCCGACCAGTCCCCCTTGTAGCCCTGGCTCACCGCCAGCGCCACCAGTCCCTGCGTCAGCATCTTCTTGTCCGGGTCGCCGACGTTGAGCACCGTCGGCAGCAGATACTGATTCCACTGCCCGAGGAAATTGAAGATGCCGACGCTGATCAGGCCGGGCTTGGCCATCGGCAGCATCACCTGGAAGAACGTCCGGGTGTGCGAGGCGCCGTCGATGAGTGCCGCCTCGGCCACCGACGTCGGCAGCGTTTTGAAGAATCCGCACAGGAAGAAGACCGTGAACGGCAGCGAGTAGCCGATATAGACCAGGATCAGGCCGTGATAGGTGTCCAGCAGGGTCATGTTCTGCATGACGAAGAACAGCGGGACCAGCGCCAGAATGACCGGGAAGCCCATCCCGCCGACGAACAGGAAGTACAGGAAGCGGTTGCCCGGGAAGTCGAAACGGGCCAGCACATACGCCGTCATCGCCCCCAGCAGCATTGTGCCGATCAGCGAACCGCCCACCACGATGAGCGAGTTGAGGAAGTACTGGCCCATGTTCGCCTTGTCCCAGGCGCGCGACCAGTTGTCGAAATGCAGGACCGACGGCAGCCCCCAGGGCGATCCGAAGATCTCGCCGTCGTCCTTGAAGGAGCTGACCACCGCCCACAGCAGCGGCATGGTGACCAACAGGCCCCAGATCACCAGCACCCCGTGGGAGAAGACATTGAGGACCCTGCCCTCGCCGCCCTTCTTCTCGTTCGCGGTGCCCGATTTCGTCATGCCCGGGAGGTCCGCGGGGTCCGTGTGCGCACTCATCAGAACTCCAGTCGCTCGCGCCGTCCCAGCCGCATGACGATGGCCGAGAAGATCAGGGTCACAATCAGCAGGGAAACGCCGATGGAGGTCGCGTAACCGGCCTGACCGTCACGGAAGGTCTTCTGGTACACGTACAGCGGAAGGACCTCGGTCGAATAGTCGGGGCCGCCCGGACCGACGCTCATGATCTGTACGAACGCGAAGGCCGACACATCCAGCGCGAGGATGCCCATATAGATCCAGCCGGTTTGCACGGTGTCCCACAGCAGCGGCAGCGTGATGCGGAAGAACGTGTTCAGGCGGTTCGCGCCGTCCAGCAGCGCGGCCTCGTAGAAGTCCTTCGGAATGGAGCTCATACCGGCCGAGAAGAGCACGACGTAGAAGCCGACGTTGGCCCACACCATCGCGGCCATCACACACCACAGTGCGAGCTGCGGATCGCCCAGCCAGTCCGGCTGCACAGTGTCGAGGCCGATCGCCTGGAAGAACGCGTTGAGCGCACCGCTCTCCGGGTTGTAGGCGAACTGGAAGAGCAGCGCGACGATCGGGATCGACAGCACCTGCGGGAAGAAGTAGAGAATCTTGTACGCGCCCGATCCTCGTACTCCGCCGATGACCGCCTTCTTCCGGCGGCGGCCGCCGACATTGAGCATGAAGGCGAAGAAGAGCCCGAGCGAGAGCGTCACCACCGGCAGCAGAAGCAGCAGCGTCACGCTGTTCCCCACTGCGGCCCAGAAGATGTCGTCCTGGAAGAGGCGTGCGTAGTTGCCGAAGCCGACCATCTTCATGTCCGGACTGAGTCCGGTCCAGTCCGTGAAGGAGTAGTAGATGGCCTGCACGAACGGCGATATCACGAAGATCGCATAAATCGCCAGCGGGAGCACCAAGAATCCCGCGATGAAACGGTACTTACCGTGCTGCATGACTACCGATCCCGTTCTCTCCGTGGGGGTACCTCCCACGCATGGGGTCCCCCGCGCATGGGGCCCCACGCATGGGGGTCCCCCACGCGAGCGAAGCCGAGCGTGGGGGAGAAGCCGAGCGCGGGGGAGGACGCCGCCGCTGGTGACGCCCCGAACTCAGCGGTTCGAACACATCGGTCAGCGCTTGTACTTCTTGACACTGGAGTCGTCGCGGGTGTCGTCCGCATACTTCTGGATCTTGTTGATGGCCTCGTCGGGCGTCAGCCGGCCGGCCATCATCTCGCCCAGCGCGCCGACCCCGATCCGCTCCTTCTGCAGCGCCACATACCAGTCCTGGAGCCGCGGATTGACGATGTTCGAGCCGGCCTTCTGCAGTGCCGCCTGCGCCGAGGCCAGGCCGGGCGGCAACGTGATTCCCCCGGTGCCTCCGTTGAACGAGGTGAGCGAGGAGACCTGCTTGATGAAATTCTGCGAGGACTTGTTGCCGAGCATGATGCGCAGCAGTTCCATACCGCCCTCGGCGTTGCTCGCCTTTCTGGGGACGATGAACGGTTCGCCGCCCGAGGCCCAGATGGTGCCGTACGGCATTTTGTCGGAGGCGGAGAGACTGGACGGCGCGCCGACCGCGAGACCGAAGTCCGGGTTCTTCTCGATCTGCTTGGCGGACTCGTTCTCCACCCATGACCCGTTGGGGATGAACAGCGCCTTGCCCTCGGCCCATGCCTTCTGCGACTGGAGGTGGTCGAGGCCGGGCGAGCCCTTGAGGACATAGCCCTTCTTGTAGAGCTCGTAGTACGCGTCGAACGCCGCCTTGACCGCCGGGTCCTTCCAGGCGTTCGGCTCCAGATTGTCGATCTTCCGCAGGACCTCCGTGCCGCCGATCTTGGCGATGAAGGGGTAGAGGCTGAAGGGCAGGTAGTAGGGGTACTTGCCCGGGTACGTCCAGCCCGCGATGCCCTTCTTCTTGGCCTTGGCGCACAGGGCGAGCATGTCGCCCCAGGTCTCCGGGTATTCCGCGTCCAGCTTTCGCAGATTTCCCTTGGAGTACCAGACGCCGTAGACCGTGTAGGCGTAGTACAGGATCCAGGTTTCCTTGCCTCCGAACTGGCCCATCTCGACGACGCCGGGGCGCAGTGTGTCCCGGACCTTCTTGTCCGGGTCATCGATCGAGGGGGCGTCGAGAAGGGGGGTGAGATCGGTGAGCTGGTCCTTGGCGACCAGAGTGCCGAAGTCCATCTGTTCCGCGCCGGAGTTGTCGACGAGATCCGGGGGATTTCCGCCGTTGAAGCGCGGCTGGAGCGTCGACTGGATCTTCTGGGTGGAGGAGAGTTTGATCTTGCCTTCGGTCTTGGGGAAAGCCTTGATGTACTCCGCTTGGGCGTCCTTCGCGTACTTGTCGCCGAATCCGCCGTCGAAGATGACGACATCGAGGCCGGCGGACTCATTGACCGCGAGTGGATTCTTGGCCGATTTCTTGCCCTTCTCGACCTTCTCGCCGCCACCGCTGCCGGCGCCGGCGCACGCCGACAGCACACTCATGGCCGGAACGGCGACGATCCCCAGGGCCGCGGCCCGCTTGACCAGATCGCGGCGGTTGAATTCCGAGGTGGATCCCATGCTCAAGTCCTCGCCTTCTTCAGGACTCAGGCGGTGTACCGGAGCCACCCCGGCACCGCAGGTCAGGTGAAGCTGAGTTGTACGGGATGTGCACCGGGCACGCTGGGAAATTGCCGGGAAATCACTCTGCCCCCGCGTTTCCCCCCGGATCCACGGCCATGTTCACACAGCCGATCGGACGCCGACAGGTATAGTCCACTTCCAGCCGATCGGGCAAGATCGAATGCATGGTCGACCGCCACTTTTTCCTAGTTGAGACCTCCCCGGCGGGCGGCGGATCCACCCATGGTTCACCCGTCGGACCGACCCGGGGCTCCGCGGCTCACGGATCACGGCGACACCCTTGACACCAAAGTCCCCACGCACCTTACTTATCTCTGCGTTATCCAACTGACAACGATGTCAATCTCGTTGAGAGGGCTCGCGTGCGGCTCAGACACCGGCACAGTCCACTGCGGGGGATCGCCCGCCCCACCGCCCTCGCGGCGGCCGCTCTGCTCGTCATCACGCTGCCCGGCCCGGCCGAGGCCGCACCACCCCAATTACCCAGGAAAACAACGGGGTTCAGCTCCTCCTTCGAGTCCGGAGACCCCCGGCCGGACTGGACCGACACTCCCGAAACCGGACCGGACGGAGAGCCGCGGACCTCCGGCGTCACTCCGGAGACCAACCCCGCCGCCCCCGGAATGACCAGCCGGACCGACACCGGCCCCGCCGACTCCCCCACCGCCAAGGCGCACGCCGGTTTCTCCGGCGGCCACGCCCTGCGCTACGGCGGCACCCACACCGCCGCCGGCCGCGGCTACGCGTACAACAGGATCTTTGACGTCCATGTGCCCGTCACCTCGGCCACGTCCCTCTCCTACAAGCTCTTCCCGGAGATGGCCACCACCGACCTGGCCTACCCGGCGACCCATGCCGCCGTGGATCTGGCCTTCACCGACGGCACCTACCTCAGCGAACTGCACGCCGTCGACCAGTACGGCGCGCCCTTGACGCCCCAGGGCCAGGCCGCCGCCAAGACCCTCTACGTCAACCAGTGGAACAACCGGGAATCACGGATCGGCGCGGTCGCGGCCGGTAAGACCATCGACCGGATCCTGATCGCCTACGACGCGCCGTCGGCACCGAAGACCGCTCCGTCCTTCCGTGGCTGGGTCGATGACCTCACCATCGCCCCCAAGGCCCCGGAGAAACGCCTGGCGCATCTCTCCGACTACGCGGTGACCACCCGCGGCACTCTCTCCAGCGGCAGCTTCTCGCGCGGTAACACCTTCCCCGCCACCGCCGTCCCCAACGGCTTCAACTTCTGGACGCCGGTGACCAACGCGGGCTCGTCCGATTGGCTCTACGAATACGCGCGGAAGAACAACGCCGACAATCTCCCGACGCTCCAGGCATTCAGCGCCAGCCATGAGCCGAGCCCCTGGATGGGCGACCGGCAGACGTTCCAGGTCATGCCGTCCGCCGCGGCCGGAGTCCCGGACGCCTCGCGCTCCGCACGCGCGCTGCCCTTCCACCACGCCAACGAGATCGCCAAGCCGCACTACTACGGCGTCACCTTCGACAACGGCCTCAAGGCGGAGATCACCCCGACCGATCACGCCGCGATGATGCGTTTCACCTTCCCCGGCGACGACGCGAGCCTGATCTTCGACAACGTCAACAACGAGGGCGGACTGAGCCTCTCTGTCGAGCAGGGAGTGGTCACCGGCTACTCCGACGTCAAAAGCGGCCTGTCAGTAGGAGCCACCCGCCTCTTCGTCTACGGCGTCTTCGACGCGCCGGTCACCAGCGGCGGCAGGCTCGACGGCGGCGGAGGCAAGGACGTCACCGGCTATCTGCGCTTCAAACCGGGCGCGGACCGTACGGTGACCATGCGGATCGCCACCTCCCTCATCGGCGTCGACCAGGCGAGGGCGAATCTGTCCCGCGAGATTCCGGACGGCACCTCCTTCGCGCGCGTCAAGGACCGTGCACAGAAGCAGTGGGACGACATCCTCGGCCGCATCGAGGTCGAGGGCGCCGGCCGCGACCAGCTGACCACCCTCTACTCCAACCTCTATCGCCTCTACCTCTACCCCAACTCCGGCTCGGAACAGGTCGGTTCACGTATCCGCTATGCCAGCCCGTTCTCCCCGCAGGTGGGTCCGGACACCCCCACCCACACCGGCTCGAAGATCGTCGACGGTGCGGTGTATGTCAACAACGGATTCTGGGACACCTACCGGACCACCTGGCCCGCGTATTCCCTCCTCACCCCGAAACGGGCGGGGAAAATGGTCGACGGTTTCGTCCAGCAGTACAAGGACGGCGGCTGGATCTCCCGCTGGTCCTCCCCCGGCTATGCGGATCTGATGACCGGTACGAGTTCCGATGTGGCCTTCGCCGACGCCTACGCCAAGGGGGTGAAATTCGATGCCGAATCGGCCTATGAAGCGGCCCTCAAGAACGCCACCGTCGCTCCGCCGAGCCCCGGCGTCGGCCGTAAGGGCATGACCACTTCCCCCTTCCTCGGCTATACGAGCACCGATACCCGCGAGGGCGCGTCCTGGGCACTGGAGGGCTATCTCAACGACTTCGGCATCTCCCGCATGGGCAAAGCCCTCTACGCCAAGACCCACAACCCCCGCTACAAAGAAGAATCCGACTACTTCCTGGGCCGCGCCCAGAACTACGTCAAACTCTTCGACGACCGGGTCGGCTTCTTCCAGGGCAAGGACGAGAAGGGCGACTGGCGGCTGCCCGCCGACCGGTTCGACCCCCGGGTCTGGGGTCATGACTACACCGAGACCAACGCCTGGAGCTTCGCCTTCACCGCGCCCCAGGACACCCGGGGGCTGGCCAACCTGTATGGCGGCCGGGCCGCCCTGGCCGAGAAGCTGGATGCGTACTTCGCCACCCCGGAGACCGCCGCCAAGGAATTCGCCGGCTCCTACGGCCATGTCATCCACGAGATGACCGAGGCCCGCGACACCCGTATGGGTATGTACGGCCACAGCAACCAGCCGTCCCACCACATCGCCTACACCTACAACGCCGCCGGGCAACCGTACAAAACCCAGGAAAAGGTCCGCGACGTGCTGAGCCGCCTCTATCTCGGCAGCGAGATCGGCCAGGGATATCCGGGCGACGAGGACAACGGCGAGATGTCCGCCTGGTATGTCTTCAGCTCACTCGGCTTCTATCCGCTGGTGATGGGCCAGGGCGAATACGCGGTGGGCTCCCCGCTGTTCACCAAGGCCACCGTCCATCTGGAGAACGGCCACGACCTCGTCATCAAGGCCCCCCACAACAACCCCGAGAACATCTACGTCCAAGGTCTGCGGGTCAACGGCAAACCCTGGAATTCCACGGCCCTGCCGCATTCGCTCCTGGCCCGCGGCGGCACCCTCGAATTCACCATGGGCGCCCAACCCTCCGCCTGGGGCACCGGCAAGAACGCCGCCCCGACGTCCATCACCCGGGACGACAAGGTCCCCAGCCCACCCGGCGACGTAGCCGACCCCGACCACGGCCCCCTCTACGACAACACCTCCGCCACCTCGGCGCCCCTCACCGGGACACCGGTGGACCTGAAGAAGGCCACCCGGGTCACCTCGTACACCCTCACCTCGGCCGACCGGGCCACCGCCCCCACCGGCTGGCGGCTGGAGGGCTCCACCGACGGCGAGCGGTGGACACCGCTCGACCACCGCACGGACGAGCCCTTCACCTGGAACCGCCAGACCCGGGTCTTCACCGTCGACCGGCCCGGCAGCTACCGGCATTACCGCCTGGTGCCGGACTCCCGGTCCACCCTCGCCGAGGTCGAGCTGCTCGCGTAGCGGTACGCGGACGGGCGCACCCGAAGAGGTGGACGGGCCACCCCCGAAGACGCGGACGGGCCGCGCCCCCTCTGAGGGAGTGCGGCCCGTCCACCCGCTTACCGCTGCCCTTACTTGCGGATCAGCGAGCGCAGCACGTACTGCATGATGCCGCCGTTGCGGTAGTAGTCCGCCTCGCCGGGGGTGTCGATGCGCACCTTGGCGTCGAACTCCACACCGGTGTCGGTGGTGACCTTGACGGTCTCCGGGATGCCGCCGTCGTTCAGGGCGGTGATGCCGGTGATGGAGAAGGTCTCCTCGCCGGTCAGGCCCAGGGTCAGGGCCGAGGCGCCCTCGGGGAACTGGAGCGGGAGCACGCCCATGCCGATCAGGTTCGAGCGGTGGATGCGCTCGTAGGACTCGGCGACGACGGCCTTGACGCCGAGCAGCGCGGTGCCCTTGGCGGCCCAGTCGCGGGACGAGCCGGAGCCGTACTCCTTGCCGGCCAGGATGACCAGTGGGATGCCGGCAGCCTGGTAGTTCTGCGACGCGTCGTAGATGAAGGAGACCGGAGCACCCCCCTCGCCTTCGGCGGCCCGCGTGAAGTCGCGGGTGAAGCCGCCCTCGGTGCCCGGCGCGATCTGGTTGCGCAGACGGATGTTGGCGAAGGTGCCGCGGATCATGACCTCGTGGTTACCGCGGCGCGAGCCGTAGCTGTTGAAGTCGCGGCGCTCGACGCCGTGCTCGGTGAGGTACTTGCCCGCCGGGGTGTCCGCCTTGATGGCGCCCGCCGGGGAGATGTGGTCGGTGGTGACCGAGTCACCCAGCTTGGCCAGCACCCGGGCGCCGGAGATGTCCTCGACCGGGGTGGTCTCCATCGTCATGCCCTCGAAGTACGGGGGCTTGCGGACGTAGGTGGACTCGGCGTCCCACTCGAAGGTGTTGCCGGTCGGGATCGGCAGCGCCTGCCACTGGGCGTCACCCGCGAAGACGTCCTCGTACGAGGTCGCGAACATGTCCTGGCCGATCGCGGAGGCGACGACCTCGTTGACCTCGGCCTCGGAGGGCCAGATGTCCTTCAGGTAGACCGGGTCGCCCTCGGTGTCCTTGCCGATGGCCTCCTTGGTGATGTCCACCTTCATGGAGCCGGCGATGGCGTAGGCGACGACCAGCGGCGGGGACGCCAGGTAGTTCATCTTGACATCGGGATTGATCCGGCCCTCGAAGTTGCGGTTGCCGGAGAGCACCGAAGTGACGGCCAGGTCGGCCTCGTTGACGGCCTGGGAGACCTCCTCCGGCAGCGGGCCGGAGTTGCCGATGCAGGTGGTGCAGCCGTAACCGACGAGGTTGAAGCCCAGCTTGTCGAGGTACGGGGTGAGGCCGGCGCGGTCGTAGTAATCCATGACGACCTTGGACCCGGGGGCCAGGGTGGTCTTGACCCAGGGCTTGCGGGTCAGGCCCTTCTCGACCGCCTTCTTGGCCACCAGCGCGGCGGCGACCATGACGTACGGGTTCGAGGTGTTGGTGCAGGAGGTGATCGCGGCGACGGTGACGGCGCCGTGGTCGATCTCGTACACCGTGCCGTCGGGCGCGGTGACCTGGGTCGGCTTGGTCGGCACGCCGTTGTGGTCCACCGCCGGGGCGTCGGAGGCCGGGAAGGATTCCTTGCCCGCCTCCTCGTCCGCCTCGCCGACGTAGTTGCGGACGTCCTGCGAGAACTGCTGCGCGGCCTCGGCCAGCACGATCCGGTCCTGCGGACGCTTCGGACCGGCGATCGACGGCACCACCGTCGACAGATCCAGCTCCAGCTTCTCGGAGAAGTCCGGCTCGGCGGCCGGGTCGAGCCACAGCCCCTGCTCCTTGGCGTACGCCTCGACCAGCGCGACCTGCTGCTCGGAGCGCCCGGTCAGCTTGAGGTAGTTCAGCGTCTCGCCGTCGATCGGGAAGATGGCGGCCGTGGAACCGAACTCCGGCGACATGTTGCCGATGGTGGCGCGGTTGGCGAGGCTCGTCGCGGCCACGCCCTCGCCGTAGAAC
Source organism: Streptomyces halobius (assembly GCF_023277745.1). Taxonomy (NCBI): domain Bacteria; kingdom Bacillati; phylum Actinomycetota; class Actinomycetes; order Kitasatosporales; family Streptomycetaceae; genus Streptomyces; species Streptomyces halobius. The sequence continues at coordinate 2,739,022 of NZ_CP086322.1, forward strand.
TCGACGAACTTGCCGACGACGCCGTGCTGGCGCAGCATCTCGGTGATGGTGAGGACGAGGTCGGTGGCGGTGGTGCCCGGCGTCAGCTCACCGGTCAGCTTGAAGCCGACCACGCGCGGGATCAGCATCGAGACCGGCTGGCCGAGCATCGCCGCCTCGGCCTCGATGCCGCCGACGCCCCAGCCCAGCACGCCGAGGCCGTTGACCATGGTGGTGTGCGAGTCGGTGCCGACGAGGGTGTCCGGGTACGCCTGGCCGTTACGGACCATGATGCTACGGGCCAGGTGCTCGATGTTCACCTGGTGGACGATGCCGGTGCCCGGGGGGACGACCTTGAACTCGTCGAACGCGGTCTGACCCCAGCGCAGGAACTGGTAACGCTCCTTGTTGCGCCCGTACTCCAGCTCCACGTTCTGCGCGAACGCGTCGTTGGTGCCGAACTTGTCGGCGATGACGGAGTGGTCGATGACCAGCTCGGCCGGGGCGAGCGGGTTGATCTTCGCCGGGTTGCCGCCGAGCTCCTTGACGGCCTCACGCATGGTGGCGAGGTCCACGACACAGGGCACGCCGGTGAAGTCCTGCATGATCACGCGGGCCGGCGTGAACTGGATCTCCTGGCTGGGCTGGGCCTGGGAGTCCCAGCCGCCGATCGCCCGGATGTGGTCGGCGGTGATGTTCGCACCGTCCTCGGTGCGGAGCAGATTCTCCAGCAGCACCTTCAGGCTGTACGGCAGACGGGCGGAGCCCTCGACCTTGTCCAGCCGGAAGATCTCGTACGACTCGTCGCCCACCTGCAGCGTGCTGCGGGCGTTGAAGCTGTTCGCCGACACGACAGTCTCCTTCATGCATGAATTCGCGCGTACCCACCGCATCCTGCCGTCACAGGACCTTGCCCATCCGCTAAGGTGCACCTAAGTTAGGTACACCTAACTGGCGCGGCAGCGGTACGCCTCTCGGCAGATATCTCGATGTCGAGATAACTCTAGTACATCGCTGCGCCCGGGTCATGCCCTGGCCGGGTGTGACCTCTCGCAGCGAAGCTTGAGCGATTCTCAGCGGAGGCTGGTGACAGGCGCTTTTCTCACCGAGGTTTGAGCGCCCAGGCTTCGATGCGGAGGCCCGGGCGAGCATGGCTCAGATTCTGTGGTCGATCTTCTTTTCCCGCATCAGCTTCTTCAGCTCTGCGTCTGACAGTGGGGGCAGAGTCTCCAGGAGATGGCGTAGCCCGGGTTCGTCGAGGGTCTGGCTGGTGACCTGGCACTCCGCGTTCCGGAGGCGGCGGATGAGGGTGACTTCGCGAGTGCCGCCGGGGAAGTCGCGGACCATGCGCATCTCGCCGTGCGCGTCGACCGTGCAGGTCATGCGCCTGTCCGCGGGCTCGGGGCATTGAAGTACCGGCGTGAGCGGCGGGCGCACTGTGAGGCCCACGTACCCGAACTCGTGCCCCTCCCGGAGGGGACGGTACTCGACGTATGCAGGTCTCCCGGGCCGACCTCGGCACGGGAGACCTGCATACCCGGCGGCGCAGCGCCCAGGTACAGCAGCTCCGACTTCTCCCGGTAGCGCGCGACCTCCGCCTCGTGCCGGCGCTGCCGTGCCTGCGCCGGGCCGACGAAGCCCCCGTAGGCCACCGCGGCCGCCAGCGCGACCAGCGCCCCCAGCCGCACCCACCGGCTCGGCACGAAGAACGCCGCGGCCACGGCGTACGGGACCCCCGTCAGCGCGATCCGGGTATTGGCGCTCCCCAGGTCAACGTCCCCGCCGTAGGCGGCCAGACCTGCCAGGACGCCGAGCGTGCCGAGGACGAAGACCAGGACCGCCCAGCCCAGCCGCTGCGGCGCGGAGCCGCACAGCGGTACCACGGTCCGCGCCGGTAGGCCCGCCGTGGCCAGCAGTCCCCCCGTCAGCGGCACGCCCAACGCGAAGACCGGCACCGTCACACCGGCCCCACCACCCCAGTCCGACAGCACCAGCCGGAAGCCGAGCGTCGGCACCACGGCCGCCATCAGTGCCCAGACCAGGAAGAGATGCAGGGCAGTCAGCGCCCTTCTGCCACTGTTCATATCGTGGAGCCTGTCAGCCGGCGTCCTGGCGCACATGAGTTCTCGTACTCACAACGCTCTGCCCTGCGCGCTTAACCACGCCGAGAATCGCTCAAGCCGACGCACCGGTCACCGGCCCCACCAGGGCCCCCTACGACCGCAGCCGATCCATGAAGGACGACCAGCTGGAGCCGGGGAGTGCGGTACGGTCACCCGCACCTGACCGGGCGGTGGCCGTTACCACCACAGCAGCCCAGTGACGCTCAACCGCGACACCAGCCCCCGACTCGCACTAATGCTCACGCCGGAGGCCGGGGCCGCCTTCCTTCCCTGCGAGCTACGTGCGCTCGAAGGCGCTGGGGTAGGGGAAGTAGCTTTCGAGGAAGGTGTGGAGACGGGCGGTGACCCGCTCCTGGGCCTCGGCTGGGACGTCGACGTCGTTGAGGCAGAAGAAGTCGAAGCGGTGCGTCCGCTCCAGCTCGGCCAGGCGCTCCTGAGCATCCTCTTGTCCGATGTCGACGTACCGGAAGCGGAAGGTGCCGGGGACCGCGCGCCCGGTGAGGTGAGCGTAGTGGTGGTGCAGGGACGCACCCATGGCGATGTCGGTGGTCGAGCGGAAACGGGAACGGCTGGTGCGGTCGATGTCCGCGGCGAACCGCTCCTCCAACTCACGCATCACCGAACGGATCTGCGGGTGCGGGGTGTGCATGAACTTGTTGGTGATGAACCGGCCGTTCGACTCCAGCAGGAGTTGCCGTACGTTCTTGCCGGCGGAGTTCGGCGCCGGCTCCTCGGGGTGGGGCTCGCCCAGGCCGAACTGGAAGGGCGAGAAGGGGAGGCGGGCGATTCCGTTGCCGTGGAAGAACTGCTGCGGTGTCATCGGTCGGCCGACGAACACGTCGTCGTTGAAATAGAGATAGTGCTCGGACAGCCCTGGTATGTGGTGCAGTTGGGTGCCTATCGCATGCGAGTTGAAGACCGGAAGCGCGTCCGGGTCCGAGAAGATCTCCTTGTGGTCGACGACCGTGATTCCGGGAGCGTCGAGGTTGAGCCATGACGGCGTCTGGCCGTCGGTGACGACATAGACATGGCGGATGAACTCCGCATACATCTCAAGGGAGCGCAGTGAGTACTTCAGCTCGTCATGGCTGGTGTACCGGGATGCGCCGGTCTCTCTGGCGCTGATACGCGGCGGGGCGCCCGTGCGGTAGAACTCACGCTTGGCCCGCAGCTCCGGATCCGAGCCGTCCACCCACGTATAGACGACATCGATGGGGAAGTCGACCGCGTCGATGCGGGGTTGGAGGAATTCGGCGAAGGTGGGGACGTCACGTCCCCGCACCCGGAGGACGGCCGTCTTCTGCGCCGCGGCGGGCAGCACATCCGAGACGGCATTGCGGCGCGGTGCGACCAGAGCGTCCGCGAGGACGTCCGGAGGGGCCTGGGTGCGCAGTTTGGCGATGCGTGCGGGGCCTCCTTCGCTCTCCAGAAGCTTCGAGCCGTCTCGCCAGAACTCCACATCACAACCGAAGTCGAGGTCCGCCAGGACCTGGCCGGCGGGGCCGAGCAGGATCTCGCCGAAGCGGATGGTGTCCGATCTCTTCACAGCGGTGGGAAGAGCGCCGTCCGCGTAGAGAACGGATTCCGCGGGCAGGCCCTCGCGGCTGGGTGTGGCGGCGTAGAAGGCGGTGCCGCGGTAGAGCTCCCGGAGTGACTCCAGAAACCGCTTGCGGTCGGCCAGGCGCACCCCCAGAACGTGCCTCGTGCTGGAGTGCCCGGGCACGAGGAAGTAGCCGATCCCGGCCTGCTCCAAGGCGTCGGCCACCAGGTTGAGGTTACGGGCCGACGTATCGGCGGCGGTGGACCCGTCGACGACCCGGCCGTAGAACGTCCGGCCGTCGACGACGATCTCCCGCAGCGCACTGTCCGACTCCAGCAGGGCTTGGCGACGCTGAGCGATCCGCTCGGCTCGCTTCCGCTCCGCCTCCTCCGCCTTGGCGATACGGCGCTGCTCCGCGCGCCTCTCTCGCACCGGGGTCGGGAGCAGGCGTTCCCCCACGGCCTTGAACCGTGACCGCATGTGCGTACTTCCACTCTCTCCGGGCCAGGAGCTGTGCTGCCGACTCGGTCTCCGTGGGGGAGGGCGGTTCGTGTGCACCATCTCTATGGCATCTGATGTCTCTTCCGCCCAGGCAGCTCAGAGCGACGCCGCAGCGGTGCAGTGAGGGGAGCGGTCGGACGCTCTGACAAGATTCGCACGATTGTATGAACCAGCGACCGCAAGGTGTGCACAGGGGAGCTTTCGCTTCGAATCTCATCTCACTTGTGACGCATCTGTGATGATCGATTTTCCCTCCCATACCAGGTATGAGATCTTGTTGTGCCTGGTGACACTGCCCGGTGAGCTGATGGCCTGGCCGCACTGGACCGTGAGGAACCTGTATGGGCTGGTGGGGCTCATGTTCGGGAAGTCTTGGGCCGGTGAAGAGAGCGCTGATCGGCACGGGGTGCGCATCCCGCCCCGCACTTCTCGTTCCTCCCGACACGCTCCGCCATCCGGCAGAGCGGAGGCCATGCGGCGAGAGGACCGGGTCAGCTCCGGTGACGGCCGGACTCCAGCACGCACATGTATGGGCCGGTGCTCGGAGACGTTGCCGAGAAGGTCTGCGAACAGGCACAACGCGGCTGATCGGCGGGCGGTGGCCATCGCGGTGAAGGCGAGGACGGTCGCGGCCGTGGTCTCGGTCAGGAGCCGGCAGTTCGGCAGACCATTGCCTGAGGAGTGCTTCTTCCTACGCGACGATCAGGACCTTCGACAAGCCCGATCGTTGCAGTGCAGGAGCCACTCCTCTTGTTTTTGATCACACCTTGGACGACAGCCCTCGTGCAGGCACGAGGTTAATGCGCCGCAGGCGCCCCAGCGAAGACTTGGCCACACGCCACCTCCAACCGGAGCTGGTGCAGCAACGACCAGTGTCGCTGCACCAGCTCGGCAAACATCCTGGCCGACTTGCGCACCCGCACACCATGCGCGGAGCGCCCGGCCCTCCATCATCCCCGCAGAGCTGGCGGGGCGGTGAGGCGTGTGGCAGCAGCCTCGATTCTCAAACCTTCGTGAGGGGCCGGTAGTTGTCAAGTCAAATGAGACGTTCGCGGTGCTATGAGCCTTGTGGTTCGGGTTCCCTACGTTTCGTTGGGTCGTTGATCCAGACGTGGCCGGGTATCTGGGGGGCTTCGGTCGGCGGGCGAAGCGTTCGGGGTGACGCTCGTATGCCTCGGCGAGAGCGGCAGCCCGTTGGTCTCGGACCTCCTTCGCAGTGCCGAAGTGGATCGAGGCGGGGGTGTGCAGGCCGATCCCGGAGTGCCTGTGCTCGTGGTTGTAGTAGGTGATGAAGGCGTCCATCCACTCCCGGGCATGGGTCAGCGAATCGAACCGTTCCGGGTAGTCGGCGGCGTACTTCGTGGTCCTGAACTGGCTTTCCGAGTACGGATTGTCGTTGCTGACCCTGGGGCGCGAGTGACTCCTGGCGATGCCGAGGTCGATCAGCAGTTGGGAGACCTTCTTGCTGGTCATCGAGGTGCCGCGGTCCGCGTGCACCGTTTCGGGCACGATGCCGTTGCGCTCGACGGTCGCGCGGATCAACTCCTCGGCCCGCTCAGCCGTTTCGGCCCGCTCGACGGTGTGGCCGACGATGTAGCGGCTGAAGATGTCGATGATGACGTAGGCGTGGTACCAGATGCCCTTGTCCGGACCGGGCAGCTTGGTGATGTCCCAGGTGAACACCTGCGACGGGCCGGTCGCCACCAGTTCGGGGATTGCCCTGGCGGGGTGAGTGGCCTGGCGGCGGCGTTCGCCGTTGTGCCCGGCGGCGGACAGGATCCGGTACATCGTCCGCTCCGAGCACCAGTAGTTCCCCGCGTCCAGCTCACGCGCCCACACCTGCGCGGGCGGCAGGTCGACGTACTCCGACCGGTTCAACAGCGCGGGATAGGGCCTGCAAATACGCCTCAAATTCGCTCAAAGGTTCACTTGTCATCTATACCTCGGCCTTTTGTACTTGTTCACTAGGCGATCCGGTCCGACCTCGACCCAGGCCGTAGTGATGTGCAGCACCCCCAGCAGCAGAAGCCCCGTCAGGACTCACCTGACGGGGCTTCGTGATCCCTTACAAATCCCATGCCACGGGGGTGTCAGTAGATTTGCTGACACCCCCGTGGAATGATCCTCCTAGTGGTTTACTATCGATCACCCTTCGGTTAGAACCCAGGATAGATAGATCGAGTACAAGTGGCCATCATCGAACTTGAACTGGATCTCGGGATCCTCTTTCCCTTGCGATTGAACGTCGAGTAGCACCCATCCCTCGTCGTCCGGTGGGGTTTCTTCCACCGGCACGCCGTACTTCCTGAGCTGTGTGCGACATTCGGGGAGCGTGGCTGGTGTGCGCACTAGCCATTCCACAAGCGGGGGCATGGTTCGCGTCCCGCTTTCGCGCTCTTGATAGTTCGCTTCGAGGGATAGGAATCTCTGACCGTGCCACGTGGCGACCAAGAGGAAGCCGAAGATGTCGGGCCAGTACTCCAGGCTGCGGAACCGGCCATCAACATGGATGTCCGAAGGTTCCCCGAGAAGCGCCCGCAGATCTTCTGCTGTTGTCGAGCTGCTGAGTGCGGTAGCGTTCACTGTCAGTAGATTTCCGCCCCACTCGTCTCTCTGTTCAGCGGCTGAATCCATCCGTCTTCTCCAGGTACTTGAGCATCCGGTGAAGCTCGATCGACTCATTGCGAATGAGGGGGTCAGGGCTACTCCGCCAACTATCGAAGGCGGTGCTCATCTGCTCGTACAGCTTCTTTCTGAAGGCGCGGTCCAGAAGCGCCTCCTGCACTTCAGCGGATGCCGCGTCGAACTTCCCCGCATCCTTTCGGTAGATCAGCCGCAGAGCGAAGCCGTCTTTGCCTGGCCACAGTGCGACTTCAGCTCCGTTGCTGGCATGCAGGTGGACTCCCTTTTTGCCGATGTCCTTGGCGCCCAGCTTGCCGATCTTGACCTTGCAGTTGCTGTTGTGAACGAGAACCGGGGTCTCGCCCGCCATCACATAGTACGTGTGCAGGCCGTCGACGGTGAGGTTGTAGGTGCGTGCGTTTTCGGTGTAAGGGCGGTTTGTCTGGATGGCGACGGTGCTGCCGTCGACGGTTCGCAGGGTCATGCCGACCTTGAGATCGGCTGCTTTTGACCCATGCCTTTTGGGATGGAGACCAGAAGGGGTGCTCGTGTGTGGCGGTGAGTCGCTCGTTGCCCTGCCGGGTGGCGAGGGTGAGGTCGTTGAAGTGCTTGTCGTGTTCGGTGACGATGAGTTGGGTGACCTTGCGCCCCGCGGTTTTCCCGCTGATGGGGTTTGTGGCGACAGCCTGATCGCCGGCCTTGACGGACTCGATGTTCTTGGTCGAGTGGTCCGCCATGAGCACTTTGGTGCCGGCCAGGAAGCATTGGAAGCACTTTTTGGCGATCCGCGTGCCCTTGACGATGTCCTCGACGCCCTCTGTAGCCTTCTTGGCGAGCTTCCACTTGCCGTCACTGTCGTCGCTGGCGTCACCTCGGCCGGGTTTCCCTCGTCATGGTTATGACGGTCCGTGACGGAGGTGGACCGGTGGACCGGTGGACCGGTGGACGCCCGGAACGAACGGGAATGGCCGGCGGAGCGGTTCGAGGAGAACCGCCCGCGCCTTCGGGCGGTGGCCTACCGGATGCTCGACCCGCTCAGCGAGGCGGACGCCGTCCAGCCGGGTCAGCAGCTCGGCACCTCGCCGCCCTTCGCCAGTGCGCGCAGGGACTGGACCGCGTCCTTGAGGGTGGTGACGGGTATCAGCCGCAGACCGTCGGGGGCGGACCGCGCGTTCGAGCAGTCGGCCTTCGGTACGAGGAAGACGCTCGCCGCGTCGCGCTTGGCCGCCTGCGACTTCAGCGCCACCCCGCCGACGGGGCCCACCGTCCCGTCCGCGTCGATGGTGCCCGTACCAGCGATCTTGCGACCGCCGGTGAGATCGCCGCCGTTGCCGTCGCCGTCCAGTTTGTCGACGATGCCGAGGGAGAAGAGCAGTCCGGCGCTCGGCCCGCCCACATCGCTGAGCTTCAGTTTCACCTTCACCTGGTCCGGGTCCTTCTTCAGATACCCGAGCGCGGCCGCCGTCGCGGCGTCCTGCGACGACGTCATGTCCGCGCGGTTGTGCTTCGCGATCTCCGCGTCGGTCAATCCGGACGGAAAGACGGTGTCCTTCGGCATCACGGCACGGTCGGTACGGAACCAGCCGTCGATCACATCACCCAGGCGGTTCTCGGCACGCGGCGCGGTCGCCAGGATCGTCGCCATCCGCAGTTGGCCGCTGGTCTTGCGCACCGGGGCACCGCTGATGGAGATGACCTCGGCGCCGCGGTGCGCACCCAGGACATCCGTGGTCTGGCCGGGCCGCGCGACGGCGTAGGGCAGCGGCGCGAGCCCCGCGACGGCCAGCAGTGCCGCGGGCGGTACGGCGCTGAGCGCGAGGGCACGGGCACGGGAGCGAGGTCGGGCGGGTGCTCCGTCACGGGAGGGGCGAGTGATCACGCCGTCAATCTAACGGGCGTGCGCGAAGGGCCCGCAGGCCCGTCCCTCTCGGAGACCCCGCGGCGGCCGTACCCCCGGCGACCGACAATGGCGGCACCGGCCGCCGCGAGCGCGTGCCGCTCACCGAACCGGTGCCGCTCACCGAACCCGTGCCGATCACGAACCCCGTACCTGCCGCTCAGCGCCCCGCCCCAGCCCCGTCCGATCGCCGCCCCCTGCTCCCTCCCCCTCCCCACTTCCTCAGCGTCCCGTCAGCCCCGTCCGTACCACCCCCACGATCTCCTCATCGGAGAGCCCCAGCTTGCGGGCCTCCGCGATCGGCCGTTCGGCGGCTTCGCGAGGCAGGCACGGCCGGGGGACGCGGCGCCGGTGACCACCGCGCCGCGCCCGCGCCGGAGTTCGATCAGCCCCTCCTTTTTGAGGCGCTGGTAGCCGCGCACACACGGTCCGGGTAGGCGTTGAACCGCGCGGCACCGGTCGCCGCGTCATCAACCGCCACCACGGACTCCCGGCCGCCGACCAGCCGCAGCACCAGCCCCTCGGCCGAACGGAGCAGCAGGCCGCTGCGATCGGGACGGGGGACGGACGCGGTCCCCAGCCGCCGAATTCGCCGGCTATCGGGGCCGGCCGGCTCACGCCCGCACCACTCGATCGAACGGGACACGTCGGAAACGGATGTGCAGCAGCGTCGACGCAAGCCCCAGATCACACCGGTCCACGGTTGCCCGTACCGAGGACACCGCGATGATGACCCCGCGGCGGCCGGCAGGCTCCCCGCGGTCAACCACTCGGTGAGGAAGCCGAAGACCAGCCCGGCACCCGGCATCGGCACGCTCAAGCGTGCCGGCAGCGGTGAGCTCACGGTGTGCGACCAGCGGGCCGACTCGCCGTCAGCCAGGACGAGCCGTGGCGGGCCGCCGGCCGACGCGGCCGATGTGCGGTCGCCTTGCCCGACGTAAGCGGGTCCGGCCCGCCGGCCGGCACGGCCACCCCGAGCGCCACCGCCACCACCACAGGGGAGGTGGGACGGCCTCCGCGGTCCCGGCCCGGGCGTTGCCGGGCAGCGTCGGACAGACCGGGAGGCCGAGCACGACGGCGAGTCTCCTCGTGCTGGTGCTGATCACCCAGCGTGTCGCCGGGCCGTGCGGCGGAGCCGGGTGAGCACCCCGCTGCCCACGGCGAGGCACCAGCACGAGGAGACTCGCTGTCAGAAAGCCCCGAATGGAGGAATGGCCGTCGCGCCGTCCATCGGGGCCGAAGTGCGTGGCAAGAGGGTCGGGCAGTTGGCCCGCCACCTGGTTGAGAACGCCGGCGAGGGCGACGAGCGCCGCCAGGAACGGAAATACCGCCATTCGGGGACGCAAGGGATGCAAGGGACGCATCGATAGCGGGGGGAGACGTGGGGCGGCCTTCATGGCCAACCCCCGTTTACTCGTATGCCAGTAGAACCATAGAGGAACCAGCAAATCGCGCATCCATCTCATATCTGAGATACGGTCGAGCCATGGCAGACGACTACCTGGTACGCATCGGCAGGCTCATCCGGGACGCGCGACAGCATCGAGGCTGGACACAGAGTCAGCTCGCGGAGGCGCTCGGCACCAGTCAGAGTGCGGTGAACCGTATCGAGCGCGGGAATCAGAACATCAGTCTTGAGATGATCGCGCGTATCGGAGAGGCCCTCGATAGCGAGATCATCTCGCTCGGCTATGCCGGCCCGATGCATCTGCGGGTGGTCGGTGGCCGTCGGCTGTCCGGCAGCATCGATGTGAAGACGAGCAAGAACGCCTGCGTCGCGCTGCTTTGTGCCACGCTCCTCAACGCGGGCCGGACAACTCTGCGCCGGGTGGCCCGTATCGAGGAGGTCTACCGGATCCTCGAAGTGCTGGGCAGCATCGGCGTCCGCACCCGGTGGATCAACGACGGCAACGACCTTGAGATCATCACGCCGGCCGAGCTCAACCTCGACACGATGGACACCGAGGCGGCCCGCCGCACCCGTAGCGTCATCATGTTCCTCGGCCCGCTGCTGCACCGGATGGACCACTTCAAGCTGCCGTACGCGGGTGGTTGCGACCTCGGCACCCGGACCGTGACACCGCATATGACGGCGCTGCGGCACTTCGGTCTGGAGATCACCGCGACCGACGGCACCTACATCGCCGAGGTCGACCGCGACGTCGCCCCCAAGCGCGCGATCGTCCTGACCGAGCGCGGCGACACCGTCACCGAGAACGCGCTGCTCGCCGCGGCCCGGCACGACGGCGTCACGGTCATCCGCAACGCCTCCTCCAACTACATGGTCCAAGATCTCTGCTTCTTCCTGGAGGAGTTGGGCGTCCGGGTCGAGGGCGTCGGCACGACCACGCTCACCGTCCACGGCGTCGCGCACATCGACCGCGATGTGGACTACGCGCCCTCCGAGGACCCGGTCGAGGCGATGAGCCTGCTGGCGGCGGCGGTTGTCACCGAATCGGAGCTGACGATCCGTCGGGTGCCGGTGGAATTCCTGGAGATCGAGCTGGCGGTCCTGGACGAGATGGGCCTGGACCATGAGCGCAGCCCGGAGTACGCCGCGGACAACGGCCGCACCCGGCTGATCGATCTGACGGTCCGCCCCTCCAAGCTCCAGGCCCCCCTGGACAAGATCCACCCGATGCCGTTCCCGGGCCTCAATATCGACAACGTCCCCTTCTTCGCGGCCATCGCCTCCAGCGCCCAGGGCCAGACCCTCATCCACGACTGGGTCTACGACAACCGCGCGATCTATCTGACCGATCTGAACCGGCTGGGCGCCCAGGTCAAGCTGCTCGACCCGCACCGGGTGCTGGTCGACGGCCCGACCCGCTGGCGCTCCTCGGAAATGATGTGCCCCCCGGCCCTGCGGCCGGCCGTGGTCGTCCTGCTCGCCATGATGGCCGCGGAGGGCACGTCCGTCCTGCGCAATGTCTATGTCATCAACCGGGGTTACGAGGACCTGGCGGAACGGCTCAACTCGATCGGCGCGCAGATCGAGATCTTCCGCGACATCTGACCGGGCAGGCCGCCGCACCTCATCTGGCCTGCGATGAAGCGGGTCAGGAAGGAGTGCGGCGGCATCTCTGGGACTTCTCTGGGACTTTGGGCCCGCAGCGGGCTACAGGCCGCGCTCCACAGGCTCTGCCGACCGGCCGCGGCTACGCGAAGATCGCGTCGATGGCAGCGCTACCCCGTGCGCCCGCGCGGGGCAGGAAGTGGGAGTACTTCCGCAGCGTGGACCCGGGGTCGGAGTGCCCCAGCCAGCGTGCCAGGGAGACGATCGATTCGCCAGCCTCCAGTTCCTCGGAGGCGTAGAAGTGGCGCAGCCACTTCACCTTGAGGGCGTTGAGCGCGAGGTCCTTGAGGCACTTCGGGGACTTCGTACGGGCACATGCCTCGATCTCGTCCAAGCCGATGTACCAGGCGATCATCCGGTCGAGGGTGGTGCTTGTGGTGCAGCCCATTCCACCGGCGCCGTCGCCACCGCACACGAGGATCATTTCGCCGGGCTTGAGGTCCTTGATGTCTCCGCTTTTGAATAGCCCGCGCCGGTACTCGGTGAACCGCTTCTCCACGGCTGCACGAAGTTCGTCGTCCGACATCGGCTTGCTGGCTTCGCGGATCTCCTTCTTCATCTGGTCCTGCAGTTCGGCGACCAGCTTGTCCGCCGCGGAGACCAGCGCCTCCGTTTCCGCCTTGGCCGCCGCGACAGCGTCCTTGCCCGCGGCCTCGGCGGAGAACCCGGCCCGGTACCCCGAGCGTCCTGCTGGGCGGACGCGGCGGCGCTGCGGGCCGTCCTGGCGGATTTGGCGGCCTGATCGGCGGACTTTGCCGCCCGGTCGGCGGCCTTGTCGGCACGCTGGGCGTCCTTGGCCGCCCGCTCAGCGGATGCCTTTGCCGCGTTGGCCCACTTGACGGCTTCCTTCGCCTTGTCGCGGGCGTGCGCGGCAGCCTTCTGGGCCTCGGCGGCGTCCTTGTGCGCGAGGGCCGCCGACTTGTCCGCGCCCGCCAGGGGCGCATCGATCTCGGCGATGTGGGCGGCGGCGTTGGCATCGCGCTGCTGCGCCTTGTACTGCCCGTATGCGAGGAAGGACCGCAGCCACGACGCCGGGCCGGACAGAGCCGCCTGTGTGGCCGCCTCGACCTCGGGGCCGCCCGTGGACATGATCTGGGCGGCCGTGACGCGGTCGTCGGCTTCCTGGGCCTTGTATTGACCCGTTTCCATGAACTCCTGGAGGTCGGCCGAGGTTCCGTCAAGTGCCTTGTTGGCGGCCTCCTTTACGCCGGGTCCGCCCTTGGCCATGATCTGCGCGACCGCGACACGGTCGTCGGATTCCTTGCCCGGGTAGGCACGGGTCCGCAGGAACTCCCGGACCTTGTCGATCGGCTGGCCGAGCGCGTCCACGGCAGCCTGCTGCTGGGCCGGCTTGTCGGCGGTGGCGGCGATGTGGGCCACGCTGGCGCGGTCGTCCTGCTCCAGGGCGAGACCCAGCCGGGTGTCTACGAACTCGGACACACCTTCGTCGGTTCCCGCCAGCGTGGCCTCGGCCGCAGTGCGAACCCAGGTCCCACCGGTGGCGAGGAGGCTGACCGCAAGCTGCTTGCCCTTGGCCACCTTGGCCTTGGGGTCCGTCGCCGCGGTGGCGTCCTTCCAGAGCGTCCGTGCCTCGGCGTTGAGCTGCTGAATCCGGCCCGCTTCCCATTCGGCGACGGCGACCCGGGAGTCCTCGGCCTTCTTGGCCTCCTCGGCCGCGAGGATGTTCTCCTCTTCCTGCTCGGCCAGACGCTCGGCGTCGACCTTGCGGGCCAGCGTCACGACGGACTTGGCGCTGTTGACGGCCTTCTGTGTGTCGTCGGCGGCCTTGGTGGCGGCGTTCGCCGCATCGCTGGATGCCTTGGCGGCATCCACGCCTTGCCTGCTTCGGCGGCGGCCTTGTCCGCCGCCTTGGCCGCTGCCCTGGCGTGCTTCGCGGCGTCCCTGGCGGCGTCCCGCGAGCGGCGTGCGGCCGCCGCGGCCTGGTTGGCATTGGCCTGGGCGGCGTTGGCCGCCCGCGTGGCCTGGCCGGCGAGCCTCTTCGTCTGGGCCGCCGCCTTCGCCTCGTTGGCCTTGCCGCCTGCCTGGCCCGCCCATTGGCTGGCCTCGGCGGCCTGGTCGGAGGCGATGCTGGCCTGATCGGCCGCGTCCGCCGCCTTCTCAGCGCCCTTCGCGACGTCCCGTGCCTTCTCCGCGGCCGCGCGTGCCGCCTTGGCCCGGCAAGCGTCGGTCGCCGCGGGCCGCGGCAGCGGACTGGGCCGATGACGCCGCGCCTCCGTCGATCAGTGCGGCCGGCGCCGCCACGAGCCGCGATTCCATGAACAGCAGGCGCCCCGGGGACGAGCGCCGGTGCAGGAAGATCTCCTCCAGCGGACCGGCCACCGGGCGCAACGCGGTGGACCGTCCCAGATACCGCTCGCGCGCGACGTTCTCCGGTCCGGTGGCCGGTAGAGCGCCCACACCGGGATTGCCGAGGTAGGACTCCAGCCCGGTCCAGGTCCCGGTGATCGACACCGCTCGGTACCGCTCGCCGTCGCCGTGTGCGACGACACCGTCGGTGGCGCACCGGGGGCTCAGCGACACCGAGCGGGCGTGCAGGTCGCCGGCGCCGGTGTTGGCCTCGCTGATGTGCATGCGCCCGTCGACGCAGTGCAGAGACGAACCGCTGAGGCGGCGTCAGTCGTCAGCGGACCCCTCCGGAACCGGCCGACCGGGAACCGGCCCGCCCGGAACCGGCCTCTCCGGAACCCTCCTCTCCGAACCGGCGTCTCCGGAACCGGCTTCTCCGCCGGAGGGATGCGCGGCCCCCCGGTACAGCTCCTTCGCGATGATCGACCGCTGTACCTCGGTGGCGCCCTCATAGATGCGCGGCGCACGCACCTCGCGGTAGAGGTGCTCCAGGAGGTGGCCACGGCGCAGCGCGCGGGCGCCATGGATCTGGACGGCCGCGTCGACGATGTACTGGGCGGTCTCGGTCGCCAGCAGCTTGGCCATGGCCGAGCGACGGGCGATGTCCGGGGCCGCCGTGTCGTACGCCGACGCGGCCGCGTACACCAGCAGCCGGGCGGACTCGACCCGGGTGGCCATCTCCGCGAGCTGGTGGCCGACGGACTGCAGGTCCTTGAGCGGACCGCCGAACGCGGTGCGCGCGCCCGCGTGCGCCACCGCCGCGTCCAGCGCGGCCTGCGCCATGCCCACCGCGAACGCGCCGACGCTCGGCCGGAAGAGGTTCAGCGTGCGCATCGCGACGCCGAAACCGCCGTCGACCGCGCCGAGCACATCCGCGCTGGTCACCGGCGTCCCGTCGAACTCCAGCGTTCCGATGGGGTGCGGACTGAGCATCTCCAGGTGTGCGCCGGTCAGTCCCGGCCGGTCGGCGGGCACCAGGAAGGCCGTGACGCCACGGGCGCCCGCGCCCCCGGTGCGGGCGAATACGGTGGCGAAATCGGCCTCGGGGACGTTGGAGATCCAGCACTTCTCGCCGGTCAGCCGCCAGCTGCCGGGCCCGTCGGGTGCGGCGGTCAGGGACAGCGCCGCGGCGTCCGAGCCCGCGCCCGGCTCGCTCAGCGCGAAGGCCGCGACCGCGCGCCCGGCAGCCACCTCCGGTAGCCAACGGGCGCGCTGGTCCGGGGTCCCGGACTGCACGACCGGGTAGGCGCCCAGCCCCTGGAGGGCCAGTGCGGTCTCCGCCTCCGTGCACTCCTGGGCGAGGGACTCCCGCAACAGGCAGAGGTCCAGGGCGCGCAGGGATCCTTCGGCGGGGAACAGGCGGCGCAGCAGGCCCAGTTCGCCCAGCGCGGCGACCAACGGGCGGTTGACCCGGCCCGGTTCACCCTTCTCCGCCAGTGGGCGCAGCCGCTCGGCCGTCAGCGCACGCAACTCCGCGCACCACTCCTGCTCTTCGGGTCCCAGCGCGAATGCGGTCACGAGCAGCTCCTCCGGTAGCGCTGCGATGGTCCTCTGTCTTCTATCGCGGTCTGTTGACTGCCGTCATGAACACGTTACGCTGACGACGGATCCGCACGGCAGTCCCCGGCGGCAGTCGAGCAGTCTCCGGGCGGCAGTCGAGCAGCCCCCGGCCAGCCCCCGCAGAGAACCGTGGGCAGTCCCCGAGCAGCCCCTGCACAGTCCTCCAGCACCCTCCGCCCGGTTCCCGTACCGGCCCGCACAGTCCCCCATCCCTTCCCCGGCCGCCCGTCGGTCACCTCGGCGCAAGGGGGCGCATCCGCCATGGAGCTACGGACTTCGGCCCATGCCGACACCTTCGCGCGCGACCGGCTGCCCCCTCCCGAGCAGTGGCCGCATCTCACCGATCTGGGCTACCCCGATCGGCTCAATTGCGGTACGGAACTGCTGGACGGCACCATCGCACGGCTGGGTCCGGACCGGCCCGCGGTACGTGACGCCACCGGCACGGTATGGACGTACGGGCAACTGCGCGACCGGGTCGACGCCATCGCCCATGCGCTCAGCGGCCGGCTGGGCGTACGCCCCGGCAATCGCGTCCTGCTGCGCGGCCCCACCACACCCTGGCTGGCCGCCTGTTGGCTCGCGGTGATGAAGGCGGGCGCCGTCGCGGTGACGGTGCTGGCCGCCCAGCGCCCGCACGAGCTCGCCACGATCTGCGAGATCGCCCAGGTGCGGTACGCGCTGTGCGACGCCCGCTCCGTCGACGACCTGGCCGAGGCCGAGGTCCCGGGGCTACGGATCACCACATACGGCGGGGACGCCCCGGACGATCTGCGGCAGCTCGCGCGGCCCGGCGCCACGCCGTACCCCTCCGTCGCCACCGCCGCGGACGATGTCGCGCTGATCGCCTTCACCTCGGGCACCACCGGCCGCCCCAAGGGCTGTCTGCACTTCCACCGCGATGTGCTCGCCGTCGCCGACACCTTCTCGGCGCGGGTGCTGCGCCCGTCCCCGGACGACGTGTTCGCCGGCAGCCCACCGCTCGGCTTCACCTTCGGCCTCGGCGGCCTGGTCATCTTCCCGCTGCGGGCCGGCGCTTCGGCCCTGCTCGCCGATTGGGGCGGGCCCAAGCGGCTGCTCGGCGATATCGCGGCACACCGCATATCGGTGCTGTTCACCGCGCCGACCGCCTACCGCGCGATGCTGCCCGAACTCGCCGGGCACGATATCTCCTCGCTGCGCCGATGCGTTTCGGCCGGCGAGAATCTGCCCGCCGCGACCTGGCAGTCCTGGTACGACGCGACGGGCCTGCGCCTCATCAACGGCATCGGCGCGACGGAACTGCTGCACATCTTCATCTCCGCCGCCGACGACGCGGTCCGGCCGGGCACGACCGGGCTGCCGGTGCCGGGTTACCAGGCGCGGGTGGTGGACACGGACGGGGCACCGCTGCCGGACGGCGAGCCGGGGCTGCTCGCGGTGCGCGGCCCGACCGGCTGCCGCTATCTCGCCGATCCCCGGCAGTCGGAGTATGTGCGGAACGGCTGGAACATCACCGGGGACACCTACATCCGGGAGCCCGACGGCTACTTCCGCTATGTCGCCCGCGCGGACGATATGATCATCTCGGCTGGGTACAACATCGCGGGCCCGGAGGTCGAGGAGGCGCTGCTGCGGCACCCCGACATTCGCGAGGCCGCGGTGGTCGGACGGGCCGACGAGGAACGCGGGCAGGTGGTCGTCGCACACGTGGTGCTGCGGGCGGGTGTCCCACGTCGGGATGACACCGTCGCCGCGCTCCGCGCCTTCACCAAAACCCGGATCGCGCCTTACAAATGCCCGCGCGAATTCGTCTTCCACACGTCTCTTCCACGCACCCCGACCGGCAAGCTCCAGCGCTTCCGGCTGCGTGAAGTCGATCTACAGTGACCCGGTGACCGACCAGCAAACGCAGCGCACTCCACGGTCCCTGATCGTCACGTTCTACGGCGCCTACGGGCGCGGCACACCGGAAGAGCCGGCCAACAGCGCCGGTCCGGTGCCGGTCGCCGCTCTGATCCGGCTGCTCGGCGTGCTCGGGGTGGATCCGCCGTCGGTGCGCTCAGCCGTCTCCCGGCTCAAGCGCCGCGGGCTGCTCGTCCCGGAGCGCACGGCCACCGGGGCCGCCGCGTACGGACTCTCCGAAGCCGCCCGCCAGTTGCTGGCGGACGGCGACCGGCGGATCTACGGGCGCCCGGCCGCCCGGCTGTCCGACGGCTGGGTGCTGGCCGTCTTCTCCATCCCGGAGGAGGAGCGGCACAAGCGCCATCTGCTGCGCTCCCGGCTGGCACGGCTGGGCTTCGGCACCGCCGCGCCCGGCGTGTGGATCGCACCGGCGCACCTCCACGAGGAGACCCGGCACACCCTGGAGCGGCTTCAACTGGCCCCGTACGTGGATCTGTTCACCGGGGCGCACGCGGGCTTCGAATCCACCGCGCGGGCAGTGGCGCGATGGTGGGACCTGGACGCCCTCGCCGCGCAGCACCGCGCCTTCCTGGCGGACCACGAACCGGTCCTGGAGAAGTGGTCCCGACGCCGCGTGGTCCCCCCCGAGGCGGCCTACCGCGACTATCTCCTGGCGCTGGACGCCTGGCGTCGCCTCCCGTACGCCGATCCCGGTCTGCCCTCCGCGCTCCTCCCGGAGGACTGGCCGGGCGGCCGGGCGGCGGAGGTGTTCGGCCGGCTGCACACCAAACTGCGGGCGGCGGGGGGCCGTTATGTGCGGGAGGGCGCCGCTTGGGGGATAGTCGACCAGATCCCCTAAGGGGTGCGTGGGCCCCTTGCAGGTCCCAACGCGGCGGGACGGGGAGGTATTCCCGCCGACGGAGGGTCCGGGCAAGTTTCCCGCCAGCAGGGGGCCGGCGAAATTCCCACCGCTGCGGATTCGGGCGGGAGTCCTGCCGACGGGAGGGCCGGGCGGATTTCGCGCCGACGGAGGGGCCCGGCGGAACCCGCGTCGGCGGAGGGGCCCCGGTGGGACACCCGCCGACGGGGATCCGGGCGGGATACCCGCTGACGGAGGATCCTGGCGGGATTCCCGCCGACGGGGAATCCGGGTGGAACTCCCGCCGACGGAGGATCCGGTGTGGCCCGTCGCGTCCTCGCCCTCAGCGTCGACGTGGCGCACCCACGGCCGCGGCAGGCCGGGGCCGGGCGGCCCCGATCACGGATACCACGTCCTTGAAGGAGCTGCACATCCGGGTGCCCGCGACCGCGGCGAGTTCGCCGAACGAGCCGATGCCGTAGGTGACCGCGACCGGTTCCATGCGCGCGGTCACCGCCATGCGCATGTCCCCTACGGTGTCCCCTACATACGCGCTCTCCCCGGGCGCGACTCCCAGCCGGCCGGCCGCCCGCAGCACCATCTCCGGGTGCGGTTTGCCGCGCCGGACCATGTCCTGTCCGATGACCGGGCCGACCAGGTCGCGGATGCCCATGACGTCGAGCAGCGCCTCGGCGCTCCGGGTGGTCTTGGACGTGGCGACGGCCAGCTCGACGTCGTGGGCACGCAGCGCGGAGAGCCCCGCCGTGACACCGGGGAAGAGCAGCTGCGGGCCCTGGCAAAGGACTTCGTAGGAGAACAGTTCGCGGTAGCGGGCGATGGCGGCCTGCACCCGGCCGTCGTCCTCCGGCCTGCCCAGCAGGCGGCCGAAGGCGGGGCCGGGAGGCTTGCCGATGGCGGCCTTCGCCTGCCGCGCGGTCACCGAACAGCCCTGCTCCGACGCGACCCTGACCAGCAGTTTACTGATCGCTGGCAGGGTGTTGGCGAGCGTGCCGTCGAGATCGAAGACGGCGGCCTTGATCGTCTCGCCGCCGGCGCACCGCGCGCCTCTCACAGGACGTTCGCGAACTTCCGCTGGTACGCGCATGGCTGGAGACCTTTCCGGATTCCGTTGGATGCAGTGGCTCGGGTGACGTTGCTGACTCGGCCGATGAGGCGGCCCGCGGTCGACGACGGGTGGTGGCGGAGGCGGTCTCGCCATGACGTACCGCCCTCCAACGGCGGTACGCGAGGTCGAGGCGGCTGCAACGGGAGGGCTGGATCTCGTTCACCGCCTTTGCCGATTTAAAAACCGCCTGCGCTGTTTGTCAATGTGCCCCTGCCATACCCTTACGGGTCGACAGCTCATCCCCGCAACGCCACACTGGTGAGCGCGGGCTCCACGGTGGCCACCGACCGCCGAAGCAATCCGCCATAGACGAGTTCGCGACAAGGCACTTGCAGATCTGGCCACTTGACTTCGGCATACAGAACCGCATGGTTGGTTTGTTCTGTAGACTGCAGTGAGCTCGCAGCCGTACTAGAGACGGGACGGACACCGTGCCCACGCAGCATCGCGCCATCCAGAGCCGCCAGGCGCTCATCCGCTCGGCGGCAGAGACCTTCCTGGAGAAGGGAGTGCCCGCGGCGGGCATGGTCGAAGTCAGCCGGCGGGCCCGCCTGAGCAAGGGCGCCCTCTACTTCCACTTCACGTCCAAGGACGACCTCACCCTCGCGGTGCGCGACACCGCGCTCGCCACGCTGCGCGAGATCGAGGACGGTTTCGCCCGTTCCCCGGAGCCCCTCACCCTCGCCGTACGCGACTTCGCCGTCGAGCTGTTCGCCCGGGTGGAGTCCGACGTCGTCCTGCGCGCCGGGCTGCGGCTGCGGCCGGAGACCGCGCCGGGGCTCGACATCCACGCCCTGGAGCACCGCTGGTACGCGCTGTTCCTCGACAAGGCGGTCACCTGCGGGACCGGTTCGCCCGCGGGATCCCTCGGGCCCCTGGGGCCGGGCGACCCCGATGGTCCGCAGGTATCGGACGCCGAACCGCGGCGCAGCGCCCAGCTGTTGACCTCGGTCGTGGTGGGCCTGCTGCACCTCGGCGGCGCGGACCGGACGTGGTGGGAGAAGGAGTCCCTCATCGGTGTGTGGACACTGCTGTCGGGCGCGGTGGCCAGTGGCACCCCGGCGCCGGACCGCATCCCGGCCGGCTGAACCGCTCCGGGGACGGCCTCGGGCGCCCACCGCCCACGCCACGATCACCTCCGATCCCCTCACACCCCCTCCCGGCCCCCGCCCCCGATCCCGAACGTCAAGCGCCAGCACCAGCACCAGCACCAGCACCACCGAAGCGGGCGGACGGCAGCACCTCCACCGCCGTCCGCCGTCATCCCCTCCCCGTCCGAGCACACGACATCCGGTACATCGGTGAACCCCCGCCATCCGTACGGGTGATGGACGTGACCACACCGTCCTCACACGAGTGCGCACCGGTCCCGGTTTGAGCCGCGATCCGGGCGCGAACCCGGCTCCGGCGCCCCGGCGGCGCCCTGAAATGCCCCGAGGTCAGTTCCCGTACGGCGCTCCCTGAGCGCGGACGGTGCGCGGCATCGGACCGTGCCGCCCCAGTGGCACTGCGCCGGAACACGTCAACACCATGTCGTCTCGGATTTCCATACCGCCTGGTTGGCTTCTTTATGATGCAGCGCGTGACTGAGCCCTCACCGGACGGCTGGTCACCCTCAGGCACAACAACTCCAAGATGCATATGGAGGATGATCGGTGGTCAAGCAGGAACGCGCCTTGCGCACCCGACGCGCCGTCCTCGAAGCCGCGGCTCATGTCATCGGCAGCCGCGGGTACCAGGCCGCCACGATGGCCGAGATCACCCAGCGCGCCGGAGTCACCAAGGGGGCCGTCTACTTCCACTTCACCTCCAAGACCGCACTGGCCCGCGCGGTCGTCACGGAACAGATCGCTCCGTTCCTGCCGCAGGCCAGTGACTCCCGGCTGCAGGACGCCATCGACTTCACCCACCAGGTGGCGCTGGCCCTGCGCAGCGACCCGTTGTTGCAGGCCGGGACGCGGATCGCGGTCGAGACGACGTTCAGTGAGGATCCGCTGATGCCCTATCAGGCGTGGACGGACATCATCACGACGATGTTCACCGAGGCCCGTGCCAACGGTGAGCTGCTGTCCGCCGTCGTGCCGGAACGGGCGGCGGAGTTCTTCGTCGCCGCGTATATGGGGGTGCAGCTGTTCTCCCGTGCCGCGAGCGACCGCGCCGATCTGCCGCACCGCGTCACGGCCCTGTGGAAGCACACCCTCCCGGGTCTGGCATCGCCCGGCGTGCTCAGTCATCTTGACCCGCAGGGGCGCCGCGTGAAGCTCGCCGTCTGACGTCCGTCGCTCACCATCCGGTGCAGGAACGACTCTCCTTGTCCATGCCCTGCTGCGCCCAGACCCTCCGCGGCCCTTTTCGGCACCGGGATAACAGACCACACGGTTCGTATGCCGCGCCGCGCATACCGCGATCTGCGGCCCGCCGGCGCCCGTGAGCTGCCGCTGACAGAGGCCATCGCCCCACGGCTGGTCGCCGGTTACCGCGCGGATGTGGTGCCCTCCCCCACCGACCGGTCCCCGGGCCGAGCCGGCCACCCCGTCACCGCAGGGTGAGGCGGGGCTTCGGTCCGTCGGTGCGCCCGGTCGGCGGGGTGCGGCTGCCCGCCTGATACGGCAGCGGCCAGGGGGCGCCCGGTCCCGTGTAGTCCTGTTCGGCGGCGGCGTGCAGCGTCCAGTGCGGGTCGTAGAGATGCGGCCTCGCCAGCGCGCAGAGATCGGCGCGTCCGGCCAGCAACAGGGAGTTGACGTCGTCCCAGGAGGAGATCGCGCCGACGGCGATGACCGGCACGCCGACGGTGTTACGGATCCGGTCGGCGAACGGCGTCTGGTACGAGCGGCCGAAGTCGGGACGCTCGTCGGGAACGACCTGCCCGGTGGAGACGTCGATGGCGTCGGCTCCGTGTTCGGCGAAGGCCGCCGCGATGGCGACCGCGTCCTCGGCGGTGGTGCCGCCGTCCGCCCAGTCGGTCGCGGAGATACGGACCGTCGTCGGACGCCCGGCCGGCCAGACGGTGCGGACCGCGTCGAAGACCTCCAGCGGGAAGCGCAGCCGGCCGGTGAGGTCGCCGCCGTAGGCGTCGGTGCGGTGGTTGGTGAGCGGTGAGAGGAAGCCGGAGAGCAGATAGCCGTGCGCGCAGTGGAGTTCGAGCAGGTCGAATCCGGCGCGGGCGGCGGACTCGGCGGAGCGGACGAACTGCTCCCGTACGGTGGCGAGTTCGGGCTCGGTCAGGGCGTGCGGCACCTGGTTGACGCCGGGCCGGTACGGCAGCGCGGAGGGGGCGACCAGCGGCCAGTTGCCGTCCGGGAGCGGCTGGTCGATGCCGTCCCACATCAGCCGGGTGGAGCCCTTGCGGCCGGAGTGGCCGAGCTGTACGCCGAGGGCGGTGCCGGGGGCGGCGGCGTGCACGAAGTCGGTGATCCGGCGCCAGGCGGTCTCATGTCCCGGCGCGTACAGCCCCGTACAGCCGGGGGTGATGCGCCCTTCGGGGCCGACACACACCATCTCCGTCATCACCAGGCCGGCGCCGCCGAGTGCGCGGGCGCCGAGGTGGACGAGGTGGAAGTCGCCGGGGGTGCCGTCGCCGTCGGCGGAGTACATGTCCATCGGTGAGACGACGACGCGGTTGCGCAGCGTGAGGTCACCGAGCCGGAAGGGCGTGAACATGGGCGGGGTGCCGGGCGTGATACCGGCCTCCTTCGTCACCGACGCGACGAACTCGGCGTCGCGCAACCGCAGGTTGTCGTGGGTGACCCGGCGGCTGCGGGTGAGGAGGTTGAAGGCGAACTGGTGCGGGGGCTGGTCGGCGTAGGTCGCCAGATCCTCGAACCAGGCGAGGCTGGCGCGGGCGGCGCGCTGGGTCGAGGCGACGACGGGGCGCCGCTCGGTCTCGTACGCGGCGAGTGCCTCGTGCAGGGTGCCCTGTTCCTCCAGACACGCGGCGAGCGCCAGCGCGTCCTCGATGGCGAGCTTGGTGCCGGAGCCGATGGAGAAGTGCGCGGTGTGCGCGGCGTCGCCGAGCAGCACGATCCGGCCGTGCGACCAGTGGTCGTTGACGACCGTACGGAAGGCGGTCCAGGAGGAGTTGTTGGAACGCAGCGGCCTGCCGCCCAGTGCGCGGGCGAAGCGCCGGGCACACCATTCACTCGACGCGTGCGCGTCACAGCGGTCGAGGCCGGCCGCCCTCCAGACCTCGTCGCGCATTTCGACGATGACGGTGCTCGCACCGGACGGATACCGCGGCCCGGAGGGACTCGTTGAGGGGTGGTGGTCGGGCGACGGGCGGGCAAACGGGTAGCCGTGGAGCTGGACGACGCCGTGCTCGGTCTCGGCGATCTCGAAGCGGAAGGCGTCGAAGGCGAAGTCCGTGGCGAGCCAGATATAGCGGCAGCGGTGGGTGGTGATCTGCGGCCCGAACGCCTCCCGGTGGGCCTCCCGGGTCAGGCTGTGCACACCGTCCGCGGCGATGACCAGATCGTGGCAGGACGCCAGCTCCTCGGCCGGTGGGGCCGGTTCGCGGAAGCGGAGCCGTATGCCGAGCGAGGCACAGCGTTCGTGCAGGATCTGCAGCAGACGGCGGCGGCCGAGGGCGGCGAAACCGTGCCCCCCGGAGGTCAGGGTCCGGCCCCGGTGCACGATGTCGATGTCGTCCCAGCGCACGAAGTCACGGCGCAGTGCCTCGTACACCACCGGGTCGGCGTGCTCGATGCCGCCCAGGGTCTCGTCGGAGAGGACTACCCCGAAACCGAAGGTGTCGTCGGGGGCGTTGCGCTCCCAGACGGTGATGTCGCGGGTGGGGTCGAGGCGCTTGAGGAGGGCCGCGGCGTAGAGCCCACCGGGCCCGCCGCCGATGACGGCGACCCGCATGGCGGTCGCCACGCTTATTTCCCCTGCCACTTGGGCGACCGCTTCTCGGTGAACGCGGCGTGGAATTCGCCGTAGTCGGCGCTGTTCATCAGCAGCGCCTGGGTGGCGGCGTCCATCTCGACGGCGGCGGCGAGCGGCATATCGAGTTCGGCGGTGAGCAGGGCCTTGGTCTGGGCGTGCGCGAGCGCGGGCCCCTCGGCGAGCCGCCGGGCGAGCGCCGCGGCCGTCTCGTCGGCCCGCCCCTCGTCCGCCAATTCGCTGATGAGGCCGAGGCGTTCGGCCTCCGGGGCACGGACGGCATCGCCGAGCATCAGCAGTCGGGTGGCATGGCCGAGGCCGATGACGCGGGGCAGGAGGTAGGCCGCGCCCATGTCGCCGCCGGACAGTCCGACCTTGGTGAAGAGGAACGCGAAGCGCGCGGAGGGGTCGGCGACGCGGAAGTCGGCGGCGAGGGCGAGAACGGCTCCGGCACCGGCCGCGACCCCGTGGACGGCGGCGATCACCGGGCAGGGGCACTCGCGGATGGCCCGTACGACCTGCCCGGTCATCCGGTTGAAGTCGAGCAGTTGCCCGGTGTCCATTCCCAGCGTGGCGCCGATGATCTCGTCGACGTCTCCGCCGGAGCAGAATCCGCGGCCCTCCCCACCGAGGACGAGGGCGCGTACGGAGCGCTCCCTGGACACTTCCGCGAGCAGGTCGCGGAGGTCGGCGTACGCCTCGAAGGTGAGCGCGTTGAGTTTCTCCGGGCGCGCGAGGGTGACGGTGGCGATGCCGTCGTCCCTGGTCACGCGGATGTGCTGCCAGGTGTCGGTGCTGCGGGCGGATCCTGCGAACGGGCTCATCGGGCTGCCTGCCCCCTTCAGCCGGACGGCTGGTGCCTGTGGTCGGCGGTGCCTGCTGCCCTTTGAAGCTATCACTGCTTCGTGACTGCCGTCATGGATGCGCGATATAGATGGAGATGGGTGACGGGATGGATCGCATGTGAGTGACGGGCAGTCAGTTCCCGGTACGGCGCAGGGATCCCGACTCCACCATCGCGACCGCCACAGGCACCGGCACCGGCACCGGCACCGGGGCTGTATGGCTCACGCTCCCCGCGATCCGAAAGTCAGAGCCGGGTCAGGAGCCGTCGGATCAGAAGTCAGAGTCGGATCAGGGGCCTCGCTGCCGACCGGCTCCCGCGGCGCCGCACCGAGGCGCGAGTGCCGCCGCCCGTAGAGCGCGTAGACCAGCGAACCGACGACCAGGAAGCCGACGAACTGCAGCCAGGTCGCCGGACCGGTCCCGTAGATCAGATAGCCGCAGAAGCCGATGCCGAGGACCGGGCTGAGCGGGAAGAGCGGGACGCGGAAGCGGCGCGGCAGACCGGGGCGGGTACGGCGGAGGACCAGCACGCTGACATTGACCACCGCCATGATCGCCAGCGTCCCGATGGTCGTCAGATTCATCACGACGTCCAGCGGCACGACCGCCGCCGGGATCGCGAAGACGCCCGCGACGATCCAGGTGTTGGCGACGGGGGTGGCGGTCCGGGGCGAGATCCGCTCGAAGATCCGCGGGATCAGGCCGTCCCGCGACATCGACATCAGGATGCGGGTCTGGCCGTACATCACGGCGAGGACGACGGACGCGATGGCGACGACCGCGCCGAAGGCGATCACTCCGCCGCCGAGCGTGGAGTCGGTGACACGGTTGACGATCAGTGAGAGTGCGGCGGGCTGGTCGGCGACCTGGTCGGAGGAGAGCGCGCCGATGGCGGCGACGGCGACCAGGCAGTACAGGACGGTGACCACACCGATGCAGATCATGATCGCGATGGGGATGTTACGGCGCGGATTGCGGACCTCTTCGCCGGCCGTGGTGATCGCGTCGAAGCCGATGTAGGAGAAGAACGCGACCGAGGCGCCGGAGGTGATGCCGGCGACGCTCTCCGGTGCGAACGGCGAGAGGTTCCCGTCCTGGAAGGCCGAAAAGCCGATCACACAGAACAGCGCGAGGATCGCGAGCTTGAGGACGGCCATGGCGGCGGTCGCACGGGCACTTTCCCGGATGCCGCGGACCAGGAGGAGGGCGGCGAGCAGTATCACGACGACGGCCGGGGCGTTGACGATGCCGCCGTCACCGGGCGGCCTGGCGAGCGCCGCCGGCAGCTCCCAGCCGATCAGGCTGCCCAGCAGTTCGTTCAGATACTGGCCCCAGCCGACGGCGACCGCCGAGACCGAGACCCCGTATTCGAGGAGCAGGCACCAGCCGACGAGAAAGGCGGTGCGTTCGCCGAGGGTGGCGTACGCGTAGGAGTACGAGCTGCCGGACACCGGTATCGCGCCGCCCAGCTCCGCGAAGGAGAAGGCGGTGAAGACGCAGGTGAGGGCGGCCAGCACGAAGGAGACGATGACGGCGGGGCCGGCTTCGGCGACGGTGTCGGACAGGCCGACGAAGATGCCGGTGCCGACGATGGCGCCGATGCCGAAGCACACGAGCTGGAAGAGCCCCATGCTGCGCTGGAGGCCGTTGCCCGCACGGTCCACGCCGGATTCGGCGACGAGGAGGTCGGGGGACTTGATGCGCAGTCCGGACGGACCTGACGAAGCCATGGGGTGGTTCTCTCTCTGGTGGTGCGGTGCGCGCGGGCGGGGGTGGGGCCCACGCTCACGGGGTCCGGACCGGTGGGCCCGAACCCCGTGAGCGGCTCGATGGTAGCCGCTGTGACTGCATGATCGCCCAGCTCGCCGTATGAGTATGCGTACGGGGTGCGCAAACGGGCTTGACGGGCGGACGGGGCCGGCCTCGGCGAGGGACGGTGAGCGGGTGGGCGGCGATCCGGTGGACGGCAATACGGTGGATGATCTGCCGCTCGGCCTGCCGCTCGTTCTGCCGCTGGGCCCTGCCGCTCTCCCCGCCCCTCGTCGGCGCCTCAGCCCGCCATCGTCGCGACCAGCACGGCCTTGATGGTGTGCATCCGGTTCTCCGCCTCGTCGAAGACCACCGAATGCGCGGATTCAAAGACCTCGTCGGTGACCTCCAGCGACGACAGCCCGTGCCGCTCGTGGATTTCCCGGCCGACGGACGTGCCCAGGTCGTGGTACGCGGGCAGACAGTGCAGGAACTTCACGTCCGGTTTGCCGGTGGCGCGCAGCACGTCCATGGTGACCGCGTACGGGGCGAGCAGCGCGATCCGCTCGTCCCAGACCTCCTTGGGCTCTCCCATGGAGACCCAGACGTCGGTGGCGACGAAGTCCGCTCCGCGCACGCCCTCGGCGACATCCTCGGTGAGCGTGACCCGCGCGCCACTGGTCTCGGCAAGCGTGTGCGCCGCGGCGACGACCTTCTCCTCGGGCCACAGCCGCTTTGGCGCCACGATCCGTACGTCCATACCGAGCAGGGCGCCGGTGACGAGGTAGGAGTTGCCCATGTTGTTGCGGGCGTCACCGAGGTAGGCGAAGGCGGTCTCCTCCAGGGCGCGCCCTCCGCCGTGCTCGACCATGGTCAGCACATCGGCCAGCATCTGGGTCGGGTGCCAGTCGTCGGTCAGCCCGTTGAACACCGGCACACCGGCGTGCGCAGCGAGTTCCTCGACGTCCGACTGCCGACTGCCGCGGAACTCGATGCCGTCGAACATCCGGCCGAGGACCCGGGCGGTGTCCTTGACCGACTCCTTGTGCCCGATCTGCGAGCCGGACGGGTCGAGGTAGGTGGTCGACGCACCCTGGTCGACGGCCGCGACCTCGAAGGAGCAGCGGGTCCTCGTGGAGGTCTTCTCGAAGATCAGGGCGATGTTCCTGCCCCGCAGGCGGGCGACCTCGGTCCCGGCGCGCTTGGCGGCCTTGAGCTCGGCCGCCAGGTCGAT
This sequence comes from Streptomyces halobius, assembly GCF_023277745.1. Lineage (NCBI taxonomy): Bacteria > Bacillati > Actinomycetota > Actinomycetes > Kitasatosporales > Streptomycetaceae > Streptomyces > Streptomyces halobius. The sequence goes on from NZ_CP086322.1 coordinate 2,767,263, forward strand.
CAGTCGGCGGAATTCCTCGGCGCTGAGGTCCAGCTCCTTGAGGAAGTGGCGGCCCCTGAGGTCTGTCGCCATGGTGGGCTCCTGGTTCGTGACGGTTGTGGTTCGTGGCGGTCGGGCGTGCGGTCGGCCGGGGACGCGACCAGACGATGGAAGTCTATACGAACTTCCGCATCTCTATACGGGGGGTGTGGGCGAAGCCACGGGTGGGCCCCTGCCGCCACCGCCCACCCGGATCGGCCGAGGACAGGCTCTCAGACCGCGCCCGGGACCGCGTCCCGCTCCACCGGGCAGCTCATACAGCGCGGTCCGCCCCGGCCCCGGCCCAGCTCGCTCCCCGGGATCGTGATCACCTCGATGCCGCGCTTGCGCAGAAAGGTGTTCGTCGTGACGTTCCGCTCGTAGGCCACGACCACGCCCGGCTCCACCGCGAGCACATTGCATCCGTCGTCCCACTGCTCCCGCTCCGCCGAGTGCACGTCCTGGGTCGCGGTGAGCACGCGGATGTCGGCCAGACCCAGCGCGGCCGCTATGGCGCGGTGCATATGCTCCGGCGGATGGTCGGTGACCTTGAGGTCCTGATCGCACGAGCCCGGCTCGATGGTGTACGAGCGGAGCATCCCCAGGCCCTCGTACTGGATGAAGGTGTCCCCGTCGATCATGGTCATGACGGTGTCCAGGTGCATGAAGGCCCGCCGCTTGGGCATGTCGAGCGCCACGATCGTGCGCGCGGAGCCGGCCGCGAACAGCCCGCGCGCCAGCAGCTCCACGGCCTGCGGAGTGGTCCGCTCGCTCATCCCGATCAGCACCGCGCCGCTGCCCAGCACCAGGACGTCGCCGCCCTCGATGGTCGAGGGGAAGTCCGCCTGGCCCTCCGACCAGACGTGGAAGTCCTCGCCCTGGAAGAGCGGGTGGTGCCGGTAGATCGCCTCGTAGTGGACGGTCTCGCGCTGCCGGGCCGGCCAGCGCATGGCATTGATCGACACCCCGTCGTAGACCCAGGCGGAGGTGTCGCGGGTGAAGAGGTGGTTGGGCAGCGGGTCCAGCAGGAAGTCGTCCAGGTCCATCACATGGAAGCGGACCGAGGTCGGCTCGGCGTGCCGCTCCAGGAACTCCCGCTTGGTCATGCCGCCGACCAGCGCCTCGACGAGTTCGGGCACCGGCAGCTCGTCGAAGGCCGCCCGCAGATGGCCGGTGGCCAGCGGGCCGTACTCCTTCTCGTCGAAGACGCGGTCCAGGACGAGCGTGCGCGCTTCGGGGGTCCGCAGGCAGTCGGCCAGCAGATCACCGAAGAGGTGCACGGCCACGCCCCGGTCCCGGAGCACATCCGCGAACCCGTCGTGCTCGGCGCGCGCCCGCCGGACCCACAGCAGATCGTCGAAGAGCAAGGCGTCCTTGTTCGTCGGCGTAAGCCGCTTCAGCTCCAGATCGGGGCGATGCAGGATGACCCGGCGCAGCCGCCCGGCCTCGGAGTCGACATGGAATCCCATCTCCCCATCTTGGCCGCTTCCGGGGCCCGATGAACGGCGCGAGAGCGATGTTCGGGGATGTCGGCGGGATGGTGGGGGTGGCTGGCGCATCAGGGCGGCTGGCGCATCAGGGCGGCCTATCAGGGCAGGCGGTATCAGGGCTGGCCTCCGAGTTGCGTCAGGGACGACGCCCTCCGGGTTGCGTCAGGGCCGGGGCCTCGGGGCTGCGTCAGGCCTCCGGCCTCTGGACCGCCGCCGACCTCCGCCGCCACTTCACCCGCGCCGTCGGCGTACCGCCGATCGACTACCGCCGGTCTTCCGGACGACGCGGGTGGCGTGACGTTTCGGGGCCGCTCCCACGGCCTCGGTGCCGCTCCTACAACCGCGGGTCCACCGGCTCGCTTTCCAGCGCGAGCACGGCGAAGACCACCTCGTGCACGCGCCACAGCGGTTCGCCGTCCGCCAAGCGGTCGAGTGCCTCCAGTCCGAGCGCGTACTCGCGCAGGGCCAGCGAGCGCTTGTGGCCGAGGTGGCGGATGCGGAGCCGCTGCAGGTTCTCCGGACGGGTGTATTCCGGCCCGTAGATGATCCGCAGGTACTCGCGGCCGCGGCACTTGATGCCCGGCTGTACGAGGCGCCCGTCCTTCTGACGCACCAGTGCCTGCACCGGCTTGACGACCATGCCCTCACCGCCGTCCGAGGTGAGATCCAGCCACCATGCGATACCGGCCGCGACGGATGCCTCGTCCTCGGTGTCGACGATGAGACGACGGGTCGGCGCGAGCAGCCCGAGCCGGTCCGCGGGAACCGCTGTCGCAGCGCCGTCGCGCGCTGCGGACTCGCCCGCCGGCGCGGACTCGCCTGCCGCTGCGGTGTCGCCCACCACCCCGATCTCGGGTTCCGCCGCGATGAGCCGGTCTATCAGCGCAAGCTGTTCGGTGTGCGGCAGCCCGGCGAGGCTGCGGCCCTGCACGGCGAGGATCTGGAACGGGGCGAGCCGTATGCCGTCCAGCGCATCGGCCCCGGCCTGCCGGTCCGCACTCCCGCTCGCCACGGCGGACGGGTGCCCGGCTGCCGGCGCCGCTGCCTCCCGCGCCCCTGCCATCCGCGCCGTCTCTGTCCCGACCCGCCAGCAGTAACGCCGGTACGCGTCCGTGAACGCCGCCGCGTCCGCGGCACGGTCGCGCTGCCGCTCCAGCAGTGTCGATACATCGACTCCCCGTGCGGCCGCCGCCTCCAGGGCGCCGAGCGCACCCGGGAACACCGCACCGGACGCCGCGCCGACGGCCGCGTACTGCTTGCGCAGCAGACCGGCTGCCTTCAGGGACCATGGCATCAGCTCGGCATCCAGCAGCAGCCAGTCGGTTTTGAGCTCGGCCCAAAGCCCGGCCCGTTCCGCGCAGTCGCGGACCCTCCGCAGAATGTGCTCCGTCGTCTCGGCGTCGTCGAAGAACGGCCGTCCCGTACGGGTGTAGAGCGCGCCGGTCACGCCCTTAGGCACCCCGAAGAGGCCGGCGGCCACGGCCTCGTCGCGGCAGACCAGGACCACCGCCCGGGAGCCCATGTGCTTCTCCTCGCACACCACCTCCCGCACACCGTCGGCACGGTAGGCGGCAAACGCCTCCGCCGGGTGCTCCAAGTAGCCCTCCTCCTTCGACGTCGCGCAGGGCGCCATCGTCGGCGGAAGGTAGGGCAGCAGCCGCGGATCGATCGCGAAGCGGCTCATCACCTCCAGCGCGGCCGCGGAGTTCTCCTCCTTGACGGCGAGCCGGCCCATGTGGCGGGTCTCCACGATGCGCTTGCCCGCCACGTCGTTCAGGTCGAGTGGACGGCCGTCCGCACCGCCCGGGGCTTCCGTGGTGAGCGGCTTGGCGGGCTCGTACCAGACCCGCTCCGCCGGTACGTCGACCAGCTCGCGCTCCGGCCAGCGCAGCGCGGTCATGGTGCCGCCGAAGACGCAGCCGGTGTCGAGGCAGATGGTGTTGTTGAGCCAGCTGGCGCGCGGGGTTGGCGTGTGGCCGTAGACGACGGCGGCGCGGCCCCGGTAGTCCTCGGCCCACGGGTACCGCACCGGGAGGCCGAACTCATCGGTCTCGCCGGTGGTGTCGCCGTACAGCGCGAAGGACCGGACCCGGCCCGACGTCCGGCCGTGGTACTTCTCCGGCAGCCCGGCGTGGCATACCACCAGCCCGCCGCCGTCCAGGACGTAGTGGCTGACCAGGCCCTGGATGAAGTCCTGGACCTCGGCGCGGAAGGCGTCGTCCTCCTTGTCCAGCTGCTCGATGGTCTCGGCCAGGCCGTGGGTGTGCTGGACCTTGCGTCCCTTGAGGTAACGGCCGAGCTTGTTCTCGTGGTTGCCCGGCACGCACAGTGCGTGGCCGGCCCGGACCATGCCCATCACCAGGCGCAGCACACCGGGGCTGTCCGGCCCCCGGTCGACCAGGTCACCGACGAAGACGGCCGTACGGCCCTCCGGATGCGCGGCGTCCACGGCGCGGCCGGACTCATCGTGCACCAGCGCGTATCCCAGGCGGCCGAGCAGGGTTTCCAGCTCGGAGCGGCAGCCGTGGATGTCCCCGATGATGTCGAAGGGGCCGGTGCGGTGGCGCAGATCGTTGAACCGCCGCTCGGTGACGACTTCGGCCGACTCGGCCTCCGCCTGGCCGCGCAGGATGTGTACCTTGCGGAAGCCTTCACGCTCCAAGTGCCGCAGAGATCGTCGCAGTTCACGCTGATGGCGCTGGATGACGCGGCGCGGCATCCCGGCCCGGTCGGCCCGCGCGGCATTGCGCTCGGCACAGACCTGCTCCGGAACGTCAAGCACGATCGCCACCGGGAGGACGTCGTGCTCGCGCGCCAGCCGTACCAGCTGGGCGCGGGACTCGGACTGCACGTTGGTGGCGTCCACGACGGTCAGCCGGCCGGCCGCCAGCCGCTTGCCTGCGATGAAGTGCAACACGTCGAACGCGTCGCGGCTGGCCCCCTGGTCGTTCTCGTCATCGCTGACCAGCCCCCGACAGAAGTCGGAGGAGATGACCTCGGTCGGCTTGAAGTGCCGGGCGGCGAAGGTGGACTTGCCGGAGCCGGTGGCCCCGACCAGCACGACGAGGGAGAGGTCGGGCACGGGGAGGGAGCGGGACGGCCGGCTCCCGCTTCCCTTGGTGTGCTTCTGGCTCACGGTCTCGCTCACGTTCTCGGGCTCTGTCCTTGCGCGGTGTGTCTCTGTGCGGCCTGTCCCCGCGTGATCTGACCTTGTGTGGTCCGACACTGTGTGGCCCGTCTCTGTACGGTCTGTCCCTGTGTGGCCTGTCCCTGTACGGTCGGCGTCCGTCATGCCGCAGCTTCCTTCATGCTCCGCGGGCCGTTCGCGCTCCCCGAACCGCTCGCCCTCTCACCGCCGTTCGCCTGCCGCTCCCAGCCGTCGACCTCCGCCGTACGGAAGTGCGCGAGCTGGGTCGGCGGACCGACCTCTGGGTCCGCCGGCCCCACGGGACCGAAGGTCACCACGTAACCGTGCCGCTCGGCGACCTCCCGCGACCACTGACGGAACTCCTCCCGCGTCCACTCGAAGCGGTGGTCCGCATGGCGTACATGGCCGGCCGGCAGCGACTCCCAGCGCACGTTGTACTCGACGTTGGGCGTCGTCACCACAACCGTCTTCGGCCTGGCCGCCCCGAACACCGCATACTCCAGCGCGGGCAGCCGCGCCGGATCGACATGCTCGACGACCTCGCTCAGCACCGCCGCGTCATACCCCTTGAGCCGGTTGTCGGTGTACGCCAGCGACCCCTGTACGAGACGTATCCGCTCCGACTGCCGCTCGGGCATCCGGTCCAGACGCAGTCGGCGCCGGGCTTCGTGCAGCGCCCGCATCGACACATCCACCCCGACGATCTCGGTGAACTGCATCTCCTTGAGCAGCGCACCGACCAACTGGCCCTGTCCGCAGCCCAGATCGAGGACCCGCGCCGCACGGGACCCGCGCAGCACCGTGAGAATCGCCTCGCGCCGCTGTACGGCGAGCGGTACCGGCTTCTCCTCGGTGTCGGTCTCCTCGTCCACCGCGTTGTCGATCTCCTCGACCTGGGCGTCGTCGGCCTCGGCCAGGCGTTCCAGCTCCAGCCGCTCCATGGCCTGCCGGGTCAGCGACCGGCGCCGGGCCAGATAGCGGCCGACGATCACCCGCTGCTCCGGGTGGTCCTCCAGCCAGCCCTCGCCGGCGCGCAGCAGCTTGTCGACCTCATCGGGCGCGACCCAGTAGTGCTTGGCGTCGTCGAGGACCGGCAGCAGCACATACAGGTGGCGCAGCGCGTCGGCGAGCCTGCGCTTCCCGTCCAGGACGAGCCGTACGTAGCGCGAATCGCCCCACTCCGGGAAGGTCTCGTCCAGCGGAAGCGGCTCGGCCAGCACCGTCCATCCCAGCGGCTGGAACAGCTTCCGTACGAGTTCCGCACCGCCCCGGGCAGGCAGCACCGGCACCTCGATACGCAACGGGAGCGCCTGCTCCGCCAGTTCGGGACGCGCCGGGCACTGTCCCTTCATCGCGCTCGCGAAGACGCTCCGCAGCGCCACCGCCAGCAGTGAGGAGGCCGCGTACGGCCGGTCGTTCACATACTGCCCGAGCGCCGAATCCGGAGCACCTCCCCGGCCCTTTCCCCTGCCCCGGCGGACCAGGGCGATGGGATCGACCTCCAGCAGCAGCGCGGCCGTGCACCGCTCGGCTTCCGCCTCCGGGTACAGCACATGCGCGGTGCCGTACGACGTCGAGAACTGCTGCGCCTTGTCGGGATGCTTGTGCAGCAGGAATCCGAGGTCGGTCGCGGGACGTTCGGCGCTGCCAGTGGTGGTTATCGTCAGGAACACACGTCTGAGTATTACGTGACCTGCCTCGATCCCCCACCGGTTTTCCGGCAGCAGCGACGATTGATCGAGCAGGCCACCGATGCCCCCCTCCAAAAGCGCGTCCATAAGCCCGCCCATGAGCCGTTCCATGAGCACATTCAGGGCCTCCCCCGGCCACGCGCACGGCGGGGTTGCCACGGCCGGCCAGGCGCTCCCGCCGGGTCGTGCCGGCAGCGATCACCAAGGCAATATGGGCGGCATGGAACTTCGCATCTTCACCGAACCCCAGCAAGGAGCCACCTACGAGACGCTCCTCCGCGTCGCGCGGACGGCGGAAGAGCTCGGCTACGGGGCCTTCTTCCGCTCCGATCATTACCTGCACATGGGCAATGTCGACGGACTGCCCGGCCCTACGGACGCCTGGACCACCCTCGCCGGTCTGGCCCGCGAGACCCAGCGGATCCGGCTCGGCACGCTGATGACGGCGGGTACCTTCCGCCTCCCGGGCGTGCTCGCCATTCAGGTCGCGCAGGTCGACCAGATGTCGGGCGGGAGGGTGGACCTGGGCCTCGGCTCCGGTTGGTACGCGGAGGAACACGCCGCCTACGGAATCCCGTTCCCGAAGGAGAAGTTCGGCCGGCTCGAAGAACAACTGGCGATCATCAGGGGCCTGTGGGACACGCCTGTGGGCGAGCGCTTCACCTTCGACGGGAATTTCTACCAACTGCAGGATTCTCCGGCGCTCCCGAAGCCCGCACAGTCGCATGTGCCTCTCCTCATTGGCGGGCACGGCGCCAGGCGCACTCCGGCTCTCGCCGCGCAGTACGCCGACGAATTCAACATTCCTTTCGCATCGCTGGAGGACACGGAGCGGCAGTTCAAGCGGGTACGGGCAGCGGCCGAGGAGCGTGGCCGGAAGGCGGATGATCTCGTCTACTCCAATGCTCTCGTGGTGTGTGTGGGTAAGAGCGACGCGGAGGTCGAGCGACGCGCGGACGCCATAGGGCGGGAGGTCGAGGAACTGAAGGCCAACGGGCTCGCGGGCTCCCCGGCCGAAGTCGTGGAAAGGCTGGGGCGGTTCGCGGCCCTGGGATCGCAGCGCGTCTATCTTCAGATGCTGGATCTTGACGACCTGGACCACATGGAACTGATTGCCGCGGAGGTCATGCCGCAGCTTTCCTGAACACCGGGCGTCCCGTCGGACGAGCCGCGTCACACCCGGCGGGACGCCGACCGGCGCAGGAGCGGTGGCACTCCCCGCGCATGGCCGGACGGAGCAACGGGCGTGGGGGCCTGGGCGTAGGCACGAGCGTGGGCGTAGGCACAAACGCGGGCGTAGGCATGGGCTCCGGCGTGAGCGCTGCTGGACTCACGATCGAGTGGCACCGCCGATTCAGCCGGCGCGGAACCACTCCAGGACGGGCCGGTGCACCATCAGGCGAGGTCCCTGTCGCGCACCTCCAGCTTTTCGAGTATTCCGGCCACGCGGTCCCTCGACTCATCGGCCATGTCGATGGCCTCGACACAGGTCCAGTACATCCCCTCCTCATCCGCGGTCGACACCACACTCACCAGCGCCTCGCACACCTCTTGCAGCAATTGGCACATGCCGGCCAAAGCGGCCTTGACATCACGCACTTCGGACAGCTGAGCCGCCCGCAGCCCACCGGTCGCAGGCCCCGAGCACAGCAGTCCCCCGCTGAACCGCCCGCCCGCGTCGCCCAACCCGCGTGCTCTGGACCGGACTTCATAGGGCCCGAATATCGCGAGATGGCTACCGATCGCCTCCGACAAAGCTTGCGCTTGCCATGCTTCGACGACCACGTCATGAGCCGTGCCCGCCTGCGCCAGACCGCGCCGGTTGGCCGCGATGATCCGCACCGCGTCCATCCGCGCCCCCTCCTTCCCTCTCCGTCACTTTCACCTACACTCTTTCCACTACCCAGAGTGAGGGTCAACACCCAAAAACGCCAGGGGAATTCGCAAATCTGTGGACAACCAAGGCGCTGTGGAGAGATCCATGACTCCGGAGAGTGACAAATGGCGGGTTCAGACCCGCTCCTCCCCCTTGCGCCACCCTGTCCCCGCCAACCGCCCTGCCACTACAGGCCACTTGAACCGCCGCCGACACTACCGTCACGCCGATCCACGCGATCCCCGCCCGTCGGCCGACATACCGCGCCAGGAGGAGAGGGCACGCCTCAGCAGGGAGGAAGTGCACGTCTCGGCAGGAAGGCGGCAGGGCGCGCCCGGAGCCCCGCGCACCTCTCCCGTGCCCCGGCTGCCGCCCGGCCGTTCCCTACCCCTCGCTCCCCCGCGGCCGGTCCGGGCGTGCCGAGGGCCCCGGCGGGAAGCGTGACTCATTGCGTTCGATCTTCGCGGCGAGTGCCGTCAGGGCATCGATCCCCAGGGCCTCACAGAACTGCAGCAGATAGGCCAGTACGTCCGCGACCTCGTCCTCGACCCGGCCGGCGCGTTCCGGGTCGGACATGACTTTCGCCGATTCCTCAGGAGTCAACCACTGGAAGATCTCCACCAGTTCGGCGGCCTCGACGCTGAGCGCCGCGGCCAGGTTCTTCGGGGTGTGGTACTGCTGCCAGTCCCGGGCCGCCGCGAAGGCGGCGAGTCGTCGCTGCAGGGCTTGAAGATCCTCACTCATACCCCCAGGTGTAGCACCCGTACATCGGGCAGCCCCTCGGCGACCGACGGGTCGCGCACCGTCCCCAGCAGACGGACATGCCCCCGCTCAGTCATCCGTACGGCCAGCGACACCAGCTCCCGCGCCTGCCGCTGGTCCATGCAACGGTCCATCCCGTCCGCCAGGACCGTCAGCTGCTGCTGAGCCGACGGGATCTCCCCGGCCGGGTCCATGGCGAGCACCCCCGGGCCGGTGAGCAGCACCAGCGCCAGCGCGACAAACCGCAGCTCACCGTCCCCGAGCTGCTCGATGGGCAGCGCCCCCAAGGCACCCCGGTCGATGACGGCCCGCATGCCCTGTGAGCCACGCCCCGCCTGGGACGCGTCCACCATGGGGGACCCGCTCACGGCCTGAGCCGCCTCAGCACCTCGTGACGGCTGAGTCAGCTGAGCTACCCGGGGCCCTTGCGCCCCCTGGGCTGCCGGCGCCGACCCGACCCCGGCCTTCTGCCCCACCCCGGGCCCGGCATCCACCGCCCCCTCGGCACTCCCCTGCCGCGGCACCGCCCGCAGCCCGTCGACAGGGCCGGTGGACGCCTCCCGTACGGCCCTGACCAGCACCTCATGCCGTCGCCTGCATTCGCGACTCGTACGGTCCAGCACCGCGGGAAGGTTGTCGCAGGACGGCCTCAGCCGCCCCTCATCCACCACTTCCTCGTCCCCGTCACGCCGCCAGTCGCCGGATTCGCCACCGCCCCGGCGCCCGGCACGCGCACCCCCGCGCCCGGCCCCACGGGATCCCCCGGAACTCCCCTCCCGGCCACCCCCACGAGCCCCGTTCCGCACCGCACCTCCCCCACCGGAACCGCCGTGGCCGTCACCCCCACCCTGCGCAGCGTCCCCACCCCTGCCCGCCGCGCGCATCACTTCCGGCCGGGGATCGCAGACGAACGCTGACCGGAGCGCGACCACGACCTGCTCCGCCGCGGCCAGGACCAGTCGCTGTCCCGCCGTCTTGCCCGCGACGCGCAACGGCAGCAGCGAGGTGCCCAGCCGGTCGTCGGGCAGCGGCGCACGTGTCACCGGAGTGGCACCCGCCGTGTGCCAGGCCGCTTGGACGGCGGGGCGGGACGGATCGGTGAGGGCCGTGGTGAGCAGCGTCTGGCCGCCACCGGTCAACCGCTCGCCGACGATGCGCAGTTCGGGCTCGGCCTGCACGGCGAGATCGAGGCTGACCGGGCCGGCCGGTCCGTCGACCGTGCAGCCGATACGGAACCCACGCCGCCCCTGGCCGTCGGGGCGGGCGCCCGCCGGAACGCATGCCGTCGCACCGCCCGCCACCACCTCGACGGCCCGCGCCAGCCGCTCACCACTGCCGAGCCTGGCGAGGATCTCGTAAGCCTGAAGCGCACTGGACTTGCCGCTGCCGCTCTCCCCGCTCAGCAGCGTCAACGGGCCGAGCGGCAAAGTGACGCCTCGATGGGACTTGAAGGCGGACAGCCGTAATTCGGTGACCGCCGGCCGCACACTGTCGGTATCCATGTGGGGACGCTATGCAGCGCCCCGCACGGAGAACCGTTACGCCCGACAGCTCTTCCTACGAACGGGGGACGGTACCGCCCGCCGCCTCGGCGACCTCGGTGCCGATCGGCGCCAGCAGGAACACATTGGTGTCGACGCGGTGCATTCCGCTGCCGAGCCCGAAGACAACCCCGCTGGAGAAGTCCAGGATGCGCTTGGCCACATCGGTGTCGGCGCTGCTGAGGTCCAGCAGGACCGGGATCTGCGCCATGAGGTACTCGGCGACCTCGCGCGCGTCCGCGAAGGTCTGCACGCGGATGACGATGAACCGCCGCATTTCCTCCGCCGGTTCCTCCTCGGGGAGGGCGCGGTGGTCGGGCCAGGACGGCCATTCGCTGCCGCTGCGGAGCGGGACGACCTCGGCGAGCCCCTCCCACTGCTCGTCGGTGGCATCGGGGTCGTTCACCGAATCACCTCACCCAGAGGGGCACTGATTGTCTGCGGCGGTATCTGCATCGCACGATTCTAGGGATAAACACACAAAGCTTGTCACATGCGACACGCGGCGCCGCACCCCTGCCCCATCCTGCACCATGGCCCCTGACCAGTGCCGACGACGTCGGCAGATATCTTGCGTCGAGTTTGTGTGTGCCCGTTCATCCCCCCTTGTGACGGAGGTCGGTACAGTCGTCCACGCTGGGCCTCCCGTAGCCGCAGCACCTCACGCGTTTCTTGCTGGGTATCGTGGCGCCACGTGGGCGACAGCACTGTATGGACCGTGGCGATCGCGGCGCTGACCGGTGGCACCGCGGTGCTCGCCAGTTGGGTCACCAGCCGCGGCAGCACCCAGGCCGCCAGAATCCAGGCGGAGATAGTCGCGCGGTCGCAGCGTGCCGAGCGGCTGCGCGAGAGCCGGCGTACGGCCTATCTGGATCTGATCGAACAGACCCACCGGATGGGCGAGTTGTACTGGGAGATATCCGCGTCGCTGCGGCTGCCCGAATCCGCTGACCGTACGGCAGCTCTCCACGAGCTGTACGACCGGGAGATCGCCGAGTATGCCCGGATGCGCCGCTGCGCACGCGTCGTGGAGCTGGAGGGCCCGGCCGCAGCGGCCGCGGCGGCGCTCGCCCTCCAAAAGGCCACCGGTCCCTTCTTCTCGGCTTTCAAGGCCGAGTTGGATGGCAACAGCGGTGCCCGCAACGGCGATACGGACAACCAGCGCGACAACCACGAAGAGTTTAACGCCGCCTACAACCCCTTCTGGAAGGCGCTGGAGGACTTCGTGGACGCGGCCCGGGACGCCCACCAGAACGGCGAGGGCGCCTGAGCTCTAGAGGGTGTCGTCGAGCAGGTCGGTGACGAACTTTCGCAGTCGCCCGTCCACTACGGGAGTGACGCCGTGCAGCACCTGGGCCCCGTAGGCGACGACGGTGCCCGGCCCCGCATCGCACATCCACCGGGTACGGTGCGCGCGCTGAAGCCATCCCGGCTGCTGGTCGTGCTGCTGCAACCCGTGTGTTCCGGCGGGAAGGTGCCGGGTGAGCGGAGTGTCCGGTGCGAAGCCGTCCTCCGGACCGGCGATCCGGCCGTCCCAGAGCACCGGGTCGGACGATGTCTCGACGTAGAATCCGCCGCCCCGGTCGGCGTCGTCGAGGACCACGCCGATCCGGCCCGAGCGGCGCGGGCGGGCCGCCGGGTCCACGATCCCGTCGATATGCGCCGGCACGCTCTCGCCCTCCCCCAGTTCCGTGTACCCCCAGGGCGCGGCGCTCCGCACCGACGGGAGCACACGGCGCAGCACGGGCAGCGCACGCTCCAGGGCACTGTGCAGAATGTCCTGTGCCTCTTCCGGCGCCTCGACCACTTGCGCCTGGAAGGCGGGCCGCCAGCCGCCGAGTCCGGTGGCCACGATCTTCCGCAGCTGAGTGAGTTCCTCCTCCGTCAGAAAGTTCTCGACCGTCTGCAGTGCCAGCGTCTGCCCCACGGTAATCACGGCACGCCCCCTTCGAAGAGCACTCGTCGGTCCGATCAGGGTCCCGCCGGATCCGGCAGGCGCTGCAGGGCGCGAAGCGCCACGTCGACGCAGAACGGCGCAGCCGGGGCGCCCACGCCCGCGCGTACGACGGGGTCCGCCGCTTACGCGAAGGGGGGCACGGGGTCGGCTGGGTAGTCTCCGCGCCCTGTACGGTGCACCGTCGTCCGTGCGGGGTCGCTCCCTGCCCCGCCTATCGCGGTCGTACGCTGCCCAGCCACAGAACGTCGCGGGCGCGGGTCATGGCGACGAAGAGCTGGCTGCGGGCCAGTTCGCCGCGTTCACGTGCCGTCTCGGCCGATTCGGGGCCCGTTGGCACATCGGCGTCGTGCAGCGGCAGATAGACACGCTTGAATTCCAGGCCCTTGGCGCGGCGATAGCTGCCGAGCTTCACGGCCTCGACGGTGTGTCCGTCGTAGTGCTCCAGCAGGCACACGCGTATGCCGGCCTGGGTGAGAAGGCGCTGGTAGCCGTCGATGGCGCGCTTCGACGAGCACAGTACGGCGGCGTCCGACCGCTCCTGGGGTGTCAGCTCGCGCAGGGCCGCCACGAGCGCCTGGTCGTGTTCGGCCGCCGTCGGCTTCACCACGCGGTGCACCCGGCCGTCGTGATAGGTCAGGTCGACGTCCCGTCGTCCCGGGGTACGAAGGCCGTCGATGTCCTCGAAGGAGTCCTCGGCGACGATGGCCAGCGCGGCGTCCACGATCTCCTTGCTGTTGCGGTAGTTGGTACGGAGGACCTGGCCGCGGTCGCCACGGATGTCGACGCCCGCGTCCGACAGCCGGAAGCCACCCGGGTAGACGGCCTGCTGGCCGTCGCCGACCAGGAGCAGGCCGTTGGGTGTGTCGCCGACCAGGGCGTACAGCAGCCGCACTCCGACGAGTGTCAGATCCTGGACCTCGTCCACGATGACGGCCCGGTAGGGGGAGTCGCCGGCGCCGGTCGCCTCTTCCAGGGCGAGGGAGAGAATGTCGTTGAAGTCGTGCACGGCGCGCTCGGTCCGGTGGGACTCATACGCCTCGTACAGCGCCCAGACCGCCCGCCGGTGAGCGCGTCGGAGGGTGGTCCGTCGACGGCGGCGGGCGACGGCGGCGTATTCCTCGAACGAGGCGATGCCGCGCCCCTTGATGACGTAGCTGATCTCTTCGTGCCAGTAGTGCGGGGACGGGTCGATCTCGGCCAGGCAGCTGTCCCGTCCGACGTCCTTCCAGGCGAAGCTGAAAGCCGTCTCCGCCCTCGCCTTGTTCAGCTGGACCGGCACACCGCGTCCCTTCAGGAACTCCTGGGCCCAGGAGTGCAGGCTGCGGAAGTCGATCCGGTCCGCCACGGCCGGGGCCATGGTCTTCAGAAAGGTGCCCTGCACACGGGGCAGGTTGTTCGCGAAGGTGACGTACAGGACCCGGCCGGTGGTGTGCCGGGCGAGGTGGGCCGCACGGTGCAGTCCGACGACCGTCTTGCCGGTGCCGGCCGGACCGCTGATACGGGCGGGGCCGGCCCAGTTACGGCGCACCAGCGCGACCTGGTCAGGGTGCAGAAAGGTCATCCACTGTTCGATGGGCGCCTGACGTGCCTCGTCCAGCGCGGCCTGGCAGAGGCCGTCGAGGTCGAAGAGGCCGTCGGGCTCCGATCCCGGTTGCCGTGGACGGCTGCGCGACGGAACGGTCCGCGCGGGCGCCCGGTCTGACTGCCCCGTCCGTCCGGCCACCGGGGGCCACGAGTTTCGTGCGGCTTGTGGGGTGCGTGCGGACTGTGGGGTTGGTGCGCCTCGGGCCGGCGCGCTCCGCTTCGCGGACGGGTCCTCGTACTCGGGGAAGACCCGCTCCAGATGCTCGGCGATGGCGCGCACCTGCGCCGCGGAGAGCCGGGTGCGCTCACGCAGCAGCGCCGGTCCGATCTCGTACTCGCCCAGCAGCCGGATCCGCCCTAACTCGACGTTGACCTGCCGCCCCACGAAGGCCATGACCGGCTGCACCGCCACCGGGGACAGGCCCAGCGAGGCCACGGCGCCCTCCGCCGTCTTCGTCACCGCCAGCAGCTTGCGCCGGTGCTCGTCGCGCGACTCGCCCCCGGCGCGCAGCTCACCGTCCGAAGTCTCCGGAGCGGCCTGCCAGTTCTTGACGTCGACGACGAAGACACCACCGGGGCCGATCAGCAACATATCGACATTGGCCGCGCGGGTGCCCGGCCATCGCCGGTCGACGAGCAGCCGCCAGCCCCGCTCGGTCAGCACCAGCAGCTGCGCGGCGACCCGCCGCTCGCCCTCGCTCGCCGCCTCCCAGCGCAGTGCCCGCTGCCGGGCCGCCCGCCACTGCTCGCGCAACAGCCGTTCCTGGAGCCGGGCTTCCTGAGCCCGACGTGCGGCCGAACCGCCTGCCGCCATGTACTCGCCCCCCTCGTACGCGGAGTAGTGACCATAGGTCGTTGCACGGTGGTGCAATAGCTGCCGTGGGGTGGCGCCGAGCTGCAGACCGGCGCCCCAGCGGCTCGGCGAAGGCTCGGTCACGCGTCGTATGAGGGGTCTCATGCCGGTCGTTTGACGGTTCGTTTGACGCGTCGTCTGACGAGTGGTTTGACGGTTGGTGTGACAGTTGGTGTGACGGGGCGGTGGCAGGGTCGATGACAGGTCGGCGGAGGCGCCGGGAAGCCATGGTGCGGTCCGGCGTCCCGGCGCCCCCGCCCGGCCCTACCCGGCGCTCAGGCTCAGCAGCGACGGAAGGATGCGCGCGGCCGATGTACCCAGTCCCGTCGGTCCCCCGGGCCACATCGGTGACACCGGTCCGTGGCTCAGGTACTCCTCGCGGTAACGACGGCAGTCCCGGTGCCAGTTGAGGATCCCGGCCATCCAGTTCTCCAGCTCTTTCACATACCCGTCGAGTGCCGCACGCGCTTCCCCGGAGAGATTGAAGTCGTCGTAGACGATGGGGAGTTCGTTGGCGGCGACATGCTGGAACTCGCGCATACGGGACGTCATCAGGTCGTGGACGATGGCCAGCGCGGCCGGGTAGTCGCAGTCGAAGAAGTTCTGGACCACGAGGAGGGAGTTGTGCACCTCGCCCTCGTACTCGATCTCCTTCTGGTAGGAGAAGACGTCGTTGAGCAGGCAGGCGTAGTCGACGGCGGAGTTCTCCAGTGAGCGCATCGGGCCGGTGCGGTAGATCTCGGGTGGGACCGTCCGCCCGTGTCCGATGCGGCTCAGGCTCATGGTGAGGTCGGCACCGAAGGTCGCCCGGCGCATCTCGATGTAGTCGACCGGGTCGGGGATACGGTTCAGCGCCTGGTTCTCCAGTTCCCAGAGCCAGCTGGAGATCATGGTCTCGACGGCCGCACGGAACGAACGGCGCGCGTCGGGGGACATCGGGCCCGCCGTACGGGACCACAGGTCCGCCAGGCCGCGTTCGAGGGGGGTGACCGGTGCGGTCGTCGGGGCCGAGAAGTCGACCGTCATCAGCTGCGACAGGCGCTCATTGCATGCCTTGGCCGGGGCCAGGTCGCGGGTCCGGCCGAAGACCGCGGGGTAGTAGTCGTCCGCGTAGGTGCCCCAGGCAAGCCACTGGGTGCCCAGATCGAGTTCCTCCAGGGTGGCGTCCGGGTGGAGGCCCGCCGCGCAGAGGGCGAGATCGTGCCGCTTGATCGCGGGCTCGTCCCAGATGCCGGAGAAGGGCACGCCGGGCTGCGGCCGGAGCATGCCCATGCGGTGCGCCCATGCGATGACGTTGCGGCGGGACGTTTCCAGGTGCGGGCTGAGGGTGAGGGTGAACGGCATGTAGATGTCGGGGATCTTGGACGGCCCGACCTTTGTGTACGGGACGTGGCTGTGGCTGCGGGCACGCCGTCCGGCGGCCGTGGCCAGGGCCCTCTTCAGGTCCGCCGCCGAAGTGCCTAGGCCGCTGACGGCGAAGGGCGACCAGGACGCGGATGCCGCGGAGGACGACAACGGGGCCCCCGCCGCCGCTCCCCCGCCGTTCATGTACCGGCTGGAGCGCATATGCCATTCATGGCCGCCGGACTGCCAGTCCTGCAGCCCCTTCGCGTACGCCAGCACGTCCGCGCAGGATTTCGGGTCGAGCCCCTTCTCCACGAAGAGCGCGGGGAGTTCACCCAGCACCGTGTTCTCGAACTGCTGGAGACGCGAGGTGATCAGGTCGTTGACGGCGTCCGCGGCCTCCTGGGTGGTGCAGTCCAGGAATGTCTCCAGGACCAGAACGCCGTTGCTCAGCTCTCCTTCGTCCTGCGTTTCCCGCTGGTAGGAGAAGAGGTCGTTGCGCAGATGGACGCCGTCGCAAAAGGTGTCCTTGAGGACCCGCAGGGGACGCGAGTCGGCCACGGCCGCGGGAATTTCGGCGCCGGCCGCGAACTCCACCAGGCCCGAGGACCACGGCGCTCCGCCGACCTTCCGCCGCATCTCGATGTACTCGACGGGATTGGGCACGCGGTGGATGTTGATATTCGCCAGTTCCCACAGCGATTCATTGAGCAGATGCTCGGTGGCCTCGGCGAACCGCGCCCGCCACGCCATGGACATATGCGGCACGGTGCGCTGCCACAGATCCGCCAGGCCGGCTTCGACGGGGTTGGTCGGCTCGGGCATGGGCGTCGCCAGATCCATCGGCATAAAGGCCGGCAGCCGGTCCAGATATGCCTTGCCGCCCTCGCGGTCCTGCGTCCGCTTGAACTTCTCCAAGAAATGGTCGTCGAAGAAGAAGACCCACACATACCAGTCCGTCACCATCGAGAGCGCCTGCTCCGAGGCGTCCGGATGGGTGTACGAACACAGCAGGGCATAGTCGTGGGCGTCGAGGTCCCGTTCCTCCCAGATGTCCGAGCCTTCGAGCATTCCCATGCCGCGGGCCCACTTCTTCGAGTGTTTCCGGGCCGATTCGAGATGCGGGTTCAGCCGCGCCGGATGAGGGACGTAGAAGTTCGGCAATTCGAATGGCTGTGTCGTCTGCGTCGTCTCTGTCATCGCTGCTGACCTCTCCCGATACGCGCGGAGGGAAGGCGCGGTGCGGTACGCCCCCCTGACGTGCACAGCACTACCCCGGGGGGTGCCGTGGTAGGCCGGGTCCATCGAGACATCAGCGTTGATCGGCGTTGAGCAGCGTTGCCGTTTTCCGTATCTCGTGCGCGCATTCGAGCCAATCGGGCCCATTCGAGCTCATGAGCGGTGTTTCGCTGATGGGTTGTGCGTGATGCGTGATGCAGGTGTGTGATGCATGGTGCAGGTGTGTGATGCATGGTGCAGGTGTGTGATGCATGGTGTGTGATGCGTTCCGCGTTCCGTTGATGCGTTCTGCGTCGTCACGGTGAACCGGGACTCCCAGGGCTCCGGACAACAGCGCCGGCAGCGCCTGCCCGGGCCCCCTCCGGCACACCACCCGGTCGATCAGCAGCCACTTCGCCAGGACGCCCGCGACGACCATTCCGGTGGCGGGCGCCGTCGACCCGAACCGTACCGTCGCCCACACCGCGCACCCGCCCCGCGGCACGGTCCGCCCGGCGAGTTCGGCGAGCGTGGCGGCCGGGTCGAGGGGGTGTCCGGCGGCCGTCAGCAGCCCCACCAGGGTGAGAGCTGCGAGCCCCGTGACGGCGGCGGGCCAGGCGAGGCGGCGGGCGACGGTGCGCGGGTAGCCGGTCGGCAGCGAGAGGTGCAGCGCGGCCATCGGCTCCCGCGCCACCGCCGCGGCGCAGGCCGCGCCGCGGCGGCCGGAGGCGCGCAGGTCAGCAGCGAGCGGCCGAGGAGCAGACCGGCGTCGGTGCGCACGACCATCGACGCGTACGCGAGGAGCTTCGGCAGCGCCGACAGCGCGTAGGACTGCCGTCCACAGCGGCGTACCTCGTGGGACCATCAAGTCGCGGCGGCCATTGCGGAGTTCCTCCCGAGTGTCCCTGGCCGGGCTGCAACGGTGGAACGGCATATGCGCAGCACCGCATCGATCGAGGCCATGACTCGGGCTGCCACGGCCCTGACATCCCTGGGGGGCACAGCTCCGGGACGCGGGATTCACCGCGCACGAGATCAGCGCGCGGCTCGGCGTACCCGACATCCGCGAGGCGCCGGCCAACGCGGCCTGGCACTCCTTCGCCCAGGGCCACAGCGACGAACCGGCCGAGCGCCGGTGACGTCCTGCTGCGCCTGTTCGCACTGAACCTCCCGGTGCCCTTCGGGCAGTTCACGCCCCTCGTACCCGCCGCTGCGCGCGGCGCTCACGGATCTGGACATGGTGCGGCCCGCCGGGGAGTGCACCGAGACCGCCGCCTGTGTCGAGGCGACGGTCTCGCTCTCGCCGGTCTCCGCCGATACGGTCGTCGGATCGCCGCTCCGGCCGACCAGGTCTACGCCCTCATCCGCGACGCCGTGGACTGGCCACAGCACTTCATCCCCACCCTC
Source organism: Streptomyces halobius (assembly GCF_023277745.1). Taxonomy (NCBI): domain Bacteria; kingdom Bacillati; phylum Actinomycetota; class Actinomycetes; order Kitasatosporales; family Streptomycetaceae; genus Streptomyces; species Streptomyces halobius. Next base: position 2,786,152 of record NZ_CP086322.1, read on the forward strand.
CACGTCGAGCGCGCGGCCCTGGGCCCCGACAGCGAGCGCCTGTGGATCTGGGCCACCGCCAACGGCGACGTCACCCACTGGACCTCGCACCGCACCCTCGACCCGAGGCGGCGGCGGATCGTCTTCGAACAGGAGGTCTGTTCCCCGCCCGTGGCCGCGATGAGCGGCGAATGGACGGTCGACGACGGCCCGGACGGCGGCTGCGAGCTGGTCCTGCACCACACCTTCTCCGCCGTGGACGACCTCCCGGAGAACGTCGACTGGATCACCTCGGCCACCGACCGCAACAGCCGCACCGAGCTGGCCAACATCAGGGCCCTGGCCGAGAACGCCCAGGCCGACGCCGAACTCCTCTTCTCCTTCGCGGACTCCGAGACGGTGCGCGGCCCCTCCGAGCAGGTCTACGCATTCCTCCAGGAAGCCGGCGCCTGGCCGGACCGGCTCCCCCACGTCTCCCGCCTCGACCTCCGCGAGCCCTCCGAAGGACTCCAACTGATGACGATGGTGACCCGCGCGGGCAATGGCTCGGAGCACACCACCGAGTCGGTGCGGGTCTGCTTCCCCCACGACCGGATCGTCTACAAGCAGCTCACCACGCCCCCTCTGATGGCCACCCACATCGGGCAGTGGCTGTTGCAGGAGACCGACGACGGCGTGTGCGTCACCTCCCACCACACCATCAGGGTGAACGAGGCGGCCATCCCCGCCGTCCTGGGCCCCGAGGCCACCCCGGCGACCGCACGCGACTACCTCCGCGAGGCGGTCGGCGGCAACAGCGCTGCCACTCTCTCCCTCGCCAAGCGCTTCGCAGAGGCCCCCCATGCCGTCTGAGCCCGGCGGCCCCCACCCCGACGGTGACCGCGCGCCACAGGTGCTGGTCGCCGGCGCCGGACCGGTCGGCCTCACCCTCGCCCACGAACTGGCCCGCAGGGGAGTACGAGTACGGGTCGTGGATCGGGCCGCCGGCCCGGCGACCAGCAGCCGCGCCCTGGCCCTCCATCCGCGCACCCTGGAGCTCTGCCACCAAATGGGCCTGGCTGACGCCCTGTTGGAGCGCGGCCGTCGCGTCACCCACTTCACCCTGCACCTGCGCGGCCGCGAGCTCATCCGCTTCAACACCAACTACACGCGGCTGCCCACCGCCTACCCCTTCAGCCTGATGCTCGACCAGGTCCACACCGAGGAGGTGCTCCGCACTCGCCTGGCGGAGCTCGGTGTCCGGATCGAGTGGGGGGTGGAGCTGCGGGACTGTGTCACAGAGGGCCCCCACGTCGCCGTACGGCTGGGGCACGGCGACCGCACGGCGGAGCTCACCGTCCCTTGGCTGGTCGGCGCGGACGGCTCACGAAGTACCGTGCGGAAGCGGCTGGGGCTGCGGCTGGTCGGGGACGCCACCCAGACCTGGCTCAACGCGGATGTGGTCCTCGACGTCGACCTCCCCCCGGACAGCAACCACTTGGTGCACACCGGATCCGGAAGCGTGCTGCTCGTCCCGTTCCCGGAGTCGGGCAAGTGGCGGGCCGTGGACACTGAGTACGCCCGGTACGACCGCGGTGGGGAGCGGGGGGACGGCCCGGAAGTGGTGCGCCGCCGGCTGGCGGAGGCCCTCTCGCGCGGCCTGGGCCGACCGGTCGCGGTCGCCGAACCGACCTGGGTCTCCGTCTTCCGTGTCCAGCAGCGCATGATCACCGCGATGCGGGCCGGCCGCTGCTTCGTGGCGGGCGACGCGGCCCATGTCCACAGCCCGGCCTCCGGCCAGGGCATGAACACCGGGATGCAGGACGCCGTCAACCTCGCCTGGAAGCTCGCCCAGGTGGTGCGCGGCGAGGCGGACGAGGCGCTGCTGGACACCTACGCCGCCGAGCGCGTCCCGGTGGGGGGCCGGCTGCTCTCCTCGACGCGGAAGGCCACGGCCCTGGTGGCGCTGCGCAACGCCGCCGCACCCGTCCTGATGCCGGTGGGGCTCACCGCACTGCGGGCGCTCGGACCCGTCAAGCGGCGCGTCGAGCACCGGTTCATGGCGGGCCTGTCCGGACTGGCGCTGCACTACGCCGATAGCCCGTTGAGCAGTGCCCCACCGTCCTCGCCCCAGCGCCTGGGCCGGCGCGGCGCCGGTGTCGAGCCGGGGCACCGGGTGGGCTGTACCGCGCGGGACGCGGCCCGCCACCCTGGGTGGTGGGCGCTCCGTCAGGCCCTCGCCGACCCCCGCTGGACGCTGCTCCACTTCAGCCAATCTGCAGCCGAACGGACATCCGAAGAAGGCGATTTGACTTTCCTGGTCGAGCGGTTTGGCCGCGCCGTCCGCGTCCACGAGGTGCACCCTGGCGGCCGGTCACGGAGCAACGGGGGCGCCATCCCGGACCCAGGCGGTGTCCTGCGGCGCACCCTGGGGGTCCCAGCCGGCGGCTACGCGCTCATCCGGCCGGACGGCTACCTGGCGGCGAAGGGGCCGCGGGCCACGGCGGACACCCTGACCGCCGCCCTGCGCGCCGTACACCTGCTCTCCGACGTCGACGCCCCCCAACTCCCGACGTCGACGCCCGCATAACACCCACGCGAGAACCGCAAGACACCCGATGCCTCCACGGCACGGCAGAGAGGAATACCTGGGGATGACACGAAGGGAAAGCGACGACCCGGCCGCCGCGCACGGCTCCGTGGCGCTGGTCACCGGCGCAACCCGTGGTCTTGGCCTGGCCATCGCATCGAAGCTCACCGCCGCCGGCTGCGAGGTCCTGCTCAACTATGCCCACGACGAGAGCGCCGCGCGGGCCGCCGAACGGGCCCTGGCCGAGGCCGGTGGCAAGGTCCGGCTGCTGCGCGCGGACATCGGCCGGCCCGCCGGCGTCGTCCGGATGCTCGACGAAGTCCGGCGTGTACACGGCACGTTGGACCTCCTCGTACACAGCGCCGGTACCTACCATCCGGCACCGGCCGCGGCGCCACACATCGGCCGCGCGCTCCGCGACGGCGCAGTGGCGCTCGGACCGCTGCTGTACGGGGCCGGGCGGCTGAGCGACCTGATGACTCCGGGCACCGGACGGATCGTCGCCGTCTCCAGCACCGGTGCCCACTCCGTCGTCCCCGGCTACGCCGGCCTGGGCATGGCCAAGGCGGCTCTGGAGACCCTGGTGCGCTATCTCGCGGTCGAGTTGGCGGACCGCGGCGTCGCCGTGAACGCGGTGGCAGCCGGCAAGCTCGCCGACGGCGCCTCCGCCGTGCTGCCCGCCGAAGCGGTGGCGGGGCTGGTGCGGCGCACTGCGGTGGGCCGGCTCACCGCTGCCGTCGAAGTGGCCGATGTCGTGGGGCTGTTGTGCCGCCCGGAGGCCGGCGGGCTCCATGGCCAGGTGCTGACCGTGGACGGCGGCGCCAGCCTCCGCTGAGGGGAGAGGAACCCACACCATGCGCATCATCGATCTGTCGACGACCGTGGACGCCTCCCAGTGGGAGGTGGACCCGGTCATCCACGAGGTGCTGACCCCGGCCGAGGGCGGCCGGCACATGGCCGAGGGGATGCGGCGCAACCACGGCGTCGTTTTCGACCCGGCCGAGCTGCCGGACGGCGAGCTGCTCTCCCTGGACACCCTCAAGCTGACCACCCACACAGGGACCCACGTGGACGCCCCCTCCCACTACGGCTCCAGGGCCGGCTACGGCGGCACCCCACGCCACATCGACCAGATGCCGCTCGACTGGTTCCTGCGGCCGGGGTTCCGGCTCGACCTCACCGGCGAGCCGGTCGGCGCCATCGGGGCCGACCGGGTGCGGCGCGCGCTCGACGCGTGCGGCTGCACCCCCGCCCCGATGGACATCGTGCTGCTCTACACCGGAGCGGACCAACTAGCCGGCACGCCCGCCTACTTCACCGACTTCGGCGGCCTCGACGCCGAGGCCACCCACCTCCTGCTGGACCTGGGGTCAAGGTCATCGGCACCGACGCGTTCAGCCTGGACGCGCCCTTCGGCCACATGATCGACGCGTACCAGCGGACCGGCGACCGCGGGGTGCTCTGGCCGGCGCACTTCGTGGGCCGGGAACGGGAGTACTGCCAGATCGAGCGGTTGAGCAACCTCGGCTCCCTCCCCGGCCCCACCGGCTTCCTGGTCTCCTGCCTCCCCGTCAAGATCGCAGGGGCGGGGGCCGGGTGGACCCGGGCCGCCGCGCTCGTCGAAGAGGAGCCGGCCGCCGAGGAGCGGTGCCCGGACCGCGCCGACGGATGAGCCCTTGAGGCAGAGAGCGCCACCTATCTCTCCCTGCCTCATACGTACCTCCCACTACCTCAAGGGCGCCCCGCACACCGTGCGGGGCGCCCTTGGGTCTGTCCGATGGGATGGGCTCAGGCGCGGGGCTCCAGCTCCCGCCGCAGCGCCTGACGTGCCGCATCCAAGGTCGCCACCTCGTCCTCCGGCCCTCGTACCCGCCGTGGGGAGAGCGGCAGGACGCCACTGTCCCCCCGGCGTACGGCGGGGTGCTGCCGGGCCAGAAGGGAGAGTCCACGCCCCGGCCCAGCCTCGACCAGAGAGAATTCGCCGGACGCCAACAACCCCTGGAGTGCGGGCCAGAAGCGCACCTTCGCGACCGGCTGGGCCGCCCAGTACACGGGGTCCGCGATCTCACGGGCGGTCAGTGGCGCGGCCGTGGCGCACGAGTGGATCGGCACCGCCGGGGAGTGCCGCGCCACCGAGGCCAGCACCGCAGTGGCACCCATGGCGTACGGCGCGATGGCCGGGCTGTGGAACGGACTGAGCGCCGGGACGGGCCGCACCGCGACGCCCCGGACACGCAGCCGCTCGCCCACTGCGCGCAGCGCGCCCTCCGGCCCGGCCAGCACCGTCTGGAGCGGCGCGTTGACCGCAGCGACCACCACCTCACAGTCGAGGAACGGCGCCAGCTGATCGGCGGAGGCGGCCACCGCGATCATGCCGCCCGGCGGGGAGTGCGCCAGCCGCACCACCCTGTCCAGTACGACGTGCGCGGCGTCGTGTACGGAGAAAACCCCGGCGAGCGTGGCCGCCGCCAACTCGCCGATGCTGTGGCCCAGCAGCGCCGCGGGGCGCACGCCCCAACTCTCCACGGTCCGCCCCAGGGCGTAGTCGACGGCGAAGAGCAGCGGCTGGGCCCGCAGTACATGGTCCATGGGCAGCTCCGACTGCTCAGCCAGCCAGTCCGCGCGGATGCGGGCCCCCTCCCTGCCCATCGCGTCGAAGACCTCGTCGAGCGCCTCGGTGAATGCCGCGACCGTGCCGTACAGGCCGGCGGTCATACGGGGGTACTGGGAGCCCTGCCCGGGCAGCAGCAGCGCGACCGGTCGGGACGCATGCCGCGCGGCGGCTCCGCGACAGCGCGCACGATCCGCCGCGCTGGCCGCCGTGACGGGCCCGGCCAGGGGAGTCTGGGGCACCTCTGTCATGACAGTCGGGCGGCTGCGGCCGCGATCCGCTCGTCGCTCGCCGTGAACGCGATCCGTACGTGCTGCTCGCCAGCTTCCCCGTAGAAGGTGCCGGGCGCCACGAGCAGGCCCCGATCGGCCAGTTCCTTCACAGTCACCCAGCACGACTCACCGCGGGTGGCCCACAGGAACAGCCCGCCCTCAGAGTGCTCACAGCGGAACCCCGCGGCGTGCAGGGCCTGTTGGAGGGTGTGGCGGCGCCGGGCATACCGGGCGTACTGCTCCGCCACGTGCGCGTCGTCGTCCAACGCGGCCACCATGGCTGCCTGGACGGGGGCGGGCACAGCGTGCCCGGCGTGCTTGCGGATCCGCAGCAATCGCTCGACCAGGCGCGGGTCACCGGAGCAGAGCCCCGCGCGGTAGCCAGCGAGATTGGAGCGCTTGGAGAGCGAGTGCACCGCCAACAACCCCTCGTGGCTGCCCCCGCACACCCGCGGGTGCAGCAGCGAGATCGGCTGGTGGTCCCAGCCGTACTCGATATAGCACTCGTCGTTGACCACGACCGTGCCGCGCTCCCGCGCCCAGGCCACCAGGTCGCGTAGCTCCTCCTCGCCCAGCACTCTGCCTTCAGGGTTGGAGGGGGAGTTGAGCCACAGCACCCGCACCGGTTCCGTGCCCAGGTCCCCCACGGCAGCCACCGGCCGGGAGGCGGCGCCGGCCAGCCGGGCGCTGACGTCGAAGGTGGGGAAGGCCAGGTGGGGAAAGGCCACGGTGTCGCCGGTGCCGGCGCCCAGCATGGCCGGCAGCCAGGCGATCAACTCCTTGGTTCCGACCGCGGGCAGCACCGCCGACGGCGCGACCGTCACGCCCAAGCGGCGGTGGAGCCAGCCGACGGCGGCCTCGCGCAGCACCGCGGTGCCTTCGGTGGGGGGTAGCCCGGCGCGTCCGAGGCTGAGGCGAGGGCCCGGCGGACAGGCTCGGGGGTGGGGTCGACGGGTTCGCCCAGGGCCAAGTTAACCAGTCCGTCGGGGTGTTCGGCCGCCCGGCGCTTGTGCGGCAGGAGGACGTCCCAGGGGAAGTCGGGCATCGCTCTCATCGCTGGCTCGCCTCCGCTCCCTCGGCCTCAGTCGGGGCCGCCTCGGGGTGCGAAGCGTCCGTAAGGCCCCAGGAGACCACCCTTGCGGGGTGAATGCGGATCATCTCGTCCGCGCAGACCGGGACATGGGACCTGCCTCCCGTGACGAGCGCCTGAGCGGTGCCACGGACGACGACGGCGCGGACAGTCTCGGGGTCCCGGCAGGGAATGTCGTCGATGACGAATGCGACTCTGCCGTTCCGCTGGACATTCCGGTACTTCCGGCTGTTTCCCATGTCCCTGCCGACGATGTCGATCAGCCCGTTCTCGGCATCGAAGAAGAAGCCCACGGGCGTGACATGGGGCTCGCCCCGTGCGTCGACCGTCGCCAGCCGGCCGTAGGTCTGCGTTCGTATATAGGCGATTTCCTGTGGGGTGAAAGACGGCACCTTTGCGTCCTTGTCCATAGCGAGCGGGTCACCGGCACGCTACGGATTCCGCTTCGAGCCCGTTTCGAGGCCGCGCACCCGGATTCCGGCTGGACCCCGGCTCGAAGGCCCAAGGCCACCATGGCGTTCGCGACTTCCCCTTGCGAGCTGTCCGCTTGCGAAACTTCCCCTAGCAGAAGGAGGGCAGATGCCGTACGACGTGGTCGTGGTGGGCGCCGGGCCCACCGGACTCATGCTCGCCTGTGAGCTCCAACTCGCCGGATCCCGAACCCTGGTCATCGAACGCCTGGAGCGGCCGGCCGACTTCTCCAAGGCGCTCGGCGTCCACGCGCGCACGGTGGAACTGCTCGATCTGCGTGGGCTCTGCGCGGACTTCCTGCAGGACGCCCGGAAACTTCCCGGCGGCAACTTCGCCAGCCTCGGTGTGCCCCTGGAGCTTACGCCCTTCGACACCGAGCACCCCTACGTACTGTTCGTCCCCCAGGTCCGCACAGAGGAGCTACTGACGCGGCGAGCCCTGGAGTTGGGGGTGGAGCTACGGCGCGGCCACACCCTGACCGCCCTGGAGCAGGATGACCAGAGCGTGACGGCCACGGTTACCGGTCCCGATGGGCCCACCCAGATCACTTCCTCGTATCTGGTCGGGTGCGACGGCGGCGGCAGTACTGTGCGCAAGCTGCTGGGCATTGACTTCCCCGGCGAGAAGCCCCATATGCTCGCGTTGATCGCGGACGCGCGGTTCCGCGAGGAGCTGCCCCGAGGGGAGGGAATGGGTCCCATGCGCCCCCGCGGGGTCATGCGGCACGACCTGCGCGCCTGGTTCTCCGCCTTCCCGCTGGAAGGGGGTGTCTTCCGCATCACCGTCGCCTTCTTCGACCGGCCCTTCGCCGACCGGCGCGCGCCCATCACCGACGAGGACCTGCGCGTGGCGCTCCGCGAGGTGGCCGGCGACGACTTCGGCATGTACGACGTGCGGTGGCGCTCCCGGCTCACCGACGCTTCGCGGCAGGCCACTCGGTACCGGGAGGGGCGGGTGCTGCTCGCCGGCGACTCCTGTCACATCCATCTGCCCGCGGGTGGCCAGGGGCTCAACCTCGGCTTCCAGGACGCCGTCAACCTCGGCTGGAAGCTGGGGGCCACCGTCACCGGCACTGCCTCGCCCCACCTGTTGGAGACCTACGAGGCCGAGCGCCGCCCGGTCGCCGACGGCGTGCTGCGCAACACCCGCGCACAGGCCGTCCTGATTGACCCCGACCCGCGGTTCCGGGGGCTCCAGGACCTGATGCGCGACCTGTTGCGCCAGCCGGAGACCAACCGCTATCTCGCCGGGCTGGTCTCCGCGTTGGACGTGCGCTACCCGATCGACGGCGAACACCCCCTGGTCGGGCGGCGGATGCCCGACCTCCTGTTGGACGCCGACACGGGGCGCCGCCGGCTGAGTACGCACTTCCACGCGGCGCATGGCGTCCTGTTGACGCTCTCCCCGGACCCGCACCATGCCGAACTCGCCACCCCGTGGAAGGACCGAGTGGACCTCGTCACAGCCACCGATGTGCTGGAGCGCGGCCCGGCCGTCGAGGGGCTGTCCGCGGTGCTCATCCGCCCCGACGGCTATGTCTGCTGGGCGGGTTCGGCCGCGGACGACACCGAAGGGCTGACCTCGGCGCTGCGTACCTGGTTCGGCTCACCCCTCTCGTAACCCGCTCCCCTTCGCCGGCCTCTCAGCCTCTTCACGCCTCTCCAGCCGCTGTTCCCCACCCCCCTACGACCTCAGGCCAAGGAGTTCCATGACCACCGCGCCCCACGCGTCCGTTGAGCAGGCCCGCGCGCTGCTCTCCCTGAACACCGCCTACCACCGAGCGAAAGCGCTGCACTCGGCCGTCGAATTGGGCCTGTTCGAGCTGCTCGCCGCCGGCCCCGCAACCATCGCGGAGATCAGAGAGCGATTGGGCCTGGCCCATCCGCTGACCGAGGAGTACCTGAAGTCCCTAGCCGCCCTCGGCCTGTTGGACAGGGACGGCGCGTCGTTCCGCAACACTCCGGCGGCCGCCGCCTTCCTCGTCCCCACCTCGTCCACGTACCTCGGAGGCAGCGTCCTCCAGCACGCCCGTAAGCACTACCACGTATGGGCCGGCCTGACGACCGCGCTGCGCGAGGGCGGGGCCGACTCCGGGGCCGAGGCCCACGGCCCCGAGGCATACCCCCAGCACTACGCGGACCCCGACCGGGCCCGGCAGGTCATGGCGCATTTCGACACCTTCAGCACCTTCACCGCAAAGGAGTTGGCCTGTCGCGTCGACTGGGAGCGGTACCGCACCTTCGTCGACATCGGTGGCGCTCGCGGCAATCTGGCCTCGCGTCTCGCCCTGGCCCACCCGCACCTGTCGGGCACCATCTTCGACCTGCCGGCCCTGGCGCCGTTGTGCGCGGAGCTGGTGGCCGAGCGCGGGGTCGAGGGACGCGTGGGCTTCCAGGGCGGTGACTTCCGGACCGATCCGCTGCCGACGGCCGACGCCGTGGTCATCGGGCATGTCCTCCCCGACTGGCCCCTGTCCGTGCGGCGGAAGCTGCTCGCCCGGATCTTCGATGCGCTTCCTTCGGGCGGGGCGTTGGTGATCTACGACCTGATGACCGACCCCGGCACCGAGACCGAGGACGATCTCCTCCAGCGCCTGAACCACGGGCTGATCCGGGGCGACAGCTCCTCCTGCAGCGTCCAGGAGTGCCGCGAGGCCGTCGCAGAGGCCGGTTTCCGGGTCCGTCAGACGGAGCGGATCGACAACCTCTTGGGGGACTGGCTCGTCGTCGCCCTCAAGCCCTGAGGGGGCCGGACAGCGAACCGGGCCGCTGCTCCCCTCTCCCAACCTGGTGTGGGGAGCCGGGCGGACGGCCCGGTCGTGGCACGCCGTCAGGAGCCCGCTCTCATCCGCAGCGCCGCCCCGCGCCGTGGCACTGGGCCACCGGCCACCGACAAACCCATCATGAGCATGGACTTGGCCTTGTTGACCGCGTCGATCCGGGACGCGGCCCCCAACTTCTCGAAAATATTGCGCAGATGGCGCTTGACCGTTGCTTCGGTTATTGCCAGGCGGGACGCGATCTGACTGTTGCTCAATCCCTGTGCCACATACTCCATGATCTGTAGTTCCCGGGCGGACAGTGACGCCTCCGCGAGGTGCGGCAGACTCGATGCGCTCCCCTTCGGGATGGATAGCACACTCTGCTCCGGGTGGGCACTGATCATGCGAATGACAGAGAGCACCTCATGCCGATTGAGGCTTTTCGTCAGAAAACCGCTCACTCGGAGTCGCAGTGCGTGCTTGATAAGCAGCGGGTGCTGGAAAGCGGTGAGGATAATGCAGTGGGAATCCGGCGACTGATTTCTCAGCCTCGCAGCAGTGGCGATGATTTCGCGGGGTTCAGCGCCGTCGAGCAGGATGATGTCGGGACGGGTCTCGGCCGCGACCCGCGCGGCGAGTTCGTCATTGGCCACCCCGCCGACGACCTTGATGTCCGGCTGCTGGGCCAGCACGTCGCAGAGGGTGTCCCGGAGCAGCGTCTGGTCGTCGACGACGAGGACGGTGATGACCTTGCTATCCATGAATCCTCCCCGGGCGCGGGGAAGTGTCCGTCGCACCTAAAGCCGGCAGACGGCCGAGCCTTCGGTGAAAGCCCTGGTGGATCAATTCGCAGAACATTGAAAACTTTCTCACTCGAAAATAGGACAGACGTCGACAATAGAGAACTTGATAAGTAATACCGCAAACGCGACTCGCACCAGTACAGCCTGACCGCGTTGCGAGAGCAAGCGCGCGGGGATAAAAAAATGGTCAGCGAAGAGTAAAGTGGAAACGAAAGGCTGAACCCTGGACGTTTTTGACCAAGCCGCCGTCCGCGTGATTGCATTGGCACCCCCGAAAGGCCCGTCGGGTGGCAGTCTGGATTCTGCCCACGGATAAAGCCCAAAGGCAAAAGGCCCGACCACGGCGGCTCTCCTTTCGGCGTCACCCCCTTTCATTTTGCGTGGTCATGCAGAAAATGAATTCCCGGCTCCTCGGTCTACGCTCCACAGCCATGGGCGGGGTTCGGCCGGAGTGGCGGTTCGGCCGGGGGGCGGACCGACGCTCCGACAAGCTCTTGTCGACATGTGAGGTCTGGCGATCTACGCTGTGGTCCATGGACGCATCAACGCCGGAGATCGACCCCCTGGTCGCGGTGACGGCCGAGGTCTTTGCGGTCAACGGCCGACTGCTCCGTGAAGGGGATCGGCTCTCCGCCCATGTCGGGCTGACCTCGGCTCGTTGGCAGGTGGCCGGTCTCCTGCTGGACGGCCCGCGCACCGTCGCCGACCTGGCCCGTGACCGCGGCCTCCGCCGTCAGGCCGTCCAGCAGACCGTCGACCGGCTCCGCGACCAGGGGTTGGTCACCACCAACCCCAACCCGCGGGACCAGCGCAGCCCACTCGTCGAGCTCACCCTCCGCGGCAGAAAGGCCCTCGACGACCTCGGTCCCCACGAAGACCGCTGGCTGGCCGAACTGGCCGAAGGCATCGCCCCGGAAGAGCTGCGCACCACGGTCTCCGTCCTGCGCCGGCTCCGCCGGAAACTCGACGCCCAGCTCGCGGACACCGCGCTGGGACAGCGGAACACCACGCCGCCCCAGCGCCGTTGAGTCACCCCGCAGCTGCACGAAGGCGGCTGTGGCGGAGCGGAGACCGCGGACGCAGGGCCGCATGACGGCCCCCCACGGCCTCCCCCAGGGAGCACGAGAAACTCCAGGAAGCACAAGGGATCACAAGAAACCGGAAGAGGGAGGAGCAGGCGATGCGGCAGGAGTGCCTGAATCCGGTCGGCAGGGACGTTGCGACAAGGGCGAAGGACTCTAAGGCGCGATATGAAGCAGTGGAAGAAGCTAAACCTAGGCATTCTGGCACATGTTGACGCCGGAAAGACCAGCCTGACCGAGCGGTTACTCCACCACACCGGCGCGATCTCGGCGGTGGGGAGCGTGGACGCGGGGACCACGCAGACCGACTCCATGGACCTGGAGCGGCGGCGCGGCATCACGATCCGGTCCGCAGTAGCCACCTTCACTCTCGGCGACCTCAAGGTGAACCTCATCGACACCCCAGGGCACTCCGACTTCATCGCCGAAGTCGAGCGGGTGCTGGGGGTGTTGGACGGCGTGGTGCTGGTGGTGTCGGCGGTGGAGGGGGTGCAGCCCCAGACCCGCGTGCTGATGCGGACGCTCCGACGGCTGGGCACCCCCGTACTATTCTTCGTGAACAAGGTCGACCGGATGGGCGCGCGGGACCGGGGTGTTGTGCGGGAGATCAGGGATCGGCTGGCCCCAGCTGCGCCCGTGCTCTCCACCGTCGCGGGAGCGGGGACGGCACGGGCGCGGGTGGCGCGACGGGAGCTGGCTGACTCCAGGGACCCGGGGTTCGCCACCGAACTGGCCGAGGTGCTCACCGCCCAGGACGACGCCTTCCTCGCCCGCTACATCGAAGGGTTGGAGGGCGGCCCCGCCCTGGGGGAGAAGGAGTACGTCGCGGAACTGGCCGCGCAGACGGCGCGTGGCGCGGTCCATCCCGTGTTCTTCGGTTCCGCGCTGACCGGGGAGGGAGTTCCCGAACTCATCGAAGGCGTACGAGAGTTGCTGCCGACCGTGGCACCGCAGGAGGCGGCCCGCCCGCTGCTCGGCTCGGTGTTCAAGGTGGAGCGCGGCGCGCGGGGTGAGATGGTCGCCTACGCACGGCTGCGCTCGGGCACGCTGGGCGCCCGTGAGCATGTGACGCTGCGCCGTGCCGACCGCTCCGGGCGGACCACCGAACACCCGGGGCGGATCACCGCCCTTGGAGTCTTCGAGCACGGCCCGACCTCCGGCGGAGCGGCGCGCGAGACACGGGCAGCGGCGGGGGACATCGTCCGGATCTGGGGGCTGAAGGGCGTCCGCATCGGTGACCGCGTCGTGAGCGCCGGCGCCGACCGCGACGAGGACCCGGCAGACTCGACCCCGCCCAGGATGTTCTTCGCTGCGCCCAGCCTGGAGACGGTGGTGCGGCCAGTCCTGCCGGCGGAGAAGGGGCGGCTGCACACGGCGTTGCGGATGCTGGGTGAGCAGGACCCATCGATCGAGGTCCGCTCGGACGAGGACTCCGCGGACGGGGCGGTGGTGCGCCTCTACGGGGAGGTGCAGAAGGAGATCCTGGCGGCGACGCTGGAGGAGTCCTTCGGAGTACGGGCGTGCTTCGACGTGACGCGGACGGTCTGTATCGAGAAGCCCGCGGGCGCCGGGGAGGCGCTGGAGGAACTGGACACGCGGACGCGGAACTACTTCTGGGCCACGGTCGGGCTGCGGGTAGAGCCGGGCGAGCCGGGCAGCGGCGTGAGCTTCGGTCTGTCGGTGGAGTTGGGCTCGCTGCCGCTGGCGTTCCACAAGGCGATCGAGGAGTCCGTCCACAGTACGCTGCGGTATGGGGTGTACGGCTGGCAGGTCACCGATGTGAAGGTGACGCTGGTGCGGACGGGGTTCGCCAGCCCTGTGAGCGCGGCGGACGACTTTCGGAAGGTGACGCCGCTGGTGGTGATGCGGGCCCTTCAGGAGGCGGGGACCGAGGTCCATGAGCCGGTCAGCGCCTTCGAGTTGGAGCTGCCAGCGGCCCGCCTCAGCCCTGTCCTGGCGAAGTTGGCTGAACTGGGGGCCATCCCGGCCGCACCGTCACCGCTCGGCGATGTCTACCACCTGCCGGGCACGCTTCCCACACAGCGTGTGCACGAGTTCCAGCAGGTCGTGCCCGGCCTGACCAACGGCGAGGGGGTGTTCACCGCCGAGCCCCACGGCCACCGTCCGACCACGGCCGCCGCCGTCCCCGAACGCCCCCGCCCGGCCGGCCCGGACCCCCGCAACCGGGACGCATACATCCTCCACGTCCTCAAGAACCTCTAGCGCCGCGGGTGCGGGCCAGCGCGGCCCACACCCGCCGCCCGGCGGCGACCAGGAACCGGCCTAGCCGACGGCCTGGCGTCCCCAATCCTTCGTGTTCAGGGGTGGGTTGGCGGGGACGACGTCGGCGGACAGCATGGTCGGGCCCGTGTGCCGGCTATCGACCGTTCTGCCGCCAAGGTCGTGGGGCAGTCCGTTGAGCATCAGGTTCATCGCCGCAGCGTGGCGGGCCTCGGCGCGGATATCCCTGCCGTGGTAGAGGGGGCACACCGACCGCGCGCTCCGGCTCGCGCGCCCATTGCTCGGCGGCGATCAGGAGCCGTCCGCTTCCGCAGAACGGTACTGATCGAGGCAGGCGTCGAACACGCCCGCCGGTTCCTCCAGCCGGGCCACTTCAGTGCTGAGTGCGGCCAGTGAGCGATCGGCCTCGCCATGCGGCCTCCGGGTCTGGGTGTCCCCCGGTGCCCCGTGCCGACGGACTGGTCGAGCCCCAGGCGCGCCCATGCCCCGTTCAGCGCCGGTTCGGCAGGTCCGAAGCTCCGGTCGTGGCCGACCCCGTCCGGGGCTGGCCACGACCGCAGGAAGATCACCTGGTAGGCGAGTTCCGGGTTGCGTCGCGGCACAGGGCGTCCAACGCCCGCCGCACTCCCCTGAACATCGACGAATCGTGACTGGCGGACATGACGGCTTCAGCCAGGTCTTACGTCCCCACGGCTTTCCGGTCGCGGGTTCCCAGTGCCCGCGCACCGCAGCGCACAGCGCGGGTCCGCATCGCATCAGACCTCGCCACCTGTGAAACTCAGGCCCCCGCAAGCAGCTCTTCCCGTGCCTGGCGGTGGGTCAGAAAGTGCGTCAAACGCGCGTCACTCGTGCGTCATGTGCATCGACCATGCGTCAAGATATCGCCCGTAACGCACACAACGCCCATAATGCACACTCAGCGAAACCGCAGGTCAGCGGCCCTTTCCAGCGGGCTCAAGGATTGCGACGCATTCCACGTGATGGGTCATCGGAAACAGATCGAACGCCCGCATCCGCCGCGGTACATACCCCGCCTCCCCGAAGTACTTCAGGTCGCGGGCGAGGGCCGCCGGGTCGCAGGCGACGTAGGCGATGCGGCGGGGGGTGAGGGCGGCGAGCTGGGTGACGGTTTTCTTGCCGGCGCCGGCGCGCGGGGGGTCGAGGACGATCAGGTCGACGTCGGTGATGCCGGTGCGGGGCAGGATCTGGTCGACCTTGCCGTGTTCGACGCGTACGCGGTCGAGGTCCTGGAGGTTGTGGCGGGCGTCCTCGACGGCGCGCTTGCCGGATTCGATGCCGAGGACCGCGCCCTTGTCGCCGACGCGTTCGGCGAGGGCGCCGGCGAAGAGGCCCACGCCGCAGTACAGGTCGAGGGCCATATCGCCCTTCTTCGGCATCAGGCCCTGCATGACCGCCTCGACCAGCAGGTCGGCGGCCTTCGGGTGGACCTGCCAGAAGCCGCCGTTGCCGACCCGCCAGGTGCGGCCGGCGGCGCGTTCGCGGACGAAGGGGCGGCCGTGGACGCGGTGGACGCTGCCGTCCTTCTCGCTGACCCGGAGGACGGATACCGGCTTGTCGAGTTCGACGAGCGGGAGGCGGCCGCCGGGCTTGGGGGTGAGGATGACCTGGCGGTCGTGCGAGCCGGTGGCGGCGATGGCCTCGACGGTGGCGATCTGTGGCCAGTCGTGCTTCTCGACGCCCAGCTCGGAGACGCCGGGGGCGGCGATCATGCAGTGGGAGACGGGCTCGACGTCGTGGGAGCGGTGTTTGCGCAGGCCGACGCGGCCCTCGGCGTCGATGGCGTACTGGACGCGGGTGCGCCAGGCCGGGACCTCGCCCTTGGCGACCTTGTCGCCCGGGGCGGGCTCGACGGTGCCGTCCCAGCGGGCGTCCTCCGGGGAGAGCCCGGCCAGCCGCGCCAGCTGCTCGGCGACGACGGCGCCCTTGAGGCGGCGCTGGGCGCCGGGCGCGGCGTGCTGCCAGTCGCAGCCGCCGCACCTGCCGGGGCCGGAGAAGGGGCAGGGGGCCTCGATCCGGTCCTTGGACGCCACCTGGATCTCGACGGCGTCCGCGCGGAGGAAGCGGGCGTCCTCGTCGCCTTCGGTGACGCGGGCGATGACGCGTTCGCCGGGCAGGGCGTGCCGTACGAAGAGGACCCTGCCCTCGTCCGTGCGGGCGATGCAGTGGCCGCCGTGGGCGACCGGGCCGACCTCGACCTCGTGCTCCTCGCCGACCAGCGACTTCTTCGGTTCTGTCTGCATGGCGGGGAGGGCTCCTGAGGTGCGGGGGGCGACAGGGACATGAAGGAAACAGGGACGTCGATAAAGTCGACAAAGTCGATAACCATGACGGCCCGGCCTCCGGGCGGAGGCCAGCCGTCAAGTCTACGTCCCATCGCGCCGTGCCCCCTCCTCCTGGGGGCGGGGCGTCAGGGGCCGATGCCCTGGAGCCGGGCGGTCACGGCTTGGCGGCCGCCTTGTCCTTCTTCGACTGGCTGGCCGGCTTCTCCTTCTTCGGCTGGGTGACCGGACCGCGCCGCACCGCGCCCGGAGCGTTCCACTCCGCGCGCTTGCGGGCCCGCAGCTTGGCGGCCTCGGAGGAGTCCAGCTGCCAGGGCACGGAGGTGACCATGACTCCGGGGGTGAACAGGAGGCGTCCCTTGAGGCGCAGGGCGGACTGGTTGTGCAGCAGATGCTCGTACCAGTGACCGACGACGTATTCCGGGATGTAGACGGAGACGGCGTCGCGCGGACTCTGCCGGCGCAGCGATTTGACGTGGTCGATGATCGGCCGGGTGATCTCGCGGTAGGGGGAGGCCAGGACCTTGAGGGGCACCTCGATGCCGCGGCGTTCCCATTCGTCGCGCAGCGCCCTCGTGTCGGCCGGGTCGACGTCGACGCTGACCGCTTCGAGAGTGTCGGAGCGCATCAGCTTGGCGTAGTTCAGGGCCCGCAGTGTGGGTTTGTGGACCTTGGAGACCAGGACCAGGGAGTGCACCCGGGAGGGGCGTACGACGCCGTCGTCGGGGGTGTCGTCGGCGGCGAGCTCGTCGGCGACCCGGTCATAGTGGCGGCGGATCGCGGACATCGTGACGAAGAAGATGACCATGCCGAGCAGGGCCACCCACGCGCCGTGGGTGAACTTCGTCAGCAGGACGACGGTGAGGACCAGGCCGGTGAAGGTGGCTCCGAAGGCGTTGATGGCGCGCGAGCGGTGCATCCGGCGGCGCTTGGCCGGGTCCTTCTCGGCGGCCAGGTGGCGGTTCCAGTGCCGGACCATGCCGACCTGGCTGAGCGTGAAGGAGACGAAGACGCCGACGATGTAGAGCTGGATCAGCTTGGTCGAGTCCGCATCGTAGAGGTAGACGAGGACGGCGGCGGCCCCCGCGAGCAGCACGATGCCGTTGGAGAAGGCCAGCCGGTCGCCGCGGGTGTGCAGCTGGCGCGGCAGATAGCGGTCCTGGGCCAGGATCGAGCCGAGCAGCGGGAAGCCGTTGTAGGCGGTGTTGGCGGCCAGGAAGAGGACCAGTGCGGTGGCGGCGGCCAGCACGACGAACGGAAGCGATCCGCCGCCGAAGACCGCGGCGGCGACCTGGGAGATGACCGGTTCCTGGGTGAAGCCGGCGCCGACCGGGGTGCCGTTGTCGAGCAGGTCCTTGGCCGGGTTCTCCGCCATGTGGACGTTGGTGGCCAGGGCCAGCACGATGATCCCGCAGAACATGGTGACGGCCAGGCCGCCCATGAACGCCAGCGTCGTACCGGCGTTCTTGGACTTCGGCTTGCGGAAGGCCGGGACGCCGTTGGAGATCGCCTCGACGCCGGTGAGCGCGGCACAGCCGGAGGAGAACGCGCGCAGCAGGAGGAAGACCAGCGCGAAGCCGGCCAGGCCGCCCTGTTCAGCGTGGAGGGTGAGGTCCGCGGTGGGGGCCTTCATGGTGTCGCCCAGCACCAGGCCGCGGAACGCGCCCCATATGAGCAGGAGGAAGACGCCGGTCACGAAGACGTACGTCGGTATGGCGAAGAGCTTGCCGGACTCCTTGACCCCGCGCAGGTTCATCAGGGTCAGCAGGACGATCACGGCGATGGCGCAGAGCGTCTTGTGCTCGACGACGAACGGGATCGCGGAGCCCAGGTTCTCGATGCCGGAGGAGATGGAGACCGCGACCGTCAGGACGTAGTCGACGAGCAGAGCGCTGGCGACGGTGAGTCCGGCCCGCGGGCCGAGGTTGGTGGTGGCGACCTCGTAGTCGCCGCCGCCGCTCGGGTAGGCGTGCACGTTCTGCCGGTACGACGCCACGACGGTGAACATCAGCACCACGACCGCGACCGCGATCCAGGGGCTGAAGGCGTATGCCGACGCACCCGCGACGGACAGGACGAGCAGCACCTCACCCGGCGCGTAGGCCACGGAGGACAGCGGGTCGGAGGCGAAGACGGGGAGTGCGATGCGCTTGGGAAGGAGGGTTTCCCCCAGCTTGTCGCTGCGCAGTGCGCGCCCGATCAGGATGCGTTTGGGCACGTCGGTCAGTTTGGACACGGGGAGGATGCTAAGCCTTTGTCCACGTTCACGCCCACCCGCTACCCGCATGGTGGTCACCCTGGGTCCGCGAGGCGGCCCGTCCGACCTGGCCGGGACTACGCAGTGACACAGCGCGTGCACATAATCCGCACATTCCGGCCATGTCGGTCCGTCGTTCCCCGCGGTGGTGGCGTCGTCGGCGTACCCGGCAGGCGCCCGCCGACCGCCGGCCGTGGACACGGGACCGATCAATCCCGGACGATCATCTCGGCGTGCGACCGGCACCTTGCGGGGCGGCGGGGCGAGTGGCGCGCCCGGCCGCGCGGCCCCGGCGGGGCGCACGGCTCACCGCCTCCCCCGAACGCGGCGCGTCCGCCAGGTCGTTGGCGGAGGCGGAGGGCAGGTCGGCGGCGCCGCACCCGACCGCTTCCGAACGGGCCCGACCGCGCTCCCTCCAGGGCACGTCATTACGGCTACGGTTGTACCGGACCACGGAGTGCCCAACGCCCCCGTTGGCGCGTCAGGTCCCTGTCGCGAGCAGTGGCTTCGTGTCGCCGGTACTCGGAGAAGAAAGTAGTGAGCAGGGTGTTTGTGCAGTTCAGCGCACTAGTGCAGGGCACGGGGTAATCAGCATGCACATCGTCATCATGGGGTGCGGCCGCGTGGGTGCCGCGCTCGCGCAGACCCTGGAGAGCCAGGGGCACACCATCGCGGTGGTCGACCAGGACCCGACCGCGTTCCGCCGCCTGGGCTCGTCCTTCGGCGGCCGGCGGGTGACCGGCGTCGGCTTCGACCAGGACACCCTGCGGGAGGCCGGCATCGAGGAGGCGGGCGCCTTCGCCGCCGTCTCCAGCGGTGACAACTCCAACATCATCGCGGCCCGGGTGGCCCGCGAGACGTTCGGCGTCGAGAATGTCGCGGCCCGGATCTACGACCCGCGCCGCGCCGAGGTCTATCAGCGGCTGGGCATCCCGACCGTGGCCACCGTCCGCTGGACGGCGGACCAGATGCTGCGCCGGCTTCTGCCCTCGGGCGCCGAGCCGCTGTGGCGGGACCCGAGCGGCGGCGTCCAGCTCGCCGAGGTACACACCTCCACGGCCTGGGTCGGCCACAAGATCAGCACCCTGCAGGACGAGACCGGCGTACGGGTCGCCTTCCTCACCCGGCTGGGCGAGGCGATGCTGCCGACCTCGCGGACCGTGCTGCAGGAAGGCGATCTGGTGCACGTGATGATGCACAGCGACGAGGTCGAGAAGGTCGAAGCGGCATTCGCCGGGGGTCCTGAGGAGGCGCACGCATGAGGGTCGCAATCGCGGGCGCGGGCGCGGTGGGCCGTTCCATCGCCGGTGAGTTGCTGGAGAACGGGCACGAGATCCTGCTCATCGACAAGGCGCCGACCGCCATCTCGGTCGAGCGGGTGCCGCTGGCGGAGTGGCTGCTGGCCGACGCCTGCGAGATCACCTCGCTGGACGAGGCGGCGCTGCAGCGCTGCCATGTCGTCATCGCGGCGACCGGCGACGACAAGGTCAACCTCGTCGTCTCGCTGCTCGCCAAGACGGAGTACGGGGTACCGCGGGTGGTCGCCCGCGTCAACAACCCGAAGAACGAGTGGCTGTTCAACGAGTCCTGGGGCGTCGATGTCGCGGTCTCCACGCCGCGGCTGATGTCGGCCCTGGTCGAGGAGGCGGTGAGCGTCGGCGATCTGGTACGGCTGCTGCGCTTCAGCCACGGCGACGCCAACCTCGTCGAGCTCACACTGCCTCCGGAGGCGGCCCTGGCCGGCACCCGGGTCGGCACCGTGGAGTGGCCCGAGGACACCTCCCTGGTCACCATCATCCGCGGTACGCGGGTGCTCACGCCCAACACGGAGGATGTGCTGGAGGCGGGCGACGAGCTGCTGTTCGTCGCGGCCCAGTCGCGCGAGGAGCAGCTGGAGGATCTGCTGTCGGTACGCCGCGAGGACACGGCCGGCTGAGATCTCCGAAGCCGGCGGGCGGTCGTGGCGACTGACGCCACCCGGCGGTCGACGGCGGTCGTGACGGCTGTGGCCGGGCGATCGCCGTGACCATCGCCGTGACAGACGAGGGCCCCTGGGACCACATCGGTTCCCAGGGGCCCTCGTCAGCGGAACACCGGCGTCGGCGGAGGAGTACCGGGTGGCCCGGGCCGCTCAGCCGCCCTGCCGTGGTCCCTCGGGTCGCTCGGCGATCGCGTCGGGCGTGACATCCCGCGCCAGTCCGTCCGCGACCAGGTTCAGAGCCTCGCGCTCCTTCTCCCGCTCCCCCTTGGCCGCTTCTTCCGCCCTCTCCTTCGCCTCCATCTCCGCGAAGACATCGATGGGCGGCGGTGCCTTCGCCAGGAAGACCCAGGTCAGATAGACCGCGAGCAGGAACGGCGGGATCTTCAGCGCGATGAGCACCCAGCCGAGGTGGGTGGTGTCCGCCCACCAGTACAGCGGGAAGAGGATCGCGCACTTGGCGAACAGGATCAGTCCCCAGGCATAGCTGGCCTTGGCGTATGCCTTCTTCCGGCCCGGGTTACGGGTGCGCCAGGAGAGGTTCTCCTTGAACACCGGGCCCAGGATCAGGCCGATCAGCGGCACACCCGCCAGCGTGGTGACGAAGTACGCCACCGACAGCCCGAGGGTGTAGAGCATGCCCGGCAGATAGAAGTCCTTGGCGTTGCCGGTCATCATCGCGAAGACCACGCCGAAGGCCACGCCGAAAACACCGCTGAAGGCGTGCTTCATGGTGTCCCGGCGCACCAGGCGGACGGCCGCCAGCACCAGGGAGACGGCCAGCGCGGCGATCGCCGAGACATGCAGGTCCCTGTTGACGGTGTAGATCGCGACGAACAGCAGGCCGGGGAGAACGGTCTCCACCATGCCGCGTACGCCGCCGAACGCCTCGAACAGGGCGGCCTCGGTGAGGTGTTTGCCATCGTGTCTGCCGTGGGCGTCCCCGGCCGCGTCGGGGGGCGGCGCAGTGGCGGACGAGCGGTCTGCGGAAGTGTCAGTGGTCGGTCTGTCGTAAGACGTCACCGGCTACTCCTGTCCGAGCGGTCGGAGTTCGTACTTCGGGTTGAAGAGCACCCGGCGTCCGTGGCTCATGGAGACCCGGCCCGAGGCGATGAGCTTACGGCCCGGCTCGATGCCGACGATGGAACGACGTCCCAGCCACACCACGTCGAGCGCCGCGGAGCCGTCGAACAGCTCCGCCTCCAGCGCGGGCACACCGGCGCGCGGCCGCAGCGTCACATGCCGCAGCGTGCCGGTGACCTTGACTATCTGGCGGTCGTCGCAGTCGCAGATACGGGTGCACCCCGTGGTCTGCGTGTCCCGCTGCAGCTCGGCGGACTGCAGTTCCTCCTGGGAGGAGGACAGCCTGTCGAGCAGCCGGCGGAAGCGACCGGCCGGCTTCCCGGTGGGGGTCCCAGCACTCATGGAACCAGCCTACCGGTGCACCACATCCGCCCTCACGGGCCACGCACCCCGACCGCACCTCCCGGGGACACTCCCCGGCCCCGGCCGGAACACCGCCCCCGACCCGTCCGTACAGGTCGCCTCCTGCCCGTCCGCACAGGTCGCCCTCGCCTCACTGCTCGAACCGGTACCCCATCCCGGGTTCGGTGATGAAGTGCCGCGGATGCGAGGGATCGTTCTCCAGCTTGCGGCGGAGCTGGGCCATGTAGACCCGGAGGTAGTTGGTCTCGGTGCCGTACGACGGGCCCCAGACCTCCTGGAGCAGCTGCTTCTGGCTGACCAGCCGGCCCCCGTTCCGGACGAGGACCTCCAGCAGATGCCACTCGGTGGGGGTCAGCCGGATGTCGCGGCCGCCGCGGTTGACCTTCTTCGCGGCGAGGTCGACGGTGAATTCCTCGGTCTCCACCACGACCTCGTCATCGGCCGGCCCGGTCGGCTCCGCCCGCCGCACCGCCGCCCGCAGCCGGGCCAGCAGCTCGTCCATCCCGAACGGCTTGGTGACATAGTCGTCCGCGCCCGCGTCCAGCGCTTCGACCTTCTCGTCGGAGGTCTGGCGGGCGGACAGCACCAGGATCGGCACCCGTGTCCAGCCGCGCAGGCCCTTGATCACCTCCACCCCGTCCATGTCGGGCAGGCCGAGGTCAAGGACGATGACATCGGGGTGGCGGGCGGCGGCGAGCCTGAGGGCGCTGGCCCCGTCGGGGGCGGCGTCCACCTCGTACTTGCGCGCCTTCAGGTTGATCACGAGGGCGCGTACGATCTGCGGCTCGTCATCGACCACAAGCACCCGGTTCACTGGCGTTCTCCCTCGTGGTTACGGTGTGTCGGTCCCCGCCGGGCCGGGCCCGGGGAGCGTCTGGTGAGCGTGGTCGGGGCGGCCCGGCTCATGTGGTGGCCTGGGCCGGAAGGTCGGGCCGCACCGGCGGACGGCCGGGCACGGCCCGCAGCGTGAGGACCATTGTCATCCCCCCGCCGGGGGTGTCCTCGGCGGCGAGCGTGCCGCCCATCGACTCCGCGAAGCCGCGGGCGACGGCCAGGCCGAGGCCGACGCCGGCGCCCCGTGGTGCGTCACCGTACCGCTGGAACGGCTCGAAGATCCGGTCTTTGGCACTGTCCGGGACGCCCGGTCCGCGGTCGACGATCCGCAGCTCCACACGGTCGCCGAGGGCGCTGGCCTTGACCAGCACCGCCTCCCCGTCCGGGCTGTACTTCACGGCGTTCTCGACGAGATTGGCGACCGAACGTTCCAGCAGCCCCGGATCGATGGCGACGATCGGCAGTGCCTCGGGGATGTCCAAGGTGACGCTGCCCTCCGGTACACCGCCGAGCGCCATCGGGACCACCTCGTCGAGGTCGATGTCGCGGATCAGCGGGGTGACCGTGCCGGTCTGCAGCCGGGACATGTCCAGGAGATTGCCGACCAGGTGGTCCAGCCGGTCGGCGCCCGCCTCGATGCCCGCCAGCAGCTCCGCCTCGTCCTCCTCCGACCAGGCGACGTCGTCGGAGCGCAGGGAGGTGACGGACGCCTTGATGCCGGCGAGCGGGGTCCGCAGATCATGGCTGACCGCGGCCAGCAGCGCCGTCCTGATCCGGTTGCCCTCGGCCAGCTCCTGGGCCCGCGCCGCCTCGCCCACCAGCCGCTGCCGGTCCAGGACGACCGCGGCCTGGGCGGCGAACGCGGCCAGCACCCGCCGGTCCTCGGCCGGCAGCACCCGGCCGGTCAGGGCCAGCGCCATGTGATCACCCACCGGCATGTCGACATCCGCGTCCTCGGGGCGCCGCAGCGGCTCGCAGTCGTCGGTGCCGCCGGCCCGGCCCGCGCAGGTCCACGGCTCGACGTCGCTGCCGCGCTCCAGCAGGGCGACGGTTTCCATCCCGAAGGTCTCCCGGACCCGCTCCAGCAAGGCGTCCAGCGTCGTCTCGCCGCGCAGCACGCTGCCCGCGAGGAAGGACAGGATCTCCGACTCGGCGCGCAGCCGGGCGGCCAGCTGGGTGCGCCGGGCGGCCAGATCCACCACCGAGGCGACGGACACCGCCACCGCGAGGAAGATCGCGATGGCGACCATGTTCTTGGGGTCGCTGATGGTGAGGGTGTGGGTGGGGGACGTGAAGAAGAAGTTCAGCAGCAGCGAGCCGACGGTGGCCGAGGCCAGTGCCGGCAGCCGCCCGCCGAGCAGCGCCACGACGACGGTCAGGAAGAGGAACAGCAGAACGTCGTTGGTCAGTCCCGGACCGGGCGACATGCTGGTGAGCAGCAGGGTGAGCAGGGGCGGCCCGGCCACACCGACGAGCCAGCCGGCGATGTTCCGGCTCCGGCCGAGGCGGGCTCCGTGCGGCACCGGGAGGCCCCGGCCCTTGGCGACCTCGTCGTGCGTGACGATGTGCACATCGAGGTCGGGCCCGGAATCGCGGGCGACGGTCGCCCCGACGCCCGGCCCGAACATGTACTGCCATGCCTTGCGGCGGCTGGAGCCCAGCACGATCTGGGTGGCGTTCACCCCGCGTGCGAACTCCAGCAGCGCGCTCGGTATGTCGTCGCCTATGACGTGGTGAAACGTGCCGCCCAGGTCCTCGACCAGCGTCCGCTGGACGGCGAGCTCCTTGGGCGAGGCCGAGGTCAGCCCGTCACTGCGCGCTATGTAGACGGCGAGCACCTCGCTGCCCGAGCCCTTCGCGGCCATACGGGAGGCGCGGCGGATGAGGGTGCGCCCCTCGGGGCCACCGGTAAGGCCGACGACGATGCGCTCGCGGCCGGCCCAGATGGTGGAGACATGGTGTTCGGTGCGGTACTGCTGGAGGTATTCGTCGACCCGGTCGGCGACCCACAGCAGCGCCAGCTCGCGCAGTACGGTGAGGTTGCCGGGCCGGAAGTAGTGGGAGAGCGCGGCGTCCACCCGGTCGGGGCGGTAGATGTTGCCGTGTGCCATGCGGCGGCGCAGCGCCTGGGGCGACATGTCGACAAGCTCGATCTGGTCGGCGCGGCGCACGCTCTCGTCCGGAACCGTCTCGCGCTGACGGACACCCGTTATCGACTCGACGACATCCCCGAGTGATTCGAGATGCTGGATGTTGACCGTCGAGATCACATCGATACCTGCTTCCAGCAGTTCCTCGATGTCCTGCCAGCGCTTCTCGTTGCGCGAACCGGGGACGTTGGTGTGCGCCAGCTCGTCGACCAGCGCGACGGCCGGCCCGCGCTCCAGGACGGCGTCCACGTCCATCTCGGTGAACACCGTGCCGCGGTGCTGGAGCTCCCGGCGCCGGATCTGCTCCAGGCCGTGCAGCATGACCTCGGTACGGGGCCTGCCGTGGTGCTCGACGAACGCCACGACGACGTCCGTGCCCCGCTCCATGCGCCGGTGCGCCTCGGCCAGCATCGAGTACGTCTTGCCGACGCCCGGTGCCGCACCGAGATAAATCCGTAGCTTGCCGCGTGCCATGGCCCCATTGTCTTACGTGAAAGCCGCCCCCATCGGGCTGGCCGGATTCGACATTACAGACCCCACAGGGGGACAAAACACCCAGGTAGTGGCTTGGTGTCGGGTCTTGACGCGACTCTGATACAGGTCCGCGCGCCCCCGCGAACCGACCGGGAGGATCCCGTATGACCGATGTCAGCGTCCGCATCTCCCCCACCGCCCGTGTCCGTATCGCCCACACCGCCGATCTGGACGCCGCCGCGCGCAAGGCCGCCCGTGCCCTGCTGTACGACGTCTTCGACGACATGACCGAGGACGACTGGGAGCACGCGCTGGGCGGTCTGCACGCGCTGTTCCACGAGGACGGGGAGCTGGTCGGGCACGCGTCCGTGGTGCAGCGGCGGCTGCTGCACGGCGGACGGGCACTGCGCTGCGGCTATGTGGAGGGCGTGGGCGTCCGCGCGGACCGGCGCGGCCGCGGCCTGGGCGCGGCGCTGATG
Source organism: Streptomyces halobius (assembly GCF_023277745.1). Classification (NCBI taxonomy): domain Bacteria; kingdom Bacillati; phylum Actinomycetota; class Actinomycetes; order Kitasatosporales; family Streptomycetaceae; genus Streptomyces; species Streptomyces halobius. Next base: position 2,811,949 of record NZ_CP086322.1, read on the forward strand.
GACGCCCTGGAGCGGGTGGTCCGCGGCGGCTACGACCTCGGCGCGCTGGGAGCCGCGGACACGGCCGCAGCCTTCTACGCGGCGCGCGGCTGGCAGCTGTGGCGCGGCCGGTCCTGGGCGCTCACCCCGACCGGCATCCGGCGCACCCCGGACGAGGACGGTTTCCTCTACGTCCTTCCGGGGGCCGTCCCGCTCGACCTCGACGGGGATCTCACCTGCGACTGGCGCGACGGTGACGTGTGGTGAGCGGAGGGCCGAGTCCCCGCGGAGGGCCGAGTCCCTCGTGAGCGCAATGACCGGGACCGCAGAACCGGGCGGCCCCGGAGAAGCTCTCCCCGGGGCCGCCCGCTGCGCGGTCCGTCGACTGCCGTGACCGCTCAGCCCTTGGCCCTGCCCCGCGCCAGGTCCTTCAGCGCGATGTTCAACTCCAGGACGTTCACCCGCGGTTCGCCCATGAAGCCCAGGATGCGGCCGTCGGTGTGCTCCTTGACCAGAGCCGCCACCTGCCGCACATCGAGGTGGTTCTCCTTGGCGACCCGGGTTGCCTGCAGCTCCGCGTACTCCGGGGAGATGTGCGGGTCCAGGCCGGAGGCGGACGAGGTCACCGCGTCCGCGGGAACCTCCGGCTGCGGGACGCCGTACGTCTCGGAGACCCACTTCTTGCGCCGCTGCACCGCCTCGGTCAGGTCGGTGTTGCTCGCACTCAGGTTGGTGGCCCCGGACACCTGCAGATCGTACTGGGTGTTGACGCCGTTGTCCCTGTTGCTGCCCAGTCCGTCCGACGGGCGCGGCTGGAAGTACCGCAGGTCCGGTATCGGATCGCCGTGCTTGTCCGTGCCCTTGTCGTAGCGCTGGCCGATCAGCGAGGAGCCGACCACCTTGCCGTGGGACGTCACCTCGGACCCGTTGGCCTGGTCCGGGAACACGGCCTGCGCCACGCCGGTGACCACCAGGGGGTAGATCACCCCGCAGACCACGGTCAGGACGAGCAGGGCGCGCAGCCCCGCCGCCGTCAACCGGGCGCTGTTGCGTACGGAGTTGTTCACGGAGGTCACCGGATTCCGGGGAAGAGGGAGATGAGCAGGTCGATGATCTTGATGCCGATGAAGGGTGCGATCAGCCCGCCCAGTCCGTAGATGCCGAGGTTGCGGCGCAGCATCCGGTCGGCGCTCACCGGCCGGTACCGCACGCCCTTCAGGGCGAGTGGCACCAGCGCGACGATGATCAGCGCGTTGAAGATGACCGCCGACAGGATCGCGGAGTTGGGGCTGGACAGCCGCATGATGTTGAGGGTGTCCAGGCCCGGGTAGGCCACCGCGAACATCGCCGGGATGATCGCGAAGTACTTCGCGACGTCGTTGGCGATCGAGAAGGTGGTCAGCGCACCACGGGTGATCAGCAGCTGCTTGCCGATCTCGACGATCTCGATGAGCTTGGTCGGGTTGGAGTCGAGGTCGACCATGTTGCCGGCCTCCTTGGCGGCCGACGTCCCGGTGTTCATCGCCACGCCGACGTCCGCCTGGGCCAGCGCGGGCGCGTCGTTGGTGCCGTCACCGGTCATCGCGACCAGCTTGCCGCCCGCCTGCTCCCGCTTGATCAGCGCCATCTTGTCCTCGGGCGTGGCCTCCGCGAGGAAGTCGTCCACACCCGCCTCGTCGGCGATGGCCTTGGCCGTCAGCGGGTTGTCACCCGTGATCATGACGGTCTTGATGCCCATCTGGCGCAGCTCGACGAACCGCTCGCGCATGCCGTCCTTGACGACGTCCTTGAGGTGGATGACGCCCAGGACGCGCGGACCGCGCTCGTCCTCCAGGGCGACCAGCAGCGGCGTGCCGCCGGCCTGCGAGATGGTGTCGGTCAGCTCCCGGGCGTCGGCGGCGACCTCGCCGCCGCGCTCCTTGACCCAGGCGATGACCGAACCGGTCGCGCCCTTGCGGATCTTGCGGTGGTGCCCGTCCTCGGTGACGTCCACGCCGGACATCCGGGTCTGGGCGGTGAACGGCACCCACTCGGCGTCCACCAGCTCACCCTGGTGGCGCTCGCGCAGCCCGTACTTCTCCTTGGCGAGGATGACGACCGAGCGGCCCTCGGGCGTCTCGTCGGCCAGCGAGGAGAGCTGGGCGGCGTCCGCGACCTCCGCCTCCGTGGTCCCGCGCACGGGCACGAACTCGGCGGCCTGGCGGTTGCCGAGGGTGATGGTGCCGGTCTTGTCGAGCAGCAATGTCGATACATCGCCTGCCGCCTCGACGGCCCGGCCGGACACCGCCAGCACATTGCGCTGCACCAACCGGTCCATACCGGCGATGCCGATGGCCGACAGCAGGGCGCCGATCGTCGTCGGGATCAGACACACCAGCAGCGCGAGCAGCACGATCATGGGCTGTTCCGCGCCGGCGTAGACCGCGAACGACTGCAGGGTGACGACCGCGAGCAGGAAGACGATGGTGAGCGACGCGAGCAGGATGTTCAGCGCGATCTCATTGGGCGTCTTCTGCCGTGCCGCGCCCTCGACCAGGTTGATCATCCGGTCGATGAAGGTCTCGCCCGGCTTCGTCGTGATCTTGACGACGATCCGGTCGGAGAGCACCTTCGTGCCACCGGTCACCGCGGACCGGTCACCGCCGGACTCCCGGATGACCGGGGCCGACTCACCCGTGATCGCGGACTCGTCGACCGACGCCACCCCTTCGACCACATCGCCGTCACCGGGAATGATGTCGCCCGCCTCGCACACGACCAGGTCACCGACGCGCAGTGCGGTACCGGGGACCTCCTCCTCGGTGCCGTCGACACCGCCGGTCAGCCGGCGCGCCACGGTGTCGGTCCTGGCCTTGCGCAGCGTGTCGGCCTGCGCCTTGCCGCGGCCCTCGGCGACCGCCTCCGCGAGGTTCGCGAAGATGACGGTCAGCCACAGCCAGGCGGCGATGGCCCAGCCGAACCAGTCCGACGGCGAGGTGATCGCGAAGATCGTGGTCAGCACGGAGCCGACCTCGACCACGAACATCACGGGGGACTTGGCCATCACCCGCGGGTCGAGCTTGCGTATCGCGTCCGGGAAGGACGTGACCAGCTGCTTGGGGTCGAAAAGACCGCCGCCCACGCGGCCGTCGCCGGGCTTGTGCCCGCTGGGGACGTCCTGATGCGGGGCGCGGGTCGGGGTAGCGGTCGAGCTGGAGGCCATGGAGCCCGGTTCCTCTGGTTTCACGGGGGCGGTCATGACAGGCCCTCCGCCAGCGGCCCGAGGGCCAGCGCCGGGAAGTAGGTCAGACCGGTGACGATCAGGATCGTGCCGACGAGTAGCCCGGTGAAGAGCGGCTTCTCGGTACGCAGGGTGCCCGCGGTCTCCGGGATCGGCTTCTGGTCGGCGAGCGAGCCGGCCAGCGCGAGCACGAACACCATCGGCAGGAAGCGGCCGAGCAGGATCGCCAGACCGATCGTGGTGTTGTACCAGGGGGTGTCGGCGTTCAGCCCGGCGAACGCGGAGCCATTGTTGTTGGCGCCGGAGGTGAAGGCGTACAGCACCTCGGAGAAGCCGTGCGGACCGGCGCCCAGCGCCTTGGTGTTGAGCATCGAGCCCAGGGCGTCCGGCAGCACCATCGAGGCGGCGCTGAAACCGAGCACCAGCGTCGGGGTGATGAGGATGTAGCACGCGGCGAGCTTGATCTCGCGGGTGCCGATCTTCTTCCCGAGGTACTCGGGCGTACGGCCCACCATCAGGCCGGCGATGAACACCGCGATGATCGCCATCACGAGCATGCCGTAGAGACCGGAGCCGACGCCGCCCGGCGCGATCTCACCGAGCATCATGCCCAGCAGATCGATGCCGCCGCCGAAGGCCGTGAACGAGGAGTGGAAGGAGTCCACCGCTCCGGTCGAGGTCAGCGTGGTGGAGACCGAGAAGATCGCGGAGGCGCCGACGCCGAAGCGGGTCTCCTTGCCCTCCATCGCCGCGCCCGCCGCCTGCAGCGCCGTGCCGCCGTGGGCGAACTCGGTCCACATCATCAGGCAGACGAAGCCGAGCCAGATGACGCCCATCGTGGCCAGGATCGCGTAGCCCTGCCGCACAGTGCCGACCAGCTTGCCGAAGGTGCGGGTCAGCGAGAACGGGATGACCAGGATCAGGAAGATCTCGAAGAGGTTGGTGAAGGCGTTGGGGTTCTCGAACGGGTGGGACGAGTTGGCGTTGGCGACGCCGCCGCCGTTGGTGCCTAGCTCCTTGATGACCTCCTGCGAGGCGTACGCACCGCCGCCGGTCTGCTGGGTGCCGCCCATGCCGTGCTCATTTACCAGCCGGCCGACCTCGTGGATGCCGGAGAAGTTCTGGATGGCGCCGCAGGCGACGAGGACGAGCGCGCCGATGACCGAGACGGGGAGCAGGATCCGTACGGTGCCGCGCACCAGGTCCGCCCAGAAGTTGCCGAGGTTGCCGGTGGGCCCGCCGGCCTGCCGGCCATGGATACCGTGGGCGAAGCCGCGGACGAGGGCGATGGCGACGGCGACGGCGATGCCGGTCGCGGCCGACACGAAGTTCTGCACCGCCAGGCCGGCCGTCTGCACGACATGGCCCATGGCCTGTTCGCCGCTGTAGGACTGCCAGTTGGTGTTGGCGACGAACGACGCCGCGGTGTTGAACGCCTGGTCCGGGCTGATCGACGCGAAGCCGAAGGACAGCGGCAGGATGCCCTGGACCCGCTGCAGCAGGAACAGGAAGAGCACACCCGCCACGGAGAAGGCGAGGACGCCGCGGAGATATGCGGGCCACCGCATCTCCGCGTCCGGATTGGCGCCGATGCAGCGGTAGATGACCTTCTCGACGCGGAGGTGCTTTGAGGAACTGTAGACGGCGGCCATGTAGTCGCCGAGGGGACGGTATGCCAGGGCCAGTGCTGCGATCAGCGCTGTCAGCTGGAGCACGCCTGCGAGAACGGGGCTCATATGTGGCTCTCAGAACCTCTCCGGGAAGACGAGGGCGAGGACCAGGTAGCCGAGCAGGCAGACGGCCACTATGAGGCCGACGATGTTTTCCACGGTCACAGCCTCGTCACCCCTTTGGCGACGAGAGCCACCAACGCGAAGACCGCGATCGTGACGACGACGAAGGCCACGTCGGCCATCGTGTGCTCCTAGGTGATGGGGAGTTGGGACCCCCAGAGCAAACCGTCCGTCCGGCCCGCCCCGACGGCCGTTGACGCCTCCCTTACGGCCACGAACGGGGCGTTGACGGAATCCTTACGCCTAGGGCTCTGGCCTGCAAAAACACCGGAGGGCCGTACTCCCTCAAACGGGAATACGGCCCTCCGCGACCGCCTCTGCCGAGCCGCTTGCTGGCGCGTTTCGCACCGCCGCGGCCCGTGGTGTGCTTCAGCGGATCTCGGTGATCTCCGGTCCGCGCTCCAGGCGCTCCACACCACCGCCGAAACGCGAGGTCTCGGCCGGCTCCTGCTGCACGCCGTCCGGCACCATCTGGGCGTCGTCCGGCAGCTTCAGGACGATCGGGTCGCGCGGCGCCATGGGGGCGTCACCGCGGACGATGACGGTGTCCCGGAAGATGTGCTCCAGCACCCCGGCGGCCTGCGGCTGCACCGCGCCCTGGCCGGAGATCACGCCGCGCAGGAACCACCGCGGACCGTCGACGCCGACGAAGCGCACGACCTGCACACCGTTCGTCCCGTCCGGCAGCTGCACCGGCACTTGGGCGCGCAGCTCCCAGCCCAGCGGGCCCTCGACCTCGTCGATGACCCCGCCCTGCTGGGTGATGCCGGAGGCGATCTCCTCTCGGACCTCGCCCCAGATCCCCTCGTTACGGGGGGCGGCGAACCCCTGCAGCTGCACGGCGCTGTCCTGCAGCACCACGGTCGCCGCGACGATCGCGTCACCGGCGACCTCCACCCGCAGCTCCATGCCCTCGACACCGGGCACGAACAGACCGCCCAGGTCCACCCGGCCCTCGCCCGGCTCCTTGACCTCCGAGGCGTCCCAGGGGCCGTCGGGCCGCGGCGCCGGCGGGAGGCTCACCCGCTCCTCCTCGTCCGCGACGGTCTCGTCCGAAGCCGCTTCCTCGGCGAGCTCCGCCACCTCGGCCGACTCTTCAGGAGCCTCGTTCTTCTTGCGACGTCCGAACACGTCACTGTCCTTCCCGGTCGGCACCGACCGATGCGTATTCATTCCCGCCCGTGGAGCCGCCCACCGCCGCATGACCGCCGGTGGAACCGAATCCCCCCTCGGCCCGCGCCGAGCCGGGAAGCTCCGCCACCTCGTGGAAGCGCACCTTCTCGACCTGCTGGACGACCAATTGGGCGATCCGGTCGAACCTCTCGAACCGCACGCTCTCGCGCGGATCCAGATTGACCACGATCACCTTGATTTCCCCACGGTACCCGGCATCCACCGTCCCAGGGGCATTCACCAACGCCAGTCCGCAGCGGGCCGCCAGACCCGACCGCGGATGCACAAAGGCGGCATAGCCGTCCGGCAGCGCGATCGACACTCCGGTGGGGAGCACGGCGCGCTCCCCCGGGGCGAGCTCGGCGGCCTCGGTGGTCACCAGATCCACTCCCGCGTCGCCCGGATGCCCGTACGCGGGGACGGGCACCTCCGGGTCCAGCCGCCGCAGCAGCACATCCACCGGATTCCGTACCTGACTCACGGGTTCACCTCAAACGCTCGCGCACGCCTGACCTGGTCCGGGTCGGCCATCGCCGCCTGGATCTCCTCGGCCCTTCCGTTGTCGATGAAGTGGTCGACCTTCACCTCGATGAAGACGGCCTGCGCGCGCACCGCGACCGGGCCGTCCGGGCCGCCTATCCGCCCGACGGCCGTCGAGTAGATCTTCCGCCCGTGCACCGCGGTGACCCGCGCGTCCAGATGCAGCACGGTGCCCAGCGGCACCGGCCGTACGTAGTCGGTCACCAGCCGGCCGGTCACCGCGATCACCCGCAGCAGCCAGTTCAGCGCGCCGAGCGTCTCGTCCAGCGCGGTGGCCAGAACCCCGCCGTGCGCCAGGCCGGGTGCGCCCTGGTGGGCCTCCTTGACGGTGAACTCGGCGAGCACGCGCACACCGTCACCGGCCCGCGCCTCCAGGTGCAGGCCGTGCGGCTGACCCGTGCCACAGCCGAAGCACCGGTCGTAGTGCGCGCCGAGGAGTTCTCCGGGCGCCGGCGCGTCGGGATGCCGGACCGGAGCGACGGCGTCCTTCGGTGGCGTCAGCCGCGGCAGCTCCGTCCTCGTTTCGTCAGTTCCACTCACGAGTGCAGACCCTACCCGCGCGCGTAACGGGCCCGCGCCGCCGTGCCAAGCTGGAGCCATGCAGTCGTACGAAGAACGCCTCACCGTGCCCCGCTCCTGGTGGGTGATCGCCGGCCTGGTCGGCGTCGCCTGTGCCCTGATGCTGCTCCCTCTCGGGACGCTGCCGATGCTCGGCGGGCTGATCGGCGGCGCGGCGCTGGCGGCGGTGGCGGCCAGCTCGTACGGCTCGGTGCGGATCCGGGTGGTCGGCGGTGCGCTGGTCGCGGGCGACGCGAGGATACCGGTGACGGCGCTGGGCGAGGCGACGGCGCTGAACGGGGACGAGGCGCTGGCGTGGCGTACGCACAAGGCCGATGCCCGTGCGTTCATGCTGCTGCGCGGCTACATTCCGACCGCGGTGCGGGTGGAGGTCGACGATCCGTCGGACCCGACGCCGTACGCGTACCTCTCGACGCGGGAGCCGGAGCGGCTGGTGGCGGCCCTGAAGGCGGTACGTGCCTAAGGAGGGGGTCGGCACGTAGTGCCGTCTTCTGGGGCGGAGGCGGGTGACGGGAGGGAGTCAGTCACCCGATCCGGGCCGGGCGGAGCCGGCCCACTTGCCCACCAGGAGGGCGTCACGCGAGGCGCCGGGCAGGACGTCCCACGGCACCCGCCGGGCGCGCAGATCCCTACGGACCCGGTCGGCGAGCTTTCTGGTGTCCCGCCGGTTCATGAACGCCCCGACGGCGGCGCCGATCATGAACGGCGCGAGGTTGGGAAGGTTGCGCAGGGTGCGCTTCATGATCTGCTGGCGCAGTTCGCGCTTCAGCTGCCCGCCGAGTGCGGCGTTCACCGTGGCCGGTTTGGTGACCTCGATGCCCCGTTCCTCGGTCCAGGACGTCAGATAGGCCGTCGCGCGCTGCTTGAGGTTCCCGGCCGGCCGCAGGCCGTAGACCTCGTGCAGCTCGGCGATCAGCTTGATCTCGACCGAGGCGACGCCGACCACCTCGGCGGCCAGCTCGGCCGGCATGGCGGGCGGTACGGGCAGCATCGCCGCCGCACCCACGCCCGCTCCGACGGTGGCACTGCCCCGGCAGGCGCCCACCACGAGCTTGTCGGCCAGTTCCTCGGGGGGCAGGCCGGGGAACTGGGCGCGCAGCGTGGCGAGGTCGCGGACCGGGATCCGCGGGGCGGTGTCGATGATCCGGTCGGCGACCGCGGCGAGCAGCCCCCGCAGCTTCGCGCGGGAGAGGGCCCCGGAACGCGCGCTCACCTTGCCGGCACCGCGCCGGACCTCGGCCGCGAGCGAGGCCGGGCGGCCCCGCCCCTGCACGGCGCGGGTGATCCGCTCCGCGGGGAAGGCGGTCGGGGCGGCGGGCACGGGCGCGGTGTCGTCGTGTGATCGTGCGCCGGCCGCCGGGCCTGTCCCGCCCTTGCGTCCCTTGCGGAACAGGTTCGCGCCTGCCACGGCGTCTGCCCGTCTCAGGCCGCGCAGTCGCGGCAGATCGGGTTGCCGTTCTTGTCCTCCGCGGCGAGCTGGCTGCGGTGGTGCACCAGGAAGCAGCTCATGCAGGTGAACTCGTCCTGCTGCTTGGGCAGAACGCGGACGGCGAGCTCCTCGTTCGAGAGGTCGGCGCCGGGCAGCTCCAGGCCCTCGGCCTGCTCGAACTCGTCGACGTCGACGGCCGAGGCGGACTTGTCGTTCCGCCGCGACTTCAGTTCCTCGATGCTGTCCTCATTGAGGTCGTCATCGGTCTTGCGTGGGGTGTCGTAATCCGTAGCCATTTGTCGCTCTCCCCCTCTGGGTGTCTGCGGTGTCTCAGCGCAGGTAACGCGTGAGAGGCCGGACTTGTGCCCGACCTGAGGCGGAGATTTTGCCTCACATCAAGGTCTGTTACTCAATCGACACCCAACCGGCCCCCTGAAGAGGTGATCGGTTTGGATGGCGATCAGGACCGTACACGGTCCGAATGTCGCACCTCGCGCAGCCCATCACGTGTACTTCCCGTGATCAGGGCCTTGGGAAACCAGGATTTTCCCGGCTTTCCACCAGGCGGTTTGATCACAGAACGTAGATGGCCGGAAATTCGCGGCTGTGAGGGATCACACACGATCAAGGTGGCCGGCGGACCGGCCGAATTCCGCGCAAAGCGAACTTGGCGAAGGATCCCCGCCGACCCACCCTCTCGTCAAACCGGCGGCAGGTCGCCGGACGGCGGCGCGGCGGGCGATCGTACGCACAGAAGTCCTACGGGGCGCCGGGGCCGCGCGGCGTTCACGGCCCGTACAGCCCCATACCGTTCCGTTACCGTCCCCGCCCTCCCGTCAGAGCGGCAGGACGACCCGCACCACCAGCCCGCCGCCTTCGCGGGGCTCGGCGGTGATGGCGCCGTCGTGCGCCCGCACCACGGACTTCACGATGGACAGCCCCAGACCGACGCCCTTGTCGCTGCCGGTCCGCTCGGTGCGCAGCCGCCGGAAGGGCTCGAAGAGATTCTCGATCTCGTAGGCGGGGACCACGGGGCCGGTGTTGGTGACCACCAGCACCGCGCAACCGGGCTGCGGCTCGGTGGTGACCTCGACCCAGCCCTCCTCGGGAACGTTGTAGCGCACCGCGTTCTGCACGAGGTTCAGCGCGATCCGCTCCAGCAGCACACCGTTGCCCTGGACGAAGACCTGCTGACGGACCCCGCGCAACGCCACGCCCTTGGTGTGCGCCTCCTCGCGGGTCTGCTCGACCGCCTGCGCCGCGACCTCCGACAGATCCACGGGCTTCTTGTCGACGACCTTGTTCTCACTGCGGGCGAGCAGCAGCAGCCCCTCCACCAGCTGCTCACTGCGCTCGTTCGTCGCCAGCAGCGTCTTGCCCAGCTGCGCCAGCTCCGGGGACGCGTCCGGATCGGCGAGCTGGACCTCCAGCAGCGTGCGGTTGATCGCCAACGGGGTACGCAGCTCGTGCGAAGCGTTGGAGACAAAGCGACGCTGCGACTCGAAGGCCCGGTCCAGCCGGTCCAGCATCTCGTCGAACGTATCGGCCAGCTCCTTGAGCTCATCGTCCGGACCGCCCAGCTCGATCCGGCGGTGCAGATCCGAGCCGGCCACCCGCTGCGCGGTCCGCGTGATCCGGCCCAGCGGCGACAGCACCCGCCCCGCCATCGCGTACCCGAACGCGAACGCCACCACGGTCAGCCCCATCAGCGCCATCAGCGAGCGCTGGAGCAGGGTGTCGAGGGCGGCCGCCCGCTGGTGCAGCAGACACTGACTGACCTCGCTGTTCAGCTGCGGGATGTCCCCCACCGCGGTCAGCCCGGGACAGGTGCTGCTGTAGATCTCCAGCTGCTTCGCGCCCACGATCTTGAAGGGCAGTTGGTTTCCGGCGCTCAGCGCGTTCGCGGCCAGCATGTAGATGATCGTGAGCAGCACGATGCCGGCCATCAGGAACATGCCGCCGTACAGCAGCGTGAGCCTTATCCGGATGGTCGGCCGCAGCCAGGGGAAGGGCCGGACATTGACCGGCTTGGGGTCCCAGGTGGGCTTGGGCGGAGCGGCGGGCGGCGGGGTGGACGCCGCCTTGGAGAACGAGGGCAGGGAGGGCATCGCCGGTCAGATCCGGTATCCCGAGCCGGGGACGGTGACGATCACCGCGGGTTCGCCGAGTTTGCGGCGCAGCGTCATGACCGTGACCCGTACGACGTTGGTGAACGGATCGGTGTTCTCGTCCCAGGCTTTCTCCAGAAGCTGTTCGGCCGAGACGACCGTGCCCTCGCTGCGCATCAGGACCTCCAGGACCGCGAACTCCTTCGGCGCGAGCTGCACCTCCCGGCCGTCGCGGAAGACCTCACGGCGGTTGGGGTCGAGCTTGATACCGGCCCGCTCCAGGACGGGCGGCAGCGCGACGGTGGTCCGCCGTCCCAGGGCGCGTACCCGGGCGGTCAGCTCGGTGAAGGCGAACGGCTTGGGCAGATAGTCGTCCGCGCCGATCTCCAGGCCCTCCACGCGGTCGCTGACGTCGCCGGAGGCGGTGAGCATCAGGACGCGGGTCGGCATACCCAGTTCGACGATCTTGCGGCAGACGTCGTCGCCGTGGACCAGCGGGAGGTCGCGGTCGAGGACGATCACGTCGTAGTCGTTGACCTCGATCCGTTCCAGGGCGGCCGCGCCGTCGTAGACCACGTCGACGGCCATGGCCTCCCGGCGCAGTCCGGTGGCCACCGCATCGGCGAGCAGCTGCTCGTCCTCGACGACGAGAACACGCACGTCGCTAGTCCTTCCTCAGGGCCCTCTCGGGCAGGGCACAACAATGTCTCGGAGCCCTTCCATCCTGCCCCGTAGAGCCATAAACCGGCAGTAAGAGGGGTGCGGAGGGGCGGAGCCGGATTCCGTCGGCCTGATCGGCGGGATTCCTCCACGGGTTGAGGTTTCCCTGAGGTTGCGGGTGGGGAGGACGACTGCACACCCGCGATCACGCCCTGTACGGCGCCACGCCACGACCCGGTCCACCGCAGGGGCAACGCCGTGATCACCCACCCGTCGGCACACCCCCGTGCCACCGACCCACGACGAGGGGGCGCACCATGGACGCGTTCACCGCAGGCATTCTGCAGCGCATAAAGAACACCGAAGCCGATCTGGACCGGGCCCGCGCGGCCGGCGACGACTTCCTCGCCGAGGTCGAGCAGGGCGAGCTGGAGGACCTGCAGCGCCTGGCCGTCGAGCACGGCGTCAAGGTCGGGGTCAGCAGCGTCTGATTCCCCGGCGCTCGGACATCGGCGCCCCGGCACCGCGTGGACGGTGCCGGGGCGCTGTCGTGTCCGCTACCGCGTCGCGGTCAGTCGTGCCAGGCGCCGAGTTCGTCCAGGAGCGGCTGGAGCTCCTCGAAGACGGCCGGGGAGGCGGCGACGGTCAGCTCGTGGGAGGCCGGCTCGCCGGGACGGCCCCCGGTGAGCGCACCGGCCTCACGGGCGATCAGCGCACCGGCCGCCAGGTCCCACGGATTGAGGCCGCGCTCGTAGTAGGCGTCGAGCCGGCCGCAGGCCACATCGCACAGGTCGATCGCGGCCGAGCCGCCGCGCCGGATGTCGCGCACCCTCGGGATGAGCGTGCGCACCACGTCCGCCTGGGCGGCCCGGCGCTCGGCGAGGTAGCCGAAGCCGGTGCCGACCAGCGCCTGGGAGAGCGGCGGCGCGGGCCGGTGGTGGACGCGCTCGCCGTTGTTGAACGCGCCGCGGCCGAGGACGGCCCGGTACGTCTCGCCGCGCATCGGGGCGGCGACGACCCCGACGACCGTCTCGCCGTCCTTCTCCGCCGCGATGGACACGGCCCAGGAGGGCAGCCCGTAGAGGTAGTTGACGGTGCCGTCGACCGGGTCGATGACCCAGCGCACACCGCTGCTGCCGGCGACGCTGGCGCCCTCCTCCCCCAGGAAGCCGTCGTCGGGCCGGTGCTCGGCGATGAAGCCGGTGATCAGCTTCTCGGAGGCGAGGTCCATCTCCGTGACGACGTCGATGGGGCTGGTCTTGGTGGCGGCCACGCCCAGGTCGGCGGGCCGGCCGTCGCGCAGCAGCGTTCCGGCGCGGCGGGCGGCCTCCAGGGCCAGTTCGAGGAGTTCGTCGTACAGCGGATCGTCGGACGCGGACGGTCCGGGCTTCTGTGGGTCGGGCACGTTGCTCCTTGCTCGGACGAGCGGTGGTCAGGGGGCGGCGGGGTGTCCGTCGGACTCCCGCCGGCAGGACCTACGAGGCGGGCGCCTGGGCTTCCGCGACCGGGCCCTCCCAGTCCGCGCCGGCGGCGGCCGGGCGCGGGGTCCGGGCGGGGCAGCAGCCGACCGGGCACAGGTCGTGCGAGGCGGCGAGGGCGCCCAGTGCGCAGCGCTCCGGGGAGCGGCCCCGTTCGGTCGCGGCACGCTCCAGGAGGAGGTCGCGGACGGCCGCGGCGAAGCGCGGGTCGGCGCCGACCGTGGCCGACCTGGCGACCGGCAGCCCCAGCTCCGCGGCCTTGGCGGTGGCCTCGGTGTCGAGGTCGTACCTGACCTCCATGTGGTCCGAGACGAATCCGATGGGGGCCATGACGACGGCGGGGACGCCCGCGCGGTGCGCCTCCTCCAGGTGGTCGCAGATGTCCGGCTCCAGCCAGGGGATGTGCGGGGCGCCGCTGCGGGACTGGTAGACGAGCTTCCAGGGGTGCTCCACACCGGTCTCCGCGCACACCGCGTCCGCAATCACCCGCGCCACGTCCAGGTGCTGGGCGACATACGCACCGCCCTCGCCGTCCCGGGTGTGGTCGGCGGGCGGGCCCGAGGTGTCGGCGGCGGCCGTCGGGATCGAGTGCGTGGTGAACGCGATATGGGCGCCGGCCCGCACGTCCTCGGGCAGTCCGGCGAGCGAGGCCAGCACGGCGTCGGCCATCGGGCGGACGAAGCCGGGGTGGTTGAAGTAGTGCCGGAGCTTGTCGACCCGGGGAACCGGCAGGCCCTCGGCCTGGAGGACGGCGAGCGCGTCGGCGAGGTTCTCGCGGTACTGGCGGCAGCCCGAGTACGAGGCGTACGCGCTGGTGGCCAAAACGGCGATACGGCGGTGACCGTCGTTGACCATGGTGCGCAGGGTGTCGGTCAGATACGGCGCCCAGTTGCGGTTGCCCCAGTAGACCGGCAGATCCAGGCCGTGCTCGGCGAAGTCCTCGCGCAGCGCGTCCAGCAGCTCACGGTTCTGCGCGTTGATGGGACTCACGCCGCCGAACAGAAAGTAGTGCTGCCCCACCTCCTTGAGGCGCTCTGTGGGGATGCCGCGGCCGCGGGTGACGTTCTCCAGGAACGGGACGACGTCGTCGGGGCCTTCGGGGCCGCCGAAGGACAGCAACAGCAGGGCGTCATAGGGGCTGGGGTCCCCTGCGGGGCGACTCAAGGGAGCTTCGCGCTGTTCGGGCATGTCGTCGATCCTGCCACCCCTGCCCCGGACAGGGCGGGCAGACCCCTGCGTGCCGTGGGTGCGGGCGGCCCGGTACGGCCGGTGTCACGGAGGGCGAAAAATCGGGAGCATCCGGTGACCCACCGCCCGTAAGCTGTATCGGCCCGAGTCATCCCTTACCGATTTTTCGGTCCTCACCGGCGGAGCACCCGTTGCCCAGTCCCTACCGCGCCATATTCGGCCGCCCCGGCACCATGTCGTTCTCCGCCGCCGGGTTCCTGGGCCGTCTGCCGCTGTCGATGATGAGCATCGGCGTCGTCACGATGATCTCCCAGCTGACCGGGCGCTACGGGCTGGCGGGAGCGCTGTCCGCGACGCTCGCGCTGTCCGCCGCGGTGATCGGCCCGCAGATCTCGCGGCTGGTCGACCGGCACGGCCAGCGCCGGGTGCTGCGCCCGGCCACCCTGGTCTCGCTCACGGCGGTCGCCGGTCTGCTGCTGAGCGCACAACAGGGCCGGCCGGACTGGACGCTGTTCGTCTTCTCGGCCGGTGCGGGCTGTGTGCCGAGCATCGGCTCGATGATCCGGGCGCGCTGGGCGGAGATCTACCGTGGCTCCCCGCGCGTCCTGCACACCGCGTACGCGTGGGAGTCGATCGTCGACGAGGTGTGCTTCATCGTCGGCCCCATCGTGTCCATCGGGCTGTCCACCGCCTGGTTCCCGGAGGCCGGGCCGCTGCTGGCCGCCGGCTTCCTGGCCGCCGGCGTCTTCTGGCTGACGGCGCAGCGCGCCACGGAGCCGGTGCCGCAGCCGCGCGAGCAGCGCTCCGAGGGCTCCGCGCTGCGCTCGCCTGGGCTCCAGGTGCTGGTGGTGACGTTTGTGGCAACCGGCGCGATCTTCGGGGCGATCGATGTGGTGACCGTCGCGTTCGCCGAGGAGGCGGGCCACAAGGCGGCCGCCAGCCTGGTGCTCGCGGTCTACGCGCTCGGCTCGTGCGTCGCCGGAGCCGTCTTCGGGCTGCTGCACCTCACGGGGCACGCCGCCCGCCGCTGGGTGATCGGTGTCGGTGCGATGGCCGTGAGCATGGTGCCGCTGCAGCTGACCGGTTCCCTGCCGGTACTGGCGGTGATGCTGTTCGTCGCGGGGCTGGCCATCGCGCCGACGATGGTGACCACCATGGCGCTGGTCGAGGAGCATGTGCCGCGGTCTCAGCTGACCGAGGGCATGACGTGGACCAGCACCGGACTCGCGGTGGGCGTCGCGCTCGGTTCGTCGGCGGCCGGCTCGGTCGTCGACGCCGCCGGGGCGGGACGCGGCTACCTCGTGCCCCTTGCGGCGGGGGCGCTGGCCGCGCTGGTGGCGGTCGCGGGCTACCGCAGGCTCCGGCCGCGTCCTGCGACGCCGTCGGCGGCGGTCGCGGAAGGCGGCCCGGCCGCGCGGCCGCGGGACGCGCACAGCGAGTCGCCCTGCTGACGCCCGTACGCGACCGGGCGTCATCGCACGCCACGGCGGTGTTCTCCGTTACCGGCGGTAGGCCATGCCATGGAGCCGAACCACTCCGGACCGCCCCTTGATCATGTGATTCCTGTCACCCCGCCTGGATGTCGCGTCGGTGGCTGACATCATGCGCACACACCAGCGGCCGCCGAACACGGCGGGCCCGTGCGGAGGGAGGGGACGTCACCATGGCAGTCAGCAATGCCGTCGGCGGCTCGGGAGGGCACGGCGCGACCACGTCACCACCACGGCCGTGGCGCAACTGGGCGGGCAATGTCACCGCACGGCCCGCACGGACCGTGGCCCCCGCGAGCACGGAGGAGCTGGCGGCCGCCGTCCGCTCCGCCGCCGAGGACGGGCTGACGGTCAAGGCCGCCGGCACCGGCCACTCCTTCACCGGGGTGACCGCCACCGACGGACTGCTGATCCGCCCCGAGCGGCTCACCGGCGTACGGAAGGTCGACCGCGCCGCCGGGACGGTGACAGTGGCCGCCGGCACTCCGCTCAAGCGCCTCAACGAGACGCTGGCCGCGCACGGACTGTCGCTGACCAACATGGGCGACATCATGGAACAGACCGTCTCCGGGGCCGCCGCCACCGGCACCCACGGGACCGGCCGCGACTCCGCCTCGGTCGCCGCCCAGATCACCGGCCTCGAACTGGTCACCGCCGACGGCACGGTCCGCACCTGCTCCGCAGGGCAGAACCCGGAGGTCTTCGCCGCGGCCCGGCTCGGCCTGGGCGCGCTGGGCGTGATCACCGAGCTCACCTTCGCCGTGGAACCGGAGTTCCTGTTGACGGCCCGCGAGGAGCCGATGCAGTTCGACGAGGTGACCGGCCGGTTCGACGAGCTGATCGCCGAGAACGAACACTTCGAGTTCTACTGGTTCCCGCACACCGGCAACTGCAACACCAAGCGCAACAACCGCAGCCAGGGCCCGGCCGCGCCGCCCGGCAAGGTCAGCGGCTGGGTCGAGGACGAGCTGCTCTCCAACGGTGTCTTCCAAGCGGCCTGTGCCGTCGGCCGGGCGTTCCCGGCGGCGATACCGGGCATCGCCAAGATCTCCAGCCAAGTGCTCTCGGCCCGTACGTACACCGACATCCCGTACAAGGTGTTCACCTCGCCGCGCCGGGTGCGGTTCCTGGAGATGGAGTACGCGGTGCCGCGCGAGGCCGCCGTCGCGGCGCTGGGCGAGCTGCGGGCGATGGTCGCACGCTCGGGCCTCAGGGTCGGCTTCCCGGTGGAGGTGCGGACCGCGCCGGCCGACGACATCCCGCTGTCCACCGCCTCGGGCCGGGACACCGCCTATATCGCCGTGCACATGTACCGGGGGACGCCGTACCAGGCGTATTTCGCGGCCACCGAACGGATCATGACGGCGCACGGCGGGCGCCCGCACTGGGGAAAGCTGCACACCAAGGACGCCGGCTACCTGGCGGACGCCTACCCCCGCTTCGCCGAGTTCCGCACGCTGCGTGACCGCCTGGACCCCGAGCGACGGTTCACCAACGACTATCTGCGGCGGGTCCTGGGCGACTGACCGCCGCCCGGCACATACAGCCGCGCCCCGGCGCCCGCCTCGGGCACCGGGGCGCGGCCCTGGCCGGTCCGCCCCGTATCAGGAGGCGTGCGGATCCGGGCTCTGCTGGGATTCGGAGTTCTCCTGCTCCTGCTGGGCCCCCGTCCCCTTGTCCTGGCCACCGTTCGAGCCGTCGCCGGAGTCGTCACCCGTACCGGAGCGGCTCGGGGACGGCGCCCCGGACGGGGACGTCTCGGGGTCCGGCGAGGTCTCGCCGCCGCCGGACGGTGTCGGCGTCGGGGACGGCGTGCCACGGCCCGGGTCACTGCCGGTCCGGCCGGGGTCACCGGGATCCGTGGACGGCTCGCGGGTGCCACCGCTCGTGCCGTTGCCGGTGGAGTGGCCGGGATCGGGCGTCTGCGGGGTGCCGGGCTGGTGCCGGCCGGAGCCGCCGCCGGTGATGAGCCGCCCCAGGGTGGTGCCCTTGCCGCCGCTCGGCGTCCGATCGGTGATCAGCTCGGTGGCGGTCACCGCGCCCATGGCGAGGACGAACACCGCGAGCGCGCCGAGCGCCGACCGCTTCCAGCCACGCAGCCGGGTGCCGTACGTCGTGGAGTTGACCTCCTCGACGTCCGCCGTCCCGTGGTCAGCGGACGTGCGGCCGGCCGGGCGGGGAGCCTCCTGGCGCAGTGCCATGGTCGCCTCGTCGAGGCGCGGCACCAGCTGCGTCTTGTCGGTGGGCCGTGCGTCACCGGGGAGCCCGCCCCGCGGGATCGGCTGGGTACGGTCCGTGCCCGGACCGGGGTTCCTGTCCGCGACGGACGTGATCGTGTCCGGCGCGCCCTGTTCCTCGAAGGTGGGCAGCACCATGGTGGGGTCGGCGCGGCGCGCGTCCCGTGGTGTGGATCGTGAGTGGGAATCGTCGGGATCGGAGCGGCGGCGCGGGACGCGGCGCGGCTTCGGCCGGGTGGTGACCGTGGCTTCCTTGAGCTGCTCGCCGGTGCGCCGGAACAGATGCTGGAATATCGAACCGCCGGTCGTGGCCACGACACTGACCACACCCGCGCCGATGATGGTTCCGTAGAGGCTGAACTGCCCCGCGAGATACGCGGCGACGGCCGCCGCGAGGGCGCTGCCCGCGACCTGAGCCAGACTCAGGTCGATCCGCTTCTCCTTCTTCTTCGTATCGCTCTTCTTCGTATCGCTTTCGGATTCTTCGCCCATCTCCTACCTTTGGTTGCCCCTTCGATCCGTCTTGCACAGAGAAGGGACCATTTGGCGGAGTGAGTAGTTCCGAAACTGGGGGATCTGTGAACCTCGCCACCTGCGCCGCAGGTAGAGAGGTCGACAAGACGACTCAACTCCGTTGTCCCACCAGAAACTCGGCGGCGCGGCGGTGCACCTCGGTGGCCCGAATGGAGTACTGTGGCGAGCCCTGGCCCCGGTTCCCGTCGGGCTGCCCGGACTCGCGGGAGAGGGCCCTGAAGGCGGCACTCGCCCAGGGGCGCCGCCGCTCGGTACGGGTGATCGGTAACAGGGCAAGCGGCATGGTCACCGAGCGTTGCGAACTGGTAACCGTGTCATAACGGCGTTTCTGGGCCAAGCCACGACACGCCGGGTAACTCGGCAATGTTGTGGCAGGCTGCACCCGGGCAGGCCACACTCGACTAGCGGAAGCAGCGACGCACGTGACGTCGGCAGGCACCACCCGGGAGGTCCCCATGCCCGAACTGCGTGTCGTGGCCGTCTCCAACGACGGCACACGGCTGGTGCTCAAAGCTGCGGACAGCACCGAGTACACGCTTCCCATCGACGAACGGCTGCGCGCCGCTGTCCGCAATGACCGTGCGCGGCTGGGCCAGATCGAGATCGAGGTGGAGAGCCACCTCCGCCCGCGGGACATCCAGGCGCGGATACGAGCCGGTTCCTCCGCTGAGGAGGTCGCACAGCTCGCCGGCATCCCCGTCGACCGGGTGCGCCGCTTCGAGGGCCCGGTGCTCGCGGAGCGCGCGTTCATGGCCGAGCGGGCCCGCAAGACCCCGGTACGGCGCCCCGGCGAGAACACCGGCCCGCAGCTCGGCGAGGCGGTCGCGGAGCGGCTGCTGATGCGCGGCGCCGACAAGGAGAGCGTCCAGTGGGACTCCTGGCGCCGGGACGACGGCACCTGGGAGGTGCTGCTGGTCTACCGCGTCGCGGCCGAACCGCACTCGGCGAGCTGGACGTACGACCCGCCGCGACGACTCGTCCAGGCCGTCGACGACGAGGCGCGGGCGCTGATCGGCGAGAGCGACGACACGCCCGAGCCGAGCTTCCCGTTCGTGCCCCGGATCGCGCGGCTGCCGCGTGATCGGCCGCTGGACCGCGCCCTGGACCGACAGAGCCCGGACCGTGCCGACCGCGCGGGCGCCGGCGGCGAGGAGACCGAGCCGCGGGACGCCGAGGAGGGCAACGGTGAGCGGGAGCGCGAGCGGGATTCGCTGACCAGCCTGCTGGAGGCGGTGCCGAGCTTCCGTGGCGACATGGTCGTCCCGGAGACCACCAAGGCGCCGCAGAGCGAGGAACCGGCCGACGAGGCCGAGGTCGAGGAGCCGCCCGCGGCCAGCGCCGGGGCCGGTTCCGCGTACGCCGATGTGCTGATGCCCAGGGCGGTGGCAGGTCATCGCGACCGGCTGACCGGGACGACGGACCGGCAGGCCGAGGCGGACGGCGTACGGCCGGGCCGCCGGGCCGCGGTGCCGAGCTGGGACGAGATCGTCTTCGGCACCCGGCGCAAGAAGCCGGAGTAACGGGCCGCGCCTGCGGAGAAACGACCCGTCCGGCCGCCCCGCTTCCAGGGGCGGCCGGACGTCGTGGTGCGGGGAGGCCCATCCAGGGGCCCGGCGGGGGCTCAGCCCGGCTGCGGGCCGGTGGCCACCGGGCGGGACGGGTCGGCGCACCATTCGCTCCAGGAGCCGACGTACAGCGCGGCCGGGACGCCCGCCACTGCGAGGGCGAGCACCTGCTGGGCGGCGGACACCCCGGAGCCGCAGTAGACACCGACCTCGGTGTCCGCGGTGGCACCCAGTGACGCGAAGCGCTCGGCCAGCTCGGCCGCGGAGCGGAAGGTGGTGCCGCCTTCGACGACGTTCTCGGTCGTCGGCGCGGAGACGGCGCCGGGGATATGGCCGGCGACCGGGTCGATGGGCTCGGCCTCGCCCCGGTAGCGCTCGCCGGCCCTCGCGTCCAGGAGGACACCACGACGGGCGAGTGCGGCCGCGTCGTCCGCCGTCAGCATGGGCAGCACCCCAGGGGCAGGCGTGAAGTCACCCACCCGCGGAGTCTCTTTATCGATACTCATGGCCCCGCCGGACACCTGCCACGCGGCGAGACCACCATCCAGGACCCGGACATCAGGATGACCCGACCAGCGCAACAGCCACCAGGCACGTGCCGCCGCCCAGCCCTGGCCGCCGTCGTAGACCACCACGGCACGGTCGGCGCTGACCCCGGCACGCCGCATGGCCGTCGTGAAGACGGTGAGATCGGGCAGCGGGTGCCGGCCTGCCATGCCGGGGGGTCCGGCCAGCTCGGCATCGAGATCGACATAGACCGCGCCCGGTAGATGGCCGGCCTCGTACTGGGGGCGGCCGGGCGGCCCGCCGAGCTGGTAGCGGACGTCCAGGAGCACCGGGGCGGCTGACCCCGCCAACTCGCTCGCGAGTTCGGTAGCGGTGATGATGGCATTCATGGGACTCATCCTTGCGTAGCAGCGGCTACGCACAGAAGGCGGGTGCCCACCCTCCGTATGACGGAGTTGCGGCGGCAAGCAACGCCGCCGAAACGGAAGTGAAACATCAAAACGGGCATTCTCCCTCGCGAACGCGCCAATGACGGCGCGGCCGGGGCGCACAGCAGATCAGAGGGTGCGAGCATCTGCTCGGGACCCGCGCCCGTACCTACCCCAAATGGCCACCACCCCTGGTCCGAGGAGAGAGTGACGATGACGACCGAGGCAGCGACTCGGCGGATGCCCGGCGCGCCCTGCTGGGTGAGCCTTCTTGCCCACAGCCTGTCCGCGACGCAGGAGTTCTACGGCGCGCTCTTCGGCTGGGAGTTCCGCCCGGGGCCGCAGCATCTCGGTCCGTACTGCCGTGCCTACCTCGACGGCCGGGAAGTGGCCGGCGTCGGCGAGCTGGCGCCGGACCGTCAGCTCCCGGTCGCCTGGACCACCTATCTGGCGAGTGACGACGCGGATGCGACCGCCGAGCAGATCCGTTCCTGCGGCGGCACGGTCGGCGTCGGGCCGCTGGACGCTGACGACGCGGGACGGATGGCGATCGCCTCCGACCCGCAGGGTGCGATCTTCGGCATCTGGCAGGGCAAGTCGATGCCGGGCACGACGCTCAGCGGAGAGCCCGGCACCCCGGTGTGGAACGAGCTGGTCACCCAGGAGACCGACGCCGTGGGGCCGTTCTACGAGCATGTCTTCGACTTCGAGGCGGAGCCGGTCGTCTCGGCCGACTTCGACTATCTGACGCTGCACCTCAAGGGGCGGGCGGTGGCGGGCATCCACGGCGTGGGCAACGCCCTGCTGCGCGACCGGGGGCCGCACTGGATGACGTATTTCGGCGTCTCGGACACCGACGCCGCGACGCGCCGGATCGGCGAGCTCGGCGGCCATGTGCTGCGGCCCGCACGGGATTCCGCGCACGGGCGGCTGGCGACGGTCGCCGACAGCGAGGGCGCCGTCTTCACCATCATCCAGCAGCGCTAGAGCCGGAGCGGGCCGGCCGGGGCTACTTGGAGGCGTCGACCGGCAGCACATCCGGCGAGAGCACGGCCGCGCGGGCGGTCGCGGAGGTCTGCCGGCGGCGGTGGTGGCGCCGGCACAGCACCTCGTAACCCACCTCGGGCGGCGGGCCGTCCGCCTCCCCGACCACATCGCCGACCACGACCTGCGCGCCCTCGACGACCATCCGGCCATCGACCGTACGGGCGTTGTGCGTCGCCCGTGCGCCGCACCAGCACAGCGCCTCGACCTGCAGCACCTCGACGCGGTCGGCCAGTTCCACCAGGCGCTGGGAGCCGGGGAAGAGCTTGCTGCGGAAGTCGGTGGTTATCCCGAAGGCGAAGACTTCCAGGTCGAGGTCGTCGACAACGCGCGCCAGCTGGTCGATCTGCTCGGGGGCGAGGAACTGCGCCTCGTCGGCGATGACGTAGTCGACCCGGCCGCCGGCGGAGAGGTGGCCGACGACGTGGACGTAGAAGTCCAGGTCGTCCGCCGCCTCGACGGCCTCGGTGACCAGGCCGAGGCGGGAGGAGAGCTTGCCGCGCCCGGCCCGGTCGTTGCGGCTGTAGATCAGGCCCTGCAGGCCGCGGGCCGACCTGTTGTGCTCGATCTGCAGAGCGAGGGTGCTCTTTCCGCAGTCCATCGTTCCGGAGAAGAACACCAGCTCGGGCATAGGAGGTCGCGGGCCTTTCAGGCTCGTACGGACAGGGCGGTGGTGCGGTGCGGGCGGCGGGTGCGTGCGGGTCAGGTACGGACTTCGAGGAGCGGCACCAGCTGCTCCACCGAGGTCATCGAGCCGTGCATCCCGACCATCTCCGATTCACGGGGCTCCCGTTCGGTCGCGATGATGACCATGTCGGCGTGTGCGGCGGCCACCACATCACCGATCCTGCCCCGGACCCGGTCGTCGACGCGCGGGCCGAACCACCCCGCCGCGATGGCCTCTTCACGGCTCGCCACCCACATCTGCTCGCCGACCACCTCACGCCATACGGCGAGCACATCGGCGGCCGCGCCCGGATGCGCGTACACATGCCGGGCCCGGCCCTCGCCGCCCAACAGGCGTACACCGGCGCGCAGTTCCCAGTCCTGGTCGAAGTCGATCCGGGAGTCGGGGTCGAAGGGGATGTCGATCATGCCGTGGTCGGCGGTGATGTAGAGCGCCGAGCGCGGCGGGAGTTGCTCGGCCAGCCGCTGTGCGAGCCGGTCGACATACATCAACTGGCCGCGCCAGGCGTCGGAGTCGACGCCGTAGCGATGTCCCATGCCGTCGACCTCGGCGTAGTACGTGTAGACCAACGCGCGGTCGCCGGCGGCGAGTTGCTGGGCGGCCAGGTCCATCCGCTCCTCACCGGAGAGCCGGCCGTGGAAGGTGCCGCCGCTGAGCGCGATCTTGGTGAGCGGGGTCTGTTCGAAGTGCGGTGCGGAGACCTGGCAGGTGCGGATGCCGGCGGCGTCCGCCAGCCGGAAGACCGTCGGATAGGGCTGCCACGCGTACGGATCGGTCCACGGCTGCCAGCGCAACTGGTTCATCAGTGCGCCGGTGTCCGGGTCCTGGCAGGTGTAGCCGGGCAGACCGTGCGCGCCCGGCGGCAAGCCGGTGCCGACCGAGGCGAGCGAGGTGGCGGTGGTGGACGGGAATCCCGCGGTGAGCGGTCGGCCGGTGCCGTTGAACGAGGTGCCCAGGAGGGAGGTGAGGAACGGCGCCTCTTCGGGATGGGCGCGCAGCAGGTCCCAGCCGAGGCCGTCGATCAGGAAGACGCAGGCGCGGTCGGCGGAGGCCAGTTCCATCCCGGTGGCGAGGTCCGTCAGCCCCTGCCCCGCGGCGATGGTGGGCAGCAGGTCGGCGAGCGAGCCGGTGCCGTAGCGGGGCACCGGGGCGGTGAGCGGATCGAGCGGTTCCGGTTCCGGCCAGGCGGGGACGGCGTGCACCATCAGCGGGTGCTGGTGGTGGGCGCGGTGGCTTCGGAGAGCGCCTGGGCGAAGGCGAGCGTCTCACGGACCGAGTCGGGCCCGTCGCCGGCCTCGCTGACCCGCAGCGAGAGATCGTCGGCGGTGGACGAGCCCGTATAGCCGTGGTCCGCCTCGCAGTTGGGGTCACCGCAGCTGGCGGGCTCCAGGTCCAGGCGGGAGACGGCGCCCCAGCCGATGGTGAGGACGACCTCGCGGGGCAGCTGCCCGGGGGTGTACGACTCGGGGTTGGCGACCACCCGGCTGAGCACCACGGACGAGATCCGGTCCAGCTTCACGGACTCGGTGGAGGTGGTGGCGTACGGCGACGGGGAGGTGGCGTCGGCGGCCTGCTCGTCGGTGTGGCTGACGATGAAGCGGGTGCCGGTCAGGACCAGGACCGTGACATGGCGACGGACCTCGTTGGCGTCGAAGGTCGTCTCCTGATGCACGAGGTACGACACGACCGGCTCACCACCGACGGCGGCCTGCACCGCCTCGGACACGAGGGTCGGGTAATAGCCACTGCGCTCGATCGCCGCGCGCAGCCCCTGGGTCGTCGTACCGGTCTTAGCCATGGAGTCCATCTTACGGGGCGTGCTGTACCTCGGAGACGCGTGCGTCATCAGTCCCTCCGGGCAGCACGAAGGCGCTGGCAGGGGCGGCGGACGAGCCCGTCCCGGCTCAGTAGGCGGGCAGGCGGCGGGGGCCGAGGTCGGTGGTGGCGGGCGGACGGGCGAGGCGGACGGCGGCTCCCAGGACGGAGAGGCCGTGCGGGGCGACGACGACCGGTTCGAGGTCGACACCGACCACCTCGGGGTGGTCGTCGGCGAGCCGGGAGACGCGCAGCAGCAGCTCCGCGAGCGCGGCGGTCTCGACGGGCTGGGAGCCGCGCCAGCCGAAGAGGAGCGGGGCGGCGCGGATCGACCGGATCTGCTCGGCGACATCGCGGTCGGTGGCCGGAATGAGACGGTGCGCGATATCGCCGAGCAGCTGGGAGGGGGCACCGGCCAGGCCGAAGGAGAGAACGGCGCCGGCGGCCGGGTCGATGGCGGCCCGGATGACGGTGTCGACGCCGCGCGGCACCATCGGCTGGACGACCGGACGCAGCTCTGCCGGGGAGCCGAGGAAGTCGGTCAATTCGGCGTAGGTGCGGCGAAGTTCGGTTTCGTTCGCGATGTCCAGGCGGATGCAGCCGAGATCGGCGCGGTGCCGCAGATGCGGGGCGGTGGTCTTGAGGGCGACCGGATAGCCGAGGCGGGCGGCGGCGCGGACCGCGGCCTCCGGGCCGGGGGCCGGGAGGGTGGGCACGGTGTGGATGCCGTAACGGGCGAGCAGGCCCACGGCGTCCTCCGGGGGGAGCGGTACGGAACGGCCGGCGGCGATGTCGGGGGTGAGCCGGTCGAGCAGCCGCTCGATGTCGGCACCGGCCGCCGCCTCCTGGATGTCGTCGTACTCCGGGACGCGGCCCGGGTCGGCGGCCTCCCGGCGCCAGGCCGCGTAACGGACGGCCTCGGCGAGCGAACGCACGGCCCGCTCGGCGGCGGGGTAGGCCGGGATGCGGACCGGCGCAGGACGGGCGCTGGGGGCGGCCGGGGGGACGGCTTCCTCGACGGGGGCGGGCGGGTAGGGCGGGGTGGAGGGCCGGGTGGGGGCGGAGGGCCGCGCCGGGGCCCTGGTGGGGGACGGGGTTTCCGTGGTGGCCGGGGATGCCGCGGGGGCGGGGGCTTCCGTGGAGACGGGTGCTTCGGTGGCGTCCGGATGCGGCGGCCCCGCCGATCGTACGGGGCGCTCTCCCGGCTGCCGCTTCTCCTCGGGCTCTCCCGGCTCCCCCGGTGCCGCGAGCGTCTCCGCCAGGTCGTCCATCGCGAGGTGGACGACGGTCACCGGCTTCGCGGGATGCGCCGCAGCGGCCGCTCGCAAGGCGGCGGCGAGCGCGATGCCCTCGCTCTCGCCGGCGGGCGCGATGTCCTCCTCCCCCACCCATGGAATGGCCGTGACGACGACGGCGTCGCAGTCGTCGCCCGCCAGCGCCTCGGCGAGGGCCGTGTGGAAGTCGTCCGGCGTCGCCGCGGAGGCCAGCACACGGGGGCGCAGCGGCCGCAGCCCTTCCGTCAGGCAGGCGTCGTACGTCAGCAGGGCGAGCGATTCGGAGTTGCCCAGGATGGCGATGCGCGGACCGGCCGGCAGCGGCTGGGAGGCCAGCAGCAGCCCGGCGTCGATCAGCTCGGTGACCGTGTCGACGCGGATCACACCGGCCTGGCGCATCAGGGCGGCGACGGTGCTGTCGGGGATCCGTACGGTGGGCACGGTGTGCCCCAGCGGGGCGGCGCCGGTGTGCCGGGCGCCCTTGGCGACGACGACCGGTTTGACGGCCGCGGTGCGGCGCGCGAGCCGGGCGAACTTGCTGGGGTTGCCGATGGACTCCAGATAGAGGATCACGACGTCGGTGTCCGGATCCTCGTGCCAGTACTGGAGGAGGTCGTTGCCGGAGACGTCGGCGCGGTTGCCGACCGAGACGAAGGCGGAGATGCCGGCGATACCGCCGTCACCGGGACCACGTGCGTGCAGCCCGCTGAGCAGGGCGATGCCGATCGCGCCGGACTGGGTGAACAGGCCGATCCGGCCGGCGCCGGGCATCTGGGGGGCCAGCGAGGCGTTCAGCCGGACGGCCGGGGCGGTGTTGATCAGGCCGAAGGCGTTGGGCCCGATGAGCCGCATACCGTACGAGCGGGCCTGGCGGAGCAGGGCACGCTGCCGCTCGCGTCCTTCGCGGCCCGATTCCGCGTAACCGGAGGAGAGGATCAGCACCCCCTGGACGCCGTGTTCGCCGCAGTCACGGACCACATCGGGCACACGCTCGGCGGGGACGGCGATGACCGCGAGGTCGACCGGGCCGGGGATCTCCCGGAGCGAGCGGACGGCCGGCACGCCTTCGGGCTCCAGCCGCTCCACGCCCTGGGGGAAGGCGTGGTTGACGGCGTAGGTACGGCCCGTGAAGCCGGAGTCGAGGATGTTGCGCAGAGTGGTGCGGCCGATGCCGCCGGGGGCGCGGCCCGTTCCGATGACGGCGACCGAGCCCGGGGCGAGCAGCCGCTGGACGGAGCGGGCCTCGGCGCGCTGCTCGCGGCCGCGCATCACGGCCATGGACTGCTCGGTCGGTTCGAGGTCGAATTCCAGCCGGACCACGCCGTCCTCGAAAGTGCGCTGGTGGGTGTAGCCGGCGTCCGTGAACACCTTGATCATCTTGGAGTTGGCGGGCAGCACCTCGGCGGCGAAGCGGCGGATGCCGCGCTCCCGGGCGACCGCGGCGATGTGCTCCAGGAGAGCGGAGGCGACGCCGCGGCCCTGGTGTGCGTCCTGGACCAGGAAGGCGACCTCGGCCTGGTCGTCCTCGGGGCTCTTGGCGGGCAGCCCCTGGTCGTTGATCCGGTCGTAGCGGACGGTGGCGATGAACTCGCCGCCCACGGTGGCGGCGAGGCCGACACGGCCGACGTAGTCGTGGTGGGTGAAGCGGTGCACGTCGCGGTCGGAGAGCCGCGGGTAGGGCGCGAAGAAGCGGTAGTACTTCGACTCGTCCGAGACCTGCTCGTAGAAGGAGACCAGTCGCTCGGCGTCGTCGGGGGTGATGGGGCGGATGCGGGCCGTGCCGCCGTCGCGCAGCACCACGTCGGCTTCCCAGTGGGTCGGGTACGCGTGGTCAGGCGGCTTCTGCATGCGGACAGAGTACGGCCGGGCACTGACAACGGCTCGGCATGCGTACGCTCGGGGCAGGCCAGGCACTGGGCACCGGGCCTCCGGAGCACTCTCGGCAGCGTGAGAGACTGGTCTAGACAACAGTCGCGACTGAAGGGCAACACCATGGCTGAGCGCCGCGTCAATGTCGGTTGGAACGAGGGTCTGCACGCCCGCCCCGCCTCGATCTTCGTCCGTGCGGCCACCGCGGCCGGCGTCCCCATGACGATCGCCAAGGCCGATGGCAACCCGGTCAACGCGGCTTCCATGCTGGCGGTCCTGGGCCTCGGCGCCCAGGGCGGCGAGGAGATCGTGCTGGCCTCCGACGCCGACGGGGCCGAAGCGGCGCTCGACCGTCTGGCGAAGCTTGTCGCCGACGGTCTTGAGGAGCTCCCCGAGACCGTCTGAGTCCGTCAGGAATCCCACGTCGGCGGCCCCGCCGCGGCGACCGGAAACGGCCGTCGCGGCGGGGCCGCTGCGCGCGCCCGATGCCACCCTGCCGGGGAAGCCGTGCCGGGGAAGTCATGCCGGATGAACGCACACCAGCGCCGCGAATTTCTCACCGGCGCCGGAATTATCGGGGCACGAGCACACCAATTACGGGTACCCGCACACCGAATATCCGGGCACCGGATAATTCCCGCCCCCGGCACTACGAAAACAACGAGCCGAAAGAATGAGGGCGTGCCGAATAACAGGAACGGCATCTCAGCAACGGCAGACGCCATTACGCGCCACCCGAACACCATTCCGCACCCCTTTGTATACGGGGCGTTTGTTAATGGCGGACGCGCGCCGTGTTGACGGGCGGTTTCGAACCGCTCACCTCGGCAGCGCCGGGACGCCGCAACCGGTGCACCAGGAGGGAGCGTTCGATATGAGCGGTCATCAGGGCGCGGGCCCGTTCGGCGTCCCTCCGGGCCACCGCGTCCAGCACCGCGCCGTGTTCGTCCCATGACTCGGCCACCCGGGCCGGCGGTTCCACGGTGTACATCCACTCGATCTTCCGACGCAGCTGGGTCAGCAGCGCCGTCAGGCTGGCGCTGCCGGCCGCCTGGGCCAGCGTTTCGTGGAACCAGCCGTCCAGTTGGCGCAGATCCGCGGGGTGGCCGTGGCGCGCCCGTTCGCGGCCCAGCCGCACCAGGCCGCGCAGCACCTTGAGGTGCGCCGGGCTGCGGCGGGCCGCGGCGCGGGCGGCGCCCAGCGGCTCCAACAGGGCCCGTATGTCCAGGAGGTCGGCCGCCTCCTGCTCGGTGGGCTCGGCGACACAGGCGCCCGCGTGATGACGGGTGGTGACGAAGCCCTCGGACTGCAGCGTGCGCAGCGCCTCGCGCACCGGGACCCGGGAGACGCCGTAACGCGCTGCCAGGATGTCCTCGATCAGCCGGCTCCCCGGCGCGAGCACACCGGAGACAATATCATCGCGAATCGCCGTGCACACCGCATGCGCGGAAATATGACCTCGCATCGTCCGTGCCTCCGCCGTAATCCCGTGGAAACATCGCCGAACGGCGACATTTTCCTCACCCTAGCCGCCGATCGGCGACTTTTCCGCGACTCTATTCGACTGGGGCGGCTTTTCCGACGGACTCCGAGTATTCATGGACATAATTTGGCCATCGGCGCGCAGTCGGCACCGAGCGCGGTCGGATACGCCGGAGCCCCGGCCGGGGCCGGGGCTCTCAAGGACGCTGCGACGGGGGCGGGACGTCAGACGCTGACGCCGTGCGAACGCAGGTAGGCGACCGGGTCGATGTCCGAGCCGTAGTCCGGGCCGGTGCGGGCCTCGAAGTGCAGGTGCGGCCCCGTGCTGTTGCCGGTGCTGCCGGAGAGGCCTATCTGCTGGCCCGGGGTGACGGTCTGGCCGGCCGAGACGCCGAGGGACGACAGGTGGCCGTACTGGGTGTACGTACCGTCGTTCATCTTGATCACGATGTTGTTGCCGTACGCGCCGCCCCAGCCGGCCTCGACGACCGTGCCCGCGGCGACGGCGCGCACCGACGTGCCGGAGGCGGCGTGGAAGTCGATGCCGCTGTGGCTGCCGGAGGACCACAGCCCGCCGGACGCCTTGTACCCGGTGGACACGTAGGAGCCGGCGATGGGCGCGACATAGGCGTTGAGGCGCTTGCGCTCCGCCTCACGGGCCGCGCGTTCCTTGGCGGCGCGCTCCGCCTCGGCCTTCGCCTCGGCCTTCTTCTTGGCCTCCTCGGCGCGGCGCTTGGCCTCTTCGGCCCGCTTCTTGGCCTCGGCCTCGGCCTTCGCCCGCGCGGCGGCGGCCTCGGCGGCCGCCTCCTGGGCATCGGCCTGGGCCTCCAGGCGGTCGGCGAGTTCGCCGCCGAGCACGACGGCCCGGGTCAGACCGGTGTCGGTGGTCGCCTCGTCGGTCGCGGCCAGCGCCGGGGAGGCCATGGAGCCGACGACACCGGTGGCCGCGAGGGTGGCTATGCCGGCGATGTTGCGGGTCGTCCGAGCGGAGCGGCTCGGACGACGGTGTTTCCCGGTGGCACGGATGAATGCCATCTGGTGGCTTGTCCTTTCCTTCCTTCTCGCCTACCGGGTTAGCTGACGGGTTCGGAGCAGGAAGGTCTCCTACGGACTCCTCCGGAGAGAGGTCCGATTCACCCCAGGGGATATGTGGGTCCCCGGCTCCCCTGGCTCGCGCCGTACGGGGACTCGGCGATGACTGTCCGGTGCCGCGGTTGCGGCGTACTGCTGGCGAACAGCCGGACCGACGCTAAACGGGACAACTTTCAATCGGCAAACAGAACCGCACCTTTGTGCCATACGCCACACGGTCACGAAGCAACCGGCCGCAATAATCCGGACATACGGGAGATCCCGTGGCGCGTGCACGCCACGGGATCTCATTTGTCGCGATATGACCAGTGGTCACCGGCTCCGCCGGATCGCTGCCCTGCCGCTCTCCTGCACGTCCCGGCCGGTCCCCTGCCCCTTCCCGCCGGTCTCCTGCCGGCTTCCCGGTCAGGTCCGTGCCACCACGGCGGATCAGCCGCTGACGACCGTCACCTCGCCGATGCCCAGCTCCCGGGCGGGCCCGGCGATCTGCGCCGCGTCGCCCACCAGCACCGTCACCAGGCGGTCCACGGGGAACGCGTTCACCGCCGCCGCCGTCGCCTCGACGGTGCCCGTCTCCGCCAGCCGGAGGTACAGCTGCGCCTGGAAGTCGTCGGGAAGATGCTGCTCCACCTGGTCGGCAAGGGTCCCCGCGACGGCCGCGGCGGTCTCGTACTTCAGCGGCGCGACCCCGACGAGGTTCTGCACGGCGACATCCCGCTCGGCGTCCGTGAGGCCCTCGTCCGCCAGGGTGCGCAGCACCTGCCACAGGTCCTGCAGCGCCGGCCCCGTGGAGCCGGTGTCCACCGAGCCGCTGATGGCCAGCATCGCGGCACCGCCGCCGGCCGCGTCGGACCGCAGCACCTGGCCGAAAGCGCGCACCCCGTAGGTGTAGCCCTTCTCCTCGCGCAGCACCCGGTCCAGCCGGGAGGTGAGGGTGCCGCCCAGGCAGTACGTGCCGAGGACCTGCGCGGGCCAGACACGGTCGTGCCGGTCGGCGCCGATACGGCCGATGAGCAGCTGCGTCTGGACGGCCCCGGGACGGTCCACGATCACCACGCGGCCGGTGTCGTCGGCGGTGATCGGCGACGCCTTCAGCGGCTC
Organism: Streptomyces halobius; assembly: GCF_023277745.1. NCBI lineage: Bacteria > Bacillati > Actinomycetota > Actinomycetes > Kitasatosporales > Streptomycetaceae > Streptomyces > Streptomyces halobius. The sequence goes on from NZ_CP086322.1 coordinate 2,843,222, forward strand.
GGCGGTGGAACCGGTCCAGGCGCCCAGGGTGTCGGTGAGCGCCGCGTCCAGGTCGACGCCGGCGAAGTCACCGACGATGACGGCGGTGGCCGTGGCGGGCCGTACATGGGCGTCGTAGAAGGCGCGGACGGCCGCCGCGTCGATCCGCGCGACGGTCTCCTCGGTGCCCTGACGGGGCCGCGAAATCCGGGAGGCGGCCGGGAACAGCTCCTTGGACAGGGCCATCGCGGCGCGCCGGGCCGGGTTGGCGAGCTCGTGCGGGATCTCGTCGAGCCGGTTGCGTACGAGCCGCTCGACCTCGCTCTCCGGGAAGGCGGGGGCCCGCAGGGCGTCGGCGAGCAGGCCGAGCGCGCGCGGCAGCCGGGAGGCCGGGACTTCGAGGGAGACCCGTACTCCGGGATGGTCGGCGTGCGCGTCCAGGGTGGCGCCACAGCGCTCCAGCTCGGCGGCGAACTCCTCGGCGGTGTGCTTGTCGGTGCCCTCGGACAGGGCACGCGCCATGATCGTGGCCACGCCGTCCAGGCCCTCGGGCTCGGCCTCCAGAGGAGCGACGAGATTGATCTCGACGGCGACGACCTGCTGGCCGGGACGGTGACTGGTCAGCAGCGTCAGCCCGTTGGCGAGCTGACCGCGCTCGGGCGCCGGGAAGGCCCACGGCTTGGGCGCGCCGCCCCGGGGCTGCGGGTGGAAGACCATAGTGCTCTCGACGGGGCCTGCGCTGGCAACGGCGTCGCTCACTGGGCCGCCTCCTCTTCCTCGGTCTCGGCAGCGGTGTCGGTGGGCTCAGTCGGTTCGGTGGGCTCGGTGGGCTCGTAGACGAGCACCGCTCGGTTGTCGGGGCGCAGCCGGGCCTTGGCGACCGCCTGCACCTCCTGCGGGGTGATCTCCAGTACGCGCTGGACGGCGGTCAGCGCGAGCTGCGGGTCGCCGAACAGGACGGCGAACCGGCACAGTTCGTCGGCGCGGCCGCTGACCGTCGCGAGGCGGTCCAGCCACTCGCGCTCCAACTGGGCCTGCGCGCGCTCCATCTCCTCCGGGGTCGGCCCCTCGGCGGCGAAGCGGGCCAGCTCCTCGTCGACCGCGCGCTCGATGTCCGGGACCTCCACGCCGCCGGACGTCTTCACGTCGAGCCAGCCCAGCGAGGGCGCCCCGGCCAGCCGCAGCAGACCGAAACCGGCCGCGACGGCGGTGCGGTCGCGGCGTACCAGGCGGTTGTAGAGGCGGGAGGACTCGCCGCCCCCCAGGACGGTGAGGGCGAGGTCCGCGGCGTCCGCCTCACGGGTGCCGTCGTGCGGCAGCCGGTAGGCCGCCATCAGGGCGCGGGAGGGGACCTCCTCCTCGACGATCTCGCGCAGCTCGCCGCCGATGACGTCGGGCAGCGTGCCGTCCCGCGGCGGCTGCTTGCCGTCGTGCGACGGGATGGAGCCGAAGTACTTCTCCACCCAGGTGAGCGTTTGCTCCAGGTCGATGTCACCGACGATCGACAGGACGGCGTTGTTGGGCGCGTAGTACGTACGGAAGAAGGCCCGCGCGTCCTCCAGGGAGGCGGCGTCCAGATCGGCCATCGACCCGATGGGCGTGTGGTGGTACGGGTGGCCCTCCGGGTACGCCATGGCCGTGAGCTTCTCGAAGGCCGTGCCGTACGGGACGTTGTCGTAGCGCTGGCGGCGCTCGTTCTTGACGACGTCACGCTGGTTTTCCAGGGACTCCTCGTCGAGCGCGGTGAGCAGCGAGCCCATCCGGTCCGCCTCCAGCCAGAGCGCGAGCTCCAGCTCATGGGCGGGCATGGTCTCGAAGTAGTTGGTGCGTTCGAAGCTCGTGGTGCCGTTCAGCGACCCGCCGGCACCCTGGACGAGCTCGAAGTGGCCGTTGCCCTTCACCTGTGCGGACCCCTGGAACATCAAGTGCTCGAAGAGGTGAGCCAGGCCCGTACGACCCTTGACTTCATGGCGTGAGCCGACGTCGTACCACAGGCACACCGCCGCGACCGGCGTCAGGTGGTCCTCGGAGAGCACCACGCGCAGGCCGTTGGCCAGCCGATGCTCGGTTGCTGTCAGGCCGCCGGAGCCGGCTTGTTCTGTGGCCGTGTGACCCATGGGCATGTACGTCCCTTCGATCCGCTTGCGAGGAAGTTCTGTCACTGTATGCAAGCGCGTCGGCATCTGGCGAAGTTACGGTCCGAGCAGCCCCGTACGGGGGTCGTGTGCCGTTCCCCGGAGAGCCGAAAGGGGAGTCGCGGTCGGCATTGTCAGTGGGGCGGTCCACAATGGTCCGCGTCAGACTCAGGCAGAGTCGGCGGCCGGTCCGACAGCCGACCGCCCGACAGCGTTGATCCAACATCGGCAGTAGACGCAGCAGAAGGAGCCGCAGCCGCGATGGCCCGCCGCAGCACGAAGACCCCGCCGGACGACTTCGAGGAGAAGATCCTCGACATCGACGTCGTCGACGAGATGCAGGGTTCCTTCCTTGAGTACGCGTATTCGGTCATCTACTCCCGCGCCCTGCCGGACGCCCGCGACGGCCTCAAGCCCGTTCAGCGCCGCATCCTGTACCAGATGAACGAAATGGGGCTGCGCCCCGACCGCGGGTATGTGAAGTGCGCCCGCGTCGTCGGCGAGGTCATGGGCAAGCTCCACCCGCACGGCGACGCGTCCATCTACGACGCGATGGTGCGGATGGCGCAGCCGTTCTCGATGCGGCTGCCGCTGGTCGACGGGCACGGCAACTTCGGCTCGCTGGGCAATGACGACCCGCCCGCCGCGATGCGGTACACCGAGAGCCGGATGGCGTCGGCGACGTCCCTGATGACGGAGTCCATCGAGGAGGACACCGTCGACTTCGCACCGAACTACGACGGCCAGGAGCAGGAGCCGGTGGCCCTCCCGGCCGCGTACCCGAATCTCCTCGTCAACGGCTCGTCCGGCATCGCGGTCGGTATGGCGACAAATATGCCGCCGCACAACCTCGGTGAGGTCATCGCCGCGGCCCGCCATCTGATCCGGTATCCGAACGCCGATCTCGATGCCCTGATGCGCTTCGTGCCCGGGCCCGATCTGCCGACCGGTGGCCGGATCGTGGGCCTGAGCGGCGTACGGGACGCGTACGAGAAGGGCCGCGGCACGTTCAAGATCCGCGCGACGGCCACGGTGGAGAACGTCACGGCCCGCCGCAAGGGACTGGTCGTCACCGAACTCCCCTTCACCGTCGGCCCCGAGAAGGTCATCTCCAAGATCAAGGACCTGGTGGGCGCGAAGAGGCTCCAGGGGATCGCCGACGTCAAGGACCTCACCGACCGCGAGCACGGCCTGCGACTGGTGATCGAGGTCAAGAACGGCTTCAATCCCGAGGCCGTGCTGGAGCAGCTCTACAAGCTCACACCGATGGAGGAGTCCTTCGGCATCAACAACGTCGCACTGGTGGACGGCCAGCCGCTGACACTGGGCCTCAAGGAGCTGCTGGAGGTCTATGTCGACCACCGCTTCGAGGTGGTACGCCGGCGCAGCGAGTTCCGGCGCGGCAAGCGGCGCGACCGTCTCCACTTGGTGGAGGGACTGCTGACCGCCCTGGTCGACATCGACGAGGTGATCCGGCTGATCCGCTCCAGTGAGAACAGCGCGCAGGCCAAGGAACGGCTGATCGAGCGCTTCGCGCTGAGCGACGTCCAGACGCAGTACATCCTCGACACCCCGCTGCGCCGGCTGACCAAGTTCGACCGCATCGAGCTGGAGTCGGAGCGCGACCGGCTGCAGTCCGAGATCGAGCAGCTGACCCGGATTCTGGAGTCCGACGCGGAGCTGCGCAAGCTCGTCTCCGGCGAGCTGGCCGCGGTCGCCAAGAAGTACGGCACGGACCGGCGCACCGTCCTGCTGGAGTCGGCGGGCACCGCGGTCGGCGCGGTGCCGCTGGAGGTCGCCGACGACCCGTGCCGGGTGCTGCTGTCCTCCACGGGCCTGCTGGCGCGCACGGTCACCGGCGAGGTGCCCTTCGACGCCCACGCCAAGCGTGCCAAGCACGACGTGATCGTCTCGGCGGTGCCGGCGACGACCCGGGGTGAGGTCGGCGCGGTGACGTCCATGGGGCGGCTGCTGCGGCTCTCGGTGATCGATCTGCCGCAGCTCCCGGACACCGCGGCGGCACCGAACCTCTCCGGAGGCGGGCAGATCTCCGAGTTCCTGACGCTCCAGGACGACGAGCGGCTGATCTGTCTGACGACCCTGGACGAGTCCTCGCCGGGCCTGGCGCTCGGCACGGAGCACGGCGTCGTCAAGCGGGTGGTGCCCGACTACCCGTCCCACAAGGAAGAGTTGGAGGTCATCACCCTCAAGGAGGGCGACCGCATCGTGGGCGCGGCCGAGCTGCGCACCGGTGAGGAGGATCTGGTCTTCATCACGGACGAGGCGCAGCTGCTGCGCTATCAGGCGTCGCAGGTGCGGCCCCAGGGCCGGCCGGCGGGCGGCGTGGCGGGCATCAAGCTGGGCGAAAGCGCGAAGGTGATCGCCTTCGCCGCGGTCGATCCGGCCTCGGACGCCATGGTGTTCACGGTCGCCGGCTCGCACGGCACGCTCGACGACTCGGCGGTGACGGCCAAGCTCACACCGTTCGACCAGTATCCGCGCAAGGGCCGGGCGACGGGCGGCGTGCGCTGCCAGCGGTTCCTGAAGGGCGAGGACTGTCTGGCCCTGGCGTGGGCCGGGCCGGCACCGGTGCGGGCGGCGGACGCCAAGGGCGCTCCCGTGCCGCTGCCGGAGCCCGATCCGCGGCGGGACGGCTCGGGGGTACCGCTGCTGAAGCCGGTAGCGGCGCTGGCGGGGCCGGTGTAGCGGGTCCGTAGCCCCTGTGCACGAGGGCTGGGCCCGGTCGGCGTGATGTCGGCCGGGCCCAGCCCTCCTCGCTCTTCCTCACGCCTCCCGGGAGGGCACATACCGCAGGACGCCCCACATGCTGTTCGCGTCAGCGGCCGTCGGCCCGGTCTCCCGGCAGTTCTCCAGCTCCTTGTGCAGGGCCGCCGCGTCGATGCCGCTGCCGATCATGACGAGTTGGGTGCACCTCTCCTCGCCCTTCGGCCATGGCGAGGGGTAGAAGCGCAGAAAGTCCCCGACCGCGTGCACCGTGAACTTCTGGCGGCTGTCGGGGACGTCGAAGTGGACGAAACCCTTGATGCGGTAGAGGCCGGCGGGGCGGCTGTCGAGGAAGTCCATGAGGCGGCGCGGGTGCATCGGCTCCCGGGACGTGAACTCCACGCTCTGGTAGGCGGCGTGGAGATGATCGGTGTGGCCGCATCCGCCCGCGTGAGGGGTGTGATCCGCATGTCCCGGGTCGCCCGACTGCCCTGAGTGATCGCAGTCGTGGTCGAGGCTGCGGGGGCCTGCGGGGCCGTCGGCACCCTCTTCCCGGTTCGCGGTCGCCTCCCGCAACAGGTCCTCGAAGGACAGCTGCCGCACGGCCGCATCATCGTCCTCGCCCGGGCCACGGTCGAAGAACAGCTCCGGGTCGATCCGCCCGTACGCCGTGCAGACCACGGGTCTGCCGGGCGCGAGATCCGCGAGTGTGTCCATGAGCTGCTTCCGTGCCGCGTCATCGATCCGGTCGGCCTTGTTGAGCACCACGAGATCCGCGATGCCGACGTGCCGGTCGAGTTCGGGATGCCGCTCACGGGTTGCATCGAACTCGGCGGCGTCGATGACCTCGATCAGCCCGCCGTAGACGATCCGTTCGTTGTCGCTGGCGAGGATCATCCTGATGAGTTCCTGGGGCTCGGCCAGCCCACTGGCCTCGATGACGATCACATCGATACGGGCCGCGGGACGCGCGAGCCGCTCCAGGTACTCGTCCAGTTCACTGGTGTCGACGGCGCAGCACAGACAGCCGTTGCCGAGCGAGACCATCGAGTCCACCTGTCCGGCGACGGTCATCGCATCGATCTCGATACTGCCGAAGTCATTGACGATCGCACCGATACGGGTGCCGTCGCCGGCGGCGAGCAGGTGGTTGAGGAGGGTGGTCTTGCCCGACCCGAGGAAGCCCGCGAGCACGACGACCGGGATCTGTTGCGGGGCCAAGAGGGCGCCTCCATGGTGCGGGTGGCGGGGCCGCGCGGACCGGCGGCAGACGAGCTGTCGATCGTAACGGACCGCCTACGGCAGGCTCGGCTCACCCTCCCGGACGGACCCTGTCAGCGGGACGCGACAGCGGTCAGCGGAGCGCGACGGCGGGCAGTGACTGCGGCGCGGGTGGGCCGACGTACCGGGCAGCCGGGCGGATGATCTTCGATTCCTCGGCCTGCTCCAGGATGTTGGCGCTCCAGCCCACGACGCGGGCCGCACAGAACGTGGGCGTGAACATCGCACGCGGCAGACCGCACAGCTCCATCACGACACCCGCGTAGAACTCGACGTTGGTGTGCAGCTCACGCCCCGGCTTGAGCTCGGCGAGCAGTGCCTCCACCCTCGCCTCCACCTGGACGGCGAGTTCCACGAGCGGGCCACCGAAGCCCTCGGCGATACCGCGCAGCATCCGGGAGCGCGGGTCCTCGGTGCGGTAGACGGGGTGCCCGAAACCCATGATCCGGTCGCCGCGCAGCACCCGCTCGCGGATCCAGTCGTCGATGCGATCCGGTGTGCCGATCGCGTCAAGCGTGTCCAGGGCGCGACTGGGTGCACCGCCGTGCAACGGCCCGGAGAGCGCGCCGACCGCGCCGACGAGACAGGCCGCGAGGTCGGCCCCAGTGGAGGTGATGACACGGGCGGTGAACGTCGAGGCATTGAAGCCATGATCGATCGTCAAGATCAGATATTCCTCGATCGCCCGTACACGCTCCGGCTCCGGCTCGTGACCGGTGAGCATGTAGAGGTAGTTGGCGGCATAGGACAGGTCGCTGCGCGGCTCCACCGGCGGCTCCCCCTGGCCGAGCCGATGGAGCGCGGTGAGCAGGGTCGGCACAGCGGCACATGCGGCGAGCGCGTCGGCGCGACGACGGTCGGCGTCCATGTCGTACAGCGGCCGGAACCCGGCGGACGCACCCAGCAGCGAGAGCGCGGTACGCAGCCCCGCGAGCGGTCCGGAGAGCGCGCCGGCGCGGGCGATGCCGGGCAATGCGTCGCGTACAGCGGCAGGCAGCTCGCGCAGGGCAGCGGTCTTCGCCGTGAAGGAGGCCAGCTGCGCCGCGTCCGGCAGCTCGCCGTGGAACATCAAGTACCAGGCATCCTCAAAGCTGCGAGCCGCAGCGAGCTCCACAGCCGAGTACTGCCGGTAGTGGTAGAAGCCCTCGCGGCCCCGTACGTCGCCCAGTTCGGTCTCGGTGACGATGACGCCCGCAAGCCCGCGAGGCGCCTCGATCGGCGCGTTCACCTCAGCGATCGGCATAACGAACTCCTTGTCTCTTCCCGCCAAATATTGATCCGACTGTCTACGCTTGACTCAACCCTTGTCAATGTTGATTGAATCAATGCACATACGGCTGGATACGGTGGACCCATGGCGGATCAAGACACGGCTCACGGCACAGCGCATCCCCCTGCCGACAACTCGACAGGGCGGCGGCTGAGCACCCGGGAAGCGGCCGACAGGCTCGGCGTGAAGCCGGAGACGGTGTACGCCTACGTCAGCCGCGGCCAGCTGACCAGCCGCCGCGAGCCCGGCAGCCGCGGCAGCACCTTCGACGCGAAGGAGGTGGGCGCACTCGCACGGCGCGGCGGCCGACGCGAACCATCCGCCTCCGGCGGCGAGTTCGCGGTTCGTACAGGCATCACGCTCATCGACCGCGACCACTGCTACTTCCGCGGCGTCGACACAACGGAACTCGCCGCCAACTACAGCTACGAGGAAGTCGCCGAGTGGCTGTGGACCGGCGAAATGCGCCGCGGCATCCGCTTCGCGGCACCGCCCGACCCACTGACCTCAGCCCGCCGCGCCGTACAGGCGCTGCCTGCACACGCCGGGCCAATGGACCGATTGCGCGTCGCGGTGATCGCCTCGGCGGCCGCCGACCCGCTGCGCTTCGACTTGTCCGAGGACGCTGTCCTCAACACCGCCCGCAGCCTCATCCCGACCCTCGTCGACTCACTGCCGCAACAGGCCGCCGAGCAGCACGAAACAACCCCACTGGCACCGCGGCTGTGGTCGCGGCTGGCCTCCGCCCCGGCCGACGCGGCGTCACTGCGCGTCCTGGACGCAGCGCTGGTACTGCTCATCGACCACGACCTCGCTGCCTCGACACTCGCGGTCCGAGTCGCCGCTTCAGCACGCGCCCATCCGTACGCGATCGTCTCGGCCGGCTTCGGAGCGCTGGACGGCACCCTGCACGGCGCGGCAAGCGGTCTCGCCCACCGCATGCTGCTTGAGGTCCTGGAACGTGGCAGCGCAGCCGCGGTGGTCGCCGATCACCTGCGAGCAGGTCGGCGGGTACCGGGCCTCGGCCACCGCCTGTACCGAGGCGAGGATCCGCGAGCCCGCGCGCTCTTCCGGCTGCTGGAGGACGTACCGCTGGCGCGGCCGGCCCTGCAGGCGGCACGCCAGGTGATCACGACCACAGCCCGGCACGCAGAGCTGCACGCCAATGTCGACCTTGCGCTGGCCGTCCTGACCGTATCGGCTGGCATGCCGGCCGAAGCCGGCGAGACGGTCTTCGCCATCGCCCGTACGGCCGGCTGGATCGCACACGCCATCGAGGAGTACGACGAGCCCCCACTGCGAATGCGTCCCAGCGGCCAGTACCAAGGCCCCCGCCCGCCACAGCCACTGCCGTGATGGCGCGGACCACTTCTGCTGGAGCCTGACGCTGACGAACGGCCTCACTCGGGAGATGTCGCCGGCGGCGAAGGTGTCACTCGCGTCACCTGCCGCCGGGCCGGACCACGCCGTCGACGGTGACCAGGCCGCCGTGTCCGCCCAGGCGCTGTTCCAGCCGGGCTCGCCGCACCCTTCAACGACGGAGGACGTGCCGCTGCCGCTGCCCTGGCCGTAGATGAAGATCCGGCCACGTGGGAAGTGGAATCCGTCACCACCCTCCCCTCCCGACCTCAGCCCTCCCACGGCGCGGGTTAGGCTCACCTTTGTGAGCACCTGCGCGACCGCCTCCCGCGAATCGGCCGAGGCCCTGGCCGGAACCGCGGCCACTGCCCCGACCTGGCTGCTCATCGAGCAGACCGGGCCGTGGGGCGCCAAGGCGCTGACGGACAGCCACCTCGACCCTGACATCGGCCGCGCCCTGGAGGCCGCGACCGACGGCACAAATGTTCGCGTCGCCTTGATCCGTCGGCCTGGACGCCATGCCGACTGCCACGGCGTCTCCCGGCGTCGGCTGTTCATCGCGCACACCGCGCCGGGCCACTCCTGGATCCGTACGACCACCGTCACCGACCCGAGAGCGGCTCTCGGGCTGGACTTCGCCGCGCTGGGGGCCGGAAAGCACGGCGGCCTCTGGGAGCCGTACACCGGTGAACCGCTGGTCCTCGTCTGCACGAACGGCAAGCGGGACCGCTGCTGCGCGCTCCTCGGCCGCCCGCTGGCCGCTGAGGTCGCCGCCAGCGGAATCGAAGCCTGGGAAGTCACGCACATCGGCGGCCACCGCTTCTCCCCCACGCTTTTCGTCCTCCCCTACGGCTACGCGTACGGACGGGCCTCGGCTCATCTGGTCAAGGACGCTGTCGAGGCGGCGCGCAGTGGACGGATCATGTTGGACGACTGCCGCGGGCGCTCGGCGTGGGACCCGCCGGCCCAGGCCGCCGACCTCGCGGTCCGCGAGCTGATCCGCGAGGAGCGGGCGGACGCACTCGACGTCGTAAGGGCCGACGCGGTGCGGCCCGAACCGGTGCGGGGCGATGGCCCGGCGCCCGTCAGCGGACCGATCACGGGAAGCTCCCCTGCCTGGACCGTTTCCATCGCGCACGCCGACGGCCGCACGTGGCGCGTCACGGTCGAGCAGCGGGCCGATGGTGCTCCTGCGCCCGCCAGCTGTGGTGCGCCGCTCAGTCCACCGGCGCGTATGACGGTCACGGCCATCGCGGGAGTCACTGCCTCGGCGTGGCCCATCGCGGCCGCTGCTCCGCTCCCCTGACGCCGGGGCAATGTCCGGCTGAACGGTCTTCCCGTGGCACCGGCAGCGGCATTCCTCGCCCTGCAGCTCCGCTCGCGCTCTTCGCCCCCTACCGAACACCACCCCTATCGTCATCCCCAGCGTCACGGCCAGACCCAGACCGAACACCGCCGCCGCGACCTGCCCCGCGGAGATCGGGCGCGCATCCCCCCTCTTTGCCGGCCCCTGTCCTCCGTTGCCCGCAATCGAGCGCATGGGCGTTCCCCTCCTGTCTCTGGCCTCGTCGTGTCCGTCGGGCTGCAACTGCCCGCAGCCGAGCAGAGCGCCAGTGCCACTCACCCGCAACCGCCCTGGCCACGCCAGAGCCGCTTTGAGCGCCCCGAACCGACGTTCACGCTGCGAAGCTAGGCGCGTACGATCTGCGGCCGAAAGCCCTGTGGATAACTCCGCACAGTCCTCCCCGCCTGCCGATAAGTCGCGGCGAGCATGCCCGGCCCCCTCCGGAGTCAGAACAGCGAGAACTACCGGAACTGCTGCCGCCACGCTTACTGTTCATCCGTATGGGCGAGAGGGACGCATCGGCTCCACACGCGAGCGCCGCCGGGTCTTCGGGTTCCGCACCATTTCCCAGCGACTCGCCACACACCGGTGCCTCTACGGAAGAGACATGCAACGCCGGTCCTGCCGATCAGCCTGACCGCAACCGGTGGGCCACCGACGGTCCGTCCCCGGCCAGCAGTCGGCGAACAGCCCCGTGGCTGCGCCTGACACACCCTCGTCTGGGCTGGCCACGCCGGGTCTTTTCCCAGGTGCTGATGATGCAGCTGGCCATCGCCACCGGCGTCACCGCGCTCGCAACCGGCCTGTTCCTCGCCCCGCTCAGTGCCGAGCTCGACGAGCAAGCCATGCACCGCGCGCTCGCCATCGCGCAAACCACCGCCGCCGAGACACACCTGGACGATGACCTGGAGGCATCACGCCCCACGCGCCACGGCCCCGTCCAGAATGAGGCCGAGCGGATACGCGCCGCCACTGGCGCCAAGTACGTGGTGATCATGGACAAGCACGGTGTGCGCTGGTCCCACACCGACCCAGACGAGATCGGACACCACGTCTCCACCGACCCGACTGTCGTGCTCTCGGGCCGAGAGATTATGCAGATCGACGAGGGCACACTCGGCCGCTCCGCGCGGGGCAAGGTCCCGCTGCGGGACGAGGCCGGCAAGGTGGTTGGAGCCGTATCCGTGGGCATCGCGTACGAGAGCGTGCAACAACGATTGCTCTCCACGGTCCCCGAGCTGCTCGCCTACGCGGGCGGAGCGCTCGCCGTGGGTGCCTTCGCCTCGTACCTCGTCTCCCGCCACCTCCAGCGCCGGACCCATGACCTGGCATTTTCCGACATTTCCGCGTTGCTCACCGAGCGCGAGGCGATGCTGCACGGCATCCGTGAGGGGTCCCTCGCGCTCGACAAGCTCGGCCGGATCCGCCTCATGAACGATGAGGCGCGGCGCCTTCTCGACCTGCGCGCCCAGGACACCGGCCGCCCGCTGGACGACGCCCTTCCACCGGGACGTACCACCGATGTGCTGGCGGGGCGGGTAGCCGGCGTGGATCTGCTGGCCGTCAGGGGTCAGCGTGTCCTCGTGGCGAATCGGATGCCGACCGACGACGGCGGGGCCGTGGTCACCTTACGCGACCGCACCGAGCTGGAGCGTCTGGGGAGGGAACTGGACGGCACGCGCGGCCTGATCGACGCACTCCGTGCCCAGGACCACGAGCACGCCAACCGGCTGCACACGCTCCTTGGGCTGCTTGAACTTGGGCTTTATGAAGAGGCTGTGGAATTCGTGACACTAGCGGTGGGCGTACACCGGGCGACGGCCGAACAGGTCACCGAGCGCATCCACGATCCGCTGCTGGCCGCTCTCCTGGTCGGTAAGGCCACCGTTGCCACGGAGCGGGACGCCTCGTTGAGTATCTCGGCCGATACGCATCTCCCCGATTGTCTGATCGACCCGCACAGCCTCGTCACCGTTCTGGGCAACCTCGTTGACAACGCCCTGGACGCCACTGCAGGCAAGCGGGACGCTCAACTGGAGGTGACGGTCCGCACCGAAGGGCGCACCGCGATCGTCCGCGTCAGTGACAACGGACCGGGCGTACCCGAGTCCCGTCGCGCGGAAATCTTCACTGAGGGCTGGACGACCAAGGAGCCACCCGCCCACGGGCAGCGCGGTATCGGGCTGGCACTCGTACGCCGCCTCACCGAGCGCTATGGAGGCAGCGCCGAGGTTGCCGAACGCCCTGGTGGCGGTGCAGAGTTCACCGTCACGCTCCCCGATTCGCTGTCCGATGAGCTTCCCCCACCGCATGAAGCCCATCGTCACGAAACACTCACGGACACCCGCGCCACCGCCAGCCACCATGACGCCGAGGGTGGTCACCACTTTGAAGACGCGACAGGAGCCGACCGATGTTCGACGTGCTGATCATTGACGACGACGTGCGGGTCGCGAAGATCAACGCAGCGTACGTCACCAAAATCACGGGTTTCCGGGTCAGTGGCCTCGCGCACACCGCGGCCGAGGCCCTGGCCGCCCTCGACACGCAGCATGCCGATCTCATCCTTCTGGACCATTACCTCCCCGATGGGACCGGGCTCCAACTGGTGGGGGAACTGCGGCGACGCGACCTGGTCACCGACGTCATCATGGTGACGGCAGCGCGCGATATCGCGACCGTTCAGACCGCCATGCGCCACGGTGCGCTGCAGTACCTGGTCAAGCCGTTCACCTTCGCAGGCCTGCGCTCCAAGCTGGAGGGTTACGCGGCACTGCACCGCACGTTCGAGGGGGGTGGCCAGGCAGAGCAGTCCGAAGTCGATCGGCTCTTCGGGGCGTTGGGGGCCGCCAACGCCGGCCCCTCCGAGCTGCCCAAGGGGCACTCCACCGCCACCGCAGACCGTGTGCGCTCGGTGTTACGTTCTGCGGACGCCCCTCTGTCGGCCCAGGACGTCGCCCTCCGGACCGGCATGAGCCGGCAGACCGCCCAGCGCTACCTCAAGCTGCTCGAACGTACCGGCCGGATCAGTCTCACCCTCAGGTACGGCGAGACCGGTCGTCCCGAGCACCGTTACGAGTGGGGCTAGGCAACACGGTAGGTGAACCTACCCACCACAACCACGTCGCCTAATGGGAGCTACGGGGCCGGGGAATGCTCGGTTCCGTAGCCGCCAGCAGGTGAGCACTATCGCCGCCGGAAGCAGTCGAGTTCTGGTGTCAGACCGTGCCCCTGCTGGTGGCCGGGAGGCCAGACCGCTGATGGGGTGGCGTGCCCGCCCCGCGGGGCGTGAGCACTGGATCCATTAGGCCGCGCGCCGTGCCTTCCGCAGGCTACGACGCGCAACGAGAACACACTTGGGGAGGGTTTGTTGCTGCTGATCGGTGACGACTGGGCCGAAGACCACCACGACGTCGAGCTCCAGGACGAGGCCGGCCGCAAGCTGGCCACCGCGAACCTGCCCGAAGGAGTCGCCGGCATCGCCAGGCTCCACGAACTCATCGCCCGTCACGGCGGTGAGCTGGATCCTGGGGAGGTGGTCGTCGGGATCGAGACCGACCGGGGCTCGTGGGTCCAGGCCCTGGTTGCCTCCGGCTACCAGGTCTACGCGATCAATCCCCGGCAGGTGGCCCGGTTCAAGGAGCGGTACGCCTCCTCGGGGGCCAAGAGCGACAAGGGTGACGCGCACGCGCTCGCCGACATGGTCCGCATCGACCGCGACCAGCTGCGGCCGGTGGCCGGAGACAGCGGCCAGGCCCAGGCCGTCAAGGTCGTCGCCCGCGCCCACCAGACCCTGATCTGGGAACGAACCCGCACCTTCCAGCGGCTACGCAGCACGCTGCGCGAGTACTTTCCCGCCGCCCTGACCGCCTACGCCGACCTGACTCTGACCAGCTCCGACGCCATGGAACTGCTGATCAAGGCGCCCACGTCGGCCACGGCGGCGAAGCTGACCCGCACTCAGGTCACGGCCGTCCTGGCCCGGCATCGCCGACGCAACCGCGACGCGAAGGCGGCCACCATCCAGGCCGCGCTCCGCGAGCGACAGCTCGCCCTGCCCGGGCAGGTCACCGCAGCCTACGCGGCAGCCGTGACCGCTCACGCGCGGCTGATCATCGCGCTGAACGAGCAGATCACCGGGATGGAAGAGCAGGTGAAGGCGCATTTTCTCGCGCACCCGGACGCTGAGATCTACCTCTCGATGCCCGGCATCGGGGAGATCACCGGGGCCCGGGTGCTCGCCGAGTTCGGAGATGATCCCACCCGTTACGCCTCCGCGAAGGCACGCAAGAACTATGCCGGGACCAGCCCCGTCACCCGGGCCTCTGGCAAGAGCCGCACCGTCCAGGCCCGATACGTCCGCAACAACCGTCTCGCCGATGCCCTCCAGCGCCAGGCGTTCTGCGCCCTGCGGGCGTCCCCCGGCGCCCGCCGCTACTACGACAAACAACGCGCCCGTGACATCGACTACAACCCGGCCCTGCGACAGGTCGGCAACCGCCTCGTCGGCATCCTCCACGGCTGCCTCAAAACACGAACCCGCTACGACGAAGCGACCGCATGGTCGCACCACGCCCAACCCCATGCCGCTTGACCTTCAACGACATGGGGTGTCTGACACCGGAACCCTCGTTAAGCCGCGCCCGCTCCCGTGAGCGCCCGGACTTCGGTCTTTGTATGCCGGGCCTCATCGGCGGCGTCCCGGGAGAGCACCGATCCCAGCCACCCCATGAAGAAGCCCAGCGGGATCGACACGCTACCGGGGTCCTCCAGGGGGAAGTAGGCGAAGTCCAGTCCAGGAAGTAGTGACTCCGGGCTGCCGGAGACCACCGGCGAGAGGACGACAAGCACGATCGCCGGGATCAGGTCGCCGTAGACCGACCAGACTGCGCCGCGAGTCGTGAAGCGCCGCCAAAAGAGGCTGTACAGCAGCACCGGCACATTGGCCGAGGCAGCGACGGGCGAATGCGAGGCCGACGAGGAAGGCGACATTCAAATCCTGGGCCAGCAGCGCGAGGCCGATAGCGACCGCGCAGACCCCGCCGATCCGCGCCGGCGGCGGCTCACCCAGGTGGTGATCGCGAGGGTCACCGCGATGAATGCGCTGAACAGGACCAGCGCGAGAGTCTGCTGGTCGCCGGTCAACGGACGTTCCTTCGGGTCAGTTCCTGGGCGTCCCAGCGAATGTCGAGCGCGACGCGGTCACGGCACAGCCGTGCGTGCCGCGCGTACGCCCAGGTGAACAGGAAGGTCGTGGCGAACTGCCCGATTCCGGCGAGCATCGCGACGTTGAGCGCACCGGCGACGCTTCGGGACATGAAGTCCGGTGCCAGGGTCGCCGCGATCACGTAGGCGAGGTACCAGGCCAGGAAGACGGCCGTGGCGGGCACGACGAATCGCCGGTATCTGCGGCGTACTTCCTGGAAGGCGGCGCTCTTCTGCACCCCCAGGTACACCTCGACGTGGGACGCGGACCGCGGTCCCGGTACCGGCGGCGGTGACTGCGCGCGGTCCCGCGCTCCCGTCCCGTCCACTGCATCGTTCAACTCGCCCCATCCGGAGGCGAGAGCGTCATACCAAGGGTCGTTGAGCCACAGGGCCGCCCCTGGCTCATCGGCCGCGCGGCCGTCCTGCTTGTCCACCGAACACTCCTTGTTGCACGGGCCTGTTGACCGTGCGCCCAAGAATGGGACAGAAAGGAATATCAAGAAAGACAAGGATTCTTCATGCAGAATGCTTCACCCCATAAGGTGAGGGACTATCCGGGCGGCTGTGCGAGTCCGTGGCGGTACGCGTCATGGATCGCCTGGTCTCGGTCCCGCACGCCCGCTTTGGTGAAGAGGTTGTTGACGTGGGTCTTCACGGTCGCCGTGGAGACGTGCAGCCCGCCCGCGATCTCGGGGTGCGTCTGCCCCTCCGCGACGAGCCGCAGCGCCTCCACCTCGCGGGGGGGGGCAGTCCGTCCGGGGGCTCTTCCGGCCGTTCCGGAAGGCTCGATGCGGATTCTGCGAGCGCTCCAGCAGTCTGCGCTGGATCCGGGGCGACAGACGGGCCTCACCCGAGAGCACATTGTCGATGGCGTGGACGATCTCGTCTCCGTCCGCACCCTTGGTGAGGTAGCCGCGGGCGCCGGCCTGCAGTGCGGGGCAGAGCGAGTCGCCGTCGGCGTAGGTGGTGAGCACCACGACCTGGGTGCCGGGATGTCCCGCACGGATACAGCGGGTCGATTCGACACCGTCACAGCGTGGCATCCACAAGGCCATGAGGACGACGTCGGCGGGCGAGTTCCTCGACCTGACGGACCGCCTCCTCGCCGAAGGGCCGCCGCGATGCCGACGAGCCCGATACGTACCGCGATCCCGACAAGCCAGACGTCCCCGGGTCGCCCAGCCACCTTGGTCCAGACGGCTCCCCCTGTCGTCCGTCCACATGTGTCTGGCCCCGGCCCAGGCGGCGCCACTGGCCAGTCCGATGACGAGTTCCGCGGCGAGCAGCACGGTCGGACTCACGTGGTGCGCGGGGTCCAGGGGCTCAGCGAGCTGCTCATGTCCTGGGCCTCCGTGAGGATTTGACGACCCGGCGACGGTACGGCGCGAGACCCACCGGCCGGACCGGCGCCAGGGTAGGGCCGAGGTGGAAAACGCGACGGGCGCCTCTCCACCCGTGGGTGGACAGACGCCCGTGCTGGGACCCGCGCGGCTCAGGTGTCGATGCGCGAACGGTCCAGAGTGGACGCGGAGTTGGTGATGAACTCCTTACGGGGGGCGACCTCGTTGCCCATCAGGAGGTCGAAAGCCTTCTCCGCCACTTCCAGATCACTGATGTTGATCCGTCGCAGGGTGCGGTGACGTGGGTCCATGGTGGTCTCGGCGAGTTGGTCGGCGTCCATTTCGCCCAGGCCCTTGTAGCGCTGGATGCTGTCCTTGTAGCGGACCTTCTTGCGTTCGAGTTCGAGCAGGGTCTGGCGCAGTTCGCTGTCCGAGTAGGTGTAGATGTACTTTTCCTGACCCTTCTTGGGATTGACCAATTCGACGCGGTGCAGCGGCGGAACGGCGGAAAAGACCCTGCCCTGCTCGACCATCGGACGCATATAGCGCTGGAAGAGGGTCAGCAGCAGACAGCGGATGTGGGCGCCGTCGACGTCGGCGTCGGCGAGGAAGATGACCTTGCCGTAGCGGGCGGTGTCGATGTCGAAGGTCCGGCCGGACCCAGCCCCTATGACCTGGATGATGGCGCCGCACTCGGCATTCTTCAGCATGTCCGAGACCGATGACTTCTGGACGTTCAGAATCTTGCCGCGGATCGGCAGCAGCGCCTGGAATTCCGAGTTCCGCGCGAGCTTCGCGGTGCCCAGCGCCGAGTCTCCCTCGACGATGAACAGTTCGCTGCGGTCGACGTTGTCGCTGCGGCAGTCGGCGAGCTTGGCCGGCAGCGACGAGGATTCCAGCGCCGTCTTCCGCCGCTGGGCCTCCTTGTGCTGGCGGGCGGCGATGCGCGTACGGGCCGCGGCCACGACCTTCTCCAGGACGGCGCGCGCCTGTTGCTTGGCGTCCCGCTTCGTGGACGTCAGGAACGCCTTGAGTTCCTTGCTCACCACTTGGGCGACGATCCGCGAGGCGGCGGAGGTGCCGAGCACCTCCTTGGTCTGGCCTTCGAACTGCGGCTCCGCGAGCCGCACCGTGACGACGGCGGTGAGGCCCTCCATGGCGTCGTCCTTGACGACGTCGTCCTCGGCGACGCGCAGCAGCTTGCTCGATCTCAGCACTTCGTTGACGGTCTTGGTGACCGAGCGCTCGAAGCCGGAGACATGGGTGCCGCCCTTGGGCGTCGCGATGATGTTGACGAACGACCTGACCGTCGCGTCGTAGCCGGTCCCCCACCGGAGGGCGATGTCGACGCCCAGTTCACGGGTGACTTCGGTGGGTGTCATGTGGCCGCGGTCGTCCAGGACGGGCACGGTCTCCTTGAAGGTGCCCTGGCCGCTGAGCCGCAGTACGTCGGAGACGGCTTTGTCCTGCGCCAAATATTCACAGAATTCGCTGATGCCGCCGTCGTAGTGGAAGGTCTCCTCGGTTTTGCCGGCGCTCTCGATGCCACGCTCGTCGCGGACGACGAGGGTCAGGCCCGGTACGAGGAAGGCCGTCTGGCGAGCGCGGGCGTGCAGCGTCTCCAGGGAGAGCTTGGCGTCCTTGAGGAAGATCTGTCGGTCGGCCCAGTAGCGCACCCGGGTGCCGGTCTTCGTCTTGGGCACCCGCTTTCCCTTGCGCAGGCCGTTCGCGGGGTCGAACGGGGCGTCGGGGCCGGATTCGGTGAAGACGCCGGGGACGCCGCGGCGGAAGCTGATCGAGTGGGTCCTGCTGCTGCGGTCCACCTCGATGTCGAGGCGCGCGGAGAGCGCGTTGACGACCGAGGCGCCGACGCCGTGCAGACCGCCGGAGGCGGCATAGGAGCCGCCGCCGAACTTTCCGCCGGCGTGCAGCTTGGTCATGACAACCTCGACGCCACTGAGTCCGGTCTTGGGCTCGACGTCGACGGGGATGCCGCGGCCGTTGTCGCGGACCTCCACCGACCCGTCGTCGTGCAGGACCACCTCGATGTGGTCGCAGTGGCCGCCGAGCGCCTCATCGACCGAGTTGTCGATGATCTCCCACAGGCAGTGCATCAGACCGCGGCTGTCCGTCGAGCCGATGTACATACCAGGTCGCTTGCGGACGGCCTCCAGCCCCTCAAGGACGAGCAGATGCCGCGCGGTGTAGTTGGAACCGTCCCGGTCTGCCCCGGTCAGCACTGCGGTGGACGGCACGGACATCTCGGCGGTCACGCGGTTCGCTCCTCGCTGAATTTCTGGCAGTCCGCATTCCGCGGACTCGGTTGTGGCGGTGTGGCCGATCAGAGGGTACCGAGGCCTGGTAGAGCCGATGTGACGCCACCCGCCGTAGCACTCATGGTAGTAGAGTTTCGATCGTACGTTCGATCCCTCGTTGGGGTGACATGGGGATGACGTGCACATCACGTTCCCTTCGAGGCATGAACCATTTAGGCTCCGGGCACGTCCTCAACAACAACCGGCAAGCCAGCCGGGAGGGCAGACCCCAGAAACAACGTGAATCTGACCACCACGCAATACGGCTCATTCGCCGCCACCCGGCAGCACCCGGCCACCTCGGAGAATTTTTTTCGAGAAAAAGGCACAAGCGGGAACGTTTTCGGCCTGGTTGGATGTTGACCCTGGTACGACAGCTCGTCGAGCTAGAGAAGAGGCGACGTGACTACTGTTCTGACACCCGCGAGCCCGCTGACGGCCGCTGACCGCTGCGACCGCTGCGGCGCCCAGGCATACCTGCGCGTCGTCCTGATGTCCGGCGGAGAACTGCTCTTCTGCGCCCACCACGGTCGCAAGTTCGAGCCAGAACTCAAGAAGATCGCCGCGGAAATACAGGACGAGACGGAGCGGCTCACCGCTTCTCCGGCGTCTGCGACCGACGAGGAACGCTGACACATCGCATCCACGACGAGCGAGTAGCGGCCCAGGCCGTGCGGCGGGTGGTCTCCCCGGCACAAGCGGGGAGACCACCCGCACTCGTACGCTCTGGCGCGCCTGAGAGCCCCTGGCGTCGCTCAGTCGGCTCCATGTTCGGACACGGCCGGGAGCAGCGCTGAGGCGCGCGTATACACCCCGGGATGACTCGCCTGGCCGCAGCCCGTCCCCCACGACACCAGCCCCACCAGGCGTCCCCTAGCCACGAGCGGTCCACCGCTGTCCCCCTGGCAGGCGTCCCGCCCGCCACCCTGCGCCCCCGCGCACAGCATCGACGCGGGCTTGTACGTGCCGTCGGCGCTGCCCGGGTAGGCCTGCGAGCAGACCGAGTCCTCCAGGACGTTCACGCCGGCCGACCGCAGACCGGTCGCGTAGCTGCCCGCGCCTGTCGTGTCCCCCCAGCCGTAGACCGTCGCCCGTGTCCCCGGCTTGTAGGCGGCGTCCCCCCGGCCGGCTATCGGTATCGCCCGTCCGCCGGCCGGGCGCTCCAGCTTCAGGACGGCCATGTCGCCCTCGTTCGTCCAGCTGTCGTACCGCGGGTTGACCCACACGTTCGCGGCTTTGAGCTCCTTGCCGCCTCTGCCCGCCAGGTTGTCGCGTCCTATGACGACGCGCAGATCCCGCACCTGCTGCCACGGCACGCCCAGGACCTCCTTGCTGAGGCAGTGCGCGGCCGTGACCACCGTCGAGCGCCCGACGAGCACACCGCCGCAGAACTGTCCGGAGCGGTCGGTGCCGAAGCGCTCATGGGAGGCGAGGGCCACCACCCAGGGGCTCTCCGATACGTGTACAGCGTCGCCGCCGACCACCGATCCGTCCGCGGCCGCCGTGGTCGGAGCGGCCAGGACCAGCACGAAGGCTCCGAGAGTTGCATAGGAGATCGAACGCATACGGACTCCTGACTCTGGGACAGTGCACGCCCACCCAGAGTGACCCAAACGGCCGCGTCCCGCACCCGGACGGCCGCGAGCCCGGCACCTCCATCGGGGAGGTCCGGGCTCGCGGCGTCGTCCGTACGCGTTCGGCTAGTCGAGGTAGTCGCGCAGCATTAGTGCATAAGCGCTGTGCTTGACCAGCGTAGTTGCAGGTGGGAGGGAAGCGCAGACAGCCAAATATCCTCGATTGAAGATGATCTCGATGACCGCCTCCGACTCCTACCGAGCCCGCGCCGACGCCCTCATAGCCAGCAGCAACCCGAAAGCCCGCACCATGAACGCCACCGATCGACCGTGGGAGCCATTCTGCGACGCCATAGAGAACGCGCCGCCTGAGCTTGTGATCTGCGTCTTCTATCGCGTAATCCAGGCCCTTCGGGAGGCATACCGCGACCACGCCGACGGGTGGAGCCCGGAGGAACTGGAAGACGCCGACCAGTTGGACCGCCGCCTCTGCGAGCACCTGGTGGCGCATGGCTGGGCGGACATCGAGACGATCATGATCCGGTGAGGCATCTCATAGAGGGGTCTTGACCATCGCCAGAAACGCCGACCAGACCCGGGCATCGAACTCCAGGAGAGGGCCGCCCGGGTCTTTGCTGTCCAGGACGGCTACGGCTCCCGCCGCCACCCCTGCGGACGTCCACGCTCCTGCGACTCCAACGCACTCGTCACCCGCTCGACTGTACGAGGAGAAGAGGAAGGGCTCTCCTCGGTGGGTTCGGGTGACTCCTGCTTTACGGACCGCCATGACTCCAGGACCTCTCGGATGAACCTGCGGGTGGACTGCGGTGTCATGGCTTCCCTCGCAATGTCGCTGTACGTCGAGTGCAGCTTCGCAACGTCGGCGAGACGCGTGGAGTACCAAGACCCCATGATCGTCTCAACGTAGCCAACGCGGTGGTCATCGTCCAGGCCATACAACGTGAACTGATCAGCGAGCCCCGGCGTGACGACCCGGTCAGGCAGCACCTGAACGACGATCTTCGCGTGCGCCGACAGCATCAGCAGGTGTTCCAGCTGGGCGGCGTGCATGCCGCCCTCATCGTCCAGGTCGATGCACCGCGTGATGGCCCGCTCCCCGAGGACGAACCACGCGCCCCTCAGGCCCTCGTCGAAGGTGCGGCGCAGGAAGGTCTTGGCCCTCTGGTCCTTGAGGTTGACGCGGCGGCGTGTCTCGTAGTGCGGGAGTTTGGGGTGTGCGGCCGACAGGATCGCCCCGGAGTAGGCCGGGGTCTGGAGGTTGCCGGGGATGACGGTGCTGTCCCACACGCGGATCGTTTGCGCTCTGGCGTCCAGCGTGGCGAGCCGGTCGATGTTGGTGGCGCCGGACTCGGCGGTTTCGATACGCCCCATGTCGCTTTGGCTGGGCGCTCGTAGGTCTCTGAGAAGCTCATCTGTCCGCATGGCATGCCCTCTTGACGAGACGTGAGATCGTCCGGCCCACGCTACTCGCCGCAACAGCTCCCTGACTAGCTGCAAACCATTGGCGCAGATCTGCAGCGCGAGGCCGGGATGTCCACCCGCGCCATCGCCTCCGGGCTGGGGGTCAGCCACGAAACGGCTGCTGATGATCAGCGAGGTGTCAGAAATCTGACACCTGCCCCCGCGCCATCGGCTCCGGGCTGGGCGTCGATCCCATGACCGTTGTCCGTGATCTTTCAGGTGTAGCAAATGCGACACCTGCTCCGGTGACCGGCACTGACGGCAAGACACGCGAACGGGCCGCCAAGATCGTCACATTGAAGCGGGGCGGATACCGGGCCGGACCATTCTGATTCGGCCGGGCGGCGGATTCAGAATGATCACGCAGGGGAGCGCAGGGGCCTCGGGCCGACCGGAAATAGGGCCGCCCGGCCCTATTTCGGCAGGCGTCAGCCTCTATCAGAGACGCGTGTCGCCCCAGGACCGCGAGAACCGCTGCCAGCACCCGTACTTCTCGATCCACGCCCACCCCGGCGAGGTAGCCGATGCCGGTGATCTTGACGTTGTCCATTTGGACAGAGTCAACGGTCGCCCCACGTCCGGCTGAAGTGGGCCCAATGGCCAGGGAAGCGATCGGTACGGCCGATCCACGCCCAACCACCGCTGTTCGCCGTCGGTTCGGGCCCGGGTGCGGGTGGCCGCGAACCGTCCGGTAGTTCGCAGAGTTCCTCGCGGGGCCGCACCTTCGACCTGTGACCCCGTGGCGACGTACGCGGAGGTGGCGGTGCGTCGAAAGCACGGGGATTATTACCTGGGTAATTTTTCCCGCCATCCGGGTCGGGGTCCAGACCGGCCAGCGCACGCCGACCAGCCTCCCGCAACCGCTCGTTGTACTCGACACCAGCGCGGCGATTACACGCTCCGTGACTGACCCCAATGTATCCGTCACCGTCGTCGGCGTGATCGAGATGGATCTCCTGCCCGCGAAGCATGATCTCGCCGCAGCGGACACAAGGCTGACCCCACGCCTGCTCCCTGGTCTGCTCCGACAGCTTCCTGTGCTGGTAGCCGTACCTCGGCCGACACCCCGGACAGTGCGACGGGTGACGTCCAGGCCCGCCGCGATCATGCCGGAAATCCCGCCCGCAGCCTTTACAGGTGATCGAGATGTGCTTGTCGGCCATTTCAGACCCTCCCGACGCAATGCGGGCACAGCGGCGGCCGTAGGCGGCCAGGAAGCCCGTAAATCACTTTTCCGCACTTCTGGCACGGCAAATAGCTCGGAATCATCGTTTTACCTCCGAAATTCGCTGAAAATAGTCTACGCGCGTCGAAAAGAGCCGAAAAGTGCCGTCTGGCCTCTGATCAGCCCTTTTAGCCCCTCAAGATCGTTCCGCTGGGCGTTTTCGGCGGGGAGAGGCCGGATAGCGACAGCAGAGCCACAGACGGTCACGAAGTAAAGGCGCGCACCCACCCCCCCGGCCCCGCCGGGCGGGGGTGCCCTGGTACCACCGGCGGAACCGCCCGTGCTCCCGCCGGTGGTGCCGCCCGCGGTCCCGCCTAGGTCGCGCCGGATGGGACCACGAAGGGCACGCCACGGGGCCCCATAGGGGGCACCTGACACGGGCCTGGATGGGACCCATGGGCACCGGATGGGACCATATCGGGGGCCTGGATTGGGGGCATCTGAGGGGGGGCTGCATGGGACCCAATTCGGACCTTGCATGGGACCCAATTGCGCGAATTACTCTTTTAACGACTCCAAAACCCGAAAACCCTAAACCGCATGTGCCTGATACCTACGCACACGCACCACGCACCACACGGCAGGGGCAGGCAGGGGGCAGGGTGGGGGTGGGGCAGGGGCAGGGTGGGCAGGGGGGAGGGGAGGGGTGGTGGGGTGGTGGGTGTGCATGTAGGTAGATGTAGTTAGTAGATGTAGATGTGCAGCATGTGCACACAGGCAAGGGTGCAAGCACACAAGGCAAAGGCAAGTAGGTGTGCTGTTGCGTCACACAACAATGTGAGGATGCACAGTCGTGATGGCTTTGTCTACGTAATCCAACCAGGCTTGACCATGCTGCCGGTACATCGCATCCGACTGCTCCTGAGTGAGCCCTTGTTTGCGGAGCCACTCCTTAAAAGCCTCGCCCTTATCTTCATCGCCCACAACAACCTCCCCTGCGTAAAAGCCCCGCCCTCCGGCAGGCCGACAGAAGGGGGAAGAACAGCCTGCCGGAGGGGGAGCCCCCGCTTTCTTGTACCGCGCAGGACCCCCGAAGAATGGAAAGGGGTCCTTGGCCGGAACCACGAAAAGGCGGCTTTGACGCGGCCGGAGAAAGCAGGGGCCTCGATGGCCAGCCCCGGAGCGAAGGACGGAGCCGGGCCACAATGACGAAGAACCGAAGGCCCTCGCCACGCTATTGAGTTACGCCGCCGGAATGATGCCCTGCAACCGCACCACAGCCTTCGGGTTCGGTACGACAAGATCGGCCCGCATCACCGCTCGGACTTCCGTTTGATCCTGATGGAAAAGTCGGGACCTATCGGTTTCGAGCCGCGTGTCCTCGCGCATCACCGCGACGATCTCCGACGCCTGGTAGATGTACGCGGACGAGGCATCCGTGGCAGTTCCCTGCGTCTCCGTAATGGAGAGCTGACTTGAAAGGAAAACCGGGACGCCGTAGATCGATCGCTGCACGCCGTCCGTACCAGCACCAGCATGCTGCTGAAGAAGCGCCTTATTATTGCCGGTCGGAGCCTCTTTGACCTGGAGCAAGTCCTTCCATGTCCGTGGATGCATGACGATGGCGGTGGCGTGAGCGTTCTGTTCTTCCAGCAGGCCGATTGCTTCGGCGTACTCGTCGAGGTCCACGGGCGCGGAGCCATTGGTGCCCATGGAGACGCTTTGGATGCCCGTGACGTTCTTGATGCCCCGGATTTCCGGGGCCGTGCCGGACCCCTCAAAAAAGCCGAGGTCGAGCTTGAGTGCGAGGCTTCGGATCATCTGCGTCGCGGACACTTGCAGGACAGCCGGATTACTGTCCGCGACGACTTCGTTGGAGAGGACCTGCAAGGCCGCGAGCTTGCGGGGCGTCGCCTTGATCTCGTCGGCGGTAGCATCGGTGGCCGTGATGGTCGCCGCTTCTGCCGTCCAATTCGCCGCAGTATCGGCGGTCAGCCTCGGAAGGATGAACTCGTGAGCCGACGTGCTGATCGTGGTGAACCCGGAGGTGAGTCCGACGCTCGTCGCCGCGAGGCGGTCCCAGAAAGTGTTCGAATACTGCGTGGGTGAGAATGCGCCGCCATTGGTGGTGCCGGAGGTGGTCCAGCCTTTCAGGCCCGCAGCGAGCCATTCGCCGGCCTTGGTGTCGCCGCCACGCAACCCCGATGCATGGTCGTCACCATAATGGCTTGAGTTGTACGTCTCGTAGCCGCGTCGGCCGCTAGCCTGCCGCTGCACGCCCTTCAGTTCGTCTATCTCGCGATTAAGCTGCTTCACGCGGTCCAGCTTCTCCGCGTTGGTGCCCTTGATACACGTGACCAGGCTCAGGTCGCTGTCGGGTCCGGCTTCGCGGAAGATTCGCCGGAGTTCGTCTTGTTTCGCCTCTAGGGCGGGGAATTGCGCCATGGGGTTGTCCTTTTCGGAGCGCGTTGAGGAGTGACTTCGCCCCGGGGACGAGACCACGACTCGTCGCGCACGGTTTTCCGGGACCACGACCCGGAGGCTGACGACCGGTGAAGTCTTTCCGGCCGCTGGCCCTTGCGCTGTTGGCCTGTCGGGCTTCCCGGGAACAGCGGGGGCATCGCCCGCGCCGCTCGCCCCCGGGAATCCGACCCGCAGACCACCTACGCAATACATATTATAAACATCGTCAGGTGTTTTAGGCAATTACTTCGAGGGATCTCCGAAGATCAACAAGTGGGGCAAACGCCCCAGATGACGATCTCGATCACTCCTCCATCAGGCGGCGGATTTCGTCCCGGACCCTGCAGATCTCCTGTGCCATTTCGAAACTCAACAGTGACTGCATGATCATCAGCTCCTCCAGGCGGTCGCTCACCGATTCTTCGCTCATCTCGCCGATGTCGAAAAGCACCGCGAGCTGCTTCGCCCGGTCGTAGAGATCATGGCTGAATTGCCGGATCAGCTCGGCGGCATTGGCATTCGATTCCATCATTTTGGCTCCTTGGTGCTGCTGTCGGTGTCGGTGGTGCGGAAGCGGAGCGCGCAGGAAAAGGCATGTGTGCCGGTTAGGGCGTGCTCCATGCACAGGAGGCACTCCCGGCCTGGCGCCCACCGCTCCGGGCCCTGAGAGCCCTCTGAGGCGGCTTCTACGGCGGCGTCGCCGCACGGATCCAGTCGCCGGGTCATCCAGTCGCCCCCCCCCGGGCCGGGCTCGGAGGCATCCGGGGCCGGGTCGTGGCCGTGGACAGTCAGGGCGCGATCGAGTTCGTAGCGTTCGATGCGCTCGGAGGCCAGGTGTCCGAAGCCGGTGCCGCCCGGCCGGTGCCGCTGGTACCACGAAGCGCGGGCGACGGTCCATCTGGTCCAAGCTTCAATGATTTGCTCGCGGGTCAACCAGGCATGATCGTCTTCTCTCCAGTCGCTCGGAATGAATTCATACAGGCGCTGCCGTATAGGCATTTGCTTGATCCTTTCCTTGGTTGTTGATCTCCGTTGGGATCTCTGTCAGGGGTGGACACGTTGGACGTTTGTCCACCCCCCCCCTCGAAAATCGCGGTTCCTAAAAAATCATGAAACGCTCTGACCTGGGGAAATGAAATGTCAATATTGACTTTCAAGAGGGTTTTGAGAGAGAGGGGGTTGGACATGTCCAACGTCCAACCTTGTTGATCTTCATGGTGTGTTCCGTCCCAGCTCCACATGCTCGTCATCCGGCTGGATGAGCCAGCCCTGGGCGATCGCGTACTCCAACGCCTCATCCCGCAGATGCCGGTCCCTTGAGGCGAGAGCCGTGCGCGTCTTCCCCCTCGGCATCCGTTTCCCGTCCGCGCGGTACACGGCACGGTGGATGACCTTCGCCGCACGGATGACCGCCGCCTCGTGCTTCCGGCCGTCGACGTAGACCTCACGGTCGCCGTAATGCAGCTTCTTCAGCTCCCGCTCCCTCTCCTGCTGCAGCCGACCGCGAGCGATGAGGTGGTCGCGTACCGCGCACGAGGTGGTCCACACCAGCCCGGACAACGCCCAGTCGCCGTCGGTGACCGACCTGCGGCCGCCGAGCAGAGCCAGCAGCGCGGCGACCTTCATCCGCATCAGATGCCCGTGCCCGTCCAGCACAGGCGGCACGACCTCGCCCCGCCCGACGGCCAACTTGTGCCGCCGTATCTCATCCCGGACGTTCTGCGGGAAGGCGATGCTCAGCGGCCCATAGGGGAGCTCGGGGAGGTGGAGGTGCGGCGGCCAGTCGACGCTGTCGGGGATGGTCGGGTCGGTCGCCCACAGCCACAGGAAGCGTTGCGGGGTGCCCGCCGCCGCGTCCGCCAGCAGAGGCCGCGCGGTTTCCGGCTGGAACCCGACGACCATGCCCAGCGCGTAGCTGCCCCTCTTGACGATTCGAGTGGTGTCCCTGTTGCCGTTCGACTGGCCGAGCGTCTGCCCGGTCCAGGCGCGGCGGAGGGTTTCGCCGACGGTCGCGCCGTTCCGTTCCCACATCTTCGTCATCGCTTCGCCTTCGTCGGCGTAGATGGTCGCGTTGTGGCGGACCTGCGCGCGGACCTTGACGGTCTTCGGTTTCCCGTCCTTGTCGGGTTCGGTGACTTCGGCCCAACCCATGTAGAGCTCCGCCAGGCCCTCACCGCTGCCGAGCGGACTACCGTCCCGGAAGTCGGAGAACAGGGGAGGCGGGAAGACGTGCGTGGCACATTCGTGGGCTTGGGACTTGCCGGCGGCCGAGGGGCCCGCGAGGACGGTGAACAGGTTGAGGCTGGCGTCTCCGAGCCCGGCGTCGGCCCGCACGGTGTGGTCGACCATGCCCGCCATGCGGGCCAGGACGGCACCCAGGACGGCGTCGGCGGAGCATGCTCGGGCGTGTGCCGCTTGCCGGATGAGTTTCAGTTCGGCCCGGTGCCAGAACTCTTCGGGGAGGTTCAGCCCGGCGGAGGGCGTGGGCGGCGGGCTGTCCGTGTCGTCGCCGAACACGGTGCCGCTGATGAGGCCGTGCGCGACGTCGCCGCGGGGCTCCCGGTCGCCGTAGCCCTGGTCGGCCAGCGCTTTCGCCGCCGCCCGGTAGTCCCCGCCGTGGTGCAGCACGGCGTATGCGGCGAACTTGGTGTACGGATTCTTCTTCGGGTCCGCGTCGAACTCCGTGCTGGTGGTGAAGACGTAGAGGCGGTCGCGGTCGGTGTTGCGGCCGGTGGTGGCGGATGTGCCGAGGCGTTTGCCGGGTCGCCGCCAGTGGACGGTGCTGCCCTGGGTGTAGACCTGTTCCCAGCCCTGAGGCTCAAGGATGTCGGCCCAGGTGTGGCGCTGTTCGTAGTCGTCGCCGGGCTTCAGCCGCCCGTCGTCGGCGGCGGAGATGCTCTGCGTGGGTGGCGGCGCCTCGGCTTTGGCGGGCATCTGGTCGAGCACGCGGGCCACGGTGAACAGGGCGTCTCGTTCGTCGGCGGTGATGGTGGCGAGCTGGTCGGGGCCGCCCGTAACGAGCCACCATGGCTTCCCGGTGGGGTGTACGGGGCCGTGGGAGGGGGCGACGATGACGAAGCCGCCTTCGCCGCGGGTCTCGATCAGGACTTTGATTTTGTCGGTGGGGTCGTGGGCGAGCTCGTCGTCGGTGGCGGGCCTGCTGGCGAGTTTGGTGTTGCCGCCGACAGGCTCGCCCGTGACGCGGTAGAAGAGGTGGAACCCGCCGGACGGGGTCTGCTCCAGGTAGCTGCACTCGATGCGGTCGAGGACGTCTCCGAGCCCGGAGTTCCGGGCGATCTCGATGAACTCGCCGTAGATGCCTTCGGTGACGGCGCGGCCCTCAAACTCCAACATTTCGAGGTTGTCGGAAACCTGTCCGCAGACGACGCCGACGCCGAGCTGGGGGTTGTCGGCGAAGTGCTTCCGGAGCGGGAGCAGGGGCATCCGCTGGTTCTGGTATTGCTTCCAGGCGTTGACGGCGGGGCGTTTGGTGCCGTCAACGCGGACGGGGAGCACGGAGGCTCCGGCTGCGTGCCAGGCGGTGGCCTGGGCGACGACGGCGGCTTCGGCTATGCTCATGGGTGAAGCCGCTGCCGCCGCTTCCTCGGAGCCGCCCTCGCCGGGGCGGCTTCGTTCGTTGGTCATGCCGCCGCCCCGCCTTCGCGGCGCGCGGCGGCCTTGGCGGCGCGGACCTGGGATGACTTCAGGGCGAGCGTCTTGAAATACCGCTTGCGGGCATGCTCGGCGCGGCGTGCGCGCTCTGCGGGGTCGAGGACGCCGTCGGGGTCGACCTTGCGCTCAAAGCGGTCGAGAAACGCCTGGCGGGCGGGAAGAGTGTGGGCGGCGGGATCTTGGCAGTTCGCCCACAGCTCGTGGGCGGCGATCTGTGCCCGCAGACTGAGCTGTTCGGGGGTGAGGGAAGTGGACGCAGCCACCTGGAACCTCCACGTGATCCGTGGTCGGTTGCAGGTGCTCGCCTACGTCTACATGTTCAGGAAGCCGGAGCGCCCGAACGAGCTTGAGAGCTAGCGTACCGCACGTGCCCGAAGCGTCGTCGGCCTGCCCTTGGTTCGGGCGGCGACCACCTTGGGCTTCACGTTGTCCATGCCGATGTCCAGGCGACCGTGAGTCGGGCAGTCCACGTAGGGCACGGTTTCGAACCTGCGGCCCCGCCAAAGAGTGACGATGCCCTCTTCTTCGCTCCATTCGACAGTCGCGATGCGGTCACCGCATTCGCCGCAGACGATGTGCACGAGAGGCGTGCCGCGCTTCAGGTAACTGCCGATGACCTGTTTCCAGAACTGGTGGATGGTCGTCATCACAAGTCTCCGAGGTTCAAGCGTCCCGCCTCTTCAGCGGCACGCTGCGACGCACTGGCCCGGACATACCTGTGGAGCATGTCCGGGCGGGTCCATCCGGCGACGGCCATCAACCCTCCCTCCGAGCCGCCCGCGGCGAGCCAGCGGGAGGCGGCGGTGTGCCGGAGCAGATGGGGGTGAAAGCCCGTCAGGTTGGCGCGTTCGGCGCGGAATTGGAGGGTGCTGTACAGGCCGTCGTAGGAGAGTCCCTTGCCTCGGTCGCCGAGCCACAGCGCCTCGGTGTGGGCGAGCCGATGCTGCTTGCGGAGGCGCAAGTAGCGGACCAGGCTCTGAGCGGTCTGCGGTCCGAACGGGACGACGCGGCCACGGCCGCCCTTGCCTCTGACGATTGTTGCTAGACCCTGCTTCACATCCACACCCTCCAACGTCATGTCCACAACCTCCCCGGCTCTCAGCCCGGTTTCGATCATCAGGCGGACGATGGCCTCGTCGCGCCGGTCACGGAAGTCCGGACCGCGACAAGCGGCCACGAGCGCCTTGCACTGCTCGTCGGTGAGGGCCTCGGTCACCTTCTCGTCGAGCTTCGGCGGCTTGAGGTCCGACAGCTGGTCCGCCGGTATCTCGCCCTCCTTGGCCAACCACGCAGAGAAGCGGCGTACGGCCAGCTGTCGCGAGCGGGCGGTGGTGGCTTGGGCTCCGTCGGCCAGCAAGCACGAGATGAAAGCGTTGACGGTCGGCCGGTCGAGCGCGGGGGCGTGGCCGGTGAGGTCTGCCCATCGCAAGAAGGCTCGGACGCCGTCGGTGTAGGTCTTGACGGTCTGCGGGGACTTGCGTTCGGCGCGGAGGTGGATGGCCCAATAGTCGAGAAGGTCTTGGATGTCCTGTTTGTCGTCCATATGGCCTAGCGTACGCCCGTGCATCCTGGGTGGGACCGCTGTGCGACACAGAAAAACGCCCCCGATCCGCGAATCCGCAGACCAGGGGCGTTCCGTAGGGGTTGACTTAATCCAGGTAGTCGCGCAGCACCTGGGAGCGCGACGGGTGACGCAGCTTCGACATCGTCTTGGACTCGATCTGACGGATCCGCTCACGCGTGACGCCGTAGACCTTGCCGATCTCGTCCAGCGTCTTGGGCTGGCCGTCGGTGAGTCCGAAGCGCATGGAGACCACGCCGGCCTCGCGCTCGGAGAGGGTGTCCAGGACCGAGTGCAGCTGCTCCTGCAGCAGCGTGAAGCTGACCGCGTCGGCCGGGACGACCGCCTCGGAATCCTCGATGAGGTCGCCGAACTCGCTGTCGCCGTCCTCGCCCAGCGGGGTGTGCAGCGAGATCGGCTCGCGGCCGTACTTCTGGACCTCGATGACCTTCTCGGGGGTCATGTCGAGTTCCTTGGCCAGCTCCTCCGGGGTGGGCTCGCGGCCCAGGTCCTGGAGCATCTGGCGCTGGACGCGCGCGAGCTTGTTGATGACCTCGACCATGTGGACGGGGATACGAATGGTACGGGCCTGGTCGGCCATGGCGCGGGTGATGGCCTGGCGGATCCACCACGTCGCGTAGGTCGAGAACTTGTACCCCTTGGTGTAGTCGAACTTCTCGACCGCACGGATCAGACCGAGGTTGCCCTCCTGGATCAGGTCCAGGAAGAGCATGCCGCGGCCCGTATACCGCTTGGCGAGGGAGACGACCAGTCGGAGGTTGGCCTCCAGCAGGTGGTTCTTCGCCCGGCGGCCGTCCTCGGCGATGATCTCCAGCTCGCGCTTGAGCTTCGGCGCGAGCTTGTCGGAGTTCGCCAGCTTGTCCTCGGCGAACAGACCCGCCTCGATGCGCTTGGCGAGCTCCACCTCCTGCTCGGCGTTGAGGAGCGGCACCTTGCCGATCTGCTTCAGATAGTCCTTGACCGGGTCGGCGGTGGCGCCGGCCGCGGCGACCTGCTGCGCGGGGGCGTCGTCCTCGTCGTCGTCGGACAGGACGAAGCCGGCGTTCTCCGCGCCCTCGGCGGGTTCGGCAGCCTCGACCTTGCCGGGGGGTGCCGGGGTCTCCTCGGTCGTCACCTCGTCGTCGAGCAGCTCGTCGACGTCCTTCTTGGAGGCGGTCTTCTTCGCGGTCGCCTTCTTGGCGGTGGCCTTCTTCGCCACCGTCTTCTTGGCTGCGGTCTTCTTGGCCGCGGCCTTCTTGGCAGGCGCGGGCTCGGGCTCACCGGCCGGGTCCGCCACAGGGGCGGCGGCCGCGGCGGTGGCCTTCTCCACCGTGGCGGTCTTGGCCGCGACGGTCTTGGTGGCGGTGCGCTTTGCCGGACTCTTCGCTGCGACGCTCTTGCGGGTGCGCTTGGGCGCCTCTGCGGCACTGACCATCAGCGTCACACCCTCCTCGTCGAGGATCTGGTTGAGGCTGCGCAGAACATTCTTCCACTGGGTTGGCGGAATCTGGTCAGCCTCGAAGGCCCGACGCACGTCATCGCCGGCGATCTGCCCATCAGCCTTTCCCCGCTCGATGAGCGCCATCACAGACTCGGACTCGGCGATCTCCGGCGGGAGCGTACGGGATGTGCTGGCCGACACGAACAACCTCTCGGAACGATGGAAACGGCTTCCGACCCCGTCCACTCTGGATCGGAGCCGACGACCGCCGGTGGGGATGGACCGACGGCGCGGGGGTCAGCCGGGGAGTTGCACAGCGTCACGCACGCCGTCCGTATCCCCTCCTCGGCTATCACCTCTTAAGTCATCGCGCTTCCCCGAAGAGCGTTACGCCCAATCCGCGTGGCCCGAGTCACACCACATATCGACCTATTCCCAGTCATATGCCATGCAACCCTCCCACGGTCCGGCGCCGGATCCGGGCGACGCCCCGGATCCGGCGATCTTGTGCGCCTTCGACGCGTACGGTGCGCCCCGTCCGGGGAGGAGCGCGGGACACTCGGCCGCTCGATGCCTACGCTCCGTACGCGTCCGGGTACGGGCCCTCAGTGTTCGCGGGGCGCGGGGACCACATGGTCCGCGGGCGTCCCCGAGCCCGGTCCACCGCCCTCCATATGGGCGGCGAGGAGCTGGCGCATCGCGGATTCGGCCGCGGTGGCGTCACCGGAACCGATGGCGTCGACGATCCGCATGTGCTGGCCCACGGAGGTCTCGACCGGGCGCTCGCAGCCGCCGGACGGGCCGCCGGAAACGTGCAGGGCGGCGGTGACGATGCCCGAGAGATGCTCAAGCATCCGGTTGCCGGCGAGCTGCAGCAGCAGGGTGTGGAACTCGGCGTCGGCGCGGGCGAAGGTCAGGGTGTCGCCCTGGGCGGCGGAGTGTCCCATGATCTCGACCATGTCGGCGAGCCGCTGCTGGACGTCCTCGCGGCCGTGGCCCGCGGCGAGCCGGGCGGCGAGCGGCTCGATCGTCCAGCGCAGCTCACACAGCTCACGGCGCTGGTCGTCGCGCTGCGGTCCGTACGCCCGCCACTCGATGATGTCGGGGTCGAGGAGATTCCAGTCGCTGACCGGGCGCACCCGGGTGCCCACATTGGGGCGGGCGCTGACCAGGCCCTTGGCCTCAAGGACGCGCAGCGACTCACGGACGACGGTGCGGGAGACCTCGAAGCGCTGGCCGATCTCCTCGGGGACGAGCGGGCGGTCGGCGCCGAGATCGCCAGAGACGATCATCTGGCCCAGCTGTTGGACGAGTTGGCCGTGCAGGCCGCGGCCGCGGCTGCCCGCCGCCCGGCGGCCGGCCCGGCCCATATCGGCTTCGGAGGCTTCCCATGCCGGTGCGACGCGCTCGGCGCGTTCGGCGCCGGCCGTACTGGCGGCGTTCGCCGCGTTGGCATAGGGGTAGCGGTCAAGCTCGCCCGGACCTGCGAGGCCGGTGTCGCCGGGGCGAGCCGCGGTCATCATGGTGTGCGCAAGGGTACTCACGCATCCTTTGTCGGCGACACCCTGAACACCCTTGAGGTCTTTGGTGAAAAGCACACGAAAGGGTGATCTGCCGCCATCTCGCAATTGACGCTTTATCGGAAAGAAATGTGCCTTCGACGGCGAGTTGCAGACACGGGGCGCAACAACGGTGCCGTAAAACGCGCGCCGTCCGCCGTCAATGTGTCCGCCTGCGGCGCACGGTGAGGGCATAGGCGCAGACCAGGGCGGTCAGCGACAACGTCATTGCGCTGCCTACGGGTTGAGTCGCCAGTCGCATCACGACTGATACACCATGGTCGATTCCGGAAGGCCATCCCACGGGAGTCAGCGACCTCAGTCGCCCCGGGAGGCCGCTCAGGGAACGAGCAGCGGATTCAGCCACCACGCGTTGCACGAAAGGCACCACCACGACCGGGACGGCGAGTACCGCCGCCAATCCCATTGCGGTGGACCGGAATACGCCGGCGGCCAGTACGCCCGCCCATGCGCAGCCGACCAGCAGCCCCGCCCAACCAGCGGTGAGAACAGGCAACTCGGCGATGCCGGTGACCGATTCCGGACCGAACAGGAAGCGGGCAGCCGCGCCGTTCGCGGCGAGTACGCAGGCACCGAGAGCCAGCGCGCACGCGCCGCTGACCAGAAGTTTGGCGACGAGCAGGCCGAGACGACGGGGGACGGTGCCGCGTTCGGGAGCAAGCGCCGGGTAACTGAACTCCTGACCAAAAGCGAGCGCTCCGAGCAGGCCGGCGCCGAGTGCCGCCGGAGGGAAGGGCAGTTGACGGGGCCAGCCGGTCAGCACACGTGACATCGGGGCGTCGCCATGGCGGGCCAGCAGCAGCGCAAGGGCCAGCGAGAAGAGGATGGACGTAACGGTCACGAACAGACCGGTGCGGTCACTGACCGTACGGCGCAGCTCGTAGCGGAGCGGCCATGCCGGGCCGGGGGCGGGCAGACGGGGAATCGTGAGGTGTTCGGCGGACGGTGGCCGCGTGGATCGCGCCGGGCGGGGCGTGGGGGTCGCGGGTTGGACGACCGGGAGGGTGACGGTGTCGGACGTCTCGTCGACGCCGGGGGTGGTGATGTCGTGGTCGGCGGGGGCGGCGACGTCGGTGGAAGGGGTGGCTTCGTTCTCCGGGGACTGTGTTGTGGGGGCGGGATCGAGCGGGATGTCGGCGGCGGGGCGCGGGGACCGGCCGTCGGCACGGTGGAGCGGGGTGACGGGGCCGGTGTCACCGGCCTCGTCCGCGAGCCGGTGCACGAGGATGCCGTGCCGGAAGGCGGTCTCTCCGACAGCGGCGCAGGTGCTCCCGTAGACGGCGATGCGGTTGCCGCTCTCCTGTACGACCTCGATGGCGCGGCCGATGGCGGGGTCCGCGGCGCGCTGGGCGCGCTGGGACTCGTCGATGAGGAGGGAAGCGAGGCGGTCGGCCTGCGGGGAGCGGACGACCACCCGGGGACGCAGCCGGGTGCGGGCGAAGTCGGCTGCGTCCTGGTCGGCGACGAGCCGGCCGTCGTCGACGGTGACCACGCGGTCGGCGATCCGGGCGGCTTCCCTGGCGTCGCGGGAGGTGACGAGGACGGTGCCGCCTTGGGCGGCATAGCCGCGCAGCATGGTGTGCAGCCATGCCGCCTCCCGCGGCGCGACTCCCTCGGACGGTTCGTCGAGCACAAGGGTGTGCGGGTCTCCGAGGAGGGCCGCGGCCAGGCCGAGCCGGCGGTCCATGCCGCGGGAGAGCCCGCCCAGGGACTGGTCGGCCAGTCCGCTGAGGCCGACGAGGTCGAGCATGTCGTCGGCTCGGCCGGCCGGGACGCCGGCTGCGGCGCTGAGCATGCGCAAGTGCCCGCGGGCCGTACGGGCGGGGTGACCGGGGACGTCGCCGAGGACGACACCGAGTTCACGGGCGGGGTTGGGTACGTGGTGCAGCGGGCGGCCGCGGAAGAGGGCGACGCCGCGGCCGGATTCGAGTTGCAGCATCAGGCGCAGGACAGTCGTCTTGCCCGCGGCCTCGTCACCGAGGAGCACGGTGACGAAGCCCGGCCGTGCCTCGAAGCTGAGGTCGTCGACGGCGGGCGGTTGTTCGCCACGGGGTTCGCTGGTCAGTCCGATGGCCTGGATCATCGCGTCCCTCGCGGGGCGTGAGACCGTTGCGAGGCAGCCGGGGGTACGAGAGGGCTCACCCGGCAAAGGTAGCGCGATATGTCCTATTTAACGGGAATTTTCGACTCTTGGCGTGCTGCCGTGTTCCCTGATGCGGCGCACACGTGGCCGGGTGACGGCGCGGGGCATGACGGCGTGACCCGCCGTGGCCCGTCGCGCTCCGGGTCAGACCTCCGGGCGCAGCATCGGCGGGTTGAGCAGCGTCGCTCCGCCGGCCCTGAACAGCTGGGCGGGGCGGCCGCCCTGACGGGTCGTCGTACCACCGGTGGGCACCAGGAACCCGGGGGTGCCGGTCACCTTGCGGTGGAAGTTGCGGGGATCCAGGGCGACGCCCCAGACCGCCTCATACACCCGTCGCAGCTCTCCGACGGTGAATTCCCGCGGGCAGAAGGCCGTGGCGAGCGAGGAGTATTCGATCTTCGAGCGGGCGCGCTCCACTCCGTCGGCGAGGATCCGTGCGTGGTCGAAGGCGAGCGGGGGCGCCAGATCACTGTCGCGGGCGTGTGTGCCCTCCTGGTCCAGGAGGGTCTCCACCGGCGCCCAGCGTGCGCTGTGGGCGTCGCCGCCGGCCCTCGGGGCGGGCAGGTCGGGGGCGAGCACCAGGTGCGCGACGCTCACCACCCGCATACGGGGGTCGCGCTTGGGGTCGCCGTACGTGGCGAGCTGTTCGAGGTGCGCGCCGTACGCGGGTGGCGGGCCGGCCGCCGGGTGGGCGTGCAGTCCGGTCTCCTCGGCGAGCTCCCGGGCGGCCGCGTCCTCAAGATCCTCATCGGGCCGGACGAATCCACCGGGCAGGGCCCAGCGGCCCTGGAACGGCGACTCACCGCGGCGCACGGCCAACGCGCACAGGGCGTGGCGGCGCACGGTGAGCACGACCAGGTCGACAGTGACGGCGAACGGCGGGAAGGCCGACGGGTCGTAGGGAGGCATGCCGTGATCATAGTCGTCCGCCTGACGATAAACAGGCCCCCAAGCCTGTCAGGACCCCAGCTGCAGACCGTCCGCGGCCACCTCCACCATCCCCATGCCGAGCCTGCTGATCCGTACGGCGAACGGCTGCTCGGCGACGCTCAGGCCGGTGAACTGCATCGCGCCGAGCGGGGTGCTGCCGAGGGGACGGACGGCGACCGTCCCGGCGGGGACATCGGGGCGCAGCCCGGCTAGCGCGGTCAGTATCTGTACCGCGCCGGCCGCCGCCACCGCGGCGGGGCGGCAGGCCGCCGGGTGGGGCACCGGGACGCTGTCCACCGTGCGCTGCTCCCCCGCGTACATCTCCGGGAGCCGGTGGCCGAAGCTCTCCGCCGCGCCCACAACGCCTCTGGTCAGGGCTCCGGCCGCCTTCTCGTGGCCTGCTGCCGCCAGGCCCGCGACGGCGATCGCGGTTTCGTGGACGCGGACCGCTCCGCTGCGGTGGCCGAACGGGTTGTAGCCGCTCTCCTTCGCGCCGAGCCCGCGCAGGCCCCAGCCGGAGTCGAGGGCGGGACCGGCCAGCAGCCTGGCCAGCTGGCCGGTCTGTGCCGCGTCCAGCAGGCCCGGTGCGAGGGCGCCGCGGCCGAGCAGGCCGGTGTCGAGCAGATGGGCGGTCGTGGAACCGAGGTGCGGCATTGGGCGGCCGTCGGCGGAGCGGAGGGCGGCGGGGCGGCCGCCTGCGCGATCCTCCAGCCAGAAATCCGTACGGAACCGGACGCGGAGATCCGCGGCCCACTCGCGCAGCTCCGCCGCGCCGGCATATCCGAAGGCGTCGAGGAGGTCGGCGCCCAGGAGTGCGGCGCGATGGGCGTGGGCCTGCGTCTCGCAGCGGTACGGTCCGTCCGGCCCGGGGTCGGGGAGGTAGCCGTGGCCCGCGCCCGGTGAGGCGGCCGCGACGCGCAGCCATCTCAGACAGCGCTCCGCGGCGGGCAGCAGCCGTTCGGTCTCCTGCTCGGGCAGCCCCCAGCGGCGCGCCTCCGCGAGCACCGTGGGGAACAGCAGCGTGGCCTCGACGCCCGTGCAGCTCGGTGGGGCATGCGGTCCCGCGTCCCGGAGGGCGCCGGGAATTCGACCGAAATCCGCCCCTGGCGTGGCTTGTTGGGTACGGGCGAGCGCGCGCAGTGTGCCCGCGGCGAGCCGGGTGCCCACTGGCAGCAGCATCCGGGCGGTCCACAGCGCCTCGGCGGGTGCAAGGCCGCAGCGCCAGGGGAACCCACCGGCGACGTACACGTCCATGGGTGCGGCGGGATCGCGCAGCAGCAGTCCGCGCAGATCGTCAAGGCTGCCCGAAAGGAGAGCGTCGGCCCGGTGGTCGTCGCATTCCAGTTGCGCGGCCGCCCACGGGCGCGGCGGGCCTTCGCCGCGTGTCCGCGGGAGGACGATCCCGGAGCGGGGCCCGGGGATCCGGGGCCCCGCGGGACGCCGGTGGCTTCCCGCGAGGCCGTGGTCGCTCGGGCGATCGCCGGCATCGTGCTCAAGGCGGGTGCGCAGCTCGAGGGTGTGGTGACCGCCCGGCGGCAGGTCCAGCTCCCAGCGCAGCAGACCCGCCGAGGCCAGGGCGTCCTGCGGGGTGGGCGAGGCGGACAGCACCGCGTGCACCCCGGGCCCGGACCAGCGCAGCCCCGATCCATGGACAGCGGCCCGGAGTTCGGGCCCGGCGAGGCCGACGGCGACGGCTCCCAGCTCGGCCAGGTCGGTGCCCAGCAGGATTTCGACCGGGAGCCGGACCGGCCGCGCGGAACTGCTGCGGAAGGTGATCCGCTCGGTGCCGTCGGCGTATCGCAGCCGTTCCATGCGGATCTCCGGATCCGGGCCGCGCTCGCCCGTTCTGCGGATCGCCCCGACGAACCGCGCGCGGTCCGCACCGGTCAACCGCCCCTGGACGACGAGTGGCTCATCGCCCGCGGCGCGCAGTTCGCACCGGGAGAGGATCCGCCGGCCGTCGCGGTAGTAGCCGTCCAGGCCCTGGCCGGTCAGCTGGCCCGAGGCGGGTGAGACGGCGAGGGCCGGCAGGGCCACGCAGATCAGCGCGGAGTGGACGGGCTGCGGTTGGGGGATACGGGGTGGCGGCGGGTGGGGGCTGTGGTGTGGCGCGGGGCGCCGTTCTTCGTGCGACCGGAGGGCCGGGTGAGTGGTGGGGACGATGCCTGGCACGCTCTGCGCTCCCTGGTGGGGTCGGGGCTCCGTACGGCCTGCGCCACAAACCTGAACGGCTCGGCCGGCGCCCAGGTCACGCCGGCCGCACACCGAGGGCACGGTCACCGCCGGCTCCGGTCGCCGTCCCGGCCTGCCCGGCGGGTGCCCCGTCCGTCGGTCGTACGGCCGCCCGGTCCGGTGGCGCCACGGGGCTTGCGGGGTCGGTCGGCGGCACCGGAGCGGGCAGCCCTGGAGCGGGTGCCGGGCTTCGGTGCCTCCTTGACGGCGGCCGACAGCGCGCGGTCCGCGCTCACCGCCTCTTCGCGCTGGCCGCGCAGGCAGCGGCGGATCGGCTCCGGATCGAGGCCCTCATTGATGGCGTGGTGCAGCAGCTGGGCGAAGAGGCAGTCGGGGTCGACAGCCAGGGCGCGGCCGAGGGCGACCCGAGCCGACGGACCGTCTCCGGTGGACCAGCAGACCCATCCGGCGAGGGTGAGCGGTGCCGCCGCGTGTTCGGCATAGCCGCCGGCGCAGCGGCGGGCGAGGGCGCGCCAGAGCCGGAGGGCCGGCGCGGCCTCGGGGCCGTCCATCCACTCCGCCGCCCGGTCGCGGGTGATCCGGTCCTGGAGGCCGAGGATGAGATCGGCGGCCTCGGCGTCGGTGATCAGCGCGTCGTCGCAGGCGTCCCTGGCACGGTTGCTGCCGGAGGGCGTGTCCTTCCGGAACCGGCGGATCATCGCGCCGGCCCGGTCGAGGGTGTCCCGGCGGAGGACCGCGGCGCCGGCCCGCCGGAGCATGCGCGGGACGAGAGCGGCGGCCGCGGCGTCCAGGGCCTTCTCCTGGTCGGCCGCCCGTGGTCCGGTGCGGGGCGTCAGCCGGGCCTCCATCTCCTTGAGCGAGCCGCGCACCTGCATGCCCGCGAACGCGGCGGCCGCGGCCATCACGGACGTGCCGGGCATGGCCAGCGGCGTGCCCTCGGCGGGGCAGCAGCGGAAATCGGGGCAACAGTAGGACCAGTAGCGGCCGTTGGAGAGGCAGAGGGCTTCGATGACGGGGACGTCGAGGGCGCCGCAGGCGGTGCGCAGCCGCTGGGCCAGGGGCCGCAGCCGGTCCTTCACGTCCTGGCCGCTCTCGCCCGCCGCGGGCTCCTGGCACAGGAAGACGAGGATGCCCGCGGGGCGGGTGGAGGGGGCCTCGCCGGCCGACACCAGGCAGTCGGCGAGCTGGTCGGACACATCCGGCCACTGGGTGGTGTCCGTCGGGATGCCGAGCCTGACCCGGCCGCCGAAGCGTCCGCGTTCGCCGTGCAGCGCCACCATCACGATGCTGTCGTCCGGATAGAAGCCCATGAGATACGGCAACGCGTCGGCGAGCTCGGCCGGGCCGCGCAGGGTGACCTGGGCTTCGGGCTCCGGGCTCCGGGCGGTGCCGACGGAATGGGCGAAGGGGTCGGCAGGTGGCGCGTTTCGGGCCGGGCCGGTGGTGTCGGACGCGCCGGAGGATGCGGCGGCATCGGCGGATTGGCTGGACTCGGTGGGCTCAGTGGGCTCAGTGGACTCGATGGATTCGGCGGATTGGCTGGACTCGGTGGATTCGGCGGAGGAGTTGTCGTTGGTGCCGGGCTTGGACGGTTCACTGTGCGGATTCATGGCTCGAAGATCCCGCGACCGGCCGCTCCGCCGCGACCCCTGTGGATAACTCGGAGGTGACGCAGTTATCCACAGGTTCGGGCGGGGGTTCGCGCATTGTCAGTGGCATCGGGTTGCATGGGGGTATGAGCGACGAAGAGCTGCGTGCCTCGGCCGATGCCGTCCTGACCCGACTCGTCGGCGATCCCGGCGGCGGGGCCCGGCTGCGCGAGGACCAGTGGCGGGCGATCGAGGCGCTGGTCGCCGACCGCCGCCGTGCCCTGGTCGTGCAGCGCACGGGCTGGGGAAAGTCCGCGGTCTATTTCGTGGCGACGGCGCTGCTGCGCGAGCGCGGCAGCGGACCGACCGTGATCATCTCCCCGCTGCTCGCGCTGATGCGCAACCAGGTGGAGGCGGCCGCGCGGGCCGGGATCCACGCGCGCACGATCAACTCGTCCAACACCGAGGAATGGGACACCGTTCAGGCCGAGGTGGCGGCCGGCGAGGTGGATGTCCTGCTGGTGAGTCCCGAGCGGCTCAACAACCCCGATTTCCGCGATCAGGTGCTGCCCAAACTCGCGGCGGCCACCGGCCTGCTGGTGGTCGACGAGGCACACTGCATCTCCGACTGGGGCCACGATTTCCGGCCGGATTACCGGCGGCTGCGCACAGTGCTCGCCGACCTCCCGCCCGGTGTCCCGGTGCTCGCCACGACGGCCACGGCCAACGCCCGGGTGACGGCCGATGTCGCCGAGCAGCTGGGGACGGGTGACGCCGCCGAGGCCCTGGTCCTGCGCGGCCCGCTGGACCGGGAGAGCCTGAGCCTGGGCGTGCTGCCGCTCCCGGACGCCGCGCACCGGCTCGCCTGGCTCGCGGACCATCTGCAGGAGCTTCCGGGTTCGGGGATCATCTACACGCTCACCGTCGCCGCCGCCGAGGAGGTCACGGCTTTCCTGCGGCACCGGGGCCACACGGTCTCCTCGTACACCGGCAAGACGGAGAACGCCGACCGCCAGCAGGCCGAGGACGATCTCCTCGCCAACCGCGTGAAGGCGCTCGTGGCGACGTCCGCGCTGGGCATGGGCTTCGACAAGCCCGACCTGGGGTTCGTGGTGCATCTGGGGTCGCCGTCCTCCCCCATCGCCTACTACCAGCAGGTGGGGCGCGCGGGGCGTGGGGTGAAGCACGCCGAGGTGCTGCTGCTGCCGGGCCGCGAGGACGAGGCGATCTGGAAGTACTTCGCGTCGCTGGCCTTCCCGTCCGAGGAGCAGGTGCGCCAGACGCTGGACGTCCTGGCGGCCGCGGGCCGGCCGGTGTCGCTGCCGGCCCTGGAGCCGCGGGTCGAACTGCGCCGGTCCCGCCTGGAGATCATGCTCAAGGTGCTCGATGTGGACGGCGCGGTGCGTCGCGTCAAGGGCGGCTGGACGGCCACCGGCCGCCCGTGGTCGTACGACGCGGAGCGCTATGCGTGGGTGACCCGTCAGCGCGAGGCCGAACAGCAGGCGATGCGGGAGTACGCCGGCACGACGGGCTGCCGGATGGAGTTTCTGCGGCGGCAGTTGGACGACGAAGCGGCCATGCCGTGCGGTCGCTGCGACAACTGCGCGGGGGCCAGGTTCAGCACCGAGGTGTCCGCCGCCTCATTGGACGCCGCGCGCGGCGAGCTGGGGCGCCCCGGTGTGGAGGTGGAGCCGCGGCGGATGTGGCCGACGGGG
Source organism: Streptomyces halobius (assembly GCF_023277745.1). NCBI lineage: Bacteria > Bacillati > Actinomycetota > Actinomycetes > Kitasatosporales > Streptomycetaceae > Streptomyces > Streptomyces halobius. The sequence goes on from NZ_CP086322.1 coordinate 2,885,686, forward strand.
CTGCCGGCCATCGGCCTCGACCTCAAGGGGCGTATCCCGGCAGGTGAGTTGGCCGCGACGGGCCGTGCGCTGGGCCGGCTGTCCGACATCGGGTGGGGCAACCGGCTTCGCCCGATGCTCGCACCGCAGGCACCGGACGGCCCGGTCCCCGATGAGGTATCGGCCGCGGTGGTCACGGTCCTCGCCGACTGGGCCAAAGGACCCGGTGGTTGGGCCTCTGGAGAAGACGACGCACCGGCCCGCCCAGTGGGCGTCGTCTGCCTCGCGTCGCGTACCCGCCCGCAGTTGATCCGGTCGCTCGCCGAACGGCTCGCGTCGGTCGGCAGGATGCCGTTCCTGGGGACGGTGGCCTCGGTGGACGACGGAGCGGACGGCAGGATTCCGCGCAGCAACAGCGCTCAGCGGCTGCGGGCCCTGCACGGTTCGCTGAGCGTGCCACCGGAGTTGGCGCGGGCCCTGGAGTCGGCCGGCGGCCCGGTGCTCCTGGTGGACGACTACGCCGACACCGGCTGGACGCTGGCCGTGGCCGCCCGGCTGCTGCGCCGGGCGGGAGCCGAGGGGGTGTTTCCGCTGGTCCTCGCCGTACAGGGGTAAGCCGCGGCACGAGAGAGGGAAGAGGGCGTCGGGCATCGGAGGCGGGTGCGGCGGGCAGGAATATTGACGGCGCACCGGGCGATTCCGGGCCGTGGCCACGAATTGCTCGTTGCCGCATGGGTGTGCGACAGGAAGAATTGGCATCGCTTCCCCGTACCGGACCGTTCGCGGTCAGGCAGGGCCATGCCGTGGTGCGCTTTCGCGCCCGGCCGCCGCCCGACGCGTGGACGCGTAGACGAAGGGAGGACCGTGGTCTTCGGCTTCGCCCCGCCATCGCATGTGTCCCCGCCCGCATCCACCGAATCCACCGCCCGGCTGAGCCGGATGCTGGAGCTCTCCGAGTGGGCCTCGGCCGGAATTCCGCTGCTGCGCAACCCCCGTGAGGTGGTCGCCGACCTGCACCACCGTCATCGTCCGGTGCCGTCGACGGCCGTTGTGGCGGTGCTGGATCCGGAGGAGCGGGTGACTGCCAGCGCGTCGTTCACCGAGCCCGCGGTCGCTCCGGATGGCTGGCAGTTCCGCAATGCGCTGCTGGCGCATCTGCGCCGGATCATCCCGCACGACCTGCGGTTGCGCGTCCCGGTCCGGACGGCCGTGCTGCTCTACTGCCGTGAGGGCGAGCCCCGTTGGACGGAGGCGGACGGAGCGTGGATGTGGGGACTGCGCGACGCCTGCACCCTGCACGGGCTGCGCTGCGGGGCGTACATCACGCTGACCGGCGACCGCTGGCAGGTGCTGGGAGAGGGCAGAGGCGGGCGCCGCCCCGGGCCGAAGCCGCCGGCTGCGCCCCGTACGGAGCCGCGTCGTGGGACAGCGCGGACAGAGCCGCCGCGCACGGAAACGCCGCGTAGGCAGGCACCGCGAACAGCATCACCGCGTAGGGAATCGCCGTCCGCGGAATCGCCACGCACGAATTCCCCGCGCACCGGCCCAGCGCGTACCGATTCACCACACAGCAGCCCAGGGCGCACGGATGCGCCACGCCTGGCGGCGCGGCGTCCGGTCGTGCCGGAGCGGGCGGCGATCCCGTCGCCCGCTCCGGCGGAGCGTGTCCCCCCAGGGCGGCCGTCGCCGTCCGAGCCGCCCCGGAACGGCACCCGTGCGGCGCCCCGGCACTCGGGGGGTGGCGTGGCGGCGGCTCAACGGCACACGGCGGCACGCTGATCGGATGGGCAACGCACGCGCCCCGGTCCAACGTCCCGGAACCGCGCCGTCCGCACCCCGCCCACCGGGCGGGGCCACACACTCCGGACGCGCTGACGAGCCCGCCCTGCCTGGCTGGCCGACGGGCAGCGTCGAGCGACAGCAGCCGTAGCCGCGGTGGCCGCTAGGCGTTCGCGCCGAGCACGGCGTTGATCCGCTGTGGGTCGCCGCAGACGATCAGCAGCACTCCGGCACGGGCCATCGCCGAGGGCAGGGCCCGCGCGGTGACCTCGTCCGTACCACCGTTGACGGCGACGACCACGACGGGCCGGCCGCTGGCGCGCTCGGCCGCGGCGTCCGCGTAGAACACGTCGTCCGCGGCGTCGTGTTGGGCCCAGTAGGACGCCTCGCCGAAGGACAGCTCGTGTGCGGCCCACGGGTGGGGGTCGCCGGTGGTCAGCACCAGGATCTCGCTCGGCGCACGCCCGGAGTCCAGCAGCAGATCGACGGTCTCGTCGGCGGCGTCGACGGCGCCCTCGGCGGGTGCCGGGATCAGCTGGAGCTGGGCTCCCGCGGCGGTGCCGGAGTCACCGGCGGTGGGCTGCGGGGAGCCGGTGCGCTGCGCCGACGCAGCGGCGACGGGCCCACGCGGCGGGGCAGCGGGTCCGGGCTTGCCCGGACGGGCACTGGACGCGGGAGCGCCACGCGGAGGCGCGGGGCGGGGTCCGGGACCAGGAACGGGACGGGGGGTCGACGCGGTGCGGCCGGCGGCCGGAGTAGCGCGGGGACCCGGGACACTCTCGTGAATCTGAGGCTCCTCGGGGATGAGAGGCATAAAGGGATGTCTATCAAACGTAGGTGCGGGACGCGTCATCGGGTACCGAATTCACGTCCGCACCGCTCAGAAGTCGAAGCCGAGTTGGCCACCGGCCTCCAGAGCGGCTGCTTCGGGGGTGACGCGCACCTTCTTCAGGTGCCGCCACCGGGGCAGGGTGTCCATGTAGGACCACGACACTCGGTGATGCGGCGTAGGACCGTACTCCTCCAGGGCGATGCGATGGGTCGGCGAGGGATAGCCGGCATTGGTCGCGAATTCGAAGTCGGCGTATTCCAGACCCAGTTCGTTCATCAGCGCGTCACGTCGCACTTTGGCGATCACGGACGCGGCGGCGACCGCGACGCAGGACTGGTCGCCCTTGATGACCGTGCGGACCCGCCACGGCGCGCCCAGGTAGTCGTGCTTGCCGTCGAGGATGACCGCGTCCGGCCGGACCGGCAGCCCCTCCAGGGCGCGCACGGCGGCGAGCCGCAGCGCCGCGGTCATGCCCAGGTCGTCGATCTCCTCCGAGGAGGAGTGCCCCAGGCTGTAGGAGGTGACCCACTCGCCGAGCACCTCGCACAATTCGGTGCGGCGTTTGACTGTCAGCAGCTTGGAATCGGTGAGTCCGGCGGGCGGGCGGCGCAGGCCGGTGACGGCTGCGCAGACACTGACCGGACCGGCCCAGGCTCCGCGCCCGACCTCGTCGACACCTGCGACGATCTTGGCGCCCGTAGTGGCGCGCAGTGATCGCTCGACGGTGTGGGTAGGGGGCTCGTACGGCATGGCGCCATAAGGTTACGCCTTTTCGGTGCGGCCGTCCGCACCGGATCCGCACCGGGCTACGAAATGGCGCCCGCGACCGTGCGGACGGCATCGGCCGACGCGTCTACCGGCGGGTAGGCGGACGCGGGACCGGGCGGTGCGACGGCATGACGGGAGGTGGTGCGCCGTCGGGGCCAACGGGGAGGGAGCGGGGTGAAGTCGGCTTCCGTCGGCCCCCGTTGGGAGCGGGCGGCGCGGTCAGCCGGTGTGCGCCGGTGCCCAGGACGGGAGGGGCTCGGTGCCGTCCAGCCATGCCTGGGGCGGGGCGCCGTCGCTGCTCGACGCGATGATGCCGCCGACGATGGCGCAGGTGGTGTCCACGTCGCCGCCGGCCTGTGCGGTGGTCCAAAACGCGTTCTCGTAGTCGCCGAGATGGCGTGCCGCGGCCCAGAGGGTGAAGGGGACGGTGTCGTGGGCACTGGTGCGCCGGCCGCAGCCGAGGACGGCGGCGACGGTGCCGGAGTCGGCGTAGTCGAGCATGTCCCGGGCCCGGCGCAGCCCGGCCTGCACGGCGCTGCGCGGGATCAGCTCCAGCACGCCGTCGAGCAGCTCGGTGGGGCCGATACGGCGTTCCGGGGCGGCCACCAGGGCGGCCGCGGCGGCGACGGCCATGGCGCCGACGACGGCCTCACGGTGCTGGTGGGTGGTGTAGGCGGAGATCTCCGCCTGGTGTGTGGCCTGCTCGGGGTCGTCGGCGTACCAGGCGCCCAGGGGGGCGATACGCATGGCGGCGCCATTACCCCACGAGCCCTGGCCGTTGAAGAGTCCGGACGCCAGCTCGCGCCAGTCGCCGCCCTCCCGGATCAGCCGGAGCATGCGGTTGACGGCCGGGCCGTAGCCGCGGTCGAAGTCGTGGTGGTCGGCGAAGGAGCGGGCGAGGGCGTCCTGGTCGATCCGGGCGTGGGCGGTGAGCACGGACAGGACGGAACAGGCCATCTCCGTGTCGTCGGTCCACTGCCAGGGGGTCGGCGGCAGCTCGCGGCGCTTGAGTGAGGGGTAGTGGGTGGGGACGAAGAACTGGGATCCGAGGGCATCGCCCACGGAGAGGCCGCGCAGGCTGGCCAGCGCCCGCGCGAAGCGGTCTGCGTCACGGTGGTCGGCGGTCATCGGTGTGCACTCTAACCGGTGATGCCATAAGGCTGGGGTTCACACCAGCGGGCAAATGGCCGATCGAGCGAGTAGCGCCCGTTCGGGCCGAGGAGCAGGCTGCGCCACTCCGCGTTGCCCGGATTGGACAGCGACTCGAATTCCGCCACCGACCAGTGGAACCACCGCATGCAGAACAGCCGCATGGTGAGGCCGTGCGTGACGATCAGGACGTTCGGCGGGTGGTCCGGGTCCTCGAAGCTGCGCCACAGGCTCTCCAGGAAGGCCCCGACCCGGTCGTAGACGTCAGCGCCGGACTCGCCCTGGGCGAAGCGGTAGAAGAAGTGGCCGTAGGCATCGCGGTACGCCTTCTGGAGGCGGACGTCGTCCCGGTCCTGCCAGTTGCCCCAGTCCTGTTCGCGCAGCCGGGGCTCCTCGCGCACCCGGACCCTGGCCAGGTCCAGGCCGAGCGCCTGGAAGGTCTGATGGGTGCGGCGGTAGGGCGATACGTAGGCGGAGATGCGTTCCTCGCCGAATATCGCCCGCAGGGCGCGGCCGGCCTCCTGCGCCTGCCGCAGCCCGGTCGTCGTGAGGCTGAGCGCATGGTCGGGCTCCCGCTCGTACACGGTGTCGTCGACGTTCCCCTCCGACTCTCCGTGCCGGATGAGGACGATGCGTCGGGGCCGGGCCATGCCGCCACCCTAAAACGCGTGCTCTGTGCATGGCGCATGCCGTTACGCTCGCGGCCGTGTCCGCGCTGCATGTCCCCTCATTTCTTCACCCGCCTGCGGTCGGCGCGGCGGGTTCTCGTCGCCGGTGCGGGCGGTGGCTTCGACGCCTATACCGGGCTGCCGCTCGCGCTGTCCCTGACGGACCAGGGCAAGGACGTCCACCTCGCGAATCTCTCCTTCAGTCACCCCCATGGGCTGGATCCGGGGTCTGGATCGCCGAGGACGTCGCCGCGATCACGCACCGCACCGTCGTGCACGATCCCTACGGGGTGGACGCCCATCACGGCGTCCGGCACGCGCATGTGCTGGAGGACATGGCCGCCCCGGAGGCGGACGGCGCGGCCCTCGGCTGCTTCTCGGTTTCGCACCGGAGCCGGGAGGGCGAGCTGTTCCTGGACGCCGTCGCGCACGCGCACGAGGCGACACCGGTCCGGCCCAGCATCGTCAACGGCACGATCGCCGCGGCCGTGCGCGGGGCGCTCGGCAAGGTCCACTCCACGGAGCGGACGCGGGACGGAAAACTGTTCATCAACCCCTGATGTCGGTTTATTTCGCTTTCATCCCGCGCTGACTCGATCCACGCCGGCACGGCCCGGCGCCGGGCCGGGACCCGGGTGGCGCGTACGGCGCTGGCTGCCGCGGTTTTCGTTCAGGTGCCGGTGAGGACCGGGCGGCCGTCGCGTATTTCGCAGGGGCGGCCGCCGAAGCGCCGTCGCAGGCGACGCTGTGCGCCGTAACCGCCGCGAAGTCGGTGAGCTGCGCGATCTGCTCGCGCCACCGGTCGTAGTCCTGCTCCCAGCGCCTGCGGGCGGCGGCCCTGGCGGCGACGAGGGTGCGGTAACCACCGCCGTAGCGCACCACGGCCCTGCGGTCGGCGTCGACCTCGATCATCGCGGTGGCGACGCGCTGCAGGAAGAGTCTGTCGTGGGAGACGGCGAGGACCGTACCGCGTCGGGTGAGCAGCGCGTCTTCCAACCAGTCGAGGGCGGCCGCGTCGAGATGGTTGGTCGGCTCGTCGAGGAGCATGACCTCGGGCGAGGCGGCGATGAGGCAGGCGAGCCCCAGCCGGGCCTGTTCGCCTCCGGAGAGGGTGCCGAGCGGGCGGTCGTGGTCGACCCGGTCCAGCCCCAGGCCGTACAGCGCCTTGTCGACGCGGGCATCGGCTTCATATCCGCCGCGCAGTTCGAAGAGCGTGAGCAGATCGCCGTACTCGTCCAGCTGCTGGGGCGAGGCACGGTCCAGCCCGGCCTCCAGCGTTCTCAGCCGGCGTTCCATGTCTCTGAGATCTGCCAGAGCGGTGTCGATCGCGTCCTGGACCATGTGGTCCGGGGGGAGGTCGGGGGTCTGGCCGAGATAGCCGATGCCGCCGTCGGCGCGTAGTACGACATGGCCTTCGTCGGGCTGCTCGGCGCCCGCGATGATGCGGAGCAGGGTCGACTTCCCGGCGCCGTTCTCCCCCACGATCCCGATGCGGTCACCGGGTCGTATCGACAGTGAGACGCCGTCGAACAGCGGTTGGTCGGCGTAGGACTTGGTGACATCGCGTAGCGAGATCTGGGTGGGCAATCAATCCTCCGGTCCGGCCGCCGGGCAGGCGATCCTTCGATCAAGCAAACGCAACCCTTGTTGCGTTACGATGTGATGATGACACAGTCACCCGCACTAATGCAACAGGAGTTGCAATTGACCGGCAAAGCCGATTCCCCCACGCCCACCCCCGGCAGCCGGCGGCCCGGCGGACGCACCGCCCGCACGAGGGCCGCGGTCCGTGACGCCGTGCTGACCGGGCTCAGCGAGCACGGATATCCCGGCCTGACCGTCGAATACGTCGCCGAGCACTCCGGCGTCCACAAGACGACGCTCTACCGCCGCTGGGGCGACGTCGAGGGCATGGTGGCGGACGCCCTGGATCTGGCGGGCGAAGACAACTGGGTCCCGCCGGACACCGGCTCCCTGGAGGGCGATCTGCGTGCCCTCGCCCGGGAAGTCGTCGCGTCGTTCAGCGATCCGGCGACAGCGGCGTCGGGTTCCGCGATGATCGCGGCCGCCTTCCAGTCGGAGCGGGCCGCCACAGCGCTGCGCGCCTATTACGCCGAGCGGTTCACACGCTGCGAGGCGATCGTGGAACGCGCCGTCCGGCGAGGAGAGTTGCCGACCACTGCAGACGCCGATACAGACGTCCAGGACACCGGTACAGACGCCCCGGACGCCGATGCAGACGCCACAGCGGACGGCTCCCGAGGCGCCGCCATCGACGCCGGAGCGCTCGTCCGGTCGGTATCCGCGCCGCTCTTCTTCCGCCTGTTCATCACTCGGGAGCCGGTCGACGACGCACTCGCCTACCAGGCAGCGGCGGCAGCGCTGGCCGCCGCCCGCGCCGGGGTGTTCACCACCGGTCGCGCAGGCGCGGCAGCCGCCCTCGGGGACGTCTCCTGACGCCGCCCTTCACACCGCCCATGACGGTTCACACCGCCCATGACGGTTCGCACCGTCCGTGACCGTTCGCACCATCCGTGACCGTTCACACCGTCCATGATGGTTCGAGCTGCACCACGTCCCCCGCGATCGCCCGCACATCCGCCGCTATCTGGGCCCGCAGCGCCAGCCGCTCCACCCGTTCCGGCCGGTATTTCCCCCGCTCGGCCGCCGACTGCCACAGGGACAACACCAGGAACTCCTCCCCCGGTGCCCGCCCCAGCATCCCCCGCAGCATGCCCGGTGACCCCGCCATCGCCGGGTTCCACACCTTCTCCTGCATCAGCATGAAGTGATCCACCCGGTCCTGGCGCACCTGGCAGTGCGCCAGCCGCAGCACATCCGCGTCGCCGAAGGCCGGCCGGAAGCCCACCTTCACGTCGAGTTCATGCGCGAACAGCCGCACCCGCTGGTCTTTGTACGTGCCGACCTGGGCGGCTGCCAGCCGGTCGTGCGAGCGCGCCATGAAGGAGTCGTAGAACGCCCGGCTCTCCCAGAACCCCACCAGATGCGCGACTCCCGGACGGGTCCGGCTCCATCCGCCGCACTGTCCCCGAAACCCCGGCTCACCCAGCAGCCCCGCCCATTTCCGCTGCCCCCGCTCAAAACCTCGACGGTCCACAACGGTGAGGCGAATCCACTTGACCAGCACCGCGCCATCGTACGGCCCCGGGCCACCAAGACGTCACGGCGCGTCACACCCCATTTCTCCCCGAACTCCCTTACCCGCAGGGGCCGATGCGCTTACGGGCAGTTCGGCACGGCCTTACGGGCGGACAGCCCGGAGTGACGGGCGGGGCGGGAAGACCCTGCGGACGGGACGGCCTTACGGACGGGACGGTACGGGCCTACGGCCGGGGCGGTACGGCCTTACGGGCGGGGATCGATGGGCGTCAGCACTCCCAGCCGCAGTTCCACCGCTTCCGCCGCCTCCAGACACAGGTCCTCCCGGTAGGCGCGCCCGATCATCTGCACTCCAGAGGGGAGCCCGTCCAGCACCCCGGTGGGCACGGCCACCGACGGCACCCCGACGAAGCTGGTCGCGGTGCACAGCCGCATCGCCGTCTGCACCCGCTGGTGGCCTGCCGCATCGCGTGCCTCCTCCCCGGGCGCGAACGGCGGATCGGTGAACACCGGCCCCAGGACCAGGGGATACTCGTCCAGAAACGCCGCCCAGTCGCGGCGGATGCCCAGTCGTACGCCGGTCAGCCGCAGATACTCCGTCAGCTCCACCGGGGCGCGATTCGCCATCCCCAGCTCGATATAGCGATGCCCGCCCTCCCCCAGCAGCGGCTTGACCCATGGCCAGGTGGTGGCGAATTCCGTGAGCGTCATCCGGCCGTAGACCTCAAGGGCGTCATCCAGCCGCGGTACGTCCGCCACCTCGTGGACCTCGTACCCGGCGTCCCGCAGCGCGTCCGCGGCGCTCTCAACGGCCTCGCGCGCCACGGGATGCACGCCCTGCCCACCGGGGTCGGTGACCATCGCCACCTTGAGGGGACGTACCGGCGGCTCGCCGTAGGGGGGCACCGGCACCGCCCTCGGGTCACGCGGATCGGCCCCGGCCAGCGCCTCGTACGCCAGCCGCAGATCGCCGACCGTACGTGCCAGCGGGCCGTCGACCACCAGCACCTGGGCGGCGAGGGCGGGGTCGTCCGGCCCGATGCGGTGATCCGCGGCGAACCGCCCGTAGGTCGGCTTCAATGCCGCGACGCCGCAGAAGGACGCGGGAATACGCACCGATCCCCCGGAGTCGTTGCCGAGTCCGATGGCCGCCATCCCGGTCGCCACGGCCGCGCCGTCCCCGCCGCTGGTGCCACCGGGGGTGACGGCGCCGCTCCACGGGTTGGCCGTGTCACCGAACAGCTCGCTCCGCGTGTGGACGCCGGCGAGGATCAGGGTCGGCATGTTGGAGTGCCCGATCGGGATGCCGCCGGCGGCGCGCAGCCTCGAAACCGGGGGCGCATCGGTGCGCGCCACACTGTCGCGAAAGCGCTCCGCGCCGTAGGTCGTCGGCACGCCCTCGATGTCGGTGGTCTCCTTGACGGTGAAGGGCACGCCCGCCAGCGGCCCCAGTTCGTCGCCCGCCGCACGACGCAGGTCGACCGCGGCCGCGTCGGCGCGCGCCCGGTCGGTGAGCAGCTGGGTCACCGCATTCACGGCCGGATTGGCCTCGGCGATCCGCTCCAGATGGGCGTCGACCAGCTCGACCGCCGTCACCTCGCCGTCGCGTACCGCCGCTGCCTGCGCGGCGGCGGTCATCCTCCACAGCGCGTTCTGCATGACCCCGTCCTCCAGTGTGTTTCGCGGCTCTCGGTATGCGTTCCGTGCGCTTCGCGCATGCTCTCCGAAAGCCGTTCCGATGCGCCTGCATCGCTTCGCTGAAGCGTAGCATTGCGACCGATACGAACGCATCGAATAAACCGGAGCGCGCGGCATGCCCAAGCAGGTGGACCACGAGAGCCGACGCCGGCAGATCGCCGAGGCCGTATGCCGACTCGCCGACGAGAGCGGCCTGGAGGGCGTCACCCTGCGCGATGTGGCGGCCCGCGCGGAGGTCTCCATGGGGGCCGTGCAGCGCTGTTTCCGCACCAAGGAGGAGATGCTGGTCTTCGCCCTGGGGTACATCGGCGAGCGGGTCTCGGCGCGAGTGACGGCGCGGCTCGTCGCCTCACCGGCCCAGTCGGCCCGTACGGCGTTGGGGCACGCCACGACCGAGATCTCGCTGCTACGGGAAGAGCACCGTGCCGAGGCGCGCGTCTGGCTGGCGTTCCTGGCGCAGGCCGCGGTGAGCCCGTCACTGGCCGAAATCCTGCGGTCCAATTACGCGAGCCTGGAGACGGTGTTCACGCGGCTCGTCACGGAAGCCACCGGATCGGGCGGCAGCACCGGAGCCACCGACGGCGCCGGTTCCCGCGACCCGGAGCGCGAGGCGCGGACTCTGCTCGCCCTCGCCGACGGGCTCACCGCCCACGTCCTCATGGGGCACCTCTCCCCCGAGACGGCGATGGATGTCCTCGACGCGCATCTCAACCGCCTCTGGGGGGGAGTCGACGGCCTGAGCCGGGGCGGTGCGATGTAGCGGCCTCACCCCGCATACCAGCTCGACAGGCCGGACCTTTCCGGACCCCTGTGCGCGCCCCGGACGGCACTCGTCAGACGGCACTCCACAGACACTCAACGGCTCGACGGACACTCGATGGACGGCACTCCGGAGTGGCTCAACGGCCGCCGCCCAACGGGCCGGACATCGGAATCCAGCCACCGCCCCCCGAACCCGCCTGTTCATAACCGCACTTCACCCACCCCGCGAGCTCCCCGGCGTGGCACGATGAACAACCAACGGGGTGTTCTGGGGAGTTGTCCGCCTGTCCCGGTGGCGAGCCGCGCTTCCCCGGGAACTCGGCGGCTGCCTGCAGGCCCTTCGGGAGCGTACGTCCCGCCCTCGGCACCAGGCCGGACCGGGCAGCCGGGCCGAGTGCGACCGTTCCGCGCGCCCCGGTTCGACGCATGCGAAGGAAGGGAAGCCCGGTGAGCACGTTCAGCAAAGGGATCGAGAAGGTCGAGGTAACGCTCAAGTGGGACCCCAGCCCTCTCGGCGCCCCGGACCATGACCTCGACATCATCGCGGCGACATACACGGCGGACGCGCCGCACGGCGATCCGTCCTACCTGGTGCACTTCGACAGCCGGTCGCCCGACGGGACGATCATCCTCAACCGGGACAGCCGGACCGGCCAGGGCTTCGGTCCGGACGAAGTCATGACGCTGGAACTGAACCGGCTGTCCGACACCTACACACGAGTCGTCGTCGGGGTCGCCATCCAGCAGGGCGAGGGCAGGAGGACCTTCGGCGACATAGCGAACACCGGGGTCCACATCCGCGAGGGGTACACCGATCTGACGGAGAACGACTTCGCCGACGTCGCGGACGCCACCGCCGCGACCGTCGCCGAGTTCACCCGGGACGCGTCGGGCGAATGGCGATTCCGGGCGATGCTCCGCGGATTCGACGCCGATCCCAACACGTTCACCGGGCTGATGGGCCGTTGACGGGACGTCGAACGCCCATGGACAGGCCGTTGAAAGGGCGTCGCCGGGCAGCAGAAGGCGGGTGAAGGGCTGCCGGAAGGCAGCTGATCCCGGTCGGCTGCCGGAAGGCAGCTGATCCCGGTCGGCTGCCGGAAGGCAGCTGATCCCGGCCGACTTCCGGAAGTCGGGTGATCCCGGCTGGCCGCCGGCGGACGGCTGATCTCGACCGGATGCCGACGGGCCGATGCCGGGCTGCCGTTGATCGGTGGCGATGGGGAGGCGGCTGAGGGCCGCCTCTCCATCGCGTTGCCGCCCGCCCCCTCGCCCCTGTGGCCGGAACCGCCGCGCTATCCACCCGCCGCCCGCTTGCGGCGTCGATGGGCCGCTACCCGCTCCCGGGAAGCGCAGGCGGTCGAGCAGTAGCGGCGGGCGCTCCCGGGCCCGGTGCCCAGATAGAGGGTGGTGCAGCGAGAGGCGGCGCACTCGCCCCAGGGGACGCGGCCGTATTCGGTGAGGATCTGCGCCAGCGCCAGGGCACTCGACGCGAGGAACCAGTCGGCCCAACCAGCGTCTTCACCCCGGTCGACATGCAGATGCCAGGCGTGACCACCGTGACGGGACAGGTGCGGGCGGGCACCGCATTCCGCCAGCAGCGCGTTGATGGCGTGCGCGGCACGGTCGGTGTCGGCCTCGGTGAGGAGGTGGGCGATGCGGCGGGCCGCAGTCCGCAGGCGGTCCGCGTCGTCCTCCGAGAACGACTGCTCGGTCAGGTCATCCGGGTGCTCCCCGTGGCGCGCGAGCAGCTCGGCCAGTGCGGCCCGCGACGGATCTGCGGACGCCCGGACCGCGTTCGCGAGATCGATCAGGCGCTCGCCGACCACTGGGGCAGCCCGGGAGACGGAGGCATCCTGATGACAGCCTTCGCCATCGGGACGCTCGGCGGCTCCCTGGCCGTGGCCCGGTGGCAGCCCCCGCTCACGGCCCAACGCCTCGCCACCCTCGCCCTGTTCGGCACCGGCCTCGCACTGGCCACCGCCGCGCTGGTCCGCTCGACGCCCTTTGGCGCGGCGCTGTTCGCCGTCGCGGGACTGTGCGAGGGCCCCTTGCTGACCGCGACCCTGCGCATCCGGGCCGATCATGCTCCGCCGCGCGCACGACCCCAGGTCTTCACCCTCGGGGCGGGGCTGAAAATATCGGCCGCGGCCTGCGGAGCCGCCCTCGTCGGGGCGGCCTCCGCACTGCCCCCGCCCCTGTTGCTGCTCGGAATCGCGGCCCTTCAGCTGGCCGCCGGGCTCCTCCACCTGCTCACCCGGACACGCAGGGACCAGGCCCCCCACTCCCCACAAGCGGCGGACGCGGCCCAGGAAACACACGATCCCGCACGTGGCCCGGCGACCCCTTGCCCCCAACGTGATCCCGGTCAACTTGATCAGCGTCAACCCGCCCTGTCGCGCCGGGTCTTACGACGACGGGACGTGACCGTGCCCACGTCACACCCGCCGCAAACCGGCCCCGAAAAACCGTCGTTCCGCTGCAGGACCCGACAGCGCTCACCGGCGATGACGACACCGTGCGGCCGGGCTCATCCCAACTCGCACCACATCGATTCGATTCGCCCCAATCCCTCTCATCGCTCCAACTCGCATCAGCCTGTATCGAAGAACAGACACGCCAAAGCGGGGACCGGCTCTCCACCGGCCCCCGCTTGACCTGGCCTATCAGCCGTCAGCGGCGCTCATCCACGGGTGCGGATCACTTGTTCAGCTGCAACCGCTGGTCGACCCGCAGCCCTCGCACAGGTAGCAGCTGCCGGCCCGCTGCATCTTCGTGCCGCAGGAGAAGCAGAGTGGTGCGTCGGCGTTGATGCCCAGCTGCATCTCGACCAGTTCGGCGCTGGTGTGTGCCTGCTTCGGGGCCGGGACCGCGTGCTCCTCGGTCGTCTCGGCCTCCGAAGCGGACTGCGCCGCCGCCTGGCGCGGCGCGGACTGGGCCAGCCCCTCCACGTCGACCTCTTCCTCGGCCGGCTCGTACGAACCGGTCTCCAGGTGGCGCTGGCGCTCCTCGACGGAGTGGATGCCGAGCGCGGAGCGGGTCTCGAAGGGCAGGAAGTCCAGCGCCAGCCGGCGGAAGATGTAGTCGACGATCGACTGGGCCATCCGCACGTCCGGGTCGTCCGTCATACCGGCCGGCTCGAAGCGCATGTTGGTGAACTTCGAGACGTAGGTCTCCAGCGGCACGCCGTACTGGAGGCCCACCGACACCGCGATGGAGAAGGCGTCCATCATGCCCGCGAGGGTCGAGCCCTGCTTGGACATCTTCAGGAAGACCTCACCCAGGCCGTCGTCCGGGTAGGAGTTGGCGGTCATGTAGCCCTCGGCGCCGCCCACCGTGAAGGAGGTGGTGATGCCGGGACGGCCCTTGGGGAGGCGCTTGCGCACCGGGCGGTACTCGACGACCTTCTCGACCGGCGCCTCGGCCTCGGCATTCGTGTCGGAGGCGTCCTTCTTCTTGGCGGAGAGGGGCTGTCCGACCTTGCAGTTGTCGCGGTAGATCGCCAGCGCCTTCAGGCCGAGCTTCCAGCCCTGGAAGTAGACGTCCTCGATCTCCTCGACGGTCGCCGACTCCGGGACGTTGACCGTCTTGGAGATCGCGCCGGAGAGGAAGGGCTGCGCCGCGGCCATCATGCGGACGTGTCCCATCGGGGAGATGGAGCGCTCGCCCATGGCGCAGTCGAAGACCTCGTAGTGGGCCGGCTTGAGGCCGGGGGCGTCGACGACATTGCCGTGCTCGGCGATGTGGTCGACGATCGCCTCGATCTGCTCGGGCTGGTAGCCGAGCCGCTTGAGCGCCTTGGGGACCGTGTTGTTCACGATCTGCATGGAGCCGCCGCCGACGAGCTTCTTGAACTTGACCAGGGCCAGGTCCGGCTCGACGCCCGTGGTGTCGCAGTCCATCATCAGGCCGATGGTGCCGGTCGGCGCGAGCACCGACGCCTGCGCGTTGCGGAATCCGTTCTTCTCGCCGAGGCGGAGCACGTCCTGCCATGCCTCGGTGGCCGCGGCCCAGACGGGGGTGTCCAGGTCGTCCATGCGCTTGGCGCTGCCGTTGGCGTCGGAGTGCTGCTTCATGACGCGCTTGTGGGCGTCCGCGTTACGGGCGTAACCGTCGTACGGGCCGACGACCGCGGCCAGCTCGGCGGAGCGCTTGTAGGAGGTGCCGGTCATCAGGGAGGTGATGGCACCGGCCAGCGCGCGGCCGCCGTCGGAGTCGTAGGCGTGACCGGTGGCCATCAGCAGGGCGCCGAGGTTGGCGTAGCCGATGCCCAGCTGGCGGTAGGCGCGGGTGGTATCGCCGATCTTCTGGGTGGGGAAGTCGGCGAAGCAGATGGAGATGTCCATCGCGGTGATGACCAGCTCGACGACCTTGGCGAAGCGCTCGGCGTCGAAGGACTGGTTGCCTTGGTCGTCGTCGCGCAGGAACTTGAGCAGGTTGAGCGAGGCGAGGTTGCACGAGGAGTTGTCCAGGTGCATGTACTCGCTGCAGGGGTTGGACGCGGTGATCCGGCCCGACTCCGGCGAGGTGTGCCAGTGGTTGATGGTGTCGTCGTACTGGACGCCCGGGTCGGCACACGCCCACGCCGCCTCCGCCATCTTGCGGAAGAGGCCCTTGGCGTCGACCTCCTCGATGACATCGCCGGTCTGGCGGGCCCGCAGCCCGAACTTCGAGCCGGCCTCGACGGCCTTCATGAACTCGTCGTTCACCCGGACCGAGTTGTTGGCGTTCTGGTACTGGACGGACGTGATGTCGTCGCCGCCCAGGTCCATGTCGAAGCCCGCGTCGCGCAGCGCGCGGATCTTCTCCTCCTCCTTCACCTTGGTGTCGATGAACGCCTCGACATCCGGGTGGTCGACGTCCAGGACGACCATCTTGGCCGCGCGGCGGGTGGCGCCACCCGACTTGATCGTTCCTGCGGAGGCGTCGGCGCCACGCATGAAGGAGACCGGGCCGGAGGCGTTGCCGCCGGAGGAGAGCAGCTCCTTGGAGGAGCGGATACGGGAGAGGTTCAGGCCGGCGCCGGAGCCGCCCTTGAAGATCATCCCCTCTTCCTTGTACCAGTCCAGGATCGACTCCATGGAGTCGTCCACGGAGAGGATGAAGCAGGCGCTGACCTGCTGCGGCTGCGTGGTGCCGACGTTGAACCAGACCGGGGAGTTGAAGCTGAAGATCTGGTGCAGCAGCGCGTACGCCAGCTCGTGCTCGAAGATCTCGGCGTCCGCGGGAGAGGCGAAGTAGCCGTTGTCCTCACCGGCCTTGCGGTACGTCTTGACCACACGGTCGATGAGCTGCTTGAGGCTCGACTCCCGGGCCGGCGAGCCCACCGCGCCGCGGAAGTACTTGCTCGTGACGATGTTGACCGCGTTCACCGACCAGAAGTCGGGGAACTCGACGCCACGCTGCTCGAAATTGACCGAGCCGTCGCGCCAGTTGGTCATGACGACGTCACGAGACGCCCACTCCACCTCGTCGTACGGGTGCACGCCGGGTGTGGTGTGGATGCGCTCGATGCGCAGCCCCTTGCTCGCCTTGCTGCCCTTGGCGCGGGAGCCTCGTGCCGGGCCGCTCGTCGTCTCTGTCATTCCGCCTCCCTGTATACGGGCAAACGCCCATATGTGCGCACGCATTCCGTGGCACGGTGTTTGTCTTTCAGATACCGCGGCGCCCTGCTCTCGCCGCGGCACAGGTCCTGTTCTGGATGCGCGCCGAACTCAGTCGGCGGCGGTGGCGGGCACGGGAACGGGGGCGGCGGGCCCGCCCGCTTCCCCCTCGGTGCCGCAGCCTTGCGCGGGCGCCCCCTGCTCGCGCTGCTCCCGCAGCTCGGCGATGGCCGCCTCGAAGTCGTCGAGCGAATCGAAGGCCCGGTACACGGACGCGAAGCGCAGGTACGCGACGAGGTCGAGTTCCTGCAGCGGGCCCAGTATGGCGAGCCCGACGTCATGGGTGGACAGCTCGGCGCTGCCGGTGGCGCGCACCGCCTCTTCGACCCGCTGGCCGAGCTTGGCGAGGGCGTCCTCGGTGACCGGGCGGCCCTGACACGCCTTGCGCACTCCCGCGATGACCTTGTTGCGGCTGAAGGGCTCGGTGACCCCGCTCCGCTTGATCACCATCAGCGACGCCGTCTCGATGGTCGTGAAACGGCGGGCGCAGTCGGGGCACTGGCGGCGCCGGCGGATCGCCGTCCCGTCGTCGGTCGTACGGCTGTCGACGACCCGGCTGTCGGGGTGCCTGCAGAAGGGGCAGTGCATGGCTCCACCCTCCTCCTCACCCTCGCTATACGGACGTACGTACGCCACCGTTCCCGGCGTACGACAATGACCTCCGGAGGGTCCGCACGGGCCCCTCGGAGCAGCCACAAGCATAGGCGATCCCTGGGGCCTTGAAGGACCCGGCACCACAACTTGTAGGCAGCCGAACGCATCTAAGCACTAGATATGGTGTCGGGCCGCTTACATCCGCCTACCGCGTGTCGCGGCGGAGGCGGGCCGGGAGGTCGCCCAAGAGAGTACGCCCCGCCACCCGGGCGGCGGGGCACAGGGGCCGGGTGACAGAATCGGGCACCCTGCGGTGGGCGGCCGTCACAACCGGTTTCCACCGATGCCGCGGCCGACGACCCGGCCGGTGGTCCAAACGACCTGACCGATACCCCAACGGGAAAACTCGGCGAGAGCGTATCGCGCGCCTCGAATGCGAATTCGCCATACACCCAGCCACTTGATCAGGTCAGCCAATCAGTGAATTTTTCACTCGAACGTGTGTTTGGCGCAACCTTTCGAAAGCAACTACCGTTGGCTAACTAGGGAGAACATTTCGAGAGGGGCCGACGTGACCACCACCGCAGACAGCGCGACCATCACCGCACAAAGCCACTCCCAGAGCCGATTCGAGCATCCTCAAACGGCGCGGAGCACGCCGCTGGACGACGCCACGTTGGACTCCGAAGAGCAGAAGCCCGCACGCTCGCTGCCGGGCCGTCCGCCAGGGATCCGCGCCGACAGCTCGGGGCTCACCGACCGCCAGCGCAGGGTGATCGAAGTGATCCGGGATTCGGTGCAGCGGCGTGGCTACCCGCCGTCGATGCGGGAGATCGGCCAGGCCGTCGGGCTGTCCAGCACCTCGTCCGTCGCCCACCAGCTCATGGCGCTGGAGCGCAAGGGCTTCCTGCGGCGCGATCCGCACCGCCCCCGGGCCTACGAGGTCCGCGGCTCGGATCAGACCAGCAGCGTGACCACCGAAACCGCCGGCAAGCCCGCCGCGTCCTACGTCCCGTTGGTCGGCCGGATCGCCGCCGGTGGCCCGATCCTCGCCGAGGAATCCGTGGAGGACGTCTTCCCGCTCCCCCGCCAGCTCGTCGGCGACGGCGAACTGTTCGTACTGAAGGTCGTCGGTGACTCCATGATCGAGGCCGCGATCTGCGACGGCGACTGGGTCACCGTCCGCCGCCAGCCGGTCGCCGAGAACGGCGACATCGTCGCCGCGATGCTCGACGGCGAGGCCACCGTCAAGCGCTTCAAGCGCGAGGACGGCCATGTGTGGCTGCTGCCGCACAACGCCTCGTACCAGCCGATCCCCGGCGACGAGGCGACCATCCTCGGCAAGGTGGTCGCGGTACTGCGCCGGGTCTGATCCAGCCCTCACGACCGAGCTCCGGAACCACTGCGCCGGTTCCGGGGCTCGCCCCTTTCGCGGCACCTTTTTGCGCCTGAACCGGCGCCGCTTTCGCGGAGGTGGTTGCGGGCGGTGGGAGGTGCTCAATCGATGGTTGCGGTACGAGACGGGGTCGAGGTGATGCGTTATTCCTCTGCCTTCTTTGCTGCCGCGTCGATGGCCGCCAACGAGCGGCGGACCTGGTTGCGGTCGGTGGTGTACCAGAAGTCGGGCATCGTCTTGCGGAGGAAAGAGCCATAGCGGGCGCGTTCGACGCGGGGATCCAGGACCGCCACCACGCCCCGGTCGCCGGTGGCACGGACCAGGCGGCCCGCTCCCTGAGCCATCAGCAGGGCGGCGTGCGTCGCGGCCACCGCCATGAAGCCATTGCCGCCGGCCTCCTCCACGGCCTTCTGGCGGGCGCTCATCAGCGGGTCGTCGGGGCGCGGGAACGGCACCCGGTCCATCACCACCAGCTGGCAGTTCGCGCCCGGAACGTCGACGCCCTGCCAGAGGGAGAGAGTCCCGAAGAGGCAGGTACCGGCGTCCGAGGCGAAGGCCCGGATCAGCTCGCCGAGCGTCTCCTCGCCCTGCAGGAGGATCGGCAGGTCGAGGCGGCCGCGCAGCGCCTCGGCGGCGGCCTGGGCGGCGCGCATGGAGGAGAAGAGACCGAGCGTGCGGCCGCCGGCGGCCTCGATCAGCTCGGCGAGCTCGTCGAGCATGTCCGTACGGGTGCCTTCGCGGCCGGGCTGGGCGAGGTGCTTGGCGACGTAGAGGATGCCCTGCTTCGAGTAGTCGAAAGGGGAGCCGACGTCCAGCCCCTTCCAGGGCGGGCTGTCCTCGTCTTCGGTGCCCTCCGGGGCCAGGCCCAGGGAAGCGCCGACGCCGTTGAAGTCGCCGCCGATCTTGAGGGTGGCGGAGGTCAGGACGACGGAGCGGTCTTCGAAGAGCTTTTCGCGGAGGAGGCCGGAGACCGAGAGAGGCGCGACCCGGAGGGACGCTCCGAAGCGGTCGTGGCGCTCGTACCAGACCACGTCGAACTCGGAACCGTTGGCGATGCGCTCGGCGACGGCATGGACGTTCTCCACCGAGGCGAGGGCCTGCTTGCGGACGGCGTCCTCGTCCTGGACGGACTTGTCGCGGGTCGAGCCGAGGGCGGAGATCACCGTACGGGCCGCGTCGCGCAGCGCCATCAGGCAGTAGCCGAGATCCTCGGGGATCTCTTCGAGGCGGCCCGGGAGCGCCAGCTCCATGAGGCGTTCAAAGGACTCGGCGGCGGTCTGGAGCTGGTCGGCGGCCTTTTCGTCGACGAGCTTGGCGGCCCGGCGGACGGCGCGGTTGACCTGGCCCGGAGTGAGCTCGCCCGTGGCGACGCCGGTGACCCGGGAGACCAGCTCATGGGCCTCGTCGATGATCAGGACCTCGTGCTGCGGGACGACCGGTGCGCCCTCGATGGCGTCGATCGCGAGCAGGGCGTGGTTGGTGACGACGACATCGGCGAGCTTGGCGCGCTCCCTGGCGGCCTCGGCGAAGCACTCCGCGCCGTAGGCACACTTCGAGGCGCCCAGGCACTCCCGGGAGGACACCGAGACCTGCCCCCAGGCGCGGTCGGAGACCCCGGGGGTGAGCGCGTCGCGGTCGCCGGTCTCCGTCTCGTCCGCCCAGTCGCGCAGCCGCAGCAGGTCCTTGCCGAGCTTGCTGGTGGGTGTCGCCTGCTCGAACGGGTCGAAGAGGCCGTCCTCCTCTTCCTGCGGGACGCCTTCGTGCAGGCGGTGCAGGCAGAGGTAATTGGAGCGGCCCTTGAGCATGGCGAACTCGGGGCGGCGGCGCAGCAGCGGGTGCAGCGCGTCGACCGTGCGCGGCAGATCGCGCTCGACGAGCTGGCGCTGCAGCGCGAGCGTGGCCGTGGCGACCACCACTCTCTCGCCGTGGGCCAGCGCGGGCACCAGATAGCCGAGGGACTTTCCGGTGCCGGTGCCGGCCTGCACCAGCAGATGGGACTGGTCGTCCACGGCTTCGGCGACGGCCTCGGCCATCGCCACCTGGCCGGGGCGCTCGGTGCCGCCGACGGCGGTGACGGCGGCATGGAGCAGATCGGGGAGAGAGGGCTTTGTCATAGCGCTGCCAGCCTACGCGGGACCACTGACAGCCGGGCCGGATCACCGAGCGTGCAGGGGATTGGGCACGGTGCCGTGCACCGCCGCGTGCGGGCGGTCGCGGCGGTCCCGGTAGCCGTCGACGTGCAGACGGTTGCGGTTCAGGCACAGCCGCTCGATGTGCGGGGTGAGCAGGTCGAAGGTCTCGTGGCGTTCCTTGAGGCCCGGGAAGCGCTCGTGGTTCCGGAGGATCTCCGCCCGTACGAGTGACCAGAACTCGGCCTCGGGAACGGCGAGTTGGTCCTCGCACAGCGGCGCGAGATAGCGGAAGACGCCGACGAACAGGCCGGAGTGGATGAACTGGGTGAGAAACGCGGGCGGTTCGGTCAGCAGCACCGCCCGGACGTCGTCCGGCATGGAGTCGTGCTCCGGGAGCGGCTGCGAGGTGGTGTTGACGTCGTCGACGAAGTCCTTGACCGCGAGGCGGGTGGGGATGTCGTGCTCGTCGAAGACGACGATGGCGTTCTCGCCGTGCGGGGAGAAGACCGTGCCGTACTGGTAGAGGAAGTGCAGCAGCGGGGGCAGCAGGGCGGCGAAGAGGCGGCGGAGCCAGACCTGGGGGGCGAGTCCGGAGCGGTGCACCAGCTCGGCGGTCAGGGCGCGGCCGCCGGGGTCGGTCTGCAGCAGTGCGGCCAGGGTGCGGGCACGTTCACCGGCGTCGAGATGGCGGGTGACCGGCTCCCGCCAGATGCAGCCGAGAAGTTCCTTGAACTGGTACGGGACGCCCGGAAGCCGGTCGTAGACGGGGTGCTCGACGGTGACGGAGGCGGTCTCGCCGAGCAGGATCACCCGGGTTTCGTCGCGCAGAAAGGTGTCGTCGTCGCGAACGCCGTGCACCCAGCGGGTGACCGCGGGAGCGGCGAGGGTCCGCTCGGTGGGCAGACCGCGCCAGACGAGGGTGTTGAGGATGGACAGCGGCAGTTTGACCGTACGGGCCTCGGGCCGGCTGATGTTGAGGAAGGTACGGATCGACTGCTGCGGGAGTCTGAGGTCGTTGTCAGTGGGCAGCGCGATGATGGATCTGTCGGCGAGCTGCGGCGCGAAGAGCGGGGCGATGGTCTCGTCCCACTGCCAGGGGTGCACGGGGAGGTAGAGGTAGTCGGCGGGGTCGCGGCCCTCGTCGGAGATGGCGCGGTCGAAGGCGGCGCGGGTGGCGGGGGTGAGTTCCTCGCCGTAGAGACGATCGGGGGTGGCCAGGCCGGGGATGCCCCGGTAGTGGGCGAGACAGTGGTGTGCGGCGAGCCAGGGCAGCCGCCGGGGTGTACGGGCTTCCGGGGCCCAGTGCGCCGCGTCGGTGGCGGAGAAGCCGAGCCGGCCCTTGTTCGCGACGAGCCAGGGGTGGCCGGTCTGGTGGCCTTCGAGGTCGGCGTAGTCCAGGTCGGCGAGCTCGGCCGCGCTGACGGCGGCGGCGTCGAGACGGGTGTCGGCGGCGAGGGTGGCGGTCAGCTCGCGGATGAGGTGGCCGGTGGTGTCGCCGGACAGGTCCAGCACGGTGTCGTGGGCGTGCGTGAGGAAGCGCAGGGGGTCGCTGTCGGGGGTGATGGAGTCGGGGTCGACGCGCCAGTGTCCGTAGGCGCCGCGGCGGGCGTGGAAGCGGTAGACGAGGGTGTCGCCGACGGGCAGCCGGTAGCGCGGGGTGCCGTCCGGGGCGGTGCCATCGGGCTCGGGGGTGAGGATTTCCTCGTACGCGAACTCCGCCAGGGTCTTGGCGAACAGTCGGCGCGCGGCGTGCTGCCAGGCGCTGTGCGGGGGCTGGGGCGCTGGAGACAAGGCGGGACTCCTCGAAGCGGGACGGGCGCCCGGCACATGGGGGGACAACCGGGACGGCGGGGCGGATGGGTGGGGTGGCGGAGCGGGCGGAGGCGGAGGGGTGGGGTCGGGGCGGGGGCCAGGGGGGAGGGAACCAGAGGGCCGCTGAGCGCACAACAGCGTCCGGGAACGCCGGTGGGGCCGTCGTCGGACGGTCCCGTGGTCAGAGCAGGTGGCGGTGCGCGCGTTCGCGGATCATCAGGGCCGCGGGTTTGTCCGGCAGCTGGATCTCGTCGGCGTAACGGAATCCCGCGCTCAGGAACGCCGCGACGGACGGGGTGTTCCGCAGATCGGGCTCGGCGATGACGCGGTCGCAGCCGGGACGGTGGTCCAGCACCAGATCGGCGGTGGCACGCAGCAGCGTCGTACCGAGGCCGCGCCCGCGGTCGCCGGCGTCGCCGATCAGGAGGTGCACCCCGGTGTCCTGGGGCCGCGCCCGGTAGCAGCGGGATACCGGGTCCAGATCGGCGCGGTAGATCTCCCAGTAGCCCATGGGGACGCCGGCCAGCACACCGAGGCAGGGCACGCTGCGCCCGTCGCCGTCGAGCTGGGCGCGCAGATGGGCGGCGGTGACGTCGCGCGGCCCCGCCAGCTCCCAGAAGGCCGCGACCTCCGGATCGTTCATCCAGCGGGAGATCAGGGCCAGATCGCGGTCCAGCCGGACGGGGACGAGCGCGAACGGCCCGGCAGGGGTGTCGGCCGGCGCCCAGCCCGCCGGATCGCCGAGCGGCGGGTCGGCGCAGGTGTCGACGGACGCCGCCTCCCGGCCCTCGGTCCGCACCGCGCTTGATTCCCGCGGGAGTTGCCGTTCGAGGGTGTCATCGGAGCGGAAGCCGAGGTCGGAGTCGGTGGGTGGCACGGCGACGCTCTCCTCTCGTGGCCGCATGACGCGTGGCCTCGTGGGCGCGCGGCGGCCGGGTCGGGGCCGGCTGGGGTCGGGGGCGGTGCGGAGGGGCGGCGGTCGGGACGGGAGCAAGCCCGCCCCGGCACGTAGGAGGCTCAGGCGGCCAGGGGGTTGGCCACGGTGACGTAAACGGACTGGGTGTCGACCGGGCCGACGAGTTCGTCGAGGCCGTGCAGCCGGGTCGCGAGATTGGCCTTGCAGCGCAGCGTGCGGGCGGTCAGCAGCTGCTCCGGCAGGTTCGAACGATGGGCTTCGGGGGCCTTGGCGGCGTCGGCGAGGAAGCGCCGGAAGGCGGCGAGGAGGATCTCCTCGCGGACCAGCCGCTGCGCGCCGAAGGCCCCGATGAGACCCAGGACGTTGTTGATGCCGAGGTAGTACGCGAGCCGCTCGTCGGTGACGTCGTCGGCGACGAAGGTGTCGCTGGTGGCGCCGATGCCGGGCAGCCGCCCCGCCAGCTCCGTGCGCCGGGACTCGCGGAAGTAGTAGCCCTGGTTGTCGCGGTAGCGGCCGCCGGCCGGCCAGCCGTCCAGGTCCAGCAGCACGAGGGTGTTCTGCTGATGGGCCTCCAGGGCGACGCCGGCGGTGCCGTCGAGCCACAGGACGGGCCGTACGACCGCTTCGAGGTAGCGCAGGAACCACTCGGTGGCGACGGCACCGACCGCGCGGCCCGTACGGGCGCTGAGCGCGGCGACGACACGGGCGAGCCGGGAGCGCATCCCCGGGTGGCCGGGCCAGGGCCGCGGCGAGGTGAGTCCGGCGATGCAGACGGCGTCGTCGGTGGGGCCGAAGGGGTTGTGGCGGATGACGACGTCGAGTCCCTGGACGGGTGTACCGTCGGCGCCGTCGACGGCGAGATAGGCCGGGTCGCGGACGATGTCGAAGCCCGGTGTCCCCGGAAAGGCCGCCTGCCACTGCTTGGCGAGGCCGGTGCGCAGCAGCCGGTGGACCTCGACGCCCCGCTCCAGTTCCTTACGGAGGTTCTCCCGGCGGGAGTTGGTGATGCGCAGTCCGAGGGAGAGCTTGAGCATGGCCTCGGCGCCGGGCCGGTAGACGGTGCGGACGGAGGAGGTGGGGTGCCAGAGGGGGCCGCGGGGGCCGAGATCGTGCAGCAGGCCGGCGTCCCGGAGCGCGGCGATGTCCGGGCGGTCGGCGAGTTCGCGGGCCTGCCAGGGGTGCAGGGGCAACGGGACGGTGGCGTCGGGGAGTTGGCGGGTCCCGTCGGCGAGGTCGGCGGCGAGTTGCTCGGCGGCCACGGGCTTGCCGCGTTCGGTCCAGGCGGAGTCGGCGGCGAGGGCGGAGCGGTGCACAGCCATCCAGTGGAGCGGGAAGGCGCCGCGCAGTTCGGGGGAATAGACGCGGGTCTCGGCGTCGGTGAGGCCCTCGCGGCTCTTGGGTGTGGGGTGCAGGGGGTGGCCGAGGAGGAGGGACTGTTCGGCTTCGAGGAAGAGGCCGCCCTGGTTGCCGCCGGGGTGGGCGCGCCGGTCGGTGATGAACAGGGTGGTGTTGCGGACGGAGTCGGCGACCCGGCCGACCAGTTCGGCGCCGTCGGCGCCCGGCGCCGGGCGGATCTCGCCCTCCGATGCCCGGTGTTCGTGCGCGGCCTCCCGGCGCAGCAGCGCGGCCAGGGTGACGGCATCCAGGGGGGCGGTGCCGGCCGGGGTCCCCTCCAGGGTGGGGGTGCCGAACCGGTGCCAGCCCGTGGGCGACCAGTAGCGGACGGGGATGTGCAGGGCGGTGGCGCTGGCGTACAGCGGGATACGCAGCCGGCCGCCGGCCGGGCGGTGGGCGCCGCTCTCCCGGACCCAGCAGCGGAGCAGATTCTCGATCCCCGCGGCGTCGGCGGCGGACGCCGGATCCGGGTGGTCCAGGGGGTCGGCGTCGGCCGTGTGGGCGCGGTCGCAGGCGACGGGCACGGCCGGGGACTTGCCTGCCGTGGACGGTTCATGGCGCACGTCCGGGGTGCGCCGTTGCTGGCGCGGTACGGCCGACTCGATCGTCCCCGCGGGGAGCCGTTCGGCGGCCTGGGTCCCGTCGGAGCCGGGGCGTTCGTTCATGGGGTGGTGCCTCGCATGGTCGTGGGGGCGGCGCCCGTCGGCCGGGGGGTGGTGCGGATCGCCGCGGCGATGGCGTCGGCGAGGCGGTCGAGGACCGCGTCCGCCTGTTCGTCGGTGATGGTCAGGGGTGGCAGCAGGCGGACGACGGCGGCGTGCCGGCCGCCGAGTTCGACGATCAGTCCCCGGTCCAGGCAGGCGCGTTGGACGGCGGCGGCGAGGGCGGGGGCAGGGGGGTGCGCGCCGGTGGCGTCGGTGGCGGCCTCCCGGTCGACGAGTTCGAGGCCGAGCATCAGCCCGCGGCCGCGGACGTCGCCGATGCAGTCGTAGGAGGCGGCGAGGCCGCTGAGCCGGGCCAGCATCCGGGCGCCGAGCTCCCCGGCGCGCCGGGCCAGCCCGTTCTCACGGACGTAGGCGAGAGTGGCCCGGCCCGCGGCCATGGCAAGCTGGTTGCCACGGAAGGTGCCGGCGTGGGCGCCGGGCTGCCAGGTGTCCAGCTCCTCCCGGTAGACGATCACCGCGAGCGGCAGGCTGCCGCCGATCGCCTTCGACAGCACCAGCACATCGGGCACGATCCCGCTGTGCTCGACCGCCCAGAAGGTGCCGGTGCGCCCCACGCCGGTCTGCACCTCGTCCACGATCAGCGGGATCCGCCGGCCGGTGGTGATCTCCCGCATCCGGCGCAGCCAGCCGTCCGGCGCGGGGATCACCCCGCCCTCCCCCTGGACCGGTTCGACGATCATTCCTGCCGGCCGCGGCACCCCGCTCTTCTCGTCGTCGAGCAGGTTCTCCGTCCAGCGGGCGGCGAGTTCGGCGCCGCGCCCGCCGCCGGTCCCGAACGGGCAGCGGTAGTCGTACGGGTAGGGCAGCCGGGTCACGCCGTTGTGCCGGGCTCCCCCGGAGGCGGCGAGCGCATCCGCCGTCATGCCGTGGTACGCGCCGGAGAAGGCCAGCAGACCGTCTTGTCCGGTCGCCATGCGGACGAGTGTGAACGCGGCCTCGACGGCGTCCGTGCCGGCCGGTCCGCAGAACTGGATGCGTGCCTTTTCCGCCAACTTGCCGGGCAGTGTGGCGAAGAGCTCGGTGGTGAAGGCGTCCTTGACCGGCGTCGCGAGGTCGAGGATGTGCAGCGGCGCGCCGGAGTCCAGGACGGTACGGATCGCTTCGAGCACCACGGGATGGTTGTGCCCGAGGGCCAGCGTGCCCGCCCCGGAAAGGCAGTCGAGATAGCGCCGGCCGTCGGCGCCCTCGATGGTCAGCCCGCGGGCGCGCACCGGGACGATGGGCAGTGAGCGCGCGTACGTACGGGCGGCGGACTCACGCAGGGACTGCCGCCGCAGGATCCCCTCGTGGGCGGGCGGCGCGGCCGCCGGCACGGTATCGGTCAACGCCACGGCAGTTGTGTCCTCCTGCTGGTGTGCTGCGGATCGCCGGGCCGGCCGCTGCGGTGGCCCGGCTGTCCCCCGTACGTACCAACGACGCGGTGGTCGGAGGATCACGGTCGGCGACGAGATCGGTGCTGATGCCGGAACCGGGGACCCGAGTACCGCCGTCCCCATCGTCACCGGCATAGTGGGGTCCTGCGCTCCGATCTTGAGGTTCATGACAAGAATCGGAACGGCGCAAAACCACCCAAGTCGCACAGACCCAGATCGATTTCACCAGGGGGAGCTCACCCATGCGATCCATACGTCGGCCAGTCCTGGCCGCGGCCGCCCTCACCGCGGTGCTGGCGCTCACCGCCACCGCGTGCGGGCCGGAGAACGGCACACCGGACGACAAGGCCACGGAGGCGGCCGGCACCACGGGCGGGGGTGAGATCCAGATCCCCCAGGAGATCCAGGACAAGCTGAAGGAACACGGCGTCGACCTGGACAAGTGGAAGAACGGCGAGTGGAAGAACTGGGACAAGGACAAGTGGCTGCGCGAGGCCGGGGAGTTCATCAACCCGATCATCAAGGACTTCTGGAATCCGGACAAGATCGACAAGATCAAGCCGCCGAAGGACCCCAGCAAGCCTGAGGACATCTCCCAGGACCAGGGCAAGACCGACCCCGAGCCGGCGGCCGTCCAGGCCCAGCCCGTCAGGACGCCGTACGACTCCACCGCTCCCGGCGTCGGTCTGCTGGCGTTCGTCACCCCCAAGGGCGAGTCCCGCTGTTCCGCCACCGTCGTCAAGGACCCGGCGCACCCCGGCAAGTCCAACCTCGTGTGGACCGCGGCGCACTGTGTGCATGCCGGCAAGGAGGGCGGCTGGTACCGGAACGTGATGTTCGTGCCGAACTTCAACCGGACCGGCCAGCCCGCCGACAAGATGAGGACCACGCCGTTCGAGGACCGCGTCCCGGCGGGCAAGTGGTGGGCGGACGACATGGCCACGTCCGACCAGTGGATCAAGGACGGCGGCGCCGTTCCGGGTGTGCCGATGGCTCCGTACGACTACGCGCTGATGCATGTGAAGCCGGAGTCGGCCAACGGCGGTAAGTCGCTCGAAGAGGTCGCCGGCGGCGCGTACGAGGTCGAGTTCAACGCTCCCGCGATGAAGAAGATCCCGAGCCTGACCGCTCAGGGCTACCCGGCCGAGGCGCCGTTCGACGGCGCCGTGCAGAACCAGTGCACCGACAAGCCGACCCGTCTGACGACGAACGCGAAGATGCCGACCATGTACCGGATCGGCTGCACCATGACCGGTGGTTCCTCCGGTGGCCCCTGGTTCATCAAGGGCCAGGACGGCAAGCCGGTCCTGGTCTCCAACATGTCGATGGGGCCGCGCCCGGCCCGCTGGGCGGCCGGCCCGCACCTGGGTGCCGAGGCCAAGACGATGTTCGACAACATGAGCAAGAAGTGGGCGAACAAGCGGTAATGCCCCCTTTTTGCGGCTAAACCTCCCCACGCATAGGGCGCGGGGGACCCCCCATCGCTCTCGCGGACCTGATTGCTCGCCGTGGGGGTTGCCCGATTGACGGTTGCGGTGGTCGTGACGAAGGCCCGCCCCGGGGACGGCTCCCCGGGGCGGGCCTTCGTCGTACGCCGCTGCCGCGGCCGGCTATGCCGCCGGTACGAAGGGCTGGAACTCGGCGGCCAGCTCTTCGTGCACCAGCGCCTTGAGGACCGTGCCGTCCGCGGTGTGCTCCTCGGAGATGACCTCGCCCTCGGCGTGCGCCCGCGAGACCAGGGCGCCCTGGGTGTAGGGCACCAGCGCCTCGATCTCGACCTCGGGGCGCGGCAGTTCCGCGTCGAGCAGGGCGAGCAGCTCGGTCATGCCCTGACCGGTGCGGGCCGAGACCGCGAGGGTGTGCTTCTCCCGCCGGAGCAGGCGCTGCATCACCAGCGGATCGGCGGCGTCGGCCTTGTTGACCACCACGATCTCGGGCACGTCCGTCGCGCCCACCTCGCGGATCACCTCACGCACCGCGGCCAGCTGCTCCTCCGGCACCGGATGGGAGCCGTCGACCACATGCAGGATGAGATCGGAGTCGCCGACCTCCTCCATCGTGGAGCGGAACGCCTCGACGAGGTGGTGCGGGAGGTGCCGGACGAAGCCGACGGTGTCGGCGAGGGTGTAGAGCCGCCCGCTGGGCGTCTCGGCCCGCCGGACGGTCGGGTCCAGGGTGGCGAACAGGGCGTTCTCCACCAGGACGCCGGCGCCGGTGAGGCGGTTGAGCAGGGAGGACTTGCCGGCGTTGGTGTAGCCGACGATCGCGACCGAGGGGACCTTGTTGCGCCGGCGTTCCTGGCGCTTGATGTCCCGGCCGGTCTTCATCTCCGCGATCTCCCGGCGCATCTTCGCCATCTTCTCGCGAATCCGCCGCCGGTCCGTCTCGATCTTGGTCTCACCGGGGCCACGGGTGGCCATACCGCCGCCCGCGGAACCGGAGCCACCGCCACCCATCTGCCGGGACAGCGACTGACCCCAGCCACGGAGCCTGGGCAGCATGTACTGCATCTGCGCCAGGGAGACCTGCGCCTTGCCCTCCCGGGACTTGGCGTGCTGGGCGAAGATGTCGAGGATCAGGGCGGTCCGGTCGACCACCTTGACCTTGACGACGTCCTCCAGGTGGATCAGCTGGCCCGGGGAGAGCTCACCGTCGCACACCACGGTGTCCGCCCCGGATTCGAGCACGATGTCGCGCAGCTCCAGCGCCTTGCCCGAGCCGATGTACGTGGCCGGGTCCGGCTTGTCGCGACGCTGGATGACGCCGTCGAGGACGACCGCCCCGGCGGTCTCCGCCAGCGCGGCCAGTTCGGCGAGGGAGTTCTCCGCGTCGAGCGCCGTGCCCGTGGTCCATACGCCGACGAGCACCACCCGCTCCAGACGGAGCTGCCGGTACTCGACCTCGGTGACGTCTTCGAGCTCGGTGGACAGGCCCGCCACACGGCGCAGCGCCGCCCGCTCCGTGCGGTCGTACTGGTCGCCGTCACGCTCCCCGTCGATCTCGTGGCTCCAGGCGACGTCCTCTTCCATCAGGGCGTTGGCCCGAAGGCTCTCGGGGAGGCGCTGGCGGTCCTGCGGAAGGGAAGAAGAGGAGGTCATTTGATCCTTTGTGTCGTTGGGAAGCCCCTGGGGCCCGGCGGCCCCGGCGGGACTGTCGATGAGGTGCGGCTTGGATGCTGCGGCCTTCGATGGTGTCAACGTACGGGCCGCGCCGGAGATTCCCGGGTGCCGGCCGGTGTCGACCCGTCGATGGTCGCACGGCGCGTTACCGGGCGTCACGCGGGTTTTCCGGGGTGCGCCCGGGGCGGCGGCGCGGGCGCCGCGGACGGTGGCTGGGACTTCCAGTCCGGGTGTCCCGGCATCGGCGGGGTCTTCGTGCCGTACAGCCAGCCGTGCAGGAAGCCGGACAGATCCCGGCCGGCGGTCTCCGAGGCCAGCGCGATGAACTCGCGGGTGCCGGCGGAACCGTCGCGGTGCCGGGCCACCCAGGCGCGTTCGAGGCGGCCGAAGGCGTCCTTGCCGATCTTCTCCCGGAGGGCGTACAGGATCAGCGCGCTGCCGTCGTAGACGATCGGACGGAAGATGCTGATCTTCTTGCCGGGGTCGGACGGCTTGGGCCGCGCGGGCGGGCCGCCGTCCGCGCGCCAGCGGTCCGAGTACTCGTACGCCCGGCGCAGCCGTGCCTCCATGGAGCCGCGGCTGTCGCCCTTCTCGTTCGTGTAGAGCATCTCGTACCAGGTGGCGTGCGACTCGCTCAGCCAGAGGTCGGACCAGCGGTGCGGGCTGACGCTGTTGCCGAACCACTGATGGGCCATCTCGTGGACCATCACGGCCTCGACGTACCAGGCGGGCAGCCGGCGGGAGGTGAACAGTCCCTTCTCGAAGAGCGACAGGGTCTGCGTCTCCAGCTCGAAGCCGGTCTTGGCGTCCGCGATCAGCACCCCGTACGTCTCGAAGGGGAACCGGCCGAGCCGGCGCTCCAGCCAGGCCATCTGATCCGGCGTCTTGGCGAGCCAGGGCGCGAGGAGGGTGCGGTCGGCGGCGGGTACCACGTCCCGCAGCGGCAGCCCGTGCGGTCCGCGGTGCCGGAGCACGCTGGACTTCCCGATGGACACCTGGGCCAGCTCGGTGGCCATGGGGTGCGCGGTGCGGTACGTCCAGACACGGCGGGTGCCCCGGTCGCGGTGCCCCCGGGACAGGCCGCTGGCGACCGCCGTCAGCTTCCGGGGCGTGGTGATGCGGAAGGTGAAGAGCGCCTTGTCGGAGGGGTGGTCGTTGCAGGGGAAGACGCGGTGCGCGGCGTCGGCCTGGTTGGCCATCGCCAGCCCGTCGACGGTCCGGAGCCAGCCGCCGTCGTTCCTGCCGCGCGGGTCGCTGGTGTGCCGGATGACGATCCGCAGCTCCCGGTCGGGGACGACCGGGATGACCGGGGTGACGACCAGGTCCTCGCCGTGCCGGGCGTGCTCGGCGGGCAGGCCGTCGACCTGGACGGACTGGACGGTGCCGCGGTCGAAGTCGAGGTTGAGGTGGTCGAGTGAGGCGGTGGCGCGGGCGGTGATCTCCGTGACGGCGGTCATCGGACGGTCGTTGCGGCCCGGGTAGTCCAGGGCGATGTCGTAGGACAGGACGTCATAGCCGGGGTTGCCGAGGGTGGGGAAGAGACGGTCGCCGATACCGCGCGGGCCCGGGGAGGCGGGCACGGCAGCGCCGAGCGTGGTGAGGGCCGCGAGCCCCGCCGCGAGGGCCCGCCGGGCGGCCCGGGGCGGGGTCCGGCGGCGTGGGCGGTGGAGCCGGTCTCGGGCGGCGTCGGGTTCACGGGACGGGCGGCGCAAGGGAAGCGACATGGGCTACCGCTATCAGCGCGGCCCCCTCCCCCGTGGGTGGCACGGCACGACGGCACCCGAACGGGCACCGGATCATACGTCCGGCTTACGTCCGCGTCCGGCTACGGGCGCAGCGCGGCGGCCGGTCTGGCCCGGCCCGCCCGCAACACGTCGAAGACGCCCGGCACTTGGCGCATCGCCCGCATCAGGGACGGCAGCCCGCCGGCGTCGGGCAGCTGCAGCGTGTAGGTGTGCCGCACCCGCTGCTCGTGCGGGGGTTCGACGGCGGCGGACACCACGGCGGCGCCCTGGGCGGCGATCGCCTCGGTGAGATCGGCCAGGAGGTGGGGCCGGCTGAACGCCTCGGCGAGGAGGGTCACCCGGCAGCCCTGCCCGGTGCGGCCGGTGCCCCGCCAGCGCACCCCGACCGGCTGCCGGCCGGTCGCCGCCATCCGCGCCACCACGGGGCACAGGGCGCGGTGCACGGTGACCGTGCCGCCCCGTACGGCGAACCCGGTGACGCTGTCCGGCGGCACCGGGGTGCAGCAGCCCGCCAGCCGGACCGCCGCGCCGGGCAGGTCCGCCACGGCGAGGGCGGACGCCGGGGTGGCCTCGGGCGGGTGGTGCGCGGACACGTCGGCGGGCGGCGCGGCCGGTGCCTCCCGGGGCCCGGCGGGCGGGCCGCCGGCCTCCTCCGGCTCCGACAGCCGCCGGGAGATGGCGAGCCGGGCGGCCGGCGTACGGGCGTGGTCGAGCCACTCCGGGGAGGGGCCGGTCGCCGGGTCCGGGGACATCAGCAGATGCAGGCTGTCGCCGTCGTGCAGGACGGTGGAGAGGGTCGCGAGGCGGCCGTTGACGCGGGCGCCGATGCAGCAGTGTGCCGCCTCGCCGTGCCGCGCGTACGCGGCGTCCACACAACTCGCCCCGGCGGGCAGCCCTATGGCGCCGCCCGTGGCCCCCGTGGCCCGGCCGTCCGGCCCGTCCGACGGCTCGTCGGCGCAGAAGACGGTGATCTCCCGGTCCTGCGCGAGATCGTCCCGCAGGGAGGTCCAGAACGTGTCCGGATCGGGGGTCGTCCGCTGCCATTCCAGCAGCCGGGAGAGCCAGCCGGGGCGGGTGGGGTCGGCCCGCTCCCCCTCGGGCGCGTCGCCCCCGTCCACGGGCGCGTAGGGATTGCCCAGCGCGATGACCCCGGCCTCCGCGACCCGGTGCATCTGATGCGTCCGGATCAGTGTCTCGGCGATCTCCCCGGACTCGTCGGTGACCGCGGTGTGCAGCGACTGGTAGAGGTTGAACTTGGGGGACGCGATGAAGTCCTTGAACTGGGAGACGACCGGGGTGAAGCAGGTGTGCAGCTCCCCCAGGACCGCATAGCAGTCGGCGTCCTCCGCGACGAGGACCAGCAGCCGTCCCAGGTCCGCGCCGGTCACCTCGCCGCGCCCCAGCAGGACGCGGTGCACGGACACCAAGTGCCGGGGGACGACGCGGACTTCGGCGCCGATCCGGGCCTCGTCCAGAATCGTGCGCACCCGGTCGGCGAGGGCGGCCAGCGGATCGGGGCGCTGCCGGCCGAGGGCGGCCCGCTCCCGCACGAGGCGGCGGGTGGCGGCGTACTCCTCCGGGTGCAGGATCTCGAAGACCAGGTCCTCCAGCTCGCTCTTCAGCGCCTGGACGCCGAGGCGTTCGGCGAGCGGGATCAGCACGTCCCGGGTCACCTTGGCGATCCGGGCCTGCTTCTCGGGGCGCATCACGCCCAGCGTGCGCATGTTGTGCAGCCGGTCGGCGAGCTTGATGGACATCACCCGGACGTCGTTGCCGGTGGCGACCAGCATCTTGCGGAAGGTCTCCGGCTCGGCGGCCGCGCCGTAGTCGACCTTCTCCAGCTTGGTCACCCCGTCGACGAGATAACAGACCTCCGCGCCGAACTCCGCCCGCACCTGATCGAGTGTCACTTCCGTGTCCTCGACGGTGTCGTGCAGCAGCGAGGCGGTCAACGTAGTGGTCTCCGCGCCCAGTTCGGCGAGGATCAGGGTGACCGCGAGCGGGTGGGTGATGTACGGCTCGCCGCTCTTGCGCATCTGGCCGCGGTGCGAGGACTCCGCCAGGACGTACGCCTTGCTCAGGATGTCCAGGTCGGCGTCGGGGTGGTGGTGGCGGTGCACCTTGGCGACATGTTCCAGGGCGTCCGGGAGGCCGTCGCGGGGGGCCGCGCCGAGCAGCGCGGCGCGCCCGATCCGACGCAGCCCCCGAAGCTCCAGCCGGGGGCGGCCGCGCCTGCGGCCCGCTGCTTCAGGGTTACGAGGGTTCGAGGCCTCTGCGCTCATGGGCACCTCCGGCAGCGTCGACCGGCGGTGGACGCCGTTCAGTCGGACGTCCGAGCCGGTGATTGATGCTATCGAGCCCATCACGCAGCGCTGTCCGCCTCTCGCCCAGCGTGAAACGGATCACCCATTCGAGCGAATCTCACGGCCGGAGCCGTATCCCGCGCGTCCCCACAACGGGGGACACCGTCAGGCGAGCGCCTCCGCCGCCCACGCGGGATCGAAGGTGCCCTCGGCGACGATCACGGCCGGCCCGGTCATCTCCACCGTTCCGTCGGGCTGCTCGGTGATCGACAGGCTGCCGCCGAGCACATCGACGGTGTACGTGACCGGCGTTCCGGTCACGGCCGGGTCCGCGCCGTCCCTGCGGGCGGTGGCGACCGCGACCGCGCAGGCACCAGTACCACAGGACCGGGTCTCGCCGGAGCCGCGCTCGTGCACCCGCATCGCCACATGGCGCGGGCCGCGGTCCACGACGAACTCGATGTTCACGCCGTCCGGATAAACCCCCGCTGGGCTGAACGGCGGCACGGCGCGCAGCTCACCGGCGTGGTCCAGATCCTCGACGAACGCGACGGCGTGCGGATTGCCCATGTTCACGTTGCGGGCGGGCCAGCTGCGTCCGCCGACGGTGACGACGACGCTCTCCTCGGGAAGCTCGGCGCGTCCCATCGAGACCGTGACCTCGCCGGTCTTGGCGAGATGGACCCGTCGTACGCCGGCACGGGTGGCGATGGCGAGATCGCCCGCCTCGACCAGCCCGGCGTGCAGCAGGTAGCGCGCGAAGACGCGGACGCCGTTGCCGCACATCTCGGCGACCGAACCGTCGCCGTTGCGGTAGTCCATGAACCATTCGGTCTCGTCGGCCATCGCGTGTGCCTCGGGGTGCGCGGCGGACCGTACGACCCGCAGCACGCCGTCGCCGCCGAGACCGGCCCGCCGGTCGCAGATCCGGGCGACCGCGGCCGCGGGCAGATCGAGCCGCCCGTCCGGGTCGGGGACGATCACGAAGTCGTTCTCGGTGCCGTGGCCCTTGAGGAAGGCGATGCGCGGAGGGTTGCTCACCCCTGAATCGTACGGGTCCGGTCCGGGAACCCGCGAAGCCGGGGACGCGGCGGACGTCCGGCCTCGGAGCGCGCGGGCGCGCACGTCAGCGCAGCCGGGCCACCCGCCAGATCGCGAGGGCGACCGGCACCACCACCAGCGAGGTGTACATCAGCACCACCCGCCAGCTCGCGCGCCGCCCGGAACCGCGCGCCGGCAGTCCCGGCCAGGTGTACCCGACGCGGCGGGCGGCCATCATGCCCCACCCCGCCGCGCAGCAGCACAACAGCAGCCCGAGCATCGCGATCACCGCGCCCCCGTCGCCGCCGAACTCGAAGGCGAGGGGGAAGGCGAACATCAGCGAACCGACGGCGGCGAGCACGACGATCGGCGCGAGCTGCCACAGGCGCAGCCGACGCGGCGGCCGGAGCTCCCGGAAGGACTCGCCGCCCTCGGCGGGCCGGTCGGGGTCCGCCTCGGGGCCGTCCGAGTCGTCCAGGGCGCGGTCGGTGTCGTCCAGGTCCGCCGGCTCGGCGAGCGGGGCGGAGGACATGGTGTCGGGAGCGTCCGGGGTGTCCGGACCATCCTGGGGCACCGGGGCCGGGGGAGCGGAGTCCGCTGTGTCCCGGTCCGGTTGCTGCGCTCTGTTGCGAGGGCCGGCCTCCATTGCCACGCGCCCTCCCCACTGCAGATTGCACGCCTCGATCGAAGGTCGATGATGACACGCCCTCAGGGCCCCGGATGACGGCCGGAGCGTCCCGATGCCATGACGTGATCAGGCTGTGACCGGTCGTTCGAGCAACGCCAGCGCGAGCCGTGGAAGTTCCGCCCGGCGGTCGGCGGCGCCGCTGAGCCAGTGGACCCGGGGGTCCCGGCGGAACCACGAGTCCTGACGGCGCGCGAAGCGCTTGGTGGCGCGCACCGTCTCGTCACGCGCCTCCTGCTCGGTGCACCCCCCCGCCAGCTGGGCGAGCACCTGCTGGTAGCCGAGCGCCCGGGACGCCGTACGGCCCTCGCGCAGCCCTTCGGCCTCCAGCCGGCGCACCTCGTCGACCAGGCCCGCCTCCCACATCCGGTCGACCCGCCGCGCGATCCGCTCGTCGAGCTCGGGGCGCTCGACGTCCACCCCGATCTGCAGGGTGTCGTAGACCGCTTCGTGGCCGGGGAGGTTCGCGGTGAACGGGCGGCCGGTGATCTCGATGACCTCCAGGGCGCGCACGATGCGCCGGCCGTTGCCGGCCAGGATGGCGCGGCCGGCCTCGGGGTCGGCGGCGGCCAGCCGGGCGTGCAGGGCGCCGCTGCCGTGTTCCGCCAGCTCGGCCTCCAGGCGGGCGCGGACGTCCGGATCGGTGCCGGGGAAGTCGAGGGCGTCGAGGGCGCCGCGTACGTACAGTCCGGAGCCGCCCACCAGGACCGGGGTGCGGCCCTCGGCGAGCAGCCGGTCGATCTCGGCGCGGGCGAGCTTCTGGTACTCGGCGACGCTGGCCGCCCGCGTCACGTCCCAGACGTCGAGCAGCCGGTGCGGGACGCCCTGCCGCTCCTCGGGGGTGAGCTTGGCGGTGCCGATGTCCATGCCGCGGTAGAGCTGCATGGAGTCGGCGTTGATGACCTCGCCGTCCAGGTGCTGGGCGAGGGCGACGCCCAGGTCCGACTTTCCGGCCGCGGTGGGGCCGACGACAGCGATGACCCGCGGAGCGGGAGCGGCGGTGTTCACCCCGTCAGTCTCGCAAACATCACGCCCCCTCTCGAACGAGCGACGTGACGGGCTACAGGTGAGGTCGTTGCCTGTTGCGAGATCCCGTGAGCCGGTGCAGGACCGGCGCCCGTGGGCGGCGCAATGGGACGCTCCGGGCGGCGCGGGATTTCGCCCGGACGAGGAGTGTAGGAGAAGTGATGGGCGTGTTTTCGCGGTTTCGCCGTCGTAAGGACGAGGCGCTGACGGAGGAGGCCTCCGCGGCTGCCGTGACGGCGGAGCCGGAGGCTCCCGAGCCGGGTGCGTCGGCCGGCGCTGCCGAGGACACCGGAGGTACGGCCGAGGACACCGCGGGTACGGCGGCGTCCTCCGAGGGCGCGACGGTCCCGGAGGCGGCGGATACCGGGGCCGATACCGGGAGCGATGAGCCGGACACCGATCAGGACGGTGCGGCGGCCGGGCAGGACGCGCCGTGTGCCGAGGCGGCCGCCGAGGGCCCGGGGATTCCCCGGCAGAAGTCCGGGGGAACGGCGGCGGGCAGCGAGGCGGGGGAGGGCGCCCGGAAGTAGCCCACCGGCCGGACGGCGGACGGCGGCGGCCTCGGGGTGCGGAGCCTCGCGGTCGCCGCCGTACGTCCGTGCCGTACGTCCGGGGCCCGGACCCTCGGCCGCAGGCCCCATGAGCGACGGCCCTCAGGACCAGATCGCCACTCCTAGGACCAGGTCGCCACGAAGTATCCGACCCCGTACGGTGCCTCGTCGCGGAGCAGTTCACCGCGCAGGCCCGCGCCCTGGGCCGCGCCGGCCAGGACCTGCCAGCAGGCGCGCCCGGACGCCTTGAGGTCGGCGGCCAGTTCCTCGTCGAGTGCGGTCAGCGCGGCGATATCGGCGGCTCCCAGAGCGCGGGCCACCTCGGCGTCGAACGCCTCGGCCCGCTCGTCGAAGTACCCCGGCGCCGTCACCGAGCGGCAGGCGCTGCCGTCGCCCATCACCAGGAGCGCCACACGGGGCGCGGAGGCGGCGATCTCCCGGCCCACCGGCAGGCCCCGGTCCCGGGTCAGCGGCTCCCCGACGCCCAGGCCTTCGACGGGGGCGTCGGCCCAGTCCGTACGGGACAGCAGCCAGGCGCCGACGGACAGCGAGGGCGGCAGCTCCCGCTCGGACGGCTCGAACGGGGTGTCCGCGGCGCCCAGGGACACCTCAAGATCCACCCCGAAGCCCCGGAAGGAGCCGGTGGAGCCCTGCGGGTGCGGGCCCCGGCCCGCCTGTTCGGCCGGGCCGAGGACGAGCAGCCGGTCCGGGCGGGCCGCGGCGAGCACGCCGACCGCGTCCAGCGAGGCGGCGCGCAACGCGTCCAGCTCGGGCGCGGCACCGGCGGCGACCTCCGGGACGAGCAGCGGCGGACAGGGGCAGATGGCGGCGGCTACGAGCATGCCACGCAGGGTAACGCCCCAGGTGCGGGGCGGGGCGCGGCGAGCCGGGGTGCCCCCGAAGGCAACGCCCCAGGTCACCCGGGGCCGCCACGGGCCGCCCCGCCGCTCAGTCGCAGCCGCAGCCCGCCGTGGGAGCCGGGCTCGGGGACGGTGCCCCGATGGTGGGCAGGCCCAGCAGCACGCCCCCCGGCTTTTCGGCCGGGGCGGCGTTGCGCTTCTCCCAGGCGTCGCCCGCGCGCGTACGGCGGACGCCACGGTCCGGCCCCTCGGCGAGAAGATGGTGCGGGGCGGCGTAGGTGACCTCGACGGTGACCATGTCTCCGGGGCGCACCGGCTCGGCGGGGGGTGCGAAGTGGACGAGGCGGTTGTCGGGGGCCCGGCCGGACAGCCGGTGCGTGGCGCCGTCCTTGCGGCCCTCGCCCTCGGCGACCATGACCTCCAGGGTGCGGCCGACCTGCTTCTTGTTCTCCGCCCAGGAGATCTCCTCCTGGAGGGCGACCAGCCGCTCATAGCGCTCCTGGACGACGGCCTTGGGGATCTGCCCGTCCATCTCGGCCGCGGGGGTGCCGGGCCGCTTGGAGTACTGGAACGTGAACGCCTGCGCGAAGCGGGATTCCCGTACGACGTGCAGCGTCTGCTCGAAGTCCTCGTCCGTCTCGCCGGGGAAGCCGACGATGATGTCGGTGGAGATCGCGGCGTCCGGCATCGCGGCGCGCACCTTCTCGATGATCCCGAGGTAGCGCTCCTGGCGGTAGGAGCGGCGCATGGCCTTCAGCACCCGGTCCGAACCGGACTGCAGCGGCATGTGCAGCTGGTGCATCACATTCGGCGTCTCGGCCATGGCGGCGATGACGTCGTCGGTGAAGTCGCGGGGGTGCGGGGAGGTGAACCGGACCCGCTCCAGGCCCTCGACCGTGCCGCAGGCCCGCAGCAGCTTGCTGAACGCCTCGCGGTCGCCGATGTCCGAGCCGTACGCGTTCACGTTCTGGCCGAGCAGGGTGATCTCGGTGACGCCCTCGGCGACGAGGGCCTCCACCTCGGCGAGGATGTCGCCGGGCCGGCGGTCCTTCTCCTTGCCGCGCAGCGCCGGGACGATACAGAACGTACAGGTGTTGTTGCAGCCGACCGAGATGGAGACCCAGGCGGCGTAGGCGCTCTCGCGCCGGGTGGGCAGCGTCGAGGGGAACTGCTCCAGCGACTCGGCGATCTCGACCTGTGCCTCCCGCTGGACCCGGGCCCGCTCCAGCAGCACCGGCAGCTTGCCGATGTTGTGCGTCCCGAAGACCACGTCGACCCAGGGGGCCTTCTTGACGATGGTGTCGCGGTCCTTCTGGGCGAGGCAGCCGCCGACGGCGATCTGCATGCCCGGCCGCGCGGCCTTCTTCGGGGCGAGCTGCCCGAGGTTGCCGTAGAGCCGGTTGTCGGCGTTCTCCCGGACCGCGCAGGTGTTGAAGACGACGACGTCGGCGCCGTCGGCGTCCTTGGGCACGGGGACGTAGCCGGCGTCCTCCAGCAGTCCCGACAGCCGCTCGGAGTCGTGGACGTTCATCTGGCACCCGTAGGTGCGCACCTCGTATGTCTTCTGTTCCTGAACGCCCACTGCCTGGCTCCGGTCACTGCTGGTCATACGACAAGGGTAGGCGGTGCCCGGAGGAACTCCCGACGCCGAGGGGAGGGGCGAGGGCCCTCCCCCGCCCCTCCCCTTCCACCCCCGGGCCTGGCAGGATCCCGCCCATGGGCACAGCACTCCCCCACATACGCGGCCGCCGGGCACTCCACGTGGCCTGCGCGACGCTGGCCGGGCTCGGGCTGCTGGTGTGGTGGGTGCTGTCGACGGGGGGCGAGCCCTCGCCCGGCGGGAAGGTGACGCTGGCCACCGGAGTGCCGACCGGGGTGTACGCGCGCTACGGGGAGCTGCTGAAGCAGGATCTGGCGCGCGATATGCCGGATGTGGATCTGCGGCTCACGGGCAGCGAGGGATCCGTCGACAATCTGCGGCGGCTGGTGGACGGGCGTGCGGAGTTCGCGATCGCGACGGCGGACGCGGTGTCGACGTACCGCAGCAGGGGCGAGCGGGGCGCGGACCGGCTGCGGGCGTGTGCGCGGCTGTACGACGACTACATGCAGCTGGTGGTGCCGAAGGATTCCGCGGTGCGCTCGACCAAGGGGCTGCGGCACTTGCGGGTGGGTGTCGGGTCGGACGGTTCCGGCGTACAGCTGATCACCCGGCGGCTGCTGGAGGCGGCGGGGCTCGACTTCGACAAGGACATCGAGCCGGTGCGGGTCGGCATCGACCAGATGCCGAAGCTGCTGGAGCGGGGCGAGCTGGACGCGTTCTTCTGGTCGGGCGGGCTGCCGACGACGGCGGTGCAGCGCTTGGCGGGCAGGTTTCCGGTGCGGCTGGTCCAGCTCGGGGATCTGACCGAGGCGCTGCACCGGCAGGGCGAGCGGACCCACTACTACCGGGCGGCGGTGATGCCGGCCGACGCCTACCCGAAGGCCCAGGACGGGCAGGCGGTGAAGACGATCGCGGTGGCGAATCTGCTGGTGACGACGGACCGGGAGGACGCCGCGCTGACGGAGGGCATCACCCGTACCGTGATCAACAGCCGGGACCGGATCGGGCTTGAGGTGCATGCCGCGCAGAAGGTGGACCTGCGGACGGCGGTGTTCACCGATCCGCTGGATCTGCATCAGGGAGCGCGGCGCTATTACGTGTCGGTCAAGCCCTGAGTCACGCTTCGGCCACGCCCTGAGTCACACGTCGGTCCAGCCCTGAAGGACATGTCCGGACGGAAACGGGACGGGGCCCGCACCGGTGTGGCCGGTGCGGGCCCCGTCGCGGGACGCGTGGTGTGTCAGGCGGGGATGATGTTCTCCGCCTGCGGGCCCTTGGGGCCCTGGGTCACGTCGAACGAGACCTTCTGGCCCTCAAGGAGCTCACGGAAGCCCTGGGCCTGGATGTTCGAGTAGTGGGCGAAGACGTCGGGGCCGCCGCCGTCCTGCTCGATGAAGCCGAAGCCCTTTTCCGAGTTGAACCACTTCACGGTGCCGGAAGCCATAATTTTCTCCTTCTTGGGGCAAACCGGAGACCGCACTGCACGGCCTCCCTGTCGCCGAGATGATCCCGACACCGGAACACGTCCGGTAAAACAAGGAACGCCTGGGGCTACAAGCCTCCAGGCGCCAAATTTCATGGGTACCACAACTGCAACGTGGCCAACCTTAGCACAGCGCCGGGCGGGCAGTGGATCTTCCGGCCCTGCGGGCTTCCTCAGGGCGCGGTGCGCGGCACGGTGACGGTGACCCGGAGGCCGTGCGGCGGGTGCGGTGCGTAGCCGATGGTGGCGCCGCCCGCGGCGAGCAGGGCGCGGGTGATCGACAGGCCGAGGCCGGAGCCGGAGACGTTCTGGTGGCGGCCGCTGCGCCAGAAGCGGTCACCGACCCGGGCGAGCTCGTCGTCGGTCAGGCCGGGGCCCCGGTCGGCGACGATGATCCGGACGCTCTCGCCGTCCGGTACGACGTCCACGGTCACCGGCTCGCCGGACGGGGTGAACTTCAGGGCGTTGTCGACGACGGCGTCCAGCGCGCTGGAGAGGGCGACCGGGTCGGCCCAGCCGGTGACCGCGCTCTGGCCCTCGTACGTCAGGCGGACGCCCTTGCCGTCGGCGAGCGGGCACCAGGAGTCCACGCGTTCCGCGGCGAGCGCCGCGACATCGGTGAGCTGGAGGTCGACGGCGGCGTGTTCGGCGAGCGCGAGGTCGAGAAGATCGTCCAGGACGCGGGCCAGCCGTTTGCCCTCGGTGCGGACCGAGGCGATCTCCTCGTTGCCGTCGGGGAGTTCGAGGGCCAGCAGCTCGATGCGCAGCAGGAGCGCGGCGAGCGGATTGCGCAGCTGGTGGGAGGCGTCGGCGACGAAGGCGCGCTGCTGTTCCAGGACTTCTTCGACGTTGTCCGCCATCTCGTTGAACGAGCGGGCCAGCCGGCGCAGTTCGGGTGGTCCCGCGGTGGCGGCGACCCGGGACTTCAGCCGTCCGGTGGCGATGTCGTGGCTGGCGGCGTCCAGGACCCGGACGGGGCGCAGCACCCAGCCGGTGAGGCGGAACGCCGCGGCGACGGCGACGAGCATGGCCGCGCACTCGCCCGCGGCGATCAGCAGCCAGCTGTGCAGGATGCGGGAGCGCAGCTGTCCGGTGGGCGAGTCGGTGACGACCACGGCGACCACGTCCCCGTCGCGGATCACCGGCGAGGCGACCGGGATGCGGCCGCCGGCGTCCCAGGGCCAGATCTGGTGCGGATCGTGGCTGCGGCGGCCGGCCAGCGCCTCCTTGAACGCCTGCGCGCCCTCGCCCTGACGGGGCACCGGGAGGGACTGCGGGGCCCGCGCCATCGGGGTGTGATCGCGGTAGTAGACGCCGGCACGGATGCCGTAGAGGTCGTGGTAGCGCGCCAGCTCGGCGCTGAGGGTGGCGCGCCGCTCGTCCTCGTCGGGGCTCTCGGTGGCGGTGTCCGAAGCGGGGCCGGCGGTGACGAACTGGGCGAGGGAGGCGAACCGCGCGGCGTCGTCGATCCGGTCGACGACGACCCGCTGCTGTTCCACACCGGCCGTGATGACGCCGAGCGGGATGCCGAGCGCGAGCAGCACACCGGCCATGAGGACGATCAGGAGGGGGAGGAGTCGGGTGCGCACGTGTCCGCGGTGGCCTTCAGGAGGCCGGGGGGCGGGGAGAGTCGGACGGCCCGGGGCCGGGGCAGGCGGGGGTGCCCGGGGCGGGTACGACAAGGCGGTAGCCGACGCCGCGTACCGTCTCTATCAGTGCCGGCATGCGCAGTTTGGCGCGGAGTGAGGCGATATGCACCTCCAGGGTCCGGCCGGTGCCCTCCCAACTCGTCCGCCACACCTCGCTGATGATCTGCTCCCGGCGGAAGACCACACCGGGACGCTGGGCGAGCAGCGCGAGCAGATCGAACTCCTTGCGGGTGAGCGAGACCGCGGCGCCGTCCACCGACACCTGGCGAGTGGGGAGTTCGACGGTGACCGGGCCGAGCCGCAGCGGCTCCTCGGCGCCGCCGTCCTCGGCCGGCTGGTCGGCGGCGGTCGCGCCCCGCCGGCTCACCGCGTGGATACGGGCCAGCAGTTCCCCGGTGTCGTAGGGCTTGACCACATAGTCGTCGGCGCCGAGGTTGAGGCCGTGGATCCGCGAGCGGACGTCGGACCGCGCGGTCACCATGATCACCGGGGTGGTGCAGATCCTGCGGATCCGGCCGCACACCTCGAAGCCGTCCTGGTCGGGCAGGCCCAGGTCGAGCAGCACCACCGCGAACGGTTCGGCCTCGTCGGGCAGCAGCGCCCGCAGGGCCTCTTCGCCGTTGCGTACGTGGACGACGGCCAGGCCGTGCTTGGCCAGCACCGCGGACAGGGCCCCGGCCACGTGATCGTCGTCTTCGACCAGCAGCAGTCTCATCGGCCCCCTCCTCTGGTGTGGCGTTCGGCGTTCGGGGATGTGCGGTGGATGTGCGCGGCCGGACAGGCGCGGCCGGGTGTGCGGTGTCGGGTGTGAGGGTCGGGTGTGCGCGAGCAGGTGTGCGCTTTCAGGCCAAAGGGCATCTACGGCGATGAACGGCACCCACGTCAAGAGGCGGCCACCTCCGCGCCACCATCCGTTACCCAGCCGGTACGCCCGCGCCGCTCCCCACCCCACACCGCCGTGGCGTCCCGTTCACACGGAGTGTCCGATTGCAGCCGGATCGTTATGCTCAATTCTCCCTCAGATGTAATGACGCTGGTCGAAAGCGCTCACTAGGGTCCTCCCAACCGAGGAGGACGGAGCTACACGCCGATGAGCGAAGTATCGGTGACCAAGAACGCCGAGGGTCCCGCGCCCGCCGGGGATCAGCTGGTCGTGCTGGACAACGTGAACAAGCACTTCGGCGCGCTGCACGTGCTCCAGGACATCGACCTGACGATCCGGCGCGGCGAGGTCGTCGTCGTGATCGGGCCCTCGGGGTCCGGCAAGTCGACACTCTGCCGCACGATCAACCGCCTGGAGACCATCGACACCGGCGGCATCACCATCGACGGCAAGCCGTTGCCGCAGGAGGGGCGGGAGTTGGCGCGGCTGCGCGCCGACGTGGGCATGGTCTTCCAGTCCTTCAACCTCTTCGCGCACAAGACGGTGCTGGAGAACGTGATGC
Source organism: Streptomyces halobius (assembly GCF_023277745.1). Taxonomy (NCBI): domain Bacteria; kingdom Bacillati; phylum Actinomycetota; class Actinomycetes; order Kitasatosporales; family Streptomycetaceae; genus Streptomyces; species Streptomyces halobius. Next base: position 2,929,954 of record NZ_CP086322.1, read on the forward strand.
TGGGCCAGACCAAGGTCCGCAAAACGGACAAGGCGGCCGCCGAGAAGAAGGCCCGTGCGCTGCTCGACCGGGTCGGTGTCGGCACCCAGGCGGACAAGTACCCCGCGCAGCTGTCCGGCGGGCAGCAGCAGCGAGTGGCAATCGCCCGTGCGCTGGCGATGGACCCGAAGGTGATGCTGTTCGACGAGCCGACCTCCGCGCTCGACCCGGAGATGATCAACGAGGTGCTGGACGTGATGCAGCAACTCGCCCGGGAGGGCATGACGATGGTCGTGGTCACCCATGAGATGGGCTTCGCGCGCTCCGCGGCCAACCGCGTCGTCTTCATGGCGGACGGCCGCATCGTCGAAGAGGCCGAGCCGAACCAGTTCTTCAACAACCCGCGCAGCGACCGCGCGAAGGACTTCCTGTCGAAGATCCTTCACCACTGAATCCTTCACCACTGATCCTTCACTGAGCCCGCGGTCGGGCCACGATGATTGCCAACACCTGTTGAACCAAAGGATGTTCACCATGACGATGCGTAAGACGGCTGCGGCGGGTGCGCTGGTGCTCGCACTGACGATGACGGCGACCGCGTGCGGCGGCGAGTCGGGGACGGCGGGCGACAAGCCGGCCGGCGGGGATGTGTACGACGGCACCTACAAGGTCGCCGAGAACATCAAGATCGACTCGGCGGTGCTGAAGAAGGCGCAGAAGGCCAAGAAGATCAGGATCGGCGTCAAGGCGGACCAGCCGTTCCTGGGCTTCCAGAACGCCACGTCGAAGAAGTACTCCGGTTTCGACATCGAGATCGCCAAGATGATCGCGGCCGACCTCGGCTTCTCGAAGGACCAGATCGATTTCAAGACGATCAACTCCAACAGCCGTGAGACCACGATCTCCAGGGGCGCCATCGACTATTACGTCGGTACGTACACGATCAACGACGAGCGCAAGCAGCAGGTCGGCTTCGCCGGCCCGTACTACACCGCGGGCGCGGACCTCTTGGTGCGCAAGGAGGACAAGTCCATCACCGGCCCGGACAGCCTCAAGGGCAAGAAGGTCTGCTCCATCGTCGGCTCGACTCCCCTCCAGGAGATCAAGAAGCCGAAGTACGGCGCGGAGACCATCGAGGACGGCACGTACTCGGACTGCGTGAAGAAGCTGGTGGACAACCAGGTCGACGCGGTCACCACCGACGACGCGATCCTCAAGGGCTACGCCGCCCAGCGCCCTGAGAAGCTCCGGGTCATCGGCAAGCCGTTCACCAAGGAGCCCTACGGCGTCGGCATGATCAAGGATGACAAGGCCCTGCGCGACGCGATCACCACCGCGCTGGAGAACCACATCAAGAACGGTGACTACAAGAAGGCGTACGCGGAGACGCTCGGCAAGTCCGGCTCGGACTTCGTCGCCCCCGAGACGCCGCTGCCGCGGTACTGAGGCGCCGCGCGCACTCATCTGACCGCGCCGCCCCGTACGCCCGCCGCGGCGGGCGTACGGGGCGCGCTGTCTTCCGCCCCGCCCGGCCCCTGTCCGCTATCCCCGCCGTCGACCTGACCGCTACCGCGGAGACCTCATGAACGTACTCCTCGATTATCTGCCCGAGTTCCGTGACGGGTTCCTCGGAACCCTGGCGATCACCGGCTCCAGCGCGCTGCTCGCCCTGGTCCTCGGCATACTCATAGCCGGTTTCCGGGTCTCTCCGATTCCGCCGCTGCGCGTCTTCGGGACGGCCTGGGTCACCATCCTGCGCAACACCCCGCTGACCCTGCTCTTCCTCGTCGCCGTCTTCGTGGTGCCGCAGATCCTCGTCCCCGGTGCGAGCCCGTTCGTGCTGGCCACGCTGGCACTCGGCTTCTACACCTCGTCGTTCGTGTGCGAGGCGGTGCGGTCCGGCATCAACACCGTGCCGCTGGGCCAGGCGGAGGCCGCGCGCAGCATCGGCATGACGTTCTCCCAGACGCTGCGACTGGTCGTTCTTCCGCAGGCCACGCGCACCGTGCTGCCCCCGATGAGCAGCATCTTCATCGCACTGACGAAGAACTCCGCGATCGCGGGCGCGTTCAGCGTCACCGAGCTGTTCGCCCACTCCAAGCTGCTCAGCGACAGGGGATACGACATCGCGTGGATCTTCCTGTGGATCGCGCTCGCCTACCTCGTCATCACCTTCTCCATCAGCGGTCTCTTCCGTCTGCTGGAACGCCGGATGGGAGTCGCGCGATGAGCGGAAGCCACAGGCGGAACAGCATGACGTGGGTGCCACGCGCGCGCGGGGCGGAACGAAGCGAGGTAAGGGCATGAGTGGGGCAAGCGTTCTCTACGACGTACCGGGGCCGAAGGCGAAGGTACGCAACCGCGTCTACTCGGTCATCGGGTCGCTCGCCGTGCTGGCCGTGCTCGCCTTCGTCGTGATGCGGCTCAACGACAAGGGACAGTTCGACCCCGCGAAGTGGAACATCTTCAACTACGCGGGCGTGCGCACCAGTATCCGCGACGGCATGCTGGTCACCCTCCAGGTCTTCGCGGTCGCCGCGGTGCTGTCCCTGGTGCTGGGCGTGCTGCTCGCCGTGGCACGGCTGTCCGACCACAAGCCCGTCCGCTGGCTGGCGACCGGGTTCATCGAGCTCTTCCGCGCGGTTCCGCTGCTGATCACGGTCTACGCGCTGTGGGTGATCCTGCTCAGCAACCGGGAGGACTTCGGCCTCTCCGGCAACCAGCCGCAGTTCTGGGCGCTGGTCCTCGGACTGACGGTCTACAACGGTTCGGTGCAGGCCGAGGTGCTGCGGGCCGGCATCCTGTCCGTACCGAAGGGGCAGAGCGAAGCCGCATACGCGCTGGGGCTGAGCAAAACGCAGGTCATGATGACGGTGCTGATCCCGCAGGCCGTCCGGGCCATGATGCCGACGATCATCAGCCAGCTCGTGGTGACCCTCAAGGACACGTCCCTCGGCTTCGTCATCACATACGAGGAACTGCTCTACTCGGCCCGCCAGATGAGCACCAACATCATCGTCAACGGCGAGGACGTCTATATCCCGGTCATCATCGTGACCGGCAGCCTCTACGTCGCGCTGTGCATGGCACTGTCCGCCCTCGCCAACTGGATCGAGCGGCGCGGCCGGCAGGCCAAGACCGGTATCGGTGTGGCCGAGGCCGGGGAGCCGGTGGCCGCCACCGACGCGATGGAAGTCGGCGACGCGGTCCCCGACGCGCCGGCCGGCGAAAAGACCGGCAAGGAGAACTGACCGTACGGCGGTCCGACCACACACTGTCCACAGGCGGCGGCGCCCTTGCCGCCGCCTCCGTCACTTGACGCGGGCCGCCGCAATGGGTTGCATACGCTGTGTGATCACGCACCGGGCTCCAACTGCCAGTTCCCGCACCGCCGCTCAGCACTCCCGGGACCGGGGAGCCGTCTCGTGGACCCGGTGATCATCGTGGGGGCCGGCCCGGTCGGCCTGTCCCTCTCGCTCGCGCTCGCCCGCCTCGGTGTGCCCTCCGTGGTCCTCGACGAGAGCGGCGGCCAGGAGGACACCCGGCCCGCCCGCACCGCCGTACTCCGGCAGGACACCGCGGCGTTCGTCGCCCGGCTCGGCTGTGCCGACACCCTGGAGACCGCCGGCACCCGCTGGACCGCCTGGCGCACCGTACGCCGCCGACGCCTGCTGGAGCGCGTCGAATTCGCCCCGCACACCCCCGCCGCCAGCGCGTCCCCCGTTCATCTCCCCCAGCACGCGCTGACCCGTGCCCTGCGCGCCGCGCTGGCCGACGAGGAGCTCGCCGAGATCGTCACCGGCAGCCGACTGACCGAACTGGAGCAGGACGAGCACGGCGTCGGCGCGCACACCCGTGGCCCCAACGAAACGTGGTGGCGCGGGAGTTACCTGGTCGGCTGCGACGGGCCGCGCTCGACCGTGCGCAAGCTGCTGGACATCCGCTTCCCGGGCCGTACGGCTGTCGAGCGGCATGCGGTCGCCGCGCTGCGCACCGAACTCCCCTGGCCCGGCGAGGCCCTGCTGCACCGCTCGCCGCCCCGGCACGGCGGACCCGGTGGCGAGGTCTCCGCCCGCCCGCTGACCGGTGGCGTCTGGCGGCTGGACTGGCTGCTGCCGCCGGGCCGCGATCTGGTCACGCCGGACGCCCTGGTCGCCCGGATCCGCGACTCCCTCGCCGGCTGGACGACGGAGGCGGCGGAGCCGGGGAACGAGAGCGGAGCGGCGTTCGGGCGCGGCCACGGCGGGCAGGTCCCGCCGTACGAACTGCTCGACACCGGCGTGCACACCGTCCACCACCGGCTGGCACGCTCCTGGCGGCAGGGCCGCGCGTTCCTCGCCGGGGACGCCGCGCATCTGCTGGGCGCCCTCGGCACCCAGGGGCTGGACGAGGGACTGCGGGACGCCGAGAACCTCGCCTGGAAGCTGGGCCTGGCCTGGCACCAGGGCGCCTCCGAGGTGCTGCTGGACAGCTACCAGGCGGAGCGCCGGGGCGCGGTCGCGGCCCGGCTGCGCGCCGCGGACCAGGCGCTGCCGCTGCTGCGCGACGGTGGTGCGACCCGCTGGCGGACCGTGCTGCCGGGCGCGGCGCGCGGGCACAGCACGCTGCTGACGGACGGGCATCTGGGCCGCGGCCAGCTGGGCGCACCGCCCGTGTACGCCCGCTCCCCGCTCGCGCCACCCGCCGAGCAGATCGTGGGGGCACCGGTGGGGACGCTTCCCGGAGCACCGGTCACCGACGTGGCGGTCACCACGGCCGACGGTTCCGTGGTCCGGCTGCGGGACCGGCTGGGCCGCGGGCTCCTGGTGGTGCTGGTGGCGCCCGGTACCGGCGTCTGGGACCGGCGGCACTGGCAGTCGGCGGGGCTGATGCCGCAGCTGACCAGCGCGGTCGCCGCGCTGCCGATGCGCTCCGAGGTCCTGGTCACGGAGGCTTATCCGGGCGCGGCAGCGCACACCGTGCTGCTGGTACGGCCGGACGGACACCTGGTCACGGCGCTGCCCGGCGTCCGTCCCGCCGAGCTGTACATGTGCGCGAACGCGGTGCGGGGCGGGGCGGAGGGGGCACGGGGGGCGTCGGGAGCGTTGGGGGCGACGGGAGCGTCGGGGGCCTTGGGGCCGTCGTCGGGGGGTGCGGCTGAATCGTCCGGTGGGGCGGGGGTGTCTGGAACATCCGGCACATCTGGGGCATCCGGCGCGTCTGGGGTGTCCGGGGGCGGTGCGGGTACCGATTCGGCGATTGACCCTGTGGGAAGCTCCATGCTTCACTCCGAGGGTGACTGACAACGGCTCGCGATTCTGGCGGAGGGTCCATCTGGACCTGATCCGCTACGCGGGCTGCACGTGTCATCCGTCCTACTGATCCGCATTCCCTTCCCCCGCGCGGCCCTTTCCGTCCGGCTGGCTTCCTCTTTGCCTTCTCCCGGCAGCCGCGCCCTCAGCGATCACTCAGGACGGTTCCCGTGCCCGACGTACGTACGCCTGCACAGCCGCATGCCGCGGACGCCACCGACGACGACCAGACCGACGACACCACGAGCAACAGCGCCACGAGCAATCGCGCTACGACCAGCAGCGCTCCGACCAGCAGCAGCACGTCCCGCAGCACCAGGAGAAGCAACCCCGCGGCCGGCGACGCCGGAGGAGGCGCCACCGGGCGCGGCGCCGGCCGCGCGGAGAGCGGCCCCAGCGCGTCCGAACTCCTCGACTTCGTGCGCCGCGCCGCCACGGACACCACACTCATCGCCTCTCTGCCGCTCGACCCGGAAGGCCGTACCTGGATCCGGCTCAACGGGCCGGGCGGCAGCGAGGCATGGCTGATCGGCTGGCCCCCCGGTACCGGCACCGGCTGGCACGACCACGGCGGCTCGCGCGGCGCCTTCGCGGCGGCCGTCGGCGCCCTGGCGGAACAGTCGCTCGCCGCCCAACTGCCCACCGAGGGCTGGCGAACGCTGGAACTCGCCGACGGCGTGGACCGGGAGCGCACACTGAGCGGCGGACACGGCAGGGCGTTCGGCCCACACCACGTCCACCAGGTGCTGAACACCTCCAGGGATACCCACGCGATATCCGTACACGCCTACTACCCGCCGCTGCCGCTGATGCGCCGCTACAGCCGCACCGGTCCGGTGCTGCGTCTCGAAGAGGTCGAACGCCCGGAGGAGTGGCTGTGAGCGGAGGAGCGGGCGCGGGGGCTGCGGCGCGTGAACTGAGCGCCGTCGACGCGTTGTTGGAGCGGGCCCGGAGCGAGCTCGTACGAGTGGCACCCCGGGAGGCCGCCGCGATCCAGGAAGCGGGCGGACTTCTGGTGGACATCCGGTACGCGGAACTGCGGGAGCGTGACGGCACGATCCCCGGCGCGCTGATCGTGGAGCGCAACGAACTGGAATGGCGGCTCGACCCGACGAGCGAACACCGCGCCCCGGAGGCGACACATCACGCTCTGCCGGTCGTCGTGATCTGCAACGAGGGCTACGCATCAAGCCTCGCGGCAGTCTCCCTGCGCCAGTTGGGCCTCCCCCACGCCACCGATCTCGCCGGCGGCTTCCAGGCTTGGCGGGCCGCGGGGTTGGAGGTCGTACGGTCGGGCGGAGTGACGGAGACGGGGTGAGAGCGCCGCTTCTGGAGGCTTCCCCTCTGGGGACTTCCCCCCGCCCCCTCACGCATCCGGCAGATGCCGCTCCAACACTTCTGGGTCCTCCCCTTCCTCCTCCAGGGCCTGTCTGACCACCCGTAGGGCAAGGCCCTCCGGGTAGCCCTTGCGGGCCAGCATCCCGGCCAGGCGACGGAGGCGTTTGTCGCGGTCCAGGCCCCTGGTCGCGCGCAGTTTGCGGGCGACCAGTTCGCGGGCGGTGGACTCCTCCTGGTCGGAGTCGAGGCGGCCGACGGCCTCCTCGATCAGGCCGGAGTCCACGCCCTTGGTACGCAGTTCACGGGCGAGGGCCCGACGCGCCAGGCCCCGGCCGTGGTGGCGGGACTCCACCCAGGCTTCGGCGAAGGCCGCGTCATCGATCAGTCCGACGTCCTCGAAACGCGACAGCACCTCCTCCGCGGCCTCCTCGGGGATACCCCGCTCGCACAGGGCGTCCCCGAGTTGCTTGCGTGTCCGCGGACTCCCGGTGAGCAGGCGCAGGCAGATGGCCCGCGCCTGCTCCTCGGGCGTACGCGGCGGTCCCGTCCCGGCCCTCGACGAGGCAGGACCACCGCCGTTCTTACGGCCCCGGCGGCCGCTACGGTTCTCGGCGTCCCCGGCAGCGTTACTCGTCTCGTGCTCGCTGCCGGGCCAGTCCGTTCGCCGTGTCATGGCGGGCTAGCTCTTGGCCGCGGCGGCCTTGGAACCCTTGGCGCCCTTGGCCGCCGGTGCCGCGGTGGCCGGGGCGCTTGCCGCACCCGCGGCGTCCGCGCCGGGCTCCGCCGCGTCCTGCGGCTTCGCGCCGATGCCGAGCTTCTCCTTGATCTTCTTCTCGATCTCGTTGGCGAGATCCGGGTTGTCCTTGAGGAAGTTGCGGGCGTTCTCCTTGCCCTGACCGAGCTGATCGCCTTCGTACGTGTACCAGGCGCCGGACTTGCGGATGAAGCCGTGGTCGACACCCATGTCGATCAGGCCGCCCTCGCGGCTGATGCCATGGCCGTAGAGGATGTCGAACTCGGCCTGCTTGAACGGCGGGGAGACCTTGTTCTTGACGACCTTCACGCGGGTGCGGTTGCCGACCGCTTCCGTGCCGTCCTTGAGGGTCTCGATACGGCGGATGTCGAGGCGCACCGAGGCGTAGAACTTCAGGGCGCGGCCACCGGTCGTGGTCTCCGGCGAGCCGAACATCACGCCGATCTTCTCGCGGAGCTGGTTGATGAAGATCGCGGTGGTCTTGGACTGGTTGAGCGCGCTGGTGATCTTGCGCAGGGCCTGGCTCATCAGCCGGGCCTGGAGGCCGACGTGGGAGTCACCCATCTCGCCCTCGATCTCGGCCCGCGGCACCAGGGCGGCGACGGAGTCGATGACGATGAGGTCGAGCGCGCCGGAACGGACCAGCATGTCCGTGATCTCCAGCGCCTGCTCTCCGTTGTCGGGCTGGGAAAGGATCAGGGCGTCCGTGTCCACGCCGAGCTTCTTGGCGTACTCGGGGTCCAGCGCGTGCTCGGCGTCGATGAACGCGACGGAGCCGCCGGCCTTCTGGGCGTTCGCGACGGCGTGCAGGGTCAGGGTCGTCTTACCGGAGGATTCCGGGCCGTAGACCTCGATGACGCGGCCGCGGGGGAGGCCGCCGACGCCGAGCGCGACGTCGAGAGCGGTGGAGCCGGTGGGGATGACCTCGACGGGTTCTTTCGAGCGCTCTCCCATACGCATCACGGCGCCCTTGCCGAATTGCCGTTCAATCTGTGCGAGCGCGGCGTCGAGCGCCTTCTCGCGGTCGGTGCCTGCCATGGGTTCCACCCGATTTGCTTGAGTCGATCGCTTCACGTCCACGACGCTAACGCCTGCCACTGACAATGCGCCCGGACCCGGCTCCAGCCTGTGGATAACTCCGCTGAAAGCCCCGGAACACAGGCCGGACCCCCAATAAGAATGGATGTTCGATTTTGGTGTCAAGCGTCTCGCCCGGCGCCGTCACGGACGCCGGTGTTCTGTGCCGGTGAGGGCTGAGCACGTTGTCATCGAGGTGAGGGTGGGTGCCGGGTCAGTGCATCAAGGTGAGAACCACCTCGTCGATCTCCTCTCCCCGCGCGTTCGCAAAACCCCGCTCGATGCCGGTCACGACGAATCCGCACTTCTCCAGCACCCGGATGGAGCCGCCGTTGTCCGCAGCCGCGCGGGCGCGCAGCGGACGCTCCGGCACGACGCCGAGCAGCTCTCGCAGTGCGGCGGTGGCCGCTCCGCGGCCCCCGTGCTCCCGCCCGATCCAGTACGTGACCTCGCGCTCCTCGGTCGGACCGAACACGGCAGCGTGCCCGACGATCTCCCCGCCCTCACCGGCGATGGTGCGCACGACGACTGACGGATCTTGACGGATGCGCGCCCAGTGGGCCTCGAAACGGGCGCGGTCCGACGGGTCCTCGGCGGTGAACGCCGCCATCCGCATCCCCTCGGGATCGTTCGCGTGGGCGTAGAAGACGGGCAGATCGCCGTCTCTCACTTCTCGCAGCGTTACGTGCATCAGAGCCTCCCCTGTTCGATTCCCCCGCCGAGGCCGCTGAGCGGCCGGGCTCAGCGGCCGCTCTCGTCGTCCCCCTGACCGGGCCCGCGGCCGGACCCCTGCGTGCGCCCCCGATCGTCGTCCTGCCGCCCCTGATCACCGTCCTGGGCCGCCTCCCCCGCGCCACCCGTCTCCGTCCGCTGGTCGGCCAACGGAGACGACGGCTGTCCGTTGTGCAGGGTGCGCCGGACCTGGGCGAGGACCCTGGCGCCGCCCCGGCGGCCGCGGAGCCTGCCGTGGACCCGTGGGTCGTCGGTGACCTCGTAACGCTTGACGTACGCGCCGAGGAACGCCTGCAGCGTCGCCGTCGCCGGGATCGCGATCAGCGCGCCGACCGCGCCCATCAGGGCGGTGCCCGCGACGACCGAGCCGAAGGCGACGGCCGGGTGGATGTCCACCGTCCTGGCGGTGATCCGCGGCTGCAGGAGGTAGTTCTCGAACTGCTGGTAGACCACGACGAAGCCGAACACCCACAGCGCGTACCAGGGGTTGACGGTGAACGCGATCAGTATGGGCAGCGCGCCCGCCATATATGTGCCGATGGTCGGTATGAACTGCGAGACCAGGCCCACCCAGATGCCCAGGGCCGGGGCGTACGGGACGCCGAGGATCTCCAGCAGGATGTAGTGCGCGATTCCGGAGATCAGCGCCATCAGACCCCGGGAGTAGAGATATCCGCCGGTTTTGGCGACCGCGATCTCCCAGGCACGCAGCACCTCCGCCTGCCGTCGGGGCGGGAGGACGGAGCACAGCGCGCGGCGCAGCCGGGGGCCGTCGGCGGCGAAGTAGAACGAGAACAGCGCCACCGTCAGGAGGTTGAACAGGCTGCCCAGCACCGTGGCGGAGACGGCGAGGACGTTGTTGGCGCTGTCCTGGACGTACTTCTGCAGCCAGTCGGACCTGAGGAGGTTGTTCTGCACCTCGACCCGGGAGAGGTGGGTGTGGAAGGTGTCGTTCATCCAGCTGATGACGGAGTCCAGGTACTGCGGGAACTCCTCGACCATCGTGGCGATCTGGCCGGCGACCATGGACCCGAGGAGTGCGAAGAATCCGGCCGTCACGACGAGGATCCCGAGGAACACCGCGCCGGTGGCCAGCCCGCGCCGGACGCCCCGGGCCGCCATCCAGTCGACGGCCGGTTCGACGGCCAGCGCCAGGAAGAACGCGATGAGGATGTTGAGCAGGAGCGTGATCAGCTGGTGGAAGCCCCAGCTGGCGAGCTGGAAGCAGGCCACCAGGGCGAGCGCGAGCACCATGGCGCGCGGCAGCCAGCGCGGCATCCGTACGTCGGAGCCGTCCTGGGGTCGAGGTTGGTCGTTGCCGTCGATCTCATCAGTCACGCGCACGGGCCAAGTGTCGCGCACCGCACCGACACTCCTGGCCCGGCCCTGCCGATCCGCCTCCGACACCGTCCGGCGGGGCAGGTTCGCCTGCGGCCCCAACGCTGCGCCGGAGCCTCCTCAGCGCTTGTCCTCCGGCACTTCCATGGTCGAACAGACCACCCGCCACACCTCTTTGGCGCTCCACCCCGCGTCCAGCGCCTCATGAACGGTCCGGCCACCGAGGCCGGACATCACATGATCGCGCGCGAAGGAGTCGGCGTACGTCGCACCGAAATGATCCGCCATCCGCTGCCAGAAGGTCGTCAACCGCATACATCCCACTCCATACCCACTCTGACCTGCATGTTTACTGCACTCCTGGCCCCTCACGGCCCCAGGGAGATCTCCGGAGAGGTCTGCCTCCCCATGAACCAAGCATCCCTCGCCAGGCGTCCACCGCGGCGTGACCTTGCGCTCCCCCAGCCGCCCCCGCCGTAAAGCTGACCGAGACCATAGGCATCCGCCTCCGCTCGGCACGCCCTCGCGCTAGTGTGCGCGCGTGAGCCTTTATGTCGTGACAGGATTCGGGCCCGCCGGGGCTGCCACCGCTCGGCTGCTGGTCGAAATGGGCCATTCAGTACGGGTCATCACCAAGTCGGGCCGAAGTCCGGAGCCCGGCATCGAGCACATCGCGTCAGACGCGACGGACAGCGAGCGCCTGACCGAGGCCGCACAGGGCGCGGCCGCGATCTTCAGCTGTGCCGCACCGCCCTACCATCGCTGGGCGAGTGACTGGCCGCCGCTGGCCTCGTCGCTCTGCGCGGCGGCCGAGGCGACCGGGTCCGTCCTGGTCATGCTCGGCAACCTCTACGGCTACGGTCCGGTGGACGGGCCCATGACCGAGGAGCTGCCGCTCGCGGCGACCGGTCCCAAGGGGAGAGTGCGCGCCACCGTCTGGGAGCAGGCGCGGAAACTGCATGAGCAGGGCCGTATCAAGGCGGTCGAGGTACGGGCCTCGGACTTCTTCGGGCCCGGCGTGACCGACGGCGGGCACCTGGCCGCACGAGTCATGCCGCGACTGCTGCGCGGCAAACCGATCTCCACGCTCGGGGATCCGGACGCCCCGCACAGCTGGACGTATCTCCCCGATGTGGCCAGGGCCCTGGTCGAGGTCGCGGGCGAGGAACGGGCCTGGGGACGGGCCTGGCACGTCCCGACGGAGCCCGCGCTGTCCACCCGGGAGATGGTGGCCCGCCTTGCCGCTCAGTCGGGAACGGGGCCGGTCGCGGTGCGCAGGCTGTCGCCGGCCGTGCTGGGCGTCGTGGCGGTCTTCTCCCCGCTGATCCGCGAACTGAAGGAGATCCGCTATCAGTTCGACCGTCCGTTCGTCGTTGATGCGAGCGCTTACGAAGCCGCCTTCGCGGTTCGGGCCACCCCCGTCGACGAGCAGATCAAGGCGACGGTGGACTGGTGGCGTGAGCGACCGGCCACCACCAGGTGACACCTGTGACAGCGAAGGACTCCCCAACGGATACAGCGGATACAGCGGGTGCAACGGATTCGGCGGGAGCGCGGCGGGATGATGTCGCGATCGTGGGGATGGCGTGCCGGTTTCCTGGGGCGCGGAATCTGAACCAGTACTGGCGGCTCCTCACGGCCCCGCAGGCACAGTTCTCCGCCGTCCCGGACTCGCGGTGGCGCACCGCCGCCTTCCTCAGCGACGACTTCCGTGACGCGTCCTCGGCCTATACGGACACCATGGCGCTGCTGCCGGATGTGGGCCACTTCGACGCGGTGCACTACGGCATCCCGCCGCGCCGGGCCAGGTCGATGGATCCTCAGCACCGGCTGCTGATCGACCTCGCCCGCGAGGCGATCCAGGACGCGGGGTGGGAGGCCGAGGGCTTCGACCGCGAGGAGACCTCGGTGATCACATCGCTCACCGAGAGCGGCTACCGCGAGATCAGCACCCTGCGGATCCGGATGCGTCAGCTGGCCGGCGGCGAGTTCGGGACGCGGTCGACCGATGCCCGGTGGCCGGAGACGGTTCGCGCGGTCGACGGGCTGCACGGGACGTCCGTGGCCGGGCTGCTGCTCAACATGGGGCCGAACACGATCAGTTCGGTCTTCGATCTGCACGGCGAGAGCTATGCGCTGGACTCGGCGTGTTCCGGTGGGCTCATGGCCGTGGCCAACGCCGTGTTCGCCCTGCGTGCCGGACGGTGCCGAATCGCCCTCGCCGGTGGTGCCCAACTGGTGCTCACCCCCGACCTGTTGGTGGGACTGTGCCGGATCGGCGCCATCTCGCGCAGCGGCCGGTGTCTGCCGTTCGGCGCGGAGGCCGATGGCTTCGTGCTGGGAGAGGGCGCCGGAGCCCTGGTGTTGCGGCCCCTGGCCGATGCGCTGGCGGCCGGCGACCGGGTCTATGCGGTGATCCGGGGTGTGGGTACGGCCAATGACGGGACCGTGCAGGGCGGTATGCATCCCCAGGCGGCCGGTCAGCTCCGGGCGTTGCGCCGGGCCTATCGCGATGCGGGCCTGGCCCCGGACTCGGTGGGTTATCTGGAGGCGCACGGCACCGGGACCACGGTCGGCGATCCGGTCGAGGTCGATGTCCTGCGCGAACTGCGCGGCGAGCGGGGCGCACCCGCCTTCCTCGGCGCGGTGAAGGCGGTGGTCGGGCACTCGCTCAACGCCGCCGGGACAGCCGGACTCATCAAGACCGTCCTGGCCGTGCACCGGGGCGTGATACCACCGCAGCCGGAGTTCGACCTGGCCGGCCGTTCCGGGCTGGACGCCGCGCGCCTGACCATCCCGACGACGCCGACCCGATGGCCGGGGACCGGACAGCCGCGCCGCGCGGGGGTGAGCGCCTTCGGCTTCGGCGGCACCGGTGTCCATCTGGTGGTGGAGGAGTGCACCACGGCACCGCCCGGCCCGGCACCGGCCGAGGGGCCGCACCTCCTGGTGCTCAGCGCCCGCGACCGGGCCGGGCTGGCCCGTCACGCCCGGGAACTGGCGCACACCATCGCCGACGAACGGCCGCCGCTGGCCGGGGTGGCGGACACCCTGGCCCGCCGGGCTCCCCTCGCGGAACGCCTTGCCCTGGTGGCGGAGGACGCCGCTGACGCCGCCGCCAAGCTGACCACGGCGGCCGAGGCCGTGGCGGCGGGCCGTACCGGAGAGCTCGGGCCGGGGCAGATAGCCGGCACGGTGCCACCCGGTGAGCTGCCGGAGGCCGGCACGGTGCCACCCGGTGAGCTACCGGTGGACGACACGACGCCCTCCGGTGAGCTGACGGAGGCCACCGTGCCGACGCCGGGCTCGCCGTCCGCGGAGGCACGCACGGCCGCGTTGGCCCGGCTCGCGGAGCGCGCGGTCACCGGCTCGGGGATTCGCCCGGTGCGGGAGCGCATACCCCCGTGCACCCTGCCGCCGAGTCCGCTCGCCCCGCGCCACCACTGGGTGGTGGACGAGTCGGCTCGCGGGGACGGTGACACCGCCCACGCCCATGAGGCAGTGGGGGACGACCGGCCCGGACCGGTGGACTCGCCCGGGGCGGTGGACTCGCCCGGGGCGGAACCTGCGACGGCGCCGGCCGGTGTCGCATCCACCGCCCCCGCCATATCCACCGCTTCCGCCGCGTCCGCCGCGTCCGCCGCGTCCACCATCGTGCTCGAAGAGGTCTCGCGGACCGGCGTCTTCCCCCTCTCCGACCTGAGCGAGCGGATGGCGCTGGTGACCGATCTCGGCTTCGACTCCCTGATGGTGCAGGAGCTGGAGGTCAACCTCGGCAAGCGGATACCGGGCTTCCGCGCCGAGGAGATCTTCTCGCCCGGCCTCACCATCGAGCGGCTGATCGCGCTGGTCGATCCGCACCTCACCGAGCCGCCGGCCCCCGGTGAGCCGCTGCCCCGGGAGACCCGGGCAGGGCGGCCGGACCAGGGGGCCGCGACCGCGTGTGTCGATGATTTCCCGGAGGTGCGGCAGTTCGAGGCGCGCTTGCACTCGATCGCCGGCAGCGGCGCGGACTTCCCGTACTTCCGCGTCCACGAGGGCAACATCCGCGATACAACCATGATCGGCGGCCGCGCGTACCTGTCCTTCGGCAGCTACAACTACCTGGGCCTGTCCGGCCATCCGGTGGTCAACGAGGCCGTGCACCGGGCGGTGGAGCGATACGGCACCTCGGTCTCCGCCAGCCGGGCGCTCTCCGGCGAACGGGACCTGACCGTACAGCTGGAGCGGGCGCTCGCCGACTTCCTCGGCGTCGGGGACTGCCTGGCGCTGGTGAGCGGCCACGCCACCAATGTCACCGCCATAGGGCACCTCGTCGGCGCGGAGGACCTCGTGGTGCACGACGCGCTCGCGCACGACAGCATCCTTCAGGGCTGCGCGTTGTCCGGGGCGGCGCGGCGCCCGTTCGCCCACAACGACATCGGTCGGCTGGAACACCTGCTGCGGCTCAACCGGTCCCGGTTCAGACGGGTGCTGATCGCCGTCGAGGGCGCCTACAGCATGGACGGCGACCTCGTCGACCTGCCCGCCGTGATCGAACTGAAGAAGCGCTACGGCGCCCTGCTGATGGTCGATGAGGCGCACAGCATCGGCACCGTGGGCGAACGCGGCCGCGGCGTCGGCGAGTTCTTCGGCGTCGACCGGACCGACGTGGATCTGTGGATGGGCACCCTCTCCAAGTCCTTCGCCAGCTGCGGCGGTTACCTCGGCGGCTCGGCCCGGATGGTGCGGTGGCTGCGGCACACGCTGCCGGGCTTCGTCTACAGCGTCGGCCTGACCCCGGCCAACGCGGCCGCGGCACTGGCCGCCACCGAGCTGATCGACGCGGAACCGCACCGCATGCGCACGCTGCGGCGGAACGCGGAGCTGTTCCTCGGTCTGGCCGCCTCGGCCGGGCTGGCGACGGGCTCCAGTGCCCACACTCCGATCGTGCCGTGTGTCCTCGGTGACTCGGCGAGGACCCTGAGCGTCGCGGACCGACTGTTCGACCGGGGTGTCATCGCGGATCCGATCTTCCACCCCACCGTGGAGGAGGGGCTGGCGAGGCTGCGGTTCTTCGTCACCAGCGACCACCGTGCGGACGACATCCGACGGGCCGTGTCGGTCCTGGCCGAGGAGGTGGCGGCAGCCGGGGGATGAGCAATGGGGGGACGAGTGACTGGCGAACGGGCAACTCATGTAACGCACGTCAGATCAGGGTGCGTTCGATCCGGCTGAGCATGGCGTCCTTCCCGGTTTCCCCGTCTGCCCCGGCTGCCTCGGACGGGGACGCGCCGCGGCGTTCCTCGGCGCTGCCCACCCGTTGGGAGAGCAGATAGGCGATGATCTCCGCTTCCTGTTCCTGAACGTCGTCATAGGTCGCGCGCAGGAGCATGTCACGCACGAGGTCGGGGTCGAGGTTGGGGAAGAGGAGGCGGGCGCTCGCCTCGTCCAGCCAACCCGCCCCGCGATGGCAGCAGATGATGTGGCCCAGCTCGTGCAAGATGATGTGCTCCTGATGCGCGCTGGTCGTGTTGGCGTCGTAGAAGATGAGGTCCTCGTCGCGTGCGGCGACCCACATGCCGCACGGGTGCGACGCGGGCATCTGCATCGGGACCAGCGTGATCGGGCGGTCGCGGATCTCTCCGAGGTAGCGGCAGAGTTCGGCCACATCGGCCACCTTCGGCAGATCGAGTTCCGCGATCCGCCGCGCGCCGGCCTTCCGTAGCCTCTTGAGGTGACTGCGGCGGTCCTGACCGGCCGACGGGCCCTTCCTGGCGCCCCTCACTCCCCCGTGCCCCTCACTCCGCCTCCGAGGCGTCGGTGACGGGCGGAAGACCCTGCATCTGCCGGTACTGGTCCATGATGGCCGTGATGGCCTGGAGATTCTCCCTCTTCATCCCCGCCGCCCGCATCGCCACCGAGCGGACCCCTGCCTGCCGCAGCGCTTCGATGGCGGCGACCTCGCTGAGCACCGACTCGGCGACCTCGTCGTCGAAGAAGTAGGCAACCGACACACCGAAGAAGCGCGCCAGGGCGGCCAGGAGGTCCGGTGAGGGATTGGAGCGCTTGCCCGTCCGCAACTGCGACAGATACACACCCCCGACCCTGAGTTCGGGGTTGGCCCGCTTCAACTCCTCCGCCACCTCGGCATTGGTCCAGTGCCTGCCCTTGGGACGCACCGTCCTGAAGAGGTTGTCCAGACGTACCGCCAGCTTGGGCCGGTCGTCAGTCTCGGACATCGCGAATCTCCCTCCCGTCACCTCCTCGGATTGCCCTTGGCTAACCGTAAGTTTCGCAGATTAGCGGTCAGTTGACAATCGGCCGAGACTCCGCCAACGTGGACCTTGCCGATAGCTGACAGCTAACTTTGCTTACGGGGGTAGCCGAGTTGGCTGCCGGTCCTGTCGGCCCGGCCCTCGGGGGATGGGCCGGTCCAACCGGGCGGGACTCACCGTCCGGCCCGACAGGAAGAACGGGGGAACCACGGGGGAAACGGGGGGCAACCCGCCCGGTCTGACGGGGGCAGACCGGGCGGATGCTCTCAACTCGCCTTGTCGATCCTTCGGTAGGCGGATGCGACCTTGGTGAGCCAGGCGACCTCCGCGGTGAAGTTGTCCGTGTCGCGGTCGTCGAAGTCGCCGGCGTCCTTGTTGTCATCGGGGATGGTGCCGGTGCGCTTGGCGTACAGGGCCTGTCTGATCTGCGCCGCTTCGGCGAACGCCTGCCGGGACTCCTCGCTCGCCCCTGAGTCCGCTCGGCCGGCCCCGTTGGCGGTGCGGTCGATGTAGGGGCGCAAGTCCCGCCACCCGTCCCGTATCTCGATGACCCTCCGGTGGAGGCGGTAGTCGAGGTCGGAGACCGCGGCCCCGGGCGGCTCCAGGGCGATGTCCGGGGAGGACTCGTACAGGTCCCGCCAGAGCGGGTAGAGGGCCCGGTACGACCGGTAACTGCGCGCCCACCCCAGCAGTTTGGCGGCGGAGGCCCCCCAGGAGGAGATGGTCAGGCTGAGCGAGAGGGTGACGATGCCCGCCGCGCTGAAGACGGAGGGGGCGACCGTCCAGACGCCGATGTCGAGCCCGAACGCGGCGGTGAGGATGTTTACCGTCCTGGCCAGGCAGTAGAGGAAGAGGATCACCGCGGCGACGGAGAGCAGCCGCAGGGCCTGTCGCAGCGAGGCCTTACCGGCCATTCGGGCGTAGGGGCCGCACTGGCGGAAGATGGTGACGCACGGGACCGCCTGGGAGACGATGAAGACCAGGAGGTAGGTGAGGACCAGCGGCCGGCCGCTGCCGGTGTTGAAGTCCGTAGCCGGCCGGCCGGGGCCGTCGGCGATGAAGAAGAGCGCGATCAGAAGTGCGTTGAGCGCGATGCCGGTGAGCAGCCAGTAGCGGGTCTTCCGTACCGTCGCCGCGTCGGCGGTCGCCCAGCGCAGCAGGATGATTTGCGCGCTGACACAGAAGGCGACCGCCGATAGGTGCATCACCAGGATGGCGAGGTTGCCGACGCCCAGGAAGCTCCTGCTTCCCATGGCGACGGCACCCATCGTGAAGGTGAGGCACTGGAGCAGCAGAGTGATCACCAGCGTGCGATAGGCGTTCTCCCGCCAGCTGCGCCGTACCTGGCTCAGCCGGTAGACGAGCGCGGCATACGACGAGAGCGCCGCGATGACGAAACAGAGGATTCTGGTGGTGTTCACGGCCTGATTCCCCGCCGGGCCCGCGCACGCGGCGGACGGTCTAGTCGGAGTTCTCGACCTGGTCGGTGTCCCGCCCTGGTCGTCGTTCCCGCTCTGGTCGGTGTTCTCGCCTCAATCGGCCGACTCTCCTCAGTCGGCTGACTCTCCTCAGTCGGCCGACTCGCCCAACGGAACGACGAGTCCGATGCTTTCGGCCGCCACGGCGATGGCGTAGTCGAAGAACGCGGACTCGTCCCGGACACTGTCGTGGGTACGGCTGAAGACCTGGAACACCAGGAGCCCGATCAGATTGCTCCACAGCACGACGCCGCGCTCGATGATGTCCGAGAACGGCGCCTCGGGCACGCCGCCGAAGAGCTCCACGGCCTCCGGCAGGAGCAGCGGCGGGCCGGGCACCGCCCGCCGGGGCGGGGTGAGTTCACCGGCCTCCAGCGCCGAACGCACGATGCCGGCCAGCACGGCGGGGGTGCGCGAGGCGGGCGGGACCGTGTCCTGCGGGGCGTGGTAATCCGGAACGGGCGAGCCGTAGACCAGCGTGAACTCGGCGGGGTTGCCGAAGGACCACTGCCGCAGTGCGCGGGCGGCCGCGAGCAACCGCGCGCCCGCCGACGCACGGGCGTCACTGGCGGCCTGATCGGCCCGCTCCATCGCGGCGCCGGACGCGTTGTAGGCGTCGATGACCAGCGCGGTCAGCAGGTCGTCCCGATGCGGGAAGACGGCTGCCACGTCCGTGACGGCAAAGCCGCCGCCCTCGGCGACGGCGTCCAGGGACAGCCCTCCGGCGCCCAGTTTCACCAGCAGTTGGCGCGCGGTGGCCTTGATGGCCTCCGGCAGCCCGGTGTTGCCATCGGCGGCGTCTGCTCCGGAAACATCCATGGCCAAACCGTACCTGTCGGCCACAACGCCCATCAGTGAAGTCGTCCGAGCACCTCGGTCATGCGCTGTGATCCCGGCCACACCCCTATCGGTTCCGGAACCCGGAGCCAAATCCCGTGTCCTTGTCATCGGTTACGGGGCTGGGTGACGAGGGGCTGGTTACGGAAGGCCGGGGCGACGACCGGTCGACGTCCGTCAACCGCATGCCTCCAGTGTCCCGCCCTGGGAGGGCAGCCGGGCTCCTGCCCGTGCCGACGGAGGAATTCGGCCCTACGGTCGGGCCATGGCCGAAAACGCAAGCTCACGACCGACCCCTCTGGCGCGTGCCGAGCGCTTCGTCTGGCTGACCGCCCGGGTGCTCGAACAGCGGCTCTTCGAGTACCACTTCCTCGGCGGCGGCGCGGATCCGGTCGAGACCGCCCTCGCCGCGTACCGCGATGACGACGACGGCTACGGCCACGCGCTGGAGCCGGACCTGCGCGGCCCGGTCAGCCAGCCGCTGCACACCGCACACGCCCTGAAGGTGCTGGATCGCATCGGGCGGTGCGACGGCCTCCGGGTGGAGCGGATCTGCCGCTATCTGACGCGGGTCTCGACCCCGGAGGGCGCGCTGCCCGCGCTGCACCCGTCACAGCGCGGGTATCCGGCCGCACCGTGGATCCCGGTGGTCGACGATCCGCCGAGCGCGCTTCTGGCCACCGGGCCAGTGGTGGGTGTGCTGCACCGCAACGAGGTGTGGCACGCCTGGCTGTTCCGGGCCACGGACTACTGCTGGGCGGCCGTGGAGTCGCTGGAGGAGACCCATCCGTACGAGGTCGAGGCGGCGGTGGCCTTCCTGGACGGCGCCCCGGACCGCCCTCGGGCGGCCGCCGCGGCACAGCGCCTGGGCAAGCTCGTACGGGAGCAGGGGCTGGTGCTGCTGGACCCGGAGCGGGCGGCGGACGTCCCGGTGGCGCCGGGGTACGCGCCCGGGGAGCACCACTTGGCGTACGACTTCGCGCCCGCGCCCGGCTCGCTGGCCCGCCGCTGGTTCAGCGACGAGGAGCTGGGCCGGGCGCTGGACCACCTCGTGTCGCTCCAGCAGGAGGACGGCGGCTGGCCGGTCAACTGGCGGGTATGGGCACCGGGTACAGCGCTGGAGTCCCGTCCCATGGTGACGCTGAACGCGCTGCTGACCTTGCGGGCGTACGGGCGTCCCATCGGCTGACCCGGTGCGCCCGCGACGCGTGATCCGGTGCGCCGGCCGATTGGCCCCGTGCGCCGCGGGGTGCGATGCGACGCGCCTCGGCGTCGATGCGATGTGGCGCGGAGTGCCGCCCCGTTTGGTGATCGGTTCCGCCGGGCCGACCTCGGGGCGGTCACCCGCCCAGGGCTCGCACTCCGGCGGTCACCACCACCGCGGCGCCGACGACCAGGGGGAACGGTGCCCGCAGGACCAGCGCGACCGCTGCGGCGGCCACACCCGCGGCCTCGGCGTCGAGCGGCAGATGCTGACCGTCGCTGAACGCCTGCTGGGCGGTGAGAGCGGCCAGCAGGGCCACCGGGAGCAGCGCGGCCAGCCGCTTGACGAGCGGGCGCTCCAGGAGGCCGGCGGGGGCCGGCAGGCCGAGGAGTTTGACCAGATAGCAGCCCACGGCGGTGAGGCTGATCGCGATCCAGACGCTCATGCTCGACCCTCCTCGGTGGCGTCGGGTGTCCCCTGGGCGCGTTCCCGACGCCCCTGGACGAGGAGCACGGCGGGTGCGGCCAGCGCCGACAGCAGCACCGGTACGCCCGTCGGGAGCGTCGGCAGCGTAACCATGACCAGCACCACCGCGAGGCCGGCCGCCGCCCGCTCGACGGTGGTTCTGAGCATCGGGGCGAGCAGCGCCAGGAAGACCGCAGGGCTGGCCGCGTCCAGTCCCCAGGCGTTGGTGTCGCCGAGTGCCTCGGCACCCAGGGCGCCGGCCTCCCCGGCGATCTCGGCGATCAGGCCGGCGCCGCCCGCGCACCGCTCCCGCACCGCTCTCCCGCCGCGTTGTCAGTGGCACGGTGCACGATGGGGGACATGGCCAAGTCAGCACTCGACTCGTTCTCTCCCGCGACCCGCGGCTGGTTCGCCGGGGCGTTCAGCGCGCCCACCGCGGCGCAGGAGGGCGCCTGGCAGGCGATCGGCGCGGGGTCCGACGTCCTCGTGGTGGCGCCGACGGGCTCCGGCAAGACCCTCGCCGCGTTCCTGGCGTCGCTGGACGCGCTGGCGAGCGGTCCGGCGCCCGCCGAGCCGAAGAAGCGCTGCCGGGTGCTGTACGTCTCGCCACTGAAGGCCCTCGCCGTCGATGTCGAGCGCAATCTGCGCAGTCCGCTGACGGGCATCCGCCAGGAGTCGGTCCGCCTCGGGCTGCCCGAGCCGGACATCAGGGTGGGCATCCGCTCCGGCGACACCCCGGCCGCCGAGCGCCGCTCGATCGCCAGCCGCCCGCCGGACATCCTCATCACGACCCCCGAGTCGCTGTTCCTGATGCTGACGTCCTCGGCCCGGGAGGCGCTCGCGGGCGTCGAGACGGTCATCCTGGACGAGGTGCACGCCGTCGCCGGTACGAAGCGCGGCGCGCATCTGGCGCTCTCCCTGGAGCGGCTGGACGAGCTGCTCGACCGCCCGGCCCGCCGGATCGGTCTGTCGGCGACGGTGCGCCCGGTGGAGGAGGTCGCCCGCTATCTGTCGCCGCGGCGCCGGGTGGAGATCGTCCAGCCGCCGTCCGGCAAGCGCTTCGACCTGTCGGTGGTCGTGCCGGTGGAGGACATGGGGGAGCTGGGCGGCTCCCCCGTCCAAGAGGGCGATACGGGCGAGAAGCCGTCCATCTGGCCGCAGGTCGAGGAGAAGATCGCCGATCTCGTCCAGGCCCATCGCTCCACGATCGTCTTCGCCAACTCCCGCCGCCTGGCGGAGCGGCTGTGCAACCGCCTCAACGAGATCGCCTACGAGCGCGCCACCGGAGAAGCGCTCCCCGAGCACCACTCCCCCGCGGAGCTGATGGCCGAGGCCGGTGCCGCCAAGGGCGCGCCGCCGGTACTGGCCCGCGCCCACCACGGCTCGGTCTCCAAAGAGCAACGCGCCCAGGTGGAGGAGGACTTGAAGGCGGGCCGGCTGCCGGCCGTGGTCGCCACCTCCAGCCTGGAGCTCGGCATCGACATGGGCGCGGTCGATCTCGTCGTCCAGGTCGAGTCACCGCCGTCGGTCGCCTCCGGGCTGCAGCGGGTGGGTCGGGCCGGGCATCAGGTCGGCGCGGTGTCGACGGGCATCGTCTTCCCCAAGTACCGAGGCGATCTGGTGCAGGCCGCCGTGGTCACCGAGCGGATGCGCTCGGGCGCGATCGAAGCGCTGCGGGTGCCCGCCAACCCGCTGGATGTGCTCGCCCAGCAGCTCGTCGCGATGACCGCGATGGACACCTGGGACGTCGAGGAGCTGCTGGCCGTGGTCCGCCGTGCCGCCCCGTTCGCCGCGCTCCCCGAGTCGGCGTTCACCGCCGTGCTGGACATGCTCGCCGGCCGCTATCCGTCCGACGCCTTCGCCGAGCTGCGCCCCCGCGTCGTATGGGACCGCGTGGCCCAGACGGTGACGGGCCGCCCCGGGGCGCAGCGGCTGGCCGTCACGTCCGGGGGCACGATCCCCGACCGCGGTCTGTTCGGGGTCTTCCTGGCGGGCGACTCCGGGAAGGGCGGCGGGCGACGGGTGGGCGAGCTGGACGAGGAGATGGTCTACGAATCCCGCGTCGGCGATGTCTTCACCCTGGGGACGACGTCCTGGCGCATCGAGGACATCACCCGCGACCGGGTGCTGGTCACCCCCGCCCCCGGGGTTCCGGGCCGGCTGCCCTTCTGGAAGGGCGACCAGCTCGGCCGCCCCCTCGAACTGGGCCGGGCGCTCGGCGCGTTCCTCCGCGAGATCGGCTCCCTCGCCCGCGAGGAGGCCGCCGCCCGGCTGTCGGCCGCCGGCCTCGACGCCTGGGCGAGCGCCAACGTCCTCGGCTATCTCGCCGAGCAGAAGCAGGCGTGCGGCCATGTCCCGGACGACCGCACGATCGTCGTCGAGCGGTTCCGCGACGAGCTCGGCGACTGGCGGGTGGTCGTCCACTCCCCCTTCGGGGCGCAGGTCCACGCCCCCTGGGCGCTCGCCCTCGGCGCCCGTCTCGCCGAGCGCTACGGCATGGACGCCCAGGTGATGCACGCCGACGACGGCATCGTGCTGCGGCTGCCCGACGCCGACCTGATGGGTCTGGATCTCCTCGACGGCGGTGACGCTTTCGGCGCCGGCCCGGGGTCACTGGGCGCCGAGTACGACCCCGAGCAGTCCCCCGTCGGCGCCGCCGATGTCGCCTTCGACCCCGGCGACGTCGACCAGCTCGTCACCGACCAGGTCGGCGGTTCCGCCCTCTTCGCCTCCCGTTTCCGCGAATGCGCCGCCCGCGCCCTGCTGCTGCCGCGGCGCAACCCCGGCAAGCGCACCCCGCTGTGGCAACAGCGCCAGCGCGCCGCCCAACTCCTCCAGGTGGCAAGCGAGTTCGGGTCCTTCCCGATCGTGCTGGAAGCCGTCCGCGAATGCCTCCAGGACGTCTTCGACGTACCGGGTCTGACGGAGCTGATGGGCGATATCGAGGCCCGCCGGGTCCGTCTGGTGGAGGTCACCACCCCCGAGGCGTCCCCGTTCGCCCGCTCCCTGCTGTTCGGCTATGTCGCCCAGTTCCTGTACGAGGGCGACTCCCCGCTCGCCGAGCGCCGGGCCGCCGCCCTCTCGCTGGACTCCCGGCTGCTCGCCGAGCTGCTGGGCCAGGCCGAGCTGCGGGAACTGCTGGACGCCGAGGTGCTGGCCGAGCTGGAGCGCGAGCTCCAGTGGCTGACGGACGACCGCCGCGCCAAGGACGCCGAGGGTGTCGCCGATCTGCTGCGGCTGCTCGGGCCGCTGACCGACGCCGAGCTGGCCGAGCGCGGCGCGGATCCGGCGTGGGTCAGGGAGCTGGCCGCCGCCCGCCGCGCCATCACGGTGCGGATCGCCGGCGCCGCCCACTGGGCCGCCATCGAGGACGCGGGCCGGCTCCGGGACGCCCTGGGGACGGCCCTGCCCGTGGGCGTCCCCGAGTCCTTCACCGAACCGGTCAAGGACCCGCTCGGCGACCTGCTCTCCCGGTTCGCCCGTACCCACGGCCCGTTCACCTCCGAGCAGGCCGCCGCCCGCTTCGGCCTCGGCACGGCCGTCACGGACGGCGCGCTGCACCGCCTCGCCGCCGCCGGCCGTATCGTCCAGGGTGAATTCCACCCCGCCGGGATCGGCCAGGAATGGTGCGACGCCCAGGTGCTGCGCAGGCTGCGCCGCCGTTCGCTCGCCGCGCTGCGTGAGGAGCTGGAGCCGGTGCCGCCCGCCGCGCTCGCCGCCTTCCTCCCGCAGTGGCAGCACGTCGGCGCCCCGCGTCCCGGAGGGCAGCCGTCCGCCGGCGGATCGCCCGGCCTGCGCGGCATCGACGGCCTGGCCCGCGCCATCGAGCAGCTCCAGGGCGCCCCGGTCCCCGCCTCGGCCCTGGAGAAGCTCGTCCTGCCCTCCCGCGTCGCCGACTACACCCCGGCGATGCTGGACGAACTCACCGCCACCGGCGAGGTGTTGTGGGCCGGCGCCGGTGCCCTCCCCGGCAAGGACGGCTGGCTCTCCCTCCATCTCGCCGACTCCGCGCCGCTCCTCCTCCACGCCCCGCTCCCCCTGGAACTCACCGCTCTGCACTCCTCCGTGCTGACCGCCCTCGCCCCCGGATACGGCCTGTTCTTCCGCCAGATCGCCGACCAGGCCCGCGCCACCACCCACCCCGACGCCACCGACCCCCAACTGGCCGACGCCCTCTGGGATCTGGCCTGGTCCGGGCGGCTCACCAACGACACCCTGGCCCCGCTGCGCGCCCTCCTCGGCTCGGGCCGTACGGCCGGCTCGACCGCCCACCGCGCCCGCCGCACGGTGCCCCGGGGGCGCTGGGGGCACCCCCGGACGGAGTTGGGGGGAGGCATGCTCACCGCCGCCGCGGGCCGCAGCGGCCGCCCCACCGCGTCCCGCTCCGGCCCGCCGACGGTCGGCGGCCGCTGGTCCCTGCTACCCGCCCTGGAACCGGAGGCCACCCACCGGGCGCACGCCCTGGCCCGTACGCTCCTGGACCGGCACGGCATCGTCACCCGGGGCGCGGTCGCCGCCGAGGGGGTCGAGGGCGGCTTCTCCGCCGCGTATCGCGTACTGGCCGCGTTCGAGGAGTCCGGGCAGGCCCGCCGCGGCTATGTCGTCGAGGGGCTGGGCGCCGCCCAGTTCGCCATGGACGGTGCGGTCGACCGGCTGCGCGCGATCAGCACGCAGCGGGAGTGCGGGGCCGGCGAAGCTCTGCCGAGCAGGGACCGTTGGGAGTCCGGTTCCAGAAGTCCGCAGCGCGCCGTCGTCCTCGCCGCCGCCGACCCGGCCAACGCCTACGGCGCCGCCCTGCCCTGGCCCGATCCGCCCGAGGGCTCGACACACAAGCCGGGCCGCAAGGCGGGCTCCCTCGTTGTCCTGGTCGACGGCGAGCTGGCGCTCTACATGGAGCGCGGCGGCAAGACCCTGCTGATCTGGCCCCTCCCCGGCGTCCCGGACGGACCACCCGCCGACGCCCGTCTCCAGGCCGCCGTGACGGCACTGACCGACGCGGCCCGCGCGGGCGCCCTCGGCACGATAACCACCGAACGCATCAACGGCAGCGCGGCCCTGACCTCCCCGTACGCTCCGGCCCTCGAATCCGCCGGTTTCCACCCCACACCCCGGGGGATGCGCCTCCGGGGCTGACGGGCGGCGCCGACGGGGCCGGGCATCCCCCTGACGAACACCACTCCAGGGGCCGGGGCAACCGCTGACCGACACCACTCCCGGCATGATGGACCCATGCCCGAAGGTGACACGGTCTGGCGGCTGGCCCAGCGCCTCCACGACGCGCTGGCAGGTCAGCCCCTGACCCGCTGCGACCTGCGCGTCCCCCGGCTCGCGACGGTCGACCTGACCGGCCGCACGGTGCTGGACGTCACCCCCCGCGGCAAGCATCTGCTCACCCGCATCGAAGGCGGTCTCACCCTCCACTCCCATCTCCGGATGGACGGCGCCTGGAAGATCTACGCCCCTGCGGAACGCTGGCGTGGCGGCCCCGCCCACCAGATCCGGGCGATCCTCGGCACCGAGCGGCACACCGCCGTCGGCTACCGCCTCCCCGTCCTCGATCTGCTGCGCACCGCCGACGAGTCCCAGGTCGTCGGCCACCTGGGCCCCGATCTCCTCGGCCCCGACTGGGACGCGGCCGAGGCCCTGCGCCGGCTGCTCGCCGTCCCCGAACGGCCCCTGGGCGAGGCCCTGCTGGACCAGCGCAACCTCGCCGGTGTCGGCAATGTCTACAAGTCCGAGCTGTGCTTCCTGCTGCGCGCCTCGCCCTGGCTCCCGATGGGCCGGCTCCCCGCCCCGGAGCGCGCTCCCGCACTCGCCAAGAGACTCCTCGAAGCCAACAAGCAGCGCCCCGCCCGTACCACCACTCCGTGGGGGTACCGCCCACGCCCGTTTGAGGGCAGTGGAGGAGCGCGCCCCGATCGCCGGCTATGGGTCTACGGGCGCGCGGGACGCCCCTGCGCGCGCTGCGGCGCCGCCATCCGCACCGCCGACCAGGGCTCCACGCCCGACGAACGCGTCACCTACTGGTGCCCCACCTGCCAGACCGACCAGCCTGACCAGACCGACCACCCAGTCCGCACCGACAAGCCCGAACCTCCCAACGAGCCCGACCACCCCGCGCATTGAGAAGCAACCCCCCGACACCGGCCACCGAATTGACGCCCCGACAGCCGGTCTTCACCAGCCCAACGCCGCACCGCGTCCACCCTGAGAACACCAACCCCCTCACAACCTCACCGCCCTCACAGCCCCCCACCCCCGTTCCCACCCCCCGACCGCCATCGCCGCCACCCCCCGGCCAGCCCCGCCCGCCCCTTCTCCAGCCACCCGCCCCGGCCGTTCCTGCCGTTCCCCTGGCCCACCCGCGGAACGCAGTGCACCGGCAGCAGGCTGAGCCCCCAGCCGCCCGCCACCACCGCCCCCTCGATCACCCCCGCCGACTGCGGCCACAGCGCCAGCCGGAGCGCCGCCGCCCACCACAGCCCGCCGACGAGGGTCACGGCTATCCAGCGCCCAGGGCCGGCCCGGGAACGCCCTCCCGGACCCTGCACGCGGCCGCCGGCACCCCGCCCGAGCGGACCGCGGGCCCCCCTGTCGTGCCACGCCATCGCTGCCTCCTCCGGCCGACGCTAGACGGGGCCCGCCGACCGGCGGGAGAGCGCACCGTCGCACTCCCGGAGCGCGCAGGGCAGTGCCACGCGCGCCAGGAGCAAGCGGGTGCGGCGCCGTATCGGGCGCATCCCGTCAGCCGTCGCCGAGGGCTGTCAGTGGGCTTCGGCCTGGAACATCCAGTGGTGCTTCTCCAGGTCGGCGGTCAGGCCGATGAGGATGTCCTGGCTGACCGGGTCGGGGTCCGCGGTGGCACGGATCCGCTCCCGCATCCGCTCGATGATCGCGGTCAGGCCCGTCACCAGCGTGCGTACGGCGTCGCCGTCCTTGATCCAGCCGTCCGGCACCTCCCCGATGCCGCTGGTCTTGGCGACCGTGGCGGTCCGGCCGTCCGGTGTCACGCCGATCGCGGCGCACCGTTCGGCGACGGTGTCCATGTGCTGCCGGGCGGTGTCCACGACCTCGTCCAGCTGGAGGTGTACGGACCGGAAGCGTGGGCCGATGACGTTCCAGTGCACCTGCTTCGCCATGAGGGAGAGATCCACCAGATCGACGAGGGCGCCCTGAAGGGCGTTCCCGACGAGGGTGCGGTCGGTTTCGGAGAGCGTGCTCTTGACCACAGACATCCAGTTACTCCTGTTCAACCCGATGGCCAATATGCCCAATATTTCGGAATATGCATGAATATTCCGAAATGCCCCGATTTGCCCATCGTATAGACCATGGCGTTCCTCTGGGCAGGTCAAGGGGGCCGGTCGAGCGCCGCACCGCGCACACAGCGTGAGGCCCCGGCCGGCAGCAGCCGACCGGGGCCTCACGAACGAACAGGGGTGTCAGGCCGCGACGACATCCACGACGTCTGCCGGGGACTTGATGGTCACACGGTCCTCCGGCACACCGGCCAGGGACGTGACCGACACCGGGTTGAAGTTCGGCCGCACCGGCGTGGGCACCGGCTCGCTCGCGGCCGCGGACTGTGCCAGCTCGGCGAGCGCCAGCTCGTCGCTGACCTCTCGCATGAGCTCTGACATGCGTACGTCCAGCGCGTCACAGATCGATGAGAGCAGCTCGGAGGAAGCCTCCTTCTGCCCCCGCTCCACCTCGGACAAATAGCCGAGCGATACCCGAGCGGAGGAAGAGACCTCGCGCAGGGTTCGGCCTTGGCGCTGACGCTGTCGGCGCAGCACGTCACCCAGCAGGCGACGAAGCAGAATCATCGCTGGCTCCCTCCTCGGACCTCGGATCCGGATCCTTCTCGCCCCACCGTACCGCCTCGGGCCCTACCGGCGCCGGGCGCGAGTTCGTGTTCACTCAGGGCTGCAAACATCCATTCCCCCCGTGTTGTTCCGTATCCTGTGCACGCATTTTTTCTGCAAGTTCGCTCAACAACAGGTTGAGTACGGCCTCGATGCTGTCTTGGCGGATACGGTCACGATCCCCGTCCAGCGTCAGCCGACGCACCTCTCCGGCGCCGTCCGGGCCCTGTACGGCCACAAAAACGGTGCCCACGCGCTGGCCGTCCTGGGGCAGGGGTCCGGCGACGCCCGTGGTGGCGATGCCCCAGTCGGCGCCCAGCACCCTCCGTACGCCAGTGGCCATCTGCCGCGCGACCTCGCCGTCCACGGCCCCGCGCTCGGCCAGCAGCGCACCGTCGACGTTCAGCAGGTCCCGTTTCACATCGGTCGCATAGGCCGTCACCGAGCCGCGGACGACCCGCGAGGCTCCGGGGACGGCGGTCAGCGCGCCCGCCACCAGGCCGCCGGTCAGCGATTCGGCCACCGCCAGGCTCTGTCCACGCCCGGCGAGGAGCTCCAGCACCCTGGCCGCGGCAGAACCCGGCCCGGTCACCGCTCCGCGTCCTGTCCGGCCCGCTCGGCCCGTTCGGCCCGCTCCTTGGCCAGTCCGGCCCGGCGCATCACGACGGCCTGACGGACGTAGTCGAGCCCGGTGGCGACGGTCAGCACCACGGCCACGGCCATCATCCACCAGCGGAAGGTGGCCAGCGGTCCGGTCAACACCAGGACGTACATCCCCACCGCGGTGCCCTGCGCCAATGTCTTGATCTTGCCGCCACGACTGGCCGGAATCACACCGTGTTTGATCACCCAGAAGCGCATCAGCGTGATGCCCAGCTCCCGGAAGAGGATCACGCCGGTCACCCACCACGGCAGATCGCCCAGCACCGAAAGACAGATCAGCGCGGCACCCATGATCGCCTTGTCCGCGATCGGGTCGGCGATCTTGCCGAAGTCCGTGACCAGGTTGTATGTGCGCGCCAGATGCCCGTCGAAGACATCGGTGATCATGGCGATGGCGAACGCGGCCCAGGCGAAGGCGCGCCATACCGGGTCGGTCCCGTCCTCGTACATCAGCAGCACCACGAAGGCGGGGACCAGCAGCAGCCGCAACATCGTCAGGACGTTGGCGATGTTCCACAGCCCGGCCTGCCGGACGGCCGGCGCGGTGCGCGGCCCACCCGCCGCGGAAGCCGGGACTCCGCTCATCTGCCCGCCTCCTCGGTACACGCCGTGCCCACCACCGACAGCACCTCGGCCACGAGATCGACGCCCTCGCTCGCGACCACCTTCGCCTCGACCATACGACCGGGCGCCAGGTCCGGGCCGGTCGACAGCAGCGTGACGCCATCGGTCTCCGGCGCCTGGTGCGCGGCCCGCCCGACGATGCCGTCCTCGTCGTCGATCCGGTCGACCAGCACCCGGACCGTCTCACCGACCCGCTCCTCGGCACGCTGCGCGGTCAGCTCCTCGGCCAGCCGGGACACCCGCGCCAGCCGCTCGGCGACCACGTCGGGGTCGACCTTGTCCTCGTACGAGGCGGCCTCGGTGCCGTCCTCGTCGGAGTAGCCGAAGACGCCGATGGCATCCAGCCGGGCCTCGGAGAGAAAGCGCTCCAGCTCCGCCAGATCGGCCTCGCTCTCACCCGGGAAACCGACGATGAAGTTGGATCGGGCACCGGCCTGGGGCGCCCTCGTCCGGATCTGTTCCAGCAGCTCCAGGAAGCGTCCGGTATCGCCGAACCGTCGCATCGCGCGCAGCACGCCGGGCGCCGAGTGCTGGAAGGACAGATCGAAATACGGCGCGACCTTGTCCGTGCCGGTCAGCACATCGATCAGCCCGGGGCGCATCTCGGCGGGCTGCAGATAGCTGACCCGGATCCGCTCGATGCCGTCGACGGCGGCCAGCTCCGGCAGCAGCGTCTCCAGCAGCCGGATGTCACCGAGGTCCTTGCCGTACGAGGTGTTGTTCTCGGAGACCAGCATGATCTCCTTGACGCCCTGCTCGGCCAGCCAGCGGGTCTCGCCGAGCACATCGGAGGGCCGGCGGGAGATGAAGGAACCGCGGAAGGACGGAATGGCGCAGAACGAGCAGCGCCGGTCGCATCCGGACGCGAGCTTGACCGAGGCGACCGGACTGCTGCCGAGTCTGCGGCGCAGCGGCGCACGCGGCCCGGAGGGGGGCGCGACGCCCTCCGGCAGATCCTCGGGTGCGCCCGCCGGCTCGGCGGCAGCGGTCTGTGCGTGGCCGGGCAGCGCGACATCGGCGCTCTGCCGCTCCGCCGGACTGATCGGCAGCAGCTTGCGGCGGTCGCGCGGGGTGTGCGCGGCGTGGATGCCGCCGCTCAGGATGGTCTGCAGGCGGTCCGAGATGGCGCCGTAGTCGTCGAAGCCGAGCACGCCGTCGGCCTCGGGCAGCGCCTCGGCGAGCTCCTTGCCGTAGCGCTCGGCCATGCAGCCGACGGCCACGACGGCCTGGGTCCTGCCATGATCCTTCAGATCATTGGCTTCGAGCAGGGCGTCGACGGAGTCCTTCTTGGCGGCCTCGACGAACCCGCAGGTGTTGACGACGGCGACATCGGCATCGGTGGCTTCCTCGACGAGCTCCCAGCCGTCCGCTGCCAAGCGGCCTGCGAGCTCCTCCGAGTCCACCTCGTTACGGGCGCAGCCAAGGGTGACAAGGGCGACGGTACGGCGTTCGGGCATGGGGCTCAGCCTACTTCGTCCCGGCACCGCCCATGGCGCGCAGGTCAGTACCGCCTGTCCCGGACGTCCCGGGACGGGCGGCGGACACGGCGGTGCCCGGCCTCAGCCGGCCTGGGGGTCCCCAGGGGTGTAGCTGAGCCGCTCCACGGAACCCTTGTCGCCGACCCGCTTGACCTCCTTGCCGTTGACGTACAGCTGTACGGCCCCGGCGTTGCCCAGGACCAGGTCGATCCGCTTCTTGTCGGTGAAGGTCATGGACTCGCCCTGCTTGAGCAGGCCGTCCTGCAGGAGCTTGCCGTTGGCGTCCTTGGCGGAGATCCAGCTCTGGCCGTCCCGGGCGATCACCTTGATCGTGACCTTGTCCTTGGGCAGCCCGGCGATGGCGCTCTCGGACGGGTCGGCCTTGGGGGGCTTGGTGGTGCGCGCCTTGGTGGGTGTCGGTGCCGGCCGGTCCGCGTTGGCGGTGTCGCCGCCCGCGATCGGTCCGCCGCCGTTCCTGTTGCCGTCGCTGAAGAGCGTGAAGCCGACGAAACCGACGACGGCGACGATCGCGGCGACCATCGCGGCGGTCCAGTTGGGGCGGCGAGGGTCGGAGCGGATCCGCTCCGCCTCGAAAAGCGGCGCCGCGGGGGTGGGCTCGGGCCGTCCGCCGTGCTCGGCGTCGAACTGCGCGATCAGCGGTTCGGGGTTGAGGCCGACGGCGCGGGCGAGGGTTCTGATGTGTCCGCGGGCATAGACGTCGCCCCCGCAGCGCGAGAAGTCGTCCTGCTCGATGGCGTGCGCGATGGGGGTGCGCACCCGGGTCGTCGAACTGACCTCTTCGACGGTCAGTCCTGCGTGGATACGGGCTTGCTGGAGGGCGCGACCGATGGAAGGCCGGTCGTCTTCGGGGGAGTTGCCGATGGACACGGGGGCGCCTTTCGAGCGTGTAGCCACCTGCTGGAGGTTCAGTCTAGGGGTGGAGCGAAAGGGTCAGGCAAGCGGGAGAGCGAGGTTTGTACGCCATCGGAACGCCGCGAACGGTGCCGCTGAGCTCGATGGTGAAGCATGGTTCCGTCGCCTCCCTCAACTTGACGTATCAGCAGGAAGAACGGTTGCTTTCGCTCACCTACGAGTGACCCCGGATTTGTGTGCTACTCGGTAGCTTCCCCGCGGATGACCGAGAGCACTCCGTCCAATTCATCCGGCTTCACGAGGACATCGCGCGCCTTGGACCCCTCGCTGGGTCCGACGATGTTCCGCGACTCCATCAGGTCCATCAGCCGCCCGGCCTTGGCGAACCCCACCCGCAGCTTGCGCTGAAGCATCGACGTGGATCCGAACTGGGTGGAAACCACCAGCTCAGCGGCCTGGCAGAGCAGATCGAGGTCATCGCCGATGTCCTCGTCGATCTCCTTTTTCTGCTTGCTGCCGACGGTGACGTCATCGCGGAATACCGGCGCCATCTGATCCTTGCAGTGCTGGACGACCGCCGCGACCTCGGCCTCGGGCACAAACGCGCCCTGCATACGGACCGGCTTGTTCGCACCCATCGGCATGAACAGCCCGTCGCCCTTGCCGATCAGCTTCTCCGCGCCCGGCTGGTCGAGGATGACCCGGCTGTCGGCGAGCGAGGAGGTGGCGAAGGCCAGCCGGGAGGGCACATTGGCCTTGATCAGGCCGGTGACGACATCGACGGACGGCCGCTGGGTGGCGAGCACCAGATGGATACCGGCCGCCCGCGCGAGCTGGGTGATGCGGACGATGGAGTCCTCCACGTCCCGCGGCGCGACCATCATCAGGTCCGCCAGCTCGTCGACGATGACCAGCAGATACGGGTACGGCGACAGCTCGCGCCCGCTGCCCTCGGGCGGGGTCACCGTGCCGTTGCGCACCGCTTCGTTGAAGTCGTCGATATGCCGGAACCCGTAGGCCGCGAGGTCGTCGTAGCGCAGGTCCATCTCGCGGACCACCCACTGCAGGGCCTCGGCGGCGCGCTTGGGGTTGGTGATGATCGGCGTGATGAGGTGCGGGATGCCTTCGTAGGCGGTCAGTTCGACGCGCTTGGGGTCGACCAGCACCATCCGCACGTCCTCCGGGGTGGCGCGGACCATCACCGAGGTGATCAGGCAGTTGATGCAGGACGACTTGCCGGAGCCGGTGGCCCCGGCGACCAGGACGTGCGGCATCTTCGTCATGTTGGCCATGACGTAGCCGCCCTCGACGTCCTTGCCGAGCGCCACCAGCATCGGGTGTTCGTCGCCCGCGGAGTCGGCCAGCCGCAGCACATCGCCGAGGTTGACCATCTCGCGGTCGGTGTTGGGGATCTCGATGCCGACCGCGGACTTGCCGGGGATCGGGCTGATGATGCGGACGTCCGGACTGGCGACGGCGTAGGCGATGTTCTTGGCCAGCGCGGTGATCTTCTCGACCTTGACGGCCGGGCCGAGCTCGACCTCGTAGCGGGTGACCGTCGGGCCGCGGGTGAAGCCGGTGACCGCCGCGTCGACCTTGAACTCCTGGAACACATTGGTCAGCGAGGCCACTATCGCGTCGTTCGCGGCGCTGCGGGTCTTGCCGGGGCCGCCGCGGGAGAGCAGGTCGAGGGAGGGCAACGCGTAGGTGATGTCGCCGGACAGCTGGAGCTGTTCGGCGCGGGCCGGCAGATCGGACGGTTCCGGCGCGGGCTTGGTGAAGTCCGCCACCGCCGGGGTGTGCTCGGCACCCGACGGCTCCGCCGCGCGGGCCGGCGGCACCGCGCCGCCCTCCGCTCCGCTGTCCTCGCCGTCGGGGTCCCGCCGGTCGCCCGAGATGCCGCTGCTGAGGCCGGCGACGAGCGGGGAGGGCTGGACGCCGTGCAGCACCGCGCCGTCCAGCGCGGCGGCGGCTGCGGCGGCCACGTCCACCGCGTCCATCGACCGGTCCGCGGCGTGCTCCCCGGCGGACCGGGCCGGGCCTCGGCGCTCGGCCAGCGCCTTCTCCTCCAGCGCCTCCGGGTCCGCCGGGGCCGCCCCTGCCGTCCGCCGGGACCTGCGGGCGGGCCGCTCGCGCCAGTCCTCCGCGTACTCCTCCGCCTGCTCCCCGGCGTCCGGCTCGGGCTGCAGCACGCCCAGCTTGGTGCCGAGGAGCCGCAGCCGCTGCGGGATGGCGTTCACCGGCGTCGCGGTCACCACCAGCAGTCCGAAGACGGTCAGCAGCGCCAGCAGCGCCACCGCGAGGGTCTGCCCGACCGTGAAGATCAGCGGCTTGGACGCGGCCCAGCCGAGGTAGCCGCCGGCGTCCTGTATGGCCGCGATGCCCTCGCCCCGGCCCGGCGAACCGCAGGCCATCGCGACCTGCCCGAGGACGCCGAGCACCAGCGCGGACAGCCCGATGACGATCCGGCCGTTGGCCTCCGGCTGCTCGGGATGGCGGATCAGCCGTACCGCGATACCACCCAGCAGAATCGGCACCACCAGGTCGAGCCGGCCGAAGGCACCGGTCACCAGCAGGTCGACGAGGTCGCCGACCGGCCCGCTGAGGCTGGACCAGGTACCGGCCGCGATGATCAGGGCGAGGCCGAGCAGCAGCAGCGCGAGGCCGTCCTTACGGTGTGCCGGGTCGAGGTTCTTCGCGCCGCGGCCCACCCCGCGGAACATCGCCCCGATGGCATGGGCCAGCCCGAGCCAGCAGGCCCGGGCGATGCGGTAGACGCCGCCGGTCGGTGACGGCGCCGGTTTCGGGGCGGCCTTTTTCGCGGGTGCCTTCTTGGCCGGGGCCCGCTTCGCCGCGGCGGTCTTCTTCGCCGGCGGCTTGGCGGACGCCCGCTTTCCGGCCGCGCTTTTTCCGGAGGACGGCTGCTTCGCGGCGGTCTTCTTCGCGGCGCCTCCGGACTGCCCGGCGCGCTGCTTCGAGGGGCCCGCCGTGCTCTGGGTTCCCTTGCCGGACGTACGTGAGGCCATGGTGACGAGATTACAGGCGATGGCAAGCGTGTCACGAGCGCACGGCGCTTCACCCATTCGTGTCGCGCGCCCGCCTGTGAAGAGACGTCAATCAGGCTCCGGCGGACCCCGTTCCCGGCTCCAGCGCATCCAGCGCCCGGCGCAAACCGGTCAGTTTGCGCTCAAGATGCGCGGCGGTGGCGACCGCGGCGGCGTCCGCCGACTCGTCCAACTGCTTGGACAGCGCCTCCGCCTGCTCCTCGACCGCGGCCAGCCGCGCGGACAGCTCGGCGAGCAGCCCCGCGGACTCCTTGGGATCCTCGCCGTTCGGCCGCCCGCCCTCCAGCTGGAGCCGCAGCAGCGAAGCCTGCTCACGGAGTTGGCAGTTCTTCATGTAGAGCTCGACGAACACCGAGACCTTGGCGCGCAGCACCCACGGGTCGAACGGCTTGGAGATGTAGTCGACCGCGCCGGCCGCATAGCCACGGAAGGTGTGGTGCGGGCCGTGGTTGATGGCGGTGAGGAAGATGATCGGGATGTCGCGGGTGCGCTCGCGCCGCTTGATGTGCGCCGCGGTCTCGAATCCGTCCATCCCCGGCATCTGCACATCGAGCAGAATCACCGCGAAATCGTCCGTGAGCAGTGCTTTGAGCGCTTCCTCCCCGGACGATGCCCGCACCAGTGTCTGATCGAGCGCGGAGAGGATCGCCTCCAGCGCCAGCAGATTCTCCGGCCGGTCATCGACCAGGAGGATCTTGGCCTTCTGCACCATGGCCCGTCCTCCTCGCCCCGGCATGGAACCGGACGCCGCCCCAGGGGACGACTCCGTTACGCCGCCCGTCCTTGTGCCGGTCATGGTAGCTGCACCCCGCCTGTCGCCACACCCTGTCACCGCGATGTCACTGTGCACGTACCGGAAACGCAGCGCGAGACGAGAAGGTTCCCCGAAACCCACGCTTCCACACGTCCACGGCAACACTGAGTCAGCACGCGGTGATCGCTTTTCGGCCCCATACTGAACGCCCCGTCACCGTGTACGCATCCAATGCTCCATGACCGACAGCAGATGATCGGTATCCACCGGCTTGGTCACATAGTCGGAGGCCCCGGAATCGATGCTCTTCTCCCGGTCGCCCTTCATCGCCTTCGCGGTCAGCGCGATGATCGGCAGCCCGGCGAACTGCGGCATCCGGCGGATCGCGGCCGTGGTCGCGTACCCGTCCATCTCCGGCATCATGATGTCCATCAGGACCAGGACGATATCGTCGTGCTGCTCCAGCACCTCGATGCCCTCCCGGCCGTTCTCCGCATACAGCACCGACAGCCCGTGCTGCTCCAGGACGCTGGTGAGCGCGAAGACATTGCGGATGTCGTCGTCGACGATCAGCACCTTCTCACCGTGGAAGCCGCCCTCGAAGGCCGGGTCCACCAGGTCCTGGCCGTTGCCGAGCCAGGGCTCCTCGGCGGGCTGCCGGTCGGCCGGCTGCGACGGGGCGGCCGACGGCTGGAGGGCCTGCCGCGGCGGAGCGGGCAGCGACTGGCCGCCGGGCAGCGCGAAGCGGCGTCCGGCGCCCGAAGACCCGCGGCGGCGGGGCCGGTTGAGGCTCCCGGACGCTCCCTGCTCCGCGCCCTGCGCCTCCTCGGTCCCGTCCTGCCGCCCGACCTCGATCTCGCGGGCCTCCGCGTCCATCGCCAGACCGCCCGCCACCAGCTGCGGGTAGCCCTGCGGCGGCAGCCCGCCCGGGTTGTGCGGCAGATACAGCGTGAACGTCGAGCCGCGGCTGGGCTCACTGGCGGCGTGGATCTCCCCGCCGAGCAGCCGGGCGATCTCCCGGCTGATGGACAGGCCCAGACCGGTACCGCCGTACTTGCGGCTGGTCGTGCCGTCCGCCTGCTTGAACGCCTCGAAGATCACCCGCATCTTGCTGGACGCGATGCCGATACCGGTGTCGGTCACCGAGAAGGCGATCATGTCGGCATCCGGGTCACGCAGCGAACCGTGCTCCAGCAGCTGCTCCCGGATCGCCGGCGGCACATCCGCGCCGGCCGGCCGGATGACCAGCTCGACGGCGCCGCTGTCGGTGAACTTCACCGCGTTGGACAGCAGATTGCGCAGCACCTGCAGCAGCCGCTGCTCGTCGGTGTGCAGCGTCGCGGGCAGCTCCGGCGAGACCCGTACGGAGAAGTCCAGGCCCTTCTCCGCGGTCAGCGGCCGGAACGTCGCCTCGACATAGTCGACGAGCTGTACCAGCGCGATCCGGGTCGGGCTGACGTCCATCTTGCCGGCCTCGACCTTCGACAGGTCCAGGATGTCGTTGATCAGCTGGAGCAGGTCGGAACCCGCGCCATGGATCGTCTCGGCGAACTCGACCTGCTTCGGGGAGAGATTCCCCTCGGCGTTGTCGGCCAGCAACTTGGCCAGAATCAGCAGCGAGTTCAGCGGTGTGCGCAGCTCGTGCGACATGTTCGCCAGGAACTCCGACTTGTAGCGCATGGAGACCGCGAGCTGCTCGGCGCGCTCCTCCAGGACCTGCCGCGCCTCTTCGATCTCGGTGTTCTTGACCTCGATGTCGCGGTTCTGGGCGCGCAGTTGCTCGGCCTTCTCCTCCAGCTCGGAGTTGGACAGCTCCAGCGCCCGCTGCCGGCTCTCCAGCTCGGCCGACCGCTCCTTGAGCTGCTCGGTCAGCTCCTGCGACTGCTTGAGCAGCACCTCGGTCTTGGTGTTGACGGAGATGGTGTTGACGCTGGTCGCGATCATCTCGGCGATCTGGCTGAGGAAGTCCTTCTGGATCTGGGTGAACGGCTGGAACGAGGCCAGCTCGATCACGCCGAGCACCTTGTCCTCGAAGAGCAGCGGCAGCACGATCACGTTCGCCGGCGGCGCCTCACCGAGCCCCGAGGCGATCTTGAGATAGCCGGACGGCACGTTCTCCACCAGGATCGTGCGGCCCTCCTCCGCGGCCGTGCCGATCAGCGTCTCGCCCGGCTTGAAGGTCGTCGGCATCCCGCCCATGGAGTAGCCGTACGAGCCCGTCAGCCGCAGCTCGTACGCACCGGCCTCGGCGCCGTCCGCGCCGATCTCCCGGGCTTCGGGCTGGGCCGCGAGGAAGAACGCGCCGTGCTGCGCGGAGACCGCCGGGGACAGCTCGCTCATGATGAGCGTGGCGACGTCCTTGAGGTCGCGGCGGCCCTGCATCAGACCGGAGATCCGGGCCAGATTGCCCTTGAGCCAGTCCTGTTCCTCGTTGGCGAGGGTGGTCTCACGGAGCGTGGAGATCATGGTGTTGACGTTGTCCTGGAGCTCCAGGATCTCGCCGGCCGCGTCCACGTCGATCCGGACGTTGTGGTCGCCGAGGGTGACCGCGGCGGCGACCGCGGCGATGGCGCGCACCTGACGGGTCAGGTTGCCCGCCATCTCGTTCACCGATTCGGTCAGGTCCTTCCAGGTGCCGGCCACGCCCCGCACCTGCGCCTGACCGCCCAGCTGGCCCTCCGTACCGACCTCGCGGGCCACCCTGGTGACCTGCTCGGCGAAGGACGACAGCTGGTCGACCATGGTGTTGATGGTGGTCTTCAGCGCGAGGATCTCGCCCCGCGCGTCGATGTCGATCTTCTTGGTCAGATCGCCCTTGGCGATGGCGGTGGTGACCATGGCGATATTGCGGACCTGGCCGGTGAGGTTGTTGGCCATCGAGTTCACGGACTCGGTGAGGTCCTTCCACGTGCCGGCGACGCCGGGGACGCGGGCCTGGCCGCCCAGGATGCCGTCGGTGCCCACCTCACGGGCCACCCGGGTGACCTCGTCGGCGAACGACGACAGCGTGGTGACCATCGTGTTGACCGTGTCGGCGAGCTGCGCGACCTCGCCGCGCGCCTCGACCGTGACCTTCTTCGTCAGATCGCCGTTGGCCACCGCGGCCGAGACCTGGGAGATGTTGCGCACCTGGATGGTCAGGTTGTTGGCCATCAGGTTGACGTTGTCGCTGAGGTCCTTCCAGATGCCGGTGACGCCCGGAACCCGTGCCTGGCCGCCCAGTTGGCCTTCGGTGCCGACCTCACGGGCGACCCGCGTCACCTGCTCCGCGAACAGCGAGAGCTGGTCGACCATGGTGTTCACGGTCGTGACGAGTTCGAGGATCTCGCCCTTCGCGTCGACGGTGATCTTCTTGGACAGATCACCGCGGGCGACCGCCGTCGTCACCTCGCCGATGTTGCGCACCTGCGACGTCAGGTTGTTCGCCATGAAGTTGACGGACTGGGTGAGGTCCTTCCAGGTACCGCTGACGCCCTGCACCTCGGCCTGGCCGCCCAGGATGCCCTCGGTGCCCACCTCGCGGGCGACCCGGGTGACCTGCTCCGCGAACGAGGAGAGCTGGTCGACCATCGTGTTCAGGGTGTTCTTCAGCTCCAGGATCTCGCCCCGGGCGTCCACATCGATCTTCTGGGACAGATCGCCGCGCGCCACCGCCGTGGCGACCTGCGCGATGTTACGGACCTGAGCCGTCAGGTTGCCGGCCATGCCGTTCACCGAGTCGGTCAGATCGCGCCACACGCCCGCGACGCCCGGCACCTGCGCCTGGCCGCCCAGCCGCCCGTCCGTACCGACCTCCCGGGCGACCCGGGTGACCTGCTCGGCGAAGGCGGAGAGCTGGTCGACCATCGTGTTGATGGTGTTCTTCAGCTCCAGGATCTCGCCGCGCGCGTCCACGTCGATCTTCTGGGACAGATCACCGCGCGCGACCGCCGTCGTCACCTGCGCGATCTGCCGCACCTGCGACGTCAGGTTCCCCGCCATGAAGTTGACGGAGTCGGTCAGTTCCTTCCAGGTGCCGCTGACGCCGTCCACCCGGGCCTGCCCGCCCAGCCGGCCTTCCGTGCCCACGTCCCTGGCCATACGGGTGACCTGGTCCGCGAACGACGACAGCTGATCCACCATGGTGTTCACGGTGTTCTTCAGCTGGAGCATCTCACCGGAGACGTCGACGGTGACCTTCTGCGACAGATCACCGTTGGCGACCGCCGTCGTCACCTGCGCGATATTGCGGACCTGCCCGGTCAGGTTGCGGAACGCGGTGTTCACGGAGTCCGTGAGGTCCTTCCACGTCCCCGCCGCGCCCGGCACCGCCGCCTGGCCGCCCAGTTCACCCTCGACGCCGATCTCCCGCGCCACACGCGTCACTTCGGCACCGAACGACGACAGCTGATCCACCATCGTGTTGACGGTGTTCTTCAACTCCAGCATCTCACCGGCCACATCGACGGTGACCTTCTGCGACAGATCACCGTTGGCAACCGCCGTCGTCACCTGCGCGATGTCCCGCACCTGCCCGGTCAGGTTCCGGAAGGCGTTGTTCACCGAGTCGGTGAGGTCCTTCCACGTCCCGGCCGCGCCCGGCACCTGCGCCTGCCCGCCGAGCTGTCCCTCGGCGCCGACCTCGTTCGCCACCCGTGTCACTTCGTCCGCGAAGGTGCGCAGCGTCTCGGTCATGGTGTTGATCGTGTCGGCGAGCTGCGCGACCTCGCCGCGCGCGCTGACCGTGACCTTCTGCGACAGATCGCCGTTCGCGACGGCGGTCGTGACCTGGGCGATCCCGCGCACCTGCGCGGTGAGGTTGCCGGCCATGAGATTGACCGAATCCGTCAGGTCCTTCCAGACGCCCGCGACGCCGGGGACCTGTGCCTGCCCGCCGAGCTCGCCCTCCGTACCGACCTCACGGGCGACCCGGGTCACCTCGGACGCGAACGAGGAGAGCTGGTCCACCATCGTGTTGACGGTGTTCTTCAGCTCCAGCATCTCGCCCGCGACATGAACCGTCACCTTCCGTGACAGATCACCCTTCGCGACCGCGGTGGTGACGAGAGCGATGTCACGGACCTGCGCGGTGAGCCGGGAGGCCATGGTGTTGACGGATTCCGTGAGGTCCTTCCAGGACCCGGACATCCCGCGCACCCGCGCCTGCCCGCCGAGCTTGCCCTCCGTACCGACCTCACTGGCCACTCTCGTGACCTCGTCGGTGAACGCGGACAGCTGGTCGACCAGGCCGTTGACCGTACGGCCGACCTTCAGGAACTCGCCCCGCAGCGGATGCTCCGACGAGCTGTCCGAACTGCGCGACCGCAGATCCATCCGCTGTTCCAGGTCACCCTCGGACACCGCCGAGAGCACCCGTCCGACCTCGGAGACCGGCCGTACGAGGTCGTCCACCAGGGCGTTCGAGGCGTCGATGGCCGCGGCCCAGGAGCCCTCGGCGGCACCGACCTCCAGCCGCTCCGTGAGCTTTCCCTCACGTCCGACGACCCGGCGCACCCGGGCCAGCTCGCCCGTGAGATGCAGATTACGGTCCGCGACCTCGTTGAAGACCGCGGCGATCTCCGACATGACGCCGTCGCCGGACACCGTCAGCCGTTTGCGGAAGTTCCCGTCCCGCATGGCGACCAGAGCTACCAACAGCCGATTCAGCGCAGCCGTATCCACCTCGGTCGTCCCATTGCTCCGGGATCGTCCGCCTTTCGCGCGCGTACTTGCGCCCCGCGCCGCTGCGCCAGACTCCACCGTGTCCCTCCCGCAGGGTCGACCGTTCTACCCGGGCTTTCTCTTGGTACCTGCCCAGTGTTTCACCCCGCCCCACTGACGCGGCAAGGAGTCGGAACCGTAACCACACCGTCGGCGATCCGTTGACGCGACGGGCCGGGGCCGCCGTCCGCCGCCCTTGCGGCGCGGCGGGAACCCCGACAGGGGGAGCGGTCGGCACGCCTCGGCGGCATCCGCAGCCGGGTGTGGCGTCGGCCACAGTTCCCGGCGGCCGGGCACGTTCCGCACAAGGGACGAGATGGCCGCCGGAAGTACCTCTGGTCCCGGAAAGCACGCCTTCGTTCCCGCAGCTCGGGCCGACCGTCTAGCCTGGCATGCGCATCGATGCCTTGAGAAACGGGCACAGGACCCTGGGGAGCGACGAAAAACCAATGGGGAGTGCTGTGATCACCGCGCGGGCCGCCGCAACATTCGAGCCGGTCGGGCGCTCGGTCGCCACTGCCCGCGCATTCGTCAGGGACACTCTTCAGGGCTGGGGCCACGGTGACATCGTCGACGACGCCGTCGTCCTGACCAGCGAACTGGTCACCAATGCCGTGGTGCACGCGGGCACCGCCGCCGACGTGCTGTGTCTGCGCACGGACAGCGGAGTACGGATCTCGGTCGCCGACCGCTACCCCGAACGTGAGATTCCACTCCAGAATTCCGGCCAGATCTTCGCCCACCCCGACCGCGAGGGCGGCCGCGGCCTCCTCCTGTGCGGTGCCCTGGCCTCCCGATGGGGCGTCGAGTACACGGCCGCCCAAAAACACGTCTGGTTCCAGCTGGACCTCCCCGAGCGCCCGGCCGGCACCCGCGCCGCCGGTCCCGCGCTCCCGGTGGACGCCCTGCCGGTCGCCGACACCCGGGTACGCGTCGCCGTCATCCAGATCGACCGCGGCGGCTGTGTCAGCTTCTGGAACGACGACGCCCGCGACCTCTTCGCCTACGACGCCGAGCAGGTCATCGGCAAACCGCTCACCGACTTCGCCGCCTGGCCGCACACCCCCGGCACCGGCACCGGCATCGCCGAGGCCCTCCAGCTCTCCCGCTGGGAGGGCTCCTACGGGATAAGGGACGCCGACGGCCGGGTCGTCCCCGTCTACGCCTCCCACCTGCGCGTCCGCGACGCCGACGGCGAGGCGTCCACCGTCTGCCTCCTCGTCCGCGACCACGAACGTGCGATCCTGCAGAGCCCGCAGCGTGCCCCCGCCCAGGACACCCTCACGCAGGCCGCACAGCCGGAGGGCCGCCCCGCCGACCCGTTCGAGGTCTTCATCGGCTCGCCGGCCCCCGACGACCTGGACGGCCTGCTCCAGCGCACCGTCGAGCGGGCCCGCGACATGCTCGACGGCGACGCCGCCTACCTCCTGCTCGCCACCGACGACGAGACCGAGCTGGAGGTGCGCGCCTCGACCGGCCTGCCCTCCGCCCGCCAGCGCTTCGCCCGGGTCCCCGTCGAAGCCGGCACCGGCCGCTTCGGCTCCGCCCGGATGCCCGCCGTCCACGAGGACCTCACCGCCGTCCCCGGCGCCGTCCCACTGCTCAGCGGCACCGGCATGCGCGCGGTCGTCAC
Source organism: Streptomyces halobius (assembly GCF_023277745.1). Classification (NCBI taxonomy): domain Bacteria; kingdom Bacillati; phylum Actinomycetota; class Actinomycetes; order Kitasatosporales; family Streptomycetaceae; genus Streptomyces; species Streptomyces halobius. The sequence goes on from NZ_CP086322.1 coordinate 2,973,359, forward strand.
CGTCCCCCTCAAGGTCGAGGGCCGACTGACCGGCTCGCTCGGCGTCGCCGCGGAGAGCCCCGGCCGCTACACCAACGAAGAGGCGCTGCGCCTCCAGTTCGCCGCCGACCGCATCGCGCTCGCCGTCGAACGCGCCCGCCTCACCGAACTCGAAAAGCTGCGCCGCGGCTCCCTCTCCTTCCTCGTCGAGGCGTCCGACCTGCTGGCCGGCACCCTCGACCGGGACCAGACCCTCGCCCTGATGGCGCAGATGACGGTTCCCACCCTCGCCACCTGGTGCGCCGTCTACACCGTCGCCGACCAGGCATCGGAACCGGAGCTCTCCTACGTCCTGCACGAGGACGAGGACCGCATCGACGGCCTCAAGTCCCTCCTGATGAAGGTCGATCCGCCCGAGCCGGTGACCACCCCCGGCGCCCGCGTCTGGACCGCCCCCGCCGACGCCGCCCACGACGCCGCCCTGCGTACCTCACTGCGCAGCCTGGGGCTGGGCCACTCCGCCCGCCCTTCCACGGGCCCCGGCGCCACGCTCGCCACCGCCTCCGCCGTCGGCGGCGAAACCGTCGTCCTGCCCCTCGTCGCGCGCAATCGCGTCATCGGCATGCTCACCCTCGGCAAGCCCGCCGAGGAACACTTCCGCCAGGAGATCCTGGAACTGGCCGAGGACCTCTCCCGCCGGGCCGCCCTCGCCCTGGACAACGCCCGCCTCTATGCCGAGCGCACAGCCATCAGCCAGTCCCTCCAGCGCAGCCTGCTGCCCCCGGAGCGACCCGAGATCCCGGGCGTCGAGGTCGAGGTCATCTACCGCGCGGCCGGCGAGGGCAACGAGGTCGGCGGCGACTTCTACGACCTCTTCCCGATCCGCGACGGCGCGTACGGCTTCGCCATCGGCGATGTCTGCGGTACGGGCCCGGAGGCGGCCGCCGTCACCGGCCTGGCCCGGCACGCCCTGCGCCTGCTCGCCCGTGAGGGCTTCGGCGGCGCCGCCGTCCTGGAGCGCCTCAACGCCGCCATCCTCGACGAAGGCGCCCGCAGCCGCTTCCTGACGCTCCTTTACGGCGAGCTGTGGCCGCAGCGCGACGGCAGCGCCGTCCTCAAGGTCGTCTGCGCCGGCCACCCGCTGCCGCTCCGCCTGCGCCAGGACGGCACGGTCGAGCCGGCCGCCGAACCCCAGCCCCTCCTCGGCGTCATGGACGACCTGGAGCTCTACGAACAGACCGTCACCCTCGCCCCCGGCGACGTCCTGCTCTGTGTCACCGACGGCGTCACGGAACGCCGCGAGGGCACCCGCATGCTCGGCGACGACGGTCTCACCGACGTCCTCACCACGTGCACCGGTCTGACCGCCGGCGCCGTCGCCGCCCGCGTCCTGCGCGCCGTGGAACGCTTCGCCGCCGAACCGGCCTCCGACGACATGGCCATCCTCGCCATGCGCGTCCCCGAGATCCATCCTGGCTGACCCCCTGGAGGGCCCGTTCCGTGGACCGGATCACAGCAGTCCGGACCCGCCCCCGCCCCCATCAGTAACCTTGCACACGGCGCACACCACTCCCGCCGAACATGCACTGGAGTCACCGCCAACGGCCGCCCACGATACGAGCCATGACTCCCACCCACGCCGGCTCGCCCGGTGCCCTGCTGGCCCTCGTCAGCCAAACCGGGCCGGCCGTCACCTTCCTCGACGCCGCCACCCACAAGCGCCTCATCGTCCTGCGACTCCCCCGCAGCCCCATGAACAGCCCGGCACACCGGTCATCGACGCCGCCACCCCTCCGGCCCATCGCCACACTCGACATCGACCGCACCGATATCTCCGGCGCCCACGGCCTCGCCCGTATCCAAGCCGCCGACGCCTGAATTCCCGTCACATCCCCATAACAACAAAGGCCCCCGCCAGATGGCGGGGGCCTTTACTTACCAGAGCCCCAATACGGAATCGAACCGTAGACCTTCTCCTTACCATGGAGACGCTCTGCCGACTGAGCTATTGGGGCGCAGCAACGGAATAGATCCTACCTGAACTTCGCGGCATCTTCGAACCGCCTACCGTCTTAAAAGGCCGGCTGCAGCAATCCCCCCAGCGCATTGCACGCACTCACCATCTTGTGCAGCTGCCGCCGCGACGCTCCCACGTCCAGGGGCAGCGCCAATGTCTCGTCAACGGCCCGTTCCGTCTCCGGCAGAAACACATCCCGCCGCAACTCCGGCATCCGGTACACCGGCGCCTGAACAGGCACCTTGCACGCAACCCCCTTGGCCCGCAAAGCCCGTGCGAACGCGTCCCGGTCCGGCCGCCCGTTCCCCGGCACCCGCACCACGTACTGCTCATACGTGTGCCCCGCCGCCGGCTCCGGAGTACGGACCCCGCGGAGCTTGCCATCGAGGTATGTCGCCACCTCCCGGCGCCGCTCCGCCCCCTCCGGCTCCGCCCCGGGCTCCGGCTGGACCATGACCAACAGCCCGTGCCGCTTGCCGACTTCACGGATCCACCCCGCGTCCGCCCGCCGCCCGAAACGGTGTATCGCGACGACGGCGGCGGTCCTGCTGTTCACGACGTCCGACACGGCGGCCGGGTCGAGGCAGTAACTGTCCGCGTCCACATCGGCGAACACCGGTATGGCGCCCAGCCCCACCACCGCCTCTGTAACCTCCGCGTTGCCGTACGCCGGCACGACAACCTCTTCACCAGCACGCACACCAGCCGACTTGAGCGCTCCCAGAGTCCCCATGACGCGGATCCTGACCACGTGAGGTGAACGTCAAGTTACGCCAGCCACCCGTAAATCAGAACAAAAAAGCTCCGGTTCCTGAACCACAAAGGATTCAGGAACCGGAGCCCAAAAATAGTTCGGCGGCGTCCTACTCTCCCACAGGGTCCCCCCTGCAGTACCATCGGCGCTGAAAGGCTTAGCTTCCGGGTTCGAAATGTAACCGGGCGTTTCCCTAACGCAATAACCACCGAAACACTATGAAAATAACAACTCCAGCCGGCAACGGCGAGTTCATTACTTCAGAACCAACACAGTGGACGCGAGCAACTGAGGACAAGCCCTCGGCCTATTAGTACCAGTCAACTCCACACCTTACGATGCTTCCATATCTGGCCTATCAACCCAGTCATCTACTGGGAGCCTTAACCCATCAAGTGGGTGGGAGCCCTCATCTCGAAGCAGGCTTCCCGCTTAGATGCTTTCAGCGGTTATCCCTCCCGAACGTAGCCAACCAGCCATGCCCTTGGCAGAACAACTGGCACACCAGAGGTTCGTCCGTCCCGGTCCTCTCGTACTAGGGACAGCCCTTCTCAAGACTCCTACGCGCACAGCGGATAGGGACCGAACTGTCTCACGACGTTCTAAACCCAGCTCGCGTACCGCTTTAATGGGCGAACAGCCCAACCCTTGGGACCGACTCCAGCCCCAGGATGCGACGAGCCGACATCGAGGTGCCAAACCATCCCGTCGATATGGACTCTTGGGGAAGATCAGCCTGTTATCCCCGGGGTACCTTTTATCCGTTGAGCGACGGCGCTTCCACAAGCCACCGCCGGATCACTAGTCCCTACTTTCGTACCTGCTCGACCCGTCAGTCTCACAGTCAAGCTCCCTTGTGCACTTACACTCAACACCTGATTACCAACCAGGCTGAGGGAACCTTTGGGCGCCTCCGTTACCCTTTAGGAGGCAACCGCCCCAGTTAAACTACCCACCAGACACTGTCCCTGATCCGGATCACGGACCCAGGTTAGACATCCAGCACGACCAGAGTGGTATTTCAACAATGACTCCCCCTGAACTGGCGTCCAGAGATCACAGTCTCCCACCTATCCTACACAAGCCGAACCGAACACCAATATCAAGCTATAGTAAAGGTCCCGGGGTCTTTCCGTCCTGCTGCGCGAAACGAGCATCTTTACTCGTAATGCAATTTCACCGGGCCTATGGTTGAGACAGTCGAGAAGTCGTTACGCCATTCGTGCAGGTCGGAACTTACCCGACAAGGAATTTCGCTACCTTAGGATGGTTATAGTTACCACCGCCGTTTACTGGCGCTTAAGTTCTCAGCTTCGCCAACCCGAAGATTGACTAACCGGTCCCCTTAACGTTCCAGCACCGGGCAGGCGTCAGTCCGTATACATCGCCTTACGGCTTCGCACGGACCTGTGTTTTTAGTAAACAGTCGCTTCTCGCTGGTCTCTGCGGCCACCCCCAGCTCAGAGCGCAAAACTCATCACCAGAAATGGCCCCCCTTCTCCCGAAGTTACGGGGGCATTTTGCCGAGTTCCTTAACCATAGTTCACCCGAACGCCTCGGTATTCTCTACCTGACCACCTGAGTCGGTTTAGGGTACGGGCCGCCACAAAACTCGCTAGAGGCTTTTCTCGACAGCATAGGATCATCCACTTCACCACAATCGGCTCGGCATCAGGTCTCAGCCATAAATGTGCAGCGGATTTACCTACCACACGACCTACACCCTTACCCCGGGACAACCACCGCCCGGGATGGACTACCTTCCTGCGTCACCCCATCACTCACCTACTACTGGCTCGGTTCACCGGCTCCACCACTCCGCTTCACCCGAAGGATCCACGGCGGCTTCACGGGCTTAGCATCACCAGCCTCAGCGCTGACGCTTCATAGCGGGTACCGGAATATCAACCGGTTATCCATCGACTACGCCTGTCGGCCTCGCCTTAGGTCCCGACTTACCCTGGGCAGATCAGCTTGACCCAGGAACCCTTAGTCAATCGGCGCAAGAGTTTCCCACTCTTGTATCGCTACTCATGCCTGCATTCTCACTCGCGAACCGTCCACAACTCGCTTCCACGGCTGCTTCACCCGGCACACGACGCTCCCCTACCCATCCACACACCCGTTAGGGCTCCTGTATGAATGACACGACTTCGGCGGTGTACTTGAGCCCCGCTACATTGTCGGCGCGGAATCACTTGACCAGTGAGCTATTACGCACTCTTTCAAGGATGGCTGCTTCTAAGCCAACCTCCTGGTTGTCTCTGCGACTCCACATCCTTTCCCACTTAGCACACGCTTAGGGGCCTTAGTCGATGCTCTGGGCTGTTTCCCTCTCGACCATGGAGCTTATCCCCCACAGTCTCACTGCCGCGCTCTCACTTACCGGCATTCGGAGTTTGGCTAAGGTCAGTAACCCGGTAGGGCCCATCGCCTATCCAGTGCTCTACCTCCGGCAAGAAACACACGACGCTGCACCTAAATGCATTTCGGGGAGAACCAGCTATCACGGAGTTTGATTGGCCTTTCACCCCTAACCACAGGTCATCCCCCAGGTTTTCAACCCTGGTGGGTTCGGCCCTCCACACGGTCTTACCCGCGCTTCAGCCTGCCCATGGCTAGATCACTCCGCTTCGGGTCTTGGGCACGCTACTCAACGCCCTCTTAGGACTCGCTTTCGCTACGGCTCCCCCACACGGGTTAACCTCGCAACATACCGCAAACTCGCAGGCTCATTCTTCAAAAGGCACGCAGTCACGACACAAGGAACAAGTCCCTGTGCGACGCTCCCACGGCTTGTAGGCACACGGTTTCAGGTACTATTTCACTCCGCTCCCGCGGTACTTTTCACCATTCCCTCACGGTACTATCCGCTATCGGTCACCAGGGAATATTTAGGCTTAACGGGTGGTCCCGCCAGATTCACACGGGATTTCACGGGCCCCGTGCTACTTGGGTGATTCTCAAACGAGCCGTACAGATTTCAGCTACGGGGGTCTTACCCTCTACGCCGGACCTTTCGCATGTCCTTCGCCTACCCATACGGTTTCTGACTCGCCGACCGGCCGGCAGACCGATCAAGAAAACTCCCACAACCCCACATGCGCAACCCCTGCCGGGTATCACACGCACATGGTTTGGCCTCATCCGGTTTCGCTCGCCACTACTCCCGGAATCACAATTGTTTTCTCTTCCTGCGGGTACTGAGATGTTTCACTTCCCCGCGTTCCCTCCACACTGCCTATGTGTTCAGCAGCGGGTGACAGCCCATGACGACTGCCGGGTTTCCCCATTCGGACACCCCCGGATCACAGCTCGGTTGACAGCTCCCCGGGGCCTATCGCGGCCTCCCACGTCCTTCATCGGTTCCTGGTACCAAGGCATCCACCGTGCGCCCTTAAAAACTTGGCCACAGATGCTCGCGTCCACTGTGCAGTTCTCAAGCAACGACCAGCCACCCACCACCCCGCCACACAAGACGAGTTCACTGAGGCCGGCATCCCGAAGGCCAGACATCAAGTCCGCACCCTCAGACACCCAACAGCGTGCCCGACCCACCTCATCAATCCCCACGTTCCACGCCGAAGCAGTACTAGTGACAACCAACCAAGTGCGCCGAATAGTCAACGTTCCACCCATGAGCAACCACCGCAGAACACTCGCCTGCGTTATGGCCCTGGACAACCTTCCGGCTGCCTAGATGCTCCTTAGAAAGGAGGTGATCCAGCCGCACCTTCCGGTACGGCTACCTTGTTACGACTTCGTCCCAATCGCCAGTCCCACCTTCGACGATTCCCTCCCACAAGGGGTTGGGCCACCGGCTTCGGGTGTTACCGACTTTCGTGACGTGACGGGCGGTGTGTACAAGGCCCGGGAACGTATTCACCGCAGCAATGCTGATCTGCGATTACTAGCAACTCCGACTTCATGGGGTCGAGTTGCAGACCCCAATCCGAACTGAGACCGGCTTTTTGAGATTCGCTCCACCTCACGGCATCGCAGCTCATTGTACCGGCCATTGTAGCACGTGTGCAGCCCAAGACATAAGGGGCATGATGACTTGACGTCGTCCCCACCTTCCTCCGAGTTGACCCCGGCAGTCTCCTGTGAGTCCCCATCACCCCGAAAGGCATGCTGGCAACACAGAACAAGGGTTGCGCTCGTTGCGGGACTTAACCCAACATCTCACGACACGAGCTGACGACAGCCATGCACCACCTGTACACCGACCACAAGGGGGACCCTGTCTCCAGGGTTTTCCGGTGTATGTCAAGCCTTGGTAAGGTTCTTCGCGTTGCGTCGAATTAAGCCACATGCTCCGCTGCTTGTGCGGGCCCCCGTCAATTCCTTTGAGTTTTAGCCTTGCGGCCGTACTCCCCAGGCGGGGAACTTAATGCGTTAGCTGCGGCACGGACGACGTGGAATGTCGCCCACACCTAGTTCCCAACGTTTACGGCGTGGACTACCAGGGTATCTAATCCTGTTCGCTCCCCACGCTTTCGCTCCTCAGCGTCAGTATCGGCCCAGAGATCCGCCTTCGCCACCGGTGTTCCTCCTGATATCTGCGCATTTCACCGCTACACCAGGAATTCCGATCTCCCCTACCGAACTCTAGCCTGCCCGTATCGAATGCAGACCCGGAGTTAAGCCCCGGGCTTTCACATCCGACGCGACAAGCCGCCTACGAGCTCTTTACGCCCAATAATTCCGGACAACGCTTGCGCCCTACGTATTACCGCGGCTGCTGGCACGTAGTTAGCCGGCGCTTCTTCTGCAGGTACCGTCACTTGCGCTTCTTCCCTGCTGAAAGAGGTTTACAACCCGAAGGCCGTCATCCCTCACGCGGCGTCGCTGCATCAGGCTTGCGCCCATTGTGCAATATTCCCCACTGCTGCCTCCCGTAGGAGTCTGGGCCGTGTCTCAGTCCCAGTGTGGCCGGTCGCCCTCTCAGGCCGGCTACCCGTCGTCGCCTTGGTAGGCCATCACCCCACCAACAAGCTGATAGGCCGCGGGCTCATCCTTCACCGCCGGAGCTTTCCACACACAGACCATGCGGCCGTGTGTCATATCCGGTATTAGACCCCGTTTCCAGGGCTTGTCCCAGAGTGAAGGGCAGATTGCCCACGTGTTACTCACCCGTTCGCCACTAATCCACCACCGAAGCGGCTTCATCGTTCGACTTGCATGTGTTAAGCACGCCGCCAGCGTTCGTCCTGAGCCAGGATCAAACTCTCCGTGAATGTGTACCGGATATCCGGTCGAACACTCGCGTTGAGCGGAACCACCAGAGGAATAATCCGGTGGTTCACAGCATCCTCGCTGTGTGTGCCACCCCGACAAAAGCGGAGTGGGCTTTCAAAGGAACCTCATCTCCACAAGAGGAGACGGGGTATCAACATATCTGGCGTTGACTTTTGGCACGCTGTTGAGTTCTCAAGGAACAGACGCTTCCTTTGCGCCTGTTTCACCAGGCCCTCCGGGCGCTTCCCTTCGATCTTGCGTTTCCGACTCTACCAGATCCTCGCGGTCCTGATTTCCGCCGGTGCGATTCCGCCTCTCGGCTTCCTCGCGGTTTCCGACTTTATCAGATCCTTTTCGTTCCACGCTTCTCGGAAGTCGCGGTTCGAATTCGGTTCCGATTTCCCGTCGGAGGGCCGCCTTTCGGCGTGAATCCGACGCTATCAGATTTCCCTGGGTCGGAATTCCGCCGCTTCCGGGAGGGGCCGCCATACGCGCAGGCGTGCGGTGGTTCCCGTTCAGGCGGAGCTGTAAACCTACTGGAGCGGGGCGCCTGGATGCAAATCCAGGCGCCCCGCTCCCCTTGCGGGCCTTCGCAGGAGACGGTCCGTCAGACCTCGACGACCACGGGAAGGATCATCGGGCGGCGGCGGTAGTTGTCCGACACCCACTTGCCGACCGAGCGGCGAACCAGCTGCTGGAGCTGGTGGGGCTCGGTGATGCCGTCCTGGGCCGACTTGGCCAGGGCCTCATCGATCTTGGGGATGACGGCCTGGAAGGCCGCGTCATCGATGCCGGAGCCGCGGGCGTGGATGTTCGGACCGCCGACGGTCTTGCCGGTGCTGCTGTCCACGACCACGAAGACCGAGATGATGCCCTCGTCGCCAAGGATGCGGCGGTCCTTCAGATGGGTCTCGGTGACATCGCCGACCGAGAGGCCGTCGACGTAGACATAGCCCGCCTGGACCTTGCCGGCGATCTTGGCGACGCCGTCGACGAGATCGACCACGACGCCGTCCTCGGCGATGACGATGCGGTCCTTGGGGACGCCGGTCAGTGCGCCGAGCTCGGCGTTTGCGCGCAGGTGGCGCCACTCACCGTGGACCGGCATCAGGTTTCTCGGCTTGCAGATGTTGTAGAAGTACAGCAGTTCGCCGGCCGAGGCGTGGCCCGAGACATGGACCTTGGCGTTGCCCTTGTGGACGACATTGGCGCCCCAGCGGGTCAGTCCGTTGATGACGCGGTAGACGGCGTTCTCGTTGCCGGGGATGAGCGACGAGGCCAGGATCACCGTGTCGCCCTGGACGATACGGATCTGGTGGTCGCGGTTGGCCATCCGGGAGAGGGCCGCCATCGGCTCGCCCTGGGAGCCCGTACAGACCAGCACGACCTCGTCGTCCGGGAGATCGTCGAGCATCTTGACGTCCACGACGAGACCCGCCGGGACCTTGAGGTAGCCCAGCTCGCGGGCGATGCCCATGTTGCGGACCATCGAGCGGCCGACGAAGGCGACCCGACGGCCGTATTCGTGTGCCGCGTCGAGGATCTGCTGGATGCGGTGCACATGGCTGGCGAAGCTGGCGACGATGATGCGCTTCTGGGCGTTGGCGAACACCTGGCGCAGCACGTCGGAGATATCCCGCTCGGGCGGGACGAAGCCCGGGACCTCGGAGTTCGTGGAGTCGGAGAGGAGGAGGTCGATGCCTTCCTCGCCGAGCTTGGCGAAGGCCGGGAGGTCGGTGAGGCGGCGGTCCAGCGGGAGCTGGTCCATCTTGAAGTCGCCGGTGTGCACGACCATGCCCGCGGGGGTGCGGATGGCGACGGCCAGGGCGTCCGGGATGGAGTGGTTGACCGCGACGAACTCGCAGTCGAAGGGGCCGACGCGCTCGGTGTGCCCCTCCTTGACCTCAAGGGTGTAGGGACGGATGCGGTGCTCCTGGAGCTTGGCCTCGATGAGCGCGAGGGTCAGCTTGGAGCCGATGAGGGGGATGTCCGGCTTCTCCCGGAGGAGGTAGGGGACACCGCCGATGTGGTCCTCGTGGCCGTGCGTGAGCACGATGCCGTCGATGTCGTCGAGGCGGTCCCTGATGGACGAGAAGTCCGGCAGGATCAGGTCGATTCCGGGCTGCTCCTCCTCGGGGAAAAGCACTCCGCAGTCGACGATCAGCAGCCGGCCGCCGTACTCGAAGACGGTCATATTGCGGCCGATTTCGCCCAGGCCGCCGAGGGGGGTGACCCGCAGGCCGCCCTTGGGAAGCTTCGGCGGGGCGCCGAGCTCAGGATGCGGATGACTCAAAAGACTCTCCTCACCACGCGCGCCACGCTGCCGTCCAGGCACGTGGCGCGCATGACATTCGTGCACTTGCTATGTGGCGGTTGTTGGTCCGTGTTCAGTTGTGAAGTCTGTGGTCAGAGCTGTACGCCACCGGCCGCGAGGTCTCGGGTGAGCTGTTCGGTCTCCTCGGCGGAGAGCTCCACGAGGGGCAGCCGCAGCGGGCCGGCGGGCAGGCCCTGAAGGGCGAGCGCGGCCTTGGTGGTGATGACGCCCTGGGTGCGGAACATGCCGGTGAAGACGGGCAGCAGCTTCTGGTGGATCTCGGTGGCCTTCGAGACGTCGCCGTTGAGGTGGGCGTCCAGGAGGGCGCGCAGCTCGGGGGTGACGATATGGCCGACGACCGAGACGAAACCGACGGCGCCGACCGAGAGCAGCGGGAGGTTGAGCATGTCGTCGCCGCTGTACCAGGCGAGGTCGGAGCGGGCGATGGCCCAGCTGGCGCGTCCGAGATCACCCTTGGCGTCCTTGTTGGCGACGATCCGCGGGTGCTCGGAGAGCCGGACCATGGTCTCGGTATTGATCGGGACGCCGCTGCGGCCGGGGATGTCGTAGAGCATGACGGGCAGCTCGGTGGTGTCCGCGATGGCCGTGAAGTGCCGCAGGAGGCCTTCCTGCGGCGGCTTGCTGTAGTACGGCGTGACCGCGAGCAGGCCGTGGGCTCCGGCGTCCTGGGCGGCGCGGGCGAGCTCCAAGCTGTGGTGGGTGTCGTTGGTGCCGGCTCCGGCGACCACGAACGCGCGGTCTCCGACCGCGTCGACCACGGCGCGCACGAGCTGGGCTTTCTCCGCATCGCTGGTGGTCGGTGACTCTCCGGTGGTGCCGTTGACGACGATGCCGTCATTGCCGGCGTCTACCAGATGGGTGGCGAGCCGCTGTGCGCCGTCGAGGTCGAGGGCGCCATCCGCCGTGAACGGCGTGACCATGGCGGTCAGCACCCGCCCGAAGGGGGTCTGCGGTGTGGAAGTCGGAGCCATGGGTCCCACGCTACTCGTAGCGCACCGCGGGGTGCGCGTCTGGGGAGCAGGGAGGTGGACTCCGGCACTGCCTGCTCGGGGGTTCAAGCAGTGCCGGGTCCGTCTGTTCAGCGTAGTTGAACTTCATAAAATGCCGCAATCCGGACACTTCGCACGTCTGTGCCAGCGCCCCGGCGCCCGGCCCGGCGCCCGTGAATTACGGCGCGATGCGGCCGTTCGCATTGAATGCGCCGTACGTGAGCGGCATGAGCTTGGCCCAGTGGGCCTCCATCTGCTCCCCGACCATCTCGATCTCGCGCTGCGGGAAGGAGGGGACCTTCGCCAGCTCGTGCTGCGTCCGCAGACCCAGGAAGTGCATCAGGGACCGGGCATTGCAGGTCGCGTACATGGACGAGTACAGGCCGACGGGGAGCACCGCGCGGGCGACCTCGCGGGCGACGCCGGCGGCGAGCATCTCCTGGTACGCGGCGTACGCCTGGCGGTAGGTGTCCTCCATGACGCGGGTGGTGAGCTCGTGCTGCTCCGTGGTGCCCTCGACGAATTCGTACTTCCCGGGGCGGCCCTCCTGGATGAGCTTGCGGGACTCTCCGGGGACGTAGAAGACCGGTTCCAGCCGGCGGTAGCGGCCGGACTCCTCGTTGTACGACCAGCCGACGCGGTGCCGCATGAACTCGCGGAAGACGAAGATCGGCGCGCTGATGAAGAAGGTCATCGAGTTGTGCTCGAAGGGGCTGCCGTGCCGGTCCCGCATGAGGAAGTTGATCAGGCCCTTGGAGCGCTCGGGGTCCTTCTGGAGCTCTTCCAGGGACTGCTCGCCGGCCGTGGAGACGCGGGCCGCCCAGAGCACGTCGCTGTCGGCCGCACTGTGCTTGACCAGCTCGACCGTCACCTCGCTCCGGAAGCTGGCTGCGCTCTCGGCGCTCTCGTCGGGAGTGTGGGACACCGGCGGTTCCTTCCAATCGATCCTCGTGCGCGCCCAGCCTACGGCCCGCCACTGACAGCTCGGGAAAGCAGTTGGAATGCCGCATGACGGGGTGTTAGGTATAAAACGGTCTTCGAGAGCAGGGGATGAGGCTGCGGTTGATGTTTTTCACAGAAGTCCCGGAAAACGGGCACCAAACGGACGCCGCAGTCGTCTATCCCTGTGACAGTGCCCACTTCGAGGTTCCTAGGAGAGCCCGCTCATGTTCCGCCGGCGAGAGCCCGTCCCGTTCGCCTTTGTCGCCGAGGCAGACCGGTTCCGCAGCAATGTCACTCCCCCGCCGCGCCAGCGCGCCTCCCGCGCGCAGCTCGTGGGCCAGTCCCTGATCACCCTGACGGTGGTGGGCGGCCTGGCCGGCGCGCTGCTGTTCGGCGTGCCCGCGCTGCAGCAGGACAGCTCCGGCTCCGGCCGGGTGCATCAGTCCGAGGCCGCGCACCGCTGAGCGGGGCGGCGAGCGGCGCCGAGTGGTTCCGCTCCGCCAGTCCCGATAACCTCACCGGTCACAGCTTCCGTAGCGTGCCCATGAGTGAGGATCAGCCGTGCCCCTGCCCTTTCTGACGGCCGACCGCGACCTCGATTGTGATCACCGTACGGCGGAATCGGCCCCGCTCCCGCATGACGAGCCCGACCACTGGCGCCGTCCCTACCGTCCCGGACCGTGGCGGGTGGGGACGGCGGCGGTGTTTTTACTGCTCGCCTCGTTCGTGCTGCTCAGCGCGGTGATCATTGCGGTGGCGGGTGCGCTGCCCGCGGGCGTGGTCTGTCTGGTGGTGGCAGCGCTGCTGATCACGCTCTCGGTGCGGCTGCTGCGCGTGGGGCTGTGGGTGAGTGCGCGCGGCATGCGGCAGGTGGGGCTGCTGCGTACGACGACGGAGCCGTGGAGCGGCGTCGCGTCGGTCCGTATCGTCCAGCAGCCGGTCCGCTGGCTGGGACTGCCGCGGGCGGTGCAGGGGCAGGCCCTGGTCGTCGAGCGGATGCGGGGCGAGCCGCTGCGCGTCATCGTGACGGACCACAGCAGCGACTTCCTGTCCCGCCCGGAGGCCTTCGACCGGGCGGCGGATGTCCTGGAGGCATGGGCGGCGGAGCATCGGGGGTAGAGGCGGGGGTGCGGCAGGGCGGGGCTGCTGCTGTTTTCGGCTACCCCTGTTTTTCCCACCCGCCCATCCCCCTTCGGGGGGTGGGCGGGTGTGGTGAGTCGGTTCGGCTGCGCGCTCAATAGTGCCTCGGTTCTACGACGCCCCCGGTGGTGCCTCGGCCCCACAGACGCAACCGGCTACTTGCCCCGCAAAGCGATGGCGCGCTGCATCGCCTTGCGGGCGCGCGGGGTGTCCCGGGCGTCGTGGTAGGCGATCGCTAGCCGGAACCAGGTGCGCCAGTCGCCGGGCGCCTCCTCCGTCTCGGCCTGCCGCTTGGCGAAGACCTCGTCGGCCGAATCGCGGTCGATCCGGCCGCCGGAGGTGCGCCGCAGTTCGTCGACCGGCAGCCCCCCCTCGGCCGCCAGCTCACGCGACAGGAGGTCTGCCTTACGGGCGAACTGGGTGGTCTGCCACAGGAACCAGAGGCCGATGAACGGCAGGACCAGGACGGCGATCCCGAAGGCGACGGTCAACGGGGTGCCCTGCTCGATGAGCAGCACGCCACGGCTGCCGACCAGCACGAAGTAGACGACCAGCACCGCCGCGAGGGCGAAGTAAGTGATCTTTGCGCGCACCGTCGGTTCTGCCCGTCAGTCCAGGTCGAGGAAGTTTTCCAGGCCCACCGTCAGGCCCGGAGTGGTCACCACGCGGCGCACGCCGAGCAGGATGCCCGGCATGAAGCTGCTGTGGTGGAGGGAGTCGTGCCGGATGGTGAGGGTCTCGCCCTCGCCGCCGAGCAGCACCTCCTGATGGGCGAGGAGGCCGCGCAGGCGTACGGAGTGGACGGGGACGCCGTCGACATCCGCGCCGCGGGCGCCGTCCAGGGCGGTGGTCGTGGCGTCCGGCTGGGGTGCGCAGCCCGCCTGCTCACGGGCCGCGGCGATCAGCTGGGCGGTACGGGAGGCCGTACCGGAGGGCGCATCCGCCTTGTTGGGGTGATGCAGCTCGATGACCTCGACGGACTCGAAGAAGCGGGCCGCCTGCTGGGCGAACCGCATGGTCAGCACCGCGCCGATGGAGAAGTTCGGGGCGATGAGCACGCCCGCCTCGGGGGAGGCGGCGAGCGAGGTGCGCAGCTGCGCGAGGCGCTCGTCGGTCCAGCCGGTGGTGCCGACCACGGCGTGGATGCCGTGCCGCAGGCAGAAGTCGAGGTTGCCCATCACCGCGCCGGGGTTGGTCAGCTCGACCACGACCTGGGCCTCGGCCTCGACCAGGGTCTCCAGCTTGTCGCCCCGGCCGAGGGCGGCGACCAGTTCCATGTCCTCGGCGGCCTCGACGGCCCGTACGGCCTCGGAGCCGATGCGTCCCCGGGCGCCGAGGACGGCCACGCGCAGCTTGCTCATCGTTTCCAGCTCTCTCTAGGTGATTTACGTGACCGCGTCGTCCAGCCGGGCCGCCTGCCGGTCCTTCAGCGGGCCGATGACGGACAGCGAGGGGCGGGCACCCAGGACGTCGCGGGCCACCTCGCGCACCTCGTCGGGGGTGACCGCCGCTATCCGGGCGAGCATCTCGTCGACCGACATCTGCTCCCCCCAGCACAGCTCGCTCTTGCCGATGCGGTGCATCAGCGCTCCGGTGTCCTCCAGGCCGAGGACGGTGGAGCCGCGGAGCTGGCCGATCGCGCGGCGGATCTCGTCGTCGGTGAGGCCGTCGGACGCCACCTGTTCGAGTTCGTCGCGGCAGATCTTGAGGACGTCGTGCACCTGGCTGGGGCGGCAGCCGGCGTAGACGCCGAACAGGCCGCAGTCGGCGAAGCCCGAGGTGTACGAGTACACGCTGTAGGCCAGACCACGCTTTTCGCGGACCTCCTGGAAGAGGCGGGAGCTCATCCCGCCGCCCAGGGCGGTGTTCAGTACGCCCATCGCCCAGCGGCGGTCGTCCGTCCGGGCGATACCGGGCATCCCGAGGATCACATGGGCCTGCTCGGTTGTGCGGCCGAGGAGTTCGACGCGGCCGGCGGTGCGGATGGCGCGGTTTCCGGAGCGCGGGGCGACCGGGACGGCGTCGCTTCGGTGCAGCGCTCCGGCCTGCTCGAAGGCGCGGCGGACGAGGCGGACGACCTTGGTGTGGTCGATGTTGCCGGCTGCCGTGACGACGAGGTGCGTCGGGTCGTAGTGCTTCTTGTAGAAGCGGCGGACGCGCTTGGCGCTGAGGGCGTTGACGGTGTCGACGGTGCCCAGGACCGGGCGGCCGAGCGGGGTGTCGCCGAGCATGGTGTGCGCGAACAGGTCGTGCACGCAGTCGCCCGGGTCGTCCTCGGTCATGGCGATCTCTTCGAGGATGGCGCCGCGCTCGACGTCGACGTCCTCTTCGAGGATGAGCGAGCCGGTGAGCATGTCGCAGACCACGTCGATGGCGAGCGGCAGATCCGCGTCCAGCACCCGCGCGTAGTAGCAGGTGTATTCCTTCGCGGTGAAGGCGTTCATCTCGCCGCCGACCGCGTCGATGGCGGCGGAGATGTCCAGCGCGCTGCGCCGCCCGGTGCCCTTGAAGAGCAGATGCTCCAGGTAGTGCGTGGCGCCGTTGAGGGACGGGGTCTCGTCGCGGGAGCCGACGTGTGCCCAGATCCCGAAGGTGACCGAGCGTACGGACGGCAGGGTCTCGGTGACGATGCGCAGGCCGCCGGGGAGGGTCGTCCTGCGGACCGTGCCGGCGCCGTTGACGCCCTTGAGAAGCGTTTGGGTACGGGCGACGGCCCGCCCCTCCGAAGAGGGGCGGGCCGTCGCCTGTGAGCTACGGGATGTCACTTGGCGGCGTCGTCCTTCGCCGCGGCGGAGCCGCTGTTGGATGCAGCGTCCTCTTCTTCACCCTCGATGACCGGGATCAGCGAGAGCTTCCCGCGCTGGTCGATCTCGGCGATCTCGACCTGGACCTTGGCGCCCACGGCGAGCACGTCCTCGACGTTCTCCACGCGCTTGCCGCCGGCAAGCTTGCGGATCTGCGAGATGTGCAGCAGACCGTCCTTGCCCGGGAGCAGCGACACGAACGCACCGAAGGTGGTGGTCTTGACGACCGTGCCCAGGTAGCGCTCGCCGACCTCCGGCATGGTCGGGTTGGCGATGCCGTTGATCGTGGCGCGGGCGGCCTCGGCGGCCGGGCCGTCGGCGGCACCGATGTAGATGGTGCCGTCGTCCTCGATCGTGATGTCGGCGCCGGTGTCCTCCTGGATCTGGTTGATCATCTTGCCCTTGGGGCCGATGACCTCACCGATCTTGTCCACCGGGATCTTGACGGTGATGATCCGCGGGGCGTTCGGGGACATCTCGTCCGGGACGTCGATGGCCTCGTTCATGACGTCCAGGATGTGCAGCCGCGCGTCGCGGGCCTGCTTCAGCGCGGCGGCCAGGACCGAGGCGGGGATGCCGTCGAGCTTGGTGTCGAGCTGCAGCGCGGTGACGAACTGCTTGGTGCCGGCGACCTTGAAGTCCATGTCACCGAAGGCGTCCTCCGCACCGAGGATGTCGGTGAGGGCGACATAGTGCGTCTGGCCGTCGATCTCCTGGGAGATCAGGCCCATGGCGATACCGGCGACCGGGGCCTTGAGCGGCACACCGGCGTTCAGCAGCGACATGGTGGAGGCGCAGACCGAGCCCATGGACGTCGAGCCGTTGGAGCCCAGCGCCTCGGAGACCTGACGGATCGCGTACGGGAACTCCTCGCGGGACGGCAGCACCGGCACGATGGCGCGCTCGGCCAGCGCGCCGTGGCCGATCTCGCGGCGCTTGGGCGAGCCCACGCGGCCGGTCTCACCGACGGAGTACGGCGGGAAGTTGTAGTTGTGCATATAGCGCTTGCGGGTCACCGGGGAGAGGGTGTCCAGCTGCTGCTCCATGCGGAGCATGTTCAGGGTGGTGACACCCAGGATCTGGGTCTCGCCACGCTCGAACAGGGCGGAGCCGTGCACCCGCGGGAGCGCCTCGACCTCGGCGGCGAGCGTACGGATGTCCGTGACGCCGCGGCCGTCGATGCGCTTCTTCTCCTTGATGACGCGCTCACGGACCAGGGACTTGGTCAGCGAGCGGTACGCGGCGGAGATCTCCTTCTCGCGGCCCTCGAACTGCGGCAGCAGCTTCTCGGCGGCCAGGCCCTTGACGCGGTCCAGCTCGGCCTCGCGGTCCTGCTTGCCGGCGATGGTCAGCGCCTGGGCGAGCTCGTCCTTGACGGCGGCGGTCAGCGCCTCCAGGACGTCGTCCTGGTAGTCGAGGAAGATCGGGAACTCGCCGACCGGCTTGGCGGCCTTGGCGGCGAGGTCCGACTGGGCCTTGCAGAGCACCTTGATGAAGGGCTTGGCGGCCTCCAGACCGGCGGCGACGACCTCCTCGGTCGGCGCCTCGGTACCGTCCTTGACCAGCTGGACGGTCTTCTCGGTGGCCTCGGCCTCGACCATCATGATCGCGACATCGCCGTCCGGCAGCACCCGGCCGGCCACGACCATGTCGAAGACGGCGTCCTCCAGCTCGGTGTGGGTGGGGAAGGCGACCCACTGGCCCTTGATCAGGGCGACGCGGGTGCCGCCGATCGGGCCGGAGAAGGGCAGACCGGCCAGCTGCGTGGAGCAGGAGGCGGCGTTGATGGCGACCACGTCGTAGAGGTGGTCGGGGTTGAGCGCCATGACCGTCTCGACGATCTGGATCTCGTTGCGCAGGCCCTTCTTGAAGGACGGGCGCAGCGGCCGGTCGATGAGGCGGCAGGTGAGCACCGCGTCCTCGGAGGGACGGCCCTCACGGCGGAAGAAGGAACCGGGGATCTTCCCGGCCGCGTACATCCGCTCCTCGACGTCGACGGTCAGCGGGAAGAAGTCCAGCTGGTCCTTCGGGGTCTTGGACGCGGAGGTGGCCGACAGCACCATGGTGTCGTCGTCCAGGTACGCCACGGCGGAGCCGGCGGCCTGCTTGGCCAGGCGGCCCGTCTCGAAGCGGATGGTACGGGTGCCGAAGGAGCCGTTGTCGATGACGGCCTCGGCGTAGTGGGTCTCGTTCTCCACCAGGAATATCTCCTCGTCTGCGTCCGCTGCCCGTGTGGCGGCGGACCTTCGTCGGTGGAGCGCCGGTGCGGGCCGGTCTTCGATCGAAGCACCCGGAGTGATGACGCCTGCAGTACAGGGATCGTCCGGGGGCCACTACCGAGGACCGGCGGCCAGGAGGCGCTCCTACCGCGTTCACTTTTGCGATATGGCACCAGACTACAAAGCTTCCGTCCACCTCGCGGGGGCGGAGCGATCCGGTGCCTACGGCAAAGGGAGCGGCCCCCGGTGGGAACCGCTCCCTTTACGGCTTCTTACTTGGCGCCCGCCGCGCCGCGGCGGATGCCCAGGCGCTCGACCAGCGTACGGAAGCGCGTGATGTCCTTCTTCGCCAGGTACTGCAGCAGGCGGCGGCGCTGGCCGACCAGCAGCAGCAGACCACGGCGGGAGTGGTGGTCGTGCTTGTGGGTCTTGAGGTGCTCGGTCAGGTCCGAGATGCGGCGGGACAGCAGCGCGACCTGGACCTCGGGGGAGCCGGTGTCACCCTCCTTGGTGGCGAATTCGGACATGATCTGCTTCTTCGTGACGGCGTCGAGCGACACGCGGTACTCCTCGGTGATTCGGGCCGGTGAGCGTCCCTGGACGGTCTTCACAGGGAGTCTTCGATTACTCGGCCGGGCCGTCACACAGCGTACCAGCTGGCCACGGCCCCCCGACCGGGTGGTCGGGGGGCCGTGGGAGGAGGGGCGGGCGGCGCTAGCTGGTGAGGCCGCGCACCTTCGCGTAGACGTCGAGGACCGCCAGGCACAGCGGCACCAGGGACAGCAGGACCAGGCCGTCGAAGATATCGAAGATCCGGCCCCAGAAGGGGGTGACGCCCTTGCGCGGGACGACCAGGCCGACGCCCACCAGGAGGGCGGCGCCCGCCGCGATGCTGCCGGAGAACCAGACGGTGCGGATGTTCAGCGGACCGGCGTCGGCGTACCGCTCCAGCTCGACGAAGATGTCCGTCGGCGGGTTCAGGGCGATGCCCAGGATCAGCAGGACGATGGTGAGGATGCCCGCGATGGTCAGGCAGGCGACCTGCGCGGTGTAGTCGAAGAGCCGGGCGCGGAGCATGATCGTGATGCCCGCGGCCAGCGCCAGCACCTGGGCCCAGACGTTGTCGGAGAAGCCGAGGACCACACCGGCCGAGCCGACGACCAGGGCGGCACAGCCGCCGACGAGGCCGAGCAGCAGCTCGTGGCCGCGCTTGGCCTGGTTGCCGATCTTGACGAAGTCGACCGACTCGGTCTCGCCGCGCTCGCCGTCGTAGCCCTGGGCGATCTGGTCGGGCGACCTGTAGCCGATGGGCAGCCGGGCGAAGCGTGCGGAGAGTCCGGGCAGCCAGGCGACCAGCGCGATGGCGACGACGGCGGTGACGGCGGCGACCTCGCTGGGCGAGGCTTCGGTGAGGATCGCACCGAAGACCGCGAGGGTGCCGACGGCGGACAGGAACGCGGCGGCGACGAAGGGGGCGTCACCGCGCGGCAGCAGGACCACCAGCAGGACGGAGGCGATCAGTACCGTCACGGTGCCGACGAGGAGGTGCAGCCGGCCCGGTCCCTCGCCCGCGTCGACCGGGAAGATGCCGGAGCCGGCGATCAGCAGATGCGGCAGCGAGGCGAGGCCGAGGGCGATGGACGACGGGTGGTCGTCGTAGACCCGGGCCCGGACACCGGCCAGTGCGACCAGCACGACGCCGACGACGCCCGCGATGATGCCGGGCAGCCGGTGCATATCGCGGTCGAGCGGGTTCGAGAACCACAGCGCGAACGCCATCATGGCGAGCAGCAGCACACCGGCGGTGAGGCCGACGAAGTGCATCAGGTCGTCGCTCCAGCGGCTGCGGTTGCGCTTGACCGCGGAGGCGACGGCGTCCGAGACATCGTCGAAGACCGGGAGGGGCAGCGACTCGGCGAACGGCTTCAGAAGAAGGAGGTCGCCGTCGAGGATCTGCTGCTGCGCCAGCGACTGTCCGCCGTCGAGTACGGTGCCGTCCCGGCGTACGAGGTGGTAGCCGGTCGGGGCGCCCTCCGCCTGGGACTGCCCGGAGAGCCGCAGGATCTCCGGATAAATGTCGACCAGTGCGACGTCCTCCGGCAGAGCCACATCGATCCGTGCGTCCGGCGCGGCGACTGTGACCCGGCAAAAGCCGGTGCCTGTGGTCGTGCTCACCTGGCGGTTCCCCCTATCCGTTGGGCGTTTTGTCGCGGCGCGTGCCCTATATATAGGCCCGTCTGAACAGGGCTTCGGCAGGCTCGCGGGGCGTCAGCGTACCGTCCGATCAGGGGCCTGCCCCACCCACCCCACGGCTTGACGCGTAACAGTAGGATCAACGCCTGCGTCGGGCCAAGGACTTGTGCCCGGGGGACCGTCAGACCAACGGGGGCGGTCCGAGACTGCGAGATGCATGAAGGACTGATGCCTCGGTGAGCGTTGTCATCGTCAAGCGCCCGCCCCGCGCGCTGCCACCTGAAGTCCCCTCCGAGGAGGTGACACTTGAGGCGCCCCCGGAGCTGCCCCGTGAGGGCGACGGCGACAACTTCCTCATGAGCCTCATGCCCATGATGGGCATGGCGGGTTCGGCGGGTTTCCTGTTCATGGGGGACCGGCCGTTCATGAAGATCATGGGCGGCGTCATGGTGGTCTCCACCCTGGCGATGGCGATCGTGCAGATCGTCAAGGCCCGTCAGGGACCTTCCGGACAAATGCTTCAGGAGCGGCAGGACTACCTCAAGTACCTTGCGCAGAAGCGGAAAGAGGTACGCCGCACCGCCCGCAAGCAGCGGGACGCCCAGCTCTTCACCCACCCCGACCCGACCCAGCTGTGGTCCATCGTGGCCGAGGGCAAGCGGGTGTGGGAGCGCCGGGCGACCGACCCGGACTTCGCGCAGGTGCGGCTGGGGCTGGGGCCGCAGCAGCTGGCCACCCCGCTGAAGGCTCCGGAGACCGCTCCGGTCGACGAGCTGGAGCCGCTCACCGCGCACGCGATGAAGGAATTCCTCGACAAACACGGCCAGTTGGACGAGCTTCCGCTGGCGGTCTCGCTGCGCGCCTTCTACCACCTGACGGTCTCCGGTGACCCGGACACGGTGTACGGCGCCTCGCGCGCCATCGTCTCCCAGCTGTGCACGCTGCACTCCCCCGAGGACATGGTGGTGGCGGTCGTCGCCTCGCCCGGTGCGCAAGCGGACTGGGAGTGGATGAAGTGGCTGCCGCAGGTCCAGGACAAGACGACGGACGGCGCGGGCAGCCGACGGCTGGTCGTCGGCGACCTCGGTGAGGTCGAGGAACTGCTGGCGGACGAGCTGGAGGGCCGCGGACGGTTCAATCCCCAGGGCCCCCCGGTGGTCGACACCCCGCATCTGGTGATCGTGCTGGACGCCGGCGAGGTGCCGGTGGACTCGGTCATCGCCGGTGCGGAGGGCCTGCAGGGCGTCACCATCCTGGAGATCGTGCCGGGCGACCTCGACGAGATCCGCGGTGGTCTGGCCGTGCAGGTGTGGCCGGGCAAGCTGGTGCTGGAGTCGGCGAGCGGCGCGGTCTACAACGGCGTCTGCGACACCCTCTCGGTCGAGGAGGCGGAGGCGCTGGCGCGTCAGCTGGCCCCGCTGCGGGCCGGTTCGGGCGCGGACGGCGAGGAGCCGCTGCTGTCCAACCTGGACTTCACCGACCTGCTCAACATCGGTGACGCCGGTTCGGTCGATGTGTCGCGTACGTGGCGGCCGCGGACCCTGGCCGAGCGGCTGCGGGTGCCGATCGGTGTCGACCGGGACGGCCAGCCGGTCATGCTGGACATCAAGGAAGCGTCGCAGCAGGGCATGGGCCCGCACGGGCTGTGTGTCGGTGCGACCGGTTCCGGCAAGTCCGAGGTGCTGCGCACTCTGGTGCTGGCCCTCGCGGTCACGCACTCCTCCGAGACGCTCAACTTCATCCTCGCGGACTTCAAGGGTGGCGCCACCTTCACCGGTATGTCGGAGATGCCGCACGTCGCGGCGGTCATCACCAACCTCGGTGAGGACGTCACGCTGATCGACCGGATGCGCGACTCGATCACCGGTGAGCTCCAGCGCCGTCAGGAGCTGCTGCGCTCGGCGGGCAACTACGCCAACATCACCGACTACGAGAAGGCGCGTGCCGCGGGTGCCCCGCTGGACCCGCTGCCGTCGCTGGTGATGATCATCGACGAGTTCTCCGAGCTGCTCGCCGCCAAGCCGGACTTCATCGAGATGTTCATCCAGATCGGCCGTATCGGCCGGTCGATGGGTGTGCACATGCTGCTCGCCTCGCAGCGTCTGGAAGAGGGCAAGCTGCGCGGTCTGGACACCTTCCTCTCCTACCGGCTGGGTCTGCGGACCTTCTCCGCGGCCGAGTCGCGGACCGCGATCGGTGTGCCGGACGCCTATCACCTGCCGAACGTCCCGGGTTCCGGCATCCTGAAGTACGACACCGAGACGATGGTCCAGTTCAAGGCCGCGTATGTCGGTGGTACATACCGCGGCCCGGGTGGCGGCGGCCGTGGCGGCGTCGGTGGCCGGTCGACGCGGATGCCGGTGCCGTTCACCGCGGCCCCGGTCATCGAGCAGATCATCGAGGAGCCCGTCGCCGTCGAGGCGGACGAGCCGGAGGTCGACGACGCGCTGGCCGACACCGTCCTGGACGTCATCGTCCAGCGGATGGTGGGCCAGGGCCCACCGGCGCACCAGGTGTGGCTGCCCCCGCTGGACGAGGCGCCGACGGTCAACCAGCTCCTGCCGGCGCTCGCGGTCACTCCCGAACGGGGTGTGCACGCGCCGGAGTACACCGCGCTCGGCAAGCTCGTGGTGCCGGTCGCGCTGGTGGACAAGCCGTTCGAGCAGCGGCGTGACGTCATGTACCTGGACTTCTCCGCCGGCGCCGGTCACGGTCTGGTCGTGGGTGGTCCGCAGTCCGGTAAGTCCACGCTGATCCGGTCCGCCATGGCCTCGTTCGCGCTCACCCACACACCGAGCGAAGTGCAGTTCTACTGCCTCGACTTCGGTGGCGGCGGCATGCTGACCATGGAGGGGCTGCCGCACGTCGGCGGTGTCGCCTCGCGGCTGGACGCCGAGAAGGTGCGCCGTACGGTCTCCGAGGTCGTCGGCATCCTCAACGAGCGCGAGGAGTTCTTCCGCGCCAACAACATCGACTCGATCGCGACCTACCGCCAGCGGCGGGCCGCGGGCGCCTTCCCCGACCAGAAGTGGGGCGACGTCTTCCTGGTCATCGATGGCTGGGGCACGTTCAAGACCGACTACGAGCAGCTCGACCCGGTGATCCTGGACATCGCCGGCCGGGGTCTCGGTTTCGGTGTCCACCTGGTCCTCGCCGCCTCGCGCTACACCGAGGTGCGGCCCGCCCTGCGCGACCAGCTCCTCAACCGCGTCGAGCTGCGCCTGGGTGACGCCATGGAGTCGGAGTTCGACCGCAAGCGCGCGGAGAACGTCCCGATGGGCAAGCCCGGTCGTGGTCTGTCTCCCGAGAAGCTGGACTTCCTGTCGGCGCTGCCGCGGCTGGACGGGATGTCCGACCCGGAGACGGTCAGCGACGGCATCGCGAACCTGGTCCAGACGGTCAGCGAGAACTGGCCGGGCGAGCCCGCCCCCGCGGTGCGGATGCTGCCGACGATGCTGCAGGTCAACGAGCTGCCCAAGGGCAGCGACCACCCGGAGCGCGGCGTCGCGATCGGTGTCGACGAGACCACGCTGTCGCCGGCGTTCATCGACTTCGAGACCGACCCGCTGCTGGTCGTCTACGGCGAGAGCGAATCGGGCAAGTCGGCGATGCTGC
Source organism: Streptomyces halobius (assembly GCF_023277745.1). NCBI lineage: Bacteria > Bacillati > Actinomycetota > Actinomycetes > Kitasatosporales > Streptomycetaceae > Streptomyces > Streptomyces halobius. The sequence goes on from NZ_CP086322.1 coordinate 2,997,587, forward strand.
GCCTGCTCGCCAAGCAGATCGCGGAGCGGTACCCCGCGGAGAAGGCGCTCATGGTCGTCTCCGACTACCGGCGTGCGCACCTCGGGGAGATCCCGGAGAGCCACCTCTACAAGTACTGCGCCGCGGGCCCGCAGCTGCAGGAGGTCATCAGCGGTCTGGCCGGTTCGCTGGGCCGCCGGATGCCCGGACCGGACGTCACGCCGGAGCAGCTGCGCAACCGCAGCTGGTACGACCTGCCGGACGCGTTCGTGATCGTGGACGACTACGACCTGGTGGCGACCAGCAGCGGCAACCCGCTGCAGCCGCTGCTGGAGTATCTGCCGTTCGCCCGTGACCTGGGTCTGCGCCTGATCATCGCGCGCAGCTCCTCGGGTGCCGGACGGTCCTCGTTCGAGCCCGTCATGCAGCGCACCAAGGAGCTCGGTGCGCAGGGTCTGATCTTCTCGGCCGACCCGGCCGAGGGCCCGCTGATGGGCAACATCAAGGGCCAGAGCCTGACGCCTGGACGGGCGACGTTCATCACGCGCAAGCGCGGTGCGCAGCTGGTCCAGACGGGCTGGCTGCCGCCGAAGGGCTGATCGGTCGCGCGGAGAACAGCGGTGGGGCGTCCCTCTTGGGAGGGGCGCCCCACCGCCGTTGTGTGGGGGTGGGGCCGTTATGTGGGGGGTGTGGCCGCTGACTTCTCTTCAGCCGAAGGCGCCGCGCTGGTTGGCGCTGGGCTTGGCGGCGTCGGAGCCGGGTTTGGCGTCGGGATTGGTGTCGGGATTGGTGTCGGGTTCGGCGTCGTCGCCCGTGGCGTTGTTGCCCGTGCGGGCGGTGGGACCGGTGCTCGCCTGACCGCCGGCGGACGGGGCCGGGGAGGCGGAACTCTTCCCGTCCTGCTTGCCCTTCGGATCCGGAGCGGCGGTGGCCTCTGGGACCGGCGGGCTGGTCCGCCTGCCCTTGGCGATGCCCTCGCCGCCGCGCGGCGTGGCGTCCCCCTCCCCGGGCGGCCCGAACGGGTCGGGCCCGTGCGCCGCCCCGGAGGTGGCCCACTTCTGGACGACGGGCGGCCGGTTGCCCTGGCCTCCGCCACCGCCGCGCTTGCCGAACGCGCCGCCCAGGCCGGCGGCGAGCTGGCCCATCGCCATGAAGCCGTACATCGCATCCCGGCCGCCGGACGACTGCGAGGCGGAGTTGTCCGGGGACGGCGCGGGCCGGTCGGCGCCGTTCCCGTTCCCGTTGCTGTTGTCGTCGGTGTGCTGCGCGGAGGCGGCGGCGGTCTCCAGATCCGCGGCGGCCAGTTCGAAGGCCGGCAGCGACTCGTCGACGGACCGCTTGAGACGGTGCCAGTCCGCCGCGAACGCCTCGCCCGCCGGCCCCTGCCAGTTGGCCGCCGCGGCCCTGCCGACCTGCCGGTCCAGATCCCGTACGAGTCCGTCGAGGTGCCTGCCCATGTCCCGCCAGCCGGCCGCCGCCTCGTGCAGGGCCTCGGGGTTGCGTCGCTCGGTCACTGCACGCTCCGCATCATCTCGGCCAGCTCGTCGTCGGCCGCCTGTGTGTTCGCGGCCGTCTCCTTGATGCCGCAGCCGACCTCGGCGAGCCGCCGCTGCAGCCGGCTCAGAGCGCGCTCGGCCTGTTCGTACAGCTCCCGGAAGTGCCGGGCCGCCTCGTCGCTGCCGAATCCGTCCCGCAGCGCCTCGGCGTCCGCCCGCCGTCTGAATGCACTCAGCTGCCGGTCCAGATCTTCCGCGGATATCTCGAAGGACGCACCGAGCCGGTGCAGCTCCTCGGTACTGATCCGGACCTCATCGGACATCTTTTCTCCCCGAATTGAAATGACAGCGACCTGCCGGTCATCCCAACAGGTCTAGCACACCGGCATTGTTACCGAAGCCGCTCGCGGAGCGGCCGGACAACGGGGGCGGGACGGGGGCGGGAAGGAATACGGATCAATATCCAGCAATGCCGACAACCCCGCCTTGACGTGCCGTTCGCACCCGTCATTACACTCAGGACGCCGGTGCAGCACACGCGGTTGCTGTGCCACCACATTCATAGGGGGCAACATGAGCAATGAGCGGCAGATCCAGGACGAGGACCTGATGGACGTCGCCGCGGATCCGGAGCAGGCGCACCGGCTCCGGAAGGCGTTGAAGACGCTGGCGGACAACCCCCATGTGGGCGGCAAGCTCCAGGAGATGGCCCGGGAGGTGCTCTCCGGACGGATCGGCATGAAGGACGCCATCGACACCCCGGCCTACATGGACGCAATCGGCGACCGGATGGGCGAGATCCGGCGGGCCGCGGAGAACCAGACGCAGGCGGAGCGGGAAGCCTCCCGCGAGCAGTTCGCCGCCTGGCAGAAGAAGCAGGAGGAGCAGGAGGACAAGGAGCGCGCCGAGCGCGACGGCCCCTCCCTCAACATCGTCACCGGACCGAAGCGCGGCGGCCGGGGCGGCAGCCACCGGGCCTGAGTGCCCGTCAGATTGCGTACGCCGCTCCGCGCAAGGGAGCGGCGTCCTGTCCGCATTCCCGTCGGCGTCACGTCGGCATCACGTCGGCATCACGTCGACATCACATCGACGTCATCGGTTCACTCGGCGTAATACGCCCAGCCGATTTCACACAGCCCACCGGGAAGCAATCCATAGGGAACCCAGGGACCCCAGGGAAGGAAAACGGATCACTTGCCGGAGCATTCCCAAAGATCTGCTCCCTTTTCGCACACGGTGATCCCGTTTTCTTCACCCGCGTCCTCTGGAACCCCACTCCCTCTGGAGTCGCACGGACCTCACCACCCGGGATGCGCCGGCCCATGACCGCCGGCCCATGACCGCCCGCTCGCTCCCGTCCGGAACCCCGGCCTCCGTGTTCCGGTTCCGGTACAGCCGGGGCCCGGCGGTCCCGCAAGCGCGTCCCGGATCATAGGATCGACCAGGTAGACGCAGAATCCACGACTGTGGAGGGCGGATTTCATGGGGGACGAGGAAGTCATGAGCGCCTCAGGCGGAGGAAACGCCACAGACACCGCTGACACCGCCGACACCGCACGGGCCGGTTACGCACCGCATCCCCATATCGGCGGCCGCACGGCCGTGCTTCGCGCGCTCGCGGCCTGGCGCATGCGGTGGCCCGGTGCGCCCCGTGTCATCGTGCTCACCGGAAGTCCGGGCAGCGGGCGTTCACGTCTGATCACCGGGTTCCTGATGCTGTGCGACCCCGAGTACCGCAAGCGGCTGCCGCTGGACCACCTGGACCCGGCGACGGTGCCGCCGGAGCTCCCGGCACCCGCCGTACCGAACCCCGAAGGTCTCACCTCCGCCCAGCTGCTGTGGACCCTCGCGGACCATTTCGAGCTGTCGGCCACCCGCGCCGAGGACATCTTCACCGAACTCGGCGCCCGTGAGGAGCCGGTGACGATCGTCGTCCCGGACGTCGACCTGGCCGGTCCGGTACGGGCCGTGGACGAGCCCGCGCGCCTCGTCCAGGACGTCCTCGAACCGCTCGCCACCACCGGAACGGTCCATCTGCTCGCCGACGTACCCCGCGACCTGGCCACCGACCTGGCCGGCTCGCTGCCCCGGGGCCAGGTCCAGATCATCGATCTCGACGAGCCCGAATGGGCCGACCCCGAGGGGCTGGCGCTGCACGCCGAGACCGCGCTCCTCGCGGCCACCGAATCGCCCGACCGCCCGTACACCACCGACCCCGACGCACGCCGCGCGCTTGCCGAGGCGATCGCCCGGCGCGCCGACGGCAACCGGCTGACCGTCCAACTCGCCGTTCAGTCGCTGCTCATGCAGCCCGAGGGCTTCGACCCGTCGGACGCGTCCCAGCTGCCGTCCGATGTCGGTGAGGCGCTGGACCTGCACGCCCGCCGCCTGGGCGCCGATCCGCGGACCCTGCGGCTGATGCTGGCGCCGCTGGCGTTCGCCGAGGGCCGGGGGCTGCCCGTCCATCTGCTGGGGACGCTGGCCGGCGCCATCGCCGGGCGGGACATGAGCCAGGACATCGCGGACGGCATGATGCTCGCGGCACCGTTCGTCCAGCCGGTCGAGGTGGCGGACGACGAGCCGGACGGCGTAGCGGACGACGAGCTGGACGCAGACGGGGACGGCGACGGTTCCGGTGCCACGGAATCCGGGGAATCCGGGGAATCCACGGGCACCGGCGGCCGTACGCTGCTGCGTCTGCTCCACCGTGGCATCGCCGACGCGATCCGCGCCGGTCTGCCGGACGTCCGCGACGCCCAGACCAAGATCGCCATGGCGCTGCTGGAGGCGGTACCCGAACAGGACTGGTCCAAGGCCGATCCGTACATCCGCGACCATCTGGCCGCGCACACCCTGGAAGCCGGCCTGCTCCCCCAACTCCTCACCGACCCCGGCCTGTTCGCACACGCCGACCCGGTGTCGCTGCGGGCCGCCGTCGAGGCCGTACCGCTGGAGCAGCTGGGCGCCGCGGCCCGTACGTATCTGCGCGTCGCTCCCCTGCTCACCCGCACCCAGGCACCGGCCGGGATGCGGGCCGCGTTGCTGGAGACCGCCTTCGTGGAGGACGGGCTGGCGCCCTGGGCGGAGGCGCTGCACCGGCTCGGCTTCGCGCTGCCGTGGCGCACGCTGTGGAGCCTGCCGGTCACGGGGGCGAGCGCGGTGACGGTCGGGTCCGTGGCTGAGCAGGACGGGGCTGAAGCGGGGCAGGGCACAGTCTCCGGCACGCCCGCCGACGGCGCAGCTGCCGACGGCCAGGCCACGGTCTCCGGCACCCCCAGCACGACCGCCCCCCGCCCGGTGGCCGCCATCCTCGTCCCCGAGGGCACCCCTGGCTCCCGTCCGCTGCCACGTGCGACGGACGAGGTTACTGAGGGCACGGCGGATACAACGGGTACGGCGGGTACGGCGGGGCCTGAAGGTGGTGCCACCGGTGCCGCCGGTGCCGCCGCCGAGGGCAGCGGCTCGGCCTTCCTCCTCCACGATCTGCTGCGCCCCGGATACCTCGACGCCGACCCGGCGCAGGTGCTGCGCCCCTCGGAGGACGAGCGGGCGGCGGCGCCGTTCGCGATCAGCCGGGGCGCCGACTATCTGCGCGTCTGGGCCCGCGCGAGTCAGGAGGTGGTGGCCGCCCTGGTCTCCGACACCCCGTTCACCGGCGCCGATCTCTCGCCGGACGGTGTCCTCGTCATCGCCACCGAGCGCGGTGTGACCGCCCGGCAGATCACCGCCGCTGTCCCCCTGGCGGCCACCCCCACCGTGCCGGCCCAGGCCGCCGGCGCCCATGACGCTGACGCTTCCCACGGCCTCGAAGGAGACCACTCGTGATCACCCAGGCGCAGGCACACGCCACCGCCGCCCGCTGGCTCAACCCCGAAGGGCATCAGGGCCCGCCGCGTGAGGTGGCCATGCAGGAGTTCGACCTCGGCTGGGTGGTGTGGGCCGTACCGCCGCCCCCGGAGGTCGACCCGGAGACCGGGCAGCGGCGCCCGCCCGCGGAGATCGGCACCGCGTGCGGTGTCGTCGACCGCGCCACCGGCGAGCTGACGGTCTGGCCGTCCGTGCCGGTCGACGAGGTCGTACGGATGTACCAGCAGAAGCACGGCGCGGGGGCGGATGGGGGTACGTCCCATGCCCTTGAGGCTATGGGGGAGGCCCCGGCTCAGGCGGCCGCCGCCGACCAGCCGCCGGTCACCGGCCCCGGCAACACCGCCGTCGCCACGTACAACGACCCGGCCACCGGTGAGGAGACCAGCCTCGTCCGTGTCTCGGCCCCCGGAATGCCGCCCGTCGAGTTCCAGTTGCACGAGGAGCTGCTGCGCCTCGGCGTACGCGGCGAGGACGTCCGGGCGGTGCACACCGACCTCCGCCCCGCCCTGCTCCCCGGCGGCTACCCGGGCGACTTCATCTTCCGTGGCTTCCCCAACGCCACCTTCTCCTGCACCGAGGGCTACGGCATGCGGCCCGAGGAACGCGCGGAGGGCATCGCCGGGCTGCTGCGGCACGTCGAGATGATGCACCAGTTGGCGGGCCGGCCGGCGCCGCCGCGGCCACACCGGGTGCCGGTGCCCCAGAACGCCGAGCCGGCGCCGCCGATGCGCGATGTGGCCCTCGGCAAGCACCTCACCGAGGTCCTCGGTCCCCAGGGCGTGATCCGCCCGGACGCCGACGACCTCGCCGCCACCCGGCTCCCGGAGGCCGCGAAGAAGACCCTCACCTGGGCCGGGCTGCCCGCCCAGGTCCCGTACTTCTTCACCGCGGACCAGGTCGACAGCCCCCCGCCCGGCGGTCTGTTCACCGATGTCGCCACCCACCTGCGGCAGACCGGGACCGAGACCCGGGAGCAGACGCTGGAGACCCTCGCCGGCTACGTCCGCCTCGGCACGGACGGCCTCTACACCCTCGCCGTCCAGTGCACCGCCCCGGAGGCGAACCAGAGCCTGGTCGGCACCGTCTGGGCCGTCCAGCCGTCGTCGGGCGGCGGCCGCTTCGTCAACCGCACCCTCGCCGCGTATCTGCGCTCGCTGGCCCTGCTGGCGACCACGCGGCAGCAGATGCGGGGCATGGACCCGTACGCGGCGGGCGCGGCGGTGGCCGCCTTCCAGGAGCAGATCGCGGCGATCGATTCCTGGGCGCTGGACGACGAGGGCAACTGGTGGTCGCTGATCATCGAGCAGATGTGGCACGGGTTGTTCTGAGGACGGGCCGTTCTGAGGCGGGGCCCGGGGGGGGCGGGTGCCTACGTGCGGGCGCGGACGTGCGTCTGCGTGAGCACCCGCCCCACCCCGGTGCCCTCTCAGGGCAACAGCAACCAGTCCGCCGCCAGCGCCGCGGCCAAGCCGACGCCCAGCAGCCAAGAGCCCAGCCGGGTGCGCCCGTTCCGGCTGAGTTCGATCACAATGCCACAGAGTACGAGCGCGGCTCCGTAGACCCCGACCACCAGCACCGACGTACGCGACGCCAGGCGCACCACCAGCACCAACGCCATCGCGGCCATCAGGACCGAGGCCAGGACGATGCGTATTCGCCGCGCCTGACGGGGTGTCAGCCCGACGCGGCTCTCGGAGAGGGACTCTTCGGCTTCGGGTGCGTCCATGGCAGAAATGCTACGTGACCTGCGATCGCCCACGTGCCCGGCTCCCGGGCACGCCCGGCCCTCCTAGCCCTCCTGCCGCATCCGCTCGGTGAACATCTTCGACAGCTTGAGGAGAGTGGGGTCGACGGCGTCCTGCAGACGGCTCCCGTCGTACTTCACCGTGCCGATGAAGTTGGCCTCGCGAATCACCAGCTCCTGGTGGTCCTTGTACGCCGGATCGACGTCCGCGAACGCCACGCTCCCGGATCCGAACGTCTCAGCCTTCAAGGTCCGGTACTTGGTCGGGCTGCTCTGGGCGTAGGATTCCCACTTCCTGAAGGCCTTCTTGGCCACGTAGTCGCTGCGGTACACGACCACGTTGAAGCGAGCCGACTTGCTCTTGTCGCTGCTCCCGTACGCGGCATCACCGACAGCCACAGCCCCCTTGCACCAGCCCGAGGGCTTATCCGGGGCCACGCTGCACTTCTTAGGGGCTTTGGCGCGACTGGACGGCTCATCGGTCACGGTCCTGAGCTCGGTCGGCATGCTCTCGCGCGGCGGCAGGATGTCCTCGGCCGCCTGGGCGCCTCCCAGCTTCGAACCCGACCCGCACCCCGCCAGAGCAAAGGACATGGCAAGCGCCACAACTCCGACCCGCTGCGCCTTCTGGCCCACCCCAAACCGCACGGCAAACTCCTCACATCTCGAACACCGGGCTCACTTGTATCAGGAGAGGGTGACGCCACCGCGGCCGCCCATGGTTCCGACAGCCCCTGACCCCCTCACCAAACCTTCACGCGCACCTGCTGCCTCCACGCGCACCTGACCTCGTCAATTCACCGCAATTTCAACCCCGTTGAAGAGAACACGAACCCCACCGAGCCACCACATCCCCGCCTTGACACCCCCACGCTCAGATCACCTAATGTGAACTCATTAGTCTCGACTGAGATCAGTCGAGACATGCGGCGTCGAAGTCACGGGCCAAGCCACCGGCGAAATCACGGGCGCCGACTCGACGAGCAGCATCCGGGCACCGGCGAATACGGGGGCAACAGTGGCAGGCAAGGCGTTTGACGTCGATCCGGACGTGCTGAGGACGCAGGGCGACGCGTTCGTCCACATCGGCGGCGATTTCTCCAATGCGGCGAAGAAGCTGAGACAAGGCGCCAACAAGGACGTCGCGGAAGTGGCCTTCGAGGGATGCGACTTCGGTGACATCTTCCTGACGATCTACGAGCCCATCGCGAACGGCATGTTCGACTCGATGGACTCCCTCGGCGAACGCCTCGAAGGCATCGGCGACAAACTCACCACCATGGCGAAGCACTACGCCGAGTCGGACGAGCAGGGCATCCACGCCATCAGCGCCGTCGGCCGCCCCGCCATCTGAGGCACCACGCGCCACTGAGGCAGCCACCCCCGGCCCGCCGCGATAGACCGCCGCCCTCTCGCCTCACCCCGCTCCATTTCCGCCTCACACTCCACCGCCATCCCACTCAGTACTACTCGGCTATCACCGCACGGGGGACGATCACTGTGTCAATCCAGCTGCCAGAAGGGGTCGACTGGGTCCTCGACCTCCTCGGATTCAACTGGCCGAATGTCGACGAGGACAAGCTCTTCGAATGCGCCCAGATCTGGCGCGACTTCGCCGAAGCGGTGAATCAGGCGAATTCCGACGGCTCGACCGCGGCCAACCAGGTCTTCTCCGCCAACTCGGGCGAGGCGGTCGAGGGCTTCTCCAAGGAGTGGGGCGCGTACAACGGCAGCGCGGGCGGTGGCGACAACTACTTCCGCGACGCGGCCATGGCAGCCGAGGTGATCGCGTTCGCCTTCGACGCGGCCGCGCTCGCCGTCATCGCGGGCAAGATCGCGGTCATCGTCCAGCTCGTGATCACCGCCGCCGAACTCATCGCGGCTCAGGCGGCCGCACCGTTCACCCTGGGCCTGTCCGAACTCGGCGCGGCCGGCGCCACCCAGGCGTCCCGCGTGATCATCCGCCAGATCCTCGACAAGCTCAAGCGTGAGGTCATGGAGGCGGCCACCAAGGCGATGGAACACGCCACGATGGACGCCATCAAGAAGATGACGAAGGAACTGGCCCAGAAGGCGGTGTCCAAAGAAGCCCGCAAGCTGGTCACGGACTACGCCAAGCAGCAGGTCAAGGAAACGGTCAAGGACACCGTCAAGGAAACGGTAGTCGACGCGGCCAAGGAAAAGGCCGTAGAAGCAGGCACCGAGATGGCTCAGAACGTCGCCGAGCAAGGCGTCGAGAACCACTTCGGCGCTCGCGACGGCATCGACTGGGGCGAAACCGCCGACATCGGCAAGGAAAAGGCCGGCGAATACGTCGACGGCGTCAAGGAAGGCGCCGCCGGCCTCGCCGACCCCAACACCTACATCGACCACGCCAAGGAAGACCTCACCAACCGCGGCCTGGACGCCGCACAACGCCACGTCGACAACCGCACCGGCGGCGCCGCCACCAACAACCCGGAGGCCACGGACGCGGCCCGTTCGGCCGTTACGGACGAGGTCCGCTCGGTCTTCGGCTGACAGCTGCCGCCAACCGTGATGCCCTCGGGTTCCATGAATGATGCAATTCCATGGAACCCGAGGGCATCACGCTGCCCGCAGCATGTTCACCGCCCAGTCCGTACGCGAGCCCTCCCCTGCCAGTCGGCACCTTCGCCCCGGCACCGACGGGCGTTGGGGATGACTCATTGCGCGCTTGAAGAATCGTTCCCCCCGATGGAAACGTATGATCATCTGACACGGATTCGACGGGGGATGTGTCTTACGTGGGTGTTGTGCTGCCGGGATGGGCGGACGAACTGCTCGACCTGATCGGTGTGTCGTGGCCGAACGTGGACGAGGACGATTACCGTGAAATGGCCAACGCCATGCGGGAGTTCGCCGACGACATCGACGAAGGCGCGAACGAGGCCCACACCGCGATCCAGAGTCTGGTGGGTTCGGCGGGCGGCTCCCTGGCCGTCGAGGCGATGAACGCCCACTGGGGCAAGATCAACGGCACGCACCTCAAGGGGCTTGCCGACTGCGGCCGCATGGCGGCCACCGCGATGGACGGCGTCGCGGTCCTCATCGAGGGCGCCAAGATCGGCGCGCTGGTCCAGCTCGGTATCCTCGCCGCCGAGGTCATCGCCGCCCAGGCCGCAGCCCCCTTCACCCTCGGCCTGTCCGAACTCGGCGCGCTGGGCGCGACCCAGGCCACCCGAATGATCCTCAAGCGCCTGTTCAAGGAGGTCTGCCAGCAGGTCGCCGAACAGGTCATCAGCATCGCCCTCACACCGGTGGAGGAGGCGTTGGGTGCGATGGTGGGCGACCTCGTCGTCCAGCTCGGCGCCAACGCCCTCGGTGTCAAGGACGGCGTGGACCTGGGCCAGACCGCCAAGGCCGGCAAGGACGGCTTCAACCAGGGCGTACAGGACGCCAAGGACTCCGCCAAGTCAGCCGCTGAGAACCCGATGGAGCTCCTCAGCGCCGGTGGCCGCCGGGGAGGCGGGGGCGGTCTCGGCGGATCCGGAGGCGGCAGCGGTTCCGGCGGAGGCGGCGGGGCCGGTGGCGGTAGCGGGTTCAGCTTCGACAACGACGAGCACGACCGCGTCGTCACCAGCCTCGAAAGCGCGGGCGGCACCTTCCGCAACAAGGCCGGCGGCAAGATCGGCCGCGCCAAGAGCCACCACGGCCGCACCCGCGGCAAGGACCCCATCGCTGATGCCGCCAACACCATGCTCGACAAGGTCATCGAAGGCATCGAGGACGGCGTCAAGAAAACCGCCAAACACCTCGACGACAACATGACCCGCGGCATCAAGCAGATGGCCAAGAACCACCACGACAACGACAAGGGCCTGGCGGACCATTTCAAGGGTCTTGGCAAGGACGGGAAGAAGGATCCCAAGGGCCCCACCTCGACCACCCCCGGAGGCAGCGATCAGCATGGCAAGGGTGGCCCCAACTCGCCTTCGAAGGGACCTGGTCACAACGCTGCCGGTACCAAGCCAGACCTGTTGAACAAGGTCCTGAGCGACCCGCGTCGCCACGGCATCCCCATCAACATGCGGAAGTGCAAGAACGACCCGGTGGACGTAGCTACGGGGCAGATGGTCCTCCCGCAGACAGACCTCAGTCTTCCGGGAACCCTGCCACTGGTGCTCAAACGAACACATCTGTCGGACTACACGTTCGGGATGTGGTTCGGTCGCTCCTGGGCTTCGACTCTGGACGAGCGGATTGAGGTCGACGTCCGCAACAAGGCCGTATGGGCCCGCGAAGATGGCTCGCTGCTCATCTACGACCAGTTGCCGACCCAACAACAGCCAGAAGTGCTGCCGATCGAGGGTCCTCGGATTCCGCTGCGCTGTGACAGTCCCCTCGGCGCTCAGGAAATGGAGTTGGCAGTCACCGAGCCTCAATCGGGCCTGACCCGCTACTTCTCGAGGCCGTCCGGTGAAGGTTGGCAGTTGTGGCTCACCTCGATCGAGGACCGCAACGGCAATCAGATCGACTTTCACCGAAATGCGTCCGGCAGGCCCCTTTCGGTTACGCACAGCGGTGGCTACGACATCACCATCAGCAGCGACCAGCATCTCGGTCGCATCTGTGAGCTTTCGCTGCGTACCCAGGAAACAGACCAGGGCGCAGTGCGCGTGAGGGCGTACTCCTACGACGCGGTAGGCAACCTCGCGGGGGTGACCAATTCCTCCGGACAGGCTCTGACGTTCGCCTATGACGGCGAGGCACGCATTCTCTCGTGGACTGACCGAAACGATTCCACATTCCGCTACGTATATGACAGTTCAGGCCGCACGGTTCAAACCATCGGGCCCGGCGGCTACCTGTCGTCGGCGTTCGCCTACGACTCGGAGCGCCGGGTTACTCGCTACACCGACTCCACCGGCGCGATCACCACGTACCATCTGGACCAGCGGCTTCAGACAATTGCCGAGACCGACCCCCTGGGGCACACGACTCGCTTCGCGTATGACGCCCGGGGTCGGCTCCTTGAGCAGACCGACGCGCTGGGCAACACCACCCGCTTCGAACGCGACGACCACGGTAACCTCACCGGCCTGATCGCCGTCGACGGGGTCCGCACCACCGCGGAGTTCAACGACTTCAATCTGCCCGTTTTCATCACCGAACGAGGCGGCCTCCAAAGGCGCTTCGACTATGACACCAGGGGTAACCAGACCGCCATCACAGGCCCCGACGGCATCCTCACCCGGTATGAGTTCGGCGAGTACGGCCACGTGACCGCCGTCCGAAATGCGGCTGGAGCGGTGACCCGCATCCGGAACAACGCCGCCGGACTGCCTGTGGAGATCACGGCGCCCGACGGTGCCCGCACCACCTTCGCTCGCGATTCCTTCGGCCGCGTAACCACCGCCACCGACGCCCTGGGCGAAACGGTCTGCCAGGGCTGGACCATCGAGGGAAAGCCCGCCTGGCGCGAACTGCCCGACGGCACGCGGGAGGAGTGGACCTGGGACGGCGAAGGCAACCTGCTCAGCCACACCGACCGCGCTGGTCACACCAGCACGCACAGTGCCACTCACTTCGACCGGCGTGCCGCTACTCGCAGCAGTGACGGCGGCGAATACCACTTCACCCACGACACTGAACTGCGCCTCACCACAGTCACCAACGCGCGGGGCCTTGAGTGGCATTACCACTACGACGCGGCCGGCCGCCTGATATCCGAGACGGATTTCGACGGGCGCACCCTGACCTACGAACACGATGCTCTGGGACACCTGACCCGTCGCACGAACGCCGCCGGCCAAAGCCTGACGTACGAGCGTGATGTCCTGGGTCGCGTTGTGCGCCTACAGCACGACGACGGGGCCACCTCTACTTTCGCCTACGACGCCACCGGCCGCGCCGTCCACATCGCCAATCCCCATGCCCGCATCGACCTGGAACGTGACCGCGTAGGACGCGTCGTCACCGAGAGCGTCAACGGCTGCAGCCTGACCCGCACCTACGACGCCCTGGGGCGGCGCACCCACCGCCGCACTCCCTCGGGGGCCATCAGCTCACTCACCTACGACGAACGCGGGCTGACCGCATACACGACAGGCGAGCACACGTTCCATTTCGAACATGATGCTTTGGGCCGCGAAACCACCCGAAGCCTCGGCGACACCCTCACTCTGCACAACGACTGGGACCCTGTCGGCCGCCTCCTTCACCAGACCTGCTCTAGCCCACAAGACACTCTGCTGGACCGCTCCTTCTCCTACCACGCCGACGGCACACCACACACGATCGACGACATCCGCACCGGCCGGAGCACCCACACCGTCGACGAAGCGGGGCGCATCACCGCCGTCACCGCACACAACTGGAGCGAGCGCTACGCCTACAGCACTGACGGCGACCAGACCCACACCTCACTACCCGCAAGGGCACCCGGCCAAGACGCCGCTGGTGAGCGCCACTATGCCGGGAGCCGTATCGCACAGGCCGGACGGACTCGCTACGAGTACGACGCGCAAGGCCGCCTCATCGAGCGCCGCACCACCACACTCAGCGGCAAGACGCTCAAATGGGCCTTCACGTGGGACGCCGAAGACCGTCTCACCCACGTTCATGCCCCGGGCGACACTCACTGGCGCTACCTTTACGACGCCCTCGGCCGCCGCATCGCCAAGGAGCGCCTGACCCCTCAAGGGCATGTCGCGGAGGCCACCTCGTACTGCTGGGACGGGGGCCAACTGGCTGAACAGCAGAGCAGTGGCGTCACCTTGGTATGGGACTACAAAGGTCTGCAGCCCCTGGCACAACGCGAGTCCAAAGCCAACATCGCTCAAGAGGAGATCGACCGCCGGTTCTTTGCCATCGTCACGGATCTCTCTGGAGCCCCCAGCGAACTTGTCGGTCCCGATGGAACAATCGCCTGGCGCGGCCGCAGCACGGCCTGGGGCGCGACCCAGTCACACCGCGACGCCACCGCCTATACGCCTCTGCGCTATCCCGGGCAGTACTTCGACCCGGAAACCGGCCTGCACTACAACGTCAACCGCTACTACGACCCCGACGTAGGCCGCTACACCTCACCGGACCCATTGGGCCTGGCCCCCGCCGTCAACCACTACGCCTACGTCCCCAACCCCTTTACCTTGGTGGATCCGCTCGGACTCGCTGGCTGCGAGGATGACCCCACCTGGGGCGGACGAGTTGTTTTTGTCCGGGACGAGCACGGTCGGCCGTACGAGATGCACGCCACGATCACCCGCGACATGCTCGATGAAGGGACCCCCGCCAACAACAACCTGCGGCCGCCCGGCTTCGTTCACGGGACAGTCCACAACCAGGCCCGCGGACACCTGCTGGCCCGAATGCTCGGAGGATCCGGGGATACACTCGATAACCTGGCCACCATCACGCAGAACCCCACGAACAGCCCGCACATGCGTGACGATGAGCAGGATATCTACGACGCTGTGGCCCCGGATGACGGCGAGATCGTCCAGTACAGCGTCTACCTTGAGTACACCGACGACAACAAGCACTCCGTACCCAAGTGGATTCAGATGGAAGCCGACGGCAACAAGGGATTCAAGCTCGAAGCAAACCTTAAGAACCCTGACCACGCCGCACAACAGGACCGACGCCGCCGAGGAATCGAGTGACCGCCTTCGACGCTCTGACCCGACTCTGCCCCCCACCTGCCAGCTCGCCGCGCCCAGTCGACTGGGCAACCGTCGAAATCCGACTCGGCATGCGACTTCCCACCGACTACAAGGAACTCGCCAGTACATACGGACCGGGACGCTTCGCTGACTACCTCCAGATCTATCACCCCCACGGCAACACTGAATACGTCGACCTCGTCGGCCCTATGCCGGCCAAGATCCGATCCCAGCTGCAGAAGGACTACCACCAGGGAACGCACCCCGTTCCGTATGACCCCCGACAGCTGTTCACCATGGGGGTGACCGACAACGGCGAATACCTCTTCTGGGTCACCGAGCCACTGGACGCCCCTGACTCCTGGCGGGTTGCAGTCAACGAAGCCCGTGGACCCCAATGGTTCATCTACGACGGAACTATCACCGAGTTCCTCGTTTCCGTGTTGACCGGTGACACCGCCGTGCCTCAGTTCCCCCGTGGGATCCTCGAGCACGTGCCGAGCTTCGCACCTTCAGATCCCAGCGTCCGGACTCCATCCCCAGCTCCCGCAGGCATCACGGCCAACACCAGCGACATCCGGGAATGGGCCCGTGCCAACGGCTACGAAGTCCCGCTCCGCGGCCGCATCCCCGCAGCAGTTCTCGACGCGTGGGAACAGGCCAACCGAGAAGGTAAGTCGTAGAGCCCTCTGCAGACGAACATCGCCTCCACCCAACCCATCGCGGTGGCACCCAGCCGACGCCGTCGTGCGGGTAGCTGCGTAGCTGGAGCCGGGGCCTGGCCGTCGCGGCTGAGGAGGTCGACGTGGCGTGCGTCTCCGCGGCGTGCTGATGATGTCGGTGGAGCGTGAACGCACCGATGCGTAGGCTCTCGGCGTGTTGAGGGGCTCGGGCTGTCGGCGTCCTCGGCGTACTAGCCGAGGACGCCCTGAGCCGGATCCGCCAGCGCGTTCGTCGCCCCTCACATTGTCACGCCGTGGTCGATTGGGCGGTGTCTGGCCGATAGTGGTGAGGGCAGGCAGCGGGCGACAGATGGACGAGGAGATCGGCATCCGGACCGCGATCGTGTGTGGGCGCCGCTCACCACGATCGTCGTCCTCGACCGGAAGAATGAATGACTCGCACGACACCGGAGCGGCCGGTCGCCCCCTTGGGCCTCTTTCCGGAACTCAGCGGCTATCGCCGCACTGGGACGCGTCTGCATCCGCGAAAAGGCAACCCGGAGCTCCACGAGAGCTCGGTGGCAGGGCCGTTTCTGTGGCCGGCCGACGAGCCGTGGCCGATGTGCCAAGCCGTCCATGAAAAAGGCCGCGGACACCGACTGGCCCACGTACGGCTCAGACGCCGGATCCTCGACGACGCATGGCGCAGAGACCCGCAACGCGGACCATCCGATGAGGAACGCGAAATCCTTGCGGGCCTCCAGCCTGGTCTGCACGCTCCCGATCTGCGCGACACCGACCCGATCCCGATGCTCGCCGCAGCCCAGCTGTACAGCCGTGACATTCCGGACCTGACCGGCCCCGAAGGATACGACCTGCTTCAAATCCTGTGGTGCCCCTTTGAAGTCCACGGCCCTGCCCGAACAATGGACGTAATGGTGAATTGGCGGCGCTCGCGGGACGTCACCGATGTCCTCACCGACACCCCGGAGCCTGCCGTCGTGGGCCGGGCGGAATGTGTGCCCAGCCCCTGTGTCCTCCACCCGGAACAGATCACCGAGCACGAGTACGTCGGCCTGCTGAGCGACGCATTGCAGGAGAGGATCGAGGCATGGGAAGAGGAACTCCTGGAAGTCGCTGAAGAGAATGAAGAGGAGTACGCCCCAGGTGAGGAATACGAACTCACCTATCAGCACGACCTGTCCATCCCGCCGGGCTGGAAGGTCGGTGGCTTCGCCTCCTGGCACCTCACCGACCCCGCGCGGGTCGACTGTTCCTCCTGTGACACCCTTATGCGACCACTACTGACCATAGCCGACCGTGAGTGGGACCTCGGCTCACTGAGCTGGGTACCGATCGAAGACCGGCAGGTCATAAGAACCATGGGAGCCAGCGCGCCGACAGACGTGTACCTCGGGCATGGGCTCATGCGCATCTTCACCTGCCCAACGGACCCGACCCACCCACACCGGCTCAGCTTCCAGTGATCCTCCCCAAGCGCTGCCGAGCGGCAGCGCTCACGCCGATCCGTCCCTCTGATGGATTCCGCATCGGTAGCGCCGCCGTCATGAACACACACCGGGCATCCGCCCGAGCCGTGGCCGGGATGGGTGCCCAGCCGCAGGGCGTACTGGACACGCTCGCGTTGTGCCACGGACTGGGCAGAGCTACCTTCGTCGTCTCTACCAGGAGGTCTCGGGCCGGATGCTCCGGGCCGTGACGTTGAACTGCGCGCCGACGCCTCCGACGCAGCCGATCAGCTCGTACGGCATGACCACCGTCACGGCACTGGCCCGACCGGGGAGGTCGCGCGGCCAGTTGGGAATGGCGGCGGCCAGGCGACGCCCCAGGCGGTTAGCACAAGGCCGCGTCTGGGGCTCAGGGAGCACCTCGGAGCATGGGCACCGAACAACGGCGCCGGGCGCGAGCGCGGACGCATTTCGTCGCGATTTCCTCCACGCCTACGCACACAACGGATAGTCCTGAACGCTCGTGACTCACCACAGCGCCCAGCAGGGGATTGACCCCGAATCCTGGACCCGGGTCGTGCGGCTGGTGCCAGCGTGGTTGATGTTGTTCCACGTGCCGTCTCGAAGGCGATCGGCAACCGGGCGGAAAACCAATCCAACCGCGGCCTGGACGCCGCAACCACGCAACGTCGACAACCGCACCGGCGGCACCGCCACCAACAACCCGGAGGCCACGAGAGCGGTCCGCTCAACGGTCACGGACCACGTCCGCTCTGTCTTCGGCTGAGCCAGTGAGACGAAGGAACCGGGGCGATGAATGAGTCCTTCGCCCCCACCCGACAGGCCGCCTGCCTGCGCGACTTCTTCCACCGGCTCACGCCAACCTGTTCCACCTCATCTGAAGAGCTCCCCGACCCCTCAGCGTTCTGGCCTGCGCGTCGCCGCGGCGTACTCCGCCCAGACAGTCTTGCCCGGACCGCCCGGCCTCGGTACGACACCCCATCGGGCCGCGAGGCATCCGACAATCAGCAGCCCGAGACCGTTTTCCGCGAGCACGCCGCACGGATCCGCCACCCCGCCCCCGCCGGCCGAGGTGGCCGGGGCGACCGACGGCAGCCCCTCGCCACGCGTATCGGACACCTCGACACGAAAACGGAACGTGCCCGCCGCCGCTGAAACCGTCAGGCGTAGCGCGAAATCCCGCCCGGGGACATGGCCATGCCGCACGGCGTTGGCAGCGAGCTCACCGGCCATGGCGGTAACGGACTCATTGATTTCGCTGTCGTACGAGTACCCCCACTCGTCAAGACGGTGCGACACCAGCCGACGGGCCAGCCGGGCGCCGCGCGGTGTGGACGTAAAACGCATCGCGAACTCACCGATACCGGGCTGGTTTTCGCTAAGCAGGGAAAATGCGCCAGAAGTGCGCGCTGTGCTGTTCATGGAGCAACCCTCCCGTCGCCGGCATACATTTGACGAGGAGTGATGCGCTGACCACGGTGCGTTGTACGTACGAGGGAAGCGCGGGTACGCAACGGGTGGCACTACCCCGGAAGGCGGCGGGCATGGCGGACATGAACGACGACGGCCAGCAGGCGGAGTACGAGCCCGGATCGGGAATCCTGCAGGTGTTTGGGCGCCAGCTCAAGCGGCTGCGGGAATGGGCGGGGATGGAACGCCCCGAATTCGGTGCGAAGACGGGCTACTCCCCCGCGACCATCGCCTCATTCGAACAGGGGCGGCGCATCCCGCCGCCCAAGTTCATCGACAGAGCGGACGAGGTGCTGGGGGCGCACGGCGTCCTCACGGAGATGAAGGAGGAGGTGGCGAGGGCGCAGTATCCGGCCTTCTTTCGGGATGCGGCGCGATTGGAGGGGACGGCGGTCGGGCTGCATGTGTACGCGACGAAGGCGGTGCCGGGCCTCTTGCAGACGGAGGAGTACGCACGAGCGGTGTTCACCATGTGGCGGCCCCTGCTGGACGAAGAGACCGTCGCACAGCGAATTGCGGCACGGCTGGAGCGCCAGGACGTCTTCGCCCGGCGGCCGATGCCCACGATCAGCTTTGTCATCGAAGAGTCGGTCCTGCGCCGTCCCTTGGGTGGATGGGCAGTCATGCGGGGCCAGGTGGAACAGATCTTGCTGCACGGACAGCGCCGCAATGTCGAGATCCAGGTGATGCCGACCGAGCGGGAGGAGCACGCAGGGCTGGACGGCCCGTTCACCTTGATCGAAACACGCGACGGGCGGAGGATCGCCTACGTGGAGGGGTACAAGGACAGCCGCCTGCACACGGAACGGAAATCGGTCCGCGAGATCGAGGAACAGTACGGGATCCTCAGAGCGCAAGCGCTCACACCGCGCGAATCGCTGACCTTTGTCGAGAAGTTGCTGGGAGAAGCATGAACATAGAGGAGACAGTGCGGGCCATGCCCGAGTTGGCCTGGTTCAAGAGCAGTTACAGCACTGGGTCGGGCGGCGAATGCGTCGAGGTCGCAACTGGCGCCGCCTCTGTGCACGTCCGCGACTCGAAGGACATCACACGGCCCGCACTGACTGTGCCGCCCACTGCCTGGACTGCCTTCATCGGCTTCGCCATAGCGCAGGCCCCCTGAGGGGCACGGTGGTGCTCTGCTCCTCCGAGGCACGAGGGGCAGAGCACCACCCAGGCGGGCCCAGCCCGGCAGCTTTCCGAACTCTCTTTTCTTTCAAATGCTTTGGGGCCCGCAGCCCGAAGGCCGCGCACCCCAATACTTTTCCTACGCTTCCGCTTGCCCTACATCACAGCCTTACTGGCCGAGCGGCTGGGTCGGCGGCGCCGGCGGGAAGCCCGGAGCCCCGGGCTGCTGCTGATACGGGCCAGGCTGCTGCGCGTACGGACCGGGCTGCTGCGGGGACCCGGGGCCACCAGGACCGCCGTAGCCGCCGGGGGGCGGGCCATTACGGCCGTTCTTCTTCCGGGCCACGACGATGACGATGGCGATGATCGCGACGACGACGAGAACACCAGCCGCGATGCCCACAATGGCACCGGTACCGAGTCCGCTGTCTTCCTTCTCGCTTGCCTGATCGCCACCCGATGCGCCGGGAGCGGTTGCTCCACCGGTCGGGTCCGTCTTAGGAGTCTTCAGCGGGCCGTTCTTGGAACCAGCCGGAATTTCCTGCGTCAGCGCACTGTACGGCCGGATGACGCCATAACCATAATCTGGGGCGGGCAGCTTGAGGTCTTCCTTGCCCTTGGGAAGCGCAGCCGTCTTGACGAGGCGATTGGCGATCTGACCGGCGGTGAGGTCAGGGAACTTCGAACGCAAGAGCGCTGCGGCAGCTGAAACATAGGCCGTGGAATCAGAGGTGCCGCTCCCCCGCTGATAAGGATAGTCCGACCGCTCTGCAGAAGCAGACGTGATCCCTACCCCGGGAGCCGAAAGCATCATCTGACTACCTGAGTTCGACTTCGACCAGATTTCTCCAGTCTTGTCCACAGCCCCCACGGCAACGACCCCGGGGAATGAAGCCAAGGGACCTAGCTCGGTCTTCCCGTCGTTCCCTGATCCCGCTACAACCAGGACATCCTTCTGCCTCGCGTAGGTCAACGCTTCTTTATCGGCATCGGAGAGGGACGTAGGTTCAATCGACATATTGATGACTGATGCACCCTGATCGACTGCATACCGGATCCAATCATCAAGGTCGGAACTTCCGTCTCCGTATCCGAATTCTGGCCTCCCAACGGGAAGGATCTTTGCATCCGGCGCTAGGCCCATCACGCCGTCGGAATTGCCTGCACCATGCCCATGCCCGGCGATGAGGGACGCCATGCCAGTTCCGTGATCATTTTTGCTCTCCTGATCACCTCGCCCACCATCGATAAAACTCTTCCCCGGAAGCACATTCCCTTTCAGGTCCGGGTGATCGCCGTAGATGGGATCGTCGATCACCGCGACCGTGACGCCCTTGCCCGTCGATTCCTTCCATACGCTCTCAGCATCAAACGCCTTCAGCGGCCACTGAGCGTCCCTGATCTCGTCTGCCAAAGCGGTCGGGGCGGCGCCAGGCATTCCCCCTCCTATACAGACTTGGGTCCACAGCCTCTGGAGGCTGTGGACCCAAGTCACTTCTGTCGATTGACTATCGCGAGCCGTGCGCCAACCTCGATCATCGCGCCTCTCGCGACAGCCACAGTCAGAAACCTGACTGCATCACGCGCTCAAATCTGCCGAAACACGGGCCCTTCGCCAAGCCTCACTGACCCGGCGGCTGAGTGGGCGGCGCCGGCGGGAAGCCCGGAGCTCCGGGCTGCTGCTGATATGGGCCAGGCTGCTGCGCGTACGGACCAGGCTGCTGCGGGAAACCGGAACCACCAGGACCGCCGTAGCCGCCGGGTCCGCCGGGGGGCGGGCCGTTACGGCCGTTCTTCTTCCGGGCCACGACGATGACGATGGCGATGATCGCGACAACGACGAGAACTCCGGCTGCAATGCCCACAATGGCACCGGCACCGAGTCCGCTGTCTTCCTTCTCGCTTGCCTGATCGCCACCCGATGCACCGGGAGCGGTTGCTCCACCGGTCGGGTCCGTCTTAGGAGTCTTCAGCGGGCCGTTCTTGGAACCAGCCGGAATTTCCTGCGTCAGCGCACTGTACGGCCGAATGAAACCGTACCCATAGTGCGGGTCGGGCAGCTGGAGGTCTTCCTTGCCCTTGGGGAGAGCAGCCGTCTTGACGAGACGATTGGCGATCTGACCGGCGGTGAGGTCAGGGAACTTCGAACGCAGAAGTGCTGCGGCAGCTGAAACATAGGCCGTGGCGTCTGAAGTACCATCGGCACGCCGATAGGGGTAGTCCGACCTCTCTGCAGAAGCAGACGTGATCTGTACGCCAGGAGCCGAAAGCATCAACTGGCTACCCGCGTTGGACTTCGACCAGATTTCTCCAGTCTTGTCCACAGCTCCTACGGCGACAACCCCGGGAAAGGAAGCCAAGTCACCCAACTTGGACTCTCCGTCGTTCCCTGCACCCGCTACAACCAGGACGTCCTTCTGACGCGCATAGGTCAGTGCACTCTTATCGGAATCGTTGAGAACCCGGCCTTCAATTGACATGTTAATGACTGACGCGTCGTGATCGACTGCATACCTAACCCAGTCAGCGATTTCGGAGTCGCCCACGTCGTCTCCGAGTGCTGGGATTCCAATGGGCAGAATCTTCGCGTCTGGCGCGAGGCCCATGATCCCATCGGAATTACCCGCACCATGTCCATGCCCTGCGATGATTGAAGCCATCGCAGTCCCGTGATCATTTGAGCTTCCATGATCAGCGGTTCCGCCATCGGTAAAATTGTGCCCTGGCAGCACATTACCCTTCAGGTCTGGGTGACTTCCGTAAACGGGATCATCAATGACGGCGACTGTTACGCCCTTGCCCGTCGATTCCTTCCATACGCTCTCAGCATCAAACGCCTTCAGCGGCCATTGAGCGTCCCTGATCTCGTCTGCCAAAGCGGTCGGGGCGGCGCCGAAGAGCAGTGCTCCCGCCACCACCGCGCCGCCCACTGCACGCAGCGTTCGCGTGAAGCTCATGCCGTACACCTCTCCCTAACAAGGTGGGGCCCGCAACCCGAAGACTGCGGGCCCCGCTTCGATTCCGCCGATCACTTGATCTTGGCTGGCAGGTCCCTACTCGATGACCTTGGGCGCCACATTACGCTCCTTGGTCCAGGTCTCCTCATCTTCGACCAAGTAGTCAGGACGCTGCCCATTCTGAGCCTTGTCCTTGCCTCCGTTAGCCCCCGGGGCACCGGCCATCCCCATCGGACGGCGACCGCCTGTCGCACCCTTCTGTGTGCCGCCACGGCTGCGGTGCAGGCCGGATCCTCCCTGGCCGACGGCTCCGGACTTGCCGCCCTTGCCGCCGGCGACGCCGCCCTTCTGCCGGGCCAGGGCACCCTTGCCGCCAGCGCCCTTGGCTCCAGCGCCCTTGCCTGCACCGGCAGCACCACCCGCCATGCCCGGCATACCGGCACGGCCACCCCGTGCACCCGCTCCAGCACCGGCACCGCCGCGGCCGGCAGCACCACCGATCATGCCTGGCATGCCGCCACCACTGATGCCCGAGCTTGAGCCTCCACCGGGACCAGACCCCAGACTTCCGGCGCCTGTTCCGCCACCGGGACCGCCGCCGATTCCGCCACCGCCGGTACCGCCGCCAGGCCCAAGGCCGCCTGAAAAGCCGTCAAGTCCCGTACCGACATGAGGCGCGGGGCTCTTGGGGACGCTGCCGATCCCGCCGCCAATTCCGTCCGGACGCGGCGGTTCCATTGGCTGCGGAGTCGTGTATCCGCCGCCCTTCATGCCCGGGATCTTCGGTGCCGCACCGCCCTTCGGGCCGCCCGGGGTCGGGCCGAATGCCCCAATGCCTCCAATGGCCCCACCGCCATCAGTGTCTTCTGGCTGCTGGATCCGGCCGCCGTCATCGACGCGCCCCTCAACCCCCTTCAATGCCTTCGCGCCGGCCCGATACGTCGTCGCCAGCTGCTCCATGTAGTGAGCAGCCAACAGCGAAGCCTGCTTGTCAGGATCGATGTTGCTTGCGTTCTTGGCAGCGGCATCCCCGATGGTCATGTTCGGGTTCTTGAGGTCAGCCTTCAGCTGTGAGTCATCGCGCCCGCCAGTGAAGAAGCCCACGACACCACCGATCAGTGTGCCGCCCGGTCCGCCACCGGCGACGGTTCCGACTGCTGCGCCCTTGGCAACAGACTTCCCCGAATCAAGGACCTTGTCGCCCAGTTCGTCCAACCAGTCAGGCTCTTCGATTTCGTCGACGGCTTTCTTGGCTGCCGAGAGGTTTTCGCTGATCTGCTGCAGGACGTGGCCGGTGACGTGCGGGTACGCCGCAAGGTTCCCGAAGTCCTTGCTGATCCCTTGTGCCGCCTTAGCGAACTGCTCAGCAGACGGACCGTGCCAGGTTTTCAGGACCTTCATCACTGCATCATCGAAGCGCTTCTTGATGCCACTGTTCCAGTCCTCGCCGACGAGCGAGACGCGGACCTTCTTCCAGCCCCCGGCAACGTTGCCTACTTCGCCAGGGTTGGCCCCTACCAGCATCGCCTTTAGGTCGCCGAGCTCCTTTTCAGTGAACTGCGGGCGACTCTTGAGGATCGCGGGACCTTGTTCTTGGGCTTCACCCGACCCCTTGGCCGGCGTCGTACTTGTCTTCGGCACATGAACTTGGCCCGGCTTGAAATCAGTTTCCTTCGACGCCATCTGCTGTCCCCCACTCCATCATCGAACATGTCCCATCTGTCACCTGCGAATCCGCCGGGTGATGTCACGTCATTTCATGGTGTTTTCTGCTTCAGCGTCCTGGTACGCGTCCCTGACCTTGGCCGACTTCTTCCCGAACGTATCAACGAGGCCTTCGACCCTTTTCATCAACCTGTTGATGTCAGCCTTCACCTTCGCGTGAGCGCCATAGAGCTCGCTTACCTCGCTGAATCCGTCTCCCAGGGACCCCTGCGGCAGATAGGTGCTGCTCTCAGCCGTACTCGTCTCGTCGCCCATCTGCTTGAGGACCTCGTTGAGCTCCTTGACGACCTGGTCCAAGGCATCCAGGTCTACGCCGTACTCGGCCATGATTAAGCCTCCCCGTTAGTGCTGAAACCACTCTTACGTCGCCAGTCGCGGATCGCGATGGCGGAACCAACTACCAAGCCCACAGCGAGAATCCCCCCGCCAAGGATGTAGATGGAAATGCGGGCGCGTCGCTCCTCGGGGGTTTCGCCGATGGGGACGACGGCCGGCTGGATGTTGATGGCATCGGCTGCGTTGGTGCCCTTGTTCGGCTGTGGCGGGCCGGTGGGGCGGGTGTCGTCGTTGAGGGCCGCCACCGGGTCGATGACGCCCCAGCCGATGTAGTCGTCATGGTCCCGGTGGACACGGTCCGCAGTCTGCTCAAGGTGCCAGATGATTTCTTGCGGCGTCCATTTCTCGGCCCTGTGCTTCGCCTTGAGGAGGGCCGCGGCTCCCGCGGCGTATGGAGCGGCGAAGCTTGTGCCCTGGTCAACACAGTTGCCGCCGTCAGGGACCGTGGAAACCATGTCGACGCCCGGTGCGGCGATACTGACGAAATCCCCGGACTGGGAGAATGGCGCGCGCTCGTTGTTGCGGTCGGAGGCTGCTACGGCCAGGACGTTGTCAAAGTCCTTGGAGTAGGCGGCGGGATACATCTCCTTCTTCCCGCCGTCGGCGCCACCATTGCCGGCCGAAGCCACAATCAGGACGCCTGCTGCCTGGGCCCTGTTCACCGCATCCTTGAGCTGGGGCAGAAGACGCTGGTTGGCGCCGGTGCCCTGGGAAACGTTGATGATGTCGACCTTTTTGCCGACCGCATAGTTGATGGCCTTGGCGAGGCTTTCGGCGGTGCCGGGCTTCTCCTCGGAAGTCTGCTGGATCGGGATGACCGTCGCCTCGGGCGCGATGCCGTAGAAACCGGAGCCGGCCCTGGGCCGGGCGGCGATGATGCCCGCGACCTTGGTGCCGTGGCCCACCCTGTCCACGGTCTCCTTCTCCTTGCCCTTGACGAGGCTGACACCACCGGGGCCTATTGCCTTCTCAAGTTGCTTGTTGCCCTTGTCGATGCCGGTGTCGATGACGGCGACCCGGACGCCCTTTCCCTTGCCGCTTGCCCACAGCTGCTCGGTCAGGAGGCGCTGCAGAGACCAGGGGGTCTCTTTGATGTCATCCGTGCCGAACTTGCATTCGCCACTGTTGAGCGGCACGTTCTCGTCCGCGATCGCCGGCGCTCCGGCGGCCCAGGACATGCCGACGGCGCACGCCGCCGCAACCAGTGCGCCCGCCGCTCGTCGGCGATGCCCGGCTCGGTGACCAATGGCGCGAGATCCCACGGGTTGTCTGCTCTCCATGTGTGGCGGATGGGACGGGAACGAGGGGTGAGGGAAGGGTGAAGAAAGGAGATTGAGGAAGGGAATGAGAAGAAGGAACAGGAGGGAGGAAATGGGCGGGAGGAATGGGAGGGAGGGGTGGGACGGAAGCGTGTGCGGGCTATGGGGTATTGGGGTGGGATCCGCGGAGTGCAGGCGGACGGCAGAAGGGCGAGCGCACTGTTGCAGCGCGCCCGCCCTCATTGACCACTGTGCGAGCCGATTCCGGGCTGCTCAGTCGTGTGCCATCCGTACCTGCGTCGACGCGAGGTCAGCCGCCCCAGATACCGGCGTTCTTGGACTCGGTGGCCTGGTAGTTCTGAGCGGCCTGGTCGAGCGCCTTGGCGATGGCCTCAAGCGTCGAGTGCAGAGAAGCGGCGCGCTGGTCCCACTCGCGCTGGCGGGCCTGGTAGCCCTCCTGCGCGGAGCCTTCCCAGCTCGCGGCGATCTTCTTGACGCCGGCTTCGAGGTCGTCGAGCTGCTGACGGATGTTGTTGGCCGTGCCGCGCACGTCCTGGCTTGCCTGCTGGATCGTCGCAAAATTGACGAGGATCTGGCCACCCATGGTGTCTCCTCCGGGAGTTGATAAGGCCTGGTCGATTCACATGCCGCAGCGGGCCGGCGGGACTGGCCGACGGGCCCGGGCTGCGGCGGCTGGGCCGTTGCGCCGCGAAAGGCGGCGCCGCCCCATCATCCGAACGGCGAAGCCGAAGCCTGGACGTGCGAGATCGACTGAGCCTGCTCCTCTTCGGAGGCCGCGTAGTTCTTCGTGGTCGCGTCGATCGCTTCCTTGATCTCGCCCAGAAGCTGGTTGAGACGGTTCGCGTCCTCGTTCACCTGCGACTGCAGCTGGTTGTACGAGGAGGCCGCAGCACCCTTCCACCCGGACGTGATGGTGTCGACGACCGTGTTCAGGCGCTGGATCTCGCCCTGGATCGACTGGTTGACCGAGGCGATCTTGCCGCTGAACGCGACCATCTCCTCCTCGGTGGTTGTGTACTGCTGACCAGCCATAAGTCAACGTCCCCCATGAGGCTCGTACGTCGTACCGTGCTGTGCCGGTTAGGGCCCTCGCGCGGTTGGCATCTGTTGCTGATGCCTTAGGCCACTTTAACCACTCCGCACGCTTGTCCCCAACAGGGATGCTGGTCTTGTGACGGGATCACAACAATGCCAACTACCCGTCAGGTAAACGTTGTTCAGCGGAATCGGGCAGATGCGACGCTATCGGTCAGGAATACCAGGCTGTAACGGGGCGAAGATCACAGCCCTGATGAAGATCACGGCCTCCGGCAGTCACCGGGCAGGTCACTGGGACTGCGGCTTCTTGGCGTCGTACACGTTCAAGGACGGACCCTTCGAGAGCAGTTCGGACCAGGTGGCCGGGATCAGCGGCGGATGTCCGCCCTTGTAGCCGAGGTGCAGCCGCGCCTGGTCACGCTCCTGCTTGTCGTTGCCGGCCTTGTCCTTGCTGTCGTTGCCCACCGGAACGTTGTAGCGCAGTCCGGTGTCGGTGACGAGGTACAGGCGGCCGTCCTTCTCGGAGCCCTTCACCTCCTGGTACAGCAGGCCGCTACCGGGGGTGACATAGGAAGTGGAGCCAGAGGCGATCTTGGCCGGGTAGTCCTTGCCGATCCAGGTCTGCATCTTGGGCACACCGTTCGGGTAGCCGAGGAACTTGGCACCCGGGTACTTCAGGTTGCTGCCCGTGTAGACACTGCAGGACACACCGCTGTCGGTGGGGCTGGTCAGGCCGCCGGTCTGCGAGCCCTGCCTGAAGTTGTTCGCCGCGGTGACGACCTCTTGCGGCCAGGGCATGTCGAAGTCCGTGGCTCCGACCTTGTCCAGGTACTTGCGGGGCTTGCCCTGGTCGTCCAGTTGAGGGTCGATGTCCGTGCTGGGCAGCGGCTTCGCTTCCAGGTCGTCGTCGGTGTGGCCGAGGTCCGTCGCGTTCTGCCCCTTGAGCAGGAGCTTGGCGACGAAGTTCGTCACCTGCTGGACGCCCTCAGGAGTCACGACATACTTCTCGCCCGACGCGCTGTTCTCGACCACCATGCCGACCTTGTTGTACTCGGCCGGGACGCCGTTGTCGTTGCGCTGCTGCCCCGTCGCCGCCCCGAAGGTCGGCATGGAGAGCGGGACCGGGCTCTTGATGACCGTGTTCATCCAGTCCTGGGTGACGTCCTGCGCCTCGGCCGCGCCGAAGATCAGTTGGCGCAGCTCACGGTTGTCCTGGATGCCCTTCGGGCGGATGGTCCCGACGGGTTTCTCGCTGAACTGGAACGCGACGCCGTTCTGGTCGACCAACCAGTACTGGCCGTCGGGGTCCCGGACGTAGAGCGCCTGACGCACGGCGAGCTTGCCCGAGCCCTCGACGAGCTTCTTCTCCTTGCCGCCCAGGACGAACACCGCCTGCTGGGGCTTGCTGTTGGTGCCGCTGCCGGGGCGGTTGCACACCGCCCAGATCTTTGGCTTGTCGGCTTCCTCCGCGCTGGGCAGCCGGTCGGGGGCGTACGGAATACCGACGGCCGGTCCGTGCGTGAGCTTCCCGTCCAGCTCGGATTCCTTGACGTTGACGACGGTGTACTTCGGGTCGAGAAGGAGTTTGGCCGATGCGAGGTTCAGTACGGGATGGAGCAGTTTCTGCTTTTTGCCGTTGGCATCCTTGCTGGGCAGAACGACATAGCGGGTAGTGGAATCAGCGCCGACGATGACGTGTTTGTACGGCTCGTCCCACCCTTGCGGAGCAACCGGCTTCAGAATTCCGCACGCACCGAATCCGACGAGGATCAGCAGGGCAATGATAATGCTGGGCATCACCGCCTTGAGGGGCCTGGGCGCGCTCTCGATCGAGCCGTTCGGCAGCGGCTTCAGAAATGCCGCATTCGTTCGCTTTCGCGCGAATGAATACGCATTCAGCTCGTCCCGACGTGATGCCATTGATGCTTTCTCTCCCCGCTTGTCGGATCCACATCGACCGCCCCCGGCACTCACGCCGTAGCGCCCTCTACTATGCCGTGTGTCGATCGACCCGTACGGTACGGGTGCCACCTTCCAACGCACCAGTCTCAGCGGCGGCCGATACGCCTAGAGGCCACACCACCAGTAGAGGAGCAGGCCGGGGGATGTCCAGCGCCACCAGGGCTCGACGCCGCAACGGGCGGCAACAGCAGCAACAGCCTTCCGCCGCACGGCAATCCGGGGACCAGAACGGTTCCGGCGGCAGAGGCGACGGCGGCCGGCGCGCGGCGGCCGGTCCGGTGGCGCCTCGGTTGCGCCAGCAGGCCGGGAACATCGGCGGCGTCCGCGTACAGCAGCTGGCCATCATCGAACTCGCCGCGGCGCTGGTGCTGGTGGGCTGGTCGGTCCACCCGGCCGCGCTGACCGCGGCCGTCGTGGTGGCCGCGCTCCTCGTCATGTTCGCGCTCGGCCGGCGACGTAAGGTCCCGCTCCCGGAGTGGATCACCACCGTGCAGGCCATGAAGCGGCGCGGCAAGAACAGCGGTGCCGCGCTGGCCGCGACGCAGGGGGCCGACCCCGCGTTCGCCCCGGTCGTGGAGTGCGAACCGGCGCTGCGGACGTACGAGTACACGGATATAGAGCAGCGTCCCATCGGCTTCGTCGGCGACGGTACGTTCCTGACCGCCATCGTGCAGGTGGACGCCCGCGATGAGCCGCTGCGGCCGCAGCGCGGCACCCACATGCTGCCGCTCGATGTGCTGCACACCGCGCTCGACGTCGAGGACATCCACCTCGAATCGGTGCAGTTCGTGCAGTACACCCAGCCCGCGCCGGCGCCGCATCTGCCCGAACAGGCCGTCGCGGCCCGCTCGTACGCGCCGCTGCAGGCGCAGTCCCAGACGCCGGCCCTGCAGCTGACGTGGATCGCGCTGAAGCTCGACCCGGAGCTGTGCGCGGAGGCGATCGAGGCGCGCGGTGGCGGGATGGACGGTGCCCAGCGTGCCCTGCTGCGCGCCGCCGACCAGCTGGTCAGCCGGCTCACCTCGCACGGCGTACGGGCCAAGGTGCTCGCCGAGCGCGAGGTCGTGGCCGCAATCGGTACCGCGGTGTGCGTCAGCCCGCGGGCCGCGAACGGCGCGATGGGCCGGGCCGCACGCCGCACCCAGGAGACGACCCGGGCCTGGCGCTGCGACGACCGCTGGCACACCACGTACTGGATCGGCCGGTGGCCCCAACTGGGTCCGGGCGGCGCGCCGTTGGCGGCCGTCACCCAGCTGCTGACCAGCACCCGGGCGATGGCCAGCACCTTCTCGCTGACCGCCACGCACGGCGGCGGCCGCACCCCGGCCATCTCCGGCTACGTCCGTCTGTCGACTCGCAGCGAGAACGAACTGTCCGCCGCGCAGCACGAGTTGGAGCGGCGTTCGAGCTCGGTGAAGGTCGGGCTCGTACGGCTCGACCGCGAGCAGCTGCCCGGCCTCCTGGCCACGCTTCCCCTCGGAGGTACCCGCTGATGGCCACTCCCACCTATCAGCCCCGTGTCAACGTCAGCAGCGACGGCTGGCGCAATCCCCCCGTCGGCGGTGACGGCCGTCGGCTGTCGCACCAACCGCGGCTGGACGAGGAGGAGTCGGGTCCGACCGGTCCGAAGCCGAGGCCCGGTTTCGGTCTGCGCGGTCCCCGGCGCAGCCCGCATGTGCTGCCCGCGGAGTCGCTCGGCGCGCTGACCCTGCCGGTCGGCGACGACGGTGTGGTCATCGGCATCGACCCGCAGAACCAGCCCGCCGTGCTGAGCGTGCTGCGGCCCGCTCCGCTGGAGATCGTGCTGGTCGGCAGCATGTGGATGGCGCAGGTGCTGGCGCTGCGTACGGTCGCCGCCGGTGCCCGGGTCGCGGTGGAGACCGCGCGGCCGCCGGCCTGGGGCCAGATGGCGCAGGCCGCGGGCGGCGGGCAGCAGTGTGTGTCCGTCCACGAGGTGCGCCAGATCGCGCCGCAGGGACCGTCGGTTTCCAGCCCCGTGCTCGTCGTACGGGACATGGGCGCGCGGCCGCCGCGCAACCAGCTCGCGCCGAGCCCCTGGCAGTCGGTGCTGACCGTGCTGCCGTTCCTCGGGCCGCGCTCGCCGCAGATGATCAGCCGCGCCGATCTGGTCGGTCTGCAGCGGCTCTCGCCCGAAGAGGCCGAGGTTGTGACGCGAATCATGCGGCTTCCCGAGCAGGTCGGCGCGGTGCTGCCGACGCTCAGCGACAACGCCATGCTGTGGTGCTCGCGGGACGGCCATCAGTTCGTGATGACGCAGCCCACGGAGGCGGAGACCAATCTGCTCGGCGGCCCGCGCCGTATGGACTGACCAGTATTCCCCGGCCGGTTGCCGAGGCGGGGCGCTCCGCGCCGTGCCGGGACGATCGGCCCCGGGCACGACCTACGGGCGCATCCACGGGTGCGCCCGTAGGTGTGCCGACGGGGCTGGAAGACGACATGACACCGACTGCCGTTACGGGCCGACTCTTGATTAGGCTGTGTTGAGAGCCGCAGGACCACATCATGACGGCCGTCGATACGGGGATGGAGAACGTTAGTGTTGGCACAACCCCGGGTGGTGTGTTCCGACTTCCGCTACATCCGATCGATCCGCCTGTATCCGGTCCTGCCGTTCAGGTGCGTTGCAGTACACCAGGAGGCACAGTGAACGAGCAGGAGGCTTTCCGTCCGGACGGGAACGATCCTGACGACGACCAGTCCGAGTTCGACCTGACCGGTGAATTCAAGATCGATTTTGCCGCGCCGGCCTGGTACGCGAGCAACGACACCAGTGGAGGCGGCACGGCCGCCGCGGCCTCCGCTGCGGCTCCTCCTGCCACCGCACCCGCCACTCCGCCCGTAGCGCCGCCCGCCGGCCAGCCGCCTCAGGGCCCGCCGCAGGGCGCCCCGGTGCCCGGAGTTCCGCCGCAGGGCGGACCCGGCCAGGCGGCTCCCCCGCCGGACGCCGGCCCGCCCGGATTCCCGATGCTGCGCCCCAACGACACGGGCGACGCACCGGCCGCGCCCGCCCCGGACGCGCCGGTGGCCGCCGAGGCGCCGAACGCCGCACCGGCCGCGGACGCCGCGTCCGGTTCCGGCAATGTGCGCGCGGGCACCGGTGACGATCCCTCGGCCGGACTCTGGGACGACGAGGACGACGACGTCACGGCGCCGAGTGCCGCGGAGCCGAGTACGGAAGCCGCCGTGGCCGAAGCCGAGGCACCGGAAGCACCTGAGGCGCCGGCGCCGCAGCCGGATGCCGCACCTTCCAACGCCCCCGTGGAGGGCGGCGCTCCGGCCCCTGAGGCGCCCGCGCCCGAGGCCGCGGCCCCGATTCCCGCCCAGTCCGCGGCGCCCGCTCAGGGGCAGCCGCAGGCACCGCAGGCCATGCCTCAGCAGGGTGTCCCGCAGCAGGGGATGCCCCAGCAAGGGGCGCCGCAGGGAGTCCCCCAGCAGGGCATGCCGCAGCAGGGAGTTCCTTGGGGTGCCGCGGACGGCCGGCAGCAGGGCGCGCTGCCGCCGCTGCCGCCGGAGTTCCAGCCCGCGGACCCGCGCGCCGCTCAGGCCCAGGCCGGGCAACCGCCGCAGCAGCAGCCCCAGCAGGCACCCCCGCAGCAGCCGCAGGCCGGTTACCCGCAGGGCCAGCCCCAGCAGGCGCCGCAGCAGGGCTACCCGCAACAGCACCAGGGCGCGCCCGCGCAGCAGCAACAGCAACCTGCCTACGGCTACCCGCAGCCCGCGTACGGCTATCCCCAGCAGGGCCAGCCCCAGCAGGCGCCCCAGCAGCAGCCGCAGAACCCCAACGCCCCCACGCAGCAGCCCGCTTACGGCTATCCGCAGACGGCTGCCCAGGGGTACCCGCAGCAGGGGCAGCAGCCCCCGCAGGCCGACTACGCGCAGCAGCAGGCCCAGGCCCAACAGGCAGCCCAAGCACAGCAGGCCGCACAAGCGCAACAAGCTCAGGCCGCGCAGGCCCAGCAGGCAGCCCAAGCGCAGCAGGCCCAGGCCGCCCAGGCCCAGCAGGCGCAACAGGCCGCCCAGCAGCAGCCGCAGGCCCCGCACCAGCCGTTCCCCGGCCAGCAGCCCGGCGACCCCAACGCGGCGAACTACGCGTCCTACTCGCAGCCGGGTCAGCAGCAGCCGCAGCAGCGGGCCACCCCCGGCGCGCCGCTCGGCTACAGCGCCGCCGTCGAGCTGACCTCCGACCGACTGCTGCGCAATCAGCCCAAGAGGCGCAAGCCGGGCGCCAACGCACAGCCGTCCAAGTTCAAGCTGGGCGCGAAGAAGGAGCTGGAGGAGCGGCAGCGCAAGCTGGAGCTGATCCGTACGCCGGTGATGTCCTGCTACCGCATCGCCGTCATCAGCCTCAAGGGCGGCGTCGGCAAGACCACGACCACGACCGCGCTGGGCGCCACCCTGGCCTCCGAGCGACAGGACAAGATCCTGGCGATCGACGCCAACCCGGACGCCGGCACGCTCGGCCGACGGGTGCGCCGCGAGACCGGTGCGACCATCCGTGACCTGGTGCAGGCGATCCCGCATCTGCACAGCTACATGGACATCCGCCGGTTCACCTCACAGGCCCCCTCGGGTCTGGAGATCCTCGCCAACGACGTCGACCCGGCCGTCTCGACGACCTTCAACGACGCCGACTACCGGCAGGCGATCGACGTCCTCGGCAAGCAGTACCCGGTCATCCTCACCGACTCGGGCACCGGTCTGCTCTACAGCGCGATGCGCGGAGTGCTCGACCTCGCCGACCAGTTGATCATCATCTCCACCCCGTCCGTGGACGGTGCGAGCAGCGCCAGCACCACCCTGGACTGGCTGTCCGCGCACGGCTACGCCGACCTGGTGCAGCGCGGGATCACGGTCATCTCCGGTGTCCGCGAGACCGGCAAGATGATCAAGATCGACGACATCGTGTCGCACTTCGAGACCCGCTGTCGCGGTGTGGTCGTCGTCCCGTTCGACGAGCACCTCGCCGCCGGTGCCGAGGTCGACCTCGACATGATGCGGCCCAGGACCCGCGAGGCGTACTTCAACCTCTCCGCCCTGGTGGCCGAGGACTTCGCGCGGCAGCAGCAGGCACAGGGGATGTACCCGCAGCAGCAGATGGGCGGCGACCCGTACGCCCAGCAGCAGATGGGCGGCGACCCCTACGGCCAGCAGCAGTACCCGCAGCAGGGGCAGCCGCCTCAGGGCCAGCCGCCGCAGCAGGGGCAGCCGCCGGCCGGTTATCCGCCGCAGCAAGGCGGCTGGACCCAGCCGCCCGCCCAACCGCCGGCCGGCTGGCAGCAGCAACAGCCCGCTCCGGACGCGCCGTTGCCGGAGCAAGGCGGCTGGACGCAGCAGCCGCCTCCGCGGTAGGGACGGCCAACGGGGAAGGGCCCGGCACTCAGGTGCCGGGCCCTTCCCCGTATCGCGACGTGCTCCGGACGGGTGAACCGTGAGCCCCCGGGAACCGGGAGGCCCGGGAGCCGGGAGGCTCAGGAACCGCGGGCGGCCGAGGGCCGGGAAGCCCGCGCTCCCGGCACCCGCGTCGGCGCGTCACATCGCCGCGGCGATCAGCTCGCGCGCCTGCTTCACATCGATCGCCATCCGCTCCAGCAGGGCGTCGAGCGTGGCGAACTTCTCCTGGCCCCGGATGTAGGCGAGAAAGTCGACGGCGACATGCAGGCCGTACAGATCGAGGCCGACGCGGTCGATCGCGTATGCCTCGACCGTGCGGATCTTGCCGTCGAACTGCGGGTTGGTGCCGACGGAGACGGCCGCCGGCATCGCCTCGCCCTCGACGTTCAGCAGGCCCGCGTACACGCCGTCGGCCGGGATCGCGGTATGCGGCAGGGTCTCCACATTGGCCGTCGGGAAGCCCAGTTCGCGGCCGCGCCGCGCACCCCGTACGACGATGCCCTCGACGCGGTGCGGCCGGCCCAGGACCTCCATCGCGCCGGCCACATCGCCCTCCGCGACCAGGCGGCGGGTGAGCGTGGACGAGAACGGCTCGCCGCCGCCCGCCTCCCCGCGCTCGAAGAGGTCGACGACCTCGACGGTGTAGTCATAGGTGACACCGAGCTCGGCGAGGGTCTCGACGGTGCCGGCGGCCCGGTGCCCGAAACGGAAGTTGGGGCCCTCGACGACGACTTGCGCATGCAGCTTGTCGACCAGCACCTTGACCACGAAATCGGCCGGTGCCAGCTTCGAGAACTCCTTGGTGAACGGGAGGATCAGCACGGCGTCCACCCCCAGCTCGGCCATCAGTTCCGCGCGGCGGTGGTGCGGCGCGAGCAGCGGCGGGTGGCTGCCGGGCCGCACCACCTCGCTCGGGTGCGGGTCGAAGGTGACGACCACGGCGGGAATTCCCAGCTCACGGGCGCGCTCGACTGCCTTGCCGATGATCAATTGGTGACCGCGGTGCACACCGTCGTACGAGCCGATGGTGACGACGCTGCGTCCCCAGCCCTCGGGGATGTCCTCCAAGCCACGCCAGCGCTGCACTGTGCCCGCTCCTTGCCCGAACTCTAGTCCGTCCACTGCGCCAATTCGGCATGACGCAGGTCTAAGACTGCCATGCCGGGGCCGGGGCCACGCGCGAAGGGTGGCCTGGCCGCTGTTGCCTGGGGCACCCCCGCTCCCGGGACGCCGACCGGCGGCACGACAGATGACATGGACAGCGCGGCGACGAGGCATCCTGGTAGGTCGGCCCGGTCATCCCGCGAGCGAGGCGCGGGCCGTGGGCCCCACCACGGCAGCCCACTCCCCCGGCTCCGTCGCGACCCATTGCCGCACCCGCCGAGCGAAGCCGGGCACCTTCCGCCCCAGCTCCACCAGCCTCCGGTCGAAGCAGGCCGCGCCCTCGGGCGTACGGGCCAGCAGCACCCCGGTGCGGTGTACCAACTCCCGGGTACGGTCCTCCGGCCGCCGCTCCGCGCCCTCCGCCGCCGCCCGCAGCACCGCTTCCAGCACCCGGGTGTCCGCTCCGACCGATCCGTTTCCGCCATTCCGCCGGCCGTAGGCGGGGCCGGGTGCCTCGTACGGCTCGCCGGTCAGCAGCACGTCCAGGAGCTCGTGGCGCAGTGCGGCCGAGTCACCGGACCCCGCCGCGGCCAGCACGGAAGCGAGCGCGCACCGGACCGGAGCGGACCGGAGCGTCAGCAGCTCCACCACAAGCGGGCGGAGCGCGGCGCGCGCACCGGGGCCCCGTTCGAGACGGCGCTCCACGAAGTCCGCGAGATGCCGCGTGGCGTGGTCCGGGTACCGCTCGGCGTACTCGTGGACGAGGCCGGCGACGCGGTGGGTGAGCGTCAGGGGTAGGGGCGCGGAACCGCCGGTCTCGACGAGGGTCCGCAATATCGCGGCCGCCGCCGAGGAGCCGGCGCCGCCGAACAGCCGGGTCCGGAACGCGTCGAGCACCTGCTCGGGGTGGGTGGCCAGGGCGTCCGCGAAGGTCCCGGGCGGCAGCCGTGGATCGCCCGCCACGAAGCGGGCCAGTGCCCGGTCCAGTATCCGGGAGCGGGTGGTCCGGTCGCCCACCAGGAGGGCGAGCGCGGGGGTGTGGTGGGCGCCGTCCCCGGTCCGGGAGAGCAGGGTGAGGGCGCCGAAGCGCAGGAGCGCACGGTCGGCGTCCGTGGTGGCGTACGGGGCGACGCGCAGACCGTAGGACGCGGCGGCCAGCCGGCGCTCCGGGCGCTCGTCGTGGGCCCAGCGGTCCACGGCTCGGCACACCGCGGACGGCTCGTCCTCGGCGAGCGCGTCCAGCAGTTCGTCCGCCTTGGGGTGGGCGGCGACGACGAGCGCCTCGGTCAGGTCGTCGAGTGCGCGCCGGCGGTGGGTGTGGAGGAGGGCCTGGGCGGCGGAGGCCACGGTGATCTCCCGGAGAGGGGGGCTGACGTGGGCGGGGTGCGCA
Organism: Streptomyces halobius; assembly: GCF_023277745.1. NCBI lineage: Bacteria > Bacillati > Actinomycetota > Actinomycetes > Kitasatosporales > Streptomycetaceae > Streptomyces > Streptomyces halobius. The sequence goes on from NZ_CP086322.1 coordinate 3,034,252, forward strand.
TCAGGGGCGGACGGAGTGTCGGCGGCCGGGATGACGCGTTGCAGACGGCGGGTGTCGTCGAACCAGGTGCACAGCAGTGGCTGAATCCGTACGGGATCGGCAACCAATAGCTCCGCGGCGGTGTCGAGAAAGCGCGGGGGCTGAGCGGAGCGGGAGGTCGCCGCACCGGACGTGGTGGGGGTGTGATGCACATGCGTTCCGTCGGAGGGGGCGGCTTCTGCAGGGGGTTTCGTCCCGCGGGCGTCGGCCGTGTGGACGCGTACGCGCGGCGGCCGCGCGAAGGGGCGGGCGGCGCGGCCGGATCGCGGCGCCGAGGGGTCTGGGCCAGGGCTCGCGGTGTCGCCGTGGCCGTGGGCGGATGGCTCGGCGGCCGCCGTTCCCGTATCGGTCCGTACGCCCGGCGCCGTGGGCGGTGGCCCGTCCGCCGGGAGGAGGAGGCGCAGCAGCTCCATCCGGTCCCCGTCGGCCAGTGCGAGACGCCGCCAGAAGCCGGGCCCGAAGGCGTCCATCCCGGTGCGCGCGAAGCCGCCCGCCTGGGCGGAGCGGTGCGTGATCCGGTCGGCGAGCAGGCGCAGCACGCCGTTGTACGGGGTCGCGTCGGGGACCCGCAGCAGCGTCTCGCCGAGAAGGTGGGAGGCCCACCACCGGGAGTCGGCGTCGCGGCGCGCGGACGCGGGCCCGGCGGCGGATGCGGTCGCGGGCGGCACCAGCTCCGCCAGGCGGCGGGCCAGTTGTACCGTCCCCTCGCGTCGGGCGAGGAGCAGCAGCGCCTGGAGGACCGGTCCGATGCGGTAACCGGGGACGGGATGGCAGCGTACGGAGGGACCAAAACCGGCCAACCGCTCACCGCCGAGCGAGGGCAGCCGACCGGAGGGCTCACCCGAAGGCGAAGCCGGGCCGCCGGTGACCGGGCCCGCCCCCGAAGGCGCCTCCGTCTCCTCCGCCGCCCTCGTCTCCCCCTCCCCCGCCTCGTGCCGTCCTCGATGCACCAGCATCCGCAGCGCCGCGTCGAGATCGAGATGGGCGCCCTGCAGCCATTCCGCGAATTCCTCGTGCGCAAAGCGGTATCCCGGGCCCGCCGGGACCAGCAACCCCTCCGCCAGCACCGCGGCGGCCCAGCCCGGCCCCGGCGGAAACACCTCCTCGAACGCCTCGCGGTCCAGCCCGCCCTGCCCCCGGCCCAGGCACCGACGGGCCGCCTCGTGCACCTGCCCGGCCACCTGCGCGGCCATCCGGCGCAGGGCCGTGCCGCGCGGCGCGGGCCGGTAGCCGGCCGCGATCCGTACGGCGATCCGCAGGCAGGCCAGGTCGAGGTAGGCGTCGAAGATCTCATGCCGGGCGGGCGGCCCGGCGGGGTCCGGCTCCCCCTCCGACGGGCGACCGTCCGGCCGCTGCGCACCCCCCTTCGGCAGCGCCGCCCGGACCTCCGCGAGCAGACGCAGCGCCAGCGGATGGCAGGCATCCGCCGCGGCCTGCTGCCCCACGCCTTCGGCTGTGCTCAAGCGGGCCGGCCCCCAACCCGCCGGCAGACCGTAGCGCCCACGGGCGCGCGCCGCCTGCTCCTCCGGGAGATCGCCAAGTCGTACGCAGGCGGGAAGCTCCCAGGCCGGAGGGACACGGGGCGACGACGTCACAGGCTCATGACGGGGGCGGTACAGCAGACCGGGCGGGAAGAGCGCACCGGCCCGCTCCCAGTACTCGGGGCGGCAGGCGATGATCAGCCGCGCACCGGACGAGCGCAGCCAGGCGGCCGTCGCATCGGTCCAGTCGGGCAGTTGCTGTGCCAGGGCCGGCGGCATCTCCTCGGGACCGTCCAGGAGCAGCAGCAGCGGACGCCCGGCCGCGGCCGTGAGCCGGGCCACGACGTCGGGTGTGGTGTCCGCCGGGTCGCCGGCTGCCGGCCCGGACGCGGCGACGATCCGGCCGGCGGAGCACAGCGCGCGCTCCACCGCCGCACGGACGCCCTCGTCGCCGCCCCGGAGATCCGCGCCACGCAGCCAGATGACCGGGGCCGGCGTCGTCCCCTCGATGCGGCGAGCGGCGAGACGGGCCAGTTCCGTACTCCGCCCGGTCCCCGGATCCCCCACCAGCGCCAGCACCAGCGCCCCGTCGCCGTCACCCCCGAGGCCCCCCTGCTCCCCAGACTCCCCCTCCACCCCGAACCGCGAGAACTCCCGTACCACCTCCGGCCGTTCGACCGGCTCCCACCATCGCCCCGGCCGCCCGGCCGACCCCATGGAGGCCGTGGTGAGCCGAAGCACTCCCGCCGCATTCAGCTCGCTCCCGTACGCCGGGACGGTCGCCGCATTGCGCTCCAGCAACCCGGCCAACGCACCCCCGGGAGCCGCGTCGGCCACCGCCCGCAGCGGAATCGCGAAACCGCCCGCCCGCCGCCCGCCGAGGGTCTCTCCCGCCTGACCACCGCCGGAAGTCTGCGGTATCAGCGCCGTACCGAGCACCCCGATCACCGCGCCGGTCCGCGCGTCCAGCACCGGCCCGCCCGCCGCGGGACCGCCCAGCCGCAGCGCCTTCCTGCCACGAATGCAGAGCGCCAACTCCATTGCCTCACCGAGGAGATGGAAGAGATCCGTCGCCGTGTACGTCACCTCGGAGCCGGTGCCGACGACGGTCCCGTCCAGCCAGCGGCCCGCCCAGAGCCGTACGGCGGTACCCGGCTCGGGGCGGCCCGCACCGACCGGCAGCGGCGTGAGCTCGGGGAGACCGAAACCGTCGGTCCGTACGAGGGCGAGATCGGTCTCCGGCAGGGGGGTGACGGCGTCGGCGTCCACCAGGCAGGCCCGCTCGGCGCCGCGCCGCGGGGGGACGCCCTCGCCCATGCCCTCGCCCGTCCCGGCGTCCCGCATCGGGTGCAGCACCACCCGCGCCAGCCCGTCGACCGCCTCATGGCTGGTAATGACCGTGCCGTGGTGATCCGCCAGAAACCCCGTGCCGCGCGGCCTGCCCGCCAGATCACGGATGCGCACCAACGCCCCCTCCGCATCGGCATCCAGCAACGCCATGGCCGAATTCCTCCCCGCCGGTCCCCTTGCTCCGACGGGCCGTGTTTCTCCCCGCCGGTCCCCTCACTCCGACAGGCCGATTTTCTTCCCGCCGGTCCCCTCACTCCGACGGTAGGCAGCCGGTGATCTTCGCAACAGGTGGCTTGGGGGAAAGCGCCCCGTCCGCGCCTTGGTTTCACTCCGTGCGCCTCCCCGCAGGAGTGAATTCCCGGGCCGACTTGGTTCCGACCGTCTTCGGCTGACCCGTCGTGGAGACTTGTCGCCGTTGCGCCCGCCCGCTGCGCCTTGGCCAGTTTTCGGCTATCCCACCGTTGCACCCGCGGTGGACTGTTGCCGCTGCGCGGGGCTGTTCGGCAGCGGTGCCGGCCCTCCGGACTCCGTCCTGCGGACCGGCACCTCCCGAGGGAGGTGGGAATAGACGGTGGGGGTGCACGTAGCCGGTCATGTGCGCCCTGTGGTCACGATCACAGACATATGACAGACCACATGTGCCCCCACCGGCCCCTCTCCACCCACCGTCGGGAGGACGGGGGGACCTCCCATGCCCTTCAGGCTATGGGGGAAGGCCGCAGGACGGAGTCCGGAGGCCCGTCACCGCACCCGAAAACCCCACGCCCGCCGCAGGCGAACCCCTCACGGCGCGACAGCCGACAACGTGGGGCCCAGGCCCGCCGCAGGCATCCCCAAGGCCGGACGGCCGACAAGGCCAGCAACCAAGTCGGCCCACGCCGAGCCCAGCGCTACGCCGAGCGCAGCGGAAACTCAGCCGAAAACAGCAAGACTCCTCGCCCTCCCGGCGCGATTCTCCACCAGCGCCACAAACGTCCCGTCCGGCCCGAAGGCCGCCACGGGCCCGTCCCCACCGAAGCGCGGCATCGGAATCCGCGCGCCGTTGAGCAACAGGCGCGCGGCCGGCTCGGTGACGTCCCAGCGGGTGAAGGCCGCAGCGGCGGCCTCACCGAGCGGCATGACCGGCAGCCCGGCGCCCTCGGCGTCATCCACCGCATGCTGAATCCGCTCCAGCGTGCGTGCCTGGTCCAGCTTGTACGGGCCCACCCGTGTGCGCCGCAGCGCGGTCAGATGGCCGCCGACGCCGAGCCCGGCGCCCAGGTCGCGGGCCAGCGCGCGGATGTACGTACCGGACGAGCAGACGACGGAGACCAGCAGATCGGTGACCGGGGTGCCGTCCTCCGCCTCGGTCTCGTGCGCGGAGTGCACCGCGAACGAGGAGACGGTGACCGGCCGGGCCGGGATCTCCACGTCCTCACCGTCCCGGACCCGCGAGTACGACCGCTTGCCGTCGATCTTGATGGCGCTGACCTTCGACGGGATCTGCATGATCTCGCCGGTCAGCGCGGCGATCCCGGCGTCGATGTCCTCGCGGGCCAGGGCGTGCGCCGCCTTCGACGCGGTGATCTCGCCCTCCGCGTCATCGGTGACCGTCGTCTGCCCGAGCCGGATCGTGCCGACGTACTCCTTCTCCGTCAGCGCGAGATGGCCGAGCAGCTTGGTGGCCCGCTCGATGCCCAGGACGAGCACGCCCGTGGCCATCGGGTCGAGCGTGCCGGCATGCCCGACCCGGCGGGTGCGGGCCATGCCCCGCATCTTCGCCACGACGTCGTGCGAAGTGAAGCCGGCCGGCTTGTCGACGATGACAAGGCCTCCCGGCTTGTTGCTCTGCCGCTTCATTCCGCCGCTGCGCCCTCGTCGTCCTCGTCGTCACCGGGCTTGCGGTACGGGTCGGCGTCGCCGGCGTACTGGGCGCCCGAGGACACCTCGCGCACCTTGGCGTCCGAGGCCCGCGCCTTGTCGAGCAGGTCCTCGATCGTCTTGGCGTTCTCCGGCAGGGCGTCCGCCACGAAAGTCAGGGTGGGCGTGAACTTCGTTCCCGCCGCGGCCCCGACCGCGGAGCGCAGGACGCCCTTGGCGCTTTCCAGCCCGGCGGCCGCGCTGGCACGGTCCTCGTCGTCGCCGTAGACCGTGTAGAAGACCGTCGCCTCCCGCAGGTCGCCGGTGACCCGGGTGTCCGTGATGGTCACATGCGTACCGAGTCGCGGGTCCTTGATTCCGCGCTGCAGCTTCTGGGCGACCACCTCCCGGATGAGGTCCGCCAGCTTCTTCGCCCGCGCATTGTCGGCCACTGGTCCGTCTCCTTCTTGTCTTTCACAATTGTGCTTCCACCGGCGATGACCTGCCCGGTCGTCATGACCAGTCGTCTTCGCCGTGCAGCCGCCGCCGAACCGACAGCAGCTCCACTTCGGGCCGTGCGGCGACCAGGCGCTCGCAGCGGTCCATGACTTCGGTGACATGCCCCGGGTCCCCGGACACCACCGCCAGGCCGATGGTGGTCCTGCGGTACAGATCCTGGTCCCCGACCTCCGCGACGCTCACCGCGTACTTGCGGTGCAGCTCGGCGACGATCGGGCGGACGACGGAGCGCTTCTCCTTCAGCGACCGGACGTCGCCGAGAAGCAGGTCGAAGGACAGCGTCCCTAGATACATGCAGTGGGGGCACCTCCCGGGCCCCTCTGGGGCCTGGGGGAGGGTCAAGCCACCCGCGGGGCCTTGGGGTTCCTCCCAGCGGTAGCTGGAAGCGTCTGAGTTATTCGAACCGTACACGGAACGACCGGGGCCGATCGACGGAAATTCCTCCGCCGACCGGCCCCTGACCGTGTACGTGATCAGCCGCGCGGCTTCTCGCGCATCTCGTACGTCGCGATGACGTCGTCGACCTTGATGTCGTTGAAGTTTCCGAGGTTGATACCACCCTCGAAGCCTTCGCGGATCTCGGTGACGTCGTCCTTGAAGCGGCGCAGACCATCGATGTTGAGGCTCTCCGCGACGACCTTGCCGTCGCGGACCAGGCGGGCCTTGGTGTTCCGCCTGACCTCGCCGGAGCGGATGATGACACCCGCGATGTTGCCCAGCTTGGACGACTTGAAGACCTCGCGGATCTCCGCCGTACCGAGCTCGACCTCCTCGTACTCCGGCTTGAGCATGCCCTTGAGGGCCGCCTCGATCTCCTCGATCGCCTGGTAGATGACCGAGTAGTAGCGGACGTCGACGCCCTCGCGCTCGGCCATCTGCGTGGCACGGCCTTCGGCGCGCACGTTGAAGCCGATGACGATCGCGTCGGAGCCGGACGCCAGGTTGATGTCGGACTCCGTTACCGCACCGACGCCGCGGTGCAGCACCCGGATGTCGACCTCTTCGCCGACGTCGAGCTGGAGCAGCGAGGACTCCAGGGCCTCGACGGAACCAGAAGCGTCGCCCTTGATGATGAGGTTGAGCTGCTGGACCTCGCCGGCCTTGAGGACCTTGTCCAGGTCCTCCAGCGACACCCGGCGGGTGCGCTTGGCGAAGGCCGCGTTGCGCTCGCGCGCCGCGCGCTTCTCGGCGATCTGGCGGGCCGTACGGTCCTCATCGACCACCAGGAAGTTGTCGCCGGCGCCCGGGACGTTGGTCAGACCCAGGACCAGGACGGGGGTCGACGGACCCGCTTCCTCGACGTTGTTGCCCTTGTCGTCGAGCATCGCCCGGACCCGGCCGTACGCGTCGCCGACGACCATCGTCTCGCCGACGCGCAGCGTGCCGCGCTGGACCAGGACGGTCGCCACGGCGCCACGGCCGCGGTCGAGGTGGGCCTCGATCGCGATGCCCTGCGCGTCCTGCTCCGCGTTGGCGCGCAGGTCGAGCGCGGCGTCCGCGGTGAGCACGACGGCCTCCAGCAGGCTGTCGATGTTGACACCGTTCTTGGCGGAGATGTCGACGAACATCGTGTCGCCGCCGTACTCCTCGGCCACCAGACCGAACTCGGTGAGCTGGCCGCGCACCTTGGTCGGGTCGGCGCCCTCGACGTCGATCTTGTTGACCGCGACCACGATCGGCACCTCGGCCGCCTTGGCGTGGTTCAGCGCCTCGATCGTCTGCGGCATGACACCGTCGTTGGCCGCCACCACGAGGATCGCGATGTCGGTCGACTTGGCACCACGGGCACGCATGGCGGTGAACGCCTCGTGACCCGGGGTGTCGATGAAGGTGAGGCGACGCTCTTCGTCGTTGACCTCGGTCGCGACCTGGTACGCACCGATGTGCTGCGTGATGCCGCCGGCCTCGCCCGCGATGACGTTCGTCTTGCGGATCGCGTCCAGCAGGCGGGTCTTACCGTGGTCGACGTGACCCATGACGGTCACCACCGGCGGACGCGCGACGAGCATCTCCTCGCCGCCCTCGTTCTCACCGAAGTCGATGTCGAAGGACTCCAGAAGCTCGCGGTCCTCCTCCTCCGGGCTGACGATCTCGACGACGTAGTTCATCTCATCGCCGAGGAGCTGCAGCGTCTCGTCGGAGACCGACTGGGTCGCGGTGACCATCTCCCCCAGGTTCAGCATGACCTGGACGAGCGACGCCGGGTTGGCGTTGATCTTCTCCGCGAAGTCCGTCAGCGAGGCACCGCGCGAGAGCCGGACCTTCTGGCCGTTGCCGCGCGGCAGCAGGACGCCGCCGACCGACGGGGCCTGCATGGCCTCGTACTCCTGGCGCCTCTGGCGCTTCGACTTGCGGCCACGACGCGCCGGACCGCCGGGACGGCCGAACGCACCCTGCGTGCCACCGCGGCCACCGGGGCCGCCGGGACGACCGCCGAAGCCGGGACGGCCGCCGAAGCCGCCGCCACCGGGACCGCCGCCACCGGGACGACCGGCGAAACCGCCGCCGCCACCGGGACGACCGCCGCCGCCACCGGGACGACCGGCGAAACCGCCGCCGCCACCGGGACGACCGCCGCCGCCACCGGGACGACCGGCACCGCCGGGACCGCGGCCGCCGCCACCACCACCGGGGCCGGGACGCGGGCCGGCAGCGGGACGCTGCGGCATCATGCCCGGGTTCGGACGGTTACCGCCGCCGGGACGCGGGCCGGCACCGCCGGGAGCCGCACCCTGCGGACGGGGCATACCACCGGGGGTCGGACGGGCGCCGCCCTGGCCCTGCGGCCGGGGCTGACCGCCCTGGCCACCGGAGCGCGGCGCGCCACCGGGGCCGCCCTGGCCGCCGGGACGCGGGGCGCCACCGGGACGGGGGGCCTGCGGACGGGCCATGCCCGTGGAGCCACTGGACGTGAAGGGGTTGTTGCCCGGACGGGGGCCCGGACGGGCACCGCCGGTACGGCCGCCCTGACGGTCGCCGCCGGAACGCGGAGCGCCGCCACGGCCCTGACCGCCCTGCGCGGGCGACGGACGGCCCGGACGCGGGCCGGGGGTGGCACCGGGACGGGGACCCGACGGAGCGGCCGGCGGAGCCTGGAACTCGGGCTGCGCGGGCGCGGCCGGAGCGGGCTTGGGTGCCGCCGCCTTCGGGGACGGCGTGGGGCGCGGACCCGGCGTCGGGGCGGGAGTGATCTTGGGGGTTTCGGGGGCCGCCGGGGCGGGAGCCGCGGGGCCCGGCTTGGGGGCGCCCGGCTTCGGGGCGGCCGGACGCGCCGCCTTCGCCGGCGACGGGGCCGACGGGGACGGCTTGGCGGGGGCCGACTTGCGCGGCGCCGCGGGCTTGCCAGAGGCTGCGCGGCCACTGCCGCCGCCTGCCTGGAAAGCGTCGGTCAACTTGCGAACAACCGGCGCCTCGATCGTCGAGGACGCCGAACGGACGAATTCACCAAGTTCTTGGAGCTTGGCCATGACGACCTTGCTCTCAACGCCGAACTCCTTGGCGAGTTCGTATACCCGGACCTTAGCCACTTCGCTCCTTCTAGGTCCGGGTGTCCACCGGACCGTCGCTACTTCATGGGCGTACTCATCGCGTACTCATCGAGTGCTCATCGCAATCTCGACCTACTTCCGACTCGCGAGGTACCTGACCGCACGGTTTTCCGTGCGCTGTGCGTTTCTTGCTGTGCTTGGCCATGGCGCCATCAATCAGCGCCCCGCTCGATGAACCGACGCAATGCCGTCGTGTCGAACGGTCCCCGGCCCCGGAAGGCTCGGGAGAACGCCCGGCGGCGGACCGCCAGATCGAGGCAGACCAGTGTCGGGTGCACATAGGCACCCCGGCCGGGCAGCGTACCCCGAGGATCATGGGCACACTCACCCTCGATCACCACGATGCGCAGCAAATCGCCCTTGGCCGCTCGCTCCCGGCATCCCAGACAGGTGCGCTCAGGGCATGCGCGGGCATGCGTCCGGCCAGACACTGCTTAAGTCTACCTCCCCGTGCGGGCTCACCCTTGATGGGGTAATGCCCGAACAGCTGCTCAGAATTCCCGGCGGACGTCCTCGGCGCCACCTTTTTTCCGGTGCGCCGAGGACGTCCGCCGCAGAGTTCAGTCCTGTGGTGCCTGGTGCTCGGTGTCCGGGCGGATGTCGATCCGCCAGCCCGTGAGACGGGCGGCGAGCCGGGCGTTCTGTCCCTCTTTGCCGATGGCCAGTGACAGCTGGTAGTCGGGGACGGTGACCCGGGCGGAACGGGCCGCCAGGTCCATGATCTCGACCTTGCTGACCCGGGCCGGCGACAGCGCGTTCGCCACCAGCTCGGCCGGGTCGTCCGACCAGTCCACGATGTCGATCTTCTCACCGTTCAGCTCGGCCATGACGGCGCGCACCCGGCCGCCCATCGGGCCGATGCAGGCCCCCTTGGCGTTCAGCCCGGAGCGGGTGGAGCGCACCGCGATCTTGGTGCGGTGGCCGGCCTCCCGTGCGATGGCGGCGATCTCCACCGAGCCGTCCGCGATCTCCGGGACCTCCATGGCGAAGAGCTTCTTCACCAGATTGGGGTGCGTACGCGACAGCGTCACGGACGGCCCGCGCACACCCTTGACCACTCGGACGACGTATGACCGCAGCCGCGTCCCGTGCGCGTAGTCCTCGCCGGGGACCTGCTCCTGCACCGGCAGGATGGCCTCCAGCCTGCCGATGTCGACCAGGATGTTCTTGGGGTCCTTGCCCTGCTGCACGACACCGGTGACGACATCGCCCTCACGTCCGGCGTACTCGCCGAAGGTGACCTCCTCCTCGGCGTCCCGCAGCCGCTGCAGGATGACCTGCTTGGCGGTGGTCGCCGCGATCCGCCCGAAACCGGAGGGGGTGTCGTCGAACTCGCGGGGCTCGGCGCCCTCCGGCACGTCCTGCGGATCTTCCTTCGCCCACACCGTCACATGCCCGGTGCCGCGGTCCAGCTCCACCCGCGCGTGCCGACGGCTGCCGTCGGTGCGGTGGTATGCGATGAGGAGGGCCGACTCGATCGCCTCGACCAGCAGGTCGAACGAGATCTCCTTCTCTCGCACCAGTCCCCGCAGGGCACTCATGTCGATGTCCACGGCTACGCCTCCTCCTTGTTCTCGTCGGTTCTGGTCTTGTCGATCTTCTCGTCCTGCCGCGTGTCGCGCTTGTCGGACTTGCGGTTGAACTCCAGCTCGACCCGCGCCTTGGCGATCTCGTCGAAGGCGATGCGGCGGGAGGTCGGCTTGCGCCCCTTGACGCCCGGGACTTCAAGGTCCAGGGCGGTGTCGTCGACGGCGACGATGCGGGCGACCAGCTCGCCGGCGCCCGCCTCCACGGTCAGTTGGGCCTTGATGAGGCGTCCGGTGGCGCGGCGGTAGTGCCGCGGCTCGGTCAGCGGCCGGTCGGCGCCGGGTGAGGACACCTCAAGGGTGTACGGGGCGCCGCCCATCACATCGGTGTCGTCCAGCGCCTGGGATGCCTCGCGGCTCAGCTCGGCGCACTCGTCCAGCTGGACGCCGTCATCGGAGTCGACCACGATCCTCAGCACCCGCCGCTTGCCCGCCGGTGTCACCTCGATCTCTTCCAGATCCAGGTCTCGCGCGGCGACGAGCGGTTCAAGCAGTCCGCGCAGCCTCTCGCTCTGGGTGGTGCTCATCCGGGTGACTCCTCGGCCGCGTGTGCTGTTGTGGGTGGGTCGCGTGTCGGGTCAAAGCCTATCGGTTCCGGCGGGGTACTGACGATTCCGCGGGCGGTCACGGATACTCTCGCCTGCGGTGATCACAACGGAAGACCCCTGGAAGTGGAACGTGCCGAACGTGGCGCTCATGCGCAGAAGAACCCTGCTGGCCGGCACCGCCCTCGGGGGCGCGGCCCTGCTGGCGGGCTGCTCCGAGGAGCCCGGCCCCGAGCAGGACGAACACTCCTCCGCCGCCAACCGGCTCCGCGAGCGGTCCGCCGCCGACAGCGTGGCGCTGCTGGCGCGCTATGACGCGACGCTGGACGCGCACCCGGACCTGGAGGCCCGACTGGGGCCGCTGCGCGCCGAAGTCGCCCGGCACGCCGACGCGTTCACCGACGACAGGGCCGGCAAAGCCACCCCTTCCCCCGGCACCACGCCCTCCGGCCGGCCCGTCCGCCACTCCGGCGCGCCCACATCCGGGCCCTCAGCGGCCACAGGCGAGTCGACGCCCGAGAACGAGCCGGTGCCCGAGGACGAGAAGGCGGCACGCACCGCGCTCGCCGACACGGAACGGAAGCTGGCCGACGCGCGCACCAAGGCGCTGACCTCCGCGCCGCCGGAGCTGGCCCGGCTGCTCGCCTCGGTGGCGGCGGCGGGCGCGACACATGCGTACCTCCTGACGGAGGCCGGGGCGTGAGGCAGGGCGGGGCGGTGGGAGCAGGCGACCCCCGGCAGGGGTGCCCGGCCGCCAGGACATGACCAGGGAAGGAGCACGCCCCCGATGACGGGCACCACTCGCGACAAGGACAGCGCGCAGGACGAGCTGACCGCCGTACAGGCAGCGCTGGCCGCCGAACATGCCGCCGTGTACGGCTACGGCGTCGTCGGCGGGCGGATCGCCGATGCCCGGCGCAAGGAGGCACAGGCGGCCTACGACGCGCATCGCGCGCGCCGGGACGCGCTGCACCGCACCGTGCGTGATCTGGGCGGTAGGCCCGAGGCCGCGGCGGCCGCCTACGAACTGCCCTTCCCCGTACCGGACACCGCTGCCGCCGCCCGGCTCGCCGCCGAGCTGGAGGAACGGCTGGCCGCCGTCTACGCGGACCTCGTACGGGCCGGCGGAAAGGAGCGGCGCAGGGAGGCGGCGGCCGCGCTGCGTGAGGCGGCGGTGCGGTCGGTGCGCTGGCGCGGCAGCGGCGTAGCCTTCCCTGGGCTCCCGGAGCGGGCCACGGCCCCCGACGCCCCGTCGGGCTCCGCGAGCGCCCCCTCCGACGCGCTCTGAACGACCGGCCGCACGCGGCCACCGCCCCCACGAAAGGGACAGCTCACGCATGGCAACGGCCCCCATCGAACCGCCGCAACGGTTGCTGAACTCGTTGCCCGGCGATCCGGAAGGCCCCGTACGGGACTGGCTGGAGGCACTGCCGACACTGGTTCAACAGCGGCTGGAGGGCTGGGAGTTGACGCTGGAAAGGGTGCACGCCCCCGGTGGCCGCAGCAGTCTCGTCGCGCTCGTACGGCAGCAGGGCGGGACGCCCGCGGCACTGAAGATCCCGGTGCCGGGGCGCGCTTCCGCACTGGAGGGCGCGGCGCTGACCGTGTGGGACGGCTGGGGCGCGGTGCGGCTGCTGCGGTCCGACGAGGCAAGCGGTGCGCTCCTCCTGGAGCGGCTGCAGAGCGGGGTGTCGCTGCGGTCGCTGCCGGAGGCCAAGGCGCTGCTGGAAGCGGCGGGCACGGTGCGCCGCCTATGGGTGCCACCGGGCGAGGAGCACCCCTTCGAGACGCTGACCGACCACACGGAGCAGGCAGTGACGGCGCTGCGGACCGCGGACTCCCTGCCGCGCGCGGCCGCACCGCTGATCGAGGAGGCGCTGGAGCTGCGCCGGACGCTGCCGGCCGAATCCCAGGAACGATTCCTGCTGCACGGCGCGTTCCGGCAGGGCAAGGTGCTGGCCGGTGAGCGGGCACCATGGCTGGCGATCGGGCCGGCGCCGGTGGTCGGCGAGCGGGCGTACGACCTGGCAAGCCTGGTGCTGGACCGCTTCGAAGACCTTGCGGCCGGCTCAGGCGCGGCCGCCGCGACCCGCCGCAGGGTGGCCAAACTGGCCGACTCCTTGGACGTCGACCGGGACCGGCTGCGCAACTGGGCACTGTACCGAGCGGTGCGCGCAGGGGTACGGGAGTCGGCGGGGGGAGATCGGCGGCGGGGGGAGCTGTTGTTGGAGTTCGCGACCTGGCTGTAGCTGCGCTGTGCCTGAGCCCCACGTCTTTGGGTGTCCCGCTCCCGAGGGAGTTGGGGAAACCGGTGGGAGTGCACGTAGTCGGTCATGTGCACCTCGTGGTCGCGACCACAGGCACCCGACGGACCACATGGGGCCCCCACCGGCCCCTTTCCCCCCACCGTCCGGAGGCCCGTCACCGCACCCGAAAAACCCACGCCCGCCGCAGGCGCAAGCTCACGCGCCGAGGCGAGCCACGGCCTCCTCGACGCTCAGCTCCTCGCGCTCCCCCGTACGCCGATCCTTCACCTCGACAACCCCCTCGCCCGCGCGCCGCCCCGCGACCACGATGGTCGGCACGCCCAGCAGTTCGGCGTCGGTGAACTTCACGCCCGGCGAGACTCCGGCACGGTCGTCGACCAGCACCCGCAGGCCCGCGGCGCCGAGCCGCTCCCCCACTTCCAGGGCGAGTTCGGTCTGCTTGGCCTTGCCGGCGGCGACGACGTGCACATCGGCCGGGGCGACCTCGCGCGGCCAGCACAGCCCCTTCTCGTCGTGGGTCTGCTCGGCGAGCGCGGCCACCGCGCGGGAGACGCCGATGCCGTACGAGCCCATGGTGACGCGGGCGGGCTTGCCGTTCTGGCCGAGCACGTCCAGCTCGAAGGCGTCCGCGTACTTGCGGCCGAGCTGGAAGATGTGGCCGATCTCGATGGCGCGGTCGATCCGCAGGCCGGTGCCGCACTTCGGGCAGGGGTCGCCGGGCTCGACGACGACCACGTCGAGGTACTCGTCGACCTCGAAGTCGCGGCCGGTGACGACGTTACGGGCGTGCTTGCCCTCCTTGTTGGCACCGGTGATCCAGGAGGTGCCGGGGGCGACCCGGGGGTCGGCGATGTACGTGAACGCCTTCCCTGCCAGGCCCTGCGGGCCGACATAGCCGCGGACCAGCTCCGGCCGGTCGACGAAGTCCTCGGCGGTGACCAGCTCGACGGTGGCCGGGGCCAGATGCTCGCCCAGCTTGCCCATGTCGATTTCGCGGTCACCGGGCACGCCCACCGCGACGATCTCGCCCGCGGCGCCGGCCGCTGATGTCCCGGTTACCTTGACCAGGAGGTTCTTCAGGGTGGCGGAGGCCGGGACGTCCAGGTACTCGGCGAGCGTCTCGATGGTCGGGGTGTCGGGGGTGTCCAGCTCCTCGACCGGGCCGACGGCGCTGCCGTCCACCGGCGCCACCGTGGCCGTGACGGCCTCGGTGTTCGCCGCGTAGTCGCACGAGGGGCAGTCCACGAAGGTGTCCTCGCCGGCCGCGGCGGGGGCCAGGAACTCCTCCGACGCCGAGCCGCCCATCGCGCCGGACACGGCGGACACGATGCGGAAGTCCAGCCCCAGCCGCTGGAAGATCTTCTGGTACGCCCCGCGGTGCAGGGCGTAGGACTGCTCCAGGCCCTCGTCCGTGGTGTCGAAGCTGTACGAGTCCTTCATGTGGAACTCGCGGCCGCGCAGCACGCCGGAGCGGGGGCGGGCCTCGTCGCGGTACTTGGTCTGGATCTGGTAGAGGATCACCGGCAGGTCCTTGTAGGACGTGCACTGGTCCTTGACCGTGAGGGTGAAGATCTCCTCGTGGGTGGGGCCGAGGAGGTAGTCGGCGCCCTTGCGGTCCTTGAGACGGAAGAGGAGGTCGCCGTACTCCTCCCAGCGGCCGCTGGTTTCGTAGGGCTCCTTGGGCAGCAGGGCCGGCAGCAGGACTTCCTGCGCGCCGATGGCGTCCATCTCTTCGCGGACGACGCGGGAGACGTTCTCCAGGACCTTCATGCCCAGCGGCAGCCAGGTCCAGATGCCGGCGGAGGAACGGCGGACGTACCCGGCGCGGACGAGCAGCTTGTGGCTTGCGGTCTCGGCGTCGGCCGGGTCGTCGCGCAGTGTCTTGATCATCAAGCGGGACATGCGCTGGACCTGTGCGGCGTTGGCCATGGGAGTTTCTCCTGCGTAAGAAAGGTGACTCCCAGGAGGTTAGCCGCAGGGGTGTTGCGCAAGGAAATGCGTTCTGCCGGACTCCGCCCCCGGGGCTGCCGCGTCTCCCGGCGCCGGCCGGATCCGGGACCCTTCACTTCCGCTTCAGCGGCAGCTGCGCCCCCATCACCGCGTAGGGCGTGGGCGCACTGGGAAACCGGACGCGGCGGGCGATGTCGACATAGCCGAGAGAGCGGTACAGGCTGCGGGCCGGGCTGTCGGTGTCGATGGCGGAGAGGATGCTGCGCGGTTCGTCGGCCTCGTCGGTGATGCGGGTGATCAGGGTCCGGCCGATTCCGCGGTTCTGGTAGGCGGGGTGGACATGCAGTTCGGTGATGACGAAGGAGTCGTCGAGCCAGTGGTCGAGGCCCGCACTGCGCAGATAGGGCTCGACGACGGTGGACCACCAGTGGGCGCGGTCGTTGGGCATGCCGTAGACGAAGCCGACGAGCCGGCCGGCGGGGGTGGTCGCGCCCAGTGCACGGGCACCGCGGCAGTCGAGGTGGCGCAGGATGATGTGCCGGCGGACGGCGATCTCGTCGTCGGTCAGGCCGAAGGCGAGTGCCTGGACGGCGAGCGCGTCGTCCACGCGGGCAGCGAGATCAAGGGGGCCGACCGCGACGTCATCCATGGTCGGGAGCGTACAAGGCGGCGGGCCCGAGCGGGCCGGAACAGCGCGCCAGGGGGCTCAGAACAGCACGCTCATGAACGCGCCGACCTCCTTGAAGCCGACCCGGCGGTAGGAGGCGCGGGCGGCGGTGTTGAAGTCGTTGACGTAGAGGCTGACGACCGGGGCGACATCGCTGAGGGCGTAGCGCAGTACGGCGGCCATACCGGTCTCGGACAGGCCCTTGCCGCGGTAGGCGGGGTCGACCCAGACGCCTTGGATCTGGCAGGCCCGCGGGGTGGCGGCACCGATCTCGGCCTTGAAGACGACCTTGCCGTCCTCGATGCGGGCGAAGGACCGGCCGGAGCCGACGAGTTCGGCGACCCGGGCCTGGTAGAGGAGTCCGCCGTCGCCGGCCATCGGGGAGATGCCGACCTCCTCGGTGAACATGGCCACACACGCCGGCATGATCAGGTCCATCTCGTTCTTGCGGATGCGGCGTACGTACGGGTCGGGCGCGATCTCGGTGGACGGGGAGCTGGTGACCATCAGGGGCTGGTGGGCGCGGACCTCGCGGGCCGGGCCCCAGTGGGGCTCCAGCAGCGACCACAGTGCGGCGGTGGGGCCCGCCGGGCCGACGATGGAGGAGCAGCGGCGGCCCTGCCGGCGGGCGCGCTCGGCGAAGCCGCGGACGGCCTCGGGGGTGGCGCAGACGGGGACGAGGTTGGCACCGGCGTAGCAGAGGGATTCCAGCCGGCCGCCGACGTACCAGCCCCACATCTCGCCGCCGAGCCGCCAGGGGTCGAGCCCGGCGACCTGGACGCGGGCGGCGACGAAGGCGTTGGCGACCGGTTCGCGGTCCAGAACCGCGAGGGCGTCGTCGAGCTCCCCGGGCTCAAGGACCTTGATGGCAGTGGTCGTCAGCACGTCTCGGAATGCCTCACCGTTACGGGCCTGGGAGGCCAGGCGGGAGCAGGTCTTGGCACTTTACCTCCACCCGCGCGGGGGCACCCGGGGCGCTGCGGGGCGGCTCCGCGGCGGGGTACGCGCGAGGCGGCGAGGTACCCGCGAGCCTCGCGGGCCCGGGGAGGCGTGCCCGGCGGAAATGCGGTGCGCCCGACGGGAATACCGCGTCGGGCGCGTCACGTTGCGGCCCCGCAAGGGGCCCTCGCGACCCTGAGGTGTTGGTTTCGGCTGCCCCCTAAGGGTCAGCCCGCCAAGGGTCAGCCCGCGGCCGTGACGACCGGCTCGCCGGACCCGACGCCGTCCTTCTCCATCTGCTCGGCGATCTTCAGGGCCTCTTCGATGAGCGTCTCGACGATCTTCGACTCGGGGACGGTCTTGATGACCTCGCCCTTGACGAAGATCTGGCCCTTGCCGTTGCCGGAGGCGACACCGAGGTCGGCCTCGCGGGCCTCGCCGGGGCCGTTGACGACACAGCCCATGACGGCGACGCGCAGCGGCACCTCCATGCCCTCGAGCCCGGCCGTGACCTGGTCGGCGAGCTTGTAGACATCGACCTGGGCCCGGCCGCAGGACGGGCAGGAGACGATCTCCAGACGGCGCGGCCTGAGGTTGAGGGACTCCAGGATCTGCAGCCCGACCTTGACCTCTTCGGCGGGCGGCGCGGACAGCGAGACCCGGATGGTGTCGCCGATGCCCTCGCTGAGCAGCGCGCCGAAGGCGACCGCGGACTTGATGGTGCCCTGGAAGGCCGGCCCGGCCTCGGTGACGCCGAGGTGGAGGGGGTAGTCGCACTGGGCGGCGAGCTGGCGGTAGGCGTTGACCATCACGACCGGGTCGTTGTGCTTGACCGAGATCTTGATGTCGCGGAAGCCGTGCTCCTCGAAGAGGGACGCCTCCCACAGCGCGGACTCGACCAGCGCCTCGGGGGTGGCCTTCCCGTACTTCTGCAGCAGGCGCTTGTCCAGGGAGCCTGCGTTGACGCCGATACGGATGGGGGTGCCGGCGTCGGAGGCCGCCTTGGCGATCTCCTTGACCTTGTCGTCGAACTGCTTGATGTTGCCGGGATTGACGCGGACCGCGGCGCAGCCGGCGTCGATGGCGGCGAAGACGTACTTCGGCTGGAAGTGGATGTCCGCGATCACCGGGATCTGGGACTTCCGGGCGATGACGGGCAGCGCGTCGGCGTCGTCCTGGGTCGGGCAGGCGACCCGGACGATCTGGCAGCCGGACGCGGTCAGCTCGGCGATCTGCTGCAGCGTGGCGCCGATGTCGGACGTGCGGGTGGTCGTCATGGACTGCACCGAGACCGGTGCGTCCCCGCCCACGGCGACCGGACCGACGTGGATCTTGCGGCTGACCCGGCGGTCGGCGAGCTTGGTCGGTACGTCCGGCATTCCCAGTGAAATGGCAGTCATCTGGCGAGCAACCCCAAGGTGTGGATCAAGGTCCCGGCTTCGGCGGGCTCCGGTCTCCGAGATTACGGCACGGAGATTGCCGCGGGCACATCACTCCCGGGCGGCCCCACGAACGGGGGCGACCGGGCACCCGTGTGCGTGCGCGGGTGCCCGGCCGGAACCTGTCGCGCTAGGTCAGCTTCACCGGGTTCACCACGTCGGCGACCAGCACCAGCAGGGTGAAGCAGATGAAGATCCCGGCGACGACGTAGGCGACCGGCATCAGCCTGGCGACGTCGAAGGGGCCGGGGTCGGGGCGCCGGACGATCTTGGCGAAGGCGCGTCGGATCGACTCCCACACGGCGCCGGCGATATGCCCGCCGTCCAGCGGCAGCAGCGGCAGCATGTTGAACAGGAACAGCGAGAGGTTGAAGCCGGCGACCAGGAAGAGCATGGTCGCGACCCGCTGCTCCGGCGGGATGTCCAGGGAGAAGACCTCGCCGCCGACCCGGGCCGCGCCGACCACGCCCATCGGGGAGTCCTGTTTGCGTTCGCCGCCGTTGAAGGCCGCGTCCCACAGGTCGGGGATCTTGGCGGGCAGGCTGACCAGGGCTTCGGCTCCCTGCTGGACCATGTTGCCCATGCGGTCCACGGACTGGCCGAAGGTCTGCGGGACGACGCCGCTGGCCGGGGTGAAACCGAGGAATCCGGCGGTGACGTACTCGCCGGCGACATAGCCGCCGTGGCCGTCGGTCTTGGCGACCTTGTTCTCGATGAGGTCGGCGTGCAGGGTCGTGCGCTCGCCGTGCCGTTCGACGACCAGCGTCGCGGGGCCCGTGGTGTCGCGGATCTGCTGCTGCAGGGCGCCCCAGTCCGGGACGGCGTTCCCGTTGAACGAGACGATCTTGTCGCCGGCGCGCAGGCCGGCGGCCTTGGCCGGGGAGTCCTTGGCGCCGGCCGGGCAGGTGTCGGTCCTGGCGGCGGCCGAGATGACACAGTCCGAGACGGAGCCGACCTGGGTCGTCTGGGTGTTGATGCCGAAGCCCATCAGCACGCTCATGAAGATCACGACCGCGAGGATCAGGTTCATGAACGGTCCGGCGAACATGACGATGACGCGTTTCCACGGCTTGCGCGTGTAGAACAGCCGCTTCTCGTCGCCGGGCTGCAGCTCTTCGAAGGCCGCCGAGCGGGCGTCCTCGATCATGCCGCGGAACGGCGAGCTGGAGCGGGCCTGCAGCTGCCCGTCGTTGCCGGGCGGGAACATGCCGATCATGCGGATGTAGCCGCCGAGCGGGATGGCCTTGACGCCGTACTCGGTGTCGCCCTTCTTACGGGAGAAGAGCGTCGGCCCGAAGCCCACCATGTACTGCGGCACCCGGATGCCGAACATCTTGGCCGTGGAGAGATGGCCGAGTTCGTGCCAGGCGATGGAGAACAGCAGGCCGACGACGAAGACGACTATGCCGAGGATCGTCATCCAGGTCGTCATGCGCGCACCTCCGACGGTGTACGTGCCGCACGGGCGGCCAGTTCGCGGGCGCGGGCGCGCGCCCAGGTTTCCGCCTCCAGGACGTCCGCGACGGTCAGGGAGGTTCCCTGTGCGGGCGTGCCGTGCTCGGCGACCACTGCGGCGACCGTATCCACAATTCCGGTGAACGGCAGCCCGCCCTGGAGGAACGCGGCGACACATTCCTCGTTCGCCGCGTTGAAGACGGCCGGGGCGGTGCCGCCCAGATCGCCGACGTGGCAGGCCAGCGGGACGGACGGGAAGGCCGTTTCGTCCAGCGGGAGGAACTCCCAGGTGTGTGCCTGGGTCCAGTCGACTCCGGGCGCGGCGTCCGGGACCCGCTCGGGCCAGCCGATGCCCAGCGCGATGGGCATCCGCATGTCGGGCGGGCTGGCCTGGGCGAGGGTCGAGCCGTCGGTGAACTCCACCATCGAGTGGATGTAGGACTGCGGATGGACGACGACCTCGATGCGGTCGAACGGGACGTCGTACAGCAGATGCGCCTCGATGACCTCCAGGCCCTTGTTGACCAGGGTCGCGGAGTTGATCGTGATGACCGGCCCCATCGCCCAGGTGGGGTGCGCCAGGGCCTGTTCGGGGGTGACGTCGGCCAGTTCGCGCTTCGTACGGCCGCGGAACGGGCCGCCGGAGGCGGTGACGACGAGCTTGCGGACCTCTTCGCGGGTACCGCCGGTCAGCGCCTGGAAGAGCGCGGAGTGCTCGGAGTCGACGGGGACGATCTGGCCCGGTGCGGCGGCGGCCTTGACCAGTGGACCGCCGACGATCAGCGATTCCTTGTTGGCGAGGGCGAGCACCCGGCCGGCCTTGAGGGCGGCGAGGGTGGGGGCGAGGCCGATGGAACCGGTGATGCCGTTGAGGACGGTGTGGCAGGGACAGGCGGCAAGTTCGGTGGCCGCGTCGGGGCCCGCCAGGATGTCGGGCAGCGGCTCTTCGGTTCCGTAGCGCGCGGTCAGCGCCTCACGCAGGGCGGGCGCCGCGTCCTCGCGTGCCACCGCGACGGTGTCGACCCGCAGCTGGTGCGCCTGCTCCGCGAGCAGTTCCACCCGGCCGCCGGCCGCCGAGAGCGCGGTCACGCGGAAGCGGTCGGGGTTGCGCAGCACGATGTCGATCGCCTGGGTGCCGATCGAGCCGGTCGAGCCGAGGACCACAAGGGAGCGGGGGCCGCCCGGAGGGGCGGGTGGCGGCTCGAAGCGCAGGTGCGGGTGGGCGAGGGAGTCCGTCATGTGGTCCATTGTGGCCGGTCGGCGGGGTGCGCCGGGCACCGCGTCCGGGAGGCGGTGGAGCGGGGGTGGGGGAACACATCCCTCAAGGGTCATCCCTTAGGGGGTGAAAGGCCCCCTTGAGCGCCACAACGTGGCCCGCGGTGGGCGGTATTCCCGTGGGCTGGGGCGGAATTCCCGTGACGGCGGTGGGCGGTGTCGCCCTGACGGGCGGTGGGTGGTGTTCCCGTGGCGGGCGGTGGGCGGTACTCCCGTGGCGGCGCCCCGACGAGGCGCCGCCACGCAGGCTCGCTCAGCGGATCGGGCGGTGCAGGTCAGCGGATCGGCCGGTGCACGTTGGACTTTCTGCTCGGGCCCGGGGTGGCGTCGGCGATCCAGGGACCGTCGCCGCTGGGGTCGACGACGCCCTCCTCCAACCATGTGTAACTGCCGTCGAGGACCCCGGTCACCACCTTCCGGTCGAGGGTGTCGGTGTTGGTCCACAGCCGCGCGAACAGTTCGTCGACGCGGATCCGCGACTGGCGGCAGAAGGCGTCGGCGAGCTGGTGCGCCTCACGGCCGTGCTCGCCGGTCGTCCGCAGATGTTCGGCCCGTACGCAGGCCGCGCTCATCGCGAAGAGTTCGCCGCCGATGTCGACGATGCGGCCGAGGAAGCCCTGTTTGGTCTCCATCCGGCCCTGCCACCGGGACATCGCGTAGAAGGTGGACCGGGCGAGCTTGCGGGAGGCCCGTTCGACATAGCGCAGATGCCCGGCCAGTTCGCCGAACTCCTTGTACGTGCGCGGGAGTTGCCCCGGCCCCGCGATGAGCTTGGGCAGCCAGCGGGCGTAGAAACCGCCGGCCTTGGCCGCCGCCCGGCCCTTGTCGGACAGGCTCTTGTCCGGATCGATGAGGTCACCGGCGACGGACAGATGGGCGTCCACCGCCTCCCGGGCGATCAGCAGATGCATGATCTCCGTCGAGCCCTCGAAGATCCGGTTGATCCGCAGATCGCGCAGCAGCTGCTCGGCGGGCACGGCGCGTTCGCCGCGGGCGGCGAGCGAGGCGGCGGTCTCGAAGCCGCGGCCGCCACGGATCTGCACCAGTTCGTCCGCCATCAGACAGCCCACCTCGGAGCCGAAGAGCTTGGCCAGGGCCGCCTCGATGCGAATGTCGTTGCGGCTCTCGTCGGCCATCTGGGAGGAGAGGTCGACGACGGCTTCGAGGGCGAAGGTGGTCGCGGCGATGAAGGAGATCTTGGCGCCGATGGCCTCGTGCCGGGCGATCGGCTTGCCCCACTGCTCACGGGCGGCGGACCACTCACGGGCGATCTTCAGGCACCACTTGCCCGCGCCGACGCACATCGCGGGCAGCGAGAGCCGGCCGGTGTTGAGCGTCGTCAGGGCGATCTTCAGACCCGCGCCCTCGGGGCCGATACGGTGCGCGGCGGGGACCCGTACCTGGTGGAAGCGGGTCACCCCGTTCTCCAGACCGCGCAGGCCCATGAAGGCGTTGCGGTTCTCGACGGTGATGCCGGGCGAGTCCGCCTCGACGACGAAGGCGGTGATGCCGCCCTTGTGGCCCTCGGAGGCGGGCACCCGTGCCATCACCACCAGCAGATCGGCGACGACTCCGTTGGTGGTCCACAGCTTCACACCGTCCAGGACATAGCTCTCGCCGTTCTTGTCCGGTACGGCGGTGGTCGCCAGCCGGGCCGGGTCGGAGCCGACGTCCGGCTCGGTCAGCAGGAACGCGGAGATGTCCGTACGGGCGCAGCGGGGCAGGAAGGTGTCCTTCTGCTCCTGGGTGCCGAAGAGCTTCAGCGGCTGCGGTACGCCGATCGACTGATGTGCCGACAGCAGCGCGCCGATGGCGGGGCTGGCGGAACCGATCAGCGAGAGCGCCCTGTTGTAGTAGACCTGGGTCAGGCCGAGGCCGCCGTACTTCGGGTCGATCTTCATGCCCAACGCGCCGAGCTCCTTGAGCCCGTTGATCGTCTCGTCCGGGATCTGGCCCTCGCACTCGATCCGGGCGCCGTCGATCCGGGTCTCACAGAACTCTCGCAGGGTGGCCAGGAACTTCTCCCCGCGCCGTACGTCGTCCGCCGCGGGAGTGGGATGCGGATGGATGAGGTCGAGCCTGAAGCGCCCCAGGAACAGTTCCTTGGCGAAGCTGGGCTTACGCCAGTCCTGCTCACGGGCCGCCTCGGCGACCTGCCGTGCCTCGCGCTCGGAAACCTTTCGGATGGACGGAGCGGACATCAGGAGCTCACCTCACCGCGAATCGGGAGTGCTGTACCGGCAGGCCGGTCGGCTACCGGTCAGTTGCTACTTGTGAGGGTCCTCGATCCGGGCGGGTTGCACCAGTGGTGGCGCCGGGACGGTCCGGGCGAGGTGCGGATACCCGCCATGGGTGGTAAGCGGCGCGGGAAGCGCTGGATATCGGCCAGAACGGGGGCGCGGCGCGCTCCGGGCCAGATGCCGGAGCGCGCCGCGGCCGGGGCCGGCGCCGGGGGGTGCGTCGGCCGGGGCCTGGAGGGGCGGTACGGCCCAAGGGATGGCCGTCGCTGTCCACCGGTCCAGGCCGGTCGGGTGATGCCTGGGCCGCAGCCTTCCACAGGTTCCTGCATTTCCGACGGGTTGCTGTCATTCCTGCAGGTTCTTGCAGGTTGTTGCAGCTTCCTTCAGGTCCTTGCGGCCGCGTCCAGGTCGCGGGCGGGTGGTGCAGGCGGGTCCGCCGACGGGTGGTACCGCCCCTACCGCCTTGGCCCCCTTACCGCCGGGTTCCTACAGGTCGAGGCCGGTGAGGACCATGACCCGCTCGTAGGTGTAGTCGTCCATCGCGAAGCGCACCCCCTCGCGGCCGACGCCGGACTGCTTGGCGCCGCCGTACGGCATCTGGTCCGCGCGGTAGGACGGCACATCGCCGATGATCACGCCGCCGACCTCCAGCGCGCGGTGCGCCCGGAACCCGATCTGCAGATCGTGCGTGAACACCCCTGCCTGGAGGCCGTACTTCGAGTCGTTGACGGCGGCGAACGCCTCCGCCTCGCCGTCAACCTTCTGGACGGAGAGCACCGGGCCGAAGACCTCTTCGACGGCGATCGTCGTGTCGGCGGGCACATCGGCGAGCACGGTCGGCGCGTACGAGGCGCCGTCCCGCTTGCCCCCCGCGAGCAGCTTCGCGCCGTGCTCCACGGCCTCGTCCACCCAGGTCTCGACGCGCTTGGCGGCGTCCTCGCTCACCAGCGGGCCGACCTCGGTGGCGTCGTCCGACGGGTCACCGGTGACCTGCGCACCGACCGCTGCGACGATCTTCGGCACCAGCCGGTCGTAGACGGACGCGTCCGCGATCACCCGCTGCACCGAGATGCAGGACTGGCCGCCCTGGTAGTTGGAGAAGGTGGCGATGCGCTGCGCCGCCCAGTCCAGGTCCGCCTCGGAGGAGAAGTCCGGCAGCACGACGGCCGCGCCGTTGCCGCCGAGTTCCAGGGTGCAGTGCTTGCGCGGCACCGAGTCGAGGATGGCGTAGCCGACCTTCTCGGAGCCGGTGAAGGAGACGACCGGCAGCCGCTCGTCCTGGACGAGGGCGGGCATCCGGTCGTTGGGCACCGGGAGGATCGACCAGGAGCCGGCCGGCAGGTCGGTCTCGGCCAGCAGCTCACCGATCAGCAGTCCGGAGAGCGGGGTGGCCGGCGCCGGCTTGAGGATGATCGGGGCGCCGGCCGCGATGGCCGGGGCGATCTTGTGGGCGCAGAGGTTCAGCGGGAAGTTGAACGGGGCGATGCCCAGAACGGTGCCGCGCGGGAAGCGGCGGGTCAGCGCGAGCCGGCCGGCGCCGCCCGCGTCGGTGTCCAGCCGCTGTGCCTCGCCGCCGTTGAAGCGGCGGGCCTCCTCGGCCGCGAAGCGGAACACGGACACCGCGCGGCCGACCTCACCGCGCGCCCACTTCATGGGCTTGCCGTTCTCCGCGGAGATCAGCCCGGCGATCTCCTCCGTACGCTCCACCAGTCGGCGCTGTACGTGGTCCAGGGCGGCGGCCCGCACATGGGCCGGGGTCGCGGCGAACTCGGCCTGGACGGCGACGGAGGCCGCGACGGCCTCCTCGACCTGGGCCTCGGTGGGGACGCTCACCGTGCCGACGAGACGTCCGTCCCAGGGGGAGGTGACATCGAAGGTGGCCTCGCCGGTGGCCTTGCGGCCGGCGAGCCAAAAGGCGGTGGGGGCTGCAGCAGTGTTCGGCACAGTGGATCCCGGCCCTTCCAAGGTGGTGGGTGGTGCGCATGGCTCTGGGAGCGGCTGCGTTTTGCTGTCCCCACCGTAGGGGCGCGAGGGTCCCGTGGCGTTTGTCCGAAGCGGAGCAATCCGTCCGCGTGTCTCTCCGTGGTGGAGGGGAGCGATTCTCTCCGCGGTGGAGGGGCCGATGGGCTGCCGACGCGCCTGCGGCGCTCCCCCGGCACTCCTGCCTCGTCCCGGCCTTGCCCCTCTCTCACTCCTGCGCCTCCCCTGCGACTCCTTCCAGGCTTTGAGCAGAGTACGGGCGGGAGCGCGCACAGCCCCTCCCGTGCGGCCTCCGCACGGCCCCTCCCCCGCGACCTCTCGCCGCCTCACTCCTGCGTCGGGGCCGAGGTGGCCTTCAGGGCCAGCCACAGCTCCATGCGGACGTCCGCGTCGTCCAGGGAGCGGCCCAGGATCTCCTCCACCCGCCGCATCCGGTAGCGCAGGGTGTGGCGGTGTACGCCCAGGTCGGCGGCGGCCGCGTCCCATTGGCCGTGCCGGTTCAGCCAGGCGCGGAGCGAGGCGACCAGATCGCCGCGGCCGGTGGCGTCGTGCTCGCGCAGCGCGCGCAGCAGCCCGTCCGCGAAGGCGCGGACCGCATCGTCGGCGAGCAGCGGCAGCACGGATCCGGCCGCCACCTCCTCGTGCTCGACCAGCGCGCGGCCGCGGCGGCGGGCGACGGACAGCGCCTGTCCCGCCTGGCCGTAGGCGGTCGCGGCGGCCATCGCGGTGGCCGGCGCGGACAGTCCGACGGCCAGCCCCTCGCCCCGCCCCGCCTCGGCGCGCTCGGACCGGCCGCGCGCCCGCGAAGACGCCTCAAGGCGGGCCTCGGCCTCGGCCTCGGCGGCGTACGCGGCACAGGCCGCCGCGGCCGCGCCGCCGTCCGCGAGCAGCGCGATCAGCCGGCCCCCGTCCGGCACGGTGAGCACCGCCTCGCCGGTCCGCGCGGCGGCGGACTCCATCGCGTCGGCGAGCGCGTCCAGGACGGCGGCCCCGGACGAGGGGGGCGCGGTCGGGGCCCCGGACGACGGGACCGACGTGGACGGCACGGACGACGTGGACTCCGTGGGCGCCGTGCGCCCCTCGGACGCCTTGGATGATGTGGTCGAGGCGTTCTCCGCGGCCACGTGCTCGGCCACCGCCACCCGGAACGGGGCCTCCAGCAGCCCGCCGTAGAGCCGCCCCGCCACCGCCCGCGCATGCTCCGGCTCGCCCGCCAGCAGCATCTTCAGCACCGCCGCGCCGAGCCGCTGCTCGGCCTCCTGGAGCACCCGGGAGCGTTCGGTGGTGAGGGTGAGGAGCGCGACGGCGGAGTGCACGGCGTACCGCTCGGCGGTGCCGAGCGGCGCGCCGGTCCCGACCGCGAGCACCCCGCGCGCCCGGCGCCCCGTACCCAGCGACTGGAGCTCGACCCGGTCGTCACCGTCGGCATCGCTGACGACGGAGCTGGCGGGGGCGGGTCGCTCGCGCAGCCGCGCCACGTCATCGGACAGCCGGGCCGCACGCCGGGCCGCCCAGTCGGGGGCGGCGGCCACCACCGCGCCCGACGCGTCGTAGAGGGCGGCCCACCCGTCCAGATGCGCGGCGAGCCGGGCCAGCAGCTCGGCCGGGCCCTCGGCGCCGAGCGCCGCCCGGGTCAGTTCCCGCTGTGCCTCGAATCCGGCGGTCACCGCGCGGTACTGGTCGGCGGCGACGGCGGCCGAGACGGCCTTGCTGATGGCGATGAAGGGGGTCCTGCGGGGGACCCCGAGCAGCGGCAGATCCGCCTCCCGCGCCGCCTCGACCAGCGCCGACGGCACCTCTTCGTAATTCACCCCGACGGCGAACCCCAGCCCCACGACCCCGGCCTCCGCGACCCGCCGCACATATCGGCGGGTCGCCTCCGGGTCCTCCGCGTCCAGCTTGAGGGCGGTGATGAGCAGCAGCTCACCGCCCTCCATGTAGGGCACCGGGTCGATCAGCTCACTGGCGTGTGCCCAGCGCACCGGGACGTCCAGCCGGTCCCCGCCCGCGAGCACGATGAGCTTGAGCGCGGTGTGGTTGACGAGGGAAGCGAGGGTGTGCGGCATGGGACCTTCGGTTGCGGCGTCGGTGCGGCCCTGGCACGGCGGACGCCGCGGGCCTTTCTGCCGTCCCGTATGAACGGCCGCTTCCGATTCTGCCTCAGCGGAGGATTTCGGGGGCACCGTCCACCGAACCAGCTCCCGGGTCCCCATGCCCGACCGGGTCTTCGAACAGGCCCAGAAGCCCCGGCAGGAGCTCACCGAATCCGGGCAGCATCGATCCGCTGGAGCAGTGGACCTGGTGATCGCGGCCACGGCCGAGCGTGGGGGCCTGATCGTGCTCCACGACGACCGCGGCTGTGAAGCCGTCTCCCGCATCACCGGCTTGCAGGTCAAGCGTGTCGTGGAGCCGACTGCCGACTGCCCCCTCACCCCCGCAAATCCACCAACACCGGCGGCGCATGCCCCCCCTGCACCGAGGTCACCGACAGCACGGCGTGCCCGGCGGGGAGCTGGTTCGCCAGGTCGGAGGCGGACCAGCGTTCGCGTTCGACGGTGCGGACGGTGACGGCCTTGGCGGTGGCCGCCTTGCCCGTGACCAGGTGGCGGAAGACATGGAAGGCCTTCATCACGGCCCCCTCCGCGATGATTTGACGGTCCGTCACATCACGTGTCTCCACCCACTCCTTGCCCCACACCTCGGCGAACCGCGCCCCGTCCCACGTCGTCACGCCCGCGAACGCCATCCGGCAGCCGACCGCGCCGAGCAGCGCGCCGCGCAACGCGTCGGGCACGTCATCCAGCGCGCGCAGCGTCAGCACCGCACCGGCGTTGGCCGAGCGCAGCCGCTGCAGTCCGCGGAGCGCCTCGGCGGTGATGGTGTGCGCGGCCTCGTCGAGCACCAGGCAGGCGAACAGGGAGCGGTCGGAGCGGGCCACGGCACACTCGGTGAACTGGGCGAGGACGAGGCGGGCGAGGATGCGAGAAGCCTCGGTGTGGCCGCGCTCCGGCAGGTCGACACGGACCCGCAAGGGGTGGTCGAGCGCGCGGAGGGAGACCTGCCGGGTGCGTCCCGTCGGGTCGAAGAAGTCGGCGAAGGCGGGCCGGTCGAGCAGTGCGATGCGGTCGGCCAGCAGCACGCCCACATCGCCGGGGCGCTCCGACTGCCGTGCGCGGGCGTCCAGTTCGCGCAGCAGTGTGTGTTCGCGGGCGTCCTCCAGAACGGTGCGGAGCGCGGCGACCGGCTCGGTCGCGCCGTCCAGCAGTTCGCGTAGTTCCGGGACGGAGGGGAAGCGGTCGTGGGCCGCCCGGAAGGGGCCCAGCAGTTGGGCCAGCGCGGTCGCGGCGCGTCGGCTGTCGCCGCCGGGGAGCTGCCCGGCGAGATCGCCG
The DNA here is from genome assembly GCF_023277745.1 of Streptomyces halobius. NCBI lineage: Bacteria > Bacillati > Actinomycetota > Actinomycetes > Kitasatosporales > Streptomycetaceae > Streptomyces > Streptomyces halobius. The sequence goes on from NZ_CP086322.1 coordinate 3,062,760, forward strand.
ACCAGCGCCTCGGCGAGGATGCCGGCCGCCTCGTCCGGGTCGGTGGTGCCGCCGTACAGGTCGAGATCGCACTCCGGGTCCGGGCGGCCGATCTTGACCACGACATCGAAGGCGTCGTCCGGTCCGAGGTCGCCGCCGGCCGGGCCGACGGCGACCACCGCGCACTGCCCGGCCAGCGCCTGGAGGCACATCGACTCCACGACCGGCTTCACCAGCCGCGTCGTCTTGCCGCTCCCGGAGGGCCCGACGGCCAGCAGCGAGGTGCCCAACACGCCCGGCTCCAGCGCGCATCCGGCGCCGCGGTGCTGATACGGATTGCGCGGGTGGTCGGCGGCGGTGCCGATGCGGACCTGGTGTGCGAGCAGGTCGTGGTCGGCGGTCCGGTGGGCCAGATCGCGCCGCCCCGAGGGGTGCGCACAGGCCGCCGCGCCATGCTTCAGCACGGTGTCGGTGAAGGCGGCGACGGTGTTCTTGCCGGAGCGTACGGAGCGCCAGGCGCGCTCGATCCTGGCCACGTCCACATCGTTCATCCGGCCCGCGCGGGCCTCCTCGGTGAGCTTGTCGGCGGCGTCCGGGGCGCCGTGGGCGCGGAGTTCGGGCCATTGGGCCGGGTCGGCGGCGGGCGGGGGCGCAGCGGCGGGCGTGCGGTCGCGGACGCGCCGGACGAGGGGAAGCACCAGGCGGCGGGCGAGTTCGGGCCAGCGGCCGAGGCGGCCGAAGAGGACGGCCAGGAGGGCGATGAAGAGCCCGTAGTAGAGATAGGTGGCCCAGACGAAGGCCATCTGGTCGCCGCCGGCCGCCCGCCAGGAGTCGGGGGTGAGCAGCAGCAGCGGCCACATCCAGTAGCCGCCGAGGTAGCCGTTCCACAGCAGCGACCACAGCAGCCAGCCGCACAGGAACGAGATCACCGCCCCGCTGATCAGCTGCCGCGCCGGCACCCGTTCCGGCTCCTCGGCGGGCCGGGGCCGGTGCCCGTACGTCCAGATGCCGGGCGCGGCGTCCGGGCGCGGGGTGCGCAGCCAGCCGAGCAGCGGCGGCTCCGGCGGGGCGGGGGGCACGGCGGGCGGGGCGGGCGGCGGTGGGGGCGGTGCCGCCTGGTGTGGCACGGTCGGTTCGGGTCGGTGCGCTCCGCCGGGCGGCCGGGAAGCGGTGTGCGGTGCGTCGTGCGTGCCCTCGGTGTCCATCCTGTGCCCCTGTTCCCCCTTGATCAGCCGTACTCAGCCTTCATCAGCCGTACTCAGCGGTGGTCGACCGTACTCAGGCCCGGTCAGCCGTGGTCGGCCACGATCAGCCGTGATCAGCGATGGCGTGTGTGCCGCGGGTTCAATCTACTGGCCGCACACCATGGCCATGTCCGCTGCGGGCCACCGCTATGTCCGGCGCGGACAACGCAACACGCGCACTTCTCCCGAACGGAACATGCCAGACCCGGTGCGCCGCCCCTAGCCTGCGAGAACAACACTTCCGTACGTCCGTGTTCCACCCCCAGGAGACTGCTATGACCGAACTGTCCGGAGGCCCCTCCCTCCCCCAGGAGCGTCGCGTCGCCACCGAGATCCCCGGCCCCAAGTCGCAGGAGCTGTGGGCCCGTAAGCAGGCCACGGTGGCCAACGGCGTCGGGGCCGTACTGCCCGTCTTCGCCAAGCGCGCGGGCGGCGGAATCCTCGAGGACGTGGACGGCAACGCGTTCATCGACTTCGGCTCCGGGATCGCGGTCACCTCGGTCGGCAACAGCGCCGAGGCCGTGGTGCGCCGGGCCACCGCGCAGCTCAACGACTTCACCCACACCTGTGCGATGGTCACGCCGTACGAGCCGTACGTGGCGGTCTGCGAGGCGCTGGCCGAACTGACGCCCGGTGACCACGCCAAGAAGTCCGCGCTCTTCAACTCCGGTGCGGAGGCCGTGGAGAACGCCGTCAAGGCGGCCCGCGCGTACACCAAGCGTCAGGCGGTCGTCGTCTTCGACCACGGCTACCACGGCCGGACGAACCTGACGATGGCGCTCACGGCGAAGAACATGCCGTACAAGCACGGCTTCGGTCCGTTCGCGCCGGAGGTCTACCGGGTGCCGGTGGCCTACCCCTACCGCTGGCTGACCGGCCCGGAGAACTGCGCGAAGGAGGCCGCGCACCAGGCGATCGAGCAGATCACCAAGCAGGTCGGCGCGGACAATGTCGCGGCGATCGTCATCGAGCCGGTGCTCGGCGAGGGCGGCTTCATCGAGCCGGCCAAGGGCTTCCTGCCCGCCATCGCCAACTTCGCCAAGGAGAACGGCATCGTCTTCGTCGCGGACGAGATCCAGTCCGGCTTCTGCCGTACGGGGCAGTGGTTCGCGTGTGAGGACGAGGGGGTCGTGCCGGACCTGATCACGACCGCGAAGGGCATCGCGGGTGGTCTGCCGCTGGCGGCCGTCACCGGCCGTGCGGAGATCATGGACGCGGCGCACGCGGGCGGCCTGGGCGGCACTTATGGCGGTAACCCCGTGGCCTGCGCCGCGGCGCTCGGCTCGATCGAGACCATGCGGGAGCAGAACCTGAACGCCAGGGCGCGGCGGATCGGCGAGATCATGAAGCCGCGTCTGGAGGCGATGGCGGAGAAGTACGACATCATCGGCGAGGTCCGCGGCCGGGGCGCGATGATCGCGATCGAGCTGGTGCAGTCCGGCTCCAAGGAGCCCAACCCGGCGGCCACCGGGGCGCTCGCCAAGGCCTGCCACCAGGAGGGCCTGCTGGTGCTGACGACCGGTACGTACGGGAACGTGCTGCGCTTCCTGCCGCCGCTGGTCATCGGCGAGGATCTGCTCAACGAGGGCCTGGACATCATCGAGGCGGCGTTCACCACGCTCTGAGCGGTGCGACGCTCGCAGCAGTACGACGCTCCCGGCGGGCCCGGGGCGGGGACACCTGCCCTGCCCCGGGCCGCGCGCCCCTTTCCGCACCGTTCGCGCCCCCTTTCTGTCCGGATTTGGCCCCCCAAACAGGGCCTGTCATCGCGCATCCGGCGGCATGGAGTGAAGAAGATGTGCGGGGCCGATGGCGGCCGGGTGATCCGCCTGTCGGCCGTGCCGCCCGTGCCGTACGGTTTCTGCAGATGAGAGAAACACCCCGCCCGCAGGGGACTGCGGGCGATGCCCGGTCGGCGCTTCCCCGGCTCCGGCCAGGCCGTGCCCTCGCGCACAACACCGGAACCCCTCGGGGCTCCGGGAATCCTCACCGATCGGATGTCCGCCCGCCCCATACCCCCCGGGGCGCGCGGGACACCGGTCACCGCGGCCGCCTCGGAACCTCCCCCCCTGTTCCGAGGCGGCCGACCCCTTTTCCCATGGTGTCCCCGGTTTTCGCCGTCGGGCTGCTGAGCGTGCTGCTCTTCGCCGCGCTCACCTGGCAGGTGGCGAGCCATGGCCCGCTGCGCGCCCTCGACGAGCGTGCCGGCCGCGCCCTCGCGGCCGGGGCCATCCCCTCCGGGGCCGCCGAGTTCTTCGCCGATCTCGGCAATACGGTCGTCGCGCTGCCGGTGCCGCTGGCGGTCGTCGCCTGGACCGGGTGGCACGGGTGGCGGCGGAGACGGGGAGGGGAAGGGAAAGAGGAGGGTGAAGGGGGGTGGGGGGTCAAGAGCCCTGAGTCCGCGGTGCGTTGGTGGCTGCCGCCGCTGGCTGCCGCGCTTGCCCTGGCCGCGGTGCCCGCGCTGGTCGTCCCGTTCAAGGTGTGGCTCGCCCGGCCGGGCCCGCCGCAGATGGCGGACGGCGGCCCGCACGACGGCTTCTATCCGTCCGGCCACGGCGCCACGGCGGCCGTCGCATACGGCGTGGCCGCTCTGCTCCTGACGCGCGGTCAGTGGAGGCGCGGTCAGCGGCGTACCGGCCGCCCGGCCGCCGGGGCCCTGATCCCGGGCGCGCTCGCGGCCGCCGTCGCCGTCCTCAACATCGGCGTCGGCATCGGCCTGGTGCGCCAGGGCTATCACTGGCCGCTGGACGTCCTCGGCAGCTGGTGCCTGGCCGGGGTGGTCCTGTCGGTGTGGTGCGCGGTGTGTGCCCGGTGGGCGGGCGCGCCGCCTCAGGGCACGGATGCGTCGCGCGCCCGGCTCTGACCTCTCGGTCAGGGCCCATGTCGGTCCTCCCGGCCAGGCCGAACGGTGACGTCGAACAGCCGGGGCGAAGCGTCAGCTGTCGAAGCCCAGCCCGATCTTGTCCATGGCCTTCAGCCACAGATTGCGCCGCCCGCCGTGCCTGTCCGCGCGGGTCATCGACCACTGGGTGAGCCCGATACCGGCCCAGCGCAGCGGTTCGGGCGGGAACGGCAGCGGTTTGGTGCGCACCATCTCCAGTGCGGTGCGTTCGGTGCGCTCACCGCCGAGCAGGTCGAGCATCACCTCGGCTCCGAAGCGGGTGGCGCCCACGCCGAGGCCCGTATAGCCGGCGGCGTAGGCGACCCGGCCGGCGTGTGCGGTGCCGAAGAACGCGGCGAAGCGGGCACAGGTGTCGATCGCGCCGCCCCAGCTGTGGCTGAAACGCAGGCCCTCCAGCTGGGGGAAGCAGCGGAAGAAGTGCCGGGCGAGCTTCTCGTACGTGGCCGGGTGCTGGTCGTATTCGGCGCGGACGCCGCCGCCGTAGCGGTAGACGATGTCATAGCCGCCCCACAGGATGCGGTTGTCGGCGGTGATACGGAAGTAGTGGAAGTGGTTGTTGCTGTCGGACAGTCCCTGACGGTTGCGCCAGCCGATGGCGGCGAGCTGGTCGTCGGAGAGCGGCTCGGTCATCAGGGCGTGGTCGTAGACCGGGACGATGTACGGGCGGATCCGACGCACCAGGGACGGGAAGGCGTTGGTGCCGAGCGCGACACGGCGGGCGAAGACCCGGCCGTAGGGGGTGCGGACGGCCATGCCCAGGCCTTCGGAGGCGAGGGCGGTGGCCCGGGTGCGTTCGTAGACGCGGACGCCGAGGTCGAGGCAGGCCCGCTTCAGGCCCCAGGCGAGGCGGGCCGGGTTGAGCATGGCGACGCCGTCGCGGTCCCAGAGTCCGGCCAGGAAGGTCGGTGAGTCGACCTCGGCGCGGAGTTCGTCCCGGTCGAGGAAGCGGTGGCGGTCAAGGCCCAGCCGGGCGGCGTCCTCGGCGGTCTCCTTGAGCTCGGCGACCTGGTGGGGCTCGGTGGCGATATCGATCTCGCCGGTGCGCTCGAAGGCGCAGTCGATGCCGTAGCGGGCGACGGCGTCCTCGATGGCGTCGAGGTTGCGCATGCCGAGCCGTTCGAGGATGGCGAGTTCGTGCGGCCAGCGGGCCAGGCCGTTGCCGAGGCCGTGGGTGAGGGAGGCGGCGCAGAAGCCGCCGTTGCGCCCGGAGGCGGCCCAGCCGATCTCGGCGCCCTCGACCAGGACCACATCGCACTGCGGGTCGCGTTCCTTGGCGATCAGGGCGGTCCACAGTCCCGAGTAGCCGCCGCCGACGACGAGCAGATCGCAGGTCTCGTCGCCGACGAGGGCGGGCAGGGCGGCGGGGCGGTCCGGGTCCTCAAGCCAGAAGGGTGTGGGGGCGGTGTCCGAGAGTGCCCGGATGGGGGATGCACCGGACGGATACGGCATGGCAGCTCGTGCCATGGTTCTCAGCTCCTCTAGCTCCTTTTACGGCGGCGGCCGGCCAGTTGACCGACGATGACGCACACCACGGCGACCAGGAACATCGCCGTGCCGATGACGTTGATCTGAACGGGTGTGCCCCGCTGTGCCGATCCCCAGACGAACATGGGGAAGGTCACGGTGGAGCCGGCGTTGAAGTTGGTGATGATGAAGTCGTCGAAGGAGAGCGCGAAGGAGAGCAGCGCGCCGGCCGCGATGCCGGGGGCGGCGATCGGCAGCGTGACCCGCAGGAAGGTCTGCGCCGGGGAGGCGTAGAGGTCCTGGGCGGCCTGTTCCAGGCGCGGGTCCATGCTCATCACGCGTGCCTTGACGGCGGTGACGACGAAGCTCAGGCAGAACATGATGTGGGCGATGAGGATCGTCCAGAAACCGAACCGGATACCCATGTTGAGGAACAGGGTGGCCAGCGAGGCGGCCATGACGACCTCGGGCATGGCCATCGGCAGGAAGATCAGGGCGTTGACGCCGGAGCGCGCGCGGAAGCGGTAACGGGCCAGCGCGAAGGCGATCATCGTGCCGAGGGCGGTCGCGCCGAGGGTGGCCCAGAGGGCTATCTGCAGGCTCAGGCCGAGCGAGCCGCACAGATCGGCGACGCCGCAGGGGTCGGTCCAGGCGTCCGTGGAGAAGCGCTGCCACTGGTAGTTGAAGCGGCCGTTGGGCTTGTTGAAGGAGAAGACCAGGACGACCAGGTTGGGCAGGATCAGATAGGCCAGCGTGCACAGGCCCGCGAGGGTGACGAGGTTGCGGCGTAGCCAGAGCAGGGCCTTGTTGGTGGTGCGCGGCGGCCTCTTCGTGGGGGGCGCCGTGGCCGCCGTGGTCTCGGTGTCCGCCATCAGACCAGCTCCTCCGTCCCGGACTTGCGAATGTAGATCGTGACCATCGCGAGGATGGCCGCCATGAGGATGAACGAGAGGGCGGCGGCGGTCGGATAGTCCAGGACCCGCAGGAACTGGGACTGGATGACGTTGCCGATCATCTTCTGGTCGGTGGAGCCCAGCAGTTCGGCGTTGATGTAGTCGCCGGCGGCGGGGATGAAGGTGAGCAGGGTGCCCGCGACGACGCCCGGCATGGACAGCGGGAAGGTGACCCGGCGGAAGGTGGTGGCCGGGCGGGCGTAGAGGTCGCCGGCGGCCTCGTGCAGCCGGGGGTCGATGCGCTCCAGGGAGCTGTAGAGCGGCAGGATCATGAACGGCAGGAAGTTGTAGGTCAGTCCGCAGACCACCGCGAGCGGGGTGGCCAGCACCCGTTGTCCCTCGGTCATGCCCAGCCAGCTGGTGACGTCCAGGACGTGCAGCGAGTTGAGGACACCGACGACCGGTCCGCCGTCCGCCAGGATCGTCTTCCAGGCCAGGGTGCGGATCAGGAAACTGGTGAAGAACGGGGCGATGACGAGGATCATCACGAGATTGCGCCAGCGGCCGGCCTTGAAGGCGATGAGGTAGGCCAGCGGGTAGCCGAGCAGCAGGCAGAGCGCGGTGGCGATGGCGGCGTACAGCACCGACCGGAGGAACTGCGGCCAGTATTCGGCGATCGCGTCCAGGTAGGTCGCGAAGTGCCAGGTGACCGTGAAGCCGTCTTCGAGGGAGCCGGTCTGGAGGGACGTCGACGCCTGGTAGACGAGCGGGGCGGCGAAGAAGACGACCAGCCAGAGGATGCCGGGGAGCAGCAGCCAGTAGGGGACGAGCCGCTTGCGGGCGGGGGTCTTGCGGGCCTGGAGCGGCTCGGCTCCGGCCGGTCCGGAGGGTGGCGCGGGCGCCTCCGTGGTGGTCATGCGGCCTCCTCGTCGAGGTCCGCCCCGGCCGAGATGTCCTGCGCCGCGTCCAGCCCGAAGGTGTGCGCCGGGTTCCAGTGCACGACGACCTCGGCTCCGGGTACCAGGCGTCCGTCCCGCTCGATGTTCTGCTCGTAGACGGCGAGTTCGCCCAGGCCGGGGGTCTCGATGAGGTACTGGGTGGAGACGCCGATGAAGCTCGCGTCCTTGATGCGGCCGGGCAGCCGGTTGCGTCCTTCGGTGATCGCCCCGGCGTCGTCGGTGTGTGCCAGGGAGACCTTCTCGGGCCGTATGCCGGCCAGCACCGTGTCCCCGGTGCGGGCCGGGGCGCTGCAGCGGCCGGCCGGCAGCCGGAGTTTGGCGTCGCCGGCCGTGAGGAGCAGGTGCTCGCCGCTCGCCTCGACGACCTCGGCCTCGATGAGGTTGGAGGTGCCCAGGAAGTTGGCGACGAAGGTGGTGGCGGGGTTCTCGTAGAGGTCGGCGGGCGCGCCGAGTTGCTCGACCCGTCCGCCGTTCATCACCGCGACCGTGTCGGCCATGGTCATGGCCTCCTCCTGGTCGTGGGTGACGTGTACGAAGGTGATGCCGACCTCGGTCTGGATGCGCTTGAGCTCCAGCTGCATCTGGCGGCGCAGCTTGAGGTCGAGGGCGCCCAGGGGCTCGTCGAGCAGCAGCACCTGGGGGTGGTTGATCAGGGCGCGGGCGACCGCGACGCGCTGCTGCTGGCCGCCGGAGAGCTGCTGCGGCTTGCGGCGCGCCATCGGGCCGAGCTGTACCAGGTCGAGCATCTCCTCGACCTGCTTCTTGACGGACTTGATGCCGCGGCGGCGCAGCCCGAAGGCGACGTTCTCGAAGATGTCGAGGTGCGGGAAGAGCGCGTAGTTCTGGAAGACGGTGTTGACCTGGCGCTTGTACGGCGGCAGGGCGGTGACGTCGCGGCCGGAGAGTTCGACGGTCCCGGTGGTGGGGTCCTCCAGCCCGGCGATCATCCGCAGGGTGGTGGTCTTGCCGCAGCCGGAGGCGCCCAGCAGTGCGAAGAAGGAGCCTGCGGGGACGGTGAGATCGAGCGGGTGGACGGCGGTGAAGGACCCGTAGGTCTTGCTGATCCCGTGGAGGCGGACGTCGCCGCCGCTGCTTTGGGGGGTCGTGGTGTCGGTCATGTGGGTCGTCCCGTGTGTCGGAGGGCGGACGCGCTCGTACGGGCCTGGCGGGGGGAGGGGGGTCCAGGCGTGATGGGGGTACCCCCTGCTCGAACGAAGTTGAGAGCTTGGGGGAGGTTCAGGCGCCGGTGAGGTCGGCGAACTTCTGCGCGAACGCCTTGCTCTCCTCGGCGGTCAGGGCGCGGAAGGAGTGGGATTTCCCGGCCATCTCCTGGTCCGGCAGGATCAGCGGGTTGTCGGCCGCCTTCTTGTCGATCTTGGCGAGTTCCTCGCGTACGCCCTCCACGGGGCAGACGTAGTTGATGTACGCCGCGATCCTCGCCGCCACCTTGGGCTCGTAGAAGTAGTCGATGAGCCGTTCGGCGTTCTGCTTGTGGCGTGCCTTGTTCGGCACCATGAGGTTGTCGGTGGACGTCATGTAGCCGGCCTTGGGGATGGCGAAGTCGATGTCCGGGTTGTCGTTCTTCAGCTGGACGACGTCGCCCGCCCAGGCCACGCAGGCGGCGAGGTCGCCCTTGTGCAGGTCGGTGGTGTAGTCGTTGCCGGTGAAGCGGCGGATCTGCTTCGAGTCGACGCCCTTCTGGATCCGGGCGATGGCCGCGTCGAAGTCGTCCGCGGTGACGTCCTCGGGCTTCTTGCCCATGTCCAGGAGGGTCAGTCCGACGCTGTCGCGCATCTCGGAGAGGAAGCCGACCCGGCCCTTGAGCTCGGGGTCCTCCAGCAGCTGGCTGACCGAGTCGACCGTGCGGCCGCCGGTGGCCTTCTTGTTGTACGCGATGATCGCCGGGATGCCCTGCCAGGGGTAGGAGTGCGCGCGGCCCGGGTCCCAGGCGGGGCTGCGGAACTGGGGCGAGAGATTGGCGTAGGCGTGCGGCAGTTGGGCCGGGTCCAGCTTCTCGATCCAGCCGAGCGAGATCATCCGTGCGCACATCCAGTCGGTGAGCACGATCAGGTCCCGGCCGGTGTCCTGGCCCGCCGCGAGCTGGGCCTGGATCTTGCCGAAGAACTCGTCGTTGTCGTTGATGTCCTCGGTGTACTTGACGGCGATGCCGGTGCGCTCGGTGAAGTTCTCCAGCGTCGGCCGGTGCTTGCCGTCGTCGCTGACGTCCATGTACTCGGTCCAGTTGGAGAAGTTGAGGCGCTTCTCCTTCTTGGAGTGGTCCGTGGAGCTGCCCGCGTCGGTACGGCCGGCGGGCGGGATACCGCAGGCGGACAGGGCGCCGAGACCGGCCGTCGCGGCCGCCGCGACACCCGTGGCGCGCAGCAGGGTGCGCCTGGTCATGGCCAGTCGGCCATGCGTCAGGCTGCTGCGCATCGCGGCGAGTTCGGCCTGGGACAGGGGTTCGGGCTGCTCGTGGTGCTCCATGCGCGGTGCCCTTTCAGGGGTGAGCCCGGCGCTCGGCCGGTGGTGACGATGCCGCGCGGCGCTGGCCGCAGGGGGCGGGGCGTGGGGCGTGGTGGGGCGGGGGCACGCCGCGATCGGGACGCCGGGGGTGGTGCCCGTGTCGGTGGACGTCCTTACGGGCGGTCCCCGAAGACCGTGCGGTGCCAGTCCTTCCCGGCGACCGCGGTGTTGTCGTACATGACGTGCTTGACCTGCGTGTACTCCTCGAAGGAGTAGGCCGACATGTCCTTGCCGAAGCCGGACGCCTTGGCACCGCCGTGCGGCATCTCGCTGATGATCGGGATGTGGTCGTTGACCCAGACGCAGCCGGCCTTGATCTCGCGGGTGGCGCGGCCGGTGCGGTAGACGTCCCGGCTCCAGACGGAGGCGGCCAGCCCGTAGGGGGTGTCATTGGCGAGCGCGAGGCCTTCGTCGTCGCTGTCGAAGGGCAGCACCACCAGCACCGGGCCGAAGATCTCGGACTGCACGACCTCGCTGTCCTGGGCAGCGCCGGTGATGAGGGTGGGCCGGTAGTACGCGCCCTCGGCCGGCCCGCCCTGGGGCGCGTCGCCTCCGGTGACGACGGTGGCGTAGGCGCGGGCCCGGTCCACGAAACCCGCCACCCGGTCGCGCTGGGTGTGCGAGATCAGCGGGCCGAGGTCGGTGGACGGGTCGAAGGGATCGCCGAGCCGGACAGTCGCCATCAGGTCGGCGACGCCGCTGACGAACGCGTCGTAGAGCGGGCGCTGCACGTAGGCGCGGGTGGCGGCGGTGCAGTCCTGGCCGGTGTTGATCAGCGCGCCCGCCACCGCGCCGTGCACCGCGGCCTCCAGGTCCGCGTCGTCGAAGACCACGAACGGGGCCTTGCCGCCCAGCTCCAGGTGCAGCCGTTTGACGGTGCCGGTGGCGATCTCGGCAACCCGCCGGCCGACGCCGGTCGAGCCGGTGAAGGAGGTCATGGCGACGGCGGGGTGGCCGACGAGGTGTTCGCCGGCGTCCCGGCCCGCCCCGGAGACGATGTTGATCACGCCGTCGGGCAGCCCCGCGCGCTGCGCGGCCTGGGCGAACAGCAGCGAGGTCAGCGGGGTGATCTCGGCGGGCTTGAGGACGATGGTGTTGCCCGCGGCGACGGCCGGGAGGATCTTCCAGGCGGCCATCTGGAGCGGATAGTTCCAAGGCGCGATGGAGCCGACGACGCCGAGCGGCTCGCGGCGGATGACGGAGGTGTGGTCGGCGCTGTATTCACCGGACGCCCTGCCCTCCAGGTGGCGGGCGGCGCCGGCGAAGAAGGCGGCGTTGTCGACCGAACCCGGCACATCGAACCCGGTGCTGAGCTTGATCGGCTTTCCGCAGTTCAGGGACTCCGCGAAGGCGAGGTCGGCGGCGTCCTCGGCGAGCGCGGCGGCGAAGCGGTGCAGCGCGTCGGAACGCTCGCCGGGTGTCGCACCGGCCCACTCCGGGAAGGCCCGGCCGGCGGCCTCGACGGCCGCGTCCACGTCCGCGGGGCCGGCGAGTTCGTAGGAGTACACCGTCTCACCGGTCGCCGGGTCCACGACCGCCTGCGTACGGCCCGACGTGCCGCCGCGGAGGCCGCCCGCGATGAAGTGCGCGCCCTCGGCGAATCGCTCGGTGACATCGAATCGCTGGAACCCTTGATGCATCGTGCTCTCCTCCGCCGGGGCGCCGGGCTGCTGGACGGCAGTGCCTGGCGTAGCTATTTCCGGATTCGAAGGCCGATCCTGACAGAGGCGCCGTGCCTCAACAAGCGATTCCGTTGTTGCCTTTTGATTACGCAACGAAAACTGCCGTTTCAGCGGACGGGCCCCCGACATGTTGTCAGTGCCCGCTGACAGAATCCCGGCATGGTGCACGACAACACGGGGATCAGGTCCGGGAGCCGGGCGGGGAAGCCTCATGGGGACTGGCACGGGGGCTGAGATGGGGCCGGGACGGAGGCCGGCATGAGGGCCGATACGGGGGCCGAGGTGGGGACCGGCAGTGGGGCCGATGCGGGGAGCGCCGACGGGCTTGCCGCGCACGGGCCGCGCTCCGTCGAGGAGCTGCGCGCGGCGGTCGCCGCCGGGCAGCGGGTGAAGTACGTCTTCTTCTGGGGCCATGCCCCGCGGCGCGACGGCAGCCTCGGACCGAGCTGTTTCAGCCAGTGGTGGCCCTCCCCCTTCACCGTCGACGGGATCGAGTACGCCACGGCCGAGCACTGGATGATGGCCGGCAAGGCCCGGCTGTTCGGTGACGCGGAGGCGGAGCGGCGCGCGATAGCCGCGCCCCACCCCGAGCAGGCCAAGAGCGTCGGGCGTACGGTGCGCGGCTTCGACGACGCGATATGGCAGCCGCGCCGCTTCGACCTGGTGGTGGAGGGCAGCGTGCACAAGTTCGGCCAGGATCCCGCACTGCGGGAGTTCCTGCTGGGCACGAACTCCCGGGTCCTGGTGGAGTCCAGCCCGCTGGACCGCATCTGGGGCATCGGACTGGCCGCCGACGACGAGCGTGCCGAGGACCCGGCACGCTGGCGGGGGCTGAACCTGCTGAGCTTCGCGCTGATGGAGGCCCGCCAGCGGCTGGCCGCGGACATGCCCTGGGCGAGGGCCGCGGAGCCCGGCGGGGCGGCGCCACACGTACCGGAGTCATAGGTCCCGGGGCATCGGCCCCGCACCGCGCCGCCGCCCCGGCCCCGCATACCATGACCAGGCCGTTCCGCACGCCGCCGCATGCCCCTCGACCAGGAGGACCGTTGTCCGATCTCGATGCCTTCATCACGGGCCTGCCCAAGGCGGAGCTGCATGTCCACCACGTCGGATCGGCCTCGCCGCGGATCGTGTCCGAGCTGGCCGCCCGCCACCCGGACTCCGCCGTCCCCACCGATCCCGAAGCGCTCGTCGACTACTTCACCTTCCGCGACTTCGGGCACTTCGTGGAGGTCTATCTCTCCGTCGTGGACCTGATCCGCGACTCCGAGGACGTCCGCCTGCTGACGTACGAGGTCGCCCGGGACATGGCCCGCCAGAACATCCGGTACGCCGAGCTGACGGTCACCCCCTTCAGCTCGACCAGCCGGGGCATCCCCGACGCCGCGTTCGTCGAGGCCATCGAGGACGCCCGCAAGTCCGCGGAGGCCGAGCTGGGCGTGGTCCTGCGCTGGTGCTTCGACATTCCCGGCGAGGCCGGTCTGGAGGCCGCGGAGGAGACCGCCCGGATCGCCTGCGATCTGCGGCCCGAGGGTCTGGTCTCGTTCGGGCTCGGCGGCCCCGAAATCGGCGTCCCGCGCCCGCAGTTCAAGCCGTACTTCGACCGCGCCGTCGCGGTCGGCCTCCACTCCGTGCCGCACGCCGGTGAGACGACGGGCCCCGGCACCGTCTGGGACGCCCTCACCGCGCTCCGCGCCGAGCGCATCGGCCACGGCACCAGCGCCTCCCAGGACCCCGAGCTGCTGGCCCACCTCGCCGAGCACCGCACCCCGTTGGAGGTCTGCCCCACCTCCAACATCGCCACCCGGGCCGTGCGCACCCTCGAAGAGCACCCGATGAAGGACATGGTCGACGCGGGCGTGCTGGTGACCATCAACAGCGACGACCCACCGATGTTCGGTACCGACCTCAACACCGAATACGGCATCGCCGCCCGGCTGTTGGGGCTGGACGCGGCCGGAGTGGCCGCCCTCGCCAAGAACGCCGTCGCAGCCTCCTTCCTGGACGCGCCCGCCAAGGCCCGGCTGGCGGCCGAGATCGACACGTACGCGGCGGAGTGGCGCGGCTAGCCGGGCTACGGGGCTGTCGCCGTCCACGAACCCCACCGCGTCGTCCACGAACTCCACCGCACGACGACGTCGAGACGGTCCGCTATCCGCGGACGGAAAGGTGTTCGGCGAAGAACGTGTGCACATATTTCCGCACCCGGGGCACCGACGCTTCCGGGGCGATCGGGCCGACCAGCTTGTTGCGGTCGTGGGCGGTCATCAGGCCGGCGGCCTGCAACTGCGGTGCCATGACCGCATAGTCGGTGAACACCCAGTGCGCGGCGTGGCGGAGCTGCCGTCGGTGGGTGTGGCCTCGCGGGTGGGCCAGCATGGCCGACCAGGAGCGTTCCAGCCCCTTCGGGTCGGGGAAGCCGTCGGTACCCATCAGGAGCAGCGGCCGGTCCACGCCGTGACGCGCGACGGGGAACAGCTGCCCTTCCCGGCCGGGTGCCTCCGGCGGGTGGTCCAGACAGCCCTCCAGATCGACCGCCGCGCCGATGCGCCGGTCCTCGTACAGCGCCTCGGACACGGCGGTGCCACCGGCCGAGTGGCCATAGGCTCCCACCCGCCGCAGATCCAGCGCCCGCCCCAGGTCTTCCGGCACCCCGCCTCCCTCCGCGTCGGGGTTGTGCCCGGCCGCCAGCAGGGCCAACTGGTCCAGTACGAAGCGGATATCCGCGATCCGGGTGTCGATCGCGGTGCGGAAGATCTTCGGATCGGTCCGGGGATCGCCTCTGAACACGGTGTGGCGGACCTTTTCCCGGTACTGCGTCTGGTGGGGGAACTCGACCTCGCTGGCGTCGCCGGGGTGATCGATGGTGACCACCACGTGGCCATGGCTCGCCAGTTCCTCGGCGAGCCCGGTGCCCAGGGTACGCGGGTCGCCGCCTCCCGGGCTGTGGAGCAGCACCGGCCGCGGTACGGTCTGCGCGGGCGCGTCCGTGTGCGAATGGGACATGGTGGCCGCCCAGTTCACCCCGGACTTCGGCAACCCCGGGTGGAGGAGAGGGTCGATGACCTTGAACGACTGCGCGGCCTCCTCGGTCATCTGCGGTGCGACCGGGTAGCCGTGGACGGCACGGGCCGGATAGCACGCCGTGACCATCACCTCCCGGACGGGGAGCGGCTCCCACGGGTCACGCCTGGAGCGATCGACCAGGTACAGCGTGGTGACCCCGGTCCGGTGCGGGCCGGTCGGCGCCGGGAGCCGCACGGTGATGTCGTCCCCGGCCCGTGCCCCCGCCTGTCCCGCCTGTTGCTCCTGTCCCGTCGATCCACCCCGTCCCGTCGATCCGCCCTGTCCCGTCGGCCCCCGTCCCCGCGCCTGTGCCTCTGCGGCGCTTCCGCCACCGCCCGCGAGCAGCAGCCCGGCGACCAGAGCGGCCGACTTGGTGACGGCCCGTCGGCCCACTCCGGCCGTTCCCGCCTGCCCACCTTCGCTGTCCTGCTTGCGCGGCATGGCTCCCCCTTGTGTCGTGCCCCCTTGCGTCAGGGCCCGTTGTGTCATGGCCGGCTGCGTCGTGACCTGTTCCGTCACGGCCTCTTGTGTCATGACCCGAATGCTGACGCCCGGTGGGAAGCGCACGCGATCATTTAGTCCCTGCCCGAAACGATGGCGCGGCGCCGCCAGGGAGCGTAATGATCCGGATCCACTTCACGGCCGCCGACTTCGCCCGGGTGCGGTTCGCGCCCCGGCCGGCCCCGTTGCAAGAGCTGAACGTGGCCCTCATGAAGATGTGCGTCCGCGATGACGCGCTGCTCTTCGGCCGCTGGAGAAACCGGTTGCTGCACTCCTTGCCGAACGCCGTCCTGCCGCTGCGGGATCTGGTCCCCGCGGCGGAAGCCCCCGGCTTTCTCGATGTGTTCGGCGACAGCCTGAAGGAGGGCCTGGACACCGTCCGAGGCTCGCGTCCGGCCCTGGTCCGCTCCGAGATCGAGCGGGTCTACGCCACGCATGCGGCCCCCGCACCGCCATGGGTCCGCGATCTGCACCGGGGCGACGCCGCTGCCTGGCAGCTCGTCCGCCGCGCACAGCGTGCCGCCTTCGATACGGTGCTGCGCCCCGTGTGGCCCGTGGTGCAGGACCTGCACCAGGCGGAGTTCACCCGCCATGCCCTGGCCGTGGCCGAGCACGGCATCGGCGCCGCGCTCGCCGAACTCGCCGCACTCGCACCGGGCAGCCAACTGCGCGGCGACATATGGGAGTTCGCGGCACCCGGTGAGCGGGACATCAGGCTGCGGGGTCGTGGCCTGCTGCTCGTGCCCACCTTCCACTGGACCGGTCATCCCCTCGTCGCCGACCTGCCCGCTCGCCCTCTGGCCGTGACGTACCCGGCCGGCCCGGGCCTGCCGCTCCAGCCGGCCGCGCCGGGCAGCACGGATGACGCGCTGGCCGGGGTGCTCGGACGAACCCGCGTCGACATCCTGCTGCTGCTCGCGGACGAGCACACCACCAGCGAACTCGCCCGGCGGCTGCACGTGAGCAACGCCACCGTCTCCGCCCACACCACGGCGCTGCGCGGGGCCGGCCTGATCACCACGGTCCGCGCGGGACGGGCGGTTCTGCACCGGCGCACCGCCCTGGGGAGCCTGCTGGTGCGGCGAGGCAGCGGGGCGAGGGGGGTGCGCGGCGCAGAGGGCGGAGCGCGGGAGGCCGACTGATCACCCCTGTCCGCTGCCCTGCCGCCAAGGGTGTCCGATGCGGCAGAGGCGCGCCCAGTGCCATCGGACAGGCCCTACCAGGGGTTCTCCCCCACCCACCCCCTAAGGGTGCTCGCCCCACCCCGCATCCCGCCCCTACAACCCCACGATCCCGTTCCACTCCTTCGCGAAGCCGGTCCGCTCCTCGGACGTGATGTCACGGGCGATCGCCAGCCGCTTGCGCATCGTGTCGTCGGGGAAGACCAGCAGGTCCTCGGCCAGTGCGGCCCGTTCCTTGTCCCTGGCGGATGCGAGGATGTCCCGTGCGGCGGGGACGGGGCACACATAGTTGACCCAGGCCGCCAGGTCGGCGGCGACCTCCGGCCGGTAGTAGTAGTCGATCAGCCGCTCCGCGTTGCGCTTGTGGTCCGCGAGGTCGGGGATCATCAGGCTCTCCGCCCACAGCTCGGCGCCTTCCTCCGGCACCACGAACTCGATGTCGGGGTTGTCCGCCCGGAGTTGCCTCACATCACCGGAGTACGCCTGCGCGGCGAGGACGTCCCCGGAGTCCAGGTCCTTGATGTAGTCGTTGCCGGTGAACCGCCGGATGTGGCCCTTGCGGACGAGCCCGCGGATCCGGTCGGTCATCCGGTGGAAGTCGTCGGCGGTCCAGCGGGTGATGTCGACACCGTCGCCCTGCATGAGCATCGCGAACGCCTCGTCGAGCCCGGAGAGCAGGGTGACCCGCCCGCGCAGATCGTCCTGCCACAGGTCGGCGGTCCGGTGGATCTCCCGGCCCAGCTTTCTGCGGTTGTACGCGATGCCGGTGATCCCGGACTGCCAGGGGACGGAGTGGGCGCGGCCGGGGTCGAAGTGCGGGGAGAGCAGCAGCGGATCGAGGTTTGCGGCGACCTGGGGCTGGGCCGCCCGGTCCATCTTCTGGACCCAGCCCAGCCGGACGAACCGGGCGCACATCCAGTCGCTGATGACGATCAGATCGCGGCCGGTGGGCTGGTGGTTCATCAGCGCCGGAGCGATCTTCCCGAAGAACTCGTCGTTGTCGTTGATCTCTTCCGTGTAGGTGACGGATATCCCGGTGCGCCGCCGGAACGCGTCCAGGGTGGGTCGGCGCCGTTTGTCGTGGTCGTCGACGTCGATATAGAGCGGCCAGTTGGCGAACACGAGCCGCCGGTCCCGCGCCGAGCGGTCCGGGCCGCCGCGGTCCGCGGCCTCGACGTACGCCGGCGGCACCCCGCATCCGGCCGCGGCGGCCAGCGCCCCGGCCGTGCCGATGGTGCCGATGCCCCTGAGCAGCGAACGCCGCGAAAGATCAGCCATGGGCGGCACTCTCACGCGCCGCGGGCGGAGGCGGCAAGAGACAGAACGTCAGCTGCCGGGCCTCCGCCCGCGACGGTGTGTCGAGCGGCCTGCGCACCCTCGACGGCGTGGAGCCGCCGGCTCGGCTAGTCCAGCGAGGTCATCACATGCTTGATACGGGTGTAGTCGTCGAAGCCGTAGGCCGAAAGGTCCTTGCCGTAGCCGGACTTCTTGAATCCGCCGTGCGGCATCTCGGCGACCAGCGGGATGTGGGTGTTGATCCAGACGCAGCCGAAGTCGAGGCTCTTGGACATCCGCATGGCGCGGGCGTGGTCCTTCGTCCACACCGAGGACGCCAGGGCGTACTCGACGCCGTTGGCCCACGCCACCGCCTGCTTCTCGTCGGTGAAGGACTGGACGGTGATGACCGGGCCGAAGACCTCGCGCTGGATGATCTCGTCGTCCTGCTTGAGGCCCGAGACGACGGTCGGGGCGAAGAAGTAGCCCTTCTCACCGATCTGTTCGCCGCCCGCCTCGATCTTGGCGTGCGCGGGCAGTCGCTCGATGAAGCCCTTGACCTGCTGGAGCTGGTTGGCGTTGTTCAGCGGGCCGTACAGCACGTCCTCGGCGTCGACGGCACCGGTCTTGGTCTCCGAGGCGGCCTTGGCCAGCGCGGCGACGAAGTCGTCGTGGATGGATTCGTGGACGAGCACCCGGGTGGCGGCCGTACAGTCCTGGCCGGCGTTGAAGTAGCCGGCGACGGTGATGTCCTCGACGGCCTTGGCGATGTCGGTGTCCTCGAAGACGACGACCGGCGCCTTGCCGCCGAGCTCCAGGTGGACCCGCTTGAGGTCCCTGGACGCGGACTCGGCGACCTGCATACCGGCACGGACCGAGCCGGTGATCGAGGCCATCGCCGGGACCGGGTGCTCGACCATCAGCCGGCCGGTCTCGCGGTCGCCGCAGACGACGTTGAACACGCCGCGGGGGTGGCCCAGTTCGTCCAGCACGCTGCCGATGATGTCGGCGATCAGCACCGTGGAGGCGGGGGTGGTGTCGGACGGCTTGATGACGACGGTGTTGCCCGCGGCCAGCGCCGGCGCGAACTTCCACACCGCCATCATCATCGGGTAGTTCCAGGGCGCGACCTGCGCGCAGACGCCGACCGGCTCACGCCGGACGATGGACGTGAAGCCGTCCATGTACTCGCCGGCCGAGCGGCCCTCCAGCATCCGGGCGGCACCCGCGAAGAAGCGGATCTGGTCCACCATCGGCGGGATTTCCTCGTCGCGTACGAGCGCGATGGGCTTGCCGCAGTTCTCGGACTCGGCGGCGATCAGCTCCTCGGCCCGCTCCTCGAAGCGGTCGGCGATCTTGAGCAGGACCTTCTGGCGCTCGGCCGGGATCAGGTCACGCCATGCGGGGAAGGCGGCCTCGGCGGCAGCCATCGCCGCGTCGATGTCGGCGGCGCCCGAGAGAGGCGCGGTGGCGTACGCCTCACCCGTCGACGGGTTGACCACCTCCGTGGTCCGCCCGTCGGCGGCGTCCCGGAACTCCCCGTCGATGTAGTTGCGCAGACGACGCAGTGCGGTGGTCACTGTGCGCCCCCTTCAGTCAGATGTCCGGTGGTTGAGACACCCACCCTAGCCATGAAGCCGACGTTTTCAACACACCCACCAGCCATGAACAACGGAATCAGTGAAATTCTGATCTCCAAACGACTGATTTCATTGATTTGAGGTTGCCATACTGCCGAGGCTCGTGCACAGTGAGGGACGTGGCGCCTCCTCGAAACAGTCATGACAGAACCGGCACTCCGTCGATCGACTCCGTCTCCCTGGCGATCATCGAGCAGCTCCAGGAGGACGGACGCCGTCCGTACGCCGCGATCGGCAAGGCCGTGGGCCTGTCCGAGGCGGCGGTACGCCAACGCGTACAGAAACTGCTCGACCAAGGCGTGATGCAGATCGTCGCGGTCACCGACCCCCTCACGGTCGGTTTCCGGCGACAGGCAATGGTCGGCATCAACGTCGAGGGCGACCTCGATCCCGTGGCCGACGCCCTGACGACCATGGAAGAGGTCGAGTACGTCGTCATGACGGCGGGCTCCTTCGATCTCATCATCGAGATCGTCTGCGAGGACGACGATCACCTCCTGGAAATGATCAACAAGCGGATCCGCACCCTGCCCGGCGTCCGCTCCACCGAGAGCTTCGTTTACCTCAAGCTCCGGAAGCAGACCTACACCTGGGGAACGAGATAGACATGAGCGCCGACGCCGCCTCTCGAACCAACACACACAAGACGGCATACGACCACCTGTGGATGCACTTCACCCGCATGTCGTCGTACGAGAACGCCCCCGTGCCCACCATCGTGCGCGGCGAGGGCACCAACATCTACGACGACAAGGGCAAGCGCTACATCGACGGCCTCGCCGGCCTCTTCGTGGTCAACGCCGGCCACGGCCGGGTCGAGCTCGCCGAGACCGCCTACAGGCAGGCCCAGGAGCTCGCCTTCTTCCCGGTGTGGTCCTACGCCCACCCCAAGGCCGTGGAGCTCGCCGAGCGGCTGGCCCACCACGCCCCGGGTGATCTGAACAAGGTCTTCTTCACCACCGGCGGCGGCGAGGCCGTCGAGACCGCCTGGAAGCTCGCCAAGCAGTACTTCAAGCTCACCGGCAAGCCCACCAAGTACAAGGTGATATCGCGTGCGGTGGCCTACCACGGCACACCGCAGGGCGCCCTGTCCATCACCGGTCTGCCCGGCCTCAAGGCCCCCTTCGAGCCGCTGGTCCCCGGCGCGCACAAGGTGCCGAACACCAACATCTACCGTGCGCCGATCTTCGGTGACGACCCCGAGGCGTTCGGCCGCTGGGCCGCCGACCAGATCGAACAGCAGATCCTCTTCGAGGGCCCGGACACCGTCGCCGCCGTCTTCCTGGAGCCGGTGCAGAACGCCGGTGGCTGCTTCCCGCCGCCCCCCGGCTACTTCCAGCGGGTCCGCGAGATCTGCGACCAGTACGACGTCCTGCTCGTCTCCGACGAGGTCATCTGCGCCTTCGGCCGCCTCGGCACGATGTTCGCCTGCGACAAGTTCGGCTACGTCCCGGACATGATCACCTGTGCCAAGGGCATGACCTCGGGCTACTCCCCGATCGGTGCCTGCGTCATCTCCGACCGCCTGGCCGAGCCGTTCTACAAGGGCGAGAACACCTTCCTGCACGGCTACACCTTCGGTGGCCACCCGGTCTCCGCGGCCGTCGGCATCGCCAACCTCGACATCTTCGAGCGTGAGGGCCTCAACCAGCACGTCCTCGACAACGAGGGCAACTTCTTCAAGACCCTGCGGAAGCTGCACGACCTCCCGATCGTCGGCGACGTCCGCGGCAACGGCTTCTTCTACGGCATCGAGCTCGTGAAGGACAAGGTCACCAAGGAGTCCTTCACCGACGAGGAGACCGAGCGGGTCCTCTACGGCTTCCTCTCCAAGGCGCTGTACGACAACGGTCTCTACTGCCGCGCCGACGACCGCGGCGACCCGGTGATCCAGCTCGCCCCGCCGCTGATCGCCGACCAGCCGGTCTTCGACGAGATCGAGCAGATCCTGCGCGGCGTCCTCACCGAGGCATGGACCAAGCTCTGACCCTCGCCCCACCTCCTCCTTCGGCAGGGCACAACTACATAGCCAGCGGCCCAGATTTCACTCACTTCAATCCATACGAGTGAATCTGGGCCGATGTGCGTGCCCACCGGTGAACACGGGGGGCAACCACTTCTTACCGTGCTAGTGACCGATACCCTGCATGGTCGTTCACCCGGCCAGGGGAACGAGTCGACGCGAACGAGCAAGAGGTGCGCAGATGGTGGCCCCGCCTGACAACGACGTTCTCTGGGCTCGCGGCCTGCACCACACGTACGGCTGCACCACCGCCCTCACCGGCGTCTCCCTCGGCGTCCGCGAGGGCGAGATCCTCGCCGTCACCGGCCCACGCGGCAGCGGCAAGACCACCCTCCTCACATGCCTGTCCGGTCAACTCACCCCGACCGAGGGCGAGGTCTGGTTCAACAGCTCACCCGTCCACACCCTCTCCTCTCCCAGCCGCGAACGGCTGCGTCTGGACCGGTTCGGCTGGATCGACACCGAACCGCGGCTCGTCCCCGAGCTCACCGCCTGGGAGAACACCGCTCTCCCGCTCCTGCTGCGCGGCACCGGCCAACGCCTCGCCAAACACACCGCGATGGAATGGCTGGACCGCCTCGACGTCGGCATGTGCGCCCGACGCCGCCCCGCCCAGCTCGACCAGTCGCAGCGCCAGCGCATCGCCGTGGCCCGCGCGCTCGCCGCCGACCCCGAGGTCCTCTTCGCGGACGAACCGACCGCCCCGCTGCACCTCGCCGACGGCACACACGTCCTGCGCACCCTCACCACCGCGGCCCGCTCGCACCAGATCACCGTGGTCCTGGCGACCCACGACCCCGAGATCGCCACGCTCGCCGACCGGACCATCACCCTCGTCGACGGCCGTCGGTCGGGCGCCGCCCCGACCACCGACGACTCCCCCGACGCGGAAAGCAGGGCAGCGTGCTCGCTCTCCGTCTAGCCCGCGGTGCTCACCCCCTTGTCCTGCTGCGCCGGCTCGGCGTCACCGCCGCGGCAGCCGGCACCGGCTTCCTCCTGCTGTCCACGCTCGGCCACGCCGCCGGCCACCCGGAGTTGACCGGCGATTCCCTGATGCGCCTGCTGTGGTGCGCCGCCCCGCTCGCCGCCACCGCACAGTTCGCCGTCTCGGTGGCCCGTACGGACCCCGCGGCCCGCCTCCAGCGGGGCATGAACTCGGCCGGCCTGGGCCCGGTCCGGCTCACCCTGCTCGCCGCGGTGTCCACCGCGCTGTCCTGCGTCCTCGGCGTCCTCCTCGCCCTGATCGTGTTCCTCCGGCTGCGCGGCGACCTCGGCGGCGCCCCCTCCGGCCTCATCGACGGCGACCTCCTCGGCGCCGGCCACCCTCTGCCGTTCGTAGGGGCTCTCATCCTCCTGTCGATCGTGCCGGTCACCGCCGCCGCGGCAACCGCCGTGGCTCTGCGCCCCCGCGACGAGGCCCCCTCCCCCGAGACCGAGGCCCGTCCCAGGACCGCCCCTCCGCTGGGCCTCCCGTGGGGAATGGCGCTGACGGCGGCGGGCCTGGCGACCGAGGCATACGCCAGCCCCGGCTCCCCCGACGGGCTGCTGCCGCTGCCCGGCCGGCTGATCGCCAGCCCCCCGGGCGTGGTGGTCGGCTGGGCGCTCTCCGCCTCCGGCCTCGTCCTCGCCGGCCCGGGGTTGGTGTATCTGTGCGGCTGGCTCCTGTGCGCGGGGCGGCCCGGCGCGCTGCGCCTGCTGTCCGGCCGCGTGCTCCAGGAGGAGTCACGCCGTATCGGCCGCCCGCTCGGCGTCCTGTGCGCGGTGGCCTCCGGCACCTACGCCGCGGTGAATATGTACGAAGCCGCTCCCTCCCCTCCCTTCGGGCCTCTGACCGCCATCGGAGCTGCGGTCGTCCTCGCGTGTGCCGGTGCCAGCGCGCTCACCGCGGCGGTGGAGTCCCGCGCAGCCCGCGCCCACACCACGGCCGCCCTGCGCCGGCTCGGTGCCTCCGCCTCCGTCCTCTATCGCGCCGCGGCCCTGCGCGGCGCGGTTCTTCTGGTCGTGTTGGGGCCCTTGACCTGGGCCATCGCGGGAATGGCGGCTGTTCCGTTGGTGCAGTGAGCGGGGTGGGCCTGGTGGGGCCGTGTCACGGGGGATCGGACAGAGGGCGTGGGGACGGGGCGGGACGTGAGAGCAGCGGCCGGGGCGACGACCGCTCGGCGGGCGAGGGCGGTGACCTCCACCTCTGTTCGCCAGTCCGGCTGGGCCAGTGACTTATCGGCCTGAACCAGAGCTCCGTGAGCCGGCCGGCCTCCCGGCTGGAAGCGTCCGGCCTCACCCGCCGTGACCTGTGCCCCAAGGACCGCCGCGGCGTCTGCAGCGTGATCACCGACGAGGGGCGTGATGTGCCGGACAAGGCGCGCCCGACCCACGACCGCGCACTCCACGCCGCGCTCGACGCGGCGGCCGCGGACGGACACCTCGGCCCTCTGGTGGAGTCACTGCGCGCCTAACATGACGTGCGTGCAGCCGAATTCAGAGACCCCAGCGTCCCGCCGTGCCCGCAGCCACGACTACGAGATCGAGTCCCTTGAGGAGTTCGACCGGGTCGCCGCCTCGGGCGGTCTCGCCGGATACCGCGTGCAGTCGCTCGATCTGACGGCCCGTACGTTCACACTGCTCGGCACGGACACCGCCGACTCCGTGTTCCTCGGCTGCGAGATGGAGCCCGACGCCGCCGCGAAGGTGCGTGCCGGCGGCGCCCTGGTCTTTCCGCCCATACCCGACCTGCCGTTCGATCCGTACCGCGGCGGCCTGCACGGACCCGACGAACTCTTCGAGGGGCTGGTCGACTCCGGCTACGAAGCCACACCGGACGGCCGCACGTACCGCTGGTATCAGGAGACCAGAACGGACGGCGACATCTTCACCTCGATGCTGCGAAGCATCCACGATGATGCCCTCTCGGACGCCCTGGACGAACATGTCGCCGGTGCTCAGGTGGTGGGCATCATGGGCGGGCACGCGCTGGAACGGGGCTCCGCGGCCTACGCGGGCGCGGCCCGGCTCGGCCGTCGGCTCACCCGCGACGGCCTGACCGTCGCCACCGGTGGCGGACCGGGCGCGATGGAGGCCGCGAACCTCGGGGCGTACGCCGCTCCGTTCGACGACGTCATGCTCGACTCGGCGCTGGAACTCCTCGCCAAGGCCCCGCACTTCACTCCCTCGATCACGGACTGGGCGCGGGCCGCCTTCGACGTCCGCCGGAGCTGGCCGGGCGCCGGTGCCTCGATCGGCATCCCCACCTGGTTCTACGGTCATGAGCCACCGAACGCCTTCGCGTCCCATATCGCGAAGTTCTTCGTCAACGCGGTGCGCGAGGACGGCCTGCTGGCGCGCTCGAATGCCGGTGTGGTGTTCCTGCCGGGTGCCGCCGGGACCGTACAAGAGATCTTCGACACCGCGACGCCGAACTACTACCGGTCACGGGGCGAGCCGGCCCCCATGGTGCTGGTGAACCGGGAGCACTGGACCGAGAAGCTGCCTGCCTGGCCGCTCCTCCGGGCTCTCGCCGCGGACCGCCCCATGGCGCCCCGGATCGCCTTGGTGGACTCGGTGGAGGACGTCCCGGAGGTGCTGGCCGGCCTCGCGGCCGGGGCGGAGTCCTGACGGATCCGGCCGCGGCCGGGTGCTCCGCCGCCGCTCCGTCACCGAGCTCCTCGGGCGTCCGGATTATCTGCCCGCCTGCCCGAGGCAACTTCCGTCCCGAAATGTGCGTCTGCCAGGCCAGGTAATGCCCAGGTCATGCAGACAGTGCGCGAACGGAGCTCGTGGTGATCATCGGCCTTCTGACGGCTGTGGCGGCGTCGGCCTGCTACGGGACGGGTTCGGTCCTGCAGGCGGTGGGTTCACGCAAGTCGGCCCGCCGGGAGGCTGCCGCGGCTTCCGGGACGGGGGTCACCCAGCACGGCGGCCCCAGCCTGGCCTCCACCGCCAAGGCTGCCGTGACCTGGGAGTTCATGGTTGGCACGGTGCTGGACTTCATAGGGTTCGGGCTCGGCGCGCTGGCCGCGAGGCTGCTGCCGCTGTTCCTTTCCCAGACTGTGATCAGCGCCAACCTCGTGATCACGGCCGTGCTGAGCATCAAGCTCCTCGGCATCCGGCTCACCCGGCCGGAGTGGGCCTCCATCGCCGTGGTCTGTTCGGCGTTGGTGCTGCTGGCCACGGCCGCGGGACCGGAAGGCGGCGGCGATGCGTCGGCCACCACCCACTGGTGGCTGCTGGCCGCCTCCATCGCCCTCATCGGCGGCGGCACACTGATCGTGCGCCTGCTCGGCGGACGGGCCGCGATCCTCGCCGGGCTGCTCTCCGGCTTGGGCTTCGGCGCACTCGGCGTAGGCGTACGCGTGCTCAACGGTGTCGATCCGTTCAACCTGCCTGTCCTCCTCTCCGACCCCGCCCTCTACGCGATCCTCGTCGCCGGCATCGGCGGAATGTACCTCCACACCGTCGCCCTGCAGATCGGTTCTGTGAACGGGGCCACGGCGGCTCTCGTGGTGGGCGAGACCGTGGTCCCGGGCATTCTCGGGGTGCTGTGGCTGGGTGACTCCTCCCGTCCGGGATTCGCTTGGGTCGCCATTCTCGGCTTCGTGGTGGCAGTGGCCGGGGCCGTCGCGGTTGCTTGGTACGGCGAGCCGGATCCACACCCGGGCTCGGCGACCGGGGACGACGCGGCGTCGCAGGGCACGTCCCGGCCGACGGACGGCGCACCGTCGGCCGGTGGTCCGGTCTCGGCCGACGGCCCGACGGTGGCTTTGCCGACCGGCCACGGGCCCTCCGACCAGCCCGCTCACCCGCTGGCCGGCAACCGCGCCAGCTCCTGACAGGAAGGGTCCCAGCCCCACTCCGCCCGGCCCCAGGCCCGCCCCTTCTCCCCCATCGTTCGCGCGCCTACCGGGTCGGTGAGCATGGCGGTGAGCCGGTACGCGGGCTGCGCCCGTCGACCACATGGCCCGTCTACGACGGCGGGATCGGGAACGTAGGGCTGCGGTGGACAGCAGCAGGTGGGCCGAGCGCTCGACGACCGTGACCACGAGGTCCTCGTCCGGATCGCCCAGGGGCTGTCCGATGCGGAGATCGCCGCCCGGCTGTCGACCACCGATCACACCGTCAAGACGCATATCAACCGGCTCTTCACGAAGATGGGGCTCCGTGACCGGGCCCAGGCGGTGATCCTCGCCTACGAGCCGGGCCTCGTCGTCCCGCAAGGCAAGCGACCGAACTCCCTCCCCCGCGCATAGGAGCGAACGACGTCCCATCAGGAGCGTTGCACGGCACAGCAGTCACATTCCGCGCCCTTATTCCGGCGTGGTGTCCAACACCACGACGTCCTCCGCGGCGAAGTGGATGCCCACCTTCTGTCCGGTCTCCGGAGCGTCCGGCAGCGCGCAGGAGGCCTCCATCTGCGGTCCGACGGTCGGCCGGAGCAGCAGTGCGACATGGGAACCGCGGAACGTCCGGGCCGTGACCGTGCAGGGCAGGCCCTCCGGGGCAGGCGTCAGCCGGACCCCGGCCGGTCGGACGAGCAGGCGGCACGGCCCGTCCGGAGTGCCTTCGGGGACCGGCACCTTGCCCCAAGGAGTGACCGCGGCGTCGCCCTGCACCGTCGCCTCCACCACATTGTCGAAGCCCAGGAACCGGGCGACGAATTCGGTGGCCGGCCGCTGCCACACCTCCAATGGGGTGCCCGTCTGCGCGATCCGGCCGTCCTGCATCACCACGACCCGGTCTGCGAGCGCGAACGCCTCGCCCTGATCGTGCGTGACGGCCAGTACGGTCATGCCCAACTCACGGAAGAGCCGCCGCAGTTCGACAACGAGGCGTTCGCGCAGCCCCCGGTCGAGCTGACCGAGCGGCTCGTCCAGCATCAGCAGCCGGGGGCGCGGGGCGAGCGCACGGGCCAGCGCGACCCGTTGCTGCTCCCCACCGGACAGCGAGGCCACAGCGCGCCGCTGCGCACCCGGCAGCCCGACGAGTTCCAGCAGTTCGGCGACCGTTCGGTCCTGGTCGGCGCGCGAGCTGCCGCGCATCCGCAGCCCGAAGGCGACGTTGCCCGCGACATCACGCTGCGGGAAAAGCTGATGGTCCTGGAACATCAGCCCGATGCCGCGCCGGTGAGTCGGCACCTTCGACTGATCCTGTCCCTCCAGCAACACCCGCCCCGCAACGGCCCGTTGGAGCCCCGCCACCACCCGCAGCAATGTGGACTTACCGCTGCCGCTCGGCCCCAGGACACACACGATTTCGTGCGCGGCGACATCCAGATCCACCGCGTCGAGCGCGGGGCGCCCACCGGACGCGTCGAAGCGGACGGTCACCCCGCCCAGTCGCAGCAGTTCCCGCGCCGTGGTCTCGGCCTGTGCCGTGGTCTCGGCCTGTGCCGTCATCTAGAACTCCCCGTGATGGTCGGTGCGAATGCGCTCCAGGGCCAGCAGGGCACCGGCGCAGACCACCATCAAAATGACCGAAAGCGCCATCGCCTGCCCGTAGTTGAGCTCGCCGGCTCGCCCCAGGAGCCGCGCCACGGCCACCGGCAGCGTGGGATGGTCCGGCCGTGCGATGAAGACCGTCGCGCCGAACTCACCGAGCGACACGGCGAAGGCGAAGCCGGCCGCGATCAGCACGGCCCGCCGCACGATCGGCAGATCCACCTCGCGCCACACCCGCCACGGCGAGGCGCCCAGCACCGCGGCCGCCTCGCGCAGCCGCCCGTCCACCGCACGAAGGACGGGCAGCATCGTCCGGACCACGAACGGCACACCCACCAGCGCCTGGGCGAGGGGCACCAGCCACCACGAGGAGCGCAGGTCCAGCGGTGGTGTGTCGAGGGTGATCAGAAAGCCGAAGCCGACGGTCACCGCGGAGACCCCGAGGGGCAGCATCAGCAGCGCGTCGAAGCCACGGACGAGCCGGCCGGCCATGGGGGTCCCCCCGGCCGGGCGCGTTCGCAGGGTGAGGGCGGCCGCCGCCAACCCGCCCACGACCAGCGCGATCACCGTCGCCGCCGCCCCGTAGGCGAGAGAGTTCCACAAAGCATCGAGCGGTGCGACGGTGAAAGTGCTGTCGGCGGAGGCAACGGACCGCAACGTGTCGTAGAACGTCAGCCCGTAGCCGTCCGGCCCGGCGAACGACCGCTCCACAAGCACAATCAGCGGCACAACGAGCAGAATGGCGATGACGGTGAGCGTTCCCCACAGCAGCGCCCACTGGCCGCGACCGCGCGGGCGGCGCGCGGTCTGCGAAGCGTCCACGAGGCGGAGAGCGGATTCCCGTCGACGCACCGTCCATGCGTGCAGCGCCAGCAGTGTCAGCACCGCAGCGAATTGGATCATCGTGAGCACGGCGGCCGTCGGCAGATCCAGGAAGTCCGCGGTCTGCCGGTAGATCTCCACCTCCAGCGTCGAGAAGGTGGGCCCGCCCAGAATCTGCACCGTCCCGAAGGAGGTGAAAGTGAAGAGAAAGACCATCAGAGCGGCGGCCGCGACGGCCGGCCCGAGCGCGGGCAGCGTCACCCGCCGCCACGCCGCGAACCGTCCGGCGCCCAGCACTCGCGCCGCCTCTTCCTGACGCGGGTCGAGCTGCCCCCACAGGCCGCCGACGGTCCGTACGACCACCGCGTAGTTGAAGAAGACGTGTGCCAGCAGAATCGCCCACACCGAGGTGTCCAGGCGTACGCCCCAGAGGTCGTCGAGCAGCCCGCCGCGCCCGACCAGCGCCAGAAAGGCCGAACCGACAACGACGGTGGGCAGCACGAACGGCACCGTCACCACCGCCCGCAGCAGCTGTTTGCCGGGGAAGTCGAAGCGCGCGAAGACATACGCTCCGGGCAGCGCGATCAGCAGGGTCAGCGCGGTCGAGGCGGCTGCCTGCCAGACGGTGAACCACAGCACATGCAGCACGTCCGGATCGCTCATCACCTCACCGATCCGGCCGAGCCGCCACTGTCCGCCGTCCTTCAGCCCCCGGCCGACGATCGCGACGACCGGATAGGCGAAGAACAGCGCGAAGAAGGCGAGCGGCAGGGCCATCAGGCCGAGCCGCACCGCCGTTCCTCGTGTGGGCCTCCCGCCCGGAGCACGGGCTACTTCAGAACGAGCGAGGACCACTGCTTGATCCACTGTTCACGGTTCTTGGTGATCGTCTCCGGGGCCACGGTCGCCGGCTTCTCGATCGTCACGCCGTACTTGGTGAACAGCTCCGGCAGCTTGGCGTCCTCGCGCGCCGGGTTGACGAACATCCGCAGCGGCGCGTCCTCCTGGAACTTCTTGGACAGCAGGAAGTCCAGCAGCGCCTTGCCGCCCTTCTCGTTCTTCGCGCCCTTCAGCAGACCGCCGAACTCGATCTGCCGGAAGCAGGTGCCGGTGGCGACGCCGGTCGGTGCCTCCTTGGGCTCCGGCTTCTTGCCGAGGACCTCGGCGGGCGGGCTGGAGGCGTAGGAGACCACCAGCGGCTTGTCGCCCTTGCCCTTACCGCCGGCGGAGCCCGAGAACCGCTCGTAGTACGCCTGCTCCCAGTCGTCGACGACCTCGACGCCGTTGGCCTTGAGCTTCTTCCAATAGCCCTGCCAGCCGGATTCGCCATATGTGGCGATGGTGCCCAGCTGGAAACCGAGACCCGGAGAGGAGGTCGCGGAATTCTCCGTGACGAGCAGGCCCTTGTACGCGGGCTTGATCAGATCGTCGAAGGTCTTCGGCGGCGCGATCTTGCGCTTGGCGAAGTAGGCGCGGTCGTAGTTGACACAGATGTCGCCGTAGTCGAGCGGTGTGACGCGGTGTTCGTCCTTGTCGAGCTGCAGCGCGGCCGGGACGCGGTCCAGGCCCTTGGCCTCGTACGGGCTGAAGATGCCCTCCTTCAGACCGCGCGAGAGCAGGGTGTTGTCGATGCCGAAGAACACATCACCCTGCGGGTTGCTCTTCGACAGGATCGCCTGGTTGACGGCCTTGCCCGCGTCCCCGCCCCTGAGCACCTTCACCTTGTAGCCGCTCTCCTTCTCGAAGGCGGCCAGCACCGACTTGGAGGCGCCGAAGGAATCGTGACTGACGAGCGTGACGGTCTTGGCGTCCTCGCTCCCGCTGCCGCCCGAGCCGCCGCACGCGGCGAGCGCGGTCATACCGACCGCGGCGGCGAGCCCTGTCGCGGTGATCCTTATGGTGGTGCTCACTGATTTCCTCCTGGCTGGCCAGGAAGAGACGCGGCCCCGCCCGGCAAGGCCGCTCCCGACGTCGTGCGACGTACGCGAACGGCCCTGGGCAGGGCGCAACAGCATGAGTGATGACCGAACTTCCTACCCGGAATGACCCGGGCGAGGTTCAAGGGTCTGCGGACGCCGTGTGTCTACGACGCCTCCGCACTCTCAGCGCTGTGGCGCTCCCCTGTCGGAATGTGCATTTGTTCGATCACACAGTACCAGCGAGCGGTCAGCGCTCCGAGGCCGCCAGCTGCCCGCAGGCCCCGTCGATCTCCTGGCCACGCGTGTCCCGGACGGTCACCGGCACGCCGTGCGCCTCGATGGCCCGCACGAACGCCCGCTCGTCCTCCGGCCGCGAAGCGGTCCACTTCGAACCGGGCGTCGGGTTCAGCGGGATCAGATTCACATGGACGCGCTTGCCCTTCAGCAGCCGTCCCAGCAGGTCACCGCGCCACGCCTGGTCGTTGATGTCGCGGATCAGGGCGTACTCGACAGAGATCCGGCGGCCGGACTTCTCGGCGTACTCCCACGCCGCGTCCAGCACCTCGCGCACCTTCCAGCGGGTGTTGACGGGGACGAGGGTGTCGCGCAGCTCGTCATCGGGCGCGTGCAGCGACACGGCGAGCCGGCACTTGAAGCCCTCGTCCGCGAACCGCAGCATTGCCGGGACCAGGCCGACCGTGGAGACGGTGATACCGCGCTGGGACAGCCCCAGCCCGTCCGGCTCCGGATCGGTCAGCCGACGGATGGCGCCGACCACCCGCTTGTAGTTGGCGAGCGGCTCGCCCATCCCCATGAAGACGATGTTGGACAGCCGCGCGGGCCCGCCAGGGACCTCGCCGTCCCGCAGCGCGCGCACCCCGTCGACGATCTGGTGCACGATCTCGGCGGTCGAGAGGTTACGGTCCAGTCCCGCCTGGCCCGTGGCACAGAACGGGCAGTTCATCCCGCAGCCGGCCTGCGAGGAGATACACATGGTGACCCGGTCCGGGTAGCGCATCAGCACGGACTCGACGAGCGTGCCGTCGTGCAGCTTCCACAGCGTCTTACGGGTGGTGTCGTTGTCGCACGAGATGTGCCGCACCACCGTCATCAGGTCCGGCAGCAGCTCCGCCGCCAGCTTGTCGCGCGCCGCGGCCGGGATGTCGGTCCACTGCGCCGGATCGTGCGCGTAACGGGCGAAGTAGTGCTGCGACAGCTGCTTGGCGCGGAACGGCTTCTCGCCGATCGCGGCCACCGCTTCGCGGCGCTCGGCGGGGCTGAGATCGGCGAGGTGCCGAGGGGGCTGCTTGGCGCCGCGGGGGGTGACGAACGTCAGCACACCAGGCTCGGGCGGTGCCATGGGCGGAACTCCTCATTGCGACGGGGGCGGATGATCTCCGCTGTCGCGGAGCCGAGGGCAGGACGATGCCGAACCCGGAGATTTCACAGGGCCATCCCCGCTGCCGCGGGGCCGGAAAAGGGCCCGCTGCCGACGGCAGCGGGCCCTTCCAGAGTACCTGGGGCGATTCAGCCTGCCCCCACGAAGATCACGAACAGCAGCCAGACCACCGGAGCCGTGGGCAGCAGCGAATCGAGACGGTCCATGATCCCGCCATGGCCCGGGAGCAAGGTCCCCATGTCCTTGATGCCGAGATCGCGTTTGATCATGGATTCGCCCAGGTCACCCAGGGTGGCACTGACCGCGACCGCGAGGCCGAGCAGCAGCCCCTGCCACCAGGCGCCCCCTGTGATCAGGAACTCCATGCACAGCGCACCGGCGGCCATCGCGAACAGCACCGCCCCGACGAGCCCTTCGCGGGTCTTGCCGGGGCTGATACGTGGCGCGAGCTTGTGCCGTCCGAACCGCCAGCCGACCGCGTACGCGCCGGTGTCGCTGACGACCGTCAGCAGCAGGAATGTCACCACCCGCTGCGGCCCGTCGTCCTCGGCCGCGAGCATCAGCGCCACGAACGTCGCGAGGAACGGCACGTAGAACGCCGCGAACACACCCGCGGTGACATCCCGCAGATAGTTCTCGGGCGCCTCCGTCATCCGCCAGACGAGCACGGCAAGCGTGGTGAGCGCCATCACCACCCACGCGCCCTCCGCACCGCGTACATAGCCGGCGACGACCATGGCGGTGCCGCCGACCGCGAGCGGCACCAGCGGCACCCGGATGTCCTTGCGCTCGGCCAGCCGCGAGGTCAGCTCCCACAGGCCCACGACGACGGCGATCGCTATCACGCCGATGAAGACCGGCTTGTAGACGAAGAGTGAGGCGAGGATGACCGCGCCGAGGCCGATGCCGACCCCTATGGCGGCGCGCAGATTGCGTCCCGCGCTCTTCCTCTTCGGCTTGTCCGAGTCCGGCGAGCTGTCGTGCCCGGGAGAACCGGGGAAAGCAGTGGGCATGGGCTCCTGCGGCTTTTCGTCGCGGAACAGGGGGCTGCTCAGTCGAGCAGCCCCCCGGTCGTCCCGGTGGTCCCGGGTGTCGTCCTGGTGTCCGCCGGCGTCGGGCACCAGGGACATGGGCCGAGTCTGCGCCGCGTCACCTCCGGCGTGCAGGGGCCCCGCCGCGGCGGGGGGCGCCGCCCGGAGCGAGGGGGCCGTTCCCCTGTCGGTTGGCCCCCATGGACCGGCGCCGGGCAAGGGTCCCCAGGATGACTCGTTCATCAGACTTCGAGGAGCTCGGATTCCTTGTGCTTGAGGAGCTCGTCCACCTGCGCGACGTACTTCGCGGTGGTGTCGTCGAGCTCCTTCTCGGCGCGGCGCACCTCGTCCTCGCCGGTCTCCTTGTCCTTGACGAGCTTGTCCAGGGACTCCTTGGCCTTACGGCGGACGCTGCGGATCGAGATCTTGGCGTCCTCGGCCTTGCTCTTGGCGACCTTGATGAACTCCTTGCGGCGCTCCTCGGTCAGCTCCGGGAAGGTCACCCGGATGATGTGGCCGTCGTTGCTCGGGTTGACACCGAGGTCGGAGTCGCGGATCGCCTGCTCGATGTTGCGCAGGGCGCTCTTGTCGAACGGGGTCACCACGGCCATCCGCGGTTCGGGAACCGAGAACGATGCCAGCTGGTTGATCGGCGTCATGGCGCCGTAGTAGTCCGCCACGATCTTGTTGAACATCGCCGGGTGCGCACGCCCGGTGCGGATCGCGGCGAAGTCCTCCTTGGCGACCACGACGGCCTTCTCCATCTTCTCCTCGGCTTCGAGGAGGATCTCTTCGATCACCACTTGCTCCTGGTCTGTTCGGTAAGAAGCAGAGCCTCGCCCCTGCCGCGCGTCTTCTCCTGCACGGTGTCCGACCGGCAGGCGGTTGTCCATCCCCGTACCGAGGTCTTCCCCCGGCCGGGAGTTGCCGCCCGTACAGGCCGATGCCCGTACGGAATCACGGCAGTTGGGGCCGTCAGGCCCGGGTGCCCTGATCGCTGACGAGCGTGCCGATCTTCTCACCCTTCACCGCACGCGCGATGTTGCCCTCGGCCAGCAGCTCGAAGACAAGGATCGGGAGCTTGTTGTCGCGGCACAGGGTGACGGCGGTGGCATCGGCGACCTTGAGGTCGCGGGTGATGACCTCGCCGTACTCCAGGGCGTCGAACTTGACCGCGTCCGGGTTCTTCTTGGGGTCGGAGTCATAGACCCCGTCCACGCCGTTCTTGCCCATCAGCATCGCCTCGGCGTCGATCTCCAGGGCGCGCTGGGCGGCGGTGGTGTCGGTGGAGAAGTACGGCATGCCCATGCCGGCGCCGAAGATGACGACCCGGCCCTTCTCCAGGTGGCGCACCGCACGCAGCGGAATGTACGGCTCCGCGACCTGGCCCATGGTGATGGCCGTCTGGACGCGGGAGTCGATGCCCTCCTTCTCCAGGAAGTCCTGGAGGGCCAGGCAGTTCATGACCGTGCCGAGCATGCCCATGTAGTCGGACCGGGCCCGGTCCATACCGCGCTGCTGGAGTTCGGCACCGCGGAAGAAGTTGCCGCCGCCGATCACGATGGCGATCTGGTAACCGTCGCGCACCACGGCACCGATCTCGCGTGCCATGGCGTGCACGACATCAGGGTCGACGCCCAGCCCGCCGCCACCGGCGAACGCCTCGCCGGACAGCTTCAGCAGGAAGCGCCGCCTGTCACTCTTGTCGGCTTTGTCTGTGTCCGCGCCGTCGGCACCGTGATTCATTGAGCTCTCCTCGTGCACATACGAAGAAGGCCACTGCCGTGGGTCCGATCCAGATCCCTCTGCGGCAATGGCCTCCTCGTCACATCTGCGGCCGGCCGGTGAGCGGCCGACTGCGTACGACCCTAGCGGGGTCGTAGGTCATTCGCTGCCTTCGCGGCAGGGTCAGATGCCGACCTTGATGCGCGAGAAGCGCTTCAGGGTGACACCGGCCTCCTGCAGGACCTTCTCGACGGACTTCTTGTTGTCGAGCGCGTACGGCTGGCCGAGCAGCGTCGCGTCCTTGAAGAAGCCGTTGAGGCGACCCTCGACGATCTTCGGCAGGGCGGCCTCGGGCTTGCCCTCGGCACGCGTGGTCTCCTCGGCGACACGGCGCTCCGCCTCGACGACCTCCGCCGGGACGTCCTCGCGGGAGAGGTACTTCGGCGCGAAGGCGGCGATGTGCTGCGCGACGCCCTTGGCGACCTCGGCGTTCTCCTTGTCGAACTCGACGAGGACACCGATCTGCGGCGGCAGGTCGGGCATGGTGCGGTGCATGTACGCCGTCACGTAGCCGTCGGAGAACTGCGCGAAGCGGTCCAGGACGATCTTCTCGCCCAGGTTGGCGTTGGCCTCGTCGACGAACGCCTGGACGGTCTTGCCGACCTCGATCTCGGAGGCGAGCAGAGCCTCGATACCGACCGGGGAGGTCTTCGCGACGTGCGCGGCGATGTCCTTGGCGACGGCCTGGAACTTGTCGCCCTTGGCGACGAAGTCCGTCTCGCACTTCAGCTCGACGATGACACCGGAGGTGTTGTCGTCGGCGATCAGGGAGACCACGGCGCCGTTCTCGGCGGAGCGGCCCTCGCGCTTGGCGACGCCCTTCTGGCCCTTGATTCGCAGCGCCTCGACGGCCTTCTCGACGTTGCCCTCGGCCTCGTCCAGGGCCTTCTTGCAGTCCATCATGCCGGCGCCGGTGAGCTCGCGGAGCTTCTTGACGTCAGCGGCGGTGTAATTCGCCATGGTCTGTGAATCTCTTCTCGAAATCTCGAAGTCGAAAGATCTACGGGTGGACGGCGGGGGCCGCGCTTGTGGCGCCTGCCCCCGCCGTCATCAACCGGTCCTGAGGGGTCAGGCCTGCTCGGCGTCCGCGGCCGGCTTCTCCTCGGCCTCGGCGGCCTTCTCCTCGGCCTTGGGGGCCTCGGCGTCGGCCTTGGGGGCCTCGGCGTCGGCCTTCTTCTCGCCCTCGAGCAGGTCGCGCTCCCACTCGGCGAGCGGCTCGCCGGCCTTCTCGCCCGGCTTCTGGTCACCGGTGGCGGCGCCGGAGCGGGCGATGAGGCCCTCGGCGACGGCGTCGGCGATCACGCGGGTGAGCAGGGTGACGGAGCGGATCGCGTCGTCGTTGCCCGGGATCTTGTAGTCGACCTCGTCCGGGTCGCAGTTGGTGTCGAGGATCGCGACGACCGGGATGTTGAGCTTGCGCGCCTCACCGACGGCGATGTGCTCCTTCTTGGTGTCCACGATCCAGACGGCGCTGGGCACCTTCTGCATCTCGCGGATACCGCCCAGGGTCTTCTCCAGCTTGGCCTTCTCGCGGGAGAGGACGAGGAGCTCCTTCTTGGTGAGGCCGGAGGCGGCCACATCCTCGAAGTCGATCTGCTCAAGCTCCTTCAGGCGCTGCAGACGCTTGTAGACGGTCGAGAAGTTGGTCAGCATGCCGCCGAGCCAGCGCTGGTTCACGTAGGGCATGCCCACGCGGGTCGCCTGCTCGGCAATGGCCTCCTGGGCCTGCTTCTTCGTGCCGACGAACATGACCGAACCGCCGTGGGCGACGGTCTCCTTGACGAACTCGTAGGCGCGGTCGATGTACGACAGCGACTGGAGCAGGTCGATGATGTAGATGCCGTTGCGCTCGGTGAAGATGAAGCGCTTCATCTTCGGGTTCCAGCGGCGGGTCTGGTGCCCGAAGTGGACGCCGCTTTCCAGCAGCTCCCGCATCGTGACGACGGCCATGGCCGTACTCCTTGTTGTTTCTCGGTTTCACCCTGGCCGGCCGGCCACGGTGCCTGACGCCCCGACGCGCCTGCCGAGGAGGGAACCTTGCGGGACCTTCCGAGGACCGAGGAGCGCGGCCATCGTGCTGCCCGAAGGGGACTGGTGCACTGATGGCGGGGCGTGCGAAGTCGACCCGGTGACCCGGATCGCCACAAGAAGTGTACGGGACGGCCGACGCACCGGGCGACATGCGCGTTTCCGAGCCCCGCGCGAGTGACACCGTTGTCCACAACCGGCCGGTTATCCACAGCTTCGGACCAAGATCCCCACGCGGCTCCGCGTTACGCCACCGTCGGGACATGCGACGAAACACACGACGAGATTCCGGGTCGGTTCCGATCTCACACGGCGGGGGTGCCGGGCAGCGGTGGCGGGGGTGGACGTGGAGTGGATGGCGCGGCCGGCTTCGGTCGACCGTGGCGTCCGAACCCACCGTCGTGGCGTCCGGGCCCACCGTCCCAGCCGGTTTATACGGCTCGCCTGGGCCTGCTGACGCTCCTGGTGCTCCTGACCTGCTTTGTTTCCCGGGGCCGGTCGGCCGCCGGCGCCCCGGCGCGGCGCGACCACGGGGCATGCCACCTCCCCCGCCACCCCTGCGGCCCCCGTCAGCGCGAGGGAAGCCGGGCAGCTACGGGCCGAGCTGCTTCTTTCCGGCGCGTGATGTGCGTGCCTCCGTGGCTGTGGCAGTGGCGGCGGTGCTCTCCGTGCCGATGCTGGGGCTGGGTACCGCCCACGCGAGCGGGGTCACTACGTCGGCGGGCTTCGCCGGGGAGCGTGGGCTGGTGAGCAGGGCGGAACACCGGGGGACACGCGGGGCGGCACCTGTGCCAGGGCATAGCGCGGCCGGGCTCGAGCAGGCACCGTCGCCGGCCGCGGTGCCAGACCGGGCCTGGCCCGTGGACGGACCGGCGGGCTTGCGGCCCACGGTGTTACGGGGCTGGAAGCCCCCTCCCTCGCCCTGGGCGGCGGGCCACCGCGGCGTGGATCTGGCCGCCAAGGCCGGCGCGACCGTGCGGGCGGCCGCACCGGGACGGGTGGCCTTCGCCGGGACGGTCGCCGGCCGGGGAGTCCTCACGATCGAACTGTCCCGTTCGGGCCGACCCCCTTTACGCACCACCTACGAACCGGTGCGCGCCACGACCCGTATAGGGGAACGCGTCGCCGCGGGCCAGCCGGTCGCCGTACTGCAACACGGTCCGTTCCACTGCCGGGCACCATGCCTCCACTGGGGCCTGCTGCGCGGGAAGTCCTACCTGGACCCGCTGACACTGCTGCCCCCGCCCATGCTCCGCGGCGGCCCGTCGCGCCTGCTCCCGGTCATCGGCGTCCCCGTGCCGGGTCCCACGGGCGGTACCGGCCACGGCCCGCCGAGCCCGGCAGCCGACGAGGCAGCGGCAGCGCCGACCGGAGACGCGCTGGCGGGAGCGGTCGCGCTGGCCGCCACGGCACTCTGGGCGCAGGGCCGGCTGTCCCCGACCGGGCATGACAGGCGCGAGGGCCGCACACGGAACCGATGGTCTCGACGTCTCCGCCGGTCCGATCGAGGTGACGGATGAGCGTGGGGAGATGACGGAGGCGGAGTCGAGCGGGAGGAGGCTGGTGGCCCGGGGATGACGCAAGGCCGGGTAAGGGGCCCATGCGACCGCGCACGGGCTGCGGGCTGCGGGCTGCGGGCTGCGGGCTGCGGGCTGCGGGCTGCGGGCTGCGGGCTGCGGGCTGCGGGCTGCGGGCTGCGGGCTGCGGGCCAACGAGCGTCGAGGGGGTGGAGGGGTGGGGCGGGGGGGGCGGAGGGCGCCCCCGGGGGTCAGCCTCGGACCCCCCGTAGGGCCATCGCCACCGCCGCCTCCGTGATCTGCTCAGGGTTCTCCGCCGCCCCGAGTTCGATGCGGCGCACCGCGGCGTCCACGACGCCCTGCAGGAGCATGGCGGCGAGTCGGGGCTGTTCGTGGCCCAGCGAGGCAAGAGCCTCGACGATCATGGCGATCAGTCCGCCGTGCGCGGCGCGGATCTTCTCGCGTGCTCCGGCGTCCAGCTCACCGGCCGAGATGGCGACGACAGCACGGTGGCGGCGGTCACCGACCAGGGCCAGTTGCTGTCGTACGTACGCCTCGACCTTCTCCTCGGCCGTATCAACACGCTGCATCGCCGCCTCGACCTCCGCGGCCCACACCGGGAAGTCGACGGCGCACAGCTCTTCGACAACGGCCGCGCGGGAGCGGAAGTACTCGTAGACGGAGGAGCGCGCGAGCCCCGTGCGCTCGGCGAGGGCGGGGAAGGTCAACGCCTCCGTTCCGCCTTCGGACAGCAGGGAGCGGGCGGCGTCCAGAAGGGCGCCGCGCTGCATCGTCCGGTGCTCGGCCACGGAGGCCGCTCGAATCCTTGGCACACCACCACTCTACGGATGGCGTGCCCGCCTCGGCACTCCGCATGGCGACACGTATGAGGCTCAGCGTCCGACGTCGGCCAGTTTCGCCCTGAGCTGTAGCACGGACTTGGTGTGGATCTGGCTGACCCGGCTTTCCGTGACGCCGAGGACATTGCCGATCTCGGCGAGCGTGAGGCCCTCGTAGTAGTAGAGCGTGACGACGGTCTTCTCGCGCTCGGGGAGGGTGTTGATGGCGCGCGCGAGCAGCCGTCGCAGTTCACGGTCCTCGGCGATCTCGACAGGGTTCTCGGCGGCCGTGTCCTCCAGGGTGTCCATCAGGCTCAGCCGTTCACCGCCCTCGCCGCTGACGTGGAGGAGCTCTTCCAGCGCGACGACGTTCGCCAGCGACAGCTGACTGAACACACTGTGGAGTTCCTCCAGCGCGATGCCCATCTCGTCGGCGACCTCCGCTTCGGAGGGGGTGCGGCGCAGCTGCGCTTCGAGCGTCGCGTAGGCCCGCTCGACGGCGCGGGCTTTCTGCCGCACCGATCGCGGGATCCAGTCCAGCGCACGCAGCTCGTCGATCATGGCGCCGCGGATGCGGGTGATGGCGTAGGTCTCGAACTTGATGGAGCGTTCGGGCTCGAACTTCTCGATGGCGTCGATCAGTCCGAAGACCCCGGAGGAGACGAAGTCGGCCTGTTCGACGTTGGGCGGCAGTCCCACGCTGACCCGGCCGGCGACGTACTTGACCAGCGGCGAGTAGTGCAGGATCAGCTGCTCGCGCAACCGCCCGTCGCCCGATGCCTTGTAGGAGCGCCACAGCTCGTTGAGCGAGGTGGGCGCGGCGGGGCGCACGCTGGCGCGCGCGGCGGGAGGTACTGCCGCGCGGTCAGACCCGGAGGTGTGCTGGGGCATTCGTCGCCTTGAGCCGTTCTGCCGAGACGCTGGTCGGTGGAAGTGTGCGGGTGAATTGTCTGTGAGCGTAGCGTGACTGCCATGTCGCGGTGTGCGAGGAAGCGAGGTTGGGGGGTACGCAGATACGTTCCGCTGCCCGCACCTCGGGGTTACTTCGTATGGTGTGGCGACACGCGCACGGCGTGCCGGGCACGGAGCCCCATGGGACAGTGCGGCCGGCCGGGGTGACGCAGACGCCTTTCCGCGCGTCCGCTGCACCATTTCACGGCCTCTCTACGGGTCGGCCCGGCACGCCGAAGCAAGGCAAACCTGGATTCTGCGGTCATTCCCCTCACCCTTTCACCCGTTCGCCCCAGGTCAAGTACCGCCTCGCCGGGAAGCGTCGGTGGACTCGGTGCGTCGCGCCAACTCCCAGCGGTCACCGCACTTTTGCACGAATCCGAGGGATCGCAACTCAAGGAGCTTGCCCTGCGCGAGGTCGCGGGGCGTGCCCGACTCACGCGCCAGGTGGGCGGTGTCCGTACCACCGCGCGCGGGCAGAGCCTCCAGGACGCGGGCCGCGATGGGATCCAGGAGATCGCGGCTCAGGGTCGGTCCGCGCCGTTCGGGGGCGAGGTCGCCGATACTGCCGACGAGTTCGACGACCTCATCGGCGTTGGTGACCACCGTGGCCTCACCGCGCAGGAGTTGGTGCACCCCGGCGGAGAGTCCGCTGGTGACGGGGCCCGGCACGCCCATCGTGAAGCGTCCGAGAGCCAGCGCTCGGCGGGCGGTGACCAGCGAACCGCTGCGGAGTTCGGCCTCCACGACCACGGTGCCGCGGGTCAGTGCGGCGATGACGCGGTTGCGCTGGATGAAGCGGCTGCGGGTGGGGTGGTCGCCGGGTGGTAACTCGGCCACTAACAGGCCTTGTTCGGCGATGCGTCCGATCAACTCGGTGTGGCCGCGCGGGTAGGCGAAGTCGACGCCGGAGGCGAGTACGGCGATGGTCGCGCCGTCCGCGGCCAGCGCGCCACGGTGGGCGGCGCCATCGACTCCGTAGGCGGCGCCGGATGCGACCGTCCAGCCGCGGTCGGCGAGGGCGGCGCCGAGGGTGGCGGCGAGGTGGGCGCCGTAGTCGGTGCAGGCCCGTGCGCCGACTACGGCGACCGATCGCAGCGCCCAGAGCCGAAGACTCGCCGGGCCGCGCGCCCACAGGCCGATGGGGCGGCCGTCGCCGAGATCGTCCAGTTGCCGCGGCCATTCCTCATCGCCGGGACAGATGAACCGGCCGCCGAGCGCGGCGACGGCAGCGAGGTCCGCGCGGGGGTCGCCGGCTCGCGCGGCACGCAGCCGCAGGCCCTCGACTTTGGTCGCTGACGCGCCTTTGGGCGGGGGTGCGTCCCCGGACAGTGCGCGCCACAGGGCTTCCGGGCCCGTTTCGCGCAACCAGCGGCCGGCGGTTTCGTCGCCTGGTTCGAGGATGCGGGTGAGGGCTGCGCGCGCCGTACGCTGTGGTTCGTCGGCGGCTGGCTGTGCTGGTCCATTCGTATCAGCCGTACGTGTCGCGCAGTGCGACGCGTCGTCCGTCGTACGCGTCACACGCCGCTGCTCGGGTGTCAGGGAATTGGCCGCGCTGCTTCGGTTGTGCGCGCCGTTGTCCGCCCCGCCGTTGGCGAAGCCCCATGGATCTGTCCTGTTCATCGCTTCTCCCTGCTTGTGGTGTGGCCGTGTGGTTGTGGCCGGTGTCTTCCGGTCCGAGGGGGTCGGGCGCGTTGGGGGCCGGAGCCCGTGGGGCTGGTGTGGGGCATGTGCAGCGCCAGGACGGGGCTCCTCGCCTCGGTTCGGCCAACTCCTGGGCCCCTCCCCCTCCCCCGCCCACCCACCTCCTCCGCCTCCAGACCTCTTCGCGTCCCCGACCGCCGCTCCGCCGCATAGGCACGGCGAGCCCCTTGGCACACGCACCGCCGCCCCGCCGCGTTACGCACCGCCAGCCCTTGGCAGCACACCCCCCCCCGCGTCACACAGTGCGAGCCTTCGGCAGCGCGTACGCAGGGCGCCCCTTGGCCGAACGCGGGGAACTAGTTCTTCGCCGCGCGCAGGGTCCTCCCGTCCCGGCAACGCAAGGCGAGCCGCTCTCCCACCCGTGGGTGACCTGTCCACCGCACGGCAGCCGTCCGCCGTCGGGTCCGGGCCGGACTGGAGCCCGGCGTCGCGAACTTCAGCCTGGTCGGCCTGCTGGACAATGCCTGGTGGAATCCAAGGGCCGGGTACGCGCGTGGTGGCGTATTCGGGCGCCGCCGAATGGCCGCAGAAGAGACTCACCCCGCGCGAGGCAGACCCCTGACCGCACAGCAGCGTGAGGTCCTTCACCGCCCTCGCAGGCCGGGAAGACCACCGCCGTTCTCCAGGCCAGGACCGCCCCGCAACGCGATCTCCCTCCCAACCGGCCCCGCATCAGGACGGGCCGGCCATCCGTTCTCCTGTCTTCCTCCCGAGCCACCCGGCCTATCCCCCTCCCACCGCCGTCGCCGTGCCGCGCCGTACGCCGGTGCGTAGTTCCAGTGCCCAGTTGACGTCTTCGGTTGTGGGGCGGTCGTGGGCGGCGAGGTCGGCCGCTGTCCAGGCGACACGAAGGACGCGGTCCAGGCCCCGGGCCGTCAGCAGGCCGCATTCCAGGTCGCGTTCGGCCTGGGCCAGTGCACCGGGTTGCACCTGCCATCGGGTTCTCAGTTCGTGGCCGGGGACCTCGCTGTTGGTGTGCCAGGGGGTGCCGGTGAGGCGGGCTGCGGCGCGTTCACGGGCGGCCCGTACGCGTTCGGCCACTTCCGCGGTGGATTCGGCGCCCCGGCCGAGGGCGATCAGTTCGGAGCGGGCGACCGGTTCCACGGCGATCCGCAGGTCCACGCGGTCCATCAGGGGACCGGACAGCCGGGCGCGGTAGCGGCGGATCGAGGAGGGGCGGCATTCGCATCCCCCGCCGCTGGTGCCGTGCCGCCCGCACGGGCACGGGTTGGCCGCGAGGGCGAGCAGAAAGCGGGCAGGCATCCGCATCATGCCCGCAGCGCGGGCGACGACGACATGGCCGGATTCCAGGGGCTGGCGCAGTGCGTCCAGGACCTTTGCGCTGCACTCCGCGGCCTCGTCCACGAACAGCACGCCGTGGTGGGCCAGCGATACGGCCCCAGGGCGGGGCAGTCCGGTACCGCCGCCGACGAGTGACGCCATGGTCGCGGAGTGGTGCGGGGCGCAGTAGGGCGGCCGGTCGACGAGCGGTTGTCCCGGCGGGAGGGTCCCGGCCACGGAGTGGACGGCGGTGACCTCCAGCGATTCCTTCGACGACAGTGGCGGCAGCAGCCCGGGGAGACGCTCGGCGAGCATGGTCTTGCCGGCTCCAGGAGGTACAGAGCATCGGAGTAAGAACCTCGGATGAAAGCTGACCCCGGCGGTGCGCTAACACCCCGGGGCCTGACACAGGAGTGGAAGCCTCCCAGTGCGCGTTCATCGTACGTCCCATGCCCGGGATTTTGTGATCATCCCGAACTCCGCCGCCCGACACCGGGGCCTGTCCTTCACGGCGCGCGGCATCCTCGTTCACCTGCTCTCCCTGCCTGATGGTGCCCGGGAAGACGTTCGTACCATGGCGGACCGCAACCCGGGCGTTGGCCGTCGGGGTGTGTCCAAGGCGGTCCAGGAGTTGGAGGACGCGGGGTACTACTTCCGCCGGACGATCCGTGATCCGGAGACGGGCCGGGTCTGGACGGAGACGTTCGTCTATGACACCCCGCAGGATTCGCCGTTTCCCGCTTCTCCGGGAACCGGTGCTCCGGGTGCTGGGAGCGCGGGAACGCTCCCTACGGGAGTAAAGAACCCGGTTGAAGAACCCTCCCCCGTGGCCCAGGAAGCGGCTAGCGCTCCGGCCGTCAACGGGCGGGAGGGGGAGGCGCCCAAGAACACGGACTACGCCGGCCGTGGGGCGGCCCTGCTGGCTCGCCTGGCCACGGCAGACTCCCGCCTGGTGCTGGGCACAGCCGAGACGCTGCTACTCGCCCCGCTGGCCGGTGAGTGGCTGGAGCGGGGGGCGTCGGAGTTGGAGGTCCGTAACACGTTGACGGCGGGTCTCCCTCCTGTCGTGCACTCCGCCGCCGCGATCCTGCGGGACCGGCTGACGCGGAAGCTGCCCGCACCCCGTACCCGTTGTGACGCCGCTGCTCCGGCTGCTCCGCTCCCGGAGTGCGCCGAGTGCGCCGCGCCGTTGCCGCGTCATCAGGAGACGGGCATCTGTGGCCAGTGCTCCGGCGTGGCCTCGGCTCCGTTCCCGGAGAACCCGACGGTGGGCCTGGCCGCCTTCCGTGCCGCGCGCCGGTCGCTCCGCGCTGCCCAGGGGGTGACTGCGTGATTATCGGGATTCAGTGCTGGGACTGTGGGGACGAAGACGGTCCGTTCGTTCACGTCGGACGCCACACGTACCTCTG
The DNA here is from genome assembly GCF_023277745.1 of Streptomyces halobius. Lineage (NCBI taxonomy): Bacteria > Bacillati > Actinomycetota > Actinomycetes > Kitasatosporales > Streptomycetaceae > Streptomyces > Streptomyces halobius. The sequence continues at coordinate 3,107,205 of NZ_CP086322.1, forward strand.
TGAACCGTGCCGGGCGGATGCCCTGGCGATTCTCGACGGACTGAAGGACCTAGCGGCACTGATGAGCCGCCGGAACGACGGGGGCCGTAAGTGAGCACGACCAATTCCATGCCTTGGTACGCGCGTCCAGCTGCTGGGGTCGTTCTCCTGGCCGCGCTGATCATGTCCGCTCCCGGTGAATACGCCCTGGCCGTCCTGGCCGGGTGGTCGCCGTGGGTCGCGTGGCTCATGCCGGTCTGTGTGTCGGTGTATGCGGCCGTGGCGGCCATGTTCGTGGACTCCCGGCCCAAGGGGGCGCCTGGCCGGGGAACGGCCGTTTTGGGGGCCGCCGGGGCGCTCGCTCTGGCTCTGGCCGCCCAGGTGACCGCGCACCTGATATCGGCCGGGTTCGCCGCGTCGTCCGCTTGGCTGGTGGCCGCTGTGTCCGCTGTGCCGCCGGTTGTGGTCGCGCACATCATGCACATGGCGGCCAGGGCTCACACGGTGGCCAGGGAGGTGCCGGTGGCCACCGCGGATTCCGCCGAGGCGGCCACGGACGTGTCCGGCCAGGACTCGACGGACGCGGACACGGAGGCGGACGCGGGCCAGGAGTTGGCGGACACCGGCGCGGACGTGGAGGCGGACGTGGTGGACGTTCCGTCACGGCCGGCTGAGTTGTCCGTGATCGTTGGCGGGGCCGGTCAGGCGGACACGCTCCCGGGGCTGGATGTTGTCCGGAAGAAGTCCGGATCGCGTGGCCGGACGCCGGAGGAGATCCGGGAGGCCGTGGCCGCGTTGGAGGCGGACGGACAGCCGGTCAACGGCTCCACCCTGGCCGCCCATCTGAAGGTGTCCGACCGGACAGGGCGCCGGTATCTGGAGGAACTGGCCGCGTGACCGGTCACGGACCAGCCCGGCAGTCTTTTGGTTCCGGACACGGCCGCCGGGCAACGGCAAAACCCCGCCCATCCACCACGGGGGGAGCGGATAGACGGGGCCGTGATGATCCTATGCGGTTGACCGGTCACCGGATGGGCGTTCCTGGGGATTGTCCGGCAGAGCGTTGCCCGGTACGCGGTAGCCCTCGGCCTCCAGGCGCGCGATGATCTCGGGCACTGTGAGCCCTTCGGTGCGTAGTTCATACATGCGTTGGTTGATCTTGGCGCCGGGTGCGTCGTTCATGCTGCGCAGGGTAGGGGCGGGGTCTGACAGTGAGGATGTTGGTGGCATCGCTCGGGGGTCTGACTCTGGGTCTGACTGGCGCTTCGGCTGCCTGTGCGCGGCAGCCCCCATCCCCGCCTCCTCAGGCCGCACCAACCGCCACCGCATCAACCGTGGTGGAGACCGGCACGCCAACAGCGCTCTCTACACCATCGTCCTGGTCCGCATGCAATACGACCCACGGACCAGGGACTACGTCGCCAGACGCACCGCCGAAGGCATGTCCACCAAAGACGTCATGCGGTGCCTGAAGAGATTCGTCGCCCGCGAGGTCTATAGACACCTCAAAACCGCCGGTGCCCCAGCTCCGACGCCGGCCACGTGAACGAGGCGATCAGGGCTTCACAGCCGGCTTGACGAGCTATAGGAGCTTCAACGGGCGCAGAGAGGCCCCGCCCATGAGATGGGCCGCAGCACGGAGGCTTCACTGTCTGCCGGTTAGAGCGCGTTGTGGATCTCTGCGCATACCTCTGTCGTGGTCGGCCGATCGGCAGGCTTCGGGCTCATCATCTGTTCGATGAGGGGGCCCAGCGGCCCGGGTACGTTGATCGGCCGGTGTGGCTTGTCCACGATGGCCTGGCGCTGGTCCTTCCGGTCGGCGTCGTCCGGGTAGGACACGTGTCTCCAGCCGGTGGCGGAGATGAACCATGAGGCCCCCAGCGCGTACACGTCGGCCTCTTTCGTGGGCACAGCCGTGCCGGTCGTCAGGATGCCTTGCGAGATCTCTGGCGCTTCGTAGTGGACGAGGCAGCCCCGATATTGGAAGTCGTAGGCCGCGGGCACTGCGCCGCCCTGGGCCAGGCCCAGGTCGATAAGAAAGGCTCCGTCGGGCCTGAGGATGAAGTGATTGGGTTGCACGTCGCCGTGTGTCCATCCCCTTTCGTGGAGGTGGGCCAGAGCAGTAGCGCACGCGAGTGCATCGTTCAGGCTTGGTTCCTTGGGGTCTGTGGAATGCCGGCCCGGCTGCCATAGGTCGAAGAGAGAGGTTCCGTGGCGCCAGGGCTGGGCGCTCCAGGTGCCTTCGGCCCATTCGCCGAGGAGCACGCGCTCAGGGGAGATGAGCTGCCGAAGAATGGTGGCTTCACGAGCGGGTGCCAAGGCTGTCCACTTGTGAATTTCGGTCGGATAGCCGAGCTTGACCGCGTAGCGGCTCTCGGGGGTTTGCACGTCCCAAACGGTGGAGCCCCGCCGGTCTACGACGAGTTGCGTGCTTTGTGGTCCCAGGGCGCTTTTGACGTGTGTGGGGAGTTCGAACGGTCCGCTGGGCATCGTTGCGTCCTCTCATCGACAGGGGCCGGCCCCCGGCGGGGCGGAGGCCGGTCCGCAGATCGGAGCAGGCTACTGGTGATCAGTTGTAGTAGTCGCGTCCGTCGTCGCTGTCGCCGGTCGGCGGGTTGGGTTCTCCGGCGTCGTCTTCATCCTCGCCGCCGCTGGATACGACGTACGGGCGTCCACAGTCCGAGTCGCACTGCCCGGCGTTCCGGCCGTCTACGGTCCAGAGATCGTCCAGGACCGTGAACCCTGCCGATTTCATGGCACGCGCCGAAGCACTGATAGCTTCGAACGTGCGCCCGCCACCGCCGGGGCGCGGGTTGTGGTGCATCATGCGCCCGGCGTGCTCCTGGCAGAAATCCGCGTAGTCCTTGGTGTGCAGGATGAACGCGTGCAGCGCGTGATCCACGTCATCGGACGGGACCATGGGGACGGTTGCGGTTGCCGCAGTCGCGACGAAGGCCAGAGCCTGATCCGTCTGCCGTTCCGCGCGCTCCGGGGGCTGCCCGAAGTGGGTGACGACGAACCGCACGATACTGTCGAACAGTTCGGGACTGGCCAACGATCGGCCGGTCCGTAAATCGTTCAGTGTTGCGGTCATGCCGTGTTCCTCCTCCTTGTTGGAGTGGTGCACTGCACTTGCTGACCCGTCCCATCCTGGGACGGGGGTCTAGGGTCCGGGCTCAGCCGATGCGCGACAACACCGCCATCAGGCCGGCCCAGAGGACGAACAGGACCAGGCCAGCAGCAGTCGCTGCTACGACCAGGTTGATCGGGCGGACGTTGGCTTCGCGCTGCTGCTTTTCGCGTTCCTCCCCGGCCTTTCGGTGTGCGTCGGCATCACACTTGGGGCAGCCGGTTATCTCATGTTCTGCCACGCGTACGCCCCTTCTTGATTGGTGGAACCCGCCCCCTGCTGGGACGGAGGTCTATGCGGCGCGGCCACTGCGAGCGGCTTTCCCTCGGGGTTCGCCCCACAGGTCGAACTGCTGGGCGAGCCATCGCTCACCTGGGTGCCCCCAGTCACGGTGAATCTTGGCCATGGACACGCCGTCGCGGTACAGCCGGATCACGTCGTCTTTATGGACAAGCACGGATTCTCGGGCTGCCATCAGGTCTTTGTGTGCGCGTCCTTGCATCGCAGTTCTCCTTGTTCGTCGGTAGGGCCTGCCCCCTGCCGAGATCTTTCGGCCGGGGGAACCGGAAAGGGCGTCCGGCAGGGGGCGGGGGTCTGTGGCGGTCGCCCCGGGCCCCTGCTCAAAACTCCGGGGCGACCGCTTCGCGCTCCCCTCTGCGTCTCCCTCGCACTGTCAGAGGAGACGGGGCCGGGGGTCTTGGGGCCCTCCGCGAGGAGCGCGCCCGGCCATGACCAAGCCGGGGGGTAACGCACCGCTCCCCGGTGGTCGTGCATCATCGGCACCAGAGAGCGGGAGTTCATGAGAGCTTGCCCGCAGCGATGAGAGCGACGAAGAGCGTGACCGTGCCCCAAACGCACAGAAGGAGAATTCCGCCGACGAACGTGCCGTCCACGTTGATCTTGCGGCGTCGCTGTTGCCCTGTCATCTGCGGGCCTCCTCCTTGACGCAGTGGCCGCACGGTTTCCGGCCGTCGCGCTCCGCTTTGCTGCGGGATGTGACAGTTATGACCGGTGCGGGGCACTTGCCGAGGGTGTAGCAGCTCGGTACGGCGTGGTAGCGGGCTCCGCTGCTCTTGGCGACGTACACCCGGCCATCTGGACCCACTCCGCGAAGGGCGGAACCTCGCTCAACGGTCCGGGATCGGAAAGGGTGTTCACTGGCCGGACCGGGAGCGTGGAACACGAGCGTCACGCCATGCGTCTCGCAGCGGTAGGTCCATCGACTCAGCCGCTGCATGTCGTGAGCCGACTCCATAGGGCAGCGCATGGCTACCGCTTCCGGCCGGTGTTCTTGCCCGAATCGGAGCCGCCAGACGACTCTTTGTTCTTCTCGCGGTTCTTCCGGCTCAGGTCGTCGGTGGTGCCGCTCATCGCTGCTTCCCTGATGGTCTTTACGAGTAGCTCAGACTGGGCGTGATCCATCGACGGAGGGATGATCCGGGTAGCTGTCCAGGTGTTCCACAGGACTGCCGAGGGCGTATCCGTGTCGATTCCGGCCGTGTGCAGTGCGGCGTCCAGTGCCTTGGCTACCTCACGCGCCAGGGTCCCGGGTACCCGTCCGCCGATAGCCTGAACAAGGCTGATGGCCCAAGGGATTGAGAGCGTGGCGAGGCGGATTCGGTTGGTGACGACCCCCTCGACCATGTTCTGGGTGATGACGGAGGGTCCGGCATCGAGCCCCGCGAGGGCCAGCGCATCGTCCAGGCGCTGGCGTACATCCCTCACGGCCCGATGCGGCGTCCTCAGCATGGGGGCAGACATGATCACGCGCTCCTCTCCGTAGTGCTTCCACTACCGGGGCGACTCAGCGTGACCTACAGTCGGGAACCCTTCAAGTAATCAGAACCGAAGGATGGGTTGGGGAAGCCATGGTCAACCGCAGGGAGTTGGACCCTGAAAGCAGCCCGGAAGCGGGCTACGGGGCCCGTCTGCGCAGGTTGCGGGAGGATCGCGGTTGGGGTCAGGAAGATCTAGCCGGGATCATGGAATATTCCAGTCAGCATATTTCGGCTGTTGAAACTGCTCGGAAACCGCCAACCCTGCGTTTCTCGCGTAGCGCAGACCGCGCCTTCGGCATCGCGGAGACAGCGGACACGTTCGAGCGTCAGTGGCGCGAGATCAAACACGGCAGCCTGTTGGAAGGCTTCCCACAGTTCGTGGGCCATGAGGGGCGCGCAGCAGAGATCCGGCTATACGAAGTGGGCGTCATTCCTGGGCTTCTCCAGACACCGGAGTACGCAACGGTCATGGCGGACAGCGAGGTTCAACGGGGAGCGATCACCCCCGAGCAAGCTCACGAGCGGGTGACGCTTGTTGCGGAGCGGCAAGCCGCGCTCGTCCGCACGCCCCCGCCGCTGGTCATCGCCGTACTGGACGAAAGCTGTATCCGCCGGCCCATCGGCGAGCCTGCTGTCATGGACGCGCAGTTAGCGCGGTTGGCTCAGTTCGCCGAGCAGCCGAACACCATGCTCCAAGTCGCCCCGTTCAGCATGGGGGCTCGCCGACCGTTCAACCTGCCGATAACCGTGCTGACGATGCCGGACCGCTCGCTCATGTCGTACGCCGAGTCCGCCCAGCGTGGGCATCTCGAACGGGACAACAGATTCGTACTGCCCATGGTGACGGCCTACCATCAGCTACAGGCCCAAGCGCCTTCCCAGGCGCAGTCTGTGGCCATGATCAACGAGTTGCGAAAGGGCACCCCGTGACGACCGAATCCCCCCGCTGGTTCAAGTCCTCCTACAGCGCCAACGGCGGCCAGTGCATCGAGGTCGCCGCAAACCTCGTCGCCTCGTGCGGCGTCGTCCCCGTTCGGGACAGTAAGGCCCCGAAGGGGCCCGTCCTCTCCTTCCCCTCTACCTCTTTCTCTGCCTTCATTGCGGACATCAAGGCTGGCTCTTTCTCCAGCTGACCAGTGGGTCCTTCCGCCTTGTCCGCTATGAGCACGAGAACGGCCCCCTTCACCATCGCTAAGCGAAGGGGGCCGTTCTGTCAGGCTGCCAAGTAGCAAGCCACCTTCAGCACGTCGTCCAGGTTTGCGGCTGGGCCAGCCAGCTTCCGGGCCCTCAGGAACAACACCTCCTTGTCCGGCTGGCCGAACCCGGCGGGCGGTTCGACGGGGCGGAACAGATCCGCCACGGCCGCCCGGTGGCACCCGGGCCGCTCCGCACAATCCGCGGAGCAAGCCCCGTTGTCCTCGGGGCATAGCGCGGGGGCAGGCTCCGAGGCGGTAGTGGTCGGCACCTGCGGGGCCTGTTCCCCCTCCGCCGTGATAGACGCCAGTGTGACCGTACGGGCGAACCGGCGGGCGGCCTCCGGGGCCAGGTACACGTACGCCGGCGGTTCGGGCCCGTCGTCCAGGCGCTGGACTTCCACCTCCACGTATCCGTCCGGGTCCGCCTGCACCGTGGCGCACGTCCCGCCGTCGTAGTCGCACTCGAACTCTTCAGCCATCTGTGGTGCCTCCAGGGATCGTTACTAGCTGTTCCGCCGGCCGTCTACCGGGCGTGATCATTCGTCGGTGTCGTCCAGGTGCCAGGGGGCCGGGGCGTCCGGGTCGGTCTCCAGCTCCAGGTCCTGGCCGAGGTCGGTCATGGAGGCCCCGGCCAGCGTGGCGTCCTCCAGGGTCATGAATCGCATACGCACGGGGCGTGTCCTCCGGTGATGGCCCAACAGGCCAGGGTGTGGGTGTACTTGCTTGCGTTGCAGTCCCGGCAGGCGGCCACGACGTTGGCCGCCACGTCCCGCCCGCCCCGCGCGATGGGGAGCACGTGGTCCAGTTCCTCCGCCGGGCCGTCGCAGTAGGCGCAGCCAGCCCAGCGGGCCAGGATCTCCACGCGGTCGTACGGCGCGGGGCGTGGTCGGCGGGACGCCTGGCGGACAGGGAAGGGACGCCTTCGGCGTTGCCTCACGCGGCCAGGTCCATGTCCCGCTCTGCGCACTCCAGGACCAGCGTCTGGACGGCCGTGCGGAGCCGGTCTAGGGCCCGCTTCAGCGTCTGGCGGGAGGTGGCCACGGTGATGCCCAGCGCTTCCGCTATGGCGCCGTGGTCGGGTATCGGAAGGCCGTCGGCGTCGTAGCCGTTGAACAGATGGGGTTCCGGGTCGAACCCGAACGTCATGCGGACGATGCGGTCCGCGTTGCCGTGCAGGGTCGCCAAGAGGGAGTGCGCCAGGGCGTGCTTCCGTGCGCGGTCCTGGCGGACCAGGTCGGAGGGCTCCACCAGGTCGTCCGGCACGCCGTAGCCGTTGGGGTCCACCATCGACTCCCCGACGGGGCCGCCCTCGCGGCTGGTGGGGTCGGGGGCGTCCAGGGACTCCGTGCCTTCCAGGGCCAGGCGGACCATGTGCGCGGCGCCTGCGCTCAGGCGGTGGTGACGGGAGGGCAGGACGGTGACCAGGTACTCCGCCGCCTCCATGTCGCCGCCGACGATGCCCATGCACTTCTTGAAGGTCATCACGGCGTCCGCCGAGACGGCCGGGCCGGAGCGACCGGTGGAGCCGTCCCAGATGGCGCCCTTGATGCGGGTGTAGGCGTAGGTGCTGAACTTCGCCCCGCCGTCGGGGTCGTATCGGTGCAGGGCCTCCAGGGCTGCCACCCGGCCGTCCTGGCGGAAGTCGTCCAGCTTGTCCCCGTACCCGGCCGAGAGGCTCGGCGTGTGCGCCATGCGCTTCTCCGCCAGGCGGTAGACCATCCCCTCCAAGCTCTCCAGTGCCTGGGCGGCGGCCTCCGTGTCGCCGGTCTGGGCAGCACGAATCAGGGCGGGGTGGTGCATGGGGTGGTGCTCCTTGGAAGAGGACCCGGAATGACCGGCTTTGTGGTCATGCACTGGGGCCCGTGACAGGCGGAATGCGCACATCTGTTCGAATAAATGGACAGAGGGATGCCCGGGTCTGTCGCACGTGTGTTCGAATGGTGGGCAGGGCTGTGCCCTGGCGGTGCGCGGGCAGGGGGTATCGCCACGCGGCCCGCCGTGGGGCGCGTGGTCAGGGGGTGGGGGTCAGCTCAGAGCGAGCGGATACAGAAATGCCCCCGTCGCGGCGCTGAAGGCCGGTACGGGGGCTAGGAGAGTGGGAAGCCCGTCCGGCTCAGGGCTGGGACGGATTAGAAGTGCCGACGGCCTTGGACAGGCGGGCAAGGCGCGTCAGGGCGCACGCGCGGTCGCGCGGCACGCGGGCCACGAGGGCGTACAGGCGCCGCCGGGTGGCACGCGGCAGGTAGCGCAGGCGTCCCCCGTCGGGCGGGCAGGCGACGGAGGCGAGGCGGTAGAAGTTCACGCACACGGCGTCGCGGAGCTGCCACAGATGGAGGGCCGCCACGGCAGGGGGCCGGGCCCCGCTGCGCACCCCGGACATGCGCCGGAGGATGCCGCGCAGCTCGCCTGTGCCCAGGCCGGGGCGGCGTCGGATTTCGTGGTGTGTCGCGTTGAGTGCCACAATCCTGTCCGTAGTAAGCCGAGTCCCGCTCGCTCTCGCCAAAGGTTGGGCGGGTCCTCGAAAGCTGAAAGTAGCTCCCCTGCAAGGGAGTTACGGGACCGGCGCCCCGGGGGCTGCAACCCCTGGGCGCCGGTTCCCTTTACCGGCCGCAGTGACGTGCGGTACCGGACGGAATCGCGGGTGTCAGTGACCCATGCCGACTCCGCCGTCTACCGGCAGAACGGCACCGGTGATGTAGCCGGCATACAGGCCGTAGGATCCGGGGAACTGAAGCGGGGTCAGTTATCTACTCGCGCCTGTCTCTGGGCTCTGAACCGAGGGCGAGGCACGCGAGCGACGTGGCGATCGCCAGGATAATCAAAGCCGCTACTGTGAAGAGCAGTACCAGTTTCGACAGCGCTTCCCATACGGCAACGAGCGCGCACAGTGCGATCACGTTTCAGCCCCCTTCCCTTCTGCTTAGCTTGCCAGTGCCATTCCGTGGCGCGCGAGTTGCGCACCTCGCTCTGGGTCAAGCATGAGTTTGGCCATTACGCCATCGCTGACGATGGCAGGCAGGGTGTACTGCCACATGTCCGTCAGGTACTCGTCGAGGTCATGCCGCTTGGTGAACGCCTGTGACATGTTTTGCACTCCTGCAAAAGCTGCCACGAAATACCTGGAAGCCCTGTTAACGTCCACCTCGGGCCGAACTTCCCCCTGCTTTTGGGCCTCTGACAGGATCGATACCACGAAATCGATCCACATTTGCATGACCCGTGTCCGGTCGACGCGATCGGTACCCTGTTCCATCGTCAGGCGTGCGGCACCCCGCTGGATCGGGTTGATTCGCAGCCCATATACGAGCAGGTAGGTTGCGTCTACAAGTTCCTGCACCCGCAGATGTTGCGGAGGAACAGACATTCCCTCGAACTGCTCCTCGAAGATGGCAGCGGCGACGGCCTGCTTATCGCGGAAGTGGTAGTACAGGGCACCGCGCGTGACCTCAGCCTCTTTTGCGATGTCGCCCACCGTGGTCATGGGATAGCCGTGCCTATCGAAAAGGGTCGCTGCGCATTCGAGAATGCGGCTACGGGTGCGGATGGAGCGCTCCTGCTGGGGGGTCCGTTCCGCCCGGCCATCATGAGTCACTACACGTCTCCATTTCGTCTTCGTCGAGTTACGCGGTGCGTTCGAACTGCCAACGAAGGTAGATAACGAGTCGTTGAGATCACCAACGTGTAGGTTTTTTGGCGCATATCGAACAAGGCGCTCGAAATGATCTAGACATTGAACATTTCCGCAGGTCACAGCCCCGCCTAGGAGGATCCAGACAGTTCGTGATCAATGAGCGCGAGTGACGCAAGAGGCATTAAGAGATGTAGATCACTCGCCATACCTGCACCTAGGCCGAAAAAGCGAGAGGCCCCGCACAGGCGGGGCCCCTCTGTCAGTAAACCGTCTCCGATTCAGGCAAACACAGCCTCGAAATCACTACTCGCGGGCACCAACAGCCTCAACTGGCGCTGCGCATATGAAACTTCACGCACGCATGGCGTACAGGATTGTCACGGGAAGGCCGCTGGCCGACGCATGCCGGATGGCGTTTCGCTCTGCACGGTCGCGATGCAATCGCCGTATGCGGGCAAGTCCGGTCTCGCAGGCAAACAAGGCTCCGGAATCCCTCCCAGCCGGATAAGCGCATAAGCAATGCGCTTATAGACAAGGCAATTTACTCCTGTGACCGTACTTAAGGGCTGTCCCGCAATTGATCTCTGGCTCGGCGCGGGCAGGTTCGGCCGGGGGCGGTCGAGTGCACCTACCCGGCGAGGGTGAGGTTGTGGAGGCGTGCGATGCCGTGCACCGTGTGGTGGACGCCGTCGCCTTCCAGGTGGCTCAGCCCGGTGAACGGGGCTGTCCAGAACGGCTCCGATGTCGTGATCCACCAGCCGTGCCGGGATGGTCTCACCCCGGCATGGTGATCCTGGGCCTCTGCTCAGTCGGGCAGGTCGCCGTTGCCGCCGAGGTTGGCGACCATGCGGCGCAGGACGTTGATCGTGGTGACGAAGTCGGCTGTGGGGATGCCTTCGTGCGTCTGGTGATGCACACGCAGGTTGCGATCCCTGGCCCGGAGGCGGCCGGCCTCGCCGGCCTCGGTCAAGGTCATGGCCCCGTCCTCTTCTGTCAGCCATCCGCGGGCGACGAGGTCGTCGAAGACGCCGTTGAAGTCGATCCCGAGGTCCTCGTACCTGGCCAGCCGCTCGATCAACGTGGCGCGGGTCCACCTGCCCGGCTCACCGGCAACATGGTTGAGCGTCCACCAATGAGGCTGCGTGAGATTCTCCACCGCCAACTGCGCACGCAGAGCGCCGACCACCTGTCGGTGCGCCTCACCGCTCCACGCGCCGATGGGCTGGGCCGCCAGCTCTTCCTGCGAGTACTCCTTGAGCGTCACGTTCACGCACCTCCCGTAAGCGATCATCAAAACGCGATCACCGTAGAACCTCAAGATAACTTGATGTCAAGGGGCTGTCACTGACCGGCTCGCAGGAGCAGCGCGGCGCATCAAGCCCGAGATGGCCGGCTCACTGTCGAGATCACTTACGGGACAGCCCTCAGGCGGCTGGGGCCCACTCTGGCGGAAGGCCGTAGCCGCCAGCCCACGTACGACCGTAAACCTCCGCATCCGTGCCGATAGGAACACCGAACAGGTCCATGCGGACTGCCTCCGCTACCTCCCGGGCAATGTCGGCCGCCTCCGTTTCCAAGGCCGTGCCCAGCGCTTCGTCATGCACCCACAGGTTTAGATACTGGGTCAGGCCCTTGTCCTGAAGGTCGATGAGCGCCTGACCCATCGTGTCCCGCGCCGTTGACTGGCACATGTAAGCCACGCCCTTATAGAGCTTGTCCCGGTCGAGGACCAGGCGCCGACCGGAGGGCGTGCGGATCTCGCAGTTGTTCGCCAAGGCGTGGCGCTGGAGGCCGCGGGCCCATCGCTTGATTCCCGGGTACGCCTTGGCGTAGCGGGCCAGGGTGTCCCGCATAACCTCCACCGATAGCCCGGTCTGCTTCGCGAGGGTCTTGGCCCCACCCTGGTAGGAGGTCCCCAGGCCCGCGACTTTGGCAAGGCCGCGCTGGTGCTTCGTGAACTCGGCCCCGAACATCAACGTGGCCGTGTGATCGTGCAAGTTCCTGCCGCCTCGGATCGCGTCACACATGCGCGGTTCTTGTGAGAGGGCGGCCAGGACGACCAGCTCCACCGACGATTGGTCCACGCTGAAGTACACGTTTCCCGGCTCCGCAATCACGGAGCGGCGGATCTCCCAGCCTTTGGAAGGCAGCTGCTGGAACGGCGGGTCCGACACCGACGCGCGGCCCGTCTTGGCGCCCAGTGTGTTGATCTTCGGGTGTACGCGGTCCCCGGCGTCCCGGCGCTCCAGCATGGCCAGGGCGTACGACTTGCGCCACCGGCCCGCGCGCTTGGCGTGGAGCACGGCGTCCGCCAACGGATTGGGGGTGCGAACGTTCAGCCGCTCCCACTTGTCGTTCAGGTCCGCCAGGGGCAACAGGACTTCCTTGGCGACACTGAGCCCTCCGGAATCCGTGCGGTCGTCCCACTGCTCCCCCATTCCCTGGAGTGCGGCGGCCACCTGTCGGTCACTGTTGACGTTCTCGACTCCGTACCGGGCGGCCTTGGCCGCGTACCGATTCGCGGTTTCCAGAAGGCGGTCCACCAAGCCCTCTGTGTAGGGCACGTCCAGGAGCATTCCCCGCCGCTCCAGTCCTGCGCAGACGGCCATAAGCCGGTGTTCGAACTCCACCAGCACGGGCGGTATGCCGTGGCGGACCAGCTCCTGTTCCAGGTGTGGCCGGAGGCGCGCGGCCAGGAGCACGTCCAGGCCCGCGTACCGCTGGTACGTCTCGTCCTTGTACGGCACGCCGGCCCAGCCTGTTTCCTTGGTCAGCCCGTAGGCCCGGAACGTCTGGGTCAGGCTTTCCTGAGTGTCAGGGGCCGCCGGGTCCACGTACCACGCAGACAACGGCTTGAGGGAGATACCCACGCCTCCTTCGTAGTCCTGCCGGGAGTCCGCAAGATGCGCAAGGATCTTGGTGTCCCGCACGCGCGGGGCGACGGCTTCCAAGGGCGCCACACCGTGGCGGTCCAGGACCAGGAGGTCATACGCGGCGTTGTGGATGACCAGCTCCGGGCACCGGGCGACCACCGTCCGAGCCAACTCCATGAAGGCCGGGCCCCGCTCCACAGGGACGACGAACGCGAAATCCACGGTACCGTACTGGACCGTTCTGAGGCGGTGGCGGGGGCTGTAGGTGTCCAGGCCGGTGGTCTCGGTGTCCAGCGCGAGGGAGCGCGGTTGGTGAGCGGTCAGCCACTCCCGGGCCTGCCGGGTGTCCTCTTCCGTCTCCAGGGCGTGGATGGTCGTTGCGGCCCCGGCCAGGGGGTGGCGGTAGGTCTTCACTCCGGTGGTGCTCCGTCACTGTGCGTCGGTCGCCGGCCCAACGCTCCGTGACACGCGAAAGGGGCCGCCCCGTGTCGGGACGACCCCATGTCGCACGCTTACGCGGCGGTTCTGGGCTGGCCGAAGATGTCTGAGGTACCCCCATGCACTGGGGTCCGTGACACCGCACGGCAGTCCGCAAGGTTCGCCAGCCCCCGGACGCCGTTCACCTTGGCCTCCCGCACGCCGGGGAAGGTCCGCAACGCGTCGTAGAAGCGGTTTCGGGTCATCGGGTGGCGGATGCCGCACTCCTCCGTCCACGTCTTGTAGCGCTCCCAGGTGTCCGACCGCGGGACCTGGGCGCCCTCCTGGACCACGTACTCCTCCCCGATGAACCCGGACAGGGGATGACTGGTGTCTCGGTAGTGCGCGGTTCGCCGCTCCACCGACTCCGGAAACTCCAGGCCCCGGCCCGCCGTGTACTCCCGGTACCAGGCCACGGCCCCGCGCACCGCCCATGCCGCGATGCCCTCCCGCTCCTGGCGGAGCGTGGCGGCCAGGTGCTTGTCCTCGCGGCCCCGGAAATCCTCGTTCCACGGCACGACGCGCACGCGTTGCCATAGGGCGGCGTCCGTGGCGTCCACGTCGGGGACGTAGTTGGTGTCCACCTGGACCAGGCACACTGGCCGGAACGTGATCTCGTCCCTCGCGTATACGCCCCGGGCCGTGATCGTCTGGTCTCCGGTGACTGCTTTCATGAGCGCCTGATCCAATGGCATGTTGGCGGGCCACTCGGAGGAGATCACCAGGCGCCGGCCCCGCAGTCCCACCACGTCGGCGCGCGGCCCGCCGTTCTCCTTCCGGCGCTGGAACAGCGACGCGTCCGCCCGCTTGGTGGCTTCCCGGAACACCTCTTCCAGGGTGCTGGTGAACGTCGTCTTTCCGTTGGTTGTCGGCCCCACGTGCATTACGAAGATCCGTTCCACGCCGTACCCGGTGATGCCGTAGCCGGTAAGACGCTGCAGAAAGGCCGGCATGTCCGGCGAGTGAGGGTGGCACTCCTCCAAGAACCGTTCCCAGCGCGGGGCTTGCGCGTCGGGGCGGTAGTCCACGTCCACGAAGTAGGTGTTCAGGTCCGCCGGGTCGTGCGGCCGAGCCTGACCAGTCCGGAGGTCCACCACGGCATCCCGGAACGGGAGGAGGTTGGGGTCCGCATCAAAACGGTCCGCCGTGGCGTACACACCGGGAATGGAGGCCAGCATCTCCACCATGCCCTTGACCTTGCTCGCTTCCTGGGAGCGCATGACGTGCTTGGACAGCTTTTCAGGGTCGTGGCCGGACTCCTCCCCCATGGCGTTCACCATGGCGCGCACGTCCGCGTACAGAGCCTCCTTTGGCACGTGCCGCCAGTGCTTGCCCTGCCACTTGTAGACCCCGGCTCCCGGCACCATGCGCACATGTCCGCCGAGCTGGTGAAACAACCGCACGGCGTTCCCCAGGTCCGTAAGGGGGAGGGTGTCGGGAACCTGCGCCGTCTCCCCAGACGGAACATGTTCTGTCGCCTCCTGGTCCACAACGTGGAGCGGGGCACGGCGGACGGCCGCGTGGAGCTGCCCGGGGAAGGTGTCCGGGTCGCGGTGCCTCCAGTCGGTCAGGTCGTCCCCGGCGTGCGGGATCTCCAGACGCCGGACCATCACCCCGGCGCGAACCAGGGCGTCCGCAAGGGCGTTGGTAAACTGGGCTCCGGCGGTGTCGCGGTCCCCGGCCAGCACCACGTCCCGGTCCGCCAGCCCCCTGGCCAGCTCCTCCACCAGGGCGTCATTGCGGGCCAGGCCGGCCCCACGCACCGCCACGGCGTCGTACCCGACCCCCACGGCCGTCAACGCGTCGCCGGGGCCCTCGGTGACCAGGACCGTGTCAAACCCGCTGTGAGCGGTGAACACCCCGAACTTGGCCCATGCCGCGCCCTCCGGGGAGGTGATCGACAGCCACCGCGCCGGGCAGTGCCCCGTCAGGTCCCGGCCCTGGAGCCCGCGCGGACGGCCGCTGAAGTCGTGCAGGGGCACGGTGAGCCGCGCGTACTTCTGGTAGGCGGTGGAGCGGTAGGGGAACTTGTCGTCCTGGCCGGGGAAGTCCACGCCCAGGCCGAGGTCCACGGCCCGCTCCGGCTCCAGGCCGAAGCGTTCCACCACATAGTCCCGGGCCTCCGGGCGTTCCGGGTCCAGGAACGCCACGTTCGTGGTGTCCACGTACTGGGCCAGGGCGGCCAGGCACCCGGGGTCAAGGTCTCCGGGCTTCGGCTTGGCGGAGGCGTGCGCGCCGTCGCCGGGGGACCAGTCGAACAGGTCCGCTGACCGCATGCCCAGGGCCGCCAGGATGGCGTCCCGCTCGCACCCGGCCCAGCACCGCACCAACAGGCGCCCGTCTTCCTTGAGACGGAAGAACAGGCTGGGCCGGTGGTCGTCGTGCACAGGGCACGGGACCCCGTACTCCCCGCGCTCCTCGATGACCTCCGGGAAGCGGGCCAGGAACCGGGTCAGGTCCTTGTTCGGCACGGGTTTTCTCTCCTCAACGCAAAGCGGGCGTGTCCGAACCCGTTCACTGGGGCCCGTGACACGCCCGCACTGGGGAGGTCAGTGCTTACTGTGCGCGCCCGTCGGCCTCGCGGAACGTGGCCAGCACCTGGGCGAACGTCTCCAGGTCCATGACCGCGTATCCGTCCCCGACCGGCCGCCGAGGCGCCTTGACGATGGCCACCCCGTACGGGTATCCGGCGTGCGCAGCTTCGCGGTTGGCCTGGCGTACATAGTCGGCCAGCCGGATACCCTTCTCCGCCTTGCACTCCAGGACGAACGGACGGGCGTGGAGGTCTCCCACGTCCCGGGCTCCGATCTGAGCCGGCCGTGTCACGTTGTCGGGGTCGTGCGGGTCCCGCCAAGGGTAGGCCGCATCCTTCCAGTGGTCCACGTACTGGCCTAGGACCACGTTCAGATAGTGCCGGACCTCCGTCTCCCAACGGGTGCCCTTGGCCTTGTTCGGGTTGCTCACCGGCGCCTCCGGCGGATGAGTCGGACCAGGAGTCCCAGGGCCAGGAGCTGAAAGAGGACCAAGGTCAGGGCGACGACCGCCAGCACTTGGAGGAGCATGTCAGACACCTGCCAGCACCTCCCCCGGCACCGTCACGGCGACGTGTTCAGCCGCCACGGTCTCCACACGGAACGTGGACCGCTTAACCCAGCCGGACTCATTGCCGGTCGGCTTGACCTTCAGCATGGGGAATATGCGCCCCTTGTGCTGCTCGGTGTAGGTCCGCAGGACCGTTGCCTCCACCATGCGCACGCTGTTGCCCCGGCGGGCCGCGTAGACCAGGGTGTCCCCCTCGCGGATCTCCTGGCCGGTGAAGTCGTGGATATGGCCGCGCTTGGCCATGCTGCTCTCCTCTTGCTCTTGGTACAGAGACCGGCCAGGCGTCGCGGTTCGGGGCCTGGCCGGCCATAGGGGTGTCTGCCGGCCTCGCCGTGCGTGATCAGAACGGGGCGGAATCCGCGGTGGCCTGAGACAGGGACGGAACGGCCGTGGCTGTCTCCGCCGGGGCGGGACCGTGGACTTTCAGCACCGGCTTGCGGTAGGCCACGTCCACGCCGCTCTTGGTCTGGAACTCGACCAGCTCCAGAGAGAGCGTGCACAGGGCCGGGCCGCCGACGGCCTCCAGCTCCCGCCAGACGGATTCCAGAGACTTCATGAAATCCCAGGAGCCGGTCATCAGCCGGAACTTGCCCAGCTCCGGAGCATCATGGAGCCGAAATTCCACGCGCTGGTCGGGCTTCGGGCCTCGCTCTGCCTTGGCCGCTGCCTTGCGCTCCTGGAGCGTCTGAGGGCAGCCACACGGCTGGCCGTTACGCGGGTCTTCCTCGTCGGTGAACTCCACGCCGTCACAAACATGAATGGGTCGCCCGGTCATGCCGTAAAGCGCCATACGGAACGTCACGGCATCCGGGTCGTCCACGATCACCTTTACGGCGTCCGCGTCAGTCAGCACCTCCAAGGAATCCTCCTTGGTCGTCTCCCACGCCTGGGGAGCACCGCCGTACAGCTCCGCGACGGCCTTGCCCACCTCCGGGTCACCGGTCGTGACCCTCCATGCCTTTAGGCCAACGAGGCGGTTGTTGAGCTTCTGCCCCGCCCTGAAACGGCCCACGTAGTCGCTGGCGAACGTCTTGGGGCGGGCGTTGGGGTCGGTGTCAAACACGCGGAGGGTGCGGGCCACTGTGCTGGCTCTCCTTGGGAATTGCTGGGAAAGAGGCAGCGAAAAGGCCCGGCGTATGGCCGCCGGACCTCTCGCTGTTTCCATGCACTGGGGCCCGTGACACCGGCCCCCGCCGCTACGCCGCGCGGCGCTGCGTACCGGTCTCCACCTCCCCGCCCGAGGCCACCGGGCGCCCAATCACGCCCCGCTTGGTCCCGCGCTCCCAGTCGAAGACGGCCCGCAAGTGACGGAAGACCTGGAACAGCTCCGGCGTGTGGCGGACGGGGACCAGCTTCCAGCCCTCCGGGCGGACGTGGAGAACGGCCGCCGCGTCGATGGCCGGCACCGGTACGGATTCGCCCGTGTCGGCGCGGACGATGCGGTCTGCGTTCGCGTATGCGGTCAGCTGTAGGGCCAATTCCTCATGAACGCCGGAGCGGGTGGTCTTCCAGTCCAGGACCACCGTCTCCCCGCCGATGCGCGCGATGGCGTCAAACGACCCGGCGTAGTTGTGCCGATCGCTCCACACGGCATCTTCCAGGAACAGGAACTCCGGCTGGACCGTCTCCAGGAACTCCCGGAAGTGGCCGGCATAGGCCCGGAGATCCGGGTGAACGCGTGTCACGTCCTCGCCACGCGCCAGGCGCTCGAACACATCGTGGGCATCCGACCCAATATCTGCCGCCTGTTTGGTCACCCGGCGCGGGGCGCCCTTCAGGTAGTCGATCGCTCCGGCGCGGTCGTTCATGGCCAGGCCCACCAGGGAGCCGATGTTGTCCACGGCTGCCGTGGCCACCTCCTTGGCGGCCCAGAACTGAAGGAACCCCTTCGGGAGCATGGACAGGATGGAGGTCACACCGGGCGCTTTGGCCCCGGTCTCCGGGTCCACGTAGAACCGGCTGCCGGACCGGCTGATGGTGTTCAGTGCTGCCACGGGTCTCTCCGCTCGTCACGGGCCGCCAAGGGCCACTCAGGTGCCTACGGCGGCATTCACCGGGGGACGTGACAGGCGGAGTCAGGGGGCAAGAAAAGTGACCTGGGGACCTTCTTTCTCTGTCCTTCACAAGTAGGGAAAAGAAGGACCCGAGGTCACTTTTCTTGCCCCCAAAGACAGCAGGGGCCCCGTTCCGGAGTGGAACGGGACCCCTGGCGGGAGAGCGACGGGCCGGTTACTCCTCCAGGCCCTTCAGCTCCCGGAGGAGCGCGTCCGCCTGGTCCCGAGCGGCCCGTCACTCTTTTTTTCTGCAAGTACAGAAGGGCGCCATGGATAATGCAGTCATGAGCGATAAGAAGCCCACGGCCCCTTACGGCATCGGCATGTCCATCGGCCTGGCGCTGGGCGTGGCCTGGGGTAGCCTTACGGATAACCTCGGCACCGGAATTGCCATCGGTGTTGGCCTGGGAGTGGCGTTGGATGCCCAGCGCGCCAGACATGGCAACGACAAGTGAAACGAGTCCTAACCGCCTCTGCCTTTGTCATCGGCCGGTGCCGTCACCTGTCGAGTTCTCCAGCACGGTGGCCGGGTTGTACTTGGCCGCCACCTTCCGGGACGCGCCCTCGCCCAGGAAGAGGATCACCAGGAACGTGATCGCGTCCACGGCCTGGTCATTGACGGCCACGTCTGCCACGGCGGGAACGTAGTGGCCCACCAGGACCAGGAGCGCGCCGAGCGCGGTCCGTACCCGCACCGGGTTATCCCGGATGGCCTGGCGGATCAGGTCGAACATTCAGTCTCCCAACTTGTCGATCAATGCGCGGACGCTGTCTTGGAGTTCGGCCAGCGTTCCGCCGTTGTGGAGCACGTGGTCCGGCGTCACGCCGTCCAGCTCCGTTTCCGAGTGGTGGTTTCCGGCATCGCCCTCCAGGCCGGCGCCCGGCCGCTCCACGCGGACAACCACGGCTCCCGCCTCTCGGAGGGCCGCCAGTTCATTGACATACCGCACGTCCGTCACGACACACGGCATGTTCCATTCGGTGCCCTGGCGGGCCTGGGCCAGGACCGGGCGGACCCAAAATTCGGGGTCCTGGTCTCGGATGGCCTGGCCGTACTTCTGGAGGAGCCGCCGGACCTCCACCAGGGCCTTGGCGCCCTCCCATCCGCCGTGATCCTCCAGGGCGTCCGTCAAGCGGTAGTCCTCGTAACAGCAGCACGAGGTCACCAGGGGGTTAAGGCGGATCAGTGCGGCTTTCAGTTCGTCGGCGAACGCCAGCCGGCTGTAGGCAGACTGATGGCCGAGGATGGCGGCCACGGTGTCCTTGCCGGAGCGGGCCTTACCAATGAGTGCGACGTGGGGACGGGACAGGGGACCCTCCAGGTAGAGCGCGTTCCGGCATGGTGATCTCATGCACTGGGGGGCGTTACGCCCCTGCGGACTTCAGGGCCGCCACGATCAATGTGCCTAGGGACGTGACAGCAGCAAGGGGCAGGGCGTAGCGCCACCGCTCCAGGCCACGGAGCCGGGTTTCATGGTCGGTCAGGGTCTGGGTGACCGCCTCGTGGGTCTGGGACAGGCTCCGCACATCGCCCCGCAACGCCACCAGTTCGTCATAGATCTCGCGGGCCCCGATGGTGACACCGCCCAGCTCGTCACGCTCGCTCATCTCACCCCTTCACGGTGAACCCGTGCTTCACGCCCAGGAGCCGAAGCGAGGCGATACCGGGGATGCCGTCCGGCGGACCGCCGACGCGTGCCCGCTTCTGCCAGTTCGCGTACGCGATGCGGGTCATGGACCCGAACGAGCCATCGCACCACCGGGTATCCAACAGGCCCTCCGCCCTCAGAGCCGCTTCCACGTGGCGCACGTCGGCCGGGTAGGTGGTGCCGCCCTGGCTCAGGCCCGGGTCACGTACGGCAGCCGCGCGGATGTGGGACAGGGACACCACCGGCTTGGCCTTGGACGGAGGCTTGGCTCGCTTGTCCGGAACCGTGATCTTGTCTCCCGGGTGGATCAGGTCCGGGTTCTTCACCTGGGGATTGACGGCCAAGAGCGCCGCGAGGGAGACACCGGCGGAGGCGGCGATCTTGCCCAAGGTCTGGCCGGCCTTCACCGTCACGGTCTTGACCTTGCCCGAACCGGCATGGGAGCCGCCCGTGGTCGGTCCGGAGGCCGCGGCCTTGTATGTGAACCCTGCCTTCCCCTTCAGGGCCGGGTCCGCCGTGGTCACGCCCTCCGGGTACCGGGGCAGGCCGTAGCCGTGGACGTAGGCGGCCCGGCGCCTGCGGCGCTTGAGGTATACCCCGTCCCCCTCGGCGCTGCCGTTGGCGTTGGTGTTGCCCTCCACGGTGGTGATGTACGTGGAGTCGTAGGCCACGACAATGCCCGTGTGGGAGCTCGCCGACTGGCCGTAGATCACCTGGGCGCCAATGGCCGGATACGCCGAGTACCGACCGCGAGACCTGAACCAGTCGTATGCCGTCCACACGGATGCCGTCACCGGGAACAGGGAGGCCGCCCCGGCCTGCCTCGCGCACCAGCTGACGAACGTGGCGCACCATGCCTGATTCTGGGACCACTCCAGGCCCGGCACGGCCGGGCTGTAGCGCTGGTGGTTGTTCCAGTGACCCCCGCTGTATCCCTCGCGATAGCCGATCTCTCCGCGCGCTATGCGGATCATGTCTGCGGCCTTGCCCAAGCCGTCCTCCTGTTGGCATGCGAAGACCCCGCCGGTATGCCCGACGGGGCCCTGTGAATGGGTGCTGTGGTCGGGTCAGGACGCGACGCCGTACATGCGCTGGACGCAGGCCCACACGGTGGACGACGCCTTGGCCCGTGCCTGGAGCGTGATTTTCGGGTGCGCCCCGAACTCATAGCCGGGGATCTTGAACGTGGTCTGGATGGGCTTGCCGGTGGCGCCGGAGGCCACCACCTGACCGTCCACGGTGATGCGGATGTCCCCGCCGTTCCCGTTGCCTACGGCCTGGGCGAACACCTCCAGGCGCGGGTGTTGGATCTCCGGCCATGCCACTTGGAGGTCCGTCCAGGACGTGTCGCTGGTGGACGGCCAGTCGGTGGCCTGAGCTGGGCCCATGGGGATAGGCAGGTGGGGGCGGGCCAGGCCACCAGCCACCACGTCCTCCGACAGGAGTTCGTGGCCCTGGGCATCCTTGATGCGGACCGCCTGGGCCTGGTCGTCGGCGGTGGTGCCGTTCCACACCGACAGTGCGACACTGCCGTCCCTGCGGCGGACGATCAGGGCGTGTTCTCCGGCGATGGGTCCGGCCTCGCCCACGCGGAAGGTTTCCGCGCCGCCGGGCTGGCGGACGGACAGGCCGCCGCCCTCCCCGATCTGCACGTCGCCGTGCATGATCTGGTTGAGCGCCGGCCGACGGTTGGCCGCCGTCGTCAGGGCCCGCAACTCCGCCTCCAGGCGCCGGAGTCGGTCGTTGATGTCCTGCGGGATCGTCGCCACTATGCGGCCTCCAAGTACAGCTCCGCGGATTCCTGCTGTCCGCGCTGGGCCGGGGTCACGTTCAGTCCGACCACGCGAAAATCCGCGTCCAGACCATCGGAGAACCAGGTGTCCAGGATGCGGAGTCGCACAGCGGAGCCGATGAGCGCGGGCGTCACCTGTCCGTCCAGCCGGGTCCGGATGGACGGGATCACCACCGGGTCCTTGGCGCGCGCCAGGTCCGCCTTCGCGTGCTCGTTCAGGGTTCCCAGCTTCTCCACGGTGTTGTAGTCGCTGGATCCGTCCAGCCGGGGCCATCCGGCCTTCAGCTTGTCCGGGTAGGACCACACGGTGGACATGATCGGGTTGGACACGTCCGCCTGGTTCTGGTTATCCGTGGCGCCACGGCTCTGCCAGGTGTTGGCCATGCCGGTGGCGTCCTGGGGCCAGGAGTAGTTCAGGACGTTGCCCGGGTAAGTCAGCATGACCGGCGCGGCCCCCGCCGTGATCGTGGGGTATCCGAGCTGGAGCCGCTTCACGCGCTCCCCGGTCGAGGCATCGCGGTAGACCTGGACGCGCCATTCAAAGCCGTTCTCGACGGCCGCCAGGCGGTCCAGGGCCTCCCGGACCCGGGTGGCGTCGAACCGCGAGTACGTGCGGTCCCGCCGTACGCCTGCCGTCTTGGTGTAGTCGATGCGGATCCCGATGTCTCCGCCCTCCTGGTCCGTGGCGTACGTCGCCAGGTCCCGGGCAATGTCGAACTGGTCCATCTGCCTGGCCTCCAGGGTGTCCCGGAGGATGCAGTGGTCCCAGTAGGAGTCAAAGGTGGCCGCCTGAATGGTCACCGTCACGGCGCCACGATCGTCTACGGCCGGGGTCATGGTCCACACGATCCCGCCCCACCACAGATCCGATCCGCGCTCCACCCACAGGGCGGTCCGGCCGGGAACCACGGCCCGCTTGACGCGGGCGGCCATCGCGGCATCCGGTACCGGGATGGTGCCGGACAGGGCGCCGGTCTTGCCTATGTAGTCGTCGAAGGTGACGCCCTGGACAGGGAGCTGGTCCAACGTCTGGTCTGTGCGCAGGTCAGCGAACAGAAACCGGTACTGCGACAGGATTCAGCTCCTCAGAGGATGTACGTGGGGGTGATGCGAACGATGTTGCCCTTGGTGAGCGTTCCATTCGGCGCCCAGGTGCGGAGCACGACCGTGCCGCTCGGGCTGATGCGGCATCCGCCGTCAGCGAATCCGTCACACGCGATGGTCTCCACGTCATGAGCCGGACGGAACTGGCGAGGAATCGTGAGGATCGTTTCGTCCGGGATGTTTCCGGAGCCGTTCGCGGTGATAGGCGCGCCGGTCCGCTCTACTTCAAGGACGAAATGGGTCAGGCCGCACGTCTTCTTGCCCTCGAAGACTCGGACCTTCCAACCCGGTTGCAGCTTGAAGTAGCTACTGGATTTCTCCACCCGGGCCGTGAACCGCTCGTCCGTCACCAGCGTCTCGGCGCCCTTCCGGTACAGGCTCACGTCCCCCAGTTCCAGCCGGCCGGAGTAGCCGAGGCGGACCACCGGCTCCCAATCGGTCCCGTTGGAGCGCTCCAGGATGCCGCCGTAGTCCCGCCACTGCCCGGGGTAGGCCGCTGGCGCGTTGCCCAGGGCGATACCGCCCACGGCCACCGTGACCTCCCGGCGGTCTGCTACTGCGGTGGACCAGTGGATGCCGCCCGTTCCGGAGGACGCTCCGGCCGGGACCGTCACCTCCCACAGGGCCATGGCGGCTCCGGTGAGCGTCGGGGCGGTGGGCGCGGCGGCCGGATCGCCTTCCACCACCTCTACGGTGGCTTTCACCTCCCCGGAGGAGTCATACGGGTCGTCGTAGACCCGCAGCGCCACCACGTCCACGCGCGGAAATTGCGCGTCGCCAGGAGCAATGGTCACAGACTCCGGAGCCGTCACAGCAATCGGATAGGCGCCCTGATCCGTGGTGCCCTGGATGATCGCGCGGCCCACTCCCACGGTGAGGTCCATCTCTCCGGCGGCGTACAGGGCAAACGGGTTTCCGCCGGGGATGACGCCGGAGCGTGCCGTGAGTTCTCCGGCGGGTGCGAACGTTCCGATCGGGACCACGCGGGTGTCCTGTCGGGTCTGGCCCCCGCCGTCCGGTCCCCGCGTGACCAGCCATCCACTACGAACCGTCACAGCCGGCCCACCTCCCTTACCAATATGCGTGGCGCCACCGGACCGTCACCGAGGCGCGCGGGTCGTACGCGGCCATGTCCGCGCGAAATGCCATGGGCGTGGAGCCGGGCTCCACGATGAACGCTTGCTCCGGCTTGGAGACCCGGGTGGCCGTGTGAAGGCGGGAAGCCGAGCCGTTGAGGACGACCGTCCCGGCCGCGCAGTCCACGGTGAGCGTGTCGCGCTCCGCCAAGGTGATGTCGTACTCCAGCACCAGGCCGCTCCCGGTCTGCACCAGGGACGGGCGGACGACCGGGCCCCGGAACTCCACGATGGGGTGAGCCGGGGCGTCCCCGGCGTTCGTGGCGTTCACGGAGCCGGTGGACCCGGCCGGGCCCCAGTCCAGGGGCCATTCCAGGCCGCCACCCCAGTCCAGCCCCGGTTCCGACTCCGGGAGGCCGACGCGGGCCCGCATCTCCGTGACGGAGTACCTGCGCGGGTCGGAGCACTCCCACACGATGCTCCCCGACGGCTCCCCCTTGGTGTACTGGCGGTCCGCCGGGAGGGACCGGCGGGTGACACGTCCGCGCATCATCCGCCGGGCCCCGGCGAGTTGGACCACCAGCTCCCGTTCCTCCTGGCCCAGGGCGGTGGCCGCCCGTAGATGGTTCAAGATGGCGGGGAACGCCTCCGGGGCTTCCGGGAGGATGGAGAAATCCCACTGGAGGACCCGAGTGCCGGCCAGTATCTGGCCGAGCCACGCGCCGTGTTGTCCCGGCATGGCCACGTTGGCCACGTCCACGTCCGGGAGGTCATCCCAACCGGTCAGCCTCTCGCCGACGAACGGCGTGTGTTCCCCCAACAGGAGGTTGCCGAACTGGATTTGGCAGTCCTGCGCTATCAGGCCGTCGGCCATCAGCAGATGCGGCGCCAAGTTACCCCCTTGCCTTCATGCGCCATTCCAGTTCGCGGGCCACCTGACCAGGGGTGAGGTTGCCCGCGTTGAAGTTCTCGATGGTGAGTGCGGCTGTCGGTCCGGCGCCACTTCGGGCAGACGGAACATGTTCCGTCTGGACGCGCACCGGCTCCCCGACCATGGCCGGGATATCGCCGGTGATGCCGCCCAACTGCCGCTTAAGCTGGGGCACCTGGTCCTGAATGCCCCGCATGAAACCCTTCAGGAGAAGGCGACCGTTCGGAGTGAGGATGCGGGCGTCCAGCTCCGCCGGACCCTTCCAGTCCGGCAGCATGGACGTGATGCTGGACAGCTTGTCTCGCAGGCTGCCGATCATGGACGTGACGCCGTTGATGAAGCCGCGGATCAGGCTGGCTCCGGCGTTCCAGAGCGTGGAGCCAAGGTTGCCCAGGGCGTCACGCGCACGGCCGGGAAGGCCCCGGATCGTGGCCACGGCGGACGAGATTCCGGAGGAGATCCGGTCACCCATGGACGACAGTCCGGCGCGGGCCGCCGAAACGACGTTGGAGCCCATGTCCTTGACCGCCGACCAGGCGCGGGAGGCCATGTTGCCGAAGAACCCGACCACGGCACCGACGCCGGAGGACACGATGGAACCGATCTTGGAGAAGATCGTCCCGAAGAACGAAGCCAGCCCGGACAGAAGGGACTTGGCGGCGTTCAGCGCTCCGGAGAAGTCGCCGCGGAACAGCTTGACGATCATGTTGATCGCGGGCACGACGATGGACGTGATGTACTTCGCGGCCAGCTCGGCGAGCACGCCCGCGATCTTGCCGACGATCTTGATCACGGCCGTGATGATCGGCATCAGGGCCTGGAGGGCCCCGGCCAAGAGCGTGCCCAGGGCGGTGATCAAGGGGCCGCAGGCGGCCAGGAGTTGACCGAGCGCGGACCCGATGGTGGCCAGGGCGGGAGCCAAGGCGCTGACCAGTTGCCCGACCAAATCCCCCAAAATTGGGGCAAGTTTGGCCACAACGGACAGGATGGGGCCGACGATCGCCGGGAGCTGCGCTAGGACCGGCTTCAGGGCCGTGAGCAGCGCAGACGCGATCTGAGCGACCAGGCCGCCGACGATCTCCAGCGTGGGGCCGAGGACGCCCGCCAGTTGGACCGCGAGCTGGGCCGCGATCGGCAGGATGGCGGCCAGGGCCTGGGAGGCGACCTTGACGACGGGCGCCAGTCCGGCACCCAAACTCTGGGCGAGCTGGACGAACGCGGGAGTCAGGGTCTGGACCGCGTTCTGAATCGGCCCTGACAACGTTGTTACCAACGCGTGGACCAGCGGCAGGGCAGCCTTCAGGGCAGCCCCCAGGACCTGGGAGACGGCCTTTCCGACGGCCGAGACGGTCTCGAACAGGGCCCGGAACGTCTCCTGGGCCTCCGGTGTCGCCGTGACCTTGGCGGCCGTAGCCGCCAGGTCTGAGAGGACTTGGAGGGCTCCGCCTCCGGCGTCGGCCGCTGCCCCCAGGACGTTGCCCAGGGTCTTGCCGACATTGGCCAGGACGCCGCCGAACTGCTTGGCGACTCCCACCGCCGCCTCTATGGACGACTGCATGGCGCCCGACTCGAACGCCGTAGTCATCTTGGCCCGGAGCCGGTCCAGGCCCCGGCCCATGGAGGCCGTCATCCGCTCGAACGTCGGGGTGGCAGCCGCGCCGAGCTGGACCAGGCCCTGGAGGACCGTTCCCGGCAGGCCCCGCATGTTCTTAAGGCCCCGGGTTGCGCCGCTCAGCGCCTTGCCCAGCGTGCCGTCCTCGGCCAGGGTCCGCGCCGTGCCGGCCGCATCCTTGGCCATGGCGTTGAGCGCGGACGCGGTGCCGGTGAGCTGGGTCTTCAGGACCGGCAGGATGGAGTTTGCCGTCTTGGTGAGCGTGTCGCCCAGGCCCTGGAAAAGCGTCCCCTGGACGGAACGTTTCACCTCGTCCCAGGCAGGCGCCAGCGCCTTGGCCTGGGTCACGAAATCCTGTGCAGCGGGGGCCAGTTTGGCCATGGCCTCCGCGTCGCCCGACAGTGCATCGGAGACGCCGGACATGCCGACCTTGAGCGCGACCCCGGCCGATGCCAGGGCCAAGACGGCCGGGGCCGCCACACCGGCCGCCGGGGCCATGGACGCAATGGACGAGGTCAGGCCCGCCACCGCCGGGACGGAGGAGGCCATAGTGGCCAACTTGCCGACGGACCCCACCAGGGACAGCACACCCCGGGCCGCGCCGCCCGACCCACCCCCGAGAGACGAGACGTCTCTGCTCAGCGCGGTAAGGGCGTTGCGGTCCGCGTCCACGCGGGCCGGGAGGGCCAGCGGGGGCGTGATGTGCGCCAGCTGGCGACGGAGCCGGAGCACTTCCCGTTCGTTGACCTCCAGGCGGACGCCGAGGGCGGCGTTCGCGCCCTGGAGGCGTTCGCGGAGCCTGTCGCGGAAGGCGGACAGGTCCGGGTCCACGGTGACGCGGACCCGTGCCCGTATTCGTGCGAGCTGGGTATTCAGCCGCTCCCGGAATCCGGTCAGGTCTGGGACGGCCTGGACCTGGACGCGGGCCCGGCGCTCGATGCGGTCTAGGTACCGCTGGAGACTGGTGGCGAAATTCGCCGTGTTCGGCAGAACGCGGATTGCCAGCCGCCCGGCCTCGCGGCCTCCGGGCCCGGCCATGAACTACCCCCTGGGTGCAATGGGCTTGGCCAAGGGGTGTGTGGACAGGTCAAGGCGCGCACGCTTGGGCTTGTCCGCCTTGACCTGTGGAACGTTGACGGGAGTCGGCTCCCGTTTGAGTCGTCCGCCGGAGACGCGGACGTTATTGGCGTCGGCGAACCGCACGGCGTTCAGGAGCTGGGCCAGGAGGTGGGTTTGGACCGTCCACCCCCGGTGTTCGGGCCCGCCGGCCAACGATGCGGCCAGGGCGGAGTCCGGTGGTAGGTGCTCAGACAGTTGCCAGGCCCGGCGGGGCGCCAGCGTGCCTCTCCACACGTCGGCCAGATCCAGGCCGTAGAACCGTTGGAGGTCCGCCCGCAGCGCCCCGCCGTGGCCTTGGTCGATTAGCTGTCCGAGCGCGGAGCTTCCCCCACCTGGGTCTCCTCCTGCCAGTCACCGACCGTGCGGACGAACACGGCCAGGGGCCAGTCCTCCATCTCCGTCTTCAGCGCGGCGGGGTCGTCGGCGACTAGGAGGAGAAGGTCCCGGATCTGCGGGACCAACTCCTCCAGCTCCTCCGCGCCGGTCTCGCCGAACTTGCCGAGGATGACCCGGGCGGCCTTCAGGCCCTCGTCGGGAAGCATGAGGATATTGCGGAGCTGGACCGTCTTACCGGCCCGTGTCTCCAGGTCCAGGCCCGCGTACTCCGCCGCAGCCTCCGCCATCATCTCCGCGCAAGAAAGTGCCAAGGTGTGTCCCCAAAGTCGTTGGTGGTGCGGTCCCTTGGGAATGCAGACCTCCCGTCCGGGGGACCGTCCGGACGGGAGGGCGGTCACGGAGCGCTCAGCCGGCGCTCTACGCAACGTGAGGGCGTTACTCGCCCTCGCCGCCCGGGTCGGGCGGGGCCGGGGCCTCGATCTGGGCCCATTCACCGATGGCGTTGCCGATCAGGCTGGAGCCCAGGAACGTGGCCTTGATCGGGAACGACATGAAGTCGGTGGCCGACAGGCCCACGGCGTCCGATCCCAGGAGGGAGACGCGCGGATGCCACAGCGGCAGGTAGTTGGTGCCGTCCACCAGGACCACCAAGAGCGCCTTGGTCTGCGGCAGAGGCGTGGCGGGGATACGGAACGACTTGTCCGCCTGCACAGCCCCAGGGCCCGCGCCGAAGTAGAGCTGATAGGTCAGCGCCGTGGCCTGAATGGACTTGATGGTGACGGAGTACGTCACGTCCGGTGTGGTGGCGCGGAGCTTGGCATTCTGCCAACTTCCCTTGACCTCGGGGTCTTCGCCATCGCGGCCGAACTCCGGCAGGTCATCAAGGGACGTATGGCCGATGGACTCCCAACCGGCCCCCGGGGCCCGCGGGTCCAAAATTTCCTTGGGCTTGGCCGTGTCCGGGTCTGCGATGTAGATGTAACCGCCCGCCGGGACTATTGCGGCGTCGTCAATCAGGGCCAAAGGGGCCGCCTCCAGGGGTAAGTCAGATGGGCCGCGCGGTCACGCGGTACGTGGCCTGGAACCGGAAGAGGTCCGGTCCGGCCGTCGGTTCGCCGGTCCGGATCTCCGCCGGACCGCTCACGTCTGCAAAGCGGCTCAAGTAGCCGTCGGTGCCCCGGCACTGTCCCCGGCACGCGTCGGCCAGGACCACGCGCGCAACGCGGGCCAGTCGGGACGCTTCCCGCCGGTCCGTGGCCGCTGCCTGTACGTCGATCAGCGCCACGTCGATGCCGAGCGGGTTGGAGGAGCCTCCCGGCACCCGGCGGGCCACGATCAGCGGGAGTCGGTCGGCCCAGTCATCGGGCCAGGCCACACGGACCGTGGCGCCACTCAGGCCCTCGCGGAGGGCGTCGACCACCAGGGCGTCCACGTCGGGGAGTACCGGCCTCATAGGCCCGCCTCTATCGCGTGGATACCCGGCACCCAACGCCCGTTGGGCGCCACGTGGCCGTAGTTGATCGCGAACACCGCCGGGTCCTCCAAGGTCACCGTGGAGTCTGTGCGGTTCGTGCGGACGGTCATGCCGGAGGCAAGGGCCCCGGTGTGGCGGTGCGCTTCGACGACCGCCCGCACCCGGTCCGCCCGGTCCTCCAGCTCATCCGCCACGGCGTCCCGGACGCCGGGCAGGTGCGCCACGATGCTGTCCAGGTGGGGCTTCACCTCTGCCACGTCATCCCCGCTTTCGGATCGTTGCCACGTCGTGGGCCAGGCGCCGGGAGCCGCCGAAGTGCTGGGGCTCCCCGACCACGGCCCAGACGTGCCCGGCCCACTCGACGCGGGACCAGGGCCCGGCCGGGAGCGACCGCGAATAGACGCGGTACTCCGTCCCGGTCAGGTATCCCGGCTCCCCGCTTTCGTCCGTGGTGGCCGGGAGTACGCGGGCCCGGAGCGTCACCGGCTGGCCGGGGCCCGGTTTAGTGCCGCCGTAGCCGTCGTCCACGTCCACCGTGGGGTAGACCGTGACCTGATCCGGGCCGGAGTCCAAGAGGTTCACAGCGAACCCCCCAGAGACTCCACCGGCACCGCAAACACGCCGGACGCGCCGACGGCCGCGCGGATCAACCGGGCTTCACCGTCGGTGAGGCCGGCGCCAACGGGCAGTGATGCCGGAAGCTGGTACTGGTAGGCGCCTTGCAGCTCCGACCGGTACCCCTCCGGATTCCTCACCCGCCGCTCCGCAGCCGCCAGGGCGACGGCCACGACGATGGCCGGGGCCTTGGCCGGGTCGGGCCAGGCATCTCCGTACGCACGCACGGTGGCGGAGGCGTCCGCCAACGCCGCCTGCGCCTGCGCCCGCTCCTCTCCGACCAGCTCCCGCCCCAGTCGCTGTTCCAGGGCCGCTATGTCGGCCAGGGGAGTCATGCGGCCCCCTACTTGTCGGCCGGGGGCTTCGGTGGGGTCGGCATGTCCAGGCGGACCGCGCGGACCAGCTTCTTAGCGCTGCCGACCTTGTCCGTCATGACGTTGTATCCGGCGTAGACGTTCAGGATGGAGCGGTCCCGCAGCTTGGCCGCGTCGTAGTCGCGCACCCAGCGCATGGACAGGCCGTTGTAGGACTGGCTGGATCCGCTGGTGACACCGGCCGGAATGGCCGGGGCGCGGGTAGCCAGCACGAAGGCGGACGGGATGAACGCGTATGCGGCGCGCGGGTTGATGGCGTTGGATACCACCAGGTCGAACCCGGCCAGCCGGCCCAGGGTCGCCGAGCGGAGGGCCGAGTCCGAGCCGGACTTGGACACGTCGTTGATGCGGCCGGACTTCAGCAGGGCGGTTTCCACGTCCGCGCCCATCAGGATTGTGCGGCCCTCGGTGGGGACGTTTGCCTTGTTGAGCGTGGCGCGGGCGTCCACGATGCCCAGCCACGGGTCCGTCTCGTCCACGGTGACGGTGTTGGTGTAGTTGGCGCTCTCGATCATCGACGCCACGCCTGTGTCAATCGCCTTGGCCACGGCGTTGACCTGGGGCTGGAGAACCTGGGAACCGAAGTCCCGGATGTCCAGCGTTAGTTCCTCATCGGTGACCGCGATCGCCGAATAGATGTCCTTGTTGAGCTGGACCGTGGTGTAGTCCTCCGCCAGCTCGTCCAGGACGATGTCCGAGCTGCGGTCGTTGCGCCACTCGTATTCGCGGGCTGTGATGGTCGCCGGAATCCGAATCGTGACCGTGTCGTTCTTGGCGCCGGTGAAGTCGAACCCGCCGTTCGTCCACACCAGACGCGACAGAACCATTTCCCGCTCAAGAAGACCAAGGGCCGTAGCCGCGATCTTCTCGGACTTCAGAAAGCTGTTAGCCATGTGCTCCGCTCAGGGCTGGGGCCCCGGGCCAGCACGCAGCACAACCACCAAGGGCCCTTGGACATGAACCCTTGGTTTTTCTTCTTACGCGTTGAATTAGCGGCACTCTTATTGCCGGCGGCTGGCCAGCCGTGACGTTGTCGGCGTTCCCCCTTTTGGCGGGGGCGGTATCACTCGCTCAGGTGGCGGACAGTCGCGAATTAGTGAATCTCCCGCGTCGCTGCCTATGACGTGGTAACTGCCGGGCAGGGCGCATCCGAGGGCGCCCGGCCGCCTCAGAGCGACTGACGCGGGTGGACTTCGCACATGGTCGACACACATCCCCCAGGAGAAGAAACATGCCTACGACCATTCACCGTTCCGTGTCGGCCGCCGTGGCCGCGATCACGATGCCAGCCGCACTGACAGGCTGTTCAGCGGACGCCGAAGGCTCACCCGCCGACAACTCACCCGCCATGTGCTACGTCGACTGGGAGTTCACAGCACACGATGTGGCTCAGGGCAACAACCAGGCCAGACTCTACGCCAACTATTCGGGGGACGGCCTCGATTCCTCAAAGACACCCAATGAGCATTTCGGCAGGCACCAGAAATATTCAAAAGTAGGAAACTTCAAGTGCTCCGACGCAGCGAAAGCCTCACACTTCTATGTGTACTTGCTTAATCCGCGAGGCGATGGCAAATGGGGACTTGAGAAGATCAAGGCGGACATCCGCTTGCACAACGGTAATGATATTGTGCGCACTGTCACATTCACAAGCCCCGTGAAGGACGGATACTATCGCTGGAAGGATTGGCGCACATTCCCTTTCGACGGCTCCAAATAGCGTGACCTAATTAGGCGTTCCTGCCGAGGGTCAACCCGTTTAGCCATGCGCACCTTCGGGGAGAGCGCGGCCCAGCCGCAACCGAGGAAACCGAGGAAGTGTCGCACCCTGCCGATAATCCCCACGTAGGGACCGCGACATTACCGGCGGGCGCGTGGAATGCTCGCGGCCAGCTCCCCCGGATCGCTCGGGCTCGGAGTAGCCGAAGGGTCCAGGCCACCCCGGCCCACGCCATCTCCACGGTTGTGGAACAGCTCCGCCAGCGCCTTGGCGTCCGCTTCCCGGGTGTCGTCGTCAGCACCGAAGATCCGGGCCGCCAGCGCGTCCGGAAGGCTGTACTTGCGGGCCAGGCGCTCCCGCTGGAGTTCCGTTTCCAGCTCCGCCGCGCGGTCGGCCACCGTCTGGTACTCCTCCGGCGTCTTGGCCGCCTTCAGGGCCTCCGCCGTCTCCCGCGCCTTGACCCGGTAACGGGCTGCCTGGTCGCGGGCGGTCTTCAGCTCCGCGCGGAGGGCGTCGGCGTCCAGCTCCTGGCCGTCGTCCTGGCCCTCCGCTTCCGGCGTCTCCGCCTGGGCAAGGGCCCCCTTGCCGTCGTCAGACGGAACATGTTCCGTCTGGGAGTCCGTCGGGGTCGGGGTCGGGTTCTCCGCCATGTAGTGGCCTCCGGTCAATGTGATGATTCGATGTGGCGTCGCCAGGCTGCTCGCGCCTCCGCGCCTGCCTTGCCGCGCGTGACCTCCCGCCATTCCCGGTCGAACCGCCGGGCGTCGGGGGTCATGAAGTCGTTCCTGCTGAACACCGGGACCGTCTGGCAATGACAGCCGTAGTGGTACCGGGTCAGGTCTTCCCGGGAAACCGGGGGCCGCCGGTTCGCGCGGACCCGCCCGTCAGCCGATCCGCGAGGCTTCCTCCGCCCTCCGCCAGCTGCCGTGGCTTGGGACGAATAGATGGCGCCCCGACTGGCCAACATGGCGCAGAACGCGCACGGGTTGCCGTCGGTCACCCGGGCCCAGCCCACGGCCCGCCGGTCCCGTTTCGACGCCTGGTCGATCAGGTCCCGGCCGGCCCGCAGGGCCTCCCGGTCAGCCGCACCGGCGGACGTTCGCCCGGCGGTGTCCACAGCGTCCTCCAGCTCCTGGAGGAACCCGGCATCATCCAGCCTGCCGCGCGTCTGCTCGGTGGCCGCCTGGGCCACGCCCTGGCGCAGCTTGGCCGGTCCTTGGGAGACCAGGGACGCCACGGCCGCGCGGTCGTGGGCCTCCACGGGCTCCTCCGGCCAGTCGAACCCGTCCAGCCGGATTTCCTCGCTGTCGTCCGGCTCCGGCGTACGGATCGTGTCCGTCTGCGCCGCCCAGTCCTCCCGCAGCTCCCCGAGGGTCGTGGTCTCGCCCACGTGCTCCCCGGACAGGCGCGGGAGGGTGTGGCCGGTCTCCAGGGCCCGGTAGAGGCGGTAGAACGCCGCCGCCTGGTCGCGGGAGCGCCGCCGTTCACCACGGATCAGCGCCAGCATCCAGGCCAGCCACGCGGCCCCCGACTTCGCCAGGGATTGGGGATTCACGCGCGACCACTGGGCCAGGGACTGGGCGGAGACGCCCGCCCCAATGCTGGCTTGGGTCCGCCAGTGCTCATCCAGGAGGCCCGCCGTCGCTCTACTCAACGTCACCGCCGGCCAAACGCTCCGTGTGCGGCGCCGGGGCCACGGCGGATGCCATCGCGTCCGCCATGCGTAGGCCCGGGTCGTCCGCTTCCTGGATCTGCGCCCACTCCTCCACATCCCGAGCCGTCACCCCGGGGATGCGCGACCACATCGCGCGGGCCGGAACGTTGAGCATGGTCACGGCCTTGCCCAGCGCGTCCACCGTCTGGGCCAGCGAGCGGCTTTCCGCGTCCTTCCAGAGGACTTCAGCCCGGGGGTCCGGCTCCGCGCCCACCACCGTGGCGCACAGGAACAGGACCAGTTCCCAAGACTCCCCCATGGAGTGCTTGTACTCATCCACCGCACGGGACAAGGCCGACTCAGCAGCCGCCAGAGCCTCCGCGCTCAGATTGACCATGGCCCCCAACAGGTAATGGGGCGGGGTCTGGGAGAGCGCGGCCATGTGCTTGGTCCCCAGCTCGATAGCGTCCAAGAACCCCGACAGCGGAGTTTCGTCTAGCTGAGAGAACTTGGTGTCCGCGTCGGGCGCCACCAGGAACC
Source organism: Streptomyces halobius (assembly GCF_023277745.1). NCBI lineage: Bacteria > Bacillati > Actinomycetota > Actinomycetes > Kitasatosporales > Streptomycetaceae > Streptomyces > Streptomyces halobius. The sequence continues at coordinate 3,141,421 of NZ_CP086322.1, forward strand.
GGCTCGCGTCCGCCTGAATCGGGATCACCTGGGGACGCCCGTTGGCGTCGTACAGGATCTCCCCGGTCTCGGGATCACGCCGGAACTCCGGCGCCAGACCGGAGATCGTCCGGACCTTGAACGACCCGAAGGTCTGGCTTACCAGCAGGTCAAACACCGTTTGATTGACCCGGTCCTGGATCGGGATCATGGGCTCTACAACGCCCGTGACCCGGCCCTCCAGGTCGATGTCCGGCGCGAACCGCACGACCGGGCACACGCCCATGCCGTGCGGACGGGACGCCAGCATCTTCGGGCCGCCCTTCCCGCCCACCAGGAGGTCATAGACGTGGGTGGCGTCATACAGCCACGCCCGCGCCTCCACGCCCTCCGCGTCGGGGACGGTCTCCACCTGGAGTGCCCACAGCGGGAGCGCGTCGGCCGCCGGGTCCTCGTACGAGGCGTACAGCAGACGCGGGGACACGCCCCGGATGACCGGTCGGGCCGGGTTCGCCGGGTCGCGTAGGACCGTGGCGAACGCCTGGCCGTAGGTGAGCGCTGCCCGGTGGACCGGGGTCTGGCGGGCATCCATGCGGTTGTCCTGCCAGGCCCGCCACTCCGCCGGAGTCTCTTCCGGGGCGTCCCCGTTTGGGCCGGCGCTCCGGCGGTAGCCGTCCACGGCCATAGCTTGGGACGGTGTCTTGACCAGGAGCGGCAGCCAATTGGAAATGGCCCGCTTGGCCAGGAGCTTGTATTCCTCCGTGGCACTTCGGGGGATGTAGGGCCCGTCGTGCTCGCCACACATGTACCGGTCTATTCGGTCCAGCCGCTCACGGTCCGCACGGAGCCGGGAGAACCCGATCTCCGCTCGCTTCGTCGGGGAGACGGTGGTGTCGGTCATGTGCTCCCTTCCGAAGGGTAGTCAGTTTCATGGAGATCACCTCGTTCCGTCTTCGGCCTGTTGCGGCCAAGACGCGGCGCGAGGGGGTGGGTGGCGCGGAGTGTCACCCACCCACCACGCCCAAGAGGCGGCCAGTGCAGAGTGCGTGTCGGCTGGGGGCGTACCCACGACTGGAACCGGAGGCACTCATGACACAGATGGCAGAGATTTCCCAGCAGATGAGGCAGTGCATCGACATGTGCCACGAGACGCACACCATGTGCGGGCAGGCCATGCAACACGCTCTCGCGAAGGGCGGGCCAATGGTGGAGCGCCAAATGATGATGGCGCTCATGGACTGCGCGGACATGTGTTCCATGTGTGCGGACATGTGTATGCGGCAGTCACGTATGGCACCGCAGATGTGCAAGATGTGCGCGGAAGCGTGCCGTGCGGCCGCCGACGCGTGTTCGAGGTTCGATGACCCACAGATGAGAACCTGCGCGGAGATGGCAAGGAAGTGCGCCGACATGTGCGAACAGGTGGCGGCCATGGCCCGCTAGCCAAGCGCCCTCCCGAATCTCAGAAGAAGTACACGGCCCCCGAGCGTTCGGAGGGCCGTGTCTTGCCGGATTCGATGAGTCGGTGTCTCGCCAGGTCGGCCAGCAGCGTGGCCGCGTACGCGTCGATCTTGTGGGCGGACTCCCGGTTGGCCTTGCCGAAGGACAGACCGTAACGGTTCGGCCGACGCCTGGTGTTCAGCACGTGCCGCCGCAGCGTGCGCCCCAGGGGAATCGTTTCTCCAAGGTGTCGCACCTGGCCGTTCTCCACGGCCGACACCAGCCGCTCATTGGCCAAGGTCAGTTCCTGGAGGCCGCCGCGCATGTCCCGACCTACCGCAGATTGCGGAGACGCCTTGATCACCAGGCGGTCCCGGTAGTCCTCCGACCACGCGTCGACGTAGCTCTCCCAGAGCGCCACATCCGCGTGAAACGCCTGAACGTCGTACCGCTCCATAGCGTTCCGAACCGCGCCGTCCACGACCTGACGGTCAACCTCCCAACCATCACCGGCCGGGCCGTCGGGCCGCTCCCACACGCCCAGGGGAATGATCAGGCGATCCCGCACGCGCATGGCCACCAGGGCCGTCGCGTCGTCGGTCCGCCCGCCATCGAACCCGAGGGTCACGGCGTCGCCGTCCTCCAAGCGGTCATCCACGGCGCACTCGTCCCAGTCCTCCGGGCTGATCAACTGGTCCTCTGCCGTGACCAACTGGTTCAGGAACATCCGCTGCGACCGCGAACACGGCATGTGGCCGGAGTAGATGGTGGAGACGATCCACTCCACGTCCAGCCAGTCCGCGTCACCCCGCGCCGCGAGGATGCCGGCCCGGAGTTGGTCCGGGTCCGCCAGGTCCACGGGCGGTGACTCCACGCTGTCGTAATACATACCGGAGTCCCGGGACTTGCCCTCTGACCACTTGCTCCAGGCATGCCATGTCTGCTCCGCCACGGAGTCCTCCCCGGGAAGGGGAGCGTTCGTGATCTCCATGGTTCGGGCGCCACCGCCACGGCTCTTGCCGACGTTGCCCGCGATGGTCATGGCCATTTCGTGGCCGCCGTTGGACGAGATCCAGTGATGGGTCTCGTTCATCACCACGAAGGTGGAGCGGTAATCGGCCGCCCTCCAGCGCGCGGGGCGAGCTGGTGACGGCCTCAATCACCCCGCCCCCGCTGGAGTAGATGATCTCCTTACCCAGGTCGATGCCGTATTCAGCGATCAACTCCGGGGAGAACATGCCCGGGAACAGGCGCATCGTGTTACGGGTCTGGTCCTTCGACACGGCACAGACCTGAACCCACGGCGCCGGGTGCGGCACCGCTATCGGGGTCCCGTCCTCCCGCCATCCGCCGAAACGGCACGGGCCGATGAACTCCACAGCGCAGATGGCCGCCAGGAACGGGTCCTTCCCCCAGCCCTTCAGGCGCCGGATGGTGCCCTGGCGACGAGTGAAGTTGCCCGCGTCGTCAATCTCGAACCAGCGGAGGACTATTCGGACCTGTTCATCCGTGAACCGCCACGGTGTACCCGCGTCGGGCCCGTCCGGTTGAAGAAGCCAGCGGGAAGTCCACGCCAGCACGTCCCAGCCCAGAGTCCGCGTCTCGTCCGGCACGGTGTCCGGCCACGTACGGACCGGTTCAAGCGTTTGGGCCAGCAAGGCATCACCTCCCCCTCGAATTCAGGGAGTGACGCCACTCCAGTTACTTGTCTGCTGCGGCTCTCCGGTACGTCTCCATGAGCGTCACCCGCGCCGCTTCCGCCGGGTCCTCCCCGCCGGCCTCCCGCTCCAGCTCCACGCGCGCCCGTCGCCGGGCGCCCTCCGTGGTCAGAAGGTCCGTCATCGCGGACATGACGCTCTGGAACAACTGGGCGGAGAAGCGGCCGGAGATGAGATTCCGGTTCATGGCCTCAGCGACGTAGTACGCCGTCGCCCAGTCGCTGGCCTCGTAGAACTGCGATTGACCGGACTCGGCGAGCGACGCGTACCAGTCGGCTGCGATCGGGTGCCAGTCCTCAGCAGCCGGCGGGGGCTCAGGGGCCGTGCCGCCAGAGGCCTTCACCAAGTCGGGGCCGTCGCTCTTGTTACGCCTGCGGCGCCGATCGCTGCGCTTCGGGACGGGGCCCGGCATGGTGTCACCTCCCAGGGCTATCCGGCCCCGAAGGGCGTTCACATGGTTCACATTCGCCATCAGCTGACCGCCCACGGCATCACTCGATTGGCCCATGCGGACCTGCCGCAGACCGAGCACCGTGAGCCAATGGGCGGGTAATCCATCCCGACTATCGGGATCTTGCGTGTCACATCAATGCGCTCAAGCATCACTTAGCAGAGAGGCACGACCATGCCTGAAGGCACCGTAAAGTCCTATAACCAGGATGAGGGGCACGGGTACATCGACCCCGGCGACGGATCGGAAATCTTCGTCCACTACAGCGCAATCATGTCGAGCGGCTACCGAACCCTGAATGAAGGCCAGAAGGTCACATTTGATGTCGCGCGAGGCCCGAATGGCGTGCAAGCGATGAATGTTCGTGTCGCCTGAAGCCGAATCCAGCCGAAGAGGATGGCAGACTGGGATTCGTTCACCGGCCGAGGACAACCCGGTGAGCGAACGGCCAGCCCACTAAGGGTTGTGACGACCCTGGAACCCGTACAGAATCCGAGCCGCTATCACGCTTCGGTCTTTCAGTCGATCGGAAGGGGGGCACCCCCGGGCCAAAATGGTTGGCGCGGACGGAACGCCAGCGAGTGCACCAGCACCTTGCTCCACTTGGACGACAGCGGCAGCTTCCGGTTTGCCAAGCGCGTACCGTGTCAAGGATGATCAATGCGCATTGCAGGTGTGCATGGCTTCCCTCGCCTCCGTGAACCTCAGGCCTTTCGGAGGTGGGGGAAAGCCCGGCATCCCATGTCTTTTCGCCGCCATCACAGTTCCCCAGGATGCCGATCTGCCGGCCTCTGCCTGGACACCCGCCTCCTCCGTGCCGCCGCGCCCTCCGCACTCGACTTCCGCGCGTGATGCCACCGACACAGAGACTGAAGGTTCGCCGGGTCGTGGTCGTCGCCCGGGACGATGTGGTCCACGTCCGTAGCCGGCGCCGTGCACCGCGCCCCGGTGTCCCGCAGCAGGGTCACGCACTGGAAGCCGTCCCGCTTCAACACGGACAGGCGCCGGACCGACCAGTCCGCCGGTAGGCGGAAGCGTCGGTTGCTGCCGTGCCAGAACATCGCAAATCCTTTTTCGATACCGTCAGTTAGCTACGCGACAGGGTCGCCCGCAGCGTCCGCCAGCCCGCGTCAGCTCGCAGCGGGGATGCTGCAAGGGCTGTTAGACGCACCCGGTACAGTCGGGGAGACCCATGAAAGGGGGTGTGATGGAACACGGACAGGGCTACTACGTCCCCAGTGAACTCCCGCGCCAACTAATCCTGGATCTCTCCGCAACGGAGCATTCCCTTGCGGACTGGCTCCAACGACCAGTCACGGACCCGGCAGTCGGTAGCGGTGACTTCCTGCGGGCTGCAGTAGTCGATCTCGACAAGCGCTTTGAAGCCCTCGTGGCCTCTTGGGGGGACTGCTGCATAGTCGTCGAAGCCAAGGCCCAACAAGCCCGAGCACGTAAGCGTGTGTGGTGTGCTGCCTTTGGTCTTCGTCTGGCCAAGACCACAGCACAGCGACGCGACGCCGCACGTGAGTATCTGGCAGCACTCGCCGAGTTGGTCACCCAACTCCTTCAGTTTCTCGCCGGAGTTCTGCTTCGACTGCTATCCCGAGCACTCGGGCGTATGCGCGCCGCGGACATTCCGGTGTGGCATCCCGAACCCATCGAAGAGTCACCACAGATCGCACCCAGAGGCCCCAACTGCGTTTTCCCCGTGGACACCTACCGGGGCGGGCATCACCGCAGCGCGCTGGGGAGCGCCGTACTCGCTGCCTGAGTGACCCGCCGACCGTCAAAGGTCGGAAGGCTTATACACCGTGTTCAACCTGCTGGAGACGGCCCCGTGGGGCGCCGTGCTGGCCGTTGCTGTGCTCGTAATCATCTTCTCTGGGCTGACCGCTCTTGCGCGAGCCTTGTGGCCCCAGAACTCCAAGGATAGGAAGGAACTGTGGCAGGAGTGGCGGCGTCGGAAGTAGCCCGACCGCTGGTGCGGTTGAGCGCAAGCGACCCCGGCCGGAATTGAACCGGCGGCCACCCGATCGACAATCGGGCGCTCTCCCACTGAGCTACGGGGCCAGACGCTCAACCCCCGCGCGGCATCCCGGAGGAGAGAACGGGGCGCGCGGGAGGAGCTGAACAGGCGCGGCGTTCTCGCCTCCACGTCAGACGCTGGAGTCCGAAGCGCGGGACCTGTCTCTATATGCATTAACTGGGGCCCGTGACACCCACGTTCGCCACCAGTCTGGTCTCCGCCCCCTGGGGGCACAAAAAGTGTCCTCCACTCCTTCTTTCTCTAAATACCTCACACAGAAAAAGAAGGTTCCTAGGACACTTTTCCTGCCCCCAACCGTCACGCTCCGCTTGGCCAGCAGGAGCACACAGTGAGGGAGTCGAGCCCCGGCGGGCCCGACTCCCTCACTCGGTGACGCGCGTCTCAATCCTCCACGTCGTACATGATCGCTTTCCGGCTTCATCCGCCTAGAGTGCGTCGTCGGCCAGTGCCTCAAGTTCCGCGCGCAAGGTAAGGGTGTCCGGAGCCGCCGCAATAGTGACCCTCTCCGGGCGCCACGTACGGGCTCCGTACGCCGGATCCACAGTCACTTGGACTCCGAACTCCAAGAGGAGCAACCGACGCTCTGCCGTGTCCCCCGCACCCCACTTAGAGGCCACTGACTGCCCCGTAGGGCGCTTCTCCCAGCGTTCGGGCTCGATGGGTCGAGCCTTCAGCTCTGCGAGCCTGTCAGAGCGCCCCTGAAGCTGCGACAGGATGGCGTCCAGGGCGGCGCCTCGGAGGCTGGCCGTTCGGGCGCTCAGCTCCTCCACATCCGTCTCCAGCTCCTTGATCTCCGCTACATGGTCAGCCCCGCCTACGCGGACACGTTCCATGTACTCCGCTCCTCCGAAGTTCTCCAGGAACCACTCTTCCACCATGGCCTCCACCTTTTCGGCATTGACCGTGACGCCGGGACAAGGACCCGTCTCCCGGAGCTTCTTGGATTTGGCGGCCATGCAGTTGTAAACATCCATACGTTTCGTCTGCGGGGCGCTCTCCGGCTTCGGCCGTTTCAAGTCGTAGCCGTACTCCCGGCTGTTGTAGTACAGCGTGGGGTCTTCACACAGGCGACATTGCGCGACGTGGAGCAACAGCGTTGCCTTGCGGCGGGGCCGCCTCGGGTTGGTCGCGTTCGCGTCCAAGGCGGCTTGCAGGGCGAACCACTTCTCATCGCTCACAAGTGCGGGCCCCACGCGGATCGGTTCACCGTCCGCGTCGCGCACCACTCGCCGGTCCTTCCGCTTGCCTTCCACCCGGTAACCCCGAAGGACCGGCGACCGTAGAAGTTCGTACAGCGGGGCGTACGTCCAATCCGACCGGACCATCGGCGGATGCCACGTGCCAGCCTTGGCCCGCCGGTAGTCCATCGGGGACAGGTGCGGACTGTTGTTCAGCCGTTCAATCTCGTTGGTGAGGTGATGACCTTCAATAAGCCGGTCGATCAGCTCTTCGAGCACCTGGGGGGCTTCGTCAGGGTCAACATCCAAGTACTTACCGCCGTCGGGATGCGGCACTATGACAAAGCCATACGGCGCGGCTCCCCCCAGCCAACGGCCTTGCTGGCGGAGCGCTACCCGCGAACGCAGGATGCGGGAACGGATGGTCTCGCGCTCCATCTCGGCAAAAGCAACCATGATCGTCGTGACGAAGCGGCCATAAGGTGACGTAAGGTCACACTGGCCCTGTACGTCCGCCAAGGTGGACCCAGCGCTGGTCAGCATCTCCACCAGTTCCGCAAAGTGAGCTGTGACACGTGAGAAGCGGTCCACTCCTCGCGCCACGACCACGTCCACCTTGTCTAGGTTTGCCAGGATCTCCCCGAAACCTTCTCTGTCGGCGGGTCGCACGGAGCCGGACACCCCGTCGTCCACGGCCACGAGGACCACGTCCCAGCCGCGCAATTCACAGAACTTGCGGTCGTCGTCCAACTGCGTCTCGACAGATGTGCTGTCGTCGGAGTCGCGCGAAAGCCGGGCGTAAATCGCAGCTCGCAGGCGCTGGCGGGATGGTTCCACGGGGTCCTCTCCTGATTAGCGTGTTGCATCTTACTCAGACACTCCGTACCCTCTCCGGGCGGGCCCTTGAAGAAGATGTGGTGGCGTCCGGCGGCGGCTACCTCCAGGGCTCGGCGGGCGTTGTGCTGGCCTGCGACGTCGGCCAGGTCGAGCGTGCGGTCTCCCGGTGGCAGGCCCGAGCCGATGCCTGTGCCCGGTACGACCAGGCCCGCCATGAGCGGGTCGGGGCGGCCTCCTTCCAGGGTTTCGTCCTCATCGGGGACCGGTTCGTCGGTGAGGACGGCGATGAGCTGGCGCAGACTGCGGACGCCGAGGACGGAGATGCCCGGGACGAGCGATGCCTCGGCGGCAGTCTGCTCCGGCACGACGACCTGGCGGTACCCCGCATCGGCGGCGGCAAGGACGGCGGGCAGTACGCCGCGTACGGGGCGCACCCGGCCGTCCAGACCGAGTTCGCCGATCATCATCAGGTCGGTGAGTTCGCGCGGGTCGAGGCGCTCGGCGGCTCCGAGGACCGCGCAGGCCACGGCCAGGTCGAAGCCGCTCCCGCTCTTGGGGACGGACGCCGGGCTGAGCCCGACGGTGAGTTTCTTCTGCGGCCATTCGGCGCCGGAGTTCGCCACCGCCGCGCGCACCCGGTCTTTGGATTCGACCAGGCTCTTGTCGGGGAGTCCGACCAGGGTGAAGTTCGCGACGCCGGGCTCCAGGTCGGCCTGGACCTCGACGACGACGCCTTCGACACCGACCAGGGCGACGGAGCAGGTGCGGGCGAATCCCATCACGCCACCCCCCGTACGTGTTCGACGACGGGCGCGCCTCGGGCAGGCAGGAGCACGCCTACGACATCGATGCGTACTCCGCCGGGTGGCGGGCCTCCGTGCCGTTCCAGCCAGTGTTCCGCCAGCAGTCGTAACCGTTCGGTCTTCTCGGCGCATACGGCCGCCATGGGCTGGCCGTACGGCCCCACGCGGCGGGTTTTGACCTCGCAGACCACCAGCGCATCGCCGTCAGCGGCGACGATGTCGATCTCGCCCTCGCGGCAGCGCCAATTGCGGTCCAGGATCCGCATCCCGCTCTCGCTGAGCCGCCGGGCCGCCAGGTCCTCGCCGTAGCGGCCGAGCGCACGCCGAGGGTCGGCCGGTGCGGGGACGGGAGCGGGGGTGGGAGCGGGAGCGGGAAGAGACGCGGTCTTCGTCCGCGCTTCAGGCTTCCTCCGGCGTTCGGCCTTCCTCCGGCCTTCGGTCTTCCCCCGACCCTCGGTCTTCCTCTGCCCCCCGGCCTGCGTCACGTCTCCGACCCGCGTCGGTTTCCCGGCCCCCCGGCCGGCCTGCATGGCGTTCATGCGGCACCACCTCCGGCACCGACTCTGACGCCCCTGCCCGGATCTATTGGATCTTGGTGGATAACCGGCTGGTTGTGGACAACTCCGTCACCCGCAGGTGGCCCTCCTCAGGTGGCCCTCCACAGACGGCCCCGCAAACGCCCCAGCGGCCGACATGGCGACCAGGAAAGAACCTCAGCGCACGCCATCGCTCCCAGGCCAAAGGCGCCGGATCACGTCTCTCATCTGGAGCACGCCGGTCACCTGCACCACGCCAGCCACACGACCGGCCCCGGCAGCCCGGCCGTCAGTTCGTCAGCCCCACCCGGCAACCTCATCGGGCCCTGCCCATCAGCTCGGCAACCCCACCCGACAGCCCCGCCCGTCAGCTCGGCAACCCAGCCCCGCAGCACCGCCTGGCAGCCCAGCTCATCAGCCCGTCAGCTCCCCGGAAGATCAAGGTCGCTCTTATTGAGCTCCTCGATATTCACATCCTTGAACGTCAGCACTCGCACCTGCTTGACGAACCGGGCCGGGCGGTACATGTCCCAGACCCATGCGTCGGCCATCGAGACCTCGAAGAACACTTCGCCCTGGACCGAGTGCACCTGCATCTCGTAGTCATTGGTCAGGTAGAAGCGACGCTCGGTCTCAATCACGTATTTGAACAGCCCGACGACGTCGCGGTACTCCCGGTAGAGCTTCAGCTCCATCTCGGTCTCGTACTTTTCGAGGTCCTCGGCGCTCATGGCAGATCCCCTTCAGCGGTGCGTCCCCCTATTGTGCGTCAGACCCTCTCGGTCTCCAGGAGCACCGGCGCACTCGGGGGCCCTTCGTCGAGCAGCGTGCGCAGCAGCTCGGCGAGTCTGGTCGGATACACCGTCTCATGCGACGCGGACAGTTCCTCCGAAGTCCACCACCTCAGCCCCGAGACGCTGCGTCGCTCCAGGTCCGTGTGGCCGCCGGTGTGCGTGACGGTGTGGTCGGTTCGTCCCAGGTAATACCATTCATCCTGCTCCCAGCGCCGCCCGTCGAACGGGAAGGAGCAGCGGCGTTTCCACAGAACGGGCCCGATGACGGCGTCTGTGATGCCGGTCTCCTCGGCGAGTTCGCGGCGGGCCGCCGCCTCGCGGGTCTCGGTGCCTTCCACGCCGCCGCCGGGGGTGAACCACCAGGTGTCCGTCGGGTCGTCCGGTTCGAAGCCGTGCAACAGCAGGATCCGGTCGTCGGGGTCGAGCAGGACGACACGTGCGACCTGGCGCACCTCGGCCGGCTCCTCGTAAGCCGCTCCCGGGCCCGCACCCACGCTCGGGTCCTGACTCATGCGATTGGTCATGCCCTGACTCACACCCTGGCTCGCACCCGGCTCACACCCCGACTCATCCCCTGCATCATCTCCCCCGGTCCGGCGCCCCGGCCCGGAGAGCCCGCGACTCGTACCGTCGTCCGCATCCTCCACGCCCGGCCCCTATCCACGACGCCTGCGCGCCTTGCGCCGGGCGATCGGCCCGTAGGCCGCGCCGACGAGGACGAGGACCGCGCCAACGAGGACGGCGAGAGTGAGGGGCTGTACCGGGCCGGGCCGGGAGGTGCCGCCCGGCAGCTCCGTGAATGCCGCGGGGCGCTGCATCACGCCGATACTGCCGAGCGGCCAGGCAAGGGCGTCCACCCGGGCCTGGACGGCGCTGCGCGGGACCGAGCCGTGGTCGCCGTCGGTGAGATGGCCCCGGGAGTCGAGGGAGTCGCTGCGGTGATCGCCGAGGAGGAAGAGCTGACCGGCGGGCACGGTGGCCTTGAAGCCGACGGGTGAGGCGGGTCCGTCGCCTTGCAGATACGGTTCCTCGACCGGGGTTCCGTTGATGGTGAGACGGCCGCCCTTGGTGCAGCAGGCGATCTTGTCGCCGCCGACACCGACGACACGCTTGACCATCGGCATATCGCCCCAGACCTTGTCCGTGAAGACGACGACGTCGCCGCGGCGGATCGCGGGGCCGTCGACCCTCTCGGCCAGCACCCGGGCCCCGGCGGAGATCGTCGGCGACATCGAATCCGTCGGGACCGTGTACGGACGGTAGACCAGCGCCCCCCAGACGAAGCCGCCGAGGAACAGCGCACAACCGAGGGCCACAGCGAGACCGGACAGCACACTGCCCGTGGTCCGGCCGCGGGCCGTGTGCTGTCCGGTCTGGCGTTCCGTGCTGCAGCTCATCCCAGCGCTCCCACCCCGCGGGCACGGCCCGCATCGAAGATCTGGGACGGCACCCTACCTGGGGGTACGTTCCCCGGTCAGCCTTCGGCGGCGCCACAGAACGATCGGCACGGCGCCGGCGAGCCCCAGCGCGGCCGGAGCCGCGGCCAATGTCTGGTTGATCCCGGACTGGTCGAAGGTACCGGGCACCGGGAGGGTCGACCAGCGGTTGACGGGCCAGGCGATGGTGAAGGCGCGGCCGACGACCTCGTTGGCGGAGACGGTGCCGCCGCCCTCGAGGTTCTGGTGGTAGCGGGAGTCGAGGGAGTCGTCGCGGTGGTCACCCATGACCCAGATCCGGTCCTTGGGGACGTGGATCGGGCCGAACGGGCGGTCGCCGCAGGGCGTGGCGCCGGGGTAGACGTAGGAATCCTCCTTGAGCGCCTTGCCGTTGACCTTGACCGGGCCGGTGCCCTTGCACTCGACGGTGTCGCCGCCGACCGCGATGACCCGCTTGATCAGGTCCTTCTCCTCGGCGGACGGCATCAGGCCGATGAAGCTGAGGACCTTCTGGACGGGGTTGGGCTCGGGCGTCGGCGCCTCGTTGAGCCAGCCGCCCGGGTCGTGGAAGACGACGACCTCGCCGCGCTGCGGCTGGGACCCGAACCACGGTGTCAGCTTGTCGACGAGGACCCGGTCGCCGCGCTGCAGGGTGTCCTGCATGGAGTCGGACGGGATGGAGAACGCCTGCACCAGGAACGTTTTGATCAGCAGCGCGAGGAGCAGGGCGATGCCGATGAGGATGGGCAGCTCTTTCCAGAAGGCGCGGGGCTTCTTGGCCTTCTTCACGCTGCCGCTCTCCTCCCCGTCCGCGGGCTCGTCGGGCTGTGCTGGCCCCTGTGACTGCGGCTTCGACTTCGACAGATGCACGGAACTCGTCGCCGGGTCGGGGGTCTTACCCTGCCCCTCCGGCTCTTCGGGCTCTTCGGTTCCGGACCGCGCACCGACCGCCAAGTCCCCCACATCTGCTCCTCACTCCGCGCCTTCGCCCGCCCGTCAACCGGTGCAGGCCCACCACTCCCATAACGAGCGGGAGTTCCGCAGGGGTCGGGAGTACGGTCAAACTCTCGGGGGACAGCCTATGCGGCGCTCCGGCCGCCGACGTCTTCGCGCCCGGCGCGTCGCGCACACTCGTGAAGGTGTCGTTCTGTTCGAGACGTCGCCAGTGGCCGACGGGCCAGGCGATCACGGTCGCGCTGCCGACGACATTCTCCACCGAGACGGTGCCACGGTACGGCTCGTCCAGGTGGAAGCGCGAATCGGCGGAGTCGGAGCGGTGGTCTCCCATCACGAAGATCCGCCCGACGGGGACGGTGACGGTGAACCGCAGCTGGGAGGGCGGGTTCCCGGGGTGCACGTACGGTTCGGTCAGCGGGGTGCCGTTGACGGTGACGCGGCCCTTGGTGTCACAGCACTTGACGGTGTCGCCGCCGACCCCGATGACGCGTTTGATCAGGTCCTGTTCGTCGGCGGACGGCAGCAGCCCGATGAACGCCATGAATTCCTTGAACTGCTTGGCGACCGGCCCGTCGTCGCCGATCCGGGCCTTCTCGGCCGGCGGCAGCCAGCCTCCGGGGTCCTTGAAGACGACGACGTCGCCGCGCTCGGGCTTCGAGCCGAACCAGGGCGTGAGCTTGTCGACCAGCACCCGGTCGCCAATCTTGATCGTCTGCTCCATGGAGCCCGACGGAATCACGAATGCCTGGACGAGGAAGGTCTTCAGGACGAGGGCGATGGCCAGCGCCACGCCGATGAGAATGGGGATTTCCTTGAGGTAGGAGCGCCGCCTGCGGCGTTTGATGCGCCGCGCCTGGCGGCGTCGCTCGGCCCGCCCGCCGGTCGCCGGGCGGCTCCCGGACGCGCCGTCGGCACCGCCCGGCTCCCCGGGGCCGGCATGGGCGCGGCGGCTGCCGTGGCCATGCCCTGTGGCGCGCTGAGCGCCGTGCCGGGGGCGTCCGCGTTTACCCATGGGGGCCTGCCGGCGCGGGTATCCCGTCGTAGGACCGCGGGCGGTCGAGGGTGGTCCAGCGGCTCACCGGCCAGCTGATCCAGTCCGCCCGGCCGATCACCTTGCCGACCGGGACGGTGCCGCCGCCCGGCTGACCGAGATGGTCGCGGGAATCACTGGATCTGGCGCGGTGGTCCCCCATGACCCACAGCTTTCCGTCCGGCACCACGACGTCGAATTCCACCGAGGACGGTGCGTCCCCCGGGTGGAGAAAGCCCTCGGCCACGGGCTTGCCGTTCACTTTGATCCGCCCCCGTTTGTCGCAGCAGGTCACACGGTCCCCGCCGACACCGATCACACGTTTGACGTAGTCGGTCTCGGCGGGCCGGGCCAGGCCCAACGCGGCGCCGGCGCCGCGCAGCAGTCCCGTGACGGGATTCTCCCCCGACTCCCTGTGAACGAACGACCCGGTGCCGTCGAACACCACGACATCGCCCCGGCGCGGCTCACCCCCGAAGCGGTACGCCAGCTTGTTGACCAGCACGCGGTCCCCGATCCGCAGGGTGTTCTCCATGGAGGAGCTGGGGATCAGAAAGGGCTGCATCACAAAGGTGCTGAGCAGCAGGAGAAAGGCCAGACACAGTGCGAGGAGGGTGACCGGCCGGCGTCCGAGGCCGGTGAAACCGGCGAGGAAACGCGCGGAGCGCGACCGCTGCTCCGGCCCCGTGGTGGGGACGGGAGAGTGGTCGCGCTCCGTGAGCTGTGCGTCGGTGTCCATCGGGTCCCGAGCCTATCCGGCCGGGTCCGGACACCCGACGTGAGCGTCGCCAGGCGTTGCCCGGCGCAAAAAAAATCGCGTCGGGCGCCGCGGCTCAGCTCTCGCGCTTCTCCTTGATCTTCGCGGCCTTGCCGCGGAGCGCACGGAGGTAGTACAGCTTGGCGCGACGCACGTCACCGCGGGTCACGACCTCGATCTTCTCGACGATCGGGGTGTGCACCGGGAAGGTGCGCTCGACGCCGACGGAGAAGCTGACCTTGCGGACCGTGAAGGTTTCGCGGACGCCGGCGCCCTGACGGCGGATGCACACACCCTTGAACTGCTGCACACGGGAGCGGTTGCCCTCGATGACGCGGACGTGGACGTTGACGGTGTCGCCGGGGCGGAACGCCGGGACGTCGCTGCGCAGCGACGCGGAGTCGACGGAGTCGAGAAGGTGCATGACCTGCTGCTTTCTTCGCTGATGCCACAGGTCATCAGCGGAATGTCGTAAGGAGTGTTTCGGCTGCCGTTCCGTCGGGCGGGCGTCGTTCCCCCTGTGGCAGGGGCGCGCGCCGGACGCACACAGCAGCGGCTCATTCTTCCACGGCCTCGCTCGTCCGCCCAAATCGGCCGTCCGTTCCCTGCGACCAGCCCAGTGTCGCGAGGATGTCGCGGTCCTTCTTGTCGAAGGCGGCGGGGTCGGCGCGCTCGATCAGATCGGGGCGGTTGGCGGCGGTGCGGCGGAGCGCCTCGTCGCGGCGCCAGCGGGCGATCTTCCCGTGGTGGCCGCTGAGCAGCACCTCCGGGATGCCGCGGCCGCGCCACTCCGGGGGCTTGGTGTAGACGGGGCCTTCCAGGAGGTCGGCCATCACCCCGGGGGCGAAGGAGTCGTCCTGGTGGGAGGCCGCGTTGCCGAGGACGCCGGGCAGCAGCCGGGCGACGGCCTCGACCATGACGAGGACCGGGGCCTCGCCGCCGGCCAGGACGTAGTCGCCGATGGACACTTCGCGGACGTCGCAGCGGTCGCCGTACTCCTCGATGACGCGGCGGTCGATGCCCTCGTAGCGGGCCGGGGTGAACACCAGCCAGGGCTGGGCGGAGAGTTCGACGGCGAGCCGCTGGGTGAAGGGCTTGCCGCTGGGGGTGGGGACGACGATCACCGGCCGGGCGTCGTCCGCCCCGGACGCGATGACGGAGTCCAGCGCCTCCCCCCAGGGCTCCGGCTTCATGACCATGCCCGGCCCGCCGCCGTAGGGGGTGTCGTCGACGGTGTGGTGCTTGTCGTGCGTCCAGTCCCGCAGGTCGTGGACGCGTACATCGAGCACGCCCCGGGCGCGGGCCTTGCCGACGAGGGAGACGTTCAGCGGCTCCAGGTACTCGGGGAAGATCGTGATGACGTCGAGCCGCATCAGCTGTCCTCGTGCCCGCCGGCACCGCGCCCCTCAGCGCCTTCGGCGCGGACTGCCTGGCTCTCGTCGAGCAGGCCGGGCGGCGGGTCGATCACTGCACGCTGCTCATCGAGGTCGATCTCCGGGACGATCTCGCTGACGAACGGCACCATGACCTCGCGGCCGTCGGGCCGCTTGACGACCAGCAGGTCCTGGTAGGGCAGATGCGAGATCTCCAGGACGCGGCCGACGACGGTGCCGTCCGGGGTGACCACATCGAGGTCGATCAGCTGGTGGTCGTAGAACTCCTCGGGGTCCTCGGGGACTTCCGCGGGGTCGACCTCGGCGATCAGCAGGGTGTTGCGCAGCGCCTCCGCGGCCGTACGGTCCCGGATGCCCTCGAAGCGCAGCAGCAGCCGACCGCTGTGCACCCGTCCGGCGGCGATGGTCAGCGGCCCCGCGGCGGGGGGGTCGGTGGCGAGGACGGCGCCCGGCGCGAGCCGCAGCTCGGGCTCGTCGGTGCGCACCTCCACCGTGACCTCGCCCTTGACGCCGTGGGCGCGGCCGATCCGCGCGACGACCAACTGCACGTGCTCTCCTTTGCGCCTGAGCCGGCGCCGTCCCCCAGCCGACGCTGGGAGGTGCCCCCACTCGCGGAGGTGGCTGGGCGCCGTCGGGGTTCCTCAATCAATGGTTGCGCTGATCGGCGATTGATGAATGCCGTGACAGGGGTGCCACGGTGATGGTCTGCCGCCGACGACAAAGGCCGGGGACGGCCGGAAGCCCTCCCCGGCCCGAGCCGGTGTTCAACTGCTCAGCGCACCTGGTCCACATCGACCAGGTCGACGCGGATGCCCCGGCCGCCGAGGGCGCCCACGACGGTCCGCAGGGCACGGGCGGTACGACCGTTGCGGCCGATCACCTTGCCCAGGTCGTCGGGGTGGACCCGGACTTCCAGGACGCGCCCACGGCGCAGGGTGCGCGAGGCGACCTGCACGTCATCGGGGTTGTCGACGATGCCCTTGACCAGGTGTTCAAGAGCTTCTTCGAGCATGCTCAGGCCTCGGTGGACTCGGAGGTGGACGCGGCCTCGGCCTCGTCCGCCTTCTTGTCAGCCTTCTTCGCCTTCGGGGTGATGGCCTCACCCTTGGGCCCGTCGCCGGAAGCCTTGGCGGCGGCCTCGAAGAGGGCGCGCTTGTCGGCCTTCGGCTCGGGGACCAGCAGCGGAGCCGGGGCGGGCTCGCCCTTGAACTTCTGCCAGTCACCGGTCTTCTTCAGGATGGCGAGAACCGGCTCGGTCGGCTGGGCGCCGACGCTCAGCCAGTACTGCGCACGCTCCGAGTTGACCTCGATGCGCGAGGGGTTCTGCACCGGGTGGTACAGGCCGATCTCCTCGATGGCCCGGCCGTCACGGCGGGTACGGGAGTCGGCGACGACGATGCGGTAGTGAGGCGAACGGATCTTGCCCAGACGCTTCAGCTTGATCTTGACTGCCACGGGAGTGGTGTCTCCTGGTCTTGACGTGGTGGGGCACAACGGGATGCCACGTGGGGTTGCGGTACTCGGAGTGCCCGACGGACGCGTCAGCCGGAGGAGAGAGGGGTCCTGTGCGGCTGTCGAGTACAGCTGTTCATTGTGCCACACGCCGTACGGTCAGCCGACCGCGGCCACCTCGGGGATCCGGAAGGGCTTGCCGCAGCCGCCGCAGACGATGGGCGCCTGCGCCAGCACCGACGGGACGACCCGGACATTGCGCCCGCAGTCGCAGACGGCCTTGACGCGGACGCCGCCTCCGGAGGAGCCGTGCCGGGCGGCCGGGCCGCGGAAGCTGCGGGTGGCGTCGGTGGCCGTCGCGGCGGTGTGCGCCTTGAGGGCTCTGGCCAGTCGCTCGATGGTGGGGCGGTAGCGCTTTCTGGCGTCGGCACTGAGCGTGACCAGGGAGAAGCCGCTGCTGGGATGGGGCTCGTCGACGTGGTCCAGGCCCAGCTCCTCGGCGATCGCCAGGAACCGGCGGTTGTGGTAGCGGCCTGCGCGGGAGGTGTCGCGGATGCCGCGGGCGGCGGCGATGCCGTGGACTGCCTCATGGAGCAGCCGTTCGAAGGAGAGCTCGGCGCCGCAGGCGGACGAGGACTCTCCGATCAGGGACTCGGGCGCGGCCAAGTCCGGCAGCTCGGGGTGGTGCCGTTGAATGTCGGCCCACGCGAGCGCCAGCTCGGCGGCGAGGACTGGTGGTGTCGTGCTCACGTCGTGACAACGAGCCGGGGTCGCCCAGTGTTCCGATTCCGGGCCATCCCAAATAATTTGCACGTACCAGTCAGTTTCTGGGCATGGGTTATGCGGTGGGCGCGGTACGCCCTTCTGCGGAGAAGGCCCGCAAGCCGGGAGGTACCCCCGCGTACGCGGCGCAGGGCAGTCGTATGCCAAGGCAACGAACTCTCGCGGCGATGTTACCGGCGGTCGCCCCGGCCCCGGCACCGGCCCCGCCGCGGGGCCGTCCGGCCTCCCCGCCGCATCATCCCGGTGCGGCCCACCGTAGGGCCAGGGCGCGCGGACCGGCGGGCGTTGCGTGGCGGAACGGCGCGCGCCGGGGCACCCTGGAACGGCGCTCCGGCTGCGGGCCCGGCGCAATGGGGGGCGCGCGGGAGACAACCCCGGCGCACCCCCTGGACGCCCGGACGGATGCGCAGTTGTCTGGATTGCGGGGGCGCACAACGCGCGAAAACAGGGGGGCGGACAGCACTGATCAGCTTCGGGTTCTCGGCGAATAGGGGCGCTTTCGATGTCACCCACGCTCGTGCGGCAGCAGCTTCCGACTTCGGTGTCCTTGGATTCCGACGGGCTTCCGGGGGCGGTGGGCCCACGGGCGCGCGCCCGTGACTGGGCGGAGATCCAGGAGCGGATGCTGGTCCCGCTGTATGAGGCTGCGTACGACCGTTTGGGTGTCGGTCCGGGCACCCGGTTGCTGGGGCTCGGCTGTGGTGCGGGGCTGGCGCTGCTGCTGGCGGCGGTGCGTGGTGCGCAGGTCAGTGGTGTGGACGCGGACGAGTGGCGCCTGGAGCTGGCGCGTGAGCGGCTGACGCCGGACGGCGGGCCGGGGGCGCACCGGCTGGTCAGCGGAGGGCCGGAGGCCGCTGCGGCCGGGAATGCCGCCTCCCTGTTCCATGTGGTGACCGCGTTTCATCCGGTGGGGTGTGTGAGCACCGTCGAGGGGTTGACGGCATCGCTCACCGCGGCGACCGGCCTGGTGGAGCGGGGCGGCGCGGTGGTGCTGGGCGGCTGGGGCCCGCTGGAGCGGTGTGCGACGGCCGGGGTGCTGCGGATGGCGCGGCGTCGGCTGGCCGATCCGCCGTGGGACGGCGTCGTCGGCTCGGCGGGCTGGCGGCCCGCCTACCGGGACGATCTGGAGGAGCTGGCGGAGCGGGCCGGGCTGCGGCCGGACGGATCGGGCCGGGTGGCCTGCCCCTTCGGGTACGCGGATCTGGCGAGCGCGGTGCGCGGGCTGCTGTCGACGGGGCTGTTCGACGCGGCGCTGGAGGTGACCGAGCGGCGGCTGGTGGAGAAGGAGCTGTCCGAGGCGCTGCGGCCGTATCAGCGGGCGGACGGCACGGTGTGGATGCCGAATGTGTTCCGGTATCTGGTCGCGAGGACGCCGTAGGCGAGTCGGTACCGGTTCCTCCTGTCGCGGCCCCTGGCTGCGGGCGGTGGGGTTCCCCCTGCTCCTTGATCCTGGGCATCCTCCGCCGGGCGCTGGACGACCTTGCGCGACGACCACGAGGCCCGCGCCCGCCGCTCCGCCAAGGACTGATGTGTTCCCCATCCTGTGCGTGGTCCGGTCCCACCAGGCCGGTTCCCTTACGACCTGGCCAAGTGGGCACGGCCAGAGGTGACGGGGAGGGCCCGGACCGTCTCTCTGGTGGAGCGGGGGCCGCCGTCGTCTGCGGCCTCTCGACCGGCACACCGAAGCTGACCGGCTGTTACGACCCGTGGGGGCGGGCCCTGCCGTAACGGGGGGGCCGCGGTAGGGGCGCGCCTATATACCCGCCGCCCACCCACGGCCTTTGGTTTTTCCCCGCCGCCCACCCCCCTTGGGGGGGTGGGCGGGTGTAGTCGGCGGGTTTTGTACGGCCCCCGGGGCGCGTGAAGAGGTGGGGCTCCCGGGGGCGCACGCGAGGCTGAGGTTCCCGGAGGTGGCCAGCCGTACGCCTCAGCCCATGAACTTCTTGAACTCCTCCGGAAGTTCGAAGTCCTGCGGGTTCTGACCGGCCTGCGGCAGGCCCAGCGGGTTGCCGGTGCCAGCGGCCTCGCGGCGCGCGGCCGCGGCCTGCTCCTCGGCCTTGCGCTTCATCGGGTTGCCGCTCTTGCGCTTGCCCTTGGCCTGCTTGACCTGCTTCTTCTTCCGGGCGGCGCCGCCCCCCATGCCGGGCATCCCCGGCATGCCCGGCATACCGCCGCCCTGGGCCATCTTCGACATCATCTTGCGGGCCTCGAAGAACCGCTCGATGAGGCTCTTGACCGTGCTGACGTCGACACCGGAACCCCGGGCGATACGGGCCCGGCGCGAACCGTTGATGATCGTCGGCTCCTGGCGCTCGGCCGGGGTCATCGACTTGATGATGGCGGCCGTACGGTCGACCTCGCGCTCGTCGAGGTTGTTGATCTGGTCCTTCATCTGCGCCATGCCGGGCAGCATGCCGAGCAGCTTGGAGATCGAGCCCATCTTGCGGACCTGCTCCATCTGGGCCAGGAAGTCGTCGAGCGTGAACTCCTTGGGGCCCTTCTGGAGCTTGGCCGCCATCTTCTCGGCCTCGGCCTGGCTGAAGGTCTGCTCGGCCTTCTCGATGAGCGACAGCATGTCGCCCATGCCGAGGATGCGGGACGCCATGCGGTCCGGGTGGAACGCGTCGAAGTCGTCCAGCTTCTCGCCGTTGGAGGCGAACATGATCTGCTTGCCGGTGACATGCGCGACGGACAGCGCGGCACCACCACGGGCGTCACCGTCGAGCTTGGAGAGCACCACACCGTCGAAGCCGACGCCGTCGCGGAACGCCTCGGCGGTGTTGACCGCGTCCTGACCGATCATCGCGTCGACGATGAAGAGGATCTCGTCCGGGCTGACCGCGTCACGGATGTCCGCGGCCTGCTGCATCATCTCCTCGTCGATGCCGAGGCGGCCGGCGGTGTCGACGATGACGATGTCGTGGACCTTGGTGCGGGCGAACTCGATCGAGTCCTTGGCGACCTGGACGGGGTCGCCGACGCCGTTGCCGGGCTCGGGCGCGAACACCGCGACACCGGCGCGCTCGGCGACGACGCCCAGCTGGTTCACCGCGTTCGGACGCTGCAGGTCACAGGCGACCAGCAGCGGGCTGTGGCCCTGCGCCTTGAGCCAGCGGCCGAGCTTTCCGGCGAGGGTGGTCTTACCGGCACCCTGCAGACCGGCGAGCATGATCACGGTCGGTGGGGTCTTGGCGAAGCGGAGCCGACGGGTCTCGCCGCCCAGGATCGTGATCAGCTCATCGTTGACGATCTTGATGACCTGCTGGGCGGGGTTCAGCGCCTGGGAGACCTCCGCGCCGGTGGCCCGCGCCTTGACCTGCTTGATGAAGGCGCGGACGACGGGCAGGGCGACGTCGGCCTCAAGCAGGGCGATACGGATCTCACGCGCCGTGGCGTCGATGTCCGCCTCGCTCAGGCGGCCCTTGCCCCGGAGGTTTTTGAAAGTACTCGCCAAGCGGTCGGAAAGCGTATCGAACACGGCGGTCGTCGATCCTCGGGGTCGGGGGCGGAGGTAATCGCCTCCTAGGGTATCCGGCCGGGCAAGCGGGCCGTCGAGGACCGCCGGAGTGCGGGCGCCCGGCGGCCCGCGGGGATGGTGACGCGGGTCACTCCAGGGCGCTCTGCACCCCGCGGGCGACGGCCGCGGCCCGCTCGGCCGGCAGTGGGGCGCCCTCCGTGTCCGTGACATAGAAAGCATCCACGGCGTTGGCCCCGAGCGTGCTGATGTGCGCGCTGCGGACGCTGACCCCCGCCTCCTCCAACGCCCGCCCGATCCGGTGCAGCAGCCCATGGGCGTCCTGCGCGCGGACCTCGATGACGGTCGCGGTGCGGGACGTCCCGGGGGCGACGGTGACGCGGGGCGGCGGGGCGGGGACCGCGCGGGCGCGGCGGGCGTAGGCGCGTTCGCGTTCGGCGAGGCGGGCGGGGATGTCGAGGGAGCCGTCGAGGGCGCGGACCAGGTCGGCGCGGAGCCGGACGGCCTGCGGCAGCGAGCCGTATTCGGCGGCCACCCGCCAGCTGAGGAGCAGGACGGGGCCCTCGCCGATGGGGTCGAGGGTGCGCAGATCGGCGGCGCGGACGGTGAGGCGGTGCAGGGCCAGCACACCGGCCGCGACGGCGAGCACGCCCGGCTGGTCCGGGACGGCGATGAGCAGTTCGACGCCGACCGGCTCCTGGCCGCCGTCGGGCGCGGGAGCGTCGTCGGCGGGCGCCTCGTCGCGGGGGTGCAGGGCCAGGACGGGGCCGCCGGTGCGGGCCGCCTCGATCGCCAGCCGCTCCTGCTCGGCGGTCGGCTCGTCCGTCGTACGGCCCTCCGGGACGGCCTCGCCGGCGAGCTGTGCCGCGACGCGTTTGACCAGGTCGGCGACGAGTCCGCCGCGCCAGGCGGACCAGGCGGCGGGCCCGGTGGCGAGCGCGTCGGCCTCGGTCAGGGCATGCAGCAGTTCCAGGGTGCCCGCGCCGCCGACCGCGTCCGCGACCGCGCCGACCGTCTCGGGGTCGTCGAGGTCGCGCCGGGTGGCGGTCTCGACGAGCAGCAGATGGTGCCGTACCAGGGTGGCGATCACGGTGACATCGCGGGCGTCGAAGCCGAGCCGGGTGGCCACGTCGCGGGCGATGGTCTCGCCGGCCACCGAGTGGTCGCCGGGCCGGCCCTTGCCGATGTCGTGCAGCAGGGCGGCGGTCAGCAGCAGGTCGGGGCGGTGCACCCGACGGGTCAGCGCGGACGCCCGGACCGCGGTCTCGACGAGGTGACGGTCGACGGTCCAGGTGTGGACGGGGTTGCGCTGCGGACGGCAGCGGACGCGTTCCCAGTCGGGCAGCAGCCGCGTGATGAGGCCCTCGGCCTCCAGGGACTCCCATACGGGCACGGTGTGCGGGCCCGCGCCCAGGAGCGTGACCAGCTGCTCGCGGGCCTCGGCGGGCCAGGGCACGGGCAGCGGCCCGGCCGCGGCGGCCAGGCGGCGGACGGCGTGCGGGGAGAGCGGCAGTCCGGCCTGCGCGGCGGCGGCCGCGGCGCGCAGCACCAGCACCGGGTCGCGTTCGGGGCGGGCGGTGCGGGCCAGCACCGCCTCGCCGTCGAGTTCGACGACGCCCTCGGCGAGCGGTGAGCGCTCCCCCTTGCCGGCGGTACGGCCGGACAGCAGCCCGCGCAGCGTGGGTTTGACGGACCGGGCCCGCAGAACGCGGCCGACCTCGCGCCAGGTGACGTCGGCGGCGTAGGAGAGGGTGCGGGCGGCTTCGTAGGTCTGCCGCAGCAGGGCGTCGGCGTCCAGCAGGCCGAGTGCCTCGGCGACCTGGGTCTGCTCCTGGAGGGAGAGCCGGTCGGTGGCGCGCCCGGTGACCAGGTGGAGCGCGTCGCGGGTGTCGAGCAGGCGGGTGCGGGCGGCTTCCAGGCCGTCGCGCGGGGCGTCGGCGAGCCAGGACGCGGCGACCGCCCGGAGCGCGGTGGCGTCCCGCAGCCCGCCCCTGGCCTCCTTGAGGTCGGGTTCGAGGAGGTACTGCAGTTCGCCGTGCCGGTCGGCGCGGTCCTGGCACAGGTCGTGGAGTTCCGGCAGCCGCTTGGGGGCGGCCGCGCGCCAGTCGGCGTATGCGGCGGTGCGCAGGGCGGCGGTCAGGTCGGCGTCGCCGGCCAGGTGGCGGGCGTCGAGCAGGCCCAGCTGCACCTTGAGGTCCTCGCGGGCGGTGGCGCGGGCCTCGGCGGGGGTGCGTACGGAGTGGTCGAGTTCCAGACCGAGGTCCCAGACGGGGTACCAGAGGCGGTCGGCGAGGGCGGCGACGGCACCGGCGTCGGCGCTGCCGTCGTGCAGCAGGAGGAGGTCGAGGTCGCTGCGCGGGGAGAGTTCGCCGCGGCCGTAGCCGCCGACGGCGACGAGGGCGGCGCCGTGGACGCCGGAGGCGCCGGCGGCGCCGGCCAGGAGCGCGCCGAGCCATGCGTCGGTGAGCCGGGCGAGGCCGGCGCGGCGGTCCGGGCCGGTCGGGGCGTCGTCGTGGAGGAGCCGCAGCCGGGCCGCCGGATAGCCGCCCTCGGGGGCGGGCGCGGGGGCGGTGTACTGGCCCGGTACTCCGCCGGGACCTGCCGTTTCCTCGACGCTCTCCGTCAACTCGGGTGCTCCTTGGTCGTGTTGTCCCCCGCTGTCACAGATGTCCCCCACGTTCCCGCCGTCTCCCCCGCCCCGTAGGTGCTCCGGCTCCGGCCTCCGGAGGCGATTGCCGCGCCGGAGGCCGGAGCCGGGTCACTGGAGGACTCGGACGAGCCGGGCGTCCTCGGTGCAACGCGGTTACAGCGCGTCCGGGCCGCGCTCGCCCGTCCGTACGCGTACCGCCTCCTCGACGGGCACGCTCCAGACCTTCCCGTCGCCGATCTTGCCGGTGCGGGCCGCCTTCACCACGACGTCCACCAGGTTGTCGGCGTCCGCGTCCTCGACGAGCACCTCGATCCGGACCTTGGGCACCAGATCGACGGTGTACTCGGCGCCGCGGTACACCTCCGTGTGCCCGCGCTGCCTGCCGTAGCCGCTGGCCTCGGTGACGGTCAGACCGTGCACACCGAATGCCTGCAGGGCTTCCTTCACCTCGTCCAGCCGGTGCGGCTTGATTACTGCCGTGATGAGCTTCACGCGTCCACCTTCTTCGTCGTGCCCTGCTTGCCGGCCGGCTCCGCGGTGGCGGCGCCGGTCGCGGGGACCGCTGCCGTACGGGCCACCGTGCCACCGCCCGCGCCGGTGAAGTCATATGCCGTCTCGGCGTGCGCGGCCTGGTCGACGCCCGAGATCTCCTCGTCCTCGCTGACCCGGAAGCCCATCAGCAGGTCGATGACCTTGGCAAGGACGAACGAGACGACCAGCGAGTAGACCAGCACGGCCGCCACACCGACCGCCTGCTTGCCGAGCTGTTCGAGGCCGCCGCCGTAGAAGAGGCCCTTGGCGTCGCTCTGCACACCGCCGGTGGCGAACAGGCCGATCAGCAGCGATCCGACGACACCGCCGACGAGGTGCACACCGACGACGTCGAGCGAGTCGTCGTAGCCGAGCTTGTACTTGAGGCCGACGGCCATGGCGCACAGCACACCGGCGATGATGCCCACCGCGATGGCGCCGAGCGGGCTGACCGAGCCACAGGCCGGGGTGATCGCGACGAGACCGGCGACCGCGCCGGAGGCGGCGCCCAGCGTGGTGAACGAGCCGTGCCGGACCTTCTCGTACGTGAGCCAGCCGAGCATCGCCGCGGCCGTGGCGACCTGGGTGTTGACGAACGCGACCGCTCCGATGCCGTCGTCGTTGCCGAGCCAGGAGCCGGCGTTGAAGCCGAACCAGCCGAACCACAGCAGACCGGCGCCGAGCATCACCAGGGGCAGGCTGTGCGGCCGCATCGGGTCCTTCTTGAAGCCGATGCGCTTGCCGACGACCAGGATCGCGCCGAGCGCCGCGGCACCCGCGTTGATGTGCACGGCCGTACCGCCGGCGAAGTCGATGACGCCCATGTCGAAGAGCCAGCCGCCGTCACCCCACACCCAGTGCGCGACGGGGAAGTAGACGACGGTGGCCCACAGGGCGATGAACAGGGCCCAGGCGGTGAACTTCACCCGGTCCGCGAGCGCACCGCTGATCAGCGCGGGCGTGATGATCGCGAACATCAGCTGGAAGACCGCGAACACATAGATCGGGATGTTCGTTTCGCCCCACAGCTCGGTCACGCCGATACCGCTGAGACCGGCGAAGTCGCCCTCCCAGCCGATCAGGCCGCCCTTGTCGGTGCCGAAGGCGAGCCCGAAACCGTAGAGGACCCAAAGAACTGTCACGATGCCCAGGCTGATGAAGCTCATCATCAGCATGTTGAGCACGCTCTTGACCCGGACCATGCCGCCATAGAAAAAGGCGAGGCCAGGCGTCATGACCATCACCAGTGCGGAGCAGATCAGCATGAACCCGGTGTTCGCCGGGCTGAGTGTCACCTTGTCTGCTGCGAGCGTCAGGATGCCTGGGGGCATCGGCGTCTCCTCGTCGTCGATGCGGCCCGTGCGGGCGTGTTTCTGGTGGGCCGACTTGGCCATGAGGTTGTCGCAGGGTGGTTTCCGCCATGCCTTACCGGTGTTTCACGACCGTGACGAAGACGGCGCCAGTGTTACGCCCCGGTGAACTGCAAGATCAACACACGCCCGGCCGTTTCACTTATCCGAAACCGCCGCTTGAGTACCGAAACCACCGCTTGAGCAACCCCAACGGCGGGCAACCGCCTCCGCGAGTGGGGGCACCCCCAGCGTCAGCTGGGGGACGGCGCCGGCTTGGGCGCAAAGAGGGGCCGCGACATCCGACCCGGCCACGGCTCCCACCCTCGTGACCAGGCGGCGGGGGAGCCGAGTCGGGCTGTACGGGGCGGGTGGCCGTGGCCGGGGGTCCTGGGGCGCGGTCAGCCGACCTCCGCTGCGTTCTCCGGCAGCTGACGGGAGAGCTCGTCGCCCAGCTGGATCACCTCGGCGACACCGCCGAACTCCCGCGTCGCGGTGTCCACGGTCTTGCGCAGCCGGTTGTTGACCCGCTCCGAGCGGACCTGCCGGGCGAACGGAATGGCCTTCTGCGCCATCTCCGCGCAGGCTTCCGGCTCCTTCTGCAGCAGCCGCACCGTGGCCATGCCGATCAGATTGAGCGCATACGACCGCTGATGCTCGGAGTCCTCCCGGAAGAGGTCCACGGCGCGCTCCATGACGGGCTCGGCGAGCGAGGCGTACGTGGGGCTGCGACCGGCCACATACGCCAGGTCGCGGTAGGAGTGGGCGTTCTCGGCGTTCAGCTCCGCCTCGGAGAAGAAGCGGATCCAGTCCGGATCGGGCTCGCCGGGCATGCAATCGGAGAAGGTGTCCTCGGCCATCCGGACGGCCCGCTTGACCTTGCCGGGCTGGCCCATCCCGGCGTACGCGCGCGCCTCCATCGCATACAACATCGCCTGGGTGCGTGGGGTGGCCGTCTCACGGCTGCCGTACTGGGCGAGATGGATCAGCTCCAGCGCGTCCTCCGACCGGCCGAGATGGATCATCTGGCGGCTCATGCTGGAGAGGATGTACGAGCCCAGGGGACGGTCGCCGGCTTCCTTGGAGGCGTGCAGCGCGAGCACGAAGTACTTCTGGGCGGTGGGCTGCAGCCCGATGTCGTAGCTCATCCAGCCGGCCAGCTCGGCGAGCTCGGCGGCGACCTTGAAGAGCCGCTTGGCGACCGGCTCGGGATGCGGCTCCTGGAGGAGGTCGGTGACCTCGTGCAGCTGGCCGACCACCGCTTTGCGGCGCAGCCCGCCGCCGCACTGCGCGTCCCACTGCCGGAACATCGCGGTCGTCGACTCCAGCAGATCCAGCTCCGGCTTGGACAGCCGGACGGCACGCCGCGGCCGGTCCGGCGATGACTCCGCGTCGCCCGGCCCGGCGGGCACCGGCACCAGCCAGCGCTGCATCGGCTCGATGAGGGTCGGTCCGGCGGCCAGCGCCAGCGAGGTGCCCAGGAAGCCGCGGCGCGCGAGCATCAGGTCGCTGCGCGAGAACTCGCTGATCAGGCTGACCGTCTGCGGCCCGGCCCAGGGCAGGTCGACACCCGAGACGGACGGGGACTGGTGCGCGGAGCGCAGCCCGAGCTCCTCGATGCCGACCACGCAGCCGAAGCGTTCCGAGAACAGCTCGGACAGGATGCGCGGAATGGGCTCGCGCGGCTGCTCACCGTCCAGCCAGCGGCGCACCCGCGAGGTGTCGGTGCTGATGTGGTGGGCGCCCATCTGCCGCGCCCGGCGGTTGACCTGGCGCGCCAGCTCGCCCTTGGACCAGCCGCTGCGTACGAACCATGACCCCAACTGCGCGTTGGGACGCTTGACGGCGTCGGTGCCGCCTGACCCGCCGGAACCGGCGGTGCCGCCGTTGCCGCCCACTGGAACGCCCCTCCCGATAGTCGCCTCGTCGCGAACCACCCACAGGCTGCTGCCTGTTGCGATGCCCCCCGGCTACATCTACCCGATGCCGGAATCCGGCCACACCTCCAGCCGGTGGACTACCGGCGAGTTGCCACCGGCATACCCGTGCGAATGATGCCCCTCCGGGGTTCGCGCACCGAAAGTAATCCTACGATCACGCCCCCCGCGAGGGAGATTGTGGAAACGCCACCATTCGCCACCCCTTCGAATGAACTCCCCGGCAGGCTCTCGCGATTGACTTGACACAGGGCGACAACGGCCGGGCGGACCGAAGCACGCGAGGGCGTGCGTACCGCCCCGCACCACCCGGCGCACGACATCGTGGCACCGGCAACGCGGAGCGACGACGGAGCGTGACCGCTCCGTGTCAACCCACCGACTCGTAACCACAGGCACGCACCACCCGTTGGAGGGGGCATGGGCTTCACGATCGGCGGCATCCGGGAACGTTCCGGCTCACGGCGCCGCGCCCGCTCGACCGAAGGCACGGCGGTGGCGGAGTACACCGGACTGTGGGGCTGGGACGTCGTCCCCGGCGCCCGCGCGGTCCGCGCCGGCAGCGGCCGTACGGACTGCTCGTGCGGCCTCACCGCCTGCCCGGCGCCCGGCGCCCACCCCCTGGACTTCGGCCAGGAGCTGGCCGCCGGCGCGACGCTGGAGAAGGCGGCGGACGCCTGGGCGGAGACCCCGGGCGCGGCGGTGCTCCTCCCGGTGGGCCGGGCTTTCGACATCCTCGACGTACCGGAGGCGGCCGGACAGTGCGCGCTGGTGCGCCTGGAGCGGATGGGGCTGCCGCTCGGCCCGGTGGCGGCCACTCCGACCGGCCGTGCACTGTTCTTCGTCGCGCACGGCGCGGCCGCCGGTCTGCCCGGGCTGCTCTACCGGATGGGCTGGGACGACGCCGATCTCGATCTGCGCCCCCTGGGCGAGGGCGACCACATCACCGCGCCGCCGTCGGACTTCGGCGGCCACGGCCCGATGCACTGGCTGCGCGCCCCGACCCTGGACACGGCGGGCCGCCCACCAGAAGCGCGGTTACTGCTGGGGACGCTGGCTTACTGCTCGCTGCGGCTGGAACGATGCGGGTCCCGCAGAAGCGTCTCGCCCCCCTTCGCACCGTGACCGGCGCCTCCCCCAGCTGACGCCGGGGTCCCTGGGAGATCCCCTGAAGGCTCCCCCACGAGACACGCGAAGGCCCCACCGCTTGTCCGCGGTGGGGCCTTCGCGTCATCGCGATCCCGGTGTGTCCGGGGACGGGCGCGGTCCTGGTCGCCGATACCGAGGTCCTAGTCGCCGATAAGAGCATCGACAAACGCCTCGGGCTCGAACGGCGCCAGGTCGTCCGCTCCCTCACCCAGACCGACCAGCTTGACCGGTACGCCCAGTTCGCGCTGGACGGCGACGATGATGCCGCCCTTGGCGGTGCCGTCGAGCTTGGTCAGCACCACACCGGTGATGTCCACGACCTCGGCGAACACCCGTGCCTGCACGAGGCCGTTCTGGCCGGTGGTGGCGTCCAGGACAAGGAGCACCTCGCCGACCGGGCCGTGCTTCTCGACGACCCGCTTGACCTTGCCGAGCTCGTCCATCAGACCGGTCTTGGTGTGCAGCCGGCCGGCGGTGTCGATCAGGACGACATCGGCGGTCTCCTCGATGCCCTCCTTCACCGCGTCGTAGGCGATCGACGCGGGGTCGCCGCCCTCGGGGCCGCGGACGGTCCGGGCGCCGACCCGTTCGCCCCAGGTCTGCAGCTGGTCGGCGGCGGCGGCGCGGAAGGTGTCGGCCGCGCCGAGGACCACGGACTTGCCGTCGGCGACGAGGACGCGGGCGAGCTTGCCGGTGGTCGTCGTCTTGCCGGTGCCGTTGACACCGACGACCAGGACGACGCCGGGGATCTCGCCGCCGCCGTTGCCGATGCCGTTGGCGGTGTGCACCGAGCGGTCCGCGTCGGTGCCGATGAGGGTGAGCAGCTCCTCACGGAGGAGGCCGCGCAGCTCCTCGGGCGTACGGGTGCCCAGGACCTTGACCCGTTCGCGCAGCCGGTCGACGAGCTCCTGGGTGGGGGCGACGCCGACATCGGCGGTCAGCAGGGTGTCCTCGATCTCCTCCCAGGTCTCCTCGTCGAGGTGCTCACGGGAGAGCAGGGTCAGCAGGCCCTTGCCCAGGGAGGTCTGCGACCGGGAGAGCCGGCTACGCAGCCGGACCAGCCGACCGGCGGTCGGCTCGGGGACCTCGACCTCCGGCACGGCGGGCGCCTCGGGTGCGGCGGCCTCGGCAGCCGGCGCCTCGGCCTCGGGGGCCTCCGCGGTGGGCAGCCCGACCTCTTCGATGGTGCGACGGGGTTCTTCGCGTGGGGCCTCGGCCTCCTCGCCGACATGCGGTTCGGCGGGGGGCGCGGTAACGGGGGGCGTGGCGGGGGCAGCCGGCGGGGGCGGCGGCAGCTGCTTCTTCTTGCGGCCGCTGACGACGAGCCCGCTGATCGCGCCGAGCACGACCACGGCGATGACTACAGCAAGGATGACGATTTCCATAACCCCTCCAGTATGGGGGTGCGCTGCGCTTTGCCTGGGCCGACTTGGTGCTCGCCTTGTCGGCTTTCCCGCCGTGGGAGTGCGCCTGCGGCGGGCGCGGGCCGTTTTCGGCTTTCCGCCCCCGTCCCCTCCCGTGGGTGGGAGGAAGAGGCCGGTGGGGGCGCGCCTTTCGTATCAAGCATCTGTGATCGCGTCCGCAGGCCGCGCCTGACCGGTCAGCTGCGGCCGGCCTCGTGGGGTGATCCGAGTGGCGAATAGTGCAGAAGTTGGATCAAAGTACGATGGTCCACGGCCACGCAACGCGCGTAGAGTCCTGGCAACCACCTGGCCAGGCACCACAGCCGCTGCCTGCACCTCCTCCCGGGGGTGCCTCCCAGACACCCCCGCACGGAGACACCTGCACCATGTCCGCTCTCGAAACCGAAGGCGCCGTCGAGACCCGGGGCATCGAACCCGTTCCCGACAACGAGCGCCGGGGCCGCGTCCGCGAGCTCTTCCCGACCTGGGTCGCCGCCAACATCAGCGTGCTGCTGCTCACCATGGGCGCCTCGCTCGTCGTCAACAACGGGCTGAACTTCTGGCAGGTCCTGCTGGTGGCCGCGGTCGCCTCCGCCGTCGCCTTCGGCATGGTCGGTGTGCTGTCGGTCTCCGGGAAGTGGGGCGGAGCGCCCGGCGCGATGCTCTCCCGGGCCGCCTTCGGCGTACGTGGCAACTACTTTCCCGGCGCGATCCTGTGGGTCGCCCGCTTCGGCTGGGAGACGATCAACGCGGTCACCGGCGCGTTCGCCGTGCTGACCGTGCTGAAGCTGTTGTTCGGGATCGAGAGCAACAACGTCCTGGTCGTCGTCACCCTGCTCGCCTTCGTGGCCGTCACCTACCTGGTGAGCGGCCTGGGCCGCAAGGCGCTGAACGTCTGCAACACGTACTCGACGTACCTCTTCGGCCTGTTCAGCATCATGGTGCTGGTCTATCTCGTCGCCACGATGGACTGGGGCGCGATCTTCGCCAAGGAGCCGGGCACCACCGCCATGGTGATCGCGGGCATCGGCACCATCGCGGCCGGCGGCATCAGCTGGGTCCCGACCGGCCCCGACTTCGCGCGTTATCTGCCGCACTCCGCGTCCGGCAGGAAGATCGTCGGTGCGACGGTCTCCGGGGCGGCGCTGGTGCTGGTCCCGATGGTGCTGATGGGCGGCGTGATGGCGGTCTCGGACCCGAAGCTGGCCGGCCGGAACACCGACCCGATGTCGTTCCTCGGTCACATCCTGCCGGGCTGGCTCGCGGTGCCGTACCTGATCACCGCGCTGGTCGGAATGGTGCTGATCAACAGCCTCTCGATGTACTCGGCGGGCTTCACCGCGCAGACCATGGGCGTCAAGCTGCCGCGTGCCCTGGCGGTCAGTGTCAACGCCGTGATCAGCCTGGTCGGCGGCCTGTTCATGATGCTGGTGGCCAAGGACTTCATCGGCCAGTTCATCGCCTTCCTGACGCTGCTCGCGGTGTCCTTCTCCGCCTGGATCGGCGTCTACGGCATCGACATGGCGCGACGGCGCAAGATGGCGGTCCGCTACGACGGCGACAGCCTGATGAACACCGGCCGCACCAGCCGCTACTGGTACGTCGGCGGCTTCTGCTGGCAGGCCATGACGGCCTGGGCGGTGGCGCTGGCCGCGGGCCTGTGTTTCACCAAGGTCCAGTGGTTCACCGGCCCGCTGACCACCACCTGGATCGGCGAGAACGGTCTGGGCTGGGCGGCCACGATCCTGATCGCCGCAGTGGTGTTCGCTGCGCTGCCGACGCCGAAGGAGACGGCCACGGCCGTGCCGGCCGTGGCCGACGAGGCCGCCCGGGAACCGCGGCCGGCCGAGGTCGGCTGACCGCCCGCACCCCAGGGAGACCTGACGTCACGTCAGCCAACGCCCCCTCGCCACCGTCCTGGCGAGGGGGCGTTTCTTTGCACCGCACGGGCCGCAGTCGAGGCGTTCGACTGTCCCGCCATGGCGCTTGCTGCGGGCGTCCGCTGCGCTGTGTCTGAGCCCCACGTTGTCGGCTGTCCCGCCGTGAGGCTGCGCCTGCGGCGTGCCTGCGCCGACGTCTTTGGCTGTCCCGCCGTAGCACTTGCTGCGAGCTGTGTTCCGCTGCGCGGGGCTGTTCGGCAGCGGCACCGGCCCTCCGGACTCCGTCCTGCGGACCGGCACCTCCCGAAGGGGTGGGGAAGAAGACCGGTGGGGGTACACGTAGCCGGTCATCTGCACCCTGTGGTCGCGACCACAGACACATGACAGACCACATGTGCCCCCACCGGCCCTATCCCACCCACCGACGGGAGGATGGGGGTACCTCCCATGCCCTTCAGGCTATGGGGGAGGGCCGCAGGACGGAGTCCGGAGGCCCGTCACCGCACCCGAACCCACGCCCGCCGCAGGCGAACCCCTCACGGCGGGACAGCCGACAACGTGGGGCGCACGCCCGCCGCAGGCGACCCCCACGGCGGGACAGCCGACAACGTGGGGCGCACGCCCGCCGCAGGCGAGCAACCATGTCGGCCCAGGCCGAGCGCAGCGGAACACCGCCCCGGCTCACACCATGAGCCGGGGCGGTGCCCAATACCGAGGAGAGAGGCTGGCGGGGGTTTAGCCCATCTCCTCCAACGCCTTGCCCTTCGTCTCCTTCACGTACTTCAGCACGAAGGGGATCGAGAGCAGGGCGAAGATCATGTAGATCACGTAGGTGCCGGACAGGTTCCACTCGGCCAGGCTCGGGAAGCTGGCCGTGATGGCCCAGTTGGCGACCCACTGTGCGCAGGCGGCGACGCCGAGCGCGGCGGCGCGGATCCGGTTGGGGAACATCTCGCCGAGGAAGACCCAGACCACGACGCCCCAGGAGAGGGCGAAGAAGAGCACGAAGACATGTGCGGCGATCAGTGCCACGGCGCCTTCGGTGGCCGGCAGGGTGCCGGCCGCGGTCTTGGCGGAGAAGGCCCAGGCTTCCAGGCCGAGGGAGACGGCCATACCGAGCGAGCCGACCAGCGCCAGCGGGCGGCGGCCGATCCGGTCGACGAGGAGCATCGCGATCACGGTGCCGACGATGTTGATGATCGACGTGGTGAAGCTGTAGAAGAACGAGTTGCTCGGGTCGATGCCGACGGACTGCCATAGCGTCGAGGAGTAGTAGAACGCGACGTTGATGCCGACCAGCTGCTGGAAGACGGAGAGTCCGATACCGACCCAGACGATCGGCATGAGGCCCATCCTGCCGCCGAGCAGGTCCTTGAAGGTCGACTTGTGCTCGCTGCGCATCGCCTCCTCGATCTCCCGGACGCGGGTGTCGAGGTCGGTGCCGCTGCCCTCGACCTCGGCCAGCACCTCCTTGGCGCGGGAGACCTTGCCGACGGAGATCAGGTAGCGCGGCGACTCGGGGATCGCGAAGGAGAGCAGCCCGTAGAGGACGGCCGGGACGACCATCACGCCGAGCATCCACTGCCAGGCTTCCAGGCCGGCGAGGGTGCCGCGCTGGTCGCCGTCGGCGAGGTTGAGGATGCCCCAGTTGACCAGCTGGGAGACGGCGATGCCGATGACGATCGCGGCCTGCTGGAACGCGCCGAGCCGGCCGCGGTAGGCGGGCGGGGAGACCTCGGCGATGTAGGCCGGGCCGATGACCGAGGCCATACCGATCGCGAAGCCGCCGATGACCCGCCAGAAGGCGAGGTCCCACAGGCCGAAGGGCACGGCCGAGCCGACGGCGCTGAGGACGAACAGCACCGCGGCGATCTGCATCACGCGGATCCGGCCGATACGGTCCGCGATCCGGCCGGCGGTCGCGGCACCGATGGCGCAGCCGATCAGCGCGACGGCGATCACCTGGGCCAGCACGGCGGATCCGACCTCGTAACGGTCGCGGATCGCCTCGACCGCGCCGTTGATCACGGAACTGTCGTAGCCGAAGAGGAAGCCGCCCATCGCGGCAGCCGCGGTGATGAAGATGACATGGCCGAGGTGGTCCGGCTGGGCCTTGCGGCCTTCCACTGCCGTCGGCGGCGCGGTGCTGGTCAACGTGAACTCCAGTGGCCCGGCTGCGCTGCCGGGCGTCGGGGGCTGGCCCTTCAGGTGGCACATGAGGTCAGGACACCCACCACTTGAAGGTAAAAGCAACGTTGCAGAGACTATGCCTTCAAGTTTCGAAGTCAATAGGACGTGATGAATTCGTTTCTCGACAGCCCTAGGGGCATCTCGTTCAAGTTGTGAAGAGACTAGGGAGGTGGAGTCCTGGGCAGCACCGGGGCCGTTCAGTGCAGGCGCTGGCTGATGACCTTCGACACACCGTCCCCCTGCATCGACACCCCGTAGAGCGCGTCCGCGACCTCCATCGTCCGCTTCTGGTGGGTGATCACGATCAGCTGGGAGCTCTCCTGGAGCTCCTCCATGATCCGGATCAGCCGCTGCAGATTGGTGTCGTCCAGCGCCGCCTCGACCTCGTCCATGACGTAGAACGGGCTGGGGCGCGCCTTGAAGATCGATACCAGCAGCGCCACGGCGGTCAGCGACCGCTCACCGCCCGAGAGCAGCGACAACCGCT
Source organism: Streptomyces halobius (assembly GCF_023277745.1). Classification (NCBI taxonomy): domain Bacteria; kingdom Bacillati; phylum Actinomycetota; class Actinomycetes; order Kitasatosporales; family Streptomycetaceae; genus Streptomyces; species Streptomyces halobius. The sequence goes on from NZ_CP086322.1 coordinate 3,176,064, forward strand.
TGACCTTCTTGCCCGGCGGGCGCGCCTCCACCTCCACCCCGGTGGCCAGCATGTCGTCCGGGTCGGTCAGGACCAGCCGCCCCTCGCCCCCGGGGAAGAGCCGCGCGAAGACGCCCTCGAACTCGCGGGCGGTGTCGTGGTACGCCTCGGTGAAGACCTGCTCCACCCGCTCGTCGACCTCCTTGATCACCTGCAGCAGGTCGGCACGGGTCTTCTTCAGGTCCTCGAGCTGTTCGCTGAGGAACTTGTGGCGCTCCTCCAGCGCCGCGAACTCCTCCAGCGCGAGCGGGTTCACCTTCCCGAGCTGCTGGTACGCCCGCTCCGCGGCCCGCAGCCGTTTCTCCTGCTCGGCCCGCACATAGGCGACCGGCTGGTTCCTCGGGTGCTCCGGGTCGTCCGGCAGCTGCTCGCCCTCGGCCGGCGGCGACGGCGGTACGGGCTGATCGGGCCCGTACTCCGCGATCAACCCGGCCGGCTCCACCCCCAGCTCCTCCAGTGCCTTGGTCTCCAGCTGCTCGATCCGCAGCCGCTTCTCCGCGCCCAGCACCTCGCCCCGGTGTACCGAGTCGGTCAGTTTGTCCAGCTCGGCCTTCAGTTCCCGGCCCCGGTTGCGCTCGGCCACCAGCGCCGCTTCGCGCTCCGCCTTGGCCCGCTCGGCGGCGCCGCGCTCCCCCTCGGCCCGTACGACCGACACCTCGACGTGCGCCAGCAGCTGGCGGGCACCGGAGGCCACCGCCCCGGCCACCGCCGCCTCGTGGCGCAGCCGGGCGCGCCGCCGCTCGGCCCGTGCCCGCGCCTCCCGCTCGGCGCGCGCGCCGCGGTCCAGCGCATCCGCCCGCCCGGCGAGCGCCTTCACCCGCTCCTCGTGCGTACGCGCCTGGAGCCGGGCCTCCATCTCCGTCTGCCGGGCGTTGGCCCCGTCGGCGGCCAGCCGGTCCCGTACGGACGTATCGGGCTCCTCGTCGCCGACGCCCGGGGCCTCCTGGGCCGCGGCGAGCCGCTCGGCCAGTTCCTCGGCCTCCTCGGTGGCCCGCAGCAGGGCCTTCTCGGCCTTGGCGGCCGCCGCACCGGAACGTTCCGCCTCGCCCGCCGCCGCCCGCGCCTGCCCGGCGAGCCGCCCCAGATCCCCCGCGATCTTGGACTTCTCCCGGTCCGCCGCGCGCCGCCGTTCGCCCAGCTCCTCGACCAGCGCGGCACATTCCGTACGCCGCTCCGCCGCCGCCCGCTGCGCCTCGGTGAGCTCCTCGCAGCGCTCCGCCAGTTCCGCCAGCTCCGCGGCCGCCTCGTCGACGGACGCCTGCACCTCCAGCAGACTCGGCGCGCCGGCCGACCCGCCCTGCGCGAAATGCGCCCCGAGCAGATCGCCCTCACCGGTCACGGCCATCAGCTCCGGACGCGCGGCCACCAGTTCCTCGGCGTCCTCCAGCGTCCCGACCACCACCACGTCCCGCAGCAGCCGGGCCACCGCGGCCATCAACTCCTCCGGCCCGCGCACCAGTTCAGCGGCGCGCACGGGCGCGGAGCGGGGACCGGGCACACGGTGCCCGGACGCGCCGGCGGCACCCGCCGCCTCGCCGTCCCGGGGCGCACTTTCCCGGCCCGTCGACTGCGGCCCGATCACCGGCCGCTCCGGCCCCGCCCCGGCCCGCGCCGCCACGTCGGCCTCCCCTGCCGGGCCCGGCACCCGCGCCGTGTGCTCCGTGCCCACGGAACCCGCCGGACCACCGACGCGCCCGGCCTGCACACTCGACTCCCCCGGCTCACCGTCCACAGCAGTCCCGACAGCCTCCGCAAGCCCAGCCGTCTCGGAAACCGCCACGGCACCAGCGGCCGGCACGCCCCCCAGCACCATCGCCGCCCGTCCCCCGTCCTGCTTCCGCAGCAGGCGGATGGCGTCGGCGGCGGTGGCCGGGCCGGTGACGGCGATGGCGTCCGCGGCCGCGCCGAGCGCCGCCGCGACGGGAATCTCGTAGCCGGGGGTGACCGTCAGCAGCTCCGCCGCCGGGCCGAGCAGGCCGGTGAGCCGGTCCGCGGCGGCCAGCAGCGCGCCGGTGCCGTCCTTGCGGCGCAGCCCGAGCGCCAGTGCGTCGTGCCGGGCGGAGGTCGCGGCGCGCTGGCGCTCCGCCGCGGTCAGCGCCTCGCGTGCGGCGGTCAGCGCGGCCTCCGCCTCCGCCAGCTCCCGCCGGGCCGCGTCGTGCCGGCCCGCGAGCTCCTCGTCGTCCGCGTCCAGCCCGTCGACCTCGGCCTTCAGCTGCTCGTACGCCTCCTGGGCCGCGGCCGCCCGCTCCCGTGCGCCGTCCCGGGCCTCGGCCAGCCGGCCGATCTCCGCCTGGGCGGAGGCGGCCCGGCCGCGGGCCGCGGTGACCTGCCCGTTCAGCCGGGCGAGCCCCTCCCGCCGGTCGGCGATGGCGCGGGCCACATCCCGCAGCCGCCGCTCCTCCTCCGCCAACTGCCGCTCCAGCGCGGCACGGTGCTCGACGGTGTCCTCCAGCGCCCGGCTCGCCGCCTCCAGCGCGGCCTCCAACTCCGCCTCCTGCTCACGGATCCGGGCCGCCTCGCGCTCCATGTCCTCGGGGTCGCGCCCCTGCCGCTCGTCCGGCGGGGCCGGCGCAGCGCTCTTGACCCGCGCTTCGGCCAGCGAGATCGTGCCGCGCACCCGCTCCGCGAGCTGCGACAGCTCGTACCAGGTCTGCTGCGCGCGCTGGACCCGCGGTGTCAGCGTGCGGACCTCCTCCTCCAGCGCCGCCTCGCGCTGCTGGGCGGCGCGCAGCTGCGCCTCCGCGGCCTCCTTGCGTTCCTTGAGCGCCGCCTCGTCCGCGATCTCGGCGCGCAGCGCCTCCCGCAGGGTGACGAGATCGTCGGCGAGCAGGCGCAGCCGGGCGTCCCGCAGATCGGCCTGGATGACGGCGGCCCGCCGGGCGACCGCGGCCTGCCGTCCCAGCGGCTTGAGCTGGCGGCGCAGCTCGTCGGTCAGATCCTGTACGCGGGCGAGGTTGGCCTGCATCGCGTCCAGTTTCCGCAGCGCCTTCTCCTTGCGCTTGCGGTGCTTGAGGACACCGGCCGCCTCCTCGATGAACGCCCGGCGCCCCATGGGATCGGCGTGCAGCACGGAGTCGAGCTGTCCCTGCCCGACGATGACATGCATCTCGCGCCCGATACCGGAATCGGAAAGCAATTCCTGGATATCCAGCAGTCGGCAGGTATCGCCATTGATCTGGTATTCGCTGCCGCCATTACGGAACATGATCCGGGTAATGGTCACTTCGGCGTACTCGATGGGCAGTGCGCCGTCGGAGTTGTCGATGGTGAGCGAGACCTCGGCCCGGCCCAGCGGCAGCCGGCCGGTCGTCCCGGCGAAGATGACGTCCTCCATCTTGCCGCCGCGCAGCGACTTCGCCCCCTGCTCGCCCATGACCCAGGACAACGCGTCCACGACATTCGACTTGCCGGAACCGTTGGGGCCCACGACGCAGGTGATACCGGGCTCGAAGCGCAGCGTCGTGGCGGAGGCGAAGGACTTGAAGCCTCGCAGGGTCAGACTCTTGAGGTGCACGCCGTTGGACTCTACCGGCCATGCCTCGGCGGGCGGCCCCAACATTCCGCTGCCCGCTCCGGCCGGTACGGGGCCGGGTGCGCGGCGCCGTTCGTTTTCGGTTTCACAGGTGAGGGGTCAGGGCACACCAAGCGGTAAGGACGGACCCCGGACAGAAGTCGAGCGGGAATCGAGACGGCGGGGAAGCGACCGAAAAGCGGCGGACCGGGAAGCGGCGGGGAGCGGGAAACGGCGGGAACCAGAAACGACGAAGGGACGCCGAAGCGTCCCTTGCAGATCTTGACGAGAACTGCAGATCTTGAGGGCGATGCCTCAAGCGGCTGGCGAAAAGCCCGCCCGGCCCAGGGGTGCGGGTCAGGTGAGCGCGGGCTCCGCCTGGGGTACGTCGATGTCCAGCATCGAGTCGTCTCGACGTGCGGCAGCGGACAGCATGTCGTTTTCGGCCTGCATCCGGATCAGCTCGGATTCCAGGTCCTGCACGCGCTGCTGAAGCCGTCGCATCTCGGAGAGGACTCGGGGGTCGGAGCCGCCGACGTAACCGAGAAGCGCCTTTGCCATGATGGATGGTCCTCCACACTGAGTGACCGACCGAAGCGGTGTGGGTCGTGAGGGATTCGCACCCGCGGTGCTTGTCATTACTAGGTGTCTTCAATGCCAAACAGCTAAGGTGCGCGGGGATTCCAGAGTCTCACCAAACGGTTTGAGGGTCAACACGATCACACCCCGTATCCTCGGCACCTGGGAGCGCGCGGCCGTGCGAGCGCTGCACCCGACTCCCCAGAAAGGTCCCGCGGGGTGTTGGAGATCATCCGTACAGCGGCAGCCTTGCACGGGTCGGCCGAGTTGGCAACCACCAGCGCTTATCTCCCGTAAGCAGCTGACAAAGGCATACCCCCGAGATCGTTCTTGACGGCCGTACGGCTGGTGTCGCGGCCTTCTCAGCGGATCTCGAAGCCGTCGTATCCACCGCGCGGGGTGTCCCAGATCCCCGTTACTCCATCGACCCGCCCGGGCGTGTCTCCGGTACGCAGCCATTCCAGCAGCTGCTCGCAGCGGTCCTTCGGCCCCTCGGCGACCACTTGGACGCGGCCGTCGCCGAGATTGACCGCGAACCCGGCGAGTTCACCGATACGCAGGGCGTTGGCGCGGGTGAACCAGCGGAACCCGACACCTTGGACCTGACCGCGCACCCACGCGGTCACCCGGACATCTTCGTTCATGTGTGCACGCTAACCGGCCAATTGCCCGGCAAACACCTCGGCCCCGCGCGCCATGGCGTACAGTCCCCCGACAGCGAGACTCACTCGTATGGGTGAATCATGTTGCCGCCAGAAGGCTATGCGGCGGAAGCCGCTCCAGCGGACCCGGTGCTTGCACCGGGGGAAGGAAGACAGCGGATGGGCCGCCATCGACGCTCTGCTCCCCAAGCGCCTGGATCCCGAGGGGCGGCGCCCGCTGACGTGGCCCCGCCGACCGCACCTGCCTCGCCCCTCTCCTCCGTCTCGTCCGGCGCACGCCCCCCGGCGCGGCACGGCGCCCATCGCGCGGCGCGCGGCCGCCGGACGGCACCGCTCCGTACCGGACTGCTCGGCGCCTCCGCGGCCGTGGCGATGGGTGCGGTGGCGGTCGCGTCCGGGCTGATCCCGGGCCATGGCCGGTTCGAGGCGGGCGGGAACGGCGAAGGTGGCGACCGGGTGCGTGCCGACGCGCTGCCGGACGCGACGGGACAGGGCAGCGAGTCGGCGACGCCGGTGGACCGCGGCACCGAGGCGGCGAGCCGCGGCAGTGCCCGTCCGAAGGCCCCGGAGACCGACCGCCCGTCCTCGGCCGCGGCCCCCTCGACCTCCCCCTCGCCGCACCGGCCCAGCCAGTCCCCCAGCCGGGAATCCGGTTCGCCCGCCCCGGCGAAGAGCCCCGGCCGGACGGCCTCCGCGACGCCGGAGCCCTCCGCGACACCGTCGAAGACCCCGGACGCCGGGACGTCCGCCGAGGCCCAGGTGCTGTCCCTGGTCAATCAGGAGCGCGCCCAGGCCGGGTGCTCTCCGGTGACCGCGGACAAGGAACTGGCCGGGCTGGCGCAGCAGTTCAGTGACGACATGGCCGCGCGCGACTTCTTCGGCCACACCGACCCGGACGGCGACACGCCCTGGGACCGCGCCCGTGACCTGGGCATCACCGACCTGGGCGGCGAGAACATAGCCCGGGGCCAGGCCAACGCCCAGTCCGTGATGGACACCTGGATGAACAGCCCCGGCCACCGCGCCAACATCCTCAACTGCGACTACAAGACCATGGGCGTCGGCGTGCACTTCGGCTCGGGCGGCCCGTGGTGGACGCAGGACTTCGGCTTCTGAGCGGGCCGGAGCCCGAACACCGCTGAGCGCGGCGCGGGCCGACGGGCAGGGGCGGGGGCCGCCCCGTCCGTACGGACGCCCCGGACGCCGTCCGACGGCCGCGGTGGTGACGCCCTCAGCCGGTCCGGGCCGGCCGTGGCGGGCGCTGGCAGCGGGGGCAGAAGTAGCTGGAGCGGTTCATCCAGGAGCGGCGGCGGATGGGGGTGCCGCAGCGGCGGCAGGGCTCGTCCTCGCGGCCGTAGGCGTCCAGGGAGCGCTCGAAGTACCCGGATTCGCCGTTCACGTTGACGTACAGGCTGTCGAAGCTGGTGCCGCCGACGGCCAGCGCCGCGTTCATCACGTCCCGTACGTGGCCGAGCAGCTCGGCGGTGCGGGGGCGGGTGAAGGTGGCGGTCGGGCGGTCGTAGTGGAGCTTGCCGCGCCACAGCGCCTCGTCGGCGTAGATATTGCCGACGCCGCTGATCAACGACTGGTCGAGCAGCGCCCGCTTGATGGTGGTCCGGCGGCGGCGCAGCGCGTCGTGGAAGGCGGCGTCGTCGAAGGCCGGGTCCAGCGGGTCGCGGGCGATGTGCGCGATGACGTCGGGCAGCTGGTCGGGGTCGCCGGGGACGGTGTCGTGCACGGAGAGGCCGCCGAAGGTGCGCTGGTCGACGAAGCGGAGCTCGGTGTCGAGCGCGTCGGCGAAGCGGATCCGGATGCGCAGGTGCTTTTCGTCGGGGGCGTCCTTCGGCTGGACCAGCAGCTGGCCGCTCATGCCGAGGTGGGCGAGGATCGACAGGCCGTGGGTGACGGACGGCGTGACGATGGGGGCGATGCCCTCGGCGGCGGTCTGGGCCGCCGGGCCGCCGCCGGTCACCGGGAGCCAGAGGTATTTGCCGCGGCGGCGGGCCGTGCCTATCCGCAGCCCCTTGAGCCGGGCCGCGAAATCGGCCGCTCCTGCGGCGTGCCGGCGGATCGCGCGCGGATGCAGGACCTCGACCGCGTCGACGGTACGGCCGCTTACCCAGCGTTCCAGTCCACGGCGTACGACCTCGACCTCGGGCAGCTCGGGCACGACGGCTCCTCGGGACGCGGGGCCCGCGCGGGGCCCGGGGCTCGGAAAGGCCGCTGACCCTGTCCGGACGACCGCGGGGCCGTCCGGACAGGGTCAGCGGGGTGGTTCAGTGTGCCGACGACGTGGTGTCGCCGGAAGCCGGAGCCTGATCCTCGGCGGCGGGCATCCCGGCGTCGCCGGAACCCGCCGCGTCGGCCTTGGCCGCCTCGTCCGCCGCGGCGCGGATCGCACGCCACGCGGACTCCGCCGCCTGCTGCTCGGCTTCCTTCTTGCTGCGGCCGGTGCCGGTGCCGTACGAGACACCACCGACGCGGGCGGCAGCAGTAAAGATCTTCTCGTGGTCGGGGCCGGTCTCGCTGACCAGGTACTCCGGGACACCGAGACCTTCGGTCGCGGTGAGTTCCTGGAGGCTCGTCTTCCAGTCCAGGCCCGCGCCCAGGCTGGAGGACTTCTCGATGAGCGGGTCGAAGAGCCGGTGCACCAGCTCGGCGGCCGCGTCGAGGCCCTGGTCGAGATAGACCGCGCCGATCACCGCTTCCAGGGTGTCGGCGAGGATCGATGCCTTGTCCCGGCCGCCCGTACCCTCTTCGCCCCTGCCGAGGCGGATGAAGGCGCCGAGGTCCAGGCCGCGGCCCACCTCGGCGAGCGCACGCGAGTTGACCACCGCGGCCCGCAGTTTGGCCAGCTGGCCTTCCGGCAGGTCGGGGTGGACGCGGTACAGCGTGTCCGTGACCACCAGGCCGAGCACCGAGTCCCCGAGGAATTCGAGCCGCTCGTTGGTGGGCAGACCGCCGTTCTCGTACGCGTACGAGCGGTGCGTCAGCGCACGTACCAGAAGGGCGGACTCAAGTTTGTACCCGAGCCGCCCTTCCAGAAGCGTGTGGGACGAGGCCGTGTCCGCCGGAGTCGGTTCACTCCCGCGACTGCGGGGAGCCGAATTGGCGTCTGACATAGAGCCTGTCACCAGCCGCTCAGACTTCGAGGACCTGGCGCTTGTTGTAAGTGCCGCAAGCGGGGCACGCGATGTGCTGCTGCTTCGGCTCGTGGCAGCGCTCGCACGCCACCAGGGTGGGGACCGCAGCCTTCCACTGCGACCGGCGGTGGCGCGTGTTGCTGCGCGACATCTTCCGCTTCGGAACAGCCACGGCTACTTCTCCTGCTTCTCGTCGACGCCCGCTTCGGCGCCGCCCATGTTGTCCTTCTCGCCGTCCTTGATGGTCTCGGCGAGTCCCTGCAGTGCCGCCCAACGGATGTCGACGGCGTCGTGGTGGTGGTCCGGTTCGTCCGCCAGCCGCACTCCGCATTCGGAGCACAGACCAGGGCAGTCGTCCTGGCACACCGGCTGCATCGGCAGTGCGAGCACCACCGTGTCACGCAGCACGGGTTCGAGGTCGAACATGTCGTCCTCGATGTAGAGGGTGTCCTCCTCGTCCTCGACGTCCTCGCCGGCGTCCTTGTCGTGGACGTGGGCATCGGCGTCGGGGTAGGCGAACAGCTCCTGGAAGTCCGCTTCGAGCTCTCGCTCCAGCGGCTCCAGACACCTTACGCACTCCCCCTTCACGGTCGCACGGGCGGTGCCTGTGACAAGCACCCCGTCCATGACCGATTCCAGGCGGAGGTCGAGCTCGACCGGCGCGCCCTCAGGCGCTCCGATGACCTCGTTGCCGAGGTCCCGGGGGGCCTCGACAGTGCGGGAGAGCCGCTTGAGCGCACCGGGACGACGGCCCAGCTCGCGTGTGTCGAACACGAGCGGGGAGCGGTGGTCGAGGCGGGCGTTGATGGCTTCCTGCTTTCTGTACTGCTGGTTTGCGGGCTGCCCGGAACCGGAACGGCGGATGGGCAGCAGAGATCGCGGACGTGCACACGACCGAACAGTCAGGATACTGGACGGGCCTCGATAGGCCCAATCCGCCCGCGGCCGGGCACCCTGTTCACCGGCGTCTTCCCGCCGGTGGCTGCCGGCCGGCTTACTGCCGGCGTCCCTCTTCGTACTGCCGGAGCTGGTCCAGGTTGATCATGCTGGTGTCGAAGAGGCTGGTCTCGTCGAGTGCGCCGGGCTGGGCACCGTGATCCTGCGGAGCCTGCTGGGGCACCTGCTGCTGGGGAAGATAGCCGGCATGGGGGTCGTAGCCCTGCTGCTGGGGCTGCTGCCAGCCATAGCCGTACGGATCCTGCTGCTGGAGGTACGGATCCTGCTGGGGCTGCTGATAGCCGTAGACATCCTGCTGCTGGTAGGCGGCCGGATCCTGGTAGTAGCCCTGCTGGAGCTGCTGGGCCTGGGGCTGGAGCTGCTGGTCGCCCTGGTACTGCTGGTGCTCCTGGGGCTGGGGTTGCGCCTGGGCGACCTGGGACGGCTGTGGGGCCTGGTCGGCGCCGATGCCCGCCAGCTCGGCGAGATATTCGGCGTCGGCCTGCGGCTGCCCGGCCTGCGGGCCACTCTGCGTCGCCAGGTGGGCACCGAGCTCATCGGTCGCCCGCGCGCCCTGGAGCTTGTCGCGGCCCCGGCCGACCGCTTCGAGCGTTTTGGCCAGCACGGCCTGGAACGCGCCGAACTTGGCGTCCACATAGGCGTCGGCGCGCTGCGTGAGGGTCTCCGGGTCGGCGCTGCGCTCCGGGGCCTCGGCATCCGCCTGGCCGTATTCGTCGAGTCCGGGCCCCTGGCCGAGCAGCTTCTCGCGGCCGCGGTCGACGGATCCGATGGTCTTGGTGAGGACGACCTCGAAGTTGGCGAGCTTGCTGTCGACGTAGTCGTCGGCCTCGGCGCGGATCTCCGCCGCCTCCCGGCGGGCCTCCGCGAGAATCCGGTCGGCCTCGTCCTGGGACTGCCGGGCGACCTCGGTGTCGGAGATCAGCGAGCCACGCTGGGCGTGCGCGGACTCGATGATCCGCTCCGCCTCGGCCCGCGCCTCCTCGACCATCCGCTCCCGGCCGCCGAGCAGCTCCCGCGCCTGCGCGAGGGAGCCGGGCAGCGCCGCGCGCACCTCTTCCAGCATGGCCAGCAGCTCGGTGCGGTTGACCACGCAGGAGGCCGACATGGGCATGGACCGGGCGTTGCCGACGGTGTCGACGATGTCGTCGAGCTTCTTCTGCACGTCCACCTTGGACTCGCCACTCTCTGAAGGGAAGGAACGACGGAACGGGACGACTGTACGGCCACCGGCCCCCGGCCCGACACCTGACTGACGTCGCGTCAGCCCGGCATCGGATCAGCGCCTCATGTGCCGTGTCACTGCTGCTCCTTGAGGCGCTCGGTGAGGGCATCGAGGACGATCGGCGGGACCAGATGGGCGACATCGCCGCCCCAGGCCGCGACCTCCTTCACGAGGCTGGAGGACAGGAAGCTGTAGGTGGGGTTGGTGGGGACGAAGAGGGTCTCCACCCCGGACAGGCCGTTGTTCATCTGGGCCATCTGCAGCTCGTAGTCGAAGTCGCTGACGGCGCGCAGGCCCTTGACGATCGCGGGGATGTCCCGCTGCTTGCAGAAGTCGACGAGCAGGCCGTGGAAGGACTCCACCTCGACGTTGCCGTACTCGGCGGTGGCCCGGCGGATCAGGTCCATCCGCTCGTCGACCGTGAACAGCCCCTTCTTGGACTGGTTGATCATCACGGCGACATGGACCACGTCGTACAGCTTGGAGGCACGGGCGATGATGTCCAGGTGCCCATTGGTGATGGGGTCGAACGACCCCGGACAGACGGCGCGGCGCAACTTCGGTTCCTCGCTCTCCGATCCGGTCATGACACGCTTGTTGACGTCGGTGCGGCGGACGTCGAAGCGGCGCGACCGTACCAAAGCGTCCCTTCGCCGTAGCGACGGGCCTTGATCGCTTCGAAACCGTCCGGCCATGGAAACGTGCCGCCTCTGCTGCTGCGCTCCACGGTGACGAGTGCGTCCTCCGCTAGCCACCCCTGACCACGGAGTGTGAGCAGGATCTCGCGGAGATCCGCGTCGGACATGTCGTACGGCGGGTCCAGGAACACGATGTCGTAGGGCTCGCCCTGGGCCGGGCCCGCGGCGGTCTGCTCGGCCTTGCCGACCCTCACCTCGGCGCCGGGCAGGCCCAGCGTCCGGACGTTCTCGCGGATGGTGCGGGCGGCGCGGGCGTCGGCCTCGACCAGCAGGACATGCGCGGCGCCCCGGGAGAGGGCCTCCAGGCCGACGGCGCCGGAGCCGCCGTACAGATCGAGCACCCGGGCACCGCTCAGGGTGCCTTCGAGCGACTCCCAGGTGGAGAACAGGCCCTCGCGGGCCCGATCGGAGGTCGGGCGGGTGCCGTTTCCCGGTGGTACGGCCAGGCGGCGGCCGCCGGCGGTACCGGCGATCACGCGGGTCATGGGCCCGTCCTTACGTTGTGCGTGGTCGATGGTGGGCGCGTGGTCGGTGGTGAGCGGTGGGAGCCGGGTGGCTCCGCTCTCCCACGATATTCCGTCAGGTCGGGGTGGGGGCCCGGCGGAGTGCCCGGCGGCCGCGGGAGCGGGGTGATCGATCTCACGGGGCGGGCGGCGCGCCGGCGCGGGGGACCCCTCGGCCCCTGGCCCCGGCCTTTCTCAGCCCTTGCTCTTCCCTTCTCGGCCTTTGTCAGCCTTTCTCCAGATACTGCTCCCGTTCGTCGTCCAGCAGGGCGGCGAGCGCGATCCGCAGCTCCGGGCAGCCGGTCAGCTCGGGGTCGGCGGCGACCAGTGCGGTGGCCTCCTCGCGGGCCGCCGCGATCACCTCCTCGTCGTCGATGACCGTGAGCATCCGCAGCGACGACCGGACGCCGGACTGCGCCTGCCCCAGGACATCGCCCTCGCGCCGCTGCTCCAGATCGATACGGGAGAGCTCGAAGCCGTCCAGGGTGGCGGCCACCGCGGCGAGCCGGGCACGGGCCGGGCTGCCCTCCGGCATATCGCTGACCAGCAGGCACAGGCCGGGCGCCGAACCCCGGCCCACCCGGCCGCGCAGCTGGTGCAGCTGGGAGACGCCGAAGTGGTCCGCGTCCATGATCACCATGACGGTGGCGTTCGGGACGTTCACACCGACCTCGATGACCGTCGTCGCGACCAGGACGTCCAGCTCACCGGCGGCGAACCGGCGCATCACGTCGTCCTTGTCGTCCGGGGCCATCCGGCCGTGCAGCACCGCCACCCGCAGGCCGGCGAGCGGTCCCCCGGTGAGCTGCTCGGCGACGTCGAGCACCGCGAGCGGCGGGCGCTTCTCCGCCACGTCCTCCGGTGAACTCGCCTTGGCCGCCGCGCTCTTGGCGCCCGCGCCCTTCTTGGTCCCCTTGGATGCCTCCTCCTCGTCGTCGCCGATCCGGGGGCACACCACATACGCCTGGTGCCCCGCCTCGACCTCTTCGCGGACCCGGTCCCAGGTCCGCGCCAGGAAGTGCGGCTTGTCCTTGGCGGGCACCACATGGCTGGCGATCGGCGAACGCCCGGCGGGGAGTTGGTCCAGGACGGAGGTCTCCAGATCGCCGAAGACCGTCATGGCCACCGTGCGCGGAATGGGTGTCGCCGTCATCACCAGGAGATGCGGTGTCTGCATCTCCCCCTGGGAGTGGCCCTTGCCGCGCAGCGCGTCCCGCTGCTCGACGCCGAAGCGGTGCTGTTCGTCGACGACGACCAGGCCGAGGTCGCGGAACCGCACCTCGTCCTCGATCAGGGCGTGGGTGCCGATGACGATGCCGGCCTCGCCGGTGACCAGGTCGAGCAGCGCCTGACGGCGGGCGGCGACGCCCATGGAGCCGGTCAGCAGCACCACCTTCGTGCCGTGCTCGGCGACGCCCAACGTCCGCCCGTCGCCCACCACCGCCCTTGGGTCGAGACGCTTCGCGTCGCTGTGATGATGGGCCAGCTCCCCCATCATCTCGGTGATCGAGCGGTGGTGCTGCTGGGCGAGGACCTCGGTCGGCGCGAGCATCGCGGTCTGGCCGCCGCCGTCCACGACGCCGAGCATGGCGCGCAGCGCGACCATGGTGTTGTGCGTGACCGTGAAGTGGTCGGTCACATAGGCGCGGTCCGGGTGCGCGACGCTGATGCACTGGACGGGCTTGCGGCCGACGTACTCGATGGCCTGGACGGTGCGCCGGAAGCGGGCGTCGCCCAGGGGCCGCCCGGGGGGCGCGTCCGTCACCCGGGAGAGCGGGTACCCGTCCGGCAGTGCCACGGCGACGTCGTACCCGCCGCGCGATCCGGCCGCGGGGACCGGGCGGACGCTGCCGCCCAGGGAGCGCACCAGCCAGCCGAGGTCATCGGCGAGCGCGGCGGTGGCCCCGCGGAACGCCGCGCCGTGGCCGGAGAACTCACCGCCCGCGTCCATCAGGCCCTGCACCAGGGCCAGCCGGTCCTTGACCGGTGCGTTCCGATAGGCGTCCGGGACCCGGCGCCCGTCGTGGGCCAGCGCCCTGCCCCGCTCATACGGATCGAGCGGCCGGTCCTCGCCCCCGTCGAGGTCCACCGGGGTGGCCGGGGCGATGGACCACTTGGGCCGGCTATCGGCGGTGCGCGGATCGGCGCGCAGCTCGCGGGTGGACAGCACCCGCTCCCCCGCGCCGTCGGCCCCGACGATCCACAGATGCTCGTCGTCGCACTCGACGGCGCTCCCGTCCGACAGGACCAGCCGCCACACCTCCCGCTCGCCCTGCGGAAAGACGCCGTCCACCACGGCGATCTCGCCGGTCGGCACCACCACTTGGGTGCCGACGGCCATCTCCCCCATGGGCCGGAAGCCGCACGGGGTGAGCACCAGCGCGTCCAGCGGCTGCGCCTTGCCCGAGCCGACCTCGCCCTGGAGGAGGCGGTGCATGGGGTGCGCCGTCGCCAGGTCGTCGAAGATCTCCTTGCTGACCTTGCGCTGCCCCTCGGTGAGCGAGAAGGGCAGCCTGGAGTCGAAGTCGTCGAGAATGCCGCCCTTGACCAATTGCCGTGGCACGGCGGGGAGTTGGGTCTCGGCGAGACGGCGCCGGGCGAGCGCGACCTGGAGGACGAACGCCTCGTCCCACTTCAGCCGGGCGCGCGCGTCGGCGATATCGGCCTTGCTGCCCGGCCGGTGGATCTTCAGCAGCGCCTCGGTGAGCGGGACCAGGCCGCGGTCCTCGCACAGGGCGACCGGCAGCGGGTCGACGGCGTCCTGCGCGCTGGGCAGCACCGCGTCGACCGCCTTGGCGATCTTCCAGGAGGCCATCTGCTGGCAGGCCGGGTAGATCGGCAGCAGCTGGTTGGCGAAGGCGTCCACGGCGCCGCTGTCGGCGTCCCGGTCGAGCAGCTCGTACTCGGGGTGGGCGAGCTGGAGTTTGCGGTTGAACACGGAGACCTTGCCGGCGAACATCGCGCGGCGGCCCGGCAGCAGCTCCTTGTGCGGTTTGTGGATGCCCTTGCCGAAGAAGACCAGCCGGAGGCGGCCGCTGCCGTCGGTGAGGGTGACCTCCAGCCGCTGTCCTCTGCCGCCGTTGAACTTCAGTACGCGGGCGTCCTCGACCTGGGCGACGACCGTGACATGTTCGTCCAGGGGCAGATCGGCGAGGCGGGTGAGCTCGCCGCGCTCGGCATAGCGCCGGGGGTAGTGGTGCAACAGATCGCCGACCGTATGCAGGCCGAGATGCTCTGCCAGCACCTTCGCGGTGGTGCCGCCGAGGATTTTCTTCAGAGGTTCGTCGAGCGCTGCCACGTCGTCCATTGCACACCACGCCACTGACAACGGCCAGAATCACCGCTTTCCGCGCCGCCGTCGCACAGGCTTCGGGCTTTCCCCCAGCGGGCCTTGCGGCCCTATTCGACGCCGATCAGCAGCGGCGCCGCGTACGGACCGCCCTCGTAGACGACCGTGTCCACGGCGAGATACCGCTCGCGCACATGCCGCTCCAGCCGGTCACCGAGGGATTCCGGAACCTCCGCGCCGAGAACGAGCGTGACCAGTTCCCCGCCCGCCGAAAGCATCCGGTCGAGCACGGTCATCGCGGTGCCGGCCAGCTCGGAGCCGATCACCGCGACATCGCCGTCGATCAGGCCGAGGACGTCCCCGGCCTGGCAGACCCCGGCCATCGTCCACGACTGCCGCTCCGCCACCGCCAGCTCGGCATAGCGGGTGGCGCCCGCGGCCGAGGTCATCGCGACCACGTCCTCGTCGAAGCTGCGGCCCGGCTCGTGCACCGCCAGCGCCGCCATGCCCTGCACGGCGGAGCGGGTGGGGATCAGCGCGACCCGTACGCCCTCGGTACGGGCCTGCTCCGCGGCGGCGGCCGCGGTGTGCCGCAGCTCCGGGTCGTTGGGCAGCAGCATCACCTCCCGGGCGTGCGCCTGCCGGATCGCCTGCACCAGTTCGCCGCTGGCGGGCGGCTCCCCGGGACGTACGGACACCACGGTCGCGCCCGCCTCCGTGCACAGCCCGGCGAGCCCGTCGCCCGGCACCACGGCGACGACGGCCCGATCCGCCGGCTCCCGCTCCTTCGTACGGGTGGCGCCGAAGTGCGTGATGGCGATCCGGTACGGGCGGCCGGCCTCGATGCCCGCCTCGACGGCGGCTCCGGCGTCGTCGACATGGACATGGACGTTCCACAGACCGTCGCCGCCGACCACCACCAGGGAGTCGCCGAGCCCGTCGAGCCGGGTCCGCAGGCCCGCCACGCCGTCGTCGTCGGCCTCCAGGAGGTAGATCACCTCGAAGGCCGGCCCGTCCCCGTGCGGGTCCCCGCAGCCGCCCGTCTCCCCCGGGGCCACCGCCTCGCAGCCCGCCGCCTCCAGGGGCGCCGCCTCGGCCCGTACGACGACGGGCGCCGCGGAAACCTCCCCGGACAGCGCGTCCGCGAGCGCACCCAGCAGCGCGACGACCCCGCAGCCACCGGCATCCACCACACCCGCCCGGCCGAGGACCGCGAGCTGCCCGGGAGTCGCCTGCAGGGCGATACGGGCACCCTCGTGGGCGGCCCGCGCCACCTCGGAGGCTTCGCCGCCGGCCCGCTCCGCGGCCTCCGCGGCGGCGGTCGCGACCGTCAGGACGGTGCCCTCCACCGGGTGCGCCACCGCCTCGTACGTCGATGCCGCGGCCCGGCGCAGCGCCCGCCGCAGTACGGCGGCGCCCGGCTCCTCGGCGCCGCCCGCCGCCGCGGCCGTCAGCACCTCCGTCATCCCGCGCAGCAGCTGCGCCAGGATCGTGCCGGAATTGCCGCGGGCCCCGATGAGGGCACCGTGCGCCATGGCCCCCATGGCGTCGGCGAGTCCGGGTGCGGTGCCGGTGGAGGCGTGCCCGTCGAAGGCGGCCTCGACGGCGCGGGTGGCGGATTCCACCGTCAGATAGAGGTTGGTGCCGGTGTCACCGTCGGGTACCGGGTAGACGTTGATCGCGTCGATCCGCTCGCGTTCCCGGCCGAGCGCCTCCAGGGCCAGCCCGCACCATGCGCGCACCGCCACGGCGTCGAGCGGATACGGCACGTCGTCCTCCTGGTTAACGGGATGCACCCGCACAGTAGCCGCGCACGGTCGGGGAGGCCGGGGCGGGGCCCGGAGGGCGCGTGGTAGTTTCGTTCTACGGGAGCGGCCGTTGTATGCTGCTCCGGTTGCCCGATGGAAATCGGGCCATTCCTCTCCTGGCGGCGCCGGCGGTCAATGCACTCGGCTCGTCGGGATTTCACCGTAAGTGCATCTGAAGTCTTTGGAGTGACCCGTGGCTGCCAACTGCGACGTCTGCGGCAAGGGGCCGGGCTTCGGCAAGAGTGTCTCGCACTCGCATCGCCGTACCAACCGTCGTTGGAACCCCAACATCCAGACGGTGCGTGCAGTGATCGGGCGCACGCCGAAGAAGCTGAACGCCTGCACCTCGTGCATCAAGGCCGGCAAGGTCTCGCGCTGACGTCTTAACCCGTAGCGCAGCCGGCCGGTTGCTGGTGAAGCCGGTCCACCGAGTGGTGGGCCGGCTTTTGCCGTTCCCGGACGCCGACGGGCGCCCCCTCCCGTAAGCCCTAGCCGCGTCGGCACCAGCCATGGTCCACGGGCCCGATGCCCGCGCCCAGCCGGAAGCCGCCCGCGATGGCGCCGGTGACATAGTCCTTCGCCGCCGCGACCGCCCGCGGGACGGTGTCCCCCTTGGCGAGCTGGGCGGCGACGGCGCTGGCGAGGGTGCAGCCGGTGCCGTGCGTATGGCGGTTGTCGAGGCGGGGGGCGCGCAGCCAGTGTTCCTCGGTGCCGTCGGTGAGCAGGTCGACGGCGCTGTCCGCGCCCGCGTCCCCGGGGCCGGCGGGCAGATGGCCGCCCTTGATGAGCGCCCAGCGCGGTCCGAGGTCCAGGATCGCGGCCGCCGCCCGGCGCATGGCGGCCTCGTCCCCGACGCGCAGGCCGGTCAGCTGGGCGACCTCGTCCAGGTTGGGGGTGGCGACGGTGGCGGTCGGCAGCAGCTTGGTGCGGACCGCGTCCAGGGCGGTGGCGGCGAGCAGCGCGTCGCCGTGCTTGGAGACCCCGACCGGGTCGACGACGACCGGCACCCGCAGCCCGGCGAGCAGTTCCGCGACGGTCTCGACGAGTTCGGGCGAGGAGAGCATCCCGGTCTTCACCGCCTGGACGCCGATGTCGTCGACGACGCTGCGGAACTGGGCCCGTACGGCCTCGGCGGGCAGCTCCCACGCGCCCTGCACGCCCAGCGAGTTCTGCGCGGTGACGGCGGTGAGCACGCTCATGCCGTGGGTGCCGAGCGCCAGCATCGTCTTCAGGTCGGCCTGGATGCCCGCGCCGCCGCCGGAGTCGGAGCCGGCGACGGTCAGCACCCGTGGAGGTATGCGCATGGCGCCGAATCTACTCGGCGTCCCCGTTGTCCCCGAAGTGGTCCCAGCCGGCCTTCGCCCAGGACGCGCCGTCCACCGTCACCTGGGGCAGCGCGGAGGGATTGAGCACCTCGCCGATGACCTTCCACCGGGCGGGCAGCTTCACATCCGGCGGGAAGGTGGCGACGATCGCATGGTCCTCGCCGCCGTTGAGCACCCACTGCATCGGGTCCACGCCGACGGCGGTGCCGATGTCGGACATCTGCGAGGGGATGTCGATCTTGGCGGACCGCAGATCGATACGGACCTTGCTGGCCTCGGCGATATGGCCGAGGTCGGCGACCAGCCCGTCGCTGACGTCCGTCATGGCGGTGGCGCCGAGTCCGGCGGCCGCCGGGCCCGCGTGGTAGGGCGGTTCGGGGCGGCGGTGCGCCTCCACGAAGGCGCGCGGGGAGCGGAAGCCGCGGGAGAGGACGGCGTGCCCGGCGGCGGACCAGCCCAGCCAGCCGGTCACCGCGACCACGTCGCCGGGCTGGGCACCGCCCCGGGTGACCGGCTCCGCGTTGCGCAGATCGCCGAGCGCGGTGATGGCGATGGTGATGGTGTCGCCGCGTACGACATCGCCGCCGACGACGGCGGCGCCGGCCACCTGGCACTCGTCGCGCAGCCCGTCCATCAGCTCGGTCGGCCAGGTCGCGGGGAGTTCCGCGGGGACCACCAGGCCGAGCAGGATCGCGGTGGGCACCGCGCCCATCGCCGCGATATCGGCCAGATTCTGCGCGGCGGCCTTGCGGCCGACGTCGTACGCGGTGGACCAGTCGCGGCGGAAGTGCCGCCCTTCCAGGAGGATGTCCGTACTGGCCACGACCCTCCGGTCGGGCGCGGTGACCACCGCGGCGTCGTCCCCCGGCCCGATCCGTACGGCCGGGGTGGTGGTGAGGCGGGCGGTGAGCTCCCGGATCAGCCCGAATTCCCCCAGCTCGCCGACGGTGCCCTTCATGCTGTTGCCCTTCCCATGTGTACGGACGGTCCGTACGTGGCTGACGACTGCGCCGCACTTGCCGAGTTCACCGCGCGGGTCTCCCCGCTCCGCTCGGTGACGCGGTACCGTGGCGTCCCTTCTTCCCACATGATCCTCGTAGCCGCCCTGGAGGTTCCGTGGTACAGGCGTACATCCTGATCCAGACCGAGGTCGGCAAGGCCTCCGCCGTAGCCGAGGTGATTGCGAAGATCAACGGTGTGCTGACCGCCGAGGATGTCACCGGTCCCTACGACGTCATCGTGCGCGCGCAGGCCGACACGGTCGATGAGCTGGGGCGCATGGTGGTCGCGAGGGTCCAGCAAGTGGAAGGCATCACGCGCACGCTCACCTGCCCGGTCGTCCATCTCTAGCTCCCCCGTATGCTCGGCCGGGTGATCTCTCCGCGCCGTCGATACCTGGCCCTGCCCGTGCTCACCGTGCTGTTCGCCGCGGTGGGCTGTTCTTCCGGCGAGGTTGCCGTGCCCTCCCCCAAGGGCGAAGCCGCATCGCACTGCCGGGCGCTCCACAAGGAGCTGCCGCGGACCGTGGACGGACTGCGGCGGGGTACCGCCGAACCTGTCTCCGACTTCACTGCCATCTGGGGCGATCCTGCCGTGCAACTGCGCTGTGGGGTGCCGAAGCCCGACGTTTTGACGGCCGGGAGTGAACATTACAACCCCAGGGCGGACGGCGCGGTAGTCAACGGCGTCCGATGGCTCGTCGAGAAGCAGGACGACGGCTACCGCTTCACGACGACGCTGCGCAAGACGTATGTCGAAGTGACGGTTCCCGGGAAGTACGCGCCCGAGGTCAATGTGCTCACCGACCTCGCGGACGCCGTGAAGAAGACCGTTCCCGAAGGGGTTTGAGGCCCGGCCGGGGGTGCGGCCCCGGCCGGGTGGCGGCCTAGCGCAGGCCCGTCGAGCGGCGCAGCGCCGCCTGGATGAGCCGGTCGATCAGCTCCGGGTAGCTCACTCCGGTCTCCTGCCACATCCGCGGGTACATCGAGATGGGCGTGAAGCCGGGGAGCGTGTTGATCTCGTTGATCACGAACTCGCCGTTGTCCTGCAGGAAGAAGTCCGCCCGGACCAGGCCCTCGCAGGACGCCGCCTCGAACGCGGCGACGGCCAGCTCCTGGACCTCGGCGGTCTGCCCGTCGGTCAGCGGCGCGGGCACGATCCCGTCGGCGGAGTCGATGTACTTGGCCTCGAAGTCGTAGAAGTCGTGCGCGGTGACCGGCGGGATCTCGGCCGGCACGCTGGCCCGCGGGCCGTCCTCGAACTCCAGCACCCCGCACTCGATCTCGCGGCCGCTCAGCAGCGACTCCACGATGATCTTGGGGTCGTGGCGGCGGGCCTCCTCGACGGCCTCGTCCAGACCGGCGAGGTCGGCGACCTTGGTGATGCCCATGGACGAGCCGGCCCGCGCGGGCTTCACGAACAGCGGCCAGCCGTGCTCGGCGGCGAAGTCCACGATCTTCCTGCGGGCGGCCGCGGGGTCGTTCTCCCACTCGCGGGGGCGGATCACCGCGTACGGACCGACCGGCAGCCCGAAGGAGGCGAACACCCGCTTCATGTAGTCCTTGTCCTGGCCGACGGCGGAGGCGAGCACGCCCGAGCCGACGTAGGGGACGCCGGAGAGCTCCAGCAGGCCCTGGAGGGTGCCGTCCTCGCCGTACGGGCCGTGCAGCACGGGGAAGACGACATCGACCTCGCCCAGCACCTTGGGCACCGAGCCCGGCTCGCTGTAGACGACCTCGCGGTTGACCGGGTCGACCGGGAGCAGCACGCCGCCCTCGGTGTTCTCGGCCAGTTCGGCCACGTTGGGCAGCCGTCGGTCCGCGATGGCCATCCGCGCGGGGTCGTCGGCGGTCAGCGCCCAGCGTCCGTCGGCCGTGATGCCGATGGGCAGCACGTCGTACTTGTCGCGGTCGATGGCGGCCAGCACGGCTCCGGCGGTGACCACGGAGATGGCGTGCTCGGAGCTGCGGCCGCCGAACACGACGGCGACGCGGGGCTTGTGGGAGGGGGTCTCGCTGCTCATATCGCGTCGAGGGTACCTGCTGACCGGCCCCGAGTCAGTGCTTGCGGCGGCCGCTGTCACCGCCGCGTCGCCGCTGGTGCGGTGGGCGGGTGACGGGCCGCGCGGCGGTGTGCCGGGGCCGGAACCGCTCCCGTACCGCCGCGCACCGCTCCGCACGGTCCACACGGTCTCCCGTGCCGGTCCGTACGGCCCCCACGGCCTCGTCCTGTCCCGGACCGGTCCGTCCCGTTCCGGGCCCTTCAGTGCCTCTCGGGCTTCGCGGTGCGCGCCATCAGGTCCTTGAGGGCCAGCATCGGCGGCTTGCCCTCGTGGACGATCTCCACGACCGTCTCGGTGAGCGGCATGTCGACGCCGTGCCGGCGGGCCAGATCCAGCACGGACTCGCAGGACTTGACGCCCTCGGCGGTCTGCTTGGTGACCGCGATGGTCTCCGCCAGCGTCATCCCGCGGCCGAGGTTGGTGCCGAAGGTGCTGTTGCGGGACAGCGGCGAGGAGCAGGTGGCGACGAGGTCGCCCATGCCGGCCAGGCCCGCGAAGGTGTGCGCGTCGGCGCCCATGGCGAGGCCGAGTCGGGTGGTCTCGGCGAGTCCCCGGGTGATCAGGGACGCCTTGGCGTTGTCGCCCAGGCCCATGCCGGTGGCGATGCCGACCGCCAGCGCGATGACGTTCTTGACCGCGCCGCCCAGCTCACAGCCCACCACATCGGTGTTGGTGTACGGGCGGAAGTACGGGGTGTGGCAGGCGGTCTGCAGCCGCCGGGCGACCGCCTCGTCGGCGCAGGCGACGACGGCCGCGGCGGGCTGCCGGGCGGCGATCTCCTTGGCGAGGTTGGGCCCGGTCAGCACCGCGACGCGCTCTGCGGGGACCTTGGCGACCTCTTCGACGACCTCGCTCATCCGCTTGGCGGTGCCCAGTTCGACGCCCTTCATCAGGGAGACCAGGACGGTGTCGGGGGCCAGCAGGGGCGCCCATTCGGTGAGGTTGGCGCGCAGCGTCTGCGAGGGGATGGCGAGGACGGTGAAGTCCGCGCCCCGTGCCGCTTCCGCCGGGTCGGTGGTGGCCCGTACGGACGCGGGCAGCTCGACACCCGGCAGGTAGTCGGGGTTGGTGTGGCCGGTGTTGACGGCGTCGGCGAGGGCCGCGCGGCGCGCCCACAGGGTCACCTCGCATCCCGCGTCGGCGAGCACCATCGCGAATGCGGTGCCCCAGGACCCCGTGCCGAAGACGGCGCAGCGCGTCACTTGCTTTCATCCTCCTGTGCCTGCTGGGTGCTTCGGGTCTGCTGCGTACCGGCGGCCGGTGCCACGGGGGCGTCCGCGGCGGCGGGGGACCGCGCGGCGGGGATGTCCTCGGCCGCCCGCGCGGCCTCCCGGGCGGCGCGCCGCTCCTGGGCGACGACCTTGCGGTAGTCGAACGGTTCGGCCGGCGCGGGCTGGCCGCGGAGCTCGGCCAGCTGCTCGGTGACCGCGGTCATGATCTTGTCGGTGACGGCGCGCAGGACCTCTGCGGTCGGCTCCTTGCCGTAGAACTCGCTGAGGTCGACCGGCGGTCCCGCCTGTACCCGCAGGGTCTTGCGGGGGAAGAGCCGGAGCTTCTTCTCCTTGGCGTACGGCGGCATCACGTCATGGGCGCCCCATTGCGCGACGGGAATGACCGGGACCATGGTCAGCAATGCGACCCGTGCCGCACCGGTCTTGCCCTGCATGGGCCACAACTCGGGGTCGCGGGTGAGGGTGCCCTCGGGGTAGAAGGCGACGCATTCGCCCCGGTCGATCGCGGCGACGGCGGCGCGGAACGCGGTGGCGGCGTCGGTGGTTTCCCGGTAGACGGGGATCTGTCCGAGGTTGCGCATCATCATGCCGACGAAGCCGCCTTTGAAGAGGCCGGCCTTCGCCAGGAATCGCGGGACCCGCCCGGTGTTGTACTGATAGTGGGCATAGGAGAGCGGATCGAGATACGAGTTGTGGTTGACCACGGTGATAAATCCGCCGTCAGCCGGAATGTGCTCCATTCCGCGCCAGTCCCGCTTGAACAGAACCAAGAGCGGCGGTTTACAGATGACCGCTGCCAAGCGGTACCAGAAGCCGATTCTGCGGCGGGACACTGGAACACCCTCCTTGTGGGACCTGCTGAGCTGCTGCGAGCCGGCAGCCGCACGATTGTCGCCCCGGGTACCCGCTATGTCGAGAACACCGTAACCCCGTGCCTGACGAACGGCGGCGGCATCGGGGGAGAATGACGCCGATGCGAAGAGACGGAGCGGATGGCGGAGCAGCGGCGGCCTGGAGCCTGGTGATACCGCTGAAACCCCTGGTGCGGGCCAAGAGCAGGCTCTCTCCGGCCACCGGCGAGGAGTTCCGGACCCGGTTGGCGCTGGCATTCGCCCTCGACACCGTCGCCGCGGCGCTGGCCTGCGCATACGTACGGGATGTGGCGGTTGTCACGGATGATCGACTGGCCGGGGAGCGACTCGCGGAGCTGGGGGCGCACATTGTTCCCGACACACCGGCCCGCGGGCTCAACGCCGCGCTGACGCACGGAGCGAGCACGGTCCGGGCGCGCCGCCCCGGTGCCGCCGTCGCCGCGCTGAACGCGGATCTTCCCGCACTGCGTCCGGCCGAGCTCGGTCTGGTGCTCCATTCCGCCGCGGAATTCCCCCGCGCTTTTCTCGCGGATGCGGCGTATATCGGGACAACACTTCTGACCGCGACTTCCGGAGTGGAATTGGACCCGGCATTCGGGGGGCCGTCGCGGGCCCGTCACCTCGCTTCCGGAGCACGCGAGATCCGCTCGGCGGAGGTGCCGTCGGTACGCCGGGACGTGGACACCGGCGCGGATCTGCGGGCCGCGCTGGCGCTGGGCGTGGGCCCGCACACGGCACGGCAGGCCCCGCCGCTGGAGGACGGGGCGGCTGTGGAGGCGGGCGCTCCCTGAGGGGGTGGGTGGCCTGCGGGTGGGCGGTGAATCCCCTAGGGGCCGTCCCCTAAGGGTTGCGTGCGCCCCTTGCAGGCCACAACGTGGCGCGCGTGCGTCGGTATTCCCGCCGCCGGGGTCGGTATTCGTCGGTACGCCCGCAGTTCAGCGCGTCCGAAGGGGGATTCGAAGCCTCTGGAGCGGGTCTGAGACCGTCCGGAGCGGGATCCGGAGCACCCGGAGCGGGTTCAGCGTCCGGAGCGGGACAGGGGCACCGGAGCGCGGGATCAGAGCGTCTGGAGCGTGATGAGGACGATGCGGCGGGCGTCGCCTTCACCCTCGACGTCGATGCGTACCCGCTGACCGGGCCGCAGCAGCCGCAGGCCGCCCGCGTCAAAGGCCGCCGCGTCGAACGGCAGCGGGGTCCCGTCGTCCAGGAGCACACTGCCGGAGCGGGTCTCGGGGTCGTAGGTGTACGAGGTGGCCTGCATGACAGAGAGCCTAGACGGGCCCCGTCCTCCCATGCACCGCGGGCCGGGCTCCCCGAAGGGAGACCGGCCCGACGCGTTGCGTCGCCGCTGCTGAATTACCGCTTGCGGGCGGTGGTCTTCTTGGCGGTCGTCTTGCGTGCGGTGGTCTTCTTCGCCGGAGCCTTCTTGGCGGCGGCCTTCTTCGCGGGGGCCTTCTTCGCCGCTGCCTTCTTGGCGGTGACCTTCTTCGCCGGTGCCTTCTTCGCCACCGCCTTCTTCGCCGCGGCCTTCTTCGCCGGTGCCTTCTTCGCCACCGCCTTCTTCGCCGCGGCCTTCTTCGCGGTCACCTTCTTCGCCGGTGCCTTCTTCGCGGCCTTCTTGGCGGCGGCCTTCTTCGCGGCGGCCTTCTTCACCGTGGGCTTGGCGCCCGTAAGGCTGCCCTTGGGCGCCTTCTTGACGGCGACCTCGCCGCCCTTGGGGAGCTTCTTCGAGCCGCTGACCAGATCCTTGAAGCCCTGGCCCGCACGGAAACGCGGCACCGAAGTCTTCTTGACCCGCACGCGTTCACCCGTCTGCGGGTTGCGGGCATAGCGGGCCGGGCGGTCGACCTTCTCGAACGAGCCGAATCCGGTGACCGAAACGCGGTCGCCGCTGACAACTGCACGGACGATTGCGTCCAGTACCGCGTCCACCGCATCCGCGGCGTTCTGACGGCCGCCGAGCTTGTCGGCAATGGCCTCTACGAGCTGCGCCTTGTTCACGTCTTCCCCTTCGGAGACATTGCTGGAACGAAAGTTTCCAAGCTTTTTCGCACGTTAGGCAGATATATACCGCAAATCAAACACGAAACGGGCTTATCACCCTTGTGCCGCAACGGACTCGACCTTCACGGACTTCCGTCGGTGTGCACATCTTCGGGATAACGACCTTCGTCGAGGTCTTCCATGAACCACTCCAGACGCCTTGCCGCGTCCGCAAGATCGTGTTTAGCCGCGGCCGTGATGACGAGCAGCTTCCGGGTCAGCGCCATCCGTACGCCCTCCGGGACTTGCAGTGTCCGCACTCTTGCGTGTGCGACCTTGAGCCGGTCGGCGACGACGCCGTAGAGCTTGAGTTGGTCGTCGCGTTCCATGCGCTAATTGTGCCATCTGCGGCGAGTTGTCGCTTCACGGGGCCTCAACAGCCGCCCCGGCACACGGATGCGCCCCCTGCCAACTGCACAGGGGGCGCATCGTACG
This sequence comes from Streptomyces halobius, assembly GCF_023277745.1. Taxonomy (NCBI): domain Bacteria; kingdom Bacillati; phylum Actinomycetota; class Actinomycetes; order Kitasatosporales; family Streptomycetaceae; genus Streptomyces; species Streptomyces halobius. Next base: position 3,201,443 of record NZ_CP086322.1, read on the forward strand.
CAATATGGCTTTGAGCCATAAAACCCGAGGTCAGACCTCTACCGTACGCGGTGTGAACGACGGCCTGTTCGCCTCGTACGCGGCGATGGCCGACTCCTCCCGAAGGGTGAGGCTGATGTCGTCCAGTCCCTCCATCAGACGCCAACGGGCGTTCTCGTCCAGCTCGAAGTCCGCGGTGATGTCTACCGCGCGGACCTGTCGGGCGACGAGGTCGACGGTGATCTCGGCGGTCGGATCGGTCTCCGTCAGTTGTTGCAGCCGGTCCACGGTCTCCTGCGGCAGGACCACTGTCAGCAGGCCGTTCTTGAGGGAGTTGCCGCGGAAGATGTCCGCGAACCGCGAGGAGATGACGGCCTTGAAGCCGTAGTTCTGCAGTGCCCAGACGGCGTGTTCACGGGATGAGCCGGTGCCGAAGTCGGGGCCGGCGACCAGCACCGTGGCGCCGTTGTACGCCTCCTGGTTGAGGACGAATGCCGGGTCCTTGCGCCATGCCTCGAACAGCCCGTCCTCGAAGCCGTCGCGGGTGACCTTCTTCAGCCAGTGGGCCGGGATGATCTGGTCGGTGTCGACGTTGCTGCGGCGCAGCGGGACGGCCCGGCCGGTGTGGGTGGTAAAGGCTTCCATGGTTCAGACTCCCGCGGGCGTGGCGACGTCGACGTCGGACAGGTCGGCCGGTGAGGCCAGATGGCCGAGAACCGCCGTTGCGGCGGCGACCTGGGGCGAGACCAGGTGGGTGCGGCCGCCCTTGCCCTGCCGGCCCTCGAAGTTGCGGTTGGAGGTGGACGCGGAGCGCTCGCCGGGTGCCAGCTGGTCGGGGTTCATGCCCAGGCACATCGAGCAGCCCGCGTGCCGCCATTCGGCCCCGGCCGCGGTGAAGACCTTGTCCAGTCCCTCGGCGACGGCCTGCAGGGAGACCCGCACCGAGCCGGGGACGACCAGCATCCGTACGCCGTCGGCGACCGTGCGGCCCTGAAGGATCGCGGCCGCGGAGCGCAGGTCCTCGATACGGCCGTTGGTGCACGAACCTACGAAGACGGTGTCCACGGTGATCTCGCGCAGCGGCTGTCCTGCCGTCAACCCCATGTATTCCAGGGCCTTTTCGGCGGCGTGGCGCTCCGAGGCATCCTCGTACGAAGCAGGGTCGGGGACGTTCGCCGAAAGCGGCGCGCCCTGGCCGGGGTTGGTGCCCCAGGTGACGAACGGCGCCAGCGAGGAGGCGTCGATGACGACCTCGGCGTCGAAGACCGCGTCGTCGTCGGTGCGCAGGGTCTTCCAGTAGGCGACCGCGGCGTCCCAGTCGGCCCCCTGAGGGGCGTGGTCGCGTCCCTGGAGGTAGTCGAAGGTGGTCTGGTCGGGGGCGATCATGCCCGCGCGGGCACCGGCCTCGATGGACATGTTGCAGATGGTCATCCGGGCTTCCATCGACAGCTTCTCGATGGCCGGGCCGCGGTATTCCAGGACGTAGCCCTGGCCGCCGCCGGTGCCGATCCTGGCGATGATCGCCAGGATCAGGTCCTTGGCGGTCACCCCCTCCGCCAGCTCCCCGGTGACCGTGACCGCCATGGTCCTGGGGCGGTCCAGCGGCAGCGTCTGGGTGGCCAGCACGTGCTCGACCTGGCTGGTGCCGATGCCGAACGCCAGCGCGCCGAAGGCACCGTGGGTGGAGGTGTGGCTGTCACCGCAGACGACGGTGGTGCCCGGCTGGGTCAGGCCCAACTGCGGTCCCACCACATGGACGACGCCCTGCTCGACATCGCCCAGCGGGTGCAGCCGGACACCGAACTCCGCGCAGTTCTTGCGCAGCGTCTCCAACTGGGTACGCGAGACCGGATCGGCGATCGGCTTGTCGATGTCGAGGGTGGGGGTGTTGTGGTCCTCGGTGGCGATGGTGAGATCCGTCCGGCGCACCGGGCGGCCGGCCTTGCGCAGACCGTCGAACGCCTGCGGGCTGGTCACCTCGTGCAGCAGGTGCAGATCGATGAAGAGAAGGTCGGGCTCGCCTGCCGCGCGCCGGACGACATGGTCGTCCCAGACCTTCTCCGCGAGTGTCCTACCCATCGCAATCCCTCCGGCCGGCCACTGTGCCGGCCTTGCTCGTCCATGCGCGATCGCCCGCGGGAAACCCCTGCCGGGCCCTACGCCGTGCCCTGGTCGAGGGCCACGTCTCCAGAGTGACGAGTTCCCTGGAAAATTGAACTTGCGTTTCACACTGTGAGACGTGAGTATCGTTGCATGGACAACTCTAGCGGCGTCGGCGTTCTCGACAAGGCAGCTCTGGTTCTGAGTGCCCTGGAGTCCGGTCCGGCCACCCTCGCCGGGCTGGTCGCGGCGACAGGGCTCGCACGACCCACGGCACACCGGCTGGCCGTGGCTCTGGAACACCACCGGATGGTGGCGAGGGACATGCAGGGCCGGTTCATCCTCGGCCCCCGGCTGTCCGAGCTGGCCGCGGCGGCCGGCGAGGACCGCCTCCTGGCCACGGCCGGACCGGTACTCACCCACCTGCGCGATGTGACGGGCGAAAGCGCCCAGCTCTATCGACGGCAGGGCGATATGCGGATCTGTGTGGCGGCGGCGGAACGGCTGTCCGGACTGCGGGACACCGTCCCGGTCGGCTCCACCCTGCCCATGAAGGCCGGCTCCGCCGCCCAGATCCTGATGGCCTGGGAGGAGCCGGAGCGCCTGCATCGCGGTCTCCAGGGGGCCCGCTTCACGGCCACCGCGCTCTCCGGCGTACGCCGCCGCGGCTGGGCCCAGTCGATCGGCGAGCGGGAGCCGGGTGTGGCGTCCGTCTCCGCGCCCGTACGCGGCCCCTCCAGCCGCGTGGTCGCCGCCGTCTCGGTCTCCGGACCGATCGAGCGGCTGACCCGCCACCCGGGCCGGATGCACGCCCAGGCGGTCATCGACGCGGCCGCCCGCCTCACCGAGGGCCTCCGGCGCAACAGCTGAGCCTCAGCCGTTGCGGTCCACGCGCCCCACCACCGCAACGGACAACGGCTCCTGCCCCGGCCCGCCCCGCTGCGGGGTGCGCTGCCGTCCGTACGCTCGGGGCGGCATCCCGTCCCGCGGGTCCGTCAGGACGACCGCGGGCCAGGAGGCCGCCCCCTGACGTCTTGGCCGACGCTCAGGACGCCAGCCGCTCGGCGGCCCGCTCCCCGCGCCGCCCGACCGGCACCACGCCCACCGCCGCCCCGAGTCCGTGCGCCGGCATATTGCCGTAGATGGTCTCGTACGAGCCCGCCGGCACGGCATACGTCTCGTGCCAGAAGCCGACCCTGCCCCGGCCCGCCCGCAGCCGGCGGTTGTACGCCGCCCAGGCCGGCCGGTGCTCACCGCTCTGGTCGGAGGCGTAGGCCAGCAGCTTCTCCGTCGACTCCCAGTACTGGACGACGGTGAAGTGCCGCGGGAATCCCATCAGCAACCGGGTGCCGAGCATGCCGATACTCCGGTCACGGGAGAGTTCCCTGATCATCCGCGGCATCGCGGTGAACACGGGCACCCAACTCCGCACCGCCCACCAGTTGTTGACGCGCATCCCGATCAGGAAGACGACCACGTCCCCCTCGGCGTCCGCCGTCATCCGCCCGGGAATCGGCTTCCCGTTCCCGCCCCTCTTCTTAGTCTCGCCGCTCTTGTCGCCCATGGCAGCTCCCCCTGTGCCTTGATCCGCAACGTTGGATAGCGCCACTATCCCGTCTTCCATGTTTGGATAGTGCCACTCCCCAATGAGAGGTGCAAGAGGATGCGGCTGGCGGAGTTGAGTGAGCGCAGCGGGGTGTCCACCGCCACGATCAAGTACTACCTGCGCGAGCGGCTGCTGCCGCCGGGCCACCGGATCAGCGCCACCCAGTCGGCGTACGACGAGGACCATCTGCGCCGGCTGCGGCTGATCCGCGCGCTGATCCAGGTCGGCCGGATCCCCGTGAACACCGCCCGGGAGGTGCTCGCCGCCGTCGAGGACGAGTCCCTCGACCAGCACATGCGGCTCGGCGCGGCCGTGGAGGCCCTCCCGCACGGCCCGGAGCCGAACGATGCGGACCCGACGACCGCGGCGGCGCGGCGGACCGCCCGGGAGCTCCTGGAGCACCTCGACTGGCGCTTCAACCTCGACGTCGCGGAGGTCTCCGCCGCCTTCCGCATGCTGGTCTCCGCCATCGCGGCACTCAACCGCCTCGGCTACGACTGCGGCCTCCCGCGCCTGCTGCCGTACGCACACCAGGCGGCGCAACTCGCCGTCGTGGAACTGGATCTGATCGAGGAGTTCGAGAACCCGACCGAGCGGGTGGAGGCGGCGGTGGCCTGCACGGTGCTGTTCGAGCCGGTGCTGCTGAGCCTGCGCCGGCTGGCCGAGGCCGAGGAGTCCAACAGGCGCTTCGGGCAGAGCTGTTGAACGCGAGAAGGCCCTCCGCGCGAGGCGGAGGGCCTTCTCGTGACGTACCCCCGACCGGATTCGAACCGGCGCTACCGCCTTGAGAGGGCGGCGTGCTAGGCCGCTACACAACGGGGGCCTGTTTTGCTGCAGTTGAGCCGTGTCGCAAGGACACACTGCGCTGGGCTACCAGGACTCGAACCTAGACTAAATGAACCAGAATCACTCGTGCTGCCAATTACACCATAGCCCATGGTGGTATAGACCAGTACCCCCGACCGGATTCGAACCGGCGCTACCGCCTTGAGAGGGCGGCGTGCTAGGCCGCTACACAACGGGGGCTCTAGCGATCCTGCGTGAGAGGCAGCGGGTGCGACCCGACCACCTCCCCGGGAAGGATCTGTACCCCCGACCGGATTCGAACCGGCGCTACTGCCTTGAGAGGGCAGCGTGCTAGGCCGCTACACAACGGGGGCTTTGCAGATGAGCTCTGCGAGCTGGCCTACCAGGACTCGAACCTAGACTAACTGAACCAGAATCAGTCGTGCTGCCAATTACACCATAGGCCATCAAAGCGCAACCCCCGGCGGGGGGCTTGTTTTGATCTGCGCTTCCCGGCCGGGCCTCTCGGCCCTCTCGGGCGGCGCAGGAAGAACATTACCTGATCGTGGACGGGGCACCAAAACCGATAACTCCGCGCAGCAGGCCCGGCAGCTCGGCCAGACCGGCGATGCGCCGCACGCCGGGCGGCAGGTCATCGGCGGTGTCCGTACGGTCCAGCCAGACGGCCGTCAGACCGGCGTCCCGGGCGCCGAGCGCGTCGATGTCGAGCTTGTCGCCGACGTAGACGACGTCGGCGGGCGGCAGGCCCAGGGCGTCACAGGCACCGTGGAACGCCTCCGGGGCCGGCTTCGCGTGCCCCAGCTCGGCGGAGCACAGCACCGCCTCGAAGTGCGCACGGATGCCCAGCGCGGTCAGCTTGCGCTCCTGGTTGGCGGTGGAGGAGTTGGACAGCACCGCCTGGCGGAGCAGAGGCGCCAGCGCCTCCAGAGCGGGCTCGGAGTCCGGAAAGAGCGTCCACGCCGCTTCGTAGTGCGCGATGTACCGCCTGAACCAGGCGTCCGCCTCCTCGTCGGAGAGCTCGGTCCCCAGGAACGTCCTGGCGCGCCCGCGCCGGTGATCGAGAAATCCCACCTCACCGGCGAGGAAGCGGGCGAACTCGGTCTCCATGGCCTCCTGCCACCGCTTCAGCGCCGGCTCCGCGCCGCCGTACGCCTCCAGCAGCCCTTCGGCCTCGATGTGCCGCAGCGCACCGGTGCGGTCCGAGCCGGTGTAGTCGAAGAGGGTGTCGTCGATGTCCCAGAGGACGGCGCGGAGGGGCATGGGGGCAATCTAGCCGGTGGACGGGCAGGGAGCGTCCGCTCCCGGATACGCCGGGGGCCCGGAAGCCGCAACGGCTTCCGGGCCCAGGGCGCTCGTCGGAGATCAGCCCGCCAGCTTCGCCAGCGCGGCGTCGATGCGGGCGATGGTGCGCGCCTTGCCCAGGACCTCCAGGGACTCGAAGAGCGGGAGGCCGACCGTGCGGCCGGTGACGGCCACGCGGACCGGGGCCTGGGCCTTGCCGAGCTTGAGGCCGTGCTCCTCGCCGGCGGCCAGGACGGCCGCCTTGAGGGGCTCGGGGCCGGAGGCCCAGTCGGCGGCGGCGAGGTTGGCGCGGGCGGTGGCGAGGAGGGCCGCCGGGTCGCCCTTGCCCATGGCCTTCGTCCAGGACGCCTCGTCCTGGACCGGCTCCTTGCGGAAGAGGAAGTCGACGTTGGCGGTGATGTCGGAGAGGACGGTCAGGCGGGTCTGGGCGTGCGGGGCGATGGCCTCCCACGCCGCCTGGTCGAAGTCCTCGGGGGCCCAGTTGGCGTGCGGGGCCGTCAGCCAGGGCTCGCAGGCCGCGATGAAGTCCTTGACGTCCAGCCGCCGGATGTGGTCGGCGTTGATCGCCTCGGCCTTCTTCAGGTCGAAGCGGGCCGGGTTGGCGTTGACGTCGGCGATGTCGAACTTCTCGATCAGGTCGGAGATCGAGAAGATGTCCTGGTCGGCGGAGAAGGACCAGCCGAGCAGGGCGAGGTAGTTGAGCAGGCCCTCGGGGAGGAAGCCGCGCTCGCGGTAGAGGTTGAGGGACGCCTGCGGGTCGCGCTTGGAGAGCTTCTTGTTGCCCTCGCCCATGACGTAGGGGAGGTGGCCGAAGGCGGGGACCGCGGAGGCGATGCCGAGCTCGATCAGGGCCTTGTAGAGGGCGATCTGGCGCGGGGTGGAGGAGAGCAGATCCTCGCCGCGCAGGACGTGGGTGATACCCATCAGGGCGTCGTCGACGGGGTTGACCAGGGTGTAGAGGGGCGCGCCGTTGGCGCGGACGATGCCGTAGTCCGGGACGTTGTCCGGGGTGAAGGTCAGCTCGCCGCGCACCAGGTCGGTGAAGGTGAGGGGCTCGTCGGGCATCCGGAAGCGGACGATGGAGGTGCGGCCCTCGGCCTCGTAGGCGGCCTGCTGCTCGGCGGTCACCGTGCGGCACGTGCCGTCGTAACCGGAGGGCTTGCCGGCCTTCCGGGCGGCCTCGCGGCGCTCGTCGAGCTCCTCGGTGGTGCAGTAGCAGCGGTACGCGTACCCGCCGGCCAGGAGCTTGCCGGCGATGTCCCGGTAGATGTCCATGCGCTGGGACTGGCGGTAGGGCGCGTGCGGGCCGCCGACCTCGGGGCCCTCGTCCCAGTCGAAGCCGAGCCAGTGGAAGGCGTCCAGCAGCTGGTTGTAGGACTCTTCGGAGTCGCGGGCCGCGTCGGTGTCCTCGATCCGGAAGACCAGGCTGCCACCGGTGTGCCGGGCGTAGGCCCAGTTGAACAGGGCGGTGCGGACCAGGCCCACATGGGGGTTGCCGGTCGGGGAGGGACAGAAACGGACGCGTACGGGGGTCGCGTTAGCCACGCTTGATCACCTTGTTGGTGAGAGTGCCGATGCCTTCGATGGTGACGGCGACCTCGTCGCCGACGTTGAGCGGGCCGACCCCGGCCGGGGTGCCCGTGAGGACGACGTCGCCGGGCAGCAGCGTCATCGCCTCGGTGATGTGGACGATGAGGTCCTCGACGGAGCGGACCATGTCGCTGGTACGGCCCAGCTGGCGCTGTTCGCCGTTGACCGTGCACTGGACGGTGAGGCCCTCGGCGATCGCGGCGGGGTCCAGTGCGGTCTCGACCCAGGGGCCGAGCGGGCAGGAGCTGTCGAAACCCTTGGCCCGTGCCCACTGCTGCTCGCGCTGCTGGACGTCGCGCGCGGTGACGTCGTTGGCACAGGTGTAGCCGAGGATGACGTCCTTGACACGCTCGCGGGGTACCTCACGGCACATCCGGCCGATGACGACGGCGAGCTCCGCCTCGTGGTGCAGTTCCTGCGAGAAGGCGGGGTACGCGATGGGGTCGCCGGGGCCGACCACGGAGGTGGAGGGCTTGAAGAAGGTGACCGGTACGTCCGGGACGGTGGTGCCCAGTTCGGCGGCGTGTTCGGCGTAGTTGCGGCCGATCGCCACGACCTTGTTGGGCAGCACCGGGGGCAGCAGACGGATCTTGTCGAGGGGGACTTTCTGTCCCGAGCGCTCGAATTCCGCGAACGGGTGCCCCTTGATGACGTCGAGTTCGTCGCCTTCGACGACGCCGAAGCCGACGTTGCCGTCGATGGAGAATCTGGCGATGCGCACGAGTTGCCGCTGCCCCTCAATTGATCTCTGGCCGGAGTTGACACTCCAGGCTATCGCGGGGCAACGGCCACTCCGCCTCCCGTCAATCGGCGGCGTCCTGCTGCGGCGCGTCCATCAGGACGGTGCGGCGCGGGTTGGCCGTCTGGGCGGGCAGTTCGACGGTGTGCTCCGGTGCCTCGGGGGCCGCGGTGCCGAGTTCGTCGGCGTCCTTGAGGTGCGCCAGGGTCGTGCGCCGCGGGTTGGCTATGTTGCGGAACATCATCGTGGTCTTCACTGCTTCATGCCTCGCGAGGAGATGAGGGATTAAGGGAAGGGGACGGCAATGCGGCGGGCCGGCGATGGCGCACCGGGCATGCCGAAAGGGCTGCCCTTGTCATTCCGGGCAACCCTGTAAAGCGTCAGGGTATGCGGGCTATTCCCTGCGAAGTGGCGGTCAAGTCAACGATCTTCCTGTGAGTTTCCTCACGAAGGGTGTGACAAATGACGCATTTCCCATGATCAACATCCATGGGCGAATCGGACATTGCCGCATTGAAGCGCACGTTCCGCTCCTGATCACCGCACCTGGGACAGCGCACCCGGGCGATCGACTCGCGGGCAAAAGTCCGTTATCAGTAGCCCGATCCTCTACATGCCGTAACGCGCCCCATACAATGCGTCACCCATGTCACAGCCGTCCGCTCCGCTCTTGTTGGAGATCCGGCACTGTGCTGGAATTCCACGGACCGCCGCACGTTTAAGCCGGCGCGCAGGGCGCAAAGTAGCGCCGCGCGGTGGTGCCGCTCTCTCGGCCAGAGAGGGAAGCCCGCCGGTCACTCACGACCGCCATGGGGGACTCAGCGGTCCCCCATCGACTCGACACCGTCCCGCCGTTAGCGCGGGGGGACGCCTGGTCCAGAGGTTGCGACGCTAGTGCAGGGACGTTTCAAGAGGGATGGCAGCGCTGCGGCGGACCCGGAGCTGCGCGGCGGGACCGACCGCGCCTCCACGCCCCAGCGCGCCCAGAGCAACGGTCAGACGGACGGCGGCAGTGCGCCGTCCGACCACAGCGGCCAGGCGCCCGGCGCCGACTCCGCCGACAGCGGCAAGCCCCAGGCCTCGAAGGGCCCCAGCGGGCCCGGCTCGCGAATAGCGCTGCGCAACTGGCGCATCAGCACCCGTCTGGTCTCCCTGCTCGCGCTCCCCGTCGTCGCCGCGACCACGCTGGGCGCGTTCCGTATCCAGGATTCGATGGAGAACATCGACCAGCTGGACAAGATGCAGCTGCTCACCGAGATGACGCGGCAGGCGACCGAGCTCGCCGACGCGCTCCAGGTCGAGCGGGACAAGTCGGCGGGTCCGCTCGCCGGCAGCGGTAACACCAAGGACGACGCGAACGTCCTCGCACCCCGTGAGGCGACCGACCGCGCCAAGATCAACTTCAACCAGGCCGCCGGGGAGATCCAGGGCCAGGACGCGGCGATGACCGGTGTCCGGGCGAACCTCGTGGACATCGGGCGCCAGCTCGGCACCCTCAACGAGATCCGCACCAGCGCCTACAAGGACGAGGGCAACGCCGCGCGGACGGTCACCAGCTACAACCAGCTGATCACCACGCTGCTCGCGCTGTCCCAGGACATGGCGCAGGCCACCAGCAGCCCGGAGATGATCCAGAGCACCCGTGCGCTGGCGGCGTTCTCCAACGCCAAGGAGTACGCGTCGATCCAGCGCGCCCTGGTGAGCGCCGGCCTGGCCCACCCGGGCGGCCCGGAGCTGTCCTCCAACGACCGGCTGGCCGGCCGTAACGCCGAGATCAACGAGAAGGCGGCCCGGGATCGCTTCTCGAAGATCTACACCAACAACGCCGGCGCGCTCACCCGCGGCCTGGACGGCAACAACGACGAGATCAAGTCCGCCTCCGCCTTCGCGCACCGCGCGTTCGCCAGCGCCGGCGGCATCCGCACCCAGGACTACAAGTACCTCGACTGGTTCGACTCCGACACCGTCAAGATCGCGGAGATGAAGCGGATCGAGTCGCAGCTGCTCCACGAGATGGAGCTGAAGTCCAAGGAGCTGCGCAACGAGGCCACCCAGGAAGCCATCATCAGCGGTGCGCTGATCCTGCTCGTCCTCGGTGTCTCGCTGGTCGGCGCGTTCGTCGTGGCCCGGTCCATGGTCCGCTCGCTGCGCCGCCTCCAGGACACCGCGCAGAAGGTCGCCCAGGACCGGCTGCCCGAGCTGGTCAAGCAGCTGTCCGAGGCCGACCCGCAGGACGTGGACACCTCCGTCGAGTCGGTCGGTGTGCACAGCCGGGACGAGATCGGCAAGGTGGCCGCGGCCTTCGACGACGTGCACCGCGAGGCCGTCCGGCTCGCCTCCGAGCAGGCGCTGCTGCGGGGCAACGTCAACGCGATGTTCACCAACCTCTCGCGCCGCAGCCAGGGGCTGATCCAGCGGCAGCTGTCGCTGATCTCCGAACTGGAGTCCCGCGAGGCCGACCCGGACCAGCTCTCCTCGCTGTTCAAGCTGGACCACCTCGCCACGCGTATGCGCCGTAACGGCGAGAACCTCCTCGTCCTCGCGGGCGAGGAGCCGGGACGCCGGTGGACGCGGCCGGTGCCGCTGGTCGACGTGTTGCGTGCGGCCGCCTCCGAGGTGGAGCAGTACGAGCGGATCGAGCTCAACGCGGTACCGCAGACCGAGGTCGCGGGCCGGGTCGTCAACGACCTCGTGCACCTGCTCGCAGAGCTGCTGGAGAACGCCACGTCGTTCTCCTCGCCGCAGACCAAGGTCAAGGTGACCGGTCACGCGCTGCCGGACGGCCGCGTCCTGGTCGAGATCCACGACACCGGTATCGGCCTCTCCCCCGAGGACCTGTCGGCGATCAACGAGCGGCTGGCCAGCCCGCCGACCGTGGACGTCTCGGTGTCCCGGCGGATGGGTCTGTTCGTGGTCGGCCGGCTGTCGCTGCGGCACGGCATCCGTATCCAGCTGCGGCCCTCCGACTCCGGTGGCACCACCGCGCTGGTCATGCTCCCGGTGGACGTCGCACAGGGCGGCAAGAAGCCCGCGCCGAACCCGGCCAAGAGCGGCGCCGGCGATGCCGGCGGCACCCCGTCCAGCCGGCTCGCGGGGCTGACGCCACGCGGTCAGGTCGGCTCGGGTCCGTCGGCCGGCGGGCGCCCCGCGCTGCCCTCTCGCGGCGGCCCCGGTAACGGCCCCGGCGGTTTCGGTGCCCCGGCTCCGGCGGGCCGTCCCGGTGCGCCTCAGGTCGGCGACCAGCGGCCCGGGGGCGGCCGTCCGGGCCTGCCCGCCCGCGACGGGAACGAGCAGCAGTCGCCGAGCGTGGCGCCGCCCACCGGCGCGCCCCGGCGCGGGGAGCGTCCGCAGCTGCCGCCGCGGGGTGCCGCCGCCGCACTGCCGGGGGGCGGTGCCGGTGCGCCGGGCGCCCAGGACGGCCCGGGCGAGCCGCAGCCGGGCACCACGAGCTGGGGTGCGCGCCGTGAGCGCGGCGACTCCGACGACTGGCCGCTGGCGCCCCGCCCGGCGCAGGACCGGCCGCGCGGCCACGAGGAGCCGACGCCCACCGGCGGCTTCGAGCGGCCCACGGCCTCGGCCGGCGGCCCCGCGGACACCGGGGCGTTCGCCCGCCCGGAGTTCCACGGCCCGCCGCCGGGCACCGCTCAGGGCGGGCGCGGCCCGGCCGACGGCGGCCGGTTCGCGCCGCAGGACGGCCGCGACGCGGGCGAGTTCGCCCGTCCGGCCGGTCAGGGCACGGCCGGCGGCCCCGGTGACACCGGGCAGTTCGCGCGTCCCGACAGCGACACCGGTCAGTACGAGACGGGCCAGTTCCACCAGACCGACAGCGACACCGGCCAGCTCCACCAGATCGACAGCCACACCGGCCAACACCAGACCGGCCAGCTCCACCAGATCGACAGCGACACCGGCCAACACCAGACCGGCCAGTTCCCGGTGGCGCAGCCGCAGGACCGCGGTGCGCCGTCCGGCGACGCGCTCAGTGGCTCGGCCGCCGGCCCCGGTGACGGCCGTACGCCGATCTTCGACACCGTCGAGTCGAACTGGTTCGGCACACCGGCGGCCGCGGCCGCCGGTGTGCCGCCGCGGCAGTCCGGTCCGTCCGACGCGCCGGCACCGCGCCGTGGCACCGCCCGCGACGAGGGCCCCGCGAACGACGTACCGGCGCAGGGTCCCGGGGCTCAGGGGGACGGCGGGGCGCAGTGGCGCAGCACGCCGAACGACGAGACGTGGCGGCAGGCGGAGCAGATCCGTCAACCCGCCGCGGGCGGCGTCACCACCTCCGGGCTGCCCCGCCGTGTCCCCCGCGCCAATCTCGTGGCGGGCACCGCGCAGCAACAGCAGCCCGCCCAGACAGGTCCGCAGGTCTCGCGTGCGCCCAGTGATGTGCGCGGGCGGCTGACCAATCTCCGTCGGGGTATCCAGCAGGGCCGGCAGGCCGGGTCGAATACCGGCACGCACGGCGTTGTTGACCCCACTCACCAGCAGGAGCGTTAGTTGAGTCCGATGAGCCAGGCGGCGCAGAACCTGAACTGGTTGATCACCAATTTCGTGGAGAACACCCCCGGGGTGTCCCACACGGTGGTGGTCTCCGCGGACGGGCTGCTTCTCGCGCTGTCCGAGGGATTCCCGCGCGACCGTGCCGACCAGCTGGCGGCAGTGGCCTCCGGCCTGACGTCGCTGACCGCCGGCGCCTCCCGCATCTTCGAGGGCGGGAGCGTCAACCAGACCGTGGTGGAGATGGAGCGCGGTTTCCTCTTCATCATGTCCGTCTCCGACGGATCGTCGCTGGCCGTGCTCGCACACCCCGAGTGCGACATCGGCCTCGTCGGTTACGAGATGGCCCTGCTGGTCGACCGCGCGGGCACCGTCCTGACGCCCGATCTCCGCGCCGAACTCCAGGGCAGCCTGCTGTACTGAGACGTCCGCAGCGTCTCCGGTAACCGGGCACCGCGTCCCGTAGTCATCCGTCCATCCCGCCGCACCCCCCACCGGCCCAACCCGACGACACGTCAGTTGTCCCGTCCGGAGGATCCATGACCCCGCCACCTGCCACTCCCGGCCCGTACGGCGCCTACAGCCAAGCGCCGTACGGGGACGAAGGTGACCAGCCGTTGGTGCGCCCGTACGCCATGACCGGAGGCCGGACCAGGCCGCGCTACCAGCTGGCCATCGAGGCGCTGGTCAGCACGACCGCCGACCCCTCCCAGCTGCCGGGGCTGCTGCCCGAGCATCAGCGGATCTGCCACCTGTGCCGTGAGGTGAAGTCGGTGGCGGAGGTCTCGGCGCTGCTGCAGATCCCGCTCGGCGTGGCGCGGATCCTGGTCGCGGACCTGGCGGAGGCCGGGATGGTGGCGATCCACCAGCCCGGTGGCAGCGGCGAGGCCGGTGGCACGCCGGATGTGACCTTGCTGGAGAGGGTGCTCAGTGGGCTTCGCAAGATCTGACGAGGTCGGCGGCGGCACGGCCCGTGCCATGACCTCCGCGAAGATCGTGGTGGCGGGCGGCTTCGGCGTGGGCAAGACCACGTTCGTCGGCGCGGTCTCGGAGATCAATCCGCTGCAGACGGAGGCCGTGATGACCTCCGCCTCGGCGGGGATCGACGATCTGAGCCATGTCGCGGGCAAGACCACGACGACCGTGGCGATGGACTTCGGCCGGATCACGCTGGACCAGGACCTGATCCTTTACCTCTTCGGTACGCCGGGCCAGGACCGGTTCTGGTTCATGTGGGACGACCTCGTGCGCGGGGCGATCGGCGCGGTCGTCCTCGTCGACACCCGCCGGCTCGCCGACTGTTTCCCGGCCGTCGACTACTTCGAGAACAGCGGCCTGCCGTTCGTCATCGCCCTCAACAGCTTCGACGGACACCAGCCCTACCGGCCGGAGGAGGTTCGGGAGGCGCTCCAGATCGGGCCCGGTACGCCGATCATCACCACCGACGCACGGCAGCGCGGCGAGGCCAAGAGCGCGCTGATCACGCTCGTCGAGCACGCGCTGATGGCGCGGCTGGGGTAGCGGGCACCGACGGCCCGCTCCGCGGTGGCGCGGGCCGGGCGCCTCTTGTCCGCAGCGGAAAGCCGTTTCCACAGGACGATTTCGGCCGCCTTGAAAAGGTTCCCTCCACCGACGCGGGGATCTGTGTCCTTCGACACGCCCACAAGAGCGTTCATAACGTTTCGACAGTGAATCAGTCGCCCGTCGACACCCCTCGCGTTCACACGGCTCCGCTGTGCTCACGTTTCTCCTTCCTTTTGCTGCCACTCGTCCCTTAACGCCCCTTTTATCTCGGTCGATTCGGCACCTGCTCCGACTTTGTCCGGTGTTTGGAAGGCACCGCCCTGACGTGCTGAAATTCGCTGAACTCCGGAGTAGAAACGCCCAGAAGAAACGGCACAGCAATTACCGTGCCGGCGCCGAGAGGTTGTTGGTCCAGTGAGGCGAAGCAAGTCGAGCCCCGAGCCGCCGGAACCACGGCGGGGCAACTTCACGCCGCCGTCGCGAGGTACGGCCGCACCCGCTTCCGACGCGTCCGAGAACACGGTCGCGAAGCCTCCGGCGAGCGGCGGAAAGTTCGCCCCGGGGAACTGGCGGGTGACCACCCGCCTGAACGCCATTCTGCTGATCCCCGTGCTCCTCGCCCTCGTCTTCGGCGGCCTGCGGGTGAACAGCTCGGTCGACACCTGGCGCGAAGCGCAGGACGCGGAGAACACCGCGAAGCTCGTCCGCGCCGCGCTCACCTACAGCAACGCCCTCATCGACGAGCGTGACCGCACCACGGCGCCGCTGCTCAAGGGCCAGAAGGACGACCCGGTCGTGGACGAGGCGCGCCGCGCCACCGACGACGCCGCGGACTCCTTTCACGAGGCCGTCAAGGCCATGCCGGACAAGCCGGGCCTCAAGCGCCGTCTCGCCACGTTCGAGAAGAGCGAGCCCAAGCTGACCCAGCTGCGCGAGGACGCCTTCACCGCGAAGCTGCCCGAGGTGCAGACCGAAGAGGGCTATGTCGAGATCCAGCACCCGCTGATGGAGTTCGCCAACGAACTCGGTCTGGGCACCGGCAACATCACTTCCTACGGCCGCACCGTCTACGCCATCGCACTGGCCCAGGCCGCCGAGTCACTGCAGCGCTCCATCGGTACCCACCTCCTGATCGACCCGGCGTCCCCACAGGGCGGCAAGGAGCACAAGCGCCAGCTGACCGCCTTCTCCTCGTACGCCTACCTGGAGGGGATCGCCATCGGCGAGTACAAGTCCGGCGGCACGCCCGACGACGTCGCGCGGCTGAACGAGGACGGCGCCAAGCTGAAGGAGTCGGCGAAGCAGAAGATCGCCCAGGCGAAGGCCCAGGCGAAGGCCGCCGGACGGCCGTTCGTCGCACCGCCGGACATCGCCACCATGATCGGCTACATCACCAGCGGCGCGTCCCCCGAGGCGCTCGCCGCCAAGGGCGTCACCCCCGACACCTGGTTCGCCGCTGCCACCGGCAAGTTCAACATGTACCGGAACATCGAGAAGGACCTGGCGGACAAGGCGGTGAACGAGGCGGCGCAGATCTCCTCCGACGCCAAGCGGTCCACCTTCATCGACTCCTCGATCGCGGTGGCGGCGCTGGTCATCGCCTTCCTCGTGGCCGGCATGATGGCCCGCCGGATGAGCCGCAACATGCGCCAGCTGCGCAACGCCGCGTTCAACATCGCCGAGCAGCGGCTGCCGATGCTGGTCGACCAGCTCTCGCGCACCGACCCGGGCCGGGTCGACACCCGCGTCCAGCCGATCCCGATCTCCACCACCGACGAGATCGGCGAGGTCGCCCGCGCCTTCGACCAGGTGCACCGCGAGGCCGTCCGGCTCGCCGCCGAGCAGGCGCTGCTGCGGGGCAACGTCAACGCGATCTTCACCAACCTCTCGCAGCGCAACCAGGGCCTGATTGAGCGCCAGCTGACGCTGATCACCGAGCTGGAGAACAACGAGGCGGATCCGGACCAGCTGGAGAACCTCTTCAAGATGGACCACCTCGCCACCCGCATGCGGCGGAACGGCGAGAACCTCCTGATCCTCGCGGGCGAGGAGCCCGGCCGCCGCTGGAACCAGCCGGTGCCGCTGATCGACGTCCTGCGGGCGGCGACCTCCGAGGTCGAGTCCTACGAGCGAATAGAGCTCAGCGGCGTCCCCGAGAGCGAGATCCACGGCACCGCCGTGACCGACCTCGTGCACCTGCTGTCCGAGCTGCTGGAGAACGCCACCACGTTCTCCTCCCCGCAGACCAAGGTGCGGGTGGCCGCGACCCGACTGCCCGACGGCCGGGTCATGATCGAGATCCATGACAAGGGCATCGGGCTGACCCCCGAGGACTTCGCGGACATCAACCACAAGCTGGCCAACCCGCCGAGCGTGGACGCCGCGATCTCCCAGCGCATGGGCCTGTTCGTGGTCGGCCGGCTGGCCGACCGGCACGGGATCCGGGTCCAGCTGCGCCCCTCGGGCGAGCAGGCCGGCACCACGTCACTGGTCATGCTGCCCGAGGCGATCACCCACGGCGGTGGCGGCGAGGAGCAGTTCGAGGACGACTTCACGGTCTCCCGGATCGTGCCCGAGCACCGTCAGCCGGCGTACGAGGGCGGCCACCGGACCGCCGCCGAGCTGGGCTTCGACGAATCCCGCTACGTCCCGGCCGCGGACGCCGCGGAGCTGGACCCGGTGGGCCGCTCGCTGCTCCGTGAGGAGCGTCGTGCGGCGCTGGAGGCACAGGCCGGCGAACAGATCGGCCAGCCGCACTTCCGCGACGAGGCGCCGTCCGACGGCGGTTTCCAGGGGTACCCCGATGCGGCTCATCCGGAAGCCGATCGACCGCTCTACGAGGACCGGTCCTTCGGCGGCCAGGCGTTCGGCGACCCGAGCGGCCAGGCCTTCGGCGACCCGAGCGGCCAGGCGTTCGGCGACCCGAGCGGCCAGGCCTTCGGCGACCCGAGCGGCCAGGCGTTCGGCGCCCCGGGCTTCTCCGAGACCACCGGCCAGCAGCCATATGTCTCCCCCGAGCCCGCCCGGCAGGACGATTGGTCCGAACAGCCCGCATTCAGCGGCTACTTCGGAACCGAAGCGGAATCTGACCGGAATACACCTGCCGCTCCCGCCGATGCGTCCGAGCGCGTAACATTCGAGCGTCCGGGCTCCTCCTCAGGCGACTCCCACTCGCGGACCGACGCCGGCCTTCCGCGCCGCGGAGGCGGCTCCCCGCAGGCCCAGCAGTGGCGGCAGCCTGAGGAGCCGGTCGCGTCCCCGCAGCAGCGGAACGCGCCGGAGAACGGCCGGGACGGCACCGACTGGCGCAGCTCCAACGACGAGCGCTGGGAGCGGGCGGAGCGGCTGCGCGAGCCCAAGGCGGGCGGCGTCACCGCCTCCGGCCTCCCTCGGCGCGTGCCCAAGGCCAACCTGGTCGAAGGCGCCGCGGAGCCGACCCCGATGGGCGGCCCCCAGGTCTCCCGTGCCCCGGAGGACGTCCGCGGCAGGCTGAGCAATTTGCGCCGCGGTGTGCAGCAAGGACGCAGCGCCGGCACGGACCGCTCGGAGGTTCCCCAGAATGACCAGCAGGGCTTCGGCCCCGGCAGCACCTACGATCAGGAGCGTTAGTGTGAGCCCGATGAGCCAGGCGGCGCAGAATCTGAACTGGTTGATCACCAACTTCGTGGACAACACCCCCGGGGTGTCCCACACGGTCGTGGTCTCCGCGGACGGGCTGCTCCTCGCCATGTCCGAGGGATTCCCCCGGGACAGAGCCGATCAGTTGGCGGCGGTGGCCTCCGGCCTGACGTCGCTGACCGCCGGCGCCTCCCGCATCTTCGAGGGCGGGAGCGTCAACCAGACCGTGGTGGAGATGGAGCGCGGTTTCCTCTTCATCATGTCCGTCTCCGACGGATCGTCGCTGGCCGTGCTCGCGCACCCCGAGTGCGACATCGGCCTCGTCGGTTACGAGATGGCCCTGCTGGTCGACCGCGCGGGCACCGTGCTGACGCCCGATCTCCGCGCCGAACTGCAGGGCAGCCTGCTCAACTAGCAGACAGGCAGTGCGTTTCTCGCTATCGCGCCATAGGGTGCGATGGCGCGACCGGCGTCAGACAGGCAAGTTGGAGGAGGAGACGTGGCAACGCCCCCAAGCGGATACCCGTATGGATCGGGCCATGGGTCCGGGCCTCAGGGCGAGACCCATAACAACCGCTTCAACTTCCCGTCTGCGCCGAGCCGCCGGCAGCGGCCCGAGCCGCAGCAACAGCATCCCCAGCAGCCGCGACCGTACGACTCCCAGCCGTACGACCCGTCGGTGTACGAGCAGCCGCAGGCGCCCCGCATCCAGCCGGTGCAGCCGCAGCGGCGCGCGCCGGAGCCCTCCGCCCCCGCCGGAGGCACGCACAACCCCCTTGTGCGTCCGTACGCCATGACCGGAGGCCGGACCAGGCCGCGCTACCAGCTCGCCATCGAGGCGCTGGTCAGCACGACCGCCGACCCCGCCAAGCTGCAGGGGCAGCTGCCGGAGCACCAGCGCATCTGCCACCTCTGCCGCGAGATCAAGTCAGTTGCCGAGATCTCCGCGCTACTCTCCATCCCCCTCGGCGTCGCCCGGATCCTCGTCGCCGACCTGGCGGAGGCCGGACTCGTCGCCATCCATCAGCCCGGCGGGGACGAGACCGCCGGCGGACAGCCAGATGTGACACTGCTCGAAAGGGTGCTCAGTGGACTTCGCAAGCTCTAGCGGTGCAGCCCGCTCCACCACCTCCGCGAAGATCGTGGTGGCGGGCGGCTTCGGCGTGGGCAAGACCACGTTCGTCGGGGCCGTCTCAGAGATCAATCCGCTGCGTACCGAAGCCGTGATGACCTCCGCCTCGGCGGGGATCGACGACCTCACGCACGCGCCGGACAAGACGACCACGACCGTGGCGATGGACTTCGGCCGGATCACGCTGGACCAGGACCTGATCCTTTACCTCTTCGGTACGCCCGGTCAGGACCGGTTCTGGTTCATGTGGGACGACCTCGTCCGGGGTGCCATCGGGGCGGTCGTCCTCGTCGACACCCGCCGGCTCGCCGACTGCTTCCCGGCCGTCGACTACTTCGAGAACAGCGGCCTGCCGTTCGTCATCGCCCTCAACGGCTTCGACGGGCACCAGCCGTACACGCCTGACGAGGTGCGCGAGGCGCTCCAGATCGGGCCGGACGCACCGATCATCACCACCGACGCACGGCACCGCAGCGAGGCCAAGAGCGCGCTGATCACGCTTGTGGAGCATGCGCTGATGGCGCGTTTGCGGTAGCACGTTACGCGTGCTTCCCGTGCCCGGTCGCGCCATGTGACGAAAGGCCCCGCACGCCTGGCGGGGCCTTTCGTTCTGTACAGCAACCATCACTTGCGCAACCCCCACGGCGAGTTACCAGCTCCGCGAGAGCGGCGCCGGTTCAGGTGCAGAAAGGGGCCCGGGCGCTCAGCCCAGGGCCTCGCCCACGGCTGTGAGGATCAGGGCGAGCGAGACCGCCCCCGCGTCCGGGTGGCCGTACCCCAGTGCTCCCATACGGGCCGCACGGCCGCGGGACGGGGTGAGGTGCGCGGTGTCGGCGGCGGCCCGGGTGGCGGCCTCGGCGGCCGCCCGCCACGCCTTGGGGAGCGGCTCCCCCGCCCGTGCGCGCAGTTCGCGGCGGAACGGGTCGAGGGCGTCCAGGAGCGTCTTCTCCCCCACTTCGGCGCCGCCGAGCTCGCTGACGGCGCGCTGGGCGGCCTCCGCGGCGTCCGCGAACAGGGCCGTGTCGCAGGCGCCGGTCCCGGCCTTCTTCAGTACGGCGCCGGTCTCGGTGAGCAGCGCCCCGTAGAGGGCGCCGGATGCGCCGCCCGAGGCATCGGCGAGGGCGAGTCCTGCGGTGAGCAGGGCGATCCCCGCCGAGCACGGGTCGCCGATATGGTCGGGCTCGGCGGGGCGGAGGTGATCGGGCTCGGCGGCGCGGGCGGCGGCGACGGCGGCGCGCAGACCGCGGACGATCCCGATGCCATGGTCACCGTCCCCGGCCACCGCGTCCAGCCGCCCCAGCTCGTCCTCGTTGGCCGCGACGAGATCGAGGGCCGCTTGAAGCGCCGCCGTGACGGGCAGACCCCCACCAGGAGGGATGCCGACCCTTAGGGGTCCGGACACCACGTCCCTTAGGGGTCCGGAGGCCGCATCCCTTCGGGGTCCGGACGCATCGCCCCGTGGGGCCGAGGCCCCGTCGCCCCGTCCGGCCGAACGCACACCGGCCGGAACCTCCCCTCGCGCGGCATGCGTACGGCCGGCGGCCTCCCACTCCCCCGCATCCCTACGGCCAGCGGCTTCGCCCTCGCCCTCATCCGTACGTTCGTCGGCCCCCGCCCGCTCCCCCGCCACGCCGCGGAAGGCCGGGGTCTCGCACGGGGCGTCGTAGAGCTCGGCCAGTTCGTCGTCGAGGAGCATCAGGGACAGCGAGACGCCGGCCATGTCGAAGGACGTCACGAACTCGCCGACCTCGGGCCGGTGCGGACGCAGTCCGGCCGCCCGCAGGCGCCGGTTGACCTGCCGGTAGACCACGAACAGCTCCTCGTACTTGGTGCGGCCCAGGCCGTTGAGCAGGACCGCGATCCGGCCGTCGCCGCCGGCCGGGGCCTCCGGCAGTTCGCTCAGCAGGTTGTCCACCAGCTCATCGGCCAGCTCGGCGGCGGTCAGGCTCCGGGTGGTGCGCAGGCCGGGCTCGCCATGGATGCCCATGCCCAGCTCGGTGGTGCCGGGGCCGACGGTGAACAGCGGGCCCTCCGCGCCGGGGAGGGTGCACCCGGCGAAGGCGGCGCCGAAGGTGCGGGTCATGGCGTTGGCGCGGGCCGCGAGCCGGGCCACGCCCGCCAGGTCGTCACCGCGCTCGGCGGCCGCGCCTGCCACCTTGAAGACGAAGAAGTCTCCGGCCACCCCACGGCGGTCGCGGGACGGGTCGATCTCCTGGCCCTCGACCGGCGGCGGCCCGCTGGCGACGTCATCGGTGACCAGCACCGTACGGGTCTCGACGCCCTCGGCGGCCAGACGGCGGGCGGCGAGCCCGAAGTGCATCACATCGCCGGCGTAGTTCCCGTAGGTGAGCAGCACTCCGGCGCCGCCGTCCGCGGCGCGTGCGGTGCGGTAGACCTGCTCGGCGCTGGGGCTGGCGAAGACATCGCCGATCGCGGCGGCGTCGGCGAATCCGGGGCCGACCAGCCCGGCGAAGGCCGGGTAGTGGCCGGAGCCGCCGCCGATGACGACCGCGACCTTGCCGGGACGCGGTGCGTGGCGGCCCACGACGCCATAGGCACCCGGGACCCGTCGGACGGTACGCGCATAGGCGTCGGCCAGTCCTTCCAGCCAGTCCTCACGGAAGGACTCGGGGCGGTGTCCGAGTCCGGCGGGGGTGATGGTCATCAGGGCTCACTCCTCTGTTTCGTCCCTGTTGGATTTAACATCCAGATCACAGATCTGTCACCCCTCGCGCAGGAGATGACCGCCGAACCCGTGAGAATCGCCGTCCAGGAAGCCTCGCATCACATCTTGAATGTGAAGTTCTCAGGACTCATGCTGCTCGCACCACGCCGAACGGCTGGATCCCACGGGTCCCCGGCGCGGTCCGGGCACCGCCTCCACACCGCACCACACCCCTCCCCCACGCACCAGCCCCTTCGCCACGCCTGTCCCTCAACTCCGGCAGAGGGCCCCAGGCCGCTCCGCCGGCCGCGCCACCGATGTCCGAACCAGAGGCGGTACGCGCCTGAGCACACGGCACAACGACGGGGCCCGCACACGCCGAACATGCCGCGCATGCGGGCCTCTTGGGGCTGCCGTCAGCTCATCTTCGGTGTCCTGGGCACTGCTTCCAGGAGAAGTGGTACAGGGTGTTGATGCTGCCGTCCGTGGAGTCCATGGCCATGAAGCTGGTGGTCTGCGGATCCGCGCCGGACGCGTCCACACGCAGTTCGGTGTTGATGTTGAAGTAGCGCTCCTCGCCGCACGGCGCGTACACCAGCGAGTCGATGTCGGTCTCGTCCGAGGTCTGCCAGTTGCCCTCGGCGGGGCCGGTGAACTTGTGGCTGCTACGGGTCGTCTCCTGCTGGCCCTGGAAGTAGTAGCCCGCCTGTTCCAGAGCCTTGGCGCCGGCGGCCAGGGACGCATAACCCCGGTAGTCGGCTCTCGCGATCGCGTACGTGAAGCCCTGCGGGACATGCACGTCGAGCGCTATCTGGCAGTTCTTGCGGGAGTCGGTCGGCTTGCTGCCCTTGCCCGCCTGGGCGAGGTATTCGCTGTACGTGACGGTGAACGCGGTGTTGTCGGGCGCGACGGCCACCGCGGCGCTGCCGGGGCGGCAGCCCGAGCCGTTGACGGTCGCGACGGTGATGGTGATCTTTCCGTCCGGCGGTTCCTCACCGAATGGCGCTGAGGTGGGGGATGCCGATCCGGCGAGGAGCAACGATGCCACTGCGGCACCAGTACCCAGAGTGCTGAGCATGGGCTCTTCCTTCCGGTCTTCCTAGCCCCGCGACACGGGAACCAGGAGCGGATGACGAGGGCATGCCAGCACGGGTCTCGTGGCTTGTCAGCTGTGCTGGGCTTGGCCGACTTGGTTGCCCACCGTTTTCAGCCGTCACGCCGTGGGGGGATTTCGCCGTTCGCTGCGCTTTGCCTGCGCCCCACGTTGTCGACTGTCCCGCCGTGGGGGTTCGGCTGCGGCGGGCCTGTGCCGACGTTTTTGGCTGTCCCGCCATGGCTCCCCCACTGCCTGAAGGGCGTGGGAGGTACCCCCACGCGGCGGGCAGTGGTCCACTGCGCGGGCTGCTCGGCAGCGGCGCCGGACCTCCGGACTCCGTCCTGCGGACCGGCACCTCCCGAAGGGGTGGGGAAAAGACCGGTGGGAGTACACGTAGCCGGTCATGTGCACCTTGTCGACGCGATCACTGGCACCCGGCAGACCACATGTGCCCCCACCGGCCTCATTCCACCCACCGACGGGAGGATGGGGGTACCTCCCATGCCCTTCAGGCCATGGAGGAGGGCCGCAGGACCGGAGGCCCGTCACCGCACCCGAAAAACCCACGCCCGCCGCAGGCGAACCCCTCACGGCGGGAAAGCCGACAACGTGGTGCTCAGGCCGGCCGCAGGCGACCGGCCGCACGGCCGACAACGACGGGCGCCGAACCGGGCCCGAGCAAAGCGCAGCGGACGGCCGCAGGCGCAACGGCGAGAAACGGCCACGGCGGACCGGCCGAAAATGGCGCGGGCCCGCCGCAGGCGCAACGGCGAAAAACCGGCGCCATGCCGGCTACCCGGAGTCGCTACCTCTGCCAGCTGGTAGCCCCCCGAAACCCCCGCTGCCGCTCCAACCGCCGCCACCGGGCGGCCGTGGTGCGCGGGCGGGCCGGGGTGGCGGCCGGGCCGTGGGCGGCGCGGGCCAGGAGGACGGCGGTCAGGGCGGCGAGCTCTTCCTCGCTGGCCTGGCCCTTCTCCACACGGATGGAGGTGTCGCGGAGGGCAGGGTTCACGGTGTCTTGTCTCCGTCTTCGCGGTGGGCGTAGTACCTGGTGCGGGTGCGGGATGCGGCTACTGGGGCGGGTTGCCGTGCTTGCGGGCGGGCAGGTCCGCGTGCTTGGTGCGGAGCATGTCCAGGGAACGGATGAGGGTGTGGCGGGTCTCCGCCGGGTCGATGACGTCGTCGACCAGGCCGCGCTCGGCGGCGTAGTACGGGTGCATCAGCTCGGACTTGTACTCCTTGACCATGCGCACCCGCATGGCCTCGGGGTCGTCCGCCTCGGCGATCTGCCTGCGGAAGACGACGTTGGCCGCGCCCTCGGCGCCCATCACGGCGATCTCGTTGGTGGGCCAGGCGTAGGTGAGGTCGGCGCCGACGGACTGGGAGTCCATGACGATGTACGCGCCGCCGTACGCCTTGCGCAGCACGAGGGAGATGCGCGGGACGGTGGCGTTGCAGTACGCGTAGAGCAGCTTGGCGCCGTGGCGGATGATGCCGCCGTGTTCCTGGTCGACGCCGGGCAGGAAGCCGGGGACGTCCAGGAAGGTGATGATCGGGATGTTGAACGCGTCACACATCTGGACGAAGCGGGCGGCCTTCTCGGACGCCTCGATGTCCAGGACACCGGCCAGCGACTGCGGCTGGTTGGCGATGATGCCCACCACCTTGCCGTCCAGGCGGGCCAGCGAGCAGATGATGTTGGTCGCCCAACGCTCATGGACCTCAAGGTATTCGCCGTCGTCGACGATCTCCTCGATGACCTTGCGCATGTCGTAGGGGCGGTTGCCGTCGGCCGGGACGAGGTCGAGCAGGGCGTCACCGGAGCGGTCGGCGGGGTCCTCGCAGGCGACCGTGGGCGGGTTCTCCCGGTTGTTGGCCGGCAGCAGGGAGAGCAGGTAGCGGACCTCTTCGAGGCAGGTGGCCTCGTCGTCGTAGACGAAGTGCGCCACACCGGAGGTCTCGGCGTGCACATCTGCGCCGCCGAGGCCGTTCTGGGTGATCTCCTCGCCGGTGACGGCCTTGACGACGTCCGGGCCGGTGATGAACATCTGCGAGGTCTCGCGGACCATGAAGACGAAGTCGGTCAGAGCCGGCGAGTAGGCGGCGCCACCGGCGCACGGGCCCAGCATGACCGAGATCTGCGGGATGACCCCGCTCGCCTTGGTGTTGCGCTGGAAGATGCCGCCGTAGCCGGCCAGCGCCGAGACGCCTTCCTGGATACGGGCGCCGGCGCCGTCGTTCAGCGACACCAGGGGGGCACCCGCCTGGATGGCCATGTCCATGATCTTGTGGATCTTGGTGGCGTGGGCCTCGCCCAGCGCGCCGCCGAAGATCCGGAAGTCATGGGCGTAGACGAAGACGGTCCGGCCGTGGACGGTGCCCCAGCCGGTGATCACGCCGTCGGTGTAGGGCTTCTTGGCCTCCAGGCCGAAACCCGTCGCCCGGTGCCGCCGCAGCGGCTCGACCTCGTTGAACGAGCCCTCGTCCAGCAGCAGCTCGATCCGCTCGCGGGCCGTCAGCTTGCCCTTCGCACGCTGAGCTTCGGTGGCCCGCTCGCTGGGGCCTCGCCGGGCCTGCTCGCGGATGGCGTTCAGCTCAGCGACGCGCCCGCGGGCGTCGTTCGCGCCGGCGGGCACATCTTCGACAGTGGTCATGTATCGACGGTACGTGGACGAGGCCCCCGGCACCGATGTCGGTTTCGTACAACGTCAGATGCGATTTCGTGGGCAGGCAGTACAGAACCTTCCTGTACGCGGCCTGCGTCCGGGCCTCGGCCGGGGTGGACGGGCCGTCCATCGTCTGTAAGGGCCGTACAAACTGCGGCGGAGTGGCGTTGTGGCGATCGATACATCGGGCGGGGCCGAACGGGGGAACGAACCGCCCGATATCGCCGGGTCAGCCGAGTGCGACGGTGCAGGTGTGGGTGGCACAGGCGGTGCCGGGGGTGAGGCGGAGCCGCAGCGCGGGGGCGGTCGCCAGCACCTCGACGGCGGGGTCGTGGGCGAGCACCGCGGACACCGGCCGGGACCAGATGATCTCCAGCGTCTGTCCGGAGCGCTCGGGGGCGGCGACGCACACCCGCGCCGTCCGGCCGTGCCGCCGCTCGCGGACCAGGACGCTCGCCGGGCCGCTGCTGCCGAGCGGTCCCGCGCGGCCCGCCCGCCAGAAGTTGGCGGCCGTCACGCCAAGCGTGCCGACGGCGACGGCCTGCCGCCCGCCGTCGTTGGCGAGCACCGTCAGCCAGTGCCGGTCGGCGGCACGGGCCGCGAGAGTACGCCGAGTGGCACCCGGCATCAGCAGGTACACGTGGTCCGCGTCGGTGGGATCGGTGCCGTGGTCGTGCCAGAGGGTGAGGTAGCGGCGGGTGAGCGGCTCCGGGGACGAGCCGGTGTTGATGTCGTGCCAGGAGCCGGTACGGGCCTCGCGCAGCGCGTTCAGCGGCGCGCCGCCGGGAAAGACCCAGCCGCCGTGCCCTTCGAGGTGGGCCCAGTGGGCGCGCCGGAAGCGGACGGTCCGGCCGAGGGTGCCGGGCTGTCGTACGCCGTCGACGGTGAGGACGGCGGTGCCCGACTCCCCCATCGCCCGGTTGTCGACGATGGTCTCGGCGGGTACGCCGTCCCGTGCGGTGATGCCGGCGCCGAGGCAGACGACGGTGTCGGCGAGGCAGAACCAGGACTTCTTGGCGGTGAGCGTGGCGGCGAGGCCGCGGACGTCCTGTCCGATCGCGGCGAACTCACCGTCGGTGGTGCCGCCGACCCACCGCGCGGCCGGTTTGGGCTCGCCCCAGCCGCCGCCTTCGTTGTCGGCGAGCCGCTTGGTGGACACCGTGGTGCCGGGCAGCCGGTAGGGGTCGACGGTGGGCCAGAACCCGTCCGTGTACTGGTCGTTGGCGAACTCCGCGCCCCACCAATAGACCATGCCTGCGCCGGTGTGCCAGCCCCGCGGGTTCTCGCCGTTCCCGTTCTCGTAGTACGCGATGCGGTCGGACGCCATGGCCAGCCCGGCGGCCCACCCGGGGCGGCGGTGCACGGCGCGGTCCATGGCGGGGAAGAGGCGGTGGCCGACGGGTTCGGGCGCGGCGGGCACGGGGCTGTCGGCGATGGCGTTGAGGCGGGCCAGGTCGGCCACCGCGTACTGCCGGTCGGTGCGTACCGGCAGTGTACGGTCCCGCTCGGTCCAGCCCTTGATCATGGCGTGCCAGCGGGTGCGTTCGGCGTCGCTCGCGGCCTGCGCGAGCAGGGCGACGGCGGCGAGCAGCGCATGGCCGTGGAAGTGGTCGCTGCGCAGCACCCGCCGCTCGTCGGTGCGGAGGTAACCGCGGCTGATGGCACGGCCGTTGACGCTGTCCATCATCAGCCCGTTGTAGAGCAGCGGGGCATAGGCGTGCTCGACGCTGTCGAAGACGATCTGCCGGGCCGGATCGGTGACGTCCCAGTCCGATCGGCCGAGCAGGGTGAACAGCCGCCCCAGGCCGTCCAGCAGGACAGCGCCGTAGGTGCCGGAGTAGGCGACCCATGTGTGCTGGATGAAGGAGCCGTCGGCGTAGAGGCCGTCGCCGCGGGTGACGTACGGGAAGACCGGGGAGAGGGCGTCCCGGGCCAGCGCGATCTTGCCCGGGGCGCGGCCGAGGATGCCGCGCAGCGCGACGACCCGGCAGAGGTCGACACGGTTGGCGCCGGTGCTGGTGCCGGTGTAGTCGCCGAGCATCGAGTCGGGCACGAAGTGGTCGACGGCGGCGAGACAGCGGGCGCGCTGACTCTCCGTCAGCCCGCCCTCCGCCACCCGCTCGTCGAGGATCGCGACGGTGTCCAGCAGAAGCTGGGGGCTGCCGATCTGCCACTCCCACCAGTTGCCGTAGCGGGTGGTGTCGGTGTTGTAGACGGTGGTGTCGAGATGGTCGAGGCCCTTGATGACGTCGGAGACGAGGCCGGGGTCACCGGTGAGCCCGGTACCGGGCTGGGCGTATGCCTGGGCCATGGTGTGCAGCCGGCTGTAGCTCTGGGTGATGCCGGCCGGCGGGTCGTACGGACAGTCCGGCCAGAGCACGGCGGCCTCCGGCCGCATGCCCGACCGATACCGGCCCGCCAGGTCGCCCGTCTCACGGAGGGTGGCGGCGTATGGCGCCGCGGAGGGGTCGAATCCGGTGCCGAGCGTGAGGGTGCACCAACGGGCCCGGAGGGCCCCGTACGGGTCCTCCGGGGCGGCCCCGTACGCGGGGCGGGCAGCCGCCAGGGCGAGCGCGCCCGTGGCGGTCAGAAACCCCCGGCGAGTCCACTCCATGTGCAGCCCTCCCTCGTTTTCGGCCTTCCCGCCGTAGCGCCTGCGGCGGGCCTCCGCTGCGCTTTGCCTGCGCCGACGTCCTTGGCTGTCCCGCCGTAGCGCCTGCGGCGGGCGGTGCCGCTGCGCGGGGTTGTACGGCAGCGGTGCCGGACCTCCGGACCCCGTCCTGCGATCCGGCCCCTCCCGTCGGGGTGGGAAGAGACCGGTGGGGCCACAGGCAAGCCTTTACGCGCGCGCAGTGGACGAACCACGCCCGCCCCCACGTTCTTTCCCACCCACGGGAGGGGCCGCGCCGCGGGACGGAGTCCGGAGGAGCGGCACCGCTACCGTGAACACCACGCCCGCCGCAGGCGAACCCCTCACCGCGGGAAAGCCGAAAACGGCGCAGGCCCGCCGCAGGCGACCCCACAACGGCGGGAAAGCCGAAGACGGCGAGCGCCAAGCCAACGTCACCCTGCGTCCGGGACCACCCCGGCA
This sequence comes from Streptomyces halobius, assembly GCF_023277745.1. Classification (NCBI taxonomy): domain Bacteria; kingdom Bacillati; phylum Actinomycetota; class Actinomycetes; order Kitasatosporales; family Streptomycetaceae; genus Streptomyces; species Streptomyces halobius. The sequence goes on from NZ_CP086322.1 coordinate 3,229,855, forward strand.
CGCAGGAGCCCGTACGCATAAGCGTCATCCAACGCCTGCCACGACGCCGCGATGACGTTCTCCGCCACTCCGACCGTGGACCACTCGCCCCGCCCGTCGCTGGTGGAGACGAGCACCCGGGTGATCGAGCCGGTGCCCAGCGCGCCCTCCAGGATGCGGACCTTGTAGTCCACCAGCTCCATGTGGGCCAGCTGCGGATAGATCTGCTCCAGGCCGACCCGCAGCGCCCGGTCCAGCGCGTTGACCGGGCCGTTCCCCTCGGCGGTGGCGACGGTCCGCTCTCCCTTGGCCCACAGTTTCACGGTGGCCTCGTTGGCGTGGGTGCCGTCCGGACGGTCCTCGACGATCGCGCGCCAGGACTCGACGGTGAAGTAGCGCAGCGGCTTGCCCTCCACCTCCTCCCGCAGCAAAAGTTCGAAGGAGGCGTCGGCGGCTTCGTAGGTGTAACCGGCGAGCTCACGCTCCTTGACCCGCTCGACGACCCGGCCGACCAGCTCCCGCTCGTCGCTCAGGTCGATGCCGAGCTCCTTGCCCTTGAGCTCGATCGAGGCGCGTCCCGCCATGTCGGAGACCAGCATCCGCATGGTGTTGCCGACCAGCGCCGGATCGATGTGCTGGTAGAGATCCGGGTCGACCTTGATCGCGGAGGCGTGCAGCCCGGCCTTGTGTGCGAAGGCGGAGACGCCGACATAGGGCTGGTGGGTGGACGGGGTGAGGTTGACGACCTCGGCGATGGCGTGCGAGATCCGGGTGGTCTCGGCGAGCTTGCCTTCGGGCAGGACCTGGCGCCCGTACTTGAGTTCCAGGGCGGCGACGACCGGGAAGAGGTTGGAGTTGCCGACCCGCTCGCCGTAGCCGTTGGCGGTGCACTGGACATGGGTGGCGCCGGCGTCCACGGCGGCGAGGGTGTTGGCCACAGCGCAGCCGGTGTCGTCCTGGGCGTGGATGCCCAGGCGGGCGCCGGTGTCCGCGAGGACGGTGCGGACGACGGCGGTGACCTGCGCGGGAAGCATCCCGCCGTTGGTGTCGCAGAGCACCACCACATCCGCGCCGGCTTCGCTCGCGGTGCGCACGACCTGCTTGGCGTAGCCCGGGTCGAGCGTGTACCCGTCGAAGAAGTGCTCACAGTCGAGGAAGACCCGGCGGCCCTGGGCGCGCAGATACGCGACGGTGTCCCGCACCATCGCGAGGTTCTCCTCCGGGCTGGTGCGCAGCGCCAGCTCCACATGCCGGACATGGGACTTGGCGACCAGGGTGATGACCGGGGCCCGGGATTCCAGGAGCGCGGCGACCTGCGGATCGTCCTCGACGCGTACGCCGGCCTTGCGGGTGGCGCCGAACGCGACCAGCTGGGCGTGCCGGAAGTCGATCTCCGTGCGGGCGCGCTGGAAGAACTCGGTGTCCCGGGGGTTCGCGCCGGGCCAGCCGCCCTCGATGAAGCCCACGCCGTAGTCGTCCAGGTGACGGGCGATGGTCAGCTTGTCGGCGACGGTGAGGTTGATGCCCTCGCGCTGTGCGCCGTCCCGCAGCGTGGTGTCGAAGACATGGAAGTCGTCGGGCACCGGGCTGTGCGGGCGTGGGCTCGGGGACAGGGAGGGTTCGAGTGCGTCCGTCATGCTGCTGGGGCTCCTGTCGGGGATCTCGGTCTACCGGAAAAACCGGCTCCACCGTCCCTCCATGATCCCTCGCGCTCCGCTTTCCGGTGATGGGTGGGCCGGAAACGAAAAAACCTCTCGCGGGTGCGAGAGGTCTGCGCGCGGGTCTGGGACGACGGTGGCCGCGCCGTACTCGGTACGTACGGGGCGGTCACTGCGGACCGGCGCGCCTGCTGCCAATAATCATGGCGAACGAGAGCACGGTCCGCAGTCTGCCATACCCGTGCAGGGCGCACGCAGCGGTCTCACTATGCGGGCGGGCTGTCCACCGATCAGTCGGCGACGGACGCCCGCTCCGCCCCCTCCGGCCTCCGGCCGGACGCCGCACGGCCCCCTTTGCCGACCCGGTGCAGATCGATCGTCCGCGTCTCCCGCATCGTCACGTAAACGATCAGCGAGACGGCGGCGCACCCCGCCACATACCAGTAGTAGCCGGATTCGATGCCGCCGTTCTTGAACCACAGCGCCACGTATTCCGCGGTACCACCGAACAGTGCGTTGGCGATGGCGTACGGCAGGGCGATGCCCAGCGCGCGGATGCCGGTCGGGAACAGCTCGGCCTTCACACAGGCGTTGATGGAGGTGTAGCCGGTGACCACGAGCAGCGCGAGCAGGGCAAGGCCGAGCGCCGGCCAGAAGCTCCCGGCGTACCGGAGCAGCGTCATGATCGGCACGGTCAGGAACGTCGAGCCGACCGCGAAGGTGATCAGCAGGGGCCGCCGGCCGATCCGGTCGGACAGCTTTCCGGCCAGCGGCTGGATGCACATGAAGACGAACAGCGCGCAGAAGCTGACCAGCGAGGCGGTGGGTTTGGCCATCCCGGCGCTGTTCGAGAGGTACTTGGTGAGGTAGGTCGTGTAGGTGTAGTACGCGACGGTGCCGCCCATGGTGAGCGCGATGACCAGGAGCGCCTCGCGCTTGTGGGCCCAGAGCGCCTTGAGCGTGCCGCGCCGCGGGTCGGCCGTGGCGGTGTCGTCCGCGGCGTACACCTCGGTCTCCAGCATGTTGCGCCGCAGATAGAAGACGATCCCGGCGCCCAACGCGCCGACGATGAACGGGATCCGCCAGGCCCAGCTGTGCAACGCGTCCTCGGCCAGGGTCCGTTGCAGCACGATCTGCAGCCCGAGACCGAACAACTGACCCGCCGTCATCGACACATACTGGAAGCTGGACGCGAAGCCGCGCCGGCCGGGCGCGGACGCCTCGGTGAGATAGGTCGCGCTGGCCGCGTACTCCCCGCCGACCGACAGTCCCTGGAGCATCCGGGCGATGAGCAGCACGGCGACGCCGCCGTAGCCGGCCACGGCGTACGTGGGCGCGACGGCGATCAGGATGGCCGACGCGGACATCAGCGTGACGGTCAGCGTGAGAGCGGCCTTGCGTCCCTTGCGGTCCCCCACCCGCCCCAGCAGCCAGCCGCCCACCGGGCGCATGAAGAAGCCGACGGCGAAGATCCCCATGGTGTTCATGAGGTTCGCGGTCGCATTCCCCTCGGGGAAGAACGCGTCCGCGAAGTACACGGCGAAACTGGCGTACACGAACCAGTCGAACCACTCGACCATGTTGCCGGCCGAACCGACCCAGATCTTCTTCCACTGCTCTCGTCCCATAGCCGATCACGCTCGCGGACGAAGGGACGGTCGGCAAGAGCGGGTGGCGCAAACATCCTGCTTACTTGCGTGCGTTGTGGTCATGGGGCGACGGCCGAGGACCGTGGAGCCGCCTGCGCCGGGACGTCGTCGCGGCCCCTCACGGCATGAGCGACTCGTCCAGAAACTCCCGTATGTGCCGCCGCACCGTCTCCCGGTCCGTCCCCGGGAGGCCCACGACGAGGTGGGTGCCGAAGCCGTCGAGGAGGGCGCGGATGCGGGTGGTGAGGCGTTCGGCGTCCACCGGGCGGAATTCGCCGCGGGAGACACCCTCGACGAGGAGGGCCACCAGGTCGCGGTGCCAGGCGAGTTCCAGTTCCAGCTGGCGTTCGCGGGTTTCGTCGTCGGCGTTCTGGGAGCGGTTCCAGACCTCCAGCCACAGAGTCCAGCGGGGGTCGCGGTGGCCCTCGGGGAGGTAGAGGTCGACCAGGGCGTCCAGGCGCTCGCGGGCGGGGGTGCGGCGGGAAAGGGCGGCCCGGCGTTCGGCGCCGAGCTGCTCCTCGCTCCATTGGAGGGTCTGGAGGAGCAGCTCGTCCTTGGTGCCGAAGTAGTAGAGGATGTGGCCGCTGCTCATGCCGACCTCGCGGCCCAGGCCGGCCATGGTGAGCCGGTCCAGGCCCTCCGCGGCGATGGTGGCCATCGCCGCGGCGAGAACCTGCTCGCGGGGCTGGCTGAGCCGCCGCCGGGGACGGCGCACGGGACCGGACACGGGGACCTCCGGGGTCGGACTGGACTCCTCAAGCCTGATGCATCAGACCTTCGGCTGCTGCTGGGTGATGCAGTGGATACCGCCACCCGCTGCGAAGATCGTACGGGCGTCCACCGGCTTCACCGTCCGCCCGGGGAACAGCCGGCGGAAGGTCGCGGCCGCTTCCTCGTCCTGCGGATCGTCGAAGGCACAGAGGACGACGCCGTCGTTGCAGAGGTAGTGGTTGATGTAGGAGTAGTCGACCAGCTCGCCGTCCTCCTCGATGACGGTGGGGGCGGGGACCTCCACGACCTCCAGCCGACGGCCGCGGGCGTCGGTGGACGCGCGCAGCAGCTTGGTGATCTCGTTGCAGATCGCGTGGTCGGGGTGGTCGTGGTCGGGCTGGGTGTGCACGAGGACCACGCCGGGGCGGGCGAACGCGGCGACGATGTCGACATGGCCGCGGGTACCGAACGTCCCGTAGTCGGCGGCGAGGCCGCGCGGCAGCCAGATCGCCTTGGTGGTGCCGAGGTGGGCGTGGATCTCGGCCTCGACCTCCCCGGCGGTGCGGCCGGGGTTGCGGCCCGGGTCGAGCTGGACGGTTTCGGTGAGCAGGACGGTGCCCTCGCCGTCGATGTGGATACCGCCGCCCTCGTTGACGAGGCGGGTGGCGTAGCGGCGGGCCCCGGCGAGGTCGCAGATCTGCTCGGCTATCTTCTCGTCGCGGTCCCAGCGGGCCCATTCCTGGGCACCCCAGCCGTTGAACACCCAGTCGACGGCGGCGAGTCGGCGGTTCTCGCCGGTGAGGAAGGTGGGGCCGATGTCCCGCATCCAGGCGTCGTTGAGCGGCCGCTCGACGAGGTCGAAGGCCGGGCCGAGCAGGGCGCGGGCGCTCTCGGCCTGGCCGGGTCCGGTGACGACGGTGACCGGCTCGAAGCCGCGTACCGCGCGGGCCACCGCGGCCCAGGCGCCGCGGGCCTCGGCCAGCGCGTCGCCGCCCTCTTCGCCGAAGGTGAAGTTGGGACCGGGCCAGGCCATCCAGGTGCGCTCGTGCCGGGCCCACTCCGGGGGCATACGGAAGCCGTCGGCGGCGGGGGTGTTCATGTGTGGGTCCTCACGGGTTCACGGGGATGGAGAGGGGCGGCGCGGATGGCGGTGGTGACGTGGACGGGGTGGCGGGAGCAGCAGGGAACTGGCGGGTGCCCACCTGGCCGGGTGGGCACCCGCCATCGCCTGTCACGGGGTTGCAGACAGGGATTACAGGAAGTACAAGCGGGACAGCGAGACCGTCTCGGCCGGATCCGAGCGCAGCGGATCGCCGTCCAGGGTGACCAGTCCGCTGTGCCCGTCGACCTGGACGTCTCCGACGCGGGAGTTGTGGACGAGGTCGCCGGGGCCGATGCCGCGGGTGCCGCGGACGGCGACCCGGCGGCGGCGGGTGGGCATGCCGTCGCCGCCCTGCTCGGCCGCGGCGCGCGCGACGAAGGCGACGGAGATCTCGGCGGGGGTCGCGCCGTGCGCCCCGAACTGCGGGCCGAGCACCAGGGGTTCGCAGGTGTCGGTGGCGGCGTTCGGGTCGCCGGTGACGCCGTAGGCGGGGAAGCCGGACTTCAGCACCAGCTGCGGCTTGGCGCCGAAGAACTCCGGCAGCCACAGCACGACATCGGCCATCTTGCCGACCTCGATCGAACCGACCTCGTGCGCCAGGCCGTGGGCGAGGGCGGGGTTGATGGTGAGCTTGGCGACATAGCGCAGAACCCGGGCGTTGTCGTCATGCGCGCCGTCGCCCTGCAGGGGCCCCAGCTCGGCCTTCATCTTCCCGGCCATCGCGAAGGTACGGCGCACGGTCTCGCCCGCGCGGCCCATCCCCTGGGCGTCGGAGGAGGTGATGCCGATCGCTCCGAGGTCGTGCAGGACGTCCTCGGCGCCCATGGTGCCGGCCCGGATACGGTCGCGGGCCATGGCGGCGTCGCCCGGCAGGTCCGTCTTCAGGTCGTGGACCGAGACGATCATGCCGTAGTGCTCGGCGACCGCGTCCCGCCCGAAGGGGAGGGTGGGGTTGGTGGAGGAGCCGATGACGTTGGGGACGCCGGCCATCTTGAGGACGTTGGGGACATGGCCGCCGCCGCAGCCCTCGATGTGGAAGGCGTGGATGGTCCGTCCGTCCAGCACCCGCAGGGTGTCCTCGACGGTGAGGCATTCGTTCAGGCCGTCGCTGTGCAGCGCGACCTGGACGTCATGGTCCTCGGCGACGCGCAGCGCGGTGTCCAGGGCGCGGGCGTGCGCACCCATGTCCTCGTGGACCTTGAAGCCGCAGGCGCCGCCCTCGGCGAGCGCCTCGACCAGCGGGCCCCGCCCGGAGGAGGAGCCGCGGCCCAGGAAGCCGATGTTGACCGGCCAGGCGTCGAAGGCGCTGAAGGCATGGCCCAGCGCCCAGGGGGAGTTGACGCCGACGCCCCAGACCGGCCCGAACTCCTGGCCGATGATCGTCGTCACGCCGGAGGCCAGTGAGGCTTCCATGACGCGCGGCGAGAGCAGATGGACATGGGTGTCCACCGCTCCGGCGGTGGCGATCATGCCTTCGCCGGAGACGATGGACGTACCGGTGCCCACAACGACATCAACACCGTCGACGGTGTCGGGGTTGCCGGCCCGCCCTATGGCGTGGATCCGGCCCTCCCGGATGCCGATGGAGACCTTGCGGATGCCCTGGATCGCGTCGATGACCAGGACGTTGCTGATCACCACATCGCAGGTCTCGCGGACCGGGGCGGCCTTGAGGTGCAGCCCGTCGCGCGCGGTCTTGCCGAAGCCGGCCAGGAACTCGTCGCCGGGCTTCTGGGCATCGGACTCGACCCGGACGACCAGGCCCGAGTCGCCGAGGACGACCCGGTCGCCGGCCCGCGGGCCGTGCACCGACGCGTACTCGTGGGGATCGATGGTCATCCCTGTTCCTCCGCTCCCAGGTAGCCGCAGGCGGCCGCCCGCCGCAGCGCTTGTGCCTTCGCGCCCGGCGCGTCCAGCGGGCCGTCGACGAGACCGGCGAAGCCGATCGCGATCCGGTCGCCGCCGATCGGCACCAGGCCGACCTCCGAGGCGCCGCCGGGGTCGAACCGCAGCGACGAGCCGGCCGGGACGCACAGGCGCATGCCGTAGGCGGCGGCGCGGTCGAAGTCCAGCCGGGGGTTGACCTCGAAGAAGTGGAAGTGCGAGGTGACGCTGACCGGCACGGTCGCGGTGTTGCGCACGGTCAGCCGGACCGCGGGCGCGGGCTCCGGGTCGGCCGGGCCGGGGAGGACGGCGCCGGGTGCGGCGGTCTCCTCCGCGCCCGGGCCGCCGTCGGCCGCGGTGTCGCCGACGGCCGTCCCGATCGGATCGCTGACCACCGCGAGCCGGGAGCCGTCGTCGAAGACGGCCTCCACATGCACCTCGGTGACGACATCGGCCACGCCCGGCAGCACATCGTCCGGCCCGAGCACCGCCCGTGCCGCCTCGATGGCCTGAGCGAGGCGGCGCCCGTCCCGCGCCGCCTCGCAGACCGTGTCCGCGATCAACGCGGTCGCCTCGGGCACGTTCAGCCGCAGTCCACGGGCCCGACGCGCCCGCGCCAGCTCGGCCGCGCCGAACAGCAGCAGCCGGTCGCGTTCCGTCGGGGTCAGCCGCATCCCGTCACACCTCCAGCTCGATCACTACGATTAGAGCAGCACTCTAACCAGGAAATAGTCAAGCCGGAAGCATTGACCTGGAGCATACCCATGAGTCAGATTGAGCGCTGCTCTAACTAAGCGGACTTTAGAGCTCCGCTCAAAGGGCGACACGCAGCACTGCCACACACCAAGCACATCGGACGCACCGAGCTCACCGAGTTCATCCAGCTCACCGCGAACCCACCGAACCGCGCGAAGCACGCGCACAAAGCACCGCTCGTCCCCACCGAGCACCGCTCACCACACTGTTGTCCGGCCTCTCAGGGGAGCCCTCATGCCGATAGAACAACGCGGAGTCGACACCATCCCGGACGAGGAACGCACCAGCGGCCCGCGCGACCTCGTCTCCATCCTGCTCGGGTCGAATCTCTGCCTGGGCGTGATCATCTTCGGATGGCTGCCGGTCTCGTTCGGACTGGGCTTCTGGCCGTCCGTGTCCTCGCTCGTCCTGGGCACCCTCGTGGGCACCGTGCTCACCGCCCCGCTCGCCCTCGTCTCGCTGCGCACCGGCACCAACCTGTCCACCAGCAGCGGCGCCCACTTCGGCGTCCGTGGCCGGCTGATCGGCTCGGTGATCGGTCTGCTGCTCTCGCTCGGCTACACCGCGCTGACCCTGTGGGTCGGCGGTGACGCGGTGGTCGGCACCCTCGCGCGCCTCTTCGGCCTGCCCGACACCGGCTTCGCGTACGCGGCGGTCTACGCCCTGCTCGCGGGCGCCACGGTGCTCGGCGCGGTCTACGGCTACCGCCTGCTGCTCCGGATCAGCCGGGTGCTGGCCATCGGCATGAGCGCGCTGCTGGTCATCGGCCTGATCGCGTACGCCCCGGACTTCACCACCGCGGCTCCGGAGGGCTCCGCGTACCTGCTGGGCAGCTTCTGGCCGACCTGGGTGCTGGCCGTGGTCTCGGCCGGACTCAGCGGCCCGATCGCCTTCATCACCCTGCTCGGCGACTACACCCGCTACATCTCGCCGCGCCGGCACACCTCCCGCAAGGTCTTCTGGGCCACCTGCCTGGGCCTGGTCGCCGGTCTGCTGATCCCGCAGCTCTTCGGTACGTTCACCGCGGTCGCGGTGGGCGCGGGCGAGGACTACGCGGGCCCACTGGTCGCCGCGGCGCCCTTCTGGTTCCTCGTCCCCCTGTTCCTCGCCGCGTCGGCCGGGTCCGTGGGCAACGCCGGGCTGATGCTCTACTCCATGGGCCTCGACCTGGACGCCATCCTGCCGCGCGCCACCCGCACCCAGGCCACGTACGTCGTCGCCGCCATCGCCACCGGCTTCGTCTACTTCGGCCACTTCGCCTGGGACGCGCAGGACGCCATGACATCCTTCGTGCTGCTGCTGACGGCGATCGGCACCCCCTGGGCGGTGATCACCCTCATCGGGTTCCTGCGCTGCCGGGGCGAGTACGACACGGAGGCGCTGCAGGTCTTCAACCGCCGTTCGCGGGGCGGGCGTTACTGGTTCCGGGCGGGCTGGAACCCGCGCGCCACGCTCGCCTGGGCCGCGGGCTCGGCGATCGGCGTCGCCGCCGTCGACACACCGCTCTACACCGGGCCGGTGGTCGACTGGACCGGCGGGATCGACTTCAGCTTCCTGCTGTCGGCCACGGTGGCCGCCACGCTGCTCCTCACGCTGCCCGGCAGCGGGCGCACCCCCACCACACCGGCGAAGGCGGCGGACGACGCGCCGGACGACAAGCGGGAGGCCGCCGCGGTCTCCCCGGCCTAGCTAGGGACTGTCTCCCAGATCCGTCCATGAGATCGACGTTCTCATGATCGAGTCCGGGGTGATCGATGACGGCAACACTGTCCCTGTGTCGTCCGAGGTGATGTTGGACGCCTGTGGGCGAGGAGCGGCACAAGGATTCTTGGGACGTGGCCGGCCAAATCGTCGGGCCGATCGCTGGCCGGCGTGACGAATGCCGAGCGCGCGATGATCATGTTGCTCGATGGGGAGGGTGACCCTGGCGAGCACGCCGTGGACCCATGAGCCCACGGAGCGAGCGAGGGGTGCGTCCTCTCCAACGGGCGGCATGACGAGTACCCGATCGAGGACACCGTGCCCATCGGCGCGGTGTTACCCCTTGTGCCAGCCTCCGGGGCGGACGTGGCGGTTCAATTCGCACGGCAGGCGCTTCGGGTGCTGCTCGCCCGCCACCGCTGGGGCGCGGTAGGCGAAGCCGTCGTCGCCGTGTGCGGCATCCGGCTGGGCCACTCCTGCGGCGTCTGTGAGACGGGTGAAGAAATACGACAGAGGGTGTCGGGTTTTAGGTCGAACATGGTTTCACCGGTCGGCGTCGATGACAGATGTGGACCGGGCCGTACAGATAGACGAGGACCTCAAGGGGATTCATGTCCGACACATCGACACCGGCCCTCCACGGAAAGATCGCGCTGGTCGCGGGGGGCACGCGGGGAGCCGGGCGCGGCATCGCGGTCCAGCTCGGCGCGGCGGGTGCGACGGTCTACGTCACCGGCCGCACGACTCGGCGACGGCGCTCGGAGTACGACCGGCCCGAGACGATCGAGGAGACCGCGGAACTCGTCACCGCCGCGGGCGGAACCGGCATCGCGGTGCCGACCGACCACCTGGTGTCCGAGCAGGTCCGTGCGCTGGCCGAGCGCATCGACGCCGAGCAGGGGCGGCTCGACGTGTTGGTCAACGATGTCTGGGGCGGTGAGCGGCTGTTCGCGTTCGACACGCCGGTCTGGGAGCACGACCTCGACAACGGACTGCGGCTGCTCCGGCTGGGCGTGGAGACACACGCGATCACCAGCCACTTCCTGCTGCCCCTGCTGGTGCGGCAACCGGGCGGGCTCGTGGTCGAGATGACCGACGGGACATCCGCCTACAACGGAACGAACTATAGAAACTCGTACTTCTACGACCTGGTCAAGAACAGTGTGCTGCGTATGGCGTTCGTGCTCGCACACGAGCTGAAGCCACATGGCGGGACGGCGGTGGCGCTCACCCCGGGCTGGCTGCGCTCGGAGATGATGCTCGACACCTTCGGCGTCAGGGAGGACAACTGGCGCGACGCGCTGGCCGAGGTGCCGCACTTCTGCATTTCGGAGAGCCCGTCGTATGTCGGACGCGCGGTCGCGGCGCTGGCCGGTGACGCCGGCGTCGCGCGCTGGAACGGCCAGTCGCTGTCCAGCGGGCAACTCGCCCAGGAATACGGCTTCACCGACCTCGACGGTTCGCGTCCGGACTGCTGGCGCTACCTGGTCGAGGTCGACGACGCCGGCAAGCCGGCGGACGCGACCGGGTATCGGTGACGGGCACCGCTCACGGTCCGCGGCGTTGTACGGCTGTCAGCCGTACAACGCCGCGGACCGGCGCGACGGGCGGCTCCCTATCTCAGCGGGCGTGCAGCCGAACGTCCGCGCGGGCCGGCGCGCGATCCACGCACCGGGCGGCCCTCACACATGCCCGCCTCAGCCGAGCGGGTGCATCCAGCCGTGCGTGTCGGCGCTCGCACCGGTCTGGATGTCCAGCAGCGCCTTGCGGAGCTTCATGGTGATCTCGCCCGGCTCGCCGTCGCCGACCGTCCAGCGGGCGCGGGCGGACTTCACCGAGCCGACCGGCGTGATCACGGCGGCGGTACCGCAGGCGAACACCTCGGTCAGCGAGCCGTCCTCGGTGCCGGCCTTCCAGTCCTCGACGCTGATCCGGCCCTCGGCGACCTCGTAGCCCAGGTCGGCGGCGATGCTGAGCAGCGAGTCACGGGTGATGCCGGGCAGCAGCGAACCGGTCAGCTCGGGGGTGACGATGCGCTTGCGCTCGCCGTCCCGCCCGTACACGAAGTACAGGTTCATGCCGCCCATCTCCTCGATCCAGCGGCGCTCGACGGCGTCCAGCCAGACCACCTGGTCGCAGCCGTGCTCGGCGGCCTGGGCCTGGGCGACCAGGGACGCGGCGTAGTTGCCGCCCGCCTTGGCCGCGCCCGTGCCGCCCGGGCAGGCGCGCACATACTCCTCCGACAGCCACACCGAGACCGGCTTCACCCCGCCGGGGAAGTACGCTCCGGCCGGCGAGGCGATGATGATGAAGAGGTACTCGTTGGCCGGCCTGACGCCCAGGCCGACCTCGGTGGCGAACATGAAGGGACGCAGATAGAGCGACTCCTCGCCGCTGGCCGGCACCCATGCCTTGTCCTGGGTGACCAGCGCGTCGCAGGCCGCGATGAAGGTCTCGACCGGCAGCTCGGGCATGCCGAGCCGGCGGGCGGACGCCTGGAAGCGGCGGGCGTTGGCGTCCGGCCGGAAGGTGGCGACGCTGCCGTCGGGCTGGCGGTACGCCTTCAGCCCCTCGAAGATCGTCTGCGCGTAGTGCAGCGTCATGTTCGCCGGATCGATGGACAGCGGCGCGTACGGGACGAGCTCGGCGTCGTGCCAGCCCCGGCCCTCGGTCCACTTGATCGTCACCATGTGGTCGGTGAAGTGGCGGCCGAAGCCGGGGTTGACCATGATCCGCTCCCGCTCCGCGTCGGACAGCGGGTGCGAGGAGGGCTTGAGCTCGATCGTGGGCGTCGTCATGAGTGCGTGTCCTTCACTGCGTGTTCCGATACCTGGGCCCCTCCCAGCGTCAGCTGGGGGAGGGTCACCGGCCCAGCCCTCCGGCCGGGGTCCGGGGCCTGTCCCCCGGATGTGCGGCACCGGTGCGGTTGTGGCAGCCGCGCGCACGGCATGGTGCTGGACGTACCGGTCGTTACGTGGACGTCCGAGTTTTCTCGCGGACGGCGACCCACGTCCGATTATCGCTCGTGGGAGTCCGCGGTCGGAACCGTGTGCGCGGTGCCGGATCGATGGTCGCATCCAACCCGGCGGTAGCACAGACCGGGTGAGCAGGCCGAACGCCGACAGCGCCGGGACCGTGGACGGCCGGCGCTGTCGGAGGGTGTCTGATACGCGGGCCTCAGCCCGCTACGCGTGCGGCCAGCGCGTCGCCGATCTCGTCCGTGCTGCGGTACGCATCATCCCGTGCCTCCAGGTCGGCCGCGACGGCCTCCTCGACACGCGCGGCCTCGGCGTCGTAGCCGAGGTGGCGCAGCAGAAGGGCGACGGAGAGGACCGTCGCCGTCGGGTCGGCCTTGCCGGTGCCCGCGATGTCCGGCGCGGAGCCGTGCACCGGCTCGAACATCGAGGGGAACTCACCGGTCGGGTTGATGTTCCCGGAGGCGGCCAGGCCGATGCCGCCGGTGACGGCCGCGGCGAGGTCGGTGAGGATGTCGCCGAAGAGGTTGTCGGTGACGATCACGTCGAACCGCTCGGGCTGGGTGACGAAGAAGATGGTCGCGGCGTCGACATGCAGATAGTCGGTGGTGACCTCGGGGTACTCCTGGCCGACCCGGTCGAAGATGTTCTTCCACATGTGGCCGGCGTAGACCAGGACGTTGTTCTTGTGGACCAGCGTCAGCTTCTTGCGGGGGCGGGAGCTGGCCCGCTCGTAGGCGTCCCGGACCACCCGCTCCACGCCGTAGGCGGTGTTGACGCTGACCTCGGTGGCGACCTCGGCCGGGGTGCCGGTGCGCAGCGAGCCGCCGTTGCCGGTGTACGGCCCCTCGGTCCCTTCCCGTACGACGACGAAGTCGATGTCGGGGCGGCCGGCCAGCGGGGTCGAGGTGTTCGGGAACAGCTTCGACGGACGCAGGTTGACGTAGTGGTCGAAGGCGAAGCGGAGCTTGAGCAGCAGCCCGCGCTCCAGCACCCCGGACGGTACGGAGGGGTCGCCGATCGCGCCGAGCAGGATCGCGTCATGGTTCTTCAGCGACGCCAGTTCCTCGTCGGGGAGGGTGTCGCCGGTCGCGTGCCATCGCTTGGCACCAAGGTCGTACTCCTTGGTTTCCAGCTTGATGTCCTGTGGGAGGGCCGCGGTCAGGACCTTGAGGCCCTGGGCCACGACTTCCTGGCCGATACCGTCACCGGGGATCACTGCGAGGCGAATGCTGCGAGACATGCCTGGACCCTACTCGTCGTCCCATTGATCGACACGTCACGTCCGTCATGCGGACAGACGTGAGCCGGCCGGACACCCGCTGTTCTCCCGCGCCGTGCGGCTCTCCCGTCAGTGCCCGGTGGAACCGCCGTTGTCACGGCGGTCGAGCGCACGCTGGAGGGCCGCCGCGGCGGCCCTGCGGTCGGCTTCGTTGGTGGTACGGGCGCAGTGACGGGTCCTGCGGACGGCAGTCTCGGCCATGATTCACGTCTCCTATGCCAGAGCCCCGAGAACAAGTGGGATGCGTCAATCCAGAAGCGGCCGGAAGGGGCGGGGGCCTCGGCACGGCAGGGATCACCTGCACTCGCGCACCGGGCCGCATCCGCTGTCGCTCGATGGAGCGAAACGTTCGGCTTCTACAACGCTAGGACAAGCCCGGCCGTGATGTCTGCACAATTACTTGGGCTTCCTACTATCTGAGACGGACGCGCGGCTGCCGAGTACGAGTGCCGTACCGCGGCCGACGCTGCGCCATGGGAGTGAGCTCATGGGCGGCCGGACGCCGACGGCCCGGCACCCCTCGTCGTAGGGGTGCCGGGCCGTCGGCGTTCAGGCGGGCCTCAGCCCATGTGCGGGTACTGGTACTCGGTCGGCGGGACCAGGCTCTCCTTGATGGAGCGGGTGGAGGTCCAGCGCATCAGGTTCTGCTTGGCGCCGGCCTTGTCGTTGGTGCCGGACGCACGGCCGCCGCCGAAGGGCTGCTGGCCGACGACGGCGCCGGTGGGCTTGTCGTTGATGTAGAAGTTGCCGGCCGCGAAGCGCAGCTTCTCGCAGGTGACGGCGGCCGCGGCACGGTCCTGGGCGATGACGCAGCCGGTCAGGCCGTAGGCCGACGCCGACTCCATCTGCTCCAGCATCTCGTCGTACTTCGCGTCGTCGTAGACGTAGACGCCGAGGATCGGGCCGAAGTACTCGTCCTTGAAGATCTCGTTCTCCGGGTCGGTGGAGACCAGGACCGTCGGGCGGACGAAGTAGCCCTCGCTGTCGTCGTACGTGCCGCCGGCCACGACCTCGACGGTCGGGTCGGCCTTGGCGCGGTCGATCGCCGCCTTGTTCTTGGCGAACGCGCGGTCGTCGATGACGGCGCCCATGAAGTTCGACAGATCGGCGACGTCACCCATGGGGAGGGCGTCGACCTCGGCGGCGAACTCCTCCTTGAAACCGGCGTTCCAGAGGGAGGCCGGGACATACGCGCGGGAGGCCGCGGAGCACTTCTGGCCCTGGAACTCGAAGGCGCCACGGGTCATGGCGGTCTTGAGGACCGCGCGGTTCGCGCTCGGGTGGGCGACGATGAAGTCCTTGCCACCGGTCTCGCCGACAAGCCGCGGATAGGTCTTGTACTTCTCGATGTTGGCGCCGACCGTCTTCCACAGGTACTGGAAGGTCTTGGTCGAACCGGTGAAGTGGATGCCCGCCAGATCGGGGTGGTTCAGCGCCACCTCGGAGACGTCCTTGCCGTCGCCGGTGACCAGGTTGATGACGCCCTCGGGCAGCCCGGCCTCCTCCAGCAGCTGCATCAGCAGCACGGCGGCGAGGGTCTGGGTCGGGGACGGCTTCCAGACGACGACGTTGCCCATGAGGGCGGGTGCGGTCGGGAGGTTGCCGGCGATCGCGGTGAAGTTGAACGGCGTGATCGCGTAGACGAAGCCTTCGAGGGGGCGGTGGTCGGTGCGGTTCCACACGCCGGGAGAGTTCGTGACGGGCTGCTCGGCCATGATCTGGCGCGCGAAGTGCACATTGAAGCGCCAGAAGTCGATCAGCTCGCAGGGGGTGTCGATCTCGGCCTGCTGGGCGGTCTTGGACTGGCCGAGCATGGTCGCGGCGGCCATGGTCTCGCGCCAGGGGCCGGAGAGCAGGTCGGCGGCCTTGAGGATGACCGCGGCGCGGTCGTCGAAGGACAGCGCACGCCAGGCGGGGGCGGCGGCCAGCGCGGCGTCCACCGCGTCCTGGGCGTCCTGGGCGGTGGTGTTGGCGTACGTGCCGAGCCTGACCGTGTGGTGGTGGGGCTGCACGACGTCGAAGCGTTCGCCGCCGCCCATCCGGCGCTCGCCGCCGATGGTCATCGGCAGCTCGATCGGGTTTCCGGCCAGCTCCTTGAGCTTGGCCTCCAGGCGGGCACGCTCCGGGGTGCCGGGGGCGTAGGTGTGGACCGGCTCGTTAACCGGCACGGGGACCTGGGTCACAGCGTCCATGGCGGCCGTGTCTCCTTCGCTTTCGATCTCGGTTGTCGTACGTGGGTCAAGCGGTGCGGCCCGGGGTTCCAGGATCCACCCATATCCGCCGCGGTGGGGCGGTCCGCCCCGGGTGGCGCCTCGGGCGGCCGTCAGCCTCGGGTCGCCGGCGACCGGAGGCTGCAACTCCCGGGGGATAACCCCCGGCCCCCCAGCCGGAGTGTCGCGCGCCTCATGGCCGTCAGCCTCTGGTCGCCAGCGACCGGAGGAAGAACGCCAGGTTCGCGGGGCGCTCGGCGAGGCGGCGCATGAAATATCCGTACCAGTCGGTGCCGTACGGGACATAGACCCGCATCCGGTGCCCCTCCGCGACCAGCCGTTCCTGCTCGGCCTCGCGGATGCCGTACAGCATCTGGAATTCGAATTCGGCCGGCTTACGGCCATTGCGGTGCGCGAGCTCCTGGCCGATGGCGACCATCCGCGGGTCGTGCGAACCGATCATGGGGTAGCCCTGCCCGGCCATCAGGATCTTCAGACAGCGCACATAGGCCCGGTCGACCTCCCGCTTGTCCTGGTAGGCGACCGTCGCGGGCTCGTTGTACGCCCCCTTGACCAGCCGCACCCGGGAGCCCTCCCCGGCCAGCGCGTGACAGTCCTCCTCGGTACGGAAGAGGTAGGACTGGAGCACCGCACCCGTCTGGGGGAAGCTCCTGCGCAGCTCGGCGAGGATGGCGAGGGTGGAGTCGACCGTGGTGTGGTCCTCCATGTCGAGGGTCACGGTCGTCCCGGCCTCGGCGGCGGCCTCGACCACCGGTGTGACGTTCTTCAGCGCCAGCTCATGGCCGCCGGGCAGCGCCTGGCCGAAGGCGGAGAGCTTGACGGACATCTCGGCGCGTTCGCCGAGGTCCTGCGTTTTGAGCGCCTCGGTCAGCAGGAGGTAGGCGTCGCGGTTGCGCAGCGCCTCGGCCGGGTCGGTGATGTCCTCGCCCAGGTAGTCCAGGGTGATCTCCCTGCCACGCGCGGCCAGGTCCCGGACGACCCTCATGGACTCGGCCAGACGCTCGCCGGCGATGAAGCGGTCCACCACGGGCCGGGTGACCGGGGTGGCCGCGACGATGCGGCGAATGCTGTCGCTGCGCGCTGCGGCGAGGAGCACGGGACCCAGCATGGGCACCTCCACGATTCAGGATGACGGATGCCGGGCAGGCGCGCCGGACGGCGAGCGCGACGGCAACGTGAGCCACCTGAAACTTAAGGATCGCGCCATCTCCCGGCCATCGACAGCTGTCACGCCTTCGTGGCCGGGATCTCAGACAGTTGTATGAGAATGGGGGGAGGGCGAGCGTCTCCGACGACCACGGGACGAGCGCGGCAGTGACAGAGAGAAGAGAGGGGCCGGGCGGCGGATGCGGGGCGACTACCAGCAGCTCGTGGACGAGATCTCGGCGGCCCTCGGCGCGCCGGCGACGCTGGAGGACCGTGATTTCGGGCTGATCGCATTCGGTGCGCACGAGGGCGACGACGACGAGGTCATGGACCCGGTGCGTACCCGGTCGATCCTGCAGCGCCGGTCGTCGGCGGCGGTACGGGCCTGGTTCGAGGCGTTCGGGATCACCCGCGCCAAGACGCCGCTGCGGATTCCGCCGGATCCGGCGGCCGGTGTGTTCAGGGGCCGGATCTGTCTGCCCGTACGCCATCGCGGGATAGTGCACGGCTATGTCTGGCTGCTGGACGACGGGCATCTGACCGACCTCGCGCTCGGCGACCGGGGCGGTCCGGCGGACCCGCGGATCGCGCAGGCGATGGAGACCGCCGCCCGGATCGGCGCGCTGCTGGCGGACGAGGCTCGCGCCGGGTCCGAACTGGGCGATGTACTGCGGGAGTTGCTGCTCTCCGGGCCTGCCGGGCGTCCGGCGGCGGCGACCGCGCTGGGCGACGCGCTGCGGGACACCCTGCGCTTCACCCCGGGCGCCCCGCTCGCCCTGGTCGCCGTGCTGCCCTGGGACACCGCGGACACCGACACGGCACTGCTGCCGAGTCTGCCCGGCCTGCTCGCGGCGTGCACGCTGCCCGCGGGTGGCGGCCTTCCCGACGCGACGGCACCCCAGGCACCGCAGACGACGGCCACCGACACGGGCACACACCACCACATCGGCACGGCCGCACGCACGGAGGGAGCCGCCACCGGCCGCCCGCGCGCCGCAGCCGCCGGCACCGCCCTCGCCGCGCTCGTGCGGCTCCGTTCGACCGCCTCCCTCACCCCGGCCCATACGGTGGCCGAGCACCTGCTGCGCTCCCCCCGCGCGGGCGCCGCACCGACCGCCGAGGGCCAGACGGCACGGAGCGGCTCGCGTCCGGGCGACCCCCCTGCACCCCGGCCGGGCACCGCCGGAATAGGCACCGGCACAAGCGAGTTGGCCGACCTCGTCAGCACCTGGCAGGAGGCCCTGGACGCCGCCCGCGCAGCACGCGCCGAGCCGCGTCTCGGCCCCGTCGCCCAGTGGGACGCCATCGGCGCGTACCGCCTGCTGACCGCCCTGCCGACCGCCGCACCGGACCCGGCCGTCGGCCCGCTGCTGGCCCCCGCGCACACCGAACTCGCCCGCACCGCCGAGGCGTTCCTCGACTGCGCCGGCCAGGCGAGCCGCACGGCACAGCTCCTGGGCATCCACCGTCAGACGCTCTACTACCGCCTGGGCCGGGTGGAGAAGCTGACCGGCCTTCGTCTCGACGAAGGCCGGGATCGTCTGCTGCTGCACATGGCGCTCAAACGGGCGCGCCTATAACGCGGCTATAGCCGTCCGCTGCGCTTTGCCTGCGCCGACTCGCTCCCCGCCGTGCCCGGCTGTCCCGCCGTAGCGCCTGCGGCGGGCCTCCGCTGCGCGGGGCTCTATGGCAGCGGTGCCGGACCTCCGGCCCCCGTCCTGCGGTCCGGCCCCTCCCCTTGGGGGTGAGAAGAGACCGGTGGGGGCACAGGCAAGCCTTTACGCGCGCGCAGTGGACGAACCACGCCCGCCCCCACGTCTTTTCCCACCCACCCACGGGAGGGGCCGCGCCGCAGGACGGAGTCCGGAGGGGCGGCACCGCTGCCGTGAACACCACGCCCGCCGCAGGCGAACCCCTCACGACGGGAAAGCCGAAAACGGCGAGCAACGAGGCCGGCTCACGTCGAGCGCAGCATCACCCGACGCAGCGCATCCGCCAGATCGCCCCCGGACGGCATCGCATCCGGAGCGATCAGCGACTGCACCATCAGGCCGGTGAGCAGCGCCTGGTAGAAGGAGCCGACGACGCGGGCGTCGTCGGCGTCGACCTCGGTGTCCGGCACCCCTTCGAAGATCGCGACAAGCCCCTCGCCACCTTCCGGCAGCACCTCGCCGATCGCCTTGCGCAGCCCCTCGTCGCGCGGCAGCAGGCCCAGCACCTCGACCTGTGCGGCGATGAACTCCCGCTCGGAGGCGATGCGTTGGAGCACCTGGTCCCAGACGGCGGCGAACCGCACCAGCGGGTCCGTGGTCGCTTCGGTGCCGGCCGGCGCCTCGGCCACGCTCGCGCCCCACTCCTCGACGGCCGCGATGAGCGCCTGACGCATCAGGGCGTCCTTGGAGCCGTAGTGGTATCCGATGGAGGCGAGGTTGGCGCCGGACGCGGCCACGATGTCGCGTGCGGTGGTGCGCGCGTACCCCTTCTCCAGAAGGCACCGTTTGGCGCCCTCCAGCAGATCTTCACGGTGTCCCATACGGGCAGCCTACCGCCGCCCCATACACCCGTACAGGACGAGCGTCTTACACGTGCGTACAGCGCACCGGCGCGGTCAGCGGCCGAGGTCCCGCCCGGTGCCCTTCGGGTCGGTCCTGCGCACGCCCCGGCCGTCGTCGAGCTCCAGCTCCTCCCGGCGGATTTCGGCGGTGACCTCCTTCTGCTCGGTCACCCGCTCGGTCTCCAGCCGTACCCGCTCGACCGGCACCATCCGCTTGTTGATCACCGGCCGTTCCTCGTGCAGCACCACCTCGACCTCCCCCTCGCCGAGCCGCGGGGCGGTCCGGCCCGCGGCACGCTCCTCGTCGGTGATCTTCGTACGGACCACCCGCACCTCTTCATGGCTCAGCTGGACCGTACGGTGCACCTCCTCGGTGACCACATGCTTGCGCAGATGGGCCCGCCCGCTCTCCCGCTCCTCCGTGCCGATCTCGATCCGCTCCCCGTAGAGGACGATCTCCTCCGGCTGCTCCGTACGCCTCGCCTCCTCCTCGCCCCGGCCCCGCGTCACCTCCGCACGCGCTGCCGTCCCGGCGAGCGGCCGCTCCATGCGTCCCTCCCGGACGGCCGGCATCTCGCGGTCGAACTCGTGGTCACGTTCCGGAATGCCGACATACCGCGCGCGCTCGGCCAGCAGCTCGTCCTCGGTCATGCCGGGCGGCGGACTGGGCGGCGGCCCGGGCTCCAGCCCCGGCTCCGGACCAGGCTCCAGCCCCGGACCGGGCTCCGGGCGGGGCTCCGGACGCATGGCGGATCCGGCCACGGCCGGCCGGGTCATCCCGTAGTGGCGGTAGAGCTCCTCCTCCTCGGAGGGATCCAGATGGCCCTCGGCATCGATCCTCGGCGCTTCCTTGATGACGTCCTTGGTGTGCGGAACACGGAGCTGAGAGCCCGCTCGCCGGGCTCCGGCGAGCGGGATGAAGGTCTCCTTCATCCCGAACAGCCCGGTACGCACGGTGATCCACTCGGGCTCATTGGTGGCGTCGTCCCGGTAGACCTGCTGGACCGTGCCCACCCGCGCGCCCGCCGCGTCGACCACATGGGAACCGGTCAGGGGCTGGGGGATGTCACCCAGGGGTGCGTTCATGGCGTCTCGTCTCCTTCCACACGCACCGCCGAGGGCACGCGCAGTTCCGGTCGCAGTTCCTATTGCGCGTCGCGACACCCCCCTCAGCGAATCGGGGTGGTAAATGGGTGAACGCCGACGAGACGGGTGAACGCCAACGGGCCCGGACCCCGCCGAAGCGGGATCCGGGCCCGTTGACCTGCGCGGACCGGAGGATCAGTCGCCGAGGTTCACCGCACGTACGGAGGTCGCGCCGATCTCCTCCGAGATCTCCCCGAGCACCTGGGGCGGAATGGTGTCGTCGACGGTCAGCGCCACCAGCGCCTCGCCGCCGACGTCGTCCCGCGAGACCTGCATATTGCCGATGTTGATGCCCGCCTCGCCGAGGATCCGGCCGACGGTGCCGACGACACCGGGACGGTCCCCGTAGCGCAGGAACGCCATGTGGTCGGCGAGCGCCAGGTCGACGGAGTGCTCACCGACCGCGACGATCTTCTGGATGTTCTTGGGGCCGGAGAGCGTGCCGGAGATCGCGACCTCGTCGCCGCCCGCGAGGGTGCCGCGCACGGTCACCACATTGCGGTGCTCGGGCGACTCGCTGCTCGTCGTCAGCCGGACCTCGACCCCGCGCTCCTGTGCGAACAGCGGGGCGTTGACGTACGACACCGTCTCGTCGACGACATCCTCGAACACGCCCTTGAGTGCGGAGAGTTCCAGCACCTTGACGTCGTGCTGGGTGATCTCGCCGTACACCTCGACGTCCAGCCGCAGCGCGACCTCACCGGCCAGCGCGGTGAAGATCCGACCGAGCCGCTCGGCCAGCGGCAGCCCCGGCTTGACGTCCTCGGCGATCACTCCGCCCTGGACGTTGACCGCGTCCGGCACCAGCTCACCGGCGAGCGCCAGCCGCACCGACTTGGCGACCGCGATACCGGCCTTCTCCTGCGCCTCCCCCGTCGACGCACCGAGGTGCGGGGTGCACACGACCTGGTCGAACTCGAAGAGCGGGGAGTCCGTGCAGGGCTCGACGGCGTAGACGTCCAGGCCCGCGCCGGCGACCCGGCCCTCCTTCAGCGCGCTGGTCAGCGCCGCCTCGTCGACGATCCCGCCACGGGCGGCGTTGACGATCCGGACCGACGGCTTGACCTTGTGCAGCGCCTCGTCACCGATGAGACCGACCGTCTCGGGCGTCTTCGGGAGGTGCACGGTGATGAAGTCCGAGACCTCCAGCAGCTCGTCGAGGGTCAGCAGCTTGACGCCCATCTGCGCGGCGCGGGCCGGCTGGACATAGGGGTCATAGGCGACGACCTTCATACCGAAGGCCGACATCCGCTGCGCGACCAGGACACCGATCCGGCCGAGGCCGACCACACCGAGGGTCTTCTCGCTGAGCTCGACACCGGTGTACCTGCTGCGCTTCCACTCGCCGTTCTTCAGGGCGGTGTTGGCCTGCGGGATGTTGCGGGCGGTGGCGACCAGCAGACCGCAGGCGAGTTCGGCGGCGGTGACGATGTTGGAGGTCGGGGCGTTGACGACCATCACGCCGGCCTTGGTGGCGGCGGAGACATCGACGTTGTCCAGACCGACGCCGGCACGGGCGACGACCTTCAGCCGCTTCGCGGCGGCGACGGCCTCGGCGTCGACCTTGGTCGCGCTGCGCACGAGGACGGCGTCGACATCGGCGATGGCGGGGAGCAACTCGGCGCGGTCCGCGCCGTTGCAGTGCCGGATCTCGAAGTCCGGACCGAGCGCGTCGACGGTGGCCGGCGACAGTTCTTCGGCGATCAGTACAACGGGCTTACCCGTCTGTGCAGTGCTCACGTGGTCTTCAGTCCTCAACTAGTCCATGGGGGCCCCGCCCGTGCCGCTCGGGCTACGGGGGAGGACGGCCGTCCCGACGGCCGAAGGCGGTGAAGGGGGCAGCCGCGTGGAAGACGCACGACGCTGTGAGCCTGACGCGCTTGTGGTGTTGAGTGTAGTGGCGGTCGTGGGCGCGTCCTGCGCCGGAGCGTCAGGATCACCCGTGCGGGTTCTACGCGGTGGACAAGGCGATGATGCCGCATCGGCGGCCGCATGGACGAGGGGGCCGCGGCCGGTGCCGCGACCCCCTGCCCGGTGGGCTTACGCCTCGTCGTCCACCCAGCTCATCAGCTTGCGCAGCTTCTTGCCGGTGGTCTCCAGCAGGTGGTTCTCGTCGGCCTTCTTGTACTCGTTGTACTTCGGCAGACCGGCGTTGTACTCCGCCATCCAGTTGTTGGCGAAGGTGCCGTCCTGGATCTCGGCGAGCACCTTCTTCATCTCCGCCTTGGTGGCGTCGGTGATGACGCGCGGACCGGTGACGTAGTCGCCCCATTCGGCGGTCTCGGAGACCGACCAGCGCATCTTCTCCAGGCCGCCCTCGTACATCAGGTCCACGATCAGCTTGAGCTCGTGGAGGCACTCGAAGTACGCGATCTCGGGCTGGTAGCCCGCCTCGACCAGCGTCTCGAAACCGGCCTTGACCAGCGCCGAGGCGCCACCGCACAGCACGGCCTGCTCACCGAACAGGTCGGTCTCGGTCTCCTCGGTGAAGGTGGTCTTGATGACGCCGGCGCGGGTGCCGCCGATGCCCTTGGCGTACGAGAGGGCCAGCGCGAAGGCGTCGCCGGACGCGTCCTGCTCGACGGCCGCGATACAGGGCACGCCGCGGCCCTCCTCGTACTGCCGGCGCACGAGGTGGCCGGGGCCCTTGGGGGCGACCATGCAGACGTCGACACCGGCGGGGGCCTTGATGAAGCCGAACCGGACGTTGAAGCCGTGGCCGAAGAACAGCGCGTCGCCGTCCTTCAGGTGCGGGGCGATGGACTCCTCGTAGACCTTGGCCTGGATCGGGTCCGGCACCAGGATCATGATGACGTCGGCCTCGGCGGCCGCCTCGGCCGGGGTGACCACACGCAGGCCCTGCTCCTCGGCCTTGGTCCTGGACTTGGAGCCCTCGTGCAGACCGACCCGCACATCGACGCCGGAGTCGCGCAGGGACAGCGCGTGGGCGTGGCCCTGGCTTCCGTAGCCGATGACCGCGACCTTGCGGTTCTGGATGATGGACAGGTCGGCATCGTCGTCGTAGAACAGCTCGGCCACTTCGGGTATCTCCTTGGTTCTGGCGGGTTGCCCACACAGTACGCGGGCGGGGTGAGGAAGGTTCGCGGGTCTCGCCATACGGGCGACGAGCGGGCGCCGTACCCTCCCCCAGCTACCGCTGGAAGGTTCCCCCAGGGCACGGCGCGGTGCGGTGGACCGGTGCGGTCAGGCGGTACGGTCCAGGGCGCGCAGCGAGCGGTCCGTGATGGACCGGGCGCCGCGCCCTATGGCGATGGTGCCGGACTGCACCAACTCCTTGACGCCGAACGGCTCCAGCATCCTGAGCATGGCCTCCAGCTTGTCGCTCGATCCGGTGGCCTCGATCGTGACGGCCTCCGGGGAGACGTCCACGGTCTTGGCGCGGAACAGCTGGACGATCTCCACGATCTGCGAGCGGGTCTCGTTGTCGGCGCGGACCTTGACGAGGACCAGTTCGCGCTGGATCGCGGAGCCGGGCTCCAGCTCGACGATCTTCAGCACATTGACGAGCTTGTTGAGCTGCTTGGTGACCTGTTCGAGCGGCAGCGACTCGACGTTGACCACGATGGTGATGCGGGAGATGTCGGGGTGTTCGGTGACCCCGACCGCGAGGGAGTCGATGTTGAAGCCGCGGCGGGAGAACAGCGCGGCGATCCGGGCGAGGATGCCGGGGGTGTTCTCCACCAGGACGGAGAGCGTGTGCTTGGACATGGGTCTCGTTCCTCTTCCTACGGCTCTCAGTCGTCTTCGTTGTCGCCGAAGTCGGGACGCACGCCCCGGGCGGCCATGACCTCGTCGTTGGAGGTGCCGGCGGCGACCATCGGCCACACCTGGGCGTCCTCGTGGACGATGAAGTCGATCACGACCGGGCGGTCGTTGATGGCGTTGGCCTCCGCGATGACCTTGTCGAGCTCGGCGGGGTCCTCGCAGCGCATCGCGACACAGCCCATGGCCTCGGACAGCTTCACGAAGTCCGGGATACGGGTGCCCGCGCTCGGTTGCTTGCCGTCTCCCGCGGCGGTGTTCGACTCGGCCGGGCCGCTGTGCAGCACGGTGTTGGAGTAGCGCTGGTTGTAGAACAGGGCCTGCCACTGGCGGACCATGCCCAGCGCACCGTTGTTGATGATCGCGACCTTGATCGGGATGTTGTTCAGCGCGCAGGTGACCAGCTCCTGATTGGTCATCTGGAAGCAGCCGTCGCCGTCGATGGCCCAGACCGTACGGTCCGGCTGCCCGGCCTTGGCGCCCATGGCGGCCGGGACGGCGTAGCCCATCGTCCCGGCGCCGCCGGAGTTCAGCCAGGTCGCGGGCTGCTCGTAGTCGATGAAGTGGGCGGCCCACATCTGGTGCTGGCCGACGCCCGCGGCGTAGATGGTGCCGGCCGGGGCGAGCTCGCCGATCCGCTCGATGACCTGCTGCGGGGACAGGCTGCCGTCGTCCGGCAGGCCGTAGCCCAGCGGGTAGGTCTCGCGCCAGCGGTTGAGGTCCTTCCACCAGGCGCCGTAGTCACCGCGGTGACCGGCGTCGTACTCGGCCTGGACGGCGACGATCAGATCGGCGATGACCTCGCGGGCGTCGCCCACGATCGGGACGTCGGCGACGCGGTTCTTGCCGATCTCCGCCGGGTCGATATCGGCGTGCACGACCTTGGCGAACGGGGCGAAGGAGTCCAGCTTGCCGGTGACGCGGTCGTCGAAGCGGGCGCCGAGGGTGATCAGCAGGTCCGACTTCTGCAGGGCGGTGACGGCGGTGACCGAGCCGTGCATCCCGGGCATGCCGACGTGCTGGGGGTGGCTGTCGGGGAAGGCGCCCAGCGCCATCAGGGTGGTGGTGACCGGGGCGCCGGTCAGCTCCGCCAGCACCTTCAGCTCGGCGGTGGCGCCGGCCTTGAGGACACCGCCGCCGACGTAGAGCACCGGGCGCTTGGACTCGACGATCAGCCGGGCGGCCTCGCGGATCTGCTTGGCGTGCGGCTTGGTCACCGGGCGGTAGCCGGGCAGGTCGGTCTGCGGCGGCCAGCTGAAGGTGGTCCGGCCCTGGAGCGCGTCCTTGGCGATGTCGACCAGGACCGGGCCGGGGCGCCCGGTGGAGGCGATGTGGAACGCCTCGGCGATCGTCCGCGGGATCTCGGCGGGGTCGGTGACCAGGAAGTTGTGCTTGGTGATCGGCATGGTGATGCCGCAGATGTCCGCCTCCTGGAAGGCGTCCGTGCCGATCGCCTTGGAGGCGACCTGACCGGTGATCGCGACCAGCGGGACGGAGTCCATGTGCGCGTCGGCGATCGGGGTGACGAGGTTGGTGGCACCCGGACCCGAAGTCGCCATGCACACGCCGACCTTGCCGGTGGCCTGGGCGTACCCCGTGGCGGCGTGACCGGCCCCCTGCTCGTGACGCACCAGGACGTGCCGCACCTTCGAGGAGTCCATCATCGGGTCGTACGCCGGAAGGATCGCACCGCCGGGGATGCCGAACACGGTGTCGGCCCCGACCTCCTCCAGCGAACGGATGAGGGACTGCGCGCCCGTGACGTGCTCGATGGTCGCGGGCTGCTGCGGTCCGCCGGAGTTACGGGCCCGCGGCTGCGGATGGTGGGCCCCGGTGGCCTGCTCGGTCATCTGCGTCTCTTCTCGAAGCTGAGGGTTTTTGGCGGGATTTGTGAGGTTGCTATGCAACAAAAAACCCCCCGTGCCGTGAGGCAAGCGAGGGGAGCGCGTCGGTGCGGTCAGCTGGGCTTCTTCCGTGGCCCAGCGTCAGCCGACGCGCTTTCCAAGTACGAGAATTCGGGTGCGCATGGCACTGACCCTCCCTCCGGCGCACCACGGGTGTCAAGTGGGTGGGATGGAGGTCTCACTATTTGAGCGCAATGGGGGATGCACCAGCGCGTCCGGGCCGGCTGTGCCGCCGTGCCGGACGGGCAGGCCACCGCCGCTGAGCACCACGGCACGGGGCTCGCCCGCCGGATCCGGCACCGGGTAGCCGCCGACCGTCAGGGCGCGGCGCAGCCGGTGTTCGTCGAGCGGCCCGGAGAAGGCCAAGCCCTGGCCGTGGGTGCAGCCCATGGAGCGCAGCGCGAGGACCTGCTCGGGCAGATCGACGCCGTCCGCGACGGACTGCATCCCGAGATCCGCGGCGATCCGCAGCAGCCCGGCGGTGATCTTGTGCAGCCGGGCGGACTCCACCACGCCGTCGACCAGCCCCCGGTCCAGCCGCAGTACGTCGATGGGGAGTCGGCGCAGCGCGCTCATGGCGGCGTAACCGCTGCCGAAGCCGTCGAGGGCGATGCGTACGCCCAGCCGACGCAGCGCGACCAGCCGTCGCTCCAGCTCGTCCAGCGGGATCCGGGGATCGCTTTCGGACAACTCCAGGACAAGCGCCCCCGAGGGCAGGCCGTGCCGGGTGAGCAGCGATTCGACGTGCTTGGGGGGCAGGCCGTCCCGGTCGCCGCCCAGCAGCCGGCGGGCGGAGATCCGGACGGCGACCGGGACGGTGTGGCCCGCGCGGTGCCGCGCCGCGGCCTGCTCGACGGCCGCCTCCAGCTGCCAGCGGCCCAGCTCGGCGGTGCGGTCGCCGTCATCGGTGGCCCGGAGGAACTCGTCGGGGGTGAAGAGGATGCCCTGGGGGGAGCGCCAGCGGGCGTGCGCGGCGACCGCGGTGACCCGGCCGCCGGCCAGCTCCACGACCGGCTGGTGCAGCAGCGCGAACGCGCCGTCGCGCAGGGCGGTACGGAGCGTGCCGGCGAGCTCGGCGCGATCGGCCACCTCGGCCTGCATGTGCGGGGCGTACAGCCTCACCCGGCCCTTTCCGGCCTGCTTGGCGCGGTACATCGCGAGGTCGGCGTTGCGCAGCAGACCCGCCGGGGTGACACCGGGCTCGGCGAAGGCGACACCGATGCTGGCCGCGACGCGGACGTCCTGGCCGTCGATGCGGTAGGGCTCGGAGAGCTTGATGCGCAGCCGGTCGGCGATCTCGTGGATACGGAACTCGCGGGCGGCGCGGTCGCGGGTGCCGTCGCCGGTGATGAGCGCGGCGAACTCGTCGCCACCGAGCCGGGCCGCTATGTCCCCGGAGCGTACGGAGTCGGCGAGCCGGCGGGCGGCCTGGACCAGGAGTTCGTCGCCCGCCTGATGCCCGATGGTGTCGTTGACCTGCTTGAAGCCGTCGAGGTCGATATAGAGCACGGCGGTGTCGAGGTCGCTGGCTCGGCGGCCGGTGACGGCCTGGCTGACCCGCTCGGTGAACAGGGCGCGGTTGGGCAGGTCGGTCAGCGCGTCATGGGAGGCGTTGTGCTGGAGCTGGGCCTGCAGCCGGACCCGTTCGGTGACATCGCGGGAGTTGAAGATCAGGCCGCCGTGGTGGCGGTTGACGGTGGACTCGACGTTCAGCCAGCCGTCGCCGCCGGCCCGCTGCTCACCGGCGCGGAAGCGGCATTCGATGCGGGTGGTCGGCTCGGCCTCGGGCGCGGCGGCGAGGAATCTGCGGACCTCGTGCACCACCCGCCCCAGGTCTTCCGGGTGGATCAGCGAGGCCAGTTCGGAGCCGACCAGCTCCTCCGCGTCGCGACCGTAGACGCCCGCGGCGGCCGGGCTCACATAGCGGAGCACTCCGGTCGGCGCGGCGATCATGATGACATCGCTGGAGCCCTGGACCAGGGAGCGGAAGTGGTTCTCCTTCTGAGCCAGTTCCTGGGTGAGGGTGATGTTGTCGAGCAGCATGATGCCCTGGCGGATGACCAGGGCGAGGACGACCGTGCAGCCGGTGAAGAGCACCACACGGTCGATACGCCGACCGCCCAGGACGTTGGTGAGGATGCCCAGGGTGCAGACGGCGGCGGCGAGATACGGGGTGAGCGCGGCGAGCGAGCCCGCGATGGGGCGGCTGCCGTGCGGCTGGACGCGGGGCAAGGCGTGCTCGACGTCCTCGGCGGCGCTCTCCTCCTGACGGCGGCGGGCGGCCCATGGCGCGTACGCGAGCAGCATGGACCCGGCGAACCAGCCGGCGTCCAGAATCTGGCCGGAGCGGTAGTGCTCGCGCAGCAGCGGCGAGCTGAACAGGGCGTCGCACAGCACCGTCAACGCCAGTGCCGCGATGGCGGTGTTGACGGCGGAGCGGTGCACCGAGGAACGTTTGAAGTGCAGCGCGAGGACCATGCTCACCAGCACGATGTCCAGCAGTGGATAGGCGAGGGACAGGGCGCTCTGTGCGACGCTGTCGCCCTGGAAGTGGGCGGTGTGCGCGAGGGCGAGACTCCAGGAGAGGGTGAGCAGCGAGCCGCCGATCAGCCAGGAGTCCAGCCCGAGGCAGACCCAGCCGGCCCGGGTCACCGGCCGCTTGGCGAGCACCAGCAGGCCGACGATGGCGGGTGGCGCGAACAGCAGGAAGCAGAAGTCGGCCAGGGAGGGGCTGGGCACGGTGGTGCCGAGGACGACCTCGTACCAGCCCCATACGCCGTTGCCGAGGGCGGCCATCCCGGAGGAGACGGCGAACAGCATCCACGCCGGCCGGAAGCGGCTCTGGCGCCTGCGGGCGTACAGGCCGCAGGAGAAGGCCGCGAGGAGCGCTGCCAGGGCGAGCCCGAAGTCCCCCATGAACATGGCGACTTCGGTCGAGCCCCAGCCGAACGCGGCGCCGATGGCGTAGCCGCCGCAGACACCGGCCAGGGCGATTTGCGGCACGACGCTCGGCGGGCCGCCGGTCTGGGCCGGCGGCCTGGCGAGCACCGCCCCGGGGGCGCTCACCGTTCTCTCCCGCTCGCCCGCGCGCGGCCGTTCGGTGATCGGAGTGTTCGGCTCTTCCTGGGGTCCTGCGGTATTCCCGCGGGCGCTCGTGGATCACGCGGCTCGCGATTCGTCCATCGGCTGTACATCGCCCGTCGCCCCCCTAGAGTTCCGGATCTCGCACCGCGTCGTATACAGCACACCGCGGTCCCCGCTGGGACGATACACCAATTCAGTCACTCAGGGACATAGGCCCCCTACGGAGGGTGACTGACTGAGGAATGATGAACACAGCCCGCATTCATACGGCCTCGTAGAGCTATTCGCAGTCGTCTCAGTCTGCTGTTGCGATCACGTTCCGGAGGGGTTCTCCGTCCGCGAAAAGCGCCAGTTGTTCCCGCAGAAGCCGCTTCGCACGGGGCAGGAAGGCAGAGCTGGGGCCACCGACGTGTGGAGTGATGAGCACGCCCGGAGCGTGCCACAGCGGATGGGCCGGCGGGAGGGGTTCCGGATCGGTCACATCGAGCGCGGCGCGCAGCCGGCCCGACTCCAGTTCGGCGAGCAGCGCCTTGGTGTCGACGATGCCGCCGCGGGCGATGTTGACGAGCAGTGCGCCGTCCTTCATCCGGGCCAGGAAATCGCGTCCCACCAGGCCATGCGTCTCTGCGGTGAGCGGCGTGGCCAGCACGACGACGTCCGCGTCCGGTAGGAGGGCGCTCAGCTCGGAGAGTGGAAGCACGGGGCCGCGCACAGTGTCACGTGCGGTGCGCGCGATGCGCGTCACCCGCGCGCACTCGAAAGGCGTGAGCCGCTCCTCGATGGCACGGCCGATCGAACCGTACCCCACTATGAGGACCGACTTGTCGGCGAGGGCAGGCCGGAAACCCGCCCGCCACTCCCCCGCGTCCTGGCCCCGCACGAAGTCGGGAACACCGCGCAGGGACGCCAGGATCAGGGTGAGCGCGAGCTCGGCGGTGCTGGCGTCGTGCAGTCCGCGGGCATTGCACAGCCGGGCCCCGGCCGGCATCTGCGGCAGTCCGGGCAGCATGTGCTCGACACCGGCCGTCAGCGTCTGCACGACCCGGACGTTGCGCATCAGCGGCAGCGGACGCACCGAGGGCTCGGCACCCTTCATGTACGGGGCGGTGTAGAAGACGCACCGGGCGGGGTCGGCCGGGTAGTCGGGGCCGGCGTCCCAGTGGACGTAGTTCAGCCCTTCGGGCAGTCCGTCGATCTCGTCGGGCGGGATCGGCAGCCATACGTCGTGGGGGCCGGAGCTCGCGTCGGCGCGTGCGCCGGTGTCCTCGGCGGAGAGTCCGTCAATTGATGCCATGACCAGAGGCTATGCGAAGAAGCGTTCCCCTCAGACGTTAGTTTGGACTGGCCCTTGATCGGGGGCGAGGGGACGGAGGCACAACCAGGTGGAGCGCAGGACGATCGGCGCGGGGGCCCTCGAAGTGGGCGCCGTCGGGCTCGGCTGTATGCCGATGAGCTGGGGGTACACCGAGTCGCAGCGGAACGGGGAGGGCTCGCTGCGGGCCGTGCACACCGCGCTCGACCGGGGCTGCAGCCTGCTGGACACCGCCGACATGTACGGGCCCTTCACCAATGAACTGCTGGTGGGCCGGGCGCTCAAGGAGCGGCGCCGGGACGCCTTCGTGTCCACCAAGTGCGGGCTGCTGGTCGGCGACCAGCACATCGTCGCCAACGGGCGGCCCGGTTACATCAAGCGGGCCTGCGATGCGTCGCTGCGGCGGCTGCAGACCGACCGCATCGACCTCTATCAGCTGCACCGCGCCGATCCCGAGGTGCCCGTCGAGGAGACCTGGGGGGCGATGGCGGAGCTGGTGGCGGCGGGGAAGGTGCGGTCGCTGGGGCTGTGCGCGGTGGGCGCGCGGGCGGTACGGCCGGCCCGCCCGTCACGCCTCGCCCGTACGGAGCGGCCGGCGGCGGCCCACGGGACACGGCCCCGGTCGCGGATGCATGAGGGCACGCTGCGCCAACTGGAGCGCATTCAGCAGGTGTTCCCGGTCAGCAGCGTGCAGGCCGAGCTGTCCGTGTGGTCGACCGAGGCGCTGGACGCGCTGCTGCCCTGGTGCGAGTCGCGCGGCATCGGCTTCCTGGCGGCGATGCCGCTGGGGAACGGCTTTCTGACCGGCACCCTCACCCCGGGGCAGGGCTTCGAACCGGAGGACATACGGGCCCGCCACCCGCGCTTCACCGCCGAGATGATGGCGGCGAACCAGCCGGTGGTGGCCGGGCTGCGGCGGATCGGTGCCCGGTACGGTGCGACGCCGGGCCAGGTGGCCCTGGCGTGGGTGCTGGCACAGGGCCGCCATGTCGTCCCGGTGCCGGGCACCAAGAAGGAGCGGTGGGCCGGGCAGAACGCCAAGGCCGCGGATCTGGCGCTCACCCGTGAGGACCTGGCGGAGATAGCGAGCCTGCCGCCGGCCCTCGGGTCGTGGTACTGACGCCGTGTCGTTGTCCTGACGCGTGTCGTTGTCCTGACGCCGTGTCTGGTCCTGACGCCGTGTCGTGATACGGACCGGGGCCGTTGCGGCGCGGTACTCATCGGGGCCGGTGCGACGCGGTACCGACCGGGCCGATGCCGGCCCGGTCTGCCGGCGAGACGCCGAGGCAGCCGGGTCCCGGCCCGAGGCACGAGCGCGTATGACCGATCCCTCCGTACGACGCACGCCAACACCGGGCAGCGGGCCACGCGATGTGGTGTCCTTGTGCACGCCCTGCCGACGAGAGGAAATCCTGCCGTGCAACGCCGCTCCCAGACCGCCGTGTTGGCCGCCGCTTCGCTGCTTCTGGCAGCGGGCTGTTCGTCCGGTGGTGCGCAACCAGAGAAGAGCGGGGCCTCCGCCGATGCCACGGCCAAGAGCCCCGGCGCCGCCGCCCCGGCCTCGCCGGGCACCAAGCCGTCGCCCTCCGTGCCGCCCGCCAAGGGTTCGGTGAAGGTGACCGACACCTTGACCACCGGCCTGAAGTCGCCGTGGGGCGTGGCGCCGCTGCCGGGCGGGGATCTGCTGGTCGCCTCGCGCGACACCGGGGACATCGTCCGGGTCGCGGCGGACGGGAAGAAAACGCTGCTGGGCTCGGTGCCGGGGGTGGAACCGGGCGGTGAGGGCGGTCTGCTGGGGCTCGCGGTGTCCGCGGACTTCGGCGCCGATCACCTCGTGTACGCGTACTTCACCACCGCGACCGACAACCGCATCGCGCGCATGATCTACGAGGAGAAGCGCCCGCAGGGCATTCAACTCGGCCAGCCCGACACGATTCTCAAGGGCATCCCCAAGGGCCAGATCCACAACGGCGGCCGGATCGCGTTCGGCCCGGACAAGATGCTCTACGCCGGTACGGGCGAGACCGGCGACACCGGGCTGTCCCAGGACAAGGAGTCCCTGGGCGGCAAGATCCTGCGGATGACACCGGAGGGCGAGCCGGCGCACGGCAACCCCTCGGCGGATTCCGTGGTGTACGACTACGGCCACCGCAATGTGCAAGGGCTGGCCTGGGACGGCGAGAAGCGGCTGTGGGCCTCGGAGTTCGGGCAGGACAGGTGGGACGAGCTCAATCTGATCGAGCCGGGGAAGAACTACGGCTGGCCGGAGGTGGAGGGCAAGGCCGAGGGTGACGCTGCGGGCTCCGGGTTTGTCGACCCGGTCGCCCAGTGGAAGACCGCGGAAGCCTCGCCCAGCGGCCTCGCCTACGCCAAGGGCTCGCTGTGGATGGCCGGGCTGCGCGGCGAACGGCTCTGGCGGATCGCGCTGAACGGTACAAAGCCGGCGGGCGCTCCGCAGGCGTTCCTGAAGGGCGAGTACGGGCGGCTGCGGACGGTCGTGCCGACCGGGGACGGCGGATTGTGGCTGGTCACCAGCAACACGGACGGACGGGGCGACGTCCGAAAGGGAGATGACCGGATTCTCCGTCTCAAGGTGAGCTGATCCCTTTTCACATGACCTGCTTACACTCGGGTGCAAGGGGGGCGGGTCACGTCGATAGGGGGCATGTTGTTCAACGTCGTCGAAGAGCTCTTCGCACCTGGCCGCAAGCACACCGACGAGGAGCGGCAGCGGATGTCGCTCGTCGTCGACGATGTGGGGGACGGTGATCCCGGGGAGGGGCCGATAGACCTTGCGTCCGGCAAGGTCGTCATACGGCCACCGCGGAACGGGGACGCCCCGCGCGCCACGCCCTAGCGCCTCTCCGAGCCCTGGTGCCGCTCCGCCCTGACCACGCTCCGCCCTGACCATTCGGACGGGCCCTGGCCCGGCGTCGGCCCGCCGAACAGGCGCAGCCGGTGGGCCAGGCGCCCGCGTCGCCACGGCCAACGTCCTCAGAAACCCGCGCCCCCGCGCCCGCGCTCCTCAGGGCACCGCCCACGGCGCCCGTTGGGACCTCAGGAACCCGCCCCGGCGCCCTTGGGGATGCTGGGCAGGCTCGCGAACAGGTCGAAGTACATGCCCGCGGAAATCAGCAGTCCCAGCACGCCGAGGGCCAGCCCGCCCCATGCCACGGCCCGTACCCAGGTGGTCCGCGGCCGGGTCAGGACCACGGTCGCGACGAGCACGGCGAGCAGTGCGAAGACGCCGTTGACCAGGGCGGTGGTGTGCCACGGGGCGCCGTAGAGGGTGGCGATCTGGTCGGTGGCCCGGCCCGACTGGAGCTTGATCTGCCCCACCAGCGCCTGCCGCTCGGCCATCAGCGTGCCGAGCCAGGTCCCGGTGACGGAGGCCAGGCCCAGCCCCGCGGCGACAACGGCACCGGCACCGGCGGCGACCCCGGCGGAGGGCGCTTCGGGGGCGGAGGAAGCGTCGTCGGCATCGGGCTCGGTGGGGTCGGTGAGCTCACTGGCCTCAGTGGGCTCGATGTCCTCAGTGCGCTCGGAGTCCCCAGTGCGCTCGACGTCCTCAGCGCGCTCGGTGTCGTCGGCGGTCCCACCGGTCTCGGCGTTCACTTCGTTTTCGGCCGGCCCGGAGGCGCCGGTGGTCTTGTCAGCCGTCCCCGCCTTCCCGTTCGCCTCGGTCGGCTCGCCCGTCCCGTTCTTCTCGGTCGGCTCGTTCTTCTCGGTCGTCTCTGCAGTCCTGGTCGTTCCCATACGCGCGACGGTAGGTGCCGCATCTGAGAGTCGGATGAGAGCCACCGCATCGGCCGGACCACCCCCGCGTCAGGCAGACACCAGCGGACTCTCCTCGTCCCGCTGCTCCGGCAGCACGACCGGCTCGCTCGGCTCCGCCGGCGGTTCGATGCTGATCCGGGGCAGCCACCGGTCCAGCCAGCCGGGCAGCCACCAGTTCGCCCCGCCGAGCAGATGCATCAGGGCCGGGACCAGCAGCGTACGGAGCACGAAGGCGTCCAGGGCGACGGCGGCGGCCAGGCCGATGCCGAACATCGCGATGATCCGGTCGCCGCTGAGGATGAACGCCGCGAACACCGCGATCATGATGACCGCCGCCGAGTTGATCACCCGGCTGGTCTCGGCGAGCCCGACCCGTACCGCCCGGCGGTTGTCGCGCGTCAGCTGCCACTCCTCGTACATCCGGCTCACCAGGAACACCTGGTAGTCCATGGAGAGGCCGAAGAGCACCGACACCATGATGACCGGCAGGAACGGTTCGATGGGGCCCGCGCTGCCCAGCCCCAGCAGCTCGCTCCCCCACCCCCATTGGAAGATCGCGACGACGATCCCGAAGGACGAGGCGACGGCCGCGACATTCATCAGCGCGGCCTTGAGCGGGATGCCGATACTGCGGAAGGCGAGCAGCAACAGCAGCGAACCGAGCGCGACGACGACGCCGATGAACAGCGGCAGTTTGCCGACGATGACGTGTGCGAAGTCGTCGTAGCCGGCCGTGACGCCGCCGACACGCACCTGCATGGTGGTGCTGCCCTCGGCATTCGGCAGCACCTCGGCGCGGAGTCGTGCCACCAGGTCGGAGGTCTGCCGGGACTGCGGTGAGCTGTCCGGTACCACCGTGATCACGCCGATGTCGCGGCTGCCGTTGAACTCCGGGCCGCTGACGTGCGCGACGCCGGGCGTGTTCCGCAGCTCCTGCGGCAGCTCGTCGAAGGCCAGCCGGTCCTTGGCGCCGTCGAGGCTGCCGACCAGGGTCAGCGGCCCGTTGATGCCGGGCCCGAAGCCGTCCCCCGAGCCTCCGTGTCCGCGCCCGCCGTCCGCCAGCAGGTCGTACGCCTGCCGGGTGGTGGCCGTGGCGGGGTTGTTGCCCTGGTCGGAGGTGCCGAGGTGGAGGCCGAGGGTGGGCAGCGCGAGGACGAGCATGACGGCGGCCGCTCCCAGTCCCAGCAGCTTGGGATGCCGCTCGACGAACCCGGACCAGCGGGCGGCGAAGCCGGTGGGCTGCTCGGCCTGCGGCCCCTGGTCGGCCAGCTGCCGGCGTTCGCGGCGGCTCAGCGCCCGCGTCCCGATCAACCCGAGCAGGGCGGGCAGCAGGGTGACGGAGGCGGCCACGGTGAGGACGACGGTGAGCGAGGCGGCGAGGGCGACACCGTTGAGGAAGCCCAGCCGCAGGATCAGCATGCCGAGCAGTGCGATACAGACGGTGGCGCCGGCGAAGACGACCGCGCGCCCGGACACCGCGACGGCCCGTTCGGCGGCTTCCTGTACCGACAGCCCGGATCGCAGACCCTTGCGGTGCCGGGTGACGATGAACAGTGCGTAGTCGATGCCGACACCGAGGCCGATGAGCATGCCCAGCATCGGGGCGAAGTCGGCGACCGTCATGACGTGGCCGAGCAGGGTGATGGCGGCCGAGGCGGTGCCGACGGCGGCCAGCGCGGTGATGATCGGCAGGAGGGTCGCGGCGAGCGATCCGAAGGCGAGGAAGAGCACCACGGCCGCGGCGCACAGCCCGATGATTTCCGGGAGCTGGGCGCGTGGCGCCTCGGTCAGCGCGATTCCGGCGCCGCCCAGGGCGACCCGTGTTCCGTCGCCGGACGCCCGCCGCGCGGTGTCGACGACCTGCTGGACCCGGCCCGCGTCCAGCTCGTCGGTGGGTACGTCGAAGACGACCGACGCGTAGGCGGTGTGCCCGTCCTTGCTGATCTGCCGCTCGCCCTGTGGCGTGTAGGGGCTCTGGATCTCCGCGACGCCGGGCAGTTCGGCGATCTCCGCCAGTGTGCGCGTCACCTTCTTCTTGACCGCGCCGGCCCGTACCGTCCCGGAGTCGGAGTGCCAGACGATCCGGTCGCCGTCGCCGGCCCCGTCGGGGAACGCCTCGGCCATCAGGGCGCCGGCCTGCCCCGATTCGGTCCCGGGTACCTCGTAGTCGTTCGAGTACGCGGCTCCGGTCACCCCCGCGGCGACGGCGACCACCGCGAACGCGGCAAGCCAGAGGACGATCACCACGATGCGGCGCCTGAGGCACCAACGAGCCAGAGCCGTCACGGTTTGACCGCTTCCCGGGTTGTGCGTCGATAACTCCCGGATTGCGGGTGGTGCCGAGCGCATACGTACGGAGACATGGCGAACCCACCGCTGCTGGTCCAAACAGCGGTGGGCCCACCTCTTTCCCACAGGATGGCAGCAGGAAAAGATCCTTTGACCGTTTTGTGGACTTCCCCACAAGAAGAAGCTACAGAAGAAACGCAAGAAGAAACCGCTTCAGGAGACCGCTTGAGGAAGTGGCTTCAGGAAACGGCTTGCTGAAACGGTCTGCTGGAACTGCTTGAGAAACGGCTCGATGCGGCCCCCTGGCACACAGGGGACCGCATCAACATGCCGGAAGGCCGGAAGGCCGGAAGAATCAGCCCGCCACGCCCAGCTTCTCCAGGCTGTGCTCAATCATTCTTTCGCGGCAAGGCGCTCAAGAATCAGTTCGCGCACCCGCGCCGCGTCCGCCTGGCCACGCGTGGCCTTCATGACCGCGCCGACCAGTGCGCCCGCGGCCGCGACCTTGCCGGCGCGGATCTTGTCCGCGATGGCCGCGTTGGCCGCGATCGCCTCGTCGACGGCGGTGCCGAGCGCGCCCTCGTCCGAGACGACCTTCAGGCCGCGCTTCTCGACGACGGTGTCCGGGTCGCCCTCGCCCGCGAGCACGCCCTCGATCGTCTGGCGGGCCAGTTTGTCGTTGAGGGAACCGTCGCTGACCAGCGCGGTGATCCGGGCCACCTGCTCGGGCGTGATCGGCAGGGCGGCCGGCTCCACCCCCTCCTCGTTGGCGCGGCGGGCCAGCTCGCCCATCCACCACTTACGGGCCGAGGCGGAGTCCGCACCGGCGTCGACGGTGGCGGTGATCAGGTCGACGGCGCCCGCGTTGAGGATCGACTGCATGTCGTGCGCGGAGATGCCCCACTCCTCGCGCAGCCGGTTGCGGCGTACCCGCGGCAGCTCGGGCAGGGACGCCCGAAGTTCCTCGACCCACTCGCGCGAGGGGGCCACCGGCACCAGGTCCGGCTCGGGGAAGTAGCGGTAGTCCTCGGCCTCTTCCTTGACGCGGCCGGACGTCGTGGAGCCGTCGTCCTCGTGGAAGTGCCGGGTCTCCTGGATGATCGTGCCGCCGGACGAGAGGACCGCGGCGTGCCGCTGGATCTCGAAGCGGACCGCGCGCTCCACGGAACGCAGGGAGTTGACGTTCTTCGTCTCCGAGCGGATGCCGAACTTCTCGCTGCCCTGGGGGCGCAGCGACAGGTTGACGTCACAGCGCAGCTGTCCCTGCTCCATGCGGGCCTCGGAGACACCGAGCGCCTTGATGAGCTCACGCAGCTCGGCGACGTACGCCTTGGCGACCTCGGGGGCGCGGTCGCCCGCCCCCTCGATCGGCTTGGTGACGATCTCGATGAGCGGGATGCCGGCACGGTTGTAGTCCAGCAGGGAGTGCCGGGCGCCGTGGATCCGGCCGGTCGCGCCACCGATGTGGGTGGACTTGCCGGTGTCCTCCTCCATGTGGGCGCGCTCGATGTGGACGCGGAAGACCTCGCCGTCCTCCAGCTGTACGTCGAGATAGCCGTCGTGGGCGATCGGCTCGTCGTACTGGGAGGTCTGGAAGTTCTTCGGCATGTCCGGATAGAAGTAGTTCTTCCGGGCGAAGCGGCACCATTCGGCGATGCTGCAGTTCAGGGCCAGGCCGATCTTGACGGCGGACTCGACGCCGGTCGCGTTGACGACCGGTAGCGAGCCGGGCAGGCCCAGACAGGTGGGGCAGGTCTGCGAGTTGGCGTCGGCTCCCAGGGCGGTGGAGCACCCGCAGAACATCTTGGTCTTGGTACCGAGTTCGACGTGCACCTCAAGGCCCATCACGGGGTCATAGGCGCCCAGCGCGTCCTCGTACGAAACCAGTTCAGTCACAGTCACGGAAAAACAACCTCTCAGTCCGCGAGGACGTCGTCGCCGCCGAGCCGCTTGATCTCGCGTACGAGCAGGGCGACGGACGTGACGACGGCAGCGGCGGAGACCAGTGCGTCGACGAGCTGCAGCTTGTCCTGCTCGGCGCGGGCCTCCTTGATCTGCTTGACGGCACTGATGGCGCCGAAGACGGAGCCGCCGATGGACAGGTACAGGCCGGGCTTGGACTTCTTGAAGTTCTTGGCCTTCTTCAGAGTGCTCACAGCGACGGTGCCTCCTCAAGCAGCGGGTGGCCCCAGCGCTCGGTGAACGCGGCCTCGACCGCGGCACCGACCTTGTAGAGCCGGTCGTCCTTCATGGCGGGGGCGACGATCTGCAGACCGACCGGCAGTCCGTCCTCGGGAGCCAGGCCGCAGGGCAGCGACATGGCGGCGTTGCCCGCCAGGTTCACGGGGAGTGTGCAGACATCGGCGAGGTACATCGCCATCGGGTCGTCGACGCGCTCGCCGATCGGGAAGGCGGTGGTGGGCGTGGTCGGCGAGACGATGACGTCGACCTGCTCGAAGGCCCGCTCGAAGTCGCGGGTGATCAGCGTCCGCACCTTCTGGGCGGAGCCGTAGTACGCGTCGTAGTAGCCGGAGCTGAGCGCGTACGTACCGAGCATGATGCGGCGCTTGACCTCGGGGCCGAAGCCGGCCTCGCGGGTGAGGGAGGTGACGTCCTCGGCGGAGCGCGCTCCGTCGTCGCCGCTGCGCAGGCCGTAGCGCAGACCGTCGAAGCGGGCCAGGTTGGACGAGCACTCGGACGGCGCGATCAGGTAGTACGCGGCCAGTGCCAGGTCGAAGGACGGGCAGTCCAGTTCGACGATCTCGGCGCCCAGCTCCTTCATCAGCGCGACCGATTCGTCGAAGCGCTGGAGCACGCCCTCCTGGTAACCCTCGCCTCGGAACTGCTTGACGACGCCGACGCGCGTGCCCGCGACGCTGCCGTTGCGGGCCGCCTCGACGACCGGCGGAACGGGCGCGTCGATGGAGGTGGAGTCCAGCGGGTCGTGGCCCGCGATGGCCTCGTGGAGCAGCGCGGCGTCCAGGACCGTGC
Organism: Streptomyces halobius; assembly: GCF_023277745.1. Classification (NCBI taxonomy): domain Bacteria; kingdom Bacillati; phylum Actinomycetota; class Actinomycetes; order Kitasatosporales; family Streptomycetaceae; genus Streptomyces; species Streptomyces halobius. The sequence continues at coordinate 3,269,769 of NZ_CP086322.1, forward strand.
GGGCACAGGGCCCGCCCTGGTCGAGGGAGGACGAGAAGGCGACCATGCCGTAGCGGGAGACACCGCCGTAGGTGGGCTTGACGCCGACGGTGCCGGTGACGGAGGCGGGCTGGCGGATGGAACCGCCGGTGTCCGTGCCGACGGCCAGCGGGGCCTGGAAGGAGGCCAGGGCGGCGCTCGACCCGCCGCCCGATCCGCCGGGGATCTTGGTCAGGTCCCAGGGGTTGCCGGTCGGCCCGTAGGCGCTGTTCTCGGTGGAGGACCCCATGGCGAACTCGTCCATGTTGGTCTTGCCGAGGATGACGACGTCGGCTTCCTTGAGCTTCTTCGTCAGCGTCGCGTCGTACGGCGGGATCCAGCCTTCGAGGATCTTCGAGCCGACGGTGGTGGGGATCCCCTCCGTGGTGAAGATGTCCTTCAGCGCGAGCGGGACACCGGCCAGCGGGCCGAGCTTCTCGCCGCGCTCGCGCTTCTCGTCCACCGCGCGGGCCTGGGCGAGCGCGCCCTCCCGGTCGATGTGCAGGAAGGCGTGCACCTTCTCGTCGATGGCCTCGATACGGGCCAGGTGGGCCTCGGTCACCTCGACGGCGGTGACCTCGCCGGCGGCGATCTTCGCCGCGGTCTCGGCGGCGGTGAGCCTGATCAGGTCGGTCATGCCGGTCACTCCTCCCCCAGGATCTGCGGCACCTTGAAACGCTGCTGCTCCTGGGCCGGGGCGCCGGAGAGCGCCTGCTCGGGGGTCAGCGACGGACGGACCTCGTCCGGGCGCATGACATTGGTCAGGGGCAGCGGGTGGGAGGTCGGCGGTACGTCTTGGTCGGCGACCTCGGAGACGCGGGCGACCGCGCCGATGATGTCGTCGAGCTGTCCGGCGAAGTGGTCGAGCTCTTCGTCCTTCAGCTCCAGACGTGCCAGCCGGGCGAGGTGGGCGACCTCCTCGCGCGTGATGCCAGGCATGCAGCGATCCTCTGGTGTTCTGGGCGGAGTGTTCTGGCGGACTGTTCTAGGCGAATGATCCTGTGAACTTTTTCGGCCCAATCCTATGGCGTACGGGAGAGCTACCGCGAAACCCTTATCCGTCGGCGGCCGGGGGCCCGGCGGCACCGGGATCGGCGGGTCGGTCGGGGGCGCGGTGATCGGTGGGTGCGGCGGGTGCGTCGGACGCATCGGGCGCGGCGGGTGCGTCGGGTGCACCGGGGGCGACGGGTTCACCCAGGACAGCCGGTTCACCCGGGGCGACGGGTTCACCGTCGTCTCGGGGCTCGCCGGGCGCAGCGGTCTCACCTGAGGTACCGGGCTCACCTGAGGTACCGGGCTCACTGAACGTGCCGGGCTCGCCCGGTGCACTGGTCTCACCTGGGGCCTCGGCCTCGCCGGAGGTGTCCGTCTCACCGGACTCACCGGACGCGCCGGACTCACCGGGCGGCAGCTGGGCCGGACTCTGCGAGGGGTGTTCGGAGCGGGGACACGGGACGGCCGGTGGCCGGGTCAGTTCAGGACCTGTCCCGAAGGGCTGTCGGCAGCCTTCTCCGCCGCCAGGGCGGCCGTCTCCGATTCGCGGTGCCAGCCGTGCTCACCGCGGGCGCGTAGCCACGCCGTGGTTTCCTCCGGTGGCATCGCGGCCGCCACCAGCCAGCCCTGGACGGCATCACAGCCCAGATCGCGCAGCCGCTCCCACGTCTCGTCGTCCTCGACGCCCTCGGCCACCACCAGCAGACCGAGGGAGTGGGCGAGATCGAGGGTGCAGCGGACGATCTCGGCGTCCTCGGTGTCGACGGCGAGCCGCGCCACGAACGACCGGTCGATCTTCAGCTCGCTGACCGGGAGGCGGCGCAGATGGACGAGGGAGGAGTAGCCGGTGCCGAAGTCGTCGAGGGACATCTTCACGCCGTGCGCGGTGAGTCCGGCGAGGGTGTCGGCGGCGCGCTGCGGGTCCTCCAGGAGGACGTGTTCGGTTATCTCCAGCTGGAGGGCTCCGGGTGGCACCCGATGCCGGGCGAGCCGGGCGGCGACCGCGCCGGCGAAGCCCGGGGAGTGCACATCGCGCGGGGAGACATTGACCGCGACCGGCACTTCGAGGCCCATCCCGCGCCAGCGCGCCACCTGGGCGAGGGCGGTCTCCAGGACGTACTCGGTCAGCCGCGGCATCAGGCCGGACGACTCGGCGATGGCGATGAATTCGTCCGGTGGCACTCTGCCGCGGTCCGGATGGACCCAGCGGACCAGCGCCTCCAGTCCGGCCACATGTCCGTCGAAGCCGACCTTGGGCTGGTAGTGCAGCTCGACGTCACCGGCGTCCAGGGCGCGGCGCAGATCGCCCAACAGGCCGAGCCGGTCGGGGGTGTTGCCGTCCCGCTTGGCCTCGTAGAGCTCGACGCCGCTGCGGTCCCGCTTGGCCTGGTACATCGCCACATCGGCGCGGCGCAGGAGCCCTTCGGCGTCCATCGCGTGATCGGGGAAGACGGCGACGCCGGCGCTGGCTTCGAGGACGAGGGTCAGGCCGTCGAGGTCCAGCGGGGAGCCGAGGGCGGCGACGAGGTTGCGGGCGACCCGCTGGGAACTGGTGAGGGAGTCGGTGGCCGGCAGGAGGACGGCGAACTCGTCACCGCCGAGCCGGGCGGCCTCGGCGCCGCGCGGGAGGGCGTGCCGCAGGCGGTCGGCGATCTGCAGGAGCAGGCGGTCGCCGGCGAGGTGGCCGAGGGTGTCGTTGACCGAGCGGAAGCGGTCCAGGTCGATGAGGACGAGTGCGGAGCGGGCGCCGACGCGCTCGGCCTCGTCCAGCGCGCTCCAGGTGCGCTCCAGCAGCCACTGGCGGTTGGGGAGGCCGGTGAGCGGGTCGCGCAGCTGCTCCTCGGCGCGGGCACGGGCTATCCAGAGGGTGGAGTCCAGCGCGATGAGCGGAACCGCGAACAGCGGCAGCAGCAGGGGGGCGTGGACGGCGCAGACGGCGATCAGCGGGGAGATGCCGAGCAGGGCGATTCCGACGAGAACCTGCCGTACCAGGGCGGTTCGGGCGATGGTGGGCAGTCCGCCGGTCCGGGGGGCCAGGCTGAACCACAGCAGGGCGCGGCTGACGAGGAGGTAGCCGCCGGTCGCGGTGCCGACCTCGGAGAGGACGGTGAGGTCCCAGGCGTCGGGTGTCCAGGGGTGGCGGACGCTGGGGACGACGCCGAACACGGCGAGGCCGAGGGCCGCGGCGCCGATGCCGAGGATGTCCACGGCGCCGTGCACCACGGCCTGCCGCCAGCGGTGCCGGCGGGCGGCGCCGACGAGCAGCACGACGGCGAGGCTGACCAGGACGGCCGCCATCCAGCCGTAGAGGAGCAGGACGGCGAGGGCGAGGGCGGCGCCGGAGCCGGTGCCGCCCCACCAGCGGTCCCGGCCGAGGGCGACGAGATGGCCGACGATGATGCCGGTGAGGATCGCCAGTGCCCAGCCGACGGACCCGCCGGGGAACAGTGCCTCCCGTTGGCCGATGGTCCGGATCACACCCGTGGCGAGCGCGAGGCCCGCCACGGTGACGATGATCGCGGGCGCCGCGGGCACGACGAGCTGCCGGAGCCGCGACGCCGGAGCGGCACTGTCGGTCGGTTTCATTCCGATCCCTCTCACAGCCGGCTGTGCCCGCGCCACGGCAGGCGCACCCCTCAACAGTAGGCCGCGGAAGGCCGCCACGGGCAGCGATCGGCAACGGTTGCCCGAATGCGACCCGGCCCCCCCGATCAATCTGGTATGCGCCGTCGGGGTGTCATCTCACTCCTCCTCAGGCGGAGTGACCGCCACCGCTCGGGCCGCGTCCGGACCCTGTTCCAGCAGCACCGCGAAGCCCTCATCGTCCAGCACAGGGACCTTCAGTTGCATGGCCTTGTCGTACTTCGAACCAGGGTTGTCACCCACCACTACGAAACCGGTCTTCTTCGAAACGGAACCGGTCACCTTCGCTCCGAGTCCTTGGAGGGCCTCTTTCGCGCCATCTCTGGTGTGTGACTGAAGTGTGCCCGTCACCACAACGGTGACGCCTTCCAGGGGACGTGGTCCCTCTTCGCCCGTTTGTTCCTCTTCCATCCGGACACCGGCCGCCCGCCACCGCTCGATGATTTGCTGGTGCCACTCCTCGGCGAACCACTGCTTCAGGGACGCGGCGATGGTCCCGCCGACGCCGTCGACGGCGGCCAGCTCCTCCTCGCTCGCGTCCCGGATACGGTCCAGCGAGCGGAACTCCCGGGCCAGCGCCTCGGCGGCCACCGGGCCCACATGGCGGATCGACAGCCCGGTGATGATCCGGGCCAGCGGGCGCTCCTTGGCGGCCTGGATGTTCTCCAGCATGGCGAGGGTGTTCTTCTTCGGCTCGCCCTTCTGGTTGGCGAAGAAGGTGACGACCTTCTCCTCGCCGGTCTTCGGGTCACGCTTGGGCAGCCCGGTATCGGGGTCGAGGACATACGACTTGATGGGCAGCAGCTGCTCTACGGAAAGGCCGAAAAGGTCGCCCTCGTCCTTCACCGGGGGCTCCTCGGGCTCCAGCGGCTGGCTGAGCGCCGTCGCCGCGACATAGCCGAAGTTCTCGATGTCCAGGCATTTGCGGCCGGCCAGATAGAACAGCCGCTCACGGATCTGGGCGGGGCAGCCGCGGGCGTTGGGGCAGCGCAGGTCGACATCGCCTTCCTTGGCGGGCTGCAGTGCCGTACCGCACTCGGGGCACTCGGCCGGCATCACGAACTCCCGCTCACCGCCGTCCCGCAGGTCGACGACCGGGCCCAGGATCTCCGGGATGACATCGCCCGCCTTGCGCAGCACGACGGTGTCGCCGATGAGCACGCCCTTGGCCTTGACCACGTCCTGGTTGTGCAGGGTGGCGAACTCCACCTCGGACCCGGCGACCGTCACCGGCTCGACCACGGCATACGGCGTGACCCGTCCCGTACGGCCGACGCCGACGCGGATGTCCACCAGCTTGCTGTTGACCTCCTCCGGCGGATACTTCCAGGCGATCGCCCACCGGGGAGCGCGCGAGGTCGAGCCCAGCCGGCCCTGGAGCGGGATCTCGTCCAGCTTGACGACCACGCCGTCGATCTCGTGCTCGACGGCCGTACGGCGGGTGTCGGGGTCGCCGTAGTGGGCGATGAACTCGCGGACCGCCGCGAGGGAGTCGACGACGGTGGCGTGCGCGGCCGTCGGCAGGCCCCATTCACGCAGCATGTCGTACGCCTGCGACTGGCGGTCGATGGCGAAGCCCTCGCGGGCGCCGGTGCCGTGCACCACCATGTGCAGCGGGCGGCTCGCGGTGACCTTGGGGTCCTTCTGGCGCAGCGAACCGGCGGCGGCGTTCCGCGGGTTGGCGAACGGCGGTTTGCCGTCGGCCACCAGGCGTTCGTTGAGCTCCAGGAACTTCTCCATCGGGAAGTAGACCTCGCCGCGGACCTCGACCAGCTCGGGGATCCGGTCGCCCTTCAGGCGGTGCGGAATCTCGGCGATGGTGCGGATGTTGGGGGTGATGTCCTCGCCGGTGCGGCCGTCGCCGCGGGTGGCGGCGCGGGTCAGCCGGCCCCGCTCATAGGTGAGGTTGACGGCCAGGCCGTCGACCTTCAGCTCGCACAGGAAGTGGTAGCCGGCGCTCTTCGGATCGCCGCCCAGCTCCCCCGCGAGCCGCTCGGCCCAGGCCGTCAACTCGTCGTCGACGAAGGCGTTGTCGAGGGAGAGCATCCGCTCGCGGTGCTCGACCTCGGTGAACTCCGTGGCGTACGCGCCGGCGACCTTCTGGGTCGGTGAATCCGGGGTGCGCAGCTCCGGGTGCTCGGCCTCCAGCGCCTCCAGGGAGCGCAGCAACCGGTCGAACTCCGCGTCGCTGACGATCGGGGCGTCCTTCACGTAATACCGGAAGCGATGTTCCTCGATCTGCTCAGCGAGCTGCGCGTGCTTCTCCCGCGCCGCTGCGGGCACCTTGGATACCGCTGCGTGCTGTTCGCCAGCCACCGTCTTGTCCTCCCGTGGTCCTTGAGTGACGTCACTCAGGGTTGTCTGCGAGGGATCTCGCCGCCCGGACGCAGTGGGCGAGCACCGAACGGGCATACACGGGCGAAGCGCCCGCCAGCCCGCACGACGGAGTGACGACCACGGACTCGACGAGAATCCCCGGTGACAGCCCCAGCCTGCGCCACAGCGTCCTGACACCCATGACGCTACCGGCAGGGTCTGACAATCGGCCGTCCACGCCGGGCACCACGCCCGCGAACAGCGTCGTACCGCCCTCGACGGCCTCCCCGACCGCCTCCTCATCACGCTCGGTGAGCAGCCCGAAATCGAACGAGACGCCCGTGACGCCGACCCGCCGCAGCAGCCCGAACGGCACTCCGGGGGCACATGAGTGGACGACGACGGGCCCGCCCTCCGCGACATCGACCAGATCGCGCAGCGCGCCCTCGACGACGGCCCGGTCCACCGCCCGGTGGGTGCGGTAGCCGCTCGCGGTCCTGACCCGGCCCTGGAGCACCGCCGTCAGGGACGGCTCGTCGAGCTGCAGCACGACCTGGGCGCCGGGCACCCGCCGCTGTACGTCCGCGAGATGGCCGCGCAGCCCCTCCGCCAGGGACGCCGTGAGATCCCGGCAGGCACCGGGGTCGCCGAGGGCGGCCTCGCCGTTGCGCAGCTCCAGGGAGGTGGCGAGCGTCCACGGCCCGACCGCCGAGACCTTCAGCGGCCCCTCGTACCCCTGCGTGAACTCCTCCAGTGCGTCCAGGTCTTCGCCGAGCCAGGCGTGGGCGCGCCGGGTGTCGCGCCCCGGCCGGTCGCCGACCCGCCAGCCGCTGGGCTCCACATGGGCGTAGACCTCGACGAGCATCCCGAGGGTGCGCCCGATCATGTCGGCTCCGGGGCCCCGGGCCGGCAGTTCCGGCAGATACGGGAAGGACTCCAACGACCCGGTGACGGTCCTGGCGGCCTCCCGCGCGTCACCGCCCGGCATCGACCCGATCCCGGTCGCCGCGCCCGCGGGCCATTTCTGCGTACTGTTCTCGCTCACCCAGGCAGGGTATGCGGCGGGGCGGGAGGGGGCGTAATGGGCGAGGGGGTGTCCCGTTACGCCCGAGCCTGTACGCCCTCGCTCCGGCCCTGTACATGCGCACGCCCTGCCCCGCACACATCCCCGGGCCCGAGCCCGATGCGCCCGTCACCCCCAGCCCGCACGCCCTGCCACGCCCGAGGCGGTACGCCCCGTAGCCCGAGGCGGTACGCCCCGTAGCCCGAGGCGGTACGCCCGTCACGCCCGCCCCCGTACGCCCCGCCACCCGACGGCCGCCGCCACGGCCAGCGCGGCCGCCGTCAGCGCGAAGGCGTACGCCGTGCCCTGGTGGCCGCCGCCCGCGCCGGTCAGTACCGCGCCCATCCCGGCGATCCCGACCAGCGAGCCGATCTGGCGGTTGGCGTTCAGCGTCGCACTGCCGATGTCGGCATGCTCCCGGCCCGCGGCCTCCATCAGGACACCGGTCATCGCGGGGGAGCTGACGCCGCTGCCGATGTTGGTGACGGCGAGGAGCACCGCGAGCACCCCGTAGGGCAGGTCCGGGGAGAGAAGGAAGAACAGGACGAGATAGCCCAGGCCGGACAGCGCCAAGGAGGCGGTGAGGGCCGTCCGGTTGCCGATGCGCGGCCCGATCCGGGCGTACAGCACGTTGCCGAACGGGATGACCAGGACGGCGGGGAGCATCTGCAGCCCCGCGGTCACCGGGTCCGCGCCGCGCGCGGTCTGGAGGAAGAGCCCGAGGACGAACAGCGCCCCGTAGAAGGCGAAGTTGAAGAGGAAGCCGACCACGTTGGCCGCGGAGAAGCGGCTGTCCGAGAAGAGCGAGACCGGCAGGACCGGCGTACGGGTGCCGCGTTCGCGCCGCACGAATCCGGCCGCGGCCGCCACCATGACCGCGAACGCCCCCAGGACCCAGGGCGAGGCCCAGCCCGCGTCGGGCCCCTCGATGAGCGCGTAGCTCAGCGAGCCGAGGGCCAGCATCCCCAGCCCGTGACCAGCGCCTCCCAGGGTGGTGCCACGGGCCGGAACCGCCGCGACGACCCGCCGGGTGAGCAGCAGCCCCACGATCCCGAGGGGGAGGTTGACCAGGAAGATGCTGCGCCAGCCGAGCGTGCCGACCAGGAGGCCGCCGATGGTGGGCGCCAGCCCGACGGACGTCGAGACGATCGCCGACCAGATGCCGAGGACCTTCGCTCGGCGGCCCGGCTCGGGAAAGGCGTTCATCAGCAGGGACAGCGAACTGGGCATGAAGAGCGCCGCGCCGACGCCCTGGGCGAAGCGGGCCGCCACCAGGACGGAGCCGTTGGGTGCGACGGCGCCCAGCAGGGACGCGGCGGTGAAGACGGCGAGGCCGATGAGATAGATCCGGCGCGCGCCGAACCGCTTGGCCAGCGAGCCGGCCAGCAGCAGAAGCGCGGCAAAGGCGAGGACATAGCCTTCGACGACCCAGGTCAGACCGGACATGGTCAGGCCGAGCCGGGCACGCAGGTCGTGCGAGGCCACGTTCATGATGCCGGTATCCAGGCTCGCCATCACGAACCCGAGGGCCAGGACGAGGAGTTGGGACCCGCTTCGGGGTTGCCGGGAGCGGGGCGCGACACTCGGCGCGGTTGCCTTGGGCGTGGCGGTCTTGGGCGCGGCCGTCTGGGGGTCGGCGGCCTCAGGGGTGGCCGTCTCAGGGGCGGCGATCTCGGGGTCGACGGTCTCGGCCGTCTCAGTGATCATGGATTTAGTTAAAGCTGTATCTATCCACGCGAGCAATAGTTACAGCTATAACTTTACTGAACGCATACGAAAGAGGCCCTGGGCGCCCCAGGGCCTCCGTTCCGCCATGTCGGCGACGGCTATTCCCCCCGCCCCAGCGCCTTCAGCAGATCGTCGCGCAGCGCCGCCCGCTCCTCGTGCGACAGATGATCCAGCGGCGAATCCGTACCCATCCGCCGTAGCAGATCGAGCCGCAACTCCCGCCCCGCCGCGGTCAGTACGAGCTGCTTGGCCCGCCGATCCTGGGGATGCGGCCGGCGTTCGACCATGCCCTGTTTCTCCAGCTTGGACACGACATAAGTGACGTTCGGCGGCTCGCAGCACAGCACCGCGGCCAGCTCCCGCGCCGTCTTCGGCTCGCCGAGCTCCTCCAGCGCCTTCGCCTGCGTCGGCGTCAGATCGAGCTCGGCGATCCGGCCGCGCTGATGGGCGTCCAGCCGACGGCTCAGTTCGGTGACGAGCCCCCGGATCTCCCGGAATCCGCACCCGGCCGCCGCGGTCGGCTTCACTTCAGTGGTCACGTATGCAGCGTACGTCGCCACGCCGGAAAGCAATGGAGCCTGTGGACAACAACGGCGTTGTGGACAACCGGGTCAGCGTCCCGGGGCAACCGGGCCAGCAGCTCGGGGACAAGCAGTTCGTCGCCCCGGGGACGGACACGCCAGCCCCCGGGGACAGGCACATCAGCGCCCCGGCCGCACCGTCACATCGTTGATCTCCGCGTCCCGCGGCAGATCGATGGCGGCGAGGATGGTCGTGGCGACCGACTCCGGGTCGATCCAACGGGACGGGTCGTAGTCCTTGCCCTCCTGCTGGTGCACGGTTCCCTGCATGGGCGTGGCCGTACGGCCCGGGTAGACCGAGGTCACCCGTACGCCGTTGCCGTGCTCCTCCGCCCGCAGGGAGTCGGCCAGCGCCTTCAGCCCGTGCTTGCTCGCGGCGTACCCGCCCCACTGGGCATGTGCGTTCAGCCCCGCCCCGGAGTTGACGAAGACCACATGCCCCTTGGCGATCCGCACCATCGGCAGCATCAGCCGGGTGATCTCGGCGGGCGCGACGAGGTTGACGGCGAGCTGTCGCTGCCACGCCTTGGGCGGCAGATCGCCGACCGCCCCCAGCTCCACGACGCCCGCGATGTGCTGCAGCGAATCGAGACGGTCCGGCAGCGGCTGGTGGCCGAAGGCCCGGGCGAGCTTCTCGGGGTTGCCGAGATCCCCCACGATCGTGCGGGCGCCGGGGAACTCCGCGGCCAGCTCCTTCGCCCGGACCGCGTCCCGCGCCAGCAGCCAGAGGTCCTCTCCGCGCTCCGACAGCCGCCGCGCGACCGCCGCTCCGATGCCCGACCCTGCGCCCGTGATCAAGTGCGTACCCATGGTCCCGATCCTAACGAGCGGGACGGGTCGGAACCGGGCGGACGGGACTCTCCGGCGGCCCGGAGAGCCTCAGGGCGGCTTGGGGAGCTTCGGGAATCAGCCCCGCACGCTCGCCTTCGCCTCCAGGTGGGCGATCGCTCCGGCACCGTCCTCCGCGAAGAAGACCAGGTCCGTGAGCGGCAGCGGCAGGAAGTCCTCCGCTTCCATTCGCTGGAACTGTTCCTTCAACCCGTCATAGAAACCAGCGGTGTTCAGGAGCACCACCGGCTTGGTGTGCATTCCGTGCTTGCGCAGTTCCAGGATCTCGGTGGCCTCGTCCAGGGTGCCCGTGCCGCCGACCATGATGACGACGGCATCCGCGCGCGCCAGCAGCTGCGCCTTCCTCTCGGCGAGGTCCTTGGTGACGACCATCTCATCCACGCCCGCGCGCGCTTTGTGCGCCAGGAACTCCACGGAGACGCCGATCAGCTTCCCGCCGGCCTCCTGCACACCGTCCGCCATGACCTTCATCAGCCCGGTGTCGGAGCCGCCCCAGACCAGCGAGTGGCCGCCCTTGCCGATCAGCTGGGCGAACCGGCGGGCGGGGGTGACATAACGGTCGTGCAGGTCGGCGGCGGAACAGAAGACGCAAATTCTCATGCGGGTCACCTTATGGGGCGGCGGGAGAGTGCACGGCCCCCTTCCGAGAGCGCCGGTGCCCCGCGCTCGTACCAAGCACGGGGCACCGACGTATCAGCACTGCTACGGCATCAGGGCTGCCACCACATCAGTGCTGCTGCGCCTTGCGACGGCGGAACAGCAGATAGCCGCCGGCCGCGAGGAGCGCGGCGGCCCCGGCGGACAGCGGGCCGACGGGTGCGCCGTTGCCGGTCTCGGCTAGATCGCCGCCGCCCTGCGCGGACGGTGCCGACGACGGGGAGGAAGCCGGGGACGTCGGGACGGAGCCCGCGGGGGCGGAGGACGCCGAAGGAGCGGCGGACGTGGCCGAGGGAGCGGCGGACGTGGACGGCTTGCCGCCGTCCGGCTGGGTGTCGCCCTCGCAGTCGGTCCAGAAGACCTTGTGCTTGGCCCGGCCGTGCTCACCGTCGAAGTTCCAGAACAGCTTGTAGTGACCGTCGGCCAGGGACTGGTCCTGCGTACGGCCGTGCCCCGCACCGTCGAGGCTCAGCGAACCGGACGCCACGGTCGTGCCCTTGACGGCGGCGGTCGGGGCCCAGGACTCGATGCGCCAGTCGATCTTCTGGCCGGCGTCGAACCCGAAGGCGTCGAGATAGAAGGTGCACACGTGGGGCTCGTTCTTACGGAGCTCCGCGCCGGTCTTGGCGTCGTGGATCTTCACGGTGCCGTTGTCGCCGGGGACGGTTGCGTAAGCGGAGGGGGCGAGCAGCAGGGCCGCGGTGACGGCGGCCGTGAGCGTGCCTGCGGAAACAAGCGGGCGCATGGGCAGTCCAACTGTCAAAGAGAAGGGTCGCCGTGGGGGGCGGCTCAGCTTCCTGCGCCCTCAGAAAGGCCGTCAAGGCGCTTCAAAACATATATGCGACATAGAGCGTCCCTCGCCCCATTAGTCCCAGGTAACGATTGGGAACATGGCGTTGGGCGCAGGGGGGTTGGCGTCGGGGTGCAGAACCAGCCGGTAGACATTCGGCTGCGTAGCGCTCATCCGCCTCGAACAGGGCGCAGTTGCGGGGTCTTGACGGCAGTTAGGCGGACCGTCTTTGACGTGCAGGCAGCCGTCCCGGGACCAGCGACGAGCCATCCCTGGACGTGCGTGTACGCGCAGGTCCCGTCGGACCGGAGACCGGTGGGGCGGCAGCAGGTTCCGCCCCACCGTCCGCCGGTACGTCGCCGTGTACCAGCGGCTGAAGGCAGCCGGGACAAGCATCGACCCGGCCGACGCACTGATCGCCGCGACCGCCCTGGCGAACGACTGGACCGTGGCGCCCCGGAACGCCAAGCACTTCGCACGCACCGGAGCCGCCGTCGTCACCCCCTGGGAGCACTCCCCCTGAGCCCACCGGCCCCGGGCCGCGACGCGGCCCGCTAAGCCCCCGCCCGCACCCGTCGCCCCGTAGTGGCGATCGTCGCCGAGCCGACGACCCGGCTTCCGTCGTAGAGGACGATCGCCTGGCCGGGGGCGACGCCCCGGACCGGCTCCGTGAAGGAGACCCGCAGCTCGGTGCCGTCGACCAGCTCGGCCGTCACCTCCGTCTCGCCGCCGTGGGCGCGGAGCTGGGCGGTGTAGGTGGCGGGGCCGGCGGTCGGGGGGCGGCCGCACCAGCGGGGCCTGATGGCGGTCAGCGCCGTGACGTCGAGGGAGGCGGCCGGGCCGACCGTGACGGTGTTGTTCACCGGGGAGATGTCCAGGACGTAGCGGGGCTTGCCGTCGGGGGCCGGGGTGCCGATGCGGAGGCCCTTGCGCTGGCCGATCGTGAAGCCGTAGGCGCCGTCATGGCTGCCGAGCCTGTTGCCCGCCTCGTCGACGATGTCGCCCTCGGCGGTGCCCAGGCGCTTGGCGAGGAAGCCCTGGGTGTCGCCGTCGGCGATGAAGCAGATGTCGTGGCTGTCGGGCTTCTTGGCGACGAACAGGCCGCGGCGGGCGGCCTCTTCGCGGATCTCGGCCTTGGTGGTGCGGGTGTCGCCGAGCGGGAACATGGCGTGCGCCAGCTGGCGGTCGTCCAGGACGCCGAGGACGTAGGACTGGTCCTTGGCCATGTCGGAGGCGCGGTGCAGCTCGCGGGTGCCGTCCTCGCGGACGACGACCGTCGCGTAGTGGCCGGTGCAGACGGCGTCGAAGCCGAGGGCCAGGGCCTTGTCCAGCAGCGCGGCGAACTTGATCTTCTCGTTGCAGCGCAGGCAGGGGTTCGGGGTGCGGCCGGCCTCGTACTCGGCGATGAAGTCGTCGACGACGTCCTCACGGAAGCGTTCGGCCAGGTCCCAGACGTAGAAGGGGATGCCGATGACATCGGCGGCGCGGCGCGCGTCGTGGGAGTCCTCGATCGTGCAGCAGCCGCGGGCGCCCGTACGGAACGATTTCGGGTTCTCGGACAGGGCGAGGTGGACGCCGGTCACGTCGTGGCCGGCCTCGGCGGCGCGGGCGGCGGCGACGGCGGAGTCGACGCCGCCGGACATGGCGGCGAGTACGCGGAGGCGGCGGGGAGCGTCGTCAGTCATAACTTCTCCAGAGTAGACGGAACCACCGACACCGCCGAAAGCGTTATGCAGCGCATGGGGAAGAGCGGGCGGGACAACGGGCAGGCCAGGAGTCGGGAGAGCGGTCCGGAGGGAGAGCCGGAGAGCAGTCAGGGGGACGATCAGCGGGCGGCGGGCCGCGCGCGGGTCACGCGGCGGCGTGCGCTGTGGATCGGGGGCGGCGTGGTCGTCGTCGCCGGGACGGCCGTGGCGCTGGGCGCGCGGGAGGAGCTCGCGCGCTGGTGGTGGCGGCTGCCCGGCAACGAGAAGCCGCGCAAGGCGGGCGCGGTCGACTACCGGGGCGCGCAGTGGGTGGCGGCGGCCCCGGAGAACTGGCGGCGCGCCGACAGGCCGGCGGACTACGAGATCGACCGGGTGGTCATCCATGTCGTCCAGGGCAGCTACGCGACCGCGCTGAAGGTCTTCCGGGATCCGGAACACGAGGCCGGCGCCCACTACGTCATCCGTAAGGACGGGCATGTCGCGCAGCTGATCCGAGAGCTGGACGTGGCCTTCCACACGGGTGATCGCGGCTACAACGAGCGCAGTGTGGGGATCGAGCACGAGGGGTTCGTGGACCGGCCGGAGTCGTTCACGGACGCCATGTACGCGTCGTCGGCGCGGCTGACGGCGGCGATCTGCCGACGCTACGGCTTTCCCGCGGACCGGGAGCACGTCATCGGGCATGTGGAGGTGCCGGGCACGGATCACACCGACCCCGGGCCGCACTGGGACTGGGGCCGGTATCTCAAGCTCGTACGGGCGGAACTGCGGCGGCTCCCGTCACCGGAGGCAGCGGACCAGCCGCGCTCCGCCGTCCCGCCCGGCCATGCCCCACCGGACACCCCTAGCTGAGGCCCGCGCTCCGGGCCCGTTCCACCACCGGGCCGATGGCCTGCGCGACCGCCGCCACGTCCGCCGCGGTGGAGGTGTGACCGAGCGAGAACCGCAGCGTGCCGCGCGCCAGATCCGGCTCCATGCCGGTGGCCAGCAGGACGTGGCTGGGCTGGGCGACGCCGGCCGTGCAGGCGGAACCCGTGGAGCATTCGATCCCCTGGGCGTCCAGCAGCAGGAGCAGGGAGTCGCCCTCGCAGCCGGGGAACGAGAAGTGCGCGTTGGCCGGCAGCCGGCCCGCGGGATCCGGATCGCCGCCGAGGACGGCGTCGGGGGCCGCGGCGCGTACGGCCTTGATCAGGTCGTCGCGCAGGGCGCCGATGTGGCGGGCGAACTCCTCACGGTGCGCGACCGCATACCGCCCGGCGGCGGCGAAGGCGGCGATGGCGGGGGTGTCGAGAGTGCCGGAGCGCACCTGCCGCTCCTGGCCTCCGCCGTGCAGCACCGGCACGGGGGCGTACTCGCGGCCCAGCAGCAGCGCGCCGATGCCGTACGGGCCGCCGATCTTGTGGCCGGAAACCGTCATCGCGGCCAGCCCGGAGGCGGCGAAGTCGACCTCCAGCTGGCCGACCGCCTGCACCGCGTCGGAGTGCAGCGGGACGTCGAACTCCGCGGCCACCTGGGAGAGTTCGTGGACCGGCTGGATCGTGCCGATCTCGTTGTTGGCCCAAATGACGGTGGCGAACGCGACATCGGCGGGGTTACGGGCGAGGGCCGCGCGCAGCGCGTCGGGGTGCACCCGGCCGTAACCGTCGACCGGCAGCCATTCGACGTTCGCGCCTTCGTGCTCGGCGAGCCATTCCACGGCGTCCAGGACGGCATGGTGCTCGACCGGGCTGGCGAGTACACGGGTGCGCGCCGGGTCGGCGTCCCTGCGGGCCCAGTACAGGCCCTTGACCGCGAGATTGTCCGCCTCGGTGCCGCCTGAGGTGAAGACGACTTCGCTCGGGCGCGCGCCCAGCGAGACGGCGAGCGCTTCCCGCGCCTCTTCAACGGCACGCCGGGCGCGCCGGCCGGCGGCGTGCAGGGAGGACGCGTTGCCGGTGACGGTCAGCTGGGCGTTCATCGCCTGCACCGCCTCCGGGAGCATCGGAGTGGTGGCGGCGTGGTCGAGGTAAACCATGGTGGGGTGATTCTACGAGTCGCCGCCGGGGCGCACGCCCGGCGCGGGGGTGCATACGTTCGACGGGGACGGCGAACTCGGCGGCGGAAGTCGCCCGCCTCCGCGCAGACCCGGCCATGACGGGTGACGTGCGACGGGCCACGGGGGGACAGGCGACGGGCCAGGTGGCGGGTGACGCGTGAGGGGTGACGGGTGAGGTACGACAGGCCACGGGCGTCGGGTGACGCGTGAGGGTACCGGGCCCGCGGGGTGCGTGCCCGGGTGACCACACCTACCGGCCCAGGCGTCGGCGCACCTCCCGGGCCGCGTCGGTCGTGGCGGGCGGCATCGCGTCGGACGCGGTGACCGTGTCCACCACCTCCCGCAGCCGGTCCAGACCGGCTCGGGCCGGCTCTGTCAGCCGGCCCGTGCGCTCGAAGTCGCTCACCCGGACGTCGAGTTCGTTCTCGAAGGCTTCGAGGATGCTGAGGTGGCCGTCGAGGTCGAGGGAGACGGACCCCTGGGTGGCCCGGTTGACGGTCCCCTGGGGTGTGGCCGCTCCCTGGGGTGTGGCCACCTCGGCAGCCGCCTGGAGGCGGAGCTGGTCGCGGAGGGTGCGGACGGCCGCCGTCAGGTCGCGGAGGGCGGTTCCGGCGCTGGCGGTGCCGGCGGTGCGGGACGCCGTACGCGCGGCCGCCGACGACGACTGCCCGGACTTCTCGCGCAACAGGGCACGCGTACTGCGTGCCTCCGGGGCGCCGAATTCCTCGTACACGGCAAGCGCCTCACGCCAATGCCGCTGGGCGCTCCGCTTCCGCCCCTGTGCGGTCTCGGCGTGCCCCAACGCCAGCAGCGCGTCGGCACGCCACCGCTCACCGCCCGGCACCAGCAGCCGCGTCGCCGCGTCCTGAGCGGCGGCCGCCGCTTCGATGGGCCGGATCAGCGCCACCATCGCCTCGGCCATCCGGCAACGGGTCCGGCCCGCCCAGAGCCGTTGCCGGTCCTCCTCGAAGAGCGGCAGCGCCTGTCCGAGCTCGCGCAGCGCATCCGCATGACGGCCCGCCGCCGACAGTGCCTCGGCCAGGGCGTACAGGCCGTGCGCGAGGCGCGGGTCGGGCCCGGAACGCCGGTAGATGCGGACGCTCCGCTCGGCGAAGATGACGGCTTCGCTGCCGATGCCGTTCGCCGCCCAGACGCGGGCGAGCGCGGCGAGCGCGGCCGCCTGGCCCAGTTCGTCGTTGCGGGCCCGGCAGTGCTCCCAGGCCGCTGTCAGATGACGCTCCGCCTGGTCGTGCCGGTGCTGGTGGAGGGCGATGATGCCGGACGCGTACGGGGCGCGGAAGCTCGTCAGGGCATCGTCGGCGGCGCGGGCGAGGCGGTTCGCCTCCCGGACCTCGGGCTCGGCCCGGTCGAGCCTTCCCATCGCGATGTACGCGTCGGCGAGCGCGACCCGGGCCCGGCCCTCCGCACGGGCATCGCCCTCCATCGACGCGCGCACCGCCACGACACGCGCGGCCGGCTCGAACGCGGCGGCCTGCGCCCCGGATTCCGCCGTCACCTGGACGAGCAGCAGGAGGTCCGCCGCGAGCCGCACGGTCCCCGGTGCCCCGACCATGGCCTGGCGCACGAGCGCGAGGAGGTGAGGTGTCTCGTCGGACCAGTCGGCCAGCGCCTGCGTACTGTCCTTGGCGGCCGAAAGCCCGTCCCCGGAAGCACGGGTGAGATCGTTCACCATCCGGTCGGCCGGGTAGCGGGTGACGTGCACCTGGCGGCCCATGGCCAGGTAGCGGCTCAGCAGGCGGGGCAGCGCCTCGTCGCGCTGCGCGCCGGGCGGTTCAGCGTCGGTGCGCCACTCGGCCAACTCCTTGTCGGAGCGCCACTCGGCCATCGGGCGCCCCGACGCGGCGACTTGCGCCGCCAGGGCGCGGATCGCCATCGGCAGCCCTGCCCCGGTGGCCACCAGATCGTTCGCCGCCTCGGGCTCCGCCGCCACTCGGTCCTCGCCCACCAAGTGGGCGAGGAGCTCCCGCGCCTCGTCCGGGCGCAGGGCGGTCAGCGGCACGGTGCGGATGACCGGCTGAGGTGAGGGGGGGCGGCGCTTGGTGATCAGGACGGCGCTTCCCGGTGCACCGGGGAGGAGCGCGCGCAGCATCTGAGGCGTGCCGGGGACGTCGTCCAGCACGATGAGCGCCCGGCGCTCGGCCAGCAGTTCGCGGTACTGCTCGACGCGGGCGATGAAATCCCCGGGCACGCGGTCGGCGGGCACCCCGAGCTTTCTCAGCAGCACCCAGAGGACATCGGCCGCCTCCCGCGGGCCCTTGTCCGCACCACCCCCACTGCCCCGCAGATCCATGAACAGCTGCCCGTCCGGGAAATGTGCCGCCACCTCATGGGCCACCTGTATGGCGAGAGCCGTCTTGCCGACGCCGGCCGGTCCGTGGACGACCCAGCAGGACGGCCGATCGTCGTTGCCTCGCGTCAGCTCCGTGACCAGTTGGGCGAGCTCTTCGGTCCGTCCGACGAAGTGGTCGGCGCCCGGGGGAAGGGCCGTCGACGCCGTCGGCGGGACGGCGGCCTTCCCCTCGTCGCGGGCCTCCTGCTCAAAGAACCGGTACGCCTCAAAGGGCCGGTACACCCCGTCCATGAGGTCTCGCCGCCAGCGCTCCAGGCGCTCACGCTGCGCCTCCGCGAACGGTCCCGGCAGGTCGGCGAGCGGTTCACCGTCCCACAACGCCAGTGCCCTGTCGCGCAGTTGACGGGCCGCGTCCGGGTCTCCGGCGTCGCGCGCCCGCCCGATCAGCCGCTCGGCGTCCGCGAGATCAAGGGCGGGAGGGCTCCCGTCGGCGGCGCGGAGCGCATAGCCGTCCCGCACGCGGATCAGGTCGGCCACCGCGTGCTCACGGAGCACCTTGCGCAGCCGGGCGGTACGCGTGTGCAGGGCCGTGCGCGGGGACTTCGGCGGCTCATCGCCCCAGAGGTCGGCGATCAGCTCTCGTGCGGTGGCGGGCCGCCCCCGGCGGATCAGCAGCGCGACGAGCAGCGCGCGCTGCCGCAGGGAGCCGAACGTGACGGGGGTTTCGCCATGCCAGGCCCGTACGGGTCCGAGCACCGTGAAGCGCGGTGGCTGCGGTGATCGCGGTGACTCCGATGCCTCCCGTGGCTTCGGCGACTGCGATGACTGCGATGACTCCGGCGACTGCGGTGACGCGGACGGAGGCTTCGCTGCGGTGTTCGGCTCAGGCGCGGATGGAGACGCAGGAAGGGACGCAGGCGCAGACGCGGAGGCGGAAGCGGGACCGGAGGCAGGCACGGCCCCGGACGCAGGCTCCGGCGCGAACTCCGGTGCCGTCCCGCCCATCCGCTCCAGCACCGGACTCGCGAGCACCGCGAACGCACGGGCCGAATCACGCAGTCGCAGCTCCCCCGTCGCGTCCCCCATGAGGGCGGGGAAGTCCGGCAGCCGCCCCATATACGGTTCGAGGGATCGGCCGACCGACTCGACCACCTCCATCGCCTGTTCCGCGCCGAGTCCGCTGAACAACAGATCGCGCACGCCGGGCCGGAAGTCGTAGACGGGCTGGACGAGATGACCGGACGGCATGCCCAGGGCGCGGTCCAGCATCCGCGCGGCGGCCCATTCCCGGCGCTGGTCCCGGCCCTGCTCCTGATCCCGGCCCTGCTCCTGATCCTGGTCCCGACCCTGTTCCCGATCCCGGTCCCCGTCCTGGTCGGCGCGTTCCAGCAGCCCGCCGAGCAGGATCTCCGCGACGTTCGTAGGACCCGCGTCGCGCATCGTCGCCGCCCGTACCAGCTGCATCAGCGGCGTGGTCAGCGGTCGGATCGCGGAGAGGCGGACGGCGAGACGGTACGCCTCGGGCGAGAACGCGCCCCTGAAGTGCGCCACCAACTCCTCAGCGGTGCCGTGTGGTTGGGGCGCCGGCCGCATCGGGGCAGCCCCGTCCAGCAGCGCGGTCTCGATGAGATGCGGAACGCCGGGACGGGTGAGCAGTCCGGCCCACTGGCCGACGGCGGAGGCGGTCGGGTGGAGGACGGGCAACGCGAGAGCACCGGCCGCCTCCGGATCGGGCTCACCGCTCAGCCCATCGCAGACAACGAGCCGTCCGACGGGATCGAACGCACCCGGCGCGGCGAGCAGCCGGGGCCGGGCGTCCAGGGCGGTACCCCGCCACAGCCGTCGGGGCAGGGGGTTCACTACGGCCATCGGGCCGCCGCGCCCCCACTCGGACAGGGCGCTTACGGCCCGCGGATCGCGCCAGCCGGGGCTCGTACCGTCGGTGAGCAGGAAGGTGACCATCGCACCCGCCGCCGGCCGGCGCCGCATCGGGCCGGTGGGGTCCCGCGGGTCGATCGTACGGACCTGGACCGAGCGGAAGACCGCGCTCCGGCCGAGCAGTTGGCGCAGCTCGGCGGCAAGCGATCCCCACACCTGCATGGACGGGGAACTGTCCACCAGCAGCAGGGCCGACCAGCGGCGTTCCACGTCGGGGCGGGAGACGACGTCCAGGAAACCGGTCTCGGCGGCCAGCCGGACGGTGGCCTCGATGTCGGTGACGGTGCGGTGCGGATGGTCCCGGGACCGGCGCAGCGGACGCAGCGCCCGGCCCAGCTGCTGGGCATCGGGCAGCGCACGCCTGCCGGGCGCCCGCACGGGCCGGGCACACACGCCGCCCGCTCCACCGCCCTGGCTGCCCATGGCGTAGAGGGCGCGGCGGGGCGGCTGCCGTACCGTTTCAGCGCCCGCTTCCCCCATGGGGGGAACAGAAGTCCCCTGCTCAGCACAGTACCGGGCGGCACTGACACCGCAGCGGGGCGAGCCCAGGGGGGCGGAGCCGGGGGCGAGGTCGGGGTCAAGTTCGACGGCGGGGTCGAGGCCGGCGCTGGTGCCGCCGCAACCATCAGCCTTGTCGGACCCATCAGCCTCATCGGGCCCTTCCGCCCCTACGGCCTCCTCCGTCCCTCCGGCGTCATCCGTCCCCACCGCGTCATCCGTCCGCGCAGCGCCACCCCCCGCTGCGCCCCCTGCGCCCCCGTCGTCCGCTCCGGCCGCCGAAGGCTCATCCCCCGGGCGCTCACCCTCCGCACGCCCCCGCCCCTCCATCACCCGTGCCAGCCACAGCACATCGAGCAGCTCCGTGGCCCCGAGGTCGTAGCCGGCGGCCGACATGGTCTGCCGCAGTCGCTCGATCATGGCGCCATGGGATCGTCGAGGCGGTGCAGCACGGCGGCGAGGAGTTCCTCCTTGGTCAGATCCGCGCCGCTGAGACGCAGATGGACCGCGGCCAGGAGCTGGTCGGTGGCCAGCGTCTGGGTCTTCGAACGCTGGTGGAAGATCTCGATGAGGTCCTCGGCCGCCGCCAGCGCCTGGTGCCCCAGATTGTGTTCGATGATCTTCCGCAGCCGGTCGCCGGTCGGTTCGGGCAGGTCCAGCCGTACGCAGCGGCGCATGAACGCGGGCGGGAAGTCCCGTTCGCCGTTGCTGGTCATGATCACGATCGGGAAGTGCGTACAGCGGACCACGCCCCGGTGGACGGTCACCCGCTCACGGCTGCCGCTCAGCAGGACCTGCACATCCTGCTGGTGTTCGGGCAGCCGGGCCAGCTCCGGAATCTCGAACTCGCCTTCCTCCAGGACGACCAGGAGGTCATTGGGAAGGTCGATATCGGCCTTGTCGAGCTCGTCCACGAGCAGCACCCGGGGCCGGTCCGCCGCCAGGGCGCTGCCCAGCGGCCCCAGGCGCAGGTACTGGCCGATGTCACTGGCCGCGGCGGCGCGCCGGGCCCTGGGGCGGCGCGCGGAGCCGTTGCGCCCCTCGCGCTCACGCCGTAGCGAGGTTTCCCGGAGGCGGCCCACCGCGTCGTAGCGGTAGAGGGCGTCCTGGAGCGTGGAGCGGCTGTTCACCGACCAGCGCAGGACGTCGCCGAGCCCCAGCTCCTCCGCGACAGCACGGGCCAGCGAGCTCTTGCCCGCGCCGGGACGGCCGGTGACCAGCAGCGGGCGGTGCAGGTGCAGCGCGGCATTGACGACGGAGATTTCGTTGCGTTCCAAGAGGTACGGGGCGTCCAGTGGCCGTCCGGACGCTGGACGGACGGCACCCGAGGGCCCACCGGCGTTTCCGGGATCCGCGTCTCCAGGATCCGTGCTTCCGCGACCGGCCGGAAAGCGTCGCCAGGGCGGCGGGGGCGGCAGCTCCGACGGGCCGCGGAACACCCACCAGTCCTCGGGCGCCACCCCGGAGTCGTCGTGTGCGCCTGTCGCGCTCTGTCCGGTCACCGCGCGGTTCTCCTCGTTCCTGGCTACGTTCTTGCCCACGTCCTTGCCTGCGTTCTTTCCTGCGTCCACGGCTGGTTTCACGCAGGGATCCATGCCCACACTCATCCCCGCGTTCACGGGCGGGATCCCGGCCGGCTTCCCCGGCCTCTTTGCTTCCGGCTGCGCCGCGGGGCTCACCACTTCCTTCACGGCTGCGTCAACACCCAGGCGTCAGGGGCCAGTTGAGGCGGACGGTGATCCGGCGCGTCATACAGCAGCGACAGCCGCCGCCCATGATGACCGTCGCTCTCCGGCTCGGCCATCGCCTTGGCCCGCTCCAGCCGCACCGCCTCGGGCACCTGGGTGTGCTCCGTACCCTCCACCAGGGCCAGCAGATCCCGGCCGATGTGCTCCCCATGTTCGGCACGGTGCCACAGGACGGTGTGCACCCCGGCCTGGACGCACTGCCGCAACAGCGTTCCGTGGTGGGTCGGTTCGCAGCAGAGGATCACCGTGCCCGCGTCGCGGTGCACTTCCAGTTGCGCCCGGGCGACCTTGCGGTCGGTGTGCCGGTGATCCAGGATCAGACGCTTGGCCTCCGGCAGCGCGGCGGTGCGCTGCTTCCAGCCGGCGTAACTCTCCCGTGAGCGCTCCGTGGTGCGGACCACCACCCGCCGCTCGATGCCCGGCACGAACGGCCCGTCGTCGTCGCTGTCGCACGACTCCCAGGAATCCACGTCGAGCCCGAGCCAGGCGGCCGGCAGGAAGTACTCCACCAGCGCGGTCTCCGGGTCCTCCCGGACCTCGGTGCGCAGCACCCGCCGGATGTCGTCGACCACCTGCTCGCTGCCCGCCTCCTCGTCCCTGACCAGGGCGAGCCGGTGCGGCTGCCCGTCCGCCCAGGCCCAGATCTGATACGTGTAGCGCCGCCCGGTGGGTGTCGGCAGCAGCTCCACCTGCACGCGCGGGGCGACGGCCGGTTCCCCCGCGCCGTCACCCCGGCCGGGCACGGGCACCCCGGGGCGACCGGCAGCGGTGGAGACAGCCGAGGCAGCGGAGGCCCCGCGCCCCTCGGAGGTCGCGTGCCCCCCAGACGCCACATGGCCCCCGGATGCCACAGAGTCCGCATACCCCCCGGACATCGCAGACTCTGCACAAGTCGGGTAACTCGCATAACTGGCACAACTCCTGGACGCCGCATACCCCCTGGACGCCACGGCCGCCGCCGACGCCGCGAGATCCGCCCGGAACTGGCTGACCGCCGCATCATCCACACCCGAGCGGGCGGCTACCCGCTCCACCCAGGCGTCCAGGTCTTCGGCCGGATACGGCGCACCGGTCGCCCGCTCGTCGACGCTGATCCGCACCACGCCCTGCAGCAGCGGCGGTACGGGCGCGCCGACGGTGGAGCTGAAGCCCTCCAACGCGTCCACCGCGTCGGCCAGGCCGGTCACGGCGGGCAGTTCCGGCGCATGCGGAAGTACGGCCTCCAGGAGGGCCCTCGGGTCGGTACGGGTGCAGTGCGCCAGCAGTCCGGACAGATCGCGACGTTGACGGGTGGTCAGGAATTCTCCCGGGCGCACCGCGCGGGCGGCCCGGCGCAGCCGCTCCCAGTCGTCGCGGGCGGCGTATCGGCCTGGCCGGGCGTGCGGATCATGGGGATCCTCGGCGTACAGGACGTGGTCCCGTACCAGATCGAGCAGTTCGGGGATGCCCCGGCGTACGCTCACCGCCAGGCCGGCCAGCCGTTCCAGGTCGGCGGCCGGGCCCGCCGAGCGCCGGCCGAGCCGGGCGGCGAGCCGTTCCTCGCAGGTCAGGACCGCCTCCCGGCCCTTCAGCACACGCTCCAGCGCCATCAGCAGCTGCTGGACGCCGCGCCGGGCCGTGGGCACCGCAGAGGGCGGGAGGGTGGGGAGTTCGGCTTCGATGGCGGGCACGCTGATCGCGTACATCGTCGCCGGTGGTGCGCCCGGGGCGGCCGGGTCGGAGACGCGGTGCACGGCGGCGACCAGGCCGACGACGGCCTGGCGTTCGCGGTCCCACAGCGGCCCGCCGCTGAAGCCCTCGGTGACCTGGGCGCCGCCGCTCACATCCAGCGCGATCCAGGGCGGTGCGGAGACCCGGGGCACGGCGCGCACGGTGGGCAGCGGGTTGCCGCTGGCCCATAACGCGATGACTTCGTTGCCGTAGTTGTGCAGCAGGAACGGTGCCGGTGCGGCGCCTGCGGGCGGCTCGCCGGCCAGTTCCAGGACGGCGAGATCACCGTGATACGGCAGGCTCCCGGGGACCACCGGATCGCAGCCCGCCGCCTTCGCCCGCGGCGGCGACCACATCTCCCATACGACGCGTCCGGTCAGATCCCGGCCGACCGCGACATGGGGCAGCCGGACGGTGACGGTATCGCCGTATCCGGGGGCCTCCTGCGCGAACCGCTCCCGCCCCAGCGCGCTGTTGACGACATGCGCGCAGGTCAGGACGAGTCGTTCGGACACCAGCACACCCGCGCCCACCGCCCGTCCGCCGTGGCGCACAGAGGCGAAGGACAGCTGCAGCGGCGCATCCGGACCGGCGTCTGCGATCACGGCGCCGCCCCACCGGCCTCACTCGCCGAACCAGCCCCGTTCATGCCACTGGAGCCGCTGGAACCGTTCGTGCCGCCGGTCCCGCTCACCGCGCCCTGCTCCCCCGTGCCCCGCCCAAGGTTCCACGTGGCCGACACGGTGAAACTCGCCTCGCCCTTACCCGAGAACACCCCGAGCTTCAGATCCGATCCGAGCGTGACACCGAACTGCACGGTGACCTCGTCCGGACGGTGGCTGCCGCTGGAGATCGACCGGTGGATCCGGCCGAGCACCCCGCCCAACGGGCGCAGCGCCTCCTCCAGCACCTCACCGCCGCGGGTCACCGCACGGCTCATCCGGCCGTCGACGCTGACGGGCTGCGCGGACCCGAACCCGTCGGGAAGCTCCAAGTCACCGTCGGGACGCTCGACGTCACCCTCGGGAAGCGCCAAGTCACCTTCGGCGCCCGGCCGCTGCTCCGCGCCCGGTGCCGGGACCTTCGGCCGCGCCGCACCGGCGGCGGGCGGCTCGGCCCGCAGCCATACAACGGTGTCGTCATCGAGAGTGAGCGCCAGGTCCCCCATAGCGATCAGTTTGGCACGAACGCGCCGGGAGCCGCCGTCTCTTTTCCGTCAGGTGAACGGCGTTTCGGCCACCGGCTGCCCGACGGGCCCCACCGCACCCCGTTACTCATCCCCCTGCGGCGCCCGCGCCAACTGCCGCGACTGCGCGACGAGGTGATCATCGGAGTCCCACACCTCGGCGTCCTCCTCCAGGAAACCACCCGACAGGTTGCGGGTGACGATGGCGACCCGCAGCGGGCCGGGCGCCGGGCGCCTCCGGATGTGGGTGGTGAGCTCGACGGTGGGCACCCAGCCGGACAGCCCCAGATCGAAGGCGGTGGGCGGCAGCGCGTCGACCGTCAGGAGGAGCGAGAGCGGGTCCGGCGCCCGGCCGTCGGCGAGACCGAACCAGGCGCGCATGTCGCCCTTGCCGGACGGCGCTCCGACGGCCCAGCCCGCGGTCGCCGGGTCCAGCCGGAGGTCGAGCCGGTCGGCGATGGCGGTGCTGCCGGGGATGGCCGGCCGGTCGCCGGGGGCGCTGTCCGCGCCCAGGCAGTGTTCGTACGGCGGGATGGCCGGCGGCTTGGCGGTCGTACGGACGTCGTCGGGCAGCGCGCCGAGATCCCCGTACGCGGCGATCACCCGCAGCCGCTCGACCTCGGTGCCGTCCTCGGCGGTCTGCACGAGGGTGGCGGTGCCGGTGGACATCGTGCGGCCGGTGCGGACCACCTCGGTACGGATGGACGCGGGCCCGGGGACCGAGGCCGTCAGATAGTGCGCGGTGACCGACATCGGGTCGGGGTGCGGCAGGGCGTCGCCCAGCGCGCGGCCCATGAGGGCGAGCAGATAGCCGCCGTTGACCGCCTGGATGATCGTCCAGCCGGCGGAGAGGTCCGCGTCATAGACGCCCGGAGCACGCCGGGTGACCGCCGTATCGCGGTCGAACTCGCTGTTACCGATGGTCGCCGTTGCCATGGCGGCACGCTACACCGAAAAGTTACCGACTGGTAGTGTCAGTTTTAACGACCGTGAACAACCGGGAGCGGAAGCGGCCCTTCCGGGCTGCCATCATGAGCGCCATGCTGCATGTCCTCTACCTGGTCGGCGTCTCCGCCTTCGCCGCGAGCGGGGTGCTGGCCGCCTACCGCGCCAACATGGACCCCTTCGGCGGGCTGGTCCTCGCCTTCGCCGCGTCCATCTCCGGCGGGACGCTGCGTGATCTTTTCCTCGGGCGCCAGCCGCTGTACTGGACGCATGACTGGATCCTGCTGACGGTGATCATCTGCGTCGGCGTGGCCACCATGATCTATCTGCGGTTCTGGTCGCTGCCCCGCAAGGCGCTGCTGGTGGTGGATGCGATCGGACTCTCCGTCGTCACGGTGATCGGGGCCCGTGCGGCCATCGAGGCGGGCGCCACCCCGCTCGCGGTGATCATCCTCGCGGTGCTGACCGGCGTCGCCGGTGAGGTCATCCGCGATGTGCTGTGCGGGGAGTTCCCCCCGCTGCTGCTGCGCGAGGACGTGTACGCCATCGCCGCGCTGACCGGCGCCTGCTGCTACCTGGCGCTGCACCATCTCGGCACAGGGGCCACCCCCGCCGCGGCGATCTCGGCAGGGGTGGTGTTCGCGCTGCGGATGGGCGCGGTCTACCTGGGGCTGCATCTGCCCCGGCCGCAGCAGCTCAGGGGGCGGGGCGGGCCGGACGCTCACTGACGGTACGGACTCTCACCGACGGGTCGCCGACCCGCCCGTCGGCAGATCGCGCACGGAAACCGGCACGGCTGCACGGGCTCACCCAGGGGGACGTGGAACACGGCACCGCTGCCAGCCGGGACGCTCCGGGGACGCCACTTCTCCGCGACGCCGTGAACGCCGGCGAGCGTGTCGGTCAAGTCCTCCGCCAGCAGATGCAGTTCCCCGGACGTCCACACCTTCCCGTCCAGCACGCGCCGCGCTTCCTCGATGAGCGCGGCAGCCATGCCGAGCCGTGCCGCTTCACTGTGCATTGCGTCCGTCATGTCGCCAGTCCCCTCCGGGTTTCCTCGTCACCAGTTGTAGCTATTCGGTCACTTGGGCAACGCAACTGCCAATAGAATGGCCCTCGTTAAGCCTCAGCGCTTAAGACGTTGACCTGCGCAGCTGCTGGCTGCGATCACATGAGGAGAGGTCACGGCATTGGACGAGACGACCCCACCCGAGCTCTTCAATCCGCTCCAGCGCTTCGGCCAGGACATCAAGCGGGTACGCCTGGGCCGCAAGCTAACCCAGAAGCACTTAGGCACGGCCACGGGCTACACCGATGCGTACATCTGCATGGTGGAGTCCGGAAAGCAGAAGGCGAGCGAGAAGTTCGCCAAGGGCTGCGATGTGGCGTTCGGGACGAACGGGCTCTTCGAGGGGCTGCTGCGGAGGATCGATGAGGGCGAGCATCCGTCGTGGTTCGTGCCGTACCTGAAGCTGGAGCGAAAGGCGTCGAAAATCCTGACCTACGAGACGAACCTCGTGGCAGGCATCGTTCAGACGGAGGACTACGCGCGGACCGTGTTCCGCGTATCCAACCCTCGGGCCAGTGCAGAGGGGATCGAAGACAAGGTTGCAGCCCGGCTACGGCGGCGTGAGGTGTTCGAGCGGGACAGTCCGCCGTTGCTGTGGGTCATCCTTCATGAGGCATGTCTACGAACCGTCATCGGTGGCGCCGAGGTCATGGCAGGGCAGCTTGACTATCTGAGGACGGTAGCCGCGTCACCACACGTCGAACTCCAGGTCGTGCCGTTCTCAGCGGGCATTCCAGCCACGTCCACGATGCCCTTCATCGTGTTGCGCTTCCCCAACTCCCCAACGGTGCTTTACACGGAGACCCGGGTAGGAGCCAGGATGCACGACTCCGAACAAACGGTCGACGCCGCCCTGGATGATTATGATCGTCTCAGGGCACGTGCGTTGTCCCCGGACGGATCGCTGACCCTGATCAAGACTCTGCTGAAGGAGTACAGAGCATGAGCCCGGACTTGGATCTGGCCGCCGCCGAGTGGGTCAAGTCGTCCTACAGCGAAGGCAACGGCGGGGCATGTGTCGAGTTCTCCCGCGATCTCGCCCACCGCCCCCACGGCCTCGTCCCCGTCCGCGACAGCAAGGACCCCGACGGCCCGGCGCTCATCTTCCCCGCCACCGGCTGGTCCTCGTTCGTCTCGGCCGTCAAGCGCGGCGACTTCACCGCCTGACCGACGCGGGCAGGGCTTCCCGAAGGAGGGAGACCCTGCAACCTACTTCACGTCGTTCTCCGGGTGGTGGCACGCCACCTGGTGCCCCGTGCGCAGCGCGACCAACGGCGGCTCCGTGGTCGCGCATTCCTCCGTCGCCTTCCAGCACCGCGTACGGAAACGGCAGCCGGAGGGCGGGTTGATCGGCGAGGGCACATCGCCCTTGAGCAGGATCCGTTCGCGCTGGGTGCGCCGCTTGGGGTCGGGCACCGGCACCGCCGAGAGCAGCGCCTTGGTGTACGGGTGCATCGGCGCTTCGTAGAGCCCCTTGCGGTCGGCCAGTTCCACGATCTTGCCGAGGTACATGACCGCGATCCGGTCCGAGACGTGCCGGATGACGGATAGGTCGTGCGCGATGATCACATACGTAAGCCCCAGCTCCTCCTGGAGGTCGTCCATGAGGTTGACGACCTGTGCCTGGATGGAGACATCCAGCGCAGACACCGGCTCGTCGGCGACGACCAGCTTCGGTTTCAGGGCCAGCGCCCGTGCGATGCCGATGCGCTGCCGCTGGCCGCCGGAGAATTCGTGCGGATAGCGGTTGTAGTGCTCCGGGCTGAGGCCGACCAGCTCCAGCAGCCGCTGCACCTCCTTCTTCACTCCACCCTCGGGCTCGATGCCCTGAAGGCGGAAGGGGGTGCCGATGATCCCGCCGATGGTGTGCCGTGGGTTCAGCGAACCGTACGGGTCCTGGAAGATCATCTGGACGTCGCGGCGCATCGGCCGCAGCCTGCCCGGGGTCAGATGGGTGATGTCCCGGCCCTCGAACTCGATGGCACCGCCGGTGGGTTCGTCGAGCCGGGTGATCAGCCGGCCCATCGTCGACTTGCCGCAGCCGGACTCGCCGACGACGCCGAGGGTTTCCCCGGGGCGGACGTCGAAGTCGATGCCGTCGACCGCCTGGACCGCCCCGACCTGCCGTTTGAGCAGGCCCTTGGTGATCGGGAAGTGCCGGACCAGGCCACGGACCTTGAGCAGCGGCTCGGGGCCGGGGCCGGGGGCGGCGTCCGGGCCGGTGCCGACCGTCCTGGCCACCTCGCCCGCCTCAGCTGCCTCGGCCGCCCTGCCCGCCTTGGCCAGCGGGATCTTCTTGCTGTCATGTGTCTCGGTCACAGCTTCGGCGCAATCTCTTCGGTCCAGATACGCTCCCGCTCCCCCTGCGCCATATGGCAGGCGGAGTAGTGCCCGTCGTCGACCTGGCGCAGTTCGGGGAGCACCGTGCGGGTGACGTCGTCCTCGGGGACGTCCGCGTACGGGCAACGGGGGTGGAAGGCACAGCCGGACGGCACATTGATCATGCTGGGCGGCGATCCCTTGACCGGGACCAGCCGGTCGGTCTGGTCACGGTCGATCCGTGGCATGGAGCCGAGCAGGCCCCAGGTGTAGGGGTGCCGGGGCTCGGAGAAGACCTTCTCCGCCGGGCCGCGCTCCACGCACCGGCCGCCGTACATCACCAGCAGGTCGTCGGCGAGTTCGGCCACCACCCCCAGGTCGTGGGTGATGATGATGACCGCCGAGCCGAACTCCTTCTGGATGTCGCGGATCAGGTCCAGGATCTGCGCCTGGACGGTGACGTCCAGGGCGGTGGTGGGCTCGTCCGCGATCAGCAGCTCAGGGTTGTTGATCAGCGCCATCGCGATCATCGCGCGTTGGCGCATGCCGCCGGAGAACTGATGCGGGTAGTCCCGGAACCGCTGGTGCGGCTCGGGGATGCCGACCCGGTCGAGCATCTCCACGCTCCGCTTGCGCGCGGTCTTTTTGTCGACGTCGTGGTGGACCCGGTACGCCTCGGAGATCTGTGAACCCACCGTGTAGTACGGGTGCAGCGCGGACAGCGGGTCCTGGAAGATCATCGCCATGTGGCGGCCGCGCAGCCGGCGCACCCGGTCCGGGTCGGCGCCGATCAGCTCCTCGCCACCGAGCCACACCTGGCCCGAGATCCGGGCCCGCTCGCTGCGGTGCAGCCCCATGATGCCCAGCGAGGTCACCGACTTGCCCGAGCCGGACTCGCCGACGATGCCGAGCGTCCGCCCGGCCCTGAGGTCGAAGCTGACGCCGTTGACGGACTTCACCAGGCCGTCGTCGGTGTCGAAGTGGATCCGCAGGTCCCGCACGGACAGAAAGGAGTCCTCGGGGGGCGGCTGATGCGGCTGGTGCTCCTGCCCGGGCACGGCGACGCCCGTCGCCTCGGCCGCCGTATCGGTCCTGCTCGACCCGGTCCTGCTCGACCCGGCCGCCGTATCGGCCTTGCTCGACTCTGTCTTGCTCGGCTCGGTCATGACAGCCTCACCCGGGGGTCGATCGCGGCGTACACCAGGTCCACCAGCAGATTGCAGAGAACGATGAAGAAGGCGGCGGTCAGGGTCACCCCCATGACGATGGGCAGATCGCTGCGGGTCACGCCCTGGATGGCATACGCGCCCATCCCCTGCAGGGAGAAGACCCGTTCGGTGATGACCGCACCGCCGACGAGCAGCGCGAAGTCCATGCCGAAGATGGTGATCAGCGGGGTGAGGGCGGAGCGCAGGCCGTGTTTGAAGACCACCTTGCGCTCGCGCAGGCCCTTGGCCCGCGCGGTGCGGATGTAGTCCTCCCCCATGGTCTCCAGCATCCCCGCGCGGGTGAGCCGAGCATAGAGCGCGGAATAGAGGAAGGCGAGGGTGCACCAGGGGAGGATCAGGTTCCAGGCCCACTGACCCGGATCCTCGCTGAACGGAACGAAGTGGAGGTTCTCCCAGACGGGCCAGTTGAAGCTGAACAGGGCCAGCGAGACCAGGCCGGTGAAGAACATCGGGAGGGAGACGCCGGCCAGCGCGATCGTCATGGCGAGGCGGTCGAAGAGAGACCCCCGCTTGAGTGCGGAGAGCACTCCGGTCGCGATGCCGGAGATCACCCAGATGGCCGCCGCGCCGATGGCGAGGGAGAAGGTGACCGGGATGCGCTGGACGATCTCGGGCCAGACCTCGACATGGGTCTTGAAGGAGTAGCCGAAGCAAGGGGCGTTGCAGACCGAGGGGTTGGGGCCGAAGTTGTACTCGGCGCCGGCCACGATGGCCTTGATGAAGTGCCAGTACTGGACGTGGATCGGCTGGTCGAGCCCCAGGTTCTTCTTGACCGCGGCGATGGAGTCCGGGTCGGGGTTCTTGCCGATGTACTGGGCGGCCAGCGAGTCGGTCGTCTGTCCGCCCAGCCGGGGCACCAGAAAGAAGATCGCGAACGTGACTGCGCTGACCACCAACAGCAGCAGTACCGCGGCGAACACGCGTCGGATGATGTACGCAGCCACAGCCGTGCGGCGCCGGGTCCGCCGGGCGGGGTAGCCCGGCGGACCCGGAGCCTTCACCTGCCTTTCGAGGGGTGCTCGGTGCCCTGGGGAGTCGGGCCCTACTTGGTGGAGCTCATCAGCACGTAGTCGTACATGCCGAGGTAGGACTCGGCGACCGTGACGTTGGCCGCGGAGTCCGGGCGGTAGAGCAGGTTCTTGCGGTAGAACAACGGCACGTTGACGGCGGTCTCGGCGACCTTCTGGTCGAGGTCGCCCCAGATCTTCCCGCGCTTGGCGTCGTCCAGCGTGGCGATGCCGGCGCTCAGCGCCTGGTTGATGGCCGGGTCGTCCAGCTCGGCCAGGTTCGTGCCGCCGGACGGCTTGATCGCGTTGCCGTTGATGATCTGGTCGAGGAAGCCGAAGCCGGTCGGCCAGTCGGGGCCCCAGGCCATCATCATCATGCCGAGCTTGTTCTTCTTGACGTATGCCGGGACACCGGCGTAGTCGGTGAAGTACTTGTCGGCCGGGTAGGTCTTGATGTCGGCGTCGATGCCGACCTTCTTCAAGGTGCCCTGGAGCTGGGTGGCCGCGGTGACCTCGTCGGGACGGTCGTTACGGGCGGTCAGCGCGGTCTTGAAGCCCTTCGGCAGGCCGCACTTCTTCAGGTGCTCCCTGGCCTTGTCCAGGTCGCCCTTGTTGTCCGGCGACGCGTACAGGTCGAACTTCTTGTAGCCGCTGACGGACGGCGGGATCAGGGTGCTCGCCGGGTCGCCCTTGGGCTTGCCGCCGATGGCGTTGACCATGCCGGTCTTGTCGACCGCGTACTGCACGGCCTTGCGGCACTCGATGTTGTCGAACGGCTTGACGTTCACATTCAGCGCCAGGTATTGCGTGGCCCCCGCGTACGGGTTGTCCGTCTTCGCCTTCTCGGCCGGCTTCGTCAGCACCTTGGGCTGGGTCTTGGACTCCAGGCCGGTGCCCGCGATGTCCGCGGTGATGGTGTTGTTGAGCAGGTGCTCGTCGCGCGTGGTGACGTTGACGTTGAACTTGAGCTCGATCTTGTCGGGCAGCGCCTTGCGGATCGGGTCGGTCTTGGCATCCCACTCGGGGTTGCGCACCAGCGTGGCGCCGCGGCTCTCGCTGTAGGACTGGAACTTGTACGGACCCGAGGACACGATGTGCTGGACGTACTCGGCGCCCTTGTCGGCCTTCTTCGGCACCGGCGCGGTCTGTGAGAAGGCAGCGAGGTAGTCCATCTCCGCGAACGGCTTCTTGAGCTTGAAGACGATCGTGTACTTGTCGGGGGTCTCGATGGAGTCCAGGCCCTTGCCCGACTTGTCCTTGTAGGGACCTTTGTACTTGTCGCCACCGATCAAGTAGTTCTTGAAGTACGTCGGACCGTTGGACAGTGCCTCGGGTGCGAAGTTGGAGCGCTCGATGGCGTACTTGACGTCGGCCGAGGTGACCTCGGTGCCGTCCTCGAACGTCACGCCCTTGCGCAGCGTGTAGGTCCAGGTCTTGGCGTCCGGGCTGGCCTTGCCGAGCGAGGTGGCCAGGTCCGGGACCAGCTTCAGGCCGTCCTTGCCCGGCGCGGGGTTGAAGGTGACCAGCGAGCGCCCGTACAGCCGGGAGAAGTTCTGCACCCAGCCGTAGTAGGTGTTGCCCGGGTCCAGGGAGTCGGGACCGCTGGAGTGCTCATAGGTCACCGTGCCCCCCTTCTTGTCCGACTTGTTGACGATGCTGGTCAGCCCGGCGTTCGCGGTGGCCTCGCCGCCCTTGCTGTCGCTGGAACCGCCGCCACTGCACGCCGAGGCGCCCAGCGCCATCGCTACGGTCGCGGCGATCACAGCTGCCGTCTTTCTGGTATTCATGCTGAGGAAAGCCCCCTTGATCCGGTCGTTGCGGCGGGGCCGCGGTTACTTGCTGCGTGGGTCGAGGGCGTCACGGAGCCCGTCCCCCAGCAGGTTGAAGGCCAGCACGGTGATGAAGATCGCCATGCCGGGGATGACCATGAACATCGGGTCGACCTGGTAGAGGTCCACGGCGGTGGTGAGCATGCCGCCCCAGGACGCTTGCGGCGGTGCGATACCGACGCCGAGGAAGCTCAGGGCCGCCTCGAAGAGGATGTTGGTCGGGATCAGCAGCGTCGCGTAGACGAGGATCGGCGCGACCAGGTTGGGCAGCAGCTCCCGGAAGAGGATGAACGGGCCGCGCGCGCCGAGGGACTTGGCGGCGTCGACGAACTCCCGCTCGCGCAGGCTCAGCGTCTGGGCCCGCACGATGCGCCCGATGTAGGGCCAGCTGAAGAAGCCGATCACGAAGATCAGCACGGCGATGCGCAGCGGCAGGCCCTCCAGACCGAAGGCGCCGTTCTGCAGCGAGGCCGAGATGGAGATCGCGAAGAGCAGCAGCGGGAAGGCGAGGAAGGTGTCCATCAGGCGGCTGATGAGGCTGTCCACCCATCCGCCGTAGAAGCCGGCCACCACGCCCATCACCACACCGATGGCGACGGACAGCAGCGTCGCGCCCACCGCGACGACCAGGGAGACCCAGGAGCCCTCGATGATCCGGGCCAGGATGTCGCGGCCGGTCTGCGGCTCGACGCCGAGCGGGTGCTCCCAGCTGATGCCGCCGAACGCTCCCTTGGGGGCGAGAAGTTCGGGGTCGATCAGGTCCTGGTGGAAGGCGTCGGGATCGAGGCCGAACACCGTCTGGATGGGCTGGGAGAGCACCGCGACCAGGATCAGCAGGAGGACGACGATGCCGCCGGTGACCGCTGCCTTGTCGCGCTTGAAGCGGATCCAGGCGATCCGGCCGAGCGAACGGCCCTCGATCCGTTTGCCTGCGACGCCCTGCAGCACCACTTCCGACTGCGCCTCGGCAGCCGCCCCGGTGGTCTCGATCGGTGCGGTCACGGTGCCCTTGCCCCCTTTTGGCCGACGGTGGCCGGCCCCATGTCCGCCGCCGCGGCGACCCGATACACATCAGTGATGCAAGTGGTGCAAGTGGTGCAGACATCGCGGACGTTCGCCCCGTGGAAATCGGAGATTCACGCGATGCCGTCTGAAAGTCGCTCGTACAAAGAGCCGAAGCTCTTGCTGCGGGAGTCTTCATCCGATTCGCGATCACTCACCAGCCCTCGCGGGGAAAGGATGCGCAACTGTGATCTGGACCACGACCTTCCGTTATACGGACGGCCGACCCGACTGAGCGGTGCGAACAGGGAGGAGAGAGAAGGCCCGACCGGTGGGCATACCGCGGCAATCCGGTGGGCGCACAGGGGAAATTCAGCCCGAAAAATCCGGCGGATCAGTAGGGACGCGGATATCCGTAGCCGTAGGAAGGTGCGGGAGCGGGACCCTGGCCGGGAGCCTGGACATAGCCGTCGCGATCGAAGAAGGGGCGCGTGGAGGCCCGCATCCACATTCCGACGGGGTCGTATTCGTCATTCATCGCGACGGTCGACACCGGCAGACCGTCCGGAACCGCGCCGATCGACTGCTGGATCATCAACCGCGCCGAATCCACCGCATGGCGGCCGGTGTCGTACAGATCCAGACCGATGGCCAGATACGGGGCACCCAGGGCGGGCTGCACCCAGGCCCGGCGCAACGACCGTACGGCGGGCGTGCGGTGGGCGTTCTGGGCCAGGAGGGCGTAGAACTGCGGGATGTCGAGGACCGGTTCCGAGATCCGCAGCGGTCCGGCGGGCAGCCGGTCGAGGCCGACGGCGATCCGGCGCAGATCCAGCCAGGGGACGCCGACACCGCCGCCGGGAGCATGCGGATTCAGCCAGAGACCCCAGCGGTCGGGGAAGAGCGTCGCGGCGATGTCGGGGCCGGTGACGAGTTCGTGGTCGCGGGTCCAGCCGGAGGCGGCGAGTTCGGCGGCCGAGGTCACACACGGCGCATAGCCGAGGCCCTCGACCTCCATGTTTCCGTACTGCGCGTCCGGTGTACCGGCCCGGCCCTGCCACAGGAGCATCCAGACCTGCCCGGCGGCGAGTGCCTGCAGCAGCGCCTCGTAGGCGTCGTAGCGACCGGGCGAGACCTGCTGCAGCATCTGCTCGACCCGTCCGGCCGCCGCCGCTCCCTGATGCGCACCCGCGCTCACGTGTCCGTCCCTTCTGTCGGCAGGGCACGTTGGGGCGCCCGCCCGTCCTCCAACCAGCTTACGAGTGCTCACGGGAGTAGAAGGGCCGCACACGCGCCAGCATCCAGTCGGCGACCGGGTCGCCCTGGGCGATGTCGAGCATGACGAGCTGGACGGGCCAGGGCACCGGCACCGCGCCGAGCGCACGTCCGAGGGCCTGCAGGGCCGTGTCGCGGGCGGTGCCGTCCTGCAGTGCGGCGGGGGTCGCCTCGACCTGAACTCCGACGAACAGCGCGGGCGTGTCGCCCTCGACACTGGCCAGGACACGACGGGCAGTCAGGACAATTCCGGCACCGGAGAATTCCAGTCCGGCGGCGGCCAGGAAGTCCACCGGCTCGTCCTGCCAGTCCGGTTCGAAGAGCCGCACCCGTCCGCCGCTCGCCGGGCCGTCCGCTTCCGTACGCCCCACCCGGCACAGTTCGGCCACCGCGGCCGGCGGCAGCGGGACGCCCACCACGCCGTCCGGATTGACCGCGATGCCCAGCTGCGCGGGCAGACCGCGGGCGAACTCGCGGGCCGGCGCGACGGTGAAGGACATATACGAGCCGACGACCCGCCGGAACTCCTGCTCGGAGCTGAAGACCGGGACATAGGCCGCGCCGTCGATCTCCACCGTGGGCAGATCCAGACCGCGGGCGCCCGGGCCCGCGCTCTCCGGGCCGCCGCCGTTGGGCAGCGGCACCCACACCTGGCTGCGGCCCAGCACCTCGACGATCCGGCCGCCCGCGCCCGGGTGCCCGACCGACGCGGCCAGCACCTCTTCGAGCTCGTTCGCCGGCCACGCCACGTCCGGTATGCCCTGCTCCGGGAAGCTCCCCGGCTCCGGAAATGTCATCTCACCCACCCGTTCGACCACGTCAACCGGCCAAAGACCCTAGTAGGCCAAAGACCCTAGTAGAGGACGGGCCCCGGCCCGGCTTCGGGCAGAGGCGGGCCGGGGCCTGCGGCCCCGGGGCCCGATTCGGCGACCAGCAGCGCGGAAAGCCGGTGCCCGGCCGGGCGTGCGGCCCCGGAACCCGCCTCCCTCAGTCGAAGCTCACCGTCTCCAGCGCGCTCGCCGCCCGCCGGTCCAGCAGCACCGCCGAGCCGACGCCCTTCGGCAGCCGGGCCGCCTCCGCCCCGCCGACCAGCCGGCGCACCGCCCTGCGGTGCCGCGCGAAGGCGTACCCGGAGACACCGCGCCCCCGGGCCTCCTGGCCGGACAGCGCCACCTCGGGCGAGACGTCCAGCAGCACCAGATGCAGCCCTCGGCCGCCGCGCCGGGCCGAGCGCGCGATCCAGCGCCGCACCCACGCCTGCGTCCCGCAGTCATGGACCACCACGCTGTCGCGCGACCGCAGCGCGCGCCGCAGCCCGAGGTAGTGGGCGGCGCGGACCAGCGGACGGTAGAGGCCGTACGGCAGCCGGCGCAGCCTGCCGCGCTCCCAGCGTTCGCGGACGTCCTGCGAGTCGATGCGGTGCACCGCGGCGCCCCGGGCGTCCAGCGGCGGCACGATCCGGTGCATCAGCGTGCTCTTGCCGCTGCCCGGCAGACCGGAGACCACGACCAGATCACCGGCCGGAAAACGCATCCCGGTGGCGGGCCGGGCCCCCTCCCTCAAGTCCATGACCTCGGCATGGCGTCCTGGCCTGACGACAGCCAGGGCCAAGCGCCTGGGGCGGGGCATCGCGGCGCCCGCGACCCCCGCATTCGTCGCGAATGCGGCTTCCCTGTGCACCGTGATCGCCCCTCCCGGTCCGATACGAGTCCGGTTCAAGCCCGTTCTCTACCCGCAGAGTGTCAAGAAACGGTAATGCCCTTCAAGGCGATTGTCCGGTCCGTCCGCGCTGGGGACGCGCCGTGGACGTGCTCCGGTTCCGGTCGACGACCAGGGCTCCTTTATCCGGGGATCCCGTGCAATGATGTCGGCGCCACGTGCACACCGGCTCTTCACCGTGCACGGCCAACTCCATACCGGCCGCTTGAACCCGCGCGGGAGAGTCCCCGGCCGCCACGGCGGGGCGCCGAAGGAGCAAGTCCTCCCTTGAATCTCTCAGGCCCCTATACCGCGCAGGCGAGGCAGATCTGAAAAGCGAGCCACTGCCCGGTCGAAGGGGCGGCTCCACCCAAGGTGCAAACCGGGTCCGTTCGCGGGATCCCGGTGAACCTCTCAGGTTCCGATGACAGATGGGGAGAACGTCTTGTCACCCATGCCTGGGAGCCCGGAACCATGACTGATGCCCCCCGCCGAACCGCGCTCGATGCCACGCACCGTGCGCTCGGCGCCACCATGACCGACTTCGCCGGCTGGGACATGCCGCTGCGCTACGGCAGCGAACGCGAAGAGCATGTCGCCGTCCGCACCCACGCCGGCCTGTTCGACCTCTCCCACATGGGCGAGATCACCGTCACCGGACCGCAGGCCGCCGACCTGCTCGACTACGCGCTGGTGGGCAACATCGGCGGGGTGAAGGCGGGCCGCGCCCGCTACACGATGATCTGCGAGCCCGGGGGCGGCATCCTCGACGACCTGATCGTCTACCGCCTCGCCGAGCAGGAGTACATGGTCGTCGCCAACGCCTCCAACGCCCAGGTGGTGCTGGACGCGCTGACCGAGCGCGCGGGCGGCTTCGACGCCGAGGTCCGCGACGACCGGGACGCCTATGCGCTGATCGCGGTCCAGGGCCCGGAGTCCCTCGGCATCCTCAAGGGGCTGTCCCCCAAGCTCTCGACTTCGCTCGAGGAGGGAGGTGCCCCCATCGCCGATTTGGACGGCCTCAAGTACTACGCGGGCCTGCCCGGCACCGTCGCCGGAGTGCACGCGCTGATCGCCCGCACCGGATACACCGGCGAGGACGGCTTCGAGCTGTTCGTCCGGCCCGAGGACGCGGTCGCCCTCTGGGAGGCACTGACCGCGGCCGGGAAGGACGCCGGGCTGATCCCGTGCGGCCTGTCCTGCCGTGACACGCTGCGCCTGGAGGCGGGTATGCCGCTGTACGGGCATGAGCTGACCACCGGGACGACGCCCTTCGACGCCGGGCTCGGCCGGGTCGTGAAGTTCGAGAAGACCACCAACAACGGTGACTTCGTGGGCCGCGCCGCGCTGGAGGCGGCCGCCGAGCGCGCCGAGGCCAGCCCGCCGCGCAAGCTGGTCGGCCTGATCGCCGAGGGCCGCCGGGTCCCGCGCGCCGGCTACCCGGTCGTCGCGTCCGACGGCACGGTCATCGGCGAGGTCACCTCCGGGGCGCCGTCCCCGACCCTGGGCAAGCCGCTCGCCATGGCATATGTCGACGCGGCGTACGCCACGCCGGGCACCGAGGGTGTCGCCGTGGACATCCGTGGAAGCCATGAGCCGTACGAGGTCGTCGCGCTGCCGTTCTACAAGCGGCAGAAGTAACGCTTCAGCGACGGCGGACCCGGTAGGGGCGCGAGGCGAAAGCACCCGCGCGTCGCACCGCGCCAGACCTTCCCCTCGGCTTCGCCAGGGGCGACCCGCTTCACGATCACACCCTCGCGTACAGGAGAATCGAACCATGGACAACCCCCAGCAGCTGCGCTACAGCAAGGAGCACGAGTGGCTGTCGGCCGCCGAGGACGGCGTCTCGACGGTCGGCATCACGGAGCACGCCGCCAACGCGCTCGGCGATGTCGTCTTCGTGCAGCTCCCCGAGGTCGGTGCCACGATCACGGCGGGCGAGACCTGTGGTGAGCTGGAGTCGACCAAGTCGGTCAGCGACCTCTACTCACCGGTCAGCGGCGAGGTCACCGCGGTCAACGAGGACGTCGTCAGCGACCCCTCGCTGGTGAACACCGCCCCGTTCGAGGATGGTTGGCTGTTCAAGGTGAAGGTGAGCGGCGAGCCGGGCGAGCTGCTCTCGGCCGACGAGTACACCGCCTTCGCCGCCGGCTGAGCCCCGCCACCCTGCCACCGCCCGAGTGGAAGCTCCCCCGGACTCCGTCCGGCGGGACCCCATCGCGCCCCCTGACCCTCCAGGAAAACTCATGTCGCTTCTCAACAGCTCCCTCCATGAGCTCGACCCCGACGTCGCCGCCGCCGTCGACGCCGAGCTCCACCGTCAGCAGTCCACCCTCGAAATGATCGCGTCGGAGAACTTCGCTCCGGTCGCCGTCATGGAGGCCCAGGGCTCCGTCCTCACCAACAAGTACGCCGAGGGCTACCCCGGCCGCCGCTACTACGGCGGCTGCGAACACGTCGACGTCGTCGAGCAGATCGCCATCGACCGGATCAAGGCGCTCTTCGGCGCCGAGGCCGCCAACGTCCAGCCGCACTCGGGTGCGCAGGCCAACGCCGCCGCGATGTTCGCGCTGATCAAGCCGGGTGACACCATCCTGGGTCTGAACCTCGCGCACGGCGGGCACCTGACCCACGGCATGAAGATCAACTTCTCCGGCAAGCTCTACAACGTGGTGCCCTACCACGTCGACGAGAAGACCAACCTGGTCGACATGGAGGAGGTCGAGCGCCTCGCCAAGGAGCACCGCCCGCAGCTGATCGTGGCCGGCTGGTCCGCCTACCCGCGGCAGCTGGACTTCGCGGCCTTCCGCCGGATCGCGGACGAGGTCGGCGCCTACCTGATGGTGGACATGGCGCACTTCGCCGGCCTGGTGGCGGCGGGCCTGCACCCCTCCCCCGTCCCGCACGCGCACGTGGTGACCACCACCACGCACAAGACCCTCGGCGGTCCGCGCGGCGGTGTGATCCTGTCCACCAAGGAACTCGCCAAGAAGATCAACTCGGCGGTCTTCCCCGGTCAGCAGGGCGGTCCCCTGGAGCATGTGATCGCCGCCAAGGCGGTCTCCTTCAAGGTCGCCGCGTCCGACGACTTCAAGGAGCGCCAGCAGCGCACGCTGGACGGCGCCAGGATCCTCGCCGAGCGCCTGGTCCAGGACGACGTCAAGCAGCACGGCGTCTCCGTCCTGTCCGGCGGCACGGACGTCCACCTCGTCCTGGTGGACCTGCGCGACAGCCGGTTGGACGGCCAGCAGGCCGAGGACCGTCTGCACGAGATCGGCATCACGGTCAACCGCAACGCCATCCCGAACGACCCGCGGCCGCCGATGGTCACCTCGGGCCTGCGGATCGGCACCCCG
Organism: Streptomyces halobius; assembly: GCF_023277745.1. NCBI lineage: Bacteria > Bacillati > Actinomycetota > Actinomycetes > Kitasatosporales > Streptomycetaceae > Streptomyces > Streptomyces halobius. Next base: position 3,310,268 of record NZ_CP086322.1, read on the forward strand.
GCGCTGGCCACCCGCGGCTTCCAGGCCGAGGACTTCCGCGAGGTCGCGGACGTCATCGCCGAGGCGCTGAAGCCGTCGTACGACACCGAGTCGCTCAAGGCCCGGGTCACCGCGCTGGCGGACAAGCACCCGCTGTACCCGTCGCTGTGAGGACACGCGTCCCCGGGCATCGTCCTTGCCGCCCCGCGCGTGGGTCCGTGGATTGTCCTTGCCGCCCCGTGCGAGGACCGTCCTCGGCGCCCCGCGTCAGGGCCGCGGCTCCGGAGGCCGTGTGGCACGGCGCCCGGTGACGCACCCCTCTCCTTTGAGGGCGCCCGGGCCCGCCGGCCATCCGGCGGGCCCGGGAAACGGGCCATGGGCCCGGGGCTCCGCACCTTCGGGGCTCGGTTGCGCCCCTCCGCCGAACCTCCGGGCCGATCCGCCTCTGACCAGCGGGAACGCCAGCTTCGTGCGGTCTGACGTAGGCTGCGCCGAGGGTGGTACACCTACGCCCGCCCCAAATTACCCAGAAGTCCGTCCGGCCGTCGGCTGCCCTCGATACCCTTCGAAGCAGCTGGACGGTCCGCTTCCCCGCCACCGCGGGGATGAACCGCGCGGGAGTCCGCCACCATGGCCATCTCCGTCTTCGATCTCTTCTCGATCGGCATCGGCCCGTCCAGCTCGCACACCGTCGGCCCCATGCGCGCCGCCCGGATATTCGCCGGCCGTCTGAAGAAGGACGGCCTCCTGGCCCAGACCACATCTGTCCGGGCCGAGCTCTTCGGTTCGCTCGGCGCCACCGGCCACGGCCACGGCACCCCCAAGGCGGTCCTCCTCGGCCTGGAGGGCCACTCCCCCCGCACCGTCGATGTGGAGCGCGCGGACGACGAGGTCGAGCGGATCCGTACGACCAAGCGGCTGCGGCTGATGGGCGCCGAGATAGGCGCCGCCCACGAGATCGACTTCGACGAGTCGACCGAGCTGATCCTGCACCGCCGCCGCGCCCTGCCGTACCACGCCAACGGCATGACCCTCTTCGCCTACGACGCGGGCGGCGCTCCCCTCCTGGAGAAGACGTACTACTCGGTGGGCGGCGGCTTCGTCGTCGATGAGGACGCGGTCGGCGAGGACCGCATCAAGCTCGACGACACCGTCCTCAAGCACCCCTTCCGCACCGGCGACGAGCTGCTGCGCCTCTCCCAGGACAACGGGCTGTCCATCGCCGCGCTGATGCTGGAGAACGAGAAGGCATGGCGCACGGAGCAGGAGATCCACGACGGCCTGCTGGAGATCTGGCACGTCATGCAGGAGTGCGTCTCGCGCGGCATGTCCCGCGAAGGCATCCTGCCCGGCGGCCTCAAGGTCCGCAGACGCGCCGCGCACTCCGCCCGCCAGCTGCGCTCCGCGGGCGATCCGCTCGCCCACGCGATGGAGTGGGTCACCCTCTACGCGATGTCGGTCAACGAGGAGAACGCGGCCGGCGGCCGGGTCGTCACCGCGCCCACCAACGGCGCGGCCGGCATCATCCCCGCCGTCCTGCACTACTACATCAACTTCGTACCCGGCGCCGACGAGGAAGGCGTCGTCCGCTTCCTGCTCGCCGCCGGCGCCATCGGCATGCTCTTCAAGGAGAACGCCTCCATCTCCGGCGCCGAGGTCGGCTGCCAGGGCGAGGTCGGCTCCGCCTGCTCCATGGCGGCCGGCGGACTTGCCGAGGTCCTGGGCGGCTCCCCGGAACAGGTGGAGAACGCCGCCGAGATCGGTATGGAACACAACCTCGGCCTGACCTGCGACCCCGTCGGCGGCCTCGTCCAGATCCCGTGCATCGAGCGCAACGGCATGGCCGCGGTCAAGGCCATTACCGCCGCCCGTATGGCCTTGCGCGGCGACGGCCGCCACCATGTCTCCCTCGACAAGGTGATCAAGACCATGAAGGAGACCGGCGCCGACATGAGCGTCAAGTACAAGGAGACGGCCCGGGGCGGGCTCGCGGTGAACATCATCGAGTGCTGAGCCTGCGTGGCGGGCCGGTTGTAGGCCCTGACCAGCGCGTTCATCTCTTTCAGCGCTGTCAGGGCCTGCCCTATTCACGCGGCGGAACGTCCCTGAGACCTCCCTGAGGCCCTACCGGGACAGACACGGGAGTCCCTCAAAAGTCCCTGAGAGGTCTCTGAAAGTCCCTGGGAAATCCCAGCGAGCAGAGCTTCAAGGGGCACGTTCTCCGGCGATGCGCTCGCAGCACCACGAGCCCAGCCGTGTTCGAGAAGCAGCGGTGGTCATCGTTACGACTTGATCCTCACGCGGCGTCAGGATGCATCGTGGCCCTATGACTGTTTCCGCCACCTGGAAAGTGGGTCGGCTCGCCGAGGCCAGCGGGCTGACCGTGCGCACGCTGCACCACTGGGACACCATCGGTCTGCTCAGCCCCTCCCGGCGCACTGCGGGCGGGCACCGGGAGTACACCGAGGACGATCTCGTCCGCTTGTATCAGGTGCTGCTGGCTCTGCGTGGTCTGGGGCTGAGCCTGGAGACCATCGCCGTCTGTCTGGACGCAGGATTCGACCCGCGACGCCTGGTGAGGGACCACTTGGCGGGCGTAGAGGCTTCCATCGCCGCTCTCGACGCCTTGCGGCAGCGGCTCCTGCGGCTTGGCGGCGAACTGGCGGCGGATCGGGCCCCGACGGCCGCGGAGTTGCTCGACGCGTTGCGGGCGATCGGCGGCACGAGTCCCGAGGGCGGGCACACGCTGCGCCGTCGCCTGGATGCCGGCCAGTTGGAGGTACTGGAGACCCGCGCCGCGGCCCTGGGGCCCGCGATGCATTACCTGTTGGAGATCGAACGGCCGGAGCTGTACCGCAGGGCCGACCGGCTCCGTACGGCCGGGACTCCTCCCACCGATCCGAAGGTCCGGCGGCTGGTGGCTCGCATGGATGAGCTCAGCACGTCGTTCACCGGCGGCGACGCCGGTATCTCCGCCGGTGTGCGGAATGCCTGGCATGACGATCCGGCCGCCATGTCGGGAGAACCGGCCGCCCCGGCCGATGACTGGCGGGAGCTGTCCGACTACCTGGACCTCGCCCGCCGCAGCACAACCTGACCGGCCTCCGCTGCTGCCAGCCCGTCATCCGCACCTTCCCAAGGAGCCCGGCCATGGACCGTCAAACCCGTATCCGTACCGCCCTGACCTCGACGTTCCCCACCCTCCTGACCGTTCCGCTCTGCTGCCTCCTGGCTGCGGTCGGCACGGTCCCGTGGGACATACTCCTCGCCCTGCCCCTCGCGCTCACCGTGCACGCCGTCATCAACTTCATCCGGCTGCGACCGAGGCTGTCAGCCGTCGACTCCGGCCGCTCGAACCCCCTGTGACAACAGGCGCTGCCACAGCACGCGGCGTATCAAGGTGAACTGAACCGTCGCCTTGCCCTCGCAGGTGTGAGGGGGATGGGGGTGCACCGAGTTCAGGTGGTTACCCTCGTCCCTTCACTGACTTTGATTCGGAGGGGGAGCAGACTGTGCGTCATGCCGTCGTGACGTCTGAGGGCGACCAGATGCGGTGGGCGGAGCTGCCGGGGCAGGAACCTTCCCGCGTCTACGTGCATGGTCTGGGCGCCACGTCCCCCGCCTACTTCGCGGAGGTCGCGGTCCACCCGCTGCTGGCCGGCCGCCGTTCGCTGCTGATCGACCTGCTAGGTCACGGCATCAGCGACCGGCCGACCGGCTTCGACTACACCCTGGAATCGCACGCCGATGCCCTCGCGAAGACCCTGACCTCCGCAGGCGTCACCGGTGCGGAGCTGATCGCGCACAGCATGGGCGGCTCGGTGGCCATCGTCCTGGCCGCCCGGCACCCGCACCTGGTCTCCCGCCTGGTCCTGGTTGACGCCAACCTCGACCCGATCCCGCACCGGCCCGGATCCGGCGGCAGCAGCGGCATCGCGGCCTATTCCGAGCGGGAGTTCCTGGCAGGCGGCTGGGAAGACGTCCGCGACCGGGTCGGCCCCCGCTGGTGGTCCACCACGCGCCTGGCCGGCCGCGAGGCCCTGCACCGCAGCGCGGTCCATCTCACCCGCGGCACCGTCCCCACCATGCGCGAACTCCTGCGGGACCTGAAAATTCCCCGCACCTACCTGCTGCCCGAAACCGACGGCCCGCTCCCCGGCGCCGACGCACTCGCCGCGGCGGGGGTGACCGTGGTCGCGATCCCGGACTGCGGGCACAACATCATGCTGGACAATCCAGACGCCTTCGCCCATGCCACCGCGGCCGCGCTTGCGGACCAGGGCCAGTAGCGATGCGAGCACGCTTCATGTGACTGGCCGTGGCGCATGGCGCCACGGCCAGGGCCTCTTACTCGTCTGATGTGTCCGCAGGGCGTACTGGCCCACTTCTGCTCGGAGTGGAGCAGCGCGGGGACGGCGTCCGGCGGTCCGAAGGGGGCCGACGACAGTCGCGGCACGGCACGGCTTCCGAACCCGCCAGCGCGCCAAGACGAGCAGGATCCTCACAAAGCCCCACCAGCTAGGCGAAGTCGATGGCGGCCAGCGCAGGGCCGGCGAACGCCAGCGCGTACTGCAGCCTGACGACCCTGCTCCGCGCTGCATGGCTCACCACAGCGCTGGGCAGGCAAAGCGCCAGCACTCCCGCGACTGCGGACAGGCCCATCGACCACAGAGCCACGCCCACCAGGGGTCCGCTTGCCCCGTCTCCGCTGTACGCCTGATTGAGGACGATGATGAGGAACGCCCCGTAGGCAAAGGCGAGCAGCAACAGGCCGATACCGGCGAACACGCGCACTGCCGGCGTGGACTGCGCGAACGGGTCAGTCGCCGCCGCAGCGGGGGCGATGGTGGACTTCGGGTCGGGTGCGGTCATGAGCACCATCCTCGCTCAGGCGCGCCGCCCGGCCATCGTGGCGCATACTCATGAGCTGAGAGAGCACGTACTCAGAGGTCCCCGGCTGATAGGGCTCTTTGAATTTCCCCACCCCTTGTCAGAAGTGGGACAGACCTGCTCGCTGTGGTTCCCCAACCCGTGCCACGCTGGCCTGCGGCCGGCCGCCACGGCGGAGGGGCCGGCCGATAGCCATTCGCACATCTCGCGGCGGCCGAGCAACCATCCGCCCCCGATCGACTCTCTCCCCCCAAGAGCACCACGAGCACAACGCCCATCGAGAAACACAGTTGGTCACCCGCCGACTACCCAAGGCCGATCAATTATCACGTTTTGATTCAACAGGACACAAAAACGGACTTACGTCTTTACATGCCCATGTCAGGCTACGCAGGGTTTGCGCGGGGTCGCCCGACCCCCGCGGTGCGCAACGGCACCGCGCGTACGGGCGGTTGGGGAACCGGCCGCCCATGTGCTCAAAGGACCCGAACATGCGTAGACCCCACATACGCAACCTGGCGATAGCCGTCGCGGTGACCACCGCCGCGACGCTCACCGCAGGCATGGCAGGCACCGCCACCGCGGCCCCTTCGGCCACTGCCGCCTCAACTCCCGACTCCTCCCCCACACATGCATCGATCGTGGACGCGGCCCGCGCCGCCGCGTACACCCACTCCTCCGCCACCGGCGTCGGCAAGAACGACACCCTCAAGGCCACCGATGTACTGGTCGACCCGGACGGCGAACAGCACGTCCGTTTCCTACGCACCCATCGCGGCCTGCCGGTCCTCGGCGGTGACCTCGTCATCCACCTGGACGCCAAGTCGGCCTATGAGGACGTCACCAGGGCGGCCGGGAAGCCGATCGAGGTGCGGTCCCTCCGCACGAAGTTGTCGGCCGGGCAGGCCCAGGAGAAGGCCGCGGCCGCGGCGCAGGGCAAGGCCGGTGAGGCCCAGCTGGTCGTGGACGCCCATGCCGGTCGGACCGCGCTGGCCTACCAGGTGCGGGTGACCGACAGCCGCACCGACGAGACCGGCGGCGTCCGTACGGTCGTCATCGACGCCGCTACCGGCACCGTCCTCAGCGACATCCCGGCCAACGACGCGTTCCTGTCGCCCGCCGTCAAGGACAAGCTCCGCGAGCGGGGCGAGCGGCTCAGCCCCGCGACCGGACTGGCCGCCAACGCCCCGGCCGCCGCGGGCAAGCCCGGCCAGGGCTCCGCGGACCCGGCCGACGGCACCGGCCGGTCCCTCTTCTCCGGCACCGTCCCGCTCTCCACGACCCGGACCGCGCAGAACTCCTTCACCCTCAAGGACGCCACCCGCGGCGACACCGAAACGCGGGACGCGGACGGCGAGAAGCCGGCGAACTTCACCGACGGCAAGGCCTTCACCAGCAGCGACAACCGCTGGGGCGATGGCACGACGAACGACCGCAGCACCGCCGCGGTGGACGCCCAGTACGGCATCACCAGCACCCTCGACTTCTACGAGAAGACGTTCGGGCGCGACGGCATCAAGAACGAAGGCGAGGGCGCGCACGCCCTGGTCCACTACGGCAAGAACGTCGGCAACGCCTTCTGGTCCTCCAGCTGCGGCTGCATGCTCTACGGAGACGGTGACGGCAAGACGTTCACCAAGCCGCTGGTCGTCCTGGACGTCACCGCCCATGAGCTCACCCACGGCGTCGTGGCCGCGACCGCCCGCCTCAAACCCACCCGGGTGGACGAGGAGGGGCACTACTTCGGCGAGCCCGGCGCCCTGAACGAGTCGCTGGCGGACATCTTCGGCAGCTCGGCGGAGTTCGCGACCAACAACCCCGAGAACCCGCCGAACTACCTGATGGGCGAGAAGCTCGGCCTCAAGCAGAAGTTCCTGCGGCGGCTGGACAAGCCCTCCCTCGACACGCTTGGGGACACCGTCGACTACTGGTCGGAGAAGACGAACGACACCGAGGTGCACGCCGCCTCCGGTGTCTCCTCGCACGCCTTCTACCTCCTCGCCGAGGGCAGCGGGAAGAAGACGATCGGCGGCGTCGAGTACGACTCCCCCACGTATGACGGCTCCAAGGTGACCGGCATCGGACGGGACAAGGCCGCGAAGATCTACTACCAGGCGCTGACCCGGTACATGGTCCCCACGACCGACTTCCACGACGCCCGGACCGCGACCCTGAAGGCCGCCGCGGACCTCTACGGCGACACCAGCACCGAGTACGAGACGGTGGACGCGTCCTGGGCCGCTGTGAACGTCACGGAAGCCAACACGCCCACCAAGCGCTGAACCGGCCGGTGCCCTCCGCTGCGAGCGGGGGGCACCACGGCGGAGGGGCCGGGTGCAGATCCAGTCGGCGGGCGCGACGCCGTCCCGGACGGCGTGTCCTTCGCGTTCTTCCCGGTGGCGATTCGTGTTCTTCCTGGTGACGATCTGCGTGGCGAAGAGCCTGGTGGGGATCCCGGTCCTGCTCTTGCTGTCGGCGGTCGTCGGGGGCAGGGACGCGATGTTCTTGCCCCGCAGAAGACGGAAACGGAAGGCGAAGAGTGCTGAATCGGGTACTGACCAGCCAGGTCCTGTCGTGGCGGGATGGCGAGCGCGGGGCCGGGGGCGCCGCCCCGGTCGTTACCTGAATCTTTCATACGGACAGGCTACGAGTGACCACTGACAGACACCGCCGTCACCGCCCGCGCCCGCACCCGCGCCTACTTACCGATCTCCCAGGCGAAGGGCGGGAGTTCGCGGGCCCGGGAGTAGATGTCCAGAGCGTGGCGCGCCAGGACGAACGGGTGGACGCGGGCGCCTTCCAGGCCGGCCAGCAGCCGGGCGCAGTGGTGGATACAGCCGGCCACCTCCGCGCCGTTGCGGTCGATGATGGTGGCGTCGTCGTACGACCCCTCGCACGGGGTCGGGTCCTCGGCCGCGGCGGCCGCGCAGCGACCCTGTGGCGAGTGGCTTGCCGGGCGGTCGAGCGGTCGTCCCATGGTGCCGTCCCCCAGGTGTATGTACGGAGTGTCCGTGCCGTTGTGACTGTTGCTGCTTTGGCTGTTGCTGGTGTTGGTGGGCTGTTGTTGCTGGTGTTGCTGTGGTGGCGGATGTTGGTGTTGGTGGCGTTGCCGCCGCGTGTTCGGTGGCGACGGCGCTGGCCGGTGTTCGCTCCCCGGGTCGGTACCGGCACTGAGCACAGTGCTACTGCACGGAGACCCCGTCCATGCCGGTTTAGGAAAGATCTGGGTAAATTGCCCCTGATTTGTGGTATGTGAGCCCTGAACATATGCCGCAGATGTCCGCGAGGTACGTCAATCCGCTTGCTTGGCAGGCGACTTGGGCGGTAGAGGCGTGCCCCGGTGGTGGAGGGCGAAGGGTTCGGCGAGGAATGCCAGGGCCAGAAAGGTGAGGCCCAGAAGCCAGCCCGCCAGGACGTCGCCCGGCCAGTGCACCCCCAGGAGGACGCGGGTGGCGCCGACGCCGATGGCCCAGAGGGCGAGCACCGTGCACCACGTGCGGGCGACGCCGGGGCGGGCGTGGTGGCGGATGCCCCAGGCCAGGATGCCGGCCGCCAGCACGGCGGTGGTGGCGTGGCCCGAGGGCCAGGCGTGGCCGGTGGCGCTCACGGCCCAGTCGGTGACCGTCGGGCGCGGCCGGGCGAGCAGTCCCATCAGGCCGTAACGGACCGCCTGACCGACCGCCAGTACGGCCACGGCGCAGGCCACCGCGCGGATCCTGCCGAGCACCCGCGCACCGGCCAACAGCCCCGCGAGCGCCGCCATCAGGTACGGAACGGGGCCGGTGCCGGTCGCGGTGAGCGCGCGGGCCAGGGAGCGCAGCGGCTCCCCCACATACGCCGTGGACCATTCATGGGCGGACCGTTCGGGCGGGAGCGGGGCTCCATGTCGTACGGCCATGAGGAGGGTCGCAGCGGTGAAGAGCGCCGCGAAGAGCACTGCGAAGAGCGCTGGGCAGACCACCGCCGGCGGGACTCGCGCCCGCACCGTCGGCCCTCGATCCCGCCCTGGCATGGTCACCGCGCGGCCACCAGGGGGCGCAGCCGAGTGGTGCGGAGACGGTCGACGGCCGGGGCGGCGCGGCGGGCGAGGGCGGCCAGCGGCCAGGCGACGAGGCCGCCGACGGCCAGGCCGACGGCGACATCGTGCGGATAGTGAGCGCCGACCCAGACGCGCGAGGCCGCCATCAGGAGCGCGGCCGGCACGGCGATCCGGGCGAGCCGGCGACGGCACAGCACGATGGCGACCGCGGCGGCGGCCGCCATCGCGGAGTGGTTGCTGGGGAACGACCAGTCACCGGGCGCCGGACACGCCACGACGGTGACCGTGGGGAGCGTCCGGCAGGGCCGCTGCTCGCCGACGAGGCTCTTGATCGCGTCGTTCGCGAGGAAGGTGACCAGTACGACGACAGGGGTGGCCAGGGCCATCGCCATACGGGCGGAGTCGGCACGCCGGGCCCGCCACCAGGCGGCCAGCAGCAGGACCGCGAAGAGGCCCAGCCCATAGTCGGTCCAGTAGGAGACGAGGGTGTTGACGGCATCCGGGGCGCGGTGCGCCAGATCGGTGGTCCGGGTGTAGAGGTCATCGTCGATCGAGGCGCCGGCCACGGGGTGGGACGGCGGCCCGCCTAAGGCCTGCACGAGGGCTGTCACCCGCGGATTCGTGGCGGCTCCGGCCATGTCGGTGGTCCCCTTCACAATGGCTTTCGGGTCTGCCGCCCGCCGGCCGACCGCCCGGGTCGACCGCGGTCACGCAGACCCGACCGTGGTCACGTGGACCGACCACGGTCCCGTAGGCCGACCACAGTCATGTAGATGGTCTCCGGAACGGTGGACGACGAAGAGGTGACGGGCGTTCATGTCGCGGACACCACCCGTCCGGCGGCGCCCCGCCGGCGAGACCGCGGCGCCAGACTCTCCCCGCCGCACCCGCGCTCAACCCTCAACAAACCGCTGACGTACGGAACTTGGCTGCCGCAATCTGGCGTCTGAGGCCGTGAACATGCTGAACTGCTGAACTGCTGGACGCAGATGACGGATGCGGATGACGGATACGGATGACGCTCCGAGCGGCGCTTCGAACGACGTCTTGAACGGTGTCGTGAAGGCGTCTCGAACGGCGCAGACGTCTCGAACGGCGCGATGGAACGACCACTGATCGTGGAACGACCACTGAATCGACGCGCTGAATGGCGCTTCGCAACGGCAGGTCCGAACGGCGGGAGGCCCTCATGCTGCACGGTGTCGATGTCAGCTCGTACAACTCCTCGTACTCCACCGAGGGATTGGATTTTGTCTTCGTCAAGGCCACCGAGGGCCGTTCCTACATCAACCCGCGCCAGTACGAGCAGGCCGCCAAGGCCCGTAAAGCGGGATGCGTGGTCGGTTTCTACCACTTCCTCTGGCCGGGGAACATCGCGGCGCAGGCGAGATTCTTCATCGAGAAGTGCGCTTCCGTCGAGGGCGACATCCTGGCCGCCGACTGGGAGCGCACCAGCGAGGGGACGTATGCGAGCAACGCACAGAAGGACCAGTTCCTTCTGGAGGTCAAGAAGCTGCGGCCCAAACACCACCGCGTGATGCTCTACTGCAACCGCGATTTCTGGCTCAACCACGACACCACGTCCTACGCCGCCGACGGCCTGTGGATCGCCGACTATGTTTCCGCCGGGCATCCGCGGATCAAGGCGAAGTGGCGCATCCACCAGTACACCGATACGCCGCTGGACAAGAACGTGGCGGATTTCACGAGCAAGGCCGCTCTCAGGAAGTGGGCGGACCCGGCTTAAGGTTTCTCCTGCCGTCACCGTCCCGGTGACGGCACACGGATACCAGAAACCAAAGGAGCGGCCGTGACCGACCCGGCGTCCAAGGCCCTGCAGGAGGAGATCGCCCGGGATCTCCAGGTAAGCGCGTCCTTCGACGCCGAGCGGGAGATCGAGCGACGGGTGGCCTTCCTCACGGAGCGGCTGACGACCACGGGCCTGCGCTCCCTGGTCCTCGGGATCAGCGGTGGTGTCGACTCCACGACCACGGGCCGGCTCTGCCAGCTCGCCGCGGAGCGGGCCCGCGCCGCCGGGCACGACGCCACGTTCCTCGCGATGCGGCTGCCGTACGGCGTGCAGGCCGATGAGAAGGACGCCCAGCGGGCACTGGACTTCATCCGGGCCGACCGGGTGCTGACCGTCGACATCCGCCCGGCGAGCGATGCGGCGCTGCAGGCGGCGGTGGACGCCGGGGTCACCTTCCGCGACGCCCATCACCAGGACTTCGTCCAGGGCAACATCAAGGCCCGGCAGCGCATGATCGCGCAGTACGCGGTCGCGGGCGCCCATGACGGCCTGGTCGTGGGCACCGACCACGCCGCCGAGGCGGTCTCCGGCTTCTTCACGAAGTTCGGCGACGGCGCTGCCGATGTCGTGCCGCTCACGGGGCTGACCAAGCGCCGGGTGCGTGCGGTGTCGGCCGCGCTCGGCGCCCCGGAGGAGCTGGTGTGCAAGGTGCCGACCGCCGACCTGGAGACCCTCGACCCGGGCAAGCCCGACGAGGACGCGCTCGGTGTGAGCTACGACCAGATCGACGACTTTCTGGAGGGCAAGCCGGTCGCCGACGTCGCCTTCCAGTCGATCGTCCGCCGCTACCGCTTCACCGACCACAAGCGCGCACTGCCGATCGCTCCCTGAGCCGACGCCCTGTGGGCCGTGGCGTGCGGTGGGGCCGGGGCGCTCGCCGTGGGGCCGTCACGCCCGCCGTGGGGCCGTGACACCCGCGGTCCCACAGGGCATCGGCTCCATAGCGCGCCCCGGCCCCACCGCACACCCCCCCACCCATATGTCATGCACCGGCAAGGGGACAGTCACCGTCACGGTGCTAAATCGTGGGTGTGGGCGGGCATGCATGCGGGCATGGGAAGCCGCGAAGTGCGATCGGAAGATCAACTGTCAGTGGGGCCGCCTACGCTCCGAGACATGGGTTACGCAAACCTGCGCGAACTCCAGACCGCGCTGACCACCGCCTCCGATATTGCCTACGCCCTCCAGACCGCGCCCAGCCGGCGCGACGCGGACCAGCTCGTCGACGTCCTCCGGCGAGCGCTGACGGCCGCCAGCTCGCTGGGCGCCGAAACCGGCCCGACGGGCTGCGCCATACATCCGCACGGCGCCGTCGACCCCTTGTACGGCGACCCGGAGGATCCGCTTCCGCCGGGCTACGGAAAGTGCCTGCTCTGCAACGACCGCCGCCGCCGGGCGGACGCCCACCATCCGCACCCCCGCCCGCTCGCGCACGCCTATCCTCTCCGTCGGCGACGGCTGAGCGCCTGGAGGAGTGAGTCCGGCTCCCGCCCGGTCCGTGACGGCACGGGCCGGTAACCGGCACGGGCCCACGACGGGCACGGCGTAGCATCCGCGCATGCGACCTGCCAGATACAGCGATGAGGATCTTGAGCAGCACTCCCTGCGGCGCCGGGTGCCCGATGACGGGCAGCGGTCCGGGTTCGAGCACGACGTCGACCGGATCCTGTACTCGACGCAGTGGCGGGCGCTGGCCGGCAAGAGCCAGGTGGTGGCGAGCGCCGAGCTGGGCGCGTACCACACGCGGCTGACGCACTCGATGAAGGTGGCCCAGCTCGGCCGGCGGATGGCGGAGCGCCTGGAGCGCAAGTACGGCGGGCCGAACCCGGCCCTCGTCGAGGCGGCCTGTATGGCGCACGACATCGGCCACCCGCCGTTCGGGCACGCCGGTGAGCTGGCGCTGCGCGCCACGATGGACGAACTGCACTTCGCGGACGGTGTGCTGGACAGCTTCGAGGGCAATGCGCAGACCCTGCGGGTGCTGACCTACCTCGCCGCCCACAAATACCCGGGCCATCGAGGACTGCATCTCACCCGCGCCTGCCTGGACGCGTCGGCCAAATACCCGTGGGAGCGGGCGCCGGTCGACCAGGATCCGGCGCGGCATGTGAAGTGGGGCGTGTACGTCGCCGACCGGGAGGCGTTCGCCTGGGTGCGGGCCGGCCGTTCGGACACCGCCGTACCGGTCGAGGAACAGGTCATGGACTGGGCGGACGATGTCACCTACGCCTGCCACGACGTCGAGGACTTCCACCGTACGGGCCTGATCCCGCTGGCCTCGCTGTTCCCGCCGGACGGGTCCGCGGGCGGTGACACCGAGCGGGAGACCCGGCGCTTCCTGGACTATGTGCAGGCCAAGCGGGCGCGGGCGGGCGAGGCGTTCGACCGCGAGGCGGCGCTGGTGCTGATGACGGACATCGGCAAGCGGCTCGCGGTGCACGCCCCGTACAGCGGCAGCCATGAGGACGCGGTCGCGGTCAACCGCCGTACCGCCGACCTGATCGCGTACTTCACCCGCGGGATCGAGCTGGAGGTGGGCGGTACGGCGGCGATCCGGTACGGGGCGCGGCTGGTGATCCCGCCGGAGCGGCGGGCGACCTGCGATCTGCTCAAGGAGCTGGTGTGGTGTTACGTCATCGACCGCCCGGCGCTCGCCACCCAGCAGCACGGCAAGCGGCGGGTGGTCGGCGAGCTCCTGCGCTGGAGCCATGACGCCCCCGAGCTGCTGCCGCCGGACCGCGCCGAGGAACTGGCGCAGCACGGCGACCGGCTGCGCGCCGCGGCCGACCATGTCGCCTCGCTGACCGAGGACCAGGCGCTGGCGCTGCACCGGCGGCTGTCCGGCACGGGTCTGGGGTCGGTCAGCGACAACGTCTGGCTGTGAGCAACGTGTGGCCGGCGCAACGCCTGGCTGTGGGCGGAGAACGGCGGCATGCCCGCCGTTCTCCGGCCCCCGCCCGGCGGCTATTCGCGCCCGCTCCGCGCTTTCTCCTCCGGCTCCGCCCGGCGGTTATCCGCGCCGTTCCGCGCTTTTTTCTCCGGCCGCAGCGCGATCCGGCCCAGTACCGCGGCGACGGCGAACGCGGCCAGCGTGATCAGTACGAAGTCCGGCACGGCGTTTCCGATCCGCGCCGCCCATTCCTCGACCCGCATTTCGGCGTCCGCATCGAGAATTCCGGGCACGGCGCCGGTCCCGTCAAAGGCCAGGAAGAGGATGCCGATTCCGATGAAGAACACTCCGGAGAGCGCGGATGTGGTGTGCAACCGCAGCTTTCCGAGGGTGACTTCGCGGCCGCGCAGCCAGCCCCGTGTGCCGAGCTTGAAGCGGTCCCACAGCAGGGCGAGCACAAAGAGCGGCAGCGCCATGCCCAGTGCGTACACGGCGAGCATCGAGGCGCCGTACACGGGTGAGCCGCTGACCGCCGTCACCGTCAGGACCGCGCCCAGGATCGGTCCCGCGCAAAAACCCGCGAGGCCGTAGACACAGCCGAGGAGGAAGGTGGAGACGGCCGAGCGCGGGGTGATTCTGGCGGCGGCCGCCTGAGCGCGCTTGGAGGCGAAACCCAGGCCCAGGATCTGTGCGACGCCCATCGCGATGACGACCCAGCCGCCGATGGTGATCAGCAGTTCGCGGTGGCCGTTGAACAGCCTGCTGGCGGCCGTACTGGCCGCGCCGAGCGGGACCAGCGTCGTCGCGAGCCCCAGGTAGAACACCCCGGTGCGGGCCAGCAGCCGGCCCGGGTTCGAGAGCGAGTAGGCGAAGAACGCGGGCAGCAACAGCGCGCTGCACGGGCTGAGCAGCGCGAGGGCGCCGCCGAGAAAGGCCGCGAGGTAGCCGATGTCGGTCATTTCCCGGCCCCTTCGTTCTGCTTCGCCGAGGACCGCGCGGCGGCTGCGGCGTCCTCGATCGTCTGCTGGAAGACCTCGGCCTGCTGGGCACCGGAGATGGGCCGCCCGTTGATCAGGAACGACGGCGTGGCCTGCACGCCCAGCTGGTAGCCCTCTTCCTGGTCCCGCTCGACCGCGCGCTCGGCGGCCTCGCTCTTCATGTCCTTACGGAACTTCTCGATGTCCGGCACTCCGCTTTCGCGGGCCATGCCGACGAGCTTGTCCTCGGCCAGCTCGTCGCCCTTGCGGGTCTTCGCGTACAGCTCGTCGTGCAGCTGCCAGAACTTGCCCTGCCGCCCGGCGGCCCAGGAGGCGCGGGCGGCCCGCTCCGAGTCGGCGCCCTTGACGGGGAAGTTGCGGAACTCGATCCGCAGCGTGCCCGCGTCGACATACTTCTCGACCAGCTCGGGCTGGGTCTTGCGGGTGAAGCTCCCGCAGAACGAGCACTGGTAGTCGGCGTATTCGACCAGGACGACCGGGGCGTCCTTCTTGCCGAGGGCGAGCGCGTCACCGTCCTCGCGCCGGGTGGTCCGCTTGGTGAGGTCGTCATACATCTTCTGCCGGCCGGCATCCTCCGAGGACTGGCCGGACGTGGCGGCCCGGGGCGCGCCGGTGCCGTCGTCGCGGCCGCTCTCGACGGCCTGGCCGACGGCGATGGCGATGGCGAGCACGGCCACGACGAGGGCGATGACCGCGCCGACGGCGGCCAGTTTGCGGGTGGGAGAGGCGGAAGTGGGCATGCGGAAGCTCCAGTCGTACAGGAAACGGAAAAGGGGCCGGGTGCGTCGGGCGCCGGCCTAAATCCGCAGTACGGGACGGAGCGAGGAATGTTCGGTGGTGGGCGAACTGCCGGTCGGGGGCCGGGCAAGCGCGCACTGCGCGGCCGCGTCGGTGGCGAGCGGCGCCGGGCCGGTGGCGGCAGGGGCGAGTGGCTCGCCACGCTGCGGGCTGGGCAGCGGGACGGACTCATTCGGTCCCGGGGCGTGCCGGCCCGAGCACTTCTTCGGCGTATCGGCCACGACGAGGGGCGCGCCGGCGTCCGGTAGCTGGCCGGAATGCACCGTCAGCGCGGTCTCCACCGACCGTCCCGCCGGCCAAACCTGCTCGCCGCCGGTCCGGCACAGCAGTGGCCCGAAAGTGACCGCGAGGAGCAGCAGCAGGGTCAGCGCGGCCGACCGGCGCACTTGCCGCATGTCCCCTCCTCCGCGATACGTGGCGCGAGCATGAACATCCCATCCTACGGACCGTGCCCGAGCACCCGGAGCATGGACCACCCCGGCCGTCACCCCGCGACACACGGCCGCGCCACGCCGCAGCGCGTACTTACCCAAGTCCACACATCCCTCATCAGAGGCAGCATCCCAACCGGCATTCATAAGGGCGGTGGCATAGGTCACCTTTGATTGTGTATGAATAAGCGCCACTACATCCATATATGCCCGCATTTGCACCTTTGGCAAGGTCACACCCGAGCTGCCATAGTCGACCGCGGCGCTCCCGTCACCGGCGGCGCCCAAGACCCCGCGGGCACACCCCTTCCGCCCGCCGGAGGCCGGCACTGGGGCCCGACCCGCGTCCGCGCGGGAGGGCCCCAGTCCGTTTCCGGGGATACGGGCAGCCCTTTCCGGGCATGCGGGCAGTCCTTCGGGGTGCGGGAAGTCCGCTTCGGGAGACGCGGGGCGGCGGCCTCAGCGGTCGGTGACCCGCATCTCGAACCAGGTCGTCTTGCCACGCGGCAGCAGATCCACGCCCCAGCGGTCGGAGAGCCTGTCGACGAGGTAGAGACCGCGGCCGCTGGTGTCCATCTCCTGGACCGGCATGAGACACGGCAGGCCGCGGGACGGGTCGCGCACCTCGATACGGATCCAGCCACGGCGGCGGAGCATCCGCAGCCCGAAGCAGCGGGCCCCGGTGTGCCGTACGGCGTTGCCGACCAACTCCGAGACCAGCAGCACGGCGTGCTCGGCGAGCTGCGGCGAGAGGGACCACTGCTTCAGCAGGACGGCGGCGGTCAGCCGGCGGGCGATGCCGGCGGACTGGGGGCGGGAGGGCAACCGGACCTCGTCGAGGGTCGGTTCAGTGACCAGTTCGAGCGCCGGGGACACCGGGCCTCCCGGAGCCGGCACCGTTTCCCTGTCCGCACCGGGGAGTCCCCGGCCCGCGGCGGCCGTGCCGCTCCGCGGCCGCGGCTGCTCCATTCCTTCGAGGCCCGCCATGCCCCCATCATGGCCGCTACTCGGCCCCTACGGGGGCGGAACCGACGGAATCCGTTGCCCGGAATCAGCGGTTCCCGCCCCCCTGCGGGACATATGCCAACGGCAGTTAAGGTTCCGGCGCGACCCGACTGACCTGCGACGACCGTGCGTCTCTGACGGAACGACGGGCAGCGCCAACAAGGCCCCCTTAAGCCGTAATTAACTTTTCCGCAATTCGCCCACATGAGGCATAGGCTCCCGGCCAAACCTCATCCGTCCCGCCAACACCACTTGTTTCAGCGGAACTTGGCCTTGCCCGGCCCCTCCTCGACGAAGCTGCGCATACCGGTCTCCCGGTCCTCGGTCGCGAACAGCCCCGCGAACCAGTTGCGTTCGATCGTCAGACCGGTGTCGATGTCCGTCTCCAGGCCCGCGTCGACGGACTCCTTTGCGGCCCGCAGCGCGAGCGCCGGACCGGCCGCCAGCCGCGCCGCCCAGGCGTGCGCCTGCTCGTACACCTCGGCGGCCGGAACCACCCGGTCGACCAGGCCGATGGTGAGTGCCTCGTCGGCCTTCACCTGACGGCCGGTGAAGATGAGGTCCTTGGCCTTGGACGGGCCCACCAGACGGGCCAGCCGCTGGGTGCCACCGGCGCCCGGGATGAGGCCGAGCAGGATCTCGGGCTGGCCGAGCTTGGCGTTGTCGGCCGCGACCCGGAAGTCGGCGCAGAGCGCCAACTCGCAGCCGCCGCCCAGTGCGTAGCCGGTGATCGCGGCGACCACCGGCTTGGGGATCCGGGCCACGGCGGTGAACGCGTCCTGCAGGGCCTTGGAGCGCAGCACCATGGCCGGGTGGTCCATGGCCTGCATTTCCTTGATGTCCGCACCGGCCGCGAACACCTTCTCACCGCCCCAGACCACGACGGCGCGCACATCGTCGCGGCGGCCGGCCTCCTCGGCCAGCTCGCGCAGCCGGTCCTGAGTGGCGATGTCCAGTGCGTTCATCGGCGGACGGTCCAGGCGGATGGTGCCGACGCCGTCGGCGACCTCGAAATTCACAGTCATGGAGGGAAGGTTAGTCCGCGGGGGTGCGGAGGGTACCCCCGGTCAAACGCAGCACGACACTGGAGGCGGTGCACTCGGTCACCATGTGCCGGGCCCCATGGGCCCGGCCACCCGCCCGCCCTACTGTTCGGCCTTCCACTGCTCCCAGGAGAGGTTCCAGTCACTGAAGCCGTTCTCCGGCTGGATCGTTTCATCGTGCGAGTTCTTGACGATCACGACATCGCCGATGATCGAGTTGGCGAAGAACCAGGCCGCCGGGGTGGACTTGTCGTGGCCGCCGCGCACATCGAACAGGCCGACGCAGCCGTGGCTGGCGTTCCGTCTGCCGAAGGTGGGCTTGCCCGACCAGTAGTTGCCGTGGATGAACGTGCCGGACGTGCTCAGCCGCATCGCGTGCGGTACGTCCTTGATGTCGTACTCGCCGCCGAAGCCGACGGTGTCGCCGTTCATCCGCGTCACCGGATGCTTCTCGCTGATCACCATCTGGCCGTTGTAGGTCTCGGTGCCCGGCGCGCCCGCGGTGATCGGGATGGTCTTGACCGTCTTGCCGTCGCGGACGACCGTCATCTTCTTCGACTTGGCGTCGACGGTGCTGACCTGGCTGCGGCCGATGGTGAACGAGACCTCCTTGGACTGGGTGCCGTACACACCCGGCCGGCCCTGGACGCCGTCGAGGTCGAGCTTGAGGGTGACCTCGGTGCCGGGCGCCCAGTATTTCTCCGGACGGAAGTCGAGCCGGTCGTTGCCGAACCAGTGGCCCTCGATCGGGACGGACGGCTTCGCGGTGACCTTGATGGCTTTCTCGACGGCCTCCGGGTCGGTGATCCCTCGGTTGAAGCGGAGGGAGACCGGCATTCCGACGCCGACCCGCTGGCCGTTCTCCGGGGAGTACTGGCCGATGAAGGTGTTCTGGGGGACGAGCGTGGTGAAACGGGAGTGCTCTGCGGCCTCCCGGCCCTGGACGTCCACGGCGATCGCGTCGACGGTGTACTCCGTCGAGGCGCCGAGGTGGCCGCTCGGCTGCCACAGGGTGCCGCTGCCGGATATCTTCCCGGCCACCTCGTTGCCCTTGCTGTCCCTGACCTTGACGGATGTGAGCCGGCCCTTGTGGGCGGTCACCTTCAGCGCGCCGGTGGTGGCGACGTCCTCCGCGCCGTCCTTGGGAGCTATCGTGACGGCCGCCCGGGAGGCGGACTTGTCGGTGCCCGCCTTGCCGGCCGGCTTCTTGCGGTCGTCCTCGTCGCCGCCGCACGCGCTCACCAGCAGCGCGGCGCCGAGCAACAGCGCGAGCGGCACCCGTCCCCTGCGTGGCCACCGCCGCCGGCGAACCGGCTCCCCCGATATCGGCTGCACGTTCACGATTGGCCCCCTTTTCCCCTCGCACTCCCGCGACCCCCCGCACGCGGACGCGAACAGCCGCGCGCTTGCCGTTAGATAACCACACCGCGGTGACAGTGGAATCCCCGCCACTGTCACCGTTTAGTCCCAACTGGGAGGAGTGGGGTGGGGGGCTACGGACGGTAGCGGAGTGACGGGAGGATTCGTCCGGAGGTCGGTCGGATTCGACCGGCCCTCCAGGGGAGCATCGACACAGCGCGGTACCGGATCAGCGCAGCGCCGAGCCGGCCCGCCAGCGCTCCCACGACATGTTCCAGCCACCGAGACCGTTGTCCGGCGCGACCGTACGGTCCCACGAGTTCCGCACCTCCACGGTGTCGCCGACGATCGAACGGGCGAAGAACCAGCCGGCCGGCGTCTTCGGGCCGCCGCCCCGGACGTCCTTGAGCCCCACACAGCCATGGCTGGTGTTGAGGCCGCCGAAGACGGCGGGCGGTGCCCAGTAGTTGCCGTGCAGAAAGGTCCCGGACCGGGTGAGGCGCATCGCGTGCGGGACGTCCTTGATGTCGTACTCACCACCGAAGCCGACGGTGCGCCCGTCCATCCGCGTCACCGACTGACGGGCCATGATCACCATCTTCCCGTTGTAGGTGGGGTTTTGGGCGTTGCCCGCGGTGACCGGCAGCCGGGCCAGCACCCGGCCGTCCCGCCGCACCGTCATGATGTGCCGGGCGACGTCAACGGTGCTGATCTGATCCCGGCCGACCCGGTAGCGGATCGTCTTGCGCTGGACCCCGTAGGCGTCCGGACCGGTCTGCACATCACGCAGCCGCAGATCGACGGTGATCACGGTGCCCGGCCTCCAGCGGTCGCGGGGTCGGAAGTCCAGCCGCCGGGAGCCGAACCAGTGGGGGGCGATCTGAACGGCGGGCCGGGCGGTGACCCTGATGGCGCGCTCGACGGCCGCGCGGTCGACGACCCGCCGGTTGAAGGTCAGCGAGACGATCATGCCGGTGCCGACCCTGGTGTTGTTCTCGGGCGTGTAGAAGCCGATGAGGCGGTGCGGGGGCACGAGGGTGGTGAAGGTGGTGCGGCGGGTGGTGCGGCGGCCGGCGCCGTCCAGGGCCACCACGTCGACGGTGTACTTCGCGCCGAGCGCGAGGGGGCCGGACGTGGGGCGCCAGATCCGTCCGTCCGGGGAAATCCGGCCGGCGAGGGGAGTTCGGCCGGCGGTACCGGCACGTCGCACCTCGACCCGCGCCAGCCGTCCCTCGGGCACCCGGACCTCCAGCCGCTCCCGGGTCCGTACGCCGCGCGCACCGTCATCCGGGACGACCCTGATCATCTCCTCCGGAGGGCGCGGCTCCGAGGGGGCGCAGCCGGCCAGGGCCGATCCGGCGAGCACGGTCACGACGACGATCACGACGGCGGCCCGGGTGCGGCCACCACCCCGTGACCGGGCTCCCCCGGGCTCCGTCCGGAGGGCCCCCCATCGCCCCCGTCGCCCTGCCCCCTTCGCTCGGTCCTCCTGATGGACGGTCATATACCGAATTGTGCCTGATGTTGCATCAGTTGCCGGTGATGCCGCGAAATCGGTATGTCATGACGGGAGCTCCGGGCACCTTCCCCGGGGGGAGCGTGAGGCAACGCCCGGTTGCGGGAAGAACAACGCCGAGGGCGGAGACGCCCGCACGGCTGGGACTCCGTGCGGGGGGGCCGCCGCCCGACCGAGCCATGAGCCGCAGGAGGCCGGTACGTGTCGAGCGCACCTGAGCAGGAGGCAGCACGGGACGGACGCGAAGACCAGGACGGAGCGGACGGGGCAGGCGGACGGGACGGCCCGGGCGGCGGCACAGGCCGGAGCGGGCCGGGCCGGGTCGGCCGCCCGGCGCCCTCACGCGGCACACCCGCCGCCGTCCGCCCCGGTAGTCCGACCCCCCTCGGCGCCCGTTACCGCACCGGCCCCGACGGCGTCGCCGGCACCAATTTCGCCCTGTGGGCGGGCGGCGCCGAGGCCGTGGAGCTCTGCCTCTTCGACGACGAGGAACACGAGACGCGCCATCCGCTGACCGAGCTGACGCATGAGATCTGGCACGGCTTCCTGCCCGGCGTACGCCCCGGGCAGCGTTACGGCTATCGGGTGCACGGCCGGTGGGACCCCTGGGCCGGTGCCCGCTGGAATCCGGCCAAGCTGCTGCTCGACCCGTACGCACGGGCCGTGGACGGCGACTTCGACGGCGGAACGGGAGCCACCGCCCCGCGGCCCGCCCTGCCCGCCGAGCTCTACGGGCACGTCCGCGACTGGCCGCAGCAGCAGGCCGCCGACACCGTGCGCGACGACCGCGACTCGGCGCTGTACGTCCCCAAGGCGGTGGTGGTCGGCGACGACGCCGACGGCCCGGGGGACGACGAGTGGCGGGACGACCGGCGGCCCAAGACCCCCTGGCCGGACTCCGTGCTCTACGAGCTGCACGTCCGCGGCTTCACCATGCGTCACCCCGGCGTCCCCGCGCGGCTGCGCGGCACCTACGCCGGACTGGCGCACCCCGCCGCCCTGGAGCACCTCATCCGGCTCGGCGTCACCGCCGTCGAGCTCCTGCCCGTCCATCAGTTCGCACACGAGGACCACCTGGTGCGCCGGGGGCTGCGCAACTACTGGGGATACAACTCCATCGGCTACTTCGCGCCGCACGCCGCCTACGCCGCCACCGGCACCCGGGGGCAGCAGGTCGGCGAATTCAAACGGATGGTGCGGGCGCTGCACGACGCCGGTATCGAAGTGATCCTCGACGTCGTCTACAACCACACCGCGGAAGCCGGCGAACTGGGCCCGACCCTCTCCCTCCGGGGCATCGACAACCGCGGCTACTACCGGCTCCAGGACGACGCCCGCCGCTACGCCGACTACACCGGCTGCGGCAACACCCTGCACGTCGTACAGCCCCACGTCCTGCGCCTCATCACCGATTCGCTGCGCTACTGGGTCACCGAAATGGGTGTGGACGGCTTCCGCTTCGACCTCGCGGCCGCGCTGGCCCGCTCCATGCACGACGTCGACATGCTCTCCCCGTTCCTCGCCGTGATCGCCCAGGATCCGGTGCTGCGCCGGGTCAAGCTGATCGCCGAGCCCTGGGACGTGGGCTCCGGCGGCTACCAGGTCGGTGCGTTCCCGCCCCTGTGGACGGAGTGGAACGACCGCTACCGCGACACCGTCCGCGACTTCTGGCGCGGCGCCCAGCCCGATGTCCGCGATCTGGGCTACCGGCTCTCCGGATCGAGCGACCTGTACGCCTGGGGCGGCCGCCGCCCGTACGCGTCGGTCAACTTCATCACCGCCCACGACGGATTCACCCTCCGCGACCTGGTCACCTACGAGCACAAACGCAACGCCGCCAACGGCGAGGGCAATCGCGACGGCACCCACGACAACCGGGCCTGGAACTGCGGCACCGAGGGCGAGACCGACGATCCGGCCGTCAACGCCCTGCGCCGCCGCCAGCTGCGTAACCTCCTCACCACCCTCCTGCTGTCCACCGGCGTCCCGATGCTGGTCGCGGGCGACGAGATGGGCCGCACCCAAGGCGGCAACAACAACGCCTACTGCCAGGACAACCCGACCAGTTGGCTCGACTGGTCGCTGCTCGACGACCCGTGTTGGCGCGCGCTGGCCGACCTCGCCGCCCGGCTGATCGCACTGCGCCGCGCCCATCCCGTACTGCGCCGCCGCGCCTTCTTCTCCGGCCGTCCACAGCAGCGCGGCGGCCTGCGCGACCTGGCCTGGTTCAGTGCCGAGGGCACGGAAATGACCGAGCGGGACTGGTACGCCCCGGGGGCCACGCTGGGCATGTACCTGTCCGGCAACGACATTCCGCAGCGCGACGCCCAGGGCAGCCCCATCGTCGACGACAGCTTCCTCGCCGTCCTCCACGCCGCCGCGCACCCCCGCCGCGTCACCCTCCCCGGCCCGCCGTGGGCCCAGGCGTACGAACTCCTCGTCGACACCGGGATGCAGGAACCGCCGACCGCGGACGCCCGGTACAAAGCGGGCGGCACGCTCACCGTTCCGGGACGGTCGGTGCTGCTGTTCCGGGCGGATCCCGGCTGACGCATGCTCCGGACGGATCCCGGTTGTCGGTACTCCGGGCGGCCCCCGGCTGACACCTGTTCAGGACAGATCCCGACCGACGCTCCCCGGACCGCCGCGGGCCAAGCCCCACCCGCGGAAAACCGCGTGAGCATTGTCGGTGGTGCGGCTTACGCTCGCGAGTGATGGCCGATACCGCGCAGACGACGCCCCAGACCGACCCGACCACCAGCCCCTCCGCCCACGCCCGCCGCTCCGCGGTGCGCTCCCTGCTGCGCCTGTGGCCCTTCGTCCGCCCGGTGCGGACGCGGCTGTCCCTGGCGGCGTTCGTGGCGGTGCTCGCGTCGTGCATCGGGCTGGTCATCCCGCTGGTGCTCAAGTGGCTGGTGGACGGTCCGGTGGCGGAGCGCGACCCGGGCGGTACGTGGCTGGGCGGCGGCCTCCTGCTGCTCCTCGGGATCGCCGAGGCGGGGCTGTTCGGCTTGCGACGCTGGCTGGTGGCGCGGCCCCTGGCCGGCGTCGAGGCGGCGATGCGCGAGGCGCTGTACCGCCATGTCCAGCGGCTGCCGGTCTCCTTCCACGACCGCTGGGCGTCCGGCCAGCTGCTGTCGCGCGGCACCACCGACCTTCAGCTGCTCCGTATGTTCCTCGCCTTCCCGCTGACGTTCCTGCTGGTCAACGGCGCAACGATCCTGGTCGGCTGCGTACTCCTGCTGGTCCAGCGCTGGTCGCTCGGAGTGGTGCTGCTGGCGCCGGTGCTGCCGCTGATGGTGGTGTGCTCGGTCTTCGAGGCCAAGTACGCGGTGGCGGCGCGGCGTGCTCAGGACCAGGTGGGTGATCTGACGACGGTGGTCGAGGAGTCCGTGCTCGGCATCCGGATCATCAAGGGCTTCGGGCGGCACCGCAGCCAGGCCCGCGCCTTCAAGGAGCTGACGCACCGGCTGCGTGCCACGGAGCTGCACAAGGCGCGGCTGCTTGCCGCCATCTGGTGCGTCATCTCGGCGCTGCCGGAGCTCGCCATCGCCGCGACCCTGGTGCTCGGCACGCTCCAGGTGGCCGACGGCGCGCTGTCCGCGGGCACACTCGTGGCGTTCCTGTCGACGGCCCTGGCGCTGCGCTGGCCGGTGGACTCCATCGGCTTCCTGCTGGCCATGAGCAACGAGGCGGCGACGGCCACGGACCGGTATTTCGAGGTCATGGACGAAGCCCCGATGGGGGACGAGGGCCGCGGAGCGAAGACCGCAAGCATGGCGCCGCGCCCGGAGTCCGCGGCCGCTCCCGGCGGGCTGGTCTTCGAGGGCGTCGAATTCCGCTATCCCGATGCGGCGAAGGACACCCCGCCGACCCTCCGGGGCATCGATCTGCACATCCGGCCCGGCGAGACCATGGCGCTGGTGGGGGCCACGGGCAGCGGGAAGACCACCCTCACGGCGCTGGTGCCCCGGCTGTACGACCCCACCGCGGGCCGGATCATCATGGACGGCCGGGATCTGGCGACGCTCAGCCGGGACGAGGCGCGGGCCCTGGTCGCGGTGGCCTTCGAGGAACCCACGCTGTTCTCGGCGACCGCGGCGGAGAACGTCCTGATGGGTGCGGCGGACGCCCAAGAGGCCGATCTGCTGCGGGCGTTACGGGTCGCGCAGGCCGACGAGTTCGTCCATGCCCTCCCCGAAGGCACCGCCTCCCAGGTCGGTGAACAGGGCCTGAACCTCTCCGGCGGACAACGGCAACGACTCGCCCTGGCCCGCGCGGTGGTCGGCCGGCCACGCTTCCTGATCCTCGACGATCCGCTCTCCGCGCTCGACGTCCACACCGAGGCCCTGGTGGAGGCGGCCCTGCGCCAGGTCCTGGCGACCACCACCGCCCTGGTCGTCGCCCACCGGCCGTCCACGGTCCTGCTGGCCGACCGGGTGGCGCTGCTGTCCGGCGGCCGGATCACCGCCGTCGGCACCCACCACGAACTGCTCCGGGACAACCCCGAGTACGCCACCTTGATGTCCGGCGAACCGGACCACGGCGACGCCGGTGGCCCCGATGGCCCGGATGGCCGCGATGACTGCGACGACCGCGAAGCCGCACCGGAGCACGACGACCACGGCGACCACGGCGACCACCACCGAGGCCACGGCCACGGCGCCCCGGGCCGGCGCGGCGACGCCGGTGGCCCCGATGACCGCATGAGCGCACCCGAACACCGCGACCACCAGCAAGGCCACGGCGCCCCGGGCCGGCGGGAAGGGGAGAGCGTCCGATGACGTCCACCACTACGACGGGCCGGTCGGCCGATGACCCCGAGAGCGGCAAGGCGAACGGCGACCGCGAGAGCGACGACGCCGCCCGGAAGCCGACCGATTCCGACGCGTTCGAGCGGGACGTCCTGCCCACGCCCAAGGGCGCCTCGCGCGCTCTGCTGCGGTCGTTGCTGAAGCCGCATCACGGCCGTGTCCGCCTGGCCGCCGTCCTCCTCCTGGCCGAGCAGATCGCGGTGCAGGCCGGCCCGCTGCTGGTGGCCTACGCGATCGACCACGCCGTACCGGCGCTGCGGTCCGGCGACCACGGTCCGCTGATCATCATGGCGGTGGTGGCTGCGCTGTGCGCCCTGGCGTCCGGCGGGCTGCAGTACGTGTTCGTCAGGCTCTCGGCCCGGGTGAGCCAGGACGTCCTGCTCGACCTCCGGGGCCGGATCTTCCGGCACGGGCAGACGCTCAGTCTGGACTTCCACGAGCGCTATACGTCCGGCCGGCTGATCTCCCGGGCCACGACCGATGTGGAGTCGCTGCGCGAACTCCTTGAGGAGGGCCTGCAGGAGCTGATCGAGGTCGTTCTCTCGACCGTCTACATCACCACGATCCTGCTCTTCCTGGACTGGGGCCTCGGCGCCGCGGCCCTCGCCTTCGCCGGGCCGCTCTACCTCCTCGTACGCTCCTTCCAGCGCCGCTCGCAGCGGGCCTACAGCGTGAAGTCCACGGCGATGGCGTCCGTCATCGTGAAGTTCACCGAGACCGTCAACGGCATCCGCCCGGTGCAGGCGTTCCGCCGCGAGCGGCCGAACGACACCGCGTTCGGCCGTCTGAACCACCGCCACGAGCGGGTCAACGGCTCGGCCACCCTGGAGATGGCCCGGTATGTCATCTCGTCCCGTCTGGTGGCCAACGTCGCGATCGCCGGGATCGTCCTGTGGGGCGCGTACCGCGTGGCCTCCGGCGGGCTCGCGCTCGGTGTGCTGGCCGCCGCGGCGCTCTATCTGCGCCGGCTGTACGACCCCATCGACCGGCTGGGGATGTTCCTCAACTCGTACCAGTCCGCGGCGGCTTCGCTGGAGAAGATCGCCGGTCTGCTCGCCCAGCGGCCCGGTGTCCCGGAGCCGGTGGCGCCGGTCGCGCTGCCGCCCGTGGCGTCCGGCCGGCCCGGCCGCGAGGTCGGCTTCCGCGGTGTCCGCTTCGCCTACCGCACCGGCGGCGAGGTGCTCCCCCGCCTCGATCTGACCCTCGCGGCCGGCTCGACCGTCGCCGTGGTGGGCGCCACCGGGGCCGGCAAGTCCACCGTCGCCAAGCTGCTGGCCCGGTTCTACGACCCCACCGAGGGGCGCGTCCTGCTCGACGGCGTCGATCTGCGCGATCTGTCCACCGCGGAGCTGCGCCGCAATGTCGTGATGGTCACCCAGGAGGCGTTCCTGTTCTCCGGCACCGTCGCCGAGAACATCGCCATCGGCCGCCCGGACGCCACCCGTGCGGAGATCGAGCTGGCCGCGAAGGCCATCGGCGCACATGACTTCATCACCGGCCTGCCGGATGGCTACGACACCGACGTCCGCAAGCGCGGCGGCCGTATCTCCGCAGGCCAGCGGCAGTTGGTCGGCTTCGCCAGGGCGCTGCTCGCCGACCCCGCGGTGCTGATTCTGGACGAGGCCACCAGCTCCCTGGACATCCCGGGCGAGCGGGCGGTGCAGGGCGCCATGAGCACTGTGCTGCAGGGCCGTACGGCCGTCGTCATCGCGCACCGGCTGTCGACGGTCGAGATCGCCGACCGGGTCCTCGTCATGGCCGACGGCCGCACGGTCGAGGACGGTCCCCCGTCCGAACTGATCGCGGACCACGGCCGTTTCGCGGCACTGCAGGAGGCGTGGCGGCAGAGCGTGGGGTGAGGGCCCCAGGGGGACGAAGGCTCGGAAGAAGGGGCCCCACGCCCCTCTCTCCCCCGCTCACCGCGCCAACTGTCCGCCATGCGAACGCGGATTTCGCGCAACGGACGGTTTCCGGCCAATTAGTTGAACGGAGCCTGACAACCGCCTGTGCGCGGTGGGACTCTTCCCGGCAACCACCCGTGCGACCCCCCACAGCACCACTCCCACGGCAGGCCGTTCCCGCTCCACCCGTATGGCTCCCCCCACGCTCCATGAGTTCTGCTCGCTCCGCCCGGACGGCCGTTCGCCGCCCGGTCCCCCTCGGCCGCACTGTCCGGTCGCGGCCACCGCAGAAGGAGTCAGTGTGAGACGCACCCCCCATGGATCAATCCGCCGCAGACGCACCCCCCACAGACGCGCCGTGACCACCGGCACGCTGGTCGCCGTCACGGCCATGCTGGCCGTCGGTGTGCAGGCCGGCACCGGCACGGCCGCCGCCCCGCGGCCGGGCACCCCCCACGCCACCGCCGCCCCCGGCGCGCTGCCGGCCAAGCTGTCCCCGTCCCAGCGTGCGGAGCTGATACGGGCGGCCGGCGCCTCCACCGCCGAGACCGCGAAGCTGCTGAAGCTCGGCGCCAAGGAGAAACTCGTCGTCAAGGACGTCATCAAGGACGCCGACGGCACCACCCACACCCGCTACGACCGCACCTACGCCGGACTCCCGGTCCTCGGCGGCGACTTGATCGTGCACACCGCCAAGGACGGCGCCGTCAAGAGCACCACCAAGGCGACCGACAAGCCCGTCAAGCCGGCCTCCACCACCCCGCAGGTCACGCCGGCCGCGGCCGAGGCGCAGGCCGTCAAGTCGGCCCAGGCGCAAGGGGCGAAGCGGACCGGGGCGGCGAAGGCGCCGCGCAAGGTGGTCTGGGCCGCCGACGGCACACCGGTGCTCGCGTACGAGACCGTGGTCGGCGGGCTGCAGGACGACGGCACGCCCAACGAGCTGCATGTCATCACGGACGCCACCACCGGCGCCAAGCTCTTCGAGTACCAGGCGATCAAGAACGGCACCGGCCACAGCCAGTACAGCGGCAAGGTCACGCTCGGCACCGCACCCTCGTACACGCTGACCGACACCGGCCGCGGCAACCACAAGACGTACAACCTCAACCACGGTTCGTCCGGCACCGGGAGACTGTTCTCCGACCCGGATGACGTGTGGGGCGACGGGACTCCGCAGAACGTCCAGACGGCCGGTGTGGACGCCCACTTCGGCGCCGCGCTGACCTGGGACTACTACAAGAACGTGCACGGCCGCAGCGGAATCCGGGGGGACGGTGTCGGCGCGTACTCCCGCGTCCACTACGGCAACAACTACGTCAACGCCTTCTGGAGCGACAGCTGCTTCTGCATGACGTACGGCGACGGCAGCGGCAACGCCAAGCCCCTGACGTCCATCGACGTCGCGGCACACGAAATGACGCACGGTGTCACCTCCGCCACCGCCAACCTCACCTACAGCGGCGAATCCGGCGGCCTGAACGAGGCCACCAGCGATATCTTCGCGGCCGCCACGGAGTTCGACGCCAACAACCCGCAGGACCCGGGCGACTACCTCATCGGCGAGAAGATCGACATCAACGGCAACGGCACCCCGCTGCGCTACATGGACAAGCCCAGCAAGGACGGCCGGTCCAAGGACTACTGGTACTCCGGCATCGGCAATGTCGACGTCCACTACTCCTCGGGTGTCGCCAACCACTTCTTCTATCTGCTGTCCGAGGGCAGCGGCCCGAAGGACATCGGCGACGTCCACTACGACAGCCCCACCTACGACAACCAGCCGGTCCCGGGCATCGGCCGGGCCAACGCCGAGAAGATCTGGTTCAAGGCGCTCACCCAGTACATGACCGCCAACACCAACTACGCGGCGGCGCGCACCGCCACGCTGTCCGCCGCCGCCGACCTCTTCGGCCAGGGCAGCGCGACCTACAACACGGTCGCCAACACCTGGGCGGCGGTCAATGTCGGCTCCCGCGTCCCGGACGACGGCGAGGGCACCGTCTACGAGAACACCGATGACGTCGCGATCCCGGACGCGGGCGCGGCGGTCACCTCACCGGTCAAGGTCAGCCGCAGCGGCAACGCGCCCAGCGGACTGAAGGTGACGGTGGACATCGTGCACACCTACCGCGGCGACCTGGTCATCGATCTGCTCGCCCCGGACGGCACGGCCTACCGCCTGAAGAACTCCCACGCCAACGACCCGGCGAACAACGTCAAGGCGACCTACACCGTCAACGCCTCCTCGAAGGCGGCGAGCGGCACCTGGAAGCTGCGGGTCCGGGACGTCTACGCCCAGGACACCGGCTACATCAACGGCTGGAAGCTCACGTTCTGACGTGGCGACAACACCTCAGCGTCACCGTTGTGTGACAAAGGGGTTTCGCCACTTCACAGATCGCCTCAAGTAGCCCGATAAGGCTGCAAATTGGGCGCCGTTCCCGGGGCTCCGGGGCGGCGCCCCCTCCGTTATGCGGACAACACGCTCCTACCTACGGACGATTTTTGGCCAACCTCTCAACTGCCTCCTGACATGCACGCGTTCGAATGGCAGTGTTCCCGGGGCATGTCACACCCGCATCGCTTTGCACCCCCACCACTGGCAAAGTTGAAGGAGCACGCGTGACCCCGCGTATATCCCGCAAGACCCGTATCACCGGTACCGCCCTCGCCGCAGCCGGTCTCCTGGCCGCCGGCATCACCGTAGGCACCGCGGGCGCCTCGACCACGCAGACCGGCGAGAAGAGCGCACTGCCGATCAAGCTCAGCGCCTCGCACCGTGCCGAACTGCTGCGTGACGCCGGCGCCACCAAGGCGCAGACCGCCAAGGAACTCGGCCTCGGCGCGCAGGAGAAGCTGGTCGTCAAGGACGTCATCAAGGACGCCGACGGCACCACGCACACCCGCTACGACCGCACCTACGCCGGACTCCCGGTCCTCGGCGGCGACTTGATCGTGCACACCGCCAAGGGCGGCGCCGTCAAGAGCACCACCAAGGCGACCGACAAGTCCGTCAAGCCGCCCTCCACCACCGCGAAGATCGCCCCCACGGCCGCCGCGAAGTCCGCGCAGGGCACCGCGACCAAGACCATCAGCGCGAAGGGCGCCGACGCGCAGACCCCCACGAAGGTCGTCTGGGCCGCCTCCGGCAACCCCGTCCTCGCGTACGACACCGTCGTCAAGGGCGTCAAGAAAGACGGCACGCCCAGCAGGCTGCACGTCATCACCGACGCCAACTCCGGCAAGAAGCTCTTCCAGTACGACGAGATCCGCACCGGCAAGGGCGAGAGCCAGTACAGCGGCAGCGTCGAGCTGGGCACCGAGAAGGACGGCAACAAGTTCACGCTGACCGACGGCGAGCGGGGCGGTCACCGGACCACCAACCTGGAGAACAGCGAGAACGGCGAGGGCAAGTCGTTCATGGACGACGATGACGCGTGGGGCACCGGCAAGCCCGACGACCCGCAGACCGCGGCCGTCGACGCCGCCTACGGCGCGGGCGTGACCTGGGACTACTACAAGAACGTGCACGGCCGCAGCGGCATCAAGGGCGACGGCAAGGGCGCCTCGTCCCGCGTCCACTACGGCGACAGCTATGTCAACGCCTTCTGGGACGACAGCTGCTTCTGCATGACGTACGGCGACGGCGAGGGCAACAAGAAACCGCTCACCTCGCTCGACGTCGCGGCGCACGAGATGTCGCACGGCGTCACCTCCGCCACCGCCAACCTGGAGTACAGCGGCGAGTCCGGTGGCCTCAACGAGGCCACCTCGGACATCTTCGGCACCTCGGCCGAGTTCTACGCCAAGAACGACAAGGACCCGGGCGACTACCTCATCGGCGAGAAGATCGACATCAACGGTGACGGCAGCCCGCTGCGCTACATGGACAAGCCCAGCAAGGACGGCAACTCGCTGGACTTCTGGAAGGAGGGCGCCGGCGACGTCGACGTCCACTACTCCTCGGGCATCGGCAACCACTTCTTCTACCTGCTGTCCGAGGGCAGCGGCCCGAAGGAGATCGGTGGCGTCAAGTACGACAGCCCGACGGCGGACGGCTCCAAGGTGGAGGGGATCGGACGGGACAAGGCCGAGAAGATCTGGTTCAAGGCGCTCACCGCGTACATGACCTCGACCACGGACTACAAGGGGGCCCGTGAAGCGACTGTTAAAGCCGCCACGGACCTTTATGGCGCGGACAGCGCCGAGCTCAAGGGTGTCGGCGCCGCCTGGACTGGCGTCGCCGTGAAGTAGACCCTACGTGGTTGCTCGCCGTTTTCGGCCGGCCCGCCGTGAGGGTTTGTCGCCCTTGTGGCGGGCCGCCGTTTTTGGCTGTCCCGCCATGGCTCCCCCACTGCCTCAAGGACGTGGGAGGTACCCCCACGCTGCGGGCTGTCGCCGCCGCGGGCGCAACGGCGGGACAGCCGAAACGTCGGCTCAGGCAAAGCGCAGCGGACACCTCAACGAAGTAGCACGCCCGGCGGCGCGCCACTCCCCTCGGCGGGAGGCACCGCCACCACCCCCACCTCCACCCCCGAGGCCAGCAGCCGGTGAGCCGGCAGAACCCGGACCGTGTAGCCGAAGGACCCGGTGCGGTCCAGAGCGAGCGCCCCTTCGTAGAGGTGGCCGCCCGCGAGGTCGGGGCCGGCGGTCGGTTTGAGAGGGGCGGCGGTGGCGTCGGTGATGCGGTCCGAGCCGTCCACGCGGCCGGAGACGACCTGTACCTCGACGTCGTCCGGGGTGAGGGCGCCGAGCGTCACCCGGACCCGCAGGGCGAGGGTGGCGCCCAGCTCCCCGCTGCCGTCCGGCTGCCCGCTGCCGGACGGGTCCCCGCTTCCGGACGGCGGGGCGGTGCCGGTCTCCACATGGTCGACCGAGACCCCCGGCCAGGCGGCCCGTAACCGCGCCTTGTAGTCGGCCAGTCCGCGGGCCGCGTCCGGGGCGACGGCCAGGGCGCGATGGGCGTACGCAGCCGGGGTGTAGAGCCGGTCGACGTACTCGCGCACCATGCGTCCGGCGAGCACCTTGGGCCCGAGCGTGGTGAGCGTGCGACGGACCATCTCGACCCAGCGGCGCGGGATCCCGGTGTCGTCGCGGTCGTAGAAGCGCGGCGCCACCTGCTGTTCCAGCAGCGTGTAGAGGGCGCCGGCCTCCAGGTCGTCGCGGCGGTCGTCATCGGTGGCGGCGCCGTCGGCGGTCGGGATGGACCAGCCGAAGTCCGGCTCGTACCACTCGTCCCACCAGCCGTCCCGCACCGACAGGTTCAGCGCGCCGTTGAGCGCCGCCTTCATCCCGGAGGTGCCGCACGCCTCCAGCGGCCGCAGCGGGTTGTTGAGCCAGACGTCGCAGCCGGGGTAGAGCTTCTGGGCCATCGCCATGCCGTAGTCGGGCAGGAAGACCAGGCGGTGCCGGACCCGGGGGTCGTCGGAGAACCGCACCAGTTCCTGGATGAGCCGTTTGCCGTTCTCGTCGGCGGGGTGCGCCTTGCCCGCGACGACGATCTGGACGGGACGTTCGGGGTGCAGCAGCAGTTCCGTCAGCCGTGCGCGGTCTCGCAGCATGAGAGTGAGGCGCTTGTAGGACGGCACCCGGCGGGCGAACCCGATGGTGAGGACGCCGGGGTCGAGGACCCGCTCGATCCAGCCGAGTTCGGCGGTGCCGGCGCCGCGCTCCCGCCAGGAGGCGCACAGCCGTTCGCGGACCTCGGCCACCAGCTGTTCGCGCAGGGTGCGGCGCAGCTCCCAGATGGCGGCATCGGGGATGCCGGCGACCGCTGCCCGGCGCTGCGAGCCGCCCACGGTCAGTGCGTGCTCCGTCCGGCCGGCGCCGACCTGCGGTGTGCCGAGCCGCAGCACCTCGGGCGCCACCCAGGTGGGCGCGTGCACCCCGTTGGTGATGGAGGTGATCGGTACCTCGTCGGCGTCGAATCCCGGCCACAGGCCGGCGAACATCTCCCGGCTGACCTGGCCGTGCAGGGTGGAGACGCCGTTGGCGCGCTGGGCCAGCCGCAGCCCCATGACGGCCATGTTGAAGAGGCCGGGTTCGCCGCCCGGGTAGGACTCGCGGCCCAGTTCGAGGATGCGTTCGGGGTCGATGCCGGGCAGCTCGCCGTCGTCGGCGAAGTGGCGGGCGACCAGGGCACGGTCGAAGCGGTCGATGCCGGCCGGGACGGGGGTGTGCGTGGTGAAGACCGTGCCGGCCCGGACGGCCTCCAGGGCGGCGTCGAACTGCAGGCCGCCATCGGTGAGTTCACGGATGCGTTCCAGGCCGAGGAAGCCGGCGTGGCCCTCGTTGGTGTGGAAGACCTCGGGTGCGGGGTGACCGGCCAGCCGGCAGTACGTACGCACCGCCCGTACACCGCCGATGCCCAGCAGCATCTCCTGGAGCAGCCGGTGTTCGCTGCCGCCCCCGTAGAGCCGGTCGGTGACATCGCGCTCACCGGGGCCGTTCTCCTCCACATCGGAGTCGAGCAGCAGCAGCGGGACCCGGCCGACCTGGGCCTGCCAGACGGCCGCGCGCAGCCGGCGGCCGCCGGGGAGGGCCAGCGCGACCTGTGCGGGTGTGCCGTCGGCCTCCCGCAGCGTGATCAGCGGCAGCTCGTTCGGGTCCAGGACCGGGTAGTGCTCCTGCTGCCAGCCGTCGCGGGACAGCGACTGCCGGAAGTAGCCGTGCCGGTAGAGGAGCCCGACGCCGATCAGCGATACGCCGAGGTCGCTGGCGGCCTTGAGGTGGTCGCCGGCGAGGATGCCGAGGCCGCCGGAGTACTGGGGCAGCGCGGCGGTGATGCCGAACTCGGGCGAGAAGTAGGCGATGGCGGCGGGCCGGGCCGGGGTTCCGCCGCCGTCCGCGGCCTCGGTTCCGTCACTCCCGGGGAAAGCCTCCTGGTACCAGCGGCGGCGGCCGAGATAGTCGTGCAGCTCGTCGACGGCGGCGTTCAGCCGGCGCAGAAAGCGGCGGTCCGCGGCCAGCTCGGCCAGCCGCCCGGCGGAGACGGCGGCGAGCATCCGTACCGGGTCGGCGCCCGCCCGCCGCCAGCCCTCCGGGTCGACGGCCTGGAACAGCTCGCGGGTTTCCGGGTGCCATGACCAGCGCAGATTGCGCGCCAGGTCGCAGAGAGGTCGAAGGGGTTCGGGAAGGACGGGACGCACGGTGAATCGACGAATGGCCTTCACTCCTCGACGGTAACGGCGCCGCGCCCCCGGCAACCAGCACGCGCCCCGGCCTGGGCGCGGCGCCGTCCTGGTGCCTCTCCCCGATATGGCCGAATCCGGTCCCTGACGCGCTCTTGTCCGGACCCCTTCCTGGCGAGAGGCTGCGGTGAGGCGCCGACGGGCCCCGGCGCGCCACCGGTTTTCCCCGCACACCGCAACTCCGCTGTTTTCACACCGAGTTGAGGAGGCGACGCCGATCGTGTCTGCGCTGCGCAGGGCCCGTCCGCGAGGGCTCCCGGGGGTGCCCGGCGGAGCACGGCGAGCCCGTGGTTACGTACCGGTAGTTCACATACAGCCGGATTGCCCGGCCGTCACCGGAGGGAAGACTCAGTCAGTACGCCGTTCCCTCCGTCCCGCCGGGGACCCCGCCGGCCGCCCGCCGGGGGCATACCGGCCCGGCCACCCTCCCCCACTCCCGAATGCGCTTGAGCAGGGGGAGCCACATCCCGCCGCCAACCGAGTGAAAGCGGACAGAAGCGCCCACGCCCGCACCCTGTCCGTCTGCTATGGAGCGGATACAAAGGACAAAATCTCCGCAAAGCGTCACAAGCCCCTGGTGAGCCCATGATCGGTCGCATCCCTGTTCTGGACATCCGCCCGCAGATCGATGGCGGCCGCCGCCCGGCGAAGGCGGTGGTGGGAGAGACTTTCGACGTCTCGGCCACCGTCTTCCGCGAAGGGCCTGACGCGGTGGGCGCCAATGTGGTGCTGCGCAATCCGGCCGGCCGCTGCGGCCCGTGGACACCGATGGCCGAGCGGATGCCCGGCACCGACCGCTGGAGCGCGGAGGTCACCCCGGACATCGAGGGCCGCTGGACGTACACCGTCGAGGCGTGGTCGGACCCGATCGCCACCTGGCGGCACCATGCCACGATCAAGATCCCGGCCGGCATCGACACCGAGCTGGTGCTCACCGAGGGCGCCGCACTCCATGAACGGGCGGCCTCGGACGTCCCCAAGAGCGACGGCCGGGAGTCGGTGCTCGCCGCCGTGGACGCGCTGCGCAACGGGGTGCTGCCCGCCGCCACCCGGCTCGCCGCGGCGCTGTCCCCCGAGGTCACCGCGGTGCTGGCACGTTATCCGCTGCGTGAACTGCTCACCGTCTCACGGCCGATGCCGCTGGTCGTCGAGCGCCGGCGGGCCCTGTACGGCTCGTGGTACGAGCTCTTCCCACGCTCCGAGGGCGCCACCACCGGGCCGGACGGCGCCCTCGTCAGCGGCACCCTGCGCACCGCCGCCGAACGGCTGCCCGCCGTCGCCGCGATGGGCTTCGACGTGGTCTACCTCCCCCCGGTCCACCCCATCGGCACCGCCTTCCGCAAGGGCCCCAACAACGCGCTGTCGGCGGGCCCGGACGACGTCGGCTCCCCCTGGGCCATCGGCTCCGCCATCGGCGGTCATGACGCCCTCCACCCGGACCTGGGCACCTTCGAGGACTTCGACCACTTCGTGCGCACCGCCCGCGATCTGCGGATGGAAGTGGCCCTGGACTTCGCGCTGCAGTGCTCCCCCGACCACCCCTGGGTCGTGCAGCATCCCCAGTGGTTCCACCACCGCGCGGACGGCTCCATCGCCTACGCCGAGAACCCGCCGAAGAAGTACCAGGACATCTACCCCCTGGCCTTCGACAGGGACTTCCGCGGGCTGGTCCGCGAGACGCTGCGGCTGCTGCGCTTCTGGATGGCGAAGGGCGTACGGATCTTCCGCGTCGACAATCCGCACACCAAGCCCGTGGTGTTCTGGGAGAAGGTGCTCGCCGACATCGGCCGCACCGACCCGGATGTGCTCTTCCTCGCCGAGGCGTTCACCCGGCCCGCGATGCTGCACACCCTCGCCCAGGTCGGCTTCCACCAGTCGTACACCTACTTCACCTGGCGCAACACCAAACAGGAGCTCACCGACTATCTCACCGAGCTCTCCGGCGACAGCGCCGCCTTCCTGCGGCCGAACTTCTTTGTGAACACCCCGGACATCCTGCACGCCTACCTCCAGGAAGGCGGCCGCCCCGCCTTCGAGGTACGCGCCGTCCTGGCCGCGACGCTCTCCCCGACCTGGGGCGTCTACGCCGGATACGAACTGTGCGAGTCGACTCCCCTGCGCCGCGGCAGCGAGGAGTACCTCGACTCGGAGAAGTACCAACTCAGGCCCCGCGACTGGGAAGCGGCGGCCCGGGAAGGGCGCACCATCGCACCGCTCATCACCGCGCTGAACCGCATCCGCCGCCGGCACCCCGCCCTTCAGCAACTGCGCTCGCTGCGCTTCCACCACGTCGACAACGACGCGGTGATCGCGTACTCCAAGCGCGCCGGTCAGGGCGCCTCGGCGGACACGGTCCTCACCGTGGTCAACCTCGACCCGCACCACACCCAGGAGGCGACGGTGTCGTTGGACATGCCGGAACTCGGCCTCGGCCGGCACGATTCCTTCCCGGTGCGCGACGAGCTCACCGGCGACACCTACCACTGGGGCAGGGACAACTATGTGCGCCTGGCGCCGGGCCGTACTCCGGCGCCCGCTCATGTGCTGTCCCTGCGACCGTCCTCACCGATCGGAGGGTCACCCAATTGATCGTCAATGAGCCCGTCCCCGACAAGTTCGAGGACACACCGGCGAAGGACCGCGATCCCGACTGGTTCAAACGGGCCGTCTTCTACGAAGTCCTGGTGCGCTCTTTCCAGGACAGCAACGGTGACGGCATCGGTGACCTCAAAGGCATCACGGCGAAGCTCGACTATCTGCAGTGGCTGGGGGTGGACTGTCTCTGGCTGCCGCCGTTCTTCAAATCCCCGCTGCGGGACGGCGGATACGATGTCTCCGACTACTCCTCCGTGCTCCCGGAATTCGGCGACCTGGCCGATTTCGTGGAATTCGTCGACGCCGCCCACCAGCGCGGAATGCGGGTCATCATCGACATGGTGATGAACCACACCAGCGACCAGCACCCGTGGTTCCAGGAGTCGCGCACGGATCCCGACGGGCCGTACGGCGACTACTACGTCTGGGCGGACGACGACAAGCAGTACGCCGACGCGCGGATCATCTTCGTCGACACCGAAGCCTCCAACTGGACCTTCGACCCGGTGCGCAAGCAGTACTAC
This sequence comes from Streptomyces halobius, assembly GCF_023277745.1. Lineage (NCBI taxonomy): Bacteria > Bacillati > Actinomycetota > Actinomycetes > Kitasatosporales > Streptomycetaceae > Streptomyces > Streptomyces halobius. The sequence continues at coordinate 3,348,050 of NZ_CP086322.1, forward strand.
TGGCACCGCTTCTTCTCCCACCAGCCGGATCTCAACTACGAGAACCCGACGGTCCAGGAGGAGATGATCTCCGCGCTGCGGTTCTGGCTCGACCTGGGGATCGACGGCTTCCGGCTGGACGCGGTGCCGTACCTCTACGCCGAGGAAGGCACCAACTGCGAGAACCTGCCCGCCTCGCACGCCTTTCTCAAGCGGGTCCGGGCCGAGGTCGACGCGCACTATCCGGACACGGTACTGCTGGCCGAGGCCAATCAATGGCCCGAGGACGTCGTCGACTACTTCGGTGACTACACGGTGGGCGGCGACGAATGCCATATGGCGTTCCACTTCCCGGTCATGCCGCGGATCTTCATGGCGGTACGCCGCGAATCGCGTTACCCGGTATCGGAAATCCTCGCCAAGACCCCGGCGATCCCGTCCGGCTGCCAGTGGGGAATCTTCCTGCGCAACCATGACGAGCTGACCCTCGAAATGGTCACGGACGAAGAACGCGACTACATGTACGCGGAATATGCCAAGGACCCCCGGATGCGCGCCAATATCGGCATCCGACGGCGCCTCGCCCCGCTGCTCGACAACGACCGCAACCAGATCGAACTCTTCACCGCGCTGCTGCTCTCCCTGCCCGGCTCACCGATTCTCTATTACGGCGACGAGATCGGCATGGGCGACAACATCTGGCTCGGTGACCGGGACGCGGTACGCACCCCGATGCAGTGGACGCCGGACCGCAACGCCGGCTTCTCCTCCTGCGACCCGGGCCGGCTCTTCCTCCCCACGATCATGGATCCGGTCTACGGCTACCAGGTCACCAACGTCGAGGCGGCGATGAGCTCGCCCTCGTCGCTGCTGCACTGGACCCGCCGGATGATCGAGATCCGTAAGCAGAACCCGGCGTTCGGACTGGGCAGCTACACCGAACTGCCCTCCACCAACCCGGCGGTGCTGGCCTTCCTGCGGGAAGCGGAGGGCACCGGCGGGGCGGATGACGACCTGGTGCTGTGCGTGCACAACTTCTCCCGCTTCGCCCAGCCGACCGAGCTGGACCTGCGGTCCTTCAACGGCCGCCACCCGGTGGAACTCATCGGTGGCGTCCGCTTCCCGGCCATCGGTGAACTCCCGTACCTGCTCACCCTCGCGGGCCACGGGTTCTACTGGTTCCGGCTGCGGAAGAACCCCGCGTAGCCGGCCGGGCAGGGCATATCAGCCGCACCACACCGGTCCAGCAGGCAGACCCGTCCGGGCGAGGCCCAAGAATCCGCCCGTACGCGGCCGCACGGCGCGTACGGGCGTTTTTTGACCTCTCGACCTCTCGTCCGGGGGGCCGGACCACAACCGGACACGTACCGGCGCCGGCGCGCTGCCGCAGCCGGACACCTACCAGTGCCGGTGCGCCACGGGGCGATCCCCCGCCGCCGGTCCCCGGACTCCGTCTGGGGGTACCCCCACCGCGCCGCCGCACAGTCAAGGCCGCATTCCGGGACACTTGCCGTATCCGTCGTGTGCCCGGGGAAAGGACGCGACGCCATGTCGGACACCGCCTCGACCCGTGCCACCCGCCACACCTCTGACCGCCCGCTCCTCGCCGCCCCCGATCTGCTGTCCTCACTGGTACCGCTGCTCGCCGCATGGGTGCCCCGCCAGCGCTGGTTCGCCGGCAAGGGACGACTGATCACCGGATTCACGCTGGTCTCCGCGACCGAACTGCTGCCGTGCACCACCGACGGCAGCACACCGGGCCTGCTCCAGCTGCTCGTCCGCGCCCAGCAGAATGCCCCGGCCGGCCGTACGCCCGCCGCCGACTGCTATCAACTCCTGCTCGGCGTACACCCCGCGCCACCACCACGGCTGGCGCCCGCGGCGATCGGCCGCCCCTCCGGCGGCCCGCTGCGCGGCCGCACCGTCTACGACGCGCTGCTCGACAGCCGACTGTGCGGGCTGCTCCTGGAGCGGCTGCGGACGCCCGGCCGGATCGGCGCGCTGCGCTTCTACCGCGAACCGGACCGCGACATCGCGTCCGGACTGCCGGCCCGGCCGATCGCCGTCGAGCAGTCCAACTCCTCGATCGTGTACGGCGATACGTACATCCTGAAGGTCTTCCGGCGGATCGCGCCCGGCATCAACCCGGATCTGGAACTGCCGCGCGCCCTGGCCGACGTCAACTGCGCACGGGTGCCCGCGCCCGCCGCGTGGTACGAGGCGGACGCCGCCGACGACGGCGGGGAGGCCACCACCCTCGGTGTGCTCCAGCCGTTCCTGCCGGGCTCGGCGGACGGCTGGCAGTTGGCCCTCAACGCACTGGCCGTACGCGCCGACTTCACCGGCTCCGCGCGGGCACTCGGCCATGCCACCGCCGAGGTGCACACCGCGCTCGCCGAGACACTGCCGACCACCGCACTGCACAGCCCGCAGCTGGAGACGATCGCCGCCCGGATGGCCGAGCGGCTGGACGCCACCGCCCGTGCGGTGCCCGCGCTCCAGCCCTACCGCGCCCGGCTGCGAGCCGCCTTCGACGCGCTCGCCGCGGTCGGCCAGGACGGACGCAGCTGGGCCGCCCAGCGCATCCACGGCGATCTGCACCTGGGCCAGACGCTGCGCTCCGCCGAGGAGGGCCGCTGGTCGCTGATCGACTTCGAGGGTGAACCGGCCCGCCCGCTGGGCGAGCGGCGACGGCCGCAGCCGGCGCTGCGCGATGTCGCGGCGATGCTGCGCTCCTTCGACTACGCGGCGCGCAGCGGACCGTCCGGGGGCGATCCCTGGTCCCTGGAGTGGGCGCGGCGCACCCGCGACGCCTACTGCCGGGGATACGCCGAGGCCGGCGGGCTCGATCCGCGCTCGGCCCCCGAGCTGATGCGCGCCTACGAGACCGACAAGGCCGTCTACGAGGTGCTCTACGAGGCCCGCCACCGCCCCGACTGGCTGTCCGTCCCGATGGCCGCGATCCACCGGCTGGCTGCGGGCGAGGAGCGGTTGGAGGACGGGGACGGGCCGGTGGGGGTGGAGGGGATGGAGAGGGCTGATGGGGCGAGCCGGAGTGGGCGGGGTGGTGGTGAGGCGGTACGGGCTCCGCGGGGTGGTGGGGGTACGGGGAGTGCGTGGACCGCCGGGGGCGGCGGGGCCGGGCGGGGTGGTGGGCCCGCGGGGGCTGGGCAGTCGGCCGGGGCCTCACGGTTGGCTCCGTCGCCCCGGTTGTCCGACTCGCCCCGGTACTCCGGTTCCCCCGACTCGACCGGCTCGACCGGCGCCTCCGGCGCCACCAGGTCGGCCAGGGCCGACGGACGCGGGTGACCGGAGCGCGGCCGGGCACCCGTTCGCGCCACTGAAGGTGTCGCCGTCCCCGGCATCATCGTTGGCACTGGCGCTCCCCTCCCGATCCCGCCACGCGCACGACCACACTGCCCGCCCGTCGTCCGACCACGTCCGACCGCTCGGCGGCGACGGGCCCGCCCCTCCGCGGGCCCGGCCCGGCCGCCCTCCGCACACCAGCCCCGGCCCCTCCCCGGCCCCCGGGCCCACACCGTCCCCCACACTCCCCCTCCGATCCGACCTGATGCTCGTCCCCTAGGAGGCCCCTCGTGACCGCCCGTCCACCGTCCCGGCGTACCACTCCCGATACCGCGCCCGCCAAGGCGGCGGCCGACGCCCCCGCGACGGTGCGACCCGGCCGCACCACGGCATCCCGGCCACCGGCCGACAAGCCCACCGCCAGAACCGAGCGGACCGCCGCCCCACAGAGCCCCGCAACCGGGGACACCGGGACGACCGGGCCAACCGGACCAACCGGGGCAGTCGGACCAGCCGGGCCGGCCGGCAGCGCCAAGACCGCCACGGCGACCGAGACCCCCGAGACGGGGCCCACCCAGACCCCGGCCACGGCAGCAGGACCCACCAAGACCGCAGTCCCGGCAACCGAGCCCGCCAAAGCCACCCCCTCCGCAACCGGGCCCACCAGGACCGCGACCTCGCCAACCGGCCCCGAAAGCAGCCCAACGGCCGTCACCGCCGAGCGTTCCGCCGTCGGTTCCGCCGCCCCTCGTCCGCCCGCGCCCCGGGCCTCGGACACCGCGCCCACGCCCGCGCCTGCCGGCTCCCGTACTTCCTCCCGCACCTCCTCCCGTGCCGGCGACAAGCCGGCGGCCCGGTCCCGTGCCGCCAAGCCGAAGGCCGGCAGTCGTGGCGTACGCGTCGCCACCCCGCTGTCCGACGAGGACCGCGGGCGGCTGCTGGCCGGCACGCATCACGATCCGCACAGCCTGCTCGGCGTGCGTCCCGTCCGTGGCGGGCTGCTCTTCCGGGCCCTGCGCCCGTACGCGAAGAGCGTCACCGTCCTGGCCAAGGGCCTGCGCACCACCCTGCACCCCGAGGGCGACGGGCTGTTCGCCGGAGTGCTGCCGCTGCGCAAGATCCCCGACTACCGGCTCCTGGTCGAGTACGAGGACACCACCCTGACGGTGCGGGACCCCTACCGCTTCCTGCCCGCGGTCGGCGAGCTGGATCTGCACCTGCTCGGCGAGGGCCGCCATGAGCGGCTATGGCACGCGCTGGGTGCCCGGATCATGGAACACCAGGGCGTGACCGGCACCCGCTTCACGGTCTGGGCGCCCAATGCCCTCGGCGTCCGTGTCGTCGGCAACGTCAACTACTGGGACGGCACCGCCTTTCCGATGCGTTCACTGGGCTCGTCCGGTGTCTGGGAACTGTTCCTCCCGGGCATCGGCGAGGGCGAGCTCTACAAGTTCGAGATCACCCGGCCGGACGGCTCCCGGACCCTGCGCGCCGACCCGATGGCGCGGCGCACCGAGTGCCCGCCCGCCAACGCCTCGGTCGTCGAGCAGTCGCACCACCGCTGGCGGGACGCCGCCTGGATGGCGCGGCGCGGTGAGCGTCCCGTGCACGAGGCACCGCTGTCCGTCTACGAAGTGCACCTCCCCTCCTGGCGCCCGGGCCTCACCTATCGGCAGCTTGCGGAGCAACTCCCCTCTTATGTCAAGGACTTGGGCTTCACCCATGTCGAACTGATGCCGGTCTCGGAGCACCCCTTCGGCGGGTCGTGGGGCTATCAGGTGACCGGGTTCTACGCACCCACCGCGCGGATGGGCACCCCGGACGACTTCCGGTTCCTGATCGACGCACTGCACCGGGCCGGTATCGGCGTACTGATGGACTGGGTCCCGGCGCACTTCCCGCGCGACGACTGGGCGCTGGCGGAGTTCGACGGGCGGCCGCTGTACGAGCCCGGAGACCCGGCACGGGCCGCGCACCCGGACTGGGGCACCCTGGAGTTCGACTACGGGCGCGCCGAGGTCCGTAATTTCCTGGTCGCCAACGCCGTGTACTGGTGCGAGGAGTTCCATATCGACGGCCTTCGGGTGGACGCCGTCGCCTCGATGCTCTACCTCGACTACTCGCGTGCGGAGGGCGACTGGACGCCCAACGTCAACGGCGGGCGGGAGAATCTCGACGCCGTCGCCTTCCTCCAGGAGATGAACGCGACGGTCTACCGCCGCTGCCCCGGCGTCGTCACCATCGCCGAGGAGTCCACGGCCTGGGACGGCGTCACCCGCGCCACCCATCATGTCGGCCCGACGGGATTCGGCGGTCTGGGGTTCGGTCTGAAATGGAACATGGGCTGGATGCACGACTCCCTCGTCTATATGTCCAAGGAGCCGGTGCACCGTAAGTACCACCACGGTGAGATGACCTTCTCCATGATCTATGCCTACTCCGAGAACTATGTGCTGCCGATCTCCCACGACGAGGTGGTGCACGGCAAGCGCTCACTGGTGTCGAAGATGCCCGGTGACTGGTGGCAGCAGCGCGCCAACCACCGGGCGTACCTCGCCTATATGTGGGCCCATCCCGGCAAGCAACTCCTCTTCATGGGACAGGAGTTCGCCCAGGGCGCGGAGTGGGCGGAGAGCCACGGTCCGGACTGGTGGCTGCTGGACCCGTCGTACGAGGCGGAGCCGGACCACCGGGGCGTACGCGATCTCGTCCGTGATCTGAACCGTCACTACACCGCTACGCCCGCGCTCTGGGAACGGGACACCGACCCGGCGGGGTTCTCCTGGATCGACGGGGACGCCGGCGAGGACAATGTCTTCTCCTTTCTGCGGTTCGCCGCAGGGGGGCACCACTCAGGACGTTCAGGCTCTGCCGGAGGCGCCCCCCTGATCTCGGTCACCAACTTCTCCCCCGTCGTACGCCACGCCTACCGGCTCGGCGTGCCCGATCACATCCCCGCCTGGCGCGAGTTCCTCAACACCGACGACCCCCGCTACGGCGGCAGCGGCGTCGCCAACACCGAGGCCCTCAAGGCCGAACCGATCCCCTGGAACGGCCGCGCCACCTCGATCGCGGCGGTGCTCCCCCCGCTGGCCACGATCTGGCTGCGGCCGGCCTGAGCACGCCAGGGACGAATGCCGTCGACGTCAGGGACGGGTGCCGTCATCGTCAGGGGCCCTTGCTGTCACGGACATTGCTCATCCTGGTCAGTGATGACCGCATCCGTCCTCGATCGCGGTACGGCCTGCTGTTGCGCCCGCCCGGACCGGCCCCGCCCCGCCCGGCCTCAGACCGACTCCGAGGCCGGGCGGAGGGCGGTACGCAGTGCGTCCACCGACGCACGCCACTGCGGGCCGCTCGGGGAGTCGTCCCACAGCTCGGCGAGTTCCGGATCCGGTGCCGGCACCCGCTCCAGGGCCCCGTCCGCCAGGTCGTCCAGATCCCCCCGCGAAATCCGCCGCGGCGTCGCCGCCGAACCGATCCGTACTCCATGTGCCCATGGTCTCCCCCTCCTTCACCACGCCTCGCGCAAGGCCCTCTCGCACAGCCCCGCCCGAGGCCACAACCGGCTGTCGATCTGCCATCAACTGCATGGTGCCGGGCACCACTGACAATCGACCTCGGACAGCCGTGCCCGGGCAGAAAGCATCGGGTCAGAGGGGAGATGAACGACGGGACGCGGCAGCCCTGCGCCACCGTCCGCCGACGACGAAGGGGCGGGCGTCCCGCGGCACCCGCCCCTCCCCTCCTGCTCGCCGGCTCCCCGCCCCGGCGTCAGACCTTCGCCGACGCCCTCTCCCCGTCGTCCCGCGGCCCGACGGCCCGAGCGGCAGACGTCTCGCCGGCCCCTTCGCCGGACGCCGCGCCGTGCCCGCGCCCGTGCCCGTCGCCATGCCCGTGCCCGTCCCCGTGTCCGTCGGCAGACAGCGTCTTCTCGTCGAACGGCACCCGGCCGGACAGCACTTCCGCCGCCCGGCTCCTGTCGATCTCCTTGGTCCAGGTGCCGATCAGGACCGTGGCCACCGCGTTGCCGGCGAAGTTGGTCATCGCGCGGGCCTCGCTCATGAAGCGGTCGATACCGACGATCAGGCCGACGCCGTCGACCAGTTCGGGGCGGTGCGACTGCAGGCCGCCCGCCAGCGTCGCCAGGCCCGCGCCGGTGACGCCCGCCGCGCCCTTCGACGCGACGACCATGAAGACCAGCAGCGAGATCTGCTGGCCCAGGGAGAGCGGCTCGCCCATCGCCTCGGCCACGAACAGCGAGGCCATCGTCAGATAGATGGCGGTGCCGTCGAGGTTGAAGCTGTAGCCGGTGGGCACGGTGATGCCGGCCACCGGCTTGCTGACGCCCAGGTGTTCCATCTTCGCGATCAGCCTGGGGAGCGCCGATTCCGAGGAGGACGTGGAGAGGATCAGCAGGAACTCGCGCCCCAGGTACTTCAGCAGCAGGAAGATGTTGATGCCGGCGACCAGCCGCAGCAGCGCGCCGAGCACCAGGAAGACGAACAGCAGACAGGTGGTGTAGAAGCCGATCATGATGATGGCCAGCGTCTTCAGCGCGTCCAGCCCGGTCTCGCCGACCACCGCCGCGATGGCACCGAAGGCACCCACCGGCGCCACCCACATGATCATGGACAGCACCCGGAACACCAGCCGCTGGATGTGCCCGATGCCGCGCAGCACCGGCTCACCGGCCGGCCCCAGCGCCTGCAGCCCGAAGCCGGCCAGCAGCGCCACCAGCAGCGTCTGGAGTACCTTTCCCTCGGTGAAGGCGGAGACCAGCGTGGTGGGGATCATGCCGAGCAGGAACTCGGACAGGGACTCGCCGCCGCCCTCCGTCTGGGCCCGGCCCGCGTGCCGTACGGATTCGGTCAGTTGGAGCCCGGAGCCGGGTTCCAACAGGTTGCCGACGAGCAGACCGATGGCCAGCGCGACGGTGGACATCACCAGGAAGTAGCCGAGAGCGAGTCCGCCCACCGCGCCGACCTTGGCCGCCTTACGGACCGAGCCGACGCCCAACACGATGGTGCAGAAGATGATGGGCGAGATCATCATCTTGATGAGGTCCACGAAACCGGTGCCGAGCGGCTTGAGCTGGACGGCGGCACCGGGGGCGGCGAAGCCCACGACGATGCCCAGCAACACGGCGCCGATCACGGCGACATAGAGGTAATGGGTGCGGTCCCGCTTCTTGGGCGCGGTCTCCTCGGTGGTGTCCCCGGACGGTGGGGTCTGTGCAGCCACGGCTGCCTCCTCGGTATACGGCTGTGCGCTGATCTGCGGCTCCGTCGCACAACAAGTCCCGGCGACTAAGCACTTCGCCGTGGCGTGCGTCATCCTTGCGTTCATTTCGTTCACGCAAAAGCGGCCGTGCAGACTGTTGCACATGCGACTCCCCCGTCCCCGGCCTCCCCGGAGGCTGCGCGGCCTCCGCAGCCTCGCCGGCCAACTCTTCGCGATGCAGGTCGTGCTGGTGACGGTGGCTGTCGTGGGCTGTGCCGTCTTCGCCTGTCTCAGCGCGGGTCGGCAGGCGGAGGAGACACCGCCCGGCGGCGGGCGACCGCGGCGGCCACCGCCGTCGCCGATTCGCCCGCGGTGGTGGCGGCCCGCTCGCCGCATCCGACGGCCGCGCTCCAGCCGTACGCCGAGCGGCCCGGTCGGCCGTCCGGAATTGCGCTACCGGTGGTCGGGCCATTGACCCCTTTGTGAGCGGTGACCTACTTTCAGCGGGCAGCCTGCCGTGGTGGATTGCCCGTGGTCAGTTGGAGGTCGTGCCGTGCGCCCCACCGCTCCACTGCTTCTGCTCACCGCCGCCGTGCTGGCCGCGGGCACGCTCACCGCCTGCGGCGGCGGGCCCGGGAGCGACCGGAACACCGTCAAGGTCGCCTTCATCAAGGACACCAACAGCAAGGTCACGGTCCGGGACGACTACATCGAGCTGGTGGCGCGGCGGTTCGAGAAGGCCAACCCCGGCAAGAAGGTCAAGCTCGTCCCGATCCAGGCTTCGGAGAACGACTACTACACCAAGATCCAGCAGATGATGCGCTCCCCGAAGACCGCCCCGGACGTGGTCTACGAGGACACCTTCCTCATCAGCTCCGACATCGAGGCGGGGCTGCTGCGCCCCCTGGACCCGTATATCGAGAAGTGGGACGACTGGGGACAGTTCGAGGCGACCGCGAAGGGCGCGGCCAAGGGGCAGGACGGCAAGACGTACGGCGTTCCGGACGGCACGGACACCCGGGGTCTGTGGTTCAACAAGAAGATCTTCAAGCGGGCCGGGCTGGCCACCGACTGGCGGCCCCGGACCTGGGACGAGGTGCTCGACACGGCCCGGACGATCAAGCGGAAGGTCCCCGGCGTCATCCCGCTGAACGTCTTCACCGGCAAGGGCGCGGGCGAGGCCGCCGTCATGCAGGGCTTCGAGATGCTGCTGTACGGCACCGGCAAGAACCAGCTCTACGACCCGGACACGAAGAAATGGGTCACCGGCAGCAAGGGCTTCAAGGACAGCCTGAGGTTCATCGACACCGTCTACAAGGAGAAGCTCGGGCCGGACCTGTCCGACGCCCTCAGCCCCAACATCCAGCCCCTGGTCGCGACCGAGCTGCTGCCCGAGGAGAAGCTCGCCATCGACCTCGACGGTTCGTGGCTGGGCCAGCAGTGGCAGAAGACCGGCGGCGGGCGTCCCTGGCCCGAGTGGTCGACGACGCTCGGCCAGGCGCCGTTCCCGACCCAGCACGGCGCTCCGCCGGGCAAGGTCAGCCTGGCCGGCGGCTGGACGTGGTCGGTGCCGCGGAAGGCCCAACACCCCGAACTGGCATGGAAGTTGATCGAGACCCTCCAGACGAAACAGAACGCCCTCGAATGGTGCGTACGAGGCGCACACATCGCCGTCCGCAAGGACGTCGCCGACGATCCGCGCTATCTGACGTCGGTGCCGGGCATCGGCTTCTTCACAAGCCTTGTCAAGATCAGCCGGTACCGGCCCGCGCTGCCCGCCTATCCCAAGGTGGCCTCGGCCATCGGTGAGGCCATGGAGGCGGTCACCGCCGACGACTCGTCACCGGAGCAGGCCGCCAAGGACTACGACGCGCGGCTGACGTCCCTCGTGGCCGGTCAGGTCGTCGCCAAGCCATGACCAGGAGCCTGCTGCGCTGGTCCCCGCTCGCGCCGGCCACGGTCGTTCTGCTGCTCTTCCTCGCCGGGCCCATCGGCTACTGCGTCGTCATCGCCTTCACCGACACCCAGCTGACCGGCCAGGAATCGGCGTCCTTCGTGGGCCTGGCCAACTTCCGGCACGCCTTCGGGGACGCCGGTTTCCGCAACGCGGTCGTACTGACCCTGGTGTTCACCGTGCTCTCCTCGCTCGTCGGCCAGAACACCCTGGGGCTCGCGCTGGCAGGCCTGATGCGGCGCGCCTCACGGCCCGTGCGCGCGGTCACCGGCGCGGTGGTGATCACCGCCTGGGTGATCCCGGAGATCGTCGCGGGCTTCCTCCTCTATTCCTTCTTCGAACGCCGCGGCACCCTCAACGCCGTCCTGGAATGGCTTCACCTTCCCACCCAGAACTGGCTGTTCACCCTCCCCATCGTTGCCGTGTCGTTCGCCAACGTCTGGCGTGGCACCGCCTTCTCGATGCTCGTCTACTCCGCGGCGCTCTCCGAGGTCCCCCAGGAGGTCACGGAGTCGGCGGAGGTCGACGGCGCGGGCGGGCTCCGGCGGCTGTGGTACATCACGCTGCCGATGATCCGCCGCTCCATCGGCACCAATCTGATGCTCAACACCCTCCAGACGCTCTCCGTCTTCGGGCTGATCTGGGCGATGACGCGCGGCGGCCCCGGGAGCCGCAGCCAGACGCTGCCGGTTTTCATGTACGACCAGGCGTTCATGAAGTCCCTGATCGGCTACGGCACGGCGGTGGCGCTGCTGCTGCTCGTCGTGGGCGCGCTGTTCTCGGCGGTCTGTCTGCGTCTGATGCGCGAGGAGGTGTGATGGCGCGCCCGGCCAGGTCGGCCCGGTCCCTCCTGACCCGGCCCGGCCTCCCCCGAGCTCTCCGACAAGCTCCGAGAAGGGGGTACCGCCATCGGATCGCCGCCGACGCGGGGCTGCTGCTCACCGCGGTGGCGTTCGCGGTCCCGCTGGCCTGGCTGGTGCTGTCGTCGCTGGACACGGAGGCGACACTGCGGGTGCGGCTGCCCGCGTCCCCCGGCCTGGACAACTTCTCGGCGGTGCTGACCGACGAGATCACCTTCACGCCGATGCTCAACAGTCTGCTGCTGTGCGGCGGCGCCACGCTGATCACGGTGGTCTGCGCGGCGCCGGCCGCCTATCCGCTCTCCCGTTTCCGCGCCCGCTTCAGCCGCCCGTACCTGCTGACCATTCTGTTCGCGACCTGCCTGCCGATCACCGCGGTGATGGTCCCGGTCTACGGACTGTTCGTGCAGGTCAACCTGATCGACACCAGGTACGGCACCGCGCTGTTCCTGGCCGCCGCCCAACTCCCGTTCGCCATCTGGCTGATGAAGAACTTCATGGACGGCGTGCCGAAGGCTCTGGAGGAGGCGGCGTGGACGGACGGCGCCTCCTGGCTGCAGACCCTGTGGCGGGTCATCCTGCCGCTGATGGGGCCCGGGCTCACCGTCGTGACGATCTACACCTTCATCATGATGTGGGGGAACTTCTTCGTCCCCTTCATGCTGCTGCTCTCCCCGGAGCAACTGCCCGCGTCCGTCACCATCTTCACGTTCTTCGGCAATTACGGAGCCATCGCCTTCGGCGAACTCGCGGCATTTTCCCTGCTCTACTCGACACCGGTGATCCTTCTCTACATCCTTGTCTCCAGGCGCCTCGGCGGCGGGTTCGCGCTCGGGGGCGCGGTGAAGGGCTGAGGGGCCGGTTCAGGACAGGCCGGTGGCGGGAAATCGACGCGCGGAGACCGGGAAAACCGGACGGTATGGAGCTTCCTACGACATTCAGCCTTGGGCATATGCACGATAGGTGCGCTGCCACCTCGTCACTTACCGTGTGCCGGTGAACACGCATGCCGGGGAGCCCCGCAGGCCCCCTTTCGACGCCGAGGCCGCCCGCCGGCTCCGCGAGGCCCTCGGCATGACCCCTGCCCATGTCGCCTACGGGATCGGGGCCGCCTACGGCATCCGGGTGGCGCCCGCGACGGTGGCGTCCTGGGAGCTGGGCGAGACCTCCCCGACCGAAGCCGAGCTGACCGCGCTGGCCGGGGCCCTGTGGTGCGCGCCCGGCGAGCTCATCACCGCTCCCGGCACACTGCGCGAATACCGCCTGGCGGCCGGCCTGGCGGCGGACGAACTGGCGCTGCGGATCGGCATGGACCAGGCCGCGTACGACGCGCTGGAGGCCGGCGGAGTATGGCGCGGCAACGACCGGCAGGCCGCGGCCCTCTCCGAGGTGCTCGATCTGCCGCTGCCCGCGCTGGTCCGGTTCACCGGTCAGGAAGCGAAGCTGACCGAGATGCTGACCAGCGCCGCCAGCACCCGCTGGCAGGGGTACGTGCGGCCGGTCGGCAAGGTCGTACCGCTGCCCAAGGAGCAGATCCAGGACGTGCTGGAGGAGCTGCACCGCGAGTACCACGACACGATGGCGGCGTCGCTCAACTGGGGCGAGGGCGGCAGCGCCGAGGAGTCCCGCAGGGCGGGGCGCGCGTTCCTCGACGGCATCGTGGAGAGGTTCTGGGAGCGGACCGGGCTGTCGGGATGAGGACGGCGGCCGCGGTGAGCGAGGGTGCGGACGGCGGCGGGCGCGGGGTCCGGCCGGGTTCCCGTCGGTCGTAGGTCTGACGGGCGTCCCCCCACGGTATGACGGCAGGGGGTGCTGTCGGACCGCTGGCTGACCCGACATTCCAACCCTCGGACTGACGGCTGGGCTGACCTGCGCATTCGAGAATTGGGACATCGAATTCCAGCAGATCGTCCGTCCCCACTTCAGGAGTCCTCCGTGTCCCACGCGGCCGCCTTTCCCGGTTTCCCCGGTTCTCCCCATCCCTCCGCCCCCGCCCGTGCCACCGCGGCCGTCGCCGCCCGCGCGACGGATCTGAGCAAGGTCTACGGCCAGGGCGAGACCCGCGTGGTCGCGCTGGACTCCGTCTCCGTGGAGTTCGGCAAGGGCCGGTTCACGGCCATCATGGGCCCGTCCGGGTCCGGCAAGTCCACGCTCATGCACTGCATGGCCGGTCTGGACGCGATCTCCAGCGGCTCGGCGCGGATCGGCGACGTCGAGCTGGCGTCACTGGGCGACAAGCAGCTGACGCGACTGCGCCGCGACAAGATCGGCTTTATCTTCCAGGCGTTCAATCTGCTGCCGACGCTCACCGCGCTGGAGAACATCACCCTGCCGATGGCCATCGCCGGCCGCCGGCCCGACCGGCAGTGGCTCGACTCCGTCATCGAAACCGTCGGCCTGACCGGGCGGCTCGCGCACCGGCCCGCACAGCTCTCCGGCGGCCAGCAGCAGCGGGTCGCCGTCGCCCGTGCGCTGGCCGCCCAGCCGGAGATCATCTTCGCGGACGAGCCGACCGGCAACCTCGACTCCCGTTCCGGCGCCGAAGTGCTGGGCTTTCTGCGGGAGTCGGTGCGGGCCATGAACCAGACGGTGGTGATGGTCACTCACGACCCGGTCGCGGCCGGCTATGCGGACCGGGTGGTGTTCCTCGCGGACGGCCGGATAGTAGAGGAGCTCCACGAGCCGACCGCCGACGCCGTGCTGGACCGGATGCGGCTGTTCGACGCCAAGGGCCGTACGAGCTGACACCGGCGCGGCCCGGCGCACCCGGCGCGGTACGCCCGGCCCCCCACGGCGCCGCACCCGGCCGCCCGACGCGGTACGCCCGGCCCCCCACGGCGCCGCACCCGGCCGCCCGACGCGGTACGCCCAGCCACCCACGGCGCCGCACCCGGCCGCCCGCCGACCTCCCGTATCCAGAGCAACCGCACCCCAGGACTGACACCACCACCATGCTGCGTACCGCCCTGCGCAATGTCCTTGCGCACAAAGCCCGGCTGATGATGACCGCACTCGCGGTCCTGCTCGGCGTCGCCTTCGTCGCCGGCACCCTGATCTTCAGCGACACCGTCGGCGAGGCCGTGAAGAACGCCTCCGCCAAGAGCCTCAAGGATGTGGCCGTCTCCGTCCAGGCCATCTCCGACCCCGATGCCCCTGGCACGGAGGAGAAGGACGGCAAGCGGGCCACCGCGCTCGACCAGTCGCTGGCGGACCGCATCCGCGAGCTGCCGGGCGTCCGGTCCGTCCGGTCCGACGTCACCGGCTCGGCGACGCTCGCCGGGAAGGACGACCAGCCGATCGGCAACGGCTGGCAGAACCGCGCCGTCAACTACCAGCCGGGCAAGGACGGCCAGGACAGCCGCTACCCGCTGGCCCAGGGACGCGGCCCGGCGGCCGAGAACGAGATGGCACTCGCCGAGAGCACCGCGAAGGCCGCCGGCTACAAGATCGGCGACACCGTGCGGTTCGCCACCGACGGTCCGGTGCTGAAGAAGAAGCTGGTCGGCATCGTCGCCACAGACGACCCGCAGGTGACCGCGGGCGGCAGCCTGGCGCTGTTCGACACCGCCACCGCGCAGAAGCTGTATCTGCACCCCGGCCAGTTCGACGAGCTGGTCGTGACCGCCACGCCCGGCGCCGACCAGCAGGCGCTGACCATGAAGGTCCGCGAACTGCTGCCCAAGGGCCGCGCCGAGGCGACCAGCGGCAGTGAACTCGCCGCCGAACAGACCCGGATGATCGCCCAGCAGAACAGCGCGCTGAGCAAGACCCTGCTGACCTTCGCCGCAATCGCCCTGTTCGTCGGCGTCTTCATCATCGCCAACACCTTCACCATGCTGATATCCCAGCGCAGCCGCGAGATCGCGCTGCTGCGCGCGGTCGGTGCCTCGCGCCGGCAGGTGGTGCGCTCGGTGCTGGCCGAGGCGGGGCTGCTGGGGCTGATCTCGTCCGTCGCAGGCTTCGCGCTGGGCACCGGTATCGCGGTGGGCCTGCGTGCGGTGCTCAACGCCAATGGCGCGGGCTTCCCGGACGGGCCGGTCATCATCAGCCCGACCACGGTGCTCTCCGCACTGGGCGTCGGCGTCGTGGTGACCGTACTGGCCGCATGGCTGCCGTCCCGCAAGGCGGCGAAGATCGCGCCGGTGGAGGCGCTCAGCACCGTCGAGGCGCCGCCCGCGATGCGCAGCCTGGTGCTCCGCAACACCATCGGCGCGGTGATCACCGGCCTCGGTGTGGCCGTGATGCTGTGGGTCTCCACGCTGGCGTCCGGTGACGATCTGCCGATCGCGATGCTGGGCTCGGCGCTGACGCTGACCGGCGTGATCATCCTCGCCCCGCTGCTGTCCCGTCCGCTGGTCGCGCTGGCCGGTGCGGTCACCACCCGGCTGTTCGGCGTCGGCGGCAAGCTGGCCAAGGAGAACGCGCTGCGCAATCCGCGCCGCACCGCCGCGACCGCGTCCGCGCTGATGATCGGCCTCACCCTGATCACCGGCATGACCGTCGTCGGGAACTCCGCGCAGGTCGGCATGGACAAGATGGCGGCCACCGGCCTGACGGCCGACTACAAGATCGAGACCTCGACGTACGTCGGGCTGGACCCCGACCTGTCCGAGAAGGTGGCGAAGGTCCCGGGCGTCGAGGCGACGGTCCCGTTCCGCGGTGCGGGCTTCACCGTCGACGGCGGCTCCGGCACCGGCCAGGGCGGCGACGGCGGCTACGGCTACGTCCGGGGCACCGACCTCTCCCAGATCGGCGAGGTCGCTCAACTCACCTTCAGGAAGGGCTCGTTGGAAGCCGTCCGGGCGCCCGGCGGGATGGCCGTATCGGAGTCCGGGGCGAAGGAGCACGGCTGGCAGGTCGGCGACACCGTGAACGCCGAGTTCTTCGACAAGCAGAAGGAGAAGCTGAAGATAGCCGCCGTCTACGCCGACAACACGACGATCGGTGACGCCTTCGCCGATATGGCACTGGTCACCCCGCATCTGGAGCAGGTCAAAAACGACGAGCTGCTGGTCAAGGCCACCGACGGCGGCTCCGAGGCCCTGGTCAAGGAGATCCGGCACGCCCTCGGCGACAGCCCGCTGCTGAAGATCCAGAACCACGACGACCTGCGCAAGGAGAACGCCGGACAGATCGACACCGTGGTGAACATGGTTTACGGGCTGCTGGGCATGGCCGTCATCATCGCGGTGGTCGGCGTGGTCAACACCCTGGCGATGTCGGTGTTCGAGCGGACCCGGGAGATAGGGATGCTGCGGGCGATAGGACTGGCCCGCAGCGGCATCAAGCAGATGGTCCGGCTGGAGTCGGTGGTCATCTCGCTGTTCGGCGCGGTCCTCGGCATCGGCGTGGGCATCTTCCTGGCCTGGGCCGGCGGCAGCATGGTGGGCTCGTCGTTCCCCACGTACGAGATGGTGCTGCCCTGGGGCCGGCTCGGGCTGTTCCTGCTGATCGCGCTGGTCGTGGGGGTGCTGGCGGCGCTGTGGCCGGCCCGCCGCGCCGCCCGGCTGAACATGCTGGAGGCCGTAGGCGCGCAGTGACGCGTACGCGGTGCCCCGTATCCGGCGGGACCCATCACCCGGCCCCGTAGCGGGCACCGCCCCGTACGGCGAACGGCGGTGCGCCGGCCCTCAACCGAGAGCCGGCGCACCGCCGTTGACACCAGTCCGTATCGAAGCCCCGGGTTCTATACCGAAAAACCCGGTTCGGCGCCGAGGGTCCCGGTCCAGTACCGAAGACCCGGGTTCAGCACCGAAGACCCCGGCTCCGAAGGAAGGCCCCGGTTCAGAAGACCGACTCCGCCTCGTCCATCCGGGTCGCGGGCACCGTCTTGAGCTCGGTGACGGCCTCGGCCAGCGGCACCATCGTGATGTCCGTGCCGCGCAGGGCGGTCATCCTGCCGAAGTCGCCGCGGTGCGCTGCCTCGACGGCGTGCCAGCCGAAGCGGGTGGCGAGCACCCGGTCGTAGGCGGTGGGGGTGCCGCCGCGCTGGACGTGCCCGAGGATGACCGGCCGGGCCTCCTTGCCCAGGCGCTTCTCCAGTTCGCGGGCGAGCGCGTTGCCGATGCCGGAGAACCGCTCATGGCCGTACGGGTCGATGGCGCCCTTCTTGTAGTCCATGGTGCCGGGGGCCGGGTGGGCACCCTCCGCGACACAGACCACGGCGAACTTCTTGCCCCGGGCGAACCGCTCCTCGACCATCTTGACCAGGTCGTTCACATCGAAATCGCGCTCCGGCAGGCAGATGCCGTGCGCGCCGCCGGCCATCCCGGACTCCAGCGCGATCCAGCCCGCATGCCGTCCCATGACCTCGACGACCATGACGCGCTGATGCGACTCCGCGGTGGTCTTGAGCCGGTCGATGGCATCCGTCGCGACGCCGACGGCGGTGTCGAAGCCGAAGGTGCGGTCGGTGGAGGAGATGTCGTTGTCGATGGTCTTCGGGACGCCGACGACGGGCATCCCGGCGTCCGACAGCATCCGGGCGGCGGTGAGCGTGCCCTCGCCGCCGATCGGGATCAGCACATCGATCCCGTAGTCCTTGGAGAGGCCCTTGGCGTTCTCGCAGGCCTCGCGGAGCCGGGCGCGCTCCAGCCGGGACGAGCCGAGGATGGTGCCGCCGCGAGCGAGGATGCCGCTGACCCCTTCGAGGTCGAGCTTGCGGAAGCGTCCGTCGAGCAGGCCCTTGAAGCCGTCCTCGAAGCCGATCACCTCATCGTCGTGGCCGGTGAGGGCGCGGTGGACGACGGACCGGATCACAGCATTCAGTCCGGGGCAGTCGCCGCCTGCGGTGAGGACTCCGATACGCATCGTGCTGTGTCTCCTGTGCTCGCGGTCGGTTCGTGAGAGCCGGTCCGATTGTTTCACGGTCCGGAGGGCGCCGCCTTCACCCGGCGGGCACCCCACTGTCCCCGTCACCGGCCGCTCAGGGGAAACTGGGAGAGCGGCTTAGCCACCCACGCAGGTATTGTCAAGGGGGGCAAGCCGACGATAACGGGTAATTTGCCCTGGTGAGAGCGGAACGAAGAGCGACGAGACGGATCGGAGAGCACGCGTGACGCGCAGCGTGTACGTGACCGGGATCGACCGCGGCGACGGCCGCCAGGTCATCGAGCTGGGAGTCATGGAGCTCCTGACCCGCCATGTCGACCGGGTGGGGGTCTTCCGCCCGCTGATGCACGACGACGGACCGGACCGGCTCTTCGACCTGCTGCGCTCCCGCTACCGGCTCACCCAGTCCGCCGACACCGTATACGGCCTCGGCTACAGCCAGGCCGCCGCCCTCCAGGCCGAGCGCGGCACCGACGAGCTGGTCTCCCGGCTCGTCGAGCGCTTCCACGCCGTGGCCAAGGACTACGAGTACGTCCTGGTCCTCGGCTCGGACTACGCCGACACCAGCCTCCCGGACGAGCTGAGCCTCAACGCCCGGCTCGCCAATGAATTCGGCGCCTCCCTGATCGCCGTCATCGGCGGTCAGGGGCAGGAGGCCGAGTCCGTACGCGCCGAGGCCCGCAACGCCTACCGCGCCTTCCAGTCACTGGGCTGCGACGTCGTCGCCATGGTCGTCAACCGGGTCGCACCCGAGCTGCGCGAGGCCGTCGCCGAGCGGCTCGCCGCCCGTTTCCCGGTGCCCTGCTACGCGCTCCCCGAGGACGGCTCGCTCTCCGCGCCGACCGTCGGGCAGATCGTGCACACCCTCGGCGCGGAGGTGCTGCTGGGCGACAACTCCGGCCTGGCCCGGGACGCGCGGGACTTCGTCTTCGGCGGCGCCATGCTGCCGACCTTCCTCCAGGCTCTGACCCCCGGCTGCCTCGTGGTGACCCCCGGGGACCGCGCCGACCTGGTCATCGGCTCGCTCGCCGCGCACAGCGCCGGCGCCCCGCCGATCGCCGGTGTGCTGCTCACCCTCGACGAGCGGCCGGGCCCCGACATCATGGCGCTGGCCGCCCGCCTCGCCCCCGGCACCCCGGTCGTCTCCGTACCCGGCGGCTCGTTCCCCACCGCCGCCGAGCTGTTCGCCATCGAGGGCAAGCTCAACGCCGCCTCGCCGCGCAAGGCGGAGACCGCGCTGGGCCTCTTCGAGCGGCATGTGGACACCGCGGAGCTGACGGACCGGATCTCGGTCGCCCGCTCGCCGCGCGTCACCCCGATGATGTTCGAGCACGAGCTGATCGAGCGCTCCCGCTCCGGCCGCCGCCGCGTCGTCCTCCCGGAGGGCTCCGAGGAACGCGTCCTGCGCGCCGCCGATGTGCTGCTGCGCCGCGACGTCTGCGATCTGACCCTGCTCGGCGAGGAGGAGTCGATCCGCAAGCGCGCCGCCGACCTGGCCATCGACCTGGCGGACGCCCAGATCATCGACCCGCAGACCTCCGAACTGCGCGAGCGCTTCGCCGAGCTGTACGCGAAGCTGCGCGCCTACAAGGGCGTCTCGTACGAACTGGCCTACGACGTGGTCGCGGAGGTCTCGTACTTCGGGACCCTGATGGTGCAGGAGGGCCTCGCCGACGGCATGGTCTCGGGCGCGGTGCACTCCACGGCCGCCACCATCCGGCCGGCCTTCGAGATCATCAAGACCAAGCCGAACGCCCAGATCGTGTCGTCGGTCTTCTTCATGTGCCTGGCCGACCGCGTCCTGGTCTACGGCGACTGCGCCGTCAACCCGGACCCGAACGCCGAGCAGCTCGCCGACATCGCCATCCAGTCGGCCGCCACCGCCGCCCAGTTCGGCGTCGAGCCGCGGATCGCGATGCTGTCGTACTCCACCGGCACCTCCGGCTCCGGCGCGGAGGTCGACAAGGTCCGCAAGGCCACCGGGATCGTGCGTGAGCTGCGCCCGGATCTGCTGGTCGAGGGCCCGATCCAGTACGACGCGGCAGTGGACGCGGCGGTCGCGCGGACCAAGCTCCCCGACTCCGATGTGGCCGGCAAGGCCACCGTGCTGATCTTCCCGGACCTCAACACCGGCAACAACACCTACAAGGCCGTGCAGCGCTCGGCCGGCGCGGTCGCGGTCGGCCCGGTCCTGCAGGGCCTGCGCAAGCCGGTCAACGACCTCTCGCGCGGCGCCCTGGTCCAGGACATCGTCAACACCGTGGCCATCACCGCCATCCAGGCGCAGGGCGCCCAGCCCGGCGCCGGACACACCGCCTGAGCCCCGCCCCGAAACACCCCTCCCCATCGGAAAGCCCCTCATGACTGCCACTGCCACCCGCGTCCTCGTCCTCAACTCCGGCTCCTCGTCGGTGAAGTACCAGCTGCTCGACATGAGCACGGAGTCGATCAGCGGCTCCGCCGCGGGCCGTCGCCTGGCCGTCGGCCTGGTCGAGCGGATCGGTGAGGAGACCTCGCGCCTGGCCCACACCCCGCTGGCCACCGGCGGCGCCAAGCGCGAGACCGAGGGCACGATCGCCGACCACACCGCCGCGCTGAAGGCCGTCGCCGCGGAGCTGGCCGCGGACGGCCTCGGCCTCGACTCCCCGGAACTGGCCGCGATAGGCCACCGCGTGGTGCACGGCGGACTGAAGTTCTCCGCGCCGACCGTGATCGACGAGGCGGTGCTCAAGGAGATCGAGCGGCTGGTGCCGGTGGCCCCGCTGCACAACCCGGCGAACATCACCGGCATCAAGACCGCCCGGGCGCTCCGCCCCGACCTGCCGCAGGTCGCGGTCTTCGACACCGCGTTCCACACCACGATGCCGGAGTACGCGGCCCGCTACGCGATCGATGTGGCGACCGCCGACGCGCACCGCATCCGCCGCTACGGCTTCCACGGCACCTCGCACGCCTATGTCTCGCGCAAGACCGCCGAACTGCTGGGCAAGGCCCCCGAGGACGTCAATGTCATCGTGCTGCACCTGGGCAACGGCGCCTCCGCGTCCGCCGTCCAGGGCGGCCGGTGCGTCGACACGTCCATGGGCCTGACGCCGCTGGAGGGCCTGGTCATGGGCACCCGCTCCGGCGACATCGACCCCGCGGTGACCTTCCACCTCAGGCGGGTGGCGGGGATGGACGAGGACGAGGTCGATGTGCTGCTCAACAAGAAGAGCGGTCTCGTCGGGCTGTGCGGCGACAACGACATGCGCGAGATCCGCCGCCGGATCGACGCAGGCGGAGAGGACGCAGCGCAGGCGCAGCTCGCCTTCGACATCTACATCCACCGGCTGAAGAAGTACATCGGCGCCTACTACGCGGTGCTCGGCCGGGTCGACGCGCTGGCGTTCACCGCCGGTGTCGGCGAGAACGCCGCCCCGGTGCGGGCGGCCGCGATCGCCGGCCTGGAGGAGCTGGGCATGGCCGTGGACGCCTCGCTGAACGCCGTACGGGGCGACGAGCCGCGGCTGATCTCGCCCGAATACGCCCGGGTGGCGGTCGCCGTCGTGCCCACCGACGAGGAACTTGAGATCGCTCAGCAGACATACGCCCTGGTCAACGCCTAGTCGCTGGGGCTTCCACCAGGTGGAATATTCCGCTCCTAAACAAACCGATAGGATTCAGCCCATGCGCCGTTCCAAAATCGTCTGCACCCTGGGCCCCGCCGTCGACTCCTTCGACCAGCTGAAGACGCTGATCGAAGCCGGTATGAACGTGGCCCGTTTCAACATGAGCCACGGGACCCACTCGGAGCACGAGGAGCGGTACCACCGCCTGCGCAAGGCCGCCGAGGAGACCGGCCGCGCCATCGGTGTACTGGCCGACCTCCAGGGCCCCAAGATCCGTCTGGAGACCTTCGCCGACGGACCCGTCGAGCTGGTCCGCGGTGACGAGTTCGTCATCACCACCGAGGACGTCCCGGGCGACAAGACCATCTGCGGTACGACCTACAAGGGCCTGCCGGGCGATGTCTCCAAGGGCGACCCGGTCCTGATCAACGACGGCAATGTCGCGCTCCAGGTCGTCGAGGTCGACGGCCCGCGGGTGCGCACCATCGTCATCGAGGGCGGGGTCATCTCCGACCACAAGGGCATCAACCTGCCCGGCGCCGCGGTGAACGTCCCCGCGCTGTCCGAGAAGGACATCGAGGACCTCAAGTTCGCCCTGCGCCTGGGCTGCGACATGGTCGCGCTGTCCTTCGTCCGGGACGCCAAGGACGTCCAGGACGTGCACCGCGTCATGGACGAGGTGGGCCGCCGGGTCCCGGTCATCGCCAAGGTCGAGAAGCCGCAGGCGGTGGCCAACATGCAGGAGGTCGTGATGGCCTTCGACGCGGTCATGGTGGCCCGCGGCGACCTGGCGGTGGAGTACCCGCTGGAGAAGGTCCCGATGGTGCAGAAGCGCCTGGTGGAGATGTGCCGCCGGAACGCCAAGCCGGTGATCGTCGCGACCCAGATGATGGAGTCGATGATCACCAACTCCCGGCCGACCCGCGCCGAGGCGTCCGACGTCGCCAACGCCATCCTCGACGGCGCCGACGCGGTCATGCTCTCCGCGGAGTCCTCGGTCGGCGCCTACCCGATCGAGACCGTCAAGACGATGTCGAAGATCGTCGAGGCGGCCGAGGAGGAGCTGCTGTCCAAGGGCCTGCAGCCGCTGGTGCCCGGCAAGAAGCCGCGTACGCAGGGCGGTTCGGTGGCCCGCGCGGCCTGCGAGATGGCCGACTTCCTGGACGGCAAGGCACTGATCGCCTTCACCAAGTCCGGTGACACCGCCCGCCGGCTGTCGCGCTACCGCGCCTGCCAGCCGATCCTGGCCTTCACCACCGACGCCGCCACCCGCAACCAGCTCACGCTGAGCTGGGGCGTGGAGTCCTTCGTCGTCCCGCACGTGGACAACACCGACGCGATGGTGGACCTGGTGGATTCCGAGCTGCTGAAGCTGCACCGCTACAACGCGGGCGACACCATGCTGATCACCGCCGGTTCGCCCCCCGGCGTCCCCGGCACCACCAACATGGTGCGCGTGCACCACCTGGGCGGCGAGAGCGCCTGACCTGGCGGCATGCGAAACGGCGGTGGGCCGCCCCCTTCACCTGGGGGCGGCCCACCGCCGTTTCCGCGGCTCCCGGAAAGACTCTGCCGGGTGGTGCTCCGGTCAGTTCTCGATGCTCAGCCGCATGCCCGGGACATGGAGATTGCCGCCGAACTGGCCCGCCTGGTCGATCTTCACCTTGGTGAAATAGGCGTACGAGATATTGATCGGCGGCGGGTGCTCCGGATCGAAGACCACCGGGATCAGCCCGAAGAGATTGCCCTGCAGCCGCTCGGTGTACATCGTCACCTGGCCGCCGCGCATGGTGGAGGTGGACCCCGGGGCCGAGCGGACGTGGTAGTGCTTGCCCGAAGCCCGGTCGTCGACGGTCTGGTGCAGATCGGCGATGTCCACGGTGTCGGCGGTGAACTTCAGGGCCTGCTTGGTGCGTCCGCTCTGGGTCGTGAGGTTGACCACGCCCTTGTAGTCCAGACCGCGCAGGGTGAGCCCGCTGGACTCCAGGTGCCAGGGGTCGTCGGGCAGGGTGACGGGCGTCTGCTCGTTCTCGCCCTTCTGCTTGTTCTCCACGACACAGGGGAACGCCTTCTTGCCATCGGCGTCCTTGCCGTCCAGACCACCGCCGGGCAGGGCGTTGTCCGCCGTGCCGACGGCGCCGTGGACGGTGTCGTCGGCCGCGCGCGACGGGTCCTTGAGGGCCCTGGTGGCGCCGTCCTTGAGACCGTCGACCGTTTCCGAGACCTTGTCGGTCCCGGAGTCGGAGTCCTTGGACGAGTCCTTGGACGCGGCGTCGCCGGACGGGGAGGGCGAGGGGCTCGGCGAAGCGTCCGGCTCCTTGGAGTCGTCGGATCCGACGCCGAAGAGACCGCCGAGCGCGTCACCGATGCCGCCCAGCAGCCCCCCACCGTCGTCCTTCTCCTCCTCGGAGCCCGACGGCGACGGAGTCGGCGAGCCGGACGGCTCCGCGGTCTTCCCGGAGTCGGACGGCTCGGGCGCCTTGGTGGGTTCCTTGCTCGCCGACGGCGAGGGCTTGGGCGAGGGCGTGGCGGACGGCTCGGCGCCGCCCTCCCGGTCCTTCGCGCCGTCCTCGGCCTTGGCGCCTTCGCTGTCCTGGCCCGCCTTGTCCGGAGCGGTCACACACGGACCGTCCTTGAAGGGGCTCTTGGGCGGCTGCGGCTTGGCCATCGCCATCTGGGGCGTCAGCCCCATGCCCATGAGCACGGCGGACGGCATCGCGGCGATGGCGATCGCCTTGCCGGCGGGTACGTGGAGCCGTGTCAGCAACGGCTTCTTCGGCGCCGCGTGCCGCGGCCCGGATCTCGGCCCGGCGGCTGCGTTCTGGTGCAGCTCGTCACCCGGCACGGTGCCTCCCGTTCGTCCCGTTGGTCGGGCTCGTTCCTGACAGGTCGTCCAGTCCGGAGCCCGGCCCCGAACCGGCACCCGCGGCCGGTGCGGGCTCGGTGGCCACCCACGGCCCGGCGCCCGCGTCGCGGGCCGGCTCACCGGCCTCCTCGGCCTTCGGCCCGCCCGGCGCCCAGGCGACCGCCAGCGCACCGCCGATCAGCCCCATCAGGTAGCCGACCAGGAAGCCGCCGAAGTTCGAGACGACCAGGGAGACCAGGGAGAGCAGAATCGCCGCCACACCCGCGAACACGCGCGAGACCGGCTGGAACCACATGGTGAGACCGAGCACGACCAGCAGCACGCCGATGATCAGCGAGCCGGCACCGGCCGTGGTCGCCATGCTGAGGGTCATACCCCCGAGCGTGAGATGCGCGTAGGGGAAGTACATGATCGGGATCCCGCCGAGCACGGTCAGCAGACCGCCCCAGAACGGGCGACGGCCACGCCACTCCCGGAACGAAAGTCGCTTGTGGCCGATGGACTCGATCAGCCGTGGTCGCGTTTCGGCGCTCATGTCGTACAGCTCCTCGGGACTGGCTAAATCGGTGGTTCTGAGCTGGAGTGTCGTACGACACACCCTTGGCGTACGGGCACGGGGCGCGGCTCAGGACGCCGTAGAGCTCACCCCGCGCCCGCACGCTCAGTGCGTCAGTAGCACTCGTTCTTGCCCTTGGTGACCTTCATGCTGAGGCCGCTGAGCTTGAACGTGCCGGCCGTGGTCGCCCAGGCCGTCTGCTTGACGCCGGTCAGCGTGGCGCTGTCGGCCTCCTGGGCGAACGAACCGGGGTCCGTCTTGTCGCCCTTCTTGATGCCGGGGCCCTTGGACGTCGACCCCGCCGCAACACCGATGTTGATGTTCTTGAAGGTCGCGTCCGCGTTCAGCTGGTCGAGGTCGATATAGAGGTTCTTGGCCTCGACCGGCTTGCCGCCGCCCGCCCTGAGCACCATCGACACGTCACCGAAGACCGGGACGGGTACGACGACGGACTGGCACAGGTTTTTGATCTTGGCGCTGGAGAACGCCGAGACCGCCACCGGGATCTGCTTGCCGTCCTTCTGTGCGTCAACGGCTCCGTACTGAACGAAGCCGGTGCCGTCCAGACGGTCGGTGGCCACCTTGAACTGCTGGCCGGACACGCTGAACGAGGCCGCGAGCGCACCCTGCGACAGGGCCACGCCTATGGCAGCCGTCGCCGCGACACTCGGCACCATGACGACGGCGAACCGCTTCCATCTGGTCCCGCCACGAGCCAGGGACTCCATGACTTTCCTCCTTCTCGGACGTACATCTCCGGTACCGGCCGACTCAACTGAGCGGCCCCACACGGGATGGGAGAAGTGCTACGTCCTCGGGAAGGAGAGCGCCCGTTCTCGGAGGCGCAGTGCGTTCCGAATACCGGCGATCACCCCCGAGCGACAACCACTGGCCACGCTCTCGCGCAACCGCACTGGACAGGCTCCGCCGGAGCGGCAGAGACCCCCCTGTCCACGGCCGGCGCCACTGCCGCCGGCCACTCGGTGGGGACCCAAGTGCCCCGCGGCACCGGCCGGCTGCCGGGCTGCGGGAATGGACCGAGCGAGGCCGATCGTCGTGCATTCAAAGCCGCCGCACAAGGGGCTCATTACTTGCGGGTAACGGGCGGATAACCGCACTGCGACCCGCTGATATCGACCGCGCACGGACGGTCGTCGTTAACAACGAAGAGACATCAAGCAACCTCGGACATATCGCCACGAAGTCACCCAAGGGGCTTACTCCGAGTAACAGCGGCCGCGTTTACCAAGTTTTGGTAAAACGCGGCCGCTGTTTGTTTGACAGGGGTGTTTTTTTGTCACAGACGGACGAAAGCGCCGACGGCTCAGAACAGCACGCGGGCGAGAGCGGTACGCGCCGCGGTCACCCGCGGGTCCTCCGCGCCGATCACCTCGAACAGCTCCAGCAGTCGTACCCGCGCGGCGTCCCGGTCGTCACCGGACGTCCGCTTGACCGTGTCGACCATCCGCCCGAAGGCGTCCTCGACATGCCCGCCGACCAGATCGAGATCCGCGGCGCGGATCTGCGCCTGCACATCGGCCGGGCTTTCCGCGGCCTCCTTGCGCACCGCCTGCGCGTCCAGACCCTGCACCCGCTTGAGCAGCTCGGCCTGGGCAAGACCCAGCTTGGCCTCCGGGTTGGCCGGGTCGTCGGAGAGCACGTTCTTGTACGCCTGGATGGCGCCGCCCAGATCACCGGAGTCCAGCGCCGAGTTCGCGGCCTCCAGCGCCGCGTCGTACGGGCCGGCCGGCACCGGCGCCTCGGCCGGCTGCTCACCCTCGGCCGACGCGTCGACGGTCGCGCCGACGATGCCGAACTGCTGCTCGGCGGCCTGTACCAGCTGGTCCAGCACCTGCCGGATCTGCGCCTCCGGGGCCGCGCCCTGGAACAGCGGGATCGGCTGGCCCGCGACGACCGCGAACACCGCCGGGATGCCCTGCACCCCGAACTGCTGGAACAGTGTCTGGTTGGCGTCGACGTCGACCTTGGCCAGCACGAACTTGCCGGCGTACTCCGCCGCCAGGCGCTCCAGCAGCGGACCCAGCTGCTTGCACGGCTCGCACCACTCGGCCCAGAAGTCGAGGACGACCGGAACCTCGGTGGAGCGCTGCAGGACGTCCTGCTGGAACCCCGCCTCGTCGACGTCGAACACCAGGCGGGCACCGCCTGCCGGCGCCGCGCCGTTACGGGCGGCATCGGCGCGCGCCTGCTCCGCCTTCTGCTTCGCTTCCCCGGCCGCCTTCACGGCGGCCAGGTCGACGACTCCGCTCATGGACATGTTGCGTGGCTGCATGCGTACATCTTCCCCCCTGGGCGCTCCGTTCCGAAAAGCGCTGCGGAAATTCCGGCCCGACGGTGGCCAAATCCGCCGAACCCGCTGGACACCGCCCCGCCCGCACGCCCCGCCGGATGCGGCGTACGAGGACTCCGGTGCCCGTTCGGTCCCGAGGAGGACCATGCCCGGCCCCGAGGAGGACCGGTCTGCTGGGCCGTGGGTCCCCACCCCGGCCCGGTGGCTGTCGCTCTTATCGCTACGGGTCGTAGCGTAACTGGCGGTGCCCCCCTCCCTGCAACCACTTCCGGCCCCGCTTCCCGTGATCTGTCTCACCCGCCCCGGCTCCCGCCCCCTTACCGGCCGGTATGGTCACCCGCATGCACTGCTCCGCCAGCCCCCGGAAAGGCCGCCCCGGCCGCCCGCGCAGCGCCGAGACCGACCGCGCGATCCTCGACGCGACGCGCGCCGCGCTCGTCGACCTGGGCTGGGGAAGACTCACCATGGGCGAGGTCGCGGCCCGTGCCGGTGTCGCCAAGACGACGCTCTACCGCCGCTGGGGCAACAAGAACGAGCTCGTCGTGGACGCGGTGGCGGTCCTCTTCGACGAGCTCGAACTCCCCGACCGGGGCTGTCTGCAGTCCGATATCGAGGGCGTGGTCCTGCAGTTCGGGGCCCTGCTGGCGCGGCCCGAGACCAAGACCGCGCTGATGGCAGTGGTCGCCGAGTCCACCGCCGACGACGCGCTGCGCGACCGGATCCGCTCGGCGATCGTCGACCGCCAGAAGCGGCTGGTCGTCCTGGGCCGGGAACGCGCCCAGCGGCGCGGCGAACTGCCGGCGGACACCCCGGGCCCGGACGGTGCGGCGGCCGCCGAGCAGACCGTCGGCCTGATCTTCGACCTCATCGCCGGGGCGATCGTGCACCGCACCCTGGTCACCGCGGAACCGGTGGACACCGCATGGGCCCACCAGCTCTCGACGGTGCTGCTCCTGGGGCTCGGCGGCTTGCGTCAGGGGGTGTCCGGTGGGTCGGGCGGCCCCGAGGCTCCCGTTGGGTGAGCGGCGGCCCCGAAGCCCCGTTGGGTCAGGGACGGCCCCGAGGCCCCGTGGGGTGAGGGACAGGCGCCAAGCCCCCGCCGGGTCGGGGACGGTCCCCGAGACCCCGTCCGGTCCTGCCTCAGACCCGCCCCTCAGACCTGATACCGCTCCGCGCGGAACAGCTCCAGATTCCCGGCCACCCACTCCGACGTCCGCGCCAGCCCCTCCTTCAGGGAAACCCGCGGCTGCCACGACGCCCATTCCCGCGCCCGCGAGTTGTCCGACAGCAGCCGCTCGACCTCGCTGCCCGAGGGCCGCAGCCGCTCGGCGTCCACCACCACCTCCGCGTCCCGGCCGGAGGCCGCTATCAGCGCCTCGGCGAGCGCGCCGACGGAGATCTCCCGGCCGCTGCCGAGATTGACGACCTGCCCCAGCGCCCGGTCGCAGTCGGCCATCGCCAGGAACCCGGCCGCGGTGTCGGTGACATAGGTGAAATCACGGGTCGGGGTGAGCGAACCCAGCTTGATCTGCCGGGCGCCGGAGTGGAGCTGGGCCAGGATCGTGGGGATCACGGCGCGCGCGGACTGCCGTGGCCCGTAGGTGTTGAAGGGCCGGACGACCGTCACCGGCAGCTCGAAGGCGTGCCAGTGCGACAGCGCCATCATGTCCGCGCCGATCTTCGAGGCGGAATACGGGGACTGCGGCTGCAGCGGGTGGTCCTCGCCGATCGGCGCGGTCAGCGCGGTGCCGTAGACCTCGCTGGTGGAGGTGTGCACCAGACGGCGGACACCATGCCGGCGGCCGGCCTCCGCGACGTTCTCCGTACCGACGACATTCGTCTGGACGTACGCGCCGGGCGAGTCGTAGCTGTACGGGATGCCGATCAGCGCGGCGAGATGGAAGACGGTGTCGCAGCCCGCGACGACGTCCATCACCCGGCCGGCGTCCCGTATGTCCCCCGCGATCATCTCGACGGGGCCGCCCGGCGCCAGACGGTGCGCCAGATTGCCCTTCTCGGCATACGGCTTGTAGTGCACGAAGGCGCGGACCTCGGCACCGGCCTCGACCAGCAGGTCGACCAGGGTCGAGCCGATGAACCCCTCGGCCCCGGTGACCAGGACCCTGCGGCCTATCCACTGCTGGGTGCTGCTGCTCATGCCGAAACCTCGCTTCGCTCGGCCTCGCATTCGCGAGGCACGCACCTCTCCATTACGCGCTCGCTTCGCTCGCTCATGCTGACTCCTTCAAGGTGAGGTGGTGCGGGTTCGGGTGGCCGGCCAGTGCGAGGGCCTTGGCGGCCAGGAGGTCGGCGGCTTGTGCGTGGGTGCCCGGGTCGGCGGCCGCACCCATCGCGGCGAGCCGGGCGGGATCGTCCAGCAGCGGTGTGACCAGCGCGTCCAGCCGCTCCGCGGTGGTCTCCGCGTCGGCCAGCAGCAGCGCCGCCCCGGCATCGGAGAGCACCCGCGCGTTGTGCGTCTGGTGGTCGCCCGGCGCATGCGGATACGGCACGAGGACGGCCGGCATCCCGGTGGTGGCCAGCTCCGCGACGGTCGCCGAACCGGCCCGGCAGACGACCAGATCGGCGGCGGCGTAGGCCAGATCCATCCGGTCCAGATACGGCACCGCCTCCGCGACCACCGCCCCGCCGTTCGCCGCCAGCGCCGCCCGGGTCTCGTCCAGGGCCGCCGGACCGGTCTTGATCAGCAGCCGCAGATCCGCCCGGGACCGGTAGCGGGCGGCCAGCCCCACCGCCGCCTCGGTGAGCCGGGCCGCGCCCAGGCTCCCGCCGTTGACCAGCAGCAGCCGCGCCCCGTCCGGCACTCCCAGCTCCTGCCGCGCGCCCGCCCGCAGGGCCGTACGGTCCAGCCGGGCCAGCGGCCCGACCAGCGGCATCCCGACGGTCTCGGCCTGCCCGCCGCCCGCCAGATACGGGCGGCTGCGGTCGAAGGCGAGTGCCAGATGCGGGGTGAGCCGGGCCGCGAACCGGTTGGCCCGGCCCGGCACCGCGTTGGACTCGTGGATCAGGCTCGGCAGCCCGGCCAGCCGCGCCCCGACGATCACCGGTGCGCTCGGATAGCCGCCCATCCCGACCGCCACCTGGGCCCGCTGCTCCCTGAGGATGGCCCGGCACTGGGCGCCCGACCTCAGCAGCGCGGCGGGCAGCAGATACCGCCGGGCGCCGAGCGAACGGTCGAAGGGGATCATGTCGACGGTGTGCAGCCGGTATCCGACCTGCGGGATCAGCCGGGTCTCCAGTCCGCGCTCGGTCCCCACGAAGGAGATCACCGCGTCGGGGTCGGCCCGGCGGAGCGCGTCCGCGAGGGCAAGACCGGGATAGATATGGCCGCCGGTGCCGCCCGCACCGATCACGACGGAGAGTGGTGTGCGCATGGCCACCACGCTCGCGAAGTGCCCTAAGAAGCTTCTAAGAGAGGTGTTTGGCAGCCTGTGTCCATGCCCCTGCCCCAGCCGTCCCCCTCGTCCGCCCCGTCCACGCCACCCACGCCCGGAAGCGCACCGGCCTCCAAGATCCTCGTCGTCGACGACGAACCGGAGGTACGCGCCGCGGTCGAGGACGGCCTCGCCGTCGAGGGCTACGCGGTACACGGCGCCGCCGACGGCCTCGCGGCCCTCTCGGAGGTCGCCGCGTGGCAGCCGGACGCCATCGTCCTGGACGTGCTGATGCCGGTCCTGGACGGGCTGGCCGTCTGCCGTCGCCTCCGCGCCCTGGACGACCGCACCCCGATCCTCGTCCTGACCGCGCTGGACTCGGTCAGCGAACGGGTCGACGGCCTTGACGCGGGCGCCGACGACTACCTGGTCAAACCGTTCGCGCTGGACGAGCTGGTGGCACGGGTCCGGGCCCTGCTGCGCCGCGCCGCGGCACCCGCCGCCGCGGACGCCTC
The DNA here is from genome assembly GCF_023277745.1 of Streptomyces halobius. NCBI lineage: Bacteria > Bacillati > Actinomycetota > Actinomycetes > Kitasatosporales > Streptomycetaceae > Streptomyces > Streptomyces halobius. The sequence continues at coordinate 3,379,451 of NZ_CP086322.1, forward strand.
CCTCTCCTTCGAAGACCTGGTCGTCGACCCGCTGACGCGCACCGGCCACCGGGCGGGCCGGCCGCTGGAGTTCAGCCGCACCGAATGGGCGCTGCTGGAGCTGTTGCTGCTGCACCCGGGGCAGGTGATGCCGCGCGAGGTGATCCTGGAACGCGTATGGGGCCGCGACTTCGGCCCGGACTCCAACTCCCTGGCCGTATACGTCGGTTACCTCCGCCGCAAGCTGGAGGCGGGCGGCGAGCCCCGGCTGGTGCACACGGTGCACGGCGTGGGGTACCGGCTGGGGCGGGCGGAGCCGGCGTGACGGGGCGTCGGGGGCTGGGTAGTCGCTGGGTGCGCCGTCGGCCGCTGCGGACCCGGCTGGCGGTGGCCGCCTCCGCGGCCGTCGCCCTGGTGGCCATCGGTGTCTGCGCCGCCGCCTTCGTCATCATCCGCTACCAGATGACCCGCCAGCTCGACCTGCACCTCGCCCAGACGGCCACCCAGGTCACCCGTCAGACCCGCGGCTGGGGCCCGACCGCCGGCGACACCTCCTGCCGGTTCCAGGCCGTGGCCTGCGTCCAGATCGTGCCGTCCGCCCCGGACAGGGACCCGCGCGAGCGGTACCAGCTGCCGGTCACGGACGCCACCCGGCAGGTCGCCACCGGGCGGCACACGGCGTACTACAGCAAGCTGACGGTCGCCGGACACCCGGTCCGGATGTTCACCACCCGTCTGCCCGGCAAGGACGAGGCGCTCCAGGTCGCGCTGCGTGCCGACACCGTCGAACGGGGCGTACGGCAAGCCGCCTTGGCGCTCTCGGCCGTCGGCGGTGCGGGTGTGCTGCTGGCCGCCGGGCTGGGCTACTGGGTCTCCCGTACGGGCCTGGCGCCGGTGGCCCGGCTCACCGCCACCGCCGAGCGGATCGCGGCCACCCGCGACGCCCGCCACCGCATCGAGCTGCCCCGGGGGTCAGCGGCCCACGAGGACGAGATCACCCGCCTCGCCGCCACCTTCAACACCATGCTCGGCGAGCTGGAACAGTCGGTCACCGCACAGCGCCGGCTGGTCGCGGACGCCTCGCACGAACTGCGCACCCCGCTGACGGCGCTCCGCACCAACGCCGAACTCCTCGCCCGCGCCGACCGGTTGACCGACGCCCAGCGCGACCGCGCCGCCGGGGCGCTCGCCCGTCAGCTCCGCGAGGTCACCACGCTCGTCAACGATCTGATCGAACTGGCACGGGACGAGGAGCCGCAGGCCCTGGTGGAACAAGTTCGCCCGGCCGCCCTGCTGGAGCACGCGGTCGGCGCGGCCCGCGAGCACTGGCCGGAGATCACCTTCACCGCCCGCATCGACCAGGCGGCGGCCGGCACCACCGTCCCCGGCGTACCGGCCCGCCTCGTCCGTCTCCTCTCCAACCTCCTGGACAACGCGGCGAAGTTCTCCCCGCCGGGCGGGCCGGTGGAGACCGAACTCGCCCTCGTCGCAGGGCGGTTGGAGCTGACCGTCCGCGACCACGGCCCCGGCGTCGCGGACGCCGACCTCCCCCATGTCTTCGACCGCTTCTACCGCGCGCAGGCGGCCCGCGCGCTGCCCGGCTCCGGCCTCGGCCTGGCCATGGCCCGCCAGATCGCCCGCGCCCACCACGCCGACCTCACCGCCGAACAGGCCGCGGGCGGCGGGGCGCTGTTCCGGCTGCGGGTGCCGGTACGACAGGGGGCTGCCGGCGACGGCGGCCGGTAGCGCCGGTCAGCGGGTGCCGCGCGGAGCCTCGTCCGGGACCTGGGCGGCGGACGCACGGCGTGCCTGCCGCTCCTGGGGTGTCATCGACCGCCACTGGTCGCGGATGCCGGAGAGGCCCTCGGTGAGCGCGCGGTGCCCGGCCGGGTCGTCCAGTACGTCCTTGAGTTCCAGACGTCCGCCGAGCATCCTGCGTGCGAGGTCCTGAAGAGCGGGCGGCGCGGCGGGATTGTTCCGTACGGCGCGGAGCGACTTCCCCCTCGATGTCCGTGGCCAAGGATCGAATAAGTCTGATGACGTACGGTGTCCCACGTCTTCGGCGGTCGGGGTGGGGCGGCGTGGAGGTCCGCCCCCTCCGGAGCGTCGTCCATTGCCAGGTGAGCCACTGGGGAGCAGCTTCCGCGGACACCTCAATGGCCGTGAAGGGAATAGTCGTCATGCCCCAGCCTCAACCCGTATCCGCTGTAAAGCGATTTCGGGGCGATGCGCCGCTGCGTTCGGCCCGGTCTTCATCCTGGTGTGGATCTGCCTGTTCGTCATCAAGGGACTGACCGCCGCAGGTGTGATCGGCACGCACGGAATCCTCACGGTCGATCACTGCATCGCGGAACGCTCCCGGAAGAACGACAATCCGAGCGCCCCACCACTCGACTTCACCTGTGACGGAACCTTCCGCTCGGACGACGGGAAGATCGTGGACGATGCGGCGTCCGTGAGTGGCCCGGAAACTGATCAGCACGCGGGTGCCGATCTCCCGGTCAATGGAAACAACGACAACGTCGTTCTCAGCGCCCTGTCCTTTTCTTCGTACGCCCTCGCCAGTCGCTGGGAGATCACGAAAAACTTCATGATCCCTTTCGCGATCCTCCTCATCGTCCCCTAGAACCCGGCCGGCTCCGTGTAAGCCCCCCACTCGTCCCGCAGCGCCCCACAGATCTCCCCGAGCGTCGCCTCCGCCCGGACGGCCTCCAGCATCGGCTCGATCATGTTGCCGCCATTGCGGGCGGCGGCCAGCAAGCCGTCCAGCGCGGCGCGCACCCGGGCGTCGTCACGGGCCGCCCTACGGTCCGCGAGCACCCGTACCTGCTCCCGCTCGACCTCGTGGCTGACCCGGAGGATCTCCAGGTCACCGGTGACCGAACCGTGGTGGCAGTTGACCCCGACGACCTTCTTCTCGCCCTTCTCCAGCGCCTGCTGGTACCGGAAGGCGGACTCGGCGATCTCGCCGGTGAACCAGCCGTCCTCGATACCGCGCAGAATCCCGGAGGTCATCGGCCCGATCGGGTGCCGGCCGTCCGGCACCGCGCGTGCCCCGCGCTCCCTTATCCGGTCGAAGATCTTCTCGGCGTCCGCCTCGATCCGGTCGGTCAGCGCCTCGATGAACCACGAACCGCCCAGCGGGTCCGCGACGTTGGCGACGCCGGTCTCCTCCATCAGCACCTGCTGCGTACGGAGCGCGATCTCGGCGGCCTGCTCGCTGGGCAGTGCCAGGGTCTCGTCCAGGGCGTTGGTGTGCAGCGAGTTGGTGCCGCCGAGCACCGCGGCCAGCGCCTCCACGGCGGTCCGTACGACGTTGTTGTACGGCTGCTGAGCGGTCAGTGAGACACCGGCGGTCTGCGTGTGGAACCGCAGCCACTGCGCCTTCTCGCTCGTCGCGCCGTAGACGTCCCGCAGCCAGCGGGCCCAGATCCTGCGCGCGGCACGGAACTTGGCGATCTCCTCGAAGAAGTCGAGATGCGCGTCGAAGAAGAAGGACAGACCCGGGGCGAAGGTGTTGACGTCCAGCCCACGGGACAGGCCCAGTTCGACGTATCCGAAGCCGTCGGCGAGCGTGTACGCCAGCTCCTGCGCGGCCGTCGCCCCCGCCTCGCGGATGTGGTATCCGGACACCGAGAGCGGCTTGTACGCGGGGATGCCCTTGGCGCAGTGCTCCATGAGGTCGCCGATCAGCCGCAGATGCGGCTCCGGCTGGAACAGCCACTCCTTCTGGGCGATGTACTCCTTGAAGATGTCCGTCTGGAGTGTGCCGTTGAGGACACGGGGGTCGATGCCCTGCCGCTCGGCGGCGACGAGATACATGCAGAAGACGGGTACGGCGGGCCCGCTGATCGTCATCGAGGTCGTGACATCACCCAGCGGGATGTCCTTGAACAGGACCTCCATGTCGGCGGCGGAGTCGATGGCGACGCCGCAGTGGCCGACCTCGCCGAGCGAGCGCGGGTCGTCGGAGTCCCGCCCCATCAGCGTCGGCATGTCGAACGCGACGGACAGCCCGCCGCCGCCCGCCTTCAGGATCATCTTGTAGCGCTCGTTGGTCTGCTCGGCGTTGCCGAACCCGGCGAACTGGCGGATGGTCCAGGTGCGGCCGCGGTAGCCGGTGGGGTAGAGGCCGCGCGTGAAGGGGTATTCGCCCGGCCACCCGATCCGCTCGAACCCCTCGACGGAGTCGCCGGGGCGGGGCCCGTACACCGGGTCGACGGGATCACCCGACAGGGTCGTGAAGTCCGCGTCCCGCTTGCGGGCGGAGTCGTACCGGGCCTGCCAGCGACGGCGGCCCTCATCGATCGCGTCAGCGTCCATACCTCGAATTTACTAGGACGTCCAAGTAAATGTCGATGGGAAGCCGCCACGGACTGACCGTGGCGGTGCGATTACGCCTTGGCGGAGCGGCTACGCCTTGGCGGGCGCGGGCGTCGGTGCCTTGGCGAGCAGGGGCTCGACCTCGCGGACCACCTTGCGCTCGACCACGAAAGCCGCCGTCGGAATCGTCCCGGCGATCAGCACCCACAGCAGCTTGCCGAACGGCCACTTGGCCTTGGACCCCAGGTCGAAGGCGACGACGAGGTAGACGATGTAGAGCACGCCGTGGACCTGGGAGACGACGAGGGTCAGGTCCTTGCCCGTGTCGAAGCCGTACTTGGCCACCATGCACGCGCAGAGGATGAGGAGCATGACGGCCGTGACATAGGCCATCACCCGGTAGCGGGTCAGCACGCCTTGTTTCATGGATACGAGCGTAACCGCCCGGAAGATTCCCGCGGACGCGGGGCACACGCGACCACCCGGCAGCGGGTGAGCACTCTGGATGGGCCATCCCCGCACACGCGGGGCACAAGCGCGCTGACCCGCAGGAATCGTAAGCCCGGCCCTCAGCCCCGGTCCTCGAAATCGCCCGCCGCCACCCGCAGCGGCCGCAGCATCGCGAAGATCTCCCCGCACTCCTCGGCGTCGTACGCCCCGAGCCCGAAGTCCATCGCCATCAGGTCGCGGGTGGCCGCGTCACACACCTCACGCCCCTTGTCGGTGATGGAGGCCAGCGTCCCGCGCCCGTCGTTGGGGTTCGGCCGCTTGGCCACCAGACCGGACCTGACCAGCCGGTCCACCGTGTTGGTCACCGAGGTCGGATGCACCATCAACCGCTCGCCGATCTTCGACATCGGCAGCTCACCGGCCTTGGAGAAGGTCAGCAGCACCAGCGCCTCGTAGCGCGCGAAGGTCAGCCCGTACGGCTTGACCACCGCGTCCACCTCGGCCAGCAGGATCTGGTGGGCCCGCATGATCGAGGTGATCGCGGCCATGGAGGGCACGGCGCCCCATCTCTGCCGCCACAGTTCGTCGGCGCGGGAGATGGGATCGAAAGCAAGGCTGAGCGGCTTCGGCACGCCTCCGACACTACCCGTCGGTCATATCGTGGTCAGCCGCGTCTCAGGTTCCGGGCGCGAAAGCGGGGCCGGGGGCTGCCCGGGGTGCCGCCTGCGCCTCCGGCGCCGCTGCCGCACAGCCCCGCGGCAGCGGAACACAGCCCGCAGCGTGGCAGGTACCCCCACGCCCTTCAGGCAGTGGGGGAGCAACGGCGGGACAGCCGAGGATGCCGGCTCAGGCCGAGCGCAGCGGACTGCCGGCAACGGCGAGCGCCCATCACGCGTGAATGGTCCCCTCTCGGCGTGCACGGGCCGCGATCACCCCGGCCTCCTCCTCGCGCTTGAGGACGCGGTCCCCGTACAACCCCCCGAAGGGCAGGATCGCGAGCACGAAGAAGAAGGCGACGCGCTTGAAGGACCACTTGGTGCGGTTCCACACGTCCAGCAGCAGCACCACGTACGTGATGAACAGCAGGCCGTGGATCATGCCGAGCGGCATCACCAGGGAGTCGTAGTCGAAGGCGATCCGGAAACCTGTGCCGAAGATCAGCAGCGCCGGAAAGGAGAGCGCCTCCGGAATGGATGCCAGGCGCAGTCGGTGCAGGGCGGCAGCGGTCTTGATGTCCACGGGAACCTCGTTCGGACGGCTTTGGGAGGCGGCAAGGTGCTTGTGCGCGCCTTTGTGCAAGAGTTCACAAGCTGTGCCCCATTGTTACAGCCGCCCCGACGATCACCGCGCCGGGGGCGGGTCAGGGGGCGGCGTCGGCGGTGCCTCAGGGAAAAGCCCGGGTCGGGTCAGGGGCAAGGAACCTGCACCGCGCGGCTCCGGCCGACTACCGTCTACCGCGTGGCTCAGTTTCGGCTCCAGGGGAGCAAGGTGCTCGCCGTCGATATGACGGGCGATGCCGTCAAAGCGAAAAACGGTGCGATGGTCGCGTACGACGGCCAGATGTCGTTCAAGAAGATGACCGGGGGCGGCGAGGGCCTGCGCGGCATGGTCACCCGTCGTCTCACGGGCGAGCAGATGGCCGTGATGGAGGTGAAGGGGCAGGGCACCTGCTATTTCGCCGACCGCGCGAGCGAGATCAACCTGCTGCGGCTGCAGGGCGAGAAGCTGTACGTCGAGGCCAGCAATCTGCTGTGCACGGACGCGGCGCTGCGCACCGGGACGACGTTCACCGGGCTGCGCGGCACCTCCCAGGGCAACGGCCTGTTCACCACCACGGTCGAGGGCCAGGGGCAGGCCGCGATCACCTCCGACGGCCCCGCGGTGGTCCTGCGGGTCACCAAGGAGTCCCCGCTCCAGGTCGACCCGGGTGCCTATGTCGCGCACACCGGCGACCTCAAGCAGCACTTCCAGTCCGGGGTCAATTTCCGCACGTTCATGGGCGAGGGCTCCGGGGAGGCGTTCCAGATCCGGTTCGAGGGCGAGGGCCTGGTGTACGTCCAGCCCAGCGAGCGCAACACCGTGGGCGGTGAGGTCTGATGCCGTTCACGGTCCTCAACTCCCGCATGGTGGAGGCCCGGATCGAGCCGGGCCGGCGGATGTTCAGCCAGCGCGGCGCGATGCTCGCCTACCGCGGCGAGGTCTCCTTCACCCCCAACATCCAGGGCGGCCAGGGCGGCATCGGCTCGATGATCGGGCGGCGGATCGCCGGGGAGGCCACGCCGCTGATGACCATCGAGGTCCCCCAGGGTCGTGATGACCAGTCAGGCGCCCGCACCGCAACGGTGATGTTCGGGCACGGCGGGCATCATGTCGAGGTCATCGATCTGACGGGTGAGACGCTGTATGTCGAGGCCGACCGGCTGCTGGCCTTCGACGGGTCGCTGGAGCAGGGCACGATGTTCATGGGCTCGCAGGGCGGGGTGATGGGCATGGTGCGCGGTCAGGTCACCGGGCAGGGCCTGTTCACCACCACTCTCAAGGGCCATGGTTCGGCGGCGGTGATGGCCCACGGCGGCGTCATCCAGCTGCCGATCACGCCCCAGCGCCCGGTCCATGTCGACCCGCAGGCGTATGTCGCGCACCGCGGCGAGGTCCGCAACAGACTGTCCACCGCGCTCGGCTGGCGCGACATGGTCGGCCGTGGCTCGGGCGAAGCCTTCCAGCTGGAGCTGTCGGGACAGGGCACCGTCTACGTACAGGCGTCGGAGGAAAAACTGTGACCGGTCCCGTCGTCCACGACGTCCACACGCTCCCGGCCGATGACAACGTCAATCCCTACGCGTTCGGCGTGGAGCTCAACGGCCAGTGGTTCCTGCAGAAGGGGAAGATGATCGCCTACTACGGGCGGATCGACTTCCACGGCATCGGGCACGGCCACCTCGACCGGCTGATCGCCGGTGCATTCCATTCGCCGTTGCACGCGGCGGACTGGGTGGTGGCCGAGGGCCAGGGCAAGATGCTGCTCGCCGACCGTGCCTTCGATGTGAATTCCTACGATCTGGAGGAGGGCAACCTCACTATTCGCGCGGGCAACTTGCTCGCCTTTCAGCCATCTCTGTCACTGAAGCAGTCGATCATCCCGGGCTTTCTCACCCTGATCGGCACGGGGAAGTTCGTGGCCGCCTCCAACGGCGAAGTGGTGTTCGCCGAACCGCCCATCCGGGTCGATCCGCAGGCGCTGGTGGGCTGGGCCGACTGCCCCTCCCCCTGTCACCACTATGACCACCAGTACCTGCGCGGATTCCTGGGCGGGCTGCGGGCGCACACCGGTATCGGCGGGACCTCGGGCGAGGAGCACCAATTCGAGTTCGTCGGCGCCGGCACGGTCCTGCTGCAGTCGACGGAGCGGCTGATGCCCGAGCCGGCGACCGGCGCGGTGCCGGACGAGGCGGGGGTGCCGGGCGGGGGCGGTCACGCCCCGCAAAGTGGCTCACAACTGCCGCAGTTGCCCGGCGGCCTCGGGGGGCTCCAACGTCGCTTCGGGCTGTGAGCGATACTCTGCGCACGGTGACCTCGAACGTCTGACCAACACCCGGAACCGATGCCCGGCCGAGGTCCGCCGCCGCCCTCGCGATTAATTCATATTTCAACTTTACGGGTAGACTTCATCCATGACGACCGACAGCGACACCCCCTGGCTGACCGACCAGGAGCAGCGTGCCTGGCGCACTCATCTGGACGTCAGCAGGCTGCTGATGCACCGGCTGGAGCGCGATCTCCAGCCGTTCGGGCTCACCAACAACGACTACGAGATCCTGGTCAACCTCTCCGAGGCCGAGGACCGCCGGATGCGGATGAGCGACCTGGCGACCAGCACCCTGCAGTCCAAGAGCCGTCTCTCGCACCAGATCACCCGCATGGAGAACGCCGGTCTCGTCCGCCGCGAAAGCTGCGAGTCGGACCGCCGCGGTCTGTACGCCGTCCTGACCGACGAGGGCTGGGACACCATGCGCCGGGTCGCCCCGCACCATGTCGAGTCGGTACGCAAGCACTTCATCGACCTCTTCACCGCGGAGGACCTGGAGGCGCTCCGTACCGCGCTGATCCCTGTGGCCGAACACCTCAGGGCAACGCGCGACAGCCTCTGACGGCCCGCCGCGGCCCCGGGCGCGGGGGCCGCGGCATCCGACGCTCCCCGAGACTCCGTCCGGGCCCCCTCGCCGCCGCTCAGCCGCCCGCCAGCGGCAGCCGCAGCTCGAACACCGACCCCTCCCGTACGGCCAGCGAGCCACCGTGCCGCATCGCGACATCCCGCGCGATGGCCAGCCCGAGCCCGGCCCCGCCGTCGTCCCGCGCCCGCGCGTCGTCGAGCCGGACGAACCGCTCGAAGATCCGCTCCCGGTCCGCCTCCGGCACACCCGGCCCGTCGTCGTCGACCCGCAGCACCGCCCAGGCCCCGTCGCGCACCACCTCGACCCGCACCGACGCCTCGGCATGCCGCTGCGCGTTGTCCAGCAGATTCCCCAGGACCCGCGCCAACTGGCTCCGGGATCCCGCCACTTCCCCGCTCGTCAGCGGCCCCACCCGCACCGGAATCCGGTCGGTGACCCGCTGCGACGTCTCCTCGCGGACCAGCGCCGCCAGATCGATCCGGGTGTCCGAGGGCCGCTCCCCCGCGTCCAGCCGGGCCAGCAGCAGCAGATCCGCGGCCAGCCGCTGCAGCCGTACGGTGTCCTCCACGGCGCCCGGCACATCCAGCAACTCCGGGTGTGCCGCGGCCACTTCCAGCTGGGTGCGCAGGCTCGCGATCGGGCTGCGCAGCTCGTGCGAGGCATCCGCGACGAACCGCCGCTGCCGCTCCACGGACGTCTCCAGGGCCGCCAGCGTCTCGTTCGTCGTCCGCGCCAGCCGGCCGATCTCGTCCTGCGAGCTCGGCACCGGCACCCGCCGGCTCAGGTCCGTACTGGCGGTGATCGCGGCCATCTCGGACCGGATCCCCTCCACCGGGCGCAGCGCCCGCCGGGTCACCAGCCACGTCACCCCGGCCACCACCAGGAGCAGCAGCGGCAGCCCGATCAGCATGGCGTCGCGCACCGTGGCGACGGCGTCCTGTTGCGGTGCCAGCGCGGCGCCCGCCTGTACGGTGGCCTTCGCCCCGCGGGTGTCCTTGGCCTCGACGGACGCGAACCGGTAGTCGGCCTCCTTGCCGTCGACGGTGGCGGTCCCGTCCCGGTGGTGCACCTCGTCATCGACCTCACCGGGCCTCAGCCTGGTCTCGTCGTCATCGTCGTCGTCATCGTCCGACGGTCCCGGTGGGGTGCCCGCCGGCTTGCCCACCGCGCCGACGGGCTTGCCGTCGATGGCACGTACGTCGTCGCCGGCCGCGAGCACCCGCCCGTTCCCGCCGACGACGACCACCGGATGGTCTTCGCCGTCGGGCAGGTCCAGCTTGTCGTACGCCGTGCCCGTCGCGATCTGCGAGGCGACGTCGCGCGCCTTGACCTCGGCCTCCAGCTCCGCCTGCTTGTGAAGGTTCGAGCGCAGCACCAGCAGCAGCGCCGTGGCGGCCGCGACCAGGGCCAGCGCCACCACCAGCGTCGCCCCGGCCGACGCTCTGGCGCGTACCGAGCCCAGCACCCTATTCACCGGCCACCAGCCGATACCCCGCGCCGCGCACCGTCACGATGGCCCCGGCGCCGAGCTTGCGGCGCAGCGCGCTCACATACACCTCGATGATGTTGAGATCGCCCTCGTAGGCGAAGTCCCAGACGTGCTCCAGGATCTCCGCCTTGGAGACGACATCGCCCGCCCGCAGCGCGAGCTGCTCCAGCACGGCGAACTCCTTGGCGGTCAGCGTCACTTCCGCGCCGTCCCGCTCGACCTTCCGGGTGCCCTGGTCGATGGTGAGCGACCCGACCCGCAGCACCGGCTGCGCGGCCTTGCCGCGCCGCCGCAGCAGCGCCTTGACCCGCGCCACCAGCACGACGTACGAGAACGGCTTGGTCAGATAGTCGTCGGCGCCGGTGTCCAGCCCCTCGGCCTCGTCGTACTCGCCGTCCTTGGCGGTCAGCATCAGGATCGGCACGTCGTTGCCCGCCGCCCGCAGCGCCCCGCACACCCGATACCCGTTCATCCCGGGCAGCATGATGTCCAGCACGATCAGGTCGTACGCGCCCTCGCTCGCCTGGTGCAGCCCCTCCAGGCCGTCGTGCACCACATCGACCGCGTACCCCTCGGCCGTCAGGCCCTGGGCCAACGACCGGGCCAGCCGCTTCTCATCCTCCACGATCAACAGGCGCATGCGACCAGCCTCCCACCCCGCACCTGAAGAACTCTTCAGGTGCCTTCAGCTCCGCTTCAGCTTCGTTCGGCGAGTGTGGTCCTACAACCGATCACCGGGGAGAAGCAATGAAGCGCAACATCATCATCGCCACCACCGCCGTGGCCGCCCTCATAGCCGGCGGCACGGCCACCGCCGTCGCGGTCAACGGTGACGACGAGCCGGGCGGCGCGCAGACGTCGGCACAGCTCGCGGCGCAGGACCAGTCCAGCATCCGTGTGCAGGACGACGACCGGGACGACAACGACCGGGACGGCGGCCTGGAGGACCTCCGCGAGGCCAGGGCCGCCAAGGTGAGCGCACCGGACGCCGCGGCCGCCGCGCTGAAGGCCGTACCGGGCACGGTGACCGAGCTGGACCTGGACGAGGACCGTCCGGGCCTGGTCTGGGACGTGGATGTGCTGGGCCAGGACAACAAGTGGCACGACATCACGCTGGATGCCGGTAACGCGCGGGTGCTGAACCACCACATCGACCACGAGGACGATGACGAGCACGGTCAGGGCTATGTCCGCGACCAGCTGAAGGGCGCCAAGACCGACGCCGCGGGCGCGGCCCGCACCGCCGCCGCGGCGCACGGCACGGTGACCGCCGTGGACCTGGACGACGACTACGGGCCCAAGGCCGTCTGGGAGGTCGAGACGGTCACCGAGGACGGCACGGAGCACACAGTCCTCGTCGACCCGCAGTCCGGCAAGCTGACGGCCGCCCCGGCGCAGGACGACGGCGACGACGGCGACGACTGACCGGCAGCGGTCGGCGGGAGCCGTACCAGGGAGCCGGCCCGAGGGCCGGCAGGGGGCTGAGCCGCGCGCTCAGCCCCCGTTCGTCAATCCGTCGACCAAGTCGTCCGCCGCCCGGTACGGGTCCGTCTCACCGGACACGATCCGCTCGGCGAGCGCGTCCAGGCGCTGATCACCGCGCAGATCGCCGATCCGTTCGCGCAGCGCCGTGACCGCTATCGTCTCGACCTCGCGGGCCGCCCGGGAGCGCCGGCGCCGCTCCAGCACCCCGCGCTCCTCCATCCAGGCCCGGTGCTTCTCCAGCGCCTCGACGACCTCGTCGACGCCTTCCTCACGGGACGCGACCGTCTTGACGATCGGCGGCCGCCAGTCCCCCGGCGCCCGCGACTCGCCCAGGCCCAGCATGTGGTTCAGCTCCCGGGCGGTGGCGTCCGCGCCGTCCCGGTCCGCCTTGTTGACGACGTAGACATCGCCGATCTCCAGGATCCCGGCCTTCGCCGCCTGGATGCCGTCGCCCATCCCGGGGGCCAGCAGCACCACGCTGGTATCGGCCTGCGCGGCGATCTCCACCTCGGACTGGCCGACCCCGACCGTCTCGACCAGGACGACGTCACAGCCCGCCGCATCCAGCACCCGGATGGCCTGCGGCGCGGCCCAGGCCAGGCCGCCCAGATGGCCACGGGTCGCCATGGAGCGGATGTAGACGCCCGGGTCCGAGGCGTGCTCGCTCATCCGGACCCGGTCGCCGAGCAGCGCGCCCCCGGAGAACGGCGAGGACGGGTCGACGGCGAGCACCCCGACCCGTTTGCCGGCCTTGCGGTAGGCGGTGACCAGCGCGGACGTGGTGGTGGACTTTCCGACGCCGGGCGAGCCGGTCAGCCCGACCACATAGGCGCCGCCGGTGAGCGGGGCCAGCGCGGCCATCACCTCGCGGAGCTGCGGTGACGCTCCCTCCACCAGGGAGATCAGCCGGGCCACCGCCCTCGGCCGGCCCTGCCGTGCCTGCTCCACCAGCTGCGGGACGTCCACCATCGCTGCCCGTCTCCTTCGGCTTTGCTGTTACGCGTTGGCTGCCGGGCCCGGCCGTGCGGATCTCCGCGCCACCGGGCCCGTCGCTTACTTACCCGGGACGCGGATGATCAGCGCGTCACCCTGACCGCCGCCGCCGCACAGCGCGGCCGCGCCCGTCCCGCCGCCCCGGCGCCGCAGCTCCAGCGCGAGATGCAGCACGATCCGGGCGCCGGACATACCGATCGGGTGGCCGAGCGCGATGGCACCGCCGTTGACATTCACCTTTTCCGGGGAAACCCCGAGATCCTTCATTGACTGCACGGCGACAGCCGCGAAGGCCTCGTTGATCTCGATCAGGTCAAGATCCCCGACGGTCAGCCCCGCCTTGCCCAGGGCGTGATTGATGGCGTTGGACGGCTGCGACTGGAGCGAGTTGTCCGGGCCCGCGACATTGCCGTGCGCGCCGATCTCCGCGATCCACTCCAGGCCCAGTTCCTCGGCCTTGGCCTTGCTCATCACGACGACGGCGGCCGCGCCGTCCGAGATCTGCGAGGACGTACCGGCGGTGATCGTGCCGTCCTTGGCGAACGCCGGGCGCAGCTTGCCCAGCGACTCCGCCGTGGTCTCCGCGCGGATGCCCTCGTCCTTGCTGAAGACGACCGGCTCGCCCTTGCGCTGCGGGATCTCGACGGGCGTGATCTCGGCCTCGAAGAGCCCGTTCTTCTGGGCGGCGGCGGCCCGCTGGTGGGAGCGCGCGGCGATCTCGTCCTGCTCGGCGCGGCCGATGCCCAGGCGGGTGTTGTGCTTCTCGGTCGACTCGCCCATCGCGACGTTCTCGTAGGCGTCGGTGAGGCCGTCGTGGGCCATCGAGTCGAGCATCTGCACGGCGCCGTACTTGAAGCCCTCACGGGACTTGGGCAGCAGATGCGGCGCGTTGGACATGGACTCCTGGCCGCCCGCGACGACCACCTCGAACTCTCCGGCCCGGATCAGCTGGTCGGCCAGCGCGATGGCGTCGAGGCCCGAGAGGCAGACCTTGTTGACGGTGAGCGCGGGGACGCTCATGGGGATACCGGCCTTGACGGCGGCCTGCCGGGCCGGGATCTGGCCCGCGCCGGCCTGCAGGACCTGCCCCATGATCACGTACTGCACCTGGTCGCCGCCGATGCCCGCCCGGTCCAGCGCCGCCTTGATGGCCGCACCGCCCAGGTCGGCTCCGGAGAAGGTCCGCAGGGACCCCAGCAGGCGGCCCATGGGGGTACGCGCCCCCGCCACGATCACTGAGGTGGTGTTGTTCGTGCCGTTCGTTCCAGACATACGGTGCGGCCTTCCTTTGCAGGGAAGTTAACGAGGGTTCCCGTCAATGTACTGAGCAGTACGCCCCGGGTCACCGGAAAGCCGGTGTGACGGCGCGCACGTTGCGTAACCGGCCGTGCGAGCGGTGCACTGGAGCCATGCTGACGCGAATCGACCACATCGGGATCGCCTGTTTCGACCTCGACAAGACTGTCGAGTTCTACCGTGCCACGTACGGCTTCGAGGTGTTCCACACCGAGGTCAACGAGGAGCAGGGCGTCCGGGAAGCCATGCTCAAGATCAACGACACGTCGGACGGCGGCGCCTCCTACCTTCAGCTCCTGGAGCCCACCCGCGAGGACTCCGCCGTCGGCAAGTGGCTCGCCAAGAACGGTGAGGGCGTCCACCACATCGCGTTCGGTACCGCGGACGTGGACGGGGACTCCGAAGCCATCCGCGACAAGGGCGTACGCGTCCTCTACGACGAGCCCAGGACCGGTTCGATGGGGTCCCGGATCACCTTTCTGCACCCCAAGGACTGTCACGGAGTGCTCACCGAACTCGTCACCGCGGCGCCCCCCGCCCCGACGGACCACTGACCTTCGCGTTCCCCGGCCGGTAGAGTGCAGCCTCGGCCGGGGTAAGGGAGTGGGGCTCGGTCCATACTCTGCCGATGATCTGACACCATTTCTTCGGAAGGGTCAGCTCCAGATGCGCGGATCCGGTACAGCATGACGTGTACGGGACGAGCGCGAGCAGGACGGAGAAGGCCGCCACCATGACCAGGGGACGGATGGGACCGCGCAGTGCGGGGCAACGACCGCTACGAGGCTGACGACCACCTCTCGCAGTTCGAAGCCGAGATGGAGCGGCTGAAGACCGAGCGGGACAAGGCCGTCCAGCACGCCGACGACCTCGGCTACCAGGTCGAGGTGCTGCGTGCCAAGCTGCACGAGGCACGTCGCAACCTCGCGACCCGCCCTGCCTACGACAACCTCAGTCACCAGGCCGAACAACTGCTGCGCAACGCGCAGATCCAGGCCGACCAGCTGCGCTCGGACGCCGAGCGGGAGCTGCGCGACGCGCGGGCGCAGACCCAGCGGCTGCTGCAGGAGCAGGCCGAGCGGCAGTCCCGGCTGGAGGCCGAACTGCACGCCGAGGCGGTCGCCCGCCGGCAGCGGCTGGACGAGGAGCTCAACGAGCGCCGGCAGACCGTCGAATCGCATGTCAACGAGAACGTCGCCTGGGCCGAACAGCTGCGGGCCCGTACGGAGTCCCAGGCCCGCCGGCTCATGGAGGAGTCCCGGGCGGAGGCCGAGCAGGCGCTGACCGCCGCGCGCGCCGAGGCCCAGCGGCTGATCGAGCGGGCCCGTGAGCGGCTGGGCAACGAGGCGACGGAGGCCCGTGCCGAAGCGGAAAGCGTCCTGCGGCGGGCGCGGACGGACGCCGAGCGGCTGCTGAGCGCCGCCTCCGACCAGGCCCAGGAGGCCACCGAGCAGGCCGAGCAGCTGCGGACCGCGGCCGGCGCCGAGTCGGAGGAGGCGCGCCGGCAGGCCGCGGAGCTGACGCGGACCGCCGAGACCCGGATCCAGGAGGCTGATACCGCGCTGCGCGAGGCGCGTGCGGAGGCCGAGAAGCTGGTCGAGGAGGCGCAACAGTCCGCCGCCAAGCGGCTGTCGGCCAGCGAGTCGGAGAACGAGCAGCGCACCCGTACGGCCAAGGCGGAGATCGCGCGCCTGGTCGGCGAGGCCACCAAGGAGTCCGAGGCCCTCAAGGCGGAGGCCGAGCAACTGCGCGCGGACGCCCGTGCGGAGGCCGACCGGCTGGTCGCCGAGGCGCAGGAGTCCGCGCGCGCCAAGGCGGCGGAGGACTCCGCGGCGCAGCTGGCGAAGGCGGCGCGGACCGCGGAGGAGATGCTGACCAAGGCGTCGGAGGACGCCAAGGCCACCACCAAGGCCGCCGCGGAGGAGGCCGAACGGCTGCGCAAGGACGCCGAGTCCGAGGCGGACCGGCTGCGTGAGCAGGCGCATGACACCGCCGCCCAATTGAAAGGCGCGGCGAAGAACGACACCAAGGAGTACCGCGCCAAGACCGTCGAACTCCAGGAGGAGGCACGGCGGCTGCGCAGCGAGGCGGAGCAGCTGCGGGCGGACGCGGTCGCCGAGGGCGAGCAGATCCGCAGCGAGGCCCGCCGGGAGGCCGTCCAGCAGATCGAGGAGGCGGCCGGCACCGCCGAGGAGCTGCTGGGCAAGGCCAAGGCCGATGCGGAGGAGACCCGTTCGAGTGCCGTCGCGGAGAGCGAGCGGGTCCGGACGGAGGCCATCGAGCGCGCCACGGCGCTGCGCCGGCAGGCCGAGGAGGCGCTGGAGCGGGCCCGCGCGGAGGCCGAGGAGCTGCTCACCGAGGGCGCCCAGGCCGCGGAGCTGGTGACGTCGGAGGCCGAGGAGGCCGCCGGCCGGCTGCGCGCCGAGGCCGAGGAGGCCGTCGAGGAGCGGCGGACGGAGGCGCAGGCCGAGCTGACCCGGCTGCAGTCCGAGGCGGAGGACAAGGTCGCCGCCGCCGAGGAGTCACTGCGCGAGGCCCGCGCGGAGGCGGAACAGCTGCGCCGGGAGACCCAGGAGGAGGCCGCCCGGCTCAAGGCGGAGGCCGCGGAGCGGCTGCGGACGCTCCAGCAGCAGGCCGAGGAGGAAGCCGAACGGCTGCGCGCGGAGGCCGCTTCGGACGCCTCGGCGACGCGCGCCGAGGGCGAGTCGGTCGGCGCACGGCTGCGCAGCGAGGCCGCGGCCGAGGCGGAGCGGCTGAAGGAGGAGGCGCAGGAGACCGCCGACCGGGTGCGCGCGGAGGCGGCGGCCGCCGCGGAGCGCACCGGTACGGAGGCCGCGCAGTCGCTGGCCGAGGCCCAGGAGGAGGCCGCGCGGCGGCGCCGGGAGGCCGAGCAGCTGCTGGGCGAGGCTCGCGAGGAGGCCCACCAGGAGCGCACCGCGGCGCGCGAGCAGAGCGAGGAGCTGCTGGCGTCGGCCCGTACGCGGGTGAGCGAGGCGCAGGAGGAGGCCGAGCGGCTGGTCGAGGACGCCGACCGGCGCGCGGGCGAGCTGGTGGCGGCGGCCGAGCAGACGGCGCAGCAGGTGCGGGACGCGGTCTCGGGTCTGCACGAGCAGGCCGAGGAGGAGATCGCCGGGCTGCGGTCGGCGGCCGAACACGCCGCGGAGCGCACCCGCTCGGAGGCGCAGGCCGAGGCGGACCGGGTCCGCGCGGACGCCTACGACGAGCGCGAGCGGGCCTCGGCGGACGCGACGCGGGTGCGGCGGGAGTCGCAGGAGGCGTCAAACGCCGCGAAGGCCCTGGCGGAGCGGACCGTCACGGAGGCCATCGCGGAGGCCGAGCGGCTGCGCACGGAGGCGGCCGGCGTCCTCGACGAGGCACGCAAGGACGCCAACACGGCGCGGTCGGAGGCCGCCGAACAGGCCGACCAGCTGGTGGCGGAGGCGACCGCGGAGGCCGAGAAGCTGGTCGCGGACGCCACCGCGAAGGCGCGGCAACTGCGTACCGACGCGTCGGACGCGCTGGCGTCCGGGGAGCAGGACGCGGCGCGGGCCCGTGCGGAGGCGCGCGACGACGCGAACCGGATGCGGGCGGACGCCGCCGAGCAGGCCGAGCGGCTGATCGCCGAGGCCCGTGCGGAGGCCGAACGGATCGTCACCGAGGCCACCGAGCTGACGTCTTCGGCGCAGGACGACGCGGACCGCACCGTCCGTGAGGCCCAGCAGGCCGCGGACCGGCTGCGGGCGGACGGCGAGCAGCGGGCGCAGGCCCTGGTCACGGAGGCGACGGAGTCGGCGGACCGGCTGCGGGCCGAGGCCGCCGAGGTGCTGGAGAACGCGCGGACGGACGCGGAGCGCACCGGGGACGAGGCGCGCAAAGCGGCCAACAAGACGCGTTCGGACGCCGCGGAGCAGGCCGACGAGCTGCTGTCGGAGGCCGCCGGCGAGGCGGAGCGGCTGCGGGCCGAGGCGGCGGAGACCACCGCGGAGGCCGAGCGGGACGCGGACCGTACCCGTGCCGAGGCCCGGGGGCACGGGGACCGGCTGATCGCGTCGGCCACCGCGGACGCGGACCGGATGCGGGCGGAGGCGGCCGAGACGGTCACCTCCGCGCAGGAGCACGCCACCCGTACCCGCGCCGATTCCGCGAAGGTCAAGGAGGACGCCGAGGCCGAGGCGGAGCGGCTGCGGACGGAGGCGCAGCAGGAGGCGGACGGGCTGCTGGACGAGGCCCGCAAGGACGCCGCCAAGCGCCGCGCGGACGCCGCGGAGCAGGCCGACCAGCTCATCGCCAGGGCCCAGGAGGAGGCGCTGAAGGCGGCCACCACCGCCGAGGAGCAGGCCGACACGATGGTCGCGGCGGCTCGCAAGGAGGCCGACCGGATCGTCACCGAGGCGACAGCCGACGGCAACACTCGCGTCGAGAAGGCCCGTACGGACGCGAATAACCTGCTGGGTGAGGCGCGTGGCGACGCCACGGCCATCAGGGAGCGCGCGGAGGAGCTGCGGGTGCGGGTCGAAGCCGAGGTCGAGGAGCTGCACGAACGGGCCCGCCGGGAGTCCGCGGAGGCGATGAAGAGCGCCGGCGAACGGGTCGACAAGCTCGTCGCGCAGGCCACCGCCCAGCAGGTGGCGGCCGAGGAGAAGGCCGAGAAGGTGGTGGCCGACGCCAACAGCGAGGCGAGCAAGGTCCGGGTCGCCGCGGTGAAGAAGGCCGAGGGCCTGATCAAGGAGGCAGAGAACAAGAAGGCCGAGGCCGTGCGGGACGCGGAGCGGATGCGTACCGAGGCCGAGGCGGAGGCCGCCCGGATCGTGGCGGAGGGCAAGCGCGAACTGGAGGTCCTGGTGCGTCGGCGCGAGGACATCAACACCGAAATCTCCCGTGTCCAGGACGTTCTGGAAGCGCTGGAGTCGTTCGAGGCGCCAACGGGGGGCGCGGAAGGTAAGAACGGGGGCGTCAAAGCCGCCGCGAGCGCGGGTGCAACTCGTTCGAGTGGCAAGCAGTCTGAGGGGTAGCCACTCGAATGAGGGGTCATTCTCCAGATCAATCGGGCATTGACTCGAAGACACGCCGTAGTGACCCCTAGGATTCCCCTTATCACCTCACCGGTCTCTTTCGACAGGAACCCCATGAGCGACACTTCCTCCCCCTTCGGTTTCGAGCTCGTGCGGCGTGGGTACGACCGCGGTCAGGTCGACGACCGCATTACAAAGCTCGTCGCCGACCGCGACAGCGCACTGGCCCGTATCACCTCGCTGGAAAAGCGCATCGAGGAACTCCACCTCGAAACGCAGAATGCCCAGGCCCAGGTCAATGACGCCGAGCCGTCCTACGCGGGCCTCGGTGCGCGCGTGGAGAAGATCCTCCGTCTCGCCGAGGAGGAGGCCAAGGACCTGCGCGAGGAGGCCCGCCGGGCCGCCGAGCAGCACCGTGAGCTGGCCGAGTCGGCCGCCCAGCAGGTCCGTAACGACGCCGAGCAGTTCGCCGCCGAGCGCAAGGCGAAGGCGGAGGACGAGGGCGCCCGGATCGTCGAGAAGGCCAAGGGCGAGGCGTCCTCGCTGCGCGCCGAGGCACAGAAGGACGCGCAGTCCAAGCGCGAGGAGGCCGACTCCCTCTTCGAGGAGACCCGCGCCAAGGCCGCACAGGCCGCCGCCGACTTCGAGACCAACCTCGCCAAGCGCCGGGAGCAGTCCGAGCGCGATCTGGCCTCGCGTCAGGCCAAGGCGGAGAAGCGTTTGGCCGAGATCGAGCACCGCGCCGAGCAGCTCCGTCTGGAGGCCGAGAAGCTCCGTACGGACGCCGAGCGCCGGGCCCGCCAGACGGTGGAGACCGCGCAGCGCCAGGCCGAGGACATCGTGGCCGACGCCAACGCCAAGGCCGACCGGATCCGCAGCGAATCGGAGCGCGAGCTGGCGGCGCTGACCAACCGCCGCGACTCCATCAACGCCCAGCTGACCAACGTCCGCGAGATGCTGGCGACGCTGACCGGCGCGGCCGTGGCCGCCGCGGGCGCCCCGGGCGCGGACGACGAGGCGATGCCCCGCGGCGTCCCCGCCCAGCAGACCCGCTGACTCCCCCAGCTGACGCTGGGGGGCGACCCCCAGGAGGTGCCCCCAGGCGGGCTTCTCAGAGCAGCGCAGCGCGCCCCCGTACCGCCTCTCCCCAGGCGAGTGCGGGGGCGCGGTCGTATGGTGCAGGGGCGCGGTCGTGGGGTGTGGGCCGGGCGACTGTGCCCCGGTGGCGGGGGCTTCCGGCCGCCCGTAGCGTGCTGTGCATGATCGAGCTTGAGGGGCTGACCAAGTACTACGGCGACACCCTCGCCGTGGACCACCTCACGTTCACCGTCCTGACCGGGATCGTCACCGGCTTCCTCGGCCCCAATGGCGCCGGCAAGTCCACGACGATGCGGATGATGCTCGATCTGGACAATCCGACCGAGGGCACGGTCCGGATCGACGGCAAGCACTACCGGCAGCTGGACGATCCGCTGACGTACGTCGGCGCGCTGCTGGACGCGAAAGCGGTGCACGGCGGCCGCAGCGCCTTCAACCATCTGCTGTGCCTGGCGCAGAGCAACGGCATTCCACGCGCCCGGGTCGGCGAGGTGCTGGACACCGTCGGGCTGAGTTCGGTCGCCGGAAAGCGCTCGAAGGGCTTCTCACTCGGGATGAGCCAGCGGCTCGGCATCGCCGCGGCGCTGCTCGGCGACCCGAAGATCCTGCTGTTCGACGAGCCGGTCAACGGGCTCGACCCCGAGGGCATCCACTGGATCCGCAATCTGATGAAGAACCTCGCCGCCCAGGGGCGCACCGTCTTCGTCTCCTCGCACCTGATGAGCGAAATGGCACTCACCGCCGAGCACTTGATCGTGATCGGGCAGGGCCGGCTGATCGCGGACACCTCGATGGCGGACTTCATCCACCGGAACTCGCGGTCGTACGTCCGGATGCGGTCGCCGGAGCAGGAGCGGCTGCTGGACGTGCTCCACGGCGAGGGCATCGAGGCGGTGGCGGTCGGCAACGGCTCGCTGGAGATCGACGGGGTGCCCGCCGAACGGCTGGGCGGGCTGGCCGCCCGGCACCAGCTCGTCCTGCATGAGCTGAGTCCTCAGCAGGCGTCGCTGGAGGAGGCGTTCATGCGGCTGACCGCCGGGTCGGTGGAGTACCACGCACACGACGGCGAACCGGTGACGGCCCGGACCGGGCCACCGGAGCCGGCCCAGGGCGGCTGGGGCGCGGACTGGCGGAAGAAGGGCGGCTGACGATGGCGGAGGTGTCGCGGGTCCTGCGGTCGGAGTGGACGAAGATCAAATCGGTGCAGTCGACGGTGTGGACGCTGGGCGCCGCCGTACTGGTCACCATCGCGCTGGGCATGCTGATCTGCATTCTGGTCAGAAAGGACTTCGGGGCGCGGTCGGCCAGGGAACAGCTCGCCTTCGACCCGACCAACGTCAGCTTCGCCGGGATGTCGCTGGGCCAGCTCGCGATGATCGTCTTCGGTGTGCTGGTGGTCTCCAACGAGTACAGCACCGGCATGATCCGCACCTCGCTCGCCGCCGTACCGCAGCGCGCCACATTCCTCTTCTGCAAGCTCCTGGTCGCCACCGCGCTGATCCTCGTCGTCGGCCTGGTGACCAGCTTCGCGGCGTTCTTCGCGGGACAGGCGGTGCTCGGTGACCAGCGCGCCTACCTCAGCGATCCGGGGGTACTGCGCGCGGTCATCGGCGGCGGGCTCTATATGACGCTGATCGCGCTGTTCTCCATGGGGGTGGCCGCGATGCTGCGCGGCCCGTTGCTGTCGCTCGGCGTCCTGATGCCGTTCTTCTTCCTGATCTCCAGCATCCTCGGCAATGTCTCCGCGACCCGGAAGGTCGGCCGTTACCTCCCGGACCAGGCGGGCCAGAAGATCATGCAGGTGGTAACGCCGACGGCCGACCCGGTGCCGTACGGGCCGTGGGGCGGGCTGGCGATCATGGTGGGGTGGACGGTCGCGGCGTTGCTCGGCGGATTCGCACTCCTGCAGAAACGTGACGCATAACGCCGACCCCCACGAAAGCGCAGCGGACCCGCTGTGACGGGAACCGTCAAGCGCCCGATAGCCTCCTAACCCTCACGGGGGCACGAGGCCGCCTCTGCCCCGACCAACTCGCGAGGGGCGGAGAATGATCGAGGCAGTCGGCCTGACGAAGCGCTACGGCGCCAAGACGGCCGTGCACAACCTGTCGTTCCAAGTACGGCCGGGCACGGTCACCGGCTTCCTGGGGCCCAACGGCTCCGGCAAGTCGACGACGATGCGCATGATCCTGGGCCTGGACGCCCCGACTTCGGGGCGCGCCACCATCGGCGGCCGCCCCTTCCGGCAACTCCCCAACGCCCCCCGCCAGGTCGGCGCGCTGCTCGACGCCAAGGCCGTGCACGGCGGCCGCAGCGCGCGCCAGCACCTGCTCTGCCTGGCCCAGCTGTCCGGCATACCGGCCCGCCGGGTCGACGAGGTACTCGGCGTGGTCGGCCTCCAGGACGTGGCCAAGCGGCGCTCCAAGGGCTTCTCGCTCGGCATGGGCCAGCGGCTCGGCATCGCGGCGGCGCTGCTCGGTGACCCGCAGGTGCTGCTCTTCGACGAACCGGTCAACGGCCTCGACCCCGAGGGCATCCTGTGGGTGCGGAATCTGATGAAGCAGCTGGCGGCCGAGGGCCGTACGGTCTTCGTCTCCTCGCATCTGATGAGCGAAATGGCGCTCACCGCCGAGCACTTGATTGTGATCGGCCGTGGCCAGCTGATGGCGGACATGTCGGTCAAGGACTTCATCTCGGCCAACTCCGCCGACTTCGCCCGGGTGCGTACCCCCGACAGCGAGCCCGAGCAGCGCGAGAAGCTGACCTCGACACTGGCCGAGGCGGGCGGGCAGGTCGTGGCCGAGAAGGACGGCGCGCTGCGGGTGAGCGGGCTGCCGCTCCCCCGGATCAGCGATCTCGCGCATGAGGCCGATATCCGGCTGTGGGAGCTGTCGCCGCACCAGGCGTCGCTGGAAGAGGCGTATATGCAGCTGACGCAGGGCGCCGTGGACTACCGCTCGACGGTGGACCAGCGCGCCGGGCTGCAGGAGGCGCCGGCCGGTTACGGGCCGCAGGGAGGCGTTCCGCAGGGATATGCCGTCCCGGGGTACACCCCCGGTCAGCCGAACCCGTACACCCAGCAGGCGGCCGGTGCCGCTCCGGGGCAGGGGTATCCGCCGCCTGCCCAGGGTCACCCGTACGGGGCCGAGCCGTACGGCGCACCCCACCCGTACGGGCAGCAGCCGCAGGCCCCCGCGCCGATGCCGCCCTCCGCTCCTGCGCCCGCCCCCGCTGATCCCGCCACGCCGCACCCCGAGGACGCCCGATGACCAGCCCTCAGCAGCCGCAGCCGCAGCCTGAGCCGAACGCCCCCGCCGCCGCACAGGCTCAGCCGATGCCGCCGGCCCCGCCCATACCGCCGGCCGCTCCGCCTCAGCAGCAGCCGCAGGCCCAGGGCCGGCCGCAGGCGGGACGGCCCGACGAGCCCGCGCCCGCCAAGGAAGCGGGCACGATGATGCTCCAGGCCCAGCCGCTCCCGGAGGCCCAGCCCCAGGCCCCGCAGCCGCTCGCGGCCCACGGCCCGGGCAACGGCCCGGGCAACGGAGGCGGCACGATGATGCTCCAGGCCGCCCAGCCCCCGGCCCCGGCACCCCAGCCTCAGCCCGCGTACGCCGGAGCCGGCGCACCGCAGGGCCGGCCCCCGCAGCAGCCGGCCCCCAACTGGCAGTCCGGCGGCGCCGGTTATGTCTCGCCGATCCCGGTACGCCGTACCCACCTCGGCCACGCGCTGGCCTCCGAGTGGACGAAGATCCGCTCGGTGCGCTCGACGATCTGGACACTGAGCGTGATGGTCGTGCTGATCCTCGGCATCGGCCTGCTGGCCGCCGTCGCGCTCAGCAGCCCGGACCGCGAGGTGCAGCCCAAGCTGGGGTTCTCGTTCCTCGGCGTCCTGCTGGGCACCCTGTGCGTCATCCCGCTGGGCGTGCTGGTGATCTCCTCCGAATACGGGACGGGGATGATCCGCACCACCATGACCGCCTGTCCCGGCCGGGCCCGGGTGCTCGCCGCCAAGGCGATCGTCTTCTTCGGGCTCGCCTTCGTCATCACGACGATCACCACGACCCTGGTCGCGCTGATCTTCGACGGCATGCTCTACGGCCCGGATCCCACGTCCGATCAGTGGTTCCGCGCCACCGTGGGCGTCGGTCTGTATGTGTCGCTGCTCGGCCTGCTCGCCCTGGCGGTGGGCTCGCTGCTGCGGCACTCCGCGGGCGCCATCAGCGCGATGCTCGGTGTGGTACTGCTGCCGATGCTGCTCGCGGTCTTCATGCTCGGCTCGGAGAGCCTCAAGGAGGTCAGCAAGGCGCTGATCACGTACTCGGTGCCCAACTCGCTGGCGACGCTCTACGACAACCCGTTCCTGGGTACGGAGACGGGCCCGCAGGGCTGGGGCCCGCTGTGGATCCTCGCGGGCCTGACCGCCGTCGTCCTGGGCGGCGCCTTCGCGGCCCAGGCCAAGCGCGACGTGTAGCCGCCCGACGGGAAATCAGTACCTCGGCGCATTACGGGACCGCTGGAGCCGTGCGCTCCGGCGGTCCCGTGCTTTCCAGCACGCTGTGTGCCAGTGCCTGCGGTCGTCGACATCGCCGTCCTGCGGCCAGGCGACGACATGCGGTACGCCGGGCGGGATCTCCTGGTCACAGCCGGGGCACCGGTAGTGCTTGGCGGCCCCGCCGCTCCCGACCGGCCGGACCACCCAGTTCTCACCGCGCCACTCTTCCGTACTCCCCCAATGAGCGCTGGGCGGCAGCCCCGTGCGGCCGTTGGGCTTCGCACCGCCCCGCTGGCGGTTTCGACGCGGAGACACTGTGCACCTCGGGAAATCTCTGGGGTCACGGGCTGTCACCAGCGTACGCGGCCCGGTATCCGGAAGGTGTCGCCCGGGGCATTTCTGTGATCATCGGGAAAATCGGCCCCAGGCCGTGCCCTTGGCACGTGTCACACGTTGTTGCCTGTAAGGGGGAAGTCGCGTCGGCTGCGAGGAGGCAGAGAGCGATGCGCGTTGGGGCTTTCACCCTGGCCGCTCAATTCCCCGGTCAGGGACAGGGGGAAGCACTGCACCGCGCGGTGCGCTCCGCGGAGGTCGCGGAACAGTCCGGTCTCGATGCCGTCTGGCTGGCGGAACACCACTTCGTGCCGTACGGCGTCTGCCCGAACGCGGTGACGCTGGCCGCGCTGCTGCTGGGCCGCACCCGCCGGATCGGTGTCGGGACCGCCGTCAGCGTACTGCCCACCCAGCATCCGGTGGCGCTCGGCGAGCAGGCGGCGCTGCTGCATCTCACCTCCGAAGGCCGCTTCACACTCGGCGTCGGACGGGGCGGCCCGTGGGTGGATCTGGAGGTCTTCGGCACCGGTCTCGCGGCCTACGACCGTGACTTCCCGGAGTCGCTCGATCTGCTGCTGCGCTGGCTGCGTGAGCCCCGGGTCGGCGCGGCGGGCGAGCGCTATGCGTTCCGTGAGGTGGCGGTGGTGCCGCGGCCGGATCAGGCGCTGGACGGTCCGGCCGCCGGGGCGGCGGGGCCGCCGGTGGTGCTGGCCTGCACCTCTCCCGCGTCGGTCCGGCGGGCCGCCGAGCGCGGGCTGCCGATGCTGCTGGGCATGCACTGCGGCGACGAGGAGAAGGCGGAGATGGTCGCGCTGTGGCGGGCGGCCGCGCTCGAAGCCGGCCGGGACGGCGACGAGGTGGCCGCGGCCGAGCATGTCTCGGCGGGGGTGGTGCAGATCGCCGACGCCCGCAGGGACGCGAAGGAGACGCTGACGAAGGCGCTGCCCGGGTGGCTGCGGCAGGGTCTGGGCGCGCATGTGACGGTCGACGGCCGCTATCGCGCGATGCGTGATCCGGTGGCTTATACGGAGCTGTTGTGCGGGCTGCATCCCGTCGGCCCGCCGGGGCTGTGCGCGGACCGGCTGGCGGCGACCGCGGAGCGTACCGGCATCCGGCGGTTCGCCCTGCTCGTCGAGGGCTCCGGCGATCTCGCCGCCACCGAGGAGAACGTCCGCCGGCTCGGCTCCGAGGTGCTGCCCCAGCTGGGGTGACCTCAAGGGGTCGGCACCGGCGGTGCGGTTGCTGCCGCTGACGCACGGGCTCGTACCCACGCGTTGGACGCAGCGGCAGCAACTCCGTTCAGCAGTCGCGGAGTTCGGGCGACTGGTTCAGCAGCTGACCCCGAATGGAGGTGAATCGGGCCAGGCGGTCGTCCGCCGCCGTGCCGAGCGGGAAGACCGCGACCCGGTGGCAGTTCTGGAAAGCGAGACGCACACCGAAGTGGCGCTCCAGCGAACCGCGTATGGCGTCACTCGCCAGCGCGCGCAGCAGCTGGCCGCGCGCCTGCTCGTCCGGCGGGGGCGTCTGATTGTCGGCGAACTCGCCGCCGTCCACCTTCAGCTGAGCCACCAGAGAGCTGATCATCCCCCATGCGTAGGGCAGGGAGTTCCGGACGCAGTCGACAAATGCGGCTTCGTCGACCTCGCCTCGCTCGGCCTGTTCGAGGAGGGCCGGTGAGACGTCGAGCGACATGAGGTTCTCCTCTCGCGGCCCCGCCGGGACGGGACCTCAGGGATGGGACAAGGGGAAATCGCGACAGAGCGTGTTCGCCTCACGACCCCCTGCTTCAACGGTATGCCGCGCAACAGGCCCGCACCAGGAGATTGCACATACAACCGGCCATTACCGAGCGCCGGGGGTGCGGCGGTTTCCCCCGTAAAAGCACCATGATCCAAGGGCGAATCGCGCCGGTGCCCCCCGGTCGAGTAGCGTGGCGCACCATGCGTCTCGTCATCGCCCGCTGCTCCGTCGACTACGCGGGCCGGCTCACTGCCCATCTCCCGTCGGCCCCCCGCCTCATCCTGGTGAAAGCGGACGGCTCCGTCTCCATTCACGCGGACGACAGGGCCTACAAACCGCTGAATTGGATGTCCCCGCCCTGTTCCCTCAAGGAGGGGGACGACGGTGTGTGGACGGTGGAGAACAAGGGCGGCGAGAAGCTCATCATCACGCTGGAGGAGGTCCTGCACGACTCCTCGCACGAGCTCGGCGTCGACCCCGGCCTCATCAAGGACGGGGTGGAAGCGCACCTCCAGGAGTTGCTCGCGGACCGGATCGAAACCCTGGGCGAGGGTTATTCACTGATTCGGCGTGAATACCCCACCGCCATCGGACCGGTGGATATCTTGTGCCGGGACGCCGATGGCCAGACCGTCGCCGTCGAGATCAAACGGCGTGGCGAGATCGACGGTGTGGAACAGCTCACCCGCTATCTTGATCTCCTCAACCGCGACCCGCACTTGGCTCCGGTGCAGGGGGTTTTCGCGGCTCAGGAGATCAAGCCGCAGGCGCGGGTGCTGGCCACCGACCGCGGGATGAGCTGTGTGGTGCTGGATTACGACGCGCTGCGCGGCATCGAGGACGACAAGCTGCGGCTGTTCTGACCCGGGCGGCCCCGTAGGGGTGTCGTCAGACTCCCTGCCCCAGCCAACGCTGGGAGGTGCCCCCAGGCTGGCGACGCCCTACGGGCGAACGGCGGGAGTCTGACGACACCCTCTAAGGCCCGCAGCACATTCACGAACGCGAAGGCCCGGTACGGCCGGCCCGCCCGAGTGGCGGCCGGTGCGTAACGGGCCTTTGTGCGGTGCGTAACGACTACGGTGCGTAACGGCTGCCCCGGGTGCGTCAGACCGTCGGGGTGTCCTGGCCGGCGGCGGACGGGCTGCCCCCGGCGGACGACTCGGCGGACGACGAGGACATGCCGTCGGTCGGCGCGCTGGTGTCCGGGGTGCCGGACGCGCTGGTGGTGGTGTCCGGCGGGCTCGTCGGCGGATCCGTGGGGTCGCCGGTCGGCGTGGGACCTGTGGGGTCGCCGGTCGGCTCGCCCGTGGGCGTCGGCTCGGTCGGCTTGCCGGTCGGCGTCGAGGACGGCGGGGTCGGCCTGCTGGTGGGTGTGGTGGGCTTGCCGGTCGGCTCGGTGGGCCCGGACGTCGGCCCCGTCGGCGCGGTGCTGGGGGCGGTCGGCGAGCCGCTGGTGGCGTGATCGCTGGGGGACGCGGAGCGGCCGGCCCGGTGGCTCGGCGTGCCGGGCTCGGACGTACGGGGGCCCGACGGCGCCAGGCTCGACCCGGGCTGCTCGGGGAAGCCCGGGGTGTCGTCGCCCGTGGTCTGCTCGGTGGTGACGTGGTCGCCCTTGGCGCCGTCGCCGCCGGAGGTCGCGCCGATGGTGACGACGGTGCCGAGCACGGCCACCAGCAGCGCCCCGGCGCCGGCGGCGAGCAGATTGCGCCGCCCGGCGCGGGACGCCTTCGGCTTGGCCGGGATGCCCGCACTCCCGCCGGCGGAGTCTGCGGCGGCGCTCGCGAGGGCCGCGGTGGCGCCGATGCTCCGGCCCGGGACCGTCGGTGCGGTCTCGTCGGGGCGCTGGGCCCGCAGCACCGTGGTCGGCACTCCGTCCGGGGGCGTACCGGCCCCCTCCGGCCGCGTGTCCGGCACCGGCGCGCCGGCGGTCACCTTGGGGAACCCGGTCTTCGGGGTGGTCCCCGAGGCGGCCCGCATACGGTCCGTGACCAGGGCGAGGGCCCGTCGTCCGGCGACCGCGCCCGTGCGGTCGGAGAGCACACCGCGCAGCCCGATGGACGCCTCCAGCTCGGCGCGCGCCCGGTCGAGGCTGCCGGTGCACAGCGCCAGCACACCCAGCTCGTGGTGGAAGTACGCCTCTTCGGCCACCTCGCCGGCCAGCCGCGCGGCCTCCTGGCCGTGCCGCAGGCTGCGCTCCCAGGCGCTCCAGTGCTGCGCCGCGGCGAACGCCGGGGCGGCCGTATGGGCCAGCAGCACGGCCGCGCTGGCGTGGCCGGACTCCCGGCTGCCGGTCAGCACGCCCATCGCGGCCAGCACCGCGTCCGCCTCGGCGGCGGCCCGCTCCGGGGTGACCGAGGGGTGCCCGGCCCACCAGGCGTAGTGCTGGGCGGCGGTGTGGGCCCGCGCGGCGGCGCCCGCTCCGTAGCCGGCGGCCGTCAGCTGTTCCAGGACGGTCGTGGCGAGCCGGTAGTGGGTGCCGACCGGGCTGATCAGCCCGCAGCCGAGCAGCTCGCCGAGGGCGGTGTCGGCGTGGGTGTCCTCGGTGAGCGCGGGCAGATGCGCCTGGTGCGGCAGCTCGCCGCCGAGAGCGACCGCGAAGCGCAGCGTCTCCTGAGCGGCGGAACCGAGCCGGGTGGCGAGCAGCGGGGCGGGCGAGATGGCGTCGCCGAGGGAGGGCAGCGGGGCGTCGGGCCGGTCGGCGGGGGCGCCGTCAGCCGGGGCGGAGACGGCGTCCTCGGTGTCCTCGGTGTCCTCGGGGAACAGTCCGTAGCCGTCGTCCAGCGCACCGGGCCCGGCCCGCAACCCGTCGCGCTGCCGCAATAGGGCCGCGGCCTGCACGAACCGCAGCGGCAGCCCCTCGGACTCGAACCACAGGTCGCCGGCCCAGGACTCTTCGTCGTCGGTCAGCGACCGGTCCACGGCACGCTCCAGCAGTCGTGCGCAGGCGTCGCGACCGAGCCCGCCGACGTAGACCTCTTCGAGGTGCGAGTCCGGGCTGGGCGCCGCGACGTCCGGGGTGGCGGTGAGGAGGAACGCGCACTCGGGGGTCGCGGCGAGCAGCTCGTCGAGGGCGGCGCCGCCGAACTCCAGGTCGTCCAGGACGACGATCGCCCCGATGTCGGCCACCAGCCGCAGCAGCTCCGGGCGGTCGGGGCGGTACTGCGGGGCGCGGTAGACGGCGCCGAACAGCGCGTGGATCAGATCGGTGGAGTTGCGGTGGTGGCCGGAGAGCCGGACCACCCCGTCGGGGGCGACCTCGGCGCAGGCAGTGGCGACGGCGTCCAGCAGCCGGGTGCGGCCGGAGCCGGAGGGGCCGGTGACGCGTACGGACCGGCCGCGGGACAGCAGCCGCACCAAGCGCTCGATCTCCTCGGAGCGCTCTTCGAGCGGGATCTCGTGCCCGGCGAATCCGGGCTGCCCCGGGGGCAGCGGGGGTGCCGCGGCACGGTCTGCCTCGGCGCGTTCCTGCGGGGTGAGCTTCGTGGGCGCGGCGGGGCGCTGTCCGGGCGGGCAGGGCTCTATCTCACTGCCGTCGACGGGGTTGACGGTGACGAGGTAGCCGTCGGCGACGAGCCGTACCACGCGGGCCTGCCCGCCGGAGCCGCCCTGCGGGGCACCGAACGCGGGTGCCGGCGGTTCGGCGGGGCGGCCCTGCGCGCCGTTCTCCTCAGGCCCCCGGTGGGTGTTCGGGTCCATGCTGAAAGCTCCCAGTGACGTGCCGACTGCTCATCCGGCCGTCCGCCCTCCCCCGGCTCCGGCCGGGTCGTTCTCAGCCGTCGCGTCTGGTCCGGTCCCGCCGTGGCCGATGGCATACGCCGGGGAACCTGACGATAGCCCTGGAGAGCGGACCGACGCATCGCCGGGGTCGGGTGCCGACCGGAATCTCCCGGTACCGCGGAGATCGCTCGCTTTTGCGGCGTTTCGGCCGGTCGCCCCGGACCGGCGGCAGCCCCTTCCCTCCGCCGCGGCAACGCCTCAGACCCGCGGCAGCGATTCCGCCTCGATGCCGCCCTCGACGGCGAGGATGCGGTGCAGCCGAGTGGCCACCAGGAGGCGCTGCATCTGGGGCGGTACGCCACGCAGCACGAGCCGGCGGTTCATCCGGCCCGCGCGGCGGTGTGCCCCCATGATCACACCGAGGCCGGTGGCGTCCCACGAATCCAGCTCGGTCAGGTCCAGCACGAGGTCACCACGACCCGAGTCGACGGCGGTGTGCAGGGCCGTACGGGCGTCCGCCGCGCTGCGGACGTCGAGGCGGCCCCCGACGACCAGCTCGACGTGGTCGCCCCTGATGTGCATATGCGCTCCCCGGAGTTGGGTACTCGTGCGGTGACGTCTACAGAACTGACTGCCTCTCATGCGGACAAGTTGCCGCCTGTAAGCGAACCGATACCGAATTCACCCTGAGGGGTGACCCCGCCGGGCAGATAGTCCTGACGGGGCACCCGACGGGACAACCGACGCGATATCAGTGCTCGTAGAAACCCTGCCCACTCTTGCGGCCGATGTCACCGGCGTCGACCATGCGCCGCATGATCTCCGGCGGTGCGAACTTCTCGTCCTGCGACTCGGTGTAGATGTTGCCGGTGGCGTGCAGCAGGATGTCGACCCCCGTCAGATCGGCGGTGGCCAGCGGCCCCATCGCATGACCGAAGCCCAGCCTGCAGGCCGTGTCGATGTCCTCGGCGGTCGCCACGCCCGACTCGTACAGCTTGGTGGCCTCGACGACCAGCGCCGAGATCAGCCGGGTGGTGACGAAACCGGCGACATCGCGGTTGACGACGATGCAGGTCTTGCCGACGGACTCGGCGAACTCCCGCGCGGTGGCGAGGGTTTCGTCGCTGGTCTTGTAGCCGCGCACCAGCTCGCACAGCTGCATCATCGGCACTGGCGAGAAGAAGTGCGTGCCGACGACCCGCTCGGGGCGGGCGGTGGCCGCGGCGATCTTGGTGATCGGGATGGCGGAGGTGTTGGAGGCCAGCACCGCGTCATCCTTGGCGATCTTGTCCAGCGCCTGGAAGATCTCCCGCTTGACCTCGACCTTCTCGAAGACGGCCTCCACGACGACATCGGCGTCGGCGACGGCGTCGAGGTCGGTCGTGGTGGTGATGCGGGCCAGCGCCTGCTCGGCGGCGGACGCCTCCAGCTTGCCCTTGCCGACGAACTTCTCGTACGAGGCCGCGATACCGCCCTTACCGCGGGCCAGCGCCTCATCCGTCACATCGCGGAGGACCACATCCCAGCCCGCCTGGGCGGAGACCTGCGCGATACCGGATCCCATGAGTCCGGCGCCGATGACGGCGAGCTTCTTTGCCACTGCTGTCCCCTCACACCCTGTGCACGTAACGGCTCTCAGGGCGACGTTAGCGCTCGTGAGCCTTCCCGTGGTGGGTTAGAGATGCGCGTCACTTCCGCCCGTCACCCGCACCGCCCCTCAACGGGGGCCTTCGGGCCGCGGCGCCCGTTCCGCATGACGGACCTCACACCGTCGAAGCCCCACCGTCGAGGCGCCCCGTCGAAACTCCGTCGACACACCGTTGAAGAGCGAACCCCGACGGGAAACGGTTCAGCCGTCTGCCCGTACCGCGTAGTTGAGGACCTTTTCACTCAGAAGGTCCGCCATCTCGTCGAGCAGCACCAGGGCCTCGCGGGAGACGACCTCGGGCTCGCGGCCGGCGATCATCTCGTGGGCGATGGCGGTCATCAAGCTCTGATGGACCCAGTTCATCTGGCCGGCCATCAGGCCCGGCAGCGGATCGTCGTCCGCGGCGCCGGTCTCCTGCCGGAGCGTGGCCTCCAGGTCGTCGTACTGCCGGCGCTGGAGGTGCCACAGGCGGGCCTGCAGGGCCGCCGAACCGTGGACGACCTTCATAAAGCGCTCATACCCCTCGATGAGTCCGACCTTGGGCGAGACGCTCTCCACCTCTTCGCGCAGTTCACGCAGGACGGCGGCGGCGGCCGACTCCCCCACGGCACGGGCCCGGACGAACCGCGACAGCCGGTCGATCAGCCCCTTGCTCCGGTCGAAGAAGAGGTCCTCCTTGGCCGGGAAGTAGTTGTAGACGGTGTTGACGGAGACATCCGCCGCCTCGGCGATCTCCGCGATGGTCACCGCGTCGAAGCCGCGCTCCAGGAAGAGGCCGGTCGCCGTGTCCGAGATGTGCTGGCGGGTCTGCCGCTTCTTCCGTTCCCTGAGTCCCTCAGCCATGCCCTCACCCTATCCCTCATTGGCCTTCATGAGATTTTGGGCATGTTGCAATTTTTAAGACCCTCTGTTTTTCTGAGGGCATGCCAGTCCTCAGCGCGTCCGGACTCGCCCGGACCTTCACCACCAAGACCGGCCCCGTCGAGGCCGTACGAGGCATCGATCTCACCGCCGAGCGCGGCGAGATCCTCGGCTTCCTCGGCCCCAACGGCGCCGGCAAGACCACCACCCTCCGGATGCTCACGACGCTCCTCGCACCCACCGGCGGCACCGCGACCGTCGCCGGATGCGACCTCGTCCGCGACCCCGCGGGGGTCCGCCGCGCCGCCGGCTACGTCGCCCAGTCCGGCGGCGTCGACCCCGATGTCTCGGTACGCGAGGAACTGGTCACCCAGGCCCGCCTCTACCGCCTCGGCAAGGCCGAAGCCCTGGCCCGTGCCGAGGAGTTGGCCGCCGACCTGGGCCTGACCGGACTGCTCGACCGCAAGACCGCCGCACTCTCCGGCGGCCGGCGGCGCCGGCTGGACATCGCGATGGGCCTCGCCCACCGCCCCGAAGTGCTCTTCCTCGACGAGCCCACCACCGGGCTCGACCCCGGCAGCCGCGCCGATCTGTGGAAGCTGGTCCGCCGGATCCGCGCCGACCACGGCACCACCGTCGTCCTGACCACCCACTACCTCGACGAGGCCGACGCGCTCGCCGACCGGCTGGTGATCGTCGACAAGGGCGTGGTCGTCGCCGAGGGCACCCCGGACGCCCTCAAACGCGCGCACGCCGGCTCCCCCGACGCATCCCTCCAGGACGCCTTCCTCACCATCACGGGTCGCGGCGCCACACCCAAGACCCCCGTAGCCGTCTAGGAGCCCCCGTGTCCCTGTCCCCCTTCCTTTCCGACACCGCACTGGTCTTCGGCCGCTACGCCCGCCAGACCCTGCGCTCCCGGCTCCAGATGCTCTTCGGCGTCCTGATGCCGCTGCTGTATCTGCTCTTCTTCGGCCCGCTGCTGACCGATCTTCCGCTGTCCTCGGCCGGCGGTTCCTGGCAGCTGCTGGTGCCCGGTCTGCTGCTCCAACTCGGCCTGTTCGGAGCCGCGTTCTGCGGTTTCGGCATCATCGTCGAGAAGCAGTACGGGGTCGTGGAGCGGATGCGGGTGACCCCGGTGAGCCGGCTCGCGATGCTGCTCGGGCGGGTGCTGCGCGACGCGCTGCTCTTCGTCTTCCAGTCCGTGCTGCTGGTGCTTGCGGCACTGGTGATGGGCCTGCGGGCACCGCTGCCCGGTATCCTCGTCGGCTTCGCGTTCGTCGCCGTACTGACCGTCGCGCTCGCCTCGCTGTCCTACGCGCTGGCGCTGAAGGTCAACGCACCGCAGGAGTTCGGCCCCGTGATCAACGCGGTCACCATGCCGTCCATGTTGCTGTCCGGCCTGATGCTGCCGATGACACTGGGACCCGCGTGGCTGGACGTCCTCTCCCACTTCATGCCGTTCCGGTATCTCGTGGACGCGGTGCGGGCGGCGTACGCCGGTTCCTATGCCTCCTCGGCCATGCTCTACGGGGTGCTGGTCGCCCTCGCGCTCGCCGCGGTGTCGGTGACCGTCTGCACTCGCGCCTTCCGCAGGGCCGCGGCGTAGGTTCGCGGCGTAGGCTCGGCCCCATGGTGAATCTGACGCGCATCTACACCCGTACCGGCGACAAGGGCACCACCGCCCTCGGCGACATGAGCCGCACCGCCAAGACCGATTCGCGTATCGCGGCGTACGCGGACGCCAACGAGGCCAATGCGGCCATCGGCGTCGCCCTTGCGCTGGGTGCGCTGCCGGACGACGTCAAGGCGGTACTGCTGCGCGTCCAGAACGACCTCTTCGACGTCGGAGCCGATCTGTCGACGCCGGTGGTGGAGAACCCCGAGTTCCCGCCGCTGCGCGTCGAACAGACCTATATCGACAAGCTGGAGGCCGACTGCGACCGCTTCCTGGAGGGGCTGGAGAAGCTGCGCAGCTTCATCCTCCCGGGCGGGACGGCGGGCGCCGCGCTGCTGCACCAGGCGTGCACGGTCGTACGGCGCGCCGAGCGCTCGACCTGGGCGGCCTTCGAGGAACACGGCGACACCATGAACCCGCTCACCGCCACCTACCTCAACCGCCTCTCCGACCTGCTGTTCATCTTGGCGCGCACGGCCAACAAGGAGGTCGGAGACGTGCTGTGGGTGCCGGGCGGGGAGCGCTGAACCACCACCAACCCGCGCCCTACCGCAGGCTCTTCTCCTGCGGCCGGGCCGGTGTCCCGTTCTCCGTACTCCCCTCCGGGGCCTTCTTCTGCCAGAGGAAATACGTCAGGGCGATGACGCCGTGGATGGCGACGATGCGCAGGGTCGTGAACTGCACACTGCGCAGCGCTTCGGCGTTGCCGCTGTCGCCGACGTACCAGATCGCGATCTGCAGCAGGGCCGCCGCGACGGCCGTCATCAGCACCGTACGCAGCCACAGCTTCGCCTCGTGCTTGGCGCGCCCCAGGCCGTAGCGCGGGGGCTTGAGCGGGGGCGGGCCGCCCGCGAAGCGGTGGAAGAAGTGACCGTCGATCCACTTGATCGTGTAGTGGCCGTAGGCGACGGTGTATCCGAGGTAGACGGCGGCCAGGCCGTGTTTCCAGTCCGCCGGCGCGCCGTTCTTCAGGTCGATCGCGGTGACGATCAGCAGGAGCAGCTCCAGCAGCGGCTCCATGAGGAGCACCGTCGCTCCCGTGCGCGGCATCCGGGCCAGGTAACGAAGTGCCAGGCCGACGGCCAGCAGGACCCAGAAGCCGACCTCGCAGATGATGATCAGCGTAACGACCACGGCAGAACCTCTCCCCCTCGCCGGATCTCCCCCGAGCGAACACCTCCAGCGTTTCAGCGCTCCGCGCCCGTTTCGTCGTCGCACGCGACGATCCCGGACTGCATCTTTCGATGTAGCGCGGGGCGGGCGTGGATGCCCCGAACGGTGACGCGGCGGCCCCCGGCGCCCTGTTTCATGGAGGGGTGACCGCCAGACCCCTCGCCGCCCCCGGCCTGCCGCATCCCCACGACGCGCTCATCGCGGGCTGTGGGCTGCTCGGCGGGCTGCTGCTGTGGCTGGTGCATCTGCACGGCGGTCCGCCGCTCTTCGGGCAACCGGTCTGGCTCACCCTGGTCGCGCTGACCGCGATGTCCGGCGCCGAGCTGATCCGTCGTACGGCGCCGATGACGGCGCTGACCGTCGCGATCCTGGCGCTCGCGCTGGACATCTGCACCGGCACACTCATCGCCACCGTCCTGATGTTCACGGACGTGGTCTACGCCGCGGTCCTCTACGGCAGCCCGACGGCGGCCCGCCGTGTCCCCTTGTACTGCGTGCTGGTGACGGTGCTCTCGACCGTCGTTCTCCTCGCGGTCTGGCGCGACCCGCAGGTCCTGATGTTCAGCATCGCGAT
Organism: Streptomyces halobius; assembly: GCF_023277745.1. Taxonomy (NCBI): domain Bacteria; kingdom Bacillati; phylum Actinomycetota; class Actinomycetes; order Kitasatosporales; family Streptomycetaceae; genus Streptomyces; species Streptomyces halobius. The sequence continues at coordinate 3,415,964 of NZ_CP086322.1, forward strand.
CGCCCTGGGCACCATCGTCCCGGCCTGGACCGGCGTCATCATCCGCAACCACCGGGACGCCGCCCAGACCGCCCGGCTACGGGCCGAGCAGACCGCGCTGCTGGCCGAGATGGACCGGACCCAGGCGGTGGCCGGCGAGCGCGCCCGGATGGCGCGCGAGCTGCACGATCTGGTGGCCAACCATCTGTCCGCCATCGCGATCCACTCGACCGCCGCACAGACCATCGACGACCCGGCGGCGACCCGCGAGGCGCTCGGGGTGATCCGTGAGAACAGCGTGCAGGGCCTGGCCGAAATGCGCCGGCTCATCGGACTGCTGCGGGACCCTCAGGGCAGCGGCGAGCAACCGGCCGCGACACCCGCCCTCAGCGGAGTCGACGCGCTGATCGCCCAGGCCCGTACGAACGGCGCCGGCAGCGGCCTGGCCTTCACCCTCGACGACGCCCGGCGGACCGACGGCGCGGGATCCGGGGCCGGCCTCGCGGCGCCGGTCGAGCTGGCCGCGTACCGCATCGTCCAGGAGTCGCTGACCAACGCGCTGAAGCACGCCGCGCCCGGCGAGGTCCGGGTACGGCTCGCCCAGGAGCGGGGCGGCATGCTCACCGTCTCCGTCAGCAGCCCGTTCGCCGACCGGCCCGGTCCCCGCGCGCCCGGCTCCGGCACCGGTCTGGTCGGGATGCGGGAGCGGATCGCCCTGCTGGGCGGGACGTTCCAGGCCGGCCCGGAGAGCGGGCCGGCCGGCCGGGTCTGGCTGGTGCGGGCGGCGCTGCCCGCCACCGAGGAGGAAGAACAACGATGACAGGCACCGTCGCGCCGCAACCGAGGACAGGCACCGGCGCACCGCCGATCCGGGTCCTCGTCGCCGAGGACCAGTCCGCCGTACGGGCCGGACTGGTGCTCATCCTGCGCACCGCGCCCGACATCGACGTCGTCGGAGAGGCGGTCGACGGCGAGGAGGCGGTACGGCGCGCCCGCGAACTGCGCCCCGACCTCGTCCTGATGGACATCCAGATGCCGCGGCTGGACGGGGTCTCCGCCACCGGGCAGATCGTCGCCGAGGAGCTGGCGGATGTGCTGGTGCTGACCACCTTCGATCTGGACGAGTATGTCTTCGGGGCGCTGCGGGCGGGCGCGGCGGGCTTTCTGCTCAAGGACAGCGATGCGGGCGCGCTGCTGACGGCGGTGCGCACGGTGGCGTCCGGTGAGGGGCTGATCGCCCCTGCGGTGACCCGCCGGCTGATCGCGGAGTTCGCCCGGCCGAGCGCCGCGGCACGGCCGGTGCGGGACGGTTCCGCCCCCGATCCAGCGGTCCTCGACGCGCTGACGCGGCGTGAGCGGGAGGTGCTCGGGTGTCTGGGGCGGGGGCTGTCGAACGCCGATATCGCGGTACGGCTGGCGATGGCGGAGGCCACCGCGAAAACCCATGTCAGCCGACTGCTGGCCAAGCTGGACCTGCGCAGCCGGGTCCAAGCGGCCGTACTGGCACAGGAGTTGGGGGTGGACGGGCCTTAGGGGGACGTACCCTTAAGGGTTGGTCGAACAGAACCCTTAAGGGTTGCGCGCGCCCCTTGCAGGCCACAACGCAGCCGGCTCAGCGGCTATTCCCGGCTATCACCACGAAACCGGGACGCCAGAGCAAGAAACCCAGAGCAAGAAACCCCAAGTAACCCCAAGTAACACCGGGAAGCCCCGAGCCAGAAAACCCGGGCAAGAAACCCCCACTCAAGCCCCCGCCCAAAGCCTCCGCTCGAACCCCCTCAGGCCACATTGGCCCTCCCCCAGACTTCGTCCGGGAGGTACCCCCACCCCAACGGGACCCCCTTTTTTAGGCCACATTGACCCGTTGCCCCGGCGGGGCCGCCTCCAGCCAGGCCAGGAAGCCGGTGAGCGCGTCTTCGCTCATTGCCAGTTCCAGGCGGGTGCCGCGGTGGCGACAGGCGAGCACGATGGAGTCGGAGAGCAGGGCCAGCTCCTCCTCGCCCTGGGGGGTGCGGCGCTCCAGGACCTCGATGGCGGAGCGCTCCAGGATGCGCCGGGGCCGGGGTGCGTACGAGAACACCCGGAACCATTCGACGCGGTCGCCGTTGTAGCGCGCCACACCGTAGATCCAGCCCTTGCCGCTGGGCTCGGTCTCCTGCTCGGGCACGTTCCAGCGCAGGCTGCAGTCGAAGGTGCCGCCGGACCGCTGGATGAGCCGCCGTCTCAGTCCGAAGACGAACAGTCCCAGCAGCACCAGCACCACGACCGCGCCGCTCACAAGCAGAGCGAGGACCATCTCGACCGACCTCCTCGCCTTGTCATTCGGAAACGCACCTGCATTGCCTCAGCCGCGGGCCGCTCCGGAGGTCTCCGGGCAGCCCGCGGCTGAGGATCGATCTCGTCGGTGGCGGGGTCAGTGAACGCCCGTCACCGCACGCAGCCGGACATCGGCGCGACGCTCGGCGGCCGCGTCGGCCTCCGACTTCGCTCGCTCCAGGGCCCGCTCCGCGCGCTGGACATCGATCTCGTCCGACAGTTCGGCGATCTCCGCGAGCAGAGACAGCTTGTCGTCGGCGAACGAGATGAAGCCGCCGTGCACAGCGGCGACGACGGTGCCGTCCCCGCTCTCACCGGTCGTACGAATCGTCACCGGGCCCGACTGCAGCACGCCGAGCAGCGGCTGGTGTCCGGGCATGACGCCGATGTCGCCCGACGAGGTGCGCGCGACGACCAGGCTGGCCTCGCCGGACCAGACCTTACGGTCCGCGGCGACCAACTCGACGTGCAGCTCAGCCACGATGGCTCCTCGGGTCTCCACCTGCCTGGCGTGGCAGATGCTGGGTCAAATACTAGTGGTCGTACGGACCGGGGGCGGCCATGGCCGCCCCCGGGACCGGGAGCACGGGCTCAGGAGACGCCCAGCTCCTTGGCGTTGTTCTTGAGGTCCTCAAGACCACCGCACATGAAGAACGCCTGCTCGGGGAAGTGGTCGAAGTCGCCGTCGGCGATCGCGTTGAAGGCCGCGATCGACTCGTCCAGCGGCACGTCCGATCCGTCGAGACCGGTGAACTGCTTCGCCGCGTGGGTGTTCTGCGACAGGAAGCGCTCGATACGACGGGCACGGTGGACGACCAGCTTGTCCTCTTCGCCCAGCTCGTCGATACCGAGAATGGCGATGATGTCCTGCAGGTCCTTGTACTTCTGCAGGATGCCCTTGACGCGGGAGGCCGCGTCGTAGTGGTCCTGCGAGATGTAGCGCGGGTCCAGGATGCGGGACGTCGAGTCCAGCGGATCCACCGCCGGGTAGATGCCCTTCTCCGAGATCGGACGCGAGAGAACGGTGGTCGCGTCCAGGTGGGCGAAGGTGGTGGCCGGCGCCGGGTCGGTCAGGTCGTCCGCGGGGACGTAGATCGCCTGCATCGAGGTGATCGAGTGACCACGGGTCGAGGTGATCCGCTCCTGGAGCTGGCCCATCTCGTCCGCCAGGTTCGGCTGGTAGCCCACCGCGGAGGGCATACGGCCGAGCAGGGTGGACACCTCGGAACCGGCCTGGGTGAAGCGGAAGATGTTGTCGATGAAGAACAGCACGTCCTGCTTCTGCACATCGCGGAAGTACTCCGCCATGGTCAGACCGGCCAGCGCGACCCGGAGACGGGTGCCCGGCGGCTCGTCCATCTGACCGAAGACCAGCGCGGTCTTGTCCAGAACGCCGGAGTCCGCCATCTCGTGGATGAGGTCATTGCCCTCACGGGTGCGCTCACCGACACCGGCGAACACGGAAACACCCTCGTGCAGCTTGGCCACACGCATGATCATTTCCTGGATGAGGACGGTCTTGCCGACGCCCGCACCACCGAACAGACCGATCTTGCCGCCCTTGACGTACGGGGTCAGCAGGTCGACGACCTTCAGGCCGGTCTCGAACATCTCGGTCTTGGACTCGAGCTGGTCGAAGGCCGGGGCCTTGCGGTGGATCGGCCAGCGCTCGGTGACCTCGGCCTCCGCCTCCGGCTCGTTCAGGATCGCACCGAGGGTGTTGAACACCTTGCCCTTGGTGATGTCACCGACCGGGACGCTGATCCCGGCGCCGGTGTCGGTCACCGGGGCCTGGCGGACCAGGCCATCGGTGGGCTGCATCGAGATGGCGCGGACCAGGCCCTCGCCGAGGTGCTGCGCGACCTCAAGGGTCAGCGTCTTGCGCGTGCCGGCCTCGGCCGGGTCGTCGATGTCGACGTGCAGCGCGTTGTAGATCTCCGGCATCGCGTCGACGGGGAACTCCACGTCGACGACCGGGCCGATGACCCGCGCGACGCGGCCCGCAGCCGTGGCCGTTTCAACAGTGGTGGTCATAGTGGTCAGTCACTCCCCGCGGTCGCGTCGGCCAGTGCGCTGGCGCCACCGACGATCTCGCTGATTTCCTGGGTGATTTCGGCCTGTCGGGCCGCGTTGGCAAGCCGCGAGAGCGACTTGATGAGCTCTTCCGCGTTGTCGGTCGCCGACTTCATCGCACGACGCGTGGCGGCGTGCTTGGAGGCGGCGGCCTGCAGAAGCGCGTTGTAGATCCGCGACTCGACGTACCGCGGCAGCAGCGCGTCGAGGACGTCCTCGGCCGACGGCTCGAAGTCGAACAGCGGGAGGAGCTCACCCTTGGCGGTCTCCTCCGCCTCCGGCTTGCCGAGGCTGAGCGGCAGCAGACGATCGTCGATCGCGTTCTGCGTCATCATCGACACGAACTCGGTGAAGACGATGTGGAGTTCGTCCACGCCGCCCTCGGCCGTGTCCTTCTGTACGGCGTCGATCAGCGGCCCGGCGACCGCCTTGGCGTCCGCGTACGACGGGCTGTCGGTGAAGCCGGTCCACGAATCCGCGACCCTGCGCTCACGGAAGGCGTAGTACGAGACACCCTTGCGGCCGACGATGTACGTGTCGACCTCCTTGCCATCGGCCTTGAGCCGCTCGGTGAGCTGCTCGCCGGTCTTGATGGCGTTCGAGGAGTAGCCGCCGGCCAGACCGCGGTCACTCGTGATGAGCAGCACCGCGGCGCGGGTCGGGTTGTCCACCTCGGTGGTCAGGGCGTGCTGGGTGTTCGAGCCGGTGGCAACCGCTGTCACCGCGCGGGTCAGTTCACTCGCGTACGGCGTCGATGCCGCCACCTTGCGCTGCGCCTTGACGATGCGCGAGGCGGCGATCATCTCCATCGCCTTGGTGATCTTCTTGGTCGCGGTGACGGAGCGGATGCGACGCTTGTAGACCCGGAGCTTGGCTCCCATGGATCAGGTCCCTTCCGTCGTCACTTGGTGGTGCTGACCGGAGCGTCCTCACCGAGCAGCTTGCCGTCCGAGGTCTCGAACTGCTGCTTGAAGGCGGCGACGGAATCGGTGAGCGCCTGGATGGTGTCGTCGGACATCTTGCCGCCCTCGCGAATGCTGGTCAGCAGGTCCTTCTTCTCCCGGCCCAGGTAGTCGAGGAGCTCCCGCTCGAAGCGGCGGATGTCGTTGACGGGGACGTCGTCCATCTTGCCGGTGGTGCCGGCCCAGATGGAGACAACCTCGTCCTCGGTCGAGAAGGGCGCGTACTGGCTCTGCTTGAGCAGCTCGACCATGCGCTTACCGCGCTCCAGCGACGCCTTGGAGGCCGCGTCCAGGTCGGAACCGAAGGCGGCGAAGGCCTCCAGCTCGCGGTACTGGGCGAGGTCCACGCGAAGCCGGCCGGAGACCTGCTTCATGGCCTTGTGCTGGGCCGAGCCACCGACACGGGAGACCGAGATACCGACGTTCAGCGCCGGGCGCTGGCCCGCGTTGAACAGGTCGGACTCCAGGAAGCACTGGCCGTCGGTGATGGAGATGACGTTGGTCGGAATGAACGCCGACACGTCGTTCGCCTTGGTCTCGACGATCGGCAGACCGGTCATCGAGCCGGCGCCCATGTCGTCGGAGAGCTTGGCGCACCGCTCCAGCAGACGCGAGTGCAGGTAGAAGACGTCACCGGGGTAGGCCTCACGGCCCGGCGGACGGCGCAGCAGCAGGGACACGGCGCGGTAGGCGTCGGCCTGCTTCGACAGGTCGTCGAAGATGATCAGGACGTGCTTGCCCTGGTACATCCAGTGCTGACCGATGGCCGAACCGGTGTAGGGCGCCAGGTACTTGAAGCCCGCCGGGTCGGACGCCGGGGCGGCGACGATGGTGGTGTATTCCAGGGCACCGGCCTCCTCCAGCGCGCCGCGCACGGACGCGATGGTGGAGCCCTTCTGGCCGACGGCGACGTAGATGCAGCGGACCTGCTTCTTCGGGTCGCCCGAGCGCCAGTTGTCGCGCTGGTTGATGATCGTGTCGACGGCCAGGGCGGTCTTGCCGGTCTGGCGGTCACCGATGATCAGCTGACGCTGGCCGCGGCCGATCGGGGTCATCGCGTCGACGGCCTTGTAGCCGGTCTCCATCGGCTCGTGGACCGACTTACGGACCATGACGCCCGGAGCCTGCAGCTCCAGGGCGCGGCGGTCCTCGGACGCGATCTCGCCGAGGCCGTCGATCGGGTTGCCCAGCGGGTCGACCACGCGGCCGAGGTAGCCCTCGCCCACGGCGACCGAGAGCACCTCACCGGTGCGCTGCACCGGCTGGCCCTCCTCGATACCGCCGAATTCGCCGAGGACGATCGCACCGATCTCGCGCTCTTCCAGGTTCAGCGCGAGGCCGAGGGTGCCGTCCTCGAACTTCAGCAGCTCGTTCGCCATTGCCGAGGGAAGGCCCTCGACCTTCGCGATGCCGTCTCCGGCCTCGCTGACCGTGCCGACCTCTTCGCGCGAGGCCGCGTCCGGCTTGTACGCCTGGACGAAGTTCTCCAGCGCGTCCCGGATCTCCTCCGGCCGGATCGTGAGCTCCGCCATCTGGGTTCCCTGCTCTCCTTGTTGGGCCCGAAGTTACTTGCGGGTTTCTGGGGGTTGTCCCCAGGGGGCTTCCGCTTACGGCCCAACTCGGGCCGCCGTCCTGCTTGTGCTGTGTCGCCGGGGCTGCTTGCGGACCGCAGCCGGACCTCTCGGTCCGGCCGGCCGGTCCGGCGCGGGCCGCCGGTTGTGCAGCTCTTGAGTTGGTGGTGGCTTGGGTCAGCCGGCCATCCGCCGGGACGCCTCGTCGAGGCGCTCCGCGATGGTCCCGTCGATGACCTCGTCGCCGATCCGGATCTGCACACCGCCGAGGACCTCGGGGTCCACGTCGAGGTTCAGGTGGATCCGCCGTCCGTACAGTTCGGTCAGCGCGGCGTCGAGACGCTGCCGCTGCTCATCGCTGAGCGGCACCGCGGAGGTGACCACCGCGACCGTACGGCCCCGGCGGTGCGCCGCCAGCTTGGAGAGGGCGTCGAGCCCCGCCTCCAGGCTACGGCCCCGCGGCTGTACGACAAGGCGCGTCACGATCCGCTCGGTGACCGGGTTGGCCCGGCCGCCCAGCAGCGAGCGCAGCAGCTCCGCCTTGGCGGGGACCGTCGCGGCCCGGTCGGTCAGCGCCCTGCGCAGGTCACCGGACGAGGCGACGATCCGGCCGAACCGGAACAGCTCGTCCTCGACGTCGTCGAGCTGGCCGGCCCGCTGCGCCGCGACGAGGTCGGCGCTGTAGGACAGCTCCTCGATCGCGTCCGCCAGCTCACGCGAGCGCGACCAGCGGGCGCGGACCATGCCGGTGACCAGGTCGACGGCCGGGCCGCCGACCTGGTTGCCGAGCAGCCGCCCGGCCAGCTCGGCGCGCGCCTGGCCGGGCTGCGCCGGGTCGGTCAGGACCCGACGCAGCGACACCTCGCGGTCGAGCAGAGCGGTGACGGCAGCCAGCTCCTCGGCGAGCTTCGCCGCGTCGACGGAGGTGTCGTCCGTCAACGCGTCGAAGCGCTCGCGTGCGGAGGCGAGTGCCTCGCGGCTCGCTCCGTTCATCGGCCGGCCTCAGCCTTCGTCGCGTCCGACGCCGCCTCGGCGGCGTTGCTTTCGAGCTCATCGAGGAAGCGGTCGATGGTCCGGCTCTGCCGGGCGTGGTCCTCCAGGGACTCACCGACGAGCTTGCCGGCCAGGTCGGTGGCGAGCTTGCCCACGTCCTGACGCAGCGACTGCGAGGCAGCCTTGCGGTCGGCCTCGATCTGGGCGTGACCGGCGGCGATGATCTCCTCACGCTGCCGCTGGCCCTCGGCGCGCATCTCGGCGATGAGCGTCGCGCCCTGCTCCTGCGCCTCCTGGCGCAGTCGCGCGGCCTCATGGCGGGCGTCGGCGAGCTGCGTCCGGTACTCCTCGAGGACCTGCTGCGCCTCGGCCATGGCCTCGTCGGCCTTCTTCATCCCGCCCTCGATCGCCTCGCGGCGCTCGTCCAGAACCCTGTTGATGTTCGGGAGAAGCTTCTTGGCGAGGAAGCCGAAGACGATGAAGAAGGCGATCAGGCCGATGACCAGCTCTGGAATCGGCGGGACCAGGGGGTTCTGAGGAACCTCCGCCGCCATGGGGACCAGGGCGTTCACATCATTGCCTTCCGTCTGAATGGGTGGTCGATGCGGTTCGTTTACTGGTAAACGAAGCCCATGACGATGCCGATCAGGGCGAGCGCCTCACAGAAGGCGAAACCCATGATCTGGTTGGTGCGGATCAGGCCGGCCGCCTCGGGCTGACGGGCCAGGGCCTGGGTGCCGTTACCGAAGATGATGCCGACGCCGACGCCGGGGCCGATCGCGGCGAGGCCGTAGCCGATGGCGCTGACGTTGCCGGAGACGGTGTCCTTGGCGGCGAGGTTGACCATTTCGAGAGCAGCGGACATGCCGTTACTTCCTTCTCTTTCACGGACCGGTGGGGGTTGGCCACCGGACAGCTGTTGGGGCGGGGAGGCGGGGCGCTCAGTGGTGCTCGGCGAGCGCGCCCTGGACGTAGTTGCAGGCCAGGAGGACGAAAACGTACGCCTGAACGGCCTGGATGAAGAGCTCGAAGGCGGTCATCAGGATCGTCATGACGAAGGACGCGCCCGCGTAGACGACGCCGACACCGTTCAGCAGGTACCAGCTGGCGATGGTGAACATCACGATCAGCATGTGGCCCGCGAACATGTTCGCGAAGAGTCGTACCGCGTGGGTGAACGGCCGGATGAGCAGGTTCGAGAAGAGCTCGATGACCATCAGCAGCGGCAGGACCCAGCCCACCGACTTGTCGTAGCCGCTGAAGTTCTTCCAGGCGCCGACGAAGCCGTGCTTCTTGAAGGTCAGGGACACCCACAGGATGTAGACGACCAGTGCGAGACCCGCGGGGAAGGCGATGATCGAGGTCACCGGGAACTGGGCGAGCGGGATGATCGACCAGATATTCATGATCCACACGAAGAAGAACAGCGAGACCATGAAGGGGACGTACTTGTCGCCCTCTTTCTTGCCCAGGGCGTCGTAAACGAGCCCGCGGCGCACGAAGTCGTAACCCGCCTCGCCGACCATCTGGAGCTTGCCCGGCACGACCTTGGCCCGGCCGAAGGCGGCCCAGAAGAACCACACGACGACGACCGTGCTGAGCAGAGCCAGCAGCATCGGCTTGTTGAACTCGAAGCCACCGACTGTGAAGAGGGGTTCGAATACGAACGAATGAAGACCCGGGGCCTCGAAGCCACACCCCGGAATAAAGAGGTGGCACTCCGTGTTGAAGGCGAGCATCGTTTCAGCACTCACCGCGGGCTCCTTCAGCGTGGCGCATGGGTACGGCAACCTCGTTGTGTCGGCGCGGCGTTGAGCCACGGTGCGGCACTGGACTGGTCTTGCGGATTTGGGGGCGGCGGGCCGGCGCTGGGCCGGGCCGGATCACAGGCATCGGCCGCAAGAACCGCCGGTTCCCTCTCGGGGATTCCGGGTGCTCGGCCGCCTGCGCCGACTGCGCCGCAGTTGGCACCGGACGATAGCAGGCCCGCAAGAGGGCGTTTATTCCGGCCCTACGTGTCACGTCGGCGACCCCGCCGTCTCCGCCTTCTTGGCTTCCGCGGAGTCGGGGTCCACGTACAGGATCTTCGCCTTCATGTGGCCGCGGGTCTGTGCCGCGATCCATACGAGGGTGGCGCCGAGCAAAGTGAACGCGAACGCCTTCGTGTCGAAGAGCGTGGTGTTCTTGAACGCCAGCAGAAAGACGCCGACGAGCAGGATCTGCACCGTGTAGAGCAGCAGCCCCATCATCTGGAACAGCTGCGGGTGGTTCCGCGCGGTGTGCTGCAGAACGGCGAGTCCGGCACCCATCACGAACACCACCAGCGCGGTGCCGACGACAGCTCCGATCGCCCCCGTCCCGCCCGCGACCACGGCGCTCACGGCAACGGCGAGGACGCCGGTGGCGAGGGTGGGCACAACGGCATGGAGGAGTAGTCGGGCGTCGTTCGACTGCATGGAGGCGCTCCGGCAAAGGGTGGGGGTGGTGTCGTCGAGGACGAGCGTAGACCCGGCTTGAGGCGAGAGCCTGAGGCCAAAGCGCCCTCGCACCATGGCTCTTCGGACCCGCCACCGGGTCTCGTGAACGGTATCACAAACTATTTGATGAGGTCTTTACCTGGTTCGTGTGGACCTTGTCACACGTGAGCGTGAACCCGATCGTTGGTGCACTGACGGCTCGACTTTTGTCTGGTATGGGGTGGGGCGCCCCGATTCGGGATGCGGGACACGCCGCCCGACGCACCGGTTCAGCGATGACTGTCCGCCTTACGGCGGCCCACGAAACGTGACCTGTCACCGATCGCGGTGGCGCCGTGGAGGCCCGCGGGGACCGGTTCGCGCTCCTCGCCCGGACCGTCGGCGCCCGCACCGTCCGCCGCCGCGGCCGTCACCGCCGACTCCCGTACGACCCTCCGGTAGCGCGGCGGAACCATCCACTCCGCCCAGCGCGGGGCCCGCGGCGTGAAGCGCGGCAGCAGGAGCAGCACCAGACCAACCGCGCTCAGCAGCACGATGCCGAGGACGATCCACATGCTGGCGTTGTTCACGGAGTAGGCGACCGCGCCGAAGGCGATCAGCGCCGACCAGAAGTACATGATCAGCACGGCCCGGCTGTGCGAGTGCCCGATCTCCAGCAGCCGGTGGTGGAGATGTCCCCGGTCCGCGGCGAACGGAGACTGGCCGTTCCACGTACGCCGCACGATCGCCAGAATGAGGTCGGCCACCGGCACCGCGATCACCGTCAGCGGAAGCAGCAGCGGAATGTAGACCGGCACCATCGCGTGCGTGGCCTCGCGCAGCCCGCCCGCCTTCTGGCCCAGCAGGTCCGGGTCGACCTGGCCGGTCACCGAGACCGCGCCGGCGGCCATCACCAGACCGATCAGCATCGAGCCGGAGTCACCCATGAAGATCCGCGCCGGGTGCATGTTGTGCGGCAGAAAGCCCAGGCACATCCCCATCAGAACGACCGAGAACAGCGTTGCGGGCGCGGCCGCCTCGATGCCATAGCCGAACCACATCCGGTACGCGTACATGAAGAAGGCCGCCGCGGCGATGCACACCATGCCGGAGGCCAGCCCGTCCAGACCGTCGACGAAGTTCACCGCGTTGATGGTGATCACGACCAGCGCGACGGTCAGCAGTGTGCCCTGCATCGGGGTCAGCGAGACGGTGCCGACACCGGGGACCGGGATCCACAGGATCGTCAGCCCCTGGAGGACCATCACACCCGCGGCGATCATCTGCCCGCCCAGCTTGACCAGCGCGTCCACGCCCCACTTGTCGTCCAACACCCCGAGCACCCAGATCAGGGCGGCGCCGGAGAGCAGCGCCCGCGGCTCGTTGGACTTCGCGAAGACGTCGCTCATATTCGTCAGATGCGAGGCCACCAGCAGACCCGCGCACAGCCCGCCGAACATCGCGATGCCGCCGAGCCGCGGTGTCGGCTCGCGGTGCACATCACGCGCGCGGATCTCCGGCATCGCACCGGCCGCGATCGCGAACTTCCGCACCGGCCCGGTCAGCAGATAGGTCACCGCGGCCGTGACGCACAGCGTCAGCAGGTATTCACGCACGGGCTGCCCCATTGGTATAGCTGGCCATCACAGCCACACACCATATGCGTGTCGGCCCTGTGGCCGTGAATACAGGGGAATGAATCCAGGGGGATGAGTACCGGGAAAGACGCGTGCCGTCACCGAACGGTTCCGGCCGTCAGGCGCGATCGGGATAGGGCGGGAACCGGTGCGCCAACGCGACGGTCTCCTGACGCGCCGAGGCGTCCTCGCGCAGCGCCGCGCCGATCAGCTCGGCGATCCGGAGCATCTCCGGCTCGCCCATCCCCTGCGTCGTCACCGCGGCGGTACCCAGCCGGATACCGGTCCTGCGCGCGGCGAGGACGGTGCTCCCCGGGCCGGCCTTCGGGTAGGTCCCGCAGGGCAGCGCGCAGGTGTCCAGCACGATCCCGGCCGCCGCCAGCCGGCCGCGGGCGGTCTGTGCGTCCAGGCCGAGCGGTGTGGTGTCGGCGGTGATCAGATGGGTGTCGGTCCCGCCGGTGGTGACCGTCAGCCCCTGTCCGGCCAGCGCCTGGGCGAGCCCGCGGGCGTTGACGATCACCTGATGGGCGTACCCGCCGAAGGCGGGCGTGGCGGCCTCCCCGAAGGCGACGGCCTTCGCGGCGACCGCGTTCATCTGGGCTCCCCCCTGGCTGAACGGGAACACCGCCCGGTCGATCCGCTCGGCCAGCTGCGCGCCGCACAGGATCATCCCGCCGCGCGGCCCGCGCAGCACCTTGTGGGTGGTGGCGCACACGACATCGGCGTACGGGACCGGGCTGGGCGCCGCTCCCCCGGCGATCAGCCCCATGGGGTGCGCCACGTCCGCGATGAGATAGGCGCCGGTCTCGTCCGCGATATCGCGGAACGCGGCATAGTCCATGTGCCGCGGATAGGAGATGGAGCCGCAGACGATGGCCTTGGGCCGGCGCTCCAGGGCGAGCGCGCGGATCGCGTCGTATTCGAGGAGCCCGGAGTCCTCGTCGACGCCGTAGCCGACGAAGTCGAACCAGCGGCCGGAGAAGTTGGCGGACGATCCGTGGGTGAGGTGCCCCCCGTGTGGCAGGGACATCGCCAGGACGGTGTCGCCGGGGCGCAGCAGGGCGGCGTAGGCGGCCAGTACGGCCGAAGACCCGGAATGGGCCTGGACGTTGGCGTGTTCGGCGCCGAAAAGGGCCTTGGCGCGTTCGATGGCGATCCGCTCGGCGAGGTCGACGATCTCGCAGCCGCCGTGGTGCCGGGCACCCGGGTATCCCTCGGCGTATTTGTTGCCGAGCGGGGAGCCGAGGGCGGCGAGGACCGCGGGCGAGGTGAAGTTCTCCGCGGCGATCAGCTGGAGCCCGTCGCTCTGACGCGTGCTCTCACCGAGCAGCACCCCGGCGATCTCGGGATCCTGATGGAGCAGGGCGGCGAAGTCGGGGGCACCGGCCGGTGCCGTGCCGTCACGGGCGGCGGCCCGTGCCCGCTCCTCGGGCGTCTCGGCCCTGGGGGCCACGGTGTCCTGGGTGCCGCTGCGGGATGACGCGGTGCTGCGGGATGACGCGGTGGTGGCGGGCATCGCTTGCTCCGGGCCTCGTACGGGGGACGTAGCTCCCAATGTAGGCGCGGCGGGGCGATAGGGCGCGGTGGCTCGTGGCTTCCGGCGAAAGTGACCACTACGGCTGTGCCGCACGGGCCCCGCCCCCGGACACGTCCCCCGGACGGACCCAGGACCTTGTCGGAAGGCCCGACCCAGGCCCTAGGCGCGGGCCGGCACTCCCGTGAGGGCCGTGACCACCGGATCGAGCGCCTGGTTGATCTCATCGCCGATGGAGCGGAAGAAGGTGATGGGCGCGCCGTACGGGTCGTGCACCTCGTCGGACTCCGGGCTGGGCGCGAGCAGCCAGCCGCGCAGCGCGGCGGCCGCGCCGACCAGCGCACGGGCGCGTTCGACCAGGCCGCCGTCCGGCAGCTCCGGATCGGGCTCGGGCAGCGTGGCGGGGTCTATGGCCCGCACCAGCCGGTTGAACTCCTTGAGCGTGAACGTCCGCAGGCCCGCGGAGTGGCCCATCGAGATGACCTGGGCACGGTGGTCGCGGGTCGCGGTCAGCACCAGGTCGGCGCGGATGACGTGCTCGTCCAGCAGCTCACGGCCGATGAACCCGGCCGGGTCCGCGCCGTAGTCGGCGCACACCGTCGCGGCGTGCGCCTCCATCGGGGCGCCTTCGTGGCCCCAGGTGCCGGCGCTCTCCACCACCAGGCCGCTGCTGTGCGTCTCGCCGAGCCGCAGTCGCAGGGCATGGCGGTGCAGCCGCTCGGTGATCGGCGAGCGGCAGACATTGCCGGTGCTGACGTGGAGGATCCGGAACAAGGGTGCAGGGGGGAGGAAGGGGGCATCGCCTGGTCCCGCTATGCCACGCCCCAGGGGCGCCATCAATTGGCCACCTCAAGCTCGGGAACCACCTTGCGCAGCTCGTCCGCGCTGATCGCGCCCTCCCGCAGCAGCACCGGGACCGTGCCGGTGACATCGACGATGGAGGACGGCACGGCGGCGGGTGTCGGGCCGCCGTCGAGGTAGACGGAGACCGCGTCGCCGAGCATCTCCTGCGCGGCGTCGCAGTCCTGCGGGGACGGGTGGCCGGAGAGGTTGGCGCTGGAGACCGCCATCGGGCCGAAGTCGGTCAGCAGCTCGATCGCGACGGGGTGCAGCGGCATCCGCACCGCGACCGTGCCACGGGTCTCGCCCAGATCCCAGGTCAGCGACGGCTGGTGGTTGGCGACCAGGGTCAGCGCGCCCGGCCAGAAGGCGTCGACCAGCTCCCACGCCTGCTCGGAGAAGTCGGTGACCAGCCCGTGCAGGGTGTTCGGGGAGCCGACGAGGACCGGGGTGGGCATACCGCGGCCGCGCCCCTTGGCCGCCAGCAGATCGGCGACGGCCTCGGGGCTGAAGGCGTCCGCGCCGACGCCGTAGACGGTGTCGGTCGGCAGCACGACCAGCTCGCCGCGGCGGACGGCCGAGGCGGCCTCACGCAGACCGGTCGCGCGGTCGGTCGCGTCGCTGCAGTCGTATCGCCGTGCCATCAGCGGTCCTCCTGTCCGGAACGGTTGTGGGGGTTCATCGGGGCGCCGGCCGTCATGGCGTCGCCCGGCGCGCGGTGGCGAAGCGGGGCCTGTTGTTCAGGTCGGGGTGGTCGGCCGCGTCCGCCCACCCCTTCTCCTCGGTGAAGATCCACGGCACCTGCCCGCCCTGGGTGTCGGCGTGCTCGACGACGACGACGCCGCCGGGCCGCAGCAGACGGTGCGCGGTGCGTTCGATGCCCCGGATGGTGTCCAGGCCGTCCTGACCCGAGAACAGCGCGAGTTCGGGGTCGTGGTCGCGTGCCTCGGGCGCGACGTACTCCCACTCGGTCAGCGGGATGTACGGCGGGTTGGAGACGACCAGGTCGACCTGACCGTCCAGTTCGGGAAGCGCGGTCAGCGCGTCGCCGTGATGGAGAACGACGCGGGACCCCTCGACGTTCTTGCTGGCGTAGCGCAGGGCCTCTTCGGACAGCTCCACGGCGTGCACCCGCGAGCGCGGCACCTCCTGTGCCAGGGCGAGCGCGATGGCGCCCGAGCCGGTGCACAGGTCGACGATCAGCGGCTCGACGACGTCCATGGCGCGCACCGCGTCTATCGCCCAGCCGACCACCGACTCGGTCTCCGGGCGGGGCACGAACACCCCCGGCCCGACGGCGAGTTCGAGGTAACGGAAGAAGGCGCGGCCGGTGATGTGCTGCAGCGGTTCGCGCGCCTCACGGCGGGCGACGGCCTCCCAGTAGCGGGCGTCGAAGTCCGCGTCGGGGACCGCGTGCAGCTCGCCCCGCTTGACCCCGTGCACATGCGCGGCGAGCTCCTCCGCGTCGAAACGCGGTGAGGGCACGCCGGCGTCGGCCAGCCGCTGGGTGGCCTGGGCCACCTCGGCGAGCAGCAGGTTCACGGGGCTTCCTCCTGGTGCGCTGGGTGCTGCGGTCTTACTGGGCGGCGGCGAGCTTGGCGGCCGAGTCGGCGTCGACACACGCCTGGATGACCGGGTCGAGCTCGCCGTCGAGCACCTGGTCCAAGTTGTACGCCTTGAAGCCGACCCTGTGGTCCGAAATGCGGTTTTCAGGGAAGTTGTACGTGCGGATGCGCTCCGAGCGGTCGACCGTCCGCACCTGGCTGCGCCGGGCGTCCGACGCCTCCCGCTCGGCCTCTTCCTGGGCGGCGGCCAGCAGCCGGGAGCGCAGGATGCGCAGCGCCTGCTCCTTGTTCTGGAGCTGGCTCTTCTCGTTCTGGCAGGAGACGACGATGCCGGTGGGCAGGTGCGTGATACGGACCGCGGAGTCGGTGGTGTTGACGGACTGGCCGCCGGGGCCCGAGGAGCGGTAGACGTCGACCCGCAGGTCGTTGGCGTTGATCTCGACGTCGACCTCCTCGGCCTCGGGCGTGACCAGCACACCGGCCGCGGAGGTGTGGATCCGGCCCTGCGACTCGGTGGCGGGCACCCGCTGGACGCGGTGCACCCCGCCCTCGTACTTCAGCCGCGCCCAGACGCCCTGTCCGGGCTCGATGGCGCCGGCCCCGCCCTTGGTCTTCACGGCGACCTGGACGTCCTTGTAGCCGCCGAGGTCGGACTCGTTGGCGTCGAGGACCTCGGTCTTCCAGCCGACCCGCTCGGCGTAGCGCAGATACATCCGCAGCAGGTCGCCGGCGAACAGCGCGGACTCCTCGCCGCCCTCGCCGGCCTTGACCTCCAGGATGACGTCCTTGTCGTCGCTGGGGTCGCGGGGCACGAGCAGCAGCCGCAGCTTCTCGGTGAGGTCCTCGCGCCGGACCTCCAGCTCCTTGACCTCGTCGGCGAAGTCCGGGTCGTCCGCGGCGAATTCACGCGCGGTCTCGATGTCGTCGCCGGTCCGCTTCCAGGCGCGGTACGCCGCGATGATCGGGGTCAGCTCGGAGTAGCGCTTGTTGAGCCGCATGGCCTCGCGCTGGTCGGCGTGGACCGCGGGGTCGGCCAGCCGCCTCTCAAGATCGGCGTGCTCGCCGATCAGTTCTTCGACCGCCTCGAACATCTTGGGTTCCTCTGCTGGCTGACGGTGCCTGTCCGGGGGACGCCCCGGGCCCCGGCGGGAGGGCCGGGCGCGTGGACGATGCTGCAAACAAAGGCGCCGGTCCGGTCACCCCTGAACAGGGGCGACCGGAGACCGGCGCCTTGCGGGTCGCTACTTCTTGGCAGCGGCGGCCTTGCCGAAGCGGGCCTCGAAGCGGGCCACGCGGCCGCCCGTGTCCAGGATCTTCTGCTTGCCCGTGTAGAACGGGTGGCACTCGGAGCAGATGTCGGCGCGGATGCTGCCGCCGGCGACGGTGCTACGGGTGGTGAACGACGCGCCACAGGTGCAGCTGACCTGGGTCTCGACGTACTCCGGGTGGATGTCGCGCTTCAAGGGATTCTCCTAGGTTCGGGAGTGCTCCGGGTCGTGGTGCGGGTTGCCTCACGTGAACCGGAGCCGACGGTCCAGTCTGCCAGGACTCGCCGTATCTCCCAAAACCGGGGGACGTCCGCACCTATTCCCCCCACCGGTCCCCGGGCCCCGGACAGGCCACGGCCCTACTGCACGTAGCTGTCCGTGCCGCCCTTGTCACCCGCGGAGTCCTTGATCGCTGACGGGGGAATGGCCTGGTCCTGCCGCAGCGCGTCCCAGACCTGCCGGCTCTGCATCTCCAGCGGCAGCACCCGGTCCGGGTCGACCTTGTCGTATGTCACCGGCAGCGTCACCATGTCGACGTTCTCCGCGCCGATGCCGCCCAGGCTCTTGGCCAGCCCGGTCAGTTCGCCGACCGAGTCGAGGTCGGTGTCGGTGGTGATGGCCTTGGTGGCGGTGTCGGCGACGTCGTAGAGCTTGGCGGGGCTGGTCAGCAGGCCGATGCTCTTGACCTGCTTCATCAGCGCCTTGATGAACGTCTGCTGCAGCTGGATCCGGCCCAGGTCGCTGCCGTCGCCTCCGGGGACGCCGTGCCGGGTCCGTACGAGACCGAGTGCGTTCTCGCCGTCGAGGGTGTGCTTGCCGGGCGGCAGATGCAGATGGCTGCTGTTGTCGTCGATCGCCTTGGTGGTGGTGATGTCCACACCGCCCAGCGCGTCTATCAGCTTCTTGAAGCCGGTGAAGTCGACCTCGATGAAGTGGTCCATACGGATCCCGCTGATCGACTCGACGGTCTTGACGGCGCAGGCCGGGCCGCCGACCTCGTAGGCGGTGTTGAACATCGCCCGCTGCGATCCGGGGACGTTCTTGCCGTCCTTGGTGCAGTCGGGCCGCGGGATCAGGGTGTCACGGGGGATGCTGACGACGCTGGCCTTCTTGTGGCCCTTGTAGACATGCACGATCATCGCGGTGTCGGAGCGCGCGCCGCCCTCGTCTGGGCCGTACTCCGCGTTCTTGCCGGCCCGGGAGTCGGACCCGATCACCAGGATGTCCATCGAGCCGTTGTCGATGTTTTTCGGCCGGTCGCGGCCGAGCGCGGCGTTGATGTCGATGCCCTTGAGGTTGCCGTTGAGCTTGAAGTAGACGTAGCCGAGTCCGGCTCCGCCGAGCAGTACGGCGCTGATCAGCGCGCACAGGCCGATGGTCAGGGCCCGGCGGCGTCGGGTCGGACTCTTGCGCCGGCGGCCCGTGGGCCGTATGCCGCGGGCACGGCTTCCGGCCGCCTTCGTCCCGTTGCTGTCCGCCATCTGCTCCCCAGTCCTTGCGGTCTCTGCTACCCCTCGCCGCCACCGTGTTCCGTGCTGTCACGGCTGTTGCGCCTTGTCAGACGGGAGGTCGACCGGAAGGGTTGCACAGCGCTGTATGAGTGCTTTCTTAGAAAAACGGGCCGCGGTCACCTGACGGCACGCGGCTCCCTTCTGCCTCACCTGGGCTTTCGAGCCGGTTTCAGCCATGGCCGAAACCGATCCGCAACAGGCGACTTTGTGCGGAACGTCTCAGCCGCGACCGGCCCGCGGACGGCGTTCCTCACACCGGGCCGCCGCCGTACGCGGGCAGCACGAAGCCCTCCTCACCACAGGGGCGAGGAGGGCTTCGTGGCGGCGCTACGGGCGTCAGTCGTTGCCGTTGGTCATGCCCGGCGTCGTCTTCTGGATCTGCAGCAGGAACTCCGCGTTGGACTTGGTCTGCTTCATCTTGTCCAGCAGCAGCTCGATGGCCTGCTGCTGGTCCAGCGCGTGCAGCACCCGGCGCAGCTTCCAGACGACGTTCAGCTCGTCGCTGCCCAGCAGGATCTCTTCCTTACGGGTGCCGGACCCGTCGACGTCCACCGCCGGGAAGATGCGCTTGTCGGCGAGCTTGCGGTCGAGCTTGAGCTCCAGGTTGCCGGTGCCCTTGAACTCCTCGAAGATCACCTCGTCCATCCGCGAGCCGGTCTCGACCAGCGCGGTGGCCATGATGGTCAGGGAACCGCCGTCCTCGATGTTGCGCGCGGCACCGAAGAAGCGCTTCGGCGGGTAGAGCGCGGTCGAGTCGACACCACCGGACAGGATGCGGCCGGAGGCGGGCGCGGCAAGGTTGTACGCACGGCCCAGACGGGTGATGGAGTCCAGCAGCACGACCACGTCATGCCCCAGCTCGACGAGCCGCTTGGCGCGCTCGATGGCCAGCTCGGCGACGGTGGTGTGGTCCTCGGCCGGGCGGTCGAAGGTCGAGGAGATGACCTCGCCCTTGACCGACCGCTGCATGTCGGTGACCTCTTCGGGCCGCTCGTCCACCAGGACGACCATCAGATGGCACTCGGGGTTGTTGCGGGTGATCGCATTGGCGACCGCCTGCATGATCATGGTCTTGCCGGTCTTCGGCGGTGCCACGATCAGACCACGCTGGCCCTTGCCGATCGGCGCGACCAGATCGATGATCCGGGTCGTCAGACCGCCCGACTCGCCCTCCAGACGCAGCCGCTCCTGCGGATAGAGCGGGGTCAGCTTCCCGAACTCGGAGCGCTGGCGGCTCTGTTCGGGCGCCACGCTGTTGACGGTGTCCAGCCGGACCAGCGCGTTGAACTTCTCGCGCCGCTCGCCGTCCTTGGGCTGGCGGACCGCACCGGTGACGTGGTCACCCTTGCGCAGACCGTTCTTGCGGACCTGGGCGAGCGAGACGTACACGTCGTTCGGGCCGGGCAGGTAGCCGGAGGTCCGGATGAACGCGTAGTTGTCGAGGATGTCGAGGATGCCCGCGACCGGGATCAGGACATCGTCCTCGGACAGCTGCGGTTCGTTGCCGAAGTCGTCGCGGCCACGGCGGCCACGGCGGTCGCGGTAGCGGCCGCGACGGCCCCGGCGGCCGCCCTCGAATTCGTCGTCATCGCCACGGCGGTCACGCTGGCGGTTGCCGCCCTGGCCGCCGCCGTCCTCACCCGCGTCGCCCTTGCGGCGGTCACGGCCGCGCTGGCCACGGTCCCCGCGGTCGCCCTTCTGGCCGCGGTCCTGGCGCTCACCACGGTCCTGGCGCTCACCGGTCCTGGCCTGGCGGCCCTCGCCGGTGTCCTGCGTGGCGACCGCGGCCTCGGCCTTGGCGTCCGCCTTGGTCGTCGTCGTGTCGGCCCGCCCCTCGACCTTGGTCTCGGTCTTGAGGTCGCCGGAAGCGGCCTCGGGGCTGCCCGCGGCGGCGGTGGCCCGGCGCCGGCGGCGCTCGCCGGCCGGCTGCTCGTCACTGACCGGCTGGCCGGGGATCTCGATCTGCTGCTGGCCCGCGGACTTTTCTGCCTTGTCCGCCTTCTCGGCCTTCTCCGGCTTCTCGGCCTTGGCAGCCTTGGCGGGGCGCTCCGCGCCGTCCTCGCCGGTGCGGGCCTTGGAGGTGGTACGGCGCTTGGGCCTGGTCTCGGTGTCGGCGGGCGCGTCGGCCTTGGCCGCGGCGCCCGAGCCCCCGGCCTGCTTCTCCTTGATGACCTCGATCAGCTGGCTCTTGCGCATCCGCGCGGTGCCCTTGATGCCGAGGCCGGAGGCAACCTGTTGCAGCTCTGCCAGGACCATGCCGTCAAGGCCGGTACCGGAACGGCGTCGCCGCGAGGCAGGGGCTGGGGCAGCACCGGTGGCAGGCGCGGCGGGAGCGTCCGTGGCGGGCGCGGTGGCACTGCCATCGGTGCGCACGCCCATCAGATCGGTGGTGTCGCTCACGAAGGGTCCTTCCCTGGAGCGGACGTCGGCCTGTCTGGCTCGGCGACCGGTTGTGCTGTCCGGCTGTGGTCCTTCGGTCTTGCGGACCGGAGCCGGGGCGGTGGTCCCGCCGGATACGGCGGAGAGATCAATTCATGGTTCCGGCGAGCGAATGAGAGTGACTTCGTCACGCCGAATTCCGGAGCGTGCTCACTACTGCTCAGGCCATTGCTCCAAGCAGTTTGGGAGGCTCCCGGAAGAGAGTGGTCCCGATGGGGGACACGAAGCACCGCGCCACACTGGCGTCGAGTACTGACTTGAGGTTAACACTACCGGATCCAACAAACATTCCCCCTCTCCAAGACCGGCAATCGTCGATCACTCTATGTGATCACCCGGCGAGCGGCAGTACACAGGTGCCCGCCTCGTCGAGGGTCAGCCGGTTCGCCGCCCACCCCTCTCCCGCCAGCGCCGCGACCTTGTCGGCCGCGGCCTCTTCGACCAGTGCGAGCACCGTCGGGCCCGCACCGGAGACGACTGCGGGGACGCCGTCCGCGCGCAGTCGGTTCACCAAGGCCATGCTCTCCGGCATCGCGGGGGCGCGGTATTCCTGGTGAAGTCGGTCCTCGGTCGCGGCAAGCAGCAGCTCGGGGCGCCTGGTCAGGGCCTCGACGAGCAGTGCGGCGCGGC
Organism: Streptomyces halobius; assembly: GCF_023277745.1. Lineage (NCBI taxonomy): Bacteria > Bacillati > Actinomycetota > Actinomycetes > Kitasatosporales > Streptomycetaceae > Streptomyces > Streptomyces halobius. The sequence goes on from NZ_CP086322.1 coordinate 3,437,738, forward strand.
CGGCGTTGGCCGCGGCGTCCCCGTGCGGGACGGTACGCGGCAGCAGTCCCCGGGCGGTCTCGGTGAGCACCGGTTTCCCGGGCACGAAGACCACCGGAACGATGGAATCGGCGGGATCCATCCGGATCGCCCGCGCCGATCCGGTGTCCATCCAGGCCAGCGTGAACCCGCCCAGCAGACAGGCGGCGACGTTGTCGGGGTGGCCCTCGATCTCGGTGGCCAGCTCCAGCAGCGCGGTGTCGTCGAGTTTCTGGTCGGCGCCTATGGTCACGGCGCGGGCGGCGACGATACCCGCGCAGATGGCGGCCGAGGAGGACCCGAGGCCGCGGCCGTGCGGAATGCGGTTGGCGCAGACGATTTCCAGGCCGCGCGGCTGTCCGCCGAGCACTTCGAACGCCGTGCGCAGGGACCGTACGAGCAGGTGGCTCTCGTCGCGCGGGAGGGTGTCGGCCCCCTCACCTGCGATGTCGACGTGCAGACCGGAGTCGGCGACCCGCACCACGACATCGTCGTACAGCCCCAGGGACAGACCCAGGGCGTCGAAGCCGGGACCGAGATTGGCGCTGGTGGCGGGGGTGCGCACCCGGACGGCGGCGGCGCGGAACGCGGGACCGGCCATCGCTCGATGACTCTCCTTGATTGATGCTGCGGTACTGCCCCAGAACACCGCGGCGCCGAGGCGCCCGGCCGGTTCATGGGGTCTGTTCTGACTTGCCCTGCACACCACTGCGTTATGCCGTGGGGAGGGGAGTTGATTGCCAGCCTATCGAAGGAAGGTTCTGTGGCGACATAGGGCGCACAGGAGGCGCACGATGCGTGTCGCATGCCTCCTGTGCCCCGACGCTTCCCCCGGCCGGACTTTGCAGGCTTTGCACCATTTGCTGGACGGGCTGACGGGACCTCTGCCGCCCGGGACCGTCAGGCATTCGCGGGACCGGCCCGTGGACCGTACGCGCTACACCAGGCCAAGGTACTCGGCCGCGACATCCGCGTCGATCGGCACCGTGACCGGCTGCGGCGCGCCGGCCACCGCCCAGTCCGGGTCCTTGAGGCCGTTGCCGGTGACCGTACAGACGATCCTCTGGCCCGGGTCGACCCCGCCCTCCTCGGCGGCCTTGAGCAGACCGGCGACGGACGCGGCCGAGGCGGGCTCCACGAACACGCCCTCCTGGGCGGCCAGCAGCCGGTAGGCGGCGAGGATTTGACGGTCCGTCACCTCACTGATGAGGCCGCCGGACTCGTCCCGGGCCTGCTCGGCGAAGGCCCACGAGGCGGGGTTGCCGATACGGATCGCGGTGGCGATGGTGTGCGGGTCCTTGACGGCCTCACCACGCACGATCGGCGCGCTGCCGGACGCCTGGAAACCCCACATCCGTGGGGCGCGGGAGGAGACCCCGTCAGCGGCATACTCCTTGTAGCCCCGCCAGTACGCCGTGATGTTGCCGGCGTTGCCGACGGGCAGCACATGGATATCCGGGGCGTCGTCGAGCATGTCGACGATTTCGAAGGCGGCGGTCTTCTGGCCCTCGATGCGCACCGGGTTAACGGAGTTCACAAGTGCGACGGGGTAGTTGTCGGACAGCCCGCGGGCCAGTGTCAGACAGTCGTCGAAATTTCCGTCGATCTGAAGGATCTTCGCGCCGTGCACCAGCGCCTGGCCCATCTTGCCGAGCGCGATCTTCCCCTGCGGGACGAGCACGGCGCAGACCATGCCGGCCCGCACCGCATAGGCGGCGGCCGACGCGGAGGTGTTGCCGGTGGAGGCGCAGATGACCGCCTTGGCGCCCTCCTCCTTCGCCCGCGTGATGGCCATCGTCATCCCGCGGTCCTTGAACGACCCGGTGGGGTTGGCACCCTCGACCTTGAGGTGCACCTCGCAGCCGGTGCGCTCGGAGAGCACCTGGGCGGGCACCAGGGGGGTGCCGCCCTCCCGGAGGGTGATGACCTCGGTCGTGTCGCTGACCGGAAGCCGGTCACGGTATTCCTCGATGATTCCGCGCCACTGACGGCTGGTGGTGGTCACGGTGGAATTGGCAGACATGGGTTCCTTTACTCCCCTTCGACCCGCATGATGCTGGCGACACCGCGGACGGTGTCCAGCTCGCGCAGTGCCCCGACGGTCGACGACAGGGCCGCGTCGGCCGCTCGGTGGGTGACGACGACGAGGGACGCCTCGCCGTCCTTGCCCTGTTGACGGACCGTATCGATCGATACGCCGTGCTCGGCGAAGACCATCGCGACCTGCGCGAGAACGCCGGGCTTGTCGGCCACGTCGAGACTGATGTGGTACCGCGTGACCACCTCGCCCATGGGGCTCACGGGCAGCGCGGTGTACGCGGATTCACCCGGCCCGGTGGTGCCGGCGACCTTGTTGCGGCAGACCGCGACCAGGTCACCGAGGACCGCGGAGGCGGTCGGTGAACCGCCCGCGCCCGGCCCGTAGAACATCAGCCGGCCGGCCGCGTCGGCCTCGATGAAGACCGCGTTGTACGCCCCGCGCACCGAGGCGAGCGGATGGCTGAGCGGGATCATCGCGGGGTGCACCCGGGCGGTGACGGAGCCGCCGTGGGCGGCCCGCTCGCAGATGGCGAGCAGCTTGACCGTACAGCCCATCCGCTTGGCCGAGGCGATATCGGCGGCGGTGACCTCGGTCAGCCCCTCGCGGTGCACATCGTCGATGGTGACCCGGGTGTGGAAGGCGATGCCGGCCAGGATCGCGGCCTTGGCGGCGGCGTCGAAGCCCTCGACGTCGGCGGTCGGGTCGGCCTCGGCGTAACCGAGCGCGGTCGCCTCGTCCAACGCCTCGGAATACCCCGCTCCGCTCGTGTCCATCTTGTCGAGAATGAAGTTCGTGGTGCCGTTGACGATGCCGAGGACGCGGTTGACCTTGTCGCCGGCGAGCGATTCGCGCAGCGGCCGGACCAGCGGGATCGCGCCCGCGACGGCGGCCTCGTAGTACAGATCCGCGTCACTGGCCTCGGCCGCGGCATGCAGCGCGGCACCGTCCGCGGCGACCAGCGCCTTGTTCGCGGACACCACGCTCGCACCGTGCTCCAGGGCGGTGGTGATCAGCCCCCGCGCGGGCTCGATACCGCCGATCATCTCGACCACGACATCAAGGTCGCCGCGTTTGACGAGCGCCATCGCGTCGGTGGTGACGAGCTCCGCCGGGATGCCCTCGCGCACCTTGTCCGGGCGGCGGACGGCGATCCCGGCGAGCTCGACGGGCGCACCGATACGGGCCGCGAGGTCGTCGGCGTGCGTCGTCATGATGCGAGCCACCTCTGAGCCGACCACACCACAGCCCAGGAGCGCCACCTTCAGCGGACGCGTACGCATCATTCGACCTCTGCTTTTCATCGATCCCGTTTTCCTGCTCGGTAATGCACCAGTCTCACGCACCGGACGGCACTTTCCGCCCCCTCGTCCGGATGCCGAGACATCTATTGTCATCCGGGTAAACCGTCCCGTGGACCGGCCCCTACCCGACATCCAGCCGCAGGAGATCTTCTTCCGTCTCCCGCCGGACGATCAGCCTGGCCCGGCCGTCCCGGACCGCCACGACCGGCGGCCGCAGCGCGTGGTTGTAGTTGCTCGCCATGGAACGGCAGTACGCGCCGGTGGCCGGCACCGCGAGCAGGTCCCCCGGCGCCACATCGGCGGGCAGGAAGGCATCGCGTACGACGATGTCCCCGCTCTCACAGTGCTTGCCGACCACGCGCGACAGCATCGGCTCGGCGTCCGAGGTCCGCGAGACCAGCGCCACGCTGTACTCCGCGTCGTACAGCGCCGTCCGGATGTTGTCCGACATTCCGCCGTCCACGGACACATACGTCCGCAGCCCTGCCAGCTCCTTGACCGTCCCGACCTCGTACAGCGTGAACGCGGTCGGCCCGACGATCGCCCGGCCCGGCTCGACGGACAGCCGGGGGACGGTGAGTCCGGCGGACCGGCACTCCTTGGTCACGATCCCGGACAGTGCCGTGGCGATCTCCTGCGGCTCCCGCGGATCGTCGTTGGAGGTGTAGGCGATACCGAGCCCGCCACCGAGATCGATCTCCGGCAGCTCGACGCCGTGCTCGTCACGCACCTCGGCCAGCAACTGCACCACGCGCCGGGCCGACACCTCGAACCCCGCCATATCGAAAATCTGCGACCCGATGTGCGAATGGATCCCGACGAGTTCCAGACCGTCCAGCTTCAGCGCCCGCCGTACCGCTTCCGCGGCCTCCCCACCGGCCAGCGCGATCCCGAACTTCTGGTCCTCGTGCGCGGTCGCGATGAATTCATGGGTATGCGCCTCGACGCCGACCGTGACCCGGATCTGCACCCGCTGCCGCTTGCCCAGCCGCTCCGCGATATGCGCGACCCGCACCATCTCCTGGAACGAGTCCAGCACGATCCGCCCGACCCCGGCCGCCACGGCCCGAGTGATCTCTTCGTTGCTCTTGTTGTTGCCATGCAGCGCGATCCGCTCCGCCGGCATGCCGGCACCGAGCGCGGTGGCCAGCTCGCCTCCGGAACAGACGTCGAGATTCAGCCCCTCTTCGTTCAGCCATCGCACTATGGCCCGCGACAGAAACGCCTTGCCCGCGTAGAAGACATCGGCGTCCGGCCCGAAGGCGTCCTTCCAGGCCCGGCAGCGCGCCCGGAAGTCGTCCTCGTCCAGGAAGTACGCGGGCGTGCCGAACTCCTCGGCCAGGGCGCGGACATCGAGCCCGCCGACCGTCACCACGCCGTCGGCGTCGCGCCGGACGGTACGGGACCAGACGTGCGGGTCGAGGGCGTTGAGGTCGGCGGGCGGCCCGGCGTAGTGCCCCTCGGGCAGTACGTCGGCGTGCCGGGGCCCGGCAGGGTGCGCGGAACGACTCATGGCGTGGAGATCCCCTCAAGAGCATTCATCAGAGGTGTGCGGGTGCGGAGATGCCGAGCAGACACAGGCCGTTGGCGAGCACCGTCCCGGTGGCCTCGGCGAGGGCCAGCCGGGCACGGTGAACGGCCAAGGGTTTCCGCTCCCCGACAGGCAGTGGCGGACACCCGTCCTGCCACCGGAGGAAAGCGTCCGCCGTCGCCTCCAGATGCCGCACCATCCGGTCCGGCGCCCGGTACCGGGCCGCGGCTTCGACGGTACGGGGAAACGTGGCGAGAAGCGTGTGAAGGGACCGCTCCGGCTCATCCTCGGTGGGCGACGTGTCCCCCGGCTCACTCCCGAACCCCAGATCCCGGGCGTTACGCGTCAGCGCGCGGGTCCTGGCGTACGTGTACTGCACCCGGAACCGCGGATTGCTCTCCCGCTGCACCGGCCGCTCGGGCAACCGCACCGGATCATGCGCCGCCGGCCGCAACAAGGCCCAGCGCGCCTCATCACCCCCCAGCCGGGCGACCAGCTCACCCAGCTCACCCTCGCCGGCCGGGGCGGCCGGGGCGTGCGTACGCGCCCGCTGCCCCATCCCCGCAGCCACCAGCAACCGCCCCAGCGCATCGGCCACGACAACGGCCCGAGCACCGGAGAGCCCCGGCGGCAGCAGCTCCCCGTCAGGCAGGCGGCCGCCATCAAGAGGGGCCCGCTCGTCCTTCTCGTCCCCCTCGTCCCCCTGGCTCCCGTGCGCGGACCCGCTCCCATGCTCAGACCTGCTCCCGTATCCGGGCCTGCCCCCGTACGCGGAGCCCTGCGCGAGCACCTCCCGTACGAGTGCGGCCCGCGCACCGTCCCCCAGCGTGAAGTTCAAGAACCCCGGTCCGGCGATCTCGACCCGGGCGATCCCGGCGCTCCCCGCCAGCCGCTTCCGCAGAATCTCGGCGACTTCCCGGGCGGGCCGGCCCGCGGGCCCGGCGAGCTGCAGCGCGACATTGGAGGCGTAGTCCCCGCACCCGGCCCGCGGCGGCGGCTGCACCACGATCCGCGCCGGCACGGGCACGGAGAGCTCTCGCTCCGCCACGGCACCGCGCACGGAGCGCAGGACGGTACGGGAGAGCTCGGCGGGGGTCACGGGACAAGCGTATGGGAGAAGGGGGGCGAACACGCGACCCGGTTTCGCCCTGTGGACAGGTGGAGGGGGATGCGGCGGAGGCCGGGACGGGTGCGGGCGCGGGGCGAAGGCGCGGGACAGGGCGGACTGAACGGGACCAGGGCGCGGAGTGGTGGGTCCAGGGGGCGGGCCCGCTGCTCGGCCGGACTACGGGATCAGGCTCCCGGCCGGGCCGCGGGCTCCGCGTCCCCGCCCGCCTCCACCAGCCCGATCCCACCGCCCGCGGCGGCGCGCTCCGCCCCGTCCCCGCCCCCGTCGTCCGCCCCGTACTCGGGCCCGCGCTCCCGCTGCCGCCCCTCGCGCACCAGCATGCCCACGGTCCGCACCAGCTCCGTCGGCTCGAAGGGCTTCGCCAGAAACGCGTCCACGCCCACCGACTCACCGTTGTCCACATCGCCCTGGGTGCACGCACTGACGATGGCGATGGGGATGTCCGAAGTCCGTGGATCGGAACGCAGACGCGCCGCGGTGTGCAGACCGTTGAGCCGCGGCATCACGACGTCAAGGGTCACCACATCAGGTCTCACGTGGTGCACGACATCCAGACATTCGGCACCATCAGCCGCGGTCACGACCTCGAAGCCCTCCAGCTCAAGGTTGACCCTGATCAACTGCCGGATCACCTTGTTGTCATCGACGACAAGGATCCGACCGGACAAGCCAGGCACACCATGAGGCTAGGGGCCCACCTGCGGCTGCGTCCCAGTTTTGCCCACTTCCGCCCCCATGCGGGGGACCTTTCCCCGACCACCGCCGACACGGCCCCGTGATGCGCTAGGGCTCCTCCCCCGCCCCCGAAAAACCCTGTTCATGGACACCCCATCAGAGCTGGTAGGGTTCTACCCGTCGCCGCGCAAACGGCGGCAACGCCCCCGTAGCTCAGGGGATAGAGCAACGGCCTCCGGAGCCGTGTGCGCAGGTTCGAATCCTGCCGGGGGCACTCGCCAGTCAGCCAGCAAAAATCATGCTCTGACTAGGGCGGATGCCGACATGGGAGAGCGGGAGACAGCCTCACTGACTCCCGCTCTTTCTCACTCTCTCTCAGTGTTCGCGACACACCTCCGACACACGCATCAGGCCGTGTCGCCCTCTTCTTCTAGTGCCTTTGCGATCTTCGCGTTGGCGGCTTCCTCGTGGCCGTCGATGCAGCCGTGGTAGCGGCGGTGGATCACCTCTGGCGAGTTGCCGACCCGCCGGGCTACCTCAGCGATGGGCACCCCAGCGTTCAGCCACCGCGTGATGCACACGTGCCGCAGGTCGTACGGGCGCCCGGCCAACGGCGAGTCGATGCGCTCAGGTGGGAGCGCGTACTCCCGCGCCTCCTCCCACACCCGCCAGTAGGTAGACGAGCCGACCAATCCTCCGCGCTCGTTGCCGAACACGCGTCCCTCCTTCGCCGTCCCGAACTCTTTCAGGTGGGCCCGGAGGATGGCGACCAGGACGGGCGGGATGGGCACCGGGCGGTCGCTGGTTGCCTCCCGCGCCTTCAGGCCCCGGCGGTCGTGCCGCTCCCCGGAGTCGGTCCACTGCTTCCCGGAGACGGGGCGCGTCTCCCGAAGCGTCAGTGTGCCCCAGCCCTTCTCCGGCAGGTGGCAGTCCGACAGCCGTAGTCCGACAGCCTCAGCGGGCCGTAGCCCGGCGTAGTACAGGACCGCGTAGAAGGCCACCAGCCGCCGCCCACGGCAGCGATCCCACGACCCGACGTAGGAGACAGCCGTAAGCAACTGCCGGGCCTGTACGGCGTTCACGAGGACGCGCCGGTCGACCACGTCGGTGGAACCGACGTGCTTCCGGCGGGCGCGCTGAAGCGGATTCCCTGGGAGCTCCCCCACGACCACCGCGTGTTCGAGGGCGGTGTTCAGGGCGCGGCGGCGCCGCTTGTACGTGTCACCCGCCGCCGGGGTGCCGTCCAGCTTGTAGCTGATGCGGTACAGCACGTCCTCGAACACCTCGGGGGCGGCCAGGTCGACCAACGGCCGGTCGGCCGTCGTGACCCAGTCGTACGCGGCCTTGAATTCGGCCGGCGGTTCCTCCCCCGCGTTCGCGGGCACGACCCCCCACCGGAAGGCCAGCCGAAGGGCCTCGTCGTCGGGAACGCCGTCTCCGCGCTTCACCATGGCAAGCGTCACGGCCGCAAGGCCGTCGGCCATGCCCTCACGGGTCTTGCCCGCGCCTGTACGCCACCGCCCGGCCACATACTTCCGGCAGAACTCGAACCACCGTACCGGCGGCTCAGCATCCGCGGCCTCGGCCGCTTCCGCCGCCGCGCGTACCTCGGACTCAGGCAGGCCCGATTCGATCTCGAAGGCCTCACCGCGCCGGTTCATGGCATGCCACAGCTCGTTCCGTCGGCTCTCGGCGAGCGCGTACGTGGTGAACGTGTCACCTTGCACCTCTCCGGCGACCACCCACCGAAGACGCCACGGGCGCGACTTGCGCCCAGTCTTCGAGATCTTCCACAGCTTGACGTCGAAGGAGTAGCCCGGCCGGGCCGACCCGCGAGGGCGCCCGGCAGGGGTGTCGTTCTCAGTGCTCACGCAGCGTCCTCCCGCTCCGCAAGCCAACGCTCGTACTCCGACCGCCGGATCCGCACGTCGCCGTTCGGAAGCTTGATCGAGCGGGGCCCCTTCCCGAGTTGGCGCCACCGATAGAAGGTCGACGGGGCGACCTTCAGATCAGCGATGACCTCCTTGACGGTCATCTTGTCGTCCGCTGTACGGGCGCTCATGTCGCCATCCCTTCGGCTTCGTCCGCACCGGACAGGCCGGACAGCTCCAATTCCGACTGTCCGGGGTGTTCATGCTGGTCAGATGGGGGGACCGGACAGCCGGACAGCTCGGACACCTCTTGGCCGCTCTGCGTCCGGGTCTCGGTATCCGGGTAGTACCGGCCGCTGGCGTCCTTGCTAAGCTGTCCGGCGTCGGCCATGCGGTTGCACGTGCGCCGGATCGTGTCGATGTCGACCTGCGGCAGCTCTCCCGCCATGTCCTTGGGCTTGGCGCCGGGGTTGGCGCGGACGTACCGCAGGATCGTGGCGCGGGTGTCGCTGACGGTGTGGTCGGAGACCGGTCCGTCCAACAGGTGCCAGGTGCCGGAGGCGGGTTGGAAGCTGAGGGCGTACTCGGCTTCGTCCACGTCGCGGCCGGTGACGTGCAGGATGCCGTCCGCCTGTCCGCGGGCCCGCTTCAGTACGAGCGTGGCGTCCGCGGCACCTGCGATGCCGTTGGTGCCGGAGACCTCCGTCAGGAAGTCCTCGGAGCCTGCCTTGCGGACATGGTGCACGAGGACGACAGCCACGCCGTAGTGGTCGGCGAGCCGCTTGGCGTAGCCGACGGCGACATAATCCGCGTCGTACGCCGACACCCCTTGTGGCGCCTGCCCGCGCATCTTGGCGAACACGTCGATGACGACCATGCGCGCGTTGGGGTTGCGCTCCAGCCACTGGGCGACGGCCTCGGTGCCGCCCTGGGGGAAAGGCGGGCACTCGGTCACGAGGGTGAGCCCGGCGGGCGCCTTCTGTCCGCCCAGGAGCTTGCCCATGCGGGTCTGGAGACGGCGCGGGGTGTCCTCCAGAGCGAGGTAGAGCACCGGGCCGCCCTGAACGGGCACGGAGTCGAACGCCTTGCCCCCGGCCGCGACTGATAGGCCCAGTCCCAGGGACAGCCATGACTTGCCGACCTTGGGCGGTCCGGCCAGCACGCTGACGCCCTCGGCGAGGATGCCGGGCACAGCCCATTTCGGCTCGGGGAAGTGGGCGGCCATGAGCTGATCGGCCGTCCACGCGGTCCGCGGGCGCTCCCGCTTCGGCGCCGCCAGCGGGGCCGTTTCGGGGTCGCTGGGCACGGAGTACAGGTGCAGCGGCGGGATGGCGTTCGTGCTCATGCTGCGACCGTCCGGGGGCGCCGTTCTCCGGCCCTGAGCCCGGAAGCGATGGTGCGCCGTGCCTCGCGCTCGCCCTGTCCGACTTGAAGCGCGGCGGTCAACAGCCAGCTGGTCACGTCGGCCTCGCTCAGCTCTCCCCCGGCAACAAGCTGTCCCAGGGCGACCGAGGCGATGTACAGCGCGTCGTTGTGCTGGTGCGGTCCGGAGCTGGTGACTCGCTCCACTTCTCCGTTGGCCGCGGACCGCAGGAAGGCGGTGCGCCGTCCGCGACCGGCGACGGCGACCGTGATGGGCTTCTGTGGGGGCAGCGGGGCCGGGCGCAGCAGTTGGGCAAGCCAGCCCGGCAAGGGCGCCACGGGCACGTTGTGGGCGACCGTGTAGGGGCGTTGGCCGAAGGTGCTGCCCGCGCCGACCACGAGTCCGCCGACGGCGCGGGTGTCGACCTTCCAGCCCAGCCCGCGGGCGCTGTCCCCGGCGGTGTTGCGCAACACCTCGCCCTTGGGGGCGGCGAAGTACAGGTGGGTGCCACCGCTCCAGGTGCGCACAGTGTACGTGTCGGCGGGGAAGGGCTGGCCGTGGCGGTCGCAGAGGAGGGCGAGCACGTCGGCGCCGTCCGTGACACCGTGCTGGGCCCAATCCGCCGGCGGGGTGTCGGCGGGGTTCTTGGGCCGGTCCAGGTCGATGACGACCAGGCCGGAAGGGCCGGTGGCGATGCCGACGTTGTACGCGGCGCGTGCCCAGCCACGGGTGATGCGCTCGCGATCGGTGGTGGCGTGCTGCTCCCAATCGGCGATCGCGGGCCGCTTGTCGGCGGGAACCAGGGGGAAGACGTGCCAACCGTGCGACGCTGCGGCAAGCGCTGCGGCAAGCTGGGCGGAACCGTCCAGGTGAGGCATGCTGGGGGTTCTCCTGTTCTGTCTACGGATGGGCAGGGAGAACCGCGGCGGCGGGCGACCTTGCTGGGGAGTCCCGCCGCCGCGGCGTTGCTACTGGTTCTTGGCCCAACGGGCGTACTGCTGGCGGACGTAGGCGCGGGCGTTGATGCCTCGGGGTACGCCGTCGGTGTCGAGCAGGTATACGGCGGTCGCGTCCGCCTCGTCGGTGGCGGTGGAGGTCTGTTCGCCGGGCTCTGCGGCCAGGGCGATGCGGTCGCGGAGCGCGGCATGGCGCAGGTGCCATTCGCGGTCCAGGTCCTCTTCCCAGCCAGCGACGGCGGCAGCTTGGTTGATCCACTGGCTCTCGCTGTCGATGCTGGGAGCGTTGGCGTACGCCTGCTCCGGCGTCGGCCACTTCGAGGCGCTGGGTGCGGTCTCGGTGGCCTGCTCCGCCTCCATGTCGGCCGCGTACGCCATGTCATCGAGCTGCAAGAGCAGTTCGCCGAGCTGCCGGCGGGTGATGTCGCGCGCGTAGGGCTCGGTCCAGCCTTCGCAGTCCAGCTCCACGGTCACGATCTCGGTGGGGTCGATGGTGTCCATCTCAGTTCTCCTTGGTGATCTCGATGGCGGGCAACTCAGGCAGTCCCGCGCGGGTGAGTTCGGCCGAGTTGAAGCCGGGAAGGGCGGCGCGGGCGGTGATGGCTTGGGCCAGGGCAGTGGCGTAGGCGGCGCCCTCGCGCGCCACCTCGATCTGTGCCCCGGCCCGCAGGGCTTCGACGCGCTCCACGTGGGCGTGCTCCTCGCGGCGCTCGCCGATGTGCCGCTCGTGGGCGACGGCTTCGCGGCGTTCGGTGCGCCAGTGCCGCGCGGCCAGCCCGTATGCCACGGCGGTGGCCAGCGCCCACAGGAGCAGTGGCAGCGAGATGCCATCGGCGTATCCGGCGACTCCGGCCAGGGCGAGCCCTCCGGAGGCGGCGAACGCGGTCCCTGCAAGCACGCCGTCCCCGGAGGGGCCGACGGAGGCGCACGCGCCGGCCGCTGCCGCTGCGGCGGCGAGCACAGCCATCAAGACCGCGTTGCCGATGGAGTGTTCGGCACCGTTGGCGTTCCAGATCCGGGCCAGGATCAGCACGGTGGAGGTCGCCAATGCGGGGGCCGCTTTGGGCAGGGCTGCGGCGAGCCAGCGCCGGGCGGTGGTCTGCTCGTTCATGCCGCGCCTCCGGCGAGGTAGGCGCGTCCGGCGTCGGTGATCGTGACCGGAACGGCCAAGGGGTCGTCCCCGCTGACTTTGAGCAGGCCACGGGCGGTGAGCGGGTAGAACGTGCGCGCCTGCACGGCGTAGCAGTACGGGTGCTCGGTCAGCCGCCACCGGCCGCGCGGGGCCGCGTGGAAGGTGACGCCGTCGCCGGAGTCGTAGGCGGCCACCATGCTCAAGAGCTTGAGCACGTGCTTGGGCATGCGGGTCATGGGATCTCCGTTCGGTTAGCTGCCGATGGCGTGGGCGAGGGAGGAGATGAGCTGGTTGATGGTGCGGCGGGCGCCGGTGTCGGCGAGGTAGAAGCCGAAGAGCACTGCGATGACGGCGGCGCCGATGCCGAGAGCCTTGAAGCGGATCAGCAGGGCGACGACGATGCCGAAGAGCAGGACGAGCGGGATCGTGAGGGCCACGGGGGCTCCTTCCGGTGGGTTAGTGGGTGCCGTCGCGGTAGATCCGCTGGGTGCGGTTGAACAGCCACCGGCCAAGGCGGATGCGCTTGCCGGTGGTCTTGCAGCGGCGGCAGTCCTTGCCGCGCTTGAGGCGGCCCTTGCGGTCGGTCTTGGTCTGGAAGCCAAGTCCGCGGCACTTGCGGCAGTTACCGAACGGGCTGGCCGTACACAGAGCTACGTAACAGAACGTGACGAGTATCAGGCAGGCGATAGCGGCGGTGGCGAGGGTCATGAGGGCCCTTCCTGGGCGGTTTTCGGGGTTTCCGCTGGTGGGGTGCTATGCGCTAGATCGCTGGTGGGGTGGAATTTCGGGTGCTAGCGGGGGTGCTACCGGTAGCAGGTGACCCCGCTACCAGTAGCAGCCCGTTGGGGTTATGCGACGCCCCGGTTTTCGTCACGCTCCGCAATCGTCTTCATGAGGTCGGCGCGGACGATGCCGCGGCGCGTGGTGCGATCTCCGTCGTCGGTGGTGCCGGCCACGCCGGTGGTCTTGATGCCGTGCGGCTTCAGCGCGCTGGTGACGTTCTCGCCCTTCCAGCCGCCGTAGACCTCGGGCCGCAGCTCGGCGAGCCGGGCGGCGATCCGCTCGTTCCACACCCGCTCCTCGCTGACCGGAACGACGGCGGCGACATCGGCAAGCAGGTCGTAGGTCGGCCCGGCCGGGGTCTCGGACTCCTCACCGAGGGCGAAGCCGGACAGGGTGCCCTCGGCCTTGCGCAGCGCGAGTGCGCGTTGGGCGATGGCATGGGTGGCGTTGTCGTCCAGGTAGGCGGTGCGCACCACCACGGGCAGGGGCCCGGCACCGCCGAGGTAGCCGTTACCGGCGTCGATCTCGGGCCGGAAGGCGGTGGCCCGCACGCCGTTCTTGTAGGCGCTGGTGCCAAGGATCATGTCGTTCTCGACCTGGCCGGCAACCCTCAGACAGAAGCGGATGGAGACGTTGCCGCTGATGCCGGTGGGCAGGGAGTCCTTGTCCGGGCGCTGGGTGGCCAGGACCAGGATCACGCCGAGCGCGCGACCGAGCTTGATGATGAACTCGGCATCCTCACCCGCTTTCTTGCCGTACTCGGGATGGGCGAACAGGTTCTGGCACTCGTCGAAGACAGCCAGCAGCGGCCACAGCTTCAGCGAGCGCTTGTTGGCGATCTCGCGGGTGATGCGCTTGTCGGGGCACAGGTCGCGCGGCAGTTTCTTGATGGCCGCGGCCCGGCGCATGACTTCCTCGCGCAGCAGCTTGAGGGAGTCGGCCGCGTACTTGATCGACTCGTCATCGATGCCGGAGACGAACCGGTGGGAGACGCAGGACAGGGAGTCCAGGTCACCGGTGCCCTTGTTCTCGTGCAGCCACAGTTCCACGGACGGATCCAGGGCCGCCCCGCACGCCAGCACGCGCACCGAGGCGGTCTTGCCCTGTCCGGGCTGTGAGCCGATCAGCACGTTGTGCTGGATCAGCGGGACCGACTGGGCCCGGCCGCGGGGGTCCAGGCCGAACGGGATGCGCTTGAAGATGTCGTGGCGACGGGCGCCGGCGAGCTGCCACTTGACGATGCCGGTCTTGGACAGGTCCCGGTCCCCCACCCACAGGATGAGTCGCCCCTCGTGCTCGTTGGGGTCGGCGTCCGGCCACACGCACCCCAGCGGACGGCGCAGGGCGGAGGCGAGTCGGGCACGCCGGTCGACGACATCAGCAACCGTGACGCCCAGGGGAAGGTCAATATCGGCGCGCCAGCCCGGCCCCTCACGGGTGACGGGCGAGGGGAACTTGACGCCGTCCTGGCCCTTGGCGACGGCGGAGGCGATCTGGGCGATGCCGATGGAGGCCATGGCCTTGACGACGATGTCGCTGGTGAGCTTCTGCACCTCGGTCTTGATGACCGCCCGCGTCGCCAGCGGTGCATCGGCCGGCGCCCCCAGCCACCCGAAGGTCAGCACCGCCACCACGGTGGCGATGAACTGCGTGACCGGGTCGGCTCCGTAGACCAGGTAGAGGATCCCGGCGAGCGTGATGAGAGCGCCCAGCAGGGTGACCAGGACGCGGAGGCGTACGCGGCGGTCACGCTGGCGGGACAGCTTCAGGTAGATCTCGGAGTTCTCCCGGCGGGCCTCGGCCTGCCGCAGCGGCTCACCCTCGGCGTCCACGGCCCAACGCCCGAGCTTGTTGAGGGTGTTCAGTGCTCCGCGGGGGGAACGCCAGACCAGTTTGGGGGCGTAGAGGAAGGGGACGCGCAGGCCGTGGAAGGCGGCGGTGTGGCCGACGTGCCCGGCGATCCACCCAGCTGCCTCCTTGAACTCCGCGCCCGACTTCATCCACGGCGGGATGACATCGAGACGCTTGGCGCCCTTGATCCGGTCGAGCAGTCCCGGGCCCGACTCGGTCGGTGTCGAGGAGTCGACCAGAGTCGGGCGGGAGTCGTCCAACTCCCCCTCGCTCCGGTCGGCCGACTCGGCCGCGCGGGAGTCGGGCGACTGGTCGGAGGTGGGGTCGGCCGACTCGGCACGGGCCGCCCGTGCCTTGTTCAGGTCGACCACGTCGCCCGAATCGGGGGCGGTCATTTCGGCTTCGAGTCGGTTGAACAGTTCGTTCTCGTCGTCGGGGTGCTTCACTGAAGCTTCCTTCCATTCCATCGGGAGGGGTGGCGGGGCCCGGCCGCTGTCTTGGTCGGTTGTGACCGGGCCCCGTCGACTACAGGTCGAACAGTCCGCACTGATCCGTGGTCGGGATGGAGGTCAGCTGCTTCACGATCCGCCGTGCGGCGGCGAGGCAGCTGGGGCACCAGGCCCGCAGCTCCCCGACGGGGAGAGCCACGGCCTGACGGTCGGTGATGGACGGATCGGCCGACGCGGCCATGAGCCGGATCGGACCGCCGTGCTTGCCCGCGTAGCCGTCGTGCTCGCGCGGGCAATGTCCGTCCGACTGGGCGTGCGGCTGGCCACACGCTCCGGTGCACTGGCAGCGCCAGCCGGCCGCAGCCATCACGGCGCGGAAGAGACCGGCGGCGGCGATCGGTTCTGTCCTCATGCCGCCCGCCCCCGTTCCTGGTGGCCGTCCTCGACGGCAGCGGTGAGCAGCTGGAGGGCGTAGGCCGCTTGCTGCGGCACCACGCCGTTTCCCAGGGCCTTGAGCTGGGCGGTGCGGGACAGCCCCGGCACGCTGGTGACGTGGCCTGCGGGCAGGCCCATCAGCCACTCCACCAGGGGTGGGTTCAGCCGTCCCAGATCGTCAGTTGGCCTGGGAGCGGGACGGCCGATGACCTGCGCCCACCGGTCGACGGCGACGCGGTAGGGGCCCCAATCCGGTGCGCCGCCGAGGGGAGCGTCAAGTCCCCCTTGCTGCCACGCTGGTTCGGCCCGCCCTTCGTCCCGTCCGTCGCCCTCGGTGTCGGCAGCAGTTTCGCCGCGTCCGTCAACGTCGGCCCGAAGCCGCTGCCGTACTCCGTCCCGTCCTCCCGGCGGTTCCTCGTACCCCGGCTGTCCGCCAGTGTCGGTGTCGGCAGCAGGGAGACGGCGTGCCGCAGGTTCATCCCGCCTTGTGTCGCATGCCCTGTGCCGGTCGCCTCCGAGGTCGACGGTGTCGGCAGCAGGGAGGCCACGGCCGGAAGACCGTCGGGGTAGCCGGGGCCCTTGGCGTCCCGTGCCCTGGGGGTCGGTAGGCCAGGCGAGGAGGAAGAGGCGGTTGCGCTGGTGGGCGGCGCCGATGTCGGACGCGCGAAGAGTGCACCACCGCGCATCGAACCCGCCGGCGGCAAGGTCGGACAGGACGGTGCCGAATCCCAGGGAAAGGTGCCCTGCGACGTTCTCAAAGACCGCGTAGCGGGGTCGTAGAACGCGAAGGGCGCGGGCGATGTGGGGCCAGATGTGCCGGGCATCTTCGGTTCCCTTCCGCTTGCCGGCAGTGCTGAACGGCTGGCAGGGGTAGCCGCCGCACACGACATCGACCGGCTCCAGGCCCTGCCAGTCGACGGCGGTGATGTCGCCGAGGTTCGGCACGTGGGGGTGATGGTGGGAGAGGATGCGGGACGCTCCGGGGTCGTTGTCCGCGACCCACGCGAGGGACCCCCCGAACACCTGCTGTACGGCCATGTCCAGACCGCCGTAACCGGTACACAGCGAACCGATCCGGCCGGTCATGCCGCCACCCCCAGCGTTTCCGAGAGCTGGCCGTAGGCGTGGACCTCAACCCAGGTGCCGCACCACTCTGTCTCGGCGGTGAGCGCATGCGAGGTGGGCAGCATCCGGTACGTCACTGACTCGGCGCGAATGCCGAGAACTTCGCGCCACAGCTCGAAGTCGTCCAAGCCGCGGTGCAGGCTGATCACCACGGCCGGCCGGTCACAACGACGCTGCGGGTCGTACACGGTCTGGACACTCATGTCGGTGGCCGGCAAGTGCCCGAACGCCTCGGACAGACGGCCAAGGGTGTCGATCGCGGGCACCAGGCTGTTAAGGCTCTCGGCACTCATGCTGCTGCTCCCTCGCTGTGCTCCGTCTCGGCGGGCTGGTCGGTCTCGATGGCCTCGGGTTCCGGGCGGAAGCGGGCGACTTCGGCGCGCTCGGCCTTGAGGGTGTCGCGCAGCATCCGGGCGTTGTCCTGAGAGATACGGACCGCCTTGCGGATCGCCTCGGCGTTGACCGCGTCATCCGCCCACTCGGCCGTGACCTCACGCGCCTCGGCCAGCAACTCCTCCGCAGTCCGCTGGGCCTTGGCACCCTTGGCCATGGGCTTGGCCTTGGTGGTGCGCTTGCGCGGCGCCTTAAGGGCCTCCGGGCCCGGCGGCTCCGGTGCCTCGGGGGTGCCGGGTGGCAGTTGCTCGCTCGCGGGGGTCAGCTCTCCCAGCTTCAGCAGCACGCGTTCCGGGCGCGGGGTCTTCGACCGCCACCGCCGTCCGTGCCGCTCCCGCAGCCGGGCGCGGGCCATCTGCCGTTCCCTCTCCCGCTTCAGCGCCTCGGAGTACGAAGTGATCTCCCACAGCGTCATCCGCCGCCACAGCGCGAACGTCGACAGCGGGGCCAGCATCCAGCGGGAGAACCGCACCTTCTCCATCCGCCGGCCGGTGGCGGCGCCGATGCGCACGGCGTAGACGTGGGCGCCGATCTCGGAGAACACCACCCACAGCAGCGGCATCGTGCCGTGCGCCACCTTCGCCCACACGTCTTGTCCGGCCGCGACGTTCAGTCCGCACGTGACCAACGTCAGCGCCCACGGCACGAACCGCACCCACGCCAACGCCATGTCCATCCGGATCAACAGCAGGTTGGCCACGGTGAACACTGGAATGGCCACGTCGATCCCGACCGGCAGCATCCACGGCTCACTGAATCCCCACCGTGCGGCAGCAGAGGAGACCGCGTCGAACGAGGCGATCAAACCCAGAGCCCCGACCCCGGCCGCGGCCAGCGCGCCCAATCCGGCAAGGCCCATCTCCGGGCGCGTCAGCGGCGGCACCGCCGGGCGCGCCGTCTCAGTTGCGGTCGTCATCGCGCACCGCCGTTCCGGCGCCCGTTCAGCACCCATCCGGCGAACTGCATGGCGAAGCCGACGGAGGCAATGCCCATCAGGGCCCGGTTCCCGGTCGCCAGAGCGGCGACGGAACCGGCGAGCGCGACGGCCACGCCCGTAAGGACCAGGGCCAGGGCGAGACCCTTCGGGGTGGGGGTCTGTGAGGTCATGCCGCCACTCCCCTCCGGGAGGACCGGCGGCGCCAGGCCGGGCGCGCCAGCGGGACGACGTTGAACAGCTCCGGGGCATGCGCCTCGATCACCTCGGCGGCGATGCGGGCCACGTCGTCCGGCAGGTTGCTGTACTCGGGGTCGGCGAGGATGTCGCGCGCCGCGTCCAGGCGGGCCGCGCGCTCATCATCGGTCTCGCCGTCCACCCCGAGCCACAGCTCAACCGGGGTGCCGAGGGCGAGTTCCACGAAGTCCTCAGTGGAGACGGCCCGTTGATGGCCAACATACGTGCGCATGGTGCTCTCCTGAGTTGAAGGAACAGGGAGAACCGCGGCGGCGGGCGACCTTGCTGGGGAGTCCCGACGCCACGGCAACGCCACACCAAGCATGGTGTGTATTACCTACCACTCACGTTGGCAGATCGATTCCTGGCCGTCAAGCGCTCTGCCTTCGAACCCGCAACCGCCGGCCTGCCTCGCGGTGGTGACTCAACCTTCGCCAAGGTGACGGGACTTCGGGAGCGTGCACTTGGGGGTGCACTCGTGCACTCCTGTGTGCGAACCCTCTGCACACCGGGCCTGACCTGCGTAGAGTGACGGTGAGCCAAGCTGAGGCTTCGGCCGTTCCTGGGGGATCCATGGCATACCCGAACGCCAGACTGGCCGCTCTCATGGATGAGGGCGACTTCTCGCACAAGTCGCTCGCCCGAAGGGTGGTCGTCGCCGCGGCCCGCTCCGGTGTGGACATCACCTGTGATCACACGTACGTCAGCCGGTGGCTCAAGGGTTCCATCCCACGGGGTGACATGCCACGCTTCATCGCTGATGCCATCGGCAGCAAATTGGGGCGCCAACTCACAATCGATGACATCGGTATGGGCGACGCGGCGGTCTCCGCCGTACAGCCTGACCTCGGCCTTGACTTCGCGGACCGTCCCGAGATTGTCACCACCACCGTGGCCGACCTCTGGCGCGCCGATCTCGCCGAAGCCGAACCGCTGGTTCGAGCGTTGCCAGACTCCGCCGCATGGAACGAAGCGTCCGTGCGCTGGCTCGTGTCTCCGCCGGACGGCGAACTCACACGCCCGGGCAACCGGGCCGTCGGAGCCGTAGATGTCGAAATGGTGCGCTCAACTGCCGATGCATTCAGCATGCTTGACGGCAAGTTTGGCGGTGGCCATGCACGGCGCGCGCTGATTCAGTACCTGCACACGGACGTGCGCCCTATGCTCGACGGAACGTACTCCGATGCCGTCGGTAAGCAACTCCATTCGGCGGTAGCCGAAGCCCTGATGCTCGCCGGATGGATGTCGTACGACAGCGGCCTGCACGGCATCGCCCAGCGCTATTTCATCCAGGCGTTGCGCATGACCCAGGCTGCCGGGGACCGGCTATTGGGCGGGAGCGTCCTCTCTGCCATGAGCCATCAGGCCACATTTGTCGGGCGCTACCGTGAGGCCGCTACTCTGGCACGTGCCGCGCTCACGGGTCCGGCCGGAAGTCTCACCCCGACAATGGCCGCGCAGTTCCGGGCGATGGAGGCGCGGGCCCTGGCCAGATTGGGCGACGCGCGAGGATGCGACCTCGCCTTGTCCGAAGCAGAAAGCCAACTCGGTCTGCGCACCCCGGACAGCGATCCGGCGTACATCGCGTACTTCGACGAAGTGGAATTGGCAGCGGAATTCGGGCACTGCTTCCGTGATCTGGGGCGCTCCGTCCAGGCCACCGAGCGGGGCGCAGGATCCATCTTCGGCGACGGCCTGAACAACCGCAGTGATTTCTTCGCGACCATGGTGCAAGCGGAGGCGTACATCAATCAGGGTGAGGCCGGTAAGGGCTTCGAGATTGCTCTGAGCGCGCTGCTCCTCGGCGAGGGGCTGAAGTCGGCACGCTGCGTGCAGTACGTGCGGGAGTTCCAGGGGCGCATCACGGACGGGATGAAGCGGGCCGCGGAGTTCCGTAACTTCACGGAACAGGCCCGCGGCTTCCGCCTCTGGCAACAGGTCGGGACTCAGCCCTAGAACGGTGCCCAGTCGCGGCGCGAACCGCCTGAACGCAGGGTTTCTACGCGCTTCTCGACTTCCTCGGCCGCTCGCGGATTCGTGCCGGCGTTCTGCGAGAGCCACGTGACCATGAGCAGTTCGCGGACGCCGCGGAGCACGGCATATCCCGACCACTGCCGGACATCGAAGCCGTACCCCTCGACGAAGTCGGCGTATTCAGCCTCTGTGTGCCAACCGAAGCTGTCGTAGTACATGGCCGTCTGCATGAGGTCCCACTCTCGCGGGCCCGTGACGAAGCCGTCCAGGTCGATGGCCTTCGGGTGTCCAGCTGCGTCAAGGAGGACGTTGCCGACGTTGAAGTCTCCGTGCACGGGCCCCGCCGGGAGAGCGAACTGTAGACGGTCGTACTCATCCGCCAACTCGTCAGCCAGAGACCCGAGATACGCGCGCGTTCCGGCAGGAATCACGGCGCGCTCCAAGCGATCTCCGACCCTGTCGAAGGGGCGAAGGGGAGGCAGGGAAAAGGGCGGCGGTTCCAGTTGGTGGAGCCGCCGCAGCAGTTCGCCCATCTCGCGCGTACTGGCGTACGTGTCGCCGTCGGCCAGTCCCTCCCAGAAGGTCACGGGGTGGCCTTCGATGACGACGGGCTGTTCCGACTTCGTGACAAGTCGTGCCGCCGGGTATCCCTCGGCAGCGAGCCATGCGGCTACGGCCACCTCCCTACGCACGGCCGGCAACCGGTCGGGACTCCGGCCTACCCGGGAAATGATCCGGCCGCCATCGATGCGGAAGACTGCGTGGTCCCCGAACCTCAGCATCTCGATGCCGTCCGGGTCCACGTCGGCGAGGGCGCATGCCCTCCGGAGGATGCCCTCAGCCGCGGCCGCGTCGAACACGGTGTGTTCGCTCGTCCTCATGCCGTCCGGTCCCCCTGTCCGACGGGCAGAGCACGGACTTCCCGACCCCGTGTCGCCCCCTTGCCGATGAGCCCTTGGCCTTCCATTTGTGCGATGGCAGAGCGGACAGCGGTCCGTGACGCGCCGAACTTCTCGCACAGTTCCTTCTCGGTAGGGAAGCGGTCTCCGACCTTGACCCCCTTGGCCCGCAAGAGATCGGTCACCTTCTCGGCCAACGGGCGCCGGTCCCCGGTCCCCGCCACGTACCAACCGGCCCCCTGCACCGATTCGATCAGCCCCTCGCTCTTGAGTACGGCCAGGGCCCGTTCGATGGTGCTGCGGCTGACGCCGTGGGCGCTCATGAGCTTCGCCTGAGACGGCAGAGCCTCCGTGATCTTGCCCTCCTTGATTTTCTGGCGCAGAGAATCAGAGACCTCCAAGTACGTACCTCGCGGACTGGCCTGCGGCACGTGGCCTCCCCTTCCAGTTACGTGGCGGCTTCCCCTACCAGCGTCCCACTCGCCCGGTTGATCGACACCTAGTGTCCCATCTGTCCGGCTGTCCGGTTACGCCTCTCACCTGCATAAACAGTCCGGACAGCTCAAAGCGCTGGTGTCCGGGCTGTCCGGTCACAGACGGCTGTAACACCCTGGGGACCCACGGGTGTTACAGCCCGTCGGCGAAGCCGACCTCTCAATGGGCGTAGGAGCCGGAGGCGACTTCCGATCTGCTCGCCCCTGCGCCCTCGCGACACACCTCCGACACACTCTGTGTCGCCGCGCACCCCCTGTCCGGCTCCGTCGCAGGTCAGACGGGGTACAGGGGTACAACCAGACAATCACTCCGGAGCCGTGTGCGCAGGTTCGAATCCTGCCGGGGGCACCGGAAATCAAGGCCCTGACCAGCGGAGACGCCGGTCAGGGTCTTTCTTGTGCATACCAAAACAGCAACGGCCCACAGGGCCATGAGCGCTCACTGCCCCATCGGCTCCGACTTGGGCCTTTGCGGCACCGGACGGAAAAAATCCCAAATGTCCGACCCCGTGAGATCACCTCGCACGGGGCATGCGCGGGACGGAGGAGCCACAAGGCAGGGTTCTCCCGACAGGAAGCATGCCTTGACCTGCGTGTTTATCAACCAACCCGGGCTGAACTCATACGGACGGACAGGCCGTGTGACTTTCTGGAGACGCTTCAGCCGACCAGGACTTGACGGGGTCAGCATCGCCCTCGGGGAGACCGTGTTCAGGCAGCTGCGGGCGCAGCGTCTGCTGCGCGACGGGCTGGCCGATGTGCGCAGCTCCGGGACGGCCAGGCGGTACGCCTTCCGCAGCGTGCCTCTTCCACTCGCTTAGAGGGGTTGGACATGCTCTCTACTCGTACTGGTGGAGGAGCTCTTCGATGCGCTGATTGCCGATGGCCTGGCGTCCGTAGAGGCACTTGGCACAGCGAGCGAGCAGCACTTCCACGCTGTTGCCAGCGCGTTCGGCGACCTCGGTAGGGTCAACTCCGGCATTCAGCCAGGTGGACAGGGCAGAGTGCCGCAGGTCGTAGGGCCGGGCCACGAGCGGGGTGGCTGACAGGTGGGAGGGAAGGCCGAGAGTGCGGGCTTCATGCCAGACCCGGTCGTAGGTACTGGAGGAGAGAATGCCTCCGTGCTCGTTGAAAAAACAGCCGCCCATCATCTGTGGTGCCGAAGGTGTCGATGATTTCGCGCCACAGCTCGACCAGTTGGGGCGGCAGGCGGCACTACCCGGGTATCGCCGGCAGGGCGGCACTTGAGCCCGCGCTCGTCATGCACGTGCCCGGTGTCGGTCCACCTCTTGCCCGCATGTGGCAAGGTGCGGTGCAGGGTGACGTGGCCGCATCCCTCGGCGGGCAGTTCGCAGTCCGGCAGGGCAACCGCGACCGTTTCGGCAGGACGCAGCCCGGCGTAGTACATGCCGGCGAAGAGCCCGACGAGCCGTCGGCCGCGGGCACGCCGGAAACCGCCGACGTAGGAGACCGCACACAACAAGGAGCGGGCCTGCGTGGGGTTTGCGACCACCCGCCGGATCGACCTGCTGGACAGTCTCGGCCGCACGCCAGTTGATGCGGGCGAGCGGGTCGGCATTCAGCCTGCCTTGCTCAAGGGCGTACCGCACCGCATTAACAAGGATCTTCCGCTTATGCCGCTGGGTTTCGGCAGCAGCCGGCAGGCCGTCCTGCCTCAGACGCAGGGCCTCCGACACGGACCGCGCCACAGCCGGATCCAGCAGGTCGGTCAGCGGGCGGGGGGCGCCCGCCACCCAGCGCAGGGCCAGACGGACGTCGGCCGGCATCTCCAGGTACTCAAGCGCAAAGGCGTACCAGCTGGTGACGGCCACACGCCCGGAAGCCGAGCCGTGGCCAGCGTCGATGCGGGTCTGTTGCGGGGCACCGCTATCCCGGACGGCCCGGACCAGCGCGGCAGCAATTTCGTTGGCCAGCTCGCTGACCGTCACCACCCCTGCCGCGGCGGGACCACTCCCCCTTCCTGCGGCCAGACCCCTTCCAGCGCATCTCCTTCCGGGGTCGCCGCGCACTCGACATGCCGTACCTCTCATGCCGCCCACCACCTCTCTGATCAGGTGAACGCACCAGGCGCACGCGTCAATGGCACCCACAATCTCCGTGGGCCCATCTCAGGCGACGCCGGAACGCAATGGGCGCCCCGCGCGACGATCACGAAATCCCCCAAGAGGAGCATCAGGGGTAGGATAGATAGCATGAGTGAGCCTACCGGCAAGTACTCGATCACCATGCCGCGCGACATCGCGGAAGCCGCCCGCGCCCGCAGCGGCCCCTCCGGCCTGTCCGCCTATGTCGCCGCGGCCGTCGCCCGCCAGATCGAACGCGACAACCTCAACGAGCTCATCACCGTCGCCGAGGCCGAGCACGGCTCCGTCACCGACGATGAGATCCAGGCTCTGCGTGACCAGCTCCACCAGGCCCGTCGCGAGCAGACGAGCAGCGGGGCGGACGCAGCGTGACGCGAGCCTCCGCCGTGCCCGGCGGCACGCTGGTCCTCGACAGCGAGGGACTGGCAAAGGCCGTGCTTCGCGACCGCACGGTCACCGGCTGGCTCGCCCTGGCCCGCGCCGACGACATGCGCGTCATCACATCCGCCGCCACCCTCGTCGAAGTGGTCCACCCCCGGATCAACCGCCCGGCCCTGGAGTGGACCCTGTCTCGTCTCGTCGTCGAACCGATCGCCGAGCCCATTGCCCGCCACGCCGCCGCCCTCCTCGCCGATGCCGGCGTGCACGGCCACAAGCACGCCATCGACGCCATGCTCAGCGCCACCGCCCTCTCCGCCCCCGGCCCTGTCAGCGTGCTGACCTCCGACCCGGAGGACCTCACCGCGCTGTGCGGCGGACGCGTCACCGTGATCAAGGTCTGAAACAGCGCCCGCCACGACGTGGTGAGGATCCCGGACTTGCGCACCTGCGGATGGGACTGGCCGCCTCGGTGCCGGTTCCCCGACCCGAACCGCACCGCGGCCTCCCACACCCGGGACCCCTTCCGTGCCGGGCACGCCCGGTTGGAGCACCGCCAGTACCAGGAGCCGTTGCCCCGGCGGCGTAGGTCCACGTCGTCCCCCTTGCACGCACTGCACCGCGGCGACCGTGCGCAGTCCTCCGCATGCTCGTGGGCGAGGATCTTGCGGGCGAAGTGGCCGCCCCTGATGGTCAGCATCACCTCACGCGAGCGGCTCTGCGAGAGGGAGTTGAGGCTGCCCAGCAGAACCGTGTGCTCATCGATGACAACGATCTTCTGGTGCATGACGTTGACGGAGACGACGGTCGGGACCACAGCCCGCAGCTGCTTGACCAGATGGGTCTGTTTCTTCTGGCCCGTGTCGTAGGGGTCGCGGACAAAGACCGTTACGCGGACTCCACGGCGTACGGCGTCTTCCAGCACCGGAAGCAGGCTGAGGAGGCGTTTCGCGGTCCAGGGGGACCAGATCCACAGGGAGGTGCGGGCTTCAGACAAGCGGTCAGCGAAGGTCTCGTAGAACGAGATCTCGTCGTCGACGTCGGAGACCTCGACGTGGCGAGAGAGGACATCGGCGAGGCGGGCGCCGAACGGGCCGAGAGGATGTCGGGCCGTCCGCCGGGCGCGATGAGCTGGGTGGCGGGGACCGAGCGGGCGCGCCGGTCGTGGATGAGTGCGGCGAGCTTTCCCAGGCCCGTCTGTTCACCCGCGGCGAGGATGCGGCTGCGGCTTCCGACGACGTACAGCCTGGTCTGTACGCGCGTCACGGCGACGTTGAAGAGGCGTACGCCGTTGCGGGCCCATGGTGTCGCCTCGGGAGCACGGGATGCATGGGACATCCAGAGGCCGTCGCCGTAGTCGTCCTCCACTGTGTCGAAGACGACCACGGGGAACTCGCGGCCCTGGAAGCGATGCGCCGTCCCGACTTCGGCGAGCCGGCCGTCACTCGCCTCGTGGTCCCGGAGTGCTTCCAGGGTGGCTTCCGCCTGTACCGGGTACGGCGTGACGGCGCCGACCGCCTCGCCGTCCTCGCGGTGCAGTTCGGTCAGTGCCCGCGCGAGCAGGGAGCCGGCCGGCCACCATCCCTTGCGACGGCCGGTGCGGTGGGCCTCAGCGAGGCTCTGGAGTCCGTCGGTGTCGATGATCACGACCTCAGGGTCGTCCGGTTCGTGCCGCGCGGCACGTTGCTCGATACCCGGGCCGGGTTTCCGTACGCCGTCGTACGCGAGGCTCATGACGTCGTGTCCGAAGCGGTGCTGGACGTCCAGGACGACACAGCCCGGGTGGTTCACAGCGGCCGAGGGGGACTCGACGCCGAAGTGTTCGTAGACCTCGCGCAGGATCCAGCGGGCTATATCGGGCCGTTTCCGGGCATCGAGTTTCGGCAGGACGGGACCGAGCTGCATGGACCGGCGTGCAAGGCCTGCGGCCACGGCATCAGCGAAAGCCGCCGCGGCCTTTCTTGAGGGACGGCATCGGCTACCTCGGCTAGGGCGGGGCGAGGTCAGTTGCCCTGTTTCGCCCTGCGTCGACGCCGCCCGGCGATCACCAGCTCGGCTGCTGTGCCGACCGCGAAGACCAGAGCGGTCGCCGCATAGCAGACCCGGAGCCACGAAGGGCGATCAGAGTCCGAGAAGGCGAGGAATGAGAACCAGGCCACCCCCAGAAGAAACCCCGCGAGCCGCCGGGCAGTTACCTGCGACCGTGGCGCATTGGTACGGACCTCCGACATGTTTCCTCCGGCCTCTCGACGATCTCGAACCGGCCGCATTGCCGGGTCATGCTCACGCCCGTTTGACAGAACTCACTGATCTTCATACACGGGATCGAAAGGTGTCCGAGACCAGGGCCGGCAGGTCTCGCTCCTCCAGCCCCATACTCTGAGCAAGGCCGACGAGCTGACGGCATGTCTCCACCACGAGAGCTCGATCGCCGGGTGACCGGCCGCTGACGACTGCTCCACGGCCGCGTCGCAGTTCGATGAGGTTGTCCTGCTGGAGCAATTGGTAACCCCGCAGGTGGCGATCTGCTCCGCCAAGGGGACTGACGAGCCGTGATCGATGGTCACCAGCATGTCATCGGCTTTCTGATGTCTGCGACAGGCAGGAGTTGATCAGCGCAGCGGCAGATTCGGCGTCGTCGATGGTGATGACGAATTGCGTGCCATTGCTCAGCGAGAGCCACAAGGCATCCCCGCTGCGGAGGGAGATCGCGCTGAGGCCCGGGTTCCACCGGTAGCCCCAGCCGCCCACCTCAGTCACCCGCGTCCACCGGCCTGTTGCTTGCTTGATCCGGGGCAGGGGAAACGTCGCCGCAGGAAGGGCAGTAGAGCTGATGCCACCGTCACGCCCTGCTGGTCGACAGTGACTCTGATCGCTCCCGTCACCAGGAATGCGGCGGCTGCGGTCAGCGACCAGAGGCAGAGCGTGCGGTATTCCGGATTGATGGCGGCGATAGTCAGGAGGCCGATGGCCAGCACGGTGCCGGTGGCCGGCATCCATCCGCAGAACAGGAGCCGACGCCATACGGCTACTCGGCCGGTGTCGTCGCGATCAACCGATTGCCCCTTCACGCACGCCTCCGGCCAAGAAGCCAGCCTATGGCAGCGGCAGCCACTCCGACTCCGACCGCGATAGCGAGCTGGTACAGGGGGAGCGTTATTGCCTGACTCCCGGAAGTCTGCGTGCTCGCCTGCATGGCCGCGATGAGGTCGTACGCGGTGGCAGCGGCCAGGGCCCAACTGAGGACGATGAGAGATCGTTGCCCGCCCGTCCGTTGCTTGATGGAGAAGGCCGCTACGAGCAGACCGACGAACTCGATCACGAAGATGAGGCAGTACTGAGCAATCGCCGAGCCGGGTGAGCTGAAGCTGTTCGCGGTGCCGTCGGCAGTGAAGTGCGTGGCTATCCTGCTGGGCAGCGCATCATGAAGCGCTGCGAACGTCATGGCGACTGCGACTGCTCCCGCCACAAAGGGGGCGGCCACTAAGAGGATTCGCCTGGCGGCTCCCACCTCGGCATTGGACTGTGCAGGCATGGATTTCAACTCCGTTCCTCAACGCATTGTTCGCTTCGCTCTAGAACAAAGGGTCAGAGTTCCTCAAGGGTGCCGCCCATGGGGCAGCTACCTGCCACGGATCGGATTACGCGTTGCTCATGATCACCACGTCAGCCGACATACGGCCCGGGTGCCATGCACGGGCGCTAGCACTTCGACGCTAGCGCCCGTTCTTCGTTGCCCACGTACTTTGGTGCGGCCCTCGGCCCGGCGGGCGGGACGGGGCCTTCTCGGCCACGTGGCCGTACGGGGGTTTTCCGGTGTTCCAGCCCAACTTCGCCTCGGCCTCTTCGGGCGAAAGTCGGCCACTGCCCCGCATCGCGAGCGGGCTGAGGATCGATAAGGTGTGCTATCGGTCGAATGGGGAGGTGCGGCATGGGGTGGCTGTGGATGGTGCTCCCCGCCGTAATGCTCGGCGGGGGCTGGATCGTCGAGAACGTCCGGAGTGCGTTGAAGACCCGGCACAAGCGAAAACTGGAGCTGCTCGACGCCGCCCAGCGGCGTCAGCTCGCGCTGGACGCGGCGAACCGGCCGCCCGAGCCGGTCTGCGGCTGTACTCACCACCTCGCCACGCATGACAAGGCCGGCAGGTGCCATGAGGTGGTCGAAGCACCGACCGCCTGGGACGCCGAACGCAAGCCGCTGCGTTACGAGTCACGACCGTGCAACTGCCAGCAGTACATCGGCCCCGAACCACTGGGGACGGTCTTCGCGGCGGAGATCGTAGACCCACGCTGATCGCGGCAGCGGCCGAGGGCGTGCTCGATGCTCATCCGCACCCCCGCGCATGCCCTCAGCAAGCCCATACCCGTGCCGTGCGGGCCCGAGGGCCGCCCATCGCTCAGCGGTCAACCGCCCCTTCGCGGATGAGGCGAGCCCTCAGCGACGTCAGCGCCGTCAAGGAATTCTGATCAACACCCATGTGTCCGCCGTACGGTGAGGCCATGGCGCATACTGAACACCACACAGGGGCGGTTGAGGCCGAGGAGACGATCGTTTGCCGGCCAGCACGCCGCGAGGACGAGAAGTCCGTCGCCGCTGTCGACGGATCGTTCACCACGGACACCGTCTTCGAAGTGACACCCACCGAGGGTGGATTCACCATACGGCCCGTTCAGTTGGATACTCCAATTCACAAGGTTTTCCCGGACGATGAGCCGAAGGACGACGATGAGCCGAAGGACGACGATGAGCCGAAGGATGCGGCAGACGAGGAGGACTCGGACGACGAATGCACGATCGTGGCCGTCGAAGGGGACACCGTCTGCGGATTCGTCGCCACCGAGTACAACCCTTGGAATCACCGGCTGACCATCGCTGACATCGAGGTGGCCCCCACGCACCGGGGACGGGGTGTGGGACGGACCTTGATGAATCACGCCCTTGAGCACGCCCGTGAACGCGGTGCCGGACATGTGTGGCTGGAAGTCACCAATATCAACGCGCCCGCGATCCGCGCCTATCGGCGCATGGGGTTCGCCTTCTGCGGGTTGGACGCCTCGCTCTATAAGGGGACGGAATCGGCGGGAGAGACGGCGTTGTACATGAGCCGGCCCTGCTCCTGAGCCGAACCTGCCCCCCGTCGGCCCTGCTCATGAGCCTTCCCTGTCTCCTGAGCCGAACCTGATCCTGAGACGGATCTGCTCCTGAGCCGAACCCGATCCTGAGACGGACCTTTCCCTGGACGCCGCCAGCGCGGAGGACCAGCGCTATCCGTAGAGCACCGGCCCCTGGCGCGCGGCACGTACCGCCCCGGCCGGCGAGGATGCGGGTGACCTGCAGGCCGTCCATCCTCGGCACGCCGGCGGTGCAGACAGACAGCGGATCATGACACACACATACCAAGGCAGCGGCATACAAAGGCCACGACCGCAGCACACGGAGACCATGACCGCAGCACACAGAAAACACGACCGCAGTACGCAAAGCCCGGACCGCGGCACGCAAATACCAGGCCCGGAAGACAAGGACCGGGCACCTGCCCATTCAGCCAGGTGCCCGGTCAGGAAAAGTGCCGGGTTCGCGGTAAGCGCCGCGGACGGCGCCCGCTGCCGGTCATCCGTCGAGGCGGACCGGCAGGGACTCTATGCCGTAGACGATCGACAGTTTCCGGAATGCCAGCTCTTCCGGTTCGGCGGCCAGGCACATATTGGGGAACCGGCGTACCAGCGCGGGATAGGCGGCGCGGAGTTCCATCCGGGCCAGTTCCGCGCCGACGCAGCGGTGGATTCCGTAACCGAAGGCGAGGTGGGAAGGGACATTGCGGGTGGGATCGAACTGCTCCATTTCCGGGCCCAGTTTGCCGTCCCGGTCGGCGCCGCTCAGGGAGCACAGCACCACGTCCCCGGAAGTGATCTGCACACCGCCGATTTCGAGGTCCTCGCGCGCGAAACGCGGAAACGCCACCTGTACGACGGTGAGGTAGCGCAGCAGCTCCTCGACATAACGGTCGACGACCTCATCGCCGTCGTGCAGGGCCGCGAAGTGCTTCGGGTCCTGGAGCAGGACGAGGGCGCCGAGCGCCAGCATACTGGCGGTGGTCTCGAAGCCGCCGGTCAGTACGCCGTCGGCGAGCCCGGCCAGTTCCTCGTCGCCGACCGAGTCGCCGTGCTCCTTCACGATCATGCCGAGCAGACCGTCACCCGGATCCTGGCGCTGCTTCTTGACGACGTCCCGGAAATAGGAAAGGGATTCCGATATGGCGCCGAAGGAGGCGTTCGCACCGCTGAAAAGGTCGAAACGGGCGGCGCTGAGGCGTTCGAAGTCGGCACGGTCCTCGTAAGGCACGCCGAGCAGTTCGCAGATAACCAGGGAAGGAATGGGGAGGGCGAAGGAGTGGACGATGTCCACCGGATCGCCGTTCTTCCCCGCGGCCTCCATGGCGTCCAGCCGCTCCTCGACGATCTCGTGGATACGCGGCGTGAGCCGGCCGAGGCGGCGCATGGTGAATTCGGGGGTGAGGAGTCGGCGGAGGCGGGTGTGCACGGGCGGGTCGGCGAATCCGAGGCCGCCGGGATTCTGGTCGACTCCGGCGCCCGCCTTGCCGACCAGGTTGGTGAAGTCGGAGCTGAAGGCATGCGCCTTGCCGAGCACCGCCTTGACCTCGTCATAGCCGGTGACCAGCCAGACGTTGGCGGCTATCGGCACCGGAAGCCGGGAGATGGGCTCCTTCTCCCGGACGATTGCCAGATCGTCCACGGGATCAAGTCCCTCGCGCCGCAATGGCATCAGGACGGACTCGGGCAAGAAAGACATTCGAGACAGGTCGAATCCCTTCTTCCTCGTTCTCGCCAGATACATACGACCGGCCCAGGCGATGATCCGGGAACGGAGAGTCGTCATGACGCTAATACTGCCTTTCGTCGAGGGGGACGGTCCCCCGCGCTCGGCTGCCCGAAGGAGCCGAGTCAGCACAGGACCTCCACTCGGCGTGCGCGGATGTGTCGTACGCCATAGCCCCTCGCTCGCGGCGGTCATGGCCCAGGTCCATGCCATCGACCGGTTGTCCGGTCGTCCGCGGCAGCGTGACGAGCTCGGCCTGCTTTCGTTCTGGACGAGTTTACAAACTGCCATTGGCCGGGTTCACGGAACAAGGGGCCTATGGCTCCCTGACCGCCTCGAAGCCGCCCCCGCAAGGGCCGCCGCCACCCCTCTCTCACCTCCATGTGCACCACCTTGCCGTCCCGGAACGGGTAGACGTGGTGGACGGTCCCCTCGGCCCGGTGGTCCCCGTCGGCGCCCCGTGCCCCCAGCCGCACCCGGACGGCGATCCGGCCGTCGGGCTCCGCCGTCATCCCCTCCATCCGCACGAGCGGATGCAACTCGGCGAACTGCCCCCGCCAATACGCCAGCACCGCCTCGATGCCGTGCAGCCGCGTACCTTCGGCCACATTCGGCCAGTCCACATCCGGATGAAAGAAGGCGCGGGTGAACTTTTCGACTTTCTGTGTGGTGAAGATTTCGCACATACGGTGCAGGAGGTCCGCCTGCGCAGCGGGAATCTCGGTCGTCATGCCGGGCATGCAACCGCACGCGCCCGGGAGCCCGGCTAGCCATTCCTTCCAGAGCCGACGGCGGGTGTAGACGGGTGTAATGGCGCGAGTATTCGCCGCCGCGGAAGCCACTGCGGAATTGGATGGCCGCGCCCGGCGCGGAGACTCTCGGTCTAACTGCCTTCGGTGTGGTTGGGCTCAACCGTGGTCTCCATGTCGCCCGATGGTGTGCGCGGCTGGGTATCCGGGTCACCGCACTGTGCGATACCGACCCGGCGCGGCTGACCGAGGCTGTCCGGGAATTCCCGGCCGCCCGCAGGACCGCGCGATGGCAGGATCCCGCTCGCGCCCGAAGCCGGTCTGGACGGCGTCCTGCCGGCCCATGAGTTCGACCGGCACGCCGAGCCGGCCATCGCCTTTCTCGACCGCGTCATCCATGTGCTCAGCGAGACCGCGGCGTGTACGGCCGAGCGGGAGGGCCGCGCGCTGGTCGCGGCCGCCGAGCGCGCCACCGCCTCAACTCCTTCGCCGAGAACTACGTGACGCGCGCTCATGTACGCGCCATCCGCGGCCTCGTGCGGGACGGCGCAATCGGCACACCCCAGCTGATCGAGTCCGACTACCTGCACGGGGTGTCTCCCGAGGAGATCGCGGCGCTGGTCGGCGACCCGGCGCACTGGCGCGGCCGGATCTCCGCCACCGCCCACCGCACCCACGCCCTGTCGCCCGCCCTGGACGTCACCGGCGCCTGGCCGGTCGAGGGTCAGCGCCTTCCCGGTGACGGAGGCGGAGCGGCCGACGGCCATGGTGCTGATGGTGCGACTGTCGGACGACAACCCCCTGGCCCTCACCCGGCAGTCGTTCCTCCAAGGGGAGCCGGACAGCCATGGGCACTGGTTCTCGGTGCGCGGCTCGCGGGGTCCGGCCGAGTCGGCGCGGGCAGCCGGCGAGCGCCCCTGGCACGTACGCCGCGCCGGGATGCGTGGGCCATGGCGGAGGGGCTTGGGGCCCACGAGGAAGAGCTGACACCGCCTGCGCCGCGGGCCGGCTGCGGGTGGCGGTGCCCCGGATGGCCCGCGCTCCTTTGGTGTGCCCCGGCACGACGAGGGCACCGCACTCATCGCGGAGGCGTTCCGCGCCTGCATGGAGGAGGACGCCGCGCCCCGTGTCGCGGTGCGGCAGGCCGTCGCGGCCTCGCTCGTGGGGACTTCGGCGGCGGTGTCGCTCGCGGAGGGCGGTCGCGCGGTCGCCGTCCCGGATGTGCGGTCGTGGAAATTTCCGGGCTGAGGTTTTCCCGACCTGAGGTCTTTACTGAGGGTGATGAGTTGCGCACCCTCCGAGGTCTCTCTAGCGTGAGGCAAGCGAGGCGGGCGCACCGCAATGAAGCGGCACAAAACCGCGCTCGCAGCCGGGGAAGTCGGGTAGCTCTCGCGCTCCTGCGACGCAGCTCCCACTCCGTCCGTCACCCGATTCCCGGCACCCCCACTCGACTCACCCCCAGGGAATCTCCCCTTTGCAGGAGGACGCCAGATGTTTCCGAAGTCGAAGCCCGGCAAACTCGCGCTCTATGCCCTTTCGGGCGCGCTGACCACTGCCGTCGCGGCCGGACCGGCCGTGGCAGTGAGCAGCGGCGACGACCACCACAAGAAGCACAAGGTGTACAAGGGCAAGGTCATCGCCAAGACGGGCCTGCTGAAGCGCAGGGGGCCGAGTACCAAGTACAAGGTGGTCGGCAGCAACCCGTACAACAAGGTCATCAAGATCAAGTGCAAGGTCAACGGCGAGAACATCAAGGGCAACCCGCGCTGGTACAAGCTCAAGGACGGCTCGTATTCGTTCTCGTCCGCGCGCTACATCATGAACATCGGCAAGGCTCCCCGCTGGTGCTGATCTGAGCGCCCGCGGTTGACTCCGCACTCGTACGCCTCGTCGGCCGCATGCCGTCCGGGGCGTACGGCGCGGCATACGGTACCTCGGAGCACCCCCGGGGCACGCCGCCCGGAGACCCGGCTCGGCCCGGGCACCCCCCGAACGCCGTTTCCGGCATAACGGAAATACGGCCTGCAGCTTGCTACGTTGCCAGGCATGACGGCAACGGCAACGGCGACCCCCGCGCGACCGGCAGACACTCCCCCACCGCTGCCGTTATGTACCCAGCGACGCGGTATTGAACTGGCCCTCCTCGTAGCCGCCGTCCTCATCAGCGTCTGCGGCTATCTCGCCGTCGGCCTGGCCAAGACGCATGCCGTGCCGAGTGGCGCGGCCGCCTACGGCGCCGGGCTCGGCGGCCTGGCGCTGCTGGCGCATCTCGCCATCCGCTTCCGCGCCCCGTACGCCGATCCACTGCTGCTGCCGATCGCCGTCCTGCTCAACGGGCTCGGCCTGGTGGTGATCTTCCGGCTCGATCTGGAGACCCCCGGCGACGCGGCCGCGCCCACCCAGCTGATCTGGTCCACGGTCGGCGTCGCGCTCTTCACCGCGGTGGTACTGCTGCTGCGCGACCACCGGGTCCTCCAGCGCTACGCCTATGTCTGTGCGGCCCTCGCGCTGCTGTTGATGGTCACCCCGATTCTCTTCCCGGCCGTCAACGGCGCCAAGATCTGGATCCGGATCGCGGGGTTCTCCATCCAGCCCGGCGAGTTCGCCAAAGTCCTGATCACCGTCTTCTTCGCGGCCTATCTCGCCGGCAACCGGGGGGCGCTGGCCCACACCGGCCGCACCTTGGGATTTCTGCGGCTGCCCACCGGCCGGCTGCTCGGCCCGATCGTCACGATCTGGCTGCTCAGCGTCGCCGTCCTCGTCCTGGAACGGGATCTGGGCACCTCGCTGCTGTTCTTCGGGGTCTTTGTCGCCCTCCTGTACGTGGCGACCGGGCGGACCGGCTGGGTGGCGGTCGGCCTGCTGCTGGCGGGCGGCGGAGCGGCCGCGGTCGGCGCGCTGGAACCGCATGTGCACAGCCGGGTCGAGGACTGGCTGCACCCGTTCGCCGGTATCGCGGCGGGCGAAGGCCCGGGCCAGCTCGCCCAGTCGCTGTTCGCCTTCGCCAACGGCGGGATGTTCGGCACCGGCCTCGGCCAGGGCCACGCGTATCTGATCGGGTTCGCCATGAAGTCCGACTTCATCCTGGCGACCTTCGGTGAGGAACTGGGGCTCGCCGGACTGACCGCCCTCTTCCTCCTCTACGCGCTGCTGGTGGCCCGCGGCTACCGGGCCGCCCTCGGCCTGCACGACCCCTTCGGCAGTCTGCTCGCCCTCGGCCTCGCCACCCTGCCCGCCATCCAGGTCTTCGTCATCGCGGGCGGGGTGATGGGGCTGATCCCGCTCACGGGAATGGCGATGCCGTTTCTCGCACAGGGGGGATCGTCCGTCGTCACCAACTGGATCATCATCGCGCTGCTGCTGCGCCTCAGCGACCGGGCACGCGCCCCACGGCCGGAGGTGAGCGAGCTGCCCGTCCCCGCCGTCCGGGCGGAATCCGTCCCCCCGGAGGCCGGCCGGTGATCCGCTGTATCCGGCACATCGCCGGCTTCACCCTCCTGCTGCTGGTCGCGCTGCTGGTCAACGCCGCGCGGGTGCAGCTCTTCGAGGCGGAGACATACACCGGGAATCCGGCCAACCGCCGTACCTTCGTGGAGCGCTACGGGCAGCCCCGCGGCGCCGTCCTCGTCGCGGGCAGGCCCGTCACCGGCTCCCGGGACAGCGGCGGCCGGCTGCGCTTCGAGCGGACCTACACCGACGGGCCGCTGTACGCACCGGTCACCGGCTACTCCTCACAGGTCTACGGCACCTCCCTGATCGAGCGCGCCGAGGACGGCATCCTCTCCGGCACCGACGAGCGGCTGACCGCATTTCCCTGGTGGGACGATCTGACGCGCGCCCACCGGGCGGGCGGCAGCGTCGCCACCACCATCCGGCCCGAAATGCAGCGCGCCGCGTTCCACGGTCTGGGGCGCAGGAAGGGCGCGGTGGTCGCCATCGAGCCCCGCACCGGCCGGATCCTGGCGCTGGCCAGCACCCCCTCGTACGACCCCAACGAGCTGTCCGGCAACGGCACTTCGGTCGGCGCGGCCTGGCGGCGGCTGAACGACGACACGGACCGGCCGATGCTCAACCGGGCCCTCCGGGAGACCTATCCCCCCGGCTCCGCCTTCAAGGTCGTCACCGCCGCGGCGGCACTGGACAACGGAACGGTCACCGATATCGACGCCTCGACGGACGCCCCCGATCCCTACCGCCTGCCCGGCACCGGCATCCGGCTCCGCAACACGGCGTCCGGCTGCGCGCACGCCACCCTCAAGGACGCCTTCCGTGTCTCCTGCAACACCGTCTTCGCGCGACTGGGCACCGCGGTCGGGCTGCGCGGCATGGTCGACACCGCGCAGAAGTTCGGCTTCAACGACCGCCGACTGCGCATCCCGTCCGCCGTCGCCCCCAGCAACTTCGACACCCGGATGACCCCGGCCCAGGTCGCGCTGTCCGCCATCGGGCAGTACAACACCACCGCCACCCCGCTCCAGATGGCGATGGTCGCGGCGGCGGTCGCCAACAACGGTGCGCTGACCCCGCCGCGGCTCGTCGACAGGGTGACCGACGCGGACGGAAACCCCCTCTTCGCCGTCCGGCACCGCCGCGCGCGCCAGGCGATGGGCCCGGCCACCGCCCGGCGGCTCCAGGAGATGATGGTCGACGTGGTGGAGCACGGCAGCGGACGGCAGGCCGCCATCAAGGGCGTCACCGTCGGCGGGAAGACCGGCACCGCCCAGCACGGGGTGCACAACCAGGGCACCCCGTATGCCTGGTTCATCTCCTGGGCCCGGGCCAAGAACCGGGCCCAGCCGGCGGTGGCGGTGGCCGTGGTCGTCGAGGACGCCGCCGCCGATCGCGCGGACATCAGCGGCGGCGGCAGCGCGGCACCGATCGCACGAGCGGTCATGCGGGCGGGGCTGCGCTGACGGGGCCGTACGGCGCCTTGCGGGCGCCGTACGGGGTCCCCGTCCACCGGCCGCCCCTGGCGACCACGGCAGTGATCCAGCGGACAGTCCCTGGCAACCCGCGCACAATTGTCCGTATGACCGACGCAAACCCGTCCCGGACCTCCTCCCCGTCCCCGCCGCTGTCCCTGGCCGAAGTGGAGGCGCTGGCCCGGCGCGCGCACTCGGGGCAGACCGACAAGGCGGGCCGCCCGTACACCGAGCATCTGGCCGCGGTCGCGGCAGGCGTACGCGCACGCGGCGGCAGCGACGAGCAGATCGCCGCGGCCTGGCTGCACGACGCCGTGGAGGACGGCGCGCTCAGCCGCGCCTGGCTGGACGGTGCGGCGCTCACCGACGCGACCAAGGACATGATCCTGGCCGTCACCAAGCGCGCGGGCGAACCGGTCGAGGAGTACGCAGCGCGCATTCTGGCCACCCCCGGCGCGCTGCTCGTCAAGGAGTCCGATCTCGCGCACAACGCCGATCCGGCCAGGCTGGCCGTCCTGGACGCGGCGACACGGGAGCGCCTGACGGCGAAGTACGCACGGGTGCGGGGCCTGCTGCGCTCGACCTAGCCGACATGATTGCTCGCCTGCGGCGGGCCCGCGCCCCACGCTGTCGGCTGTCCCGCCGTGAGGGGGTCGCCTGCGGCGGGACAGCCGACAACGTGGGGCTCAGGCACAGCACAGCGGATGGCCGAAAACGGCGGTCAGCCAAGCCGGGAACCCCGCGCGACGGCATCCGCCACTTCCGCCGTCCGCGCCGCTTCCTCCCCCGCGAAGCGTTCCTCATCCAGCTTCTCGGCCAGTTCCTCGTCCTGGCTCATCAGCAGGTCCAGGTTGGCGTCGCCCATCTCGAAGACGCCCATGTCGACGTACGCGCGCTGCAGCCGCTCGCCCCACAGGCCGATGTCCTTCACGCAGGGCACAATCCGGCTGAAGAGCAATTTGCGGAAGAGGCGGAGGAACGGGGACTGCTCGGTGAATTCGGCGGCCTCCGCCTTCGGTATGCCGAAGTTCTCCAGGACCTCCAGGCCGCGCAGCCGGTCGCGCATCAAGTAGCAGCCCTCGATGACGAAGTCCTCGCGCTCACGCAGTTCGGCGTCGGTGAGCTGCTTGTAGTAGTCGCGCAGCGCCATCCGCCCGAAGGCGACATGGCGGGCCTCGTCCTGCATGACGTAGGCGAGGATCTGCTTCGGGAGCGGCTTGGTGGTGGTGTCGCGGATCATGCCGAACCCGGCCAGCGCCAGGCCCTCGATCAGCACCTGCATGCCCAGGTACGGCATGTCCCAGCGGGAGTCCTTGAGGGTGTCGCCGAGCAGCGTCTGCAGATGGTCGTTGACCGGGTAGAGCATCCCGATCTTGTCCTTGAGGAAGCGGCTGTAGATCTCGGCGTGCCGGGCCTCGTCCATGGTCTGGGTCGCGGAGTAGAACTTCGCGTCGAGATCCGGCACGGACTCCACGATCCGCGCGGCGCACACCATCGCCCCCTGCTCCCCGTGCAGGAACTGGCTGAACTGCCAGGCGGTGTAGTGCTGGCGCAGATCACCGCGGTCCTTTTGCGTCATTTTGTCCCAGTATTTGGTGCCATACAGGGACATCGACTCATCCGGGGTGCCGAGCGGGTCCTTCGGGTCGACCTCCAGATCCCAGTCGATGCGCAGTTCGGCGTCCCACTGCTTATCCTTGCCCTTCTGGTAGAGCGCGAGCAGCCGGTCCCGTCCGTCGTCGTATTCCCAGCTGAAGCGGGCCGCACCGGAGGCGGGCACCTTCCACAGCGGGTCGCCCGGGTCCTGCACGTAGAGATCTCGGCTCGACACGGACGCCTCCTTGGATCACAAACGTCTTGTCGGGGAGGTTCGTTGGCAGGCTCACACGCTCCTTACCCGCGGGTCAATAAGTCGCGCACAGGGGATTGACGTCCTTGCTGACAAGGAGTCTCATAAGGTGTGACCGCCGGTAACCCACGAGCGAGGTAGCCACAGCCATGACGAGCGCGCCCACCGCAATGACCGTGACGGATACCAAAGTCCTGCGGGACGCCCTCGGGCTGCTCAAGGACCGGGAACAGGTCGCCGAGCGACTGCTCGACTCCTCCGCCAAGCACTCCTTCGACCCCGACACCGAACTCGACTGGGACGCGCCCCTCGAAGAGGGCAAGTGGTTCTGGCCACCGGAGCTGGTCTCGCTCTACGACACGCCCCTGTGGCACCGGATGTCCCCGGAGCAGCAGCGGGACCTCTCCCGCCACGAGGCCGCCTCCCTCGCCTCCCTGGGCATCTGGTTCGAGATCATCCTGATGCAGCTCCTGGTGCGCCATATCTACGACAAGCCGGTGACCAGCGCACATGTCCGTTACGCACTCACCGAGATAGCCGACGAGTGCCGGCACTCCAAGATGTTCGCGCGCATGATCCACAAGGCCGGCTCACCGGCGTACCCGGTCTCCCGCCTCAATCACAACCTCGCCCGGATCCTCAAGACGGTCTCGACCACCCCGGGTTCGTTCGCCTGCACCCTGCTCGGCGAGGAGATCCTGGACTGGATGCAGCGGCTGACCTTCCCGGACGAGCGGGTGCAGCCCCTGGTGCGTGGGGTGACCCGTATCCACGTCGTCGAGGAGGCACGGCATGTCCGGTACGCGCGCGAGGAGCTGCGCCGCCAGATGCTCACCGCACCGCGCTGGGAGCGGGAGTTGACCCGTATCAGCTCGGGCGAGGCGGCCCGGGTCTTCTCCCTCGCCTTCGTCAACCCGGAGGTCTACAGCAACGTCGGCCTGGACAAGCGGGAGGCCGTCGCCCAGGTGCGGGCCAGCGGTCACCGCCGTGAGGTGATGCAGAACGGCGCCCGCCGGCTGACCGACTTCCTCGACGAGATCGGCGTACTGCGCGGTGTGGGCCGCAGGTTGTGGCGGAGCTCCGGCCTGCTGGCCTGAACGGGCCGACCCGACCGTGGACCCGGCCGCGAACCGGCAGGCACCCGCCAGGCCGTACGAGCACATGTACGACTCGGAAACCGGGACAGTTACGCTGCTGTTCATGAACGGCAGCGGCACCGCCCCAGCAGTACCCCGTCCCGCCTATCGCAGGATGGGCGTCGAGCAGCGCCGCACCCAACTGCT
This sequence comes from Streptomyces halobius, assembly GCF_023277745.1. Lineage (NCBI taxonomy): Bacteria > Bacillati > Actinomycetota > Actinomycetes > Kitasatosporales > Streptomycetaceae > Streptomyces > Streptomyces halobius. Next base: position 3,477,453 of record NZ_CP086322.1, read on the forward strand.
CGCCGCCGCCCTGGACCTGTTCGCACAGCGCGCGCCCGAGGACGTCTCGCTGGACGACGTCGCGACCGCGGCCGAGGTGTCGCGACCGCTCGTCTACCGCTACTTCCCGGGCGGCAAGCAGCAGTTGTACGAGGCCGCGCTGCGCAGCGCCGCCGACCGTCTCGAAGGCTGCTTCGCGGAGCCCGAGACCGGCCCGCTCACCCAGCGGCTGTCCCACGCCCTGGACCGCTATCTGGCGTTCGTCGACGAGCATGACGCGGGGTTCAGCGCGCTGCTCCAGGGCGGCAGCGTCGTCGAGACCTCCCGTACGTCCGCGATCGTGGACGAGGTGCGGCGCGCCGCCGCGGACCAGATCCTGCGGCACCTGGGGGTGCCGGAGCCGGGCGTACGGCTGCGGATGGCGGTCCGCATGTGGATCACCGCGGTCGAGGGCGCCTCGCTGATCTGGCTCGACGAGGACAAGCAGCCCGCCCTGGACGAGCTGCGCGACTGGCTGGTGGATCATTTCGTCGCGCTGCTGACCGCCACCGCGGCCCGGGACCCGCAGACCGCGCGGGTGACCCGTGCCGCGCTGGGCATGGAGCCCGCCGACGGCCCCGTAGGCGATCTGGCACGCCGGGTGCTGCCCGTCGTGAAGGACGCCGCTCACCTGCTGTGACCTGCGGCTCCACGCCACGCACGGGATATCACCGGGCGACGGCCCACCGCCCCGCCGGACGCCGTCCGGTGTGACACTTGGGGAGTGAGAAGCGAGAACGCCCTCTTCGTCGGCGGGCCCCTGGACGGCCGGGTGCTGCCCGTACTGGTCGGCGCGACCGGCCAGCCGCCGAAGACGTACGAGATCCCGGTGCCGAACGACGACGGGCGGCCGCCGACACTGCATGTCTACCGGCGGGTCCCGGCGCGGGTGGGACGTCTGGGGCTGCCGAGCGGCTGGAAGTACGAGTACGTCCCGGAGGGGAAAGCCCGGTCCGGCCCCAAGTGGCCCTGGAGGAAGACCACTTGAGCGCGGGGCGCACCGGCCTGCCCACAGGCGTACAGTTTGGTCCGGACCATTGACAGTAGTGGTCCAGCCCTGTTGGCTGCCTGGCCGGGGGAACCGCCCTCGCGCCTCCCTGGCAGATCCCACTCCGCAAGGGCGGTTCCCTCTCCCCCCTCGACCCGCGCCCGCCGTCACCCGTGGTGGCGACTCCGTGACGCGTTGTCACGCTTGCGGATGTACCCGACGCCTGCGCAGGCAGAGCAGATGCTCCTGCCCTGTGCGCACGCCCGGTACGTCTGGAACCTGGCCGTCGAGCAGCACTCGCACTGGAAACCCGGCCGGGAAGTCCGCACCCGGGTTCGCGGAGCAGTGCCGCCGGCTCACCGAAGCCCAGCGCGATAACGCATGGCTCGCCGCCGGGAACGCCACGTGCAACAGCAGGCACTGAAGGACTTCGCCAAGGCCAAGAACGCCCGCTTTGCCTCCGGGTTCGGTGAGCCGACCTGGCGCAAGAAGTACCGGCATGAGGGCTTCCGCGTTATCGGCACCGACCGCGTACCCGAGTACGAGCCGGACGGTTCGCCGAAACTGAACCCGAAGACCGGCAAGCAGGTCATGGGCCGGTCGGTCGTGGTACACAAGCTCAACCGGCGGTGGGCACAGGCCAAGGTCCCCGGCCGCGGGTGGGTTCGCCTACGTCTCACCCGCTCCGGGCTGCCCAGCTCGAAGACGTTCCGCATCACCTTCAACCGGGGCATCCTCGCCCAGGGCCGGGGCCAGCTACGCCAGCGGACCGAACACAAGGCCCCCGGCCGGGTCGAGGGCGTCTCCGCCCCCGGCGAACAGCCGGTGCCGGAGGGGTGACAACGGCCACCGTTCGAGCGCCCGTGAACCTCAACCCACTCGGGTTGGAATCCCCCTCTGGCAAGAGGGGGGATGTCAAACCGCGATGACGGACATACCGTCGGCGGGCTTGCCGGTGGCCCGTGGCCGCTTCGGCGACCGATCGAGTGATCCGAATATCGTAAAACACACCCATTAGCCGGAAATGTACGACTGCCGTGGCACCATCCGAAACGTGTGGTCGGTGTCATGGGAGTCGGAGGTGGGTTCGTGTCCGGACGATTGCTGAGGTCGGTCTGCGCGCTGACGCTCGTGGGCGCGGTCACCACGACGCTCCCCGCGTCATCGGTCCTGGCCAAGGACGGGCCGAAACCGCCGCCTACGGGGTCGTCGCCGTACGGCGGGACCTCGGGCAGCACCGGCGGCCAGGTTGACGGGACGACAGGGGAGGCCGGGACGCCGGAGCCGGGTTCCTCCGACACGGGTGAGGGCGGGCCGTCGCACGTCACCGAGGGCATCGACGGCGGACCGCGCACCGGCGCACCCACGGACACCAGCCCTCCCGCCCCTCTCGCCCCCTCGGAGCGCACCCCGAGCGCCCTCCTCAGACAACTGCAGGCCCTCTACCGCCAGACCGAGGAGTCGACGGAGGCGTACAACGCGACCCAGGAGGACCTCAAGAAGGCGCAGCAGAAGTCGACGGCCCTCAACAGCCAGTTGGTGACCGCCCGCAAGCAGCTCGCCGAAGCACGGGCCGACGCGGGGCGGCTGGCCCGGCACCAGTACCAGGGCAAGCTCTCCGCCGGGCTCTCGGCGTACCTGCGCGTGCTGATGGCGAAGGATCCCCAACAGGCCATGGATCAGGGCCACTTCCTCCAGGAGGCCGCCACCGAGCAGGCGGCCACCGTCGCCCGGCTCACCGCCGCCGAGAAGCGGGCCGCCACGCTCGCCAGGCAGGCCCGCGCCGCGCTCGACGAACAGCGCCGGCTGACCGAGCGGCGCAAGCAGCAGCGGGACACGGTGCAGGCAAAGCTCAAGGACGTCGAGAAGCTGCTCGTCTCCCTCACCGAGGAACAGCTCACGAAGCTGAGCGAGTTGGAGGCACAGGGCGTCGAGCGCGCGCAGCGCGCCGCACTGTCGAGCGGCAAGGTCGGCGGGAAGCACAAGGCGGGGGAGGAAAGCGCGCCGTCCTCTGTCGGCGAACGGGCGCTCGCCTACGTCCTCAAACAGATCGGCAAGCCGTACGCCTGGGGCGCGTCGGGCCCGGATTCCTTCGACTGCTCGGGGCTGACCTCATCGGCCTGGGCGCACGCGGGGCGGCCGATCCCGCGCACCAGCCAGCAGCAGTGGAAGAAGCTGCCGCATGTGCCGCTGGACGAGCTGCGCCCCAGCGATCTGGTGATCTACTACCCGGGCGCGACGCATGTGGCGATGTACATCGGGGGCGGCAAGGTCGTCCATGCGCCCCGGCCGGGCAAGCGCGTGGAGATCTCACCGGTCGCGGCGAATCCGCTGCTGGGCGCCGTACGCCCGGATCCTGGCGTACCGGAGCCGCAGCCGGGCCCGGAGCCCAAGCCGACCCAAAAGCCCAAGCCGGCCCCAGAGCCCGAGCCGGCCCAAGAGCCCGAGCCGGCCCAGGAACCCGAGCCGGTCCAGGAACCCGAGTCGCCCCAGGAACTGGAGCCCGAGTGGTATCAGGATCCGGGTCGGGAGCCGGAATTGCCGAGCGTGGAAGCCCTGATGCGTGAAGCCCTGATTGTCGTGAAGCCGTGGTGGCGTGAAGCTGTGAAGCCGTGAATCTGTGAAGCTGTGACGGCGAGGGACGCCCCCGGCCCGGACGTGTGCGCGGCGGCACGACCGCCGGGGCCGGGAGCGAAGGTGGCCTCAGCCGGTGACCGAGGCGAGGTAGGCGTTCGCCTTGTCCGGGTCGTAGAAGAAGTTCTCGAAGTCGGACGGGTCGTCGAAGGCGTTGGCGAAGCGGTCGGCGATGCTCTGGACCTGGCCGCCCGCGCCGATGATGTTCAGGACGTGCTCGGGCGGCGGTGCCAGCATCGCGTTGGTCCACTTGGTGACGTGCTGGGCGGTGGTCCAGTAGCGGTCGAAGGTGGCCTGCATCCAGTCCCCGTCGAAGGGCCGGTCGCCGTGCTCGACGATGGACGCGAGGTAGGCGGCGGCGCACTTGGACGCGGAGTTGGAGCCCTGGCCGGTGATCGGGTCATTGGCGACCACGACGTCCGCGACACCGAGGACCAGGCCGCCGGAGGGCAGTCGGCCGACGGGCTTGCGCACGGTCGGGGCGTAACGGCCGGCCAGCGTGCCATGGGCGTCGGTCAGCTCGACCTTCGTGGCGCGGGCGTACTCCCAGGGCAGGAACGTCTCCATCAGCTCCAGCGTGGTGGCCAGGTGCTCGTTGGGGTCCCTGATGTCCTGGAAGGCGTCCAGCGGTCCGCCGGGCACACCTTCCCAGAAGAGGATGTCGGCGCGGCCGGAGGTGGTGAGGGCCGGCATGACGAACAGCTCGCCGATACCGGGGACGAGGTTGCAGCGCACCGCGTCGAAGTCGGGATGCTCGGGGCGCGGGCCCAGACCGTGGACATAGGCGACGGCGAGCGAGCGCTGCGGTGCGTCGTACGGGGAACGCGCGGCGTCCCGGCCGAACATGGACACCAGCTCGCCCTTGCCCGCCGCGACCAGCGTCAGGTCGTAGCGACCGGCGAAGAAGTCCAGGTCGGAGACGGCGGCGCCGTGGATGACGAGCTGGCCGCCGCGCTGTGCGAAGGTCTCCATCCAGCCCGCCATCTTCACCCGCTGGTCGACGGACTGTGCGTAGCCGTCCAGCCTGCCGACCCAGTCGATGGCGCGCGCCGTCCCCCCGGGCTCGGCGTGACTGCCGGGCGCGGCGACCGAGACGCCCAGGCCCTCGATACGCGGGGCCTGGCTCTCCCAGAAGTTGATCTGGAGGTCGCGTTCGTGCTGGAGGGCGGTGTCGAACATGCACTGTGTCGACATGACCCGGCCGGAGCGGATCTCGTCGGCGGTGCGGTTGGACATGAGGGTGACCTCGTACCCCTGGGACTGGAGACCGAGGGCGAGCTGAAGTCCGGACTGGCCGGCTCCGACGATGAGTATCTTCCGCATGGCGGCGCTCTTCTCTGCGTTACTGCCGTTGTTCGGGGGGTGGGGCTGTGGTGCGGCGGGCGCGCTACTCGGGCGCCGCTTGCAGGGCGTGCGCGACCAGCGCCAGCAGCGATTCGGTCACCGTGATCCGCTTGCGCGCGTCCATGATCACTACGGGCACCTGCGGCGGCACGGTCAGCGCGTCACGGACGTCCTCCACGGCGTAGGACTCGGTCCCCTCGAAGTGGTTGACGGCGACGACGTACGGGAGTCCGCAGCTCTCGAAGTAGTCCAGCGCCGGGAAGCAGTCCTCCAGCCGCCGGGTGTCGGCCATCACGATCGCGCCGATCGCGCCGCGCACCAGGTCGTCCCACATGAACCAGAAGCGTTGCTGGCCGGGCGTGCCGAACAGATAGAGCACCAGGTCCTGGTCGAGGGTGATCCGCCCGAAGTCCAGCGCGACGGTGGTCGTGGTCTTCTCCGGGGTGGCGGACAGATCGTCGGTGTCCTCGCTGGCCTGCGTCATCACCGCCTCGGTCTGCAGCGGGGTGATCTCCGAGACCGCCCCGACGAAGGTGGTCTTGCCGACGCCGAAGCCGCCCGCCACCACGATCTTGGTGGCGATGGGTGCCCGCGTACGGTCCATCTGCCAGCTCTGCAGGCCCGCTTCGGCGTCCGGTGCCGGCGCGTCGGCCCGTCCCACGGAGTCGGCGGTCATCATCGGCCCGGCCGCTGTCGTGTCAGAGCCTGTGAAGTCCACTCAGCACCCTTTCCAGCAGTGCGCGGTCGGGCCGACCGATGCCGTGCCCGGTGCCGTACACACGAATCCTTCCCTGGTCGGCGAGGTCGCTGAGCAGGACCCGGACCACACCCAGCGGCATTTTGAGCAGTGCGGAGATCTCCGCGACCGAGCGCATCCGGCGGCACAGCTCGACGATCGCGCGCATCTCCGGCATCACCCGGTCGACCCAGCGGCCTTCCGTCGAGGCCGGCTCACGCCGCTCCTCAGGGCCGTCCAGCGCGGCCACGAACGACTCGACGAGCAGCACATGACCGAACCGTGTGCGGCCACCGGTGAGCGAGTACGGCCGGACGCGCGCCGGCTTCCTCGCCGACGCGCCCGAGGCCGCACCCCGGGTTTTCGCGGCCCACTCACCGCCGCCGCGTTTGGGGAGCCTTGGGGTGCTCACGCCGAAACCTCGCTCCGCTCGGCCCCGCATTCACGAGGCTCGCACCTCTCATGGGCTCGCTCACTGCGTTCACTCACTGAACGTTCTCCATCGACTTACGGAGTTCCGTGCGCAGTTCGGGGGTCAGGACATGTCCGGCCCGGCCGACGAACAGCGCCATGTGGTAGGCGACGACGCTCATATCGCAGTCCGGGGCGGCATGCACACCGAGCAGCAAACCGTCGCTGATCGACATGACGAACACGCTGCCCTCCTCCATCGCGACCATCGTCTGTTTGACGGCCCCGCCCTCCATCAGCTTCGCGGCGCCGTGGGTGAGGCTGCCGAGCCCGGAGACGACGGTGGCGAGGTCGGCGCTGGACCCTCTGGGCCCGTCACTTTCGCCGGGTCCGGCCGTCTCCTCCGCCAGGGCGGGGTCGGAGGAGAGCAGCAGCAGACCGTCGGAGGAGACCACCGCGACGGAGCGGATGCCGGGCACCTCGTCGACCAGATTGGTCAGCAACCAGTGCAGATTCCGTGCCTGACTGCTCAGTCCGCGTCCGTGAGCAGTCGGCGCTTGCGCCTTCAATCGCGTGCCTCCTCGACAACGTGGCGATCTCCCGGGGCCCCCGCTCCGTCGGTGTCGGTCTGTGGGATGTGCTGCTCAGCGGTACGTTCCGCGATCTCGGCCGCGACCTCGCGCCGGCCGTCCCGCGCGCCCTGCTGGAATCCGCCGAGCCGACGGCGCAGCGCTTCGGCGTTGACCGCGCCGCCGGTGCGCGGGGCGGGCGCCTGCTGCGCCACGATCCTGGGCGTGCGCTTGGGCAGGCCGGTGCCGGTCCTCCGCCGCTCCCCGGCGGGCGGGGCGTCGGCGCCTCGCGGACCGGCACCCTGCGGACCGGCACCCTGCGGATCTGCGGCCGGGGCGTCGGCGGCCTGCGAGTCGGCTGTTTGCGGGGCGGTGCTCTGCTGGGCGGTTCCCTGCAGTTCGGTGCTCTGCGGCTCCGTGTCCTGCGGGTCGTCCGTCGCGGTGCCGGGTTCCGGGCGGGTGTGCTGGTCCGGGCCGATGGCGTACGGGTCGCCGGCGGCCGGCCCGCTGGTGCTCCGGTCGCCGGTGCTCGGGCCGGCCGGGGCGTCCGCGGCAAAGACGTCGCGGGCGATCGGCGCGTCGTCCTCGGGGCGGGCGTGCTCGCCGCTGCCGATGGCGTACGGGCCGGGTGCCTCCGGGCCGTACGGGCTCCGGCCGGGCGCGGAGCCGAGCCCCGCCGCGTCGACGGCGCGCTCCGCGGCGGCGACGAACGGGTCGGTGGGAGGGGTGGCCGGGGCATCCAGGGGATCCGGGGTGACGGCAGCCTCGGCGGCGGACGTGGCCGCGGCGTCATCGAGCGGGGCGGGCCCGGGGATCTCGTCGACGGCCGGGGCGTCGTGGGCGATCGCCGCGTCACCGACGGACGGCGGGGCATCGGCACGCAGCTCATCGGCAGGGCCCGACACCTCATCGGCGGGCGGCGCATCCGCAACACCCGGCCCCTCATCGGTAAGCGGCGCCTCACCGGCAAGGGCCGTGTCGTCGGCCGCATCAACCACATCAACCGCTTCAGCCACATCAGCTGCTTCAGCCACATCAGCCGCCGAACCACTCCCGGCCCCGCCGTCCCCCACCGGACGACTGCCGCCCGCCACTCCGGCCGCCGCCGCCCGGTCGGTCCAAGGCCGCCGCGTCGGCAGGGCGTTGGAGTTCGCCTCGGCGACCGACCCGGGCAGGGTCCGGCCGGGGACCAGGTCCGCGGGGGACGCCGCCGGGTGGGCGGCCGGTGCCGGACGGGTGGGCAGTATGGAGCGCGGCAGCACCACGACGGCGCTGACGCCGCCCTGCTTCTGGTCCCGCAGCTGGACCCGGATGCCGTGCCGGGCGGCCAGCCGCACCACGACGTACAGGCCGAGGCCCAGCGCCTCGTCAACGGTCTCCGAGGACGCGGCGGCCGCCGCGTCCGACAGCCGCTCGTTGAGCTCCGCCAGCCGTTCCGGGGTCATCCCGATGCCCTCGTCCTGGACCGAGAGCATGACCTCGCCGCTCTCCAACAGCCAGCCGGAGACCTCGACATGGGCGTCCGGCGGGGAGAACGCGGTGGCGTTCTCCAGGAGTTCGGCGACGAGATGGCTGAGGTCGTCCGCGGCGAACCCGGCCACCTGGGAGTGCGGCGGCAGCGACTGGACGCGGACCCGCTCGTAGCGCTCTATCTCGCTGATCGATGCGCGCAGCACATCCAGCAGCGGTACGGGGCCCATGTGCGAGGTGACGTGTTCCGCGCCCGCCAGGACGAGGAGGTTCTCGCTGTTGCGGCGCATCCGGGCGGCGAAGTGGTCGAGCTTGAAGAGGGTTTCCAGCCGCTCCGGGTCGTGCTCCTGCTCCTCCAGCGACTCGATGACGCCGAGCTGGCGCTCCACCAGGCCGAGCGTGCGCAGCGACAGATTGACGAACCGTCCGTGTACGCCGGTGCGCAGCGCCGCCAGCCGCTCGGTGAGGTCCGCGATCTGCTCCTTGAGGTCCTCGGCCTGCTCCTGGAGCACCTCGCGCTCGGCGACCAGCCGCTGCCGGCCGCCGACCAGCCGCTTGCGCTCGCCCTCCAGTTCCGCGGTCCGCCGCGCCATCTCGCCGACCTGGGCGTGCAGCGCGTTGACGGACCGTACGGCGGCGGCGAACTCGTCGTTGCGGCCCTTGTAGGTGAGGGGTTCCTCGTGCGCGGGGTCCTCGGCCACCCGCTTGGCACCGATCCGCAGCGCCGCCAGCGGCTGGGTCATGGAGCGGGCGGCCCAGATGCCGGCGCCGACGGCCAGCAGCAGGCAGAGCCCTTCCAGGCCGATGCGGATCTCCAGCTCCGTCACATCGTCGTCGCGCAGCGCGCCGAGCCGCTCGATGTCGGCGGTGGCCATGGCCGACTCGACGCCGCGTATCAGGCCGATGCGGGCGGTGAGCGTGGCCTGCACCCGCTGGCGGTCGAGTCTCCGGTCGGCGGCGTCCAGACGGGGCTGGTCGGTGAGATGGGTCAGATAGCGCTCGGCGGTGGTGACGTCCGTGCCGTTGACCGTGCGGTCGTAACGGTCCCGCGCGCTCTGGCTCGCCGACTGGGTGAAGTCGGCCAGTGCGCCCTGCTCGCGGAGGTGCGCGAGTTGTGCGGCGCCGGTCAGCTTGGGCTGCGGGCCGCCCGCGTTCAGTGCGGCCAGCAGCAGCCCCCGGGCGCCGGCCGCCTGGTCGGAGACGCGGCCGAGGGCGGGCAGTGCGCGGGTGTCGGCGTCGGCGGCGTCCGCGCGGGCGGGCAGGCCGCGCGCGATGTCGTCGCTGATGGCGCCCAGCGCCTGGACGACCTGGGTGTACGCGTCGAAGGTGTCCTCGGCCGAGCCGGGCCCGGACAGCGCCTGGTGACGGCTCTGCGGCAGCCCGGCGAGGAGCTTGTCGGCAGCGGCGTAGACCGCGCTCTCCCCGGAGGAGTCACCGGCCTCGGCACGCAGTTCGGTGATCTGCCGGTCCACGCGGGCGCGCTGGGAGTGCGCGGTGTCGGCACCGCCGCGCGCGCTGCGCCCGGCGGCGACATAGGCGGTCATGGCGTCGCGTTCATCGGCGAGGGAGTGTGCGAGCGCGATGGCGCGCGCGTTCAATTCGGCCAGGTCGACCAGCTGCTGGCTGTTGTGCGCGTTGTCGGCCGCGGTGGCGATGGCGGGGGCGCCGGCACCCAGGACGGCGACGGCCACGACGGCCACGGCGCCGACCAGACGGTTGCGCACCCGCGCGGGACGCCGTCCCGTACGGTCGTCGCCGCCGTCCGTCGTGCCCGGTCCCGAGACCGAACCGGCCGGTGTTCCCGGCTTCCCTGCGCCGCCCCGAAGCCGCTTCATCCGCACCGCTGCTCGCATTCCTGTCTCGCCTGCCCACGCCCTGTGGCGTCGCGGACCCGGCTCGCTTCCGCTCGCGGGAGCGGACCTGCGCGCAGGCCCGCCCGTCGCCCGACCTCCACCCCGGAAGACGGCGCTACGCGCCGACCGCCCGCAGTACATCCGCGAAGGGAACAGCCCGGTTCTGCGCGTCGCGACGAACGTCCTGGCCCGCCCCAATGATCCGGGAAAAATGACCATTCCACCGGCGCCGCGCGGTGGCTCGGCAACAGATGGCCGGCCACCCGAACGAGTGAACATCAATCGGAGTTTGACCATCAACTCCCCCGCACGGCCGCCCACGGCCGCAACCCCGCGCAATCCCGGGACGCGTTTGGAGAACCGCCCCGGCCCTGGAAAGATGCGCGCCCGCAGCCCGCGGGCGGCCTCCGGCCCGCCCTTCCCGCGCGCCGCCGGCCGGGCCGTACGCCCTAGCCACCGGAACGGCCCCGTCACCGGGCCGGAGCGGCCCCCTCCGTCAGACTTGCCCGTATGCGCATCGAACTCGCCACCGAGCCCGGCGATCCCCAACGCCCAAACGAGGACTACGCTTCCGTCGCCCTCCCGGCCTCCGGCCGGGGCGGTGTCCTGGTCCTCCTGGACGGTGTGACGCCCCCGGAGGGCGATGTCGGCTGCGTCCATTCCGTGCCGTGGTTCACCGCGCGTCTCGGGGGCGCAATGCTCGAACTGTCGGGTTCACACCGCGACATGACGCTGTCCGAGTCACTCGCGGCAGCCGTCTCCCGCACCGCCGACAGCCACCGATCCAGCTGTGACCTTTCTCACATGCGCACTCCGCAGGCGACGGTGGTCGCCGCACGGTGGTCCGAGCACACCGTCGAGTATCTGGTGCTGTCGGATTCCGTCCTCCTCCTGGAGCGGACGGACGGTTCGGTGCACCCGGTGCTGGACACCCGGCTGGACGAACTGCCGCCCGCGGTCCGCGCACAGCGGGACGCCGTACGGGCACTGCCCCGCGGCTCCGCCGAACGCGCCGCCGCGGGCCGGGAGTACGCCCGCGCGGTCGAGGCCCTGCGCAACGCCGAGGGAGGCTTCTTCACCGCGGCCGCCGATCCGGGCGTGGCCGCCCGCGCGGTCACCGGCAGCGCCCCGCGCGCCGGGATCCGTTCACTGACCGCACTGACCGACGGGGCGGGCCGCTGGGCAGAGGTCTTCCGCCTGGGCTCCTGGGCGGACTGCGCGGCACTGATCACCAAGCAGGGCCCCCAGGCACTCATCGACCAGGTACGGGCGGCGGAGGCCGCGGACCCGGACTGCACGGCACATCCACGCGGCAAGTCACGGGACGACGCCGCGGTGATTTTTGTGGCGCCGTGACAAAACGGCGGACGCCCGTCGGCCGACTGAGTGGTTCGTGTGGATCGCCGAGCCACTGGCCACCGGGACCGCTCGGGGCCGCTGGGCGCGCCGAAGCTACTGGGGACGCCGGGGCTACTGCCCCTCCTCCCCCTCCTGCCCCTCCTGCCCCGCGTTCAACTGGTGCAGCAGGCGGGCCAGTTCGGCGACCTCGGTGCGGTCCCAGGAGGCGAGGCGGCGGGCGTACTGGGCTCGGCGGGCGGTACGGACCCGGGTGAAGCGGTCCAGGCCCTCGTCGGTGATGCGTACCAGGACGGCCCGGCCGTCGGCCGGGTCCCGCTCGCGGGCGACCAGCCCCAGGCGCTCCAGCGCGTGCAGCTGACGGCTCATCGTGGCCTTGCCGACGCCGAAGAAGGCCGCCAGGTCGGTCGCGCGCTGCGCGCCGGCGTCGGCGAGCCGGACCATCAGTCCGTACGCGGCCGGCTCCAGGTCGGGGTGGACCTCGCGGGCCATTTCGCCGGACGAGGCGCGGGCGCGGCGGAGAAATACCGCCAACTCCCGTTCCAGGGACAGGAATACGTGGTCCACACCACTCGGCTCGCCGTTCGCCGTCGTACCGTCGGCTCCGGTGTTGTGCACGTCAGCGCCCTTTCCCTCTTTCCCCCGCCCTGGAATTTCCTTCAGCGGCGGCCGAAGCCGCAGCTCGGCCAGTATTTCGCAGGGTTAGAGCAACAGCAGCCCGGTAACACTCTTTTGGGAGGGTGGTCTACGCGCGTATTGGCATTCCTGGCATGGTCACACCAAGCATGGCCCGTCGGGAATCGGCCCGCGCGCCATCCCCCCTCACCCCCTTTCTCATCCCCCCTCAGGTCACTCACCGAGATCCACGAGATCTACGGAGGCACGTATGACCGTGCGCCGATCCGGCTCCCCCCGTCCCCCGGCGCGATCTCTCGCGACCGTGGGCGGCATCCTTCTCGCGATCATCTCCCTTCTCCTCGGACTGCCCGGCACCGCCGCCGCGGTCACGGACTACGCTCCCGAACCCACCCACCCCGGCCAGGACTGGGCCGGTTCGGAGATCGCCAAACACGAGGGCATCGCGCCCGGCGGCGGGGCTCCCTCGCTCCTGGCGTCCGTGCACGGCGTGGACGTCAGCAGCCACAACCGCAACGTCGCCTGGTCGACGCTCTGGAAGAGCGGCGTCCGGTTCGCCTACGTGAAGGCGACCGAGTCCAAGAGCTACACCAACCCCTACTTCACCCAGCAGTACAACGGCTCGTACAGGGTCGGCATGATCCGGGGCGCGTACCACTTCGCGACCCCCAACACCTCCAGCGGCGCGGCCCAGGCGAATTACTTCGTCGACCACGGCGGCGGCTGGTCCAAGGACGGCAAGACCCTGCCCGGCGCGCTCGACATGGAGTACAACCCCTATGGCTCGGTCTGTTACGGGCTGAGCAAGGCCGGGCTGGTCAACTGGATGAAGGACTGGTTCCGCACCTACAAGAAGCGCACCGGCCGGGACGCCGTCCTCTACACCTCCACCCGCTGGTGGAAGCAGTGCACCGGCAATTCCACGGCGTTCGGCCGTATCAACCCGCTGTGGATCCCGCGTTATGGCTCCTCGGTCGGCGAACTCCCCGCCGGCTGGAGCTTCCACACCTTCTGGCAGTACACCTCGTCCGGCCCGACGGTCGGTGACCACAACCGCTTCAACGGGGCGTACAGCCGGCTGAAGGCGCTGGCCAACGGCTGAGCTGCCTGTGCGCCTGAACCGGCGCCGCTCTCGCGGAGGTGGCTTAGCCCCGCGAGGGTTGCTCAATTGATGGTTGCGGTAGGGGTGGTCAGCCCGGCTCCCGTACGGGATACGGCGTCAGGCCGGCCACCCCTTCCTCATGCCGCGACAGGTACCTGCGGCGCCGGACCGTTCGACGCCGGTGTCAGCGCCAGCGCCAGCACCTGGCGGACATCCGCGACCGGGTGGACGTCCAGCTTGTCCAGGATCTCGGACGGGACGTCGTCCAGGTCGGCCTCGTTCCGCTTCGGGATCACGACGGTGGTGATCCCCGCACGGTGTGCGGCCAGCAGCTTCTGCTTGACGCCGCCGATGGGCAGGACCCGTCCGGTCAGGGAGACTTCGCCGGTCATGGCCACATCGGGACGGACCCGGCGGCCGGAGAGCAGGGACGCCAGCGCGGTCGTCATCGTGACGCCCGCGCTCGGACCGTCCTTGGGGACGGCGCCCGCCGGTACGTGCAGATGCACGCCCCGCTCCTTCAGGCCGGCGACCGGAAGCTCCAGTTCCGCGCCGTGCGAGCGCAGGAAGGAGAGCGCGATGTGCGCGGACTCCTTCATGACGTCGCCGAGCTGACCGGTCAGCTGGAGCCCGGACGCGCCGGTCTCCGGATCGGCCAGCGACGCCTCGACGTACAGCACATCGCCGCCGGCGCCGGTGACCGCGAGGCCGGTGACGACACCGGGGACCGCGGTCCGCCGCTCGGCCGGGTCCTGTGCCGACTCGGGGGTGTGGTGCGGCCGCCCGATCAGCGGGCGCAGCTGCTCGCTCCCGACCGTGAACGGCAGCTCCCGCTCGCCGAGTTCGTGCTGTGCGGCGACCTTGCGCAGCAGCCTGGCGACCGTCCGCTCCAGATTCCGTACGCCCGCCTCGCGGGTGTACTCGCCCGCCAGCCTGCGCAGCGCGGCGTCCTCCAGGGTCACCTCGCCGGGCTCCAGACCGGCCCGCTCCAGCTGGCGCGGCAGCAGGTGGTCGCGGGCGATGGTGACCTTCTCGTCCTCGGTGTAGCCGTCGAGGCGGACCAGTTCCATGCGGTCCAGCAGCGGCTCGGGGATGGCTTCGAGGACGTTGGCGGTGGCCAGGAAGACCACATCGCTGAGGTCCAGTTCGACCTCCAGGTAGTGGTCCCGGAAGGTGTGGTTCTGCGCCGGGTCCAGGACCTCCAGGAGGGCCGCGGCCGGGTCGCCCCGGAAGTCGGAGCCCACCTTGTCGATCTCGTCGAGGAGGACGACCGGGTTCATGGAGCCGGCCTCCTTGACGGCCCGGACGATCCGGCCGGGCAGCGCGCCGACGTACGTACGCCGGTGGCCGCGGATCTCCGCCTCGTCGCGGACGCCGCCGAGCGCGACCCGGACGAACCTGCGTCCCATGGCGCGGGCCACGGACTCGCCCAGGGAGGTCTTGCCGACGCCGGGCGGCCCGACGAGGGCGAGGACGGCCCCTCCCCGGCGGCCGCCGACGAGCCCCAGACCGCGTTCGGCCCGCCGCTTCCGGACGGCCAGGTACTCGGTGATCCGCTCCTTGACGTCCTCCAGGCCCGCGTGGTCCGCGTCCAGCACCCGCTTGGCGCCGGCGATGTCGTACGCGTCCTCGGTCCGCTCGTTCCAGGGGAGTTCCAGCACCGTGTCCAGCCAGGTGCGGATCCACGACCCCTCGGGGCTCTGGTCGCTGGCCCGCTCCAGCTTGTCGACCTCCTTGAGGGCGGCCTTGCGGACGTCCTCGGGCAGCTCGGCGGCCTCGACCCGGACGCGGTAGTCGTCGCTCTCGTCCTCGGGATCGCCGTTGAGCTCGGCCAGTTCCTTGCGGACCGCCTCCATCTGGCGGCGCAGCAGGAATTCCCGCTGCTGCTTGTCGACGCCCTCCTGGACGTCCTTGGCGATGGACTCGGCGACGTCCTGTTCGGCGAGGTGCTCACGCAGCGCCTCGGCGGCGAACTTCAGGCGGGCGACCGGGTCGGTGGTCTCCAGCAGCTGGACCTTCTGTTCCGTGGTCAGGAACGGGGAGTAGCCGGAGTTGTCGGCGAGCGTCGGCACATCGTCGATCTGCTGCACCCGGTCCACGACCTGCCAGGCGCCGCGCTTCCGCAGCCAGCTGGTGGCCAGCGCCTTGTACTCGGTGACGAGTTCGGCGACCGCCCCGGGGAGAGGCTCGGGAACCCGTTCCTCCACGGTCGTGCCTTCCACCCAGAGCGCGGCACCGGGCCCGGTCGTGCCGGAACCGATCCGTACCCGGCCCAGGCCCCGGATCAGCGCGCCGGGATCGCCGTCGGACAGCCGTCCGACCTGCTCGATCCGCCCGAGCGTGCCGATGCCCGCGTACGTCCCGTCAATCCGGGGCACGAGCAGCACCTTCGGCTTGGTGCCCGGGGACCCCGAGGACGCAGCGGCCTGTGCGGCTTCCACCGCCGCCCGTACCTCCGTGTCGGACAGGTCCAAGGGCACCACCATGCCGGGCAGTACGACCTCGTCATCGAGGGGCAGCACGGGCAGGGTGAGCGATGCGGACGTCGAAGCCATGATCTCCCCTTCGGCAGGCAAGTTGAGCTTTACTCACTCAATGCGGCGGGGAGGGGAAATGTTCCCCGTAGCGCGTTCGCTGTGAGCGAGCGGAGCGAGTGAGCCATGAAAGGTGCGCGTCTCGCGCATGCGAGGCCGAGCGCAGCGAGGCTTCGGCATGAGCGAGACGGAGCGAGCCTTTGAAGAGGCCGGCGGGGGTGGGGCCGCTACCAGTGGGTGGGGCGGTTGAGGGCCGGCGGCAGCTTGGTGGCGGTGTCGCCCTTGGCCGCGTTGAGCTGGGACTGGGTGAGGAAGATGCTGCCGGTGAGGTCGGCACCGCTGAGGTCGGCGTCCCGCAGGTCCGCACCGATCAGATCGGCGGCGCGCAGGTCGGCGCCCTTGAGGTCGGCGGCGATGAGGTAGGCCCCGCGGAGGTTGGCGCCCTGGAGGTCGGCGCCCTTGAGGCGGGCCCCGATCAGGTCGGCGCCCCGGCGGTCCTTCTTGCGGCCCGGGACCTTGGCGCGTACGAGTTCGCTGGTGCGCAGCAGCAGGGTGTTGACCTCGCCCCGGTGTGCCGGGACGTCCAGCTCCATCAGTTCCTGGGCGGTGCCGCAGGTGAGGCGTTCGGTCTGCTCCAGCGCGCGGCGCAGTTCGGCGTGGACGGGGCGGGCCGGCGGCAGGGTCAGCGCTTCGGCCAGGTACCAGAGCAGTTCGTGGAGCTGCCGCATGACGGGGAACACGTCGAACATCTGGCGGGCGGCACTCGGGGCCTGCCGCCAGTCCTGTCCGCCGAAGGTGACCTGGGAGACCTTCTGGCCGGCGCCGAAGCAGTCGAAGACGGTGCAGCCGGAGAAGCCGCGCTGCCGGAGGTCGGCGTGGATGCCGCAGCGGAACTCGGCGTCCAGATTCGGACAGGGCCGCCCGGCGTCCTTGTCGATCGCGAAGTCCGCCGAGGCCGCGAACGGCAATGCGACGCAGCACAGCCCGAAGCAGCTGCCGCAGTCGGCCTGCAGGCCGAGATCGGCGGACCGCAGGCCGAGGCCGGCGCTGCCGGGATGCGGGGGTTGGCGGTCCTGGGACACCGTGCGTGAACTCCTGGGATGGGGACTATGGACGACCCATTCTCCCAGGCCGCGGTAGCCGCCGCGGATGGCCGGTGCCCGCCGCCGCGCCGTCCGGGCCGGGCCGGGTGCGCACCCGTTCCCCACGCAGCGCCGGATGCCCCAGGTCACCGAGGAGCGGCGGGTCCCCGGTGCGGTGGGCGCGCCAGCGGCGGAGCAGGGGCCGGCTCGCGATGCCGAGGGTGAGCGAGAGCAGATGGCCCCAGTTGCTCACGGGATCGGCGTAGGCGAGCAGGTCGGTGACGGCGAGCGAGCCGACGCCGGCCAGCAGTGGCCAGCGGCACCAGCCGGGCAGCCCGCCCGCGAGCGCTCCGGTGCAGGTCATCACGCCGAAGCTGATGCCGTAGTCGAGACGGTGCAGGGAGCTGTCGGGCAGCTGTCCGGCGGCGACGGACAGGCCCACCGGCACTTCGGTCGCGAGGGTGGCCAGCGCATGTCCGCCGAAGAAGACGGCGGCGGTGCGCAGCCCGCCGATCCGCCGCTCCAGCGCCGTCAGGACGAAGAGGAAGCCGATGGCGTACGCGGAGGTCAGGCCGCCGGCTACCCACAGGGCACTGGCGACGAGGACCAGCAGCGGGGCGCGGGCGAGATGGACGACGTCGGTGCTGGAGCCGCGCAGCAGCTCGGAGACGAGCGAGGGGTCGGCGTGGTCGGCGAAGAGCGAGGTCGCCACGAGGAGGGCGGCGTACCAGAAGGTGAAGGGGGTGCCGACGGGGGTGGGCAGCAGTCGCCAGGGCCGCCATCGGAAGGGCAGTCGTCCGGTGCGCGGGCACCGGGCGGCCGCACCGCGCACCCCGGCCCCCGCGTCCCCGCGCTGCCGGGGAATCCCGCTCAGGCTGCCCTCCGGCGGCCGCCCCCCGTCCCATGTGCCGTCGGTGGGACGCTCGCTTCGTCCGCCCACCGCCGGAGTGCCGCCCGATGTGCCATCGGCGGTGCCAAGCCCGCTCACGTTCCGAAGCCCCTTCCGTCCTGGCGCACACGGTGAGCCACGCCCGTGTCCCTTCGGCCGTGTTTCCGCTGTTGTCGTGTTTCCGCTGTGGTGAACCACGTTGTTCCGCTGTGGTGAACGACGGACGACGTGGCTCCTCCGTACTGGACAACGTTCGCAGCCACCCTGTCCGCTCACCCCATGATCCGCTGTGCGAGTGAGATGCGTCACACGAGGCAACCTTTATGACATTCGCCACGTCCGGGGTCGGAGGGCGATGATTCCGGACACCTTCCGGACGACTCTCAGGTGCCTTCCGAATGCCGGACGCGGCCCCCCGAGCGGTTGGACCGCCGCGCCCGGCGTTGGCCAGGATGACCGTATGGCTTCCGTTCCCTCCTCAGCTCCGGCGGCCGGTCCCCAGGAGGCCCCGTGCACCCTCGACCGGCGCCAAGGCCCTTACGGCGAAGTGGTGTTGCGGCAACGGGGCGGCACCCCCGAAGGCTCGGGAACCCCCGCGGCACCCGCGGTCTACGAGATCATCGCCAACGGCTGCTTCCTGATGGACACCTCCGACGGCCGCTCCGAACGGCTGCTGATCGACGCCGCGCTCGCCGCGCTGCCGGCCGACCGGGAGGCACCCGCCGTCCTGATCGGCGGCCTCGGCGTCGGCTTCTCGCTGGCACGGGCGGCGGGCGAACCGCGCTGGGGCCGGATCGCCGTCGTCGAGCGCGAGCAGGCGGTGATCGACTGGCACCGCGCGGGCCCGCTGTCGGCCGTCTCGGCGGACGCGCTGGCCGACCCGCGCACCGAGACCCTGCACACCGAACTGGTCGCCCACCTCTGCGCCGGGGCGGGCCAAGACACCTTCGACGCCTTGTGTTTGGACATCGACAACGGCCCCGACTGGACCGTCACGGAGGACAACAACAGCCTCTACTCCCCCACCGGTCTCGCCGCCTGCCGGGACCGGCTGACGCCGGGCGGGGTGCTCGCCGTGTGGTCCGCGCAGCCCTCGCCGGACTTCGAGCAGGCCCTGCGAAATGCCGGATTCAGCGGGGTACGGACGGAAGAGATGCCCGTTGTCCGAGGCGTCCCGGACGTCGTCCACCTCGCCCGCAAGGGCGCGTAGCCGACAGTCCGACCATGGCTTTACGCTGCTGCCCAGCAAAACGCGACCACGCAGGGGACATGCAGGGGCGGGCGATGGACCAGACTCAGACAACCCAGGGCGGCACCGCCGCGGCCACGCCGGGCGCCCAGCGCCGGGTGCTGGTCGTGGAGGACGACCCGACGATCGTCGACGCCATCGCGGCCCGGCTCCGCGCCGAGGGCTTCCAGGTGCAGACGGCGACGGACGGCCCGGCCGCCGTGGACATCGCCGAGGCGTGGCAGCCCGATCTGCTCGTCCTCGATGTGATGCTGCCGGGCTTCGACGGCCTGGAGGTCTGCCGCCGGGTGCAGGCCCAACGCCCCGTACCGGTGATGATGCTCACCGCCCGGGACGACGAGACGGACATGCTGGTCGGCCTCGGCGTCGGCGCCGACGACTACATGACCAAGCCGTTCTCGATGCGGGAGCTGGCCGCCCGGGTGCATGTCCTGCTGCGCCGGGTCGAGCGCGCCGCGCTGGCCGCACACACCCCGCGCAGCGGCATCCTCCGCCTCGGTGAGCTGGAGATCGACCATGCGCAGCGCCGGGTCCGGGTGCGCGGCGCCGATGTCCATCTCACGCCCACCGAATTCGATCTGCTGGTGTGCCTGGCGAACACCCCGCGCGCGGTGCTCTCCCGGGAGCAGCTGCTGGCCGAGGTGTGGGACTGGGCGGACGCCTCCGGGACGCGCACCGTCGACAGCCACATCAAGGCGCTGCGCCGCAAGATCGGCGCCGAGCGTATCCGTACGGTCCACGGCGTCGGCTACGCTCTGGAGACCCCGGCCGCATGACGCGGGCCTCCGGAGGCGACCGCTGGCGCGGGCCGGCGACCGGGTTGTGGAAGTGGGTCTGGGAGGGGCTGCGGCCCCTGGACCCGTACCGTTCCGTCAAGGCCGCGCTGGGCGCGCTGGTCATCGTCTCGGTGATCATCACCACCCTGCTGGTGTTCGTCGCGATCCACTCGGCGACCGAGCTGCGGGTGATCACGATCTTCTCGATCATCGCCTCACTGCTGATCACCCAGTTCGTGGCGAACAGCCTGACCGCCCCGCTCGACGAGATGACCGATGTCACGCGGTCGATGGCGCACGGCGACTACACCCGGCGGGTGCGGTCGGAGCGGCGTGACGAGTTCGGGGACCTGGCCGACGCCTTCAACCGGATGGCGGCCGATCTGGAGGCGGTGGACACCCACCGCAAGGAGCTGGTCGCCAATGTCTCGCACGAGCTGCGCACCCCGATCGCGGCGCTGCGGGCGGTGCTGGAGAACGTCGTGGACGGTGTCTCCGAGCCCGATCCGGAGACGATGCGCACCGCGCTGAAGCAGACCGAGCGGCTCGGCCGGCTGGTGGAGCATCTGCTGGACCTGTCCCGGCTGGACAACGGGGTGGTGCCGCTGCACGCCCGGCGCTTCGAGGTGTGGCCGTATCTGTCGGGGGTGCTCAAGGAGGCCCATATGAGCCGGGGCGTCTCGACGCTGTCCGCGCTGTCCGGGGTTCCCGGTTCCGGCACCCACACCCGTACCGACGTCCATCTGCACCTCGATGTCTCGCCTCCGGAGCTGACCGCGCACGCCGACGCCGAGCGGCTGCACCAGGTCGTGGCGAATCTGATCGACAACGCGATCAAGCACAGCCCGCAGCACGGCCGGGTCACCGTCCACGCGCGGCGCGGCGACGGGCCGGAGAGCCTGGAGCTGGAGGTGCAGGACGAGGGCCCCGGCATCCCCGAGTCGGAGCGCTACCGGGTCTTCGAGCGGTTCAACCGCGGCGGCCCCGGCCCGTCCGGTCCCGGGACGGACGGCGGTACGGGGCTGGGCCTGGCCATCGCGCGCTGGGCGGTGGACCTGCACGGCGGGCGGATCCGGGTGGCCGAGTCCCCGCGCGGCTGCTGCATCCGGGTCAGCCTTCCCGGGCTGGAGTCGGACCGCGGCTGACGGCGGTGACGTAGGGTCGGTGGCGGGAGCACGCATTTCCCGGATGCGACGGTGATCACTTCTTACCCGCGCACGGGCAAACTTCGGGTGTTTCCCGTCTTGTCCTGCCCTGAAACCCTTCGGTGAATGTGACGTGCACGACGAGTGCCCCTCTCGGACTGCACCAGAGGTCACAACAGGCGTAGCCTTTATTCCCGCTGTCCACCACCTTAGGAAGCGGAAGAGGGCGGTTGCCGCCGTGTCGCTACAGTCCCCCAACAGTGCGAGTATCTCGTCGGACCAAGAGGGGCAGGGAAAGAGTCCTGCTGCCGCGTTTGGTCCCAATGAGTGGCTCGTCGACGAGATCTACCAGCAGTACCTCCAGGACCCGAACTCGGTAGACCGAGCCTGGTGGGACTTCTTCGCCGACTACAAGCCGGGCGCCGCCGCGCCGAGCAAGCCGGCCGAGAGCCCCGCTCCGGCCCCGTCCCCGGCCGCGCCGAAGCCCGCCGCCCCGGCTCCCGCGCCCGCCGCGAGCGCTCCGGCCCCGGCGAAGCCCGCCCCGGCGCCCGCCAAGGCCGCGCCCGCCGCCAAGGCCAAGGCCGCACCGGCCGCCGAGGCCCCGGTCGGCCCCGAGTTCGTCACCCTGCGTGGCCCCTCGGCCGCCGTCGCGAAGAACATGAACGCCTCCCTGGAGCTGCCGACGGCCACGTCCGTCCGCGCCGTCCCGGTGAAGCTGCTGTTCGACAACCGCATCGTCATCAACAACCATCTCAAGCGCGCCCGTGGCGGGAAGGTCTCCTTCACGCACCTCATCGGGTACGCGATGGTGCAGGCCCTCAAGGCCATGCCGTCGATGAACTGCTCCTTCGCGGAGAAGGACGGCAAGCCGACGCTGGTCAAGCCCGAGCATGTCAACCTCGGTCTGGCCATCGACCTGGTGAAGCCCAGCGGCGAGCGCCAGCTCGTCGTCGCCGCCATCAAGAAGGCCGAGACGCTGACCTTCTTCGAGTTCTGGCAGGCGTACGAGGACATCGTCCGCCGCGCCCGGGACAACAAGCTGACGATGGACGACTTCACCGGAGTCACCGCGTCGCTGACCAACCCGGGTGGCATCGGCACCGTCCACTCCGTGCCGCGTCTGATGCCGGGCCAGTCCATGATCATGGGCGTCGGCTCGATGGACTACCCCGCCGAGTTCCAGGGCACCTCGCAGGACGCCCTGAACAAGATGGGCATCTCCAAGGTCATGACGCTGACCAGCACCTATGACCACCGAGTGATCCAGGGCGCCGCCTCCGGCGAGTTCCTGCGGATCATGAGCCAGCTGCTGCTCGGCGAGAACGAGTTCTACGACGAGATCTTCAAGTCGCTGCGGATCCCCTACGAGCCGGTCCGCTGGCTGCGCGACATCGACGCCTCGCACGACGACGACGTCACCAAGGCCGCCCGGGTCTTCGAGCTGATCCACTCCTACCGGGTGCGCGGCCATGTCATGGCCGACACCGACCCGCTGGAGTACCACCAGCGCAAGCACCCCGACCTGGACATCACCGAGCACGGCCTCACCCTGTGGGACCTGGAGCGGGAGTTCGCGGTCGGCGGCTTCGCCGGCAAGTCCATGATGAAGCTGCGCGACATCCTGGGCGTGCTGCGCGACTCGTACTGCCGCACCACCGGCATCGAGTTCATGCACATCCAGGACCCCAAGCAGCGCAAGTGGATCCAGGACCGCGTGGAGCGTTCCCACAAGTCGCCCGAGCGTGAGGAGCAGCTGCGCATCCTGCGCCGACTGAACTCCGCCGAGGCGTTCGAGACGTTCCTGCAGACCAAGTACGTCGGCCAGAAGCGCTTCTCCCTGGAGGGCGGCGAGTCCGTCATCCCGCTGCTGGACGCGGTCATCGACTCCGCGGCCGAGTCGCGCCTCGACGAGGTCGTCATCGGCATGGCCCACCGCGGCCGCCTCAACGTCCTGGCGAACGTCGTCGGCAAGTCGTACGCGCAGATCTTCCGCGAGTTCGAGGGCAACCTCGACCCGAAGTCGATGCACGGCTCCGGCGATGTGAAGTACCACCTGGGCGCCGAGGGCACCTTCACCGGCCTGGACGGCGAGCAGATCAAGGTCTCGCTCACCGCCAACCCCTCCCACCTGGAGGCCGTGGACCCGGTCGTCGAGGGTGTCGCGCGCGCCAAGCAGGACATCATCGGCAAGGGCGGCACGGACTTCACCGTGCTGCCGGTCCAGCTGCACGGTGACGCGGCGTTCGCCGGCCAGGGCGTGGTGGCGGAGACGCTGAACATGTCCCAGCTGCGCGGCTACCGCACCGGCGGCACGGTCCACATCGTCATCAACAACCAGGTCGGCTTCACCGCCGCGCCGGAGTCGGCCCGCTCCTCCATGTACGCCACGGACGTGGCCCGCATGATCGAGGCACCGATCTTCCATGTGAACGGTGACGACCCGGAGGCGGTCGTCCGCGTCGCCCGTCTGGCCTTCGAGTTCCGCCAGGCGTTCAACAAGGACGTCGTCATCGACCTGATCTGCTACCGCCGTCGCGGCCACAACGAGTCGGACAACCCGGCCTTCACCCAGCCGCTGATGTACGACCTGATCGACAAGAAGCGCTCGGTGCGCAAGCTCTACACCGAGTCGCTCATCGGCCGCGGCGACATCACGCTGGAAGAGGCCGAGCAGGCGCTGCAGGACTTCCAGGGCCAGCTGGAGAAGGTCTTCACCGAGGTCCGCGACGCCACGACGGCGCCGGCGGTGCCCGAGGTGCCGCAGCCCAAGGCCGAGTTCCCGGTCTACGTGGACACCGCGATCTCCCAGGAGGTCGTCAAGCGGATCGCCGAGTCCCAGGTCAACGTCCCCGAGCGGGTCACCGTCCACCCGCGTCTGCTGCCGCAGCTGCAGCGCCGCGCGGCCCAGGTGGAGGACAACGCGATCGACTGGGGCATGGGCGAGACCCTGGCCATCGGTTCGCTGCTGATGGAGGGCACCCCGGTCCGGCTCGCCGGCCAGGACTCCCGCCGCGGCACCTTCGGCCAGCGGCACGCGGTGCTCATCGACCGGGTCACCGGCGACGACTACACCCCGCTGCTCTACCTCGCCGAGGACCAGGCCCGCTTCAACGTCTACGACTCGCTGCTCAGCGAGTACGCGGCGATGGGCTTCGAGTACGGCTACTCGCTGGCCCGCCCGGAGGCGCTGGTCATGTGGGAGGCGCAGTTCGGTGACTTCGTCAACGGCGCGCAGACCGTCGTGGACGAGTTCATCTCCTCCGCCGAGCAGAAGTGGGGCCAGACCTCCGGCGTCACCCTGCTGCTGCCGCACGGCTACGAGGGCCAGGGCCCGGACCACTCCTCGGCCCGTATCGAGCGCTTCCTGCAGCTCTGCGCCCAGAACAACATGACGGTCGCCGCGCCGACCCTGCCGTCGAACTACTTCCACCTGCTGCGCTGGCAGGTCCACAACCCGCACCACAAGCCGCTGGTCGTCTTCACCCCGAAGTCGATGCTGCGTCTGAAGGCGGCGTCGTCGAAGACGGAGGAGTTCACGACGGGCGGTTTCCTCCCCGTCATCGGCGACAGCGCGGTGGACGCCCAGGCCGTCCGCAAGGTCGTCTTCTGCTCCGGCAAGGTCTACTACGACCTGGAGGCCGAGCGGGCCAAGCGCGGCGCGAACGACACGGCGATCGTCCGTATCGAGCGGCTCTACCCGCTTCCCGGCAAGGAGCTCCAGGCGGAGATCGCCAAGTTCCCGAACGCCGAGAAGTACCTGTGGGCCCAGGAGGAGCCGGCGAACCAGGGTGCCTGGCCGTTCCTCGGTCTCAACCTGATCGACCACCTGGACCTGGCCGTCGGCGCCGACATCCCGCACGGCGAGCGCCTGCGCCGCATCTCGCGGCCGCACGGCTCGTCGCCGGCCGTCGGCTCCGCCAAGCGGCATCAGGCGGAGCAGGCGCAGCTGATCGCGGAGGTCTTCGACGCGTAGCGTTTGGCCGAAGTGGGCTTGCCCGCTGACCTCATGGGGCCCGGCACCGCGCATGATGCGTGGTACCGGGCCCCGGTGTCGTTTTGTGCGGCCCGGTGTGGGTGCGGGATTCTGCTGCGGGTTCGTGTTCCGGTTTGTGCCCACCCTCCGCCATTGCCATGAGGGTCCCCCGCGCCGTTCAGGAGTGGGGCAGGCATGAGGGCGGCCGACTCCAGGTGCGGGACGAGTTCGGCGTAGCGCTCCCAGTAGCGGGCGTCGGAGGGGTTCTGCGGGTCGGCGGTGATCAGCACCCGGCAGGCCGTGGCGAACATGTGGCCTCCGTACCGTCGGGCAGCGTGATCTGCTGAGCACGATCTTGCAGCACGGCCTTCCGCTCCCCCCTGAGCGGCAATTCCCCATTGCCGCAGGGCGGTTGACAGGCGATCAGGTCAGCTCCCGGGTACCTGTGGCGCGAGCGGTCCGTGAGCCTGCCTATCCTGGCCCGGAATGTCCCATGACCCCTGGTGGAGAGTACGTGTATTTCACTGACCGAGGCATCGAGGAACTGGAGAACCGGCGTGGCGAGGAGGAGGTCACCCTCGGCTGGGTGGCCGATCAGCTGCGTACGTTCGTCGACCTGAACCCTGACTTCGAGGTGCCGGTGGAGCGGCTGGCCACGTGGCTGGCACGTCTCGACGACGAGGACGACGAGTAGGACGAGTAGGACGAGTAGGACGAGGACGGCAGCAGGACGAGTAGGAGGCGGGCACGGGGCGAGCGGGCGGCGATCAGGGCGCGAGCGGGGAGCCCGCGCGAAGCATCCACCCGCGGGAAGCATGTAAGGGACAACTGCAGAACGCCCCAGGGGACGGGTCAGGGTGAGCTCGGGGTCCGGGCCGCTTGACTTCCGCAATCCGCGATATAGCGTGTTTACCGAAGACGCGATATGTTGCGTTGCATTGCCTACCCAGGGGAGGCCGGAATGTCAGCCGGGAGCGAGTGGCCGCAGCAACCGATGAAGGTGGACGGACCACGGAAGCTGGAGATCGAAGCCCCCGTCGACGCGCTGAACGTGCGCCTCTACGGCGGCACGGTCAACGTCGTCGGCACCTCGGACGGCAGCCCGGCCCGCCTGGAGATCAGCGAGGTGGACGGCCCGCCGCTGACCGTCTCGTGCCGGAACGGCACCCTTTCGATCGGGTACGAGGACCTGCCCTGGCGGGGTTTCCTCAAGTTCCTCGACCGCAGGGGCTGGAACCGCGGCGCGGTGGTGTCGGTGACCGTCCCGGCCGCCACCCGTGTCGAGGTGGGAGTGGTCGGCGCGGCCGCGGTGGTCTCCGGGATCTCGGGGCGTACGGAGCTGCGCGGCGTGTCCGGGGACAGCACCCTCGTCGGCCTGACCGGCCCGGTGCAGGCGGACACCGTCACGGGCAGGGTCGAGGCGCAGGCCGTCACCGGTGATCTGCGGTTCCACTCCGTCTCGGGGGATCTGACGGTCATCGACGGCGCGGGCGGTTCGGTGCGCGCGGACTCCGTCAGCGGCGACATGGTTCTCGATCTGGACCCGGCGGCCAAGGGCACCGACATCAATCTGACGACGGTCTCCGGGGAGGTCGCCATCCGTCTGCCCGACCCGGCCGAGGCCGGAGTGGACGCGAAGGTGGACGCCAACACCACGAGCGGCACGGTCAGCAACGCCTTCGACGAGCTACGCGTCAGCGGCCAGTGGGGCGCCAAGAGGATCAGCGGCGCTCTCGGCGCGGGCACCGGCACGCTCAAGGCCACCACGGTCTCCGGCGGCCTGGCCCTACTGCGCCGCCCCGCCTTCGAACAGCCGCAGGACACGCCCGGCAGTGGGCCGGGCGACGGACCGGGTGACGGATCGGGGCACGGCCCAGGTCGCGCCCCCGGCCCCGGACCCGACCCGGATGACGGACCCGGCCCCGATCCGTCCGACGGCCCCGGCCGCGCCCCCGGCGACAGTCCGTACGACCCCGCGGGCGACGGCCCGTCCAACGTCGCCCCCGCCTCCGGTCCGCGCGACGCCGATTCCACCGCCCCGCCCGCAGCCCCAGAGAAGAAGGTGCTCTGAGCATGCCTCCCGTCTTCGCCCACGGCCGCCTCCGTCTCTACCTCCTCAAGCTGCTCGACGAGGCCCCCCGGCACGGCTACGAGATCATCCGCCTCCTGGAGGAGCGCTTCCACGGCCTGTACGCCCCGTCCGCCGGCACGGTCTACCCCCGACTGGCCAAGCTGGAGGCCGAGGGCCTGGTGACCCACGCCACCGAGGGCGGCCGCAAGGTCTACTCGATCACCGACGCCGGCCGGGCCGAACGCGCCGACCGCGGCGGCGAACTGGCCGATCTGGAGCTGGAGATCCGCGAGTCGGTGGCCGCGCTGGCCTCCGACATCCGCGAGGACGTGAGCGGTTCGGCGCGGGATCTGCGCCGCGAGATCCGGGAAGCCGCACAGCAGGCCCGCGCGGGCTCGGGCGCGGGTGGGGCCGGCCCCACTCAGGAGACCGGGCAGACGGGCAGGGGCGGCGAGAAGAACGGCTCCGCCGGACGGCCGTTCCCGGATGCCGGGGACCACTTCGACGGCTCGTTCGGCGACAAGGAGTCCTGGCGGCAGGCGAAGGAGGAGTTCCGCCGCGCCAAGGAGGAGTGGAAGGAACAGGCCAGGCGCGCCAAGGAGGAGAGCCGGCGGGCCAGGCAGGACGCGCAGCGGGCGCGCAAGCAGGCGAGGGAGGCCCAGATCTTCGCCCGCGAGGAGGTCCAGCGGGTCATCAAGCGGGTCCAGGAGCAGACCCAGGGACATATGCGTTCCGGCGACTGGGCGGGGGCGGTGCGCGAGGCGCTGTCCGAGGTGTCGCGCGAGGTGGGCCGCTTCACGAGCGGCCAGTCCGGCACCGGGCGGGACGGCGCCGAGAACGAGTCCCGGGTGACGGTCGAGCGCGTCGATCTGGCGAAGGGGCACCACGGAGGGGCCGGGGGTGCCGGGGCCCCCGAAGGGGCCGAGGCAGCCGCAGGTCCTCAGCGGGGCCGCGCGGCCGAGGCGCCCCCCGCCCCCGCCTGGGCGACCGAGCCCACCAGCGACGACCCGGCCCGCGACTTCGACCGCCTGCTGGACCGCTTCCGCGACGACCTCCGGGACGCGGCCCGCGACCACGGCGTCACGGCGGAGCAGCTGAAGGAATCCCGCCGCCGCCTCTCGACGGCCGCCGCCCACATCGGCGCACTGCTCCGCGACCCGGAGCGGTACTCGTCCCTCATGGACCCGAACGACTAGACCGATCCGTACAACCAGACAAGGTCAGCGGCATGGCCGGTGACGGTCAAGCGCCCGGGGACCGCGGCGCGGTTACCCCGCCCCCGCGGCACACTCCCGTACCGCCTCGATGAGCCGGTTGATGCGGACGTCCCCGCGACCGCCCATCCGGTTGGCGGTGTAGCCGAAGCCGACACCGAACTCGTCGTCGCCGAAGGCGAATTGGCAGCCGCCCGCCCCGTCGTTGCCGAAGCTGCGCGGACCGAGCGTACGGCGGAACGGCGAGTCGATGAGGAAGCCCGATCCCCAGCGCACCCCCAGGTCGGGAAAGCCCGACCAGGACGCGCCGCCGGACCGCTCCGCGACGGCGTCGGTGACGGTGTCCGGGGCGAGCAGACGCGGCGAGCCGTCGACTCCGGTGGCGGCCGCCGCGTAGAGGGTCGCCATCCCCCGCGCCGTCGAGACCGCGCCCGCCCCGGGGAACTCCGCGCTCAGCAAGGCAGGCGAGTTCCAGCCATGCGGATCGTCGACACCGGGGAAAACCAGCGCGCCATTCATCGTCACCGCCCGTATGGGCAGCAGATCGGCATCCGGCAGCGGCCCCCGTCCCTCGCCCTCGACCAGCCGGGCGAGCCTCGGCAGCGCTTCCCGGGGTACGCCGATCCAGGTGCTGTTCAGGCCCAGTTCGTCGCCGATCGCCTTACGGAAGTAGGCACCAGGGGTGAGGCCCGTGATGCGCCGGATCACCTCGCCGACGATGAAGCCGAAGGAGTGCGCGTGGTACTCGTACGCGGTGCCCGGTGCGTACAGCGGCGCCTGCTCCTCCAGGGCGTGGATCACCGGATCCCATGCGGTGAGTTCCTGGAAGGTCAGCTTCCGGTCGAAGAGGGGGATGCCGGCGGTGTTCGCCAGCACCATCCGGGTGGTGATCCCCTCCTTGCCGTGCCGGGCGAACTCCGGCCAGTAGGCGGCCACCGGCGCGTCAAGATCCAGCCGCCCGTGCTGTGCGAGCAGATGGGCCAGGATGCTCACGATGCCCTTGCCGCAGGACATCACGGGAACGGGCGTGTCCTCCTCCCACGGCCGCCCGGTCCGGTCATCGACGGTGCCGCCCCACAGGTCCACGACCTTGCGTCCGTCCACGAACACGGCGACGGCCGCGCCGAGTTCACCGCGCTCGGTGAAGTTCCGGGCGAATTCGTCCGCTACAAGACCGAACCCCTGATCGGCCCCTCCGTTGGTCTCCACCCCGCGTGCTCTCTTCCTCGTGCCCACATACGGGAGCACACGGATTGCCCGTGGCCCCGTTGACTGCTGGTTGTCTGCTGGTCGTCGGCCGGCTGTCGGCTGCTGACCACCGGCTGCCGACCGGCCCACTGATCGCCGTCCGGCGCCGGCCGCGTCACGATACGTACGACCACCGGCCGGGTTCGAGCGATTTTCCGGGTGGCCGAAATCCGCTCCCACCCTCCCGCCCAACTGACCTACGATTACGCAGAGTTGTTCCCAGTGGGCTGGATTCACCGCACGTAATCGGGGAACTCGACTGTCATACGGCTTTTCGTCCGGCACCGGGCCTCGGGGGCGCCCCAGCCGCCGACTCCGCGGACCCACGGCCGTCCACAGGACCTCGGTCACCCGCCAACCCATCCTGTCTGCACGCATCGTGAAGGCCCTGAGGTGAAGCGATGTCGGATTACCTTGCGGTCGCCCGCCGGATGTGGCACCAGCTCGAACCGCTGCACGCCACGCTCTACTCCGCGCCCGAGGCCCGTCAGGTCCTCTCGGACCTCGGCTACGACACCGCGTCCCGATGGCCCGGCTATTTCGCCTGGCGGACGGCCCCGTTGGGTGCGGCCGGCCCCGAGCTGGTGGCCGCCACGTACTACAGCTTCAGCCCACGGCTGGTCGCCCGATACGTGCCGCGGATCTGGACCACCGCCGATCCGGCCAAGGTGCTGGACGCGCGGCTGCTCGCCATGGACCGGGTGCTGACCACCCTGATCGGCGGTCGGCTGAGCGGCGCACAGCTCACCGAGGCGGCCGGGCTGGCGCGCCAGGCCGCGGAGAACGCCGGCCCGGCGGCCCGTCCGCTGGCCGCCGCCAACCTCGATCTGCCCTGGCCGGACGCACCGCACCTGGTGCTCTGGCAGGCCGCGACGGTACTGCGCGAACACCGGGGCGACGGCCATCTGGCGGCGCTGCTGACCCACGGGCTCGACCCCTGCGAGGCCCTGGTGTCCTTCGCCGCGATCGGCGCCGCGCCGGCCGCCGACTTCGTGGGGCGCGGCTGGAGCGCGGAGGAATGGCGCGACGCCCGGCACCGTCTCGCCGCCCGCGGCTGGATCGCCCCGGACGGCAGCGCGACCGAGCGCGCCCACAACGAGCGCTACGCGATCGAGCGGATGACGGACCGGCTGGCCGCCGGCCCCTGGCGGGCCCTGGGCCGCGCCCGCGCCGAGCGCCTCGCCCACCTGCTCGGTCCGCTGCTCGACGCGGTCTTCACCGCGGGCTATCTGCCACGGCACAACACACTGGGGATCGGGCGGGTCAAGGTCGGATACCCGTGCAAGGCCCGGCTGTTCACGGAGCGGCCGGACACACGCGGCGCGGCGGAGCAGCCGGATACGTACGGTACGACGGAGCGGCCGGACACCTGCGGTACGGCGGGGCGCCCGTAGGGCGGCGAGCCAGGACGGCGAGGAAGTGCTCAACTACGCCGAGTGGGAGGACATGTCGGCATGGCGGGAATGCGTCACGCGCGGAGCTTCCGCCGAGCTGGGTTCGCGTCCGCGACCTGCGCCAGGCCGACCGGCTCGATGCCGGGGAAGAAGTCGCCGTAATCGGCCAGCGCCTCGGTGAAGACCGTCGGGCTGACGGCGTTCACCCGCTGCGGCGCGATATCGAGCGCGGCAGCCCGTACGAAGCCGTCGACCGCGCCATTGGCCATCGCCGCGGCGCTCGCCGTCGGAACCGGATCACGCGAGAGCACCCCGGTGATCAGCGTGAACGAACCACGCTCGGCGATCCGTCCGGTCCCCTGCCGCACCAGCTCGATCTGGCTGAACACCTTCCCGAGGAAGCCGGCCCGGTAGTCGTCGGCGGTCATCGCACCGACCGGCTTGTACGGCACATAGCCGGCCGCGCTCGCCACCGCGTCCAGGTGCCCGGCCCGCTCGATGGCCCGGTCGTACGCCTCCGCGACCTGGGCGGGGTCGGTCATGTCCAGGCGGAGGTCCCCGGAGGTGCGGCCGACGGTGATGAGGTCATGGCCACGCGCGGACAGCGTCTTGTGGACGGCGGTACCGAGCCGTCCGGAGGCTCCGATCAGCAGAATCTTCATGCCCTCGACGCTAGGCGGCAGGCCGCGGACCAGGGAAATGCCGTTCGCGGCGGCATCTATGCTGGGAAGGTATGAATGACCGAGCGCTACAGCGGACTCCGGATCCGAGCGGGCCCGGATCATGAACATCGAGCTGCGGCATCTGCGCGCCCTGGCCGCCATCGGCGACGCGGGCACCATCACCGGCGCCGCCGCCGAGCTGCGGATCAGCCAGCCCGCCCTCTCCCGCACCCTCGACCAGCTGGAGCGTCGGGTCGGCGGCACCCTCGTCGAGCGCACCACCCGCAGCCTGCGGCTGACCGAGACGGGGCGGCGGCTGTGCGAGCAGGCCCACCGCATCCTGGCCGAGCTCGACGAGGCACTCGCCGAGGCCCGCTCCGGGGCCCGCCCGCTGCGGGTCGGCTTCGCCTGGGCGGCGCTCGGCGCGTACACCGTCCCACTGCTGCGCGACTGGCGCCGAGCACACCCCGACACCCCGGCCGAGGTGCACCGGCTCGACGACCCGGAGACGGCGCTACGCCGCGGCGAGGTCGATGTGGCCTTCCTCCGGACGGAACCGGCCGACGACGGGGCACTGATCACCGTGCCGTTGTACGAGGAGCCCCGGCTCGCCGCCGTGTGCGAGGGCGATCCGCTGGCCGGGCGGGCCGCTGTCGAGCTGGCCGATCTCGCCGGACGCACCATCGCCCTGTGCGCGACGGCGAGCACCACCACCGCCGAACTGTGGCCCACGGAGCGACGGCCACGGACCACGGTGGAGGTGACCAATGTGGACGAATGGCTCACCGTGATCGCCACGGGGGAGGCGGTCGGGGTCACCGCGGAGGCCACCGGGCACACCCACCCGCACCCTGGTGTCCGCTACGTACCGATCACCGACGCCCCGCACATCACCGTCCGAGCGGCGCGGCGGCGCGACCCCCACCCGGAGGGGGGCGCGTTCATCGAACGCGCACTGCACGTCATCGCCTGAATGTCCGCTGCGCTTTGCCTGCGCCCCACGTTTTTGACTGTCCCGCCGTTGCACCTGCGGTGGGCTGTTGCCGCTGCGCGTGGTTTTTCGGCAGCGGTGCCCGATCCCCGGACTCCGTCCTGCGGACCGGCACCTCCCGAAGGGGTGGGGAATAGACGGTGGGGGTACACGTAGCCGGTCGTCTGCCCCCTGTGGAAACGATCGCAGACACCCGACAGACCACATGTGCCCCACCGGCCCTCTTTCCACCCACCGTCGGGAGGGGCCGCTCCGCAGGACGGAGTCCGGAGGAGCGGCACCGCACCCGAAGAACCCCCGCCCGCCGCAGGCGAGCCCCTCACGGCGGGCCGGCCGACAACGGCGAGCAACCAAGCCGGGCTCAAACCGTCAGGACCACCTTGCCGAACAGCTCCCCCTCCTCCATCCGCACAAACCCCTCCCGCGCCCGCCCCAACGGCAGCACCGTGTCGATGACCGGCCGCACCCCCTTCGCCGCGCAGAAGCTCAGCAGCGACCCCAGCTCCTCCTTGGAGCCCATCGTGGAACCCACCACCTTCAGCTCCAGGAAGAAGATCCGGTTCAGTTCGGTGCGTTCGGGGTGGAAGCCACTCGTGGCGCCCGAAATGACCAGGGTGCCGCCGGGCTTGAGCGACTTGACGGAGTGCGACCAGGTGGCGGCGCCCACCGTCTCGATCACCGCGTCCACCCGCTGCGGCAGCCGCTCGCCGCTGGCGAACGCCGCCTCCGCGCCCAGCTCTTCGGCGCGCTTGCGCTTGGCCTCGTCCCGGCTGGTGGCGAAGACCCGCAGCCCGGCGGCGGCGCCGAGCACGATCGCGGCGGTCGCGACGCCGCCGCCGGCGCCCTGCACCAGGACGCTGTCCCCGGGCCGTACGCCCGCGTTGGTGAACAGCATCCGGTACGCGGTCAGCCAGGCGGTGGGCAGGCAGGCGGCCTCCTCGAAGGACAGCTCCTTCGGCTTGGGCAGCACATTCCAGGTGGGGACCGCGACCTGCTCGGCGAAGGTGCCCTGGTAGCGCTCGGTGAGGATGGAGCGCGGTTCGCCGGGGGCGACGCCGTGGCCGGTCTGGCCGATGACGGAGTGCAGGACGACCTCGTTGCCGTCCGCGTCGACGCCGGCGGCGTCACAGCCGAGGATCATCGGCAGGGACGCTTCGGTGATGCCGACGCCGCGGAGTGTCCACAGGTCGTGGTGGTTGAGGGAGGCGGCCTTGACGTTGACGGTCGTCCAGCCGGGGCGTGCCTCGGGGGCCGGACGCTCCCCCAGTTCAAGGCCGTTGAGCGGCTGGTCACGGTCGATGCGGGCGGCGTAGGCAGCAAACATGATCCCAACGTAGGCCCGTGGGGCCCGCCGCGGTACCGGACACAGGTGTGACACGCGCCGCGCCGGAAAGCGGGCCCGGCCCGCACCGTTGAGAGGTGCGGGCCCGGCCCCTGACCCAGGGGACGCCGTACGCCGCCCTGCAGGACGCCACACATCGCGCCCCACCAGGCTCCGT
The DNA here is from genome assembly GCF_023277745.1 of Streptomyces halobius. Taxonomy (NCBI): domain Bacteria; kingdom Bacillati; phylum Actinomycetota; class Actinomycetes; order Kitasatosporales; family Streptomycetaceae; genus Streptomyces; species Streptomyces halobius. The sequence continues at coordinate 3,511,297 of NZ_CP086322.1, forward strand.
ACGCCGCCCTAGAGGCCGCCGTACGTCCCGCTCACCGCCGGGCGACCCCCTCCGCCCGCGCCGCCGCCGCGACCGCGGCGGTCACCGCCGGTGCGACGCGCTCGTCGAACGGCGACGGGATGACACGGTCGGCGCCGAGCTCGTCGGCGACGACGGCCGCCAGCGCCTCGGCCGCGGCGAGCTTCATGCCCTCCGAGATCCGCGAGGCGCGCACCTGGAGAGCGCCGGCGAAGATGCCGGGGAAGGCCAGCACGTTGTTGATCTGGTTCGGGTAGTCGCTGCGCCCGGTGGCGACGACGGCCGCGTACTTGTGGGCGACGTCGGGGTGGATCTCCGGGGTCGGGTTGGCCATGGCGAAGATCAGCGCGTCCTTCGCCATCTTCGCCACCGCCTCCTCCGGCACCGTGCCGCCGGAGACCCCGATGAACACGTCCGCGCCGTCCAGCGCGGATTCCAGCGAGCCGGACAGCCCCGCCTTGTTGGTGAAGCCGGCCACCTCGCGCTTGACGTCGGTGAGGTCACCGCGGTCCGTCGAGACGACGCCCTTGCGGTCGCAGACCGCGACATCGCCGATGCCGGCCTCGATGAGGATCTTGGCGATGGCGACGCCCGCCGCACCGGCGCCCGAGATGACCGCCCGCAGCTGGCCGAGCGTCCGGCCGGTGAGCTGGGCGGCGTTGCGCAGCGCCGCCAGGGTGACGATGGCGGTGCCGTGCTGGTCGTCGTGGAAGACCGGGATGTCCAGCCGCTCCTGGAGCCGGCGCTCGATCTCGAAGCACCGGGGGGCCGAGATGTCCTCCAGGTTGACCCCGCCGAAGGACGGCGCCATCCGGACGACGGTCTCCACGATCTCGTCGGTGTCGGTGGTGCCGAGCGCGATCGGCACCGCGTCCACACCGCCGAACTGCTTGAAGAGGATGGCCTTGCCCTCCATCACCGGAAGGGATGCCTCCGGGCCGATGTCGCCCAGACCCAGCACCGCGGTGCCGTCCGTGACCACGGCGACGACCTGGGACTTCCAGGTGTAGTCGTGGACCAGCTCGGGCCGCTCGGCGATGGCGCTGCACACCTTGGCGACGCCCGGCGTGTACGCGAGGGACAGATCGTCCTTGTCGCGGACCGGGACGGTCGCCTGGATGGCCATCTTGCCGCCGCGATGCAGTGCGAAGGCCGGATCGAAGGGGGCTTCATCCGAGCCCGTGTCCGACTCCGCGTCCGATGTGCTGTCGCTGCGAGGATTGACGATCTCCGCTGCCACTTCTTGTCCAACCCCTTAATCGAAAACAGTTGAGGGTGACCACTCCCTGGTTGAGGGGTGGGCGGGCACCGCGTCCGGATCCCTGCCCGACGGATGGCCGCCGCGCGGGGGGAGGTACGGACGCCGGGCGCGCCGCACACGCGCCCTGAGCCCCGGATGAGGGGTGTAACGAACATTTCTACCGGACGGGCGCGGGCACCGACGAGTCAGATTCATTACTCTCGGGTTCAAGGTTCCGGCATTGACGGCGAAACACACAAAAAACGCGAAGACTCAAGCACAGGTTGTCCGAAATCCGAGACAACCCCGAGGCTTCCGCAGCTCTGGCGCAAACTGCCGTCCCCGGTCTCCCTGGGACAACCTGGGCCATATCCGGGGCGCGGCCGTCCGTTATCCGATTTTGACCTGCGCACCAGTCCGAATATCGGAGTCCGGATGGCAGGATTCCGTAACCAACCGAGGTCGCGACGCCCGAAGGTGTGTGCCCGGCCCTTCTCATTGGCGTGTCGCTCAGGACTCGTCGGCTTCTCCATCCGCAGGAGGATCAGCATGACCGCAAGCACCACCCGTCGCTCGGCCGCCGGCAGGCGTCGCCCGGCCGTTGCCGCCACGGCGGCGGTCGCCGCCTCGCTGCTGCTGCTCAGCGCGTGTGGCGACCAGACGGACGCGGCCATCGCCAAGCGGGAGGCGCAGAAGAACCGCGATGTCAATGCGCCGCTCTTCAAGAAGCTTCCCCAGAGCGTGCAGGAGAAGGGCCTGCTCCAGGTCGGCGCGGACATCACGTACAAGCCGGTGGAGTTCCGCAGCAACGGCAAGGTCGTGGGCATCGACCCGGACCTGGCGGCGGCGATGGAAAAGGAGCTGGGCGTCAAGCTCAACTTCAACAACGCCACCTTCGACACCCTTATGGGTGGCCTGAAGTCCGAGCGCTATGACATCGCGATGTCGGCGATGACGGACACCAAGGAACGCCAGCAGGGCATCGACGGCAGCACCGGCAAGAAGATCGGCGAAGGCGTCGACTTCATCGACTATTTGAATGTCGGCGTCTCGCTCTACACCCAAAAAGGCAAGACCAAGGGCATCGACGGCTGGGAAACGCTGTGCGGAAAGACGATCGCGGTGCAGCGCGGCACGGTCTCGCACGACCTGGCCAAAGACAAGTCGAAGAAGTGCGAGTCGAACGGTGGGAAGGCCATCGCGATCGAGGCCTTCGACAACGACTCCGAGGCCCAGACCCGGCTGCGCACCGGCGGTGTGGACGCCGTCTCCAGCGACTACCCGGTCGCGGCGTACGCGGTGAAGGTCTCCGGCGGGGGCAAGGACTTCCAGATGGTCGGCGGCGCCCCGCTCAAGGCGGCGCCGTACGGCATCGCGGTCCCCAAGGGCCACGCGCAGCTGCGCGACGCGCTCAAGGCCGCCCTGGAGAACACGATCAAGAACGGCGCGTACGCCGAGGTCCTCAAGAAGTGGGACGTCAAGGACGCCGCGGTCAAGGAAGTGAAGGTCAATGGCGGCTCCTGAGCCGCCGCCCGCCGCTTCCCCTGCCCTCCGCGCCACTCCCGTCCGAACGCTGAAAGGCAACATCCGTGTCAGTTGACGTCGACAAGTCGGCCCAGCCACCGGCGGACGCCCCGCCGCCGCCAGAGGCCATCAAGGCCATTCCCGTCCGCCACTACGGGCGCTGGGTCGCGGCGGTCGTCGTACTCGCGCTCCTCGCGCTGCTCGTCCGGGCCTTCGCCAGCGGGAACGTGAACTGGGACGCCATCCCGCAGTACCTGTTCAACTGGGACATCCTCAAGGGCCTGCGCAACACGCTCCTGATCACCGTGCTGTCGATGATCATCGGCGTGGTGCTCGGGGTGATCCTGGCCGTGATGCGCCAGTCCAAGAACCCGGTGACGTCGAGCGTCGCGTGGGGGTACATCTGGTTCTTCCGCGGCACACCCGTCTACGTCCAGCTGTTCCTCTGGTTCAACCTCGGCCTGGTCTTCCAGTACATCGACATCATGCCGATCTACAAGGACGAGTGGACGGACTTCATGACGCCGTTCATGGCCGCCCTGCTGGGCCTGGGCCTGAACGAGGCGGCGTACATGGCGGAGATCTGCCGGGCCGGCCTCAACTCCGTCGACGAGGGGCAGACCGAGGCGGCGCACGCGCTGGGCATGAGCCACGGCAGGACGCTGCGCCGGATCATCGTGCCGCAGGCGATGCGGGTGATCGTGCCGCCGACCGGCAACGAGGTCATCAACATGCTCAAGACCTCCTCACTGGTCATCGCCGTCCAGTACTACGATTTGCTGCAGGCCGCACAGAACGTCGGACGTGACTCCGGCGTCGTCGTCGAGATGCTGATCCTCGCCGCCATCTGGTACCTGATCGCCACGACGGTGCTGAGCATCGGCCAGTACTACCTGGAGCGCTACTACGCCCGCGGCTCCAGCCGCCAGCTCCCGCTCACCCCGCTGCAGCGCGCCAAGGCGAAGCTGTCCGGGCTCAACCGCCCCAACGGAGGTGCCGCATGACCGCCAGCACGACCAACACCGGCACGAGCGGCGGCCCGATGGTGAAGGCCGAGGGCGTCCACAAGTCCTTCGGCGCGGCTCACATCCTCAAGGGCATCGACCTGGAAGTGGCGCCCCGTGAGGTCTTCTGCCTGATCGGGCCGTCCGGCTCCGGCAAGTCGACGTTCCTGCGCTGTATCAACCACCTGGAGAAGATCAACGCCGGGCGGCTGTCCGTCGACGGCGAACTGGTCGGCTACCGGGAGCACAAGGGCAAGCTCTACGAGCTGCGCGACAAGGAGGTCGCCGCCCGCCGCCGGGACATCGGCATGGTCTTCCAGCGCTTCAACCTCTTCCCGCACATGACCGCGCTGGAGAACATCATCGAGGCGCCGGTCCAGGTCAAGGGCGAGTCCAAGTCGGTCGCCCGCGAGCGCGCGACCAAGCTGCTGGACCGCGTCGGCCTGGCCGACAAGGCCGGCAACTACCCCTCGCAGCTCTCCGGCGGTCAGCAGCAGCGGGTCGCCATCGCCCGCGCGCTGGCGATGCAGCCGAAGCTGATGCTCTTCGACGAGCCGACCTCGGCCCTCGACCCGGAGCTGGTCGGCGACGTCCTGGACGTCATGAAGGACCTGGCCGCGGACGGGATGACGATGATCGTCGTCACCCATGAGATGGGCTTCGCCCGCGAGGTCGGCGACTCGCTGGTCTTCATGGACGACGGTGTGGTGGTGGAATCCGGCCACCCGCGCGAGGTGCTCGGCAACCCGCAGCACGAGCGGACGAAGTCGTTCCTGTCGAAGGTGCTGTAAGGCGGGATATCGGAGGCTCGGTATCGCGTCGTGCCGAATGTTCGGCTGCGCGTCATACCGATGGTCCGGTGATGCGTCGTGCCGAAGATTCGGTAACCCGTCGTCGGCGGTGCTCGCCGGCGCTGCGGATGGTCTCCGTGGCGCCGGCGGGCACCGCCGTTTCCGGCTCCGGCCCGGCTGTCGTCCGACCCGGCTGCTCGGCTGCTTCAGGCCCAGCACCATCGCATCCGTGGGCGAGGCCCACACCGGCCGCGGCCTCGGCGAAGCCGGACTCGCGCAGCACCTGGGCCTGAAGGGCATGGGAGATACCCCCATGGCGGCGTTGATCCGCGGTGTCGACTCCTCGGGCATGTGATCGGCGTTCATGAAGACCCCGCCGTCAGCAGCGCGGGATCGAGGTCCACCCCGCACTCGCGGCCCTCGGGAACCGCTTCGGCAGCCGGTCGGAGATACTGCCGGTACCGCACGCGAGATCCAGGACCCGGGGCGCGGGGCCCACCAATGCCTCGACCTTCCCCGTAGCCATGGGGTGCCCCTGCGCCGTTCAGGCGCGGGGGGAGGCATGGGGGGGGGCAGCCCACCCAGCATCGCCCGGAACCGCTCCTCACGGGCGGGCATGTACCACTCCTGCTGCCGGCCCCACTGTCCTGCCACGCCCGCCGATCGGCGCCGGCCACGGCCTCGGTCGTCATAAGCCCTCCCACCCGTACTACGCTGGTAATACCCACACGCGAAAAATGCCTATTACTGCATGTCCGCACTCCGTACCTCAGACCGCCCCGGTAAGGAAAAGAAGTGGAACTCGCCTACTACTCGGACTACGCCGTGCGGCTCGTCAACACCGAGCAGCCCGAGCGCGGCGGCGACACCCTCACCTCGGTCGAGGCCGTCCGCGACCTCTTCGGCATCGCCCAGCAGGGCGCCCGGCGCGCGACCGACAGCGATGTGACCCGGCTGCGCACGGTCCGCTCCCGGCTGCGCGCCGTCTTCGAGGCCGCGGACGCGGGCGACGAGGTGCTGGCCGTCGACCTCCTCAACGCCCTGATGATGGAGTTCCCGGTCAGCCCGCAGATCTCCGGCCATGAACTCCGGGACGACGACGGCCGCCCCGACTGGCATCTGCACATCGCCGAGAACGCCGCCAACGCCACCGCCGGCTTCACCGCCACCGCCTGCATGGGCCTGGCCTTCCATCTCACCGAACTGGGCGTCGACCGGCTGGGCATCTGCGAGGCACGCCCCTGCCGCAACGCCTACCTCGACACCTCGACCAACCGCTCCCGGCGCTACTGCTCCGACCGCTGCGCCACCCGTGCCAACGTCGCCGCCTACCGCGCCCGCAAACGCCTGGAGAGCGAACGATCCGCCCGTACCGTCCGGACCGAGGAGAGCGCCCAGGAGGCCAGCGCACGCGGCGACCGCTGAACCCCGCGCGGCGGCCGCACCCGCAACCAGGCGCGGGCGATGACCAGTTCGTCTGGAATTGCCCCGAATTCCCGGCTGTCGTGCTCGACGTACGGATTGTCGCCCCGCACCCACCAGCCGCCGTCCCGCCGCTCCACGACCCGCTTGACGATCAGCAGCTCCTGACGGAACGGATGGCGCAGCACCACCACATCACCGGGCCGCACCGTCGCGCCGTACTGCACCACCAACTGGTCGCCCGGCCGCAGCGTCGGCACCATCGACGGGTTGTAGACCTCGGCAACACCGAACGCGCGCAGCAGCCCGCCACGCTCGTGCACCTGCTCCGGCATCCCGTACCTCCCGGCCTTGCCCCGCTCCGCCCCGCTCACCGGTCCATCCTCCATCAGTCCCGGCCCGACACTGGACTTTTGCCCTAAGACCCCCGGGCCACCCGAGAAAAGCCTTCCCGTACCGAGTAATCTCGCACCTGAGAAGACGATCACGAGGAAGGATTGAACATGCTTTCCCGCCTGTTCGCCCCCAAGGTCAAGGTCAGCGCCCACTGCGACCTGCCCTGCGGCGTGTACGACCCCGCCCAGGCCCGTATCGAGGCCGAGTCGGTCAAGGCCGTCCAGGAGAAGTACCAGGCCAACGAGGACCCGGACTTCCGCACCCGCGCGATCCTCATCAAGGAGCAGCGCGCCGAGCTGGCCAAGCACCATGTCTCGGTGCTGTGGAGCGACTACTTCAAGCCCCCGCACTTCGAGAAGTACCCGGAGCTGCACCAGCTGGTCAACGAGACCCTCAAGGCCCTCAGCGCCGCCAAGGGTTCCAACGACCCGGCGACCGGCCAGAAGGCGCTGGACTACATCGCCCAGATCGACAAGATCTTCTGGGAGACCAAGAAGGCCTGACCAGGGCTCAGGCGCTCCGGCCCGCCCGTCCGCGGGCCTTCTCGCCGCTTCGTCCGCACCCGGTTCGCCAGCTGCCACCCCTTCGGGGTGGGGTGGCGGGCGGGTGCGGTCTTTTGCGCTGACCGCGACCGACGGGCCGTTCGCCCCGTGCCCGCTGGGACCAGCTGCTGATCCGTCGCGGTCTCACCGCCCTCGCGCGCGCCGAGGAGCTGGGCGGCACGGTCGGCCCGAACGCCCTGCAGGCCGCGGTCGCCGCCTGTCACGCGCGGGCGCGCACCGCCGAGGAGACGGACCGGCCGCGGATCACGGTGCTGTACGAGGCTCCCCATAGCCTGAACGCCATGGGGACCCCCATCGCAGGTCGCGCCGTCCCCGGTGGTGGAGCTGAATCGCGCGGTCGCGGTGGCGATGGCGCTCGGGCCCGAGCAGGGCCGGCCGTGGCCCTAGGTCGCCACCGGCAGCGGCCCGTCATGCCGGACCAGCCACTCGCGATACGCCACGCTCGCCCAGGCGACCTCCATATACGCCGAGGTCAGGTCGGCGAAGAGGGCTTCGGCCGGGGCGGCCGGGGGGCCGTCCTGGCGGCAGGCCATGAAGAGCCGGACGGCCAGCGGATCGCCGTGCAACGGGCGGACGGCCATACCGGGCCGGACCCGGGCGGACGGCTGGCAGGGGGTGACCACCTCTCCGGCGGTGACAAGATCGACGGCGGTGAGGTAATCGCCGTGCACCACCCGGGGGTTGATACCGGCCGCGCTCCAGATACGGCGCAGCCCGGCCCACTCGCCGTCCACCGTCGGGTCCACCATCCACTGGTCGTCGGCGAGATCCGCCACCCGGACGACCGACTGCTGGGCGGCCGGATGGTTGGCCGCCAGCGCGATGAACTGGGGCTCCCTGGCCAGGAGCTCATGCTCGACCAGGCCGCCGGGGACCCGCAGCGGGGCGCCCTCGACCTCGTGCACGAAGGCGACGTCGAGCTGCCCCGAAGCGACCATCTGAAGCAGGGCATTTGCGGACACATCAACCTTTATCGTGGTGTCCGTCTCCGGCAGGCGGACCCGCAACCGACGCAGCCAGCCGGCGACGGCGCGGCTGCTGGTGCTGCCGATACGCAGCCGGGCACCCTGTTCGCGTACGGATGCCGTCGCGATCTCCTCAACGAGGGCGCGCATTTCGGCCACTATGGGGCGGGCCCTGGAGAGCACCGAATGCCCCAGGGCGGTGGGCCGGCTGCCGCTCGGTTCGCGGAAGAAGAGCTGGCCTCCGAGGGCCTTCTCGATGCGGCGGAGCTGGGTCGTCAAGGAAGGCTGCGTCATCCCCAACTGCCGGGCGGCCTTGCGTACGCTGCCGGAGTCGGCGATGGCGCACAACGCGCGAAGGTGCCTCACCTCTAGCTCCACCCAGGGAGCATAACGACGGAGGCATACGTCACACCAGACTCTCAAACCTGTGTGAATCTGCTCTTTTTCATGACCTGTTCACAGGTATTGCCTGACGCTATCGCCACCTGGCATCTCCGCCGCACGGGTGAACTCCGTCCAGACTCATCGGCACCAAGAAATCCGCAGGGCCCCGGCCGCCGCCCCACACGGCGGCCGTACGGCCCTCGGAAATTAAGGAGCCCCCACATGAGATCTCCCAAGAAGGCGCTGTCGGCGGCGCTCGGACTGGGCCTCGCTGCCGCGCTCGCATCCGCGGCACCGGTTTCGGCAGCTTCCCCCTCCTCGCACACCGATTCCCCCCGGAGCAGCCCCGCCTCCATCGCCGCCTACCAGGGTTCGGCCGCTGACAAGGCCGACACGAAGGCGTTCTTCGAGGCCGTCATGAAGGCGGCCAAGGCGAAGCTGAAGGCGCACCCGAACGCGGCCTCGGTCACCGTCACCTACGACGCCAGCGCGGCCCCGACGTTCGCCGGCCAGATAGCGCAAAGCACGTCCATCTGGAACAGCGCCGTGCGGAACGTCAAGCTGCAGGAAGGCAGCGGCGGCGACTTCCAGTACCGCGAGGGCAACGACCCGCGCGGCTCGTACGCGAGCACCGACGGTCACGGCAAGGGCTTCATATTCCTGGACTACCGGCAGAACCAGGAATACAACTCGACCCGGGTGACGGCGCACGAGACCGGCCATGTGCTGGGTCTGCCGGACCACTACCAGGGTCCGTGCAGCGAGCTGATGTCCGGCGGCGGCCCCGGCCCGTCCTGCCAGAACGCCCAGCCGGACGCGAACGAGCGCGCCCGGGTGGAGCAGCTCTGGGCCAACGGCCTGGCAGACCTTCGCTCCGGCAAGGTCTCCTGAGATACGGCGAAGGCTTGCGGCGCCCTGACCAGGCTCGCTGAGGGTGGTCAGGGTCTGCCCACGGCCTGCGGCTGACGGGGGCCGGTACCTGGCGGCCGGCTCCCGTATCCCCACCAGCCGCACTCCCTGGCCTTCGCTCACGCGGTGGGGCTCTTCGGAGCCCCACCGCTTGCTGTTGCAGGAGCCCCGGTGCCACAGGGGGGCATCGGGGCCCCTACAACCACCCGTTCCGCTTGAAGCCGCGGTGGATCACCCAGCAGGCCACGACGGTGAACACCATTACCAGCGGATATCCGAACGTCCAGCGCTTCTCCGGCATATGGTCGAAATTCATGCCGTAAATGCCGCAGACCATGGTCGGTACGGCCAGGATCGCGACCCAGGCGCTGATCCGGCGCATGTCCTCGTTCTGGGCGACGGTGACCTGGGCCAGATGCGCCTGCAGTATCGAGTTGAGCAGTTCGTCGAAGGCGGTGATCTGCTCGGTGACCCCGTCGAGATGGTCGGAGACGTCCCGGAAGTATGTCTTGATCCGTGGGTCGACCTGTGCCATGGACTGGGTGGCCAGCAACTGCAACGGCCGGTCCAGCGGGGCCACCGCGTGCTTGAGTTGCAGAAGTTCGCGCTTGAGCTGGTAGATCCGCCCGGCCCCGCCGCCGCCCCGTACGGAGAAGACCTCGCTCTCGACGTCGTCGATATCGTCCTGGACGGCGGCCGTGGCCTCCAGATAGTCGTCCACCACGAGGTCGGCGATGGCGTACAGCACGACCGACGGACCCAACGCCAGCTGCTCGGGCACGGATTCCAGCTGCTCCCGGAGCGGGCCCAGCGAGCCATGTCCGCCGTGCCGCACCGTGATCACGAAGTCGGCGCCGGTGAAGACCATGATCTCGCCGGTCTCCACCACCTCACTGGTGTCGGTGAGCAGATCGTGATCGACATAGCGCACCGTCTTGAAGACGGTGAACAGCGAGTCGTCGTAACGCTCCAGCTTGGGCCGCTGATGTGCGTGGACGGCGTCCTCGACGGCGAGCGGGTGCAGCCCGAACAGCTCGACGATGCCGGCGAACTCCTTCTCGGAGGGCTCGTGCAGACCGATCCACACAAAGCCGTTGACGGACTCGCGGACCCGGCGTATCGCCATTTCGGCCGGGTGATCGCCCTGCTGCCGTACGCCGTCCACATACACCGCGCAGTTCACCACGGCGGTGCCGAGCGGAGAGCGCGCGGGGTGGCTGAGGTCGACCCCGTGGGTGCGCGGCCGCGGCAGCCGGACGGCCTTGCGGAGGTTGCTGATCACTGACACCGGGCCAGTATGGCGGTCCGCTGCGCCTGGCGTCAGGCCTGCGATGCCGGGTGCGGCACCGTTCGGCCGGCTGTGTTTTCCACACAGCCGGCCCGCCACGCGGTTGGCTCGCCACTCAGACGGGGCCCGCCGACTCAGGAAACCAGGACCGGCTGCTCCTTCCCGGTCTCGTCGACGGCCGCTCCGGCTTCAGCGGCCGACGTCGCCTCCGCCACCTCCGCCGCCGCGCTCTGCGTCCGTACCCTCCGGGGCAGCAGGAACAGCAGCCCGAAGACGAGGACCAGGCCGCCCGAGACCCACCACAGGGCGTTGGCGGTGGCGTCGATGAACCCGGCGCCCAGCGCGGCCCCGGCGGCCGCGCCGCCCGTCTCCCCCGGGCCGCCGACGACTTCGAAGAAGGCCACCGACGACAGCCCCAGGCCCATGGCCATACCCAGCTGGCCGGTGGTGTTGAAGATGCCGGACGCCGATCCGGAGTGCTGCGCCGGCACCTCGGAGAGCACCGAATTCGTGATCGGCGCGACGATCAGGCCCATACCGCCGCCCAGGAGGACCATCGCCGGCGCCATCTGCCAGGACTGCAGGGCGGTTCCGTAGTGCCCGGCCTCCCAGATGTAGAGCAGCGCGCCGGAGAACATGATCAGCGCGCCGGCCTGCAAAACCTTACGGCCGAAGCGCGGGACCAGCTTCTGCACGGACATCCCGGCCGCGGCCGAGCAGGCGACCGAGAACGGCACCCCGGTCAGCCCGGCGTGCAGCGGCCCCCAGCCCAGCCCCAGCTGCATGTGCAGCGTCCAGACGAGGAAGAAGAGGCCGGAGGCGGCGCCGAAGGTCAGCTGGACGCCGACGCCCGCCGCGAAGGTCTTGACCCTGAAGAGGGAGAGTTCGACGAGCGGTGAGCCGTCCTTACGGGTCTTGGCACGCTCGTAGCGGACGAACACCGCGAGCACCAGCGGGCCCGCGGCCATCGACACAAAGCCCCACACCGGCCAGCCCGACTCCCGTCCCTGGGTGAGCGGGTAGAGGATCAACAGCAGGCCGACGGTGGCCAGCGCCGTGCCGACGAGGTCGAGACGGAGCGCGGCGGGTGCCTTGGACTCGCCGATGAAACGGCGGCCGAGCAGGATGCCGGCGATCCCGACGGGCAGGTTGATCAGGAAGATCGGGCGCCAGGCGAGACCGAACAGATCGCCCTCGGTGAGCAGCGCGCCGATCAGCGGGCCGCAGACCGCGCCGAGGCCGATCACCGCGCCGAACATCCCGAAGACCTTGCCGCGTTCCCGGGCCGGGAAGCTGACATGGATGATCGCCAGCACCTGCGGCACCATCAGTGCGGCCATCGCCCCCTGCAGCACCCGCGCGCCGACCAGCATGCCGGGGCTGACGGCGAGTCCGCACAGCGCGGAGGCGACGGTGAACCCGCCCATCCCCAGCAGGAACAGCTTCTTGCGGCCGTAGATGTCGCCCAGCCGGCCGCCGGTGATCAGGCCGATGGCGAAGGCGAGGGCGTAGCCCGCGGTGACCCACTGCACGGCGCTGAAGGTCGCGCCGGTGTCGCGCTGGATGCTCGGGATGGCGATGTTGACGATGGTCGCGTCAACCAGGTCCATGAAGGTCGCCGTCAGGACGACGGCGAGCGCTGTCCAGCGTCTGCGGTCGGCCGCCTCGGCGGCTGCGGGCACGGTCGTGGTCATGCGTTCTCCTGGGAACGGGAGGTGAGGGGCGTTCGATCGGTAAGGCGCCGCAGGGGGTCTCGGCCGGGTCGTCCGCGGCGTGCGTCCTCGACGCTAAATGCCGTGTAGGACAGAAATGGTCCTACTTCTGCGGTCATCATCGACGCATGAGTGAGACATCGGCACGCCTGCTGAATCTGCTGTCCCTGCTGCAGACCCCCCGCGACTGGCCCGGCAGCGAGCTGGCCGAGCGGCTGGGCGTCACTCCCCGGACGATCCGCCGCGATATCGAGCGCCTGCGCGACCTGGGCTATCCCGTTCACGCCACGATGGGCGCGGACGGCGGCTACCGGCTGGCCGCGGGGACGGCCATGCCGCCGCTGCTGCTGGACGACGAGGAGGCGGTGGCCATCGCCGTAGGTCTGCGCTCGACCGCCGGGCACACCATCGACGGCATCGAGGAGGCGTCCGTACGGGCCCTCGCCAAGCTCGAACAGGTGCTGCCGGCCCGGCTGCGGCGGCGGGTGGGCACGCTCGGCACGGCCACCGTCCCGATGCCGGCCGGCGACGGCCCGACCGTCGACCCGGAGCATCTGACGGTGCTGGCCGCGGCGATCACCAACCACGAACGGGTGCGGTTCCGGTACGAGGCACGCGCCGGAGCGCGCACCAAGCGCCTGGTGGAGCCGCACCGACTGGTCGCGGCGGCCCGCCGCTGGTATCTCGTCGCGTACGACCTCGACCGCGAGGACTGGCGGATCTTCCGGGTGGACCGGCTGAGCGAGCCGTTCGCCACCGGTGTCCGGACCTCGCCCCGCGAGCTGCCCGCCGCCGACGCGGGCGCGTACATCCGGGACCGGATGCAGGGCATGGCCTCGGTCCATCGGGCGGTGGCGACGGTGTACGCGCCGGCCGAGCAGGTGGCCGACCGGCTGGGCGGCCCGGCGGCGGGCCGGGTGGAACCGGTCGACGAGGGGTCCTGCCGGGTGCACAGCAGACCCGATTCGCTGGAGTGGCTGGCGTTCCGGCTGGCCATGCTGGGCTGGGAGTTCACCGTGCACGAGCCGCCGGAGCTGGCCGCGTATCTGCGGGCGATGGGCGAGCGGGCGACCCGGGCGGCGGGGGCGGAGGACGGCCCGCCCAAGGGATGAGTGGCGCGGGCGTGAGAAACGACGGGGTGCGGGAATACCCCAAGGGGGTATACCGTTCCGGCCAGTGGACGACGGTGGCCGCCGTCGTCCCACAGCCCGCGAGGAGGAGTACGCCATGACGGCCCTGACCACCCCGGTCAAGCTCGGCGGCTATGTTCTGATCCTGCTCGTCGTTCTCGCCGCCGGCTTCGGGCTCGGCCGCGCGTTCGGCGCCGGCACCACCGGCCGGGACGGCCCCGTGCGCCACGCCCCGGCCCAGCAGCGGACCGCCCCGCCCATACCGCACTCCCAGCACCCAGAGGAGCAGCCGTCATGACCACCGCGATCGGAGAACAGCGCGTCGAGCTGGAGATCGGCGGTATGACCTGCGCCTCGTGCGCGGTCCGGATCGAGAAGAAGCTCAACCGAATGGCGGGCGTGACCGCCACCGTCAACTACGCCACCGAGAAGGCGCAGGTCGCGGTCGCCGAGGGCAGCGAGGTCAACGCCGCGGATCTGATCGCCACCGTCGAGAGGACCGGTTACACCGCCGCGCTCCCCGAGCCGCCCGCCCCCGAACCGGCCACCACGGAGGCCGACGCGGAGGGTGCGGGCCCGCCCGCCGACGCCCTCGCCGTCCTCCGCCAGCGGCTGTTCCTCTCCCTCGCCCTCTCGCTCCCCGTCGTCCTGATGGCGATGGTGCCGGCGCTGCAGTTCACCAACTGGCAGTGGCTGTCGCTGACCCTTGCCGCCCCGGTGGTGGCGTACGGCGCCTGGCCGTTCCACAAGGCCGCCTGGACGAATCTGCGGCACGGCACCGCCACGATGGACACGCTGATCTCGATGGGCACGCTCGCCGCGCTCGGCTGGTCGCTGTGGGCCCTCTTCTTCGGCACCGCGGGCATGCCCGGCATGACGCACCCCTTCGAGCTGACCATCGCGCGCACGGACGGCGGCGGCAGCATCTACCTGGAGGCGGCGGCCGGTGTCACCACCTTCATCCTGGCCGGGCGCTACTTCGAGGCACGCTCGAAGCGCAAGGCGGGCGCGGCGCTGCGGGCGCTGCTGGAGCTTGGCGCCAAGGACGTGGCTGTCCTACGGGACGGACGCGAAGTCCGTGTCCCCGTCGCGGAGTTGACGGTCGGCGACCAGTTCGTCGTCCGCCCCGGAGAAAAGATCGCCACCGACGGGCAGGTCGTCGAGGGCTCCTCGGCCATCGACGCCGCCATGCTCACCGGCGAGGCCGTCCCGGTCGAGGTCTCCCCCGGTGACGGCGTGACCGGCGCGACCGTCAACGCGGGCGGGCGGCTGGTCGTCGAGGTGACCCGGATCGGCGCGGACACCCAGCTCGCCCGGATGGCACGGCTGGTGGCGGACGCCCAGAACGGCAAGGCCGCGGCCCAGCGGCTCGCCGACCGGATCTCCGCGGTGTTCGTCCCGGTCGTGATCGCGCTCGCCGTCGGCACCCTCGGCTACTGGCTGGGCACCGGCGAGGGGGCGGTGGCCGCCTTCACCGCGGCCGTCGCGGTCCTGATCATCGCCTGCCCGTGCGCGCTGGGCCTGGCCACGCCGACCGCGCTGATGGCCGGTACGGGCCGGGGAGCCCAGCTGGGCATCCTCCTCAAGGGGCCGGAGGTCCTGGAGTCCACCCGTAAAGCCGACACCATCGTGCTGGACAAGACCGGCACCGTCACCACCGGCGTGATGACCCTGACCGCCGTCCACCTCGCCGACGGAGCCTCCCGTGAGGAGGCGCTGCGGCTGGCCGGCGCCCTGGAGCACTCCTCGGAACACCCGATCGCCCGTGCCATCGCCACCGCCGCCGAGGAGGCCGAGCCGTCCGGTGCCCTGCCCGTCCCGGAGGACTTCGCGAACGTCCCCGGACTCGGCGTCCAGGGCATCGTCGAGGGGCACGCCGTCCTGGTCGGCCGTGAGCGGCTGCTCGACGAGTGGAGCCAGCAGCTGCCGCCCGAGCTGGTCACCGCCAAGGAGGAGGCCGAGGCCGAGGGCCGCACCGCGGTCGCCGTCGGCTGGGACGGCGCGGCACGTGCCGTGCTCGTCGTCTCGGACGCGGTGAAGCCCACCAGCGCCGAGGCGGTTCGCAGGCTCCGCGCGCTGGGCCTGACCCCGGTGCTGCTCACCGGCGACAACAAGGCCGTCGCCGCGGCGGTCGCCGCCGAGGTCGGCATCGACGAGGTGATCGCCGAGGTGCTCCCCGAGGACAAGGTGGCCGTCGTCCAGCGCCTCCGGTCCGAGGGCCGGTCGGTCGCCATGGTCGGCGACGGTGTGAACGACGCCGCCGCCCTGGCCACCGCCGACCTGGGGTTGGCCATGGGCACCGGCACCGACGCCGCCATCGAGGCCGGCGACCTCACCCTCGTACGGGGCGATCTGCGCGTCGCGGCCGACGCCATCCGGCTCGCCCGCGCCACCCTGGGCACCATCCGGGGCAACCTGTTCTGGGCGTTCGGCTACAACGTCGCGGCGCTCCCGCTGGCCGCCGCCGGACTGCTCAACCCGATGATCGCGGGTGCCGCGATGGCCTTCTCCTCGGTCTTCGTCGTCAGCAACAGCCTGCGGCTGCGGCGCTTCCGGGCATCGGTCCGGTAGCGGGAAGCCTCCGCGGCACGCCTCCCCGCCGTGTGCGTCCTCCTTACACGGCGGGGAGGCCCGTGGGCAGGGCGTGGCATCGGATCTCTCCAGTTCTGGCGCCCGAAGATTGGCGGATCGCGCAACCGCCCGGCGGTGGCCACGGGTGAGACTTGTCGCGTCCCACCCGCCCAGCACAGGGGAACTCATGACGGGGTCACGCGTCCTGGCTCTCGGCCATTACCAGCCGTCCAAGGTGCTCACCAACGACGATCTCGCCAGGATCGTGGACACCGACGACGCCTGGATCCGCAGTCGGGTCGGCATCCACACCCGCCATATCGCGGCCGAGGACGAGACGGTGGACTCCATGGCGTCCGCGGCCGCGGCCAAGGCGCTCGCGGCCGGCGGCGTCGCCCCGCACGACATCGACCTGGTGCTGGTCGCGACCTGCACGGCCACCGACCGCAGCCCCAACACCGCGGCCCGGGTCGCCGCCCGGCTCGGCCTGGACGCGCCGGCCGCGATGGACCTCAACGTCGTCTGCTCCGGCTTCACCCACGCGCTGGCCACCGCCGACCACGCCATCCGGGCCGGTTCCGCGACCAACGCGCTGGTCATCGGAGCGGAGAAATTCACCGACGTGGTCGACTGGACGGACCGTACGACCTGTGTCCTGGTCGGCGACGGCGCGGGGGCCGCGGTCGTCACCGCGTCCCCGGAACCGGAGATCGGTCCGGTGCTGTGGGGTTCGGTCCCGCAGATGGGCGGCGCGATCCGTATCGAGGGCGAGCCCGCCCGCTTCGCCCAGGAGGGCCAGACCGTCTACCGGTGGGCGACGACCCGGCTGCCGGGCATCGCCCGCCAGGTCTGCGCACGCTCCGGCATCCGCCCCGAGGACCTGGCGGGCGTGGTCCTGCACCAGGCCAATCTGCGCATCATCGAGCCGGTCGCCGAGCGCATCGGCGCGGTCAACGCGGTGGTCGCCCGCGATGTCACCGACTCCGGCAACACCTCCGCCGCCTCCGTCCCGCTCGCCCTCTCCAAGCTGGTGGAACGCGGCGAGATCGCCTCCGGCGCCCCCGTCCTGCTGTTCGCCTTCGGCGGCAACCTCTCGTACGCGGGCCAGGTCATCGGCTGCCCGTGAGTGTCCGCTGCGCTGTGCCCGCGCCCACGTTGTCGGCTGTCCCGCCGTGGGGGGCGCCTGCGGCGGGCGTGCGCCGACTTTTTGGCTGTCCCGCCGTTGCTCCCCCACTGCCTGAAGGGCGTGGGAGGTACCCCCACGCGGCGGGCAGTGGTCCGCTGCGCGGGGCTGTTCGGCAGCGGTGCCGGCCCTCCGGACTCCGTCCTGCGGACCGGCACCTCCCGAAGGGGTGCGGAAGAAGACCGGTGGGGGTACACGTAGCCGGTCATCTGCACCCTGTGGGCGCGACCACAGCCACCCGACAGGCCACATGGCCCCCACCGGCCTCTTCCCACCCACCGTCGGGAGGGGACGGGCCGCAGGACGGAGTCCGGAGGCCCGTCACCGCACCCGAAAACCCACGCCCGCCGCAGGCAAACCCCTCACGGCGGGACAGCCGAAAACGGCGCACGCCCGCCGCAGGCGCAACCCCCACGGCGGGAAAGCCGACAACGTGGGGCGCAGGCCCGCCGCAGGCGACCCCCTCACGGCGGAACAGCCGACAACGTGGGGAGCAAGCCGAGCGCAGCGGTCACCCGGTGTCCTGGGGATGCTCGCGCAGATAGATCGCACCGCAGGTTTTGCAGAACGGCTGTCCCTGAGGCGTGCCCCATGCGTCGGCCGACTGGGTGGCGGCGGCCGGATCCAGCGGCTTTCCGCACATCGCTACGGTCCCGTCCATCCGGACCATGTGCCAGATCCTGACCGGCGCGTCCACGTGGGGCGGCACGCCTTCCTCGTACTCGGCCCGCATCTCGTGCTCCATGGCGGTGCACCTCCCTACGCCAACGATGCGCCGACGGAACACAGGCCACAACGCCAGCAGGCCCCTGGGAGGCACGGGCGGCCCCTCAGAACACCGACCACCCGGTCAACGTCGTGAAGTGATCCAGCGCCGCCGCCCCCGCGACCGAGTTGCCGCGGGCGTCCAGCCCCGGGCTCCAGACGCACAGCGTGCACCGCCCGGGAACCACCGCGATGATGCCGCCGCCGACACCGCTCTTGGCGGGCAGCCCCACCCGGTACGCGAACTCCCCCGCCGCGTCATACGTGCCACAGGTCAGCATCACCGCGTTGATCCGCTTGGCCTCGCGCGCCTCCAGCAGCCGGCTGCCGTCGGCACGCAGCCCGTGGCGCGCCAGGAAGCCGCCGGCGGTGGCGAGATCCCGGCAGCTCATCTCGATCGAGCACTGCCAGAAGTAGTGCTCGATGACGCTGGGAACGGGATTCTCCAGGTTCCCGAAGGACGCCATGAAATGCGCCAGGGCGGCATTGCGGTCGCCGTGGTCCGCCTCGGAGCCGGCCACCGCCTGGTCGAAGGCGAGGTCCTCGTTGCCGCTCTCCTCCCGCAGGAAGTGCAGCATCGTCGTGCTGGCGTCCCCGGTGAGGGACTGCAGCCGGTCGGTGACCACCAGCGCGCCCGCGTTGATGAACGGATTGCGCGGGATGCCGTTCTCCCACTCCAATTGGACCAGCGAGTTGAACGGCGTGCCCGAGGGCTCGCGGCCGACCCGCTTCCAGATGTCGTCGTCACCATGCGCATGGGCCATCACCAGCGCCAGGGAGAACGCCTTGGAGATGGACTGCACGGAGAACGGGACCTGCCAGTCGCCGACGCCGTACACCGCGCCGTTGATATCGGCCAACGCGATCCCGAAGCGGTCCGCGGACACCCGCTCCAGCGCCGGAATGTAGTCGGCGACACGGCCTTGTCCCACATACGGCCTCGCGCAGGCCGCTACCTCCTCAAGAACGGCCTGGTAGTCCATGGCGGAAACGTTAACCCGGCCCGAGGAGGCCCCCCATCGGGGCCCCCGCCAGCGACTTCACCTCGCGCGCGAGATGCGCCTGATCCGCGCATCCGGCGCGCGCCGCGACCTCGGCGTACGGCATCCCGTCGCGCGCCGGCTCCAGGGCGCGGACGAGCCGGAGCACCCAGGCGAGCGTCTTGGGGCCGTATTCGAACACGTCCAAGCTGTGGCGGTGCAGCCGGCGTTCGACGAGCGACACAGAACGGGCGACCTCGGCGAGGGGCCTGCCACGGGCGAGCGCGGCGGCGAGCGCCACGGTCCGGGCGCAGCGACCGGAGAGCCCTGACAAGTCTGACGCGTCTCTCCCCTGGCGCCCGCCGCCCGCAGCCGCCCCTGGCTCCAGATCAGATCCGTGCAGCCGTCGGGCAGCACCGACCGCGCCGGGGCGAGGCGGAGTTCGTCTTCGTCCGCAGCACCGCCCCGGACAGCCGGGACGCCCGCTCGCGATACCCCGCACGCGTCACGCCGGATGCGCCGTGCGGCCCACTCGTATCGCGCTCCTCGTCCATGTGCACCAGCGTGGCACGGGAACGCGGCGGCCGTCCGGGCCGTTGAACCTTACGACACCGACCTTCATGGAGGCAGTTATGGCAGGGTTCCTCGACCGCGCCAAGGAGCAGGCCCGTCACGGGCTGGACCAGGGCAAGCAGAAGGTCGAAGAAGTGCAGGCGATGCGTGCCGGGAACGACCTGCTGAAGAAGCTGGGCGCCGCGTACTACGCCGAGAAGCGGGGCAGTGGTTCGGAAGAAGCGACGCAGCAGGCGCTGAACGCACTGGAGGCACACATCAGCACCCACGGGGACGGCTTCCTGCGCGGGTAGCGCACCGAGAGCCGCTCCCCCGGCGCCCCAGTCCCGCTCGTCCCGCACAGCTCCGATCGAGTCCGATTCACGGCGTTCCACTCCATCGACGCGGGCCATCCCGTAAAAGCGAGACATGAGGCGGTACGCGGCCGGCGACCGCCGCGCACCGATGGAGTGGGTCCATGTCCGTACCGCTGTCCGCCACCGGATTCCTCGGCGCCCTGAAGGCCGAGGGGCTACGGGTCGTCGAGGTCGACGGGTGGCAGACGCACCACCGCAACGCCAAGGGGCCGTGGGGGCCGGTGCACGGCGTCCTGGTGCACCACACCGCGACGTCCGGCGCCGAGGCCACCGTCCGGCTCTGTTACGACGGGCACGCGGACCTGCCGGGGCCGCTGTGCCACGGCGTGATCACCAAGGACGGCACGGTGCATCTGGTCGGCTGCGGCCGCGCCAATCACGCGGGCCGTGGCGACGGCGACGTCCTGCGTGCGGTGATCGCGGAGAAGCGGCTGCCGCCGGACAACGAGTCCGACGCCGACGGCAACCGCGCCTTCTACGGCTTCGAGTGCGAGAACCTCGGCGACGGGACAGATCCCTGGCCCGAGCCCCAGGTGGAGGCCCTGGAGAAGGCCGCGGCGGCGATCTGCCGGGCGCACGGCTGGACGGAGCGCTCGGTGCTCGGGCATCTGGAGTGGCAGCCGGGCAAGGTCGATCCGCGCGGCTTGTCGATGCACGGGCTGCGGGAGCGGATCGCCGCACGGCTGAAGTGAGCGGGCGGACGGGTGCCCCACGGGCCGGGCCGCCGGCCGACCCGGCTTTGGGCGACGGGTGACAATGGGGCCTGTGACCAGCCCCGTTCCGCCCGATCCCGCCACGCTGCAGCCGTGCCTGCCGTCCCCCCTGCAGGAAATCGAGGACCCGCCCTTCGCGCGCCGCGGCGTACGGCTGCTGCTCAAACGGGACGACCTGATACACCCCGATCTGCCGGGCAACAAGTGGCGCAAACTGGAGCCCAATCTGCGGGCCGCCGCCGCGGCCGGTGCACGTGCCCTGCTGACCTTCGGCGGCGCCTACTCCAACCATCTGCGTGCCACCGCCGCGGCCGGCCGTCTCCTCGGCTTCACCACCATCGGTGTCGTCCGCGGCGACGAACTGGCCGACGCACCGCTCAACCCGTCCCTGGCCCGCTGCGCCGCCGACGGCATGCGGCTGCACTTCGTCGACCGCGGCACCTACCGCCGCAAGACCGCCCCGGATGTCATCGCCGCCCTGCACGACCGCTTCGGCGCCTTCCAGGTCATACCGGAGGGCGGCAGCAACGCCCTTGCCGCACAAAGCTGTTCGCAGCTCGGCCGGGAGCTGTGCCGGGCCGCGGACACGGTCGCGGTGGCCTGCGGCACCGGCGGCACCCTGGCCGGTCTCGCCGCCGGGCTCGGATTGGGCCAGAGCGCCCTCGGCTTCCCCGTCCTCAAGGGCGGCAGCCCGCACTTCCTCCAGGAGACGGTCGAGGAGCTCCAGCGCGCGGCCTTCGGGGGGCGATGCGGCGACTGGCGGCTCGACGACCGGTTCCACTGCGGTGGCTACGCCCGCCGCACCCCCGAACTGGACGCGTTCGCGGACGCCTTCGAGGACCGGCACCGCCTGCCGCTGGAACGCGTCTACGTCGCCAAGCTGCTGCTCGGCCTGACGACGCTGGCCGACGAGGGCGCCTTCCCTCCGGGCAGCACCGTCGCGGCCGTGATCACGGGTTCGCCCTGAAGCCCCTGATCAGCCTCCTAGCCGGCCCCCCTCCCGGTACGCGGCCGCCTCCTCCAGGTCCAGCCTGCGCAGCAGCGTCCGGAGCATCTCGTCGTCGATCCGCCGGGCGTCGCGCAGCTCGACGAACACCCGCCGCTCGGCGTCGATCATCTCCCGCGCGAGCCGCCGGTAGGTCTCGTCGGCGGTCTCCCCGGTCTCCTCGTTGACCGTGCCCAGGCGCTCCCATACGGCGTTGCGGCGCGATTCCAGGACGGTGCGCAGCCGGTCCGAGAGGGGTCCCGGCAGGGCGTTGCGGCGGTCCTCCAGCAGTTCGTCCAGGCGTGCCTCGGCCGCCCGGGACGCCTCGTTCTGCGCCTGCGCCTCGGCGAGCGTCTCGGCCTGGAGGTCCCGGGCGGGCAGTTTCAGGGCACGGATCAGCGGCGGCAGTGTCAGGCCCTGGATGACGAGGGTGCCGATGACGGTGCTGAAGGTCAGGAAGAGCACCAGGTTGCGGGCCGGGAACGCGCCGCCCCCGTGGACGGTGGCCGGGATGGAGAAGGCGATGGCCAGCGACACCACACCGCGCATCCCGGCCCAGCCGACGACGACCGGCGCCGTCCAGTTCGTCCCGGGCTCCCGGGCGCGGATCCGGGCCGACAGGACACGCGGCAGGAAGGTCGCGGGAAGGACCCATACGAAGCGCGCCACGACGACCACCGCGAACACCACGGCCGCGTACCACACCGCCTGCGCCCCGCTGACGTCCCCGAGGTCGCGCAGCACGACCGGCAGTTGCAGCCCGATCAGCGCGAAGACCACGGACTCCAGGATGAAGGAGACCATCTTCCAGACGGCCTCCTCCTGGAGCCGGGTCTCGAAGTCGACCTGCCAGTTGCGGTGGCCGAGGTAGAGGGCGACCACGACGACGGCGAGCACCCCGGAGGCGCCGACCTCCTCGGCGGCCGCGTACGCGACGAACGGGATGAGCAGCGAGAGGAGCGCCGAGTCCCGCAGCCGCAGACGCAGCCAGTGCAGCGGCACCATCAGGACCACGCCGGTCCCCACCCCGCCCAGGGCCGCGACGGCGAACTCCCCGATGCCGCCGCCCCAGGTGGCGCCGATCCCGACGGCCGCGGCCAGTGCGACCTTGTAGGCGGTGATCGCGGTGGCGTCGTTGACCAGCGACTCCCCCTGGAGGATCGTCGTGATCCGGTGCGGCAGCCCCAGTCTGCGGGCGATGGCGGTGGCCGCGACGGCGTCCGGCGGTGCGACGACGGCGCCCAGGACGAGCGCCGCGGTCAGTGGCAGGTCCGGGATGACCAGGTGGGCCGCGTGGCCGACCACCACGGTCGCGAAGAGGACATAGCCGACCGACAGCAGCGCCACCGGCCGCACATTGGCCCGCAGGTCCAGATACGAGCTGTCCAGGGCCGCGGTGTGCAGCAGGGGCGGCAGCAGCAGCGGCAGCACGATGTGCGGATCGAGGGTGTAGTCCGGGACGCCGGGGATGAAGGAGGCCGCCAGTCCGGCGGCGACCAGCAGCAGCGGCGCCGGCACCGGCGTACGCCGCGCCACCCCGGCGACCGCCGCACTCCCCGCGACCAGCAGCAACAGCGGCACCACAGTCATCGGCCCGCCCCGTCCGCTCGTTCTTCACCATCCGTCCCTGCGATCTAACCTGGCGATCATGAGCGAGTGCACGCACGTTCTCGACCTCCCGCGCGCCGAGCCGGCCCCGCTGAGCACCACCTGCCCGGAATGCCTGGCCGTCGGCAGCCATCCGGTGCAGCTGCGGCTGTGCCTGGTCTGCGGCCATGTCGGCTGCTGCGACTCCTCCCCGTACCGGCACGCGACCGCGCACTACCAGGAGACCGGCCACCCGGTGATGCGGTCGTTCGAACCGGGCGCCTCCTGGCGCTGGTGCTTCGTCGACGAGCTCCTGGTGTGAGACGAGCTCCTGGTGTGAGGCGCTTCCGGACACCCCTTTAGCCTTGCGGCATGATTCGCGCAGCGACCCCCGGCGACGTCCCCGTCATCCTCGCCATGATCGGCGAACTGGCCGCCTACGAACGCGCCCCCGAGGCCGCCCGGGCCACCGAGCCCCAGCTGAAGGAGGCCCTCTTCGGCGACCAGCCGGCGGCCTTCGCGCTCATCGCGGAGGCGGACGGAGAGGCGGATGCCGCGCCGGTGGGCTTCGCCCTGTGGTTCCGGAACTTCTCGACCTGGACGGGCACGCACGGTGTCTATCTGGAGGACCTGTACGTACGGCCCGAGGCGCGCGGCGACGGCCACGGCAAGGCGCTGCTGGCGGCCCTCGCGGAGATCTGTGCGACCCGCGGCTACGATCGTTTCGAGTGGTCAGTCCTGGATTGGAATGAACCGTCCATCGGTTTTTACCGGTCGATCGGCGCTCAGCCCATGGACGGATGGACGGTCTTCCGGCTCACTGGAGATGCGCTCCACACACTCGCCGGCTCCGCGCGCGTCAACGGAGCGTAATCGATACGGATTTGATAGTGCACACCCCTACCCACAGTGTGTGCCCGCGGTTTTACCATCAGTGACATCGACGAGCGGTGACGATGTCCGTCGACCGTGGGCAGGATGGTGGTCCGGAGGGGGCCCTGCTCCTTCCGGGCGACACCGGCCCGCAGATCGCGATAGCGTCACAGCGAACCATGAGCTGCGCCGGATCGTTCTCCCTTCATCCGGAGAGGAAACCGGAGCAGAAGACGACCGGCGCGGCTGTCGCGCACCACTCGAACTGTTCACGCATACCAGCTCAACCAGCTTGTGCCACCTTGGAGGTGAGGGTGTCCCAGATCGCAGGCGAGCCCGGGTCGCAGGACTTCGTGGAAGTCCGACTGCCCGCTGCGGGTGCCTACCTGTCCGTGCTGCGTACGGCCACGGCCGGACTCGCAGCCCGCTTGGACTTCACCCTTGACGAGATCGAGGATCTGCGTATCGCGGTCGACGAAGCCTGCGCGATCCTGCTGCAACAGGCCGTCCCCGGCAGCGTGCTCAGCTGCGTCTTCCGCCTCATCGACGACGCACTGCAGGTGACCGTCTCGGCACCGACGACCGACGGCCGCGCCCCCGAGCGCGACACCTTCGCCTGGACGGTGCTCTCCGCACTGGCCGGCAAGGTCGACTCCACCGTCGCCGAGGACCGTACGGTCACCATCAGCCTTTACAAGGAGCGCGGCGCCGGTCCCGGACCGTCATGACCGAACAGGGGGCCCCGTGAAAGATCTCGAACGCGGCGCGCGGATGGCGCCCGGTGTGACCATCCCCGACCAGCAGGCCCGCCCGCATCCGGTGGGCCCAGACGACCACGGCGGCCGGTTGGACGCGGCGGAGCAGGCAGAGCGGGCAGACCACATGGACCAGAGCGAGCAGCAGGGGCAGCAGGCGCAGCGGCACGATCCGCCGGCCCCCGAACAGAAGCCGAACGAGGCTCAGCATGTCCCGGATCCGCATGACCGCAGCGGCGCCCGGTCGCTCTTCCACGAGCTGCGCACGCTTCCCGAGGGTTCTCCGGAGCGCGCGGAGCTGCGGAACACGCTCGTCCGGATGCATCTCCCGCTGGTCGAGCATCTGGCCCGCCGCTTCCGCAACCGCGGCGAGCCCCTCGACGACCTGACCCAGGTCGCCACCATCGGGCTGATCAAGTCGGTGGACCGCTTCGACCCGGAGCGCGGGGTGGAGTTCTCCACCTACGCCACCCCGACCGTCGTCGGCGAGATCAAGCGGCACTTCCGCGACAAGGGCTGGGCGGTCCGCGTCCCGCGTCGCCTCCAGGAGCTGCGGCTGTCGCTGACGACCGCGACCGCCGAGCTCTCCCAGCGGCACGGCCGTGCCCCCACGGTCCATGAGCTGGCCGAGCACATCGGGATCTCCGAGGAGGAGGTCCTGGAGGGCCTGGAGTCGGCCAACGCGTACAGCACACTCTCGCTGGACGTCCCGGACACCGACGACGAGTCCCCCGCCGTCGCCGACACCCTCGGCGCGGAGGACGAGGCGCTGGAGGGTGTGGAGTACCGCGAGTCCCTCAAGCCGCTGCTGGAGGACCTCCCGCCGCGCGAGAAGAAGATCCTGCTGCTGCGCTTCTTCGGCAACATGACGCAGTCGCAGATCGCCCAGGAGGTCGGCATCTCCCAGATGCATGTCTCGCGGCTGCTGGCGCGCACCCTCGCCCAACTGCGCGACAAACTGCTCGTCGAGGAATAGAGGAACAACGGCGGGACGACCGGGGAGCGAACCCGGCGTCGCCGGGTTCGCGGCCGGGCGGGGTCCTTACGGGCCCCGCCTACTCCGTTTCCCGGGGCCCGATGCCCAGCGCCTCGGTGGCCGTCGGGTTGACCAGCAGCACGAGCACGACCAGCGCGGCCACCGCCAGTCCGGCCCCGGCCGCGATCAGCACGCCGCCGCCCTTGACGAGTGTCCAGGCCACCGGCAGCGCCACGATCTGGGTGATCAACGAGGGACCCCGGCTCCAGCGCCGGCGCAGCCACAGCCCGCGTGCGGCGACCAGCGGCAGCGCGGCCAGGGCCAGGATCGTCAGCCCGCCCATCTCCGCCTGCCGGGGACTGTCCGGCGAACCGGCCAGTCCCATGATCAGCATGTAGGCGCCCATGGCGGCCAGCGCCAGCCCTTCGACGGCGGTGAGCGCCGCGGCGGCGCTCAGCCGGGCAGGTCGCGGGTCGGCCGGCGCGGTGGTCGGGGCCACGGCGGGGGTGCCGGTGGCGCGGGACGCGGACTGCTTCTGCTTGCTGCTCACCCGGGAAAGGGTAGCGGCGACGCTGTCGATCACCGGGCCACCCCGGAGACGGACCGTGGATCGAATGGGGTACCTGCGGGTAGGTAGGCTGCTGCACATGCGCGCACTTCTCGTGGTCAATCCCGCAGCAACCACCACCAGTGCCCGCACCCGTGACGTACTCACGCACGCGCTCGCCAGTGACCTCACACTGGAGGTCGCCGAGACGAGATACCGCGGGCACGCCCGTGACCTGGCCCAACAGGCGGCCGAGGACGGCAGGACCGAACTGGTCGTGGCACTCGGCGGCGACGGCACGGTCAACGAAGTCGTCAACGGTCTGCTGACGAACGGCCCCGATCCGGACTCGCACCCCCGGCTGGCGGTTGTCCCCGGCGGCTCCACCAATGTCTTCGCCCGCGCCCTCGGGCTGCCCAACGACGTCGTCGAGGCGACCGGCGCCCTCCTGGACGCGCTGCGCGACGGCACCGAGCGCACCGTGGGCCTGGGACTGGCCTCGGGCACCCCGGGCACCGACGACGAGGGCGTCCCGGCCCGCTGGTTCACGTTCTGCGCGGGCTTCGGTTTCGACGCGGGCGTCGTCGGCCGCGTCGAGCAGCAGCGCGAACGCGGCAAGCGTTCGACCCACGCCCTGTACGTGCGACAGGTCGTGCGGCAGTTCATGGGCGAGGCGAACCGTCGGCACGGCACCATCACCCTCGAACGGCCGGGCGCCACCGAGGGCTCCACCGAGGTCGTCGAGGGCCTCGCGATGGCCATAATCTGCAACACCGCCCCCTGGACCTACCTGGGCAATCGCCCGGTCTACCCGTCCCCCGGCGCGTCCTTCGACGACGCCCTGGACCTCTTCGCCCTGAGCAAGCTCTCGTACCCGGCGGCGGCCCGATACGCGGCACAACTGCTGACGTCAACCGCCGACCGCGGCCCCCATGGCAAGCACGCGGTGTCCCTGCGCGATCTGACGGACTTCACCTTGCAATCACAGGTGCTACTGCCCTTTCAGATGGACGGCGATCACCTGGGACTGCGGACGAGTGTGACGTTCACAGGCGTTCGCCGTGCACTGCGTGTGATTGTGTGAGCAGTAGGGCCTAAAGTCCTTTCACTCGAACGTTTAGGCTGACTTCCACCCCCTGGAATGACGGCTGTGAGCTAGGCGACACCAAGGAATCAAAAAAAACTTTCCGCAAGGGGTTGTATCCGCCGCCGAGGTTTGCGAGTCTCTTCATGGCGATCGGGACGGCCGCTTCACCGGCCCCCTTGAGAGCCCGAATCCTCCTCATTCCACAGGACCGCCCCAGTTCGTTCACAACTGGGTTACGGGCCTTCACTTGTGGAGGGATTCGTGAAAGCGTTCACATTCACAAGCACGTTCCCGTTACACGAGGAGATGGAGCAGCCATGGACTGGCGTCACCGCGCCGTTTGCCGCGAAGAAGACCCCGAGCTCTTCTTCCCTATCGGCAACACCGGTCCTGCGCTGCTGCAGATCGAGGAAGCCAAGGCTGTCTGCCGCCGCTGCCCCGTCATGGAGCAGTGCCTGCAGTGGGCGCTTGAGTCCGGTCAGGACTCCGGCGTCTGGGGCGGTCTGAGCGAGGACGAGCGCCGCGCCATGAAGCGCCGTGCGGCTCGTAACCGGGCGCGCAACGCCAGCGCCTGAGCCAGACACCCCGTGGCCCCCGAGCCGCAGCGCGCAGTACCCCCGATGCTTCCCCAGAGCGGCATTGCCTGGGCGGTCATGGCATCGCGATATGAGCTTTGAGCCCCGGACCAGATGGGTCCGGGGCTTGTTGCTGTTCAGGGCGGGTGCGGGGGGGGGCGTCCCGGTGCAGCGTTCCACTGGCGCGCTTCCGGTGCCACCGCTCCGCACTCCTCCCGCGCCGCTTCTCAATGCCGCTTCTCAGTGCTGCTGCTTCTCGGGGCGGACGGGGACGTCGAGGATCACCTGGGTGCCACGCTCGGGCGCCCGCACCATGTCGAACTTCCCGCCCAACTCCCCCTCCACCAGGGTCCGTACGATCTGCAGCCCCAGGTTCCCGGCACGCTGCGGATCGAATTCCTCGGGCAGGCCGTGGCCGTCGTCCTGGACGGTCACCAGCAGCCGCGGCTCCGTACGGCTGCCGCCGCGCACCGCGCCGACCTCGACCGTGCCGTGCTCCCCCGGGGCGAAGGCATGCTCCAGGGCGTTCTGCAGGATTTCGGTGAGCACCATCGACAGCGGGGTGGCGACCTCGGCGTCCAGGATGCCGAAGCGGCCGGTGCGGCGGGTGGTCACCTTGCCCGGGGCGATCTCCGCGACCATGGCCAGCACCCGGTCGGCGATCTCGTCGAACTCGACCCGCTCATCGAGGTTCTGGGAGAGCGTCTCGTGCACGATCGCGATCGAACCGACCCTGCGTACGGCCTCGTTGAGGGCTTCGCGGCCCTGTTCGGAGTCCATCCGGCGGGCCTGGAGCCGGAGCAGCGCCGCAACGGTCTGCAGGTTGTTCTTCACCCGGTGGTGGATCTCCCGGATGGTGGCGTCCTTGGTGATCAGCTCGCGCTCCCGGCGGCGGAGCTCGGTCACATCGCGCAGCAGCACGAGCGAACCGATGTGCGTCCCCTTGGGCTTGAGGGGAATGGCGCGCAACTGGATGACGCCGTCGTTGCCCTCGACCTCGAACTCCCGTGGCGCCCAGCCGCTGGCGAGCTTGACCAGGGCCTCGTCCACCGGGCCGCGGGCCGGCGCGAGTTCGGCGGTGGCCTGACCGAGGTGGTGGCCCACCAGGTCGGCGGCGAGACCGAGCCGGTGGTAGGCGGAGAGCGCGTTGGGGCTGGCGTACTGGACGACGCCGTCGGCGTCGAGCCGGATCAGCCCGTCGCCGGCGCGCGGCGAGGCGTCCATGTCGACCTGCTGGCCGGGGAAGGGAAACGATCCTGCGGCGATCATCTGGGCGAGGTCGGAGGCGCTCTGCAGGTAGGTGAGCTCCAGCCGGCTGGGGGTCCGTACGGTCAGCAGGTTGGTGTTGCGGGCGATCACGCCGAGCACCCGGCCCTCGCGGCGCACCGGGATGGACTCCACGCGTACCGGCACCTCCTCGCGCCACTCCGGGTCGCCCTCGCGGACGATCCGGCCCTCGTCGAGGGCGGAGTCCAGCATCGGGCGACGTCCTCGCGGCACGAGGTGGCCGACCATGTCGTCCTGGTAGGAGGTGGGTCCGGTGTTGGGACGCATCTGGGCGACCGACACATATCGGGTGCCGTCGAGCGTGGGGACCCACAGGACGAGATCGGCGAAGGACAGGTCGGAGAGCAGCTGCCACTCCGAGACCAGCAGATGCAGCCACTCCAGGTCGGAGTCGCTGAGAGCGGTGTGCTGGCGTACGAGGTCGTTCATGGAGGGCACGTATGGGAGCCTACCGGCGTACGGTGTACTTGTTGTGCCTGCGCGAGCATGGACAGATCAGAATGGTCTAGTCCAGAATTGCCTGGTGTGGCAACTTCTGGGAATCGCCCCAGACTCCGATCCTCCGCTCTCCCCGCACAGGGGAGCGGAACGAGGCCGAAAGCGCTCTCTGCCCTGACTGCGCCGAGGCCTCCGATCGACCGGCCCCAGGACGGGACCGTGCCCCTACCGCACATGGGGACACATCCCGCCCGGAAACGGGCCGGCCGATGTCAGCTCCGGGCTGCGGTGCCGGACAGGTTGAGGGTCCTGTCCCGGCGCCGCGGCCCGCGGGTGCTTCCGGGGCTCGCCAGGCTCACCACGGTCTCTCGATCCGATTCCCGCGCCGCGATTCCGCGCGTGGCTCCCGCGCCGTGGTTTCCGCGCCGTGATCCCCTCGCCTCGGCTCCCGCGCCGTAGTTTCCGCGCCTCGACTCTGACGCCTCGACTTTCGCACCACGGCTCCGCACTGTGATTCCCGCGACTCGACTCCCGACGCCCGCGCCGCGATTCCCTCGCCTCTTCGCGCCACGGTTTCCGCGCCTCGGGGGCCGCGCCTCGGGGGCCGTCACGGCTTAGGGCCCCGCGATGGGAATACCGCCCCGGCCCGCCGCGTTGGGGCCTGCAAGGGGCGCATGCGACCCTTAAGGGTTCCGCCCGACTACCCCCTAGGGGTCGCGCTACAGGGCGGGCTCCTTCTCCGTCGTCGGCCAGGCTTCCATCGCCAGTGCGGCGATCGTCTCCAGCGTGGCCCGGTCGGCGCCGTCCCGGGACTGTTGCGACATGCCCTGGATGACGGCGCCGACGTAATGGGCCAGCGCACTCGCGTCCGTTTCCGCGGGGAGTTCGCCCGAGGCGATGTCCGCCCGGATGCTGCGCTCGATCTCGCGGATGTTCGACAGCCTCATCTCCCGCAAGGACGCGGCGACTTCGGCGGACGCGGGGCTCGTGTTGAGCGCGGCGCTGATGATGAGGCAGCCGTGAGGTCGGCCTGGGTGGGTGTATTCGGCCGCGGCCTCGCGCAGTGCGCGTTCGACACCACGGCGGGCGGTGGGCTCCTCCGCCACGGCGCGGGAGAGGAAGCCGCCGTACGACCGTCCGTACTCCGCCACGACCTCGTCGAACAGCGCCCGCTTGTCACCGAAGGCGGCATACAGGCTGGGGGCACTGATGCCCATGGTGCGCGTGAGGTCGGAGATGGACGTGGCCTCGTAGCCCTGCTCCCAGAAGGACCGAACCGCCTGCTCCAGGGCCGTCTCCCGGTCGAAGGACCGGGGTCGCCCGCGCTGTCTCGCTTCCTTGGCCGCCATGTCATGAATTCTATAGCGGTCGGTAGGGAAGGCGTGTTACGGTTTTTGTGTAGCGGGCGATACAGAAAGGCGCTCGTTGCGAAACGGGCGTGCGCGCGGCTGGCGCACACACGCATACGGAAATGGGGGGCCTGCCATGAGCGGCGCACTCAGCGGCAAGACGGCACTGGTGACGGGCGGCGGCAGGGGAATCGGCCGGGCGATCTCGGAGCGGCTGGGGAGGGACGGCGCACGGGTGGCCGTGCACTACGGGCGCGATGAGAGGGCGGCCAAGGAGACGGTCGCGGCGATCGAGGCCGCGGGCGGCCACGCCTTCGCGGTCCGGGCCGAGTTGGGGGTGCCGGGAGACGCCGAGACGCTGTGGGCCGCTTTCGATGAACAGGCCGAGGGGGTCGACATCCTGGTCAACAACGCCGGGACCAACAAGGCGGTCGACGGGACACTCCAGCGGATCGGCGAGGTGACGACGGAGGACTTCGACCACCTCTTCGCGGTCAACACCAAGGCGCCGTTCTTCATCGTCCAGCAGGGGCTCGGCCGTCTGCGCGACGGCGGACGGATCATCAATGTGTCGACGGGGCTGACCCGTGGCGCAGCCAAGCCCGAACTGATCGCCTACGCCATGACCAAGGGCGCGGTCGATGTCTTCACCTCGACGCTCGCCAAGGACCTGGGCCCGCGGGGGATCACGGTCAACGCGGTGGCGCCGGGAGCGGTGGACACGGAGATGAACGCCGGCTGGCTGCGGGGCGAGGCCAATACCGAGGCGCGGCAGCGGGTCGGCGCGATATCCCCGCTGGGTCGGGTCGCGGACCCGACGGACGTGGGGGATGTCGTGGCCTTCCTGGCCTCGGACGACAGCCGCTGGGTGACGGGCCAGTGGATCGATGCGACGGGAGGCGCCCTGCTCTGACGGTCTGTGGTGACGGCATTGTTCCGACGGCTCTGCTCTGACGGTCTGCGGTGGCAGCCTGCGGTGACGGCATTGTTCTGGGGCGAGGGGCCGGTCCCGGCCCCTCGCCCGGCCCCGTGACCGCCAGCCCCTTGTGACCGCCGGCCCTCTGGCCCCGGGCCCCATGGCCGCGCGACCGCGCGGACCGGTGACCGTACGCCTCGGTGACCCTACGGCCATACGTCACCGAGACTGGTCCGCCCCCTCCCTGGCCGCGCGCTTATGTGGCCGACCGCATGGTTACGTGGCCCGCCGCGCAGTCAGGTTGCCGGACGGCCACCTCCCCGACGGGAAGACGTGTCCGTCCGTTGGGGAACGCCGCCCGGTCCGGCGGGGCACCCTCTGATAGATTGGTCTATACCACATGAGTCCATTCTCCAGAACGGCAGGCCAAGCGTGGAAGTTGTCATCGTCCCGGACGCCACGGCAGGCGGCGAACTCATCGCGAAGGCACTCGCCTCCCTGATGCGCCGCAAGCCCGACGCGCTGCTCGGCGTGGCCACCGGCTCGACCCCGTTGCCCATCTACCAGGCGCTCGCGGCCAAGGTCCAGGCGGGCGAGGTGGACGCCTCGCGTGCCCGTATCTGCCAACTCGACGAATATGTCGGTCTGCCCGCGGGACACCCCGAGTCCTACCGCTCGGTGGTGCTGCGTGAGGTCGTCGAGCCGCTCGGTCTCGGCGAGGAGTCGTTCATGGGGCCCGATGGCACGGCCGCGGACGTCCAAGCCGCCTGCGAGGCGTATGACCGTGCGCTGCGCGAGGCCGGCGGGGTGGACCTCCAGCTGCTCGGCATCGGCACCGACGGGCACATCGGCTTCAACGAACCGTGCTCCTCGCTCGCTTCCCGTACCCGCATCAAGACGCTGACCCGGCAGACCCGGGAGGACAACGCCCGGTTCTTCGACAGCCTCGACGAGGTCCCGCACCACGTCATCACCCAGGGCATCGGCACCATCCTGGAGGCCCGGCATCTGGTGCTGCTCGCCACCGGCGAGGGCAAGGCCGACGCCGTGGCGCAGG
Source organism: Streptomyces halobius (assembly GCF_023277745.1). Lineage (NCBI taxonomy): Bacteria > Bacillati > Actinomycetota > Actinomycetes > Kitasatosporales > Streptomycetaceae > Streptomyces > Streptomyces halobius. The sequence goes on from NZ_CP086322.1 coordinate 3,544,216, forward strand.
CCGTCGAAGGCCCGGTCGCCGCGCTGGTCCCCGCCTCGGCCCTGCAGCTCCACCCGCATGCGACGGTCGTCGTCGACGAGGCCGCGGCCTCGAAGCTGAAACTCGCCGACTACTTCCGCGCCACCTACGCCGCCAAGCCGGAATGGCAGGGGCTCTAGGGATCCAGGGGCGCAGTTATCCATGGCGGTGGCTGGGCCTGCCGGTGCGGCCGGGGTGTCCTTGCAGGGGTGCCCCGGCCGCGGGCGTGTCAGGCGCCGGTGGCCGGCCGACGGCCCGTGAGCGTCTCGGCGGCGGCCTGGCCGCAGACCCGGGCGGCGCCGTGGGTGGCGATGTGGACGGCGCCTTCGGGTGAGGACTGGGGGACGCCCATCTCGACGACCGCGGTGTCGGGGCGGGCGGCGAGGAGGGTGCGCAGCGCGTCGGCCATCCAAGGGTGGCGGTGCACGTCGCGGACCACGGCCACGATCCGGCGGCCGTCGGCGGCCTTGAGGAGCGCGGCGATCAGGTCCGGGATGCCGGCCGCGGCGGCGACTTCCGCGGGGTAGGCGGCGGTGTCGGTGCCGGGGAGGAGCCGGGTGAGTTCGGCGGCGACGCCCCAGGGGGTCTCGTCGCCGACGGCGATGTTCGCGAGGGGGGTGAAGGCGGCGACGTAAGCGGGAGCGGTCAGCGGCTCGAAGGGGCCGCTGGGGGTGGTGCGCAGGGCGCGCCTGGCTGCGGCGAGGCCGATGCCGGGTGCGGGCGCGGCCCCCACCTCCGCGCCCGCACTCCGCCAGCGCGCCAGCGTGCGCACCCGTGCCGCGGCGTCGGCGAGCCGCTTCTCCGACAGCTCCCCGTCGCGTACCGCCCCCACCAGGGCGTCGCGCAGCCGCAGCACGGTGTCCTCGCCGGCCAGTCCGCCGCCCACGCAGATGGCGTCCGCGCCGGCCGCGATGGCCAGGACGCTGCCGCGTTCGATGCCGTAGGTGGCGGAGACGGCCTGCATCTCCATCCCGTCGGTGACGATCAGCCCGTCGAAGCCGAGGCCGCCCTCGGCGACGGGGGCGCGCAGCAGGCCGTGCAGCGCGGCCGGGCTGAGCGTGGCGGGGTGGCTGCCGTCCAGGGCGGGCAGCAGGATGTGCGCGCTCATCACGGCCTTGGTGCCGGCGGCGATGGCGGCGCGGAACGGCACCAGTTCGCGTTCCTGGAGGGTCGGCAGGTCGGCGGCGATCCGCGGCAGGTCGTGGTGCGAGTCCACGGCGGTGTCGCCGTGACCGGGGAAGTGCTTGGTGCAGGCGGCGACGCCGGCGGACTGCAGGCCGTCGACGTATGCGGCGGTGTGCCGGGCGACGAGCTGGGGGTCGGCACCGAAGGAGCGGACGCCGATGACGGGATTGGCGGGGTTGGAGTTGACGTCGGCGGACGGCGCCCAGTTGAGGTTGATACCGCAGTCGGCCAGGCGGCGGCCGAGTTCCCGGGCGACGTCGCGGGTCAGGGCGGTGTCGTCGACGGCGCCGAGGGCGAGGTTGCCGGGGAAGGAGGAGCCGCCGCGTCCTTCGAGACGGGTGACATCGCCGCCCTCCTCGTCGACGGCGACCAGCACATCCGCGCGTTCGGCGCGCAACCGGGCGGTGAGGGCGGCGAGTTGCCCGGGGTCGGCGATATTGCGGCCGAAGAGGCCCACCGACACCAGTCCCTCGCCGAGCCGGCGCAGCAGCCAATCGGGGGCGGTGGTGCCGGCGAAGCCGGGCTGGAGAACGGCGAGCGCGTCGCGGGTGAGGGTGTCGGCGGAGCGTACCGAGCCTACGAGGGTCATGGCAGCGTTATCCCTTCACTGCGCCGGAGGTGAGACCACCGACCGCCTTGCGTTGCAGGAACAGGAAGAGGACCAGGATCGGGAGGGCGAAGAGGGAGGCGGCGGCCATGGTGGCGCCCCAGTCGTCCCCGAACTGGCTCTGGAACTGTGAGAGCCACAGCGGCAGGGTGCCGCTCTCGGGCTCCTTGTTGAGGACCAGCACGAGCGGGAATTCGTTCCAGGCGGTGATGAAGCCGAAGAGGGAGGTGGCCATCAGACCGGGTGCGAGGAGCGGGAAGACGACCTTGGTGAAGGCCAGACGGCGGGTGCAGCCGTCGACCATCGCGGACTCCTCCAGCTCCTTGGGGACCGCGGCGACATAGCCGCGCAGCGTCAGGAGGGTGAAGGGCAGCACCATCAGCATGTAGAAGAAGGTGAGCGGCAGCAGGCTGTTGAGCATGTCGGCGTCCCGGACGATCATGTAGATCGAGATCACCATGACCTCCCAGGGCGCCATCTGGGCGACCATGAAGGTCAGCAGGATGCCCCTGCGGCCCTTGAAGCGCATCCGCGCGATGGCGAACGCTCCGCAGAGCGCGATCAGCAGGGACAGCCCCACGGCCAGCACGGTCACCGCGATCGAATTCCCGGCCAGGGTCCAGAAGTTCGGGGCGTTCACGGCCGTCGCGAAGTGCTCGAACGTGCCGTGGAAGGGGAACCAGACGGGGTCTTCGGTGATGATGTCCCGGGGCGGCTTGAAGGCCGTGTTGAACATCCAGTACACGGGGAAGACGAAGCCGATGGCGAGCACGATCGCCGTCGCGTTGGGCCAGATGCGGCGGGCCGCCGAGGACGCCGGGTGCTTCACGGTGCGTTCTCCTCTTGCTGGTCCTGCTTGAGGGTCAGGCGCAGGTAATAGGCGGTCATGGCCAGCAGCACCACGATCGTGAGCAGTGAGATCGCGGCGCCCATACCGAAGTGGAGGTTGCCGACGCCCTCGGTGAAGGCGTAGATCGGCAGGGTCTCGGTGAGCCGGTCCGGACCGCCCTGGTTGATCGCGAAGATCTGCGGAAAGGCCTTGAAGACCCAGATGACTTCGAGGAACGTCGTGGCGAGGAAGAACGGTCTGAGGAACGGGAACGTCACCGAGGTGAAGACCTTCCAGGTGCCCGCGCCGTCCATCCGGGCCGCTTCGTAGAGCTCCCTGGGGATGGTCGTGGTGGCGGCGTAGAGGTTGAGGGCCACGAACGGCAGGGACTGCCAGACGATGAGGACGGTGATGACGAAGAAGGTCGACAGCTGGGTGCCGACCCAGTCGTAGTCGGCCATGGAGTGCCAGCCGAGCCGGTCCAGCACCCAGTTGACGACGCCGTAGCGGGAGTCGAAAAGCCACTGGAAGACGGTGGTGGCGGCGATCACCGGCATCGCCCAGGCCAGCACCAGCGCGATCGACAGCGTCAGGCGCATCTTCTTGCCGAGCCGGGCCAGCAGCAGTCCGATCAGCACACCGAGCACCATGATCAGGGCGACATTGACGCCGGTGAAGACGATGGTGCGGAGGGTGACCCGCCAGAACTGCTCGCTGCCCAGGATCTCCTGGTAGTTGCCGGTCCCCACCCAGTCCGTGAGGTGCTGGATGAGCTCCTTCATATTGAGGTTCTGGAAGGAGAGCAGGGCGTTGCGGACCATCGGCCAGCCGAGGAAGACCGCGGTAGCGAGCAGGGCGGGGAGCAGCAGGAGGTAGGGGGCGCGGCGGGCGGGAAGGTGGGGAGCGCGGGGGGCGGGCCCCGGATTGCCGGGGCCGCGGCGAGCGGACGGTGTGCCGTCTTCGGGCGGAGTGCCGTCTTCGGGCGGAGTGCCGTCTTCGGGCGGAGTGCCGTCTTCGGGCGGTGCGCCCCCTTTGCCGGTCCGCGGCGCGGCCTGCTCCGCCGTGTCGTCGAGCTGCACTGCCATGCCCCTTGCTCCCCTTCTCCCCATCGGACCGTGGTGCGCGTGCGGTGGCCGGGTACGGTCCGGAAACGGCCGGTCCGTACCCGGCGGGGGCGGCTACTGCCCGGCGAGCCGCGCGTTGATCTCGGATTCGACGTCCTTGGCCGCGTCGGCCGGCGCCTTGCCGCCCAGGACCGCCGTCATATAGTTCTTGATCGGGTTCGGCACGTTCTCCACAGCCGCCCACTGGGCAATGGGCGGCGTGGTACCGCCGGATTTCTGCGCGGCGGGTGCGGCGGCGGCCGCGGCCGGATTCTCCTTCGCCGCGTCGGCCAGGTCCGGGGACTTGGGCGTCCAGCCGGCTTCCTTGACCATCTGTGCGTCATTTTCCTTGGACAGGGCGACCTTCAGGAATTCCTTGGCGAGTTCCTGTTTCTTGCCCATGCCGGCGACGGCGAAATTGGAGCCGCCGAGGAATACGCCTTCGGGTTTGGCGGCGGTCTCACCGGGGATGGTGAAGAACCCGATGTCGTCCTTCAGCTTCGGGTTGGCCTTGACGGCGGTGCCGGCCTCGTACCCCATGGCGATGACGGCGCCGGTCTTCCCCTTGGCGAAAACCTCGGCCTGCTGCGGGGTGGCCTCGTCCTTGTTCTTCGGCGCGGTGCTGAAGGACTGGTACTGCCGGTAGATGTCCATGGCCTTGGAGACCTTGGGGTCACCGAGGTTGGAGACCCATTTGCCGCCTTCCTTCTTCACCAGCTCGGCGCCGGTGCCGATGGTCAGGCCGTCGAAGAAGTACCAGTTCTGGCCGGGAAGATACAGCGGTTCGGCGTCGGTCTTCCTCTTGATGGTGTCGAACGCCTTGAAGAGCTCGTTGCGGGTCTTGGGGGTGCCCTTGAGGCCCGCCTCGGCCCAGATCTTCTTGTTGTACATGACCACGCGGTTACCCGCGTACCAAGGGAGCGCGTACTGCTTTCCGTCCGCGATCGCCGACTTGTTGAAGGCGTCGTTCCAGTCTGCGCCGATTTCCTTCTTCAGATCACCGAGGTCGGCCAGGGCGCCCGCCTTGGCATACGCGACGGTCTGGGTGTTGCCGATTTCGACGACATCCGGCGGGGTTTCCTCGGAAAGGGCGGTGCTCAGCTTCTGCTGAATGCCGTTCCACTGCTGGACCTTGAACTCGACGGTGGCGCCGGTCTTCTTCTTGAATTGCTCGGAAACCTGCTTGGTCCATTGCGCCGGATTGGACCCGTCCATCACCCAGACGGTCAGCTTCTGGCCCTTGAAGCCATCCGCGCCCGCCTTGCCGCCGCCGCTGGACCCACAGGCAGCGACACTCACCAGCATTCCCGCGACCGTCGTCGTCGCTATGAGCCCACGCTTCATTGCGCTCTCCCCTAAAGGCCGGGTGTGGTCTTTAATGGTTTAGACCAGTGATCGCAGCTTGGCCTAGACCTTTTGGGGTGTCAAGGGTGTATAAGAGTCGCTGTCAGGTCCGTTACCGGACCGACATCTGGCGGGCCGGGACCTGCGAGGGAGCACGCGGATCCCACCCGTGCCACGATGTGAGCCGCTACGTACGGAGGAGCCGGTGACGGCAGCACGACAGGAGTCGGAGAAGCGGGGCATGGAGAACGACGGGGGCAGCGCCGAGAACGGCGGGGGCGCCACACGCACCACCCGCGTGCCCAAGTACTACCGGCTCAAGCGGCACTTGCTGGAGATCACCGAGACCCTGCCACCCGGCACACCGGTGCCGCCCGAACGCACCCTGGCCGCGGAGTTCGACACCTCCCGTACGACGGTGCGCCAGGCCCTCCAGGAACTGGTCGTCGAAGGCCGTCTGGAGCGCATCCAGGGCAAGGGCACCTTCGTCGCCAAGCCCAAGGTCTCCCAGGCCCTGCAACTGACCTCCTACACCGAGGACATGCGCGCTCAGGGCCTGGAGCCGGCCTCCCAGCTGCTGGACATCGGCTATGTCACCGCCGGCGACCGGCTGGCCGGCCTGCTGGACATCGCCACCGGCGGCCGGGTGCTGCGCATCGAGCGGCTGCGGCTGGCCAGCGGCGAACCGATGGCCATCGAGACCACCCATCTGTCGGCCAAGCGGTTTCCGGCGCTGCGCCGGAACCTCGTCAGGTACACCTCCCTCTACACCGCGCTGGCCGAGGTCTACGACGTCCGGCTCGCCGAGGCCGAGGAGACCATCGAGACCTCGCTCGCCACTCCGCGCGAGGCGGGGTTGCTGGGCACCGACGTCGGCCTGCCGATGCTGATGCTCTCCCGGCACTCCCTCGACGCCCAGGGGCAGCCGGTGGAATGGGTGCGCTCTGTCTACCGCGGCGACCGCTACAAGTTCGTCGCCAGGCTGCAGCGCCCCGGCGACTGAGCTCAACCGCCCCCGCGGGTGACCGAGTTGTCCACAGCGGCACGGTTGTCCACACGGCGTGGCGAGGGGCATCGTCCTGCTCTACGGTCCTTTCGTCATCGCAATGACGGGAGGCCCACCGGTGCGCGTCGCCAGCACACAAACCATCACCACCTGGACGGCCGTCGCCCTGCTCGGGGCGACCGGGCGCGAGGTGCCGAAGGGTCTCGGTCCACTACCACGCACACACGGCAGCAACGAGGAAGGTGCGCAAGGAAGCAGAGGGAACGCTGTGACGGCTTCCCGTCGGGAACGCCGGATCTGCTGGTGCGTAGGGGAGTTGACAGGCGAACCGACGCCGCCCCACCCGCCTTATCGGCCTCAGCCGTCCCCGCCGCGGTGCCATACCGATATGCGGACAGCTAGTGACGCGCTCCGAGGCTCTGCCATAGATTTCCAGCCCATTACACAGGAGATCGTCAGGACGGAGCCAACGCCATGCCAGAGTCGGCCGAATCGCCAGGTACCAGACAGATCGTCACGCCCACCCGGGTCGTGGCCGGGCTGTGTCTGCTCGCTCCGTTCATCGCGATGCTGTGGGTGAGTTCCTATGCGAAGGTCGAACCGATCCTGATCGGGATCCCGTTCTTCTACTGGTACCAAATGCTGTGGGTGCTGATCTCGACCGGACTGACGACAATCGCCTACAAGCTCGTCCGGCGTGAGAAGCGCGCGGCCAAGGGCGGTGCGGCACAGTGACTCCAGACCCCTCCGCCACCCCGCTCGCGGCCGCCTCGACCGACGGTGTGAACGGCGTCGCACTGACCGTCTTCGTGTTCTTCTTCGTGGCCGTGACGGTCATGGGTTTCCTGGCCGCCCGCTGGCGCAAGGCCGAGCAGTCCGCCAACCTCGACGAATGGGGCCTGGGCGGCCGTAGCTTCGGCACCTGGGTGACATGGTTCCTGCTCGGCGGCGACCTCTACACCGCGTACACCTTCGTGGCCGTCCCGGCGGCGATCTACGCGGCGGGCGCGGCCGGCTTCTTCGCCGTCCCGTACACCATCCTGGTCTATCCCCTGATCTTCACCTTCCTCCCCCGCCTGTGGTCGGTCTCCCACAAGCACGGATACGTCACCACCTCCGACTTCGTGCGCGGCCGCTTCGGCTCCAAGGGCCTGTCGCTGGCCGTGGCGCTCACCGGTCTGCTCGCCACGATGCCGTACATCGCGCTCCAACTGGTCGGCATCCAGGCCGTCCTGGACGTGATGGGCGTCGGCGGCGGTGCGCACGCCAACTGGTTCATCAAGGACTTGCCGCTGCTGATCGCGTTCGCCGTGCTGGCGGCGTACACCTACTCCTCGGGACTGCGGGCCCCCGCACTCATCGCGTTCGTCAAGGACGGGCTGATCTACCTCGTCATCGCCGTCGCCATCATCTACATCCCGATCAAACTGGGCGGTTTCGACGCGATTTTCGACTCGGCCGGGAAGGCGTTCGCCGAACCGGGGCCGAACGGCAGGCCACGCGGTGCGCTCACCACCGGCCCCAACGCGCAATGGGCGTACGCGACTCTGGCGCTCGGCTCCGCGCTGGCGCTCTTCATGTATCCGCACTCGATCACCGCGACGCTGTCTTCCCGGAGCCGCAATGTGATCCGCCGCAACACCACGATCCTGCCGCTGTACTCCCTGATGCTGGGCTTCCTGGCGCTGCTCGGCTTCATGGCGATCAAGGCCGGTACGGACGTCAAGGGCAACCCGCAGCTGGCGATTCCGCAGCTGTTCGAGGATGTCTTCCCGAGCTGGTTCTCGGGTGTCGCGTTCGCCGCGATCGGCATCGGCGCGCTGGTGCCGGCCGCGATCATGTCGATCGCCGCGGCCAACCTCTTCACCCGCAACGTCTACAAGGATTTCCTCAAACCGGGCGCCACCCCGGAGCAGGAGCACAAGGTCGCCAAGCTGGTGTCGCTGCTGGTGAAGGTCGGCGCGCTCGCCTTCGTCCTGACCATGGACAAGACGGTCGCGATCAACTTCCAGCTGCTGGGCGGTATTTGGATCCTGCAGACCATGCCGGCCCTGGTCGGCGGTCTGTTCACCCGCTGGTTCCACCGCTGGGCGCTGCTGGCCGGCTGGGCGGCCGGCATGCTCTACGGCACGCTCGCGGCGTACGGCGTGGCCAGCCCCACCCAGAAGCACTTCGGCGGCTCGTCCGCCGCGATCCCCGGCATCGGTGAGATCGGCTACATCGGCCTGACCGCGTTCGTGCTGAACGTCCTGGTCACGGTCGTGCTGACGGTCGCCCTGAAAGCCGCGAAGGCCCCGGAGGGCGTCGACGAGACCAGCCCGGGCGACTACACGGCGGACGTCGGGGACAAGGGCGTCACGGCCGATCTTCCGCCCGCTACGGCGGAGGCTCCGGCCGGCCGCTGAGCCTTCCGCTCCGGCGAACGCACGGGCTGCCGCGTCCCTTTGGGGATGCGGCAGGCCCGCTGTCCTGTCAGGACGCGTCTCACCGTCCGGACGGGGTCGGTTCACCCAGTCCTTGAGCGCTTCGGTTTCGAGAGTGATTCCCACGGGGTCCGGGAGGTGGAGCTGCTTGCCGTACCGCACGGTGCGCACGATCTCGTAGCGGGCACCGTCAGGCTCACTGTGGACCGCCACCTGGCAGTCCTGACGGCCGATCAACAGGTAGAGCGGAATGACTGTCTCCGCGTACGCACGGGCTTCTCCACCCGATAGCGCTGGTCGGCGTCCGAGTCGTGCGAGGTGACTCGACGACCATCAACACCGGTCCGGGATCTACCCATTCGCCCTGGCCGGCGAAGGCGCCGCTGGGCGCGAGCGCACCATCCGTGCGAGCCCTGCCTCCTCGGGACGCCTGCACCGTGAGTCCCTGACCGGGAGAGAGCCACAGTTCTGGGCGCGACTGGAAGAAGACGCGACTGGAAAGAAGATACGCGTCAGCCGCTGGCTGATCCGTCCGTGGTTGCCTCCGGCATGGCCTTGCTCCTGACCTTCCCGTCAATGAGCTCCAACCGCGCGCCTTCCTCCAAGCGGTCAAGTGTCCGGGCGGCCTCTTCGAAGTGCTCGACGAACGTGATGTGCGGGCGGTCGGCAAGCGCGGTCATGAGGCCTTCTCCTTCTGCCGTCGGACAGATCAGGGAACGTGGAAGCGACGATAGCCGAGGCCACTGACAGACACCGCCCGATCACACACGACACACTAGATATGGGGGTGCGCGCGAGGAGCCACCCCCACATGTATGCTCATGCTCGCTGTCGCCGCAGGGGAATCCGGTGCGAATCCGGAACTGTCCCGCAACGGTGTATCGAGCGTACGCAACCGCGTACCCGTCAGTCCGAGGACCTGCCGGCAGTACGTCCGCACCGCCATGGGTGCGGCACGTCATACGTCCGGGCCTCGCGGGTTGGGCCGGTGGACGCCGCGCGGTGTGCCCGCGCACCCTGGACCGTACCGGGGTGCCGCATGCCCGCGAGCGACCGCCGCGCCCCTCCCTCCTGGCCCCCGCCGAGTGAGGGAGAGCACCACGTGACCATCGCGCCAACGGAGCCCGCGTCAGACGCCGAGGTCGGACAGCCCGCGGTGGCCACCCAGCACCCCCGGGCCGGGCGGGCCGATGACAGGCACGACGGGCCGGGCACCGCCCTGCTGCGGACCCTGACCGAGCTGACCGAGGACCTGACCGCCACCGACCCCGGCAAGGTGGCCGCCGCCGCCCTGCGCGGCCGGCACCCGGGCGCAGACGAGGCCGAGTTGCGGTCGCTGGCCATCGACGCCGCGGCCGGTCTGATCGGTGACGAGCCGCAGTACTCCCAGCTCGCCGCGCGGCTGCTCACCCGCGCCATCGCGGAGGAAGCCGCAGGCCAGGGCGCCACCTCGTTCTCCGCCTCGGTCGCCACCGGCCATCGCGAGGGCCTGATCGCCGACCGGACCGCGGAGTTCGTACGGACCCACGCCGCCCGGCTGGACGGGCTCGTGCGGCAAGCCCTGGAGGAAGGCGCCGACGACCGGTTCGGGTACTTCGGGCTGCGCACCCTGCACTCCCGCTATCTGCTCCGGCACCCCACCACCCGTCAGGTCGTCGAGACCCCCCAGCACTTCCTGCTGCGGGTCGCCTGCGGCCTGGCCGAGGACCACTCCGAGCGGGCGCTGGCGGACGTCGCCGAGCTCTACCGGCTGACCAGCACCCTCTCCTACCTCCCCTCCTCCCCCACGCTCTTCAACTCCGGCACCCGCCACCCCCAGATGTCGTCCTGCTATCTGCTGGACTCCCCGCTGGACGAGCTCGACTCGATCTATGACCGATACCACCAGGTCGCCCGGCTCTCCAAGCACGCCGGCGGCATCGGTCTCTCCTACTCCCGGATCCGCGCACGGGGATCGCTGATCCGGGGCACCAACGGTCACTCCAACGGCATCGTGCCGTTCCTGCGCACCCTGGACGCCTCCGTCGCGGCGGTGAACCAGGGCGGCCGCCGCAAGGGCGCGGCCTGTGTCTACCTGGAGACCTGGCACGCCGACATCGAGGAGTTCCTGGAGCTGCGCGACAACACCGGTGAGGAGGCCCGCCGTACGCACAACCTCAACATCGCGCACTGGATCCCGGACGAGTTCATGCGCCGGGTGGAGGCGGACGCCGACTGGTCGCTGTTCTCGCCGTCCGACGCGCCGGAGCTGGTGGACCTGTGGGGCGAGGAGTTCGACGCCGCCTACCGCAATGCCGAGGCGGAGGGCCGGGCGCTCAAGCAGATCCCGGCCCGGCTGCTGTACTCCCGCATGATGCGCACCCTGGCGCAGACCGGAAACGGCTGGATGACGTTCAAGGACGCCGCCAACCGCACCGCCAACCAGACCGCCGAGCCCGGCAGGGTCGTGCACTCGTCCAACCTGTGCACGGAGATCCTGGAGGTGACGGACGACGGGGAGACCGCGGTCTGCAACCTGGGGTCGGTCAACCTCGCCGCTCACCTCGGCGAAGACGGTGAGATGGACTGGCAGAAGCTGGACGCCACCGTCCGCACCGCCGTCACCTTCCTCGACCGCGTCGTGGACATCAACTTCTACCCGACCGAGCAGGCCGCGGCCTCCAACTCCCGCTGGCGCCCGGTCGGTCTGGGCCTGATGGGCCTGCAGGACGTCTTCTTCCGGCTGCGGCTGCCGTTCGACTCGCCCGAGGCGCGGGAGCTGTCGACCCGGATCTCCGAGCGGATCATGCTCGCCGCCTACGAGGCGTCGGCCGACCTCGCGGAACGGCATGGCCCGCATCCGGCCTGGTCCGCGACCCGTACCGCGCGCGGGGTGCTGCACCCCGACCACTACCCGGACGCCGAGCCGCGCTGGGCGGACCGCTGGGCGGCGCTGCGCAGCCGTATCGCGGCGACCGGGATGCGTAACTCGCTCCTCCTGGCCATCGCGCCGACCGCCACCATCGCCTCCATCGCGGGCGTGTACGAGTGCATCGAGCCACAGGTCTCCAACCTGTTCAAGCGTGAGACGCTGTCCGGCGAGTTCCTGCAGGTCAACGCGTATCTGATCGAGGAGCTCAAGGAGCTGGGGATGTGGGACGCGCGGACCCGTGACGCGCTGCGCGAGGCCAACGGCTCGGTCCAGGAGCTCGGCTGGATCCCCGAGGACGTTCGCGCCCGCTACCGCACCGCCTGGGAGATCCCGCAGCGCGCGCTGATCGACATGGCCGCGGCCCGTACGCCCTACCTCGACCAGAGCCAGTCGCTGAACCTCTTCCTGGCGTCGCCGACCATCGGCAAGCTCAGCTCGATGTACGCGTACGCCTGGAAGCACGGCATCAAGACGACGTACTACCTGCGGTCGCGTCCGGCGACGCGGATCGCCCAGTCGGCGCGCGCCGCCACCACCACCGCCCCCGTACCGCAGCAGGCCACCGACCCCGAAGCGGTCGCCTGCTCCCTGGAAAACCCCGAGTCCTGCGAGGCCTGCCAGTAATGACCACCGCACCTGAGAAGAACGCTTCCGCCACACACACCGCCACCACGGGCAACAGGAATCTGCTCGACCCCGGTTTCGAGCTGACCCTGCGCCCGATGCGGTACCCGGCGTTCTACGACCGCTACCGCGACGCGATCAAGAACACCTGGACCGTCGAGGAGGTCGATCTCCACTCCGACGTCGCCGACCTGGCCAAACTCTCCCCGGGTGAGCAGCACCTCATCGGCCGCCTGGTCGCCTTCTTCGCGACCGGCGACTCGATCGTCGCCAACAACCTGGTCCTGACCCTCTACAAGCACATCAACTCCCCCGAAGCGCGGCTGTATCTGTCGCGGCAGCTCTTCGAGGAGGCCGTGCACGTCCAGTTCTATCTGACGCTGCTGGACACCTATCTGCCCGACCCGGACGACCGCGCGGCCGCCTTCGCCGCCGTGGAGAACATCCCGTCCATCCGGGAGAAGGCCCGGTTCTGCTTCACATGGATGGACTCGGTCGAGTCGATCGACCGGCTGGAGACCAAGGCCGACCGCCGCCGGTTCCTGCTCAATCTCATCTGCTTCGCGGCCTGCATCGAGGGGCTGTTCTTCTACGGGGCGTTCGCCTACGTCTACTGGTTCCGCTCGCGCGGGCTGCTGCACGGCCTGGCGACCGGCACCAACTGGGTGTTCCGCGACGAGACGATGCATATGAACTTCGCGTTCGAGGTCGTGGACACCGTCCGCTCCGAGGAGCCGGACCTCTTCGACGACGAGCTCCAGCAGCAGGTCACCGACATGCTCGAGGAGGCCGTCGAGGCGGAGCTGCAGTTCGGCCGCGATCTGTGCGGTGACGGGCTGCCGGGCATGAACACCGAGTCGATGCGCGAGTACCTCCAGTGCGTCGCCGACCAGCGGCTCCGGCGGCTGGGCTTCGCGCCCGTCTACGGCTCGGAGAACCCCTTCTCCTTCATGGAGCTGCAGAACGTCCAGGAGCTGACCAACTTCTTCGAGCGACGGGCCTCGGCCTACCAGGTCGCCGTCGAGGGCTCGGTCTCGTTCGACGACGACTTCTAGACACACACCCCGGACGGGGCTCCCGTGGATTATGAGCGTTGTGTTAACACGTCAACCGGGAGCCTCGTCCGCCACATCTACCTGAGCATGAAGGGCACGAAGGGGCGTCGCCGGTTCATCGACTATCCGCGCCGGGGACGGGAGGGCTGGCGGCGCTGGCTGCCGTCGTGGAGGCTGCTGCTGGCCACGGTCGGACTCGGCATCGCCGGCCTCGCGGGGCTGTTCGTCCTCGTCTACATCAATGTCGACATCCCGACCGAGAACGCCCTCGCCGAAAAGGAAGCCACCGTCTATTACTGGGCGGACGGCAGCCAGATGGTGAGCGTCGGCGACGTCAACCGGCAGAACATCTCCCTGGACAAGGTGCCGGACTCCGTCGAGAACGCCGTGATCTCGGCGGAGAACGCCAGTTTCTACAGCGATTCCGGCGTCTCCTTCCAGGGCATTGCCCGCGCCGTGGTGAACATGGTCTCCGGCGAGGACGCCCAGGGCGGCTCCACCATCACCCAGCAGTATGTGAAGAACACCTATCTCTCGCAGGACCAGACGGTCACCCGCAAGGTCAAGGAGTTCGTCATCGCGCTGAAGGTGAACCACCAGCAGTCCAAGCGGGACATTCTGCGCGGCTATCTCAACACCAGCTGGTTCGGTCGCGGTTCGTACGGAATCCAGGCGGCCGCCCACGCGTATTACGGCATCGACGCGGAGCAGCTGAACCCCAGCCAGGGGGCGCTGCTGGCCGCCACGCTGAAGGGCTCGGAACAGTACGATCCGGGGTTGAGCAAGGCCAATCACGAGCGGGCCGTGGCCCGCTGGAAATGGATACTCGACCGGCAGGTCGCCACCGGCCACATGAGCCCGCGGGAACGGGAAAAGTACCGGAAGTTCCCCGAGCCCCGGCCGCTTGAGAAGCCCACCAGCCAGGCCGGCCAGATCGGCTATCTCGTCGATATCGCCAACAAGTTCATCAGGAGCGCCACCGGTCTGACCGACAAGGATCTGGCACGCGGCGGCTATCGCATTCACACCACCTTCGACAAACAGCGCACGCGCCGGCTGGAAAAGGCGGTCAACGAAATCAGCAAGAAGAACATCGACCCGAAGAAGAACCCTGCCGACACCTATGTGCAGTTCGGCGCGGCCTCCGTACGCCCCAAGGACGGCGCGGTCCTGGCGATTTACGGCGGCACGGACGCGACCAAGCACTTCAGAAACAACGCGGACACCACCGCCGTGCCGGCCGGATCGGCGTTCAAGCCGTTCGTTCTCGCCGCCGCTCTCCAGCAGCAGTACGAAGCCCCCGAGGCGCTGCCGCAGCAGGAGGCGTTCTGGGAGCGCGATTTCAGGGAACTGAGCGCGGCCCTGATGAACGCCAACAGCCCGCCGTTCGTACGGGCCGGGCAGCGCATCGGGCTGGAGACCATCCGGGATCTGGTGGTGGACGCGGGGCTGCACGAGGAGAGCCTGGCGCAGCTGGAGCAGACCTTCCCGCTCGGCACCTCGGCGCCCAGCGCGATCCGGTTGGCGAGCGCGTACACCACCTTCGCCAATGACGGGCTGCACGCCGCCCCGTACGCGGTGTCCCGTATGTCCTACAACAAGAAGCCGGTTTCCGGCTTCGACCGCGCGGAGCCCGAGGAGGTGCTCACTCCCGAAGTCGCGCAGCGGGTCACCGGAACCCTGGAGGGCCTGGGCTGGCGCACGCTGGGGGCCCCGGACCAGCAGCCCCCGTTGCGGCCCGTCGCGGCCGGTGTCACGGAGCCCAGCGACCGGAAGAAGTCGGCGTGGTTCATCGGCACCACCGTGTCCGGGCCCGGCACCGCACCCGGCATCCGCCCGGACCGTGCGCCGGGTGCCGGTGACGGCAGCGAACCGACCACCGCCATCACCATGTTCCGCAACAAGGCGGGAGAGCCCGAACTCCTGCCCATGAACGGCGTCGGCGGCCCCGATTCCGGGCTCGGTACCGCCATCCCGCCGAAGATCTGGACCGCCTACCAGAACGGGACATAACGCCGTGCGGGCACCCGGGGACCGCGCCCCGGGTGCCCACACGGTCGGAGCGACGGGCGCTCAGTCGTTGGCGACGACGGGATAGCGCGGCTCCTGCTCGGCCATCTGCTTCAGCGCGTTCTTGCGGTCGCGCTTCGAGAGCCGGTCGATGTAGAGGTAGCCGTAGAGGTGATCGGTCTCGTGCTGCAGGCAGCGCGCGAAGTAACCGGTGCCCTCGACCGCGATCGGCGCGCCCTTGGCGTCCTGGCCGCGCACCACGGCATAGTCCGGACGGGCCAGCTCCGCATACGCTCCGGGCACCGAGAGGCAGCCCTCGTTGGAGTCGTCCAGCACCCGGCGCTCGGCCGGCAGCTCGTCCAGGACGGGGTTGCAGACGGCACCGACGTGCCGTACGCCGGAGTCGTCCAGGCAGTCGTAGACGAAGACCTTCAGATCCACCCCGATCTGGTTCGCGGCCAGGCCCACGCCCTCGGCGGTGCGCTGGCTGGCGAACATGTCGTCGATCAGCTGGGCGAGCTCGTCGCCGAACTCCGTGACGTCCTTGCACTCCTTGTGGAGCACCGGATTGCCGACCACGGTGATCGGCCGCGAGGTGCCGCGCTCGCGGTGGGCGGCCTCCCGCTGCGCCGCATCCGTCGTGTCGTCGATGAACTCGTCGTCCACGCGCTGCTCACCGTCTTGATCAAACACAGGCTGCTGGGCCATTGTCCGCCGTTCGCCTTCCTAAAAGCCTGAAACCCTGATTAGTCGCCCTACAGACTACGGGGGCGCGGAAGGGAACGTCCTGGAGCCCTTCAGGCCCGCCCCTGCGGACGAACCGGGGGCAGCGGACCTGCCCGTCTCAGCGGACGCATCCCAGCGGACCTGCCCGTCTCAGCCGACCTGTCTCAGCAGACCTCTTCAAGATCCCGCCATTCCCGGGTGTCCGGGCTGTCCGCGACCCAGCCGTCCAGCAGCCCGCGCACCAGGGCGGCGGGCGCCGCGATCCCGCATTCCCGCTCCGGCACCCACAGGGAGCCCGAACCGGCGGTGCGGTGCCCGAGCGGCCCGGGATGACCGGGCTCACTGTGATCGTGCGGGTCCAGATGCTCACCGTCGCCCTCGTCGCTGGGCATCCTGCTCTCCGAGCAGGTGCGGCACAGCAGCCGCACGGACGACGACCAGTCCTCGGCGGCGAAGCCCGCATCGGCCGCCAGCCGCTCCAGGGCGTCCCTGTCGGCCTCTGCGGCGGCCTCCAGGAGCACCACCCAGGTGGGGACCGGGGAAGGCGCCCACATCTCGATCTCGTCGAACACGGGGTACGCCCGGACGGTGCCGTCGCCGGCGGTGATGGTCCGCTCGCCGTGCGGGACGCCGTCGTGCAGCACCACCTCGCCCCAGCGCCGCCCGGAGGACGGCAGCGGGATGGACAGCACCTCGATACGGGCCGGGTCCAGCCTGCGGCCCCAGACCACCTCGGCCTCGCCCTCGGGCGACAGCCGGACGGCGGCGCTGCCCAGGGCCATCCCGGACGGCTCACCGGACGGCGAGCCCTCTCCGGGGACCTTGAGACCGTACGCCTGCCAGGCGCGGCGGGCCAGCGGCCAGTCCTGCAGGGCGGTGGCGGCGATCCCGACGTTCCACCAGTCGGGCGCCCCGGTCTCGCGGTCCAGCAGGGCCACCGCGCGCAGCCCGGCGGCCCGCGCCTGCTCCCAGTCGTGCCGGAACTTGTGCAGCAGCGCGAGATTGAACCAGGACTCCGAGAGCCACGGCTCCATGTCGGCGGCGCGGGTCAGCAGCGCGCCCGCGTCCTCGTAACGGCCGTCGCCGATCAGCGTGAAAGCGCGGTCGGTCGCCTGCCGCCACGAGGCGGAGGGCCGGTGCCGTACCTTGCCGAAGATCCTCACGATTCCCGCCTGCTGGTTGCTCTTGATGCCGCTCCGGATAGGTCCCGGGCGGCGCCCGGGGCCGTCTGGGGGCCCACTCGACAACCTGCCACAGATTGCCGTGGGACTCAGCCCGATAGCTGCGCCCCCTTGCCGGCTCCCTGCCCTTCGCCGACCCCCTGAATCCCCCTGAGAGGGGCTTCTCTTCGCATCCAACCATGCCCATCTCGGAGGGCGCTCATTACCCATGGGTTCCACGACGTTGGGCGGGCCCCGGCCGCTCTACGAAGGGGATCGGGGCCTTTGTCGCACCACCCCACCACGACCGCCCGGCCCCCTCCTGGGGCCGCTCCCGGACCTACCCGCCCGTAGACGCTGCGGCGCACGACAGAAACCGACAGAAAACAGCAGGCATCGCTCCGGTTCCGCGTCCCGCGAACACACGCGATACCGGGCTTCCCCGGGGCCGACCGTACGGAACACACCCATACGGGATCACGCTCTTACCGGACGCGTTTTTACGGGTCCCGCTGTTACGGATACGGGTGTTACGGGTGATGCGTTGTGGGTGATGCGTTATGGGTGACGCTGCTGCGCACCCCGCTTTGCGGATCGCGATTCTTCGCAGATCACGGTGCTTTGCGGAGCACGGTGCTTTGCGGAGCACGGTGCTTTGCGGAGCACAGTTCGCCACGCGTCACGATCTTCTCCGCATCACATTCCTCTCCACATCACGTGCCTCTACGGATCGGATACCGAGCTTCCACGGATCACGGATACGGAGTCATCCCGTCCGGCCGTTGCGCGCCAGCACCCGGGCGAGCGCCTCCACGACCCCTGGCTCGTGGTCCTGCGCGGTGGACAGCCGCAGCCGCTCCAGGGCACGCAGCGGCCCCCCGGTTCCGGCGGACTCCCCCGCCAAGTCGTCGTAGGCGTTGACGGTACGGACGATACGTGCCGTGACCGGCTGGTCCCGGAACGGATCCGCCTGCCGCTCGACGATCACCGCGACCTCCGCCGGAACCCCGGTCTGCCGCACAACGGCCCCGCCCAGCAGGGCGATCCGGCGCTGTTCCGCGGGCGGCAGCGGTGCGGTCGCACCGGCCGGCACCGGGTCGAGGAGCGAGAGCTGTCCGATGTCGTGCATAAGCGCGGCGTATTCGAGAACGTCCAGGTCCAGTTCGTTCAGACCCAGTTCGCGTCCTACCGCCCGGCTGAGCGCGGCCACGCGGCGTGCATGACCGTGCGGTGTGTAGCCGGCGATCTCGGTGGCGCGGGCGAGAGAGGCGATCGTCTGGTGGTAGGTGGTCCGTACGTCGGCGAACCGGCGGAAGGCGAACTGGGTCAGCAGCAGCGGCAGACAGAAGACCGGCAGCGCCCAGAGCCCGACGACCGCGGTGGCGAGCGAGATGACCACTCCGGTGGCGCAGACCGCCGAGCCGATGCCGAGCAGCGCCCGCAACTCGTCGCGCAGCAACGGCCCGTAGGGCCAGCCGGTGCGGGCGCGGGCGAGCGCGGCGGCCAGGACCGCGTCGCACAGCGCGGTGAGCGCCAACAGCCCGACCAGGAAGAGCGGATGGGCCGGGCCGTCCGCCGGCCGGGCCACCAACGTCCCGGTGCTGTGCAGGGGTTGGAAGCAGACGGCGGCGAAGCCGACGGTCAGCAGGCGGCGGGCGAGATGATCGAGGGCCGGGCCCCGGCCGAGCGCGATCCGCGGGACCAGCCCCACCAGGCCGGCGGCCAGGACGACCGCCAGGACCTGCGGCACTCCGTGCGTCGTCGGCCGCCCGCCGACCTCGCCGAGCAATGCGTACGCGAGCGCGCCGGCCGCGCCGAGCGGTGCGCTCTCCCGCTCCCTGGCCGCCCGGCCGGGCCCGCCCGTGCGCGCGGGCGCCCAGCGCGTCAGCTCGCCCACCGCGATCAGCACGCCGAAGCCCAGCGCGGTCCCGCGCTCGGCCACGCCGTCCCACAGCGTCCGGCCGAGCCCCCACCAGGCCAGGGCGGCGGCCGCGGCATAGACGCCGACAACGACGGCGCTCGCGCGCCGGGACGGGGGCAGGACCGCCGGGGAGGCGCCAACGGCCGAGGGCACGGGCCGGGAGGCGCCGGGCCGGGAGGCGACGGGCCGGGAGGCGACGGGCCGGGAGGCGACGGCCCCAAGGCCGGTGCCCCGGACCCCCGCGCGCCCGCCGTCCAGCAACCACCCGCCATCCGTCGGCCGCCCGCCGTCCAGCAACCGTCCCTCATCCGACAGCCGCCCACTCCCCCGCGGCCGCCCGCCGCGCGGCGCCTCCGGGCCGCCGCTCACCCTTCACCGTCCCGGCCGCCCCACCGGGGCCGCCCGGCCGGTCCGTACGCGCCGGGCGGCCCGGTCGCGCCGGTCACTCCGGTCGGCTGGAGGGCCTGCTCCCCACCCGTCACCCGACCACCACCCCCCATCGACGCTCCCCCGGACTCCGTCCGGGGGGACCTCCATCGCGCGGCTGCTTGCCCCGTCGCCCGGCCACCACCCCTGATGGACGGGCCGGCGACCGGTACCTCTGCCGCGCCGGCCGCCCGCCGCGCACCCGCCGGCACCCCCGCCGCCCCGTCCGGCCCGGGAGGCGGGACGTTTCCGCGCCCGTCCGCCACGTCCGGGGCCACCGTGTCCAGGTCTGCCGCCGTCACCGGATCCGGCTGCCAGCCGTACCGCGCAAGCGCCGCCACCAGCGCCCGCACCATCCGCGGGTCGAACTGCGCACCGGCGCAGTTCCGCAGCTCCGCGACGGCCGCGGACACCGGCCGAGCCCGCCGGTAGGAGCGTGTGGAGGTCATCGCGTCAAAGGCGTCCGCGACCGCCACCACCCGTGCGCATTCCGGGATGTGGCGCCCCACCAGGCCGTACGGGTAGCCGCGCCCGTCGATCCGCTCGTGGTGGTGCAGGATCGCGGCGCGCGCCTCGCCGAGGAACCCGATGCCCCGCACGATCTCGTGCCCGTACTCGGGATGCAGCTCGATGACGCGGCGCTCCTCCGGGGTCAGCGGGCCGTCCTTGCGCAACAGCCGGGTGGGGACGCCGAGTTTGCCGACGTCGTGCAGGATGCCCGCGAACCGCAGCACCTCCACCCGGTCCTCCGGCATGCCCAGTTCGCGGGCGATCATCACCGAGGCGCGGCCGACCCGCTCGCTGTGCCCGCGGGTGTAGCGGTCCTTGATGTCCACGGCCTGGACGAGCGCGCGGATGGTGGCCTGATGGGCGGCGCGTTCGCGGTGGTACTGGGCGAAGACCCAGCAGGAGAGATACATGGGCAGCAGGACGAGCAGCGCCGCGAAGGGCCCGTACGAACTGCGCCACAGCACCGCCATCATCAGCCCGGCGAGCCCGTGCACCAGATACGGCGCCAGCGAGCGGGTCAGCAGTCCCCGCCAGGCGGTGCGCGCCGGGTGTCGCTCGGCGGCCACGCGCACCCCGCCGTCCAATGCCGCGAGCACGACGCAGGAGGTTCCGGCGGCGACGGTGGCCCCCAGCAGCAGGACGGGAAATCGTGGTGCGGCCAGGGAGTGGCTGACCAGCGCCCGGAAGACGTGGGAGGCCGCGCAGCAGGCCAGCGCCAGCTCGGCCGCGTGCCAGATCTTGCGGGCGCCGGCCGAGCGCGGCTCGGCCCGTGCGAGCAGCGCGCCGGGGACGGCGGTCAGCGCGGCCAGCGGCGGCGGCAGAAGAAAGGATCCGGCAAGGAGAACGGGGCTTGCCCACCCGGAGGGAAGCCCCCCGGGTCTCGCGAAGGACGCCATGCCGAACGGGACCCGGCCGCCCAACAGCGTGCAGCGGCGGAGGCGTTCGCACAGTCCGTAGAGAGTGGCGAGGGCCAGGGCGCTGGTCCAGGGGGCGCCGGCACCGAGCCGCACCGCGGGGGCCACACACAGCGCGGCCGCCAGGACAGCGCATCCGATACACCCTCGCGCGGCCGCCGGAAGTCCCCGCATCACGCCCTCCTCACCAAGCCCACTGCTCTCCCCGCGCTCTTAGGGAGCGGGGACCCCCATCGCGCCGCGTCGAGACGCGGTGGGTTCGGTGAGAATAGAGGGGCCGGGACGCCGGAGAGGGCGCATCAGCGCATCGGGCGGGGCCTATCGCCCCGCCCTCACCCCTTAGGGTGATGAATTTCCTTATTCGGCCCGCGTGCTCTCGGACCGTGCATCGGCGGAGCCGGCCTCGGGCGAACACGGCCCGGTGTCCTCCGACTCGGCGCCCGCGGCCTTCGCCGCCTGCTGCCGCTGTGCCTGCTCGTGCCGGGCCTGTTCGAGCACGCTGACCTCGGGCACCTCTTCCCCGGCCCGGATCAGGTCGATCCGGCCCATGACCTTGGAGCGCAGATCACTGGGGACGTCGTCATGGCCGCAACAGCGCTTGACGAGCTTCTTGACGGCCTGCTCCAGGCCGTACTTCTCCAGGCACGGCGAGCACTCTTCGAGATGCACCTGGAATTCCGCGCACTCCCCGGCGGGCATTTCCCGGTCGAGATACTCGTAGAGGTGGTCAAGGACCTCTGAGCAGTCCTTCTCGTGCGGCTCTCCGCAGCTCATGATCCCGAACCTTTCCGGTCGTGCGACCCCGGCGTCTGCGTGGGCTGCGCATCGGCGGCCGACGCTCCCGCCGGGACCAGCCCGCGCTCACGGGCGTAATCCTCCAGCATGCCGCGCAGTTGGCGCCGACCGCGGTGCAGACGGGACATCACCGTGCCGATGGGTGTCCCCATGATGTCCGCGATCTCCTTGTAGGCAAAGCCCTCGACATCCGCGAGATAGACGGCGATTCGGAACTCCTCCGGGATCGCCTGGAGCGCGGCCTTCACATCCGAGTCGGGCAGGTGGTCGAGCGCCTGCGACTCGGCGGAGCGCAGCCCGGTCGACATATGCGACTCGGCACGCGCGAGCTGCCAGTCCTCGATCTCGTCGGCCGCACTGCGCTGCGGTTCACGCTGCTTCTTGCGGTAGGAGTTGATGAAGGTGTTGGTCAGGATGCGGTACAGCCACGCCTTGAGGTTGGTTCCCTCACGGAACTGGTGAAAGGACGCGTACGCCTTCGCGTACGTCTCCTGCACGAGGTCCTCCGCGTCGGCCGGATTGCGCGTCATGCGCAGCGCGGCGGAGTACACCTGGTCCAGGAAGGTGAGCGCGTCACGCTCGAAGCGCGCGTTGCGTTCGACGGCGCTCTCCTTCCGGCCCGCGGTCTGATCCCCAGCCGTGCCGTCGGTCCCTGCGTCGGTCCCAGTGACCGGACCCACCTCCTCCAACACCGTGACGGATCCGGATGCGGACCCCCTCGATTCGGAGAATAGACGACGATCCGGTGCCGCCGCCGCTCCAGCCATGGCGGGCTGCGTCCCCTGCATCTGCGACCACTGCAGGTCAGCGGCCGGGCGGGCGGGGCAGGCGATTCCCATGCTGGGGTCTCCCATTCCTCGTGCTGCGCTGGTTCTCTGGCTTCCTACGCTCACACAACAGCCGCATCCCGCAGGTCATTCCCGGTCCGGCGGAACTTTCCTCGGGCGCCTCGCCGATTTGACAAAACGCATTGCCGCTTCGGCAATGTAGGGATGGACGACGACGCGTACGGACGGGTCCTCGCGGATGTGGGGCCGCGGCTGCGGCGGCTGCGGCAGGAGCGCGGGGTGACGCTGGCCGCGCTCTCGAAGGCGACCGGCATCTCGGTGAGCACCCTGTCACGGCTGGAGTCCGGCGGCCGCAAGGCCACCCTGGAACTGCTGCTGCCGCTGGCCCAGGCCCATCAGGTGCCGCTGGACGAGCTGGTGGGCGCACCGGAGGTCGGCGATCCGCGGGTGCGGGCGGTGCCGCAGAAACGCCCCCATATGACGGTGGTGCCGCTGACCCGCCAGCCAGGCGCTCTCCAGGCGTACAAGCTCGTCATGGAACCGGTGAAAGGCCCGCGCGAGCAGCGTACGCACGAGGGCTACGAGTGGATGTACGTCCTGTCCGGGCGGCTGCGGCTGCTGCTGGCCGACCGGGATGTGGAGCTGCGGGCCGGGGAGGCGGCGGAGTTCGACACCCGGCTGCCGCACTGGTTCGGTCCCGCGGGCGACGAACCGGTCGAGTTGCTGAGCCTCTTCGGGAGGCAGGGCGAGCGGATACACATCCGCGCCCGGCCGCGCGGACGGTCGGCCGGCGCGTAGCGCCGTCTTCGAGGGCGGAGGTCGGACTGGGGGGTACCTCCCAGCGGTGGCTGGGGGAGGGCGGGCGGACTGACCGCGGCGGCCGGTGACCGTCGGGCTCCTCAGTCGAACATCCCGTCCAGCCAGGCCAGCACCGCGTCCGTGACCGTCGCCATCGACTCCGCCTCGCCGACGCCCGCCGACTTCGGCACCGCGAAACCGTGGTCCCCATGAGCCACCTCGGCCAGCTCCGTCCCCGGAGGGAACTCCTCGGGCCGGCCGAACGGATCCCGCGCGCCCTGGACGACCAGCGTCGGCACCCCTGCGCCGGTCAGCTCGTCCACCCGGGACCGCTCCGGCTTGCCCGGCGGGTGCAGCGGAAAGCTGAGCGCCAGCACGGCGTACGCGCCCAGCTCGCGCGCCGTACGGCAGGCCACCCGGGCGCCCGCGCTCCGGCCGCCCGCGACCACCGGGAGGCCCGGCTTCGCCAGCGCGGGCCACAGCGCCGTCCACGCGGTGTCCAGTGTCTTCGGCGCGGGCGCCACCTTCCTGCCGGCCACCCGCCACGGCTGCTCGACCAGCGCCACGGTGTACCCGCGGGACGGCAGCGCGGCCGCCAGCGCCTGCAGGTCACGCGCCCCGATCCCGCCGCCGGCCCCGTGGCCGAGGCCCACCACCGCCCGGACCGGCTCCGGATCGCGGTACCAGATGATCCGCGCGTCGCCGGCCGGCGTCCCGACCATCTCGCTCTCGTTCGCCTTCGCGCTCATGCCGACCCCTCGCTTCGCTCGGCCTCGCAGGCGCGAGGCGCGCACCCCTCGATCATTCTCCCCCAGTCTCCGACCGGGGGACCCCCACGCCGCGCTCGCTCACGCGTCATCCTGCCCGCACCCAGGCCACCGGGGCACGGCAGCACGCCAGGGCGGCCGCCCGCCCGTCGCCCCTGTTGGAGGGGCTGCGCCTCGCCCCTCAGAACAGGGTGCCGACCTCCGGCTCCGCCAGTTCCTCCAGCAGTTCGGGCCCGTTGTTGCGGACGTTGCTGACGGCCGTCGGGACGGGATAGGCCCGCATCAGCCCGGCCGGCGGCGGGGCCAGCAGCTCGCGCAGGGCGTCCGGGGCGGTGTGGGACGGGTCGAGCCAGGCGTCCCAGCGGTCCGGCGGCAGCACCAGCGGCATCCGGGGGTGGATGTCGGAGAGGGACTGCGGCCCCTCGCCCCCGGTGGCGCCGGCCAGCGGTGCGGTCTCCGCCTCCGTCGTCACCACGGTGCAGGTCACCCACCACGCCAGCGGGTGGTCACCGGGCAGCGTCCGGTCCCGCCAGAACTCGTACAGCCCGGCCATCGCCATCACGGACCCGTCGGCGGGCGTCACGAAATACGGCTGCTTACGGGGCCGCTTCTTACGGCCCTGCTCCTCCAGCTGCCGCTCCCCGGCCCCGGTGACCCACTCGAAATAGCCGTCCCCAGGGAGCAGACACCGGCGGGCCGTGAACGCCTGCCGGAAGGACGGCTTCTCGTGCACCGTCTCGGCCCGGGCGTTGATCATCTTCGCGGCGGCGTCGGGTGATTTCGACCACGACGGGACCAGGCCCCACTTCAGCGTCCGCAGCTGGCGCACCGGGCCGGGCGGGAAATCGGCGGCCGCCGCGCCCTTGAGGGGACGTTCGAGCACCGCGTGCACGTTGTCCGTGGGAGCCACGTTCCAGCTGGGTGCCAGGGTCTCCTTCGGCTCCCACTGCTGGACGTCGAAGATCCCCACCAGGTCCTCGGGCCGACGACTCGCTGCATACCTACCGCACATGCATGCCACACTGCCATGCCACACGAAGGGGAGACGCGGAGACTATGGACACCGACCACATCGCCGACGTATGGAGCCGGGTCTTCGGGACCCAGCCCGATCCGTCGTTCTGGCTGGTGATCGCCACCGGGGTGCTCGCACTGGGCACCGTCGTCCCGCGCACCGCGTGGCGGCTGTCGCGGAACGCCGTCACCATCGCGCACGAGGGCGGCCACGGGCTGGTCGCGCTGGTCACCGGCCGCCGCCTGGAGGGCATACGGCTGCACTCGGACACGTCGGGGCTGACCGTCTCCCGGGGCAAACCGACCGGGCCCGGCATGGTGCTGACCGCCGCGGCCGGCTACACGGCGCCGTCCCTGCTGGGCCTCGCGGGCGCCGCGCTGCTGGCCTCGGGGCACATCACAGCCCTGCTCTGGGGCGCCACCGCGCTGCTCCTCGCGATGCTGGTCATGATCCGCAATGCCTACGGGGTGCTCACCGTCGTCCTGTCCGGTGCCGTCTTCTTCCTCGTCTCCTGGCTGACGACACCGGAGGTGCAGGCCGCGTTCGCGTATGCGGTGGTGTGGTTCCTGCTGCTGGGCGGCGTCCGGCCGCCGTTCGAGCTGGTGGGGAAGCGGCGAAGGGCTCGCGCCGCATCAGCGGCTCCTTCAGGGGTGGTGGCCTGGCGACGGGCGGGGACGGCCGGGGACTCCGACCCGGACCAGCTGGCCCGCCTCACCAACGTCCCGGCGGCCATCTGGCTCGGCCTGTTCCACGTGGTGACGCTGTGCTCGCTGATCGGCGGCGGGCAGTGGCTGCTCGGCCTCTGACACCCGGTCCCGTCGTACCCGGCTGCCGCGGCGTAGCGCTTCCCTCGACACGCGGGCGCACTACCAGTGTCATGTTTCGTCCACGTTGCTTGACCTTGCGCCGCTTTTGATCAAGATCGGCACCCTTGCCCAGCCATTAAAGTAAGGGCATGACCGAGAGCCCCGCACTTCCCGCCCTGTGGCCCGCCCCCCTCGCCCCCGGGGCGGTCGATGCGACCGTCACCGTGCCCGGCTCGAAATCGGTCACCAACCGTGGACTGGTCCTGGCCGCCCTCTCCTCCGAGCCCGGCTGGCTGCGCCGCCCGCTGCGCTCCCGCGACACGCTCCTGATGGCCGAGGCGCTGCGCACCATGGGCGTCGGCATCGAGGAGACCGCCTCCTCCAGCTCCGCGGGTGCCGTGGGGCAGGCCGGCGGCGGTGAAGCCTGGCGGGTGATCCCCGCCGGACTGCACGGCCCGGCCACCGTCGACGTCGGCAACGCCGGCACGGTCATGCGCTTCCTCCCCCCGGTCGCGGCCCTCGCCGCCGGCCCGATCCGCTTCGACGGCGACCCGCGCTCCTACGAGCGCCCGCTCGACGGCGTCATCGAGGCGCTGCGCGCGCTCGGCGCCCGGATCGACGACGACGGCCGCGGCTCCCTGCCGATGACGGTGCACGGCGGCGGCGCCCTGGACGGCGGCCCGGTCGAGATCGACGCCTCCTCGTCCTCCCAGTTCGTCAGCGCCCTGCTGCTGTCCGCGCCCCGCTTCAACCAGGGCGTGGAGGTACGGCACGTCGGCGCGGCGCTGCCGTCGATGCCCCACATCCGGATGACCGTCGACATGCTGCGCAGCGTCGGCGCCCAGGTGGACACGCCCGAGGCCGGCGGCGAGCCGAACGTCTGGCGGGTCACCCCGGGCGCCCTGCTGGGCCGCGATCTGATCGTCGAGCCCGATCTGTCCAACGCCCAGCCGTTCCTGGCCGCGGCGCTGGTCACCGGCGGCCGGGTCACCATCCCGGACTGGCCCGAGCACACCACCCAGCCCGGTGACGCGCTGCGCGAGATCTTCACCACCATGGGCGGTTCCTGCGAGCTCACCGACCAGGGCCTGACGTTCACCGGCAGCGGCCGTATCCACGGCATCGACGTCGACCTGGGCGAGGTCGGCGAGCTGACCCCGGGCATCGCCGCCGCCGCCGCCCTCGCCGACTCCCCGTCCACGCTCCGCGGCGTCGCCCACCTGCGGCTGCACGAGACCGACCGGCTGGCCGCGCTCACCAAGGAGCTCAACGAACTCGGCGGCGACGTCACCGAGACCGCGGACGGTCTGCACATCCGGCCGCGCGCGCTGCACGGCGGTGTCTTCCACACCTACGACGACCACCGGCTGGCCACCGCCGCGGCGGTCATCGGCCTCGCCGTGCCGGGCGTGGAGGTGGAGAACGTCGCCACCACGGGCAAGACGCTGCCCGACTTCCCCGCGATGTGGACGCGGATGCTCGACCCGGCGGCCGCACCCGCCCGGAGAGCGTGAGGGGTACGCCTCCATGCGCCGCTACGGCAAGAACCCCGACGAGGACGACATCCGTGTCCGCCCCAACCCCAAGGGCAACCGCCCCCGCACCCACATCCGCCCCAAGCACGAGGGGGCCGGCGCGGGCCTGGTCCTGACCGTCGACCGCGGCCGCCTGACCTGCCTGGTCGAGGGCCGCACGATCACCGCGATGAAGGCCCGCGAACTGGGCCGCAAGAGCGCGGTGGTGGGCGACCGGGTCGCCGTCGTCGGCGATCTGTCCGGCGCCAAGGACACCCTCGCCCGGATAGTCCGGGTCGAGCCGCGCACCTCGACGCTGCGCCGCACGGCCGACGACGACGACCCGTACGAGCGGGTCGTGGTCGCCAACGCCGACCAGCTCGCGATCGTCACCGCCCTCGCCGACCCCGAGCCGCGCCCACGGCTGATCGACCGCTGTCTGGTCGCCGCGTACGACGCCGGCCTGGACCCGCTGCTCGTCCTGACGAAGTCCGACCTGGCACCCGCGGACGCTTTGTTGGAGTCCTACGGCACGCTGGGCGTCCCGTATGTCGTCACCAACCGCGACGAGCTGGTCGACGGCAGTGCCGCGGAACATGTCAGGGAACACCTGACGGGCCGCATGACGGCCTTCGTCGGGCACTCCGGCGTGGGCAAGACGACCCTGGTCAACGCCCTGGTCCCGGATCGCCGCCGGGCCACCGGGCACGTCAACGCGGTCACCGGCCGCGGCCGCCACACCACGACCTCGGCCCTGGCCCTCCCCCTCCCCCAGGACTCGGGCTGGGTCATCGACACCCCGGGCGTCCGGTCCTTCGGGCTGCACCACGTCGACCCGTCGCGCGTGATCCACGCCTTCCCCGATCTGGAACCGGGCACCGCCGGCTGCCCGCGCGCCTGCAGCCACGACGAACCGGACTGCGGCCTGGACGCCTGGGTGGCCGACGGGCACGCCGACCCGGCCCGTCTCTATTCACTGCGCCGCCTGCTGGCCACCCGGGAGCGACGCGAGGGCGACTGATCGCGGCAAATTCGCTGCCGTCCGTCCGGGGGAACTGCATAATCACATCAAGGCCGGCGCCGTGGTCACCCTGACCGGTTTCGCCGGAACGGGGACACGGGCGGAGGCAGAACGAAATGGCGATGGCATGGCTGCTGGTCGTCGTGGCCGGGCTCCTGGAGACCGGCTTCGCGGTCAGCCTCAAGCTCTCGCACGGCTTCACCCGGCTCTTCCCCACCATCGCCTTCGCCGCCTTCGCCCTGGGCAGTTTCGGCCTGCTGACGCTGGCACTGCGCCGGCTCGACGTCGGCCCGGCGTACGCGGTCTGGACCGGCCTCGGCGCGGCCGGCACGGCGATCTACGGCATGGTCTTCCTGGGCGACGTGGTCTCCACCCTGAAGCTGGTCTCCATCACCCTGGTCATCGTCGGCGTCATCGGTCTACAGCTGTCGGGCTCGGGGCACTGAGAGAGGTTCTCGGGCCGCCCCTGACAGGGGCTGGAGGGCGGCTCCTGAAGAGCGCTTCCTCCGGAGGGCGGCAGCTCTCTCCGTCTCGTCCCCGTCTTTCTCCGACTTGTCGCCGGCTCTCCTCTGCCCTTCTCCGTCTTGCCTCCGCCCCTCGCCGTGTTCCTCTCCCCCGCCACGGGAATACCCCCCGCCCCGCCGCGTTGTGGCCTGCAAGGGGCGCGCGCAACCCTTAAGGGGCACCCCTAAGGGCCCGTCAACCACCCGCCCCCGCCCGCCTCGTGACGCCGTAACGGCCCCTCCACCCCCACCCCCGCCCGCTCCCCAGCCGCGCGAACGCACCCCGTACGAGCCGGGACACCACCTCCGTCTCGGCCTCGCACCTCGGCTCGGCGGACGCCGGTATGTGCCCCGGTGCGGGCGCCGTCTCCGGAGCGGCCGGGGCGACCACACACGACAGGGTCAGCCGCGCCGCGGTCTCGCAGGCGGCGCCGAGGGCGGGCAGCTCCTCCTCGGGCCAGTCCGGCTCCAGCGCCGCCACCGCCCGGTCGCAGAACTGGCCGACCAGCTCGGCGGGCCCCGGCAGCGGCCCCTCGCCGGGCGACGCGGCACGCTGCCCGGGGACGCCCGGACGCGCGGCCCGTATGGGGACCGATTCCGCCGACACCTCGGGCAGCGCCGGCAGCCGGTCGTTCCAGCAGCCGGTCAGCGCGGCCCGGACCAGCGGGTTGGTGCGCGCCGTACGCAGTGTCCAGGCGGCCGCGGCCACCACCCGGCCCGCCGCGTCGTCGTGCGGCCCGGCGGCCACGGTGCCCTCCTGGGTCAGGACCCGGTCGACACCCGCCAGGTAGTTGTCGGTCTCCCGGCGTACGAGGGCGCGGGCCAGCCCCTCCTTGCTGCCGAACTCGTTGTAGAGGGTCTGCCGGGAGACCCCGGCCGCCGACGCGACATCGACCATTCTGACGGCCGGCCACGCCCGGGTCGTCAGCGCCGACATAGCGGCATCCAGCAGGGACTCACGCGCTGCTGACATCCGTCGCCTCCCGGGCCGGCCGGCGCCCATATGGCCGGAGTGCGCACAGAATTGATGTGGCGCCAGACACTGTCAAGAGGCACTGCGCTGCGGGCCGCGAAGCGGCCACTCGCCGGCCGGCGGGTGTCACACGTCCGGCCGGGCATGCCCAGGTGGCTCCCGCGTATACCAGTAGATACTGTTCGCACATGCCCGACTATCACGATGATCTCCGCCTCGGCCATGTCCTCGCGGACGCCGCGGACGCCGCGACCATGGACCGGTTCAAGGCGCTCGACCTCAAGGTCGAGACCAAACCGGACATGACACCGGTCAGCGAGGCGGACAAGGCCGCGGAGGAACTGATCCGTGGCCATCTGCAGCGCGCCCGGCCACGGGACGCGGTGCTCGGCGAGGAGTTCGGCAGCGAGGGGGCCGGGCCACGCCGCTGGATCATCGACCCGATCGACGGCACGAAGAACTATGTCCGCGGAGTGCCGGTCTGGGCGACGCTGATCGCCCTGATGGAGCGCGGCGAGGGCGGCGACCGCCCGGTGGTCGGCATCGTCTCCGCACCCGCGCTCAACCGCCGCTGGTGGGCCGCCGAGGGCCTGGGGGCCTTCACCGGACGCAGCCTGACCTCCGCGACCCGTCTGCATGTCTCGAAGATCGGCCGCGTCCAGGACGCGTCGTTCGCATACTCCTCGCTGACCGGCTGGGAGGAGCGCGGCAAGCTGCCCGGTTTCCTCGATCTGACCCGGGACTGCTGGCGTACCCGGGCCTATGGCGACTTCTGGCCGTACATGATGGTCGCCGAGGGGTCGGTGGACATCTGCGCGGAGCCGGAGCTCTCGCTGTGGGACATGGCGGCCTGCGCGGTCGTCGTCCAGGAGGCCGGCGGACAGTTCTCCGGGCTGGACGGTAAGCCGGGCCCGCACAGCGGCAACGCCGCGGCGTCCAACGGTCTGCTGCACGAGGATCTGCTGAGTTACGTGGGCGACGACCGGCGCTGACCTGCGAGGGACGGCCGCGGACCGGCTGAGGGACGGCCGTCTCCCCCAACGCTCCGGCGCCTGCCCCTTGTTTGCACCGGCGGAGGCATGTGAACATGAGAATCCGCCAGTTTGTGAACTTGTGAATTCCTTCGCAAGTTCACATTCCTCAAGGAGGTGGCTCCACTCCATGCCCATGTACGTCCGAGACGCCATGAGCACGGTGGTCCTCACCATCGGGCCCGCTCACACCCTCCGCCAAGCGGCCCGGCTGATGTCGGCACGCCGGGTCGGCGCGGCCGTTGTCCTCGACGGGGACACCAGCGGCATCGGCATCCTCACCGAACGCGACATCCTCAACTCCCTCGGCGCGGGCGAGAACCCCGACCGGGAGATCGCACAGGCCCACACCACCTCGGACGTGGTCTTCGCCGCTCCGGACTGGACCCTGGACGAGGCCGCGGAAACCATGGTGCACGGCGGTTTCCGCCATCTGATAGTGCTGGACGACCGCGAACCGCTGGGCATCGTCTCGGTCCGCGACATACTCCACTGCTGGTCGCGGGCCACCGCACGGACCGACGCCGTACCGGCCTGAGACGGACACCGACCACCTGCCCGAAGAGGCCGGAGCCCACTGGCATCCGGCCTCTTCGGTATGTACGGCAAGCGACAATTGAGCAACCCCTACGGCGAGCAACCACGACCGCGAGAGCGATGGGGGCCGCCCCGCGCCTTGAGCGTGGGGCGGTTCAGCCGCACAGGGCTCCTCTCTCAGCCGCGCAGGGCCTGGACCGCGGCTTCGAGCCGCTTGCCGTAGTCCGCGTCCGCCTTGCGGAAGTTCTCTATCGCGCGCTGCGCTATGTCGTCGCGGGAGACCTGGGCGATAAAGCCCGCCAGGTTGTTGATCAGGCGTTCCTTCTCGTCGTCGGACATCAGGCGGTAGAGGTTGCCGGCCTGCACGAAGTCGTCGTCCTCGGCGTGCGAGGGGGCGGTGTGCCCTCCGGTCGGGCCGGTGACCGGGACGGGCTGCCACAGCGGGCGGGCGGTCTCGACGGGGCCGCCGAAGCTGTTCGGCTCGTAGTTCTTCGCGCCCTTGTGACGGCCGTCGTACATGACGCCGTCACGGCCGTGGGTGCGCGCCTCGGTGGCGTGCGGGCGGTTGACCGGCAGGTGGTCGGCGTTGATGCCGACGCGGTAGCGGTGCGCGTCGCCGTACGCGAAGAGACGGCCCTGGAGCATCTTGTCGGGGGACGGGCCGATGCCCGGCACGAAGTGGTGCGGGGAGAAGACCGACTGCTCGACCTCGGCGAAGATGTTCTCCGGGTTGCGGTTGAGCTCCAGCCTGCCGATCTCGATCGGCGGGTAGTCCTCATGCGGCCAGACCTTGGTCAGGTCGAACGGGTTGAAGCGGTAGTCGGCCGCCTCGTCCACCGGCATGATCTGCACCTGGACCGTCCAGCTCGGGAAGTCCCCGCGCTCGATCGATTCGCGCAGGTCGCGCTGGTGGGAGTCGGGGTCCTCACCGGCGAGCCGGTCGGCCTCGGCCTGGGTGAGGCTCTTGATGCCCTGGTCGGTCTTGAAGTGGTACTTGACCCAGAAGACCTCGCCCGCGGCGTTGTTCCACTGGAAGGTGTGCGAGCCGTAGCCGTTCATGTGGCGGTACGAGGCGGGGATGCCGCGGTCGCCGAACAGCCAGGTCACCTGGTGGGTGGACTCGGGCGAGAGGCCCCAGAAGTCCCAGACGTTGTCGGCCTCTTGGGAGCCGGTGTACGGGTCGCGCTTCTGGGTGTGGATGAAGTCGGGGAACTTGATCGCGTCCTTGATGAAGAAGACGGGGGTGTTGTTCCCGACGAGGTCGTAATTCCCCTCCTCCGTATAGAACTTCAGCGCGAAGCCGCGCGGGTCACGCACCGCGTCGGCCGAGCCGAGGTTGCCCGCGACGGTCGAGAAGCGGAGGAACGTCTCGGTCTGCTTGCCGATCTCCGAGAGGAACTTCGCGCGGGTGTACTTGGTCACATCCGCGGTGACCGTGAACGTGCCGTACGCGCCGGCGCCGCGGGCGTGCACGATGCGCTCCGGGATGCGCTCGCGGTTGAAGTGCGCGAGCTTCTCGATGAGCAGCTGGTCCTGGATCAGCCCGGGACCGCCGATGCCGGCCGACTCGCTGTTCTGGTTGTCCGCGACCGGTGCTCCGGCCTCCGTGGTCAGCGGTCCGGTGGTGCTCTCTACCGACACGTGCGCCTCCTGAAGTCTTTTCCCTGCCCTGGCTCAACGCCGAACACGATCCTACATTAGACATTGTCTAAGTCAAGAAGGGTCCGAAACTCATACCCGATCCGGCAGTGGACCGGTCACTGCTACCCTGGTGGCATCTGACTGATAGGTGAATGGCATGAGTGACCTGCTTGAACGGCTCCGGGGACGCGGCTGGCGGCTGACCGCACAGCGACGCGTCGTCGCCGAGGTCCTCGACGGGGACCACGTCCACTACACCGCCGACGAAGTGCACGCGCGGGCCGCCGAGCGGCTCCCCGAGATCTCCCGCGCCACCGTCTACAACACCCTCGGCGAGCTGGTCTCGCTCGGTGAGGTCATCGAGGTGAGCACGGACGGCCGGGCGAAGCGCTACGACCCGAACGCCCACCACGACCACCAGCACCTGGTCTGCTCGCGGTGCGGCACGATCCGCGATGTCCACCTGCAGGGTGACCCGCTCTCCGCGCTGCCCGAGCCGGAACGTTACGGCTTCCAGGTCTCCGAGGTCACCGTCACCTACCGGGGCATCTGCCCCACGTGCAGCGCCGACTCCTGACGCACCCGGGAGCGGGCCCTTCTCCGGGCGCCGCCCCCACCGACGCACGCCGAGCCCGCGCCCTCGTGGCCGCGGGCTCTTTCGCGCTCCCGGACGACCCCGGTTCCGCACGCGGATACGACCAAGGCCCGGATCCATCGGATCCGGGCCTTGGTCTGTGAGTAGCGGGGACAGGATTTGAACCTGCGACCTCTGGGTTATGAGCCCAGCGAGCTACCGAGCTGCTCCACCCCGCGTCGTTGTGGCTCAACTTTAACCCCAGGCCGACGACCAGCGCAAATTCCTTCCTGCAGCCAGGGTCCGGCCTCTGGGACCGGTCCCTGGGTCGCAGGCGCGCACTACGCGCTCAGCTCCTCCTGGAGTGCCGTACGCAGCCGTGCCGCCCGCTCGGCGACCTCCGGCGGCCCGAGCTCCACGGCCCGCGCGCACCAGCCCTGCGCCTCGGTGAGCGCGCCGTGCCGGGCGGTGAGCAGCGCCAGCCGCAGGGCCGCTCGGCCGTGCCCGCCCTCGGCCGCCCGCTGCCACCACAGCGCGGCCTCCGGAAGGCTGCCCTCGCGGGCCAGCAGCAGCCCGAGGTTGAAGGCACCGTTACGGCTGCCGGCCTCGGCCGCCGCGCGGTACCACCGCGCGGCCTCGACGACATCACCCCGAGCCGCCGCGAACATGCCAACCCGGACCTGGGCACGACGGTGCCCCTGCCGGGCGGCCCGCTCGTACCACTCCGTGCTCTCGTCGTCCGGTGCCCGCGCGCCGCCCGGCAGCCCGGCGTCGCCGGCCTCCGCGGACCTGCGGTCCAGGAGGTCGGCGAGCCGGAAGGCCGCCTCCGGGCTGCCGCCGTCGGCCGCACAGCGCAGATTGCGCTCCGCGGCCCGCTCCTTGCCCTCCCGCAGCTGCACGATGGCTACCTGCAGTGCCGCGTCCGTGTGCCCGGCCGCGGCCGCCCGCTCGTACCAGGCGTGCGCCATCCGCGCCTCGCCGCGTCCCGCGAACAGGATGCCGAGGTTGAACGCGGCGTCCACACTGCCCGCCTCGGCGGCCTTGGAGAACCACGGCTCGGCGCCCGAGGCGTCGCCGCGCTGCAGCAACAGGATGGCGAGCGCGTTGGCCGCCTCACGGTGCCCGGCGTAGGCGGCGCGGCGGTACCACTGCTCGCCGCGCCCGGCCCGGCCCTGCTCGGCGCAGAGCAGTCCGATGTTGTAGGCGCCGTTGACGTCCCCGGCGTCCAGCGCGACGCGGTACCAGCGCTCCGCGGTCTGCAGTTCGCCGCGGTCGGCGTGGAGTGCGCCCAGCGCGTTGGCGGCGTTGCCGTCGCCGTCCTGGGCGGCACGGCGCCACCACTCCGCCGCGCTCTCCTCGTCCCCGGCATCGCGCAGCAGGAAGCCCAGCGCGCAAGCGGCGCGCGCCTCACCGTCCTTGGCGGCGGAGAGGTACCAGCGGCCCGCCTCCTGGGCATCGCCCCGCTCCTCCAGGAGCGTGCCCAACTGCAGTGCGGCGCGCCGGTGTCCGCGCGCGGCGGCCTGGCGGTACCACTGCTCGGCCTCCGCCTCCTGGGTCAGCTCCCCGTAGGCCGGAACCGCCCGTCGGTCCGCCTCGCGGCCGTCCTCGATGAGCCGGGCCAGGCGGTACGCGGCCTCCCGGTGGCCGCGCTCGGCGGCGGCCCGGAACCAGCGTGCGGCACCGGTATCGCCGCGGTGTTCCAGCAGATCGGCGAGGGCATAGGCGCCCAGGCAGTGGCCGGATTCGGCGGACTGGCGCAGCCAGTACTCGGCGGCGGGCTCGTCGCCGCGCTCGCGGTAGTGACGGCCCAGGGCATGT
The DNA here is from genome assembly GCF_023277745.1 of Streptomyces halobius. Taxonomy (NCBI): domain Bacteria; kingdom Bacillati; phylum Actinomycetota; class Actinomycetes; order Kitasatosporales; family Streptomycetaceae; genus Streptomyces; species Streptomyces halobius. Next base: position 3,579,569 of record NZ_CP086322.1, read on the forward strand.
GCGGCGGCGGCGGAACCGGCGACGGCCGCGATACGCCACCACCCGGCCGCCTCGTCCGGGTAACCCCGCTGATGCAGCAGGACGCCGAGGTTGTTGGCGGCGGCGCGGTCACCGGCGGCGGTGGCGGAACGCAGATACGGCTCGGCACCGTCGAGGTCGCCGCGGCGCAGCAGCAGCGCGCCGAGTGCGCTCATGGCGGCGGTGTCGCCCGCCTCGGCGGCCCGGCGGTGGCCGGTCTCGGTCACCGCGTCGGACGCCTCGGCGGCCTCCATCGCGTCCATCGGCAGCTCGGATTCGCGCCCGTCGTCGGGCGCATGCACAAACCGGTCCGTCTCCAACAACCTTGCCTTGTCCCCCATAAGACCCATCGTCGCATCACCTGTAACCCGCGTACACCTGGTATACCGCAGCCAGTGAGGTCACTTCAGCGGTTTGTCGACTTCCCGACACGGCGACTTGTCAAACTCAAGCACACAGGTTCCCCACATGGACCGTTCGACCCGGTCGTGCACGGCATCGGCCCCGGCAGCCGACACGGCGCACGGCGAAGGCCCGGATCCCATGAGATCCGGGCCTTCGTCTTCCAGTAGCGGGGACAGGATTTGAACCTGCGACCTCTGGGTTATGAGCCCAGCGAGCTACCGAGCTGCTCCACCCCGCGTCGTTGTGCCCTCAAGGTACCACGACGCGGGGTGGGCCTGCTCAGCTGGCCGGCTTGGCGGTCTTCTCGGACGCCTTGGCGGCCCGGTCCAGGGCCTCCTTCATCCGCTTCTGGGCCTCGCCGAAGGCGGCCCAGTCACCCGAGACACGGGCCTTCTCGGCGTCCTCGTAAGCCTTTTGGGCATCGGTGATGGCCTGCTCGGCCGTCTGGTTCGGCGGCGGCGGGCTTGTCTCATCGCCCGGCGGCTTCTCCTTGCCGGCACTCGGCGCCTTCTTGCCGAAGACGACATCCAGCGCGTCCTTGAGGGAGTCCTCCAGAACGGGCTTGTTGTCCCCGTAGCTGACCAACACCTTCTTCAACAGCGGGAAGTTGGTGCCGGCGCCGCGCAGATAGACCGGTTCGACGTACAGCAGCCCGCCGTCCAGCGGCACGGTCAGCAGATTGCCGTACTCGATCTCCGAATCGCCCAGCTTCTTGAGGATGTTGATCTCATTGGCGATGTCCGGATCGGAGTTGAACTTCGACTGCACCAGCTGTGGACCGGGCACCGGCGTCTTCGAGGGCAGTTTCAGAATTCTGATCTTGCCGTAGTCGCCGCTGGTCGCATTGGCGTCGACGGCCATGAAGGCGCCGAGGTTGTCGCGTTTGTTGGGCGTGAAGGTCGTCGTCAGCGAGAAGGTCTGTGCCTCGTCGTCCGGCATCTTCATGCTCAGGTAGTACGGCGGCACGGCGTTGCCCGACTTGTTCGTCGGGTCCTTCGGGATCTGCCAGCGCTCGGAGCCGGTGTAGAAGGTCCCCGGATCCGTGACGTGGTACGTGGTCAGCAGCTCCCGCTGCACCTTGAAGAGGTCCTGCGGGTACCGCAGATGGTCCTTCAGCTTCGGGCTGATGGCGCTCTTCTTCTCAACCGTGCCGGGGAAGGACTTCATCCAGGTCTTGAGGACCGGGTCCTTGGTGTCCCACTGGTAGAGCTTGACCGATCCGTCATACGCGTCGACCGTCGCCTTGACGGAGTTGCGGATGTAGTTGACCTGGTTCTGCTGGGCCACCACCGCCCGCTGGCCGTCGGTGAGCGAGTCGGCCGTGGTGTCCCCGAGTGTGGTGCGCGAGGCGTACGGATAGCCGTTGCTGGTGGTGTAGGCGTCCACGATCCACTGGATCCGGCCTTCCACGACCGCCGGATAGGCGTCGCCGTCGATCGTCAGCCAGGGGGCGACGGCCTCGACGCGCTCCTTGGGCGTGCGGTTGTAGAGGATCCGCGAACCGTCACCGATCGCGCCGGAGTAGAGGATCTGCGGCTCCCCGAAGGACACCGCGTACGCGGCGCGGTTGACCGGGTTGGCCAGATTCACCCCGCTCTTGCCCTTGTAGCTGTAGCTCTTCTCGCCACTGTCGTCGGAATAGTCCAGTTCCTTCTGCGGACCGCCGACGATGGAGTACTGCGTGGTCTTCTCGCCGTAGTACACCCGCTGCTCGTACGGGCCGAACTGTCCCTTGGAGGGCAGGTCCGACTCGGTGTACTTCGGGCCGCCGCCGGAGGCGGTCTCGGTCCCCTTGGCGGCGATCGCGCCGTAGCCGTGGGTGTACTTGAAGTGGTCGTTGATCCAGTTGCGCTCGGGGATACCGGCGATGTTCAGCTCGCGCAGACCGATGACGGTGTCCTGCTCGGCGCCGTCCTTGGTCTTGTACCGGTCGACGTCCAGCGTGGCGGGGAACTGGTAGTACCCGCGGACCTGCTGCTGTTGCTGGAAGGCCGGGGAGACCACATTCGGGTCCAGCAGCCGCATGCTCGCGGTGCTGTCGGCGTTGTCACGCAGCCGCTGCCTGTCCTCCTTGCCGGTGGGCTTGTAGTTGCCCTTGTACGGCGTGACACCGGAGTCCTGGATGTCGTACGCGTCCCGCGTCGCCTTGATGTTCTGCTTGATGTACGGCGTTTCCTTGGCCTGCTCGTTCGGCTGGACCTGGAACTTCTGCACGATCGCGGGGTACAGACCGCCGATGAGGATCGCGGAGAGCACCATCAGCCCGAAGCCGATCACCGGCAGCTGCCAGGTGCGGCGCCAGAGGGTGGCGAAGAACAGCACCGCGCAGATCGCCGCGATGAAGAACAGGATCGTCTTCGCCGGGAGATAGGCGTTGGCGTCGACATAACGCAGACCGGTCCAGTTGTCGGCCGATTTCAGCCCGCTGGACTTCACCGCGAGACCGTACCGGTCGAGCCAGTACGCGATCGCCTTCAGCGAGACGAAGATCCCCAGCAGCACCGACAGATGGCCGGTCGCGGCGGCGGTCGCCCGGGAGCCGGGACTCGTCACCCGGAGCCCGCCGTAGAGGTAGTGCGTCAGCGCCGCGGCCACCAGGGACAGCACCGCGCAGGCGAAGCCGAAGCTCAACAGGAACCGGTACCAGGGCAGATCGAAGGCGTAGAACGCGATGTCCTTGCCGAACTGCGGGTCCGTCTTGCCGAACGGCACACCGTTGACCCACTGCAGCCACGTACGCCACTCGCCCGAGGCGGAGGCGCCCGCGATCAGCCCGATCACCGCGGTGATCGCGATCAGCGCCCACTTCTTGAACGGGGCGATACCCATCCGGTAGCGGTCCAGGCTCTGCTGCTCCATGGACATCGCGCTGAGCGGTGGCCGCAGCCGGTGCGCCAGCCAGATGTTGACGCCGACGGCCACCGCCATCACGACGCCGAAGAAGAAGAACAGACCGATCTTGGTCCACAGAGTGGTGGTGAAGACCGAGGAATAGTGGACCGACCGGTACCAGAGCCAGTCGGTCCAGAACCCCGCGAACATCACGAAGAGCATGGCCAGCACGGCCAGCACACCCAATGTCATGAGCAGGGTCCGAGTCCGCCGGGACGGTCGGCCGACTCTGATTCGTGGCCCCGTGGGGCCTCCGCCGCGGTCCGGCATCTGGAAAGCCAAGGTGCGCACCTCGAAAGTTCGCTGTCGTGTGGAGCAGGCCCGGCGATAGTAGGACCCACTGATGCAACTTACTAAGGCTTTACCCAGTTCCCGTTTTCGGGGGTTCGCAAGGCACGATGTTGAACATGACCAACCTCCCCGTTGACGGCACCCCCCTCGCCGCCGACCCACTGACCCGCGCGGTGCTCGAAATCGACGAGTACGCCGCCGGGCTCGGCTGGGACCAGCCCGCCCGACTGTTCGCCCTCGTCGACACCGCCAAGCTGCGTGATCAGGAGCCCTCGCTCGCCGCCCAGCTCGGCATCGACGACTCCACCACCGCCTCCCTGACCCCCGTCGAGCAGGACGAGATCCCGGCCGGTGTGCCGCTGGACGAGTTTCTCGGCACCATCGCCTGGCCGGACGCCGTCTCCGGCTGCGCGCTGACCGTGGAGCGGCTGATGCTGCCGCCGTCCGCCGAGGAGTCCGCGCCCGAGGGCATGGACGAGGACCGGCTCTCCCAGTGGGTCGCCGATCATCCGGACCGGCAGGAGGTCCGGATGACGGTGGCCGTGCTGCGGGACCAATCCCGCGAATCGGCACTGCGGCTGCGCGAGAAGGACTCCACGGCCGAGGTCCTCACCGGGGCGGCGCTGGTGCCGGGCCTGGCGGACGCTCTGGTGGCGACGTTCGAAGGATGACGTTCCGGATCTCCGGGACGTTCCGGACCTTCGGGATGCATCACGGATTCCGGGAATGCCGGACAAACCTGATGTGCCGGATGTAGCCGCGTTCCGCACGTATCCGACGTACCGTCCTACCGGCCTGCCGGGCTGCAGCCCGGCAGGCCGGCGGTGTCGCCCTTGCGGATCTTCTCCAGCGCCTTCACCGCGTCACCTATCGTGTCGACCTTGACCAGCCGGAGGCCCTTCGGGGTGTCCTTCGCGGCGGTGGCGCAGTTGCCCTTCGGTGTCAGGAAGAACTCGGCGCCCTTGCTCCGCGCGCCGACCGTCTTCATCGAGATGCCGCCGATCGGGCCGACCTTGCCCTTGTCGTCGATCGTGCCCGTACCGGCCACGAACCTGCCGCCGGTCAGATCCTCGGGCGTCAGCTTGTCCACGATGCCCAGCGCGAACATCAGCCCGGCACTGGGGCCGCCGACATCGGCCAGCTTCACATCGATGCTGAACGGGAAGGTGTGATCGATCTCGGCCTGGATGCCCACGATGGCGCGGCCGTCCGCCGCCTTCACCGTGTCGAGCGAGATCTCCTTCGTGCCGGTCGTCGGCCGCCTGCCCTTCTTCTCCTCGGCGGCCGCGTGCTTGGCCGGGATGATCGTGAAGACGACCTTCTCGCCCGGCTTGTGCCGGGTGACGAGCTTGGCGACATCGGCGTTCGTCGTGACCGGCGTACCGTCCACCGCCTTGATCACATCGCCGGCGTGCAACCGCCCGTCGGCCGGCTTGCCCTTGACGACGGAACCGACGACGGTCTGGCGGGCAACCGGGATGTTCAGCTGCTTGAGCGCGGCGGCCTTGGCGCTCTCCTGGGACTGGCTGAATTCCTCGGCGTTCTCCTGGTCGGCCTCCTCGGCCGTCTGTCCCTCGGGATAGAGCGTCTTGTGCGGCACCACGGCGCTGTCGTGGTCCAGCCAGCCGTAGACCGCCTCCAGGAGGTTCATGGTGTAGTCGGGGCCGGTGACCCGGACCGTGGTCATGTTGAGGTGACCATCCGTCGGATAGGTCTTCCGCCCGGAGATCTGCAGCACCGGCTCACCGTCATGATCGCCAAGGGTGTTCACCGTCGGGCCCGGTGACATCGCGGAGTACGGGACGGGGAACAGCAACCCGGCACAGATCAACGCGATCAGCATCAGGGTCGAGGCGAGCAGCGTCGCGGTGCGGCGTGGCATGGAACGACAGTACGGGACGGGTATGACAGTCGGCCCGCAGGGGCCGTCCGTACGGCAACAGCGCGCGCACCCGCATGGCCGACGGTCCATCACCCGCGTGGGGCGCGGCGATTGCTTATGCGTACGAGCGGCGAACGTCAGGCCGCGTCGGAGGCTGGATCGGAAGCGGAATGCTCCTTTTCCATCGCGGCGCGGAACCGGGCGTAGCCGGCGAGCTCCGCGATGTCCCCGGACTTGCGGTTACTCATGGCCCACGTACTCCAGAACACAGCGACAAGCGCAGCGACAACCGGAATCAACAACCAGAGGAGCGCACCCATAGCCACCTCCCAACCCCTTGCGCGACCGCAATCGACGAATAAGCAGATTAACCATCTGCCAGGTCAACGCTCACGCCAGGGGACGGGTTACGCAACCCGAACGCAACCCAATGGTCGCGGTCGGCGTTCGAGGAGTGGGGCCAGAGGGCTGGAAGACGCCGCTACGCGCCGACCCATTCGTCGGTCCCATCCGAAAACGTCTGATGCTTCCAGATGGGGACCTGGTGCTTGAGGTCATCGATCAGCTTGCGGCACGCCTCGAAAGCCTCGCCGCGGTGCGGGCAGGAGACCGCGACGACGACGGCCAGGTCGCCGATGGACAGATCGCCCACCCGGTGGACGGCGGCCAGCGCGCGGACGGGGAAGTCGGCGACGACCTTCTCGGCGATACCGCGCATCTCGGCCTCGGCGGTCGGATGCGCGGAGTAGCTCAGGGCGTCGACGTCGGTGCCGCCGTCGTGCGAGCGGACCGTGCCGACGAACAGGGCGGTACCGCCGGCCGCGGGGTCGCCGACGGCCGCGAAGACCTCGTCCACGGACAGGGCCGTGTCGCGGATCGCGAGCAGCCGGATCGGGTCCGGGGCGGCCCGCTCACCGGGGTGGTCACGGCCGGGGGACGGAGCGGAGTGCGTGCCAGACATGCCTCCATCGTGCCGTACCGGGGGGGGCGCCGGGGAATGGCCGTTTCCACCGGGCGTACCCGCCCGCACATGGAGGCTCGTACAGCACATGGAGGCTCGTACAGCTGGAGGCTCGTACAGCCTGGCCGACGGCCCGTGGCGCGGCCGCGCCCGGTCCGGTCAGAGGTGGCGGCGGGCCTTGCGGGCGCGCCGTACCAGCGCGGCGGTGCCGAGCAGCGCGACGGTGGCGCCGGCGGCACCGGCCGCGGTGGCGTCCTTGCGGCCCAGCCGGCGGCCGGCGACGGTGTGGCGGCCCGCGACCTCCTCCAGGAGCTCGGCGAGCACCTCCTCGTTCGTCCACCGCGGCCGCCAGCCCGCCTCGTGCAGCCGGCTGCCGCTGACCACCCAGGGATGCATCGTGTAGGCGAGGTCCCCGGCGGGCGACGGCGTCAGCCCGATGCGGTGCAGCCGGGCGGCGGCGCCGAGGGCCACCGAGGACGGCAGCTCCATGCGCCGGATCCCGGACAGCTCCTCGACCTCCTCCTGCTCCAGCCAGCCGTCGCAGCCGACCGCGAGCTCACCGTCGACCCGCTCCAGGGCGGCGTACTCCAGGGCGCTGACCAGGTCCTCGACATGGCAGAACTGCCAGGCGGGGCGGGATCCGGCGACGACCAGGAGGCGGGGCGACTCGAAATAGCGGGTCAGGGCGGTGTCGGTGCCGCCCACCAGGACGGTGGGGCGCAGGACCGTGACGTTCAGGCCCGGGTGTGCGCGGGGCGCGCGGCGCGCCAGGTGCTCGATCTCCAGGAGGTCGCCGACGCCGGTGGCGTCCGCGGTGGCGCGCAGCTCGGCGTCCTCGGCCAAGGGCACGTCGTTGTCGGGCAGCGCCCCGTAGACCATGGCGGAGGTGCACAGCACGACCCGGTGGACGCCGGCCGCCGCGGCGGCGGTGAGGACGGTCTGGGTGCCGCGCACGTTGTAGGCGGTGCGGGCCGCGGCGTCGGTCTCCAGGTCGAGGTCGAGCGCCAGGTGGACGACGACGTCCGCTCCGCGCAGTTTGTCGGCGATGGCGGGGTCGCGTACGTCCAGCACATGCCAGTGCGCCTCGGCGACGTCGCCGCGCCGCTCGTCGATGGCCACCACCTGCTTGACCTCGTCGGACGCGACGAGGGCGCGGGTGAGCAGCGCGCCGACCCCGGACGCGGCGCCGGTGACGGCGACGACGGGCCGGCGCATCGGCCGGTCCGTGGCGCCGCCTGGGGCATTGCCTGCCTTCTCGGTCTTGGCCGCAGCGTTTCGCGCTGCGCGAACGGTCGGATCTGGGGAACTCACCGGGCGTCTCCAGCGGTTGAATTCAGTGCGTACGCGTGCTGACGCGTACGTACCAGGTGGCGTCCATCCTGCCGCAGCCACCGGGCCAGCGAAGCACCGAGCCCCGAAGCGGTCCGGGTGTCCGGGGTCTGGCCGGTGGGTCAGAGCCGCAAAGGCCGCGGCGTCTGGTGCGGTATCGCAAGGCGCCGGAGCGTGCTGACAGCAGAGCTGTCAGGGCGTTTCGGCAACGCCGCGAGGTGCCGTGCCAGACGCCGCGGGCCCGGCCCTGATCCACCGGCCAGGCCCTACGCTGGAGGTGATGTCGGGCAGCCGCCGTCGGCCATCCGGTCGGCGGCCCTACGAGCCGAGGAAACCCGTGAGTGACACCCCATTTGGATTCGGCCTTCCGCCGGAGGAGCCGGAGGACGGCGACAACGGCAAGAAGAAGGGCGGCCAGGGAGGTAGCCAGGGCCCCGCGGACCCGTTCGGGTTCGGCGGCGGGAGCGGCGGCGCGGACAATCCGTTCGCGGCGCTCTTCGGCGGCATGGGCGGCCCCGGTGGCGAGATGAACCCTGGCGACCTGGGCGCCGCGTTCCAGAAGCTCGGCCAGATGCTGTCGTACGAGGGCGGCCCGGTGAACTGGGACATGGCCAAGGACATCGCGCGGCAGACCGTCGCGCAGGGCGCCGAGGACGGCAGCAAGGACACGAGCGTGTCCCCGGGTGAGCGGTCCGCGGTCGAGGAGGCCGTGCGGCTGGCGGACCTGTGGCTGGACGGCGTGACGTCCCTGCCGTCGGGCTCCGGCTCGGTGGTGGCGTGGAGCCGCGCCGAGTGGGTCGAGGAGACCCTGCCGGTGTGGCAGGACCTGGTCAACCCGCTGGCCGAGCGGGTCGGGGCGGCCATGGGCGAGGTGCTGCCCGGGGAGATGCAGGCCATGGCGGGCCCGCTGCTCGGGATGATGCGTTCCATGGGTGGCGCGATGTTCGGCACCCAGATCGGACAGGCGCTGGGCGTCCTGGCGGGCGAGGTCGTCGGCTCGACGGACATCGGGCTGCCGCTGGGGCCGGCCGGCAAGGCCGCGCTGCTGCCGGGGAACGTCGCCGCGTTCGGTGCGGGCCTGGGCGTGCCGGAAGAGGAAGTGCGGCTGTATCTGGCCCTGCGCGAGGCCGCCCATCAGCGGCTCTTCGCCCATGTGCCGTGGCTGCGCTCGCACCTGTTCGGTGCCGTCGAGGGTTATGCGGGCGGCATCAAGGTCGACACGACCAAGCTGGAGGACGTGGTCGGCCAGCTCGACCCGCAGCATCCCGAGGAGCTGCAGAACGCCCTGCAGCAGGGCATGTTCCAGCCCGAGGACACCCCGGAGCAGAAGGCCGCGCTGGCCCGTCTGGAGACCGCGCTGGCGCTGGTCGAGGGCTGGGTGGACGCGGTGGTGCACGCCGCGGCCAAGCCGCATCTGCCGTCGGCGGACAAGCTCCGTGAGACGCTGCGGCGGCGCCGGGCGAGCGGTGGCCCGGCCGAGCAGACGTTCTCGACGCTGATCGGCCTGCAGCTGCGTCCGCGGCGGCTGCGGGACGCCTCGCGACTGTGGGCGTCGCTGACCGACGCGCGCGGCCTGGACGGCCGCGACGGCCTGTGGGCGCACCCGGACATGCTGCCGACGGCGGCGGACCTGGACGACCCGGACGGCTTTGTGCACCACGAGCAGCCGGACTTCTCCGAGCTCGACAAGATGCTGGGCGAGGCGGCGAGCGGCGGCACACCGGACAGGAGCAAGCCGGCGGACGAGCAGGACGGTCCGGAGCAGGCCCCCGGCGAGAGCAAGGGTGACGACGGCCCGTGAGTCTGCGCGAGGACGCGGCGCGGGTGCTCAAGGAGTGGCCCGCGCCGTCGCCCGGTCAGGAGCGGCTGCGGCTGTCGTATCTGGATCATCTCGCCGCCCATCAGGACGGCATGTGGAAGCCCTGCCGGGACGGGCATCTCACGGCGAGTGCGCTGGTGATCGATCCGGCCGGCGGCCGGGTGCTGCTCACGCTGCACCGCAAGCTGGAGATGTGGCTCCAGATGGGCGGTCACTGCGAGCCGGAGGACGCCTCCTTGGCGGACGCCGCGCTGCGGGAGGCGCGTGAGGAGTCCGGAATCGCGCAGGGGCTGACGCTGCTGCCCGGCGGGCCGGTGCGGCTGGACCGTCATCACACGCCGTGCGCCTGGCATTTGGACGTCCAGTACGCGGCGCTGGCGCCCGGGGACGCAGTGGCGGAGATCAGCGACGAGTCGCTGGACCTGCGGTGGTTCGCGTACGACGAGGTGCCCGGTGTCGCCGACGCGTCGGTGGTGCGACTGGTGGAGCGCGCCCGCGCGCTCCTGTAGGCAGCACGCACCCGGGCGCTCCTTCAGCGGATGCGCATACGGCGCCCGTCCCTCCCCGGGACGGGCGCCGTATGCACGTCAGGCGGGCGTCAGTTGGTGAAGATGTTGCCCTGGTTCTGCCCCCGGGCGCCCTGCTGCCCCACGCCGAACTGGGCGGCCATGCCGGAGCCGATGACGGCGTTCTGCGGCGGCAGCAGCTCGCTGGGCTGCACGAGCGCATAGCCCTGCCCGAGGAAGCTGAGCTCCCAGCCCTCACCGGTGTTGCCGCGCCGCCGCCACACCCCGGAGGAGTGTGTCTGCGCCTGCATCTGCACCCGCAGCGACTTGGACCAGGCGACCACCGCGTCCGCGTCGGCGTTGACGTACTTCTCGGGCGTGACCTGCAGCATCAGCGGCTGGCCGGAGGTCATCAGCACAACCTGGCCCTGCCCGGAGATGTTGAGCTGGTACTTGCCGGTGCCGGAGATGCCGTACTGGCTGTCGACGGAGACGACGTCCCAGTGGAGGGCGGAGTCCAGCGCCAGGACATAGCTGCTGTCGACGGTCAGTCCGTGGTGGTCGACGTCGACGACGTGGATGTACTGGGCGAGGTTGGCCAGATAGACCGTGCCCTGCCCGGAGATGCGCATCAGGTCGAGGCCCTCGCCGGAGTGGGCGCGGGCCCGCCGCTGGCCCTGCGTCTGGTAGTCGCCCTCGAATTCGAGCAGCCCCTGGTAGGCGACCATCGCCCCCTTGCGCGCGAGGAGGTCCTCGTGGCCCTGGAGGGCGACCCGCAGCAGCTGTTCGTTCTGCAGGGCGTAGCGGTCCTGGGACTGCGTCTCGGTGAAGGCGAAAAGCGGACTCTGCATGGCGTGTTCGGTCCTCCCCCTCAGCCCCGGGCCCGGAGCCGGTCGGTGCTGTCCTCGCTGGGCTGGACGACGACGAACCCCTGGCCGGAGAAGCCGAGTTGGTACGCCTCGCCGCTGCCGCGTCCGATCATCGAGGACGCCTTGAAGCTGCGCTTGCCCTTCATCTTCAGGTTCGTCGACCAGGCGACGAGGGCGTCCGGATCCACATAGGTCTCGTCCTCGCCGCGGCCGCAGTCGACCACGACGGGCGTGCCCCGGGAGGTCAGCGCGACCCAGCCGGTGCCGGAGATGCCGACGTTGAAGAGCCCCTGGCCGGCGAACTTGGCCATGCCCTTGACGCGCTGCACGCCCCACTGGAGGTGGGCGTCAAAGGCCAGGATGTTGGTGCCGTTGACGGAGAGGGCGTCGTCGTTGAGGTTGATGCAGACCACATCGGCGCCGTAGTCGGCGAGGAAGAGCAGGCCGTCGCCGGAGCACTTCATCAGCGGGGCACCCTCGCCGGTGAGCCACTGGGAGGCCATCTGACGCACGGCGGGCGGGTTGGGCTCGTACTGGACGAAGCCTTCGTAGGCGACCATCGAGCCGGTGCGGGCGAAGACGTCCTGGCCGCTCTGCATGGCGATCTTGACCATGGCGTTGCCGTGGTTCTCCATACGGGCGGCGGGCGGGGTCGGGGCGTAGCCCGACAGCTGCTGGATCATGGTTACGGGCTCCCTCAGACCTCGTAGGGCTGGACGACGATGAAGTTGCCGGGCGCGCCGCGGAACTGGAGGTTCACGGTCTCGCCGGAGTGTCCCGGATAGGCGTGCCGGCGTACGCTCACCTGGCTGGAGATGATCACCTGCGAGGCCGCGGACCAGGCCACGATGGCGTTGGCGTCGGCGAAGGTGGTCGGGGTGACCGGCAGCACGACCGGCGTGCCACGGGTCTTGACGATGATCGTGCCGGTGCCGTGGAACTGCATGGTGAACAGGGCGCCACCGGGGATGCCGTGGCCCTCGATCCGGCGGACCTCGTGCTGCAGCGACTCGTCGAAGGCGAGGACGCTGTCGGCCGACACGCAGATGGCGTCGCCCTGCAGCTCGATGGGGTGCAGATAGGCGCTGTTCTCCGCGAAGAAGACCTGGCCCTGGCCGGAGCAGCGCATCAGCTGCATCTCCTGGCCGGTGGCACCGCCCGTGATCCGGCCGCGGAAGCCGGCGCCCTTGTAACCGAAGTCGACCTTGCCCTGGTAGAGCACCATGCTGCCCTGGCGGGCGAGCACCGGCCGGCCGTCGACACCGAGATCGGCCCGGACCAGCTGGGGGTTCTGCGAGGTCCAGCGCTGGCCCGTGGGGCCTTCCTTGTACTTCTGCAGTACGACGCCGAGGCCGGGGCCGCCGCCCTGGGATGGGAGTCCCCCCTGGACCGGACCTTGCCGAAGGCCCTCGGGCCAGGCCGCGGCCTGGCCCGCATACGGGGCGCCGGGGGGCTGCTGGCCGTACGGGGCGGGCTGGCCGGGCTGTCCTTGGGGAGCGCCGCCGTAGCCGCCGGGGGCGGGGGCGGGCTGGCCGTACGGTGCCTGCGGGGCCGGCTGGCCCGGGACGCCGCCGGGCGCCGGCTGGCCGTACGGGGCCTGCGGCTGCTGGCCGGGCACACCGGGAGGCGGCACCTGGCCTCCGGGCGGGGCCATCGGCGCGGCGATGGTCGGCGCGTTGTGGACCTGCGGGGCGGCCGGCTGCTGCGGCGGAGCCTGCGGGGCGGGGGCCGGCTGGGGAGCCTGCGGGGCGGGCGGGGGCTGCGGTGCGGCGGGGGGCGCTCCCGGGGGCGGGCCGAAGTCGGGCGCGGGCTGCTGCGGCGGTACGGGGGCGGGGGCGCCGAAGGACGGCGCGGGGGCTCCCCCGGCCGGCGGCGCGAAGCCGGGCGCGTCCTGTGCCGGGGCGGGCGGTGCGGCCGCTTCCGCCTCTTCGGCGACCTCGCCGCCGAAGTTCTTCAGCAGCGCCTCCAGGCCGCCGTCGAATCCCTGGCCGACCGCGGCGAACCGCCAGACGTCCTTGAGGTAGAAGTCGCCGAGCATGACGGCGCGCTCGGTGCTGAACTCGCTGCCGTCGAAGGAGTAGCGGGCGACCTCTTCACCGCCGGCCACGATACGGAGGTAGCCGGGACCGATCTGCGACACCTGGCCCGCGCCGTCGAGCGCGGCGGTGAACGAGAGCTTCTGGATGTGCTGCGGGATGCGGTCGAGGGTGACCCGGAAGGACTGGGTGTCACCGGCCTGCGGGCCGAGCTGCTGGATCGCCTCCTCGGGCGACTTGGGCTGGTTGAAGAAGATGAAGTAACGGTCGTCGGACAGTCGCTCGTCGGCGTCCAGACCGAAGCAGCTGATGTCGAAGGTCAGCCCGGGACCGGCGATCTGCACTCCGACGTACAGATCCGTCCCCGCCGTCAGATCACTGATCTTGGCCTTGTGGCCGCGCTGGAATTCCCTGGCCATACGTAACGACCGTCCCCCGCTCCCGCTGTGAGTTGGTGTGTGCGCGCCAGGCTAGCCGTTCCCACTGACACGGTGCGATGGTGGGGCGGCTCAGAAGACGGCCGGAGAGTGGGTCATTCGCTGCGAGCGGCGGGCAAATGCGGCAATCGGTCGGCGGCGACCACACCTTCGAGGTAACCGCGGGCCCGCTCCGTACGCGGATAGCTCTCCAACAGCCGCCAGAACCGCGGGCCGTGGCCGGGGACGAGGAGATGCGCGAGCTCGTGCAGCAGGACGTAGTCGATGACGTACTCCGGCATGCCCTGCAGGCGGTGCGACAAGCGGATACTGCCCTCGGCCGGGGTGCACGACCCCCAGCGGGTGTTCTGGTTGGTGACCCAGCGCACCGACGCGGGCCGGGCCCGGCCCTCCAGGAACTGGCCGGACAGCCGCTCCGCCCGCTCGGCCAGATCGCTGTCGCCCAGCATCCGCTTGCTCTCCTGGGCGGCGAGCTTGTCCAGCATGACGGTGACCCAGCGCTGCTCCTCGGCCTCGGACATACGGGCCGGAATCAGGACGACCGTGCGGTCGCCCTCGCGGTACGCGGAGACCGTTCTGCGCCGCCGTGAACTACGGCGCACCTCGACCGCGCTCGTCCCTGATCCGCGGCTCTTCGGGCTCGGGGCAGCCCGGCGCGATGCGTCTGCGGCGCGGCGCAAGGGCGTCTCCCCGGAGCCGCGGGGGGAAGGGTCGGCGGGCACGCGACCGACGTTACCCGCTGGCACTGCGGGAAGTCCCGCCTCGCGGACGGTTCGCCACCGAAACACCCCATGGCGTGCACGGCTTGTATGACTATTACCTCCTGCCTGTGGATAACGTCCGACGGACACTCCGCGTCGGGCGCATGCTGGAAGCCGGACGACGAAGGACGGGGGCGGATGCCATGCATCCGATGCTCAAGCCCGCGCTGCGGCGCGGCTGGCGGGACAGGGAAACAGTGCGGTTCGGTGTGGCGCCGGCCCACGCGGTGGTGGTCGGCCCGGTCGATACGGCAACCGGCAGCTTCCTCGGGATGATCGACGGGACGCGCAGCATGCGGCAGTTGGAGGAGGCCGCCCACGCACTCGACCTCCCGCCCGCGCACGCCCGGGGGGTGGTGGACCGGCTCGGCGCGGCCGGGCTGCTGGAGGCACCGGCGGCGGGCGGCCCGCCGGCCGACGCGGTACGCGCCGACGGGCCCGCATGCGAACGGCTCCGGCCCGACCTGGCCTCGCTGTCGGTGCGGCATCCGGAGGCGGCGGGCGCGGTGGGCCGGATGGCGGCGCGCCGGTCGGTCCGGGCCCGGGTCAAGGGGCTGGGGCGGTCGCGGCGCTGCTCTCGGCCTCGGGCATCGGTCAGGTGGAGGTACGGGACGGCGGAAAGGTCGAGCCGTGGGACGTGGTGCCCGGCGGGCTGCCGGCCGAGCGGATCGGCGAACCGCGCGCCGCCTCAGCGGAGCGGCTGGTCCACCAGTCCTCTCCCTGGCAGCGCCGGCCGCGCCCGCGCGTCCCGGTGAGCGAGTCCGGTGAGCCGGGCCTCTCCCTGGTGGTCCTCACCCCACGCGACGGTCTCGGCGCCTACGCCCCCGACCCCGTGCTGTCCGAACCGCTGCTGACGGCCGGGATCCCGCATCTGTACGCCGGCGTGATCGAGGGCACGGGTGTGGTGGGCCCGCTTGTGGTGCCCGGCGGTTCGGCGTGCGCCCGCTGTGACGAACTGCGGCGTACGGACGCGGAGCCGGCCTGGCCGCGGCTGCTCGCACAATGGCGGTCCGGGCGTGGTTCCCCGGCGGTGCCGGCCTGTGACGCCGCGTTGGCCACGACGGTGGCGGGGCTGGCCGCCGCCCAGGCGCTGACATTCCTCGACGGCGAACTCCCGCCGTGCACGGGCGCGCGGATGGAACTCGCGCAGCCGTGTGCGAGTGTGCGGACGGTGCGGATCGCGCCGCACCCGGAGTGCGGCTGTGGCGCCGCCGCTCAGGTTGATGGGACAGGCGCCTCGGATCCACGGCCGGGACACGCAACAATGACCGAGTAACCCCGGCAGAGGGACAGTGTGAGTTGGAGGGGCGCATGTCTGATCTTCCCCGCAAGGCGGTCACCCGCACCGCCAAGCTGGCCGCGCTGCCACTGGGGTTCGCCGGCCGTGCCACCTGGGGCCTGGGCAAACGGATCGGCGGGCGATCCGCCGAAATCGTCGGCCGTGAGCTCCAACAGCGCACCGCGGAGCAGCTCTTCAAGGTGCTCGGTGAGCTGAAGGGCGGCGCGATGAAGTTCGGTCAGGCGCTGTCCGTGTTCGAGTCGGCGCTGCCCGAGGAGATCGCCGGCCCGTACCGCGCCGCGCTGACGAAGCTTCAGGAAGCGGCTCCGCCGATGCCGACCAGCACGGTCCACTCCGTCCTGGCGGAACGGCTCGGCGAGGACTGGCGGGAGCTGTTCGAGGAGTTCGAGGACAAGCCGTCGGCGGCGGCGTCGATCGGGCAGGTGCACCGGGCGGTGTGGCACGACGGCCGCGAGGTGGCCGTCAAGGTGCAGTACCCGGGGGCGGGGCAGGCGCTGCTGTCGGATCTGGCGCAGCTGAGCCGGTTCGCACGGCTGTTGGGCCCCCTGATCCCGGGGATGGACGTCAAGCCGCTGATCGCGGAACTGCGCGACCGGGTCTCGGAGGAGCTGGACTACGCCCTGGAGGCGGACGCCCAGCGGGCGCATGCCGAGGTGTTCGCGGACGATCCGGATGTGGTGGTGCCGGCCGTGGTGCACCAGAGCGACCAGGTGCTGGTGACCGAATGGATAGACGGAATGCCGCTGTCCGAGGTGATCGCGGACGGCAGTCAGGAACAGCGGGACCGGGCCGGCCAGCTGCTGGCACGGTTCCTCTTCTCCGGGCCCGCCCGTACCGGCCTGCTGCACGCCGATCCGCACCCGGGCAACTTCCGGCTGCTGGCCGGGGACTCCCCGGACGGCCCCGCCGAGAAATGGCGGCTGGGGGTCCTGGACTTCGGGACCGTCGACCGGCTGCCCGACGGGCTGCCGCCGACGATCGGCACCTCGCTGCGGATGACGCTGGACGGCGAGGCCGAGGCGGTCTATCAGCTGCTGTGCGAGGAGGGTTTCGTCAAGGAGTCCATCGCGCTGGATCCGGACTCGGTACTGGACTATCTGCTGCCGATCATCGAGCCGGCACAGGTCGAGGCGTTCACCTTCACCCGCGACTGGATGCGGAATCAGGCGACCCGCGTCGGCGACCCGCGCTCCCCCGCATACCAGTTGGGCAAACGGCTCAATCTGCCGCCCGCCTACCTCCTGATACACCGTGTGACATTGAGCACCATCGGGGTGCTGTGCCAGTTGGGGGCGACGGTACGGCTGCGCGATGAGCTGGAGGAGTGGATGCCCGGCTTTGTGCCCGTCCAGGAGCCAGGAGGCGATGACCTCGACGGCATGCCCGAGGAGACCGTCGGGGAGAGCACGGCCTGAGCCCACCGGTCCGCGGCGGACCGCTGGTCGGCACCCCCGTCCGCCCGTGCGGCAGCCGGCGGTGCCGGCCTCACCACCAGCTGGAGTCGAGGCGGCCCTCGATGGCCCGGAGGTTCTCCCGCGCGCAGGCGTCGCAGAAGTAGCGGCGGGCGCCGTTCTCGACGGAGCAGGTCCAGGTCAGCGGGATTCCCTCGGCGACCGCACCGCAGCGGGCGCACACCGCGTTCCCACCGGTCAACTCCGCCTGTTCATGCGTCATCTGGTCCACCGTCCGACGATATCCCCGCCAACCACCCGAAGACGGATGCAACGCACCACGGGGCCCGCCCTGTCGGACGGACCCCGTAGCGGCGACACGGTGTTGTCGCGTTACTGCATCACGGCCATGGCCAGCGCGCGCCGCGCCCGGAGCGACGCGCGTTCGGCACGGCGCTGCATACGCCGCGCGGTCGCGAGCCGATAGGCCCTGCGTTCGGATTCCGCCTCCTGGAGGCGTTCACGCATTTGTGCACGCGCCAGGGCTTCTGGAATGAGTTGCATCGCGAGGTTCCTGTTCTGGCGCGCCTCAAGCGCACCGGAGTTCACGGGAGCGGGTGTGTCGGTGAAAGACGGGTTCATCGTGGGGTCCTGCTTCTTGGGATCCCGTGTGACGGGACGGTCGATCGTTCCTGTGCCGGTGGTGTTCATGCCGCGACCGGGTTCTTGCGCGGACGGCCACGCGGACGCTTCCGCGGCACCACAACGCCCTGGACGAAGAGCTCCCCGCCCCAGACGCCCCACGGCTCACGGCGGTCCTTCGCGCCGGCGAGGCAGGCCTCCCGGACGGGACAGCTCTGGCACAGCGACTTGGCGTACTCGACATCGGCCGGGGACTCCGCGAAGAACACCTCCGGGTCGTAGGTGCGGCACGGAACAGCGGCGCCGAGGCGGTCGATCTCGTCGTCGAGCTCGGTGAGGGGCAGCAAGGAGTTCTCCTGAGGGTCGGGCGGAGGAATCAGGTCGGTCGATACGGACGGGGTGTGCGTCTGGAGTTGCACGGTGGTGTGTTCCTCGTCTGTTCGGCCCGGCTGGTGGCGGGCGCATGGGCAAAACAAAAGGGCCGCGGATCCCGGTGTGGGTTCCGCGGCCCTGGAAGGTGCCGACCTGATCGTGCCGATCAGGCTGGATCTCTCCAGGGTTCGAGGCCGCGGTAGGCCCACATTTCATGCGTCGTCTGGTACTGCTTCCGGGATCCGGCACCGACGGCCGCGTTGCAGGCAACGGCATTCGCCGCTGCCGCCACTGCTGCTACCGCAGGTGCCTCGGTCGGTCGCGCGGTGCGCTCACTGGCCGTCAGGACAGCGAGGAACTCGGGGCGCGCGGCCTCGGAACCGGACAGGCGGCCGAAGCCGGACAGACCGGTGCCAAGGAACGAGGAGCCGAGGGCACAGGTGGCGACGACCGAAAGATCGGTCATTTTGTTGGTCTCGATAATGCTGATCACTGGTCTCGCCTCCTCTCGGCGTCTCGGTGGACCGGGAATCCCGCTCCAGATGTTCACGTACAGCACGGATCCAGCGGATCTCGGAAGGCCCGTTGTTTTCCGTCTCCCGAAGGCTATGGGGATGCGCTCCACGGGCGCAAACTATTTTTCCGACGAGTTTTCCGCGGCGCCTTCAGGGCCTTCCTCCAGCACCCCCGCGAGGTCCTCGCCGGCGCAGAGAGCCAGTACATCGGTGCCGTACCGGTCCAGCTTGCGCCGCCCTACTCCTGAGATGCACGCAAGCTCCGTTTCGGTTCCCGGAACCGCCTCGGCAATTGCCATCAGTGTCTTGTCCGTGAAGACGCAGTACGCCGGCTGGCGCGACCGGGCGGCCTGCGCGGCCCGCCAGTCCCGCAGCCGCTCGTACAAC
The DNA here is from genome assembly GCF_023277745.1 of Streptomyces halobius. Taxonomy (NCBI): domain Bacteria; kingdom Bacillati; phylum Actinomycetota; class Actinomycetes; order Kitasatosporales; family Streptomycetaceae; genus Streptomyces; species Streptomyces halobius. The sequence goes on from NZ_CP086322.1 coordinate 3,598,382, forward strand.
GCCTCGTCGAGATCCGAGGGGCAGTCCTCACAACGCATCAGCTTCATGTCGCCCGCAGCCGTCAGCGTCTTGTTGCAGACCCGGCAGCGGGCCGGCCCGCGGCTCCTGCGGCGACCCGCGCCCGCCGCCGCGCCGCCGCGGTCCACGCCGCCCAGGACGACGCCGGGCGCACGGTGCCCGGCCCCCGCCCCGGAACCGGGCCGCAGACCGTTCAGGAACCGGCTGGCGCGCCGGGAGGCCCGGCCGCCGGGAGAACGCGCCAGCGACCACGACAGGCCCAGGTGCAGACGAGCACGCGTCACGCCGACATACAGGAGCCGGCGCTCCTCCTCCACCTGCTCGTCGGTCTTGGCGTAGGTGATCGGCATCATGCCCTCGGTGAGACCGACCAGGAACACGGCGTCCCATTCCAGGCCCTTGGCGGCGTGCAGCGAAGCAAGCGTCACACCCTCGACCGTCGGGGCGTGCTGGGCGCTGGCGCGCTCGTCCAGCTCGGCGACCAGGTCCGCGAGGGTGGCTTCGGGGCGGGCCTTGGCGAAGTCCTCGGCGAGCCGCACCAGCGCCGCCAGGGATTCCCAGCGGTCACGCACGGCACCCGAGCCGGCCGGCGGCTCGGCGGTCCAGCCCATGTCGCTGAGCACCGCCCGCACCTCGGACGGCAGATCCACGGCGTCGTCGAGCAGTGCGTCATTGGCACCGAAGCGGGCGGCTCCGCGCAGCTTGACGCCGGCCTCGCGCACCTCCGGGCGCTCGAAGAACCGCTCGGCGCCCCGCAGCTGATAGGGCACACCGGCGTCGGCCAGCGCCTGTTCGTGAACCTCTGACTGGGCGTTGATACGGAAGAGCACCGCGATCTCGCTGGCGGGAACACCGGACGCGATGAGATCGCGGAGCCGGCGGGCGGTGCCCTCTGCCTCGGTGGGCTCATCGGCGTACTCGACGAACACCGGCTCCGGGCCGGCCTCGCGCTGCGAGACCAGCTCCAGGCGGTGCTCGGCGGCGCGGCCCCTGGCCTGGGAGAGCAGGCCGTTGGCGAGGTGCACGACCTGCGGGGTGGAACGGTAGTCGCGGACCAGCTTGACGACGGTCGCGTGCGGATGACGGGTGCGGAAATTCAGCAGGTGTTCGGGGGTGGCACCCGTGAAGCTGTAGATCGTCTGGCTGGCGTCGCCTACGACACAGAGGCTGTCACGGTCGCCCAGCCACAGGTCGAGCAGCCGCTGCTGGAGCGGGCTGACGTCCTGGTACTCGTCGACGACGAAGTGCTGGTATTGCGCGCGGACCTGCTCGGCGATGTCATGCCGGTCCTGGAGCACACCGACGGTGAGCAGCAGCACATCCTCGAAGTCGATGGTGCCGCGGTCGCGCTTGAGCTGTTCGTAGGTGGCGTAGATCTGCCCGATCTCGGCCGGGTCGCGCGGGGCCTCGCGCCCGGCCTTGGCGACCGCTGCCGGATAGTCGACGGGCACGGTCTGGGTGACCTTGGACCACTCGATCTCGCCCGTGACATCGCGCAGCTCGTTGCGGTCCAGCCGGATACGGCAGCGGGCGGCGGCCTCGGCGACCAGCTGGACCTTGCGCTCCAGCAGCCGCGGGAGCTCGCCGCCGACGGCCTTGGGCCAGAAGAACTGCAGCTGCCGCAGGGCCGCGGAGTGAAAGGTCCGCGCCTGCACCCCACCCGCGCCGAGCTGCCGCAGCCGCCCGCGCATCTCGCCCGCCGCCCGGGCGGTGAACGTGACAGCGAGCACACTGGCCGGCTGCAGGATCCCGGCCCGCACGCCGTACGCGATCCGGTGGGTGAGCGCTCGCGTCTTGCCCGTACCGGCGCCGGCCAGCACACACACCGGACCGTGCAGGGCCGTCGCGACCTCGCGCTGCTCGGGGTCGAGCCCGTCGAGCACCGCGTCGGCAGAGTCAGGGACCTGCGGGAAGAGAGAGGAGTCCGTTGCTGCTGTCACCCCGCCATGCTGCCAGGTCCACCGAGACGCCCGGGAAAGCTGTCCACAGGCACCGGATGCCGGTCGTACCGGCCCCGGCAGCTGTGGATGACCATCGGCCCCCGCCACCGCACTCTGCTTTGCTGTCTCTCAGCGGTCACCAGCCCGAACCGGGCCGGAGATCGTCACCGCCGAGGCTGCGGCAGACGCGTCCTGAACAGCAGGCCTCCGGCGGCGGAGGTCCGCGACCTGAGCGGCTGACTCTCGGTGAGGTGAGTGGGGGTGGAGTGGGGCGGGGGTGGGGGGGGTGGGGGGCGGCCGCCCCCGGGGGGGAATTGGAGACTGCTGCGGGAGAGAGGGTCCCGGGTAGGCGCCCGGGGAAGCCCCGGGGAGGGGGCTCCTGCGGTGGGGAGGGAGAGGGGCCCTGGAAGGCCCCAGCAAAGGTCGGGAATGCTCTCGGCCCCCCGAGCGTTCTTTCCCTTGGCGCCACGCCGGAGCGCCACGCCGGTTACGGCGTCCGACGGCATTGTTCCCCTGCCGGGCACGGCGTGGGACGGCATTGAACCAAGACTCACCAAGGAGCACGTGACGCATGGCGGGCACTGTGACGATGTACAGCACGACCTGGTGCGGCTACTGCCGTCGGCTGAAGGGCCAGATGGACCGCGAGGGCATCGCGTACACCGAGATCAACATCGAGAACGACCCCGAGTCCGCTGCGTTCGTGGAGAAGGCGAACGGCGGCAATCAGACGGTGCCGACCGTGCTCTTCGCCGATGGCTCGACGCTGACCAACCCGTCTCTGGCGCAGGTCAAGCAGAAGGTCGGCGCCTGACCGCTCCGAGTGGGCGGCTTCACAGGGGCCGTCGGCCGGATCCGTCGCACGGATCCGGCCGACGGCCCTGTCTGCTCGACAGTCCCCGTCCGCTCAGCACGCCCCGGTGTGTTCAGCGCCCCCTCTCGGCTGGCCACCCGGCCAGCCGCCCCCTCACGGCTTGGGCAGCGGCTTGCCGTACCACAGCTCGATCAGGCGGGCCGCGATCGAGATGCCGTACGGGGGCAGCACCTCGCCCGATTCGAAGGCGGCGCGCAGATCCTCGCGGGAGAACCACCGGGCTTCTTCGATCTCCTCGCCGTCCACCTGGATCGCGGACGAGGTGGCGCGCGCCATGAAGCCCAGCATCAGGCTGGAGGGGAAGGGCCAGGGCTGGCTGGCGATGTATTCGACGTCGCCGACGACGACGCCCGCCTCTTCGAAGACTTCCCGTGCCACCGACTGCTCGATGGACTCCCCCGGCTCGACGAAGCCCGCGAGGGTGGAGAAGCGGCCCTCGGGCCAGTGGACCTGGCGGCCCAGGAGCGCGCGGTCGTCCTCGTCGGTGACCAGCATGATCACGGCCGGATCGGTGCGCGGGTAGTGCTCCGCGCCGCAGGCGGGGCAGCGGCGGATATGGCCCGCGGCGGCGATGACGGTGCGCTCACCGCAGCGTGAGCAGAAGCGGTGCAGCCGCTGCCAGTTCTCCAGAGCCACCGCGTGGACGAGGAGCCCGGCGTCGCGCGGGGAGAGCAGCAGACCGGCCTCGCGGAGTCCGGCGGGCCGGGCGGACTGGTCCATACGGCCGGGCAGGGCGTCCTTCTGGAGCGCGAAGTAGCTGACGCCGTCCCCGTCGGTGCCGAGGTAGTAGCGGTGCGCCTCGGTCACCGGCGCCTCGAAGGACGGCGTCGTGATCAGCTCGGTGCGGCCGTCGGGGGTGTCGTCGATCAGCGCCTGGCCGCCGGACACCACGAAGACGCGCGTGGTCGGATGGCTCCAGGCCGCCGCGAGCCATGCCTCGTCGAGGCGGTGGTGGGCGGAGCGGTCGATTCCGCTCGGCGCGCTGAAGGTGAGCGGCCGGTCGGCGCTGTGGTCGGTCCAGGTGGTCACTGGTGTTTCCAACTCCCCCTATGACGTGGGTAATTGCTGCGTACGGACACGGAGCGGCACGGCGCCGCAAGCCCGGGTCAAGGGGTGCGCCAGGTGTCCGCCAGGTCGCCCCACAGGTGGGCGGCGGTTTCGACGCCCTTCATCAGCAGATCGAGCTCGACCTTTTCGTTCGGTGCGTGCCAGCCGTCGGAGGGGACGGAGATGCCGAGGAAGAGGACCGGGACGCCGAGGACGTCCTGGAGGTCGGCGGCGGGGCCGGAGCCCCCTTCGCGGGTGAAGCGGATCTTCTGGCCGAAGGCCCGTCCCATGGCGCGGACGACGGACTGGAGCGCGGGGTGGTCGAGCGGGGTCAGGCAGGGGCGGGTGGCGCCCCAGAAGGTGATGTCGTGGCGGATGCCGGCGGGGAGGCGGGCGGCCACCCAGTCGCGTACGGACTGCTGGACGGCGTCCGCGTCCTGGCCCGCGACGAGGCGGAAGGACAGTTTGAGCTGGGCGGTGGACGGCACGATGGTCTTCCCGCCGGGGCCCTGGTAGCCGCCGCTGATGCCGTTGACCTCGGCGGTGGGGCGGGCCCAGACGCGCTCCAGGGTGGTGCTGCCGGTCTCCCCGAGAGTGGCGTGGGAGTGGGCGGTGCGCAGCCACGCCGCTTCGTCGAAGGGCAGCTCGGCGAAGAGTTCACGTTCGCGGTCGGTGAGTTCGACGACGCCGTCGTAGAAGCCGGGGACGGCGACGCGGCGGTCCGCGTCGTGGAGTGCGGCGGCGAGCCGGGCGGCCTCGGTGGCGGGGTTGGGGACCGCGCCGCCGAAGGAGCCGGAGTGGATGTCCTGGTCGGGGCCGTAGAGGTCGACCTGACAGTCGGTCAGGCCGCGCATGCCGGTGCAGACCGTCGGGGTGTCCCTGGACCACATGCCGGTGTCGGAGACGATCACCGTGTCGCAGGCGAGGCGGGCCGCGTGCTTCTTGACGAGGGCCGGGAAGTTCGGGGAGCCGGACTCCTCCTCGCCTTCGATGAGCAGCTTGAGGTTGATGGCGGGGGTGGTGCGGCCGGTCGCGGCGAGGTGCGCGCGGACGCCGAGGGTGTGGAAGAACACCTGACCCTTGTCGTCGGCGGCGCCGCGGGCGTAGAGCTTGCCGTCGATGGTCTGGGGCGCGAAGGGGTCGGTGTGCCAGCCGTCCTCGCGGGCGGCGGGCTGCACGTCGTGGTGGCCGTAGACGAGCACGGTCGGTGCGGACGGGTCTCCGGAGGGCCATTCGGCGAAGACGGCGGGCAGGCCGTCCCCGTCGGTCTCCCAGATCTCGGTGGTCGGGAAGCCGGTGTCGGTGAGTTTGGCGGCGAGCCATTCGGCGCTGCGGCGGACCTCGCCGGCGTGCTCCGGGTCGGCCGAGACGGAGGGGATGCGCAGCCACTCGGCGAGGTCGTCGAGGAAGGTGTCGCGCCGGCTGGTGATGTACGCGCGGACGGCGCTGTCCGGGGTGGTGCTCATACGACCGAGCCTATCGGGCCTTCGGGGGGTGGCTGGTCGGAGGTCTCACCGAGCAGGATGCGCTCCAGTCCGGCCCGGCCCGGCAGACGCCGGGGCCGGACGATCTCGCCGGTGCGGACGTACAGGAAGGCGGCGTCGACGGCGGCGGGCGGCAGGCCGTGCCGCTCGGCCCAGGCGAGGCGGTAGACGGCCAGCTGGAGGGGGTCGGCGGTGCCGGCGGGGCCGGTTTTCCAGTCGACGATCTCGTAGCGGTCACCGTCGGGGCCGGGTTCTTTGTAGACGGCGTCGATGCGGCCGCGGATGACCCGTCCGGCGAGGGTCAGCTGGAAGGGGGCCTCGATGCGGTAGGGGGTGCGGTGGGCGTACGGGGAGCGGGCGAAGGCTTCCTTGAGGGCTTCCAGGTCGTGTTCGTCGGCGATCTCCGTGTCCTGGCCGGGTTCGGTGCCGGGCAGTTCGTCGGGGCCGAGCAGGGGCAGGGTGAGCTCCTCGAAGCGGGATTCGACCCAGGCGTGGAAGCGGGTGCCGCGGCGGGCGCCGGGTTGCGGGGGGCGCGGCATGGGGCGGGCCAGTTCACGGGCGAAACCGTCCGGGTCGGCGGCGAGGCGGAGGAGCTGGGTGGCGCTGAGGGAGGCGGGGAGCGGGACGTCGCGGACGGTGGCGCGGGAGCGGCGGAGTTCGTCGGCGAGGGCGTCCAGATCGCGGTCCCAGGACGCGACGGTGCGGCGCTCCTCGGGGAGGAGGGCGGACGGGGTGGCGGCGGCGGGCGTGGTGGGGTCGGCGAACGTGGTGGGGTCGGGCTCGGCGGAGCGCTGGGCGATGATGCGGGGGCGGGGCGTGGCGGTGGGGTCGGCGGGGGTGTACGGCGGGGCGTCGGCGAACGGGTCGCCCTCGGGAGCACCGTCAAACGGGTCGGGTTCGGGGACGTCGTCGTACGGCGTGACGTCGTCGCAGAGCGGGGCATCGTCGTAGAGCGGGGCATCGTCGTACGGATCGACCGCTGCCGCGCACTCCTTCTCCCCGGGGGGCGGCGGCCACTCCGGGTCGTATGCGGTGATCGCCGTCGGCTCGGCGGCGGGGGCCGGCGCCGTCGCGTCCGTCCGGCGGGCCAGATGGGCGCGGACCGTTGCCGCGGCGGTGCGGCGGCGGGCCGTGGCGGTGGGATCGAGGGGCAGTGGCCATGCCTGGTCCGTGGCGGTCTCGGCGAGGGCGGGGTTCTCGGCGCCGTCCTCCGGTGGCTCGGCCCAGAACTCGATTTCGCCGTGGCCTGCCTCGCAGTGTTCGCGGAGGGCCTCCAGGAAGGCGGACGGGCCGCGTGGCCGCTTCTGGTCGGGGCCCCACCAGTGGCCGGAGCCGAGGAGCAGGGAGCGCGGGCGGGTGAACGTCACATAGCCCAGGCGGAGTTCCTCGGTCTGCTGGTGGTGCTTCATCGCCTCCTTGAAGGTCTTGAGGCCGCGGCTTGCCCATTCCTCGACGTCGGGGAGGGTGGCGGCGTCGCCGCGGAGGGCGTGTGGCAGGACCTTGGGCTGGGTGATCCAGGACTCTCGGGCCTGCTCGCTGGGGAACTGCCTGCCGACGAGGCCGGGCACCGCGACGACGTCCCATTCGAGGCCCTTGGACTTGTGCGCGGTGAGCACCTTGACGGTGTTGTCGCCGCCGGGGAGGGAGCTGTCGAGTCCCTTTTCGTGCTGGACGGCCGTGCGCAGGAAGCCGAGGAAGGCGAGCAGGGTCGCTTCGCCGCCAAACAGGGCGGCGCCGCCCTGTTTGGCGGCGAAGCCGGCGGCGATGTCGAGGAAGGCGCCGAGGGTTTCCCGGCGGCGGGCGGCGAGGGCGTGCGGCGAGGCGGACAGTTCGACTTCCAGACCGGTGGTGGTCAGCACCCGGTGGAGTACGTCCATCAGCGGGTCGCCCAGCGAGCGCCGCAGGTCGCGGAGTTCGGTGGCGAGATAGGCGAAGCGGACTCGTGCCTCGGCGGAGAACGGCAGGCCGTCGTCGGGGCCGTCGGCTTCCAGGAAGGTGTCGAGGGCGTCGGCGAGGGAGATCGTCTCGGCGGGGTCGACGCCTTCCACCGCTTCGGCCAGCCGCCGTTCCGGGTCGTCGGGGGGGCCGCCGTGGTGGACGAGGGCGCGGGCGCGGCGGCCGAGGAGCGCCAGGTCGCGGGGGCCGATCCGCCAGCGGGGGCCGGTCAGGAGACGGACCAGGGAGGCGTTGGCCGTCGGGTCCTGGAGGACCTCGCAGACGGCGACGAGGTCGGCGATCTCGGGCAGATGCAGCAGCCCGGAGAGGCCGACGACCTCCACCGGGAGGTCGCGGGCGACGAGCTCGCCCTGGATGCGGGCGAAATCGCCGGCGGTGCGGCAGAGCACCGCGATCTCGCCGGGCGGGGTGCCCGTACGGACGAGGTGGGCGAGGGAGTCGGCGATCCAGGACAGTTCCTCGGCGTGGGTGGGCAGCAGGGCGCAGCGCACCATGCCGTCCCGCTCGGCGCCGGCGGCGGGGCGGAGCGCTTCGACGCCGGCGTGCATCTGCCGCAGTGGTTCGGCGAGGCCGTTGGCGAGGTCGAGGAGGCGGCCACCGCTGCGGCGGTTCTCGCTGAGCGCGAAGCGGCGGGCGGGGGTGCCGTCCTGGAAGGGGAAGTGGTCGGGGAAGTCGTCGAGGTTGGCGACGGAGGCGCCGCGCCAGCCGTAGATGGCCTGGCAGGGGTCGCCGACGGCGGTCACCGCATGCCCGGTGCCGGCGCCGAACAGGCCGGAGAGCAGTAGCCGTTGGGCGACGGAGGTGTCCTGGTATTCGTCGAGCAGGACGACCCGGAATTCCTCGCGCAGCATCCGGCCGACTTCGGGGCGGGTGGTGGCGAGGGTGGCGGAGAGGGCGATCTGGTCGCCGAAGTCGAGCAGGTCTCGGTGGCGTTTTTCGCTGCGGTAGGCGGCCACGAGGTCCAGGAGTTCCAGCCGGCCGCGGACGGTTTCGGGGACCTTGCGCAGGTCGGCGTTGGTGAGCCGGACGGCGTCGAGGGTGTCGAGCAGGGTGCTGTCGTGGGCCCGCAGCCGGGCCGGGTCCACCAGGTGCTCGGCCAGTTCGCCGTCCAGGGCGAGGAGGTCCTCCACGAGGGAGGGCAGGGATTTGGTGAGCGACGGGTAGGGGCCTGGGGCGGCGCGCAGGACCCGGGCGGCGAGCTGGAAGCGGGTGGCGTCGGCGAGCAGCCGGGCGGTCGGTTCGAGTCCGATGCGCAGGCCGTGGTCCTTGAGGAGCTGGCCGGCGAAGGCGTGGTAGGTGGAGATCCGGGGTTCTCCGGGGGGCTGCGCCGCTCCGGAGCCGTCTTGGGGGAGGGTTTCGGGGTCGGTGACGCCGGCGGCGAGGAGGGCGGCGCGGACCCGCTCGGCGAGCTCGCCGGCCGCCTTGTTCGTGAACGTCAGCCCCAGGACCTCTTCGGGGGCGACCTGGCCGGTGCCCACCAGCCACACCACGCGGGCCGCCATCACCGTGGTCTTGCCCGAGCCTGCTCCGGCCACGATGACCTGCGGGGCGGGCGGGGCGGTGATGCACGCCGTCTGCTCCGGGGTGAACGGGATGCCGAGCAGGTCTTTGAGCTGCTCGGGGTCGGTGATGCGGGCTGCTGACACAGCGAAAACCGTAGCGGCCGCCACTGACAATCACGGTCCGCCGCAGGTCATGGGGCTGTGGCGGCATTCCTGCGTGGCCGGGGCGGGGCTTCGCGGTGAGGGCTCGGCCGCCGCCGCCGTTGTCCCCGACTGTTTTCCGCTGCCGTTTTCCCGGTTCCGTTTTTCCCCGCCGCCCACCCCCTTCGGGGGGTGGGCGGGTGTAGTGGTGCGGTTTCGGGGCGGCCAGGGCGCGGCCGAGTGGGGTGCGGCCCCCGTGGCGACGCGGCCCGAGTGGCGGATGCGGCCCCCGGTGGCGACGCGGCCCGAGCGGCGGGTGCGGCCCCCCTCCCCCGCCACGCCCCGGCTCACTCCACAACATGCCGTCCCTGCGGCTGCGCGCTGCACGAGGCGCGGAAGGCGCAGTGGTTGCAGTGCGTCCCGGTGGTGGGGGTGAAGCGCTCGTCCAGCACCCGGCCGGCCGCGGTGGCGAGCAGATCGCCGACCCAGTCGTCCCCCGGCTTCGCCTCCGGGCCCGCTTCCAGAGCCCGCTGCGCCTGGACCGCGGGCAGCGCGTCGCCGCCCTCCTTCTGGGGGGCGCCCAGCCGCAGATGGACGAGTTCCGCGCCGGCCGGCTCCGGCGTGCTCCCGCCGAAGGCGTCGTCGACGGCGCCTTCGCGCACCGCGAGCTGATAGACGGCGAGCTGCGGGTGGCGGGCGACCTCGGCTCCGGTCGGCTTCCGTCTGCCGGTCTTGAAGTCGACGACATACGCGCGCCCCTGGGAGTCCCGGGCCACCCGGTCCATGCTGCCGCGGATCCGGACCTCGTACGCGCCGGCTGCGAGGGTGACGTCGAAGCCGTGCTCGGTGGCGACGGCGTCCCGGCCGAGCGTCTCCTGTTCCCGTACATGCCAGCGCAGAAAGCGCTCCAGGGCGGCGCGGGCGTTGTCCTTCTCCTGGCGTGACTTCCAGGGGGCGTCGAAGGCCAGCGCGTCCCATACGGAGTCCAGCCGCTCCATCAGGACGGTCAGATCGGCGGGCGTACGGCCCGAGGCGACCTCGTCGGCGAGCACATGCACCACGTTGCCGAAGCCCTGGGCCGCGGTGGACGGCGGGTCCGCCTTCACCTCGCGTCCCAGGAACCACTGGAGGGAGCAGGTGTTGGCGAGCTGGTCGAGCGCGCTCCCGGAGAGCACCACGGGCCGGTCGCGGTCCCGTAGGGGGACGGCGCTGTGGGTGGGTTCGTGCAGCCCCCACCAGTTGTCGGGGTGGGCGGCCGGCACCAGGGGGTGGCCCTCGTCGTCCGTCAGGGCGGCCAGCTTCGCCAGCCGCTGGGCGGCTGCGTCGCGCAGCGCCGGGCCGGCCTCCGGGTCGACGGTGGTGGCGCGCAGCTCGGCGACCAGCGCGGCGACGGACAGGGGGCGGCGCGGGCGGCCGGTGACGTCCTGGGGGGTGATGCCGAGCTCGGTCAGGAAACGGGAGGGCTGGTCACCGTCGTCGGCCGCGGACTTCACGGCGGTGACGATCAGCCGCTCGCGGGCGCGGGTCGCGGCCACGTAGAACAGCCGGCGCTCCTCGACGAGCAGCGCGCCCGGGGTGAGGGGCTCGGCGAGGCCGTCCCGGCCGATCCGGTCCGCCTCCAGGAGCGAGCCGCGCCGGCGCAGGTCGGGCCAGAGTCCTTCCTGGACGCCGGCGACGATCACCAGCCGCCATTCGAGGCCCTTGGAGCGGTGCGCGGTCATCAGCCGTACGGCGTCGGGGCGGACGGTGCGGCGGGTGAGGGTGTCCGCGGCGATGTCCTGGGCGTCCAGTTCTTCCAGGAAGTTGAGCGCGCCGCGTCCGCCGGTGCGCTCTTCCGCGCGGGCGGCGGTCTCGAAGAGGGCGACGATGGCGTCCAGGTCCCGGTCGGCGTTGCGGCCCGCCGCGCCGCCGCGCCGGGCGGCCCGTTCCAGCCGCTGCGGCCAGGGGGTGCCGTCCCACAGTTCCCACAGGGCCTGTTCGGCGGTGCCGCCGCCGGCCAGCAGTTCGCGGGCCTTGCGCAGCAGCAGGCCGAGCCGCTGGGCGCCACGGGCGTACGCCGGATCGTGCGCCACCAGGCGCTCCGGTTCGGCGAGTGCCTGGGCGATCAGCTCGTCGGAGGGACGCGGCAGCGCCTGCCCGGCGGCTCGCTCCTCCTCGCGCAGGGCGCGCCCCAGCCGCCGCAGATCCGCCGAGTCCATGCCGCCGAGCGGCGAGGTCAGCAGCTCTATGGCGGTCTCGGCGTCTGTCCAGGCGGGGGCGGTGGCGGAGGCGGCAGTGGCGGAGCCCGGCTCGCCGTCGGCCTCATCGAGGCCGCCGACAGCCTCATCGGGGATTCTGTCGACCTCATCGGGGATGACGACAGCCCCATGGGGGGTTCCGTCGGCCCCGTCGAGGCTTCCGGCCGCCTCGTCAGGGCTTCCGTCGGCTCCATCGACGCTTCCGGCGGCCTCATCGGAGCTTCGCGTGCCCGCCCGTGGCGCTGCCGCAGTCAGACGACCACCGGCGCTTGAGTGCGCCACCAGTGCCCCCCGCGCCGCCGCCCGCAGCGCCCCCAGGAGCGGGGCGACCGCCGGTTCGTGCCGCAGCGGCAGATCGTCGCCGTCGATGTCGAGCGGCACCCCGGCCGAGGTGAGCGCCCGGCGCACGGCGGGGATCGAGCGCCCTCCGGCGCGGACGAGGACGGCCATCTCGCGCCAGGGCACGCCGTCCTCCAGGTGGGCGCGGCGCAGCAGGTCCGCGATGTGGTCCAGTTCGGCGCCCGGTGTCGGGTACGTGTACGCCTCGACGCGGCCGCCGTCCCGTACGGGCACCGGCTCGCGGTGCGCGCGCACCTTCTCCGCCGGGAGGCGGGTCAGCGGCATCCGGCGGGTCAGCAGCCGGGTGGCCGCCAGCAGGGCGGCGCCGGAGCGGCGGGATGTGCCCAGGACCGCCACCGGGGCCGGGGTGCCGTCGGCGCGCCGGAAGGTCTCCGGGAAGTCGAGAATGCCGTTGACGTCGGCGCCCCGGAAGGCGTAGATCGACTGGTCGGGGTCGCCGAACGCGACGAGGGTGCGGCCCGGGGAGCCCGGTGCGGCCGCCGCTCCGTGGTTGCCCGCCAGCGCCCGCAGCAGCCGTACCTGAGCGGCGTCGGTGTCCTGGTACTCGTCGACATAGACCGCGTCGTACATGGCCGCCAGCCGGGCCGCGGCGTCGGTGCGCCCGGCGAGGAGCACCGCACGGTGCACCAGCTCGGCGTAGTCCAGTACGCCCTGGGCGTCCAGGACGTCGAGATATTCCGCGAGGAAGGCGGCGGCGGCGCTCCAGTCGGGCCGTCCGGTGCGCCTGGCGAAGGCGCCGAGGGCGTCCGGGCCCAGGCCCAGTTCACGGCTGCGGGCGAGTACCGCGCGGACCTCGTCGGCGAATCCACGGGTGGTGAGGCAGGCGCGCAGCTCGTCCGGCCAGCTGACCCGGGCGCGGCCGTCACCCGCCAACTCCGCCTGCCCTTCGAGGAGTTCACGGACGACGAGGTCCTGTTCGGGGCCGGACAGCAGCCGCAGCGGGTCGGCGAAGAGTTCGGCGTCCTGGTGAGCGCGGACCAGGGCGTAGCAGAAGGAGTGGAAGGTCGTCGCCTGGGGGACGCCCACCCGTGGCCCACCGCCGCCCTTCGCCGGAAGCCCTTCGGGCTGCCCCTCTGAACTGCCCAGGCGGGACGCGAGCCGGTCGCGGAGTTCGACGGCGGCCTTGCGGCTGAAGGTGAGGACGAGGATCCGCTCGGGGTCGCCGCCGGCGCGCACCCGCTGCGCCACCGACTCCACGAGCGTCGTGGTCTTTCCGGTGCCCGGCCCGGCCAGGACGAGCAGCGGCCCGTGGCGGTGGTCAACCACGGCGCGCTGGGCTGCGTCCAAGGCAGGAGGGTCCACCGGCCCCGGCGGGGTGCGCACCAGACGGTACGCGCCGGAGGCGTCCCGCCGCGCCGCCCGGTGCGGCCGCGTCGGCGGGAGGGCCGAGAAAGGGGAGCTCACGTGGATCGCCGGTCCTGGTGGAGGTGCTGGTCGTAGTGCGGTGGAAGAAGCTGTGGGTGGCGCGGTGGTGCCGCCGCGCCGCGCGCTCGGGGATGGAGCGGTGGTACGGGCCGGGTGCGGTACGGGCCGTGGCCTGCGGTGCGCCCGGGGTGGGTCGGCGGTGACGGCGGTGCCCGACGGTACGCCAGGCGGCGCACGTGCCGCAGCGCGTCCCATACCCGGACGCGACATCCCGGCGGGAGCGCCGTCAGCCGTCCATGCCCGCACCACCTTCGCCGCGCGGGCCGCCATCGCCCTGTGGACGGCCATCGCCGCGCCAACCACCATCGCCGCTCAGACCGCCATCGCCCTGCGGGCCGACATCGCCGTGCGAACCGCCCTCGCCCGGCCGGCCATCCCACCGCGCCCGACGCATGTCCAGCCGGGGTATGTGGCCCTCGGCCGCCGTCGACGCTCCTCGCAGCGGCGTCCCCTCCTCCCGGTAGTGCGCCAGTACCCGCAGTTCGCTGCCCGACAGCAGCACGCCGTCCGCGCGCACCACCCGCCACCAGGGCACCGCGCCCCCGTAGAGCGCCATGACTCTGCCCACCTGCCGCGGCCCGCCGCCGCCCTTCGCCGGACCCCCTTCGGGCTGCCCCTCGTCTCGGAGCCACTCCGCGACATCGCCGTACGTCATCACCCGCCCGGCCGGGATCAGCTCGGCGACGCCGAGGACGCGCTCGGCGTATTCCGGCAGGTCACCGGCGTCCGCGCCGGGTGCCCCGGCCCCGTCGTCGGCGGCACGGGAGGCCGCTTCATCTCCGGTCCCACTCATTCGGTCCATCCTGCCCCACGCCACCGACAACGGCCCTCGGCCCCCGCCCCGGAAGGCTCCCGAACCGACTTTCGGACCGATCCCGAACCGGCTCCGGGCCCCGCTCCGGGACCACGGCGGCGCACTATGGGAACACCGGCGGTGGCTGACGTTCCGTTTCCCGTACCACCGAAATGCCCCCCTGATGCCCCCCGCCGAAGCCCGGCCATGCCACCATCTTCCGGACGGTGACTGGTGATACGAGATCAAGAAGAGACGGCCGAGCAGCAGGGTGCGGCGCCTCCACGGGAGGCGGGCGCCCCTGACGCGCTGGACGTCGACACCGCCGCAGCCGCCCACGAACCGGCCGCACCGACCGAGCGGCCGGCCCAGCAGCGGGCGGCGCGACAGGGGAAGCACCAACGGGGGCCGGACACGGCTTCCGCTACCGAAAAGGCGAGCACGATCGAGAAGGCCGAAAGACCAGGGGCGTCAGAGAGGCCGGAAGGGCCCGGGAAGCCCACGCCACGCGAGCGGCAGAAGGAGAAGCGAGGAAAGCAGGGCGAGCACGAGGCGCGGGACCGGCGCGCGGAGCACCCGAAGGGCGCGGACCGGCCGTCCGGCGCGGGCCGCGGCACGCCCCGTACCGGCTCGCACCGCTCCGATCTGACCCCGGACGAGTACGGCGAGTTCCACGTCGACCGGGTGTCCGGGGACGAGCCGCTGCTGCCCGCGCGTGTGCACCGCCCCGCCGACCTGCTGCGGCTGCTGCTGGGCATCGTCGGGATCGCGCTGGTCCTCCTGCTGGCCACGTTCGCCCATGGCACGACCCAGGGCCTGGAGGACGACATCGGCACCGGCGCCAAGGCGGCGCCGCAGCTGCTGATCAACCTGGCGGGCCTGACCTCCAGCGTCCTGGTGCTGCTGGTGCCGGTGGCGTTCGCCGTGGAGCGGCTGATCAAGCGGGACGGGCTGCGGATCGCGGACGGCGTGCTCGCCGCCGTGCTCGCGCACGGCGTGTCGCTGGCGACCGACCTGTGGGTGGCCGAGGCCGCCGCGCCGTCCATCCGCGACGCGCTGACCCGGCCGTTGGAGAGCGGCGGCCTGACGCCGCCGGTGCACAGTTACCTCGCGCCCGTCATCGCCTATATGACGGCGGTGGGGATGTCACGGCGGCCGCGCTGGCGGGTCGCGATGTGGTTCGTGGTGCTGCTGGACGTCGTCGCGGTGCTGGTCGGCCGGTACACCACCCCGTTCGCGATCGCCACGACCCTGCTGATCGGCTGGACCGTCGCCTACGGGACCCTCTACGCCGTCGGCTCCCCCAACGTCCGCCCCACCGGGCAGAACCTCCTCGCGGGGCTGCGCCGGGTCGGCTTCCGGCCGGTCAGCGCGATGCGCGCGGAGGACGTGATCAACCCTGACCACCCCGAGCACGCCGACCGCGGCCGCCGCTACATCGTCACCCTGGAGGACGGCCCGCCCATCGACGTCACCGTCGTGGACCGCGAGCAGCAGGCCCAGGGCTTCTTCTACCGCGTCTGGCGGCGACTGTCGCTGCGCGGTATCCACCAGCGCCGCAGTCTGCAGTCGCTGCGCCAGGCGCTGGAGCAGGAGGCGCTGCTGGCGTACGCGGCGATCGCGGCGGGTGCCAGCGCCCCCAAGCTGATCGCCACCTCCGAGCTCGGCCCGGACGCGGTGATGCTGGTCTACGAGCACATCGGGGGCCGCACCCTGGACTCGCTGGCCGACGAGGAGGTCACCGACGCGCTGATGCACAGCGCCTGGCGGCAGGTCAAGGCATTGCAGTCGCGGCGGATCGCGCACCGGCGGCTGGTCGGTGACGCCCTATTGGTGGATCGTTCCGGCAATATCGTCCTGACCGATCTGCGCGGCGGTGAGATCGCGGCCGGTGACGTGGTGCTGCGGATGGACATCGCCCAGTTGCTGACCACCTTCGGGCTGCGGGTCGGCGCCGAACGCGCCGTCGCCGCGGCGGTGGAGGTGCTCGGCCCGGACGCGGTCGCCGACGGCCTCCCGCTGCTCCAGCCGATCGCGCTCAGCCGCACCACCCGGGCGACGCTGCGCCAGAGGGCCCGCGAGCGCGCGAAGCGGGAGCGGGAGGCGGTGCTGGCGGCCTCGGAGGCCACGAAGGAGGCCCGGGAGGCGCGGGCGACGGAGGGCTCCAAGGACCGCAAGACGCTGCGGGCCGAGCGGCACGCGGCGAAGGCCGCTCAGAAGCGGGCCCTGGAGGAGGCGTCGGAGGAGGCCCGGGAGGAGGATCTGCTGGCCCAGATCCGCCGGCAGGTGCTGCTGGTCCGCCCGACGGCGGTGATCGAGCCGGCGAAGCTGGAGCGGCTCAGCCCGCGCATCCTCCTCAGCTGGATCGCCGGTGCGATCGCGGTGTATCTGCTGCTGTCGCAGCTCACCAACTTCGACCTGGGCGATGTGATCAACAAGGCCCAGTGGGTGTGGGTGCTGGTCGCGATGTTCTTCTCGGCGCTGACGTACATCGCGGCGACGATGAGCCTGCTGGGGTTCGTCACCGAGAAGGTGTCGTTCGTACGGACGGTGATCGCGCAGATCGCGGGCAACTTCGTGAAGCTGGTGGCGCCCGCGGCGATCGGCGGTGTGGCGCTCAACGCCCGGTTCCTGCAGCGCGCGGGGGTCCGGCCGGGCCTGGCGGTGGCGAGCGTCGGCGCGTCCCAGCTGTTCGGCCTGGGCAGCCACATCCTGCTGCTGCTGGTCTTCGGCTATCTGACCGGCACGCAGCACACACCGACGATCTCGCCGTCCCGTACGGTCATCGCCGGTCTGCTGACGGCGGCGGTGCTGGTGCTGATCGTCACCGCGGTCCCATCGCTGCGGAAGTTCGTCGTGACGCGGGTGCGGTCGCTGTTCGCGGGGGTGGTCCCCCGGATGCTGGACATCCTCCAGCGGCCGCGGAAACTGATCATGGGCATCGGCGGCATGCTGCTGCTGACGGCGGCGAACGTGATGTGTCTGGACGCGTCGATCCGGGCGTTCGGCGGCGGCGGCCAGGTCAGCTACGCGAGCATCGCGGTGGCCTTCCTCGCGGGCAACGCGCTGGGGTCCGCGGCGCCGACGCCGGGCGGTCTGGGTGCGGTCGAGGCTGCGCTGGTGGGCGCGCTGACGTTCTCCGGGCTCGCCTCTGGCACGGCGCTCCCGGCGGTGCTGCTGTTCCGGCTGATGGTGTTCTGGCTGCCGGTGCTGCCGGGGTGGCTGGCCTTCACATATCTGACCCGCAAGGGCGAGATCTGACCCGCAAGGGCGAGATCTGAGGCGGCCGGCCGTACCACGCGCCGCGAACAACCGGCCCGCACCCCGCGACGCGAACAGGCCATGCCATGCAGCACGAAGGAGCCGGTCCGCGGCACATGCGGACCGGCTCCTCACCCACAGCAGGGGCTCATCTCACCCCGCCGGCCGGCTCAGTAGACGGGCTTCTCCGGCTCGATCGTGTTGACCCAGCCGATGACGCCGCCACCGACATGCACCGCGTCGGCGAAACCGGCGGACTTCAGGACCGCGAGCACCTCGGCGGAACGGACGCCCGTCTTGCAGTGCAGGACGATCTTCCTGTCCTGCGGCAGGTCCTGGAGAGCGCCGCCCATGAGGAACTCGTTCTTCGGGATCAGCCGGGCGCCGGGGATCGAGACGATCTCGTACTCGTTCGGCTCGCGGACGTCGATGATCTCGATCTTCTCGTCCGCGTCGATCCACTCCTTGAGCTGCTTGGGAGTGATCGTCGAGCCGGCCGCCGCCTCCTGCGCCTCCTCGGACACCACGCCGCAGAACGCCTCGTAGTCGATGAGCTCGGTGACGGTCGGGTTCTCACCGCAGACCGCGCAGTCGGGGTCCTTGCGGACCTTGACCTGACGGTAGGTCATCTCCAGCGCGTCATAGATCATCAGCCGGCCCACGAGCGGGTCGCCGGTACCGGTGAGGACCTTGATCGCCTCGGTGACCTGGATGGAGCCGATGGACGCGCAGAGCACGCCCAGGACGCCGCCCTCGGCGCAGGACGGGACCATGCCGGGCGGCGGGGGCTCCGGGTACAGGCAGCGGTAGCAGGGGCCGTGCTCGCTCCAGAACACCGACGCCTGGCCGTCGAAGCGGTAGATCGAACCCCAGACGTAGGGCTTGTTCAGCAGCACACACGCGTCGTTGACCAGATAGCGGGTGGCGAAGTTGTCCGTGCCGTCCACGATCAGGTCGTACTGCGCGAAGAGCTCCATGGCGTTCGTGGAGTCCAGCCGCTCTTCGTGCAGATTGACGGTGACGTACGGGTTGATGCCCAGCACCGAGTCCTTGGCGGACGCGGCCTTCGAACGGCCGATGTCCGACTGACTGTGGATGATCTGGCGCTGGAGGTTCGACTCGTCGACCTCGTCGAACTCCACGATGCCCAGGGTGCCGACGCCGGCCGCGGCCAGGTACATCAGCGCGGGCGAGCCCAGGCCGCCGGCGCCGACGCACAGCACCTTGGCGTTCTTCAGCCGCTTCTGCCCAGCCATCCCGACATCCGGGATGATCAGGTGGCGGGAGTACCTGCGGACCTCGTCGACGGTGAGCTCGGAAGCGGGCTCGACCAGGGGTGGCAGCGACACGGGGACTCCGTTGGTCGGTAATTAAGTACGGTCGTTCTGCCCGTAACAGTGCCACGCCCTTCTTCATTCCGAGACACCCGTTCCGATGCGCGAGACGAATTCGTCCCAGTAGCCGGGCAGCGACTCCCAGGCATCACCGCCCCGGTCACGGTGGTCGGTGAAGTACACCGTGCCCGCCCCCTGCCAGCGGGCGATCCGCAGTGCTTCGTCCAGATGCGTCCGGGGCACCCCGTGGACGAGGTGGCAGAAGCGTTCGGGCGGATGGTCGGCGGTCCACTCGGCCACCTGCGACCAGCGGTAGTCGGTCCACGGCCCGGCGAACGTCACCAGCTGGTCGGCGCACTCGGCGTAGCCGGGGCAGGGGTGGGTGCCGTGACCGAGGACGAGATGGGCGCCGTCGAGCAGGGCCCGGAGGGTGGCGGTGATCCGCCGGGTCGCGGACAGCTGTGTCCGGTCCGTGGGACAGCGGTCCAGCCAGAAGCCGTCGACCCGGTACCACTCCAGGTAGCGGTGCGCGTCGGAGACCAGCTCGCCGAAGGGACGCGCACCGTTCCCCATGTCGAGATGCCCGATGAGACGGGTGCCCGTCCCCTGCAGCCTGCTCGCCGCCGGCACGCAGTGCGGGTCGGGGCGCGCCCCCGGCCCGTTGGACACATTGAGCACGGTCCAGTGCACCGGCGACCCGGTCCCATGGCCGTCGCCGGAGCAGCGCAGCAGTTCCGCCCACTCGGTGGGCGCGAGCAGAGGGTGGGCGAAGCCCGGGACGCCGATGCCCAGCGGTCCGGCCCCGGTGGCCGCGCGGAAGAGATCCGTGGGGGTGGTCAGATACGACATGCGGCCTCCATCCAGATGTCGGCCAGCGACTCCTCCAGACCGATCCGCGGGCGCCAGCCGAGCCGGTCGCGCGCGGTGCGGACGTCCGCCTGCTGCCAGGTGCCGCAGCCGTCCGGATACGGGTAGGTGGTGGGCGGCGCGCTCACCCCGTGTTCGGTGGCCGGGGCCGGGATGACCAGCCGGGCGGGCGGCGAGTCCAGTTCGTGCAGCGAGCCGCCGAATCCGGCGACCCGGGCCAGCACGGACGCGGCCTCGCGCAGCCGTACGGCGCGGCCGGTCCCGATGTTGACGATGCCCTGCGCGGCGGAGAGCGAGGCTGCGTGCACCGCGCGCGCGATATCGCGGACATCGACGAAGTCGCGCTGGACGCCGAGCCCGCCGAGCTTGAGTTCGCTGTCGCCGGTCTGCATGGCGCGGCGCATCGCCTCGGCGAGCCGGCCGAGCGGCGAGCCGGCCGGGGTGCCGGGGCCGACCGGCGAGAAGACCCGCAGTACCACGGCGTCGAGCCCGGAGCCGAGGACCAGTTCGGTGGCGGCGAGCTTGCTGACGCCGTACGGCCCTCCGGGGCGCGGCACCGCGTCCTCGGCGGTGGAGGAGCCGGGCTGGGAGGGTCCGTACTCGGAGGCGCAGCCCAGCTGCACCAGCCGGGCGCCGCAGCCGCTGCGCCGCAGCGATTCGCAGACGGTGGCGACCGCGACGGTGTTGTGCCGGGTCAGCTCGCGGGCGCCGCCCCGGGTGGCACCCGCGCAGTTGACGACGACCCCGGGGTGGACGGCGTCGAGGAAGCGGGTGAGCGCGCCGGGGCTGCCGGTGGCCAGGTCGAAGCGGACGTCCGCGTCGTCGTCGCGCCCGAGGGCGGTGAGCTGGACGGCGGGGTCGGCGAGCAGGCGGTCGGCGACGAAGCGGCCGAGGTACCCGTTGGCACCGATGAGCAGGACCCTCATCGTGCGACCCCCCGGTGCCCGTGGCGAGTGGTGGGGTGGACGTTCATGTGTCGTGCTCCTAAGGCGGGTTGTGAGAAGTGGGGAAACTTCGACAGCGGGGACGGCGGGTTGGTCCGCCCCGGGGGCGGGACCGCGTGGGGGGTGGTGCCCGCGTCGAAGGCCCCGAAGCGGCCGTATCGGGGTGCCGCTTCGGGAGGGGTGCGTGGTGTGGGGGTCCCCGGAGGGAGTGCGGGGCGCGGGGCGCCCCGGTGGCGCCGCCGGCCCGCGCCGGGTGTGCCGGTGGTGGTCGGGCGGGTCACGGCCGGTCCGCCTCCGCCGGTACGGAGGGCGAGTGCGCACAGGCTCCGGTCAGCGCCCGCAGGCCGTGGACCAGCAGGCCGAGTGCGGCGGCCCCGCAGGCCAGGGCGGGTACGGCGGCCGGTCCGAGGGCGGCGGCCAGCGCCTCCACCGGCCGGCCGGCCGGGGCCAGGCCGGGGAGCCGGGCGATCAGCACCATGGCCAGGGCGAGGGCTTCCAGGGCGGCGGCCGCGGCCATGCCCGCCGCGGCCGCCCCGGGGAAGCCGTGCAGGGCGAGCAGCCGGGCGAGGAACAGCAGCATGCCCAGGGCGGCGGCCGCGACCGTGCCCGGCACGCTGCCGCCGCGGAAGACCAGGCCCGCGCCGAGCAGCAACGTCACCAGCGCGCCCAGGAAGAGCAGGGTGACGCCGAGCAGCAACGGCCGTGTCCGGGCGGCGAGTTCCGTCAGGCCCCGGCTGGCGGCGAGGCAGCGCCGGCCGCGCACCGCGAACCGGTGGGCGCACCAGGCCGCCGGCGCGATGCCGAAGGCCAGCGCCACGGCAGTGGCGAGGGCGGCCCTGGGGCGCACATACGGCAGATCGGGGCCGCCGGCCAGCAGCTGCGCCAGCAGCCAGTCGCCGTAGACCGCGTACCCCACCGTCCAGCAGATCCACAGGCCCGCGGCACCCGATCCGGCGTCCTGGTGGCGTAACCGCAGCGGCCCGGACCGCACGCCCAGCCGCACCGCGAGGACGATCAGCACGATGCCGGTGGCGGCGATCACCGGCCGTAGAAGGGGTGTGGGTTCATCTGCGGAGGTGACCGCGGCGGCCACCGCGACACAGACCGCGCCGGGCAGCAGATGCAGCGCCGCCCGCATGCTCCGGGAGCGGCCGCCGGGTTCGGGGCGTTGGGCCGGGGCACCGTCGGACTCGGCGCGCGGCACCCGGGCGTACAGTTCCTCGGCCAGCGAGAAGACATCACGGTGCCGGAAGCGGGCGGCCATGCGGTCGGTGACGCCGTGCGCCTCCAGCCCGGCGGCGATCTCCAGCGCGTCGACGGCGCGTTCGCAGAGCTTGCGGTGCCGGTGCATCAGGGCCCGGACGGGGTCGGCGGACCCTCGGCGCACGGGCCGCGGCACGGCTCCCTCGGGCCCCTTGGCGCCATTGGCACCCTCGCCGCCCTCGGTGTCCTTGGTGCGCTTACGGGCGGACGGGGGCGGCAGCGCGGTGGGCTCCCGGCGGGGGCCTTCGGGGGGCGTGCGGTCGGGCATCGACCGCTCCGTCTCGGATGCGGTCATGCCCCCTCTCCTCTCCCTGGGGCCTGTCCTGGGATACCGCCGTGTGCCCTCCGCTCCACGCCCCTCACCCTCGCCACGCTCATCACACCCGTCGCCACCGTCATGCCTGTCGCCACCATCTTGTCCAGCACGCTCACCACGCCCACCTCATCGCGTTCCGTGCCTCCAGGGCGCCACCGGAAGGCCCGCACGGCTGTCCGTCCCACGCGTCACATCCCTTCCTGACGTCACGTACGCGCACCTCCCCCACACCCCTCGACTCCCCCGAACCCCCCGGCGCCGGCCGACACCCCCGCTACCCAACAGGCTGTCTCCGCAAGTCCCTTGGCCCGCATCCCGGCGCCCCCCTCAACGGCCTCCCGGGCCTCCGGCGTCGCCCAGCTCGGCGTATGGCCGGCCGGACGGGCCGCCGAACGCGCGGCGGCAGGCGCGACCCAGCGGCCCGGGACATGGGATTCGGCGGGACGGGCGAACGGCTGTGGTACGCCCTGCGCGTCCACCGCGCGATACGCCGCCGGGCGGCCCGGAGCGCGCGAGATCAGCTCCAGATAGATGCCACGAAATGCCGTGATGTTCTGCTCGGCGGTGAACAGTTCGAGCGCCCGCGCGCGAGCCGCCGCGCCCAGCCGCGCCCTGCGCTCCGGGTCGCCGAGCAGCGCGCCGACGGCATCGGCGAGAGCGCGGGGATTGCGCGGCGGGACCACCAGCCCCGTGCCGCCGATGACTTCGCACACCGCGCCGACATCGGTCGACACCGTGGCGCGTCCGCAGAACATCGCTTCCACCAGGGAGCGCGGAAAACCCTCGACGACACTGGAGAGGACCACGACCGAGGCGGAGGCGTACGCGTCCTCCACGGTCGGCGCCTCCGGGCCGCCGATCTCCTCGAAACTGACCGGGTTCTCGCCGATGGTGCGGGCATCGGCCGCCTCGTCGGGGAAGAGCTGGGCGGCCAGCGCCCGGCAGTGCGCGAAGTACCCGGGCGCCTCCGGGTCACGGCCGACCCCGCCGATGATCCGCAGCGTGGCCGCCGGCTCGGCCTTGCGGATCTCCGCGAAGGCGTGCAGCAGCGCGAAGAGGTCCTTGGCGGGCTCGACCGCCCCGATCCAGACCAGCGTCTTACCGTCGTCCGCCTCGGCCTCGGCGACCGAGGCGAAGCGGTCGGCGTCCATGCCCGGGTAGACCGTGCGCAGCCGGTCCCGGTCCGCGCCGCAGCGCTGCTGCCAGCGCCGGGCGTGGGTGTTGCCGGGGGTGATCAGCGCCGCCTGTGCGTACGTCTCGGCGGCCAGCGCTCCCTGGAAGGCGGCGAGCAGCGCGCGCACGGACGCGCTGAGCGGCGCCGCGGCGCGCGCGAGATAGTGCTCGCGCAGCCGTACGCCGTACTCGGTGACCAGCAGCGGGATCCCGAAGAAGCGTTTGGCCAACAGACCGGGCAGGGCCGCCGCACCGCCGGATGTGGCATGGCAGAGGTCCACACCGCCGAGCCCCGGGTCGTAGGCGTCGCCGTACCAGTCCAACGACAGCGGGCGCAGCGCGAGTTCGAGGTGTTCGGTGACCGCTAAGAGGTCCTGGACCTGTGCGCCGTGCGCGGCGGGCAGCGCACGGCGGCCCCGGCAGGCGCGCTCCAGGATGCGCACGGCGTCCTCGGAGCGGAGCAGCGTGGGCAGCCCGCCGTGTTCGCGGGCCAGCTCGGCGAGCCCGTAAAGTCCGGCGGCGAAACGGTCCGCCTTCCCGGCGGCGGAGCCGTCGGGGCCCCCGGCCGCCTCGGGCGGCACCTCGCCGGAAGGCGGCGGCACCCCGCCGGAAGGCTGGGTGCCGAACGCCGCCGCGAGTTCGCCGAAGTGCTCGGCGAAGCGGCGCCGGTCGCGGCGCCCGGCGGCACGGCCCTTGCGCTCCTCGACGTGCCGACGGTGCTCCTCGGGGAACTCGCCCCACAGCGGCGCCGTCCGCACCAGACGTACGTGCTCCGGCAGCCCGCACCAGCCCCGCGCCTCCTGCCGGGCGCCGGTGCTCAGGGCGTACACCTCGAAGTCATGGCCGGTGAGCCCGCGCACGAGCCGGTCGCACCACCCCTGCGACTCACCCGACGCATACGGATAACCACCCTCGGACAGCAGCCCCACGCGCACGAGTGCACCCCCGTCCTTCCTTGTCGGCGTCCCTGCGCGACGGTCTCCCCGTCACCTGCAGGAAGAAGTTACGCAAAGGGCCCGGTGGTGCGATGGACGGTTGTCCATCGCACCACCGGAAGGGGTGAACCCTCGTGACTTCGCGTCACGAGGGGCGTTTGGGTGGGCTATGTCTCGCCGCGGCTTGTTCCCGCCGCTTTCGACCGCCCCGCCGTAGAGGTCCGCTGCGCGTTGCCTGCGCCCCACGCTTTTGGCTGTCCCGCCGTGAGGGTTTGCCTGCGGCAGGCCTGAACCGACGTCTTTGGCTGTCCCGCCGTGACGCTTGCTGCGAGCTGTGTTCCGCTGCGCGGGGCTGTTCGGCAGCGGCACCGGCCCTCCGGACTCCGTCCTGCGGACCGGCACCTCCCGAAGGGGTGGGAAGAAGACCGGTGGGGGCCATGTAGCCGGTCATGTGCACCCTGTGGCCCCGGACACAGACACCCCACAGACCACATGGGGCCCCACCGGCCCCATTCCCCCACCGTCGGGAGGGGAACGGGCCGCAGGACGGAGTCCGGAGGCCCGTCACCGCACCCGAAAACCCACGCCCGCCGCAGGCGCAACGGCGAAACACCCCCACGGCGGGACAGCCAAAACGTCAGCTCAAGCCCGCCGCAGGCGACCCCCTACGGCAGGGAAGCCGAAAACGGCGAGCGACCAAGCCGGCCTATGGATAAGGCCACGCGTTCGGCCGACAACTGACCCCATCAGTCGTCAAGAACTTCGTCTGCTGCATCATCACCGGCGCCGGCGCCCCCGGCCGGGAACACACCTCGTGGTTGCGGCCGAGGCGGTGGCCGACCTCGTGGTTGATGAGCATCTGGCGGTAGGCGTGCACCTTGTCGTCGCCGTAGGTCTGCGCGCCCTGTGCCCACCGGTATGCGTTGATCATGACCCGGTCGGTCGCCGCCGAGTCGCAGGAGACATTGTCCTCGGTGGTGTCCAGACCGGACTTGGCGCACCAGGCGGCGGTCGTTCCAGGGCTCGCGAGCGTGATCACGAAATCGGCGTCGCCCGACCCGACCCGCTGGAAGGTCCGCTGTCCGCCGTGCGCCCAACTCCGTTCGTCGTTGAGGGTCTTGTGCACCGCGTCGGCGAACAGTTCGCCGTCCAGCGGCAGTCCCTCCTCGACGTCGACGCGATAGCGCAGCACCTTGCCCCGCCCCGGCGCCCTGGCGTCCCCGCCGGTCGCCTTGAAGCGGCCACTGGCGGTCAGCTTCGCGTCCAGCGGGAAGACCTGGGCCATCTTCTGGTCGTACGTGGCGGGTTTGGCGTCCTGCGGCGGGCGGGGCCGCGACCGGGATGCCCCGTCGTCGGTCCCGTCCGCGCGGTCCGGTCCGCTCCGCGCCTGCGCCGCGTCGCCGTTGTTGTGCCGGTCGGCGACCTGGCCGGCGATGACCACGGCGAGCACCGTGGTGACGGCGGCGGCCGCAGCGCCGGTGAACGTCCGACCCCCCTTGGGACCCTTCTTGCCGTCCGGCGGTGCGTCCTCGTCGTCGAACGGCCCGTCCGGAGCGGCCGGTTCCGGGTCCGCCGGGCCGCCGGACTCCGCGCCGAGCGCGGTCGTCCCCTCCCGGTCGAAGACCACCGACCGGCCGGTGAACCGGCCACCGGGTGGCAACCCGTCCGCCCCGGCGGCCCGTTCACCGGGTGTCCCGGCGTGCGGGCCCGTCTCCGGTGCGCCGGCGCGGAACACACCGTCGTCCTCGAAGGCGTCCAGATATTCGCGGCGCGGCCCGCTCGGGGGCGGACCCAGCGGTGCGCCAAGAGGTGCGCCGGGGGCACCAGGTGCACCGGATGCGCCGAAGGCCACCGGGCCGCTCGCGACGCCGCCCCCCGCTCCGCCGGCCGGCCCGAATCCGCTCCCCCCGGCCCCGTCCGCAGCGCGCGGACGGGGCACCCTCGGCGTGCCCTGGACGGGCGTCCTCCCGGGGTGCGTGCCCCAGCCGCCGCCCGGCTCCCGCTGTTCGGGGTGGCCGCCGCGCACCCCGGTGCCGGGGGGCCCGGCCGGTCCGCGCCGGCGCCGTCCCTGCCCCGGGGCGGGCAGCGCACCACCGGCCGGATCGGCCGGATCGCCCCCCGTACCCCAGGAGTCAGCCGGGGGAGTCCCCCCATCCTCCGGACCGCCGGCTGCGGTCTTCGGCCCGGGTCGGCGGCTATGGCGTCCCACTGGCCTGTCAGCTCCTGCCCGCGTCGACGGTTATCTCGGTCGGTTCGGTCGTCGCGCCGTCCAGCAGTTCGCGGAAGGCCCGCGCCACCGCCTCCGGATACTCCATCATCGCCACATGTCCCGCCTCCGGCAGGGTCAGCAGCCGGGAGCCGCGGAACGCCGCGGCCGCCCGTCGCGCCATCCGGTGGGAGACCAGGCGATCGCGTCCACCGTAGACGAGCAGGGTCGGCGCCAGGACGCGCTCTGCCTGACGCCACAAATTGTGCTGTCCGCCGAGGGTGTACGCGTTCACCAGCCCGCGCGCCGAACGCTCCATCACCTCCCAGAAATAAGGGAGTTCGAGCCGCCGCGCGAATTCGTCGACCGCGGAGTCGAACCCTTCGGGGGTGACCTGGGCGGGGTCGCCGTAGCAGAGCGCCAGCACTTCGCGGGTGCGGCGCTCGGGCGTCCAGTCGTGGGTGAGCCGGCTGAAGAGCCGGGCGACGCCGGGGACCGCGAGCAGGGCCGTGGGCACCGCCGCCAGCTGCGGCCGCAGCTCGGGCAGCGCCGGCGAGATCAGCGTCAGGGTGCGGACGAGGTCCGGGCGGACCGCCGCCACTCGGGTCGACGCGGCGCCGCCGAGCGAATTGCCGATGAGGTGGACGGGGCCGTGACCGGACGCGTCGAGATAGCGGATGACCGCGCGCGCCTGCGCGGAGACGGAGTGGTTGCCGTCCTCCGGCGGTGGTGAGGCGCCGAAGCCGGGCAGGTCCAGGGCCTCTCCGTCCACCCGGTCGGCGAGCAGCGGCATCAGGGCGGACCAGTTCCGCGACGAGCCGCCGAGGCCGTGGACGTAGAGCGCGCGCTCGCGGGGCCTGCGGGACCCGGCGTCGCCGTACTCCCCGTCGCCGTCCTGCCCCGAAGGGGTCCCGGCCGGTGCCCGGACCGTCAGCGTCAGCCGTGGCAGGGTCACGGTGCGTACCGTCTCCGCCGGGCCCGCCTGGGGGCCGGGGCCGGCTGGCGGCACCGGAAGGGCGGCGGCGGACCCGGTGTCCGGCGACTCGGTCGAAGACATGGAGTCGATGTTACGAGACGATCACGCCTCCCGATCGTGTGTTCGCGGTCACATACCGCATCGCGCCGCCACAGCCGCTCTCCTACGCTCGTATCTAGAGCAGCCGCCCCGGCCCCTGCTTCCTGGGCACCGGCCGTGAACGCGAGAGAGGGAGCCACCATGCCCGTCGACCCGACCGATCCGGACACCTTCGAGGACGAGGCAACCGCGACCGATATCGACGTGGAGGCGCCGGAAGCGGACGCCGCGGAACAGCACACCGAGCTCGCACCGCAGCGCGACGAAGCCCCCGCCGGCGCCGACCCGGACTCCGCGAACGAGGCGGATCGCGCCGAACAGGCCCGTGTCGTAGAACTCAACGAAGACGAATACCGATGACCTGGGCCGTTATGTCGCCTTACGGCGGCCCTCCCGGACAGAATTTCTCACCGCTGACCGCGCACAGCCGGGTTACCCAAAAGTACGATGGCGGGCGCGGTGCACCATCTCGTGCGGACCGCATACGGAACGACTTCTGGGAGGCAGCGTGAGCGCCATCGAGCAGACCGAGGCGGCACGCCCGCGGGGCACACGCCTGCCACGCCGCGCCCGGCGCAACCAGCTTCTGGGCGCGGCCCAGGAAGTGTTCGTCGCGCAGGGCTACCACTCGGCCGCGATGGACGACATCGCCGAGCGGGCGGGCGTCAGCAAGCCGGTGCTCTACCAGCACTTCCCGGGCAAGCTGGAGCTCTATCTGGCGCTGCTGGACCAGCACTGCGAGTCACTGCTGCAATCGGTACGGACCGCGCTGGAGTCGACGACCGACAACAAGCAGCGGGTCGCCGCGACGATGGACGCCTACTTCGCGTACGTCGAGGATCCGGGCGGCGCCTTCCGGCTGGTCTTCGAGTCGGACCTGACCAATGAGCCGGCCGTCCGGGAGCGAGTGGACAAGGTGTCGCTGGAGTGCGCCGAGGCGATCAGCGCGGTGATCGCCGAGGACACCGGTCTGTCGCGGAACGAGTCGATGCTGCTGGCCGTGGGCCTGGGCGGGGTCTCCCAGGTGGTGGCGCGCTACTGGCTCTCCTCGGACAGCCAGGTGCCGCGGGACACCGCGGTGCAGCTGCTGACCTCTCTCGCCTGGCGGGGCATCGCCGGTTTCCCGCTGCACGGCAGCGAGCCGCCCCAACCACACTGACCTTGTTCGCTGCGGGCGTTGCCCGTGACGTCCTGTCCGTCCCCGCACCCGGCTAATGTGTGCTGCGTACGGCACGGATCGTGGCCGCGTACCCGCCCTTGCCTTCGCAGGGGAACCCCAGACCGTCGGAGGGACATAAGCCGTGGAGGTCAAGATCGGTGTGCAGCACGCGCCCCGCGAGATCACTCTTGAGAGCGGGCAGTCTGCCGAGGATGTCGAGCGCGCGGTGGCCGAGGCGCTGGGCGGCAAGTCAACGGTGCTGACCCTCGTGGACGACCACGGCCGCAAGGTCCTGGTCCCCTCGGAGCGGCTGGCCTACGTGGAGATCGGCGAGCCGACCGCCCGCAAGGTCGGGTTCGGCACGCTCTGAGCGCCGCGGCGGACGACATCCGCTCAAGGACGAGGGCGGCGGCCCGGAGGACTCTCCTCCGGGCCGCCGCCCTTCGCGTTCCCGGTTCCGGCCCGGTGCCCGCCGTTCGCGTCGTCCCGCTGCGCTGATCAGGAAGCGCCGGGGGCGGGAGGGTTGCTGACGGAGGCCCTTGGGTACGACCGCCTACGACCGATTTGTTCGCCCATGAGAATCGGCCGTGCCCTGCGGGAGGGAACTGCATGATCTGGGAAGCGCTCGGCGCCGTGCTCGTCGGGTTCGCCATCGCCCTCGGCGCCACGCGCCGGCTGTCCGGCCACTTCACCTCGCGCCCCCTGACGCTGGCCACGGGCCCGGTCGCCGCGCTGTTCGGCGCGCTGCTGACCCGGTCGATCCTCGGTCCGGGGTATCCGGTCCAGGTCATGGTCGCCGCGCTGGCCATGAGCGTGGCTCTGCTCTCGGTCCTGATCCGCCCGCCGCACCACCGGCTGCGCCGCCCGGGGGCCCCGCTGAAGGGTCACCGGACGGCCTGAGGACTCCCGGGCGGGCCGCCGGACCACAGGTTCCCCGTACGGCAACGGACCGGCGCCCGCGAGGGGCAGCCGGTCCGCTCGTCACGTCCGTACGCGGGCTCCGCCGTTTACGCGGCCAGCCCCAGCGCCGCCATCCGCTTGGTGTGCGCCTCGGTGATCCGGGAGAACATCCGCCCCACCTCGGCCAGATCGAAGCCGTCGGCCACCCCGCCCACCAGCATCGTGGAGAGCGAGTCGCGCTCCGCGACCACCCGCTGCGCCTGCGAGAGCGCCTCCCCCATCAGCCGCCGCGCCCACAGCGCCAGCCGCCCGCCGACCCGCGGGTCGGCCTCGATCGCCGCCCGGACCTTCTCCACGGCGAACGACGCGTGCCCGGTGTCGTCCAGGACGGCCAGCACCAGATCGCGGGTGTCGGAGTCCAGCCGGGCCGCCACCTCGCGGTAGAAGTCACTGGCGATCGAGTCCCCGACATACGCCTTGACCAGGCCCTCCAGCCAGTCCGACGGCGCGGTCTGGCGGTGGAACTCGTCCAGGGCGGCGGCGAACGGCTCCATCGCCTCGTTCGGCTCCGCCTCGATCTGCGCGAGCCGCTCCCGCAACCGCTCGAAGTGGTGGAATTCGGCCGATGCCATCTTGGCCAGTTCCGCCTTGTCGTCCATCGTCGGCGCGAGCTTGGCGTCCTCGGCCAGGCGCTCGAAGGCGGACAGCTCGCCGTACGCGAGCGCGCCGAGGAGATCGATCACGGCCGCCCGGTAGTGCGGTTCGGCGGATGCCTGCGCCCAGTCCTGGGCAGCGATCCCGGTGTGTTCTTGCGCGTCAGCAGCGGCGTTGTCAGACGTTCCCATGACCGGCACAATAACCCGCTCCGCGGCCCGGGGAAGGGGCTGCCCGGCCACTCCCACCACCCCTGTGCCCGCGGCCGTCCGGCCCGCCGCGCGCGGTCCCGCAGCGGCGTGACGCATCCCTCACCCATACAAGTCTTCGGATGCCGCGCCGCATCCGGGGTACAGTGCTATAAGACCTGCCGAGCTTCGGCAGGCCGTTCCACGAATGCGGATGCCCGGTCGGTGGCCCGATCGGCTCCAAACCGACCGCCCTCCCCCGCGGCGCGTACGCGACGTACGCACAGCAGGAGGGACACCGCTCGCGGCACGAGTGCCTGAGCGTTGGCAGTGGTCCCGCGCCATCCGGCTCTTTCAGGTCGGCCCCGTACGAACCCGTACGACGGCACGGTACGACCCCCTTCGCCGCCTCACGCCGCGTCTCACAGAAGAGGCAAGATTCTGTCTACGTTCCGAGAGCTCGGGATTCTCCCCGAGACCGCCGAGGCCCTTGAGGCCGTCGGCATCGTTTCCCCCTTTCCCATCCAGGAGCTGACGCTCCCCGTCGCCCTCTCCGGCAGCGACGTCATCGGCCAGGCCAAGACCGGCACCGGCAAGACCCTGGGCTTCGGCCTGCCGCTCCTGGAGCGCGTCACGGTCCCCGTCGATGTCGAGGCCGGCCGCGCCGAGCCGGAGCAGCTGACCGAGGCCCCGCAGGCCCTCGTCGTCGTGCCCACCCGGGAGCTGTGCCAGCAGGTCACCAACGACCTGCTCACCGCCGGCAAGGTGCGCAACGTCCGGGTGCTGGCCATCTACGGCGGCCGCGCGTACGAGCCGCAGGTGGAGGCGCTGAAGAAGGGCGTCGACGTCGTCGTCGGCACCCCCGGCCGGCTGCTCGACCTCGCGGGCCAGAAGAAGCTCAACCTCTCCCGGATCAGGAGCCTGGTCCTGGACGAGGCCGATGAGATGCTCGACCTGGGCTTCCTGCCCGACGTCGAGAAGATCATCCAGCTGCTGCCGACCAAGCGCCAGACGATGCTGTTCTCCGCGACCATGCCGGGCCAGGTCATCTCGCTGGCCCGGCGCTATATGTCGCAGCCCACGCACATCCGCGCCACCGCGCCGGACGACGAGGGCCAGACCGTCGCCAACACCACTCAGCACGTCTTCCGCGCGCACTCCATGGACAAGCCGGAGTTGGTGGCCCGGATCCTCCAGGCCGAGGGCCGCGGCCTGGCGATGGTGTTCTGCCGTACGAAGCGGACCGCCGCCGACATCGCCGACCAGCTCTCCCGGCGCGGCTTCGCGTCCGGCGCGGTGCACGGCGACCTCGGCCAGGGCGCCCGCGAGCAGGCGCTGCGCGCCTTCCGCAACGGCAAGGTCGACGTCCTGGTCTGCACCGACGTCGCGGCCCGCGGCATCGATGTCGAGGGTGTGACGCATGTCATCAACTACCAGTCCCCCGAGGACGAGAAGACGTATCTGCACCGCATCGGCCGGACCGGCCGCGCGGGCGCCAAGGGCACCGCGGTCACCCTCGTCGACTGGGACGACATCCCGCGCTGGAAGCTGATCAACAAGGCGCTGGACCTGGCGTTCGACGAGCCGGAGGAGACCTACTCCACCTCCCCGCACCTCTACGAGCTGCTCAACATCCCCGAGGGCACCAAGGGCGTCCTGCCGCGGGCGGAGCGCACCCGGGCCGGGCTGGCCGCCGAAGAGGTCGAGGACCTCGGCGAGACCGGCGGCCGCGGGCGCGGTGCGCGCGGGCCGGCGGCCGAGGAGGAGCGTCCTCGGCGGACCCGTACGCCGCGGCAGCGGCGCCGGACCCGGGGCGGTGCGCAGGTGGACGCCGGAGCGCAGGGCGCCACCGACGCGACGGCGACGGCCACCGGTTCCCTGGACACCGCGGGCGGCACGGCGGAGGGCACGGCCGAGCGCCGCCAGCCCCGGCGCCGTCGCCGCACCCGTGGCGGGGTGGCCGCGGCGGCCGCGCCCGGGAGCGCGACCGCCGAGAGCACGGTCACGGAGAGCGTCACGCCGGTAGCGACCGAGGCGGCCGAGACCGCCGAGGCGCCCGCCAAGCCGCGCCGCCGTCGCACCCGGAGCGCCGCCAAGGCCGCCGTGGGGACCGACTCGGTGGCGGACACCGAGTCGGTGACGGACGCCGGGAGCTTGGCGGACGCCGAGACGCCCGCCAAGCCGCAGCGGACGCGGACCCGTACACGCAAGGCCGTCGCCGCCGAACCGGCCGCGGAGGCCGCCGTGGACACGGCACAGGGCGCGGAGGCCGCCGCCCCCGCCAAGCCGAAGCGCACCCGTACGCGGAAGGCCGCCGCGAAGCCGGCGGCCGTCGAGTCGGCCGAGTCGGCCGAAGCCCCCGCCGAGGAGGCGCCGGCCAGGCCGAAGCGGACGCGGACCCGTAAGACCGCCGCCAAGCCGGAGACGGAAGCGGCGGCCCCGGAGGCGGCCACCGAGGCCAAGCCCGCACGGCGCCGTACCCGCGCCAAGGCCCCGGCGGCCGAGGTGACGCCGGAGAGCTGATCCGAGCAGCCGGAAGACGGCCGCTCGGCGATCGGAAGGCGACCGGAAGGCCCGGCCCCGCAGCACGCGGGTGCCGGGCCTTCGGCGTGCCCGGGGCGGCCACCCGTGCGGGCGGGACATCGGCCAGTGCACCGGACGCCACCCCCGCCCCGATAGCCTCGTCCCATGAGCAGGCCGCCCACCCTCACGCTGCCCCCGTGCGCCCGCGCGTACCGACTCGACACCGAGCGCGGCGCGTTCGCCGTGCACGACGCCCGGCCCGACGGCCCCCCGGCCGCTACCGCCCTGCTGGTGCCCGGATTCACCGGCAGCAAAGAGGACTTCATCGCCCTGCTCGCGCCCCTCGCCGCCGCCGGGTTCCGGGCGGTCGCGGTGGACGGCCGGGGGCAGCACGAAACCCCCGGACCGCGCGGCGAACCCGCTTACACACAAGGCGAGTTGGCACTCGACGTGCTGGCTCAGGCGCTGGCCCTGCAGGATGCCGACGGCGAGCCGGTGCATCTCCTGGGCCATTCCCTGGGCGGCCTGGTCAGCCGCGCCGCCGTACTGCACGACCCGGCCCCGTTCCGGTCGCTCACCGTGCTCAGCTCCGGCCCCGCCGCGATCTCCGCGTCCCAGCAGACCCGGGTACGGCTGCTGATCGACGCACTCGGCACGCTGGACATGGAGACGGTCTGGCAGAAGATGCAGGAACTGGATCCCCCGGAGGCGGCGGACGCGGCGACCCCGCCGGAGATCGGCGCATTCCTGCACCGCCGATGGCTGAACACCGTCCCCGAGCAGCTCATCGCCACCGGCCGCCAGATGCTGTCAGAACCGGACCGGGTGGCGGACCTGGCGGCCGTACCCCTGCCCAAGCATGTGATCTCCGGCGCCGTCGATTACGCCTGGCCGGTACCACTGATGGACGCCATGGCGGAACGCCTGTCCGCCCACCGCACCACCATCGAGAGGGCCGGACACTCGCCTAACGCGGAGTGTCCGGAAGCGACCGGGGCGGCCTTGGCCGCCTTTTGGGGTGACGTCGACGCTTAAGGTGCAGCCGACACTGTTGCTCGCCACTGTCGGCCGTCCCGCCGTGAGCCGTTCGCCCGCGGCGGGCGTCCGCTGCGCTTCGCCTGCGACGCTCTTGGCATTCCCGCCGCGGCGGGAATGCCGAAAACGGCGGGAACCGACCCGCCTCAGCGCATCCGCTCCCAGAACCCGTCCCGCAGCGCCCTCCGCAACTCCCCATGCCCCCGCAGCGAATGCTGCAACATCCCCTCCGCCGCGGTGAGCAGCTCCTGATCGACGGTGCCCGGCAGGTACGGGTGCCCCGGCAGCAGCTCGGCCACCCACTCGCTCCCGCGTGCGGCCAGCCACTCGGCCGCCACGCGGGCCCCTACGAAGCGGACCTCCTCCCGCGTGGGCGCCGGCCCTTCGCCCGCCCCCGGGTCGGCGTAGTCGGCAGTGGCCCGCCGGGTGACGTACGGCTTGCAGAAGTCGAGGTCGAACGTGCGCTGACTGTCGACCTCCCACAGCAGCGGCTCCGCCTGGTTGCGGCCGTCGGCGGCCTCGATGCCCCACAGGTGCACCCGTGCGCCGTACCCCTGGGCCGCCTCCACCGCGGAGACCAGGTCCTCGTCGCCGCCGATGAGCACCGCGTCGCTGATCGCGCGGTGCCGGGCCAGTGACTCCAGGTCCGACCGGATGAGGGAGTCGACGCCCTTCTGCTGGTTGTTGGCGTTGAGGTTGCCGAGCCGCACCTTGACGTCCGGCAGCTCGGCGATGCGCTGCTGCTCCTGGGTGTGGATGCGGCGGCGGGCGCCGTCGTACCAGTAGACGCGCAGCAGCCGGCTGTCCGGGAAGATCATCCGCGCCTTGTCGATGAACGCCTCGATGATCCCCTCGGCGTCCAGGTCGAACGCCCTGCGGTCCTCCGTGCCAGTGACCAGCCGCCCCACCGCGGCGTACACATAGCCCGCGTCGACGAACGCCGCATGGGTGGACGGCGTGGTGGCGACCTCCGCGAGCACGCGTGTGAGCAGCTCGTTGGTGCGCTCGATACCGGCGGCGAGCGCGGCGAGGTCAGTGGGGCCGGTGGGCCGGGCTTCGTTCATACCGGCTCCATTGTCCGGGCGGTCATTCTCGGGGCACAACCGCTCTCCTACCAGCGAGTACTTAGCCCGTCGAAAAATTTCCTTAGCGTAGGGAATGAATGCAGCCTGCACGGCGTTGTTCCCTACGGAACGCCCGGCAACGAAGCCGGGCACGCCGCACCAAGAGTTCTCCGCAGGAGGATCTGACGAAGGGAGAAGCTTTGCGCTTCGAGATCATGCGCCTGGACGACGTCGACGGCACGGCCGTGGACAGCACCGTCGTGGACGCCGCCTCCGTCAACCGGATCGTGCAGCAGGCCGCCGCCACAGGCCAGCGCATCTACATCCGCCCGGCCCACACCGCCGCCCGTTAACCGCTGCCCCGCGGCCCGACGTCCCGGCCGCGGGACGACGCAGCGGCGCCCCCGTACGCACTGTCGTACGGGGGCGCTTCGGGTATCCGAGAGGGCGGCCGCCGGAGGTCAGCCGCCCCGGACCACCTGGGTGACACCGTTGATGATCTGCTGCACGGCCAGTGCGGAGAGCATCATGCCCGCCAGCCGTGTCACCAGCACCACACCGCCGTCCTTGATCACTCGGATGATCACCAGTGAGAACCGCATCACCAGGTAGAGCACCACATGGATGGCGACGATCGCCGTCCAGACGGACAGCTGCGCCCCCAACCCGTCCGCGTGCTGCACCGCGAGGATCACCGACACGATCGCGCCGGGCCCGGCCAGCAGCGGCATGCCCAACGGCACCAGCGCCACATTGACGTCCTTGGTCTGGGTCGGCTCCTCCGACTTGCCGGTCAGCAGATCCAGCGCGACCAGCAGGAGCAGCAGACCGCCCGCGATCATCAGCGCGGGCGTGGAGATGTGCAGCCGCCCCAGGATCTGCTCGCCGAAGAGACCGAAGACGGCGATGACGCAGAAGGCGACGGCGGCCGCCTGCCAGGCCATCCGGCGCTGCACCTTGGCCGGACGGCCGGAGGTCAGGGCCAGAAAGATCGGGGTGATCCCCGGCGGGTCCATGATCACAAAAAGCGTGACAAAGAGGGTGCTGAAAGCGGCGACGTCGAACACGGTGATGGCCTTGCGGGTGGTGGTAACGGGACGTGGTGGTACGGGACGAACAGGACACGGGCGCGCGGGACACGGGCGTGGCACGCGGAGGGCCGTCAGGGATGTGGGGGGACGGTCTCCGGGCGGACCCAGGCCCTCAGGGGTACGCCAGGGGCGCGCACCGCGGCCTCGAAGGTCCGCCGAAGCGGCTCAGCCGCCCGCGCCGGGGACGGGGAAGGCGCCGGTCGCGCGGCGCACGATCTCGCCGTAGATCTCGGGGTCGGTGGTGCAGTCACCGAGGCGGCAGGTCTTGCGGCTGCCGTGGTAGTCGCTGGAGCCGGTGGTCAGCAGCCCGAGGTCGGCGGCGAGGGAGCGCAGCCGGGCGCGGGTCGGCTCGTCGTGGTCCATGTGGTCGACCTCGATGCCGTCGAGGCCGGCCGCGGCCAGTTCGGCAATCGCGCTCTCCGGTACGCAGCTGCCGCGCTTGACGGCCAGCGGATGCGCGAAGACGGTGACCCCGCCCGCGCCCTTGACCAGCCGGATCGCGTCGAACGGGTCGAGCTCGTGCTTTTCCACGTACGCCCGGCCGTGGGTGGCCAGCCACTCGGGGGTGAAGGCGTCGGACACCGACGCGACGACACCCAGCTCGACGAGGGCGGTGGCGATATGCGGCCGCCCCACGGCGCCGTCCCCGGCGATGCGTGCCACCCGATCCCAGGTCAGCGGCACACCGAGGGCACGCAGCTTGGCGACCATGGCCTGGGCCCGCGGCACCCGGTCGTCCCGGACCAGCTCCCGCTCGCGGGCGAGCTCGGGCTCCTCGGGGTCGAAGAGATAGGCGAGCATATGCAGGCTCACCCCGTCGATCCGGCAGGACAGCTCGGCGCCGGTGACCAGCGTCAGCCCCTCGGGCAGTGCGGCGCGCGCCTCGGCATGGCCGCCGACGGTGTCGTGGTCGGTCAGCGCGACGACGTCCAGACCGGCGGCCGCGGCGTTCCGCACCAGCTGGGTCGGGGTGTCCGTGCCGTCGGACGCGGTGGAGTGGGTGTGCAGGTCGATACGCACGACGCGGACTCCAGACTGCTGCGGGACGGACAGGGGCACGGCCAGGGTCTGTCCGGTGGATCAGGTCCTTCCGTTGGATCAGGTCCCAGGCCGTAGGGGGTCCTCAGCAGGATACCGGCCGGGCGGACATGCCCCCGTCCGGCGGCGGACCACGGGGCGGCTTGCACGGCGGCTCAGCCCAGAAATGCGCCTCAGCTCAGAATGCGCGGCGAGAGCGCCCCGCACGGCAGGAGATCCACCTCGGCACCCGCCTCCCGCAGATCGGTCAGCACCATCTCGTCGTACAGCAGCATGCCCACCTGCTCGGGCCAGGCGATCGCCCACAGCCACAGCCCGCGGGCCTCCCCGGCGAAGACCGCGCGGTCCGGTGGCGCGCCCTCGACGTGCCACATCGGGGTGGGCCGCCCCGCGGCCAGCACCTTGGCGTGCGCCCGCTTCTTCACGCACAGATGGGGGCCGGGGTCGGGACCGTCGATGCCGGCATAGCGCGAGCCGAGTCCGACGCCCAGCTCCTCGGCGACCAGCAGCAGTTCACCGGGGCCGCCCAGCGGACCGGGCCCCGAGCAGGCCACCGCGGTCGCGCGGCCCCCGCTGCGGTCGTCGCCGGCGCATGCCACGCCGGTGAACAGCCAGCCGACGGGCAGCGGCCAGGGCATCCATACGGGCACCTGCGCACGGTGCACGACGACGCCGAGCGCCTCGACGCTCGGCGGGACGACTGGCTGGAGTGGGTGCACGGTCCCGTGCACGGCGCACTGCCATGAGTCCGAGAAGAGACCGGGCGCCCTTACCCGGCCACCACACTTCGGGCAACTGGGTTCGCCCCTCATAAGGACCAACGGTCCTCCAGGGCTGCCGCCGCGTCAAGGACGATCACCCGTCCGGTGTGCCCCACAACACGCCCCCGCGCGCGCCCTCGGCCGACTCTCACCCCTATTCCCCCATTCCTGGTCCGTCGCACCGCGCAGCAGGCAGCCCGACCGGCCCAACCTCTGCGCACGCACACGTACACGGAGTCGAGCATAAACATGCACATGCCAAAAGCGCCGCGCCCGCTCTCGGCTCCCCGCATACCGCTCAGTCGTCGAGCGGCACGCTTTTGCGCAGCGGGTCGCGCAGATCCGTGCCGTGCTGGAGCCAGCGCGCCTCCAGCGCCTCGGCGCCGTGCACCCGCTTCCACGCGGCCTCGTTGGGCGTCATCGGCAGCAGCGGCAGGAAGCGCACCGGCTCCATCGGCTCGTCCAGCTCCAGGTCCTCGACCAGCCCGCCGGACGAGGCGACCAGCACGGAGGTGAAGGGCGCGCCCGGCCACAGCGGCCCGCCCACGTCGAGCGAGGCGCCCGGTGCCACGACCACCCCCTCGACCTGCGGGGACGCGGCGAGTACGGCGAGCGGGCGAAGCACCTTGTCGGTGTCCGCGCGGCCCCCGCGTACGGTCAGCAGGAGTTCGGCGCGGGGGCCGCGGAGGGGGTCGGCCAGTACGGCCGTGGGATCGGCCATGGGCTGGGCGGACATCCCGAGCGTGACGTAGCGGATGCCCCCGTCGTCGATGAAGCGGAGGACCTCGATGCGGTCGGTCCCGAGGAAGGTGACGGCGGCGCGTGCGTCCGGCTCGCCCAGGGCGGTGCGCAACCGGGCTTCGACCAGCTCAAGAACGTCAGACATGCCGTGAGCATATGGCCGGCGCCTCGCCCCCCAGCGAGCGGCTTCGCGGCGCGCCAATACATTCGTATCGAACGCACAAAACGGCACCGTCGCGCTTCAGACGGCTGATAGCCTTGCCGTCTGGTCAGGGAATGACGTCGTCCCCCAACGGGGACCGGCCGGAGGAGGTGGGGCTGCGGTGGATCCGAGTCGACCGTGCAGTACCGATAGTTCTCCCGTCATCCCCCTCGCGCAGCGAATCTCCTGATCCGAGAGCTTCCGTACCCCGCCGCCGAGCGGCGAAACCCGTGAAGCGCCTTTGCGCCGGATGGAGATGACGGAAGAGCGCCTTCGACTCATTGTTCCGTGTTCTCTGCGAACTGCCGTCAGTGTCACCGCACGGAGCGCCGCCCGCTTTGCGGACGTACGGCCGACGACGCCTCGTACGTCCACGTTCCGGGCAGCGCTGCGCCCCGCGCACGAAGCTGACGGCCGGCCCGTGAAGGAGCCTGCCTTGTCGATGATCCGCGACCTGCGCGCCGCTGTCCGCCCGTCCCGCCGCCGGGGCGTCTCCCCGTACCACCGTGAGACCTCCGTTCCGGCCCGTCCGAACAGCGCCGTCGTGGACTGCGGTGTCTACCGCGAGGGCCGCCGGGTGTCCGAGCACGTCACCCCGGCCGAGGCGATGGCCGGCGTGCGGAGCGAGGGCGGCTTCGCCTGGATCGGGCTGCACGAGCCGACCGAGGCGGAATTCGCCGGTATCGCCCAGGAGTTCGGGCTGCACCCGCTGGCCGTCGAGGACGCCGTGCACGCCCACCAGCGGCCCAAGCTGGAGCGTTACGACGACACCCTGTTCACCGTCTTCAAGACGGTCCACTACGTGGAGCACGCCGAGCTGACCGCGACCAGCGAGGTCGTGGAAACCGGTGAGGTGATGTGTTTCACCGGACGGGATTTCATCGTGACGGTCCGGCACGGCGGCCAGGGCTCGCTGCGCGCGCTGCGGCACCGGCTGCAGGACGACCCGGAGCTGCTGGCCAAGGGTCCGTCCGCGGTCCTGCACGCCATCGCCGACCAGGTCGTCGACAGCTACATCGCGGTCGCCGGTGCCGTCCAGGACGACATCGACGAGGTGGAGATCGACGTCTTCAGCTCGGGCAGCAACGGCAAGGGTTCCACCAAGGGCGGCGACGCCGGGAGGATCTACCAACTCAAGCGTGAGGTACTGGAGTTCAAGCGCGCGGTGTCGCCGCTGCTGCGGCCGATGCAGCTGCTGAGCGAGCGTCCGATGCGGCTGGTCGACTCCGACATCCAGAAGTACTTCCGGGATGTCGCCGACCACCTGGCGCGGGTCAATGAGCAGGTGCTGTCCTTCGACGACCTGCTGAACTCCATCCTGCAGGCCAATCTCGCGCAGGCGACCGTCGCGCAGAACGAGGACATGCGCAAGATCACGGCCTGGGCGGCGATCTTCGCCGTACCGACGATGATCGCCGGGATCTACGGGATGAACTTCGACTTCATGCCGGAGACGCACTGGGAGTTCGGCTACCCGGCGGTGCTGCTGGTGACGGCGGGCATCTGCTTCGGTATCCACCGGGGGTTCAAGCGCAACGGCTGGCTGTGACGCCGGAGCGGATCCGGGGATTCGGGTACGGCTGCGGGGGATGGACGTGGGGCGGATTCGGGGACGGGTGCGGGGACGGCCCGCACCGCTCCGGGGCGCGCCGGGCTCGCCCATTAGGCTGAGCCGTATGACGGAGACCGTGTCGCAGACCCTGCAGGATCGGGCGCTCATCGAAGAGGCCACGAAGAAGTCCGGCCTCATCTGGGTCCGGGGCGCTTCGGGGCCGGCGCGTGCGCTGTGGCATCTGTGGCATGACGGCGCCGCCTGCCTCGTCGGGGACGGTGCCGGGGAGCAGCCGCTGGCCGATCTCGGGCTCAGCGACGGCGGCCGGGCCACGGTCACCGTACGCAGCAAGGACAAGGGCGGCCGGCTGATCGCCTGGCAGGCGCGGGTCAGTGAGCTGCCGCCGGACGGCGACGCCTGGCGGGCCGCGGTCGACGAGCTGAAGGGCAAGCGGCTCAACGCGCCGGACGCGGACACGCTCACGGAGCGCTGGGCGCGCGAGTGCCGGGTGCTGCGGCTGGAGCCGACCGGCGAGACCGAGCAGCGCCCCGGTGCCATGCCGGACGACTCGCACGCCGCCCCGCCGCTGTCGACGCCCGCCGTCACCCGGCGGCCCGCCCCGGCCGCGCTGCCGAAGCTGCTGCGCCGGGGGCGTAAGGGCTGACCAGGCGCGTACGAGAGGCCGGGCCCCGCGGGGTTGACCGCCCCGGGGTCGCATCCCGGCCCCGGCCGTCAGCCGGCGCCCTCGATCTTCTTCCCGTAGTCGACGACCTGGTCCTGGGCCGGCGCCTTGAGGTCCACGGACTTGCCCCAGTCGTCGAGCCGGACCACGCCCGCGCCGCCCGCCCGCTTCAGCCGCAGCGGGTACGGGGCGCCCTCCAGGGAGACGTCCAGGCTGCCGCCGGAGCCCGCGCCCGCGGAGAGCCGGATGGTGCGGACCCCGTCGATATCGCCGCGGCCGTCGGTCGTCAGCTTGCCGTGCAGCCCGAGCAGGCTGCTGAGCAGCACATCCTTGTCCGTGAAGCCGCTGAAGCGCTTGTAAACCGGGTCCGCGGAGGGCACCTTGACGTACTTGCCGCCGAGTTTGGCCGCGGCGACCGCGTCCGGCGAGCCGGGCTTGCCGCCCTTCTCGCCGGCCCAGAAGGCCGCGTCCGCCTTCAGATAGAGCGCTTCGCCGACCCGCAGCAGCTGGAACGCGGCCGCCTTCGTGCTCAGCTCGCCCCTGGCGCCGTCCTTCGCGAGGCGCATGTCGAGCTTGTAGGTGTTGCCCCGGCTGACCACGCTGCCGGAGAGCCGGACCGTTTCCGCACCCTTCGCCGCCGCCATCGCCTTGGCCTCGATCTTCGTGGCCGAGAGCTTGCCCAGCCCGTTGGTGCCGGCGTCCGGGTCCTCCTCGGCACCGCAGCCCGCAAGTGCCGCGGCCAGTCCCGCGCACACCGCCCCCACGAGCGCCGCCCGTGCCGTGCGACGGGGGCGGGCCAAGGGTCGGGGACTCGTCCCCAAGGGGATTGCAGTCACGTCGGCTCTGCCTCCTGATGCGGGTGACCTCGTCAGCAGTACGGCAGCGTACCCGGGCCGGACCCGGTTTCCGACGCGGCGCGGAGCGGACGCCATACGGCCGTTTTCCCCGGAGCGGCGGTGACTCCGGCGCGTTAGCCTGAACCCAAACCGAAGCCATATACGGGGCAGAACAGGACACGAGGTACGGGTACAAGGGAGGCGCTCTGCATGGCGGTGGTGACCCCCCGGGTGTTTGTCTCCCATCTCTCGGGCGTCGCCGTCTTCGACCCCAACGGCGACCAGGTCGGGCGCGTCCGGGACCTGGTCGCGATGCTCCGCGTCGGCGCCCGTCCGCCACGGCTGCTCGGTCTCGTTGTCGAGGTGCACACCAGACGCCGGGTCTTTCTGCCCATGACCCGGGTGACCGGCGTGGAGTCCGGCCAGGTCATCACCACCGGCGTGATCAATATGCGGCGCTTCGAACAGCGCGCGTCCGAGACCCTGGTGCTCGGCGAACTGCTGGACCGGCGGGTGCGGCTGGTCGAGACCGACGAGGAGGTCACCGTCCTCGACATCGGCATCACCCAGCTGCCGGCCCGCCGCGACTGGGAGATCGACAAGGTCTTCGTCCGCAAGGGCAAGGGCGGGGCGCTGCGCCGCAAGGGGGAGGCGCTGACCGTGGAGTGGTCGGCGGTGACCGGCTTCTCGCGGGAGGAGCACGGGCAGGGCGCGGCGAGCCTGCTGGCCACCTTCGAGCAGCTGCGGCCCGCCGACCTCGCGAGCGTCCTGCACCACCTCTCCCCCAAGCGGCGCGCCGAGGTCGCCGCGGCGCTGGACGACGACCGGCTCGCCGACGTCCTGGAGGAGCTGCCGGAGGACGACCAGGTCGAGATCCTCGGCAAGCTGAAGGAGGAGCGGGCCGCGGACGTCCTGGAGGCGATGGACCCGGACGACGCCGCCGATCTGCTCTCGGAGCTGCCGGAGGAGGAGAAGGAGCGGCTGCTGGCCCTGATGCGGCCGGAGGAGGCCGCGGACGTACGGCGGCTGATGGCGTACGAGGAGCGCACCGCGGGCGGGCTGATGACCACCGATCCGATCGTGCTGCGCCCGTCCGCGACCATCGCGGACGCGCTGGCCCGGGTCCGCGACCCGGACCTCTCCCCCGCACTCGCCGCCCAGGTCTACGTCTGCCGGCCGCCGGACGAGACCCCCACCGGCAAGTATCTGGGCCTGGTGCACTTCCAACGGCTGCTGCGCGACCCGCCGTTCACCCTCGTCAGCTCGATCGCCGACACCGATCTGCCGGCCCTGCAGCCGGACACCGCGCTGCCCGAGCTGACCGGCTATCTGGCGACATACAACATGGTCTCCGCGCCCGTCGTGGACGAGAGCGGATCACTGCTCGGCGTGGTCACCGTCGACGACGTACTGGACCATCTGCTGCCGGACGACTGGCGGGAGACGGAGATGCACGGCTCGCCGGCGCTCGGGGTGACCGGCGCCGAGCGCCTCGGGGAGGCCGCGGATGCCCCCTGAGGAGCGGGAGAGCGCCTGGGAACGATCCCGCGCCCATGGCTCCACGGCGCTGCGGCGGGGCACCGCCGAGCGGCCCCGGGTGCGCCTCGACCAGCCGCGCGTACCGCCCCGTACGTTCCGCCGTACGTTCTGGCCCGAGTACGACCCGGAGGCGTTCGGACGGCTGTCGGAGAAGATCGCCCGCTTCCTGGGGACCGGCCGGTTCATCGTCTGGATGACGTTCACGATCATCGTCTGGATCGGCTGGAACATCGTCGCGCCCAGGGGCCTGAAATTCGACGAGTACCCGTTCATCTTCCTGACCCTGGCGCTGTCGCTGCAGGCGTCGTACGCGGCGCCACTGATCCTGCTGGCGCAGAACCGGCAGGCCGACCGCGACCGGGTCACCCAGGAGCAGGAGCGCGCGCAGAACGAGCGCTCCATCGCGGACACCGAGTATCTGACCCGGGAGATCGCGGCACTGCGGATGGGCCTGGGCGAGGTCGCCACCCGGGACTGGATCCGCTCCGAGCTGGAGGGTCTGACGCGGGGCATGGAGACGCGGCAGCTGGCCGAAGCGGAGAGTGACGAACGCCACCGGTGACGGCCTTTCCGGAGGGC
This sequence comes from Streptomyces halobius, assembly GCF_023277745.1. Classification (NCBI taxonomy): domain Bacteria; kingdom Bacillati; phylum Actinomycetota; class Actinomycetes; order Kitasatosporales; family Streptomycetaceae; genus Streptomyces; species Streptomyces halobius. Next base: position 3,642,077 of record NZ_CP086322.1, read on the forward strand.
GCCTCACGCGCCGTACCGCCCGCCCGTCGCCCGGCCACCACCCCTTTGGGGCGCTCCCCGAACTCCGTTTGGGGGGACCCCCACGCGCGGCCGTACTATCTCTACATGGCAACTGACACGCCCCAGCCCAACGGCTCCGCGCCGAGCGAGGACGCGGTCCGCGCCGCGCTCGCGACGGTCAACGACCCCGAGATCCACCGCCCCATCACCGACCTGGGGATGGTCAAATCGGTGGACATCGCGGCGGACGGCGCGGTGGCGGTCGTGGTCTATCTCACCGTCTCCGGCTGCCCGATGCGCGAGACGATCATCAACAGCGTGCGCGACGCCGTCGCCCGGGTCGAGGGCGTGACCGGCGTCACGGTCGAGCTGGAAGTGATGAGCGACCAGCAGCGCAAGGAGCTGGCGGCATCGCTGCGCGGCGGCACCGCCGAGCGTGAGGTGCCGTTCGCCCAGCCCGGCTCGCTGACCCGGGTCTATGCCGTCGCGTCCGGCAAGGGCGGTGTCGGCAAGTCCTCGGTGACGGTGAACCTGGCGGCGGCGATGGCCGCGGACGGCCTGAAGGTGGGTGTGGTCGACGCCGACATCTACGGCCACTCCGTGCCCCGCATGCTGGGTGCATACGGCAAGCCCACCCAGGTCGAGAACATGATCATGCCGCCGTCCGCGAACGGCGTGAAGGTCATCTCGATCGGCATGTTCACCCCCGGCAACGCGCCCGTCGTCTGGCGCGGCCCGATGCTGCACCGCGCACTCCAGCAGTTCCTCGCCGACGTCTACTGGGGCGACCTGGACGTCCTCCTCCTGGACCTGCCCCCGGGCACCGGCGATATCGCGATCTCCGTGGCGCAGCTCGTCCCGAACGCCGAGATCCTCGTCGTCACCACCCCGCAGCAGGCCGCCGCCGAGGTCGCCGAGCGGGCCGGTGCGATCGCCGTGCAGACCCACCAGAAGATCGTCGGCGTGGTGGAGAACATGTCCGGGCTGCCCTGCCCGCACTGCGACGAGATGGTCGATGTGTTCGGCACCGGCGGCGGCGAGCGGGTCGCCGAGGGCCTCACGAAGACGACCGGCACCCAGGTCCCGGTGCTCGGCGCCATCCCGATCGACGTCCGCCTCCGCGAGGGCGGCGACGACGGCAAGCCGGTCGTGCTGACCGACCCCGACTCCCCCGCCGGCTCGGCCATCCGCACCATCGCGGGCAAGCTGGGCGGCCGTCAGCGCGGCCTGGCGGGCATGTCGCTGGGGATCACTCCGCGCAACAAGTTCTGAGGACCGGGGAGCGGGGCTCCCCGGGAGACGCTGAGGGGCGGGCCATCGTGGGCCCGCCCCTCAGCGATTTTCACACAAATGCCTGGGCGTACTTCATACATACGGCGGCGCCCGGCGCTCCCGGGCTTCGCGCCGCCCTGCCATCGCGAAGCCCGGCCTGTGAGGCGCGGCCAGGCCGTAGCGTGTGGCCGGCAAGCCGACCACTCGCACCGGCCGTCAGCGCCGCTCAGCCCTCGTACGCCGTGATGTCCGTGACGACCGAGAAGCCCAGCCCGTAGGCGCTCATCCCGCGCCCGTACGCGCCGATGTGCACGCCGTCAGGCCCTGAACCGGCCAGCACCCAGCCGTACTCGGACTCGCGGTAGCGGAACGGCATGGGTACGCCGTCCACCGGGAGCGTCAGTTCGCTCCAGCTGTCGCCGTCGAGATCGTCCGCCAGCTCCCAGGCCAGCATGGTCTGCTGGTCCAGCCAGTCCTGGCGCAGCGACCGGTCCATCTGGGACGGCCAGGTCTGCGAGAGCAGCCCGGCCCCGGCGAGCCAGGCGGCCGTCGAGACCGAGGTGGCCTCCAGTACTCCGGTGCCGTCGGCGCTGCGCCGTCCGGGGCGGCTGGCGACCGTCACCACGACCGCGAAGCGGTCGGTGCTCCGGGCCGACTCCACCTTTATCGTGGGCTCCTCGCCATGGCCCACGGCACCGTGCTCAACGGTGCCGTCGGCGGCGGTGCCGACCTGCATCAGCCAGCGGGGTCCGGTGAACGCCTCATCGAGGCCGTACCACGGGAACGCCGCCAGCAGATAACCGTCGACCTTCCGGCCGACGTCGGACACACCTCGTTCCACTGTCGGACTCGTCGTCTCCATCTGCGCGGAGCCTCCTCGTTGCCCTGCGTCGTGGGCGGCCCGCCCCCCTCGGGCGACCTCACCCCGGACACCGGGAGCATAGCTCTCGCCGGCAAGGCAGCCGGGCATAAGGGAATATCAGGTGGCGTCGGCATCGAATGGCGGACGCTCGGCGGGCGTCGTACCGCCGCTCTTCTTGGCCAGGTCGGGGCGCCCGGAGGCGGCGGGGGACTCCTTGGTGAGCGACGTCACCGGGCCGTTCGACGCACCGGCGGCCCCGGCAGCCCCAGCGGCCCCGGTGGACGCGGCGCCTTCGAGTCCGCGCACGGCGTCCGTGACCTCGGCCATCTCCTTCTTCAGGTCGAAGCCGTCACGGAGCTCCTGCAGCTCCTTGAGGCCGTACTCGTCCTTCTCCAGGACGTGCTTGCGCACGAAGTTCTTGGGCTTGAGGTCGTCGAACTCGAAGTCCTTGAACTCCGGACCCAGCTCGCTGCGGATGTCCTCCTTGGCGCTGTCAGAGAACGCCCGCACCTTGCGGATGAAGCCCATGACGTCCTGGATGACCTTGGGCAGCTTGTCCGGACCGAAGATGAGCACGGCAAGGATCACGAGGGCGACAAGCTCCAGCGGTCCTATGTCGAAGAACACCTTGCTGCTCCTTGGATATCCGCGGACGACAGGTCCTGGATGATTGAAGGGGCCAGGCCGACTATCACGGTACCTGGCCCGATACGACCGGCGGGAGTCACCCGCGCCAACACCGTGCAAACGATCAGCCCGAGCTGGACGAACCCAGTGTGAGCCGCAGGGTGTGCTCCTTCCCGTCCCGTCGGAGCGTGATCTGAAGGCTGTCACCCGGCCGGTGGCTACGGATCTTCACGATCAGCTCCTCGCCGCTGTGCACCGGGACGCCGTCCACCTTGGTGATCACATCACCGGGCTTGATCCCGGCCTTCGCGCCGGCGCCGCCGGGAGTGACCGACGGCGCGCCGTCCCTGCCCCGCTCGCTGACCCGTGCGCCGTCACCCGCGTACTCCATCTCCAGGCTCACGCCTATCACCGGGTGGGTCGCCCGGCCGGTGTTGATCAGCTCCTCGGCCACCCGCTTGGCCTGGTTGATCGGGATGGCGAAGCCCAGCCCTATGCTGCCGCCCTGGCCGCCGCCGTCGTCCGGTCCGCTGCCGCCGCCGGCCGCCCGGATGGCGCTGTTGATGCCGATCACCCGGGCCTTGGCGTCCACCAGGGGGCCGCCGGAATTGCCCGGGTTGATGGGCGCGTCGGTCTGCAGGGCGTCCACGTACGACACATCGCTGCCGTCGCCCTTCTGACCGCCGGCGGTGATCGGGCGCTGCTTGGCGCTGATGATGCCGGCGGTGACGGTGTTGGCGAGGTCGTACGGCGCTCCGATGGCCACGACCGGGTCGCCGACCCGGACCGAGTCGGAGTTGCCGAGGGTCAGCGGGTGCAGGCCCCTGACGCCCTCGACCTGGATGACCGCGAGGTCATAGCCGCCGTCGCGGCCGACGACCTTCGCCTTGGCGGTCTGGCCGCCGCTGAACGTCACGGAGATCTCGCCGCCGTCACCGGCCGGTTCGACGACATGGTTGTTGGTGAGGATATGGCCCTGCCGGTCGAGGACGAAGCCGGTGCCGGTGCCCTGTTCGGCGCTGCCGCGGACGTGGATGGTGACGACGCCGGGCAGCGCGGCCTGTGCGATCCCGGCGACGCTGTCCGGGCTGCGGTCCCCGCGCTCGCCGGCGGCCTGCGGCAGTGTGATGTCGCCGAGGCCGCCGGTGCGCTCGATGTACGCGCCGATCCCGCCGCCGACGCCGCCCGCGAGCAGCGCGAGGGCCACCGCGCCGACCACCAGCGGTCCACGGCGGCCGCCGCGTCGGGCGGACGGCACGGGCGCGACGGGGCCGCCGTGCTGGGGCGCGCGCCAGGGGTCGTACTGCTGCCATGCGCCGTGGAGGGCGGGGCCTGGGGTGGGGCCGGTTCCCGGGGCGCTGCTGGGGCCGGGCATGGCGGTGTGGGGCTGAGGCTGTGTCTGTGGCTGGGGTTGTGTCTGCGGCTGAGGTTGCGTCCGCTGCCGCGGCTGGGGGGCGAAGGACCCGGTGCGCGAGCCGGCGGGTCGGGGGCCGCCGTCGCCCGGGTGCGGGACGAACGCACCGTCCGCGCTGTCGTGCGCCGGGTCCGGCGGGCCGCCTCCGTGGCCGGCCGTGGTGTCCGGGATGGTGGCCGGTGCGTCGCCCGGCTTCCGCAGAACCGGCTGGTGGGAGCCGCTCTGCTCGGTCGGCCGGGAGTGCTGCGTGGCATCCGTCGCCGTCCCGGACGGGTGCTGATCGCCACCGGACGGGGCCGGGGAAGGGGTGTCGGGCGGCGACGCGAGGGCCGTGGGCGGCTGCGCCGGGGGTCCCCCCTGCTCATGGGGGTCCCCCCGCTCGAACGAAGTGGAGAGTGGGGCAGAAGTCGAGAACTCGGGGGAGGGGGTCGGCACCGGCCGCTGTACGGGAGGTGCGGGCGCCCAGGGGCCGGGACCGCCGTACGGAGGCGTGCCGTACGGGTCCTCGGCATGCAGCGGCTGCTGACGCCGAGCCCCGCCGTCCCCCAAGCTCTCGGCCCTTCCCCCACCCTCCACTTCGTTCGAGCGGGGGGACCCCCATGAGCAGGGGGGACCCTCATCCTCGACCTGGTGAGCCATGACCTCGTCCTCCGCTCCGGGGGTCACCTGACCGAGCGTCACCGTCGAAGCGGGGGCGTGATCGGCACCCGGCGCGGACGCAGAGGTAACGGAGTGGTCGGCCGGGGCAGTTGCTTCGGCTGGGGTGTTTGCCTGGGCCGGTGAGCCTGCCGGGGCGGACGTGTATGCCGTGGCCGACGTGCCTGCCGGGGCGGCTTCGGCCGCGTGTGCACCGTCCGTGGCGTGGGTGGCTTCGGTCGGTGTGGCCGCTCGGGTGGCGTCGGGCGAACCGGCCGCATCGGACGAACCGGTGGCATCGCCCGGCCCTGACGGTGCGGAGAGCGCCGATGACGCGGAAGGCTCCGACGGCGGCCCGGCCGCCGCGGACGCACCCGCCATCGTGGCCACCCCGGCCTCCGCTCCCCCGGCCGCGCCCGCGCTCGCCCCTCGCTCCGGCGGACGAACGGTCCAGTCGCCGCCCCCGTCCGACCCGTCCGCCGCATCCGGCCCGTTCGGCCAGTCCAGACCGGCCGCGCCCTTCGCCCCCTCCGTGGCGGAAGTGCCGGGCATCGGGCCGGCCGCCGCGGTTCCGGCGACGGACACCGGTGCCTGCGGGCCGGCCTCGGCGGACGGTTCGGTGCCCGGGGTGCGTCCCGGGCGGCTCCACCACTTCAGCTTCGGCCCGGCGGCCTTACCGTCGTCCATGCTCTCCCCATATTTTGCCCGCGGTCACAGCGGGCCACCGCCACCTCGCGGCCCGCGCCCCGCACAGGGGTGCGCCGCCCAGGCGATTCAATCAGTTCGGCGCGGGCCTGCGCAGGGGCGGTCAGTGCGCGGCCGAGGCGGTGCCCCGGCCGACGGGGCCGGGCGCCCCGGTCGCGCCCGCGGAGCCGAGCCACGGCCGCTTGGGCTCCGGCGGGGGGAGAGGGTGCCCGGTGAGGGGCCTGCCCGCCTCGGCGGCCACCGGGGTGAAGCGGTACCCCGGCGCCGGACCGGTCGCGGCTATCAAGGGCGGCAGGGCGAAGCGCCCTGCCGACGGGATGAGCGCCGCCGAGTGCGGCTGCGTGGCCGAGCCCGGTGCGTACGGACCCATCATGCCGGGCGCCGGAGTCACGGCCGGGTGGCCGGGCAAGGGGCCGCGCCGGGAGTCCGAGGACGTGAGGAAGTCGTTGACGTAGGCCGGCGAACCGCTGCCGCCCGCCGGGGTGGCGCCGAGCGGGGTGACGGCCGTGCCGTTGCCCTCACCGCGCCCGCCGGGCACATCGACGGCTTCCAGCGGCAGGGCGCCGCCGAGCGCGAAGGCCGCGAGGGAGACCGCGCCGGCCGCCGCGAAGGCCAGCCGGCGCCGCTGCGCCGCGGGCCGCTCGACCTCATGGACCCGGAAGCCCCGCGCACGCGGCTGCGCCGGGACGCCGGACACGGCATGGGCGCCATGGCCCCCGGAGGGAACATAGCCGAAGCGGCCATCGCCCCGGATGTAGTCGCCGCGCCCCAGGCCACCGCTGCCGAGTCGGCTGCCGGGACCGTCCGGATCGCCACCGGGCAGCCCCTGGAGGCGCGCCAGCAGCCCCTCGGAGGGACCGGGGGGCGCCGTTTCCGCGAAGACGCTTTTCAGCCGGCGCTGCGCGTCGGCCTCTGCCTTGCACTTTCCGCACGTCGCGAGATGCGCGAGCACCCGCTCGCGCGCGTCATGCCCCAACTCGCCGTCGACCAGAGCCGCGAGGCGGTCGCCGAGATGCTGCTCGGCAGGGGACGGAACGCCCAATCCGCTCACGCGATTCCTACCTCCCCGGTGGACACCACGAGCGACCGCTGCTGCTCGCGCTCCTCGGCGCGCGCCGCCGGGGAGCGGTGCTGGAGCGCCTTGCGCAGATGGGAGCGGCCACGGTGGATCCGGCTGCGGACCGTGCCGAGCTTGACGCCGAGGGTGGCGGCGATCTCCTCGTACGACAGGCCCTCGATGTCGCAGAGGACGACGGCGGCACGGAACTCGGGCGCGAGGGTGTCCAGCGCGTGCTGCACATCCGCGTCGAAGTGGGTGTCGTCGAAGTGTTCCTGCGGTTCGCGTTCGGCGCTGGGCAGCTTCTCGTCCGCGTCGTCACCGAGCGCGTCGAAGCGGATACGGCTGCGGCGGCGGACCATGTCCAGGAAGAGATTGGTGGTGATGCGGTGCAGCCAGCCTTCGAAGGTGCCGGGGCTGTACTTCGACAGCGAGCGGAAGACGCGGACGAAGACCTCCTGCGTGATGTCCTCCGCGTCGTGCTGATTGCCGCTGAGGCGGTAGGCGAGACGGTAGACCCGTGCGCTGTGCAAGCTGACGATCTCCTCCCAGGTGGGCGGAGTCCACGCCTGGGCGTCCGCGTCGGAGGCGAAGGTCGCGGTCGTCGCGGAGTCGTTGGTGCGGAGACTGTCAGCGGTGTTCGTCACGGATTTCGGCTCGGCGGACGACCTTCTCAAGCGCCTGCGCACTCTTCGGTCACCTGCCGCAGCCGCACCTCCCCTGGTGGCTCTGGTGGTGTCCAGTAGAGCCCCTACCATATCCATCTCGCCCGTTAGCTCCGGATAAGCAGTTTTCACCTGCATTTGGTTCGGCTTCTGATCTTGCCGCCTGTCTCGCGCGGTCTTCACCGGTGCATCCCCCGCTTTCCCCGTACCTCTTCTTTAACGCCCGGTCCCATCTGCGGGTTCCCGTAGACAGCGGATACAGTCACGGTTGCGTCAACTACGGGGACAGGAGAGGGCCATTACCGGCAACCGGCAGACGGGCTTGGCATTCGCCGAGGCGTACGGCGCCGGGTCCATCGACGGCACCACCGATGCCGCCCTGCGCTGGTCCCGTGACCGCGCCCGGGAGGCGGGGATCCGTGCCGTGTCGACCGGCACCGGCGCCGCCCTGCGCCTGCTCGCCGCCACCGCGGACGCCAAGGCGGTCGCCGAGATCGGCACCGGCACGGGCGTGTCGGGCATCTATCTCCTGCACGGAATGCGGCCGGACGGGGTGCTGACCACCGTCGACATCGAACCGGAGCGGCAGGCGTTCGCCCGGCAGGCGTTCCGCGAGGCGGGCTTCGCCGGAAACCGTGCGCGCTTCATCCCCGGCCGGGCGCTGGACGTCCTCCCCCGGCTCGCCGACGGCGGTTACGACCTCGTCCTCTGCGACGGCGACCTGATGGAGTGCCTGGAGTACCTCGCTGAATCGTTGCGTCTGCTACGTCCCGGCGGGCTGGTGTGCTTCGAGGGCGTCTTCGCGGACGGCCGTACGGTCGACTCCTCGGTGCAGCCGGCGGAGGTGCTGCGGCTGCGGGAGCTGCTGCGGGCCATACGGGAGAGCACCGCGCTGGTGCCGTCCCTGCTGCCGGTGGGCGACGGGCTGCTCTGCGCGGTCAAGCGCGGCTGACCGCCCGGCGACATCCGGCCGCGTCCGCCTGAACCAGATCCGACCTGCGCTTTCAGCCCATCCCGGAGGGGATCTCGGCCCAGCACCACAGGCGCTCTTAGACGAAACGAACGGCCCCGGCACACGGCGCGCATGCTGTGCGCGCCGCCTGCCGGGGCCGGGGTATCGGCTGGGGGGTACCGGGAACAGGCCCCGGGAAACCGCAGCGGTTGTTCCGCCCTCGTCAGACGGTGACCTTCTCCAGAGCCTCACCCAGGGCCTTGGCTTCGTCGGGTGTCAGCTCGACGACCAGTCGCCCGCCGCCTTCGAGCGGAACGCGCATGACGATGCCCCGCCCCTCCTTGGTCACCTCGAGCGGGCCGTCGCCCGTCCGCGGCTTCATGGCCGCCATGCTCGTTCCCCTTCCTGAAACCAGCTCATCGTCAGCCGACGGCCCTTTTCAGGCACCGTGTCACCGGCATCGAACACATTGCTTCTGAGCCATTATCCCGCATCGAACGACCCGATGACCAACATCGGACAGCATCCCTTCTGCAACGCGCTCGCCCAAAACCACTCAATTCGGGGAGCGGGCTGCGATACTTCGCCACTCGCACACTCCCGCCCTGCCCGCTTTCTTTGACGTACGTCACATGTCGGCGGTCGATGATCTCCGGCATCCTGAGCGCTGGCTGCCCTCACCGGGCAGTCCGAGCCGCGACGGAGGGGACCCTCACTATGGCCGACACCGTGCTCTACGACCTGACCGACGGACTGGCGACGGTCACCCTGAACCGCCCGGACGCGATGAACGCGCTGAACATCGAGGCGAAGGTGACGCTGCGGGACACCCTCCGGGAGGCCGCCGCCGATCCCGCCGTCCGCGCCGTGCTGCTGACCGCCACCGGGCGCGCCTTCTGCGTCGGGCAGGACCTCAAGGAGCACATCGGTCTGCTGGCCGAGGACCGGGCGAACGGCTCGGGCAGCACCATGACCACCGTGCGCGAGCACTACAACCCCATCGTCGAGGCGCTGACCGAGATGCCCAAGCCCGTCGTCGCGGGCGTCAACGGTGTCGCCGCCGGCGCCGGCGCGGGGTTCGCCCTGGCCGCCGACTACCGGGTCGTCGCCGACTCCGCGTCCTTCAACACCTCGTTCGCCGGGGTCGCGCTGACCGCCGACTCCGGGATCTCCTGGACGCTGCCCCGGCTGATCGGGCACGGCCGGGCCGCCGATCTGCTGCTGTTCCCGCGCAACATCGGCGCCCAGGAGGCGTACGACCTCGGGATCGCCAACAAGGTCGTCCCGGCGGCGGAGCTGGCCGGGACGGCGGCGGCCGTCGCCCGGACGCTGGCGCAGGGCCCGACCGCCGCCTACGCCGCGATCAAGGAGTCGCTGGCCTACGGAGCCGGGCACTCGCTCGCCGAGACCCTCGGCAAGGAGGACGAGCTGCAGGTGCGGGCCGGGGCGTCGGAGGACCACCGGATCGCGGTCGAGGCGTTCGTGAAGAAGGAGAAGCCGGTGTTCCTGGGGCGCTGAGGGGGCCGCTGCGCTTGGGCTCGCCACGGCTCGGTTGCTCGCCTCGTTCGGCTGTCCCGCCGTAGGGGGTTCTCGCTCGTCCGCTGCGCTTTGCCTGAGCCGACGTCTTGGGCTTTCTCGCCGCTGTGGCTGCGGTGGGCTCTTGCCGCTGCGCGGGGCTGCCGGGTGTGGTTCCGGACCTCCGGACTCCGTCCTGCGGTCCGGTCCCTCCCGTTGAGGGTGGGAGAAGACCCGTGGGGGTGCACGTAAGACCTCAGGCGCGCCCCGGCGCCTGCCCCGCCCGCGCCGCGGCCTCCACCGCATCACGCACATGGCAGTCCGCGAGATGGTCGTTGACCAGGCCGCACGCCTGCATCATGGCGTATGCCGTCGTCGGACCGACGAAGCGGAAGCCGCGCTTCTTGAGGTCCTTGGCGAGCGCCGTCGACTCCGGGGTGACCGGCTGCAGATCGCCGAGGGTGCGCGGCGCCGGGCGGGCGGCGCGGTCGGGGGCGTAGGACCAGACCAGGGCGTCGAGCTCGCCCGGGGCCAGCGCGGCGGCGACCCTGGCGTTGTTGATGGTCGCGGCGATCTTGGCGCGGTTGCGGATGATGCCGGGGTCGGCGAGCAGCCGTTCGGCGTCCGCGTCCGTGAACCGGGCCACCGCCGGGATGCGGAATCCGGCGAACGCGGCGCGGAAGCCGGGGCGGCGGCGCAGGATCGTGATCCAGGACAGGCCTGACTGGAACGCCTCCAGGCTCATCCGCTCGAAGAGGGCGTCGTCGCCATGGACCGGCAGACCCCATTCGGTGTCGTGGTACGCCCGGTAGTCGGCCATCTGCGCCGACTCCAGCCCCCAGGGGCAGCGCGGAACGCCGTCCGGAGCCGTGACCACACCCTTCATGCCCGCTCCTCTCCCTCCGGCCGGTCGGACGGCTCCTGGGCCTGCGGTGCCCCGGGCCGTGCGTCCTCCACCGGGCCCGGCCGGGCGTCCTGGATCAGCCCGGGGGCGCCCATGGCCGCCGCATGCGCCCCGGCCAGCGCCGCCTCCAGCTCCGCGATCCGGGAATCCCGCTCGGCCAGCTCGGCGCCCAGCCGGTCCAGGACGTCATCGACGTCGGACATGCGGTAGCCGCGGACGGCCACCGGGAGGCGGACGGCCTCCACATCGGCGTGCCCCAGCGGGCGGTCGTCGGGCAGCGGGTCGTAGAGCCGGTCCGGCGGGGAATCCCGCAGCCCGCCGCCCTCGGCGTCGCCACCGCCGACAACAATGAGCGTGACCGCGGAGACGACCACGACCATCGCGATCAGCAAGAACCAGAACACGACCAACTCCCCGAACTCAGCGTCTGCACCGATCGTGCCATGAGGGTGTGACAGTTAGGGTCGCTGGCGGAACACGGAGAGGGAGTCAAGGAATGCTGCGGCTGGGGAATCGCGAGTTCGGTGCGCACGAGCCGGTCATCATGGCGATCGTCAACAGGACCCCGGACTCCTTCTACGACCAGGGCGCCACGTTCCGCGACGAGCCCGCGCTCGCCCGCGTCGAGCAGGCGGTGGCCGAGGGCGCCGCGATCATCGACATCGGCGGGGTCAAGGCCGGTCCCGGCGAGGAGGTCAGCGCCGAGGAGGAGGCGCGCCGCACGGTCGGGTTCGTGACCGAGGTGCGCCGGCGCCACCCCGATGTGGTGATCAGCGTCGACACCTGGCGGCACGATGTCGGCGCGGCGGTCTGCGAGGCCGGCGCGGATCTGCTCAACGACGCCTGGGGCGGCGTCGATCCGCGGCTGGCCGAGGTGGCCGCCCGGTACGGTGCGGGCCTGGTGTGCACCCACGCGGGCGGCGCCGAGCCGCGTACCCGCCCGCACCGGGTGACGTACGAGGACGTGATGGCCGACATTCTGCGGGTGACGCTCGGACTGGCGGAGCGGGCCCTGGAGTTGGGCGTCCGGCGCGACGGGATCCTGATCGACCCGGGGCATGACTTCGCGAAGAACACCCGGCACAGCCTGGAGGCGACCCGGCGGCTCGGCGAGATGACGGCGACCGGGTGGCCGGTGCTGGTGTCGCTGTCCAACAAGGACTTCGTCGGCGAGACCCTCGGCAAGCCGGTCAAGGAGCGGGTGCTGGGCACCCTCGCGACCACCGCCGTATCGGCCTGGCTGGGCGCGCGGGTCTACCGGGTGCACGAGGTCGCCGAAACCCGGCAGGTGCTCGACATGGTGGCCTCGATCGCGGGCCACCGGCCCCCTGCGGTCGCCCGCCGGGGGCTGGCCTGAGGCCCGGGACCGCTCTACGGCTCTACAGCCCGGTCTCCTTGCTCACCAGCGCGATGGCCTCGTCCACGTCATCGCTGAGGTGGAAGAGTTCCAGGTCGTGCGCCGACGCCTTGCCCTCGGCGATGAGGGTGTGCCGCAGCCAGTCGACCAGTCCGCTCCAGTAGGACGTGCCGAACAGCACGATCGGGAAGCGGGTGACCTTACGGGTCTGGACGAGGGTGAGCGCCTCGAAGAGCTCGTCCAGGGTGCCGAGCCCGCCGGGCAGCACCACGAATCCCCGGGCGTACTTCACGAAGCAGGTCTTCCGGACGAAGAAGTAGCGGAAGTCGACGCCGAGGTTCACATACTCGTTGATGCCCTGCTCGAAGGGCAGCTCGATACCGAGCCCGACGGACACCCCGCCCGCCTCGCTGGCGCCCTTGTTGGCGGCCTCCATGGCGCCGGGACCACCGCCGGTGATCACCGCGAACCCGGCCTCGACCAGCGTCCGTCCGAGCCGCACCCCGACCTCGTACTCCGCGGAACCGCGCCGCGTACGGGCCGAGCCGAAGACGCTGACGGCCGGACCCAGCTCGGCGAGCGCCCCGAAGCCCTCGACGAACTCCGCCTGGATGCGCATCACGCGCCAGGGGTCGGTGTGCACCCACTCTGAGGGCCCTTCGGTGTCCAGCAGCCGCTGGTCCGTCGTGCCGGGCTGCACCTGGCCGTCACGGCGCAGTACGGGACCCAGCCGCTGCTCCTCCAGGGCCCGCTCACCCTCGGGACTGACCATGACGTGCTCCCTTCGCCGACGATCGTGTGCCCGTTCAGCGTAGGTCCACGGACGTGAAGCGCAGGAGAACTCGGCCCGTCGACGACCGGTCGGCGGACGGTTCCCGGGGCCGGGGCCGGGACCCATGCCCTTGCGGCCACAGGGCCCCTCAGGCCGTCAGCCAGGCGCGCAGCCGCTCCTCGCAGTGCAGGATCCGCTCGACCTCGACCCGCTCGTCCTTCCTGTGCGCGAGCAGGGAGTAGCCGGGACCGTAGTTGACGGCCGGGACGCCGAGGGCGCTGAAGCGGGAGACGTCGGTCCAGCCGAACTTGGGCATCGCGGTGCCGCCGACCGCCTCCATGAACGCCTTGGCCGCCGGGTGGGACAGACCGGGCAGCGCACCCGGGGTGTGGTCGTCGACGATGAACTCGTCAATGGGGCAGTCGGCGAAGACCTCGCGGACGTGGGCCACCGCCTCTTCGGGGCTGCGGTCGGGCGCGTAGCGGAAGTTGACGGTGACCGTGCAGGCGTCCGGGATCACGTTGGTGGCGACGCCGCCCTCGATGCCGACGGCGTTGAGCCCCTCGCGGTATTCGAGGCCGTCGATCACCGGGCGGCGCGGCTCGTACGCGGCGAGCCTGGCCAGGATCGGAGCGGCGGCGTGGATCGCGTTGGCGCCCATCCAGCTGCGCGCGGAGTGGGCGCGCTCACCATGGGTGCGCAGCAGGACCCGCAGAGTGCCCTGGCAGCCGCCCTCCACCTGGCCGTCGGAGGGCTCCAGGAGGACGGCGAAGTCGCCGGTGAGCCAGTCGGTGTGGGCGTCCGCGACCTTTCCGAGGCCGTTCAGATGTCCGGCGACCTCCTCCTGGTCGTAGAAGACGAAGGTCAGGTCGCGGTTGGGCGCGGGGACCGTGGCGGCCATGCGCAGCTGGACGGCCACCCCGGACTTCATGTCGCAGGTGCCGCAGCCCCACAGGACGCCGTCCTCGTCGAGCCGGGACGGGACATTGTCCGCGATCGGGACGGTGTCGAGGTGTCCGGCGAGCACCACCCGCTCGGCGCGGCCCAGGTTCGTACGGGCCACGACGTTGTTGCCGTGCCGGTCGACGGTCAGATGCGGCAGCGCGCGCAGGGCGTGCTCAACGGCGTCGGCCAGGTCCTTTTCCCCGCCGCTGACGGAGGGGATGTCGACGAGCCGCGCGGTGAGTTCGGCGGCGTCCAGCGACAGGTCCAGGACGGGGTGGTGTGTGGAGCGCTCCATGGTGCCGACCCTATCGGCAGCACTCCAGTACGGTGGGCCCGTGTCCGCGCAGCCCACCACCCCAGTCCGCCGCAAGCGCCTCTGGCGCATCAGCGCGGCATTCGCCGTGCTCCTCGGACTGGCCGTCTATCTGGTCGTGCAGTACGTCACCGGTGGCCCGGGGGCGCCGCACTGCACCGTGCGCGCCGAGGGCGACGGCGAGGCGTACGAGCTCACCCCGGAGCAGGCCGCGAACGCCGCGACGATCTCGGCCGTGGCGTCCTCGCGCGGCCTGCCGGAGCGGGCGGTGACGATCGCGCTCGCGACCGCGATGCAGGAATCCGGGCTGCGCAACATCGACTTCGGCGACCGGGATTCGGTCGGCCTCTTCCAGCAGCGGCCGTCCCAGGACTGGGGCACCGTGAAGCAGATCATGGACCCGGTGTATTCGGCCGGGGAGTTCTACCGGCATCTGGTGAAGGTGCCCGGCTATTCCCGGCTGCCGCTGACCGCCGCCGCGCAGAAGGTCCAGCGCAGTGGCTATCCGCAGGCGTACGCGAAGCACGAGGCGAACGCCGCGCGGCTGACCGGGGCACTCACCGGCCGCGACCCGGCCGCGCTGACCTGCACGCAGAGCCGCCCGGTGGACGACCGGTCGGGCGGCGGCGCGAAGGTACGGGAGCGGCTGGTCCGGGAGTTCGGGCCGGAGGTGCTGCCGCGGACGGACGGCGTCGGCGGGCGGCACGCGGGCGGCAGGCGGACCGTGACGGTGCCGGTCCGGCCGACCGGACCGGGGGCCGGCGGGAGCGCCACCCAGCGCGGGTGGGAGCTGGCGACCTGGGCGGTGGCGCACTCCGCCGAGCTGCGTATCGAACAGATCTCCTATGCCGGCCGGACGTGGGCGGCGGCCGATTCGGGGAAGGGCTGGCAGAAGCGGCCGGCCGACTCCGGCGCCGCTTCGGCGCGCTCCGCGGGCGACGTTCGTATCATCACCGCGCCATAACCGCCGGGCCTTTGATAGGGCAGCGGCAGTAATTCCCTCCACCAGCAGGGAACTTCGCGCTACGAACACGCATGAATTCCCAATTCCCTTATCGCTTAAGGGTCATGGCATTTCGTCGCACCGTCACACCATGCCCGCGTTGCCCGCCATTATCCATGGCCGATTATGCGACGGGTTACCAATTCTTTACCTTAGTTCACCGCAACTTTCGGGGAGCTGACGCGCTTAGTCAGAGCGTCCGCCCGGCGGACATGGCACATCTGTCAGAAGTTACGAGCCCTTCTCCGTAAAAGGAGCACCATGTCCCACCCCGTTACGCGTCGGATCGCCCGAGCTGCCCTCCTGATCGCAGCAGGCGCGGCTCCCGTGGTCGGTGCGGCCGGTTCCGCGAACGCTTTGAGCGTGCCGCCGAAGGCACCCGTCGGCGGCCTGGACGCCGATGGCACCAACCAGAAGGTCGACGACGTCGCCGAGACCGGTGTCGGCATGGCGAACACGCTCGGCCACCAGACCGCCAGTGAGCTCGCCCCGGCGACCGTCAACACCGTCGTCCCGACGGTCGTGGCGGCCCAGCCGCTCGTGTACGGACGCGACGGCACCACGGGGATCCTTGTCCGGGAAGACGTCAAGGGCGGCCACAAGAGCGGCAAGAGCGGCCACAAGGGCAGCACCAAGAGCACCGCCAAGGCTGCCACCAGGACCGCCATGAAGACCGCCCACGACGCGGCCCGCAAGGCCGGGAAGACGGCCAGGCACGCGCCCGCGATGGCCAAGAACGCCGCGCAGAGCCAAATGCCCGGTCACGGCCTGATCGGCGGTCTTCCGCTGACCCCTCCGGGCATGTTCGGCAACTGATCTTTCACTTGCCGTACCGCGCAGGGCCCGGGGATTCCTCTCTCCCCGGGCCCTGCGCGATCAGTGCAATGACCGGCAATCGACAGGCAATTGACCGGCAGCGGAATTGCCGCCGACGGAACTGCCGACGGGACTGGGGCCGGTGGAACCGGTGCCAGTGGAACGACGGCCGGCGGCATACCCTCAGCCGGTCATTCCGCCAGGCGGTGCACCGCGGCGTCCACCCGCTCGTCGGTGGCGGTGAAGGCGATCCGTACGAACCGCTCGCCCGCGGCGCCGTAGAACTCGCCCGGGGCGACCAGGATGCCCTGTTCGGCGAGATCACCGACGGTGTCCCAGCAGGGTTCGTCGCGGGTCGCCCAGAGGTAGAGCGACGCCTCACTGTGCTCGATACGGAAACCGGCGGCCTCGAAGGCGGTGCGCAGAGCGGTGCGGCGACGGGCGTAGCGCGCGCGCTGCTCGGCCACGTGGGCGGAGTCGCCCAGCGCGGCGACTGTGGCGGCCTGGACCGGTGCCGCGACCATCATTCCGCCGTGCTTGCGGAGCTGCAGCAGCTCGCCGAGGACGGCGGCGTCGCCGGCCAGGAACGCGGCGCGGTAGCCGGCCAGGTTGGAGCGCTTGGAGAGCGAGTGGACGGCGACGATGCCGTCCGGGGAGCCGCCGCAGACGTCCGGGTGCAGCACCGAGACCGGGTCGGCCTCCCAGCCCAGTTCGAGGTAGCACTCGTCGCTGAAGACCAGCACACCGTGCTCGCGGGCCCAGGCGACGGTGCGGCGCAGGGCGTCGGCGCTCAGCACCCGGCCGGTGGGGTTGGACGGCGAGTTCAGCCACAACAGCTTCAGCCCGGTGGGGTCGAGCTCGGTCGGCTCGTCGTAGACGACCGGCTCGGCGCCGGCCAGCCGGGCGCCGACCTCGTACGTCGGGTAGGCCAGCCGCGGGTAGGCCACCTTGTCGCCGGGACCGAGGCCCAGCTGGGTGGGCAGCCAGGCCACCAGCTCCTTGGAGCCGACGATCGGCAGCACATGGGTGTGCTCCAGGCCGCGGGCGCCCAGACGGTCGGCGGCCCAGCCGGTGAGCGCGTCGCGCAGCGCGGCGGTGCCCCACACCGTCGGATAGCCGGGGCTGTCGGCCGCGTCGGTCAGCGCCCGCTGGATCACGGCGGGCACCGGGTCGACCGGGGTGCCGACGGACAGGTCGACGATGCCGTCGGGATGTGCCGCGGCGGTGGTCTTGTACGGCTCCAGCCGGTCCCAGGGGAACACAGGAAGACGGGATGAGACCGGGCCCATGGTGCTCTCTTTCTCGGACGGGTGACGTCTCCCGTACAGGGCGATGCGGGGAGGCCGGCGCGGCGAGGTCGGCGCGGACACCCCGGCCCCGTACAGCGGGCGGCCGTACGGGGCCGGGTAGCGCCGCGCGACCGGCGATCACATGGACAAGAGGGAGCGACGGGCTCCCTCTCCGTCCAGGATCGTTACTGGTTCTGTGGCGGCAGCTCGGCGATGAAGGGGTGGTCGCGCTCGATCAGACCGAGCTTGCTGGCACCACCGGGCGAACCGAGCTCGTCGAAGAACTCGACATTCGCCTTGTAGTAGTCCTTCCACTCTTCGGGAGTGTCATCCTCGTAGAAGATCGCCTCGACGGGGCAGACCGGCTCACAAGCACCACAGTCGACACATTCGTCCGGGTGGATGTACAAGGACCGGGAGCCCTCGTAGATGCAATCGACGGGGCACTCCTCGATGCATGCCTTGTCCTTGACGTCGACACAAGGCTGCGCGATGACGTAGGTCACGCTGTCGTTCCTCCTCGGTAGGGCCGGCGGACCGATTGGCGGTACCGCCGCAGGGCGCGCGGGAGCGCGGCGTCGTCGATGCCCGCCACCTAGTATCTCCGTTCCCGGGCGCGAGACGAACATGAGGGGCGGATAGAGCGATGGAATTCATGACCGGAGGTCGCGCGGAAGTCCGTATCACCCCTGCTGACGTGGGCAAAAGGGTATCGGTCCGGCGTCGGACGGGCGGTGGCCCGGGGGAGGCCGCGTTCACCGACGCGGTCGGCGTTCTCACATCGTGGAAGGAGGGCGTGCTGAGCATCACACGTCGTAACGGAGAGTGCGTCCGGATCGATGAGGCGTCGCTGGTCGCGGCCAAGACGGTACCCGCGGAACCGGCCCGGCGGCGGGGGCCGGCGGCCGACGCACGAGAGCTCCAGGAGGTCGCGGCCCGCGGCTGGCCGGCTCTTGAGACGGAACGACTCGGAGACTGGACGCTGCGGGCCGCCGCCGGATTTACGCGGCGGGCGAACTCCGTCCTCCCCCTCGGCGACCCCGGGATCCCGCTGGACGCGGCACTGGAGCGGATCACCCGGTGGTACGGCGAGCGCGAGCTGCCGGCGCTCATCATGGTCGCCACCGGGCGCGCGGACACCGACGAGCGGCTGGCGGCCGAGCTGGACGAGCGCGGCTGGACGCCCGAGCGGCACACCTCGGTCCGCGTCGCGGCACTGGCGCCGCTCGCCGACACCGGGGCGGACACTCCTCCTGACTCCGCCGGTGGTGCCCCCACTCACGTCACCCTCACCCGGGAGCCGCACGCCGACTGGCTCGCCCTCTACAACCGGACCGCCGCGCCCACGTCGGACGCCCTGAAGGTGCTGACCGGCGGCCCCTCGGTGTGGTTCGCGACGGTACGGGACGCGGACGGCCGCACGGCGGCCATCGGGCGCATGGTCGTGGACGGCCGCTGGGCGGGCTTCTCGGCCGTCGAGGTGGACCCGGCACAGCGGCGCCAGGGGCTGGCCACGCTGGTGACGGCAGCGCTCGCCGAGCGGGCCCTCCAGGAGGGCGCCTCGGCCGCGTATCTGCAGGTCGAGGGCGACAACGACGAGGGCCGCGCGCTCTACGACCGGCTCGGCTTCACCGAACACCACGGCTATCACTACCGGCGCGCCCTTCCGGGCGACAGCGCGCGCTGAGCGGGTATCCCCTTCGTATGCCCCCGGAACCCGAGCCGAAGCCGGACGGCGCCCGCGCCGAGCGGCGGCGGCAGTTCGCCGAGGCCGCGCGCGAGGAGCGGCTGGATCTCGCCCTGCTGTGCCTGCTGATCGCCGCCGAGGCGGACCCCGAGTTGGACGAGGCCGGCATGGACGCCGCCCAGATCGAGCTGGACCGGCTGGCCGGGCTGCTGCCCTTCGCCCCGGCCGGGGGCCCCGGCGCCTGGGCGCGGAATCTCGCCGAGCTGCTCGGCTCACGCCAGGGATTCGGCGGCACGCCCGCCGACTACCGGCGGCTGGAATCGTCGCTGCTGCACGAGGTGCTGCGGCGCCGCCGGGGCCTGCCGATCCTGCTGTCGGTGGTGTGGATGGAGGTCGCGCGACGGGCCGGCGCACCGGTGTACGGGGTGGCGCTGCCCGGCCATTTCGTCGTCGGCTTCGGGGACCCGTACGGGGAACATGTACTGGCCGATCCGTTCGCCGGCGGCCGGCCGCTCGGCGATGAGGACGCGGCGTTGCTGGTCGCGGGGGCGACCGGACAGGAGGTGACCGCGCGGATGCTGGCGCCCGCCGACCCCCTGGACATCGTGCTGCGGATCCTCAACAACATCCGGGCCTGGGCGGCGGCACGTCCGGAGCAGAGCGCGGTGCAGCTGTGGGCGGTGGAGCTGTCGCTGCTGCTGCCCGGCCATCCGGCCCGGCTGCGGCGCGAACGGGCCCAACTACTGGTCCAGCGCGGCGAGTTCATGGCGGGGGCCGCCGAGCTGGAGGAGTACGCACGCGTGGTGGAGGCCGTCGAACCGGCAACAGCGAAGGCGGTCCGCCGACAGGCTGTGGCGGCTCGGGCGCTGTTGAACTGAGGGGCGGTGAGAACGAGGGGCGTCGGTGTCCAGCGTGCGGCGACTGCGGAGGCCTAGCGGGCGGTGGGGCGGCCGGCCCGCCGGCCTGCGGGTGAGTGCGGGCTCCTGGCCGTCGCAGGGCTCCGGGTACTCGGGGCGCTCCGGACCTCGGCGGGTTCGGCGGAATCGCTGGAATTGGTGGAATTGGCGGCTCCGGTGACTTCTGTGGCTTCGGTGACTTCGGTGGTCTCTGCGGTTTTGCTGGTTTTGGTGGTTTGGGTGAGGCCGGCGGATTCGGTGGGTTCGATGGATTCGGTGACGGGGGCGCGGCGGATGATCAGCGCGGTCGCGTCGTCCTTCAGGTCGCCGCCGGTGAACCGTTCCAGGTCGGCGCGGAGCGTACGGGCCAGTTCGGCCGGCTCCAGGTGCGTCCAGCCGGCCAGCCGGTCGCGCAGCGGGTAGAACTCCCCGTCCGCACCACGCGCCTCGGTCACCCCGTCCGTGCACAGCACTACCCAGTCGTCCGCGGTGGGGCGGACGCGGACGCTCCGGCGCGGCTCGGCGCTCAGTGCGCCCAGACCCAGCGGCAGCTCGCCCTCCCCGTCGGACCGCTCGTAGACCCGGCCGTCGCGCACCAGGTAGTACGGGATGTGGCCGCAGGACATCACCCGGCCGTCGCGCGGGCCGCGCACCTCCAACAGCAGCGCGGTGACGAACCGCTCGTCGGTGCCCTGCTCGACCGAGCGGGTGTTGTACCGGATCAGCGCCTGCTCCATCCGCTCGGCCACCGACTCCAGCGAGTCCTGGTAGTAGGCGGCCTCCCGGAACGAGGCCAGTACCTCCAGTCCCGCCTCGATCGCCGGCATGCCCTTGCCCTGGACGTCGCCGATCATCACGCGCAGCCCGTGCGGAGTCTCGACGGCCTCGTAGATGTCGCCGCCGACCCGGGCGCCCTCCTGGGCGGAGACATAGAAGCCGAACGCCTCGACCGGGCCGGCCCGGAGCGGTAGTTCACGCAGCATGGCCCGCTGCACCGTGTCGGCGACCAGGCTCGTCCGGGCGTGCAGCGCCTCGCGCTCCAGGCGGGTGCGGCACAGCACCAGGGAGAAGACCGCCACCAGGAACGCCCCGAAGATGCCGACGACCCGGCTGGCCGGTGCCCATTCCTGCACTGTCAGGAGGTCGATGCAGGTCAGCGAGACAACGTAGACGACGGCGACGGCGAGGGTGGGGCGGAAGGTACAGCGCAGCGCCGCGATCAGCGGGGCGACGCCCAGGAAGGAGGAAATGTGCAGTTCCGGGCTGGTGGTCGCGTCCAGCGATACGACGACCAGAACGGCGACGATCAGCAACGCGGCAACGAGTCGGCCGCTCTCCGGGGGCTGGTTCGCACGCATAACACTTCAAGCCTGCGGGACGTCACGCGACACCGCACAGGGGCAAAGGTCCCGGGGAGGGGGCAGGGTGGAGCCAGGAACGGGGCCGGGGATTCGCCCCCAGCGGGCTCGCGCCCGGGCTGGCCGTGCCGCCCGGGGGCGAGGGGCGCGCCCGGGGGGGGGCACGGCCACCCCGGGGTCTAAAGCCAGCCCTTGTCGCGGGCCGTTCGGGACGCTTCCGCGCGGTTGCGGGCGCCCGTCTTCTGGATGGCGGTGGAGAGGTAGTTGCGGATCGTGCCCTGGGACAGGTTCAGGGCCTGGGCGATCTCGGCGTTGGTGGCGCCGTCGGACGCGACCCGCAGGACCTCGCGCTCGCGTTCGGTGAGCGGGCTGGGCCCATCGGCGAGGGCGGCCGCCGCCAGCGCCGGGTCGATGACCTGGTCGCCACGCAGCACCCGTCGTACGGCGTCCGCGAGGCGGGCGGCCGGGGCGTCCTTGACCAGGAAGGCGTCGGCTCCCGATTCCATTGCGCGACGCAGATAGCCGGGGCGCCCGAAGGTGGTGAGGATGACGACCTTCACGGCTGGCAGCCGGTCGCGCAGCTCGGCCGCCGCGTCCAACCCGCTGATGCCGGGCATCTCGATGTCCAGCAGGGCGACATCCACATCGTGCGCCCGCGCTGCCGCGAGCACTTCGTCGCCGCGCGCCGCCTGGGCGACGACCTCCAGATCCGCTTCCAGCGACAACAGCGCGGCCAGCGCTTCCCGGACCATCGACTGGTCCTCGGCCAGCAGCACTTTGATCACGCGCGCCAGCTTACGGCGTGTGACTTCCCCACTTCGAGCGGGTGGCCCGTCACCGCCTTCGAGCGGATAACCCCTCTTGGGGCGAGTGGGCTTCGCGTCTTGGGGCGGGTGGCGTCGTGTCTTGGAGGTGTCTTGGAGGTGTCTTGGAGCGGGTGGCTTCCGCTGGAGCGGGGTGGCTTTGACCTTGCCTCGCGCCGGCCTCACGCGCGCCTTTTCATTTCGGCAACGATTACGGAGAGTTACAAGTTCCCGGATTGGTTACGTGCTGTGGTGCGGGGTCGGTATGCGCCCCTGCGGGGCGCGGCGCGCGTGCCCAGGGGGCGTAGGCACGGAGGGCGAACCCGCGGCCGCGGGGGGCGGGGCCGGTTTCCAGGCGGCCGTCGGCGAGGGCGAGGCGTTCGCGCAGGCCGCTGAGGCCGTTGCCGTCGTGCTGGGCGCGGGGTGGGCCGACGCCGTCGTCGAGGACGGACAGGCAGAGGTAGCGGCGTTCGTCGGACTCCCATTCCTCGGTGAGGAGGAGTTCGCAGTGGCGGGCGCCGCTGTGCCGTATGACGTTGGTGACGGCCTCGCGCAGGGCCCAGGCCAGGGCGCCCTCCTCGTCCGCCGTGAGCGTGTGGTGTTCGTCCTCCAGCGCCGGATCGACGGTGGCCTGCACCCCGGCGGTGCGCAGCGCGGTCCGGGCCCCGGCCAGTTCGACGGCGAGCCGGGGCCGTCGGTAGGCGCTGACCGCCTCCCGGACATCGATCAGCGCCTGCCGACTGACCTGCTCGATGTCGGCGACCTGCTGGGCGGCGGCCGCCGGCCGCTCGGGCAGCATCCGGCCGGCCAGCTCGCTCTTGAGAGTGATCAGGGACAGGGAGTGGCCGAGGAGGTCGTGCAGATCGCGGGCCAGGCGCAGCCGTTCCTCGTCGGCGGCGAGACGGGCGACCTCCTCGCGGGCGGCGCGAAGCTCCTTGGTCGTACGGATCAGATGCTGCACCCCGACCATCATGAAGCCGCTGCCCAGGGTCGGCAGGCCGTAGGCGAAGAGGTAGTAGTTGCGGATCTCGGCATAGTGCGCGCCGACCGCGAGCAGGATCACGGCGATCAGCGGGATGGTCCAGCGGGCCTGCTGCCAGGTCAGCACCACTCCGCAGGCCACGCTGGTGAAGATGAACAGCACCAGCCAGGAGAAGCCGAGCGCCCAGGAGAGCACGGTGGACAGCGCCAGCATCAGGGCCAGCGCGCCGTGCGCCTGTCGTCGGGTCAGTCCTCGCCACATGTGGCGGAAGATCAGCGCGAAGTAGGTGAGGACGAACAGCGCGAGCCCGAGGCCGGCCCAGATCCGCTTGGCGGTGGAGGTGCCCGGCTCCATCAGCCCGCCCATCGGGCCGGCCAGATACAGCAGCCAGACGCTGATCCACAGCATCTTGCCCAGTGCCTGGCGGCGGTTGCGGGGAGCCTGCCCGATCATCACCGGGTTGTGGTCCTCGGGCTTGCTCTTCGTCGTCACCGGCCTCATGCCTTACGGGTGTCCTTGCGGTAGAGCCAGGCCGCGCCGGCGGCGAACACCAGCAGATAGCCGGCCAGGATGGTGATGTCCTTGAGGTGGGGCGCGCTGCCCACCTCGACCGCCGTGCCGAGCGCCGCGTAGGCGTGGGTCGGCAGCCACTCCGCGATGTTCTGCACCCACTGCGGCAGGAGCGTCATCGGCATCCACAGGCCGCCGAGGAACGCCAGGCCGAAGTAGATGAGCATCGTTATCGGGCGGACCGCGTCGCCCGTGGCCAGGTAGCCGATGGCGACGCCGAGCGCGGCGAAGACGAAGCTGCCGAGCCAGGTGCAGGCGGCGATGGCGATCCACTGCCAGGCATCGAGCCGGACGCCCTTGACCACCGCTGCGACGATCATGACCAGCAGGATCGACGGCAGGCTGACCGTCCCGGCGGCGGCCATCTTGGCGGCGACATAGCCGCGGCCGGGCAGGGCCGTCAGTCTCAGCTGCCGCACCCAGCCCTTCTCGCGCTCCTTGGCGATGCGCTCGCTGTTGCCCAGCAGAACGGCCGTCATGGCGCCGAACGCCGCCATGCTGACCATGTAGTAGAGGCCCATGTCGAGCGTCATCCCGGGGATCGGCTTGCGGTCCGCGCCGCCGGCGATGAGCAGATACAGCAGCGGCGGATAGACCACCGAGAAGAACAAGAACTTCTTGTTGCGCAGCGCGCGAACGATCTCCAGCTTGATGAGAGTGGTCATCGGGCCGTCTCCTCGGTGGTGGGGGTCGCGTCGGTCGCCGTGGTGAGGGCGATGAACGCCTGTTCCAGGCCGAGGCCGGAGACCTCCAGGTTGTGCGGGTAGCAGCCGAGGCCGTAGAGGGCGTGCACCGTCGCGTCGGCGTCGTGGGACTGGATGCGGACCGTGCGCCCGGCACCCGCGGCGGAGCCGCGGTCGGACACGGACAGGGAGGTCAGGGCCGGCAGGCCGTGCAGCGCGGTGTGGTCGACCGGCTCGGCGAGGTCGAAGGTGATCCGGCGGGCGCCGGCCCTGGCCTTGATCTCGGCGGCGGTGCCGTCGGCCAGCACCCGGCCGCGGTGCAGCACGATCACGCGGTCGGCTATCTCGTCGGCCTCTTCGAGGTAGTGCGTCGCGAACAGGACCGTACGGCCCTGCTGGGCCTGCTGCCGCATCGCGCCCCAGAAGGTCCGCCGGGCGGAGACGTCCATGCCGGTGGTCGGCTCGTCCAGCACGATCAGGTCGTTGGCCCCGGCGGTGGCGAGGGCGAACCGGACCCGCTGCTCCTGGCCGCCGGAGAGCTTGTCGACCATGCGGTCGGCGAGGTCGGTGATGCCGGCGGTGGCCAGGATCTCGTCGAGGGGGCGGCCGCGCGGGTGCAGATCGCGGGCGAGCCGGACCAGCTCCTTGACCTTGACGCCCTCCATGAGGCCGCCGCTCTGCAGCATCGCGCCGACCTTGCCCTGCTCTATCGCCCGCTGCGGGGTCGTGCCGAAGAGGCTCACGGAGCCGGAGTCGGGGGTGCGCAGCCCGAGGAGGAGGTCGAGGGTGGAGGACTTGCCCGCGCCGTTCGGCCCGAGGAGGGCGACGGTCTCACCCGGATTCAGCTCCAGCCGCAGATCGGCCACCGCGCGCACCGCGCCGTAACTCTTGTTGACCTGCCGGAAGCTGACCACGGGGACCGGGGCCGCGCGGTGTGTGGCGGTGGCCGTGGTCGCGGCGCCCGTCGCGGCTGTCGTCGTCTCTGTCGTCGTCATGCCATTCAGCTTCACGGCTTCGCGATCCGCACGGCAGTGTCAGGTGTAGGCAACCTGCCATGACATCTGTCATGGGTGAGACCCCCTAGGGGATGCCCTGAGGAATCGCCCTGAGGGGGCCTCTACCTGTGCTTTCGCGGTGCTGCGACGGTCGTCGGGCCTGATGACCGATGGTCGCTGCAGCGGTCGGCCGGCCGTGCGGACCGTCAGGCGTCCGCCCCGATGGTCTGGATCCGCTCGGCGGGGGTGCGGCCGCGCAGCGCCTTGGCCACCGCGCTCGCCACCTCCTTGACGCTGACCGGCTTCTTGGAGCCGTCGCCCTTGGTGAGCAGCACGCCGCTGAAGGTGTCGCCGTAGAGGTCCTTCAGGGCCGGCAGGTTGTAGTACGGCACCAGTTCGCCGTTCTTGATGGTGAACGACAGGAACTTCGGGATGGACTTCTGCGGGCTGAAGGAGACCGTGTGCGCCGGGTCCGTACGGACCGTCACCAGGCCGGACATCGCGGGCTCCGCGTACTGCTTGAGCGCCTCGTCCACCGCGGCCTTGTCGATCTTCGGCTGCCGGGTGGCGACGGCCAGCACGACGGGGGTGTCGGTGCCCGTGGTGACCCGGTTCTGGTACGCCTCGGCGACCTTGGACTTGGACGCCGCGACGTCGATGGACTTGTACGGCTGTCCGTAGTGCGGCACCGCCTTGCCGTTCGCGAAGGTGATCCCGCCTTCCTTGGCGGCGGCCGAGGCACCCGCCACGTTCTCCAGCGCGACGCCCAGCTTCTCGTTGTCGACGATCATCTGCGGCTCGGCCGTACGGGTGCCGCCGAACAGCGAGCCGATGACGGAGACCGGGTTGTAGTCGCGGCCGGTCGCGTTGCGGACGGTGGCGTGGATGTCGACGTCCAGGCCGGCCTTCGCGGGCTGGAGGGTCACGGACTTGCCGTCGACGGAGAGCTTCAGCGGCTCGGTACGGCGGTCCTTGAGCGCCGTCTGCAGCTTCTCGACGGCCTCTTCGTTGCTGGTGCCGCCGATGTCCACGCCGAGCGCGGTGGTGCCGTTGGGCACATCGGCGTGGTCGAGCAGCAGGCCCGCGCCGTAGGCGAGACCGGCCACGACCACGAGGCCGACACCGGCGAGGGCGATCTTGTTGCGGCCCTTCTTGGGCGGGTTGATCGGCTCGGGGATCTTGGGGCGCGCGGGGGCGGCGCTGTCATCGCTGCCCGACGGGCCGGACGGGGACGGCGAGGGGGACGGCGGGCCGTCCGCCCCGGGGGTCGTCGGGATACCGCTGACCAGGGTGTCGCCGGAGAGCCTGTCACGGGGGCCGGACCCGCCGGGGGCGCCGCCGCTCACCCCGCCGGGCGCACCGACGCGTTCACCGGGAGCGCCGCTCCGGGGCCCCCCGACCGGACCGCCCGTCGGACCGCTGTGGGGACCGCTCGTCACACCGCCGGGCAGACCGCCAGAAATGCCGCCGGTGACGCCGAGGCCGCTGCCCGGCCCCGCCAGCGGAGGCGCCGGCGGCTGCGGGGTGAGCGGTGTGGTGTCGTCCCGCATCGTGGGGGTACTGCCGGTGCCCGGCCCGGAGTCGCCGAAGCCGGGCGGGAGGTTGAGCACGCTCTCGCCGCGCGCGGGCCCTGTCGTGGGACCGCTCGGGCCGGCGGCGCCGCTCCGGGGGGTGTCGAACGGGCTGGGTTCACGCGCGGGGCCGTCGAAGGGCGAGCCGCCCCCGGGAGTGTCGAACGGCGAGCCGCCCCCTGAGGACGTGTCGAACGGGGAGCTGCCCAGCGGGTCGGACAGCGGATCGCGCAGTGGGGCGCCGCTCTCGAACGGGGATCCTCCGCCGCTCTCGGTTCCTCCGCCGCTCTCGGCTTCTCCCCCACTCCCGGCTTCGCTCGACCGGGGGGACCCCCATGACCGGAGGGGCTCCCAGGAGCCGGAGGTGCCCCCAACCCGCGGCGCGTCGCCTTCGAACGGCGAGCTGCCGCCACCCCGCGGCGCACCGCTCTCGAACGGCGAGCCGCCGCCCTGCGACGCACCGCCGTCCGAGAAGTACGGCAGGTCGGGGCGCTGCGGAGGCGTGGCGCCGGACGCGCCGCGCGGCGCCGGGGACGGCCCGCCCGGGGCGGGCGGTGCCGCGTGGGAGCCGGTGGTCGAGGACTGACTGCCGGTCCCGGCCTGCGTCTTGCGCGGCGCGAACCAGTCGCTGCTCCTCTCGGCCGGGCCGCCCGCGGAGGTCGTGTCCGCCGCCGCGTCGGGCCGTGGGGTGTTCGCCGTACGCTCCGCGTTCCGCTCGGATCCCCCGGCGGGACGCGGCGTGCCCCGGGAACCGGCGGAACCACCGGACACAGCCGATCCGTTCATGCCGGACTCCTCACCGACGGGCTTGCGCACGACGACCGGCGGGATGGGGCGCGACCCCGGAATATTGATCTTGATCCGTGTCGTCAGCGTGGTCTCGGTCTTCTGTTCCTCCGGCTGCGTCCCGGAGGCCAGCGCCTCGTCGCCGTCTCCCCTGGGCGAGCCGTACGGCGGCGTCCCGGACGGGTACGCGGCTCCGCCACGGCCCTGGGGGCCGGAGGACGAATTGTCAGATTCACGACTCAAAGCAGGTTCTCCCGGTTGGCTCCGCCGCTCGTCAGAGATGATCCCCGGCCTCGGGCCGGGAGGTGCCCCCAGGGCGTCGCGGCGGCGCGCACCACCATACTGTCCGCCGCCGATGGGCACTTGAAGAGCGTACGAACACCGCTGGCACGAGCGAACCCCTGGATCAGCGGATTTCCCGCGGCATCCGTCCTGGTATGGACCACGTCATCCGCCAACTCGGCCGCGCGGAACACCCGTAGCGCGCATCTGGCCGATGGTGGCGCAGATCACACCCACCACGATGCCACCCAGCAGGAAGAGATACGAGCCGGGCCCCGCCGGGAAGAGGAAGTCCCCCTCCGGCCGGGCGTCGCCGAGCAGCAGAAACACGGTCACCAGCCAGGCCGCGCCGGGCACCAGGACACCGGCCGCGGTACGGGTCGCCGTGACGCCGCCGTAGAAGAGGCCGCCGGTTCCGGCCAGCGCGAGCAGCAAACCGCCCGGGGGCCACGCCCCTTGGACGAGCGTGCCGGCGAGCGCGACCAGCACTCCCGCGACCAACAGCAGGACATACAGGCCGATGCGGCCCGCGGTCAGCGGCACGCTCTGGACTGGGGCCGGGCCGGACGGCCGCCCCGCCGAGGCCGCCGGCCGCGCGCCGGACGCTCCGCCGCTGCCCGCCCGCGCCCGCCGGGCCGCGTTCCCACCGTTCCGGCCGTTCTCACCGCCGCTTTGTCCGCTTTCGGCGGCCCCGCCGCCCTTGGCCGCGTTCATTCCGCAACCTCCTCGATCCGGCCGCTCCGCGCCGCGCCCGCCGGCACGGCGATCCCCGCGAAGAGATCGTCCTCCAGCTCACCTTCGGCGGCACCCGAGAACCCGTGCACCAGTTGGTAGTGCTCGGTACGGAACAGCGGCTGGCCCAGGTCGTTGGAGAGCGCGAAGAACGGCCCGTCGACCGCGATCTGGGTGGCGTGGGCGCGCATCGCCTCGGTCTTGGCGGCGGCGTATGTCTCATTTCCGGCGATCGTCGCCGTGACGTCGGCATCCGGCACCACGCCCGGCACATCGTCGGCCGAGGCGATCCCCAAGAAGGCGTGACCGGCCGTGCGCAGCCGGGCCAGGCCCCTCTCGACCTCGGACCGGGGGTTGCAGTTCCAGTAGATCTTGCCGATCGCGTACGCCGGGCCCAGATCAGGCCGGAACTCCGCCTGCGCGGCGAGCTCGGCGGCCCGCATCGCGACGCGGTGGGCCTGGATGTGGTCGGGGTGGCCGTATCCGCCATTCGGGTCGTAGGTGACCAGCACCTGCGGCTGGATCTCTCTGACGACGGCCACGAGATGGGCGGCCGCCTCGTCGAGATCGGCCTGCCAGAAGGCGTTCGGCCGGTCGTTCTGGGGGGCGCCCATCATCCCGGAGTCGCGGTAGCGGCCCGCTCCGCCCAGGAAGCGGTGGTCGGTGACGCCCAGGGCCCGCATCGCGGCGGCCAGCTCGTCGGCACGGTGCGGGCCCAGGGTGTCGTCACGGTCGGGGGCGAGATGGGCGAGCCCGGCCGGGATGACCTCGCCCTCCTCGCCGAGGGTGCAGGTCACCAGGGTGACCAGCGCGCCCTCGGCCGCGTACCTGGCCATGGTGACGCCGTGGTTGATCGACTCGTCGTCCGGGTGCGCGTGCACCAGCAGCAGACGGCGGGCGGGGAGGTCACTGTGGCGCGGCGGGGATCCCCCCGCACACTGGGCGGACCTCCCAGCGGTGGCTGGGGGAGGGTGGGCGGTCATGCGAACAGCCTACGAGCCGCCCGCTCCTCCTTCAGCGCGCGATCCCGGTCGCCGCGCTACGCCCGATCGAAGGACGGGGCCGTAGCGGCCCTGACGGCACGGACGGGGCACGGGGGCGGGGCAGGAGGGACGGACGGGCCCGGACGGACCGGCTCCCGCGGTCAGAACTTGATGCCCCCGATCATGGAGGCGACATTCGTGGTCATCGTCTTGACCGTCGGAGCAATGGACGAGCTGGCCAGATAGAAGCCCAGCAGCATGCAGACGAACGCATGCCCGGCCTTCAGCCCGGACTTCTTGACGAGCAAGAAGACGATGATCGCCAGCAGCACCACCGCCGAAATTGAGAGTGCCACGGCGGCTCACCTCCAAGTACACACGGACCGGACAGAGTTGACGGTGCGCGGGCCTCTTGGACGGAACCGCGCACCGGCGTATGCCAAGGGCTCTTTACCCCGTACCCACCACGCGCAAGGGATCATAACTTTCCGTCCGTGCGCATAAGTCGGTGCACAGGAGCAGAGTGGGGGCGCACAGGCCGTTGGCGAGCGCGACCACACCCGTCTCCGCACCCGTAGTCTCGGCCACATGACCGGACAGCTTTCCTTTCCCCGGCAGCACGCCCGTACCCAGCGCTTCACACTGGGCGCCCCGCGTGACTATGCCGTTTCCCCGGACGGCGCGCGCGTCGTCTTCCTCCGCTCCCTCACGGGAACCGACCGGACCCAGCAGCTATGGGTCCTCGACCTGGCCGAGGGACGGGAGTTCGCGGCCGCCGATCCGCGGGCCCTGCTCGCCGGCGCGGACGAGCAGCTCCCGCCCGAGGAGCGGGCCCGCCGCGAGCGCACCCGTGAGGGCTCGGCCGGCATCGTCGGCTACGGAGTGGACACCGCCGTCGAGTTGGCGGCATTCCCCCTGTCCGGCCGGCTGTTCGTCTCCGAGCTGCGGGCCGGCACCACGCGTGAACTGCCCGCCCAAGGGCCGGTGGTGGACCCGCGGCCGTCTCCGGACGGCCGTTATATCGCCTTTGTAGCACAGGGCCGCCTGCGGCTGGTCCCGGTGGACGGCGTCAACACGGCCGACGGCGGCGCATACGGGACCGGCGGCGGCTCCGCCCGCGGGGGCGCCGACCGGGTGCTCGCGGAGCCCGACGGTCCCGATGTCACCTGGGGCCTGGCCGAGTTCATCGCGGCCGAGGAGATGGGCCGTTACCGGGGCTTCTGGTGGTCGCCGGACAGCGACCGGGTGCTCGCCGCGCGGGTCGACGAGTCTCCCGTGGGGCACTGGTGGATCTCCGACCCCGCCCATCCGGACCGCGAGCCCGTCCAGATCCGCTACCCGGCGGCCGGCACCCCCAACGCCAGGGTCACGCTGGCCCTGTTCGGCCTGGACGGCGCGCGGACGGACGTCACCTGGGACACCGAGCGCTACCCCTACCTCGCCCGCGTCCACTGGTCCGCGGCCGGTCCGCCGCTGCTCCTGGTCCAGTCCCGCGACCAGCGCGACCAGCGCTATCTCACGGTCGACACCGCGACGGGCGCGACCCGCACGGTGCACGAGGACGAGGACGAGGCATGGGTCGAGCCGTTCCCCGGGGTGCCCGCCTGGACACCGGACGGCCGGCTGGTGCGGATCGCGGACGAGGGCGGCGCGCGCAAGCTGTTCGTCGGCGACCGCCCGCTGACCGCCGCGCCGCTGCACGTCCGGGCGGTGCTGGACATCGGCGAGGACGATGTCCTCTTCTCCGCCAGCGGCACCGATCTGCATGACATCGGCGTCTACCGCGCCTGGTTCCGCGGCAGCGGCGACCAGGGCGGCTGGGAACGGGTGGGCGACCGGCCGTACCCGACCGTCTCCTCCGCGGTGCGCGGAGGAGCCGGGTCGGCCACCGTCCTGCTGTCCCAGGCGTCGCTGGAGCGGCCCGGCGCCCAGGTGGAGGTGGTGCGGCTGGGCGCGGACGGCGGGGAGAAGACCCTCGCCACGATCGGTTCGTACGCCGAGAAGCCGGTCATCACCGCCCGGCCCCGCCTCGTCCTCGCGGGCGAACGGGAGATCCCGTGCGCGGTACTGCTGCCGGACGGCTATACGGAGGGCGACGGTCCGCTGCCGGTGCTGATGGATCCGTACGGCGGCCCGCACGGCCAGCGGGTGGTAGCGGCGCACAACGCCCATCTGACGTCACAGTGGTTCGCCGACCAGGGGTTCGCGGTGATCGTCGCGGACGGGCGGGGCACCCCGGGCCGCTCCCCCGCGTGGGAGAAGGCGGTCTCCCGGAACCTCGCGGAGGTCGTCCTGGAGGACCAGGTGCACGCCCTCCAGGCACTGGCCGGTTCCTTTCCCCTGGACCTGGGGCGGGTGGCCATCCGCGGCTGGTCCTTCGGCGGTTACCTCGCGGGGCTCGCGGCGCTGCGGCGGCCGGATGTCTTCCACGCCGCCGTGGTGGGCGCTCCGGTCACGGACCTCCGCTTGTACGACACGCATTACCAGGAGCGGTACCTCGGCCACCCCGACGAGGAGCCGGCGGTCTACGCCGCCAACTCGTTGATCACGGACGAGGGGTTGTCCGGGGCGGCGGAGCAGCACCGTCCGATGCTGATCGTGCACGGTCTGGCCGACGACAACGTGGTGGTGGCGCATGCGCTGCGCCTGTCGTCGGCCCTTCTCGCTGCGGGCCGCCCGCACGAGGTGCTGCCGTTGTCGGGGGTGACTCATATGACGCCGCAGGAGCAGGTGGCGGAGAATTTGCTGCTGCTGCAGGTGGAGTTTCTTCGGCGGGCGTTGCACACCGCCGCCTGAGCCGTTCGCTGCGCTCTGCCTGGGCCCCACGTTGTCGGCCGGCCCGCCGTGGGGGTCGCCTGCGGCTGGCCTGCGCCGAGGTTCTCGGCTGTCCCGCCATTGCACCTGCGGTGGGCTGGTGCCGCTGCGCGGGGCCGTTCGGCAGCGGTGCCGGCCCTCCGGACTCCGTCCTGCGGACCGGCACCTCCCGAGGAGAGTGGGAAGGAAGACCGGTGGGGGTACACGTAACCGGTTGTGTGCACCTTGTGGACGGATCACAGACACCCGACAGACCACATGTGCCCCACCAGCCTCTTTCCACCCACCGTCGGGAGGGGACGGACCGTAGGACTAGGACGGAGTCCGTAGGGCCGGCGCCGCACCCGAAAGAACCCACGCCCGCCGCAGGCACAACGGCGACAAGCCCCCTGCGGCGGGAAGCCGAAAACACGGCGAGCACCATGTCGGACAAGCACGACCGGCCGGGAGCGAACCCCCGGCCGGTCTACGGCACCCGCACGGCCGTACGTTGTGAAGCATGGCGCGTCCGTATATCGGTGTTGCGACGCGGAAGTTGCCTTCACGTTAAAGAGGTTGGGCATGATTTGTCGCTCATGTCGCAAATCTCGGTTCCGTGTCAAGCACGCCCGTGCGTCAATCTGCGTAATCTTCGCTCAAGAAGCGGACGATCAGTACACCAGCACTCCCGATCCCCTTGACTCCGCCATAAATCACTTGCGAAAGTCCGCTTCATCCAGCGGTGCAGACCGGCGCCGCTTCATGTTCCAAGAGAACTCGGCGCGGGGGAACTTCGCGATGACTAGTCCATCCCAGACCGTGGCTACACAGTCCGACACCCCGGGACGTGGCCCCAAAGGTCTGAAGAAGGAGAAGGACAGCAAGGGCGGTGAGCTCGTCGGCCGTTCCCCGGGCCAGTTGATGTGGACGCGCTTCAAGCGCGACCGCACGGGTGTGTTCTGCGCGATCGTCGTGCTGGCGTTCTTCGCCATCGCGGCGCTGGCACCGGTCATCGCCAAGCTCTACGGCAAGAACCCTTACACGCTCTACGGCAACGAGAACTTCGGCCTGCTGGACGAGTTCGGCTTCCCGGTGGCGCCCAACGGCGGTATCTCCGGCGAGTTCTGGTTCGGCATCGAACCGCAGCTGGGCCGCGACCTGTTCACCCAGCTGCTGTACGGCATCCGCACCTCGCTGGGGATCTCCGTAGCGGTGACCATCCTGGTCGTCATCACCGGAACCATCCTGGGGATCACGGCGGGCTATGTGGGCGGCAGGACCGACTACTGGCTCGGCCGGGTCATCGACTTCCTGCTCGCCTTCCCCAGCCAGTTGACGTTCGTGGCGTTCATGCCGGTCGTCGTGGCGCTGTTCGTCCCGCCGGGTGACGAGACCCCCACCTATGTCCGTGTCGTGGCACTGATCCTCGTCCAGTGGGCCCTCGGCTGGATGGGTCTGGCGCGTCTGTTGCGCGGGCAGGTGCTCTCGCTGCGCGAACGGGAATTCGTGGAGGCCGCGAAGATCACCGGCGCCTCACCCTGGCGGATCATCCGCAAGGAGCTGCTGCCCAACGTGGTGACGCCGATCCTCGTACAGAGCACCTACATGCTCCCGCTGTTCGTCACGGCGGAGGCCGGTCTGTCCTTCCTGGGCGTCGGCATCATGGAGCCGACTCCGGACTGGGGACGACTGTTCCACACGGCCGGCAACGTATACGAGAACGACCCGACCTTCTTGCTCTTCCCCGGCGCCGCGATGGTGATCTTCGTGCTGTGCTTCAACCTGCTGGGGGACTCGGTACGAGACGCCTTCGATCCCAAGTCCGGGCGATAGCCGTCCATTTGAGGGGGGATTGCTGTCACCCCCGCTCCGGAATCGGACCGGATGCGTCAGACAGCACTTCTGGACACCACACGACAGGCAGGTGTTGATCTCATGAACGCACTCTCCACGCGCAGAACCCGCGCGGTGATCATGGCCCTTGCGGCCGGGTCGCTCGCGCTCACCGGCTGCAGCGGCGGCAGCAGCGCAGGCAAGGACAAGGCGAAGACCGACGTGGACGCCGCGGCCCAGGCCAAGGCGATCCCGCTCGGCACGGCCGCCGACTCCACCGGCCCGGCCGCAGACGTGAAGGGCGCCCAGTCCGGCGGCACCATCCGCGTCTACCAGCGTGACAGCTTCAACCACCTGGACCCGGCGCAGATGTACGTCAGCGACATGAAGGCGCTGTCACAGCTGATCTTCCGCGGGCTGACCGCCTTCAAGCAGGACGACAAGGGCAACACGAAGGTGGTCGGCGACCTGGCCACCGACGCCGGGCAGATGTCCGACGGCGGCAAGACCTGGAAGTACACGCTCAAGGACGGCATCAAGTTCGAGGACGGCAAGCCGATCACCTCGAAGGACATCCGCCACTCCATCGAGCGGATGTACGCGAAGTTCATCACCGATGGCCCCACGTACGTGCAGCAGTGGCTGTCGGGCAGCGGCACCAGCTACCGCAAGGCGCTGCCGGACGGCCCGTACAAGGGCGACCACCTGCCCAAGAGCGTCCTGGACACGCCGGACGAGAAGACCATCATCTTCCACTTCAAACAGCCGCAGTCGCAACTGCCCTACGCGCTGACGATGCCGGGCTACAGCGTGGTCCCCGACAGCGCCAAGGACACCAAGGCGAGCTACGACGTCAAGCCGGTCACCTCGGGCCCGTACAAGATCGCGTCGTTCAAGTCCGGCAAGTCCATGAAGCTGGTGCGCAACACCAACTGGGACCCGAAGACGGACCCGATGCGGCACCAGTACCCGGACGGCTTCAACATCACCTTCAACCACCAGCCGTCGGACTCCACCAAGCGGCTGATGGCCGACCAGGGCGAGGCCAAGAACGCGGTCAGCTTCACCAACCCGGTGGAGCCGACGCTGACCAAGCAGGTCCTGAACGACCCCAGCGCCAGCAAGCGTCTGGTTCAGGGCTACCAGCCCTACGTCTGGCAGCTGAACTTCAACATGGACCGCATCAAGGACAAGCGGATCCGTGACGCGATCACCTACGCCATGCCGAACGGCCAGATCGTCCGCGTCAACGGCGGCAGCTACGGCGGTGAGATCGCCGGCGGTCTGCTCGCCCCGACCGTCTCGGGCTACAAGAAGGGCTACGACCCCTACGGCAAGCTGAAGCACCCCAACGGCCAGCCGGAGAAGGCCAAGAAGCTTCTCAAGGAAGCCGGCAAGACGGGAATGAAGCTGGTCTACGCCTACTCCAATGTGGAGCATCGCCAGAAGGAAGCCGTCGTCATCGAGGACGCGCTGACCAAGGCCGGCTTCAATGTGCAGAAGAAGGAGATCGACTCGGCCTCCTGGTACCAGCAGATGGGCAAGGTCGACAACGGCTTCGACATCTACATGACGGGCTGGGGCCAGGACTGGCCGGACGCCTCCACGGTGATTCCGCCCTCCTACGACGGCACCACCATCCAGAACGGCGCCTCGAACTACTCGCACGTCAACGACAAGCACGTGAACGAGGAGATCGCCCGCATCAGCAAGATCGCGGACATCAAGAAGGCGACCGAGGAGTGGCAGAAGCTGCACCACTACATCGTGGAGAAGATCAACCCGGCTGCCCCGGTCTTCTACACCAAGATGCTCCAGCTGCACGGTTCGAACATCGGCGGCGCCCGCTACAACCTGGACGTCAGCTACCTCGACCCGAACAAGCTGTACCTGAAGAAGAAGTAAGCGCCTGAAGAGGGCACATCGCGGAGCGCGCGTACGGCGGAGCGCGCGCTCCGCGGGGCCCTCCCCGCCATCCCTCACACCCACAGCCGCCGCCGTCCTGAGAGCAGCGAACCGTCATGCTTCCCTTCCTCATTCGCCGGACGTTCGGCGCGGTCGTCATCCTCGTCCTGCTGAGCGCCTTCACCTTCTTCGTGTTCTTCGCCGCGGGCGACCCGGCGACGATGTCCTGCGGCAAGAACTGCACAGCGGACAACATCGCCCTGATCCATCAGAACCTCGGCCTCGACAAGCCTCTGCCGCAGCAGTACTGGGACTTCCTCTCCGGCATCTTCGTCGGCCGTGACTACTCCGTCGGCCACTGCAACGCCCCCTGCTTCGGGTACTCGTTCGCCACCAAGCAGGACGTCTGGGCGACGATGATGGACCGGGTGCCCACCACGGCGTCGCTGGCCATCGGCGGTGTCGTCGTCTTCCTGACCATCGGTCTGGGCGCGGGGCTGCTGGCCGCCTGGAAGCGCGGCACGATCCTGGACAAGGCCGTCACCGGCGCGTCCATGGTTCTCAGTTCGGTGCAGATCTACATCCTCGGCCCGATCGCGCTCGGTCTGTTCGTCTACAGCGGCCTGATGGCCTCCCCCAAGTACGTGCCGATCACCGAGAACCCCTTCGGCTGGTTCATGGGCCTGCTGCTGCCCTGGGTGGTCATGGCGACGATCTTCACCGCGCAGTACACCCGTATGTCGCGCTCGGCGATGATCGAGCAGCTCCAGGAGGAGCATGTGCGCACCGCCAAGGCCAAGGGCATGCCGGCGCGTTATGTCTTCCTGCGCTACGCCTGGCGCGGCTCGCTGATCCCGATCGTCACCATCCTCGGTATGGACCTCGGCTCGCTCTTCGGAGGAGCCATGATCACCGAGTTCACCTTCTCTCTGGCGGGCATCGGCCGGCTCGCGGTCAATTCCGTCGTCACACTCGATCTGCCCATGGTGCTGGGCGTGCTGATCTTCAGCGCGGCCCTGATCCTGGTGTTCAACATCATCGTGGACGCGGCCTACGCCTTCATCGACCCGCGCGTGCGCCTGTCCTAGGAGAGCCTGAAGTGACCACACTCACCAAGACCGAGGGCACTCCGGTGCCGACCGGATCGGACCCCTTCCTGTCCGTACGCGACCTGTACGTGCGGTTCTCCACCGAGGACGGCGTCGTCAAGGCGGTCGACGGTCTCTCCTTCGACCTGGAACGCGGCCAAACGCTCGGCATCGTCGGCGAGTCCGGCTCCGGCAAGTCCGTCACCAACCTGGCCGTGCTGGGACTGCACAACCCCAAGTCGACCGAGCTCGCGGGCGAGATCACGCTGGACGGCCAGAAGCTGACCGGGGCCAGGGAGAAGACCCTGGAGAACCTCCGCGGCAACAAGATGGCGATGATCTTCCAGGACGCGCTGACCGCGCTGTCGCCGTACTACACGGTCGGCCGGCAGATCGCCGAGCCGTACATGAAGCACACCGGCGCCAGTAAGCGCGAGGGACGCCAGCGGGCCATCGAGATGCTGACCAAGGTCGGCATCCCGCAGCCGACCCTGCGGGTGGACGACTACCCGCACCAGTTCTCCGGCGGTATGCGCCAGCGCGCGATGATCGCCATGGCGCTGGTCTGCAACCCCGAGCTGCTGATCGCCGACGAGCCGACCACCGCCCTGGACGTCACCGTCCAGGCGCAGATCCTGGACCTCCTCAAGGACCTCCAGCAGGAGTTCGGTTCGGCGATCATCCTGATCACGCACGATCTCGGCGTGGTCGCGAACACCGCCGACAACCTGCTGGTGATGTACGCGGGCCGAGCCGTGGAGCGCGGCTCCGTCAAGGAAATCCTCACCACGCCCCAACACCCGTACACCTGGGGCCTGCTCAGCTCGATGCCGCGGCTCTCCTCGGACGTCAGCGAGGCACTGCACCCGATCCCGGGCACTCCGCCAAGCCTGCTCAACCCGCCGTCCGGCTGCGCCTTCAACCCACGCTGCACCTTCACCGCCGAGGTCGACGGCAGCCGTTGCGGCGACGAGCGGCCGCTGCTCGCCGCCGGGCGGGCCGCGGCCTGTCATCTCAGCGCCGAGCAGAAGCACACCTTCTTCACCGAGCAGATCAAGCCCCGGCTGGGCTAGGGAGCCATCACCATGACAGACAACGTCACTCTCCCCACGCCTCGCGCTGCCGCGCCCGCACCGGGCGAACCGCTGCTCGTCGCCGAGGGGGTGACCAAGCACTTCCCGATCTACGGCGGCTTCCCGTTCAAGCGGAGAGTCGGCGCGGTCCAGGCGGTGGACGGTATCGACCTGACCGTGCACGCCGGTGAGAGCTTCGGTCTGGTCGGCGAGTCGGGCTGCGGCAAGTCGACGACCGGACGGCTGCTCACCCGCCTCATGGAGCCGACCTCCGGCAGGATCACCTACGCGGGCCAGGACATCACCCGCGCCAAGCGCAAGGAACTCGCGCCGATCCGGTCCGAGATCCAGATGATCTTCCAGGACCCGTATGCCTCGCTCAACCCGCGGCAGACAGTCGGCACGATCATCGGCGGCCCGATGGAGATCAACGGGATCAACCCGCCCGGGGGCCGCGAGACGCGGGTCCGTGAGCTCCTGGAGACCGTCGGCCTCAACCCGGAGCACTACAACCGCTTCCCGCACGAGTTCTCCGGCGGCCAGCGCCAGCGCATCGGAGTGGCCCGCGCGCTCGCCCTGGAACCGAAGCTGATCGTCGCGGACGAGCCGGTCTCGGCGCTGGACGTCTCCATCCAGGCGCAGGTCGTCAATCTGCTCCAGAAGCTGCAGCGCGAACTGGGCATCGCGTTCCTGTTCATCGCGCACGACCTGGCGGTGGTGCGGCACTTCAGCCAGCGTGTCGCGGTGATGTATCTCGGCAAGATCGTCGAGATGGGCGAGCGCGACGAGATCTACGGCCGGCCGCGCCACCCGTACACCCACGCCCTGCTGTCGGCCGTGCCGGAGGCCCGGCTGACGGACTCCGACGAGGAGGAGCGCGAACGGATCCGGCTCGCCGGTGACGTGCCCTCCCCCGTCAACCCGCCGTCCGGTTGCCGGTTCCGTACCCGCTGCTGGAAGGCACAGGACAAGTGCGCGTCGGAGGAGCCGCCGCTGGTCCAGCTCGCCGGGAACCGGGCGGGGCACCTGACCGCCTGCCACTTCCCCGAGGAGCCGACGATCGCGGCCCGTGGCGAGGACATCGTCCTCGACCCGGCGCTGACGGCGATCGAGGAGTCGGCCGACGGGGAGTCGGTGGCCGAGGAAGGCGGGAAGAAGGGCAAGTCCCTCTGATCCGGCGTACGTTGGGCGTCGCGGCCCGCTTCCTGCAGGGGAGGCGGGCTTCGACGTGCGACGGGAATATCATCTCGGCCCACCGCGTTGTGGCCTGCAAGGGGCCCGTCCGACCCTTAGGGGTCCCCCCTTCAGGGGCGGACGGGCCCGCTCCCCCACCCCCTACCCATCCGTCACCCCCGCCCGCTCCTCCGCGAAATGGCAGGCCGAGGCGTGTTCCGCCGGGCTGCCGGTGCCCCGGAACCACTCGGGCACATCGATCGGCGGCACCTTCCGGGCGCACACCTCCTGCGCCTTCCAGCAGCGCGTACGGAAGCGGCAGCCGGACGGCGGATCGGCGGGCGACGGCAGATCGCCCGCGAGCAGGATGCGGCCGCGCCGTTCCCGCGCCTCCGGATCGGGCACCGGCACCGCGGACAGCAGCGCCTGGGTGTAGGGGTGCGTGGCGTGCTCGTAGATCTGCTCGTCGGTGCCGATCTCGGCGAGCCGCCCGAGGTACATCACCGCGATCCGGTCGGAGATATGGCGGACGACAGAGAGGTCGTGCGCGATGAAGACGTATGACAGGTCGAATTCGTCCTGCAGCCGCTCCAGCAGATTGACGACCTGCGCCTGGACGGAGACATCGAGCGCCGACACCGGCTCGTCGGCGACGATGACCTCCGGACGCAGCGCGAGGCCGCGGGCGATACCGATGCGCTGGCGCTGGCCGCCGGAGAACTGGTGCGGGTAGCGGTTGATGTACTCGGGGTTGAGCCCTACGACATCCAGGAGGTCCTGCACCTTCTTCCGGCGGTCTCCCTTAGGGGCCACCTCGGGGTGGATCTGATACGGCTCGCCGATGATGTCGCCGACCGTCATCCGGGGATTCAGGGACGTGTACGGGTCCTGGAAGACCATCTGGATGTTGCGGCGTACCGCCTTCAGCGCACGGCCGGAGAGTCGGGTGATGTCCTCGCCCTGGTAACGGATCTGGCCGGACGTCGGGCGCTCCAGGCCGACCAGCATCTTCGCCACCGTCGACTTCCCGCAGCCCGATTCGCCGACGATGCCGAGCGTCTCGCCCTTGTGGAGGTCGAAGGAGACCCCGTCCACGGCCTTGACCGCGCCGATCTGCTTGCGGAACACGATGCCCCGGGTGAGCGGGTAGTGCTTGACGAGGTCGCGGATCTGCAGGACCGGCTCTCCGGTGACCGCCCGGGCCGGGCCGTCGTCACCGGCCGGTGCCACGGCCGCGTCACTGTCCCGCTGCATCGAGCGTCTCCTTCCAGAAGTGGCAGGCGCTGGCCCGGCCCGGTCCCGCCTCGTAGAGCGGGGGCAGGTCGGTACGGCAGATGTCCCGGGCCCGCGGGCAGCGCGGGTTGAAGGGGCAGCCCGGCGGGATGGCGGTCAGGTTGGGCGGCAGGCCCTTGATCGCGTACAGCTCCTGGCCCTTGAGGTCGACCCGGGGGATGGAGTCCAGCAGACCGCGGGTGTACGGGTGCGCGGGCGCCTTGTAGAGCTGGTGGACGGGGGCGGTCTCGACGATCCGGCCCGCGTACATCACGGCGATGGTGTCGGCGACATCGGCGACCACGCCCAGGTCGTGGGTGATCAGGATCAGTCCCATGGTGAACTCGCGCTGGAGCTCCGCGAGCAGGTCCATCACCTGGGCCTGGACGGTGACGTCGAGGGCCGTGGTCGGCTCGTCCGCGATGATCAGGTCCGGCTCCAGGGCCAGCGCCATCGCGATCATGATGCGCTGGCGCATCCCGCCGGAGAACTGGTGCGGGTAGTCGCCGACCCGCGCTTCGGCGGCCGGGATGCCGACCCGCTCCATCAGCTCGACGGCCTTGCCACGGGCCGCCTTGCGGGACATGCCCTCGTGGACGATATACATCTCGCCGAGCTGGGCGCCGACGCTGAGCACCGGGTTCAGCGCGGACAGCGCGTCCTGGAAGATCATCGCCATCTTGGCGCCGCGGACCTTACGGCGTTCCTCTTTGCCCAGCTTGAGCAGATCACGGCCGTGGAAGAAGATCTCGCCACCGGTGATGAAGCCCGGCGGCGAGTCGAGGATGCCCATGACGGCCTGGGCGGTGACGGACTTGCCGGAGCCGGACTCGCCGAGCACCGCGAGCGTCTGGCCGGCCGCCACGGTGAAGTTGACGCCGTTGACGGCCTTGGCGATGCCGTCCCGGGTGTGGAATTCCACGCGTAGGTCGCGTACGTCGAGGAGGGGTGACCTGTCCGTGGGGGGCGGTGGCTGCGGTCGCTGCGGTGGCTTACTCGCGGTGGGCGCGGGTGGCTCGCCGTCCGCCGTCCGCAGGTCGTCCTTGTCCGTCACACCCGGGTCGTTGTCCGTCATCTCCCCGTCATCGCCCGTCTTCTCCCCGGCGTTGCCCGTCATCTCCCGGTCGTTCTCCGTCATCTCCCCGCTCCTCAGCGCAACTTGGGGTCCAGGGCGTCGCGCACCGCGTCGCCGAGCATGATGAACGCCAGCACCGTGATGCTCAGCGCGCCCGCGGGCCACAGCAGCATGTGCGGGGCGTGGCGGATGTGCGTGGACGCCGCGGAGATGTCGATGCCCCAGGAGACGGTGGGCGGCTTGAGGCCCACCCCGAGGTACGACAGCGTCGCCTCCAGGGAGATGTACGTGCCCAGGGCGATGGTGGCGACGACGATGACCGGTGCGACGGCGTTCGGCGCGATGTGCCGCAGCAGCATCCGCCGGTTGCCGGCGCCCAGCGCCCGTGCGGCCTGCACGTAGTCGTTCTGCTTGGCGGTGACGACGGAGCCGCGCGCGATACGGGCGATCTGCGGCCAGCCCAGCAGCACGATGAAGCCGACCACGGGCCAGACGGTGGAGCTGGTGATGACGGAGAGGAACACCAGGCCGCCGAGGATCACCGGGATGCCGAAGAAGATATCGGCGACCCGGGAGAGCAGGTGGTCGCTCCAGCCGCCGAAGAAGCCGGCCAGCCCGCCGAGCAGGCTGCCCAGGAGGGCGGCGCCCGCGGTCGCGCAGATGCCGACGGTGATGGAGGCGCGGGCGCCGTGGACGACGCGGGTGTAGACGTCCCGGCCCTGGGTGTCGAAGCCGAAGGGGTGACCGGGCTCGGCGCCCGCCTGCGCCTTGGCCAGATCCGCGCGGTACGGGTTGCCGGTGGCGATCAGCTGCGGCCAGATCGCGATGATCACCAGGAAGAGGATGACCAGCGCGGAGACCACGAAGACCGGGTTGCGGCACAGATCGTGCCAGGCGTCGCTCCACAGGCTCCGTGGTTTGCCGGTGGGCACCCCGCCGGGTGGTCCCGCGCCCGGGGGTCTTTCCAGCGACTCCGCCTCGCCGATGGCCAGCGCGGCGGTGCCGCCGTCGCCGTGGGTGATGGCTTCGTCCGGCGTGATGGCTTCTTTCGGTGCGTACGGCTCAGGCATAGCGGATCCTCGGGTCGAGGACGGCGTACAGAAGGTCGACAAGGAGATTCGCGACGAGGAAGACCAGCACCAGGATCGTCACAAAGCCCACGACGGTCGGCGAATTCTGCCGGAGAATTCCCTGGTAGAGCTGGAATCCCACGCCGTGGATATTGAAGATCCGCTCGGTGACGATCGCGCCGCCCATCAGCGCGCCGATATCGGTACCGATGAAGGTGACGACCGGGATCAGCGAATTGCGCAGCAGATGGCGGGAGATGACCCGGTGCCTGGGCAGCCCTTTCGCGACGGCCGTACGGACATAGTCGGCGCGGGCGTTCTCGGCGAGAGAGGTCCGGGTCAGCCGGGTCACATAGGCGAGCGAGACCAGCGCCAGCACCACTCCCGGCAACAGGAGTTCATCCAGCGGTGCGTCCGTGGAGACGCTGGGTTTGACCCAGGCCCATTTCACCCCGAACAGGAATTGCAGTACATAGCCGCTGACGAAGGTCGGGATGGACACCACGACCAGGGTGAAGACCAGCACCGAGGTGTCCAGGCTCCGGCCGCGCCGCAGCCCGCTGAACACGCCGAGGACAATGCCGATGATCATTTCGATGACAATGGCGACGAGGGTGAGCCGCAGGGTGACGGGAAAGGCGGAGGCCATCAGTTCGATGACCGGCTGGCCGTTGAACGCGGTGCCGAAATCCCCCCGGAAGATCTGCCCCATGTAGTGCACATACTGCTGCCACAGGGGCTTGTCGAGATAGAGGTCGTGACGGATCCGGGCGACGGTGGCCGGGTCGGGTGCCTTTTCACCGAACAGCGCGGCGACCGGGTCACCCAGTGCGTACACCATGAAGAAGATCAGGAACGTGCTGCCGATGAACACCGGGATCATCTGGAGCAGCCGCCGGATCACATAGCGTCCCATGGGGGCTCCGGATTCTGGGGAACGGCGGTTCTGGGGGACGGCGGGTTCTTTGGGAACGACGGGTTCTTGCGAGGGCGACTGGTTCTTGGGAACGACGGGCTCTTGCGGGAACGGCAGTTTCTTGGGCGAACGGCAGGTTCTTGGGGGTGGCGGGCTCAGCTGACGGTGATCTCGTTGTAGACGGGCACGCTGAACGGATTGAGCATCACATC
Source organism: Streptomyces halobius (assembly GCF_023277745.1). Classification (NCBI taxonomy): domain Bacteria; kingdom Bacillati; phylum Actinomycetota; class Actinomycetes; order Kitasatosporales; family Streptomycetaceae; genus Streptomyces; species Streptomyces halobius. The sequence continues at coordinate 3,685,919 of NZ_CP086322.1, forward strand.
GCCGATCCGGTCGGAATAACCGCCGCTGCCGTTCTGGTACCACAGCGGAATGGCCGGCATCTGTGCGGCAAGCACCTTCTCCGCGTCCTGGAACATCGAGACGGCTTCGCCGACGTCGGTCTCGGCATTCGCCTCGTCGACGAGCTTGTCGAACGTGGCATTGCTGAACTTGCCGTCGTTGGAGGAGGCGTTGGTGTAGTACAGCGGCTGCAGGAAGTTCTGGATCAGCGGGTAGTCCATCTGCCAGCCGGCGCGGAACGGGCCGGTCATCTGCTTGGCCGTGATCTTGTTACGGAAGTCCGCGAACGTACCGAACGGGGCGCCCACGCAGGCGTTGTCGCTGTCCAGCGTCTTGTTGATGCTGTTGCAGATCGCGTCGATCCAGGTCTTGTGCGACCCGGTGTCGGCGTTGTAGGCGAGAGTCATCTTCCCCCCGGGGATTCCTCCGCCCTCCTCGATCAGCTGCTTGGCCTTGCCCGGGTTGAACTCACACGCCTCACCGCACAGCCCCTCCTTGTATCCGCCGTCCTCCTTCAGCACCGGCGAGGTCCAGTCCGTAGCGGGTGTCCGGGTGTTCTGGAAGATCTCCTTGGTGATCTCTTCACGGTTGATCGCCATGGAGACCCCCCGCCGCAGCTTCTCCTTTCCGGGCCCGCCCCAGGCCGGTTGGTACATGGGAAAGGTGAGGGTCTGGATGATCCCGGCCGGCTGGTTGATGTACCGGTCCCCCAGATCCGCCTTCACATTCATGAGCTGCGCCGCCGGCACATCATCGACGAGATCGAGGTTTCCTGCCTGAAGGTCGGTGTACGCCGTATTGTTGTCGGTATAGACCCGCAGATCGATACCGCCGTTCTTCGCCTTGTCGGGCCCCGGGTACTTCTCCCACTTCCGCAGCTTCATCGCGGATCCCTTGGTGTACGACTCCACGACATACGGCCCGTTCCCGATCGGTTTCTTCAGCCATGCGTCATGGTCGGTGAAGAACGCCTGCGGCAGGGGCATGAAGGCCGAGTAACCGAGCATTTCCGGCCAGGTGGAGAACTTCTGGTTCAGCTTGACGGTAAAGGTCTTGTCGTCCTTCACGACCAGCCCCGACATGGTCTTGGCGGTCGGCATCCCCTTTTCCGGATGAACCTTCTCGAACCCCTCGATGTACTGGAAGAACGAAGCGTTCTTCTGCTTGTTATCCAGCAGCGCCCCGTAATTCCACGCGTCCACGAACGACTTCGCGGTGACCTTCTCCCCGTTGCTGAAGGTCCAGCCGTCCTTCAGTGTCACCGTGTAATTCTGCGAATCCTCCGTCGTGATCTTTTCGGCTACGACATTCTCCGCGGCCGCGGTCTTCGGGTTGTACTTCTTGAGGCCCCGGAAAATCATCTCAAGGACCTTGCCGCCTTGAACCTCATTGGTGTTCGCCGGCTCCAGCGGATTCTGCGGATCCCCCCAGGAGGCGCTGATCACCCCGGCGCTGTCCCCACCGCCCCCGCCGCCGCAGGCCGTGGCCACGAGGGCGACGGTGACAGCGCATACCGCCCACTTCGCGTGCATGGCTCCACGGCGCATGGGGTGCCTCCTTGAGGGCTTCCGTCAGCAGGTCCTTGGTCGCACTTAGCCGACATCAGAGCGCATACACGGACGCATCGCACCCCGGCAGCGACCGCCACTGCTCCGAAAACCCGAGAAAACCCCCGTATGGACTCCCCTACACGTGGTGCACCGACTCCACCGAGAACAACCGCGGGTCAAAGCTCTCCGCGATCCCGGCGGCCCGCGTCATATGCTCACGCGCCACCGGATCGGCCGTCATCGCCCGGAATTGTTCCTCGCTCTCCCACTGCGCGTAATTGACGACCCGCTCGCCATCCGCATTCGCATGGATATGCGCCGAGATGAACCCCCGGCCGCCCCTTCATTGCCTTCGTGGTCTCTTGCCTCGCGTTCTCTGCCATACGGTCAGGATGGCAGGGGGCACTGACAACGGAGGCGGCGCGCGGGCCACCAGGGGGGGCAGGCATGGCCGCCCCTCTGACGGCGGTGCGGTCAAGCGGCGATGCTGATCCGATGCACGGTGCGATGGCGTCCGGGCTCGACGGCGGTAGCCGCGTGATAGGCGGACGCCGTCTTCCACACCAGCAGGTCGAGGGGCATCCAGCGATGGGTATGGACCCGCTCCGGATCCTGGATCAGCGCATCGAGCTGTGCGAAAAACGCCTCATTGCCATTGGCGTCGAACCCGTTCACGGAGTCGAGGACCTCAGGCGCGCCGTACACATACAACCGCCCGGTGAATGCGTCGCGCCGTACGAGCGGATGCTCGGGCAAGGGAAACTCCGCCTCGATCACGGCGCGCATTTCAGCCACCGACAGTCCCACATGCTCTTGCGCAATACGGGCACGTTTTACGTGGGTGTGCAGTGCCGTCCGCCCATCGATCGTGGATTTCCACTCATCCGGCAACCGGTCGTAGACGTCGCAGGCATTGGCGAACATCGTGTGGCCGCTGGTGTGCGGGACATCGACGCCGTGCAGCATGGAATAGGTCGCCGGCGACTTCACGAAGGACCCGTCCTGATGCCAGAAGTTGCCCACTCGCGCAACACCGAGCGGCTTGTTGCCCTTGACGACGTTGGAGGAGACGAGAATCTCGGGGAAGCGAGGGTGCGCGTACCTGGGGCTGTGGGGCGGCGCCGGCTTGCCGAACTTTCGGGCGAGCACGATCTGCTGCTCCGGGGTGATGTCCAGCCCCCGCACCACGATCAACTCGCGCTCGTTCAGGGCGTTGTGAACGGCGCCGAAGACCTCCGGCCGCTGCAAGTCCTCGCACGTCACCCCGGTGATCTCGGATCCGATGAATGCCGTGAGGTCACGGATTTCCATGGAGCCCCTCCGGTGGGCGTGCCCTGCCTCTGCCGACCGAAGCATGCCCGTGTCGCGTCCGTGAACGCGTCGATTTACGGCCGGGGGAGGCGGCGGTGTCACCGCCCGGAAGGGATCGCCCCGCCCTTGACGGTGCGGAGGAGCGCGCGCAGGGCGGCGGGGGTGGTCGCGAGCGCGGTGGCGGGGGCGTCGCTCTCACGGAGGTGGCGGGTGCCGGACGGGGCGGCGGCCACCTCGACGCAGTTGGTAGCCCCGCCTTCGCTGAAGCTCGACTTCTGCCACCTGGCTTCAAACATGCACACCTTCCCTAGAGCAGCGGATACAGGAGCCGTTGGATCAGCCCCAGCGAGTCCTTGGCTTTGCGCGCCTCAGGCGAGGCCGCGACGTCAACCGGAGGAAGCGCAACCACCTCCAACTTAGCGAACCGGTCCCGGTACTTAGCCATCGAGTTCTCGTCCTCCAGGTACAGATCCCGTTCGATGTGCGACACGACAGTCGTGCTGAGTTCGCGTACCTGCGGATGAAACTGCGTGAACCCCGTTCCGAAGCCCACGCGCCCGTCGAGCGGCAGGATCTGGATGGCCACTTCCGGTCGCCGAGAAACCTCGATCAGCTTCAGCAGTTGACCACGCATGACCTCCCGACTCCCCAGCGATGGCCTGAGCGCAGCCTCGTGGATGATCGCATGCAGGCGCGGCGGCCTCTCGCCGGCCAGCAACTCCTGTCGCTGCATTCTGAATTCGACTGCCTGGCGCTGCCATTCGGGTGAGAGGTCGACGTACCCGTCTCGGTGAATAACAGCCGCGTACTCTCGCGTCTGAAGCAGTCCCGGGATGAACATCGGCTCGTACGTGTGCAGCACGATGGAAGCCGACTCCAGCCCAGCCAGATCCAAGTGCGCCGCCGTGAGCGTTTGCCGGTAGTCGCTCCACCATCCCTTCCCCGACGCCTGCCCCATCTCGACCAATGCATCGAGATACGTTGGGTTTACCCCCTCCGCAGCATCAGCGAGAGCCCGCAGCCGCTCCGGCGACAAGCCCGTGCGACCGGACTCGACGGCACTGATGTGCCCCTGAAGCCCACCGATTGAGGCACGACGAAGAGCAACGCAACGAAAAACGCCCCGCCGGACCCGTGGTCCGGCGGGGCGCCATCGTTTCGGCTCAGGCCCAGCGCAGCGTCACCGCTTGGCGCGCGACGCCGCGCGACCGCGCTCCTTCTGGTCCAGGACGACCTTGCGGATGCGGATCGCCTCCGGCGTCACCTCGACGCACTCGTCGTCGCGGCAGAACTCCAGGGACTGCTCCAGCGACAGCTTGCGCGGGGGGACGATGGACTCGGTGACGTCAGCGGTCGAGGACCGCATGTTCGTCAGCTTCTTCTCCTTGGTGATGTTCACGTCCATGTCGTCGGAGCGCGAGTTCTCGCCGACGATCATGCCCTCGTACACCTCGGTGCCGGGCTCGGTGAACAGGACGCCGCGCTCCTGCAGGTTCGTCATCGCGAACGCGGTGACGGCGCCCGTGCGGTCGGCGACCAGCGAGCCGTTGTTGCGGGTCGACAGGGTGCCGAACCACGGCTCGTGACCTTCGTGGATGGAGTGCGCGATGCCCGTACCACGGGTGTTGGTGAGGAACTCGGTCCGGAAGCCGATCAGACCGCGGGACGGGACGACGAACTCCATACGGACCCAGCCGGAGCCGTGGTTGGACATGTTGTCCATGCGGCCCTTGCGGACGCCCATGAGCTGCGTGACCGCGCCCATGTGCTCCTCGGGCACGTCGATGGTCATGCGCTCGACCGGCTCGTACGTCTTGCCGTCGACGTCCTTGGTGACGACCTGCGGCTTGCCGATGGTCATCTCGAAGCCTTCGCGGCGCATGGTCTCGACGAGGATCGCCAGCGCCAGCTCGCCACGGCCCTGGACCTCCCAGGCGTCCGGGCGGTCGGTGTCCAGGACACGGAGGCTGACGTTACCGATCAGCTCGCGGTCCAGGCGGTCCTTCACCTGGCGGGCGGTGACCTTGCGGTCCTTGACGGCGTTCTTGGCGTCCGCGCCCTTGCCGGTGCCGCCGCGGCCGACCAGCGGCGAGGTGTTCGTACCGATGGTCATGGAGATGGCGGGCTCGTCGACCGTGATCAGCGGCAGCGGGACCGGGTTCTCCGGGTCGGCCAGCGTCTCGCCGATCATGATATCCGGGATACCCGCGACGGCGCAGATGTCGCCGGGGCCGGCCTTCTCGGCGGGCTTGCGGGTGAGCGCCTCGGTCATCATCAGCTCGCTGATGCGGACGCTGGCGATCGTGCCGTCACGCTTGATCCAGGCGACGGTCTGGCCCTTCTCCAGCTCGCCCTGCTCGACGCGGAGCAGCGCGATACGGCCGAGGAAGTTGTCCGCGTCCAGGTTGGTGACGTGTGCCTGGAGCGGGGCGTCAACGTCGTACTGCGGCGCCGGGACGTGCTCCAGCAGCGTCGTGAAGAACGGTTCCAGGCTGTCGCTGTCCTGCGGGACGGTGCCGTCCTCGGGCTTGGTCAGCGAGGCGATGCCGTCCCGGCCGCACGCGTAGACGATCGGGAACTCGATCTGGTCCTCGTCCGCGTCCAGGTCCAGGAACAGGTCGTAGGTCTCGTTGACGACCTCGTCGATCCGGGAGTCGGGGCGGTCGGTCTTGTTGATGCAGAGGATGACCGGCATCCGGGCCTGGAGGGCCTTGCGGAGCACGAAGCGGGTCTGCGGGAGCGGGCCCTCGGAGGCGTCCACCAGCAGTACGACCGCGTCGACCATCGACAGTCCGCGCTCGACCTCGCCGCCGAAGTCGGCGTGGCCGGGGGTGTCGATGATGTTGATGGTGATCGGCTCGCCGCCGTCCTTGGGGTGGTACTTGACGGCGGTGTTCTTCGCGAGAATGGTGATGCCCTTCTCGCGCTCCAGGTCGTTGGAGTCCATCACCCGGTCGTCCACCGTGTCGAGCTGGTGCGCGGCGAAGGCACCCGCCTGCTTGAGCATGGCGTCGACGATGGTCGTCTTCCCGTGGTCGACGTGGGCGACGATGGCGACGTTACGGATGTCGTGGCGCGTGGGCATACTGGCGGCGCTTCTCCCGGAATCGTGGTGGGCGGCGCGTACGGTCCGGTACGCGTGCCTGCCGGGCAGAGGACGCCACGGCCTCGCCCTATGGTACGGGTGTGCGGCGGAAACAGCCGCGCCAGCCCGTGCGCATAGCGCCTGACCTGCGGTTTCTTACCTGTTGTTCATGGGTGGGCGACCGTTGTTCACCGGAGGGCGACCGTTGTTCACCGCTCGGTGAACAACCGCCGCCCCCCCGCCCGTCACCCCTTCCGATACCCGATGTCCTCAAACCGGGGCACCGCGAACCCGAAGGCCCCCACATTGGCCAGCGACTTCTTCGTGGCCACCAGCTCGGGCCGCTGGTAGAGCGGGATGGAGCCCGCGACGGCCCAGATCCGGGCGTCCGCCTGCGCCATGAGCTCGCGTGCGGCGTCCTCGTCCAGCTCGGCCGCGGCCTGCTCGAAGAGCTGGTCGATACGGTCGGAGCCGACCCGTGTGTAGTTCTGCTCGACGGTCAGTGAGCCGTCGGCGGCGGGCTGCGGCTTGGCGTAGATCGGGCGGCCGTCGGTGGCCGGGTAGGGAGTGCCGGGCCAGGAGTACAACGCCAGGTCGTAGTCGCCGGAGGCGATGTGGTCCCGGAAGTAGCTCTCGTCGCTGACCTTCTCGATCGACGTCGTGATGCCGATCTTGCCGAGCATGGTGGCGATCTTGCCGCCGACGGCCCGCAGCTGCTCGGAGCCGGGGCCGTCGGGCAGGACGAAGCGCAGGACCAGGGCCTTGCCGTTCTTCCTGGCGACCGGGGCCCGGTCCGCCGCGCCGGCCCGGTCGGCGGCGGGCTGCTCGGCAGCGGGGACGGGAGCGGCCTGGGCCTCGGCGGGCCCGGCTTCGCGCTCGTGGGCGGCGCGGTCCGGCGGGGAGCCCGCGTTGCCGCCGGCACCGGGCAGATGCGGGGCCTGGCCGGTCTCGATCATCTCGGCCGCGCCGAGCGCCTGGGCCGCGCGCTGTGTGTACTGCCGGGAGTTGGTGTACGCCGCGGACGCGGTGTCGCCGCCCGCCCTCTCCTTCTGGGCCGCGGCGGCGTCCTTGTAGAACGAGGCGCTCTGGCGCAGCAGCGCGGCCTGCTGGACCTCGGAGCCCACCGCGCCCACGAAGGACAGCGGGGCCTCGGCTGCGGCGGGCCGGCCGTCGACCTCATACCCGTACGTCCCGCCGACCTCATGCCGGTACGTCTCCCTGAGTGCGCCGCGCTCCTCCGGGTTACGGCCGTCGTCGGCCTCCGCTCCGGACGAGGCTCCGGCGGACGTCGACGGCGCCGCCGAACCCGGTTGAGCGGACACGGACGCGGAGGCGGCGGGCGACGATGCGGCGGAAGCGCCGGGCTCGGAAGCGGAAGCGGAAGCGCCGGATACGCCGGGAGCCGAGGCGTCCTCCGCCTCCCCCGCGCCTCCCCTCCGCTTGACCTGCTCAGGCGGCACGACCGCCGGCGGATGGTCGGACGGCCGCCAGCCGGCGTCGGCGAGCAGCGCCTTGGCCGCCTCGGTGTCCTGGCCGCCGAGGGCGTCGCTGTGGTCCGCGTAGCCCTGCTGCCCGGCCATCAGCAGATGGTTGCCGAGCGGCCGCGCGGGCAGACCGGCCGGCTTGAGGACGGTGTCGGCCAGCGCCTGCCGGTCGAGGGCGCGGGCCACCGCGCGACGCACCCGCTCGTCGGTGAGCGGCCCGGTGCTGCCGTTGAGGGCGAGCTGGGTGTAGGCGGGCTCCAGGGCCCTACGCACGGTGTAGGCGGGCAGCGCGTCGCTCCCAGCCTCCCCGCCCTTCGCCGTACCCGTCACCTTCGTGGCCGTACCCTGGTCGATCTTGGCGACGTCGACGGACCCGGCGGCCAGTGCCGCGCGCCGCTTCTCCAGGGGCACGGCCTTCAGCACCAGCGTGTCGAGCTTGGCGGGCGCGCCCCACCACTTCGGATTGCGTACGAGGGTGACGCTGCCGCTCGCCGAGTCCTGCTTCTGGACCGCGAACGGGCCGGCCCCGACCGGGAGTTCCTTACGGGTGCGTTCGTTGAAGGCGTCCGCGTCGCCCATCACGCTCTTCGGGTAGAGCGGTGTGAAGAGGGACCGCCAGTCGGCGAACGGCTTGGCGAAGGTGACCTTGACCTCGCGTGCGTCGGCGCCCTTCGTGACCTTGGCGATCCGGTCGTAGCCGGCGTTGCGGGCGGTCCAGTACGCGTTGTCCTTGCCGCGCAGCGCCTTCCACTGCGCGATGAAGTCCGCGGCCCCGATGGCCCGTCCGTCGCTCCATCGCGCCTTGGGGTTGATCTTGTAGGTGACGACCTGCCGGGGCTCACGGGCGCTGATGTCGGCCGCGTCGAGGTAGTCGGCGTTCCGCTGCGGCCTGCCGCGCACATCGGCGCTGAAGAGGCGGGGCAGCACCGCCCCGGTGATCCGTCCGGTGGTCGCGTTGGCGTCCGCCTGGAACGCGTTGAAGGTGGCCGGCATCGCGTCCACGGCCCAACGCAGCGTGCCGCCGGTCCGGACACGGTCCCGGGCGGCCGGGGCGATGTCCTGGGACGCGGCGGACGCCCCCGACTCGTCGTCGCCACATCCGGTCAGTACGGGGAGCGGGAGCAGCACCCCCGCCGCGATGAGCGCGGCACCGCGGCGCCTACGGCATGCCGGGCGGGTCGGCACGCGGCCTGAGCGGCTGTGGGAGCTCGCGTGGTCGGTCATGACGGTTACCTCCGGGCTCGCCCGCGCCGCGCCGAGCCGCCGCCTGGGACCGTCCGGCGCACCACGTTCGGCCGACTTTCCGGCTCATCACATCTATGGCCCCCCTACTCAAATCGACTGATCTCGCGGCGGCCGCCCGACACGTCGGGCGACGGCGGCAAGGCCACCCGCTCGGCCCAATGCCTGGTCGTCCGACTGCGGCCTGAGGGGCCGTCATACCGCGTCGACCGCCGGCCCGCACCGGCGTTCGCCACCCGCCGCGGCGCATGTTTGCCGAAACGCACCGGTTCGAGTCGTAATCGCGCCAGACCCCTTCCCAACCTCTACTGTGACGCGCGACACTCTCGGGCGCATGAGATCGCCCACCACACCTTCGGAGGTGAGCGCACGTTATGACCCTGCAGCACGAATTGACGGCAATGGAACGCAGCCTCGACGATCTCGTCCGGTCGGTGGGGCAGCTGGAGAAGCTGGTCGGCTCCGGGCTGGAGATCCGCCGGGTGCGCAGCGACGCGGACCACCTGCGCGAAAGCCTCGGCCTGTTGAAGGACAGCGTCCCCGCCGCAGCCCGCGCCCGTGGAGGCTTCAAGGGAGAGGTGATGGTGCCGGTCCCGGACACCCCGTACGACGCCACGCTGTGGACCGATGCCGAGGACGAGGGCATCGGCGCCAAGGGCCGGCGGGCACCTTAGGAAGGCCCTGGGGGAGATTCCCTAAGGGGAGTCCCCTAAGGGAAGTTCCCTAGGGGGTGCCCTCGCCCCACTTCAGATCCCTACCCCGTTCCCGCCCTGACGGTGCATCCATCGAGCGCTCTTCGCGGGACGTCCTCACCAAGCGTCCTTCACGAAGTCACGGAGCGCCCCTCGCGAAGCTCCACGAAGCGCCCGCACGAAGCATCCGTCACGGACCGATCGTCACGGAGTTCCCGCACGGAACCCCCTTCACGGAGACCGACGTTGGCCACTGGCATCGAACCCTCACCGCAAGCGGGTGCGACCGGCGTGCAGGACGCCTCGCGCGCCGCCATCCCCGCCCGGCATCTGCGGACCGACCGCTGGTGGTTGGCTCCGGCCGTCACCGCCGCCGGTCTGCTCGCGTTCGTCGTCTACTCGACCTGGCGGGCATTCGCGAACGCCGACTACTACCACGCGCCCTATGTCTCGCCGTTCTACTCGCCGTGCCTCGCGGAGAACTGCGAGACCATGCGCGGCGGCCCCAACTGGGATCTCTTCGGCAGCTGGTGGGGCCTCTCCCCCGCCCTGCTCATCCTGATCTTCCCGCTGGGCTTCCGGCTGACCTGCTACTACTACCGCAAGGCCTATTACCGTGGCTTCTGGGCCTCGCCGCCGGCCTGCGCCGTCGCCGAACCGCACAAGAAGTACACCGGCGAGAACCGCTTCCCTCTGATCCTGCAGAACATTCACCGCTACTTCTTCTACTTCGCGGTGCTGGTCGCCGGCGTCCTGACCTACGACACCGCGCTCGCCTTCCGCGACGCGCAATACAACTGGGGCCACATGGGCCTCGGCGCTGTCGTCTTCCTGGTCAACATCGTGCTGATCTGGGCGTACACCCTCTCCTGCCACTCCTGCCGGCACATCGTCGGCGGCCGGCTGCGGCACTTCTCCAAGCATCCGGTGCGCTACCGGATGTGGAGCTGGGTCGGAAAGCTCAACGAGCGGCACATGCTGCTCGCCTGGACCTCGCTGGTCAGTGTGGCGCTCGCCGACTTCTATGTGTTCCTGCTGGCGACCGGGGCTTTTGAGGACCCCAGTTTCTTCTAGGAACCACAGCCCCACAGTCCCCGGAGAGACGGCGCTCCCAGACAGAGCAAGCTTCCAGAGACGGCAGCTCGCAGTTCCAGAGACAGCGGCCTCCAGGGGCGACAACAGCTCCAGCACAGTTATCCATCTACGGAAAGGCGTGCCTTCTGATGGCGCATGTGGACCGGCAGGCATGGGACGTGGTCGTGGTCGGGGCGGGCGGCGCCGGGCTGCGCGCCGCCATCGAAGCCCGCGAGGCGGGGATGCGGACGGCCGTGATCTGCAAGTCCCTGTTCGGCAAGGCCCATACGGTGATGGCCGAGGGCGGTATCGCGGCCAGCATGGGCAATGTCAACGAGCGCGACAACTGGCAGGTGCACTTCCGGGACACCATGCGCGGCGGGAAGTTCCTGAACCAGTGGCGGATGGCCGAGTTGCACGCCCGTGAAGCCCCCGACCGCGTCTGGGAGCTGGAGACCTGGGGCGCGCTCTTCGACCGCACCCCGGACGGCCGGATCTCGCAGCGGAACTTCGGCGGCCACGAATACCCGCGTCTCGCACACGTCGGCGACCGTACCGGCCTGGAGCTGATCCGCACTCTCCAGCAGAAGATCGTCTCCCTCCAGCAGGAGGACGAGAGGGAATTCGGCGCGTACGACGCCCGGTTGAAGGTGTTCCAGGAGTGCACGGTCACCCGCGTCCTCAAGACGGACGGCCGGGTCTCCGGCGCCTTCTGCTACGAGCGCGAATCCGGCCGCTTCTTCGTGCTGGAGACCCCGGCGGTGGTGCTGGCCACCGGAGGCATCGGCAAGTCCTTCAAGGTGACATCGAACTCCTGGGAGTACACGGGCGACGGTCACGCGCTGGCGCTGCTGGCCGGCGCGCAGCTGATCAACATGGAGTTCGTGCAGTTCCACCCCACCGGCATGGTCTGGCCGCCGTCGGTGAAGGGCATCCTCGTCACCGAGTCCGTACGGGGCGACGGCGGGGTGCTGCGCAACAGCGACGGCAGGCGCTTCATGTTCGACTACATCCCGGACGTCTTCAAGGACAAGTACGCGCAGTCCGAAGAGGAGGGCGACCGCTGGTACGACGACCCGGAACACAACCGCCGTCCGCCCGAGCTGCTCCCCCGTGACGAGGTCGCCCGCGCCATCAACGCCGAGGTGAAGGCGGGCCGCGGCTCCCCGCACGGCGGCGTCTTCCTGGATGTCTCGACCCGGCTCCCCGCCGAGGTCATCAAACGCAAACTGCCCTCCATGCACCACCAGTTCAAGGAGCTGGCGGACGTGGACATCACCGCCGAGCCCATGGAGGTCGGCCCGACCTGTCACTACGTGATGGGCGGGGTGGATGTGGACCCGGACACCGCGGCGGCGACCGGCGTCCCCGGGCTGTTCGCGGCCGGTGAGGTCGCCGGCGGCATGCACGGCTCCAACCGCCTGGGCGGCAACTCCCTCTCCGACCTGCTGGTCTTCGGCCGCCGGGCGGGACTGTACGCGGCCGAGTACGCGGCGTCGGTCACCGACCGGCCGACCGCCGACCCGCTGCAGATCGACGCCGCCGAGGCGGAGGCGCTGCGCCCCTTCAGCGCCGAAGGAGGGGACCAGGAGACGACCCACGACGCCGGTCCGGCGGAGAACCCGTACACCCTGCACCAGGAACTCCAGCAGTCGATGAACGACCTGGTCGGCATCATCCGCAGGGAGGGAGAGATGCGGGAGGCCCTGGAGCGGCTGGCCGGGCTGCGGGCGCGGGCGCGGCGAGCCGGCGTCGAGGGGCACCGGCAGTACAACCCGGGCTGGCATCTCTCCCTGGACCTGCGCAACATGCTGCTGGTCAGCGAGTGTGTGGCGCGCGCCGCGCTGGAGCGCGAGGAGAGCCGGGGCGGGCACACCCGCGATGATCAACCGGCGATGGACCGGCACTGGCGCAAGATCAATCTGATCTGCGAGCTCGCCGATCCCCAGGGCGAACGGACGGCCGCGGACCCGTCGCTGGGCCAGATCCGGCTCTCCCGGCGCGAGACCCCGCCGATCCGCCCCGATCTGCTGGGGCTTTTCGAGAAGGACGAGCTGGTGAAGTATCTGACGGACGAGGAGCTGAGCCGGTGAGCGGGCAGCAGACGGAGCAGACGAAGCAGGCACGGCCGGCCGGGCAGCCGGGGTCCTCCGGCGGGTACCCGGCGCACTTCAGGGTGTGGCGTGGTGACGCGGACGGCGGCGGTCTGGAGGACTTCACGGTCGAGGTGAACGAGGGCGAGGTGGTCCTCGACATCATCCACCGGCTGCAGGCGACCCAGGCGCCCGATCTCGCGGTCCGCTGGAACTGCAAGGCGGGCAAGTGCGGTTCGTGCAGTGCGGAGATCAACGGGCAGCCGCGGCTGCTGTGTATGACGCGGATGTCGGTGTTCGACCGTACGGAGACGATCACGGTCACGCCGATGCGGGCCTTCCCCGTCGTCCGCGATCTGGTCACCGACGTGTCGTTCAACTACACCAAGGCGCGTGAGGTCCCGTCGTTCGTCCCGCCCGCGGAGCTGGCGCCCGGCGAGTACCGCATGCAGCAGGAGGATGTGAACCGCTCGCAGGAGTTCCGTAAGTGCATCGAGTGCTTCCTGTGCCAGGACACGTGCCATGTGGTGCGTGACCACGAGGAGAACAAGGCCGCGTTCGCCGGGCCGCGCTTCCTGATCCGGATCGCCGAACTCGATATGCACCCGCTGGACGCGGCACCGCAGTCCGGTCTGGACCGCCAGACCACCGCGCAGGACGAGCACGGTCTGGGCTACTGCAACATCACCAAGTGCTGTACGGAGGTCTGCCCCGAGAACATCAAGATCACCGACAATGCGCTGATCCCGCTCAAGGAGCGGGTGGCGGACCGTAAGTACGACCCGCTGGTGTGGCTCGGGAACAAGATCCGGCGACGGACCGAATGAGGCCGGGTAGCACCCGGGTTCGCATGGAAACAGGTCCTGTCCAGCGATATATCACGTTCTCCACGACGTTCCCTCAGTTGGCCGGGAACAACCTCACGGCATCTCCCCGCGGGCGCGGTATACAAACGGAATGAACTTTCCGGGAATCAGCCGGCGCCGGGTGCTCGCGGGGTTCGGCAGCGTCCCCCTGGCGGCGGGTGCCCCCATCGCGCTCCAGGAGCCGTACGAGAGACCGGGCAGACCATCGGGCGAGCGGCGCACCACCGTGCTCCGGGGTGCGGAGCTCGTGCTCACCATGGACCCGAAGGTCGGCGCGGGGGAGCTGGGCACGCTGGAGGGCGGCGTCGATGTCCTGATGCGGGACGGCGCCATCGCCGCCGTGGGACGCGGGCTGACGGTGCCGCCCGGCGCCCGTGTGGTGGACGTCGCCGGCAAGCTCGTCCTCCCGGGGTTCGTCGATCTGCACAACCACCTGTGGCAGTGCAGCATCCGCGGCGGCTGCGCGACGCAGGACGTCTACGGCTGGCTGACCGGCTGCAACCGCCCCACCCTGCCCGAGATCGACCCCCAGGACATGTACCGCTTCGTCCATCTCGCCGCGCTCGACGTCCTCCAGACAGGCGTCACCACCGTCGTCGACTGGGTGCACCCGATCCCGTACGACACCACCGAGCGCTACGTCCGCGCGCTGGACGACGCGGGGCTGCGGTTCGTCTACGCGATGGCGCAGAACGCCGCCGACCGCGACCTCGTCCTCCGGGCCGAGAAGGAGCTCCTGGATCCGCTGCCGATGGCCTCGCTCCAGGTGGCGGTGCATGCCGAGATGTCCACCGTCGACGAACTGCGGCTGCTCCACGAGACCGCCCGCGAGCTCGGCGTGATGCTCAACTCACACGTCCTGGAAAGCCGCGACGACTGCGAGCAGGAGCAGATCCGCGCGCTGCGCACCGTCGGCGCGTTCGGTCCGGAGCTGCTGATGGACCATGCGGTGCACCTCACCGACGACGAGATCGCGCTGACCGGGGAGCACGGCGTACGGGTGGCGCACTGTCCGCTCAGCAATATGCGGCTGGCCTCCGGCATCGCACCGCTGCCCGCGCTGCACCGGCACGGGGTACGGACCGGGCTGGGCCATGACGGCGGCACGAACGACACGTCGGACATGTTCGCCCTGATGAAGGCGGCCGTCGGGCTGCAACGGGCACGGCACGAGGACGCCACGGTGTATCCGACCATCCCGGCCGTCCTGCGGATGGCGACGCTGACCGCTGCGGAGTGCCTCGGCATGGCGGACCGGATCGGCTCGCTGACACCGGGCAAGCGCGCCGATGTCATCGTGCTCGATCCCGGCACCCTCAACTTCGCGCCACGCTTCGACTGGACCAGTCAGATCGTGCTCAACGGCCAGCCGGCCAACGTGAGTTACGTCTTCGTCGACGGGCGGCTTCGGAAGGCGCGCGGGGAGCTGGTGCATGTGGACACCGCGCGGGTGGTGCGCGAGGCGGAGCGGGCGGCGGCGCATCTGCGCGCTGCCGCCTGACCGGGACCCTTGGGAGCGCGGACCGGACCCTCAGGGGATTCCCGGCCGAACCCTTAGGGGTTGGTCGAACAGATCCCCTAAGGGGCGCATGGGCCCCTTGCAGGCCACAAACGTGGCGGGGACGGGGTGTATTCCCGCGGTGGGGCCTGCGGTGGGCATTACGTCGCGGTGGGGCGTGGGCCAGGATCCCTCAGCAGGGCGTCGGCCCAGTTCCCGCAGCGGGGCGCGGGCATCCGCAGACGAGCGCCGCCTCAGAACATGCTCAGCAGTGCTTCCGTCGGGTCCGCCGGGTCCGACTCGTCGTCCGGCAAGGCGAGTTCAAACCAGACGGTCTTGCCGCGCGGGGTGCGGCGGCTGCCCCAGCCCGCGCTGAGCAGGCCGACCAGCTGCAGGCCCCGGCCGCCCTCGTCGGTGTCCCGGGCGCGGCGGCGGCGCGGCTGGGCGAGGTCGGCGTCCCAGACCTCGCAGACCAGGGTGCGGTCCAGTAGCAGCCGCAGCCGGATGTCGCCGTGGCCGTGCCGTAGCGCATTGGTGACCAGCTCGCTGACCAGCAGTTCCGTGGTGTCGACCAGCGCCTCCAGGCCCCAGTCCGTGAGCTGCTCGCGGGCCAGCTCGCGGGCCTGGGAGACCGAGCGGGGCTCGGACACCAGGTTCCAGTCGCCCACCGCGTCCTTGGGCAGCCCGTGCACCCGGGCCATCAGCAGTGCGATGTCGTCCTCGCCGTGCGAGGTGTCCAGGGCGCTGAGGACATGGTCGCAGGCGTCCTCCAGCGGGCGATCGGCGTCCGAGAGCGCCAGCCGGAACGCCTGCAGCCCCTCGTCCAGCGGATGGTCGCGGGACTCCACCAGGCCGTCGGTGTAGAGGGCGAGCAGCGCGCCGTCCGGCAGGTCGACCTCGATCTCCTCGAAGGGTTCGCCGCCGACGCCCAGCGGCATGCCCGGCGGTACGTCGAGCAGCAGGGCGTCCTCGCCCTCCTCGACCAGCACCGGCGGCAGATGCCCGGCGTTGGCGAACGTACAGCGCCGGGTGACCGGGTCGTAGACGGCGTAGACGCAGGTGGCGAGGTAGACCTCGGAGAGGTCGGCGGTGGCGGCCGGGCGGTCCGCGCCGGCGGTGGCGGCGGTGGCGGCGGTGGCGCCGGTGGCGCCGGTGGCGCCGGTGGCGCCGGGGCGGCTGCGCGGGCCGGGGGCCGGCCGGCCGCCGCCGGTGCCGCCGAGCCCGCGTGCGATCTCGTCCAGCGCCGAGAGCACCTCGGCGGGCTCCAGGTCCAGGAGGGCCAACGTCCTGACGGCGGTGCGGAGTTCGCCCATCGCGACGGCGGCTCGCAGGCCGCGGCCCATGACGTCGCCGACGACCAGTGCGGTGCGGTGGCCGGGGAGTTCGATGACGTCGAACCAGTCGCCGCCGACCTCGGTGGCGGTGGTGCCCGGCAGATAGCGGCAGGCGATGTCGAGTCCGGCCGCCTCCGGGTCGCCGGGCGGCAGCAGGCTGCGCTGCAGGATCAGGGCGCGTTCGTGTTCGCGGCGGTAGAGGCGGGCGTTGTCGATGCAGACCGCGGCGCGCGCGGCCAGCTCGACCGCCAGCGCCGTATCGCGTTCGCCGAAGGGCTCGCTGCCCTTCGTGCGCGAGAACTGCACCAGGCCGACGACGCTGTCGCGCGCGACCATCGGGACGGCGAGGGTGGAGTGGACCACGGCGCCGAGCTCCGGTCCGTCGTCGCTCTCCCGGCCCGGGATGATCTGCGCCTGGGCGGTGCGGAGGGCGCCCGCGCAGGGGGAGTTGAAGGGGTAGCGGTGGACGGCGCCGACGGCGACCGGGCCCGGCCCGTCGTCGGGGACGCAGCAGGCGGCGGTGGCGAGCGGGGCGTCGGAGACGGCGCTGGCGAAGGCGACCCGGCGCAGCTCGGCGCTGCCGTCGGTCATGCCGGTCGGGGCTTCGTCACCGGACAGCAGCCCCTGGTAGAGGTCCACCGAGGCCAGGTCGCAGAACTGCGGGACGGCGACGTCCAGAAGGGTGCGGGCGGTGGTCTCCAGGTCGAGCGAATTGCCTATCCGGGCGCCGGCTTCGTTGAGCAGCGCGAGGTTGCGGCGGGCGTTGGCGGCCTCGCGTTCCGCCCGGCGCCGGCCGGTGACGTCCGAGGCGAGCGCGGCGACGCCGATGGGGCGGCCGCTGGCGCCGTGCAGCCGGTAGAGCGACACCGACCAGCGGCGGCGGTCGTCCTCCGCGCCGGGCAGCACCCCGACCACCTGCATCTCGGTGACCGGCTCCCCGGTCTCCAGCACCCGGCGCAGCGCCGCGGTCATCCGCTCGGCCTCGGGGCGCGGCAGGAAGTCGTGCGGGGTGCCGCCACGGTACTTGGCGGCCGGGCCGCCGAAGACGGTGGCGAACCGTTCGTTGACCCGCAGCAGCTTCAGGTCCGTGCCGAACAGGGTGAATCCCATGGGGGATTGACCGAAAACGGCCTGCGAGGCCGCCAGATCGGTTTCGATGCCGCGCAGCGCCCGGACGTCGACGACGAGACAGACCGCGCCGCGTTCGCCGTCCTCCGTCTCGGACGGCATCACATAGATCTCGGCGAGCCCGTCGGCGGCGCCGCCCGCTTCCCTGCGGTAGGGCACCAGGCCGGTCCACTCCCGGCCGTCGAGGATCTCGGACACCTTGCGGCGTCCGGTCTCGCGGAGCTCACGGGGGACGAACGCCTCGATGGGGTCCTTGCCGATGGCGTAACGGGCGGGAATGCCGAGCATCTCCGTTGCCCGCTCGCTCCATTGGTCGATCCGGCCGTCGGGGCCGAGCGAGAAGGAGGCGACGCGGATGTAGTCGTAGATCGATCCGGGACGGCTGCTCTGCCAGACGGGGAGTCCGTGCGGCCCCTGCGCGGGCCCTCGGTCGCCGGGGCCGTCCGCACCGCCCTGCCCCTCGGACTGCGCGGGTCCCGCCCCGCCAGATGACAACTCGCTCACGAGCCCCGTCCCCTCCAGCTCATCGTGCCCGGACCGGACCTGCCTGAGTATCCAGCACCTCGGCTATCCGGAACACGGTCTTCACGATCACAGCACAGTCTCGATCGCAGTCCATCCACAGAACGTCGATGAAATGGCAACGATCAGGCCTCCACCTGTCTCCTAACCACCCGCCGACAGCTCGAACCACACAGTCTTGCCACACTTGCCCCGCTGGGTCCCCCAGCGCCGCGCACTGCACGCCACCAGCTGCAATCCGCGGCCCCCCTCGTCATCGGGGGCGGCGTCGCGCTCCCGCGGCGGATCGGGCAGCGGGTCGGACACCTCGATGAGCAGCCCGCCGGCGCCGAGCTGCACCATCCGGAGGCCGATGGGGCCGCTGGCGTACCGCAGGGAGTTGGTGACGAGTTCGCTGACGAGCAGCACCGCCATATCGGCGGTTCCGTCGAGTCCCCAGTCGGCCAGTGCCTCGCGCACCCGGGAGCGGGCGGTGCGTACCGCGCCGGGATCGGCCGGAAAGCTCCATTCGGCTATCGGTGAGCCGGTGATCCGGCCGCGCCGGCGGACCGACTCGGGGACCCCTGCCGCTGCGCTGTCGCTCACGCCGATCACATCCCAGCCCGAGGGGTCCCCCTCGCATCACCGCTTCGAAAGGGGCTAATCAGGACATACCCGATATCGGGCTCCGAGTATCGCCCTCAAGCGTGCACTGTGGCACAAATGGAGTATCGTCGCGCTCCGCGCGGTTCAGGGCGGCGCGGGTCAGGGCCGTGCGCCCTCCGCACCCGCCGACTCCGCCAGCCGGCGCATCACGAGGGCCACCGCCGGGCGGTCCTGGTCGAGCCAGTCGACCTCCTGCTCCTCCTCGGGCAGCAGCCAGCGCAGCTCGTCGTGATCCTGCAGCGGCCGCGGCGCGCCGGACAGCAGCCGCGCCGTCCACACACGCAGCACATAGCCGGGCCGCAGCTCCCACTCCCCAGGAACCGGCGTCAGGTCGCCCGCCTCGACGCCCAGCTCCTCGCGCAGCTCGCGCACCAGCGCCCGCTCGGGCGTCTCCCCGTCCTCCACCTTGCCGCCGGGCAGCTCCCAGCGGCCGGCCAGGGCCGGCGGCGCGCTGCGCCGCGCGGCCAGCAGCCGGCCCCGGTCGAGCACTGCTCCACCCACCACTACGCGCATGGTCGTCATGCGCGGCAGCCTACGTCCCCCGCTCGTCTCCCGCTTCCCGCTCCGGGCCGCTCGGTCCGCTGCCCGGCGGCGCTACCCGCCGCCCGGCAGCGTTCACCTCGCCGCCCGAGAGCGCTCAACCCGCCGCCCGACCGGCCTTCTCGACCACGTAAAGCTGCTGGTGACTATGGGAATCCAGCCGGTCGGCCACCCGTTCCGCCTCCGCCCGGGTGGCATAACGGCCGACGCGATAGCGGTTGCCGCCTTCGTCCTGGCGGATGACAAGCCAGGGCAGGACGGCTCCGTTGTCGGTCATCGCACCCCTCCTTCCGCCGCGCGGCGCGCGGGCACGCGCCCTTCCTGTGCTGATGCCGAAATCGCAATCCGCATATGCCCGAGCGTACGCCCGACCTTCACTCACCGGATATGGATTTACACAAAGAGGTACCGAACCGGCCACTCGCGAAGCCCGAAATACCGGGAGTGGTCCGCGAGTGGCCGGTTTTGAGCGGATTCCGATCCGCGGGGTCAGGTGCCGACGGTCGCCTTGTCACCGCCCGGGCGGCTCTCCGCCGCCGGCTCCTCCGCCCCGGCGGCCTCAGCGGCCTCGATCTCCGCCTCGACCCTGACCAGCGACGGGTTACGCCAGGAGCTGCGCACGCCCCAGTAGTAGAAGGTCAGGGCGATCACCGCGACCAGGAGGAGGTCCCAGCCCTCGGGCACATAGCCCTTGCCGCCGAACTCCGTGCCGCCCATGTACGAAACCGCGGCCATGACCAGCAGATACGCCACCATCCAGGCACCCGCCCGGAGATGCGGGGCCAGCTCGCGCCACGGCTTGTGGCCCCGGCTGAGCGGCTTGCCGATCTCGTACCAGGCCCAGACCGGCAGCCCGATGGCCATGATCAAGATGACCTTGCCGGTCAGCGGCCACCTGCCCCAGTACAGGACCAGCGAGCCGAAGATCATCGCGATCGGCGCGATGACCGGCATGGCGCGCAGCCGTACCGGCCGCTTCATGTGCGGCGACAGCCGCCGCAGGCCCATCACGGCGACCGGCCCGGTGACATACGAGATGACCGTCGCGACCGAGACGACCTCGGCCAGCGACCCCCAGCCGCGGAAGACCGCCAGGAACATGAAGGCGACGACGAGGTTGAGCACCAGGGCCGGGCGCGGAATGCCGGTCTTGGGGTCCACCTTGCCGAAGACGCCCGGCAGATGGCCGTTCTCCTGGACACCCTGGATCATGCGAGAGGTGGTGGCGGCGTAGATCATGCCCGTACCGGACGGCGAGACGAACGCGTCCGCGTACAGCAGCAGCGCCAGCCAGTTCAGCCCCCAGGCCAGGCCGAGCTCGGCGAGCGGCGAGTGGTAGGCGAGCCCGCCCCAGCCGTTGGCGCCCAGATCCGCCGCGGGGACCGCGAACAGGAAGGCGACCTGCAGCGCGAGGTAGATGACCAGCGCGATGACGATCGAGAGGGCCACGGCCTTGGGCAGCGAGCGGCCCGGGTTGCGGGCCTCGCCGGCGAGGTTGAGCGGCGACTGGAAGCCGTTGTACGCCCAGACGATGCCGGAGAGCGCCACACAGCTGAAGACCGCGCTCCAGCCGTTGGGCGCGAAGCCGCCGGCCCGTTCGATGTTGCCGGTGTCGAAGTGCGCGAGGATCAGGGCACCCGCCGTGAGGATCGGCACCACGACCTTGAACACGGTGATCGCGGTGTTGGTCTTCGCGAACAGCGACACCGCGAACCAGTTCATGAAGAAGTAGAAGACCAGCAGCACACTGGCCACCGCGACGCCGGAGCCGGTCAGCTCCTTGCCGTCGAAGAGCGCCTTGGCCCACCCGAAGTCCCAGGAACTCATGTACTGGACCGAGGCGGTGGCCTCACCGGGGATCACGGAGACGATGGCGATCCAGTTGGCCCACGCCGCCAGGTAGCCGGCGAGCGAGCCGTGCGAGTACTGGCCGTAGCGGACCATGCCGCCGGCCTTCGGGAACATCGAACCGAGCTCGGTGTAGGTGAGCGCGATGGTGAGCGCGACCAGCGCGCCGATGACCCAGGCGAGGATCGCGGCCGGCCCGGCGATGGCGGCGGCCCGCTCGGCCCCGAAGAGCCAGCCGGACCCGATGATCGACCCGAGACCCGTGGCGGTCAGGGCGATGGTCCCGAGGGACCGCCGGTAATTCGAATGCGAACCCTGCTCCGCACCCTGGGTTTTCGTCGTGCTCACGTGCTGGTCTCCTGGTCTTCCCCCGTGCCGTGCACAAACTTCGCCATCCTAAGAGCGAATTCGAAGATCGCTTTCCCACCGGTGGCCAAAACTCCCGCCCAGCTGAGGGTCTGTGAGGTTTCCAACACCAAGATCCACCGGTCATTTGCTAAGAAAAGGGAGCAAATAAGACAGGGGAATGGGGGACGCAACGGGAGATAAGGGAGCCGTACGGAGTGCGTACGGCCCCGTACGCGGCGGTGCGTCTGGCGTGATGGGGAGTTACCGGGGAGTTGAGGGCCTCCGGCCGATGGGCCCGGAGGCCGCCGCTACTTCACCGGCAGGTGGTACGACAGCCGGTGGCGGTCGGCGAGCGTGACGACATCGGCGGTCTCGACGGGCTGTCCGCCCGCGAAATACGTCCGGGAGATGACCAGGACCGCATGCCCCGGCACCCCGCCCAGCTTCATGGCCTCCTCGGCCAGGCCGGGGCGCGCCCCGACCTCCTCCACGACGTTGTCCACCACGACGTCGATGGCCGCCATCCGCTCGACCACTCCGCGCCCGGCCAGCGGCCCCTCCTCCGGCAGCATCACCGGCGTCCGGCCGGTCACCGCCAGCGGCTCCCAGGACGTGGAGAGCATCGACGGCTCCCCCTCGGCCCGGAAGAGATAGCAGGTCCGCATCACCCGGGCCCCCGGCGGGATCCGCAACCGGGCCGCGATCACCGAACTGGCCGTCTCCTGCCCGCTGCTGGACTCCCAGGTGCCCTTCACCCGCTCGTCCGCCTGCTCCTGCCGGAACGGGGTGGAGGCGACGACGGCCGAGCGGTAGCCGGCGCGGGCGATACGGCGCGGGGCCGGCTGCGCGCGTACGTAGGTGCCGGATCCCGAGCGGCCCTCGACCAGCCCCTCGGCCATCAGGACCTTGCGGGCCTCCAGCGCGACGGTGTCCGAGACGCCGTACTGCTCGCGGATGCGGGCCTGGGAGGGAAGGCGGGTGTGCGGCTGGAGCACCCCGTCGACGATCTTCTGGCGCAGGTCGCCGGCGACGCGGAGGTACGCGGGCTGCTCACCGAAAGGCACGTGCCCCTCCCAACAGCTTGACAGTCAGCAACAGCGTGACAACCGCGCGTTGCCGCCCGCAACCTTCGGCCAGCGATTCACCCGACGTTACGAATCCCAGCTCAACCGATATACAGATCACGGCGGAAGCGGGCGAAAACGGCCCCGCACACCCGGGGGACCGCGTTCCGGCCCGCCGCGTGTGCCCCCCTGCGCTCCTCGCACGCCCTTATGCGCCCCTCGTGATCCCCACTTTCCCGAACACCGGGTGCACGGCAGGGGGACATGCCAAGATCGCCATATGCCCGAAGCATCCAGTACACCGGCGGCCGAGACCCCGCTCTCCCCCATGCCCGAGGACTGGCAGCGCGCGCTCGCCGTTGTCGCCCACCCCGACGACCTCGAATACGGCGCCGCGGCGGCGATCGCCGAATGGACCGCCGCGGGGCGGGAGATCACCTATCTCCTGGTCACCCGCGGCGAGGCCGGCATCGACGGGCTCGCCCCCGCCGAGTGCGCCGCGATCCGCGAGGCCGAGCAGATGGCCGGCGCGGCTCTGGTCGGCGTGCACACCGTCGAGTTCCTCGATCACCGCGACGGTGTCATCGAGGCCGGTCCGGCGCTGCGCCGCGATCTCTCCGCGGCGATCCGCCGGCACCGGCCCGAGCTGCTGATCACCCTCAACCACCACGACACCTGGGACTGGAACGGCGTCCACTGGAACAGCCCCGACCACCGGGCGGTCGGCCGCGCAGTCCTGGACGCGGCGGGCGACGCGGGCAACCGCTGGATCTTCCCCGAGCTCACCGAGGAGCGGGGCCTGGAGCCCTGGGGCGGCGTCCGCTGGGTGGCCGTGGCCGGCTCGCCCCACCCCACGCACGCCAGGGAGGTCGGCCCGGGAATCGAACGCGCCGTCGCCTCACTCGCCGCGCACGAGGCGTACATCAAGGGCCTGGGCGCCGACGGACAGGACCCGCTCACCTACGCCCGCAACTTCATCGAGCCCATGCTGCACGCCGGCGGCGAACGCTATCGGGGGCGGCCGGCCGCGGTGTTCCAGCTGTTTCCGCGGTAGGGGTGCGGGGCCCGGCGACGATCCGCCGGGCGCGCCCGGGCAGTGTCCTGCCGCGCGCCTCGGGGCAAGCGCCCTGCCGCATGCCTCGGGAACCCCTACGGGATCCGTTCGATTCCGTAGGGGACGGCCCTCCCCCCTCCGTCGGGGACGGCCCTCGCCACGAACCCGCCCACCAGCCCCGCGATCTCCGCCGGCCGTTCCAGCACCATCGCATGGGTTCCGTCCACCCCGGCGACGGTCACATGCGGCTGTGTCCGGGCCAGTTCACCGAGATCCCGGCGGAGCCCCTCCGCGTACGCCGCCATCAGTTCGTCGAACCACCCCGGCATCCCGGGGACCGGCGGATTGGGGCGCAGCGCCCGCGCTATCAGCAGGGGGCGGGAGATACGGCGGTAGAGCGCGAAGAGGTCGAGGTCCGCCATGGCCTCCTGCACCTCCTGGGCGTGCTGCCGCTGGGGCCGGAGGAAGAGCTGTCCGTCCGCCGTCTCCCCCAGTGACCGTCGCACCCCGGCCTCCATCAGCTCCTTCGGGACGCCCAACTGCTGTGCCATGGCCACCTGGTAGGCCAGCACGCCGTCCAACGCCTCGGGGACGAAGGGGCGGCCGCCCGCCCGGCGCGCGCACTCCCGGGCTTCCGCGAGACGTCGCCCGACGTGGGTACGGTCCAGGCCCAGGTACTGTTCGGGCCGTCCCATCCCGTGGCCGTCCAGATTCACCGCCGCGGGCGTGCGTCCGTTGTGCTCCAGGCACAGCGCGGCGATCATCCCGCCGAGCGAGTGCCCGGCCACGACGGCGTCCGGAGCTCCCAGACGTTCCAGTACCGCGGTGACGTCTCCGAGTACGGTGTCGAAGGTCCATGGCCCGTCACCGGATCGTCCGTGCCCGCGCAGGTCCATCGCGAACACCCGGTGCCGCTCGGTCAGGAGGGGGGCGACCTGGTCCCAGTCCAGCAGGGTCCGCCCCGCGCCGTGCAGGAGCAGCACCGCGGGGCCGTCGCCGCCGTAGTCCCGTACGGCCAGCTCCACTCCGTCGCCCGCCGCGCACACCAGGTCCATGCCCACGTCCTCTGTCGTGCCGTCATGTGTCATGCCGCCACGCTAGGGCCGCGAAAGCGCCTCAAGATCATCCGCAGAGAGGATGAATCGGCTCCGTTTTCCGGGCCATAATGAATCGACCCCTCCAGCTTCTGCCGCGTCGGCGGCATGCGTTGGTGCGTCATGCCGGGCCCACCGCGCCCCCTTTATGCGAAGCCGACATTCCACTTAATGAAGCCTGGATTCCGCTTATTGGCGTGGCTCCTTCCGTGGTCGACGGTCGCGTCACGAAAGCCGACCGACGCCCCCCGAGAATCCGGAATGTTAAATTCTTAACGAGCTGGATTTTCTTTACGATCTTGTATCGGATATTCCTCGACAAGTGTTGCGGGTCTATGGCACCCTTCAAGAGAGCCGAGGTCTCGGGGGACACCTGAACGGCAACCGGGGGGACACAATCTCTTCTGCATGCCCGCGCGCCTGAGCAGCGCGGGTATCACACGTATGGGCAGCATAATTTCTGCGCATGTCACGCGTCAGGCTGCCCACAATCAACGGGGATCAGATTTCAGTGATAGCGGAAGAAGTCTATGATTTGGTATTGGATGACTTGTTCATCCGGGCCGATCATCTAGCGCCAGGAAGTTCCGTCTTCCTTAAACTTGAGGGCCTCAATCCGGCAGGCTCGGTCAAACTCAAGACCGCGATCGCGCTGGTGGACCAGGCCGAGGAATCGGGCCGCGAATTCCCACGCACCCGGCTGATCGAATCGACTTCGGGAAACCTCGGGGTGGCCCTCGCCATGGTCTGCGCGGCGAAGGGATATCACCTCACCTGCGTGACGGACCCCAATGCCAACGCCCAGTCGGTGCGCCTGATGAGAACGCTGGGGGCCGAGGTCGTGGTGATCGACCGGCGGGACGGCAACGGCGGCTTCCTGCAATCCCGTATCGACTACATCGGTGAGCGCCTGCGGCGCGAGCCCGACACCTACTGGCTGAACCAGTACGCGAACCCGGCCGGCCCCCGGGCGCACCGGGAACGCACCGGCCGCTCCATCTTCGAGGAGATCGGCCATGTCGACCATGTCTTCATCGGGGCCGGCACCACCGGGACGCTGATGGGCTGTGCGGAGTTCTTCCGGCAGCACAGCCCGGACACCCGGATCATCGCGGTGGATTCGGTCGGCTCGGTGACGTTCGGCGGCCCCGCGCGGCGGCGCCACATCCCCGGTCTGGGCACCAGCCGACGGCCGGAAATCCTGGACGAGAGACTCGTCGACGAGGTCGTTCTGGTCCCGGAACCGGACACCGTGAAGATGTGCAGAATGCTCGCCGAAGAGCGCGGTCTGCTGCTCGGCGGATCCTCCGGAACGGTTCTTGCCGCGGTGAGCGAAAAGGCCAAGGAAATTCCCGAGGGAAGCGTCATCGTGGCCCTCTCACCGGACTTCGGTGAACGCTATCTGGAAACCGTCTACAACGACGACTGGGTGGCCGAGCGCTGGCCCGAAATCACCGACGACGAAATATCGGCAATTTCTCGGGTCCGGGCCGGGGCCTGAGGAGAGGAAAGAGAACATGTTCGACTTCGATGTGGTGCCGGGCGAGACCGTTCGCGAGGTACTCAGCGGCAAACGTGCCGAGGTCCTCGGTATCGTCTCCGATGCCTATCACAGCCATGAGGCAGGGGAATCCGTCAATCCGGACAGCTACTTCCTGCGTTTCCCCGAGAAACCCGACTCCCGGATCATCGCACTGCCCGCCTATCTCGGCGCCGATGTGCAGCTCGCCGGCATCAAGTGGATCGCCAGTTTCCCCAAGAACACCCAGGCCGGAAAGCCCCGTGCCTCGGCGGTGCTGATCCTCAACGACTACGAGACCGGCTATCCGGTCGCCTGCCTGGAAGCAGCCAACATCAGCGCGGCCCGCACCGCCGCCTCCGCCGCCGTCGCGGCGACCGCGCTGCGTCCGGGCGGCTTCGCCGGGACCCGTATCGCGATCGTGGGCGGCGGCGTGATCGCCCGCAACATCTGCGACTACCTCCACGCGGCCGGCGTCGCACCGGACGCGTATCTCGTGCACGACCTCCACCAGGAGTCGGGCGAGGCGCTGGTGGAGCATCTGCGCACCATGCAGCGGCGTCCCGCTTCGTTCACCGACGACCTGGACACCGCGCGGGAGGCCGAGACCGTGGTCTTCGCCACGACCGCGCTGGAGCCGTACGTCACCGCGCCGTTCAAACCCGGCCAGGTCGTGCTGAACGTCTCGCTGCGGGATCTGGCCCCCGAGGTGGTGCTGGCGGCGCAGAACATCCTCGACGACGTCGACCACTGCCTGAAGGCCAGCACCTCGCCCCACCTGGCCGAACAGCTCACCGGCTCACGGGACTTCGTGACCGGCACGCTCGCCGGGGTCCTCAACGGCGAGGTGCCGGTGACCGCCGACCGGCCGGTGATCTTCTCGCCGTTCGGTCTCGGCGTCCTCGACCTGGCCGTCGGGGCCTATGTGCTGGCGCAGGCGCGCGAGGCGGGCTCGGCCATCGCGATCCCCCACTTCTTCGGGGAGACGCGACGGTGGTGACCACACAGTTCACGGCGGCGGCCCCGCCCACCGCACCGTACGACGGGCAGCACGCCGGCCGGCACACCACCCTCGCGATCGTGGGTGCCGGCTCGCGCGGTCTGGGCCTCATCGAGCGCCTGGTCAGCCACTGTCTGGCGGACCCGTTCCCGGTCACCGTCCATCTGGTGGACCCCAGGCCGCTGGGCCCCGGATTCCACCTCGACGGCCAGCCCGACTACCTGCTGCTGAACACCGTCTGCGCCCAGGTCACCGCCTTCGCGGACGAGGACATGGTCGACGGACCCACCCGTGTGGACGGACCGTCCCTCTACGAGTGGTGCCGGGCACGGGAGTTGCGGCTGTCGGCGGACGGCTACACCGTGCGCGAGGCGCGGGCGGACGGTGCGACGGACGGCCGGGAGATCCGGCCCGACGACTTCCTGCCGCGCCGACTGCTGAGCGAGTATCTGCTCTGGGCCGCGCAGCGCGTCGTCGCAGCGGCACCCCCCTGTTTCGCCCTCGTACCGCACGCCACGACCGCCCGTGAGGTACGGCCCTCCCCCAGCGGCGGGGAGACCGTCCTCCTCGACGACGGCGGCCGGATCGACGCCGACGCGGTCTTCGTCACCGTCGGGCACCACTCCCTGTATCTGCCGACCGAACCGCCGCCCGAACCACGGCTGGTCACCCGGCCGTATCCGCTGCCCGCGGCCCTGGACGGGATCGCGCCCGGTGACCGCGTCGCGGTCCTGGGCATGGGGCTGACCGCCATGGACGTCGTCGCGTCCCTGACCCTGGGCCGCGGCGGCCGCCACGAGACGACCGGCGAGGGCGCGGCACGCTATGTGCCCAGCGGCGACGAACCGCTGATCGTGCTGGCCAACCGCTCCGGCCTGCCGTCCCGCAGCCGCCCCTGCCTCCCCCCGGGACGGGTCCGCTTCGCGCCCCTCGCCCTGGCGCCCGACCGGATCCGGGAGCTGCGCGAGCGGCGGCCCGACGGACGGATCGCCTTCGCCGAGGACGTGCTGCCGCTCGTCGAGGCCGAGATGGAACTGGCCTACTACCGGGCCCTGTTGGGCAGCCCAAGCGGCGATGTGCGGGGCGTGGGCGCCGATTTCGCCCGCCGTGCGGCCGAGTCCGGCTGCGAACGGCTGCTGGCCGAGCTGCGCGCGGAGCACGGGCCGTTCCCCCTGCGGGGGATCCTCACCGAGCAGCTCACCGACCGGCAATGGCGCGAACAGGCCGACTACACCGAGTGGTTCACCGCCCAGGTCGCCGACGATCTCGCCGAGGCCAGGGCGGGGCTGGGCGTGAGCCCGGTCAAGGAAGCCCTGGAGGTGCTGCGCGACCACCGCGACGCCCTCCGGTCGGTGATCGACGCCCCGGGCGTCGACGATCCGTCCCTGGAGCACTTCTTCGGCACGTTCACCACCGCGGTCAACCGTCTGGTGATCGGCCCGCAGCTGGACCGGTCGGCGGAACTGCTGGCGCTGCTGGACGCCGGGGTGCTCCGGCTCGGCCCCGGTCCCCGGCCCAAGGTCATCGCGCCCTCCGGGCGGGGACCGTGGCGCCTGGAGTCCACCTGCCTGGCCCGGCCGGAGAGCGTCGAGGCCGATCATGTCGTCCTCGCCCATCTCGCCGAGCCCGCCGCCGACCAGCTGCCCGGCTCCCTGCTCGGCCGGCTCGTCGCCGCGGGCCGCGTCACCACGATGAGGAGCCACGGCACCCGGGCCCCCGGCCTGTACGTCACCCGGGAGGGCCGGGGCATCGGCGCCGACGGGGAGGTCCAGCCCCGGCTGTTCTTCCTCGGGCCGCACACCGAAGGCTCCAGCTACTACAACCACTACGTTCCGTCCCCCGGCGCGCCCTCCCGCGCACTCAAGGACGCCGAACTCGCCCTCCGTACCGCACTGCCCGCCCTGACCGCGAGGACATCATGAGCAACAACCGCGACACCTACACCCCGTGGACCCGGGACTACCGCCCCGAGACACGTGCCGCCCAAGGCGATGGCTGGCGCTGCCCCACCACCGGAGCCGTCCCGCCCCCGATCGGGCTGGGCGCCACCTTCGCCCGGGACGACCAGTACCGCACCCCCGCCGGCCACGCCTATCTGCGTGACCAGGGCACGCCCGGCTATGAGCAGGTCGAGGACGTGGTCGCGGGCCTGGAGGGCGGCTCCGAGGCGCTGGTGTTCTCGTCCGGCATGGCCGCCGCCACCGCCGTCTTCCAGGTCCTGCCCGCCGGTTCCCGGGTGGTGGTCCCGCAGACCATGTACTTCGGGCTGACGAAGTGGCTGCTGGAGTTCGGGACGCAGCGCGGCCTGGAAGTCGTCCGCGTCCCCATGGACGACCTGGACGCGGTGGCCACAGCGGTGGAGGCGGCACCGACCGCCCTGCTGTGGGCGGAGTCCCCGGCGAACCCCACCTGGCTGGTGACCGACCTGGCGGCGTGCGCCGGGATCGCACACCGCGCGGGCGCCCTGTTCGGTGTGGACAACACCGTCCCCACCCCGGTGCACACCCGGCCCTTCGAGCTGGGCGCCGACCTGATCATGCACTCCGGTACGAAGTACCTCAACGGCCATACGGATGTCGTGGCCGGCTTCCTGGTCGCCGCGCCCGAGCCCACCGAGGACCGCCAGGCCCTCTGGGAGCGGCTGCGGCTGCACCGCCGGCTGACCGGCCCGATCCTCGGCCCTTGGGAGACCTATCTGCTGATGCGCGGCATCCGTACGCTCTATCCGCGGATGCGGCAGATATCGGCCACGGCCATGGCGCTGGCCGAGCACTTCGACGGACACCCGCTGGTCAACCGGGTCGCCTACCCCGGCCTGCCCGGCGACCCGGGCCACGAGGTCGCCGCACGCCAGATGACCGGCGGCTTCAGCGGGATGCTGTCGCTGCACGTCGCCGGGGAGTGGCAGCGGTCCCTGCGCGCGGCCGAGCACTGTGAACTGTTCATCCGCGCAACGTCCTTGGGCGGGGTGGAAAGCCTGATCGAACACCGCTACACCTTTGAGGGACCGGGCAGCACCTCTCCGAAGGACATGCTGCGCCTGTCCATCGGCCTGGAGAGCCCGACCGATCTCGTGGCCGATCTGGAGCAGGCATTGGAACGCGCCGCTAAGGACGAACTTTGAGCTCTGACACCAGCAACGCCGGCAGCACCGGTGCGGCCGGCAACACGCACGACGCCGGCTCCACCGGCACCACCGCCACGGCGTCACCCCCGGCCGGCTCCGGGGGGCCGCCGGAGCGGTCCGGCCAACACGACGGCCGTCCCGGGCTGTTGCGCGATATGTCGTTGTCCGCGGTCCTCGCCGGATTCGTGGCCGTGGTCGTCTCGTACTCCGGGCCGCTGGTCATCGTCCTCGCCGCGGCCTCGGCCGGGCATCTGGACACGGCACAGACCGGCTCATGGGTCTGGGCCATCTCCATAGGCAGCGGCCTGACCTGCATCGGGCTCAGCCTGCGCACCAAGATGCCGGTCATCACCGCATGGTCGACACCGGGCGCGGCCCTCCTGGTCACCAGCCTGGGCGCCTACTCCTACGCGGAGGCCATCGGGGCGTTCCTCGTCACCGGTGTCGTGATCA
Organism: Streptomyces halobius; assembly: GCF_023277745.1. Classification (NCBI taxonomy): domain Bacteria; kingdom Bacillati; phylum Actinomycetota; class Actinomycetes; order Kitasatosporales; family Streptomycetaceae; genus Streptomyces; species Streptomyces halobius. Next base: position 3,716,509 of record NZ_CP086322.1, read on the forward strand.
CCCTGGTCGGGCTGACCGGGGTGTTCGGCTGGCTGATGCGGCAGGTGCCGACGGCCGTGGTCGCGGCGATGCTCGCGGGCATCCTGTTCTCCTTCGGCACGGGCGTGTTCACCTCGCTGAAGACCGCGCCCTGGATCGCCGGTACGGTCCTGGCCGCCTATCTGCTCGGCAAGCGGTTCCTGCCCCGTTACGCGGTGCTGATCGCGCTGGCGGTGGGGGTGGTGTGCAGTGCGGCCACCTCGCGTCTGGACATCCGGCTGGACCATATCGAGCTGGCCCGCCCACTACTGACGTCGCCTCAGTTCTCGGTGGCCTCGCTCATCGGCATCGCGGTGCCGATGATCCTGGCGACCCTGGCCTCGCAGAACGCCCCCGGCATGGCCGTACTCACCGCGTCCGGCTACCAGCCCAAGGACCGGCTGCTGATCGGCTCGACGGGCCTGGTGTCCACCGCCCTCGCGCCCTTCGGGTCGCACGCCATCAACCTCGCGGCGATCACCGCGGCGATCTGCACCGGCCCCGAATCGCACCGCGACCCCAAGCGCCGCTATGTCGCCGGTGTCGCGTGCGGGGCGTTCTACCTCCTGATCGGCGCCTTCGGCACCACCCTCGTGGTCTTCTTCGCGGGCCTGCCGAAGGAACTGGTCGCCGCCATCGCCGGTGTCGCCCTGTTCGGCGCGCTGGCCGGCGGACTGACCGGAGCGGTCACGGAGGAGAAGGACCGGGAGGCCGCCCTGATCACGTTCCTGGCCACCGCGTCCGGCATGACCCTGTTCGGCATCGGATCGGCCTTCTGGGGCCTGGTGTTCGGTGTCGCCGCCCATCTCGTACTGACCCGCTGGCGGGCACGCTCCGCCACCGGCTGATCCCGCGCGCCGGGCACGTACGGCCGCCCCGCGCCTGCCGGGGCGGCCGTACTCACCCCTGCGCCCTGTCACGATCGGACGTCACCCTTGAGCAAGCCTCTTGTCCTCATCGCCGACCGCCTCTCCCACGCCACCGTCGACGCCCTCGGCCCGGAGTGCGAGATCCGCCACTGCGACGGCACGGACCGCGACCGGCTGCTGTCCGAAGTCGCCGACGCCGACGCCCTGTTGGTGCGCAGCGCGACCACGGCCGACGCCGAGGTCATCGCCGCCGCCCCGCGTCTGAAGGTCATCGGCCGGGCCGGCGTCGGCCTCGACAACATCGATGTCGCCGCCGCCACCGAAGCCGGCGTCCTGGTGGTCAACACCCCCACCGCCAATGTCGTCAGCGCCGCCGAGATGACCTGCGCCCTCCTGCTCAGCACGGCACGCAACGTCCCCCAGGCCAACGCCTCCCTGCGGGACGGCCGGTGGCAGCGCGCCGCGTTCACCGGCACGGAGCTGTCCGGCAAGGTCCTGGGCGTGGTGGGCCTGGGCCGTATCGGGCTGCTGGTGGCCCGGCGCATGGCCGCGTTCGGGATGGCGGTGCTCGCCCACGACCCCTATGCGGCCCCGGAGCGTGCCGCGGCGCACGGCATCGAGATGGTCTCCCTGGACGCTCTCCTCAGCCGCGCCGACTTCCTCACCGTGCATCTGCCCAAGACCCCGGAGACCCTCGGCCTGATCGGCCCCGACGAGCTGCGGAAGGTCAAACCGTCGGTCCATGTCGTCAATGTCGCCCGCGGCGGCATCGTGGACGAGACGGCGCTGTACGAGGCCCTTGTGGAGGGGCGGGTGGCCGGTGCCGCGCTCGACGTCTTCGCCGAGGAGCCCTGCACCGATTCACCGCTGTTCGCCCTCGACCACGTCGTCGCCACCCCGCACCTCGGCGCCGGCACCCACGAGGCCCAGGAGAAGGCGGGCCTGTTCGTGGCCCGCTCGCTCCTCCTCGCTCTGGCGGGCGAGCCGGTACCGGACGCGGTCAACACACCGAAGCGGGCGGTGCCGGTGAGCGCGTAGGGCGTAAGGCGTAGGGCGTAGGGAGTAGGGCGTAGGGCGTAGGGCGTAGGGCGTAGGGCGTACCAGAGTGCACGCCCGCCGTGGACGGGGGACGCCGCCCGCAAGCGCCTCGTCGTGCGTGCGCTGCCCCGGGCCGGCCGGGGCGGCGCGCCTCACGCCGCGAAGAGCTCCGCCCACCGTGTGATACCGCCCGCGTGGACCCGCGTGCCGCACTCGGCCGCCAGGGCGGTGACGATGCCGAGCCCGCGGCCGTGTTCGCCCGTGCAGGGCTCGACGACCGGCCGCCCGTCCGCCGCCGCAGGCCCCGCGTCGGTGACCTCGACGCGCAGGGCGTTGCGCCCGTCGACGACCCGTGACAGCCGCAGCACCGCCGGCGGCAGGGCGTGGACGACCGCGTTGGTGGTCAGCTCCGAGATCACGAGGAGCACGTCCTCGGCGAGGTCCGGGGCCAGGTTCCAGTCGGCCAGGACCGTACGCACCCGCCGGCGTACGGCCGAGACGGCCTCGGGAATGTGCGGCAGCGGACAGACATGTTCGGCCACCTCCCGAACCACGGTGTCGAGCTGTGCCGTCATGCCGCCTCCTCTGAGGCCCCCTGCCCGGCTGGCACCGGGCTTGGGGAGGACGGTATGGGGGATGGTGGGGGCGGTCAATGAACATCGGTCGGCATTACCGAACGCCTGCCCCGCGGAGGGGCCATCCGCTCGGCAGATGCCGACCACGGGACTACGATTTCCTCATGGCCGGCCCGGTCCAGTCGATCGAACGGGCGGCGGCAATCCTGCGACTGCTCGCCAGCGGGCCCCGTCGGCTCGGACTGGGTGAGGTGGCCGCGTCGCTCGGACTGGCGAAGGGCACCACCCACGGCATCCTGCGCACCCTGCAGCACGTCGACTTCGTCGAGCAGGACGCGGCGACCGGAAAATACCAGCTCGGGGCCGCGCTGCTGCACTTGGGCACCAGCTACCTCGACGTGAACGAGCTGCGATCCCGCTCCATCAACTGGGCCGACGCCCTGGCCGCCCGCAGCGGGGAGGCGGTCCGCCTGGGCGCGCCCCTGGAGGGCAAGGTGCTCATCGTCCACCACGTCTTCCGCCCCGACGACACCCTCCAGACCCTGGACGTGGGCGCGCTGCTGCCCCTGCACGCCTCCTCGCTCGGCAAGGTGCTGCTGGCCTTCGGCAGCGTGCCCCTGGAGCCGGCCGTGGAGGCGGGGCTGGAGGCGTACACCCGGCAGACCCTGGTCGCCCCGGAACGCCTCACCCAGGCGCTCACCGAGGTCCGGGAGCTCGGGTGGGCTGCCGAAGTACAAGAGATGATCACGGGCGAGGCCGGCATCGCCGCGCCGATCCGGGGCCACGGTGGCCTTGTGGTGGGCGCTATCGGCGTCTCCGGCACGGTCGAGCGGATCTGCGACTCCAAAGGTGTCCCGCAGCCGGCCCTGGTGACCCAGGTCCGCCACGCCGCCCGGGCGATCTCCAGAGATCTGGGGGCGGCCCGCTGGTGAGCCCCGCCGCCCTCGTGCACCGCGAACGGAAGGCTGATCATGGTTGAGCGGTATGTGATGTCCATCGACCAGGGCACCACCTCCACCCGATGCATCCTGTTCGACCACCAGGGGCGGCTGGTGTCGGTCGCCCAGCGGGAGCATCAGCAGTACTTCCCTCGGCCCGGCTGGGTTGAGCACGACGCCGTCGAGATCTGGCACACCCTGCAGCGTGTGGTTCCGCAGGCGCTCTCCGACGCCGATGCCGGCCCCGATGAGGTCGCCGCCGTCGGGATCGCCAACCAGCGCGAGACGACCGTGCTGTGGGACCGGCGTACGGGCACCCCGCTGGGTAGGGCGATCGTCTGGCAGGACACCCGTACGGCTCCGCTGGTCGAGGGCCTCAGACGCCGGCCCGGGGACGAGTTCTTCCTCCGGCGCTGTTGCCTGCCCCCTTCCACGTACTTCTCCGCCCCCCGGATCCGCTGGCTGTTCGACCACGTCGACGGGCTGCGGCAGCGCGCCGAGGACGGCGAGGTGCTGTTCGGCACGATGGAGAGCTGGCTGATCTGGAACCTCACCGGCGGGCGAGCCGGCGGCATGCACATCACCGACGTCACCAACGCCAGCCGCACCATGCTGATGAACATCGGCACCCTCGACTGGGACGAGGAGCTGCTGGAGTTCTTCGGGGTCCCCCGCCCGATGCTCCCGGAGATCCACTCCTCGGCCGAGACCTACGGAACCGCCCGTTCCGTCCTCCCGGGCGTCCGTATCACCGCGGCACTCGGTGACCAGCAGGCGGCGCTGTTCGGACAGACCTGCTTCGCCCCCGGCGAGGCGAAGTGCACCTACGGAACCGGCAGCTTCCTGCTGCTCAACACCGGCACCGACCTCGTACGGTCCCGGCACGGACTGCTCACCACCGTCGCCTACAAGATCGAGGACCAGCCCGCGGTCTACGCACTCGAAGGCCCGATCGCCGTCACCGGCGCGCTGGTCCAGTGGTTCCGCGACCGGCTGGGCCTGATCAGCACCGCCCCCGAGATCGAGACCCTCGCGCGCACCGTCGAGGACAACGGCGGCTGCTACATCGTCCCGGCGTTCTCCGGCCTGTACGCGCCGCACTGGCGCAGCGACGCCCGCGGTGTCATCGTCGGCCTCACCTCGTACATCACCAAGGGGCACCTGGCCCGAGCCGTGCTGGAGGCCACCGGCTGGCAGACCCGGGAGGTGGTCGACGCCATGAACGCCGACTCCTCGCTTGCTCTGAAGGTGCTCAAGGTGGACGGCGGCATGACGTCCGACAACCTGCTCATGCAGTTCCTGGCCGACGTGCTCGACGTGCCCGTGGTGCGCCCCATGGCCGTCGAGACGGTCTCCCTGGGCGCCGCCTACGCCGCTGGGCTCGCCGCCGGCTACTGGCCCGACCTGGAGGTCCTGCGCCGCAACTGGCACCGGGCCGCCCAGTGGCTGCCGGACATGGACCCCCAGCGGCGGCAGTCGGAGTACGAGAACTGGAAGCGGGCGGTCGAGCGCTCGCTCGGCTGGATCGCGTCGCCGAACCCGCCCTGACGGCTCGTCTCCCCGGCTCGGGGCGCGATCGCAGCGCCGAGCCGGCGACGGTGCGGATCACCACGGACGACGACAGATGACAAGGCGTCAGGAAACCCGGAACGGATCCGCGACGGGTGACGGATCCTGCAACGGGTATGACGACGGGGTCGGACCCGAAGCGGGCCGACCCCGTTTGACCTGCGTTTTTACAGATCGGCGGGTCGATGCGACGGCGGCCGCTACACGTTGAAGCGGAACTCGCAGACGTCCCCGTCCTGCATCACATAGTCCTTGCCCTCCATCCGCGCCCTGCCCGCCGCGCGGGCCTCGGCGACCGAGCCCGTTTCGACCAGGTCGGCGAAGGAGATGACCTCGGCCTTGATGAAGCCCTTCTGGAAGTCGGTGTGGATGACACCGGCGGCCTCGGGGGCGGTGGCGCCCTTCTTGATGGTCCAGGCGCGGGTTTCCTTGGGGCCGGCGGTCAGATACGTCTGCAGGCCGAGGGTGTTGAAGCCGACGTGGGCGAGGGTGGCCAGGCCGGGCTCGTCCTGGCCGACGGACTGCAGGAGCTCCAGGGCCTCGTCCTCGTCGAGCTCGGCGAGGTCCGCCTCCAGCTTGGCGTTGAGGAAGATCGCCTCGGCGGGGGCGATCAGGGCGCGCTGCTCGTCCTTGAAGTCCTCGTCGGTCAGCTCGTCCTCGTCGACGTTGAAGACGTAGAGGAAGGGCTTGACGGTGAGCAGGTGCAGGTCGTGGAGGAGGTCCTCCTGGGCCTCGTCCTGCCGGATGCCGGCCGCGAACAGGGTCTGGCCGGATTCCAGGATCTCCTTCGCCTCCTCGACCGCCTTCACCTTCGGTACGACGTCCTTCTTGATCCGCGACTCCTTCTGCAGCCGCGGCAGGACCTTCTCGATCGTCTGGAGGTCGGCGAGGATCAGCTCGGTGTTGATGGTCTCGATGTCGTCCTTGGGCGAGATCTTGCCGTCGACATGGACCACGTTGTCGTCCTTGAAGGCGCGGATGACCTGGCAGATCGCGTCGGACTCGCGGATGTTCGCGAGGAACTTGTTGCCCAGGCCCTCGCCCTCGGAGGCGCCGCGGACGATGCCCGCGATGTCCACGAAGTCGACGGTCGCCGGGAGGATCTTCTGCGAGTCGAAGATCCCGGCGAGGGTGGCCAGCCGCGGGTCCGGGACGCCGACCACGCCGACGTTCGGCTCGATGGTGGCGAACGGATAGTTGGCCGCCAGCACGTCGTTCTTGGTCAGGGCATTGAACAGGGTCGACTTGCCGACATTCGGCAGACCGACGATTCCGATCGTGAGCGACACGGTGGCGACTTCCCGGAGCGTGAGGGTGGACGGCGGAGGGTGGCTCCCTCCGGTTGGTCCTGTCTGCGGGTGAGCAGAGGGAGCAGGAGAACCCGAGGGCCGATCCACCAGTCTACGGGGAGCGGTGAAAGACCCGGCCCCGGGCGGCTGCCGGGGCCGGGGGCCGGTCGGAGGCGGGTTCGGAGGGACGGTCGGAGCCGGGTTCGGAGGGACGGTCGGAGCCGCGTCCGGAGGGCCGGTCGGAGCCGCGTCCGGAGGGACGGTCGGGGGCCGGGGGATCCGCCATCTGCCCGCCCCCATCCGTACACCAGCCCGCTCTGACGCACGTCCACGCGAAGCCACGCGCAACACGCCACGCTTTCCCCCGAACGGCGCCACAAGGTCACCCAAAGCGCGTGTCCCGTGACCTATTAATCCCACTTAGCGGCCTACCGTTGCCGAGTGGAGCAACACGAAGCGCGCACGCCCCAGTACCGCCCGCTATCGAACGGTCTTCCGGCAGCGGGCAGGAACGCCCGGCTCCCGCGCCCCGCCGACACCGACTCCGATGGCGTCGAGCGGGCGTCCTGGCAGGGGCCGTACGCAGGCCTCGCCGGGGTCGAGATCACGACCGTGTACCGCGCCCGGAGACGGGCGCGCGCGCTCCCCTCCACGCCTGCCTGGCTGTCCCGCCTGCGGGAGCGGATGCCGGCCGCCAAGCTCACCGGCCTCGGCTGCTGGCTGCTCGGCACCCTCTCGCTGCTCGCGTTCGCGTTCCTGGACCGGCTGCTGCTCGGCGGCGCACAGACTCCGTACTGCGTGTTCTTTCTGCTGGTCAGTGTGTGCGCGGCGGTGTGGGTACGGCCGTACGACCTGATCACCGCGCCGATCGCGCTGCCCATCGCGTTCACCCTCGGGGCGCTGCCGGTGCACCGGGGCACGGGCGGGTTCGCAGGGGTGGCGATGGGGCTGTTCACGGTTCTCGCGCTGAACGCGGGCTGGCTCTACGCCGGCACCCTGCTCTGCGTACTGCTGGCGGTCTTCCGGAAGCTGGTGCTCATTGTGCAGCGTCGGGCCATCCGACCGGTGAGTCCACCACAGAGGGGGCGCGCCGTGCCGCGGAATCGGCAACAGGCGGCACAGAGCCGTCCGCAGCCGGCGGTTCACCGGCCCGAGCGGCCTGGGCAGCCATCGCGGCACCCACAATCCCCGCATCGTTCTGAAGCTGCGCCGGCACGATCTCAGCCCTGATGCCCTCGATCAGCGGCAGGAACTTCGCCGCCTTGCGGCTCACCCCGCCGCCGATCACGAACAGCTCGGGCGAGAACAGCATCTCCACATGGGCGAGGAATTTCCGGACCCGGTGCGCCCACTGCTGCCAGCTCAGGTCCTCGTCGTCCCGGGCCTTGGTGGAGGCGCGTTTCTCGGCGTCGTGACCGTTCAGTTCCAGGTGGCCCAGTTCGGTGTTGGGGACCAGCCGGCCGCCGGTGAAGACGGCGCTGCCGATGCCGGTGCCGAAGGTGAGCACGATGACGGTGCCGGTGCGGCCGCGGCCCGCGCCGAAGCGCATTTCGGCCAGGCCGGCCGCGTCCGCGTCGTTGAGGAGCGTCACCGAGCGGCCGCCCGGCCCGCCGCCGAGCCGAGTGGTGAGCAGCGGGCCGGCGGCCATGTCGATCCAGTGTTTGTCGACGTTGGCGGCGGTTCGGGTGGTACCGCCGGTGACCACGCCGGGGAAGGTCACACCGACCGGCCCGGACCACGCGAAGTGGTCCACGACCTGTTTGACGCAGTCGGCGACCGCGTCCGGGGTGGCCGGCCGCGGGGTCAGCACCTTGTAGCGCTCGTCGGCGAGTTCGCCGCACTCCAGATCCACCGGGGCACCCTTGATGCCCGATCCGCCGATGTCCACACCGAAGACCCTCATGGGGAAAGGCTAGGCGGGGACCCGGCCGATCGCTTCCGGGATACCGGAATACCGCGATACGGGACCGGAATCCCGGGGTTCTCAGTCGTCGAGCGCGGACTTGGCCTCGGCGCGCAGATCGCGGCGGAGTTCCTTGGGCAGTGAGAAGGCGATGGACTCCTCGGCGGCCGTGATGGTCTCGACGTCGTCGTAGCCGCGCTGGGCGAGCCAGTCCAGGACGCCGTGGACGAGGACATCCGGGACGGACGCGCCGGAGGTGACACCGACCGTGCGGACGCCCTCCAGCCAGGACTCGTCGATCTCCTCGGCGTTGTCGACCAGGTGGGCGTCGCGGGCGCCGGCGCCGAGGGCGACCTCGACCAGGCGCACGGAGTTCGAGGAGTTCTTGGAGCCGACGACGATGACGAGATCGGACTCGGCGCCCATCTGCTTCACCGCCATCTGACGGTTCTGGGTCGCGTAGCAGATGTCGTCGCTCGGCGGTGAGAGGAGGTTGGGGTAGCGGCCCTTGAGGGCGTCGACGGTCTCCATGGTCTCGTCGACGGAGAGCGTGGTCTGGGAGAGCCAGACGACCTTCTCCGGGTCGCGGACCTCGACGTTCTGCACATCCTCGGGGCCGTCGACCAGGGTGATGTGATCGGGGGCCTCGCCGCTGGTGCCGATGACCTCTTCGTGGCCCTCGTGGCCGATCAGGAGGATGTCGTAGTCCTCCTTGGCGTACCGGACGGCTTCCTTGTGGACCTTGGTGACCAGCGGGCAGGTGGCGTCGATGGTGGCGAGCTTGCCGCGCTCGGCCTCTTCGTGGACGACGGGGGCGACGCCGTGCGCCGAGAAGATGACGATGTTGCCCTCGGGCACCTCCTCCGTCTCGTCGACGAAGATCGCGCCCTTCTTCTCCAGGGTTTTCACGACGTACTTGTTGTGCACGATCTCGTGCCGTACGTAGACGGGCGCGCCGTACTGCTCCAGCGCTTTCTCGACGGCGATCACGGCGCGGTCCACGCCCGCGCAGTAGCCACGGGGGGCGGCGAGCAGGACCTTGCGGGCGGGCGGCGGGCCGGGGATTGCAGTCATGCGAACCATCGTAAGGCCGAGCCCTGACACTCGAAGATCGCCCATTGGCCCAGAATCTTGGAGAACGTACGCAAGGGAGGCGGGATGCCGGGGACGAGCGGTGCGACGGAGGACGGCGCGGCGGGCACCGGGGGCGGGAGCGGCGCCGGCGGGGCCGGATCGCTGCGGCGGACGCTGTCCTTCCGGGATCTGATCGTCTACGGACTGCTGTTCATCGCCCCGATGGCGCCGGTCGGGATTTTCGGCACGCTGCAGGCCAAGTCGGACGGGGCGATCACCGCCGTCTATATCGTCGCCACGATCGCGATGGGCTTCACCGCCTACTCGTACGCGCAGATGGTGCGGGTCGCCCCGCGGGCCGGGTCGGTCTACACATACGCCCGGGTGGGCCTCGGCGAGGGCCCGGGGTTCCTCGCCGGATGGCTGGCGATGCTGGACTATCTGCTGATCCCGGCGGTGGCGTATCTGTTCTCGGGGACCGCGATGCACGCCCTGGTGCCGTCGGTGCACCAGTGGGTGTGGACGGCGCTCGCGGTGGTGGTGACGACGCTGCTGAACCTGTGGGGCGTACGGACCGCGGCGGTGGTGGGGTTCGCGGTACTGGCGATGGAGCTCGCGGTGCTGGCCGTTTTCGTGGTGGTGGCGGCGGCCGCGGTGATCGCGGGCGGTGCGCAGCGCGGTTGGGCGGATCCGCTGATGGGCGAGGGCGGCTTCTCGATGACCGCGGTGCTCTCGGCGGTGTCGGTGGCGGTGCTGTCGTATCTGGGGTTCGACGCGATCGCTGCGTTCGCGGAGGAAGCGAGGGGGGCGGCGGACTCCGGGAAGGGCCGGGGCCTGCGGGGTGCGGACCGGGTGGCGCGGGCGGTGCTGACCTGTCTGGCGGTGGCCGGTGTGCTGTTCGCGGTGCAGACGTATCTGGCGGCGCTGCTGGCGCCGATGAGCGCGGCGGAGCTGGCGGCCCGGCCCGGTGCGCAGGGCGACGCGTTCTACGCCACGGTCGATGCGTCGGTGGGTGGCTGGCTGCGCGATCTGGTGGCGGTGAGCAAGGCGATCGGCGCGGCGTTCGCGGCACTGGCGGGGCAGGCAGCGGCGGGCCGGCTGCTGTTCGCGATGGCCCGGGACCGTCGGCTGCCCGGGGCGATGTCGAAGGTGGACGCGGAGAGCGGGGTGCCGCGCCGGGCGCTGCTGGGCGCGTCGGTGGTGACGCTGGTGGCGGCGGTGTGGGCGGCCCGTAGGGACGACGGTCTCGACCAGCTGTCGTCGATCGTGAACGTCGGGGCGCTGAGCGCGTTCGCGCTGCTGCATGCGTCGGTGATCGGCTGGTTCTGGGTCCGCAAGGGGGCCGGGGCACGGAGTCTGCCGCGGCATGTGGTGGTGCCGCTGCTGGGGCTCACGGTGGTCATCGCGGTGATCGTGGAGGCGGCGCCGACGGCCCGGGTGGTGGGGGCTGTGTGGCTCGCGGTGGGGATGCTGGTGCTGGTGGTACAGCACTGGGGCGGACGGCGGGCGGGCGCGCCCGAGGCGTGAGGGCCCCCGGCGGCGGACGCGGGCGGGCGCGCGGGGCTGAGGTCCGGCGTTCGGCGGCCGCTGTCGGTGCCCGCCGCTACTCTCGCTCGTATGGCTGTCTCCACGTCCCCCGAAACACCGCTCCCGGTCGGCGAGGTGTCCCGCCTCATCGGCGGGTGGATCGACCGCCTCGGCGCCGTCTGGGTGGAGGGGCAGATCACCCAGCTCTCCCGGCGACCGGGCGCCGGTGTGGTCTTTCTGACGCTGCGTGACCCGTCGTACGACATCTCGGTGAGTGTGACGTGCTACCGCCAGGTCTTCGACAAGGTCGCCGATGTGGTGGGCGAGGGGGCCCGGGTGGTGGTGCACGCCAAGCCGGAGTGGTACGCCCCGCGCGGCCAGCTGTCGCTGCGGGCCGCCGAGATCAAGCCGGTCGGGGTCGGCGAACTCCTCGCCAGACTGGAGCAGTTGAAGAAGGCACTGGCGGCGGAGGGGCTGTTCGCGGCGGACCGCAAGCGGTCGCTGCCGTTCCTGCCGCAGCTGATCGGCCTGGTCTGCGGCCGCGCGAGCGCCGCGGAGCGGGACGTCCTGGAGAACGCCCGGCACCGCTGGCCGGCCGTCCGCTTCGAGGTGCGCAATGTGCCGGTGCAGGGGGTCCATGCGGTCCCGAAGGTGATCGAGGCGGTCCAGGAGCTGGACGCACTGCCCGAGGTGGACGTGATCATCGTGGCCCGCGGCGGCGGCAGCGTGGAGGATCTGCTGCCGTTCTCGGACGAGCAGCTCGTACGGGCCGTCGGCGCCGCGCGGACACCCGTCGTCTCCGCGATCGGCCATGAACCGGACTCCCCCCTGCTGGATCTCGTCGCCGACCTGCGCGCTTCGACGCCCACGGACGCGGCGAAGAAGGTCGTGCCGGACGTGCGCGAGGAACTGGCCCGTGTCCAGCAGCTGCGCGACCGGGCGCGGCGCGCGGTGACCGGCTTCGTGGAGCGGGAGGAGCGCGGGCTGGCGGCGGCGCTGCACCGCCCCTCGATACAGCGGCCGCAGCGCATGGTGGAGGAGCGCGAAGAGCAGATCACGGCGCTGCTGGAGCGCGGCCGGCGGACGCTGGGGCATCTGCTCGACCGGGCGGATTCGGAGCTGACGCACACCCTCGCGCGGGTGGTCGCGCTCTCCCCCAAGGCGACGCTGGAGCGCGGCTATGCGGTGCTGCAGAAGCCGGACGGGGCGGCGGTGCGCTCGCCGGAAGAGGTCGGCGCGGACGAGGAGTTGCGGGCCAGGGTGGCCGAGGGCGAGTTCCGGGTACGGGTGGCCGACCGGCCGAAGGGGCCGGGCGCTGTCGCACCCCGCGCATAGGGTGGGAGACATGGCGAAGGCGAAGACGGACGGCATGGCGAACGCGGAGCGCGGGGCGGCGGCCGGAGCGGAGAGCGACGCGGAATCCGGCGCGGAGACGGCCGCGGAGACCGACGGCGCGACCGGCGTGACGTCGGTGGATTCCACGCTCGGCTACGAGCAGGCGCGCGACGAGCTGATCGAGGTCGTCCGCAGCCTGGAGGCGGGCGGCACGACGCTGGAGGAGTCGCTCGCGCTGTGGGAGCGCGGCGAGCAGCTGGCCAAGGTCTGCCGCCACTGGCTGGAGGGCGCCCGGGCCCGGCTGGACGCGGCGCTGGCGGAGCAGCCGGAAGGGACGGAGGGGTAGCTGGACCAGGGACGGAGGGAGAGCGGGAGCAGGGGCGCGGTGCCACCGGGCCTCGACCTTTCACCCCCACCACCCATGGCACATCCCGCCCCATGTGAACCGAGCCACAGCCCCCCACCGTTTAGTTGAAAGTTCACCCACTTCGGCTACGGTAGATCCCGTAGTCACCGCAGCACGCCCGCTGCGCCCCGCCGACCACCGAGGTGCCCTTATGTCTCTCGCCCTTGACGCCACCGCTCAGGACCTCCTCTTCCGGGAGGCCCATACCGCCAGCACGTTCACGGACGAGCCGGTGACGGACGAGCAGGTCCAGGCCATCTACGACCTGGTGAAGAACGCCCCCACCGCCTTCAACCAGTCGCCGCTGCGGATCACCCTGGTCCGTTCCGAGGAGGCCCGCCGCCGCCTGGTCAAGCACGCCATGGGCGCCAACGGCCCGAAGACGCTGACCGCGCCGCTGACCGTGGTCCTCTCCGTGGACCTCGACTTCCACGAGAAGCTGCCGCGGCTCTTCCCGCACGCCCCGGACATCAAGGACGCGTTCTTCTCCGAGCTCGCCACCCGCGAGGCCGCCGGCACCCAGAACGCCACCCTGCAGGCCGGCTATTTCATCCTCGGCATCCGCGCCGCCGGCCTGGCCGCCGGCCCGATGACCGGCTTCGACTTCACCGGCATCGACAAGGAGTTCTTCGGCGACGGCAAGCAGAAGTCCTTCCTCGTCATCAACCTCGGCAAGCCGGGCACGGACGCCTTCTCCCCGCGCTCGCCGCGCCTGGAGTTCGACGAGGCCGCGACGACGGTCTGAGCCCCACCGGACGGCCGTCCGAAACCGCACCGTCTGAGCCATACGTCCGGGATCTGGGCCCTACGTCCGGGACGGGCCCTGCCGAGCCGCCGCCCGTACGACGACGAGGCCGCCGTACCCCTCCCGGGTGCGGCGGCCTCGTCGTACGCCGGACCCGCGGGCCTCAGCCCTTCTTCGTCTCCTGGCCCTTCTTCGCCTCCAGCGAGGCGGCCAGCTCCGCGAGCCGGCCGAACGGCGCGGTACCGGTGACGACGGTGGTCACACCCGGCTCCTCACGGACCAGGGCGTTGTACGTGTCGCCCTTGTAGCGGTCCCACTTCTTGCTGGCGACGACCTGCTGACCCCCGACCTTGACCGCGTCCAGCGTCACGTCCTTGATGAACTCGCGCGCGGGCGCATCGCTCTGCTCGACCGCCGCGTACTCCTGCTCCGGATCGAGCAGCCCCAGGTGCCAGGCGCCGCCCTTGCCGTCGTTGCTCGCCTTGTACGAGACGGAGGTGGCGCGCCAGGTCTTCGGCAGCCCCTCGGGCACGGCCACCGGATACGGCGCAGCGCGCCGGGCCATGGTGGCCTCGAGCCGGTAGTCGACCGTCTTGACCGCGTTCTTCTCGGCACTCGGGCTGTCGTCGTGCGGGATGAAGAAATAGATCGCCCCGACGAGAACGCCGATCACCGCCAGCGACAGGACCATGTCCCGCACCGTTTGCCTGCCTCGCATACCTGCCACGCCCCTATGGTCCCCCACCGCCCGCGGCGGCCCCGACGGACCCCCCGGTGACGGCGGTCACCAGCGTCCCCAGCCGGGCGTCACCGGCCCGTACGAACCTCTGGCGAATGTCCCGCGCACCCCGCCCCACCAGGCCATTCGCCCCCGTCGGCAGTGCTTCATGACGCCGCTCATGCGAAGGGCCCCCTGCTCATTTTCGCGGCGTACCGATACTGTGAACGTCTGGGGAGAGCACCCGCGACCCCCGGCAGCCACCCTTTCGTCCTTCTCGCCCTTCCCTCCTCAACCTTCTCGACCTTCCGGCCGTCGCCGTACAAGAAAGGTGCGCTCGATGACCGAGCACCATCTCCCGTCCCCCCTTGAGGTCAGCCCCGAAGCCCCCGACCGCAACCTCGCCCTGGAGCTGGTCCGGGTGACCGAGGCCGGTGCCATGGCGTCGGGCCGCTGGGTGGGACGGGGTGACAAGAACGGTGCGGACGGCGCGGCGGTCAAGGCCATGCGCGCCCTGATCCACACCGTGTCGATGAACGGCGTCGTGGTCATCGGGGAAGGCGAGAAGGACAACGCCCCGATGCTCTACAACGGCGAACGTGTCGGCGACGGCACCGGCGCCGAGTGCGATGTGGCCGTGGACCCCGTGGACGGCACCACCCTGACCGCCAAGGGCATGGCCAACGCGGTGTCCGTGATGGCCGTCGCCGAGCGCGGTTCGATGTTCGACCCGTCCGCCGTCTTCTACATGGACAAGCTCGCCACCGGCCCCGAGGCCGCCGACTTCGTCGACATCACCGCCCCGGTGGCCGTCAACATCCGCCGGATCGCCAAGGCGAAGCGCTCCGCCGTCGAGGATGTCACCGTCGTCATCCTGGACCGGCCCCGCCATGACGGCCTGGCCAAGGAGGTCCGCGAGGCCGGCGCCCGGATCAAGTTCATCTCGGACGGCGATGTCGCGGGCGCGATCATGGCGGCCCGCGAGGGCACCGGCGTCGACCTGCTGCTGGGCATCGGCGGCACCCCCGAGGGCATCATCGCCGCCTGCGCCCTCAAATGCATGGGCGGCACCATCCAGGCCAAGCTGTGGCCCAAGGACGACGTCGAGCGGCAGCGCGCCCTGGACGCCGGGCACGACCTGGACAAGGTCCTGCAGATCGACGACCTGGTCCGCGGCGACAACGTCTTCTTCGTCGCCACCGGCATCACCGACGGCGAACTGCTGCGCGGCGTGCGCTACCGGGCGGAGACCGCCTACACCCAGTCGCTCGTGATGCGCTCCAAGTCCGGCACCATCCGTCAGATCGACTCCGAGCACCGGCTCTCCAAGCTCCGCGCGTACAGCTCGGTGGACTTCGAGCGGCCGAGCTAGTCACCTCAAGCGGCCGAGCTGGTCGACGGCACAGGCCCTCAAACGCTTCGCCCCTGCCGGAGAGCCTCCGGCAGGGGCGAAGCGGCCCATGCGTCCCGTATGCGCGCTGAGTCCCGTATAACCTCTCGAACTCAGCCCGCCGCGGGCATATGGGCGGCGCGCCGGAGCTCGGCCTCCCGACGACGACGGCGGGCCAGCACGACCCGCCGCTCGGCCGCGGTCAGCCCGCCCCAGACGCCATACGGCTCCGGCTGGAGCAGGGCATGCTCCCGGCACTCGACCATCACCGGACAGCGGGCGCACACCCGCTTCGCGGCCTCTTCCCTGGCCAGCCGTGCGGCGGTCGGCTCCTTGGACGGGGCGAAGAACAGCCCGGCTTCGTCCCGGCGGCACACCGCCTCCGAATGCCAGGGGCCGGCCTCGTCGCGAGCGGACACTCGCTGGGACGGAACGACAGCGGCATCCTGCAGGGGCTGATGCGGTAGCAGCACGGTCTACTCCTGACGACGGCTTCGGCGAAGAAATCACCCTTGCCCGTCTCGCTGCGCACGGCTTTTCGCACCCCGCAGCCGTACGAGAGACGATGCACCAGCCCTACCCGCTGTACGCAGGCTTATGCACACCGTGTCGATCGAGGAAAACCACACCTACCCCCGAGCCCGCCGAAGGTCCTACGTCAGCCGATCCGGGCCTACGACGGCCGATAGGGGCCCTACGTGAACCAATCCGGGGCCTTACGTCAGCCGACCCGAGCCCTACGACGGCCGATCCGGGCCTTATGTGAACCGGTCCGGGCCTTCCAGGCCCTTGCGGCGCCCGTCCCGCAGCCGATGGCGCAGATCGTGGATCCAGGCGCCGCGC
This sequence comes from Streptomyces halobius, assembly GCF_023277745.1. Taxonomy (NCBI): domain Bacteria; kingdom Bacillati; phylum Actinomycetota; class Actinomycetes; order Kitasatosporales; family Streptomycetaceae; genus Streptomyces; species Streptomyces halobius. Next base: position 3,732,746 of record NZ_CP086322.1, read on the forward strand.
TTGGGCTTGGCCTCGACGCTGCCCAGCACGGCACAGCCGTTGACGAGGATCTGCGGGGCGTTGCCGTCCACCGCGTCGTGCGTCTCGACCTCGAAGGAGCCCAGGATGCCGGAGCCGCTGCTGCGCAGCGTGATGTTCTCCGGGACCCGGATCTCCACGCTGCCGAAGACGGCGGTGACATTGATCCGGATCTGCTGCTGCGGGAAGACGGCCTCGGTCAGATCGATCTCCACGCTGCCGAAGATCGCCACGGTGTTGATCCGCGCCGGGACCCGCCAACGGCCCTTGCGGGTCGAGGCGCTGAAGATCGCCACCAGGTTCTGGTCCGGCAGCGGCGCGCCGCTCGCGGACGCGTACGCACCGGGGCTGAACTGCGGGCGACCGCCGCCCGCGCCGGGCAGATCCCGCACCACCGGCTCCAGCTCGCCCATGGTCTTGGCGCGATAGACCAGATCGATCCGCTCGGCATGCTCCTCGGCGTCCAGCCGCCCTTCCGCCAGCGCCTCGCGGAGGATCTCGGCGACCCGGTCACGGTCCGCGTCGGACGCCCGGATGCCGGCGTCGGCGGGCGGGGCGAATGCGGGTACGTCCGGCGGCGATGCGGGTTTGGTGAGCGATGGAGCGGGTTCGGCGGGTCGCGAACCACTGTCATCTGCTGCTGCGCCCTGTATGTCCACCTCCCCAGCGTAGCGAAACGCGATAGATCGCGACCAGACCACGACCAGGCCACACGCTCGGACGACGACCGACTCCGAATACCGAACTCCCGAATGACCGGACTCCCGGCACGGCACAGCCCCCCACCCCACCTACTGAGCCTTACCTCACACCAGCACCCCCGCGGCAGGGTTCTACGCTGTTCAAGCGCTGCCATAGACGCCAGCCAACGCTCCCTCCGAGTAAGGAATGCCCGTCATGCCGGAATTCGCCTATACCGACCTGCTCCCCGTAGGCGAGGACAACACCCCGTACCGTCTGGTCACTTCGGAGGGTGTGAGCACCTTCGAGGCCGATGGCCGGACGTTCCTCAAGGTCGAGCCGGAGGCACTGCGCAAGCTGGCCGCCGAGGCGATGCACGATATTTCGCACTATCTGCGCCCGGCGCACCTCGCCCAGCTCCGCACGATCCTGGACGACCCGGAGGCCAGCCCCAACGACCGCTTCGTCGCGCTCGACCTCCTCAAGAACGCCAATATCGCCGCGGCCGGCGTCCTCCCCATGTGCCAGGACACCGGCACCGCGATCGTCATGGGCAAGCGCGGCCAGAACGTCCTGACCGAGGGCGGCGACGAGAAGGCGCTCTCCCGCGGCATCTACGACGCCTACACCCAGCTCAACCTGCGCTATTCGCAGATGGCCCCGCTGACCATGTGGGACGAGAAGAACACCGGCTCGAACCTCCCCGCGCAGATCGAGCTGTACGCGACGGACGGCGGCGCCTACAAGTTCCTCTTCATGGCCAAGGGCGGCGGCAGCGCCAACAAGTCGTTCCTCTTCCAGGAGACCAAGGCGGTCCTCAACGAGACCTCCATGATGAAGTTCCTGGAGCAGAAGATCCGTTCGCTGGGCACGGCCGCCTGTCCCCCGTACCACCTCGCCATCGTCGTCGGCGGTACGAGCGCCGAGTACGCCCTCAAGACCGCCAAGTACGCCTCCGCGCACTACCTGGACGAACTCCCCGCCGAGGGCTCCCCCACCGGCCACGGCTTCCGCGACAAGGACCTCGAAGAGAAGGTCTTCGAACTGACGCAGAAGATCGGCATCGGCGCGCAGTTCGGCGGCAAGTACTTCTGCCACGACGTGCGCGTGGTCCGTCTCCCCCGCCACGGCGCGTCCTGCCCGGTCGCCATCGCCGTCTCCTGCTCCGCGGACCGCCAGGCCGTCGCGAAGATCACCGCCGAGGGCGTCTTCCTGGAGCAGCTGGAGACCGACCCGGCGCGGTTCCTCCCGGAGACGACGGCCGAGGAGCTGACGGAGGGCGCGGGCCCGGACCTCGACGCGGTCGCCGTCGACCTCAACCGCCCCATGGACGACATCCTCGCCGAGCTGACCAAGCACCCGGTCAAGACCCGGCTGTCGCTGACCGGCACGCTCGTGGTCGCCCGCGATATCGCCCACGCCAAGATCAAGGAACGCCTGGACGCGGGCGAGGGCATGCCCGAGTACCTGAAGAACCACCCCGTCTACTACGCCGGCCCCGCCAAGACCCCCGACGGCTACGCGTCCGGCTCCTTCGGCCCGACGACCGCCGGCCGTATGGACGCCTACGTCGAACAGTTCCAGGCGGCCGGCGGCTCCAAGATCATGCTCGCCAAGGGCAACCGCTCCCAGCAGGTCACCGACGCGTGCGCCGCGCACGGCGGCTTCTACCTCGGCTCCATCGGCGGCCCGGCCGCGCGCCTGGCCCAGGACTGCATCAAGAAGGTGGAGGTCCTGGAGTACGCGGAGCTGGGCATGGAGGCGGTCTGGAAGATCGAGGTCGAGGACTTCCCGGCGTTCATCGTCGTGGACGACAAGGGGAACGACTTCTTCCAGGACCCGGCGCCGGCGCCTACGTTCACGAGTATTCCGGTGCGGTCGGGATCCTGAGGACTTGAGGGATGCGGAGTCCCTGGTTATTGGCCGGGGACTCCGTGGTTACTGCCGCCCCTGGTGGCGGGGGCAAGCGCATGGCGGCCACTCCTGCGCAAGTCCGTAGACGTTGACCGGATCGCTGGCCAGGACGTGGACCTCCCTCCGTTCCTCCCGTACGGCGCCGTCAGGGCTTGCGGTGTAGACGCGCAGGGTCATCAGCGACTGCCGGCGCCCGGGCGCATGCGGTTGCTCGTGGTCCGCGCTCACCAGACCACCTCGACGGGCTGCGGCTGCTGCTCGTACGCGACGTAGTAGGGGCGCACGATGGGTGTCTTGTCGCCATCGATAGGTGGCTCGACGGGGCGTGGCGGCCGGACGGCGCGCGGGTTGCGGGGGCACGCTGCGGCGGGGGTTCGCGGCGGATTCCAGCGCCATACGAGGACCGTACGAACGGTCACGGGGCAGGTGTGTGTGGAGGGGGCGGCGCGGTGGCGCCCCGTAGCGCGCGGAATGAGCAAATCCCGTACGCGATCAAGGCAACGGGCAATAAGCTGAGCCATGCTGACGCTCCTGTTGGGTTCAAGCGTTGGCCATGCCCCGGGGCCGTGCTAGCGGTCGCCGGGGTCTTCTCATGGCGTATTCGCGTCGTCCGCCCGTCTCCGGCGAACAATCACTTTCCGTGCTCACATCGTTGCCGCGCGGCATAGGCTTCGGAAGGGAGTAAGGGCTTATTCCTGCAGCCGTAAGGTTGGAAGTGAGGCTGTGGCCAAAGAAATTGACCCCACGACTTCCACGGCGGCGCTCTTCGGAACCCGCCTCCGGAGACTCCGCTTGAAGGCCGGGCTGACGCAGGCCGCACTGGGACGTCTGGCGAACACGCACAGCACGCGAATCAACCAGGTCGAACGGGCGACGGGCGCCAAGCCGACGCTGACTCTGGCACGGGCGTTGGATGAGGCGTTGGGGGCTGATGACCTGCTCGTGGAGCTATGGCCGTACGTCTATCGGGAGGCGTTCCCCAACTGGGCGCAGGCGTTCATGGAGCATTCGGAACGAGCCGTGATCATCAGAGAGTTCGCGACGTCCGTCGTTCCTGGTCTGCTCCAGACCGAGGACTATGCACGTGCTGTTCTGAGCGTCGGCCGCACGCTGAAGTCGCCCGAGCAGTTGGAGGAACGGCTTGCGTCGCGGATCAACCGCCAGGCGCGGCTGCTTCGACCCGACGGCCCCAGGCTCTGGGTCGTCCTCGACGAATCGGTACTGATGCGACCCGTCGGCGGTCCGGTTGTGATGCGGGCCCAGCTCGCCCGTCTCCTGGAGGCCGCCGATGCCCCACGCACTACGCTCCAGGTCCTGCCGTTCAGCTGCGGGGCTCATGGGGCCGTAGAGGCGTCTCTGACGCTTTTGACGCTTCCGGACGGCTCCGAATGTGCCTATACAGAAAACGCCGACACTGGCCAACTCATCGATGAGCCGGAGGAGGTGAAGTCATTCACGGTCACTTACGATCAAGTTCGGGCCCTGGCCCTACCGCCGAACATGTCGCTCGACATGATCCGATCCGTAATGGAAGGCACGTACCATGCTGAGCGCATCCCGACCCGATCTGACCGCCGCCGCCTGGCACAAGTCCAGCTACAGCAACAAGGAGGGCGGCAACTGCGTCGAGGTCGCCGACAACTACCCGGGCCTCGTCCCCGTACGTGACTCCAAAAACCCCCACGGCCCAGCCCTGCTCATACCCGACGGAGCCTGGACCACGTTCATCACGGGTCTGAAAGCCGGCGGCTTCCAGACCAGCGACTGAACACACGACAGCGCCCGCTTCGGCGGGCGCCATGGCATCGTGTGGCTACTCGCGCGCGCTGTCCAGCGCTGCGACGCATTTGCGAGTGATGCGGTGCTCGGGGCCGAGGATCCTCAGGGCGTCGCCGTATGACCGCTGCGCCAGCTGAGCTGCTTCGGCCTTGGCGCCGCTGAGGCCCAGCAGCCGCGCGAGGTCGGCAGCCGTCTCGATGGTGAATGGATGCTCTTCTCCCAGCTCCGCGCTACGGGATGCCAGCACCCTGCGCAGTTCGTCTGTCGCGCTGTCCTTGTCGCCGCGCTCCCCCATGACGAGGGCCAGGTTGCTCCGCGCTGCAGCAGTACGGATATGGGTGGAGCCGAAGTGCCTGATATACGCCTGAAGAGCTTCCTGGGCCCGCTCTTCCGCTTCGGCCCATGTGAGCATGGCTATCTCGTCGTCCTGGACTTGATCAGCCGCTCGAAAAGCGGTGAGGGCTTCTCTCATCACAGCTGCGCGCATAAGCAGAGATCTAGTGGCGATCTCTTCCCTGTGTGCGCCGTGCAGGCGCGGAAGAAGGTCTATGAGCTCTCGCGACAAGGCAAGCGCCTCACCGAAGCGCCCCATGGTGTACAGGTAGCCCACTTGCTCGCGGATGATGTCTGCCGTGTCGGCATGGGTCGCACCGAGGACTCGCTCCCGGATCTCTGCGGCCCTGAGCGCGAGCTCGTACGCCTCGGCGAACTCGCTGAGCATGGCCTTCGCAAGCGCAGTGTGTGCGTACGCGTCCGCCAGGAGCAGCGGTGCCTGTTCCGCTATCTGCCCGGCTCGGTCCAGGGCGTCACGCAGCACGGTTACGGCAGAGGAGAGTCCGTCACCCTGGTAAAGAATCTTTCCGAGAGCGATGGCGTCTGCGACCGCAGTGACGGGATCGGTCGTCCTGTGTCGCTCACTGTGCTGCGCGATACCCGCAGCCAGGTGCACCGCGTCCGACCACCGGCCCGCCCCATCGTGTGCCGTGCGTATCTGCCGTGCTGCGTCGAGCAGTTCTTCATCGGCGCTGTCGGATGCCAGCAGCCCCAGAAGATGGGGCTCAACCAGGGTGCTTTCGCCGCTCGCCTCGCGAACAGATCTGCTCACCAGCTTGGCCGCCGCCTCGGTGAGCTGCTCACGCTCGTCGGTCGGGAGGGCGGCAGCCACCGTCTCCAGCAGGAGGCCGTGCGCTTTCACGCAGCGCGTACGCGACCGTCCTTGGCCGGTGGACACCTCGATCAGGTCGACCAGTGACGCCGAGATCAACCCGTGCAGGCCGGCCTCGATCCGTTCCGCCGACAGGCCGGGCACCTGGACGGCGAGCAACGCGGTAGGGGCGAGCAGCAGCAGGGGCACGGGGGTGTCCGCGAAGCAGGAGAGCAGCCGCAAGGTGGCCATCGCCTCGGGCACGCCGCGCTCGGCGAGGGCGTCCAGTGACAGCTGCCAGGTCAGGCTCAGCCGCTGGCGTGCTCCGCCTTCCAAGCCGGCGCCACGATCCAGCAAGCTGACCGGATTCTCCTCCAACCGTTCCAGGTATTCCTCCACCGTCCAGCTCTCCAGAAGCTGCTGGGAAAGGAAGCCGCCCGCCAGGGTCAGGGCCAGCGGGTGGCAGCCGAGCCTCTCTGCGAGACGCAGAGCTGCTTCCGGCTGCTGTTCTCCCGGCGCCAGATCGTGGAGCAGCCGAGCCGCCTCCAGCGCGGGCAGCACATCCACCCGATGCAGGCGAGCCCGCACGGCCATCCACGCCGGGTCGACGGCCTGCCGTGAGGTCACCACGACGGTTCCCCGTGCTGACCGGCGCAACCACCCGTCTCTCAGCAGCTTGGGATCGTCCGCGTTGTCCAGGACGAGCAGCCAGGGTTCAGGGGAAGCGTCCAGGTGCTGCCACACCAAGTCCGCGGCAGCCCGCCGCCCCTCCTGGGCGGCCTGGACCTCTTGTGGCGTCGCGCCACGGTCGGCGGCGACGGCGAGCATGCCGCCTCGTAACTGTGACTCGGTGGTGGCTTCCACCCACATGGCCACGGTCGAGGGCGCTGCTTGCTCGAAGAGCCAACGAGCCAACGCGGTCTTGCCGCACCCTCCGAATCCGTGCAGGACGTGCACCTCGCCGTGCGTCCGCAGGGACGACAAGAGGTCCTCGCGCAGCTCCTCCCGGTCGTGCAGCCCTGCACGCAGAGGCGCTGCCAGCGGTACCCGCACCGAAGCCGGGCCGCTTCCAAATCCCGGTGAGCCGTGATGGTGGTGCTCGGTGACCTGGATGTCGCGCTCGGACTGAAAGATGCGGCCCTGGCCGTAGGCGGCAGCCCCGAGTCCAGCGCCCTCTATGCCGTCACGACTCATGCCTGCCCTCCGGAGAGGTGGATGTCCCGGCCCGCTTGGAACACCCGTCCGTGCCCCTCCGCACGGGCCCGCATCCGCACCGATGGCCCCGCCGTATCCGCCACGGCACCGCGCGCGTCGTCCAGGATGCGCTGCAGTTCCGCTGCGGCCTCGGGCTCGTCACGCAGCACGCGCCGCAACCGCGCCTGCCACTCGGTAGCCAATTCCCGGCGCACCTGATCCGCCTCACCGTCCTGTTCGGCCTGGACCAATTCCGCGCGGGCTTCCTCCAACTCCCCCTCCACACTGCCTGCCTGGCCGGGTCGGATCCGCCGCCACACCGCGACGACCCCCTCCCGGGCCTGTTCCCAGGCAGCCGTCACCATCAGCGTCACCAGCGCCGTACCCGCCTCGTCAAGCACCGCTCCGCCCACCCCGCGATCCAGGTCCGTCTGCTAACTACCCCGACTCTTGGTCGAGTTGTCTTGTAGGAACTCAGAGCAATGAGCTGCCCCGAGTCTTGTAGAGCCTAATCTCCGGTCGCCACGGGCACCGGTCGTGATCCTGACGAGGGCTCCGGCCAGGGTCGGCAGGATCATCGCCCACAAGCCGTCGCCCACGGTCCACGGCCGGTTGCTCGCGGGCCTGAAAGCCGGGGACTTCCCGGCTGCCTCCTGACTCACATGCCGCTGGTGTCCACGTCCACGCCGAACGGCTCGGGGATCCGGATGGTCGCCCCATACGGGTGGGGACCATCAGCCCGGGTGTAGCCGAGGTGGCCCGGCTCCGAGAACAGCGTCACAGACCTCTCCTGACGGTCCACCAGGAGATAAAGGGGCGCTCCGTATTCGGCGTACCGCTTCCGCTTCACCACACGGTTGGTGTCGGCGTTCGACTCCGAGGTGACCTCGACGACGAGCAGCGTGTCCGCGGGCAGGAGCGCTCCGGCGCCCTTCGCGGCCGCGGCCGGCACCACGGCGAGGTCGGGGATGTACCAGTTCGGCGATCCGGGGAGATCGAGGTTCCCGGAGCCGATGACGCAGCCGAGTTCGCGGGCGCGGGCGCGGATCTGCTCGCGGAGGGTGTCGCTGGCGGCTTCGTGGTCCCAACTGGGCGGGACGGTTTCGATGACTCCCTCGATGATCTCTGCCCGGTCGTCCTTGATGTGCTGGATGGCGTATTTCAAGGCGCGTTCAGGGTCGATGTCGTTGCTGTAGTCGGCAGGTGCTTCGCTCACCGGGACCGTCCTTGGAACTGGCGCGGTATGTCCGCTCAACATAGCGCCCCGCCCCTGGGGCCCGGCTCCGAGGAGCCGGGCCCTCGTCCGTACGTGTGCCGATCGGTGAGCCGATGCCCGTATCCGGGAACAGAATCGCGGCCTCGGGTACTGAAACAGGTATGAGCAACGACAACGACTTCGGCGCCCCCGGCGCCGGCGACACCCCCGCCTTCCGCATCGAGCACGACTCCATGGGCGAGGTCCGCGTCCCCGCGCACGCGAAGTGGCGGGCGCAGACGCAGCGGGCGGTGGAGAATTTCCCGGTTTCCGGGCAGCGGCTGGAGCGGGCGCATATTGAGGCGCTGGCGCGGATCAAGGCCGCGGCGGCGAAGGTCAATGCCGAGCTGGGGGTGGTCGACAAGGATGTGGCGGGGGCGATCCAGGAGGCGGCCGGTGAGGTGGCCGCGGGGCGGTGGGATGATCACTTCCCGGTCGATGTGTTTCAGACGGGGTCCGGGACGTCATCGAATATGAATACGAATGAGGTCATCGCGACGCTGGCCAGTGAGCGGCTGGGGCGGGACGTCCACCCTAATGACCATGTCAATGCCAGTCAGTCGTCCAACGATGTCTTTCCGTCGTCCATTCATATTGCGGCTACGGCGGCCGTCGTTCGAGATCTGATTCCGGCGCTTGAGCATCTCGCTGCCTCGCTGGAGCGTAAGGCGGCGGAATTCTCCGACGTGGTGAAGTCGGGGCGGACGCATTTGATGGATGCGACGCCGGTGACGCTGGGGCAGGAATTCGGGGGGTATGCGGCGCAGGTCCGGTACGGCGTGGAGCGGTTGTGGAGCTCGTTGCCGCGGCTGGCGGAGCTGCCGTTGGGCGGGACGGCGGTGGGGACGGGAATCAATACCCCGGCTGGATTCTCGGCGGCGGTTATCGCGGAAGTGGCGCGGGCTACGAGGCTGCCGCTGACCGAGGCGCGCGATCATTTCGAGGCGCAGGGTGCGCGGGACGGGCTGGTGGAGATCAGTGGGCAGTTGCGCACCATCGGCGTGGGACTGACGAAGATTTCCAATGATCTGCGGTGGATGGCTTCGGGACCGCGGACGGGGCTCGCGGAGATCGCGCTCCCCGATCTTCAGCCCGGTTCGTCGATCATGCCGGGGAAGGTGAATCCGGTGATTCCGGAGGCCGTGCTGATGGTCGCGGCGCAGGTCACCGGGAATGACGCGACGGTCGCGGCAGCGGGTGCGTCGGGGAATTTCGAGCTGAATGTGATGCTGCCGGTGATCGCCAGGAATGTGCTGGAGTCGATGCGGCTGCTGGCGAATGCGTCGCGGCTGCTGGCGGACCGGACGGTGGACGGGATCAGCGCAAATGCGGAGCGGGCGCGGGAGTACGCGGAGTCGTCGCCGTCCGTGGTGACTCCGCTGAACAAGTACCTCGGGTACGAGGAGGCGGCGAAGGTCGCCAAAAAGTCGCTGGCGGAGCGGAAGACCATTCGGCAAGTGGTGATCGAGGGGGGTTATGTCGAGCGTGGGCTGGTGACGGAGGAGCAGCTCGACCAGGCGCTGGATGTGTTGCGGATGACGCGTCCGTAACGCCGGTGCGGCTCAGGTCACGGCGGGCGTAACGCCGCGCACCTAAGATCTGCGCATGACAGCGGACATGGTGGATACGACGGCGGAAGGCGAGACGGCGAGCGGCACTCGTGCGGCGGGCAGCGGCACGGAGTGCGTGCGATGGGCGCCGGGGGATCAGATTCTCTGGCGTTATCGGGACAATGCCGAGGCCGGTCGTATCCATATCTGCCGTCCGATGACCGTTGTCCAGGACACCGACGAGCTGCTCGCGGTGTGGATGGCGCCGGGCACCCCGTGCGTACGGCCGGTGCTCGCCGACGGGACGCCGGTGCACCGTGAGCCGCTGGCCACCCGCTATACCAAGCCACGGCGTTCGGCCCGTGACCACTGGTTCGGCGCGGGGGTGCTGAAGCTGGCCCGGCCGGACGATCCGTGGTCGGTGTGGCTGTTCTGGGAGCGGGGCTGGCAGTTCAAGAACTGGTACGTCAATTTGGAGGAGCCGCGACGCCGTTGGGCGGGCGGAATCGACTCCCAGGACCATTTTCTCGACATCTGTGTCTATCCGGACCGGCACTGGGAGTGGCGGGACGAGGACGAGTTCGCGCAGGCCCAGCGGGACGGGCTGATGACGTCCGCGCAGGCCGCCGAGGTGCGGTCGGCGGGCCGGGCCGCGGTGGCGCACATCGGGGCGTGGGGCAGGCCGTTCGCGGACGGCTGGGAGAACTGGCGGCCGGATCCGGGATGGCCGGTGCCCCGGCTTCCGGAGGACTGGAACCGCGCACCGGGGCATTTGCGGTCGTGAGCGAGTGAAGTAAAGACAAGCGGAGGGAGTGAAGAGGGCGAATGTGGAAAGGTGCGCCTATGGGCAACGGCTGCGTAAGGCCGTTTCTCATGGTCTGACGGAGGACCTTCCGCAAGTCACCACCGATCCCCCTTGCTGTCCACCCCGGCTTCAAACGTAGGATCGTCCTCCGCAAGACTGCACAGGCGCAACTCCAGAACGGGAAACCGAACTTGACCGCGGTCGCAGGAGGGGCAAGGTCGTGAGCGCTGCCAGCTACGACAGTTATGAGGGCCTGAACCGGTTAGCTCTTGACCGGGCCGGCCAGGCCGAGGCGTTCGACGCGATCGGCGACCGCTACGACGAGGCTTTCCCGCACAAGGAAGGCCAGCTCGCGACGGGCTCCTGGCTTGCCGAATCGCTGCCGGCCGGTTCGCGTGTGCTGGACCTCGGCTGCGGTACCGGACTGCCGACCTCCCGTCAGCTCTCCGATGCCGGGCATCGTGTGGTGGGGGTGGATTTCTCCCCCACGATGATCAAACTGGCCCAGGACAACGCCCCGGCCGCCGAATTCCACCGGCTGGACATCGCCGATCTGCGGAACGGACGGCTCGGCGGCACCGGCTCGTTCGACGGAATTGCCGCTTTTTTCTCGCTGTTGATGCTGCCACGTGCGGAAATCCCTTACGCACTGGGCATGCTGCATGATCTGCTACGACCTGACGGGCTGCTCGCCCTGTCGATGGTCGAGGCGGATGTTGACGACTTCACCATTCCGTTCCTGGGAAACTCGATCCGGGTATCGGGTTACCTGCGGGACGACCTGCGCCGGATCGTGCACGACGCGGGATTCGACGTCACCGGGGAGGACTCGTACGCGTATGCCCCGGCGAGTACCGACGTACCACCCGAGATCCAGCTCTTTCTGCACCTGCGACGCGCCTGAGACGCAGCGTCAGGCGCGTCCGCACCAGCGGCGCGCCTGGAACGCGGTGCGGCGGGCGCACAGCCCCGGACGGATGGAATCCCACGCGTGACGGAGCATCCCACCTCCCACGAATCGCGGCAGTCGGCCCCGACCGCCGCGCCCTCGGCGTCCCCTGCGCGGGGTCCGGCCAGGGCGGCGCCGCTGGGCGCGCTCCCGGACCCGCGCGCTGCCCTGCACCGGCCCCCGGCGCCCGGTTTCGCGCCGGTGCCCGGGGCCGGTTTCACTGTGCGCGGGGGTGACGACCCCGGCGTCGGCGGTGATGCCGCATACCCGGGCGCCGGGCCGACCGGCGGCTTCCATGGCGAGGCGGATGCCGGCGCGGGCGCCGGCCGGTGCGGCGGCGCGGGCGCCGGTCCGTACGCCGGGGGTGCCGGGGCGCCGGGGTTCGCCTCCTCCGAGGACGCCGGCAATCCCCCGCTCTCGGCTCCTTCCCAGGTCTCGGCTTCTCCCCCACTCTCGGCTTCGCTCGACCGGGGGGACCCCCATGACCGGGGGGACCCCCATGACCGGAAAGACCCTGGCGAAGCACGGCCGGTGTTCGGCGCAGCCGGGAGGGACCCCCATCGTCCGGGGGAGATCCCCATCACCTCCGCGGGCCCGGTGGGCGGGCGGGGCGAGGACGAGCCGGTGGCCGATCACGGCGCGGCGGAGCCGGCCCCCGGGGCCACGAACCGCGACAGGGGCCGGGGCCGGGAGCACGGCGGTGCCGCGGCGGTTTCCGGGGCCGTTCAGGCGGCTGCCGACGGGCCGCAGGGCGGCGGCGCCGGACGCCCGGAGCCCGATCAGCACGGCGGGCGGTACGCGGCACGGGCCGCGCTCGGCAGCGCGGAAGCGCCCGAGCCGGGCGACGGGCCGTATTCCGGGGACAACGCCCGTCCCGGCGACACCGCCCGCCCCGGCGGCGCGGCACGTCCGGACGGGGCTGCCCGCCCCGGGGAGGGCGTCGGCCGGCCGCGCGAGGGCGGGCAGCCGGCGCCGTCGGGCGGCCGTGGCGGCGAGGCGGGCCGGTCCGACGGGGCACCGGTGCCCCCGCAGGCACCACCGCCGTCGGTGCCCTCGCCGCCCGCCCGTTCCGCGCATCCCGCGCAGCCCGGTGACGGCGCCGAGATGGCGGCGGCCCGGCAGGCGAGCGGCGACCGGCTGCGGTTCATCGGGGCGGCGACCCGGCGGATCGCCCGCGGCATAGACCTCGACGAGATCGTGCTCGGCCTGTGCCGGGCGACGGTGCCGACCTTCGCCGACGCCATCCTGGTCTATCTGCGCGATCCGCTGCCGGTGGGCGACGAGCGCCCGACCGGTCCCGTGGTGCTGCGGCTGCGCCGTACCGACCGGATCCCGGAGGAGCCGGACACCAACGGGACCCGGCTGCCGGTGCTGCCCGCGCAGCCGGACCTCGGGCCCGCGATGGGCGGCAGCGCGTCCGAGCTGGCCGAGGTGCGGCCCGGCGGTCCGCTGGCGGAGGTGCTGCGGGGCGTGCGGCCGCTGTTCGGCGAGGCGCAGGCGGCGCGGACCGCGCTGCCCGAGCTGCTGGGTCCGGACACCCGGCTGCCCGGCGGCCACCGGGTGATCCTGGCGCCGCTGCGCGGCCGGCGGCGGGTGATCGGGGCGGCGGTGTTCCTGCGCCGCCCGGACCGTCCCGCGTTCGAGCCGGAGGACCTGCTGGTCGCGGCGCAGCTGGCGACGCACACCGCGCTGGGTGTGGACAAGGCGGTGCTCTACGGCCGGGAGGCGTATATCGCCGACGCGCTGCAGCGCACGATGCTGCCGGACTCGCTGCCGCAGCCCACCGGGGTGCGGCTGGCCAGCCGCTATCTGCCGGCCGCGGAGACGGCCCGGGTCGGCGGCGACTGGTATGACGCGATCCCGCTGCCGGGCAGCCGGGTAGCGCTGGTCGTCGGCGATGTCATGGGCCACTCGATGACGTCCGCCGCGATCATGGGGCAGCTGCGGACGACCGCGCAGACGCTGGCGGGGCTGGACCTGCCGCCGCAGGAGGTGCTGCACCATCTCGACGAGCAGGCGCAGCGGCTGGGCACGGACCGGATGGCGACCTGTCTGTACGCGGTGTACGACCCGGTGGCGCACCGGATCACCATCGCCAACGCGGGGCATCCGCCGCCGGTGATGCTGCACCGAGGCGGGCGCGCGGAGGTGCTGCGGGTGCCGTCGGGCGCGCCGATCGGTGTCGGCGGGGTGGATTTCGAGGCGGTGGAGCTGGACGCCCCGGCGGGCGCGACGCTGGTGCTCTACACCGACGGCCTGGTGGAGTCGCGGATCCGGGACGTATGGACCGGTATCGAGCAGCTGCGGGAGCGGCTGACGGAGACGGCCCGGCTGACGGGTCCCAATCCGCCGCCGCTGGAGCCGCTGTGCGACGAGGTGCTGGACATGCTGGGGCCCGGGGACCGCGATGACGACATCGCGCTGCTGGCGGCCCGGTTCGACGGGATAGCGCCGAGCGATGTCGCGTACTGGTACCTGGATCCGAAGGCGCAGACGGCGGGGCAGGCGCGCCGGCTGGCCCGCCGGGCGCTGGCGCGCTGGGGTCTGGACGAGCTGACCGACCAGGTGGAGCTGCTGGTCAGCGAGGTGGTGACCAACGCGGTGCGGTATGCGGAGCGGCCGGTGACGCTGCGGCTGCTGCGGACGGACGTGCTGCGCTGCGAGGTCGGTGACGATGCGCCGCAGCTGCCGCGGCTGCGGCAGGCCCGGCCGTCGGACGAGGGCGGGCGGGGCCTGTACCTGGTCAACCGGATGGCGCGGCGCTGGGGTGCGACCCGGCTGAGCATGGGCAAGGTCGTCTGGTTCGAGCTGTCGATGCCGTCCGGGGCGCCCCACGGCTGACCGGCGATGCGCGCCGTCCCGGATTCCGCCCCTCTCCCGTCCCACATACTGGACCCCGTCTGAGACCGGACGGGGTCCAACTCTTGCCGACATGCCGTCGGAGGAGTTGACTGCAAGATGCGGATAAAACAGAAATACCTCACCATACGTGCCGCGCGTCTCCAGATATGCCCCGTACTCCAGTCTCCGAACGGGGGAGACCTCACATGACCAGCACCGCGCATGACCCGCACACCACGAACAACGCCGGTGTCCCGGTGGAGAGCGACGAGCACTCGCTCACCGTCGGTCGCGACGGACCGATCCTGCTGCACGACCACTACCTGATCGAGAAGATGGCCCAGTTCAACCGCGAGCGGGTCCCCGAGCGGGTGGTCCATGCGAAGGGAGCCGGCGCGTACGGCACCTTCGAAGTCACCAACGACGTCAGCCAGTTCACCAAGGCAGTCGTGTTCCAGCCGGGCAAGCAGACCCAGATGCTGGCGCGTTTCTCCACCGTGGCCGGTGAGCAGGGCAGCCCGGACACCTGGCGCGACCCGCGTGGCTTCGCCCTCAAGTTCTACACGGACGTCGGCAACTACGACCTGGTCGGCAACAACACACCGATCTTCTTCGTCCGTGACACGATCAAGTTCCAGGACTTCATCCGTTCCCAGAAGCGACGGCCGGACAACGGTCTGCGCGACAACGACATGCAGTGGGACTTCTGGACCCTCTCCCCGGAGTCCGCGCACATGGTCACCTGGCTGATGGGCGACCGCGGCATCCCCAAGACGTACCGCCACATGAACGGCTACGGGTCGCACACCTACATGTGGATCAACGGGGGCGGCGAACGGTTCTGGGTCAAGTTCCACTTCAAGACCGATCAGGGCATCGACTTCCTCACCCAGGAAGAGGCCGACCACCTCGCCGGGGCGGACCCCGATGTGCACCGGCGTGATCTGTACGACGCGATCGAGCGCGGCGACCACCCCTCGTGGACGCTGTACGTCCAGGTCATGCCGTTCGACGACGCGCCGGACTACCGCTTCAACCCGTTCGACCTGACCAAGGTGTGGCCGCACGGCGACTACCCGCTGATCGAGGTCGGACGGATGACGCTCAACCACAATCCGGACAACTACTTCATCCACATCGAGCAGGCCGCGTTCGAGCCCAGCAACCTGATCCCGGGCGTCAGCGTCTCGCCGGACAAGATGCTGCTCGGCCGGATCTTCTCCTACCCGGACACCCACCGGTACCGCATCGGCCCCAACTACGCGCAGCTGCCGCCGAACCGGCCGCATGTGCCGGTGCACTCCTACGCCAAGGACGGCCCGATGCGGTTCGACCCGTCCCTGACGGCCGCCCCGTACGCCCCGAACTCCAAGGGCGGACCGGCCACCGACCCCGAGCGGTTCGACCCGGCCGCCGGCTGGGAGAGCGCGGGCGAGATGGTCCGCAACGCGTACACGCTGCACCGCGAGGACGATGACTGGGGGCAGCCGGGCACGATGGTGCGCGATGTCCTCGACGACGCGGCCCGCGACCGCCTCGTCAGCAATGTCACCGGCCATCTGCGGAACGGTGTCACCCAGCCGGTGCTGGAACGGGCGCTGCAGTACTGGCGCAACATCGACAAGAACCTGGGCGACCGGATCGCGGCCGGGGTGGGTGGCGGCTGAACCGACCGCCATCATGAACCGCCGGCTGAACCCGCCACGATGAACCGCCGACGCGCCGCGGCCCCGCCTTGAGGCGGGGCCGCGGTGCGTTCACCGAGCAGGAGCCGGCTGAAGGGGCGTCACTCCAGGCCGGACACGGGTTCCCTGCCGCCCCTGTTGGGCTTGTTGTCGGGATCGCCGTCACTGCCGTCCGTCGTGCCGCCGTCCGGCGGGAAGGTGCCGGTCGGGGTAGAGGTGGGCGGGCCGGTGGGCGTCGGGGGCCCGGTCGGCGTCGGGGTCTGCGACGGCGTACCGCTGGGGGTCTGCGACGGGGTACCGCTCGGCGACTGGGAGGGGGACGGGGTGGGGCTCGGAGGGGTGGTCGGCGTCGGAGAGGGAGGCGGGGGCACCCCGGCGCCGAGGTCGGTTTCCAGATCGAAGTCGGCGCCGATGTCGGAACCGAGCGCGGCCGCCGTGTAGTCGGCCCACACCCTTGCCGGGTAACCGCCGCCGTTGACGCGGCCGCCGCCACCGGTGCCCTTCAGCGTGACCTGGGCACCCTGCGGGATCTTCCCGTCGGCCTTGGAGTTCTCACCGAACATGCCGACCGCGGTGACCAGCTTGGGCGTATAGCCCACGAACCAGGCCGACTTGTTGTCGTCGGAGGTGCCGGTCTTGCCCACCGCCTTGTAGGCGGTGTTCTTCACCGCGCCCGAGGCCGTGCCGTCGTTGACCACGCCCGCGAGGACGGAGGTGACGGTGTCGGCGGTCTGTCGGCTGAGCACCCGGTCGCCGATCGGGTCCGGCAGCGTCATCTCCCCTTCGATGCCGTGCTCGGCCTTGACGACCAGCGACGGGGTGACCTTCCTGCCGTGGTTGTCGAGCGTGGCGTACGCGCCGGCCATCTGGAGCGGGCTGGCGCCCATGGTGCCCAGGGTCATCGCGGGCTTGACGTCGATCTTGGAGCCGTTCATGCCCAGGCTGACCGCGGTCTTCTTGACGTTGTCCAGGCCGACGTCCTCCCCCATCTGCGCGAAGACGGAGTTGACGGAATTGTTCATCGCCGTCTGGACGCTGATCTTCCCGTACTCGCGCTCGTCCTCGTTGGGCGGGGCGAAGGGGATGGTGCCGCCGACGACCGGGCGTCGGTTACGGCCGTCGTAGATCGTGTTGGGGGTGATCCGGACGTTGTCCTGGGTCTTGGCCTCGTTCTCCATCGCCGAGGCGAGGATCAGCGGCTTGAAGGTGGAGGCCGGCTGGTAGTCGGAGCGCAGCGCGTTGTTGACCCAGTGCTTGGTATAGCCCGTGCCGCCGTACATGGCGACGACCCGGCCGGTCTTGGGGTCCACCGACGCGGCGCCGAGCTGGGCGTCCTGGTCGACCTTGCGCAGCTTGGGGTTGAGGCTGTCGGTGAGCCTGCGCTTGACGGCCTTCTCCAGGTCCCGCTGTTTGTTCTTCTCGATGCCGAGAGTGATGGTCCAGCCGCCGGCCTCGAACTTCTTCTCGTCGATGCCCTTGGCGAGGAGTTCGTCCTTCGCCGCCTCGACGAAGTAGCCGGTCTGGCCGGACAGGCCGGGCAGCGGCTTGGGGTCCTGCGGCACGCGGAAGCTCTGCTTGGCGCGGTCCTGCTTGGAGAGCCAGTCCATCTCGACCATGTTGTTGAGCGTGTAGGCCCAGCGCTCCTTGACCCGCTTCCTGCCGGCTTCGGTCGCGGTGGCCCAGTCGTACTGGCTCGGCGCCTGCAGCAGCGAGGCGAGATAGGCGCCCTGCGAGACGGTGAGCTTCTCGACGTCCACGCCGTAGTACGCCTGTGCGGCGGCCTGGATGCCCCATGCGCCGCGGCCGTAGTAGCTGGTGTTGAGGTAGCCGGCGAGGATTTCGTCCTTGGTGAGCTTGTCGTCGGCCTTGAGAGAGATCACGATCTCCTGGAGCTTGCGGCTGACCGTCTGCTCCTGGCTCAGGTAGTAGTTCTTCACATACTGCTGGGTGATCGTCGAGCCGCCCTGCTTGCCCTCGCCCATGAGGGTCTTCGCGATGCCGCGGAGGGTGCCCTTCAGATCCACGCCGGAGTCGGTGTAGAAGGTCTTGTTCTCGGCGGCCACGAAGGCGTGCTGCACTTCGCGGGGGACCCGGCTGAGCGGGACGTTCTCGCGGTTGACGCCGTCCCGGGCCATGACCGTGCCGTCGGCGTACTTGAAGATGTTGCCCTGCGCCCTGGCCTGTGCGTTGGCCTCGTCCGCAGACGGCACGTCCACGTACAGGTACAGCCCGATGAAGCCGGCCATGCCCACCAGGCACACGCCGAAGAAGGTCCCGAGGATCTTCTTCCAGGTGAAGAGCCGGCGTATCCGGCTCTTCTTCTGTTTCGGTTTGGCTCGGCGGGCACTCCCTCGCTGTGCCCGTCTCGCTTCCGCTCGGCCCATCGCTCCAGCCACTCCAGTCGTTCCGCCCCCAGAAAACTCAGCTGTCGAAGCTAACACCGCATCTGTCAACACATACTCATCGATCAAGGCTTTTCCCGGCGTGACAAACAGCACGTGGAGCCGGGGGAACCGGGGGATGGGTGTCGCCCATCGTGCGTCCATCGCGGGTCTGCCGTCCCGCATTCGCGCTGGACGGCAAGGATACGGACACGTTAAAGTGCTATCACTTTGCTAGACCAGCGACAACAGGTACACGAGAAACGGGGAACCTCCATGCCAGACCGGACATCCGCAGACCTCACCGCCCCCGCAGCCCCCGCAGCCCCCGCCGACGTCACCGACCTCACCGTCGACGCACCCGACATGCCCGAGCCCCAGGTCCGCGAGAAGCCGGCGCACAGCATCCCGGGCGGCGTCGCCCTGCTGCTCACCGTGCTCGGGGTCTTCCTCGGCATCGCCGTCGCCATCGCCGGCGGCATGATCGGGTCGGGCGGCAACAACGCGGCCGGGGTGCCGATGTTCATCGTCGGCGTCCTGCTGGTGATCGGCTCGATCTTCTTCATGACCGGCGTGAAGATGGTCGCCCCCGGTGAGGCCCGGGTGATCCAGCTCTTCGGCCGGTACGTCGGCACCATCCGCACCGACGGCCTGCGCTGGGTCAACCCGCTCACCAGCGCCCAGAAGATCTCCACCAGGGTGCGCAACCACGAGACCGCCGTACTGAAGGTGAACGACGCCTACGGCAACCCGATCGAGCTGGCCTCGATCGTCGTGTGGAAGGTCGACGACACCGCACAGGCGCTCTTCGAGGTCGACGACTTCGTGGAGTTCGTCGCCACCCAGACCGAGGCGGCCGTCCGGCACATCGCGATCGAGTACCCCTATGACGCGCACGACGAGGGCGCGCTGTCGCTGCGCGGAAACGCCGAGGAGATCACCGAGAAGCTCGCCGCCGAACTGACCGCCCGGGTCCAGGCCGCCGGCGTACGGATCATCGAGTCCCGCTTCAGCCACCTCGCCTACGCCCCCGAGATCGCCTCCGCGATGCTCCAGCGGCAGCAGGCCGGCGCGGTCGTCGCGGCCCGCCAGCAGATCGTCGAGGGCGCGGTCGGCATGGTCGAGTCCGCACTGGCGCGGATCAACGAGCAGGGCATCGTCGAGCTGGACGAGGAGCGCAAGGCGGCCATGGTCAGCAACCTGATGGTGGTGCTGTGCGGCGACCGGGCCGCCCAGCCCGTTCTGAACACCGGGTCCCTCTACCAGTGAGCCCGGAGACGCCTGAGGGGCCCGACGCCGAAGGCCGACCGCCCCCCGCGCGACGGCCGCAGCAGCGCAAGCAGGTGCTGCTGCGGCTGGACCCGCTGATCCATGACGCGCTCTCCCGCTGGGCCAACGACGAACTGCGCAGCGCCAACGCGCAGATCGAGTTCCTGCTCCGCAAGGCACTCGCGGACGCGGGCCGGCTGCCACGGGACGCGGGGGCCATCCCCCGGCGGGGCCGGCCCCCGAAGAGGGCCGGGGAGCGACCGGACGACGGCTGAGCGGGCCGACAGCACCGGAGCATCCGCAGGGTGGGGGCCCGGCCGCAGGGGCGGACATCGCACACCCCCACCGTCTTTCACAACCAACGTGATCAACTTCCTTGCATAGGCCTTACATGGACTTATTCGCTTCACAAGACAGCCCATTTTTCGAATACATCTTCTAAATGCGGCTTGTGTGTACGATCTCGGGGTCCATTCCTTGTGGCGCGATCAAGAAGGCATGGCAACCGGCCAGAGCCTTCATCAGGGGGAGGATTCGCACGATGATGAAGAACACGATCGCGGGACTCGTCGTCGCCGGGACCGCGCTCGTGGGGGGGGCATCACCGGCGTCCGCGGCCTTCGAGGGCGGTCTGAAGATCTGGCCTCCCGGTTTCTGAGGCTGAAATCGGCAGGGCGGGAAGGGCGGCTCGGTAGCCGCCCTTCCCGCCCCGTGCTGCGGTGCGAGCGGTGGGCGAAAGAGGGACCGGTGGGTCAGGGAATGGGCGAAATGGGCGTGGTCGGGCCTGTGTTGAAGGTCAGCCGACTGCGTCATGAAGTCGCTGATCGTGTGCTGCCGGACGGCGTGGAGCTACAGGTCCGTGCGGGAGAGTCGGCCGGCCATCCTCACCTGGCGGTGGGGCGCGCGGGCGGCAGTACGCCGGTCGAGCCAATGGCGCCCCTATGGCGAATGACATACCGCCGGCTCGGGCCGGCAGATGGCCACCAGCCCCACTTCACGGTGCGGCCGACTTCGGCCCGCACGGCCACCCCTTAACTAGGACCTGTACACCTTCATGACTTCCTCTATAGCCGTTCTCCGGCGCCGCCTGCCCGTCTGGCTGATCCCGATGCTGTGGACCCTCACGCTCGGCCTGTGGGGGCTGTCCCGCCAGCGCAGTGTGTGGCGGGACGAGGCCGCGACCTGGCAGGTGGCCCAGCGGACCGTCGCTGAGATCTGGCACGTGCTGGGGCAGGTCGATGTCGTGCACGGGCTCTACTACCTGCTGATGCATGGGCTCTTCGAATTTTTCGGGCCCAGTACCACGACCCTGCGGCTGCCCTCCGTGGTGGCCATGGCGCTGGCGGCGGCCTGTGTGACGGTCATCGGCCACCGGCTGGCCGGGGCCTGGGCGGGTTTGGGGGGAGGGCTGGCGCTCGGACTGCTTCCGGCCGTGCAGTTCTATCTCCAAGAGGGCCGCCCGTATGCGCTGGTCGCGGCCGGGGCCGCGATCTCGACGCTGCTGCTGGTGACCGTGCTTGAGGGGCGTGGTCGAGCAGTGCACTGGGCGGCGTACGGGGGCGCGGTCCTGGTGTGCGGGCTGTTGAACTGGTTGTCGCTGCTGATCCTGCCCGCGCACGCGGCGACCCTGATCTGGACGCGGGCACAGCGCGGGATGTGGACACGCTGGGCGGCGGCCTCGGCGGGCGCTGTGACGGCTGCGCTGCCGTTGATCGTGTTCAGTCGGCGCCAGTCCGACCAGGTGTCCTGGATCCCGCCTCTGACGTGGCACATGATGATCGGCCCGGCGGTCCTGCTGGCGATCGGCGGTCTCGGGGCCCTGCTGGATCGGCCGCGGGCAGGCCGGCTGTCGGTGGCGGCCGTCGGGCTGCCGCTGCTCGCGGTGCCGCAGATCAGCCTGATCGGCCTCTCCCTGGTCCAGCCGCTGTTCCTGGACCGCTACATTCTGTTCAGCATGCTGGGTCTGGCACTGCTGATCGGTACGGCGCTGGGCGCAGCGGTACGGGCGATCGGGCCGCGATTCCCCGGAGCCTCGCCGTGGCTTGTCCCGGTAACGGTCGCCGTGGCGGTGGTGGCGCTGTTGCCGCAGTCGCTGGCCAAGCGGTCTCCGGCGAGCCGGGTGGACGACGTCCTGGCGATAGCGGACGACGTGCGGCGGCTGAAGAACGCCGGGGATGCGGTGCTCTTCGTACCGGCGGCCCGGCGCGACACCGCGCTGGTCTCCCCCGATGACTTCGCCGGACTGCGGGACATTGCGCTGGCGGAGAGCCCTGTGGCGTCCGGGACGCTGAAGGGCGAGGAGGCCGATCCGGCGCGGATACGGACCGCGTTGTTGGCACAACAGCGGATACTGTTGGTCACTGATGCGCCCAGGGTGGCCCGGCCGGTGTCGGCGGAGCGGGACAAGGTGAAGACTGCCGTGTTGAAGAAGTACTTCACGGTGGTGACGGACGAGCAGGTCCGCGGGCGGCGGGTGACGCTGTACCAGCGGCTCGGACCAGCTCGGCGACCCCCCGGCGGCCCGGCGCGCACCCCGGACGCGTAATCGGCATACCGCATCGAAGCCGCCCACCTCACCCTTGCCTGGCTGCCCGGCAGGTACCGGTGTGGACAGCAGACGCCGATCGCCTGTGACTCCAGCGGCGACACCAAGAGTTCGTCGAATCCTCCTCTGGTCCGCCCGGTGGTTCAAGCGAATGGCCCAGCGGACTCCGGCTTGGTGCAGCTCCGGGGGCCGCCACCACCGCGCCTCCCGGAGCCCGCGCACCACCGTGCTCCGGGGGCGCACCCCGGCGCACTGTGCTGGACGGCTGGACACATTGCGTACCGTCCCCTATACAGCGTGCGTATACACCGGCGATACACCCACGACGTAAGGTGGTCGGCATGTCAATCGGTCATACGCTGCTGGGCCTCCTGGAGTCCGGCCCCCGCCATGGCTACGACCTCAAGCGGGCCTTCGACGAACACTTCGGCCACGACCGCCCGCTGCACTACGGGCAGGTCTACTCCACCATGTCCCGGCTGCTGAAGAACGGCCTGGTCGAGGTGGACGCCGTGGAGGCCGGCGCGGGCCCGGAACGCAAGCGGTACGCGATCACCGACGCCGGTATCACCGATGTCGCCCAGTGGCTCGCCCGCCCCGAGAAGCCCGAGCCCTACCTCCAGTCGACCCTCTACACCAAGGTCGTCCTGGCGCTGATGACCGACCGCGACGCCGCCGAGCTGCTGGACACCCAGCGCACCGAGCATCTGCGGCTGATGCGCGGACTGACCGAGCGCAAGCGCGGCGGCGACCTCGCCGATCAGCTGATCTGCGATCACGCGCTGTTCCACCTCGAAGCCGATCTGCGCTGGCTGGAGCTGACCGCCGCGCGACTGGACCGGCTGGCCGAAACGGTCCGGGCATGACGCCGGAAGGATCCCTGCTCTCGGCCGAGGGACTGCACAAGGCGTACGGGGCGACACCGGCACTGGACGGCGCGGACTTCTCCATCCACCCCGGCGAGGTCGTCGCCGTCATGGGCCCCTCCGGCTCCGGCAAGTCCACGCTGCTGCACTGCCTCGCCGGGATCATCCGGCCGGACTCCGGCAGCGTCCGCTACGGCCCGCACCTGCTGACCGAGCTGAGCGACGCCCGGCGCAGCGCCCTGCGCCGTACCGACTTCGGCTTCGTCTTCCAGTTCGGCCAGCTCGTCCCGGAGCTGACGGCTCTGGAGAACGTCGCGCTGCCGCTGCGGCTGAACGGCGCCAAGCGCAAGGAGGCCGAGCGGCAGGCCGGTGAGTGGCTGGCGCGGCTGGAGGTCGACACGGTCGCCGGGCAGCGGCCCGGTGAGCTCTCCGGCGGACAGGGCCAGCGGATCGCGGTCGCCCGCGCGCTCGCCACCCGGCCACGGGTGATCTTCGCGGACGAGCCCACCGGCGCCCTGGACTCCCTCAACGGCGAACGGGTGCTGACCCTGCTGACCGACGCGGCCCGGGACACCAGCGCCGCCGTCGTCCTGGTCACCCATGAATCCCGGGTCGCCGCCTACTCCGACCGCGAGATCGTCGTCCGCGACGGCAAGGTGAAGGACATGCTCGCGCTATGAGCCCGCTCCGCTCGCACGCCGGCAGCGGCGGGCGCGGCGGCGCGGCCGGCTCCGGGGACTCCGGGGGCGGGCCCGCCACGCCCGCGCCCCAGGACCCGCCCGCCGCGCTGCCCGCCGTCCCGCGCACCGGTCCCGTCACCTGGGCCCGCGACCTCGCCATGGGCATGCGGTTCGCCGCGGGCGGCGGACGCGAGGGCTGGATCCGTACGGCGCTGACGGCGGCGGGCGTGGCCCTGGGCGTGGCGGTCCTGCTGCTCGGGGCGTCCGTGCCGTCCCTGATGGACTCCTGGCACGGCCGGGAGAAGGCCCGCGAGAACCTCGGCCAGAAGCACGACCCGAAGCCCGCCGACGACACCCTGCTCTACACCTCGGTGGACACCACCTACCGCGGCGCGCAGATCCGCGGCCGCCTGGTGCGCCCGGACGGCGCGCATCCGCCCGTACCGCCCGGCGTCCGCCAACTCCCCGGCCCCGGCCGGATGCTGGTCTCCCCCGCCCTCAAGGAGCTGCTGGACTCCCCCGACGGCGCGCTGCTCCGCGACCGGCTGGACTACCGGGTGGCCGGTGTCATCGGCGACGACGGACTGCTCGGACCACGGGAACTCACCTACTTCGCGCAGAGCGCCACGCTGCGCGCCCCCGACGGCTACCGCATCGACCACTTCGGCAAGAGCTGGGACCCGAAGCCGATGCGGGCACCCGCCGTCCTCCTCGTGATCATGACGTGTGTGGCGCTGATGACGCCGGTGCTGGTCTTCATCGGCACCTCCGTACGCTTCGGCACCGAGCGCCGGGAGCGCCGGCTGGCCGCGCTGCGGCTGGTCGGCGCCGACATCCGTACGGCCCGGCGGATCGCCTCCGGCGAGGCGCTGTTCGGCTCGCTGCTGGGGCTGGCCGCGGGCGCCGCGCTGTTCCTGGGCGGGCGGCAGTTCGCGTCGGTGATCACGCTCTGGGACATCAACGTCTTCCCCTCGGACGTCGTCCCCGGCCCGCTCGCCGCGGCGCTGACCGCCGTCCTCGTCCCGACGGCGGCGGTGCTGGTGACGCTTTTCGCGCAGCGCGGCGTCACCGTCGAGCCGCTGGGCATCGTCCGCAACCGGCGGGCCGTCCGCCGCCGGCTGTGGTGGCGCGTGGCGCTGCCCGCCGTGGGCACCCTGCTGCTGCTTCCGCTGGCCTGGCAGCGGCCGTGGACCGACACCGCGCCGAACACCATCCGGCTGACGGCCGGTGCCATGCTGCTGCTGTTCGGCGTCACGGCGCTGCTGCCCTGGCTGGTCGACGCCGTGGTGCGGCGGCTGCACGGCGGCCCGGTCCCCTGGCAACTGGCCGTCCGCCGCCTCCGGTTGAACAGCGGCTCGGCCACCCGCTCGGTCAGCGGCATCACCGTCGCGGTGGCCGGCGCCATCGCGATCCACATGCTGCTGACCGGCATGCAGACCGGCTATGCGCAGGCGTACGCGGAGTCCGGCAAGCTACCGCGGATCGGCCTGTGGGGCAGCACCGACAGCTGGCCGCAGACCCAGCGCGCGCTCGACGCGCTGCGCGCCACCCCCGGCGTGACGGCGGCCCGCGGCACCATCGACGCGAACGTCGGCCGGCTGCCCGCCGCCGGCCGGGACCCGGCCGACGAGGCCCATGCCACGGTCGCCGTCGGCAGCTGCGCCGAGCTGCGCAGACTGGCCCGTGTGCCGTCCTGCCGGGACGGCGACCTCTTCGTCACGGACACCCGGGACGCCGACTCGCCCGTCAGCCCCGGCGCGACCATCGACCTCAACCCTGCGATCATCGTGGACGACAGCCGGGGTCCCGCCCGCCCCTGGAAGATCCCCGAGACGGCCCGCGACGCCCGGATGCTCTCCCCCGGAACCGGACCCGGCCGCTTCTCGTACGACCTCCTGGCCACCCCGTCGGCGCTGGACGTCAGCCGGCTCAAGGTCCCCGACATGGAGCTCCAGGTCGACTTCGACCGGGACGCCGAGGACGCGGTGGAGCACATCCGCAACACCGCGGCGCGCATCAACCCGACGATGAACGAGTTCTCCGTCGTCGACAATCCGCACGACGAGCAGCTCGGCAGCGTCCGCGACGGCCTGTTCGCGGGCGCCGTCATCACCCTGCTGCTGATCGGCGCGGGCCTGATCACCTCCACCGTCGAGCAGCTCCACGAGCGCCGGCGACTGCTGTCCACCCTCGACGCCTGCGGCACCCGCCGCACCACGCTCGGCTGGTCGGTCCTGTGGCAGACCGCCGTCCCGGTCGTCCTCGGCCTGGGCCTCGCGGTGGGGTGCGGGCTCGGACTGGGGGCACTGCTGCTCACCATGATCGACACGCCGGTTACCGTGGACTGGCCGGTGGTGGCGGGGATGACCGCCATCGGCGCCGGCGTGATCCTGTTCGTCACGGCGCTGAGCCTGCCTCCGCTGTGGCGCATGATGCGGCCCGACGGCTTGCGGACGGAGTGAGCGCACGCATGCAGGACCCCCGGGGGCGGCCAGCCGTCCGCTTCACCCACGACCTCCTCATGGGCGCGCGGTTCGCGGTCATCGGCGGCCGGCACGGCTGGCTGCGGACCGTCCTCACGGCGCTCGGCGTCGGCCTGGGCGTCGCCGTCCTGCTGCTCGCGGCCGCCATCCCGAGCGCGCTGACCGCCGCCAAGCACCGCGAAGCGGCACGCACGACCGTCTCCGTCGAGGAGGGCCACGGGCCCACCGACCGCACCCTGCTGATCGCCTCGGTGAACAGCGGCTACCGGGACATGGCGGTGAACGGCCTGGCGGTGCAGGCGGAGGGACCGCACGCCCCCGTCCCGCCGGGCCTGTCCCGGCTGCCCGGCCCCGGCGAGCTGGCCGTCTCGCCCGCCCTCGCCGAGCTGCTGGCCTCCCCCGATGGCGCGCTCCTCAAGGAACGCTTCCCGCAGCTGCGGATCACCGCCCACATCGGCGACGAGGGGCTGATCAACCCCGGCGAACTCCTCTACTACCAGGGCACCGACGCGCTACGAGCACCCGACGACGGCGTCGACCGGATCACCGAATTCGGCACCGTCGGCAACCCGGTCGAGCCGGAGCCCCTGGTGGTGCTGGCGATCATCGTGGGCTGTGCCGCGCTGCTGGTGCCGGTCACCGTCTTCGTCGCCACGGCGATCCGCCTCGGCGGGGAGCGCCGCGACCTGCGGCTCGCCGCGCTGCGGCTGGTGGGCGCCGACCGGGCCACCACCCGCCGGATCGCCGCCGGCGAGGCGCTGGCCGGCTCCCTGCTCGGCCTGCTCACCGGCACCGCGCTCTTCCTCGCCGTCCGGATCCCGCTCAGCTCCCTCACCCTCTTCGGCCTCGGCGCCTTCCCCTCCGACGTCGTACCGGACCCGGTGCTGACCTCCGTCATCGCACTGGGCCTGCCGGTCTGCGCGGTCGGCGTCGCGCTGTTCACCATGCGGCGGGTCACCGTCGAACCCCTGGGCGTGACCCGCAAGGCGCCGCCGCTGCGCCGCCGGCTGTGGTGGCGGCCGCTGCTGCCGGCCGCGGGGGTGGCGCTGCTGCTGCCGCAGGTGATCGGCGGCGTGCGGAGCGGCGACGCCGCCAGCGCCCAGGTGATCGTCGGGGTGTCGCTGCTCCTGTTGGGCGTCGCGGCGTTCCTGCCCTGGCTGCTGGACGCCGTGGTGGCCTGGCTGTGCCGCGGCGGCCTCGGCCGGCGCGGCGGCCAGTCCTGGCATCTGGCCGTCCGGCGGCTGCAGTTGACCAGCGGTACGGCCAGCCGCTCGATCAGCGGGATCACCGTGGCGGTGGCCGGTGCCATCGCCGCACAGGTGCTGCTGTCCGGCGCGTTGCCCGGACTCACCGACATGCCCCGGGGCTCCTCCCGGTGGGTCGTGGCCGGCGCCCGGGAAGACACCGCGCCCGCCGCCCGCGCCCACCGGCTGGACGCCCGCCTGGGCACGGCCGAGGGCGTCCGCGCGTCCCACGGCCTGATCACCGGCTACGCGGACTCCGCCGCGCACCAGCGGGCCATGGCGCACGGCTCCGGCCACGAGGACGACGACCCCGAGCCCTACCCGGTGACCGTCGCCGACTGTGCCACCCTGCGCGCGCTGACCCGGATCACCGCCTGCTCAGACGGCGATGTCTTCCTCGCCGAGGACCCCGATGACGCCTTCCGGCTGCCGCGCCCCGGCGAGCGGCTGGCGCTCAGCCCGCTCGGCAGCGAGGAGGCCGGCCACAAGCCGGCCACCTGGACGGTGCCGGCCACCGCCCGGCACACCGCCCCGGCCCGCGAGCTCCCGCCCCGCGTCGACGCGACCGGTCTGCTCGCCACCCCCAGAGCCCTGGACGCCACCCACCTCCACGACGCCACCGTGAACGTCATGCTGCGGCTCGACCCGGACCGCCCCGACGCCCTCGACCACGTCCGCAACATCGCCGCCCAGGTCGACATCCGCGCCGAGCTGTACACCTACGATGCCGCCGACACCGACGACGCCCTCGGCACCGTCCGCCGTGCCCTGGCCGCCGGCGCCGTCGCCGTCCTGGTGCTGATCGGCGCCGGCCTGCTGATCACCACCCTGGAACAACTCCACGAACGCGCGCGCCTGTTGTCCGCCCTGGACGCCCTCGGCACCCCGCGCACCGTCCTGGGCCTCTCGGTCCTCTGGTACACCACCATCCCGGTGGTCCTCGGCCTGACCCTCGCCGTCGCCTGCGGCCTGGGCCTGGGCACCCTCCTCCTGCACATGGTCGACCGCCCGCCGATGCCGGACTGGCCCACGATCCTGACCCTCACGGGGACGGCGGCCGTCGTGATCGTCGGCGTGACGGTGATGTCGCTGCCGCTGCTGTGGAGGCTGATGCGGCCGGAGGGGCTTCGTACGGAGTGACGGTCCACGAATGGGTGAACGTTGTCGTACGGGACGTGTGCGGGCGGCCCGGCATACGATGAGGGCCTCGATACCAGCCACTAGGAGGCGCCATGTCTGCCGCAGCGGTCGAGTACCCCTGTGAGGGCGAACCTGAGCTGACTCTGCTCGAAGAAGCCGAGAAGCTCGCTGACAAGCTCCCGGGCTATCGAGTCGAGATCCTCGGGGGATCAATCATCGTGACACCATCCGCTGACGGCCCTCACTCGATGTCGCTGACCGATCTCACCTTTGCGTTCGCCCCCGTTCACGGAGGAGAGACGCGGGTGGGACAGGCTCTGGGCGTGTGGCTGCCCGACGGCCCGTCGGACTACGCCGTTCCGGACCTTGCAGTCGTGGACGCCGACTTTCGCGACCACCACATCGAATTCAACTGCTACGACCCGGCGATCTTCCGCTTGGTGCTTGAGGTCACCTCTACCAACTACAACGCTGACCTCAAGTTGAAGGTTGCCGCATACGCCATCGCCAAGATCCCGGTCTACGTGATTGTCGACCGCAAGAACGACCGTATTCACGTCCTCACCGACCCGAGCGCCAACGAATACGACACGCACCACGTCTATGCCCCAGGACAGGAGGTCACGTTGCCGGACTCCATCGGGGCCGAGGTCGTTCTCGACGTAGAGGCAATCCTGGCAGCCGGCCGCCTCTGACCCTCACCCCTCCACAACCCGCACAGGAAGCAACCGCATAGCCCCCCGCAACGCCCCCGCGAACTCCTCGAACTCCCGCTGCCGCGCCGTCCCGCTGCGCATCGCCAGCGCGATCCGCCGCGACGGGGCCGGATCCGCGAAGTAGCCCGTCGTCAACAGGTCGTTGCGCGCCGTCTCCACCCGCAGCGCCGTACGCGGCAGCAGCGTTACGCCCAGGCCGCCGGCCACCAGCTGCACCAGCGTCGACAGCCCGGCCGCGCTGGTCGTCACCGCGGCGCCCTCCCGTCGCCCGCCACCGCCCCAACCCGAGGGGCTTCGCCCCGCCTCTTCTGATACGCGTCCCGCCTCCCGACAGATGTCCAGGGCCTGGTCACGCAGGCAGTGCCCCGGGTCCAGGAGCAGCAGATCCAGTTCCTTCAGCGCCTCGCGCGGGATGTCGGCGCGTCCGCCCAGCCAGTGGTCCTTGGGCGCCACCAGCACGAAGTCCTCGTCGAAGAGCGGGAGTTCGGTGACCTGGGGGACGCCGAGGGGGACCGCGAGGAGGAGCAGGTCGAGGCGGCCGTGGGCCAGTCCGTCGAGCAGCGAGGCGGTCTGTTCCTCATGGACCTGGAGGTCCAGATCCGGGTACGACGCGTGCACCAGCCGCAGCACGGTCGGCAGCAGGTAGGGCGCGACGGTCGGGATGACGCCGAGCCGCAGCATGCCGGTGAACGGCGCGCGAGCCGCCTCCGCCTCCTCCATCAGCTCCCCCACCGCGTCCAGGACCGCCAGCGCGCGGGCGGCCACCCGCTCCCCCGCCGGCGAGAGCAGCACCTTGCGCGTCGTACGCTCCAATAGCTGAACGCCGAGCGTTTCCTCCAGCGCGGAGACGGCACCGGACAGCGCGGGCTGGCTCATGCCGATCTCGGCTGCCGCCTCGCGGAAGTGCAGATGCTCGGCCACTGCAATGAAGGCCCTCAGCTGGGCCAGGCTGGGCTGGCGGGCCCGGCCGCCGGGGGTCCCTGGGGAAGCCACTGATAACCACCTCCGATCAACATCAACCAGTCTAGCTATTTCCCTGATCAATGCCTCCTGTGGCACTGTGTAACTCGTCCAAGCCCCATGGAAAGCCCCGAATCCCCCATACGGGACTTCGTGCTGGGATTTCCTCCCTCTGCAAGGAGAGCGCGTGCTCACTGTTGGTGACAAGTTCCCCGAGTTCGACCTGACTGCCTGCGTCTCGCTTGAGTCCGGCAAGGAATTCGAGCAGATCAACCACAAGACGTACGAGGGCAAGTGGAAGATCGTCTTCGCGTGGCCCAAGGACTTCACCTTCGTGTGCCCGACCGAGATCGCCGCCTTCGGCAAGCTGAACGACGAGTTCGCCGACCGTGACGCCCAGGTCCTCGGCTTCTCCGGTGACTCCGAGTTCGTGCACCACGCCTGGCGCAAGGACCACCCGGACCTGACCGGCCTGCCCTTCCCGATGCTCGCCGACTCGAAGCACGAGCTCATGCGCGACCTGGGCATCGAGGGCGAGGACGGCTTCGCGCAGCGCGCCGTCTTCATCGTCGACCCGAACAACGAGATCCAGTTCACCATGGTGACCGCCGGCTCCGTCGGCCGTAACCCCAAGGAGGTCCTGCGGGTTCTGGACGCCCTGCAGACCGACGAGCTGTGCCCCTGCAACTGGTCCAAGGGCGACGAGACCCTCGACCCGGTCAAGCTCCTCGCGGGCGAGTGAGCTGATCCGACATGGCGCTGAATGAACTCAAGTCCGCCGTTCCGGACTACGCCAAGGACCTGAAGCTGAACCTCGGGTCGGTCATCGGCAACAGCGAGCTGCCGCAGCAGCAGCTGTGGGGCACCGTCCTGGCCTGCGCGATCGCCTCGCGCTCGCCGAAGGTGCTGCGCGAGCTGGAGCCGGAGGCCAAGGCCAACCTCTCCGCGGAGGCGTACACCGCCGCCAAGTCGGCCGCCGCCATCATGGCGATGAACAACGTCTTCTACCGGACCCGGCACCTGCTGTCGGACCCGGAGTACGGGACGCTGCGCGCCGGTCTGCGGATGAACGTCATCGGCAACCCGGGCGTGGACAAGGTCGACTTCGAGCTGTGGTCGCTGGCCGTCTCGGCCATCAACGGCTGCGGCATGTGCCTGGACTCGCACGAGCAGGTGCTCCGCAAGGCCGGTGTGGACCGCGAGACGATCCAGGAAGCCGTCAAGATCGCGGCCGTCCTGCAGGCCGTCGGCGCCACGCTGGACGCCGAGGAGGCGCTCGCCGAGTAATCGGCACGAGCCGCGTCATCGGCACGCGAGCAGACGCACGGAACCCCGCAGACGATGCGTCTGCGGGGTTCCGTGCGTCGGGGAGCCGGGGGCCCGCTGGGGCCTGTCCGGTGGGCCATAGCCGGGCCCACGGCGCCGCCCCACCGGACAGGGCCTAGTCGTCGGCCGAGTCGCCGCGCCCCCGGGGCGGCGTCGGCGCCACCCCGATGGCCGTGGCCCCGCGCGGCTGCGGCGTCATCCGCAGTGCCTGTTCCCTGGAGTACGAGCGCAGATAGCCGACGACGGTGTTGGTGACGGCCACCAGCGGCACCGCGACGACCGCGCCGCCGATGCCCGCGATCAGGCCGCCGGCGGCGACCGAGAGGATCACCGCGAGCGGGTGGACCCGCACCGCGCGGCCCAGGATGAACGGCTGCAGGATGTGGCCCTCGATCTGCTGCACGGCCAGCACGATCGCCAGCACCATCAGGGACGTGAAGACGCCCTGCGTGACCAGCGACACCAGACATGCCAGCGCGCCCGACACCACCGCGCCCACCAGCGGGATGAAGGCGAACAGGAAGATGAAGACGGCCAGTGGGACGGCCAGCGGCACATCGAGGAACCAGAGCCCGATGCCGATGAAGATGGCGTCGATCAGGGCGACGATGACCGTGCCGCGCACATAGGCGGTCAGCGTCCGCCAGGCCCGCGGCCCGGCGCCCGCCACGCCCTCCCGGGCCGCGCCCGGAACCAGCTTGAGCACCCACGTCCAGATGCGGCGGCCGTCGTAGAGCAGGAACAGCGTGGTGAACATCGCCAGCAGGATGCCGGTGAGCATCTCCAGGACGACGGTGACGCCCTCCAGGCCGGCCGTGGTGATCGCCTCGGTGTTGGCGCCGACGGCCTCCTGCAGGTTCTTGGCGATCTGGTTGATCTGGCTGTCGGTCACATGGAACGGGCTGTTCAGCAGCCAGCCCTTGAGCTCGGTGATGCCGTCCTGGATCCGGCTGGACACCGACTCGATGTTGTCCTGGACCTGCCACACCACGAACCAGCCGACCAGACCCATGACCACGAACCCGCCGATGAAGGTCAGCGCGGTCGCCAGCCCGCGCGCCAGCCCGCGATTGCGCAGCCAGGCCACGGTGGGCTGCAGCAGCGCGGTGATCAGCATCGCCGCGGTGACGGAGAGCACCACCAGCTCGATGGTGGTGATGACCCGCGCCAGCACCCACAGCGCCCCGGCCAGCACCAGCAGCCGCCAGCCGACCTCGGCGGCGACCCGTACGCCCCACGGCACCGCGGCCACGGGATCCGGGCGGGCCGCGACGGCCGGCGCGTAGGCGGGCGGCGCGGGCACCGACTCCGGCGGGCGGGAAGCGGCCACCGGATCGTCCTCCGCGAGGGGGGTCTCCCCTGGACGGTGGGGGTCCCCCCGGTCGAGCGGAGCCGAGAGCGGGGGGTCGGAGTCCTTGGGGGAGCGCGGCGCGCCGTCCACGGCGTCCGGAACCTGCTTCCGGGTGACGAGGACGCGTCCGGCCGGGCCATCGGCGGACTTCGCTCCGGACGCCGTCCGGGACCCGTCCGCCGGCCCGGGGACCCCGGAGCCGTACGGCGCGCCCGCGGTCCCGGTACGCCTCAGCTCATCCGGATCGCCCTCCCCCGAGGACTCCGGCAAGCTCCGTCCATCGGGAACTCCCATCGCCGCGGTCTCCGCACGGCGGCGCTGGTCCTCCAGCCGCTGCGAGAGCCGCGTCAGACCGGCACCGATGCCGCCGACCCACTGAGGCAATCTGGACATGTCACTTCCTCTTCCCCTCCCGCACTCCGTCTCTGTCGGCACGACGTTACCTGTGCCCCATACGCGAAACCCCCGACCCTGGCGCGGTCGGGGGTTTCGGAGATTGCGCGGTACCGGCGGCGCCTAGTACCAGTTGTTGGCCTGCCAGAACGACCAGGCGCCGCACGGGCTGCCGTAGCGATCGTTCATGTAGTTCAGGCCCCACTTGATCTGCGTGGCCGGGTTGGTCTGCCAGTCGGAACCCGCCGAGGCCATCTTGGAGCCGGGCAGCGCCTGGACGAGACCGTATGCGCCGGAGGAGGCGTTGGTGGCCCGGTAGTTCCAGCTGGACTCGTGATCCACTATGTTGCTGAAGCACTGGAACTGCTCGCTCGCCACCATCTGGCGGGCCATGCTCTGCACCTCGGCGACGGTGTAGGAGCTCTTGACGAGGAAGTCACCGGCGTCGCGCGCGGCGGAGCGGGACGCGGCCAGCTCCTTCTTTTTGCGCTCCTCGGCTTCCTTCTGCGCCTTGGCGTCCGCGGCGTCCTTCTTGTCCTGCGCGGTCTGCGCGGCGGCCTTGCGTGCCGACTCCTGCGCGGCCTTGAGGGCCGCGGCACCGGCGGACGTCGATGCCTCGTCCGCCTGCTGCGTCAGGGACGCCGTCTGCACCTGGGCCTGTTGGCCCGCGGGGATGTCGGCGATCGTCGCGTCGGCCGCGGCGGCCTCGGTGTTGTCCACCGACGCCTGGCTGCCCGATGCGACGCCGACGACGGCGCCGACGGTGGTGACCGCGGTGGCGGAGGCCACGGCGAATCCCCGGACCGAGATCCGGCTCACACGTTTTCCTTCCAGCATCGCCCGCATAGGTGACCTCGCGGACGCAATCGTGCCCCTGGCGCTGGCCTCCCCTTGTTCCGGTCCCTGTTGAGCGGTCGGGTCCGACTGGTCACGGGAGGCACTGGCCCGGTACGTCCCCCTCGGGGGTCCGCGTGGTGCTCGGGCGGCATACGGCGACTCGCTATGAAGTTCGGGTGTTCCAACGCTCCCGGAGTCGTCCGGGAGCACCCCTGAGGGTGTTGGTGCCGTATGCGGGGCCTGACAGGAACCAGACTCTGCCCGAACGGCACGCCGGGAATCAATTCCGAGTCGGGTGTGAAAGCTCACACCTCGTTTACCCCCGGGGATTTTCGGATATTGCCGCGCACACGCGCGCCGCCCGGCTAAGCTCCTTCGCTTCGCCGGGCGGCAGATGCTCACAACGGGCAGATCACGCCAGCCAGTTCATAAAAGGTCAGATCCTTCCGTCCTCCAGCATTTCGGTCACCAGTGCCGCGATCGGCGAACGCTCCGAGCGGTTGAGCGTGACATGTGCGAACAGCGGATGCCCCTTGAGCTTCTCGACGACCGCGACCACTCCGTCGTGCCGCCCGACCCGGAGGTTGTCGCGCTGTGCGACGTCATGGGTCAGCACCACCCGGGAGTTGGCGCCGATACGGGACAGAACCGTCAAAAGGACATTCCGCTCCAGCGACTGGGCCTCATCGACGATGACGAACGCGTCGTGCAGCGACCGGCCGCGGATGTGCGTGAGCGGCAGCACCTCCAACATGCCGCGGCCCACCACCTCTTCGATGACGTCCTTGGTGGTCACCGCGGACAGGGTGTCGAAGACGGCCTGTGCCCAGGGGTTCATCTTCTCCGACTCGCTGCCCGGCAGATAGCCCAGCTCCTGCCCGCCCACCGCGTACAGCGGCCGGAAGACCATCACCTTGCGGTGCTGCTGGCGCTCCAGCACGGCCTCCAGGCCCGCGCACAGCGCCAGCGCCGACTTGCCCGTACCGGCCCGGCCGCCCATGGAAACGATCCCGACATCGGGGTCCAGCAGCAGATCCAGCGCGATCCGCTGCTCCGCGCTGCGACCGTGGATCCCGAACGCCTCCCGGTCGCCGCGCACCAGCCGGACCGCGCCCTCCGAGGTGACCCGGCCCAGCGCCTTGCCGCGCTCCGACTGGAGCACCAGTCCGGTATGCACCGGAAGTTCGGTGGCATCCGGAATGTGTGCGATGTCGGCGGCGAACAGATCGTCCACCGCTTCCGCGGAGACGGCCAGCTCGGCCATGCCCGTCCAGCCGGAGTCGGTGATCGCCAGCTCTGCACGGTACTCCTCGGCCAGCAGACCGACCGAGGACGCCTTGATGCGCATCGGCAGATCCTTGGAGACGACGGTGACGTCGAACCCCTCGGCCTGCAGATTGCGCGCCACCGCGAGGATCCGCGAGTCGTTGTCGCCCGTCCGGTGCCCGTTCAGGAAGGCGGCCGGCAGGATCCCCGGGTCGGAGTGGTTCAGCTCGACCCGGAGCGACCCGCCGAGACCCCCGATGGGGAGGGGGGCGTCCAGCCGCCCGTACTGCACGCGGTACTCGTCCAGCCGACGCAGCGCCTGCCGGGCGAAGTAACCGAGCTCCGGATGATGCCGCTTGGCCTCCAGCTCTGTGACCACGACGACCGGCAGCACGACTTCGTGCTCGTCGAAACGGGCCATGGCGCCTGGATCCGCCAGCAGGACGCTGGTGTCAAGGACATAGGTGCGCCGGCCGTTCTCACGGCGCTTGTTGCTGTTCACCACGGGTGGACGTACCCCCTCGGATGAGGTCGGGGTGCGACGGCGTCGCGGGGCGATTGGCTCCCGGGGACCGTGACATCCGCGGCTTGCGCCGCCGGCCCCGGAAGCCCGGCCATATAGAGACCGGACCGGGTTCTGGCCACGATGCGCGGGCCGAACACCGGCCCTCCGCGTCCTCCGTGCGGTACGCACGAACGTCCGTGATGTGCAAAGGGCCTCCCGGGCGGACGGCCGATGCCGCCCGCTGAGATACGACGCCCGATGTCTGATTCCGGACGCCGACCTGCCAGGGATATTCCCTCGAAGCCCCGCCCCCATGCCAGTGCATATGACACATACCTGGTGAACCTTGGGTTACGGGTGATCGCCGGGCTACGGTTCCCCGCAGCGAGCCGCCGTCACTTGAGGGGGCGTCAGAGCGGCGTCAAGGGTGGCGGTGTGAGCGACATCACTCCCTGCCGGCCCCGTCTCCGCAGCGGGAATACCGCCCCGACCCGTCGCGTTGTGGCGTCCGCACCCCTTAACGGTTCTGTTCGACCAACCCTGAAGGCTTCCGTCGGCCACCCCGGGGGCCCGCCCCGGCCCCGTCTCCCGCACCCCGCCCCGTCAGCCGCCGTAACGGCGATGCCGCGCTGAGTAGTCGCGCAGCGCGCGCAGGAAGTCGACCTTGCGGAAGGCCGGCCAGAAGACCTCGCAGAAGTAGTACTCGGAGTGGGCGCTCTGCCAGAGCATGAAACCCGAGAGCCGCTGCTCGCCGCTCGTACGGATCACCAGATCCGGGTCGGGCTGGCCACGTGTATAGAGGTGCTCGGAGATCTTCTCGATGTCGACGGTCTCGGCGATCTCCGCCACGGAGTGGCCGCGCTCGGCCTGCTCCAGCAGCAGCGAGCGCACCGCGTCCGCGATCTCCTGCCGGCCGCCGTAGCCGACGGCGACATTCACCAGGATGCCGGTGTTCTCGTCGGTGGTCTGCTCGGCCTCCTTCAGCACCTGCTGCGTCGGGGTGGGCAGCAGATCACGGTTGCCGACGTGGTGAACCCGCCACCGGCCGTCGGCCGCCAGACCGCGCACGGTGTTCTCGATGATCCCCAGAAGCGGGGTCAGCTCGGCCTCGGGCCGGTCGAGGTTGTCCGTCGACAGCAGCCAGAGCGTGACGACCTCGACATCGGTCTCCGCACACCAGCCCAGCAGCTCGGTGATCTTTTCCGCACCCGCCTGGTGGCCCTGCTCGGTCGTCCGCCCGTCGGCCCGCGCCCAGCGGCGGTTGCCGTCCAGAATGACACCGATGTGCTTGGGCACCTGGGTGTGATCCAGGCGGCCCTCCACCCGGCGCGCATACAGCCGGTAGGCCAGATTCCGCAGTGCGGTCGGATACGGGATGCGCACCCCGGAAGATCGCAGCATGTGTGGTCCAGCCCCTCCGTGCCTGAATGGCGGTCAGCCCCGCGTCGCCTCAAGTGAGCAACTTTACTTCTCGCGTGTATCAAGAGCCCAATCAGGTCTGTCACAACTACGTGATAGGGAGATGACCATGACTGGTACATCTGACTACCGCGCCGCGGAATCACGCTATGACTCCATGGAGTACCGGCGTACCGGCCGTAGCGGACTGAAACTCCCCGCTATCTCTCTGGGGCTGTGGCACAACTTCGGGGACGACCGCGCCCTCGCCTCCCAGCGGGCCATTCTCCGGCGCGCCTTCGACCTGGGCGTCACCCACTTCGATCTGGCGAACAACTACGGTCCGCCGCCCGGATCCGCCGAACTGAACTTTGGAAAGATCTTCGCGCAGGACTTCCGATCCTACCGCGACGAGATCATTCTCTCCACAAAGGCCGGATATCGGATGCGTCCCGGTCCCTATGGCGAATGGGGATCGCGGAAATATCTCCTCTCCTCGTTGGATGCGTCACTGAAGCGTATGGGCGTCGATTACGTCGATATTTTCTACTCGCACCGATTCGACCCGGACACCCCTTTGGAGGAAACGATGGGCGCGCTGGCGTCCGCCGTCCAGCAGGGCAAGGCGCTGTACGCCGGCGTCTCGTCCTACAACTCCGAGCAGACCCGTGAGGCGGCCCGGATCCTGCGCGCGATGGGCGTCCCGGCGCTGATCCACCAGCCCTCGTACTCGATGATCAACCGCTGGACCGAGGACGACGGGCTGCTGGACACCCTCGAAACGGAGGGCATGGGCTGTATCTCCTTCGCACCGCTCGCCCAGGGACTGCTGACCGACAAGTACCTGAACGGCGTCCCCGAGGGCTCGCGCGCCTCGCAGGGCAAGTCGCTGGACCCGGATCTGCTGTCGGACGAGGTGGTGCGCCGGCTCCGCGGGCTCCACGAGATCGCCGTCCGGCGCGGCCAGACGCTGGCGCAGCTGGCGCTGAACTGGGTCCTGCGCGACGAGCGGATGACCTCCGCCCTGATCGGCGCCAGCAGCGTCGCCCAGCTGGAGGCCAATATCGCGGCCCTCGACGCCCCCAAGATCACGGACACCGAACTGGCCGAGATCGACGAGTTCGCGAAGTCGACGGAGGGTGTGAACATCTGGGCACGGCGAAGCTGAGCGGTCGGCCCCGCCCGCCGCGATACGGAACGCGGACAGAAGCGGGCCGGTGCGGAACAAAAAGCGGGCCGGTCCGTGGGGGGGATACGGACCGGCCCGAGGGGGGGCTTCCACCATAACCCCACGGGAGGGGTGCTGCGCGCACGAGTCGGGAACACGGCGTGGCTCCGGTTCCGGGAGGGCTCGGACCGGAACCGGTTCCGGGGGCCTTGGAACGACTCCGGTTTCGACAGGCCGCGACCCGACCACGACCCGGCTCCGGTTCCGGGGCCTCGGGCCGACTTCGGGGACCTCACTCCGGGCGGCCTCGGGTGCGTCCGGGTGCCCTCGGTGACGACGTGGATCTGCGGGGCGGCTCGAAGGGACTCGCGGGACCCGAGGGGACTCGTCGGAACTGGTGGGAACTCGTGGGGACCCGTGGGGCTCAGGCCGCGGCGCCCAGGAGGAGTCCGCAGAAGGCGCCTGTGATCATGAATGGTCCGAGCGGCATGGTCGCCGTGCGCTGTTCCCGGTCCGCTCGCCGCAGCCGCCGGGCCAGCATCAGCCCGGCTCCGTACAGGGCGCCGAGCAGCACCCCCGCCGCACCGCCGACGACGACCGTGCGCCAGCCGTACCACCCAAGGGCGATCCCCAGGCCGACCGCCAGCTTGACGTCCCCCAGCCCGATCCCCGCCGGGTTGACGACGAACAGCAGCAGGTAGAACGCGCCGAGCAGCAGGCCACCCAGCAGCGCCCGCCGCCATGCGCCGGGCTCCCCCGTCAGCCATCCGACGAGGCCCAGCGGCCCCGCCGCCAGGGCCGCGAGCGGTAGCGTCAGCTCGTCCGGGAGGCGGTTGACCCGCCAGTCGACGACCGTCAGCAGCACCGTGACCGGTGTCATGATCAGCCAGGCGGCGAGCTCGGGCCGGGGCCCGGTCGCCGTTGCGAGGGCCGCGCAGGCCAGCGCGGTGACCGCCGCCGTCAGCAGCGTGCGCGGGCCATACGTGCCGCAGTCCGGGCAGCGCCCCCGCCCGAGCCAGCCCCGTGCCACCCCGGTGATCGCGTGCTCTCCGGGGCAGACCGCGCGCCACTCCTCCTCGGGCTCGACGGCCAGCCGGTGGGCGGGCCGCGGTATGAGCAGGCCGGCCGCGGCCCCGTAGGCGGCGGCGAGAGCGACGAGAAGGGGCAGTGTCAGGGGCACGGGTTGACCTTAGAGGGCGGACGTGGCCCGTGGGGTCGGGTGTGGCCCCTGGGGGCGAGCGTGGTCCCTGGGGGGCGGACGTAGTCCCTGGGGGGCGGGCATGGTGTGTGGGGGTCCTGGTGACGTATGTCGGGCCTGGAGCAGGAGCGTTGGCGGTGTTGGGGGGTGGGGAGTTGGCGGTGTCGGGGGTGGGGAGTTGGCGGTGTCGGGGGTGGGGAGTTGGCGGTGTCGGGGGTGGGGAGTTGGCGGTGTCGGGGGTGGGGAGTTGGCGGTGTCGGGGGTGGGGAGTTGGCGGTGTCGGGGGTGGGGAGTTGGCGGAGTTCGGGGAGCCTGATAGAACGCTTCGCATGGCGCGTTGGGAGAACGGCCCCGGGATCTTGCATGTCACGGACGCGGCGATTCCGCTGGAGATCGCGGCGTCTTATCGGGCGCGTACCCGTGGGCTGTCGGGGCGTGACGGTGTGGAAGGGGCGCTGCTGCTGACGCCGGCGAGTGGTGTGCATACGTTCCGGATGCGGTTTGCCATTGATGTGGCGTATTTGAGCCGGGACTTCACCGTGCTCGCCGTGCGCACCATGCCTCCCGGGCGGATGGGACTTCCCCGGCTCCGCGCCCGCCACGTCCTGGAGGCGGAGGCCGGAGCGATGGCGCGCTGGGGCCTGCTGCCCGGCCTGCGGGTCATGGTGGGGCCGGACCGGCGGCGGTTGGGCTGACCGCAGGCGTCCCTCAGGGAGCTACGAGCGCAACGCCACGAGCGTGACGCCGCGAGCGTGACGTCTCAGAACAGCGCGAGAGCGGTGTCTCAGAACGCCGCCAGCGCCGCGTCCGCGACCGCCTCCAGGGCCGCGCGGTCCACGCCGGCCCGCGCGGAGACCCGCAGGCCGCCGACGGAGGCGATGGCCAGGTGGGCGAGGGTACGGGCATCCTTGTCGGCCGCGATGTCGCCGTCCCGCTGACCGGACTCGATCACCGCGCGGAGTGCCTCCAGCCGGATGCCGTAGTCCCGTGCCAGCGCCACCGCGACCGGCTCGTCATGGGCCGACACCTCCACGCAGGTATTGACGACCAGACAGCCCCGGCCGTCGGCATGCCGTACGAACTCGTCGTCGATCACCCGCTGGAGCAGTGCGCGGATCTTCCGGCGCGCGGGCAGGTCGCCCTCCAGCAGCTCGGTCAGCTCGGCGTTCTTGCACTCCATATAGCGAGCCAGGGCCCGCTCGAAGAGATCGTGCTTGCTCTTGAAGGTGTTGTAGATACTGCTGCGCCCCAGGCCGGTGGCCTCGCACAAATCCTGGGTGGACGTCGCCTCATAGCCGGCGGCCCAGAACGCCTCCATCGCGGCGTCGACCGCCCGTTCCTCGTCGAACTTCCTGGGCCGAGCCATACCGGAACGTTACCACGTATTGGATCACGCAGTCCATTACGTAGGCGCCGGGGAGACCGGGGCTCGCACCCCTCGGCCCCGCGCCTGCCTGCTGCCTCGATCGAGCACTGCGATCCGCTCGGTGACGACGGCATCTCAGCCGTTGCACGCATGCTCCTGGCCAACGACACGGAAAATCTCCGCGGAACACACATCCATTCGCCCGTCTCACGCGTCTCATGGGCAAGCGGCACACCCATGTGGCCGCCATGCAGGGGCGTTTGGAGTATCTATTTTGAAAAACGGCATTACAGGCATGCGTCGTGCGTCCGCGGTCGTCGTCACCGCCGGAGCCGTGCTGGCAGCCGGGGCGTTCGCCGCTCCGGCGCAGGCCGCCACGCTCAAGGCGCCCGCGATCACCGCCAAGGGCGGCTTCGTGATGAACAACGGCACCGGGAAAACCCTCTTCACCAAGACCGCGGACACCCGTCGTTCCACCGGCTCGACCACCAAGATCATGACGGCCCGGGTGGTGCTCGGCCAGAAGAACCTCGACCTGGATTCCAAGGTCACCATCCAGAAGGCGTACAGCGACTACATCGTCGACAACAACTGGGCCTCGTCGGCCCGGCTGATCGTCGGCGACAAGGTCACCGTCCGCCAGCTCCTCTACGGGCTGATGCTCCCGTCCGGCTGTGACGCGGCGTACGCGCTGGCGGACAAGTTCGGCACCGGGTCGACGCGGGCCGCGCGCGTGAAGTCGTTCATCGGCAAGATGAACGCCACCGCCAAGAGCCTCGGCCTCAAGAACACCCACTTCGACTCGTTCGACGGCATCGGGCGCGGCGCGAACTACTCGACGCCGCGCGATCTGACGAAGCTCGCCGGCAACGCGATGAAGTACTCCACGTTCCGGTCGGTCGTGAAGACGAAGTCGACGAAGCAGAAGGTCACCACGAAGAGTGGCGGCTACCGCTACATGGAGTGGACCAACACCAATACACTGCTGGGCAGTTACCGGGGCGCCATCGGTGTGAAGACCGGTTCCGGCCCCGAGTCCAAGTACTGCCTGGTCTTCGCGGCGACGCGGGGCGGCAAGACGGTCATCGGCACGGTCCTCGCGTCCTCCTCGCTGGCCAACCGCACGGCGGACGCGAAGAAGTTGCTGGATTACGGGTTCAAGAAGTAGGCCACAGAATGTAGGCCGAAGCAGTAGGCGAGCAGGCCGGAGAGCCCGAGGCGGCCTTCCGGCCTGCTGTCGTCAGGACGACGCGCGCGGGAAGCTGATCTCCACACGGCGGTTCTTCTCCCGGCCGGCTTCGGTGGAGTTGTCGGCGATCGGGTACTGCTCCCCGTATCCGCGGATCTGGAAGCTGACGGACGAGTCGAGGCCCTCGGCCAGCTCCCGCTGGACGGCATCGGCCCGGTCCTTGGAGAGGGCGAGACCGTGCGCGGCCGAGCCGAGGTTGTCGGTGAAGCCGAAGACCCGCAGGCTGGTGGCGTTCTGCTTCCTGACCTCCGCGGCGATGGTGTCGATACGCGTCAGCGCGTCCGGCGTCAGCTCGGCGCTGTCCTTGCCGAAGAGCACCTCGGCCTGCAGCGCGAAGGTCACATTGTCGTTGGTGTCCTGGCGCCGCTCGGAACCGTCGTCGGTC
This sequence comes from Streptomyces halobius, assembly GCF_023277745.1. Lineage (NCBI taxonomy): Bacteria > Bacillati > Actinomycetota > Actinomycetes > Kitasatosporales > Streptomycetaceae > Streptomyces > Streptomyces halobius. The sequence continues at coordinate 3,775,287 of NZ_CP086322.1, forward strand.
TCCACGACGGACTTGATGTTGAGCACCTTGGACGGGGCGAGCTTGGCGCCCTGGACCATCCTGAGGTCGGGGTCGTGCGGGTCGATACGGACCGGCGGAGTGGAGTCCTCGGTCAGTCCGGGCGGGTCGGCCTGGGCGGCGGGGGCCGTCAGCACCGCGGTCAGCAGCAGCGAGGCGGCTACGGTCACGGCCGTACGGGACGCGCGGGTGGCGCGGGCCGCCCGGGGGGCACGGGTCTTCCGGGTCGCGGTCATCTGCCCGCTCAATCCGTGATCTGCACGCTGGCAGGCGGCATGGTCGGCAGCTGGAAGTCGACCTCGGTGACCTTGGCGGGCGGCGCGGGGAACTGTGCGAAGATCGGGCGGCTGGACCCGGGCATCAGCGCATTGAGAGCCGTGGTGCACAGGCATTCGCCGTTGGTGTCCCGCAGCACCAAGTACCGCTTCTTTCCGGCCTTGTCGACCAGTGTGGCTCCGGAGATGGAGGAGCGGGACTTCAGCTCGGTCTCGTTGGACCGCCAGTTGACGGCATTGAAGACGCGGGTACCGCGGTTGGTCACGGTGCCGTTGACCGTGACGAAGCCGCCGGTGTCACGGGCCACGGAGTGCAGGGTGATAACGATCCCGTCCGGCCCCTTCATCTCGCCGACCACCTGGTCGGAGTCGGCCGCCGGGGTACCGGGACCGCTCTCCTTCGGGGCGGCGCTGTGGCCGGCCGGCGGTTTCTTGCCGTCCGTCGCCTTCGCTCCGCCCTCGCCGCCTCCACAGCCGGCCACGACGAGAGCCAGGCCGACAGCGCTCGCCATGGCGACCGCTCCCCTGGCGGCCTTCGTGGTGCGCCGAATGTTCATGGATGCGATTCCTTTGATCGTCGAATGCTCGGGTGGCGGGAGCAGGACGGAGCCGGTCAATGGGCGAGGCGTACGGCGAACAGATCGGCTGCCTCGGGAAGATCGTGGAGGTTGTCGGGGTCGAGAATCCAGTTCTTGCCGTCACAGGTGATCTCGACGGGCACCGGCTTGTCGTCCTTGCCCTTGCCGCCCTTGCCGTCCTTACTCCCCTTGCCGTCGGCGGCCTTGTCGTCGTCCGGCGAGGCGGGATCGATGGTGCAGCGAGGCACCACCACGGCCTTGGCCCCGGCCGACGCGTGCTTGTGCTCGGTGCCCGGAATCACCGAATCACCCACGGTGTTACGGGTCTTGACCGTGACGCTGAACGAGGTGGGCCAGGAGTCCGGCGTACAGCTCGTGACGGACGCGTTATTGCGCCCGGCGAACCAGCCCGCGTTCTCGCACGCCCCTTCGGAGGGCACCCCGCGCCCGTTGAGCAGGTCCTCCCAGCCCGTACCGTCGCCGACCGCGTCCAGAAAGCCCTCGCTCAGCAACTTGCGGTACTTCTGGCCCGCGGCCAGGGCTGCCGCGTCGGCTGCCGTCTGCGCGCCGTTGCGGGTCGCCGCCGCCTGCCCGACGGCGAAGAACGCGAGCGCGAGAAAGAGCAGGCCCCCGACCGCCACGATGTAGAGCGGGAAAGCCTGCCCGGCGTCGCGCCGTCCACGACGCGTGAGAGGGGCCGTCACGGCCTCAGTGGCGATCAGATGCCGACTACCTCGGAAATCTTGTTGGCGATGGCGGTCGCGATCTGCCCGCCGAAGTCGGTGGTCGACAAAACCAGCACGATCGCCACGACCACCGCGATGATGCCGAGGTATTCGATCGAGGTCTGTCCCCGGTCGTTCCCCAAAATTCGCCGCTTCGCCATCATCTTCCCCTTCATGGGCGGCCGTCCCCCTCTGGTCCGGCTGGTCTGCCCCCGTGATGCCGGCGCGTTCGTCCGCGCGCGTGTCACGAGAAAAGTATGCCGGAAAAGGGTTCCCGGAACAGGGATCGCGGACCCCATCCTCTGTCGGGCAAGTGAATTCTCGGATCAACGGCGCGTTTCGGCCACTCAACCGCACCACGGTCACCCCCGTTCCCCCCTCCGGGACCATCCGACACTCCGACACTTCGCGGACCGCCGCCCCACCCGCGCCACGGTGCGAGCGGAGCCGTCGGCCATCCACTGTGGCACAACTCGTTGCTCTTGCGAAGGCGTTGGCCAGAAGCGGGCCGCAGAGCGTCCTCATCCGGCCGTGGTGATGTGCATCCGCAAGCACCGGGCCGATGGAGCGGCAGCCCTGGTCAACGGTCACTCGCCCATCAGGGAACCGAAGTCGGTGCCCGATCCCAGGAAGAACCCGGCGATCAGCAGGATCATCGTGGCCGGGACCATAAAGGTGGTGATCACCATCGTGGCCTTGGGGACCGCGCGGGCCGCGCGCCGGCGGGCGTTCTGGGCGTCCGTGCGGCGCATGTCGTTGGCGATCTGGATGAGGGTCTCGACGATCGGCGATCCCAGCTCCTCGCCCTGCTGCAGGGCCGTCACGAACTGGGCGACCTGTTCGGAGTCATTGCGTTTGCGCAGCTCCTCGAAGGCGGTGCGGCGGCTGACGCCCATGTCCATCTGGCGGAGGGTGATCCGGAGTTCGTCGGCCCAGGGACCCTCGTACTTGTCCGCGACCCGGTCCAGTGCCTGACGGAATCCGAGTCCCGCGCTGACGACGACGGCCAGCACGTCGAGGAAGTCGGGAAGGGTGCGTTCGATGGTGTCCTTGCGCTGGCGGATCGCGGCCCAGATGCCGACCTCGGTCCAGAAGAGGCCGAACAGCACCATGAGGACGCCGAGTACGGGCTGGTCGCGCAGGAACATCACCAGCGCGCCGAAGAAGCCGAGGGCCCCGTAGACGGCGCGGCGGGCGGCGTAGCGGTCGACGGTCAGGCCGCCGGGGTTGCCGGCCAGGTCGATCCGGCGGCGTACCCGGGCCACGCGTTTGTCGCCCATCAGCCGCAGGACGAGCGGTGCGTAGCGCATACCGGCGCGGTCCACCACCGAGCCGACGGCCGTCGTACGTGTCGAGCCGACCTCCAGGGACAGGGCGAGGTCGGGCGGGAGTCTGGCTTCGCGGCGGTAGAGCGCGATCCCGCAGCAGATGCCGACGACCGAGAGGGCGAAGGCGAGGGCCAGCAGGACACCGATTCCCATTCCCATGGCTCCCTGACACCTAGACGTCGATTTTGGCGAGGCGGCGAATGAAGAAGAAGCCGAGGCCGTAGAGGACGAAGGCTACGACGACGGCGAGCTGGCCGAGGAAGGAGGAGGTCATCCGGTCGATGGCGCCCGGGGCGATGCGGTTCATCAGGAGCAGGGTGCCGATGCCGAGCAGGGGGACGACATAGGCGGTGACGACGACCTGGGAGAGCTGGGTGCGGACCTCGCGGCGGGTCTCCTTGCGCTCCTCCAGGGTCTTGGTGAGGTTGCGCAGCGAGCCGACGACGGTGCCGCCGGCGCGGTGCGAGAGCACCAAGGTGGTGACGAGGACGACGAGTTCGCGGGAGGGGAGACGGTCGGCGAGTTCGCCGAGGGCGTCGTCGATGGAGTGGCCCACGGCGAGCTTGTCGGAGACCTTGGCCAGTTCCTCGCCCGCCGGGGCCTCCAGTTCCTCGGCGGCCATGCCGAGGGCGGTACGCAGGGCCAGGCCGGCCTGGGTGGCGTTGGCGAGGATCCGGGAGAGTTCGGGGAGCTGGTTGATGAACTTCTCGATGCGTTTCTGGCGCTGCCAGTTGAGGAAGGCGTGGGCGGCCCAGAGGGTGACCAGGGCGGTGATCGGGCCGAAGAAGGGGGCAAGGGTGGCCTGGGCGATCAGCCAGACGACGAGGGCCGTGCCGAGCACGGCGACGAAGAACTCTCCAGATGTGACGTCCAGGCCGGTGGCGGCCAGCCGGAGTTCGAGGCGGCGGCCGAAGCGGGTACGGCGCAGGACGCGGTCGACGGACCGGAAGCGGCGGCGCCGGCCGGTCGGCGACAGCCCCCGTTCGTCGGCGAGCCGGTCGACGACGGCCTGCCGCTGGGCGCGCCCGGCCGCGTAGACGCGTACGCCGGCGACCGCGAGGGCCCCGCACAGCAGGGTGGCCCCGAGGGCGAGGAGGGGGAGGGCGTTCCCGGTGGCCGTGATCGGGCCCCCGGAAGCTGTGGTCAGGGCCCAGCCGGTCATGTGGTGGCCTTCCGGGTGGCGAGCTGGTCGTCGGTGGCCGCGACGCCGAAGGCGGGCGGGGTGGGTTCGCCGGCCATGAAGAGGCGTTCGGCGACCCGGCGGGGCAGCGGGAAGTAGCGGAAGGCCCCGTGCACGACGCGGTCGGCGCCCATCGGGGCGACGTCGAAGCGGCAGACGGTGGCGATCCGGTAGTCCTCGTGGCCGCGGGAGTCGAGGATGGCGATCTCGCCGATCCGCCGGGAGCCGTCGGCGAGCCGGCCGAGCTGGACGATGCAGTCGACAGCGCTGTTGATCTGGTCCCGCAGCGCCTCGAACGGGATCTTGACGTCCGACATGGAGGCGAGGGTCTGCAGCCGCATCAGGGCGTCCTCGGCGCTGTTGGCGTGGACGGTGGCGAGCGAGCCGTCGTGGCCGGTGGACATCGCCTGGAGCATGTCGAGGGTCTCGCCGCCGCGTACCTCGCCGACGATGATGCGGTCGGGCCGCATGCGCAGGGAGTTGCGGACGAGGTCGCGGATGGTGATCCGGCCCTTGCCCTCCACGTTGGGCGGCCGTGATTCGAGCCGGATGACATGGGTCTGCTGGAGCTGGAGTTCGGCGGCGTCCTCGACGGTGATGATGCGTTCACCGTCGGGGATCAGCCCGGAGAGCGCGTTGAGGAGGGTGGTCTTCCCCGCACCGGTCGCCCCGGACACGACGACGTTGAACTTGGCGCGTACCAGGCCCGCCAGCAGCATCAGCATCTGTTCGTCGAGCGTGCCCATGCCGATGAGTTCGGCGAGGGTGTAGGCGCGCGGGAAGCGGCGGATGGTGAGGGTGGCGCCGTTCAGGGCGAGCGGCGGGATGATGACGTTGACCCGTTCGCCGGTGGGGAGGCGGGCGTCGACCATCGGATTCGACTCGTCCACCCGGCGGTTGACGGTCGAGACGATGCGTTCGATGGTCTGCATCAGCTGCTCGTGCGAGGCGAAGCGGACGGGGACCAGCTCGACCCGGCCGCAGCGCTCGACATACACCTGGTCCGGGCCGTTGACCATGATCTCGGTGACGGAGGCGTCTTCGAGGAGCGGTTCCAGGACGCCCAGGCCGAGCGCCTCGTCCACCACCCGGCGGGTGAGCTGGGAGCGCTCGGCGGTGGAGAGGACCGGGCCCTCGCGGCTGATGATGTGGCCGAGTACGCGTTCCAGACGGGAGCGGCGTTCGTCGGCGGACAGCGAGGACATCTCGGCGAGGTCGATCTCTTCGAGCAGCTTGGCGCGGTAGACGGCGACCAGGTGGCTGTCCTGGCGGGCCTCGCCGGCCGGCTCGGGGGCGACGATCCGGGCTTTGAGGCTCATCGCGGGGGTCCTTGCGCCGGCACTCCGGGTGCTCCTGGTGCTGTTCGTGTTCCTTGTGTTCCTTGCGCCGACACTCCGGGTGCTCCTTCGTACGTCCGCGGGCCGCCGTCCAGGGCGTTCGCGGGGCGGGGCATGGTGGCGCCGCGGCGGGCGGAGCCGAAGTCGACGCCGGGGATCAGGGACGGGATGCGGACGGTGGCGGTCGCGTGGACCGAACCGCCGCCGCCGGTCACGGAGATGGTCGCGTCGTCGGCGAGCCAGCCGCTCATCGCGGCCCGGCCGGCGGTCTGTGGATCGGCCGTGCGGTCGGCCTCGTCCATCGAGGCGGTACGGGCCGCGGCGCGGGCGCCCGTTCCGGCCTGCTGGACGGCGTACGCACCGAGGCCCAGCTGGACCACGGCGAGCGCGACGATGAGCAGGATCGGCAGGAAGCCGAGGAATTCGATGGACGCCTGGCCCCGGTCCCGGCCGCGGCCGCGCAGGCGGGCAGGGACACGGCGGCCGTGCGGCCGGGACAGCGGATGGAACAGCCTGGCCAGGCACCCCGAGGGGCTGCCGCCGCGTGCGGTCGTCGTCGGCACCGTCATCACCCGCTGTCCTCCTGCGCGGCACCGGCCGTGCCGGTGACCGTCCAAGGGAAGTCGCCCGCCCCGGGGAAGAGCACCGGGACCTTGAGGCGGACCGTGGCCTTCCACAGTCCTGCCTGGGGATGGCAGGCGGTCGAGGCGCCGCCGCGCCAGGAGTCGGGCAGATCGTCCTCGGCGGCGGAGCGGCAGGCGCCCGCGCCGCCGCCCTGGGTGGCGGTGGCGGCCCGCGCCCCCCGGTCCGCGGAGTTGGCGGCGAGCGAGTAGGTGTAGCCGACCAGCACGAACTGCCAGACGAGGATGAGCACCAGCGCGATCAGCGGGAGCAGCCCGAGGAACTCCACGGACACCTGCCCCCGGTCGCCGCCGCCCAGCGGCCGCCGCACCGCTCAGCCCTCCTCGTACGGACCGGCCGGATCGAACGGCCCCGGGCTCTTGGCCGCCGCCGCGCGCCGCGGGCCGAACCGATGACCGGGCCCGGGCGCGGTGCCGGACCCCGGCGCAGGCCCGGAGACCGGCCCCGATGCCGTCCCCGGGCCGGGCCCGGAAACCGCACCGGCGCCGGGAGCGGCCCCCGCAGTTATCGCCTTGCGCTTACGTCCCGTCAGCGACGGACGCGCCCGGTGGCTGCCCCGCCCTTGGCGCACGGCCGGCGACCCGACCAGGCCCAGCTCGCCGGCCAGCGCCCAAAGCGCCTGCTTGACCGTGGACCGGCTGTCCAGGTCCTGCATCCGGCCCGCGTCGACGCACGGCTGAAGCTCCTTGAAGGCGGCGGGGATGGTCGTTCTGGCCACCTGGGTGCCGGTGGCCTTGGCGACCAGCGGTGGCTGAATCTCGGTGTTACGGGTGAGGCGGTTGACGACCGTGGTGGTGTCCGCCGCCTTGCGGATCTGCAGTCGGTCCCACAGCCGTACCTGCCGTTTGGCGGCGCGTACGGACACCACGTCCGGGGTGGTCACCAGCAGTGCGGCCTCGGCGAGTTCGACGGCCGCGGCGTTGGCGGACTGCATCTGGGAGCCGCAGTCGACGATCACCACGTCATAGCGGGAGCGCAGCGCGGTGACGATCTGTCGGGCGGCCCGGTCGTCGACCTCCTCGGCGCGCTCACCCTCCTCCGGGCCCAGCAGCAGGCCGAGACCGGTGTGGTGGTCGTGCACCGCGTCCTGGAGGACCCGTACGGAGATGTCCTGGATTCCGGCCAGGTCGACGATGGAACGGCGGAACTGGACGTCCAGGTAGGAGGCGACATCGCCGGACTGGAGGTCCATGTCGACCAGCGCGACGCTACGGCCCGCCGCACGTGCGGCCAGTGCCAGCTGGACGGCGGCGACCGTGGTGCCGACACCGCCCTTGGCGCCGGTCACGGTCACCAGGGTGCCGCTCGGCCCGGGAGGAGCGTCCTGGCCGCCCCCCAGGTGCACCCGTACGCCCGCCGACCACTGGGCGGCGGCCTGCACCCGGGCGGCCAGTTCGTCGTATCCCAGCGGCAGGCCGACGATGCCGCGGGCGCCCGCGTCCATCGCCGCGGAGAACAGCGCGGGGCCCGCGTCGGTGGTGATCAGCACCACACCGACGGCCGGGAAACGCAGCGCCACCTCGCGGATCAGCTCCAGCGCCGGGACCGGTCCGATGCGTTCGTGGACGAGGAGGACTTCGGGGAGCCCTTCGACCGCCGCGGCCGGGGCTTCGGGCGGTGCGGTGGCCCCCTGCCCGCCGGCTTCGTGGGCGGTGGCCGCCGCCAGGGCGCCCAGCAGCGCGGTGGAATCGGCGACGGCGGGCGCGGGTTCGGCGTCCGGCAGCTGGCTGAGCAGCGCGGCCACGGCGCGGGCGGCGTCGGGGTCGCCGACCGCCGGGAGGATACGGATGGTCACCTGTGCCTCCGGGTCATTTGTCGCCGTCGAGGGTGTAGGTGCGCTCGCCGGGCGGGATGGCGGTCTCGCTGCCGGGGGCGAGCAGGGCGAGCCGTACGTGGGAGGCGAAGGACTCGGCGTAGGCGACCCGTTGGGCGTCCCGGGTGTCCAGCGCGAAAGTGATCGGCACCGCCGGGCCGCCCCGGCGTCCTGCGGTGGTGTCGCCGGGGTCCTTGGACTCCAGCGGTGTCAGCTTGCCGACGTCGATAACCTGGGCGCCGGCGACGATGACCTTGGAAACCGGCCGGTCCTCCGGGCGCTTGCCCTCGAACGTGGCGTAGATGTTCACCCGGGCACCGGGATTGATCTTGCCGGCCACGCCGGTGGCGGCGTCGATCATGATGGCGATCTCCTGCTGTCCGGGCTTCAGCGCCGGGCGTTCGACGATCATGTCGTCCTGGAGCAGCGAGCCCTTCTTCAGCGGGGTCACCGCTATCTTGCCGCTGACCCTGTCCAGGTCGGTCACGGCGGTGGGCGGCAGCCAGCGCTCCGGCATCCTCACCTTTTCGAACTGCCCGGGATCCAGTGCTCGGTAAGCCGCGACATCCGCCTTGAGCCGATACGCCGTCTTCTCCGGCCCGACCTTGGACTCTACGTTCTTGATCACCGACAGTACGCCGACGAACGCGCCGACCGCACAGAGAACCGACAGGAGCAGCAGGATCACTCCGCGGCGCTGGCGTGAGTTCATGGGGGTGGGACCTCGATCGGGACGGGGAGGGGAGACGGGACGGTCAGTTGTCGGGAGTGGCGGGCGGTTTGGGGTGCTACCTGCCCGGAGGTGCGGTCTCGTAGAGCTGCCCCGCCCCCGCCGCGTACGATCCGCCCGACATATCGGGACCTCGTACGTCCACCCGGCCCGGTCCACAGCGCGCGCCCTGATCGTCCGGGACGCCCTCCGGCGCCACAGGCGACAGACCGCGCTGCCGCAGCGCCTCGGGCGGCGCGTCGGGTACGGGGAACGGGGCCGGGGCGGGCGCCTGCGCCACGGGAGCGGGGGCATGGGCGGGAGGAGGGGGAGGCGAAGGAGGAGCAGGGGCCGTCGCCGCGGGAGCGCAGGCGGCCTGCGCCGTCCCGCGCCCCTCAATCGCCGTCTGCCCGGCGGCGGCCCCCAGGTGCCCCTGGCCGGCGGCCGCCCCGTCCCTCGCCGCCGGTTCCGCGCAGAACGCGCACCGGTCGCCGATGAGTTCCAGGCCGCACCAGCGGCAGCCCTCGCGCCGTACGGAAGCGACCAGTTGGTAGAGCACCGAAGGGTCCGGGATGGCCGCCGCGAATTCGATCAGCTTGTGGGTGCCCCACCACCGGGCGGACTCGGCGGGCAGCCGCTCCTCGCACACCCCCTGCGTACGCCAGGCCGGGGCCAGCACACCGCCCACCCACTCCCCCGCGAGCTGCCCCCGGGCGACGGCGAGTCGGGTGGCGAAGCCGGGTGCCGGCAGCCCGGCCTCGGAGCTGTGCCGGTCCACGTGCAGCAGCCGCGGTTCGGGGTTGGCGAGCACCGCGAAATGCGCGCCCGGCAGCCAGGACTTCATATGGGAGCGCAGATCCACCTCGACGCGGTCCAGGCCGCTGACACTACCCAGCAGCGCGCCCGCGTGGACGTAGTGGGCCAGCAGCCGCGTCGCGCAGGCCAGCACCCCCGGGCTGAAGTCGCACAGCGACAACTGCCGTAGCTGGCGGGCGAGCACGGCCACGGCCAATGGTGGCAGGTCCAGTGGCAGGATGGCGATGCGGTCGCTCTCCAGGAGCGCGCGCAGGGTGTGCAGCCGGCGGATGTGGTCCGGCGGGCAGGCGGCGGAGTACAGGGCGACGAGGTGGCCGTGGTGCTCCAGTACGGCGCCGGTCTCCGTCAGGGCGTCGTCCAGCGGCTGGAGATGCGGGGCCCGCAGGACGACGGCGGCCGGGGTCTGCCGGTCGATGGCGGGCAGCGCGAGGTCAGGGCTGGTGACTGCAATCGCGGTCGGCACGTCGCTCCCCCACTCCCTCCGGCCGCCGGAGGTCCCGGGACCGCGGATCGGCACAGCTCTGCGCCATCGGCGCCATACGTTCAGCACTTTATCCACGAGATACGCCCCAAGAGAACACGTTCTGGGCTACTCGTCATGACCATCGGCCCCCTGGGATCTGGCATATACCGGTCCGGGAAATGGCACATACCGCCCGGCCGAAGACCGTGCGAACGACCGCTTCCGACACGACCCTTGACACGGTCATTGGTCTGGACCAACTTGTACCGCAAGCACAGGGGCCCCTGAGCCGCGCACCCGCACCACTCCCCCAAACACCCCCCACCCGGAGGCAGTCGTGGCTCGCGCAGGATCAGGAACAGTGCACAGAAGGCTGAGGACAAGGCTGCTGGCAGGGCTGGCCGCCGCGGTGCTGACGTCGGCCGGCACCGTCGCGGCGGGCTCCGCCAGCGCCTCCGAGGAACGACCGGCGAAACCGGCGGCACACACCGCCACGGTGCCCGAGCACGCGGTCACCGGCTACTGGCAGAACTTCGACAACGGCGCCACCGTGCAGAAGCTGAAGGACGTCGACGACGCCTACGACATCATCGCGGTGTCCTTCGCCGACGCGACCGGCCGGCCGGGCGCCGTCACCTTCAACCTCGACCCGGCCGTCGGATACGGCTCCGTCGACGACTTCAAGGCCGATATCAAGGCCAAGCAGGACGCCGGGAAATCCGTGATCGTCTCCGTCGGCGGCGAGAAGGGCTCGGTGTCGGTCAACGACGACGCCTCCGCGAAGAACTTCGCCGACTCCATCAACAAGCTGATGGACGAATACGGCTTCAACGGCGTCGACATCGACCTGGAGAACGGCCTCAACTCGACCTACATGACACAGGCCCTCAAGGCCATTCACGCCGCGCACAAGGACGTCGTGGTGACCATGGCCCCACAGACCGTCGATATGCAGTCACCGCAGAACGAGTACTTCAAGACGGCCCTCGCCATCAAGGACTTCCTGACGGTCGTCAACATGCAGTACTACAACAGCGGTTCCATGAACGGCTGTGACGGCAAGGTCTACGCACAGGGCTCGGTCGACTTCCTGACCGCGCTCGCCTGCATCCAGCTGGAAGGCGGCCTCGACCCGTCCCAGGTGGGCATCGGCGTACCGGCCTCCTCCCGGGCCGCCGGCAGCGGCTATGTCGCCCCGTCCGTCGTCAACGCCGCCCTGGACTGCCTCACCCAGGGCAGCGACTGCGGCTCCTTCAAGCCGTCCAAGACCTACCCGGGCCTGCGCGGCGTGATGACCTGGTCCACCAACTGGGACGCCTCGAACGGCAATGAATTCGCCGGCCAGGTGGGCGCGCACGTCCACGGCCTCCCGTAACCCCCTGCCCCCGGGCGGCTCCAGGCGCCACCCCCCACAGCCAGGTCCCGTGCACGCATGCACGGGACCTGGCGTCTTGCGTATGAGCGCCTTGCGCAGGAGCGGTGACTACGTCCTAGCGACGGCCGGCCGACGCACCCGAGGGCTCGGGCAGTTCACAGCCCTCGGCGCTCAGATCCAGCTTGTTGCCGACGCCGAAGCACTTCGGTATCCCGTACGTCTGCTGGGCGTAGTTGATGCCCTTGCGCACGGTGACCTTGCCGTTCTCGTCCACCTCACACGGGTTGTTGACGGTGCACCTCTCACCGCTCTCATTGCCCGTGTTGTTGACCGCCGCGACCTTGCCGGAGGCGGTGTCGATCACCGGCGATCCGGACGTCCCGCCGATCGTCTTGCACTCCGGGGTGTAACGGACCGAGTCCTTCCAGGTCCAGTCGCCCTCCTTGAGGTTGTGCACAAATCCGTCGATGTTGCAGGAGTAGATCCTCTTCCAGTAGCCGGACACCACGCTGATCGCCGCCCCCTGGGCAGGGTGTTCGGTGGCCAGCTCCAGCGGCTTGATCTGGTACTTCTGCTCGATCTCGGCATACGTCGAGCCGGTCTCGTACAGCGACACATCGGTGTCGGTCATCGTGGCGTACGCGACCTTGGTGGCCTTGATCGTGCCCAGCTCACCGGCCGACGCGTCGAGCACGGTGAATCTGCGGCTGGACGGCCGGTCGACGACGACCTCGCCCGCACCGGGCATACCGCCTTCCAGACAGTGGCCGTTGGACATCACCAGGGCCGGGTCGTTCTCCTGCGACGTGGGCATCTTGACGATCGAGCCCGAGCAGTTGCTCAGCGCGACCGTACCCGCGAAGCCCACCGCTTTGGACTTGCCCTTGGCCGTGACCTGGGCCGTGGTCCGGTCCTTGGCCTTGGAGTCGACCACGAGCTGCGACGCCTGCGTCCGCTCCTGCTCCTGCGCTGACTTGCCCGGATGGGGGCTCGCACCGGCCGGTCCGGCGGTGCCCACCAGGGCTGCGGCGCCCAGAACGGCCGTGGCCAGGGCGCCGACGAGAGGTCTGATCATGTGGGGGGTCCTCTCCGCATCTGTCACCGAAGGTCGTTGGTGCCCCTTCGGCTTTGTCGTGCGCATTGTTGGCGCCGACAACCCTGCCTGGCAATGAATTTCCGGAAATCGATGACAGATCAATGACAGATTGCCGGGTTCAACGAGGTCCCGGGGCCAACCGGAGCCACTCCCACAACTTTGACTTTCCCTCACCTTGACCCGCCCATGCCAAGGCTCAACACTGGCGCCGTCGCTACCTCTCACCCCCCACAGGAGACCGCATGCGACCACGAATACGCGGCGGACGCATCACCGTCCTCGCCGCACTCTTCTCCCTCGCACTCGCCGCCCCCCTCACCGCGCAGGCGCAGAGCGCCCCGCCCGCCGGGCCCACCGCCTCCGGCACCTCCCTCGGCGCCGAACGCCCGCACCAGTACGAGGTGACCGGCCCCGCGACCCGCGCCCAGCGCACCGCGCTCGCCGCCACCGGGGTCTCCATCGACGAGGTGCACGGACGTACCGTCGTCATCACCGCGAAGCCCGCTCAGGCCACCGCCGTACGCCAACTCGGCCACACGGTGAGCCGGTTGCCCGACCCACCGGTCACCGGCAAGGGCTCCCCCTCCGGCAAGGTCAAGGACTTCCCCGAGGGCTACACGGGCTACCACACCTACGACGAGGCGACGAAGGAGATCGACGGCCTCGTCGCCAAGTACCCGGACATCCTCAGCAAGCAGGTCATCGGCACGTCCCACGAGGGCCGCGACATCCTCGCCCTCAAACTCAGCAAGAACGTGTCCGAGGACGAGCAGGAGCCCGAGGTCCTCTTCACCTCCCACCAGCACGCCCGTGAACACCTCACGGTCGAGATGGCCCTCTACCTCCTCAACGAGTTCACCTCGACGTACGGCAGCGACGACCGCGTCACCAAGATGCTGGACTCCCGTGAACTCTGGATCCTCCCGGACCTCAACCCGGACGGCGGTGAGTTCGACATCGCCTCCGGGAACTTCGTCAGCTGGCGCAAGAACCGCCAGCCCAACAGCGGATCCCGCCAGGTCGGCACCGACCTCAACCGCAACTGGGACTACAAGTGGGGCTGCTGCGGCGGCTCGTCCGGCAACCCCGGCTCCGAGACCTACCGCGGCCCGTCCCCCGAATCGGCCCCCGAGGTGAAGGTCGTCGCCGACTTCGTCCGCAGCCGGAACGTCGGCGGCCAGCAGCAGATCAAGACCGCCATCGACTTCCACACCTACAGCGAACTCGTCCTCTGGCCCTTCGGCTACACCTATGCCGACACCGGCGAGGGCATGACCCAGGACGACCACGACGCCTTCGCCGCCATCGGCAAGGACATGGCCGCCAGCAACGGCTACACGCCCGAGCAGTCCAGCGATCTGTACATCACCGACGGCTCGATCGACGACTGGCTGTGGGGCGACCAGAAGATATTCGGCTACACGTTCGAGATGTACCCGTCATCGGCTGCCGGCGGCGGCTTCTATCCGCGCGACACCGTGATCCCGAAGGAGACCTCACGCAACCGCGAGGCGGTGCTGCAGCTCGCGGAGATCGCCGACTGCCCCTATCGCGCGATCGGCAAGGAGGACCAGTACTGCAAGGGGAGTTGAGCGCGTGAAGTGAGCAAGTGAAGTGAACACGTGAGATGAGCGTGCGAGGCGCCCGGTCCGTCGATGCCGACCGGGCGCCTTCACCCGCGTTCCTGGCCTCATCCGTGGTCAGACGACCAGACTCACCAGCGCCGCGACCGCGAAGCCCGCGACCGAGAGCACCGACTCCAGCACGGTCCAGGACTTCAGGGTGTCCCGTTCCGGGATCCCGAAGTACTTCGCCACCATCCAGAAGCCGCCGTCGTTCACGTGCGAAGCGAAAATCGACCCCGCCGAAATCGCCATGATGACCAGCGCCAGATGCGCCTGTGACATCCCCTGCCCCTCGACCAGCGGCAGCACGATCCCCGCCGTCGTCACGATGGCGACCGTCGCCGAGCCCTGGGCCACCCGCAGGACGAGGGACAGCAGATAGGCGAGGAGGATGACCGGGAGGCCGACGGTGTGGAAGGTGTCGGAGAGGGCGTCGGCGACGCCGCTGCCCTTGAGGACGGCGCCGAAGACCCCGCCCGCGCCGACGACCAGGAGGATGTTGCCGATCGGCTTCAACGACGCCGTGGACACCGTCTCCAGGGACTTGCGGGACCAGCCCCGGCGGATGCCCAGCAGGTGGTAAGCGAGCAGTAGCGCGAGGGTCAGCGCCACGAAGGGGCTTCCGAAGAACTCGATGACCGAGCGGAGGGTGCTGGGGGCGAGGGCGACCGAGGAGAAGGTCGCGAGGAGGATGAGGACGAGAGGGGTGCCGATGATGGCGAGGACGGTGATGAGGGCGACCGGCTTTTCCCGTGGGGAGCCCCCTGCGGCGCTCTGCTCCGCGGCTACGGCGGCCTTGGCCTCCTCGGCGGCCTCGACCATGTCCTGCGGTACGGGGACGAAGAGCCGCTTGCCGATCCAGGCGCCGTAACCCCAGGCGGCCAGTACGGCGGGGATGCCGCAGACGGTGCCCATGAGGATGACCCAGCCGAGGTCGACCTTGAAGAGACCGGCGGCGGCGACGGGCCCGGGGTGCGGGGGCAGGAAGGCGTGGGTCATGGAGAGACCCGCGAGAAGTGGCATGCAGTAGAGGAGGATGGATTTGCCACTCCGCCTGGCCGCCGCGTAGACGATCGGCGCGAGGACGAAGATGCCGATGTCGAAGAAGACCGGGATGCCGAAGATCAGGCCGGTCAGGCCCATGGCCAGCGGGGTGCGTTTCTCGCCGAAGAGGCCCAGCAGGCGAGCGCTCAACACCTCGGCGCCGCCGGAGACTTCGAGGATCGCGCCGAGCATGGTGCCCAGGCCGATGATGATGGCGACATGTCCGAGGATGCCGCCCATGCCGGTCTCGATCACGGAGACGGCGGCGGATTTCTGGACCGTACCGAAGAGTTCGGTGACGGAGAGGCCGGCGGCCAGGCCGACGGCGATGGAGACGCCGAGCAGGGCGACGAAAGGCTGGAGGCGGACCTTGATGATCAGGACGAGGAGGAGGGCGATGCCGAGGGCGGCGACCGTCAACAGGCCCGCGGTGCCCGGTATCAGGGCGAGCAGTCCGCCGGTGTGGGGTGGTGACGATGGTGGTGGGGCGGCGCTCGTGGCGGCGAGGAACATCGGGGAACTCCGTTGGCGGGAGGAGGCCCGGGGGTCCGGGGGTGTCCCCTGGAGATCACGCCGGGCGGGACGGGTCACGGCACGGCGCCCCCTGGGGTGCGGGTGCCGTGCCGTGCGGCCGGTGGTGCGATGTTCTGGCGGATGCTCTCAAGGCACGGTGGGGGTGGCTCAGCTCTGAAGGGACAGGCGGTCCCGGCGTCCCCGACGCCACCGCGGCCGGGTTCACGGGTGGCGCAGCTCTGAAGGGACAGGCGGTCGCCCGGCTGTGGAGGAACAGGTGGTGGCTCAGCCCAGGACCGCGAGGGCGTCGATCTCGATGAGCAGTCCCTTGGGCAGGCCGACATAGACCGTGGTGCGGGCGGCGGGGGCTTCCTTGAGGCCCTCGGCCTCGAAGTAGGCGTTGTAGATCGCGTTCATCTCGGCGAAGTGGTCGATGTCGGTGAGATAGACCCGGATCATCATGACGTCGTCCCAGGTCGCGCCGCCCTCTTCGAGGATGGCCTGGACGTTGGCGAGGGTCTGCAGGGTCTGTTCGCGCAGCGTGGGGCCGGCGGGCGTCGGGGGCCGACCCTCGGCGGCGGGGAGGAAACCGACCTGGCCGGCGACCTGGAGGATGTTGCCCTTCTTGACGCCGTGCGAGAACTTCGCGGGCGGGGTGGTGTGGGTGGCCGGGGTGAGGGCGATCTTGTCCGTCATGCGGGGTCCTTTGCTGGGGTCGTGCCGGAGTACTCCCGGCTGATGGCTTCGGCGGTGCGGCGTACCAGGGGGAGCAGGGTGAGGAGTTCGTCGGCGGTGACGACGACGTTCGGCGCGGAGACCGACATGGCGGCGACGACGCGTTTGTCCGCGCCGCGGATGGGGGCGCCCACGCAGTTGATGAACTCCTCGTGGCCACCGAGATCGGTGGCCCAGCCCTGTTCGCGGACCTTGGCCAGTTCGGCCAGGAAGGCCGCGGCGTCGGGCGTCGAACGGGAGGTGTAGCGGGGGTAGTCGAGCTTTTCCGCGAGGGCGCGGCGCTCGGCCTCGGGCAGGTCGGCGAGCAGCAGTTTGGCGACCGCGGCGACGGTGATGGCGACGGGTTTGCCGATCCGGGAGTACATCCGGACGGGGTAGCGGCTCTCGACCTTGTCGATGTAGAGGACCTCGTTCTCCTCGTGGACGGCGAGATGGACGGTGTGTCCGCATTTCTCGTGGAGTGCGACGAGGTGGGGGTGGGCGATCTCCCGGATGTCGAGGTTTTCGACGGCCTGCTGGGCGAGGGTGAAGAGCCGGGCGCCGAGGCGGTAGCGCTGGTCCGCCTGGCGGTAGACGATGCCGTGTTCGTGGAGGGTGCGCAGCAGGCGCAGGGCGGTGGATTTGTGCACGCCGAGGCGGACGGCGACCTGTTCGAGGTTGGCCGGGCCCTCCGCGAGCAGCGGAAGGATGCTCAGCGCGCGATCGACTGTCTGGCTCATGCCGGTGCCTCGCTTCGCTCGTTCACCGCGTACGTACCTCCTCATCGGCCTGTTCGTCGGCCGCCATGGCGTTCGTCCAGCCGGGGCCGAGGTGCAGTGTCCCCCAGGCGGTGTCGTCGAGACCGGCCAGGCGGTCGGCGAGCGCCCGGCCCGGGGGTGCGGCGAGGTCGCCGGGGGCGGTGAGGGCCGCGGCGGCCCAGAGGTGGCCGTACCGGATGCGGGTACGGACGGGCAGCCCGCGGAGGGTGGCGGAGAGGAACCCGGCGGCGAAGGCGTCGCCGGCGCCCGCGGCGGCGATGACGTCGACGTTCAGGGACGGGACGCGGGTGCGGAGTTCGGTGATGCCGGTGCGGTGAAGGAGCGGGTCGTCGACGCCCTGGAAGACATCGTGGAAGGCCATCGCCCCGCCCCTGCCCTGCTTGACGACCAGGATGTCCGGCTCGGGGATCGCCTCGCGAAGGGCCCGGATGCCGTGCAGGCCCCATGCGTCCCGGGCCTCGTCGTCGCCGACGAACACGATGTCGGCGCGGCGCGCCAGGTCGAGGAGGATCCGGGGGTCCCGATCGCCCGTCCAGAGTCCGGCCCGGTGGTTGACGTCGAACGAGACCAGTGGGCGGCCGGGGCGCGGAGTCGTGAGGTCGCCCAGCAGGCCCAGGCAGTCCTCGGAGAGGGCGGCCGTGATCCCGGACAGATGCAGGATCCGGCCCGATCCGATCGCCGCCAGGTCCATGGTGGTGACGGACATGGCGGAGGCGGCGGAACCGGCCCGGTAGTAGGCCACTTCGTGGGCGTCGGTGACGCGGTCGCCGGCGGTGCGGAAGTAGATGCCGGTGGGGCGGGTGGGGTCGCGGCGTACGGCGCGCGTGTCGACGCCGTAGCCGGTGATGGCCTGGACGAGGTGGTCGCCGAAGCTGTCGGCGCCCACCCGGCTGAGCCACCGGGCGCGGTGGCCGGCGGCGGCGAGCATGCACGCCACATTGGATTCCGCACCGCCGATGGCGCGCTCGAAGGCGGGTACGTCGGCGAGCCGCCCCGGTGTGGTGGGCAGGAAGGTGACCATGGACTCGCCGAGGCAGACGACGTCGACGTCGTTGGAGAACGTGGTCACGATCGGTCGCGCTCCTTCGCTCGCCACGGCTTGCACAGCGGGCTTCCCCAGTGGCGTCCGCACCCGGCCTTCTCGCGGTTTCTCCCACCATTGACCCGGCGTTTCTTCCACCATTGACCCGTTGACAGCTCGGATGTTAGACAGCGTTAAGCGTTATACGCAATGACTGTTGCAAATATTGCAACGAGAGTGTGAGGAGGCCCCATGGCCGGCGAGCGGCTCGCGAAGGGACTCACGCAGGGAGTCGTCCAAGGACTCGGGGGACTCGCGGACGAACGGATCGATCACCGCTTCAAGGCGCTCCCCCCGGACGCCGACGGCCTGACCATCGGAGAGCTGGCCGCCCAGCGCCGCAACCTCTTCCGTGGCGGCTTCACCACCCCTGTCCTGGCCCTCTCCGCCGAGTCCGTCGAGCACAACCTGGCCGTGATGGAGACCTATGCCGAACGGCACGGCCTGGCCTTCGCCCCGCACGGCAAGACCTGTATGGCCCCGCAGCTCTTCGCCCGCCAACTGGAGCGCGGGGCGTGGGGCATCACCGCCGCCGTCCCCCACCAGGTCCGTGTCTACCGCGCCTACGGCATCCAGCGGATCTTCCTCGCCAATGAGGTGGTGGACGCGGCCGCGCTGCGCTGGCTCGCCCGCGAGCTGGACACCGACCCGGACTTCCGGCTGATCTGTTACGTCGACTCGCTGCGCGGTATCGAGCTGATGGACACGGCGCTGCGCGAGGCCGGGGCCACCCGCCCGGTGGACGTCGTCGTCGAACTGGGCGCCGGTGAGGGCGCGCGTACCGGCGTCCGTACCGAGACCGAGTGCCTGGAACTCGCCGACGCCATCGCGGGGGTGGACACCCTCCGGCTGGTCGGCATCGCCGGCTACGAGGGCGAGGTCCCGCAGCCCACACCCGAGAGGGTCGCCGCCTATCTGCGCCGGCTGGTGGCACTGACCGTGGAGTTCGACAAGGCCGGCCGGTTCGCCGATCTCGACCGGATCGTCATCAGCTCCGGCGGCAGCGCCTGGTTCGACACCGTCGCCGAGGTCTTCGCCGAGCTCCCCGAGCTGTCCGCCCCGGCCCTCAAGCTGCTGCGCTCGGGCGCGTATGTCTCGCACGACAGCGGCCACTACCGCCGTATCACTCCCTTCAACCGCGTACCGGAGGAGGGCGAACTGCAGCCCGCATTCCGGCTGTGGGCGCAGGTCGTCTCCCGTCCCACCCCCGAGCAGGCGTTCCTCAACGCGGGCAAGCGCGACGCCGCGCACGACCTCGATCTGCCGCAGGCCCAGGTCGTACGGTCCGGCCGGGACGGCACCGTGCGCCCGGCGGACGGCATCACCGTCACCGGCCTGTCCGACCAGCACGCCTGGCTCGCGACGGAGAGCGCGGGCGCCCTGGAGGTCGGCGACTGGGTCGGGCTGGGTCTGTCGCACCCCTGCACGTCCTTCGACAAATGGCAGCTGATCCCGCTGGTCGAGGCGGACGGCACGGTCGTCGACCTCATCCGCACCTTCTTCTGAGGCGCCCGCCATGGACCTGGTCATCCGTGACGCGAAGGTCGTCGACGGCACCGGCGGCGCCTCCTGCCGGGCCGATGTCGCCATCGACGGCGGCCGGATCGCCGCCCTCGTGCGCGAGGGTGCGGGCCGACGCCCCAGCGCCCGCCGGGTGCTGGACGCCGGCGGCCTCGCGCTCTCCCCCGGCTTCATCGACATGCACGCCCACAGCGACCTCGCCCTGCTGCGCGACCCCGGTCACGAAGCCAAGGCCGCCCAGGGCGTCACCCTCGAAGTCCTCGGCCAGGACGGCCTGTCGTACGCGCCGGTGGACGACGCCACCCTCGCCCAGGTCCGCGCCCAGATCACCGGCTGGAACGGCGGGGCGCCCGGGGACACCTCCCCGGACTTCACCTGGAGGTCGGTCGGCGAGTACCTCGACCGGCTCGACCACGGCTTCGACGGCCACGGCATCGCCGTCAACGCCGCCTGTCTCGTCCCCCAGGGCACGGTCCGGATGCTCGCGGTCGGCTACGAGGACCGCGCGGCCAGCGCCGACGAGCTCACCCGGATGAAGCAACTGGTCGCCGAAGGCATGGAACAGGGTGCCGTCGGCCTCTCCTCCGGCCTGACCTACACCCCCGGCATGTACGCCTCGGACGCCGAACTGACCGAACTGTGCCGGGTGGTGGCCCGCTACGACGGCTACTACTGCCCGCACCACCGCTCCTACGGGGCGGGCGCCCTGCAGGCGTACGAGGAGATGCTGGCCGTCACCCGCGAGGCCGGCTGCGCCCTCCATCTCGCCCACGCCACCATGAACTTCGGCGTCAACAAGGGCCGCGCCCCCGAGCTGCTCGCCCTCCTGGACAAGGCCCTCGCCTCGGGTGCCGACATCACCCTCGACACGTACCCCTACACCCCCGGCTGCACGACCCTGGCCGCGATGCTGCCCGGCTGGGCCGCGGTGGGCGGGCCCGAGGCGGTCCTGGCCCGCCTCCAGGACCCGGAGAGCGCCGCCCGGATACGGCACGACCTGGAGGTCACCGGCTCCGACGGCTGCCATGGCGTGCCCATCGAGTGGGACACCGTCGAGATCTCGGGCGTGCGCGACCCGGGACTCGCCGGCCACGTCGGGAAGACGCTCGCCCACAGCGCCGCCGAACGCGGCGAGGCCCCCTGGACCACCGCCCGCCGTCTCCTCATCGACGACCGCCTCGGCTCGACGATCCTCCATCACGTCGGCCACGAGGAGAACGTCCGGCAGATCATGCGGCACCGTGTGCACACCGGCGGCAGCGACGGCATCCTCCAGGGCGACAAACCCCACCCCCGCGCGTACGGGACCTTCCCCCGGTACCTCGGCACGTACGTGCGCGAACTGGGCGTGCTGTCGCTGGAGGAGTGCGTCGCACATCTGACCTCGCGCCCGGCCGCCCGGCTACGGCTGCCCGACCGCGGCCTGGTCCGCGAGGGCTACCGCGCCGACCTGGCTCTCTTCGACCCCGAAACGGTCGCCGCCGGCTCGACGTTCGAGGCGCCGCGCGTGCTGCCACTGGGTATTCCGTACGTCCTGATCGACGGCCGCTTCGTGATCGAGGACGGCCGACGGACGGACGTACTGGCGGGACGGGCGGTGCGGCGGACGGACGGACCGGCGGGCGAGGGGAGCGGCGGACGCGCTGGTCGGGCGGCGGCGGGCAGGGCCGGCACCGTCACCCCCCGTGACACACTCCACACCAACAGTTGATCCAGTGGGCAAAAACACCGGGCGGGCGCCGTTATGCGGCCGTAAGGTGGCTGACATGCAGGTGATCCAGTCAACCAAGCTCG
Source organism: Streptomyces halobius (assembly GCF_023277745.1). NCBI lineage: Bacteria > Bacillati > Actinomycetota > Actinomycetes > Kitasatosporales > Streptomycetaceae > Streptomyces > Streptomyces halobius. The sequence goes on from NZ_CP086322.1 coordinate 3,796,713, forward strand.
CCAACGTCTGCTACGAAATCCGTGGCCCGGTCCTCGAGGAGGCCATGCGGCTTGAGGCGGCGGGTCATCGCATCCTCAAGCTCAACACGGGCAACCCGGCGGCGTTCGGCTTCGCATGCCCGCCCGAAATACTGGAGGACATCCTCCGGTCCGTCGGCACGGCCCATGGCTACGGCGATGCGAAGGGCCTGCTCTCCGCCCGCCGCGCGGTGATGCAGCACTACCAGACCAAGGGCATCGAGCTCTCCGTCGACGACATCTACCTGGGCAACGGCGTCTCCGAGCTGATCCAGATGTCGATGCAGGCGCTGCTGGACGACGGCGACGAGGTACTCGTCCCGGCCCCGGACTATCCGCTGTGGACGGCCTCGGTCTCGCTCTCCGGCGGTACGGCCGTGCACTACCGCTGCGACGAGCGGGCGGACTGGATGCCCGACCTGGCCGACATCGAGCGCAAGGTCACCGACCGCACCAAGGCCATCGTCGTCATCAACCCCAACAACCCCACGGGCGCCCTATACGACGACGAGCTGCTGCGCGGTATCGCGGAGCTCGCCCGCCGCCACAACCTGATCGTCTGCGCCGACGAGATCTACGACAAGATCCTCTACGACGGTGTCACCCACACCCCGTTCGCCTCACTCGCCCCGGATCTGCTCACGCTGACCTTCAACGGTCTGTCGAAGTCGTACCGGGTGGCCGGCTACCGCAGCGGCTGGCTCGCGGTCTGCGGCCCGAAGGCGCACGCCAGCTCGTACATCGAGGGCCTGACGATCCTGGCCAATATGCGGCTGTGCGCCAATATGCCGGCCCAGCACGCGGTCGCGACCGCGCTCGGCGGCCACCAGTCGATCAACGATCTGGTGCTCCCCGGCGGCCGGCTGCTGGAGCAGCGCGATACGGCGCATGAGCTGCTCACCCAGATCCCGGGCGTCAGCTGCGTCAAGCCGAAGGGCGCGCTGTATGCCTTCCCGCGGCTCGATCCCAAGGTCTACAAGGTCAAGGACGACCGGCGGATGGTGCTGGACCTGCTGCGCGCCGAGAAGATCATGATCGTCCACGGTACCGGCTTCAACTGGCCGGAGCCGGACCACTTCCGTCTGGTCACACTCCCCAACAAGGACGATCTGACGGACGCCATCACCCGGATCGGCTCCTTCCTGGACGGTTACGGACAGCACTGAACCGCACTACCGACAGCACAGAACCGCCCCTACGGCCAGTACCGACGTCCCGGCATCCCCACGCCGCGCACCTTTGGCTGTACACCTCACAACTTTAGACAGAGTCTAAGCTAGGATGGTCTCCTAGCCATTTTCAGGAGGCCATCCCATGTACGAACCGATCCGCACCAAGTCGGTCCACACCATGGCCGCCGCCCCGGAGATCCCGCACCGCTCCCGCGAGGAGGAGCTGGACATCCGGCTCGCCGGACAACTGACCGCGCTGCTCACCGTGACCGACGAGCTGCACGCCCTGGCGGTGCGGGCCGACGACGCCACGGACGGCGATGCCGCCTACGGGGCCGCACTGGACGCCGCCGCGCTGGCGAACGCCGCCGATCGCCTCGCCGAGCAGGTCGCGCGGCTGAACGGCGGCCGCTGTCCGCTGCGCGCCGAGCCGACCGGCGGCGACCCGTCCCGTATCCCGGCCCTGCAGCAGCGCGCCCACACTCTGGCGGGGAACGCGCTGGCGGTGGCCACTTCCCGTAACGACGCCGCGGCGATCACCCTGACGTCCGAGCGCCTGGAGGCGCACCACGCGCCGCTTCCGGACCTCGCTACGGCGTGACGGGGCACGTCGGAGGAGTGACGTGACGGGTCACGCCAGGGCAGTGACGGGCGGCCCCGTGGTGCCGCTGGGCGACGCCCGAAACGCGTCCGGGGCCCCGCACCGAATGTGGGACCCCGGACGGGAGTTGAGCGTCGTACTACGCGTCGCGCCTAGCCGAGACGCCGGACCAGCGCACGGTACTCGTCCCACAGCTCCTTCGGCGTGTGGTCACCGAAGGTGTTGAGGTGCTCGGGGATCAGCGCCGCCTCCTCGCGCCACACGTTCTCGTCGACGGTGAGCAGGAAGTCGAGGTCGGCGTCGTCGAGGTCGAGGCCCTCGGTGTCCAGCGCGCCCTTCGCGGGCAGCACGCCGATGGGGGTCTCGACACCCTCGGCCGTACCCTCCAGCCGCTCGACGATCCACTTGAGCACCCGGCTGTTCTCGCCGAACCCCGGCCACACGAAGCGGCCCTTGTCGTCCTTGCGGAACCAGTTGACGTAGTAGATCCTCGGCAGCTTGGACTGGTCCTTGTCGGCACCGACCTTGATCCAGTGCGCCATGTAGTCGCCCATGTTGTAGCCGCAGAACGGCAGCATGGCGAACGGGTCGCGGCGCAGCTCGCCGACCTTGCCCTCGGCCGCGGCGGTCTTCTCGCTGGCGACGTTGGCGCCGAGGAAGACGCCGTGCTGCCAGGACAGCGATTCGGTCACCAGCGGTACGGCGCTGGCGCGGCGGCCGCCGAAAAGGATCGCCGAGATCGGCACGCCCTTGGGGTCCTCCCACTCGGGCGCGATGATCGGGCACTGGCCGGCCGGGACGGTGAAGCGGGCGTTGGGGTGCGCCGCCGGGGTCTCGGACGCCGGGGTCCAGTCGTTGCCCTTCCAGTCGGTCAGATGAGCGGGCTCCTCCTCCGTCATGCCCTCCCACCACACATCGCCGTCGTCCGTCAGGGCGACGTTGGTGAAGACGGAGTTGCCCCACAGCGTCTTCATGGCATTGGCGTTGGTGTGCTCGCCGGTACCGGGCGCGACGCCGAAGAAGCCCGCCTCGGGGTTGATGGCGTAGAGGCGGCCGTCCTCACCGAAGCGCATCCAGGCGATGTCGTCGCCGATGGTCTCGACCGTCCAGCCGGAGATCGTGGGCTCCAGCATGGCCAGGTTGGTCTTGCCGCAGGCGCTGGGGAAGGCGGCGGCGACGTATTTGGCCTCGCCCTGCGGCGGAGTGAGCTTGAGGATCAGCATGTGCTCGGCGAGCCAGCCCTCGTCGCGCGCCATGACGGAGGCGATGCGCAGCGCGTAGCACTTCTTGCCGAGCAGGGCGTTGCCGCCGTAGCCGGAGCCGTAGGACCAGATCTCGCGGGTCTCGGGGAAGTGCGAGATGTACTTGGTGGAGTTGCAGGGCCAGGGGACGTCGGCCTCGCCTTCGGCCAGGGGGGCACCGAGAGTGTGCACCGCCCGGACGAAGAAGCCGTCGTCGCCGAGCTCGTCGAGCACCGGTTTGCCCATACGGGTCATGGTGCGCATCGAGACGGCGACGTAGGCGGAGTCGGTGATCTCCACGCCGATGGCGGAGAGGTCGGAGCCGAGCGGCCCCATACAGAACGGGACGACATACATCGTCCGGCCCTTCATCGAGCCGCGGAAGATGCCGCCTTCGCCGTTCACACCGGTGAAGATCTCGCGCATCTCCGCCGGGGCCTTCCAGCGGTTCGTCGGGCCGGCGTCCTCCTCCTTCTCGGAGCAGATGAAGGTGCGGTCCTCGACGCGCGCCACGTCCGTGGGGTCGGACGCGGCATAGTACGAGTTGGGGCGCTTGATCGGGTCGAGCTTCTGGAACGTGCCCTTGTCGACGAGCTCTTCGCACAGTCGCTGATACTCCGCCTCCGAGCCGTCACACCAGACGACCCGGTCGGGCTGGGTGATCGCCGCGATCTCATCGACCCAGGAGAGGAGCTCCTGGTGACGGGTGGGGGCGGGGGGAGGGAGCCGCGTTGTCGCGCGCCACGATCGCTCCTAGATGAGGGTGTGGACGGATCCATGCCCGTTTTGCCGGGAAAATCCGCAACTTTTTGGATGTCTGCCCCTTGGGGGCCGCGACCCGGATGCTTCGTGACCGCTCATCCGGTGCCGACCGCACTCATTTGATCATCCGACCCTGTTCAGCTTCTGTCCAGAGGGCACTGTGGTGACCGTCACCACTTCAGGGCGAATCCGTAACTTACGGTGGCGTAGATAGCATTGCGGCCATGACTTCCGCGCCAGACGCCGCCGAGAGCCGCCCCTCCACCGCGCCTGCCGCGGCCGGCAGAGGCTCCCCGACCGACTCCGACTCCGACTCCGTCCCCGACCCCGGCACCGGCTCGGGCACCGCGACCACCACGGCCACCCCGGTGACCAGCACCGATACGGGGCCGATCGCGGCGCTGGCCGCCGTGACCTCGCCGCTCAAGCCGAAACTGCGCGGCTGGCTGCACGCCGGGATGTTCCCCGCCGTCCTGCTCTCCGGAGTCATCCTCACCGCGCTGGCCGACAGCACCCGCGGACGGCTGGCCTGCGCCATCTACACGCTGACCGCCTGCCTGCTCTTCGGCGTCAGCGCGCTCTACCACCGCGGCAATTGGAGCCCGCGGGCGGACGGCGTTCTGCGCCGCCTCGACCACGCCAACATCTTCTTGATCATCGCCGGCACCTATACGCCGGTGACGGTGCTGCTGGTGCCCGGATCCCGCGGCCAGGTGATGCTCTGGGCGATCTGGGCGGCCGCACTGGCCGGTATCGCCTTCCGCGTCTTCTGGGTCGGCGCACCGCGCTGGCTCTACACCCCCTGCTATCTCGCCATGGGCTGGGCCGCCGTCTTCTTCCTCCCCGACTTCCTGCGGACCGGCGGCATCGCCGTGCTGGTGCTCGTCATCGTCGGGGGGGTGCTCTACAGCGCGGGCGGCGTCATCTACGGCATCAAGCGCCCCAACCCCTCACCGCGGTGGTTCGGCTTCCACGAGGTCTTCCACTCCTTCACACTGGCGGCCTTCGTGGTGCACTACGTCGGCATCTCGCTGGTGGCGTATTCGCACGCCTGAGACGGGCCGGCCCCGGACCGGACGATCGGCCCCCCTTCGTCTCAAGGGCATGGGGGGTGCTCCTCTCGCACCCCGCCGTGGCCGCGGCCGAGAGGCCGCGGCCACGCGCCATGTCAGGACCGCCAACCCCGCGGACACGATGGCGAGAACCAGCACATGGCCACCGATGAGGAAACCGGCGACACACAGCACGGCGGCCACCGCGCCATACAGCTCACTCGCAGGTCGCATCCACATCACCCACCGACCACCCTCCGACCACTCCTCCCGGCATCACCGAAAGTAATCATTCCCACGCCTCAGCGTGACACACACCACCGACAGTCGGGGTTCCATGACGGTCCGGAAGTACCGGGAGCACCGGCAGTACCGCGGCCGTGGCCGCCCGGCCCCCCGCTGCCCGACAATCAGGCCCCATGGTTTTCCGCACGTAGATCCGCCACCACGCCAACCGGGACGCCGTAGACCGGGCTGCGCGAGCGGAAGAAGATCCAGACCCGGCAGCCATCCGCCGGGCCGCCTGCCGGCTCTTCGCACAGCAGGGATACGACGCGTCCCCCGTCGATCAGATCGCCGAGGCCGCGGAGGTCTCGCCCAGCACGGTCTTGCGCTACTTCCCCACCAAGGAGGACATCATGCTGACGGACGAGTACGACACCCTGCTGGAGGCCGGGATCCGCGCCCGTCCCGCCGACGAGCCGATGGTGGAGGCGGTGCGGCAGGTCGCCATCGAGACACTGCTCCGGATCGACGCGGCGGACCGTACCGGACTCGTCCAGCGTGCCCGGCTGATCCGCGAAGTCCCCGCCGTCCGAGGCCGTACCGCGGAGCACACCGCCCGGGACGCCGCGATGATCAGCGCCCTCCTGGCGGAGCGCACCGGACGCCCGGCCGACGACCTGGAGGTGCGGGTCATCGGTGCGGCGATCCCGGCGGCCTCCAGGAGGCGCTGCTGAGCTGGGCGGAGGACGACCGGACGGCGGACCTGGAAGACCTGATCAACCAGGCGCTGGAGGTGCTGGCTCGGGGGCTCACCCCCTGAGGGCGGGCACTTACGCACTGAGGGCTGGGACTCACCCGCACAGGGAGAAGGCGGATGGCGCGCTCCCGCGCCCCCGTCGGCTTACAACTCCACCACCACGGCGCCGAGATGACGCCCCTCCGTCAGCTCCCGGAGCGCCCGCGGCGCCTGCTCGATGCCCTGGAGCCGGACGTGCGGGAAGGTGAGCGTGCCGTCGCGCAGGCCCTTGCCGAACGTCGTGTGCCACTCCGGGATCAGGTCCAGGTGGTCGTAGAGGGCAAGGCCGCGCAAGGTGATGCTGCGGGCGAGCAGCGACAGGGTGTCGATCTCCGTGGTGAACGGGCCGTCTTCGGAGAGCTGGCGGGACAGCGCCCCGATGAGGGCCAGGCGGGCGCCCCTGTTGGCGACGGCGATCGCGGCCCGGAGCTGCTCGCCGCCCACGTTGTCGAAGAGCGCGTCGATGCCCTCCGGGGCGGCCCGGCGCAGCTGCTCCTCTATGGGGCCCGCGCCGCGCATCACCACCGCGTCATAGCCGAATTCCGCGGTCAGCCGGTCCGCCTTGGCCTGCGATCCCGTACTGCCGATGACGCGGGTGGCGCCCCGCAGCCGGGCGATCTGGCCCGCCAGCGAGCCGACGCCGCCCGCCGCCCCGGTGACGAACACCGTGTCCCCGGGGCGCACTTCGGCGCCGCGCACCATGCCCATCCAGGCGGTGGGGCCCTGGGAGAGATAACCGGCCGGGTCGGGCAGCACGTCCGGGTCGATACGTTGCGCCTGCGGGGCGTCCAGCAGTGCGTACTCGCGCCAGCCGAGGCGGTGTTGCACCAGGTCACCGGGGTTGAGATCGGTCCCCGGGGCGGCCACCACCGCACCGATGGCCGCGCCGTTCAGCGGCTCGCCGAGCTGGAAGGAGGGCATCGGCACATCGGTGGTCTCGTCCATCAGGGTGCGCATCACGGCGGCGACGTTCATCAGGGTGTTGCGTACCAGGACCTGGCCCGGTGCCGGTTCCGGAACCGGCACCTCCACGATCTCGAAGAGGTCGTCGGTGACCGGCCCCTGGGGACGGGCGGCCAGGCGGACTTCACGGTGCGTACGGTTCGTCATGTCTTGAGGCTAGATCGTGCCGGGGATGTCACAACCGGTCGCTGGTCCTAGGACCTGAGGCGGCGCCCCGGCGTTACGGTCCAGGCGGGGCGTCATGGGCCAGGCGGGGCGTCACGGGCCAGGCGGGGCGCTACGGGGCCGATCCGAGGTACCGGCAGACCCCCGGGAGGGGCGTCCCAGGGGATCTCCCCGGGGCGCACCTTCCCGCCTCCGTACCCCGTCACGTTCGCAGCCGCTCCGCCAGTTCCTCCGGGTCCGTCGTCGGCCGCTCGCAGGTGAAGTTGCGGCAGACGTACGCCGCGGGCCGGCCGTCGACCAGGGGGCGTTCCATGAGGAGCGGCACCTCCTCGCTGTCGTCCGTCCCGGGTGCGCCGAGCGCGACGACCGTCCCCGGGGCGGTGCCGAGCAGCGCGGCACGGTGCAGAGCGCGGGTGGCCGGGTCGTCCTGGGGGCCGACGACGGCGACCTCGCGCGGCCCGGCCAGCGCGGCCTCGGCGACGGCGAGCCCCCACCCGATGAAGCGCGGGACCCGGCCGCCGAGCGCCGTGACGATCCCGAGAGCGCGCTCCGCGGCGTCCCGGTGGAGGCCGCTTCCGGTGAGTGCCCCGTACGAGAGCAGGGCGCCGGCGGCCGCGGTCCATCCGGAGGGCGTGGCGTTGTCGGTCGGGTCCTGGGGGCGGCGGATCAGCTCCTCGGCGTCGGCGGCGGTGTCGTAGAGGGCGCCGTCCGCGGCGGTGAACTGGACGAGCACGGTGTCCAGGAAGAAACCGGCGAACTCCACCCAGACGCCCTCCCCGGTGACCGAGGCCAGCGTCAGGAAGCCCTCGGCGACATTCGCATAGTCCTCCAGGACACCGGAGTTGACGCCGGGCGTGCCCTCACGGGAGGTGCGGTGCAGCCGGGCCTGCCAGTCCATGTGGACGCGGACCAGGAGGTCGGCGGCGTCGGTGGCGGCCTGGATCAGGTCCGGCCGGTCGAAGTAGGCGCCGGTCTCGGCGAGCGCGGCGATGGCCAGCCCGTTCCAGGAGGCGACGATCTTGTCGTCCCGCCCCGGGCGAGGCCGCTCCGCACGCGCCTCAAGCAGCCGCCGCTTGACGGACGCCACCCGTTCGGCGTCCGCCCACCCGTCGCCCACCACGGCCCTTCCTTGGGAGCGCTCCGTGCTGCCCCTCTCTCGCTCGGTGTCCGGGAGTTGAAGGACCGACGCCCCTTGCTCGAAGGTGCCCTCCTCCGTGACGCCGTAGTACTGGGCGGCGAATGCCGCGTCCCTCTCGCCGAGCGCGGCACGCAGTTGCTCCGGCGTCCATACGTAGTAGGCGCCCTCGGCATGCCTCCCGGTGCCGTCGTCGCTGTCCGCGTCCAGCGCGGAGGCGAAGCCGCCCTCGTCGGTGCGCAGCTCGCGGACCATGAAGTCGGCGGTCTCGACGGCGATCCGGCGGGCCAGGTCGGATCCGGTGGTCCGCCACAGGTGCGCGTAGGTCCGGCACAGCAGGGCATTGTCGTAGAGCATCTTCTCGAAGTGCGGCACGGTCCACTCGGTGTCCACCGCATAGCGCGCGAAACCGCCGCCGAGCTGGTCGTAGATACCGCCGCGGGCCATCGCCGCGCAGGTGGCCTGCACCATTTCCAGGGCCGCCGCGGATCCGGTCCGGGCGTGCAGGCGGAGCAGGAATTCCAGCGCCATGGACGGCGGGAATTTGGGCGCGGCGCCGAATCCGCCGTGTACCGCGTCGAATTCGCGGGCCAGCTCCATCAGCGCGGTGTGCAGCTCCTCGGTGCCCGGGGGGCGCTGGTCCTTCCCGGCCAGCGTCTCGGCCAGCGAGCGCCCCGAGAGGTCGGCGACGATCCGGCCGGCGACCTCGCCGACCTCCTCGCGCCGGTCGGCCCAGGCGCTGCGTACGCCCTCCAGGACCTGGCCGAAGGACGGCATGCCGTGCCGGGGCTCGGGCGGGAAGTAGGTGCCGAAATAGAAGGGCTCGGCTTCCGGGGTGAGGAAAACGGTCATCGGCCAACCACCCTGGCCGGTGGCGGCCTGTAGGGCCTCCATGTAGACGGCGTCGACGTCCGGGCGCTCCTCGCGGTCGACCTTCACGGACACGAAGTTCTCGTTGAGCAGCGCGGCGGTGGCCGGATCCTCGAAGCTCTCGTGCGCCATGACATGGCACCAGTGGCACGAGCTGTAGCCGACGCTGAGCAGCACGGGCACACCGCGCCGCCGGGCCTCTTCGAACGCGTCGGCAGACCACGGCCACCAGTCGACGGGGTTGTCGGCGTGCTGGAGCAGATACGGGGAAGTCTCATGAGCCAGGCGGTTCGGCATACGTCCATCCTCTCCCAATGCACCGTGGTGAGGCGGGAGCAGAGGGCGCTTTTCGGGCCGACGGCCGCAGTCGCGGGGTCTCTCTCCGGCCTGTGGACAACTCTGCGGGCGCGAGCGCGGGAGTTATCCACAGGACTGCCGGAATTCACGCGGAGGCGGAACACTGTGCGTACGGCGACGATCACGGCTGGAGATCGCGGGCACTGACCCGGGGCTCCTGAAACTGCTGAAGACTGCGGGAACTGCTGGAGGGGGATGAGCATGCCGGGCTCACTGGCTGTGTTGCGCGAGGGTCACCGGGCGGATGCGGAAGGGCTGCTGGCGCGGGCCGTCGAGGAGGAGGTACGGCGTTCGTCCGGGCGGCTCGACCGGGAGACGCTGCTGACCAGAGCGCGGGCCGCGCTGGAGGAGCTGACGGGCTCCGCGTCCGAGGAGTACGCCGCGTATGTCCGGGCGCTGGACGAGGCGGCGGCGGGCCACCGCCCGCTGACGGAGCGGCTGTCGCGCAAGGAGCTGGGCACCCCCGCGGTGGCGACGGCCGTGGCGGCGGTGGCGGCCTTCGGCACGGACCTCGCGTACGGCACGGGCGCGGGCGCGGCGCTGGGCGTGGGGGCCGCCGTCGTGGTGGCGGGCGCCGCGGCCACCGTCCTGAAGCTCACGGCGGGGCACTGGCCGGCGGCGCACCGGCAGGCGGGCATGCGAGGCCAGCCCGGTGGCCCGGAACAGCTGCGGCTCCAGTGGCTGACGGCGCTGGAGGTGCGCGGCATCCGGCCGTTCCTGGACCAGCAGCGGATGCTGACGGCGGCGGCCCGAGGCGGCGGCACGGCGACCGTAGGGGCCTCCCCTGCTCGAACGGAGTTGAGAGCTTGGGGAACGGCCGCGCCGAGCACTGCCCGGGGCCCGCAGCTGCGCGGCGCGGACCGTAGCGCGGCGGCCCGCCAGCGGTCCGTACTGGAGCACTCCTTCTCCCAACTCCCCCGTCCGGACGGCCCGTTCGCCGGTCGGCGGGCGGAGCTGACCCGGATCGCGCAGTGGGTGCACGCGGCCCGTGCGAGCACGGAGACCAAACCGACGGTGGTGGTACTGCACGGCGAGCCGGGCTCGGGGCGTACGGCGCTGGCGGTGCGGGCCACGCACCAGCTGCGCGATCAGTTCCGGGGCGCGTGCGTGGTGGATCTGCGCGGCGACACCCCCGGTGAGGTGCCGCTGCCGACCCGGGACGCACTGCTGCATCTGCTCAACCGGCTCGGCGCGCCGCGCGAGCAGCTGCTGTTCCGGGAGCGCCCGTCCCAGGAGCAGCACGTCACACGGCTGACCGAGCTGTATCACCAGCATCTGACCGGCCTCCCGGTGACGGTCCTGCTGGACGACGCCTCGGATCCGGAGCAGGTGCGGACGCTGGTGCCGGACCGCTCCGACAGCCTGGTGCTGGTCACCTCCCGTGAGCCGCTGGAGCTGCCCGGGGATCTCCAGGCGTGGGTGCATCACCTCCCGGTGGGGCCGCTGGACGCGGCGGGCACGGAGGAGCTGCTGCGCGCGTCGGCCGCGGCGGACGGGCCCGCGGACGCGACGGGCCCGTACGACGCGCGGGCGATCGACGAGATCTCCGAGCTGTGCGCCGGACTGCCCCTGGCGCTGCGGGTGGCGGGCTCCTCGCTCGGGTCGCGGTCCCCCGCCTCACTGGCCGCCGACCTCGCGGCCCACGGCCCGGTGACGCCGACGGAGCGCGCCCTGTGGCTGTGCTACTCCGGCCAGTCGGAGACGGCCCGCCAGTTGCTGCGCCGGCTGGCGCTGGTGGGCCGGGCGTCGCTGGGCGCGGCGGCCGCGGCGGCGCTGCTGGGCATCGCCGACGAAGAGGCGGAGCGGCAGCTGACGGCGCTGGCCGAGGCCGGGCTGATCGAGCATGTCCGCGGCCGGCGCTATCGGCTGCACTCCCTGGTGCACCGCTTCGCGCACGACCGCCTGGTGGCCGAGGAGGAGCCCGGCGAGCGCGGCGCGGCGCAGGAGCGGCTGATCCGCGGCTACGCGGAGCTGGCCGACTCGGTGATCCGCCTGGTCGACGGCCGTACGTCCACCCGCGCCGACCGCTTCGGTTCGCACGGCTTCACCTCCCTGGACGCGGCTCTGCAGTGGCTGGACGACGAGACCAGCTTCATCACCGCCGCGCTGCGGCACGCCGATCAGGACGTGGACCAGGCGGCGGTTTCGCACCTGCTGGGCGCGCTGGCCGACTACTGCCTGCTGCGCGGTGACCTCTACCGGCTGGGCGAGCTGACCGAGCTGACCCGGGCCGCGGGCCAGGGGCTGCTGGTCCGCTCGGTGCAGTGGCGTACGGGCATCGCCGCGCGGCAGCTCGGCGAGCTGGACAAGGCGCGCACCACGCTGTCCTCGGTGGTCGATCTGTACTTCGAGGCGCAGCATCCGGCGGGCGCCGCCCGTGCGCTGCGCGATCTGGGCATCACCCTCCAGCAGCAGGGCAATCTGACCGAGGCTGCGGCGAAGCTGCGCGAGGCACTGGATATGCAGGCCGGTCCCGACCTGCGCGGCGACCGGGCGTGGACCCTCCATGCCCTGGCGGCAGTGGAGCGGGACCGGGCACGGATAGCCGAGGCGCAGGAGCTGCTCCGCGAGGCCCTGGAGCTGCACGAGGAGAGCGAGAGCGTGCACGGCCAGGCGTGGGCGCACTTCCAGCTCGGCCAGGTGCATCTGCGGCTGGGCGAGGTGCCCCGGGCGGAGGAGGCGCTGCACTCCGCGATGGAGCTCTACGGCCGGACGCACGACGAGCGCGGCACGGCCTGGGCGATGACGCAGCTGGCGCGCGCCCGGCTGGTGGACGGCGAGCCGGCCCCCGCGGTGGACCGGCTGCGCCAGGCACTGCCGCTGCACAAGGAGCACGAGGACGCTCGGGGTGAGGCGTGGACGATGTACTACCTCGGCCAGGCGCTGGAAGAGCGCGGCGAGCGCGATGCCGCGCTACGGCAGCTGGAACGTTCGCGGACGATGTTCAGCCGCATGCAGGACGGCTACGGCCTGGCGTGCGCGCGCCACCACTCGGGGCGGGTGAGCCGCGATCTGCGGGCGGAGCAGACCGGCTCGCTGCGCAACAGCGGCTTCGCCCGCCAGCTGCTGCAGGACGCCCGCAAGGACTTCCAGCGGATCGGGGTGCCACACGGCGAGGCGTGGTCATGCCTGGAACTGGTGATCATCGACGCCGGGAACGGCCGGACGGCGCAGGCACTGGAGCTGGCCGACGAGGCGGCGCGCATATTCGCCGACTACGGCGACCGGCGCGGCGAGGACTGGGCCCGCTTCCTCCGCTGCACGCTGCTGCCGTTCGCGTCACCCGGCGGTTCGGTGGTCGGCACGGCCGTCGCCCAGGAGGAGCTGGCCCAGCTGACCCGGGAGAGGCATCCGTCCCGCGACTCGAAGCTGGAGGACTGCGCGGAGACGTTCGCACTACTGCTGGAGCGCGGCGTCGAACCGGAAACGGGGTGGCAAGCGTGGCGGCTGGGCATGGTGCCTAGCCGGGCTGCTCGCGAGGTGATGGGGGTTGGCTGCGCCTGAGCCCCACGTTGTCGACTGTTCCGCCGTGGGGGTCGCCTGCCTGCGGCGGGCCTGCGCCGACGTTTTGGCTGTCCCGCCGTTGCACCTGCGGTGGGCTGTGCCCGCTGCGCGAGGCTGTTCGGCAGCGGCGCCGGCCCTCCGGACTCCGTCCTGCGGTCCGGCACCTCCCGAGGAGGTGGGGAATAGACGGTGGGGGTACACGTCGGCGGTCAGGCGCGCCCTGTCGGGACGATCACAGGTGTCTGACAGACCATATGTGCCCCCACCGGGCCCCTTTCCCCCCACCGTCGGGAGGGGCCGCTCCGCAGGACGGAGTCCGGAGGAGCGGCACCGCACCCGAAAACCCACCCCCGCCGCAGGCGCAACGGCGAAACACCCACACGGCGGGACAGCCGACCACGTGGGGCGCACGCCCGCCGCAGGCGAACCCCTCACGGCGGAACAGTCGACAACGGCGAGCAACGACGCCGGGCAGGGCAAGGTGCAGCGTCAGTCCTCACGCTGCTCTTCGAAATCCACCTTCTTCATGTGGCGGTTCATGGACTTCATCAGCAGCCACACGGCACCGCCGATGACCGCGAAGACGATGAAGCCGAGGACGCCGGGGGTCACCTTGTCCTTGTCGAAGCTGTCGGCAAGGGTGACGAAGTGCGTCAGGGCGAGGGTGCTGGTCGCGCTCATCATGGGGTCAATTGTTGCGGATGCCCGCGAAGAGGTCGTCCTCGGGGAGGGAAGTGTCGACCCGCGACTTCGCGAGCTCGTACTCCTCCGTCGGCCAGACCTCGCGCTGGATGTCCATCGGGACCCGGAACCACCCGCCGTCGGGGTCGATCTGGGTGGCGTGCGCGATCAGTGCCTTGTCGCGGATCTCGAAGAACTCGTCGCACGGGATGTACGTGGTCAGCGTGCGCTCACGCTGCTCGAACTGCTTCCAGCGCTCCAGCCACTCGCCGTACGGAGAGTCCATGCCGCGCGTCAGCAGCGCCTCGTGCAGCGCGACGGTGCGCGGGCGGTTGAAGCCCTGGTTGTAGTAGAGCTTCTGCGGCTGCCAGGGCGCACCGGCCTGCGGGTACTTCTCCGGGTCGCCGGCCGCCTCGAAGGCCACCATCGTGATCTTGTGGGTCATGATGTGGTCCGGGTGCGGATAACCGCCGTTCTCGTCGTAGGTCGTGATGACCTGCGGCTTGAACTTCCGGATCAGCCTGACCAGCGGCTCGGCGGCATCGTCCACGTCCTGCAGCGCGAAGCAGCCCTCGGGCAGCGGCGGCAGCGGATCGCCCTCGGGCAGCCCGGAGTCGACAAAGCCCAGCCACTCCTGCTTGACGCCCAGGATTTCCCGGGCCTCGTCCATCTCCTTCTTCCGTACGTCGTGGATGTTCTCCTCGATGTACGGGTCGCCCTGGAGTTTGGGGTTGAGGATGGAGCCTCGCTCGCCTCCTGTGCAGGTGACGACCAGCACGTCCACCCCCTCGGACACGTACTTGGCCATGGTGGCCGCCCCCTTGCTCGACTCGTCGTCGGGGTGGGCGTGGACCGCCATCATTCGCAGCTGCTCAGTCAAGACTCGATCCTCAGTGAAAGGGTGGAGACGATGCCTCCTATAGTGACCGAAGCGAGGGGGCGCTGTATTCCCTGAGGAGGGGACCCTCCGGGGGTATTCACATGCTTGGTCCCCCGGTCCCCGCAGCAGGAGGAATGATCATGACGGCGGTGCGCGAAGGGCTCCCGGACGGGCGCTACGGCCGGTCCGCGGATCAGCGCACGGATCGCAAGCTCAAGATCATCGGTGGTGTGCTCGGGGTCGCGCTGGTCGGCGTGGTGGGCTGGGCCGGCGCCTCGTACATCTCCGGGCAGGATCTCAGCGGACGTGTGATCACGTGGGACGCGGTGTCCGACAGCGCCGTCACGGTGCGCCTGGAGGTCGTCAAGGGCAAGGACGACACGGGCGTGTGCACCCTCCGCTCGCAGTCCGAGAACGGCGCCGAGGTGGGCCGTAAGGACGTCATCATCGACCAGCGCACGGAGCAGGTGGACACCGAGATCACGGTGCGTACGACGAAGCGGGCCACCACCGCCGAGCTCGTTGGCTGTACGGTGGCCGACGGCAGCTGACCCGGCGGCGACCCGCCCCCCGGCGCCACCCCGGCGCCAGAGCAGCGGCGCGCGCCGCCCGGCGTCTCACACCCCGCCTCAGCGCCCCCCGCACCACATGTCGGACGTCCGGCATGCCGGGGGACAGGGCCGGGCGAGGGACCGACGCACCACCGCTGACCAGCGCTGATGCATTCCTACGCGATCCATGCGGATTTCCTCTTCCCCGTTTTGTGGCGGAATTGTTAGGCTCGTGGTTTCGCCCACCTGTGAAGGCGCAACCCTTCCTGGTAGGGCGTTTGATTTATCCCCAGTACCGACGAGGAGCACCTGTGACCCAGACCGCGGATAACGTCACCTGGCTGACCCAGGAGGCGTATGACCAGCTCAAGGCCGAGCTGGAGTACCTGTCTGGTCCCGCACGCGCCGAGATCACCGAGAAGATCCAGGCGGCTCGCGAGGAAGGTGACCTGAAGGAGAACGCCGGCTACCACGCGGCCAAGGAAGAGCAGGGCAAGCAGGAGCTTCGTGTCCGCCAGCTCACTCAGCTGCTGCAGACCGCGAAGGTCGGCGAGGCCCCTGCCGCCAACGGCGTCGTGGCCCCCGGCATGGTCGTCACCATCGCGTTCGACGGAGACCCGGACGACACCCTCTCGTTCCTGCTGGCCTCGCGCGAATACGCGAGCTCGGACATCGACACCTACTCCCCGCAGTCCCCGCTGGGCTCCGCCGTCAACGGTGAGAAGGTCGGCACCGAGGCGACCTACGAGCTTCCCAACGGCAAGACCGCGATGGTGAAGATCCTCGAAGCCAAGCCGTACGCGGGCTGAGCCACGCGCCGGTCGATACGGATCGGTCGATACAGATCGATCGACACGGACACAGCGACACGAGCGACGCGAAGCGACACAACGACAACGACACAGCGACACAGGGAAAGCGGCCCGGGCATCAGGCTCCGGGCCGCTTCCGCGCGTCACGCGCTCCGTGGGTCCCTCTGTCGCACGGTATCCCTTCGCCGCAGAGTGTCCCGTCGCCACACAGTTTCCCTTCGTCGCACGCGGCTCATGCCGTAGCCGACCGGTACTTGCGCACCGCCAGCGTCGGGAAGATCGCGATGATCACGACGGACCAGAGGAGCGACGCCAGCGCCGGATGCTCCATCGGCCAGGCACCGGTCACCGACTTGAGGCCCCCCGCGGGGGTGTTGCCGAACAGCTCCCGGGCCGCGGCCACCGTCGCGCTGAACGGGTTCCACTCCGCGACATGCTGCAGAAACGTCGGCATGCCGTGGACCGGCACAAAGGCGTTGGAGATGAACGTCAGCGGGAAGAGCCAGATCAGCCCGCCCGAGGTGGCCGCCTCCGGCGTGCGCACCGAGAGGCCGATCAGGGCTCCGATCCAGGAGAAGGCGTAGCCCAGCAGGAGCAGCAGGGTGAAGCCGGCCAGCACCTGGGCGATGTTCTCGTAGGCGCGCCAGCCGATCAGCAGCGCGACGACGGCCAGCACGACCAGAGTGAGCGCGGTCTGCACCAGGTCGGCGAGGGTACGGCCGGTGAGCACCACGCCCCGGGCCATCGGCAGCGACCGGAACCGGTCGATCAGGCCCTTGTGCATATCGTCCGCGATGCCCGCACCGGCACCCGCCGTGGCGAACGTGACGGTCTGCGCGAAGATGCCCGCGGTCACCTCTACCTGCACTACCCCGAACCGGTATTGCACAGTGGGCCGCGTGAACTGGCCCCTGATGCTGACGTTCTCAGGGCATTCGTGGAATCGATGGACGATGCCGTTGACGTCCGGCCGATCGACTGCGTGGAGACGGTGCTGCACCTCACGGGCGGGTTCGACTCCGGCACCGTGGGAACCCGCCTCGCCGAGCGGTACCCGAACCGCTTCCCAACTGCCGCGCTCCTGATCGCCGGCCCGGGACGCGCCCATCAGATCCACCGACGCTCGGAATTCATCAAGGCGCTGCCGTTCGCGGAGCCGGACCACCTGATCGACGCCATAGAGCACCCGCCGTTGTCGCCGGCGTGCGCCCGGGTCAAGGGCGAGAGGATCAGCCCGTACGAAGAGCCTCTTCACCGGCCGTTCACCAAGCTGACTGAGGACCTGGCCGACCATGGCGCTCGCGTGGTCGTAACGCGGCTCGGCGGCGACGCGGTGGACCGGGCAGCACAGGAAGGGCGCGCATGGGTCCGCCGTGGCTGCCACTTCCCCGAACTGGTGAGGTACAACGAGACCCAAGGCTTCAATCTGGTGCACGAAGTGCAGCGCACGCACACCAAGGTCTATCTGATGGGCCGCCGAGCCGAGCGCATCGCTGGCTTGGAAGAGAGGTTCCGAGCGCTGTAGAGGGTGACGCGTTGCGCGCGGCCAAGAGTCAGCCGGTTCTGTAGCTGGCCTGCTCTCCCGCATGCCCCGCTCATGCGTCTATGACGGATGGGGGGCTCTCCTGTCTCTGGATTTCGCCGGGTGGCCGACTTTACTGATCTTTCCTGGTGCTTGCTCCGCCTGCCCGAAGAGAGTGGAGCAAGGGACCAAGGCAGCGCCTACCAAGCCAGTCGGTGTTCGTGTGCGTACCGCCGATTCGGACATCAAAAGGCCCCCTCCGCTGGAAGGGGGCCTCAGTGCTTGCTCTGGTCAGAGGTGGTTTTCAGCGGATCAACCGGCTGACTTGCGGTACTTGCGGACTGCGAGCGTGCGGAAGAGCGCGATGATCAGCAACGACCACAGCACCGAAGCGAGTACCGGATGCTGCATGGGCCAGGCGTCCGGCACCGGATATTTCGGCGGTAGGTTCCCGAACAGGTCGCGGCAGGCCATGACCGTTGCGCTGAACGGGTTCCAGTCCGCGATGGTCTGAAGGAACGAGGGCATGTTCTCCGACGGCACGAACGCGTTGGAGATGAACGTCAGCGGGAAGAGCCAGATCAGCCCGCCGGACGTGGCCGCCTCGGGCGTACGCACCGTGAGGCCGATCAGCGCGCCGATCCACGAGAAGGCGTAGCCCAGCAGGAGCAGCAGCGCGAATCCGGCCAGCACCCCGGCGATGTTCTCGTGGGTGCGCCAGCCGACCAGGACGGCGACGACCGCCAGCACCACCAGCGTCAGCGTGATCTGCACGAGGTCAGCCAGAGTCCGCCCCGTGAGCACCGCGCCACGGGACATCGGCAGCGACCGGAACCGGTCGATCAGGCCCTTGTGCATATCGTCCGCGATGCCCGCGCCCGCTCCGGCCGTGGCGAACGTGACGGTCTGCGCGAAGATACCCGCCATCAGGAATTCTCGGTATCCGGAGGGGCTGAGGCCCGCACCTGGGACGTTGATGGAGCCGCCGAACACATAGCTGAACAGCACCACGAACATGATCGGCTGGACAAGCCCGAAAATCACCACCTCGGGAATCCGGGCCATGCGAATCACATTCCGCCGGGCGATGACCAGCGAGTCTCTGATCGACTGGCCAACGCCGCCGATGGGTCGGGGGGCCGCGTGCTGTCCGGTATGGGATACGGCGCTCACTTCTCCTGCTCCTTCCAGGCGGCGGACCGCCGGGCGCCCGAGTTGAAACCTAGCTGAGACGGGCGAGCACGATTCGGAATGCGCAGCATCCGGATCAGATTGCGCTTGGCGACGACCAGGGAGTCGCGTACGGACCGGCTGATGCCGCCGCGTGCCTGCGGGGTCCGGCGGGGGGCGTCTGCCGCCTCGGTCACCGTGGTCACTTCACAGCCTCCTTCTCCCGGCCGCCCGCGCCCCGACCGCCCGTAAGGCTCTCGCCGCCGGCCCCGTTCTCGTCCTCCGCCTCGGCGGCGTGCCCGGTCAGCGAGATGAAGACGTCGTCCAGGGTCGGGCGGCGCAGCCCGATGTCGTCTATCTCCACGCCGCGGCCGTCCAGTTCGCGGATGACCTCGGCGAGCAGCTTGGCGCCGCCGGCCACCGGGACCGTCAGCTTGCGGGTGTGCGGGTCGATCGTGCCCTCGCCCTTGCCGAAGCCGCGCAGGACCTGCTCGGCGACGGGGATGTCCTCGGCGACGTGCACCACGACCTCCACGCGTTCGCCGCCGGTGCGGGCCTTGAGCTGGTCGGAGGTGCCGCGGGCGATGACCTTCCCGTGGTCGACGACGCAGATGTCGTGCGCGAGGCGGTCGGCCTCCTCCAGGTACTGGGTGGTGAGCAGCAGGGTGGTGCCGCCCGCGACCAGTTCCTGGATGACGTCCCACAGCGCCTGGCGGTTGCGCGGGTCCAGGCCGGTGGTCGGCTCGTCCATGAACATCACGGGCGGGCTGACGACCAGCGCCGCCGCGAGGTCGAGGCGGCGGCGCATGCCTCCGGAGTACGTCTTGGCGGGGCGGTCGGCGGCGTCGGAGAGATGGAAGCGCTCCAGCAGCTCACCCGCCCGCCGCTTCGCGTCCCGTCCCCTCATCTGGTAGAGCTGGCCGACCATCATGAGGTTCTCGCGGCCGGTCAAGTACTCGTCCACGGCGGCGAACTGACCGGAGAGGCCGATCGAGCGGCGCACCCGGTCGGGGTGCGCGAGGACGTCGATACCGGCGACCACCGCCCTGCCGTGGTCCGGCTGGAGCAGGGTCGTCAGGACCCGTACGGCGGTGGTCTTGCCGGCACCGTTCGGGCCGAGCATTCCGAGGACGGTTCCTTCGGGAACGTCGAGATCGACACCGTCCAGTGCCCTCACATCGCCGAAGGTCTTCACCAGACCTTCGGCGTAAATGGCGCCTGGCATGTGGGTACTCCCGTGGCTTGGGTGATTTCCAGGTGTTGAATCTTACGTTTAGCGGTCAAGGACCGTGTTGCAGGTAAATGTCCAGATCCGAAATGGAACGCCACACGGCAGCAGGCCGCGAGCGCGAGGGTACTCCAGACGCGATACATCGCGACACTGATTTTCCGGGATTCCGGGAGGGGCAGTGGGGAGACCGCGGGAGGGAAGGCGGGGACTGTTCCGGGAGGGCTCGCCCGTACTCCTCCCCACGCCCCCTCCCACGGCTCACTCCGTGAACAAGTAGCCCGCGTCGCGCAGCGCCGCGCTCACCTCGACGCAGTGCTCAGGCCCCTTGGTCTCCAGGTGCAGCTCCACCTCGACCTCGGTCAGCCCGAGACGCGGATCGGTACGCACATGCCCGATGTCGAGGACGTTCGCGTCGACGACGGACAGAATGCCCAGCAGGTTCGCCAGCGCCCCCGGCCGGTCGGTCAGCCGCAGCCGCAGAGAGAGATAGCGGCCCGCGGCGGCCATGCCGTGCCGCAGGATGCGCTGCAGCAGCAGCGGATCGACGTTGCCGCCGGACAGTACCGCAACGACCGGCCCATGGAAGGATTTCGGGTCGGACAGCAACGCCGCCACCGGGCTCGCCCCGGCCGGCTCCACCACCATCTTCGCCCGCTCAAGACACAGCAGCAGCGCGCTGGACAGCTCGTCCTCGGAGACCGTACGGACGTCGTCCACCAGGTCCTCGATGATCCCGAACGGCACATCGCCGGGCCGCCCCACCTTGATGCCGTCCGCCATCGTCGACAGCCCGTCGACCGCCACCGGACGCCCGGCCGCAAGCGAGGGCGGATAGCAGGCCGCACCCGCCGCCTGCACCCCGATGACCTGTACATCCGGGCGCAGCGTCTTCACCGCCAGCGCGATGCCCGCCGCCAGGCCGCCGCCGCCGATCCCCACGACGATGGTGCGCACCTCCGGGCACTGTTCGAGGATCTCCAGGCCGACGGTGCCCTGGCCCGCGATGATGTCGTGGTGGTCGAAGGGGTGGATGAAGACCGCGCCCGTGTTCCGCGCGTACTCCTCGGCGGCGGCCAGCGTCTCGTCCACGACATGGCCGTGCAGCCGCACTTCGGCGCCGTAGTCGCGGGTCGCGGAGACCTTCGGCAGCGGCGCGCCGACCGGCATGAACACCGTCGAGTGCACATCCAGCAGGGACGCCGCCAGCGCCACGCCCTGCGCATGGTTGCCCGCACTCGCGGCGACCACGCCCTTCTCCCGCTCCTCCGGCGAGAGCCCGGCGATCCGTACGTAGGCACCGCGGATCTTGAAGGAGCCGGTGCGCTGGAGGTTCTCGCACTTGAGGTGCACCGGGCCGCCGACCAGCCCGGACAGATAACGGCTGCCCTCCAGGGGGGTGGCCCGGGAGACACCGGAGAGCATCTTGTGCGCCGCACGAACGTCATCGACCGTGATCGTGGGGAGCGCGGCAGCGGCGGTCTCCTGTGACGTGTGAGGCGTGTGATCGGCCATGCCGCCAGTCTCGCAGTTCGTCCGCGTTACGGCCTTTCCGTCCCGACGGGCGGACACCCGGGCCGCTACCGGGGCCGGGTCTCGGGCCGCTCACGGGGCGTTATCGGATTGCGCAGCGCCGGTACGGTCCGCGCCGGGGCCGCGTACTCTGTCCTCCAATCCGTACGCATCCCATGAAGCGAGCACCCGGCCATGCCCACCTCTTCGGACATGACGACCCACACCGACCCCGCTCTTCTCGACGCACTGCAGCACCAAGTGGCCGTCTTCGCCCGCCGCGCAGAACAGAGTCGGCTCGGCGGCGTCGGGCAGGCGCGCAACTCCATGGACCGCGCCGCCTATCTGCTGCTCAACCGCCTGGACCAGGAAGGGCCGATGGGCGTCAAGGCGCTCGCCGCCGGTATGGGCATCGACTCCTCGACGGTCACCCGGCAGGTCGCCCCGCTGGTCGACTCCGGGCTGGTCAGCCGCGCCACGCACCCCGAGGACGGCCGGGCCGTGGTCCTTCAGCTGTCCGAGCGCGGCCACTCCCGCCTGGAAGAGGTACGAGCCTCGCGCCGCGCGCTGATGGCCATGGTGACGGAGGACTGGTCCGAGGAGGAGCGGGACGCGTTCTGCACACTCCTGACGCGCTTCAACACCTCGCTCGCCACCGTCGCCACGTCACTGGGGGCGGTGGGCCCGGCGGGAGCGGTGTCCTGACGACGGGGGCCCGGCGGCGCGGCAGGAGCGCCGGGCGTCCTGGGGCCGACAGGCCCGGTCCGGCACGGTTGGGGGTCGTGGCCGCGCCGTGCATCTCCCCGATCGCCGACCCACACCACCCCTCCCTTGGAGGGGTGGTGAACGGG
The DNA here is from genome assembly GCF_023277745.1 of Streptomyces halobius. NCBI lineage: Bacteria > Bacillati > Actinomycetota > Actinomycetes > Kitasatosporales > Streptomycetaceae > Streptomyces > Streptomyces halobius. Next base: position 3,818,781 of record NZ_CP086322.1, read on the forward strand.
CCCCAGGACTGACTGGCCCCAAGACCTAAGAACCCCAGAAGGGCCCAAGGGCCTCAGAGGAGCGGACAACGGGCCTCAGATGACCTGACGGGTCAGCCCAGCGCCTGGTTGAGGTCGGCCACCAGGTCGTCCACGGACTCGATGCCGACCGACAGCCGTACGAGGTCGGCCGGGACCTCCAGCGCGGAACCGGCCGCCGAGGCATGCGTCATCCGCCCCGGGTGCTCGATCAGCGACTCGACGCCGCCCAGCGACTCGCCCAGGGTGAACAGCCGCGCCCGGTTGCAGACCTCCACAGCCGCCTGCTCACCGCCCGCGACCTGGAACGACACCATGCCGCCGAAGGACCGCATCTGCTTGGCGGCGACCTCGTGCCCCGGGTGCTCGGCCAGCCCCGGGTAGTAGACGCGGGTCACCTTGTTGTGCGAGACCAGCAGATCCGCGATCCGGGCCGCGTTGGCGCTGTGCCGGTCCATCCGTACGGACAGCGTCTTGATGCCGCGCATCACCAGCCAGGCGTCGAACGGTCCGGCGACCGCGCCCATCGCGTTCTGGTGGTAGGCGAGCTCCTCCCCGAGCGCGTCGTCACCGACGACCAGGGCGCCGCCGACCACGTCCGAGTGCCCGCCCATGTACTTGGTCGTGGAGTAGACCACCACATCCGCGCCGAGGGCCAGCGGCTGCTGGAGGTAGGGGCTGGCGAAGGTGTTGTCGACGACGAGCCGGACGCCGGCGTCCCGGGCGACACCGGCCAGCGCCGTGATGTCGCTGATGCCGAGCAGGGGGTTGCTGGGCGTCTCCACCCAGATCGCCTTCGTACGGGGCCGCAGCTCGGCGCGTACCGCCTGCGGGTCGGAGGTGTCGGCGACCGACCACTCCACGCCCCACCGCTGGACGACCTTGGCGAACAGCCGGAACGTGCCGCCGTAGGCGTCGTTCGGGATGATCACGTGATCGCCGGGGACGAGCAGGGTGCGCAGCAGGCAGTCCTCGGCCGCCAGGCCGGAGGCGAAGGCCAGACCGCGCCGGCCGCCGTCCAGGGCGGCGAGGTTTTCCTCCAGGGCGGTACGGGTCGGATTGGCGCTGCGGCTGTACTCATAGCCGCCGCGCAGCCCGCCGACACCGTCCTGCTTGTATGTGGAGACCTGATAGATGGGCGGAACCACCGCACCCGTGGCCGGGTCGGCTTCCTGACCTGCGTGGATCGCGAGGGTTTCGAAGTGCTGGTGGGCCTGATCGCATTCGTCGCTCATGCCTGACGAGGGTAGCCGCCCGCGGCGTCTCCGGAACTTTCTGGTTCGCTGGATAGTGGATACATACGAAGAAGGCTCCGACGACGCTCCGACAGCGCTCCGACGAAGTTCCGAGGACGCTCCGACGACGTTCCCGGGACCGCTCCAAGGGACAATGCGAGGGGCCCCTGAGGAGCGAGCGCCCCGAACACCTCCCGACACCCGCCATGACCACCCCGGCCGCTACCACCACTCCCACTACACCGCCCGGCCCTCCGACAGGGACACACCACATGGACGCTCTGCTGGTTCTCTTCGCCGCGATCACGCTCGGCGGCTTCGTCTTCCTGCCCTGGATGCGGCGCCGACGGGCCGCCCAGCAAGCCCGGGAGGGCCTGGTGGTGGCCTCCAACCCGATGGCGGGCTATGGCTTCGTACCGCTCGACGAGCTCGACGTCCGCCTGCCCGGCCCCGACGAGGAGCTCGAACACGCGCTGGCCGAGATGCGCCGTACGCACGACTGGCGTCCGGCGGCCGAGCTGCTGAAGTCCACCGGCGACAACTGGGAGCTGCGCTGGCAGCGGGTGCAGACGCTGGCCGGGGCCGCCGCGTTCGAGCTGGCCCAGGAGTCGGCGGAGCAGGGCGGCCCGGACGGCGGACGGACGACGCACGGCGCGGACGGCGGGCACCGGACCGGCGGCATCTGGCTGCGCACCTGGCGCAACGAGGCCCCCAAGGACCCGGGCGGCGCCCAGACCCACGCCCAGTTCCTCGTCGTCCAGGCCCTGCGCGCCCCGGACTCCCAGGACTTCCGCATGATCCTCGAAGAGGCCCGTACGGTCTGCCAGGAGGCGGCGCTGCTGGCCCCCGGCAGTCCCATCCCGTACATCACCGAGCTGGCCGTCGCCCGTGGCCTGGGTGACCGGAAGGCCGATTACGAGGCGCTCTGGTCGAAGGTCGTGCAGCGCGCTCCGCACCACATGGGCGCGCACCTCGCCGCGCTGCCGTACTGGTCGGAGAAGTGGCACGGCTCCCGCCAGGAGGCCGAAGCGTTCGCCGAGCGCGCGGCGGCCGCCGCACCCGCCAAGTCGCTTCTCCCCGCGCTCCCCCTCTTCGCGGTCTACGAGCACCTCCCCGAGGCCAACATGGTCCGCAGCCTCTACCAGAGCGCTGTCGTGGAACGCGCCATCGAAGCCGCCCACTTCGCGCTCCGCGAGGCCCCCGAAGACCACCCCGTGGCACCCCACGTCCGCCACCTCCTCGTCTGGTTCCTGGTTCGCGCGGAACGCTACGCCGAGGCCATGGAACAGCTCCGCCTCGTCGACGGCCACGTAGGCGCCGTCCCGTGGTCCTACGGCCGCAGCCCCGCCGCCGAATACGCCGCATACCGCGCCCAGGCCGTCGCCGGCTGGGAACAGCTGGGCGGCACGTCGGCGGGCTTCCCGCCGCCGGGCCAGTAGACGGACAGGGCCTCGAACGGCGCGTCGTACCGGTACGCCCTCGAACAGCGCGTCGTACGGGTACGCCCTCGAACGACGGGCACACGCTCGGACGGCACGTCGTACGGCCGTCGACTCGCGGCCCGCGGTTCACGGCCCGCCGGAATACCACCCCCGTCCCCGACGTTTCCTCCAGCGACAATCCCCGCGTCTCCCCTTCCCCTGTTCCCTCCCCCTTCCTCCCCTCCTCCCTCCCTGGAGCCCGATCCCATGCCGTTCTCCCGCTTCGAGACCCACCTCCCCTCCCCCGAAGAAGCGCTGAAGGGCCGCGCCGAGCGGGACTTCACCGTCCCCGAGCGGCACACCGTCCTCGGCAACCCGCTGCTCGGCCCGTACCCGGAGGGCTTGGAGATCGCCGACTTCGGTCTGGGCTGTTTCTGGGGCGCCGAGCGGAAGTTCTGGCAGACGGACGGCGTCTGGACCACACTCGTCGGCTACCAGGGCGGCCACACCCCCAACCCCACCTACGAAGAGGTCTGCAGCGGCCACACCGGCCACACCGAGGCCGTCCGCGTCGTCCACGACCCGTCCCGCGTCTCCTACGCCGCCCTCCTCAAGCTCTTCTGGGAGTCCCACGACCCCACCCAGGGCTTCCGCCAGGGCAACGACACCGGCACGCAGTACCGCTCCGCCATCTACACCCACTCCCCCGCCCAGCAGCAGGCCGCGGAAGCCTCCCGCACCGCCTACCAGTCCGTCCTGAATTCCTCCGGCTACGGCGAAATCACCACCGAAATCCTCCCGGCGGACGCGAACCGCCCCTTCTATCCGGCCGAGGGCTATCACCAGCAGTACCTCGACAAGAACCCGGCGGGGTATTGCGGGATCGGGGGGACGGGGGTGAGCTGCCCTGTGGGTGTCGCCCCTGCGGAGGGATGAGAAGCGCGGGACATCCGCACTGACGGAGGCTCGAAGCGGGCTCAACTGCCGGAGTGCACGTGGGCGGGCGAGACCGCAGTACACGAACGGCCCGCAACGTGAGGGCCCAGGACGTGGAACCGGGCGGTGCCGTGCGGCGGCCGGGGCCATCGGCCGGGCGGGCGCGGGCCGTTGAGGTTCAACGCACGGCGCTATGACCGCTGTCATGTATAGCTGCGCCGCTCGCAGTCCGAATGGTCCCGGCCTCGAAGTAGCCATCACGAGGTGGTCGAATTCGATCTCGCCGGACCATGAGCTGAGATTCCCGGAGCTCGATCACCTCGGTCGGCATGGTTGCCAAGTCCGTTTGTCCTGGGTGCCGTTGCCCCACAACCATCATCCCGAACACCGCCGAAGGCGTCACCCCCGAGCATTAGAATCGTCCGCGAGGTGAGTGGAGCCCGTGGACATATCCAAGCTGCCCAACCCCTACGACCACAGCAATCCCGTCAGCAACGCCGCGCTCTTCGCCGGGCGGAACGCCGAGATCGCCTGCATCGCGTACCAGCTCGACCAGGCCGGGCTGGACCGGCCGCCGGTCTATATCGCGGTCCACGGCCAGCGGGGCGCCGGCAAGACCAGTCTGCTGAACCGTACGGACGACCTGGCCCGGGAGCGCGGGCTGCTGCCGGTCCGGGTCACGCTCGTCCCCGGTGACGCCACCCCGTCGGCGTTCTACCGCAAGGTCTACGAGGAGCTGATCGCGGCCGTCACGGAGGAGGGCGGTGGGGAGGGCGGGAAGGAAGGCGGCGCGCTGAATGTGTCCGGCGGCGCGGTCACGCCGGCGAAGGTCCGGCGGGTGTTCTCCGGCGCCGCCCCGGAGGACGGCTTCCCCCTGGAGTTCCCCGAGGCGCTGGCGCTGTCGGAGCCCGGTGGTCCGGTGTCCGAGGCCGCGCTCCGGGCCGATCTCCGCTATGTCGTACGGGCCCTCGGCCGGCCGATCGCGCTGCTCATCGACGAGGCCCAGCTGGTCGCCGGGCATGAGGAGGTGCTGTCCGTCCTCCGCGCGCTCGGGACCCGGCTCAACGGTTTCGTCTTCGTACTGGCCGGCACGTCCAGCCTGCTCACCCGGATCACCGAGGTCTTCTCGCCGCTCCTCCGGCAGTTCAAAGAGATCAAGGTCGAGCGGTTCGTCGAGTCGGAGGACATCAGCAACTGCATGCTGCTGCCCCTGCGGGAGTTAGGGCTGAACGCCGACTCCTTCCCCGACTTCAACCGGTCGCAGTCGGAACTGCTCCACCTCACCGACGGGAATCCGTACGAGATCCAGCTCTACTGCCATGAGATGTTCGCCCAGTGGCAGCGGGACGAGACCATGGGTATGGCGCTCACCGCGGAGATGCTCGAAGACGTCCGGTCGCGGATGGACCGGATGGATCGGACGGACCGGGTGGGAGCCGGGCGGGAGGTCCACGACCGCCGGCTGATCCGGTCGGTGAAGAAGCTGTCACCGGAGCGGCTGCACGCCTTCAACATCCTCAGCTCCGCGCTCGACCACGCGACCGTGGACGAGCTCTGGTTCGCCTACAACGTGGTCGGGCAGCCGTCGATCACCAGAGAGCTCCTCGACCAGTGCCGTGCGGAACTGATCGCGGACGGCGCGATCGACGCGTCCGAGGTCGTCCGGCTGTCCCAGGAGACGGAGCTGTTCGACGACATCTACGTCCGGCTGTGGACCATCAACAAGCTGGGACGGCAGGCACACCCCCAGCTCATGGGCCGTGGCGATTTCCACGGTCTGCTCGCCAGGCGGCTCGGCTGCCTGCTCGACGACATCGTGTGCGAGCCCGCCCGGATTCTTCAGACCTGCTGTCCGAAGATGCGGGAAGCCACCCTCAACAGAGCGCTCTTCGCCCTGGAGAGCCTCGCGGACAAGGGCGCCGACTCCGTACCGCACGCCACGCAGTACGTGCACGAGGCCATTCTCCGCACGGGCATCCCGGCCGCACTCGACATCACCACGGTCACCTGCGCCTACGGCGGCACCACCGTCGTCCAGTGGCTCTACTCGGCGGACGCCGACGACTTCCGCTTCGAACACACACCGGGCTTCCTCACAACGGCCCGCCGGATCGCCGCGCTCGGCGGGGAGCTGACGGCCGACCGGACCCGGTTGCCCCTGAAGCCCTGGCCGAGGATCAGCGAGTGGCTGCGGCTGTCCACCGGAGCGGTGCGCGCCGCCCTCGCGCAGAACCATCTCGCCGCTTCCTACGGAGCGTACGGCGACGGTGACCGGAGCGGGGCACGCACGCATCTGGCCACGGCCTTCGAGCTGAACCCGGGATGGGAGCCCGCCAACAACATCCTGTACATCTCCCTGGCCGCCGGTGAGCCCGGCATCGCCCTTGAGTGGGCCGGCCGGGCGATGGAACTGGCGCGGCACCCCAAGGACAAGGCGCTCAGCCGGTACAACGCGGCGATGGCCTATCTGCTGCAGGGCGACCGGGAGACGGCGGGCCGCCAACTTGCCCTGGCGGCCGAGCACTTGGCGCCACTGGCGTACAGCGATTGCGAGATCCAGTATCTGCTGACGCCGCAGATGGTGAGCGGGGCGGGTGGCTGCAGGACGGCGTTCGGCGGGGCGGGGGACGGGGGGGTCGGCGGGGCGGCCGATGGCACGGTCACACTCAGGGAGGACTCCGATGTGGATCTCGCGGCCGCGATCGAGCGGGCGCGGGCGACGGCCGGGCCGACGGGCACGGGCGCGGGGGACGCACCTGCATCCGCCCCCGCGGCCGCATCCACCCCCGCATCCGCACTCGCGCCCGCATCCGCGCACGGGACACCCGAGGCTCGCAAGGCCCCCCACGCACACGAGTCCCCTGCCGCACACATGTCCCCTGCCGCGCGCGATCCACGCCCACCCACCGTTCTCGTCGTCGCCACCGAGTGGTGGTCCGCACACGGGGGCCTCAGCACCTTCAACCGGGACCTGTGCAAGGCGCTCGCCGCCGCCGGGGCGCAGGTGTACTGCGTGGTGCTCGCTGCCGGCGAACGCGAGATCGCCGCCGCCGAGCGCCACAACGTCACCCTGCTCTGCGCGCCCTCGACGCCCGGCGCACCGGAATACGTCCAACTGACCCGCCGTCCGCAACTGCCCGGGGGAACCGTCCCCGATCTCGTCATCGGGCACAGCCGGATCACCGGCCCGGCCGCCGCGGTCCAGGTTTCCGACTTCTTCCCGCAGGCCAGGGGCCGCTGCGCTCGGGCTGAGCCCCACGTCGTCGGCTGTCCCGCCGTGAGGGTTGCGCCTGCGGCGGGCGTCCGCTGCGCTGTGCCTGAGCCGACATCCTTCACTGTCCCGCCGTTGCACCTGCGGTGAGCTGTCGCCGCTGCGCGGGGCTGTTCGGCAGCGGCGCCGGACCTCCGGACTCCGTCCTGCGGACCGGCACCTCCCGAAGGGGTGGGAAGAAGACCGGTGGGGGCCATGTAGCCGGTCATGTGCACCCTGTGGCCCCGGACACAGACACCCGACAGACCACATGGGGCCCCACCGGCCCCCTCCACCCACCGTCGGGAGGGGAACGGGCCGCAGGACGGAGTCCGGAGGCCCGTCACCGCACCCGAAAAACCCACGCCCGCCGCAGGCGAACCCCTCACGGCGGGAAACCGAAAACGTCGGGCGCAGGCCCGCCGCAGGCGAACCCCAGTCGGCGAAGCTCAGCGCAGCGCGCTGCCCCCCACCCACTGCGACCAGTCCATGTTCCAGCCGTTCAGCCCGTTGTCCGGCTGGATGGTCTTGTCGTCGGAGTTGACCACCTCGACGACATCGCCGAGCTGCGAGTGGTTGAAGAACCAGGAGCCGTCCGTGGAGGCGTCACCGGCCCCCTTGACGTCGGCCAGGCCGATGCAGCCGTGGCTGGTGTTGGCCTTGCCGAAGATGCCCTTGCCCCAGTAGTTGCCGTGGATGAAGGTGCCGGAGGTCGACAGGCGCATGGCGTGCGGGACATCGGCGATGTCGTATTCGCCCTTGCCGTCCTTCTTCGTGAAGCCGACGGTGGAGCCGTCCATGCGGGTCTGCTTGAACTTCTCCGAGATCACCATCCGGCCGTTGTAGGTCGGGTTCTCCTCGCCGCCGGCCGAGATCGGGATCGTCTTGATGACCCGGCCGTCGCGGACCACGGTCATCTGGCGGGTCTTGGCGTCGACGGTGCTGACCTGTGAGTGGCCGATGTTGAAGGTGACGGTCTTGTCCTGGATGCCCTTGACGCCCGGCGACGCCTCGACGTCGTCGAGGTTCAGGTCCAGGGTGACCTTGGAGTTCGCCTTCCAGTAGGTCTTGGGGCGGAAGTCCAGCCGGCTGTTGTCGAACCAGTGGCCGATGACCTTCTGGTTGCTGCTCGACGCGACCTTGATCGCCGACTCGACGGCCCGCTTGTTCGTCACCGGCTTGTCGAAGTTGATCGACACCGGCATGCCGACGCCGACGGTCGAGCCGTCCTCCGGCGTGAAGTTGCCGATGAAGCTGCTCAGCGGGGAGACGGTGGTGAAGGTGGAGTTCTCCACCGCCTTACGGCCCTTGGAGTCCACCGCATGCGCGGTGATCTTGTACTTGGTCGCACGGGCCAGGGACTCATTGGGCGTCCAGGAGGTGCCGTCGGCCGACAGGGTGCCGTCGATGGTCTGCTTCGACGCGGCGGCGGCCGTGACCGAGGTCATGGTCACGTCGGTCAGCTTGCCACCACTGACCGTGACCTTGGCATCACGGTGGATGCCCGCATCGGGTGTGCCGTCCTCCGGAGCAATGGTGATCTCGGCTTCCGAGGAGTCCTTCGCGGCCGCTTCGTCCACCTGCCGCTGGGCCTGCTGGTCTCCTGCGCGAGCATCACTACGGGTGGCGGCATTGCCCCCACAAGCGCTGACGGTGAGTACACCCCCGAGCAGCGCGGCGCCGGCTATGAGGCCCTTGCGGCGCTTGCGGTCCGTCATCAAGACATCTCCATTGCTACCGATGGCGAAAGTCCCCGAGTTCTCTGTGCGGGCGCGACCCTTCCGGCCTGCGCCGACGTCTGACGCAGCCGTGCCGGCCGCCGACGTTGTGAACCCATGTTCCGATTCGTCCCTTCCGTTCCTCTACAAAATGTGGGGAAGGACACCTATTACCCACGTAACAGACCCCCGCACGGCAGGACGCCGTGCGGGGGGCGCGGACAACGGATTGTGGGCTGCGGACAGGGACTGTGGCGTGCGGACAGGGTCTGCGGGAGGAGCGGGGCGCGAGTGCGCGACGCCGCCTCGGCCGGTGCGGATGCGGGTCGGTCGGACCTCCTCTTCAGACCTCCTCTGCGGCGTCGTCGGCGAGATCCCACTCCGCCGCGTCCCAGTCGGCGTCCGGGTCGTAGTCGGGCATCTCCTCACTGCTCCATGACGCCTGCGCGAGTGCGGCGCCCGGGACGGTGGCGACGAGGTCGAACGGGTCGACGAGGTACGCGAGCGCCTCCGCCGGATCCTCCCTGACCGTGTCCACGGCCTGTCGCCGCTCTTCGTCGGGGAGGGACGGGTCGCCGCCGATGTGGTCGAGGGCGGCGCCGGTCAGCCGGTCGACGTCGGTGACCTCCATCACCAATTCGACATGAAGCCTTACAAAACGTGATGACTCGCCATTGCTCATAGCACGGAGCTAAGCACCTACAGGTCCCGACTTCCCCGCGACCCGCTGCGATCATTAACATCTGCGGTCAACGGCCAATTCGCCCAGCCCATAGGGGGATCGTTCGGTGACCGCACGACGACCGCTGCTGACCGCCACTGTCGCGGGAACGGTGTTGTTCGCCCTGTGGTTCGTACCGTCCGCGAATGCGTTTGTGGAAGCGGACCGGCCGGGCCGCCCGGACAGCGGAACAGAGGGCTCCGGCAGCCGGCCCGCCGCCACGGACGCGGCCGGGCCCGGCGACACCGGCACCGGCACCAGCACGGACGGCGGCACCCCGCGACGCCTCCTCGCCGACACCGGCAGCCCGAACACCACGCCGTACATGATCGGCGGCGCCGCCTGCCTGGCCCTCGGCGCGGGGCTCGTCGCCTTCTCCGTCCGCCGCACCCGCGACGAGACCGGCTGAGACGGCACCGGCTGAGACGAGGCCGTCGGGGACGGGACGCCTGAGACGGACCGCCGACGGAAGTGGCGCACGCCCGCAGCCGAACGCACACCGGGCACGGGCCGGGCATACCGCGCCCGCCCCACGCCCGGACCGTTCGGGCCGGCCCCCGACGAACACAACGCCCCCGGACGGGACCGACTCCCCACCGAAGCCGGCCCCCGACGCGCGGGCCCCACCACACAGGCAGCTCCCCCTCCGCGCGCTCCCTCTTACACCAGCTCCCCTACACCAGCTCCCCGGTCACCGACTCCACCGCCTCGACCAGCTTCCCGGCCCGTACGAACGCGTACGCGCCCTCCAGGTCCGGCGCCAAAAAGCGGTCCTCGCCCGGCCCCTCTATGCCCGAGGCGCGCACCGCGTCCAGCACCGCGCGGGTGGCCGGAGCCGGCGTCAGCCCGTCGCGCAGCTCGATCGCCCGGGTCGCCGCGTAGAGCTCGACGGCGAGGATCCGGGTGAGGTTGTCGACGGCGGTGCGGAGCTTGCGGGCCGCGGACCAGCCCATGGAGACATGGTCCTCCTGCATGGCGGAGGACGGGATGGAGTCCACGGAGGCCGGGGCCGCCAGCCGCTTCAGCTCACTGACCAGCGCGGCCTGCGTGTACTGGGCGATCATGAGGCCGGAGTCGACGCCCGGGTCCCCGGCCAGGAAGGCGGGCAGCCCGTGCGAGCGGTTCTTGTCCAGGAGGCGGTCGGTACGGCGCTCCGCGATGGAGCCGAGGTCGGCCGCGGCGATGGCGAGGAAGTCCAGGGCGTACGCGACCGGGGCCCCGTGGAAATTGCCGTTCGACTCCACCCGGCCGTCAGGAAGCACCACCGGGTTGTCGACCGCGGACGCCAGCTCGCGGTCGGCGACCAGCCGGGCGTGCGCGAGGGTGTCCCGGCCGGCCCCCGCGACCTGTGGGGCACAGCGGATCGAGTAGGCGTCCTGGACGCGCGGTGCGTCGTCCTGGTGATGGCCGGTGAGGCCCGAACCGGTCAGCACCTTCAGCATGTTGGCGGCCGAGGCGGCCTGGCCGGGGTGCGGGCGGATGGCGTGCAGCTCGGACGCGAGGACCCTGTCCGTGCCGAGCAGCGCCTCCAGGGAGAGCGCGGCCGTGATGTCCGCGGAGGTGAACAGCCGGGCGAGGTCGGCGCAGGCCATCACCAGCATGCCGAGCATGCCGTCGGTGCCGTTGAGGAGCGCCAGCCCCTCCTTCTCGCGCAGCTCGACGGGCGCGATGCCGTGCGCGGCCAGCAGCTCGCCGGCCGGCCGTACGACGCCGTCGGGGCCCTCGGCGTCCCCCTCGCCCATCAGGGTCAGCGCGCAGTGCGAGAGCGGCGCCAGATCGCCGGAGCAGCCGAGCGAGCCGTATTCGTGCACGACGGGGGTGATGCCGGCGTTGAGGATCGCGGTCATCGTCTCGACGACGAGCGGGCGGACACCGGTGTGCCCGGAGGCGAGGGTCTTCAGACGCAGGAACATCAGGGCGCGGACCACCTCGCTCTCGACCCGCGGGCCCATGCCGGCCGCGTGCGAGCGCACGATGTTGCGCTGGAGCTGGGCGCGCAGCTCGGGGCTGATGTGGCGTACGGCCAGGGCGCCGAAGCCGGTGGAGACGCCGTAGACGGGTTCCGGCTTGGCGGCGAGCTCGTCGATGAAGGCGCGGGCGCGGGCGACGGCGGCGAGGGCCTCTGCGGACAGCTCGATCCGAGCCGCGCCACGGGCCACCGCGATGACGTCCGCTGCGGTTGTGCCGGACGTCCCCAGCACCACAGTGTGCATATCCATATTCAGGCACCCTAGAGACTGAATCACCGGATGTCACCACCGGATTTGCGGGTCACCCCTTACCAGAGTGCGCGCAAGCATCCCGACCAGAGTGCGCACAGAGACCGCGATCTCACCTCCGGAAGCTCCGGCGCTCCGGACCCGTCCGCGGCTCGGGGGAGTCCGCGAGCCGTACGACCGGGTCCTCGTCCGGGCCGCCCGCCCGGCCGGCGACCACCGGCCCACCCGCCCGCGCCGCCTTGGCCCGGTACTGGGCCGCGTCCGCGAGCCGGAAGAGCCGACGGGCGGTGTGCACCGGGCCGATCGGGTCGCCGGTCGAGGCGACCCCGACCGAGACCCCCTCACCGAGGTCCAACTCCCCCGCGCGGTCGCACAGTTCACCGGCCACCTTGACGACCGCGTCGGACGGCGGGCCGACCGCCAGCAGACAGAACTCGTCCCCGCCGAGCCGGGCCGCGAGGGCGCCGGGCAGTATCGCGCCGCACAACGACAGCACCGAACCGAACCGCTCCAGCAGCCGGTCCCCGACGGCGTGGCCACGCGAGTCGTTCACCCGCTTCAGCCCGTTGAGATCGCACACCACGAGGCTGACCACCACGCCGTCCCTGCGGTGCAGCTCCAGCGCCTCGTCCAGCCGCATGTCGACGGCCCGCCGGTTGGCGAGGCCGGTCAGCGCATCGGTGAAGGCGAGTCGGCGTGCCTCCGCGAGCCGCTCGGTCTGCGCGATCCCGGCGGCCGTCACCGCGGCCAGCACGGTCGCGAAATCGGTGTCCGCCCGGTCGAAGACCGGCTCACCGATCCGCCGCGCCACATACAGCTCGCCCCACGCCCGGCCGTGCAGCACGATCGGCGCGACGACACAGCAGCCGCGGCCCCGGCGGCGCAGCGCGGCCACCCGCTGATGGTTGTAGCAGTGCTCCCCGGGCGGACCGTCGGCCGTCTCCACCCAGGCATTGGGGTCGCCGCCGCCGGCCCACCGCTCGTGCAGGAACCCGACGATCTCCGGGAACTCGTGCACCGGATACAGCTCGTCGTCCGGGAACTCCTGCTCGTCCGGGCTGAGTTCACCGACATTCACCAGCACCCGCAGCTTGCCCAGCTCGCGCTCCCACTTCGAAATCGCCGCGAACGCGCCCCCGAGCGCCTGCCGCACCCCCTGCGCCGCAGCCTGTGCCGATTCCCGCAGGGTGTGGGCGGCCGCCATCGCCTGCGCCAGCTCCACCACGGCCCGCAGCCTCGCATCGCCCTCGCCCGTCACCGGATCCTCCGCTGCGCTTCGCCTTCGCCGACTTGGTTCCCGCCGTGTCCGACTGCCCCGCCGTAGGGGCGGTGCCGCCGCCGCGGCGGACCTGCCCCGTTTTCGACTATGCCGCACATTGTGCCCGCGGTGCGTCCGCTGCGCTTGGCCTGTGCCCCACGTTGTCGCTGTCCCACTGTGAGGGTTGCGCCTGCGGCGGGCCTGCGCCGACGTCTTTGACTGTCCCGCCGTTGCTCCCCCACTGCCTGAGCGGCGTGGGAGGCACCCCCACGCAGTGGGCTGTGCCCACTGTGCGGGGCTGTTCGGCAGCGGTTCCGGCCCTCCGGGCTCCGTCCTGCGGGCCGGCACCTCCCGAGGGGGTGGGAAGAAGATCGGTGAGGGTGCACGTAGTCGGTTGTGTGCACCTTGTGGACGCGATCACAGACACATGACAGATCACATGTGCCCCCACCGGCCTTTCTCCCCCCACCGTCGAGGATGGGGGTACCTCCCATGCCGTTCAGGCTATGGGGGAGGGCCTCAGGACGTCCGGAGGCCCGTCACCGCAACCGAAAAACCCACGCCCGCCGCAGGCGCAACCGAGCCGGGCCGACGCTACGCGCCCGGCCACTCCGGATCCCGCCGCTCATTGAAAGCGGCCACCCCTTCCGCACGATCCCCCGAAAACGCCACGCTGCGCCAAGCGCCGTCCTCCAGGTCCAGTCCCGCTCGCAGGTCAAGACCATGCCCGAGCCGCAGGGCCCGCTTCGCCGCCCGGAGTCCGACCGGTGAGTTTCGTGCGATCCGGCCCGCCAGGGCCAGCCCCTCCGTGCGGTCCTGGCCGTCCGCCACCAGCTGGTCCACCAGGCCCAGCTCCGCGGCCTCGGCCGCCGGTACCCGGCGCGCGGTGAAGATCAGCTCGGCCGCCCTGGCCGCACCCACCCGGCGCGGCAGCAGCTGGGTGCCCCCGCCGCCGGGGATGACGCCCACCGAGACCTCCGGCAGGCCCACCACCGCGGTGCCGTCCGCGACGATCAGGTCGCAGGCCAGCGCCAGCTCGAAGCCGCCGCCCAGGGCGAAACCGTGCACCGCGGCGATGGTGGGCACCGGCAGCTCCAGTACGCCGGTGTACGCGGCGCGGGTGTGCGGGCGCTGGCGCATCAGGTCGGCGTCCGTGAAGGAGTTGCGCTCCTTGAGGTCGGCGCCGACACAGAACGCCCGCTCGTGGGTGGAGGTGAGGACCACCGCCCGTACGGAGCGGTCCGCGGCCAGTTCCGCGCACGCCTGCGCCAGACTGTCGGCCATCGCCGTCGACACCGCGTTCATGGCCTTGGGCCGGTCCATGACGAGCTCCGCCACATAGCCGTGCCGGTCCACGCCGACCCACTCACCGAACCGCTCCATACCGCTCTCCCGGTTAACGATCGTTGACCTGACGGAACGGGATCATTCCAGGTATCCGGCCGTCGCGACAGGAGGGCAGCGGGAACAGGAACAGAAGGGAAGGAGGGAACAGAAGGCAAGAGGGCGGGGGAACAGCAACGGGAGCCAGAGAAAACGGAGAACAGCAGGCGGCAGCCGATCCCCCCTCAGCTACGCCGGCTCAGCAACCACGGCTCGATCACACCGAGACCCCGCACCGGCCGCTGCCACATCGGCTGCAGCGCGAAGCGGTAGGCGGGCGGCGGGCCGCCGGTGCCCTCCTCGGCGGCCTTTTCCGCGGCCGCGGCGTCCGCCTCGGAGACCGGTGCGTCGCCCGTGCGGCCCAGCTCTTCGGCGAATGCCTCGTCCACCAGCACGGTGTCCTTCGGCGCTATCGAGGTGAGCCGGCTGGCGAGGTTGACGGTGGTGCCGAAGACGTCGCCCATGCGGGTCGTGACGGTGCCGAAGGCGATGCCGACCCGCAACTCCGGCATCGTCTCGTCGTGCGTCATCGTCTCGATCAGGCGCAGCCCGATCTCCGCCGCGATGCCGACGTCGTCGGCGGAGAAGAGCACCTCGTCGCCGAGGGTCTTGATCAGCCGGCCGCCGTGCGCGGCCACCAGGTCGGCGGCGGTGGTCTCGAACGCCTCGACCAGCTCGCCCAGTTCCTCCTCTTCGAGGCGGCGGGTGAGCCGGGTGAAGCCCACGAGGTCCGCGAAGCCGACGGCGAGGCGGCGGTTGATCATCTCGGCGTCGTCCTGGGCCTGGACGACCCGGCCGGTCGCCGCGGCGAGCTGCCGCCGCCAGACGTAGATCAGGAACTCCTCCAGCTCGGGCAGGAGCAGTTCGACGAGCGGGTAGGTGATCTCGGTGCGGGTCAGGCCGGAGTCCTGGGGTTCGGTCAGCCCCTCCAGGAAGGAGTCGATCTGCCAGTCGGCGAGGCGGGCGGTGGTCTGGCCGGTGGAGCGGGCGACCTGCACCGCCATCGCCTCGCTCAGCAGCCCGGCCTCGACCAGGCCCGCGAGGCGGCGCAGGGCCAGGACGTCGGCCTCGGTGAGCGCCTTGACCTGGCCGATGTCGGCGAAGCCCATGGCGCGCCAGAAGCGGGCCGCGAGGTCCATCGAGACGCCGGCGCTGCGGGCCGCCTGGAACGGCGTGTAGCGGCGGTCGGCGCCGAGGATGAGTTGTTCGAGGCGCAGGGCGATGCTGTGGTCGTCGCCGCCTTCCGCCGCCCCTGCTGGGTCGCCGGTCGTGGGGGCGTCGACGTCGACGTGGTCGTCCGTGCCCGTGTCGCGCGGAGCAGCGCCCGAGTCGTCCGCGGTCACCGGTCGCTCCCTGTCCGATCCCTGCGCACTGCCCTTCCGATCACTGCTCGCCCATAGCCCGCTCCCTGGCGGGACCGCCTCAACGATACGGCAGGTGTGCTCTGGCTCACTCTCACATGTCGGCTCTGACCACGGAAGAGGTCTTGACGTTCGTCCAGGCGCGGCGGGCGCATACGGCGGCGGGCCGGACAGCGGCCCCGCTCCGGCGCCGCCCCGCGCGGGGCCCGTCGAGTGGGCCAGGGCCGTGGGCCCGGCCGTGCCCTACCGGGCGGGCCCCCTACCCGGCCTCATCCCGCCTCCCCCGCGTCCGCCGCCCGCAGATGCACGATGTCGCCCGCCGCGATCGGCCGCTGGACGCCGCCGGCGGTCGCTACGACGAGCCGGCCGTCGCCGTCGATGGCCACCGCCTCGCCGACGATCTCCGTATCGCCGGGGAGTTCGGCGCGTACGGAGCGGCCCAGGGTGGCGCAGCCCGTCGCGTATGCCTCCAGGAGGCCGCTCGCCGCGGGTTCGCCGTCGACCGCCTGCCACTCGCGGTACCAGTGTTCAAGGGAGCGGAGGACGGCCCGGAGCAGGATGTCGCGGTCGGTGCTGCGGGCGCCGGCCAGGGTGAGCGACCCCGCGGTGGGCACCGGGAGTTCGTCCTCGCTGAGGGTGACGTTGAGGCCGATGCCGATGACCACGCCCTGGCCGGCCCGTTCGGCGAGGATGCCGCCGGCCTTGCGTTCCGCGCCGCCGACGATGACCAGCAGATCGTTGGGCCACTTGAGGGCGGTGTCGACGCCCGCTTCGCGGGAGAGCGCGGCGGCGGTGGCGACTCCGGTGAGCAGCGGCAGCCAGCCCCAGCGCGCCATCGGGACGCGGGGGGTGAGGTAGACGGAGAAGAAGAGGCCGGAGCGGGGCGGCGCCGACCAGTGGCGGTCGAGGCGGCCGCGGCCCGCCGACTGCTCCTCGGCCACGAGGACGGCGCCCTCGGCGGCGGTCCCCTCGGCGGCCCGTTCCGCCAGGTCGGTGTTGGTGGAGCCGGTCGCGGCGACGACGTCGAGCGCCGACCAGAGCGATCCGGGGCGCAGCATCCCCCGGCGCAGGGAGTGCTCGTTCAGCGGCGGGCGGGCGAGGTCGGTCCAGCGCCCGGCGCGGGCGGATCCGGAGCCGGGGCGGCCCGCGGACCGGCCCTCCGCGTCCGCGCTTTTGTCCCGGTTTTTTGGTGGTTGAGGCGTCATGGGACCAGCCTAGATGTGGTCAACGACGCAGTGCCGCTGAGCAGTCCCGCCGATACGCTACGAAGCGGTAGCCAACCCGTACCACCCCCAGTACGAGCACCAGTCCAGGACGAGCAGGAGCCGCATCCCGATGTCCGAGCCACATATCCACACCACCGCGGGCAAGCTTGCGGATCTGCAGCGACGGGTCGAGGAGGCCACCCACGCGGGCTCCTCCCGCGCGGTGGAAAAGCAGCACGCCAAGGGCAAGTTGACGGCGCGTGAGCGCATCGAGCTGCTGCTCGACGCGGGCTCCTTCGTCGAGCTGGACGAGTTCGCCCGGCACCGCTCGACCGACTTCGGCATGGAGCAGAACCGCCCGTACGGCGACGGTGTGGTCACCGGCTACGGCACCGTCGACGGCCGCCCGGTGGCGGTCTTCTCCCAGGACTTCACGGTCTTCGGCGGCGCGCTCGGCGGGGTCTTCGGCGAGAAGATCGTCAAGGTCATGGACTTCGCACTGAAGAACGGCTGTCCGGTCATCGGCATCAACGACTCCGGCGGCGCCCGCATCCAGGAGGGCGTGGTCTCGCTGGGCGCGTACGGCGAGATCTTCCGCCGCAACACCCATGCCTCCGGCGTGATCCCGCAGATCTCGCTGATCGTCGGCCCGTGCGCGGGCGGTGCGGTCTACTCCCCCGCCATCACCGACTTCACGGTCATGGTCGACCAGACCTCGCACATGTTCATCACCGGGCCCGACGTCATCAAGACCGTCACCGGTGAGGACGTGGGCTTCGAGGAGCTGGGCGGCGCCCGTACGCACAACACCACGTCCGGTGTGGCGCACCACATGGCGGGTGACGAGAAGGACGCCATCGACTACGTCAAGGCGCTGCTGTCCTATCTGCCGTCCAACAATCTCTCCGATCCGCCGGCCTTCCCCGAGGAGGCCGATCTGGAGACCTCGGACTACGACCGTGAGCTGGACGCCCTGATCCCGGACTCCGCGAACCAGCCCTATGACATGCACACCGCGATCGAGCATGTGCTGGACGACGGGGAGTTCCTGGAGACCCAGGCGCTGTTCGCGCCGAACATCCTCACCGGCTTCGGACGGGTCGAGGGCCACTCGGTGGGCATCATCGCCAACCAGCCGATGCAGTTCGCCGGGATCCTCGACATCAAGGCGTCCGAGAAGGCCGCGCGGTTCGTCCGCACCTGCGACGCGTACAACGTCCCCGTCGTGACGTTCGTGGACGTCCCGGGCTTCCTGCCGGGCACGGACCAGGAGTACGAGGGCATCATCCGGCGCGGCGCCAAGCTGATCTACGCCTATGCCGAGGCGACCGTCCCGCTGATCACCGTCATCACCCGCAAGGCGTTCGGCGGCGCGTACGACGTCATGGGCTCCAAGCACCTGGGCGCGGACCTCAACCTCGCCTGGCCGACCGCGCAGATCGCCGTCATGGGCGCGCAGGGCGCGGTCAACATCCTGCACCGCCGCACGCTCGCCGCGATCGAGGACCCGGCCGCGCAGGACGCCAGGCGGCAGGAGCTGATCCAGGAGTACGAGAACACCCTGCTCAACCCGTACGTCGCGGCCGAGCGCGGCTATGTCGACGCGGTGATCATGCCGTCCGAGACCCGCCGCCATATCGTCCGCGGTCTGCGCACCCTGCGGAACAAGCGCGAGACGCTGCCCCCGAAGAAGCACGGCAACATTCCGCTCTGACCCGCCGTGTCCCAGCGGAATCCCCGCTGCACCCCCGCTCAGGAGGTCGTTCGCTCATGATCAAGGTCGTACGGGGCAATCCGACCCCGGAGGAGCTGGCCGCCGCACTGGCGGTGGTACAGGCCCGCGCGGCCGCCGCCGCTGCGGTCGCGCCGGGCCAGGACGGGGACGGCACCGAGTGGTCGGACCCGGCCTCCACGATTGCGGCCCGCCGGGTGCCGCATCCGGGCCCGCGCGCCTGGCGCACCAGTTACTGGCCGCGCTGACCCCGTCAGCCGGCCGCAGACCGGACCGGGCCGGTCGGGCCGACCGGGTCGATGTACGGTGCATGGACTAGTCACCCACGCCGCGGCGCCTGAGTACGCGTACTCAGGCGCCGCCGCCGTGACGGGCGCAGGATCGAAGGATGCTGTGGTCCGATCCGCCCGATGAACCGCCCGAGGAGCTGCGCGAAGCGCAGGCCAAGCTCCGCCGGATGGGCATCGTGCTGGCGACGGCAGCGATCCTGATGTTCCTGCTCCTGGTGAGATAGCGCACCTGCCGCAACCGCGTCCGCCCGAATATCATCTTTCACTCTCGAAGAGCGCAATTCGGGCGCGGGCGCACGCCCGCGGGGAGTGGGAGTGCGATGAACCGACCGCTGAGGCATATAGCCGTCTTCTGCGGGGTGCTGATCCTCGCCCTGCTGATCCGTGCGACCTGGGTCCAGTTCGTCATGGGCGAGGAGCTCTCCAACGACCCGAACAACCGCCGCGTCAAGATCGAGGCGTTCTCCTACCCGCGCGGCAACATCATCGTCGGCGGCAAGCCGATCACCGGTTCCGTGGCCACCTCCGGCGACTTCAAGTACAAGCGGACGTACAAGGACGGGCCGATGTACGCGCCGGTGACCGGCTTCGCCTCACAGGGCATCGGCACCTCGTTCCTGGAGAGCACCTACAACAAACTGCTCTCCGGCAAGGACGACCGGCTCGCCCTCAACCGCGCCAAGGACATCCTGACCGGCGAGAAGCCGCGCGGCGGCGATGTGATCACCACCATCGACCCCCAAGCCCAGAAGGCCGCCTACAAGGGCCTGACCCGGCTCAACGCCAAGGGCGCGGTGGTCGCCCTCGACCCCCGCAACGGCAAGGTCCTCGCGCTGGCCTCCACCCCGTCGTACGACCCGTCCTCCTTCGCCGGCCAGCTCGACAGCGCCGAGTTCGGCAAGCTCGACAAGGACAAGAACAAGCCGCTGAGCAACCGGGCACTGCGCGAGACCTACCCGCCCGGATCCACCTTCAAGATCCTCACCGCGGCCGCGGCCCTGGAACACGGCGTGATCACCGACATCAACGCCAAGACGGACGCCCCCGCCCCGTACAAGCTGCCGCTGAGCTCCACCATTGTCGGCAACGACGTGGCCGGCGCCCCCTGCGACAAGGCCTCGCTCAAGACCGGTATGCAGTGGTCCTGCAACAACGTCTTCCTCGACACCGCGCTCAAGGTCGGCAAGGACAAGATGCGGGAGACCGCCGAGAAGTTCGGCTTCAACTCCGACGTCTACGACAAGGACTTCGGCGATCTGTTGGCGAGCAAGAGCCTCTACCCCGAGAAGCTCGACAAGCCGCAGACCGCGCTGACCGGCATGGGCCAGGGCAGCCTGACCAGCACCCCGATGCAGATGGCGATGGTGACCGCGGCGCTCGCCAACAACGGCAAGCTGATGATGCCGCACATCGTCGACGAGCTGCGCGGCCCCGACCTGTCGACGGTCCAGAAGTTCGAGCCGAAGGAGAAGGCCCAGGCCGTCTCCGAGGACACCGCGAAGAAGGTGCAGGAGATGATGGAGTACACCGTCTCCGAGGGCACCGCCTCGAAGGCCGGGATCGACGGCGTCACGGTCGGCGGCAAGACCGGCACCGCCCAGCACGGCGCCAACGTCAACGACGAGCGCCCCTACGCCTGGTTCGTCTCCTACGCCAAGCAGAGCGACGGCAGCTCCCCGGTCGCGGTCGCCGTCTTCGTCGACCCCAAGGACATGGACATCCCCCGCTCGGAGATCGCCGGCGGCAAGCTGGGCGGCCCGATCGCCAAGGCGGTCATGGAAGCGGTGCTGAACAAGTAGCCCGTACAAGTAACCCGTGCGCCACGGGCCGGGACAAGTGGCCCCTGCGCCACCTGCCGGGCACCTCCGTACGATGGCGGGCATGACCGTAGAGCCCCGCCCCCGCCGCGTCGTCCTCGCCTCCCAGTCCCCGGCCCGTCTGGCCCTGCTGCGGCAGGCCGGGCTGGCGCCGGAGGTCGTCGTCAGCGGCGTCGACGAGGACGGCGTCACCGCCGGGACGCCGGACGAGCTGGCCCGCGTCCTGGCCGAGCACAAGGCGGCCGCGGTCGCCGCCCTCCCGGAGGTCCAGGACGCGCTCGTCGTCGGCTGCGATTCCGTACTGGACCTGGACGGCCGGCCGCTCGGCAAGCCCGCCGACGCCGAGGACGCCACCGCCCGCTGGAAGGCCATGCGCGGCCGCTCCGGCATCCTGCGGACCGGCCACTGCGTCATCGACACCCGCGACGGCCGGCAGGTCTCCGCCACCGCCGCCACCACGGTCCGCTTCGGCGAGCCCACCGACGCCGAGATCGCCGCCTACGTCGAGAGCGGCGAGCCCCTCTTCGTCGCGGGCGCCTTCACCCTCGACGGCCGTTCCGCGCCCTTCATCGACGGCATCGACGGCGACCCCGGCAATGTCATCGGACTGTCCCTGCCGCTGCTCCGCCGGCTGCTCGCCGACCTGGATGTGGCGATCACCGATCTGTGGCGGTGAGCGTGGCAGGAGACCGCGCGCGACGACCTCGACGCCCAGCTCGACGCACTCCGCGCGCGGGGCGTGGAGATCACCCGCCCGGTCAGCGAGCAGCGCTGGGGCAAACTCACGGCGGTCCGGCTGCCCGGCGGCGCCGAACTGCCGCCGTACGAACCCCTCCGCCCGGTGGCCCACAGCCTGTGACGCGGCCTGCCGCGAGAGGCTGTGACGAAGAACTCAACTGCCCTTCGCGCATTGCGCATTGCGCGTGACGAGACACCGGGCGCCCCTAGGGTGACCACATGCCTACCGTCGCCGAATTGATCACCTATCCCGTCAAAGGGTGCGCCGGGGTCCCGTTGGCGGAGGCCGGACTCACTCCGGCCGGTCTCCCGCACGACCGCAGCTTCATGGTGGTCGACGGCCGCGGCGTCTACCGCACCCAGCGCAAGGATCCGCTGCTGGCGCTGATCCGGCCCGAGGTCGGCTCGGACGGCACCCGACTCACCCTGCGCGCGCCGGGAGCCGACCCCGTACACGTCGAGGTGGACACCACGTCCCCCAGGGTGGACGTCGACCTGTTCGGCAAACCGTTCCGCGGTATCGACCAGGGCGGGGCGGCGGCCGGCTGGCTGTCCGAGGTGCTCGGCACCGACTGCCGGCTGGTGCGGGTACCGCCCGAGCACGACCGGGTGGCCGACGGCCTCGTCCCCGGCACCTCCGGCTACGCCGACAGCAGCCCGCTGCACATCCTCTCCCTGGCCACCCTCGACGAGCTCAACGCCCGCTTCGCCGCCGGGGGAAAGCCACCGCTGCCGATGACCCGGTTCCGGCCGAACATCGTGCTGGACGGATGGGACGAGCCGCACCTGGAGGACCGGGTGCGCCGGGCCGAGGCGGGCGGCGCCGAGCTGGGGTTCGCCAAGCTCGCCGTCCGCTGCGCCGTCACCATGGTCGATCAGGAGAGCGGCACCAAGGCCGGCCCGGAGCCGCTGCGGATCTTCGCCACGTACCGGCGGGTGCCGGAAGGGGGCGTGGCGTTCGGCTCGAAGTTCTCGGTCGTACGGACCGGGAAGCTGGCGGTGGGTGAGGAGTTCAGGGTCACGGAGTGGGCGGAGGAAGCGGCGGACGCAGGGGCCTGAGGGCCGTCCCGGCGGAGTTCCGGTGGGTCTTCCCGTCGAGTTCCGGTGGATTTTCCGGGAGGGCTGGAATTCGCCCCGGCGCGTACCGGATCGGCGGCGTTCGGCGCGCATCGTTGGGAAACCGATGAACCCGACGAACAGCCGACCGCGCATCAGCCCACGGCTGACCACTGTCGGCTGACGAGAACACCGTTCACCGCGAGGAGCGCCCACCATGCCCAAGATCCTGATCATCGCCGGCGACGCCACCGAGGACCTGGAGTTCTTCTACTCCTACCAGCGGATGCTGGAAGAGGGCTACGAGACCCATGTCGCGGCCCCGTCCCGCAAGAAGCTGCGGTTCGTCACCCACGACTTCGTCGACGGCTATGACACCTACACCGAGCGCGAGGGCCACTCCTGGCCGGCCGATCTCGCACTGTCCGACGTCGAACCGGCCGAGTACGCCGCGCTGGTGCTCCCCGGCGGCCGGGCGCCCGAGTATCTGCGGAACGACATCGACTTCCGCCGTGTCGCGACACACTTCTTCGACGCCGACAAGCCCGTGGCGCACATCTGCCACGCGGCCCTCGCGCTCGCCCCGCTCGGCGTGCTCAAGGGCCGCCGCACCGCCGCCTACAACGCCTGTGAACCGGACGTGGAGATGGCCGGCGGCATCTTCGTCGACGGCTCGGCGGTCGTCGACGGCAAGGTCGTCTCGGCCCGCGCCTGGAACGACCAGCCGGACTGGATGCGCGCGTTCCTGCGCGTACTGCGCGCGGAGGCGCCGGTCCAGGGGCAGTGACTCGTATTCCCGGGGACCTCGGGATTCGCCGGGGTTCCGGGATCCACGAGGACCTCGGGATTCCCGGGGCCCCGGGCCGCGAGGGATGTGTGACGCTGGTAAGCCGGTGCCGCCGACGGCAGGTCGGGGGCACCGCTGCCCGCCCCCCGTCCGCACACCCAGGGAGCCGACATGCCGCAGTCCGTCGACCGGGCGCTCGATCTGCTCGACGCGGTCGCCGAGGCACCGGGCCCGGTGACCGCCAAAGCGCTCGCCCGGCGCCTGGACTGCGGCCTGTCCACCGTCTACGCCCTGCTCGGCGCGCTCACCGACCGCGGCCATCTGACCCGCACCCCCGACGGCTACACCCTCGGCTACCGCCTGCCGTCGCTGCACCGCGCCTTCCAGCGGCAGCTGCGGATCGACGGGCGGGTGCACGAGGCGCTGCTGCGGCTGCGCGGGGTGTCCGGCGCGGACGTCTTCTTCAGCACCTACCGGGACGGCGAGATCGCGGTCCTGGACGGCGCGACGGCGGCCGCCGGGTCGGTCTTCTCCGTCGGACGGGACAGCGCCGCACACGCCACCGCGCACGGCAAGGCACTGCTGGCATCGCTGCCGGGCGCGGCCCGCCGCCGGTATCTGGCCACGACGGGCATGGCCCCGCGCACCGCCCGCACCATCACCTCACCGGAGCGGCTGGAGCGGGAACTGCGCCGGGTGCGGCGGGACGGTGTCGCCGTGGAGGAGGGCGAGGCGGCGTCGGGGATGGCGTGCGTCGCGGTGCCGGTGCGGATGCCGGTGCGCGCGGGCGGCCCGGCCCCCGCCCTGACCGCCGTATCGGCTGCCCTCCCTCTGGCGGAATTCGCCCGGCTGCGCGGCCCGCTGACGGAGGCGCTGCGGCGGGAGGCGGCGGCGCTGAGGTGAGGGCGCAGCAGCCGGACGGAGATCAAGCGGAGCCGGCCGCCGCCGGAGGCGCGCCGTTCGGGGTGCCCCCCGGACCGTCACCCGCGGCGGCGCCCTCGCCCTCCGTGCCGCGTCCCGGCGCGTCGTACGCCATCAGCGTCAGCACGATCAGCCCGAGCACGACCATCATCGCGAGGAACGCGCCCCAGCCGACCAGACCGACGGAGAGCGCGCCGAGCACTCCCTGCACCACCGCACAGCTGATCAGGACGATACGGGCGAAGCCACCCGGGGCGCGGTCGCGCAGCGCGCCGCGCAGCACGATCAGGGCGCAGAAGAGCAGGTAGAGGCCGAAGAGGACGCCGGCGACCAGAGCTCCGGTGGACATCGCGCCGGGTTGCAGCCCGGCCATGGACATCTGCTGTTCGTCCACGGCGATGCTCAGGATCCAGTTGAGCAGGACGATCCCCACCGCCTCCAGGACCAGCACCACCGCCGCCACCAAGGCCACCGGTCTGCGCGCCGCGTTCACCCCGCCCACCCACTTCCGTCATTCCGTCATGCCGAGGACCGTGCGCCCCAGGGTGGACGCCGGCCACCACCGATGCCGCCGTCGGCATCGCCGTTACCACGAGTACGAAGACATCGCGCACGCTACTCATCAGTAATGGGCCGGGCAAGGGTCGTGCACCACCGAGTACGTCCGGGCACACGCGACCCCACACCGGGAGCCATACCGACCCCGCACCGCGAGCCGCGCCGAGGCCATCACCGCGCGCCACGCCGGGGCCCCATCCCGGGACACACCGGCACACACCCGGGACACCCGCACGCAAAGTTTCCTTCGCCCATTCGTAGGGACTCCACAAAGAATTGACGATCCGCTGGACGTCATTCGTCCGAGACCTAGACCACACCAGGGCTTCGAGCGGAGCACGGGAATCCGGGCCTACCCTGGGATATCAGGGGACTTTGGTCGCTCACCGGCACCTCCCGCACACTCCGTGTGGGCAAGGTCACGCCCAGGAATGGGTCGGCACGCGGTGTCGTCAGTCCCTAAACTCACGTCGTTGATCTGTTGCGGCGAAGCGCCAAGGAAGGACCCATCGTGCGCAAGGTGCTCATCGCCAACCGTGGCGAAATCGCTGTTCGCGTTGCCCGTGCATGCAAGGACGCCGGAATCGGGAGCGTAGCCGTCTACGCCGAGCCCGACCGGGACGCCGTGCACGTCCGCGCGGCGGACGAGGCATACGCCCTGGGCGGTGACACACCTGCCACCAGCTACCTGGACATCGCCAAGGTCCTTGCGGCCGCCGCCGATTCCGGCGCGGACGCGATCCACCCCGGTTACGGCTTCCTGTCCGAGAACGCCGACTTCGCGCAGGCCGTCCTCGACGCGGGCCTGAACTGGATCGGCCCGCCGCCGCAGGCCATCCGCGACCTGGGCGACAAGGTCGCCGCCCGGCACATCGCCCAGCGTGCCGGCGCCCCGCTGGTCGCCGGCACCCCCGACCCGGTCTCCGGGGCGGAAGAGGTCGTCGCCTTCGCCGAACAGCACGGTCTGCCGATCGCCATCAAGGCGGCGTTCGGTGGTGGCGGCCGTGGTCTGAAGGTGGCCCGCACCCTCGAAGAGGTCCCCGAGCTGTACGACTCGGCGGTGCGTGAGGCGGTGGCCGCCTTCGGCCGCGGGGAGTGCTTCGTCGAGCGCTACCTCGACCGCCCCCGGCACGTCGAGACGCAGTGCCTGGCCGACAAGCACGGCAACGTCGTCGTGGTCTCCACCCGTGACTGCTCGCTGCAGCGCCGCCACCAGAAGCTGGTCGAGGAGGCCCCGGCCCCGTTCCTGTCCGACGAGCAGAACGCCGAGCTCTACCACGCCTCCAAGGCCATTTTGAAGGAGGCCGGCTACGAGGGTGCCGGCACCTGCGAGTTCCTGGTCGGCCAGGACGGCACCATCTCCTTCCTGGAGGTCAACACCCGCCTGCAGGTCGAGCACCCGGTCACCGAAGAGGTCACCGGTATCGACCTGGTCCGCGAGATGTTCCGCATCGCCGACGGCGAGGAGCTCGGCTACGACGACCCGGTCATCCGTGGCCACGCGTTCGAGTTCCGTATCAACGGCGAGGACCCGGGCCGCAACTTCCTGCCCGCGCCGGGCACGGTCACCAAGTTCGAAACGCCCGCCGGCCCCGGTGTCCGTCTGGACGCGGGCGTGGAATCCGGCTCGGTCATCGGCCCGGCATGGGACTCCCTCCTCGCCAAGCTCATCGTCACCGGCGCCACCCGCGAGCAGGCCCTGCAGCGGGCCACGCGTGCGCTGGCCGAGTTCACCGTCGAGGGTATGGCCACCGCCATCCCGTTCCACCGCACCGTCGTCAAGGACCCGGCGTTCGCTCCCGAACTGGCCGGTTCCGACGACCCGTTCACGGTCCACACCCGCTGGATCGAGACGGAGTTCGTCAACGAGATCAAGCCGTTCGCGGCACCGGCTGGTGAGGAGGCCGAGGCGGACAGCCGCGAGACGGTCGTGGTCGAGGTCGGCGGCAAGCGCCTGGAGGTCTCGCTGCCGTCCTCGCTGGGGATGCCGCTGGCCCGCGCCGCGGTCGCCGGGGGTGCCAAGCCCAAGCGCAAGGCTGCCAGGAAGTCCGCCGGCGCTGCCTCCGGTGATGCGCTGGCGTCGCCGATGCAGGGCACCGTCGTCAAGGTCGCCGTCGAGGAGGGCCAGCAGGTCGCCGAGGGCGAGCTCGTCGTCGTCCTGGAGGCGATGAAGATGGAGCAGCCGCTCAACGCCCACCGCTCCGGCACCATCAAGGGCCTGACGGCCGAGATCGGCGCGGCCCTCACGTCCGGCGCCGTCATCTGCGAAATCAAGGACTGACGAGCGAGAGCGTCGCACTGTGAGGGGCGCCCGGCGGATCGCCGCGGGGCGCCCCTCGCGTGTGCTGCGAAGCCCGGCCGGGGTGCGTCGTGCCCGTGACGGAAACACCACCCGTGACCGGCACGGGAACACCGCCCGTCCCCTCACCGCGGTATTCGCTCCCCGGCCTCCGGCCGGCGGGAATACCGCCCCACCCCGACCGCTGTGGCCTCACAAGTTCCCCACCACATCCTCCGGAAAGGTCAGCGACCTGCTCATCCACTGCAGCGCCGCGGGCAGTTCGCGGCGCCAGGTGGCGAAGTTGTGGCTGCCGTGGTCGAGGACGATCGCCTCGGCCTTCATCGGGGGCCGGACCGCGGCCAGGAACTCCTTGGCCGCCGGGTAGTTCTTCTCGCCCGAGTGGCTGGTGCCCACCAGGACGTTCACCCGCGGTAGCGGCAGATGCCTCAGCCGCCACATCAGATCGTGCTCCTGGCGGCGGCGTATCCGGTCCTTGCCGTCCCCGAACAGATTGCCGGTCGTGGGGTCGTTGGTGACCCGGTAGTCGGGCGAGAGGGCCGCCGCCGAGGTGTATGTACGGTCGTGCCGCATGGCCAGCTGGAGGGCGCAGCTGCCGCCCGACGAGTAGCCCAGCACGCCCCAGGCGCCCGGGTCGTGGCCGACGCGGTAGTGCGACCTCAGCGCGTCCGGCACATCGCGCGCGAAGAACGTCTCGGCCTGCGGCCCGCCCGGGACGTCGACGCACTGGGTGTCGCGTGGCGGCGCGATGGTGGGCCGCGTCATCACGATGACGGTCGGCTGCATCCGGCCGTCGCGGATCAGCCGCGCCGCGGTCTGCGGCACCCGGAGATGCTGCCCCAGCAGGAACGTCCCGCCCGGGTAGCCGCTGAGCGCGACGATGACGGGGAACCGCCGGCGGGCGTACTGCGGCTGGAAGTACTGCGGCGGCAGATAGACATACGCCGGGTTCACAGCCTTCGTCCGCTTGCCCACGATCCGTACGGTCTCGACCTTCCCCGCCATCGCGGGCGGCCCCTTCGGCAGCCCGTGCACCGTGTCCAGGCCCTCCGGGCCCGATGCCTGGACGAGGCCCTTGGACGGGTCACCGGCGGGCCCGGCCGTGCCGCCGTCGCCCCATGTGCCGACGGCTCCCGGCGCGTCGTCGTACAGGCCCAGCAGCTCGTGCCAGGAGCCGTAGAACTGGAAGTTGGCGTTCACCGCGAGGCCGAGCGCGGCGACGACGGACAGCTGGGTGGCGACGACCGAGCCGAGCCGGCCCAGCATCGCCCCTGGGCCGCGCCCGGCGAACCGTGGCCACAGCCAGAGGGTGAGCCCCACACAGACCACGGCGACCGCGGCTACGGCGTACAACAGCGACCGGCTGGTCAGTCCCATGACGTTTCCCCAGATTCCCCACGGCGTGTCCGCACGGCGGTTTCCCACGACGTGTGTCCGCACGGCGGGTTTCCCACTGCGTTCCCGGCGGCCTCCGGATCCGGCCCGGAAGACCTCTTTGCGCCTGGTTTGACGGCTCTTGGGGGACGGGCGTTGCGACCGCACCGGGGTGTTCGGCCACACGACCACCGGGGTACGCCGGGACTTCAGCTGTTCTTTGCGCCCGCTTTGCGCCCAAGCCGGCGCCGTCCCCCAGCTGACGCCGGGAGGTGCCCCCACTCGCGGAGGTGGTCGGCGTGGGTGGGGTGCTCAATCTTCGGTCAAAGATCTGGAGCGGGACCCCGAAAGCCTTTGCGGAGGCCACCTCCGATTGCGCAATGGCATCCTGGACCCACGGACCGGGACCGGCCGGGTCGAGGGAGGACGGCGATGGCGACCGAGACGGCAGGGCAGCGGCACACGGAGCAGGGCTCGCCGGCGCAGGTGTCAGCGGGCGCGGGGGCGCACGCCGTACGGCCGATGCGGGCCGATGCCCGCCGCAACTACGAGCGGCTGCTGACGGAGGCCCGTACGGCCTTCACGAAGCACGGCACGGACTGCTCGCTGGAGGACATCGCCCGCCGCGCCGGCGTCGGCATCGGCACCCTCTACCGGCACTTCCCCAACCGCACCGCCCTGATGGGCGCGGTCTTCCAGGGGGAGGTGGACGCGCTGCTGACGCATGCCAGGGAGCTGGCCGACGCACCGCGGCCGTGCCATGCGCTGGTCGACTGGCTACGCGCGATCATCACCCACGCCACCACCTACCGCGGCCTGTCGCACGCGCTGATGGCGGCGACGGCGGACGAGAGTTCGGGGATGGCGCGATGCTGCGTACCGATGCGCGAGGCGGGTGCCGCGCTGCTCATCCGCGCCCAGGAGGCCGGGGCCGTACGCCGCAATGTGAGCATCGGCGATCTGATGCAGCTGACGAACGGCATCGCCCTGGCCGCCGAGGAGTCACCGGACGATCCGGAACTGGCCGACCGGCTGCTGACGCTGACCCTGAGCGGACTCAAGGCGGACCGTTAGCGGGAGCGGCGCGGGGCACCGGCGCAGGAGGGGCGAGGGGCGCCGCCAGGGCCACTGACGCACCGACAGCGGCCCCCCGACGCACCGGCGCCGGGCCCCGGACGCCCGCACCTCAGCGCCTGCGTGGCGCCAGATCCGCGACCCGGCCGCCCGGCGCCTCCGACAGCGTGGTGGCCGGGCGCAGCTGCGGCGCCGAACCTCCACCGCCCGGCGGGAGGTTGCGCCGCTGCCCCGGGAGCGGCACATCCCGCCGGGGCGCCCTGCGGTC
Organism: Streptomyces halobius; assembly: GCF_023277745.1. Taxonomy (NCBI): domain Bacteria; kingdom Bacillati; phylum Actinomycetota; class Actinomycetes; order Kitasatosporales; family Streptomycetaceae; genus Streptomyces; species Streptomyces halobius. The sequence continues at coordinate 3,848,420 of NZ_CP086322.1, forward strand.
CGCCGGGCTCTCCGCGCCCATCTGGCCCGAGCCCTGCCCACCCCCCGACCCGCTGGTGACGGCGATCTGCACACCCTGGTCGGCCAGGGCCTGCAGCTCCGTCGCGGCCCGGTCGTCGTGGCCCGGGGGCTCGTCCGTGACCAGCCGGGTGATCACGTCCGTCGGCACCGTCTGGAACATCGTGTCGGAGCCGAGCTTGCTGTGATCGGCCAGCACCACCACCTCCCCGGCCGCCTGCACCAGCGCCCGGTCGACGCTGGCGGAGAGCATGTTGGAGGTGGACAGCCCGCGCTCGGCGGTCAGACCGCTCCCCGAGAGGAAGGCGCGGGACACCCGCAGGCCCTGGAGGGACTGTTCGGCACCGCTGCCGACCAGCGCGTAGTTGGATCCGCGCAGGGTGCCGCCGGTCATCACGACCTCGACGCGGTTGGCATGGGCCAACGCCTGGGCGACGAGCAGGGAGTTGGTGACGACGGTCAGACCGGGCACCCGGGCGAGCCGGCGGGCCAGTTCCTGGGTGGTCGTCCCGGCGCCGACGACGATGGCCTCGCCCTCCTCGACGAAGCCGGCGGCGAGATCGGCGATGGCCGTCTTCTCGGCGGTCGCTAGATGGGATTTCTGCGGGAATCCGGACTCCCGGGTAAAGCCTCCCGGCAAGACCGCACCGCCGTGCCGGCGGTCGAGCAGCCCTTCCGCCTCCAGCGCCCGCACGTCCCGCCGTACGGTCACTTCGGAGGTCTGGACAACGCGGGCGAGCTCCCGGAGCGAAACCGCTCCGTTGGCGCGCACCATTTCGAGGATCAATTGGCGACGTTCTGCAGCGAACACGAAACTGACAGTAACGCCAACGACCGTCTGTTTTCAGCAGGTTGCACCAATTAACGGAAGTTGTTCACGCTCCGCTGCGTGACGTGGTATGCGTCGCGCATATGTCGAACTCACGGCCGACGCACTCCGCTCGACCCCTGGTCAGTACCTCCAGAGAGCCGTTCGAAACCACTCCGCCAGAACGAGACCGGACTTGTGCCCCAGGGTGAACGTTTCATCCCAATTGCTCAGTGGGGGCACAAACATTCGCGCCCGGCGCGTCCGTCATCTGGCCGCGCCACGGCGGCCCGTAGGACTGCTTGCCACTCGCTACGTGAGGTTGCCCGCCACTCGTTATGTGGGGCTGCCCCCACTCGTTACGTGGGCCTGCTCGCCACTCGCTACTCGTTCGCCGCCTTGCGCGTGTGCAGCTGCCGCGCGACCTCGGCGAGCGAGCCGGAGAGCGACGGGTAGACGGTGAAGGCGCTGGCGATCTGCTCGACGGTCAGATTGTTGTCGATCGCGAGCGAGATGGGGTGGATCAGCTCGCTGGCACGCGGGGAGACGACCACACCGCCGACGACGATGCCCGTACCGGGACGGCAGACGAGCTTCACGAAGCCGTCGCGGATGCCCTGCATCTTGGCGCGCGGGTTGCGCAGCAGCGGCAGCTTCACCACCCGGGCGTCGATCCGGCCGCTGTCGACATCGGCCTGCGAGTAGCCGACGGTGGCGATCTCCGGGTCGGTGAAGACGTTCGCGGAGACGGTCTTGAGGTTCAGCGGCGTGACCGCGTCGCCGAGGAAGTGGTACATCGCGATCCGGCCCTGCATCGCGGCGACGGACGCCAGCGCGAGGACGCCGGTGCAGTCGCCGGCCGCGTAGACGCCCGGGGCGGTGGTGCGGGACACCCTGTCGGTCCAGATGTGACCGGAGTCCTTCAGCTTGACGCCGGCCTCCTCCAGGCCGATGCCCGCGCTGTTCGGGATGGAGCCCACGGCCACCAGGCAGTGCGTACCGGAGATCGTCCGGCCGTCCGCGAGGGTCACCTCGACCCGGCCGCCGACACGCTTGACGGCGGCGGCGCGGGAGCGGGCCATGACGTTCATCCCGCGGCGCCGGAAGACGTCCTCCAGGACGGCGGCGGCGTCCGGGTCCTCCCCGGGCAGCACCCGGTCACGGGACGAGACGAGGGTGACGCGGGAGCCGAGCGCCTGGTAGGCGCCGGCGAACTCGGCGCCGGTGACACCCGAACCCACCACGATGAGCTCCTCCGGGAGCTCGTCCAGGTCGTAGAGCTGCGTCCAGTTCAGGATCCGCTCACCGTCCGGCAGCGCGTCCGGGATCTCGCGGGGGTGCGCGCCGGTGGCGATCAGCACCGCGTCCGCGACCAGCGACTCTTCGGAACCGTCGGCGGCGGTCACCGTCACCCGGCGCGAGCCGTCCGGCGACTGGCCCGGCTCCAGCCGGGCGCGGCCGCGCGTGACCCGGGCGCCGGCCCGCGTGACGGAGGCGGTGATGTCATGCGACTGGGCGAGCGCGAGCCGTTTGACACGCCGGTTGACCTTGCCGAGATCGACGCCGACGACACGCGCGGGGCGGTCGATGTGCGGAGTGTCGTCCGCGACGATGATGCCCAGCTCCTCGTACGAGGAGTCGAAGGTCGTCATCACCTCGGCCGTCGCGATGAGAGTCTTCGACGGTACGCAGTCGGTGAGCACCGACGCCCCGCCCAGACCGTCGCAGTCCACGACGGTCACCTCCGCGCCGAGAGAGGCGCCCACCAGGGCCGCCTCGTATCCGCCGGGTCCGCCACCGATGATCACGATCCGAGTCACGTACCCCATTGTCCCGCACGCCCGTACGTCCTTCGCTCCGGGGGCCGTTTGATGCCCCCGGGAGGGCCATCGACCGCGCGCAGTGGACCGCCTGTACCACAGCTCACCCGATAACCTCCCGTACCCTCGGAACCATGTCGCTCTACGCCGCGTACGCCGGCAACCTCGACGCGCGGCTGATGTCCCGCCGCGCACCGCACTCGCCGCTGCGCGGCACGGGCTGGCTGAACGGCTGGCGGCTCACCTTCGGCGGCGAACAGATGGGGTGGGAGGGCGCCCTGGTGACGATCGTCGAGGCGCCCCGCTCCCAGGTCTTCGTCGCGCTCTACGACATCGCGCCCATGGACGAGGAGTCCATGGACCGCTGGGAGGGCGTGGGCATGGACGTCTACCGCCGGATGCGGGTACGGGTGCACACGCTCGACGGCGACGAGGCGGCCTGGGTCTATGTCCTCAACGGCTACGAGGGCGGGCTGCCGTCCGCCCGCTACCTGGGCGAGATCGCGGACGCGGCGGAATCGGCGGGGGCGCCGCACGACTATGTGATGGAGCTGCGGAAGCGCCCTTGTTGACGGCGGTCCGGCCTCTAGACTCGGCCGGGATCGACGCGCGAACGGGAGTGTGGGATGCCCACGACGTACCAGGTGTACTTCACCGAGCAGGCCGCCGCGACCCGCGACCGTCTCGACGCCCCGCAGCGTGCGGCGTTCGACAAGGGCATCTCCCTGCTGGCCCGTGATCCGTTCCTGTCGGTGTCCCGCGCCATAAGCTCCACGGGGGACGACCGCACCGTCCGGCTCACCCAGAACGTCCTGGTGGAGTACACCATCAGCATGGGCCGTCTGCTGATCTTCATCGTCGAGGTCTTCAACGACAAGGACGTCCTCATCCCTGACGTCGAGGGCTGATTCCCGAGGTCGAGAACAGGTCCCGAGGTCGAGGGCTGATTCCCGAGGTCGAGGGCTGATTCCCGAGGTCGAGGGCCGGTCCCCGGTGTCGGGGGCTGAGAGCTCGCCCCACGGGGCTGGGCGGAGCGACCGCGCTTGGATGGGGGCGACCTCGCCCGGCGGACGGACTCCGGCCCCGTATGGCGGAATCGCCCCCCACTTGGCGGAACCGACAAAGCAACGATCCGATACCGTGAGGTCCGTCATCTACGCGCGTAGGAGAAGAGCGGCTACCCTCGTCCGCGTGAACGCATCTGTTACTCCGGACATCGCGCGCGACCCGCAGGGCGCCGCCGACGCCGCCGCCGCGCGCCTGCGCGAGCTCACCGGCGCCGAGACCCACGACGTCGCCCTGGTCATGGGCTCCGGCTGGGCTCCGGCCGCCGAGGCCCTGGGCGCCCCCGACCACGAATTCCCGGTCACCGAGCTGCCGGGCTTCCCGCCCCCGGCCGTCGCAGGGCACGGCGGCAAGATCCGCTCGTACCGGGTCGGCGAGAAGCGCGCACTGGTCTTCCTGGGCCGTACGCACTTCTACGAGGGCCGCGGCGTCGCCGCCGTCGCGCACGGCGTCCGTACCGCCGTCGCCGCCGGCTGCAAGACCATCGTCCTCACCAACGGGTGCGGCGGTCTGCGCGAAGGCATGCGCCCCGGCCAGCCGGTCCTGATCAGCGACCACCTCAACCTCACCGCCACCTCCCCGATCGTCGGCGCGAACTTCGTCGACCTGACGGACCTGTACTCGCCGCGGCTGCGCGCGCTGTGCAAGGAGATCGACCCGAGCCTGGAGGAGGGCGTCTACGCCCAGTTCCCCGGCCCGCATTACGAAACCCCCGCCGAAATCAAGATGATCCGGACCCTGGGCGCGGACCTTGTCGGTATGTCCACCGTCCTGGAGGCCATCGCCGCCCGCGAGGCCGGCGCCGAGGTGCTGGGCCTGTCGCTGGTGACGAACCTCGCCGCGGGCATGACGGGCGAGCCGCTCAACCACGAAGAAGTGCTGCAGGCCGGCCGCGACTCCGCGACCCGGATGGGGGAGCTGCTCGGCCAGGTCCTCAACAAGATCTAGCGGCGGGTGGCCGGGTGCCGGGTGGCCGGGTGGCCGGGTGCCGGACGGCCCCGGGTGGCGCGGCCGGGCGTCCGGGACCCGGCCGCCCGGCACCGCACGCAACAACCCCACAACACACCCACAACGCCCACAACACCCACCGTCACCACCGCACCCACCGTCAGGAGCATCACGTGGCTACCGATCCCGCGGAGCTGACCACCCGGGCCCAGGCATGGCTGGCCGAGGACCCCGACCCGGAGACCCGGGAGGAGCTGTCCCGGCTCGTCGAAGCCCAGGACGCCGGGAGCGCCGCCGAGCTGGCCGCCCGCTTCGCCGGCACCCTCCAGTTCGGCACCGCCGGGCTGCGCGGCGAGCTGGGCGCGGGCCCGATGCGGATGAACCGCTCGGTGGTCATCCGTGCGGCGGCCGGCCTCGCCGCGTACCTGAAGTCCAAGGGCGACGGCGCGGGACTCGTCGTCATCGGCTACGACGCGCGCTACAAGAGCGCCGAGTTCGCCCGGGACACCGCGGCCGTGATGGTCGGCGCGGGGCTGCGGGCCGCCGTGCTGCCCCGTCCGCTGCCGACCCCCGTGCTGGCCTTCGCGATCCGGCACCTGGGCGCGGTGGCCGGCGTCGAGGTCACCGCCAGCCACAACCCGCCGCGTGACAACGGCTACAAGGTCTACCTCGGCGACGGCTCGCAGATCGTGCCGCCCGCGGACGGCGAGATCGCCTCCGAGATCGCGGCGGTCGCCTCGCTGGACGACGTACCGCGGCCGGAGTCCGGCTGGGAAACCCTCGACGAGGACGTCCTGACGGCCTACCTGGCGCGTACGGACGCCGTGCTGACGCCGGGCTCCCCCCGTGACCTCCAGGTCGTCTACACGCCGATGCACGGCGTCGGACGGGACACCCTCGTCGCCGCCTTCACGCGGGCCGGCTTCCCCGCCCCGACGGTCGTCGCGGAGCAGGCCGAACCGGACCCGGACTTCCCGACGGTCGCCTTCCCCAACCCGGAGGAACCGGGCGCGATGGACCTCGCGTTCACCACCGCCCGCTCCGTCGGCCCGGACATCGTCATCGCCAACGACCCGGACGCGGACCGCTGCGCCGTGGCCGTCCCGGCCCCCGGGACGAAGGACGGCTGGCGGATGCTGCGCGGCGACGAGGTCGGCGCGCTGCTGGCCGCTCACCTCGTCAGCAAGCAGGCAACGGGGACGTTCGCGACCACGATCGTCTCCTCCCAGCTGATGTCCCGTATCGCCGCCGCCTCGTCCCTCCCCTACGAGGAGACGCTGACCGGCTTCAAGTGGCTGGCCCGGGTGGACGGTCTGCGCTACGCCTACGAGGAGGCGCTGGGCTACTGCGTCGACCCGGAGGGCGTACGCGACAAGGACGGCATCACGGCGGCCCTGCTGATCACGGAGCTGGCCGCCGAGCTCAGGCAGTCCGGCCGCACCCTCACCGACCTGCTCGACGACCTCGCGCTGGAATTCGGCCTGCACGCCACCGACCAGCTCTCGGTGCGCGTCGAGGACCTGTCGCTGATCGCCGACGCCATGCGCAGGCTGCGCGAACAGCCGCCGACGGCGCTCGCGGGCCTGACGGTGGGCGGCTCCGACGACCTGAACCAGGGCACGGAGTCCCTCCCTCCGACCGACGGGCTGCGCTACTACCTGTCCGGTTCGCCGGAGTCGGTCGTGCAGGCCGCCCGGGTCGTGGTCCGCCCCAGCGGCACCGAGCCCAAGCTCAAGTGCTACCTGGAGGTCGTGGTCCCGGTCGCCTCGGCCCAGTCCCTCCCGGAGGCCCGCAGGCAGGCGGACGCGACGCTGGCGGCGATCAAGACGGATCTGGAGGAGGCGGCGGGGATCTGACGCCCGCCCGCCCCAGAAACAGCGGCACTGCACGCGCCCATCCCCTGGAGGTGGCGCGTGCAGTGCTCGCACGTTCGGAGTGCTGCGGGTCAACTCATGCGGGCGAGGGCAGAGGCGAACATGGTGCCGTCCAGCCTGATAGCACGCCACGTCGGATGCGTTCCGTTGCGGAACCTGGGGGGGGCGTCGACCGGCGATCACAAGGCGATGGCAGCGACCGTATCGCCGACGAGGGCGGACAGTCCGACAGGCACTCCTGGGGTTCGTTCGACAACGCCCAGCGCCCCTCGCAGGAGAAGGCGATTCCTCCCCGAGCTGATGATGTCGAGGAGAGGCGAAATCGTGTGGATCTCTTCCTCCGCATCGCGCCACGCTTTCGCTGTCGCGTAAATGCGCAGGAGTTCAATGTGGTAAAACATGAGACCCCGAGGCGTAACACCCCGAGGCATGGCATATTCAAGCGCGCTGTGGATTTCGGAGAGTGCCGCCCCCGCATCCCCGAGGCGCATCAGCGCGTGCCCGGTATGCCCTGCGACCTGATCTTGATTGACCCACCATGCCCACTCGGGGTCCCGAGGGCTCAGGGACTCTTCGAGCCCCCTGCGTGCTGTGTCCAGGTCAGCCAGAGCACGTTTTCGGTCCCCTATCTTGGCGAATGCTCCGCCCCTCCTGACCCGGGCCATGAGTGCAACGCGCGGAGCCAACCGCCTCTGAGACAGGATTTCTTCAGCGATGCGCCGCGCTTCACCAGGACGCCCGCATTCGTTGTCGAGCATGCCGAGCATGTCGAGAGCGAACCACTGCTTAGACCGGTCTCCGGCATGGCGAGCCAGCATGTGTGATTCCAGGAATGCCCTGCGGGCGGACTCACGTTCACCGGCATCAAAAAGAAGCCAACCCGCCACTTCAGCAGCCTCGGAAACAGCCGACAGATAACCTCGCAGCTCCCTGTCCGGGATCTCCCCTGCGTCCAGTCTGCGCTGCGCGGACCGCCACACCTGAACTGCGGCGGGTGCTACGGCATCCGCGCCATACCGGTCTGCGTGTTTGAGGAGGTAAGTGGCACTGCCTTTCATGTGCGCGACATCCGAGGACCGGTCTGAGGGCTCAGCCGAGGGGAGGCACAGTGATTTCGGTGCGGCTATCTCCGATAATTCCCCGTCAGTTTGCAGGAATTCGTCCAGCGCTTCAGCCAGCTGCGCCGAGGGGCGCTGACGCCCGTTGACGACGCGAGACAGATAGGCCACATCGTAGTTGAGGGCACGGGCAGTAGCCCGCAAGCTCACTCCTCTGTCCGCGAGGAGCGCGCGGAGCCGGATTCCGAAGTCTGCACTCATGTGCTTCCCCTGGTGTTGACCGTGTTCTCCAGAGTAGCCGTCAACAGCTGTCAACTCCCGGCAGTGCCTTGCCTGTGGCAAGGATGGTGCGACAGACCCCCGCGACCGTGGCGACGGTCCGGGGGCGCGGCCATCAACTTCATGGAGTTGACGACAGTGACCAACGCTATCGCGAGACTGTTAGAGCCGCTGCTGCGGCTGTTGCTGCCCGCTCGGGGGCGTCACCGCTCGGCCGGCGCGCCACCGCCCGTATACCGCGAAGACGTGCCGGCGCTCGCGCCTCCCCGCGCGTCCGTCCGGCAGCCGGAACTGCTGCGCGGCGAGGACTCTGCCCTGATCCGCCCGTACGTGCTCACACCAGAGGAACTCCAGGAACGGCGTTCCCAACCCCTCCGTCGACGCCGCGTGTTGTGGCTGGCCACAAACGGCATCGATGTGGACCCACGCTGGAGTCACACCGTGAAGGTGGCGGCCTGAGATGCACGAGACGCAAGCCCCCTCGGCCACCCGCCTGGTGCGGCACGCGGGCGACGGGAACCGTGCCCCCGGTGACGCGCTCAACTGGCCCCCATGCCACTGCGGCAGCCCGAAGTGCCCCGACTACAAAGCCCCTACTGGCGCGCCCGGTTCGTCAACGTCCGCCACAGATGAACTGCGCGCCAGGATCCGTGAGATCAACGCCCGCCACCACAGGGGGAATTCATGAGCACCGGAGAGGAAGGGACCCCCGGCGAAACCATCGCCGCCCCATGCGCAGGAACCCCGTACGCGAATTCTCCGGAGGGGTGGTGGACGGCGTACGGAGGCGCATTGGACGTGGATTCCGGCGTGGTCTGCCTGCCCGGCCCGAACCACCCGCTGTGCCCAGGTCCGGAGTGCGGACGATGCCAAGGAAAGAAGGACAGGTCATGAAATCGCACCGCTGACCAGAAACACAGGCCAGCGGTGACGAGCAGGAGCAGGTGTCTACGCACCTTCATGAGAAGAGCGGACGCGCAGGCGCTGGTGTGGGGGACCAGGAACCAGATCCCGTCGGCTGTGTTCCCTGGACGGTCGGCAGCCGGACGGGTCAGCACAGCGTGGCGTCCTGTTCCCGTCGCCCAGGGCGATCAGGCAGTGCGCCCGAACTCCCCCGTTCATGGAGCCCTTGACTGCCCTCCCGCCGACGAGTAACCGACGGGAGTGGCAAGTCCGGCCACAGAATCAAGCTCGGCGGTGGCCGGCTGCACGTGCACGACGTGGCGGGGAGCCTCCCCGGCACGGCACAGCCACAGAAGGGAACACATGATGGACCCCGAGAAGCTGAGCACGCTGTACGCAGGTGACGAGGAGAACAGTCAAGGCGAGACCGGCGAAACTGGCCCGGGGCCGTTCGCTGGATCCAACGAGGGAGAACCATGGCAAGAATCATGTCGGGCACGGGTCGTGTGACGGCTTTCCCCCTGCTGCATCTGTGGCCGGATACCTTCGGGGTCGCCGCGTATACCGTGACCGGCCGGTTCGGCGTCGAGGCGGTAGTGGGATACATCCCGGTCCCCGAGGTGCCGGACGTCCACCTCATGGATGTTGGAGCGCGGCACTCCCCGCACGCAACGGACTGGGTGCTGTGCACGGGCTGGAGCAGCCGCTGTGTTCCCAAGCCGGGAACGGTAGAGCTCCACAGCGCAGAGTGGTCTCTGGAGTCCGATGGGAGCAGCGAGCCTGCAAAGATGATCTACGGTCATCAGAAGTTGCATGTGGGTCGGCTGGCCCTGAAGGATCCGGAGCACCCGGATGACCCGGACAAGTGCCAGGCATACACCGCGGGATTGGCCCGCGAAGTACTGGGGAGCCGTGGGCCTGCCTGACGGACATCAGACTTTCGTTCGTGTCCGCCCCGCCTATCTGCTCATCCTCGCGAGAGACCGGCGGGGTTCTTGCGTAGCCCGGGATGACAACGCCACGGCGGACCGTTCAAAGAACCCCGCGCTTGACTCTCCCACCATGGGAGATCCGAAGCTGGGCCGCATGCACGTCGACGAAACGCACGCCACGGACGCGACCGATGACACGGCCGCCACCGACGACAGGGAATCGTGGGGCATCGGAGAGGTCGCGCGGAAGACGGGGCTGCCGGTGAAGCTCATCCGGCACTGGTCGGATGTGGGGGTCGTGCCGCCGGCGCGGCGGACAGCCGCCGGGTACCGCCTCTATGACGCGGGATCCGTGGCCCGTCTGGAGCTGGCGCGGACGCTGCGGGACCTCGGGCTCGGCCTCCCCGCGATCCGTGACGTACTCGACCGCGAGCACACCTTGGCGGAGGTGGCCGCGGCCCACGTCGACGCGCTGGAGGCACAGATACGTACGCTGCGCTCGCAGCAGGCGGTCCTGCGCTCCGTCACCCGCCGCGCAACCACCGCAGAAGGACTCGCCTTCATGAACCGAACGGCCCGCCTGACCGCCGCCGAACGCCGCACGCTTCTCCAGGAGTTCGTGACGGAGACCCTTGGAGATCTGGACGTACCGGCCTACCGCCGCGGCCTGTTGGCCGCCACCCCGGAGCTTCCCGACCACCCCACGGACGAGCAGGTCGACGCCTGGATCGAACTGAGCGAGCTGGTGGCCGACCCCGCTCTGCGCTCCGGGATGCGCCGCATGGCGGAGTACGCCGCCGAGCACGCCCCCGGCGAACACGACCCCGCCGCCCTCCGGGCCGTACAGCAGCTCACCGACGACTGGACGGAGCGGGTGAACACCGCGATACGGGAGGGGATCGTCCCCGACTCACCGGCCGCCGACCCCGTCGTCGCAGCCGTCGTCGCGGCCTGGCTCCCCACCCAGACACAGACACGGACACAGACAGGCGCGAGGACAGGGATACAGACTCGTGACGAGTTGCACGCAGACGGCGCACCGGCCCGGCGCCTGCTGCTGAAACAGCTCGAAGTCGCTTCCGACGCGCGCGTCGAGCGGTACTGGCAGCTGCTGTGCATCATCAACGGCCGACCCGCGCGGCCGAGTCTGGCGGCGGCCGGTGACTGGCTGATGACCGCGCTGCGCACCAACCCCGAACCCGGGGCGCGCGCCGCGGAGCTCGGCGCACTGTACGACGCCGGGGCAGATGCCTGGGAGCCGGAGGGCCTGCTCGACGGCTGCGAGCGCGTGCTGCGCGCTGTGGGCGACCTCGTCTCCGCCGTGAACCCGAGCATGTTCGACCGGTCGACGCCCTGTGCCGACTGGGACGTTCGCACCCTGCTCAACCACCTGGTCTGGGAGAACCTGCTGTGGTCCGGCCTGGCCAACGGCGCCCCGCGCTCCGACTTCACCGCCGACCACCTCGGCGAGGACCACTCGAAGGCGTTCCGCGCCGCCGCCCACGGCGCGCTGACCGCCTTCCGCCGCCCCGGCATGCTCGAACAGCGGTACGGCCCGGCCCCGGGCCGGCGCCTCGTCGAGCAGCTGGTCATCGAGATGCTGGTGCACGGCTGGGACCTGGCCACCGCGATCGGACACCCGCGCGGCCTCGTGCCGGACGTCGCGGAGTCGGCGCTCCCGGTGGTGCGGGAGGTCTACGGCAGCCTGCCGCGCACTGCCGGTGGCTCCTTCGCCCCACCCCAGCCGGTTCCCCACCACGCCACCGCGCTCGACCGTCTGGCCGGTTACCTCGGCCGCGCCGTCGGCTGATCAGCCACGGGGCAGGGCGAGGGGCAAAGGGGCGGGGGCGTGCCCGATCCGCGACCGTCGAGCGGCTCCCCCACCCGACGGCCCGCCCCCACAGCCGCCCCCTACACCGCCAGCAGCACCGCCAGCCCCACCGCCCCCACCACGCACGGCGCGATGATCTCGTACGCCCAGCGCACCACCGGCTCACCCTGGGCGCTCTCGCTCCCGCCGCGCTGTTCCCTGATGTCGCGCAGCTCGTCCATGGTCTGATCCGCCGTCGCGCGCGGCGCCGGGCCCGCGTCGGAGCCCCCGAGGCCGAAGCCGCCCCGTGCGGACGCCTTCGCACCGCGCTCCGCCCTGCGGTTGGCCTTCTTGCGCTGCCGTAGCGAGACCGGCACCGCCCACATCTGGTACTTCCCGCCGCTGCTGAACACCTCGGCCGAGTACGACGCCCGCAGATTCTCCACGGCTCCCCAGGGCAGCGTGATCGTACGGAACGGATTGCGCACCACCAGCCGCTCCTCGCCGGCCCTGACGACCGGCCGCAGTGTGAAGGCCACCACCAGCGGTACGAGCAGCACCAGGGCGAAGAGCGCGGTGAGCTTGGTGTGTGCGCTGCCACGCAGCAGCGCGTCACCGCCGAGCCAGAGCGCGAGCGCCAGCAGCAGCACACCGCCGGCGAGGGCCGCGGGCGAGCGGTAGCTGCGCTCCGCGTTCTGCTTCTGCGGCGGGGTGGACCGTTCCGGGCTCGTCATGCCGCCGATTCTGCCCGACCGTCCGGATGTCGGACGTTGCGTTACGGCATCATTCGAGGGTGGGTCGGGGACGATTACCAGCCGCTCGGAGACGCGGCCCTTCCCACACCGATTCGGCCGCCCCAGGGGGATGACATTGCGCTACGCGCGTAGATATGCTCCCCTCGTGACCATGCCCATCACTGTTCCCGCATACGGCAAGGAAGCCGCGGGGCGTCTGGCGTCAATGGCGGACGTGACCGCCGACGACGGTGCGCTGCGCCGCTTCCTCCACGGCCTCCCGGGCGTCGACGCGGTCGGCCTGGAGGCCCGCGCCGCCGCCCTCGGCACCCGTTCGATCAAGACGACGGCGAAGGCGTACGCCATCGATCTCGCCATCTCGATGATCGACCTGACGACCCTCGAAGGCGCGGACACCCCGGGCAAGGTCCGGGCGTTGTGCGCCAAGGGCGTCAATCCGGACCCCACGGACCGTACGGCCCCCGAGGTCGCGGCGATCTGCGTCTACCCCGACATGGTCGCGACGGCCAAGGAAGCGCTCGCCGGCTCCGGCATTCATGTCGCCTCCGTCGCCACCGCCTTCCCCGCGGGCCGCGCCGCGCTGCCCGTCAAGCTCGCCGACACCCGTGACGCGGTCGCGGCCGGCGCCGACGAGATCGACATGGTGATCGACCGGGGGGCCTTCCTCGCCGGCCGTTACCTGTCCGTCTTCGAGGAGATCAGGCAGGTGAAGGAGGCGTGCGTCCGTCCGGACGGCAGCGCCGCGCACCTCAAGGTCATCTTCGAGACCGGTGAGCTGCAGACGTACGACAACGTCCGGCGGGTCTCCTGGCTGGCGATGCTGGCCGGTGCCGACTTCATCAAGACGTCGACCGGCAAGGTGTCCGTCAACGCCACCCCGCCCGTCACACTGCTGATGCTGGAGGCCGTACGGGACTTCCACGAGGCGGTCGGCGTCCAGGTCGGGGTGAAGCCGGCCGGCGGTATCCGTACCACCAAGGACGCCGTCAAGTACCTGGTGATGGTCAACGAGACGCTGGGCGACCGCTGGCTGACCCCCGACTGGTTCCGCTTCGGCGCCTCCAGCCTCCTGAACGACCTGCTGATGCAGCGCCAGAAGCTCAGCACCGGCCGCTACTCCGGCCCCGACTACGTCACGGTGGACTGACCATGGCCAATGTTTTCGAGTACGCACCGGCGCCCGAGTCGCGCGCGGTCGTCAATATCGCGCCGTCCTACGGGCTGTTCATCGACGGCGAGTTCGCCCCGGGCTCCGAGGGCAAGGTCTTCAAGTCCGTCTCCCCGTCGTCCGAGGAAGTCCTCTCCGAGGTGGCCCAGGCCACCGCCGACGACGTCGACCGCGCCGTCAAGGCCGCCCGTAAAGCCTTCGAGAAGTGGTCCGCGCTGCCCGGCGCCGAGCGCGCCAAGTACCTCTTCCGGATCGCCCGGATCATCCAGGAGCGCTCGCGCGAGCTGGCCGTCCTGGAGTCGCTGGACAACGGCAAGCCGATCCGGGAGTCCCGGGACGCGGATCTGCCGCTGGTCGCCGCGCACTTCTTCTACTACGCGGGCTGGGCCGACAAGCTCGATCACGCGGGCTACGGTCCGAACCCGCGCCCCCTGGGCGTCGCGGGCCAGGTGATCCCCTGGAACTTCCCGCTCCTGATGCTCGCGTGGAAGATCGCCCCGGCGCTGGCGACCGGCAACACGGTGGTGCTGAAGCCCGCCGAGACGACGCCGCTGTCGGCGCTCTTCTTCGCGGACATCTGCCGCCAGGCCGGGCTCCCCAAGGGCGTCGTCAACATCATTACGGGTGACGGCTCGACGGGCGCCGAGCTGGTGGCCCACCCGCACGTCAACAAGGTCGCCTTCACCGGCTCCACCGCGGTCGGCAAGGCCATCGCCCGTACGGTCGCCGGCACCGACAAGAAGGTGACCCTGGAGCTGGGCGGCAAGGCGGCGAACATCGTCTTCGACGACGCCCCGATCGACCAGGCCGTCGAGGGCATCGTCAACGGCATCTTCTTCAACCAGGGGCAGGTCTGCTGTGCGGGCTCGCGCCTGCTGGTGCAGGAGTCGGTCCAGGACGAGCTGCTGGACGCCCTCAAGCGCCGGATGGCGACGCTCCGGGTCGGCGATCCGCTCGACAAGAACACCGACATCGGCGCCATCAACTCCGCCGAGCAGCTGGCCCGTATCACCGCGCTGGTCGAGGCGGGCGAGGCCGAGGGCGCCGAGCGCTGGGCCCCGGCCTGTGAACTGCCCGCCTCGGGCTACTGGTTCGCGCCGACGCTGTTCACCGGCGTCACCCAGGCGCACCGCATCGCCCGCGAGGAGATCTTCGGCCCGGTGCTGTCCGTGCTGACCTTCCGTACGCCGGAGGAGGCCGTCGCGAAGGCGAACAACACGCCGTACGGGCTGTCGGCGGGCATCTGGACGGAGAAGGGCTCGCGGATCCTGTGGATGGCAAGCCGGCTCCGTGCGGGCGTCATCTGGTCCAACACGTTCAACAAGTTCGACCCGGCCTCGCCGTTCGGCGGCTACAAAGAGTCGGGCTTCGGCCGCGAGGGCGGCCGGCACGGTCTGGAGGCGTACCTCAATGTCTGATCGTTTGGGTGTTCTCAAGACCTACAAGCTGTACGTCGGGGGGAAGTTCCCCCGGTCCGAGAGCGGGCGGGTGTACGAGGTGACCGACACTAAGGGCAAGTGGCTGGCCAATGCCCCGCTGTCCTCCCGCAAGGACGCGCGGGACGCGGTGGTCGCGGCCCGTAAGGCGTTCGGCGGCTGGTCCGGCGCCACGGCCTACAACCGCGGCCAGATCCTCTACCGCGTCGCCGAGATGCTGGAGGGCCGCCGCGAGCAGTTCGCCGCGGAGGTGGCGGACGCCGAGGGGCTGTCGAAGTCCAAGGCCGCCGCCCTGGTGGACGCCGCCATCGACCGCTGGGTCTGGTACGCGGGCTGGTCCGACAAGGTCGCCCAGATCGCCGGCTCCGCCAACCCGGTGGCGGGCCCGTACTTCAACCTCTCCACGCCCGAACCGACCGGTGTGGTGGCCGTACTGGCGCCCCAGGAGTCGTCGTTCCTCGGTCTGGTGTCGGTGATCGCCCCGGCGATCGTCACCGGCAACACGGTGGTCGTGGTGACGTCGGAGAAGGCGCCGCTGCCCGCGCTGTCCCTGGCGGAGGTGCTCGCCACGTCCGATGTTCCGGGCGGGGTGGTCAATATCCTCTCGGGCCGTACGGCGGAGATCGCGGCCCCGCTCGCCGCCCACCAGGACGTCAACGCCATCGATCTGGCGGGGGCGACCGGCCTGTCGGATGAGGGCTCGTTGGCGAAGGAGCTGGAAACCGCGGCGGCCGAGAACCTGAAGCGGGTGCTCCGCCCGGGTTCGGTGGACTGGACGGCCGCCCCCGGGACGGACCGTCTGCTCGCCTTCCTGGAGACGAAGACGGTCTGGCATCCGATGGGCGTGTAACAGCGTTCCAGGCACCGGCTGTGCGGGGCCTCATCCTCTGGGGATGGGCCCCGCACTGCTGTCCGAGCCCTTCACTACGATGATCTTGACAGCGCGACGACGACAATTCGGGGAGATCCGTGGCGGAGCACTTCACCGCCGCCCAGGATGCGCTGCACAAGTTCGCCACGAGCTCCGACCAGCGAGCGGAGAAGCTGCCGGCGATCCGCAGCAAGCTCGCGTCGCATGAGCTCAACAAGCAGGCGTTCGGCAAGCTTCCGGAGTCCGACGAGCTCTACACGGTGTACGGCGAGCAGAGCGAGCACGTCCTGGAGCGTCGAACCGCTCGCTGGCGTCGCGGGCGCTGAGCCCCCGGCCGGGCCGGGGGCTCAGCGACGAGCCTGCTGCCGGGCCCCATCACCCCGGCAGCGCCCGCGCCGCCGGGCCCACCACTGGCAGGTCCTGGACGGTGCCGCCCTTCGCCAGGGTGCCGGTCACCTGCGTGGTGCTCATCGGCTTGAAGTCGCCGATCCTGGTGCCGACGCCGTTGTTCAGCGGGTCGGCGGGGGTGTTGGCCAGCGGGTCCAGCTGCATGTTCTTGAACGTGCCGGTGGAGGGGGCGGCCGTCGCGGACACCACATCGGTAAGGGCGCGCGCCGTCTCGCGGACATCGGAAGCCTTCGTCGGCACGAGGGCCGCGTTCGCCGTCGCGGCACTGCCCGCCGCCAGCGCTGCGCCGGCCGCGGTGACCGTCAGACCGGTACGCAGCAGAGTGCGCGGAACGCCGCTGAATTTGGGACGTACGTAAAGGACCATAAGCCACCTGCCTGTGGGTAATCGATTGACTGCGAAGAGTAGTTGAGAGGGAGGCGGCCGATCCAGTTGTGGCGCCGGGGGTAGCCCCCACGGCCCAATGCCCGACAATGGGTCCCCGTGACCTCCCAGCCTCCTGCCCGGCCGTCGTCCGCCCGCGTCGTCCTGCTGACCGGCCCTTCCGGCTCCGGCAAGACCTCCCTGGCCGCCCTGACCGGCCTGCCCGTCCTCAACCTCGACGACTTCTACAAAGAGGGCACGGACCCGACACTCCCGCAGCTGCCCGGCGGCGGCACCGACTGGGACTCCCCGCACTCCTGGGACGCGGGCGCCGCGCTCGCCGCGATCGAGGCGCTGTGCGGTACGGGGCGCACCACGGTCCCGGTATACGACATCTCCGTCAGCGCGTGCGTCGGCGAGGCAGGTCTGGACATCGGCGATGCCCCGCTGTTCATCGCGGAGGGTATTTTCGCGGCCGATGTCATAGCGGAGTGCCGTACCGCGGGAGTGCTGGCCGACGCGCTGTGTTTGCGCGGGCGACCCACCACGACCTTCCGCCGCCGACTGGTGAGGGATCTACGGGAGGCCCGTAAGTCGGCCCCGTATCTGGTACGTCGTGGACTGCGGCTGCTGCGCGCCGAGCGGTCGGTCGTCGCGCGGCACTGCGCGCTGGGCGCGCACCCCTGCGCCAAGCCGGAGGCGCTGGCGCGCATATCGGCGGTACAGGCGGTGGAAGCGCTGGACGAGGCCGTACGGCGCGCAAGCAGTACGCAGTAGCGGACCACCACGTAGAGCGACACGACGTAGAGGCGACACCACGCAGGGCGACACCGCACAGCGACACTGCGTAGAACGCGGCACTGCGCAGAAGCAGCACGAAGACGCAGAGGCAGCAACACGAAGAAGCGGGCTCGGACAGACCCCCCGGCCGTCCGAACCCGCTCCGTTCCCCCGTACTCCCGGCTTCTTGGAGCCCCCCAGCTCCCGCCGGTTCCCCCGTACCCCCTTCCCCTCGGGTATCTCCCCGCTTTCCCCCTGTCCTCAGGCCACCAGCTCGCCGAAGGACTCTTCCTCGTCACGGCCGAAGCTGAGGACCTCGTCCTCGCGCAGCCGGCGCAGGGCGCGCCAGATGCTCGACTTCACCGTGCCGACACTGATGTTGAGGATGTCGGCGATCTCCGGGTCCGTACGGCCCTCGTAGTAGCGCAGCACCAGCATCGTGCGCTGGTTCTCGGGCAGCCGGGCCAGCGCCTGCCACAGCACGGCACGCAGTTCGGTGCCGCGCATCGCGTCCACGTCGCCGGCCGTCTCCGGCAGTTCCTCGGTCGGGTATTCGTTGAGCTTGCGCCGACGCCAGGCACTGATGTGCAGATTGGTCATCGTGCGCCGCAGATAACCGCCCAGCGCCGCCTTGTCGCTGATCCGGTCCCATGCCCGGTAGGTCGAGAACAGCGCGCTCTGCAGCAGGTCCTCGGCCTCGTAGCGGTCACCGGTCAGGTGGTAGGCGGTGGCGTACAGGGAGGCCCGGCGCTCCTGGACGTAGGCGGTGAAGGCCGCTTCGGCCCCGGCCGCCTCCGACGCGGAGCGCCGTTCCCCCGTGCCCTCCCTGTACTCCGCTCCCCCGTGGCCCGCGTTTCCCCCGTGGGCCCCGTTCTTGCCCCCCACCGTCGCGTCGACGGCCACCATGAAAGGCGGACGCTGACGCCCGGTGCCGCGAGCGCACCCCCGCCCGCTCACGGCACCGGACTTCTCACAAGCCCTCCCGACGTCGTGGAGACGCGTGATAACTGCGCTGGTGGTGGTGCCGTGCAGTGTGTTCATCTCGCGCCCCCCGTCGGTTGAGCCAGCTTGTTCGGTGTCTCCCCGGGCGGTTGTTCCCTCCCGGTGCCCAAAAGACTGCCAACCCAGTTTCATCGCGTTGTCCGCCGACTGTCACAGCCCTGTCACAGCCCCGGCGGCGCGCGACAACGGGCGGCCCACGCGTGCGGGCCTTTGTCGAGGACACACCACTGGTCGATGTCCCGGCGTCCCATGCGCCAGAATGGCGACGTGCCATTCCTGTTGCTGATCGAGGACGACGACGCCATCCGCACGGCCCTCGAACTCTCGCTGTCACGCCAAGGTCACCGTGTGGTGACCGCGGCGACGGGCGAGGACGGCCTGAAGCTGCTGCGCGAGCAGCGCCCGGACCTGATCGTGCTGGACGTGATGCTCCCGGGCATCGACGGTTTCGAGGTGTGCCGGCGGATCAGGCGTACGGACCAACTGCCCATCATCCTGCTCACCGCCCGCAACGACGACATCGACGTCGTGGTGGGCCTGGAGTCCGGCGCGGACGACTATGTCGTCAAACCGGTCCAGGGCCGGGTGCTGGACGCCCGGATCAGGGCGGTGCTGCGCCGCGGGGAGCGCGAGTCCAGCGACTCGGCGACCTTCGGCTCGCTGGTGATCGACCGCTCGGCGATGACCGTCACCAAGAACGGCGAGGATCTGCAACTGACACCCACCGAGCTGCGGCTGCTGCTGGAGCTGAGCCGCCGGCCGGGCCAGGCGCTGTCCCGGCAGCAGCTGCTGCGGCTGGTGTGGGAGCACGACTATCTCGGTGACTCGCGCCTGGTGGACGCCTGTGTGCAGCGGCTGCGCGCGAAGGTGGAGGACGTGCCGTCCTCACCGACCTTGATCCGTACGGTCCGCGGCGTCGGCTACCGGTTGGACTCCCCGCAGTGACGGAACGTTCCTCGGACAGGGCGGCCGACAGCGGGGCGGCCGACGGCGCGGCCGAGCGCGGGAGCGGGGACGGCACCGCGGAGCGCGGCGGTGACGGTGGCAAGCCCCACCTGGTGGTGCGGCTGCTGCGCCGCGCCTCGGGACTGCTGCTCTGGACCAGCCTGCGGCTGCGGCTGGTCGTCGTCTTCGCGCTGGTCGCGCTGACGGCGGCGGTCTCCGCGTCCGGCATCGCGTACTGGCTCAACCGCAACACCGTCCTGGACCGCACCCAGAACGCAGTGCTCAAGGACTTCCGCAAAGCGCTGGAGGACAGCACCCGGTCGCTGCCCCTGCGGCCCCGGTGCGCCGAACTCCAGGACGCCGCACGGCAGATGGCGGGCGGGCCGCAGAACTACACGGTGCTGCTGATCGGTGTGGACCGCGACGGCAAGGACTGCGCGGCGACCACCAACAAGAACCTGCTCACGCTCAAGACGGTGCCCAAGTCGCTGCGTACCGCGGTCAACGAGGTGCGCAAGGTCGACGAGTCGAACCGCTATCCACACCATCTGTACTGGCAGCGCCGGGAGGTCGGGGAGGTCCCCTATCTCGTCGCCGGGGCGAAGGTGATCGGCGGCGGCCCGACCGGCTACATGATGAAGTCGCTGGCCGCCGAGCGGCAGGACCTCAACTCGCTGGCCTGGTCCCTGGGGATCGCGACCGCGCTCGCGCTGGTCGGCTCGGCGCTGCTGGCGCAGGCCGCCGCGACGACCGTGCTGCGGCCCGTCCAGCGGCTCGGGCACGCGGCGCGGCAGCTCGGCGAGGGCCGTCTCGACACCCGGCTGCGGGTGACCGGCACCGACGAACTCGCCGAACTCTCCCGGACGTTCAACCGTACGGCGGAGCGCCTGGAACAGCGCGTCGAGGAGCTGAGCGGGCGCGAGGCGGCGTCCCGGCGGTTCGTCGCCGATATGTCGCACGAGCTGCGGACGCCGCTGACGGCGATCACCGCGGTGACGGAGGTGCTGGAGGAGGAGTCCGAGTCCCTCGACCCGATGATCGCGCCCGCCGTGCAGCTGGTGGTCAGCGAGACCCGGCGGCTGAACGACCTCGTGGAGAACCTGATGGAGGTCACCCGCTTCGACGCGGGGACGGCGCGGCTGGTGCTGGACGATGTGGATGTCGCGGACCAGGTGACGGCCTGTATCGACGCACGGGCCTGGCTGGACGCGGTGGATCTGGACGCGGACCGGGGCATCGTGGCCCGGCTGGACCCGCGGCGGCTCGATGTGATCCTGGCGAATCTGATCGGCAACGCCCTCAAGCACGGGGGCTCGCCGGTGCGGGTGTCCGTACATACCGAGGGCGTGCCCGGAGAGGGCGGAGACGGCCCGGCCACGGGGGCGTCCGCCGGTGGACGGGGGCCGGAGCGGCCCGAACGGCCGGCGCGGCCGGACGCCGGGCAGGAGGAGCGGGGCGTCGGCCGGACCGGGGGCGGCGCTCTGGTGATCCGGGTGCGGGACCACGGCCCCGGTATCCCGGAGGAGGTCCTGCCGCATGTCTTCGACCGCTTCTACAAGGCGAGCGCGTCCCGGCCGCGGTCGGAGGGCAGCGGCCTGGGCCTGTCGATCGCGCAGGAGAACGCGCACATCCACGGCGGCGAGATCACCGCGGCCAATCTGCCCGAAGGCGGCGCGGTCTTCACCCTGCGGCTGCCGATGGACGCCTCCCGGCTGGCGGGCGACGGCGGAGAGCGGCGGGACGACGGGAGCCGGCCGGACGGCGGGGCCGGTTGGGAGAGCGAGAAGCAGCGGGACGGCGGCGGCGACCGGGAGCGCGGCGGTGCCGGTCGGGACCGCGGGAACACGGAGGACCGCGGGGACGCCCAGGGCTACGGGGGCGCGCACGATGACGCCCAGGGCCGCCGGGGCGCGCCCGAGCAAGGTCGAGAACTTGGGGGAGCATCCCGCGCGCCCGAAGAAGGCACGGAGGACGACCGATGACCCGCACCGGGTACACCTGGCGCGCCGGCCGCGCCCCGCGTACGGAACCCGACCGGCGGCCCGCCCGTACGGTGCGCTGCGGCGCCACCGTCGCCGCCGTCGCGGCGCTCGCGCTGGCCGCCGCGGGCTGCGGTGTCCGGGGCACCTCCGTCCCGGTCGACGCCGGCGGCGCGCCCTCGCGGGTGAGCTGCAAGATCGCCCCGGACGACCGGGCCCCGGCGGCCGGAGATGACGTGCGGGTCACCGTCTATCTGGTATGCAGCTCGACGCTCGCCAAGGTGGAGCGCACCGTGACACCGTCCAAGGGCGCACCGGCCGCCGCACGTCTGGAGGCCGCCCGTACGCTGCTGAACGAGCTGCAGAAGCCGCCCGCGCGGGCCGAGGAAGAGGCCGGATTCAGCACCGCGCTGCCCGAGGACCTCACGGTCGAGGGCCCCCGTAAGGGCGACCCCGCTGACGCGCTGCGGCTGAGCGTGCGGCCGGACGATCTGCCGTCCTTCGCGCTGGCGCAGCTGGTGTGCTCGTACGGCGCGAGCTCGGCGCTGGGGCACACACATGCCGCGGTACTGGGCGGCCCCGGCGACGATGAGCCACGGCGCTACGACTGCTCCGCGGATGTCCTGGACAACCCGGACATCGCACAGCACGCGGGCTGGGGCGACCCGCTGACCGAGACGAGCTGACCGGGCGGGTCTGACCGAGCGGGGCTGACGGCGAGGGGTCCTGACCGAGACAGGCTGTGGGCGGCGACCCTGAGACGACCCGGCTCGTCCCCTAAGGGTCGCACTCAGGGGTTTTCAGGGTCGCGCCCGCCCGGACGCCGTCCGCTCCCGAGAGGAGATGCCCGAGACAAGGTGCCACATGCGGGTGCGCAAGACGGGCGCAACAGGGCGGAACCGCGGCCCCCGCTACCGGCGTCCTGGCCTTTGTGCAGCGTCATGGCCCCGGCGGCACCGCCGCCCTCCGTTTGCGCGCCACCGGACTTCTGCTCCTCGTGGCGCATCTTTTGATCGTCGGCTGGCTGATGCTGCGTCCCCGTACCGTCCTCTGGGTGCCCGCGCCGAACCTGAAGCCGCTGGCGTCGATCAGCGCCGAGCTGGCGCGCGGCCCGTGGGAGGCCGTGCAGAGCCTGACCGGCCCGGTGCTGCTGCTGGCGCCTCTCGGGGTGCTGCTCCCCATGTCGGCCGGGCGGCTGTACGCCTCTCCGGTGACGTCGATGGCCCGCACGGTCTTCGCCGGTGCCATGATCGCGCTGGCCATCGAGCTGCTGCAGACCGGAGTGCCGGGCCAGGTCCCGGACGTCGACACGGTGCTGCTCAACACCCTCGGGGTGGCGGTGGCCCATCTGGCCGTCGTACCTGGGTGCCGGTCCCGGCTACGCCGCCGGTACGAGCATCTCAGGGGTGCAACCCCGAAGATCCCCAGGGTCGAAGTAGCCCCGCAGGCTGACGTGCTTTCCGGCTCGCGGACCTACCTTTGAGACATCGGGGCATCCGCCCCACGAAGTCGAGAAGGAGTTGTCATCATGGCCGCCGCACTGGTCCGCCCCCGCAACAACCGAATGATCGCCGGAGTGTGCGCGGGCCTGGCCCGTCGCTTCGGCACGACCCCGGCGACCATGCGCGTGATCTTCCTGCTCTCGTGCCTGCTGCCCGGCCCGCAGTTCCTCCTCTACCTGGCGCTGTGGATACTCCTCCCCTCGGAGGACAAGGCCACCAGCGCCACCGCCTGGTAAACGAAGCCCCGTCCGGCGCCGCCCCGAAGGTCCCTCGCATGCGGACACGACCGTTGCGGACACGACCGTTGCGGACATGACCGTGCCCCGGCGCATACGCGAGGCGGCGTACGGCCGGGGCACGGTCGGGCGTATGTCCCCTAGACCCGACTCAACCATCCAGGGGCGGACAGCACCGCGCGCTCGGTCAGCCGAGGGGCCCGGTGACGGGAGTCTGCAGGGCCCCGGGTGCCAGACCGCCGAGCAGGCTGGTGCCCTTCGAGTTGACAGGGGCCTTGACCTGGCCGGTGGGCAGCTTCTTGGTGGCCTTGGAAGCCTTCTTGCTGGCCTCGTCGACCGGCAGCTTCTTCACGGCCTTGCCGCTGCTGGCGTCGAGCGCCGGGGCCGCGGCGGCGGTGCCCGCGGCGGTGGCGGCGAAGGCGGCGCCGAGCGCGACGGCACCGAGAGTCTTGATGGTTCCCTGCTTCATCGAAATACGTCCTCGTGATGGGGGATTTACCGACTCGAAAACCTAGTGACGCGGCCCCGCCGCCGCAAACAGCCACGGCCGAACAAAAACGGTCGGTGGACAATCCACCGACCGTTTTGCTAAACGCCGGAAGGCCACTTACTCAGTGTCAGAGCCCCTGCTCACAGCGGTCGTTGTGGCCACATGCCGGAACAGCCATTCGGAACGCAACTCCGCATATCCGGGCTTGATCACGTCATTGATCATGGCTAGACGTTCATCGAAAGGAATGAACGCCGATTTCATTGCATTGACCGTAAACCACTGCATGTCATCGAGCGTGTACCGGAATGTCTTGACCAGGTGCTCGAATTCCCGGGACATGTTCGTGCCGCTCATCAGCCGATTGTCGGTGTTGACCGTGAGCCGGAACTGCAGTCGGCGCAGCAGACCGATGGGGTGCTCCGCGTAGGACGTGGCGGCGCCGGTCTGGAGGTTGGAGGTGGGGCACATCTCCAGCGGGATGCGCTTGTCCCGTACGTACGAGGCGAGCCGGCCGAGCGTGACCGAGCCGTCGTCGGCGACCTCGATGTCGTCGATGATCCGGACGCCGTGACCGAGACGGTCGGCGCCGCACCACTGGAGCGCCTGCCAGATGGAGGGCAGACCGAAGGCTTCACCGGCGTGGATGGTGAAGTGGTTGTTCTCCCGCTTGAGGTACTCGAACGCGTCGAGGTGACGGGTGGGCGGGAAGCCGGCCTCGGCGCCCGCGATGTCGAAGCCGACGACGCCGAAGTCACGGTAGCTGTTGGCGAGTTCGGCGATCTCCAGGGCGCGGGCGGCGTGCCGCATCGCGGTCAGAAGCGCGCCGACGCGAATCCGGTGACCGTTCTCGCGCGCCCGCCGCTCTCCCTCACGGAAGCCCTCGTTGACCGCCTCGACGACCTCTTCGAGGCTCAGGCCCTGCTCCAGGTGCTGCTCGGGCGCGTACCTGACCTCGGCGTAGACCACACCGTCCGCGGCGAGGTCCTCGGCGCACTCGGCGGCGACCCGCTTGAGGGCGTCCTTGGTCTGCATGACGGCGCAGGTGTGCGCGAAGGTCTCCAGGTAGCGCTCCAGCGAACCGGAGTCGGCGGCCTCGCGGAACCAGATCCCGAGCTTCTCGGGGTCGGTCTCGGGGAGTGCTTCATAGCCCGTGTCGCGCGCGAGGTCGACGATGGTGCCGGGGCGGAGGCCGCCGTCGAGGTGATCGTGGAGCAGCACCTTGGGGGCACGGCGGATCTGTTCACTGGTCGGAAGAGTGGTGGTCTCGCTCGTCATCTCGGCACTCTAGCCCCTACGCGCGTAGATCTCATCGAACGATACGTAACAGTGACCCGTCCGCGGGGTGGCCCGCACCACGCCTTCTGCCATCGTTCTCGTCATGGCTCAGCAAGCGCTGCCGGTGCGTGAGGCCCGGCTGGGAAGACCGCTGGGAACGACCGGCGAGGAGGGCATACGTGCGGCGCTCCGCTGGAAGGGCGGTGGCGGGCGAGGGGCCGGCCCGACGGTGAGCGGCGTCGCGCTCATACTCCCGGAGGGCGGGCCGACGGGTGTCCGGCGTCCGTCGCCGATCCCGGCACTGGCCACCCGACCGCTGGCGGTCCGGCTGGCGAAGGCGGGCCGCGCCGAGGGCCTGGCCGCCCATGTGCTGCACTACCGCTGCCGCGGCTGGAACGGCGCGGCCGCCCATCCGGCGCGCGACGCGACCTGGGCCCTCGACGAGGTGGTGCGCCGCTACGGCGACATACCGGTCTGCCTCGTCGGCACGGGCATGGGCGCCCGCGCCGCCCTGCACGCCGCCGGCCACCCGGCCGTGAACTCCGTTCTGGCGCTCGCCCCGTGGATCCCCGCCCCCGGCCCGGCCCCCCAGGAGCCCGAGCCGGTGAAGCAGCTCATCGGCCGCCAGGTCCTCCTCGTCCACGGCACCAACGACGAGCGCAACGACCCCGATCTCTCCTACCGCTACGCCGAGCGCGCCAAGAAGGTCAACCGCGACATCTGCCGCTTCGAGGTGCACTCCGACGGCCACTGGCTGCACCAGCACCGCACCGAAGTCTTCGCGCTGGCCGCCGACTTCATGCTCGGCTCGCTCTTCACCCGGGACTACGCCCGCCCGGTGAAGGACGCCATGGCGGCCCCGCCGCCCCTGGGCCTGAGGATGCCGCTGGCCTCGGGGTTCGGGGCTTCGTTACGGCATTGAGCAATCTGGGCTCAGCCAGTTCCTCGCGTACCGCGCTCCGTTCCCTTCTCGCCTCACCGCGGCAGGAGCAACCCCCGTCGGCTCAGCAGGAACTTCTTGAAGGCGGCCACCGGGGGCGTGTCCGAGTGGCCGTCCAGCCAGGCGACGCCGATCTCCCGGACCGCGCGGGGTGCCGTGACGGTGAGTTCGGCGACGCCGGGCCGTGGGACGGCCGGCGGCGGCAGCAGCGCCACGCCCAGCCCGGCCGCGACCAGACCGCGCAACGTCTCGGCCTCCTCGCCCTCGAACGCGACCCGTGGGGTGAACCCCGCCTCCGCGCACAGCGCGTCGGTGATCCGGCGCAGCCCGTAGCCCGGTTCTAGGGTGACGAACAGTTCGTCGGCGGCCTCCGCGAGCCGGATCCGCTTACGGCGGGCCAGTGGATGGTCGTCGGGGACGACGAGGCGGAGTTTCTGTTCGTCGAGGCGACGGGCGACCAGATCGGGGTAGTCCGGGACCGGCGAGGTCAGGCAGAGGTCGAGGTCGCCGGCGCGGAGCCGTTCGATCATCGCCTCGCCGTAGTTCTGTACGAGCTGGAAGCGGACGCGGGGGTGGTCGGCGCGGAAGGTGCGGATCAGGCCGGGGACGGTTTCGGAGCCGAGGGTGTGCAGAAAGCCGAAGGCGACCTTGCCGGCGCCGGGGTCGGCGTCGGCGCGTACCGAATCGGTGGCGCGCTCCAGGTCGGTCAACGCGCGCTCGGTGGAGGCGAGAAAGGCGCGGCCGGCCGGGGTGAGCGAGAGGGTGCGGCCGTGCCGGGCGAAGAGGGCCACGCCGAGGTCGTCCTCCAGCCGGACGATGGCGCGGCTGAGGGTCGGTTGCGGCATGCCGAGCTCCTGGGCGGCACGCGTGACGTGTTCGTGGCGCGCGACCGCCGTGAACTGGGCGAGGCGGGGCGCGAGCAGCGATGCCCAGGAGTCGCTGCCGAGTTCCACGGCCTCGCCCCGGTCGGCCGTGGCGGCCCCGTCGGCCAGGCCACCGCGGCGCGAGGCGACGGCTCGCGTCGGCCGGCCCTGTTCCCGCATGTGTTTTCTGTTGCGAGGTTGCGACAAAGGGGAACCTGCTGAGCCACCTGAACTGCGATCATGTTTCACAGCATTGATTATGGCCTTTCTATGCATTGGACGCATGAACCGGGGCGCCCTATTTTCGAAGCATGCCTCCCGCTGATACCGGGGCGTCCGTCACTGACCGTGCGGCCGCCTCTCCCCAGTCGTCCACAGACTCCACAGATTCCGCTACGGATTCCGCTGCCGCCGCCGTCGACCCGGAGTCCGGCAAGCTGCACCCGGGCGGCCCCGGCTACCGCCGGATGAGCTTCGCGCTCTTCGCCGCCGGAGTCGCCACTTTCGCGCTCCTCTACTCCACGCAGGCCCTGCTGCCCGCCATCTCCGGTGACCTCGGGGTGACGCCGGATCAGGCCAGCTGGACGGTGTCGGCGGCCACCTTCGGCCTGGCGCTCGGTGTGATCCCGTTGAGCGCGGCGTCCGAACGCTTCGGCCGGCGCACCCTGATGACCGCCTCCCTCTCCCTGGCCGCGCTGCTCGCGATGCTGGTGCCGTTCGCTCCGTCGCTCGGCTGGCTGATCGCGTTGCGCGCCGTCCAGGGCGTGGCGCTGGCCGGGCTGCCGGCCTCGGCGATGGCCTTCCTGGCCGAGGAGGTACGTACGAAGGCGCTGGTGGCGGCCATCGGCCTGTTCGTGGCGGGCAACAGCATCGGCGGGATGTCCGGGCGGATCGTGACCGGCTGGGTCGCCCAGGTCTGGGGCTGGCGGGCCGGGCTGGCCGCAGTGGGTGTGATGGCCGTGGTGTGCGCGGTGGCCTTCCGGCTGCTGGTCCCCAAGGCCCGTCATTTCACGCCCCGTTCGGTCGGCCCGCGGGTGCTGGCGCGCTCTCTCGGCGGCCACCTGGGCAACCCGCTGCTGCGCCGTCTGTACGGCATCGGCGCGCTCTTCATGACGGTGTTCGGCGCGGTCTACACGGTCATCGGCTACCGCCTGGTCGCGGCGCCGTTCGACCTCCCGCAGGGCATCGTCGGCTCGATCTTCATCATCTACCTGGTCGGTACGGTCTCGTCGGCCGCGGCGGGCAGGCTGGTGGGCCGGATGGGCCGGCGCGGCGCGCTTTACCTGGCGGTCGGCGCGACGTCCACGGGTCTGCTGCTCACCCTCGCCCAGTCCGTCGTCGCGGTCCTGGTGGGTCTGGTCCTGATCACCGCGGGCTTCTTCGCCGGCCACGCGGTGGCCTCGTCGTCGGTCAGCCGCACCGCCAAGACGGCTCGCGCCCAGGCGTCGGCCCTCTACCAGTGCGCGTACTACATCGGCAGCAGCCTGGGCGGCGCGCTCGGCGCGCTGGCCTTCCGCGCCGCCGGCTGGGAGGGCACGGTTCTGCTGGGCCTGGCCGCAATGGTCGGCGCTGCCGCGATCACCTTGTACGCCACCCGCAAGGCCGTTGTCGAACGGCGCCTCCTTCACTTGGAGAAGGCGGCGTAGGCCGCGTAGGCCCGCAGCGTCGCGGCCCCTGAGCCGAAGGGCCCGCCCCTCTACCTGTCCTGGTGGGGCGGGTCCTTCGCCGCGCTCGGCCTGAGCCGACGTGGGGGTCGCCTGCGGCGGGCGTCCGCTGCGCTGTGCCTGAGCCGACATCCTTCACTGTCCCGCCGTTGCACCTGCGGTGAGCTGTTGCCGCTGCGCGGGGCTGTTCGGCAGCGGCGCCGGACCTCCGGACTCCGTCCTGCGGACCGGCACCTCCCGAAGGGGTGGGAAGAAGACCGGTGGGGGCCATGTAGCCGGTCATGTGCACCCTGTGGCCCCGGACACAGACACCCGACAGACCACATGGGGCCCCACCGGCCCCTCTCCACCCACCGTCGGGAGGGGAACGGGCCGCAAGACGGAGTCCGGAGGCCCGTCACCGCACCCGAAAAACCCACGCCCGCCGCAGGCGCAACGGCGAAACACCCACACGGCGGGAAAGCCGAAAACGTGGGGCGCACGCCCGCCGCAGGCGAACCCCCAAGTCGGCTAAGGCCAAGCGCAGCGTCACGCCGAGCGCAGCGGAGGACCGCGTTATGCGATGCGGTCCAGGACAATCGGGCCGCGAGTGAACTCCGTGCCCGCAGGGGCGATTCCGTAGGCGGAATCGAGGCCCTTGAGGGCGTAGTCGAACGTGTCGGGGGTGTCGGTGTGGAGGGTGAGCAGCGGCTGGCCCGCCACGACGGCGTCTCCTGGCTTGGCGTGGAGTTCGATGCCGGCGCCGGCCTGGACCGGGTCTTCCTTGCGGGCACGGCCGGCGCCCAGGCGCCAGGCGGCGAGGCCGACGGCGTAGGCGTCGAGGGTGGTGAGGACGCCGGTCTGCGGGGCGGGCACCACGTGCGTTTCGCGGGCCGTGGGCAGGGGCGCGTCGGGGTCGCCGCCCTGGGCGCGGATCATGCGGCGCCAGTGGTCCATGGCGGTGCCGTCGGCGAGGGCCTTGGCGGGGTCGGCGTCGGGCAGGCCGGCCGCGTCGAGCATCTCGCGGGCCAGGGCCAGGGTCAGCTCCACCACGTCGGCGGGGCCGCCGCCGGCGAGCACCTCGACGGATTCGCGGACTTCGAGGGCGTTGCCGGCGGTCCGGCCGAGGGGGGTGGCCATGTCGGTGAGCAGGGCCGTGGTGCGTACGCCGTGATCGGTGCCCAACCCGACCATGGTGGAGGCGAGTTCACGGGCGTCGGTGATGTTCTTCATGAAGGCGCCGGAGCCCACCTTGACGTCCAGGACCAGGGAGCCGGTGCCCTCGGCGATCTTCTTGGACATGATGGAGGAGGCGATGAGGGGGATGGATTCGACGGTGCCGGTGACGTCGCGGAGGGCGTAGAGCTTCTTGTCGGCGGGGGCCAGGCCGTCGCCGGCGGCGCAGATGACGGAGCCGACGGAGTCGAGGACACCGAGCATTTCGGCGTTGGTCAGGTTCGCGCGCCAGCCGGGGATGGCTTCGAGCTTGTCGAGGGTGCCGCCGGTGTGGCCGAGGCCGCGGCCGGAGAGCTGGGGGACGGCGGCGCCGCAGGCGGCGACGAGGGGGGCCAGGGGGAGGGTGATCTTGTCGCCGACGCCGCCGGTGGAGTGTTTGTCGGCGGTGGGGCGGGTGAGGGAGGAGAAGTCCATGCGGTCGCCGGAGGCGATCATGGCGGCGGTCCAACGGGCGATCTCCTTGCGGGTCATGCCGTTGAGGAAGATGGCCATCGCCAGGGACGACATCTGCTCATGGGCGACCTCGCCGCGGGTGTAGGCGTCGATGACCCAGTCGATGTGTTCGGGGGTCAGTTCACCGCGGTCGCGCTTGGTACGGATGACGGAGATGACGTCCATGGCCATGGGGCTTCCTTTCGAACGGGTGGTGGGTCCGTTCTACACGCATAGAGAGAAGTTGTGCGTGGTGTGGTGCGTGCGGGGTGCGGAAGCGCGGGCCGGCGGTACGGTCCGGATGCCCGTCCGGCTACCCCGACCGGCGGTAGCCGGACGTTCCCCCGCCAGGCAGCCGGACGCTACCTCGCCAGATGCCCCGGCCCGAACGCGTCCGGCAGCAGTTCCGCCAGGGGGCGGATACCGGCGGCCGTGTCGACGAGCAGGCCGGGTCCGCCGTGCTCGTGGAGGAGCTGGCGGCAGCGGCCGCAGGGGACGAGAAGCCGGCCCTCGCCGTCGACGCAGGTGAAGGCGGTCAGCCGCCCCCCGCCGCCGGCGAACAGGGCGGAGATCAGGCCGCATTCGGCGCACAGGCCGAGGCCGTACGAGGCGTTCTCGACATTGCAGCCGGTGACGGTGCGGCCGTCGTCCACCAGGGCGGCGGCGCCGACGGGATAGCCGGAATACGGGGCGTAGGCCCGGGACATGGCGTCCCGGGCCTGCGCCCGCAGTGCGGTCCAGTCGACCGGCACGTGGTGCGTCATCCGCCTTCTCCTCGGCGGTAGGGCCTGCCGATCGCCTTCGGCGGCCGTAGCCGCTGGGAGAAGAGCGCCAGCACGAGCAGGGTGGCAATGTACGGGCTGGCCTCGACCAGTTCCAGGGGGACGGTGTCGACCAGGAAGTACCAGGCGACGAGCAGGCCCGCGACGGTCGCGGAGAGCGCGGCCTGGGTGCGCTTGGCGGCGCGGAGGCGGAGCAGGGCGAGGACGGCCAGCAGGGCCGCCAGGCCCAGCAGCAGGGCGTGCACCGTCGGGCCGCCGCTGCGCAGCTGCATCGCGTCCATGAAGCCGAACAGGCCCGCGCCCATCGCGACGCCGCCCGGCCGCCAGTTGCCGAAGATCATCGTGGCCAGGCCGATGTAGCCGCGGCCGCCGGTCTGGCCGTCCTGGTAGAAGTGCACGCCGATCGAGAGGAACGCGCCGCCGAGGCCGGCGAGGGCGCCGGAGATCAGGACCGCCGCGTACTTGTAGCGGTAGACGCTGACGCCCAGGGTCTCCGCGGAGACCGGGGCCTCGCCGCAGGACCGCAGCCGCAGACCGAACGGCGAGCGCCACAGCAGGTAGAAGCTGCCGACGAAGAGGGCCACGGTCAGGACGGTCAGCCAGGAGACGTGGGTGACCGCGGCGCCGAGTATCCCGGCGAGGTCGGAGACCAGGAACCAGTGGTGGCCTTCGACGGAGTTGAGCCAGTCGGCCAGGCCGGGCACGGTGAACGTCGGCATATCGGCCATCGGCGGGGACTGCTTGTCGTTGCCGCCGGCCGCCGCGGCCGCGCTGCCCTCCGCGCCGAACCACAGGGTGGCCAGGTACTGGGTGGCGCCCAGCGCCAGGATGTTGACGGCGACACCGGAGACGATGTGGTCGACGCCGAAGGTGACGGTGGCGACGGCGTGGATGAGTCCGCCGAGTGCGCCGCCGATGATTCCGGCGACTGCGGCGGCCCAGGGGCCGTGCTGCCAGCCGATCCAGCCGGCCGCGAACGAGCCGAGCATCATCATGCCTTCGAGGCCGATGTTGATCACGCCGGCGCGTTCGGACCACAGACCGCCCAGACCGGCCAGGCCGATCGGCACGGCGGCACTCAGCGCGGCGCCGAACTGGCCGGTGGAGGTGAGGTCGGCGGTGCCGGTGACCGCCCGCAGAGTGGCGACCACGACGATCGCGGCAGCGATGATCAGCAGGACCCAGGGGTAGGTCAGCCGGCGCCGGCCGCTCTTTCCGGGGACCACGAGCTTGGTCGCGGACTTGAGGTCGGTGCTCACGCCGACACCTCCGGCTTGTTGTTGTCCGTCGTACGCGCCAGGACGGCCAGTTCCTCGCCGACCTTGCGCTGCTGGAGGTGCAGCCCGTAGCGGCGCACGATCTCGTACGCGATGACCACGCACAGCACGATGACGCCCTGGATGACGCCGACGATTTCCTGGGCGTAGCCCACGAATTCGAGGCGGCCGCCGGTGCGGTCGAGGAAGGCCCACAGCAGCGCGCCGAAGGCCATGCCGACCGGGTGGTTGCGGCCGAGCAGCGCGATGGCGATTCCGGTGAAGCCGATGCCGACCGGGAAGTCCGTGCCGTAGTTGAACGATTGGTTGAGCAGGGTGGGCATGCCGACCAGGCCGGCCGCGGCGCCCGACAGCACCATGCTCATGACGATCATGCGCTTGACGCTGACGCCGCTGGCCTCGGCGGCCGGCTCGGAGGCGCCGACGGCGCGCAGGTCGAAGCCGAAGCGGGTGCGGTTGATGCCGAACCAGTACAGGACTCCGGCCAGTACCGCGATCACCACGAAGCCGTAGACCGGCTTGGGGTGGGTCGGGAAGGTGAAGAAGTGGCTGGACTCCGGGAGGAACGGGGTGTGCAGCAGGTTGCCGTCCTTGATGGCGAGCCGGCCGTCCTGCAGGAAGTAGCCGATCAGCGAAGCGGCGATGGCGTTCAGCATGATCGTGGTGATCACTTCGCTGACGCCGCGGGTGGTCTTGAGGAGACCGGCGATGCCGGACCAGAGGGCACCGACCAACATCGCGATGGCGATGAGGAGGATGATCTGGAGGGCGCCGGGAAGGGCGATGGCCCCGCCGACGGCCGCGGCGGCGAAGGCCGCGAGACGGTACTGGCCGTCGACGCCGATGTTGAAGAGGTTCATCCGGAAGCCGATGGCGACCGCCAGTGCCGACAGGTAGTACGGCACCGCCTTGTTGATGATCCAGACCTGGCTGTCGCTGTAGTGGCCGTAGTCGACCATGATCCAGTACGCCCGGAGCGGGTTCTCGCCCGAGGCCAGGAACACCAGCGAGCTGATCACGATCGCGGCGACGACGGCCAGGAGGGGCGCGGCGATCGCCAGGATCACCTTGTCCCGGGTGGCGCTTCTGGCGATGGCGTCCACGGTGGGGCTCTTCCGGGTCTTCTGGGGGGCGGTGCTCATTCCTGGTCACCTCCCCGCTCGCCGTGGTCCGCTGATGTGTCGTCGTGCGACGTGCCGAGGTGGCCGCCGGCGGCACCGGTCATGGCGGAGCCCAACTCCTCCGGGGTGATGACGGCGGGATCGGCGTCCGCGACCAGCCGGCCGCGGTACATCACCCGCAGGGTGTCGGACAGGCCGATCAGCTCGTCCAGGTCGGCGGAGATCAGCAGCACCGCCAGGCCCTCGTGGCGCGCCTCGCGGATCTGCTCCCAGATCTGTGCCTGTGCGCCGACGTCGACGCCGCGGGTGGGGTGCGCGGCGATCAGCAGTTTCGGCTGGTGGCTCATCTCGCGGCCGACGATCAGCTTCTGCTGGTTGCCGCCGGAGAGGGAGGACGCGGTGACCTCGATGCCGGGGGTGCGGACGTCGTATTCCTCGACGATGCGCTCGGTGTCCTTGCGGGCGCCGGCCAGGTCGAGGAGCTTGCCCTTGCTGTTGGGCCGCTCGGTGACGTGGCCGAGGATGCGGTTCTCCCACAGCGGGGCGTTCAGCAGCAGGCCGTGGCGGTGGCGGTCCTCGGGGATGTAGCCGATGCCGCCCTCGCGCCGCTTGCGGGTGGAGGCGTGGGAGAGGTCCGTGCCGTCCAGGGTGACGGTTCCGTGGTCCGGGTCGCGGGTGCCCATGATGGCCTCGACCAGTTCGGCCTGGCCGTTGCCCTCGACACCGGCGACGCCCAGTACCTCGCCCTTGTGGATGGTGAAGGAGATGCCGTCCAGGACGGTGCGGACCACGCCGTCGGAGTCGGTGGCCGACAGATGCAGATCGTCGACCCGCAGCATCGGTACGTCCGTGACCGTCGATTCGCGGGTCTCGGGGGACGGCAGTTCGGTGCCGACCATCAGCTCGGCCAGCTGCTTGGGCGTGGTGCCGGCCGGCTCGACCGAGGCCACGGTCGTACCGCGCCGGATGACGGTGATGTCGTCGGCGACCGACAGCACCTCGCCCAGCTTGTGGGAGATGAAGATGACGGTCAGGCCCTCGGACTTCAGCTCCCGCAGGTTGTCGAAGAGCGCGTCGACCTCCTGCGGGACGAGGACCGCGGTCGGCTCGTCGAGGATCAGGGTGTGGGCGCCGCGGTAGAGGACCTTGAGGATCTCCACCCGCTGCCGGTCCGCGACTCCGAGGTCCTCGACGAGCACGTCGGGCCGGATGTTCAGTCCGTACGCGTCGGAGATCTCCTTGATCTTCGCGCGGGCGCCGCCGGCGATGCCGTGCGGCTTCTCCGCGCCCAGGACGATGTTCTCCAGGACGGTGAGGTTGTCGGCGAGCATGAAGTGCTGGTGCACCATGCCGATACCGCGCGCGATGGCGTCGGCCGGGGTGTGCAGGGCGACCTGCTCGCCGTCCAGCGTGATGGTGCCCTCGTCCGGCCTCTGCATGCCGTAGAGGATCTTCATCAGGGTGGATTTGCCGGCGCCGTTCTCGCCGCACAGGGCGTGGACGGTGCCGCGGCGCACGGTCAGACGGATGTCGTGGTTGGCCACGACACCGGGGAACCGTTTGGTGATGCCGCTGAGTTCGACGGCAGGGTGGCCCGTGTCGGCAGGGCGGCTGCTCGTGGATGCTGCGTTGATGGCGCACTCCCCTCGGGGATGAAGGTGCGGAAGGACGGCGGGAGACCCGGGGACCGGACGGCCGGAAGGTCAGCAGGGGGCAGGGGACGCGGCCCGCGCCTCCGGGGGTGCGGTCCCCGGGGCGGTGACGTCCGGGGCTACGGCGTCTCCTTGACCTTCACCTTGCCCTCGACGATCTTCTTCCGGGCCGCGTCGATCTGCGGCTGGATGTCCTTGATGAAGCCGCCCGAGGTGGCGAGCGAGACACCCCGGTGCTTGAGGTCGTAGGCGTGGACGCCGGTCAGCGGCTTCCCGTCCTCGACGCTCTTGACCAGGTCGAAGACGGCCACATCGACGTTCTTCACCACGGAGGTCAGGATGTGGTCCTTGTAGCGGGCCAGGCCCGGCTGCCGGTACGCGTCGGAGTCGACGCCGATGGCCCAGACGCCCTTGTGCTTGCTGACCTGTTCGATGGATCCGGCGCCCGACTGTCCGGCCGCCGTGTAGATCACGTCGATACCGCGGTCGATCATGCCGGCGGCCTTGGCCTTGGCGGCCGCGGGGTCGTTGAAGCCCTTGTCGTTGTTCGGGTAGAGGTACTGCGAGGTGACCTTGGCCTTCGGGTCGGTGTCGCGGACACCCTGCTCGAATCCGGCCTGGAACTTCTGGATCAGCGCGTTGTTCACCCCGCCGATGAAGCCGACCTTGTGCGTCTTGCTCTTCAGCGCCGCGGCGACCCCGGCCAGGTACGAGCCCTCGTGCTCGGCGAAGACCATGGCGTCGACGTTCTTGCCCTCCGGCACCGCGTCGACCACGCCGAAGGTGGTGTCGGGGAAGTCCTTGGCGACCTTCTCGACGGACTGGCTGTAGGCGAAGCCGACACCGATGACCGGGTTGTATCCGGCCTCGGCGAAGGAGGTGAGCCGCTGTTCGCGGTCCGCCTCGGTCTCGCCGTTCTTGGCGGTGAGCATCTTGGCCTTGACGCCCAGTTTGTGCTGGGCGTTCTCGATGCCGCGGGCGGCCGCCTCGTTGAAGGAGTGGTCGTCGCGGCCGCCGATGTCGAAGGCGAGTCCGACGCCGGCGTGCTTGGCGCGGTTGGCCTCGGCGAAACTCTGCCCACAGGCCGTGGCGGTGAGCGCGAGGACCGCGCTGGCGCCGGCCGCGGCGGCAATCCTGATGACCCGACGCACGGGGCCTTCCCTTCGCTCGAAGCGCCCCCATCGGGGCTGGCAGCGCCCCCGGTGGGGCTTGGCACCGGGAGATTAACGCGCGTAGACCTGGCGCAAAACCCTCCACGGCGCGGACGTTATCGATTCGAGGCGTTGGGAGCGCCGAGGAAACCACGAGCGGCCGTCCAAAGGCGCCGCCGCACCCTCTCCGGATGGTCAAAAGCCCTGGTCAGGCGGCAGAAGGCGGGTCCTGTGAGAGCACTGCCTGGGGCCAGCGGCCGACCAGCAGCGCACACGCGGTGAACATCTCCACACCCACCGCGATGGCTTCCTCGTCGACGTCGAAGTCCCCGCGGTGCAGATCGTGCCGCGAGACGTCGCCGGGCGTGCGCACCCCGAGCCGGGCCATCGCGCCAGGGACCTGCTCCAGGTACCAGGAGAAGTCCTCGCCGCCCAGGGACTGCTCGGTGTCCTCGACGGTGTGGGCGCCGCGCCGGGCGGCCATCGCGTCCTGCAGCAGCTGGGCACTGACCGGTTCGTTGACCACCGGCGGCACCCCGCGCACATAGTTGATCTGCGACTTCGCGCCGTGCAGCGTGGCGACCTCGTCGATCGCGGCATGCACCAGGTCCGGGGCCGCGCGCCAGGCGTCGAGATCGAGACAGCGGACGGTGCCGGAGAGTTCGGCGTGCTGCGGGATCGCGTTGCAGGCGTGCCCGGACTCCAGCCGGCCCCAGGTGACGGCGAGGCCGGCCCGTGCGTCGACCCGGCGGGAGAGCAGCGCCGGCACATCGAGGGCGACCCGGGCCGCGGCGGTGACCATGTCGGTGGTCAGATGCGGCCGTGCGGTGTGCCCACCGGGGCCGTCCAGTGCCACCTCCAGCCGGTCGCAGGCCGAGGTGACCGCTCCGGCGCGCAGCCCGATCCGGCCGGCGTCGACCCGTGGATCGCAGTGCACGGCGAGGATCCGGCCGACGCCTTCCAGGGCGCCGCACTCGATGACGTCGGTGGCGCCGCCCGGCAGGACTTCTTCGGCGGGCTGGAAGATCAGCCGTACCGGGTGCGGCAGCAGCCCCGCGTGGGCCAGCTCGGCGAGCACCAGGCCGGCGCCGAGGACGACGGTGGTGTGCACGTCGTGCCCGCAGGCGTGTGCGCGACCGGGGACCGTGGAGCGGTAGGGGGTGGTCTTGGTGTCCGGGATGGGCAGCGCGTCGATGTCCGCGCGCAGGGCCAGCAGCGGGCCGACGGCCCCGGGCTCCGTACCGATGTCACAGATGAGGCCGGTGCCGATGTCCAGGACGCGGGGCGTGAGACCGGCCTGCTCCAGACGTGCCCTGATCGCCGCCGTGGTCCGGAACTCCTGGTTGCCGAGCTCGGGGTGCCGGTGCAAATCGCGGCGGAAGGCGATGAGTTCGGCGCGCAGCTCCTCGGTCAGGGTGCCGGGGAGCAGATTCCCGGCGGGGGTATCGCAGGTGTCGGCGGCGTCGGCATCGGGGGACATCAGTTGGTTCACCCGTTGAAGGTTACGGGGCCGGAGGGGGCAACTCACCCTCGATCAACAAAAGTTCAGCCCCTTAGGGGAAGAAAATCTACGCCGCCCGGCGCATGGACTCTGTACGCGACGGGTAGAGAAAGGGGTTCATCCGGTGGCCATTCGCTGCCCGAACTGCAGTCGCTGCACGTCGCGGGCGGTGCCGGTGACGCCGTCGAGGAACCCCTGTGCGCGCGGTGACGCGTTGGCCGTCAGCCAGGTGGGGTCGATGTCACACACCGCCACCTTCACCTCGGTGCCGACCAGTGCCAGCGGCAGGGTGTGCACCACCGTCGACGGGAAGCTGACGATCAGCCGTCCGACGGGGCCGCGCCGGGCGATCAGTTCGAGCGGCAGATCGGGGCGGACGACCTCCAGACCGGTTTCGGCGGCGAGCCGGCGCAACTTGTCGGTGCTCTCCCGGCGGTGTGCGAAGTAGCGGGTGGCGCCGTGCGTACGGGCCAGTGCGCGGACCGCCTCCCGATAGCGGTCCTCGTCGACGACGCCGGTCTCGACCAGCGAGGTGCCGACGATGTCGGCGGCGCGGGTCAGCCGGGGCGGGCCGAAACGCTCGCGGGTCCAGGCGAATTCGTTGGTGGTGACGTGGACGCCGGGCGGTGCGTCGACCGGCATCGAGCTGAAGAGGCCGACGGTGCGCCGGCCGCCTTCGGGGGCCGGGGTGAGCCGGCGGCGCGCGGTGGCCGCGAACGGCGCCAAGACCAGGTCCCGGGGGCCGCGTCCGCTGCCGTGCCGGTGCCAGCGCACCAGCCGTTCACCGCGGGCCAGTTGGGAGATGAACTCCATGGTGGCGGTGCCGTCGTCGACCACGACCAGATCGCGGGCCCGGGTGAGGGTGAGCAGCAGCTGGACGTAGCGGGAGAACGGGTCGCCGAGGACGATCCGGCGGGCGCGGCGCAGCAGCGGGGCCAGGCCGCCGATGGTGCGCAGCGGGGCGGTCGCGCCGCCGCGGGCCTCCTCCCAGCGCACCGTGTGACCCTCGTCGCGGGCGAGTTCGGCCATCCGGCGCAGCTGGCCACGGGTCATCGGGTCGTGCGGGGAGAGCACGACGACGGTGAGCTCCGCCGCCTGCACGGCGTGTGCCCATTCCAGGGTGTTCAGCAGCTGCACCGGGCTTTCGACGAAGGCCAGGGTGCCCCGCTTCGTGGTGGCCGCGCGGGCCTTCTCCTCGCCGGGCGTGCGGTGGTTCCGCTGCCGGGGCACCCCGAGGAGACGGCGGGCGGGAGTACCCGCCGTCTCCTCGGGCGGGACCTGCGCGCCGGCCGCGGTCGGCTCGGTGCGGGTCCCCTCTGGTGAGCTCACGGTGTGGGGGCTCCTGTCGGCCTCGGGTAACCGTCAGACCGCGGCGGGCTCGCGCTCGGCGGCCTCCGCCTCGGCGACCACGCCGGCCACGCGGCGCAGCTTCTTCATCGGGCCGAGCTCGCTCTCGTAGACCTTCTTGACGCCGTCACCGAGCGACTCCTCGATGGTGCGGATGTCGCGGACCAGGCGGGTCAGGCCCTGCGGCTCGACGGAGGCGGCCTGGTCGGAGCCCCACATGGCGCGGTCGAGGGTGATGTGCCGCTCGACGAAGGTGGCGCCGAGGGCGACCGCGGCGAGGGTGGTCTGCAGACCGGTCTCGTGGCCGCTGTAGCCGATCGGGACGTTGGGGTACTCGTCCTGCAGGGTGTTGATCATGCGCAGGTTGAGCTCCTCGGCCTTGGCCGGGTAGGTGCTGGTGGCGTGGCAGAGCAGGATGTTGTCGCTGCCCAGGACCTCGACGGCGTGCCGGATCTGCTTCGGGGTGGACATGCCGGTGGAGAGGATGACGGTGCGGCCGGTGGCGCGCATGGCGCGCAGCAGCTCGTCGTCGGTGAGCGAGGCGGAGGCGACCTTGTAGCAGGGCACGTCGAACTTCTCCAGGAAGGCGACCGATTCGACGTCCCAGGGGGAGGCGAACCAGGCGATGCCGCGCTTCTTGCTGTACTCGTCGATGGCGCGGTAGCCGTCCTCGTCGAACTCCACGCGGTGGCGGTAGTCGATGTAGGTCATGCGGCCCCACGGGGTGTCGCGCTCGATGTCCCACTGGTCGCGCGGGGTGCAGATCTCCGGGGTCCGCTTCTGGAACTTGACGGCGTCGCAGCCGGCGTCGGCGGCGGCGTCGATCAGGGCGAACGCGTTCTCCAGGTCGCCGTTGTGGTTGATGCCGATCTCGCCGGTGACGTAGACGGGGCGGCCGGGGCCGGCCTCGCGGTTGCCGAGGGTGCGGATGCGGGAGTTGCTGCTCATGGGGAGGTTCCTTTGGCTGTTGACAAAAGGGGTGGGTGGATCTGGAGGGCGGGTCGGCGCGTAGCGCCGTCTTCTGGGGGTGGAGGTCGGGCGACGGGAGGGCGGGTCGGCGCGTAGCGCCGTCTTCTGGGGGTGGAGGTCGGGCGACGGGAGGGCGGGCGGCCTGTAACGGGTTACAGACCTGGTGGGCGGGAGTTACAGGGACGGGCCGAGGAGCCAGGCCGCGATTTCGCGGATGGCGCCGCTTCCTCCGGGCGTGGCGGTGACCGCGCGGGCCGCGCCGCGCACCACGTCGTGCGCCCCGGCGACGGCCACCGGCCAGCCGACGAGGTCGAAGCACGGAAGGTCGTTGACGTCGTTGCCGACGTAGAGCACGCGCTCGGGCACCACGCCCTGTTCCTCGCACCACTGCTTGAGGGCGAGGTCCTTGCGGTCGATGCCGTGCAGGACGGGCACCCGCAGTTTGCGGGCCCGTGCGGCGACGACCGGGTTCTGCTCCGTGGACAGGATCAGCAGCTTGAGCCGGGCCTTGCGCAGCGCGGCGACGCCGAGGCCGTCACCGCGGTGCACGGCGACGAGCTCCCGTCCGTCGGCGTCGATCAGCACCCGGTCATCGGTCTGGGTGCCGTCGAAGTCCAGGACCACCGCGTCGATGTCGTCGATGGCCGGGAGGTGGGGGGAAGCCGGGAGGTGGGGGGAAGCGGAACCGGCGAGGGCGTCCGCGTCAGGAGCGTCCAGCAGCGGCGCGAGCGCGCGGGCGCGGGCGAGGTCGTGCGGATCGTCGACCTCCAGCACCCGGGCGGGGTCGGTGCGGACGAGTTCCGTACGGCCGAAGAAGCGGTGACCGTTGGCGCGGAAGCCGGCCGCGTCCATGGCGTAGGCGGCGCCGGTCTCCAGCAGGTCCTGCGGGCGGTCCTGGCGGCGCGGCCGGAAGGACTTGTCGTGGTTGACGCCGTAGCCGCCCTCGCTGGTGACGGTGGCGGTGGACGGCACGGGGGCGGCGGCACCGGCCGACCGCTCGCCGACCGTCGCGGCCACACCCGCGTCGCCGGCGTCATCGGCCGCGTCCCGCCAGACGAACCCGTGGAACGGCGCGACGGTCAGCGCGCTGTCCGCGCCGTCCTCGAC
Source organism: Streptomyces halobius (assembly GCF_023277745.1). Lineage (NCBI taxonomy): Bacteria > Bacillati > Actinomycetota > Actinomycetes > Kitasatosporales > Streptomycetaceae > Streptomyces > Streptomyces halobius. The sequence goes on from NZ_CP086322.1 coordinate 3,889,168, forward strand.
GACCGCGGCGGCCACGCCGTCTATGTCCTCGCGGGTGAGGAAGGGGCTGGTGCACTGGACCAGCAGCACCGCGTCGACGGCGGTGCCGTGCTCGGCCTCGTAGCCGTCCATGGCGTGCAGGACCGCGGCCTCGCTGGTGGCGGTGTCGCCCGCGATGTCGCCGGGGCGGCGTACGACGACCGCTCCGGCGCCGCGGGCGGCGGCCGCGATCCCGGCGTCGTCGGTGGACACGACGACATCGGTGACCAGGCGGGACGCCCGGCATGCGCGGACCGCGCGGGCCACCAGGGGCACGCCCCCGACGGCGGCGAGGTTCTTGGCGGGGACGCCCTTGGATCCGCCGCGGGCGGGGATGACGGCCACGACAGTGGGTGCCATTGCGGGCTCCTTGCTAGAGCGGGGGTCGGGAATCACAGCTGCCCCCAGCGGCGGATGGCGGGGGCGACGCGCTGGACGCCGTGGCGGTAGGCGCCGCGGGCGGCCTCGCGGACCGTCTCGCGGGCGACCCGGCGCAGTCCGCGGGTCTCCTCGGGGGCGTCGGCGTAGCCGGGGAGCGGCTCTCCGTGCGGGTCCAGGCCGTGCCGGGCGAGGATGCCGGGGAGGTAGCCGGGGGCGGTGCGGGGTGTGTAGTACGGGGTGAGGGGCGGCAGGCTGTCGGCCTCGCGCAGTGCGGTGACCCGGGCGCGGGCGGCGTCGAAGGCCGTCGCGTAGTCGCCGTCGGCCGCCACGCCCTGCCGGGCCAGCCATTCCCGGTCGGGCTCCGGGCGGTGTCCGGCGTCCAGCTCGTCCCAGGAGGCGAGGCAGCCGGAGCCGAGGAAGTGGTGGTTGCCGAGCACCTCGCGGATGCCGAGGTCGGTGAGGACGGCGGTGGGGATGCCGCGGTGCAGGGACTCCAGGGCGGCGGTGGAGCTGACCGTCACCAGCAGGTCGGTGCGGTCCAGGGCCTCCCCCATGTTCCCGTACACCAGACGGCAGTTGGCGGGCAGTCCGCCCGGCACCTTGGCGGCGAGCTTCTGGTACGGCAGTTCCTCGATGTGCGTGGTGTGCTCGCCCGGCTTGCTGCGCAGCTTGATCAGCACCTCGCGGTCGGGGTGCCTGCCGGCGTGCTCAACCGCCCTGCGCAGCAGGTACGTACGGTCGGCGCGGCTCTCCGGGACGGAGGGCTGGGCGGCGAACACCACGGTGTACGGGGCGCGTTCGCCGGGGTAGGCGTCGCCCCCGAGGAAGGGGAGGGCGCATTCGACGATGCCGCTGTCATCGGCGCCGACGCCCCGGTAGACCGCGCGGAACCGGTCCGCGTCGTGCCGGGAGTTGGCGAGCACGACATCCGCGCCGTGCCGCAGCAGCAGCCCGTCGGCGAGCTTCTCGTAGACCACGCCGACATAGCCGGTGACGACGACGGGGCGGTGCTCCGCCGCACGCCAGGCGCGGGCCAGGCCGTGCAGCATCGCCTGCACCGCACCCCCCACGCAGGCCAGCACGACCACGTCATAGCGGGTACGGTCGACGTCGTCGCGGGTACGGTCGACGGACCGGACGCTGTCCTTCATGTGCTCCAGGAAGTCCACGCCGCGGATTTCGCGCAGCGAGTCCGCACGGGCGCCGACCTCGTCGAGTTGGCGGACCGTGGGAGTGGCGCGGCCGCGGAGCAGGTAGCCGTCGAGCCGGATGTCCGATTGGATCCGGTACGCTGTCAAAGCGCCCCATTTCCACCGAGTGTCCGAATCGGCGAGTACCGCGACCCGCGGCGCAGAACTGGTACGTGATGGCACGCCGCAGACGCTAGGAAGGCATCACGATTCGCGGGCCAACTGAGCCGCAACAAAGGGTTAACAGCGGGTCGACGAACAGCGAACCGGCTCGTTTACCAGCCTGGTTAACCATCCCGCCATTCTTCGTTCACCTTTAAGTCCGCGCTGCGTAAAGACGAATGCCGAGTCCGCACCTAACGTCACCCGAGTGGTTAAGCTCTCCGTCATCGTGCCGTTCTACAACGTGCAGACATACGCGCCCGACACCCTCAAAAGCCTGGCGGCCAACGCCCGCGAGGACTTTGAATTCCTGCTCGTCGACGACTGCTCGCGCGACGAGACCCCGCAGATCCTGCAGCGCGCCGAGCGCGAGCTGCCGGGCGCCAGACTCCTGCGGCACGAGAAGAACGGCGGCCTGGCCACCGCCCGCAACACCGGACTGGACGAGGCCCGCGGCGAGTTCCTCACCTTCCTGGACGGCGACGACTGGCTGGCCCCCGGCTACTTCGCGGAACTCCTCGGCGCCATCGAGGAGTTGGGCTGTGACTTCGTCCGCACCGACCATGTCCAGTGCACCGCCCGCGCCCGTACCGTGCACCGCGTCCCGCACGGCAGGCGCGGCGTCGTCCTGGACCCCCGTGAGCTGATCCTGCCGACCGACCGCTCCACCTCCGTGGATTACGCCTTCGCCTGGGCCGGGATCTACCACCGCAGACTGCTCGACGACGGAATCCTGCATTTCCGGCACGGACTGCGTACCGCCGAGGACCGCCCGTGGATCTGGCGGCTGCACCGCGAGGCGCAGTCGATGGCCGTGGTCGGACTGCTCGGCGTTTTCTACCGGCGCGGTGTGACGTCCTCGCTCACCCAGATCGGAGACGTGCGGCAATTGGACTTCATCCGCGCCTTCGACCAGGTGATCGAGGAAACCGCGCAGGACCGGGACGCGCATCTGCTGCTCCCGAAAGCGGTGCGCACCTACTGCGCGATCATTTCCCACCACCTCGGTTCGATCGAACGATTCGAGCCGCAGGTGGCCCGCACCTTGCGAACGATGAGTGCCGCGGCCATGAGACGCATGCCGCAGGACGTACTGAAGGAAGCACTGGATTCCATGGATGTGCAGCGCGCGTCCCGGCTGCGGCGGGTGCGCCGCCGCCCGGTCCCGGCGGAGGTCGCCGCCTGATGCCCACCCGGCCCCGTACCCAGATCTTCATGGCGTCCACGCTGTACGGCGCGGCGACCCTCGCCGCCGCCCTGGACGCCGACGGCTTCGCACCGGCCGACCGCCGGCTGCTGCTGCTCAGCAATAACGCCACCACCCCGGAGACCACCCCGTCGCTGGACACCATGCCCGGCTTCGACCGGCTGCGCGGCCGCTTCGACCGCGTCCTGTCCTGGAACGAGACGATCAGCCCGTTCCACCCCGGCGGCTGGTCCCCGCGGCCGGACGACGTCCCGCTGTGGGAGCGGTATCTGCGGCTGCTGTGGGGCCTGGGCGACTCCCAGGTCGAGCTGATCGTGGAATCCATCCAGGTCAACCCGGCGATGGCGGTGGCCCAGCTGTTCCCGGAGGCGCCCATCGATGTCTACGCCGACGGCCTGATGAGCTACGGCCCCACCCGCGACAAGCTCGCCCCCCTGATCGGCACCCGCGTCAACCGGCTGCTGCACCTGGACCTGGTGCCGGGCCTGACCCCCCTCCTCCTCACCGAGTTCGGCGTCGAGGCGCAGACCGTACCGACCGACGCCTTCACCAAGGTGCTGGCCGAACTCGCGGACGGCATCGACGGGTTGGACGTACCGCACGGCGCCGCCCTGCTCCTCGGCCAGTACCTCTCCGCGCTCGGCATCCTCACCCCGGAGGAAGAAGAGGAGCTGCACGTACGGATGGTGCGCGGGGCCGTCGAGCGGGGCCACCGCGAGATCGTCTTCAAGCCGCATCCGTCCGCGCCGGCCCGCTGGTCGCGGATGCTGGAGCGGGAGGCCCAGAAACTGCACGTCGAGCTGACCGTGCTGGACAGCCCGGTGCTGGCCGAGGTCCTCTACCAGCGGATGCGTCCCGCGCTGGTCGTCGGCTGCTTCTCCACGGCGCTGCTGACCGCGTCCACCTTCTACGACCTGCCGACCGCGCGCACCGGCACCGGACTGCTGCTGGAGCGGTTGACGCCGTACCAGAACAGCAACCGTGTCCCGGTCACGATCGTGGACGCGCTGGTGCCCGACCTCGCGGACCGCGGCGGCACACCGTACGCCGCCCCCGGGGAGATCGGCGGCCTGGTCACCGCCGTCGGCTACGCCATGCAGCACCAGATCTACCCCGAGCTGCGCCCGGCCGCCGAGCGCTATCTCAAGGCCCACCTCGACCGGCACACCTGGCGCTACTTCAAGCGCCGCCGGCTCACCTCGCTGGCGCTGCCCGGCGCGGTCCCGTCGCAGCTGTCGTTCATCCCGCGCAACTCCACCGTGCGCCGGGTCGCGCGCCGGGCGCGGGCCGTCCAGCGCCGCCTGAAGAAGCGGGCCGCATACGGATGACCGCCCCACAACTCACGGCCGGCACCGCGTCCGCCGCGCCGGCCCCCGTCACCCCTGCTCCGAAACCCGGCATACGGGGGCGCGGCCGCGACGGCGCCACGCGGCTGCGCGCCCTCGACGGACTGCGGCTGCTCGCCGCCCTGATGGTCGCCGCGTACCACTACGGGGGCCGTGACGGCGAGATATCCCAGGCCTGGGGCGGGTCGACCGCCCATCAGTTCCCCACCGCCTCCGGCCTGTTCGCGTACGGCGCCCTGGGTGTGCAGATCTTCTTCGTGATCAGCGGTTTCGTGATCTGCCTGAGCGGCTGGGGGCGGCCGCTGCGCTCGTTCATCGCCTCCCGCGTCTCCCGCCTCTATCCGGCGTACTGGGCCGCGATCCTCCTCGTCACCGCGGTCTTCGCGCTCCCCTGGGTCGCCTACAGGGCCCTGGCGCCCAGCGACGTGCTGACAAACCTGACCATGCTGCAACAGCCGCTCGGTGTGGACCGGGTGCTCGGCGTGTGCTGGACCCTCTGGGCCGAGATGCGCTTCTACGCCCTCTTCGCGCTCTGCGTCGTCCTCCCGGGCGCCACCCGCACCCGCGTCGTCCTCTTCTGCGCCGGCTGGACCCTGGCCGCGGCCCTCGCCCAGGCCGCGAACGAGCCGTTCCTCAACATCGTCCTGATGCCGGAGTACGCCCCGTACTTCATCGGCGGCGTGGGCCTCTTCCTGCTGTACCGCTACGGCTCCCGCGATCCGGTCGCCTGGGCGATCGTGCTGGTCAGCTGGCTGATCGGACAGCATTACGCGGTCGTCCGGCTCTGGCACGCACCCTCCGCCGACGGCTTCTCCTACCGCTCTTCGGCCGGCATCATCGCCGTCGTGACGCTCGGCTTCGCGCTGGTCGCGGCCGTCGCCCTCGGCAAGCTCCGCTGGGCGAACTGGCGTTGGCTGACCGTCGCCGGCGCGCTCACCTACCCCTTCTACCTGGTGCACGAACACCTGGGCTGGGCCGTCGTACGCGCGCTGCACCAGGACTTGCGTCTGCCCTCGTACGCGACGCTGATGCTGACCGTCGGCCTGATGCTGCTGCTGGCGTGGGTGCTGCACCGGTGGGTGGAGCGTCCGCTCACGCCTGTGCTGCGGCGGGCGATCGACCCGCGGCGGCGGTGAGCCGGGCGGCGGTCCATCGCCCCAAGGCGGCGGTGATCCAGCAGGCCGGGCCGGTTACCACAGGCCCCGCCGGTCACTTCCCGGCGTCCGGGCCGACCGTCGCCGCCACCCCGGCGACGATGATCCGCAGCCCCGCCTCGAACCCGGCCTCGATGTCGCCGAACATCTCGTGCCCCGCCGTGACCGCGAGCGGATGGCTCTCACCGAGCCGCCGCGCGCGGTTTTCGAGGTCGTAGGCGGGGTCGCGGCTGTCCGGCTCACCCGGGTCCGGATGGACCGACTGCTCCTCGATCACCAGGCCGATGGTGAAGTTGTACGCGGTCCACCAGGCCCGCGCCGCCTCGCCCGGCGTGAAGCCCGCCGCGGTGAGCCGGCTCAGGAGCGCTTCTTGCGATGCGGCGTGGCTCTCGTCGGTCATCCGCGTACCACTGAAGACCTTGCCGCCGTCGCGGTATTCCAGCAGTGCGCGGCGCAGCCCGCGGCAGGCGTTGAGCAGCACCTCCTGCCAGTCGTCCCGGGGACCGTCCGTCTCCGGACCGGTCCCCGCCAGCAGCGACGCGGTCATCCGCCGGAACATCTCGGTGGCCATCTCGTCCAGCAGCGCCTGCTTGTTCTTGAAGTGCCAGTACAGCGCGGGCGCCTGGACGTTCAGCTCCTTCGCGATCCGACGCAGGGTGAGCCCTTCGAGCCCCACCTCGTTCAGCAGGCGCAGGGCGGTCTCCACCACCAGGTTCCGGTCGAGTCGCACAGCCATGTTGACAATTTAACATCGTTAAGCGCACCCTCGGAACCATGGAACTTAACAACGTTAAGGACGTACAGCGTGCAGCGCTTACCCACGACGGCACCCATCACGGCACCCGCGACAGCACCCGTGACGCCCCCCACGACGGCCCCAGTCGCCGCTTCGATGTCCTGATCTCCGGCGCCGGCCCCACCGGCCTCGCCCTCGCCATCGACCTCGCCCGGCGCGGCGTACGCGCCCTGCTCGTCGAGCGCCAGGACCGCCTCTCCCCCGGCGCCCGCGGCACCGGACTCCAGCCCCGCACCCAGGAGGTCTACGACGACCTCGGCGTCCTCGAAGCCGTCCAGGCGGCCGGCGGCCCCTACCCGGACCTGGCCATGTGGCAGGACGGCCGCATCGTCAGCACTCAACGGATGGTCGAACGCGTCGACCCGACCCCCGCCACGCCCTACTCCAACGCCCTGATGATCCCGCAGTGGCGCAACCTGGAACTGCTCCACGAGCGTCTCCGGGAACTCGACGGCCAGATCCTCTTCGGCGCCGAACTCACCGATTTTTCCCAGGACTCGGACGGCGTACGGGCCCGCCTCACCCTCGCCGACGGCAGCACACAGACCGTCCACGCCGCCTATCTGGTCGCCGCCGACGGCGGCCGCAGCACCCTACGCAAGGCTCTCGGCATCGGCATGAGCGGACCGACTCTGGCCGGCATGGGCCCCGCACTGCTCGCGGACCTGCGGATCGACGGCCTCGACCGCGACCACTGGCACCGCTGGCTGCTGCCGGACGACGGCTTCGTCGCCCTTCTCCCGCTCGCCGGCACCGACCACTTCCAGTGCCTCGTCTGGGGCCCCGACCTCGAACCGAACCCCTCCCCCGAGGCCATCCGCGACCGGATCGCGGCCGGCACCCATCTCACCCGCGACCAGGTGCGCGAGGTCCTGTGGACGTCCGTCTACCGCCCCAAGGCCGCCATGGCCGACCGCTTCCGCGCGGGCCGGGTCTTCCTGGCGGGCGACGCGGCCCATATCCACTCCCCGGCCGGCGGCCAGGGCCTGAACACCAGCGTCCAGGACGCGTACAACCTCGGCTGGAAGCTCGGCCAGGTCCTGCGCCACGGCGCCCCGGACACCCTCCTGGACACCTACGACACCGAACGCCGCCCCATAGCCGCCCACATCCTGAACATCAGCACCCGCCTGCACGGCTCCCGCACGATGCGCCGCGGCAGGGACCTCCACCAACTCGACATCGGCTACCGCGACAGCCCCCTGACGCGGGAACTGCGCACCGACCTCCCCGAGGACGCCCTACGCGCGGGCGACCGCGCCCCCGACGCCCCCTGCACCACAGCCGACGGCACCCCCACCCGCCTCTTCGACATCTACCGCGGCCCGCACTTCACCCTGCTGGCCCTCGGCGAGACCGACCTCGACGCGGCCGCCCTGCCCGCGGCCCCGTCCCTCGTCCGCACCGTCCACGTCGGCGGCCCGTCCCCGGACCTGATCGACACGAACGGCCACATCCGTGACGCGTACGGGGACGGGCCGACGGTGTTCCTCATCCGGCCGGACGGCTACCTGGCCGTCGCCGCACCGGCCAACGACGCGACGGTGCGAGTCGCGGAGGCGCTGGCGGCGTACACGGGGGCGGGGCTGGTGCCGTCCGCGCGGTGACGCCTACGGTGCGGCGGTCAGCGGGTCCGCTCCCCGAGCGGACCCGCCTTCACACCGACGATCAGGCCGCGCAGCGCACCCCGACCGGCTTCGATGCCCCGAGCCGGGGCGTCGCTCTCCCGGACGGCTGCGCCGTCGCCGGTCACGGCCACCTCGACGCAGTTGTTGCCCCCACCGCCACAGAACGATGAGCGCTGCCAATCGAGTTCGGTCATGCCTCGGTCCTCTCACAGTTCGCGTGCGATGGACCAGATGAGTTCCTGTGACTCGTTGGGCGAAAGCGTAGAGCGTTCCATCAGGTCCAGTGGCGAACGATGGTTCGCCAAATCCACCGAGTCACCCAACTCGCTGCTCGGGCCGGGCGGCAAGACCATCTGGTTCGAACTGGGGCTGCGCATCGCCCCGCCCCCGCAGCCGCCGCCCGCTCTGGCCGCCTGGGCGCGCCGCCACCACCCGGGACCGTCGCGTACCGCCGGAACCGGTCCGGGGACGGCTATCCGTTGCCCGCCGCGTCCCTCCGCTCCTGACGGCGCGCGGAGGGGCGCCACTTCGCCTCGGTCTTCCGCATGCCGACGATGGTGCAGAGGACGGTCACCACGATGACGACCTGGGTCAGCGCCTGACCGCCCCCGCCGATCGGGAAGGCCGCCGCAGCCACCGCCGCCAGCGCCGCGAGGCCCAGCCACATCACCGCGCCGACGCGCGGCCGTGGCGGACGCAGCGTCCCCGCGCCCAACCGCCGTACCTCCGGGCACGTATCGGGGCTCACCGGACCCAGCCGCCGCCCCTGTGCGACCGGCCATTCGGGCTTCCGCGGCATCCAGCCACGCACATACCGCGCCCCGGCACCACTACCGATCACCAGCACGGCGGGCAGCAGCTCGCCTCTTCGACCGGGCCGGCCCAGCGGCGCATCCCGGTCGCCGGCACGCTCCCAGTACAGCCAGGCGGTACGGCCGCACAGCGCGTCCGCGAGATGCTCGACATCGACGAACCGGCTGACGAAGAGCTGCCGCTCGCCGTCCTCGGCCATATGGCGCAGGCCGACGCCGAGCGACCGCCTGCCCTCCGGCGCGGTGCCCGCCGACGTCACGGCAAGCGCCTGCGCATTCCCCGTACGCAGCGCCTCCGCCACCGCCGGCCCGCTGTCGTCGAACCGCTTGAGGCGACGGCGCAGCAGCAGCGCGAGGCCCCCCGCGGCCGCGGCGGCGGAAATGCCGAGCAGCGCCCCGGACGGGCGGATGCCGCCGTCCCGGAGCGCCTCCAACTCGTCGCGGCTCTCGGCCAATTGGACGCCTCTATCGTTCTCGCCCGGGACGTGAAGTGCCCAGAGCCGCTCGCCGTATCCCACCGAGCTGGACGTCATGATCATGCCCTGCAGGCTCGCCCCCTTCCCGGCCGAGCCGTCGCCATCGCCGCTGTCAACCGTGACGGAGAGCTTCGAGGTGTGCGACATGCCGCCGCCCCGGATCGGCCTGGAGCTGTGCGACAGCACTTTGGTGACCTTCACCTGGTCGATGCTCGCTGAACCGTCGCGGGCGTCGGCCAGTTGGGGCGTGACATGCGAGGCCGAACCGAAGAGGAGGAAGGCGACGGACAGCAGGAGGAGCAGGGCACCGAACTGCTGCCGCTGCGTACGGTCGGGCCGCCAGTCTGCGTGCAGCCGGAACCCGGTCGGCGAGGACGGCGTCGCCCCTTCCGCCACCTCTGACACGTCCTGATCCGCCGCCCGCTCCCGGCGTGCGCTCACCCAGGAGACCAGCAGCCCGAGCAGGCCCACGCCCATGCAGGCCAGCACGTCCCAGCGCGGGGCCGGTTCGACGTACCGGAGGAGCAGGCTCACCGCGACGCCGGCCAGCCCGCCCCACTTCAGCACGCGCCCGACGTCAGACGGCCTGATGGTCATAGCTTCCGCCCGGCCTCGGGAACTTCTGCACCGCATCGAGGTTTCCGTCGAGGGCCGCGCCCCCGATACCGAAGGCCACGTTGATCGCGGCGTACAGGGCCGACAGCGCATCGATGATCTTCGACCACTCGGCGATCATCTTCGCCGCCTGACGGGCGATCAGCGCGGCCGCACCACCCGTCACGACCAGGCCGACACCCGTGCTCGCGGCGCCGGTGGCGACCGCGATCTCGACGGCGATGGAGATCGCCATGTCGCTGATGAGGATCAGCCCCGCCTTCAGGCCGTCGGCGAACTGCTGGATCTGGCCGGCGACGTCCTCATAGGCCGCCTTGAGGTTGTCGTGGCAGTCGCCGCTATCGCTCAGTTTCTTCTTGAGCTCGTCGAAGTCGTAACGCGTGTCGGAGGCGTTACCCGTCCACGTCTCGCCGAGGAGGTTGTTCCCCTTGTGCACATTGCCACTGATGGCCTGGAAGAACGAGGCCAGCGAGCCCCAGGCGTTGGCGCAGTCGCCGTAGCTCTCCCAGTCCCCCGAGAGCATCTTCGCCGCCTCGCCGAACAGGTCGAAGTCGAAGACGAACTTGATGGCCTCGTTGACGAGCGTCGTCGGGCTCAGGAGGTCGAGCCCGATACCGAGCAGCCCGAGGGCCGGATTCGCCCCCTCGGCGGTGACGGAGTCCACGCGGGACCAGACCAGCCCGTCCATCCGCTCCTGCGCCCCCTGCTGCACCTGCGCCCAGAAGTCGGAAGGTGCGGGCCTCCGCCATGTCCTGGTGCGCCCGCTCGATCATCTTGCCGTAAGCGGCGACGTCGCCGGGTATGACGTGGAAGCTCATGAATGCAATTCCCCGGCCAGCTTCTCCAGTGACTCCCGCAGCACTCGCGCGTCCACCGGATCCCTGGTGATCTCCAGGAACTCACTCTCGTCGACACGCTTCGGGGTATCGGGCTCGCCTCGACCCACGACACAGTCCCCGTCTCTTCGTCGTCCGTGGGGCCCTCGCGGCCCGAACGGCCTACACCGTAGCCTCAGCGCCGCACGACCAGGCATCCGGCCCCATGCACGCGTTCGGCAACAGGAGGGACGGCGTCCGGCCGGTCCGAGCACCGGCCGGGCGCCGCCGCCCCGAGCAGATTCAGACCACCGACGACAGCAACTGCACCCTCAGTTCACCAACGATCAACGACAACGGCCGCACCCTCAGACCACCAACGACAACAACAGCACGCACACAATCCCCACGACCGAGATCAGCGTCTCCATCACCGACCACGTCTTCAGCGTCCGGCCGACGCTCATGCCGAAGTACTCCTTGACCATCCAGAACCCGGCGTCGTTGACATGGCTGAAGAACAACGAGCCGGAGCCGATGGCCAGGACCAGCAGGGCGCCGTGCGGGGTGCTCATATCGGCGGCGAGCGGGGCGACCAGGCCGGCGGCGGAGATGGTGGCCACCGTGGCGGAGCCGGTCGCGAGGCGGATGGCGACCGCGATCAGCCAGGCCAGCAGCAGGGTGGAGATGTTCCAGTGCTTGGAGATCTCCAGGATCATCTGGCCGACACCCGCGTCCACCAGCGTCTGCTTGAAACCGCCGCCCGCGCCGACGATCAGCAGCACACCGGCGATCGGGCCGAGCGACTTCTCGACGGTCGTGGCGATCCGGCCCTTGCTGAAACCGGCCGCCCGGCCCAGCGTGAACATCGCGACGATGACGGCGGTGAGGAGGGCGACGAGCGGGGAGCCGACGACGTCGAAGACTCTCTGGGTGGTGTTCTCCGGGTCCTCGATGACGATGTCCACCAGTGCCTTGGCCAGCATCATCACGACCGGCAGGAGAACGGTCGCGACAGTGACGGTGAAACCGGGGCGCTTTTCGAGGTCGTCGGAAGCGCGCTCGGGGACCAGCTTCTGCGGCGGCTGGATGTCCACCCAGCGGGCCGCGTAACGGGAGAAGACCGGGCCCGCGACGATCGCGGTCGGGATGGCGACGACCACGCCCAGCGCGAGGGTGATGCCGAGGTTCGCGCCGACCGCGTCGAGAGCGACAAGCGGACCGGGGTGCGGCGGAATGAGACCGTGCATGACGGACAGTCCGGTGAGCGCCGGGATGCCGATGCGCATCAGGGAGAAGTTGCCGCGTTTGGCGACCAGCAGCACGACGGGGATGAGGAGGACGATCCCCACTTCGAAGAAGAGCGGCAGGCCGACGATTCCGGCGATCAGCACCATCGCCCAGGGCATGGCACCCCGGCTCGCCTTCGCGAGGATCGTGTCGACGATCTGGTCCGCGCCGCCGGAGTCGGCGAGCAGCTTGCCGAGGACGGCGCCGAGCGCGATCAGTACGCCGGTGCCGGCGACGGTGGCGCCGAGTCCGGTCGAGAAGCCGGCTATCGCCTTGTCGAGGGGCGCGCCGGCGATCGCGCCGAGCGCCAGCGAGCCGATGATCAGCGACAGAAAGGCGTGGAGCTTGAACTTGGTGATGAGCAGGACGATGACGGCGATGCCGGCCAGAACGGCGATGCCCAGCTGCGCATGACCGGCCGAGGTGATGGGCTCGGCCGCATCCGCTGCGAGCATCTCGACGCTGAGATGTGTCACGGGGATTCCGTTGCTCGGAGGGGGAATGGTGCGGTGGTGGCAGTGGGGGGTGGGGCTTTGGGGTGGGGGCTTTCGGTGGGGCCCACATGGCCGCCATGCGTGCGGGCGGACCGCTGGGGCCTGTCCAGGGGGCGGGCCCTAGCCGGCCTGCTCCCGCCGGCGCAGCGCGGCCACCGCCCGTCCGGCGACCTCCTCCGGCGTCCCGGAGACATCCACCGCGACGCCGGCCTCGTCGGCGCCGAGCGGTTCGAGCGTGGCGAACTGGGAGTCCAGCAGGGCGGCCGGCATGAAGTGGCCCTTGCGCTCGGCCATGCGCCGCTCGATCAGCGCGCGGTCGCCGGTGAGATGCAGAAAGACGGCTTCGGGCGCGGCCGCGCGCAGCCGGTCGCGGTAGGCGCGCTTGAGGGCGGAGCTGCTGACCACTCCGCCGCGGCCGGCCCGGTCGTGCGCCCAGGCGCCGATCGCGTCCAGCCAGGGGCCGCGGTCGTGGTCGTCCAGCGGGGTGCCCGCCGACATCTTGGCGATGTTGGCCGGGGGGTGGAAGTCGTCGCCCTCGGCGTAGGGGACGCCGAGGGCCGCGGCCACCAGCGGGCCGATGGTCGTCTTCCCGGTGCCGGCCACTCCCATCACGACGATGACGTGGGGCGTGCTCATTCCGAATACCTCGCTGTCTCGCTCGCCGGCGCGCGGTCTGCGTCGACCGCGTGGGCACCCCACTGAACCCGATTAGGTATGACGTATTCAAGAGCTACGAATCAAACGCCATACTTAATTCCGAGTCGGCGGAACGTAGGCTTGGCCCATGGAGAACGAGGGGCCCTTGGAGAACGAGGGGAAGGGGCTGCACGCCCGCGTGCTGGAGTCCCTGGGGCCCGCGATCACCGCGGGCGACCACCCTCCGGGCACGGTCCTGCGGACGGACGAGCTGGAGCAGCGCTTCGATGTCTCCCGCACGGTCATCCGTGAGGCGATCCGGGTCCTGGAGTCCATGCGGCTGGTCGCCTCCCGGCGCCGGGTCGGGGTGACCGTCCGCCCGGCCGAGGAGTGGAACGTCTACGACCCGCGGGTGATCGGCTGGCGGCTGGCCGGCCCGGACCGCCCCCGCCAGCTGCGCTCGCTGACCGTTCTGCGCTCGGCCGTCGAACCGGTCGCCGCGGGCCTCGCCGCCCAGCACGCCACCCCCGCCCAGTGCGCCGAACTCACCGAACACGCCATGGGGATGGTGGCCACCTCACGCGGCCGGCAGCTCGACGCGTACCTCGTGCACGACGTGGCCTTCCACCGGGTGGTGCTCACCGCGTCCGGCAACGAGATGTTCGCCCGGCTCGGCGATGTGGTCGCGGCCGTACTGACCGGCCGCACCCAGCACCATGTGATGTTCACGGACCCCGACCCGGCCGCGGTCACCCTGCACGTCCAGGTCGCGGAGGCGGTACGCACGGGGGACGCGGAACGGGCGGAGTCGCTGACGCGGGAGATCACACTGGGGGCGATGGCGGAACTGGACGTGCTGGCGCCGTAACGGGGCCGACACTCGACACCGGACGCGCGCCCCCATCGTGGCGAGCAACCCGGCCGCCCCCAAGCACAGCGCAGCGACCACCTAGAACGCATTCGTCGGCACATACGTCCCCCACACCCCCCGCAACGCATCACACACCTCCCCCACCGTGGCTCGCGCCCGCAGTGCCTCCCTCATCGGGTACAGCACGTTGCCGCTGCCCTCGGCGGCCTTCTTCAGGGCGTCCAGCGCGGCGGTCACCGCCGGCTCGTTGCGGCGGTGCCGCAGCACGGCCAGCCGCTCGACCTGCTGGGCCTCGATCGCCGGGTCGACGCGCAGCGGTTCGTAGGGCTCCTCCTCGTCCAGCTGGAAACGGTTGACGCCGACCACGACCCGTTCGCCGGCGTCCGTCTCCTGTGCGATGCGATACGCGTTGCGCTCGATCTCGCCCTTCTGCAAGCCGCGTTCGATGGCGGCCACCGCCCCGCCCAGCTCCTCGACCCGCGCCATCAGCGCGACCGCCGCGGCCTCCACCTCGTCCGTCATCGACTCGACGGCGTAGGAACCGGCGAACGGGTCGACGGTGGCGGTGACATCGGTCTCGTACGCGAGCACCTGCTGGGTGCGCAGCGCGAGCCGGGCCGCCTTGTCCGTCGGCAGTGCGATGGCCTCGTCGAAGGAGTTGGTGTGCAGTGACTGGGTGCCGCCGAGGACCGCGGCCAGGCCCTGGACGGCCACCCGGACCAGATTCACCTCCGGCTGCTGGGCGGTGAGCTGGACGCCCGCGGTCTGCGTATGGAAGCGCAGCATGAGTGATTTCGGATTCCGGGCGCCGAATTCCTCCTTCATGACGCGTGCCCAAATGCGCCGCGCCGCACGGAATTTGGCGACTTCTTCGAGAAGCGTCGTACGGGAGACGAAGAAGAAGGAGAGACGGGGCGCGAAGTCGTCGACGTCCATACCGGCGGCGACCGCGGTGCGGACGTACTCCACCCCATTGGCGAGGGTGAACGCGATTTCCTGCGCGGGCGAGGCGCCGGCCTCCGCCATGTGGTAACCGGAGATGGAGATGGTGTTCCATTTGGGGATCTCGGCCCGGCAGTATTTGAAGATATCCGCGATGAGGCGGAGGGAGGGCTTGGGCGGGAAGATGTAGGTGCCCCGCGCGATGTATTCCTTCAGGACGTCGTTCTGGATGGTGCCGGTCAGCTGATCACCCGCCACCCCTTCTTCCTCGCCCACGAGTTGGTAGAGGAGCAGGAGAAGGGCGGCGGGGGCGTTGATGGTCATGGAGGTGGAGACCCGGTCCAACGGAATCCCGCCGAAGAGCACCCGCATGTCCTCGACGGAGTCGACGGCCACTCCGACCTTGCCGACCTCGCCCGCCGCGATGGGCTTGTCCGAGTCGTGGCCCATCTGCGTCGGCAGGTCGAAGGCGACCGACAGTCCGGTGGTGCCGTGGGCGATCAGCTGCCGGTAGCGGGCGTTGGATTCCCGCGCGGTGCCGAAGCCCGCGTACTGGCGCATCGTCCAGGGCCGACCGGTATACATCGACGGATAGACGCCGCGGGTGAAGGGATATGCGCCGGGGGCGCCGAGCCGGCGCTCCGGATCCCAGCCGGCCAGCGCCTCCGGCCCGTAGACGGGCTTGATGGGCAGACCGCTCTCGTTGTACCGCACACTGCCCGGCTCGCGCGCCATGGGTGTCCGCCTCCCACTGAGTGACGGGTTATTACGTCTTGCTCACAGGATGCCCGCAGGTTCATCACCGCGCAGCGCTGGGAAGCATCAACGGTGGCTGTGTCATCCGCATCAATGGTGGCGGAGTCACCTGCGACTCCCGGGGGTGGAGCATGCGACGGGGCAGCGGAAGACCGGCGGCGGGTACGGCGCTGCTGGTAGCCGTGGCATGGGCGGTCATGGTGATGGTGGCCGTCGTCGGCTGCCGCCCGGTGACCGTCACGGGCGCCGGCGCGCCGGACGGCACGACGAGCCGGCAGGCCCCGGCGGCAGACACCGCCCACACCCCACCGGCCACCACCAAGCCCGCGCCCCCCACGAAGCACGCCCGCCCCCACCGCCCGGCCCAGCCCGTCATGGCGTACGGCTCCCAGGGCGCCAAGGTCCGCGAACTCCAGGCCCGGCTGGCCCAGCTGGACCTCTTCGACCGCTCGCCGACGGGCTACTACGCCTCGGTCACCAGCGCCGCCGTCCGGGCGTTCCAGAAACAACAGGGCGAACCACGCACCGGTGCCGTACAGCCCAGCACCTGGAAAGCGCTGCTCGCCCGCACCCGCCAACCGTCGCGGAGCGAGCTCTACCCGCCCACCACCAAGCCGCTGGACACTCCCGATCCACGCTGTATGAGGGGCCGCGTGATCTGCATAAGCAAGAAGAGCAACACCCTCGCCTGGATGGTCGACGGAAAGATCGTCTCGGCAATGGATGTCCGCTTCGGCTCGCAGTATTCCCCGACCCGCGAGGGCACTTTCCCCATCACCTTCAAGAGCCGACACCACGTCTCGACGATTTACCACTCGGCGATGCCGTATGCGATGTTCTTCAGCGGCGGTCAGGCGATCCACTATTCGAAGGACTTCGCAGCCCGAGGTTATGCGGGCGCGTCACACGGCTGCGTGAACGTAAGGGATGAGAGAAAGATCGCCGCCGTCTTCGCCCAAGCGGGGAAGGGCACGAAGGTGGTCATCTACCACTAGCGGATTCCCGTTCCCCCGGCCCGCCCAGGTCTTTGACGGAGGCC
Organism: Streptomyces halobius; assembly: GCF_023277745.1. NCBI lineage: Bacteria > Bacillati > Actinomycetota > Actinomycetes > Kitasatosporales > Streptomycetaceae > Streptomyces > Streptomyces halobius. The sequence continues at coordinate 3,905,796 of NZ_CP086322.1, forward strand.
AAAATTGAGCCCCCCACCCATTGAGCCCCCCACCCACAGCGACCACCTACGCGAGAGCGGCGGCGGTTTGGCCGCAAAGAACAGGCGCGGGCAGGGCCGGGGGAACGTGCCCCGCCCGCGCCGAGTGCGCGGAACCGAAGGTACGGGGGGGACCCCGGCTCCTGCGCAGCCGATGACCAGTCGGCTTCAATCTCTACTGCGTCACTGGCTCAAAAAACGTCACACCTGGCCGGTTGGGGACGGGCTCGCGGTGGGGCTGACGGTGTCGGACGGGGTCACGGAGGGGGCGGACGCCGTGGCGAATGCGCCGGTGGACGTGACCGTGGCGAATGCGCCGGTGGACGTGTTCGTCGAGAGCGCCCGGGCAGCGTTGTCGCCACCCTCGCGACCGCCCTTCCCGTTGCCCCCGCCGTTCCCGCTCCCGCCGCCGTTCCCCTTGCCGCCGCCATTGGCGTTGCCGTGGTCCGAACCGCCGGATCCGCCGGATCCGCCGCTGTGGCCGTCGTCGCCACCGTTGCCATTGTTGTCACCCGAGCGGCCGTCGTCCTGGTGGGATGCCAGATACGTACGGCAGAAGTCGCCCACCTTGTCGCGGCTGCCGGCCTCGCGCGCCAGGCGGCCGAGCTTGTCGCTGTCCATGCTGTCGCCCTTGCCGGACTGGTAGTCGCGGCACAGGGAGAGGAGGAGCTTCTTGCTGTCGACGTCGCCGGGACGGGTTTTCCCGTCGTCACCGGATCCGCCGGCGGTGTTGTCACGACCACCGCCGCCCCCGGGGCGCTGGCTGCCGCTGGGCCCGCCGCCCGGGGACGTGGTGCCGCTGGGGCCGGGGCTGTGTTCGCCGGGGGTCTGGTGGGGTGACGGGGACGCCGTGCCTCCGCTCGGCTGCTTGCTTTCGAGGATGCCGGGCGTTTCGGCGGCGGAGACGCTGGAGCCGGGCTCGGGCTCCGGGCCGTCGCCCTCGAAGGGGGGCAGCATGCCGGTGCCGGCCGCGACGGCGACGCCGCCGATGGCGCAGACCGTCAGCGCGACCGCGAATCCGCGTCGAAAGGGACGTCCCAGGCAGGTACGTTCGGCGAAGCCGCCGGAGCGGGTGCCGCTCACCGCGGAGACCCGGGGGCCGGTGCCGTGGTGGGCGCGGCGGAAGGCGGCCAGGGCGGCCTCTTCGCCGGGCAGCTCGGCGGTGCCGGGTGCGCCCGCGCCGACGGCCTTGGCGGCCGCCAGAAGCTGTTCGAGCTCCCGTGCGCCGACGCCGTCCCGGGAACCGACCGGGTCACCGCGCAGCATTCGCTCCGCAGCGTCCTTGTCGAGCCAGTTGTACGGGTCGTCGGCCATCACATGTCCTTCTGCGTTCGTGCGGCCGTTTCCGTCACACCCGGTGAGTACGATTCCGCCACGCCGTCGCGGCGTTTTCGGCCCTGTGCGGGCACCCCGTCTATCGTTCCACCATCCTTGCCGCCGCCCTCTTCGAGCTGTTCGGCGCGGGTGTCCACGCTCTGCCCCGTACCGCCGGCACGGTCTCGCGGGTGGCCTTCGCCGTCCTCCTGGTCGCCGCCGGCACCCGGGCCCGTCCCGATGCCGGGCTCGTCGCCGATCAGGTCGGCGAGCCGTCGCAGTCCCCGGTGCGCGGCGGTGCGGACCGCGCCGGGCCGTTTGCCGAGCACGTGCGCCGCGCTCTTGGCGTCCAGGCCGACGACCACCCGCAGCACCACGGCCTCGGCCTGGTCCTGCGGGAGCCTGGCTATGAGGCGGAAGGTGCGGCCGGTGCCGAGGGCCTCCATCGCCTCCCCCATGGTGTCGGCCGTGCTGGGGGTGTCGGCGAGTTCGCTCTCATCGCCGCCGATCACGGGGCGGCGGCCGCGCATCCGGATGTGGTCCAGGGCGCGGTTGCGGGCGATACGGGCGGCCCAGCCGCGGAACCGGTCGGCGTCGCCGCTGAAGCGGGCGAGGTCGCGGGTGATCTGCAGCCATGCCTCGGACGCGACATCCTCGGCGTCCGGTTCGCCCACCAAGGTCCGTACATATCCGAGAAGTCGGGGATGCACGGCCCGGTAGACGGTACGAAACGCCGTTTCGTCGCCGTTCTGTGCCGCCTGCACGGCAAGCGTCAGCCGACGGTCGTCCGGCTGAATGTCGTCCCCTCGCACGGGTCCATCCTGTCGCACGCGGAAAGTCCGCCGCCCGGTTCTTGCTGCTTCACTGCTTCGCTGCTGCTGTACTGCGTCGCTCGGCTGCTTCTTCTGGTCGTCGCCGTTCACCGGCTCGGTGTCACGGCGTGCCGGGACCCCCGGTAACCCGACGTGTTCCCGCTGACGGTAACCCGTGCGGGCACACTCTCCGAACCCCGGCCCTCGCACGGAGCGATCAAGGAACCGTCCGAAGCCCCGGAATCAGCCGCCCGGATACCGGCGCAACCCGGCGGTTCTGCCGCGCCGAACCGGTCCGGCCGACCCGCCTATCGGCGCGAAACCGCACGTTACGGGCCCTGCCCGGCCTGCGTCCAGAGCACGGGCCGTGCGCCGCCCCGCACCCCGTGTGACGCTTTCGGGGCGTGTGACGCTGTACCGAATAGAGGGCCTTCACGGGCCCTCCGCGAACGACGGCCGGGGCCTCTCCTGTGGGGGGTGGCGGCCCCGGCCGTCCTCGTTCGCCTCTCGTGCCGACGCGCCCGTGACGCGTCCTTCCCGTCCGGCTCTCGCGCCTACGACGCGCCCTTCTTCACCCCCGGCCGCCCCTCACCCGGTCGGCCAGCGCCTTGAAGTCCGCCCACGACATCTTCGGCGGCCGCGGGTCCCACGTCTTCTGCGCCAGCGCCGCGAGCGGCATCCGGATCCCGTCCGCGACCTGCTGCGGTGTCTGCGCATCGGCCAGATCGCACCAGATCGCGAACCGCGCCCCCGGAATCCGGTCCGGACCGGTCTGCCCCTCGGGCACCGCCACCGGCGAGGTGCCGCGCAGCACCCGCGGGGTCCAGGCGCGGTAGATCCGCTCACCGGTCGGATAGGTGAACTGGTTGGGCTCGCCGAGCACGTAGTAGAGGTACTCGTCGTTGAAGTTCATCACCGTGCGGCCCTCGCGCAGATACGCCGCGGGGTCGCGCGCCCCGATCTCCTTGCCGGTCCAGTAGTCGGCGATCCGGTCCTTGGGCGGCTTTACCCGCCCTCCGGCGAAGAACCCGTCGCTCCATGCCTCGATACGGTTCTTGCCGGCCGCCCGCACGGTCTTCTCCCGGTCGTTGAGCCAGCCGGTCGCCAGGTCCTCGATGGTGCCGTTCGACCCGTACTTCTCCCGTGCGGCCTGCGCCAGCTGCGGATACCTGCTCTCCGGGTTGCTGGACATCAGCGCCTGGTACTCGTCGCCGCCCAGGTGCCAGTACGCGTCGGTGCCCTTGGGGTTGCTGAACAGCTCCGCGTACTCCCGCAGCAGCGAATCGACCAGCTCGGCGGACTCCGGCTTGGAGATGTCGATCGCGCCGCGCACTCTGCTGCCCTGTGCGGTGCGCAACTGGAGATCGGGGTACTGCTTCAGGACGGCGCCCAGGTGGCCCGGCGAGTCGATCTCCGGGACGACGGCGATATGCCGGCTCCGGGCGAGCCGCACCAGATGACGGACCTGGTCCTTGGTGAGGTGGTCCCTGGAGACGATCTCCGGGTGGGTGTCGCTCTCGATGCGGAAGCCCTGGTCGTCGGAGAAGTGCAGATGGAGCTGGTTGAGCTTGAGGTCGCCGAGCTCCCGGATGCGGTCCTCGATCCACTTCGCGCTGAACGGCTTGCGGGCGTTGTCCAGCATCATGCCGCGCCGCGGGCGGTCCGGCCGGTCCTCGATGGTGCCCTCGGGGAGGCCGCCGGCGGCGCGTACGGCCTGCTTGACGGTGCGGGTGCCGTAGAAGACGCCGGCGTCGGTGGGTGCCGTGAGGGTGAGGCGGGTGTCGCGGGCGGTCAGGGTGTAGGACTCGTCGGCGGCGTTGCGGGCCGGTGCGTTGTCCGACCGCCCCTTCCCGGCCTTCCCGGTCAGCTTCAGCTCGATGTCCCCGGGCCGTACGGTCTGCTTGCCCCAGACGACCGGCAGGCCGCCCAGGTCCTTCGCCAGCAGCCGGGCCTCGTCGGCGACGGTGCTCTTGGCACCGTCCGGGACCACGACACGGGCCGACTTGGACGGGCGCCAGCCGCGCCCGTCGGCCGGGCGGAAGGCCCGTACGGCCGGGACGGTGCGGGGCGGCCCCTCGACCTTGGCCCAGGTGGGGGTGGGGACGGCCGGTGTGGGGTGGGGGGAGGCGCCGGGGCTGCCGGGCGGCCGGGTGTCCGCCGCGCCCGAACAGCTGGTGAGCGCGGGCACGATGGCCAGCACCGCGGCCAGCAGCGCGGCCCCGTTCGCCAGGCCCTTCGGATACGACATCGTGCAATCCTCACTTTTCTGGGCGAAGGCATTGCCAGGTGCGCGGAGCGAGCCGTCCACGAGGAGCGAGTCGTCCACCAAGCGCGCGAAAGCTCTCCCATCCGGGTGAAATTCGCGCATCCGTCGGACAGTGATCGGCGGCCGTCGTTAGCGTGGCGTCTCGATCCGCACCCCCGCCCGGGGCTCCCCGGACCGCCGGTGTTCACCGGGGTGACGCCTCGTCCGCGCCACCGCCGCCGCACCCGCCTCCGGTTCGCAGCCGTCCGACGCCCGTCCGGCCTCGTCAGCTTTCATCCGCTTCCATCCGTTTCCATCCACAGAAACCATGTGAATCCACTTCAGAACACTTCAGACCGCTTCAGACAGATTCGAGCAATTCGACGACACTTCAAACTGCTTCATCCGGTTTTCGTCCGGATTGCCGTCCACCGTCCGCCAGTGACCGTCCGACACCCGCCGGCCCGCCGCACCCACCGCGTCCCCTCCCCCTCCATCCCTCTCCCTCCCCATCCATCCGTATCCGCCCGAGGAGCCCACGCTGTCCGGTGACAACCCGGCCACCCGGCCGACGCTGCACCCCTCGCATTCCCCGCGGTGCGGCATACCTTCGCAGAGCCGGATCGTTCCGCCACAGGGGCCTCCCGGCTGCGTCGGGCTCGACCGCTTCAACGCCCTCGCGCCGGACGACACCGTGGCCGCGCTGCTGAGCTGCTGCGGCACCCTCCGCTGGGCCGAGCGGATCGCCGCGCACCGCCCGTACCCCGACCTCGCCGCACTGCTCGCCGCCTCCGACGAAGCCTGCTACGACCTCACTCCCGCCGAGCTGGACGAGGCCCTCGCCCGCGAATCCGTCTCCCCGCCCCCGTTCTCGGGCGCCCGCGGCCTCGGCACCCTCGCCGCGCACACCGCCCTGCGCGCCGCGCACGCCGAATACGAGCGGCGCTTCCGTCATGTCTTCGTGATCTGCCTGGACGACTGCCCCGATGACGAGCTGCTGGACCGGGTGCTGTCCGGCATCCGCACCCGGCTGGGCAACCCCCTGGACGAGGAGCGGTCGGTCACCGCGGAGGAACTGCGCCGGCTGGCCCGCGGCCGTCTGGCCCGCCTCGCGGCCTGCCGTCCTTAGACCCGCCCCGCCCGCTTCCCCCTCGTCGCCCCTCGCGGCTTGTCTCCCACAAGGCCCGTTACGTCCTCGTGTGATAGCCCGTTGGTGCCTGTTTGATCACACCTGAGGACCCGGGCGGGAGGAACCGACACCGCGTCGCTACGATGGCCAGGGCCGGTGGACCGTACCCGGCCGGGCCGTGACCGACAGAGAAGCCGGCAGGCCCCAATCCCCGTTTCCGGAGGGTTTTTCCGTGCCGGCTGGAACGCTGTACCGCGGCCGGGAAGGCATGTGGTCCTGGGTGGCTCACCGAGTCACCGGCGTCCTCATTTTCTTCTTCCTGTTCGTACACGTCCTCGACACCGCTCTCGTCCGTGTCTCGCCCGAGGCATACGACGACGTCGTCGCGACCTACAAGACGCCCCTTGTCAACGTGATGGAGTACGGCCTGGTGGCCGCCATCCTCTTCCACGCGCTCAACGGCCTCCGGGTCGTCGCGGTGGACTTCTGGGCCAAGGGCCCGAAGTACCAGAAGCAGCTGCTGTGGACCGTTGTCGGCGTCTGGGTCGTACTGATGGCCGGTGCCTTCTACCCCGTGCTGCAGCACACCCTGCGCACGCTGTTCGGGAGCTGATGACGCGAGATGTCTGCTGAAACGACTCCTGTGAACGACCCGGTGTCCCTGTACGACGTGGACAACCCGGCTCCCGTCATCGAGCCGCCGCGCAAGCGCACCAAGAAGACCCCGAAGGCCACCCGTACCAATTTCGAGCTGTACGGCTGGCTGTTCATGCGGCTGTCCGGCATCGTCCTGGTCGTCCTGGTCCTGGGCCATCTGCTGATCCAGCTCGTGCTGGACGGCGGTGTCTCCAAGATCGGCTTCGCGTTCGTGGCCGGCCGCTGGGCCTCGCCGTTCTGGCAGGGCTGGGACCTGATCATGCTCTGGCTGGCCATGCTGCACGGCGCCAACGGCCTGCGCACCGTCATCAACGACTACGCGCAGCGGGACAACACCCGCTTCTGGCTGAAGATGCTGCTCTACACCGCCACGGTGTTCACCGTCCTTCTGGGCACGCTGGTGATCTTCACCTTCGACCCGAACATCCGCTAGACGCCGGGCACCGAGGGACAGAGGTACCAACCCATGCAGATCCACAAGTACGACACCGTCATCGTCGGCGCCGGCGGCGCGGGCATGCGCGCCGCCATCGAGTCGACGAAGCGCAGCCGCACCGCGGTCCTGACGAAGCTCTACCCGACCCGCTCGCACACCGGCGCCGCCCAGGGCGGCATGGCCGCCGCCCTCGCGAACGTCGAGGAGGACAACTGGGAGTGGCACACCTTCGACACCATCAAGGGCGGTGACTACCTGGTCGACCAGGACGCCGCCGAGATCCTCGCGAAGGAGGCCATCGACTCGGTCCTCGACCTGGAGAAGATGGGCCTGCCGTTCAACCGCACCCCGGACGGCACCATCGACCAGCGCCGCTTCGGCGGCCACTCCCGCAACCACGGTGAGGCCCCGGTCCGCCGGTCCTGCTACGCCTCGGACCGCACCGGCCACATGATCCTCCAGACGCTGTATCAGAACTGCGTCAAGGAGGGCGTGGAGTTCTTCAACGAGTTCTACGTGCTGGACCTGCTGCTCCAGGACGTCGACGGCGTCAAGAAGTCCGCCGGTGTGGTCGCCTACGAACTCGCGACCGGCGAGATCCACATCTTCCAGGCGAAGGCGATCATCTTCGCGTCCGGCGGCACCGGCAAGTTCTTCAAGGTGACCTCCAACGCGCACACCCTGACCGGTGACGGCCAGGCCGCGGCCTACCGCCGCGGGCTGCCGCTGGAGGACATGGAGTTCTTCCAGTTCCACCCGACGGGGATCTGGCGCATGGGCATCCTGCTGACGGAGGGCGCCCGCGGTGAGGGCGGCATCCTCCGCAACAAGGACGGCGAGCGCTTCATGGAGAAGTACGCGCCGGTCATGAAGGACCTCGCGTCCCGTGACGTCGTCTCGCGCTCCATCTACACGGAGATCCGCGAGGGCCGCGGCTGCGGTCCCGAGGGCGACCACGTCTTCCTGGACCTGACGCACCTGCCGCCGGAGCAGCTGGACGCCAAGCTGCCGGACATCACCGAGTTCGCGCGGACGTACCTCGGCATCGAGCCCTACACGGACCCGATCCCGATCCAGCCGACCGCGCACTACGCCATGGGCGGCATCCCCACCAACGTCGAGGGCGAGGTGCTGGCCGACAACACCACCGTCGTCCCGGGCCTGTACGCCGCCGGCGAGGTCGCCTGCGTCTCCGTCCACGGCGCCAACCGTCTCGGTACCAACTCCCTGCTGGACATCAACGTCTTCGGGCGCCGCGCCGGTATCGCCGCCGCCGAGTACTCGGCCACCGCCGACTTCGTCGAGCTGCCCGAGAACCCGGCGCAGCTCGTCGCCGACCAGGTCGAGCGGCTGCGCACGTCCACCGGCAACGAGCGGGTCACCGAGATCCGCAAGGAGCTGCAGGAGACCATGGACGCCAATGTGATGGTGTTCCGCACCGAGCAGACGATCAAGACGGCCGTCGAGAAGATCGGCGAACTGCGCGAGCGCTACCGGAACGTGGCGATCCAGGACAAGGGCAGGCGGTTCAACACCGACCTCCTGGAGGCCATCGAGCTGGGCAACCTGCTCGACCTGGCCGAGGTCATGGCGGTCTCCGCGCTCGCCCGCAAGGAGTCCCGCGGCGGTCACTACCGCGAGGACTACCCCAACCGCGACGACGTCAACTTCATGCGGCACACCATGGCGTACCGCGAGGTGGGCGACGACGGCGCCGAGTCGATCCGTCTCGACTACAAGCCGGTCGTACAGACCCGCTACCAGCCGATGGAGCGTAAGTACTGATGAGCACCCCGACTCTGGACAAGGCGGCGACCGAGGCGGACGCCTCGCCGTACATCACCGTCACCTTCCGGATCCGCCGGTTCAACCCGGAGGTCTCGGAGGACGCCAGCTGGCAGGACTTCGAGCTGGAGATCGACCCCAAGGAGCGCGTCCTGGACGCCCTCCACAAGATCAAGTGGGACCAGGACGGTTCGCTGACCTTCCGCCGTTCCTGCGCCCACGGCATCTGCGGCTCCGACGCCATGCGCATCAACGGCCGCAACCGTCTGGCGTGCAAGACGCTGATCAAGGACATCAACCCGCAGAAGCCGATCACCATCGAGGCCATCAAGGGCCTGACGGTGATGAAGGACCTCGTCGTCGACATGGAGCCCTTCTTCCAGGCGTACCGCGATGTGATGCCGTTCCTGATCACGACCGGCAACGAGCCGACCCGTGAGCGCCGGCAGAGCGCCGAGGACCGCGAGCGCTTCGACGACACCACGAAGTGCATCCTCTGCGCAGCCTGCACCTCGTCCTGCCCGGTGTTCTGGAACGACGGCCAGTACTTCGGTCCGGCCGCCATCGTCAACGCACACCGCTTCATCTTCGACAGCCGTGACGAGGGCGGCGAGCAGCGCCTCGAAATCCTCAACGACAAGGACGGCGTGTGGCGTTGCCGTACGACCTTCAACTGCACGGACGCCTGCCCGCGCGGTATTGAGGTCACGAAGGCGATTCAGGAGGTCAAGCGGGCGCTGATCACTCGGCGCTTCTGACCCTGCGCCTGAACCGGCGCCGCCCCCTTGTGCGCCTCATCCGGCGCCGCTCTCGCGGAGGTGGTTGCTCGCCGTATGGGTGCCTCGGGTGATGGTTGCTGTGCGAGCGGGCGGGGGCCTCGCTTCCGGAGACGGAAGCGGGGCCCTTCGGCGTCTCCGGGTGCCCTGGCCGGATACACCAGCACCGGCGGCAGCTCCTCGTCCGCCGGCGCCACCGCCACCTCATGGCAGAAGACCGACACCTCATGGCAGCAGCAGGACGGGACGCACACCAGCCCTGGGCCCGCCGGACGCAGTTCCCGGTCGACCGGGTGAGAGCGCGGACATTGAGGGGCCGCGCGGTGCTCCGCGCGGCCCCTCGACTACGAGTATGCACATGGCCGATGCGAGGTGTCCGGCTCAGCCCCAGGACTGGTTGGCGTTCTTGCGGCGACGGACGACGGCCACGATGGCGATGATGACGCCGACGACGAGCAGAGCGCCGAGACCGAGGCCGCCGTAGAGCATGAACTTTTCCTTGGCACCCATGGGGGGGTCGGGGTCTTGGCCCTTGTCGGCGCCGGCCTCGGACGAGTTCCCCTTGGGCATGGGCAGCGGTCCGTCCTTCGGGCCCGCCGGGATGTCCTTCCGCAGCGCGGGGCCGGGCTGGATGAAGCCGTAACCGTAGTGGGGGTCGGGCAGCTTGAGGTTCTTGGCCTTTTCTTCCTTGGTGAGGCCGGCCGTCTTTACGAGACGGTTGGCGATCTGCCCCGGGGTGAGCTCCGGGAACTTCTCCTTCAGGAGGGCGGCCGCAGCGGAGACGTAGGCCGTGGCGGCAGAGCTGCCGTCCCTGGTCGCGTAGCCCGAATCGCTCTTGCCCATCGCGACCGGGATCTTCACGCCGGGTGCGAGGATGTCGAGGGTTTCGTTGAAGTTGTTGGAGTCGGCCGCCTCGCCGAACTGGTCGACCGCCCCGACACCGATGGCCCCGGGGCAGGCCGCCGGGTAATTCTTCTTGGAAAGACCGTCGTTGCCCACGCCGGCCACGACGACGACGCCCTTTTCGATGGCGTACCGGATGGACTCGCACATGTCGCCCATCAGACCGCCGCCATAGGACATGTTGATGACGTCGGCGCCGTGGTCCACGGCCCAGCGCGTGGCCTGCCCACTGTTCTTGTATTCCGGGACGGGAAGGATCTTGGCGTCGGGCGCCAGCCCCTTGACGCCTTCCGAGCCACCCGGCCCATGTCCGTGGCCCGCGATGATCGCGGCCATGCCGGTACCGTGGTCGCGGATGTCTTCGTCCGGATCGAGGTGCTCGGCTCCCTCTGCTTGTGTCGCCGGCCCGAAGTCCGGTCCGGGGAGGAACTGCCCCGTCAGGTCCTGATGGGTCGTACGGAAACCACCGTCGAGCACGGCCACCGTCACCCCTTTGCCGGTGGCCTCCTTCCACAGTTCCTGGGCCCCGAACGCCTCCAACGGCCACAGATCCTTGCGCGTTTGATCTGCGGACGCGGTGCCGCTCGCGGTGAGCAGCAGCGCTCCGGTCAGCGCAGCACCCACCGTCGCGCGCAGTGTTCGGGTGACCCTCATGCCTCGCTCCTTCTGGCTCTGCTCTCCGGGCGGCCGTATTCCGCCGAGAAAAAGCCCCGCACATCAGGTGCGGGGCCACTCCTCACCGGCCGCCGTGCGACGGTGTCGCCGGTCTACTCGATGACGCGTGGCGCCACATCACGTTGCGGGTTCCATGTCGCCTCGTCCTCCACCAAGTAGTCGGGGCGCTTCTTGCCGTTGCGCTCCTTCTCCTTGCCGCTGCCCTTGGCAGCGGCGGCACCCGGCGCACCGACCTGCCCGGCCTTCTTACCGCCACGGCTGCGGTGCAGTCCAGAGCCGCCCTGCTTGGCGCCACCGCCGGGGCCGCCCGGCTTGCCGACCACACCGCCAGGGGTACGCGCCTGCGCACCGGTACGTCCGCCCGCGCCCTTGGCACCCGCCTTGCCGCCGCCGCCAGCACCGGGGGCACCCGGCGCGCCACCACCGCGCCTCCCGCCGGCACCGGGCATACCGGCACGCATGCCGCCGGAACCGCCGGGGCGCATGCCGACGCCGATCATGCCGATGGGGCCCGCCGTCCCGGCGTCGGTTCCCGCAGCGGGCACGGCGTGTCCGACACCCGCTCCACCACCGATGGCACCGGCGGAGGGCGGCGGGGTCATCGTCCCGCCCGCCACACCGTCGAGTCCGGTCTGTACGGGGACGTCAGGTCGACTGATGTGGGGCCCGAAGCCCGGCGGAACGGCGTGGTCGCCCACGCCATTGGGCGTGTTCGGCTGGTATGCCGACGGATCCGGCCGCGAGGCACTCGTGTCGGGCATGTTCACCGGGGGCGGCTGCTTGTGGTCCGACGGCGGCGTCGGCCAGTTCGGGTCGGTGCCCGGGGGGTCGCCGATGTTCTTACGGTGAAACTCGGCGTGGGCGGTGTAATTGGCCGCCAGCTCGTCCATCACGATGACGGCCTCGACCTGACGCTCCTTGCTCAGGGACAGATTGTCCCGGTTGAGCTCCAGCGCCATACGGGCGTCCATCTTCGGATTCGCCATGTCCCGGTGGAACTGGCTGTCGTCCCCGCTCTCGTCGAGGGCGCTGTCCACCTTGCCCGGGTCATGGATCTTCGACATGGCCTTCTTGGCCTCGCGAAGACTGTGCGCAACGCTGCCTTCCGACCCGAACTCGCGTGAACCGATCAGCGACATCTCGACATTCCGGGAGTGCCCGTACGTCCGGTCGATCTTTTGGAGCACCTTGCCGGCTTCCCTGCGGAACGCCTCGGCCGCCGAGCCCTCCCAGTGCGCCGAGGCGTGTTCGACGGCGTCCATGAACGCCTTACGGATGCCACCGCGCCCGTCTTCGCCCGCGAGCCGGTCGGCAGAGGCGCGCCAGTGCTGGCCGGATGTCTCGATCGCCCCAGGGCTGGCGTGCTCGATCATCGCCCGGAGAGCGTCGATGCCGTGGTGATGGAAGTCGGAAGGTGAAGCAGGTGTGAGGGGCTGGTGCTTGAACGACTTCAGTCGCTCGTTCCGCTCCTGCTCCTTCCGCTGCTTCTCCATCGCCTTGGCGCTCTCGTACTCCTGCCTGGCGTCAACCACGCCAGCCCCCTTCATCTCATCCCTTTCGTCTGCACCACGGCGCTGGCCTGTCAGCCGTTCATGGAGACCTTGGCGCCGTGCTCCTGGTCCTCGTAAGCGCCCCGACTGGCTTCCGTCTTCTCGCCGAATTTGGTGATGAGTCCCTGGAGCGCCGTGATGACCTGCGACATGTATTCCTGCATGTCGTCGTGAGCACCGGCCAGATCTCCACACTCAATGAAATCGACCCCAAAAGCTGACTTCTGGATGGTTGTGCTGTACTTCATCTTCTGGCTCGGTTCATCCATATCGGCCTGAAGACGCTTGAGCTGGCGTACGACGCTGTCCAGCTCCTCAAGGTCGACCTTGAACTGCTTGCTCATAACGCTCTCCCCGTTCCCCCGCGTGCCGCCCGCTCATCCCCTCGCACCGCCCGTGTAAGCCGCCACGTCAAGGACAACGCAAAGACAATAAATACTACGGAGTTGGGGGCCTGATGAGCAAGATCGTAAGTCACCATCTGCCCGAATCGCGGCGGAATGCGAACGCACATCGTAGACGGCCCGTTACCAAGTACCCGCAGGCACTCACAGGCGCACGCCCTCCTCCTCCGCCTCCCCCGTCCGACACCCCTCCGAAGCGGCGAATCAGGCCCCGACAGAGGCCGGTTCGACGACCGGGACATCCGGTGGGGCGCCGACGCGTACAGGCGGCCCCCAGGCATCGGCGCCTCGGGTGACGTAGAGCCGCGCCGTAGCGCTTCAGTCCGGGCCCGCGTCCTCACTCCGGCCCGCCAGGTCGTTGATGCCCGCGAGTCGAAGCCGGGGAGTTCGGTGCGCGCGTTCTCCAGCGGATGATGCCCAACTCCCCTACGTGGTCGACCCATTGGGCGGCTCCGGAAAAATACTCGTGATTGCCTGTGACGAAATGGGCGCCGTGCCGCGTGTGCAGGTCGCGGAGACGGTGACAGTGGGATCGGCAGCTGGGTCGGTAGGGGGCCCGTCGGTGGCGGGCGGGCGCTGGACGGGCGGGGAGGCGGGATCGGCGCGCGGCGCCGGGCACGTACTCCGCCGAACGCCTGCTTCTGGTCCATCTGCTGCTCGCGGTGACGTCCTTTCCCCTGGGGACGGGGATCGGAGTGATCGGGATAATGGCAGGGCAAGGCTCCCCCGAAGCAGAGGACACCACCGCATGAAGCTCAGCCGACCCGTCTCCTGGTTCCTACTCGCCTTCGGTGCTTGGTCTTGGGTGGTGTGGGTGACCTTCGTCAAGAATTTGTTCAAGGACGCCAGCGGGCTAGCGTTTGATAACGGAAGCCCCACCGCATATTTCTGGGTCCATCTCGCGTTGGCCATCACGTCGTTCATTCTGGGGACCGCCATTGGCGTGATCGGGTTCCGGGGCCTCCGTGCACTGCGCCGGGAGAAGCTCGGCCGCACACCAGCTGAGTAGTGCACGGGGCCCGTGGCCACTCCCTCGCCGCCGAAGCGGCACCCACCTGCGCGCGCTTCCTGGGCCGTGGACGGCCCTTGCTTCAGCCGTACGACGGCCGGCGCTCCGTCACGGCTGGCCAGGGGCTGCGTAGGCGCGCACCCTGCCCCGAGTGGCCCCGCTTGCCACTGGGGCGAATCGGGCGGTCATAGAAGCCGTGCGCTTTTCCGTGGCCCTGCGCTCAGCGATACCAGGGGCAGGTATCTCCTCGCTGTCGAATGTGCGGGCAATGGCGTTGTCGGAGACGCGCCCTCTTGCGCGTGAGGCGGGACAGCTCGTCCACCACCACGTCGACCTCGCCGGCGCGCACGGCGTCCATGAGTGATTCACATCCCGGACGGACGGCATTGGGATCCCCACCGGAACGTTCCACGTCTTTGAACCTGTGGACTACCTGCCAACCCGACTGCCGGCCAGCGCCTCCCCGGCGGCCAACTGCGCTTCGGGCGACGCTTCGGAGGCGTCGGGGCGCGCTTTGGACTGTCGGGCGTACACGGCGACGCGAACCGTGTCCATGTGCTCGCTACCGGGCAACGACACGCACGGTGTCATGCGCTCTGACCTGCTCTCTCGCCTAGTCCTGCATGTCGTGACGGTTAGTTACTCGCGAAAGGTGATCCAGATGAACCAGCTCCAGACCGCGAAGGCGAGCAGGAACCAGGACACGGGGCGGGAGAGGGTTGCGGGGGTGCGGCCCGTGGCGGAGCCACTTTGGACCTCAGGGTCTTCTGATGAGCGCGGCATGAAGTCCGGTAGGGGCAGCGGCTCCATCCGGCGGTCGGCAAGGACACTCTTCCGGGGGGTGCTGTCTGATTATGCGCCGCGGACGGGTACCTTCACCGACGTGCCGATGACCTTCTCCGCTTCCCCGGCGTCCCCTGCTTCAGTGGATTCCGCCGCTTCTGCGGCTTGTGCTGCTTCCACTGCGTCGACCGGCTGCTCCGCTTCCGCGGGCTCCTCCGTCTGGACGAGCACCACTGGTTGGACGAGCAACACCGCCGCCACGAGCACCACCGCCGCCACGGACGCCCCTGCTCCTATCGGCCTCGCTCCCATCGGCTTCCGCGCTCGGACCGCACCGGACACCGCCGTTCCCTCCGTGCGTACGGGCAGCCGGGCGTTCGGCCGGACGGGCCGGGGCCCCGTTACCGCACTGGTCTCCGCCGCGCTGCTGGCGTCCCCGCTGCTGGCCGGCACCGCGTCCGCCGATCCCAAGGACGAGTCGCCCAAGGCGCCCACGCCGCCCGCCGAGATGTCGAAGGTCGGCGGGGACCGGCTGGGCGTACCCGGCGTCCAGGTCGACCCGAAGCCCGGTGCGCCGAAGCTGCCCGGCCCGGACCAGATCACGGCCCGTTCGTGGATCGTGTCCGACGCCGATTCCGGCAAGGTGCTGGCCGCCAAGAACCCGCACTGGCGGCTCGCCCCGGCCAGCACCCTGAAGATGCTGTTCGCCGACACGCTGCTGCCGAAGTTCCCCAAGAACCAGAAGCACACGGTCAAGCCGGCCGACCTGGCGGGGATGGGTGAGGGAAGCAGCCTCGTCGGGATAAAGGAGAACCTGACCTATACGGTCCATGATTTGTGGCTCGGGGTATTTCTCCGTTCCGGGAATGACGCGGTGCGCACCCTCGCGGCGATGAACGGCGGTGTGGAGAAAACCGTCGCCGAAATGCAGAAGCGCGCCAATGAGCTGAACGCCAACGACACCCATGTCGTCACACCGGACGGCTATGACGCGCCGGGCCAGGTCTCCAGCGCTTACGACCTGAGCCTGTTCGCACGTGCGGGGCTGCAGAACGCCGACTTCCGCGAGTACTGCTCGACGGCCAGGGCACAGTTCCCCGGTGAGAAAGGCAAGGGCGGCAAGCGGGCGAAGTTCGGTATCCAGAACACCAACCGGCTGCTCAGCGGCGACTACGACATCAAGCCGTACCCGGGGATCGCGGGCGTGAAGAACGGCTCGACCACGAACGCCGGGGCCACCTTCACGGGCGTCGCCCAGCACGGTGACCGCAAGCTCCTCGTCACGGTCATGAACCCGCAGAAGAAGGAGCACAACCAGGGGTACCGGGAGGCGGCCAAGCTCCTCGACTGGGGCTTCGAGGCGTCCGGCAAAGTGCAGCCGGTCGGCCGGCTCGTCGGGCCCAAGAGCGAGGAGGACGGCTCGGACGCCGGGGGAAACGACGACGCGAAGAACGGACGGGAACAGACCCAGGCAGCGCTGAACGCCGCCGACACTTCGGGCGGCGCGTGGACTGCGGTGGGAATCACCGGCGGCGCGCTGGTGCTGCTGGGCGTCGCGGTGCTGGGCATCCATCGCCGCTGGCCGCTGCCGGAGCTCGTCCGGGGGCGGCGTCCAAGGAAGTGAGGGTTCCGGGACGGGGGCCGGCCGGGCGAGGTGTGAGTTTCATTCAGGTCGCGGAGCCGGGATGGGCGCGGGGGCCGTCCCCCGGCGGAGGTCCCTCCATACCCGGCTCCGCGGACTCCCCCGGCTCCGCGGACTCCCCCGGCCCCGTGGAATCACCCGGCCCCGTGGAATCACCCGGCTCCCCCGGCTTCCCCGTCTCCGGCGCCGTCTCCCCTTCGCTCCCCGCGCGCGGCGTGGCCGTCCACGCCGCGCAGAACACCACCAGCTTCGCGGTGAAGTTGATCCACAGCAGCAGCGCGATCGGCGTACCAAAGGCGCCGTACATGCTCTTCGACGCGACGCCCTGGAGATAGCTGCTCAGCAGCAGCTTCAGCAGTTCGAAGCCGACGGCGCCGATGAAGCTCGCGACGACGACGGTGCGCCGCGGCGGATGCACACCGGGCAGCTTGGTCAGGACGTAGGCCAGCAGCAGGAAGTCCGTCAGGACGGCGATGCAGAAGCCGGCGCCGGACAGCAGGATGCTGCCGATGCCGCCCTGCTCCAGACCGATCGCGTCGGTGACCCTGCCCACCGCGGCACTCGCGAAGCCCGAGCAGGCCACCGAGACCAGCGCGACGCCGCCGAGACCGAGCAGCAGGCCGCCGTCCCTGAGCCTGCTGACGAAGAAGTTGACCTCCTCCTCGTCCTTCTCCCACACCGCGCGCAGACAGTCGCGAAGCGATTCGACCCAGCCGATACCGGTGAACAGCAGCAGGGCACCGGCGATCAGACCGACCGTGGCAGCATTGTCGACCAGTCCGGCGAGATCGAGCTGCCCGGAGATGCCGGGGATCTGTTCGGCGAGCTTGCCTTCCAGAGTGTGGAGTTGACTGTCGCTGAGCACCGCGGCACCGATCGCGGCGGCGACGGTGAGCAGCGGGAAGAGCGCGACAAAGCTGGTGAAGGTGATCGCGGCGGCGAGCCTGGTCCAGTGCACCCGCTCCATACGCTCGTACGCGTGCCAGAGATGCGTGGTCATCAGCCAGGTGACGGCCGGTCCGATCACCGGCAGCCTGCGCAGCCAGTCCATGGCGTTCCCCTCTCGCCCTCGTACCCCGTTTGCCTCACGGCGGATTTCCCCGGTGATCCGGAACACTAGCTTCCGCGGCCCCGGGAATCGCGGGCACGTAGCCGACGCCATGCCGACGTAGCCGACGCCATGCCGAACTAGCCGACGCCATGCCGACATACCCGCCGCCTACCGGACCTCCGCTCCTCGATGACGGTGCGATCCGGATCGCCCTGTGCGCCGAACTCCGGCACTCGGGACCGTCATCGCGCGAGCACCCCCGGGGGCGTGCGTATCGGGTCTGTTCGGGCGGATCGCACTGCGCCTTGTCACCGGAGCGCTGAGCGACCGGTGGCCCCGTGACCGGTGGCCCCGTGACCGGTGGCGCTGCCAATTATCGAGGTCAGCGATCAAGAGCGGCGCCCTCACCGACGCGACATGAGACACGACGGCCGCGGCCGCCCGGACCGACGCGACACGAGAAAGCAGCCAGCCACCGGCCCGAGAGAACCCACCAACGCCCCGGGAGGAACCCACCGCCAACCCGACAGCTCCCCGGCCGCCGCGCTGCGACACCTGCTGGCTGCCGGCCGCTACGAAGCCGGCGCCGGCGGCCGCGTGAGGTCGGCCTGGCGCGGGACGCCCGCCGGCTGGGTCCCGAAGGGGTACTCCCGTTGCAGGCGCCACACCGCGTCCACGCCCTGCTCGTACAGTGCGAAGCCGCCGATCGTCCACGTCGCGGAGAAGTCCTTCAGCTCGGCGTGAGCGCGGTCCATCGCCTCCTCGGCGATGCCGTGCGCCACCGTGACATGCGGGTGGTACGGGAACTGGAGCTCGCGGGCGCAGGGGCCGGAGGCGGCGCGGACGCGGGCCTGCAGCGCGGCACAGCCGGCCACGCCCTCGGCGACCTTCACGAAGACGACCGGGGAGAGCGGGCGGAAGGTGTCGGTGCCCTCCAGGCGGAGCGGGAAGGGGCGGAAGGCGGCCGCGACCTCGGCGAGGTGCCGCTCGACGGCGGGCAGCGCGTCGGCGCGTACCTCTGTCGGCGGGAGGAGGGTGATATGCGTGGGGATGCCGTGTGCGGCAGGGTCCCCGAAGCCCTCGCGCTTCCTCTGGAGAAAGCTTCCGTAAGGCTCCGGGACCGCGATCGAAACGCCCAGCGTTACGGTCCCCACTGCGTTCTCCCTCCTGATGTTCCCGTGGTGCGCTCGCGCACCGCTCTCAGTGTGCCGGTGCGCGCCCGATACGGGGAGCACCGTCGGTCCTGTGACAAGCAGGGCCGATGGACCGTATGGCCCCCGGGGGCGGGAGCACCGGGCCCCGGGCCGTCCGCGAAGCCGGCCGGAACCGGCTTCGCGGGACGTCCCGTCAGTCCTTCGCCGGCAGCAATCCGAGCCGGTCATAGCTGGTGGCGAGGGTCTCGGCGGCCACCGCGCGGGCCTTCTCCGCGCCCTTGGCCAAGATCGAGTCCAACGTCGCCGGGTCGTCCAGATATTCCTGCGTACGGTCCCGGAACGGTGTGACGAAATCGACCATCGCCTCTGCGAGGTCGGTCTTGAGCGCGCCGTACCCCTTGCCCTCGTACGCGCTCTCCAGCTTCGGGATGTCGGTGCCGGTGAGCGTGGAGAGGATGGTGAGGAGGTTGCTGACGCCGGGCTTCGCCTCGCGGTCGAAGCGGATCACCGTGTCGGTGTCCGTCACGGCGCTCTTGATCTTCTTGGCGGTGGCCTTGGGCTCGTCGAGCAGGTCGATGATGCCCTTGGGCGAGGACGCCGACTTGCTCATCTTGATCGACGGGTCCTGAAGATCGAAGATCTTCGCCGTCTCCTTGACGATGTACGGGCTGGGGATGGTGAAGGTGTCGCCGTAACGGGTGTTGAAGCGGTCCGCGAGATCGCGGGTCAGCTCCAGGTGCTGGCGCTGGTCCTCGCCGACCGGGACCTGGTTGGCCTGGTAGAGCAGGATGTCGGCGACCATCAGCACGGGGTAGGTGAACAGGCCGACGGTCGTACGGTCGGCGCCCTGCTTGGCCGACTTGTCCTTGAACTGGGTCATCCGCGATGCCTCGCCGAAGCCGGTGACACAGTTCATGACCCACGCGAGCTGGGCGTGCTCGGGCACATGGCTCTGGACGAAGAGCGTGCAGCGGTCCGGGTCGAGGCCGGCGGCCAGCAGCTGGGCGACCGCGACGCGGGTGTTCCGCCGCAGTTCGGCGGGGTCCTGCGGGACGGTGATCGCGTGCAGGTCGACCACCATGTAGAAGGCGTCGTGGGACTCCTGCAGCGCCACCCACTGGCGGACGGCGCCGAGGTAGTTGCCGAGGTGGAAGGAGCCGGCGGTGGGCTGAATACCGGAGAGCACACGAGGACGACGCTGCATGGCGGAGCCATTCCCCTGGGGGTGGTGGTGGGCGACGGGCGGGCGATCGAGAGCCATGGGACCGATTCTCTCAGGTGCGCGTGGCTCCCCGGCGCGTGGTCTGCGGAGGGCGCCCAGGCGCCGCTCAGCCGCTGGTGGGGCCGCCCGGCCGCCCGCACTGCCCAGCCGCCGGCGGTCGGCTTTCCCCAGCCACTGCCCGGCCGCCCCTCAGTCCCCGGTCGGCAGCCCCGGCGCCGGATACCCCGCCATCAGCTCGGCGACCTCGCCGCGAAGGGCCGCCAGGGCCGCCTCGTCCCCCGTTCCCGCGGCCGTCACACCGCGGTCGATCCACTCCGCGACCTGCGCCATCCGGTCCGTGCCCAGGCCCCGGGAGGTCAGCGCGGGGGTGCCGATCCGGATCCCGGACGGGTCGAAGGGCTTTCGGGGGTCGAAGGGGACGGTGTTGTAGTTCACGACGATGCCGGCCCGGTCCAGCGCCTTCGCGGCGACCTTGCCGGGCACGTCCTTCGAGGTCAGGTCGATCAGCACCAGGTGGTTGTCGGTACCACCGGAGACCAGGTCGAACCCACGGGCCAGCAGCGCCTCGGCGAGCGCCTTGGCGTTGGCGACGACGGCATGCGCGTACTCCCGGAAGGACGGCGCGGCCGCCTCGTGCAGCGCGACCGCGATGGCCGCCGTGGTGTGGTTGTGCGGCCCGCCCTGGAGGCCCGGGAAGACGGCCTTGTCGATGGCCTTGGCGTGCGTGGCGCGGGACATCAGCATGGCGCCGCGCGGGCCGCGCAGGGTCTTGTGGGTGGTGGTGGAGATGACGTCGGCGTGCGGGACGGGGGACGGGTGGGCGCCGCCCGCGATCAGTCCGGCGATATGGGCGATGTCGGCGACGAGTACCGCGTCGACCTCGCGGGCGATCTCGCCGAAGGCGGCGAAGTCGATGGTGCGCGGCACCGCCGTACCGCCACAGAAGATGATCTTCGGGCGTTCCTTGCGGGCGAGATCACGGACCTCGTCGAAGTCGATCAGCGCGGTGTCCGCCCGTACGCCGTACTGCACGCCGTTGAACCACGTGCCGGTCGCCGAGACGCCCCAGCCGTGGGTGAGATGGCCGCCCATGGGCAGCGCCATCCCCAGCACGGTGTCGCCGGGCTCGGCGAACGCCAGATAGGCGGCGAGGTTGGCGGGCGAGCCGGAGTACGGCTGGACGTTGGCGTGCTCGACGCCGAAGACGGCCCTGGCGCGCTCGGCGGCCAGCGTCTCGACGCGGTCGATGTTCTGCTGGCCTTCGTAGTAGCGACGGCCCGCGTATCCCTCGCTGTACTTGTTCTGCAGGACGGTGCCGGTGGCTTCCAGGACGGCGGTGGAGACGTAGTTCTCGCTCGGGATCAGCCGCAGCGTGTCGGACTGGAGCTGCTCCTCGGCGCCGACGAGAGCGGCCAGTTCGGGGTCGGCGGCGGCCAGCGCGGGATGCGAAAGGGGCTGTGACGTGAAGGGCAGTGACATGACGTCCTCCGGGGCGGTCGATCGGTGATCCGGTCGGGTCCCGGGGTGCCCAGGCGGGCGGCACCTCGAAGGTCGTGCCTCACACGGTTCCCTCGGGGTCGATTCCCCGTACGCCAGTCGCCGTGCGCGGAGGTCAGCCTAGCGGGGGTTGCCGGGTGGTGGCTCGGGTTTCCGCCGGGCGCTCGCTACCCGGCCGAAGTCCGGCCGCTGTCCCGCCGTCGTCCGGCCCGTTCCCGCCGTCGTCCGGTCGCTGTCCGTTCGCCGTCCAGTCCTGGGCGCCGGCCGCCGGGCGGGCTCCGGACCCGCCCAAAACGTCCTGACCAGCGCAACAATGGAAACAGCCATGACGTCCCCACCCCGCACGGCACACCGAACGGAGTCCCCGGTGACGACCACGGAACGCTGCATCGCCGCCGCCGAAGCCCACAGCGCACACAACTACCACCCGCTCCCCGTCGTCGTGGCCACCGCCGAAGGGGCCTGGATGACGGATGTGGAGGGCCGGCGCTATCTGGACATGCTCGCCGGATACTCCGCGCTGAACTTCGGACACGGCCACCCCCGGTTGCTCGACGCGGCCAAGGCCCAGCTGGAACGCGTCACGCTCACCTCGCGCGCCTTCCACCACGACCGGTTCGCGGAGTTCTGTACGCGGCTGGCCGAGCTGTGCGCCATGGACATGGTGCTGCCGATGAACACCGGCGCGGAAGCGGTCGAGACGGCCGTGAAGACGGCGCGCAAGTGGGGCTACACGGTCAAGGGCATCCCGGACGGCCGGGCGAAGATCGTCGTGGCGGACAACAACTTCCACGGCCGGACGACCACCATCATCTCCTTCTCCACGGACACCGAGGCCCGTGACGACTTCGGCCCGTACACCCCCGGCTTCGAGATCGTCCCGTACGGCGATCTCGCGGCACTGGAGGCCGCGGTGGACGCCGACACCGTCGCGGTGCTTCTGGAGCCGATACAGGGGGAGGCGGGGGTGCTGGTGCCGCCTCCGGGATATCTGCCGGGCGTGCAGGAGCTGGCCCGCAGCCGGAACGTACTGTTCATCGCCGACGAGATCCAGTCCGGCCTGGGCCGCACCGGCCGCACCTTCGCCTGTGAGCACGAGGGCGTGGTGCCCGATATGTATGTGCTGGGCAAGGCGCTGGGCGGCGGTGTGGTGCCGGTGTCGGCGGTGGTGTCCTCCCGCGAGGTGCTGGGGGTGTACGGGCCGGGCGAACACGGCTCGACGTTCGGCGGCAACCCGCTCGCCTGCGCGGTTGCCCTGGAGGTCATCGCGATGCTGCGGACCGGCGAATTCCAGGAGCGGGCACGGGAGCTGGGCGAGCATCTGCACCGCGAGCTGGGGCTGCTGGCGGGCAGCGGCGCGGTGGACGCGATACGCGGGCGCGGGCTGTGGGCGGGCGTGGACGTCAACCCGTCACGCGGCACGGGCCGGGCGGTGTGCGAGCAGCTGATGGCGCGCGGCGTCCTCGTCAAGGACACCCACGGGAGCACGATCCGGATCGCGCCGCCGCTGGTGATCAGCAAGGAGGACCTGGACTGGGGGCTGGAGCAACTGCGGGAGGTGGTGGAGGCGTAGCCGACGCCAACGGGTGGGCGGACGCCGCCCGGCCCCCACAGGAGACCGGGGGACGATTCCGACTCGGCCCGCTGTGGCCGCTGCGGCGCCGTTAGTCGGGGTCGTCTGGTTGCGTCGGAATGCTCGCCATCCGGGACTCGGCGACCCGCAGCGTGTCCGTGAGGCACTCGATCAGCCTGAGCGCCGCGAAGCGCACTTCGTCCAGTGCCGCGACCTCCGCGCCGTTCAGCAGTTCGCGTGCGAGCCTGACGACGGTCTGTGCCGTGTCGAGCTGCGCCCGTTCCACCTCGTCCGCCATGCGGGACAGCCGGGAATGACGGCCGTCCGCCGAGAGGTACGCGGGTTTACCTTCCGGCCCGTCCCACGGGAGTCGACGCATTCCGGTCACCAGTCGGCCCCTTCCGCAGCGAGGACGTACGGACGGACCGTTGCCGTCGCGTCCCCGTCGATGATCTGGAGTACTGGCGCCGCGCTCCGGACGAGCCTGCGCACGGGAACAGGCTGCGGCTGTGGCAGTACGGGCGCTGCCGACAGGCTGTCGGCGCGGTGCCTCCCGTGCGAGGGGAAGAGCAGCTTCGCCACTAACTCGAATAGGCTTCGCATGTCGGTCGCTCCTTACAGCGATCGGTGCTTGCCCCGGGGGCCGATGGCGCGGTTCTCGGGGCTTTTCCATGTCACAGCCACTATAGGCCACTACATACCGCCACAGGTAGCCCCATGCCGCCACCTGCAGACATCGGGGGTAGTGCACGGCCGTATGTTCGGGCCATGGAAATCGGCTACGTCTACATGCGGGTTGCTGACGCCGTGGAAGCGGAGATCAAGGCAGGGCGGCTGCCGAAGGGCGCACGCCTGCCGAATGAGCGGGACATGGGCGCTGAGTACGGCGTTGCCCCGGGCACCGCTCGCCGCGCCGTGGCGGAGCTGAGGGAACGGGGACTTGTGGTCACGCTGCCCAACAAGGGGACGTTCGTCCTCTGAGGCGGGGGCAGGCCCGACCCGGCGCTACTCCCCCGGCGGCAACGCCCGCGCCAGCGCCTCCACCACGCTCCCGAACGCATGCTCCGGTGGCCTCCCGTACGCGACCACCAGGGCGTCACGAGGGACCGCGTTGCCCGCCGGGTCGGTGAACATGGTCAGGCCCTCGACGGCCAGGCCCTGCCGGCGGGCGGCCTGGACGATGGACTGTTCGGTGCCCGGCGGGAGTTCGAGGACGGCGTGCAGGCCGGCCGCGATGCCGGAGATGTGGACGTGGGGGGGCGCGTGCGGCGAGGACGGACACCAGTTGGTCCCGGCGGCGGCGGTAGCGCAGGCGCATCCCACGGAGGTGGCGGTCGTAGGCGCCGGAGGAGAGAAACTCGGCGAGGGTGAGCTGGTCCAGCGAGCCGGACGCCCATTCGCCGGTGCGCTTGACGGCGAGCACCCGGTCGACGAGGCGGTCCGGCAGTACCATCCAGGCCAGGCGCAGCGCGGGTGCGAGGCTTTTGCTGGCGGTGCCCATGTAGACGACATGGTCGGGGTCCAGGCCCTGGAGGGCGCCGACCGGCTGGCGGTCGTAGCGGAGTTCGCCGTCGTAGTCGTCCTCCAGGATGTAGCCCCCGGTGGCGCGCGCCCAGTTGACGGCGGCGGCGCGGCGGTCGGGGTGCAGCGGGACACCGGTCGGGAACTGGTGGGCGGGGGTGAGGAGCGCCGCGCGGACGTCGTCGACGGCGGCCAACTCCGCCGTCCGGGCGCCGTGTTCATCGACCGGGAGCGGGATGGTGCGCAGCCCGGCGCGGACGATGACGTTGCGGTGGAAGGAGAGGCCGTAGGACTCCACGGCGAGTTGGCCGTCGCCCTGGCGCCAGTTGTCGCCGGAGAGCCCCCAGTCCGTGTCATGGCGCCAGTCCTCGTGGTGGCGCCGGGGGCGGGGCGTGGTACGTCCCCGGGGCGTGGCCGACCGGCCCGCCGGGCCGCCGTCGTCCCCGCGCAGCGCCCGGCTGAGCAGACCCAGCCCCTGCATGAAGCCGGTGCAGACGACGATCCGGTCCGGGTCGGCGCGTACGCCGCGGGCGCGGGCGAGGTAGTCGGCGAGGACCGTACGCAACTCGGGGCGGCCCGCGGGATCGCCGTAACCGAACGCCTCGCTGGGGGCGGCGGTCAGCGCACGGCGGGCGGCGGCCAGCCAGGCGGTGCGCGGGAAGGAGGAGACGTCGGGAGTGCCGGGGGTGAGGTCGTAGCGCGGCCGGTCGGGGCGGTGGGCCCGGCCGGGGGCGCGCCGGGCGGGCGGAGTGGCCCGCGCCAGTGTGCGCTCGGCGACGCGGGTGCCGGAGCCCTGGCGCGCGCTGAGCCAGCCCTCGGCGACCAGTTCGGCGTACGCGTCGGCGACGGTGTTGCGGGCGATGCCGAGGTCGGCGGCGAGCGACCGGGAGGACGGCAGACGCGTGCCGGGAGCCAGCCGCCCGGTCCGTACGGCCTCCCGCAGCGCGCGCATCAGGGCGGCTCGCACCCCTCCTGGGCCGGTGAGGTCCAGGTGCAGATCACGCCCGAAAGTGGCCCGGGGATTGTCCATGGAAGTGGACCATACAGGTGTGCCACTCACGCCGTAGCGTCGTAGCCATGACGACGGAGATGACGACTGTGAACACGACTGAGATGACGACGGAGCGGAAAGAGGCTGCCCACACGGAACAACACGGGCCCCGGATGCACTGGGCGAAGCTCGCGCCCGAGGTCTTCAAGGCCATGCTCGCGCTGGAGGTGGCGGCCAAGCGGGGTCTCGACCCGGTGCTGGTCGAGTTGGTCAAGATCCGCGCGTCGCAGATCAACCGCTGTGCGTTCTGCCTCGATATGCATGTCAAGGACGCACGCAAAGCGGGTGAGACGGAGGAGCGGATCTATCTCCTCAACGCCTGGGAGGAGGCGGCCGGTTTCTACACGGAGAAGGAGCAAGCCGCGCTCGCCCTCACGGAGGCGATGACCGTACTGACCGAGGGATCCGTCCCCGACGCGGTCTACGAGCGCGCCGCCGCTCACTTCGACGAGGCCGAACTCGCCCACCTCATCGCCGTGATCACCACCATCAACGCCTGGAACCGCTTCGGCGTGACCACACGCCTGGTGCCGGGGCAGATGTGAGCCCGGTGTCCGCCCGCCTCGCTCATACGCTGCGCGCCCTGCACCACGGCCCGGAACCGCCGCTGATCCTGCCGGGCCCCTGGGACGCGGCCAGCGCGCGGGTGTTCGCGGACGCCGGGTTTCCAGCCCTGGCCACCCCCAGTGCGGGCGTGGCGGCGTCCCTGGGTTACGAGGACGGCCAGACACCGCCCGACGAGATGTTCGCGGCCGTCGCGCGCATCGTCCGGGCGGTGGATGTCCCCGTCTCGGCGGATGTGGAGGCCGGATACGGCCTGTCCGCAAAGGAGTTGGTGGGGCGGCTCATGGACGCCGGGGCGGTCGGCTGCAACCTGGAGGACACCGACCACGCGTCCGGCGCCCTCCGGGATCCGCAGCAGCAAGCCGACTGGCTGGCACAGGTACGCGCGGAGGCGGGCGACACGCTGGTGATCAACGCCCGGATCGACACCTTCCTGCGCGGCGCCGAGGGTACGGAGGAGGCTGAGGCGGCTGAGGAGGTTGAGGAGGGCGAACGGGCGGCGGAGACGGTACGCCGCGGCCGCCTGTACGCCGCAGCGGGCGCCGACTGCGTCTATCCGATCCTCGCCCCGCCCCCGCTGCTGGCCGGACTCGCGGCCGGCATCGGCCTCCCGCTCAACGCCCTGGCCACGCCGGACGGCCCCTCGCCCCGCGAACTGGGCGCCCTGGGCGCGTCCCGGGTCACCTTCGGACCGGGGCTGCAGCGGCAGGCGATGGCGGCGGTGAAGGAGACGGCGGAGGGGGTGCGGGAGGCGGCGGGGTAGGGGGAGCCGGGCAGGAGGCGGGAGGCACGGCCGGGGCGACGCACCTTGCCCCGCCCCGCACCGCACCAACGCCCTTGCTGCCTGCTCCCCCTACGCCCCTACTGCCCCGCGAACTTCCGGCTGATCCCGTTGAAGACGCGTTCCGCCTCCGGGCCCAGGTGCGGGCCCGCCAGCCAGGTGTGCGCGTTGGAGCTGATCGACGTGTTGGACACCAGGGTCAGCTTGCCGCCGCGGTTGACGAACCAGCCGCCGCCCGACGTGCCGCCCGTCATCGTGCAGCCGATGCGGTGCATGGCGGGCGTGCCCTGCTCCATCGTGAGGCGGCCGGGGCGGGCGGGGCAGTTCATCATGCGGGCGCCGTCGTACGGCGGTGCCGCGGGGTAGCCGAAGGCGTCCAGGGAGCTGATGCGGTCCGCGGACGGGGCGTTGAACCAGACCCGGGCGGCCGCTCCGACGGTCTCCTGGAGGGACTTGGTGCCGCCGTTCTCCGGCTTCACATGCAGCACCGCGAAGTCGTACGCGGAGCCCCCGTTGCCGGTCTCCTCGCTGCCCATGTCGATCCACTCACCGGAGGTGGTGATCCAGTCGGCCCAGAACCGGCCGTACGGCGTGACCTGCTGCGCCGGCGTCCGGTCGACCCGGCTCATCGGCACACCGTAGTCGTTGAACGACGGCACGAAGACGATGTTCCGCATCCAGCCGCCCCGCTTGCCGGAGTGCACACAGTGGCCCGCCGTCCATACCAGGTTGGACTTGCCCGGGTGCGCCGGGTCCTCGACGATCGTGCCGGAGCAGACCTTCGGGCCCTTCGGGCTGTCGAAGAAGATCTTCCCGACCGGCGCCATGTGCTTGTGGTAGGGACGGGCGACCTGCTCGGCGCGGATCGCGCGCGGCTCCGGGTCGGTGGCGGGGTACTCGCTGCCCGCGCCGGTGGCGTTGACGCTGACGTCCGGCGCGGCCTTGGCCTGTGCCAGCCGGTCCGGCTTCCAGTGGTCCTTGATGATCGGGTTGGCGAAATCGGACGCCTTACGGGCCCAGTTGTCCCAGTCCTGCCAGCCGCCGTCCTTCCACTTCTTCAGGTCGTCGATGCTGGTCGGTACGCCCTTCGGAAGCTTGAGACCGCCGCCGTCCTTGTCGGCGGCCGAACTGTCCGGCGCCGCCGAGGCGTTGTCGTCACTGGGACCACAGGCGGTGGCGGTGACCGCGAGCAGGGCGGCCAGCGCGGCGGCAACCGCGGTGGAGCGGCGTATGAGTGGCATGGAGTGGAGTCCCCCTGGTGCGTGTACGAGCGCTTGTCATGCCCCCGTAGGGGCCTCGCTCTACTATGCCGTCACGCTGCGCCGGATGGGCGGCCAGGGGACGGTGGTCCGCCAACCCGGGGGGGGAGGCGGAGTGTCTTACGGACCGGGGGGTCTTACGGACCGGGGGTGTCCTACGGGCTGGAGGGCCTTACGGACCGGGGGGCCTTACGGGCCCTGAGGAGAGTCCTACGTGTCCTACGGGCGGGCCACTCTGGGGTCCCGCTGGACGCGAGGGGTCTGTGCTCGGTCCGGTCCGCCCGACGCCCCGTGGCGGAAGTCCTCGATCTGTTCCAGCGTCGGGTACCACCTCTTGTCACAGCGACGGCACCACCATCGCCAGTTGTCCCAGTGGACGTTGGTGGTCGTGGTGTCCTTCCACAGCCACTCGTCGCAGTCAGGGCTGGGGCATCGCGGCGGCGTGGGCAGGGGCACGGCGGCTGGGCCTTTCGTCGGTGACCGGCGGGGCCAGCTTGGTGCGCCTGCTGCACGGGGATACAGGAATCGGTCGCTCGCCATGCGGACGAGTGACGGCAACGGCAATGACGGCAACAACGATGACGGCCACGCCGTCCCGACGCCACGCGAGCTGGGTGCCCTGGGCGCGTCCCAGGTCACCTTCGGCCCGGGGTTGCAGCGCCGGGCGATGGCGGCGGTCAGGGAGCTGGCGGAGGGGGTACGGGATGGGCTGCGGGGGGGGCGTGAGCGGGGCGGGGGCGATAGTCGGGCGGACGCCCCGCCGCAGCGACGACAGCGCCTCCCGGAAGCCGGGGCCGGACGCGACGGCCGCGAGGTAGCGCCCCGCCACACATGCTTCCGCGGAGAGCGTCACCCGGCGCTTTCCTCCGGAGGCCGGGACGACGACCATTCCGGGAATCGCGTACGGGGCGCTCCCCATCTGATCGGGCGGCAGCAGAGAGGACGTACCTTGCTTATCGGCGCGGGATCGCCGCCCAGCGTGCACCTTGAGAACGAGCCAGGGCCCGGATCCGTCTACCCAAGGGAATATGCGATTCCGCTGGGATGGCGATCCGATAGGGAGGGGTGCGCGATTCCGACAGGAATATGGAGCCGGGCCGCGGGCGCGAATCATGTCCGAGGCGTGGCGAGTGCTTCCTCGGACCGACGGTCACTTCTTCCAGACTTCCGGGTTCTCCTCGACGCCGTAGCAAGTCGACTCTCCGGGTCAACTCGCCGAGCTGCCCGGCACTTGCACGCCCCGCCGCCGACCATGATCGACGATCTTCGCCCAACGTTGGCCTCCCGGTGTCCCGTTGTTCGCTTACTGCCTTGACCTGCGGTTTTTCAGCCACACGCAACGGCGTCAACGTCCCGAACAGGCAGGGATCCTGATGCAGTTGGATCTTGGTCAGGGTTTACTGGGCGAACGATGAAGGTACGCTCCCGGCCGGGCGATCCTCTGGGGAATGATGTAGCCCCGAAGCGGGCGAGGCTCCCCTGTTGCTGAAAATCGCTCCTGGTTATCACGAATGGAGGCCCCTTCTGTGGGCGTTTCACAGACGACATTACCGGTACTGTTCGAAGCGTGTGCTGATGCCTGTCCTGACGCGGTGGCACTGGTCACCGGGAACCGCACATACACATATGCCGAGTTGAACTCCGGAGCCAATCGGCTGGCCCGCTCACTGGTCTCACGCGGCATCGGTCCCGAGGACTTCGTGGCTATCGCGCTGCCGAGGTCCGAGGAGATGATCGTGGCGCTCCTCGCGGTACTCAAAGCGGGGGCCGCGTACTTCTCGATCGATCCCCAGCAGCCCGCTGAGCGGGTCGCGTTCATGGTCGAGGAGGTACGCCCGAAACTGGTGTTGACCACGACCGGATCGAGCGCGCTCGTACCGGAAGACACCGATGTTCCGATCATGCCGCTCGACGTCCGGTCACTGTTCGCGGAGAACGGCGAGGGGGCCGATGGTGACCTGGCGGATGACGAGCGCGTCGCGCCGCTCCGGTCCACCCACCCTATTTACGTGATCTACACCTCCGGTTCGACCGGCCGGCCCAAGGGGGTCGTGGTCACCCATGGCAATCTGGCCAATCTGCTGACCGACCTGGGAGAACGGTTCGGCCTGACGTCCGGCGACCGGATGCTGGCCACCTCGGTCCTGGGCTTCGACATGTCCGGCGTGGAGATCTTCCTGCCGCTGGTGCGGGGGGCCGGCATCGTGCTCGCGCCCTCGGGCGCCAACCGCGAGCCGGCGACCGTGGCCGAACTGCTGCGGCAGGGCGTCACCCTCGCGCAGGGCACGCCGACATGGTGGGCGATGCTGGTCGAGCAGATTCCGGACAGCCTGCGTGGACTGCGCATGCTGGTCGGCGGCGAGGCGCTACCTCCGACGGTCGCCACCGCGATGCTCGAACTCGGTCGCGAAGTGGTGAATCTGTACGGGCCGACCGAGACCACCGTCTGGTCGACCATCGCGCCGCTGCACGAGGTCAGCGGCCCGCCGCCGATCGGGCGGCCGATCGCCAACACCGAGGTCCATGTCCTGGGTCCCGGGCTGGAGCCGATGCCACCGGGTGAGGTCGGTGAGTTGTACATCGCAGGAGCCGGGGTCGCGCGTGGATATCTGAATCGGCCAACCCTGACGGAGGAACGTTTCGTCGTCAATCCGTTCGATAAAGACGGGTCACGGATGTACCGCACGGGCGACCTGGTGCGCCAGTCCGCCGACGGCGACCTCGAATTCGTCGGCCGGGCCGATGGGCAGGTCAAGATCCGTGGCCACCGGGTCGAACTCGGTGAGATCGAAACGGCCGCGGTCACGCATCCGTTGGTCAGCCAGGCGGCGGTCGTGATGCGCGAGGACAACCCCGGTGACCAGCGGCTGGTGGCCTACGTGGTGCCGGCCACCCCAGCGGAGTCCGAAGAGGCGGCGCGGGAGAAGGTCGACGAGTGGCAGAAGGTGTACGACTCGGTCTACACCGAGACCGACTCGGCGCAGCCCCCGCTCGGTGAGGACTTCGGAGTCTGGAAGAGCAGCTACGACGGGCAGCTGCTCCCGATGGAGCACCTCAGGGAGATCCAGGACGACACAGCGACGCGGCTGCGGGCGCTGGGGGCGCGCAGGGTCCTGGACATCGGGGTGGGCGCCGGCCTGACGCTGGCCCGGGTGGCGCCGCACTGTGAGGCGTACTGGGGCACGGATCTCTCCGCTCCGGTCATCGACAACATCAGGGCCCAGTGCGACAAGGATCCCGCGCTGGCCGAGAAGGTCGAGCTGCGGTGCCAGCCGGCGGACGACCTCGACGGTCTGCCCGAGGACTTCTTCGACCTGGTCATCATCAACTCGGTGATCCAGCACTTTCCCACGGTCGACTACCTCGTGCGGGTCCTGACCAATGCGATGGACCTGATCCGCCCCGGCGGTTCCGTCGTCGTCGGGGACGTACGCCATCTCGGTCTGCTGCGTAGCCTGAAGACCGCGATTCACCTCCACCGTGCCGACGAACGGACGGATGCCGCCGAGGTACGGCGCGGCGTCGAGCACGCGCTGGCCCTGGAAAAAGACCTGATGATGCCCCCGGAGTTCTACGTCGCTCTCGCCGACCGGATGGACTCCGTCGCCGCTGTGGACATGCGCCTCAAGCCCGGGCGGTATCACAACGAGTTCACCCGGTACCGGTACGACGTCGTTCTGCGCAAGAAGTCGGACGGGGCCGAGCCCGCGGCCGCGTCGCTGGGTGAGCTGCCCGTCCTGCGGTGGGGGCAGGACATCGTCGAGCTGGACCAGTTGGCCGGCCGCCTGGGCCGTCCGGTGTCAGCGCCGGTCCGCGTCTCGGGAATTCCGAACGGACGCATCGCCAACGAGATCGCCGCCGCCGACCGTCTCGCCGAGGGCGCGGCCATCGGCGCGGTGCTGTCCGAGCTGCGTGCCGAGATGCGCGGTGTCGATCCCGAGGAACTCCGTGTCCTGGCCGAGCGGTTGGGATATCAGGCCATCCTCACCTGGTCCGGGTCCCCGGACGGCAGCTTCGACTGCGTCCTGGTCGCCGCCGACGGGCCCGCCTTCCCGGTGCTGTCCGATCTCTACCGGCCCGGAGCCGAGGAGAAGGCACCGCTGGCCTCCTACGCCAACGCGCCGATGCGGGCCGGCGCGGCCGACCTGCCGACCGCCTCGTTGCGGGCACACCTGGCCAAGACGCTCCCGGACTACATGATTCCCGCGGCCTTCGTGCGGCTGGACGCCGTGCCGTTCAACGCGAACGGGAAGCTCGACCGCGCGGCGCTGCCGGCACCGCGGCCGACGACCGGCTCTTCGGGCTCTCCGGGTCGCGCGCCGGGCAACTCGATGGAGGAGACGCTGTGTGAACTGTTCAGTCAGGTGCTCGGGGTGCCGCAGGTCGGGGTCGACGACAACTTCTTCGAGTTCGGCAACAGCATCCTCGCGGTCCGCCTGGCCGGCCGGATAAAGCAGCGGATCGGTGTCGACCTGCCGGTGCACGAGATATTCGCCAGGCCGACCGCGGCCGCACTCGCGGATCTGCTCATCAGCCCGGACTCCGGCGAGGAACACGCCGCCGATGTGGACCTCGTCGAGGAAGCCTTCCTCGACCCGGCCATATCGACTGTGGGCAGTGAGCCGCTGGACCGGGACGTGGTCCGTGCTCCGCGCACGGTCCTGTTGACCGGTGCGACCGGCTTCGTCGGATCGTTCGTGCTCAGGGAGCTTCTCGACAGCACGGACGCCCAGATCTACTGCCTGGTGCGCGCCAGCGAGGACACCGAGGCGGCGGTTCGCGTTCTGGACAGCTTGCGCGGCTACGGTCTGGCAGACGGTGTGGATCCCGACCGGATCACCGCCATCGCCGCTGACCTGGAAAAGCCCCTGTGCGGGTTGTCGGCACCGCAGTTCGACATGCTGGCCGAGCAGGTTGACCTGATCTTCCACAATGGTGCAAGGGTCAATCTGGTCGACGCTTACAGCCGGCTCAGGGCGGCCAACGTCGGGGGCACCCGGGAGCTGTTGCGGCTGGCCGCAAGCAAGCGGGTCAAGCCGGTGCACTACGTCTCCGCGACGAGCGCGCTGATCGGGACGGCGAACAACCCGGAGCCCCTGGTCGAGGACCGGCGGGTCGATCCGGATCTGATGCCCGCCGAGGGCTATGCGCGCACCAAATGGGTGGCCGAGGAAATGCTCCGCATCGCGCGTGTGCGCGGCATTCCCTCGGCGGTGTACCGGCCTGCGCAGATCGGTGGCCACACGGCCACGGGTGCCGTGGGAGTCAATGACGGACTGTGGCACTACATCCGAGCCTGTGTCGAGGTCGGGGCCGTGCCGAACGCCGGTGCCGGATGGGCCGAGGTGAACCTGGTACCGGTCGACTACGTCGCCAAGGCTTATGTGCGACTCGCGCTGCATCCGGACTCGGTCGGCGGCGAGTTCAACCTGACCAATCCACGGACCGTCAGGATCCACGCGATCATCGACCGGATCCGCGCCGCCGGCCACCCCGTCGAGGCCGTGCCGTACGAGGACTGGATGGGCCGGCTCCAGCGTCACGCGGACGTCATCGCCGACGACCGGAACAGCTCGGTACGGGCGACCCTCGCCCTGGTCAGCGCGGCGGTGGATTCACTTCAGCTCGATGATTACGACTACGACCGGACCAACACCTCGCGGGGTCTCGCCGAATCGGGCATTGACTGCCCCACAATCGATAGCCTCCTTCTCGACCGGTACATCCAGTACCTCGTTGAATCCGGTTTCCTGCCCGCACCGAGCGGGCGCCAGGACTGAACTGTCCTGTTGGGCAACCCTGTTGGGCGACAACGACTTCGAGGAGAAGTGATGGAGCACCGTCATGTCGGTAAAAGCGGGCTGATGGTCAGCGAGATCGCGTACGGTAACTGGCTCACCCATGGCCAGCAGATCGACGAGGATGCCGCGTACGCCTGTGTGGGGGCGGCACTCGACGCGGGAATTACCACCTTCGACACCGCCGATATGTACGCGGACACCCGAGCCGAGGAGGTATTGGGGCGGGCACTGGCCCAGCAGCGGCGGGCCGGGCTGGAAATCAGCACCAAGGTCTACTGGCCGACCGGACCCGGACGTAACGACCGCGGCCTGTCCCGGAAACACGTACTGGACTCGATCGACGGATCACTGCGCCGCCTGCGCACCGATTACGTGGACATTTACTGGGCCCACCAATACGACGTCGAAACGCCGCTCGAAGAGACGATGGAGGCGTTCTACGACATTGTCCGGGCGGGTAAGGCCCGCTATATCGGGGTGTCCGAGTGGCCCGCCGAGGACATCCGCGCCGCACACCGGCTCGCCCGGGAACTGCGCATTCCGCTGATCGCCAACCAGCCGCAGTACTCCATGCTGTGGCGGGTCATCGAATCCGAGGTGATTCCCGCCTGTGCGGAGCTGGGCATGGGACAGATCGTCTGGTCGCCGCTCGCGCAGGGCGTGCTGACCGGCAAGTATCTGCCAGGCAAGCAGCCGCCCTCCGGATCGCGCGGCGCCGATACGGAGGGACGGCAGTGGCTGGATCCGTTCATGCGCGACGAGGTGCTCAGCCGGGTGCAGCGGCTCCGGCCGCTGGCCGAGTCGGCCGGGTTGACGCAGGCGCAGCTCGCGGTGGCGTGGACGTTGCAGAACCCCGATGTCGCCTCCGCGATCGTCGGCGCGTCCCACCCGAAGCAACTGATCGACACCACCGCAGTGGCAGGTGTCGCCCTGGATCAGGAATTGTGCAAGCAGATCGACGAAATACTGGATCCGGTCGTCGAACGAGATCCGGCCCGGACCGCTCGACAGGAACCGCGCCCATGACGACCGTGGGAAGTCGCGCGTCCGGGACTCATTGGACTGCGCAGGGAAATGGCACTGCGGTAGAAACCGAGATATTAGCTCGCCTGATTACCGGAGGGGACGCCTGATGACGACGACCACACCAGCCGACTGGCCGCACGCACCGCTGCCTCTCGACGAACTGAAACGCGTGACGGGACCGTTCGGGAAATCCAGCATGCTGCCGGCGGCGGCCTACACCGCGCCAGAGGTGTTCGCCTGGGAACGACGTCATCTGTTCGCCGGCACGTGGAGCTGCCTCGGCCGGCTGGACGAGGTCTTCCCCGAGGGGGCGACCCAGTACGCCAGGCAGGTGGGGACCGTACCGGTTCTGCTGACCAGGGAAGGCGACCGGATTGCCGCGTTCGCCAACACCTGCCGGCACCGCGGACACGAACTGCTGGCCGACGGCTGCTCATCGAGCAAGCGGGTGGTGCATTGCCCTTACCACTCCTGGACGTTCAAAATGGACGGTTCGCTGCGCACGGCGCCCCGGTTCCCGGACCTGCCGGAGGACCACGGGCTGATCGAGCTGCCGGCCGAGGTCTGGCACGGCTGGGTCTTCGTCAACGCCAGTGGCGACGCCGCGTCCTTCCCCGACTACCTGGGAGCGCTCGCCGGCCATGTCGCGCCGTACGCGCCCGAGCGGCTGAAGCTGGCCGCCACTCGCACCTATGAGGTAGCGGCGAACTGGAAGGTGATCGTCGAGAACTACCAGGAGTGCTACCACTGCCCGCACATCCACCCCGAGCTGACCGCTGTGGCCCCGCCCAACAGCGCCAGCTACATCGCCGACGAGCCGGGAGCCTGGGTCGGCGGCACGATGGACCTGGCGGAGGGTGCGCAGACCATGTCGATGGACGGGCGGGCCGGTGGCGCTCTGCTGCCCGGCGTCGATCAACGGACGGTGTTCTACGCCGCGCTGGTCCCCAACCTGTTCCTCTCGCTGCACCCCGACTACGTGTTGATCCACCATCTGGTGCCGTCCTCACCGGGCCACTCCCGCGTCGAGTGCTCCTGGTACGCCCAGGACGGGGTTCTCGACGACAGCCCCGTTGACTTCTGGCATCGCATCAACCTGCAGGACTGGGATGCCTGCGAGTCCGTCCAGCGCGGGCTCACCTCACCGCACTACCGGCCCGGACCGTTCGCCCCGATCGAGGACTCCGTGCACCGATGGGTGTCGCTCATCGGACGCGCCTACAGCGGCATGCCACCGTGGGACCGGCCGACCGCTGATTCGTAAACGTCGGCCGAGAGGAGGGCCGGGTCGTCGTCGCCCGGCCCTCCTCTCGCACCACCGCGCGTACAGGTGCCGCTTCTTGATGATCTGTGGCTGGAAACTAATGGTCCCCGGTCAGGTTGAGCATGACGACGCCGCCAATGATCAAGGTAATCCCCAGGACCTTGACCATGTTCGCCGGTTCGTCCATGAACACCATCCCGATGAGCGCGATGGCGGCGGTGCCGAGGCCGGACCAGATCGCGTAGGCGATGCCCAGCTGCATCCTTTTGAGTGCCTGGGCCAGCAGCGTGAACGAAGCGATGTAACAGACCCCGACGACCAGGCTCGGCAGCAGTTTGGTTAATCCCTCGCTCAGCTTCAGGAACGAGGTGGCGATGACCTCGGCGGTGATGGCGCTCAGCAGCAGCATCCAGACCATAGCCGCCCCCAATCTGTCGGTTCGGTCAGGAAAATCGCCCGCGCAAGGGAGAGGCGGCGGTTGCCGCGGCCATCTCCTGGGCATCGATAACCAGTTCGGCACACATGTGCGGGGTCGTCGGCCATCTGATCACTCGGCGCGAACAGATGTCCAGGACACCGGCGAGTTACAGCCACGCGCCGCAGACCTGCACATACCTCTCCGTCGGGCCAGGTAGCGCGCGACAGGGGGCGGCCAGGGCTGGGGGCACGCGCGGGCCCGGCGGGTCCGGGCGGTGACGGGCGCAGGCGCACCCACCACCGCCCGTGCGGCTACTTCTTCTTCGGCAGCCACGCCTTCCATGCATCCGGGTGCTTGTCGGCCCAGCGCTTGGCCGCCTCATCGGCAGAAAGGCCGTCCGAGGCGATCATTTCGGAGACCTCGTTCTGGTCTTCCTTGGACCACTTGAACTTCTTCAGGAACTCCGCCGCATCGCTGCCGCTCTTGACGAAGTCCGTGTTGAGGTACTTCTGCAGCGGCGTCGAAGGATAGGCGCAGTCGATGGACTGGGGATCCTCGACGCCCTTCGCGGCGCACTCCTCGGTGTACTTGGGGAGTTTGACCTCCACCATGGGCACCTCGTTGAAGAGCCACTGCGGCTCGTACCAATACGTCAGGAAGGGCTTCTTCTGCTTGGCGAACTGTTTGATCTGGGTGATCTGCGCCGCCTCGGAGCCCGCGAACACGACATCGAAATTGAGGCCGAGGTTCTTCACCAGCGCCTTGTCATTGGTGACATAGGACGGGGAGCCGTCCAGGAGCTGGCCCTTCTTGCCGCTCTCCGCGGTACGGAGCTCGTCGGCGTACTTGTTGAGGTTCTTCCAGTCGGTGACGTCCGGGTGCTTGTCCGCCCAGTACTTGGGGACGAACCAGCCGATGTGGCCGATGACGCCCAGGTCGCCGCCGGGCGTGATCGTCTTCTTCTCCTTGACGTAGCGCTGCACCTCCTCCGGGTGGCCCCAGTCCTCAAGGATGGCGTCCACCCGGCCCTGGCTGAGCGCGTCCCAGGCCGGCTGCTCGTCCACCTGCACGGTGTCGACGCGGTAGCCGAGCTCGTTCTCCAGGATGTACTTCGCCACGCCGACGTTGGCTTGCGTGCCGACCCAGGTTCCCAGTTGCAGGGTGACGGACTTGGCGCCGCCCACGGCCGCGTACGGCGAGGCCTGCTTGGTCATGTCGGCCGCGCCGCAGCCGGAGAGGGACAGCGTCAGGGCACCGGCCGCGAGGGCGGCGCCGACGACGGTGGCTTTGCGCGTACGAGTGGTACGAGCAGCGCGCGACGGGTGAGTAGTGCGTGCCATGGTCAGGCTCCCTTCGCCGCTCGGCGTTCCGTGGGCTGGGTGACCCGGTCGAGCATCAGGCCGAGGCAGACGATGGCCACGCCCGCGACCAGGCCGAGGGCCAGATCGCCGGTCGCCAGACCGGTCACCACGTCGTAGCCGAGCGCGCCGCCACCCACCAGGCCGCCGATGATGACGACGGCGAGGACCAGGACGACTCCCTGGTTGACGGCCAGCAGCAGCGCGGGCCGGGCCAGCGGGAGCTGGACCTGGCGCAGCGTCTGCCAGCGGGTCGCGCCCAGCGAGTGCGCCGCCTCCATCGCCGCCGGGTCGACCTGACGCAGGCCCTGGGTGATGATGCGGATGACCGCGGGCAGCGCGTAGATGATGGCCGCCGCGGCGGCCGGGGCGCGGCCCACCGCGAAGAGCGCGACCACCGGGATCAGGTACACGAACTGCGGCATGGTCTGCATGACGTCCAGGACGGGCCGCAGGATCACCTCGAAGCGCTTGCTGCCGGCGGCCAGGATACCGATCGCGAAGCCCAGGGCCAGCGTCACGACGAGGGCCGCGAGCACCTGCGAGAGGGTGTTCATGGAGGGCTTCCACACGCCCAGCACGCCGATGGCCGCCAGAGCGAGCACCGCGGTCAGGGCGGTGCGCCACGTACCGATGAGCCAGGCCAGTGCGGCGACGA
The DNA here is from genome assembly GCF_023277745.1 of Streptomyces halobius. Lineage (NCBI taxonomy): Bacteria > Bacillati > Actinomycetota > Actinomycetes > Kitasatosporales > Streptomycetaceae > Streptomyces > Streptomyces halobius. Next base: position 3,944,132 of record NZ_CP086322.1, read on the forward strand.
TCAGCAGCGCGCCCCACCAGGGCAGCGCGGTCAGGCCGTCGCGCAGCGGGTCCAGCACCCAGGTGGTGAAGGCCGCGGCCCAGTCGGCGGTGCCGCCGATGACCGGAACGCCGGAGTAGAGGTGGCCGACCATCCAATCCTTGAAGTCGTTGACCGGGTCCGCGATGGCCACGACCCAGTCGGTCGGCCAGACCATCGAGCCGGAGAGCCGGCCGACGACGGCTACGGCGGCGGTGACCACGGCGACGCCCGCCCAGGCGAGCGGGCCGCGCAGCCACTTCGGGCCCGGTGCCGAGCCGGCGCCGAGCCGCTCGCCCGCCGCCGCGGTCGTACGGTCCATGACGATCGCCAGGAGCACGATCGGGACGGCGGCGGCCAGCGCCGCGCCGACGTCGACCGAGGCGAGCGCCTGGTAGACGCGGTCGCCGAGACCGGCCGCACCGATCATCGAGGCGATCACGACCATCGAGAGCGCCATCATGATCGTCTGGTTGAGGCCGAGCAGCAGCTCCTTGCGGGCCAGCGGGAGGCGGGCGGTCAGCAGCCGCTGCCGTCCGGTCGCGCCGAGCGAGGTCACGGCTTCGAGGACGCCCGTGTCGGCGCTGCGCAGCCCGAGCGCGGTGAGCCGTGCCATCGGCGGAGCCGCGTAGATGACGGTCGCCAGCAGCGCGGCGGGGACGCCGATGCCGAAGACCAGCACGACGGGCAGCAGGTAGGCGAAGGCCGGCAGCACCTGCATGGTGTCGAGTACGGGCCGCAGCATCCGGAACGTACGGTCCGATAGCCCGGCGGCGAGGCCGAGCAGCGCACCGACGGCGACCGAGGCGAGGACCGTCACGATCATCAGCGCGAGGGTCTGCATGGTCGGCACCCACATCCCGAGCAGGCCGCTGACCAGCAAGGAGAGCAGTGCGGTCGCGGCGATGCGCCAGCCCGCGACGCGCCAGGCGACGAGGGTGACGAGCGCGGTCACGCCGGTCCAGCCGAGTGCGAGGAGCAGCATGTACACGGCCCGTACGGACAGCACCACGGCGTTGCTGATGTGGCCGAAGAAGTACAGGAAGAGCGGGTGGCTGTCGCGGTTGTCGATGATCCAGTCGCTGGTCTTGCCGAGCGGCTCGGACAGGTCGACGGACAGTGCCTGCGGCCACATCCCGCCGGCCCACTGGGCGTGGACGATCGGGACGAGGACCGCCGCGGCGAGCGCGAGGAGCAGGATCTTGCCCAGGCCGCGGTGGCGGAGGAGCGCTTGGAGCGGGTTGGTCTTGCCGGTGGTGGCGTCGGAGCCGCCAGGGGCGGCGGTCTTGGGCTCGGTATCGCTGGCCGGAGCAGTAGTCGCGGTACTCATGCTCTGCCCCGTTTCACGGTGCCGACCGGCACATTCATCGCGGCTGCCCGCTGGGCCTCGCGCCAGCGGCGCAGCAGGGCGGTACGCAGCCTTCCCTCCGGTGCGTGGGGGCGGACCGAGCGCAGGAGCAGTTGGTGGTGCGGTGGGCGGCGGGCGGCGGCGTACATCAGGCGGCCACCTCTTCGCGCTCGATACCGGCCACCACGTTCAGCAGGCACGCGTGGTCCACGACGCCCAGGCAGCGGCCGTTCTCGACGACGCGGGCCGCGCCGCCGGAGCGGGCGACGGCCTCGATGGCGTGGCCGACCAGGGTGTCGGGGGCCAGCGCGGGCCCCTCGTCGGCCTCGCCGGCCTCGGCCGGGCGCATCGCGCGGCGCACGGTCAGGACCTGCTCGCGCGGCACATCGCGGACGAAGTCGCGCACGTAGTCGTCGGCCGGGGAGCCGACGATCTCTTCGGGGGTGCCGAGCTGGACGATCTCACCGTCGCGCATCAGGGCGATACGGTCGCCCAGCAGCAGCGCCTCGGAGAGGTCGTGGGTGATGAAGACCATCGTGCGGCCCTCCTCACGGTGCAGCCGTACGACCTCCTCCTGCATATCGCGCCGGATCAGTGGGTCGAGCGCGCTGAACGGCTCGTCGAAGAGCAGGACTTCGGGGTCCACGGCGAGCGCGCGGGCGAGCCCGACGCGCTGCTGCTGGCCGCCGGAGAGCTGTCCTGGGCGGCGCTTTTCGAGGCCGCTGAGGCCGACCTTGTCGACCATCTCCTGGGCGCGCGCGCGGCGTTCGGCCTTGCCCATGCCCTGGATCTCCAGCCCGTACGCGACGTTGTCGAGGACGGTGCGGTGCGGCAGCAGGCCGAAGTGCTGGAAGACCATGGAGGCGCGGTGCCTGCGCAGGTCGCGCAGCGCGGACTTGTCCATGGCCAGGACGTCCTCGCCGTCGATCTCCAGCTTGCCGCCGGTCGGCTCGATGAGCCGGGTCAGGCAGCGTACGAGCGTGGACTTGCCGGAGCCGGAGAGGCCCATGACGACGAAGACCTCGCCCTTGTGGACGTCGAAGGAGACCTCGCGGACGGCGGGGGTGCAGCCGGTGCGCTCGCGCACCTCGTCCGCGGAGAGCCCGGTCAGGGAGGCGTCGCCGGGGACGCGCTCGGCCTTGGGGCCGAAGACCTTCCACAGGTCGCGGACGGAGAAGACGACGTCCCGGCCGTCCTCGGCAGCCGCGGCGTTCTGGGACTCGGAAATGCCGGATGCGTCGGTAGCAACGGTAGCCATTACGCATCACCTCCCTGCGTTGTGGGCTTGGCGAGCATTTCGGCGCACTTCTCCCCCACCATCAGGACGCCGAGCATCGGGTTCACGGCGGGCAGCGTCGGGAACACGGAGGCGTCCGCGATACGGATGCCCTGCAAGCCCCGGATCTTCAACTCCGGGTCCACGACGGCGAGTTCGTCATCGGCCGCGCCCATCCTGCAGGTGCCGGCCGGGTGGTACACGGTGTGCGCGCACTTGCGTACCAGCTCGCTGATCTCCGCGTCGTCGGTGACGTCCGGGCCGGGGAAGACCTCGCGCTTGAGCCACTTCTTGAACGGCTCGGCCTGCGCGACCTTACGGGCCAGCTTGATACCGTCGACCAGGGTCTGGCCGTCGTAGTCGCCCTCGTCCTCGAAGTACTTGAAGTCCAGCGCGGGCTTGACCTCGGGGTCGGCCGAGGTGAGGTAAAGGCGGCCGCGGGCACGGGACTTGGGGATGTTCGGGGTCATCGACACACCGTGCTCGGGGCGTTCGTAGCCCAGCCGCTCGGGGTGGTCGGTGTACGGGATCTGGTAGAAGTGCCACATCAGGTCGGGACCCTTGTGCTCCGGGTCCCGCTTGACGAACATCACCGCGTCGGAGTCCATCGCGGAGTTGTCCGGGATCGGCCCGTTGGTCTCCCAGACGATCACCGACTCGGGGTGGTCCATCAGGTTCTCGCCGACGCCCGGCAGATCGAGCACGCAGGGCAGGCCCAGCGCCTCAAGGTCCTTCTTCGGGCCGATGCCGGAGTGCATCAGCAGCCGCGGGGTGTCCACGGCACCGGCGCAGACCAGCACCTCGCGGGCGGCCTCGACGTAGACCTCCTCGCCGTCCTTCGTACGGACGTGGACGCCCTTGGCCCGGGTGCCGTCCAGCTCCAGCCGGTACGCCCAGGTCTCCAGCATCAGCGTCAGGTTGGGGCGGTCACCAGCCTCCATGTGGGGGTGGAGGTAGGCGACGGAGGCGGAGGAGCGCTTGTTGTTCTCCGGGTGGTAGGCCAGGTCGAGGAAGCCGACACCCTCCTCGAACGGCTTGTCGTTGAAGCCGACGATCTCGGGCACGCCGAGGGCGGCCGTGCTGGCCTCGATCCAGTCCGTGGCGATCTGGTTCTGGTCCTTCTTCGCCACCCGCACGATGTTGTTGCGCAGTTTGCCGAAGTACGGGTCCATGACCTTGGCGTTCCAGCCCGCGGCGCCCGCTTCCTCCCACTCGTCCCAGTCGGAGGGCAGCGGCTTGAAGGAGATCAGGGTGTTGTGCGAGGAGCACCCGCCCAGGACCTTGGCGCGGCTGTGCAGGATGTGCGAGTTGCCGCGCGGCTGCTCGGTGGTCGTGTACTCGTAGTCGAGCTCGCCGCCGAGCAGGCCGAGCCAGCGGCGCAGCGTGAGCACGTCGTCGCGGTCGATGTCGCTGGGGCCGCCCTCGATGACGGCGACGGTGACGTTCGGGTCCTCGGTGAGCCGGGAGGCGATCACGGAGCCAGCGGTGCCGCCGCCGACAACGACATAGTCATATACAGGCATGGGGTGGTTGCTCCTTACTGCTTACTGCGAAGCGCCTGCGCGCGGTGCTGCGAAATTCGGGGTGCTGCGAATTCGGGTGCTGCGAAATTCCGGTGGGCCTCAGCCCCCGAACCACCGCACCGGCTCCGGCCGCAGATTCTCGTAAACGTGCTTGCTCTCGCGGTACTCGTCCAGACCCGCGGGGCCCAGTTCCCGGCCTATCCCCGACTTGCCGAAGCCGCCCCACTCCGCCTGCGGAAGGTAGGGGTGGAAGTCGTTGATCCAGACGGTGCCGTGCCGCAGCCGCGCGGCGACCCGGCGTGCGCGGGCGGTGTCGGCGGACCATACCGCACCGGCCAGCCCGTACTCGGTGTCATTGGCCAGCGCGACGGCCTCGTCCTCGGTCGTGAACGTCTCGACCGTCAGGATCGGCCCGAAGGTCTCCTCCCGAACGACCTTCATCTCGCGGTGGCAGCCGTCCAGCACGGTCGGCGAGTAGAAGTAGCCGGTGGCGGGGCGCACATCCGACGGCTGGGGACGCGAGCCGCCGCAACGCAGCTGCGCACCCTCGGCCAGCGCGGAGGCGACATACGCCTCCACCTTCTCCAGCTGCTGCTGCGAGACGACCGGACCGCACTCCACGCCGTCCTCGGTGCCCCGGCCGAGCTTGATCCGCTCGGCGCGGCGGGCGAGCTCGGCGACGAAGCGATCGCGCACCGACTCCTCGATGATCAGCCGGGCACCGGCCGAGCAGACCTGCCCGCTGTGAATGAAGGCCGCGTTCAGCGCCTGGTCAACAGCGGTGTCGAAGCCTTCCTCCGTCGCGCAGGCGTCGGCGAACACCACATTCGGGTTCTTGCCGCCCAGTTCCAGCGCGATCTTCTTGGCGCCGGAGACGGCGGCCGCGCCCGCCTTCGTACCGCTGACGAGGCCACCGGTGAAGGAGAACAGATCCACATCCGGGTGCTCGGCCAGCCGCTGGCCGACCGGCAGGCCCGCGCCGGTGACGATGTTGGCGACGCCGACCGGCAGCCCGGCCTCCACCAGCAGCTTGATCAGGTGGACCGTCGACAGCGGGGTGACCTCGCTGGGCTTGATCACAAAGGTGTTGCCGGCCGCGAGGGCCGGCGCGATCTTCCAGCTGGCCTGGAGCAGCGGGTAGTTCCAGGGCGTGATCATCGCGCAGACGCCGACCGGCTCGTGCACGACCACGCTGTGGATGTCGGGCGACCCGGCGTCGACGACACGCCCGCCGCTCTCGTTCATCACCAGGTCGGCGAAGTAACGGAAGGCGTCGGTGACGCAGTCGACGTCGATCCGGCCCTCCTCCAGCGTCTTGCCGGTGTCGCGGCTCTCGATCAGCCCGATCTCCTCGCGGTCGCGCTGGAGCAGATCGGCGACCCGGCGCAGCAGCGCCGCGCGCTCGGCGACGGCCGTACGGGGCCAGGCGCCGGCGCCGCCGTCGAAGGCGCGGCGCGCTGCCTCGACCGCCGCATCGGCGTCCTCGGCGCCGCCCTCGGACACCACCTGGAATGTCTTCGCGTCGGCGGGGTCGAGGACCTCGCGCGTGGCGCCGGATACGGCGGGGCGCCACACCCCGTCTACGTGAATGGTGTCGATTGCCGCCACTGTCGTTACTGCCTTCCGCTTACCGATTTGTTCTCGCTGGTTCAACCGCTGATTCAGCCATTGGTTCAACCAGCAACGGGGAACCCTTTCCGGAAGCCCCCCACCTATGCCTAAACCTTCGCGGAAAGTGACCCGACTCACTGCGCGTGGCGGCGGGAAGTCCTGATATGTACCCTTTGGAGCCGTATGTGACTAGATGGAGCCCCGGGATTGCAGGCTCCTGGGGCCGTAGGGCCCGGGGATCGCGCCCGGGTTCGCGGAGCCCTGGGGTCGTGAAGGGACCTGGAAGGGGCCTGGGCCGGAGACAGGGCCTGGAAAGGGCCTGGGCCGAAGACAGGGGCCTGGAAAGGGCCTGGGCCGGAGACGCCGCAGGCACCGGAGGTGCCGAGATGATCAGCGGACACCGCACCGTCACCGCGACCACGGCCCTGGGCTGCGGCGCCGCGCTCCTCGCGGGGGCCGCCTGGACGGGCCTCGCGGCGGCGTCCGGCCCCGACGACGGCGAGGGCGACCTCGCGAACAATTCCGCCCAGCAGGTCTCCGACACCTCCCGCCGTGAACTCCTCGCCGCGAAATCCCTGCGACTGCGCACCGAGACCAGCGTCAGCCCCACCAAACTCGACCTCACCCTCGACCGCGCCGGTAATTGCACGGGCGCCATCAGTAAGGGCGAGTCCGGCCGGGTCGAACTGATCAAGCGCGGCAAACAGGTCTGGATGCGCCCCGACGCCGCCTTCTGGAAGACCCAGCTCCCGGGCGACGAGGGCACCTTTGCCGCCAAGAAATACCGGGGCCGCTTCCTCCACGGCACCACCGACGACGCCTACCTCCAGCACCTCTCCGCCGTCTGCGACCTGACCGCCTTCCAGAAGTCCGCCGCCGGCCCGGACCGCCCACCGTCCCCGCCGCCCGGCAGCCCCACACCCCGCGCCCCCGCTCTCCACAAGGGCAAGCCGACCGTCCACGAAGGCATCCGTGTCCTCCCCGTCATCAAGAAGGCCGGCCAGGCGACCCAGACCCTCTACGTGGCGATCAAGGGCAAGCACTACCCCGTCAAACTGACCACCACGATCGACCGCGAGTCCAGCACGCTCATGCTGAGCAATTTCGAGAAACCGGTCCCGTCGAAGACTCCGCCCCGGGACAAGACGGTCGACATCTCGGTGCTGGAGGACCGCCTGCAGGGCACGTGACCCACGGCCCCGCCCCCAGACCTACGGGGCCCCCTCCTCCCCCTGACGCTTCCACTCCCGCCGCGCCTGCTCCTTCTCCACCAGCCGGGCGACATCCCGCATCTCCTCCAGCACAAGCCCCTCGTTCACCTCATCCTCCTCACGCCACAGCCCCTGCTCCCGCAACTGCTGCGTATGCGCCTCCACCGGCGGATCGGGATCGAAGTCGGACGGCCGCGGCCCCTCCGGACCGTCCGGCCCGACCCGCACCAGCCGCTCCACCCGCACCACCTTGAAGAAGTGCGCCCCGTCCGCCACTTCGATCTCGTTCCCGGGCCGCTCGTCCAGCAGATTCGCGGCCCGCTCGTACGCGTCCCGTTCCGCCTGGTCGAGCTGGAGCGTCACCGGCGCCATCACCCGCAGCCACATCGTCAGCGCGTCCCGCGCGGCCTGCGGCGTACTGCAGGCCGCGGAATGGGGCTTCCACCGCCCGTCACCGACCCGCTCCGCGATCATGAACCCGGGCGGCAGCAACACCCCGCCCGGATGCGTCTGCTTCGCCCGCCGCGAGTCCCTGCGCACATCCGGCGGCACCGTCCCGGCGGCGCGCACGAACTGCAGCAGATCGAGTTTCAAGATCCCCTCGGACATCCCCGTCCCCACCACCGGATCGATCACAAAGCCGGTAGTACGGCTGGGCATACGGTGCGCCTCACCCGGCTCCGCCGGATCAGGGTCCGATGGTCGTGGCGGCTCCGGCCCGTCCGGGCCCTTCCGGATGAACTGCTCCCCGTGCACGACGCGATACCGGTCCCCCAGCACCGTCAGCTCGTCCAGCTTCTCCCAGCCCAGCCGCACCGCCGCCGCCATGCACTCGGCACGCCCCACCTCGTCCCCCGACTTCTCGGCCTGCTGCGCCAGCCGCCGGAACGTCGACGCCATGGTGTCCCTGGAGTCCTGCGGCGCACTCTCCCCGAAGCTGACGACCTCCCAGCCGCCCTCCTCGCGCTCACGCACATGCCCGAAGACCGCCCCGCCCGCGGCGAGAATCTCGGGATACGCGTCCCTGGCCCGCCACGCCTCCTCGTCGGAGAACGCCGCGACGGGGCTGTCCTGTGCGACCACCCGGATGGTCCGGTACGCGGGTACTTGCTCACTGTAATGACTCATGTACTCAGCGTGCCTCCCGCGAGGGGGCCTGCGCTGCCGATTCGGAATGTTCCGACACCTCACCCATCGCGCAAAGCCGACCGCGATGCCGCACCAACGCCCGACACGCCCGAGCCGGTTGCCGCGCGTACCGCAGCGCCGACACGAGCCCGTTCCCGGCACCCGCGAGCTCACCCGTCTTCCGCCGCGCCTCCCGCCGCACCCCGCACACTGTCGCCCTTCGGCAACTCCACGGCCACATCCTCGACTTCGGGGATGAGCAGCGCGATATGCCCGCGCAGGAACAGGGTTACGTCCTCCAGTTCGTCGTGCCGCGGTACGGGTGCGCCCTCGGCGAGCACCGCGTCGAGACTGCGCAGAATCGTGCGCATGTCGTGCCCATACGAATCAATTTCCTTCTTTGGAAGGAAATTTCAATGAAGCGAGGTGTGCTGGTCCATGCATCAACGGTGCTGGCGGCAGGCCCGCGAAGGCGAGCCTGCCGACCCCTACAGAAATGCCGTACGGGTCCGCCGCCATCGCGTACGGGAGGGAAAACCGATATGCCCTACGACGGCTACTACGACAACATCCCGGTGAGCCTGCGCATTCTGGGGCTGCAGACGAAGGCGTTACGAGAACTGGCCGGCCTGACCCAGTCCCAACCGGGCGATAAGGCGGGCTTCTCCGAATCCCCGAGATTCTGCGAGAACAGTTGCACCGACTCCTGGAGCTGGCCAGGTTGCGGCACATCGAGATTCAGGTGATGCCGACCGAGAGCACGAGTCACACCAGCCTCGATGGCCCGTTCACGCTCGTCGAGCCACCGGATCGCGGGGTGTGCGCCTACCTTGAAGTCCAAGGAACCGGCCGACTGATTACCGACCGCCGGTCAGTCAACAAGCTCGCCCGGCGGTATGGAATCCTGCAAAGTCAGGCCCTGACTCCCAAGGAATCGACCGCGTTCATCCAGAAGTTGGCGACAGGAGAACAATGAGCGACTTGGTGTGGTTCAAATCCAGCTACAGCGGCGGTGAAGGCGGCCAGTGCATCGAGGTCGCCCACGACTGGCACAAGTCCAGCTACAGCCAGGGGAACGGCGAGTGCGTCGAGGTGGCCACCCACCCCGACACCGTCCACGTCCGCGACTCCAAACACATATCCGGCCCGGTCCTCGACCTCACCCCCACCCAGTGGGCGGCCTTCGTCGAGTTCGCCGCGCTGTCCGCGTGACCCTCGGCGAGCCGTAAGCGCACCTCAGGGCCACCGGGAAGACAATTCCGGCATGGCCAAAACAGCGACAAAAGCAGTGCTCGAAGGCGGACCCGAGGAGCTCCCGGAGCGCGTCGTTCCGATCGAACGTCCCGGGGACGACGTGAAGATCCCGTTTCGTAACGGGTACGAGCATTTCCGGGCTACTCCCCGGACGCAGGACACCGCCGAGGGACCGCTGCCCGTCTACGAGTGGTGGGAGCGCACCGAGCTCCCCGGGTAGCGGCGGTCGTAGAGGCCCCACAGAGGCTTCAAGGGGCGACTGCAGGCCCGATCGGTTTCGGCCGATCGGGCCTGTCAGCTGGTGGGGGCGAAGGCCCGCAACGCGATGCGCTGGGTCCGCTCCTGTTGGGGCCAGTCGGCCTCCAGGCCCAGGACGAGGACCGCGAACTGGCGGCCGTCGGCGGTGGTGAAGGCGCAGTCCACGACCTTGACGCGCTCGCCGAGGCGGTCGCTGTCGTAGGCGTAGACCAGTTGGGCGGCGTCCGGGCTCAGGGTGTCGTCGTTGAGCGGTTCGAGGCTGATCCGTTCGTAGCCGGGGTTGCCGCTGAGGCCCTCCGATGCCGTCTCCAGGGATTCGCGCGGGGTGGAGTCGGGTTCGGTGATCTCGAAGATCTGCACCAGTCCACGGTCGTCCGGCGCCGTGTAGAACACGCCGGTCTTGCGGACGCTGCGCTTCCAGCCGTCGGGCACCGCGATGGTGAAGCCCTTGGCGTCGTGCACGCGGTGATAGCCGTCGGGGAGGGGAGAGGAGGTGGGAGGGGAGGGCGAGATCTCCGTGGTGGGTGGGGTGGGTGAGCTGGGGGTGGTGCTTGTCGCGGGCTGGGTCTGGGTGGTGGAAGGTGCGCCGGCGGCGGGCGGGGTCTCGTCGAAGTGGCCCCACAGCAGGTAGCCGCCGCCGAAACCCACCGCGATCACGGCCACGACCGCGCCGGCGACCAGGGCCGTCCGACGACGGCCCTCGGGGATGGGGTTGGGGGGAGGCGGGGGCGTGGGGTCGTGGTACGGGTTGGGGCCGCGTGCGGAGATGGGTTCGGAGATGGGGCCGGTGCCCGGGGCGGGACCTGGTCCGGGGCCGGGGCCTGCGTAGGGGGCGGATGTGTGCGCGGTCGGCCCGTCCGGCGGTGGGCCGTGGGGCGCCGATCCCGGGGCGAAGGCCGGGCGGGGTGGCATCGGTCCCGTGTACGGGGCGGGGTGTGGGGTGCCGTCCTCCCAGGTCTGGGTTTCGCTGTTCCAGCGCGCTCCGCCGCTCTCCGCCATCGTCACCCTCCCACCAGAGCGGCGACCGCCTGGCCGACCGCCGCCCCGGAGGCCAGGAGACCGACGACGGATCCGGCGTCGGCCAGTGCCGTCCGCAGCCGGGCCAGCCGGCCGGGTCCGGCCGCCCCGGTGTCGGTGATCTCCCCTTCTGTGTCGGCCAGTTGGGCGGTGAGTGCGGTGACCTCCGGGGTTTCCACGACTCTGGCGAGGTCGTCGCGGAGGGTGCGTACGGCGCGCAGCAGTTCCTCCTGTGCCGGGTCCAGGACGGGTGCGCCGCTTCCCTCGTTGTTCGTCACCGTGTTGTGGTCGCCGATGGCGAAGGCACCCTGGACGCTGCCGATGTGGATGCCCCTGCCGCGCTCGTCAGCCGTTGCCACGCTTGGCACTTCCCTTCGATGCGGACTTCGACGCGGACTTCGAGGCGGAGCCGCGCTGAGTAGTGGACCTGTTGGACTGGCCGGGGGCGCCGGTGGTGTTGGAGTTGTTGGAATTGTTGGTGATGGTGTTGTTGTTGCCTACCCCCAGGGCGCCCTGGAAAGACTCGACGTAGGCGCCGCCCGGCGCGACATTGACGACCTTCTGCTCGAATTCCTCGGTGTGGTAGCCGGCGTCGTCCAGCGCGGTGGTCACACCGGCCGCCACCCGCAGCTGAATGGTCTCCAGATAGCGGGCGACGTCCATGTCCTGGAAGAGCGAGGCTTCGCCGTCCGAGCCCAGCTCGCGTACCGAGGCACGGGGGCCGTCCGGCAGCGCACCGCCGTATCCGCCGGTGGCCAGCTGCCAGGTCGACAGCAGGCCGCGCAGCAGCGTGACGACGGCGGTTCCCGCGGACCGGGGGGTGCGGGCCAGCGCCCACACCGCCTTGCCGAAGTGGTTGTGGTGGCGGTAGTGGTGGGCGATCCGGTCGGCGTCCTGGAAGACCTGCCGCAGCGGCCACAGCACATGGGGCGCGACCTCCAGCATCAGCATCCCGCCCTGGGTGTGCACCCGTACGAAGACGGTGGTGACGATGCCCTCGTTCCAGCCGCCGACCCGGATCCGCAGGAAGTGCCGCCGGGGCTCGCCGCCCTCCTCCACCGCCGCGGCCAGATGTTCCGCGCACGCCTCCGGTGCGTACGGCGCCGCCGTACGGGACTTCAGCCCCTCGGCCGGCAGAAAGACACACTCATCGATCTCCAGCTCACGCAGCCGGTCGCGTACCGCGGCCGCCACCTCCGGCGAACCGTGCGGGGACGGCACCCGCAGCGCCGCCACCAGGGGGATGACGCGGTCCAGGATGGCCCTGTTGTCCAGCGGCTCGGTCTCCCGGTCCTCCCGCGGGCGCAGCTCGACCGACAGGGACCAGGTCTTGAACGGGGTACCGGCGCCGCAGAACGGGTTGGCCGCCCGGTACATCACCAGCGGCCCGTGCTGCTCGGTACGCACCCGGTCCCGCAGCCGCCGGAACCGGAAGCCCTCGGCCCGCTCCGCGGGGTCGGACATGGCGTCGGGGAAGCGGTGCTTGGAGAGTTCGCGGGTCAGCGCGTGGGCCCACTGCCCGCGGTGCAGACCGACCATCGTGGCCAGCAGCAGCGGCAGCACCAGGGCGACCCAGGCCCGGAACAGCACCGTGCCCTCGCCGGCCTGGCCCGCGTACGTGGTGTCCAGGCCGCCGTCCAGCGGGCCGCTCCCCCATCCGCTCCCCCATCCGCTCCCCCGTCCGCTGTCCCACCCGCTGTCGCCGAAGGAGCCGGGGTCCGGCATGCCGCCGGTCCAGGCGTCCGGGAGCAGCAGGCTGATCGGCCAGGTCACGGCCATGAGGGGGAGGTCGCCGCCGCACACCGTGACCACCAGCGACACCATGAAGACCAGCAGCGACAGCCGGCCGTACCAGCGCAGCAGGAAGGCGCCGATGCGGGCCGTCCACCACGGGATCGGGGCCCGGGCGACGACGCGGGAGAGGGCGATCATGACGACGGGGGAGAAGTAGACCGCCGCCAGGCCCCCGGACAGGGGGATGGCCACGATCCAGAGCAGCAGGATCCCGGCGGCCCAGGCCAGTTGGAGCCGTCGGGCGCGCAGTGCGTGGGCGAGGACGCGGGCGGCGTCGATACCCAGGGAGGGCGCGGCGAAGCGCTCCTCGTGCACATACAGCTCGTCGATGACGGCGTCGCGGAAACCGTCGTCCATGTACGTGCCGGCGCACAGGAGGCGGGTGGCCTCGCTGGCGCCGGGTGGAGTCGCGGGTAACCCTCGCGGAATGTCGGCGGAGTCCGCCGGATCCTTGCGCAGTGGCGGCCGGCCGTCCGGTTCGCCGGGCTGCTGCGGCACAGGTGTCCGTGTCATCGTTCTCCCCCAACACGCCAACGAGCCACCACGGCAGCCTCATTGGACGAGCACGTCGGACGACCCTGCCGTGGCGCGGAAGCCGCAGCATAGGGGAGAACGCCACTCCGTGTCAGCGCGAATAGACGTGCGGTGACGTAAGGCGGCGGGACCCGCCCGCCGGTGACCGGCGGGCGGGATGCGTCTCAGAGGCGGAACCGCGCCTCAGACGAGGCCGAGAGCTCAGATGAGGCCGAGACCGCGGACGGCCTCGCGCTCCTCCTCCAGCTCCTTCACCGACGCGTTGATGCGCTCGCGCGAGAAGTCGTTGATCTCCAGGCCCTGGACGATCTCGTACGCGCCGTCCTTGGTGGTGACGGGGAACGAGGAGATCAGGCCCTCCGGGACGCCGTAGGAACCGTCCGAGGGGATACCCATGGACGTCCAGTCGCCCTCGGCGGTGCCGTTGACCCAGGTGTGGACGTGGTCGAGGGCGGCGTTGGCGGCCGAGGCGGCGGAGGAGGCGCCACGGGCCTCGATGATCGCCGCGCCGCGCTTGGCGACGGTCGGGATGAAGGTGTCGGCGAGCCAGGTCTGGTCGTTCACGATCTCGGCGGCGTTCTTGCCGGCGACCTCGGCGTGGAAGATGTCGGGGTACTGGGTGGCGGAGTGGTTGCCCCAGATGGTGAGCTTGCGGATCTCGCTCACCGGGGTGCCGGTCTTCTGCGCGAGCTGCGTGATGGCGCGGTTGTGGTCCAGGCGGGTCATCGCGGTGAAGCGCTCGCGCGGTACGTCCGGCGCGGCGGCCTGGGCGATCAGCGCGTTGGTGTTGGCGGGGTTGCCGACGACCAGGACCTTGATGTCGTCCGCCGCATGGTCGTTGATGGCCTTGCCCTGCGGCTTGAAGATGCCGCCGTTGGCCTCCAGCAGGTCGCCGCGCTCCATGCCCTTCGTACGGGGGCGGGCGCCGACGAGCAGCGCGACGTTCGCACCGTCGAAGGCCACGTTCGGGTCGTCCGAGATGTCGATGCCCTGAAGGAGCGGGAAGGCACAGTCGTCGAGCTCCATCGCGGTGCCCTCGGCGGCCTTCAGGCCCTGGGGGATCTCCAGGAGGCGCAGCTTGACCGGCACGTCCGCGCCGAGCAGATGACCGGAGGCGATGCGGAAGAGGAGTGCGTAACCGATCTGGCCGGCGGCGCCGGTGACGGTGACATTGACGGGAGTGCGGGTCATGGCGATCTCCTGCGCGACGTTTTCTGGGGGCAAGCCCCAGACCACCAGGGGTGGCGGTGGGTGTCCCTGCCCATTTATCCAGGTCTCACCGAGGTGTCTTGGTATCGAGAGACCTGGCCGTCAGGCTATCGGACCCCTGCCCGGCGCAGGTGACGGGCCGGTGTGGAACAGCTCACCGGGTGTCGCGGCCACCGGGGATCCCTGCGCGTCGGGGTGGGCGGCCGCCCACATGGAGGGGGGGTGCGGGCGACCGCCGAGTTGTGCCGTACCCGTAGGGGGGTACTGGTCGCATGCCCGGGATCCGGCGGGACATGCCATTCCGTTTCGCGCGCTGTGGCGGGGCGGGTTGAGAGGGCCGACGCGATGGGGGCCCCGGACGGAGTCCGGGGGAGTCTCCTGCCGGGGCGGTGGTCGGGCGACGCATGAGAGGGGCGACGCGAAGCGCCTCCTGCCGGGGCGGTGGTCGGGCGACGGGTGGGCATGTCCTGCGCGGGCGGGACAGCGGGGGCAATCTGGTTACAGCGGTTCCGGAGGTGAGCGTCATGTTGAAGACCGCTATCGGATGGCATGTGGAATTGGAATTCGAGGAGGACAACCACCGCACCCGCGCGGCCGCCCTCGTCCGGCTCCCTGACGGGAGCGAGGTGCGGTCCCATGGGTACGCCAGCCGCCACCCCGCGGATGCGAATCAGCCGAGGGTCGGCGAAGAGGTGGCGGGAGCCAGAGCGCTGAACGAACTGGCGATGAAGTTGCTGACCAAGGCACACGACGAAATCGACGAGGCGTCCGGGCGAACGTCGTATCCGCTGTCGCCCTGAGGGGACGTCGTACCCGCTGTCGCCCTGAGGGGGTGCGTCCTCAAATATCCCGGCGGGAATATCCCCCCGGGCACGCCGCGTTGGCGGCCCGCAGGGGGCCCTCGCGACCCTTAAGGGTTCTGTTCGATTACCCCCTAGGGGTCACCGGCGCCCCCGGCACCGGCTGCGTGCACCCCTTCCGGCCGGCGACCGTCGTCCCGCAGGCGGAGACCTTCGACGCGTCGGTCACCTCGACCATCGGGGTGTACGCGTCGCCGTCCGCCCCGGCGCGGGCCGTGGCGCTGCGGTCGCCCGCGCTGATGGTGGCCTGGTCGCCCTGGGCCGCGGCGGTGATCCGCGCCCAGGCGGCGCGGCAGACCTTGCTGTAGCGGACCTCGATCAGCGCGCCGCCGGCCACGCCCCGGGCCGCGGTGACGGCGTGCTCGTCGGCGCAGCCCTTCTCCTCCGGGTCCTGTCCGGCGCAGTCGGCGCCGGAGCACTTCACCCCGGCGGGCAGCACCGGCTTCTTGCTCGGTGTCGGCGACGGCTTGGGGGCCGCCCTCCCGTCGCTGCCGAATGGATTCAGCAGCAGCACGGCGGCGACGGCGACCAGCAGTGCGCCCACCACGCCGACGCTGAACATCAGCGCCGTACGGCCGCGCCCGGCGGACGGCGGCTCCGGGGCAGGAGCGGCCGGGGCAGCCGGCGGGGTGGTCGCCGCCAGACCGGGGAAGTCCGCGCCGGACGGCGCCTGGTCGCTCCTCGGCTGCGGCGGCTGCGGGGCGGTGGCGACCGGGCCTCCCGCGCTCCGGCCGGGCCGCCCCGCGGCCTTCCAGGTCGGCTTCGGCTCGTCCGGCGACTGGCCGGACTCTCCGAGCGCGGCCCGCGCCTGCGCCACCCGTATCGCCTCCATGGTGACGTCGTGCCGCATCTCCGAACGGCTCCAGGCCCGCTCGGCCAGCTCCCAGAGTGTGGTGAGATGCCCCGGATTGGTGCCGGTGACCTCGGCCAGCGCGACGACGGCGCGCTGCGGCGGCAGCAGCCGGCCGTTGAGGTAGCGCTCCCAGGACGTCTTGCTGAAGCCCGTACGGTCCGCGACGGAGGCCACGCTCAGTCCACTGCGATCCACAAGTCTGCGCAGCTGACTGGCGAACTCCCGCACCTGCGGATCGAGTTCCTCCGGCAGCGCCTTCCAGCGAGCCATGTCGTTCCCCTATCCCCCCGTACGCACACGTTCACACCGTCCGTGTTCATACCGGTTTCTTCCGGTTCGGGTTCTCACGGCGGCCGGCCTCCTATGGCTACCCACGGAGATGCCTTGGGTCAGGATGCCAGTTCCCACGGCGGCGGGCACACGGGGGCATACGGGCACCAACCCTCACCCGTATACGCCCCGCACGCACGCCCCTCTGTCCCGTCGCGCTCCTGGCACCCCACCCCACCACTCAGGTCACGTCCTGGTGAAGCACTCCTCGGCTCCGCCGCCCGCCGGGTAGAAGCACAGCGAGATGCCCTTCGGCCCCCGGGCCACCGCCATCGGCGTCACGAGATACCCCTCGGCGTCGAACCGGTCCTTTACCGTCGCCGAGCGCGGCCGGGCCCCCGGCACCGACACCTCGATACGGTCCCCGATGCGGCCGCTGTGCAGACGTCCCCAGGCCGCGCCGCACGCCGTGCCGTACCGGACCTCAATATGCGCTCCGCCGGCGGCCGTCCGCTCCAGGACCGACGCCACCTGCCCCTCGCCACCGCAGTACATCGACCGCGGATCCTTGCCGTCGCACGCCTGGCCCTGGCAGCCGGTCACCGCGGCGGACGCGGGCGCGGGGCTCCGCCCGTCGCCCCCGTCCCCCGCCCAGAACGCCAGCGCCGCGGCGACCCCCGCCGCACCGATGCACACCCCGGCCGCCACCGGCACCAGCCGGCGCGGCAGCCGCCATGCCGGACGGTCCGGCTTGACGGCGGCCGTCTCCTTTCCGGCATCTTGCGCAGGGACGCCCAACCGGCCCTGCGCGGTGCCCGACAGGCCCTGCGCGGTACCCGACCGGCCCCGTCCGCTCCAGGCCGCGTCCGCCAGCTCCCACAGCGCGACCAGCCGGCCGGACGGCTCCCCCGCCAGCAGGCACAGCGCCACGACCGCGTCCTTCGGCGGCAGCTTCCTGCCGTTGAGATAGCGCTGCCAGGAGGACTTGCTGTAAGGGGTCTTGGCGGCCAGCGCGGCCAGGCTCAGCCCCGTACGCCCCCGCAACTCCCGCATGCCCTCGGCGAGCCGGGCGCTCTCCACCGTGTCGCACAGCTCGCTGCCACTTCCGCTCACCGGCGCAGCACCTTCCATGTGTCGGGGCCCACGATCCCGTCAGCGGGCAGCCCGGCCTTCGCCTGCAAGCGCTTGACGGCGCGCATGGTGTTCTCGCCGACGATGCCGTCCACCGGGCCCGGGTCGTACCCCTGGTGGTGCAACAGACACTGCGCCTCGACAACCTGCCAGCCGGCCATGCCGTTGCCCAGAATCGCCGTACGGGTGCGGCTTCGCCCGGCGTACAGGGCGCCTTCCTTCCGCTGGATGTGACAGGAGTACGTCTCCCCCGGCCGGTGCGAGAACGTCGGCGAGGCATTCGGCGCCCGGCCGGCCGCGGTGACGCCCGCGCCCCGCCCAGTACCGGTGTCGTCCTGCCAAGGGCGGACGACCAGCAGCACCGCACCGGCCACGATGAGCCCGGCCAGCACGCCCAGCGCGGCCAGCCCCAACGGGCCGGCCCACACCTCGCGGCGGCCGGCCACCGCCCCCTCGTCCGGCTGCTCCGTCCGCTCCTCCGGCGGGGCCTCCGCCTCCGGCCGCTGCGCTTCCCACGCCTGCGCCGCGACCTCGTGCAGCGCCAGCAGCCGGGCCGTATCGGCGCCGCAGACCCTCGCCAGGGACTCCACCGCATCGCGCGGCGGCAGCTTCCTGCCATTGAGATAACGCTCCCACGACGATTTGCTGTACGAGGTCTTGACGGCGAGCGAGGCCAGGCTCAGCCCGCTGTGGTCCTTTAACCTCCGCAGCTGTACGACCAGTTGCCGGACTCGCTGATCAAGCGATCCGGGCAGCTCTTTCCAACGCGACATGTTCCACCCCACACGCGTTCGTTATCGTCCCCCGAGGCGTCGCCGCCCCCTCTCCGCCGAATGATGGCGGGCGCTCGACCCCCGGTTCCGCTCGTTACCGTTTCTACCCCCATCGCGACCGATCCGGACAGGTGTACCACCCCCTGACGGGGCCTCGCCCCGTCCCAGATCTCCTCCCTGTTCCCTCCCTGCCCCCACCCCCGTCCCCGTCCCACCGCGACGTCTGGGCCGACGGCGTCCCCGCAGGTCAGAGCCTGGGACGTCCCATCCGGTCCGCACCGGGCCGGATTCCCTGGCGGGTCAACCCCGGCAGGCGGCACAGTCGGTGACGCACCACCGGGCGGCGCGGTCCACCCCGCGCCGCCTCCACCGCTTACGGGGAAACTCCACCGCTTACGGGGAGCCCCACCACTCACGGGGAGGAATTCATGACCATCACCGCAACCCGCCGGCGCATCGGCATCGGCGTCGCGGCGCTCGCCCTCGCGGGCACCGGGATCGGCAGCACCGCGTACGCGGCCGGCAACGGGTCGTCCGCCGCCGGGAAGGCCGAGACGGGCGTCACGGCCAAGGGCGCGGGTGCCTGCCCCAAGGGCTACCTCTGTGTGTGGCCCAAGAAGAACTACAAGGGACGGATGCAGAAGGTCGCGGGGAACAACCGGGACCTCGCCCGCTTCGGCGGCGCGTTCGGCAGCCGGATCTACTCCGTCTACAACCACGGCCGCAGCTGCGATGTGAAGGTCTGGGCCGGCAAGAACTACACGGGCAAGTCCCGGGTCTACAAAAAGGGCACGAAGTTCGTCGACCCGGACGGCGGGGTGATCCACTCCAACAAGTGGATCAACTGCCGCTGACCGGGGCACCGGCCGGCCTGCCGGCGCCGCCGACGGCGGTCCGTCCTCCCTCGGGGGAGAGGACGGACCGCCGTTCGTCGCGCGCGTCAGCCGCCGTTCATCGCGTGCATCGGCCGCCGTTCATCAGCGGTAGGCGTCTCAATCGGCCATTTTCTTCTGCAGGTTGGCGTCCAGCGCGTCCAGGAACTGCTCGGTGGTCAGCCACGGCTGCTCGGGCCCGATGAGCAGCGCCAGGTCCTGGGTCATCTGACCGCCCTCGACGGTCTCGACGCAGACCCGCTCCAGCCGCTGCGCGAACCCGGTGACCTCCGGGGTGTCGTCCAGCTTGCCCCGGTGGGCGAGACCGCGGGTCCAGGCGAAGACCGAGGCGATCGGATTGGTCGAGGTCGCCCTGCCCTGCTGGTGCTGGCGGTAGTGGCGGGTGACGGTGCCGTGTGCGGCCTCGGCCGCCAGGGTCCGGCCGTCGGGCGTCATCAGGACGGAGGTCATCAGGCCGAGCGAGCCGAAGCCCTGGGCGACGATGTCGGACTGGATGTCGCCGTCGTAGTTCTTGCACGCCCAGACATAGCCGCCCGGCCACTTCAGCGCGGCGGCGACCATGTCGTCGATCAGCCGGTGCTCGTAGGTCAGGCCGTTGGCGTCGAACCCGGCCTTGAACTCGGCGTCGAAGACCTCCTGGAAGATCTCCTTGAAGCGGCCGTCGTACTTCTTGAGGACCGTGTTCTTCGTGGACAGATAGACCGGGTAGTGACGGTCCAGGCCGTAGCGGAAAGAGGCGCGCGCGAAGTCGCGGATCGAGTCGTCGTGGTTGAACATCGACAGCGCGACCCCCGCGCCCGGGAAGGCATGGACCTCCAGCTCGATCGGCTCGCCGCCGTCCTCCGGGGTGAAGGTCATGGTGAGGTTGCCGGCACCGGGGACCTTGAGGTCGGTGGCGTGGTACTGGTCGCCGAAGGCGTGCCGCCCGATGACGATCGGTTTGGTCCAGCCGGGGACGAGCCGCGGCACGTTCTCCATGATGACGGGCTCGCGGAAGATCACACCGCCGAGGATGTCGCGGAGGGTGGCGTTCGGCGAGCGGTACATCGCCTTGAGGTTGAACTCCTCGACGCGGGCCTCGTCCGGGATGATGGTGGCGCATTTCACGCCGACGCCGTGCTGCTGGATGGCGTGCGCGGCGTCGATCGTCACCTGGTCGTGCGTCGCGTCACGGTGCTCGATGCCGAGGTCGAAGTACTCCAGCTCGATATCGAGGTACGGGAGGATCAGCTTGTCCTTGACGAAGGACCAGATGATGCGGGTCATCTCGTCGCCGTCGAGCTCGACGACGGGGTTGGCTACCTTGATCTTGGCCATCGGGGTACGTCCCTCTCGCGCTGCGGCCCGGTCGGCGAGATCCGGCGCGCGGCCCACGTGCGAGGCACGTGAGGCAGCACCCTTCGGACTCGTCGAAATATCCCGCCATCAAGCTACTCGAAACGGGACATCCCGCCCGGAGATTCGGCCCGTGGGTCCGGCCGGGAAAGCGCCGGGGTTCCGTGCGCGGCAGCTCGGCGCACAGCGTCCCGGTGCACGGCGTCTCAGCGCACGGCGCCTCGGTGAGCGCCGTCTCAGCGCACGGTGAAGTGCACGATCTCGTCCAGGAACGGGATGTGCAGCCACGGCCTGGGCTGCACCATCATCGCCAGGATCACGATCACAAAGCCCAGCAGCCCGTAAACCGCCATATCGGTGAAGCGGGAACGCACGGCCAGCATCCCCACCGCCGGCAGCGCCCACCGCAGCACCGCACCCGCCAGCAGGGAGAGCCCGATCACCAGCGCCCCGATACGGAACCCGTCGACGGCCACGAGGAGCAGTCCCACCGCGACCCCGCCCATGACGGTGAGCAGCGGCCACTGCCGGGCCGGTGCGGGATAGCCGCCGGAGGCGGCCCGTCCGCCGCCCTCCGGCCGGGCCGTGTCCCGCGTCAGCTGCGGAAAGCGGCGCGAGGAGCGCTGCGGCTCGGACGCTGCGTCCGAATGCGCTTCGGCACCCATGCTGGCAGTCCCTTTCCCGTTCTTCCGGTGTCCTCCGCTGTCCTGCGGTCTCTTCCGGTGGCTTCCGTGGTCTTGCAGTCTCTTCCGGTATTTTCCGCTGTCTTCCGGTGTCTTTCCCTGGTGACCGTACGCCTACCGCTGTGCGGCCCGGCTCAGCCGGCCGCGCGCTCGGCGGCCTCGACGACATTGACCAGCAGCTGGGCGCGGGTCATCGGGCCGACGCCACCCGGGTTCGGGGAGATCCAGCCGGCCACCTCGGCGACGTCCGGGTGGACATCGCCGGCGATCTTGCCGTGCTCGTCGCGGCTGACACCGACATCGAGGACGGCCGCGCCCGGCTTGACGTCCTCGGCCTTGATGATGTGCCGCACACCGGCCGCCGACACGATGATGTCGGCCCGCTTGAGGTGCGCGGAGAGATCGCGGGTCCCGGTGTGACACTGGGTCACCGTCGCGTTCTCGGACTTACGGGTGAGCAGCAGCGGAATCGAGCGGCCGACGGTGATCCCGCGGCCGACGACCACGATGTGCGCGCCCTTGATCTCGACGCCGTGGTGGCGGAGCAGCTGGATGATGCCGTACGGGGTGCACGGCAGCGGACCCTCGACGCCCAGCACCAGCTTGCCCAGGCTCATCGGGTGCAGCCCGTCCGCGTCCTTGGCCGGGTCCATGAGCTCCAGGACGCGGTTGGTGTCGATGCCCTTGGGGAGCGGGAGTTGAACGATGTAGCCGGTGCAGGCGGGGTTGTCGTTGAGCTCCCGGACGACCGCCTCGATCTCCTCCTGGGGGGCCGTCTCCGGCAGCTCACGCTGGATGGAAGCGATGCCGACCTGTGCGCAGTCGCGGTGCTTGCCGTTGACGTACCAGCGGCTGCCCGGGTCGTCACCGACCAGGAGGGTGCCCAGGCCGGGCTGCGCACCCTTGGCCTTGAGCGCCTCGACGCGGGCGACGAGCTCGGACTTGATCGCGGCGGCGGTGGCCTTGCCATCCAGAATCTGGGCAGTCATGGCTCCATCCTCGCGGATGGGGGCGGCACTGTTCCAATCCGAGCACACGAGGCCGCAGTGGCCGGAATTGATCATTGCACTTGCACAACGCCTTGCCGCCGCGACTGGACAGAGTTAACGCACACCTAGAAGGATTGTCGGTCGAGTGCCGCAGGCATCGTCGGGGGCGGGCCAGTGAAACCTGTTTTTCCTCCGAGTCACGGCTGCGTCGTCCCCAACGGAGGAAAGAACCAGATGAGCTTCGGCGATCCGAACAACCCGTACGGCCAGCCGCCGCAGGCGCCGCAGGGCCCGTACGGCCAACAGCCCCCCGTGCCGCCGCAGGCACAGCCGGGCTACGGCTACCCGCAGCAGGCTCCGCCGCAGCCGCAGCAGCCCGGCCAGCCCTACGGCTACCCGCAGCAGCAGGCCCAGCCCGCGGGCTACGCCTACCCGCAGCAGCCCGGACCGTACGGCCAGCCCGGGATGCCGGGGATGCCGGGGATGCCGGGGATGCCGTACGGGTACGCGAGCTGGGGGGCGCGCCTGGGCGCGCGCCTTCTCGACGGGCTGATCGTGATGGTCGTTCCGGGCATCCTGTACATCATCGCGATCATCGTCACGGCCAACACCACGCCGGACACCTCCAGCTGTGGCCAATACGACTACTCGTGCGTGCGCGACGCCGCCGGCCCGCCGGCCTTCGCGATCCTCCTCATGGTGCTGGCCGGCCTGGTCGCCCTCGCCGGCTTCATGGTCCTCATCTCCAGGGAAGGCAGCACCGGCCAGACGCCGGGCAAGAAGGCCCTGAACATCCGGGTCGTCCGCGAGGGCACCGGTGCCCCGCTCGGCTTCGGTACCGCCTTCGGGCGCCAGCTGTGCCACTCCTTCCTGGACAGCGCGCTGTGCTCTCTCGGCTTCCTGTGGCCGCTGTGGGACGAGAAGAGCCAGACCTTCGCCGACAAGATCTGCGGCACCGTCGTCGTCAAGGCCTAGTACGCCGGCGGCGAGGCCGGCCCGACACCCAGCCTCCGAAGGCCCCCTCGCAGTCGCGCGATCGGGGCCTTCGCGCCGCTGTACGGGAGGCGGGGACTCGCCCGACGAGGCCACTGGGCCGTTGGCTACCGTCCTCGTACGACTCTGAATTCCGGTCATGAAGCCCGAAGGACACCGCTCGTGAGCTATCCGAACCAGAATCCCTACGGCCAGCCGCAGGGCCCGCAGCCCGGATACGGCTATCCCCAGCAGCAGCCGTCGCCGTACGGCGCCTTCCCGGGCGGCGGGATGATGCCCGGAGCGCCCGCGCCCTATCCGACCGTCATGCCGGGCGGGGTGAAGGCCGCGCGCGTGATGCTGTTCGTGCTCGCCGGCCTGAACCTGATCGGCCTGGTGGGGGCCGTGGCGCTGCTCGGCAGCGTCAGCAAGGCGTCGAAGAACACCTCGGAGTACGCCAGTTCCGACAGCATCATGGCGATGAACTTCGGCAAGGGCCTGCTGATCGCCGCCATCGTGCTGATCGTGATCTTCACCGGGGCCGCGATCACGCTGGGTGTCCAGTTCGCGAACGGCGGCTCCGGCGTGCGCGTCGGCGCCATCATCTTCGGTGTCGCCAACACCCTGATCAGCTTGATGACGTTCCCCATCGGCCTGGTTCACACCGCCCTCGGGGTCATGATCATTATCTTTGTGTCCAAGGACGACGGCACCGCCTGGTTCAACCGACCGCGTTACTGACGGCCACGGGGCGCAGACACCCGGGCCGGCCGGCGCAGGGCTCTCACCGCACGACGCGGTGAGAGCCTTCGCCGTTTCCGGCGCCGTTGGCCGTTTCCGGCACGTCAGCAGCCCCTCCCGGCATCATCGCCTGATGCCCGCGGTCCTGGCTGGGTGAGGTGTCGGCGGTGATACTCCAGCAGTCCTTGCGGGACTTGGAGACCGCCTACAGCAACTCCACCCGCAGACGGAGAACCCTCGCCCTTCGGGGCGAGGGGAGGAGGTCGACTCAAGAAGTACACGCCGCACGGGAGTTGCGCACCCTGAGAGGTCCGAGGTATCGCGTTCGCGTCGACACCGCCCGCTACGGCAAGGTCATCTTCCTCGCCGTCGCCGGCACGAACAACGGATTCACCAGCGAGGCCAAGGACCACGCCTGGGTCAAGTGGCACTTCACGGGCAGCAGCAAGGACCGCTGGGCCGCCTGAGCCCCGGTGAGAAGTGGACCGGCTACGACTACACGGTCGACGCCGTGCGCTGGAAGAGCCACTGCTGGGCGGCTTCGCCACCACAGCAACGGGGGGACGCACGCGGAGCCCGGCGGAATCATCCGTCGGGCCCGCGCGCGTGACGCTGAGGGAGCGTGCGTGACGGTCGGCAGTACGTACGCCGTGCTCAGGCACCGTCGTGCTGCTCAGCGGAACACGCGTGACGCTCAGTGGAAGAAGTGCCGCGTCCCCGTGAGATACATCGTCACCCCGGCCTGCTCAGCGGCCTCGACGACCTGCTCGTCACGGATCGAACCACCCGGCTGCACAATGGCCTTCACACCGGCCGCGATCAGGATCTCCGGGCCGTCGGGGAACGGGAAGAAGGCGTCGGAGGCGGCATAGGCGCCGCGGGCCCGCTCCTCGCCCGCGCGCTGGACGGCCAGCTTGCAGGAGTCCACGCGGTTGACCTGCCCCATGCCGACGCCGACCGAGGCACCGTCCTTGGCGAGCAGGATCGCATTGGACTTCACCGCACGGCACGCCTTCCAGGCGAAGGCCAGCTCGGCCAGCTCCACGGCGGACAGCGCCTCACCGGTGGCGAGGGTCCAGTTGGCCGGATCGTCGCCGCCGGCCTGCAGACGGTCGGTCGCCTGGAGGAGCGCCCCGCCGTCGACGGTCTTGACCTCGACCGGGTCCGCCGGGGCTCCCGGGGCGCGCAGCACCCGGATGTTCTTCTTGCGGGAGAGGATCTCGACCGCGCCGTCCTCGTAGTCGGGCGCCACGATGACCTCGGTGAAGATCTCGGCGACCTGCTCGGCCATGGCGGCGGAGACCGGGCGGTTGACGGCGATCACGCCGCCGTAAGCCGACACCGGGTCACAGGCGTGCGCCTTGCGGTGCGCCTCGGCGACATCCAGACCGACCGCGATACCGCACGGGTTGGCGTGCTTGATGATCGCCACGCAGGGCTCGGTGTGGTCGTACGCGGCACGGCGCGCGGCGTCCGTGTCCGTGTAGTTGTTGTACGACATCTCCTTGCCGTGCAGCTGCTCGGCCTCGGCGAGGCCGCCCCTGCCGTTGACGTAGAGCGCGGCGCCCTGGTGCGGGTTCTCGCCGTAGCGCAGCACGTTCTTGCGCTCGTAGGTGGTACCGAGGAAGTCCGGGAGGCCGGAATCGTCGTCGGCGGCACCGTATCCCGTAGCGGAGTCGGCGAACCAGGAGGCCACGGCCACGTCGTACGCGGCGGTGTGCTGGAACGCCTCGGCGGCCAGCCGCTTACGGGCGACGAGGTCGAAACCGCCGTCGGCGAGCGCCCTGAGGACATCGTCGTAGCGGGCGGGGTTGACGACGACGGCGACCGACGGGTGGTTCTTGGCGGCGGCGCGGACCATCGACGGGCCGCCGATGTCGATCTGCTCCACGCACGCGTCGGGGGTGGCGCCGGAGGCGACCGTCTCCCGGAAGGGATACAGATTCACGATCACCAGGTCGAACGGCTCCACGCCCAGGTCGGCGAGCTGCTTTTCGTGGTCGGGCAGCCGCCGGTCGGCGAGGATGCCGGCGTGGACCCTGGGGTGCAGGGTCTTGACCCGGCCGTCGAGGCACTCCGGGAAGCCGGTGAGCTCCTCGACCTTGGTGACCGGCACCCCGGCCGCGGCGATCTTCGCGGCCGTCGACCCGGTCGAGACGAGCTGGACACCCGCCGCGTGCAGCCCCTGCGCCAGCTCCTCCAGCCCGGACTTGTCATAGACGCTGACCAGCGCGCGGCGAATCGGCCGCTTGGTTCCTTCGGCAGTGGCGGTCACGAGATACGTACCTTTCGTCCCTCAATGCGGTAGCCGTGCCGGGCCAGACGCCCCACGACCTCGACGAGCAGCGATCGCTCGACTTCCTTGATGCGCTCATGCAGCGCGGATTCGTCGTCCTCGTCCCGGACCTCGACCACACCCTGGGCGATGATCGGGCCGGTGTCGACGCCGTCGTCGACGAAGTGGACGGTGCATCCGGTGACCTTCGCGCCGTACGCGAGCGCGTCGCGCACGCCGTGGGCACCGGGAAAGCTGGGCAGCAGCGCCGGGTGGGTGTTGACGGTCCGGCCGCCGAAGCGGGCGAGGAAATCCTTCCCCAGGATCTTCATGAAGCCGGCCGAGACCACCAGATCCGGCGCGTACGCGGCGGTCGCCTCGGTGAGCGCGGCATCCCAGGCGGCCCGGCTCTCGTAGTCCTTGACCCGGCAGACGAACGTCGGCAGACCGGCCCGCTCGGCACGCTCCAGGCCCGCGATGCCCGCACGGTCGGCGCCGACGGCCACGATCTCGGCACCGTAGGCCGCCGGCCCTTCCTCGGTGATGGCGTCGAGCAGCGCCTGCAGATTCGTCCCGGAACCGGAGACGAGCACGACGATGCGGGCGGGGGCGGGTGGGGCCGGGTGGGGCGGCGGGAGCGGATCCGGGTGGGGCGGCGGGAGCGGGGGTGCCACGTCGGGGTCTTTCTCGCGGGTGGGGCTGCCGGTTTGTACGGTCGTACGAAGCCATGGGTCGCGTAAATACGGGGAACCCTACGAAGGCGCCGACCGTCAGCAACGATACCGGCACACCCGAGCGGCCCCCACGGGACGGGGGCGAGCGCGGGAGGTAGCGTCGGGCATGAGAACGCATGCAGTTCATGGTGATCGACCGCCTGGCCCACCGGCCGGACGGACGGCCAAGACAAGGGGAAGACACACTCCAGATGCCGGTCCGACGCCGCCGCGCGGCCCTCCTCCCTCCCCCAGCTACCGCTGGGTGGTACCCCCAGCCCGTGACCGCCCCCGGGATGGTGCTGCTGGC
This sequence comes from Streptomyces halobius, assembly GCF_023277745.1. Classification (NCBI taxonomy): domain Bacteria; kingdom Bacillati; phylum Actinomycetota; class Actinomycetes; order Kitasatosporales; family Streptomycetaceae; genus Streptomyces; species Streptomyces halobius. Next base: position 3,971,111 of record NZ_CP086322.1, read on the forward strand.
GCGTGAGCACAGGTCGTCGTCCTCCTCCTCACACTCCCCTTCCCCTGAGTCCGAGGGATCCGGCGGAGCCGGGGAATCGGGCGGGGCCCGGGAATGGGACGGGGCCCGGGAATCGGCCGGCTCACAGGAACCGAGCGGGCCCCGGGAATCGACCGGCTCACAGGGATCCGGCGGGTCCAAGGGAGCCGATGGCGCCGCCTCCCCCGACCCGGACAACCCCTTCGCGCCCCCGCCGGCCGACACCCCCGACCAGGAGTGGCGGCCGCGCCACCCCGCGCCGCACGGCCAGGGACAGCAAGGCGATCAGGACCAGCCTCCGCAGGACGAGCCCGCCCCGACCTGGGGCAGCCAGTGGAGCAGCCGGCAGCCGCGCCGCCAGAGCGGTGGCTTCGGCACCCGGCCGAACGGCCGCGGGCAGCAGGGCGGCGGCCAGAATGGTCCCGGCGGACCGGGCGGACCGGGCGGCCTGCGCTGGGACCCGACCGACCCCGCCCAGCGCCGCGCGCGCTACGCACTGCTCGGCGGCATGTGGTCGTTCTTCTTCGTGCTCTTCAGCCTGCCGGAGATCGCTCTGCTGCTGGGGGCGCTGGCGATCTACTGGAGCATCAGCTCACTGCGCGCCAAGCCCAATTCCGCGAAGACGACCGCGGAGGCGACAACCGCCGCGATGGAGGGCCGCCCGGCCCCGGGCCAGAACCCTGACGGCCCGTCCGCCCCGTACTCCACCCGGCCGCAGACCACCGCGGCCATCGCGGGCCTGGTGACGGCCACGCTGGCGCTGATGATGGTGGCCGCGACGTTCACCCTGCAGATCGTCTACCGCGACTACTTCACCTGCGTGGACGACGCCCTGACCCAACAGGCCAGCAAGTCCTGCGAAAACCTCCTCCCGAAGCAGCTCCGGCCGCTGCTCGGGACGCAGGATTAGGGCAGGGGTAGGTCAGGACAGGGGTAGGGGCGCGCGGAAGTTGGGGCGGCCCCTGGGGCCGAGGCGTATTCCCGGGAACGGGGACACCACCTCGGGCTGTTCGCACACACGCCCCAGGACCCGACCCATCGGACACGGTCTAGCGTGGATCGCCATGACTTCCGAGACATCCGAGACGTCCGGCACGGGCACGGCAGTGGAGACGGAACGCGGGCTGGTCTACGGCCCGAGCGGCCAGCGGCTGGACCTCTACCGCCCGGATACCGCGTCCCGTCCGGCGACGACCGTCCTCCTCTGGCACGGCATCGGGCCGGACGAGCGGGATGTCCTGGAGCCGCTGGCGCACACTGCGGCGACGCGCGGGCTGCTGGTGCTCGTACCGGACTGGCGCTCGGACGCCGCGGACGGCGGCCGGGCACACCTGCTGGAGTCGCTCGCCTTCGCCCGCAAGGAGGCGGGCGGGCCGGGCGGCGACGAGGAGTCGTGCGTACTGGCCGGGTGGTCCGCGGGGGCCGGGGCCGCGCTGGGGGTCGCACAGCGGCCCGAGATCGCGGAGGGGTGGCGGCCGAAGGCCGTGGTGGGTGTGGCCGGCCGCTACGACCTCCCGGCGCGTACCACCGGCACCGCCCCGCTTGACGATCTCGCCGCGGGCATGGCCCCGGCCGTCCCGGTCCACCTCGTCCACGGCAGCCGGGACACGGTCCTGGACCCCCGGCACTCCCGCGACCTGGCGGACGCGCTGCGCGCCACGGGCCGGCCGGTGACCTTCCAGGAGCCGGACACCGACCACGCAGGTGTGATCATGACCGAGTACGACCCGGCGGCGGACCGCTGCGTCCCGACGACCGCCGAACACGCCGTACGGGCGGGCTGGTTGCTGGCCCGGACACTGGCGGTGGCCGGGGCGCGTCCCGAGGTCTGACCGACGGGGCGGACGGCGGGAGTTCGACATTGACGACGGGGTTGGACGGCGGGAGTTCGACGACAGGGCTTGGACAGGACTCGCTCGTCTAGGCCGCATCGGTCTCGTCTTTGGCCTCAGCGGCAACGGGAGCGTCCGCCGTACCGCGAACCTTCGGAGCAGCGGGACCGCGTGTGCCGTCCCCCGGGGCGGGCCTGGCCGACACCGGGGGCCTGGTCGACACCGGGGGCCTGGCGGGCTTCGGGGGTGGGACGGCGACGGGCGTGGCTGCGGGGTACCTGTCCGAGGCGTGGCGTGCGGCGGCAGGCGTGGTCTCCGGCACCGGTGCACGTGTCGCGGTCGTGGCGGGCGCCGCGGACGTCGCCGTCTGCGCGCCCGCCGGAGCCACCCGTTTCGGGCGGCGCTGTGGGAACACGAACCGGCTGCCGCGGTCCGTCGACGGGCGGTCGGTCCGGGTGGCCGTGCGCAGGCGGCCGGCGCGTAGGGCGAGTGCTGCCGGGATGCCGAGCAGTGCCGTCCAGCCCGTTGCCGCGAGGCCCGTGAGCCACCAGCTGGGGCCGAAGTCGGCGAGGGCGCCGCTGCCCAGCGCTCCGCCGGAGAGTGCCGCGAGCGCCGCCATCGCCGCGCCGCAGACGGCGGCCCCCAGGCCGGCCACGGACGCGGTCGCCCGCCATGTGATGGGCTCCTCGGGCGAGCCCGTCGACCGGGCCGCGTACCGGGCGAGCAGGGCCGCCGCGGCCACCGGCACGGCGGCCGCGGCCCAGGTGAGGGGTCGTCCCGCGCCCGCGTCCGGCAGCCCGCCGAGCAGCGGGAAGTGCGGCAGCGCCGGGTAGCCGGACGCGCCCAGCGGTCCGACGGTGCTGCCCGCGCCGACCGTGAAGCCCGGCCCCAGCCCGTACGCGGCGCCCCAGACGGCCGCGTTGGGGAGCAGGGCAAGGCAGAGGAGCACCACTGTGCACAGGCCCGCCCAGTCCGGTGCGAGCTGGCGCAGATCCCGGTGGACCTCGCCGGCGTGCAGGCCGAGCGCGAGGACGGTGAGCAGCGCTCCGCAGGCGAGCAGGGTGAGCGTGGCGGCGGTGGCGGCCCGGAGCGCGACGGCGGGCCGGGCGCCGTGGAGCAGATGGCGTGTCCTGTCCTGGATGGTGGTCAGCGATCGGTGGAGTGGAGGGGGGAGCAGGTCGGCTGCCGTGTTGCCGAGGATGCGCCAGGTGGTGACGGTCAGCGTCGCGGCGGCGGTGCCCGTGACGCCCAGCAGGGCGCTGAACGGGGCGGCGGTCACCGGGCCGGTCGACGCGTAGAGCACCGCACCGCCCGCGACCAGCAGATAGCCGGTCAGCACCGCGCCGAGCAGGGGGCGCGGCCCGGGTCGCGCCGTCACCTCCGCGCCGCTCGCCGCGTCGAGCACGCGTCCGGACCGCGACCCGTGCGCCGCCCCGTCCCGGTCGTCGGGGCGGACGTCCGCCGTCGCCAGGGTGTGCCGGGCGGCCCGGTGCAGCAGCCAGACGGGGAGCACGGCGAGCAGCATCGGGGTCACGTCGAGCGGGGCCGCCGTCCCGGAGAGTGTGGCGTTCCGTACGAGGTCGCCGCCGTGCGCGAGCAGCCAGAGGCCGGCGGAGAGATGCAGGGCCGGGGTCGGGTCGCCGGCCGGGGAGAGCGACGCGACCCAGAGCAGCAGTACGGTGACCGCGAACGCCCCGAGACCGAGGCAGGCGGCCATCACACCGCCGAAGAAGGCGGCGCCGATCGCGGAGGAGCGCTGCGCGACGGTTCGGCCGTGCGAGGAGAAGGTCGGGCCGCGATCAGTCAGTTGGCTCACGGCGCCATGCTGCCAATAACACCCGTTTCGTCGATGTATGCATGATTGTCCGACGTGTCGCGCGGTATGTGGTTATTCATGTTTTCACATTGGCCGGAGCCCCTCGCCGTGGAGAGGCGGACATGATGCAGGGCAAGCAGCGAATGCGGCGGACACGACGCGAGCAGGGCACGCGGACCGCGCAGGGGGAGGTCCGGACGTCCCGCCATGCCCCCTTGTGCGACGTGACGGGGGCGGGCCCGGCGCCCGCTCCGCCTGCCGACTCACCGTCAGGCGCCCTGTCAGAGCCCTCCCGAGCCGCCACCGCCTTCGACGCCCTCTACGACGAGCACGCCGCCCCCCTGACCCAGCAGGCGTATCTGCTCACCGGACAGCCCAGGAGCGCGCAGCAGGCCGTTGAGCGCGCGTTCCAACTGGCCTGGCGGCAGTGGCCGGAGGTGGCGACGGCGCCGAACCCCGCGGCCTGGGTGCGGGCGGCCGCGTACGAGGAGGCGCTGTCGCCGTGGCGCCCGCTGCTCCGCCGGCGCCGGGCCGCCCAGAAGCCGACTCCCAAGGCTCCCGCGCCGGCGCCCGCCGCGCCCGCGGACCGCGCGTTCCTGGAGACGCTGCTGGCGCTGCCCGTCCCGTACCGCCGGACGCTGCTGCTGCACGACGGGCTCGGGCTCGGCATCGACGAGACGGCGGCCGAACTGGAGGCGAGCCCGACCGCGGCGGCCCGACGGCTGGCCCATGCGCGGGAGACGGTCGCGCTGCGCCTGCCCGAACTGGGGCTCGACCGGCAGACGCCGGCCCGGAAGGGCGAGATCCTGCACGCCAGGATTTCCGCACTGGCCGCCGCGCACCCGGTGGCGCCGCCGCCTCCACGGACCGTACGGACCGACAGCGAGCGCAGCACCCGGTGGACCACCCGCGCGGCATTCGGGCTGACCGGCCTGGTCGCGGCGACCACCGCGCTCTCGCTGCTCACCGCGCCCAGGAGCCACACCCCGCCGCCGGAGCGGCGCGCCGCGACCGCCCCGGCTTCGCCGCGCGCCCCCGCCTCCCCCGGCACCCAGGTCGACTACCGCGATCCGGCTTCACCACAGGGCACCAGGGCCCCGACGGGGCGTCACCCGGGCACGCCCGCCCCGGAGTCCCCGTCCGGACCGCAACCGACCCTGCCCCCGGATGCCAGCCTCACCCCGGCCCTCCCGTGAGCCACCAGTACGCAGCAGCCAGTCGGCAGCAACCAGTCAGCGGCAGCCGGTGCCCGTATCCAGTCCGCCCCGTATCACGCCCGCGGGCCCGTACCCCTCGGGGTACGGGCCCGCGGCCGGTTCACCGGACGGATCCGGTGGAGCCGGACGGCGTGCTCAGCCGTTGAGGATCTCGCGCGCGAGGACGGCGGTCTCCGACGGGGTCTTGCCGACCTTGACGCCGGCGGCCTCCAGGGCCTCCTTCTTCGCCTGGGCGGTGCCGGAGGAGCCGGAGACGATGGCGCCGGCGTGGCCCATGGTCTTGCCCTCGGGGGCGGTGAAGCCCGCGACGTAGCCGACGACCGGCTTGCTGACGTTGGCCTTGATGAAGTCCGCCGCGCGCTCCTCGGCGTCACCGCCGATCTCGCCGATCATCACGATCAGGTCGGTGTCGGGGTCGTCCTGGAACGCCTTCAGCGCGTCGATGTGCGTGGTGCCGATGACCGGGTCGCCACCGATGCCGACGGCGGAGGAGAAGCCGATGTCACGCAGCTCGTACATCATCTGGTACGTGAGCGTGCCGGACTTGGAGACCAGGCCGATGCGGCCGGGCTTGGTGATGTCGCCCGGGATGATGCCGGCGTTGGACTGACCGGGGGTGATCAGGCCGGGGCAGTTCGGACCGATGATCCGGGTCTTGTTGCCCTTGGCCTTCGCGTACGCCCAGAAGGCGGCGGAGTCGTGCACCGCGATGCCCTCGGTGATGACGACCGCGAGGGGGATCTCCGCGTCGATGGCCTCGACGACGGCGGCCTTGGCGAAGGCCGGCGGCACGAAGAGGACGGAAACGTTGGCGCCGGTCTCCCGCATCGCCTCGGCGACCGAGCCGAGGACGGGGACCTGGGTGCCGTCGAAGTCGACGGACGTGCCGGCCTTGCGCGGGTTCACACCGCCGACGATGTTGGTGCCGTCACCGAGCATGAGGCGGGTGTGCTTCATGCCGGTGGCGCCGGTCATGCCCTGGACGATGACCTTGGAGTCCTTGTCGAGGAAGATAGCCATGGTGTGTCTGTGACCTCGTCCCTTTACTTCGCAGCCGCGAGCTCGGCGGCCTTGTCGGCCGCACCGTCCATGGTGTCCACGCGCTGCACCAGCGGGTGGTTGGCGTCGCTCAGGATCTGGCGACCCAGCTCCGCGTTGTTGCCGTCCAGGCGCACGACCAGCGGCTTGGTGACGTCCTCGCCCTTCTCCTTGAGCAGGGCCAGGGCCTGCACGATGCCCTTGGCGACCTCGTCGCAGGCGGTGATGCCGCCGAAGACGTTGACGAAGACCGACTTGACGTCGGAGTCGCCGAGGATGATCTCCAGCCCGTTGGCCATCACCTCGGCGGAGGCGCCGCCGCCGATGTCGAGGAAGTTGGCGGGCTTGACGCCCGCGTGCTTCTCACCGGCGTAGGCGACGACGTCGAGGGTGGACATGACCAGGCCCGCGCCGTTGCCGATGATGCCGACCTGGCCGTCGAGCTTGACGTAGTTGAGGCCCTTGGCCTTGGCCGCGGCCTCCAGCGGGTTGGCCGCTGCCTTGTCCTCAAGGGCCTCGTGCTCCGGCTGGCGGAACTCGGCGTTGGCGTCCAGGGACACCTTGCCGTCGAGGGCGAGGACGTCACCGCTGGCGACCTTGGCGAGCGGGTTGACCTCGACGAGGAGCGCGTCCTCCTTGATGAAGGTCTCCCACAGGGTGACCAGGATGTCGGCGATCTTGCCGGCGACCTCGGTCGGGAACTTCGCGGCCTCGACGATCTCCTGGGCCTTTTCGCGGGTCACCCCCTCGTTGGGGTCGATCGGGGTCTTGGCGACGGCCTCCGGGCGGGTGGCCGCCACCTCCTCGATCTCCACGCCGCCCTCGACGGAGGCGATGGAGAGGAAGGTGCGGTTGGTGCGGTCGAGGAGGAAGGAGACGTAGTACTCCTCCGCGATCTCCGGGGCCATCTCGGCGAGCATCACCTTGTGGACCGTGTGGCCCTTGATGTCCATGCCGAGGATCTGGCCGGCCTTCTCGACCGCGTCGGCCGGGCTGTCGGCCAGCTTCACACCACCGGCCTTGCCGCGGCCACCGGTCTTGACCTGCGCCTTGACGACGGACTTGCCGCCGAGACGCTCGGTCACCTCGCGCGCCGCCTCAGGCGTGTCGATGACTTCACCGGCCAGCACCGGTACACCGTGCTTGGCGAAGAGGTCCCTCGCCTGGTACTCGAACAGGTCCACGCGCGTCCGTCCCTTGTCTCTCAGAATCGCCGTAGTGATCGCGGTTCGTTCTCTGCGATGGGCGTGCCGCGAAGGGCAACGTGACGGCGCGGTCACAGGGGAGGCGTAGCACGGAGTCCGGATACGCGGCATGTCCGTCCGGCAGGTTATCGCCGCAGCACCGAGGTCCCTAAATCACAGATCACACTCCGGCGGTGATTACGGTCACAGATTTTTTCCGCCATCTTCCGGGGCGGTCCGCCGGGGAATCCGGATCGGCACGCCGTTCACTTCCGCGCCGGACGGTCGTCGATCAGTGCTTGGCCGGAAGTCGACGGCGGCTTTTATCGGCCCGTCGTCGCAGGGGTGCCCCGGCGTGCGGCGCGCCCCTCGGCACCTCTCGCCCCCTCCGCGCAGGGTGCCCTGAAAGACCCTTGTTCCCTCAACTTCCTTGAGCGAAGACTGCGTTGAGCGCTTACGCATCAGGAGTCCCAAGCTTCGGGCTTGGTCCCGTGCAGATCGGTCGGCAGATCGTTCCGCGCCGGGTGCAGACGGGGGAACTTGATGGACAGTGGGGGGATACGCGACCGCGGGCAGGGGGCGGTCGTGGGTTTTCCGCACCCCGCCGCCTCTCCCCCTTCTTCCCGCCGCCCCTCCCGGCCTTCTCGATTTCTTGGTGTCCTCACACTCGATGCCTGAAGGGGATTGGAGGGGGAATGCCGACGCATACGACCTATCCCGGTGTCTATGTCGAAGAGCTTCCCAGCAGCATCCGCAGCGTCACCACCGTTACGACATCCGTGACCGCGTTCGTCGGCCACACCCGGCACGGCCCGCTCAACCAGCCGGTACGGATCACCAGCTTCGCCGACTTCGAGCGCCGCTTCGGCGGCCTGACCTCGCAGAGCCCGGTCGGCTACGCCGTCCACCAGTTCTTCGGCAACGGCGCACCGTCGCGGTGATCGTCCGGGTCGCCAAGGCCGGCAGCGGCGAGGACGGCGATCCGCCGGGCCCGCCCGCGGACCCTTGCGCTTGCCGGACTTGGAGTCCTCATGCGCCTTCCACGCCACATCCAGGTCCCCCAGGGTCTGCTGCATCACACCGACCGGCGCATCCGACAGGAACACCCGCTCTGGGGTCCTCTTCGCGACAGTGATCAGCATCTTGCCCAGCTCGGCGTGCTTCGGGACGACTGATACGGCCCCTCAGCAAGACGCGCCTTCGGATTTCCCAGCAGCTTGTTCGACACTTCGCGCGGCTTCTGAACCGCCAAGGCATCGTTCCGGACCACGCGCCGGCACCCGAACACCCTGGCAGCGCAGATGCGCTGGCCAGGCGTCAAAGTGACGCGGTACTGATATCGAAGCTGCACGATCACCACGCTAACCCGCCCCACTGACAACGCCCCCCAAACGGATCGTCCGTTCTTCAGACCAGGTCAGAGCGCGGGATTGGATCAATCAGCGCCTGTCGAGTTAAGGGTCCGCCCTTGGACCCATCCCCCTGGCGTCGGCCGCCTGCCCCTCACCAGCCGCTCTCCTCCCCCCGACACGCCAAGGCCGGGCGGCCCTCCCCCACAGAGGACCGCCCGGCTGTTCATGGGGTTTCCGGTGTCGTCCGGTCTGGGCCGACGTGCACCGGGATTCCGGCTCCGGCGTTATCCGATGTCATCTGCCGCCGCAGACGACGAGCCGGTGGTGGTGGCGCCGGTGCCTCAGACGGCCTGGACCGGAAGGGCCGGGACGTTGGCGGCGTTGGTCAGGTCGGCCAGGTCGGCGGGCACGGCCGGAACGGCGACGGCGTCGGTCACGTCGGCCGGAACGGCGGGCGCGGCCGGAACGGACGGGGCAGCCGGGACGGCCACAGTGTCGGTCAGGTCCGCCGGAACGGACGGGGCCGCGGGCACGGACGGGGCGGACGGGACGGCGACGGCGTCGGTCAGGTCGGTCGGCGCCTGGGCCGGTGCCAGGCCCTTCGCGCCGTCGACGGCGGTGGTCACGATGCCCTGCGTGTCGGTCACGACGACCGTGGCCAGGCCCTGCGCGAACGGCTTGGCGTCGGTGGACACACCCTCCGCGAGCACCGAGGCGTCGGAGGGCACGCCCTGCACGAACGGGGTGGCCTTGGCGGAGACGCCGGTCACGAACACCTGCGCGTGGCCGCCGACCGCGGTGGCGAACGGCTTGGTCTGGCCCGCGGCGTCAGCGCCGAGCTGGCCGGCACCGCCGACGGCGGTCTGGGCGACCGGCACGACCTTGATGACGATACGGCGGGCGAGCGGCGGCAGCACGTCCTCGGCGACCTCGTCGACGGTCGGGCGGGCGGTGGCCAGCGCGCCCTGGGCGGCCTCGGTCACCTGCTCCGGACGGATACCCGCACCGGCGAGCGCCGCGAACAGGTTGTCGGCGGAGCCGGGCGCCTCGGGCAGCGCGGGGGCCTTCGGCAGCTCCGGGGTCTCGGGCAGGTTCGGCGCCTCGGGCAGGTCGGCGGACGGGACACCCGGGGTGGCGGGCAGCGACGGGGCGGCGGGCAGCTTGCCGTTGGCGAGCTTGCCGGCCTTCTTACCGGCCTTCTTCAGCGCCTTCTTACCGGCCTTCTGCCCCTTGCGGAGCTCCTTCGCGGTCTTCTTGGCCTGCTTCGAGTCAGCGGCCTTCTGCAGGTCACCCCGGCTCGGCGCGCCGCCCAGCGCACCGGTCGTGTCACCCAGCTCGGGCAGTTCGGGGAGCTCGCCGGCGGGCAGCTCAGAAGCCTCGGGGGCCGCCACGTCGCCGAGGGAGCCGGTCGCCTTGTCGGCGGTCTCGCTGACGGTCTTCTTGACGGTGTCGGCCGCGTCACCCGTGGGCAGCTGCTTCGCGCCGTCGGTCACCGAGCCGGTGGCCGGCAGGTCCGGGGTGACGGGCAGCTCGGCGGCGTTGGCGGTGACGGAGCCCAGGGCCCACAGGCCGGTGGCGGCCGCGGCAACGACGATGGAACGGCGGATGTTCGAGCGCATAGTGGTGAATGTCCTTCGAATTCGGTGGGGTTTGACGGGCAGACCTGTCCCGCCCCCGCGCGGCAGGTCGGTTACAGACGCGGAGCGGTCTGCCCTAGCCCGGGAATTCGAGGATTTCTTCGGCACGCCGACGCGTCGGAGCGCCATCGGCCGTGCGGACGCCACCGGGCAGCAGCCGGAAGCGCGTGGGGTCCGCCAGGGAGGCGGCGAACTGGTCCCCGCCACGGGGGCCGTGGCCGTCACCCGCGGAGTGCGAGGCGGGTGCCACGGGGCCCTGCGGGGACTGGTCGGGAAGGCCGTCGTGTCCCTGGTCCCGCTGCTCGTGCGCGACGGGACGGAACGGCTCGGCGGCCGACGTGCCCAGGCCGTCGGTGAGGCGGGACGACGGTGCCGGGGAGGTGCATTCGACGTTCGCGGCGGGCTGCGCACCGGCCTGCGGCGCACCGTTCGGCGCGTCGCCGTGCTCGGGCGTACCGCCGTTGCCGTTGCCGGGCTGCTCGGCGTGCTCGCCGGAGGGGAGGCCCCCGGGCAGCGTGGCACCGGCCACCTCCCGGATGCCCTCCACGGCGCCGGTCACCGGCTCGGTGACCGGCCGCAGGTGGTCGGCGGCGGGCCACAGCACGCCGGAAAGCGTGGTGGACGCGGACTGTTCGCGCTCGACGATCTCCGCTCGGGCCGCCTCGCGCTGCTGCGCGAACTCGGCTCCGGAGTCGGACAGTCGGTCCGCCGACGGGTCCGTCGCCCCGTCCTGGGTGGCGGCGCGGTCCGGAAGGTTCGTCTCGTCCGGGGCGGCTGCCTCGGCCGAGGCCGTCTCCGGGGTCGTGTCCGAGGCCGACGCCCCGGTCAGGGCCGTCGAGCCCGTGCGGTCCTCGGCGTGGGCCCCGGTCCCGAAGGCGAAGCCGAGGGCGGCAAATCCCACCAGGAAGAGCCCCGCCAGCAGCACCCGCCGCACGGCCACCGTGCGCGGCAGGCGCAGGGTGGCAGGCATGGCGAACACAGCAGACAAGGAGGGGACCTTCCCATACGGACGGGGACACACGGGCACAGGGCCCCAGTGTCACGCGCGTCGCGGGCGATCGGGCGATGCTCTGATCCTTGCACGACACGCCAGGTGCCGCGCAAGTTCTCCCGGCACTCCTGTCACTGTTGCTCCGCCATGTCCGGTATGGGCAACGGCCGTTTCTCGATCGCGGCCGCCATCACCTTCGGGAAGAGATCGGGAGTGCACGCGAACGCCGGTGCGCCCAGGGCCGCGAGCGCCGCGGCATGGTCGCGGTCGTAGGTCGGCGCCCCCTCGTCGGACAGCGCGAGCAACGTCACGAACTGCACCCCGGACGCCTTCATCGCGGCGACCCGCTTGAGCATCTCGTCCCGGATGCCGCCCTCGTACAGATCGCTGATGAGGACGACGACGGTCTCGGCGGGGCGGGTGATCTCGGACTGGCAGTAGGCGAGGGCGCGGTTGATGTCCGTGCCGCCGCCGAGCTGGGTGCCGAAGAGCACATCGACCGGGTCGTCGATCTGGTCCGTCAGATCGACCACCGAGGTGTCGAAGACGACCAGCCGGGTGTCGATGGCCCGCATCGACGCCAGTACCGCACCGAACACCGAGGCATAGACCACCGAGGCGGCCATCGAACCGGACTGGTCGATGCAGAGCACCACATCCTTCTTCACCGACTGCGCGGCCCGGCCGTAGCCGATCAGCCGCTCGGGGACGACCGTGCGGTACTCCGGGAGGTAGTTCTTGAGGTTGGCCCGGATCGTGCGGTCCCAGTCGATATCGCGGTGCCGCGGCCGGCTGATGCGCGCGGAGCGGTCCAACGCACCGGTGAGGGTGGCACGGGTGCGGGTCGCCAGCTTCTTCTCCAGCTGCTCGACGACCTTGCGGACGACGGCCCGCGCGGTCTCCTTGGTCGTCTCCGGCATGACCTTGTTGAGCGAGAGCAGCGTGCCCACCAGATGCACATCCGCCTCGACGGCCTCCAGCATCTCCGGCTCGACCAGCAGCGAGGACAGCCCGAGCCGGTCGATGGCGTCGCGCTGCATCACCTGCACCACGGAGGACGGGAAGTAGGTGCGGATGTCGCCGAGCCAGCGCGCCACCGCGGGCGCCGACGCCCCCAGCCCCGCCGACCGCTTCCCGCCGTCGGCCCCCTTGCCGGCCTTGCCCTGCCCCTGGCCGTAGAGCGAGGTGAGCGCCCCGTCCATCGCGGCGTCCTGGCCGCGCAGCTCATGTCCCGTGCCGTCCGCACCGCCGCCACCGAGCACCAGCCGCCAGCGCCGCAGCCGCTCGGCCTGCGAGGGATCGGCCGCCTCGGCCCTCCAGTTGCTCATCGTGCTGCCCCCGAGAGGTTGTTGTGCCGGATGGCACCGGCGGCGTTGCGGGTGGTGGACCGGTCACTGCGGGTGTCACGGATGGTTTGGGTGGTGGGCGTGGTTTGGGTCGTGGGCATGCTCTTGGTGACGGGTGTGCTCTGGGTGGTGTCGCTCCGGGAGTCTCTCGTCGCGTCGCTGCGGGTGTCCCTCGTCGCGTTGCTCCGGGTGTTGCGCGTGTTCCGGGTGGTGTCGCTCCGGGGCTCGCTTTCGAGGACGTTCGGGGCTGCGGTTCCCTCCTTGGTCCCGTCCTCGGATCCGTCCTCAGTCCTGTCCTCGGATCCGTCCTCCTGTCCGGTGCCGATACCCAACAGGAGGCGCAGGGTGGGGAGTACGGCTGCGGCGCGGTCGCGGTCCAGGCCGGGGCCGAAGCCGGGCGCCGCCGCCTCCTCGCCGTCACCGGCCGGGCGGCGGGATGCCGTGGCCGGCCCGCGCCGAACCAGCTCGCCGAGTGTGCGCCGCACGCCCGGTTCGTACTCCGAGAAGGTTCGGCGCAGCAGCGGCAGTACGTCCGTGAACGCGGTGGCCGGCACCGTCGTGAGCCACCCGTCCACCAGCGCCAGCAGCCGATCGTCATGGACCAGCAGCATCCCGCCGCCCTCCCCGCCGCCGACGAACCCCTCGATCCAGCCGGCCGCGTCCCCTGGCGGGGTGCCCGGCGAGAGGGCGAGCCCCATGAGCCGCTCCGCTCCGCCCTCGCCCAACTGTCCGTCGTCCAGCAGCAGTCGGGCTGCCCGGCCCCGGATCAGCCCCGCTACGGTGTCCCGTCCGCTGACGGCTCGCAGCACCCCGGCCCAGCGCGTCCGCAGAGCCGCCGTCTCCGTGTCCGTGCCTTTACCGTTCCCGCGTCCGTCCCCGGTCCCGTCCTCGGTCGTGAGCTGGCCCAGGAGACCGACGGCCTGGTGGGTGGCGTCGAGATGGCCGCGCATCTCCGTGGCGCCCTCGTCGTCCAGGCCGACGCAGGCCGGCGGCAGTCCGACGAAGACCCGCTCGGCCAGGCCCGTCGCCACCTCGCGGAGCGCCGCGCCGTCCGTGCCCCGTACATCGCCGTACCGCACGGACCGCACCAGGGCGGGCAGCGCCTGGGCGAGATGGCCCACATCCGCGTCCACCGCCGCGCGGTCGGACAGCGCCCGCATCACCACCGGGAGGGCATCGGGCAGTTCGGCGAGCAGACAGCGCTCGGCGAGCGCCGTCACCTCGGCCAGCGCGCCCGCGCCCGTGGCGTCGGACGCGGCCTTGGCGGTGGCGGCGGAGAGCACGGTCGTGCCCCAGATACCGGCCTCCGCGACCCGCACCGACAGCTCGGGCTCCCAGCACAGCCGCCAGGTCTCCCGAAAGGTGCCGGTGCTGCCGCGGGAGCGGGCCGGCTCACCCCAGGGGATGCCGAGCAGACGCAGCCGGTGCAGCAGGCGGCTGCGCGCGGCGTCCGGCTCCTTGCGGAGATCGAGTTCCACCTCCCGCTCCGCCGCTTCCGGCTTGAGCCGCAGCGCCCGCTGGCCGCGGGCGATATCGCGCCGCAGCGGCACCGCGGGAGCGTCCTCCGGCACCTCACCCAGCACCTCCCCGACCACCAGCCGGTCATGGATCAGCGAGGACGGCGCGTCGGAGCCGTCCCCCATGACGGCGCGGACCGCGTCATCGACCTCCGCCAGCCCGGCCAGTGGGCGGCCGCGCATCGTGGCCAGCCCCTCGGCGAGTCGCACCGCTTCGATGACATGCGCCGACGAGACGGCGTAGTCCTCCTCCCGGAGCAGCCCGGCCACCTTGGTCATCCAGCGCTCGATGGGTCGGTCGGGGGCGCTGAAGAGATGGCCGTACCAACCCGGCGAGGAGATACCCGCGCCGTAGCCGCTGCGGCGGGCGAGCCGCCGGTGCGTCCACGGCACCCAGGTCACCGTGGCCTTCACCTTCGGCAGGCCCTTGAGCAGCCGACGGTCGGCGGTCACGGTGCTGCGGCGGGCCAGCGCGGGCACATGCCATGCTCCGCACACCACGGCGATACGGTCCCCGAACTCCCGCCGCGCGGCCCGGATCCGGAGCCGCATATGGGCCTCGCGCACCGGGTCACGGTCATGACCGCCCTCGCCGTACACCGCACGCAGCTCCCCCATCGCCTCGGCCAGCGCGGCGAACGGCGCCAGCGCGTCCGCGCCGGGCCTCCTCGCGCCACGGTGCTCGACCACGTCCTCCCACCAGCGCTCGGCATCGTCGTAACCGGCGGCCTCGGCCAGCACCCCGATGGGATCGATCCGCACATCGGCCCGGTCGTCGCTGTCGTCACCGGTATCGCTGCCGTCATCACCGCCACTGCGGGCGCTGTTGTCACCGCCGCCGCTGTCGTCGCTGCGGGTGCCGCTGTTGCCGCCCGCACCGCCATCGCTGCCGTTGCCGGACGTGACGTCATCGCCGCCTTCGCTCGACATGCCACCCGGCTCGCCCGGACGCTCCGTCCCGCTCGCCTGGCCCGGCCGGCCCGCCGCGCCCGGATCGTCGGCGTCCTCCACCACCCCGGCCGGTATCGCTCCTCTCCCCGTGCCTTGGCGATCCGCCTCCGCCTCCTCAACCGCTGCCATCGCCAGGGAATGCGCCGCGGGCAGATCGATGAAGCGGACCGGGACGTCATGCTCCTGAGCCCACCGGAGCGCCACCCACTCCGGGGAGAACTCGGCCAGCGGCCAGAACGCCGCGCGCCCCGGATCGTCGAGCACATGGGCGAGCAGCGCCACCGGCGGCCGCATGCTCTCCCGCCCGGCCAGCGGCACCAGTTCGTCGGCCTCCGGCGGGCCCTCGATCAGCACCGCACCGGGCGCGCACTGCTCCAGCGCGGCCCGCACCGCCCGCGCCGACCCGGGGCCGTGATGCCGCACCCCGAGCAGCAACGGCCCGCCGCCACCCGCCGACGGCTTCGCCCGCGCCGCCTCCGCGAGGACGCCCGTGTCTCCCCCGCTCATGCCGCCCCTCCCCCAGCCTTCGGCCGGGGGGACCCCCACGCTGCGCTCGGCCTCGTATTCGCGAGGCACGCACCTTCTGATGATTCGCTCGCTACGCTCACTCATGCCGACACCTCGCGGCAGGCGCGGTAGAAGTCCTTCCAGCCGTCGCGCTCGCGCACGACCGTCTCCAGGTACTCCTGCCAGACGACACGGTCCGCGGCCGGGTCACGGACGACCGCGCCCAGGATGCCCGCCGCCACGTCCCCGGAGCGCAGCACGCCGTCCCCGAAGTGGGTGGCCAGTGCCAGCCCGTTCGTCACCACCGAGATGGCCTCGGCCGTGGAGAGCGTGCCGGACGGCGACTTGAGCTTGGTCCGGCCGTCGGCCGTCATGCCGTTCCGCAGCTCACGGAAGACCGTGACGACCCGGCGGATCTCGTCCATCCCCTCGGGTGCGGCCGGCAGATCCAGCGACCTGCCGATCTGCTCGACCCGGCGCGAGACGATGTCCACTTCTTCGTCCGGTGTCGCGGGCAGCGGCAGGACGACGGTGTTGAAGCGGCGGCGCAGCGCGCTGGAGAGCTCATTGACCCCACGGTCACGGTCGTTGGCCGTGGCGATCAGGTTGAAACCGCGGACGGCCTGCACCTCCTGCCCCAACTCCGGGATGGGCAGGGTCTTTTCCGACAGGACGGTGATGAGGGTGTCCTGGACATCGGCCGGAATGCGGGTCAGCTCCTCGATCCGTGCGGTCATGCCCCGCGCCATCGCGCGCATCACCGGGCTGGGCACCAGGGCCTCCCGGCTGGGGCCGTTCGCCAGCAGCTGGGCGTAGTTCCAGCCGTAGCGGATCGCCTCTTCGGGCGTGCCGGCCGTGCCCTGCACCAGCAGCGTGGAGTCGCCGCTGACCGCCGCCGCGAGATGCTCGGACACCCATGTCTTGGCGGTGCCCGGTACTCCGAGCAGCAGCAGCGCGCGGTCCGTCGCAAGGGTCGTCACGGCGACCTCGACGACCCGTCGCGGGCCGACGTATTTGGGTGTGATGACGGTGCCGTCCGCGAGTGTGCCCCCGAGCAGATAGGTCGCCACCGCCCAGGGCGAGAGGTGCCAGCGCTCCGGGCGCGGCCGGTCGTCCGCGGCGGCGAGGGCCTTCAGTTCGTGCGCGAAGGTGTCCTCCGCATGCGGCCGCAGCGCCTCGCCGGCCCCGCCCTCCCGCGTCTTGTCATCCGTCGTCCTGATGCTGTTCTCCGACATGACTCCCCCTCGTCGCAAGGTGTGCGGCGGCCGGCCTCGCGATCCCGCCTGCCGCTTGCGGGACCAAGCCTGCACCACACCACTGACAATCGCCCTAAAACCGCATCTGACCTGTGCTTTCTTCGCGACTGTCGGCCGTTGTCAGTGGCAGGTCGTAGCGTCGTTGACATGAATCCGCAGGGGGAACGCTGGACGACGGATCAGGTGCTCGCACTGGCACCTGACGAGGCATCACGCAAGGCGGGCGGCAAGCTCGCGGCGCCCGGCCCATGGTCGGAGACGGGCGCGGATGACGGCGCGGTGTGGGGGCTGTGCGAGGGCAGCGGAAAGAGGCCGTATCAAGCGGTGGTCGACATCAAGGGGACCGTCTTCACGTGCAGTTGCCCCAGCCGAAAGTTCCCGTGCAAGCACGCGCTGGGGCTGCTCTTGCTCTGGGCCGACGGCGATGGCGCGGTGGCGGTCGGGGAGCCTCCGCACTGGGCGGGCGAGTGGCTGGCCGGCCGCCGCGAGCGCGCGGAGCGGTCCGGGCGTACGCCTTCGGGAGGCGCCGTGTCGTCGCGCACGCCGGCCAACCCGGAGGCCGCCAAGCGGCGGACGGAGCGGCGAATGCAGCGCATCGCCGCCGGCGCCACGGAGCTGGAGCAGCGCCTTGAGGATCTGCTGCACTCGGGGCTGGCCGCGGCCGACGGGGGAGGTGGGGGCACCTCCCGCTTGAGCGGAGCCGAGAGCGGGGGAGGCTCCTGGGACGAGACCGCCGCGCGAATGGTCGACGCGCAAGCCCCCGGACTCGCCTCCCGGGTACGCGAGTTGGGATCGGTCATGGCCTCCGGTCCGGAGTGGCCCGCCCGGCTGCTGGAGGAATGCGCGCTGCTCCATCTCCTCGATCAGGGCTTCCTCGGCATCGAGCGGCTCCCGGCCCCGCTCGCGGCGACGGTCCGCTCCCGCGTCGGACTGACCACGGAGGCCGCGGAACTGCTGACCGGCCCCGATGCGGCGACGGTCCGGGACCGCTGGCTGGTGCTCGCCCAGCAGGACAGCGACGACGGCAGGTTGACCACCCGCAGGATCTTCCTGCGGGGAGAGCGGACCGGCCGGATGGCGCTGCATCTCTCCTTCGGCGCCGGCAACCGCGCGCTGGACCCGACCCTGCCGCCCGGCCTGCTCCTCGACGCGGACCTCGCCTACTACCCGGGCGCCCGCCCGCTGCGCGCAGCCCTGGGCGAGCGGCACGCGCCCGCGACCCCGGGACCGGTCCCCCCGGGCATCGGTATCGACGCCGCCCTGGCCGCCTACGGGGACGCACTGCGCGACGACCCCTGGCTGGATTCCTGGCCGGTGGTGCTCACCGATGTCACACCGATACCGGGCCACGACGGCGAGGGGTGGCAACTGGCCGACGCCGACGGGGAGTCCGCGCTCCCCCTGGACCCGCGTTCCCCGGGCCGTACGGGCCTGTGGCAGCTGGCCGCCATATCGGGTGGCGCCCCCGTCACGGTCTTCGGCGAATGCGGCCACCGCGGCTTCCTTCCCCTGACCGTCTGGGACCCCACCCCGGTCTCCCTGTGACCGCCTGGAGGAACGACATGACCAGCCCCACGACAACCGCGATCACCACCACGAGCACGGCAGCGACTGTCACGACGACAACACCCACCACAACAACACCTGACACGACAACACCCACCTCGACGACGTCCGCAACGGCGACGTCCACAACGGCCGTGCCCACAGCGACAACTCGCACGGCCTCGGCCACCGCGAGCTGGTCCGACCTGGTCAGCGCCGCGTTGCTCGGAACCAAGCGGCGCACGCCGCCGGTGACGGCACGGGCCGGGCAGGGCGTCGCGGCCGCCCTGCTGGACGCGGCCGCGGTGAGCACGGTCCGCCGTCGCGCCGCGCTGCGCCCTGCACCGGCCCGCGAGCGGACGGCCCCGGCCCCCGCCGACCCGCGGCCACCGCTGCCGCCCGCCGCGCGGCGCCGGCTGTCGCTGCTGCTCGCCGACCGCGGCGGCACGGCCGGGGGAAGCCGCCGCGGCACGGCCCCCGACCTCACCGAACTCCTGCCCCAGTGGCTCGCCGCGGCCGGCGAGCGCGGCTATCGCGCTCCCGAGGCGCTGCTGCCCGCGCTGCTCGACGCCGCCCGCGCCCGGACGGACCTGCGGCCCGCCGCGCTCGCCCTGGCGGGCCCCCGCGCACTGTGGCTGGCCCGGCTCAACGGCGACTGGAAGTTCGCGCTCCGCGGTATCGGAAGCCCGACGGCGGTGCCCGATTCCGACGACCCCGGGAGCGTCCGGCGCCGGTGGGAGGAGGGCCTGTTCGCGGAGCGGGTCCAGCTGCTGACGACGCTGCGCCGCCGCGACCCGCAGGCCGGTCTCCGACTGGTCCGCGGCACCTGGACCACCGAGCGCGCCGAGGACCGTCTGATGTTCCTCGACTCGCTCCGCGAGGGCCTCTCGGCGGCCGACGAGCCGTTCCTGGAGCGGGCGCTGTCCGACCGCAGCCGCAACGTCCGCGCCACGGCCGCCGAGCTGCTCTCCGCGCTCCCCGGCTCCGCGCTCGCGGGCCGGATGGCCGAGCGCGCCCGTAGCTGCGTCGGTCCGGACCACATCCCCGGGGCGGAGGGTCCGACGATCAACGTCGAGGCACCGCACGAGTGCGATGCGGGGATGCAGCGGGACGGTGTGACGACCACACCACCGACCGGGCGGGGCGAACGATCATGGTGGCTCGGCCAGTTGGTGGAGGCGGCGCCGCTGGACGGCTGGATCGAACGGTTCGGGGGCCGTGCCCCGGCGGCCATCGTCGCCCTGCCGGTGGCCGACGACTGGCGCACGGAGCTGCACGACGCCTGGTGCCGCGCCGCCGTGCGCCAGCGGGACGCCGACTGGGCCCGCGCCCTGCTGGGCGTGCCCGCCGCACCGGCGCGGTCCGCCGAGGTCGCACCGGTCGGCTCGACGAGGGACCTGGCGAAGCTGCTGACCGTCCTCCCGGAGGACGAACGGGCCGGGTGGGTGGCGGAGTTCATCGCCGCACACGGCCTGTCGGACGCCTTCCGGATGCTCGGCGTCTGCGCCGTCCCCTGGGCCGAGCCGCTGGGCCGGTCGGTCGTCGACGCCCTGGACATCGCACGGGACGCGGGCAGCTACCCCTGGAGCTTCAGCGGGGTGATGGGCCTGGCCGAACGCTGTCTGGACCCGGCCGCGGCGGACCGTCTCGACATGCTCACCGCGGTCACGGACGAGCCGGAGGGCGCCTCACCGGGCTCCGGCGGCTACTGGTCCGAGGCATTCCAGCGTCTGGTCGGCACCCTCCGCCTGCGCGCCACCATGTACGCGGAGCTCAGCCGACCCGAAGATCCCGCAAGCGGAACCGGCCCCGACGCCGATCGCACCGCCGGCCCGGACCCCGCCACCGAGACCGCTCCCGACGCCCCTCGCTCATCCGCCTCCGACCGGACCGCTCCATGACCACCGCCCACATCGCCGCGATCAACGTCATGACCGCCGCGCACATCCTCGCGATCAACGCCATGACCGCTCTCGCGAACACCGCCACGATCAGTGTCATCACCACCATCGTGATCAGCCTCATGATCATCGCGGCTATCGTCACGATTGCCCGGCGCAGCACCCGGGCGACGGCCGCCCGCACGCCACAGCGCCCACACCCCCGTGCGGGCCCCTCGTCCTCCGTGCTCGCCGCCGGCTCAGACCGTCAGTTGCCGCACATTCGCGTTGACCCACTCCACGATCGAGGCGGTCGTCGCGCCCGGCGTGAAGATCTCGGCGACGCCCTGCGCCTTGAGCGGCGCGATGTCCGCCTCGGGGATGATGCCGCCCCCGAAGACCTTGATGTCCGCGGCGTCGCGCTCCTCCAGCAGGGCGATCACCTTCGCGAAGAGGGTGTTGTGGGCGCCGGAGAGGATGGACAACCCGATGGCGTCCGCGTCCTCCTGGATGGCGGTGTCGACGATCTGCTCCGGCGTCTGGTGCAGCCCGGTGTAGATCACCTCCATACCGGCGTCCCGCAGCGCCCTTGCGATGACCTTGGCGCCCCGGTCATGCCCGTCGAGACCGGGCTTGGCGACCACGACCCGGATCGGCCCCGACCTGCCCGCCGCGGCCTGGCTCTCCGCTTGCGCTCCGTCATGCCGAGCCACACCCATCACTGCCTCCAAGCCATGCACGGCACCCACAGGGCGGTACCGCCGAGCCGACAATCGATCGCGCGACCGCGCCCCGGCGGCCACGAGCGTGAACGAACGTTATCTCCAGCATCCCGTACCCCGCCGTTTCGTGACATGCGGGGAGGGGGAAATCACACATGGGACACGTTCGCTACGCGCCGCGCTCCGCGTGTCAGGCCGCCATGGACGGGCGGCGGATGCGCACGGGCGGGCGCCAGGGGAGCCGCAGCCGGGCCACCGCGCCGCACCGGCGCGCGTCGGGGCGAGTACGGAGCATGCGCGCCGTCGCCGATGAGGCACCTCCCTCTCGCCGGGAGCCGAGAGCGGGGGAGGCTTCCCATGAGGGCACACGGGGGTCAGAGCCGCCTCCCACGTGCCGTTCGGGAGGTCGGCCATGCAGGCCATACCCTTTCTCGCCACGCCCGTTATCTCCACCTCCTTGTTCCCCGCGCCGCTGCTCGTCGCGCCGCTGGCGTTGGCGCCGCTGGTCTTCGCGCGGATCCGCTCGGTGCCGCGTCAGTGCGCACGCACGCTCTCCACCCGCGTCTCCGCCCTCTTCCTCCGCAGCACCGCCGTGGACCTGGCGATCCTCGCCGGCCATCTGCTCCTCTACCCGACCGGCATCTCCCAGGAGCAGCCCGCCCACCGGCCTACACCACAGTCCACTCCCACACCACAGCGCACTCCCGGCGCGGGACCGCCCCCGGGCTCCGAGCCGGACACCCCGGGCAACGCCCCCTCCCCCACCTCCGACTCCCCTCCGCTCCTCCCGACGGCGGGCCGCGCCCGGCCGCCCGTCCTCCTGCTCCACGGCTTCATCGACAACCGTTCCGTCTTCGTGCTGCTGCGCCGCTCGCTGCTCCGCTACGGCTGGCCCCATGTCGAGGCGCTCAACTACTCCCCGCTGACCTGCGATCTCCGCAAGGCCGCCGAGCTCCTGGGCCGGCATGTGGAAGAGGTGTGCGCACGGACCGGCCACCCCCGGGTGGACATCGTGGGCCACAGCCTCGGCGGGCTCATCGCCCGCTACTACGTACAGCGCTTCGGTGGCGACGCCCGCGTCCGCACCCTGATCACGCTCGGCACTCCGCACTCCGGCACCCGTGCCGTGCCCCTGATGTCGGCACACCCCATCGTCCGCCAGATGCGCCCCGATTCCGATGTGATCGCCGAACTGTCACTTCCGGCGCCGCATTGCCGGACGCGGTTCCTCGCGTTCTGGAGCGACGAGGACCAGATCATGGTGCCGACCGAAACGGCCCGGATCGATCACCCGGATCTGGCCGCCCACAATGTGCATGTCGCCGGTGTCGGACATCTCGCACTTCCGGTCAGTGGCACCGTCGCGGCCGGCATACGCGACGCACTCTCCTCGGCGGACGCGACGGGAGAAGACGAGAGCGCTGTTTCGGTGGCGTGAACGGACCCGGCGGAACACCGAATCGGCCCGGCCCGCGCGATCTGATCTTGACGCAACGTCGAACAACGCTCGAACGACTCACCAAAAACTCGCATGCGAGCTGCCGAAAGGCGGCCAAATGCCCGTTCTCACCTAGCCGGAAACCCGATGAAGATTGTCGACGTCGCGTACCGCCGGGTACAGTCGCCGCTAATTCTCCTGCTGCCGAGGCGAAAGAGAAGTTGGTGAACGACCGTCACCCGTCGGGGGCTCAGCCTTCGACCGCCCCCGCTTCCGACGCCTCGTATGCGCACTACCCGCCCTACGGCTCCTACGGGCAGCAGCCCTCCTCGTCCGGCTACGCCGAATACGGCGACGGCGACCCCCTCTTCGGCTCGCTCCCCGGGTCGTACGAAACAGGCCAGTACGACACCGGTACCTACGGCATCGACGCATACGGCACGGGCGCCTACGGGACCGGTACGTATGACACCGGGACCTACAGCTCGGACGCGACGGGCGGCTATGCCACCGGCGCGTACGACACGGGCAGTTACCCCACCGGAGACGTCTACGCCACAGGCCAGTACGGAACCGGCGGCTACGACACCGGCGCGTATGACACCGGCTCCTACGCCACCACCGGCACACAGCAGTCCGAGCCGGCCTACGACCCGTACTCCCACACCGCGTACGAGACTCCCGGGTACCAAGAGGCCACGCACCAGGAGACCTCGTACGAAACCGGCAGCTACGAAGCGCTCGGGCTGCTCGCCCACGGCAGCGACGACGGCTACGCGGGCGGCGCGTACGACACCGGGAGCTATGCCACCGGCACGTACGAAACCGGCAGTTATCCGGCCAGTACACAGGAAACGATCAGCACGTACGAAGCCGCCGGGACATACGACACCTCTGGCGGATTCGACACCGCCGGGTATCAGGCCACCGCGGACCAGGAGACCACCGACTACGAAGCCACCGCCGTGTGGCCCGCCGCCGACCAGGGGCTGATGGCGAGCATCCCGGCGCAGGCCGGGTCGCCGCCGATCGACAGCGACCCCACCGCCGATGACGCACGCGCCGACGAGGCACCGGCCGATGGCGCGCCTACCGATGACGACGCCTCGGTGGCCGATGCGATGACCCAGGCGATGCCGGTCGCCACGGTCGGCAAGCGGGTCTCCGGACCGGCCGCCGGAAAGGCCGTCCGCGGCCGTGGCCGCCGCCGGCCGGCCAAGCGCTCGGCGCTGCTGACCGTCGCCGTTCCCTCGGTGGCCGCCATGGGTGTGTGTGCCGTGGCCGCCGCCTCCGTCTCCGGGTTCACGGGGGACGACAAGGACGAGTCGACCACCCAGGCCGCCCCGGACCCGTCGGCGGTCAAACCGGCGGTGGCCAACAGCAAGCTCGACACCCAACTCGTCGGTCTCAGCAGGGGCGCCGACGACTTCCGCGACCGGGCCAGCCGCACCCAGGAGCGGATCGATCTCAAGGAGCGGCAGGCGCTGGAGCGGAAGCGCAAGGTGAAGGAGGCGGCCCGCAAGGAGGCCATGCGCCCCAAGTTCATGCTGCCGGTCAAGGAGCACGGGCTGAGCGCGCTCTTCGGCCAGGCCGGTGTCAACTGGATGTCCGTGCACACCGGGATCGACTTCCCGGTCAGCTATGGCACGCCCGTCATGGCCGCCACCGACGGCACCGTACGCACTCAGTGGAACTCCGCCTACGGCAATATGGCGATCGTGACGGCACCCGACGGCACCGAGACGTGGTACTGCCACCTCAGCAGCACCAAGATCCGCTCGGGATCGGTCAAGGCCGGTGACACCATTGCCTATTCGGGCAACTCGGGTAATTCCACCGGCCCGCATCTGCACTTCGAGGTGCGCCCCGGCGGCGACTCGGCCATAGACCCGCTGTCGTGGTTGCGCAGCCACGGCCTCGACCCGAACTGACCCCCAAGGCCCCGGGCTTCCCCGGCTCCCGGAAGAGCCGTAAGGTCGCCAAGGCCCCAGGGCTGCCCAGGGGCCGACGGCACGGCGACTACAGCTTCTCCACCGGCGCGTACCGCAGCAGCAGCCGCTTCGGCTTCTCGCCGCCGAAGTCGATCGTCGCCTCGGCGTTGTCGCCACTGCCCTTGACGGACACGACCGTGCCGAGCCCGAAGCTGTCATGCGTGACGCGGTCGCCGATGGCCAGCGAGACCACCTGCCGGTCCTTGGCGCGGCGGGTCGCGAAGCCGCTCGGGCCCTTCGCCCGCGCCGACGACAGCGTGGACCCGATGCCCCCGCCCAAGCCTCCGCCGCCGCGTGACGACAGCCCGCCCATCGAGGCGGACGGCGTCGCCGGACCCGTGCGCCGCCAGTCCACATAGTCGTCCGGGATCTCCTCCAGGAACCGGGAGGGCGGGTTGTACGACGGCTGGCCCCAGGCGCTGCGCATCGTCGAGCGGGTGACATAGAGCCGCTCGCGGGCGCGGGTGATGCCGACATATGCCAGCCGGCGCTCCTCCTCCAGCTCCTTGGTCTGGCCGAGCGCGCGCATGTGCGGAAAGACGCCGTCCTCCATGCCGGTCAGGAACACAACGGGGAATTCCAGGCCCTTGGCGGTGTGGAGGGTCATGAGCGTGATGACGCCCGTGCCTTCTTCGTCCTCGTCCGGGATCTGGTCGGAGTCGGCGACCAGCGCGACCTGCTCCAGGAAGTCGGCGAGCGTGCCAGGATTCTCCTCGCCGCGCTCCTGCTCGAACTCCAGAGCCACGGCGGCGAGTTCCTGAAGGTTCTCGATGCGGGTCTCGTCCTGTGGGTCGGTGGACGACTGCAGCTCGGCGAGATAGCCGGTGCGCTCCAGGACGGCTTCGAGGACCGTGGCCGGGCCGGCGCCGGACTCCACGATCGTCCGCAGCTCTTCCATCAGGACGTTGAACCGCTTGACGGCGTTGGCCGACCGCGCCGCCATGCCGTATGCCTCGTCGACCCGGCGCAGCGCCTGCGGGAAGGTGATCTTCTCGCGCGCCGACAGGGCGTCGATCATCGCCTCGGCGCGGTCGCCGATGCCGCGCTTGGGGACGTTGAGAATCCGGCGCAGCGGGACGCTGTCCTCGGGGTTGGCGAGCACCCGCAGATACGCGAGGACGTCACGGACCTCCTTGCGCTCGTAGAAGCGCACTCCGCCGACGACCTTGTAGGGCAGCCCGACCCGGATGAAGATCTCTTCGAAGACACGGGACTGGGCGTTGGTGCGGTAGAAGACGGCGACATCGGCGGCCTCGGCGTCGCCCGCGTCCGTCAGGCGGTCGATCTCGTCGGCGACGAACTGTGCCTCGTCGTGCTCGGTGTCGGCGACATAGCCGGTGATCCTGGCTCCGGCGCCGGCGTCCGTCCAGAGGTTCTTGGGGCGGCGGTTCTCGTTGCGCTCGATGACGGCGTTGGCGGCGTTCAGGATCGTCTGCGAGGAGCGGTAGTTCTGCTCCAGCAGGATCGTGGTCGCGTCCGGGTAGTCCTCCTCGAACTGGAGGATGTTGCGGATCGTGGCGCCACGGAAGGCGTAGATCGACTGGTCGGCGTCTCCGACGACGCAGAGCTCGGCGGCGGGGCTCTCGGGGGTGTCCGGTCCGACCAGCTCGCGTACGAGGGTGTACTGGGCGTGGTTGGTGTCCTGGTACTCGTCGACGAGGACATGGCGGAAGCGGCGGCGGTAGTGGTCGGCGACATCCGGGAACGCCTGCAGCAGGTTGACCGTCGTCATGATGATGTCGTCGAAGTCCAGGGCGTTGGCCTCGCGCAGCCGCGCCTGGTACATCGCGTACGCCTCGGCCAGGGACTTCTCGAAGCCGTCGGCGGCCTGGTCGGCGAAGGTCTCCTCGTCGATGAGCTCGTTCTTGAGGTTGGAGATCTTCGCGCTGAAGGACTTGGGCGGGAAGCGCTTGGGGTCGAGATCGAGATCGCGGCACACCAGGGCCATCAGACGCTTGGAGTCCGCGGCGTCGTAGATCGAGAAGGAGGAGGTGAAGCCCAGCTTCTTGCTCTCCCTGCGCAGGATGCGGACGCAGGCGCTGTGGAAGGTGGAGACCCACATGGCGTTGGCACGCGGGCCGACCAGCTCCTCGACGCGCTCCTTCATCTCACCCGCGGCCTTGTTGGTGAACGTGATCGCGAGGATCTGGCCGGGGTGGACATGCCGCTCGGCCAGCAGATGCGCGATGCGGTGGGTGAGCACCCGGGTCTTGCCGGAGCCTGCGCCGGCCACGATCAGCAGCGGGCCGCCCGTGTGCACCACGGCTGCCTTCTGGGCGTCGTTGAGCCCCTCCAGCAGCGCCGCCGGGTCGACGGCCGGGCGGGCGGCGCCGTCGCGGTAGTACGCCTCCCGCGGCACGGGCGCGTCGAACTTCCCGTCGAAGAGATCCGCGGGGATCTCCTCCGGGGCCGGGCCGTGCTCGTCCTCGGGCGAGGGGGGTCCCCCCGCGCCGTCCAGGCGTGGGGGAGGGGGTTCCTCGTCCTTGGGGCCGAGGTCCGCCAGGAAGCTGTCGTCAAAGAGGCTGCTCATCGCCCACCGAGTCTAGGCGCCTCCACTGACAAGCGGCTGGGGAGTGGAGGAATAGCCCCTCTTCGGGGTCCGGGGAGGGTGCGCCCCGGTTCCGGGAGGGGCGGATGAGGGGGCACACCGCACGCAGCCAGGCGAGCACCCACCGCATCAACACCCGCCGCGCGAAACCCGACTCCCTTTCAGATCACGAAAAGGTTTCGGGCATATCGAACATCAGCCTTCACAGGAGCCACACGAGTTGGCTAGCGTGCACGACCAGGCCGCCTGCATCCCCGCGGACGACAGCGTCAGCACGGGCGACCTCCGCCGAGTCCGGCCCTGCCACCGGGCACCCGGAGCCGGGGACCCACCAGCACCACCGGGGTGAATCGATCGGTGCGCCCGCCACCCGCGGACGTACGACCGTAGGGCAAGCCTTCCGACAGCGACACCGCCCGAACCCTCCCCCAGAGCCTGAACGGTCTGGGAGGTACCCCCACCGCTAGCCCGGTAGGCGGTCCACGGAAGGAGTCGCCGGCCTTGGCGTCGCATCGCAAGCCGCGCACCCGCGTGCTCATATCCCCTGGCAACCGCCGTACGGCGGCCGGGCTCACCACCGCCGCCCTCGCCTCGGTCACCCTGCTCTCGCAGACCGCCGACGCGGCCCCGAGAGCCCCCAAGCCCACCGTCGAAGAGGTCAAGCAGCAGGTCGACAGCCTCTACCATCAGGCCGAGACGGCGACCGAGAAGTACAACGCCGCCAAGGAGAAGGCCACCGGGCAGCGCAAGAAAGTGGACGGTCTGCTCGACGCCGCCGCCAAGCGCGCGGAGAAGATGAACGAAGCCCGGCGCGAACTGGGCAGGTTCGCCTCGGCGCAGTACCGCACCGGCGGCATGAATCCGACGGCGCACCTGATGCTCGCCAAGGACCCGCAGCAGTTCTTCGACCGCACCCACCTCATGGAGCGGCTGACCGGTCGCGAGAAGCAGGCCGTCACCGACTACCAGGAGCAGGCGGCGGCAGCGGCGCGGCAGCGCGCCAAGGCCACCCAGAGCCTGGAGCAGCTCCAGGACTCGCAGGCCGCGCTCAAGGAGTCCAAGCAGTCCGTCCAGAACAAGCTGGCCGAGGCCCGGCAGCTGCTGTCCCGGCTGACCGCCGAGGAGAAGGCGCGACTGGCGGAGCTGGAGCGCAAGAGGAAGGCAGCGGCCAAGCGCAAGGCCGAGGAGCTGGCACGCAAGCAGGCCGAGGCCGAGAAGGAGCGTCAGCGGCGCGAGGAGCAGAACCAGGGCGACGACTCCTCGGACGGCTCGACCGGCGGCCAGACCGGCGGCGGTTCCACCGATGACGGCTCATACGCCGCCAAGGCCGAGAAGGCGCTCTCCTTCGCCCGTAGCCAGATCGGCAAGCCGTACGTCTGGGGCGCGACCGGGCCCTCCTCCTACGACTGCTCCGGGCTGACGCAGGCGGCGTGGAAGACCGCCGGGGTCGATCTGCCGCGTACCACCTGGGACCAGGTGAAGATCGGCGAGCGGGTGGCGACCAAGGATCTGCAGCCGGGTGACCTGGTGTTCTTCTACGACGACATCAGCCATGTCGGGATGTATATCGGCGGCGGCAAGATGATCCACGCGCCGAAGCCGGGCGCGTACGTCCGCGAGGAGTCGATCTACTACATGCCGATCTACGGGAGCGTACGCCCGGCCTGAGGCCAGGCCCTCCCCTGAGGCCACCCCCCACACGCCATCGCGCGGTCATCGCCTCCGGAGCCCGGAGCGGGATGACCGCGCGGTGAATCGTCTGCGCGCTGGGCGGAGTTCACGCCCGGACGGGCCCTTGACGGCCGCTCCTGGACGTCTCAGGTCCAGAGCACCGCGAGGAAGATGTTGACGACCGTGAGCAGCCCGACGGCGCCGAAGACCGGCTTGGCGACCTTCTCCTCGTCCCGCTTGACGTAGACCAGCGCCAGGATCACCACCAGCACCGCCATCTTGATGCCGATCTTGATGTTGTTGACGCTGTGGTCGGCGGCCTGGTTGAGGCCCACCAGCACGATGCCGGTGACCAGCATCGTCAGCGCGCCGTGCAGCATGGCCGGCACGAACCGGGCCCCGTCCCCGCTCATCGCCTTCATCTGGGTCAGAAAGCCGCCCAGCAGGGAGGCGATGCCGATGATGTGCAGACCGACGAAGATATTGATTACTACGTCCATAGTGCGGGATCGTATCCGGCGCATAACACGCGCCCTCGGGCAGGGCGTGCGCAATCGCCCCTTCGGTCACGGCGAACCGGTCCCGGGCCCCGTATGGCGGCGTCACGGTCAGTCACGTTCGGCCCGCGGTCGAAAGCGGGCAATGCCGGCCAACCCGACTCCCTCCCGTGACGCCCAGGTTTAGCGTCCTCCCCCAGGCGGTCGACTCCCGCTGTCGCCGGTCTCCGTCCCGACGGCTCGTCGGCCGTCCCCGCCGAAAGGTCCGGCGGCGGCCGTTCCCTCCTTCACGGGTCGCCGCCGGACCGACCGGCCCATGCAGCACCCGGACCAGCCGGGCCGCCTGCGGCCCTAGGGAAGGAAGTGACGGCCCCAGTGGCGTCGCACCGCAAGACCAGGCAGAACCCGTTCGCCGCGTTCGTCCTCCCCGGCGGCGGCACCCGCACCGCACGCACCGCCCGTACGGCCGCCACCCTGGCTTTCGCGGGCGCCGCCACCGCCACCGTCTTCGACGGCACCGGCCAGGCCGCCCCCGAACCCACTCTCGCCCAGGTCAAGGACCGGATCGACGCCCTGTACCAGGAGGCAGAGGTGGCCACGCAGAAATACGACGGCGCCAAGGAACAGGCCGACAGCGCACGCGAGGAGCTGAGCACACTGCAGCACGAGGCCGCCCGGCACACCGAGAAGCTGAACGCCGCACGGGACGAACTGGGCACCATGGCCGCCACCGCGTACCGCTCCGGCGGCGTGGCGCCGTCCGTCCAGCTGCTGATGTCCGCGGACCCCCAGGGCTATCTGGACGGCGCCACGGTCCTGGAGCGCGCGGGCAGCCATCAGGCGACCGCGGTGGCCAGTTACGCACGGCGGCTCGGCCGCGTACAGCAGGTCCGCGAGCGGGCCGAGGCCACCGTGGAGCGGCTGGAACACACCCGGTCCGCGCTGCGGAAACACCGGGTCACCATCGTGCGGAAACTGGACGCCGCCGAGAAGCTGCTGGAACGGCTGACCGATGAGCAGCGGCAGCGGATGGCGCTCGAGGACGGTCCGGCGGGCCACGGCGACCGCGCGGCGGACCGTTCCGGCCACCCCGGGGCAGCGGCACACGCCCCCAACTTCCGTGCCGCGCAAGCCGTTTCCTTCGCCTACGGAGCGCTCGGCAAACCGTACGCATGGGGAGCGACGGGCCCCTCCGCGTTCGACTGCTCGGGGCTGACGCAGGCCGCGTGGAAGGCCGGCGGAGTCTCGCTGCCCCGTACGACCTACACTCAGATCAACTCGGGACCGCGTATCGACAGGTCCCAACTCGCCCCCGGTGACCTGGTGTTCTTCTACTCCGGCATCAGCCATGTGGGGCTCTACATCGGCGACGGCAAGATGATCCACGCCCCGCATCCGGGAGCGCCGGTACGGATCGCGCCGATCGACCAGATGCCGTTCGCGGGGGCCACCCGTCCCGCGTGACGAGGCACGGGCGGCCTCCCTGCCGGTCGGCGTCTCTCACCGGCCGACGCCTCTTCTCTTGGGCCTGCCGGCGCTCCGTGCCGGTCGGCGCTCTTACGCCGTGAGCCGCTGCCCCAGCCACCGGAAGACCTCCGGCACCTGGTTCTTCCACACCTCCGTGGTGTGACCGCCGGTCCCCGAGAGCAGCCGGACGGTGACCGTCGTCGGCTGCTGCGCCAGCTGCCGCAGCCCGATGCCCGCCTGGTAGCCGTCGCCCGACGCGCCCGAGACATACAGCGCCGTCCGCGGCGGCTTCCCGGCCGCGTTGGCGGACTTCAGGATGTGCAGCGGATTGGACTCGACCCGCAGTCTCGGGTCCTTGCCCGCGAGCGAATCGGGCTCGATCGCCGGGTCGTTGTAGCCGGACAGCGCGACCGCGGCCCGATAGCGGTCCGGGTGGGCGAGGGCGAGCTTCGTGGCGCAGTGGGCGCCCGCCGAGTAGCCCGCCAGGGCCCAGGAGTCCGGTGTGTCGCCGGCCCGGAAGTTGTCGATCACCATCCGGCGGACGTCCACGGTCAGCCAGCTGTCGGCGTTGGCCTTCCCCGGAATGTTGACGCACCCGGTGTCGGCGCCGTTGAGGATGTTGGTCCGGGGCGCCACCAGGATGAACGGCTTGATCTGACCGCTCCGCATCAGCGGCCGCAGCTGTTCACCGGCCTTCAGCGACCCCAGCCAGGACTTCGACGAGCCGGGGTAGCCGGGCAGCAGCTCGACCACCGGGAACTTCCTGTCCCTGTACGCGGGATCGTCGTACTGCGGCGGCAGCCAGATGTAGACCTCGCCGTTGACGCCGGAGATCCTGCCCTTGAGGTCGGTCATCCGCACGCCCGAGCCCACCACCGGGTCGTCCGCCGGCCGGAACGTCTGGAGCTGCTTGGGCACGTCCTTGATCTGCTTGCCGCCCATCCCGTCCGGACCGAGGTCCCGGGCGGCCTCGACGTGGCTTCCCGTGCCGAGCAGATCGTCCCAGGTGCCATAGAGATTATTCGCGTTGTTGACCAGGACGAAGACCAGCGTGACGGCCGTGATCTGCGCAAACAGCAACATCACGAGGCGGGCGAGGCCACGCATCAGACGCGGCCCGCCGACTCGGCTCCAGAGCGCCAGCGGCAGCACGATGGCGACGATCAGCAGCGCGACCGAGGTGAGGAGGAAGGGCGTACCCGTCAGGCTCATCGGGATCTCGTCTCCAGGACATATACGCGGACGACGTGGGCGTGGTTCCGGCCCCACCGCCGGCAGCGGGCCTCTCCGCGCCGTTAGATGCCGATCCGCCCGGTTCTGGTTGCCCGACTTCGGACCTTCTTTGCCGGGCCCTCTTTACCGGGCCCTTCGCCCTTTGAGTCCTGTCGGGGCCGGATGAGCCCTGGTCGCGGCCGAATGATCCCTGGTCGGGGCCGGGGCCTGGCTTTCCCCGGCGACCCGTCCCGCCCCGCTGCGGTCGGCCCTGGTCAGACCAGCCGCCGGGCCGCCGCCCACCGCGTCAGCTCGGTGCGGTTGGAGAGCTGGAGCTTGCGCAGCACCGCCGAGACATGCGATTCGACCGTCTTGATGGAGATGAACAGCTGCTTCCCGACCTCCTTGTACGCATAACCGCGGGCGATCAGCCGCAGGACCTCGCGCTCGCGCTGGGTGAGCTTGTCCAGGGCCTCGTCCACCAGCGGGGCCTCCGTGTTGGAGAAGGCGTCCAGGACGAAACCGGCCAGCCTCGGGGAGAACACCGCATCCCCGTCGGCGACCCGGAAGATCGCTTTGACCAGCTCCGTGCCGGTGATGGTCTTGGTGACATAGCCGCGGGCGCCGCCGCGGATGACCCCGATCACGTCCTCGGCGGCGTCCGAGACGGAGAGCGCCAGGAAGCGGACCGGGCGCTCGGGGTCGGCCATCATGAGCGTGCTGCGGTTCAGCACCTCGACGCCGCCGCCCCCGGGGAGGTGTACGTCCAGGAGGACGACCTCGGGCCGGGTGGCGGTGATGACCGTCATCGCCTGGTCGACGTCGGCGGCCTCGCCGACCACCTCGACACGGGTGCGCTCGGTCTCGCCGATCTCGGCCTGGACACCGGCCCGGAACATCCGGTGGTCGTCGACCAGGACGACCCGGACCGTCCGGTCCTCCGCCGCCCCGGTACCGCTCTCGCCCGGCTCCGCCGCGCCCTGCTGTGCGTCGTCGCTGCTCATCTCGTCCGCCCGTCCCTCGGTGTGCTGCCCCGTCATCATTCCGCGCGCGAGCCCCCTCATGCCGCCACCGGCCGACGTCCCGCAACCACGGTCATTCGCTTCCGTCATGCGGTTCCGTACTCACCCACGGTCATTCGCTTCCGTCCTCACCGCGCTCCATTTCCAGCTCGACGACCGTGCCGCCTTCGGGGGCGGAGCGGAGTCGGGCCGTGCCGCCGTTGCGCTCCATCCGGCCGATGATGGATTCCCGTACGCCCATCCGGTCCTCGGGGACCGCGTCCAGGTCGAACCCGGGGCCGCGGTCGCGCACCGAGACAAAGACCGTACGGCCCTCCACCTCGGCGTAGACCTGCACCGCACCGCCCTCGCCACCGTACTTGGCGGCATTGACCATCGCCTCGCGCGCGGCCTGTATCTGGGCACCCAGCGCCTCGTCCAGCGGGCAGTCGCCGACGACCACGACCTCGATCGGAACGCCGTGATGGTCCTCCACCTCCGCCGCGGTCCCGCGCACCGCCTCCCCCAGGGTCTCCGGCTCCTGGTCCTCGTCCTTGCCGCGGCCCTCGGGTTTGTAGAGCCAGGAGCGCAGTTCGCGCTCCTGGGCGCGGGCCAGCCGCGCGACCTCCCGGGGGTCGCCGGCACTGCGCTGGATCAGGGTGAGGGTGTGCAGCACGGAGTCGTGGACGTGGGCGGCGACCTCGGCGCGCTCCTGGGCGCGGATGCGCATCAGCCGCTCCTCGGAGAGGTCCTGCGTCATCCGCACCAGGTAGGGGCCCGCCAGCAGCGCGATGCCGACGACGACGGCGAGCGCGGCCTGCAGCACCGAGCCGAGGTGCCGCACCGAGCCCTGCAGCACGACGATGCCGGTCACGCCGATGCCGACCAGAGCCACTCCGGCCGCGCCACGCAGCATCGCCAGCAGATCCTTGCGGCGGCCCAGCTCCAGCCACTGAGCGCGGCGCGCGTTGTCCGCCTGGCGCCACACCAGGGCGACACCGACGCCGATCAGCAGCACCGGCCACAGATAGCCGTTGGCCTGGCCCAGCTGGAACCGGGACGCGACGATCGCGGCGCCGACCAGCAGCGCGATCAGCGCGAAGACCTGGCCCTTGTCGGGTCTGCGGCTCAGCAGCCGCCGCTTGTCATCGGCCGTCGCCCGGCGCCGGGCCTCCACGCCGCCGACGCCCAGCGGCACGAAGAACCAGAACGCGGCATAGAGCAGCGCCCCCATGCCCTCGGCCATGAAGAGCGCCACGAACACGATCCGCACCCAGGAGACCGGCAGCCCGAGATGCCCCGCGAGACCGCGCGCGACACCACCGAGCAGCCGCCCGTCGGCGCTGCGGTAGAGCTTCCGCACGGGCGGTTCGTCGGGATCCGGCGCCGGGGCGTAGCTCGTGCCGGCGCGGGGTGGCGCGGTGGTCATGTCCCCGATCGTCACACGCCGCAGACGCGTACGACATCAGGGGCGACCCTGACCGGACCCGGAGATCCGTATCAGGGTCTCCCCTACCCCTCGTGCGTTACTTGTGGCTGAATCCGTCGCGCACCGCGGTGAATACGGGCACGTACTTCTGCCACTGGGCAGAGGGGGCGGAGAGGTAGATCGCGTACTCGTCGCCCCCCTCGCGTCCGAACCCCAGGTCCACGGCGCGCCATTCGCGGGCCCTGCCCTGCCAGCTGAACTCCCAGATGGCCGCCGGGCTGCCGCGGAACATGGTGTCCTGCAGCCGCAGCCGGTCGTAGCGGGACACCTTCGCCTTCAGCTGCTCCTCGACCTGCTGGAAATGCCGTACGTGGTCCGAGCTGGCAAAGCTCAGCACGCTGACCTTCAGATTGACCATTCCAGAGGGATCGACGTAGTCGACCTCCCTGAGGTCCGGCTTGACCTTTCGGGTCCACCCGTCGGGAACGGGGAAGGAGACGCCGAGCTTCTTCTCCTCCACCTGGTGATATCCGGCCGGAACGGGCGGCAGCTCGCTCGGGCCGGGCTTCGGTTTGCCGGTACTGCCGTGCTCGGTGGGGGCCGTGTTTCCCAATGCCTGGTCCGTGGACGGGTCCAGGTAACCCAAGGTGTAGAGGACGCCCCCCGTGATGGCCACGGCGGCGAGGGCGCTCATGACGCTCCAGACGAGGGCGCGGCGGCGACCCGGGCGGCTCTTGACGGCGGTCGCCGCCGTGTGGGAATCCGGCGCGGGATCCGGCTCGTCGCCCGGGGTGGAGGGGTGGGACGGGTGGGACGAGGACACCGGACGGGTGACCGCCCGCGTCCCTTCGCCCGACGTCGCCTCCCCGCTTCCGGTTCCGCTTCCGTCCCCGTTTCGTTTCCCGCTGCCGCTTTCACTCCCCGTTGCGCTTCCGCCGCCCTGCCACAGCGTTCCGCGGCCCAGCGGCGCCGTGTCCGCGTCC
The DNA here is from genome assembly GCF_023277745.1 of Streptomyces halobius. NCBI lineage: Bacteria > Bacillati > Actinomycetota > Actinomycetes > Kitasatosporales > Streptomycetaceae > Streptomyces > Streptomyces halobius. Next base: position 4,006,157 of record NZ_CP086322.1, read on the forward strand.
TCCTCCGCCGCCCGAAGCGCCTCCTCGACGACGTCGGACGGCGGACGGTCCGCCGGGTCCTTGGCCAGCAGCGCCTCGATCAGGGAGGTCAGCGGACCGGCATGGCGCGGCGGCTCCAGCGGATCCATGGCGATGGCGTACGCCGTCTCGATGGCGGTGTGCTTACGGAACGGGGGGCACCCCTCGACCGCCTGATAGAGCGTCGCGCCCAGCGCCCACAGGTCCGAGGCGGGCCCGGGGGTGCCGCCCTTGACCCGTTCGGGCGCCAAGTAGTCGATGGAGCCCACCAGCTCGCCGGTCTTGGTGAGCGTGGAGGTCCCGGAGGCGACCGCGATGCCGAAGTCGGTGAGGACGACCCGGCCGTCCTCACCGAGGAGGACGTTGCCCGGTTTGACGTCGCGGTGCAGCACACCGGCCGAGTGCGCGGCACGAAGCGCCGCGATCATGCCGCGCCCGATGCGCGCGGCCTCCCGGGGCGGCAGCGTACGGTCCTCCCGGGCGGCCTCCTTGATGGCGTCGCCGAGCGTCGAGGACGGGACGTACTCCATGACGATGCACGGCAGGCCGGCGTCGTCGACGACATCGTGCACGCTCACCACATTGGGGTGGTTGATGCGGGCCGCGGCCTGCGCCTCACGGGTGGTGCGTTCATGGCGGGTGGCGAGCTCGTCCGGTTCCAGCTGGGCCGATACCTGCAGACGCTTGACCGCGACCTGGCGGCCGAGGACTTCGTCCCGGGCCCGCCAGACGGTGCCCATACCGCCCTGGCCTATCCGCTCGACCAGGCGGTACCGCCCGGAGACCAGTCGCCCCTCGTCCACCGATGCCGCCTCCGTCACCGCACGCCCCTCCGGAAACCCATACGCATCCGGGGCGCAAGGATAGTCTCCGACGTGGCCGGACCGGCCTCGGGCCACGGCCCGGCTCCGGCCCGGTCGCGGCCCGCGGGGACGGGTGCGGGCGATCGGGCCGGAAGCCGGGGCGATATGCGAACCCCCGAGGGATATCGGGGTTCCCCGAGGCGGATCTCAGGGTTCAGCCAGGGTTTCCACTGATGCCGGGCCCCCGCCGCGCTTGTCACCATGGCCTCATGAACGATGCAGCCCCCGCCGAGGAGTCGGCACCCTCCGGCGCCGGCCCCACCCCGCCGCGGACCACACTGCGCCGCAGCCGACGGCACAAGGTGGTCGCCGGGGTGTGCGGCGGGCTGGGCCGGCAGTGGGATCTCGACCCGGTCATCTTCCGGATCGTGCTGGCCGTCCTCGCCGTCTCCGGCGGCCTCGGCCTGATCGTCTACGGCTTCGCCTGGCTCATCATCCCCTTGGAGGGCGAGGAGGAGAGCGAGGGGCGCCGGTTGCTCTCCGGCCGCGTCGAGGGCTCCGCGCTGTCGGCCCTGCTCTTCGCCCTGGTCGGCTGTGCGCTGTTTCTGACGACTCTCGGGAAGGGCAGCGTGATGTCCTTCGCCATCATGCTGTCGCTCGCCGTGGCCGGTTCCGCGTACTGGTCGCGGCAGCGCCGCCGGGCGGAGTCCGAGGGCCTGGAGTCGATGGACGCCGCCACCGCCCAGGCCGTCGCCGACGCCCCGCCGGAGACCAAGGCGCCCCCGGTGCCCACCAGTCCGTCCTGGTGGCGCGAACCGCGCTCCAAGGACGCGACGGCCGGTGCGGGCTATCTGTGGGGACCGGAGAACGACGCCCTCGACATCACCTACGAATTCCAGCACGGCGCGGGCGCAACAGCAGGCCCCGGGCCGCACGGCGCCGGGCCGGAAGACCGCCCCTGGAAGGCCGCGCCGCCGCACGCCGCGCAGCCCCCGCGCCGTACGTCCCGGGCCGGCCGCCCCATCGGCGGCTGGACGTTCCTGCTGGCGCTGCTCGCCGGCACCGGCACCGCCCTCGGCGTCTCCCGATACGACGCCCTCGCCCCCTCCCTCCAGGCGGGGCTGGCCTGTGCGCTGGTTGTTTTCGGCCTGGGCCTGGTGGTCAGCGCCTGGCTGGGCCGGACGGGCGGCGGCACGGTCTTCATGGTGGTGCTGACCGCCGTACTGCTGGCGGGCGCGACGGCGCTGCCCGACAACATCACCACCAACTGGCAGCACCGCACCTGGACCCCCAGCAGCCTCGCCGCCGTCCGGCCGCATTACGAACTCGGCTCCGGGGAAGGCCGGTTGGACCTCAGCCGGCTGCCCCTCAAGGACGGCCGCACGGTCCACACCAGCGCGGAGGTGGGCGCCGGCCGGCTCCAGGTGACGCTGCCCCAAGGTGTCACCGTCCATCTCTCCGTCTCCCTCGGCGTCGGCGATATCCAGCTGCCCGGCGATGCGCCCGACGATGTGGACCTCTCCGCCGGCGCTCAGGAGCGGGCGATCACACTGCCCGCCTACGGCCTCAAGAAGGGCGAGAAACCCCGCGGCTCCCTGGACCTCGACCTCAGAGTCGGCGCCGGCCAGGTCGATGTCCGACGCGCCACACCCGTACCCGCGCCTGCTACGTCCCTACCCGCGGCCGTCCCGGCGACGCCCCCGACCCGTCAGGGAGCCCCCTCGTGAAGCGCCACCCCTTCGAACCGGCCCGCCTGATCTCGGGCGTTACGGCCATCACCGTCGGCGTCGGATACGGCCTCGACGCCCTCGGCGTCTGGCACCCACCCGGCCCCTGGCTCTTCTTCGCCATTCCCGCCGGCCTGGTCCTCTCCGGTATCACCGCCGCCATCTGGGCCACGACCCGCCGCCATCCCTCGCATCAGTCATGACGCGGCACCCGCGCAACCAGCGAGAACGGCCGGACTCAGCCGAACAACTGGGCCCCGTGCCGGCTGCGGCGGGTCGCCAGCGCCTTGTCCAGGGAGAGCATCGGCGCGCCGGCGAGTATCAGCGGGACCCAGGCCATCAGATAGACGAGGTCGTTGCCGTAGTAGTACGGCTCGATCGACCAGCTCACGGTGAGCCACAGCGTCAGGGAGATGAACGCTCCGCCGAACGCGGCCAGCCGCCCCACCAGTCCGACGAGCGTCCCGACACCCACCGCCAGTTCGCCGATGGCGATCGCGTAACCAAAGCCCACGGGACTGTTCTGGGCCAGCTCCACCAACTGCGGCAGCGCCGCCGAGTCATGCACCTGGCTCAGCACCTCACCGAGCGATCCCGTGCCGCGGGCCGCCAGAAACCCGGCGTCCGTCAGCTTGTCGAGCCCGGCGTAGATGAAGGTGCCGCCGAGGAAGAAGCGCAGCGGCAGCAACGCATAACGCGCCATCTGCCCCCGGAACCCGGCGCCCGCCCCTCCCAAATCGGCACCGATCGTACGATCCGCGTGAACCATGACGTCCGCCTCTCCGTTGCCATCGGGCGCACACGATTGTGCCCGCGACCGCCCCTGATGGGGAGAGATACGCATGCATGTGCGCGGCGCGTTCAACCACCCGACGCACGTCAGAGAGCTGCCGCACACAAAGGAGAAACCCCGCGGGCGCCCCGCGGCCCGCGCCCCTCGACGGACCGCTCGGCTCGCCCGTCGGCCTTCGCCGCGAGTCCTGCCCGTCGACCCGCGCCGCCCCTCAACCGCCGCCCCGCCCGTCGACGCGCGCCGCTCAGTCCTGCACATCGACGGGATGGCCGCGCGTCTCCACGCCCGCCGCCGTGACGACGCTGACCTTCACCCGGCCCGGTTCCACATCGACCGGCACCGGCACGGTCAGCACCCCGTCCGTCGGGTTGGCGAAGCCGCCCGCGACCGGCACCAGAGGGACCGGGACGTGCACCGCGCCGATCCGTACGACGGTATGGGCGAGCCGGTGCGGAGTCCCCGCGCCCGGCGGGACGAAGCCGGTGCCGCGGATCTCGATGTCGTCGCCGGTACGGATCGGCGCGGCGAGATCGCCCAGCTCCCGGGACCGCACCACCGACAGAATGACCGGACGCCCGCCCTCCATCAGCTTCCCGGCGAGATACGTCGCCCCGGAGAGGGCCATCAGGACCACCAATCCCCAGGGCAGTTCGGGAAGTTGACCGGGATGTCCGGCCAGCCGCACCAGCACCAGGCCCGCCATGGCCGCGTTCACCAGGGCGTACTGCGCATCCGTGAAGCTGCCACGCCCCGCGTCGTCCGCCAACAGGTCGACGGCCCGGGGCCGTTCGGCGGGCACCTTCTGCAGCCGCCCGGTCCGGATGCGCGCCGCCACCAGACCGTACGCCAGCACCGCCACCCCGCACCCGATCGCCAGCACCGCCAACAGCGAGAGGGAATGGAAGAGTTCGAGGCCGGCGAGGAGGCGACGCCGCCCGTCCTCATCGGGCGCCGCCGCCAGCCGGACGGCCGCCAGCAGTACGACGTACAGCACCACCGCCACCCAGCCGACGGCGACCGCACGCGAGGTCGACAGCCGCCCGTCCTCACCGATCACCGGCGCCAGCACCCCGCCCTGCCGGCGATGCCGCCAGGCCGCCAGGGTCAGCACGATCGCCGGCACACCGGATGCGATCAGTCCCACCGTACGGCCCATGGTCCAGCCCGACCCGATGGCGGTCAGCGCCTGACCGAGCAGCAGCGCCACCACAGCGCCCCACACCACCAGCAGCGTGCGCCGCCGTACGGCCGCCAGCCAGGCGACCTTTTCGGCGGCACCGCGTTCGGCCAGCTCCTGTGCAGAAAGGGTGAGTTCGTCGGACACCCACTGCCGGGCGGCTCCGGCGGAGTGCGCGAGTCCGGTCGGCACCCCACGCCCGGCGGCGAAGTCCTCGCGCATCGCGACAAACGCGGCGACCGCCTGCCGATGCCCCTCGCGGGCGCCGTGCGGGCATCGGCCGCACAGACACGCGCCGCCGTCGCCGCCTTCCGTGCCACCCCCTGACTCGCCCATTCCGGCCACCCCGCCTGCCGCTTCCACCGACACGTCCGCTACCGCCCCGCCGCCACTCGCGATCAACTTCTCTTCTTTGCAAGGGAATTGTGCCGCACCCATCCACCTGGGCCACCAAAAGTCCAGCTGACGAAGGGTGACTGTGATTTCTGCGGGTTGACGTATGACTTCACACCCCGCAATACGCACATCCACACGACAAACACCCCCGCGAGCACGCCACTTCCCACGTTCGGGGGAAGTGGCGGTCCGCGAAGGCTGAGACACCCGCGCGCTGCGCAAGCTGTCGGCGTGTGGAAAATACAGGTGGGACCGAACCTCACCGCCGCATTCGTCCTGCTCACCGGAGTCACAACGGCGCTGGCCGCCCCGGCCCCCTCGGCGGCAGCCCACAACCGGGCCATCACCAGCGACAACTGCGCCTTCGCCGGCACCCGTCCGCCCATCGACGTACCGACCGGCTTCCCCATGCCGAGCGGCTGGCACTTTCCGTGTACGTCGTCGTCCCCGACCCCCAGCAACTCACCTGCCGTACGTCCCCCCACGCCGTCACCACCGCCCACCCCCGAAGCCCATGCAACGCCACCACCGCCCCCCTCGCCACCACCACCGCCCTCCTCGCCACCACCCGTACACAGCACCCGCCCAGCACCCCCGCCCCCGTCATCGCGCCCGGCCACCCCGCCCCCGCCGAAACCTTCCGCCGCCCTCCCCCGCAGCTACGCACCGGTGGCCCGGAAGCCGCACGACGGGCGCTCCCTGGTGACCAGAACCCTGCTCATCACCGCCCCGGCCGTGCTGGCGGGCGCCGCCCTCCGTCCCCGTTCGAGCTCCTCGTCCGGTCACTCCGGGCGCCGTTCCCCGTAGGAGATCCCATGTCGGAATGGTTGGTGCTGGCCCTCGCCATGGGCGCTTCCTGTGGCGTCGTCCTCGCCATCACGGTCCTCAAGCAGCGCCGGATCGGCGAGGACGACGACCCGTCCGAAACCCCCGATGTCATCGAGTACATGACGATGATGGTGGGAGTGGTGTACGCGATCGTCCTCGGACTGGCCATCGCCGGCGTCTGGGAGGCCCGGAGCGCCGCCGAGGAAACCGTACAGATCGAGGCACAGGCCCTGCACGAGATCAGCGCGCGGGCGCAGGCGTACCCGGCTCCCGTGCGGGAACGTATCCGCGCCGACGTCGACGCCTATGTCGGCCATGTGGTGAAGAAGGAATGGCCCGTGATGACCGAGAAGGGAGAACTCACCCAGCGCGGCGCCCACCTGCTGTCGAAGATCCGCGCGGACGTCACCGACTACCACCCGCGCAACGACTTCGAAGGGCAGTCCTACCAGCCCCTCGTCGACCAGGTCGCGGTGGCCGACAGCGCCCGCTACGCCCGTAGTGACGCGGCCGGTCCGACACTGCCGTCCATGGTCTGGTTCGGACTGATCATCGGCGGCGCCATCACCATCGGCGTCATCTTCACCCTGCAAATCAGGCGCTCGGGGCGCGAGTTGCTGATGGCCGGACTCTTCAGCGCGCTGATCGCCTTCCTGCTGTTCCTGGTCTGGGACTTCGACTCCCCCTTCAAACACGGCATCAACGCGAGCTACGGGCCGTTCACCGATCTGTTCCCGCACGTGTAGTCACCCCCATGGCGACCACAGCCCTGCGGGCGGCCCCCGCAGGGCACCGACTGCTCCCCACAGAGCACCGACTCCTCCCCCGCAGGGCACCGACTCCCGCCCTCAGGGCGCCGACTCCCGCCCGCCCTACTCGAAGAGATCCGGCTCACTACGGGCGATCTGCTGATACAGCGGCTGATAGTTGATCCACGCGACCAGGTCATTGCCGAGCTGCTCACGCGTGTGGACGGCGTTGTGGTGGTCGATCAGCACCGGCTTGCCGGCGGCCTTCGCGGCCAGCTGTACCTGACAGGACCGCTCCATCGTGATGAACCACCAGGCCGCCGCGTCCACCGAGTCGCCTACCGTCAACAGCCCGTGGTTGCGCAGGATCACGGCCTTGTGCGGCCCGAGCGCGGCCGCGATCCGGCGGCCCTCCTCCTCGTCCACGACGACGCCGGTGTAGGCGTCGTAGAGCGCGTGGGACTCGTAGAACGCACAGACGTCCTGAGTGATGGGTTCCAGCAGCTCCCCGAGCGAGGACAGCGCCCTGCCGTACGTGGAGTGGCTGTGGGCCGCCGCCACGACGTCCGGACGGGCCTGGTGGACCTGCGAATGGATCGCGAACGCCGCCTGGTTGACGTGATGGCGGCCTTCGACGACCTTCCCCTCGTGGTTCACCAGGATCAGATCGCTCACCGTGATGTGCTTGAACGACATCCCGAAGGGGTTGACCCAGAAGCAGTCGGTGACCTCCGGGTCGCGCGCGGTGATATGGCCCGCGACGCCCTCCTCGAAGCCGAAGCGCCCGAACAGACGCAGCGCCGCGGCCAGGCGTTCCTTGCGGTACCGCCGCTCGTCCTCGACGGACTCGTGCGTCGGCGGCATCGCGAACTGCAGCTGCTCGGTGGGAATGGGCGTCGGCTCGGACATCGCGGCTCTCCTCCTGCACATACGGCTCACTGCGCACAGCACTAGGGCCGGAAGCTACCCTTCAGTACGGCAGGAGACCAGAGGCGTGACACGCGCACATCGCGACGGGCGCGCATTGCGACGGGGCGCGTGGTGACGGGGGCGCGTGGTGACGGGCAGGCATCGCCCGGGCGACAGCCCGCTCGCCCCCGCTACTCGCGCCCGTACCCGCTCAGCAGCTCCACACCGCGCAGCAGCGCCGAGTGGTCGAGGGCGCCGTCGCCTCGCGCCACGGCGGACGCGATGAGCTGGGCCGCGGTGGCGCCCACCGGGAGCGGCGCACCGACCGTGCGCGCGGCGTCGGTGACGATCCCCATGTCCTTGTGGTGCAGCTCCAGCTTGAAGCCGGGCCGGTAGTCGCGGTGGAGGAAGTTGCCCTTCTTGCGGGCAAGGACGGTGGAGCCGGCCAGCCCGCCGCCCAGCACGTCGAGGGCGGCGGTGAGGTCGACGCCGGACTTCTCCAGGAAGACGACGGCCTCGGCGCACGCCTGGATGTTGACGGCGACGATGAGCTGGTTGGCGGCCTTGACGGTCTGCCCGGCGCCGTGCGGACCGCAGTGCACGACGGTCGTGCCCACCACGTCGAGCACCGGCCGCGCGGCCTCGAAGTCGGCCCGGTCGCCGCCGACCATGATCGACAGCACCCCCTCGACGGCGCCCGCCTCACCGCCGGAGACGGGGGCGTCCAGCACCCGGATGCCCTTGCCGGCGGCCGCCTCGGCCAGGTCGACGGAGGTCTGCGGGGTGATCGAGGAGTGGTCGATGAGGAGCGTGCCGGGCCGGGCGTTCTCCAGGATGCCGTCGGGGCCGTACGCGACGGCCTCGACCTGCGGGGAGGCCGGGACCATGGTGATGACGACCTCCGCGTCACGCACCGCCTCGGCGATCGATCCGGCCTCCGTGCCGCCCGCTGCGACCAGCGCGTCCGCCCGGCCGGGGCTGCGGTTCCAGCCGCGCACGGTGTGGCCGGCGTTGGCGAGGTTTGCGGCCATGGGGCTGCCCATGATGCCTAGGCCGATGAAGGCGATGGTGGTCATTGCGTGCGCCACTCCTTCCGCATGGTCAAGGTCGTCCTCAGGTGCGGCGCTCACAATTGCTCCTGTATGACGGAGTCTCGCCTGTGGAGCCAGCGTACCGAGCGCAAACGACAACGCCGCCGCCCAAACGAATGAGCGACGGCGTCGGCGTTGACCGGGCGACCTACCGAAAAGGTCACTCCCACTCGATCGTGCCCGGAGGCTTGCTGGTGACGTCCAGCACCACCCGGTTCACGTCAGCGACCTCGTTCGTGATGCGGGTCGAGATGCGTGCCAGGACCTCGTACGGCATCCGGGTCCAGTCCGCGGTCATCGCGTCCTCGGAGGAGACCGGGCGCAGCACGATCGGGTGGCCGTAGGTGCGGCCGTCGCCCTGGACACCGACCGAGCGGACGTCCGCGAGGAGGACCACCGGGCACTGCCAGATCTCGCGGTCCAGGCCGGCCGCGGTCAGCTCCTCGCGGGCGATGGCGTCGGCCGCGCGGAGCAGGTCGAGGCGGTCCTTGGTGACCTCGCCGACGATACGGATGCCCAGGCCGGGGCCGGGGAACGGCTGGCGGTGGACGATCTCGTCCGGCAGGCCGAGCTCCGAGCCGACCATCCGGACCTCGTCCTTGAACAGCTGCCGCAGCGGCTCGACGAGCTCGAACTCGATGTCGTCGGGCAGTCCGCCCACGTTGTGGTGCGACTTGATGTTGGCGGTCCCGGTGCCGCCGCCGGACTCGACGATGTCCGGGTAGAGCGTGCCCTGGACCAGGAAGGCCACTTCCTCGCCCTCCGCGCCGGCCTCGGCGACCAGCTCGGCCTGGGCCTGCTCGAAGACGCGGATGAACTCGCGGCCGATGATCTTCCGCTTCTGCTCGGGCTCGCTGACGCCGGCCAGGGCGTCGAGGAAGCGCTCCTCGGCCTCGACGACCTTCAGCTGGACTCCGGTGGCCGCCACGAAGTCCTTCTCGACCTGCTCGGATTCGCCCTTGCGCATCAGGCCGTGGTCGACATACACGCAGGTCAGCTGATCACCGATGGCCTTCTGGACGAGGGCGGCGGCGACCGCCGAGTCCACGCCGCCGGACAGACCGCAGATCGCGCGCTTGCTGCCCACCTGCTTGCGGATCGCGGCGACCTGCTCCTCGATGATGTTCCCCATCGTCCAGCTGGGCTCGATGCCCGCGCCGCGGTAGAGGAAGTGCTCCAGCACCTGCTGGCCGTAGGTGGAGTGCATCACCTCGGGGTGGTGCTGCACGCCGTAGAGCTTCTTCTCGTCGTTCTCGAAGGCCGCCACGGGGACGACGTCGGTCGACGCGGTGACCGTGAAGCCCTCGGGGGCGGCGCTGCACGCGTCGCCGTGCGACATCCACACCGGCTGCTGGGTCGGGGTGCCCTCGAAGAGCGTGGACCCGGGCCTGGAGACGGTCAGCGGGGTGCGGCCGTACTCGCGCGCGCCCGTGTTGTCGACGGTGCCGCCGAGGGTGGTGGCCATCAGCTGGAAGCCGTAGCACATGCCGAAGACCGGGACACCGGCCTCGAAGAGGGCACGGTCGATACTGGGGGCGTCTTCGGCGTAGACCGACGACGGGCCGCCGGACAGGATGATCGCCTTCGGGTTCTTGGCGAGCATCTCGGCCACCGGCATGGTGGACGGCACGATCTCGCTGTAGACCCGTGCCTCGCGGACGCGGCGGGCGATGAGCTGGGCGTACTGCGCGCCGAAGTCGACTACGAGGACGACGTCCGGGGCGGCGGCAGGGGGTCCTGATGACACTTCGGCGGCCTTCCGGCGGTGTGGAGCAGGGGTTGGACTTTCGATTCTAACGGCCGCATACTGACCCCATGTCCAAGCAGCTGAGCTTCGTCTTTACCTATGGCACCGGCCCGTCCGGCTGCCATGGTCGTGCTGCTTGATCCACTGACGAGCGACTTCCCAGGCGCCCCGGACCGGCTAGGTCCGGGGCGCCTGTTCGTCCGTCCGGGACCAGTGATCGGCTCCGGGGGTCACACACCCCAGGAGACACGGATATGAGCACCCAGACCACGACCCCGGCCCCGGCCGCGACGACCGTCCAGGACACCGGCGCCCACACACCGGAGGCGGCCCGTGTGATCGCCGACGCGCGCAGCCGGATCGACGAGCTCGACGGCCGGATCATCGGCCTCGTCCAGGAACGGATGGCCGTCTCGGCCGTCATCCAACGCGAGCGGATCAACTCCGGCGGCCGGCGGGTGAACCTGTCCCGCGAGATGGAGATCCTGTCCCACTACAGGGACCAGCTGGGCAAGCCGGGCACCGCCCTGGCGATGACCCTGCTGGAGCTGGCCCGGGGCCGGGTCTGAGGCGTTGGGGGAAGCCGGCGAACGGGCGGGCAGGACGGCGCTCGGAAGCCGGCGAACGGGGTGGGCAGAGCGGCGCTCGGAAGCCGGCGAACGGGCCGGCGCGGCGGCACGGCGGCGCTGTGGGGCCCGGACGGCGCCGGATCTGAGTTCGGTTGCCGACTCACCCGTACGGCGCGTGACCGGCCGCCGAGAGGCTTCGTTGTTCCCGGTGCCACGCCAGCCAGGCGCGGCCTGCAGGACTACGCGTAGACGCCGCCCCACGGGCGGAAAACCGGAGCGATGAGACGCCGGCCGCTCGCCGCGGTCCGCGTCGTGGGACCTCGTTCCGGTGCACGTGACCGGTCAGCAGGGGACAGCAGCCCGGTCACATCCGATGGGGTGGTCGGTCCTGGGGACGCCCGGGACCGACCGCATCCCGTCGAAACGGTTGCGCCGGATGAGGCGCATCCAGGACGATGCTTGCCGAACCACTCGCCGCGAACGGCACGGACCCGGCGTTGCCATTGGTCCGACCACCGCGCACCCCGCACCATCGAGCACCACCCCCTGAACCAGCGGCGCTTTCCCCCCCAGCGCCGCCCCTCGGTGTCGGCGCTGCCCTGACGCCGACACCGAAAGCGAAGGGCCCCGTGGCCGTCCGCACCCCCCCTCCGCGGACGGTCCGGGGCCCTTCGCTGTGTGTGGGCTGAGGACGGGATGTGCGATCCCCGTGCGGCCGCCGGTTGGCTGCCGAGTGGCAGTTGAGCGGAAGCCGAGCGGCAGCCGCGCGGGATATGGCGGGCGTCACAGATCTTTTTCCGTCCGGGCGGACAACCCTTTTCAGCCATGGCCGGTCATGTACGTGCAATCGCACGGCCATACCGCGCCCCCCAACGCGACGGCCCGCTACCAACTTATGCCGCCCTGCGGCTTTTTGGACCCTGAGGGGTTTCTTGATGAAGCTTCGCCGTGCCCTGACGGCCGTCGCCACGACGGCCGTCCTCACCCCCGCCGCCCTCATGGCGGCCCCCGCCGCGTATGCGACCGATCCGCAGACCGAGTCCAGCGCGAGCGCCGAGCCGACGCCGGCCGCCCCGGACACGGAGCAGGCGGACGGCACCACCGCACCGGCCGAGACGCCCGCCGCCGGTGACGGCACCGCCCCGGACGAGAACACCGACCCCGGCACGGAGACCGGGACCGGTGACGAAGCCGGTGACCAGACCGGTGACGAGAGTGAGCCGTCCGGTTCCGCCTCCTCCAGCGATGACACCAAGCCCACCGGTTCGGCCTCGCCCACCGCGTCCGCCGAGCCGACCGAGTCCACCGACCCGTCGGACGAGGAGGAGTGCGAGGTCGACGCGTCCGACATCAAGGTCACCGTCGCCGACCTGCCCTCCAAGCTCGTGGCCGGGGGTGCCTGGGCCCACTTCACCGTGAAGCTGGCCAACACCACCGACAAGACGCTGGACGAGGTCTACCCCGTCATCTACGCGGTGCCGCTGGAGGACTTCGAGCACCCGAAGACCCAGCTCGACCTGGAGTACCAGGACCCGAACACCGGCACGTGGACGTCGTTCGACGAGTGGACCAGCGGCCAGTACTTCGGCTGGTTCCAGCTCGACGCGCACCAGACCGCCGAACTCACCCTGCGCATCCGCGCCGACAAGGGGGCCACGCCCGGTGACGGCTTCGCGCTGGTCGCGGGCGACTACAGCAACAAGGACGGCTCCTGCGGCTGGTCCGAGGAGCAGTGGTACGACTTCACCATCCTGCCCGCCGGCAGCAAGCCGGGCGACATCCCGCCGGCGAAGCCCGGTAAGCCCGGCAACAAGCCCGGCACGCAGGGCGGCGCGACGCCGGTCAACACCACCAAGCCGAAGGACGGCCTGGACAAGCTGCCGGTGACCGGGAACCTCGCCGCGACCGGTGCGTCGTCCGCGCTGCCGGTCATCGGCATCGTGGGCGGTATCGCCATGGTCGTCGGCGCGGGCGCGGTCTTCGCCGTGCGCCGCCGTAAGACGGAGGGCGCGGCCGCCGCGTAACCAGGCCGGCAGGAGAAGCGAGGGGCCGCGCCGTTTCCCGGGCGCGGCCCCTCGTCGCATAGTGCCGTGCTAGGCGCGGGACTTCTTCGGCGGCACCTGCGGGACCTCCAGGAACGGCAGACGCAGCGCGCCGAACGCCTCCTCGGGAACGGCCGGCCTGACCGGCTCCACCGGGGCCAACCGCTGGTACGGCGCGCCCTGGGCGGGGCGTGGGTCCCGCTCGCCCTTGTTCGGCCACAGCGACATCGCGCGCTCGGCCTGCGCGGTGATCGTCAGGGACGGGTTGACGCCGAGGTTGGCGGAGACCGCGGCGCCGTCGACGACGGAGATGCCCGGATGGCCGTAGACCCGGTGGTACGGGTCGATCACGCCGGAGTCCGCCGAATCGCCGATCGGGCAGCCGCCGAGGAAGTGCGCGGTCAGCGGGGTGCCCATCAGCTCGCCGACATTGGAGCCGGCGAAGCCGTTGATCTCCTGGGCGAGGAGGGTGGCCGCCTCGGTCGCCTCCGGGATCTGCTCGGGGTTGGGCGCGCCGTGGCCCTGGCGGGCGGTGAGCAGCCCCCGGCCGAGACCCTTCGGTTTCCGGTACGTCGTCAGGGAGTTGTCGAGGGACTGCATGACCAGGCCGATGATGGTCCGCTCCGACCAGCGGCGGTTGGACAGGGAGCGGACGGCGAGCCAGGGGTGGCGGACCAGGTTGCCGAGCCAGCCCACGACGCGGCCGGCGGGGCGGTAGGGCACCTGAAGTATCGTCAGCCCGCCCATCGAGTTGGAGCCCTTGCCGTAGCGGACCGGCTCGATGTGGGTGTTCTCGTTGGGGTGGATGGACGAGGTGATCGCCACCCCCTTGGTGAAGTCGGCCTTTGTCGCGCCGTGCCGCTTGCGGTAGCGGCGGTTGTCGGTCTGCGCACCCACCAGCGCCTCGGAGTTGGTGCGGGTCAGCGCGCCGAGACGGCCGGAGAGGTACGGGAGCAGACCGCAGTCCTTCATGCGGTGGAGCAGGGTCTGGGTGCCGTACGTACCGGCTGCGACGACGACACGGCGGGCCGTGAACGTGCGCCCGCCCGTCTCCCGACCACCACCCCTCACCGAAGCGCTTCGCGCCGCACCTCCTCGTTTGCCCTTCTTCTTGTTGTCGGTCGGGAGGGTCCGGACGGCGAAGCCGCCCCGGGAGTTCTCGGTGAGCGCGACGACGGACGTCATGGGGTGGATGACGGCGCCCGCCTTCTCGGCGAGGTGCAGATAGTTCTCGTTGAGGGTGTTCTTGGCGCCGTGGCGGCAGCCCGTCATGCACTCACCGCACTCGGTGCACGCCTTGCGGGCGGGTCCGGCGCCGCCGAAGTACGGGTCCGCGGCCTCCGCGCCGGGCGACACCTTCGCCGCCCCGTCCGCGTCCTCCCCGTCCCCGAAGAACACGCCCACCGGCGCCATATGGAAGGAGTCGCCGACGCCCATGGCCTGCGCGGTCGCCTTCAGATGCACGTCGGACGGCGTCATCGTCGGGTTGAGCCGCACCCCCAGCATCCGCTGGGCCTGGTCGTAGTACGGCTTCAGCTCCTCCTGCCAGTCGGTGATGTCCTTCCACTGCGGATCGTCGAAGAACGGCTTCGGCGGTACGTAGAGGGTGTTGGCGTAGTTCAGCGAACCGCCGCCGACCCCGGCGCCCGCCAGGACCATCACCTTGCCGAGGAGATGGATGCGCTGGATGCCGTAGCAGCCGAGCGCCGGGGCCCACAGGTAGTTGCGGAGGTCCCAGGAGTTCTTGGGGAGCGTCTCGCGGGTGAAGCGCCGGCCGGCTTCCAGGACGCCGACGCGGTATCCCTTCTCGGTGAGGCGGAGGGCGGAGACGGAACCGCCGAAGCCGGAGCCGATGACGAGCACGTCGTAGTCGTAGCCGTCGTCGTGATCGTGGCCGTCGTCGTAACCGTCGGGGGCACCGTCGTAACCGTCGAGGGCACCGTCCATGGCGGCGTCCCGGTTCTGGGCGGAGTTCTCCTGGGGCACGGGCCCTCCTGGTTACCTGAGTCGGAACGCCTTCATCGCGCGCAGGCTGCGGGTCATGAACTGTGCGTACTTCTCGTCCGTCATCCCGAAGGACGGCGCGAGCGGCAGCAGCCGCTGGTGGGCGACGGTCTGTGCCTCGGTGTACTTGAGGATGCCCTCGGAGCCGTGCCGGCGGCCCAGCCCCGAGTCGCCCATGCCGCCCATCGGCGACTGCACGCTCCCGTAGCCGGCGGCGTAGGACTCGTTGACGTTCACCGTGCCGGTGCGCAGCCGGGCGGCGACGGCGCGGCCGCGGCGGCCGTCCTTGGTCCAGACGCTGGAATTCAGGCCGTAGGGCGTGGCGTTGGCGAGTGCCACCGCCTCGTCCTCGTCGCTGAAGCGGTAGACGGAGACGACCGGGCCGAAGGTCTCCTCGCCGCACACGGCCATGGGTGCCTCGACGCCGTCGAGGATGGTGGGCTCATAGAAGAGCGGGCCGATGTCGGGACGGGGGCGGCCGCCGGCGACGAGCCCGGCGCCCTTGGCGACGGCCTCCTCGACATGCCGGGTGACGGTCTCCAGCTGGCGCTCGCCGACCAGGGAGCCCATGTCGGCGCCGTAGGCGAGGGAGTTGCCGAGCCGCATCGCCTTCGTACGGGCGGCGAACCGCTGGAGGAAGTCGTCGGCGATGGACTCGTGGACGTAGAGCCGCTCGATGGAGATGCACAGCTGGCCGGCGGAGGAGAAGCAGCCGCGGACGGCGCCGGCGGCGGCCTTCTCCACGTCGGCGTCGTGCAGCACCAACATGGCGTTCTTTCCGCCGAGTTCGAGGGAGACGCCGACCAGGCGGGCGGCGGCGCCCTGGGCGACCTCGCGGCCCGTACGGGTCGAGCCTGTGAAGGAGACGTAGTCGGCGTGCTCGACGACGGCGGGGCCGATGACCGGACCGTCGCCGATCACCACCTGCCAGAGGTCCTCCGGAAGCCCGGCCTCGATGAGCTGTTCACGGGCCCACAGGGCGGTCAGCGCGGTCTCCGTGTCGGGCTTCATGACGACGGCGTTGCCGGCGACGAAGGCCGGCAGGGCGTCGCCGACGGAGAGTTCGAGGGGGTAGTTCCACGGGGCGATCTGGCCGACGACACCACGGGGGTGGCGGAGCTCGGAGACCTTGGTGAGGGTCGGTACGACGCCGGTGTGGGCCTTGGGCCGGAGGTAGGCGGGGGCCTTGCGGCCGTAGTGGCGGGCGGCGACGGCGACCGCCTGCACCTCCTCATGGGCGTGCAGCCGCGCCTTGCCGGTCTCCAGCTGGATCAGGTCGAGCACCTCGGCCTGGCGGCGCAGCACCAGGTCGTGGAAGCGGAGCAGGACGGCGGCACGCTGCCGGACCGGGACTCCCGCCCACCGCTGCTGAGCGGCGCGGGCCCGCTCGAAGGCGGTGGCGACGTCCTCGGGGGTGGACTCCGGCAGGTCCGCCAGCTTCTCGCCGGTGAACGGGGTGTGGTTGGCGGTGCGGCCGGTGCCGATCACGGCGCGGGTGAGCCGGGCGGCCACTTCCGGGGTGACCACATCGGCGGCGGTACGCCTGCCGGGTGGGGCGGCCGCGACCGGGTTGCCGTCGACGGGGGCGGGGGCCTCGGCGGGCGCGGGGGCCTGGGCGGCCTCCGTGGGGGCGTCGGCGGGGGCCTCGTCGGCGGCGGTGGCGGCGGAGGGCGTTCCGGTGTCCTGCGAGTCCGTCATGCGGGGGAGCGTATTCCTCCCCGCGCGCTTTGTGTACCCGGCAGTAACAGGTTTTCTCCCGGTACGCACAATGACGCCAGTGATTACTGGCCCCAAGGACTCTGGGCTGGGACGACCGGGATCCGGGACGACCGGGGTCTCGAGTGATCGAGATCTGCGGTGATCGGGATCGGGACATCCGGCATCTGGGGCGATCGGGATCTGGGACGTCCGGGATCCGGACGCCCAGGACGCCCCGGATCACTGCCCGGTCAGCTCGAACGCGTCGATCGCGGTGTCGAAGTGCCGTTTGGCCTCCGTGCGCGAGGCGAGCGGGGAGGAGATCCAGACGTCGATCATCTTTCCGCCCTCGTCCCAGCTGAGGTCATAGGTGTAGCGCGAGCCGCCGTCCGCCGTACTGCCGTCCCAGACGAACTCCCAGAGCCCCGCCTGGAGCCCGTTGTGGGTGGTCTCGGTGACCTGCCCCTCGCGGTAGCCGCGGTAGGTGGCGGGGCCCTTCGCGTCCGCCGTGCGCATCGCGCCGATGGGGCCCTCCGGGACCGGCTTCTGCAACTGGACGCCGATCCGGAAGCGCTTGCCCTGGGAGTAGTAGTAGACCCGGTCGTTCTCGTAGGAGCGGGTGAAGCCGTCCGGTACCGCGAACGAGAAGCCCTCCGGGTCGCGGACCAGGGTGTAGCCGGCCGGGAGCTTGGCGGTGGCGCCCGGGGACGGCTCGGAGGGGACGGTGACGGTGGGGTTCGCCCCGCCGGGCTTCCTCGGGGGCTTGGCGTCCGCTGCCTGCCGGGAGCCGCTGGGGCGGCTGTGCTCGCCGTGGTTGTCGTCGGTGCCGCCCTTGCTCATCAGCAGGGCGGAGATGCCCGCCCCGGCACCACCGATCACCACCACCGCGAGCGCGATGAGCAGTGCCGTACGGGTACGGCCGGTACGCGGGCGGGCGGCGACGGCGGGCGCCCGGTCGTCCAGCGCGGCGGGAAACGGGACACCGGGGGCGCGGCCGGCCGGGACACCCGGGTGTGCGCCGCCGTGGCCGGGGGGCGTGAGGCCGTGGAAGGGGTGGGAGTCGGGCGGGGTGGAGGCGAACGGGGGGCTGCCGGGCAGGGGATGGCCGTGGACCGGGTCCTCGCTCGGCGGGTGTTCGCCGGCCCGGCCGGCACCGGGGCCGTCGTGGAGTGGAGCATGGCGGCCGAGGCCGCCGAAACCACCCGGGCCGCCCGGCCCTCCGGGGGCGCCCCCCGGCCCTCCAGGGCCACCCGGCGCTCCGGGACCACCCGGGCCGCCCGCGACGGCCGCCGCGCCGACGGCTCCGTGCCCCGCCCCGCGACCGGATCCGTGACCGGATCCCTGACCGGATCCGTGACCTGCCCCGCCGTGCCCCCGGAAGCCACCGTGCCCGCCGGGTCCCCCGTGGGCGCCGCGCTCGGGAGCCCGGCCGGACTCCAGATAGCCGCGCAGCATCGTCTCGGTCTCCGCGATGTCCAGCCGTCGGACCGGCCGGCGCTCCAGCAGGCCCTGGACGACGGCGAGTAACGGGCGGGCCGCCTCGGGGATTTCGATCTCGTCGTACACGACGGCATGCAGCACACCGCCCAACGAGTCCCGGCGGAACGGCGATTCACCGCTGAGCGCGGCGCACAGCAGCACCCCGAGCGACCACAGGTCGGCCTCCGGGCCGGTGCCGCGGCCCTCCATCCGCTCCGGCGCGGTGTATTCGGGCGAGCCGACGAATCCGCCGGTCTCGGTCAGCGTGGTGACGCCGGGGACCCGGGCGATACCGAAGTCGGTGAGCACGACCCGGCCGGTGCCCGCCTCCATCAGGACGTTGGCCGGCTTGAGGTCACGGTGCAGCACCCCGCGGGTGTGCGCCGCCCGCAGCGCGCCCAGCAGCGCGAGGCCGATCCGGGCCGCCTCGCGGGGCGCGAACGGGCCGCCGCTGTAGAGCCGGTCGGCCAGGGACGGGCCCTCCACCAGCTCCATCACGATCCACGGCTGGCCGTCCTGCAAGACGACGTCGTGCACCACGATCACATTGGGGTGTTTGATCTGTGCGACCGTCCGTGCCTCGCGGATCGCCCGGTCGCGCTGCAGCCGCGCCTCGGGCTCGGCCGCCCCCTCGTCCAAGTGGAGTTCTTTCACCGCGACTTGGCGGCCCAGAAGTTCGTCGGTGGCCTGCCAGACGGTCCCCATTCCGCCGCGGCCCAGCCGTATGCCCAGACGGTACCGCCCACCGATCAGCCGGCCCTCGCCCCCGAAGATGCCCATGGGGCCATCTTGCCGCACGGCCCTGGTGCCGAAGGGGGCGGCACCCCATGCGCCTGGCCGCGGCTCCGGGCCGCCGCCGCTGACCTGCGATCCCCCGGCCGCACGGCGATTTCGCCGCGCGACGGGGCGACGGGATGATCAACTGGCCTCATGGAGGCAGTAGTCGCAAGCATCGTGGCCGTCATCGGCACCCTGCTGGGTTCCGGCATCACTCATGTCTTCCAGAGGCGGGCGAGCGACCGCAGCGAGCGGTTCGCCCGCGCGGAACGGCTGCGGCAGGAGCGCATCGACGCGTACTGCGCGTACGCGGGGGCGCTGCTGGACTACCGGCGGGTGCTCGTCCACCGCTGGTTCGTACTGCACGAGGAGGACCGCTGCGACGAGGACTCCCCCGAGCTGCGCGAGGAGGTCTACAAAGCGCGCTACACGGCCCAAGAGGCGATGTTCCGGGCGCAGATGGTGAGCGATGACCCGGAGATACTCGACCGCTCCGAGCGGGTCATGTCGGAGGTGACCGAACTGCACTGGCTGCCCGGGGACCGGGACACGCTGACGGCGCTGCGGGCCACCACCCGCCAGGAGATCCGCGATTTCGTCGCGGCCACCGCCCGTGTCGTGCGCTGAAGGCGGCGGTACGGCGACGCGACCCCACGACTCGACACGACGCGGCAAGACAACGCCACGACTGGCAACACAGCCCCACGGACACACGGAGTGGAACCTCCACCGCCCCTTACGCCGTCCTTGACACAGTGAGGCTGCTATACGGGAACGGCCGGTGCGGGTGGATCGGGGGTCGGCCATGGTGATGCAGGACGGCGGAGCGGTGGATGTCCGTCCGGGGGCCGACACGGGACGGGCCGCCCCGGAGCACAGCGGCGCCTACCTCGCGACCGGTCTGTGTCTGGCGCTCTACGCCTGCGCGCTGCTCGCCTGGACCGGCTACGGGATCGCCCAAAGCGACGGCACCACCTGGGACTTCGTCGAGGGCCTGTTCAACCCCGGCGCGTCCCCGGCGGAGCAGCTGCTCGGTCCGTACGAGTGGGCGTTCACGGTCGCGTTCCTGGCCATCGCGGGGCTGGCGCTGGCGCAGCGGCGGGTGGCGCGCAGTGCGGCGCTGCTGTCCGGCTTTCTGCTGCTCGCCGTCTCGGTCCGCGAAGGGGTGGGGCTGCTGGACGCCGCCTACCGCGATCAGTACGGCAGCGACCCGTTGGGCGGCTGGGCACTCGCCACCCGCGGGCTGGGGCTGCTGACGGCGCTGGTCGTCCTGACCGTGCTGTTCCCGGCGGCCGAGCGACGGGCCGGCCGGCCCGGGGGCCCGGGCGAGCGGGGTCCGGGGCCCGATGCCTGGTGGCGCCGTCCGTCCCGGATCAGCGGGGTGCTGTTCCTGATCAGCGGCCTGGCGCAGCTGGGGTGGACGGTACGGGGACTGACCGCCCCCGGGATGGACACCGACCGCTATCTGCGCGACGCGGTCGACGCGTCGGTGCTCGGCGATCTCCATGTGGCGGCCACCCCGGAGTTCACCACCCTGGGGTCGGTGGTCGTCCTGCTGGTCCTCGGAGTGCTCGCGGTCCGTGGGCGGGGTGACGTCCGGGGCGCGCTGCTGGTGTTCGCGGCGGTGCAGCTGTATCTCACCGTGCGGACGGTGGTGTGGCTGGCCGTGACGGACTTCTTCAACCAGTCCTTCGAGACGGCCGAGGGCGCGCTGTCGATGGCGACGACGGCGTACGCCCTGGCGGCGATGACGTCGGTGGTGGTGCTGGCGACCGGCCGCGGCTTCGGTGTGTACGGCGGGGCGCGTGCGGAAACGTTCCGTACGGCGCTGGACGGGCGCTACGGCGGGCGCTAGGCCCTGTCGTCAATCTTGCCCTGTCGTCAATCTTGCCCTGTCGTCAATCGTTGCCCTGTCGTCAATCTTTCGCCGCCCGCCCCGCAATCTGTCCCCGCCTGCCCCGCGACGCCGAAGCCGTCGGGCGAGCACAGCGGGCGGCCCCGACGTCTGGGACGCCCGGACCCGACGGCCTGGGACGGCGGACCGGACACGGGCGGAAGCGAAGCGGCTCACGCCTCTGGTGTGCGACGGGCGATTCCCCTCCGAACCGCCCGTCGCACACCAAAGACGGCCGCCGCGTGTGGGGGTCGCGGCGGCCGCCAGTGTGAACTGCAACGCGTATCGGGCTTGCAGCCTCCTCAGTGGTGCAGCATGTGAACAACTCTGCCCGTTGGTGTCTCCCCATGGCATCCTCCACAGGTCGCGGGCGCACCCCCGCCGGTCGGCGGGGGTGCGGGGCCGCCTTGGCGGGGGGGCCGCCCTTGGTGCGGACCCCCGCGGAAGGCGGGCGGAGCAGCGCGGGACAGCGCGGTCGCGCGCGCTGGGATGGGTGTGGCGGAGGAGAGGAAAGGGGCGGCCGGTGATCCGTGTCGCTGTGGTGGACGACGAGCGGCTCGTCAGATCCGGACTGCGGATGATCCTGGGCACCGCCCCGGACATCGAGATGGTCGCGGACTGCAGCGGTGCCGAGGCCGTGGACGCCGTGCTGCAGAGCGCGGCCGAGGTCGTACTGCTGGACATCCGGATGCCGGACGTGGACGGTCTGACCGTGCTGCGCCGACTGCGCACGACCCCCGATCCGCCGGCCGTGGCGATGCTCACCACCTTTGACGCGCAGGAGTACCTGACCGCCGCGCTGCGCGAGGGCGCGGCCGGGTTCCTGCTCAAGGACTCCGACCCCGAGCAGCTGGTACGGGCCGTACGGACGCTGGCGGCGGGCGGCAGTGTGCTGGACCCGGGCGTCACCCGCGCGGTGATCGGCGGCTACCTCACGGCCGAGGACCAGGCCGCCGCGGCGCGCGCCGTCAGCGGGCTGACCCCGCGGGAGTCGGAGGTGCTGGCCCTGCTCGGCGAGGGGCTGGGCAATGCCCAGATAGCCGACCGGATGGGGCTGGCCCCGAGCACCGTCAAGGACCACGTCCGCGCCCTGCTGGGCAAATTGGGCGGTATCAACCGCATCCAGGCCGCCATCGTCGCCGACCGTGCGGGTCTGGTCACCGGCGCCCGCCGGGGGACGTGATGAGCTTGGCCGACGGCCCCGGAAGACGCGTACGGGCGCTCGCCGACGGGCCGCCGGGGCGGCTGGTGCGGCGTATCGCGCCGATCGTGGTACCGGTCCTCCTCGGCGGCGCCGACGCGGTGCTCGTCAACGGCTTCGACCCGGCCCTGGAGCTGTGGCTTTCGCTGGTCGCCGCGGTGGCCATGCTGCTGCGCCGCCGCTTCCCCCTCCTCGTCCACCTCCTCACCCTCCCCGGCCTCTACATCGGCTACATATGGTTCGCGCCGATGATCGGCCTCTACACCCTGGCCATGCTCCGCCCCGGCCGGGCCCGGCTCGGTGTCTGCGCGCTGCTGCTGGTCGCCGCGCATTTCTTCCCGTATCCGATCTCCGACTTCGAAGCCACCGGCCATCGCGAGAACACGCTGGTACTGATCGACGCCTGTGTCACCGCGGCCGCGCCGATCGCCCTGGGCCTCCTGGTGCGCACCCGCCAGGAGCTCGCCTTCCGCGTCGAGGACCTCACCCGGAGCCTGCGCCGCGAGGACCGGCTGCTCGCGGACCGGGTCAAGACCACCGAACGCGCCCGGCTCGCCCGTGAGATGCACGATGTGGTGGCCCACCAGGTGAGCCTGATCAGCCTCCAGGCGGGGGCGGTGCAGGTCAGCACGGCGGACGAGGCGGCCCGCGCGGGCGCCACCACGATCCGGGAACTGTCCGTGCGGACGCTGGAGGAGCTGCGGCACATGGTCGGCGTCCTGCGGGCGGACGGCGGTGACGCTCATCGGGACCGCGATCTCGCGCCGCAGCCCGATCTGGACGAGTTGCCGCGGCTGATCGAGCTGAGTGCGCTGGATGTGACGTACGAGAGCGCCTTGGCGGCCGGTACGAGCGGACCCAAGACGGTGGAGCGGGCGGCCTTCCGCACGGTCCAGGAGGCGCTCACCAACGTCCGCAAGCACGCACCGGGGGCGCGGGTCCGGGTCCGGGTCGCCCCGGTGGACACGATCCGCACGCCGGAGGCGGAGAACGAGGCCGGGAAGGACAGGGCCGGGAAGGACGGGAGCGGTACGGGCGAGGGCCTGCGGGTGGAGATCCGCAACGGGCCGCCGGACGCGACGGCGACGGTGCCCGCGCTTCCCGGGGGCGGCCACGGTCTGGTGGGGCTGCGCGAGCGGGCGCAGAGCCTCGGCGGGACGCTGGAGGCGCGTCGCACGTCCGACGGCGGCTTCGTCGTACGGGCGGAGTTCCCGTACGCGGCGGGGTGATCCGGGGCGGGCGGCAGGGGCGTTCCGGCAGCGGAAGGCAGCCGGGGCGGGAGGTTTCCCGCGGCGGGCGGCGGGCGGCAGGGGCCGGAGGTTCCCGCAGCGGGCGGCGTCCTCAGGCGGAGAGCGGTGCGGCGGTCTCGTCGACGGCCGTGTGCAGATCCGGGTAGACCTCGAAGAGCCGGCGGACGCCGAGCGCCGCCAGCACACGGTTGACATGCGATCCGTCGACGGCCCCCTGGGCGGGCAGGATCAGTCGCAGCCGCCCCTGACAGGAGCGCATCAAACGGCGTGCCGCGATCAGCACACCGACGCCGCTGGAGTCGCAGAACCGGACCTCGGAGAGATCGAGCACCAGGCTGCGCCGGCCGTCCGCCACCGCGTCGTGCACATGCTGGCGCACCGCGGGCGAGGTGACCAGGTCCATCTCACCGGAAACCTGCAGTACGGCCCAACGGCCCTGTTCGCCCTCTGCCACCTTCAACGACACGCGCTCGAAGCCTTTCGCTCGCTTTCGGACGGAATGCGCCCCGAATGCATCCGGAACACATCCTTCCCCCGGTCGACTGCCCGGCCTCGGTCCCCCGAAACTCTTCCGGATCCGTGGCACAACAGGCCGTTCCCGTCCAAGGCTATGCCCAACGCGGCGCCGCTTTCCCCGCTACGTCCGGTCACACACGGATAACACATCGGCCTATACGGCCACGAACGATCCACATTGATCCACTTCGATCGGGCGTCACCACCACAAAGTGATGACGCCTTTACCATCCGCATCCCTCTCAGGGCTTGGTTTGCCGTAATGGAACGTGCGATGTCCGGCCCGCGCACTACATTCGAGGGAACACAGAACGCTGTGACCGCGGCCACGGGTCCGGGTACGGAAGGAGAAGAAGGGGCAGCGGGGATCCAGCAGTCGGCAGAAGTGTGAGCTCGGCGGCGACGGACAGGGATGGGGGTCCGATGGGAAACGACGCACCACCGCGCTGGGACAGGCGGATGCAGCAGCGGCTGGCCCGCGGCGAAGCGGCCGCGCTCGGCGAGCTCTACGACCGTTTCGCCTCGCTCGTGCACAGCCTCGCGCACCGCGTCCTGGCCGATGAGGACGCCGCCGACCGCACCACCCGAGAGGTGTTCGTCTACCTCTGGGAGCACCCGGACTCCTTCGACCCCAAGCAGGGCTCGCTGCGCTCCTGGGTCGCGGCGGTCACCCGCCATCAGGCCGTCCGGCGGCTGCGCCGGACCGAGGCCGCCTCGGCGCGCGACCGCGGCCCCGACGCACCGGAGCCCGCCGCGATAGAGCAGAAGATCCACGAGGCATCCACCGCCGCCCGCGCCGACTACATCGTCACGTCCATGCCCGCACCGCTGCGCGACGCCCTGGAGCTGGCGTACTTCCAGCGGCGCGACTACCGCCAGACCGCCGCCGAACTCGGCGTCACGGAGGACGAGGCCCGGCGCCGGCTCCGCCTGGGCCTGCAGCTGCTGTCCACCGCCCACAACCACCCGGCGCTGCCGCCCTCCGCGCCCACGGTCCATGGACGGTCGCGGTGAAGGGCCCGGACGAGTTCGACGACCGCGGAAGGCCCGGCGGGCCCGGTGAACGGCCGCGTATACCGTCACCGCGCGCCGCCGCCGAGGACCACGGCCCGCTGCCGAACCCGCCCGCGCCCGCGAACTCCCCGGAGGACCGCGGCCCCGAGCCGCCCGCCGCGTCGGCCACCCGCCCGGTCCCGGCGTCCCCGGCCACACCCGCCCCACCGCACCACGTCCTCAAGTCGCTGCTCGGCGCCTGGGCGCTGGCCGCCTGCTCCGCCGAGGAGACGGCCGCCGTCGAGGCGCATCTCACGGACTGCGCCTCCTGCGCGGACGAGGCACTGCGGCTGCGCGACGCCGTCGGTCTGCTGCATCCCGCCGACAGCCTCGACCTCGATCCGCTGCTGCGCTCCCGCGTCCTGGAGGGCTGCCTGGGCCGCCGGCCGGCCCGTATCCCCGTCCCGGAGTGGGCGACGCCGTACGACGCGGAGGCCGCCAAACTCGACGCGCTGCTGCGGGACATGGGCGAGGCGGAGTGGCGCGCCCCGGTGCGGCTGCGCTGGTTCCAGGGCGAGCGTCCGGTCGAGCGGGAGACCACCGTGGCAGGCGTCATCGGACATCTGATGACGGTGGACGGGCTGGTCGCGACGACACTGGGCCTCGCCGACCCGCTCGGCCGCACCGTCCCGGGCGCCCTGGGCCCCACCACACGGACGGAGAAGTACTGGCAGGCCGTGGGCGCGGAGCCCAGCCGACTCGCCACCCACGGCCCGTGGCGCGACCAGAGCCACGCGCTGATAAGAACCGTCTCGTTCGCCGGCGACAGCGCCGGTGAACTCTCCGTCCCGTACGGCGCGTTCAGGCTGCCGCTGTGCGACTCGTTCCTGGACCGCGCCTTCGAGTGCTGGGTGCACGCGGGCGATATCGCGGACGCGGTGGACTATCCGTACCAGCCGCCCGCCGCCGGGCATCTGCACCAGCTCGTCGACCTCGCCGCCCGGCTGCTGCCGGTCGCGCTGGCCGAACGCCGGCGGGCCGGACTGGCAGCGCCGCCGCGGAGCCTGGTGGAGGCGGGCGCCCCGGGCCGCACGCTCCATCTGGAAGTCGAGGGCAACGGCGGCGGTCACTGGTACATAGCCCTGGACTCCCCGGCGGCGCTCGGCTCGCCGGACCGCACGGTCGCGCATATCGCCCTGGACAGCGCCGAGTTCTGCCAACTGGCGGCCGGCCATGTCGCCCCGGAGGAGGCCGTAGCGGGCCAGCACGGCGAACGCGACGCGATCCGCGACGTCCTCTCCGCGACGGCGTCACTGTCCCGCCTGTGAACGACGGGCCTGAACGACGGGCATGAAGTCGCGTCGCGCCTCAGGGCGCGCCCTGAGGTTGCGTCGTGCGGGTCGTGCGGTGGGGCCTGGGGCATGCCGCCTCGGGCCCCTGCCCGGCCCGTCGGCCCCGCCCCGGCCCGTCGCGAAAGTCCGGCCTCCGGCCCCCGTCGGGGACTGTCGCGGAAATCCCGCCTCAACACCCCGCCGCGGGAATACCGCCTGGGCCCTGCCGCGTTGGGGCCTGCGAGGGACCCGCGCACCCCCTAGGGGATCTGTTCGACCAACCCCTAGGGGATTTACGTCCCACGCCCCCAAGGACCGTAACCTCCGACAATCCCCAAGGGCCGTACGTCCTAAGCGAAGACGACGGTCCGGCTGCCGTTCAGCAGCACCCGGTGCTCACTGTGCCACTTCACGGCCCGCGCCAGGGCCTGGCACTCCACATCCCGGCCGATCGCCACGAGCTGGTCCGGCGTGACCTCATGGCCGACGCGCTCGACCTCCTGCTCGATGATCGGGCCCTCATCGAGGTCCGCGGTCACATAGTGCGCGGTGGCACCGATGAGCTTCACGCCGCGGGCATGCGCCTGGTGATACGGCTTGGCGCCCTTGAAGCTCGGGAGGAAGGAGTGGTGGATGTTGATGATCCGGCCGGACAACGCCTTGCACAGATCGTCGGAGAGCACCTGCATATAGCGGGCCAGCACCACCAGCTCGACGTTCTCGGCGCGCACCAGCTCCAGCAGCTGCGCCTCGGCCTGGGGCTTGGTGTCGCGGGTGACCGGAATGTGGTGGAAGGGGAGGTCGTACGAGCCGACGAGCTCGGCGAAGTCCGTGTGGTTGGAGACCACGGCCGCGATCTCGATCGGCAGCGCGCCGATCCGCGAGCGGAAGAGCAGGTCGTTGAGGCAGTGCCCGAACTTGGACACCATCAGGATGACGCGCATCTTCTCGTCGGCCCGGTGGATCTGCCAGTCCATGTGGAAGGAGTCGCCCACCGCCGCGAAGCTGGCCCGCAGCTTCTCGACGCCCACCGAGGCATCCGCGCTGAAGTGGACCCGCATGAAGAACAGCCCGGTGTCGTGGTCGCCGAACTGCTGGCTGTCCTCGATGTTGCAGCCGGTGATGAAGAGATAGCTGGAGACGGCGTGCACGATCCCCTGCTTGTCCGGGCAGGACAGCGTCAGGACATACTGTTCGTTCTGGCCGGGCCGGTCGTTCGGGCCGGGCTGGGTGGGCTGCGACTCGCTCATGCCGAAACCTCGCCTCGATCGGCCTCGCATTCGCCCGACGCGCACCTTTTGATGACTCGCTCGCTTCGCTCGCTCATGACCTCATAGGGTCCCATACCTGCGGGGATGGTCAGGCCGAGGCGTCGGGGCCGCCGGTCATGATGGTCAGCACCTCCAGGGAGCGCGGCGGGGCGTCCGGGTCCTCACCGTCCGCCGCCGCCAGCCGGACATGCGCCTCGCGGGCCGCCTGGACGGCCTCCGGCCAGCCCGGGTGCTCCACGTAGACGGCGACCGGGGCGTCCGCGCCGACCTGATGCATGATCCGCAGCACCCGGAGTACGGCGACATCGACCAGCGCCGCCTCCTGGGCGTCCCGGAAGATCGTGCCGACGTATTTGTCGGCGGACCAGTTGTCCAGCCAGGTGTCCTCGACCAGCCGGTACACGGCGTCGGTGACGTCTCCGTACCCTGGCCGGCCGACCACCCAGGTCTCCTGGTGGAAGACGGGATCGGAGAGCATGTGCAGCGCGGAGCGCACATTGCTGCGCCAGCGCCACCACGGCATGTCGTTGAGTGGCATGCGGCCCATGGTGGTGGAGCGGCGGCCGCGACGGGAAGACTTCTCCGAACCTTGCACAGTATTCGATCGTACGTTCCTCGCCGATGATCTCTCACGGCCCCCCGGAGTTCACCTCTGCGTCACCATTTGTTGATCTTACGTCACTCACTCGTTCGAGGCGGGACGGAAAACTTCCGCTACATGACCGGACGGCGACGCTCCTTCCCCCGCCCCTTCTCCCATGCTCCCGCGGTCGCCATCGCTTCGGCGGTGGTATGCACGGCGGCCATCGCGTCATTGCTCGGCGGCTGTGGCTCCCTCCCCGGCGTCTCGGGGAACTCCGGGGAGAAGACGCCGATCACGGTCATGACCTGGGCGCCGGAGGGCACCAAGGCGACCAATATGCCGGGTATGCCGGCCATGGCGGAGGCGTACGCCCGCTGGGTCAACTCGCAGGGCGGCCTCAGCGGCCACCCCTTGAAGGTCCTCACCTGCAACGATCACAACGACTCGGTGGCCGCCGCACAGTGCGCCCAGCAAGCGGCGGACAAGGGAGCGGTCGCCGTCGTCGGCTCGTACAGCCTGTTCGGCCGGTCGTTCCTGTCGCCCCTTGAAGTCAACGGCATACCCTTCATCGGCGGCTACGGCGCCTCGGAGGAGGAGTTCTCCAGCCCGCTCTCCTACCCCGTCAACGGCGGCCAGGCGTCCCTGCTCGCCGGCAACGGACGCCAGTTGGCGCGCAACTGCGAGCGCGTCGCGCTGATACGGCCGGACACCATCCAGGGCGACCAGATGCCCGAGCTCCTCAACTCCGGCCTGGAGAAAGGCAAAAGGAAGCCGGCCCACGACATCAAGGCACCCGAGGACGGCACCGACTACTCGGGCGAGGTGACCCGGGCCCTGCAGGAGGTGGGCGCGGATCCGTCCGACGCCGGGACGCTGGCGAGCGACGGGCAGTCCACCGGCTCCTGTGTGACCGCATCGCTCGGCGACCACACGGACGCGTTCTTCGATTCGTACCGGCGCCTCCAGAAAGACCGCCCCAAGGTGCATATCGCGTCCGTCCTCGGCAGCGTCAACCAGTCGCTGGTCGACCGTACGGGCGGCGCCTCGGGACCGCTGGAGGGCGCGTATCTCACCGGCTGGTACCCGGTGGCCGGCGATGCGCGCTGGGAGCCGATGCGCAAGGTCATCCACGACCACGCCTTCGGCGACAACCGCATCGACCCGGCCGACCAGGGCGTCCAGACGACGTGGATCGCCTACACCGTGCTGAAGGCGCTGGTCCAGCAGCTGGACGACAAGGGCGTCACGGAGATCACCCGGCACGCCCTGCAGAAGGCGCTGGACCGCGGCGACCGCGCCATCGACACCGGCGGTCTGACCCCGAAGCTGCGCTGGCGCGACGACGACATGCTGGCCGTCCAGGATTTCCCGCGCATCGTCAACGCCACGGTGACGTACCAGGCCGTCCAGGACGGGCACCTGGTCGCCGTGCAGGACGGCTTCGTGAATGTCACCAAGACGCTGGAGGAGCGCCGTACGGAGGGCTGAGGGAGGCGGTGGCCGAACGGGCCCGACCGGCCCTGCCCGGCCCCGGCTGCTCACCGCCGCCCACAGCCCCTCAGAGCTGCTCGGGGCGGCGCTCCGTCAGGCCGTACTTCCGGGCGATCGGGTTCCAGATCTGCGCCGCCTGCCGCTTGGCCTTGGTGGCCTGACCGCTGGCCGCGTGGCCCCGGGCGGTCTGCTGGGTGGGGCGGGCCTTGCCCTTGTGGCAGCCCTTCTTGCCGCCGACCTGGCCGGCCCACGCCGCGTAGTGGTTGTCCGCCGACGCGGACGACTGCCATGCCTTGGTCAGTGCCGCGGCCAGCTGGGCGTTGTTCGGGATCTTGTCGACCTGGAGCTGCTTCAGCCGCGACACCAGCTCACTGCGCTGTGCGGCGGCCTCCCGCAGGTCCTTGGCCGCGGCGCCGAGGTTGTCGCAGGTCTTGATGCTGGTGACGGCGCTGATCACGGAGGCGCGGCTGTTGTTGCTGTCGCCGAGCAGCGTGTCGAGCTCCTTGGCCTGCGCCTCGGCAGGGTCGGCGGACGGTTCCGACTGCGGCTTCTCGTCCGCCGCCTTCTCCGAGTCGGCGACGGCGTTCTCCTTCTTCGGGGAGTCGTCGTCGCTGCCGCCGCTGAGCGCCCAGCCGACGCCGAGACCGGCACCCGCCAGCGCGACGACGATGGCGCCGGTGATCACGGCCGGTGCCAGCCTGCGGCGCCCGCCACGGTCGTCATCGTAGGACTGCTGGTCATAGCCGCTCTGGGGCGGGAACTGCTGGCCGTACGGGGCACGGCCCGGCTCCTCGAAGCGCGGCAGCTGGGCGGTGGAGTCCGGCGCGGCAGCGGGCGCTCCCGGCGCGGCCGGCTCGTCGCGGAACAGGCCCTCGAACTCGGCGGGGGTCGCACGGTCACCGGTCGGACGGTCCCCGGGCGTGCCGGGACGTATCCCGTACGGGGCGCCGGGCGGCGGGGTGGGCGCGCCCGCACCGACCGGGGGAATCAGCTGGGTGGCCTCCGAGTCCGGCCCGGGGGCGGGCATCGGCTGGGCCTGGGGCAGGGGCTGGCCCTGCGGCGGCTTGATCCGGCGCAGCAGCTGGGTGGACTCACCGGGCGTCTCGGGGCGCGCGGCGGCTTCGGGCGGGAGCGGCGCGGCACCGGGGGCGCTCTGCTGCGCGCCCATGGGGGATATCAGCGCGGTCTTCTCCGCGTCACCCTCGGGCGGCAGCGGGGCGGCGGCCTGCGGTGTGGCGGGGATCAGGTGTCCGGTGGGGGGCTGTTGGGCGCTTGGGGGCTGTTGGGCGCCGGTGGCCTGGGGCGGATGTGCTTGCTGCGGCTGCTGGGTGTACGACTGCTGCTGGGGCTGCTGCGCGTACGGCTGGGGCTGCTGCTGCGCGGAGTTGTGCGACTGCGGCTGCTGCTGCGGCTGGCCGAAATTCTGCTGCCCGCCGCCGTACGACTGGCCCTCGGGCGGCAGCGCGCCGGACGGGGCGGGGGTGGTCGACGGCAGTGCCGGGGACGCCTGCTGCTGCGGCATCGCGGCCGGCGGCATGGGCGGCATCGGCGGCTGCCCCTGGGGCGACGGGAAAGCCTCGCCCTGGGGCGGGAGCGGCTGCTGCGCCATCGGGTCCGGGGCCTGCTGGAGCGGGGCCTGCTGGACGGGGGCCGACTGCTGGATGGAGGCCGACTGAAGAGGGGCCTGCCCGTACGGCTGCTGCTGGGCCGGCGGCTGCCCCTGGGCGGGAGGCTCGCCATACGACGGAGCATCCTGCTGGCCGGGCCCCCAGGGCTGGCCCCATGGCTGGCCGGCCGGCGGCGCGGCCTGCTGGTCGGGCACCCACGGCTCGCCGTTGGCGGGCAGCACTATGCCCTCTCTGGCGGGGCCGGCCGCAGAATTCTGCGGGTCGTGACCCTGTCCGCTCTGCGTCACCGGGACTCCTACCATCGTGCAGACCTACGGAATCGTCGGCTGCACGCTACCGGTTCGCAGCGACGTTCGACCACGTCCCCTGGTCACCACCCCCGTCCGCCCCGCGAACACACCGGGGCGGACCGGTATCCCGGCCCGCCCCGATGGACGCTGTCGTCCCCCCTTGCGCCTCCCCTCAGGCGGCCGCCGCACGCAGCTCCAGCCGTGCACTGAATTCCCTTACCACCGGTTCATCCCGGTATGGCTCAAGTCGCAGCTGGAAGTCCTCCAGATACTCCGCGCCACGGTCCGAACGCAGCCCGCTCAGCAACTCCACCGCCTGCGTACCCGTATGGCATGCCTGCTCGATCTCACGCTGCTGCACCTGTGCACAGGCCAGCAGCACAAGGCCGATGGCACGCCGCCGCGCCCGGCTCGCCGGATGCCCGTCCAGGGCCTCCTGCGCACACTGCCCGGCCGGTCCGGCCTGCCCCAAGTCGCGGTGGCAGTGAGCGAGTTCGTCGGCCAGATACGCCTGGTCGAAATGGCCGATCCAGTCCGGGTCGTCACCCGTCTCCGCCGCGGATTCGGCGCGTTCCATGGCGGCGACCGCCCGGCCCGCCACCTCCTGGAAGGCCCGGCCGTCGCCCATCAGGGCGTGACCGCGCGCCTCCGCCGCGCAGAACATCGCCTCCACCCGTGGGGTGACATGCCCCCGGGCGCCTTCCTGTGCGGCGCGCGCGAGTTGGGCGATCTCCCGGGGGTTGCCGAGCGACGCCGCGAGATGGCTCATGCTCGCGGCCAGCACATAGCCGCCGTAGCCGCGGTCGCCGGCCGCCTGGGCCAGCCGCAGCGCCTGGATGTAGTAGCGCTGCGCGAGGCCGGGCTGGCCGGTGTCGACGGCCATATAGCCGCCCAGTTCCGTCAACCGGGCGACGGCCGCGAAGAGTTCACGCCCGACGGACTCCCGGTACGAGCCCGCGAGGAGCCCCGAGACGACGCTGTTGAGGTAGTGCACGACGACCGGACGGACATGCCCGGCGCCGAACCGGTGGTCGAGCTCGCCGAGCGCCGTCGTCATGGCGCGGACCGCCTCGACATCCGAAGCCCCCACCCTGGCCCCGGCGTTCCTGGCGACCTGTGCGTCCGCGGCGGTGATCAGCCAGTCGCGGCTCGGCTCCACCAGCGCCGAGGCCGCCACCGACGAACCGCTGAGGAAGTCACGCCGCCCCACGTCGCTGCGCCACAGCTCGCAGACCTGCTCGATCGCCCCGAGGACGGTCGGCGAGAACTGCAGCCCCACCCCGGACGCGAGGTTCTTCCCGTCGGCCATCCCGATCTCGTCGATGGTGACGGTGCGCCCCAGTTTCCGGCCCAGCGCCTCCGCGATGACGGCCGGGGCGCGGCCGCGCGGCTGCTGCCCCCGCAGCCAGCGGGCCACGGAGGTCTTGTCGTACCGCAGATCGAGACCGTGTTCCGCGCCGCACATGTTGACGCGGCGGGCGAGTCCCGCGTTGGAGCAGGCGGCTTCCTGGATGAGCGCTTGCAGCCGTTCGTTGGGCTGCCGCGCGACGAGTGGCCTGGCGGCCATGCTTTGTACCCCCTGTTACTGCTGCGCGTTCACCTCGAACGCCGTTCCTCGTGATCAATTCCCCAGAGATATCCGGGATATCCGAGACATCCGGGATACGTGCGATACGGGCGCCTGCCGCTGTGCAGGGGATGCACCGCCGACGAGCGATATGGGCGCTGTCCGTTGCGTCCCCGTGCGAAGCGTTGCCCGGATCCGTGCCCGAGGTGCCGGTCTCGGGTTTTGACCTGCGAGAAAGAGTTGGCGCGCGGTGCCCGCGTACACATCGCGGCGCCGCCGTGCTTGGGTCCCCCCTGGTGCGCACGACGAACTGCCGCCGGGCGGCCTCTCCGCCCGTCACGCAGTGGCTACCCGCTTCACGAACCGCCGCCGCACACGCGCCCCCACTCATGCTTCCATGCGCCCCACGTGCGAGAACGATGCGCCGGGGAGGAGTCCGTGTCGGCCGTAACCCTTGGTGACACGTGAAGTTGTCATCTTTGTGGATGACACCATCGGAGTCACAGGAGCCTCGCAGATCCCCAAGCAGCGCGGCGAGACGCTGCTAGACACTGCGGTGCGTTACGCGGAAGAGCGGCACTGGGATGTGTTCCCCGGCGCATGGCTGGAGCACGACGGCGAGACGCCGCGCTGTTCGTGCCGCGCGGTCGACTGCCCCGCGCCGGGCGCGCACCCCACCGCCCCCGGTTGGGCCGGGTTGGCCAGCGGCAGCGCGACGGCGGTCCGCCGGATGTGGGGCAAGCAGCCGCTCGCCTCGATCCTGCTGCCGACGGGCCGGACGTTCGAGGCGCTCGATGTGCCCGAGACGGCCGGCTGTCTGGCACTGGCCCGGATGGAGCGGATGGGACTGCAGCTCGGCCCGGTGACCCGCACCCCGGGCCGTCGGATGCTCTTCCTCGTCCTCCCCGGGGCCTCGGTCAAGGTGCCGGATCTGGTGCGGAAGCTGGGCTGGCCGCCGGCCGCCCTGGACATGGTGTGCCGCGGTGAGGGCGAGTACATCGCGGCGCCCCCGACCCGGGTGGGCAGCCATGGCTCGGTGCAGTGGGTGCGCCGTCCCACCGCCACCAACCGCTGGCTGCCGGACGCGGAGGAGCTGATCAGCCCGCTGGCGTACGCCTGCGCGCGCGACACGTCGACGGCCCGGAGGCACTGACCCGCCCCGGCCGCCTCCTTCCTCCCTCCGCTGCCCGCCCCCTCGCTGCTCCTCGCGTCCCTCGCCCGGGCGACTGTCAGAGGCCGCCCGTATCGTGGAATCCGAACGGGGGCACGACCGGCCCCCGCGGGGACGTCGAAGGGCAGCACCGGTGGCGAACGACGGGGAACACATCGAGAAGGGGGCCGGTTCGGCCGCCGCGGGCGCCGGACCGGCCGCCGCTCTGGGCGAGCCGGCCGCCCGGATCAGCGGGACGGCCACCCGGAACGAGGAGGCGGCCGCGCCCTCCGATGGCACCATCGGCCCGCCCGCGGTGCGCATTCAGGGGCTGTGGAAGAAGTTCGGCGAGCAGGTCGCCGTCTCCGGTATCGATCTGACCCTGCCCGCGGGCCGGTTCATAGGGCTGGTCGGTCCCAACGGCGCGGGGAAGACCACCACGCTCTCCATGGTGACGGGGCTGCTGCGGCCGGACTCCGGGCAGGTCGAGATCGGCGGGCACGACGTCTGGCGGGACCCGGTGGCGGTGAAGTCCCGGATCGGTGTACTGCCCGAGGGGCTGCGCCTCTTCGAGCGGCTATCGGGCCGCGAACTCCTCGGCTATATAGGGCGATTGCGCGGTCTGCCCGGTGACGAGGTCGACAAACGGGCCGACCAGCTGCTGGACGTACTGGACCTCTCCGGCAGCCAGAACAAGCTCGTGGTGGACTACTCCACGGGAATGCGCAAGAAGATCGGGCTGGCCGCGGCACTGCTCCACAACCCCGAAATACTCTTTCTCGACGAGCCCTTCGAGGGCGTCGACCCGGTGTCGGCGCAGACCATCCGGGGCGTACTGGAGCGCTACACCGCCTCCGGGGCGACGGTGATCTTCTCCAGCCATGTGATGGAGCTGGTCGAGTCGCTGTGCGACTGGGTCGCGGTGATCGCCGCCGGGCGGATCCGGGCGGACGGCCCGCTCACGCAGGTCCGCGGCGCGGCCCCGTCGCTCCAGAACGCCTTCCTCGAACTGGTCGGCGCGAACGACCGCGGCGCGGGGCGGCACCTGGACTGGCTGGGCG
This sequence comes from Streptomyces halobius, assembly GCF_023277745.1. NCBI lineage: Bacteria > Bacillati > Actinomycetota > Actinomycetes > Kitasatosporales > Streptomycetaceae > Streptomyces > Streptomyces halobius. The sequence continues at coordinate 4,041,190 of NZ_CP086322.1, forward strand.
GTGGCGGCGCCCGATGAGCACCGGATCCGCGGCCGTCCGGGCCGCCGCGCCGTCCCTGACCTCTGTTTTCGTACGGCTGAAGCTGTCCCTGGTGCGCAATGGCCTGCGCCAGTCGACGGGCCGCACGCTGGCCTATGTCGCCTCGGTCCTCGTCGGGCTGCTCTTCGCCGCCGGGGCCGTGCTCGGGCTGATCGCGCTGCGCGGCAACCCCCATGCGGGGGCGCTGGTGGTGCTGTTGACCGGGATCCTCACCCTGGGCTGGGCGGTGATGCCGCTGTTCTTCCCCGCCGGTGACGAGACCCTCGATCCGACCCGGCTGGTCATGCTGCCGCTGCGGCCGCGCGCGTTGATCGGCTCCTTGCTGGTGGCGTCGCTGGTCGGTATCGGGCCCATTGTCACCTTCGCTCTGGTGACGGGCTCGGTGATCGCGGTCGCCGACGGGCCGGCCGCCGCGGGCGTCGGCGTACTGGCCGTCGTCCTGGTGGTGTTGGTGTGCGTGTCGCTGGCGCGCGCGGTCGCCACCGCGTCGGTGCGGCTGCTGACCAGCCGCCGCGGCCGCGATCTCGCCGTGCTGGGCGGCCTGTTCATCGCGCTCGGCGCCCAAGGCGTCAACATCGCCGTCCAGAAGCTGGGCCGGCCGGACGGGCTGTCCGTACTGGAGCCGCTGGGCGAGGTCCTGCGCTGGGTGCCGCCTGCTTCCGCGATAAGCGCCGTGGACGACGCCGGTCACGGGGCGTACGGGCGGGCGGCCGTGGGGCTGCTGCTGACGGCGGTGGTGCTGGCCCTGTTGCTCCTGTGGTGGCAGCGGACCCTGACCACCCTGATGACGTCCCCGGATTCCTCCACCCTCCAGGCCGTCGAGAAGGACAGCGGACCGCGGTCCGGCTCCGGCGACCGCGGGCTGGCGAAGCTGCTGCCGGGCGGACGTACGGGCACGGTCATGCTGCGGACGCTGCGCTACGCCTGGCGCGACCCGAAATCGAAGATGTCCTGGGCGACAGCGCTCGGGGTCGGCCTGCTGGTGCCGGTCGTCTCGTCCGTACAGGGCAGGGGCAGCATCTATACCGCCTTCTCGGCGTCCGCGCTGCTCGGCATGCAGATGTACAACCAATTCGGGCAGGACACCTCGGCGTTCTGGATGGTGGCCTCCACGCTCTCCACAACCCGGGACGCCTATCAGGAACTGCGCGCCCGCGCGCTGACGCTGGCGCTGGTGGCCGTCCCGTACGTCACGCTGGTCGTCGTCGGCACGGCGGCCCTCATCGGCCCGTGGTCGTCCTTCCTGGAGGTGTACGGCCTTTCGCTGGCCCTGCTGGGCGCGCTGCTGGCCACCGGAGCGCTGTCCTCCGCGCTCTTCCCGTACTCGATCCCCTCCGAGGGCAACAAGAACGTCGCACCGGGACAGGGCGCCATCGCCTGGTTCAGTCTCTTCGGCGGCCTGCTGATCGGCGCCGTGCTGAGCACGCCGCTGCTGGCGCTGACGATCTGGCTGCATGTCGCGGGCCTGCACGGCCTGTTGTGGGTGCTGCTGCCGGTCGGCGTGGTCTACGGGGCCGGCGTCGCCGAGCTGGGGCTGCGGGTGGCCGCGCCCCGGGTGGCACAGCGCCTGCCGGAGATCCTGACGGCGGTCAGCAAGGGCTGACCACGGCGGCCAGCGGAACTGCCGGCCGGGGCGAGGGCCAACCGGCTCCCCCGGCCGGTGCCCGGCTGCCTGGGGCGCGTCCATGCCCTGCCCGGGAGACGCGTGCGGGCCAGCGCACCGCAGCTGGCAGAAATCCACTGGCTGTTTGTTTTTCCCCGCCGCCCACCCCCCTTCGGGGGTGGGCGGGTGTGGTGGTGCGGTTTCGGGAGTGGGCGGGCTTGCGCGACAGCGCCCTACTGGGCGGGCGGGATGGTCAACGCGTAGGGGCGGGTACAGGCCGGTGGCCGACGCACATCGGTCAGGTACAGGCGGGTGGCCGACGCACAGCGGTCAGGTACAGGCGGGTGGCCGACGCACAGCGGTCAGGTACGGGCGCGGTGGCCAGCGTATGGCCATCGGGTGCGGGCGGAGCCGCCAACGCATTACAGGTCGGGTGCGGCGGGGCGGTCCAACGCGTACGAAAGACGAACGACAGACCGGGCCCCAGGCCGCCCCGGCCGCCCGCCCCGGTGCTCCGCCGCTCAGCGCGACGCGCCGCTCCGCCTCAGAGCACCGACCCCAAGAACCCCTCCACCCCCCGTCGCCACTCCTCCGGGCGCTCCCACGGCAGCAGATGCCCCGCGTCGGCGATCTCGGCATACTCCCCCCGCGGCAGCACCCGCACCATTTCCTGCGCCTCCGCACGCCCCAACTCCCCGTCCAGCCCCCGGACGACGAGTGCCGGGCAGCGCACCTGACCGAGCTCCTCCCAGTGCGCGTCATGGACCCAGGTCTCACGGGCCCGGAGCATCTGCCGGCGCGAGAAGGCCGGCCGCCAGCCGTCCGCCCGCTCGGCCATCACCTCGGCGAAGAACTCGCCCCGGGCCGGCCTGGGCCGCTCCAGCGTCGGATCGTCCTCGCCGAACCACCTGCGGACATCCGCCAGCGTCGCGAAGGGCACCGGCCACGACCGGAACCACTCGGTCCACTCGCGCTGTGACGCCGCCCCGAGCGCCGAGGCCCGCATATCGCAGATGACCAGTGCACTGACCAGATCCGGTCGAAGGGCCGCTAACTGCCAGGCCGTCAGGGCGCCCATCGCGTGGCCTATGAGGACGACGGGGGCCAGGCCGAGCTGCTCGATGGCGGCGATCGCGTCGTCGACGAACGCGGCGCGGTCGTACGGTCCGTCGACCGGCTTCTCGCTGCGGCCGTGGCCGCGCTGATCCAGGCCGACCGGACGATACCGCGCGCTCAGCCACCGCGCGGTGTCCGCCCAATGCGCCGCACGCCCCATCAGACCGTGGAGCAACAGCACCCTCGGGCCGCGCTCGCTCTCCTCCAGCCCGCCACCGATCTTGGGCGGGTCGGTGAATTCCCAGGCGGCAAGCCGAATGCCGCCGGCCCCTGTCACATCGATGCGCCGCACCATATGCCCTGGCACCCCCAATCGTCCCTTGAGCAGCCCCACACTATCGAATCTCTATTCGAACGCACCGCTGGCGCACCCAACACCCCTCGTTCGAGTGACGGCGCTCAAGGGTTGGCCGCGCTCCCCACGGGGAGACATCTGCCGGGAGGCGGGCCCTACCGGGAAGGGGGCCCGTGGGGAAAGACCCTGAGAGCTCGGGGCTCCGGGTCTTGGCGGGGGGACATGGGGAGGCAGGGCCCCGGCTGCTCGCAGCGCCGGGGCCCTGACGTCTCGGGCCCACAGTGGACGCATTCCAGTCCCTCCCCACCCGGAGAGCCGGCCTCAGGCGCCCCGCCCTCGTGCCGACATATGCCAATGCGTCAGCGCAAGCGTGGCACGACACCGGCCGTATCGCACCGATTCGCACAAGACCGTTCACCGCGCATGCAGTTGCGAAGCCCGCCGAGCGGCGCATCGGCGCAGCTCAACGGGCTCTCAACGGCAGACGGACGGAATTGAGGAAAGAGAAGCGAAGGGGACGGCCTCGCGCCCCGCACAACCGCCGCCGAACCGGCCCCCGCGCCGCAAACGCGACCGGCCCCGGAAGCACGACCGGTCCCGGGCCCCGGAGACACGAGGGCCCCGGCGCCGAAAACACGACCGGCGCCGGCATCGGCACCGTTGGCATCGGCACCGTCGGCATCGACAGCCGCGCCGTCGGCATCCGCCATGCGGTCGCGCGACCACACGGCCACTACGGCCTCTGCGGACACCGGTTACGGCCTGCCGTACAGCATCCCGGCTAGCGCTTGGCCACGAATACGTGCGAAGCGATCTCCGCGTCCAGCTCGGCGGCCTCGCCACTGCTGCCGACCAGCACCCCGGCCGGCGACTCCGTCACGCTCACCACCGCGCCAGGCTGCACCCCGGCCCGCCGCAGCGTGTACATCAGCTGGGCGTCCGCCTGGATCGGCTCGCCGATCCGGCGCACCACGGCCGTCTTGCCGTCGGACCCGGCGTCCAGATCCATCAGGCTCACCATGCCGGTGTCCAGGAACGGGTCGGCCTCGGACGACTCGCCGAGCTCCTCCAGCCCCGGGATGGGGTTGCCGTACGGCGACTCCGTCGGATGCCGCAGCAGCTCCACGACGCGGCGCTCGACCGCCTCGCTCATCACATGCTCCCAGCGGCACGCCTCGGCGTGCACCTGCTCCCACTCCAGGCCGATGACGTCGACGAGCAGACACTCGGCGAGGCGATGCTTGCGCATCACGCGTGTCGCCAGCCGGCGGCCCTCTTCCGTCAGCTCCAGATGCCGGTCGCCCGCGACCGTCAGCAAGCCGTCTCGCTCCATGCGCGCGACGGTCTGGCTGACCGTCGGGCCGCTCTGTTCGAGCCGCTCCGCGATGCGGGCGCGCATGGGCACCACACCTTCCTCTTCCAGTTCGAGGATGGTGCGGAGATACATCTCCGTGGTGTCGATCAGTCCGGACATGCGTGCCCCTCGATATGTCGTGCGGTGGCCCTGAACTCAATTCTGACGCATCCCACTGACAACGGTGGCTACTCGTCCGCACACCGAACGTCGCGTCCGTATTGACACGGCACCGGTCCGGACCCCAACGTGATCCGCGCCACGATCGCTCCACCGGCGGATTTCGCCTGGGAGAGCGGCGCGTGGCCACCGCGACGATGCCGAGGAGACGTCGGGAAAGCCGACGGGCGTCCACGGGATTCCGCTTGCATTCACGGGATTTCACGGCGGCCGATGACACCCGACAAGACGAGAGGGGCCCCACACCCATGGTTGACAGCGACGGCAGCGACGGCGGCCACCCGAGCGACCGCCTGGCCGGGCGGTACTTCGACGCCGCGATCGATCTGCTGCGGCAGGTGCGCGACCAGGAGGGCGGCCGGATCACCGAGGCGGGGCGCCTGATCGCGGACACCGTCGCGGTGGGCGGCCGGGTCTTCTCCTTCGGCGCCGGTCACTCCTCGCTCCCCGCGCAGGACACCGTCTACCGTGCGGGCGGTCTGGCGATCATGAATCTGCTGTCCGTCCCCGGGGTCGTCGGCGTGGACGTACGGCCCGCGACCCTCGGCAGCGCGCTGGAGCGGGTCGACGGGCTGGCCGGGGCCGTACTGGACACCAGCCCGCTGGAGCCGGGCGATGCACTGTTGATCATTTCGCTCTCCGGACGCAACGCACTGCCCGTCGAGATGGCCATGAACGCACGGGCCCTCGGCATCAAGGTCATCGGCCTGACGTCGGTGGCGTACGCCGACGCGACCAAATCCCGGCACGCCACGGGGACGTACCTCAAGGACCACTGCGACCTCGTCCTGGACAGCCGGATCCCGGTCGGTGACGCGGAGCTGACGTCGCCCGGCATCGACGCACCGTTCGCCCCCGCCTCCACGGTCGTCACCAGCGCGATCATGCAGGCCGTGGTGGCGACGGCCGCGGGCGCGCTGGCCGAGCGGGGCATCGACCCGCCCCTGCTGCGCTCCGGGAACGTCGACGGCGGGCACGACTGGAACGCCCGGGTGATGAGCGCGTACGCGGACCGGATCTTCTACCGGGAGTAGCGGGAGCAGGGGCCCGGCTCTTCCACCGGGAGTGGAAGGCGGCGTAAGGGAACCGGGCGCCGCGCCGTCAGGCCGCCCCCGGCCCGGCGAGATCCAGCGCGGCCGCGATCCGGCCCGCGACCTCCTCCGCGTATGCCGCGTCCACGCGGTCGAAGGGACGGCGCGAGGGCGCCCGCAGAAACGTCGCGACACCGAGCGTCCGACCGCGGCTGCGCAGCACCACGCACAGCCCGTGCACGGTGCCGTCCGGCCACTTACGGGCGGCCGCCCAGCCCTCGGCCACCGCGGGCCCCGCGCTCGTCCGCACCGACCCCCGGCGCTCGTACGCCTGCGCCGCCGGATGCCCCGGTGCGTACGCCACCGGGAGGCCGGTCGCCGGAGCCGCCTCGGACGGGCCGGGCGAACCGGCGGGCGAGGCCAGCGCCCGCACCAGTCGCGGCACCCGCGTGTCCACCCCGCCGTCCGCGTCCCAGGCCGCCTCGCCGTCCGGCGCCGCGGGCGTCGGGACGAGGTCGACCAGACCGTGGTCGGCGAACCCGGCCAGGGCGAAATCGAGGTGGACGGCCGCGGCCTCGGCCGGGTCCTGGCACTCCGCGGCGGCACGTCCCGCCCGGTGCAGCTGATGGGAACGGAAGCGCAGCAGGGAGTTCTCCTGCTCGGCCCGCTTGGCGTCCGTCACGTCCTGGAACAGCCAGGCGACGCCCAGCGGCACCGGCTCCTCCGCCAGCGGGGAGGCCAGCCGGACGAAGCCGCTGCGCCAGCACCGGCGGGGCGGTTCGCCCCCCTCGGACCGCGGCGCCACCCACATCTCGGCGACGGCCGGCGGCGTGCCCTCGCCGAGGACATGCTGCAGGGCGGCCTCCACTTCCTCCCCGCCCTGCGCCAGGACGTCGCCCAGCGGGCGGCCGAGCAGGGCGGTGCGTCCGACGCCGAGGGTGCGGGCGGCGTGCGCGTTGACGAGCGCGGGCCGCAGGTCGGCGTCGACCAGCACCACGCCCCACGACGCGTCCTCGAAGAGCGCCTCGCTCAGCGCGATGGACCGCTCCAGATCGATCTGCGCCTGGGCCTCGCCGAAGGCGCAGTACACACCGGTGACCCGACCGCCGGGGCCGCGCACCGCGGAGGACTGGGTACGGACGAGGACGCGGCGGCCGTCCTTGGTCAGCAGCGCGAACTCGTGCACCTGGCGGCCCGGGGAGCGCATCGCGGCGGTCAGCGCCGCCTCGATCGCGTCGGCGTCCGCCTCGCGGGCCGCCCAGCCGGCCAGGCCCCTGCGGCCGACCGCTTCTTCGGCCGTCCAGCCGAGGACTCGTTCGGCCTCGTGGTTCCAGTGGGTGACCGCACCGTCCGCCCCGAAGGCGACCAGGGCGGCGTCCATACCGTCCAGGAGCGCCGCGAGGAGACCGGAATCGTCGTTGTCCGGTGGCCGCTGCGGACCGCCCTCCGGGTCGGCGGACGGAACGGCCGGCCCGGGGCCGGCCGTTCCGTCCGGCGCACCGGAGGACGCGGAAGACCCAGATGACCCGGCCCCGGCGCGCCGCTCCGAGGCCGACGAGGCTGATGAGGCAGAAGACGCGGACGAAGCAGTCACTGGCACCCCTTACGAACACGGCCGCACGTGCTGCACCTCGGACATTCAACTGGAACGTGACCCAGCACACACGCGATTCCGGGAAATCGTGACTCCCGGATAATTCGGTTGTGTGGCCCTGGACGGATTCCTACTGTGTGGGGCACACGAGAAGGGAGGTGGTTCGGCAGATGATTTCGCACCGGACACGTGAGGTGGCTGCGGGCTAGCGGCCCGTCGCTTCACCGAAGTGCAGCGCCGGACCAGCGCATACTGCAGGTGCGCAGCCGGCCAATCCCAAGCAGTCACCCGACCCGCGGGCTGCCGGTTCGTCCGACCGGCCCTTCGCGCCACCGAGCGCGGGGGAGCAGCCCGCGGGTCGTCTGCGTGTGCGGGCGACGACGCAGGTGCTACGACCTCGCGGCGCGCGCCCGCGGCCGCGTCTACGGCCTGGGTGCCCCGAGGCCATCCAGGGTCCCTTGCGGCGCGCGCCCGCGTCAGGGCGGCAGGCTCTGCGCGCCGACCCGCCCGCGTCAGGGCGCCAGCCGCTCCACGCGCCAGCCCCCGCCCCGGCGGCCGCCGCGGCCCTCCTCGCGTACGTACCGCAGCCGGTCGTGCAGCCGGTTGTGCCGCCCCTGCCAGAACTCCACCGTCTCGGAGGTGACCCGGTAGCCGCCCCAGTGCGGCGGCGCCGGGACCTGCTCGCCCTCCGGATAACGGGCCGCCAATTTCTCGTAGGCACGCTCCAGTTCCGCGCGCGAGGCGACCGTCGAGGACTGGTCGCTGGACCAGGCGCCCAGTTGGGACCCGTGCGGACGGGTGCGGAAGTAGGCCGCGGTCTCGTCCCGGCCGATGCGTGCCGCGGTGCCGTTCACGATGACCTGGCGGGCGAGGGGGTGCCAGGGGAACAGCAAGGAGACATAAGGGTTTTCGGCCAGTTCGCGGCCTTTGCGGCTGGAATAGTTGGTGAAGAAGACAAAGCCGCGGGTGTCGAACGCCTTGAGGAGCACCGTCCTTGAGCTGGGACGGCCGGTGGCGTCCGCGGTCGAGACGACCATCGCGTTCGGTTCGTGCAGACCGGCCACCGCCGCTTCTTTGAACCAGCGCGCGAACTGGTCGTAGGGGCTCATGGCGAGTTCGGACTCGGTGAGTCCCTCGGCGCGGTACTGCGCGCGCATGGCGGAGGGGTCGGGAGCGTCGTGGACGTCGGGAGAGGGCGTGTCGGCGGGATGCACGGCCTCATCTTGCAGCATCGGGGCCGCCGGAGGCAGCCGGAAAGGCTGGAAGTCTGCCCCTGGTCGACCGGTTGTAACCCTCTCTTCAGCGAATCGCGGACTGTGCCGGATCTCACGCTTCCACGCAGGTGAGGAACCCGCCAGAATCATGGCCCTGCCCACTGTGGCCCCCGGACATCGGAAGCTATCGTGGCCGCCCTGAGGGGACGCACGCCTTCAGGGACCCATCACTTCGGACAGCGCCCGTCCCGCGGCCCGACCCACCGTGGGAGGAACTGTCGCGTGACCCATGCCCTGGCGGGGCAGCACCCGGAGTGACCGGTACGGACCGCGAGCTGCCCGGCGCAGCCGCGTAACCGCACCGGCGCCGCACACCAGACTCGACCGCACGGCATTCCGGTCACCGGCCGTATGCCGTCCCCATCATGAGGAGCCGAATGATGTCCGACTTCGTACCCGGACTCGAAGGGATCGTCGCGTTCGAGACGGAGATCGCCGAACCGGACAAGGAAGGCGGCGCGCTCCGCTATCGCGGGGTCGACATCGAAGATCTCGTCGGACAGGTGTCCTTCGGCAATGTCTGGGGCCTGCTGGTCGACGGGGCGTTCAACCCCGGCCTGCCGCCCGCCGAGCCGTTCCCGATCCCGGTGCACTCCGGTGACATCCGGGTCGACGTCCAGTCCGCGCTCGCCATGCTCGCGCCCGTATGGGGCCTGAAACCGCTGCTGGACATCGACGAGCAGACCGCCCGCGACAACCTCGCCCGCGCCGCCGTCATGGCGCTGTCGTACGTCGCGCAGTCGGCCCGGGGGCAGGGCCTGCCGATGGTGCCGCAGAAGGAGATCGACAAGGCGGAGACCGTCGTCGAACGCTTCATGAAGCGGTGGCGCGGTGAGCCCGACCCCAAGCACGTCAAGGCCGTCGACGCCTACTGGACCTCGGCCGCCGAGCACGGCATGAACGCCTCCACGTTCACGGCGCGCGTCATCGCCTCGACGGGCGCGGATGTGGCGGCCGCGTTGTCCGGCGCGGTCGGCGCGATGTCCGGCCCGCTGCACGGCGGCGCGCCCTCCCGCGTCCTCGGCATGATCGAGGAGATCGAGCGGACCGGTGACGCGGCCGCCTACGTCCGGCAGGCGCTGGACAAGGGCGAGCGGCTGATGGGCTTCGGCCACCGTGTCTACCGCGCCGAGGACCCGCGGGCGCGGGTGCTGCGGCGGACCGCCAAGGAACTGGGCGCCCCGCGCTTCGAGGTCGCCGAGGCGCTGGAGCAGGCCGCGCTGGACGAGCTGCACAGCCGCCGCCCGGACCGGGTACTGGCCACCAACGTCGAATTCTGGGCGGCCATCGTCCTGGACTTCGCCGAGGTGCCGGCACACATGTTCACCTCGATGTTCACCTGTGCCCGTACGGCTGGGTGGAGCGCGCACATCCTGGAGCAAAAGCGGACGGGCCGACTGGTCCGGCCGTCGGCCCGATATGTGGGGCCCAGCGCGCTTAACCCGCGGGAGATCGCGGGGTACGAGGAGATCGCTGCGCTGCGCTGAGCCGGCTGGGTTGCCCGCTGCGCTCTGCCTGAGCCGACTTGGTGCTCGCCTGCGGCGGGACAGCCGAAACGTGGGGCGCAGGCAAAGCGCAGCGCGTCACTCGGAACGCAACGCCATGTGGATGTTCCGCGCCCACTGCGACACCACCCGCCCCCGCCGCCCCCCGTCATCCGTCAGCAGATTCGCCAGCCCCAGCCCCCGGGCCATGTCCAGCAACCCCTGCACGGTTTCCCGTACGCCGGGTACGGACTCGTCCGCGTCCAGCAACGCCACCGCCGTACGGTGCGCCTCCCGTCCGACCCGCGCCTCCAACGCGGTGACCCGCTCCCGCAATTGCTCCTCGTCGGAAGCCGCCACCCACAGATGCAGCGCGGCCCGGAAAAGCGGCCCCGTATAGAGGCCCACCAGCTCCTCGACGACGATCCGTGTACGGGCGGGGGAACCGGCCGGCGGCAGATTGTGCGCGACCCTCTTCAGGGCGCCCTGCCGCTTCTCCGCGACATGTTCGACGGCCGCCGTGAACAGGTCCTCCCGGGTACGGAAGTGGTGCTGGGCCGCGCCCCGGGAGACACCGGCCCGCTCGGCCACCACGGAGACCGTACTGCCGCTCCAGCCCCGCTCCGCCAGACAGGAGACCGCCGCCTCCAGCAGCTTGAGGCGCGTCGCGCGGCTGCGCTCCTGCTGGGGCTCCTTCGTGCCGCGCGCCGGGCTCACCGCGCCCATGCCGGGGCCCGTCGCTCCAGGAAGGCGGTCATGCCCTCGCGGGCCTCGGCGGAGCCGAAGAGCCGCGCGGACTGTTCGGCGAGCGCTTCCGTGTCACGGTCGAAAGCCCCCAGCACCTCGGCGGTGACCAGCTTCTTCGACGCGGCCAGGCCCTGCGGGGAGCCCTCGCGCAGCCCCTCCAGGACGGGGGCGAGCCCGGCGTCCACGTCCTGCGCCGCCAGCGTGACCAGCCCGATCCGGGCGGCCTCCGCCGCGCCGAACTTCTCCCCGGTCAGGTAGTAACGGCCCGCGGCGCGCGCGTCCAGCCGTGGCAGCAGTGGTATCGAGATGACGGCGGGTGCGAGGCCGAGCCGGGCCTCGGTGAAGGCGAAGGTCGCGGCCGGTCCGGCCACCGCTATGTCGCACGCGCCGAGCAGTCCGAGGCCGCCTGCCCGCGCATGTCCGGTGACGCGGGCGACGACCGGTTTGGGCAGCTCCACGATGGTGCGGAGCAGCCGGGCGAGGCCGAGCGGACCGGCCGTCGGTGCGTCGGCGGCGGTGGCCTCGGAGAGGTCGGCGCCGGCGCAGAAGGTGCGGCCGGTGTGCGTGAGCACGACGGCGCGCGTGGCGTCGTCGGCCGCCGCGTTCGCGAGCGCCTGCGCCAACTGGGCCACCAGCCGGGCGGAGAGCGCGTTGCGGTTGTGGGGGGAGTCGAGGGTGAGGGTGGCGATCCCATGGTCGTACGCGACCCGGACGAGGGGATCCGGCGAACCGCCGGAGCCCTGCGAACGCTCGGAGCCCGGCGAAGGGGCGGAGCCCCACGCACCGTCGGAGCCCCGCGCACCGTCGTCCCGGTCCTGTTCGGCGTCCTCCTCGTCCCGGTATCTGCGGCCCGGCGACACCCGCAACACCCCCTTCAGTCGATGTGACCGATCGATGTGACCACGCTAGCGCGGGCCAGTGACAACGCGGCGGACTCCACAGGCGGCCGCCCGTCTGCTCGGCAAGCAGCATCCCGCCCTCAGTACGACTTCGGCAGCCCCAACGACTGGTGCGACACAAAGTTGAGGATCATCTCGCGGCTGACCGGCGCGATCCGGGCCACCCGGGCGGCCGTGATCATCGAGGCCAGGCCGTACTCCTGGGTCAGGCCATTGCCCCCGAGGGTGTGTACGGCCTGGTCGACGGAGCGGACCGCGGCCTCGGCCGCCGCGTATTTGGCCATGTTGGCGGCCTCACCCGCGCCCATGTCGTCTCCCGCGTCGTAGAGACGGGCCGCCTTCTGTGTCATCAACCGGGCGAGTTCCAGTTCGATATGGGCCTGGGCGAGCGGGTGCGCGATGGCCTGGTGGGCGCCGATGGGCTCCTTCCAGACCTGGCGGGTGCGGGCGTAGTCGACGGCCCGGTCCAGGGCGTACCGGGCCATGCCGAGGGCGAACGCGGCGGTCATGATCCGTTCGGGGTTGAGCCCGGCGAAGAGCTGGAGGAGTCCGGCGTCCTCGTCGCCGACCAGCGCGTCGGCGGGCAGCCGTACCTCGTCCAGGGTCAGCTCGAACTGCTTCTCCGGGGCGGCCAGTTCCATCGGGATCGGACTGCGGCCGAAGCCCGGGGCGTCACGCGGGACGATGAACAGGCAGGGTTTGAGTTTGCCGGTCCTGGAGTCCTCGGTACGGCCGACGATCAGGGTCGCCTCGGCGATGTCGACGCCGGAGATGAAGACTTTGCGACCGGTGAGGATCCAGTCTCCCCCGTCGCGGCGGGCCGTGGTGGTGATGCGGTGGGAGTTGGACCCGGCGTCCGGCTCGGTGATCCCGAATGCCATCTTGCGGCTGCCGTCGGCCAGCCCCGGCAGCCAGTTCCGTTTCTGTTCCTCGGTGCCGAACCGGGCGATGACCGTGCCGCAGATGGCGGGTGAGACGACGAGCATGAGGAGGGGGCATCCAGCCGCACCCAACTCCTCAAGAACGATGGCCAGTTCCGCTATTCCGCCGCCACCGCCGCCGTACTCCTCGGGGAGGTTGACGCCGAGATAGCCGAGCGCTGCGGCTTCTGCCCAGAGGTCGTCGGTGCGCTTGCCCTCGCGTACGACGTCGGCGAAGTATTCGCGGCCGTAGCGCTTGCCGAGTGCGGCGACGGCGTCCCGCAGAGCGCGGTGTTCCTCGGTCTCGATCACGGGGTGGTGCGTCACGTTGCGCATGGCGGCTCCCTTGTGTGGGGCGGTGAGGACGTACCGGTGGGTTGGGCGGTGTATGGGGAGTGGGCTAGGGCGTACGGGTGAGTGAGGGCGGGCGGGTCGTGGGGTGGTCAGGGCGTTTGGAGCAGCGCCTCGGGCAGCGCCCAGGTCACTTTGATACGACGGCCAGCAGCGCGCCGACCTCGACCTGTTGCCCCGTACGGACGGGCAGGGACGTGAGAGTGCCGGCCCCGGGCGAGGTGATCTTGTGTTCCATCTTCATCGCCTCCAGCCACAGCAGCGGCTGCCCGGCCTCCACCCGGTCGCCCTCCGCCAGCCCCGGTGCGATCCGTACGACCGTGCCGGGCATCGGGGCGAGCAGCGAACCGGGTTCCGTACGGGCGGCCGGGTCGGGGAAGCGGGGCAGTGCGGTGAGGACGTGGGCGCCGCCGGGCAGTGAGTCGACGTAGAGCCGGTCGCCGTAGCGGGAGACGGTGAACTGCCGTCGCAGGCCGTCGACTTCGAGGACGACCTCGTCCGCTGCCAGGGAGAGGAGCCGCACGCCGGGGTAGTCGTCGGCGTGCAGCCCGTCCCGGTCCAGCCGGTAGCGGACCTCGTGCACCACGGGTCCGACACCCCCGTCCGCGTACCTCTTGTGCTGTGGCTGTGCGGGGACATTGCGGAAGCCGCCGAACCGGGAGCGGCCGTGCGCGTCGGCGAGTGCGGCGGCCAGTGGTGCATGGGGGTCCCCCCTGTTCGAGCGCGGCCGAGAGCTTGGGAGAGGGTCCGGGGCGGGCTCCGTGAGGGTGTCGAGGTGGCGGTCGTAGAAGCCGGTGTCCATGCGCGCCTGGGTGAACTCCGGGTGGCGCAGGGAGCGTACGAGCAGGTCGCGGTTGGTGACGGGTCCGTGGACGACGGCCCGTTCCAGGGCGCCGGCCAGTTTGCGCACCGCCTCCGCGCGGGTGGGCGCATGCGCGACGATCTTGGCGAGCATCGGGTCGTAGTGGACGCCGATGGGGTCGCCGTCGGTGTACCCGGTGTCGACCCGTACCCCGTCCCGCATGCCGACCCCTCCGTCCCGCACGCCGTCCCGCGCCCCGCCCGGCACCGCCAGCCGGTGCAGCGTGCCCGTCTGCGGCGTCCAGCCCCGGGCCGGGTCCTCCGCGTACAGGCGGGCCTCGACGGCGTGCCCGCGCGGGCACGGCGGCCCCTCGTCCAGGGCCCGTCCCTCGGCGACCCGGATCTGCAGCGCGACGAGGTCGACGCCGAACACGGCCTCGGTGACGGGGTGTTCGACCTGGAGGCGGGTGTTCATCTCCAGGAAGTGGGCCTTGTCGTCCGCCACCAGGAACTCGACGGTGCCCGCGCCCCGGTAGCCGATCGTCCGGGCCGCGGTGACCGCCGACTCGTGCAGCGAGGCCCGCAGCTCCTCCGGGAGGCCGGGCGCGGGGGCCTCCTCGATGACCTTCTGGTGGCGGCGCTGCAGCGAGCAGTCGCGGGTGCCGAGGAGCCAGACGGTGCCGTGTGCGTCGGCGAGGATCTGCACCTCGACATGGCGGCCGCCCTCGATGTACGGCTCGACGAACACCTCGCCGTCCCCGAACGCACTGGCCGCCTCGGCCCTCGCCGCCGCCAGCTCATCGTCCAGATGGGCCAGTTCGCGTACCACGCGCATACCGCGCCCGCCCCCGCCCGCAGCCGCTTTGACCAGCACGGGCAGGTCGCCCTCCGTCACCCGCTCCAATGGCGCAAGGCCCATGAGCTCCTTGGCCCGTGTCTTGGACGCCATGGCCTCGATGGCATCGGGCGGCGGCCCGATCCAGACCAGGCCCGCGTCGCGCACGGCCCGCGCGAAATCCGCGCTCTCCGACAGGAAGCCATAGCCCGGGTGGACGGCGTCCGCGCCCGCCGCCCGGGCGGCCTTCACCAGCAGGTCGCCCCGCAGATAGGTCTCGGCGGGCGCCGCCCCCGGGAGCCGTACCGCCGTGTCCGCCGCACGCACGTGCAGCGCGTCCGCGTCCGCGTCGGAGTACACCGCGACTGTGGCGATGCCCAGCTCACGGCAGGTGCGTGCGACACGGCAGGCGATCTCGCCCCGGTTGGCGACAAGAACTGACGTGATCACGTGATCCCTCATATCCGGCACATCCGTCATAGCCGTCGTATCCGTCATGGCCGTCCCGCCCGTCATTGCCATCGCATCTGTCACGACCGCCCCATCCGTCATGACCGCCCCATCTGTCATGACCGTCACATCCGGAAGACGCCGAAGCCGCCGCGCGCGCCCTCGTAGGGGGCCGTGTGAATGGCGGACAGGCACAGGCCGAGGACGGTGCGGGTGTCGCGGGGGTCGATGACGCCGTCGTCGTCGAGCCGCCCGGACAGGAACATCGGCAGCGACTCGGACTCGATCTGCTGCTCCACCATGGCCCGCAGCCCGGCGTCCGCCTCGTCGTCGTACGGCTGTCCTTTGGCGGCGGCGGAAGCGCGGGCGACGATCGACAGCACCCCGGCCAGCTGCTGCGGCCCCATGACGGCCGACTTGGCGCTCGGCCAGGCGAACAGGAAGCGCGGGTCGTACGCGCGCCCGCACATGCCGTAGTGCCCGGCGCCGTACGAGGCCCCCATGAGGACGGACAGATGCGGCACCCGTGAATTCGACACCGCGTTGATCATCATCGCGCCGTGTTTGATGATGCCGCCCTGCTCGTACTCCTTGCCGACCATGTAGCCGGTGGTGTTGTGCAGGAAGAGGAGCGGGATGTCGCGCTGGTTCGCCAACTGGATGAACTGGGCGGCCTTTTGGGACTCCGCGCTGAACAGCACGCCCTGCGCGTTGGCGAGGATGCCGACGGGATAGCCGTGCAGCTCGGCCCACCCGGTGGTCAGGCTCGGCCCGTACAGCGGCTTGAACTCGTCGAAGTCCGAACCGTCGACGATACGGGCGATCACCTCGCGGGGGTCGAACGGTGCCTTGAGGTCGCCGGGGACGATGCCCAGCAGCTCGTCCTCGTCGTACTTCGGCGGCGCGGCCGACGGCGGATCGGCGTACGCCTTGCGCCAGTTGAGGCGGGCGACCACCCGCCGCGCCTGCCGCAGCGCATCGGGCTCGTCGACCGCGAAGTGGTCCGCGAGCCCGGAGGTGCGGGCGTGCATCTCTGCGCCGCCCAGCGACTCGTCGTCACTCTCCTCGCCGGTCGCCATCTTCACCAGCGGCGGCCCGCCGAGGAAGACCTTGGCCCGCTCCTTGACCATGATGACGTGGTCGGACATGCCCGGGACGTACGCGCCGCCCGCGGTGGAGTTGCCGAACACGACGGCGACGGTGGGGATGCCGGCGGCGGACAGCCGGGTGAGGTCCCGGAACAGCGCCCCGCCCGGGATGAAGATCTCCTTCTGGCTGGGGAGATCCGCCCCGCCCGACTCCACGAGGGAGACCACCGGCAGTCGGTTGGCGTGGGCGATCTCGTTCGCCCGCAGTGCCTTCTTCAGCGTCCAGGGGTTGCTGGCGCCGCCGCGCACCGTCGGGTCGTTGGCGGTGACCAGGCACTCCACGCCCTCGATGACGCCGATCCCGGTGACCAGCGACGCTCCCACTGTGTACTCGGGGGAGGTGCTGCCCCAGGCCGCGAGCGGCGAGAGCTCCAGGAAGGGCGTGTCCGGGTCGAGCAGCAGCTCGATCCGCTCGCGCGCGAGCAGCTTGCCGCGCTTCCGGTGGCGGGCGAGGTACTTCTCGCCGCCGCCGGCGATCGCCTTGGCGTGCTCGGCGTCGAGCTCTTCCAGTTTGGCGAGCATCGCCGCGCGGTTCTCGGCGTATTCGGGGCTCGCGGTATCCAGCCCGGTTCCGAGCACGGTCACAGCAGTACCTCCGGTATGTCCATGTGGCGCGAGCGCAGCCACTCCCCCACGGCCTTGGCCTGCGGGTCGAAGCGGGCCTGTGCCGCGACGCCTTCGCCGAGCAGCCCGTCGACGACGAAGTTCAGCGCCCGCAGTCGCGGCAGCACATGCCGGTCGACGGGCAAGGTCCCGGTTTCCGGAAGCAGTTGACGGAAGAGGTCGACGGTCAGCGCATGGGCCAGCCAGCGCCACGCCTCCTCCGTACGCACCCATACGCCGACGTTGGCCGAGCCGCCCTTGTCGCCGCTGCGGGCCCCGGCGATCAGGCCGAGCGGGGCACGGCGGGTGGGCAGCGCGGTGTCGAGCGGTTCGGGCAGTTCCGGATCCGGTAGTCTCTCCAACCCCCTTGTGATCTCGGGAGGTTGAATGTCGACGCGGGTGCCGTCCGGCAGCACCGCGGTATGCGGCACGTCCCCCGCGTCCACCGTCACCGCCTCGAACACCCCGTACGGGGCACCCTTCCCGGGTGGTGCGGTGACATGGAAGCCGGGGTAGCTGGCCAGCGCCAGCTCGACCGCGGCGCCGCTGACCGTTCGCCCCACCGCATCCTGGTCGGTATCCCGAACCACCAGCCGCAGCAGCGCGCTCGCCTCCTCCTGGACATCGGCGTCGGCGCGGTCGGTACGGGCCAGCGTCCACCGCACCTCGGCCGGACGCCGGCCCGTGGCGTCGAAGGCCGCCTCCATCTGGGCACGTACCAGCTCGGCCTTCGCCGCCACGTCCAGCCCGGTCAGCACAAACGCCACTTCGTTGCGCCAGCCGCCGAGGCGGGTCAGCCCGGCCTTGACGGCCGGCGGCGGGGCCTCGCCGCGCACCCCCTCGATCCGGACCCGGTCCGGCCCTTCCGCCGCCAGCCGTACGGTGTCCAGCCGTGCCGTCACATCCGGTCCGGGGTAGCGCGCGCCGGCCGTCTCGTACAGCAGCTGGGCGGTGACCGTCCCGGTCGTGACCGCGCCACCGGTGCCCGGATGCTTGGTGATCACCGAGCTGCCGTCGGCGGCGATCTCGGCGAGCGGGAATCCGGGGTGGCGGATGTCGTGTGCGCCGAAGAAGGCGTAGTTGCCGCCGGTGGCCTGGGTGCCGCATTCGAGCACGTGCCCGGCGACGACGGCTCCGGCGAGCTGGTCCAGGTCTGTCGGCCGCCACCCGAAGTGGGCCGCGGCGGCGCCGCTGACCAGCGCGGCGTCCGTCACCCGGCCGGTCACCACCACATCGGCCCCGGCGCGCAGGCACGCGGCGATCCCGCCGCCACCGAGATAGGCGTTGGCAGTCAGCACCCCCTCGCCCCAGCCCCCGCGCGCCAGCAGATCGTCGCCTTCCACATGCGCGACCCGTACGGGGACCCCGACCCGCTCCGCCAACACCCGGACAGCATCCGCGAGTCCGGCCGGATTCAGCCCGCCCGCGTTGGCGACGACCCGCACCCCGCGCTCGGCGGCCAGACCGAGCCCCTCCTCCATCTGCCGCAGGAAGGTCGTGGCATAGCCGCGCCCGGGGTCCTTCAGCCGGCCCCGGCCGAGGATCAGCATGGTGAGCTCGGCGAGATAGTCGCCGGTCAGCACGTCCAGCGGGCCGCCGGTGAGCATCTCACGGACGGCGTCGAAACGGTCGCCGTAGAAGCCGGAGGCGTTGCCTATACGGAGGACGCGCCCGGACACGCCGCGCCCGGATATGCCGTCGGGCTCTCCGTCCATGACGCCGCCGTCAGTCATGTGCGCCACCCGGGGCCCTCGGCTCGCGCCCCTTCCCCGGTGGCCCGGCGAACGCCTGGGCGATTCCCAGCCACCGCTCCGCGTCCGCCCCCTCCGCACGCAGGGACGGGGCATCATCGCGGTGCACCCGCTGGGTCACCAGCAGACAGAACTCCAGCGCCTCCCCGGTCACCCGCTGCGCGGCGTCCGCGGGCCCGTACGCCCACACGGTGCCTCCCCCACGCTCGGCTTCTCCCCCATGCTCGGCTTCGCTCGCGCGGGGGGACCCCCATGCGCGGGGGGACCCCCATGGCGCCCGCAGCTCCACCCTGAACTCCTCCTTGGGTGGGGTGAGCTGATGAGCGACGTAGGCGAAATCCCGGGTTCGTACGCCGATGTGGGCGACATGCCGCAGCCGGGCGGTGGGGGTACGCGTCACCCCCAGCGCGTCGGCGACGTCCTGCCCGTGCGCCCAGGTCTCCATCAGCCGCGCGGTCGCCATCGACATGACGCTCATCGACGGCCCGTACCACGGCAGCTTCTCGCCCGCCGGCCATTCCAGGAGCGCCCGCAGCAGCGCCTCCCGCCCGGCGCGCCAGTCCGCCAGCAGCTCCGCGGGCGGCGTCCGTGCGGCGTCCGCCACGCCCTCGTCGACGAAGGTCAGCGGCGAGGCGAGGGCCCGTTGCGCGGCCCGCCGAAAGCCGTCCGGGTCGGTGGCGGCGAGCAGCGCCTGCCGGTCGGTCCAGGCCAGATGGGCGATCTGATGGGCGACGGTCCAGCCCTCGGCGGGCGTGGCGGCCGCCCACCGCTCGGCCGGCAGCCCGGCCACCAGGGCGTCCAGCTCGGCACTCTCCTCCCTGAGATCCGCCAGTACGGCGCCGGGATCGGACACGCGACACTCCCCTCGACGGCCCAACTGCCTTGCGGGCAGGGCCCTGTGGCATACGACGGCGAGCGCGGCACAGGGCCGCGGCCGTGCGGGTGCGGTGTGGTGCGTTCCGAGCGTGACAGCGCCGATAGAAACAATCAAGCACGCCTGCATGATTTTCTGCCCCGCCAAGTCGGCGAAATGAACACCCGGCAGGTGATCACATCGCGCAACACGGTCAGAGGTATCAGGAATGCCTTCCTCATCCGCCCCCTTCCGCCCCCCAACTGCCGTGATGCGCCCCCGTCCGCCCCCTGCCCCACCACCCCCTCCCCTCCTCCCCGTTCCTCCCCTCCTCCCCCTGCCCCCACTCGCTCCCCAAGGACGGCCGATCCGCGATGCGCGCCACCGCACTGACCCTCGCCTCAGCAACCGTCGGCCTGCTCGCCTGCGGCGCGGTCGTGGCCGCGAGCGCCGCCCCCCAGCACCGGCCCGCGCAGCAGACCGTCTCCGAACGGGGCAAACTCGACCGCCTGACCGCACGGTGCCCCGACGGCTACCACACGACCGGTGGCGGCTACCGTCTCTCCGGCTACGAGATGGAGCAGAGCGTGACCATGTCCCGGCCCACCCGTGACGGCAACGGCTGGGTGGTCAGCGCCGGCGCGGTCAACCCGGACCTGCTCAAACACCTGGACTCCCTGCAGGGCAAGCAGGACGCGGTGGACCACGCCACGACCGACGAGGAGCGCCAGGCCGCCCGCAGGGAACTGGAGGACGCCCAGAAGGCCGTCTACGACATGCCACAGCGTGCGCCGGTCAAAGGGACGGCGTACGTGGTCTGCATGGCTGCCCCGTGAGCCTCTTGGCGCCCTGAGCGATCGCCCCGGCGCGCCGTTCCCGGCGTGGTAGACGGATGACGGGTATCGACCGACGCGTATCGACGTCTGGAGGAGCCTTGTCCGTTCCGTCCGCTGTGCCGCCACGTCCCGCTCCGCCCCGACCCCTTCCGCTCCGCCCCGTACCCGGTCCGCGCGGTCTGCCGGGACTCGGGAACCTCCCCGCGTTCGGCAAGGATCCGCTGGCCTTCCTGGTCCGTCTCCGCGACGACTTCGGGGACGCGGTGACCTGGTCACTGGGCCCGATGCGCGGTCTGTTCCTCTCGCATCCGCAACACATCGCCGAGCTGCTGACGACCCGGGAGCAGTCGTTCGACGTCCTCGACATTCTCTGGGCGTTCCGGCAGGTGACGGGCCAGAGCGTCCTCCTCGGCCAGGGGGCGGAATGGCGCCGCAAGCGCGGCCTGGTGCAGCCGACCGTCCGCCCCCGTCAGGTGCGTCCGTATGCCGCGACCATGGTCGAGTGCGCGCGGCTGGCGGCCGAGCGCTGGCGGGAGCGCGAGCGGACCGATGGGCACGAGGCCGTGCAGATCGATGTGCACGAGGAGATGGCGCTGATCACCCAGCAGATCGTGCTCCGGACGCTGTTCGGCAACGACCTCGGCGACCGGACGCGGGCGCTGGGCCAGACGATGACCGTGGCCGAGAAGGTCGTCAGCGACGAACTGCGCGGCATCAACCTCTTCCTGCCCGGCTGGGTACCCACCCCCGGCCGGCGGCGGCTGCTCGCCGCCGTCGCCACCATCGACGCCGAAGTGCACCGGCTGATCAGCGCCCGGCATGCCGGGCAGGTGCGCGCGGCCGCCGGGCTCGGACGGGCCGGGCCGAACGGGCAGGCCCGGGGAGCGGATGCCGACGATATGTCACAGCAGCGCGATGGGCGTCCCCCCGGACGGAGTCCGGGGGAGTTTCCGCCCGGGGCGGTGGCGGGCGACGGGATGTCACAGCAGCGCGAAGCGCTTCCGCCCGGGGCGGTGGCGGGCGACGGGAGGGCGTGCGCAGGCTGCGGCGACCGGGACGATCTGCTCAGCCGGCTCCTCGCGGCCCGGGACGGGGCGGGCCGGCCACTGTCGGCCGAGGAGGTCCGGGACGAGGCGGTGACGCTCTGGGCGGCCGGTCACGAGACCACGTCCACCGCTCTGACCTGGGCCTGGTGCATGCTGGGCCAGTCGCCGAAGGTGCGTGCCCTGCTGGACGACGAACTGGCGCGGGTGCTCGGCGGACGGCTGCCCACCATCGACGACTACGACCGCCTGACCTGGACCCAGCAGATCGTCAAGGAGACACTGCGGCTGTATCCGCCCGCCTGGGCCATCGCCACCGCCGCCCGCGAGGGCGCCACCCTGGGCGGCAGCCGTATCCCGGCCGGGACGACGGTGTGGTGCTCCCAGTGGTCCACCCACCGGGACCCCCGGTGGTTCCCCGACCCCGGGGTCTTCCGCCCCGAGCGCTGGGGCCCCGACGCCCCGCATGTCATCCCGGACCACGCCTGGTTCCCGTTCGGCGGCGGTCAGCGCACCTGCCTGGGCGCCCGCTTCGCCCAGGTCGAGGCGGTACTGCTGCTGGCCACGCTGGCCCAGAGCTTCCATCTGGACCTCGCGCCGGGCCCCGTGACGCCGAAGGCGGGCCTGCTGCTCCAGCCGGCTACGCCGCTGAGGGCGCGGGTGCGGCGGGCGGGTTGAGGGGGGGAAGCGGGGGCGCGTCAGCCGTGCGTCCCCGCGCTCCGTACCGCTCCCACGCTCGCGACCACGACCAGCCCGATCGCCAGCACCTCGGCCCAGCCCAGCGACTGGTGCAGGACCAGGAAGCCGGCGGTGGCCGCGGCGGCCGGCTCCAGGCTCATCATGACCGCGAAGCCGGCGGCCGGGAGCTTGCGCAGGGCGAGCAGCTCCAGCGTGTACGGCAGGACGGACGACATCAGCGCGACGGCGGCGCCCAGGCCCAACGTCACCGGGTTCAGCAGGGCAGCGCCCGCGCTGTGGACGCCCAGCGGCAGACTCAGCACCGCCGCGACGGTCATCGCCAGCGCGAGCCCGTCCGCCTGCGGGAAGCGCTGCCCCGTACGGGCCGAGAGCAGGATGTACGCGGCCCACAGCCCGCCGGCCGCCAGCGCGCACCCGGCACCGAGCGGGTTCAGCCCGTCGAAGCCCTCCCGCCCGAGCAGCGCCACGCCACCGAGCGCCAGCACCGCCCACAACATGCTCAGCGCGCGACGCGAGGTGGCCACGGACAAGATCAGCGGCCCGAGGAACTCCAGGGTGACCGCCGCGCCCAGCGGAATCCGGTCGATCGCCTGATAGAAGAGCGAGTTCATCCCCGCCAGCGCCACACCGAACGCGAGAACCGTGCCCCAGTCACCACGCGTATATCCGCGCACCTTGGGGCGGCAGACGACCAGCAGCACCAGCGAGGCGACGACCAGCCGGAGCGTGACGACGCCCAGCGCACCGGCCCGCGGAAAGAGCAGCACCGCCACGGACGAGCCGAACTGCAGCGAGACGATGCCGCCGATCACCAGCGCCACCGACCCGAGCCGCCCCTGCGCACCCGCCGCCCCGGTGGTCCGGGCCCGGTCCTGGGCCGTCAGCACCTCGGCCGAGGGCGGCACCGACGGGGATATCGCCCCGTCGATGCCACAGGCATCGGGGCCGGAACCGTACGACGCACCGGGGACGGAAGAGAAGGAGGAACGATGACGGGAATTGGCCGATTTGGCCGATACGGGCCCATCAGGAGCGGCAGGCGAAGGGGTCACGCACCCCACGCTAAGGCCCGCCCATCCGCCCCGTGAAATGCCTTTTCCTCTGGTCCGACAGGATCACGATCACGATGGGGGCGGCATCTGGGCAATGTCACCGGAACTGGGATTTTTTCACCATGCGACCGGCAGCTCCAGCGGGTAGCGCCAGATCGCGGTCTTGTTCCAGGAAACCTCCTCGGCCGGTTTCGCCAGTCTCAGCTCCGGAAAACGCTCCAGCAGGGTGCTCAGTGCGACTTCGAGCTCGACGAGGGCGAGCGGAGAGCCCAGGCAGTGGTGGCCGCCCCAGCCGAAGGTCATGTGACTCATGGGAACTTCGCGTTCCAGGTTCAGTTCATCCGGACGGTCGAATTTCTCCGGGTCCCGGTTTGCCGTCAGATAGGAGACATGAACAATGTCCCCGGCCCGGATTTTCACCCCGCTCAATTCCACATCCTCAAGGGCGACCCGCGGAATACCGACGCCCTTGCGGAAGGGAATGAAGCGCAGCATTTCCTCCATCGCCTGCGGCAGCTTCTCAGGGTGGGAGCGCAGCATCGCGAGCTCCGCGGGCCGGGTGAGGAGGGTGTAGGAGAGGTTGCCGATCTCGTACATCGTGGTGTCCTGGCCGGTGATGAGCAGGACCATCGCCATGACGGTCAGTTCGTCGTCGTCGAGGACCTCATCGCCGTCACGGGCCATGGCCAGGGCGCTGATCATGTCGTCGCCCGGGTTACGGCGCCGTTCGGCCGTCAGCTCCGCGAAGTACGCGCGCATATCGGCCTTGGCGCGTTTGGCGTTGTCGCGGTTCTCAGCGGTGACGTTCATCATCGTCCGGGCGTGTGCGCGCAGCTGGGCGCTGTGGCCGTCGGGGATGTCGAGAACCTCGCAGATCGTCGTCAGGGGCAGCGGATTGGCCAGGCTTTCCATCAGGTCGGCCGGCGGGCCGTGTTCCGCCATGCGGTCCAGCAGTTCGTCCACGACATGCTGGGTGCGGGCCCGCATCCGCTCCACCTGCCGCGGCGCGAACGCCTTGGAGACCAGGCTCCGCAGCCGGCTGTTGGCGGGCGGGTCCATCACATTGATCGCCTCGTCCTGGACGATCGGCTCCGGCGTCATCCGGGGGAAATCCTTGCCGACGATCGCGTGCCGGCTGAAGCGCCGGTCCGTGGTCACCGTCCGCACATCCTCGTACCGGGTGACCAGCCAGGCCTCGCCTTCCCCGTATGGCAGTTTGATACGGGCGACGGGTTCCTCGGTCAGCAGGCGCTTGAGTGTCGGATCGAACTCAAGGGCCTCGGCGTAGTCGAACGGACAGTTCCAGACATTGGAGCCGGATTCCATGTGGCGATCTCCCGAAGTCGGAGGGACAGGACCACCCCGTTCTCACTATCAGGTAAAAGGCAAACCTGGTCATGCCCTGACGTCCGAATGCCGCGCCACTTGGGTGGCGGCCCGCGAGGTTCCGGACGTCATCCCGGAACGGATCACGAAAGGGGGTGAGGAGGAGGAACCCGGTAAGGCGGGTGTCCATTCCTGGTAACCCTGGCCGCGCACCGGCAGCCGATCCACGACCAGTTACTGCTCCTACTGGCCCTACTCCCCCAGATGCAGCGGACACCGGTACTCCGGGCGCACCCGGTGCGGGCTGCAGGCGATCAGGTTGAGCGAGAGGAAACGATCTCCGCTCACCCACCACCCACCGACCCGGTCCTCCCCCGCCGCCAGACCGCCCGCTCCGGCCGTTTCCTGCCAGGGAACGGCGGCCGGGGCGGGAGTCTTCGCGGCTGCCCGCTGCCCCATCACGACTCAGACGCGTGGGCCATCCGATGCCGGACGATCAGCACGTTGAAATCGGTCACCCGGCTGAGATCTCGCTCCGCTTCGGCTCGCTTCCGGCCGAGCTCCAGGTCAGTGCAGACGGGGCAGCGGCCTTCCGGCCAGGCACACCTCAGCTCGCCGAGCCGCAGCTCAGGCGATGCAACATCCACTCGGAGTGGTGACAGTGTCATCTCGACAGAGGTCAGCGCACTGCGGAGGGAGACGGATGCCTTGACGGGGTCGGTCCGCTGCTGATTGTCCGGTGCGGTCATGAGCGGGACGTTAGGGATCGAGAAATGTACCTACTACGCGATGTTCGCTGATGTTCTCGATCACGGCTGGATGTTCTCGTGTGTTCTCACGCAGGGCACTGCACTCCGTGGTGCAGTGCCTCGGAGACCGAGATACTGGACGGGCGCAACCTCCACTACGAGGGAGACAACCATGGCGCGACGACTGCGCTTCACGGGCACAGACAGCAAGTTCGGAGGCTGTCCTGCTCTGCACGAAGACCTGGAAACGGGCGAGATCATCGTGCAGGGAGCACCGCTCACCGACGCCGCAGACCTCAATCAGCTCCAGCACTTCGGTTCGGGGATTCTGCCGTCATTGTTCCTCGCGAACTGCTTGTGAACTGGGGTCCGAAGGAGACGGATCGCGTGCCTGAACTGATCGATCAGAGTGAGTTCCTCAAGCTCTTCGAAACCTTCGAGCACTCGGCATGGCACCTCGAAACGCGACGCGCCTACGCCTCGGACCAAGAGGACGAGAGCTACCGAGAGTTCATCGACACCGGCACCGTGACATGGGATCTGGATATCGCATGGTGCACGAACATGCGCGCGCAGACTGCGGCCGGTAAGCACGTCGGCAGGGTGCGCATCGTTGACAATCCACCGACCAGCGGCCAGCTCTTTCTCCTCGGCTACGCGAGGTGCAACGCAGCCACGGGTGAGGACGTCCGCAATCTATGGCGTGCCGACGCAGACCGGCTGCGCCTGCCCGCCGAAGACTTCTGGATCTTTGACTCCCGGCTGGTCGCCCTGCTGAACTTCGATGACGCCGATGTTCTAAGGCGCTTGAGGCCATGCGCTGACCCGACGCACTGCAAGAGCGCTGCGGCCATACTGCCGCAGCGCTATGGTCGGTTCAGGCTCTTCCGAACGTGTCGCCCCTTATCCCGCACAGCAAACCGGCGAGCGCGGCTGAGCTGGTGGCCACTATGGTCCGACGGGGATCGTCGCTCTCACGTATCAGGATGGTGTCCTTCGCGTCCGCGGCCAGGTAGAGGCAGTTGGACGAGTCGCCGCTGAAGCTCGACTTCTGCCAGTGATGCACTGTGGTCTCCATGGCTTCTCAGATGCTTTCTGCGATGTGGTTGATGAAGTCCCGGGATTTCCCCGGTTCGAGGGAGCAATCTTCCATACGCTGCAGGATTGTCCGGTACTTGACGAGCTGCGCCTCGGAGTCCAGGAATTCGCACCCGTGGTGGACGTCGAGCTGGACCGTGTCCAGTTGGCGGACGGCCCCAAGGGCGTAGTCGAAGGACTGCCCGTTTCCGGGGAAGCCGTCCATCCCAAAGGGGATCACGCGCACGGAGATATTCTTCTGGGTACTCATGTCCACGAGATGGTGCAGTTGGGCACGAGCAACGTCCGGGCCACCGAAACCCATGCGCAGTGCGGCCTCGTGGATGATGGTGCGATATGGCTTCGCATCGGTTCCGAAGATGATCCCCTGCCTCCTGATCCTGTAGGCAAGGCGGTGCTCAATCTCGTATGCCCGTAGCGGTGGCACAACTTGCGTAAAGAGCGAACGAGCATGTTCGAGCGTCTGAAGTAGCGCCGGGATATGCATAGTGAGAGCGCCCCGCAATTCCACTGCGTGGTGCTCAAGTTCAGCAATATCGATGAGCGCGGCAGGCAGGTGCTCTCGGTACTCGTCCCACCAGCCCCGGGTTCTTCCACCGGTCATCGCGGCCAAGGCGTCCACCAACTCTTCGTCCGCGCAGGAGTAAATACCTACGAGGGTGCGTACCCGCTCCGCACTGATAGCACCTCGACCGGACTCAATCATGCTGATGTTGGCTGTATTGACGCCCAGTTGGGAAGCGGCCTTCGTGGCGGACAGGTCGGCCTGCTGACGAAGCTTGCGCAGCTCATGCCCCAGGCGCCGCTGCCTCAGGGTGGGACTACCGACGGGGACCATGACGTACTCCTTGGCTCTGCACTTGACGCGTCACCCACACGAGGGGATTGAGCAAGGTTCCTCGTATAGCGCAGTTAAAGTTAACCATGAACCGTTAGGGTTGTGAGCCAAGCCGCCCAACCACCCACCCCCACCAGCGGATTCGCACCGCACAGGGATGGGGCGGAACTCGTACGCACCTCTACGCACACATCAACTCCGCATCCCATGAGGAGAACTCGATGAGCCGTACCGTATCCCCGCAATCCCCCTCGTCCGAGTCGGCCGACAAGCCGTGGGCCTACTCGTTCCACCTTCCCCACAGCCCCCGGTCCGTCCGCGTGGCACGACTCGCCCTGCATGCCGTGCTCCATGGACACGGGATGTCCGAACTGATCGACACCGCAGAGCTGCTGACCAGCGAGATGGTCAGCAACTCCTACCGGCACGCTCCTGATGGCCCCACCCAGGTCCGCGTGCGCGGGCTCGCGGAGAGCCGGCTACGGGTGAGCGTCTGGGACAGCAACCCCGTTATCCCCACCCCCTTCGACCGGCCGCCCGGCCCGTACGCGTACGAGCTCGCGGCGGCCAGGGTGGCCGAGAGGGCCACGGAAGTCGATGGGCGCGGGCTGCTCCTGGTCCAGCTCTGTGCGGACAACTGGGGCGGCTACTCGCTCGACCAGTTCCCGTATGGCCCGGGCGCGACCGGCAAGCTCCTCTGGTACGAGCTGATCCAGAGCTACGACTCCTACGGGGTCGCCGCGTGAATGCGTTCCTTGCACACCCCGTAATCAGCCATACCGAGGAGAGCGAAGCATGTGGGCATGGCTTGGTCCCGGTGGACGCATGAGCACGGGGCTGGGACGTCGACCGGGACGTCACCGGAAAGACCGGATGAGTCGAGTGGGCCTGATAACGAGGATGGGCCGGATGGGCTGGATGGAGCGAAAGGGGCGCCGGCCACGCGTCGGCACGGCGCCAGCTACCGGCGCCGCTCAAGCCGTAACGGCCCCGCAAGGCCCGGCCTACCGGGCAGAGGCCACGGCCCGCCGCCCGGACGGGTCCCCGATCGACCTCGGTGGGTGGGTGTCGTACTCACCTGGCCGGGCCGTGGGCTGGATCCGTGAGCGGGCGGAGCACGTGGCGCAGCAGTTAGGTGCCCCGTACGACGGGGCGATGCGGGCCTGGCTGGACGAAGTGGCCGAACACCGGTGGGCGGTGGACGGGCTCGCGGCCGGAATCCCGTTCATCCTCAGGGCCGTTGATGCAGAGGGGTGCACGTATGCACTCACCGCCCGACCGGATGTGGAGCCCCGTACGGAGACCCATACCGAGGGCCGTACGGCGACGGCTTCACATCACGGGATACCTGCGGAATCGGAATCCGGCCCCGAACGCTCCCCGCTCTCACCGCTCACTCGTACGTGAATTCCACGTCGTTGCTTCTCTCGCCGTCACCCTCGGCTACGACATGCACGGTCCCCGCACCCTTGGGAACAGTGATGTCGAGCTCCGTGTGGCCGTCCGGGTAGGTCTCCTCGTACCAGTCCTCGGCACTGAGCTTGGTATCTCCCCATCGCACCGTGGTAGCGGAGTCCAGATCCCCACGGATGGTGACCCACTTCTGGCCTGCCCGGCCTTGGGGAGGATCGATACTGTCGATGTGCAGGGTCATCGCGGCGCCCTTTCGGCGGGGGATTGTCCGGGACGGACGGGATGCCATGGATCGGACGCCGTTCCGCCCTGTGGCGGGCCGGAAACCTGTGCCCAGTCGGGTACATCTCCGTTCGCCTCCGTTCCACTGTTCGACGGGGAACGGCGTACCGCAACCGCGGAAGCGGGGCGCCGGGAGTGGAGCATGGATCACCCCCGGCACCAGCCCGTACCCTCCGCCAGCACCTCGGCCACATGCCGCCCCCGCCGTCCCCCCAGCTGGTCCAGCTGTGTACGGCAGGAGAAGCCGTCGGCGAGTACCACGGCGTCGGCGGGTGCTTTCCGCACCGTCGGGAGAAGTTGCTCCTCCGCGCAGGCGGCCGATACGTCGTAGTGGCCCCGCTCGAAGCCGAAGTTGCCTGCCAGACCGCAGCAGCCACCGGTCAACTCACCCTCCAAGCCAGCCCGTTCGCGTAGGCGGCGTTCGGCGGCGTCGCCCAGGACGGCGTGCTGGTGGCAATGGGTCTGGCCCACGACGGGGCGGTTGAGGCGTGGGGGCTGCCAGTCGGGGGCGAGTTCTTCCAGGGTCTGGGCGAAGGTTCGTACGGAGGCGGCGAGTTGGGCGGCGCGGGGGTCGCCGGACAGCAGCTCGGGCAGGTCGGTGCGGAGGGCCGCCGCGCAGCTTGGTTCGAGGACGACGAGGGGGCGGCCTGCGCTGAGCAGGGGGCTCAGGACCTCGACGGTGCGGCGCATGACCTTGCGTGCCTGGTCCAGCTGGCCGGTGGAGACGTAGGTCAGCCCGCAGCAGAGGGGCGGACGGTGCAGGCGGGGCTGGGGGAAGGCGCCGCCCGTAGTCAGGCGTACCGGTGCGGTCGGTGGCAGGAGGGGGCGCAGGCCGGCGGCTTCCAGGACGTGGACGGCGGCTTGGCCGACGGATGGGGAGAGGTAGTTGGTGAAGGTGTCGGGCCAGAGGATGACCAGGTGGCCGGGTCCGCCCCCCACGCGGCCCTGCGCCCGCCTTCGCCACCACCAGCGGGTGAAGGGTTCCGTGGCCAGCGGGGGGATGGAGCGCTCGGGAGCGATTCCGGCGAATCGCTTGCCGATGGCTGCCAAGGGCGTACGGGCCAGTGCGTTGAGGACGGGGGCGGCCGCGGCCGAAGCGTGCAGCCACTGGGGCAGGCGGCCCATGGAGTAATGCGAGGCCGGACGTACCCGGCCCGCATAGTGGTGGTGCAGGAATTCCGCCTTGTACGTGGCCATGTCGACGCCTACGGGGCAGTCGCTGCGGCAGCCCTTGCAGGAGAGGCAGAGGTCCAGGGCGTCGCGCACCTCCGGCGACCGCCAGCCCTCCGTGACGACCTCGCCCGCGAGCATCTCGTGGAGGAGCCGCGCCCGCCCCCGGGTGGAGTGCTGTTCCTCGCCGGTGGCGCGGAAGGAGGGGCACATGACGTCGCGGGATGCTGAACCCAGCGATTCCGTACGGCATTTGGCCACACCTACGCATCGGCGTACGGCCGCCGAGAAGTCCCCGTCGTCGTGCGGATAGCCGAATTCGACCGGCACCGGCCGCCTCGGCAGGACGTCGAAGCGGAGGTTCTCGTCCAGCCGCGCGGGGCGTACCAGCATGCCGGGGTTCAGGCCGGCTGCCGGATCCCAGAGGTCCTTGAATCGGGCGAACAGACCCACCAGCTCCGGGCCGTACATCTTGGGGAGGAGCTCGGACCGTGCCTGGCCGTCGCCGTGTTCGCCGGAGAGCGAGCCGCCGTGCGCGACCACCAACTCGGCGAGGTCGGAGGAGAACTGGCGGAAGCGGCGGATGCCCGGAGCGGTCATCAGGTCGAAGTCGATACGGATGTGGATGCAGCCGTCGCCGAAATGGCCGTACGGGGTGCCGCGCAGCTGGTGATCAGCCAACAGCGCGCGGAAGTCCCTGAGGTAGGGGCCGAGTTGGGAGGGCGGTACGGCGCAGTCCTCCCAGCCGGGCCAGGCTTCCGAGTCGTCGGGCATACGGGTCGCCGTACCGGACGCGTCCTCGCGCACCCGCCACAGCGCCCGCTGCCCGGCCGCGTCGGTGACGAGGGTGTGGTCGGTGGCGCCGTCCGCGGCCGCCGCCCGGCACAGCGCCTCGGCCCGAGCCGTCGCCTCGGCGCGGCTCCCGCCGCCCATCTCGACGAACAGCCAGGCCCCGCCCTTGGGCAGCCCGGCCGCGCCGCCCACCAGATCGGCGGCCATCCCCTCGACGGTCAGCGGACGGTGCGGGAGCAGCGTGTGCGCGGCCTCGGCCGCCGCGCTCTCGTCCGGGTAGCCGAGGACGGCGAGCGCCCGCGCCGCCGGGGTCTCCACCAGCCGTACGGTTGCCTCCGTCAGCACGCCGAGGGTGCCCTCGCTGCCGGTGAGCGCCCGCGCCAGATCGGTGCCCGCCTCCGGCAGCAGCGCGTCCAGCGCATAGCCGGAGATCCGGCGGGGGAGATCGGGGTAGCCGGTGCGCAGCAGCGCCAACTCGCCGTCCACCAGGGCCTTCACGCCGTCACGGAGACGCGGGGGCAGTCCGGTGGGGCAGCCCGCGGAGTCCGTCCCGCGGCCGGCCCGCACCGGCTCGCCGCCGTACGTCAGCAGCTCCAGCTCCCGCACATTGTCGGCGGTGGTTCCCCAGGCCACCGAGTGGGCGCCGCACGAGTTGTTGCCGATCATGCCACCGAGGGTGCAGCGGCTGTGCGTGGACGGATCGGGGCCGAAGGTCAGGCCGTGCGGGGCGGCCGCCGCCCGCAGATCGTCCAGCACCACGCCGGGCTGGACGACGGCCGTACGGGCGGCGGGGTCCAGCGACACGATCCGCCGCATGTGCCGGGTGAAGTCCAGTACGACGCCGGTGCCGGTGGCCTGTCCGGCGATGCTGGTCCCGCCGCCCCGGGGCACGACCGGCACGCCGCGTTCCCGGCACACCCGCAGCGCCGCCGCGACGTCCTCGGCGTCCCGGGGTGCGACCACCGCCCGGGGCACCCGCCGGTAATTGGACGCGTCCATCGTCATCAGTGCCCGGTCGGCCGCGGTGAACGAGACCTCCCCTCGTACCGCGGCGGCCAACTCCTGTTCCAGGTCCCGCTGCTTCCGTTCCAGATCCCGCTGCTTCTGTTCCAGGTCCCGCTGCCCTGTCTCCGTACGATCAGCCATGCCCCCAGCCTGCCCACTCGGACCGGGTCCTGGCGCCTCGGCTGGCCCGTCGGTGGGGTGAGGGGGTGGCGGGTAAGGGTGACGGGGAGCGGCCGGACGGGCTCCGCAACGCCGCCGGGCCGCTTCCCGACCGCCTTCGGGCCGCCTCCGGGCCACCTCCGGAATGTCTCCGTACGGCTCTGCGGGTGGCGGGTACCGGTGCCGGGCCGGTGCCATGTCGGTGTCCCACGGGTGACGCACACTGCCGATGTCCTACAGGTGGCGGGTACCGGTGCCGCACCGATGCCCTACGGGTGGCGCGTCCCGGCCCCGGCCTCGGACGGAAGGCGCGTCCCGACGTCGTACGCGTGACGCGTCCCGGCGTCGTACGGGTGGCACGTTCCGACATCGTTCGGGTGGCTCGTCCCGGCATCGTACGGGTGGAACCGGAACATGTTCTCCGGGTCGTGGGCGGCCTTCAGCGCGGCCAGCCGCCGGTGCGCCCCGTCGCCGTGGAGGCTGCGCGCCACCTCGGTTCGACGGCGGGCGGCCGCGGCCGCCCGCTCCCCGTGCGCGCCGAAGACGAAGTTCACGTTCCGGCCGAGCCGCCACGGTGCGACGGCGGCGAGCGCCTCGTCGTGCAGCGCCCGTACGGCCGCCAGGTCCGTCGCCGGATCCGCCTGCGGGCCGCCGGCGCCCAGCGGCGACAGCAGCCGCAGCAGAAACCGCGCATCACGGTGGCCGACAGCGCCCGCCGCCCCGTCGCCCGCCGCCATCGCACCCCCCATGTGGTTGAGCTGCAGCACAACCATCACCGGCGCGGTCGGCGCGGCTTGCGGCCGCAGCGACTCCGGTCCGGTCAGCGCGGCCACCCGTCGCAGCGCCGCCGCATCGAGCCCGCTGAGCAGCGCATTGTCACCGCTGTAGGCATGCGGATCGCGCGGGTCCTGAGCGGCCGGCGCCGGTACGGGTGACCGCCCGGATCCGCCGCGACCGGCTCGATCTGGCCGGACGCATCCTCGGCCCCGCACTGACCGACCCGCCACGAACGGGTGACGCGGCGCACGAGGCGGATGAAGAGGACGAGGCGAACGATCCGACCGAAGCCCACGAAGGTGAAGACACCCCATCAGGAGCAACCACCCCCACCGACTGGGCCACCCTCCACCTCGCCTACCCCGTCCTCGACGCCGTGCGCCAACTGCGCCAGTTCGGCGACTCCCTTGAGGTGCTCGACCCGCCCGAGGCCCGCCAGGCGCTGGCCCGCGCCGCGGCCGCCATCGCCGACGTCTACGCCACGGACGCCGCCGCCCCGGACCCCACCGTCTCACCGGGCGCATGACCCTCATCTCATCCGGTGGACGCGGAGCCGGACCCCACGTCACAACGGATTAGGCTTCGCCCGTGGCTGATATCCAGATTCCCGCTGACATCAAGCCCGCCGACGGACGCTTCGGCGCTGGCCCCTCCAAGGTGCGTACGGAGGCGCTCGCCGCCCTCGCCGCCACCGGTAGCTCACTTCTCGGTACGTCCCACCGCCAGGCCCCGGTCAAGAACCTGGTCGGCAAGGTGCGCGACGGCGTACGCGACCTCTTCCAGCTCCCCGAGGGCTACGAGGTCATCCTGGGCAACGGCGGCTCCACCGCATTCTGGGACATCGCGACGCACGGCCTGATCGAGAACAAGTCCCAGCACCTGGCCTTCGGCGAGTTCTCCTCCAAGTTCGCCAAGGCGGCCAAGCTCGCGCCCTGGCTGGCCGAGCCCACCGTCATCTCCGCCGACCCGGGCGACCACCCGGAGCCGCGAGCCGAGGAGGGCGTGGATGTCTACGCCCTCACCCACAACGAGACCTCGACCGGTGTCGCCGCGCCCATCAAGCGCGTCGCGGGCGCCGACTCCGGCTCCCTCGTCCTGGTCGACGCCACCTCCGGCGCCGGCGGCCTGCCCGTGGACATCACCGAGACCGATGTCTACTACTTCGCCCCGCAGAAGTCCTTCGCCTCCGACGGCGGACTGTGGATCGGAGTCTTCTCCCCGGCCGCGATCGAGCGCGCCGAGCGCATCCACGCCTCCGGCCGCCACGTCCCCGAGTTCTTCTCCCTCCCCACGGCGATCGACAACTCCCGCAAGAACCAGACGTACAACACCCCGGCCCTGGCCACCCTCTTCCTCCTCAACGAGCAGCTGGAGTGGATCAACGGCCAGGGCGGCCTGGTCTGGGCGGTCCGCCGTACCGCGACCTCCTCTGGCACCCTCTACGGCTGGGCCGAGGACTCCAAGCACACCACCCCGTTCGTCGCCGACCCGGCCAAGCGCTCGCAGGTCATCGGCACGATCGACTTCAGCGACGACATCGACGCGGCCGCCATCGCCAAGGCCCTGCGCGCCAACGGCATCGTGGACACCGAGCCCTACCGCAAGCTCGGCCGCAACCAGCTGCGCGTCGCGATGTTCCCGGCGACCGACCCGGCCGACGTCGAGGCGCTGACGACCTGCATCGACTACGTCATCGAGAAGCTGTAACGGACAGGCCGCCGTAGCGGCTTCCCGACGGGCCCCGGCGGGCGACTGCCGGGGCCGTTCGTCGACCGCATCGTCACGGCGGCGGTGGCGGTGGCCGACGCCGAAGGGCTCGCCGCACTGCCCATGCGCCGGGTCGCCACCGAACTGGACGTCGGCACCATGTCGCTCCACCGCTACGTCCCGGGCAAGGCCGAACTCCTCGACCTGATGCTCGACAAGGTCGTGACCCTCGACGCCGACGCGCGCCCCGACCCCGACGCCGACTGGCGCCCGGCCCTCGAAGCGGCCGCCCGCGAGAGCTGGCAGCCGCACCAGGAACACCCCCGGCTGCGCCGGCTTCGTCACCGGCACCGCCCGCACCCAGCTCAACTCCGTACTCGCCGAAAAGCGCACCGGCATCAGCAATGACGCCTTCTGGCAGGCCCAGCAGCCGATTCTGTCGAAGGCGATGCTCAGCGGCCGCTACCCGGCCCTAGCCGCCCTCGACGAGGACGCCTTCGCCGACGGCGAGACCCCGGTCTTCGAGCTGGGGCCGGCCGCGCTCCTGGACGGTTTCGAGGAGGTCATCGCCGTCCATACACGGCCGAATGGGTGGTTCAGGGCAACTCCGGGCATGACGAAACGGTCCGCTTGTGTCTGTATGGGGACATGACGATTCCAGCGATCCCCGGCCTCGCCCCCTTCGAGCGGCAGGGCACGATCCTGCTCACCTCGTTCAAACGGGACGGCAGCGGGGTCGGCACGCCGATGAATATCGCCGTCGACGGCGACCACGCGTATATCCGCACGTACGGCAGCGCCTGGAAGGCGAAACGGATGCGCAACTTCCCCGAGGTGGAGATCTGCCCCTCCACCTTTCGCGGCCGGCCCACCGGTCCCACGCTCAGAGCACGGGTCCGGCTGCTCGACCCGAAAACCCGGGAGTACCGGCGCGCGGAGCGCTCCCTGACCCGTAAGTACCCACTGATCCACGGCCTGTTGGTGCCGCTCGCGCACCGCCTCAAGAAGGAGAAGACGCTCCATTACGAGCTGCGGCTGATCGAGGAGGAGGGCGAAGGAACAGCTGAGGCCGAAGAGGCGAGGAAGGGTCAGGGGAAAGGCGAGAGGGACAGCCCCAGCGCGGGGAACGGCCCGAGCAAGGGAGAGGGCGGAAGCAAGGGCCAAAGCAAGGGGAAAAGCAAGGGCGAAGGCGGAACCAAACCGGACGACTCCCAGTAAGCCCCGGTAAGCCCCGGTAAGCCCCAGCCATCCAAGCCCTTACCTCCCAGCCCTCCCCTACTCCCGCCGCCGCACCAGCTTCCGCAGCAGCATCACCAACGCCGTGGCCCCGAGCAAAACCAGCGCCCCCTTACCGAAACTCGGCTGCATCCCGGCATCCTCCGAATTCCGGGAACTCCCCTCCTCTGCACCGCTATTGCCGCTCCCCCCCGAAGCCGCATCCGAATCCCCCTCCCCGGGGCCAGCGCCCCCCTTCGCCGACTCCGGCAACTGACTTCCCGTCAGCTCAACCGGTTCGACCTCACTGCCTTCCCCCTCGGATCCGTACATCAGCGTCCGCCCGTCGGGGGCGAAGGTGACCGACTCCCCCTGCTGCTGGATCGGCACGCCCACGCTGCCGATGTCCTTCGGGCGGCCGTCCTGCCAGCGGTACATCCGGCCACCGAAATAGCTGCGCAGCGCCAGCCTGGTGCCGTCCGGGGAGAACGCACCATCGGTCACCCAGAGGTCGATCGGCGCGACCTTGCGGAAGGTGTTGACTCCGGAGGTGCTGAGCCGCTGCGGGCCCTCGTAGAGCGCGCCGCCCCCGCCCTGCTTCTTGCTGGCGATATAGGCCCGGCCGGTCTTGGGATGCACCATCAGCGCCTCCGCGTCGCGCGGCCCGTCGGCGTACTTCACGGTGAACTGTGCCGCGGTGACCGTCGCGTCACGCAGCCGCTTCGGCTCGGGGAAGCGATAGATCCACACGTGGTCCCACGTACCGCCCCTGTTGTCCCCGATATCGCCGACGTAGACATACCCGTCCGGGCCGATCGAGATCGCCTCGACGTCCCGGGGGGCGCCGATCCCGCGCAGCGTGACAGTGGCGACGGTACGCCCGGACGCGGCCTCGACGGCGTAGACGTACGGGCCGTCATCGCTGTCGTTGTGGGT
Source organism: Streptomyces halobius (assembly GCF_023277745.1). Taxonomy (NCBI): domain Bacteria; kingdom Bacillati; phylum Actinomycetota; class Actinomycetes; order Kitasatosporales; family Streptomycetaceae; genus Streptomyces; species Streptomyces halobius. The sequence continues at coordinate 4,077,615 of NZ_CP086322.1, forward strand.
CCAGTAGATCCCGGGGTGAGCGCGGCTGGCGGCCAGGCCGCTGGACTCGGTGATCCTGGCGTCACGGACCTTGAAGCCGTCGGGCTCATCGGCGGCGGCCGGCCCAACCGCCGCGCACAGCACCATCCCCGCGGCACCGGCCGCGCACAGAAGCGAACGCATGGGCACAGACTGCCATCCCGGACCGCGCGGAGCGTCGGCGGCGTGACGGCTCCACGCCAATAGCCGCGCCCCGCCGGAACGGTGTCAGGACGCGAGTCACCACAGTGGGGCGTCGGGGGCCGTACGCGGCGCGCGAGGGCGGGTCGGTGCGCGCGCTGCCCTAGGCGGTGTCCGGCCCGGCAAGGCGGTGTCCGGACCGGCGAGAGCGGGGCGCCCCCGATCGGCCCAAGCCGAGCGCAGCGGACAACCAAGCCGACCACGGCCAAGCGCACGCGTCCCACTTGATTCGAGCGCACTCCAAGGAGTTGGCTGACCTCCCATGGAGTACACGCAGCTCGGACGCACCGGACTCAAGGTCAGCCGACTCGTCCTCGGGACGATGAACTTCGGGCCTCAGACGGACGAGGCCGACAGCCACCTCATCATGGACGCCGCGCTCGACGCGGGCGTCAACTTCTTCGACACCGCCAACGTCTACGGATGGGGCGAGAACAAGGGCCGTACGGAAGAGATCATCGGCTCCTGGTTCGCCAAGGGCGGCGGCCGGCGCGACAAGACCGTGCTGGCCACCAAGGTCTACGGCAACATGGCGACGGACGGCGGGCAGGTCTGGCCCAACCACGACAAGCTGTCCGCGGTCAATATCCGGCGCGCGGTCGACGGCAGCCTCAAGCGGCTGGGGACCGACCACATCGACCTCTACCAGTTCCACCACGTCGACCGCGCGACGCCCTGGGACGAGATCTGGCAGGCCATCGATGTCCTCGTCCAGCAGGGCAAGGTCCTCTACGCCGGGTCCTCGAACCACGCCGGCTGGCATATCGCCCAGGCCAACGAGACGGCCCGGCGCCGTGGTTCCTACGGCCTGGTCAGCGAGCAGTGCCTCTACAACCTCGCGGAGCGGCGCGCCGAGATGGAGGTCATTCCGGCGGCCGAGAGCTACGGGCTGGGCGTCATTCCCTGGTCCCCGCTGCACGGCGGGCTGCTGGGCGGCGCCCTCCGCAAGGAGCGGGAGGGCGGCGGGGCGCGGACGGTCTCCGGCCGCTCGGCCGACTCCCTCGCCAACTCCGCGATCCGCGACCGGATCCAGTCCTACGAGGACCTGCTCGACAAGCACGGCCTGGCGCCCGGCGAGGTCGCACTGGCCTGGCTGCTCACCCGGCCCGGCGTGACCGGCCCCATCGTCGGCCCCCGGACCGCCGACCAGCTCGCCTCCGCGCTGCGCGCCGTGGAGCTGAAGCTGTCGGACGAGCTGCTCGCCTCGCTCGACGAGATCCTCCCCGGGCCGGGACCGTCGCCGGAGGCGTTCGCCTGGTGAGGCAGCGACGGCGGGCGGTGCGCCGAGGGCGGTGGTGATGCGCCGAGAGCAGTGGTGGTGCACCACGTGGCCGTCGGCGGCGGTGATCGCATTGGCCGTCGGCGGCGGTGCGCCGCGTGGCCGTCGGGTCGTCCAGGGTGGGCTGCGTGCCCGTCGGCGGCGGTGCGCCGAGGGGGATGATGGGCCGTATGCCCGACGTCGGCGGTGCGCCGCGTGGCCGTCGGTGTGGCGGCCGACGGCATGGCCGACGTCATGGCCATCGAGGTGATCAGCCCAGCGCGGCCGCCACGATCACGACGATGAGCAGCACGGCGAGCAGGCCGGACATGATCCGGTTTCGGGTCTTGGGATCCACCCCGCGAGCGTAACCGGCCGCCTCACCTGCCCAGCGGCCAGGCCGCCTCCGTCTCGTACCGGGGCTGCTCGCCGGGCGCGCCGGAGACCGGCAGATTGCTGCGGACGAGGGCCAGCTCGCCGACCGTCCAGCCGCTGCTCTCGAATGCGTCGAGGACGGCGGCGAACGGGGCGAGATGGGCCCGCGCCCCCCGGTCACGGCCGCGGGCGATGGTCAGATGCGGGTGGTACGGGCGGTGCGCGTGCCCCGCGCTGACCAGCCCGGCCTTGCGCGCCGCGGCCTCCGCCGACCCGGCCAGATGCCGCATGGCCTCCCGGTCCCCGGCGACCCCGGCCCATAGCGCGCGGTCACCGAAATGCCCGCCACCCTTGATCCACATCTCGTACGGATGGTGACGGTGCGCGGCCCGCTCCAGGCGCAGACGCAGCTCCGGCACCAGCTCGTCCGCCACCTCCCCGTAGAACGCCAGGGTGAAGTGCCAGCCCGGCCGCCCGGTCCAGCGCAGCCGGTCCGCGCCGGACAGCCGGCGCAGCGCCGCCACCTCGGCGGCCAGTTCCTCGATCGCCACCCGGGGCGGCAGCACCGCCGCGAAGAATCTCATGCGACCAGTCTGGCGCACGGGTTGACGCGGGCGGGCCCAGCCGGACGTACAGGGCCCTCCGGTCGGGCCGGCGGACGCACAGGGCGCTTCGCTCGGGCCGACGTACGTACGCGGCACCCGCCCGGGCCGACGTACGTATGGCGACCGGTCCCCGTGTCCCCCGCACGGGCCTGCCCCCTCCTCCCCCTGCCGCTCCACACCCGCGTCGCGAGCCCGAACACGGTCGGGCCCGACGGCCGCCGCCGCGGCCATCAAGCCACCGCAGCCACCCGCTCCCGCCCCTCCGCGCCCCCGTCCTGCCCGTCCCCCGCCGCGTGCCCGCCGGGCGCCGGCCCCCGCTCACGCGGGACGAAGGCCAGGTGCCGGCTCCCCCGGCGCAGGTCGATCCTCAGCCGCAGTCCGCCGGCCCGGGCCAGGATCAGGCCGATGACGGCACCGGCCGCGAGGGAGACCACGCCGCCGGTCAGGAAGCCGATCCGGGCGCCGTACGCATCGGTGACCCAGCCGACGAGCGGCGCGCCCAGGGGCGTACCGCCCATGAAGACCATCATGAACAGGCTCATCACCCGGCCGCGCATCACCGGATCGGTGGCCATCTGGACGCTCGCATTGGCGGTCACGTTGATGGTGAGGCCGACCATGCCGATGGGGGCGAGCAGGGCGGCGAAGATCCAGAAGGAGGGGGCAAGAGCGGCGGTGATCTCCAGGGCGCCGAACACCATCGCCGCGCCGACGAGCATCCGCAGCCGGGAGGACGCGCGCCGCGCCGCGAGCAGTGCGCCGATCAGCGAGCCGGCCGCCATCAGACCGTTGAACAGGGCATATGTGCCGGCGTCGGCGTGGAAGACCTGGGAGACGAAGGCGGTCAGCCAGATCGGAAAGTTGAAGCCGAAGGTGCCGATGAAGCCGATGAGGACGATGGGCCAGATGAGGTCGGGGCGCCGCGAGACATAGCGCAGGCCCTCCCGCAACTGGCCCTTGCTGCGCGGGGCCCGGTCGACCTTGTGGAGCTCGGCGGTACGCATCATCAGCAGTCCGGCGACCGGCGCGAGGAACGACAGGCCGTTCAGCAGGAAGGCCCAGCCGCTGCCGAAGGCGGTGATCAGCACACCTGCCACGGCCGGGCCGACCAGCCGCGCGGACTGGAAGTTGGCGGAGTTGAGGCTGACGGCGTTCCGCAGGTCGTCCGGGCCGACCATCTCGACGACGAATGCCTGGCGGGAGGGGTTGTCGAGGACGGTGACCAGGCCGAGGGCGAAGGCCATCAGGTAGACGTGCCAGACCTGGACATGGCCGCTGAGAGTGAGCACGGCGAGGGCCAGGCCGGTCAAGCCCATGGCGGACTGGGTGATCAGCAGCAGCTTGCGCTTGGGGAAGCGGTCGGCGATGACGCCGCCGTAGAGCCCGAAGAGCAGCAGGGGGAGGAACTGCAGCGCGGTGGTGATGCCGACCGCGCCCGACGAGCCGGTGAGGCTCAGGACCAGCCAGTCCTGGGCGATGCGCTGCATCCAGGTGCCGGTGTTGGACACCACCTGGCCGGTGGCGAAGAGGCGGTAGTTGCGGATGCGGAGTGAGCTGAACATGCCCTTCCGCAGTGTGGCGGTGGGGCCGGTGGCAGTACGAGCGGTATCCGGGCCGGTGACGGTGCCGCCGGTGGTGGTGCGAGCGGCGTCCGGGCCGGTGCGGGCACCGGCAGGTGCGGCTATGCCCGCGGCGGGGCCCGCGGCGGGCGCGGGCGCGTCGTCGGACTCCGTGTCGTGGTCGGGGTTCGGTGCGGGGGCGGAGTGTGCTCCGGATCCCGTACTCAAAGTGGTTTCGCCTCCTTGGCCTGGGTCCTTGGTCTGGGGTTTCACATCTCTGCGAGTTTCTCCAGTACGGGCGCGGCGGCCCGCAGCTTCGCCCACTCGTCCGCGTCCAGCCCGGAGGCCAGCTCGGCGAGCCAGGCATTGCGCTTGCGACGGCTCTCGTCGAGCATCGCCTCGGCCTGTTCTGTCTGGGTGACGACCTTCTGACGGCGGTCGTCGGGGTGCGGCTCCAGCCGGACCAGTCCCTTGGCCTCCAGCATGGCCACGATGCGGGTCATCGACGGCGGCTGCACATGCTCCTTGCGGGCCAGCTCACCGGGAGTGGCGTGGCCGCGCCGGGCGAGGGTGCCGAGTACGGACATCTCGGTGGGGCTGAGCGACTCATCGACCCGCTGGTTCTTGAGGCGGCGGGACAGGCGCATCACGGCGCCGCGCAGAGCGCTCACGGCAGCGGCATCGTCGCCGCTGAACAGTTCCGGCATGGTCATTAGCATAACTCATTACCTTGGCTAAATTAAAGCTCTTGGTCTACCCCCGAGTTCCTCTCGCTCACCCACATGAGCTCCGACTCGATCACCCATATGGGTGAGGTCGTAGCCGAAAGTGACACGGCTGACCGGGTGGTGCGGGGACCGTGTCGGTATGGGATCGAGAGTGCTCAGCCTGCGGGTCGAAGGGGAGTTGCTGGAACGCATCCGGCAGCACGCCGCGAAACGCGGAATGAGCGTCCAGGACTATGTGATCCGGACGCTCATCCGCGATGACTTCGACGAACGCTTCAAGACGTCGGTCGACGAGACGGAGCGGTTCTACGACGAGACAGAGCGGTGCTGCAGCGGCGCCGCCATAGAAGCCCCGGGGGCCACTTGACCCCCGGCGCCCCCGGCAAACCGCTGACCGGCCCCTGAAGTGCCGCTGCCCGCCGCCTACTTGACGCCCAGCAGCTGCTCGATCGGGTTCAGCAGGAAGTAGACGAGGAAACAGAGCCCGACGACGTCCAGCAGCCACGGGATCTTCTTGAAGTGTCCGGTCGCCGTCCGCAGCAGGATGTGGGCCAGGATGCCGATGCCGATGCCGTTGGTGATGCTGTAGGTGAACGGCATCGAGATGATCGTCAGGAAGGCCGGGATGCCGACGGTGAGGTCGCCCCAGTCGATGTCCCGGACGTTCGAGGCCATGATCAGGAAGCCGACGACAAGCAGCGCGGGGGTCGCGGCCTGTGCGGGCACCACGGTCGCCAGCGGTGTGAAGATCAGCGCCAGCAGGAAGAGGCCGCCGGTCATCAGATTGGCCAGGCCGGTGCGAGCCCCCTCGCCGACACCGGCCGTGGACTCCACGAAGCAGGTGTTGGCGGAGGCGGAACCGGCGCCGCCGGCCGCGACCGCGATGCCGTCCACCATCAGGATCCGGCCCATGCCCGGCAGATTGCCGTCCTTGTCGGTCAGTCCGGCCTCCTCGCCGACGCCGATGATGGTGCCCATCGCGTCGAAGAAGCCGGACAGCAGGACGGTGAAGACGAAGAGGCAGCCGGTGAGCACACCGACTTCCTTGAAGCCGCCGAAGAGGCTGATGTCGCCGATCAGGCCGAAGTCGGGGGCGCCGACGATGTGTTCCGGGAGGTTGGGGACGGCCAGGCCGCCCCAGGCGGCGTCCGGGATGTCGGCGAGCGCGTTGATCACGATCGCGACGACGGCCATGGTGACCATGCCGATGAGGATCGCGCCCTTGGTCCGCCGCACGATCAGCATGAACATCAGCACCAGGCCGAGGACGAACACCAGCACCGGCCAGCCCGCGAGCTGACCGTCCTGGCCCAGGCCCATCGGGACGGTGGTGTGCGCGGCGTCCGGGTTCCGGGTGACGAAGCCCGCGTCGACCAGGCCGATCAGCGAGATGAACAGGCCGATGCCGATCGCGATGGCGCGCCGCAGCCCGCCCGGGATCGCGTCCATCACCCGCTGCCGCAGTCCCGAGGCGACCAGGATCATCAGCACCAGACCGGCGAGCACGACCATGCCCATCGCGTCCGGCCAGCTCATCTTGGGGGCGAGCTGGAGGGAGACGACGGCGTTGATGCCGAGGCCGGCGGCGATGGCGATGGGGACATTGCCGATGACGCCCAGGAGGATCGTGCTCAGACCGGCCATCAGCGCGGTGGCGGTGACCAGCTGGGCGTTGTCGAGTTGCTGGCCGTATTTGTCGGTGCCGGCGCCGAGGATGATCGGGTTCAGCACGATGATGTAGGCCATCGCGAAGAACGTGGCCAGGCCGCCACGGAGTTCACGGCCGACCGTCGACCCCCGCTCGGAGATCTTGAAAAACCGGTCGAAGCCGTTCTTGGAGGGATGACCTGGGCTCTTGAGGGGGTCGACCGGCATGGTGGTCGAGGGCGACATGCGAGGACCTCAGTCGTACGGGCCTGGGGGAGGCGCGGGGGCCCAAGGGCCCGGAACACAGACAACGACAGCAAACATGAAGAACTGGATCAGACTGGATGAAGCGACGATCCCAACCAGTCAGATCCAGAAAGATTCAGTATGAATAAACAATACGTTGATCGCTATCTCCGCGCGTAGACCCCGTTGGCACAAGGGCCGCGGCGGACGCACGGGCGGCACGGCCGCCGCCCGGAGTTCTCGAACACCCGCCCCGTAAGCTGGCCCCATGTGGAAAAGGTCCGAACTGCGCGAGGCCCCGGCGCCTCTCGAAGGTCCCGTCGTCGGCACGATCACCGGCGGCACCATCATCTGGTTCGTGCTCTTCCTCGGCCAGCTCCCCTTCTACGGCTGGTTCGCCGACCACGGTCACGCCTGGTGGGTGTGGACCTGCCTGGCCGGCGTCGGCCTCGGACTGCTCGGCATCTGGTACGTCCGCAAGCGCGATGCCGCCCTCAAGCGCGAAGCCGCCCTCAAGCGCACGGCGTCCGACGGCCTCTGAGCGGACGCAGGCAGCCGAAGGCAGCGAGCGGCACCCGGCCCTACGAACCCCGCTGCACCCAGCAGCGCCCCGCTGCACCCGCCGGCACCCAGCGGGTGATTCGCGCCGTCCGCCCGTAACGATCCTCGGCGCTCTTCGCGGTGCCACCGACCCCCCACTCCGCGCTCGGGGTATCGGCGATGAACGCGTGGGTGAAGGGCCGCATCTGCTCGCCCGTGCGCTCGATGAGCGCTCCCGAAAGGCGCTCCACCATCCGGCGCTTCTGCTCGTGAGCGAAAACGCCCTCGATGGCCTTGATCTCCACGACTGGCATCAGACCATCCCCTTATGCCGGAAGTACCGGTGACGACCGCCCGTTTCGAGGCCGGAGAGCCCCGCTCACCGCGGCGCGATGGGCGGGGCCGTTCGGCGCAAGGGTCCGGTGGTCAGTCGAACCAGCGCGCCCGCGCCAGCTCGTCCCCGCGCTCCGGGTCCTCCAGCAGTGCCGCGACCTCGAACCGACGCGGCCACTGGCCCGCCGCCCAGGCGAGGCCCGCCGCGACGCCCTCCAGTGTGGCGGCGTGCAGGGTGCCGTCCGGCATCCACCGCCAGTCCAGCTCCGCGGTCCGCGCGCCGTCGCCGACGAGCAGTTCCTCGTGCTCCCAGTACGTCTCCGGGGTCCTGGCGCCGAGCAGCACCCGCACCGCGTCGGGCACCACCCGCCGTACGCCCTCGGAGCGCACCTCGGCGCTGATCACCTCGCTCAGCCGCCGCACCTGGAACAGCTCCGCCAGGGCGGCCGCCCGCGTCGGCCGGACCGGCAGCAGCGCGAGACCCGCCGTCAGCGGCATCAGATCCGGCGCGTCGGCGACCACCGCGTCCGCCGCGTCCACCACCCGGATCTCCCGGTCGACCACCGCCCGGAGCTCGTCCGGCAGCGTCACCTGATCGGGGTCGAGGTCGGTCAACGCGCCGTACAGAGCATGCAGTTGGGCCGCGCCGACGGCCGACTCCTCGTCCGCGAGCCGCGCCAGCAGCTCCGCCGCGCCGCCCGGCTCGTCCAGCAGCGCCGCGACCGAGGTGCGCACGCCGAGCGCACTCAGCACCTGCGCGTCGACGTCACCGGCGTTAGCCGACTCGTAGAGACCGGCCAGCAGCGGATCGCCGCCCGCCGACCGCAGCCCCGCGGGCCGCCGGCCGTCCAGCACCGGGTGCCCCCGCAGCCACCAGGCGGTGTACGGGCGTACGGTCTCCGTCGTACCGTCCGGCAGCAGTACCCGCACCGGCGCGGTCAGCGCGTCACGCAGCGGCGGCCGGGAGAGCATCTCCAGCACCCGCGGCCAGGCGTCGTCGTCGACCAGGTCGAGGTCGCGGACGGCGACCAGTTCGGTGACCACCGGCGGGACGGGGGTCACCGGGAGCGCGTCGAGGATGTCCTCGCACCACACATCCACCGCGTCCAGCAGCCCGACGTCGTCCGGTTCGACGAAGACCCCCTCGCGCGGCTCCATTTCGTCCGGATCGAGCACCACATCGGTGGCACGGACCAGCGCGAAGCCGGCCAGCACACCCACCGCGGTCAGCGGCTGCTCACCCCAGCGCTCCGCCAACTCCGCGTCGCACGCGGCGAGTTCATCCTCCCGGATGACCCGCTCAAAGGCGCTTCCCGGGAACACCAGCTCCCCCGCGGGGGTCAGCTCGCCGTCCTCGTCGAGCAGCGCGAGGGCGCCGAGCCAGGGCTCGTCACCCGGCGAGAGATTGGCGTCCCGGACGAGACCGAGCACCGTCTCCGCCAGCTCCTCGGCACCCAGCGGCGCACCCGCCCCCGCCTCGCCGAACTCGCCCGCGAAGACGTCGTACGCGTCCTCGTCCGCGTCCAGCGAGTTCTCCACGGCCGCCCGCACCTGGGGAGTTGTCAGCACGGCGCGCGGTGAGGCCGGGGTGGCGCCCAGCTTCTCCAGCAGCGGGTGCACCGCCTCCGGGTGGGCGACCTTCAGCCCGAGCCGGGCGAGCGTACGGTGCGTCGCCTCGGTGTCCCCCGCCGGCCCGCCGGCCAGCGGCAGCAGCACCTGACGCGGTCCGATCGTGGTCCGCGCGCTCCCGCTCAGCCCGCCGCCGGTGCCGGCCAGCGGCACCGGCAGCCCGCTGAGCCGGTCCGGGTCGGTGCCGGCCAGCGCGTCATAGAGCCGCCACCACCAGCCGGGCGGCCGCTCCACCCCCGCCAGCCGGTCGACCATCTCGCCGAGCGGCACCCGGGCCACACCCAGCGACCGCAGCTCCGGCCGCCGCTCCAGCCCGGCCGGCAGCAGGCTCGGAAACAGTTCGGCCAGCACACCGACCGTCGCCGCGCCCGCGCCCTCCAGCAGCTCGGCGTCCACGGGCCGCAGCACATAGCGCTCTTCGTCGCCGCCCTCGTCCCACGCCGCGCGCTCTGCCGGCGCCTCGGCCGCACCCCCGGTGCGCGCACCCGCACTCGGCAGAAAACGCACCCGCGGCAGCAGCTCCAGCACCTGCCGGCGCAGCTCACCGTCGAGACCACCCTTGCCCAACGGCCCCGGCACCAGATCGAGCGTGCCCACCGACACCGGCTGCCAGTCGCGCAGCAGCGTCGTATACGTCTCGGCCGCCCGGACGGTCAGGAAGTCGGTCAGCGCGCCCGGCGCGACATGACGCCGGGTCGGCTCCAGCGGGAACGACGCGATCAGCAGCGCGGGCAGTCCCAGCTGCTCGTCCGTCGGCGTCGGCGCGTGCACCACCGGCGCCGTCCCGGGCCGCGCCGGCGCGCCCTCGTCGTCCACCGGGACCGCCCAGGTCACCGACCACACCGGCCGCAGCCGCTCCTCGACGGGGCGGTCTGCGAGCAGCGCCGGGTCCAGCGGGCCCCCGTCACTCACCACCCGCCACCGGGTGGCACCCCGCTCACTGTCCTCGATCAGCACATACGCGTCGTCCTGCCGCCGCCTCAACTCCCGTACGGTCTCCGGAGTCTCCACGATCACCTGGGCCAGGCCCGGCAGCGTCAGCAGCAGCGCCGCGTCGATCCCGTCCAGCAGCCGTTCGGCGAGATCCTGCGCCGCGCCGTCCCGCAGCGGCAGCACGACCGCGGTGTCATACCCCTCGGGCGCACTGCCCTCCGCGGGCAGCGGCAGCCGCAGCAGCGGGACATGACCGTCCCGGCGGCGCAGCTCGCCGCCCAGGCCGGGGCTGTGCGCCGCCACCTCCTGTGTCAGCTCGCGGGCCTCGGCCAGCGACCAGCGGACGCCGCCGGTGCGCCCCACCAGCGCCGGCTCATCGCTCACGGACAGCACCGCGGCGAAGCCCACCCCGAACCGGCCGACCGCGCCGGCCGCCACGCCGGCCTCCCGCTTCGCGGAGGCCCGCAGCGTGGACAGCGACTCGACGCCGGTGGCGTCCAGGGGCGCACCGGTGTTGGAGGCCACCAGGACGGCGGGCCCGGTGTCGTCCGCCGGATGCAGCGTCAGCCGCAGCCGCCCGGGGACACCGGCGCGGGCCGCCGCGTCCGCCGCGTTCTGCGCCAGCTCCACGACGAGCCGGTCGCGGTAGCCGCCGAGCGCGAGGTCCTCCTCCGCGTTGGCGTCCTCCCGGAACCGGGCGGGCGACGCGGCCCAGGAATCCAGCACGCCGCGCCGCAGCCGCGCGGTACCGAACGGGTCTTCGGCTGCGCCTTGCACCCACGACGTACCAGCCACGTTTCTGTCTCCCTCTTTGCCTGGTCGGGGCCCCGACGCTTGCCCGGTCGGTGGGGGGTGACGTTACCGCCCCACGTTGCCGGGTTTCCCGCCGTACCCAGCCTGTTGTTCTTTTCCCGCCTTCGGCGGGATCGGGGGAGGTTGTGGGGTGGGTCGCGAACCAGTGTGGGTGGGTCCGGTGCCGGGCCTCCGGGACTCCCCTACAGCCCGGCCCCTCCCGCCGGATACGCGACCACCCTGGGTGGGGGGAAAGGAAAGTGGTGGGTTGCGCCGGGGGCCAAAGAGCGGCGGCCCCGTTCTTGTGCCTGCTCCCCCACCGGCCGGAGGTCGACAACGGACGGGAGGGTGGGGGTACCTCCCATACCTTTGAGGCTATGGGGGAGCTCCGCAGGACGGAGTCCGGAGGGGCGAACCCGTACCCGCCGCTACACGCACGCGGCCGCTGCGGCCAACCCCCACCCGCTCGCCGAAGGCGAGCGAACGATTACGGCGGGGCACCCGGCAACGTTCGGTGAGGCCCAGCGCCTAGCTGTGGCCGAGCTCCTCATCTGGAGCGGCCTCCTCAACGGACCCCCCGTCCCGCTCGGGCCGCAACGCCAGTGGCTCGATCACCGTCTCGTCCACGACCGGAGCGGCCGGGCGCGGCGGCTTCGGCATGACGGCGGCCTCGGAGTGCGCCCCGCACCCGTACGCGAGGGAGACCACCCGGCCGTCCGCCGGGGAGAACTCGTTGGCGCAGACGCCGAACGCCTGGCGCAGGGAACCGGCCAGCGGTGTGAGGAAGCCGCAGGTCATGCAGGTGGCAGGGGCCGCCTGCGCCATCGGCGTCTTCGCGCCGTACGCCTCTTCCCAGCGGTCGGCCGCGGCGTGCAGGCCGTAACGGGACAGCACGCGGGCGCGACGCATGCCCAGTTCCTCGGCGACACCGGCGATACCGCCCCGGGCGGGCGCCGGCTGCACCGCGGGCGAGCCGGGGACGACCTCCGCGTCCTCGGCGTCGGCGACGTCGGCCACCTCGGCCATCGCCTCGCTGACCACGGAGTTCGGCGGCGGGACGTCCTCACCGGTGAAGCCCGGCTCCAGGCGCAGATCGTCGGCCTCGGTGGGCAGCAGATCGCCGGGGCCCATGTCGCCGGGGCGCAGCCGTTCGCTCCACGGGACCCATTCGGGCGCGAGGAGGGCGTCGGGGCCCGGCAGCAGCGCGGTCTCGTCAAGGGTGACAGTCTTGGCGCGGGAGGCGCGGGCCACCGTCACCGCCCAGCGCCAGCCCCGGTAGCCGGGCTCTTCGCAGTCGAAGAGGTGCGTGACGACGCGGTCCCCGTCGGCGACGGCGGCGAGGTGCTCGCCCACCGTGCCCGGCACCGCGGCCTCCTCGGCCGCCGCACGGGCAAGGTCGACCGCCTCGGCGCACAGGCGGTCGGGGGTACGGCTTCGCATCGCAGCACTCACAAGAATCGATTCTCTCTTCCACGCCGTCTCACGAGTGCGCCAGCCGGAGCTGTCCTGTCCTGTTCCGGACGACCGGCGGGGCCGGGGGCGGGCGGAGCGGACCTGGGGACCGCGTCGACGTCCGCGCCCGGTCGTTTCGGTCGAGCGCACCTCCTACGAACCATTCTGCGGGATCGCGGTGAGGTACGCGGCCAAAAACGACCGCCGGTGGCGCGCTACACACGCTACCCCTTCAATCGTGCACGACTCTTCGGCGGGAGCGGCAAATCTCCCCGGCGGGGGCCGGGGCCGGGGACACCCCGCGCGGGAGCGGGGAGAAACCGCCCTCTGCCGGGCGCGTTGCGGCAGTATGGCGAGGTGGCTGCCGCAAGGTCGTCGAGAGTGTCGAAGTCGTCGAAGGTGTCGAAGACATCGCAGGTGTCGCGGGCTTCGACCAGGGACGGGATGCGAGGCAACCGGGCCCGCCAGGCGGGCCGGGCTGTCGGCCGCGCGCTGCACCTGCCGCTCACCGGCGCGGCCCGCCGGGTGCGCCGCGCCACGCATGCGCAGGGCGCGGGCGAATCGGGCCTGGGCAAGCTGATCGAACTGCACGCGGTGAACGCCGCGGGCGACATGATGATCACGATCGCGCTGGCGTCGACGGTGTTCTTCGCGGTGCCGACGGATCAGGCGCGGGGCCGGGTGGCGCTGTATCTCGCGGTCACGATGGCGCCGTTCGCGCTGCTCGCCCCGGTGGTCGGGCCGCTGCTGGACCGGATCCCGCACGGCCGCCGGGCGGCGATGGCGGGCTCCATGCTGGCCCGTGCGCTGCTCGCGCTGACGATGGCCGGCGCGGTCGCGGGCGGGGGGCTGGAGCTGTATCCGGCGGCGCTGGGTGTGCTGGTGTCGTCCAAGGCGTACGGGGTCGTGCGAAGTGCGGTGGTGCCGCGACTGCTGCCCCGGCGGATCTCTCTGGTGAAGGCCAATTCGCGAGTGACGCTCGCCGGGCTGCTGGCGACCGGGCTGGCGGCGCCGCTCGGTGGCGGGCTCCATCTGATCGGGCCGAGCTGGCCGCTGTACGGGGCGTTCGTGGTGTTCGTGATCGGCACCTTCCTGTCGTTCACGCTGCCGCACAAGGTGGACTCGGCGAAGGGCGAGGGGCGCGCTCGGCTGGCGTCACGGGACGATACGGAGCGCATGGGGCGCGCTCGGCCGGCGTCACGGGACGATACGGAGCGCATGGGGCGGGCCCGGCCGGCGTCACGGGACGCTGCCGTCGGGCCGGTGCGCGGCGGATGGAGGCCGGGGCTGCGGACGGTCGGCCCGTCGGTGCTGCACGGGCTGCAGGCCAATGCCTGTCTGCGGTCGCTGTCGGGGTTCCTGACATTCTTCCTGGCGTTTCTGCTGCGTGAGCACCCGCTGGGCGGGCTGGGTCCGGCGGCGTCGCTGGGCCTGGTCGTGGTGGCCGCGGGCACCGGCAACGCGCTGGGCACCGCGATCGGGGCGTGGCTGAAGGCACGCGGCCCGGAGCAGCTGATCGCGACGATGCTCGGGCTGGCCCTGGGGGTGACGGCCACCGCGGCGGTCTTCTACAGCGCGGTCGCCATCGTGGTCGTGACGGCCGCGGCGGCCACCGCGGGCCTGTGCCAGGCGCTGGCGAAGCTGTCGCTGGACGCGATGATCCAGCGCGATATGCCGGAGCAGGTCCGTACCTCCGCGTTCGCGCGGTCCGAGACGACGCTGCAGATGTCCTGGGTGGTCGGCGGCGCGATCGGCATCTCGCTGCCGCTGTACGGGACGGTGGGGATGATGGTGGCCGCCGGGCTGGTGATGACCGGTGTGGTGCTGGCCGTACGGGGGCTGCTGAGCACGGCCCGGCGGGGCGGCAAGGCGCGTGCTCGGGTGGCATGAGAGCCGCGGAATGCGGCACGCCGCACCCGCGCGCGGCGAGAGCTGGGGCGCCCGATAGCCTGCCCGTATGACCGCTGCGTTGATCTCCTGGGGCAAGGGCCGCCGTGCCGCTGCCGCCATCGGTGCCGTGTCCCTGGGCCTCATCACCCTCTCCGCCTGCGAGAAGCCGACCCCGCTCGCGACCGTGACCGCCGGTTCGACGACGGTGACGTCCGAAGTCACCCCGGGCTGCGACGGCGAGGGCAAGGTCCTCGACAAGAAGACGATCGAGTCCTGCCTCTCGAAGAAGGGCGGCAAGACGATCACCGTGTCCCCCGGGGAGAAGGTGCGCATCGGCGTCGAGCCGGAGGTCGCCAAGTCCGGCTGGATCGTCATCGGCGGCGGCCCCGTCATGCGCGAGCCCAGCAAGGAGACGTACCGCAGCTTCGACGCGGAGGCCCTCTTCGCGATGCAGAACCCGCAGACCGGCCAGACCTCCTACACCAAGGAGGTCACCCTCCAGATCGCGGAGCTCGGCGGCGACGCAGGCGGCCCCAAGGCCATGTGGCACTTCACGCTGAAGCAGAAGGACTGAGGCGAGTCATCCCAATGCCCGGCGCCCAGAACAACGGGCCGCGCCCGAGGGCCGTCTGATGCGGGTGCTCGTCGTCACGGCGGTGGCGGCCGAAGGTGACGCGGTGTGCGGCGCCGTCGGCCCGGACGAGGCGGAGCCGTCGTCGCTGCCGGGCAGTTATGAGCTGCGGCGTGGTGACGCGGTGTGCGGGGCCGACGGCTCGGACGAGGCGGAGCCGTCGTCGCTGCCGGGCGGTGATGAGCTGCGGCGCGTGGTCGGGCGGGTGGTGGCGCTGGATGTGCTGGTCGCCGGTGTCGGCCCGGCCGCCGCGGCCGCCGGAACGGCCACCGCGCTGACCGCCGCCGCGCTCTCCGGAGAGCCGTACTCCCTGGCCGTCTCGGCCGGCATCGGCGGGGGCTTCCCGCCCGGCGCACCCCTGGGTTCCGTCGTCGTCGCGGACGCGATCGTCGCCGCCGACCTGGGCGCCGAGACGCCCGACGGCTTCACCCCGGTCACCGGACTGGGCTTCGGGAGGGTGGCGCACCACCCGGATCCCGCGCTGGTGAAGGCCTGCGCAGCGGCGTGCGGCGGGGTGACGGGCACCGTCCTGACCGTCTCCACGGCCACCGGCGGCGCCGCGCGGGCCGCCGAGCTGGCGGCCCGTCACCCGGAGGTGCGGGCCGAGGCGATGGAGGGCTTCGGGGTCGCCGAGGCGGCCGCCGCGCACGGTGTGCCGGTGCTGGAGATCCGTACGGTCTCCAACGCCGTCGGGCCCCGCGACCGCGCCGCCTGGCGGATCGGCGACGCGCTCGCCGCCCTGACCGACGCCTTCCGTACGCTCCCCGGGGCCCTGGCGACGGCCGCGACCACCGCACCGGCTCCGGAAACGCCCCATCCCTGAGGAGGACCCGTGCCCCGGCCGCTGAACATCGCGTACTCGCCGTGCCCGAACGACACCTTCGTCTTCGACGCGCTGGCGCACGGCCGGGTACCGGACGCGCCGGAGCTCGCGGTCACCTTCGCCGATATCGACCTCACCAACGGCATGGCCGAGCGCGGGGAGTTCGATGTGCTGAAGGTGTCGTACGCGGTGCTGCCATGGGTGCTGGAGGAGTACGCGCTGCTGCCCTGCGGCGGGGCGCTGGGGCGCGGCTGCGGCCCCCTGGTGCTGACGCGGGAACCGGGCACGGCGGCGGATCTGGCGGGCCGGACCGTCGCGGTGCCCAGCGAACGGTCCACCGCGTATCTGCTGTTCCGGCTCTGGGCGGCCGCCCAGGTGCCGGGCGGCGTCGGGGAGATCGTGGTGCTGCCGTTCCACGAGATCATGCCGGCCGTCCGGGCCGGTTCGGTCGACGCGGGCCTGGTCATCCACGAGGCGCGCTTCACATACCGGAACTACGGCCTGTCCTGCCTCGCCGACATGGGCGAACACTGGGAGGACACCACCGGTCTGCCGATCCCGCTCGGCGCGATCATCGCCAAGCGGTCGCTGGGCGAGGAGACGCTGAAGAGCCTCGCGGCGGCCGTCCGCACCTCGGTCCTGATGGCCTGGGACGACCCCGAGGTCTCCCGGCCGTATGTCCTGCAGCACGCCCAGGAGATGGATCCGCAGGTCGCCGACCAGCACATCGGGCTGTACGTCAACGAGTACACCGCGGCTCTCGGCGAGGACGGCTATGCGGCGGTGCGGGGGCTGCTCACACGCGCCGCGGCCGAGGGGCTGGTACCGCCCCTCGGCCGCGATGCGCTGACGTTCGTGTGAGCGACTTCGGGTGAGCCGGCTTCGTGTGGGCCGGGCGCCTCAGACGTCCAACTGGTCGGCGACCGCGCGCAGCATGCCCGCGATCTTCGCGCCGTGCACCTTGTCCGGGTAACGGCCGCGCTCCAGCTGCTGGGTGACGTTCTCCAGGAGCGTGGTGAGGTCCTGGACGATCGACGCGAGTTCGTCGGGCTTGCGGCGCTGTGCCGCGGCCACGGAGGGTGCGGGGTCGAGGAGCGTCACCGTCAGCGCCTGGTCGCCGCGCTGGCCTGCGACGACGCCGAATTCGACGCGCTGGCCCGGCTTGAGTGCGTCCACGCCGTCGGGCAGCACCGACGAGTGCACAAAGACGTCACCGCCGTCATCGCGGGAGAGAAAGCCGAAGCCCTTCTCGCTGTTGAACCACTTGACCTTGCCGGTAGGCACGTCTGTCCTCGTCCTCGTACTCGTTGGGAATCGCGGGGGAAATGCTGGGATATGACTGTCGGGCTGGGGTGGGGCTGTCAGGGGCGGAACTACTGCAAAAAAACGCCTGGATAGCAGTGCAGCGGGCCATCCGGACCCGCCACCACCAAGGCTAATGGTCCGATGGCCGGTGACAAGACGTCGCCGGGTGGATCCTCGGTGCTTCTGGCCCGGACTTACCCTGGTCAGGTGTCTGACGAAACTCCCCGGGCAGGGGATCTCCTGGTCCGAATCGGCGCGATCATGTTCCTGGTTGGCGCAGTGGCCACCCTCGCCACGATGACGCCGCTGTTCCTCGGTTCCGAGCCGCTGCCGTCCGTCTTCTACTGGGTGTGCATGTTGATGGGCGCCGGGTTCCTGGTGGCCGTGGCCGGGGTGATCCGGTCCGTCGTGGCCCAGCGCCGTCAGACGGAGGCGGCATCCGCCCCGTTGGCCAGGTAGCCCGCCAGCCAGGAGGGGAACGTGGTCAGGTCGCCGAGCAGGACATCGGCGCCGGCCGCGCGGAGTTCCGACGCGTCGCACGGTCCGGTGGGGACCGCGACGGACAGCGCGCCGGCGGTGTGCGCCCCCAGGACGTCACCGGTGTGGTCGCCGACGTAGATCCGCGCGCCGTGCTCCCGCAGCGCCTCGGCCTTGGCCTTCGCCCACAGCGAGCCGATGACCGCGTCCGCGTCGATGCCGAGGTGTGTGAGGTGCAGCTCAGCGTTCGGCTCGTACTTGGCCGTGACGACGATCGCGCGGCCGCCCGCCGCCTGGACACCGGCGATGGCCTCCCGGGCGCCGGGCATCGCCAGTGCTCCGCTGATGGCGTGCTCGGGATACAGCCCCCGGTAGACGTCGCTGATCTCGGCCACCCGTTCCTCGGGGAACCACTCGCGGATCTCCTGCTCCAGCGGCGGGCCCAGCCGGGTCACGGCGAGGTCGGCGTCGATGTACGTACCGGTCCGGGCGGAGAGTTCCTCGTATGCCGCTTTGATGCCGGGGCGGGAGTCGATCAGCGTCATATCGAGGTCGAATCCGACCGTGAAGGGGTGCGCAGCCATGCCCGCCATTGTGCCGGTAATCGGGCGGCGACCGAAAACCTTCCTTAGCCTTGCCTTACCTTACTGGGGGCCGGGCCGCTGGTCGCCGCGCCCGTCCTCGGCCCCCGTGGAATGGACCCCATGTCAGACGCCCGGGTCAGCAGCAGATCCACCGTCGCGCGCTCCGGCATGTCCCGCCGTCGCGCCGCATGAACCGCCGGACGCGCAGCCCTGGACGCACAGCCGCCGGCTGGTGCTGACCACGGCGGCGATACTGGCCCTGCTGCTCATGGTGCTGCTCTCGCTCGCCGTCGCGCCCGCGAGGTGGATCAGTTCGCTGACAGCCGGGCGCAGGCGCCCGTCACGGGTGGCGCTGGGCCCGGTCAGGTCCAGCGGGATGCTGTGCGGGGTGCCGACCGGCGACGGACGTGGTGCCGCTGGCCGACCGGGCAGTGGACGAACTCTCCGGCGGCCGGCGCCTGCACCATCGCCGCCCCAACCTGGAGGCGGTGGCCGCCCTCAAGCCCGATTGATCCCGACCAGCAAGCTCCGCGAGGCGAAGAAGGTGGTCGCGGCCTACAAGGCACACGCCGAGAAGATCAAGAAGGCCCTCAGCGGCAACTCCGGCACGGCACCAAGAACATCACCGCCAACGTGGTCCGTTTCATGGAGGGCGCGGGCCCGCGTCTACGGCTGCGAGAGCTCTGCGACCTCCGTCCTCACGTACGCGGGCCTGGCCCCGACGGACTTCGTGAAGGGCGCCGAGGACGGGCTGATGGTCGAGGTCAGCCCGGAACAGATCAACAAGGCCGAAGCCGACGTCATCTTCTACACCTCCTACGGGAGCAAGGAGAAGTCCCGCGAGAGCAAGGTCACCGGCGGCCCCCTGTGGCAGAACATGTCCGCCGTCAAGAACGGCCAGACCCACCGCGTGGACGACGAGACCTCGCTGATGGGCATCGGCTACACGGCGGCCGACAAGATCCTGGACGGGGTGCAGGAGCGGCTGGCGAAGAAGTGAGCCCGTGAAGAAGCGGCCTCACACAGTGAGTTGACCCAGTGAGCTGACGCCGGGGCTTCCTCGGCCGCTCAGCCCCGCGGCCATCGCCTCATCCGCCACACCAGGAACAGCGCCGAGGCGATGGCCGCGACCCGCACCATCCCCGGCAGCCCGTCGAGCAGCTCCTGCCCCAACCGCCCCTCGGCGATCGGCTCACCCCACCGTCCGTCGAACCGGCCCCACAACCACACCAACAGACCGCCGACGACGACCCCCGGCACACCCATCGCCGCGAACTTCGCCTCCCCCCGGCTCAACCGCCGCGACGCATACGCCAGCAGCCAGCCCGCCGCCAGCGCGATCCACGACCCCAGCACCGCCCCCGCGACCAACAGCAGAACAGCCAGTGTCACCACCGGACTGAGCGGCGGCCGAGCCGGCTGCTCCGCCGCGGCCTCTTCCTCCTCGGCGGCGTCCTCGTCTTCGGCCTGCGCGGCCGGACGGGCGAGGGCCCGGCGCAGCATCCCGCGCACGCCGCGCCTTTCGTCCGCCACGCCCTCGGGGTCCGGCTCCTCGTCCCCGTCGCTCTCCGCCGTGCCGCCCTTCTCCAGGGACGGACCGTCACCCTTCGGCCGCTCCCACATCTCCGGGATCTCGATCCCGCCGACGAACCCGGGCACGGCCTCGCCCGGCCCGAACGGCTCCGGCTCCACCCGCCACCAGTCGAGCGAGTCGTCCGCGTCCCCCAGCTCCTCCGGGCCCGCAAGATGCGGCGGGGAGGCGGTCATCTCCGGGACATCCGGGGCATCGACCGCATCGAACCGCCCGGTGCGGCCCTTCTGGAAAAAGCCGGGCCTACCGTTGGAGCCGGGCCCGCCGGCCGGCCCCCGACCCAGGCCGTCCCGCGGCGCCGGCACCAGGCCGCTCAGCCCACTGCGCCAGGACAGGCCGCTGAGCCGGTCGCGGGCACCGGGCCGCGGAAAGAGCGGCACGGAGGGCCCGTCATCCCCTCCCGCCTCCCTGCCGTCCCCGCCCACGGCGGCCGCCACCACCGCCTCCGGCGTCCCCAGACGCGCCAGCATCCGCTTCACACCCGACACGGAGTCGACCTGCTGCGCATCGATCTCGGCCCGCAACCGGGCCACCAGCCGCATACGGGTGGCAGACGGCAGCCCCCGCTGCTGTGCCAGGTCGCCCACCCGGCTCAAATAGTCAAAGACGAGCTGATCACTCTCGATCCCCACAGGGATGACGCTATCGCGCTGCGCTTGGCCAAGCCGTCTTGCTTGCTCACCGTTTTCGGCTGTCCCGCCGTTGTGGTTTGCGCTCGCGGCGGACCGCGCCGTTGTCGACCGCCCGGCCGTGGGGGTCCGCTGCGCTTCGCCTCAGCCGACGCCTTGGCTGTCCCGCCGTCGCGCCAGCGGCGGGCGTGGGTGTCCGCTGCGCTTGCCTGAGCCGACGCTTTGGCTGTCCCGCCGTTGCGCCTGCGGCGGGCGTTGTCTTTCGGGTGCGGGGACGGGCCTCCGGACTCCGTCCTGCGGCCCGTCCCCTCCCGACGGTGGGTGGAAAGAGGCCGGTGGGGCACATGTCGCCTGTCGGGTGCCTGTGTCCGCGTCCACACGGTGCACACGACCGACTACGTGTACCCCCACCCCTCTTCTCCCCACCCCCTCGGGAGGTGCTGGACCGCAGGACGGAGTCCGGAGGTCCGGCACCGCTGCCGAACAGCCCCGCGCAGCGGCAACAGCTCGCCGCAGGTGCAACGGCGGGACAGCCGAGGATGTCGGCTCAGGCAAAGCGCAGCGGAGGGCCGCAGATGCAACGGCGGGACAGCCAAAAACGTCGGCGCAGGCCCGCCGCAGGCGAACCCCCACGGCGGGACAGCCAAGATTGTCGGCTCACGCGAAGCGCAGCGAACCTCGCACGGCGGGAAAGCCGACAACGTGGGGCGCAGGCAGAGCGCACGTGGGGCGCAGGCAAAGCGCAGCGGACGGCGGGACAGACGAAAACGACGGGCAACCCAGTCGGCCACCGCCAAGCATGGCGGTACCGTAAGACGGATGACCGCCCCACCACCCCGCACCCTCGCCGACGAGCTCAGGACCCGCAGCGACAGCGGGCTGGTCGGGCTGCTGCGGGCCCGGCCGGATCTGCTCAGTCCGGTGCCCGGGGATGTCACGCAGCTGGCGACCCGCGCCGGGACGCGGGCGTCCGTCGTCCGCGCGGTGGAGCGGCTCGACCGGTTCGCGCTGCAGACCGCGGAGGCGCTGGCGGTGGGGCCCGACCCCTGCCCGTACGAGACGCTCGGCGCGCTGATGGCCGGTGACGCCGGGGACGAGGCGGTCGCCGCGGAGCTGCCCCGGGCGGTGGCCGAGCTGCGTGCGCAGGCGCTGGTCTGGGGCCCCGACGACCGGCTGCGGCTGGTGCGTACGGCCCGTGAG
This sequence comes from Streptomyces halobius, assembly GCF_023277745.1. Classification (NCBI taxonomy): domain Bacteria; kingdom Bacillati; phylum Actinomycetota; class Actinomycetes; order Kitasatosporales; family Streptomycetaceae; genus Streptomyces; species Streptomyces halobius. Next base: position 4,099,061 of record NZ_CP086322.1, read on the forward strand.
CTGCTCACCCCCAGTGCCACCCATCCGTCCCCCACCGGCCTGGGCCCGACCGTCGCCGAGGCCACGGCCGGGATGTCCCCCGGGCGGCTGCAGGACATCCTCGCCACGGCCGGGCTGCCCCCCACCCACGACCCGGTCACCGCGGTGGCCGCGCTCACCGCCCTCTTCGCCGACCGCGCCCGGATGACGGCGCTGCTCGACACCGCCCCCGCCGAGTCCGTCGCCGTTCTCGACAAGCTGCGCTGGGGCCCGCCGTACGGCGGCGTCACCGACCGCCCGGCCCCGCATCTGCAGTGGCTGCTCGACCGCGGACTGCTGCTCCCGGCGGGCGCGCGCAATGTCGTACTGCCCCGGGAAGCGGCCCTCCATCTGCGGGCGGGGCGGGCGCACCGCACGCCCGAGCCGGTGCCGCCCGCCCTCGCCCCGCTCACGGAACGCGATCCACACCTTGTGGACAACGCCGCCGCGGGCCAGGCGTTCACCGCGCTCGCGACCGTCGAGGAACTGCTCAAGGAATGGGACCTCGGCGGGCCGCCGGTACTGCGCGCCGGCGGCATGAGCGTCCGCGACCTCAAGCGGACCGCCGCCGCCCTCGACACCACGGAGCAGCTGGCCGCCTTCTGGCTCGAACTCACCTATGCGGCGGGCCTGCTGGCCTCCGACGGCGAGGCCGACGAACGGTACGCGGCCACGCCCGCCGCCGAGGAGTGGCTGGAGCTGCCCGACCACGAGCGCTGGGCCACGCTGGTGGCCGGATGGCTGCCCGCGACCCGTACGCCGGGCCTGGTCGGCAGCGCCGACCCGAAGGGCCGCGCCCTCGCCGCCCTCGGTCCGCACCTCGACCGCTCCCCCGCCCCCGAGGTCCGCCGACGCACCCTCGCGCTCCTGGCCACTCTCCCTCCCGGCGCGTCCGTACCGGACCAGGCCGTCCTCGACCGGCTGAGCTGGGAACGCCCCCTGCGGGGAGCAACTCCGGCAGCCGACGCCTCGGAAACCCCGCCCGCCCCGGACTCCGACCTGCGCTCCCGCCTCGCCCAATGGACGCTCACCGAGGCCGAGTTGCTGGGTGTGACCGGACGCGGCGCGCTGGCCACCCATGGCCGCGCCCTCGTCGACACGGAACCGGCCGCCGCGATCCCCACCCCCGCCGAAACACAGACGGCGGCTGCGCGCGCCGCCGCCCTCCTGGCCCCCCACCTCCCCGAACCCCTCGACCACGTCCTGCTCCAGGCGGACTTGACGGCGGTCGCCCCCGGCCCGCTGCGCCGCCCGCTCGCCGAGGCGCTCGGCGTACTCGCCGACGTCGAGTCCAAGGGCGGCGCGACGGTCTACCGCTTCACCCCCGCCTCCGTACGCCGTGCCCTGGACACCGGCCGTACCGCCGCCGAACTCCAGGACTTCCTCACCACCCACTCCCGCACCCCGGTCCCCCAGCCGCTCAGCTATCTCATCGACGATGTGGCCCGCAAACACGGCCGGCTGAGGATCGGCGCGGCCGCCGCGTATGTCCGCTGCGACGACAACGCGCTGCTCGCCGAGATCCTCGCCGACCGCCGCGCCGCCGCCCTCGGCCTGCGCCGCCTCGCCCCGACCGTGCTGGCCGCCCAGACGTCGCCCGGCCAACTCCTGGACGGCCTACGGGCGATGGGCTACGCCCCGGCCGCGGAGACCGCTTCCGGCGATGTCCTGATCGCCCGCGCCGACTCCTACCGCACCCCGCCGCGCACCGCCCCCACCCCGGTCCCGGAGGGCCCGCCGTCCCCCGACGCCACCCTCCTCGCAGCGGCCGTCCGCGCCATCCGCGCCGGCGACCTCGCCGCCACCGCGGAACGCAAACATGTCCGCGCCGCCGCCCCGGCCGGCGACGCGCTCCCCCGCACCACCTCCGCCGAGACCCTCGCCACCATGCAGGCGGCGGCCCTCACCGGCTCCGCCGTCTGGATCGGCTACGTCAACGCCGACGGCGCCGCCAGCCAGCGCGTCATCGCCCCGGTCCGCGTCGAGGGCGGCTTCGTCACCGCCTACGACCACACCTCGGACGAGGTCCGCACCTATCCGCTGCACCGGATCACGGGGGTCGCCGAACTCGCCGACGAGTCCGCGCCCTGACCGGGCGGTCGAGCCGGCGTGCCGTCGGCCCGGCTCGATTCCCGCCCCCGCGCTTTCAAGGGCAGCAGCGAGGGCACCAGCAGGACAGCAGCCAGAACGCGTGCACCACGCTGAAGCGAGGCATCGCCCGCGGCCCCGCCCGGGCCGTAGACGGCCAGCTCTGCCAGTTCCGCGAATGTGTCGGCGTACATTGCCACTTCGCCGGGCTGCGTGATCGTGAGACAGCCGGCGACCAGCTCAACGTTGATCTGCGCCGTGTCGTAGATCCAAAACCCCTCGACGGGCCAGCACTCCCGATCAGGCCGCATCGACACAATCCCGAAACTGACGTTGGGAAGTGATGCATGATGCGTGATGACTTGGACGGGTGCCAGCCGCGGCGCTCGGCGATATCGCGCCCGTTCAGCCCAGCATCCCGACATAGCTCCGCGAGGCGATCCGCTAGAGCCTGCCGGGCACTCGAAGATGGGGAAACAGCCATGGTGCGTGGTGGTCGTCAGGCGGGCCGGTACTCCGCGTGGGGATTGGCCCGCCGCCATGCTGCCTCGTACGCCACGACGTACTGCAGCTGCGCGCTTCATCAAGGATGCTCTGGCGGACCTCGGCGTCCAGGTATTGACCAAGTCACCGTCACCCGTTCGATGGCAGTTTATGGCTGACCCATCCGATGACTGGCCATAATCGACCAGAGTTTGATCGATTGCGTCACTTTGGAAGTAAATATGTCCGATGAGCGTGGTGTCGAGCACGCGGCTCCTGGGCTGCTGACAGAGGAGCAGGTCCAGAGCGGCCTCGAAGCCGCCACGGATCTCGAACGCGGCCTCGCCGCCACCCCAACCACCATCTCCGGCGGGATCCAAAGCATCATTGAGCTGGTGAACATCAAGAATCTGACAGAGTACCTGAACAAGAAGGTTCAGGAGAACGGTAGCGGTCAATAGCAGGCCCAGGGTTGCGGGTGGCCTCCCCGGCCGACCGCCGGCCCTCTGAAGAATTGCATTCGCCGAACCTGCGTTGCCCAACTTCAATAGACCAGAGATGACCTCTAAGTGATCCCGGCCGGAATCGAACCGGCGCCCATCCGATCGACAATCGGTCGCTCTACCAGTGAGCTACGCCCGTCTCAGTCCTGCCCGTCATACGTGATCACATCTGCCGCCGAGCAGCCCCTTCCACCCCGGCAGGCTTGGCGTTGCGTTGCATGTCCTTGAGCGACGCCAGCCGGTCCTCCAACTTCGCGTACTGGTCGGCGTAACGCTTCGCGCCGTCCTCCCCCTTGGACAGGCCACGCTCGTACCGGTCCTTCTCCAGGTCGCTGAGCGCTTCCTCGGCCTGCCGGATCTGCGGACGGAAGTCCTCGCCTGCGTGCTCCACCATGCGCACGACTTCCGCCCGGCCGGCCTTCTCAGGGAACAGATCCGTCACGTGCGCTTCGGAGTGCTCTGCCGGGACGGACGGGCCGTAACACGTGCCCTGTTCGCCTGTGCGTTGGCGTCGCTTCAGGCGCCCGATGCAGCGGTGGCGGAGCTTCCCCTTGGATGTGTACGTGTACATGCGGGAATGGCACACACCGCAGTACAGAACGGCGCGGAGCAGGGCCGTACCGTGACGGCGTTGTTCACCCGACCCGGCACGCCGCTTCAGCTCGTCCTGCAACGTGTGCCATGTGTCCATGTCCAGGATCGGCGGACGCGTGACGAGCGGAAGGCCGTCCGTGCGGAGGATCGGCTTGCCGTCCTCGATCACCTGCCCAAGGAGCTGCGGGTTGGTGAGCAGGCTCTTGAGCGTGGTCGTGTACCACTGCTTCGAGTCGCTGCGCCTGCCAGTCGACTGACGTGACGAGTGCCCCGGCGACGGGATGTCGGACTTACTGAGGTCCGTTGCGATCTTCATGAGCGAGTCCTTCGCCAGGCCCCGTTCCGCGATCTTGCGACTGTCTTCGCCTCGTCCGGATTCACCACGAGGACGCGCCCCGGCCCGTCAGGATTGGGGGCAACCTGGTAGCCGTACGGGACGCGTCCGCCGGTCCAGCGGCCTTCCCGGCGCAAGTGCTCGTGAGCGTTGGAGACGCGCATGCCTATGAAGGCCGGGACGGTCCAGCCCGCGCGAGTAGCCTGATACGTCGATGTCTTCCGCTACCGCGACGATCTTCCACCCGCGTGCTTCGCACAGCGCCTCACAAGCCGCACGCCTGGCGCTCTGGGGAAGTGCTTTCCTCGGTTTCGCGCTATAGGCGAACATGGAGAGCGGCGCGCATCCCCGGCGCGCCGGCCGGGACGTCCTTCCGGCGCCGAGCCCGGGGCAGAGCCCGGGCCGGAATAGATGCTTCGGGTGTTTCCGTTGTCACCTGGCGATCCCATCCACGGAGGTATGTGTGTCCTGCTTGATCGTCCAGAGCGACAAGACGCTGCTGCTGGAGGTGGACCATGAGCTGGCGGACGCCTGCCGTCGGGCCATCGCCCCCTTCGCGGAGCTGGAGCGGGCGCCGGAGCACATCCACACCTACCGGGTGACACCCCTCGGGCTGTGGAACGCGCGGGCGGCCGGGCACGACGCCGAGCAGGTCGTGGACGCGCTGGTGCAGTTCTCGCGGTACCCCGTGCCGCACGCGCTGCTCATCGACATCGCCGAGACGATGTCCCGGTACGGACGGCTCACCCTCGTCAAGCACCCCACCCACGGGCTGCTGCTGACCACCACCGACCGCCCGGTGCTGGAGGAGATCCTGCGGTCGAAGAAGGTGCAGCCGCTGGTCGGGGCGCGGATCGATCCGGACAGCGTGGTCGTCCACCCCTCCGAGCGCGGGCAGATCAAGCAGACGCTGCTCAAGCTCGGCTGGCCGGCCGAGGACCACGCCGGTTACGTCGACGGTGAGGCGCACCCCATCGAGCTGGCCGAGGACGGCTGGGCGCTGCGGCCGTATCAGCGGCAGGCCGTGGAGGGCTTCTGGCACGGCGGCTCCGGTGTCGTGGTGCTGCCGTGCGGTGCGGGAAAGACGCTGGTGGGGGCCGGGGCGATGGCCCAGGCCCAGGCCACCACACTGATCTTGGTGACGAACACCGTCTCCGCCCGGCAGTGGAAGCACGAGCTGGTGCGGCGCACCTCGCTGACCGAGGACGAGATCGGTGAGTACAGCGGGACGAGGAAGGAGATCCGGCCGGTCACCATCGCCACGTACCAGGTGCTGACGACCAAGCGGAAGGGCGTCTATCCGCATCTGGAGCTGTTCGACTCCCGGGACTGGGGCCTGATCGTCTATGACGAGGTGCATCTGCTGCCCGCCCCGGTCTTCAAGTTCACCGCCGATCTGCAGGCCCGGAGGCGGCTGGGGCTGACCGCGACGCTGGTGCGTGAGGACGGGCGCGAGTCGGACGTCTTCTCGCTCATCGGTCCCAAACGGTTCGACGCTCCGTGGAAGGAGATCGAGTCGCAGGGTTACATCGCGCCCGCGGACTGTGTCGAGGTGCGGGTCAATCTGACCGACTCGGAGCGGCTGACGTACGCGACGGCCGAGACCGACGAGAAGTACCGGTTCTGTGCGACCACGGACAGCAAGCAGCGGGTGACCGAGGCGCTGGTCCGCCGGCACCAGGGCGAGCAGACGCTGGTCATCGGGCAGTACATCGATCAGCTGGACGAGCTCGGGGAGCATCTGGACGCCCCGGTCATCAAGGGCGAGACGACCAACGCGCAGCGCGAGAAGCTCTTCGGGGCCTTCCGCGAAGGCGAGATCTCCGTCCTGGTCGTCTCCAAGGTCGCCAACTTCTCCATCGACCTGCCGGAGGCGACGGTCGCGATCCAGGTGTCCGGCACCTTCGGTTCACGCCAGGAAGAGGCCCAGCGGCTCGGCCGTGTCCTGCGCCCGAAGGCCGACGGCCACGAGGCCCGCTTCTACTCGGTCGTCGCCCGCGACACCATCGACCAGGACTTCGCGGCGCACCGCCAGCGCTTCCTGTCCGAGCAGGGGTACGCGTACCGGATCGTGGATGCGGACGAGCTGCTGTCGGCGGAGGAGGACGTGTAGGGACGTGTAGGAGAGGGGACGGGGGATGGCCCGTTGGGGGAGAGCGCGTTGAGGCTGGGTGCGTTGGGGGGACGCGTCGGGGCAGGGCGTGTTGAGGCAGGGCGTGTTGGGGGCGGACGATCTCTGTTAGGGGTGGGCGTGCGGACGGCCGGGGCGGGGCGTGCGCGCCGTATGCCCGCCGGGCGCGCCGGCCGGGCTCAGTTCGCGCGGGTCCGCGTACTCGCCCGGTCCTCCGCGCGGGGCAGCGGGATCCGGCCGGGACCGCCGGGGCGGTTACGGCGATCGTCGGAGTGCGCTGAGTGGGGGGAATCGTCGCTGTGATGGGGGGCGTCGCCGTGGTGGGAGTCGTCGCCGTGGTGGGAGTCGTCTGAGTGGTCGAGGGCGGGGGAGGCGTCGGTGCCGTGCCGGGTCCACCACGCCAGCGCTGCCAGGAGCGCCAGGCCCAGCAGGGAGTACGGCGCGGCGAACGGCTGCTCCCACCAGGGCAAGTGCAGGTCGCGGTAACCGCGGTGCGGGACTATCCACAGGGTGCGGGCGGTGAAGGCCAGGGTGACGACGGCCGGCAGAGCCCGGCGCCAGGCGACACCCCTGGTGTGTGCGGCGAGCGCGGCCAGCAGCGGAACACACCAGACCCAGTGGTGGGACCAGCTGATCGGTGAGACGAGCAGCGCCGTGACGGCCGTGCAGAGCACGCCCCAGATGTCGGGACCGCGCCGCACATGGATCCGGCGGGCCACACAGAGCCCGGCTATGGCGGCGAGCAGCGCCGACGCGGCCCACACGATGCCCGGCTCGGGAATGTGCAGGACCCGGGCCATCAGGCCCTGGAGGGATTGGTTGTCGACGATCCAGACCAGGCCGACCCGGTCGGTCTCGAATACCCGCCGCGTCCAGAACTCGATGCTCGCGTCCGGCAGGACGAGCAGGCCGAGCAGCACGGAGACGGCGAATCCGGCGAGGGCGGTGCAGGCGGCCTTCACCCGGCCGGTGACGAGGAGGTAGACGGCGAACAGGGCGGGGGTGAGCTTGATGCCTGCCGCTATGCCGATGGCGAAGCCCTTGAACCGGGCGCCGTCCGGGCGGGTGAGGTCCCACAGGACCAGGCAGGCCAGGGCGAGGTTGATCTGGCCGAAGACAAAGGTCTGGAAGACCGGTTCGAGCCAGAGGCCGAGTGCGGTGGCGGTGAGGAGGGTGGGCGCGGCGAAGGCGGCCTTGCGCAGGCCGGCGGCCTTGCAGGAGAGGTGTATCAGCAGGGCGAGAAGGGCGGCGTTGACGAGAACACAGGTGACTTTGAGGGTGCTGAGCGAGACCCAGGTCGTCGGTATGAAGAGGAGAGCGGCGAAGGGCGGGTAGGTGGCGGGGAGTTCCCACCTGGTGACGGTGAAGCCGTAGAGATCGCCGCCGGTGAGCGCGGCCTCGCCTTCCGCGCGGTAGACGGCTATGTCGGGCATCGGGAACCACTGGACCGTATGCAGCAGCCACAGACCGGCGAACGACGCCACAAGCAGACCCGCTGCGATCACCGGACGGCGCGGTCTGGCGACGCTCTGTGCCCAGCTCCGCCTCCACGTCCACGCCTGTGTCCCGTCGGCGGCAGACACCCGGGCCCCCTTCTCTTCGTCTGGGCGCGCTCTCTGCGGGGACGCTAGCGGATCGCGACCGAGTGTCCGTAACGGTTTCCGGTCATGCAGATGGCTATACGGGTCGGCTTCCGAGGTGGATCGCCGGTCCGGTGCGGATCACCGGCCTTGTACGGGGCGGTGGGGCGGTGCAGGTCGATGGGAGGGGGTGGATCGGGGGGACGGTGTCGACCGCTGGGGCGGTGCCGGGCGCCATTCGTCGTCGGCGTACTCGCCCAGGATGGCGACGCTGAAGGCCGCCTTGGCGAAGACCTTGACCGCACGGAGGGCATTGCCCACCAGATGGCGGTGGGGGTGGCCGGACGTCGTGCCGTGGTCGGCGCCGGAGCCCAGGGCGGTAGCACCCTTGACCGGGTGCATCGAGGCTGGAGGAATCGCTGCACTACTCATGCCTCCATCATGAAATTCACGCGATTGCAGCACATCGGCCCCTGGGTCCATCTCTCATCGGCCGGACGTCAGACCCTGGGTCCACGCCACCCCCTGAGGGCGACGGACGGGTCTACGGGGTGTCCATCTCAGGTACGACGCCGTCCCGCCGATGTCCGGCGCATGTCCTGCCGTCGAATATCCGTTGGTGCCCCTCATAGCCGCTGACTACAATCGCGCGTCTGCCTGCCTCCCGTCGGGGAGTGCCGCCGACCGGACGGAAACCGGACGGCCCTTCGCTTCACGATGACCAGCTCTACGCACCGAAACCGGCCCGCTGTGCGCGTTCCCCGTGGCGCGCCCGCCGTGGTGCCGGCCCACCGGAGGCCACGCCGTGCCCTCGCACGCCCACCCGTCACCCGACCACCGCCCCTCATCGACGCCGCTGCGCGCCGAACGCGCTCATCTCGCCGCGTCCCGTTCCGCCCTGCGTGCCATGCGCAAGGACGCCGAATCCCTCAACATCGCCGACGTCACCGCGAGCTGGGTCAACGCCGAGGTCCTCCAGGGCGAGGTCGACGCCCGTATCAAGGCGCTCGCCGACCTCACCCACACCGCGCTCTTCTTCGGCCGCCTGGACTATCTGCACGCCCCCGGCATCGACCTCGCCGAGGGCGCAGCCGGAGAGAACTTCTACATCGGGCGGCGCCATGTCCACGACGCCGACGGCGACCCGATGGTCATCGACTGGCGCGCCCCCGTATCCCAGCCGTTCTACCGGGCCTCCAAGAAGGACCCGATGGGTCTGAAACTGCGCCGCCGATTCGGTTATTCCGGCGGCGAGTTGACCGCGTACGAGGACGAACACCTCACCGACCCCGCCGAGGCGTGGGGGCACCTCCCGTTCGAGCGAAGCCGAGAGTGGGGGAAATCCAGCCGACTGCTCCAGTCCGAGATCGAGCGCCCGCGCGTCGGCCCGATGCGGGACATCGTCGCCACCATCCAGCCGGAGCAGGACGAGATCGTACGCGCCGGGATCGGCGGCTCGGTCTGCGTCCAGGGGGCGCCGGGCACCGGGAAGACCGCGGTCGGCCTGCACCGTGTCGCGTATCTGCTGTACACGCACCGGGAGCGGCTGGCGCGTTCCGGCACCCTCGTCATCGGCCCGAACCGCTCCTTCCTCCACTACATCGAGCAGGTGCTGCCGGCCCTGGGCGAGCTGGAGGTCAAGCAGGCCACGGTGGACGATCTCGTCGGGCAGGTGGACGTACGCGGGACGGACGAGGCGGCCGCGGCGACGGTCAAGGGCGATGCGCGGATGGCGGAGGTGCTGCGGCGCGCCGTCCGCTCGCACATCACGATGCCGCAGGAGCCGTGCGTGGTCGTCCGCGGCTCCCGGCGCTGGCGGGTACCGGCGTATGAACTCGAAGAGCTCGTACGGGAGTTGATGAATCGGGAGATCCGTTACGCCGCGGCGCGCGAGGCGCTGCCGCAGCGGATCGCGCATGCCGTGCTCGTGCGGATGGAGCAGGCGGGCGAGGCTCCGGACGACCGGGTGCAGGACGCGGTGGCCCGTAATGCCGCCGTGAAGGCCGTGGTCAAGGCGGTGTGGCCGCCGGTCGATCCGGCGAAGCTGGTGCTGCGGCTGCTGAGCGACGCGGACTTCCTGGCCGCGCAGGCGGACGGGATACTGACGGCCGACGAGCAGAAGACGATCCTGTGGGCCAAGCCGCCCCGGAGCGTGAAGAGCGCCAAGTGGTCCGTCGCGGACGCGGTGCTGATCGACGAGACGATGGACCTGGTCTCGCGCACGCAGTCACTGGGACATGTGGTCCTGGACGAGGCACAGGACCTCTCCCCCATGCAGTACCGGGCGGTGGGCCGCCGCTGCTCCACGGGATCGGCGACGATCCTCGGGGACATCGCCCAGGGTACGACCCCGTGGGCGACGGACACGTGGGAGGAGACGCTGGCTCATCTGGGCAAGCCGGACTCCGCCGTCGAGGAGCTGACGCAGGGCTTCCGGGTGCCGCGCGAGGTGATCGCGTTCGCGTCGCGGCTGCTGCCGGCGATCGCCCCCGATCTGACGGAGGCCACCTCGATCCGTGAGTCCGCGGGCCACTTCGAGGTCCGCGGGGTCGCGCCGGACGACCTGGACACTGCCGTCCTCGCGGCCTGCGACGAAGCGCTCGCCCAGGAGGGCTCGATCGGCCTGATCGCGGCCGACGCCCGCGTCCCGGCGCTGCGCGCGGCCCTGGAGACGGCGGGTGTGCGCTGTCTGGCGCCCGGCGAGGAGACCTCCGCCGGGTCCCGGCTGACGCTGGTGCCCGCCACACTGGCCAAGGGCCTGGAGTACGACTACGTGGTGCTGGACGAGCCGGCGGCGATCGTGGACGGCGAGCCGGACGAGCGCACCGGACTGCGCCGCCTGTATGTGTGCCTGACCCGGCCGGTGTCCGGGCTGACGGTGGTGCATGCGGCGGGGCTGCCGGAGCAGCTGGGTGGGGGATGTTGAGCGGCGGGTGGCTGCCGGAGCAGCTGGGTGGGGGATGTTGAGCGGCGGGTGGCTGCCGGAGCAGCTGGGTGGGGGATGTTGAGCGGCGGGTGGCTGCCGGGGCAGCGGTGCCGGTGGGCTGCGCCCGGTGGCATGAGCCAGGTGGTCGGAATCTGGTGACTGCCCCTGCGACCTGTCCCCCGGCGGTCTGAACCCGGTGGCCAGAATGCGACGGTCTGAACCCCGTGGTCAGTGCCCGGTGGTCAGCGCCCGGTGGTCAGCGCCCGGTGGTCAGCGCCCGGCGTCCATGACGCGCTGCCCCTCAGGCGCGCCGCCCCGCACCCCGCCTTACGCCGCCCGCCTCGCCCCCGTGACACCGCCACCCGTCCCCCGCTACACCGACACCACCCCATCCAGCGCCTCCCGCCACTCCCGTACCGCCGCAGCGTCCACCGGGGCAGCCCACCCGGCGGGGCGTGCCGCGCCCCCGATGTGGAACGCGTCGATACCGGCCGCGCGGAGCATCGGCAGATGGCCGAGCCCGAGTCCGCCGCCGACCAGGATGCGGGGCCCGTAGCCGGGCTCACCCGCCGCCGTACGGGCCTGCTCGGCCAGCAGCGTCCGCAGCCCCTCGTCCACGCCGCTGGGAGAGCCTGCGGTCAGGATCGTGTCCGGACCGGCCGCATCCGCGGGAAGCCTGCCCATCGGCTCCGTCAGCCCGGCCAGTTCCTTGCGCAACGCGTCCCGGTCGGCGGCCCGGTCAATGGCCCGGTGGAAGGTCCAGCGGCAGCCGTCGATCACCTCGGCCAGCGCGCGTACGGCGTCGAGATCCGGCCGTCCGTCCGGGGTCAGGAAGCCGAGCACGAACTCGTCCGCGCCCTCCGCCCGCAGCGCCGCGGCGTCCGCGCACAGCGCCGCGACATCGCCGGACGCGAAGCCGTCGGCGGCGCGCAGCATCACCCGCAGCGGGATGTCGACGGCCGCCCGGATCGCCGCGAAGGTGGCCCGCGACGGCGTGAGCCCGTCGGCCTCCATATCGGTGACCAGCTCCAGGCGGTCGGCTCCGCCGGCCTGGGCGGCGACCGCGTCCTCCGGGCCGAGCGCGATCACCTCCAGGAGTGCGCGCTTGCTCATGTGACCCCGATCCTTAAGGAGGCGACAACAGGTCTAGTCCAATATCCAGCGTAAGGGGCGGCACACGCTCCGGATGCCACATAGCCCCCGGACACGACCACAAACCGACCGAAAAGCCCACCGAGCACCGCCCGCGCGCGACGCAAAACCCCACAATGGGGTGGGTGTGGACCACAGCCAACATGGGTAACACGCCTTTCCTGTAAGGGTGTTACGGCATTGCGCCCGTGACCCATGAGCGTTGGGAGAGCCGGATGTCCGACCTGGCGACCGTGTCCGCCGAGATCGCTCCCTATCTCGCCCTGGCGGCGAACAGCCTGGGCACCTCCGTGATCACCACCGCGCAACAGCGGCTCGCCGAGCACACCGTGACGGCCGGCGAGGGCTTCTTCCGTCGGCTACTGCACCGCGACAGCGCCGACGACGACGGCACGGGCACCGGCGGCAGTACCACGCAGCCACTGCTCGATGCACAACGCGCCGACGCCCTCGATGAGCTCCTGGCCCGCCTCGACGACCAGGAACGCCGACTGCTGTCCGCCGCGGTGACCGCCTGGCTGCACGGTCCCGCCAACCAGCGCGACGCCTCCCACCTGGTGGAACACGTCGCCCGGCTCGCCTCCTCCGCCGGCGTGACCACCGTCCACAACACCCCCACCGCGACCGGTCAGGGCTCCATCGCGGCTGTCGAGATCCACGGCGACATCCACATGGGGGGCAGCGGACGCGCCCAGGACGGCGTATGACCCCTTCCGGGGACGGTGGCGGCGTACACAACAACCCCACGACGCACGGCGACCACTCCATCGCCGCCAACGACATCAAGAACGTGATCATCCGGTGGGTGATGCACCCCAGCGCGCGCTGGCTGCCCCTTCTGCTGGCCTGCGCCGCGCTGGTGATCGCCGGGAGCAAGCAACCAGGGGGGCCGGCCGGGCAGTACACCCTGTGGTTCGTACTGGCCGGGCTGTCCCTCGTCACGGCCGCCGCCCGGGTGCTCCTCCGCAGACCGCGCGACATCCGGGTCGTCGGCGCCCTCTCGCTCATCTCCGTACTGGCCACCGTCGGCGGCTGGCTGGCGTTCCAGAACATCCAGGCGCACGGCGAGATCGATGTGACGGGTGAGGTACGGACCGAGGGCAAGCAGCCGCTGGACGACGGCGCGAACGACACCCTGACTCTCCGCCTCGACGCATCCGCCCTGAAGGAACCGCGTAACGCCCTACGGCTGACGCTGGCCATCGACGACCACGACCCCGCCGGCCCCACCTGCCTCGCGGACACCACCGCCACCGTCTCCCTGCTCACCTCCGGCGTCGCGGCCCAGGAGGAGAAGATCCGTCCCGGCGGCACCGTCGACTTCTCCCTGGGCGCGCGGGTGAACACCGTACGTATCCACCTCAAGCTGCACACCGCACGCGGCTGCCGCATGGACGTCCAGGCGACGGCCGCGGTCCTGCACGACAAGTGATCGGGACGAGTGATCAGAGCTAGTGATCACGGCGAGTGATCACGACCAGCGACGCGGCGCAGAGCGACAGAGCGCAATGCGGCACCGCGTCCGGACACCATGAACGGGGACCCTTATGACACCAACGGCGACTGAGGCAGCAGCGACGAGGGCGATGGCTGCGACGTCAGCCCGCCCCGCGCACCGCGACCGCGAGCCCGGGGGGCCCTCCCCCCGCCCCCTCCCCCACCACCGCCGCACCCTCCCCGCCGCCGCCCTCCTCGTACTCGGTGCCCTGACCACGACCGCGACCGGCTGTGGCGCCTCCGCGCCGGAGTCGCTTTTCGCGGACGGCAAGGTGTCTGTCGGCGCGAAGAACGACCAGCCCGGTACCGGCGTAGTCCGCACCTACAAGTTCTCCGGCTTCGACATCACCATCGCCAAGCAGCTCCTCAAAAAGGTCGGCGCCGAGCCGGACTTCGGGATCGTCCCGTCCGAGGACCGCAGCATCGTGCTGACCAAGAAGAGGAAGGACCTGGTCGTCGCGACGTTCTCGATCACCGTCGACCGGATGAAGACGCTGGACTTCGTGGGTCCGTACGCCTCCACCTACCAGGGCGTCATGGTCCGCCGGAACGACGACCGGATCCGCCAACCCCGCGACCTCTCCGGCAAGCACGTCTGCACCTGGCCCGGCACCACCTCCGCCACCACGCTCCAGGGTCCGGCGTATGACGGAATCGATGTCTACGAGGCCCCGGACGCCTCCACCTGCATCAAAGACCTCAAGGACACGGTGGCGGACGCCGTCTCCACCGACCAGATGATCCTTTACGGATTCACCCAGGAGAACCCCGATCTCAAGGTCGTCCCCCGCATCACCTTCGGCTCCGCCAACCACTACGGAGTCGCGATGAACAAGGGCCATCGAGCGGACTGTCTACGACTGCGCGACGCCCTGCGCGAGTACCTGGCCGACAACACCTGGAGCGACGACTTCTCGACATCGCTGCCGTCCATACCGAAGGTCAACGCCAACTGGGAGACCGACTACAAACCGCGCCTCGAAACGGTCGACGCGCTCTCGTGCCGGGACCGCCCCCAGACATGAAGTGGCCCGATATGAGGTGACGTGACGATGGATGTGAGGTGACGTGACGTTGGATGACGTGGCCCGCCCGACACGGCGCTGGCTGCACACGGCCTGGCCCGACGGTGTCCTCATCCGTGCCTGACCGGCCGGACAGTGCTCTCATCCGTACGGTGTCAGCTCCGCCTCCTCAGCCCTCGCAGTTCATATCGCGTGGCTGCCGACCGGCCGGCCTGCTGCATCGCGCGTTCCCGCGGATACCTCACGGGATTCCCCCGGCACACCGCAATTCTCCTCGGACATGCACCCCTCCCTCACTGTGTGTGATCGTGGCGTCTGATTGGCAGAGTAGCCTCCGGCCGCCGCCGCGCGTTCGAGATTTCCCCAGGCACAATGATTTGTATGACTTCCGTGTCCCGTGTGGTGGATAACGCCGATCCGGCCCCGGACCTGCGCAGGCGCTGGGCCGCCACGGTGGCTGAAGCCCGTGACTCCCGGGCCCTCGAAGGTGCCGCGCGACCGGACCCCACGCCGTACGCGGACAACCTCCTGGCGAGGTGGAGCGAGCCACAGCGGCGCTATCACACGGTCGCCCATCTGACCGCCGTCCTGGACCGCATCGATGAACTGGCCGACTACGCCGATGACTTGCCCGTCGTCCAGCTGGCGGCCTGGTTCCACGACGCGGTCTACCGCCCGGACCGCTCCGAGAACGAGGAGCGCAGCGCCGCACTCGCCGAACGCGCCCTGCCCGAGCTGGGCGTCGGTCCGGCCCGTACGGCGGAGGTCGCCCGTCTGGTGCGGCTCACGGTCACCCACGACCCGGCGCCCGACGACCGCGACGGCGATGTGCTCTGCGACGCCGACCTCGCCGTGCTCGCGGGGTCGCCCGACAGTTACGCGGCCTACGCCGCCGCGGTCCGCGAGGAGTACGCGTTCGTGCCCGACCCCGAATTCACCGTCGGCCGGTCCGCCGTACTACGCCAACTCCTCGCCCTGCCCCGCCTGTTCAGGACCCCCATGGGCTACGACCAGTGGGAGCACACCGCACGCCGCAACCTCGCCACCGAGCTGGACCTGTTGAGCGGCTGAACCTCCGGCCCGACCACAGCCCCGGCGCCCGCGACGGCATCGCCGGAGCCCCCAGGCACACACCCGGCATTCACCCCGCAATCACCTGGGCACGGCCACGCCCGAGCAATGTCACCCAGATCACCACTCCCACCGGGAATGTAAGGGCGTCCCGCCACTGTTGGTTGCTGTCATGCCAGCTCCTACCGAACGCACCCGCATGCCCATAGCCGTCTATATCCTCGGCCTGTCCGTCTTCGCGCTCGGTACGAGCGAGTTCATGCTCTCCGGCATTCTCCAACCTCTCGCCCGTGACCTGCAGGTTTCCATTCCGCAGGCCGGGCTGCTGGTCTCGGCGTTCGCGATCGGCATGGTGGTCGGCGCCCCCGTCCTGGCCGCGGCGACGCTGCGGCTGCCGCGCCGTACGACGCTGATCACGCTGCTCGCGATCTTCGGGCTCGGGCAGGTGGCCGGTGCGGTGGCGCCCTCGTACGGTGTGCTGTTCGTCTCCCGGGTGGTGAGTGCGCTGGCCTGCGCCGGATTCTGGGCGGTCGGTGCGGCGGTCGCCGTCTCGCTGGTGCCGGTGTCCGCGCGCGCCCGCGCCATGGCCGTCATGGTCGGCGGGCTGAGCATCGCGAACATCGCGGGTGTCCCGGCAGGCGCGCTGCTCGGGCAGCACGCGGGCTGGCGCGCGGCCTTCTGGGCGGTGGCCGCCCTGGCCGTGGTCGGCCTGATCGGGGTGATCACCCTGGTGCCGTTCACGGCCGTGCCGACCGGCGACGACCGGCCGCAGCTGCGCCGCGAACTGGCCATCTACAAGGACAAGCAGGTCTGGCTGGCGCTGACCGCCACCGCCATGAACGGCGCGGCGGTCTTCGCGCTCTTCTCCTACCTGTCGCCGCTGCTGACGGACACCGCGGGGCTCGCCGAGAGCTGGGTGCCGACGGTGCTCGCGCTCTTCGGTGTCGGCGCGCTGATCGGTACGTTCATCGGGGGCCGGTTCGCCGATGCGCACCTCTTCGGGACGCTGTTCGTGGGGATCTCGGCGTCCACCACCGTGTTGGCCGTGCTGGCGCTGACCGCGCACAGGCCGGTTGCCGCCATCGGGCTCTCGCTGATGCTCGGTGTCACGGCGTTCGCCACGGCTCCGGCGCTGAACGCCCGGATGTTCAACGTGGCCAACGCCGCGCCGACGCTGGCCGGCGCGACCACCACCGCTGCCTTCAACATCGGCAACACCCTCGGCCCGTGGCTGGGCGGCCTGGTCATCGGCGCGGGCTGGGGCTACGCATCGGTGGCATGGACCGGCGCCGCACTGGCGGCGGTCGCCGTCGCTACGACCGCTGTCGCGTTCCGGCTGCACCGTGCGACCCATCGTTCCCGGCTCGTCGCGTCATCGGCGGCCGTCGCGCATGCCCCGGAGGGCACGAAGCAGCACTGAGAGAGGCGGTGCACGGCGGGACACGCGGAGCTCTGACGGGCGGCGGGTTCTCGCGAAGTGCGACGTGGCCGTGTGCACCGCTCACACCCGGGCGCTGTTCACGTCCCCTTTGCCGATGTGCAGGCCGTCGCCGTCGGCCGTGGACGTGGTCAGTACACAGTGCGGGTTGGCACGAGGTTCTCGGCCTTGCGCTCGTGCGGTCCGGTGCAGAAACGCAGTGTGTCGTCCGAGCTCGGTGACCGGTTCCTTGGCTGACAAGGCTCTCCCCCTTTCGGTTCGGCACTGTCCGCTTTCGGTACGGTGCTGGTCCCGTGCGACACGGGCACTGTTCCCGTGCGGAACGGCGCACCGTCAAGGCCCATGGCGCTGGCGCGTCCTCGGTCCGACGGTGGCGACGCGCCGGTACGGCCCAGGGGCGAGAGGCGCCGCGCCGTTACGTCCGGGGCCCCTCGGGGTTACTCCGGGGCTCGGGGTTACTCCGGGGCTCGGGGTTACTCCGGGGCGCCGTGCGGTGCTTGGGGCGGCGCAGGCCGGCGGCCGTCAGCCGGCGCAGCAGTTCCTTGCTGCCGACCTCCACCGCTCCGGCGGCCACCGCATCGCCGTAGCGCTCAGCGGGCAGGTCGTAGTGGTCGCGTTCGAAGACTCTCCGGGGTGCGCCGACTGCGGCCGCGAAACGGTGCAGCTCGTCGAAGGAGTCGTCGCTGATCAGATGCGACCACAAACGGCCGTGGCCGGGCCAGGTGGGCGGATCGATATAGATCGTCACGTCAGCTTTCCACGGCGGTGCGGAGCTCGCCGACGGGAGCCACCGCCACCGCCGTCTTGGGGCAGACCCAGTGCGGGTCCGCTCCCAACTCCGGTTCCACGTCGAGCGCGTGGGGATCTCCGGACGCGGTGCACACGGGACACAGCGGCCAGCGGCCGTATCGCTCCAGGAGGGCGTCCTGGACGTCCTGGGCTATCAGCCCCGCGACGAAGGCCGCGCCTTCGGGCCACTGCTCCACCCACCACCGGCGGTGGACGACCGCGTCTTCGACGAGGGAGACGATGTCGGCGTCGGCGACGTCGTCCGCCATGAGGTCGGCGAGCACGAGGGCCCGTGCGGCATGCAGTGCCTGTTCCAGCTCCATGCGGTCCATTGTCGCGCGGATCGCGGACGCGGTCCGTCCGTTGTCCACAGGCTGGTCCGACCGTGCGACTTGTCCACAGGTCCTCACGCAGGGTGTTGACGCGGGACAGGCCTGAAATTACTTTTCAACTGTGAGTAACAGCGTGAAGGAAACTTTCAGCGACGTCTCCCTCGACACCCGACCCGCACCCGCGCCACCCGCGCCACCCGCGCCCGCCGCGCTGGCCGCCAAGGTCCGCACTCTCGCGCCGACGATGACCCGCTCCATGCAGCGGGTGGCCGAGGCCGTCGCGGGCGACCCCGCCGGCTGCGCCGCCCTCACTGTCACCGGCCTCGCGGAGCGCACCGGCACCAGCGAGGCCACCGTCGTACGGACCTCCCGTCTCCTCGGCTACCCGGGCTACCGCGATCTCCGCCTCGCGCTCGCCGCGCTCGCCGCGCAGCAGGCGGCCGGTGGCGCGCCCGCCGTGACCGCGGACATAGCGGTCGACGACTCCCTCGTCGACGTCGTCACGAAGCTCGCGCAGGAAGAGCAGCAGTGTCTCGCCGACACCGCGGCCGGGCTGGACGTCACCCAGCTGGAAGCGGCCGTCGGCGCGCTGTCCAGCGCCCGCCGCATCGATGTGTACGGCATAGGGGCCTCCAACCTCGTCGGCCAGGACCTCGCCCAGAAGCTGCTGCGCATCGGCCTGATCGCGCACGCACACTCCGACCCGCACCTCGCCATGACGAACGCCGTGCAGATGCGGACCGGCGATGTCGCCATCGCGATCACCCACTCCGGGCGGACCACGGACGTCATAGAGCCCCTCCGGGTCGCCTTCGACCACGGCGCCACGACCATCGCGATCACCGGCCGCCCGGACGGCGAGATCGCGTCGTACGCCGATCACATCCTGACCACCTCCACGGCTCGCGAAAGCGAGCTGCGGCCGGCCGCGATGTCGTCCAGGACGAGTCAGCTCCTCGTCGTGGACTGCCTGTTCATAGGTGTCGCGCAGCGTACGTACGAGACGGCGGCGCCCGCCCTGTCCGCCTCGTACGAGGCACTGGCGCACCGTCATTCCCCGCGCCCCCCTCGCTGACCAGGCTGCTGGCGCCCGTCCCACGTCCGCAGTCCTCCGTGTCACCGACACCGTACGGAACCGTACGAGCCCGAAGAGAGCCGTCACGCCATGACTTCCACCGCCGACCACGCCCACCTGCGGGCCCAGCTGGACACCCTCACCACCGAGGCGTTCCGGCCCGAGCTCGCCGATATCGACCGCCGCTCCACCCTGGAGATCGCCCGCACGATGAACGACGAGGACGCCACCGTCCCCGCCGCCGTCGCCCAGCAGCTCCCACGGATCGCCGCCGCCATCGACGCCACCGCCGCCCGGATGTCCCGCGGCGGCCGACTGATCTACGCGGGCGCCGGTACGGCGGGACGGCTCGGGGTGCTGGACGCCAGCGAGTGCCCGCCGACGTTCAACACCGACCCGTCCGAGGTGCTGGGGCTGATCGCGGGCGGCCCGTCCGCGCTGGTCACCGCCGTGGAGGGCGCCGAGGACAGCGCGGCACTCGCCGCCGAGGACCTGGCCTCCACCGGCCTGACCGAGCGGGACACCGTCGTCGGCGTCTCCGCCTCCGGTCGCACGCCGTACGCCATCGGGGCCGTCGAACACGCCCGCGCCCTGGGCGCGCTGACCATCGGCCTGTCCTGCAACGCCGGTTCGGCACTCGCCGCGGCCGCCGAGCACGGCATCGAGGTCGTCGTGGGCCCCGAGCTGCTGACCGGCTCCACCCGTCTGAAGGCCGGCACCGCCCAGAAGCTGGTGCTCAACATGCTCTCGACCATCACCATGATCCGGCTGGGCAAGACCTACGGAAACCTGATGGTCGACGTCCGCGCCTCCAACGACAAACTGCGCGCCCGCTCCCGCCGCATCGTCGCCCTCGCCACCGGAGCCACCGATCCGGAAATCGAGTCCGCCCTGGCCGCGACGGACGGCGAGGTGAAGAACGCCATCCTCACCCTCCTCGGCGGGGTCGACGGTCCCACCGCCGCCCGCCTCCTCGCCGACTCCCACGGCCACCTCCGCGCCGCCCTCCAGGCCGCGGCGAAGACCTGATCCGCCCCGACCCGCCGGCCTGGGGCCTGTCCGGTGGGTCGCGAGCCCGGCCATGACCCAGGACAGGCCCCAGTCATAGTCCGCACAGCTAAGGCACCGCACATGACCGAAGACAAGAATCGCGCCACCGCCGCCGCGGTCCTCCCCCTCGTCGGCGGCGCCGCCAACGTCACCTCCATCGCCCACTGCATGACCCGGCTCCGCCTCGGCATCCGGGACCGGTCCCTGGTGCAGGACGACGCCCTGAAGGCGCTGCCGGTCGTCATGGGCGTGGTCGAGGACGACACGTACCAGATCGTGCTGGGCCCCGGGACGGTCGCCCGGGTCACCCCCGAGTTCGAGCGCCTGGTCGCACAGGCCCGCGCCACCACCCCCGGGCCGCACACGGCAGCGGTCATGACCACGGGAACCGACCCGGACACGGCCACGAGAGAGGCCACGGGCACCGACCCGGACACGGCCACGAGAGAAGCCACAGGAACCGACACCGGCCCCGCCGCCGGACCGGCCGCCGCCGAGGCGCCCCCGACAACGACGACGACCACCGCCGACGACCTCGCCACCCAGGGATCCGCCCTGAAGGCCCGCCAGAGGGCCAGGAACGCCACACCGCTCAAGCTCTTCCTCCGACGCGTCGCCGGCATCTTCATCCCGCTGATCCCGGCCCTGATCGGCTGCGGCATCGTCTCCGGCATCAACGGCCTGCTGAGCAACCTCGGCTGGCTGCCCTCGGCCGTCCCGGCACTGGCCGCCATCGCCTCCGGCTTCATGTCGCTCATCGCCGTCTTCGTCGGCTACAACACCGCCAAGGAATTCGGCGGTACGCCCATCCTGGGCGGCGCGGTCGCCGCGATCATCGTCTTCCCGGGCGTCGCGGACATCAGCGCCTTCGGCCAGAAGCTCTCCCCCGGACAGGGCGGCGTCCTCGGCGCACTGGCCGCCGCGCTGCTCGCCGTCCAGGTGGAGAAGTGGTGCCGCAAGGCGGTTCCCGAGGCGCTGGACGTCCTGCTCACCCCCACCCTCACCGTCCTGATCACCGGCCTGGCCACCCTCTTCGGCCTGATGTTCACCGCGGGTGAGGTCGCCGCCGCCATCGGCACCTTCGCCGACTGGCTCCTCGCACACGGCGGAGCACTCGCCGGCTTCATCCTGGGCGGCCTCTTCCTCCCCCTCGTCATGCTGGGTCTCCACCAGGCCCTCATCCCCATCCACACCACCCTCATCGAACAGCAGGGATACACCGTCCTGCTCCCGATCCTCGCCATGGCCGGCGCGGGCCAGGTCGGCGCCGCCATCGCCGTCTACGTACGCCTCCCCCGCAACGGCTCGATCCGTACGACCATCAAGTCCGCCCTCCCCACCGGCTTCCTGGGCGTCGGTGAGCCACTGATCTACGGTGTCTCACTTCCCCTCGGCCGCCCGTTCATCACCGCCTGCATCGGCGGCGCCTTCGGCGGCGGCTTCGTCGGCCTGTTCAGCCAACTCGGCGACACCGTCGGCTCCACCGCCATCGGCCCCTCGGGCTGGGCCCTGTTCCCGCTGGTCAAGGGGAATCAGGGCTTCCTCACCACCCTCGTCGTCTACGCCCTCGGCCTGGCCGTCGGCTACCTCGCCGGCTTCCTCACCACCTACTTCTTCGGCTTCAGCAAGCAGCTGCTCACCGAACTCAACACCACACCAGAGCCCGCGAACCCCACCCCGGCACCCGCAATCTCCAACGCCAACGCCCGCCCCGACGACGCCCCCGACGCCACGCCCAGTCCCGGTGCGGACTCCGGCCAGGCCGAGCCGATCTCCACAGCCTGATGTCTCCTGTCGCCGCCTGACCACGGCCGCCGGGGCAGCCTCGGCCGCCGGCCGCAGGCCCTGCGGCCTGCGCGACGGCCCGTCAGGCGTACTTGCCCATCTCGCTGGCCTCCAGCCTCGCCTTCTCGTTGACGCCGATGACATAGCCATCGAGGTCGCGGAAGTAGAACATCCGCTGTCCCGTGTGATCGGTGCCGATGGGCTTGACGATCTCGGCGTGCTGGGCGATGCGGTCGTGGGTGCCGTCGAGGTCGTCCACGCTCAGGTAGAACATGCCGGCGAAGCCGATGGGGGTGTCCTTGAGGACGGGCAGCCAGGTCTTCAGATCCTCGTTGCGGTAGATCATGGCGCAGAACTCGCCCCCGTAGAGGAGCATGTGGATGTCATCGCCGGGGCGGGACATGCTGGAGTCCGCGTCGAAGCCGAGCTTCTTGTAGAAGGCGAGGCTGGCGGCGGTGTCCTGGACACTGATACAGGGCGCGAAAGGCATGGTTTTCTCCGGGGTTTGCACGGGGCGGTACGGGCGGTACGGGCGGTACTGGTTCTCAAGGATGTGGACAGGGGTCAGGCGGTCCAGGGGCGGCTGACGCAGAAGGGCTGACCCGAGGGATCCAGCAGGACCGTCCACTGCTCACCGCCGGGCTGGTGCTCGGGCTTGGTCGCACCGAGCTCCAGCAGCCGCCGCACGGCGGCCTCGATGTCGTCGAAGGCCAGGTCGAGATGGAAGGGGAGCTCGTCGGCCGGCCAGTTCGGCGGGGTGAAGTTCTTGGCGGTGTAGAAGACGTACGTCGTGGTCCAGTCGGGGTCGTTGACGATGAACGCGACGGGAACGCCGTGCTCGTCGGGGAACTCCTTAGTCACCTTCCAGCCCAGGGCCGCGGCGTAGAAGTCGGCGAGCACCCGGCCGTCATGGCCCCAGAAGGCATACGAGGAGACCTTGCCGACGGGCGGGCGGCCCGCGGTCGGAGAGTTCGTGGACGCGGAGTTTGTGTACGGGGTGGATGCGCTGGTCATGGGGAGGGTCACCGTTCCTTCTGCTGTGGCACGTACTGCGGCGCGCTCGTCGTTCCGCCCCCATACACGCACCTGTTCCCGAAGTGGTACATGAGTACTGTACTGAAACCTTGAAGGAGGTGCAATTAGGACATTGAGGGACCTATACCCGGACCGGGAAAGTGCAGGGACGCAAGGAGAATGGCGACATCCCACCCCGCTGCTACCTGCCCAGCCCCCGCGCCGCCCCTACGGCACCGCCGTACTATTCTGAATTCATCTCGTCACCGTCTGGAGTTCCCGCATGTCCGCTGACCAGCCGCCCGCCCGGCGCCGCCGCGATCCCGAGCGGCGGATCGCGGAGATCATCGCGGCCACCGAACGCGTCATCGCCGCCCGCGGCATCGAGGGCCTGACGCATCGCGCCGTCGCGGAGGAGGCCGGTGTCCCGCTCGGGGCGACGACGTATCACTTCGCGACGAAGGACGACCTCATCGCCGCAGCCCTGCAGCGCTCCGTCGACCGCTTCGCCGCCTACCTCGACGAATGGGTCGCCCAACGCCCCGCGCTCTCCCCCGACCAGCAGGCCGTACTGCTCACCGACGCCCTTCTGCCCGGGATGGGCCCCCAACGCGACCAGCAGGTCATGGAGTTCGAGCTGTACCTCGCCGCGCTGCGCCGTCCCACGCTGCGTCCGATCGCCGACCAGCACACCCAGCTGAGCATCCGCGCACTGTCCCACTACACCGACCCGGACACCGCCGCCGCGGCCGCGGCCGCGCTCAACGGCATCAGCCTGCGCGCCCTGGCCAACTCCACGCCACCCACCCGCACCGAGGTCGAGACCATCCTGCGCCGCATCCTCACCCCCAACCCGGTCCTGCCCGCACCCGCCGGCCCCCAGGACGACAGCACCGAACCGCCGACCACCGCCCCGGTCGAGCACGACGCCTGACGCCGGGCCCACCGCAGCCGCACCGGAAGCCGTCCGTCACGGCACCCGCACCGACATCCAGCACCCAGCCGACGTGCAAGGAACTTTCGTACCCGGGGGCGCCCCAGAACCCCCGAAACGGCACACCCGGCATCGCGCACGCCCCCGTCACTCCACTCCACCCCGCCTCGCCCCAAAAAGCCGTCGGGGCGGCACCCCCCGCAAAGAGGGTGCCGCCCCGACGGACGTGCGGACAGTCGATCCCGGAGGATCAGAAGTCCATGTCACCGCCCGGCATGCCGCCCGGAGCGCCCGCGGCAGCGGCCTTCTCCGGCTTGTCGGCGATGACGGCCTCGGTGGTGAGGAACAGCGCGGCGATGGAGGCGGCGTTCTGCAGGGCGGAACGCGTCACCTTCGCCGGGTCGATGATGCCCTCGGCGATCATGTCGACGTACTCACCGGTCGCGGCGTTCAGACCGTGCCCCGGGGTCAGGTTGCGCACCTTCTCCACGATGACGCCGCCCTCAAGGCCGGCGTTCACCGAGATCTGCTTCAGCGGGGCCTCCAGGGCCAGCTTCACAGCGGCGGCACCGGTGGCCTCGTCGCCCTCCAGCTCCAGCTTCTCGAAGACCGAGGACGCCTGCAGCAGGGCCACGCCACCACCGGCGACGATGCCCTCCTCGACGGCCGCCTTCGCATTGCGCACGGCGTCCTCGATGCGGTGCTTGCGCTCCTTGAGCTCGACCTCGGTCGCGGCACCGGCCTTGATGACGGCCACGCCGCCGGCCAGCTTCGCCAGACGCTCCTGGAGCTTCTCGCGGTCGTAGTCCGAGTCGCTGTTCTCGATCTCGGCGCGGATCTGGTTGACGCGGCCCTGGACCTGGTCGCTGTCACCGGCACCGTCGACGATGGTGGTCTCGTCCTTGGTGATGACGACCTTGCGGGCGCGGCCCAGCAGGTCGAGACCGGCGTTCTCCAGCTTGAGGCCGACCTCCTCGGAGATGACGGTGCCACCGGTGAGGATGGCGATGTCACCGAGCATGGCCTTGCGGCGGTCGCCGAAGCCCGGGGCCTTGACGGCGACGGACTTGAAGGTGCCACGGATCTTGTTGACGACCAGGGTCGACAGGGCCTCGCCCTCGACGTCCTCGGCGATGATCAGCAGCGGCTTGCCGGACTGCATGACCTTCTCCAGGAGCGGCAGCAGGTCCTTCACGTTGCCGATCTTGGAGTTGACGATGAGGATGTACGGGTCGTCGAGCGCGGCCTCCATGCGCTCCATGTCGGTCGCGAAGTACGCCGAGATGTAGCCCTTGTCGAAGCGCATACCCTCGGTGAGCTCCAGCTCCAGACCGAAGGTCTGGGACTCCTCGACGGTGATGACGCCTTCCTTGCCGACCTTGTCCATCGCCTCGGCGATGAGCTCGCCGATCTGGGTGTCGGCGGCGGAGATGGAGGCGGTGGAGGCGATCTGCTCCTTGGTCTCCACATCCTTCGCCTGCTCCAGCAGAGCGGCGGAGACGGCCTCGGTGGCCGCCTCGATACCGCGCTTGAGCGCCATCGGGTTGGCGCCGGCGGCGACGTTGCGCAGGCCCTCCTTGACCAGCGCCTGGGCCAGGACGGTCGCGGTCGTCGTGCCGTCACCGGCGACGTCGTCCGTCTTCTTCGCGACCTCCTTGACCAGCTCGGCACCGATCTTCTCGTACGCGTCCTCGAGCTCGATCTCCTTGGCGATGGACACACCATCGTTGGTGATCGTGGGGGCACCCCACTTCTTCTCGAGGACGACGTTACGGCCCTTGGGGCCGAGGGTGACCTTGACGGCGTCGGCGAGCTGGTTCATCCCGCGCTCGAGACCGCGCCGTGCCTCCTCGTCGAACGCGATGATCTTGGCCATGTGAAGTGGTCCTCCCGGACAGGGGTGGATTGCTCCGGACCGCGCCGGCGCCCGCGACGGACGGTCTGCGAGCCTGCGGTTCCTTGCCCCACCGGCCTGCCGACCTCACCGAGTCGGTCCTGATCTGTCACTCTCACCCGGAGAGTGCTAACGCAATGATTAGCACTCGGGGCCATCGAGTGCAAGCGGCTACGACGGGCGGGCACAAGCGGCCTGAACGGCGGGCACCGGGATACGCAGAAGACCCGCACCCCAGCAGGGCGCGGGTCTCCACAACGCTGCAGTCGGTCGGCGCTTCAGGCCGTCACCCGGACCATGTCCGCCTGCGGCCCCTTCTGGCCCTGCGAGATTTCGAACTCGACCCGCTGCCCCTCCTCAAGGGTGCGGTAGCCGTCCATCTGAATCGCGCTGTAGTGGACGAAAACATCCGCACCACCGTCGACCGCGATGAAGCCGTACCCCTTCTCCGCGTTGAACCACTTGACGGTGCCCTGAGCCATGCCTAACTCCCCTATTACTGGCCCTTGCACAGGACCGCACTCCGCGGACCCGGGTCAGACCTCACCCCTTGAATGGCCTGTGGGGTGTGCGCCGGAACGCGTCGACCGCCGCTGAATGTATCTGCCTCGATGCCCAGCGCAACAGGTCAATCGGACGAGAATTCCGGCGACGAGGAATCGGCAATATGCCGCGAACTCCCGTTATTCCCGGGCAAGTCGGGCCGGGCATAACGCGCATAGTCGACAAATATCGCACACGCTTTGGACGCAACTCACCGCGGTCTCATATGCGTTCGGCACGCGCACGGAGAGGGATCGCCATGATGGTAGCGCCTTTCGAAACATGGAATTACCCCGTCCGCTTTGCTGCGTACGGGGTAATTCCAGTCAGGCGACGGAGGGGATGGCTTGAATCAGCACCCTCCGGCCACCGCCGGAATGATCGAGATACCGGTGCCGTCCGGCGTCGGCGTCTCCAGACCCTGTTCAAAACGGACGTCGTCGTCGTTGACGTACACGTTCACGAAGCGGCGCAGCTTGCCCGCGTCGTCCAGCACACGGGCCGCGATGCCCTGGTGGTTCGTCTCCAGATCGGCGATGACCTCGGAGAGGGTCGCGCCCTCGGCGGTGACCTCGGCCTCGCCGCCGGTGTACGTGCGGAGGATGGTGGGGATGCGGACCTTGACGCTCATGGGTTCTGCCTTCCAGCGGGGTGCGAGGAGTACGAGGTGCGGGTTCGGGGGCTCAGCCGGCCAGGCCGGCCGCGCGGAACGCGTCCAGGCTCGGACTGATGGTGGCCGTGGGCCCGGTGGTCGGAGCGACGGCGTCAAGCGTCTTGAGGCCGTCACCGGTGTTCAGGACGACGGTGGTCAGGGACGGGTCGAGCACACCGTTCTCGATGAGCTTCTTCGTCACGCCGACGGTCACACCGCCCGCGGTCTCCGCGAAGATCCCCTCCGTCCGGGCCAGCAGCTTGATCGCGTCCACGACCTGTGCGTCGTTGACATCCTCCACCGCACCGCCCGTACGGCGCGCGATGTCGAGAACATACGGCCCGTCGGCCGGGTTGCCGATCGCCAGCGACTTGGCGATGGTGTTCGGCTTCTGGGGCCGTACGACGTCGTGGCCCGCCTTGAAGGCCGTCGACACCGGCGAGCAGCCCTCCGCCTGGGCGCCGAAGATCTTGTACGGCCTGTCCTCGACCAGGCCGAGCTTGATCAGCTCCTTCAGCCCCTTGTCGATCTTGGTGAGCTGCGAGCCCGAGGCGATCGGGATGACGATCTGGTCCGGCAGCCGCCAGCCCAGCTGCTCGCAGATCTCGTACGCGAGCGTCTTGGAACCCTCGCCGTAGTAGGGGCGCAGGTTGACGTTGACGAAGCCCCAGCCCTCGCCCAGCGGGTCGCCGATGAGTTCCGAGCAGAAGCGGTTGACGTCGTCGTAGTTGCCCTCGATGCCGACCAGGTCGCCGCCGTAGACCGCGGCCATGACGACCTTGCCGGCCTCCAGGTCGTGCGGGATGAAGACACAGGACTTGAAGCCGGCGCGCCGGGCCGCGGCGCCGACCGCGCCCGCGAGGTTGCCGGTCGAGGAGCAGGAGAGAGTGGTGAAGCCGAAGGCGCGGGCGGCCTCGACGGCGATGGCGACGACGCGGTCCTTGAAGGAGTGCGTCGGGTTGCCGGAGTCGTCCTTGACGTGCAGACCGCCGGTGACGCCCAGCTCGCGGGCGAGGTTGTCGGCCTTGACCAGTTTGGTGAAGCCGGGGTTGAGGTTGGGCTTGTCGGCGACGTCGGCGGGGACGGGCAGCAGCGGGGCGTAGCGCCAGATGTTGTCCGGGCCGGCCTCGATCCGCTTCCGCAGGGCTTCTGTGTGATCCGGCCCGCCGGTCGGCAGGTCGTATGCCACTTCGAGCGGCCCGAAACATTCCTGGCAGGCGAAGAGGGGACCGAGATCGAAACGCTGTCCGCACTCGCGGCAGGACAGCGCGGCGGCGGGCCCAAGAGCGACGGTGGAGGTGCTTGCGGACGTGCTTTCGGTGACTTGCACAGCCATGGAGGCGAGGCCCTTTCTCCTCATCTTCCTCGAGGCGCATCTCGCCACGAGACGGATTTGGCACCTTCCCTAGCCGGGAGCCTCGCGCGCGCTAGTAGCTGCACTGCGGCGGAGACCGGCTGGAGGGTTGCCGGGGCTTCAACGGGCCGTATCCCTCTGCCCCTCTGGATGAGCGGTATGGCGCTGGGCCGAAACCCAGGCGTTTATGGCGCGGTGCCCCCGACATGCGACGGTCATCCGCGTTGTTCAAGACTGTAACCGAAGGCACTGACAGTTGAGATAGTCGTCCGATCCGCGAGATGGATCACATACCGGCCCCCAACCGGGTGGCCACCGAGGAGTCGTAGACGTGCTGGAAGAGGTGGAGCGCTGGCTCAGCAGCCGCTCCTGGTCCGCGGCCGACCGCCCGCTCGGCCGGCTGCTGGACGCCAAGCGGCAGACCGGCCGGACGGTCAGCGTAGTGCTGCCCGCGCTCGACGAGGAGGCGACCGTCGGGGTGATCGTCGCGGCGATCCGCGGTGAGCTGATGACGGAGACGGTGCCGCTCGTCGACGAGCTGGTGGTGCTGGACTCGGGGTCCACCGACCGGACGGCCGAGGTCGCGGCGGCGGCCGGCGCGCGGGTCGTCCACCGGGACGGCGTCCTGCCGCGGATCCCGGCCCTCCCCGGCAAGGGCGAGGTGCTGTGGCGCTCGCTGCTCGTCACCGGCGGCGACATCATCTGTTTCGTCGACGCCGATCTGCGGGAGTTCTCGTCCTCCTTCGTCTCCGGGATCGTCGGACCGCTGCTCACCGATCCGGACATCCAGTTTGTGAAGGCGATGTACGACCGACCGCTGGAGGCCGGGTTCGGGGGGCCCGCGGGGGCCGGCCAGGGGGGCCGGGTGACCGAGCTGGTCGCCCGCCCGCTGCTCAATCTGCACTGGCCGCAGCTGGCCGGCTTCGTGCAGCCGCTCGGCGGTGAGTACGCGGCCCGTCGCTCGCTTCTGGAGCGGCTGCCGTTCCCGGTCGGCTACGGCGTGGAGCTGGGCCTGCTGGTCGACGCGCTGCACACGGTCGGCCTCGATGCGCTGGCGCAGGTCGATGTGGGGGTGCGCAAGCATCGTCACCAGGGCGGTCAGGCCCTCGGCCGGATGGCCGCCGCGATCTACCGCACCGCCCAACTCCGCCTCACCCGAGGACACTTGGTGCGCCCACGGCTCACCCAGTTCGACCGGGGCGAGAACGGTTTCATCGCCCGCACGACCGAGGTGGACACCGAGGAGCGCCCTCCGATGGCCGAAATTCCCGAGTACGCGAGGCGGCGCGCGGCATGACCGGCGGCGTACGTTTGCGCGGTTGTGCCGCGGGTTAATCTCGCGGCATGGCCTCCGAGCGCAGTGGTGCCCAGGTACTCGTCGCGTCCAACCGCGGTCCGGTCTCGTACGCCCTGGGGGCGGACGGCGCGCTGTCCGCCAAGCGGGGCGGCGGCGGGCTGGTCTCGGGGCTGTCGGCCATCGGGCCCGGCACGGCTGCGCTGTGGGTGTGTGCCGCGCTGGGTGACGGTGACCGGGAGGCGGTACGGCGGAGCGGTGGCGCGCTGGATCCGGGCGACACCGGCGGACAGCGTGTCCGGATGCTGGACATTCCGGCGGAGGTGTACGCCGCCGCCTATAACGGCGTCGCGAACTCCGTGCTGTGGTTCGTCCACCACATGCTCTACCGGACGCCGATGGAGCCGATCTTCGACGCGGAGTTCCGCGCGCAGTGGTCGGCGTACGAGCACTACAACACGGCGTTCGCGGACGCGCTGGCCGATGCGGCGGCACCGAGCGCGGCGGTCCTGGTGCAGGACTACCACCTGGCGCTGGTGCCGGGGATGCTCCGCGACCGCCGTCCCGACCTGCGGATCGCGCACTTCTCGCATACGCCGTGGGCGCCGCCCGAGTACTTCGCGATGCTGCCCGACGACATCCAGCGGAAGCTGGCGGTGGGGATCCTCGGCGCGGACCGGGCGAACTTCCTGACCGAGCGGTGGGCGCGGGCGTTCATGGGCTGCGCCCGGCAGGCGCTCGGCACGGACTGCGACGCCTACTGGCCGCGCGACGGGGCGCCGTACGTCGTCTCGACGCCGCCGGCGCACAAGCCGCGCCGGACCGGGATCGGGGTGCACGGTCTCGGCGCCGACGCAGGCTTTCTGCGGGAGCGGGCGCACCGGCCGGACGTCGACGAGCGGATGGCGACGCTGCGGGAGCAGATCGGCGGGACGGACCGCAGGACGATCGTGCGGGTCGACCGCACCGAACTGTCCAAGAACATCGTGCGGGGGCTGCTGGCGTACCGGCGGCTGCTGGCCGACCGTCCCGAGTGGCACGAACGGGTGGTGCACATCGCGTTCGCCTACCCCTCGCGGCAGGATCTGGCCGTCTACCGGGAGTACACCGCGCAGGTCGGCCGGCTGGCCGAGGAGATCAACGCGGAGTACGGCACGGTGGATTGGCAGCCGGTCGAGCTGCACGTCAAGGACGACTTCGCCCGGTCGCTGGCCGCCTATCGGCTCGCGGACGTGGCGCTGGTGAACCCGATCCGGGACGGGATGAATCTGGTCGCGAAGGAGATCCCGGTGGTGTCCGACGACGGGTGCGCGCTGGTGCTGTCACGGGAGGCAGGGGCGTACGCGGAGCTCGGCCAGGACGCCCTCGTCGTCAATCCGTACGACATCGCCGCCACCGCGGACGCCCTGCACACGGCGCTGTCGATGGACCACGGCGAGCGCGCCGAACGCACCGCGCGGCTGGCCGCGGCCGCCACCGCGCTGCCACCGGACCGGTGGTTCCTGGACCAGCTGGAGGCGTTGAAGGGTCTGGAGGGGGCCTAGCACCCTCGGACTCCCGCGGGGCCTGAGCGGTGGGTCAGGCCCTAGCCCTGTGCGGCAAGTTCGTCCGCGAGGGCTTCGAGCAGGGCGACGACGCCTGCCGGGCCGTCGACCACCAGGTCGGCGCGTTCGGCGAGCTCGGTGACCTCGTTGCTGCCGCTGCACACCAGGACGCCGGTGAGGCCGTCGGAGCGGAGCTTGTCGACGGCGCCGAAGGCGGCCAGGTCGCCGAGGTCGTCACCCGCGTAGAGGACGGTGGCGGCGCCGGTTTCGCGGACCCAGTCGGCGAGGGCGACGCCCTTGTCCATGCCCGGCGGGCGCAGTTCCAGGACCAGCCGGCCGGGCTCGACGATCAGGCCATGGCGTTCGGCGAGCGCGGCGAGCGGGGCACGCAGCTGCTCGAAGGCGCCCTGGGGATCGTCGGCTCGGCGGGTGTGGACGGCGATGGCGCGGCCGCCCTTGGTTTCGATGGCGGTCTCGACCCAGGTGCCGTGCCAGACGCCGGAGCGGTCCAGGACGCCGGGGAGTTCGGCCTGTATGGCGGCGATGCCGGGGTGCGGGGTGGGGGCCTGGACGGTGCCGGTCGCCGCGTCCCAGCGTTCGGCGCCGTAGTGGCCGAGGACGACGAGGTGTTCCAGGCCGGGGGCGTCGGCGACACCGGCGAGGCGGACCGCGACGCCGGCCGGGCGGCCGGTGATCACCGCGGCGGCGCGCAGCCGGGGCACCAGCCGTCCGAGGGCGGCGGTGGTGCCGGGGTGGGCGCGGGCCTTTTCGGGGTCGGGGACGATGTCGGCGAGGGTGCCGTCGAAGTCGAGGGCGAGGACGGCGCGTTCCGGGCGGGCCAGCAGCGCGGCGAGGCCCTCGCGGCCGGCGACGGTCTGCGGGGTGGGGACGTTGCCCGGGGGCGGGGCGGGGCCGGTGGCCGGTGCCGGATCCGGCGACGGCGGGGTTCCGGGGGCCGGTTCGGGAGTCGGTTCGGGATTCGGGGTCGGCGCGGCGTTCGGGGGGCTGCCCATGGCGACGACCCTACCGGCGGGGTGCGGGCGCACGTGGGGTGCACGGGAGCATCCGGCCAGTTGGTCCGGGTCGCTCCCCAACCGGCGTGAGCCCTGTCCGATGGGTCAGGGCCGGAAAGGCCCGGCCGGGGCATCCGGTGTTGCCGTCAGCGGTGGGCCCGGCGGGCGTCCCGTATGCGGCGCAGCCTATTGATCGTGACCGGGTCGTGGGCGAGTGCGCGCGGATCGTCCAACAGGGCGTTCAGGAGCTGGTAGTAGCGGGTCGGGGAGATGCCGAGGTGTTCGCGGATGGCGCGCTCCTTGGGGCCGGCGGCCGGCCAGGAGCGGCGCTCGACGGCGAGCACCGCTTCGTCGCGGGAGGAGAGCGCGCCGGACCGGGCGTCCGCGCCGGGCGTGGTCCCGCCCGGAGCGCCGCCGTCGCGCTCGTCGTCTCCGCCGCTCGTCATCACGTTTCCACGATAAGCGCACGGTCGGACAATGCCCCGGGCGTCTGCCCTCCCCGGCCCCGTGTCCGCATTCCGTCAGACATCAGCGGACCGCGTTGTCCTCCGCGTCGGCGAGGTTCTGGATGTCGGAGAGCACACCGTACGGGTTGCCCTCCGGGCCGACGGCGCCGCCCATTTCGGCCTTGATGGTCTTGGAGACCAGCGGCCAGGAGGTCTTGTTCGCCGGGTAGAACTCGGCGTGCGCGAGCTGTTCGAGGAAGCCGTGGAGCTTGGCGTACTTGTCGTCGGCCATCATCGCCTGGGAGGCGGACGTGGTGACCGGCAGCAGGCCGTAGTCGCCGGAGAACTTCAGCACGTTCTTCTTGCTGTAGACGAAGTCCAGGAATTTGCCGGTCTCCTTGCGGTGGCCGCCCGCCTTGAACGCCATCATCCAGTCGGCGACGCCCATGGTGGCCTTGGCCTTGCCGTTCTTGCCGGGGAGTTCGACGGTGCCGTAGTCGATGCCGTTGTCCTCGGCCTGCTTCATCAGGGTGGGGTGGCCGTTGAGCATGCCGACCTCGCCGTCGGCGAAGCCCTGGAAGGCGTCCGCGCGGTTGAGCTTGGCGGGGTCGGTGCCGGTCAGGCCCTTGCCGACGAGGTCCTTCTGGAGCCACTCGAAGGTCTTGACGTTCTCCGGCGAGTCGATCGTGTACTTGCCGATGTTGTCGGTGTAGCCGCCGCCACCGCTGAGCATCCATATCAGCGTCTCGGCCTGGGTCTCCTCCGGGCCGAGCGGCAGCGCGAAGGGCATCTTGACGCCGTGCTCCTTCAGCAGCTCGGCGTCCTTGACGATGTCGTTCCAGCTCTGCGGCGGGTCACTGATGCCCGCCTCGTCGAACAGCTTCTTGTTGTAGAAGAGCCGCCGGGTGCTGGCACCGAAGGGCATCCCGTAGGCGACACGCTCGTATTCGCCGGCCTCGGCGAGGGAGGGGGTGAAGTCGGCCTCGGTGGGTATGGAGAGCAGCTTGTCGGTGCTGTAGAGCTGGCCCTTGGCCGCATAGTCGGCGTAGGCGCCGGCCTGCGCCAGGTCCGGGGCGTGGCCGGCCTTGACCAGTTCCTCGACCTTCTTGTCGACGTCGGTCCAGTTGTAGACCTCGACGTCGACCTTGATCCCGGGGTTCTTCTTCTCGAAGGCGCGGGTCAGTTCGTCCCAGTAGTGCTCGGAGCTGTTGGACGCGCGGTCGCCGTAGTCCGCCGCGATGAGCTTGAGGGTGACATCGCCGCCGGCCGGGCCACTGCCACAGCCGGTAAGGGTCAGTGTCATGGCCGAGGCAATCGCCGTCGCCGTCAGGCTCAGATACCGCCGCTGCACTGCTGTTACCGCCCTTTTCCCGAAGTAACGTGTTGCCGGGTTCGTCCCGGTCTCAGGGGTCTCCCTCGACCGGTGTGAACCGCGAGTCTCCCGCGCGTTCACACACAAGGTCTACACCACCCCTCATTGCGCTTCGGTATCGCCCTTCCCTCGCCAAGATCACGAGGCCGGGCGATGACCAGGTACAAGAGGGTGGCGTACCGGGCGGCGGACGCGAAGTGACGAAGGGCTCCGCGCCCCGGAGCATCCTCGGGCGGGCACCACCACGGCGAGTGGACTAGACCTTTCATGGCGGATCGCGCGAAACTGGTCCCGTGAGACATGTCATCGCCCTTGATGTGGGCGGCACCGGGATGAAAGCCGCCCTCGCCGGGGCGGACGGCAACCTGCTCCACGAGGCACGGCGCCCCACCGGCCGCGAGCGCGGCCCCGAAGCGGTCGTCGAGGCGATCCTCGGCTTCGCCGCCGAGCTCCGCGAGCTGGGGCGGGAGCGGTTCGGTACGGCCGCCGAGGCCGCCGGGGTCGCGGTCCCCGGCATCGTCGACGAGGCGGCCGGTACCGCCGTCTACGCCGCCAACCTCGGCTGGCGGAACGTCCCGATGCGGGCCCTGCTGTCCGAACGGCTCGGCGGCATCCCCGTGGCCCTCGGCCACGACGTCCGCACCGGCGGCCTGGCCGAGGGCCGGATCGGCGCCGGTGCGGACGCCGACCGGTTTCTGTTCGTACCACTGGGCACCGGTATCGCGGGCGCCATCGGCATCAACGGCCGGATCGAGGGCGGTGCGCACGGCAGCGCGGGCGAGATCGGCCACATCGTCGTACGGCCCGGCGGACGCGCCTGCGGCTGCGGGCAGCGCGGCTGCCTGGAGACGCTGGCCTCGGCCGCCGCGGTCGGCCGCGACTGGGCCGCCGCCTGCGGCGATCCGCAGGCCACCGCCGCCGACGCGGCCAAGGCCGTGGAGTCCGGCGACGCCCGCGCGCTCGCCGTCTGGCAGCACGCCGTGGACGCCCTCGCCGATGGCCTGGTCACCGGCCTCACCCTGCTCGATCCGCGGACGCTGATCATCGGCGGCGGACTCGCCGAAGCGGGCGACACGCTGTTCGTGCCGCTGCGGGAGGCCGTCCGCCGGCGCGTGACGTTCCAGCAGCTCCCCTCGATCGTTCCGGCTGCGCTCGGGGACGCCGCCGGGTGCCTGGGCGCAGGCCTGCTCGCCTGGGATCTTCTCTCCACGGAGGTATGCGACTGATGGCACAGCAACAATCCGCGGGACAGCCCTCGGACGCCCGGCGTACCGTCCTCGCGGGCGCCCGGATCGCCCGGCCGTCCGGTGTCGTCGACAACGGCCGGATCACGGTCGAGGGCGGCCGCATCGCCGGGATCCACAGCCGGGACGGCGACCGCGCCGGGCACGGCCGGCGGCGCGGCGACCACCGTCCGGGCGAGGCGCCGGCCGTCCTCGACCTGACGGACCATCTGATCGTCCCCGGCTTCGTCGACATGCATGTGCACGGCGGAGGCGGCGGCTCCTTCTCGTCCGCCGACCCGGACGAATGCCGCACCGTCATCGGCACCCACCGCCGGCACGGCACCACCTCCATGGTCGCCTCCACCGTCACCGGCGGTCTGGACGACCTGGCCCGGCAGGCCGGGGTGCTCGCCGAGCTCGTCGAGGACGGCGAGCTGGCCGGCGTCCACTTCGAGGGGCCGTTCATCTCCACCCACCGCTGCGGTGCGCACCAGCCCGAGCTGCTGCGCGACCCCGATCCGGCCGATGTGCGCAAGCTCCTCGACGCCGCGCGCGGCACGGCCCGGATGATGACCCTCGCGCCCGAGCTGCCCGGCGGTCTGGAGTCGGTACGGCTGCTCGCCGACGCCGGTGTGATCGCGGCCGTCGGCCACACCGACTCGTCCTACGACGCCACCCGCGAGGCCATCGACGCGGGCGCCACCGTCGCCACCCACCTCTTCAACGCGATGCCCGGCCTCGGCCACCGCGCGCCGGGCCCGGTCGCGGCCCTTCTGGAGGACGAGCGGGTCACCGTCGAGCTGATCAACGACGGCACCCATCTGCACGCCGCGGTCCTCCAGTTGGCCTTCCGCTCCGCGGGCGCCGGACGCGTCGCCTTCATCACGGACGCGATGGGCGCGGCCGGGATGTCCGACGGGAGCTATCCGCTCGGCCCGATGCGGGTCGAGGTGACGGACGGTGTCGCACGGATCAGCGAGGGACCGACGGCGGGATCCATCGCCGGCTCCACGCTCACCCTGGACCGCGTCTTCCGACGCGCCGTCACCTTCGACGGCCTGACGGTAGATCAGGCCGTGCAGGCACTTTCGGCCAACCCGGCCCACCTCCTGGGCATCGACGACCGTACCGGCTCCCTGGAGCCGGGCAAGGACGCCGACCTGGTGGTGCTGGACGACAGGTACGAGCTCGCGGGCGTGATGCGCCGGGGTGAGTGGCTGGTGACCCCGCCGGGGGTCTGATCCGCCGGAAGCCGGGGGCCCGATCCGCCGGAAGCCAGGGTCTGATCCGCCGGGAAAGGGCGCACGGCGGCCGTCTTCCGGGTGAACGCACGCGGGACGGTGGTTGGCCTGGGTCTGGGCCCACCACCGTCCGGATGGCATGATCGCACGCGCACTTGTCCATACGCGGCCCCCGGCACGGTCGCCAGACCCGTCGGACCGGCGGCCGCCCGGCGCGGAGGGGGAATCATGATCCTCACGGTCACGCTGAACGCCGCCCTGGACATCACCTATCGCGTGCCCCGGCTCTGTCCGCACACCACACACCGGGTCACCGAGGTCACCGAGCGCCCCGGTGGCAAGGGCCTGAACGTCGCCCGGGTCCTGGCCGCGCTAGGCCACCGCACGATCGCCACCGGCTTCGCGGGCGGCGGCACCGGCGCGGCGCTGCGCGCCCTGCTCGCCCAGGAGAGCGACGTCACCGACGCGCTGGTCCCGGTCGGCGGCGCCACCCGCCGCACCGTCGCCGTCGTCGACGAGACCTCCGGCGACACCACCCAGCTCAACGAACCGGGCCCCACCGTCTCCCCCGCCGAATGGGACACCTTCCTCGGCGCCTACCGCGAACTGCTGGGCGACGCACGGGCGGTGGCCCTGTGCGGCAGCCTCCCGCCGGGCGTCCCGGTGGACGTCTACGCCCGCCTCACCCGCGCCGCGCGCACCGCCGGCGTCCCCGTCCTCCTCGACACCAGCGGCGAACCGCTGCGCCGCGGCCTGGCCGCCCGCCCCGACCTCGCCAAGCCCAACGCCGACGAGCTGGCCGCCCTCACCGGCAGCACGGAACCGCTGCGCGCCGCCCGGGACACCCGCCGCCGGGGCGCGCACGCGGTGGCCGCCTCCCTGGGCGCGGACGGCATGCTCGCCGTCACCGCCGACGGCATCTGGCAGGCCGCGCCGCCACGGCGGATCGCCGGCAACCCCACCGGCGCCGGCGACTCGGCCGTGGCCGGGCTGCTGTCGGGTCTGGTGGAGGGGTTGCCGTGGCCGGACCGGCTGACCCGCGCGGTGGCCCTGTCGGCCGCGACCGTACGGGCCCCGGCGGCGGGCGAGTTCGACACGGAGACGTACGAGGAGCTCCTGCCGCGGGTCGTGGTGACGGATCATCCGTCGGCGGCGTGAGGGAAACCCCACCACTACGAAAACCGCACCACTACACCCGCCCACCCTCCGAAGGGGGGTGGGCGGTGGGGAAAAACTAGAGGAGCGGTTTGGCAGCGGGAGAACCGAAGGAAACAGGTCGACGCGGAGAAACCGAAGGAACCGGTCGACGGCCGGGAAACCGAAGGAAGCAGGCCGACGGCGGGGAAACCCCAAGGAGCAGGCCGACGGCGATGCGAACAGCCTCCCGCCACGGGCTACTTCTTGGCCAGCCACACCTTGTCGAGGTTCACCTCGCACTGATTGTCGGTGCCGCAGGACAGGCTGATGGTGTTGGTGCCCTTGTTGAGCTGCACGTAGGACCAGGTCTTGGTCCAGCCCTTGTCCCAGGCGCCCTCGGGGGCGTGGGCGAAGTTCTCCATGTTTATCGGCCGGGGGTCGGGCTTGCCGTTCACGCTCAGTGTGAGGTCGGCGTCCTTGCCGGGTACGCCGTAGCCGACCCAGAGCTTGTACTTGTCGGCGTTGTCGACGTCCAGCGTCCACGTGGCGGACGCGCCAGGGGTGTTCATGCCCGCGACATACGCTCCGGTCGTCGTACGGGCGCCGGGGATGTCCTTCGCGGTGCTCGCGCCGCCCTCCAGCCGCATGGTCAGCGCATCGCCCTTGGGGAGCTGGCCGGGCGTGGGCTTGGCGGACGGCTCCTTGCTGGGCGCCACCGACGCGCCGACCGTCGGATCGGGCTTGCCCGCGTTGTCCTTCTTGTCTTCCTTGCCGTTGGTCAGCATCGCGACGCCAATGCCTATGCACACCACCGCGACCACCGCGACGGCCCCGATCAGCAGACCGTTGGGGCCCCGCCGGGGCTGCTGGCCGCCGGAGGCCGGGGGCGCGGCGGTGCGGGTTCGGTCGCCGCCCGGCAGGGTCTCCGGCGCGGCGTAGTGGGCGCTGGGCTGCCCGTACGGCTGCTGCGCGGCCTGCTGGCCGTACTGCCGCTGGCCGACGGCCCGCACCTGGTTGTAGGAGGTGCGCGGGACCCCCGGCTGTCGCGGCGCCGCGCCGTCGCCCGCCGAGCCCGCGCCGCCGCCCTCGCCGCCTTCCGAGCGGTAGAGGTAGGCGAACGGGTCGTCGTTCTCCGGCGTGTCCGCGCCGTTGTTGCCGGCCGTCATTCCGTGTCACTCCCCAGCGATCTGTACGCGTCGGAACGCGTTCGCACGTAGCTGCGCGAACCGTCTCTTTCGGGCCCCCGGCGGCACCGCGCCGCATCGGCGCAGCCTACCGTCTCCACGGCCGGTCGGACCGAGCCGGAACAGCCACAAGATCGCTACGGAATGGTGAACGGCCGGTGCGCCGCGACGGAGCGCGGCAGATGCGCCGAGTGTGAGATACGCGGCATTTTCCGGGCCCGGCGGACCTCACCCGGGCCTCAGGGTCTGTCCGCCTCTGCCCTCCGGACAAGCCCTGGCCCGCCGCCCGCCTGGTCCGCCTTCGGGGGCCTCCAGCCCACCCCGCCTGCCGGTTCCCCGGGGGCCTCAGCCCGCCGCCCGCCGGTTCGCCTTGGAGCGGGACCGCTTCTCGACGTACATCCGCTGGTCGGCCGAGGCCAGCACCTCCTCGGCGGTCATTCCGCAGCTAGCCCAGCCGATGCCGAAGCTGGCGCCCACCCGGACCGCGCGGCCGTCCACCCGGATCGGCGGGATGATCGCGTTCCGCAGCCGGACGGCGAGATCCTGGGCGTCGGCGGTGCCGAGGCCGTCGGCGAGCACCACGAACTCATCGCCGCCGAGCCGGGCGACCGTATCGCCGTCCCGGACGCCGCTGGTCAGCCGGCGGGCGACCTCGATCAGCACCGCGTCGCCGGTGTGATGCCCGAAGCGGTCGTTGATCGACTTGAAGCCGTCGAGGTCGCAGAAGAGGACCGCGAGCCCCTTGGAGCCGTCGTCGGCCGGCCCGTCCGAGGGTGCGACGGTGTGGACGTGGTGGTCGAAGGGGGCCCCGACGCCGTCGACGCCGTCCAGTGCGCCGAAGGGCTCGGTGCCGTCCGGCCGGAAGCTGTTCGGGTCGGCGTGGCCGCCCGAGGAGGCGTAGGCGTCGGCGGCCGAGCCCGGCGGGCGGGAGCACAGCCGGGCGCCGAGCCGGGCCCGCAGCTCGGCGCTGTTGGGCAGGCCGGTCAGCGAGTCATGGCTGGCGCGGTGCGCGAGTTGCAGCTCATGGCGTTTGCGGTCCTCGATGTCCTCGACGTGGGTGAGCAGATACCGGGGGCCGTCGGCGGTGTCGGCGACGACGGAGTTCCGGAGCGAGACCCAGACGTAGGTGCTGTCCCGGCGGGCCAGCCGCAGCTCCGCGCGGCCGCCCTCGGCGGAGGTGCGCAGCAGCGTGCCGATGTCCTCCGGGTGCACCAGGTCGGAGAAGGAGTAACGGCGCAGAGTGGACGCCGGACGGCCCAGCAGCCGGCACAGCGCGTCGTTCGCGCGCAGCAGCCGTCCGTGCTGGTCACCACCCATTTCAGCGACGGCCATCCCGCTCGGCGCGTACTCGAACGCCTGCCGGAAGCTCTCCTCGCTGGCGCGCAGGGCCTGCTGCTCGCGCTCCAGCCGGACCAGCGCGCGCTGCATGTTCGCCCGCAGCCGGGCGTTGCTGATCGCGATGGCGGCCTGGAAGGCGTACATCTGGAGCGCTTCCTGGCCCCAGGCGCCGGGGCGCCGGCCGTTGCGCGGCCGGTCGACGGAGATCACGCCGAGCAGTTCGCCGCCGCCGTTGGGCGCCGCGTACATGGGTGCCAGGAGGCGGTCCATGGGGTGCCACTCGTCGGGGAACCGGGGCGCCGGTCCGGCGGTGTGCCACTGCGGGACGTCATCGTCGTCCAGCACCCAGCCCTCGGTGTACGGGATGAAGACCAGCTCGCCCCATCGCTCGCCCATCGACAGCCTGCGGTCCCAGGAGTCCCGGGAGCCGACCCGCCCGGCCATCAGCGCCTCGGCACCCGCACTGCCGGCGACCGCCGCGACGACGAGATCGCCGTCCGGGCGGACGAGATTGACCGCCGACAGCTCGAAGCCGAGCCCGGCGACCGCTCCGTCGGCGACCGTCTGCAGGGTGTCCGCGAGGCTGCGTGCGGTATTCAGCTCGGCGACCACTTGGTGCAGCTGCCGCAGGGTCGCAAGACGGACGTATGGCTCCGACTCGGTCTCCATCGCTCGCTCTCCCTGAGACCTCGACAGCAACTCCAGAATTCTTCGTCGTCCGATTCCACGCTCACTGAATCACAGTGAGCTGTTCACTCGGTACACAGGGTCAACAATTAGCGCGTGCTGTGACTCAAGTCACAATCGAGGGGGATGCGTTGGCGATCTTGGACGGTGGGGCCGAGGGGCGCTCCTACGCTTCCTGAACGCAAATTCAGTCACCCGGAGCCTCCGCCGTCAGACCTAGGACGCGCGTGGTCCCAGGGCCCGATGCGAGCCGCACCGGGCGAAAGTTAGCGTTCGTGGCGTGTTCACGAAAACGCCAGCCGCAGAGCCCGCCGACGGGCCCGCCGCCACCGCCACACCCGCCGTCTCTCCGGCATCCGTGCCGGGCGGGGCGACGATCCCCCATTCTGAGGGGGTGAGTGAGGAAGAATTCCGTGCCGCCCTGTCCCGTCTCGCCGCCGGCGTGGTGCTGATCACCGCTCATGACCCGGACGACGGGCCGCGCGGCGAGGACGTCGGCATGACCGCCACCGCGTTCCTGTCGGTGTCGCTCGACCCGCCCCTGGTGATGGTGAGCGTTCGCAACGACTCACGTATGGACGACCTGCTGGCGCACCAGCCCCTGTGGGCGGTCTCGGTACTGTCGGAGAGCCAGCGTCAGATTGCCGGGCGATTCGCCATGAAGGGCCGTATCAGCGACCGACTGCTCTTCGAGGGCATTCCTCACGTACGCGGCGAAGCGGCCGGGGCACCACTCATCAGCGGTGCGCTGGCGACCCTGGAGTGCCGGACCGAGCAGCGGATCGTGGCCGGCGACCACACCCTCGTCATCGGCCGTGTGCTCAGCTCTTCGGTCAGGGACGAGGACGGCGGACCGCTGACGTATTTCCGGGGGAAGTACCGGCAGTTGGGGTGAGGGCTGCGGGGGGACGGGGGTGACGGGGTTGGCGGGGATGGTGGGGTTGGCGGGCTGTGGAGTCGGCGGGCTTATGGGGGGGCGCCGGTCGCTGTGGGGCGGGAGCCGGTGAACTGGCGCGCTGGTGGACCGGCGGGCCGGTGGGTGCTCAGCGCCAGTCGCGGCCCGAGCGGCCGCGCTTCGTCTCGCCGCGCTGCTTCTTCTCCCGCAGCCGCCGCTCGTTGATGCCCCGGGGGATCCGCGACTTACGGCGCGGCTTGGGCGGCGGGGCGGTGGCCTCGGCGAGCAGCGTGGCCATCCGGACGGCCGCGGTCTCGCGGTTGCGCCACTGGGAGCGGTGGTCCGAGGCGCGTACGGACACCACACCGTCGGCCAGCCGGCCGGCCAGCCGCTCCAGGGCGCGCTCCTTCCACACCGGCGGCAGCGCCTGCGTCCTGCTCAGATCGAAGCGCAATTCGACCTGGCTGTCGCTGGTATTGACGTGCTGGCCGCCCGGACCGGAGGACCGCGAGAAACGCCATACGAGCTCGGCCTCTGGAAGGACGACCGAACCGCGGATGACATAGGGCCCGGACATGTGTCCCATGATCCCGCGTCCACAAAGTCCCGTCACCCGTTTTTCACCGGGTGATCCCAGGTGGTGACATCAGGTTCCGGCCGTCGCGTCCGGCCATGGCATCAGGATCCGGCAAAGAAAGTAAAAACTGCTGGAACCTGGTGGCCGCCTGACGGCGTTGTGGTGGGTGACGGTAGCTTCGTCAGCAGCGCGAAGCCCGACGCTTCGACGAGTCGACAAGGAAAGGGACTTCCCATGGCTGTAAGCCTGTCCAAGGGCGGCAACGTCTCGCTCACCAAGGAGGCCCCGGGACTGACCGCCGTCACGGTCGGCCTCGGCTGGGACGTCCGCACCACGACCGGCACGGACTTCGACCTCGACGCGAGCGCGATCGCGGTCAACCCGAGCGGCAAGGTCTACTCCGACCAGCACTTCGTCTTCTTCAACAACAAGACCACGCCGGACCAGTCCATCGTGCACACCGGTGACAACGTCACCGGCCAGGGCGAGGGCGACGACGAGCAGATCAACGTCAACCTGGCGGCCCTGCCGGCCGATGTGGAGAAGATCGTCTTCCCGGTCTCGATCTACGACGCGGAGAACCGCAGCCAGAACTTCGGCCAGGTGCGCAACGCTTTCATCCGCATCGTCAACCAGGCCGGCGGCGCCGAGATCGCGCGCTACGACCTCAGCGAGGACGCGGCAACCGAGACCGCCATGGTCTTCGGCGAGCTCTACCGCAACGGCGCGGAGTGGAAGTTCCGCGCGGTGGGCCAGGGCTACGCGTCCGGCCTGGTCGGTATCGCCCAGGACTTCGGCGTCAACGTCTGACCTCGTGACATCAGCGGCGACATCCGACCCGCGTGATGTCGACGTAAACATCCGATCCGCGTGACGTCGGCGTGAACGTCCGATCCACGGACGCGGGCATGTGACGGAGGGCCGGTTCCCCAGAGGGAGCCGGCCCTCCGCGCGTTTCAGACTGCTCAGGCGACCGCACCTTCCGCCGCCTCAGGGGGCGTGGCCAGCGCCGCCACCTCGTCGAGCGAGAGCCCCAGCGTGCCGGCGAGCGCGGCGACCGTGAAGAACGCCGGGGTCGGCGCGCGCCCCGTCTCGATTTTGCGCAGCGTTTCGGCGGACAGCCCCGCCCGCGCCGCGACCTCGACCATGCTCCGCTCGCCACGCGCGGCAC
The DNA here is from genome assembly GCF_023277745.1 of Streptomyces halobius. Classification (NCBI taxonomy): domain Bacteria; kingdom Bacillati; phylum Actinomycetota; class Actinomycetes; order Kitasatosporales; family Streptomycetaceae; genus Streptomyces; species Streptomyces halobius. The sequence goes on from NZ_CP086322.1 coordinate 4,142,448, forward strand.
GCAGCAGCGCGCCCAGCCGCTCGCCGCGTTCGCGTTCCCAGGGGGTCAGTGGAGTACGCACCATGCCCGTGATACTAATACCGGTAAACTAATACCGGTATTAGTTTACCGGTGGGTGAGCGCCGATCGGCGGACACCGGTGGCGCCTGCCGACAGATACCGGTGGGCACATACCGCCGGGCAGATACCGGCGGGCGCGTATCCGCGGGCGGGTAACGCCTGTGGCCAGGCTCGGGAGGTCGTACTCATGGTGGAAATCAAGACAGATGCCGCGCTGGACGCGATGCGGGCGGCCGGGCGGGTCGTGGCCGACGCCCTGGCGGCGGTGCGCGCGGCGGCCGCCCCCGGCGTACGGCTGCTGGACCTGGACGAGGTCGCCCGTACGGTGCTGCGCGAGGCCGGCGCCACCTCGCCCTTCCTCGGCTACCGGCCCTCCTTCGCGCCCACCCCGTTCCCCGCCGTCATCTGCGCCTCCGTCAACGACGCGATCGTGCACGGCATTCCGGACCGCCACCGGCTGCGCGACGGCGACCTGGTCAGCATCGACTGCGGCGCGGTCGTGGACGGCTGGGCGGGCGACGCGGCCGTCAGCTTCACGGTCGGCACGCCCCGGCCCGAGGACCGCCGGCTGATGGACGTCACCCGTCAGGCGCTGGCGGCGGGCATCGCGGCTGCCGTGGTCGGCGCCCGGATCGGCGATATCTCGCATGCGATCGGCAGCGTCGGACGGGCGGCCGGCTACGGCATCCCGGAGGGTTTCGGCGGCCATGGCATCGGCCGCCGGATGCACGAGGACCCGCCGGTCCCCAACGACGGCCGCCCCGGCCGCGGCTTCGTCCTCCGCCACGGCCTCGTCCTCGCCATCGAGCCGATGTTCCTGTCCGGCGGCCGGGACGGTTATGCCCCGGACGGCGACGGCTGGACACTGCGCACCACGGACGGCAGCCGCGCCGCCCACTTCGAACACACCGTGGCGGTGACGGAGGAAGGGCCGCGGGTGCTGACGGTGACGTAAGGGCGGTGGGGGTAGGGGGCAGGGGTGGGGTGGGGTGGGGTGGGGGCGGGAGGTGTGATCGGTGTGGCGCACGGCCGGGGCTGACACGGCCGGGGCGGCGGCACGGCCAGGGGGCGAACGCGGCTGGGCACCGGTCGGGGGCCAACACTGCCGCGCCAGTGGCCAGGGACCAGCACAGCCGACGCCAGCCAGGCCGACGAGGCCGACGAGGCCGACGAGGCCGACGAGGCCGACGAGGCCGACGAGGCCGACGAGGCCGACGAGGCCGACGAGGCCGACGAGGCCGACGAGGCCATCCGACCACACCCAACGGCCGGATGGCCCATGACCCATGGCCCATCGCCCCTCGGTTCAGGTCCGGTTGAGGTCGAGGCTCAGAGCCGGTTCAGGTCGACCACGTCGGCCATCGCGCGGTAGCCGGCGTCGTTCGGGTGCAGATGGTCGCCGATGTCGTACGCCGCGGCCATCCGGTCCGGGTCGGCGGGATCCGCCAGTGCGCGGTCCAGGTCCAGCACCCCGTCGAACTCTCCGGAGTTCCGGATCCAGTCGTTGAGCGCATCGCGCTTGATCTCGCCGCGCTCGGTGTAATACATCGCGCCCTTGAACGGCGTGAGCGTCGCACCGATCACCTTCACGCCCCTCGCATGCGCCTGGCGTACCAACTCACGCTGTGCGGCGATCAGTTCTGCCACGTCGCGATCGGGGGAGTACCCGCCCGGCATCTCGTCCCACTCGCTCATACCGATGTCGTTGATGCCCTCCAGCAGGATGACCGTGCCGACGTTCGGTTCGTTCAGTACGTCCTCCCGGAAGCGGGCCACGGCCTTCTCGCCGGCCCAGTCCATGGAGTTGGTCAGCTGGTTGCCGCTGATCCCCTGGTTGACGATGCTGCGCGGCCGCCCAGCGGCGGCGAACCGCTCGGCCAGTTCGTCCGGGTAGCGGTTGTCGGCGTCGACCGTCGAGCCGGAGCCGTCGGTGATGGAATCCCCGAAGGCCACCACACCGTCGCGGTGCGCGGCCCGGCCGCCCGAGACCTCGACGCCCGAGAGGTAGTACCAGGACTGCGAGGTCTCGGTGAAGGCCGCGGCGCCGACATCGGAGCGGTGGTCACCGGCCGCGCGATAGCTGGTGGCCACGGCCCGTAGGTGGAAGGTGGCCGGGCCGGTCGGCTCGTCCAGATACAGCGTGACCGTCAGCGACTCCAGAGGACGGACCGTGAACCCCACCGCGTCACTGCGCAGCTCGCCGCCCGCAGGGATGGTCGCCGACCGCGCGTGCCCGAAGGTCAGCGGCCGCACCGAACCGGCCTTCACCGAAGCGCCCCGCTCCGTCCGCGCGATGGTCGCACCGGCCACCTTCAGCGGCGTACGGCCGTAGCGGTTGGACAGCTCGATACGGGCCCGGGTGCCGCCGGTGCTGACCCGCACGACCTGCCGGACGGTCTGCCGCGTGAAACCGGCCTCGGACCAGTTCTTGCTGAAAACGGAGGTCGGCGCCTGCGGCGACGCCGCCCAGGCACCGCGCCAGCGGCTGTGTCCGGACCCCTGGCCGTACAGGCCGACGTCATACCCCTCACCCGCCCGGCCGCCCGTGTCGACCGCGAGCGCCGCCGCCTCCTGCGCGCCGAGACCGCCCGGCACTGCCGGCAGCACCGGAAAGGCCGGAAGGGCCGCCAGCACGACCGCCGGGAGTACAACGGCCGTCGAACGTCTCGCCATGGGACCGGACATGTTCATCCCCCGCTCTGGGGCAATCGGCCTGCAACAACCTGGATCGACTCGCGCTGATCAGCACCGCCGACCAGCCGGCATTCGCTTGCGCTGCCATTCCACGTCGTTGCCCTTCCACGTCGCTGCCATTCCATTTCGCTGTCCTGCGATCCGCTACCGGACCTAGGCCGAATGGCAACACCGCGGCCGGCTGCCGGTCCGGTCCACCGGCCGGTGCCGGTCGGTGGACCGGCGCTCCCCGCGCCGCACCGGCGTGACACCATCAAGTCGTGATCGACCTCGGCTACTCCCTCTCTCCCCGTTTTCCGGATCCTCCCCAGACGGACTACCGGACCGTGGATGTGCGCACCCTGCGGCACGACCTCTTCTGCGGCGACGTCTACCTCGCCGACACCGAGGCGGACCGCGAGGTGTCCACCGCCTGGGGCTGGGTGCCGGTGCTCGACTTCGCCTGGGCGCTGTGCGACATCGTCGAGCAGCTGGACACGGACCCGCGCGGCAGCCGCTCCGCCCGCCCCGTCCACGCCGAGCTGGACTTCACCGAGTCCAGCGACCGGATGCTCTTCGAGCGCCGCTTCGGATGGGTGGACGTCGAGGCCGACTGGATGCCGCCCGAGGAGCCCCCGCTCACCTTCCACCACGCCGCACTGCGCCGCGAAGCCCGCGACTTTCTGCACGACCTGATCGCCGACCTCAGCGACATGCACGAAGGACTCGCCGACAACCCGGCCATCTGGGACCTCCAGGCCCGCTTCCCCCGCGTCTGACCCGTCCGCCCCAGGAGCCGAGCCACCAAGAGCCGGGCCGCCCCAGGAGTCGAAGGCCAGAGCGCCAAGCTCTCCCCGTCCCTCCTCTCCCGGACTCCCCCATTCCCCGCTGCCCCCTACCGCCCCAATCTCCCCTCACTCCCCTATCCCCGCTCCTCCCTCACTCCTCCCTCACTCCACTCGCACGCCTATCTGCGCCGCGAACGCCGGTGCCAGATCGAACAGTTGGGACGCACTGATCACCGCGCCCGACAGCCGGTCGATGCCCCGCGCGATATCCACCGCGGCCGCACCGCGCAGATCGACGTCCTTCATCCGCGCCCCCGTGAAATCCATCCGCGCGAGGGTGCAGTCGTCGAACGTCACCCGCTCCAGCTCCGCACCCGAGAAATCCGCCTCGACCAGCACACACCCCTCGAAGGCGACATCCCGCAGCCTCGCCTGCCGCAGATTCGGAAAGTCGATCTTCCCGCCACGCACCACGACCCGTTCCCACACCGCACCATGCAGCTGCGAACCGCCGAGCCGGGCGTCGGACACCTCCACATCGCGCAGTGACACCTGCGACAGATCCGTCCCGACCCCGCGCACACCGCTCAGCACACTGTCGAAGATCCGCGCCCGGTTCAGCACCGTCTCGTCCAGCGCGCAGCGCCGCACCGCACAGTCCATGAACCGCGCACCGCGCGCGTCCTGCCCCGCCCAGTCGGCGTCGGCGAACTCCAGCCCGTCGTAATCCCCCTCGGTCTCCAACTCCCCACCGCCATAGGGCTCCAGCTCCGGCAACCGCACCTCCGGTCGCCGTACCGCCCGCACCGTCTCCGTACCGCGCCCTGCCACGCGATCACCGCCTTCCACCCCGCTCGTGCCCTGCCGCGGGCCCGGTCATCGCCCGCACACCCCATCGTGAACCACACCACTGACAATCCCCCCAGAAACGCATGGCGCTCGCTGCGGGCTGTCGCCGCTGCGCGGGGCTGTTCGGCAGCGGCGCCGGACCTCCGGACTCCGTGCTGCGGAGCGGCACCTCCCGAGGGAGGTGGGAGGAAAGACAGTGGGGGTGCGCGTAGCCGGTGGTGTGCACTAGCTAACGACCGCCAACGCCCGATCCGTCCCATTGAGCCACCGCCCACTCGACTCCGTACACGTCACGATGTCCTCGATGCGCACCCCGAACCGGCCCGGCAGATAGATCCCCGGTTCGATCGAGAAGCACATCCCCGGTACCAGCGGCAGATGCTCGCCCTCGACCATGTACGGCGGCTCGTGCGTGGTCACCCCGATGCCGTGTCCGGTGCGGTGGATGAAGTACTCGCCGTACCCCGCCGCCTTGATGATCCTCCGGGCGACGCGGTCGATCTCCTGGCACGCCACCCCCGGCCGTACCGCCTCGAAGGCCGCCTGCTGCGCCTCCCGCACGATGTCGTGGACCTTGCGTTCCTCGGCGCCCGGCTCCCCGACGTGCACGGTCCGTGTCGTATCCGACCCGTACCCGTCCTTGAGGCCGCCGAAGTCGAGCACGACCATGTCGCCTTCCTGGATGATCCGCTCACCCGCCTCGTGGTGCGGATTGGCGCCGTTGGGGCCCGATCCCACGACCGTGAAGTCCACCTGGCTGTGCCCGTGCCCGGTCAGCAGCCGAGCGAGGTCGGCCGCCACCTCGCACTCCCGGCGCCCGGCGAAGGGCACGCCCAGGATCTCCTCGTACGCGGCGTCCGCGGCCGCCCCGGCCGCCGCCAGCCGTGCCACCTCGTGCGCGTCCTTGACGGCGCGCAGCATCGGCAGTGCCTCCGTCAGCGCGCTGTACGCGCTCCCCGGCAACGAGCGTTGCAGCCCCAGCAGATGCATCGCCCAGGTGGAGTCCGACACCCCGTAACGCCCGTGCGGATCGAGCCACTTGGCGACCTCGGCATACGGGTCGGTGCCGTCGCTCCACCCGGAGACGTCCACCGCCCCGGCCCCGGAGGACCGCTCGGCATCGGGCCGTTCCAGTTCGGGCACCAGCAACCGCGGCCGGTGTCCGGGCGCGACGACCAGTGCGGTCAGCCGTTCGGTGACGGCGGGCGGCCGGTATCCGCACAGCCAGGTGAGATCCGGCCCCGGCGTGACGATCAGCCCGGCCAGCCCGGCGTTGGCGGCCGACTGCCCCGCTCGCTCCATGCGTCGCTCGTAGTCATCGCGCGTCATCAAAGTCACCATGCCGGCGAATGTACGCCGCGACGTCCTTCAGGGCCCGCCCAAACGGCTCGCAACCCAGCCCCGTCATCCCTCCAGCGCCGGGCCGACGCAGGCAAGACTCCACCGTCCGCTCACGCATCGCTCACGCGCGGAGACCTTCCCGGGCGCCTGGATTCGTGAGCCCACAACCTCTTCGTCCCGAATGGGGTTCGGGCGGGATCGGTACCGGTATGGATGGCGTTTGTGCAGGTCAGGGCATTGGCGTGGGTCGGTTTCGAGTGGTCTCGCGTGGGCTTGGGGAGCGGTTCGGCTCCCCAATGGCTCCCCAATGGCTCCCAGGAGAGTCTTCTCCGCCGGTTCCTCGCGACAGTCTGCCCGAGGAGACGGGGCTTCAGCGCCTGCGACGTTCGGAGCCGACACGGGGGCGCAGCCCGTACGGGATCTTGGTCGCGCCGTCGTGTTCGCTCCACAGCAGTGTTCCCGACCGCATGAGTGCCCAGCCGATCTTCTGTAAGGCTTGAGCTCGCCGACACCGAGCTGTCCCAGGAGATGGGTCAGCTCCTCGGCCACTCGCAGATCATGCTCGCGCGCTCCCGCGTCGGCGTTGGCGTGCCCCTCGGAGCGAGCGGTGAACTCCTCATAGGTCAGCTCACCGAGGCGACGCCGGCGCGCCGACAGCGCCTCGCTGTCGAGTGTGTGGCAGGCAGCGGCGTGCGCGCTGTCGGCTCCGTCAACGATGATGCGAGTACCGGCTCACTCCAGGACGGCGAGGTGGTCGGCGGCGCCCCCGCGCCACTCGATCAGGAAGAGGGTCGCATCGTCACTGGTGCTCCCGCCCCGTTCCTCCTTCAGTCTGTGGGAGAGCGATCGCACCACTGCCCGCACTCCCTCCTCTGCGTGCTCGATGCGGTTGACCCAGTGGATGAGTTGTTGCTCGCCGAACTGCTCCTCGCCGGCTTGGTGCTCCTCGATCAGGCCGTCGGTGAAGCACAACACCCGGTCGCCGCGTTGCAGTCTCTGCTCGCTGACCTGCGGCTTTTCACCTCCGAGGCCGACCGGCAAGGTGGTCGGGCTCTCCAGTTGCCGACAGACCCGGTGGTTGCGGACCAGCAGCGGTGCGGGGTGGCCCGCGTTGACCCACTGCAGGTGGCCCGTTGCGATGTTCAGGCGCATCATCTGCGCGGTGACGAAGTGTTCGGGTCCGAACTGCTCGGCGATGGCCCGATCCATGAACGCGTAGATCTCGGACAGGTCGATGCCGGCACGTCTGGAGTGCCGGTAGGCGCCGATGGCGACGGTGGCCATGGTGGCGGCGTTCAAGCCATGGCCCATCGCGTCAACCACGGCCACGTGCAGGACGTCGTCGTTGAGTGCGTAGTCGAAGCTGTCGCCGGCGACGTTGTAGGCGGGCTCCAGGATTCCGGCCACTGCGACCTGCGGCACGGACATCGCCAGCGGCGGTAGCAGAGACCACTGGATCTCCGCAGCCACGCTCATGGGTGCGCGGCGCCGGGTGAGGAAGAACTGGTCGGTGTAGCTGTGCTTGGTGACCAGCATGTCGGCGATCAGGCCGGCGAGCCTGCGCAGCAGGCGCCGGTCGTCGTCATCGACGGTATCCAGGGTGAGGGTCAACACTCCCACCTGGTCACTGCCGTCCAACAACGGTAGATACATCCGGACGCCGTCAGCCTGCGGTACCTCGACGGGGGTCGCTTTCAGGAAGGCCGTGCCGGCTTGGGAGTCACCGATCGACTCGGGCTCGCCGACGGCCAGACGCCTACCGGGCAGCGGCACCAGCAGCAGCTGCGCATAGTCCTGCAGGAGGATCGAGATGTCCCGGCCACCGACCCTGGCCACCTCTTCCGCGATCAGCGGGGCGATCAGCTGCGGCGGCATCTCGTGCGCCCGGTCCAGCAGCACCCCCAGCAGTCGCTCGCCGAACCCCTCCGACCGGTCCACCGTGTCCTTGCCAGGCTGCCGATCACCCTCCGCCATAGCCTTTCCCTTTCGCCTCACCAGCCTGATTTCGCCTTCGTCTGCCGAGCCGGCGGTCTCCAATGAGTGGGTCACAGGGCAGCCCGGTGCCGGGCTTCGGTGCATGTGCTCGGCCGACATACGCGCCAGGATCCGCTCGTTCCCTGCCGTCACGCCGACAGTGCGCAAGGCCCCGGTGTCTACGCACCGGGGCCGTCCCCTTCACCATGCTATGCCTCAGCCGCATACTCGGCATAAGGTGCATTTTGGGTAATCCGATCCTTGATCGGAAAGGGCTCAGCGCACCGTCAGTCGCATGCCATGCCGCACCCGTTCCTGGGGCATCGCTTCAGACGTCGTCCGTCTGAGTGCGCTCCTGCCCGGAGGGCTGCTGGCTCGGTCGTCGAGGAGCTGTTGGAGCGCTCGGAGTTGCCGTCCGAATGGACCGTGGAGAGCCGCGAGGTATGACCACGCGCTTCACCCAGGGGGCCTTCCCGTCGCTGAGCTGCTTGGCCGAGGAACTGGCCCTGCGGCTCCCGCTGAGCGAGGCCGAGGTCATGCTCTTCGAGACGTTCGATCTGGGCACAGGAGACCTTGGGGTGGTCGACCGGAGAATTGCCTCGTCAGGAGGAAGACCAGGTGCCGGATCGTGTGGTCAGCCGAGGAAAGACAGCCGGACTTGGCGTTCCGGGCTCTCCCGGTCGGTGTTCACCAGCACGACGGACTGCGAGGTCCCCAGTTCCAGTTCACCGTCGACTACGGGCAACGTGGCGTGCGGTGGGACCAGAGCCGGGAGCATGTGAGTGCCGCCGCGGCCTGGACTGCCGTGGCGGTCTTGCCAGCGGTCGTCCGCGGGAAGAAGGTCGCGCAGGGCCGTCAACAGGTCATCGTCACTGCCCGCGCCGGTCTCGATGATGGCCAGGCCGGACGTCGCGTGGGGGGTGAAGATGTTCAGCAGTCCGTTTCGCCCGTGAGCGGCCTCTCGGAGGAACGCGGAGCATGTGTTCGTGAGGTCGTGCAGGGTCTCCGCGGGGCCGGTTGTGATGTTGATCGTGCGGGTGGTGAAGGTGCCAGCCATGGTTCACCGGTACCCGTCGCGGAGCCTGAGCGCTGACGGCCGGATGGGTGAACAGCACTCGCTTCGCGTCAGCACCGCTCCTCCTCTTCGGCCTCCATGAGCCGGATTCCCTGGTGCGTCAGCGTGACCATCACGGGGGTGTTCCCTTGTGCCCAGTCGACGGTGACGAGCCCTTCGCCCACCAGATATGCGCAGGCGGCGGCCAGATCCTGCTCAGGGATCTGAAGATCGTCGCGCAGCTTCGCCCCGGTGACGCCAAGGAAGCGATTGCCTTCCGTGGTCTCGTACAGGGCCTTCATGATCGCCTCGCGGTAGTGCTTCCGTTCGTGCAGTGTTGCCATGATCGCTGTCCACTCGTGCCGGCGCCGACTCGGAGCCTGTGGGGCAGGCGAGGCAGTACGCCCGCCCCCGCCCGTTGCCGGCCCTTGCTTCAGATTTCGTCCGTCTCTGTACGGGCGCCCCCGGAGGATCGACTGGTCACCAGCCAGGGCCGCGCCGGCTCTGGCGTGTGGGTGGTGTCGACGGTGAGGTGGAGGCGGGTTCCGCCTGAGTCGTCGACGGGGTAGCTGCGCTGTTCGGTGGCTGCGAAGTGATGACGGAGAACTTCTGCGACCTGGCGGGCGGCTTCCGGGGACGGGGCGACGACGCGCACGTCAGCGCGCCCGGCTGAGGGGAGTTCTGGTGGCTTCATGGTGGCCTCGCTCACCAGGGACGAGGGGATGACGTGTCGCTGGGTGTGATGGCGTCGCGCCACACCCACCATCCCGGTCAGGAAAAGGTCGGTGTCATCCGCGGCCCCCGGCGTGGTGCTCGTGGTGGGTGGCTACGGGCGGTTCGGTGGGCTCGGTCGGCTGCCCGCTCGGGCGGCTCCGCCGTCCGGATCCTCGCAGGGCTTCGCTGTACGGGAAGGCCGCGATCCGCTCGTCGTGCTGCGCGTTGAGCAGATGGATGAGGATCATGCCCGCGACGATCATGAGGATGATCACGGCTACGGTGATGATCGTCTCCACGTCCTCACCTCCCTCGGGCGGAGGTCAGGAGCTCGGCCGCATTCCCTGGCGCCGAGGCAGCCCCGCCGTCGGTCTCCCACTCTTCTTCCCGCCACAGCGCCTGCTGCGCGTGACGCGTGGTGTCCTCGCTCGCCATCAGCGCGCTGGCGGTGCGGAGGCCGCCGGGGGCGGCCGCGGCGGACATCAGCCGGGCGGCGGCGGCAGCGCCGGTCTCCGGCGGGATCACCAGCAGGTCCCAGCGACCCGCGGTGTAGGAGAGGAGGATCAGTTTGTTCGGGTCCTGCTCTTCGGCGAACCAGCCCACGTGCACCGTATGCCCGGTCACCGGCACCTTTCGCGGCACCACGGGCCAGCGAGTCGGGTTCACCGTGACATGAGTGATCCGGCCCCAGCGCGCGTCCAGCACGTCGGTCAGAGCGGGGAGTTCGCGGAGGAGATCGCGGGAGCGGGGCCACCAGGCGCCGTCCAGAAGACCCGGAGGCGATCCTTCCGGAGTGAAGGAGAGGCGGGCCGGTGACGCAGATGCACGCTCGCTGGTGATCGTACGGTCGATGGTCGCGGTCATGGCGCGGACCTGTCCCCGGGCTCGTCTTCGACGTCCCGGTGTTGTTGCTCGCCGAGAACGACACCGGCTTGGGAGCCGGTGTGCGAAGTACTCCCGGTGTCTTCACTCTACTCCGGCCAGCCGTCCGGTGAAGGCGCGCGTGAACAGAACTTTCCTGGTGAACGCGGGCCGGCTCCGCCGCCGTGCGGCGCGCCCGCGCCCCGGCACGCGGAGTACGGTGAAGTGACGAGGTCATCTCGCCGGGCGGACGCACCGCCCCCGGAAGGCGGGCGAACACACATGGCCGACTTCGACGCTCCCCGCGCCCCGCAGCTTCTGCCGGACGAGGTCCACCACGCCGTCAGGCCCGGGACGGCCCTCTTGAGGCTGGTGACCACACACACCCGCGAGCAGGTTCTCGACGGCGCGTGGTGGCCGCGTTCGCGCGACATCGGCACCGAGCTCCCCGGTCTGATCGCCGCGCTGACCGCGCATCTCGGCCCCGTCCTGCGCGTCGGTCTGGACGCCGGCGCCTGGGAAGAACTACCGACCCGCCTCGTCATCGACGACCGGGTCGTGCACATCGACTCCTTCCCGGTCGGTGACGACACCGTCCTCATCACCCGGGGCGACCAGGACCATTTCTCCCTGCTGGTGGTCCCGCCACACGCGACACCTGAAGCAGCCCGCGCCGCGATGGCCAGGGCCGTCGAGGCCGGCAACGTCGCCCAGGCCGGGCAGATCCTCATCGACACCGGCACCCGTCGCGCCTACCCGGTTCTCGCGGAAGAGCCTCGGACGGGCCGCGAAGGCGGCGAGCGGTGAGGAAGCCGTCGAGACTTCGACGCTCCTTCGACGACAAGGGATACAGGCTGCCTCGACGGTGCGGCTCCGACAAGCCCCCCATACGGATGGGCCGATTCGTACTGGTCAAACTGCGACTGGGGCGCAGGAACCGAACCCGCGCCCCGGCCGGTGGGGGTGTCGGCGGAGAAGGGTGAAGCGTGCCCGACCGTACATCTGCCGCGCGATCAGCTTGGTCTTGGTGTTGACGCCTTCGGTTCCGCCGTTGTGGTGCGGGAGTGTGAACGCGGCGATCACAGCGTCGCGGTCTCGCTCCAGCCCCCGGGTGAAGGCGTGCAGATGTGGCAGATCGACTGCGCGGACCTGGGCGATCCAGAGCTCGAACGTGTCGGCATTTCCCGGGTGCGGCTTCAGAAGCTGGGCGAAGGCCCCGATACGGACGGTCGGTTGGGCCAACTCGGGGCAGGCGGCGGTGAGCCGGACCAGGACATCGTGATACTCGGCCTTGAGGTTGTCGGGCCCGGTGAGCAGCATCCGGGCGCATCTGCGCGCAGGGATGTGACTGGGTCGGCGTCCGCGCAGCCTTGGTCGATGTACTTGTGCAGGAGGTTGAGACAGCCGTGAACCCGAGGGCCTTGTCTCTTCGAAGAGGTGCAGGACGGGGCTGGCGGGGTCTTCGGCCCGGCGATTGCGCAGGTGCTCGCGGTAGGGATCGACAAGGCTGGCACGGTACTTGGGGATGCGGAGCATCGGCTCGGGCTGATCGGCACGGGCATAGCGCTTGACGGTGTTCAAGGCCAGTTGCGGGCGGCGGGCGCATTCGAGCAGGCCCACGCCCTGGTCGAGCAGGTCGTGGACCTGGTGCCAGCGCTCCGGGGTGGTCTGTGCGCGGGGCCCGTCGTACAGGGGCGCGTCCAGCACGGTGGCCCGGCAGTTGCTGTGCGCCTTCACCTCGCTCAGGGCGGCTTCGCACAGGTTGTGCCACAGATGCCAGCGGTCAGCGACCTGCACCGCGTCGGGCAGGGCTCGGCGGATGGCCTCGGCGTGGGTGGCCGAGCCGTCACGGCACACGACCTCGACGCCCGGATGGGACGCAGCCACGCCTGAAGGGTGTCGGCTGTGCGGTCGGGCAGCACGTCGATCCGCTCATGGGTCTCGGCGTCGATCACCACGGTGGCATAGCGATGCCGCCGGCGCAGAGCAAAATCGTCGACGCCGATCACGCGGGGCACCCGCCCGGTGGGCAACGGGATGCGCAACAGGGCGCGCAGGGCAGTGTGACGCGACAAGCCCACCGCGAGTATCGCCAGCAAACGTGCCCCCGCCCGGCCAGCCAACTCCTTGACCCGGCCTTGGCTTGCCTGGTCAGACGGTTTGTGCGTCGCTGGTACTGCTCCAGCACCCCGGGCACCTGCTCGCGGAAGGTGTGGCGGCAGCCGCGCGTGGGACACACCAGACGTCGCACCTGCACACGGACCACCACCCGCCGCCCATCCACTGGAACGTCGGCCACGGTCCGCAGATGATAGCCATGCACGCGCCCGGACAACGCCCCGCAGCCCGGGCACGGCACAGAGTCCTCCGGTGTCCGAGCCGCACCAGGATCCGCTCCCCTTCGTCGACCACATCCTCGATGGCCAGGGGCCCAAGCCTCGAAAACACCGCACTCACAAGCTCGTTGGCATCTCGCACGCGAGTTGTCAACGACACCGACAACGCTCCGTCACCACCGAAAGTGAGACGGGGCCGTTGTTTAGACACTCCCGTCTCAGCCACAGCCCTGGACCCGACCAGCCGACTCACCGTCGGCGAGTGGCTGGTCATGTGCCTGGCGGACAAGAAGGGGCGGCAGAGCGCCATCAGCCGCGATGAGAGCAGCATGCGCCTCCAAGGAATCCGGAGCTGAAGACGAGGAATCCGGGGTCGAAGCCGTAGCGGACGGTACCGGGGAGTTCGCAGCTGAGCGCGACTCTGGTGCCCCATCCGCTCACGCTCCGCGCACGCAAACGGCCCCGGACGAGGAGTCCGAGGCCGAATAGCCCGCCTACCTGGGGAGAGACCCCAGGTCAGCGCGGCGTACGGAGAGCCCCCTGTCGGATTCGAACCGACGACCTTCGCTTTACAAGCATGTTGGATCTTGCTTCCGTGATCAAGGGAGCCGCAGTGCGTTCGACCAGGCCAGAGGCGTATCGATGCAGGTCAGGGGCTTGTTCCGGCGGTAGTGGACCCTCACGCCAAGAGTAGTTCTTACCGGATGCTTCCCGATCCTTCCCTGGCTGTTCTTAGGCTTCTGTCCCCCGTCTGTCCCCCGAGCGTCCCCCGAGACCCTCCACCTGGCCCTCCACATGATCAGCCGCATCAAAGCCGCAGGTAACCCATTGCTAAGCAATCGACTGACTACCGCTCAGGGTTCGTGCCGCTCAGAGACAGCCTGGGGCCGAAGCGCAGCCACTTGCGAGCGCCGGAAGGTCAGTACGTGCTGCGGGCCCGCGCTGTCTGTCTGCGTCGATCTGCTCTCGGGTGCGGGCGACGTGCTCCATGTCTACGGGGGCCTCCACGCCGAGCTCCGTGTGGAGGCGCTGATAGATGCCGTCTTCGAGGAGCGGCAGTTCGATGCTTTCCCACGGTGTCGGGCCGACGAGTGCGGTGAGCTTCTTGATGCGTTCGACGAGGAAGTCGCACTGCATCGACCACTTCCCGCTGATGGCTGCGTAGCGGGCGTTGTTGAGGTCGCTCCAGAGGCTGTCGAGCTCGTCGCGCACGGCTGCGCGGAGGGTTTCCAGCTCGCTCATGTCGTCGTCCGTTTCTGTGTCAGCGGCACCGCCGGTGTCATCGTTTCATCCGGGTCGCGGTGCTTGTTCATGGTGGGAGGTTCCTGCGTCGGCCGGCGATGCCATGCGGTCGGGTCGTCCCGTTCGTACGGCATCGCCGACCCGTCTCACCGGCTTTGTCGTGCGAGCTGGTTCACTGGTGGTTCAGTCCCGGCATTCTGCCGATGCTGTGTGCTTCCAGCCGGGCGAGCCTGCTGCTGGACTCAAGGATGTCCGCGTTGGGTCCGCAGGCTATGACGAGGGCGCAGCGGATCTTGGCGGGGTCGTGTTCGTCGCTGCGGGCGACGCGTAGGACCAGGCGTTCGTGCTGTCCGAAGGCCTGGTTGCAGATGCGGCACTCCTCGTGAGGGAAGGATGGGTTGCGGCTGGCGGCGGTCATGATCCGCTTGCGGTCCCACACTCCTTCGTCGCCGTGCGTCGCGTCGATGGCGTTGCCGACGTGGAAGTGTCTAGGGTCCGCGACTTCGTGAGCACTGGCTCCTGCGGAAACGCCGGAATCCGCGCACGGTGAGCAGCGGCCGTGTCGGTGGATGGTGAGCAATCGGTGGTTCTCCGTGATCGGGGTTGGTGACAGCGAGTGAGGTATCAATGGTCGTGCTGAACGCCGGTTTCGCTGACCGGCCTTCATCGGCTCTGTAGGGGCCGTTGGTTCCGCGGGGCGTTCGATGGCGACTTTCTGTCCGGCGGACGGTGCAGGATGACTGCGTCGAATAGAGGGGTCGCCCTGGAGGCCCAACGTGGGCTCATCACCGACGAGCTGTGACAGGCCCGGCATCGCGACTACGCAGTGTGGCGGAGGTACGGGATGTGTGAATCCATGCGTCCGTATACCCGGATCCCGCATGCGCTGTTCGCCGAGGCTCGGCGGTCACGTCCCACGGCTCCAGCACCGTGGCCTATGAGCACGAACTCGCCCAGCTCGACGAGCAGGGCCACCGGCCGCTGCGGACGCGGGGTCAGGTGATCTGGGTGGTGCGGTCTGACGCGCTTGTCTGAAGTCTGGAGTGCGGTCAGGCGGGTTCGCGGCCGAGGAGGTGGGCGCGCTGGTAGTAGGCGTACAGGCCGTCGAAGACGGGTTTGGTGACGGCCATGGTGTGGTCGTCGTCGCCGATCATCGACAGGCCGCGCAGGATGACGTCCAGGCCGGGGGCTTCGGGGGCGTCGAAGCGTTCGTCGTCGATGTCGGCTTCGTGGACGATCTCGGCGATGCGTTTCAGGGCCGGGTCGTCGGTGAGCTGGTAGCGGGTGAGGATGGTCTCGAAGCTGCAGTCGCCGTGGTGGTGGCCGAGTTCCACGCCGCGCATGTCGAACGCGGTGGCGTCGCCTGGGACCTGGTCGGGGTCGGTGACGAAGACGAATGTGGCGTCGGGGTCGATGAACCGGTGGATCAGCCAGGCGCAGGCGGCGCGGTCGATGTGGATGCCGGCGCGGGTGGCCCACTTCATGCGGACTCACTCTCCTTGGGATCGTCGTTGTGGTGGTCGGGGTGGAGGGCCGCCACGGCATTCTCGGCGGCGCGCCGCTGGGGCGGGGGGAAGTAGTCGCGGCGGTGGATGCGGCGCAGTTCGGCGCGCAGCTTGCGCAGGACGCGTCTGCGGGTGGGCTCATCGGCGGTGCGGGCTTGTTCGGCCTGGGCGAGGACCTGCTGGTACTCGGCGGCGCGGGCGGTGGCCATGGCCTGGGCGAGGGAGCGTTCCTGGGCGGCGCTGGCGGGCTGGGCGAGCCAGATGGTGGCGGTGCCGTCGGCGTCGAGGATCTCGTCGGCGATCCATTCCAGGTGCTCGCGGGTGCGGGCGTCGGCGGGCAGCGCGACCAGGCCGTCGGAGAGCTGGGCGACGCCGAGCCGTTTGAGTTTGCGCCAGATGGTGATGCGCGGGGTGGAGGGCTCGCGGGGGATGCGGTAGCTCAACAGCACCCACTGCCCGCCCACCCCGGGCACGGTCACGGTCTGCTGTCCCGCGGCCCCAAGCCGGCCACGCGGGCGATCCAGTACAGCCCGGACAGGGCGATCAACACGAACACCACGTCATCGAGCGGGTCGGCGATCGGCTCCAGCACGCGGTCGAGGACGTTGACGTCGGTGACGAACGCGCCCCAGGCGAACGCGCCGATCAGCAGCAGCACAAAGGCCACCCAGTCCAGGGCATTACGCGGTCGCATGAGTACGATTCTCCTTCACTTCAGAACAAGATCAGCCAGCGGGGGTGACGGATGTCTGGTCGACGGCCTTCTTGAGGGTGCGGGCCAGCTTCACGGCGTCGTCCTGGGCCCAGAAGTGCATGTAGAACAGGCGCGGGTTGTCGCTCAACCCGTGGTTGTGGAGCTCGACGATGTCGATGCCGCCGCCGCGCAGTGCCTTGATCACCTTCTGGACCTCGCTGGCGGCCATGGCGAAGTCGCCGTTGATGACCGCGTTGCCGTCGCCGGTGGGCTGGAAGCCGATCGCGGTGGTCACCCCCATGGCCGGGGGCAGGATCTTGCCGTGGTCGGTGATCTTCTCGTCGCGGGCGAAGGAGAACTTGTAGATCCCGCCGTTGTTGGTGCCCTTGGTGCCCATGGCTTGGTCGATGGCCTTGGTGTCCAGGTCCGGCTTCTGGTCGGACGGGGGCGAGGGCGCAGGGGTGGCGGTGGTGTTCAGCGCGGCGCGGACGCCGCGGGCGATTTTGTCCGCGTCCTTGCCCTGGGCGTGGAAGTGGGTCCACCACACCTGCGGGGAGTGGGCGAGCAGGTGCTTGTGCACCGCGGTCTGGGCGATGCCAGCCTTCCGCAGGGCGTCGGTGACCTTCGGCAGCTCCTGCTCGGTCACCACCAGGTCACCCATCGCCATGGTGGTGCCGTCGCCGTAGCGGGCGAAGGCCGCCCATGAGCCCAGGGATAGCCCCGCCTTGACCGTGACGCCCTTGGAGGTGACCTTCAGGTCACTGCGGGGAAACCCGGTCCGGTACACGGTGCCGCCCGACAGCTTGCCCTCACGGCCCAGCGCGTCGGCCACACCCTTCCAGTCCTCCTCGCTGGTCTTGACCGGCTCCATGCCCTTCCCCGTGGCTGCGGCGTGCGCCGCCCTGCTGTCCTCCGTTCCGGCCGAGGACCCGTTGTCACTGGCGCAGGCGCCGGCCAGCAGCACCGCCCCCGCCACCGCGCCCAGCCGCAACGTCTTCGTGGAGATCATCACCACTCCTTGGGTTCTCGTCTCCAGCAGTTGATGCAACCATGGTTACACCGAATAGCCGGGGCGGGACAACCGCCTCGCCGGCCACCGGGGACGCTGCCGCGCCGGTGCATCCCCGGGGGCCGCACCACACCCGACGCGAGCACGAGCCCAAGGAGCCTGGCCGGTGACTGCTACCGACGACCCCGCACGCCCCCGCCCGAGTGACGGCCGGGATCTGATCCCGTTCCGGCAGGCGCTGCGCACCTGGTTCGCGATCTCGCTGCAGACCTTCGGGGGTCCGGCCGGGCAGATCGCGGTGATGCAGCGGACCCTGGTGGAGGAGAAGCGGTGGATCGGCCAGCAGCGGTTCAACCACGCGCTGAGCTACTGCATGCTGCTGCCCGGCCCCGAGGCCCAGCAGCTCGCCGTCTACATCGGCTGGCTGCTCAACGGCACCCGTGGTGGCCTGGCGGCGGGCACCCTGTTCGTCCTGCCCGGCATCGTGGCCCTGCTGGCGCTGTCCGCCCTCTACGTCGCCTTCGGTACCACCGCCGCACTTACGGGCCTGTTCGCCGGGCTCGCCCCCGCGGTGGTGGCCATCGTCGCCCAGGCGGTATGGCGGGTCGGCCGCCGCTCGCTGACCCACATCGCCCACATCACCCTCGCGGTAGCCGCGTTCGCCGCTCTGGCCCTGTTCGCCGTGCCGTTCCCGCTCGTGATCGCCGCCGCCGCGATAGCCGGCTGGCTGATCGCCCGCTACCTCCCCAGCACCCGCACACTCCCTGCCGAAGAGGCCAGCGACGGCGGGCCCGCTCCGCTGATCGCGGATGGCGCCCTGCACCACGAGCGCCCCGGCCTCCGCCGCACGCTGCGCATCGCGGCCATCGGACTGGCCCTGTGGGCCGCCCCGCTGGCGGCCGTCGCCGCACTCTTCGGCACCGGCAGCACCTTCACCGCCCAAGGGCTGTTCTTCTCCGGCACCGCGCTGGTCACTTTCGGCGGCGCCTACGCGGTGCTCGCCTACGTCGCCCAGCAAGCCGTCCACGCCTACGGCTGGCTGACCCCCGGGGAGATGGTGCGCGGCCTGGCCCTGGCCGAATCCACCCCCGGCCCGCTCATCATGGTCGTGCAGTTCGTCGCCTTCCTCGGCGCCTACCGCGACCCCGGCACGCTTACCCCCTGGGCCGCTGCCCTGCTCGGCGCGCTGCTGACCACCTGGGTCACCTTCGTGCCCTGCTTCCTGTTCATCTTCCTCGGCGCCCCGCACATCGAGCGGCTGCGCGGCAACCCGCACATCTCCGCCGCCCTGAAGGGCATCACCGCCGCCGTCGTCGGCGTCATCGCCAACCTGGCCCTGTACTTCGCCGAACACACCCTCTTCACCACCGTGGATGCCGTCACCTTCGGGCCGCTGCAGCTCCAGCTGCCCGACCCCGCCACCCTGCGGCCCGGCGCCCTCGCCATCGCCCTGACCGCCGCAGTCCTGATCTTCCGGCTGCGTTGGAGCATGCTGCGCACCCTCGGCATCTGCGCCGGCCTCGGCCTGACTACCGCCCTGGCCGGCCTGACCTGACCGATACCTCAGATAGGGAGTGCCATGATCCTGATAGCCCCGCAGATAATCGCCTGCTACTGAACGTAGTCACTGTCAACGGGATCGCGGATTTGCCAATCGGCTGTCAATGAAGTGCCTTCGCTGTCAACGGAGTCGCGGATCCTACAAAGTGCTGGCCGGGTGCGTCGTTCAGGTCGAAGAGGCAGGCGAACACGTCTTCGCCGGTTCGCTCGTCCTTGATGCTGATGAGTACCTTGCCGGGCCGGTAGTGGACGCTGCTGCGCAGGTCGAAGCCGAGGGCGGTGATGCGGTGGATGCTCATTTCGAACGCTGATTTGGGGTCGTCGTTGTGCTTGGGCATGAGGTCGCACGGGTTTGGCTTTAGCCCGTCGATGTCGCCCTTGTCGTTGTAGGAGACCTCGAACCGTATCCAGTCGTGGAGCTGGTTCTCCCGGCCGTCCAGCGGGCATGGCGTCTGCCCCCACAGCAGTGTGCGGGCTGCCATGTTGGTGATCATCTCGGCGTCCCACTCCCAGTGGGTCGGTCGTCGCACACCGTCTGGCGTCACGATCTCCTGTTCGCTCATTTTCCTGCCCTCCTCTTGCGGCGCTCCAGCATTCGCGCCTTGATCTGGAACTGGGTCGGCTCGGTGTAGGCGTGCTGTCCCCACGCCGAGGACTGGTTGTCGTGTCTGCGGGGCAGGCCGCAGTAGCGGCAGCCCATCGGGGGGGGGACTTCCGGCCGTACGGGGTCGGCGCCGACGGGGCGTAGCGTCGAGGAGGAGCCATCGGTGTGCCGGATGACGACTTCCCCGTACTCGACGGCGACCGTCGCGTTCTTGCTGAGGCCGCGGAAGGCGAGCGCAACTGCCAGCCACTTCGGCCATGGGCCCTCAGCGTTGTGCACGCCGTAGGAGGTGCAGTACGTCTCGTCGAACTCGTCGACGTCGGCGGGCACCAAGGCATCGGCCTCGGCCCGCAGTTCGTCTGTTGTGCGGCCGTCGGGCGGTGCAGGGAACATCTCTGCCACTGCGGCCGCGCTGATCGCGTCGGTCATTTGCTCACTCCCGCGGCGCCGCACTGTTCGCAGTGCTTGGAGCACAGCATTGCTTCGCCCTGCGTCTGGCCTGTGCCGCAGGCCTGACAGTTCGCCCAGGCCCGCACGCTGAATGTCACCTGGTCTGAGCCGCAGGTTGTGCAGCGCAGGCCGTGTACGAGTGGTGTCTTCCCGTCTTCGCCCGGTTCGCCGGCGGTGTAGCCAAGCAGGCGCGTCTGTGCGTCGAGCAGGTCGGGTTCAGGAACGTCCGGGTCCTGCGTGAGATGGACGAACACGGAGTGGGTGAGGCTGATGTTGGACTTCAGCGGGTGGACTTCGACCTGGGTCACGATGCACGAAGTGCCCCGTTGGCCGTCCTCGTCGAGCGTGTAGTGGGTGACCTCCCACACTGCCCGCCAGCCTTCGCCCAGGCCCGGACGATAAGCGTCAGTGCGAGGCATCCTTGTTGTGGCTGTCACAGCCAGCGCCCTTCCTGGTCTCGGTAGTTGAGGCGCATGGCCTTCTGGTCGTGCTCCTCCCAGAGCGTCAGGCGCGGCAGGGCATTGATGTGTTCGGTGTGCACGGCCACGAGCCGGTCCCGGTTGTTGTCGTAGTGCCAGCGGTTCCATCGCATCCGGCCGGTGTTCTCCCAGTACAGGCCTGTGTGGACGAGGCAGACGTGGCGCAGGTCGGCGTCGTAGTCGTAGACCTCCCACGTGTCGGCTGGGCCGCCCAGGTCGCGAGGCCAGGATTGGGCGGTGCCGTACGGGCGGCCGAGTTCGCGGAGCGTCTTGAGTTCGATGACTGTCCGGGGATGTGCCGGTTGGAGGTGGCGGTGCTGCTGTCCGGAGATCAGTTCCCGCGCGGTGATGGCCTCGCCGCTGCGGGCGAAGGCCATGACGTCGTCGGCGACGTCGTTGTACACGTGGAAGTCCCAGCGTGCGCCTTCGAGGGGCAGGAACGTTTCGCCGACGTTGATGCCGTTGTAGCTCATCGGTCCGAGACCTCCGCAGGGGCGAGCGCGGTGAGGTTGCCGAGCCAGAGGTTGCGCAGGTCGTGGTCGAGTTGGTGGGTGTCTGTGATGGTGCGGAGATGGAGGGTGCGGTGGATGAGTTCGCGGAGGGTGCGTTCGTCGAGTTGGTCGGTGGCCCAGTGGAGGGTGAGGCCGCAGGTGGGGTGGTAGTGGGCTTTGGTGGTTCGCGGGTGGGTTGAGGTGGTGAGTGGTATGTCAGGTATTGGCCCGGAAGTGGCGATCTGTGGGCAGATGATTTTGAGCCAGTCCTTGGCGGTCTTGGCGTAGAAGTTGATGAGCATTCGACGCGCTATATCCAGTTTCGTGGCGGTGGTGTGTCGCAGGTGGAGCCAGTCGCCGGCTTCGGGGTGCTGATGGTGAGTGATCGGCTCTGTCTGTTCGATGTCCGGGACGATGCGGAGGCGGTGTGGCCGACCGAGGACGGCGAAGACTTCGCCGGTGTCGAGGAGCTTGATCGGGTTGTTTGGCGTGGTGGCGGCGATGCGGGCGAGCTGCTGGTAGATCCAGCGGCGGCGGGGTTGGGCGAGGTGCTGACGTCGAGCTCCAGGGTGGTGCGGTCGCTGGTTCGCACGCTGATCGTGATGTCGCTGACGGTGATGGTGCGTTCGGTCTTATAGGTCACTGCACTGGCGTCCTGTTCGTGGTGCTTATGACGGGTGCGGGCGGGGCTGGTGAGGCCCGCCCGCGGGGTGGTCAGTGCTAGCTGCACAGGTTGCAGACCCAGGTCTGCGGGGTGCCGTGGGTGACGAGGTCGAGGTCTTGGCTGACGGTGCGGTTGCAGAGCTGGCAGGTCAGTTCGAAGGTGCGCAGCATTCGCAGTGGCTGGAGGGGTTCGTCGGAGTGGATGGTGAACGGGGCTGGAATGCCGCGCGCGCTGATGATCAGGCGTGAGGTCAGGTCGGGGTGGGGCTTGATGCCCTGGGCGATCAGGTGGTTGTCAGGGGCTTCGGGGAGCGCGAAGGCGTCGCCGTCCTGGAGTGCGGAGGCGGGCACGGTGGGGGCGATGGGGGTGGTGACGATGAAGCCCTTGGGGGCGGGCGTGTTCTTGCTCATGTGGTGCTCTTCTCGGTGGCGCTGTACTTGTGGACTGCGGCGAGTTCGGTGGTCAGCTGAGTCCGGGCCGTGCGCAGCCGCTGTCGTGCGGTGCGCAGTCGTGCTTCCGCGCCGGCCAGGGTTTGCTTATGGCGGTCGACGAGTTCGGTGAGGCGGTTGACCTGCTGCGTGAAGTGCTGGACTTCGCCTGCGCGGAGCTCGACGGCTGGTCTGCGGGGCTTGTGGCTGCCTGGGTCCTTGCGAGTCTTGTTGAGCTGGATGCGGGCGAAGGTGAGGAGTTCTTCGCGGACGACGTACTTGACCCGCTTGCTCAGAGGGCCGGTCAGCAACGCGAGGCGTGGGAAGTTGGCGTGGCGCTTTGCCCAGTTGCTGACGGCGGAGCGGCTGACACCGACGAGTCGGGCGCCGTCAGCGAGGGTGATCAGCTCGTCCTCGCGCCCTATGTATTCGGGCCGGAGCCAGGTGACTGCTTCCATGCTGGTTGTCCTTGTTGGGTGGTGCGGGTGGGTGCGAGGTAGCGGTAGGCGTGGCCGTCGATGAGTTCGTTGATCTCGGCGCTGGCGGATATGTCGCCTGGGGTGTGGTCGGCGCGGGTGGCGACGGGGCGCTGGTGTTCGTTGCACCAGCGGGTCCAGTGCCAGCGGGAGCCGTCGGGTGCGATGTACGGGCGGGTGAGGTCGTACCTGACGCCGTTGAAGTCGTAGATGGTGGTGGGGAAACCTGCCTGCCAGGGGAGTCGGCTGGTCACGAGAGGGTGTGCTGCTGGGCGTAGAGCTCGGCTGCGTTGTCGTTGCCGGGTGTACCGAGGGCGATTGCCAGGGCAGTGAGAAGGCCAGTGACGATGGCTGACCGTTCGGACCGGTGCGCGGGTGTCATAGCGAGGTGCGCGGGAAGTGCGATGTCGGCGAGGAGCCCAGCGCGCAGGCGGTTGATTTCGTCGGCGATCTGGCGGCAGACCGGTTCGAGGTGACGCTGGTGGTGCCGTCGTGCGGCGGCTTCCTGGTGCTGGTCGCAGGCGCGCAGCCGCTGGCAGATGCCGCACAGGTGACCCGGGGCGGGCTCGGGGATTTCGCGCAGGGAGAGGCGTCCGCAGCGGGTGAGGACGAGCTGATCGGGGTCGGCCGGCCAGACGGCCACGGTCACGAGGTGCGGTTTTCCGGAGACGGAGGCGCCGTACAGCAGAGTCATCGGCTCGCCTCGTCGTTGATGAGGGCCAGGAGGAAGGCCAGGTCCGTCGGGGCGTGAACGAGGAGGTTCGCTGCGGCCTCTGCGGCTGCGAGGGCTTCGGCGGGCTGTTCGTCGTCGGGCGCGTGATTGCAGAGCACTTCTGCGACACGGGCGCCGCCCGGTTCGACGATCTCGAGAGAGGTGTGCACGGCTTCGGGATCGTCGGCGTCGAGGAGGGCGCCGTTGTCGGACCAGTCGGTGCGGCGGAGTTCGAGCGGGGGCAGGTTCGCGGCGCTGAGGCGCGCGGTGATCGCAGTGATGCGTTCGGCGCGGTCGTGGTCTGCCTGGGTCCAGCGGGTGTGCTGGTCGCGGGTGGCGAACCAGTGGTAGCCGCGCTGCCCGTGGATGGTCGTGGTGTCGAAGGCGGTGCCGAGTATCTGCCGCCACTTCGGTGAGGGGAGGCGGACGAGTTCGCCTTCGGCGTGCAGGCGGTCGATGAGCTGGACGCACGTGAGGCTTCCGTCGGGGAGGTCCTGGACGGTGCGGTAGGTGGTGCGGTCGTATCCGGCTGCCCAGAACACGGTCATGACGAGGTCGTACCTCTGGAGGGGGCGGCCTGCGGCTTCCAGGGCGTTGAGGATGACGTCGCGGTTGAGGGTGATGGGTGGCATGTCGGTATTCCGTTCGTGGTGATTGGGAGGCCCCCCTCCCTGACGTCTATATTCTACTCTTCACGGAGGGGGCGTCAAACCCGTTTATGCAGGTCAGCGTGGGGCTAGGCGGCGACTGGCTCGGCGTCCTGGGCCGCCCGCTTCTCTGCTTCAGCAGCGGCCAGCGCCTCCGCCCTCTTCTGCGCCTGCGCTTCGGCCGTCGCCAGAGTCTCGGCCTCGATCTCAGACGGTGCGTACCCCTCGGCCTTCAGGAAAGCGAGCCAAGCGGCCGTGTGGGAACCGATCTCTCCGCGCCAGACGCTGTCCCCCATCGACTGCTGCTCGTGCGCAGCGCAGACCAGCGCGAGCAGGATCTGCCAGCGGCGGGAAGCCGGGGTCTTCGCGATCACCTCGGCGAACGGATCGCTGACCCGGGTCCACTTGTTGCGGTCCTCGTTGGGGTCCGGCACCCGTAGGAAAGTCGCAGTCAGGGTGGTGTCGCCGGTGTCGACGAAGTGCTCGTACAGGTAGCTGGTGCCGGTGATCGTCGACATGATCAGCGTCCACGATGCGGGCGAGGCATCGCCCTTGCGGGTGCACAGCGTTGCCAGGAATTCATGACGCACCACCCGGGCTGCCCGCCATGCCTTGTTGTTGCGGATGACGGTGCGCCGCGCCTCCTTCTCCGCCTCCTTGTCTTTGTGCTCCCGGGCATCCTTGGGGGCATCGGGGCCGAGCTTGTGGCCGCACTTCATCCAGTCCTGGCACAGCCACACCGCGACCGGCTCGTCCCGGTCGAGGAAGGCGGCATGGCCGGGGCAGCTTCGGTGGTCCTCGGGTGTGACCAGGTTGCCGTCCGTCGTGGTGAGGTCGGTGAGCGGGCGGGCGGCGGCCTTCGCCCAGTTCCAGGACCTCTCGACGAGCGGAATGCCGGCCGTGGCCAGTTCCTCGGTGAGTTGCTCGCGCGCTGCCTGATCGGCCTTCTGGTCACGCAACTTCTGCATGGTGTGGGCCCAGTTGCCGCGCTGTCCCTCTCCTTCGTCCAGGTCGCGGTGCTTTGCGCTCCGCAGCCACCGCAGGGCGTGGTCGAGGTCCTCGACTTCGTGCAGGTCGGCGAGTTCAACAAAGTCGAAGTCGTACGAGAGTGCCTTGCTCAGGCTCTCGTCGCTGAGCTTGTCCGCCGTCTCGGCGGCCTTCACCTGCTCCGGCGTCAGCCCGAGGGATCGGGCGTGCTTGGCTTTGCGGGTCTTGCTGATCTTCATGAGCGACAACTGGCGTACGGCATCGATGTCGTCGCGTACAGAGGCGGCCTTGCGGTGCTTGTTCTCGATGAGGCTGATCGTCAGTGCATCGTCGTCGATGCCCTTGAGGTCGGTTCGGACGATCGCCGGAACCAGCCGGAAGGGGCGGCCCGCAGCTATCGCCTTCTCCGCGGCGAGGAGCGCAGCCTTGAAGCGGCGCTGCCCGAAGATGATGCCGAGCGTCTCGCCATCGGCCTGCGGCCGCAACAGGAGCGGAGTCTGTACGCCGATTCCGTCGACAGAGGCGATCAGATCCGCATCCGGCTCCGTGGTGTCCTCGGCCTCCTGGTCGTCGCACTCCTCTGCCTCGTCCTCGCCGGTGGACGGGCGCGGCTTGCGGTGGTTGTAGGGGTCGACCACCAGCGTGCGCGGATCAACCCACGCGAACGTGCCCGCGAATCCCTCGATGCCGATGGGCGCTTCAGGGGTTGCCTCAGCCTTGATGTCGGCAGCGGTCGGGGGTACTTCGGTCTCAATGACGGTCATCGTGCTCTTTCGTGGTGCGGGTGTGGGCGGGCAATTGCCGCCCCACGCCGATGTGCTGGAACCAGTTGAAAGGATTCCCCCTCCAACTCATATCAAAATTCTACTCTTTGCGATGGGGGCGTCAAACCCGTTTGTGCAGGTCAGGCTGGGGGTTTCTCTGGTTGATCCGGGTCAGGCGGCGACTGGGGCGGCCTGCTCCAGGAGCTGCTGCGCCTGGCGAACGGCGGCGATGATGCGCGCCTTGCCGAGCGTCTCGTCACGGTGCGCAAACACGGCGCGTGCGTGCTTCATCGCTTCCTCGACGGCGTTCGGGTTCGCGATCGAGTCGGCGCAGGCGACCGTCACGCGCGGTCCGAGAGACCAGATGATTGAATTCACCGCCGCGCAGGCTGCGGCTATCTCGTCGATGTCGACCATCGACCACTGGAAATCTGCCGGATCGAGCCCTCGCTCACGCAGGCGCTGCGCCGCCGAGCGCAGCAGACCACCACTGCCGGCGGCCGGGTCGTGGATGTGCTCGCCGCGCTGCGGCTCCTTCACCGCAAGCTGGATATCTATGACGCTCTCGGCCGCGAGGACGTTCGCCATGGCATCGGCTATGTCGGCCGGGGTGTGGTACTCGCCGAGGCCCTGCTGGGCGCCGCTGGAACGAACGAGCATCATGACCGGCGACAGCACGTCTGTCTGGCCGCGCAGATACGGTTCCGCATGCCCGGTGAGGTCGAACAGGCCCTGGTCCAGGGCAGCTTTGGTGACGGCACGCACGAGGTAGGCGCGGTGGTCGTCGATCTCCTCGTCGTTCAGCCACTCATGCAGAATGCGGGCGCGGTCGATCAGGTCGGGCCGGTGTATCCAGTGCGTCGACCAGATCTCCCGGAACATCGCGATCAACTGCGTGTCGTCCTGGGCGAGGATCTGCGCCTTCAGGTCCGGGCCCTTCTCGTCCTTCTGCCGGATCAGCGCGAGCGCGGCGACGAGGCCGATGGGCACCTCGATGCGCGTTCCGCCGTGCTGCCGGTGCCACACCCCCGCAACGGCCTCGCCGACCCGCATGGCGTGCCCGTGCGGATCACCCGACGGCTTCACCCGACGCGACCGGGCTGGAGACGCGGCCGCCGTGGCCATTGGGCGGGAAGGCGCGGACGGCTCCTTGGGCGCGGTGAAGGTGGCGGGGATGGGCTGCGGCTCTTCTTCCAGAGCGGCGAACAGGTCGAGTTGCGTCACGGGTTGATCGCTTTCGGTGAGGGGGTGTGGGTGTGCGAGGGCCCGCCCCCGCAGGCGGAGGCGGGCCGGGAGAGTGAAGGAGGTGGCCGTGCTGGCCAGGTGGGCGCGGGTCAGCCCTGGTCGATCCAGATGACGCCGTATGGCGTGTGCCAGGTGTGGGAGAGCCCAGCCTTGTGGATGTCGGCGCGGACGTTTTCCCAGACGATGCGGTCGAACGGGTCGCGGTACGGGGCCAGGTCCCAGCCCGCGTCCGTGCCGGCCGGGGAGGTCAGGATGTCGGCGAGCGAGTCACCGAAGCCGATGACCCTCTCGCGGTACTGCTCGTGCATCGCCCGAAGCTGCTGGCGCCACAGATCACCGCGCTGGCCGGGCTCGGCGGCGTGCCATCCGCGTGCGTTGATCGCATCGTGCTGCACGAGTGCCACCCAGGCGACGGCCCGCTCCCGAGAGCGCACCGCAGGCCTGAATGCCACCTCACCGATGACCATCTCGCGCCAGTGGGAAGGGTCGGTCATCACCGAGGCCCGATCGGCGTGCCGGGTCGCTGCGGCGGCCCGGGCGGCTACTTCGGTGCGTGCCTGCCAGTGGGGCACCAGGTAGACGTGCTGCCCGTCGTGGCGGTCGGGGTGCCACATCGTAATGCGCCACATGCCGCGCATCCAGCCCGCCATGTCAGGCTCCGCTGGGTGCGGACTTGTACTCGGCCGCGGCAGCGGCGCGTGCGGCCGTGGCGGGGCAGGGTTCGAGGAGTCGGCCGAGCCCGGCCAGTAGGAGTGCGAAGTCCTCCTGGTGATGGGCGTCGACGATGGCCTCGATGACGTGGGCGGCCTGGTCCGGGGTTGTGGGGTGGGGAGTGCGGCAGTTGCATGAGTCCGTCGCGTAAGCGGCCAGGGCCGCGAGCAACTGGGGGCGCTTGCTCAGCGGGGCGCAGCCGTCGTGCCGCTTGAGGGGCCGGGCCCTGCGCAAGTGGCTGTAGAACCGCTCTCCACTCCAGCCGCATACCAGGCACCGGACTTGCCACTACACGTCACTGCCGGGGTAGCCGCTGCGTGGAGCCCAGCCGAGCTCGTCTATGCGGGCCAGGGCGACAGCGGCGGAGACGAGATTACGGACGGTGGGGGTCAGGCCCTGGAGGTATTCGCTGTACTCCTCGGCTGAGGAATGGTCGGTGACGGTGGTGGTCTGGGTGTCGCTCGTCACGGTGGCGCTACGTCCTTGTGGTGGGTTTCGGGGTTCCTGGTTGCTGGCGCCAGGACTGGGGGCGGGCTGCTAGCTACTTGGTCGCGTAGGCACGTAGTACGGCGTAGGCGGTGGCGACACTGGTTTCCGGGATTGCGAGACCGAGCGGCGCATCAGGTTCAATGGCGCGTGCGTCGTGGCGGATCTTGAGGTCGTCGGTGGGTGTCCGGATGATCGTGAATCGAGGTCCGGACTGTGAGAAGGCGGCAGTCAGTCCCGGCATGGCGTCCAGCACGGTGTGCACTTCGGGGGCAAAGCCGAGGGCGGGATCTATGCCGGCGGGCAGCTGCGTAGGCAGTGCGGGGCGGGCGCAGAGGATGGCCTGGTCTGTGGTCAGCCGGTCGACGAGCAAGCCGACATGCACGCCGTCGTCATGCGAGAAGGTGATGACGACCGTGATGACGGGGTTGCCGCCGTCTTCGGCCCGCAGGTCGATCTCGGCGCGGTCTGGGCCGCCCTGGGCGGTGGCTGGGATCTTCGCGTCGCGCAGCGGCAGGCTGAGCAGCCGCAGAGCTGCGATGGCGTCCAGGCGTCCGTAGTGCGGCAGGACCTTGGTGTGGATGAGGTCCGCGAGGGCCGCACTGCCCTTGGAGGGGCCGTCCCGGCGCGTCATTGGCATGGTGTGGGAGATGGCTTCCGGAAGCCTTGCCGGGTCGCTACTGGTGCTGACGAATGCGCTGATGCGGAGAATGTCCGCCTGGGCGTCAAGGCTGACACGGAAACCGAGGGGGTGCGTCAGCATCGCGGTGGACAAGAGTCCCGTCACTTCCCACTCCGGCCCAAGGACGTCGGCAGTGTCGGAAGCGAGCGCGAGCAAGTGCGCGGGGACGTGACGGGTGGAGTACAGGCGCGCGCTGTCGTCATCCCGGGCACAGGTGCTGTCGCTGTTCATGGAGTCCTCCGGTGGAGTGCGGGGTGGGCGGGTTCTGGTTCACCCGCCCACCTTCTATCTAAATTTTACTCTCTATTGGGGCAGGGTCAACTCCGAACCCCCAGCTCACAGGGGGGTGTTGCGGCTACGAGTCACCGGCAGACGCGGGCGGCGCGGCCATCCCCTCGGCCGACTTGCGGTCGAACGCCTCGCCGTACGGGACGGTGTCGCCCCCGCTCGGCCCAGCGCCCCGGCCGGGGCGGACGATCCGGGCGGCCGCGGTGAGCGCGCATGCCTCAGCATGGCGGCCGAGGTGGATCAGGGCGCACACCTCGAACATCAGCACCCAGTGGCAGGTGGGCACGGTGTCCGCGAACTCCTCGTAGTTCAGGGCTCTTCTGGGCCCGGTGCGATATCGCCAGGCGCGCCGCACGATCTGTTCCATGGCTGTGGTGGCGCGGCCGATCTGATGGGCGTTGAGCCCGAGTCGGGTGATGATTTCCGCTGCGGTCAGTAGCGGAAGTCGTTTGTGCAGCACGAGAGTGCCTGTCCTTTCACTTCCAAAAGATGCAGGGACTGCGGGCCGGGCCCGCCCGCTCGGCGGGCCCGGCCGACGGCGTCAGCAGGACGCGAAGCCGAAGAACAGCCAGCCGTCCTCGCCGGAGTCCGTCGTGAGCGGCAGAGCCCCGGCCGGCCCCCACTTGTCGTCGATACGCGGGTCTCCGGCACAGATCAGCTCCTCGGCACGAGCCATGGCTGCCGCTTCGCTGCGCCGGGGCTCGTCGAGGAGCGTGACTTCGTCCTTCTCGGCGACGGCGCCGGTGTAGCCGCCGTGCCCGCGCTCCCAGGCCGCCTCATCGCGGGCGGTACTGAACGCGGTGTCGAGGTCCGTGCCGGTGGCCGTAGTGAAGAATTCAATGGCGCCCATCAGGTGGGTCCTTCCGTGAGATTGCGGTGTCGGCATGGCGCGGTCCGCCCCGATCGGAGCGGACCGAAGATGTGCGCCTCAGCGGATGTGCACCCGCGGGCGGCTCGTGCGCATGACGCGCGGAGTCCGGCACGAGCGGCGCGAGGTGTGGCGGCCGATGAACTGTGCGGCCGTCACGGTGCGGACGGCGTCCTCGACCAGAGCCTGGCGGGTGCGGTTGTCGACCATCTGGCCCCACATCTCCATCGCTTCGCTGTCGTCGGCGTTCAGGCCCCACTGCCGCGCGTAGTCCTGCCAGGCGTCGACCAGCGTGACGGCGGCCAGGTTCATGGCCGCCTCGGCCAGATGTTCGCTGATGCTGTAGCAGGTGGCGATGGTGAGCACGGCGAGCGGGTCGTGAAGCGGAGCGTTCAACGGAGTGGTCCTTCCGGGATTCCCAAGAGGTGCTGCGTCGCGGCTGCGCCCACCTGAAGTGGGCGCAGTCAAAGGGCCTTTCAGCAGGAAGCCAGCCCGAAGAACAGCCATCCCGACTCACCCGTGCCTGTCTCTATAGGCAGTGCCCCGGCAGGTCCCGACCGGGGAAAGAACCGCGGGTCCCTGGCCTCAATCAGCTCCTCGGCTCGCTGGATAGCCTGCGGCAGTGGGCGCTTGGGCTCGTCCAGGAGCGTGACCTGGTCCTTCTCGTAGACCGTCCCGGAGTGGTCGCGGTGACCGTGCTCCCAGGCAGCCTTTGAACGTGCGTTAAAGAAGGCTCTGTTGACGTTGCGGCCGGTAGCGGGTGTGTAGAAGGACATGGCGCCCATGGGTGCTCCTGCGTTGAATGGTTCAGGTAAGGGATCTGGTTGAACCCTCTGCGTATATCTAAATTCTACTCTACTTGGAGGGGGTGTCAAACTCGTTCATGCAGGTCACAGGCTTGTAGGCGGATCTGACGTTTGGCCGTGAACGAGGCACACACCGTCCTGCGCGAGCTGGTCGATCAGCGCATCGGCCAGGTGGACGCATCTGAGCGGATCCATGTCCGGCAACTGGTCCCGAAGTGCAGCTATCAGCGTGATCCGCGGCTCGATCAGGACGTCGCCCCGACCAGAGCACTGGCCCGGTGGGCGCGCTTGCGGATGCTCGCTGCGCCAGCGCGGCGCGCACCCGCTCGCTGCGCCGTCACCCGGCACTCCCCGCACAGCGCCTCACCGAGTCGCCGGTGCCCCGCCACCCCACTGCTCGTGCCGCACGTCCCGGCCTGGGTGGGGAGCTTGGGCAGCTCAGGCGCGTTCTCGGCTGTCGCAACTGCCTTGCCGTTGACCCATATCCGGGCCGCACACACCCCGTCGAAGTGGCCGGCTTCCGGCCGCACGCGGTCGTAACACTGGACCACGAACGGACACAGGGCCGCGCAGTCCTCCATCAACGGGGCGCAGGCCTGGAGCAATTGCTTCGGGGCGCGCACGAGCGAGTCGTGAGGAATGTATCCGTCCAGGTCTGCGCAGGGTGCGAGCGAGGTCCAGGCGGCCGAGGTGGTGGAGTTGATCACGGGGTGGTGCTTCCTTGCGGTGGAGGGAGTTCAGAACAGGGGCGGATGCGCGACGGCGGCGGGCAGGATCGCGTCCAGAGCGGCGGCGGCCTGGAGCTGGAGCGTCATGCTGTGGCGCGACCAGGGGCGGTAGAACTGCGCGTCCCACACCCCGAGGTCCGCGTACGGCCCCGGGCACGGCACGTACGACGCCTGATGCCTCCGGTCGCGTTCGACCGCCTCGCGAAGCGCGCCGTAGCGCACCGCGGTCACGCGCCTGCCGGCGAGCTCATGAACCTCGCGCCAGGCGACGTCATCGGCACGCAGCCCTCGGGAGGCTTCGACCTCGTAACGGAATCCCCCCGGCGCCGGCGTCCACACCGTCATTGCCCCCGAGTCGGGCTCCCCGTCCAGGCGACGCACGGTGAAACGGCCCTCGCGCTCCTTGAACTGCTGCTCGCCCCACTCGGCACGGGCCAGGCCATCAGGCAGATCGATGAACTCCAGCAGCTGGGCCGGAGTGAAGAAGTCACGGACCGCCATCTGCAGGTCGTCGTCCGAGAGCTTCACGCTCCTGCCTCCCCGACGGTGGTGTGCGAGCAGGTGGCCAAGTGCCGGCTGATCGCCTCGGAGATCGCGTCAAGACGCAGATCGCCGGGCGGATAGCAGCACAGGTCGTCAGGGGTCGTGTCCCGCACGATGCAGCGCCACAGCGGGCTGTTGGAGTCCTCCGGGACATGCGTGACGTGCCAGCCCATGAGCATGTGGCGCCGCAGGGGCAGGGCGTCCTGGCAGGCCACCACCACGAGCGTGCCATCCGGGGCGTACGCGCAGACGGCAAGACCCCCACGGGTCTCGATGTACGGGTGCAGCTCGAGCGATTCGAGGGCGGAGTGCACGTCGCCGTAGATGGCGAGCGCATCCAGCTCCTCGGGCCCGTACGCGGCGCGGATGGCGGCGACTTTCGAGGCGGCGGTCAGCATCAGAATCCGATCTGTATTTGCATCGCGACCTATTTTGGGTCGCGTCGATTTGTCGCGGTTGATTGATGGGGAGTGCTCGGGCCAGCCCCGCTGCGGCAAAGTCGCTGTTAGGTGCTCAGCGTTGCAGGCTTCGCGAACCCTTGCTTGTATCTTAATTCTACTCTGTGGGGTGGGGGTGGCTAGTGAGGAAACCTTGAGCGTCTTCATATCAGATGCGACCTATCTCGCGTTGTCGGCCAACTGCGCGCTGCCGCCATCGGCACCCTTCACACGCGCCTCACGCATCTCCTCGATGCTCCGGCGAGCCACCGCCGACAGCCCTTGCCCGCCCGGATCGCGCCGTACCGACTTCAGCACCCGCTCGTTCGCCTCCCGCTCGGCAGTCTTGAACCGCTCCTTCTCTGCCCGTTGCTCTGCCTCGCGTTGCTGCCTCGGGCTCGTCCCGCAACGGCGGCAGGAGCGACCGGGGCGATCCCGGTGCGTCGGACACGACTGCGCTGTCCCTTCCGTGGTTGGAGTCGGGGCGGCGTCGAGCTCTCCTGCAGCGTCAGCTGCGGGGGTAGGGGGGTTCTTCTCCTGTGGGTATTGGTTCTGGTTACTAACTAGAAAGCCTGAAGAACCGGCGGCGGGTTCACCGACGCCTGGTGAACCGACGCCTGAAAACCCGTCTTCGGTCCCCCCGTCTCCCTCGCCATCACGATCCGCAGCCGCTTCCGTCTCACTCTTCAGCCTGCGCCCGACCCGTCTGCCCACCTGCCTGGTGTACTCCTCGGCCGCCCACTCCTGGGCGGTGTCGTACACCTCCGTGATCCGCGTCAGCGTCCCGTCCGCAAGCCGCTCCGTGACCACCCGGTAGTAGCCGCAGTTGCGGAGCTCCCGCAGCGCGCCCTGCACCGCATCGCGGCCTTCCTTGCCGGCCTTCGCAATCGACTCCGCACGCACCTTCCAGTCGTCCGGCTTGGCTATCAGGAAGGCGAGAATCCCGCGCGCCCGGAACGAGAGCCGGGAGTCTTCGAGGGCGGCCGTCGGCAGCACGGTGTAGCCGGTGCTGAGGTGGCGGCGCAGGATCGTCACGGAACAAGCCTCCAGGGCAGTACAAGGAGCAGAGAGAGGGGAGATGGACGGCGACCCCGCAGCGGGCGCGCGAGGCCGCCAGAAGGGCTGTCAGGTGATCTTGCGGGCCCGAGTGATCTTGATGGTGCGGGCGGTCTTCTGACCGGCGGCCTTGCGCCTCGGCACGACCATCCCGGCTCGGCGCAGAATCTGGATCATGGCCTTCTCGTCCGGGACCATCGGTACGACCAGGTCGGCGTTCTCGAACTCCTCGACCATGGCCGCGACGTCGGTCTCTTCCTTGTCGTTCTCGCCGCCCCAGCCCAGGTGGTTGTCGCCGTAAGTGCCCTCGGGGGAGTCGTCGAGCATCGCGCGGACCGTCTCTTTGACCCGCTTGCTCTCCCGATACCGCTCATGAGCACGGACATAGTCGGCCAGTGCCTTGGCCCGGTCCTCGTCGTCGTGGATGAGGATCGTCTGCGCAGGCTTGCCCGGCGCGATACCGGGCCAGCAAGCGTCCACGAAAGGGCAGTTGTCGCAGATCACCGACAGGCCCGGACCGTCGTGATCCCGACGGAGTTCCTCCGGGGCATCGGCCTCCATGACGCGGTCCACCCACCACCGGGCCTCGACAGCCAGCCACTCGTCGAACGGGAACTCCTGGATGTGTTCCTCGCCCGTGTCGCGGCACACGAACCTGAACCGGATGCGCTTGACGTCGAGCGGGCCGAGCCGGTGCAGGTACCGCTGACCAGGGATGTCCGCGAACCCGACTGTCCGCAGCAGTTCCGCGTACAGCAGGACCTGCCGCATCTCCGCTGCCGTCGGCCCGTACCGCACGACGCGGTCCCAGACGCGGCTGGACTTCGTCTTCACATCCTCAACCGTCACGGCCTCGGCAGGTTCAACAGGCCGGTGCCGCTTGGGCAACCGGGCCGCGGTCGCAGCGTCGAGCTGGACGACGTCGATGTGCCCGCGCAGCACGTCGTCCGCGACGGTGCGCTCGACGAGCCACCCGTACTCGCGGCGAGCGTCTTCGAGGAGCCCTTTGTGGATGTACGTGCCGAGGATCGCGGCGCGCTTGTCCCCGGCGTTGGTGCGTTCGGCGCCGGCCAGGATGTACCCGGAGCGGCGCGAGCAGATCGTGTCCGACGCGCCCAACTGCGTCTGGACGGAGCGGGGCCGTCGGGCGTCGGCGGCGTGGGCGGCATCCCAGATCGACACCGGGGCCGGAAGGGCAAGGGTTGGTGCGGTCACACTGATCTCCAAGAGGGCATGGCGGGGCCCGGCCCGCGAGCAACGGGCCCCGACAACACAGGGGGAAGGGCTAGGCGGCGGCGAACTCGTCGGCCGGCGCATCCTCCGCCGGGTCTTCGGTCTCGGCGTCCTGCTGCGCGGCTGCTGCCCGCAACCTGGCGGCATCGCTGGTCGGATCGGACATGTCCTGGGGCTTCTTCAGCTCCGCGGCCTTGCGCTCGATGTCCGCCCGCACCACACGGATCTCCTCGCGGGTCAGCTCCTCGTCCGCCTCGACCTCGCGCCACAGCTTCTTGAGACCGTCCACACCGCCCTTTGCAGCTTCCTTCACCTTGGGCATCCACGCCTGCGCCAGGTCGCCGGTCAGCTCCGGGGTGGCCTGTGGCTGGGTGTGGATCGCGCAGCCCATCAGCCCGAACACCAGCTTCTCGACGGAGAAGTCCGGCATGGTCCTCGGCTCCCCGTCACGAGGAACCTGGAACTTGAGCGAGCGCGCCCCGATGATCTGCGGCTGCTCCTCGCGGCGCAGGCGCACCCATACGGTGGCGTCGTAGGCGAGGGACTTGTGCCCCTCCACCCGCCAGTCCTTCGACTTCGGGATCGGGTCACCGTTCCCGTCGACAGCGGCAACCTCCTTGCCTCGCGCCAGGAGCAGCACGATGCCGGGCATGGTGCGCACCAGGTACATGACCTTCGCCCACCGCTCGTACGCGTCGTTCCACAAGTTCATCGAGGGCTTGACCTCGGCGTCGGGATCCTGACGCAGCTTCCGCTGTCCCTGGTTCGAGCGGCGGGCCCGGTCGTTGGTCCAGTTCACGAGCATCCGCCACAGCAGCGACACCGAGTCGATGACCAGGACGACCGGCGGCTCCTTCGCCGCGGCCGCTCGCTTGGCTTCGGCATGCACGGCCTCGATCTGGCCGAGGATGTCGCGGTAGGCGCCGCTGTGGTCGATCAGCAGGTAGTCCGCGCCGGGGACCTGTACGTACTCATTGGCGGTGTCCTCGCCCAGCTCCAGCCAGTACGCCTGGCCGGTCTTGTTGGAACCGGTGAACTGGGCGGCGATCCAGCTCTTGCCCGACTTCTCCTCGCCCTCGATGAGGATCTTCGGCCACGGGACGACGCCGGTGGGCTTGCGGGTGCGGAGCTTCGGTATGGGATGGGTCATGCAAATCTCCAAGAGGCACAGAGGCGCGTTTCTATCGCGACCTATGTCAGGCGGTGCGGAGCTCCCTGGTCTCGAACAGGGAGGTCCACTCTGGGTGCCGGTCGAGCATCGAGCGCACATATCGCGAGCGGAAGTCGTTGTTGAGCTTGAACGGCTCACCCTGCGTCGCGCGCCCGTACTGCCAGCGCAGGACCTCGAACAGCATCCCGATGCCGATGCGACGCAGGCCGCGCTCGGCGCAGTCGGCGGCCAGGGCCTCCAGCTGCTCCAGGATCCAGGGATTGAGTTGATGGAACGATTCGAATCGCTCCTGGATGCTCACTCCCGCACCGATCGGGTCCGGATGCCGCAAGGGCGCAATGGGCAGCTCCAACTGCACAGGAAGCATGATCCTCCCCCTCCGTCTAAGTATCGCGACCTATATTGCGGCATGACGAGAGGTTGATCCAACAGACCCCTCTCCCGTGTATCTATATTCTACTCTACTTGGGGTGGGGGGCAACTCCGCTTATGCGCCCTCGGAAGCTGACTGCGCCTTGTTCCCCCGCTGGGAGAGGAACGAACCCGGGCCCTCGTAACGGCCTTCACGCAACGCGGCGGCCACCTCGTCCCGCAACACCCAAAGCCCCTTCCGGGACTTCTGCATCGTCACCTCGGCCGAGTCCAGAACCGTATCCAGCAGCCACAGGTTCGACCCCGACAGTATGTAGTCAGCCTCAGGCAGCTGCCCCGCACCCCCGCGCGCTGCTTGTCCGACCGCGACCTGAGTCACACCGAACAGCTCGGCATACTCCTGGGCACCGACGAGCGGCGGAAGCTCGCCCTTCTTCATCGGCCGGACGCCGGCCCCTTGCTCCGCCTCGAGCGCGGCCAGCTCCCGCTCGTCCAACTGCCGGCCACGGCTCCCCGGCGGAAGCGCCAGCGCAACCACAAGCCCGCCCGGCCAGTACGGCTTACCGGAGACGATCACCGCGTCCTCGTACGAGAGGATGCCCTTGTACACCCAGTTGTTGCTGATCGCCGAGGCTCCGATGTTGTAGACCCGGCCGATCTCCATGCGCCCGCACAGCAGCGGCTTCGCCACCACAGCCTCCTTTCCACTAGGACG
Organism: Streptomyces halobius; assembly: GCF_023277745.1. NCBI lineage: Bacteria > Bacillati > Actinomycetota > Actinomycetes > Kitasatosporales > Streptomycetaceae > Streptomyces > Streptomyces halobius. The sequence continues at coordinate 4,179,151 of NZ_CP086322.1, forward strand.
TACCTGGAAGAGCAGAATAGTTGCAGCCGTCGCGGATCCGAGTGCCGAGGCCCCTGAGCTGGGCACTGTTAGGCTGAAGCCGCACTTTCCAAGAGGTGTAGCAAGGCCTCCGCAGCCCAGTCAGCCGGTGCTCGGGGGCCTTCACCATGCCCCGTGCCCCCACAGGCTCAGAAGGTCAATACGCCCAAACCCTGTCCGCGGGAGCCAGGCGGCATCGAAGGCAACGGGCGTGGGAAGAGCACCTTGTGCACAAGCTCTCTGCCACCATCCGCCCGTACCGCGAGACCGACAGCCCCGCCGTGCTGGCGCTGATCGATGCGGATCGCCTGCCAGGCCAGCCGAGATGTACGCCGCGCATGCTCGAGCAAGCCCTGGACGGTCGCTCGCCGATCGACTCCCGCTGGTGGGAGGAACTCCAGCCTCCACGCACCGGCGTCCTCCTCGATGACGCAGGCCTCGTCACCGGCGCGGTCTCGTACGCGACCCGTCCGCGTGATGAGGCCGGGCTACTGCTGTGGATGCACTGCCGTGCAATAGAACCCGGCACACACCGTGGCGCCCACACCCGAAGGTGCGGGGGCCACGCTCCTCTGTCGGTTCTGGCGCTGACCATCAAGGCGCCCCACACGCACAGACGGCCTGACCCTGGCGGGAAGTGGGCTGCAACCTGTACCGAGGCCCAACGGCGCGGCGTACCGTTCTGACCGGCAGCCGCTCCGGGGGCCACTGCTCTGGCTGAAACTGTGGCTGTTCGGTTCCATGAAGTTACGGAAGGAGTAGCCTGACGGCGGCCAGCAGAGCCGTATACCCGGGCGGGGGGACTGTGGAGCGGCGGGGTGTTCAGGGACATTACGAGCGGCTTGCTGCCGAGTATGACGAGCATTGGGTATATGGGCCGCACCACATCACCTGGATGTCTGCACACATAGCCGAGAGCCTGCATCTGTCTTCCGCTGACCGAATCGCCGACATCGGCTGCGGCACAGGAATGTTCGCACGCGAGGTGGCGCGGATCATCAACCCGCAGCACGCCATCCTCTGCGTGGACCCGTCGCTGGCGATGCTGCACCAGATCGGTACGCCACCACCCGCAGACCTGACGCCGATCGTAGCCTCGGCAGAAGACATCGCTACAGGACACGTCCAGTCACCGTACGAGCAACTGGACGCCATCTGGTTGAAGGAATCGGTGCATCACATCGCCGATCCCGCCGCCACCCTGTATGGCCTGGCGGCTCGGCTTGCTCCCGGCGGTCGTTTACTCGTGGTCATGCTGCCGACCAGCATCGAGTACCCGTTGTTCCAGGCGGCGCTTGACCGCTTCACGGAACTCCAGCCCGACCCCGAGCGCATTGTCGGCCACCTACGGGCGGCCGGGTTGCAACCCCAACTTCGTTATGTGCAGCATGAGTTGCATCTCGATCGTGAGAAGTACATCGGGATGGTGCGGGCCCGCTACATGTCCGTGCTCTCCACGTTCAGTGACAGCGAGATCGAGAAGGGAATCGATGAGATGAGAGCCGCCCATCCGGAGTCGGTGCTCACCTTTCCCGACCGCTTCGCCTTCGTACTGGGCGTGAAACCGGGTGGTGGGCGATGAGCATGGCGGTGGACGAACGACTACAACGGCTCCGCAGCGAGCTCGATGACCACTCCCGTGTCGCCGACCGCCTCGGTCTCGATCTCGAACGTCCCTTACGCAGCCTCAATGACGGCTATCCGGAGAACGCAATTTCTCTGGTCGGCAAGCTGGCGGAGAAGCTCCTCAAGGAGCTGTGGCGGCACCACGGCATCGAGGGCGACCCATCGGGCCGAGCCCTCAATGACCTGGTCAAGCGGTGCCAGCCGCATATCCGCAGCAGTACCGTCCTAAATGCGCTGGATGACATCCGTCGTCTGCGCAACCGGTCCACGCACGACGGCTACGACATCTCCGATGAGGACGGGCTGCTCGCGATACGCCGACTCGTCGACGTCCTGGTCTGGTTCACGAGTACCAGCAGCTCTGCCTTGCTGGGCGGAGAGCCGCGCATGGATCCCGAGGTCGCCCGGCGCTGCGAGTTCCTCGCCGGGCTGTACATCACCCTCGGCTACCGTCAGGCCAAGCGATTCGTCCTTACCTCCGACACGGTCTACCAGCTCTTCTGCCGTGAATCGGGCATGCGCCTGGAGTACGTCGAGCTGATGGTCTCGCAGGACGTGGACGATCTTCGCGCCGTCCTCACCTCCAACGGCGGTGAACTGCTGCGCACCCGTCTCCCTAAACTCACCCGCTTCGTCATCCTCAACGAGGCCGGTGCAGACGGGGAATTGCCCGGCCCTGTCCGTGAACTGCTCGGTCGCGACTACCGGCTGGTGCGCTACGACACTTTCATCGACAGGCACGTCGACCTTGCCGCCCACCTGGCCGAAGTGACCTCCGCGGAGTGTGCCGAACCACGTAGAGCCGTCACCGCCACTGTGCTGTCCACCGATACCCGCACGGGAGAGCCCCTCATCCAGACAGCCGAGGACGCAGCCACCCTCCTCGGCCGCCTTGCCCGTGACCAAGCCAACGTACTGATCACCGGTCGTCCCGGCAGCGGCAAAAGCACGCTGCTCCGAACACTTGCCGCGGGCCCCGACGCACAGCAGTTTCGCTTCTACTTTGACCTCAGTCTCAAGCCGAGGGGCGAGACCTTCCCCGAATACGCCGCACGCCTGCTGTCCCCGTGCATGACGGCGGACCGCTCCCGTGCGTACGACCTGTTCCTCTACCTGATCCGGTCCGGTTCTGCGTTATGTGTCCTGGACGCGGTCGACGAGGGTGTGGACGAGGCCAGCCCCGCCGGCTTCCTGCGACTCTTCGCGGATCTGGCCCCGGTGCTCTCCGCTGAGTCCACCGTGGTCATGAGCTCGCGGGTGTCGTTCCTCGCCGACTCCCCCCAGGTCCGCCAGCTGCTGGAAAGCGGAGCTGCCCGGTCCGAGCAGCTGGTTGAGCAGATGTACGCGAACGGAGTCGACCCGGCCCGAGTACCGCACTTCCACCTCGTACGGCTCGCGGACCCCGATGCCACGTTGCTGGAGATGCGACTGACCGCCTCCCTCCAACTTGCCTCTCCGCAGCCTCTCGATGCGTTGCTCGGCGCTCACATCACGAAGACCCTCGCCGACCAGGGTCAGGCCGATACCGAAGAGCGGCTGCCCGCAGTCTTCGGCAGGGCATTCCTCACCGATCAGACGGTCTTCTCCCTTCTCGATCTGCACCGCGACCTTGGCCCTGACGCCTTCACCGACGGCCGTCTCGAACTCGGCAGCTGCGTGCTCGCTCCCCTGTTGCGGCCCGCCGGTCCGGACCAGGTCGCCTTCGTCCACACCGCCTACCAGGAGCTGCTGGCTGCCCGATTCCTTGCCACCCCCAGCGGTCGCGAAGAGGCCGCAGACCTGCCTGGCGGTGCCTTCATCACCGAGCAGGTAAGAGCCTTCCTCGCCCGCATACCGGCAGTTGTCCCTTCCGACGGCTGCGTACTTCCCGCTGGGGTCCACCTCGTCGGGCCGGCGGAACGGCTTTTGTTACGCCGCGTACGACACGCGGTCCGATTCGACCGCCACGCCGTCACGGTCGGCCGCTACCGCCGCTTCCTCGACGCCTTACGGCGCGATGGCACCTCGCCCTGGGACCACCCCGACCAGCCAGACCATGTCACCCACACCCCCTGGGCCGACCGGCTCCGCGAAGCGGACTACTACCGCAATCCCCGCTACGACGACTACCCAGCCATCTGCGTCAGCTGGTGGAGCGCCTTCGCGTTCGCAGCCTTCGAGGGCAAGCGCCTGCCCACCGCGCTGGAATGGGAAGCCGCCGCTCGCGGAACGGACGGCCGCCTCTTTCCCTGGGGCGACGAGTCGGATGGCGCGCCGGTCAACTGCGCCGATACCTGGGTCGGTCATCCCGTGGTGACCTTCCACGCCTGGCAGCAGGAGTTCGCCCAAGAGGCACTTCGCCGAGCCTGGGTCACCCCGGTCGGCGAGAGGGCCGCGAACCGCTCCCCGTACGGCATCACCGACATGGCGGGGAACGTCTGGGAGTGGACCTCCACCAGCCTGGATGACGCCGGCGAAGCGGTCATCTGCGGTGGCAGCTACGACAATCCACTGCGCGCCGTGCAAGCGAGCAGCAAGGGCATCTACCGCAAACGTGGCTGCAGTAACGCGGTCGGTTTCCGTTGCGTACAGGACATCACCGACCCAGAGGCAGCCATCTCATGAGCGAGGCGCGACACGGCATCATCGTCGACCGTCGGCCCACCGGCGGAGGACAGACCGGAACGGTCGGCGCCTTCATCGTCCAAGACGAGGCGGACGGTGGCTACTACACCTTCGACTACGCGCAGATCGTCACCGAAGGCTTCCGCACCATCCGCACGGGCGAACGCGTACGGTTCCATCCGGCCGCAGACCGCCCCGGTGGCGCGGAGTTCGTGGTCAGGCTCGACCAGCCCGACCCTGCTGAGTACTACCGGTGACCCTGGATCTGGAGACTGTCGCGGGGGCACGACAGATCCTCATGGTCGTGCTCCCGGTACGGCTGCTGCGCACTCCGGACTGGCCGGAGGGGCCCTTCCCGTTCGAGCTCGGCAGCAGACGGACGGATGCCGCCACCCGCGCAACCTACTTCGCGCCCGCCTCCGCCAGAGTGCTGTACGGGTCGCCCGGACGCCCCTGCCGCTGGTATCGGGCGATGTCACTCGTCCACGACGGACTGCATCTGCAGGGCATGGAGCTGTTGCGTACTGCCACGGGACGGAGCCACGGACACGCTCTGGCGGTACTGCACTTCACCGTGGACAGACCACTGCTTCCGGTACTGCGAGCGATAGGCCACCGGCCCGATGCCGGCCCCGACCCACTCACCGGCCCGTTCGCGCCGCAGCAGCTCTTCGGACAAGTGGCCGAAGTCCGCGATGGCACCGACGCGTTGGCGATTGCCCGCCCTTACACCATCGCCCTCCTCACTCCCGAAGCCCGCCACACGCCCGCGCTTCGGCCTGAGCCCACGGCAGCACTCCCGGCTACCGCCGACCACTGGCTGTGGCAGCTGGCATCCCGTTCCACGCCACGCGACTTTCCGCTCGCTCCGGAAACCGCCGCGGACGAATTCGATCAGGCTGTGCGCATCTCCGCCGACTGGAGCGCGCTGGTGCTGCGGCACAGCGCCGCCTTCCTCGGCCATCGCGCCGACGCCGGCGAGGGCGACTTCTACGAGTTCGGGGCCTTGCATGCCCGTACGGTCTACCTCGACGCACTGCTGCTCGGCACGCTCCAGCGTGACCACATCGACCGACTCACCGACGAACTCTCCGGGGTATTCGACGGCCCGCATCTTTCCGCCCAAGTCGGTTCGTTGGAAAGGAACATCGCGCTCTTCCGCAGTACGTACTGGCGCCAGCACCTGACCGCCCACGGCCCGGCCAACGTGCTACTGCTTGCCTTCCAGGCTCAGTACCGATTGCCCGAGCGTTTCGCGGAGATACTCGCCGAGGCCGCGGACTACAGCCGACTGGTCCAGAACCAGGAGAGTCAGCAGATCAGCGGTGCTCTCGGGGTTCTCACCATCCTCGGCCTCCCCCTCGGCACGGCTCTCAGCGTCCTCCAGGTCCTCGGCGACGAGTCCGCCGCCCACCTGCTTGTCGCCCTCGGCCTGTCGATCGCCGCTACCGCCGCTGCCCTCACCACCCGGTACGGACGCCTCGTCATCTCCTCCCTCCGGGGTGGTGCCGGCCCTGAACCGCCTGCCTAAGAGCACACCCGCACTTGGCGAGCAGCCGCGAGGGGCACCCTTCGTCACGCTGGCGGATCGAGCACGACTACCGCGAGCTGAAGACCGCGTTGGGCCTGGACCACTTCGAGGGCCGCTCGTTCATCGGCTGGCACCAGCACGTCACCCCAGCGTGTCAGCAATGCCCGCGGCGAGCTTGGTGATCATGTTGAACGTTGCCGGCGCGACAACCACAGCTTGAGCCTGCAGTAGTTCCACAGGGGGCATCCGGGTTGAAATCCCAGCGTACGGCCTGCCCCGAGCTCCGTTCGGCGCGGTCGATGTCGAGAAACCGAAGCCCCACCGGAGTGGGGACGATGTACGGATCCCACCCAGCTGCCCGTAGCTCAGATGCGAAGGCAGGGAGATCTCCGGTAGGGCGTGTCCCACAACCCACAAGGTGCATCACTGGACGCATACGAGGCCCCCTCCGTCGGGCTGATCTTGCCACTGGAAGGGGGCCGCTGGTGGTTGGACAAGGAAGACTGCAGCCCGCCTCCGTCATCGGATCGTCCGAGGGGAGGCGGGCTGGCGTGGTTCAGTCCTTGATGGTGTGCGGCGGTTCGAGGAGCAGGGCCCTGCTGGTCTTGCGGTCCTCGACGCGCTGCACCGCTTCGCCGGTGCCGAGAATCGCGGCTGCCAGGGCGAGGATCAGCCCGGTCGGCAGCCCCTCGACGTAGTAGGCGATCAGCGAGAGCGCCGCAGCGGCAATGCCGTAGAGGCGGGTGCTGTGGTCATGGATGAAGGTGCTCAAGTTCAGTTCCCGTAGGCGAGTTGGTGCAGAAGGTCCCAGCCGCGCCGACCGATGGCCGGGTCATTGGGGCGGCCGGTGGTGTGGAGGTTGTGCTTGCGGTTGAAGCCGGAGACCGCGTCCTGGGTCTGCGGGCCGTAGTTGTCGGACAGTGGCACCGACCGGTCGAGCCATCCGGTGTCCTTGAGGGCTTGCTGGAGTCGCTTGGCCGAGGGCGAGTTACGGCCCGGGGCGAGCCCGGCCGGGAACGGCGGCGCCGCGTACGTCTTCCCGCTGCTCTTGCCGGGGATCTTCAGCCGCTGCCCGACCTTGATGACGTACGGCGCAGTGATGCCATTGGCCTGGGCGATGGACTGCCAACTGATGCCGAGACGCTTGCCGATCCCGGAGAGCGTCTCGCCGCTCTTCACCGTGTACGTGGTGCCGCCCGAGGAGTCCCCGCTGGGAGTTCCTCCGGTGGGGCGCCCCTTCAGGCGATCCGTGACCCGGCCGCGCATCCAGCTCATCGTGAAGCCCTTGGGGTCGACCTTCCCCGGCTGCCACTCGCGGTGCCCGATCACGCTTGCCGCGCTCCAGCCGTGCACCCGGCACAGCGCAGCAGAGACACGTTCGATCGCATCGAGCTGCGCGGACGGCCACGGATCGCGGCCATCGCCGAGGTTCTCGCACTCCCACCCGTAGAACGACGTGTTGCCGTCTGTATCAGCCTGATTCGCCGCGGGCAGTGCCCGCTCAGCGATCACCGCCTGGAGAACGTCTCCATCGCCGCGACCAGCATGGTTCGCCCTGCCGTTTCCGATCAGATGGACCGTGCCGTCCTTGGCGATCACGCCATGGCACAGCGGCCCCGGGAGGCCCTCATATCCGCGCTCGCAGATGCTGACGGTGTTGCTCGTACCGGACGTCACCGTGTGGTGGATCATCACGCCACGGACAGGACCCCACGGGCCCTTGTGATTTCGGTTGTGGGTTCGCCAGCCGGGACGCTCAACGACCCGCACGCCTTCTGCGCGCAGTGCCGCGACGAGCCGGTCAGGACTCAGGGGTGTTGCCAACGTCGGCGCTCGATATCTCCCCGCGCCCGATCTTGAAATAGAACTGCTCCGCCCACTGCCTACGGAGGCGTCCCGCGCGAGACGATCCACAACTGCAAGGCCATGAGGAGCAGCGGGGCCACGAAGGACGAGATCACCAGCCGCCTCGTCGCCGCGGCCTGCGTCTGGTCCTCGCGCCGCTGCTGCTCCGCCCGCTCCAGACTCTGGTCATGCTCACCCCGCAGGCCGGCAAGCCCTGATTCGACCTGGCTGATGCGCTGATCGACCGCCCGTTGATCGGCCCGGTACACATCTTGGGTCACGACCTGGTCGAGGCGCGCGGCGAGCTGAGCGAGGTCGCCGCGCAGGTCCTCGCGCAGCTGTGACACGGCGCGGTGCAGCTCCCACAGCGTGGGCTCGGCGCTCGGCGGCACGGTCACCGCAATCACTCCTGGCTGCCCCGCGCCTATTTCGATCGTACGGGTGCCAACGCTCCAACCAACGGCTTAGTAGTCCGCCCTGCAACTCACCCCGTCGAATCCCACCCATGCCGCCTTGCTGCCGATCACCGGATACAGCTGTAGCGCCCCGTTGGTGTAGATGTCCAAGCGCAGGACCACTCCGCTGGCCGTGGACGGAATGAGCACTCGGCGGAATACGGCAGGCCGGTAGCCTTCCGGAAGGAGCCCGATCTGGCGGCCGGGCCGCACTTCCGGGTCCTTCAGGTCGACGTACCCGGAGAGTTCGATGGTGCGGTGCGCCGTGACGCGAACCTGAGGCGGGGCTTGGCCTTCGGTGACGTTGGCTGCAAGCTGGATGGGACTCCAGTCCGTACCGCGATGGGAAACCCATGCGCCGACGGTGATGTTCTCGGGAGTGAGGGTGGTGGTGGCGTCGCCGTCGGAAGAAGCGGTGCGCACGGTGACCTTGGCACCTTCGACGTCGAGCCAGGACCGAGCCCCGACGCTTCCGCGGTCGTTGCCGGAGGCTTCGCGGCCGTCCTGCACGTAGATCCTGAACAGGCCCGTGTCCTTGGGTCCTTTGGCGCTGATGCCAGCCGCGCTGACCTCTCCATGGTCCTTATTCAGCCCAGTCGTTGACGCGAGGACGAACGCCCCGCCTTGGACATCGAGCTGAGGGGAGAGCAGGGTCAGCTGGGCTATGTCGGGTCGCTCCCAGCGGTCGAGCTGGACAGCGGGCGCGGTCAGTTCGAGGGCGGGATACGCCTTCCCGTCCGTCCTGACGTTGGCGCGCAGGCTCCCGGGTGCTTGCTCCAGGTCGGACGCGGAGTGCAGGAGCAGTGAGGGGATTTGCTCCATGGGAGCCGGTGGATTCGGCGTGACGACGACGCGGCTACCGCTTGCTCCCGTACGTACGGTGCTGCCGGTGACGATTGCGCCGTCGATCGTGCCGCCAGTGATGTGCTTGCCGGAGAGCGCGTCGGCGGCGATGCTGTCCGCCGTCACGGAACCTGCTTGGAGGTCATTGGTACCCGCCCGTCGTGGGGTGCCGGCTACCGCATCACTGGCGGAGCCAGCGACGCCGGCCAAGCTCCGGCCGCGTAGCTTCACCCACCAGTCGGTGTACGGCAGGGGCACAGTGCAGGACCCGCCCTGCGGAGTCTCGATGGTGTCACGCAGCGTCCCCTGCGTCGGCTCGAAGTCGGCCTGCGGGCCGACGTGTACCTCTACCCGGGCAAAGTCCAGCGGGGCCGCAGCCGCGTCGGTGAACGCTCCGTCCCAGGTGACACAGAGCGCCCCGAGCGCGGCTTCCACGCTGGGGGCGCCGGGCGTCGGAGGCAATGGTCCGTTGACGACGCTGACACCACTGGTACCGTCCGGCTGCTGGCCCACAAGAGCGCGCAATGATCCGTTCGCGTCGTACACCTCCAGGGCGCCGTCTTCGATGCTGGCGTTGGCGAGCTTCGGGGCGCGCATGAGGGCCTGGACCCGCTTTTCCAAAAGGGCCAGGCGGGTACCGATATCAGCAGACAAGACGAGCTTCCTTCCGGTTATGCGACCGTGCCGTAGTGGTAAGCCTCGGCGCGGGCGAGGGTGAGGGTGGCGGTCTCGCCGGCCCCGGTGTCGGGTCGTACGGTCCAGCCAGTGATGCGGCACCAGCCGGACCAGTTCGTCCACTGGCCGCGGACGGAGACGCGCACGTCGTCACCGACCTGCCACGAGCCGATCGGCGCCTGTGGATGATCGCGGACGGTGATCTGCTCGACGTGGCCGAGAGACTGCCGCCATGCCCGCTCGGCTTTCGCCCGCCGAGCCAGCACGTCCTTGCCGCGCACCTCGGGCAGCTCCAGGACGTGCTCCAGGCGCAGCCTTCGGTTACGGACGGCTTCGATCGCGCGCTGCTGGGCTCGGCCTTCGCCGCTGCCGGTGGCGATGACGACCTGCGCGTACTCGTCGGCGCCGTAGGTGACCGGCGGGCTGTCGATGATGTTGATGCCGCTGGTGAACGCCACGTCGGTGCGCCGCGCTCCCAGACGCGGGTAGCCGAGCCGTATGCGGCGGACCGGACGCCGGTCCTTGTCCCACCAGGTGGTGCACGTGTAGTCGGGAGAGTCCGGCTCTTTCACGAGGTCGTCGAACTGATCGCCGAGGACCGGGGTCTCCCACCAGCGCGAGTGCCACGGCTCGGAGGGCGTGCCGACCGTCGCCTTCGACGTAGTCGAGTCGACGCTCAGCCCGAGGTCGCCGTCCGGGATCGATTGGGCGTAGGCGACGATGTCTCGCGCGATCTTGCACGGGTCGGCGCGCACGTAGGGGCCGCGGCCTCCGAGCTCACCGTCGAGGTCGTGCCGCTGCTGCAGGTAGGACGTCCACCCCGCCGCCTCCACCTTCAGCTCGTCACCCTCTGGCTCGGTCTGCCAGATCAGCCCGCCCCACCGCAGCTGCCCGTTGCGCTCGGCGTAGATCAGCGTCGTCCCGGGATCCGCCAGCTCAGGGTGCAACCATGCCAAACGAGGCGACAGCGCCCCCTTGAGATGACCGGGGCCATTGAGCTCGGGGCCGAACTCAACGTCAGTGAGAGGCAGGTGAGGCGATAGCCACTCGCCTGTCAGCGCGTGCTGGGTGAGGTACCGGTAGGTCACACCGGGCCCTCGGTGAACTCGACGTCGGCGACCATGGATGTGCCCTCATCGACGGAGAGGTCACCCTTCTCGCCCTTGCTCATCCGGGCCCGCAGGAACAGTGGCTGGCTGGTGCCGCGGTACTCGGCGGGGAGCGTGAGGGTGTCGGCAACCACAGCAGTGGTGCGACGGATCCCCTTGCCCTGGTCATCATCAATGACGGTGCTCTGGCTCTCGGCCTTACCCAAAACGATCTGCATGACGCCGAAGACGTCGGCGAAGTCGAGCCGCAGCCCCGCCAGGGTCACCACGATGATCGCTTTCGTGGCCCAGTCCGGAACGGGGATCATCCAGCGAGCCTCGGCCGGCCACGCGTGCCACTGGTCGTCGTCCTGCCACGCCTTGGTGAGCTTGTGCGGATAGGCGGTGTACAGAGTGCGTTCCCGCCTGGGGTTGGCGACCGTGCGCAGATCACGAATCATCGCCGCGGTGATCGTGGCGGTGTTCGCGGGGATGTCGAGGCGGGCTATCGCGATGCCGGTGACGCCCTTGGGCGCCTTAGTGGCGGTCGACGAGACGTTGGGGACGACGTCGAAGAAGTTGATCGCGTCCTTCGCCGGGTCGAGGCCGCCCTCGTACTCCGGGTCCTGGACCTTCAGGACGATCAGGTCCGAGCGGGGAGTGGCGCCGGTGGGCGCGACCGGCACCGTCTCCGTGCCGATGTTGTAGGCGGTGTACGAGCCCTGCCACATGTTCGCCTTGCCGCGGATCACCGCCGACCCGTCCGCAACCTGCACGCCCGCGCCGGGCACAGGCAGCGGCGTCACCTTCAGGTCAGTGGCCTCAGTGATGCCCTCCGTTCCGTGACTGAGGTCCTTGATCATCATCCGGAACGTCTGCGCGCTGTGGGTGGCGCCGTCGACGAGCAGAGGGGCTTGGGCGAGCGTCATCGGTGGATCGAAATCCTTCGGTCTGAGAGGGAGGTGTAGGCGTCGCGCCACTTCGCCGTCAGGCGGGCTGTCGCGGTCGGATCAGAGGCCGTCCAGCGCAGTTCGCTGCGCCCGGGTGGCAGCACGAACGTGTCCAGACGGGAGTTGGTGGGGGCACTGCCGCCGTTTTCGCGGGTGACGCGGATCTGACCGGGGCGCGTATCGATCCGCACCCACTGGCCGGCGGCGAGCGTGACGGGCAAGTCGATGGACCGGCCGGTTTCGACATGCGTGATGACCGGGTTCGCGCACGGCCCATGCACGGTGATGACCGGATGGGTATCGACGTCGCCGTTGTTGGTCACCCAGCCGGGGCGCATCTGCCCGGACGGATTTCCGCTGGTGACGCGGATCGGCGCCTGGACAGGTGCCCTGAAGCCGCCGCCGGACAGCCAGCCCAGCCGCAGCTGCGTCTGCTGCTCGAAGTCGGCGTAGAAGCGTGGGTGAGGGGCAACGAACTCAAGGTCGAGCGGCACCCAGCCCAACGCGGCCTTCTCCCACGTCGGGGCGATCTTCCGCATCCGGCCGAACAGGACCCGCACGGGCGAGCCGGGCCACTTGATGCGCAGCGGCATCAGCGCCCCGCCCACCGTGCGCACCCGCGCCTCGTCGGCGACCGCTTCCAGGCCCGCGAGAATCTGCGCGGCAGCGGCCGGGGCGCCTGGCGTCTTGATCGCGCAGTCGATGCTCAGCGTGCGGGCCTCGTACCAGTCCGGGGACAACCACGCGCCATCAGCGCCCGGCTGCGCAACCACCTCACCGCGCACACGGGCACGGCCCAGCCCCTCGATCTCGGCGATCGGGATAGACGTGCCGTGCCCGAGAACGATGCCGCCGAAGTCGAGCTGGAAATCCTTGAGGTCGGGCGAGCTCATCGCAGGACGCCCCCACGCTTCGCACGCCGCATCTGATACGAGACAGCGGAGGCGATGTCGTCCGCCGAGGCACGGCTCTGGCCAACGTGGATGGTCTGGCTGCCGATCGCCGGGGCCTGGTGCACGACGACGATGCGCGACCGCCCATCGGCGGCGTCGACGAGACGGCGCGGAGTCAGGGAGTAGCCGAAGCGGTCCGCGGTTTCGGCGAGCACAGCGGTGGCCCGCCCCCGTTTGGCCGGGGCGTGAGGGATGTATGACTCGCCGCGGGTCTCCCTCTCGGCGAACTTGATCAGCCCGGTCTGCGAGGAGTAGACACCTGGCTCCCACATGCCGCCGTCCGCGTACGCCTTACCAGCGTTCGCCTTCACCAGGTCTGCGAGGAACCGGTCCGCCTTGCCCGTTTTCTTTATCTGCCCCTTTGCGCGGTTGGCGATCTCGATGACCCGGTCCTCGTCCAGAGCCGCGGCCTCCGCCACCGCGTGAATGCCCTTGTTCTTCGCCAGCGCCCCGATGACCATCACCAGGTCGGTGAGCTGATCACTGTCGAGGGCGTTCGCCGCGTTCTTGGCGGCGGTGTTGGCCTGCTTGGCCTTCGTCGGGTCCTTCGCCGCCTGCGCAGCGAGGGCTTCGGCGCTCTCGTCGTTCTGCTCGGCCAGGCGCTGAGCGAGAGCGGTGTAGCCGCGGAAGGCGAGCGTGGCCAGGTTGTTCAGGAAAGCGGTGTTGTTCTTGACCGCGTTGTTCAACTGGCCCGTGTAGTCCGTCAGCGTGGAGCGGGCGGTGCCGGCGAGCTTGGTGAGCTGCGCGGCCATGTCGTTGACGTACCGGGTGGATCCGCGGGCCATCTTGCGGGTGAGCGCGACGCCGTCCTCGCCCATCTCCTCCAGCGCCTGGGCGACGTCCGTGCCCGCGCGCCGGGACACGGCCGCCAGGTCGTTGCGCCACGTCTGGGCGGTGCGCACCGACCTGCGCAGGTTCCGCTCGAACATGCCGAGATCGAAGTGCTCTGTGCCGCCCTTGCCCTTGCGCTGCGACTTCGAGATGACATCGGAGATGGAGAATCCGGAGCCGCCGAGGGGCTGGTACGACCAGTTCGACAGGCCGCCGTTGGCGTACCAGTTGATCCCGGACGGATCACCACCGAGTCGCCGCACGATTTCTTCCGTGATCCGGCGCGAGCGAGGACGCTTCGACTCCGCGAGCGGGACGTAGCCCTCACCGTGAGTCTCCGGCTCCGCCCACACACGCATCGCGCCAGCGGGCGCTATCTGCGCCACGTGGTTCTCGCGGACACCGCCGTCGGCGTAGGTGACGACTCCGCCGTCCTTCTTCCACAGCGGGACGCCGTTGACGATCGGGGGCCCCAACGTCTGAGTCTGGACGTAGTTGGTGATCGTCCGTCCGCGCAGGGAGTCGATCGCGGACTGGATCGTCGCGACGCCGCTCTGTGCGGGGCCGGTCGGCACGGTCACGGAAACGTTCTTGCTGCCTGGGATGTCGGTGACCTTGATGCCCAGGGCTTCGAGCTGAGACCGCGCCTCACTCGTCGGAGCGTTTACGGTCACGGTCTTGCCGCCGGGCACTCCGGCGATCTTCTGCTTGACCGCCTCCAGGCTGCTGATCGTCTCCTGCGTCGAGGAGGTCACCTTGACGTGCTTGCCGCCCGGCGTCTGCGCGATCTTCGCGATCAGCGCGTCAAGGTCCGTCAGCGCCATGCCGGTGGGGGCGGAGACCTGGACGCGGCGGTCCTTCAGGTCCTTGATCTTGAAGCCGAGCTTCTCCAGGTCCTCGCGGGCCTCGTTGCTGAGGGTGGCGATGGTGACGGTCTTCTTGTCCGGGGTGGCCTTCAACGCCTGCTGGACGGCGATAAGTTCCGCCATCGACTCGTCCATGCCGGCCGTCTGGAGAAGGATGGAGACCTGCTCGGGGACGAGCCCGGCCGCGTCGGCGAGTTTCGCGGCCTGCTCGGCGCCCAGCCCGAAGCCCTGCGCCGTGCTGATGGCGGACTCGCGGGCCGTCTCCATCTGCTTCTGCGCGGCCTTCAGCGCCTCCGGGACGCTCTTTCCGTTCGCCTGCGCGTACTGGTAGGCGGCCAGCGCGGCGTCCGCCGAGTTCGTCGAAAGTCCCTGCAACAGGTCGTACAGCTTCTGCCCGTTGCGGGTAACGGTCGAGAGTGAACCGTCCATGTTCAGCAGGGACTTGCCGTACCCCTGTGTCTGGTCGACGCCGCCCTTCAACGACTCGGACGCATCGGATACCGAGCGGTTCAGCCTGGCCTCGGCCGCAGAGAGGTTCACCGAGCCGCCGGCGAGGACGTTCAGTGCATCGTGCAGGGCACGAGCCCGGGTGTCGGCATCCGCAGTGGAATCGGACAGGCGGCGCATCGCGTCGGAGAACTTCCCGAACGGCCCGACCGCATCGGCCGCCGACCTGCCTCCAGACCCGGTGGCATCGGCGAGGTTCTTCGCGTCCTTGACAGCATCGGACATCTCGCCCTTGACCGACCCGAGGGCATCAGCGGCGTTCTTCGCCTTCTGGCCGAACTCGGTGTACCCAACTCCGCCGCCCCTCATCGCCCGCAGGTTGGCGCCGGCTGTCGCGTTCAACTCCGACTGAAGAGTCCCCAGGGACTTGCCCTGCCCGAGGTAGGAGTTGGTGAGCTCCCGCATGGAGATCCCGGCGGCCGCCATGACATCGACCAGACGCTTCTTGCCGTCATGGACCTTCGTGTCCATGAGCGACTGCGCGGCTGCGACACGGACGCTGTCCGTGACCGCACCATTGGACTCCCGCAGAGCCTGCGTGAGAGTACTGATCCGAGACTGGTGTTCCGCTGCCGCTTGGGCGGCTCGCTGCTGGTGAGAGGCGAGCATCGACAGCCCCACACCAGCAGCGGCGATGGCGACACCCCATGGGCCACCGAGCGCGCCCATCAGCCCGCGGGCCGCACCACCCAGACCGACGCCGATAGACCGGGTCAGGCCTGCGACCGGTCCGGACGCTGACCGGAAAGCCGAGGTCATCTGCCCGACGATCGGAATGCGCGTCTGCAAGACGGCGAGAGCCTGCCCGACCCGGCCGATCGATTGGCCAGATGCGGCAGCGAGCTGCTGCTGCACCCGCATCTGGTCGCCGAAACCCCGGAACGCCCCGGTGACCGGGCCAGCCACCGTGCTGCCCAGCCGCATGAACATCGGCGTGACTCGGCGGGCCAGCAGCATCGCCATGATCGCCGTCTGCACTGGGCCGGGCAGAGCAGCAAACCCCTGAACGAGCCAGGCGACCGTGTGTCCGATCGGCACGAGCACCCCGGAGACCGTGCCAGCCGCAGACGAGACCAGATTCAGGGCCGTGACGACCATGTCGAGTGCTGTCGACCCGGCGTCCGACTCATCTCCCAGGTCCCCGATCGCCTCGGCGACGGGGGAGACCGCGGAGCCGACGTTCCGCAGGATCTCCATCAGCGCGCGGCCGCCGTTGACCAGGACGTTCAAACCCGCCGCGGCGGCGTCGAACGTCAGCTCCTTCAGCGGCTTCCCCATCCCGCTGAACGCGTCCGTGAGCTCGTCGACACCGGACGCTGCCGCTGCCGAAAGCCCGGGCCTGGCCAGCGTGTACAAGTCGCGGGCGTAGTCCATCGCCTTCGCCAGCGGCGGTGTCGCCGCCTGCAGACCGGACGTCGCCAGCCGCGTCACCTTCTCCAGCGCGGGAGCGGCAGCCGTGTAGAGGACCTGGCCGGTGTTCTTCCACTGCGTCTTGAGCTGGGTGACCGCGCCCGACAGCCCCTTGGTCTGGGAGGCGGCGATCTCCTCCGCTGCTCCCGTGCGGGCGATCGCCGTGTGCATCTGGTCGTACGCCTCGACACCCTGATGCGCGAGAGCTGAAGCCCCGGCCAGTGCGGGCTTGCCGACGACGTTGGCGAGCGCCCCCAGGAAGTCTTTCTGCGACATCCGGTGCTGGGCCTGCTCGAAGCCCTCGATGACCGTCCGCAGGCCCTTGAAGTTGCCCTGGGTGTCCCAGGCTTCGATGCCGAGCTCTGCCAGGCCCTTGCGCATGTTCGCGGTCGGCTTGGCCAGGTTCGTCAGCATGCCGCGCAGTGACGTTCCTGCCTTGGAGCCGAGGATGCCCGAGCGGGCCAGCATCGCCACCGCGGCCGAGGTGTCCTCGATGGAGATGCCCAACTGGGCTGCGACCGGGCCTGTGTAGGACATCGCGTAGTAGATGTCCTGCAACCCACCGGAGGCCGCGTTCGCGGAGGCGGCAAGGACGTCCGCTGCCCGGCCCGCGTTGTTCGACGACAGACCGAACTGGTCCATCACGTCGCCGAGGTACCGGCTCGCGTCCGCTGCCGAGAGGTTGTCGGCCGCGGCGAGCTGCATCGCCGCCCTCGCGTTCGCGATCGACGACGTGGAGGTCTGGCCGGCCTTCGCCAGCTCCAGCATCGCGTCCGCAGCCTTCGCCGCAGACGTGCCGGGGATCTTCAGGTCGGCGCCGAGCTCGCGGGCCTTCGCCGCGGCCTGCACCATCTCGACGCCGGACGCTCCGGTGACCGCGCCCCACTTGTTGATGGCGCGCTGGTACTCGTTGCCCTCTTTCGCGATCTCGGCGAGCCCGGCGACGATGCCGCCACCGACGACGAGATTGCGCAGGTGGTGCGCTTCCTGACGGGCGCCGAGCAGCCCGTGCCGCAGCTGCCGCATCGAAGCGTCGCCGTCCGAGCCGACACGGCGTAGACCGGCGCGGGCACCATCGGCGTGCCGGCCAAGGGTGCGCAGCCCGGATGCGGCGCCACGGGCACCGGAGCCGGACTGGCCGAGCTGCCGGTTCAGCGCAGTGACGTCCCGGCCCAGTGCGCGGACGGCGCGCGATGCCTGCCGGACCTCGGACAGGAGCCGGGATGCGTCGGCGCGCATCTGCACGCTGAGCGTGTAGTTCGACACCTGCCGGTGCCCTTACTCCCGCGCCCCTTTCCCGCTCTACCCCTGGCGTTGCTCCCACTGGCCGCGCGGAACGAGGCCGATCCGCACGCCATACCCATCGGCCCCATCCGGGACCTGTTCCTGTTCGGCGGTGATCAGCTCACAGCCGACGCACCGCACCGTGGTGGTGACGTACGCGTACCGGTCACCGCCCTGGACCTCGTCCCACTCCGCCGCCCTGGTCCCGCACTGCGAGCACACGCTGGACCGGTACGCCTCGTACGCGAGCGCCTTCGCCCGGTCCGTCTCCGACCAGCGGCCGTCACCCGCGCCGAGGAAGAACGAATGCGGGATCCGGTAGCGGTCACACAGCTCCAGCTCCGCGCGGAACTGCGCGTCCGCGATCAGTCTTTTCCCAGCTCCACGGTGCTGGTACGGACGATCTGCTGCGCCTGCCAGGCCGCGGCGAACAGTGCGTTGGACTCGGCCACTGGCCAGCTGTCGAGGAGGTCCTGGGCGTCGTCCTCGGTCATTCCCTCGACAGCCTTGCCAGCAGCGTCACGCTCGATGTGCGCGGCCGCGATCAGCGCCGCGGGGAACGTCTCCGGGTTCCAGGCATCCCCGCCCTCGGCCTGCGCCTCCGTCGGCGGGAACCGCTTGGTCAGCCCGTCCAGCACGGGCCGGGGCAGAGCCTTGAACGTCAGCGCCAAGGAGACCTCGTCGAACGCCTCCCGAGCCGCCACGAGGTCGTGCTCCGCCCGCTCCGTCTCCGCGCTGGTGGTGCGTTCGGCCTCCGCGTCGGCCATGCGGCAGCGAGCTACCTCCAGCTTCGCCTGCTCGAGGTGCTTCTTCGCGGCCAGGTCGTCGCAAATCTGCAGGGTGTGCTCCGGGAGCTGCCGGGCACGGAGACGAGCCAGCTTGCGGGCCCAATGAGCGTCACGGGCAACAGCGTTCGCGGGCGGTGCAGGGGTGGGACGGGTGGTGCTGGACATTCAGGACTCCACACAGAAGCGCGATGAGGGGGAACGGGTGGGGAGCCCGGCCGGACCGTGGGGCGAGCGCCGGAACGGAGGGGGATGGCGCTGCAACGCGCGCAGACCGGCCGGGCAGTTCAAGGGCGGCGGCCGGGCTACTTCTCGATCTTCGGCTGGGCGCCAGCGGCCGGGATCTCCGCGTCCTGAGTCGGCTTCTCAGTGATCGAGAAGTTCACGGTGAACTTCGCGGCCTCGTTGTCCGTCGAATAGTTCGGCGACCGGGAGCCGATCCGGACGGGGAAGATGTCCATCGACCGGGAGGTAGGCACGTCTCCCTTGCGGAGGAAGACGACCCAGCCGGTGTCGTCTTTCTTCAGCAGCTGCTCGATCTCGTCCGACACCTTGTCCTCGTAGAAGCCGAGGGAAGAGTCGTCAGCCTGGTCAGTACCGGGGATCTTCGACTCGAATGTGGAGCCCAGGTCAGGGGTCTCAATCGCCTGATTCGACAGCGACCAGCCGTCGATCGCAGCGATCGCATTGGTGAGGTCGGTGCCGGCGGTCAGCTCTGGACGGGTCGGTACGTGGCCCTGGTCGGCGACCGTCTTCAGCCACAGGACGCGAGTGACACCGCGCCGCGAATACTTCTTTACCTGCAAGGTCTGCTGTCCGATTCCGGGACGGCAGCCAGACGTACGAGTTGGGGTGGCCCCGTCCCTCGACGACGTGTCGGGGAACCGGCCCATCCCTGATCGGGTGGGCGTCCGCGCGGGGCCTCCGCGGTGAGGATACGGGCTAGCTCAACCAGAGATGGCAAGCCCGAGCCACTGCATGTAGATCACCTTACTGTCGGCAAGCGGTACAGCCTCCAGCCAGACCTGCGCCGTCAGGGCCCTTGTCTACTGTGGCCTCATGGATGCGGCGTTGGGCGGGCGGCCTCTTCACGCCCGCAGCCCCTCACCTGCGGGCCGGGTGCCGCCCGCCGCGAGGACGGTAGTGACGATGGCGTTGGCGTGCGACGAAATGGAGACGGGGTACAAGCGCATCGCGGACATCATGCGCCTCGTGCTCGCCGTGTTCTTGCATCGCCCTTGTCCGGAGGGAGTACATGCAGGTGGACATGGTGGCGCTCCGCCCGCACAGGCCCCGCCGGCCGACCCTGCAGTCAGCGAGTTGGAGACAGCTCAATAAGAACGACGTCGATCCACCCGAGGCCACCCCACCTCCGGTTCACTCGGAAAGGAATACCTTGTGCTTCCAGGTGCGGAACAACCAATTCCCCCTTGGTCCCGTGTGCATCTGGATAGTACTTCACATCATCGATGGCGATCAGGCTGGGGCGACGCACCATTTCTGTGGCGACTTGATACTCTCTGAAGATGAGAGCGGGATCATTCCCGGAATCCAGAAGGACGAAGTCGAAAGCCCGCCCTTCCCCCCGAAGACCCTGAAGCGTTTTCACAGAATCATCGTTGATCAACTCTACCTTATCGATCAGACCCGCGGAGTTCAAAACCAATTTCGCTTGCGAGGTGTTCAGATCGACGGACGCGACGCTCCCGCCATAGTCCCGGACATGCTGAGCAAATGTCAGAGTCGACCAGCCATCAGCGAGACGGTGTCCGGGTGCAGTATTCCGGATGCACCCGGTTTCCAGCAGATCAAGCCCATTACGCTGGCATACGCTGCGCATACGGGCCAGCTCTTGGACCAGGATGTCAGTCATGGTGGGGTGCAACATTTCGGGCATCTCCTAGAAATTCGATAGCGGGGCGAGCGGCTGGAATGGGGCCAAGGCAGACTCGGGCCACTCCCAAACCTGCCCAGAGGGATAGTCGAGCGTGGTATTGACGGCCGCTTTGCCGTCAGCGCCGCACCAGGACGCGCTCATCTTTCCTGTAGGAACTGCTGGCTGTATTCCTACAGTGCGTCCTGAGTTCCGGCAGTGCGAGCAGCTGCTGGGATTCCACTCAACAGTGTCCGGCGATCGGTTTCGGGGAGCCTCTCCTTGGAGGCCAACCGGAGTACGCCGGAAAACGGCGAGTCGTCTGGGATGAGTCAACGCTCAGAGCGCGGCGCACTGTGCCAGGGGGACGGTGCCGCCGGCGGGTCGTCCCTCGGAATGGAGGTGCTTGATGTGCAAGGGGGCGGGATTTGGTGGGCGTCCGGTCTCAAGATGCATGGGGGGCGTACCCGAGTGACTCTGGAAGGGATGGTCTCGCCCGGCCGACGCACCTGTTGGGCGGTCGTGTGCAGTCACGGAGCACTGCTGAGGCGGGCCAACCGGACGGCTGATGAACCGCTTGAACCGCCATCAACAGTTGAAGCGTGAACGGTCATCGAACAGCTGGAACCGGCTCTCGGAGGCGCGGCCTCCGGCATCTCCCCGCCGCAAGGAAGCGGGCGGGCCTCACGAAAGCGAATGACTGCGTTCCGTCGCATTTCAGGGAGGAGAGATCATGACAACAGCGCCCGCACAAAAGACGCTTCCGAAAACTCCCGTCAGAATCACGAGCGTGCTGAGCGGCTTTGCCCTGGACGTCGAGGATGGGTCCCGGGAGGGCCAGGCGGCTGTCATTCAGTCGTCGGCTCCGGACACCGAGCACCAGCACTGGCGGTTCATCGCCGTGGGAGACGACCAGTATCGCATCGAGAACGAGTACAGCGGCGGTGTTCTCGACACCAAGGGTGCCTCCGAGGCCGAGGGAGCACCGGTCATCCAGCTCGGGTGGCAGGCTCGGGATACCCAGCGGTGGCAGATCGTTCCTGTGGCGGACGGACAGTACCGGATTGAGAACGTCGACAGCCACAAGGACATCGACGTCAAGACGTCGAAAGACAAGGCACCGGTCATCCTGGAAAAGCCACATGAGGGTGAAGATCAGATGTGGCGAATCGACCCGGTCGAGGAGCCTGTCCAGGTGGGGACGGTGCTGACCTGGGGGCAAAACACGTACTCCCAGCTCGGCACAGGTCCCGACCCCGACAGGAACACGCCTGCGCAGGTGAAGATCGACGCCTCTCTGCCCCTCGACCGGGTCAAGGCTCTCGCCAATGCCAGCTTCCACAGTCTGGCGCTGCTGGAAGACGGCACAGTCCGTGCGTGGGGGAACAACGGTGAAGGCGGACTTGGCGACGGCAGCCGCCAGGCCAAGAACGTCCCCGTAGCGGTGCTGGCCCGCCCCGGCGGTGAGCAGCTCAAGGGGGTCAAGGCCATCGCCACCGGGAGCTACTACGGCTGGGGCCACAGCCTGGCGCTGCTGGAGGACGGCACGGTGCGCGCCTGGGGGTACGGCGACTATGGCCAACTCGGTTACGGCGCCAAAGACAACCAGTTCACGCCGGTAGCGGTGAAGGTTGACAAGAACACGGAGCTGTCCGGAGTCAAGGCCATCGCGGGGCCCATGGTCGAGCAGTACAACTGGGAGGGGATGTTCAGCCTGGCGCTGCTGAAAAATGGCACGGTACGGTCCTGGGGCTACAACTACTACAACTCTCTCGGCGACGGCTCCGCCGACACCCGACTCATGCCGGTCACGGTGGTGGTCGACAAAGGCAAGCCCCTCACCGGGGTCAAGGCCCTTGCCGCAGGCGCCCACCATTGCCTGGCGTTGCTGGAGGACGGCACGGTGCGTGCCTGGGGGTACAACGACTTTGGCCAGCTGGGCAATGGCAACCAATCTGCACAGGCCTTTGCGGTGCCGGTGACGATCAACGACAAGGGTGACCCCCTCACCGGGGTCGAGGCCATCGCGGCCGGCGGCAAGTTCAGTCTGGCCCTGATGAAGGACGGCACCGTACGGGCCTGGGGGCGCAACAACGATGGCCAGCTAGGCATCGACAGCATCGAAGACCGCAGCAAGAGGCCGGTCGTGGTGAAGATGGCCAAGAACGGCGCACCTCTCAGAGGGGTCAAGGCCCTTGCCGCAGGGGCCTACCACAGCATGGCGTTGCTGGAAGACGGCACGCTGCGGGCCTGGGGACGCAACGCACATGGCCAGCTCGGGATCGGCGAGACCACCACCAACGAGAAGACGCCGGTGGTGGTCCGGTTCACGAAGGGCGGCGAGCCGCTCAACGCAGTCACAGCCATCGCCGCCGGTGCCTACCACAGCATGGCGATTCGCGGCGTCTCCCTGTCGATATCGCCGGCTGTGCCGCCGGACCAGACGCTGACACTGGCCGGCGAAGTCGGCTACCCGGGTGTGCACCTGGCCGCCGAAGGCACGGTCTCTGCGGCGCAGAGCGTCCGTGTGACCCTGCCCCAGGGGAAGGGTCTGCGGTTCGTCGCTCAGGGAGGTCCCGCCGGCCACATGCTGACCGTCATGGACCCTGTTCGAGGCATAAACCACTTCCCGGGGAACCTGTCGACGGACGGGCAGACCCTCACGTTCAACAACGTCGACCTGGCCCTGCCGCAAAGGGGCTCGTGGTCCAGGGCATGGGTCGCGGTGAAAGCCTCCCCCGACGCCCTCCTGGGAGACACGAACCTGACCTTCCAGATAGGTGACCGAACCGGCCCCTCCACGCCTATCCACGTCGTGGACCAGACGGCCGAGTGACGGTCAGGCCCTTTCCTCACAGGGGTGCTCGCCACGACAGACACCCCGCCCGCACGGGCCCGAGCCGCGGCAAGGCCGTGGCCCGTGCGGGCGGGCGGGGCCGCACCACGACACCGGTGTCCAGGGCAGCGCGTTCAGTGCGGGTCGGGCACGCCGGACTGGGGCCACAAATGTGTGGCTGTCCGCGCTACCGCACGTGTCCGTCGTCGCGAGGCCGGCCGTCTACACCGTCTGCTGGGAAGGATGTCCGTCGCTTTGCGTCGCGCAACGACTCGACGGCGTCGCACCAGACGTCGAGATCGCGGTTCGCGCTCAGTTCGTCGGAGCGCGCCTTGGCCCGGCGGGAGGCCTTTTCCCAGTTCTTCGGGTCCCGCAAGGACCTCAGGGCGTGGGTCCATGCGTTCAGGTCGTCGCGGTAGGCGAAGATGCCCGCCTCGCCGAGCGACTCGACCAGCCCGGGGGTGGGGTGGGCGATCACGGGAATGCCGGACGCGAACGCCTCCACCGCCACCCGCCCCCAGGACTCGTAGATACTGGGCATGAGGATGACGCGCGAGCGGGCGTAGACGTGTGTGCGCATCTGGTCTCCGGCCACTCCGTCGACGACTTCGCAGTTCAGTAGTTGTGTCGGTGGCGGGATCTGCTGCCCGTAGGCGCCCCGGACACCGAGGAATTGCCACTCCGGCGTCCACGCGGCGATCTGCCAGAAGATGTCACCGCCTTTGTCGGGGTTCAGGTTGACCAGGGTCGCGCAGTCGCCCGGCTCGGTGCGGTACTCGTCCGCGATCACGGGAGGACGGATGACGATCGTGCGCCTGGGCAGGAACTCCCGGGGGAACCGCGCATAGTAGATCTCACCGTCCCGCCGGATCCACTCGCTGTTGTAGACCACGAGATCGGCTCCCGCCGCATTGTGGAAAGTGGTGGCGAAGTTGTCGTGACAGATCACGACTGTGGGGATCTGACGGACTCGGGCAAGGCCTGCAACAAGAGGGACGTTCTCGAAGTGGGACAGGAGCACGTCCGCCTTCTGGGCCTCGGAGGCGAAGTCGGCGCCTTGCTGATAGGGGACGACGCGCACTCCGTCGATGTCGTAGCTCTTGTCCATGCTGCCGGGATGCGACAGCCAGACCGTTACCCGGTGGCCGCGCGCGCTCAGGGGGCGAAGCATGGAGTGCAGCATCCACTCGGATCCCGCGTTGTGGGCGGGGGGATATCCGTACACCCGAGCCACGATGGACAAGCTCCGCGACGTGCTGAGCGCGAGGGGCCTGTGCGGACGGGACGCTGCCGTGTCCACCTGCATGTACTCCCTCCGGACGACGATACGAGAACGAGGCGCGCACGAAAGGGCTGATACGGTCTCCCACTTGGAAGCTCATGCGCCGGTGCAGGAGTACCGCATCCCTTGATCTTCACGCCCAGCGGGAGGCGGTCCGGCCGTCGTAGCGGAACTCGGAGTCCCACACGGCGCAGCGATGTGCGCAGCCGAGGCCCCGGACGCCGGTCCATCCCAGGCCCACGACCTGCCGTTGCCCCGGGGTCTCACGGGAGTAGTCACGCTTGGCTCCTCCTTGCCGAAAAGGCTCGCGTGGTCCAGCCCTCCCAAAGACACACGTCGTCGCAGGAACCGACGTCACGACCAAGCAGCACGCCGGTGACCGGCATGCTGCAGTGTGTTCCCTGCCGCCCTCTCGGTAACGGACTCACGTCCAGTCCCACATAGCCCCACAGCTTCCGCAAGTGATGAACAACCACCCGAGTGAGGTACTTCGTGATCCCCAGATGCACCTCCATCTTGCCTTTCATGCGGATGCGGTCAAACGTCATGAGCGGGCCAACCAGGCGGCCAGAGCGGACGCCGCGGTGCTACCGGTGAACTGCCGCCTAGATGAATGAGTCCGATGTCTGGGCGGGCCGCGACTATGGCGAAGGAAGCCCGTTGGCTCGTGTGTGACGACAAACCTGGACGCCCTGCGGCCGATATCCCCAACAGGGGCCGGTACCGCGCACCTCTACCAATTGGGTCAGGCGGGCTTGACGCCGTCCGAGTCGGACGGCAGGAGAGTCAGGTCTTACCCGGTGGCGCTCAGCCGGTATCGCTGGGAGCTGGTCACCACGCCCTGGGCGGAGGCGGTGGTGTCGGTGCCGTCGTCGGCATCCAGCTCGCGCCCCCACACATCAACTCCGGGTATCTCCAGCGGATACCGCCAGGCGCCCGACGGCACGCGCTCCAGGACGGCTCGACGCCCCCGGTCAGCCATCCACTCCGCCTGATCGGTACGGCCGGCGACCGAGGTCAGCTGATAGACGAGTTCGGCATCCTCTGACGCATCCGCCAGCGGCGCACCGCCCAACGGTCCGCCGAGCGGATACAGCACCGTGTACGGCACCTCCGCAGGCTGCCCGTTCACCAACGGCAGCGCGCCGAGACCGCACGGTCGGCCCGTCGCCTTCACGATCAGGTGTTGGAGCGCGTCGGACACTGGCGCGCGGTCGATCATTCGCCGTCCTCGGTGAAGAACGCGGCAGCGGGCCCTTCGATGGACAGCGCGCCGTAGCGGCACAGGCCCAGCGCATCCCACTCCGGCATGCCGGGAGTTGTCAGCACGGACAGGGACCGCTCACCTTCGTCGTCCAGCACCTCGGCGACGACAACCGCTCGGGCCAGCATGCTCCGCTCGTGCTCGGCCAGGACCTCGGCGAGCGACTGCTCCAAGTCCACGGTCAGCGCACTCACAGCGCCTCCGTCACCGCGTGCCCGAGAGCCCGCACCAGTGCTGGACCGGTCTGGTCAACAGCCGGTCCCAGGTGCGGATAAGGCGGCTGGTTGAAGTGCCGACCGAGGCTGTCGACGCCGACGAAGCCGAACTCCAGACGCCGAGCCTGCCGTGCCGCAGTACCCACCTCGGCAACCACAACGGGACCCGAGCGGTGCACGTCGCTCATCCACGAAGCCCGGTACTTGCCAGTGACCACGCGGGGACCAGGGCGCCCTGACGCATTGTGCTGCACACGCTTCACCAGAGCCTGGGCACTGTGCCGCATCACCGTCTCCGTCGCCGACAGCGAACGCAGCGCCCCGCGGTCCAAAGCCGAAGCCAACGCTCCCGCGTCCGTGAACACGCCGCCACTCACGAGGCCGCCTTCCGGTTGCGCTCCTCCAGCCACACTGTCCGCAGCACAGGGAACGAAGACACCTCACCGAGGGCCGCCACCCGGTACGTGCGGCCAACCGCCTGCTCGTCCCGAGCCTCCTCGACCAGTACGGAGTCGTCCTCCTGCACCTCCGGGGCGCAGAGCGGCATCAGCATCCGGTAGCCGGGCCGTACCTCTTCCACCCAAGCCCCGTCGTGGCTCCCCTTGCCGCGGATGCGCTCCTGATGCGCATACAGGCCAGCCCTGTCGGCGTACACGAGCAAAGGCGGTGCGGGAATCAGATCACCAGTCTCCGGATCCAGCATGTCCTCCCCGCTGCCGCGGGTGATCTTCACCCTGTCCGGCATGAGGTGACGCTCCGCGAACCGGGCTATGCCCGTCTGATCAAGCGGCACCCGCAGCCCACTCCCTCAGCTGTGACAGCACACCGCGAGTCAGCTCGCCCGGCTTCCCGTCCAGGTCGCCACGGTCGAGCACCGCATCATCGAGCTGCTGCCAGTCCACGCTGTCGAGGAATCCGATGACGACGTGCCGCACGTCTGCCGGCTCCACGAGCACCTCGGCCAGCCCCTCGAGCTGCATGCCCTTCCAGCCCTGCTGCACATACAGCGTGACCTCGGGCCCCTCATCGACCGTCTGCGTGATCCGGTACGCCTCAACGGCGGACGCCACATCGTGACCGTCGATCTCGATGACTGCCGGCTCGTCGGGGGAAGCCGCGATGCGGACGCGACGAAGGCCTGGGTGCTTGGTGCTCATGCCTACGACCCTAGGGGCGCGGAGAACACCACCAGCCGGGCCTGCCGGGACTGGGCAGGGCGGCTCTCGGGGTGTGTGTTTGGCTGCCGTAGCGTGATTAGTATTCTATCCATCCGAGCTGCTGGCTGCTTACTCGGAGGCCCGCCCCAATCGCTGCGCTGGCAACCGGGGCGGGCTCAACTCCGCTCGCCCACGTTAAGTTGGGCGGACGCTGGGAGTTGTTGGCGCCTATTACTTTGCGGTGAGCTTGTTGTAGGCGGTCTGCAGATGCTTCTCCACAAGCCCGGGTGAACCTGACAGCACGATCGCCTTGTTTCCCTGGCGGACGACGAACTGTTTCATGACAGTGGACTTGCTGCCAAAGTTCATCGTTATGAGATACCCGAACTGCTCATCGCCGAGTTTGGGAGGCGAGACCTTGTTGACCCCAATCTCAATCGGGGTGGTTCCCGAGCTCATCGTGTAGGTGGGGCATGATCCGTACGCATCGTCGACCGCGCGGAACGTATCAGACAGCTTCTTTGGCGAGTCGCTGTGCAGTTCCTCACTCAACTCAGAGCTGAAATCATAGGTGAAGTCCGCTGTGACCTTCGTCGCAAACTTCATATTGCCGGCAGAAGCGCCGAGCTTCTCCAGGGCAGGGCAGCCACCAATGGAGATGTCGTCGTACCTCTTGCCGGCTTCGTCCTTCGCCGGCTGCTGTACGTAGTTGTCTCCCAGGTCTTCTGCGGACAGCAGCAACGGCTGCAACTCGCCCGCGCTCACGGGCTTGCCATCTGCCACAGGCGGCGCAGTGTGCCTTGACTTCGACTGTTCCGACGGAGCCGTCGCCTTCCCAGGCTTTGTCCCGGCATCGGTGCTGGAACCACCGGCTGAGCAGCCCGTCGCGGCCACGAGCCCAGCAATGAATATGGCGCTTCCCAAAGTGCTCGCTCGGAGCCGGCGCATGCCTATCCCTCCCCGTTGTGCGTCAGACAGGCGTGACACTACCTGGAACCCGGCAAGTCCGTATGGGACTCCCATTGGGAAGGATGCGGCAGGGCGTACGGCGAGATCGAAGAACTACGGAGGCAGGCGGGCAGCCAGGATGCCGAAAATCGCGCTTACCCGCCCCGTCCGCACCGATACTGATGCGACCCGGCCCCCGGAGCGCCACCAGCAGTCGAGGTAGGCGTGCGCTTGCCCGTTCTTTCCTGTGCCCGTTGCCCCACAGTGCCGTACTACGGCTCACTGCTGCCTGGCCGCGTGACGGAGCCCTGGGCCAGGCAGCCGTAAGTGAGTTAGGGGCGGGTGGCGATGATGGCTTCGGTGCGTACGACTTCGTCGAAGATGCCGGCGGGGCTGAAGTCGGTGAGGGCCTGCCGGAGATCGCGTTCGAAGGCGTCCTTGTGGTCGCCGAGCTGGGCGGGGCTGGAGTAGCTGTAGGAGAACTGGAGGCCGATGATCTCGTCCAGGGTGCGGGTGAGGGTGCGGTCCCAGCGGGTGATGTCGATGTTCGGGAATGGGGAGTGGGCGAGCACGTCCTGGTGGCGTTGCTTGGGGTGGGAGTAGGTGCCGGAGCCGGCTCGCCGTTCGGGGCCGAGGTGTTGGGTGCGGACCTCGGCGATGATGTCGAGCCAGGGGGCCGGTTCGACGTCGCCGGGGGCACCGCCGGAGGCGAGGACGATGGCCCCGTTCGGTTCGATGAGCTGGTCGAGGTCGCGCAGGGTCTGGTCGCGGTCCATCCAGTGGAACGCCGCGCCCATCACCGTCAGGAGCACCGGTTCCAGGTCCATGCTGAGCAGGGTGGTGGAGTCACCGCGTCGCCAGTCGATGTTGGTGATGTCCTGCTCGGCGGCGAGCTTGCGGCCCTCTTCCAGCATGCCGGGCTCGGGATCGACGGCGGTGACATGGCCGACGAGCCTGGCCAGCGGGAGGGCGAGTACGCCGGTGCCGGCGCCCAGATCCAGGACGCGCTCGCTGCCGCTCAAGGCGAAGCGTGCAGCCAGCATGTCGTAGAAGGCAAGGTCGTAGCCGGGCCGGAAACGGGCGTAGTAGGGGGCCGTGGAGGCGAACAGCTCGTCGGGTGTGTAGGCGGTCATCTCGTTGATCTTTCGGGTCCAGTTGGCCGAGTGTGGTGTCATCACTGAGAACGAGCCGGGGTCGAGTTGAGGTGTTGCCACCAGGTGCGCAGGGGCTCGGCTCCGGCGCTTTCGTGCGCGACGGAGCCGTCCGGGTTGCGGTCGGGCTGGCCGAGCAGCTGGCGCTCGATTTCGGTCAGGTCCTCGCGCTCCAGCAGTTCGGGGGCGGGGTCGTCGACGGGAGCGAGCCAGCGGTAGCCGTATTGCATCATCACCGCGAGCCGGGGGCGGCCGGAGGTGTTCAGCCCGCCGGCGTGCCAGGTGCGGTTCTCGAAGAGCAGCGCATCGCAGGGGCCGAGGTCGGGGGTAATCGCGCTGGGCGGGTCGATGGCCCCGGGCGGGACGGTGACGGGTCCGGTGTTGGTGTGGCTGCCAGGGGCGACCATGGTGATCCCGGCGTCGGGGGTGGGGTCGCTGAGGAAGTAGGCCGCCTTGATCGCCAGGCGGGGAACGGCAGTGGTGCCGAGGTCGCGGGCGGCGGCGCCCATGTCGCGGTGCCAGCCGTGCCGTTCGGGAACGCGAATGGTGCGCGTGCCGCCGGGCGGGATGGACGGCATGTAGATCAGGTTGCTGGACATCAGGTGCAGGTTCGCGCTCAGCAGCGCGACGAGGGTCGGCAGAACCTTCGGATTGGTGACCAACGGCAGGAAGGTGTCATCCATGGTGACGACGCCGCGGAAGCCGTCCTTGCCGTCGACGCTACGGTCCCGTCCGGCTGTGCGGTCGCTCTCCAGCAGCCGCATCGCCACGGCGGCGGCCTGCTCGCGCCATTCGGGTGTGATCACCTCGCGGAGGATGGCGAAGCCGTTGCGCTCGAAGGCGTCCAGGACGTCCCGGTCGGGCGGAGAGGCCGTTTCGAGGGTCATCGGGTGCGCTCCTTGAGCATGAGTGCGGCCTGGGCGGAGAGGGCGGCGGCCGAGAGGTCGCAGCGGTCCAGCAGGCCCTCTGGTGTGGTGGGGCGGCCGGGGTCCCGGTAGCCGACGACATGGAACCGTCCGGTCTCGCCGCGGGCGGCCAGCAGTGCGCGGACGATGCCGGGGTGGGTGGGGACGGCCATCAGGACGGGGGTATCGGTGCGGAACAGACGGGTGAACGCCCTCTCGGAAAGAGCGTAGGGCCAGTGCGGCGCAGGACCGAGGACCGCGAGGTCATTGACATGCAGATAGCGGATCTTGGTCTCGGGGTGGGACTTCCGTAGCAGCCTGGCGGCAGCTGACAGCTCGCGGGCCGGAACGTCCCCGGCCGAGGCGAGGACGAGGTCCGGTCGTCCGCGGTGGCTCAGGAGGGGCCAAACGGCGGCACCTTCGGTGAGCTCGTCGCGGAACGGATCCGGCGGAAAGGAGGGGCCGGGATGCTTGTCGGTGATCAGGAAGTTGACGCGGTCGTGTCCGGCCAGCATCACGCCGAGGGTGGCGGCGGCCCGCATTGCGTCCGCCGGGGTGTAGACGTGTACGAAGCCGTCCTCGGTCTCCAGCATGGACGAGACCAGACCGGGGTTTTGGTGGGTGTAGGTGTTGCGCCAGCCCAGCGAGGTGATCAGGTAGTTGATCGATGGCAGTCCGCCCTGCCCGGACGCGTAGCGCAGGCGTCGGTGCTTGAGGTGCTGGACGAGCAGGCTGGTGTTGACCGGGGCGAAGGCTTCGTACGTGGCCAGGAGTGCGTCCCGGCCGGTCTCGGTGTAGCCCTGCAGCCAGCCGTGGCAGATCTCCTCGTTGAGGATCTCGACCGCCCAGGGCGGCAGCGAACCGCCCCTGCCCAGTTCCAGCCGGTTGGAGGCAATCTCGTCAGGGCTGAATAGGCGGAAGGCCCCGTCCGCCGCGCGCTCGCGGATGACCGCGGACACCAGCGGCCAGGACTGCGGTCCGCGGGAGGCCAGGGGAACCGACGAACGGGCCGTCTCCGGTTGACGGGAAGGGCCGGGGAGGGCCTGGCGGACCAGGTCGGTGGGTCGCCCCTGGGTGGTGAACAGCTCGGCGGGACGGTAGGAGGCGAGCCAGGCCGCCAGCGCCGCGAACTCCGCATCGCTGCGGCGAGGGTCTTTCAGCGGGGTTTTATGGACAGCAGGGGTTCCCGAGATCCGTCGGCCGGCCACCTGCTCTGGTCCGGTGTGGCCCTTTGGCATGGTCAGCACGAGCACCGGCTGCCGACCGGGCTCATTGAGCGGACGTAGGCGGCTGAAGGCGTCGGACAGCAGCTGGCGGAAGCCGGGCAGGGCGGCGCCGTCGTGGATCTGCGGCTCGTATCCGAGGCCGGTGAAGTAGCCGTGTACCTCGTCCTCGGTCATGTCGGCCAGCAGCGAGGGGCCTCCCATCTTCAGGCCGTTGGCCAGCACCACGGGCAGCACCGCCCCGTGGTCCCCGCTTCCGGACAGTGCCCGGCGGGCGAGCCAGGCCGCCGCGGTCGCCCCGGTCTCCAGCTCGCCGTCGCCGATCAGCGGGACGACCAGGCGGTGCGGGGCGTCCAGCACCATGCCTTGCGCGACGGCGAGGGCGGGGCCGAGCTGGCCGCCGGTGTGGCGGACGCCGGGGATAAGCGGGGTGATCTCCCCTCCGAAACGCTCCGGGTGCGGGAACCCGCTGATGAGGGCGCGTAGTTCGGGCATCGACCAGCCCGGCCCCTTGCCGGTCAGGTGGAGAGTGCCGTTGAGGTAGGCGTGGGCGA
This sequence comes from Streptomyces halobius, assembly GCF_023277745.1. Taxonomy (NCBI): domain Bacteria; kingdom Bacillati; phylum Actinomycetota; class Actinomycetes; order Kitasatosporales; family Streptomycetaceae; genus Streptomyces; species Streptomyces halobius. Next base: position 4,210,830 of record NZ_CP086322.1, read on the forward strand.
GGGCGGACGGGCCCGCGTGCCCGGCGCCGTGCAATACCAGCAGCTCAGCCCCGGGGGGCCGCCAGGCTGTCAGCGGGCCGAGGTGGGCGAGCATGTAGTTGACCGGCGGGCAGACCCCCCAGTGCCCGCGTGGGGTCTCCTTGACGTCCGTCGTCCTGAGCGGGCGGGCGAGACGGGGGTTGTCGGTCAGGTAAAGCTGGGCGGCGGACAGATGGTTCAGGGCACGCCAGCAGGCGTTGATGGCTTGGTCGGGCACTGCCTTGGCGGCCTGGTCGGCGGCGTGGCTCCAGTCGGGGAAGCCGGGGGATGGCGACCCTGGCGGTGCCGGGGCGTCGATGCGCGGGGTGGTGGTCCGGGACATGGGTCAGCTCCGGGTGCGGGTGGCAACCGCGTCGATGACGGCGGTGATGCGAGCGGTGCGGATGTCGGCCGTGGCGGATTCGCTGATCAGGTGCAGCATCTGGGCCTGCTCGTGGGCTGGCAGCACCGACCAGTCCAGAGAGGCCCGTTCCAAGGCGGCGGCCAGGTCGTCGGGGACGCTGCGGCCGATCCGGTCGCGAATGGGCTGAAGGGTGAGCGGGATGCCGGGCCATTCGGCCTCGGCGGCCTCGGGGGTCTCGTGAGGGATGGCGGCCTGGCCGTGCAGGGAAACGGCGACGGCGGTGTGGGCCGTGCCATCCGGGAAGGTCACCCGCAGCCGCTTGCCGCGCAGGCCGACCGGTCCGGTGCAAGGCAGCAACAGCATGCCGCGTGCCCCGGCACCAACCGGGCGAGCCAGAACGTGCAGCGTCTCAACGCCAGTTGGCAGCGGCAGCAGAACGCGATGGTCCTCGGCCGGGGCCGCGTGGCCGGGCAGCGGGGGCTGAGTGACGGCGATGATGCCGCCTTCGCCCCTCCCGGTACGGCGGGAGGTCTTGTGCGTGAACAGGCAGCGGTCCACGGCGGCCAGCAGGCGGTCGGTGAAGGCGTGCTTCCAGCCGCCGGGGCCGCGCCTGGCGGGGAGGTGTTCGGCGGAGGCGAAGGTCAGCGCGAGGGAGACGCGTACCGGCAGCTCGTGGGCGAGCTGGTCCCGCAGCTCGGCGATGGCCCGGTGGAAGGTGGACGCGTCGTCCAGGGCGGCCGCGATGATGACTTCGTCGCCGCCGAAGGTGGCCGCGCATCCGGCCTCCCAGGGCTGCTGGTGGAACCACGTGCGGGTGACGGCACCGAGGCGAGCCATCACCTTGTTCCCGGCCAGGTGCCCGTAGCAGCCCGGCTCGGTCGCGTTCGCCTTCTCAACGTGGTCCTTGAGACCGTCGACGTCGCCAATCGCCAGCCCCACCAGTCCCCCGCCGGTCAGCGCGGCGGCGAGGGCTCGGGGAATGTGGCTGTGGAAGTCGGGGAAGGCGACCAGGCCGGTGACCGCGTCCTCGCGGCTGCCGGCGCACCAGTTACGCAGCGGCATCCATGCCGGGTCGAACAACGGCACCGAGCTCGCCAGCGGGTCGTCGGCGGGCGAAGCGTGGCAGTGCTTGGCGGTCGGGTCCATCAGCACGCCTCCGAGTTCATCGACGGGGCCGGTGCGGGCCCGGCGGGCAGCAGCAGGGGCAGGGTGGTGAGCGTGTGGAGGCGTACGGTGCGGGCTGAGCTCAGCAGCGGGCCGCCGGCCATGCGGCGGTCCAGCCAGGCGGTATGCCAGCCCGCCGCAGCGGCGCCGGCGACATCCGCCCGCAGCGAATCCCCTACGTGCAGCAACTGGTCCGGGCCCATGCCGCTGACGTGTTCGACGGCGGTGAAGGCTTCGCGCTCGGGTTTGGCCGCGCCGGTCTCGGCCGAATAGATCACCCGGTCCAGCAGGTCCCGGAAAGCTGCCGGGGTCTCGGCCGGGACGGACGAGCCGAGGCTGTTGGTCAGGGCGAACAGAGTGAAGCCCCGCTGCCGCAGCGCGGTCAGGGCTGGTGAAGTGTCGGGAAACAGTTGCGGTTCGGCGGCCCGCTGGCGGGCTCGTTCCAGCACGTGCACGAGCGGGCCGAGGAGCCCGGGGCGGCCGAAGGCCGCGGCCAGGTCCCGGGCGAGTTCTTCGGGGGTGATCCGGCGGCGCTTCGCCCCTTGTTCCATTACCGCGCGGGCCTGCTCCAGCGAGATGCCCAGCACTTGTGCGACCTGCCCGGTCGTCGGCTCGGCTTCCGTACGCACCAAGGTGCCGCCCAGGTCGAAGCAGATGCCACGAACCTGCGGCCAGAGGGTGCTGCGTAAGCGGGGCTGGGCGATCACGGGCCCGTCACCTCCAGCACTGCCGTCTTCTCCGGCAGCCTGGGGACCTCGGTGAGTCCTGGGGCAGAACGGACGGCCAGCCGCCCGCCCTCGCCCTGGACGGGGTTGGTGAAGATCTGCTGTCGCAGCGGCTCCAGGGTCAGGTGCCACTCGACGGCGGGGATTTTGTCCCGGCAACAGGCCCCGGCCAGGGCCAGGGCGGCCGGCAGCCGATCGCCGTGGGGAAAGGTCGCCATCCCCAGGTCCGCGGCGAGCTCGGTGGTGTGCAGCGACCGCGCCAGCCCGCCCGACCAGCCCGGGTCGATCTGCCAGACGTCCACTCCCCCGCCGGTCAGCAGCCGGACCTGCTCGGCCTCGTCGACGGCGTTCTCGCCCGCCGCCAGCGGAACCCCCGCCCCGGCAGCCCGCAACCGATGCCAGCTCCACGAGCCGGGCGGCACCAGTTCCTCGGCGAAGGCGACCTGAAGATCCGCGAGAACGGGCAGCAGCCGCATCGCCTCGTCCAGGCGGCAGCGGCCCAAGCCGTCGACCATGAACCGGCCCTCGCCTGCGGCCTCCCGTAACGGGGTCAGGGCCTTCGCGACCGCGCCCGGCCCGGCGAGGATCAGCTGCTTGGTCAGCGGCCACTTCTGCCCCCAGAACCCCGCCTTCGTGATCCAGGCTGCGGCTTCTTGAGCCTCCGAGTGGGACGGGTCGAGGCCGAGCGCGGAGGCATAGGCAGGAACGGTGCGGCGGACCGCGCCACCCAGCAGCCCGGTCACACTCACCCCGGCGGCGCGGGAAGCCAGGTCCCAGCAGGCCAACTCGACCGCAGAAGAGGCCAGCCGGGCGTGCGCCCCGCTGCGGTGCCGGCCGGTCTTCTTGCGATAGGCGAGGCGGCGCGGTGCGGCGGCATCGTGCCCGATCAGCCCAGCTGCCAGGTCGTCGGCGATGATCTGCGCGACCGTCTCACCGACGGGAGCCTGCCAGCCGGAGACGCCGTCGCCAACCAGCTCGATGGCAAACCGGGTACGGTGCTCGGCCCAGCCTGGGCCTGCGGGCGGGTCACTCGCTGCGGCGGCGAGCGGCTCGGGCAGGCCATGCGGGAGCCCGACCGGCTGTGGAGGAAGCTGCCAGGCGCGGACCGCGCGGATCACGGTGGCCGAGGCGCCTGTCCTGGCGGGGGTGGGAACGGTAAGGACCGGCATCAGATCTTCGCCCCCGTCAGTTCTTCCCCGGCGAAGGTGAAGCACCACGGCGACCGGTAGTTCTGCCACCACTGCGGACGCAGCCCCGTAGGGGCGAAGAGTTCTTCCAGGCTGCGTCGCATGGTCAAGTGCCACTCGATCGTCTCGGACCCGGGGGTGCGGTAGACGTCCATGAACGCGTTGTGGGCCTGGTAGGTCTGGAACCGGGGGAAGGTGGTGGTGACGGGCACGAACGTCTTGAGATGCTCGACAGCGTCCTCAATCGGGTCCAGGCCGACGATGTAGGTGAAGTCGGTGGTGATGCCCCGCTGCTTGGCCCGCCCCAGGGCCGCGGTCATCTCCTGAGGCGTGAGCTTGGCCTTGGACTCCTTGAGGATCTGTCGCCGTTCGGTGAAGCACTCGGCTGTCAGCGTCAGGTGGAACGGGCCCAGACCGGCGGCGGCATCCATGCCCCCCTCGCTGGTCAGCACCGAGGACAGGAAGTGCAAGGTGCCGGTACAGCCGTTCTCGCCCATGGCCGCGCGGACCTCGGCGAGGTGGTCCAGCGCGAGGTCCTCATAGAGGAAGCAGCCGGTGCAGACGGTCACCGTCTCCACCGAGGCGAGGTCGTCCATGCCGGAGTTCGCCGCCAGGGCCCCGAGATAGCCCGACAGGTCCAGGGCCTTGATCTTCGGGTCGGAAGCGTCTTCGAGGGTATTGGGGCAGAACACACAACCAGTGCACTGGCTACGGGCGTTGGAGTTGAGAGTGAGCATTCTCCTCCCACCTCGCCAGTAGCCCAGCACCGCGTCGTCGTCCTCAATGCCGTCGATCTCGCCGACCTTTTCTCCGTTCAGCCGTAATTCGTGCTCGTCCAGCTCGAACGGCGAATCCTGGCGGCCGAGCGAGAGGATTAGGAACAGCGGGATGTCGGGGCGGGGGTCCAGCCGCAGCTTGAAGCGCATCCGGGGCTTGGTCAGCGGGGACCGGGCTCCGGACGCGTTCAACGCAATCAGCAGCACGTCCTCGGGGTTGATGTTCCACTCGCGGGCCACCTGTTGAAGGTGGCGGACCGATTCGAGCATCGGCTGTGCCCTTTCTCGTAGCGGAAGTGCAGGCCATCCGCGGCGCTTCGACCGCGGTCTGGTGCGGCGGAGGTGTGGTTGCCGTGCGGTGGATCACGCAGGGACGAAGGCCAAGGGAAGGTGGATCACGATCCGCTTGCCGCCCGTAACGGTGTCCGGGAAGACCTCGACCCTGCCGTCGGCTTCCCCCACTAAGGCATCGACCAGGAACAGGCCGCGGCCTCCGAGATCGTGGGCGGCCAGCAGCGGCTTCGGCTTGAGCGGGTGAGCATCAGAGACGGCCAGCACGAGCACGGTCTGCTCCTCGACGGCGAGGGTGACCGTGGCGGTGGGCGAGAGCAGGGCCGCGTGCCGCACCACGTTCGTCACCAGCTCACTGATGATCAGGCAAGCAGAGTCGACGAGTTGCTCGGCAACGCTCCAGTCAGCGAGAACTTTGGCAGTCTCGCGGCGGGCCACCGGCACATGCTCGGGCGTGGAGATCACCTGGAAGTCATGGTGCATCGCAATGCTGGACATGCTCAGCTCACCCTTCTCCGGGCGGCAGCCGCCCGGACCTTCAGTGAAGGTAAGAGCCATGTCAGGCAGGGGTGTTCACGAGGGTGAACTCACGGGCGCCCGAGACATTTCAGGGCCGCCCAAGAGGGAACTTCCGTCGGCCCATGGGTGTTTGCGTACGAATCAACATGCTCAATCGCGTACGACACCACGCTGGCAGAAGATGTCGTTTCCTTTGGCTGCAAGCGTCGTTCTATGTCGAACACCGCAAGACCGTGTCCTGAAGTGGAGAGGTGACCAAAATGCCAGAACCGAAGACCCGAAGCGTGCCCGCCGAACCGGGACAGCTCATGGTCCGTCCAGGTGCAGACCTGGAGCTCTGCGGAAGTCGCTGTAGCGCGCACATGCTCATGGCGGAAGCCGACCGGCTCCGCATCGAGATCCGGTCCTCCGAAGACACGATCGCAGGACTGACGAGCGACCCCGGCGCCGGGGCGGGCGATGAAAGCGCGCCGGACACCAGCGCCAAGAACATCACGGCCGGCTGAGAACCCCGCGACAGGCTGACCCGTAACTACGGAGCCAAGGGAGCGATGGCCATGCAGTTCGCGGTGTTCATGACTCCGCCGGGCATGGTGCTCTTGAGCCCGTCGACCAGGCAGCCCGAGCCTGGGGCAGTGCCATCACTGACCCAACTGGGCGGGAGCCGCCTTCAGCAGCCACGGCACGATGTGGCCGGAGTCCCTCCATCTGCCGGGCCAGTTTCCCCACCCAACCCCACCCACCCGCGGTTCGGCACCACCGCTGAAAACCGCGCGGAATGGGCCAGCCGACACCGCAACCCATCGGGCCGCTCGCGGACCTCCGCGGGGCATCCGGACGCACCCGCGCCGCCGTCGTTGCCGTCCGCGCCGCCCTCACCGCCGGAGCGGACTCCCGCACCATCGAGGACGGATCCACACAGCGGAAGCAGCAGGGCTCCCCACACCTGTGGTGACGCCCTCCGGCCTGGCCACCACTCGCCTTCACGCCAGCCCCGTGACCTGCAACTTCGAGTGGGAACTGGCCCAGTGGTCATCGAGCAGTCCGGACCGAGCCACCAGATAGCCGAGTTGGGCGCGACTCCTGCTGCCAAGCTCGCGGGCGGCCCTGGCGACGTACTCCTGGCAGCGCCGGACACTGATGCCGAGCTGCTGCGCCGTGACGGAGTCCGTGTCTCCGGCGACGACATGGCGCAGGATGGCCAGCGTCAATTCGTCCGATATCTGCGCGGTCAGCTCATCCCTTCCGGGCAATGTGAAAGGGGTGGCGCGCAGCCAGTCGCGTTCGAAGAGCATTGTCAAAAACGCAACTATCCCCGGCGATCTGATCTCCAACGCCGCGGCTTCGCCAGCTGCGGCAGGAATGAAGGCGCACTCGCCGTCGAAAACGAGGAGCCAGGAGACGCTCTCATCGAGGGTGCGGACTTCTCCGCCCAGCTCCTGAACATCTCGTACATGACAGCGAACGATCTGGTCGGCGCGGGCCGAATGCTGATAGAGGCTGCGCAGACCCACCCCCCGCTCCAGCATTTCCTGGAAGTCAAGCAGTGCCGCCTCCGGCAGATCGCCCGGCAATGAGCTGGCCGGCTGCACGCTGACAACGTTGCCTGCACACCGCTGTGCCGCGTCCGTGACGGCGTAACCGATGTCCGTCGGGCCGGAATGCCTGAGCAGCCAACCTTCCTCTGTGCTCTGAGCACGTCGATACGCTTCTTTGGCCGGGATCAACTCGGTGCGCAGCTGATTTACCTGACGCAACGACAACTCCGCCTGATCGAGAAGTTGAGACACCAGGGTTTTCTCGACAACTTCCGGATCATTCGGGCGCAGCTGACGGTCGTTCGTCTGCGCTGTGCACAGCAGGCCATGCTTGCGAAGCCGGTCGATCGCGGAACGGAACTTGAGGGGGCCTGCATTGGTGCCACCGCGACTCGCCTGACGCATCCAGTCCGCCAGTGAGGTGCCCGTCGGCTCCAACAAGGCGCGGTAGATGAGGAAGTCCGACGGTTCCGGTGGTGGAGAGTCGTTACGCGTTCGCTCTGCTGTTCCACCCATCAGGCCCCCCGTTCGTGTTCACGCATCGCGCGTTCCCGTACCACTGCTGACCTTGCCTGCGGAGTTGACGACGCGGCAAGATCATTGACGTTTTCCTGCCGCGACATCTCCGGGCAAAATGGCGTAGATGCAAGGGAGATGAAGCGGTGAGAAGAGTCTCATTCCCCATCAAGCCACAGCTCGGCCAGAAGTGACCCCCCAGAAATACGTACGGCACTCGGTTAGAGGAATAAATCGTGACATCGCAGGCAATGGACCCGCAGCAGACTCCGCGTATCGACAACTACCCTTCAGCCCCGTACCAGTACTTTCCGGCAACAGATTTGAAGCAGGATCTGGCAGCACACTCAGATGAACAGCTGAAGCTCTTCCTGGAGTCCTGGGAGAATCTGCCGGTCGACGCCTATATGAAGGACGGTGCAGATTACCGGCGGCGGCGCTACGGTTCCTTCCACTTCTCGGACGGGGAACTCGTGGCGGATCCGCCCGGTGCATTCCATCAGACCGAGCAGATCAACTCCCTACACGGAGGCATTGACCGTCATTTTCCGCCACTGACGGAAAGCACCCTGGAAGCAGGTGTGTTGCAATCCCTCATCCGGTTCTTCATGAAGCGCCTTCCCGGCGAGTTCGATCCCACCACCAGCGGTGTCGGCGTTCACCAGATACGCATCACGGCGACCCGCGACGCGAAGGGGCTCCCCGCTCCTGAGGGCGTGCATGAGGACGGCCATCACTACGTGGCCCAGGTCCTGATGCGCCGCACCGACGTCGACGGCGGCGAGTCGCAGCTGTTCGACCGTGACCACCAGCCGCTCTACCGGACCACGCTGCTCGATGAGTTCGAGGCCGTCGTGATCGACGACCGCCGGGTCTTCCACGGCGTCTCCGCCATCCGTCCGGCGGCCGGGGTCCGCCAGGGCGTGCGCGACATGCTGCTGATCGACTACTTCCCCCTCCAGGGCCGCGACGCCGGCGCCTGACCAGCACACGACGCCGCCTCCGGCCCAGGCACGCCGTACAGCCGGGGCCTGTTGCCGGGCCGGAGCGGCCACGGCTGCGCACGGCGCCTCCCGCCGCCACTGATGTCCACCGCCAGGTGGAGCACCTCCCCCCACCCGAAAGACTCCATGAACGACTTCACCAGGCACCTCCTGTCACGCCTGCCTGCCGCCCGCACCGATGTGGGGACGCGCACCGCCTATTCCTCCGACGCGTCGATCTACCGCGCCGTACCCACCGCGGTCTTCGAGCCGCACGACGCGGACGAGGCGGCCACCGCCGTAGCGATCGCCGTCGAGCACGAAGTCGGCGTCACCTGCCGGGGCGGCGGAACCTCCATCGCCGGCAACTCCATCGGCGCGGGCCTGATCCTGGACTTCTCCCGGCACATGAACCGGATCGTCTCCCTGGACGCGGAGGCCGCCACGGCCAGCGTCCAGCCCGGCGTCGTGCTGGGAACCCTGCGGGACCGGGCGGCCGAACACGGACTGACGGTCGGCCCCGACCCCTCCACGTACTCCCGCTGCACACTCGGCGGAATGCTCGGCAATCACGCTTGTGGACCGCACTCCGTGCAGTGGGGCACCACCGCCGACATCACCGAGCGGGTCGACCTGCTCCTCAGCGACGGCCGCCGGCTCAGCGCCTCCTCCGGCACCAGCGGCGACGCACAGATAGACAAGCAGCTGCGGCAGCTGCGCGATCGGCACCTCGCGCCGCTCCGGACCGAACTGGGCCGATTCGGCCGCCAGGTGTCGGGATACGGACTCAACGCACTACTGCCCGAGAACGGCTTCCACGTGGCGCGTTCCCTGGTTGGCAGCGAAGGCACCTGCGGCGTGCTGCTCGGCGCCCAGATCCGCCTCACCCCGATCCCTCCGGCCCGGGCCCTGCTGGTCCTCGGCTTCCCCGACGTCTACACCGCCGCCGACTGCGCGCCCACGCTGGCCAAGGCGGGGGCGCTCACCGTCGAGGGCCTGGACGACGCGCTGGTCGACGCGCTCCGCTCCCGCCCCGGCCACTCCCCGGGCATCGAGTTGCTGCCGCGCGGCGCAGCGTGGCTGTACTGCGAGATCGAAGGGCCGGACGAATCGGCCGCGGTGGCCAACGCCCAGCAGCTCGCCCAGGAGACCGGCGTCCCCAGCTTCGTCACCGCCGACGCGGTCCAGACCGCGGCCATCTGGTCCATCCGCCGCAACGGCGCGGGCATCGCGACCCGCATGGCCGACGGACGGCAGGCATGGCCCGGCTGGGAGGACTCGGCCGTACCACCAGAACGGCTGTCCGGATATCTGCGGGACCTGCACGCGCTGATGGCCGAGCACAAGCGCAGCGGGACGATCACCGGCCACTTCGGCGAAGGCTGTCTGCACGTACGGATCGACTGGGAACTCGGTACGGAGAAGGGCGTATCCGGCTACCGCGACTTCATCACCGCCGCCGGTGACCTCGTTGTCGCCCACGGCGGTTGCGCCTCCGGTGAGCACGGCGACGGCCGCGCCCGCTCCGAGCTGCTCGCGCGTACGTACTCGCCGGAACTCCTCGGTGCCTTCGGCGCGTTCAAGGAGATCTGGGACCCCAAGGGGTTGCTCAATCCGGGCATCCTCGTCGACCCGGTCCCCTTCGACGCCGACATCCGCCCGGGGCCCGGCCGGGACCGCCAGGAGCTCCCGCTGATCCAGCGATTCGGCGCCGACCAGGGCTCGCTGACCAACGCGGTGCACCGCTGCACCGGCGTCGGCACCTGCCGCAACGCCACAGGGCCGATGTGCCCCTCGTACCAAGTCACCAGGGACGAGGTGCACTCCACCCGAGGCCGTGCACGGGTGCTGAGTGAGATGCTACGTGGGGACACCGTCCCCGACGGCTGGCGCTCCACCGAGGTGCGGGACGCGCTCGACCTGTGTTTCTCCTGCAAGGCATGCAAGAGCGAGTGCTCGGTCAACGTGGACATGGCCGCGTACAAGGCGGAGTTCCTGCACCGCCACTACCGCAACCGGCTGCGCCCGCGCGCCCACTACACCCTCGGCTGGCTGCCGCTGCTGGCCCGGATGGCCTCCGTTGCCCCCCAGATCGCCAACCGGCTGACGGCCAAGGAGGCGCTGGCCAAGCGGATGAGCGCGCTGGCCGGTCTTGAGCCGCGCAGACCGCTGGTGGATCTGCCGCACCGCACGTTCCGGCAGTGGTTCAACAGCCGTACGCCAGCGGCCGAAGCGGGTGAGTCCGGCACGGTCGTGTTGTGGCCGGACACCTTCAGCAACTTCCTCGACCCGCGAGGAGCACGGGCGGCCACCCAGGTACTCGAAGCACTCGGATACGAAGTGGTGCTCCCCGGCGGCCCCGTGTGCTGCGGGCTCACCTGGCACTCCACCGGCCAGCTCAAGACTGCGCGGGCGGTGCTGAGCCGCTCGGTGCGCTCCCTGGAGAAGCACCTCGACGCGGGCAGGACCGTCATCGGCCTTGAGCCCTCCTGCACCCAGACCCTGCGCGAGGACGCGGCCGAGCTGCTGCCGGACTCCCCCGCCGTACGGAAACTGTCCGGGCAGGTCCGCACCCTCGCCGAGCTGGTGGCCGATCATCAGGGCCGCTGGCCGTTCGGGCGGCTGGAACAGGACGCCGTGATGCAGCCGCACTGCCACCAGGAAGCAGGGCACGGGCACCGGCCCGAGACCGAGGTGTTCGAGCGGCTCGGCGTCAGCGCCGACGTGGTCTCCTCCGGCTGCTGCGGGATGGCGGGCAACTTCGGTTACGAACCGGGCCACTGGGAGGTCTCCCAGGCGGCGGCCGAGCGGGAGCTCTACCCGAAACTGCGCGCGGCCGAGCCGGACACCGCCGTGCTGGCCGACGGCTTCTCCTGCCGTACCCAGATTTCCCAGGGGGAAGGCAGCCGCCGCCCCGAACACCTGGCGGAGCTCCTGCTGCGCGCCCTCCCAGAAAACCACCGAGCCCAGAACCAGAGTCCCCGGGGCGCTCAGCCCTGCCAGAACAGCCAGAGCGGAAACGGCACATGCGCATCGTAAGGTTTAAGAAGGCAGAGACGGTCCGTTACGGAATTCTCCTGGGCAATGAGGTGGCGCCCCTCATCAACGGCCCGTTCGGGCTGCTCGACATCCCCGACGACGCACCCCGGTTCCCGTTGCCCGAAGTCCAATTGCTCAGCCCCGTCACCCCGGGAAAAGTTCTCGCGGTGGGGCGGAACTACGCGGCGCACGCCGCGGAACTCGGCAATGACGTGCCCGAAGAACCGCTCGTGTTCCTCAAGCCGGGCAGCAGCGTCATCGGCCCGGGCGAGAACATCGTCAAGCCGCCATACACCAAGGAACTCCACCACGAAGCGGAGCTCGCCGTAGTCATCGGTCGGCGCTGCAAGGAACTGACGCCGGGCCAGGTGCCCGCCCACATTCTCGGCTACACCTGCGCCAATGACATCACGGCACGCGATCTGCAGGGCCCCGACCGGCAGTGGTGGCGCGCCAAGGGCTCGGACACCTTCTGCCCGCTCGGCCCCTGGGTGGAGACCGAGCTGGACCCCGCCGCGCTGTCCGTACGGACCGAGGTCGACGGAGAGACCCGGCAGGACGGCAGCACCGCGCAGATGGTGCACACTGTCGCGATGTTGATCAGTCATATCAGCGCGGCCATGACCCTGGACCCCGGCGACGTGATCCTCACCGGCACACCTGCGGGCGTTGGTCCGCTGCACCCGGGCGACCAGGTCACCGTCTCCGTCGAAGGTATCGGTGACCTCACCAACCGCATCATCTGACCCCCCGGAGCCCCCTTCACATGATGACCATCCTCGGCGCGTTCCTGATCCTGGCCGTCGCCTCCATCGTCCGCACCACCGCGGGGTTCGGCTTCTCGCTCGTTGCCGTCCCCCCACTGGCCCTGCTCATCGATCCGGCCAGCGCGGTCATTGTCGCCGGAATCATGGCCGCCCCGCTCAGCCTGTGGATAGCCATCCGCGACTGGCGCCACATCGACCGCCGCATCACGCTCGTCACCCTTGCCGCCGGCCTGGTGGGAGTGCCTTTCGGGGTGTGGCTGCTGGCCACGCTCCCGTCCGAGGTGCTGATGCTCACCATCACCGCCGTCGTCCTCCTGGGCACCTTCATCGTCTGGCGGAGGACGACCCTGAAGGGCGGTATAGCGACCATCGTCGGCGTGGCCATGTTCTCCGGCGCGTCCTTCGCCTCCACGGGAATCGACGGCCCGCCCATGGTCGCGGCGCTGCACAGCATGAAGCTGGAGCCCCGCGTCCAGCGGGCCACGCTGGGCGTGGTGTTCTCCGGAACCAGCCTGTTCGCACTGGCGGGTTACGGAGTGAGCGGTCAACTCAACGCCACCGTCGGACAGACGCTGCTGGCCGGAATCCCCGCGTTCGTCGTCGGCATTCTCGCCGGGGAGAAGATTTTCAGCAGGCTGAACGCCGAATGGTTCCGCCGGGTCATTCTCGGACTGCTGGTCGTCAGTTCCGTATCGGTGGTACTCCGCGTAGCCACGGCATAACGATCGCACCAGAGAACTCCCCAGGAAAGGATCCTCAATGACCGCCCCCGCCCCCGCCCCCGCCGACATCTTCGCAAAACGGGAGTCGGAAGTCCGCAGCTACTGCCGCAACTGGCCGGCCGCCTTCGACACCGCCCAGGGCGCCCGTATCCACGACAGGGATGGCCGTTCCTGGCTGGACTTCTTCGCGGGCGCTGGATCACTCAACTACGGGCACAACAATCCGGCCCTGAAGCAGGCCCTGATCGACTACATATCCAGGGACGGCGTCACCCTCGGCCTCGACATGCACACCGAGGCGAAGCGGATGTTCCTGGAGTCGTTCGAGCGGCGGATACTGCAGCCGCGGAACATGGACCACAAGATGATGTTCACCGGGCCCACCGGCACGAACGCCGTGGAAGCCGCACTGAAACTGGCCCGCAAGGCCAAGGGCCGACAGTCCGTGGTCTCCTTCACCAACGCCTTCCACGGCATGTCACTCGGCTCACTGGCCGTGACGGGCAATGCGTTCAAGCGGGCCGGCGCGGGCATCCCCCTCGTGCACGGCACTCCGATGCCGTACGACGACTATCTGGACGGGAAGACTCCGGACTTCCTGTGGTTCGAGCGGCTGCTGGAGGGCAGCGGCTCCGGGCTCAACCGCCCGGCAGCCGTCATCGTGGAGACAGTCCAGGGCGAGGGCGGCGTGAACGTCGCCCGCGCCGAGTGGCTGCGGGCACTCGCGGAGCTCTGCAAGCGGCACGACATCCTGCTGATCGTCGACGACATCCAGATGGGCTGCGGCCGCACCGGCGCCTTCTTCTCCTTCGAAGAAGCAGGCATTGAACCGGACATCATCACCCTCTCCAAGTCCATCGGCGGCTACGGCCTTCCCATGGCGCTCACCCTGTTCAGGCCGGAGCTGGACATCTGGGAGCCCGCCGAGCACAACGGCACCTTCCGCGGGAACAACCCCGCGTTCGTCACCGCCACCGCGGCGCTGGACACCTACTGGTCCGACGACCGGCTGACCAAGCAGACGCTGACCCACGCCGAACGGGTCGAGGCCGCACTCGCCGCCATCTGTGCCGAACACCAGGATGCGGGGGCGCGATACCGGGGCCGCGGCCTCGTCTGGGGCCTCACCTTCGCTGACAAGGAGCGGGCCGCGGCAGTGTGCGCCCGCGCCTACGACCTCGGCCTGCTCCTGGAAACCTCCGGCGCGGAAAGCGAGGTGGTCAAGCTGCTCCCACCCCTGACCATCACCCCGGACGAGCTGGACGAGGGCCTGGCCATCCTGACCCGCGCGGTAGCGGAGTCCGCGTCATAGGGCTCCGTGGCTGATGGCGCTTGCCCACGGGAGCGGAACCAGGCGGCCGTGAGCCGACCGCGCGAGGGGCTGGGGTAACACCATTCCCCAGCCCCTTGCGACACACCGCATCACAGAGTCCTCGCAAAGCGTTCCGGATCTGGGAGCACACCAGTTCGGTAGCGTCCGATTCGTCGGCGTTGGTGTCGGTCACGACCAGGACGAGAACCCCGATCGTGGAGGAGCATCTGAGCAAGGTGCTGAACGAGCTCGCCTCCTAGCGAGGTGCGTACGGACTCATGTGCGCAGCCGGGGACCTGTCGGCCGTCAGAGTGGCAGGCCGATGCGGTGGGCCAGCCCCCGCAGGTCCCGGGCGGTGTGGGCAGGCAGCTGCCGGTCGGTGAGGTACTCGACGGTGTTCCTCACCTGTGCGTTGGCGTGGATGCGCTGGGGGGCAACCTGCTCAGCGGCCAGCAGCGACGTGACCGCCTCGGCCTCCCTGCCTCGCAGATGGGCCAGGGACCGGCCCAGATCGGCGTGGAAGGCGGCCTGCCGCCCTGGGGCATCCAGGGCCTCGGGATGCACACCGTCCCCGGCTGTGACGGCCTCGCCGTGCAGGCCAAGGTCGGTGTTGAGACTCACCTGGTGGATGCCGACGTTGGTGGGGCCGAAGTTCAGGTGCCATGCCCGCGTCTCGCCCGTGCGGCCGGCAAGGTCGGCGGCCTCGGCCAGGTGGCCGCGGACCTCATCAGCTCGGGTATTGCCCGGCCGTTGCCGGTCCTGGGTCAGCGAGGTGGCGGAGATCAGGTGGAGTTCGCCGAGCAGGGCATGGGCGTCCGGGCTCGTCAGATGCGATTCCAGGGTGTTCGCGGCGGCGGTGGCCTGGGCGAGGGCCTGGGTGGGGCTGCCGGCCGACATCAGCACGTGGGTGTGGAAGAAGCCGGAGAGGGCCCAGTAGACCGGGTCGTCCAGTTCCGCGATGGCCTCTGCGGCGCGGGTGACGGCGATGAACGCCAGGTCGGTGTAGCCGAGGTTCTTGAGCAGCAGGGTGCAGGCCGGGTGGTAGGCGTCCGCCAGCAGTTTCAGCAGCTCGTGCCGGGCGGGGCCTTCGACGGCTTCGGCGGCCGAGTGCAGGTCGGCCAGCAACGCGGGCAGCCCGGCGGCGAGGGTGCCGTATTCGGCCGCGTGGTAAAGCCGGTTAGCCGTCTCCACCCGCTCGGCCAGCACCGCCACCGGTTCCTCCGGAGGCCGGCGGTCTGGCGGGGTGGCCATGGTCAGGCCCATCAGCGCCAGCCGCAGGGCCGGGATCGCCTCGTGGGCAGCACTCGCGTGGGGGCCTGCGGGCGCGAACGGCTGGCCGGTCAGCTCCGACGGGGCGATCTGCAGGGCCTCGGCGAAGGCGCTGATGTGGCTGGAGCGGTCCAGCAGCCGGTGGCCGTTCTCCACCATCGACAAGTAGCCGACCGACACCCCGGCCAGGCCCGCGAGGCTGCGTAAGCTCATCCCGCGCTGACGGCGGGCCGAGCGCAGACGCTCTCCGATCCTCCGGGCCTGCTCTTCGTCCATGTCCCACCCTCAACTCCCGTTCCTCAGCCATAGCGTAGAGCGAGCCGCCCACCGCAGGGGGCTTCCCCGCCAACACGTGGCTTCGCTCGCCTCCGGTGGTGCTGGATCTCCTTCTGGATGTTGTTGGTGATCTCCGCTGGGTGGCTGAAGCCCTGCGGTCTTTCGCCGTTGCTCGGTATCGGTGTGCTGCGCTTGTCTGAGCGGGGCGGATCGAGCGATCGGAGGGGCCGCGATGGCAATGGGCTCGGGGGCAGGGCGGGTGGTTCCGCCGTTGACGGTGCGGATGGCACGGGCGAGCAATCAGCGTGGCACGGCCGCTACGTGGGTGCGGGACCGGAGCGGTCCGCGCCCCTGCGGCTTGGGCCGTTCTTCACCGGGTCTTCTTCCGGTCGAACCAGATCGTGGCGAACGTCGGCGCGAGCCCTGCCCAGAACAGCACCTGCGGCAACAGGCGATCCGTCCAGGGAACTTCGGCGACCAGTAGGGCGCATAGCATGGCCCAGGCCGCCTGGGCCAGCACTATGCGGGGCCACTGGCGGCGGCGTATCAGTGACCGCACGTTGAGCTGAACGCCGGCGCGCCGCCGCCTGTAGCGCAGCAGGGCGCCGACGAGCCAGATGGCGGTCGCCACCACGAGGTACCACAGGCGCTGGCCGAGCGGCAGTGGCAACTCCCGCTGCACCTTGCCCTCGACGTCGAACAGGTCCATCCCTGCCCCGGCGAAGGCGACGCAGAGCAGGGCGAGCCACCGTACCCCGCGCAGCATGCGGTACGTGGCCTGGTCGAGACCGCGCTGCATCTCGGCGGAGTCCGGTGCGGCGGCAAGCCCAGTGGCGTAGAGGTCAGCGGCCCGGGCGGCCTTGACGCCCGGGGCGTTGGCGGCCTTCCGGGTCTGCCGGGCCAGGGCCTCGGGGTGGGTGGGGTCGAGCCGGAGGATGGCCTGGTCGAGCTGGTCGGCAAGGGTGCTGTTACGCGAGAGGCCGGCAATCTTCTGGGCGACTTCATGGGCGTAGACCTCCTCGGTGCCCAGTCGCAGCGCCTCCATGGCCAGGTCGGCTGCCTCCCGCAGGACGGGGGCGAGGTCATGGTGCCGGAGGTCATTGGTGCCAGCTTCCCGAGCGTAACGGTGTACCGACGAACGCCATACGGCGTCGGCGAGCATCGCATAGCCATACCAGTGGTGGGGCTCGACCCGGACCACTTCGCGCAGTACGGGCTCGGCCTCGGGCCACCCCCTGCCGTCTGTGTAGCGCAGCACGAGGGCGCGCAATATGAGTGCGCCGGAGTCCTCGGGGGCGAGTTCGAGGGCCTCGTCGGCAGCGTCCAGTGCCTGCTGTGACTGCTGCGTGTTCAGGTGGCAGTAGCCGATCATGACCCAGGCGCGTATGTCGCCGGGGTCGTCGGCAAGGTGCTGCGACAGCAGGGCCCGGGCCTGGTCATGGCGTTCGAAATCGATGAGGGCCTGGGCCTGCTCGACGGCCGAGTTCCGTTCGGTCACAGCTTCCGCTTCTTCTTCAGATAGGCCACCAGGTCGTCGTACATCCCGCCGTCGTTCGCGTACATCGCCACATTGCGGGCGGACGCGAACCACGGCTCCGTCGAAGGCGCGATCTGCCCCGCCGCGGCCAGCAGGTCCTTCATCCCGATCAGGCGCACGGTGCCGGTACGGGCCGAGTCCAGCAGCGCGTGTTCGGCCGCGGCCTCGCACACATGGGCCAGATCGGCGCCGGACAGGCCGTCGGTGGCCTTGACGAGCTTGCCGAGGTCGATGTTCTCGATGGGCCGCTCGCGCAGGTGGTAGCGGAGGATCGCCTCCCGGGCCGGTCCGTCGGGCGGCAGTACCAGCAGGGTCCGGTCCAGCCGGCCGGGGCGGCGCAGGGCGATGTCCACGTCCCAGGGGACATTGGTGGCGGCGAGTACGAACACGCCCTCGTTCGCCTCCGCGTCGACGCCGTCCAGCTCGGTCAGCAACTGGTTGACGGTGTTGCGCATTCCGTTGCTCTGCGTGCGGCTGCGTTTTCCGCCGAGGGCGTCCAGTTCGTCGAGGAAGAGCACGCACGGGGCCTGGCGGCGGGCGGTCTGGAAAAGCTCGTGCATGTTGCGTTCGGAGTTGCCGATCCACATGTCGAGCACATCGTTGACCGACACGGACAGGAAGTTCGCCCCGAGCTCCCCGGCGACGGCCCGCGCGATGAAGGTCTTGCCGCAGCCGGGCGGCCCGTACAGTAGCAGCCCCCCGCGCAGACTCTTGCCGTACAGGCGGCGCAGCTCCGGATTGCGCAACGGCGCCAGAAAGGCGGCCTCCAGCCGCTCCTTGACCTCCTGCATGCCGCCCACATCGGCGAGGCGGACGGCCCCGGGCCTCTCCACCTCCCAGGCGGCTGCGTCCCCAGGATCGCCGCTGCCGTCAACGGTGAGCGGCGCCTCCACGAACCGGGGCGGCACGACATCGCCGACCTGATCCTCGGCGGCGTTCCAGTCGAAGCCCGGGCCCGAGGCGGGGGCGGGCGCCGGAGCATGCCCGGCCGCGGGGTCCTGCGGCGGTTCGGCTACAGAGGCCGGAGGCTGTGCGGGCGCCGGGGCCGGTGGCGGCACGGCGGCGGGGGCGGAAGGTTGGCCGGGCTCCGGGGCCTGCGGTGGCACGGGCAGCGCGGCTTCGCCAGGCGTGATTGCCGGAGTATCTGTCAGGGCTCGGACCATCAACTCACGTGCCTGGACATCACCAGGCGCGTGCTGCAACGCCACGGAAACCTCCCCCACCGCAGCGTCACCGTGACCCGCGCTCAGCAGCAACTCGGCGAGGTGCAGCCGCAGGGGCACGTCATCGGGCGCCGCCGCAACGGCCGTACGCAGGCTCTGTATAAGGGGGGATTCCGCCGACATGGCCCACACTTTACGGAGCCGACGCGGCCGACTTACGGGTGCCCTCGACGTGCTCTGCGCACAACCTGCTGAGAGGAATCCACGTGGCCCGCCTGCGGCGAGGACGGGGACAATGACGCCCCTACCCCTGCCTGGCTTCCGTCACCGCAGCCCAGCTCGCTCAGCCAGACTCCGCACCGCCGTGGCCAGGGCGGTGTCGCTGGTCCGGGCGGCAAGCACAGCGATCACCTCCCGGGCAAAGGGGTCCAGCCGCAGCCGCAGCGGCGCCGCAGCGTCGGCCTCGACCAGGCGCGCGGCTGCCTGATCAGCACGGTCCTGGCGAGCCTCGGCCGCGGCGGCGACCGTCAGCAGGCGGGACCGGTGTGCGCCGCTGAGCGCGGCCAGATCCGCCGCACGGGCGTGGCCCACGGCCTCCTCGGCATCGCCGTACTCGGCGGCGACGGCGGCGCGGGCCGCAACCACCATGGCCAGCTCCCGCGCGCTGGTAGCCCGCCCGGCAGCCGTAGCAAGGAGCCGTTCGGCCTGCTGGCGACGTCCGGCCATGGCCTGGGCGACGGCGGCCAGCACCGGCATCTCCCACCCGGCTCCGGCATCCTCGGCGCGCTCGGCGCGGGCCAGCGCGTATTCCGGCAAGCCGAGGTCGATCAGCAGCCGCACCTCCTCGACCAGCACCGGCAGCTGTTCGCGGGTGCCGGGACGGGCCCGATGCAGCAGCATCCAGGCCAGGTCCTTGTAGCCCAGGCGCCGCAGCAGCCCGGCGCCCAGCACATGCGCCTCCACCCGCAGCCGCATCGCCTCCTCCTGCCCGGCAGCCGGGGCGGTTGCGACCGTGTGGTCCGCCGTCTCGATCAGCTCCGGCAGCGCGAGCGCGAGGCTACGTTCATCGCCCGTCGCATCGGCGTCCGCGGCGGCCCGGGTCCGCTCGGCCAGCTCCTCCAGCCGCGGTCCGGAGGGCGTATCTGAGCGCGGACGGACCAGGCGGCGCCGCAGGTGGAAGGCAACCGCCCGCACCGCCGCATGCTCCTCCCCGCGCGGTGGATAGGGCTGCCCGGTCAGATCCGCGACATCAAGCCGCAAGGCAGCAGCCAGGGCCGCCACCGGACCACGGCGGTCCACCCACTCCAGGCCCGTCTCCAGCCCGGCCACGTAATCGAGATCCAGGCCGGTGCGGGAGGCAAGGCCATCACGGGTCAGCCCCCGGCGAAGACGCCAGGCGGCCAGACGGGCCCCAATCGGACCGCCGGCGGCCGTCTCATCCAGCTCGCGCATCACCAGAATTGCTCGCTACCCAGTCGCCCGGACCGTGTGCTCTGCCAGGACAAAGGCTCGCTCATCTCTCTGAGGGATCCCCTGGTGAGCGCGTATGCCCTTCGCGCCACACATTAATCACACCGGGTGCGCGCGAACAGGCAAGTGATGCGTCCGGACAGGGTGAGGGACGGCCCGGGGGCCGGCAGGACCGCAACGTTCTACCCGGAGTGCCGCAGCCGTTCAAGGAGACGGGCGGTTCCGCGCCTCCAGCTCGAGGGCGTGCCCGTCCAGCGCGAACCTGGAAGTCACGGAGGGGCGCTTCGCGCTGATGGAGTTGGGCAGGGCGGCGGGTAGCCCCTCTTCTGCCGTCCATCCGAATCTCCATGGTGCGCTCTCACTCGCCACGATGGCGTGGCGAGTTCCGTATGGGATGGGGCGACGGGGCGACGCTCAAGATGCCTTACACCACAGTCCACTCCCGGCGGATCGGTACGGCCCTGGGGCGGCTGCACAGGGCGGCTCGCCCAGTGCCCGACGGTGGCGGTTCGGAGGCCGACGCTCCACGGCGGAGTGGCACCGACGCCTCGGACCACTGGCCAACGATAAGAAATGCTGCATCGCAAACCAGTGCTGACGTCGACTGTTAGCGTGGACGGGCTCGCAGAACGACCGTACGACAACAAGCACGGGGAGCGTCCATGGGGGAGTTCGTCAGCGTCGACCCTGAGCGGGTGCGCAAGCTCGCCAACCGCCTGAAGGACCTGGAAGCGGCACTGGCCAGGCACGGTCCGTCCATCCGGAAGAAGTTCCGCGACTGGGAAAGCGACCTCGACGTCTCGCTCATCAGCAAACAGACCCATGCCGTCGGCGACGACGCCCGCGACATGGCCAAGCGCGCCGACCTTGCACGCAACCTTGAGGAACACAGCGAAGACGTCGCGCTGTGCACCCCGGACGGAAACCTGGTCAACATCCCGTGGGACATCAAGGACGTCAAAGCGCAGAGCGCCAAAGAGGCCAAACAGGAAGCCCAAACGCTCAAGACGGCGCTCGACGACCTACAGCACATCAAGTTGACCCCGCCGGGCTCCCGTTTCAAGCTCATCGACCCCCACGCCAAGGACGAGGCCCGGGCAGACATCAAGGCCATCGCCCAGTCGCTCCTCGACCACAAGGACGACCCCGCCTACCTCGCCGCGTTCGCCGATGCCGGCGGCGTCCGCGAAGCCGCTCGCCTCGGCCGTGTCCTCCATCAACAAGACGGCACGCACGGCGGGAAGGTCTTGAGCGACGACTCCACGAAGCTGATAGGTCAGTACGCGCAAGGTGTCAACGGGATCTTTCACCTCCCGAAGAAGGGCAAGAACGCGCTGAGCCAGGCCAGCCTGAAGTCACTCACCCACCCGTCTGGCGGGGACATGTGGTCCGTGGGCATGCTCTTCAAGTACGGGCCATCAGGCGACGCATGGAACCCGAAGGTGCTGTCTGAAGTGGCTGGCTCGATGCTCGATTGGCGCCGGAAACAGAAGGCCATGCGTCTCGATTACGGCAAGCCTTTTCCCCCGCACTCCAACGGTGGCTACGTCGGTCAAGGCGATGCCGCCTGGTACGACTCCCTCGACTTCGACCTCAGCGGAGGCCCCGACGACGACGCCAAGACGGCTGCGGGCATTCGTGCCAACGACCCATCCCTAGCAGTCATTTCACGCCTCGGGCAGAACGCCGAGGCGTCCCGTGATCTTCTCGGTCACAACAGCGCCACCAGCAATCGGTATGCAAGCGACCTCATCGACTTCAGGTGGCAGACCCCTGGCCCGAAGACACTGGACGACTCCGATGCTCCCCGTCGAGTCCTCACCCTTGCTGCCACCGACCTCAGCCCTGAGCACCGGGACCAGTCCGGCCTGGCCGCCGCCAACATTCTGGCGGCGGCGGCCAAGGAGCACAGTGCCTTCGAGGGCCGCAACGGCCATGAGAAGGAAGCATACGAGCACTATCCCAAGGGCACAGCTGCCGCCTTGGCTGGGATCACGGGCACCTGGGCCAGCGACCTCGGCGGCACCGGCGCGTCGGCGACAGATGGCGCGCCTGCCTACCTTGAACACAGCCTTGTCGCCAGGAACACCGATGCGATCAAGGCGATGCAGCTGTTTGCCAAGGACAACCCGCGAGCTGCTGCCCTGTTCGACACGACTCTGCATCAACAGGTTTCTGACGCTGTTGGCAGCAAACACCCTCGTGATCAGCTCACAAAGCTTGGGGCCGCAGCCGGCCTCTTCACGAAGGCGAAGGTCGGGATCAGCTACAAGCAGGCGCAGCAGCTCGACGAGGACCACCAGCTGAAGCTGGACATCCTCAACACCGCCGGAGCCTTTTTCGGCTTTGCTTCCGGGCCGAAGCCGGGTGAGGGAGAAGTTTTCACGGGCGCTGCGAAGGTCGCCGAGAAGGGGTTCGAGTGGTCGCAGAACTTGGTTCTCCTGGGCAGGACAGTCGCCGCGCCGCACCAGGATCCGTTTTCCGTGGATAACGCTGATAAGCAGGAGGACCGCAACGAGGATGACGCGAGAGAGCAGCCCAAGAGGTTCCATCCGTCAATCGCACAAGGAATGATCCGCTCGGGCAAGATAGAGGCTCCCACGGGTAAACCCTGGTACAACCCGGAGACGAAGACCATCTCAGTGAGCCCACAGAATCACCGTGAATTTGACGGCTGGTTCAACCACAACAGTGAGCACAGGCAGCCTTATCTGGACAGCTTCCAGATCGGATTTCTCGGTCCCGAAGGGGCGCTCGATGGCAAGTAGACGAATCCGATCGGCGCTCACAGTGCGGGCAGCCGTCTGCTGCACCAGCGTCCTCGTGTTGTCGCTCAGCGCCTGCACAAGCGATTCCGCAAAGAAGAACGCGCCAATTGGGATCCCCACCCCCAAGCTCGGCAAGGTCGTACCCTTTAACCTCACCACTGAGCACCACGCCACCCAGGCTGCTGGCGACCCTCTGTTCGGGGAGATTACCGCGGGTCGCTCTGGCGACTTCTATATGTCGGCGGAGACCACCAGAGTCAACGGCATTGTTCGTGTCTCGTCGGATGGCAAAGCTACCTCCCTCCCTGCTCCAGGCCCCGCCGACGACTCTCCGCAGATCTCGGGAATGACGACGACACCCGACGGTGACCTGCTGGTCGGCAAGAAGAGAAACATCTACCGACTCACACCCAGTGGCAAAACCAAAGCGGTCATCAAGACCAATATCGCCGACCCGGGCCCAATGGGGGTGCGGCCTGACGGGGCCATTGTGATCGAGAGCGAGGGGAGCCTCTGGTCCATTGCCCATGGGAAGACGAGCCTGCTGTATAAGGGGTCCGTTTCCGACGAAGAGAACTTGGCAACGCTTCGCGGCAAACTCCGGGGTGCCCTCGACACTTCTGGGACCGTCTATGCTGCAGTCGGCAGGTACCTGCCCGACATCGTCGTCATCCCCCAGGGCAAGAAGCCCCACCGCTGGGGACTTCGTGGAAACGTCCCGGGAACGTCGGTGCCGCTTTCCACGCTCACACCGCTAACGCTTGCGCAGGCGCACGATGGTGGCGTCTACATTCTCGCCGCAACTGGCTTCCCGACATCCCACCACAGCACCGGCTATGTCCTGTACGTCAAGGACGACACCGTGAAGTTGGCGACCAAGGCTCCGTTTACAGGGAAGAGCAACTCGTGCAGCCCGGGGAAGGAGTACTCGGTAGACCATGTTCCGTGCATCCTCCCGTGGTACGTCGTCGAAAGCGGCAACCGGCTGCTGCTCCTTGGTAACCACAAGGCCGATAGTCGTGTCGTTCCGCTCGCCCTCCGCGCCGTCACGAAGTGAAGGAGTAGCCCGTGGGTATCGCACCCCAGGACCGGCTCGAAACGCTGTGCCGGAACGACATGGACGCCATCGAAAGAGATGTCGCGGCCATCAAGGCGGCCATGAAGAAGGTCGACGAGATGATGCCGCATACGTGGACCGGCAAAAACGCGGAGCATTGGCGGATGGCGTACGAGGCGCGTATGAGGCAGCTGAGAAACCTCTTCGAGGCATTCCCGGCTGAGGAGAAGAAGCTGGTGGAGAAGGCACGGAAGGAGCAGGAGAAGCTGGACCAGAAGATGCACGGTGGGAACGTGTAGCAACAGGGCGTATGGAAAGAGGCCCGCAGCAGCGTAGGACCGGTTGATGGATGCTCAGCTGGCGGGTTCGACTGTAAGCCGCTACCGGGGCGGTCCTCGGTCGCGGCGTGCGCGGGTGATGTCGGAACCGTCCGGGGCGTCGGTAGCGTCATGATGCGTGCATCGGACGATGGACAGCCTGAATGAGGTGAGCTACGTGGATGGAGATGGTGGCGGCCACCATCATCACAACGGCGACAGTTCCGACAGCGGGGATGGCGGAGGCGGGGGCGCATCCGATATCTGGGTCTTCCTTGCCTCAGTCGTAACCGGGATCGTCATGCTTGTCTGGGTCTACCGCTGACCAACGGCCGCTCCGCATCGGCCGTCGCTATCGGCACCGCAGCACTGCGCCAGGCAGAGGCTGTCGCCGCACCCTCTGTGTCAGCGCCTCACCAAGCGCCTGGTCTACCGCGTACGCCATGCCACCTCCCCTTGTCCGCTTGGGCTTTGAGGTGGCGGCCGTGATGTTGCGTGTCTGATGTTGGTATCGGCTGATGGTGCGATAACGTCCATGGTGCAAGCGGGATTGCCGTTTGCCTCTGCGATACGGGGAGGAACACCATGGAACGCGGTGCAGATCTTCAGAGGCTCCGGGAGCTCTCGAAGGACTTCAACAAGAAGGCCACTGAGCTCCGAGCCCTGGTGAAGTTCTTGGACGGCAACACCAACGGCAGCGAGGGCTTCTGGAAGGGGCCGAAGGCTAACCAGTTCCGCCAGGAGTGGTCTGAGGCCAGGCCCATGTTCGACAAGTTCGCGGACACGCTGGACTCTGCGAGCAAGTCCGCCAGCACCAGCGCGGACAACATCGAGCGGGCCACCTGAGCCGAGAAGTCCAGCACGGAGAAGCAAGGCCGGTGTCCCACCTGCAGGGTGGGACACCGGCCTCCGTACTGTCCGCCATTTATGCGTCCATGACGCATTGGATGGGGCTGAAACCGCCAGCGGCTACGAACAGTCCGCTGCCGATGGGCCCTCCGCTGCTGTTCGCCGGCAGCCGGACGTTGAACAGCTCGCCGTCTTGGGCACTTTGCGGGGTGAGCAGGATGCCGTTGCGCGACTTGCGGGCGCTGACGGCGAAGCCGCGGTACTGGGAAGACAAGGTGTCCGTCGTGCCGGCGGCGATGAGCGCGTGGTCGCCGTCCATGCCGTTGCGGATGATGGTCTCCAGTGCCTCGTCCAGAGTGGTGTCGTAGAGGAGTTCTGCGTCATCGACCACGACGACGTACGTGCGCCCGTCTGCCTTGTCCACCAGCTCCTGGAGATCGTCCTCCGTACCTTCGGTGCCCTGCAGGAGCCCCAGCACACCGTCCTCGCCTTCGAGGCTCCGCAGTGGCGACTTGCGCGGCGTGATCAGCACAAGGGGCGTTCCGATGCGCAGCAGGGATCTCGCGGCGGTTACGAGGGCGGTGGAGCGGCCCGATTTCGGAGGGCCGGCGATGACGAAGCCAGGACCTGCCGCCTCCAAATCGATGCCGATGGGCTGGAGTTCGTCGCCGCCGACTGCGAGCAGGGCCCACAGCGGCGACGGTGGCTCAAAGTCGGGGGCAAGGGCGTAGGTCTCCTGGGCTGTGATCCGCTGCGGCAGTGCGTCCACGCGCATCGGGCGCAGTTGGGCTGGGAGACGGTCTTGGTGCATCTGCCGTGCTGTGTCGGCGATTTCTCGCAGTGCACGTACTTGTGCCTGCCCTGCTGGGTCGTCGGTCAGCAGCGCGATCTGAGTTTCCTCTGCGCCATTGTCGGTCAGACGCAGTGCCCGCCCGTTTGGCATTTCCTTCGGCACGTCACGTGTCTGGAAGCCGGCAGTGGAGTAGTCACTGGGGTCCGTGAGGCGCAGCACTATGCGCTCGGCGAAGGAGGATGCGACATGGCCGCTCAGGCCGCTGCGGTCGGCCGTCATGACGACCTTGAGGCCAACGGCTGAGCCTTCTCGGAAGAGGCGCTGAGCGGCTTCGATGAGCTGTCCGTAGTTGTAGTCCTCAAACGCTTGGGTGAAGCCCTCCCAGCCGTCCAGCAGGAGCACCATCCATGGGAGGCGGTCGTCCCGTGCTGCGGCCGCGCGCTGTTCAGCTGCGCTGGATGCTCCCTCCATGGCCAGCATCTGCTGGCGGCGGGATACCTCGGCGAGGAGACGGTCGATAAGTCGACGGACCCGGTCGGGCTGGTCGCGGGTGACCACGGCACCGACGTGAGGCAGGGAGACGAGGGGCAGCAGGGCGTTGGAGCCGCAGTCGATGCCATAGACGTGAACGTCGCGCGGGGCCGTCGTACGGGCCAGAGATCCGGCGAGCGTACGCAGAGCGGTGGATCGCCCGGAGCGAGCGCCCCCGACGAGCATCGTGTGCTCGCCGTGGACCAGGTCCAGGGCGAACGGGGCACGTCGTTGCTGAGCTGGGAGGTCGGTGAGACCGAAGGGAATCGGCGCGACGTCCCCATCCTCTGGCGCCGGCGTACCCATCCCGTGCACCGCGTCGAGGGTGATGCGCTCAGGCAGAGGAGGCAGCCAGGGGCTGCGCGGCTGTGCGAAGCCCATGCTCTCGGCGCCCTCGCGGACCGCGTCCACGAGGACGGCAAGGTCGGTGACCATGGAGCCGTCGTCGTCGGAACTTGCCGCCACGGGCAGGGGGCGGCTGTACGACGACCAGTCGAGAGGCCTCAGGCTCGCCTTGGGGCCAGACGTCCCATCGCTGGGACGCCGGCCACCGATCCGGGCCGACTGCACGGCGACGAGCGACTGTGCGCCGGAGCGCACGTACCCCCGGCCGGGCGTGGACTTGGCGATCGAGGCTGCGTCCGCGGCGTCGATGACGTCCATGGACTCGGAGCCGTCCGTGACGCGGAGTGCGATGCGCAGGTTGGTGTTGGCGCGGATGTCGGCGCTGACCACACCGGCGGGGCGCTGGGTCGCCAGAATCATATGCAGGCCCAAGGAGCGTCCACGCCGCCCGATGTCGACCAGGCCCTCGACGAAGTCCGGCAGCTCGGCGACCAGTGAGGCGAACTCGTCGGTGATCAAGACGAGCCGGGGCAGCGGTTCGAGTTCTGGGCGCAGCTTGCGTGTGTCGTTGTAGTCCTCGATGTCCTTGGCACCGGCGTCGAGGAGGATCTCCTCGCGGCGCTTGAGTTCGGCGGCCAGCGAGGACAAGGCCCGTTCGGTCAGATGGGCATCGAGGTCACTGACCATGCCGACGGTGTGCGGCAGCCGCGCACAGTCCATGAAGGCGCTGCCGCCCTTGTAGTCGATCAGGACGTAGTTCAGGGCATCCGGCCGGTTCGCGACAGCGAGGGACGCGATGATGGTCTGCAGCAGCTCGGATTTACCTGCTCCAGTCGTGCCAGCAACGAGAGCGTGTGGGCCATCGCGCCGGATGTCCAAGTGGAAGGGGCCATCCGCCGCGATACCGATGGGCACCTCGGTCGTCGAGCCGCCGGCCCGCCACACCTGCTCAATGTCCGCTCCTGTGGGGTTGGGCATCGCGAGCAGGGACAGCAGACGTGCCGCAGTGGGCAACGCGCTGTCAGCGTCGTCACGGCTGACATCCCGTACCGGAGCAAGCGAACGAGCGACGAGTTCACACCACTCCACCGTGACCTGATCGGCCACAACATCGCCCAGCCGCTCCAGGCCGGAACCACGCATCAGCAGGCGTGTGGAGGATTGCGGCGTCCAGCAAACGGCGGCCATGCACTCCTCAGGAAGCAGCCGCTCGTCCTCATCAATGCACAGAGCGAAAATGCCGTGCTCCGGTCCTTCTTGCAGTAGCTGAGGGACCCCTGGCATGCGCCGCAGCAGTCGAGCACCATCCAGCACGACGAGAATGTGCGGATCGGAACGCAGAGTGCCCATCGACCGCTGGTTCTGGCTTGCGGCCTTCCGCCTGCTCAACTCATTGAGCAACTCATTGACGCGGCGCGCGATGGCCTCGGAATCCGATCCGACCAGCGCGATGCAGTCCTGGCCCTGTTGCGGAACGGTGTGCGGCAGCCAGTGCGCCCAACCCCACTCAGCCCCGGCCTCCCCTGTAGAGGAGAGCACGACCATGGAGAGATCTCGCGGGCTGTGCAGCGCCGCGGCCTGCACCGCGAGCCACCGAGCAGTGGCCAGGGTCCGGACGCGGTCCCCGGCAACACCGATCACGCCGAGCTCCGGGAACGGCAAGGCGACCGGGACGTCGGCCAACAGCGGAGGTTGCGGCGCCTCATCGTCATGCTGATAGCCACGCCCCATCGCCAGCTCGATGTCCGCGGACAACACGCCAACACCGACCCGAAGTTGCATCACATCCGGGTCCGTGAGCCGACGCTCCCACAGCCGGCGGCGGGGGCCCGTAGCGAACAGCATCACTTCCGCCGGGTCGGGATGACTAGTTCGGCGCCATCGCTGCTCTTCTTTGCCGATGCGTTTCAACTCGGCTTCGTGGGCGGCGAGATCCTTCTTGTACTGCTTCAGCGACGTCTTGTTCTTCTTCTTGCCTTCCCGGTTGTCGCTCAACCACTGCCCGAACATCATCAGCGGGCTCATCAGGCAGAACAGGAGCATGTAGACCTGATCGGTGATGAAGTACATGGCCAGGCCGAAGAGCAAGGGCATGAACGCCGCGATCATTTGAAAGCGCGCACGTTCGGCCCGACTGGGCAGCACCGGCACGATGAGCCGAGGCCGCGGCCTCATCGGGGACAAGCGAGGCGGACGGTTGTAGGCGAGACCGCCCTCCCCGGTGGGAGATAGGTGAGCGTCTGGTTCGCCGGGCACATCAAGGACGAACAGCGACTCGCTGATACGAACGACGCCTCCGAGTGGCCAGGCCGGCTCGCCTGTCACTGGCTTGTCGTCGAGTGAGAGCTCCACCCCAGGCTGTGGGGCGAGCGTGACCCGTCCTTCGACGTCAACCATCACGCGGGCCGCTACCGGCGGCAGCGCCGGGTCGGCTACAGGAAGGGTGCATGCAAGCCCGGAGCCAAGGGTTGCCACTCCGGCTGCCAGCCGGACGACCCTACCGGAACCTGGGCCGCCCGCCACCCGCAGTTCGTAGCACCCATCGGGCTCGCCGCCGCGCATGAACGGTCCGACGGAGTCGTCAATGGATATGCGCGCGCCGTCCGTTAGCACTGAAGAGGCAAGCGTCCTGGGGTCGCACCGAGTGCCGTCGACCCAGAGGTGGGGCGCCGTCGGCGTCTTGCCAGTGCTTGCGGCTCCTGGGGATGAGCGTGGGCCGGTCAGGGGTACGACAACGGAACGCAGTGGGCGGGGGGCGATATCCCGCTCAGGCGCGAAGTCCGTCGCCATCGCCTCTGCCACATCGGCGACGCACGCTTCTTCATCAGCGAGAACCATGATGTCCTGCGGTACGGCCCCCTCTCGCACAGCCGTCACCAGGACTCGCATACCAGTCACCCTCCCCGTCGGCCATCCCTCGCACCTGCCACCGGAAGCTATCTGCTTGGGGCCGGCGAACTCTGGAAACTCTACGCACCAACGAGACACGAGCCGAGGTGGGCGTCGACTGCGCGCCCCACACGGTCGCCGGGCATCTACCGATAGGTCGGCCGTTGGTAGGGCTGACCGCCAACTGTGCCAGGTTCCGTGGCCCGGAGGAATCACCATGGGCATTCAACGAGCACTGCTGAAACGCCAACCGCTGAGAACGGGTCGGCACTGCTGTTCAGGCCGTCGAGATCGCCGGACCCCGAGTAGGGAATTCAGCCGGGCACACACTGACCATGGCCAGTAAATGTCAAGCTCTGGTTCGAGGCATACAAGCGTCCTTCTGCGAGTCCTGTCTTCGAGATGAGCGCGGACCGATCTTCGCTGTCCGTTACTTCAGGAGAAAATCTCCAGCCATGCCTTACGAGATACGCCGTACTCTTCTTGAGGAGAGAGTCATTGCTCTGACTCTCGTCCGGATCCCAGCCGACGACTCGCACGTCAAACTGCAACCTGCCTCCGCCGTGTTCGGTCGGCGTACCGAATTCATCTTCGGGATAAACGACATCGGGCGTCGCCGCTTTAATCGCTGCCCGAATGTCACCAGAGATTACTTTCTGGGCGCCTTGAAGGGTCATGAATTCCATTTCTACCTTTCAAGAAGTTCGATGCGAGCGCCGGCGGCGGTTCGGGAATCATCGTCAGAGGAGCGCCCCACGCATGGCGTCCGCACCCTCATCCGCGGTCCACCACTCCAGCGAATGAGATAGTGGGTGCCTCGACACCGAACGTTCCACCGCCAACATTTAGTTTCCCCGCGTAGAGCGCAGTCGCCTCGTCATTCTGGGGCCTGTCGGCCACAGCCCAACCAGCTCTGTTCAGCTCTTGGGCGAGCCGTGCTTGAAGCTCGGACGCCGGTCTGGCGTCAGTGGCATCGAAGGCGGTAAGAGCGACAACCTCTGTTGAAACAGACGACGGAATTTCCAGAACGGTTCCATTGGGGAAGAGTGAGGAGAGCACCGTCCTGACTTCGTTAGCCAACTCGGTGGGAGCCTTATCGGTAGCCATGAGAAAACCTCCGGATCTATCCAATGGAATCTAATCCCTCGCGAAACTTTGGGTACTCCTAGGGGGTCAGGAAATCAATCACAGAGTCGACCACCTTAACGCTTTCATCGGCTATCGATTTCCCCGTGTCGCCGAAAAGCTGACGAACGTTATTTTGGAGGCGATCGATTTCCAGCATCTTGACCTCCGGGTAGGTCACAACATCCAAGAGTTTGCTGACAGTGAACTGTGACCCGTTGGCGGCTATATTTGCGACCCAGTCAGGGGCCCCCACGTTCTTTACTCCCTGGTAAGCCTGCTTATGTGCAAGTTCACCGGACAAGTAAGTCAGCTCGTTCTTGAGATCCTCTGGCTTCACCCGGTCCAGCATGTTGTGTTTATTGAGGATGCCGTGGATCGGGCCTAGGGCCTCAGGGATCGACATCCTGCCGTTGAGGATGTTCTGCACGATCGGGTCAAGATCTGCCCCCATCTTTATAACTATTTTGGGAGGTATCTTGGAGTGCAGGAAGGTAACGAGTTTCCGTACTTCCGCTGCACCCACCATTTCTTGGTCGAGCGTGGTGTGCGTAAGCTCCAGATGCTTTGAACCCTTGAACAAGATTCTCTGCAGATTAGCTTGCGCTTTCGTGCCCTCCTTATAGTACTCGGAGTGGTTAATGGCTCCGTCCGTTGCCAAGCGGGTGATGTCCTTGAAGTCTGCGGGATCCTTCCCATGGCCCTGGGTGTACGAGACAGGGTCCTCTGGCGCTCGCATTGCGTAGAATTTCGTGCTGGGCATGTTGAAGTCTGCGACAGAGTTGATGTTGGGGCCGAGTCCGGGACTCCCCATGAATACGACGCTGTCGATGTCCTTCATTCCCTTTTGCAGGGCCTTGCTTGTCACAAGGGTTCCGTAGCTGTGTGCAAAAATATTGACATTTGCATCTTCTTGCAGGTTTACCGAAACCCCCTGCCGGAAGTCAGCAAGTTGCTTCCCGCCAACTTCCGCCTTCGCCGGGTCAACCGAATCGCCCACCTCGGGGGTGTCGTAACCCATCCAACTGACAACTGCGCTATCCGTGCGCTCCAGTCCCTTGCCGTCATCCATCAGCTGGTACCCGTCCCTACTGAACGAGTCAAAGTTATCCAGTCTGTTCGTGATCCCCGGCACCCGGAACGCTACGTTCTTTGCGCTCTCCAGTTCGCCGACCACTTCAGCAACTCGGCCGTCCGCGTACGGAGACGACTTCGCGTCGGATTTCGTGCCGAAGTGTGCATCGAACACGAGAAACTGTCGCGGAACTTCAATCTCGACTTTCCTGCGGGTGTCCGGATCGCGCACCGTTTTCACTCTTCGGTTCATGAAACCTCTAAGCGTATCCACGCGATCTTTTGTACGCTTGTAGGCAGGGTTATTTTTTGCAAGCCCATTCAGGTAATTGGATTCTTTTTCGTATTCCTCCTGAATGGAGATGCGGTTCGCGGCGAACCGCAGCTTTGCCGGCACGCCATCGAGGTTCCCGACCGTTTTGGGCTTGGCTGCGGCCAGCGCGGCGCCCTGTGCTGGGGAGAGCTTGTCGAAGTAGTCCTTTACCGCTTGAGCTCTTTCCTTGGGTGTGTCGCGCTTGTGCGCGTTGAGTACTTTCTGGAGTCCTGGGGCAAGCTTGTTGCCCTCCCCCTTCTCGGCCAAGCCGTCGGGAAGCCCAAAGGCTGACAACGATTCAAAGGGGGACTCAGAGGGAGACCTGAGCATCCTGGCTCGTGATCTGAGGTCCTTCGCCGTGTCTCCCAACCATGCCGCCAGCTGCGTCAGGCCGGATACTTGACTGCTGACCTGCAGGGTTCTCGCCCGGGTGCTCAGGCGAGGAATCTCCCCAGCTTTGCTGTCCATCGACTTTGCCAGTCGGTCGAGCATCTCCGGATCTGCCAGAACCATCGCCATGGTCGAGTACCGTAACGTCCTTGAGGGGGTCATGGGCAACCTTGGCCCAATTACTCGAAGAAATAGGGGGTTTGTCTTGACTGACGAAGCTGAGCGCCTGCGGGCCCTGGCCACAGACGTACG
The DNA here is from genome assembly GCF_023277745.1 of Streptomyces halobius. NCBI lineage: Bacteria > Bacillati > Actinomycetota > Actinomycetes > Kitasatosporales > Streptomycetaceae > Streptomyces > Streptomyces halobius. The sequence continues at coordinate 4,243,169 of NZ_CP086322.1, forward strand.
CACTCTGCTCGATAGCGTGATCAGAATCGCAGGAGGCAACGGAACTTCCCCCGACGGGCGATGGCAAGGGCCACATGCGGACAAGACCCGGGGTGAGCTAGGCGTCCGTAAGGGGAAGTTGAAGGCCATGGCCGACACGCTGGATGCGGAAGCCAGCAGACGTCAGAAGCGTGACAAGTAGCGCCGCCAGCCAAGCGTGCGGCTCTCCGCTTCCTGCGACTCACCCCTTCCAGTCCGGATTACGGAGGCAGTCGGTAACCAAATTGGCTCTGAGGATCGGAACATCCTTGCCGGACCGGAGCCTGGAGGGCCACGCCAGGAGTTCAGCCGTGCCAGCAACTCCATGCTTGGAAAGCGTGGCTGACCGCTCTTTGCCCTCATGGCTCCTCCGTTTGACCTTCCAGCCCTTGTCCGTCAGGTAGTCGACGGCCTTGTTGGCCAGCTCGGAGGGGGAGCGGTGTTCCGAAGTGTCTCCTACGGCCTCGTAGGACACAGCGGAGTAGATCTTGCTGGCGTCCCTGCTGTCCACGAAGTCGGGACCGCCGCAGTTGGCGTCGGAGCCGGGGTCCTCATCGATCTCCACACCAGGCATGGTTGCTTTGAGTGCGGCAACCGGGTCAGCACGCAGCGCCGCGATCGCCTGCTCCGGGGTCAGGCCGGTGTCTTCCTTGGAACCTTGGCCGATCGAGCAGCCGCCAATCGTGCCTATCAGAGTCAGCGTCAATGCCGCACGGCCTGTGTTCCGGACCAAACCACCGCGCGGGCGTATGCGAAACCGGCCAAGCCATCGGTTTCGCTCTCCCTGAGGGGCGCGGCCGGGCCTTGCGCGCGAGGTGATCGGCGCGATGGCAGTGGGCAGGATGCGACGGGCCACGCGTGGCTCCCCCTCTGTGAGCAATGTGTCCTTCAGGAAGCGACGGTATCAACGCTTCCCCATTGAAGTTCCACCAACTTGAACTTGCTGGTCATGGGGCTGGTGTGGGCTGTCGGTCGTGTTCTCGTGCTGGTTGGTTTTGCAGGTGCGAGCCGGCAACGTTTGTCGACGGTTTTGGGCAGCACTCGGCGATCACAGGGCTCGGAAATGTCGATGAGAACTAGCAACGCTGTCGACGCGCGAGGGCCGTGCCGAGGAGTGCTTGAGATTGTCGTCGCTCCCGCGATATGCCGTCTCAGTGTGTGGTGAGGCGTGCGATCGTCCCGATCTCAAGAGCGGTCCACATTGCGCCGTCCGGGCCTTGAGCGATGCCGTGGGGTTCTGAGGACGGGCTGGGGAGATCGTGTTCGTCGATACGGCCGTCAGGAGTGATCCGTCCGATGCGATTGGCTCCCCACTCGGTGAACCAGCAGTTCCCGTCGGTGCCGGCGGCGATGGCGTGCGGGCGTGACCCGGGGTCGGGAAGGGCGAACTCATCGATCTTTCCGTCCGGCGCGATCCGTCCGATCTGACCGCTTCCGATTTCGACGAACCACAGGGCACCATCGGCGCCGGCTGTGATGCCGACCGGGGCGCTGGCAGGCGTTGGCAACGAATGGACGGTGACGACACCGTCGCTTGCGATAGCACCAATCGCGTTCGCCTGATTCATAGTGAACCAGAGCCGGTCGTCCGGGCCGGGGGCGATGGCTGAGGGGAAGGCTCCCGAGATCGGGAGGGGAAACTCGGTGACGTGACCGTCGGTCGTGATGCGGCCGATGCGGTCGGCGCTGGCTTCGGTGAACCACAGGGCGTCATCGGGGCCCGCCGCGATCCCGAATGGCCCGGCATCCGAAGTCGGCAGTGGGAACGAGGCGATGTCTCCGGCTGTGGTGATGCGGCCGATGCGATGGCTGCGGAACTCGGTGAACCACAGTGCGTCATCGGGCCCTGCTGTGATGATCGACGGTCCACTGGAAGCCGGTTCGAGCTGGTAGGAGGTGTTGTCGCCGTCTGGTGTGACCCGGCCAATCCGTCCGTGATGGACCATGGTGAACCACACTGCGCCGTCTGGTCCGGCAGTGATTCCGTAGGGTCCGGCCTCACTGTCGGAAACGGAGAGCTCCATGATGGAAACGGTCGGACGATGCGGCATGGGCGGGTTCCTTGGATGGCGGACGGTAGAAGTGCGCCTGCGGATGCTAGCCGGACAGTGACCCCCATGCTCCTGGATATTTCCGCGGCTGCAGCGGTCAGTCCGACCTGGGGCCGACGAATGCGGCACCTGGCCGAGGAAGGACCATGACAGGTCAGCTCGTGGCGGCGCCTTGCTCAGCTGCTCGTGCCCTGGTGCTGGCGAGCCGGTAGGAGTCGGTGCCGGTCTCGATGATGTTGCCACCGAACGTGAGCCGGTCCACGATAGCCGCGCAAAGCCGCGGGTCGGTGAAGGTTTTCGTCCACCCATCTGGGGCTGGCACTTGTTCCCTCAGGAGGGTTGCTGCTGCCACCTGCCCGTATCGCCTTCCTGCGGTCCTCGTTGATTCTCGTGGTGGCGCCCGGATTTTGAAGGTGCTGGCTTGACCGTTCAGGTGCGAGGAAGGTGTGCTGGTGGCCGAGGCGAGACTGCAGGTCATCGCGGGTGGGGGCGTCCCGCAGCAGCCGCTGGTCACGGACCCGTGGCAGTTCCAGTCCGCGTGCGTCGATGCGTTCGTCGCCTCGTGGCGAGCCCGTGGATTCAGCCCGGTGACCATCGACAACGACATCGGGCAGTTGGAGCGGACGCTCAAGGTTCTGGGGCGGCCTGCGTGGGAGGTGACGCCGGAGGACATCGACCGCGTGGTGGGCGACCTGGCCGTGCAAGGACGCAAGACGTCGACCCGGCGCGAGTATGTGCAGATCTTCAAGGGGTTCCACCGGTTCCTGCAGGCCCGCAAGGCAGCCGAGATCGAGGCCGCTTTCGGCGTCCGACTGGTGTGCCCGGTCGACGAGTTCAACGCCTCCCGTCATGTCGGAGATGACTCGCCGGCCCTGCTGCCGCCTCCGACGCCGGAGCGGGTGGCTGAGTTCTTCGACTTCATGAAGCAGCGGATCGCGACCGCGCGAAAGTACGGACCCGCCGCGCGGGACTATGCGATGTTCCGGACGCTGTATCACGCCGGGCTCCGCTCGGAGGAGGCGTCGCTGCTGGAGAAGCCGGACCTGCACTTTGTCCGTGGACCGTTCTGCAAGCTCCATGTCCGCTTCGGCAAGGGAGCCCATACTTCCGGGCCGCGGCCGCGGTGGGTTCCCATGCTCGACGGGCTCGACCTGGTGCTGCGATGGTTCCTGGAGGACGTGCGGCCCAAGTTCCCCGATTCGCCGGTGCTGTTCGCCGACGAGTCCGGCGGCTCCCTGCATCGCGGGACCATCCGCAACCGGCTGCGGCGTCTGATGGAACTCGAAGGTCGCCCCGCTGCCGAGTGGTTCAGCCCGCATGCCCTCCGACGAGCGTGCGCAACCCACAACTACGAACGCGGCGTCGATCTCGTCGCGATCCAGCAGATGCTCGGTCACTGGACAGTCAGTTCGACCATGCGTTATGTCAAGCCTCGGGAATTGCATCTAACGGGCGAGAAACCGCAGGTCGCCAGTTCACGGCAAGAGGTTGAGGGACTCCAACGCTACTACCAACTAACAGCCTGATCAGGGAAGTTGCCCACACCATCCCATCTGATGCATGATCTGCCCTCCAGAAGGGAGGGTCTGGAGTGGTGCATCAGCGCAAGGTGGCCCTGGCTGGGGCAGCTCATCTGGAGCTCGTTTCCGGGGTCGTCCAGTTGCGTCCTGAGGACGCGATGTTCGACGCGATGCTGCGGGGTTGGCGGGCTCAGCAGAAGTCGCGGGGGCTGCAGGACGAGACGGTTGACGACCGGGAACGGCTGGTCCGCCGGTTCTTCGAGTTCACGAATGAGTACCCGTGGCAGTGGACACCGGGTCACATGGATGAGTGGTCGGCCTCGTTGACTGGTGAGAAGCATCTGGCGCCGTCCACGATCCGCAGCTACCAGGGCGATGTTCGCCTGTTCACCGAGTTTCTCATCGATGCCCGCTACGGATGGGGGCCAGCTTGCGAGGAAGCCTTCGGCACCGGGCCGGTGGCGATCGCTCATGAGTGGAACACCCTCCCGCACCTGCAGGACTATGAGGGTGACCCGGAGGCGAGGCCGTTCACCCGCGAAGAGCTGCAGCGTTTCCTCGACTACGCCGACGACCAGGTCGATCGTGCCGTGAAGTCCAAGCGCAAGGGAGCCCTCGCTGCCTACCGCGACGCCACCCTCTTCAAGGTCATCTACGGCTGGGGACTTCGGCGGACCGAGACGTCCAAGCTGGATGTGGTCGACTTCGGGCGAAACCCGAAGGCTCCGCAGTTCGGCCGGTACGGCACGCTCAACGTCCGCTACGGCAAAGCGAAGAAGGGCCAGCCGCCACGGCGCCGGAACGTGCTGTCGGTGATGGACTGGGCCGTCGACGCGGTCGCCGACTACGTCGAGAACGTCCGGCCGCGATTCGGGTTCCCCGATCATCCGGCTCTCTGGATCACCGAACGCGGGGGACGCCTCCAGCCCGGTTCCATCAACGACCGCTTCGAGGCATACAGGGATGCCCTAAAACTCCCAAAAGATCTAGTTCCGCACTCAATCAGACATTCTTACGTCACGCATCTGACCGAGGACGGGGTCGACCGGCGCTTCATCCAGCAGCAAGTCGGCCACGAGTGTGACAGCTCCACGGCCATCTACACGCACGTCAGCGACGACTTCGTGAACACTGCCCTGAGCAAGGCCCTGGCCCCGGCGTTCGCCGGCGTCTGACGAGGAAGGACCGACATGAACGAAGCAGTCAAAACCGAGGTTCTAGCGGAACTCGACACGCTGCGGCGCGTGAGCGGTGTCGTCGCCGGCCACGCCGACCTGGTGCGCGAGTACTCGGCGGATGGCTCGGAGTGCCGGATCGTCTTCGCCGACCTGGCGGACGGCGAGGTCGTGGAACTGGTCCGCGGAGAGCGGGAGCTCGCCCGGTCCGGCGGCTACACCCTGGAGTGGAAAGTCTACGGCCACGACAGGCAGCAGGGCCTGGCTGCCGCGCTCGAAGCAGCGGGCTTCGAGCCCGACGAGGAGGAGCAGGTGCTGATGCTCCCGGTCGCCGAGGCATCATCGGCCCTCTTCGACACCTCGGGCTACGAGGTGCGGCAGGTGACCGATGGCGCCGAGCTCGACGACTACGCCGAGATCTCCCGCCAGATCGGTCGGCGTAACGCGGACGAGGAGCATCGGCAGCTGGCTCCGCTGCTCGAAGAGCAGCCTGACGCGATGAGCGTGCACATCGCCTGTGCCCAGGGCGAGCCGGTCTCCTGCGGACGGGTCTACTTCCAGGCTGGCAGCCCGTTCGCCGAGCTGGCGGGCGCCCGGACCAAGACGACCCACCGTCGACAGGGCTTCTTCACTGCAGTGGTCGGCTCCCGGCTGCGGCAGGCCAGGGAACGCGGCTGCAGGCTGCTGGTCACCGATGCGCTGCCCACCTCCGAACCAATCCTGCGCAAGCGCGGCTTCGAGGTGGTCACCTTCACCCGGCCGTACATCTTCGAGCCGGACAACTGAGCGCCTTGGTGCGCCGTCCGGAAGACGCGGCCCCGGCGGAAGTCGGCTCGGAGGACCGGGCCCGGGACTCGCGGGCCGACGAGAGGGAGGAACTCGATCATGGTCGCCAAGCTCGACTACCGCTGGCACCTACGCAAGGTGATGGCGGACCGCGGGATGTTCTCCACCACCGACCTCATCCCGCCGCTGAAGGAACGCGGCATCTCGCTGTCGTCAAGCCAGGTCTACCGGCTCGTGGTCGAGCGGCCCGAACGGCTGAGCCTGAAGATCCTCATGGCCCTGCTCGACATCCTGGATTGCACGATGGACGACCTCATCGAGCCGATCGCCGCGGCTGGCACAGTGAGGAAGCCGAAGAAGGCCGCCGCGGGCGGCAGCGAGACACCCGCAGAGGGGCTCGGCGGCCTGCGCCCAAAGCGAGCCAGGATCAGGGGTGTTGACCACCCGTGACTGCCCCGGACCATGACAGCCGCGCTGTCACCGACCCAATCAGCCTGGCCACTGACCTGATCACGCGAGTTGAGAAGGAACTTGGCCCCGAGACGATCCGGGCTGTGGTCACCGCAGTCGCCGGCGGACGGGCCAAGTCCCGCATGCTCGCCGCCGCGCTGGCCCGCCGCCCAGCGGTCTTGAACGACGGCCGGTCCCCGGCCCCCCGGGCCGTCGGCGACCTGCTTATCGCCCTACGCAAGGCCGGGGCCCAGGCGACCTCGCCACCGGTCTGCGCCGAGTGCGGCAAACACCTGCGCACGCTCCAACGCCGCGGCCAGGACTGGTACTGCGGAGTCTGCGGGCCCACTACGTTCGAACCCTGCACCGGTTGCGGAAAGACCCGACGCGTCTCCACACGAGACCGGGCCGGGAGACCACGCTGCGTGAGGTGTCGCGACATCGACGGACGGGACCCCCTTGCGGTGATTCGCGGCGTGATCGCCGGACTGGACCCGCATGCCGACCCGGACGTGGTCGCCGACGTGGTCCGCCACTCGGCACTGCGGCCCGCCAACCAGCAGAAGATCGCCTGGGCTCTGGAGGCCGACCCCTCGCTGCTGACCGGCAACGGACACCTCGCGCCGTTCCCCGTGATCCTGCGGCTGATCGACCGGCTCATCGACGCCGGAGTCGCCGGGATCGTCCGGCCTGCCTGTCCCCGCTGCCACAGAGCCGTACGCATCAGCAAGCCCCTCGACGGCCAGCGGGTCTGCCGCAACTGCATCGCCAAGTCCCGCGTCGAGGAATGCGCACGCTGCGGCACCCGCCGTGACCCGGCCACGCGAGACGACCAGGGGCGACCGCTGTGTCCGAACTGCCTGATCACAGACCCGACCAACCTGGAAACCTGCATCGTCTGTGGCCGGCGGCGCCTGGTGAACACGCGGACTCCCGACGGGCCGATCTGCCCCACCTGCCGCCCGCTGCCGACGCTGGTCTGCTCGATCTGCGGCCGCACCGCCCCCTGCACCCTTTCCCGCCTGACCGATCGGCCCCGTTGCGGCGCCTGCGATCAACGTGAAGCCCGCTGCACCGGCTGCGGCTCCTTCCGCCGCGTCCACTCCGGCACCCCTCAGGAACCTGTCTGCGGCCCGTGCACGAAACCGGACGCCGAACTCTGGCGCCCCTGTCCTGTCTGCGGTCAAGCAGAACGACTACGTGCCCCAGGTCCTTGCCGCCGTTGTGTCCTCAAGCATCGGCTCGACGAACTCCTCGTCGGCCCGTCTGGCGCCGTCGCCCCGAAGCTACGAGCCTTGCACGAGGCCCTGGCCAGCACCGAACGGGCGGCAACAGCGATCCACTGGCTGTCCGGCGGCATTGTCTCCACCGTCCTGTCCGACCTGGGATCCGGCCGCCGACCACTGACACACGAGGCCCTGGATGAGCTTCCGGACGGCAAGGTCGTCGAACACATCCGCAGCGTCCTCGTGGCCGCCGGCGCCTTGCCCTCGCGAGACGAGCAGATGATCCGACTCGAACGCGTGGTGAGCGATCTCATCAGCTCCCACTCCACCGCCGAAGGGCGCCAGATCCTCCACCGATACGCGACCTGGCATCTGGTGCGGCGTCTTCGCCACCGCACCAGCGGCGAAGACGTCACTCATGAACAGCTCGTCGTCGTCCGCCAGCACCTCCGGGCAGCTGTCATCCTCCTGGGCTGGCTCGCCGAGCAGGGCCTGACCATCGCCACCTGCCGCCAGGCTGACCTCGAACGGTGGTTGACCAGCGATGACGCCCGCCTTCGCCAGGAGGCTGGGCACTTCGTCCGCTGGGCCCTCGCACGGAAGATCGCCAGCGACCTCAGCTTCCCCGCCGTGAAATGGACCGGCCCCTCCCGGCCCATGGACGACGAGGCCCGCTGGGCCACCGCCCGTCGTCTGCTGCACGACGACTCCATCCGCACCGAAGACCGCCTGGCCGGGCTGCTGTTGCTCCTCTATGCCCAGTGGCCCTCGGCGATCTCCCGGCTGACTGTCGACCACATCGAGGAGACAGGCGGAGCGGTCCGCATCCGCCTCGGCGACGTTCCCATCGACCTGCCCGAACCTGTCGCTGACCTGGCCCTTCAGCAGGTCGCAGTTCGCCGCAGCCATGCCGTTCTTCCCCGCACAGCCTCGCCCTGGCTCTTCCCCGGCGGCCAGCCCGGCCGTCCGATCAGTGCCTGGGCGATGGGAGAACGACTCCGCAAGCTCGGCATCCGTCTCGCCCAGACCCGCTCGACTGCCCTGTTCCAGCTCGCCACCGAGCTGCCCGCCGCGATCCTCGCCCGCACCCTCGGCATCCACATCACCGTCGCCGTCAAGTGGCAGCGGGCTGCCGCCGGAGACTGGGGCGCCTACGCAGCCGAGGTCAGCCGGAGGAACGGCTCGTGAGGCAGGCATTCCGAGAGTTCCAATACCCGAGTGCACCATTACGGCCCTCCGCGACGTTCATCGAGGATGCCTATCAAAAGGCCGTCGCCGGCACTCTGGCGGAGCTGAGCGGGAAGGACAGCACGGCATGAGGATCCGATGGCGCCTGCGGATGGCCGCTGCCCAGCGTGAGGTGTGGACCGGGAGCGAACTGCGGCGGCTGCTGGCTGAGAAGGCCGGGCTGGAACTGTCCTCGGCGTCGGTGTCCGCGCTGTTCACAAAGGAGCCATCGCAGGTGAAGATGACCACGCTGGCCGCGTTGTGTACCGCGCTGGAGTGCACCCCCAACGACCTGATCGAGGTCGACACCACCCCTGTCGAGCGGCCCATCGCACCCCCTCGGCCTGTCGCCGACCTGCCCAAGGCCGCCTCCGGCCGGGGCCGGTCAATGCCACCTCTGTGACGCCCGGCGGCCGTGATGGGCAAGAAGCAACGCGACTGCGTCACCTGCGGGGCCTCGGTCAGCTATCGGGACCGGCAGCACTGCTGCCGGTGCTGGCGTCGGCTGAAGGAGTTGGAGGCCAGGGCGACGTGCCCGTCGTGCGGCCGCGACCGGGTTCTGCAGCCGGACACCGGCCGGTGCATCCTTTGCTCGCGCGTCTGTGAACAGTGTGGGCATCCAGTGCGGTCCGCGGAGAGCAGGCTGTGCCGGGACTGCCGGAACAAGGCCCGGCGGCTCGCGGCCCAGCAGCCGTGTCCGCGCTGCGGTAAGCCGGGCTATCTGCGTGAGACGACCGGCTGGTGCGGGCCGTGCTCGCACCCGGGATCGTCGACGAAGCCGCCCAGGGTCTGCCGCGAGTGCGAGGTTCGTCAGGACGAGCAGAGCACGCAACAGCGTGGTGGCGTGACGGACTTCCAAGCGGAGCTTGGTGTGGATGCGCCGTTCTTCAGGTGCGCGAAGGCGTGCTCGCAGACCTCCCACGCTGCCCCTTTGGTACGGCATTGGCTTCGCCGTTCCACGCTGCTGGCCCCGTGCCGTCTGGGTCACGTCCGTGGACGTGACCGATGCTGCGGCCCTTGGGCACCTATCGGATCTCTGAGCACGCTCGTGGTCACCAGGAGGACGGAGGTGAGGTGCGGGTGACCACGGCAGGAAGCCGCCCGCTCTCGATCACCTGCCGCGGCAGTGACAGCCCGAAATGCTCACCGGCGACCTTCAACACCCGGCGCTTCGCTTCGACAGGCGACAGCTCCTCGTCCTCGCCAAGCAGGTCATCGATGCAGTCTTCCGGCGGGATGACTCCGGCCGCTTCCAGCGCCGGGCGCAGCAGGTCGGGCTGGGCGCCGGCGGGGTCGTAGCCGAAGCCCAACTCGAAGTGCAGCTGCAGCTCACCGTCGGCGAGGTACCTGAAGAAGGAGGGCGGATCGTCCGGCCGTGGGTCGAAGATCAGCACCTCTGCGCCGCGGGACACTGCCGGGTCGAGGGACCAGCCTTCGCTGCCCCCGCACTCCACGATGAACGACCAGTCGCCGCTTTGGCCGATGCGGCCGACGCAGTAGATCTGCGTGAGGTCGACCATGCGGGACGCTTCCTGGATGGTGAGGGCAGGCCCGACCTCGACCGGCTCATGGTCGGCCATGCGTTCGGCCAGCTGCTGAGGGCTGAGGCCGCGGGCGCAGGTGATGTACAGGTCGGTGGCGTTCAGGTTCGCGCTCTGCCAGGCATCGGCGATCCATGCAAGATTGTCGGGCATTGCCGTTTTCTCCTTCCGTACAACGTGGGGCTGGTGGGGCACAGCGAGAACCTGGTGCTGTGCCCCACCAGCGGTCAGCAACCTGTCACGGCTTGGGAACCGTGCAGGCCACGGTCGCCTTGGACGCATCGCAGTGCGCGAACTGGGGGAAGTTCACCCAGTACGGGTCCTTGTCCAGCATCCGGTACTTGTTCGCGAAGCCCGAGCTGAACGCTCCCCCCATCGAGGTGGAGTTGATCCATCCCGACATGGCCGAGCGGCCACACACCTCCGTCCATGTCGGAGCAGCCTCACGGACGTCGTCGTACAGGTGCCATTCGCCCTGCTTGACCCGGGTGGCGTAGGTCTGCACGCAGTCGTTGCCGGTGTCGACCTCGTTCATGCCGCCTATGCCGGCGGGCATGCCGCCGGAGTTGTAGGTAGAGGCGTAGGCGAACTCGTCGCACGACGCCTTGTCGCCCGGGCTGATCTCGGGAACGGTGGTGGCGTCTGGGTTGCCGTAGGTGGCCGCCCATCCGTCAGGGCAGATCACCTTGCGGTTGTCGTCCGGGTCGCGGCCGGGCGCGTTCTTCGACGCGGCAGGCAGGTAGAACAGGGGTCTTTTGGCTGCCTTGCTGCCGGGGTGGTTGGGCAGCTTGGCCTGGATCAGCCATGCGTGCGCGACGGCCGGCGGCGTCTTGTCGAAGTTCATCACCCACGTCGGGATGTATTTGTAGAAGGTGCAGCCCGGTGTGGTGGAGGAAATCTTGTCGCAGCGGATCTGCGCGTCATTGGCCTGCCACCGTGTCGCGGCCGGGTTCGCCACCGGCGAGTAGGCGGTGATCTTCGTGGACAGGTCCAGCGTGTCCGCGTTGCGCACCGCGTTCCAGGTGTGGTCGATTTCCCCGATCGCCGTGTGCGAGAACGGATCCGCCCCCGACCACTCCAGCGCCCCGTTCCATGACTGCGGGCCGTTCGAGCACCTGTCGCCCAGGAGGCAGTCGAACTCCACGTTGAGCGTCACCGAGCCGAACTTCGGGTCGATCGCCGTCGGTACAAGGATGAGCTGCTGTGTGAACGTCGCAGAGTTTCCCGCGAGTTTCACCTCCTGGCCGACGGCCCAGGAGGCGTTCAGGGTCTCGCCGGTGGGCTTTCCGTCCTTGATGACGATGCCCACGTACTCGTACGTGAAGCCCCCGATGCATGCCCCATACCGCTTGATGTCCGAGTTGTAGTTCGCGCACCAGTCGACCAGGTGAGGAAGGTTGGCGTTCGCTTCCTTGGTGAGGGCGTCGCGGGTTTTCTTGCTGGTGTCCGGTATCAGTCGCGAACACGGCTGGATCCCTGTTTTCTTGTTTAACTTGCCGCAGTTCCAGCCGTCTTCGGCGCTTCGGCCGGTGGGTGGTTCGGTCGGGTCGACCGGGGTCATGATCGGCTTGGCGATCTTCTTCGGCTCCTGGTGGTCGTCCTGATTGACCGCCGGAGCGTCCTTTTTCGGCTCAGGCAGGGTGATGCTCACCGCCCGGCCACGGGTGTGGAACTTCGCCCATGAGGACCAACTGGTCTCGTACAGGCCGCCGTCGTAGGCGCTGGTGCGGAAGGCGTAGGTGGTGTTCGTCTTCAGGTCGCCGTACCTGAGGGTCACCGACGCCCTTCCGCCGGACGTCACGAAATCGGACACCACCACACCATAGGCGGCGGGTTGGCCCGTATCAGGGTCGGTGAGGTGGACCTGGTCCTTCGGGTTGCCGTCGGCATCCGTCGTGTAGACCTCGAAAGTCAAGTTCGCCGCGTCATCGTCGGCGTCGGTGACGGTGTTGCGCAGCGTGACGGTGGTGCGATTGGCCTGCCACACGCCAGCCGAATCCTTGGTGAACGTTGGGCCGGCTTCGAGGTCCTTGCCTGAGACGGGCCGGTGGTTGTTGGCCCTGGTAAGGGCCTCCGGACCTGCCGCGGGTCGGGAGGACGGTGCATAGTCCCCCGCGGGAGTGCCGTCGCCGCTGTCGGCTGCGGCGGCCACGCCGCCGGATCCCAGGAGCAGGATCGAGCAGGCGCCGAGGGCGAGTTTCGACAGGATGCGTCTTCTTCTTAAGCTTCCGGACAAGAGAAGTTCCCCTCTGGCCCCGCTCACGTGTTCCTTCTGAGCGAGGCTTGTCGGTTGCGATTCGTCGCACTGTCGTTCTATGAGCGCCTGACCTAGGGCGGCAAGGTCATCAACCGGGGCACACGCCATGAACTGGCGGCGGTGGACGTGACGATGGACACGGTTGTGCACTGCGGGGTCACGATCGTGTGAAGGTATCTGAGTGTCTTGAAGGGAAGTTGAGGTTCAACATCGAAGCGGCGTCGGCCGTTTCAATGCCGCCGGGGGGCATGGCCCCAGCTGAACCCGAGTCCGGTCAACTCCCGGCATCGTGTCCTCGTGCTGGTCGTGGGCGGCTGTCGGAGCGCAAGAGCGTCTGCCCTGTCGGCGGTCACGGATCCGCGGATTCCCCGGCGTGCGTAAGACGTCTGTCCGTACGATCCGAGCCGGAGCTGCGTCTGGTGGCTCAGGATGCGGAACCGGACCATCTAGGAACTCGTCTCCCGGGCCCAGGCCGACGGGCTGCAGCTGACCGGCGAGGGCGGCCTGCTGCAGCAGCTGACGAAGCGGCTCCTGGAGTCCGCTCTCGACGGCGAGATGACCGATCACCTCGGCTATGACAAGCACGACCCGGCGGGTAAGAACGGCGGCGATTCGAGGAACGGGAAGCGGTCCAAGACCGTTCTGACGGACGTCGGGCCGGTCGGCATCGAGGTTCCCCGGGACCGTGAGGGCAGCTTCGAGCCGCAGATCGTCAAGAAGCGGCAGCGACGGCTGACCGGCGTCGACGAGATGGTGCTGTCGTTGTCCGCGAAGGGCCTCACGCACGGCGAGATCTCGGCCCATCTTGCCGAGGTCTGTGGGGCGGAGGTGTCCAAGCAGACCATCTCCACGATCACGGACGCGGTGATGGAAGGCATGTCCGACTGGCAGAACCGGCCTTTGGACCCGGTCTATCCGGTCGTGTTCATCGACTGATCGATCCTACAGTTTGAGGCGCCCAGCAGTCCACGGAACACGTGGATGACATCTCAGCACTGGCGTCGATTAGGGTGCCGATGTGTATCTGGCGCTGATTTCCCTCGGTGCCGCCTTTGGCGGGGGGGCCGGCTTGTTCATATCACGGCCGGCCTACCGGCTGGCGGTCGCGGCGGGGGAGAGCTGGCGGACTCAGTGTCCGCAAGGTCACGTGATAACCGGCCCAGCGGCTGGCTGGGTTGGTTTTGCTCGTTGCGCTGGAGGCGGTCAGCCGGCACAGGTCGCAGGGGCAAGGGATCGCAGCTGTGGATATGGCCGTGGGCGGGTTGTCGCTCCTGTTGTTACGGGGTTGACCTGTGCTTTGCTGCCTGCGGTGGCGGGGGCGCGTCCGGAGCTGGCGGTGTGGATTCTGCTCGCACCGTTTTTGGTCCTTCTTGGGCTGGTTGATGCAGTCGTGCATCGGCTTCCGGACATGCTCACGCTGCCGATCGCTGGTGTCACGGTGGCCCTCTTGGGCGCGGCCGCGCTACTGCCTGGTCACCAGGGGAACTGGATTGCCTCGGTGGAAGGCAGTTTGGCGCTCGCGGCCTTGTATTTCGCCATGTTTCTCATCAACCCATCCGGTATGGGGTTCGGGGACGTCAAGCTGGCGCTCACTGTGGGTGCGCTGTTGGGCTGGTATGGCTGGCCCATTCTCTTCCTGGGCACGCTGGTGACCTTCGCGTGTGGTGCGCTGTTCGCAACGGGCCTGTTGGTTACCCGGCGTGCGACGCGTCGGTCAGCAATGGCCTTCGGGCCGTTTATGTTGCTGGGGGCTTTGGCGGGGGTTCTCTTCGGGGCTTGGACGGTCTGAGTCGTCGTGCCCAGTAGCTGCTGGGGTGTTGACAGTTAAATGGCTGGAATAGCTGGTTCAGCTGCGGAAGCGGTCAACTGTTTGAGAGAGTGCTTGTGGTCCGCGCTGGTCCCCCCGTGCCAGCGCGGGCCATTTGTTTTCCCGCCTGCCAGTTCGCTCAGTTGGCGATCCGTGTGCTCCACGTCGGCAGTAGTTCGTCGAGAAGAGCCAGGGTCTGGGGCGGGAGGCCGCGGACTGGGGTGTGGTGGCTGAGCAAGCGCCGTGCGACGGCTTCGAGGTGTTTGGTGTCGCCGGTTGTGTGGACGGCGCGGAGGAGTTCGTGCCAGAGGCGTTCGTCGGTTGGTGCCGTGGTGAGGGCGGATTCGAGGGCTGTCGCGGCGGCTTTCGGGTGGTTGCGCTCTTGATGGTGGGTGGCGAGGGCGAGGGCGGTTTCGACGATGAGCAGGCGCAGTTGGGCGTCGACGATCTCGTTGGTGAGCCAGGTGTAGCGGCCTTCGGGCCGGTCGGCCAGGAGCGGGCCGCGAGCGAGAGCGAGGGCGTCGGTGAGGAAGCGTTCGCGGACGGCGGGGTCGTTGGCGCCGGCTCCGGCCGTGGCTTGGTGGTGGAGGGTCTGGAGGACGTCCCAGTCGGATACGACGGAGGGCGTGAGGGTGAGGCGGCCCGTGGCGTCGATGGTCAGGCGCGGGGTGCCGTCGGGGTCGTTGCCCAGCCAGGTGCGTAGGCGGCCGATGAGGGCGTCGTGGACGTCCTGGGTGACGCCGCGGGGCCACAGGGCCGAGGCCAGGACGCGGGGATGGACGCCTTCGCGGTGCAGGAGGAGGAGCGCCAGGGCTTCGTGCAGGAGGGCGCTGCGTTCGGCTTCGGGGGTGTCGAGGCCGGTGATCTCGTACGGGCCGATGATGCGGGCGTAGACGGCGGGCGGGGTGGGGCCGGTGAGGTCGACAGCCAGGGGCGGTGCCGCCGGGCCGGGGCCGTCATCGGTGGGCGTGGCCTGCGCGAAGAGTTCGACGACGGCGTCGTGTTGTGCGGCGGGGAGGAGCTGCGCGGCGAGGTCCAAGCCGAGGAGCGGGGCGACCAGGCGGCCCTCGGGGGTGATCTCAAGCTGCCAGTTGGCGCCCGGCAGGTCTGTTTGGGCCGTGGCCAGAAGGTAGCCGATGCCGAGCCGACCGGAGTCGGCGGCGAGCTCGGCAAGGTGCTGTGCCTCTTCCGGGGAGGGCTCTGCGCCGAGGAGGACCAGGTGCGGCGCCGACTGGGCGTGCTGGGTTCGGCCCGTGCGGCCGGTGAGGACGGTATCGTGGCCGGCGGCTGCGAGGGCGCGGCGGCGGTGATCGGTCTCAGCGTCCATGGTTTCGAGCAGCGCAGCCACGTCGGGTAGGTGACGGAGCCGGGTGGGCGCGAGGGTAGGGAGCGTGTCGCCGAAGCCGACGAGGGTGACGGTCATGCGGTCGGACCAGCCATTGGTCGCGAGTTCGGCGGCGATTGAGGAGAGGACCGCGGTGCGGGCCATGGGGGCGCCCGAGAGCGATACCAGGCCGGGAACGGCTTCGAGGTTGAGCAGCAGGCGCGCGCCATCCAGGGTGCCGAGGCTCACCAAGCCGGGGTACGGCGCGGCGGTGCCGTCCTCCTGCGGCAGCTGCGGCACGGCTGCGCGTTCCAGGCGCCAGAACAACTCGCCCTGGCCCAGCGTCCAGGGGGCGGGCGGCTGACCTGCGTTGTGGGCGAGCTGGAGATGGAGCTCCGTGCCGGTGAGCCAGGCGGCGTAGATGGTGGGCAGGGTGCGCCCGGACGCGGTCAGGGCGCAGGTCAGACCGCGCAGGGCGAGATCGAGATCGCGTACGGCGTTGGGATCAGCGCCGATCAGGAGGGCGTCGTGGGCGTCGGCTGCCGGGCCGGTCGGGACCGGGGCAGCGTGGCGACCCGGGTGGATGGCACGCGCCGCTGCGTCCCACAGCGCGGTGCGGCGCCGGCGGCCGAGCGCGGCGAGCAGCCCGGCGGCGAGCAGCGGGGCGGCGATCAGGACCTCGGGCAGCCCGACCGCCGGGGCGTCTTGCACGGAGGTGGAGGGCGCCGGAGCGGTCGTACGGTCGGCGGGGGAAGGGTGTGACGGCGCGGGCGGAGCGACGTGCTCGGCGGGCGGCTGATTGCCCCGGTGTGCTTGTTTCCCTTGTTGTGCCCGTTGTTCACTGTTCTGATCGTTGTGGGCATGGTCCGGGGTCTTTGTGGTGCTGGTCTTGTCGTACGCGGTGATCTGCTCGTGTACGTCGGGGTCGACCTTGGGTGCCTGGTCGGGCATCTCGACGAGGTCGCCGCCGTGTGCGTCGGCGGGCATTTCCACGATCCATCCGGGGCGGATCAGGCTGGCCAGGGAGAGCCGGGAGCCGTCCGGCTGGAGCCGGTCCTTGTTGAGCTCGTAGATCTCCTTGTAGCGGCGGCCGTCATCGAGGTGGCGCTGGGCGATTTCCCACAGGGAGTCGTGATGGCGCCCCTCGGGTGGCTGGATGCGGTAGAACTTCGTCGATTTCGCGCTCTTGTGCGGCGTCGCGGCGTCCGGGCCGCTCGTGGCACCCGCCTTGTCTGCCGCGGCATGCTGCTGGTGCTGTGCCGACCCGTGCGGGGCTGCCTGCTGGTGCGCACCCGGCGTCTGCTGTGCGGCCGCTGTCGTCAGGTTGCGCTGTGGTGCCTCGTTGCCCGGGCCGAGACCGGACAGGTTCGGGGCCAGGCTTGCCGCGGATGCGCCGAGCAGCAGCAGAGCGGCAATGAGCTGCCGAGCCATGAGCTGGCTGGGGCCCGCTCCAGGGATCTGGGTGGGCAGCCCGACCCCGGACACTGCCGCTTTGACCTCGACGAGGACGCAAGCGGCGAACTGCGCCCAAGCGACCCAGACGACGACGGTGAGAACGTCGATGAACGTCGTCAGAGTAATCGGCTGCTGGAGAGTGGACAGGGACGGAACGGAGTCGGGGAGCGGCCAGCCAACGAAGTAGACGAGCGCGCCGGGTACGGCGATCAGCAGAGCTACAAGTGCGAGGGCGGCGAGGGCGGCCTTGACGAAGTCGCCGGCGGTGCGGGTGTGGCGGGGCAGCGGCCTGGGCTGTGGGGTCGTGTAGGGGGTGTGTCGGGCCATGGCTTGCTGCTCCCGTGGATCGTGGATCGGTGTGGACGGCGGGTGGGTCTCAGCCAGTGCGTGACTCGGCAATGGAGGTTCCGTGCACAGTGATCGCTCCGTCGTAGAAGAGCCCGGTCAACACGGGCCGATAGGTGAGCTGGATATCGACCTCTACCTGTTGTGCGTTGGCACTCAGGCAGTGGGAAGCGGCGGCGTCGGGGCCGGACAGTCCGACCTCGCGGGCATAGGCGGCCACCCGGCTGCCACAGTTCTGGTAGTTGATGCGGGCTTCGCCGGTGCTTCGCAGAGCTTCCTGGTCGATGTCCTGAGCGGCGTAACGGGCGGCCTGCTCGGCGATATCGGCGGCGCGTTCGCGCTGGGAGATGGACAGCCCGCCGTCGATGACGAAGGCGGCCAGGGACATGAACAGAACGGCGAAGATGATCGCGGCCGCGCTGCCGGAGCCTCGGTCGTCCCAGTGCCTGATCCGGCCGAAGGTGAGAGCGCGCAGGACGGTGTGCCGGCGGGGGGCGCTCATTGGGCCCTCCGGAACGGATCGAGGGGCGAGGTAGCGCGGCCGGTGAGGTTGGTAGGAATGTTCAGGCCGAGCATGCTCAGCCCCCGGATCTCGCAGCTGACTTCGACGGTGAAGAGCCCGCCGGCCTTGAAACCGGCGCTCGCCTTGCGGACGGTGACCGGCCCCGAGCACACGTCCGTCAGGTCGGCTGTGGCCGCCTTCTTTGCTTCGCTCATGGCGACCGGCGCGTCCCGCTGGATCGACCCGGCGCGTGCGGCATCGCGTGCCGCACCGTCCACGGCACCGCGGCCGTCGACGAGCTGCCCGAACGCGACCAGCACCAGGATGAACAGGATGATGACCGGCGCGAGGATCACCACCTCGATGGAGGAAATGCCCTGATCCATGGAGGGCATCTCCTGATCAGCGTCGGCGCCGGAGCCAAGACGTCGTATGAGCCTGCGCACGCCCGGTCAGCCCCCATCCGGCACGAAACGCTCAACCGGCCCCTGCGACCGCGCATGGACGGTGAAGTTGAGACCGGGGAAGATGTTCGGCACGCGGGCTGTGATCTCCACTCCGACCGTGTTCTGTTCCGGCCGGACCGGATTGACGTGTGGCTCGATGAGCAGCTGCGGCCCCAGCTGCTCGATATAGCTGTTGGCCTTGGTCGTTGCCTTGCCTCGCCAGCCGCCGGGATTGTCGTCCGCCTCGGCACGGGCGTCGCGCGCTCCGGCCTGGGCTGCCGCTTGTGCCACATGATCGGCGAAGAAGTACAGGGCGAACTGCACGGTTGCGAAGATCATGAAGAACAGGACAGGGGTTAGCACCACGAACTCGATCGCGGACATCCCCGCATCGCGCTGCGTGGTGGCCGCCTGCGTTCTGCGGCGTACGAAGCGTCGAAACCCCTGACGGACTCGGTTCATTGCGGGGTGGCTCAGCAGGTCTTGCTGGCCGAGGCGCCCTTGATGCAGTTGCCGACCTTCGTCGCACCGCTCTTGAGCGCATCGTTGATGATCCAGGCGACGGCGCCGACGATCGCGACGACGACCGCAGAGATGATCACCCATTCGACGGCGGATACACCGCGGTCCGAGTCTTCGGAGCGGGCGCGCTCCAGCCGCCCCTGCAAAAAGGTGACCAGGAAGTCCACGGCCGGATGACTGAAGCCGAGCTTGTTCATATCAAGAGTCCCCCTTGAAATTGGTGATTGCCATCGTTACATCTGGAATACGCGGATCGCCGCTGGAAAAACGAGGAAGACCAAGAACGCGGCGCAGAGCAGGAGTTGGGCCACGAGCATGGACTGCGACTTCTCGCCCGCTCCCCCCTCGATCTCCGAGAGTTCGCGCTGCCGCATGGTCTCCGCCCTTGACGCCAGAGACTCGCGGACCTTTGCCCCGTCGTCCGCCACAAGACCCAACGACGCGGCGAGGTCGCGCAGTTCCTCCACGCCGAGTTCCTCGCCGAGCCGCCCCAGTGCTTCCCACTGGCTCGTACCGGTGATCCGCGCATCGGCGAGGCAGTTACGGATCCGACGCAGCGCCCATCCGTCGCCCACCTCGGCCGCCGCCATCAGCGCCTCGGGCAGCCCGCGACCGCCGGCGAGGTTCATGGCCACCAGGTCGAGATACGCCCCGATCACCCGGCGCAGGTCCCGCCGCCGATCAGCCGCGTCCCGCCGGATCTCCAGATCAGGCAGTACGAAGAAGATGGCGGCGAACACCAGGGCCAGCCAGATGGGGATGGCCGGGCTGCTGCCCCATCCCGCCGCCCACACGGCGGCGAAGACGAGCGGTCCGAAGAAGAGTCCGCACGAGGCCAGCAGGACCTTCGTGGCCAGAAAGGACTCCCAGCCGCGGTCGAGAACCGCCAGGTCCGCGCGCATCGACCGCAGCTCCCACCCTTGCTGCAGGTAGAAGGCGGCGACCCGGGCCCCCACGCGAGCACGCAGTGGCGCCAGTCGGCCCGTCACCGGCGCGGATGCACGGATCGGAGCGTGTACGGCACCACGGGAGCGCAGCGCATCGACTCTGGCCACCGTCGCCACGGCTCCGCGCCGGGAGGGCAGTAGAGCACGCACGAGCAGGTAGACGCCTAGTCCGAAGACCGCGCCGATCAGCACCATCATCGTCATCGCTGGACCGCCCCCTTCCCAGGCCGAATGCTGTCCGACTGAGAGCCGTCAGGTCCGAGTGAGGTCTGCGGCGATTGTGGGCGGGCAAGGTGGGTGGGTGGCTCTTCCCGGACCAGGAAACGGTCCGGCGTCTCGACGCGTGACAGCTTCCGCAGCCACACAAAGCCCAGCGCGAACAGTCCGCACACCACCGCCAGGACGAGCTGCCCGAGCGGCGTGCCGTACGGCTCGACGAAACTCCGGTTGAAGATCGACAGGCCGAAGACGAAGGCCAGCGAGACGCCCACCACGATCTGCACGCTGCGCCGGGTGCTGGCGCGCTGCGCCATGACCCGCTGCCGCATCCCGACTTCCTCACGCGCGGATTTCGCCAGCGCACCAAGGACTTGGCGCAGCCCGGGGCCGCGCAGGCGGGAATTGAGAATGAGCGCCGCGATGATGATGTCCGCGGATGCGTCATCGATCTCGTCGGCGAGCTGCTGCAGCGCGGCGGGCAGCGGAGTACGGGCGCGCAGACGGTCCACGAGGGCATCCAGGTGTGGGCGCAGGGCCGGGGCGGCAGCGCGCGCCGAAGCCGGGATGGCCTGTTCCAGGCCCACCGCGCCGGCAATGGTGTCGCGCATGGACTCCGTCCAGGCGGCCAGCGCCTCCACCCGCCGCATCGCGGCCCGTTCCTCGGCCGCGCCGCCGAAGAAGCGATGCCATGCCAGGACGAGCACGGCGGCGGCGAGGGCGAGGACAATCCACCGGGTCAGCAGCAGCGTCAGCAATCCGACACCGACAGCCAGTGATCCGCGGCGGCTGGCGAACCGGGCCAGGTCCTGGGCCCGCTTGCTCGCCTTGGCTCGTTCATGCGCGGGCTTGGCGGGCAACCCCCGCAGGGCGAGGACCAGCAGCGCCAGGCCCCCGCCGACACCAATCCCGCAAGTGAGCGCGATCAGCACCGGCAGCGAGAAAAGGCTGCCCATCGAACCGAAACCTGTCATCCGCCGCTCACCCCCACGATCCGCTGGAGCGGTAGCCGTAAGCGGCCAGCTCCTCGACGCAGGAAAGGGGCGCGTGCGGCACGATCCGCCCGTCACCCGCCTCGGCGAACACCTCACTCGACAGCACTCGCCCGTCCATACCGTTGACCTCACGGATGGAAGTGACCGTGCGGCTGAGCCGTCCACCGGCGGCATAAGCGTTGCGCCGCTCGATGAAGACGACGAAGTTGATCGACCCGGCGATCAGCATGTGCGTGGCCTCAATCGGCAGCCGCTCCTGCGCCTGGAGCGCATACGTCGCGATACGGCTGAACACCTCGGCGCTGCCATTGGAATGGATCGTCGACAGAGACCCGTCGTTGCCCTGCGACATGGCGTTGAGCATCGTGACGATCTCATCGCCGAGCACCTCACCGACAATGACCCGGGACGGGTTCATACGCAGAGAGCGCCGCACCAGCTCCGCCATGGAAATGGCGCCTTGCCCCTCGGAGTTGGCCAGCCGCTCCTCGAACGCCACCACATTCGGGTGCAGTTCCGGAAACTGATCCAAACCCAGTTCCAGCGCACGCTCGACCGTGATCAGCCGCTCCTCGGCCGGGATCTCATTCGCCAGCGCCCGCAGCAGCGTCGTCTTACCGGCATTCGTCGCACCCGCGATCATGACGTTCTTCCGCGCCCGCACCGCAGCCGACAGGAACGAGCCGATCTCCGGCGTCAGCGTCCCGTTGCCGACCATGTCCGAGACGAACACCTTGCCCATACGAGCCCGCCGGATCGACAGCGCGGGCCGACGGGTCACGTCCATCACAGCCGACAGTCGCGAACCGTCCGGCAGACGCAGATCCAGCTGCGGATTAGCCGTATCAAACGGCCGCGAGGACAGACCCGAGTACGCACCGAGCACCTGAATCAGCTCGACGAGCTCCTCATCGGACTCGGCCACCGGCTCGGCGGCCACCTCACGCCCATCGGCGTAACCGACAAAGACGCGGTCGCAGCCGTTGATGTCGATGTTCTCGACGTCCGGGTCATCCAGCAGCGGCTGAAGGCGCCCCACACCGAACAGGGCCGCGTGCACACCGGCCGCGTACGCCTCCTCGGTCTCCGCATCCGGCGGAGTACGCCCCAGGTTGATCTCAGCCCGCGCGTGATCCTCAAGGATCTGGGCGATGACGGAGCGCGCGTACTGCCGCTCATCCTCACCCGTCATCGGCGCGAGACCCGACGCCTGGTCGAGACGGCGCTGCTCGGCAATCCGGTCGCCGGCCTCCTGCCGGAACCGCTTGATCAGCTGGTGATCGATGACGCTCATCGGCCCGCCCCCGGAACCGGCCCCCGCAGCCAAGCGGCGCCGTACTGCCGATACAAGTCCTGCACGACCTTGCGCGACGAACGGATGAGCAGCGTCTTGTCCAACCTGCCCCCCTTACGCCCCGCCAACTGCGCGGCACCCGCCGGATCGCGGGCAATCGTGCCGACGACCTGAGCACCCACCTGCGCCTGCAGCAGCATGCTGTTCACCTGGCCCGCGATCCGCGCCGCCCCCGAGGGCTCGGCAATCAGCAGCACCCCGATCAACGGCATGCCCAGATGGGCCCCGCCATGGTGCCCGCCGTGCAGCTTCGCCGATAGCGCAGCCGCACGATCCCGCACCCGGGCGATCTGCTCCGGCTCCGTACTCGACACCAGCAACACCACAGATGCGTCCGCCAGCAGCTCAGGTGTGGGGGACTCCGCCCCGATACGGCCGCAGTCGGCGATCACGTCCGCCGCGCCCCTGGGCGACTCCCCGAGACCGGCGAACGCACGCCCCAAGGTGCCCCAGAGCCCCGACAGACCGGCAGCCTGCTCGGACGTACCGAGCCCCACGAGAACGTCGAGCCCGCCGGACATCGGCTGGACGTGATCCCACACCTGCTCCGCGACAAGCCCACGCCGCGCTGTTGCCGCCAGCGACAACAACCCGAGGTTCGGGTCCAACGGACCGCCATGCGCAGCGACACTTCGATAGACGAGATCTCCACCGGCCGGATCGGCCTCCGCCAGGAGCGCGCGGCGTGGCCACACCGCAGCCAGGGCGACCGCCGCCGTCGTGACCCCAGGGGACCCCTTGTCCGCCGCGAGGGCAATCAACGCCATATCTCTCGCCCCGGTCAGCTGCTGTGCGCGGGAACGAGAACCAGCGAAACCTCGCCGGCAGCGGCAGCTTGGGTCAGCTTCGGCGCGGCCGTCTGGTCAACGACCAAGGAAACCGGCAGATCGCCGCCGCCGGCAGAAGCACCGTCTCCACCGTTGACCGTCTGGACCTTGGCGCGATCGACGAGCAGCGGTTCGCTTCCGGCCGTACCACCAGTGCCGCCCGTGGCGGCTCCGCTTGCCCCAGCAGAAGACTTCGAACCATCGGTCCCGACCCGGTACGCCGCAACCACGTCACCGGCCTTGAGCCCACCCGGATACTGCCCGCTCTTCAGCGACAGCCCCACAACGACCTGATTGGCCTTCGGCCCCTGTTGCTCGGTCAGCATCGGCCCCACCAGCACCGAACCCTCGACAAGATCAGTCGAAGCGCGGTACTTGCTCAAAAGGCCGCGCTGGGACCACTCGACATATTGGACATCGGAATCCTTCGCCACCATGACCGAAGAGATCGCCGACTCCGGAACCTTCTCACCGGCCGAGACCCTCTGCGTCACCTTGATTGCCTCAACACGTTCCCCGGCACGCAGCACGAGAATGGTGGAACCAAGTGCGCCAGCCAAAATCAGGAGCACGGCCAGAGCTGCGAGCGCAGGCTTCCGCTCCCGTGGCGTAACTGGCAGCCGCTCACCGACAGGTGGACTTACCGGACTGCCGCCGCGGGTGCCCGCCTGCGCATGCTGCTGAGTGTTCACGAGCTCCCCCCGGATGTCCCCAAGTGCCGCTGTGCATCCGATGAGGTGGGTCTTGAGCCCGCTGCGACAAACGGCTAACTGCTAAGCCTTGGCACCGTATCAGCCGCTCAGTACCCCCTCAAGGGAGGTCAACTGGCTCGCACCGTTGGCGGGAGAGTGACATGCCCCATTCATTCCGCTCTCCGAAGAGTGCACGCCGGGACGTCCACCAACACTGCTGGCTGGCGCCGAATCACCACCGAAGACAAAACCGACCGACACGCACAGCAAGACAACGTTGAAATTGAGCCATCCACGCCCCGTCGCCGGGCAGTGCCCGGCGACGGCGTAGGCTTATCAGCCCCAAGAAACACGGCGATGCCGCGGAAATCGTGGAGTGGTGGCGGTGTTCCAGGGGTAACCGGTTCATCGCAAGGCTGCACGCGGCCCGAGCTGCCGCGTGCCAGCCGCTGCCATCTGCGCATCATGTGCATCGTCTGCGTGACGATGATCCGTGTTTGCGCGTCAGCGATTGATCGCTTGGGCCTCTTGAACGGTGATGTCGGTGGTTGTACCGAAGGTGCCGTTGGGAAGGTCGCCGCTGGCGCCACCAGAGCCCTTCCATGCGATCTCCCAGGTCAGGGTTGCTTTGAGTTTGTGAGGCGGCGTGTTCGTGGTGGCGCGCAGGTAGGTGACGCCGCAGGGTGGGTCCTGCTTTCCCTTGCCCTTGACGTAGGGGGTGCCAATGCTGCCATCGTCGTTGATCGGGCAATCGCCAGAGGCAGGGAAGACCTCCGCGTCCTGAGTGCCCGGCTCGATGTGCAGGCTGACCGGTTTGGCAGTCGTCGTCGCCGACATGTCGAGGGCTGGGAGGCTCGCCGTCACAGATATTGGCTTGAATCTCGCCTTATTTAGCCAGACCCAGGTAGGGAGGTTAACTGTCTGCTTCCCGTTAGGGTTCATTGAGACGGCGGTGTCAGGGACTCGGATCTTGTCATAGGCGAGTCCCGCAAGAATTTTTGGTGAAATGGCGTGCTCGACCTTAGGGTCCTCACCCTTTTTCACCCACCATGGGTCGCGGGAGAAGCACTCCCACGCAGCGGTTTCATCCATCCGGTCGCGGTTAATGAAGTGCCCCCACCAGTAACCTTTTCCGGTGTCATCCTTGTGGAAGTTCTCGTCGGGGGCCCCCTTCCCGAACTTCTTCTTCGATTTCTTCACCCACTCGGCTTCGTCGGGGCCATACGACCACAGGTCTTCCCACCACGCCTTGTACTGATCGGGCGTGTATTTCGGCGCAAACCAGCAAGGTGGAGGCGTCCAATCGCCAACGGGTGTTACCGCACCAACAGATCCGCCCGACCCGTTTTTCGTCAGATCGTAGGTGATCTTCGATGCGATCTCTTGCCCCTTCTTCTCACCGCTCGGTTGACCTCCCTGAGACCCTGGCTTCGGTCCCCGGCCTGGGGCACGCCCATTGGCAAGTGCCTCAGATGAGGTCGAAGCGAACGTCACGGCAACCAAGGCCACGGCTAGAATCCGGCCTGTCTTCTTCAACGGCATTGGTGAGCCCCCCTCTTGGACATCATCTGCGCGGCCTGCCACACGCCCTTCTCGTCCTTCTCCAGTCGCAAGTTGTAGAAGACATATGCGTCGGCGACCGATGATGCACCATCGGTCCGTTTTCCAGTCTTGCGATCCTTGTTGTAAGCCTTAGTCTCATCACCACAGTAGGTGAGGCCGGCCGATCCGTCCTTGAGGAACGTGACCTGCCGGTTGAAATAGCGCACGGTTCCCGTGATGCTCTGGCCGGCATCCACAAACTGCTGTACCCATTCCACACTTGCCTTCAAGGCGTCGCTCTTGGCATAGAACTTCAATGCATCAGAGTCCGGCACTCCTCGAATGATGGCATCATCCGTTGCCCGAATGAACTCTTGGTTGTCCTTAAGTACAGCGGCCTTCCTCGCATCGTCGGCGCCACTCTTCTCAAAGACGAGCTTGTCGTCCTCTGGAAGGGTGATCTTGGGCCGCTCGACCCCATCGTCTGAGGGGGAAGTGCTCGGCACTGCTGACTTCGACGAGTGATCTGTGCCTGGGATCTCGTCAGACTCCTTAGACTTGTCGTCGCTTCCGCCGCACGCGGTCAGCAGCAGAGCCGCGCTGACAGCAAGCGCGATGGCGGTGGGCACAAGACGGCGGGCCACGAGCAACAACTCCCGGTAGGAATAGACTATCCAATGAGCTAAGACGCTATCGCTGTCGTGCATGGTTCCGCTGCAGGACCGGTCATGTCATGGCTTGCTCAGGGACGGGATCGGGTCAACTGGCCCCGCCAGCCGCAGAGGGTCGAGTGCGGCCTGCCCCGTGTTGCCAAATCTGTGTCAGGACCTGGCACTTGCCGAATCTGGAGAGCGGTCCGCCCACTCAGATAGAAGGAACGGGCCGCAGCGACCGCGCCACCGAAGTCGTGGAAGGCCCGGTCGCGGGCGGCTGCGTCGCGGGTGACGGTACCGGCGTCCAGCCCCAGGTCCCAGCAGGCCAGCAAATGGCGAGTGATCCGGGTGGTATCCAGGCGAGAGACTGTGTGCTGCGGGTTGGCGTCGACGGCGTGAGCGTTGATGTGCAAGGCGGCAGTGACCGCCTCGGCCGTAGCCGTAGGGTCGACAAGGAGATGGTGGCCGCCGATCGGGGTGGGCCACACGTCCCAGGCGCTGTCCCAGACTGCCGAGCGGACCAGGATCCGCAACATTTCCTCGGAGCCGTCGAGGGTGGCCAGTTCGTGGTCGGTGAGCTAGAACGCGCGCTGGCCGGGTACCAGGGCGTCGGCGTGAAGTCCTTGGGCCGCGGAAGCTTGAAGGGCTGCTGCCTCCAGATCCGCGGGGCTCTCGCAGTTGCGCCATGCGATGGCGGACAGGATGTGGGTGCGCCACGGCTGCGTGAAACCTGACTCGTGTTCGCGAGCATGGATATCACGTCCCCGACGTAGCCGAAGGGCAATTGATCAGTCTGGCTAGCGAATTGCCTGAAGTTATGTGACATTAGGTCCCAAAATTCCAGACACTGAGCTGGGTGTCGCGTGAGACTGCGAAGAAGCCCTTCACGGCACGTGAAGGGCTTCTTCAGTGTGCCAGTTCAGTGAGCCTTCTGGTACGCCTCGCGAATGTCAGCTGGCACACGACCGCGATCGTTGACCTGGTAGCCGTTCTCCTTCGCCCATGCCCTGATCGCCGCGGTGTCGTCACCGCTGACGGCAGCCTTCCGGGGCTTGCGAGCCCTTCCAGTCTTGCGGCCGGCCTTCAGGAAGGGGCCAACCGCCTCAAGCAGTTTGTCGTAGCTGTCCGACCCGAGGTCGATCTCGTACGTCACACCGTCAAGAGAAATGGTGTGCGTTGCGGCCTCTGAGGACTCTTCGCCCGTGAGGTCGTCTGTGTAGATGGTGACAATCTTCTGTGCCATGGGTCAAAGTGTAGAGGCGCCTGGTGCTTTCCATCTCCACAGCTGATCGCACTGCAACTTTCGTCAGTGTTTTAAACGCCAGCTGGCAGCGCGTTCAGTCGTTCGCGAAACTCGCGTACGGCCGGGACGGAGCGATGTGCGTTGAGTCCGCCTGAGAACTCCTTCAGCCTGTCCAAGGCGCGAATCGAACTGACTCGACTCTCCAGCAAATCGGCGCCGTAATTCGCGGCATCGAGTGCGCCGTCGAGGTCGTGGCCTTCTAGACGGGCCTCAGCGAGTCGGCTGGACCGCACGGCCTTGTCCCTCGGAGCTGCCTTCCTGACCGAGGTCTCCAGAGAGGCGGTGGCCCGGTCCACCTGACCGGACCGAAGCATCACCTTGCCCTCCGTCGACTTCAACTGGGCCTCTCCGTACCAGTCAAGCCAGTCTGGCGACTCGTCGTCTGCCAAGTGTGCTCACCGTCGCCGCCGAGCGCAGAGCTGGACGGTGGTGAGGAGGTCGTGGCCCGTGGCGTGCGGATCGTCAGGGGCTGTCTCGTCGGCGATTTGCGCGGCGCGGCGTTCGAGGGCGGCGACGTTGGCTGAGTTGTCGATGGTGGCGACGCCATTGACGGTGACCTTCAGCGGTTCGGCGACGAGCGCGGCGACCCGCTCGTGCAGGACTTCGAGGGCGACGGCTTTCGCTGAGCGCAGATGCTCGTACCGGGCCGTGAGGTCTTCGGCGTCGGTGTCGGGTCCGAGCTGGGATTGAAGCCAGCGCAGTACGTCGATGTTCACGCAGTTCCTGGTTAAAGAGGCGGCGGGGAGGAGCGCGGGTTCGGCTCCTCCCCGCCGCGTGGGTCGGCCCTAGGCGGGCTTCGCCTTCCGGGCGGACTTACTGGGGGCTGACTCCTGGGTGGGCGGCTGTCCGCCTTCCCAGCAGCACGGATTGGTGATCTGCTCGGCGATCGCCCGATCCGTGACCTGCTCGCCGGCGAGCAACACCACGGGGATGCGTTCAACCGGGTCGAGGACGTGGACTGCGGCTGCCAGGACGCCCAGGGAATTCACGGCGGCGCTCATTAGAGGACGGTCGCGGTGATGTGGCAGTCCGGCGAGTACAGGACCGGCATCGCCATCGCGGCACCCTTGGTCCAGATCTGCACCGGGTCGTCTTCGACATCGCGGGTGATGACGATGCCCGGCGCGTCCTCCCGCTCGATCTGGGGGTTCGTGCCGCGCGACAGAGCCAGGGATTCGGTGGTGGTGCCGTACTGGGTCTGGCCCCACTTCGCTCGGTCCGGCGGAAGCATGATCCACCGGTCATCCGGCAGGACCCGCTTCGAGACGTCGTCCTGCCAGACCTGAGCCTTGTAAAACGTGACGGGCGGCAGACCGTAGGTACCACGCACGGAGTTGATCTGTTCCGGGTTCAGCGTCGCAGTCGGCGTCTGTCCGCCAGCCGGCGTGCCGTAGTAAGCCGCCCGGTAGGACTGGTTGCTGGCCAGGTGCGACCACGCCTTACGGGAGGTGAGCACCATCTCCGGCGCGGGCGCGCCGATCGAGTCGAGGTAGTCGATCCACCGCAGCTCGTCCGCTATCGGATCGGCGTCCGGGGCGCTCCACGGCTTCGGCGCGGTCGGCATGTTGGCCTGCGGTACGCCGTAGTCGACCTCGACGGTCAGACCGTTCTCGCCTGCCAGACTGAACTTGCCGTCCAGGAGCACATCACCGGCAGCGAGCTCCAGACGGGAGCGGATCGCCTCGACGTGCCGCTCCACGTCGTCGTACAGCAGCTCCACCAGGCGGTCGTCGTCCGCGCCGCGGGAAGCGTCGAGGAGCAGCTGCTCCATCTCGCCGATCAGGAGCTTTTGGCCCAGCGCCGGAAGGGTGCCCTCGGTCTGGGTTGACTCGGCCTGCCGCTTCGCGAACGGTACGGACGAGTCGAAGGCACGGTAGGAGGCGGTGTTGACGCGTCGCTTGGACTGCCGGACCCGCCACTTCACGTCCTTCACCTGCGTCTCGGCGAACACTGACTGGGTGAGGAGGAAGTCAGCCGGGGTCGGGATGGACCTGGCGTAGACCGTCAGGTCGGCGACGGATACGCCCTTGAGGAGGTCGGCGACGCTCATGCGCTCACCGCCCCGAGGAAGCGGATCTGTGCGGCCGTCGGGTTGAACGCAATCTTCGTGGGGTCGATGCCGCCGGGGATCTTGGAGGTCTTCACGGTGCCGTGCCAGAACAGTGCCGCGGGGACCTTGGTGGTGCCGGGCGTGAACGCTGCTTCGGCGTATACGAGGCCGGCGAGGGTCTCGCGGCCGTCCTTTGCCGCAGGGTCGTACGGGCCGTAGAGGCCGGAGGTGGTGATGCGGCCGACTGGGACACCGGAGCGGACGTAACCGTGCGGCTGGCCTGCGGACGGCTCGACGTAGTGAGTGTCCTTGGCGAGCTTGGTCAGGTCGAGAGTGATGGTCTCCGTGGAGTCGGTGCCGTGCCGGGAGGCGAGCCAGTCCCGGTCAGCGGTCACCGTGACGGAGGTGGTGTACGGCTGGATCAACGCCGCTTCTCCTGGTGGTGCTGGGTGCGGTCGCGCACTCACCCGGTGGTGGCGCGGTCCACGAGGAGGAAGGGAGGGGCGTGGTCCCCAATTTGACCCCAGCCAGGGCCAGTCGGTGTTACTTGGGGGCGGGGAGGATGCCGCGGCGGCGGGCCATCTCCAGACCGGCCGACCCGGGTTTGTGGTCGACGCCGCCGGGGCGCGGCGGCGGGACCGAGGCAGGAGCGCCGCCAGGAGCTGCAGGAAGCTGCTGGGCACCTGCGGGGATGCTGGCGAACAGCTCGGGGCGGCGAGTCTTCAGCTCCTGTACCGCCTCGCTGAGGGCGTCGCTGTCCGCGTCGTCCGGGGCGCGCAGGAGTGCCACGGCGTCGTCCAGGTCGTGACCGGTTGCCCCAACGCTGGCGAGGGCAGCTCGGCGGGCAGCGTCGCGCTCGCGGGTAAGGGCCGCAGCTTCACGGGCGGCAGCAGCCTTCTCACGTTCGATCACCGTCTGTTCGCGGCGCTCCGCCTCGGACAGCTGCTCCTGCTCGGCCTGCCGGGCACCGGCGAGGTACTCCTCAAGTGCGCTGGTATTGGAGAAGCCGAGCTTTTCGATCAGGCCGCGCACCGCGGCCCGGCCGCCCTGGTCCTTCTCCCGGGCCATCAGCGTGTTCAGCTGCTTCTGGCTGATGCTGACGGTGACCTCGTCGTTCGACGGATCGTCGGAGGAGGCGCCGAGCATGGGGTAGATCGGGCGGCCGTCACGGCGGTAGCCGAGCACGGTACGCGGAGCGGGCAGGCTGCGGGTCATCAAGTGGTGCTACTCCCATGACGGCCCCGCGCCGTGATCGAGTCTACGGATGCCAAGAGCACATCTGCTGCCCGGCACTGGCCACTCGGATCCGGTAGGCCAACCAGGCTGGCACACGGCTCCGTTAGATGTCGGTCGGCGCAAACCTGAGATGATCAACTTATGTCTGAAGTCCCAGGATCTAACCTGATATCTCCTGTCGTGTCCCTGGCGAAGGGCTCCGAGCCGCTCAAGAAGCGCCGTGCGGCGAAATGGGGAGCAACGGCCGCCGTGGTCGTCGCTGCGGGAGTCTCGCTGTGGGCATGGGAACCGTGGGTGGACCGCAGCCCCTTCACCGCCTTGGTCGCCGGAGCGTCACCCGTGACGGACCCCGGGTCCAAGACTGAGAGCGGCGAATGCACTCCCAATCTTGCCGGGGAAGCCGTGGTCATCTACGACGCCTCAGGCAAAAGCAAGTTGGCCTCCGGCATCGAACCCAGCACCGGCGAGGTACTGCCCAGCTCGTACGGTGACGTCGCAGGTTGGTGCTTCTACGTGACGCGCATCGACGGCCTGCCCGGCGGCGAAGGCACCTACAAGGTCCAGGTGGGCCGGGGAAACCTCGTCACCGTCGAAGAAGAGCATCTTCGTCAGCCCGTTGATCAGCAGCGGGAAGGGATGAGGAAGACGAAGCTGCCGCCCGATGACGCACCGGCACCGGAGCTTCCTGCCGAGCAGTGATCCGGCTGACTTCCTCCCGCGCATCCTCGATCGGGTATCCGGCGTCCTGCAGCATCCGGATCCCGGTCTCCAGAGACAACACTCCGGCGGACACACCCTTGACGACCTCATCAAGGATCGCCGTTCGGTCGGTCGGGGTGTGCGGGCCGAACATGATGCGCGCGGCCAGCGGCTGGCCCGTGGGCCAGCCTTCGGCTCGGCCGGCCTGGTGGATGCGCTGCACCATCTTCAGCAGCAGCGCGTATTTGTGGGCGCGGGCCAGACGCATGGAGTCCACCAGGGAATCCAGCGGCCCGAGTGACAGCTGGAGCGCGTAGCCGCTCGGCACGTCGGAGGGGTCGACGGTGCCCAGACTCACGGCGGGCAGGCGGGCGTTGACGGCGGCCCGGTCGCGGATCTCCTCGACCCTGGCCCGCAGCTCCGAGAGCTGTCCAGAAGTATCGAGGACGTCCATGCGTCCGCCGTCCGCGAGCTGGAAGACCGTGCCGGGCTCGACTGCAAGGGGCTTGGGGCGGCCGGTGACGCGGTCGACTTCGGCACGGGCCCCGGCAAGGCCGATGATGGGCGCACCCGTGGTCGCGGAGGCGCGGGCGGAGTCGGTGTCGGTCTCAGCCAGCTCGTCCAGGGCCTGCATGACCTTTGCCAGGGTGGACTGTCCAAAGTGCTCGCCGTCCGCGACGGTGTTGCTGATGTGGACGAGCGGGATGAAGTCGAGGTGCAGATCCAGCTGGTGCAGGACTTCACCATCAGTCCGGGTGCGGAAGTGCGCCTTGTCCAGGGGGAGATCGTCCAGGCTCTGCCCGTGGCGGAGATCGTCGAGGAACCATTCGGCATCGGTCAGATAGCAGGTGGTCCTCGACGAACGGTCGAGAGCCCACGGGTAGGTGCGCTCGATGTGGCCCGCTTCCGGCACATACCGGTCGCCGGGCTTCAGCACCTGGGAGCCCGCTTCGTCGAGGACGGGATGCCGTCCCGCCCGACCGCTCTCGTCCGTGCTGCTGCGGGTCGCCGGAACCACGGGCCCCAACTCGTAGGTGATCCTGCGGACCTTCGGCTTCAGTCCACTTCTCGGATCCTCAGGTATCTCCCAGGCCAGATGGACTCGCCGCGGGTAGTCACCTGGATCGGCGTCGTCCTCAAGGACAGGGAAGTAGAAGCCGGGATCGTAGGTCTTGAGTCGCACTCGGCCCTTCTCCGGATCCCAGGCCAGCAGGAATAGCCCATCGCCGAGGAGGACCGCCTTACGTTCCGCGGCCTGCATCCGCAGCGGCAGCAGCTCAGCCTCCGCCCACTCCCGCAGCCGCTGCTGCACGGCAACCGCCGCCACGGCCTCGGGGGGTGCATCGTCGTCACCTGCGTGCTCGGCGCCGGGCACAATGATCTGCTGTGTCTTCCCCAGGAGATGAGCAAGCGTGGTATCGACGAACGTGGACGGGTCCCCGAACTCCCTGCGCTCAGCCGCGCCCTCGTTGCCGGCCAGTGTGGCCAGTTCACCGGCCTGGTTGGAGTCGTACGCGGCAAGGAGCTTGTATGCGGAAAGACGGCGAACCGCATCGTCGGGGAGCCAGGTGCCCTGTAGCTCAGGCGTGAGGGCCCGATGCGGTCGCCCATTGTACGTACCGGCCATCACCGGTTTGTAGTTCAGCCACGACCAGGCATCGGTCAGGAAGGTCCGGAGGCCCACGAAGACAGTCCGATTCGTCAGCCCCGCGCTCCCTCCACCATAGCGAGGTGGACAACTGAGGATCTCTGCTGCTCTCTATCCTGAGAGATCAACCCACCCGAGTCCTGGGTCGGTTCCTCGCAAGCGGACCGTCAACAGCGCAGACCCATACGGAAATTGATGATGTCCCGAGCGCCGTGGACGGCTAGAGTCCAGACACCATGACGATCGAGCGTACGGTCCTCGAGGAGGACCTCGAACTCAGGCCCGGTGCGCGGCTCGCCGGCCAGTGCGCGCACTGTCGCAAGCATGTGGCCTATGGGGTGTTGAAATACGATGCCTTGGACCCCCGTATCGGCTTCTTGGATCCACCCGAGAGGCTCTATGAAGGATTATCTCAACCGAGTGATGTGACCTTCGAGCTCGGCATTATCTGCAACTGGTGTAACAAAACCAGCCTCTACGTTCACCGTGTGAGGGGCGAGTACCGCCACAACAGTGACGGCGTAGTGGTGATGGAACGGAGCACCGCTGAAATCACCCAAGTGTGGCCGGCGCCGCTTCCGCGAGAGCTCGCTGATGATGCGCCACAGACAGTGCGCGAAATCTTTGCCGAAGCCGCACTGGCTGAGGCGGCAGGGGCACTCCGCCTGGCTGGAGTTGGGTATAGAGCAGCAGTTGAGCAGATCGTGAAGGAGCGTGGTGCGCAGGGAAACAGTCTGTACCAGCGCATTACCACTCTCTCCCAGCTGGGAGTAGCTCAGGAAACTGTGGACGCCTTTCACGAGGCTCGCCTCGTAGGGAATGACGCCGCACACGACGGTCTGGCGTACTCCGCTGAGGAAATTGCGGACATTGCAGAGCTGATCGAGGAAGCCGTTCTCGTGTTGTACGTGCAGCCTGCACAGCGGGCCAGGCTGGTGTCCCAGCGAGCCGCTCGACGTGCGGCAGCGAAGCAGGCCTCACCCTAGTACTCCAGCCGTAGTTGTGGATCTTGGTGGGCCGCCATCGACAAGCAGCCGAGTGCGGGAAAAGTGAGCGGAGTGAGGACTCACTCATTGACGGAGTGAGTCCTCACTCCGTACTCTCGCGGTCATGACAGCACCTAAGGAGAACCAGACCACCCGCCGCCGCGCCCCCGGCATGTCGCCGGAGCAGCGCCGCGAAATGATCATCCAGACCGCGATCCCGCTGATCGCCGAGTACGGCGCTGCGGTGACGACCGCGAAGATCGCCCGCGCCGCGGGCATCGGCGAGGGAACGATCTTCCGGGTCTTCGCCGACAAGGACGAGCTGCTGCAGGCATGCGTGGCCGAGGCGCTCTCCCCCGAGCACGCGGTCCGTGAGCTCGACGCGATCGACGTATCCCAGCCGCTGCCCGACCGGCTCGCGGAGGCGGCCGAGGCGCTGCAGGCGCACATGTCCAGGATGGGCGCAATCCTCGGCTCGCTGGGGCATCGCGGCGGCAAGCACCCCGGCACGGTGCGCGGCGCGGGCCGCGACGAGTCGACGGCCCGTATCCGTGCGGCCCTCGCGGAGCTGCTGGAGCCCGACGAGGCCGCCCTGCGTCGACCGCCGGAGCAGATCGCGGCCCTCTTCTTCGGGCTGCTCTTCACTCAGCCGCGTACGGAGGGCGAGCCCGACCTGACCCCGCAGGAGCTGGTGGAGGTCTTCCTGCACGGGGCGCTCTCGGGGGCCGCCAAGTGAGCGCGCGGAGAAGGCGCCTGGGGGTTACGGCCCTGGCCGTCCTGGCCCCCGTCCTGGTGTGGCTGGTTGCGGACCCGCTGCTGGGGCACCGACTGCGGATCGCCGACGGCGAGCAGACGCTCGACATCGGCGCCGTGCCCGTGGCGGTCGTCGCGCTGCTCGCGTCGCTCTCCGGCTGGGGACTGCTGGCCGCCCTGGAGCGGTTCGGGGCGCGGCGCGCCCGCGCCATCTGGACCGGGGTGGCCGGCGTCGTACTGGCCGTGTCCTTCCTGCCGTTCATCGGCGCCGGCATGGACGGCGGCACCCGGTTCTTCCTCGCTCTGATGCACCTGGCGGTGGCGGCGGTGCTGGTCCCGGGGCTGGTCGGCAGGTCCCCCGGGGCGGGAGCCGGTGCTGCTAGGGGGTGACCGCCAGCACCAAGTACGCCGCGAACAGCACCAGATGGCGGCAGCCCTGCTAGAGCGTCGCGCGGCCGGGGATGACCGTCAAAGTGCCCACCACGATCGAGATGAAGAGCGATACCTGGTGGGTCGGGCCGAGGCCCAGCAAGAGCGGACCCTCGTGCCAGATCGCTGCGATGGCCACCGCCGGGATGGTCAGGCCGATGCTGGCGATGTCGGAGTCGTAGGCAAGGTCGGGGGAGGTCTGGGGGGTCGGAGACAGGTGCGGCCACCGGTGATCATCGGTGTGTGAAGACTGAAGATCAGGCGGTGGCCGCTGGTCACAGCGTAGACCCGGGCCGTTGGGACGATGACTTCGCAGGGCTGATGCGGCGCATAGCCGGACGGTTCGCGCGTGCCGAACCCCGCCGTCGGGTGGGGACGTTCGTCCGAGGGCTGCTGGCGGACCTGCCGCGGAAGAACTGCTGGACGATCGCGGAGTGGGCCGGCGAGGCCACACCGGATGGGATGCAGCATCTGCTGGAGCGGGCGAAGTGGGACGCGGACGCAGTCCGTGACGATCTGCGTGAGTACGTCGTCGACCACCTGGGCGCCGAGCAGGCGGTGCTAATCGTCGACGAGACGGGCGATGTGAAGAAGGGGCAGGCGACGGTCGGGGTGCAGCGTCAGTACACCGGCACGGCGGGCAGGATCGAAAATGCGCAGGTGGCGGTCTACCTGGTGTATGCCACCGAGCGTGGACACGCCGCTGTGGACCGGGAGTTGTACCTGCCCCGCATCTGGGCCGAGGACCCTCAGCGATGCCGGGCGGCCGGGCTGGAGTCCGACACCACGCGCTTTGCGACCAAGACGCAGCTGGCCGCGGCGATGATCGAGCGGTTCTGCGAGGCCGGGCACACGGTCGGCTGGGTGACCGGGGACGAGGTCTACGGAGGCAACCCCGCTCTGGCCCAGATGCTGGCCGAGCGCCAGATCGGGTCTGTCATGGCCGTCTCGTGCCGCACTGAAGTCCGCACGGCCGGTGGGAAGTTCCGTGTCGATTCACTGGTACGCAAGGTGCCACGCACCGCTTGGCAGCGAATGTCCGCCGGAGGCGGCGCGAAAGGGCCGCGCCACTACGACTGGGCCGCCATCGACCTGCTCCCGGAGGCCGTCGCGGGCGTCTACCGGCTGCTCATCCGCCGCAACCGCACCACCGGCGAACTGGCCTACTACCGCTGCTTCAGCCCCCATCTGGTGCCGATCGGCACGCTGGTACGCGTCGCCGGGATGCGCTGGAGGATCGAGGAGACCTTCCAGGCCGGCAAAGGACTCGCCGGCCTGGACGAGCACCAAGTCCGCCGCTACACCCCCTGGCTGCGCTGGGTCACCCTGGCCATGCTCGCGCATGCCTTCCTCGCCGTCGTCCGCGCCCGCGAGCACCGCGACCAACCCGTCCCCGACGGGCTGATCGCACTCACCTGCAACGAGATCCAGCGACTGTTCACCACCCCCACAACGCCGCCCGACAACCAACGCGAACACCGTCTGCACTGGTCCCTATGGCGCCGCCGGCATCAAGCCCGGGCCCGCACATGCCACTACCGCCGCCGCACAGCCACACCATGAAGATCCACAACTACGGCTGGAGTACTAGGTAGTGGTCGCCCCGGCAACCCTGTGCGGCAGCGTCGCTGAGAACGTACTGCGCCGTGGAGCAGGGGCCCTATGGCATCGAGTCACGCAGAGGCCTGAATGTTCACCCTGTGATAGCGGCTTCGAGGTATGCGAAACGTCACCTCCGTGCCCGCAGGCGGCGATCGCTGTACGGCAATGGAGTTGCTCCACTGATCTGTGGGTCTGCCAGCTGCGTCAGAGCATGCACGGCAGCATCCATCCGGTCTGGGCTGTCCATGCCCGCGACCCAGGTCACCATCTGCTGCTCCAGCGTGGGCCACTCCCCGACATGGTGGACACGGCCCTGCTCATAGAGCTGAGCGATCGGCTCCGCCCGCAATCTCTTGCCGTGCTTGGCGGTCACTGGCAGCACCGCGGGCATGAGCAAGTTCTCCGTGCGCTGCTCGCGCTGGAGCTCCTGCCATGCTTGCTGCAGGATCTGGCGGGTCATGTCCCCGCCGTAGTTGCTCTCCACCACGATCGCGTCCGCCCGCAGCTCGATCGCCAACAGACAGGCCTCGCGCCCCCACGCGTCGGCGCCGCGGTTGCCGGAGCGGTCGTCGAGGACGTACAGATGTCCTTCGCGGTCGTTGGCTGCGGCCACGATGCCGGTTTCGTCACCGACAGCGGACTCCCCGCCCGCCGGGTCGACGGCGACTACGATCCGGGCGAGGTCGATGCCGCGGAACTGGGCGGCGCTGATGCGGTTGTTGGTGATCCAGGGCCACTGCCATACGCCGCCATCCTGCGGGCGAGGCTGCTGCATGTAGAGGGACCACCAGACGCGTTCGCCCACGGAGCGGCGGATTTCGGCGAGCGCGTCAGTGTCGTACCGCTCCGGCCACAGAGCTGTCCCGATCGGGCGACCGAGGGCGTCGTCTTCGGAGAGGGCGAGTGCGGGGAGGTCGATGACCGTCCACCGGTCGCCCTCGTCCGCGAGGACTCGGCCGGCTAGGTCGTCCTCGTCCCAGCGGGTCTGGATCAGGATGACTGAACCGCCGGGCTCGATGCGGGTCAGGAGGACGGCCTGCCACCACTCCCACAGCCGCTTGCGCATGGTCGGCGAGGAGGCCTCGGCCGCGTCTTTGATCGGGTCGTCCACCACGGCCAGGTGTGCGCCCTTGCCGGTGAGGCCACCGCCGACACCGGCCATGACGGCGCCACCCTCGGTACCGGCCAGGTCGAAACGATTCGCCGCACTGGAACCAGGCCGCAGGCTGACGCCGATCTGAGGCCCGTAGTTGAGGATCGCGTCGCGGATCCACCGGCCGTGATCATCAGCCAGGTCCGAGGAGTAGGAGGCGATCATCACCCGGTGCTCGGGGCGTCGTCGCAGGTACCAGAGGGGCGCCCACCGTGCGGCTCTGCGGCTCTTGCCGTGTCGGGGCGGCATCGTCAGCAGTAGTCTGGTCGGCTTCCCGGCAGCGACCTGTTCGAAGGCGGCGTCGATCAGGCCCAGGTGCGGGGCCTGTATCTCCCGGCTGTCGGTGAGCACGGCGGCCATCGCGCCGGGCGAGCGGTCCATGGCCAGCTCGCGCTCGATGCGTACGAGGCGGGAGCGCAGTTCAGGACTGGAGGCTGCGGCTATCTCATGACGGCGCTGGGCGGAAAGCGTCCGGTAGAGCTGGAGGACCGCAGCTTCGTCAGCCCTCGCCACCCTCGCCGCCAGCGAGGTTGATAAGGCGCTCCAGTTCGTTCAGACCCGCGGTCTCCACCTGGACGGCACCGCCGTCCGGGCCGGACAATTCGGTGCGGGCGGGCCGGTCCAAGCCGAGGAGGCGGCTGCTGCGTTCGATGATCCGCACGGCGCGGTCGATGGCTTGGTAATCGCCGTTGCGGATCGCGGCCCGGTATACGCCGAAGAAGAGTCGCTCCAGTCGCTCGACCATGAGCTGCCGCAGTTCGTCGGCGTTCTCGTCGAGGGCGGTGGTGCGCTCGGCGAGGGCTTTCGAGACGTCCTTGCAGGCGAGCTCGATGAGCCGCTTGTCGCTGGGGGGCTCCTGGCCGCGCTTGTACTTGTCGATGCCGTACCCCTGGGGGTAGGCGATGGCGTCGGAGTTGATGGCCGGGTCGGCGGCGAGCTTGCGGCCTATGGTCAGCCAGTCCACCCCGGCGAGCTTGAGGTCGATCGCATCGGCGCGGCGCTGGGTTATCGCAGCCCGAGTGGCCCGGTTGGGGCGGCCCATGACACAACTCCCTGGCCCCGCGCCTCCCGTCCATGATCCCTGACTGAAGCGCCAGGCCGGATTGTGCGGGTGCGCCGCGCCGCATAGGCCAGATTCATCGTTGGCCGCCGGACCGGCGCCTGGTCTATTGCAGCACCTGGTACGAGC
Source organism: Streptomyces halobius (assembly GCF_023277745.1). NCBI lineage: Bacteria > Bacillati > Actinomycetota > Actinomycetes > Kitasatosporales > Streptomycetaceae > Streptomyces > Streptomyces halobius. The sequence continues at coordinate 4,282,095 of NZ_CP086322.1, forward strand.
GGCTGCGGCGTGGGGTGTGGGTGACGATCCCCTCGCGCTCCATCGCCTGCAAGTGGTATACGACCGTCGAGGCGGATACGCCCACCGCCGTCGCAACCTCCCGTATAGACGGCGGGTATCCGACGTCGTCGGTCAGCTCGCGCAGAGCGCGGAATATCCGATGCTGGGTGTTGGTCATGTAGGCGGTCATGATCTGCCCGCCTCAGGTTCGGCTCCCACGCCTGCCGCTTCAACGCCATCCTGGCGGCCCGGTGCACGGCCGGGGATGGTCGCCCAGTAGGGGTCCGTGCTGATGCGTACGGACAGCCGCTGCAGCGTGCGCCGCAGAACCGTGGTCTGGGCGGGATTCTCTGTCGTGGCGAGCTGCCGGTACGCGGTGTACCAGTCGCGCTGGGCCTGCATGAGGTCGTCTGGGAAGGCATAAGGCATCACCCAGGAATTGCATCACATGTTCGAATTATGGCGCAGCGCACGGATGGGTGAATGTGCCGTCGACGGATACTTGACCATTTCGATCTTTAGTTGGCCAGTCGGCCCCGTGCGCTTCGGAGATTGATCCGGCCTGTGTCCGTCCGGTGCGGAAGAATGTTGGTCAGTGCGGGCCCGCGTCGGCGCTGGCGCCTGCGGCGCCCTCAGGTCCCTTCATGCCTTCGCTCGGCAGGACGGGCGTTAGAGGGTCGCGAGGGCCGCCTGGTCACAGTTGAGCTTGGATGAGGGGGCTTGGTGGAGAAGTTCGATGAGGGACTGCGTTGCCAGGACGTGCACGCGGGGCTACGGAACGTGGACCCGAATTCTGGGTCGCTGACGCCGCTAGCCGACACCCAGCTGATCGGCATGGCTGCCAGTCTGGCTGCCCTCATCCGGGGGCAGGAGGTGATCCAGAACGCACAGGCTCTACGCGCCGTGGCAGCGGAGCAGCTGGATGTCAACCAATTCGCCTTCGATCAAGTCATCACCGCATTGGCGGACGTGGGCTTTGTTGAGGGCATGCAACGATCCGGCGGCAAGATCACTCAGTTCACCGAGAGCGTGCCGTACTACGACGACCTCTACGCGAAGCTCGGGGAGGCGTGGCGGGACCGTCAGCCCTCTGAGGCGGAGGAGCAGTTGGTGCTCCTCGTGGACTACTTGGCGGATGGGCCAGTTCCGGAAGAAGAAGCCGCAAGCCAGGTGGGTCTGGACTCGGCCGCGCTGCCCAGCTTGCTGGAGATCGGCGAGCGATCCGAACTCGTCAAACGGATCCAGGTACCAGACGGTGACGTGCTCTACTCCCCTTTCTTCGGCTTCGAGAACCCGCAGGTGATTGCTGAACTGGTCCGTGATCACGGGGCGGACCAGCTTGCGGAAGCCTTCGCGGCCGTGCGCGGGGAGCAAGGCCTGCCGGTCGGGGATGGCCAGCCCCTGTTGCAGGACGCGATCGCGCGAGGTCTGCTCCTGGCGCCTTCGGTGGAGCGGCCGGACCATACAGTTCAGCCTTTCGCGGCGTTGCCGTACACCCTTGACCGGGAGCTGCTACGAGGCCGAAAGCCCGTCTTGGAGAAAGCTCTGGCGTTGCTGGCCTGTCTGCGGTGCGGCCAGCACTTCGGGGGCGTCACTGACCTTCCGCCCGAGGCGTTGGTGGCCGTCATCGACAAACTGCTCGATCCGAACCGTGGCTTCCTGTATCCGCACGGCTCGCACGAGCGGCAGTACCGGTTGGTGCACGCGGCAGGGCTGATTGCGTTCGATCCCGACCTCAAACCGGGTGGCAGCTGGGTCACCCCGCGTTTCATCGACACGCCGGACAACCGCGAGGCTCTGCGGATCGCCCGTGAGCTGATCGCCTTCGGGGAGCAAATCGAGGGCCGGGTGGGCGACGAGCAGGCTCGCCAGGCACTGGCGCTGGGGCAGCCATTCATGGCGCCCATGCAGACCATGTCCCGAACGCGTGCCAAGGCTCATGTCGGGCCGAAGCAGTGGCAGGGCTTCGTGGATGCCGCTCTGGGAAGGGGACGTGCCCGATGACCGAGCTTGACCTCGGCCTCAAGGTCGCTTCGCGCCGGCTGCTGTGGCGGATGGGCTACTCCACCCGTTTGGACGTGCAGCTGCGCAGCGTCGCCATGTTCGATGCCCTGCCGCCTGGGCAGCGCGGGCGCCGCTCCGGGGCGCCCGAGGCCTACACCGATCTGGACGTGCTCGGGTACACCGTCGCGGGGGGATTTCGCCTGCAGAGCGCCATCGTGGACTGCAAGACTTCCAGCAAAGGCTCGACGAACCGCATGTTCTGGGTTCGGGGCGTGGCCGATTTCTTCGCCGCGGACGCCGCTTACATGGTGCGCGAGAAGGATCTGAGCAACGCAGCGAGGCAGTTGACGTCCCGATTGAAGATCTCCGCGCTCAATAGCGTGGAGGTCACAAGCCTGGAGAAGCTGCATCCATGCGATCTCGCACTGGACGCTGAGCCCCTGGCGTGGCTGTTTCAACCGGATAAGGCCACGACCGTACTGCGCTCCTTCGGTGAACTAGACAAGCGGCTCAAGCCGCTCGTGGAGTACCGGGAGTTTACGTACTGGATCACCGAGCAGCACCGGAATCTGATGCAGTTGATCGACGAACTCGCCGCCGCTGCTCAGCACTTGGATCCCCGAATCCCTCAGCACCTGGCGCTTGTCCTGGACTGCGCCTGGCTATATCTGCTCTCACTGAGCCACGCCGTCGAGAGTGTTCGGGTCACCCATGTTGCCGATCCTGATCGCGGACTGCAGGAGTATCTATTCGGAGGGCCCGCAGGGCTGCGCGAAAAACAGAACCTGTCGCAGTTGCTGGAGAGCATCAAGAGCAGTGGCGCCCTGCCGGAGCAAGTGCACGTCGATCTGCTTCCGACGTACTTTCCGCGCCTGCGTGAACTTGCGGTCCGAGTCCTTGCGAGGCCCGATGCTGTGTTGCCTGCTCTGCGCATGCTTGAGCTCGCCACGTCGGTCACCGCGCTCGGCAAGCGGATCGAACAGCCGGAGGACATGGGGGGCCTGTACGAGGAGGTAGCTGCCAAGCGTGCTGCCGATGTCGTTGGCTTCCTTGTAGGCAGTGCCAACCTGGATGCCGGGTTCCGTTCTCGCGCACGTTCCCTGCTCCTTGGTGAGCCCGTGACGTGATGGCACATGACGGGTTGGGAGCGGGGCAGGCAGCGCGCGTCTGACGGTGCACAGGTCGGGTGGCCTAGCAGCGGGCGGAGCCCGTGTGCTCCCGGGCTCCGCCTCCGGGCTACATGAGCGGCAGTTGCTCGCTCCCTAGTAGCGGTTGTTCGTCGGCTACGACCTCGACCTCGGGAACCCCGCGATGAGTCCGCAGCCACCAGGCGAATTGCCAGTTACGGCAGGTCCGGTGCAATCTCGACTGACGCAGTGGAGCGTCGGCCGGGATGGATTGCTCACCCCAGCCGAAGATGGGCCGCGCGTTGGCCAGCCGCACCGTGAGACCGGGCACCATGGCGTCGCCCTCCCAGGTCTCGCCCGGCGCATACTCAAACGCCAGATGGGCGTTCCTGGGCCAGTCCCATGGGAACGGAAGGGCGCAGAGATACCAGGCAGCCGGCGGATTCGTTGCCGGCAGCCAGAGCGTTTGATGCTGCTTCCGCCGGTCGATCCAGGGCTTGTCGCAGTCGGCGAAGGTCTTCAGACAGTGCTGCGTGAGGTCGAGTTCGCGGATGCCGGCCAGCCACATGATGCGGTAGCTGGAACGTGCTTCTATTTCAGTGCGGACCCTTTGCGGGTCCGCCCCCGATTCCATTCCGTCACCCCTCCATTTTGGAATTCCTATTCTTCATCAATTCTATCAGAATTGCTGAAATTCCCTCATTTTTGTTGTGTCGGAATTCGTTGGGGTAAGGCATGTTGAACTCGTTCTTGAAAGCCTCCTCGTACTCGGCCAGAGGGAAGGGACGCGGTTTGCGGCACACGGCCTTGACGGTCGCCCGGGTGGTGTCGCTGAGCTGTACGTCCTCGAAGTACCGGGACAGCAGACCCCGCAGCGACTCGGGTGTGTGGTAGCGGATGCGCTGCCACTTTCCGCGCACGAAGCGCATGTCCACGTTGTTGGAGTCGAGGAAGGACAGGCGGGTCGAGTCACGGCTGATGGAGTGGTCGGAGTTCTCGTACGCCATCTCCCGGTCGAGATTGCGGGTGCCGATGCACACCTGTCCGTCGGCCGCGCAGAGTGCATTCACCGTGAGCAGCACCCAGTGCTGGTAGTCGAGCGATGTCGTGGCGTTGATGACCGAGTCGAGGACGACCACCTCGTACAGACCCCGCTCGCGTAGCTCGCGTTCGATGCCGCGGATCTGGCCGACGATCGTACGGATGTCGAGGGCGTACTTCCCCTTGATCGTTCGGTACGGCTCGTAGTCCTGCACCCGGTAGCCGCTGGCCCGCAGATGCCGGGCGTAGTCCCCGTGACCGGCCCCGAAGTCCACGACGCGATGCGACGTCGTCAGCCATGGCAGAGCGAGGCGCTCCCACACCTCGGACTTGTAACGGACCTTGTCCGCCTTGGCCTTCGAGGAGTGCTCGCGCAGCCGGTTGGGCTGGACGATGTGCTGGTTCCACACCGGGGCCTGGTCTTCGAGACCGGTCCAGTCGTAGACGCCGTACTCGCCGGTGAGGTCCTGGACGAGCTGGCCGGCGTCGAAGGAGGCGACGGTCCAGGCGAGGACGTCGAAGCGTTGGGCCTTGGCGACGGCCGCGTACTCGGCGTTGAGGACGATGCGGCCCTGGTCATCGATAACGACGGATCCCCACGGACCGTGCGCGGCGGTCATGAAGCCGATCGCCTGCTGGAACGGCAGGTTCTTCGACTCCTCGACTTCGATGGTCTGCCACGGGATCCAGCACCACTGGCCGATCGGCCCCGGCTCGGCGTACACGACGCTCGATTCGGTCTCCACACGGTTGTGCAGGAGGTTGAACTTGATCTCGTCCTGCAGCCGGACCTTCTGCGGCAGGACCATCGCCGGCGTCGTCGTCTCGCCGATCGCCTTCAGCCCCTTGGTTCTCTGGTGGCCCGCGACCAGTGTCCCGTCCGCGTTCAAGATGACCGGCTTCACTACGCCGTGGCGGCGTAGCGACCCCTGGAGTCGAATGAACGACTCCTCGGACAGGCGCCTCGGGTTGTAGTCGGCGGGGCGCAGCTTGCTCAGCGGGTAGGCGGGGTCGAACCGTACGTCGAGGCTGCTCACGCGACAGCTCCCTCTGCGGCGCGGTGCTCCTCGTTCAGGACGTGCCAGCCGAAGCCCATGTCAGAGTCGTGCGCGTCGACGAACTGCTTGTACAGGGCGTCGAGTAGTTCCACCTCGGCTTGCGTGATCCGTACGCGGGTGGATGACCACTGCATGTAGCCCCACTGGAGGTAGTCGACCGTGGCTGCCGCACCAGTGCCGGCGCCGTCGCTCGGCAGCTCGATCGGGGCGGGAAGAGCGGTATCGTCCAGGAGCTGATTCAGCTGCTGCTGGTCGTAGCCGGTGCCCTGAAGGTCGGGGAGGTCGGTGAGGATGTCGGCGAGGAGCGCGGTGTCGTATCCGGCGAGGTCGTTGGTGCGGTTGTCGACGATGACGATCTTCGCTGCTGCGTTGTCGTCGACGTCGAGCCAGGTGACGGCGATTTCGTCCCAGCCGAGTTGCTTGGCGGCTTTCAGGGTGTGGTTGCCGGCGAGGACTTCGTTGGGTCGGCCGGTCAGCGTGCCCCGGTTGACCACGATGGGACGGTACTGGCCGTTCGTGGCCAGGGATTCGGCGATGGCATCGAGGTCACCGGTGCGCGGGTTGCGGTGGTACGGGGCCAGCTCGTCGACGGGAACGGCAAGGTCCGCGAGCGAGGCTGGTATGCGAGAAGCGGCAGTGGACACGAGGCTCCAGCCCCACGCCCGCCATTGAGCCTAGGTCATCAAACGAGGCAGCCATGCTGTCCCACGCGGGCTCTCCTCACGGCCTGCCGAGCGTGATGCTGAGCAAGGGAGCGCCGTATGCGCCGTCGCTGCCTTTCTGATACTAGGAGTACAGTGAGCCGAATCTCCTGAACAAAGCATCGATATCCTCGGTTTGCTCAACTTCCAGTGCGGCCTCGCGTTGGTCGGCTCGGCACAGGTTCAGCCGCGATAATCTCCCATCCTCGCCCCTCGCTACAGCATCGATACGGGCATACCGTTGTCCGTGCTCGGCAGCGTAGGCGGCCAGTGCGCGTAGCTTGTCGACGCCATCCGCAAGGTGCGTCCCGTGTGGGTCTACGATCGATATCGACACTCCGCCATCCGGGTTCCGATGGAAGAACACGAAGTCGGGGTAGACCGCCTGCCTGTGATCTGACCCATCGGTGTAGGGGATGCGGAGAGCTCGTCGCCCGCCTGTGGGGTTGCGGTACCAGCCCAACAGTGTGGGCTCAGCGAGTTCGGTGTCGAGGATCTCGCGTTCCCACCCGTTCGCCACGTGCGGATACAGCCTGTCAGCTTCGACGGCATACAAGTGGAGCGGGTCGCTTGATGCCTTCTCGGACGGGCGAGCAGTGACCGCCTCCGGGAGGATCAAGCGCGTCTCTTCGGCACTGGCAGACTGTTCGCGCAGCTCGTCGTACTCAGCCCGGCGCGCGGCAGGCAGGGTGTCGACCCGGCGTCGGTATTTCCGGTCAAGTTCGCGGACGTATGTGGCGGCCGCCGCTTCCACAGCAACTAATGCGTCGGGGCCTTTGGTGAGGGCGATGATCTCGCCCTTCGCGGAGGCAAGGTCGGGACCGTCCTTGTGACGGCGGGCCAGGTACTCGTCCGCGGTCTGATCTGGCCACAGTCGAGCTGCCTTTCGGTACTCCCGGTCAATCCCCCGTGGGTCGAGGCGTACGGCGCGGCCCTCGGTGGCCTTTGAGTGGCCTGTGACGAGGTTATGGGCGGTCGAAACCATGCGCACCGTTGTGGCGGCTCGAACGGCCCGTTCAAGCTCTCCCGTCGCTCGTAGGGCCTCGATGCGGGAGGACATAGCACCCAGGATCACCTCGTTCGCCTGGGCGGGGGCATCCTCATCGATGCCGTCGTAAGCGAGTAGGTGCGCCAGCTTTCGTAGGCGCGTGATGTCAGAGCGGCTCCGATGCGCGGGCCGGGTGTAGGTAGGAAGGTCCGCAGCCGCCTGCCACACTTCCTCTGCTATCTCTGGGTTTTTCAAGCAGGTTGCTAGCTCCGTCGTCGTATCAGATACGCCGATGTCCTCCGACGGTGCCCCATCTTGGAAGGCTGATGCCACGGCGTTGACCTGAGTGGCATCGAAATGTGGCAGGAATACGGCCACCGTATTAAGCGTCTCGTCGCCGTCAATCCTTCGTGCCAGCGGGGTTCGCACCATCCGCCCGAGCAATTGGGCGATGTACGTCGCATCCCGCGCGGTGCGGAATGACAGCAGTACCTCAGCACGGGGGCAGTCCCAACCCGTTGTGATCGCTTCCTTGCACAGCACGACGCGCGCCCGGTCGTCGTCCTGGACCGCGTGCGGCTCCACGTACCGGACAGCCGCTCCGTTGTTGATTGGGATGTGGCCATGCGTGACCCCGTCCCAGTCGCCGAAGGTATGAACAATTCCGTCCGTGGTCAGGCCGCTCCACGCGTCCCGTAGCGATGCCACGAGATCGCTCACGTCCTTTGCGGTCACCTTCGCCTTGACTTGAATCACCAGGATGGGCAACGGCGCAGCCTCGTCATTGGCGGCAGCGTACGCTGCCCACTTGGCCTCGTAGTCGCGGACGGTACGCACTGCCTCGACGGTGAGTGCGGTGTCCGCCGCAGGGCTGTCCTGAGGATTGTGGAGAACGATGACATCCTTCACAAGGCCGGAGGCGCGCACGTCGACTACGTCCACGGCCACGGCTCGTTGGACACGTGACGGCTTCCGCGTCGCTGACATCGCCTGGTGAAAGCGTTCCGGGGTGGCGGTAATGCCCCACACCAGCGGTACCGCCGCTCGCCCTTTGCCTTGGTCGCCGCCGATGATGCGGCTGATGATCGTCGGCCGGTCCGACCCGTTGCCGGTGCCCCTATGTGCTTCATCGATCACCACGACGAACCGGCCGCCCACACGACCTGCGGTGTTGCTGATTGTGTCCCACAGAGACCACTTGCGTCGGTCTGTGCCGCCGCGCTCATAAAGGGAGCCACGACGCAGCTTCTGAATGTTGAGGAAAGACACCGCATTCTGGGGCAGCAGCTGGGCATCGAATGCCCCATCGATGGTCACCAGTTGAGGCCCCAGGTCCAGGCGAGACGATGCGGCGTACATCTTCCGAAGCGTCTGCACATTCAGCGAAGGGTCATCAGTGACCCACAGGACAGTAGTGCCATCGACCGCGGGATTTCCGATCTCGGGGTCACCGTGGAAGAGACGCTCGACAACGGCCGTGGCAATCACTGTCTTTCCTGCACCCGTGGGTGCGGTCAGACACACCGCCTGATATTCGTCCGTGGCCTCGTACTCGTCACGAGCTCGCTCCATTGCCGAGAGGAGATCATAGACGGCCGATTCTTGGTAGTCCTTGAGCGCGTACCTCACGCCGCGTCCTCCCCCGTTACGTTAGCGGTGCCAATCTCAAAACTTGTCAGGTAGTCGTCCCACAGGTGCACCGCATTTACTCCGGAGGGGAGCTGACCTGCGACCTGGGTAAACACCGCAGCTGACCTACTGACGATGAACACGCACCGCACATCAGGCCGGGCCCGTACAGCACGCACGAACGTGCGGGCCTTGCCGGTGTCGAACAGCACCCCGTACGTTCCTCCGTCGGGCAGTGCCCATCCCGACGGGTCGACTTGGCTGACTCGTGGACCGGTGGCCCCGGCTTTCAGCCACAACAGGGGAGCCACGGCCTCGAATGCCAGGCCCAGGCTCACCGCATCACGGTCAAGGTACGCAAGGCGGAAGAACTCGACATTCTCTGGAAGGCCGCCTGCGATAGCTGTCCCGTCCAGATAGGTGCCCGCGACGGGCTCCCCCTGTGGGGTTTGGCCGGCGAGGGCCGCCCGGATTCGTGGCCACGTGATGTTCTCGGCGATCCCCTGGGCCTCCCACTCGGCGTTACCTGGGAGGTACCCTGCTTTGCGCAGAGCGGCGGCCTGGTCAGGACCTACTTCATTGTTCGTCACAAGGATGAACTTTCGGCTGCCGTCGTCCTCTGCGTTCAGCTTGGCGACCGCGTGTCCCGTTGTGCCTGAGCCGGCGAAGAAATCGAGTACGACTGCGTCGGGCTTGTCGCCCACCGCGATGCGCAAGGCATCCATCACGGCGTATAGAGACTTGGGAAACGGGAACGGCCGTCCGGTTAGGGACTTGACTAGTTCGGTCCCGTATTTTCCGGCGCTATGTGCAAGACGGTTCCACACGGTCTTAGCAGTGCGGATCCGGGGGGTTCCGTTGTACTCAACCTGCATGACGCCGTTGGCGTCGTGGCCTGTGAGTAGAAGTTCCCCGGTATCGATCATTCGCACCAGGCGGTCGGGGAGGTATGACACCGACCAGCGGTCCCGCTTGGCGTTGTACTGGCCGACGCGAATGTGTCCGTCCTTAAGCTTGCGAAGGAAGGTCTCACGACGCATGCGCCAAATGCCCTCTGCGCCATCGGTCTTCAGCGGCCAGAGGGAGATCAGCCCAGGCGGGGTCAGGACAGTGCGCCAGTCCTCATCGCGTGCAAGCGGTTCTCCTGCTCCCACGATGTGACGGGCCTCGGGGTCCAGGTACAACGGGTAGAACCACGTCGGCACGGCTTCGCGCGAGGAGTTTGAGTTGACCCCTCCACGTAACAGGCGTTCCCAGCGGACCTTTTGCTGGGTTTCTGCCTGGTCTTCGGGCGGGTCGTCGGTTGCCTTCGCTGGATCCGCAAGCAGATCGTCGGCCACCCTGGCCGGCGCCGCATCGCCGATGAAAACGAAGAAGGCGAACTCTTCGACTCTGGTCAGCTCCGCTGCCCGGGGTGACCCATTGGGGTTCATCACGATCGTGACCATCTGGCGAACCGCAGTCGGAAAGATCTGCTCCAGCAGGCAACCGAGGTGGTGGACTTCCTTCGCATCGATGGTCACGATCAGAACCGAAGATGCAGGGTTGAGCAGGTCGCGCGCAAGTAACAACCGGCGTTCCATGAACGCGAGCCACTTGCTGTGACGGTAGGCGTCCTGTCCGTCTACGTAATCGTTGTTGTACCGCCAGTCACGCGCCCCGGTGTTGTACGGCGGATCGATGTAGATGCAGTCGATGGCGCGTCGGTGCGTGTAGCGGAGGGCTTCTAGCGCATGGTGATTCTCTGCGTTGATCACCGCGTGCCACGGATGGTCAGCCGGGCCGTTCTCGGTGCGGTCCACGGAGATGAGTCCGGGATAGAGCGGCTCACCGAACACGGCGACCGGCGTGAGGTCGGCGACCGGTACGGCTAACTCGTCATCGGGGGTTTCAGCATCGGTTGTAATGTACGCCGTTCCCGCCTCAACAGCCGTCACCTGATATGTGATCCGGTCGTCGGGGCGGTCACGGTGGATCACCCGCGCGCCTGCCACGATCGGCGTACCGGGTAAGGCGGTGTGTTCTGGCAAGTGCCGTTCGAAGAAGATGCCGAACCGTTGCCGATCCCGGATGCGCGCCAGCTCGGCACGTATGACCTGGGCGGCGTCTTGGTCAGCGAGGTTGCTTAAGACGTCGTCGATGTAGGCCATACCGGTGGGTCCCCCTGCGTCTGACTATCTCATAGCCTTGGCGGCTCGGAGGGGCCATGTTAAAAGATCGTCATATGGCTTTGGCAACAGGCTACTTGATCCAACCACGGGGTTGCGGCGGTGGCCTGAGAGTGCCGGGTGGTGCCCTGCTGGGAGCCGCGGACTCGACAAGCTTGGACACCACGCCAGGCTCGCTGCGTGGTCGTCGGCGTAGAGTGCCGTGCAATGCACTAGTAGGGCTTGGTCAGGTGCAGTTGTCGGTGGCGTGTCCAGATGATCGGTTGTTGCGTTGATCGGTTGTGACGCCTGAGGAGTTGGCTGCGGTCCGGTGTGATCTGGAGGATTTCGCGGCGGATGTGTTCGAGCCGTTCGCGCGTGCGGATCAGCGTCGGTGGGGATCGGTGTATCTGCGCGGGCTGCTGACGGGCGGCGGGCGCAAGTCGGTCGAGCCGATGGCCGCCCGGCTTGGTGAGGACGGGAACCGGCAGGCTCTGGCCCACTTCATCACCTCCAGCCCGTGGGACCCGGCCCATGTGCGAGCCCGGCTCGCCTGGAGGATGCAGCACGCCATCGGGCCGGCCGCGTTGATCATCGATGACACAGGGTTTCTCAAGGATGGAGAGGCGTCGGCGTGCGTGTCGCGGCAGTACACCGGCACCGCGGGCAAGGTAACCAACTGCCAGGCCGGCGTCTCGCTGCACCTGGCCGCCGACCATGCTTCGGCCGCGGTCGACTGGCGCCTGTTCCTCCCGGAGACCTGGGACCCAGGCTCGCCGAAGGCCGATCCCGCCAAGGTCGGCTGCCGCGTGAAGTGCGGCATTCCCGCCGACATCGGCCATGTCGAGAAGTGGCAGCTGGCCCTGGACATGGTCGACGAGACGCGGTCGTGGGGCCTGGACGTACCGCTGGCCGTCGCCGACGGCGGATACGGGGACACCGCCGCCTTCCGGCTCGGCCTGGAAGAACGCGGACTGCACTACGTGGTGGGCATCTCCACCACCGTGACCGCCCAGCCGGAAGACGCACAGCCGCACACCCCGCCCTACAGCGGGCGGGGCCGCCGCCCGGTGGCCGCCTATCCTGATCCGCCCAGGAGCGTGAAAGAGCTCGTCATCGAGGCCGGACGGATGACAGCCCGGCCTGTGCAATGGCGCGAGGGCTCCCGGCCCGGCACCGGCCGCAGCGGGTTCAAGCGCATGTACTCCCGCTTCGTCGCGTTGCGCGTCCGGCCCGCCGGACGGGAGATCCGCAAGGCGGTCAACGGGCCCGACCTGCCCGCGTGCTGGCTGCTGGCCGAATGGCCTGCCGACCAGGAAGGACCAGTCCAGTTCTGGCTCTCCAACCTGCCCTCCGATACCCCGCTCACCACACTCGTGCGGCTGGCGAAGCTGCGGTGGCGCATCGAGCATGACTACCGCGAGATGAAACAGGCCCTGGGCCTGGCCCACTTCGAGGGCCGCACCTGGAACGGCTGGCACCACCACGTCACCCTCGTCTCCGCCGCCCACGCCTTCTGCACCCTCCAGCGACTGGCCCGAGCCCCAAAAGAAACGGCGCCGGCCTGAGCCTCTACCAGGTAGTCCGCGAGTTACAGACGCTCCTCGCGGTCTGGGCCGGCGCCTGCCCCACCTGTCACCGCGACATACCCACACCCACACCAACCTGACCAAGCCCTACTAGGGATTCAGCCGTCCTTGGGGTCAGTCAGCTCGGGGCCGCCACGTCAGTGCACGTCGTGCGGCTGTGGAACCGCCCGCCGCTGTTGCGGCTGCGGCGAGGAGGGCCGTTGCTGTCAGGACGGCCGTGATGAGGTTCCAGGACAGGGTTGCTCCGCTTTCTCCTCCGGTGACGGGCTGGACCAGGACGACGTGAACGAAGGTGCCGATGGCACCGGCTCCCAGAAGCGGGGCTCCCAGACACCAGAAGGCTGTGGTGTGGAATACCTGGCCGCGTCCGGTGAGCACGGTGAGTGGGGCGAGTGTTTGGGCGAACTGCAGGAATTCTGAGAGCGCGGCGAGTGCCATGGCAGTGAGTAGAACGAGTGTGCCGATGGTGCCGAGGAAGGTAATCCAGCGGGACTGGTAGCCGACGGCGAAAGACTTGGCTCCGTCTTCAGCTACCGGCTCGGTGAGGGCTTTCACGCTCAGGTAGAGATGGGCGGCGCGTTTGACGGCCGGGATGTCCATGGGTTTGTCGATCTCGGTGAAGACTACGGCCTGCAGACCTGCGGCAGAGTTGATGGCGCTGACCGGGCCGGTGCGGACAGCTGCGGGGGTTTCGCCGAAGGTCTGGTAGCCGGAGACGCGTAGGCGCTTGTCGAGGGCCCCGTACGGCACGTTGGCCTCCTGCCCGGGGGCGGGGCAGGGCAGTTGCAGGGCGCGGAGGCTGCTGCAAGGTGCTTGGAGGACACGGCTGGCGCTGGAACCGTCGGACTGGATGTTCCCTGTGCCGATGGCGACTGCGTGCGCCCCCTTGGGAAGTGCGGCGGCGAAGGCGTCGGTGAGTCGTGGTGCCGACGTTTGCACGAGTGCCATGGTCCGGCCTTGCGCGGAGTTCAGCTGTTCCTCGTCCCCGGAGCGGGCGAACAGGAGGCTGGTGATGATCTGGGTCTGCCCGATGACGCCGATGGCGATGATCATTGCGGCGACCAGTCGGACCACCATTCCAGGTCGGGCGGCGGTGGTGCGGGCGGCGATCAGGCGCGCGGGGGCGCCGCTGTGGTGAAGCGACTTTGAGGCGCGGCGGCTGATGTGTGACGCGGCCCAGCCGATCACACAGGGAAGCGTCACCCACACTCCGACGACTGCGAACAGATAAGCCGCTGCGGAGCGTTGCGCGCCGAAGGACTTCGACGTCAGCGCCAGGACGAGAAAGGCAGGACAGGATCCCAGGGCCAGGAGGCGTAGCAGACCGCTGCCCGCTGTGCGGGGCCTGGTGGATGCTCCCTTGCGTGCGGCGGCGGGCCGTAACAGGAGGACGAGCCCGAGCATCAGCACTACGGAAGCGGCGATGGCAGCCGCCAGCGTCGCGCCGACGCGGCGCAGGTCCGGCGCGTACAGCGTGTAGTCGATCCACGGCAGCTGCACGTCCACCAGCAGGAAAGGAGCGGTGAGCAGGGCGGCGACAACTGCCCCGATGCAGACGGGCCGGATCGCAGCGCCGATGTCCATCCAGGCGCGTGCCGCCCGCCCGGCACCGAGGGTGTGCAGCAGAGCATCGCGGCGGTCCCGTCCGGCAGCGCCCATTCTGGCCGCTGCTGCCGCGAGCCCCAGAGCAGGAAGACCGAGCAGTACGCCGATGATGGCCAGCATCGACGACTGGGGGCCGATGACCCGCAGGTCACCGAAGGCCGGACCGGCGCCTCCGTACCCGGTGATCTTCTCCATCCGGGCCGTGCCCAGCATCGCCGTGGTGGGGCGGACGTAAGCCAGCCGTTCGCCCGGTGATGCCAGTCCCTCGTCCGAGATCGTTCCGACACTGGTCCCGTACCGGTGGGCGAAGTCCTCACTGGTGGGACCCTCGGCCAGGGCCGGCGACAAGAACACTTCGCCAGGTCCTGGCCAGCGCGGCACTCCAGGCGGCAGGGGCGCATCCGCGGCCAACGGGGCGATGACGACCACGGTGAACTGGCGCCCCTGGTAGCTGTCCCAGTACCGGCTCCACAGAGCCGAGCCCTGCTGCCCGTGACCGGCAAGGACAGGTACACGCGCCGCCCCGCGTTGCTCGCGGCGCTGCCAGGTCGCGGCCGTGGCGGACAGCGAGCAGAGCGTCACGGCCACGATCGCTGTAGCGGCCAGCAACGCCCAGAAGCGAGCCCTGCCACCCTCGGCGGTCCGCCCGGCCGCCCCGCCGATGCGCAGCATGTGGCGGATGCTGCCGCGCTTCATCGGGCACCTGCCAGGGCGCCTTGTTCCAGGTGCATGACGCGGTCGGCCCGGTTTGCCACAGCGGGGTCATGGGTGACGACGAGCAGTCCGCACCCGCGCGCGGCCGGTACGGCGAACAGCGTCTCGGCGACATGGTCGCGTGAGGTTTCGTCCAGCGCGCCAGTGGGCTCGTCCGCCAGGAGTAGGGCGGGGCTGCCGATCAACGCCCGTGCCACGGCTACTCGTTGACGCTCGCCGCCGGACAGCTCACTGGTCGCGGTGTCGGTGACAGGTACACCGAGTTCATCCAGGAGCTTCCGGCTGTCGTCATAGGCGCGGTCGCGGTCCACGCCGTCCAGCAGGGCGGCCAACGCCACGTTCTCCATCGGAGAGAGCTCGGGCAGCAATTCCCCGAATTGGAAGACCATCCCCACGTGCTTTCTACGGTGCTCTGCCAGGCGACGCCCCCGCAAAGCGACAACATCGCGTCCAGCGACCAGGACCGATCCAACGTCAGGTCGGACAAGGCCGAGGAGGATCGAGAGAAGCGTGCTCTTCCCTGAACCGGAAGGGCCCATGACGGCAACGGACTCGCCGCCGCTCACGGCAAGTTCGAGCCCGTCGAGCAGACGTCGGCCCCCGACCTCGTACCCCAGCTCACGGACTTCAAGGGGCAACGCATCCGACACGCCATCGGCCTTTCAGGAGAAGAGAAGTCAGCAGTGCGCTGCCCGGGGTGAAAAGCGTCCCGGGCAGCGCGAAGTCACAGCGGGCCGTTATGGCTTAGTGGTCGTCGCTCCACCAGTTGGAGCAGTCGTCGGGCCACTTGTCGATCTCGGTGCAGACTCGCATGTCCCACACCTTTCCGCCCTTGTTGCTGTAGACCTTGGTGCCCTGCCCGCTGTGATTCCACAGCGTGTACAGCTCCTTGCTCGGGTAGCCGCGGTTGTACTCAGCCTTTACGGAGTCGCCGTCGCCCTTGGTGTCCTGCAGGCCGACTTGAGACCCGCCCGCCGTACGCCACGCGTGCGCACCAGACGTGTACCGGTCCATGTCCGCGAACGCGGTAGTGGACCCTGCCGCTACGGCGACCCCCGCGATCACCACAGCTGCCCGTGACACTAACTTGCCGGCTCTCTTCATGAAACGCCTCCCGTTGTCGCGCAGACCCCCACTGACAGTGATCGTGGGGTGATGAACGCTGACGATCTTTACAGTTGGCGAAGGGGCGATGAAGTCACCTTCAAGCCATCGAATTAGCAGAGTGGCATATTTCTCCGGATACCGACCTTGTTCCTGCATAGATCATGAAACGGAAGGATGCACTCCCGACCAACATCCGCATCGGCCGCCCTCGGCCTGGGGAAAGCCAACCGTCATGCGTTCCCTGTGTGTGGACTCCTCTGGCCCAGACCTCGCAAGGGAAAGCTCAGCCTTCCCGGGGCTCATGCCGCAGCCTGGAGCGATGTACTCCGTTCACCTGCCAGCCGCGGCGAGATCTCCAAGTACTTGGCCTGAACAAGCAGCCCTGCAATATTCCGTACGGAAAACCGATGCCGAGCCGAAGCCAGCATCTCGCGGTGGGGGGCTTCGGGATAGCGCAGCGACTCTTCCCTCGCCAGGCTTCACCGCGCGCCATCAGGTATAGCTGGAACATTGATGACGTGATCACCGCGGCTGAGGGCGTTCGGCAGTCCTGAACGCGTGACGAAGCCCTGCGGACGGGGGGTGCCGCAGGGCTTCGTATGCAACCTTACCTGCCTGTCCAGGTGTTTTCCGTGCTGTGTTGCTTCAGGCGGGCGTGCCTGACTTCGTGGAGGGGCCGATGTAGCGCGCCCACACTTCTGCCGTCCCGTCCTTGGCGCTGATGGCTTTGGCCTCGAAGGCGCCGGCTGGGCGGAAGGCGACGAGCTTGCCCCTGCGGATCCGGTGGCTCTGGTTGGAGGCACGGTTGACGTTGTCGTGGGTGTCGATGTGCGCCCAGTCGCCTCGGCGGGCGCGAAGGGCGTCAGCGGTGTTGAAGGCCTCCTCGCTGCGGCGCGGGGCGGGCAGCGTGTCGAAGTGTGCGTGCATCAGGAGGCTCCGTTCCGGGTGCTGGAGGTGAGTGCGGATTCGGCAAGGTGGCGGATGCATTCGGCAGTACGCCACTGCTCGTCGGTGAGGTGTTCGCACAGGCCGTTGGCGAGTTCTGCGATCTCGGCGAGTGCCTGTTCCTGGCCCAGGCCCGCAGCCGGCCGGTCCGGGTCCGGTGTGCTGGCCGGTGCGGTGTCGGGGCGGTCGGTGTGAGCCACGGTGTTTGCCTTCGGGGTCAGCGGTTGTTGCAGCGGCAGGTGTTGGTGATCACGTTGAACCAGCTGTCGCAGCTGGCGCACCAGATTGAACCGGGCGCCGGTGGGGTGTCGGGGGTGTGGTCGCGGCTGGTCACTGTACGGGTGACTCCTGGTCAAAGGTCGTGGGGGAGGTGGGCGCGGGGTCCGTTGGGGGCGAGTGTGGCGACGATGAGACCGAGGTCTCGTGGTCTCCACAGGGCGGTTTCGAGGCCGCAGGCGGCGAGGTGTCTGAGCCAGTCGCGTTGGGCGGGGCGTATGCGCCCGGTGTTCGTCTTGAGTTCGGCGAACAGGATTCGGTTGGCCTTGGGGTGTCCGTAGACCTCGTCGGGCCATCCGGCGTCGCTGCGCCGGGAGTTGTGGGTGTGGTACGCGAGGGCCCAGCCGCGGAGGGCGGCGAGCTGGCGGACGTGCCGGCGGAACTGCTCCTCGGTCACGCGGTCCTCCGGCGCGGCCTGGGGGCGATTGCCGCTTCGAGGGCTGCGTAGTGCGCGGCGCCTTCGGGGTCCGGTGCCAGCGGCATTCGTATTCGCCGCGGGGGTGTGGGTGCCGGGCGCCGGTGTCGCTCCTTGAGGAGTTCCGGCAGGGGGCGCCGGGTCTGCTCCTGGAGGAGTTCGCTCATCGGCCGTCCGTATCGCTCGGCGATGAGTGCTTCGTACAGGTCGTCGTCGCATCCGGTGTTTCCAGCAGGCATCTGGGGTCTCCATGGGCGGGCCGGGACCCGCAGTGGGGTGCGGGTCCCGGCCGGAGGGGTGGCTCGCATCCGGCGAGCCGTTCTGGGCGGGCGGGGCGCGGGGGGTCGCTGCCCGTCCAGAAGTCGGGTGTGTGGTCGGGCCGTGCCTGGGCCTGACAACGATCAAGAACCTAGCACGGTTTTGTATCGCGACCTATTTAGGAGGTGCTCAGTCGACGATGGCCAGCTCGTCGTCGTCATATGGGAGGGCCTTCAGTGCGCCGTCCCACCGGACCATGTTGAGATCTGCGCCAGTGATCGGGTCGGTGGCATGGCTGACCACCTGTCCGAACAGGCGGAGCTTGCCCGCGGGGACGGGCTTGGCGGGGGTAACGGGGGTGCGCTTCTCAAGGCTCACGCCAGTGTCTCCTTGCTGGTCAGCGGGCAGTTACGGGGGTGAAGGCGTCGAGGCCGCAGCCCCATTGGGACGTGATGGGCTCGTTGAAGGCGCAGCCTCCGCCCGTGCTTTCGAAGTCGGTGGCGCGCCAGTCCTCCGGGCCGCCGGCCGTGGCGCGTTCGAAGTGCTGGATGCTGCCGTCGGGCAGCGTGACGGCCAGGCGGGTAATGCCGGGCGGTGCTGCGGCAGGTGTGACGCGCATGCCCGTGGTGAGGGCCTGCCGGGCGAGGGAGTCTCCAAGATCCACGATCAATCTCCTATCAGTTGTGACCTATCTCGGGTTAGCAGAGCGAGCCGTACCCGTCGCAGGTTGCACAGGTCTCGCCCGTGCCGGGCTGGGTGCCGTCGGTGCAGTGCGGGCAAGGGAGGCTGCGGCCGATGCCGTGGCAGCGGTCGCATTCCCGCTCTCGTTCGTACGGTCCGTGGAAGTAAGTCACCGCGCCCACCCCTTCGCACTCGTCGCACTCGGGGGCGGTGATGCCGAGCGTCTCGTAGGCGTCGATGACGGTCGGAGTGGTGAGCATGATGCTCCTTCTCGGTCGTTGGCCGGAACTGCCCGCCCCGCTGGCCCGTATCTAAATTCTACTCTTATTTAGGGGGGTGTCCAGCTCCCCGATGTGCCCTCGGGCACGGTAACGGCAGGTCAGGCGCGGTCGGTTGGGACCGAGAACAAGCTCTCCTGCACCGGATCAAGCCGGTGCGCGGGGCCCTCGGCTTCAATGCGTGCGAGGTGCTCGGCCACGCTCCAGCTCAGCCACTGCCATTCCGGAAGCAGCGGCCAAGGGCACAGCCCCACCCTCTCGACGAAGGTGGTGACCCCGGCCGCACGGGCGGCACTCACGCTGCTCGTGCGTTCCAGGATCAGCAGATGCGGCTTGACCCGGTGCATCGTGGTGTCGTCCAGCCACACCTCGCAGTGCGGGCTGCCGAGGCGGGTGAGCATCGCCAGGCGGTGCATGTCTCCCCACGCCGGGTGAAGGCCACCAGGCTTCACCCACAGCCAGGTTCCCGGACGGATATCGCCGGGCCCGCGAGGGACGTGAGCGTACGGCGGACGCTGCCGTCGCTTGCGCCGCGGCGGCGCGGGCCGCTCGGGCGGGTAGTGCGGATGCGCCTGGTGGTACTGGTGCAGCTCCTCGGCGAGCGCGGCCATCAGGTCGGCATGGCTGTGGCAGGTGGGGCCGCAGTGCCAATGGCGCGGACCGTCCCTCTCCCAGTACGTCGGGGAACCGCACTGGCAGGTGCCCGGCGTGAGGTACGCGCTGGCCGTTTCGCACGGCCAGGCGCCGGCACAGGAGCGGCATGTCCAGGGTGTCGTAACTGAGTTGGGCAGATGCGTGTCCGGCAGGAAGAACGGGCGCGGCGGGGTGTAGGTCGCCACGACGTCAGCCCTCGGTGTGCGAGAGGAGAGCGGCGGCCGCACCGTAGATCTGCTCTGGTGTCCACGTTGATCCGCTGAACGACAGCCGTGCCAGGGTCTCTCGGCCCGCCATCAAAGTGACGCTGCAGGCACCCCAGTTCGCCCCAAGCACCAAGTGGCGGCCACGGCCGGTGTCGCTCGGAAGGCTGAGCTGCCACGAGTGCAGCGACAGGACACCGTCATTCGCCTTCTCGGGGGTGTGGTGCCCGATCACGTTCAGCAACCTTCCGTCGCTGTGGAGGCATTGGCCGTAACAGGTGAGCAGGGCAGCCCTGGTCTGGTCTACGAAGAACGCATGCCGGGTGAACGTCCCGTGGACCTTGGTCCGGACCTCGACGTGCGGCGGGGCCGCGTGCGCGGTGCGGTGAAGCCAGAAGCCCTCACCGATCTCGTCGCGGTACCGTCGGCCGAGCTCCCAGTCCTCCAGGCGCTGGATCCGCCGCCAGGTCCATTTCTGCCCGTTGCTGCGGTAGTCCGGATCATCGGGCTGGTCGGTCACCCAGAGCGTGGTGACTGGCGTGGCGTTGAACATCGCGCCCTGGCTGATGGTGGTCTCGATGCGCACCAGTACCCGCGGGCTGTTGAAGGTGACCTGCTCGGTGGAGGTCTCCAGTTCGGCGAGGACCGGGCAGGTGCCGCAGTCTCCCTCTTGCCGGATGCAGTCCCCGAAGCCGCCCCACCGGGCGCGCCGGGTGTCGTAGCTCTCGAACAGGGTTGGGTACGACTTCGGCATCAGCGCGCACTGCGCGCCGCCCGCCCAAATGTGGGCGTTCAAGGTGAGGCGGTTGAAGCCCTTTCCGTCGGCTGGACGTGTCGGGGACGGCCCGGGCAGGTAGATCGGCATGGAAAGTCCTTACGGTGCAGGAGATGTGAGACTCAGCGGCCGGTCTGCTCTGCGCCGGGATGGAAGATGGCGAGAGCGACGAGGGCGCGGCCGGGCCGGGTGTGGGGGCGCTCCTCGAAGAGCCGCCCCACGATGAAGTCCCGCTCCAGACGTCGTTCCAGCTGGACGAGCCATCCTGCGGCCACGGATCCGGCACTGAGCTCGGCCATGTGGGCGTGGTAGGCGGGGACCTTCACGCCGCGCCACGTCAGGGTCACGGCGGGCAGGCCGTCGACCACGGTGGGCTGGGCATGCCAGCCTGGGCGGTCCTTGTCCGGCGCGTGTGACCAGATGCGCTGTTGGTGCAGGGCGGTACGGACATCGCTGATCAGGGTTTCGATGGTGTTGCTCACGGTGGTTCCTCCGAGAAGGCGTGGTGTTTCAGAAGAGTTCGTCTTGGCCGTCGACATCGGCCGGCGCGAGAGGACGCCCGGGGCGAGGCCGCGGGCCGGGAGTCGGCTCGCCGAACAGGGCCTCGGTGCCGAACCGGTCGGGCAGGGCCGGGATCCGTGCGGGGCCTGCGGGTACCGGCAGTTGGTTGGGGGCCGTGTCGTCGAAGTCGGCTCGGCCCATTCCCGTCCAGTCCTTGCCGGCCTCGGCACTCACTGAGTCGACTCGGTGGCCGGGGCCGACGGCGTGTCCGGCTGCCTCGTTCCGCTGGCTTCGAGGACCGCGTCCGCCCAGTCGAGGATGAGGGCGGTACCGGCCCGGCCTGCGGCCTCTCCCGGCCGGTGGCCTTCCTCGAGGGCCTTCAAGTAGCGGGCCGCGGTGACGTCCAGGGCGTTGGAGGACGTGAAGGCGTTCATGAGGCGGTCGATGTCCACGCCGTGCATGTGGTTGAGGGCCTTGGCGGCGAAGGCGACGATCATGCCGACGTCCTTGCCGAGCTGCTCGGCCTGGGCTGGGGTGAGGGGCGCGGTGTAGCGCATGACGGAGCTGTCTCCTGGGGGTGTGGCGAAGAGAAGGAAGGGCCGGTCGGTGCGTCCGGCCCTCTGTGGATCGGGTGCGCGGGCGGGATTCGCCCGCGCACCCGGCGACTGCGGCTGTCAGACCGCGACGGGCTCGCGCTCCGCGTTGTCCGACTGCTCGACGTTGCTGTCCGCCTCGGCCTCCGGGTTGACCGTGACCAGCGACCTGGCCTCGGCGTGCGCCTTGGCCTGCTTGAGCTGGAAGCGCGCCTTGGTCAGCGACTCGGCAACCCGGTCGAGCTGCTCCAGGCGTGCCCCGACCTGACCGTCGAGCATCTCGGCGAGCTTCATCGGCTCGGTGCGGGCGATCTCGTCGAGCAGCCCACGGACCTGCTCGATCTTGTCGAGCGTCGTGCGGGTCTTCTTCTGCGCGACGGTGCGTTCGGTGCGCTGCTCCTCCGTCATCTCCTCGACGATCATCAGCACGGCCTGGTCCTGCTGCTGCTTCATCGCGTAGGCGAAGTGCACGATCTCGTTGTCCGAGGCGAACTCGCCGCGCACGAACTTGCTCAGGACTGAACCCTGGTTGGCGAGGTTGAGCGAGGCTATCTGCACGGCCGCCTGCGTGCCGATCTTCCCGTCCTGCACAAGCTCTTGGACCTCGATGCGCAGATCGAGGAGGGCGAGGCGCAGCTTGACGTAGGTGGTGGTCTTGGAGAAGTCGGCGGCCACGGACTCGATGGTCGCGCCCTCTTCCTCGTCGAGGATGCGCTGGTAGCCGTGTGCCTCCTCAAACGGCGTCATGTCCTCGCGGGTGACGTTCTCCGACATCGACCGCTTGAACCGCTGGATCTCGCTCTTCTCCGAAGTGATCGTCGCGCGGATCTTGGTGCGGCCGAGGATCTGGTGGGCGCGCCAGCGGCGCTCCCCGGCGACGATCTCGTATCCGCCCTTGTCGTTGTCGGGGCGGACCTCGATGGCCTGCATGAGGCCGTACTTGTCGATGGATGTGGCGAGTTCGTTCAGCGCGTCCTGGTCGAAGTGCTCGCGCGGCTGGCGCGGGTTGCGGTGGACCTGGGACATCTTGAGGACGCGCTGCACTGTGGGCTCCAAGAGGTAGTTGGTGAGTTCCCTTGCCCTCACCTTGTATCTAAATTCTACTCTTCATTAGGGGGGTGTCCACTCCCGAACAACCCCCGTGAAGTGACCTCGACCACGCCCGATAGAGGGCTCTGAAATGCGGAAACACCTGTGGGCGCCGGGTTGCTCCCAGCGCCCACAAGTCAGTTAGTCATTCACGGCGCAAGCGGGTGGCCGCCCCCGTCCGCCCGCTCGCGCCACCGCTGGACTTCGGCGGGCGCGCCCGCCGGTACGGCTGTGCCGCAGTCGCTCCGGATGGGGCACACGGAACAGACCCGCACCGCGTCCTCGGCCGTGATCAGCGCCCCGTCGTCCCCTGTCTCCAGCGGCTGCATCGCACACAGCCCACTGCTCCAAAGAATCGGCCTCGCCGCCTGGTTCGGTTCGCGGTGAAGACCGCTGAGTGTGCGGATGATTCCCACGCCGTCTGTGTGGTCGGTGCCCGTCCCTTTCGGACTGGGCAGTTTCGCGAGCGCCATGATGCGCTGCGCATCAATCACTTCCGCCCCTTCGTGACGTCAGGACCGGTCCCGTGTCCGGCCCTGCGCAATGGCGGCTGCCCGTATGCGGCGCAGCCGCCGGCCCCAGGGTCCGGCCCCCGCCAGCCGCATCGGACGGCTGTACTTCCGGGCGCCTGGGGCCGTGGGCTCAGTGCCCCATGCCCACTCCGCCGTCGACGGGCAGCACCGCGCCGGTGATGTACGACGCCTCGTCACTGGCGAGGAAACGGACGGCGGCCGCGATGTCCTCGGGCCGTGCGGCAGTGCCGAGGGGGATCTGCGCCAGGAGTGCCTTCGTGCGCTCTTCCGTGAGGACCGCGGTCATGTCGGTGGCGGTGAGGCCCGGTGCGACGACGTTGGAGGTGATGCCGCGGGAGCCGAGCTCGCGGGCCAGGGAGCGGGAGAAGCCGATCAGTCCGGCCTTGGCGGCCGCGTAGTTGGACTGGCCTGCCTCGCCGAGCATGGCGACGGCGGAGGAGATGAAGATCAGGCGGCCGGAGCGGGCGCGCAGCATGCCGCGGCTGGCTCGCTTGGCGACCCGGTAGGCGGCGGTGAGGTTGGTGTTGATGACGTCGGCGAAGTCCTCCTCCGACATGCGCAGCAGCAGGGCGTCGCGGGTGATGCCCGCGTTCGCCACCAGGACCTCGACCGGGCCGTGCTCTTCCTCGATCCGCTTGTACGCCAGTTCGACCTGCTCAGGGTCGGTGATGTCGCACTGAACCGCGAGGAACCCGGCTGGAGGCTCCCCCGAGCGGTAGGTGATCGCGACCCTGTCCCCGGCCTCTGCCATGGCCTTGGCTATCTCGAAACCGATGCCTCGGTTGCCACCGGTGATGAAGACGCTGCGGCTCATAGGGGGTGTCACCTCTCGGGACTCGTCGGTGCAAGGCCGCCCGTGGCAAGGCGGGTTGCGCCGAGCCGCGAAGGCGGTTCGTCTGGAACATCCCGTTAGGGATCCGTTAAGACCCCATTACTTTGCACTGGTCGGTCAGTTATTTCGGCCACGTCGCCATGGCTCGAAAGCGGCCGCAACCGCGACTTGCGCCACACGCTGACACTCCACCCCCCAACTTGACCCAACGTGTCCGTATATGGGCATCTTTCATGTGAGGTGGGCAACGGGGGGCGAAGTTCGCGATCTATCACGAAGGCATTAAGGTCCCCTAAGTCTTTCCTATACGTTTACTTACTAAAGATGGAGTAATGCGCGGATGTCAGCAGCTCTGCCACCGATTGGCCGTTTCCTGAAGGCGTGGCGCGCCCAGCGCGACCCCAACCAGGTGCCGGGCTTCACCGCCCGGTTCGGCCCCAGGACCAAGCCCGGGATCAAACAGGTGGAGTTGGCCCAGCTCACCGGGGTCTCCACTACCTGGGTGCGTGAGCTGGAGCACGGCCGGGCTAAGAACCCGTCGGTGGAGTGGCTGCAGCGCATCGTTCGAATACTTGACCTCGACCCCGCCCAGCGCCACACGCTGTTCGTCTACGCCACCGGCCAGGAGCCTCCGCTGCTGTACCGTCCGGACGCTTCGAACCTGGACCCGTCGACCGCAGCTCTCATCCGGGTCCAGCCCTGGCCGGCATACATCTCGGACTTCGCCTGGGACGTGCTCCTCTACAACGAGGCGAGCGAACGCGACTGGCCGTGGATGAAGCACGGCATCAACATCATGATCTGGGCCCTGGCCTTCCCCGAAGCCCGCCTACAGCTCATCAACTGGGAAGAGGACTGGGCCAAGCCGATGGCCTCCCAGCTGCGACTGCGCGCAGACGCGCACCCGGACAACCGGCGCCTGGCCGAAGTCATCGCCCAGATCAAGGAGCGCGACAAGGTGGCGCGCAGAATCCTCGAAGAAGACCTGACGTCCGTCACCCACCCCGACGGCGACCGGCGCTGGCTGTACCTGCCCGGCCACGGCGACGAGGAGTTCGAAGTCGTCTTCCGCGCCTACGCCCCGCTCAGCGACTACAGCCAGCGGTTCATGTGCGTCGTTCCCGCGGCCGAGGCTCACACCCTGGCGAGCTGATGCGGCCCCCCGATCTCAGGTCGGGAACTCCCCGCACCACTCCCGGTTGAGCAGGTACTTCGGCAGGTACGGCGACGCGGTGTCGATGGGGAAGTCCCAGTCGTGGGCGAGACACGCCATCGCGAGGGGGCCCAGGGCCACGCGGCCGCGCGGATCGTTCGTCGAGC
Organism: Streptomyces halobius; assembly: GCF_023277745.1. Taxonomy (NCBI): domain Bacteria; kingdom Bacillati; phylum Actinomycetota; class Actinomycetes; order Kitasatosporales; family Streptomycetaceae; genus Streptomyces; species Streptomyces halobius. The sequence goes on from NZ_CP086322.1 coordinate 4,307,158, forward strand.
CGTTCCAGTAGCGGTCGTGGTGGGCGAGCGCCTCGGTGAAGGCTTCGGCGAAGGCGGCGTGGTCGTTGGTGATGAGCCGGTGGCAGAGGGCGACGGGCTGGTAGTCGACCAGGTCCAGGAAGTCCTTCGGGGTGCGGGTCGCCACGTGCGGGTGGGACGTCTCCATGGTGGCAAGCAGCTTGGGGACGATGTCATCCATGGGCTGGCGCAGCCAGTGGCTTTGCAGGGTGTCGATCCAGTGGAAGACGTAGTCGTCCTGATTGCTCGCCCGGCGCAGGTCGTCCAGCGGAACCTGGCTCAGGCGCGTCAGCCGGTCGGTCTCGCGGCAGACGAGGGCGAGCCAGAAAGCGTCGAGCCAGGCGCGGGCGTCGGCGTACGGCGCGGGGCCGGTGGCGGGCAGGGCCAGCATGCGGTCACCGACCCGGCACTCCACGATGCCCTCCCGGGCGAGGGTGGTGGCGAACATTGCGGAGCCGACCTGCATGGCGGTGACCCAGCTCTCCCAGGTCTCCAGCATCGCGGCGTCGGGGTCGTCCGCGCAGCGGGCGTGGGCAACCGTCAGGGCCGCCGCAAAGGCGTCGCCGAGGCTGCCCGGATCCTGTTCCAGCCGCTCGGTGAACTCGCCTACCACACACGCCAGTTGCTCAACATCGGCCGCCGAGCTTCCGACGGCGGTCTCCTGCTCCCCGCGCAGTGTCTTCATCATCTCCAGCAGCTCCTGCGGCGGCTGCACGGACAAGGAGCGGTTCTCGTGGTCGAAGACCGTGAGGCAGACCAGGCGTGACTGGTGCCACCAGTACAGCCTGGGGGTGAGCGAGCCGGGGCCGTCCTCGTAGGCGCCGAGGGCGTAGGTGCCCAGCTCGTTGACCGCGTCCGCCAGGGTGCCGTCCACGATCGGATGGAACGCCAGCAGGTGCCGGGTCGGAACCGCGACGAGCGCCCCGGCCTCCGGCAGCTCCCGGCCGGTGACGACCTGGGCCAGTTCGGGCAGCATGAGCGCCTTGCTCGCGATGAAGTGGGACGCGCCGCTGACTGAGTGCAGCAGCGCGCCCGACGGCCCGCGCACCTCCACGTGCTCCACCGGTTCGCCCAGCAGGTTCGCCCGGCCCGCCGCCCACAGCTCATCGAGGCCGGCGCGGGCCACGTCGGCGTCGTTCAGGAGCCGTATGGAGGTGGGCGTGTCCAGCGCCAGGGCCGCGACGAGGTCCTCGGCCACCGGCCGGGCGTAACGGAAATGGCCGGCGGCGTCCGCGGGGAAGGCGTCGGCCGGCAGGAGGCGCAGATACGTCTGCCGCAGCAGCTCTGCCGCACCCTCATCGCCCTGGGATGCACTCTCCAGTCGGGCGAAGTGCTCGGCGACCAGCTCCGGCCAGTGCCGCTCCGCCACGGTGCGGCACCGCTGCGCCAGCGCCGTCAGCGGGCTGAGGCGCCCGCCACGCTCGACGGCCCCTCCCCCGATCGTCGGGCGAGTGCCGTCCCGGGCTAGGAAGTAGTCGGCCGCCAGATTTCGCAGGCGTTCGGCCTGCGGCACGGTGAGCATGGGCAAGTGGGCGTCGGGTGCGTGGTGTTGGGTCACCCGGCAACTCTATTAGGCCCGGTCAGCTACCCCGCGTGCAGCATCAGACCTATCCCGACCACCAATAGCCCCACGGCGGCGATCCGGGGCGCGCCGAAGCGTTCCTTGAAGAAGGGCGCCTCCTCAACGTCTGTGAGTAGCGCAACGCGTAAGTGATCACGGCCTGAACAGGGTGGACCCAACGGTCCACCGCGGCCGACCGCCCCGGGCGGTTCCGGGGGGCTTGGGGGCTCTTCACAGCTTCTGAGCCCCAGGAAGGCCAGCCCGCACCCCTGCGACCTCTGGGCCAGGGCGAGTCGTCCATGCCGAACCATGCGCTGACCGCAGGGTGGGGTCCAACCTGGTCCGGGAGCCCCCGTCTGCCGGTGCCTTCAGCGTCGGGCGGCCGACGCTGAAGGAGAGATGGACGGCTTGCGCCAGTCGATCTCAATCCGCTCGCTCGGATCGCGGTGCTTGCCGCGGCCGACTGCCAGCACTCGTACCTTGACGATCTCCACACAGACCAGGGCGCGCTGCGAGGAGCGTGGCGCTGAATTCCACCACTCCACGAGGTTCGTGACGCCCTCGACCGGGAGATCCGCCATCTGCTCCAGGAACCGCAGCCGATTGCGCGACTGGCGCAGGTCGCCCTTCGTGGCCTTCTCCGCGGCGGCGTACGCGGCTTCCACGAGCACGTCGCGCATGTTGCGCAGCTCCTCGAACCGCTTCTCGGCTCCGGCGATGTGCTCCTTGAGGCGCTCCGCTTCCGCCTGGATGTCAGCCAGCAGCCGCGCCAGGTGCTCCTGAGCGCCCGGGCGCAGAAGCTCAGCAAGCACCTCCTCGGTCACCGAGTCTTCGAGCCGGTCGGCATTCATCCGGACTCGTCCACACGAAGGCTGCCTGGCGCGTGGCGGCGGGCAACGGTAGGACGGGTCGGCGTCGCCGGTCACCCGCGTCCCCACCATCGCGTGCTTGCAACTGCCGCACTCCGCCACACCATCGGTCAGCAGGTACTCGAACGCCTCCCGCGCTTCGGGCTGTTGGCTCCGCTGCTCCGCGAACAGCGCCAGCACGCGCCGGTATTCATCCGGCGTCAGGACTGTCGCGCCGAAGTCTTCGATCGGATTGCCGTCGCTGTCCAGACCGGCCATGCGCGGGTGGCTGAGCACCCGGGTCAGCACCTCGGGAACCCACTCATTCCCGAACGTGGTGCGATAGCCCTCGCGGTTCATCCAGCGGCATGTCTCTGCCTTGTTCTGCCCAGCGAACAGTCGCGACGTGGCCTTCCGTAGGGCCCCGGCCTCCTCAGGGTGCAGCACCCCGCGGCTTTGGTAGCCCGACAGCCGTGCCATGAGTCTCCGTCCGATCGGGAGCGTGATCGCCTGCCCATTAGCGATCACTTACCTCCGTAATAGGTCACGATATCTGGACTGCATGGTCGGCATGACTTTGAGGGTGCGCAGGTAGCAGGCGGAAAGGCGTTTATGCACGTCACAAGGCCAACCCGAAGCCGACGTGTGGCGCACATCACTGCAACCGTCGAGATGTAAACAACCTCAAGCAATAATGCGCACCACGCATCCCTGACCCGCGCAAAAGGGCCCGACCAGCCACCCTCGAGGGACAGCGAGCCGAGCCCATAGGGCGCAACGCATCACCTCACGCAGGCACTCCCAACGCCTCCCACAGGCTCAACGTCGCAACCTTCTGGGTCTCGCCCACCGGGATCGTCTTCGCCGGGAACTTCTCCGCCTTGATCAGCGCATACGCCTTGTCGGTGCCGATCCCGAACGCACGCGCAGCCGTCGCCACGCTCACCGCAGCAGGCAGCGACCGCAGCTCCTCAATCGACATCCCGCCCCGCGCACGGGCCGGCACGCCAGAGGTAGTCACAGATGAGGTCATAGGTGGTCACATCCCTCTTCCCCGCGCCACCTGACCGGAAGCATACGACGGCCAAGGAAGCGTCTCCTTCGCTACAGCAAGATCAGGACACGTACGGATGATCCAGCCCAAACCAGGGGGCCCAGCGTGTTCGACGGCAGCATCTACCGGCGATGCAAGTGCACCGAGCCGAAGCTCGACGACCAAGGCCAACCTGTCCTCGACGCGAGAGGCAAACCCAAGGTCCGCGAACTCGGCTCTGCATGCCCGCAGTTGAAGAAGCGCGACCACGGCTCTTGGTACTACTACCTCAACCTCCCCGACGGCCCCGGAGGAGAGCGGCGGCGCCCCCGCAAAGGAGGCCACAGCACCTCCAAGAAGGCCAAGGAGGAAGCGCAAAAGATCTGGGACGAGGCGCACGACGGCATCGACGTCGACTCCAAGGAGACCGTCGCCGCCTACCTCAACCGCTGGATGGACAAGCGCGTCGACCTCAAGCGCGGCACCCGCGACGACTACCGCGACTACATCGACCGCATCTTCATACCCGCCCTCGGCCACCTCACCATGCGCGAACTCCGAGAGCGCCACATCCAGGAGATGTTCAAGAAGGTCTGGGCGTTCAACAAGGTCAAGGAAACCAACCGCCTTGCCGCTCAGCAGGCCAAAGCCGAATGCGACGACGCCTACCGGGCATGGAAGCAGGCTCCCAAGCCCCGGCCCCAGCACTTCCGGCAGCGGTGGGACGCAGCCAAAGCTGCCCTCAAGGAAGCTCGCACCAAGCCCCGCCGGGACACCGGCCCTGGCACACAGAAGAAGTACAAGAACACCCTCGCCGCAGCCCTCGACGACGCGGTCACCGAGAAGCTGATCACCGAGAACTGGGCGAAGAACGTCACCCTCCCCAAGTACGAGCGCCCCGAAGCCCTCGTCTGGACAGACGAACGCGTCGCCCGCTGGAAGCTCACCGGCGAGAAGCCCAGCCCCGTCATGGTGTGGACCCCCGAACAGACCGGCGAGTTCCTCGACGCCGCAGTCGACCACCCCATGTACGTCATGTGGCACCTCATGGTGTTCCGCGCGCCCCGCCGCGGTGAAGCATCAGGCCTGCCCTGGACCGAAGTCGACATGACCCGGGGCGTAGCCAAGATCGTCGAGCAACTGGTCACCGGCTCTGCCTACGAGGTGTGGGAGGACACCCCCAAGAGCCGCGCAGGCAAACGCAGCCTCACCCTCGACTCCGCGACTTTCGCCCTCCTGACCGCCTGGCGCGAAGTGCAGAAAGCCCAACGCGCCGAGTGGGAAGAGAAGCACCGCGACAACCCCGACAAGTACGGCCCTTACATCGACTCCGGCAAGGTCTTCACCCAGGCCGACGGAAGCCCGTGGCACCCCGACAACGTCTCCCAGGCCTTCGAGCGGTTCATCAAGCGCCTCGGCCTGCCTCCCATCCGGCTTCACGACCTGCGGCACTGCGCCGCGTCCCTCAGCCTCGCTGCCGGCCTGTCCATGAAGGCCATCCAGGCCCTGCTCGGCCACAGCAGCTACCAGCTCACCGCCGACACGTACACCTCACTGATGCCGCAGTTCGAGCAGGCGGCAGCCAACGCCCCAGTCGGGCTCGTGCCGCGCCGCAGCACCGCCGAGCAGCCCGCCGACCCGGAGACGCCGGCTGTCGCCGCAGAGGAGGAACCAGCTGCGCCCACAGAGGTCAGAGAGCTTGACCAGAGCGCCGGAGACGGCCGCCATCTCTACGTTGTTTTGCCCTCTGTCCCCCTTGATGACGGCGCCGACGCCGCCTGACGGGCTGTCCCCCGTTTGTCCCCCGGGCCATGAAAAAGCCCCCTCGGAGATGACTCCGAGGGGGCTTTCCATTGCATTTTGCCTGGTCAGGCAAGAGCCCCCTGTCGGATTCGAACCGACGACCTTCGCTTTACAAGAGCGGTGCTCTGACCAGCTGAGCTAAGGAGGCGTGCCTGGAGAAGTGTACCCAGGCGCGCCGGATGCCGGTCCCATATTTTCGTGACCCACACACTACTGACTTCCGGTCCCCACCCGGGTAGCGTCACGAACAGTCCCGCCAGTGTGGACTACACCACTCCTTTACTCGGATCGTCCGGCACGTTCCTGCCGGTGAAGGGACCCATCACCATGGCTACGGTCACGTATGACCAGGCAACCCGCATCTACCCGGGTGCCGACAAGCCCGCCGTCGACAAGCTCGACATCGCCATCGAGGACGGTGAATTCCTCGTTCTCGTCGGCCCCTCCGGCTGCGGCAAGTCCACCTCGCTGCGCATGCTCGCGGGGCTGGAGGACGTCGACGGCGGTGCCATCCGCATCGGGGACCGCGATGTCACCCACCTGCCGCCCAAGGACCGGGACATCGCGATGGTGTTCCAGAACTACGCGCTGTACCCGCATATGACGGTCGCCGACAACATGGGCTTCGCACTCAAGATCGCGGGGGTCAACAAGGCCGAGATCCGGCAGAAGGTCGAGGACGCGGCCAAGATCCTGGACCTTACGGAGTACCTGGGGCGCAAGCCGAAGGCGCTGTCCGGTGGTCAGCGCCAGCGGGTGGCCATGGGCCGGGCCATCGTCCGGGAGCCGCAGGTCTTCCTCATGGACGAGCCGCTGTCCAACCTGGACGCCAAGCTCCGTGTGCAGACCCGTACGCAGATCGCGGGCCTGCAGCGCCGCCTGGGCATCACGACCGTCTACGTCACCCACGACCAGGTCGAAGCCATGACCATGGGGGACCGCGTCGCCGTCCTCAAGGACGGTCTGCTGCAGCAGATCGACTCACCGCGGAACATGTACGACCGCCCGGCGAACCTCTTCGTCGCCGGCTTCATCGGCTCGCCCGCGATGAATCTCATCGAGGTACCGATCACCGACGGCGGCGTGAAGTTCGGCAACAGCGTCGTCCCGGTGAACCGCGAGGCGCTGACCGCCGCGAGCGAGAAGGGCGACCGGACGGTGACCGTCGGCGTGCGCCCGGAGCACTTCGAGATCGTCGAGCAGGACGGCGCCGCCGTGAAGTCGCTGTCCAGGGAGACGGCGGACGCACCGGCCGGTCTGGCCGTGACCGTCAATGTCGTCGAGGAGCTCGGCGCCGACGGCTATGTCTACGGCACCGTCGAGGTCGGCGGCGAGCCGAAGGACCTGGTCGTCCGGGTCAGCGGCCGCCAGGTCCCGGAGAAGGGCACCCAGCTGCACGTCGTGCCGCGGCCGGGCGAGGCCCATGTGTTCTCGATGTCCACGGGCGAGCGGCTCTCGGACTGACGGGCCCTGAGGGGACCTGAGGGACTCAAGGGCTGAGGTTCAAGGGCTGAGGTTCAAAGGGCTGAGGTTCAAAGGGCTGAGGTTCAAAGGGTCGGCGGATCTACGAATTGGATCTACGGGCCGCCGACCCGACGGTAGGCAGGGGTGCGGGGCGCGCTGTACGTCGCTCCGCACCCCTGCCGCGTCCCCTGCCGCGCCCCCGAAGCCCCGACGGGTGGCCGGGGCACCCGGGCCCCGGAGTCTCGGCCGATCCCGGCCGGCGTCCCCCGGGCCCGCCAGAACCCCGTTCACGTCCGCAATCCACCCAAGTCTCCAAGAAATGCCCCATATCGGAACAATTCAGACCATTCACACATTTCCGACTATTCGCACCAGTGCGTCAACATCACAACCGCACCGACGGGCCATTCCGTCCCCCGATATGGTGACCAAATGTCGCCAAATCATCACCCCTCGCTACCATCGCGACCGTGAACTCCGCAGCCCGCCGCATCGGCCGAACTCTCGCCCTCGTACTCCCCGTCGTCCTCGTCCTCTCCGGGACTCTCGCGGTCACCCGCGTCCCGTGGGCATCGACGACCACGGACTCCCAGGCGCTGACCGCATCCGCGTCCTCGACCTCGACCTCGACCTCGACCTCGTCGTCCGGGAAGGCTTCCACCAAAGCCGCCCCCCGAACCCCCCAGGCCGAGCTCCGCCAGCACCTCCTCGCCGAACTCCAGGAGAAGAATCCCGGTGTTGCCCTGACCGCTCTCCAGACGGCCGTCACCGAGCGGCCCTCCCTGGCCAAGTACTGTGCCGCCATCGCCCGCGACCTCGGGCGCGCCGCGGTCCACAAGTACGGAGGGGCCGCCCACCGCGCCCAGAAATGGTCCCGCCCGGTGTGCGACACCTCCTTCGCCAGCGGCGTCGCCGCCGCCCAGTGAATCCGGCTCGCACCGCATAGGGTGCGAAACATGACCGATGCCCCGCATCCGCACCCCACGCAGGCCGTGGTCCTGGCCGGCGGCCAGGGCTCACGTCTCCGCCCCTATACCGATGACCGACCCAAGCCGATGGTCGAGATTCCCGGCACCGGAACCCCGATCATCGGCCATCAGCTGAACTGGCTGGCAGAGGAAGGCGTCACCGACGCCGTCGTCTCCTGCGGCCACCTCGCCGAGATCCTCCAGGACTGGCTGGGTCAGGCCCAACTACCTCTGCACGTCACGACAGTTGTCGAGACAGAACCGCTGGGCCGCGGCGGCGGCCTCAAGCACGCCGCCGCATCCCTCCCCCGCCCGGAAGAGCCCTGGTACGCCGCCAACGGTGACATCTGGACCCGCTTCCCGCTCCGCGAGATGGCCGCCTTCCACCATGAACGCGATGCCGCGGCCACCCTCGCGCTGGCCCGCCCGCGCATCCCGTGGGGCGCCGTCGAGACCGACGCGTTCGGGCACGTGCTGGACTTCATCGAGTCGCCGCCCTCGCCGTATCTCATCAACGCGGGCGTCTACGTCTTCTCCGCCGCCTTCACGGATCTGCTGCCCACCCGCGGCGACCATGAGCGCACGACCTTCCCCCGCCTCGCCCGGGAACGCCGACTCGCCGGCTATCCGCTCCCGCACGGGGCCTACTGGCGCGCCATCGACACGGCCAAGGACCTCACCGAGGCGGCGAAGGAGCTGGGGGCGGAGGGGCGTTGAGCCTCGCCGGTGGAGGGCATTGAGCCTCGCCGGTGGAGGGCATTGAGCCTCGCCGGTGGAGGGCATTGAGCCTCGCCGGTGGCAGGAGTGAGCGTCGCCGGTGGAGGGCATTGAGCCTCGCCGGTGGCAGGAGTGAGCGTCGCCGGTGGAGGGCGTTGAGCCGTCGCCGCTGGAAGGGCGTTGAGGCGTCACCAGCGGAGCGGGTGAGCCGTCGCCGCTGGAGAGGGGATTGGGGGCGCCGGCGGGATGGGGTTGAGCCTGCGGTCAGAGGGCGCTGAGACGCGCCCCAGGGGCGCGTTGGGCCGTCCAGAACCGGCCGTCCCCAGCGGGCCGTGGGCGCGGTCTTGAACCAGCGCGCCAGCGAGCATAGAGCCCGGTCTGGAACCGCCCCACCCCAGCAAGCACCGAGCCCGGCCTTAGCAAGCACCGAGCCCGGCCTTGAACCGGCGCCCCAACGGGCCTTGAACCGCCCCAGGGGCCTTGAACCGGTCGTGGTCCTGAACGGCCGCCCTGGGCACCGTCCTTCCGACTTGCCCCGTACCTCCCACGCCCGTCCCCCACACACCTGTCCCCGGCCACCAAAGGCGACCGGGGACAGGAAAAGGGGACAGGAAAGGGGCGGCAGCAGGCGCGGGCGGGTGCCCGCCGGACGTGTCAGCCCAGGAGCCCGCCCAGGGTGCCCCCGCGGCCGGAGTCGTCTCCGGGGCCGGTGCTGTCGCCCGTGCCTCCGGTGGTACCTCCGCCGGTGCCGCCGCCGGACGTGGGCTTGGCCTGGGTCGGCGCCGGGACCCGGGTCGGCGTCGACTGTGGCGCGCTGGTGGTCGCGCCGGGACGCTGTGCGGTACCGCTGGCGCTGCCGGACGGGGTGCCGGTCGCCGAGACGGACGGACGGCCCGTCGTGCCCGTCGTGTGCGAGGCGCCCGCGGACGGTGTCCCGGGGCGGTGCGAAGCGCTCCCGGAGTGGCTCTGTCCGGGCCGGGTGCGGCTCTTGGCGGGGCGGGGCAGCGGGGATCCGGGCAGGTTGTTGATCGCCGGTTCGCCGGGCCGCGGCACATGCGTGACCGTCGCGGACCGTACGGCGCCGCCGAGCAGCGAGCCGACCAGCAGGGTCAGCCCGGCCACCACCGTGGTCATCACGGCGCCGCGGCGCAGCACCCGGCGCCGCAGCTCGGCGACCTCGACCCGCGGGCCGAGCCGCCGCCATGCCTCGCCGGCCAGCCGGGCGTCCATGGAGTAGACCGGGGCGCCCGCGATGATCAGCGGGCTCCAGGCGGCGAGGTAGATGATGTCGGGGGCGTCGTAGGCGGGGACGGTGCGCCAGCTGACGGTCATCAGCAGCGCTGCGGAGAGCAGCGCGCCGAACCAGGCCGCGAGCCGCTGCCACAGGCCGCACATCGTCAGCACGCCGACCACGACCTGCAGGAACGCGACGGTCAGACCGGCGCCGACGGGGTGCGAGACGGCGAAGTCGCGCAGCGGCACGGCCAGTGCCCAGGGGTCGAGCGACTGCAGCCACTTGACCATGGAGCCCCGCTCGCCGCCGTCGAAGTAGACGGGGTCGCAGAGCTTGCCCATGCCGGCGTAGACGGAGATCAGACCGAGGAAGACGCGCAGCGGGAGGAGCACCACGCCGAGGTTCATCCGGCGGCCCGGGTAGTACGCGTGCCGGACGCTGTCGCCGCGCCGCTTGGACCCGGTGACGCCGCCGTCCCGCGTCTCGAACCGGTCGTTGTCGTACTCGTCTTCGTACTCGTCGTCGTAGACGTCGTCGTCGCCGTAGCCGTCCTCGCCGTAGCCGTCGTCGCCGTGGTCGCGGTCGCCGTAGCCGTTGTCGGCGTACGCGCGGCCCACGGGGCGTACGCCGCGCAGCAGGGTGTCCGGTTCGACGGGGCCGCGCTGGCCGATCACGGTCGTGGCGGGGGCGTCGTCGAGGCGGACCCGGGGCAGGACCTGGGTCGTGCCGACGTCGCTCTCCTCGGTGCGGCCGGCGTCGAGGCCGATGCCCGAGTCGCGTACCGCGTGCAGGAGTTGGGTGGTGGCGCCGGCCGTGCCGCCCGGTTCGGTGCGGCCGCTCCACACCACGGGTGCCCGGCGTCGGGGACGCGTGGAGCCCCGGATCACGGGGACGCGCCCGGTGTTCGCCATGGTGTGGCTCACGACGGGTTCGGCGAGCTGTACCCGGAAGCTGGCGTGGTTGACGACGACCTGAGCGGGATCGCACGGCACCTTGACCGAGCTCAAGACCGACTCGTCATCGAAGCCCGGCGAGCGTCCCCCCGTAGGTGTGCGGGGTGTTCTGGTGTCCACGCTCATCTAACCGAGTGACTCGCGGTTAAGACACTGCTTCGACCGGCTCGATCTGTCGGGGCACCGTCAAATGACGAAGTGGTCCCCAGACCGGTCACTCGGCATACGCAAACCGGTCATTTGACGTACGACACTGCACAACAATCGTCAATCGCCACGCACGGCAACCGTTCCTGCAACGCGCAGCAACCATCGCGGCCACGCATCGCAACCATGCATGTCACACACAGCTCCACACGCGGCGGTCATTCCCACCACGCACAGCAACCATCGATGGAGCGGGGCCGACGGCGCCCGGCCGCCTCCGCGAGAGCGGCGGAGGCCGAGCAGCACCACGGCCTGTCCGGTGGGTCAGGGCGGGAGAGGCCCTGGGGGTGTCGTCGGACTCCCCCTTCTAGCCCGCGCGGCGCCGCGCCGCCTCCCACAGGACCACACCGGCCGCGACCCCGGCGTTCAGCGACTCCGCGCCGCCCGGCATCGGGATCCGCACCCGTACGTCACAGGTCTCGCCGACCAGCCGCGACAGACCCTTGCCCTCGCTGCCGACCACCACGACGACCGGGCCGTCCAGCGCCTCGACGTCCTGCAGCTCCATCTCGCCGTCCGCGGCCAGGCCGACGACCATGAGACCGGCCTTCCGGTACGACTCCAGGGTCCGGGTCAGGTTCGTGGCGCGCGCGACCAGCGTACGGGCCGCGGTGCCTGCCGAGGTCTTCCACGCGCCGGCCGTCATCCCGGCCGCCCGGCGCTCCGGGACGACCACGCCATGGCCGCCGAAGGCGCACACGGAGCGGACGACGGCGCCGAGGTTGCGCGGGTCGGTGACCCCGTCGAGCGCCACGATCAGCGGGTCGTCACCGTCGTCGAAGGCGGCCGCGGCCAGGTCCTCGGGGTGCGCGTACTCGTACGGCGGCACCTGGAGGACCAGGCCCTGGTGGTTGAGGCCGTTGGTCATCCGGTCCAGCTCGGGGCGCGGCGCCTCCAGCAGGTTGACGTCGCCGCGCTCCGTGGCGAGCTGCAGCGCCTCGCGCACCCGCTCGTCGTTGTCGATGAACTGCTGGACGTAGAGAGTGGTCGCGGGCACGCCGTCGCGCAGCGCCTCGAAGACCGGGTTACGGCCGACGACGAGCTCCGCGGTGCCCTTCGCGCCGCCGCGCCGCGGGGCGGGCCGACGGGCGGCAGCCTGCTTCGCCTTGGCGTTGGCGATGCGGTTCTTGACATGCCCCTTGCGTACGGACGCGGGCGGGGTCGGCCCCTTGCCCTCCAGGCCCCGGCGCCGCTTACCGCCACTGCCGATCTGCGCGCCCTTCTTGCCGGACATGCGGCGGTTACTGCCTTGGCTTTTGCCGGCCATGGGTCACCTGTTTCCTCACTGCTCTCGACGTCTCGCGACGTGGAGTGGATACGTACACGGATCGGACGGAGTGCCCGTATGGACTGAGTGTCGCCCGAGCCCACCGGGAAGGGCGAATCCGGGTGGCGGCCGCGGCTCACGACGGTGTGACGGCGGCGGTCACGAGAGGGTCCAGCGGGGGCCGGAGGGGGTGTCCTCGATGACGAGGCCGGATTGCTGGAGCTGGTCGCGGATGGCGTCGGCGGTGGCGTAGTCCTTGCGGGCGCGGGCCGCCTGGCGCTGGTCCAGGACGAGCCGTACGAGCGAGTCCACCACGCCGTGCAGCTCGGCGCCGCGCTCCGCGTCGCCGTCGGCCCAGCGTTCGTCGAGCGGGTCGAGGCCGAGTACACCGAGCATCACGCGCAGCTCGGCGAGCCGGGCCACCGTCGACTCCTTGTCGTCGGCCGCCAGCGCGGCGTTGCCCTGGCGGACGGTGGTGTGCACGATCGCCAGGGCCTGCGGGACGCCCAGGTCGTCGTCCATGGCCTCGGCGAAGGCCGGCGGCACCTCGGGCGCGGGCTCGACGGCGCCGGCCTGCTCCACGGCCCGCTGGACGAAGCCCTCGATCCGCGCGAACGCGGCCTCGGCCTCGTGCAGCGCTTCCTCGCTGTACTCGATCGTCGAGCGGTAGTGCGGGGTGCCCAGGTAGTAGCGCAGCACGATCGGGCGCCGGCGCTTGACCATCTCGGAGACGAGCACCGAGTTGCCCAGCGACTTGGACATCTTCTCGCCGCTCATGGTCACCCAGGCGTTGTGCGACCAGTAGGCGGCGAAGTCGTCACCGAACGCCTTGGCCTGCGCGATCTCGTTCTCGTGGTGCGGGAAGACCAGGTCGACGCCGCCGCCGTGGATGTCGAAGGCCGAGCCCAGGTACTTGTGGGCCATCGCCGAGCACTCCAGGTGCCAGCCGGGCCGGCCGCGGCCCCAGGGGGTCTCCCAGCTGGGCTCGCCGTCCCGGGCGGCCTTCCACATGGCGAAGTCGCGCGGGTCCCGCTTGCCGGTCTCGCCCTCGCCGGACGGCTGCAGCAGGTTGTCCAGCTCCTGGTTGGACAGCTGGAGATACTCCGGGAAGGACTTCACGTCGAAGTAGACGTTGCCGTCGGCGGCGTAGGCGTGGCCCCGCTCGATCAGGCCGCGCATCATCGCGACCATCTCGGGGATGTGACCGGTGGCGCGCGGTTCGTAGGTCGGGCGGAGGCAGCCGAGGCGGTCGTAGGCCGTGTTGAAGGCGACCTCGTTCTCGTAGCCGATCGACCACCACGGTCGGCCCTGCTCGGCCGACTTCGCAATGATCTTGTCGTCGATGTCCGTCACGTTGCGCACGAACGTGACGTCATAGCCGCGGTAGTCGAACCAGCGGCGCATGATGTCGAAGTTCAGTCCCGACCTGATGTGCCCGATGTGCGGGGCGGCCTGCACGGTCGCGCCACACAGGTAGATCGAGACACAGCCCGGCGTCAGCGGGATGAAATCACGGATCTGCCGGGCGCTGGTGTCGTACAGGCGAATCGTCACGGAACCAGGGTAGTCGGAACGAGGCAGTGCCCCGTGCCCCCTGGGACCGGGGAGACGGAAGCGTGACACTCGCCCGGTCCGCCCGGGTATCGGAGGGGCCGGGCCCCGGACGGTCAGAGGCTGCCGACCACCTTGCGCGGGGTGATCCGGACGACCAGCCGCTCGGCGTCCTCCTTGGACGCCGGGTTGAATTCCGCGTACGGCCTGCCCGTGTACTTGTGGGACAGCTCGCCGATGAGGTCCTGGCCGCCCTCGGTGGTGAGCGAGGCGGAGCCGCGGACCTCGGCGTAGTGGTACGGGTCGTCGCAGGGCTGAACGACGACGCTCACGCGGGGGTCACGGCGCAGGTTGGCGACCTTGCGGCGGTCGGCCGTCGTCGAGATCAGCAGTTCGTCGCCGTCCCGCTTCACCCAGACCGGGGACACCTGGGGGCTGCCGTCGGGCTGGATCGTTGCCACCGTCACGAAGACGGGGGTGTCGAGGAGCTGCTTGAGGGCGTCGGAGAGCGTGGCGGTCACGGGGGTCCTTCCTGCACGTACCGGTGGATCACGAGTACTGCGATGCTTCCCCAACCGCCGTGCGGAAACCGGCATTCCCGGCCGTACGGGGGAATGCCGGGCGCCGCCGACGGCCCTTCACGGGCGTTACGGCCTCAGACCGTACGGACCACCAGCGCCGTGGCGACCGCGGCCAGCCCCTCGGCGCGGCCGGTCAGCCCCAGCCCGTCCGACGTCGTCCCGGACACCGAAACCGGCGCGCCGACCGCCGTCGACAGCGCCCGCTGCGCCTCGTCCCGCCGCTTGCCGACCTTCGGCCGTACGCCGATGACCTGCACCGCGACATTACCGATCGCGAAACCCTCGGCCCGCACGAGGCGCGCGGCCTCGGCCAGCAGCGTCACACCGGAGGCGCCGGACCACTCGGGGCGGCCGGTGCCGAAGTGCGCGCCGAGATCTCCGACGCCGGCCGCCGAGAACAGCGCGTCGCAGGCGGCGTGCGCGGCCACATCGCCGTCGCTGTGGCCGGCCAGGCCGTATCCGTCGCTGTCGGCGGTGTCCCACAGCAGCCCGGCGCACCACAGCTCCCGGCCGCGCTCGAAGGCGTGCACGTCCGTGCCGATGCCGACGAGCGGAACACCGGGCAGCCCCGGCGGCGTCGGCTCAGACATAGCCATCGATGGCCCTCCTGCGGACGAGTACGGCCTCGGCCAGGACCAGGTCCAGCGGCCGGGTCACCTTGAACGCTTCCTCATGCCCGGGAACGACCACGACGGGTGCCCCGAGCCGCTCGGCCAGTCCGGCGTCGTCGGTGGCGCCCTCGCCCTCGACGACCGTGTCATGTGCCTTGAGCAGCGTCTCCCGGTCGAAGCCCTGCGGGGTCTGTACGGCCCGCAGCCGGGCCCGCTCCGGGGTGCCGACCACCGGCTCCGGGGTGCCCTGCGGCTGCGGCTCGACCTGCTTGACGGTGTCGGCGAGCGGCAGCGCGGGGACGACCGCGGGGGCGCCGGCGCGTACCGCGGCGATCACCGAGTCCACCGTGTCGACGGGCACCAGCGGACGCGCCGCGTCATGCACCAGCACCACGTCGACGGCCTCCGGCAGCGCCGCCAGGCCGAGCCGTACGGACTCCTGGCGGGTCTCGCCACCGGGCACCACCACGAGGTCGGTGAGATCGGCGAGCGGATGCTCGTTGAGAAGGTGGCGGACCTCGGCGGCGCCGTCGGGCGGGGCGACCACGACGACGAGGGACACGGCGCGCGAGGCGGCCATCGCGCGGACGGCGTGCACCAGCATGGGGGTGCCGCCCAGTGCGCGCAGCGCCTTCGGGGCGCCGGGGCCGAGCCGGACACCCCGGCCGGCGGCGGGGATCACCGCGGCGGTGCGGATCGGGCGGGAGGGATCTGACATCGATGGCTCCGGAGTCCGGGGCGGGCCCGGATTTGGGCAGACAGGTTTGTTTCCTCGGCCGGGATGGGTATGGCCTGAGCGTGCCGGGCGCGACGCCTCGACCGGACCCTTCCGTGACATCGGTCCAGGCAGCTGCCCGAGCCCGGCACACCACAGGGCGACCGGCCGCAGATATGCCGCAGCGCCCGGCAACAGACGCCTCCGCCGGGGAAGACAGTCGTTACTCGGGCACCGCGGCAGTGCTGCGTTGCATCGGCTGCTGTGGTGAACACCACCCGTTCGATCACCGCTCGCTCGAACACTGCCGGCTCGAACACCGCGGCGCTCCACCACGGTCGCGTCGCCTCATGTGGTGTGCACAGCTTGGATCACACAGCGTTGTTGGAATGTCAGGACGCGAGGACCTCGTCAAGCAGCGCCTCGGCCTTGTCTTCGTTCGTGTTCTCCGCGAGGGCGAGCTCACTGACCAGAATCTGGCGCGCCTTGGCGAGCATCCTCTTCTCACCGGCGGAGAGTCCGCGCTCGCGTTCCCGGCGCCACAGGTCACGCACTACCTCGGCGACCTTGATCACGTCGCCGGAAGCGAGTTTCTCAAGATTTGCCTTGTAGCGACGGGACCAGTTCGTCGGCTCTTCGGCATAGGGTGCACGAAGCACCTCGAAGACCCGGTCGAGCCCGTCCTGACCGACCACGTCGCGTACGCCGACGAACTCCGCATTGTCCGCTGGAACACGAACAGTCAAGTCGCCCTGGGCGACCTTCAGCACCAAGTAGGTCTTGTCCACGCCTTTGATCTGGCGAGTTTCGATGGCCTCGATCAGCGCGGCCCCGTGATGGGGATAGACCACGGTGTCGCCAACCTTGAACGTCATGTGACAGGTACCCCTTCCGTGGCTATCCATGCTAACACGGGAACGGGCCGTTCTGAATGACGTTTTCGCAGGTCAGGGCATATCTCGGGGCTTGACAACAGCGCCCGGAACGTGCTGCGAGGGGGCGCCGAACGCAGGTATTCGCAGGTCGGAGGGGCTCCACGGGTGAGCTGAAACGTGCCCGCCACACACCGGGAACGCGATGATCAGCGTGACGAACGTCCCGTTTTGCACGGATCCGTATGAGCGACTTCCGCTGCTCCGTTCGGTTGGTCGCGGGCGGCTCCGGCTCGTTTTTCCGAATTGATCACCATCCGCCGACCGAGGGGATGATCAATTCCGCGGGGCACAAACATTCCCTGCGAATACCGCTTTTCCTCCGGGGGAAACCGACCGACCGTCACCCGAACAGCGACCCTTCGAATATTCATCCGCGTTCTCGGGGCGCATCGCTTGTCACATCACGGAAGACACCGGGAAGTCGGGAAGTCGGGAGGTGATGAGGAAAGCAGGGAGAGCGAGAAGAGCGGCCATCGGGGGTGATCGGGGCGGACGTGGTGAGCGCCGTCCTGGTGCGGGGGCACATGGCCGGCGGGCGGTCCGGCGGGTGGGGTGGTGACCGCGTCCCGGCGATGCATCGCTCGTCCCGGTCCGCCGGATATCGGGGGATGCGGCCGGGAGGTGACGGGGGTGTGATCGCTCTGGAGGCGGGTCGGGTGCGGAGGCCCGAGGGCGGCTCGGTAACCTAGCGGCGCTGACACACCCTTAGGGCGGCTTTACGCACCCGTCGACATGACGGGCCCGCGGCGGCCGCCCCAGCCGTCCATCCGCGACCGGGCACGAAGTTCGGCCGCCGTAGCTCGTCAAGGAGATGCCGCCGCCGTGAGCCGCAGCCTTCGACGCGGCGTCCTCGCCGCCACCGTCCTTTCGCTCTCGATCGCGTCGCTGTCCGCGTGCGGGGCCGGGAACAACGCCCAGACGCTGCAGGTGCATCCGGACAACGCCGCGACCGCCGTCGGCGACATCAAGATCCAGAACGTGAATGTGATCACCCAGCCCGACCCGAAGGCCAAGGGCCCGGCGGTGATCTCCGCGACGCTGTTCAACAACGGCACCAAGGACCAGCAGCTGACCGCCATCAGCCTCGACAGCAGCGGCAGGACCGCCAAGCTGGCCCCCGCCAAGGGCGGCCCGGGCGCGATCACCCTGCCGGCCGGCAGCTCCGTCGTGATCGGTGGCAAGGGCGACGCCTCCGCCGTCCTGGCGAGCGGCCGGGAGGCCGTCGAAGCCGGCGGCGTACAGCCCCTGACCTTCACCTTCAGCGCCTCGGGCAAGGTGAAGATCAGCGCGTTCGTGGTCCCGGCGCAGCAGCACTTCAAGGACTGGGGCCCCACGGAGGTGCCGCAGCGCACCGGCACGGCGACCCCCACCGGCACCGCCACGCCGTCGGAGCCGCACGCGCCGGGCGAGTCCGCGACCCCGGCCGGTACGGCCACGCCGACCGGTACGCCCGCCAACGCAGCGTACGAAGGCCACTGACCGGTCCACGGACATACGGTGAGGGGCGCCCGTCCGGGATCGGACGGGCGCCCCTCACACGTGCACCGGCCGACACGGCTCACGCCGCACGGCCTGCGCATCACCGGCCTACGGCTCGAACTTGTAGCCCAGGCCCCGGACCGTGACCAGATAGCGCGGCGCGCCCGGGTCCGGCTCGATCTTGGCGCGCAGCCGCTTGACGTGCACATCCAGGGTCTTGGTGTCGCCCACGTAGTCGGCGCCCCACACCCGGTCGATGAGCTGCATACGGGTCAGCACCCGGCCGGCGTTGCGCAGCAGCATCTCCAGGAGGTCGAACTCCTTGAGGGGCAGGTCGACCTTGCCGCCGGAGACGGTGACGACATGGCGGTCGACGTCCATCCGGACCGGGCCGGCCTCCAGGGCCTGCGGGGCGACCTCCTCCGGCTCACCGCGGCGGCGCAGCACCGCGCGGATACGGGCGACCAGTTCGCGGGAGGAGAAGGGTTTGGTGACGTAGTCGTCGGCTCCTATTTCCAGGCCGACCACCTTGTCGATCTCGCTGTCCTTGGCGGTCACCATGATGACCGGGACGTTGGAGCGGCCGCGCAGCTGCCGGCAGACCTCGGTGCCGGGCAGGCCGGGCAGCATCAGATCGAGCAGGACCAGGTCGGCGCCGTTGCGTTCGAACTCGTCCAGTCCGTCGGGGCCCGTAGTCGCGACGGCGACCTCGAAACCCTCCTTGCGGAGCATGTACGACAGTGCGTCGCTGAACGATTCCTCGTCCTCGACGACAAGCACTCGGGTCACGGAAGGACCTCCGGGGCAGGGTGAGCAGGGAGCGGTTCGTTGAAGGTCTCGTACGGGCGGTCCTCGTCGTCGAGGCCCTCCGCGGTATCGAGGTCGGCGGGCCGTTCGCGGTCGCGTACGGCACCGGCTTCGGGCAGACGCAGGGTGAAGGTGGAGCCCTGTCCCTCAGCGCTCCACACCGTGACCTCCCCGCCATGGGAGGCGGCCACGTGCTTGACGATGGCGAGGCCGAGGCCGGTCCCGCCGGTGGCGCGCGAGCGCGCCGGGTCCACGCGGTAGAACCGCTCGAAGATGCGGTCCCGCTCCCTCTCGGATATCCCGATGCCCTGGTCGGTCACCGCGATCTCGATCAGGTCGCCACCGGGCGCGGGGACGCGGCGGCCGGCGATCCCGACGCGGGTGCGCGCCGGGGAGTAGTTGACGGCGTTCTCGACGAGATTGCCGAGGGCCGCCGCGAGCTGGCCGCGGTTGCCCCATACGTGCAGGTCGGCGACGCCTCCGGTGGCCATGGTGATCTGTTTCGCGCCGGCCTGCTGGCGGCAGCGGTCGATGGCCTCGGCGACCAGCTCGTCGACCCGGACCGGCTCGGCGTCCTCCAGCGGGTCGTCGTTCTGCACCCGGGAGAGGTCGATGAGCTCCTGGACGAGGCTGGTCAGGCGGGTGGCCTCGTTCTGCATCCGGCCGGCGAAGCGGGTGACGGCCTCGGGGTCGTCGCTGGCGTCCATCACGGCCTCGGACAGCAGCGAGAGGGCACCGACCGGGGTCTTGAGCTCATGGCTGACGTTGGCGACGAAGTCACGGCGGACGGCCTCTATGCGGCGGGCCTCCGTGAGGTCCTCGACGAGCAGCAGGACGAGGCGGGAGCCGAGCGGGGCGACCCGGGCGGAGACCGCGAGCGCCTCCCCACGGCCGGTGCCGCGGCGCGGCAGATCCAGCTCGACCTGGCGTATCTCGCCGTCCCTGCGGGTGTCACGGGCCATCTGCATCATCGGCTCGACGGCGAGCTTGCCGCCCCGGACCAGCCCGAGGGCGTAGGCGGCGGAGCTGGCCTTGACGACGCCGTCGGCCTCGTCGAGGACGACGGCGGAGGAGCGCAGCACGGAGAGAACGGTGTCGACGCCGGGCGGCAGCACGGCGTCGGTGTGCAGGGAGGTGCGGGTGGGCTTGGCCTGGTCGCGCTCGCTCCAGCGGAACGCCAGCATGGCGAAGACGCCGGTGCACAGCCCGGCGATCGCTGCCACGGCGGCGACGGCCGCATCCACGTTCATGAGTCCAGGTTATGCGCCGGCTCGGACACTTCCCCAGCCGTTCGAGCCCCTCCCCGAACACACGTCGCCCAGAGTTCACCGCGAGGTCGGTGGTGGTTCACTCCGGAGAGCCGCAGGGGTCTCGCGGCCGCGGGCCAGGCGCCCCTTGGGCGACCGGTACGGCCGCCCGGAGCCGTCGGGCAGCGACCAGGTGAACCGTACGGCCGCCCTCGGGGCAGCGGCCACGTCGCTCAGAATTCACCTTCATGACGGCGACGGTTAACTCCCGGTGGGACCGGAGGTTGCGATCCCCCCGCACTGTGAGGGTGCGGGGGGAAATCGCCCCCGCACCGGCGCGCGGCCGCATCCCGGGGAGGACCTCAGCTTCCCGGTACCGGCCGCGCGGGCACGCCCCATGGGAGCGTAGGGACGAGCCATGGAAGCGTGGGAACGACCCATGGGAGCGTGGAAGCAGCGGGAACCAGAGCGGCCGCTCGCCCCTCGCTCCCACCTCCCACACCCCGGATCCGCCCACACCCACCGGATCCACGAGAGCCCCACGGATTCGACCCGGACTCGGTCCGCTCGGATCCGCCCACCACTCGATGCGAGAGAAGGTCACTGATGCGGGACGCGTACCACGAGGAGCTGGATTCGATCGGCGAGGGCCTGGTCGAGATGGCCCGGCTCGTCGGCTCCGCGATCGGGCGCGCCACCACGGCGATACTCGACGCGGACCTCAAGCTGGCCGAGAACGTGATCGCCGGTGACGAGAAGGTCGACGACCTCCAGCGCGATCTGGAGGCACGGGCGATCGCCCTGCTGGCGCGGCAGCAGCCGGTCGCCACCGACCTGCGGATCGTCGTCACCTCCCTCCGGATGAGCGCCGACCTGGAGCGTTCCGGCGACCTGGCCCAGCATGTGGCCAAACTGGCCCGGCTGCGCTTCCCGGAGACCGCCGTACCGCGCGATCTGCACGCCACCATCCTGGAGATGGGGCAGCTGGCGCAGCGCCTGATGGCCAAGGCCGCGGAGGTCATCATCACCAAGGACGTCGATCTGGCTCTCCAGCTGGAGCAGGACGACGACGCGATGGACCTGCTGCACCGCACGCTCTTCCAGCACCTCATGGACGACCGCTGGAAGCACGGCATCGAAACGGCCGTAGACGTGACGCTGCTGGGCCGCTATTACGAGCGGTTCGCGGATCACGCGGTCTCCGTGGCCAAGCGGGTGGTCTACCTGGTCACCGGTGAGCACGCCGACGAGATCACCCCGCCGGCGGCGGTCGACGGGGCCTGAGCACGGCGGGTGGTGAAGGGGTGCGGTAGCGAAGGGGCGCGATGCGCGCCCTCGCGCTCCCGTGCGCCGTTGACCCGTGCCTCCACGCGCCGTTGACGCGCCTCTCAGCCGGGGCTTGCAATGGGCACCAGGTGACCCCTAGGAGGCAATTTCATGGCACTCATGGCGGACTCCCCCACCCTCACGCCCCACGACGGCCCGTCAGTCGTCGAGCTCCCCCTGCTCAACGACTGCAACTGCGGCCCCGGCTGCGGCTGCGGCTGCCAGTCCGGCGGGCCGTGCCAGTGCGGCGGCGGCTGCGGGTAGCGCTGCGCGTGGCGGGCAGCCGACATGGTTGCTCGCCGTTTTCGACCGGCCCGCCGTGGGGTTCGCCTGCGGCGGGCCTGCTCCGTTTTCGGCTTCCCCGCCGTGGGGGTCGCCTGCGGCGGGCTTGAGCCCCACGCTTTTGGCTGTCCCGCCGTTGCACCTGCAGTGGGCGTCCGCTGCGCTTGCCTGAGCCGATGTTTTGGCTGTCCCGCCGTTGCACCTGCGGTGGGCCGTTGCCGCTGCGCGGGGCTGTTCGGCAGCGGTGCCGGCCCTCCGGACTCCGTCCTGCGGTCCAGCACCTCCCGAGGGGATGGGGAATAGACGGTGAGGGCGCACGTAGTCGGTCGTGTGCACCGTGTGGTCGTGACCACAGGCACCCGACAGATCACATGCGCCCCCACCCAACCCTCATCCACCCACCGTCGGGAGGGGACGGGCCGCAGGACGGAGTCCGGAGGCCCGTCACCGCACCCGAAAAACCCGCGCCCGCCGCAGGCGAACCCCTCACGGCGGGAAAGCCAAAAACGTCGGCTCACGCCGAGCGCAGCGTCACTTCTTGCCCTGGTTCTTCACGGCCTCGATCGCCGCCTTGGCCGCCTCCGGGTCGAGGTAGGTGCCGCCCGCCTTGACCGGGCGGAAGTCGGCGTCCAGCTCGTAGGCGAGGGGGATGCCGGTGGGGATGTTCAGGCCGGCGATGTCCGCGTCGGAGATGCCGTCGAGGTGCTTGACCAGGGCGCGCAGGCTGTTGCCGTGGGCGGCGATCAGGACCGTGCGGCCGGCGACGAGGTCCGGGACGATGCCGTCGTACCAGTACGGCAGCATGCGGGTGACGACGTCCTTGAGGCACTCGGTCTTCGGGCGGAGCTCCGGCGGGATGTCCGCGTAGCGCGGGTCGTCGCTCTGGGAGAACTCGGCGCCGTCCTCAAGGGCGGGCGGCGGGGTGTCGTACGAGCGGCGCCAGAGCATGAACTGCTCCTCGCCGAACTCGGCGAGCGTCTGCGCCTTGTCCTTGCCCTGCAGCGCGCCGTAGTGGCGCTCGTTCAGCCGCCAGCTGCGGTGGACCGGGATCCAGTGGCGGTCGGCGGCCTCCAGGGCCAGCTGCGCGGTGCGGATCGCGCGCTTCTGGAGGGAGGTGTGCACTACGTCGGGGAGCAGACCGGCGTCCTTGAGCAGCTCTCCGCCGCGGACCGCCTCCTTCTCGCCCTTCTCGTTGAGGTTGACGTCCACCCAGCCGGTGAACAGGTTCTTCGCGTTCCACTCGCTCTCGCCGTGGCGGAGGAGGATCAGCTTGTACGGTGCGTCGGCCATGCCGTCGAGCGTAATCGAAACCCGCAGGGGGCCTTGCGCCGGTCCAGTACCCGGGCGCCCCGGCGACGACCTGGGCTTCTCGGCGACGTTTGACGCTTCCCGTCAATTGGATGGCGATGGCATCCGGGCCGTAAGTAGGTTGTGATCACCGCATCCACCACTTACCCGCACCGCTGACGTGGGCACGCCGAACATCACGGGGGAAACTGTCATGTCCGCATCCATCGCCCGTCTGAGACGCGCCGCCGTGGAGAGCGTCTCCGGTCTTCCCCGGCAGTTCTGGTGGCTGTGGACCAGCACCTTGATCAACCGGCTCGGCGCATTCGTCGCCACGTTCCTGGCGCTCCACCTGACCGTCGAGCGCGGCTTCTCGGCGTCGTACGCGGGCCTGGTCGGCGCGCTCTACGGACTCGGCGGTGTGGTCTCGTCCGTGGGTGCGGGCGTGCTGACGGACCGGCTCGGCCGGCGGCCCACCATGCTGATCGCGCAGCTGTCGACGGCAGCTTCCGTAGCGCTGCTGGGTTTCATGGAACATCCGTTCGCCATCGCGGCGGTGGCGTGCGTGGTCGGCATGGCATCCAACGCGTCGCGGCCCGCCGTGCAGGCGATGATGGCGGACATCGTCGCCCCAGAGGACCGCGTACGGGCCTTCTCCCTCAACTACTGGGCGATCAACCTGGGCTTCGCGATCTCCTCGGCCGCCGCCGGACTCATCGCCGAACACGGCTACTTGGCCCTCTTCCTGGGCGAGTCGGCGCTGGTGCTGGCGTGCGCCCTCGTCGTCTTCCGGAAGCTGCCTGAGACGCGGCCGGCGGCCGCCGGTCCGAAGGGCGGCTCGCAGGACGCCGCCGAAGCGGGCCCCGCCACGGTCTCCATGCCGACCGTCCTGCGCGACGGCCGCTTCATGACCGTCGTCGGGCTCAACCTCCTCCTGGCGCTGCTCTTCCAGCAGGCCTATGTCTCGATGCCGGTGTCGATGGGTCAGGACGGCTTCACCAGCGCCGACTTCGGCATGGTGGCGGCGGTCAACGGCGTACTCATCGTGCTGCTGCAGATCCCCGTGACGCGCTTCATCGAGCACCGCAGCCCCGCGATGCTGCTGATCGGCTCGGCGCTGCTCACCGGCTACGGATTCGGTCTGACCGCGGTGGCCGGCTCGGTCGCGATGTACGCGGTCGCGGTCGCGGTCTGGACGCTCGGCGAGATCATCAACTCGCCGACACAGATGGGTCTGGTGGTTCGGCTGTCGCCGGTCCATGGCCGGGGCCGCTACCAGGGCATGTACGCCCTGTCCTGGTCGGTCGCCTCCCTGGCGGCCCCGCTGATCGGCGGCACGGTGATCGACCGCTACGGGTCGGACGCGCTGTGGGCCGGCTGCGCGGCCGTGGGGACGGTGGCCGCTCTGGGGTACGGGCTGCTGATGCGGAACGTGCCGGGCCAAGCGGTGCCGGAGCGGACGGAGGCGGGGAGGACGGAGCCGGGGAGGACGAAGGCGGGAGTGGCGTCGGGGGGCACGACGGGCACTTCGGAGACAGGGGCCGCTGCGGAGACGGGAGTTGCTGTGGAGACGGCGTCCCCAGCGGCGGCGCCGGTCAGCGCCGCAGCGCCCGTTGCGCCTCGTGGAGATTGCGCGGAGTGACGGCCTCCGGGCGGCCGCAGGACTCGATGCGGGTGGTGAGCGGGTCCGTGAATCGCGGAGTGGGTGAAGCGGAGCCGTAGAGGGGGCGGCACTCGCATCGCCGGCGTCGTCGGCGGGTTGGAAGAGTACGCGGTCGCCGGGGCGGAGGCGGCCGGCGACCTGGACGGTCAGGACGCGGTCACCCCGGTGGGCCGCGGCCGTGGCGTCGGTCAGGGATGCCATGTCACGGCCGGGCGCGGAAGGGGCGGCCCGACAGCGGGCCCTGGGGTTGGCTACACCTCAAGAGTGGGGTTTTTCCCCATGGTTTCGGCCGCTCGGCTACGGGACTCTGACGGTGCGGCAGGAGCGGTGGACGGCTGGGCCGGGTCGCCGCCGCGCACGGATCGAGCCGACGGGGGCTGTGTGATGGGCAAGGTGAAGGCGCGCGTGGTGCGGCGGAAAGGCTGGGCGATCGGTGCGCTGGCGGTCGCTGCGGCGCTGGTCGCGGTGCCGGTCGGGGCCCAGATGGCGGCCGGGACGGGGGAGCCCGCCGCCAGTCCCGGACGCGGGGCGGCCTCCGTGGGCACACCCGACGCAGACGCTCGCACAGCACCGTTGACGCTGCCCGCGCCCACCGGGGCACATCAAGTCGGCACGGTATCGCTCCACTTGCTCGACCGTCAGCGTGGCGATCCTTGGGTCGCCGGGCAGGCGCACCGGGAGCTGATGGTGAGCGTCCGGTATCCGGCGCGGGGTGTCGGACGGGAGGCCGAAGCAGACGCGGCGCGCGCCCCCGGCCAGTACCCCGTCGCTCCCCAGTTGCTCCCGCGCGAGGCGGCGGCGTTCGACGCGTGGAACAGCTTCTTTGAGCACATCCCGAAGGGGAAGGTCGACTGGGCGGCCACCCGCACCCATGCGCATCAGGGCGCGCCGGTGGCCCGGCATCGCGGGCGGCTGCCCGTGGTGCTCTACTCCCCCGGCGTCGGTGATCCCCGCTCGCTCGGGAGCAGCCTCTGCGACGAACTGGCCTCCCGTGGCTATGTGGTGGTGGCCGTTGATCACACCTACGAGCCGCCCGGGGTGCAGTTCCCCGACGGCCCGGTGGCACGAAGCGTCCTGCCGGCGGAGATGGCGCGGGCGCAGAAGACCGGGCGGATCACGGAGCTGCTGAAGAAGGTGACGGCGGTCCGGGTGGCGGACACCCGCTTCGTCCTGGACGAGTTGGAGAAGTGGGAGAAGTCGGAGAAGCGGGAGGTGCGGGGGAAGCAGGAGCAGCGGGTGCGGGGCGGGTTGCCCGCCCTCCCCGAGGGACTGCGCGGTGCGCTGGATCTGCGCTCCGTCGGGATGTTCGGGCAGTCGGCCGGCGGGTTCACGGCGGTACAGACGATGCACGACGACCGGCGGATCAAGGCGGCGGTGAACATGGACGGCGTCATGGGATACACCCAGCGCGACGACGGCCCCTCGAACCCGTCGACGGTGGGGCTGGACGGAGTGGACCGGCCGCTGCTGCTGATGGGGAAGGAGGGGAACACCCATCACACGGTCGCCTCGTGGGGTGCGGTGTGGGAGCACAGTAAGGGCTGGCACCGGGATCTGACGCTCCGCGGGAGCGGGCATGCCGGCTATACGGATGCCGCGAGCCTCATACCTCAGATTGCGCGGCGGCTGGGGCTGCCCCGGAAGGCCGTGACGGAGACGGTCGGCACCATCGACCCCGGCCGCGCGGTCGCCGCCGAGCGGGCGTATGTCTCGGCGTTCTTCGACCGGTGGCTCCGCGGGCGGGACGGCGGGCTGCTGGACGGGCCCTCGGCCCGCTACCCGGAGATTCGGTTCGTGCGCTGAGGGGTGCCGGAGGGGTGTCGCTGACCGGACCTCCTCTGCGAGGCCCGGCCCGCCTCCCCGAAGCCCGGCCCGTCCTCTCCGAGACGCGGCCCGCCTATCCCGAAGCCCGGCCCGTCCCCTCAGGAGCCCGGCCCGGCTCCTCCGCGGCCCGGCCCGTCAGATGCGCGAACGCGGCGAGATTGCGGGTGGACTCACCGCGCGACACCCGCCACTCGTACTCCTTGCGGATGGCGGTCGCGAAGCCCATCTCCAGGAGGGTGTTGAACGCGCCGTCGGCGTTCTCCAACACCGAGCCGAGGATCCGGTCCAGCGCCTCGGGGGTGACGGCGGCCAGCGGGAGCTTGCCGACGAGGTAGATGTCGCCGAGGGTGTCGATCGCGTAACCGACGCCGTAGAGGCGGGTGTTGCGCTCCAGCAGCCAACGGTGCACCGCCTCGTGGTTCTCGTCGGGGTGCCGTACGACAAAGGCGTTCACGGACAGCGAGTGCCGGCCGACCAGCAGCGAGCAGGTCGTGGAGAGCTTGCGGGTGCCCGGCAGCTTGACGACATACGAGCCGTCCGAGGGCGACTCCCACTCCAGCTCGGCGTCGTCCAGCGTCGCCTCGATCGTCCGCCGTGCGTCGTCCACGGTCTGCGCCACGTCAGCCATGCAGCGATCGTAGGCGACGCCGGTGCTCCTGCATCGCGGCGGTGTAGACCTCGCCGGTCGCGGAGGCGGCGGTGTCCCAGCCGAAGGACTGGGCGTGCCGGGCCGCGTCGGTGCCCATCCGGGTGGCCAGGGACGGGTCGGCGACGAAGCGGTGGAGGGCGCGGGCGTAGTCGGCCGGGTCGTGGCCCCGTATGAGGAAGCCGCTGACACCGTCGCGTACGGCCACCGGGAGACCGCCGACCGAGGCCGCGAGGACCGGGGTGCCGCATGCCTGGGCCTCTATCGCGACCAGCCCGAAGGATTCGCTGTAGGACGGCATGACCAGGACGGATGCCGCGCGGTACCAGTCGGCGAGCTGTTCCTGGCCGACTGGTGGGCGGAACTGCACGAGGTCCGCGATGCCGAGCCGCGCGGCCAGCTTCTGCAGGCCCTCCGGCTTGGCCAGGCCGCTGCCGCTGGGCCCGCCGACCACCGGGACGACCAGGCGGGAGCGCAGCGAGGGGTCCTCGGCCAGGAGGACGGCGACCGCGCGCAGCAGCACGTCCGGGGCCTTGAGCGGCTGGATGCGGCCGGCGAAGAGCGGGATCACCGCGTCCTGCGGGAGACCGAGGCGGTCGCGGGCGGCGGCCCGGCTCTCCACGACCCGGCCGTCGGAGGACCGTCCGGCGGCGGTGGCCGCGTCCCCGATGGCCGCGTCGCCGACAGCCGCGTAGCCACCTTTCCCGGTCGGCCGGAACCGGTCGAGATTGACGCCCGGGTGCACCACGGCGACCCTCCCCGGGTCCGCGTCGTAGTGCCGTACGAGCTCGTCCGCCTCCTCGGCGGTGTTCGCTATCAGACGGTCCGCTGCCCGGACGACCTGTGTCTCGCCGATCACGCGGGCGGCGGGCTCGGGGGTGTCGCCGACGGCGAGGGCGGCGTTCTTGACCTTGGCCATGGTGTGCATGGCGTGCACCAGCGGGACGCCCCAGCGCTCGGCGGCGAGCCAGCCGACGTGCCCGGAGAGCCAGTAGTGGGAGTGCACCAGGTCGTAGTAACCGGGTCGGTGGCCCGCCCAGGTCTGCATGACGCCGTGCGTGAAGGCGCACAGCTGGGCCGGCAGCTCTTCCTTGGCCAGGCCCTCGTACGGGCCGGCGTCGACATGCCGGACGAGGACGCCGGGTGCGAGTTCGACGGCGGGGGGCAGGGTGCCGGTGGTGGCGCGCGTGAAGATCTCCACCTCGATGTTGATCGAGGCGAGCTTCTTGGCCAGCTCGACGATATAGACGTTCATGCCGCCGGCGTCGCCGGTGCCGGGCTGATGCAGCGGGGAGGTGTGCACGCTGAGCATCGCGACACGGCGCGGACGTCGCGGGGCGCCGGGCAGCCGCAGTCTCGCCTGGCCCGGGAACTGGCCTCCCCCACGCCTGGACGGCGCGGGGGGACCCCCATGCCGGCTGCGGAGCCGGGACACATATGAGCTCACTGCGAGCTACCTCCTAGCCGGCGCGGGCTGCGCGCCTCCGAACCCCTCCAACAACAGAAATCGCCCATCCATTTCCGTCCGGCGCCATGTCTTCACACTTTGCCACAGCGTGACCTGCCGTGACCTGCGGCGACCGCGATGCCCCGGGCCGCCACCCCGCCCCCCGACCCCATACCCTCGATGCCATGGCCCGCCGCTCCTCCGTCCCCGTCGCCCTCGCCGCCGCGGCGTCCGCGCCAGCCCGCCCTGTCGGAAACATCACGCGGTCCCGCGCCATCGAAGACATCAGGCGGTCCCGCCCGATCGGCAACGTCACGCGGACCCGCCCCGTCGGAAACGTCACCCGCGGCACCACCAACCCCAACCGCCTGCGCCGTATGGACCGCTGGATCGCCGCCGAACACGGCGCCGAGCTGCGCCGCACCGCCGACCCCGTCGCCGTCGACCTCGGATACGGCGCCGCGCCCTGGACGGCCGTGGAGCTGCTGGGTCGGCTCCGTACGGTCCGGCCGGACGCGCATGTCGTCGGCATAGAGATAGAGCCGACGCGGGTCCAGGCCGCCCAGCGCTACGCGCGGGCGGGGCTGGACTTCCTACACGGCGGCTTCGAAGTGCCGCTGCCCGGCGGCCGGGAGCGCGCGCCGGTCCTGATACGGGCCGCGAACGTCCTGCGGCAGTACGACGAGGACGAGGTCGCCGCCGTATGGCAGCGGCTGTGCGCGCGGCTGCCCCCCGGCGGGCTGCTTGTCGAGGGCACCTGTGACGAGATAGGGCGGCGCCATGTCTGGGTGGCGCTGGGCCCCGAGGGGCCGCGTACGGTCACCTTCGCCACCCGGCTCGGCTCCCTCCGCACCCCTTCCGACCTGGCAGAACGCCTCCCGAAGGCGCTGATCCACCGCAATGTGCCGGGCGAGCCGGTGCACGCCTTCCTGCGCGATTTCGACCACGCCTGGGCGGCGGCGGCCCCGCTGGGCGCCCTGGGCGCGCGCCAGCGCTGGCTCGCCGCCGTAGGGAGTCTGGCGGCCGACTGGCCCCTGACGGGGGACCCGCGCCGCCGGCGACAGGGAGAGGTCACGGTGCGGTGGGAGGCGCTGGCGCCGCGGGGGTGAGGCCCGGGGGCAGACCATGCGGGCGCCCCTGGGGCGGGGCCGGCAGGCCACCGGGGCCCGGGGCGGGAACCAGGGCAGGCCCCGGGCCCTCGGGGCAACAGGCTTCCCGCCCCCGGACCCGCTTCCCTAAACGACCACAGCCACCCCCGCCATCCCCACCCTCCCCGCCAGCTCCCGCAGCCGCGCCTCCGTCACCGAGCCGGCCGGTGCGCTGTACGTCACCAGCGACTGGTCGGCGTCGGTCGGCAGCCGGAAGCTCTCGAAGGTGAGCCGGAGCTCGCCGACCAGCGGGTTCACGATCCGCTTGGCGCCCCGCAGGCACTCGTGCACCGCCTGTGCCTGCCACAGCCGCCGGAAGTCCGCGCTGTTGTCGAGGAGTTCCTTGACGACCTCGCAGACGCGGGGGTCTTCGGGGTGACGACCGCTCTCGGCCCGCAGATTGCCGACGACCTCCTCGGCGATACGGTCCCAGTCCGGGTGCAGGTCGCGCGCCTCGGGATGGCGGAAGACCAACAGCGCAGAATTCCGCCGGGCGGGGTCGAGCGCTTCGAGGTCGAAGGCGATCCGGGCGCCGAGCGCGTTCCAGGCGAGGATGTCCATGCCCCGGCCCATCACCGTGGCGGGAACGTTCTCCATCGCGTCCAGCAGCTGCTGGATCTCGGGCCGTACGGTCTGCCCCCGGCCGTCGCCAGCCGGCCGGTGATCGGCCGCGCGCCGCCGAACCGCGACATTCCGTAGATACGTCACCTCACCGCCGGTCAGCCGCAGCGCCCGCGCGATGGCGTCCAGGACGGCATCGGAGATCGCGTGCGCGCGGCCCTGCTCGATCCGGGTGTAGTAGTCGACGCTGATACCGGCGAGCTGGGCGACCTCCTCACGCCGCAGCCCCCGCACCCGACGACGGCCGAGACCGCCGGGCAGCCCCAGGTCCGCCGGGTCGAGCGCCGCACGGCGCGCCTTGAGGAACGAGCTGATCTCGACTTCAGCATGCAGCATCCGTCCAGTATGCGGCGGACGGGTTCGTTGGGTGGTTCCGCCGGACCCAGGCTGAGACGGGCCTGGTCCGCTCCGTAGGCGGGGCGCATGCTGGTGCGGGCACGGGGCAACTGGACGACGCCCCGGATCACATGACGACCTCAGGGCACCGGCCCCGCACGCCGCGCTGCCCCCTGGCGCCATCCGGACCACCGGCACTCCGCACCAGTCCCCCACTGACCACTCCCACTCCCCACTCCCTCCCACCTCACGGAGCACCTCATGAAGCGCAGGATCCTCGGCGGCACCGGCATCTCCGTCAGCGAGTACGCGCTGGGCGCGATGATGCTCGGCGCCTGGGGCAACACCGACCACGACGACGGCGTACGGATCATCCACCGCGCGCTGGACGCCGGTATCAACTTCATCGACACCGCCGACATGTACGCCGGCGGCGAGTCCGAGGAGATCGTCGGCAAGGCCCTCAAGGGGCGGCGCGACGACGTCGTCCTGGCCACGAAGTTCTTCAACCCCATGGGCCCGGACGCCAACCACGGCGGCAGTTCCCGCCGTTGGATCGTCCGCGCGGTGGAGGACAGCCTCCGCCGGCTCGGCACCGACCACATCGACCTCTACCAGGCGCACCGTCCCGACCCGGCCACCGATATCGACGAGACCCTCGCCGCCCTCTCGGACCTCGTACGGTCCGGCAAGGTACGGGCGGTCGGCAGCTCGACCTTCCCCGCCGAGCAGATCGTCGAGGCACAGTGGGCCGCCGAACGCCGTGGCCATGTCCGCTTCCGCAGTGAACAGCCGCCGTACTCGATGCTGGCGCGCGGCGTGGAGAACGCGGTGCTGCCGACCACCCGGAAGTACGGCATGGGCGTGCTGTCCTGGGGCCCGCTCAGCGCCGGATGGCTCTCCGGCCGCGATCTGTCGGCCAGCTCACGGGCCGGTCTCGAATCCCACAAGTTCGACCTCGCGATCCCCGAGAACGCCCGCAAGGCGGAGGCGGTCACCGCCCTGTCGAAGGTCGCCGCCGAGGCCGGACTACCCCTCCCGCACCTGGCGACCGCTTTCGTCCGCGCCCACCCGGCGGTCACCTCGGTCATCATCGGCCCCCGCACCCTCGACCAGCTCAACAGCCTCCTGAACGGCTCGGAGGTGACGCTGAGCGCCGACATCCTGGACCGCATCGACGCCATCGTCCCCCCGGGCACCGACCTCAACCGCGCCGACAGCTACTACGTCCCGCCGGCCATCGCGGACGCGTCGCTGCGGCGGCGCTGATCCCCGCAACGCGCGGACCGGCGTCAGGCCAGATGCACGGTGGAGACAGGTGCTGCCCGCACCCTGAAGGCGCCGGCGGCCGGGACGGCGCCCAGGGCTACGCTGGCGGGTCTATCTTTCTGCTGCACATTACAGCTCGGTGTGTCCTACTCGATCAGTCAACGACGTACGATAGGAACGCCATCGCCCCAGCCCACAGGCCGAACACGACCAGGCAAGCAAGTGCGGCCACCAGGACGAGGCTGGCTGAGGGGGCGCGCTCTTCTCGCTGGTGATTCTCGCGCTCTTGCACTGCCTTGTCATGGGCCGCGGCATCGCATCCGGGGCACCCTGTGATCTCGTGTTCTATGTGATTGTGGCTCATGCGGCAGCGCCCTCATTCCGCGAAATATTGAGGGTAGTAGGTGTGCTTTATTAAGATCTGCTCGGGCGTGAGAGCGCTGACGGTCATGTTCCCCACCACCAGCGCGTGATGGTTTGACCAATCGTCAACGTTAATCCGTCGTTCTCCGGGCCCTACGGACCACTCGGCACTGGGAAGCTTCGCAACAACGTCCGCGCTCATGATGAAGGCGCGAGTTGCTTGCGTAATGATCCATTGCGCCTTTTCCCGGTCCTGCGCTGTTGGGCGACAGCATCGCTCTGCCACTTGCCACAGCTTTGGCCACCGAACGCCCGGGGTCAGCGGACCGACGTACGCAGTCTGACAGCCGTCAACGAATTTGGACGCGTAACCGAATACCGGCCCGAACATCGAGAACGCCGTCACTCTGCCAGTGCCGCGATGGGATGCCGGCATGAAGCTCCTCTCTGGGAAATGACTAGCGCCCGGACCGACTAGCCCGGACGCCAGCGTGGAATGCCTAGCAGCAGGGGCCGTCACTGCAACACGTCGGAGCGTTGCAGTCAGATGCGGTAACCCACAGCCGCTCGTCGACCGCGAAACCCTGCTTCTTGATGCGCCCGACTACATCGGTCATCAAGCCCTGGGTTCGAAGCTTGCTGTTCGGCCTGTGGTGCAGGAAATGTCCGAAGTTCTTCCGGCACCAGGCGGCATATTCCTCGGTGTGGAGCATGAAGGTGTGCCATCCGGGGTCCACCTGCTTGCTCGGCGCCATTTCGTCACCCGCCTTGGTGATACCCATGACGTAGCACATGGCGATAGCCTCGTTCTGGATGCGCTCTGCAACACAACGTTCGAGGCCGTATTCATCGGCACAGAAGTCCACCAGGCGCTCAAACAGCGCCGGATCAACGAGTTCGCGGCCCTGCCTGACCTTGGCCGGTTGCTCTAAGGCAACTGTCATTTCACCCTCCTCTTTCGCGAGGGGGCCACGCCGCTGCACCGTGGCATGGCCCGTGGGGCCGCAGGAGTTTCCCTGCGGTGGTCACCCGCCCCGGCTGCTCGTCTGTCCAGGTTTCCGCCGCCGGGGCGGGAGTCTCTACTGCCGTCCCTTGTCCTTGCAGATCAAGCACGGGAAGCGGCACGGGGGCACCATCGCTCCACGGGGAATAGCCACGGTGCCGGACCCACCCACCAGGGGAGCGGCCAACGGAGTTGGGTCGGCTCAGGCGTCGTCAGCTGCCAGCGAGACCCACTTGGGGCCTGGGCCGCTTACGGCGGCCTCACTGTGACCGCGGTCGTGGTTCCGGATGCCCTGGGCTGTCTCGCATGCGGCCTTCCAGGCGCCGGCCTTCAGCGCCTGGTCCAGCAAGGCTCTCCGCGCAGCGCACACATCACAGTTCGGTGCCGGAGTGCCCTCCAGTAGCCAGTGTTCCAGGGGTAGTTCAACAGGTCTCGGTGAGTACCTGACTGGATTGGACATGGCTGGTGCTACCTCCCGGACTGAAATCCTCAGACCCCATAATGCTCGGAAGTTCAGACCGTTCCCAGCTTTATTCGCGTTGATGACTAAAGATCACCGGCGGAATGACCACGCCCACTCACTCAGCAACTCCCGTGCCTCATCGCTGAATACGGCATGCTCCTCATAGCTGGCGAAACGGTCGAGGAGTGATCGAACGTCTTTCGGGTCTCGGAACACGGCTGCTCCGAGGTCCGTCTCAATGGTTGCTAGGCGGTCGTCGTAGATGGTGAACGTACTCAGCGGAGTGTTGCTGAACTTGACGCTCCTCGGAAGCAAGCCGACTCGAATGTTCGCCTGTCGGGCAAGTGAGGCTAGCCGGTCAACTTGCATCGCCATGGCATCCGAGGACACCAGCGGATATCTGACTGCTTGCTCAGTGAGGAGGAAAGTGAAGCTCTTGGAACGATCGAGTAGTACCGCCTGGCGTTCGAGCTTCATGCCGACAGCCTTGGCCTGTTGTGTCGGTGGGGCGTTGGCGATACTAACCCTCATGTAGTCCGGCGTTGCAAGAAGGCCCGTGGTCATGGATAGCAGGAATTAGCGGAAGTCCGTGGTGACTGACTCCAACCCGGCAAGTTCCAGCTGCTTCTTGTCGAGCCCCTTGCGATGGAGGGCTTTGCGGTCCTGCCACTCCGTCTGTGCTATTCGCGCTACGGCCATCACTTCGGCGGCGAGGGCAGAAGAGGCACCCAGTCCTCTTAGGATCTGCTCAACATCCACCAAGGACGGACGGAGCTTGTTGCCCTCGATACGACTGATCTTGGACTGAGACATTTTGCAACGCGCAGCAAGCCGGACTCCGGAGAGCCCGGCTTGCCTGCGAAGACGCCTGAGCATGGCCGCCAGCTCCAGACCAGACTGGTCGAGCTGGTCAGGCTCGATGGCCACCGTTAACGTACTCCTCGAAGGGGACCGACTCAGATACCGCGATCCGCTGGTATTCGATGAACGGAGACACGTCGCCTTCGAAAACCTCGCGATTGATCTGCCGGCCGTCCGCCTCGTAGTTCATGAGCACGACTTCTTCGCGGTCGAACATCCAGAAGTCTTGTACACCCTCAAGGGGGTTGTGCCGATTGGTCACGTCGAGGATGCGGATGTCGTCCCCGGCCCGAACGTGCAGCTCGTAGTAGCGGGTGAACTCAAATTGCAGGTAGTCAGAGAGCGGCTGCGTGACGATGTGCACCCGTCCGTTGCGCTTTCCCTCGGCGTGCTGACGCGAGACGCGTTCTGTGTACGAGGAGGCCGTGTACGGGGTCGTGGGTCGTCCCTCACGGAAGGCCGCGAACTCTTCCGCCTCCTGTGGCACGAGGTACTGCGGCAGTGCCTCAAGCCGCCATGCCTCTCGCTTGATGCCCGCGAACCGACGACGCCACTCCTCACCATCCAAGAGCACGTACGGCCTCCCTGAGTACTTCTTCCGGGATCTCCACCAGGGCCTCACCCGGCGGCGGCGTAAACGCCTCAGACGCGCTCCCCTGGACGACGAGTGAGCCGCTCGCTGTGCGGTAGACGTTTGGGCAGTCCTCATCACCACAGGTCCCGTTGCCGTTGCCGGTGAGTCGGGTCAGTTCCTCGCGCGCCATGCTGAAACCCCCTTGCGTATGCCCCTGGTTGGGCCTGTCGGTCATGACCATACGAGGCGCCGAGAGCGGCGTCTATGCAGGAACGCGGCTATGCGCGTTGTCGCATAAACCCAGGTGAGCAGCTACCTAGGCAAGCCGCTGGAGGCGCACACGTGCCCAATGCGGTTTGGGGTTGTGGGTGGACCCCCGCCCCTGCCAACCGACGCTTGCGGGCTGGCAGGGGCGGGAACTTATGGCGGTCGCCCGGCCCGCTCGCACCCGCATCAACCGGGCGACCGCTTCGCGTTCCCACGCCTCTGTACTCGGGGGTAGAGACGGAACGCGCCCGGCCCGACCAGACCGGGGGTAATGCCCCGCTCCCTGGACCGGCGTCAACTCGGAAGGACCAGGAGAGCGGGAGTTCATGAGAGATTGCCCGCAGCGATGAGGGCGACGAGGAGCACCACCGTGCCCCAACCGCACAGAAGGAGAATTCCGCCGACGAACACGCCGTCCACGTTGATCCGGCGGCGTCGCCGTCGCCCAGTCATCTACGGGCCTCCGTCTGGACGCAGTGGCCGCACGGTTTCCGGCCGTCGCGCTCAGCTTTGCTGCGGGATGTGACAGCTATGACCGGCACGGGGCACTTGTCGACGGTGTAGCAGCTCGGTACGGCGTGGTATCGGGCTCCGCTGTTCTTGGCGATGTACACCGGGTCATCTGGACCCACCCCGCGAAGGGGGGAGCCTCGCTCAACCGTCCGGGAACGGGATGAGGGTTCTAGCCGGGCCAGGAGCGTGGAACACGAGCGTCACGCCATGCGTCTCGCAGCGGTAGGTCCATTGACTCAGTCGCTGGATATCGTGAACCGACTCCACAGGGCAGCGCATGGCTACCACTTCCGGCCGGTGTTCTTGCCCGAATCGGAGCCGCCAGACGACTCTTTGTTCTTGTCGCGGTTCTTCTTGGACAGGTCGTCGGTGGTGCCGCTCATCGCTGCTTCCCTGATGGTCTTTACGAGTAGCTCAGACTGGGCGTGATCCATCGACGGAGGGATGATTCGGGTAGCCGTCCAGGTATTCCACAGGACCGCCGAGGGCGTCTCCGTGTCGATTCCGGCCGTGTGCAGTGCGGCGTCCAGTGCCTTGGCTACCTCGCGCGCCAGGGTCCCGGGTACCCGTCCGCCGATAGCCTGAACAAGGCTGATGGCCCGAGGGATTGACAGCGTGGCGAGGCGGATTCGGTTGGTGACGATCCCCTCGACCATGTTTTGGGTGATCACGGAGGGTCCGGCATCGAGCCCCACGAGGTCCAGCGCATCGTCCAGGCGCTGGCGTACGTCCCTCACGGCCTGATGCGGCGTTCTGATCATGGGGGCAGACATGATCACGCACTCCTCTCCGTAGCGCTTCCACTACCTGGGAGGTTCAGCGTGACGCTGTCCTGGGAACGAATCAACTTCCTGGCTGCGGAGGCTAAGTTGGTGGAGGAGTCGATGAATCAGAACGAGTTAAACCCGGGTGCGTCGCCACAAGCGGCCTACGGAGCGCGTCTACGCAGGCTGCGCAAGGAACGTGGCTGGACTCAAGTGGACCTAGCTGGACGCATGGGCTACTCGGCTGTGCACATCTCGGGCGTTGAAAATGGCAACAAGTTTCCAACTTCCCGCTTCTCGCGTAGCGCTGACCGCACATTTGGTCTTGAGGGCACGGAAGATTCGTTCGAGCGTGAGTGGCGCAACGTCAAGTTCGGCGGCCTGCTGGAGGGCTTTCCGGAATACGTCAAGTACGAGGCCAGAGCCGTAGAGATCAGGCTCTACAACATTGGGATCATCCCCGGCTTGTTGCAGACGCCGGAATACGCACGGGTGTTGGCGGATAGCGCCGTGCGGCGGGGCGCCATCACGCCCGAACAGGCGGATGAACGCGTCGCGTTTCTGGCGGAACGTCAAGCGGCGCTCGTACGGGCTCGGCCACCCATGGTGTTTGTGACCATGGACGAAAGCTGTATCCGGCGGCCGGTCGGCGGCTCCACTGTCATGGACGCACAGTTGGCGCGGCTGGTCGAGTTTGCCGAGCTGCCGAACACGCTGTTGCAGGTGGCACCGTACGAGATAGGGGAGCGCCGTACGTTTGACCTGCCCGTCAACCTCCTGACGCTGCCGGACCGGTCCCTGATCTGCTACGCCGAATCCCAAGCTCAAGGAAACCTGGACCGAGAGAGTACGTCCGTGGCGCCCGTGCTGACGGCTTACCATCAGCTACAGGCCGTAGCTATGTCCCAAGCGGCATCCATGGCCATGATCGAGCAGGTACGAAAGGGCACCCCGTGACAACCGACTCCCCCCGCTGGGTCAAGTCCTCCTACAGCAACAACGGCGGCGATTGCGTTGAGGTTGCCGCCAATCTCCCCGACATCGTCCCCGTCCGCGACAGCAAGGACCCGTACGGCCCGCAGCTTGCCTTCGAGCCGTCCGCCTGGTCGTCATTCGTGTCGGCCGCGAAAGCCGGCGAGTTTGACGCGTGACCTCCACCCCCGAAGCCCCGCCACTCCCAGCGCGAGAGTAGCGGGGCTTCGTGTGCCCTCTGTGGTGCAGCCGGCCATATGGGGTGAGGGAGGTCAGGCAATCTTCACGCTGGATTGCCATGAGCGTGACAGTCGGCGCGCGCGAACCGCTAGCCATGCTCAGTGTTGCGGCAGGCGCCTGACTTTACTGATCTTTCCCTACCCCTCGGGTCGCCCCATAGGAAAGAGCCCGTACAAGGCGATCAATCCTCCTCGTACGGGCTCCTGAATGGGTTCAGGCGACTTCTGCCATCTGGACGCCATCGAACAGAGCCGCAAGGGTGCCTCTCTGCTCCGAAGTAGGCTCCGGTGCATTCTCCAGTTCAGCGGCTATCCAGTCATCCACGCTTACCTTGGCCCGCCCGCTCCAGCCGGTAGCCTCCTGCGCTGCCATCACAGCCCCTCCCCGGTCACGTGAAGGGTGCTGAGCAGGGCGGCGACCAGCTCCTTGTCCTGCTCCTGCGTGAGGTAGCTGCATGCCGTGGCGGGAGGTAGCCACAGCAGGTAGTCAACCTCCCTGTTCGGCTCGAACGAGCCGCCAGTAGCCTCGGCCGCCCAGTAGCGGACCTCCTTCGGGCGGTTGTCGACCAGGTATCGGACGGTCGGCAGCTCGGGCCCGAGTTTGCACGTCATGCCGGTCTCTTCCAGCGTTTCGCGGATCGCTCCCTGCAGGGCGTCCTCCCCGGGCTTCAGCTTGCCTTTCGGGTGGGACCAGTCTGCCCACTTCGGTCGCCTGATCAGGGCAAGTTCGATGCCGTCGCCGGAAGGTGACCGGCGCCACAGGACGCATCCCGCCGCCCTGACCGGTTCCTGAGGTGCCGTCACATCCGACCCCCGCTCCACTCGCCCGGCAGCCACACCCGTCCGAACGCGAAGCGGGCCGCCTCCACCTCATGGCGCTGGTCGGCGTGCAGGACTCCCAGGGCGTACGCCGTGGCCGGGGCGATTCGGGGGGTGCGGGCCGCGGCGGCGGCCGCGGCGGCGGCCTCCGCGGCGTCGCGGTGGCGCTCCAGCGCGTGGCCGGCCTCCAGCAGGCGGGGGTCTGCGTGGTCGGGGGCGACGACCTCCTGGGCGTAGCGGCTGAGCCGCACCAGCGCCCGGACCTGGTGCCAGGGCGCGTCCTGGCGGTGGTCGGCGGCCAGCGCGTCGGCGTTGTACGGATGGCCGGCGCGGGACAGCGGCAGGGCGGCGACCGCGTCCGCGAGCCGCCGGTGGGCCTGCTCGGCGAGGGGCGGCAGCGCCTCGGCCGCCGGCACCTCGGCGGCCGCCCGGTCCAGTGGCGCCTCCGAGGCGAGCACCGCCACGGAGTCGGCGACGGCGTGGAAGCGGGAGGAGCCGAGGGCCTGGAGCGCGGCGGAGTGCGCGCGGGTGCGGGCCAGTGTGAGCTGGCGGTCCAGGAGCGCCCCGGCCCGCGCCGCGCCGGCCGACAGCGCGCCCTCGGCCTCCGGCTCGGCGGCCCGGGCGGCGGCCGTCCGCGTGCCCGCCGCCGTACCGGCTCCGGCGTGGTCACCCCGGCCACCCCGGCCACCCCGGCCACCGCGGCCGCCCCGGCCGCCCCGATCACCGCGGCCGCCGCGTTCGGCCCGCTCTCCCCGTCCGGTCAGCCGCTGCAGCGCCGCCATCAGCCGGTCGCGGCGGGCCGCACACGCCTGTTCGCGGGCCAGGGTGCCGGACAACCAGCCCAGTTCCGCCTGGAGTTGGTCGGCCCAGGTCTCGTCGGTCAGCGGACGGAAGGTGTGCAGGGTGGCGCTGATCCGGCGTGCGGCGCTGCACAGCTGCCGGGCCGCCTCGCCCGCGCCCTCCGCGTCCGAGCCGCTCTCGCGGTGCAGCCGCAGGCTGCGCAGGAAGTCCGCGGACTGCCGGTGCAGGTAGTCGGCGAGCAGTTCCCCGGCGGTCCGCCCGGCGAGCGGCGAGCCGGGAGAGGGAGAAGGGGCGGAGGAGGCCGGGTGCCCGTCGGGCGCGCTCGGCGGGGGCTGCGGTCCGTACGTCCGGTGCTCACCGGTCCCCGAGGACTGCTGTCCGTGCAACCGGGCCTCTCCGGTCCCCGGGGCCTCGCCCACGCGCGCCTGTGGCCCGTCCACCACCGCGGCGCGAGCCCCGGGCGCGCCGCCGGGCTCGTATCCGATGCCGAGGAGACCGGCCGGTCCCCCGGTCGGCTGGTCAGGTCGCTGAGCCACGCCGGCGCCTCCGGGCGTCAATGAGCATTTCCTGTACGTTGCGCAGCGGCACACCGTCCGCGTCCACCGCGTGCCGGGTCCAGTCGCCGTCCGGGCCCAGGTGCCAGGACGAGGTGGCGTCCGAAGTGCCGGTCTCCAGCAGCCTGTTGAGGGCGACGCGGTGCGCCGGGTCGGTGACCCGCACCAGGGCCTCGATCCGCCGGTCCAGATTCCGGTGCATCATGTCGGCGCTGCCCAGCCACACCTCGGGCTCGCCGCCGTTGCCGAAGGCGAATATCCGGGAGTGCTCCAGGAAGCGGCCGAGGACGCTGCGGACGCGGATGTTCTCGCTCAGGCCCGCGACCCCCGGGCGCAGCGCGCAGATGCCGCGCACCCAGATGTCGACCGGCACACCGGCCTGCGAGGCGCGGTAGAGCGCGTCGATGACGGCCTCGTCGACCATCGAGTTGACCTTGATACGGATGAAGGCGGGCCGCCCGGCCCGGTGGTGCGCGGTCTCCTTGGTGATGCGCTGGATCAGGCCGTCGCGCAGGGACTTGGGGGCGACGAGGAGACGCCGGTAGGTCTCCCGGCGGGAGTATCCGCTGAGCCGGTTGAAGAGGTCGGAGAGGTCGGCGCCGACCTGCGGGTCCGCGGTCAGCAGCCCCAGGTCCTCGTACATCCGGGCCGTCTTCGGATGGTAGTTGCCGGTCCCCACATGGGAGTAGCGGCGCAGCATCTCGCCTTCCTGGCGGACGACGAGCGACAGCTTGCAGTGCGTCTTGAGCCCCACCAGGCCGTAGACCACATGGCAGCCGGACTCCTCCAGCTTCCTCGCCCACTTGATGTTGGCCTGTTCGTCGAAGCGCGCCTTGATCTCGACGAGGACCAGCACCTGCTTGCCCGACTCGGCGGCGTCTATCAGGGCGTCGACGATCGGGGAGTCCTCACCGGAGGTCCGGTACAGGGTCTGCTTGATCGCGAGGACGTCCGGGTCGGCGGCGGCCTGCTCCAGGAACGCCTGCACGGAGGTGGAGAAGGAGTCGTACGGGTGGTGCAGCAGGACGTCACGGGCGCGCAGCGCGGCGAAGATGTCGGGCGCGGTCGCGGACTCCACCTCGGCCAGATCACGGTGGGTGCCGGCGACGAACTTGGGGTACTTGTGCTCGGGCCGGTCCAGCGCCCCGATACCGAACAGACCGGTCAGGTCCAGCGGGCCGGGCAGCGGATAGACCTCGGCCTCCGAGACCTTCAGCTCCTGGACGAGCAGGTCCAGGACTCCCGGGTCGATGGACTCCTCGACCTCCAGGCGGACCGGCGGGCCGAACCGCCGCCGCATCAGCTCCTTCTCCAGCGCCTGGAGCAGATTCTCCGCGTCGTCCTCCTCCACCTCCAGGTCCTCGTTACGGGTGACCCGGAACATGTGGTGCGCCCGCACCTCCATCCCCGGGAACAGCTCCTCCAGGTGGGCGGCGATGACGTCCTCGATGGGGACGTAGCGCTGCGGGGACGCCTCCAGGAAGCGGGAGAGCAGCGGCGGCACCTTGACCCGCGCGAAGTGGTCGTGGCCGCTGACCGGGTTGCGTACGACGACGGCCAGGTTCAGCGACAGGCCGGAGATGTACGGGAAGGGGTGCGCGGGGTCCACGGCCAGCGGGGTGAGGACCGGGAAGATCTGCTGGCGGAAGAGGGTGAACAGGCGGGCCTGTTCCTTCTCGGTCAGGTCGGGCCAGCGGATCAGGTGGATGCCCTCGTCGGCCAGGGCGGGGGCGACGTCCTGCTGGTAGCAGGCGGCATGCCGGGCCATGAGCTCGCGCGAGCGCGTCCAGATCAGCTCCAGCACCTCACGGGGCTGCAGCCCGGACGCGGAGCGGGTGGCGACACCGGTGGCTATCCGGCGCTTGAGGCCGGCCACCCGGACCATGAAGAACTCGTCCAGGTTGCTGGCGAAGATCGCCAGGAAGTTCGCCCGTTCGAGCAGCGGGGTCGCCGGGTCCTCGGCCAGCTCCAGCACCCGCTCGTTGAACCCCAGCCAGCTGCGCTCCCGGTCCAGGAAGCGGCCTCTGGGCAGCTCCACGCCGTTCGCGCCCGGGACGCCGTGCTCCTCGTACGAATCCAGATCGGCGTCCAGATCCGGCTCCAGCTCGGGCAACGGCACACCGACGGCATGCGGCCGGTGGGCGGCGATGGAGCCGACCGACGGCTGGGCAGCGGGGCCCGCGGCCTCGGCACGGGCGTTCTCCGGCTTCGCGACGGGAGTCCCGGGCCGGTCCTGGGCCTGAGCACTGGACTGCTGGTTCATGAACCCATTCTTCCGCGCTCCGGGCGTTCCGGGCGCGTCAGGAGGAGGCGAAGCGACGCGGAGCCCTGATTTCAGGGCCTTCGGCACAGCGGGCTGCATTCGGTGATGCTCGCAAGCGATATTGAATCGCTGGTAACGCGGACATGGCTGACAG
Source organism: Streptomyces halobius (assembly GCF_023277745.1). Lineage (NCBI taxonomy): Bacteria > Bacillati > Actinomycetota > Actinomycetes > Kitasatosporales > Streptomycetaceae > Streptomyces > Streptomyces halobius. The sequence goes on from NZ_CP086322.1 coordinate 4,349,616, forward strand.
GCAAGCGGGGCGCTACTCCCAGGGGGTTTGCCGGGTTTTTCCCGGGCGTGCGGGGTGCGTCGGGGGCGCAGGGCACCGGGGGCGGCGAGGGCGCGCATTCCGCCGCACAGGGAGCGCATGGGGAGCGCGTTCATCGCGTGGGAGCGCGTCCCACCGCGCGGCTGGTGGAAGGGTGAGCAGCCCGGCCCGCGTGAGCAGCCCCGCCCCATCACCGTCCCCTGTTCCCCCTGCTCCCCCTACGCCCTCTGCTCCCCGCCCCTCACGTCTCCGAGCGGTACATCAGGTCCGTCTCATGCGTGACGAACCCCAGCCGCTCGTACACGCTCACCGCCGCCATGTTGTCCGCGTCCACATACAGCATCGCCGTCGGCAGCCCCTGCGCCGCCAGATGCCGCAGCCCGATCGCGGTCAGCGCCTTGCCCAGGCCGCCGCCCTGGGCCCCCGGCGCGATCCCGAGGACATACACCTCGCCGAGCCCCTCCTCGGCATGCACCTTGGTCCAGTGGAAGCCGACCAGCCGCCCCTCCCGCTCCGCGAGGAAGAAGCCCTTGGGGTCGAACCACGGCTCGGCCATCCGCGCGTCCAGGTCACGCTGGGTCAGCGTGCCCTGCTCCGGGTGGTGGGCGAAGGCCGCCGCGTTCACCTCCAGCCAGGCCGCGTCGTCGGCACCCGGCTGGAAGGTCCGTACGGACACCCCCTCGGGGAGCACCGGATCCGCCAGTTCCAGGTCGGCCAGCGAGCGCCGCATCTGCCGCAGCTCGCGGAACATCGTCAGACCGAGGGTCTGGGCGAGGTGCCGGGCGGCCGGATGCCCGCCGTGCGCCCACACCCGCAGCCGCCGCCCGGACTGCGCCAGCAGCTCGGTGCCCAGCGCCCGGCCGTGCCCGCGGCCACGGTGCCCGGGGTGGACGACCAGCTCGGCGGCCGGCGCCTCCACCGGGTCGGTGTCCTCCAGCTGCGCGTACCCGACCAGCTCCTCCGTGTCCTCCACGGGCACATACACCGACAGATGGCGCACGCCCTCCCGTCGCCCGCCACCGCCCCAGCCGGAATCGCTGCGCGATGATTCCTCTTGATTGCGCCGGCCCCCGCGCAGCTGCAAGCGCCCCTGCTCGGACACGGCCGGCTGCCCGTCCGTCCGCGTGGCCCGCTCGATCAGCTCAAGGACGGCCGCGGCCTCTTCCGGCGCCAGCTCGTCGGCCACCTGGATCCTGCGGCCGGGCCGGCCCATCTCGTGTAGCGCGTCAGTCATGCCTGAAGCGTACGTCTCCGCCGAGGTCTGAGCCGGGACGCCGACGCTCCCCGGCAACCAGCTCGTAACCCGTCTCCCCCTGTTGCGCTACGCGCGTCGACAATAAGCTGCCGTCCGCTCGGACACCTCTGACCGTTGTCCGTCCAGTAACCGAGGGGGATCCCATGTCAGCGACGCCTCAACAGCGCCGTATCGCACGCAGATTGACGGCCGCGGCCACCGTACTGGCCGCGGCCGCCGGTGTCACCGCCGGCGCCCTGCCGGCCGGCGCGCACGACGAACCGGCCCGCCATCCGGGCCGCACGGTCGACGTGCAGCTGCTGTCCTTCAACGACTTCCACGGCAATCTCGAACCGCCGCAGGGCTCCTCCGGCACGGTCGAGGAGATCCAGCCGGACGGCAGCAAGAAGACCGTCGAGGCGGGCGGCGTCGAGTATCTCGCCCAGTCGCTCCGCACCGCCCGCAAGGGCCACCCGTACTCCGTCACCGCCGCGGCCGGCGACATGGTCGGCGCCAGCCCGCTGCTCTCCGGCCTCTTCCACGACGAACCGACCATCGAGGCCATGAACAGGCTGGGCCTGGACGTCACCTCCGTCGGCAACCATGAATTCGACGAGGGCCGGAAGGAGTTGACGCGGCTCCAGAAGGGCGGCTGCCACCCGGAAGACGGCTGTTACGCGGACGGCAGGACGTTCGAGGGCGCCCGCTTCCCGTACCTCACGGCCAATGTCACGGACGAGAAGACCGGCAAGCCGATGCTCAGGCCGTACACCGTCTGGCAGCACCGCGGCGTCAAGATCGGCTTCATCGGGGTGACGCTGGAGGGCACCCCCGACATCGTCAACGCCGAAGGCATCAAGGGCCTGAAGTTCCACGACGAGGTCGAGACGATCAACAAGTACGCCAAGGAACTCGACAAGCAGGGCGTGAAGTCCGTCGTCGCCCTGATCCACGAAGGCGGCCTGCCGGCCTCCACCTCCTACAACTACAACTGCGACAGCCCGGGCCCGGGCGACGGGATCTCGGGCCCGATCACCGAAATCGCCGAGAAGGTGACCCCGGCCGTCGACGCGCTGGTCACCGGCCACACCCACCAGGCGTACGCCTGCACCATCCCGGACCCGTCCGGCACCCCGCGCACCGTCACCTCCGCCGCGTCGTACGGCAAGCTCTACACGGACACCACACTGACGTACGACCGCCGCACCAAGGACATCGTGCGGACCAGCGTCAAGGCATCCGGCGCGGTCAACCACGTCGTGGACCGCATCCAGCCCAAGGCCGCGGACATGACCGCCCTGATCAAGCGCTGGAACAAGCTCGCCGCGCCGATCGCCAACCGCCCCGTCGGCCATATCTCCGCGGACATCGCGGGCCGCGGCGCCAACGCCCCCGAATCCCCGCTCGGCGATCTCATCGCGGACGCCCAGCTGGAGGCCACCGGGCCGGACGGCAAGGGCGGCGCCCAGCTCGCGCTGATGAACCCCGGCGGCATCCGCTCCGACCTCGCGTTCAAGGCGTCCGGCGGGGAGGGCGACGGCGTCGTCACCTACGGGGAGGCCTTCACCGTCCAGCCCTTCACGAACATGATGAACGTCATCGACCTCACCGGGGAGCAGCTGATCACCGGTCTCCAGCAGCAGGTCAGCGGTCCGAACGCGGCGTCACCGAAGATCCTCCAGGTCTCCGAGGGCCTGACGTACACACTGGACCTGACCAAGTCGGGCGCCGACCGCGTGGTCAGGAACTCGGTCAAGCTGAACGGCGTCGCCATCGACCCGGCCAAGACCTACCGCGTCGCCATGAACGAGTTCCTGTCGGGCGGCGGTGACGGCTTCCCGGCCTTCAAGGACGGCAGGAACAAGTACGTCGGCCAGTCGGATCTTGAGGCGTTCACGGCTTATCTGAAGGCCCACTCGTCGGCGGACGGGCCGATCGATCCGCCTGAGGCGGAGCGGATCACGGTGGTGAAGAAGTAGTGGCGTTGGGATGGAGCAGCGTCGTGACGTAGCGGCGCTTCAGTGAGATGTGATCAGTCAGATGTGGCGACGGCCCGGCGGGGGATCTCCCACCGGGCCGTCGTCGCGTCTGTGTGCGGTGTCTGCGTGTAGGACACTCAGGCGCCGTGCATGCTCGGCCGCCGTGCATGCTCGGCCGCCGTGCGCGCTCGGCCGCCGTGCGCGCTCAGCCGCCGTAGGGGTTGCCCTGCTGGGGTGCTCCCTGCTGCGGGGCTTGCCTGTACCGCCCGCCCGGACGGCGGCCCGCCCCGGCCGCTGAAGCGGCAACGGAATTTCCCGTTGCGGGGATTGCGGGGATCGCCGTGGTTCCCGGTGCCGGGATGGCGAATCCATAACGGCGGCGGGATAGCTGACGGTGAGACAGCGGGCACGGAGAAAGCCGCGACGGGCGCTACTACGGCGGTAAGTGAAGTGCAATCAGCCGGTTTGCGGCGCAGCGTACCGTGACGGCGATTCAGGTCACCATTACCCTGGCGCGACAGTGGGCGACATCACCTCGCGCGCGACGGCAGTTCGGTCCATCCACGACTGCGACAATTTTTCGCCAAGCCTGACAGGACAAGCCGCACCTATCTCCCATACCTTCGGCAAGACTTGCGTTCAAGGGTCCTGGGCATGGTGGGATATGCGGATGCGAACCCCCATACGCATGGCTTCATCCTCACCGTCAGGCTCCGCTCAGCCTGACATCGATTCCCGCACAGCGGGTGCTCGGTACGACGCGCACGGCGACACCAGACAGCTCGAAAAGGTCAATCCCTATGCGGACCTGGCCGCCCTCGCCGACCCCGAACCGGAGCCGGAACCCGAGCCGGAATACGGCACGGAACACGGCGGCGCGCCCCGCCGCCGCAGCTACCTCAACGAGCGCGACGACAGCGGCGATCCCCTGGGCCTGGGGCTGCGCCCGGACGAGGAGGACGAGGAGTGGACGGCGCCGAACCACCGGCGCCGGAAGCGTGGGGTCGGCCGCTTCGCCGCCGTTCCGCGCATCCTGAAACTGCTGGTCGCCGTCCTGGTGTGCACGGCATTCCTTACCGTGCTCGACCGTTTCGCCGTGCTGTACGCGCAGGACAAGACCGAGGAAATACTGCAGGAATCACTGAAGCTCACGGCCGAGCCGGAAGTCGACATCCAGGGTTTTCCCTTCCTGACCCAGGTCCTCGACAAGCGCCTCGACCAGGTGAGCGTCACCATTCCCGACCTGGCGGCCGACCGGGTCTCGCTGGCGAAAATCGAGGCGACCGCGAACGAGGTGCGGCTCGACGGCGATCTTCCCGCCTCCATCAAGGGCGCCACGATCGGCAAAATGCAGGGCAGTGTGCTGCTCGCCTTCGACGACATGAATCGCGAGCTGGGCGCCTCGCAGGTGAAATTCAGCGACCTGGGCCCCAATACGGTCCGGGCGGCCGGCCGGCTGCCGATCGCCGGGCATGAATTGCGCGTACGGGCGGAGGCGCGCATTCAACGGGCGGGCGACCGGGGCATTTCCACCGACATCAGCCGTATGCGGCTGGACATCGGCGATGTCGCCGTCTACCGCCCCGGCACCGGCGAGGAGGAGGGCCTGCGGCTGACCCGCAAGGCCGCCGCCGAGGTCAGCCGGCAGGCCGCCAAGGTCAAGGCGATGCTGAGCATTCCGGCGATCGCGGACCGGATCGGCTTTCCCGAGGAGTACATCGACCAGGCGCTGCACAACGAGGAGAAGCTGCACGAGCTGACCGGGTCACCGCGCTTCGTCCAGCAGCTGATGAAGGTCAATCTGGTCGATGTGGTGATCGACCACCCGTGGCTGCTGCAGAAGGTCGGCATCGACCCGAAGGTGTTGGGCGCGCTGACCGGGCTGACCAAGCCACAGCTCGCGGACCGGCTGTCGCTCTCCTTCCAACTGCCCAGGACACCCGGCGACATACGGCTGCGCGATATTTCCGTCGAGCAGGACGGCATCCGCGTCAAGCTGTCCGGGGCGGAGCTGCCGATCGGCGACGCGGCCAAGAAGCGGAAGACGGACTGAGCCGCAGAAGGCGGAGGACGGACCGAGCGAGAGAGGACGGGCCGCGCAGCGGAGGACGGACCGAGCACACAGCGGGCCGGACTGCCCCGGCGCCCGTCTACCCCAACGCCCCCGGCCCCGGTCCCCCCGGCCCCGGTCCCGCCGTCCCTGGTTCCGCCGTCCCCCGCCCCGGCACCTCCGGCGGCGGCGTCGCGGCCCCCGGCAGCGTCAGTACCGCCTCGGTGCCGCCGCCCTCCGCGGCCCGCAGCCGGACGTCACCGCCCGCCTGCTCCGCCGTACGGGCCACGATCGACAGGCCCAGCCCGCTGCCCGGCAGGCTGCGTGCGGACGGTGAGCGCCAGAACCGCTCGAAGACATGCGGCAGTTCGTCCTGCGGGATGCCGGGGCCCTGGTCGCGGACGGTCAGCTCGCCGACCGCCAGCCGGACCCGGACGGTGCCGTCGGCCGGGCTGAACTTCACCGCGTTGTCGAGCAGATTGACCACCGCGCGTTCCAGCCCGGCCGGTTCGGCCCGTACGTACCAGGGGTCGAGGTCGGCAATGAAGCTCAGCGACGGGCCGCGCAGCCGGACCCGCCCCAGCGCGGCGCCGACGATGTCGTGCAGCGCCACGACCTCGACGGCACCGTGTCCGGGCGCCGCCGGCCGGGACAGCTCCTGGAGGTCGCCGATCAGCGCCGCCAGCTCCCCCATCTGCGCCTTCACCGACGCCAGCAGCGCCGCCTTGTCGGCGGCCGGGAGCTCACGGCCGGACTGCTCGCTGCGCACCAGCAGGTCGAAGTTCGTACGGAGCGAGGTCAGCGGGGTGCGCAACTCGTGGCCGGCGTCGGCGATGAGCTGCTGCTGGAGGTCGCGGGAAGCGGCCAGGGCCGCCGTCATGGAGTTGAAGGAGCGGGAGAGGCGGGCGATCTCGTCCTCACCGTCCGCCGGGATGCGGATGGTCAAGTCCTCGGTGCGGGCGACGTGTTCGACGGCTTCGGTGAGGCGGTCGACGGGCTTGAGGCCGGAGCGGGCGATGGCCAGACCGGCCGTGCCCGCGCCGATGACGCCCAGCCCCGCGACGGCGGCCAGCAGCAGCGCGAGGGTGTTCAGCGCGCTGTTGACCTCGGTCAGCGGACGCGAGAGGGACACCGCGAACGGCACGCCCTGGACACGGATGTGCTTGGTCAGCACCCGTACGTTCGCGCCGCCTGTGGTGACGGCATCATGCAGGGCATCGCGTTCCAGGCCCTGCGCCACCGCAAGATCCGCGCCCTGCACCCGTACGGGCTGGGAGTTGGGCCCCACACAGCGCGATCCGTCGATCCGGACGATCTGGACGTTGTAGGACGACGGCGGGGCGTTCGTGTTCTCGGTCGGGTCGGTGGGCTGGCAGTCGTTGTAGGTGCGCAGCAGATAGTCCGCCGCGACCTCGACGCTCTGCAGCGAGTTGTCCACCTCGTCGCGCAGCTGGGTGCGGGTGAGCAGCCAGCAGGCCAGCGCGGAGACGGCGACCGCCACCGCCACCGCGGCGGCGGTGAGCAGGGTCAGCCGCGAGCGCAGCGGCAGCCGTCCGAAGCGTGCCCCGAGCCCGGCGCCCGCGTCCCTTCCCGTCCCGCTCACTCCGCGCCGCCGTCCGCCCGCAGGACGTAGCCGACCCCCCGGACGGTGTGCACCAGCCGTGGCTCGCCGCCCGCTTCCGTCTTGCGGCGCAGATACATCACATACACATCGAGGGAGTTGGAGGTGGGCTCGAAGTCGAAGCCCCACACGGCCTTCAGGATCTGCTCACGGGTGAGGACCTGCCGCGGGTGCGCCAGGAACATCTCCAGCAGCGTGAACTCGGTACGGGTCAGCTCGACCCGCCGCGTGCCCCGGGTCACCTCGCGGGTCGCCAGGTCCATCCGCAGATCGGCGAAGGCCAGCGTCTCGCCCTCCTCGGGCTGCGCACCGGCCGCCGCCGCGTACGAGCTGCGGCGCAGCAGCGCCCGGATCCGGGCCAGCAGTTCGTCCAGCTCGAAGGGCTTGACGAGGTAGTCGTCGGCGCCGGCGTCCAGCCCGGTGACCCGGTCGCCGACCGTGTCGCGCGCGGTCAGCATCAGGATCGGCACTCTCACCCCGCTCGCCCGCAGCCGGCGGGCGGCCGTCAGCCCGTCCATCCGCGGCATCAGCACATCCAGCACGATCAGCTCGGGGTCGTACGAGGCGACCTTCGTCACCGCGTCCAGACCGTCGACGGCCTGCTCGGTGCCGTAGCCCTCGAACGCCAGCGAACGCTGCAGGGCCTCCCGGACCGCGGGCTCATCGTCGACGATCAGGATGCGGGCGGGCTGATCACCGTGCTCGGCGGGACTCATCTGCGTGACTACCTCGGGGTGGGATACGGAACGGCCGACAGCTCCAGGATCGTCCATCGATCACGACGTCGGCTCACGGAGTGTCCCTGAGCACTCAAGGAATGTCCTGAGCGCTCAAGGAGCGTCCCTCACGCCCCAAGGAACGTCCCTGAGGACCCAAGCATCGCACCGGCCTCGCACGACCGCATGGTCACACACCGCTGCTGCCGCCGTCGCTCCCCCCGCCGCGCAGCGAGTCGAGATCGGCCTTGACGGTGTTGATCGGGATGGCGAAGCCCAGGCCGACGCTGCCCGCCGCGCCGCTCGATGCCGAACTCGGCGCGTACATCGCGGAGTTGATGCCGATGATCTGGCCCTGCATGTTTATCAGCGCACCGCCGGAGTTGCCCGGGTTGAGCGAGGCGTCGGTCTGGATGGCCTTGTAGGACGTCTTCGACGAGCCGGTGTCGCCGTTGTACTGGTTACCGCCGAACTCGAACGGCCAGCCGCCGCCCGGACCGTCCGGCCCCGGCAGGCCCCGGCCCTCGTCCTTGGGGACGGTGACATCGCGGTTGAGCGCGGAGACGATACCGCTGGTCACGGACCCGGTGAGGCCCTCGGGCGAGCCGATCGCGACGACCTGGTCGCCGACCGCGATCCGGTCGGAGTCACCGAGGGTGGCCGCGGTCAGGCCCTTGGCGCCGTTGACCTTGACCAACGCCAGGTCCTTGTCGGCGTCGGTCCCGACGACCTTGGCCGTCCCGGTGCCGCCGTCGCCGAAGGTGACGGTCACGGTGTCCGCGCCGGCCACCACATGGTTGTTGGTGATGATCTCGCCGTCCTGGGTGATCACCACGCCGGAGCCGGTGGACTCGCCGCCGGCCGTCCGCGCCTTGATCTCCACGATGGCCGGGCTGACCGCCTTGGCCACCCCCGCGACGCCGCTGCCGCCGTTCTTGCCGGCGTTGACGACCGGGGTGGAGGTACCACTCTGCGGCGTCTGGGTGGAACCGGCGATCAGCGCCGCGCTGCCGCCGCCGATGAGCCCCGAGGCGAGCGCCACCGCCGCGATCAGCGCGACGGGGCGACGCGCCCTGCGACGCGGCTCATGCGGCGTGGAGCCCACCGCGGCATCCGGGGCGTACGGGGGCGGCGGCGGAACCGCGCGCCCGTAGTAGTCGCCGTATGCGCCCCCGTATGCGTACGGCCGGTCCTGGGACGTTTCCTCGCCGCTTCGGCGGTAGCTCTCGGTCATGACTCCGACTGTGCGACCGGAGCATGAGAATCGCCTGAGAACGCCCTGAGAGGCCCGACAGAAGTCGGTATGCCCGGCATAAGGGCGGTGGGGCCCAGGGTGCGGGCCCCGGGGAAGAACCTACCCCTCACACCCGCACGACCGCCGCACCACCAGCCGCGACGGAAACTGCCGCAGTCGTTCGCGGCGCGAGCCCACCACACGCAGCCCGTCGTCCAGCACCAGATCGACCGCGGCGCGCGCCATCGCCTCACGGTCCGAGGCCACCGTCGTCAGCGGCGGGTCGGTCAGCGCCGCCTCCTTCACATCGTCGAAGCCCGCGACCGCCAGCTCGCCCGGCACATCGATGCGCAGCTCGCGGGCGGCCCGCAGCACACCGATCGCCTGGTCGTCCGTCGCGCACATGATGGCCGGCGGCCGCTCCGGACCCGCCAGCAGCTTCAGCGCGACCTCGTACGCGTCATAGCGGTTGTACAGCGCCTGGAAATAGCGCCCCTCCGGCGGCTTCCCGGACTCCTGCATCGCCCGGCGCCAGCCCTCGACGTGGTCGGTGACCGGGTCGCCGGACTTCGGGGTCTCCTCCGTACCACCGAGGAAGGCGACATACGGGTGGCCGTGCTCCAGCAGATGCCGGGTCGCCAGCTGCGCGCCCCAGATGTCGTCCGTCATCACCGCGACATCGTCGATGGCGTCCGGCCGTCGGTGCAGCAGCACCACCCGGGCGTCCCAGGCGTCGATCTCGGCGGCGGCGTGCTCACTGGGCCCCTGGCTGATCAGGATCAGCCCGGATACCCGCATCCCGAGGAAGGCGCGCAGATAGTGCGCCTCACGCTCGTCCTCGTAGTTGGCGTTGCCGACCAGGACCATTTTCCCGCGCTCGGAGGCGGCCCGTTCGACGGCATGGGCCATCTCCGCGAAGAACGGCTGCCGGGTGTCCGGCACGATCAGACCTATGAGATCGGTACGGCGGGACGCCATCGCCTGGGCGACCCGGTCCGGCCGGTAACCGAGCTCCTTGATCGCGGCGAGCACCCGCTCGCGCGTGGCCGGGGCGACCGGCCTCGGCCCGTTGTTGATGACGTAACTGACGACGGCGGTGGATGTTCCCGCCAGTTTTGCCACATCATCCCGCGTCACCTTGGCCACGCGCGGCAGTCTACGCGGGTGGCTCTATCGCTGGGCAGGACCTTGCGGCAGCGGATTCCGCACCACCGCCACGGCCTTCGCGGAGCCGCCACCAGCACCGGAGCCGCCTTCGGCGGCCTTCGCGGCATTTTTCGCGTTTACTGCGTTCGCCGCGTTTGCGGCGTTCGCGGCCCTCGCCGCCTTCGCGGCGTCCTCCTTCGCCTGCGCCTCGGCCGCCGCCCGCTCCACCTTCTCCGGCGTCACAAAGCGGTAGCCGACGTTACGGACCGTGCCGATCAGCGACTCGTGCTCGGGACCGAGCTTCGCCCGCAGCCGCCGGACGTGCACATCGACCGTCCGCGTACCGCCGAAGTAGTCATAGCCCCACACTTCCTGCAGAAGCTGGGCACGGGTGAACACCCGGCCCGGGTGCTGCGCCAGATACTTCAGCAGCTCGAACTCCTTGAAGGTCAGGTCCAGGATCCGGCCCTTGAGCTTGGCGCTGTAGGTCGCCTCGTCAACGGAGAGATCACCGTTACGGATCTCCATGGGGCTGTCATCGGTGGTGACCTGCTGGCGGCCCATCGCCAGCCGCAGCCGCGCCTCCACCTCGGCGGGTCCCGCCGTGTCCAGCAGCACATCGTCGATGCCCCAGTCCGCGGTGACGGCGGCGAGCCCGCCCTCGGTCACCACCAGCACCAGCGGACAGCCCGGCCCGGTGGACCGCAGCAGCTGGCACAGCGACCGCACCTGGGGAAGGTCACGGCGGCCGTCGATCAGTATGACGTCGGCCCCTGGGGTGTCGATGAGGGCCGGGCCCTCGGCGGGGGCCACCCGCACGCTGTGCAGCAGCAGCCCGAGCGCGGGGAGCACCTCCGTCGACGGCTGGAGTGCGTTGGTCAGCAGCAGGAGGGAACTCACTTACGACCACCTACCCGGTTCTCGGCGCGTGCGGTGTCGGCGGTGTGCTTCGTCCTGTGCGGCTCGCTGTCCGGCTTTCTTCTCTGGCCCATGACGTCTGGTTCCTCCTCGGTCCCTGCGACGGGGGCACCTCCCGGCCGTGGCCGGGGGAGTCTTCTGCGGCCCTGCTTCGTACTGTGCTCCCGGCCACGCAGCAAGCGCGTAAGAAAGCACGAAAGGACCCGGGGGCTACGCTGCCCGGATCCTTCTCTGTCCAGCAGGATAGCCCACATGCGTTCGGAGCCCGAGGGCGATTTTGCACGATCTTGTGTTCCGCTGGTCACTTCGGGTGACGCTGCGCTTTGCCTGGGCCGACGTTTTTTGGCCCTCCCGCCGTTGCTCCCCCACGGCGGGACAGCCGACCACGTGGGGCGCACACCCGCCGCAGGCGCCCCCCCCACGGCCGGACGGCCGAAGACGGCGGGAACCATGTGGGCCCAGGCAAGCGCAAGCTACGCCACAGGCTCCGCGAATTGGGCGGCGTAAAGCCCCGCATACGCCCCATGACGCGCCAGCAGCTCGTCATGGGCCCCCTGCTCGACGATCGAACCGTTCTCCATGACGAGGATGGTGTCCGCATCCCGGATCGTGGACAGCCGGTGCGCGATGACAAAACTCGTGCGGCCCGCACGAAGCCGCCCCATCGCGTGCTGGATCAGCACCTCGGTGCGGGTGTCGACGGAGCTGGTGGCCTCGTCGAGGACGAGGATCGCGGGCTCGGCGAGGAATGCGCGGGCGATGGTGATCAGCTGTTTCTCGCCGACGGAGACATTGGCGCCCTCCTCGTCGATGACGGTGTCGTAGCCGTCGGGCAGGGTGCGTACGAAGCGGTCGACATGGGTGGCCTTGGCGGCGGCGACGATCTGCTCCATGGACGCGCCCCCGGGGACGCCGTAGGCGATGTTCTCGGCGATGGTGCCGCCGAAGAGCCAGGTGTCCTGGAGGACCATGCCGATGCTGGAGCGGAGCTCCTCGCGCGACATGGTGGCGATGTCGACGCCGTCGAGGGTGATCCGGCCGCCGCGCACCTCGTAGAACCGCATCAGCAGGTTGACCAGGGTGGTCTTGCCGGCGCCGGTCGGGCCGACGATGGCGATGGTCTGGCCGGGGTCGACGGCCAGCGAGAGGCCGTCGATGAGCGGCTTGTCCTCGTCGTAGCGGAACGAGACGTTCTCGAAGGCGACCCGGCCGGTGACGCGCTCGGGGCGGGCCGGGCGCGCGGGGTCGGGGTCCTGCTCCTCGGCGTCGAGCAGTTCGAAGACCCGCTCGGCGGAGGCGACGCCGGACTGGACCAGGTTGGCCATCGAGGCGACCTGGGTGAGCGGCTGGCTGAACTGCCGGCTGTACTGGATGAACGCCTGGACGTCGCCGATCGAGAGGGCGCCGGTGGCCACGCGGAGGCCGCCGACCACGGCCACCAGGACGTAGTTGAGGTTGCCTATGAACATCATCGCGGGCTGGATGACGCCGGAGATGAACTGCGCCTTGAATCCGGCGGTGTAGAGCGCCTCGTTCTGCTCGCGGAACAGCTCGGCGGACTCCTTCTGGCGGCCGAAGACCTTCACCAGGGCGTGGCCGGTATACATCTCCTCGATGTGGGCGTTGAGCTTGCCGGTGGTCTTCCACTGCTGGACGAACTGCGGCTGGGCACGCTTGCCGATCTTGGCGGCGACGAGGACCGAGACCGGGACGGTGAGCAGCGCGACCAGCGCCAGCAGCGGCGAGATCCAGAACATCATCGTGAGCACGCCGACGATGGTCAGCAGCGACATCATGATCTGGCTGAGGGTCTGCTGGAGCGTCTGCTGGATGTTGTCGATGTCGTTGGTGGCGCGGGAGAGCACCTCGCCGCGCTGCTGTCGGTCGAAGTAGCTGAGGGGGAGCCGGGCCAGTTTCTCCTCGACCTGCTCGCGGAGGCGGAAGACGGCGCGTTGGACGACCTGGGTGGCGATCCTGGCCTGGACGAAGCCGAAGAGCGAGGCGGCGGCGTAGATGACGGTGACCCAGACGAGGACCGTGCCGACGGCGCCGAAGTCGATGCCGTGGCCGGGGACGACCGGCATCGTGCCGAGCATGTCGGCGAGTCCGTCCTGCCCGTGCGCCCGGAGTTGGGCTGCCGCCTGTTCCGTGGTGAGGCCCTCGGGGAGACGGCGGCCGACGATTCCGGCCATGATCAGGTCGGTGGCGTGGCCGAGGACCTTGGGCGCCACGACGGTCAGCGCCACGCTCAGGACGCCCAGAAGCAGTGCGACGGAGATGATGCCGCGCTCGGGGCGCATCTGGGCGAGCAGGCGCTTGCCGGAGCCCTTGAAGTCGAGGGATTTCTCGGTGGGCTGCCCGCCCATGAAGCGGGCGGGACCGGAGGCCGGGGCCGGTCCTCGTCTCGGGGCCGCGGGGGTCTCCTCGGCGGCCGCCGTCTTGTCCGTGGTGGTCATGCCGCCTCCTGCTCGGTGAGCTGGGAGAGCACGATCTCCCGGTAGGTCTCGTTGTCGGCCATCAGCGCGGTGTGCGTACCGGTGCCGACGACCCGGCCCTCGTCCAGGACGACGATGCGGTCGGCGCCACGGATGGTGGACACCCGCTGGGCGACGATCACGACGGTGGCCCGGTCCGTCTCACGGGCGAGCGCGGCGCGCAGTGCGGCGTCCGTCGCGTAGTCCAGGGCGGAGAAGGAGTCGTCGAAGAGATAGATCTCCGGCTTGCGGACCAGCGCGCGGGCGATGGCCAGCCGCTGGCGCTGGCCGCCGGAGACATTGGAGCCGCCCTGGGCGATGGGGGCGTCCAGGCCGCCCTCCATCCGCTCGACGAACTCCCGCGCCTGGGCGGTCTCCAGGGCGTGCCACAGCTCGTCGTCGGTGGCGTCGGGATTGCCGTAGCGGAGGTTGGTGGCGACCGTGCCGGAGAAGAGGTAGGGCTTCTGCGGGACCAGGCCGATGGCCTGGGCCAGCGTCTCCTGGTCGAGGGTGCGGACGTCCTCGCCGTCCACCAGGACCGTGCCGCCGGTGGCGTCGAAGAGGCGGGGGACGAGGCCGAGGAGGGTGGACTTGCCGGAGCCGGTGGAGCCGATGACGGCGGTGGTCTCGCCGGGGCGGGCGACCAGGGAGACGTCCGTGAGGACCGGCTGCTCGGCGCCCGGGAAGCGGAACTCGACATCACGGAGCTCCAGCTCGCCGCGGCGGCGCAGCTCGGTGACGGGGTTCCGGGGTGGGGTGACGCTGGAGTCGGTGGCCAGTACCTCGGCGATGCGCTCGGCGCAGACCTCGGCGCGCGGCAGCATCATCACCATGAACGTCGCCATCATGATCGACATGAGGATGTACATCAGATAGCTGAGGAAGGCCGTCAGCGCGCCGATCTGCATCCCGCCGCTGTCGATCCGCAGCCCGCCGAACCAGACGACGGCCACACTGGCGAGGTTCACGATCAGCATGACCAGCGGGAACATCATCGACATCAGCCGGCCGGCGCGCACCGACACGTCGTACAGCGCGGTGTTGGAGCCGGCGAACCGCTCCCGCTCGTGCCGGTCGCGGACGAAGGCGCGGATGACGCGGATGCCGGCGATCTGTTCGCGCAGCACGCGGTTGACGGTGTCGATGCGTTCCTGCACGCCGCGGAAGAGCGGCCGCATCCGGCGCACGATCAGTGAGACGAGGATCCCGAGGACCGGGACGATGACCAGGAGCAGGCCCGACAGCGGCACATCCTGGTTGAGCGCCATGACGACGCCGCCGCCCATCATGATGGGCGCCGCCACCATCATCGTGAACGTCATCAGGACCAGCATCTGGACCTGCTGGACGTCATTGGTGGTGCGGGTGATCAGCGAGGGCGCGCCGAACGTGCCCATTTCCCGGGCGGAGAAGGACTGCACCCGGTCGAAGACGGCGGCGCGGATGTCCCGGCCCAGCGCCATGGCCGTCCGGGCGCCGTAGTAGACGGCGCCGATGGCGCAGACGATCTGCAGCAGGGTGACGGCGGTCATGAAACCGCCGATGCGGAGGATGTAGCCGAGGTCTCCCTGCACCACACCGTTGTCGATGAGGTCGGCGTTGAGGGAGGGGAGGTAGAGGGTGGCCAGCGTCTGGATCAGCTGGAGAAGGACGATCAGGGATATCGAGCGCTTGTGGGGCCGCAGATGCGCCCGCGCCAGTCGGACCAACACCCGCAAAGGGTATGCGAACACTTGCCTGCGGCAATCGAATTTTCGATAGGACGCCCGTCCGGGCGATGCGACACCGACGGTGGTCGCCCGGCGCCGGGACGTCCGGCGCGTACGCCATCATGGAGGCGGCAACGACGGGGCGTCCCGCACCGCGGGCGGCCCCGGGCCGACCGCCCCGCACCGACACGACGAAGAGGCCGCCGTGACAACAACTGGCACCGTGCGCTACTGGGCCGCGGCCAAAGCCGCCGCCGGCACGGCTGAGGAGCCGTATACGGCGGCGACGCTCGCCGAGGCGCTGGACGCGGCGCGCGCCGCGCATGCCGCCGATCCCGAGTTCGCGCGCGTCCTGATGCGCTGCTCCTTCCTGGTGGACGGCGATCCGGTCGGCACCCGTGACCATGCGTCGGTGACGCTGGCCGAGGGCGGCACCGTCGAGGTCCTGCCGCCGTTCGCGGGAGGGTGAGCAAGCGATCATGAACGACAACCAGCGCCGGCACCACAATCCGTACGAGCCGTACGACCCCTACGAGCCGCATACACCGCACCCGCCGCAGGGGGTGTACGACGTACACGCGTCGTACGGCCAGCAGCAGGGACAGCAGCACTACGACAGCTACGCGCAGGAGCCGACGGTGTGGCCGGCGTCCGGCGGGCTTGGCCGCCACGGCGGCGACCAGTACGGGTACGAGGGTTACGCGCAGCAGCAGCCGGAGCGTCCCGACACCCAGACCTGGAACACCACGACCTGGGACACCGGCGTCCAGCCGCTGCCCGGCGCCGCCGCGGACCCGGGGCGCCTGACGTCCCACCACCAGACCGCGCTGCCACCCGAGGAACCGCACACCCGGCAACACCCCCCGCAGGCCCGGCCCGCCGCCGCACCGGCCACCGCCCGGGGAGCCGCCGCACCGGCCACCGCCCGGGGAGCCGCCGCACCGGCCGCCGCCCGGATCGCACCGCTCGCGCCCAACCAGCGCGCCCGCGCCGAGGGCCGCTCGCCGATCATCCCGCCGGGCCGGAAGCCCGCCGTGCTGACCGCCGGGCTCGCCCTGCTGCTCGCGGTGACCGCTCCGCTCGGCCGTCCGGCGCTTGCGGTGCCGGTGCTGCTGCTGCAGGCCGTCACCGCCGCCGGCTGGTTCCGGCTGAACGGCATGTGGCCCGCCCGTCAGGGCATCGCGCTCGCTTTTCTGGCCGGTCTGACCACCGATGCCGCGCTCCTGGCCACGGACCGCGAGGACGCGCCCGTGGTGGCCATCGGCACGCTCGGCGTCTGGTGTCTGTTCGTCCTCGTCCTCCAGCTGCGCAACCGCAGCAGCGCCGACGAGCGGATGTACGCGCTGACCGCGGGCCTGGCCTCGACCGCGCTGGCGGTGCTCGCCTCCGGCCATCTCTCGGCCGACCGGCACGCGGTGACCGTCGCCGCCGCGGCGGTGGGTGTGGCAACGCTCGCCCGCGCGCTGCCGCTGCCCTCCGCGGTCTCGGCGGCCGTCGCCCTGCTGGCCGCCGCGGGCGCCGGTATCGGGGCCGGCCAGCTGACCGGGCTGGGGGCCTCCGGCGCGCTGCTGGGCGTGGCGGCCGGCGGCTGCGCCCTGATCGGCCTCCGGGTGGCCAGCTACGACTACCCGTCCCGCTTCGTCCACATGACGGCCGGGGTGGCGCTGCCGCTGACCCTCGCCGCACCCGCGGTGTACGTCCTGGGCCGCGCGCTGGGCTAGGCAGGGTCTCTGTAGAGACTCAGGCACCGCGCCACCCCCACTGATGCTGCCCGCTTCCGGAACAGATCGCTGTCTCCCGCAGGCGGGCAGCGGCGTTCGCGGGGTTCCTCGTTTAGGGTCTCCCGAAGCGCAGGCAGGGGCCTGCACCGATCCGGTGGCCGGGGTCCGGCCCATGTGTGGGGGTAGTGGTTCGATGCGTGCACTACGGGTACTGCTGTTCATCGTCGTGATAGTCGCGGTGCTGCTGGTCGTCGGCGACCGGGTGGCGGTGAATCTCGCCGAGGACAAGGCCGCGGAGAAGATCCGCAGCAGTCAGGGGCTGGCGGGCACGCCGGACGTCACGATCAAGGGCTTCCCGTTCCTGACCCAGGTCATCGGCCGCAATCTGACCGAGGTGGACGCCGACCTCGACGGCATCGAGGCCAGCGCCGACGGCCGCACGCTGCGGGTGGAGAAGCTGACCGCGCAGTTCCACGACGTCGAACTGGGCAGCGACTACACCTCCGTCAAGAGCGCCGCCTCGGCCACCGGCAACGCCCGGATCTCGTACGCGGACCTGACCAAGGCCGCGGGCGGCGGCGTCAGGATCAGCTACGCCGGCGAGAAGAACGGCCGCAGCCAGGTCAAGATCTCGCCGAACATCCCGGTGCTGGCCTCACTGGAGGTGACCGGCTCGCTCAGCGTCGAGGGCGACACCGTCCGGTTGCGCGCCGACAGCGTCCCGATGATGTGCAAGGCCGTCCCGGGCTGCGAGGACAAGGTGCGCACCCAGACGGACCACGAGTGGAAGCTGGACCAGCTGCCCGGCAACCTCAAGCTGGAGCGGGTGGTCACGATGCGGGAGGGCATCTCGATCGCCGCCTCCGGCAAGAACGTCCGGATGCCCGGCTGACGGGGACCGCACGGCGGGCCGCCCCACCGATCCGCCCGCCCCGTCCGCACTCCGTCTCTGCCGTCTCTGCCGTCCGTGCCACCCACCGTCCACGTTCTGAGACACGGCAGTCCGTAAACCAGACCCCTGATCGACACACCGCCGTCCCGCGGTGACGCACACCCTCCGCCACCCCATACCGATCCCATTACCCGGACAGACACGTCTCGCCATTTGACACACCGGTGACACGCCCCGCCGTCCGTCCCTACGATCGGGGCCATGCAGAGCTCATTGAGCGGTCTCCGCCATCGGGGACAGGCGGTTCTTACGAAGCGGCGGGCAGTCGACCTGTGCCGCGTCGCCGCCATGCTCTGTCGCCCTGCCTGACGGGCCCTTCCCCCGTCGTCTCCGGCCGGCCCGCTCGGGCCGCGCCCCCGCATGTACCCCGGCGCCGCGCCGCGCGCATACCCCCGACACCGTCCGGGAAGTGCCTGAGCGCGCACTCGGCGTACCCGCGTGCACCCGCAACACCCCTCAATCGCCCCCCCGCAACTGCCCCGGAGGAGAAGAAACATGAGCCGTAGCGACGTCCTGGTGGACGCCGACTGGGTCGAGGCCCACATCGATGACCCCAAGGTGGTCCTCGTCGAGGTCGACGAGGACACCTCGGCCTACGACAAGAACCACATCAAGAACGCGGTCCGCATCGACTGGAAGAAGGACCTCCAGGACCCGGTGCGCCGCGACTTCGTCGACCAGGCGGGCTTCGAGAAGCTGCTCTCGGCCAAGGGCATCGCCAACGACGACACCGTCATTCTCTACGGCGGCAACAACAACTGGTTCGCGTCGTACGCCTACTGGTACTTCAAGCTCTACGGCCACGACAGCGTCAAGCTCCTCGACGGCGGCCGCAAGAAGTGGGAACTGGACTCCCGCGACCTGGTCGACGGCTCCGAGGTGCCCAAGCGCCCGGCCACCGAGTACCAGGCCAAGGCCCAGGACACCGCCATCCGCGCCTTCCGTGACGACGTCGTCGCCGCCATCGGCAACCAGAACCTGGTCGACGTCCGCTCCCCCGACGAGTTCAGCGGCAAGCTGCTCGCGCCGGCGCACCTCCCGCAGGAGCAGTCGCAGCGCCCCGGCCACGTGCCCAGCGCCCGCAACATCCCGTGGTCCAAGAACGCCAACGACGACGGCACCTTCAAGTCGGACGACGAGCTCAAGGCCCTCTACCAGGAGGAGTCCGTCGACCTGTCGAAGGACACCATCGCCTACTGCCGTATCGGCGAGCGTTCCGCGCTCACCTGGTTCGTGCTGCACGAGCTGCTCGGCCAGACCAACGTCAAGAACTACGACGGTTCCTGGACCGAGTACGGCTCGCTGGTCGGCGTTCCGATCGAGCTCGGCGCCAACAAGTAAGCCCGGCGAAAGCCCCAACCCCTCAAGGAAGTCACCCATGTGTGGAGCACAGGCCGGCGGCCCCGACGCCTCGACCATCAAACCCGGTGAGACCACCATCCAGGGCAGTGTGACCCGCGACGGCGAGCCCGTCACCGGCTATGTCCGACTCCTGGACAGCACCGGCGAGTTCACCGCCGAGGTCCCCACCTCGGCGACCGGACAGTTCCGCTTCTACGCGGCCGAGGGCACCTGGACCGTGCGTGCGCTCATCCCGGGCGGCACCGCGGACCGCACCGTCGTCGCCCAGCAGGGCGGCCTGGCGGATGTCAGCATCGCCGTCTGACGACACCTGACGGCGGGTCGTCCGCACCCCGTGGACGACCCGCCCCCAGCTGACGCTGGGAGGTCCCCCCATGCCGGAGGGCCGCGTCCCTGGGGTTTGGACGCCTTGGCAGGAGGGCGGCCCTCCGCGCGTTCCGGGCTTTCTCCCCGACCCGCCCGGATCTACCGTGGACATATGTACGCGCACAGTCGGCTGTCCGCACCGCAACGCCGTCATCGCAAGTACTTCGTCTTGATGGGCGTGTGCATCGCGCTGTTCGTGCTGGCCTGGAGCGTGGTGCGGCTCTGGTCGGTCCCGGCGGCCGTGGGCATGTGCGTCGTCGCCATGGTCATCCCGCCGATCGCCGCGATCATCGGCAACCGCAGGGAACCCGGCGAACGCTGGTGGGACGAGAGCGGCGACCCGGAGTCCGACCGCTGGTGGCGGGAACTGGACGACCGGAACGGGCACCCGCGGTAGCCGCGCCCGCCCGGCACGCCGGCCCCGGCCGATCGGCGGCAGCACATCGACTCAGCCGATCGGCCTCCGCACACGGACGTCAGTACACCGGCATCAGCGGTCGGCGTCAGTACACCAGCGCCTGGGCACCGTCCGCCATCGTCTCGCTGACGAAGACCTGGGCCCCGGCGATCCGCGCGCCCTCGATCAGGTCCTTCTCCTCGATGCCGCGCCGCGCCGCGCACTGCGTACACACCGTGACGGTGCCGCCGCCCGCCGTGATCCCCTCGATCAGGTCCGGCAGCGGCGCCGCATGCGGCAGCTCGAACTCCGCCGCCCGCCCCGGCAGCGCGAACCACGTCGACTCCCCGGTCAGCCACAGCGACACCTCGACGCCGCTGGCCACCGCCACCGCCGCCACCGTGAACGCCTGCGAGCACCGCTCGGGCGCGTCCGCCCCTGCCGTCGCCTTGATCACCAGCTTCTTCTGCGCCATGGGGCCAGACTAGAGGCGTACGGACGCATGTGGTGCGCGGCAGACCTCACAGCGCCGCTGTCCGTGGCGCCGACTAGACTCGCAGGCGGTCCGTAACACCTCACTCCGTCCAAGGAGCGCGCTCGTGCTTGAGGCATTCTTCACCACCCTGCTGGTTCTGGTCGGCATCGGCGTGATCGCCTTCGCCGGGCTGACCTGGAAGAAGCTGTACCAGGGCCAGCGCTGACCTGCCCGCCCGTCGTCCACCACCACCCTGCACACGAGCGCTTCGCGCGCCCCTTCCTTCGCCCTCTATAGATCGTCTGAGCCCTCATGATCGAGATCCCGTCCGACCTGAACCCGGCCCTGGTGCCGCTCGCCTTCCTCCTCGGCAACTGGGAAGGCGCGGGTGTCTATGACTTCCCCGGCACCGAGAAGTGCAACTTCGGGCAGGAGGTCAGCTTCACCCACGACGGTCGTGACTTCCTCGCCTACACCTCGCACAGCTGGGTGCTCGACGGCGAGGGCAAGAAGGTCCGCCCGCTGGAGACCGAGAGCGGCTACTGGCGCATCGACGCCGACCGCAAGGTCGAGGTCGTGATGATCCGCGACCAGGGCGTGGCCGAGGTCTGGTACGGCGAGCTCGCCGACCAGAAGCCGCAGATCGAGCTGGCCACCGACGCCGTCGCCCGCACCCCGTCCGCCGGTCCGTACAGCGGCGGCAAGCGGCTCTACGGCTATGTCAACGGCGACCTGATGTGGGTCGGCGAGAAGACCACCCCCGAGGTGCCGCTGCGCCCGTACATGTCGGCGCAGCTGAAGAAGGTCGCCGATCTGCAGCAGTGGGCCGAGAGCCTGCCGGACGACATGCCGGACGGGGTCTCCTTCTTCAACCCGGACGGCACGCCCTACAAGGGCTGACCCGCACCACCACTGCACCACTGCACCACCCAGCGTTACGCGCCCCGTGGGGGAAGTCCGGTGAGAATCCGGCGCTGACCCGCAACGGTGAACGGAAGCCCCTTCCGCAAGCCCGATCGCCCGCGGCGGCGCCGGATCCTGACAACTCGCCGTGGACTGCGAGGGGACGCCACCGTTGCCGCCGTCGGCTCCGGGCCGCTCCTTCCCGTACGGACACGGCCCGAGCCGAAGGCGCACGCCCCCTTGGCACGCCCCGCCCGCACCACCCCCCTGGTGGCCGCGCTCTCCCTCGCCCTCCTCGCCTCCCTGCTCTGCGGGGTCGGCCTCGGCGCCGCCGGGGTGAGCTGGGCACAGGTCCTGCGCTACCTCGGCGCCGGACTCACCGGCGGCACCCTCACCCCCGACGAGGTCCCGGCCTACACCATCGTGTGGGAGCTGCGCTTCCCCCGGGCCGTGCTGGCCGCCGTCGTCGGCGCCGGGCTCTCCGCCATCGGTGTGGCCGTCCAGGCGCTGGTCCGCAACGCCCTCGCCGACCCCTTCGTCCTCGGCATCTCCTCCGGCGCCGCCGTCGGCGCCAACGCCGTCCTCCTCTTCGGGGCGCTCGGCGCGCTCGGCGTCTGGGCGCTGTCGGTGTCCGCGTTCGTCTCCGCGCTGATCGCGATGACCCTGGTGTACGCGGCGGCCCGCACCGCCCACGGCCTCACCCCGCTGCGCCTGGTCCTGACCGGCACGGCCATGTATTACGGCTTCTCCGCCATCACCACCCTCATGGTGTTCACCGCCGACCGCGGCGAAGCGGCCCGCTCCGCGATGATGTGGCTGCTGGGCAGCCTGAGCGGGGCCGGCTGGGGCTCGGTGCCGATCGCCGCGGTCGCGGTGGCCGCCGCCCTGGCCCATCTGCGGTTCTCCGCGGGCCGCCTGAACGCGCTGGCCATGGGCGACGAGACCGCCGCCGCCCTCGGGGTCGACGGGAGCCGGCTGCGCCGTGAGCTGTTCGTCGTCGCCGCGGCGGTCACCGGCGCGGTGGTCGCCGTCAGCGGCGCGATCGGCTTCGTGGGGCTGATGGTGCCGCATGTGACCCGGATGCTGGTCGGCGCCGATCACCGCCGGGTACTGGCCGTCGCCCCACTGCTGGGCGCGATCCTGCTGGTGTGGGTGGATCTGCTGTCCCGGGTGCTGCTGGCGCCCGTGGAACTCCCCGTGGGGGCGCTCACCGCCGTGATCGGCGTGCCCTGCTTCGTCCTGCTGATGCGACGGCGCGGCTACACCTTCGGAGGCGGCGCCTGATGCGGATCGACATCGACGACCTGTCCGTGGAGGTGGCCGGAAACCGGCTGGTCCACGACATCGCCCTACGGGCCGGCAGCGGACGGCTCGTCGGACTGGTCGGGCCCAACGGCAGCGGCAAATCCACCCTGCTGCGCTGCGTCTACCGCGCCCTGCGCCCGGCCGCCGGGACGGTGCGGCTGGAGGGCGCGGACCTGCACGCCATGGACGCGCGCGAGGGCGCCCGGCTGCTGGCCGCGCTCCCCCAGGAGGCGAGCACCGAATTCGACTTCACGGTGGCCGAGGTCGTCGCGATGGGACGGCTGCCGCATCAGCGCGGCTCGGGCCGGGCGAACGCTGCCGACCAGGAGATATGCCGGCGCGCTCTGGCCCGGGTCGGCGCGGACCAGCTGGCCGCACGCGGCTTCCTCAGTCTGTCCGGCGGCGAGAAGCAGCGAGTGCTGATCGCCCGCGCGCTGGCCCAGGAGCCCCAGGTGCTGGTGCTCGACGAGCCCACCAACCACCTGGACATCTCCCAGCAGTTGGAGGTCCTGGCGCTGGTCCGCGACAGCCGGCTGACCGTGCTCACCGCCCTCCACGACCTCAATCTGGCCGCCGTGCACTGCGATGAGCTGTACGTCATCGCGCACGGCCGGATCGTCGCCTCCGGCCCGCCGCACGACGTCCTGACGCCCGAGCTGCTCGGCAAGGTCTTCGGCGTCCGCGCCCACCGCGTACGACATCCCGAATCGGGCGCCGTACAGCTGCTGTTCGACCGCCTCCCCCCGTCCGCCGCCTCATGACCACCGCTTCATGACCACCGCCGGGACGATGCGGACCACCAGGACCACAGGAACGACCGGGACCACCGGGACCTCCCGGATCACCAGGACCGACAGCACAACCAGGAGAAGCACACCATGCGCATCCGCCGCCCCGCCGCCCCGCTCACCGCCCTCGCGCTCACCGTCGCCCTCACCGGCTGCGGCGCCCAGGTAGCCACCGACGACGACTCGGCCGAGGCCGCCTCCGGCCACTACCCCGTCACCATCGAGAACTGCGGCGTCCCCACCACGTACGACAAGGCCCCGCAGCGCGTCGTCACCAACGACGTCGGCATCGCCGACATCATGTTCGCGCTCGGCCTCGAAGACCACATGGCCGGATACGTCATGCCCGAATACCGCGGCAAGATCGAGAAGGTGGCCTGGAAGGACGCCTACGACACGGTCCCCTGGCTGTCCAAAAAGGCCATCACCAAGGAAATCGCCCTGGACGCCAAGGCCGACCTGGTCTTCGCGGGCTGGCACTACGGCTTCGGCGAGGAGAGCGGCGTCACCCCGGCCTCCCTGAAGAAGCTCGGCATCGGCAGCTATGTGCTCACCGAGTCCTGCCGCAACGGCACCTCCGGCAGCTCCCGCGGCGTGATGCCGCCCCTGGAGGCCCTCTACACCGACCTGGAAAACCTCGGGAAGATCTTCCACGTCGAGGACCGGGCCGCCGCACTGGTGAAGAAGTACCGGAAACAGGTCACCGCAGCCGCCGCCAAGGCCCCCGCACAGGCCGACCGCCCCTCCGTCTTCCTCTACGACGGCGGCCAGGACAAGCCCATGACCTCGGGCACATACGCCGGCCCGCACGACATCATCACCAAGGCCGGCGGCGACCACGCCATGAAGGACCTCAAGGACTCCTGGACCACGGTCGGCTGGGAAACCGTCGTCGAACGCGACCCCGACGTCATCCTCATCAACGACTACGGCACCCCCACCGCCGAACAGAAGAAGAAGTTCCTCACCTCCTACGCACCGCTCGCGAACGTCTCCGCCATCAAGAACAACCGCATCTACGTCCTCGACTACGCCGACCTCGTCGAAAGCCCCCGCAACCCCGCGGCCGTCACCAACCTGGCCGCCTACCTGCGGAACGTTCACGGCGGCTGACCGCCCTCCTAGACTGGGGGCGTGGTAACCACCGACTGGCAGAGTGACCTCCGCAGGCGCGGATACCGCCTGACTCCGCAGCGCCAGCTCGTACTGGAGGCTGTCGACAGGCTGGAACACGCCACGCCCGACGACATCCTCACCGAGGTACGCAAAACGGCCGGCGGCGTGAACATCTCCACCGTCTACCGCACCCTGGAGCTCCTGGAGGAACTGGAGCTGGTCAGCCACGCCCACCTCGGCCACGGCGCGCCGACCTACCACCTGGCCGACCGCCACCACCACATCCACCTGGTGTGCCGGGACTGCACGGACGTCATCGAGGCGGATCTGTCGGTGGCCGCGCCCTTCACGGCGAAACTGCGCGAACAGTTCGGCTTCGACACGGACATGAAGCACTTCGCGATCTTCGGCCGCTGCGCGGGGTGCACGGCCAAGGCCGGATCGAACGCCGCGCGGGACGAGGGCTAGGGGCCAGGGGCCTGGGGTCTGCCGCGGAAATGTCTCCCTCGGCTCCCGCCACGGGAAACCGCCCCGGATCCGTCGCGTTGCGGCCTGCAAGGGGTGCGCACAACCCTTAAGGGTTCTGTTCGATCATCCCCTGGCTAGGGGACCGCGGCCGATAACCCTTAGGGGCCCCTGGCGGCCCCGCCGTCGAGTCGTAGGCTGGCTCCATGCTGCGAGATGTGAAATCCAGCCCCCTGCTGTCGCTGCCCGGTGCCGTCCCCGCCGAGGCTCCCGACGAAGGCGTGGCCGCGCACTACGGCGATCTCTTCCGGGAGCAACGCACCCTCGCCGACGGCTCCGGCTTCGTCGACCTCTCGCACCGCGGCGTGGTCACCGTCACCGGCGTCGAGCGGCTGGGCTGGCTGCATCTGCTGATCACCCAGCACGTCAGCGATCTGCCGACCGGCCAGGCCACGGAGGCGCTGATCCTTTCCGCGCACGGCCACATCGAGCACGCGCTCTACCTCGTCGACGACGGCGAGACCACCTGGATGCACACCGAGCCCGGCACCCAGGAGGCGCTGATCGCCTACCTGGAGAGCATGAAGTTCTTCTACCGCGTCGAGGTCGCCGACCGCACCGACGAGTTCGCCGTGCTCCATCTCCCGGCCGGCAGCATCACCGAGGTGCCGGACGGCGTCGTCGTACGGGAGACCGCGCACGGCCGCGACCTCTTCCTCCCCCGCGCCGACCTGGAGTCCTTCGCCGCCGAGCACGGCCCGGCCATCGGCGTCCTGGCCATGGAGGCACTCCGCGTCGAGGCCCATCGCCCGCGCCTCGGCCTGGAGACCGACCACCGCACCATCCCGCACGAGCTCGGCTGGATCGGCACCGCCGTCCACCTCCACAAGGGCTGCTACCGCGGCCAGGAGACCGTCGCCCGGGTCCACAACCTGGGGAAGCCGCCGCGCCGGCTGGTGTTTCTGCACCTGGACGGCAGTGAGGTGCATCTGCCGCCGCACGGCACACCGGTCCGGCTGGCCTCGGAGGGCGACGAGGGCCGGCAGCTCGGCTTCATCACGACGTCGGCCCGCCACCACGAGCTGGGCCCGATCGCCCTCGCCCTGGTCAAGCGCAATGTGCCGATCGACGCACAGCTGAGTGCGGGCGGGACGGCGGCGGCGCAGGAGGTCGTGGTCGAGCCGTAGGGGCGGTCCGGTGGGGCCGTTCGGCGAGCCGGCGTAGACGGTTCCGGGGCCGTCTACGCCGCCGGCCCATGAGCCGACCCGGCCTCGTAGGCCCGTACGCCCGTGGGGCCCGGCCCCGTACACCCCGCACACCGGGGTCCCGGCCCCCTACGCCCACGGCCCCGGCCTCGTAGACCCCGTACACCGCTGGGCCCTACCCCATACACCGCTCACTCACCGCTCACTCGGCGCTCGTTCGGCCCACTACACCTCGACGAGCACCGTGAACGGCCCGTCGTTCGTCAGCGACACTTTCATCTGGGCGCCGAACCGGCCGGTCTCGACCCGCGCACCGAGCGCCTCCAGCTGTGCGACGACCTCATCGACCAGTGGTTCCGCGACCGTACCGGGAGCCGCCGCGTTCCAGGTGGGACGGCGGCCCTTGCGGGCGTCACCGTAGAGAGTGAACTGGCTGATCACCAGCAGCGGCGCCCCGGTGTCCGAACAGGACTTCTCGCCCTGCAGGATCCGCAGCGACCACAGCTTCCTGGCGAGCTGTGCCGCCTTCTGGGCGGTGTCCTCGTGGGTGACCCCCACCAGCACGCACAGCCCTTCGCCGATGATCTCCCCGACCGTCTCCCCTGCCACGTCGACACATGCCCCGTCAACTCTCTGCACCACAGCTCGCATATCCGCCATGATGCCTGGGGACCACCAGGCTCCCGACGGCCGCCCCGCAGCGGCCGTTCGGGTGCCATGGCCCTGCGCGCGGACCACGCGGAGTGGCACGATGCGTGCACGTGGTGCCTTCCACGGACAACATGCCCTGGATGCCGCACCGGACGAGGGGACGGAACGTTCATGACCACTGCCGGCTCCGGGCAGCCACCCGGTCCCGTACCGACCGCGCGTACGGCACCGCCCGCCCAGACGACACCACCACCCGCTCCGACGCCGCCGACCGCCGGAACGACGACCACGACCGCGGCACCGGGCCTCGCCACAGCCGCCTCAGCGGCCCCGGGGCCCGCCGCTGCCGCCGCAGACCCCACCACACCCGCCTCAGGCCCCGCCACACCTGCCTCAGGCCTTGCCACACCCGCCTCAGCGGCCCCGGGACCCACCGCACCCACTTCAGCGACCCCAGGCCCCACCGCGCACACGACCATGGCGACGGCTCGCGTCGAGTCCACCCGCACCGATGGGGGTACCTCCCGCGCGAGCGAAGCCGAGCGTGGGGGAGGCTCCATGCCCCAGGCAGGCCAGACGCAGCACCCCCGCCCGCCACAGCAGCGTGACCGGTATCACCCGGTCGACACCCCGGACCTGTCCGGCCTGGGGCTGCCCGAGCTGCGGGTGGTACGCCGTGATTCGCAGCAGGAGGAGGCCGATCTGAGCTATCTGCGGCGGCTGTTGCAGGGCCGGATCGACATTCTGCGGGCCGAGATCGCCCGCCGGACGGCGCAGCATTCGCCGCTGCTGGACCGCCTCCCGGAGATCCTCACGGACCTGCCGTCGCGGCACCGCTCCTCCGCCCGGCATGTGACGCTGCGGACACCGCACAGCGAGGAGTACCGGCGGATGGCAGAGGAGATGCTCGGCGAGGTCGAGCTGTCCGATCTCACGGCCCGTACGGACCAGGAGCTGCACGACGCGATGGGGCGGCTGATCCGCTACGAGCGGCAGGTCTCGCGGCGCCGTCAGTCGCTGCAGCGGACAGCCGATGATTGCAGCGCCGAGATCGCCCGCAGGTACCGTGAGGGCGAAGCACAAGTAGACGACCTGCTGTCCTGACACCGGCCACAAGCCTCCGGGGCCGCAGGTCACATCCCCGGAAGGCCGCCGATGACCCCGCCCACCCCGATATCCGAGCCGTCCCCGGCCGCGCCGTCGTCCCTGGGTACGCCTGCGGCCCCGGCTGCGCCGTCGTCCTTGCGTGCGCCAGCGGCCCCCGATGCGCCAGCGACCCCGGATGCGTCGTCGGCCCTGGGTACGGCCTCGCCCGCGGCCGCGCCGGCGTCCCAGGGTGCGCCTGCGGCCCCGGGTGCGCCGATATCCGCGGAGGTCCCCCTGGCGCCCGTCCTCGCCGAGGTCGTGCGGTCCGGCTTCGTCGAGGGGCGGCACCGCGGTTCGCTGGTGGTCCTCGCGGCGGACGGCAGCGTGGAGCGGGCGCTCGGCGATGTCACCGCCCCGGTCTTCCCCCGCTCGACGAACAAGCCGATGCAGGCCGCGGCCGTGCTGCGGGCGGGCCTGGAGCTGTCCGGCGAGCGGCTGGCGCTGGCTGCCGCGAGCCACTCCGGAGAAACGTTTCACCTCGACCTCGTCCGCACCATGCTGGCCGAGCACGGCCTGACACCCGACCAGCTGCAGACCCCGCCCGATCTGCCGCTGGACCCGGCGGAGACGGAGCACTACCTGGCGTCGGGCCTGGTGCGCGACCGGCTCACCATGAACTGCTCCGGCAAGCACACCGCGATGCTGGCCGCCTGCGCAGTCAACGGCTGGCCGCTCGGCTCGTATCTCGACCAGGACCACCCGCTCCAGCAGCTGGTGCTCGACGGCGTCCACGCGGCGAGCGGCGAAGAGGTCGCCCACATCGGCACGGACGGCTGCGGCGCGCCCCTGATGTCGCTCTCGCTGACCGGTCTGGCTCGCGCGTTCCGGTACTTCGTGCTGGCCGACCCCGGCACACCGGAGCGCCGCGTCGCGGACGCGATGCGCGCCCATCCCGAGTACGTCGCCGGCACCCGCCGCCCCGACACCTGGCTGATGCAGGGGCTGCCCGGCACCCTGTCGAAGATGGGCGCGGAGGCCGTCCAGGCGCTGGCCCTCCCCGACGGCCGGGCCCTCGCCTTCAAGATCGACGACGGCGCCACCCGCACCCTCGGGCCGATCCTGGCCCGCGCCCTGCGGCAGATGGGCCTGGACGCCCCCGTCCTCGCCCGCATCGAGGACGCCCCGCTGCTCGGCGGCGGCGAGCGGGTGGGGGAAATCCGAGCGACGTTCTGACGGTCGGCGGAGGTCCGGGCGACACTCTGACGACCGACCCCGGTGGTGCCCGACGTCGGCTTCGCGCCTGACGCATGTTCAGCACGCGCGTTCAGCACGCGCGTTCACGCTTCGCCTCGCGCCCGCTTCGCCTCGCGCCCGCTTGGCCTGTGACCGCGTCCTTGGCTTTGCGTGATGTCTCGTCCGCTGTGCGTCATGACACGTCCTTGTGCGTCATGTCGGCTCCGCTGTGCGTGATGGCTCCTGCTGTGCGTGATGGCGCCTTCGCCTTGTTGACTGCGCCTCCTTGACGCCTCCTTCCCTGTCGTGCGTCACCTTCTGCGATATCAGGGATGCATCAGGGATGCGTCGGGGGAGAGTCAGGGGCGAAGTCAGGGAACCAGTGGGGAATCCGGGCGACGGTTGTGCGTCACGACACCCCGCTGTGCGTCATGTCCGCTCCGCTGTGCGTGATGGTGAGCCTCCCGTGGGGTCCTCGCGGGAGCCGGGGCGCGGGGCGCTGCCGCAACGGCGATGGCCTGCATAAAGTGGCGAGAGAGCACCGGACGACGACCGGTGCGCGCAGGACACACACAGTGCACCTGAGGACACAGTGCGCCTGAGGACACCGGGCAGCACCCACCACAGCAGGAGGCCGGCGACCATGAGCGACGCGAATTCCGAGCCGGAGGGCCCCGAGGCGATCGAACACGCCCACGACCCCGAAGTACTGCAGCTCGCGGCCAAGGTGTTCGACCTGGCGCGGCACGGTGACACGGACACGGTCGCCGCGTATGTGGACGCGGGCGTGCCCGCCAACCTGACGAACGACAAGGGTGACTCCCTGGTGATGCTGGCCGCGTACCACGGCCACGGGTCCACCGTGGAGGCCCTGCTCCAGCGCGGCGGCGATCCCGACCGCACCAATGACCGGGGCCAGTCCCCGCTGGCCGGCGCGGTCTTCAAGGGCGAGGACGAGGTCGTCAAGGTGTTGCTGGCGCATGGCGCGGACCCGTCGAAGGGGACGCCGTCGGCGATCGAGACGGCGCGGATGTTCCAGAAGACGGAGCTGCTGAGGCAGTTCGGCGTGGAGTGAGGGGACGGACGGTCAGAAGGGACGGACGGGACGGAAGAGACGGGGGATGGAGCGGATGGACGGGGCCCTGGGAGAGCTGGGGCGGACGTGAGCGCGGTGTGCCAGGGAAGGTTTGACCTGAAGTTTGGTTGAGGTCCTAGCGTCGGGGCCCGACGGCGACACCGCCGCTCACCCACCACGCGAGCGGGCGCCCACGCGCTCCCGCTCCCCCGCCACGAAGGGCCTCCGCCATGTCCGAGCACCGCTACACCCTCGCAGTGATCGTCGGCAGCACCCGGGAGGGCCGGTTCGCCCCGGTCGTCGCGAACTGGTTCGCCCGGCACGCCGCGGATCACCCGGACTTCGAGGTCGACGTCGACGTCATCGACCTGGACACCGTCCGCCCGTACGAACTCCGTCACGGCAGCGAGGAATACGCCTCCTTCGCCAAACGCGTCGACCAGGCGGACGCGTTCGTCGTGATCACCCCGGAGTACAACCACTCCTTCCCCGCGCCCCTCAAGCACGCCATTGACCTGCTGAACACGGAGTGGCAGGCCAAGCCGGTGGGCTTCATCTCGTACGGCGGGATCTCGGGCGGCCTCCGCGCCGTCGAACAACTGCGGCTGGTCTTCGCCGAATTGCACGCCGTGACGGTGCGCGAAACGGTCAGCTTCGCGCTCGCCTGGAACCTTTTCGACGACGAAGGCCGACTGCGCGACCCCGCCCCGGCGACCACGGCCGCCGACACTCTGCTCAAGCAGCTGACATGGTGGGCGGTGGCGCTGCGGGAAGCGCGGAATGTGCGGGCTTATGGGGCGTAGGGGCGGGGTCGGGCGGCGAAAGCTTGGGGCGCTCTCCTCCGGCCGCTACTCTTCCGGATTCCCGTCAGGATTCCCGTCCGGGCCGATGGTGCGGTCGACGAGTGCGGAGATCAGGCCGTCGGCCTCCTCGGCCGGCACCACCCCCGGCAACGTGAGCTGTTCCAGCATCAGCCCGGTCATCGCGAGATAGATCAGCACCACGGCGGTACGGTCTCCCGGCAGCCCGCCCTCCAGGTGGAAGCGGATGTCCTCGTCGAGCGTCTCGCGGATGACGCGGGTCAGCGCCGCCCGCAGTTCGGGGCGCCGGGTCGCCTCCAGACGCAGCTCCAGCATCGCCAGATAACCGGTCCGGTTCTCGGCCACCCGTCGGTTGATCCACCGCATCAGCTCGGCCACCAGTGCCCGGCTCGGCGGCGCCGCCATCACCGCGGTCACCGCGTCCGGGTCGGGCGCGATGCGTTGGTGGATCTGCCCGGTGACCTGGGCCAGCAGATCGTCCCGGCTGGTGAAGTAGTTGGACGCCGTGCCGATGGGCACCGCCGCGGCCGCGTCGACGGCACGGAAGGTCAGCCCGCGGGCGCCGTCCCGCGCCAGCACCTCGACAGCGGCGTCGACCAGCGCCGTACGCCGCTCAGGGTTACGCACCATGGCGCCTCTTCCTTCCGTCCGGGCCGACACGAATCCGACACCGGTTCCGTCACCGGTTCCGGACGCGATCCCGGCATCGATTCCGAAATTCGCCGGCAACCACTACAAGTAGAGTACTACAACTGAAGCACTGCAGTTGGAGTCATTGCCTCCCCAGGCAGCGGCCCCAGCTGCAACGCCCGGTCACAGCGCCCGTTTGCAACGCCCGGTCACAGCGTCCAGTTGCAACGCCCGGTCACAGCGCACGATGACAGCGCCCGATTACAGCGATGACGCGGCGAACGGCCGCGCACGGAGAGGACATTCATGCGCTTCGCCAAGCTCGGCACCGCCCTGCTCACCGACGACGTACCCGCCAGCACCCGCTTCTACGTCGACCACTTCGGCTTCCAGCCCCTCGCCGAACTCGGCTGGTACGCCAGCCTGCAGCACCCCCAACACCCCGGCTACACCCTCGACTTCGTCCAGCGCGGACACGAGGCCATGCCCGAGAGCTTCCGCACCCAGCAGACCGGGGGCGCGCTCCTCGGCTTCCTCGTGACGGACGCCGCCGCCGAGGAGGCCGTCCTGCGCGCCAAGGGTGTCGCCATCGCCGAGCCGCTACGGGACGAGCCCTGGGGCCAGCGCCGCTTCAACGTGTGGGGGCCCGAGGGCACCCTGATCGAGGTGCTCCAGACCATCGACCCCGACCCGGAATGGATGGCCGCACAGGGGCTGTGAGCCCTATGGCGCTGCCCGAGGTCTACGACCGGGGCCCGCCGAAGGCCGAAGTAGCCCCTCACCGGCCTCGGCACCTCACTCAACGAGGCACCGGCCCCGCTAGTCGCTTGGGTCCGGGCGCATACGGCATACGGCATACGGCATACGGCATACGGCATACGGCATACGGCAGATATGGCACATCTGGAGGCCGCCTACCGCAACATCACCGGCGGACGTCTGACCACGGCCGTCACCCATGTCCCGATGTATTGCTCATGTCCCGGTGTATTGCTCACCCCTCGGCTGGGCGCTCCTGCAGCGCCCAGCCGTTCCCATCCGGGTCGCTGAAGTAGACGAACGAGTTCCACGGTTCGCCGGGCCCCTCGGCCATCGCCCCGTTCTCGACATGCTGCACCGGGCCGGCCGCCACTCCGCGCTCCAGCAGTTGGGCACGGGCCGCCGCGATATCGGACACCACCAACTGCAGCCCCCGCACCGAACCGGGCTCCGGCGTATCGACGCCCGCGCCCGCGGCGATGACGATCGAGCAGTCCGACCCGGGTGGCGTCATCTGTACAATCCGCACATCCTTGCCGATACGGGTGTCGTGATCGACGACAAACCCCACCTGCTCGCTGTAAAAGCGCTTCGCACGGTCCACGTCGGACACCGGAACCGGCACCAGTTCGAGCTTCCAGTCCATGGTGCGCCGTCCTTCCGTACGGGCCACGGGCGGGGTTGCGGACGGCGGCGGCTGCCGCCGGCCTTCTCGCGCCCGGAAAGAGTCTAGGCAGGGGGCGGCAGCCGCGCCGCACGGAGCGTCGGCCGGCGCAGTGCCGCTCCGCCTCCGCCCGCCGCGCCCTGGCCTGCCGCGTGCGCAGCATTGACGGAGTGAGGCCGAGTGAGCACTCACTCCGTACCTTCGATGCCATGACGCCCACAGGCACCCCGAACGCCCCCGGATCTCACGCGTCCCCTGCGTCCTTCGCGGCGCCCGCGTCTCCTGCGTGATCGGCACCGACCGCATCCTGCGCGACGTCGCCTCGATCTCGCTGGACGAACCGCTCGACGTACGGCTGGCCGAAGCGGCCGAGGCGCTGCACGCCCACATGGAGCGGATGGGCACCGTCCTCGGCGCCCTGCACGCTTCCGGTCACCGCCGCGGCCCCGACCGCACGCCGGACGCCCACTCGGGTGATCAGCCGCGCCAGGACCACCGCGCGCGGTCCGTCACCGCCCCCGCGACGGCGTCACCGAACTGATCGCACCCGACCGGGACGCCCTGCCTCTGAGCCTCCGCCTTCTCCCGGCCCTCTCGCCCGTCCCCCTCACCTGTTGTGTCCCCTCACCTGTTCACGAACGTCATGCTCACCTCGTCGTAGCGCGTCCCGGCGATCTGGGCGGCCGGTGCGGCGGCGTCGATCTCGGCGAGTTCCTCGGCGGTCAGCCGTACGGAGAGCGCGCCGAGGTTCTCCTCCAGGTACCTCTCCCGGCGGGTACCCGGAATCGGCACCACGTCGTCCCCGCGGTACTGCACCCAGGCCAGGGCCAGTTGCCCGGCGGTGACGCCCTTGTCGGCGGCCAGTTTGTTCAGCCGCTCCACGACGGCGAGGTTCTGCTCCAGGTTGCCGTCGGCGAACCGCGGCTGGGCCCGGCGGAGATCGGACTCCGGCAGCCCGGCCACCGAGGTGTACCGCCCGGTCAGGAAGCCGCGCCCGAGCGGCGAGAACGGCACCAGGCCGATGCCGAGTTCACGGCACACCGGCGCGATCTCCTGCTCCAGATCGCGAGTCCACAGTGACCACTCACTCTGCAGCGCGGATATCGGATGCACCGCGTGGGCCCGCCGGATGGTCGACGCGCTCGCCTCGGACAGCCCGAGGTACCGCACCTTGCCGGCCTCGACGAGTTCCGCCATCGCCCCGACGGTCTCCTCGATCGGCACATCGGGGTCGACGCGGTGCTGGTAGTAGAGATCGATGTGGTCGGCCCCGAGCCGGCGCAGCGACGCCTCACACGCCTGCCGTACGTACGCGGCGTCGCCCCGGATCACAACCGGCTCGCCGAGCCGGTTGGCGAAACCGAACTTCGTGGCCAGTACCACCCGGTCCCGGTGGCCGGCGATGGCCCGTCCGATCAGTTCCTCGTTGTGGCCCGCACCGTAGAAATCGGAGGTGTCCAGCAGGTCGACTCCGAGGTCGAGCGCCCGGTGGATGGTCGCGATCGACTGCTCCTCGTCCGCATCCCCGTATCCATGGCTCATCCCCATACAACCGAGCCCCTGCGACGAAACCGCCAGCTCACCAAGGTGACGCGTGGGAATGCCGGTCATGCTGCTACCTCCTGGCGCTGTACCGCGATCGGATCCGGTTCCGTTCCCGAATCACACGTGGGACGTTAGGAGTTCGAGCACTCTCGAAGTCAACGACGCTTCGAGTGCCGCTGCTCAGCGTCACCCGCCGGTCCCGCGCCGCCGGGGGACCGCTCCTCCGCCGGGACTCCGGGCGCGCCACCAGCCACCTTCGGGACGCCACCGGCGACAGGTCAGGGGGCAGGGTCAGAGGCCACAGGCATCGGCATCCAGTCAACTCGCCCCCAGCTTCCATCAGCCGGCTCGGCCACCCCTCTGCCGGCGGTGAGTCAGCTGTCGTCGCGAGAGTCGTCGCCTCCCGCGATCGCCCGCAGGGCCCGGCAGTGGGCGGCGAAGGCGGCCCGGCCGTCCTCGGTGAGGGCGAGCCACGTACGCGGACGCTTCCCGACGTATCCCTTCGTGACCGCGACATAGCCCGCCTTCTCCAAGGTGGTGACCTGCCGTGAGAGCACGGAGTCACTCACCTCGACCGTGTCCCGGACGAACGCGAACTCGGCTTTGTCGGCGGCCGCCAGGGTCGCCACGATGGAGAAGCGAACCGGCGCGTGTATCACCTCGTCGAGCCCATGACGCGGATGGGCTCCGGCGCAAGTACGTCTTCCGGGGCTCGGATGGGCTCCAGAGCGCGGATCACTCACCGTCGGGCCTCCAAGTAACCCCCTATTACGCCGGGAAGCGCCACCACCATCGCGCCGGGGACCCACCACGCCGCGACGCCCTCGAACCAGACGGCACCCGGAATCAGCACGGCGGGGTAGAGCAGCGCCCACGCGATGATCATGCCGACGTGCCAACGGGCGAATCCTCGCCGCGCAACGGGCTGCCGAGCCGCGTACACCGACAATCCCGTGATGGCGAGACCCAAGAAACCCATGCCGGCCGCCAACCCGTACGGATGCCTCACCAGCCCGATCGCGAGCACCGCGACGGCAGCCGCGCACCCGAAGATCACTTGATAGCGGACATACCACTTGGATCCATTCCGAACGGTGGATCCCAACCGCTGCGCGCGGGCCAGTGCGGCCGCCGCATCCTTCGAGGCGTACTCGGACACGCCAACCCCCCCTTGTCGACTCTTCCTTGCTCCTTCAAGCATGACAAATACTTTCCACATTGACAAGTATTTTCCAGTAACACCTCGACCAGGCGGTCGGACTGACGTCCAGCCAGCCCGGACGAGCCGGACGAGCCGAACGAGCGGAACGAGGGGAACGGGCTGAGCGGTCCCGCCCCGCCCGGCCCCGAAGCCCGGCACAAGCCTCACCTGCACGCATCCCCCAAGATCAGGTACTGTTGGCGCCCCAACAGTGGACCCGACCGAGGAGGTGAGACCGATTCCCCGCCAGACCAGGCAGGTGCTCCCGTCTCACGTCCGTACGGCCCGCACGACGCAGGTGACCGTCCGGCACACGTGACCCGGGGAGCGCGCACGGCGTCCCGAAAGGCTCACATGTCGACCATCCCGTCACCGCAGTCCCCGCTTCACCTCTCAACTCCCTCCGCTCCCCCAGCCCTCCCAGCCGTCCCCCGCTCCACCGTCATCACCAGGCTCCGCGCCGCCGGCTGCGTCTTCGCCGAGGACGAGGCGGAACTGCTCCTCTCCACGGCACGTACACCGGCGGAACTCGCCGCCATGGTGGAACGGCGCGTCATCGGCCTGCCTCTCGAACACGTCGTGGGCTGGGCCGAGTTCGCCGGCCTGCGGGTGGCCGTGGATCCCGGGGTCTTCGTGCCCCGCCGCCGCACCGAATTCCTCGTCGAGCGGGCCGTCGGCCTCGCCGGTGCCCTCGGCCGGCCGCGGCCCGTCGTCGTCGACCTGTGCTGCGGCTCGGGCGCGGTGGGCGCCGCGCTGGCCGCGGCCCTGGACCGGGTCGAGTTGCACTCCGCGGACATCGAACCCGCCGCGGTGCGCTGCGCCCGCCGCAACACCGCCACCGCCGGTGGCGAGGTGTACGAGGGCGATCTCTTCGGCCCGCTGCCCGCCGGCCTCCGGGGGCGTATCGACATCCTCGTCGCCAACGTGCCGTACGTACCGACCGAGGAGGTCGGGCTGCTGCCCGCGGAGGCGCGCGAGTACGAGCCCTTGGTGGCGCTGGACGGGGGCGCGGACGGACTCGACGTGATGCGACGCGTGAGCGCGGCGGCGCCGGCATGGCTGGCGCCCGGTGGCCATCTGCTCGTCGAGACGAGCGAGCGCCAGGCGCCGCAGGCCGTCGAGACCTTCGCCCGCAACGGGCTGCTCCCGCGGGTGACCAACGACGACGAGCGCTACGCCACGGTCGTCACCGGCACCCGACCGGCCCGGAAACCGATACCCGAACCGTCCCGGGACCCGGCAGCGGCCCCACCACCCCCATCAAGGCCATCGCCGTCCCCTGGATGCGGCCCCTGCTGTGGGCCGACATCCCCCTGGCAATGAACTTTCCCGCACGCCGACATGACCGGCACCGGAAGCCTCGGCCCGCCTGTGACTGAGCGCCGTAGTCGGCCGCTGAGCGCCTCAGGTGCCAGTGCGCTGCCAGACGGCCGGCAGGGCGCGGGCGGCCCGGCCCGGATCGCGGCGGCGGCTACCGCTCTCCAGTGGCCCGGCCTCGCCAGCCTGTCCAGATGGTGTGCAGCGAGCGTGCGCCCCACCCCGGCCGCCTCGGCGGCCTCGTTGCGGCCGACCTCGCGGCCCTGCGCCGCCACGTACTCGTACAGGCGGCGCCGCACCGCCCGGCGGGGCCAACTACCTCGCTCAGCGGCCACCTATCGCTCAGTCACCGCCCCCACCCGCCACTCCTGCTAGCGCTTGCTTGCAAAAGTTAGCACTCGGGTGCACCATCGACACATGGCATCACTCAACGTCGGCAACCTCGGTGAGTTCCTGCGGGAGCAGCGGCGCACGGCGCAGCTCAGCCTGCGGCAGCTCGCGGATGCCGCCGGGGTGTCCAACCCGTATCTCAGCCAGATCGAGCGCGGCTTGCGCAAGCCGAGTGCGGAGATCCTGCAGCAACTCGCCAAGGCTCTGCGGATATCCGCCGAGACGCTGTACGTCCAGGCCGGGATCCTCGACGAGCGGCATGGGCTCGAAGGCGTCGAGGTGCAGACCGCGATCCTCACCGATCCGTCTCTGAACGAGCGGCAGAAGCAGGTCCTGCTGCAGATCTACGAGTCCTTCCGCAAGGAGAACGGACTCGGGGGCGGCGGCGAGGAGAGCGCCCCGCGCGGGCACGAGGACGAGCGCGTTACGGACTCCCACGAGGCAGAGGCCGACGGCGGCCCGCACGCCACCTGAGCAATCGATTTCGTTTCCAGGAGGAATTACGCATGGCCATCACCACCGAGGACCTCCGCAAGGTCTTCACGGACCCGACCCCGCTGTACGCCGTGGCCGGCGCCACCGACCTGGCCGCCCAGAAGGCCGCCGAGGCGTTCGGCGAGGTGCCGCAGCTGGTCGAGAAGATCCGGACCGAGGCGCCCAAGCGCTTCGAGTCCGTGCGGGCCACCGACCCCAAGGACGTCCAGGAGCGCGTCACCCAGCAGGCCAAGGACACCCAGGAGCGCGTCGCCCACCAGGCCAAGGACGCCCAGGACAAGCTGACCGAGGCGCTGGGCTCGCTCGACGGCGACCTGAAGAAGCTGCTCGATCAGGCACAGGAGCTGGCACTGCGGGGCGTGGGCCGGGCCGCCGAGGTGGCCGTGCAGGCACGCGAGACGTATGACGAGCTGGCCGAGCGCGGCCGGGGCGCCGTGCAGACCTGGCGTGGCCAGGCCGACGGGCAGGCCGAGGAACTGACGGTCGCGATCGAGCCGGAGCCGGCGGCGAAGGACGCGGAGAAGGACGAGGGCGAGGACGAGGCCAACGCCGTGCCGGCGCCCGCGAACGGGGTCAAGACGGAGAACAAGGCCGTCCCGGCGAAGAAGACCACCACGGCGCGCAAGCCGGCGGCGAAGAAGACCCCGCCGCAGTCCGCGAAGTGACCTCGGTCACCATGCGCTGAGCGGACGGGCCGACGGGCGGGGGAAGCGGCAGGCAGCGGGCGGGCCGGGCACATTTCAGGTGTCCGGCCCGTTCTCCGGTCACAGCCCGTTCTCGATTACGGTCGGTTCCTCCGGGTACGGTCCACCTCCGGGTACGGTGGGCCGCTGAGGAGCACTACGGCCGGGCGGCCCGTACGGACACACCGGGGGACGCAGCGCCGGCAGGAGGCCGGGAAGAAGCGGCGGGAATTCCGAGCAGGCCGAGCAGGCCAGACAATCCGAGCAGTCCAGGGCAATCAGGAAAACAGGGCAACGGGGAAACAGGCGGTGGCAGGGTGCTGATCTACGAGTTCCAGAACTTTCTGAGCTATGTGCAGCTCGCTCTGGGCGTGTTCTCCGCCGTGATGCTGATCGACGCGGCCGTGCGCCGCGAAGACGCCTATCGCGCCGCGAGCAAACAGTCCAAGGGCATGTGGCTGATCTTCCTCGGTATCGCCACGGCGCTGCTCTTCCTGCTCCCGCTGATGTCGTTCCTGCCGATCATCGGCCTGATCGCGGTGATCGTCTACACCGTCGACGTCCGGCCGGCGCTCAAGCAGATCACCGGCAAGGGTCCGCGCCGCGGCGGCTCCAGCTCGGACGGCCCTTACGGCCCCTACAACGGCGGCCGGTAAGCGGAAGAGACGGATCCGGAAACGACCGGATCGGAAGAGGCGGACGCGGAAGACAAAGACGGGGCGGACGCGGAACACGAAGGACGGACGGGAAGGACGGACGCGACAGGCGCGCGGGCGCCGGCGTTATCTCCGGTCCAGCAGCAGCACCGCGACATCGTCTGTCAGCTCGCCGCCGTTGAGGTCGCGTACCTCCCTGACCGACGCGTCCAGAAGCTCTTCGCCGCGCAGTCCGGACGCCATCTGACGGCCGACCAGTTCGGCCATGCCCTCCTGGCCGAGGCGCTGGTTGCCCTCGCCGACGCGGCCCTCGATCAGGCCGTCCGTATACATCATCAGGCTCCAGGAGCCGCCCAGTTCGACCTGTCGGCGCGGCCAGCGGGCGTGCGGCAGCAGGCCGAGCGCAGGGCCGCCGGACTCGTACGGCAGCAGGCGCGGCGTCCGCCCGGCGTGGGCCAGCAGCGGCGCGGGGTGGCCGGCCAGGCACAGGCCGGCGCGCCGGCCGTCCGGGGAGATGTCGACGGTGCACAGCGTCGCGAAGATCTCGTCGTCGGCGCGCTCGTGTTCCAGCACCTTCTGGAGGGTGGAGAGGAGTTCGTCGCCGCACAGTCCGGCGAAGGTCAGCGCGCGCCAGGCGATGCGCAGCTCGACGCCCAGTGCGGCCTCGTCGGGGCCGTGGCCGCAGACGTCGCCGATCATTGCGTGGACGGTGCCGTCCGGGGTGCGGACGGTGTCGTAGAAGTCGCCGCCGAGCAGTGCGCGGCTGCGGCCGGGCCGGTAGCAGGCGGCGAAGCGCAGGTCGGAGCCGTCGAGCAGCGGTGTGGGCAGCAGCCCGCGCTCCAGGCGGGCGTTCTCCTGCGCGAGCATCCGTGACTCGGTGAGCTGGCGCTGGGCGAGATCGGCGCGTTTGCGTTCGACGGCGTAGCGGACGGCGCGGCTGAGGACGGCGCCGTCCAGTTCGTCGCGGAACAGGTAGTCCTGGGCGCCGACGCGTACGGCATCGGCGGCGCGCTCGGCGTCCGTCTCGGACGTCAGCACCAGGACCGCCTGCGCCGGCGCCATCCGCAGCACCCCGCGCAGCATGTCCAGTTCGTCGCCGGGGCAGTCGCCGCCTGCCGCCTCCCGTTCCGCGCGCTCCGGCGGGGCCAGGTCGAGCAGGATGCAGTGGACGTCGTCGGTGAGCAGCCGCTCGGCCTCGGTGAGGTTCCGGGCGGTCCGCAGCCGGACCCTGCGGCCCGACCAGTCCCACATCTCGGGGACCGGGCTGTTGGGGTCCTCGCCGATGAGGAGCAGGGTCAGGCCCTGATCGTGCGGCCCGTGGCCGGAGTGGTGGGCGTGGTCGGCCGAAAACGGCCGGGTCGCCGCCCGGGGACGCGCTTCCCGGCAGTCCGCGCCGTACTGCACGAGACCGGTCGCGGGCTCCGCCGGGGCCCTCCCTTCCCCCGTCTCGGCTGGGCTCGAACGGGAGACACCCCCACGGTCGGACGCCGCCTGGGCGCTGCCCCGGCCGGCCTGCTCCCAGGCGCTCGCGGCCCGGACCGCCGGCTCCCCCTGCGTCGGCGCACCGGCCGCCCACGCGGCATCCGCGCGGGCGTGCTCCGCCACGGCCGCCTGCTGCGACAGCACGGCGGACCGCTGGTGCGGTACGGGTACGGGCATTGCTCTGCTTCCTTCCCTCCCCCCGAGGGCGGGCGACGCGCCGACGGCGCACCACCGTGCCCGGTTCCCCGCCGTCGGTCGGTCATATGAGCGAAGGTCCGGGCTCTGAGAGGCGACCATAGCGTCAGTACCGAGCGGTACGGAATGGCCGACGGTAATCGGCCATTGTCATATGCCGCACCCCATCTGCGATTTCACCTGGGGCGACAGGAAAGCGGAATGACGAACATCACCCCGCTTGACCGCATTCGGCTACGCCGCGACAACCGTCTGATAGCAATCGATCGAGTCATTTATCGGGCCGAGGGGTTCCCTCGGCCCGATCACCGGTACTGGACCTTTCTCCGACCTTCTCCGCCTTCTCGGCCTTTCTCCGACTTATCCGATCTATCCGGCCCCTCCGGCCTCGCCTCTCCGGCCTATTCGCCCTCGTTCATGCGGTCGTCGCGCATATCCGGCCGGACGACACCCAGGATCGGCATCGAGCCCGCGCCGGCGACGGTGATCTTCCGACCCGGCCGCGGGGCATGCACCATCGCGCCGTCACCGACATAGATCCCGACATGACTGGCATCGGTGAAATAGATGATCAGGTCGCCCGGCCGCATCCGTTTGACGCCGACCCGGGGCAGCTGCCGCCACTGCTCCTGTGAGGTCCGCGGAATCGTCCGGTCGGCGGCCTGCCACGCCCGGAGGGTCAGCCCGGAACAGTCGAAGGTGTCCGGCCCCTCCGCGCCCCAGACATAGTCCTTGCCGATCTGTGCCGTGGCGTACGCAATCGCCTTCATACCTCCGGCGGACGCTTTGTTGCTGATTTCCCTCAGCACACCGGAGTCGAGCCATTTCTGCTGTTCCTTGTACGCCTGCTCGTTCTCCAGCTTCCGCAGCCGGGCCTTTTCCTTCGCGGCGAGCCGGGATTCCAGCTTCTTTGCGGCGTCGATCTTTTTCTTGATGTCCCGCCGCGCGCTTTCCTTCTTCTTGCGGTTCGCCTCCAGTCGCTCCCAGCGGTCCGTGGCGGCCTGCGAATAGCCCTCCAAGTCGACCTTCAGAAGGGAGAGTTGACTGATCACACCCTTGGCGGCCTGCTGCCCCTTACGGGCGAGGACGACATTGTCGAGAAAGAGCTCCGGGTCGCCGTTGAGCACCAGCTTGGCCTCGGGGGGAATCCCGCCGCCCCGGTACTGGGCACTGGCCAGCACACCGGCCTGCCGCTTGAGGGCCTTCAACTCCCGCTGCGTCTTGTCGATGCTGCGGGCCAGCCTGACGATCTCTTTCTGCTGGATCTCGACCTGCTCCTCGGCGGCGTTGTACGCGTCGGTGGCTTTCTCCGCCTTGCGGTAGAGGCTCTCGATCTTCTTGCGTACGTCCTCAAGGCGCTTGCCGGACCCCTTGCCCGCCCCCTCGCCGGACGCCTCGCCCGACCCGTTGCCGGGCTCCGCGGCCGCCCCCTTGGCCGCACCCCGCTTCGTCCCCTTGCCACTTCCGGACCCCGGCTCCGGATCCGCCGCGTACGCCGCCGTCTCCGCCCCACCCAGCAGCCCCATCACGCACAGGACCACGGCAGTACCCACCATGATCCGGCCACCCCGTACGCCCCATACACCCCGAACGCCCTGCTGTGCGCCCTGGCTCCCCACCAGCCACCTCCGGTCGTTTAGCACCGATTCGCGCGTTCTCTTCTCTTCAGCCGCGGATGCTGCCATACCGCCCGGTAATTCGACAGAGCGACAAGGTCGTTTCTCATGCACGTCTCATGTGCGCCGGGGCGTTCGCCATGAACGACGCCCCGTTTCCCGCGCCCACGGTGCTCATCCCACCCCGCCTCGAAACCGAAACGAGCCCCGCCCCCGCCCCCAAGCCGCAGCTGCCCACACACGCACGCCCCATCGCCCCTCAACCACCCCCCTCGGGAGGTGCCGGACCGCGGGCCGGAGGCCGGAGGTCCGGCACCTCCGCCGAACAGCCCCGCGCAGCGGCAACAGCCCGCACCAGGCACAACGGCGGGAAAACCGAAAACGGTGAGAACCAAGCCGGCCCAGGACCAGCGCGGCGCACCCACCCGACGGCCGAGGTTCACCTTGCGTTCACTCTCCTCCATCGGCCACTTCACCTGGTCTGCCTAATTTCGGCCGTACCGAGTGCGCGCCATGCCCGCGGGGCGAGCGCGGCACGGCTAGCTGACACCGCGCCCCCAGGCGGTCACCAAAGAAGAGTCATCACCCCCGTCCCCACCCGCACGCCGAACGAAGCGGCGCGCCCCAGGAAGGAACTCTCGACTGTGAAGCTTCAGCGCAAGCCCCGGGTTCGCGCCCTCGCCGTTGGCGCTCTCGCCGTCTCCGGTGCCCTGGCCCTGACCGCGTGTGGCACCGACGACACCAGCGGCGGTGCCGGCGGCGCCGGCAAGCCCGCCAAGGCCGCCGACATCAAGTGCGAGGGCAAGGGCAAGCTGCTCGCGTCCGGCTCGTCGGCGCAGAAGAACGCCATGGACGTCTGGGTCCAGAACTACTCGGGCGCCTGCAAGGACACCGAGATCAACTACCAGCCCACCGGCTCCGGTGCCGGCATCACCACCTTCCTGCAGGGCCAGACCGCGTTCGCGGGCTCCGACTCGGCGCTGAAGCCCGAAGAGGTCGCGAAGTCGAAGAAGGTCTGCAAGGGCGGTCAGGCGATCGACCTGCCGATGGTCGGCGGCCCGATCGCGGTCGGCTACAACGTTCCCGGTGTGGACAGCCTCGTGCTGGACGCCGAGACCCTCGCCAAGATCTTCGACTCGGAGATCACCAACTGGAACGACGCCGCGATCAAGAAGCTGAACCCGGACGCCAAGCTGCCGGACCTCAAGATCCAGGCGTTCCACCGCTCCGACGACTCGGGCACCACGGACAACTTCACCAAGTACCTGAAGGCCGCCGCCCCGTCCGCCTGGAAGCACGAACCGGCGAAGAAGTGGGAGGGCAAGGGCGGCCAGGCGGCCTCCGGCTCGTCCGGTGTCTCCTCGCAGGTCAAGCAGGTCAGCGGCGCCATCTCGTACTTCGAGCTGTCGTACGCGACCTCCGGCAAGATCCCGACGGTCAAGCTGGACACCGGCGCCAAGGCCCCGGTCGAGGCCACCACCGCCAACGCCTCCAAGGCGATCGCCGAGGCCAAGCCGGCCAGCGAGGGCGACGACCTGGCGCTGGAGCTCAACTACGCCACCAAGGCCGAGGGCGCCTACCCGATCACCCTGGTGACGTACGAGATCGTCTGCGACAAGGGCAACAAGGCGGAGACGCTGCCCGCCACGAAGTCCTTCCTGACCTACGTCGCGAGCAAGGACGGCCAGGCCGCCCTTGAGGCCCTGGGGTACGCCCCGCTGCCCCCCGAGACCGCCGACAAGGTCCGCAAGACCGTCGCGACGCTCTCCTGAGCAACCCGGGTGGCGGGTCGCGTCCCGCCGCTGGCCCTGAGGGGCCCACCACAGGGGCCAAGGCCACCAGGCCCGGCCCGCCACCCGTCCGGTGCACCGCCGCCAGGAGCCCTCACCGGCTCCGCAGACCGGAGAAACCATGACTTCACCTGTCCTCACCGAAACGCCACCGCCGCCCGGTAACGACGCGCACCCCAGCGTCTCCGGGAAGGCCGTCCG
The DNA here is from genome assembly GCF_023277745.1 of Streptomyces halobius. Taxonomy (NCBI): domain Bacteria; kingdom Bacillati; phylum Actinomycetota; class Actinomycetes; order Kitasatosporales; family Streptomycetaceae; genus Streptomyces; species Streptomyces halobius. Next base: position 4,394,260 of record NZ_CP086322.1, read on the forward strand.
CCCCGGCGACCGGATCTTCCTCGGGCTCTCCCGCGGCTCCGGTATCGCCCTCCTGGTGATCATGGCCGCCATCGCGGCCTTCCTCACCTACCGGTCCGTGCTCGCCATCTCCGGCGACAAAGCCAACTTCTTCACCACACTCGAATGGAACGCCACCGGCACCGAGCCGAAGTTCGGCATCGCGGTGCTCGCCTTCGGCACCGTCGTCAGCTCGGTGATCGCGATGCTCATCGCGGTCCCGGTCGCCGTCGGCATCGCGCTGTTCATCTCGCACTACGCCCCGCGCAAGCTGGCCTCGCCGCTCGGCTACGTCATCGACCTGCTCGCCGCGGTGCCCAGCATCATCTACGGCCTGTGGGGCGCGCTCTTCCTCGTCCCGCATCTGTCCGGTCTCTACAGCTGGCTGGACGACTACCTCGGCTGGACCGGCATTTTCGCGTACGGCGACGGAGCCGCCCGCTCCCTGTTCACCGTCGGCATCCTGCTCGCGATCATGATTCTGCCGATCGTGACCAGCGTCAGCCGTGAGGTCTTCCTGCAGGTCCCGAAGATGCACGAGGAAGCCGCGCTGGCGCTCGGCGCCACCCGCTGGGAGGTCGTCCGGATGTCGGTGCTCCCCTTCGGCCGCTCCGGCGTGATCAGCGCCTCCATGCTGGGCCTGGGCCGCGCGCTCGGCGAGACGATGGCCGTCGCCACCGTCCTCTCCCCCAGCTTCCTCATCAACACCAGCCTGCTGAACCCGGGCGGCGGCACCTTCGCCCAGAACATCGCCAGCAAGTTCAGCGAGGCGAACCAGTTCGGGCAGGACGCCCTGATCGCGTCCGGCCTGGTCCTCTTCGTGATCACGCTGCTCGTCAACGGCGCGGCCCGCATGATCATCGCCCGCCGCAAGGAGTACTCGGGAGCCGCAGCATGACCGACGTGATGACCGAGCGGCCCGTCGCCACCGGCGGCCACCCCGTCTCCCTGCAGCACGCCCGGCTGCCCCGCTGGACCCCGCCGGTCCTCGCGCTCGTCGCGGCCGCCGCGGGCAGCGGCATCGGCCTCGCCGCCGGCCTGGACAGCCGGGTCCAGTGGGGCCTGATAGCCGCCCTGCTCTTCGTCCTCGGCACGTTCACGCTGGCCGTGGGCGTCGAGGGCGCCCGGCAGGCCAAGGACCGGCTGGCCACCAGCCTGGTCTGGATGGCCTTCCTGCTCGCCGTCGTCCCGCTCGCCTCCCTCCTGTGGGAGACCATCGCCCGCGGCGTCAAGGTCCTGGACGGCTACTTCCTGTCCACCTCGATGGGCACCCTCCCGGACGCGCTGCCCGGCGGCGGTATCTACCACGCGATCGTCGGCACCCTGGAGCAGGTGGGCCTGGCGACCCTGATCGCCGCGCCGATCGGTCTGCTCACCGCGATCTACCTCGTCGAATACGGACGCGGCAAGCTCGCCAAGGCCGTCACCTTCTTCGTCGACGTGATGACCGGCATCCCGTCCATCGTGGCCGGCCTGTTCGTCCTCTCCGTCTGGATCCTGATCCTCGGCTTCGGCCCGTCCGGCTTCGCCGGATCGATGGCGCTGGCGATCCTGATGATGCCGGTCGTCGTCCGCTCCACCGAGGAGATGCTCAAGCTCGTCCCGAACGAGCTGCGCGAGGCGTCCCTGGCCCTCGGTGTCCCCAAGTGGCGCACCATCCTCAAGGTCGTTCTGCCGACGTCGGTCGGCGGCATCACCACCGGCGTGATGCTGGCCATCGCCCGTATCACCGGTGAGACCGCCCCGGTGCTGCTGCTGGTGTGGGGCGCCAAGACGATCAACAACAACCCCTTCGAAGGTGCTCAGCAGTCGCTTCCGCTGTACGTCTACCAGCAGTGGCAGATCGGCTCCGAGGCCGCGTACGACCGCGCCTGGGCGGCGGCTCTCGTCCTCATCGCCTTCGTCATGATCCTCAATCTGGCGGCCCGCGGCATCGCCCGCTGGAAGGCCCCCAAGACCGGTCGCTAAGGCGACACTTCGGCTCCGCCGAGTGGGGCCAGACAGCGACCCTCCGAAGCACCGAAAGAAGCAGTGATCCCATGGCCAAGCGAATCGACGTCAGCGGCCTCTCCGCCTACTACGGCGGCCACAAGGCCATCGACGACATCTCGATGACCGTCGAGCCGCGCTCCGTGACCGCCTTCATCGGCCCCTCCGGCTGCGGCAAGTCGACGTTCCTGCGCACCCTGAACCGTATGCACGAGGTCACCCCCGGCGGCCGCGTCGAGGGCAAGGTGATGCTGGACGACGAGAACCTCTACGGCTCCGGGGTCGACCCGGTCGCCGTCCGCCGCACCGTCGGCATGGTCTTCCAGCGCCCCAACCCGTTCCCCACCATGTCGATCTTCGACAATGTCGCGGCCGGTCTGCGGCTGAACGGCTCGCACAAGAAGAGCGAGCTGAAGGACGTCGTGGAGAAGTCCCTCAAGGGTGCCAACCTCTGGAAAGAGGTCAAGGACCGCCTCAACAAGCCCGGCTCCGGCCTCTCCGGAGGCCAGCAGCAGCGGCTGTGCATCGCCCGCGCCATCGCGGTCGAGCCGCAGGTCCTGCTGATGGACGAGCCGTGCTCGGCGCTCGACCCGATCTCCACCCTCGCCATCGAGGACCTCATCGGGGAGCTGAAGGAGCGCTTCACGATCGTCATCGTGACGCACAACATGCAGCAGGCCGCCCGTGTCTCGGACCGTACGGCGTTCTTCAACCTGGCCGCCGTCGGCGAGCCCGGCAAGCTGATCGAAATCGACGAGACCGAGCGGATCTTCTCCAACCCGTCGGTCCCGGCCACGGAGGACTACATCTCCGGCCGTTTCGGCTGAGCCGCGCTCCGGCCCGGCCGACGCCCCCTGAGCGTCCTGCGGTGCTGCATGGCGGTGCCACCGCAAGGACGATGGGCCCGCCCCCCTGTACCGGGGGCGGGCCCATTCACCTTTCGGCTCGCTGGGGACCGGTGCCGACAGGCCTGTCGGCACGCCGACGACGACCGGCCCTTCGGCTCGCCGGGGACAACAGGCCCTAGCCGAAGGCCAGCTGCACGATCCAGTACGACAGCGCCGCGACCGCGGCCGCCGCCGGCATCGTGATGAACCAGCCCATCACGATGTTCTTGGCGACGCCCCAGCGCACCGCGCGCGTCCCCTTCGTCGAGCCCACGCCCATGATCCCGGACGTGATGACATGCGTCGTGGAGATCGGTGCGTGGAACATGAACGACGCCGTATACATGACCGAGGCGGCCGTGGTCTCCGCGGCGAAGCCCTGCGGCGGGTCCAGCTCGATGATGCGCCGGCCCAGCGTGCGCATGATGCGCCAGCCGCCCGCGTACGTACCGAGCGAGAGCATGATCGCGCTGGCCAGCTTGACCCAGATCGGGATGGCCGCGCTCTGCTCCTCGACATCGGCGATGACCAGGGCCATCACCACGATGCCCATGGTCTTCTGCGCGTCCTGCAGACCGTGGCCGAGGGCCATGCCCGCCGCCGAGACCGTCTGCGCTATACGGAAACCGCGCTTCGCCTTGTGCGGATTGGCCTTACGGAACATCCACAGGATCAGGACCATCACCAGGTAGCCGACCACCAGGCCGACGATCGGCGAGAGGAACATCGGCAGGACGACCTTCTCGATCACCCCGGACCAGATCACCTCGGTGCCGCCCGCGAGCGCCGCACCGACCATGCCGCCGAACAGCGCGTGCGAGGACGACGACGGCAGCCCGAAGTACCAGGTGACGAGATTCCAGGCGATCGCGCCGATCAGGGCCGCGAAGAGGATGCCCATCCCCTTGCTGCCCACCGGTGTGGCGATCAGCCCCTCACTGACGGTCTTGGCGACCCCGCTGCCCAGGAAGGCACCGGCGAGGTTCATCACCGCGGCCATCAGCAGCGCCGCCCGCGGGGTCAGCGCCCGCGTCGAGACCGAGGTCGCGATGGCGTTCGCGGAGTCGTGGAAGCCATTCGTATACGTGAAACCGAGCGCGACCGCAATGGTCACGACAAGCGCGAAGGTATCCATGGCCGGGGCTCAGGATTCCTTTACCGCGATGGTCTCGACAGTGTTGGCGACGTGCTCGAAAGCGTCCGCCGCCTCCTCCAGGATGTCCACGACCTGCTTGAGCTTGAGCACCTCGATGGCGTCGTACTTGCCGTTGAAGAGGTGCGCGAGCAGCTTGCGGTGGATCTGGTCGGCCTGGTTCTCCAGGCGGTTGACCTCGATCCAGTACTCGGTGAGGTTGGCCATCGTGCGCAGATTCGGCATCGCCTCGGCGGTCAGCTCGGCCGCCCGCGCCAGCACCTCGATCTGCTGCTCGACGCCCTTCGGCAGTTCCTCGATCTTGTAGAGGACGACCAGATCGACGGCCTCCTCCATGAAGTCCATGATGTCGTCGAGCGACGAGGCCAGCTTGTAGATGTCCTCGCGGTCGAACGGCGTGATGAACGAGGAGTTCAGCTGGTGGAAGATCGCGTGCGTCGCGTCGTCACCCGCGTGCTCGGCCGCGCGCATCCGCTCGGAGATCTCTGCCCGTCCGGAGGCGTCCGCCCCGAGCAGTTCCATCAGGAGCTTGGAGCCCGTGACGATGTTGTCCGCGGAGGCGGCGAACATGTCGTAGAAGCTCGTCTCCCTGGGGGTCAGACGAAAGCGCACGTGAAATCCTCGGGGTGCATCGGATTCGGTCGGGTTGATGCTAGGCGCATCATCCGGCCACTGCTAACCGGCATTCCCTCAGTGTCGCCCATCGGGCAGCATGCTCTGCACGGGGTACCGGCGGTGCCCGCAAAATTCGGTAGTATATACCCGCCAGGGGTATATGGACGCCTAGATTCCAGGGGAGACGGCCATGACGACCACGGACGCCGACACCACCGGCGGCACCGGCTCCGCCGCACCCTGCCACACCCCGCAGCCGAAAACCGACCCCCACGACGACACCCGAACTGTGACCGGAACCGCGGCCGACCACCCGGCGGCCGCCCCCGCGCGCGGCGTCCACGGCTACGCAAAGCAGAAGGACGCTCACCTCAAGCGACTGCGTCGCATCGAGGGTCAGATCCGCGGCCTCCAGCGGATGCTCGAAGAGGACGTCTACTGCATCGACATCCTCACCCAGGTCTCGGCGAGCACAAAGGGCCTGCAGTCCTTCGGCCTTCAGCTCCTGGAGGAGCATCTGCGGCACTGCGTCGCCGACGCCGCGTCCCAGGGCCCCGAGGCCATCGACGCCAAGGTCCAGGAGGCGACCAAGGCGATCGAGCGGATGCTGCGGACCTGACGGCCGAGCGGATACCGCGGAAGCGATTGCCGCAGAAGCGATTGCCCCGGACCTGATGCCGAGCGGATACCGCGGAAGCGGATACCGCGGACCTGAACTCCGGCCGTCCGGCTATCCGCGCTCGCCGACCGGCGCGCACTGCTCACCGGCCGGGGAACCGTGCTCCCCGGCCACATGCAGCACCTCGTCGATACGGTCCGGGCTGAGCCGATCCTCACTCGCGGCGGCGGCCGCGATCATCAACTCACCAGTCAGGTCGATCTCGACGAGGGCTACGTGGTCCTGAACCGTCCCATGCCGGTGCGCGGCCACGTACAACACCTCCTCCTTCGAGCGCCTTGCCACACCTCTGGCGGTCAGTGCCAATCTGGTGGTCAGTGCCAATCTGGTGGTCAGTGCCAATCTGGTGGTCAGTGCCAAGGGTAGGGATGGGCACACACTCCACGCATGGCACGTATGGACCATTTCCGCCATCCGGCAAGCACCTGCGTCAGGTGTCCGGCCACCCCCGCTGCCGCCCCGTTATGCCCCGTGATGCCCCCCTGCTACGGCCCCGTGACGACCGGCTCTACCGCGTCACTGCTTCGCGGAGGCGATCTTCCCGGTGTAGATGTCCGGTTCGTCCGGCACCCGCACCACGGTCTCGGCCCCGAACCCCGACAGCTCCGTCGTGGACGTCACCGACGTCCCTTTCGGCACGCCGTTGGCGAAGTGGAACCGCTGCCGCACCTTGCGCAGCCGCCCCTTCTCGTCGAGATACGCGTCGAACGGCACGGCATCGGTGGTGAACCCTTTCTCCGCCGCCGCCAACGCGGACCGAGTACGCCCCGACGCGTGTCCGGCCGCCCTCCCGATGTCCGTCACCCCCCGGTAGTGCCGCACCGGGACCCCGTCCAGCCGCTCCTTCCCCTCGTACGTCACATCCCGCGCCCCCCGCAGCAGTTCGGCGGCGGCCAGTGGATCGGTCGCGCCACCGGTGACCAGATTCCCGTCGGCCAGCGAACCGGTGTCCACCCGCACCCACTTGTCGGCCGGCACCCCCGCCCCGCGGTTCTTCATGTAGAGGGCGCCCGGCGCGAGGATCTCGGTGATCGGCCGATGCCCGCCGCTGGACGTACCCGCCGGGTCGGGCAGGACCAGCACCAGCTCCCCGGTGCCCGAGCGGAAGTCGTAGCGGCCGGTACCGCGGATGGCGACGCGGGTGCCGCCGCTCGCCGTCTCCATCGCCGTACGCACCGTGGCGGAGCCCGCCCGGACCAGTGCGTCGGCGCTGTGGCGGACCTCGTCGGCGGCGTCCCGGCCGGGCGACGCGGACGACGCGTGGCCGGAGGTGGCACCGTCCCGGCCCGGCGACGCGTGTGCGGAGGCGGTGGCGACCCGGGCGGGCGACGCCTGGTCGTTGGCGGCGGCGCCGACCGTGGAACAGCCCGTGGTCAGCAGCCCGACCGCCAGACCCGTCCCGCACGCCACACCCACGGCAGCCGCGGCACCGCCTCGCCTGTCCTGCACCACCATCGCGTACGAGCCCCCTCGGCCGCTGTGTTCAAGACGGCCACTGCCGGCCGGTCTGTTCCGGACGGTCGGACGTTCCGCCAACGGCTCGTCAGAGGCTCCGCCATCGCAGGCTCCGTCGTCGGATCCGCTGGTTCGGCCGACCGATCCGTTCAACGATGATTTCGGGGGGCCGTCACGCTAGGCGAGGAAGTCCGGAGTGCCGTCATCCGGCCGCGGGGCGGGCGGAGAGGACCCCGGACTTGCTCACCCGGGCCCCAGGGCGCGTAGCGTGGTCGGGTGCCCGAGCGAGCCCTCCGAGACCCGTCAGCAGGTCACCGCACCTCGACCACCGAGCGCGGCTCCTTCTGCCTGGCCCGCTGCGACTGCGGCTGGACAGGCCCGGCCCGGCGCGCCCGCTCCCAGGCGCGTACGGACGCCGAGCGTCATCTGCGGGGCAACCCCTGACACCGTCCGGGGCGCCTCCCTGCCCCCGGGGCACCCCCTCTCCCCCTTCCTGGAATCACTCCCTCTCCTCCTGGAATCGCTCCCTCCGTTACGGAACCCCCCACACCCGCACCGCATCTGGGTAATCAGAGAAACAAGAGTGCTCAGCGGCAGCGGACTTCGCGGCCAATAACGGAGAAGACCGGATGGCTGCCCGCAGCACCGGGCCGGCGCCAGACACCACGGAGCACCGGCCAGCCCAGCGGCACACAGGGGAAGCGCGCTGTCACATCGGACCGTTGGCGCGCTCGTACGACAACGAGGGGGACTCACCCAGTGAACCGGCGCACACTCCTGCAAACCGGCGGTGCACTCGCCGCGATCTCGGCCGCCTGGGCCACCGGCTGCAACAAGGCCAGCGGCGGAGCGGGCGCGTCGTCCTCCGGCACCACCACGGGGACCGGCAACGCCGCCACCAAGGCCACCGCCCCCAAAGCCTCCTGGAGCGCGCTGGGCAAGAGCCTGGACGGCAAGCTGGTGCGCGCTTCCGACGCCGCGTACGCGAAGGCCCGCCGCCTCTACAACACCCGTTACGACTCGCTGAAGCCTTCGGCCATCGCGTACGTCGAGCACCCGGCCGACATAACCGAGTGCCTCGCCTTCGCCCGCCGCCACGACACCCCCGTGGCGATCCGCAGCGGCGGCCACTCCTACGCGGGCTGGTCCAGTGGCAACGGCAAGCTCATCATCGACGTCTCCTCCCTCGCCGAGGTCTCCGCCCCGTCCGGCGGCGCGACCCGCATAGGCGCCGGCGCCAAGCTCATCGACGTCTACGAGGGCCTGACGTCGCACGGCGTGACGATCCCCGGCGGCTCCTGCCCCACGGTCGGGATATCCGGCCTCACCCTCGGCGGCGGCCATGGCGTGGTCTCCCGCGCCTACGGCCTGACCTGCGACAGCCTCGTCGGCGCCACCCTGGTCACCGCAGACGGCAAAACCCTCAACTGCGACAAATCCCAGCATTCCGACCTCTTCTGGGCACTTCGCGGCGCCGGCAACGGCAACTTCGGCGTGGTCACCGAACTCCGCTTCCGTACGCACCCGGCGCCTCCCGCCGTGATGGCCTACCTGACCTGGCCGTGGTCCAAGGTCGCGGCGGTGCTGGGCTCCTGGCAGAAGTGGGGCCCGGCGCAGGCCGACGAGATCTGGTCCGCCTGCCATCTCGACACCCGGCCCGGCGGTACCCCCACCGTCTCCGTCGCCGTCTTCACCCTCGGGACGAAGGGCGACCTCCAGAACGCCGTCGACAAGCTGGCCGACCAGCCGGGCGGCCCCGGCCCCGCGTCCACCGTGCGACTCACCCCGATCAGCTACCGGGAGGCCATGCGGGCGTACGCGGGCTGTTCCTCCAAGACCACCGCGCAGTGCCACACGCCGGGTTCGTTGCCCGGCCAGACGGGCGCCGGCCGGCTGGGCCGCGAGACGTACGCAGCCCGCTCGCACTTCTTCGACCGCCCGCTGTCCACGGCCGGCATCCGCACCCTGATGGACCAGATCGAGACCGGCACCCGCAAGGGCGTCACCGGCAATGTCGCGCTGACCGCGCTCGGCGGCGCGATCAACCGCGTAGGCCGCACCGACACCGCGTTCGTCCACCGCGGATCCCGCTTCCTCGCCCAGTACTTGGCCTCCTGGCCCGCCAACGGTTCGCCGGACACGCGCACCGCCTGGCTGGATGCCTTCCACTCCGCGATGCGCCGCTACTCCTCGGGCGCCGCCTACCAGAACTACACGGACCCCGGCCTCAAGGACTGGAGGACCGCGTACTACGGCACCGCCGCCGGCCGCCTCGCGAAGGTCAAGCAGTCGTACGACCCGCAGCGGCTGTTCAGCACCTTCCCGCAAGCGCTGTGAGATTCCTGGACCACCTCGTGTGACGCCTCCTTGCCTTCTGCGACGCCGCCTTGACGCCTCCTCATGTTCCGGCAACGTTTACGGAGAGTGATTCGTTCCCTGTCCTGCGTCACCTTCTGCAATATCAGGGGAGAGTCAGGGGACAGCGGGGGAGAAGTCAGGGGGGCGTCGGGGTTTGTCGTCAGGCAGCCAGGTCCTTGTCCCGCTCGTCGTGCCCCTGGGGCGTCCCCGACCCCGCGGCCACGTCCGAGTCACCGTCGGCGCCCTGCCCCGCACGGCCATCCGCCCCCATGGCCGCACCTGCACCCGCGCCTTCACCCGCGGCCGTGGAATCCCCCGCACCTCCCGGCGCCACCACCAGCCACCGGATCGGCGACCGCCCGACGGCCGTCATCAGCGGTACGAGCATCGCCTGCGCCAGCGGCGCCAGCAGCAGCGCGATAGCGGTGCCCAGCGCGAACCCGCCCACCACATCGGTCGGGTAGTGCACGCCCATGTAGACCCGGCAGAAGCCCTCCGCCAACGCCAGCGCGATCCCGACCAGCCCGTACTTCCGGCTGGCGACGAACAGTCCGACCCCCACCGCCATCGTCAGCGTCGCGTGATCACTCACGAACGAGAAGTCGCTCTTCCCGGGGATGAGCACTTCCATCCCGGCGTGATCCTTGAACGGCCGCGGCCGCTCGACGAACGCCCGGATCGGGATATTGGCCAGCAGCGCGATACCGGCGGCCAGCGGCGCCCACACCAGACCCGCGACCGCGGCCGGCGCGTCCGGCTTGCGGCGCGCCCCCCACCACGCGATCAGACACAGCACCGCGAGCCCGGCGATGATGCCGTACTCGCCGATGAACTCCATGGCGCGGTTGACCCAATGCGGAGCGCCCTTCGCCAGACCGTTGATGCCGTCGAGCACGTCAAGGTCGGGGTTCGGCCCCTCCATTGCGAGTCCAGCCATCTGCCGTGGCCCCTTATCTGTCGCGCGCGCGAGCGCCTACGTGTGCTGCCAACCCCCCGTGGTCGTCGAGCGTCTGCTGCCTGAAGCCATTGATCAAGCGAGTCGAGCAAGTCGAGCAAGTCGAACAGGTCGGGCAAGGAGAACGAGTCGCTCACTTCACTCACTTCGCGGGATCACTACGCCCCACATCAGGGAAACGTGCTCCCGCCCCCCGGCGTTCCACCCGCTACCGGAAGATCACCAGGACGTTATCGAAGCTTGACTCATCGCCGCAGTTCAGGGCCACATATTCACGCGGGGTTCGCGCGGGGGAGCGCTTTTGCGCCATCCGACGTGACCCGGGTGGCCCCGATGTAGTCCGGCGTATCGATCTTGTCGAACCGGATCACCGCCCCCGTATACGGCGCGTTGATCATGTACCCGCCCCCCACATACAGCCCCACGTGGTGGATCGACCGCGGATCGTTCAGGTCGTACGCGAAGAACACCAGATCACCGGGGAGCAGCTCGTCCCTCTTGGGGTGCGGCCCGGCGTTCCACTGGTCGTTCGCCACCCGCGGCAGCTCGATGCCCACCGAGTGGTACGCGGCCTTGGTCAGCCCGGAACAGTCGAACCGCCCGCCCTGCTCGGGCGTCCCGTTCCCGCCCCACAGGTACTTCGTCCCCAGCTTCTCCTGCGCGAAGTAGATCGCCGCGGCGGCCTGCCTGGACGGCGCCACCCGCCCCACCGGCGCCGCGAAGCTCTTCGCCAGCGTCGTGATCGTCTTCACATAGTTCTGTGTCTCACGGAACGGCGGCACCCCGTTGTGCTGGATCACCCGGTACGCCCCCGCGTTGTACGCCGCAAGCATGTTGTGGGTGTCGTCGCCCGGCGCGTCCTTCACATAGCGCGCCAGCTCACAGTCGTACGAGGCAGCAGACGGAATCGCGTCCTCCGGGTCCCAGACGTCCCGCTTGCCGTCCCCGTTCCCGTCGATCCCGTGCGTCTGCCACGTCCCGGGGATGAACTGCGCGATCCCCTGCGCGTCCGCCGGGCTCTGCGCCTTCGCGTTCCAGCCGCTCTCCTGGTAGAGCTGGGCGGCGAGCAGCGCGGGGTTGATCGCCGGACAGAGCGTGCCCCATTTCTGCACCAATGACTGATATGCGGCCGGCACGGCCCCCTTCGCCAGCCCCACGGCCCGTCCGCCGGCCCCGCCCAGACTCGCCGCGACCGTGTACGTACCGATCACAAGCAGCCCCAGCAGGCCGAGCATCAGCCCGGCGCCTATCCCACCGGCAACCCAGTATTTCCGCACGTTCCCAACCCTCCCCCATTCAGGCGCCGTTCACTGCCGTTTCGACGTCCCGGGCACGACTTCCGGCCGCACGACGGCGCATGGAGCGGCGCGGGGGCGGTGGCCCCATGCCCCACCGGCGCACAAGATCACCCACCCCTGCGCGACACTGGCGGCAGACACCTACGACAGGACGCGCCCATGGACCCGAACAACCCGAAGCAGATGAACCGGCACCTGTGGTGGCGCGTGGCGTATTTCCTGTTCGCGATTCACCTGGTCGCGCTCGTCATGATCTGGGCCATGTCGCACGCCTCGAAGTAGCCCATGTCACACGCGCCCGAGTAAGCGCGGCGCCGCCTCCCCCAGCCCTCCGAGCTCGAACCACACCGATTTCCCGGACTCCGGCCCATACCGGCATACGCCCCACCCGGCGGCACACTCCGCGATCAGCAGCAGGCCCCGTCCGTTCTCCGCGTCTCCCGAGAGGCAGTGGACGGCCGGCAGCCCGGGTGCCGCGTCGTGTACGAGCACCCGCAGCGTGTCCGGCCCCTGCCACTCCACATACGGCGTCACCGGCTCCGCGCACCCGCTGCCCCGGCACGCGTTGACGGCCTCGGTGACCGCTTCGGACGTCAACAGCAGCGCGGTATCGGCCAGATCGTCACGCCGGGCGGTTTTCAGCGACGTCCGGACCGCCTCTCTGGCCGTACGGACCCATCCCGGGTGGGGCGGGAAGACGAGGGAGAAGTCGGCGGTCGTGGTCATGGGAGCGGGCATGACTGGCCTCACTTCCGCGCGAGGGCGCACTAGCGGTTCGGCTCGCTGATGCCGTCGACGGTAGAGTTATGAGTTTCCAAATGGCAACTCGATTGGGGAAATTGCCCCCAACGAGTGGCACACCGCCCCCGAAAGCGGGCAGACTGCTTCCGATCACGAGGAGGCACCCATGGGGCTTCGGGCCAACCCGACGCAACGGCAACGCCGTTTGGGGGTGGAACTGCGCAGGCTGCGCGAGGCCGCCGGCATGTCAGCCACCGAGGCAGCGACGTTCGCGGGCCTCAGCTCGCCGCACCTGGGCCACATCGAGGCCGCGAGAACGGCCATCCCGGAGGGGAAGCTGCGCGCCTTGGCGACGGCCTACGGTTGCCAGAATGAGCCTCTGATTGAAGCGCTGGTCGAGATGAGCGCTGCCACCGGAAAGGGCTGGTGGTCGGATTACCGCGCCCCCGTACACAACCAGAACGCCCGCGACCTCGCAGAAATCGAGTCCTCCTCCGTCGCAGTGCGCTCGTTCCAGTGGGTGCACATGCCTGGTCTGCTTCAGACCACGGAGTACATGCGGTCCCTGTTCGCAGGCTCGAACCAGGACGCCTCACCGGAGGAGATCGACAAATACGTCGACTTCCGGAAGCGCCGCCAGCAGATCCTGACGGATGACGCCCCACCGACCATCCACGCCGTCATCCACGAAGCCGCACTGCACATGCAGTTCGTGGGTGTTGACGTCATGAGCCGGCAGATTGAGCATCTCGTCGAGCTGTCCCGCCTACCGCATGTGTGCATCCAGATCCTGCCGTTCAAGGCCGCCTACCCGGCGACGTTCGGCACGCCGTTCGTCCTCTTCGAGGGCGCGGTGCCCGAGCTGAACACCGTCTACATCGAGCACCCGGTCTCGTCGCCGTTCATCCACGAGCCGGCCCACCTCGACGGGTTCGCCGCCACCTTCAGCCAACTCGGCGCGGCCGCTCTGCCACCCGTTGACCTCGGTATCGAACCCGAGTTCCATGCCAAGAAGGATTCGCTGGGACTCATCCAGCACGTGCTCTACGCGATGTAAGGAACCCGATGTCCGAGTTGAGTTGGCAGAAGTCGAGCTTCAGCGGAAGCAATGGCAACGGTGAGTGCGTCGAAGTGACCACACCGGCGAACGGCCCGGTCCACTACCGCGAGAGCGATCAGCCCGAAACAATCGCCTTGGCCACTGGACCCACCTGGGCCCACTTCCTCGCCCACATAAAGCACAACCCCACCCACCCGTAAGGAACCCCCATGCCCCTCGACTGGATCAAGGCCACCGACGACCCCGACGCCCCCGAATACATCGAGATCGCGTTCGACGGGGAGGGGCCCGAGGACCCCGTCTACCTCCGCACGAACACCGAGCCCGACAACATCGTCACCACGAACCGCAGGAAGTGGGACGCGTTCGTACTCGGCGTGAAGGCAGGGGAGTTCGACCACTTCGTCGGACTCTGAGCGTCTGAGCGGCGTCCGAGCGATCATTGCTCGGTGTAACCGGGCGTGATACACACGGTGAAAAGAAAAGAAAGCCGCCAAGTCGACATCTCATGGTGTCTTCGTCGGCGAAGATAGAGGGTGACCTGTGCCGTCCGGCGCGGGGCGCAACTACCCGTAAAAGGCGGTGAGTTCACACATGTTCCTCGCAGCACCCGACAAAGGCGATATCACCACCATCATCGGTGGGATCGCCCCGAGCTGGGGGCCGTTCGGGAGCCTGGGCACGGAAGCCCGCGTGATGATCGAAGTGGTCATGGCGATCGCGATCCTGCTGTGCCTCGGCATCGCGATCTGGGGCGCGGCCAAACAACGGATCGGCGCCACCGCGCTGCGCGACACGTTCAGCGCCGAACAGGGCAAGGGCCTGATCGTGGCCGGCCTGACCGGCGTCTTCATCATCGGTTCCCTGGGGACGCTGTTCACGATCGTCTACGGGATGGCGGTCTAGCCACCGCCGACCACCGGACCCGCCAGGGCCACCGGGCCGCGCACCCCTGCACGCGCCCGTCCCGGCGCCGCCCGCCATGCGCCCCCGCCCGACACCTCTCCGCCCGCCCGTGCCTCCACTCACCCCCCACCGGCTCCACCTCCCCGCCGAGGCCCCAATGCTGACGCCCCCTCATCCCGGCCCGACAGTCCCTGCGCCGTGCCGTCGTCATGCCCGCCACCAGCGCACCGATTGGGCTGGTCGCCGCGTGGGGACAGGAGGCTCCGGAGGGAAGACGGCGACGGCGGACGCGGGAGCAGGCGATGGATGCAATTGCCGCAAAGCCCCCCATTCGCCGCGCCGTTCAGCATGTGAGGAACCGTCACCGTGACATGTACCCGTACCACCTTGCCCGTGCCGCCGCCCGCGCGGCTACCGTCGTATGAGGGCGGCACAACAACGGCAGGGGCGGCGATGCCGGCAGAGGGGGCACAGGCGCGATGAGTCTCAGCGACGATGGCGGCTACGGCGGCGAGGGCCACCTCGGTCAGGGGACGGGGCAGACGCGTACCAGATTTCCCGATGGTGAGGGTGATGTCTACGGGCAGGGGCGGCGGTCCCGGGCCGGTGTGTCGAGCCGGAACCTCGTGACGATCGTGGGTGTGGTGGTGCTGCTGATAGCGGCCATCGCGTTCGCCAACCGTGGCGGGGGCGGGGCCGGCGAGTCGGCGTCGAACGATTCCGCCAAGGGCGCTGGGACCCAGCCGACCGCTCCTACGGGCATCACGCCCGTCGAGGCCAAGACGGGCGGGATCGCATCGGGCTTCGCGAAGACGGAGCAGGGGACGCAGTCGGCGGCGGCTAATTATGCGGTGGCGTTGGTTTCCGCCAACATCCTCAAGCCCGAAGAGCGCCATGCGATCGTCGAGAAGGTCTTCGTGCCCGCCAAGGTCGACGAGATGCAGGGCAAGCTCGACGCCGCGTACTCGACGGCCTTCCTCAAGAAGCTCGGGCTCGACGCGAACGGCGACGCAGCTCAGGGTATGACCTACATCTCGCGCACCGTGCCCGTCGGCACCAGGCTCGTGAAGCTCTCGGGCGACACCGCGAACCTCGAAGTGTGGTGCACCGGCCTCTTCGGCACGGCCGGCGCGAAGTCGACCACGCCGGTGACAAGTGACTGGTTCACCATGCGCCTCCAACTGAAGTGGGCAGAGGGCGACTGGAAAGTGGACGGCTTCTCACAGCAGGACGGCCCCGCCCCGGTCAACGGGGACAACAAGACGTCCGGCGCAGACCAGATCGCCGAAGCGGTTGAACAGTACGGAGGGTTCACGTATGCGCGGTAACCAGCGAAGGCGCGCCCTTACAATCACAGGCGCGCTGACGGCCGCACAGACCGCCCTGTTCCTGCTGGCCACCCGCGCGATGGCCGCCCCGAGCCCCAGTCCGTCCCCCAAGGACAACTGCGACCTGATCGTCGGCCCCGCCAAGGACTACTGCCAATCCGACAAAGGCTCCGGCGCCCCCAAGCCCCCCTCCACCAACCCCCTGGACAACAACCCCCTAGACCCCCTCGAATCCCTGGCCAAAGGCTGCGCCAAAGCCGCCGCCTGGATCGTCGACAAGCTTTCCGACATCGTCAAGGACACCTCCCAGGTCGACTTCACCAACGCCGCATTCCTCCGTCAGTACGCCGTCGTCTTCGCGGCCTCGACGGTCCTGACGCTCGTCCTGTGGCTGCTCGCCGTCGCCAAGCGTGCCGTACGGGGCGTGCGGCTCACCGAGGCGATCGGTGAGGCCGTCGGGTTCCTCTGGCTCACCGTCCTCGCGTCCGCGTTCACGCCGCTGATCCTCTACACCATCGTCTCGGCGACCGACGGCGTCACCGAGGTCATCGCGAAGGGGACGGGCACGCAGACCGACACGTTCTTCGGGGCGTTCTCGGAGGCGCTCACGAAGGGCACGGACATCGGCGGCGGGCCGATCATGCTGATCGTGGTGTCCCTGGTCTCCATCGCCGCCGCCGGTGTGCTGTGCCTGGAGCTGGTGATCCGGGCCGCGCTGCTGTACGTCGGCGCGCTGCTCGGGACCGTCGTCTACGCGGGGCTGGTCGACAAGAACCTGTGGGGGCACGTCCGCCGCTGGGCCGGCATCATGATCGCGGTGATCATGGTGAAACCGGTCATCGTGATCGTGCTGGGCATCGCCGGCGCGCTTTCCGCGGGCGAGGGCCCCAGCGCCCTCTCCGCCGTCGTCTCCGGGCTCGCGATCATCATCCTCGCCATCTTCGCCAGTGCCGTGATCTACCGTTTCGTCCCGGGATTCGGGGACGACATGGCCAACGCCCGCAACAACCGGATCATGCAGGGTGCCGAGGGCAAGGCCGCCGCCGTCATCAGCTCCCCCGCCGCCCTCGTGTCCCAGGGCATCAAGACCCACAGTTCCCGTACCTCCGGCGGCGGGGACGGCGGCGGAGGTGCGCAGGGCGGGCAGTCCCGGCCCGCCGATTCCGTGTCCGGCGGCGTCGCCGCGCACAGTTCCCGTACGAGCGGCGGCCGTACCGGCATCACCGCGCCCGCTCCCCGTACCAGCCCCGACACCGGCCGCGGCGCCCGCACCGGCAAGACAGCAGGAGATGATGGGCGTTGAGCACGCAGTCCCACCCGATCGCGCCCCGGCGCACCTATCTGATCGGCCGCGCCCGGCCCAACGCGATCGTCGGCAAGAACCGTGAGACCGGCGAAATCGCGTTGATCATCGCGGGCGCGTTCCTCGGCATGATGTGCGGGCTGCTGGTGCCCGTCCTCCCGCTGCGGATCGTGACGCTCACCGGCTTCCCGCTGCTGGGGCTGGCCGCCGTCTATGTGCCGTACAAGGGCCGGACGTTCTACAAGTGGTTCGAGATCAACCGCAGTTTCCGCCGTACGGTCCGGCGCGGCGGCGCCGTCTACCGGTCCGGCGCGGTCGAGGCGGGCACCCGGTTCGACGGCCGGGAGGTCGAGATCGGGCCGCCGCCCGGTATCGGCCGGATCAACTGGCTGTCCGCGCCGTTCGGGCCGGACGAGATCGCCGTCCTGCTGCACGCCGACCGCAAAACCGTCACTGCGGCCATCGAGGTCGAGGGCCCCGGCGTCGGCCTGCGCGACAGCGAGGACCAAGAGGCGCTGGTCGACCGCTTCGGGACGCTGCTCAAGCATGTGGCCAACGGGGACGGTTTCGTGACGCGGCTGCAGATGCTGGCGCGTACGCTCCCGGCCGACCCGGACGCGCATGCCAAGGACGTCGCCCAGCGCGGCGATGCCCAGGCCCCCCGCTGGCTCAAGGACTCCTACGACCAGCTGCAGTCCATGGTCTCCACCTCCTCCGAGCAGCACCGCGCCTACCTCGTCGCGTGTATGCACTACACCCGCGAACTGGCCGCCGAGGCGCTGACGATGGCGCGCGCCGCCCGCCCTCAGGGCACCGGCCTGCTGCGTCAGCGGCTCGACCGCGACGCGGGCCTCGCCGTCGTGATGGCCCGCGAGCTGACCGACATCTGCGCCCGGCTCGCGGAGGCCGACATCCGGGTCCGCCAACCCCTCGGCCAGGCCCGGCTCGCCTCCCTCGTGCACTCCATGTACGACCCGGACCACCCCATCGACCACATCCAGGCGATGAGCAGGCGCAACGCCTGGCCGGCCGAGCTGGACGCGACGGAGCCGACCTACCTCCAGGCCAAGACCCGTGAGTCGTCGACCCGCGCGCCCTGGTGCCACGCCACCGCCTGGGTCAAGGAATGGCCGCTGACCCCGGTGGGCGTCAATTTCCTCGCGCCGCTCCTGGTGCACACCCCGGACGTGATCCGTACGGTCGCCGTCTGCATGGACCTGGAGCCCACCGAGGTCGCCATCGAGCGGATGCTGACGGAGAAGACGAACGATGACGCGGAGGCGAGCCGCGCGGTGAAGATGAACCGGGTCGTCGACCCGCGGGACGTCGCCCACCACGGGCGCGTCGACCAGCGGGGCGAGGACCTGGCGTCCGGCGCCGCCGGCGTCAACCTCGTCGGCTACCTCACCGTCTCCGCCCGTTCGCCCGAGGCGCTCGCCCGCGACAAGCGGACCATCCGGGCCTCGGCCGGCAAGTCCTACCTCAAACTGGAGTGGTGCGACCGCGAGCACCACCGGGCCTTCGTCAACACCCTGCCGTTCGCGACCGGGATCCGCCGCTAACGCCGCTGAACGCCGCTAAAGCCCCTGGGAGGCGCGTACGTCATGGCCATGTTCGACCCGCTCGGTGCCCTGACCGACGCGTTCACCAGCTTCCTGTTCGGGAAGGTGGAGACGACACGGCTGCCCGTACGCACCTCCACCGGCCAGGCCCAGGCGGTCTATCTGCCCACCGCCGCCCCCGGCCTCGGCGACTCCGGCGTGATCATCGGCCGCGAGGTCTACAGCGGCAAGGGCTATATCTACGACCCCTTCCAGCTCTACGGGCAGCAGCTCCCCGCCCCGCACTGGCTGGTCCTCGGCGAGTCCGGCAACGGCAAGTCCGCGCTGGAGAAGACGTATGTGCTGCGGCAGTTGAGGTTCCGTGACCGGCAGGTCGTCGTCCTGGACGCCCAGGGCGAGGACGGCGTCGGCGAGTGGAACCTCATCGCGCAGGAGCTGGGTATCACCCCCATCCGCCTGGACCCGACCGCCGCCCTCAACGGCGGCATCCGTCTCAACCCCCTCGACCCGTCGATCACCACCACCGGGCAGCTGGCCCTGCTCCGCACGATCATCGAGGTCGCCATGGGCCATGGGCTGGACGAACGCTCCGGCTTCGCCCTCAAGGTCGCGCACGCGACAGTGCTCAATGAATTCGGCTCCGCCGAGGGCACCGACACCCTCCCCCACCGGCAGCCCGTCCTGACCGATATCGTCGAGCAACTGCGCCACCCGGAGGCGGAGTCGGCGGAGGCCATGAACGTCGACATAGACGACGTACGGGCCTGGGGCCTGGACGTGGCGCTGGTGCTGGACCGGCTCGTCGACGGCGACCTCCGCGGTATGTTCGACGGCCCGACGACGGCCGGCATCGACCTGGACGCCCCCCTGATCGTCTTCGACCTCTCGCACATCGACCGCAACTCCATCGCGATGCCGATCCTGATGGCGATCGTCGGTGTCTGGCTGGAACACACCTGGATCCGCCCCGACCGCAAAAAACGCATCTTCCTGGTGGAAGAGGCGTGGCACATCATCAACTCCCCCTTCGTGGCCCAGCTCTTCCAGCGGCTGCTCAAGTTCGGCCGCCGCCTGGGCCTGTCCTTCGTGGCGGTCGTCCACCACCTCAGCGATGTGGTCGACGGCGCGGCCGCACGCGAGGCCGCGGCGATCCTCAAGATGGCGTCGACGCGGACGATCTACGCCCAGAAGGCCGACGAAGCGCGCTCCACAGGCCAGGTGCTGGGACTCCCCCGCTGGGCGGTCGAGATCATCCCGACGCTGACACCCGGCATCGCGGTCTGGGACGTCAACGGCAACGTCCAGGTCGTCAAACACCTCATCACCGAGGCCGAACGTCCCCTCGTCTACACGGACCGGGCGATGACCGAGGCCTCCTCGCCGCTCTCGGACGAGGCCCTCGCCGTCCAACGGGCGGCGGACGCCGAGGCCGAGGCGCGCGCCGAAGCCCTGGCGATGGAACGGCGGTTGAGAGACGAGTCGAGCGAGACGGTTGCGTGAGTCACGGATATGGACGGGGCCCGGGGAACGGCCGGGACGGGTATGGCACGTATGGCGGTGGGAATGGGTACGACCGCCGCGATGGGTACGCCGCGTACGGCGGCCGGGATGGCCGGGGCGGGCGCGGTGCGTACGGCGGCCGGAGCGGCCGGGGTGGCGGTGACGAGCGGGACGGTGGGGGTGGGCGCGGCGGCCGGGAGCGCGGCATCCCGGACGCCCTGCTCGTCGGGCTGCTCGCCTTCCTCCTCGGACTGACCCTGCTGGTATGGACGGCGACCGGCCTGGCCGGCCTCGTCGCGCACGGCGCCTGGCCCGACCACGTCACCTACACCCGCACGCCCATGGCCCTGCGCCATCTCGTCTCCGCCCCGCACAACCTGACCGCCGCCTGGCCCGACACCCCAGCGGAACAGCTCTCCGGTTACGGCCTGTTCTGGGGAATACTCATCGGCGAGCTGATGGTGCTGCTGGTCCTGACGATCTTCACGCTGGGGACGATCACACGCTATCGGGCGGTACGCGCGGCCCGGCGCGAGGCCGAACGTGAGGCCCGGCGCGAGGCGGCTCGCGAGGCGCGCGAAGGGCCTCGGGAGACGGGCCGGGACGCGAGTGAGGAGCCGGCCCGGGACGCGGCGCCGGGCGCGGGCCAGGAGGTGGCTCGGGAGATGTCTCGTGAGCCAGCTCAGGGCGCCCGCGAAACGGCTGGTGAGGCCACAGGGGCCGGCGCTGCGGCAGCTGCCTCCCCGGCCCCTGCCTCCCCTGCTCCCGCCCCGGCACCACCATCCGATACGGCCGCGCCAACTCCCCCTCCGGCCACGGGCCCCACCCCGGCCTCGCTCCACAAACCCGAGACCGCACAACCCCCGTCCCCCGGCGACACCGCGCTCCCCGAACAGCGCACCGAACCCCCGGCCGCAGCCACCACCTCCCTGGGGCTTCAACTCACCCTCCCCCGACTCCAGTTCTCCTCTCACCGCACTACCGCCCGCGCCGCCGCTCTCGCCGCCGCGACCGCCGCCGAGGGCCCGCTGATCGTCGCCACCACCGACCCCGCCCTCTGGTCCGAGACCAAGGACTCCCGCGCCAAACTCGGCCCGATGCTGACCTACGACCCCACCCACCGGCTCGACACCCCGGCCCGGCTGCGCTGGTCGCCGACCTCCGGCTGCGAGGACACCGCCACCGCCACCGCCCGTGCCGCCGCCCTGCTGGCCCCCGTACGACCGGCCAGCGCCCTGGACTCGGCCGTCGCGGACGCCGCCCAGACCCTGCTCCGCTGCTGGCTGCACGCCGCCGCGGTGGACGGCCGCCCGTTCCGCCAGCTCCACCGCTGGGCCCACGCCACCGGCGCCGCCCAAGAGCCCGTACGCATCCTGCGCACCGACACCAAGGCGTCGGCCGGCCAAGCGGGCGAGCTGGAGTCCGTCCTGACCGCACACCCCGAACGCCGCGAAATCGCCACGGAGTTGGTGAACCGCGCCCTCAGCTCCCTCTCCTCGATCCATATCCGCGACGCCTGCACCCCGCTCCGGGCGGATTCCCTCCTCCTCGAATCTTTCGTGAACGAGGGGGGAACTCTCTACGTGGTAGGGGAATCCATCGAGGATCCGCGTACCGATCCGGGTGCGATGCCCTTGCTCACCGCACTCCTGTCCAGCGTGGTCGAGCACGGCCGCCGCATGGCCGAACGGTCATCCGACGGTCGGCTCGACCCACCACTCACCCTCGTCCTGGACGACATCGCGGCCCTCGCCCCGCTGCCCGCACTCCCCGCCCTCCTCGAAACGGACGGCACACGGGGCCTGTTGACCCTCGCCACCATGCGCTCCCAGGAACAGGCCCGCGCCCGTTGGCCCCATCACCCCCTGCCGATGCCTTGATCCCCCCATGAATCGCCCCACACAGCACCAGGCCGGCCCCGCCTGCTCACGGTTGGCGACGAGGAGTTCGTCATCCAGACGGCCACCACCCGCCCCACGAAGCTCGGCAAGCCCTTCAGTCGCTGGTCGATCCGTAAGCGGGTCTTCGAACTTGAGCGGTGTGTCGTCCCGACTGGACTGACTGGCTGTCACGTTGCGTGAGGATCACGGGTGGTGGGGGGGTTGCCCTGGCAGCAGGATGCCCGTGGCCATGAGTGATCATTTCTGTTCTCGACGCAGAACGATCACCCAGAAACCACGGGCTTGGACAACGATACGACGTCGCTGCTCGACCTGGACGGCCTGGCCGTCGCGCGGGTGGAGCGGCTGGAGGACGGCACCCCGCCGGGTGCACCTGATCACCGCCGATGAGCAGGCACGGGCCTGCCCCGAGTGCGGGGTGTTCGCCACCCGGGTGAAGGGCTCCGCGACGACCCGGCCCCGCGATCTGCCGTACGGCGGGAGCGGGCTGGAGTTCCGCTGGCACAAACGCCGCTGGTGGTGCCGGGAGCCCGACTGCCCGCGCCGGTCCTTCACCGAGCAGATCCCGCAGCTACCGGCTGGCGCGCGGATCACCATGCGGCTGCGCGGTGCCGCCGGGCGGCGGATACGCGACGCCGCCTCCACCGTCATCCAGGCCGCCCGTGACCTGCACCTGTCCTGGCCCACCGTGATGGACGCCTTCCGCACCGCCGCACACGAGGTCACCCAGGCGCCGCTGCCCGAGGTGAAGGTGCTGGGCATCGACGAGACCCGGCGCGGACGGCCGCGCTGGGAACAGGACCCCGCCACGGGCAAATGGATGCTGACGCGCGATCGGTGGCACACGGGGTTCGTCGACGCGCTCGGCGCCGGCGGCCTGCTCAGCCAGGTCGAGGGCCGCACCGTCGCCGATGTGCTCGCCTGGCTCGCAACCACCCCGCTGGCCTGGAGAAATAACATCGAGTACGTGGCCATCGACATGTCCACCACCTACCGCGCCGCCGTCCGCACCGGTCTCCCGCACGCCACCGTCGTGGTCGATCACTTCCACGTCGTCCAGCTCGCCAACAAGATGCTGTCCACGGTCAGGCGCCGCACCACCGCCGAGACCCGCGGCCGGCGCGGACGCGCCAGTGACCCGGAGTGGAAAGCCAGACGGCGCCTGCTGCGCAACCGAGAGGATCTCACCGACGAGCAGTTCGCCACGATGTGGAACGCACTGCTGGGCGAGGGAAGGATCGGCCAGATCCTGCTGACGGCGTGGATCGCCAAGGAGAACCTCCGCAACCTCCTCGCGCTCGCCCGCACTGGCGCCGACCGCCATCAAGTCGGCCACGCTCGCTGGAAGTTCCTCACCTGGTGCGCGGACTCCGACATCCCCGAGGTGAGGCAGCTCGCCGTCACCGTCGACCGCTGGTGGCCGGAGATCGAAGCGTTCATCGACACCGGGCACAGCAACGCCAAGAGCGAGGGCATCAACCGCGTGATCAAGCTCGTCGCCCGCAACGCGTTCGGCTTCCGCAATGCCGACAACCAACGACTACGGACACACTGCGTCACCACACGCCGAGCCCGCGGACACCTCCGCACCACTCAACTTTGAAGACCCAGTTTACTGAGGTCGAACTCGTGGTGTCGTAGGGGCTGACGGTCCGTAGTCCCCTGCGGCACCGACGCCGCAACTGCCCTTCCCGTCGCCGCCCAATCCCGCGACCGGAGCAAACCCCGTGCACGTTTCCTGGACGCAACCCGTCCCGTGGTGTCCCGTAGCGACATCATGGGACGGCGCATCTCAGCAGGTCAGAGGCGTGATCGTCCCACAATCTCCCATATCTCTCAATGCCTCTTGGTGGGCCCAACCTGGAGTGGAATGATCTTAGTCGCGCTCGCGTCTCGACGTCGGTTCCGAGTCGTGGACGTCAGGCAAGTTCCTTAGACAGGAACAGCAGAGGTGCTCAAGTCGTGACCCACCTTTGAGACCGCAATTGGAAACCCGGAATGGGGAGCAAGCATGAGAAGCTTTTGGCACCGACAGGGCCAGGCGCGTATGGCGACGGGCGCAGGGCGTCGCGTGAAGCGGACTGTCGCAGCGGGGACGGCGGGCCTCATACTCGCAACCGGCATGACCACCCTGGCCACGCCCGCCCAGGCAGCCTCCAAGATCACTTTCACTGTCTCGTACAAGTCGGACGGCTCGGCGAAGATCCTGGTGCGGAACAATGGCGCCGTAGCCGGCGTGGTCGTCTGGGCGGCCGACCCCGACTCTTACCCCGCCTCGTCCAGCAACAAGGGTGACACCCTCTACGTCCGTGACCAGTACCGCGACGGCTATGCCATCTCCGGCACCGTCGTCCAGGCCTCCGGAGCGCCCAAGCACTACCGCTCTGCCAGCACTTCCGGTCACACCGCGGGCTACAGCGTCCGCAAAACCGAGAACCTCGCCGAAGGCCACAAGCTCCAGCTCCGGGCCCAGGTCCTCCAGGGGGCCAAGGTCATCAGGTCCAGCATCTACTACAAGATCCGCGCGTAGCACGCCCGGCTCGCTCGGGCCGTCAGCCGCCGAGCGGCCGGTGTTCGACCGCCTCGTAACGCGGCCGTTCCCGGCCGTTCCGGTGACCGACAGTCGGCTGTGGACGAGGGTGAGTTCACCCCCGTCCACAGGTGGCTCTCGAAGCCGTCGGGCACGGTGACGAAGGGGCGCAAGTCGACGAGGTCGGTGCGGCCCGAGCTGGCCAGCGTGAGAGATGCGCGCGGAACGCACGGTCCTCCATGGGCAGTCCCACGCGCCGTGCGCCCGCCATCCTCGCCCCGCCCGGTGCCCGCCCGCGCTGTTCATCGCGGCCCGGCACGGCGCGGCGCCGAAGTACCCGCACCCGGACCTCAGGGCGAGGGCGGGGATGAGGACGATGTCCGGGATCGCGCCGAGAAGGAGCCCGCCGAGGACGGCGCTGGCGACGGAGCCGACGGCGAGGACGAGGGTGAAGCAGAGGTTTTCCCGGTAGCCGGGCCTCGGTGTCAGCCGTCTTCGGCGAACCCGTCACCAGTGGCGGAATCACTGTCATTCCGGTCGCCGAAAATCGCCTTCGGATTCGCCGGGGGCACGAGCCCCGAAGCCGGAGCTGCCAACACCGGCGAAGGAGGGGGCGGAGCCGACGCCCGCCCCCGCGGCTACATCGAAATCAAAGACGGCACTGCCACCTACAAACCCCTCCGAGCCCCCTGGGTGAATGTAGCCGTACCGCTCGCCGCCCTCCTGGCAGGAACCGTCGTCCCTCTGCTCGTTCGCCGCCTCGCCAAGCGCCGCCCTCGCTGAACAACTGCAACGACGAACCAGACATCAACTTACGTACCGCCCCTCTCAATGCCGAGGGCGGTCTCGATCGTGTCTGCGTGAAAGTAGAGGACTGCGCTGAGAGCCACTTTCGATCACATCGCACTCAAGATCGATAGAACTACAGCCTCCAACGCATAGAGCCTCACGCTCCGGGATCCACCGATCCCGGAGCGGTTCACTCATGGCCACGGGCATCCTGCTGTCAGGGCACCCCCCCCCCACCACCCGTGATCCTCACGCAACGTGACAGCCAGTCAGTCCACTCGGGACGACACACCGCTCAAGTTCGAAGACCCCCGTAAGCTCGCCGATCATCTGCGGCGCAACGTCGCGCATCCGATACGGATCGCGCGCGAGTCCCTGCCCGAGTCCGCAGCGAGAAGGGGCTCTGCTGGGGCGGACGACCACTCGTCGCTGCTGCGTGACCGTCAACGACGCGGCGCAAAAGTCAGGGGCGGGCGGCTACCAGCAGATCAACGACGTAGGTCTCTTCCACCACCTCGGCAGGGAATGCCTCGCGCAGCCGTCGGCTCAGCATCGCGGCGCCCGAAGCGACCGGGCACGAGAACTTCTGGAAACGCAAAAAAGCTCCGGTTCCTGAACCACAAAGGATTCAGGAACCGGAGCCCAAAAATAGTTCGGCGGCGTCCTACTCTCCCACAGGGTCCCCCCTGCAGTACCATCGGCGCTGAAAGGCTTAGCTTCCGGGTTCGAAATGTAACCGGGCGTTTCCCTAACGCAATAACCACCGAAACACTATGAAAATAACAACTCCAGCCGGCAACGGCGAGTTCATTACTTCAGAACCAACACAGTGGACGCGAGCAACTGAGGACAAGCCCTCGGCCTATTAGTACCAGTCAACTCCACACCTTACGATGCTTCCATATCTGGCCTATCAACCCAGTCATCTACTGGGAGCCTTAACCCATCAAGTGGGTGGGAGCCCTCATCTCGAAGCAGGCTTCCCGCTTAGATGCTTTCAGCGGTTATCCCTCCCGAACGTAGCCAACCAGCCATGCCCTTGGCAGAACAACTGGCACACCAGAGGTTCGTCCGTCCCGGTCCTCTCGTACTAGGGACAGCCCTTCTCAAGACTCCTACGCGCACAGCGGATAGGGACCGAACTGTCTCACGACGTTCTAAACCCAGCTCGCGTACCGCTTTAATGGGCGAACAGCCCAACCCTTGGGACCGACTCCAGCCCCAGGATGCGACGAGCCGACATCGAGGTGCCAAACCATCCCGTCGATATGGACTCTTGGGGAAGATCAGCCTGTTATCCCCGGGGTACCTTTTATCCGTTGAGCGACGGCGCTTCCACAAGCCACCGCCGGATCACTAGTCCCTACTTTCGTACCTGCTCGACCCGTCAGTCTCACAGTCAAGCTCCCTTGTGCACTTACACTCAACACCTGATTACCAACCAGGCTGAGGGAACCTTTGGGCGCCTCCGTTACCCTTTAGGAGGCAACCGCCCCAGTTAAACTACCCACCAGACACTGTCCCTGATCCGGATCACGGACCCAGGTTAGACATCCAGCACGACCAGAGTGGTATTTCAACAATGACTCCCCCTGAACTGGCGTCCAGAGATCACAGTCTCCCACCTATCCTACACAAGCCGAACCGAACACCAATATCAAGCTATAGTAAAGGTCCCGGGGTCTTTCCGTCCTGCTGCGCGAAACGAGCATCTTTACTCGTAATGCAATTTCACCGGGCCTATGGTTGAGACAGTCGAGAAGTCGTTACGCCATTCGTGCAGGTCGGAACTTACCCGACAAGGAATTTCGCTACCTTAGGATGGTTATAGTTACCACCGCCGTTTACTGGCGCTTAAGTTCTCAGCTTCGCCAACCCGAAGATTGACTAACCGGTCCCCTTAACGTTCCAGCACCGGGCAGGCGTCAGTCCGTATACATCGCCTTACGGCTTCGCACGGACCTGTGTTTTTAGTAAACAGTCGCTTCTCGCTGGTCTCTGCGGCCACCCCCAGCTCAGAGCGCAAAACTCATCACCAGAAATGGCCCCCCTTCTCCCGAAGTTACGGGGGCATTTTGCCGAGTTCCTTAACCATAGTTCACCCGAACGCCTCGGTATTCTCTACCTGACCACCTGAGTCGGTTTAGGGTACGGGCCGCCACAAAACTCGCTAGAGGCTTTTCTCGACAGCATAGGATCATCCACTTCACCACAATCGGCTCGGCATCAGGTCTCAGCCATAAATGTGCAGCGGATTTACCTACCACACGACCTACACCCTTACCCCGGGACAACCACCGCCCGGGATGGACTACCTTCCTGCGTCACCCCATCACTCACCTACTACTGGCTCGGTTCACCGGCTCCACCACTCCGCTTCACCCGAAGGATCCACGGCGGCTTCACGGGCTTAGCATCACCAGCCTCAGCGCTGACGCTTCATAGCGGGTACCGGAATATCAACCGGTTATCCATCGACTACGCCTGTCGGCCTCGCCTTAGGTCCCGACTTACCCTGGGCAGATCAGCTTGACCCAGGAACCCTTAGTCAATCGGCGCAAGAGTTTCCCACTCTTGTATCGCTACTCATGCCTGCATTCTCACTCGCGAACCGTCCACAACTCGCTTCCACGGCTGCTTCACCCGGCACACGACGCTCCCCTACCCATCCACACACCCGTTAGGGCTCCTGTATGAATGACACGACTTCGGCGGTGTACTTGAGCCCCGCTACATTGTCGGCGCGGAATCACTTGACCAGTGAGCTATTACGCACTCTTTCAAGGATGGCTGCTTCTAAGCCAACCTCCTGGTTGTCTCTGCGACTCCACATCCTTTCCCACTTAGCACACGCTTAGGGGCCTTAGTCGATGCTCTGGGCTGTTTCCCTCTCGACCATGGAGCTTATCCCCCACAGTCTCACTGCCGCGCTCTCACTTACCGGCATTCGGAGTTTGGCTAAGGTCAGTAACCCGGTAGGGCCCATCGCCTATCCAGTGCTCTACCTCCGGCAAGAAACACACGACGCTGCACCTAAATGCATTTCGGGGAGAACCAGCTATCACGGAGTTTGATTGGCCTTTCACCCCTAACCACAGGTCATCCCCCAGGTTTTCAACCCTGGTGGGTTCGGCCCTCCACACGGTCTTACCCGCGCTTCAGCCTGCCCATGGCTAGATCACTCCGCTTCGGGTCTTGGGCACGCTACTCAACGCCCTCTTAGGACTCGCTTTCGCTACGGCTCCCCCACACGGGTTAACCTCGCAACATACCGCAAACTCGCAGGCTCATTCTTCAAAAGGCACGCAGTCACGACACAAGGAACAAGTCCCTGTGCGACGCTCCCACGGCTTGTAGGCACACGGTTTCAGGTACTATTTCACTCCGCTCCCGCGGTACTTTTCACCATTCCCTCACGGTACTATCCGCTATCGGTCACCAGGGAATATTTAGGCTTAACGGGTGGTCCCGCCAGATTCACACGGGATTTCACGGGCCCCGTGCTACTTGGGTGATTCTCAAACGAGCCGTACAGATTTCAGCTACGGGGGTCTTACCCTCTACGCCGGACCTTTCGCATGTCCTTCGCCTACCCATACGGTTTCTGACTCGCCGACCGGCCGGCAGACCGATCAAGAAAACTCCCACAACCCCACATGCGCAACCCCTGCCGGGTATCACACGCACATGGTTTGGCCTCATCCGGTTTCGCTCGCCACTACTCCCGGAATCACAATTGTTTTCTCTTCCTGCGGGTACTGAGATGTTTCACTTCCCCGCGTTCCCTCCACACTGCCTATGTGTTCAGCAGCGGGTGACAGCCCATGACGACTGCCGGGTTTCCCCATTCGGACACCCCCGGATCACAGCTCGGTTGACAGCTCCCCGGGGCCTATCGCGGCCTCCCACGTCCTTCATCGGTTCCTGGTACCAAGGCATCCACCGTGCGCCCTTAAAAACTTGGCCACAGATGCTCGCGTCCACTGTGCAGTTCTCAAGCAACGACCAGCCACCCACCACCCCGCCACACAAGACGAGTTCACTGGGGCCGGCATCCCGAAGGCCAGACATCAAGTCCGCACCCTCAGACACCCAACAGCGTGCCCGACCCACCTCATCAATCCCCACGTTCCACGCCGAAGCAGTACTAGTGACAACCAACCAAGTGCGCCGAATAGTCAACGTTCCACCCATGAGCAACCAGCATCAGACACTCGCTGATGCACTGGCCTCTGACCAAGCCCCGAAAGACCCGGTAGAAGTGCTCCTTAGAAAGGAGGTGATCCAGCCGCACCTTCCGGTACGGCTACCTTGTTACGACTTCGTCCCAATCGCCAGTCCCACCTTCGACGATTCCCTCCCACAAGGGGTTGGGCCACCGGCTTCGGGTGTTACCGACTTTCGTGACGTGACGGGCGGTGTGTACAAGGCCCGGGAACGTATTCACCGCAGCAATGCTGATCTGCGATTACTAGCAACTCCGACTTCATGGGGTCGAGTTGCAGACCCCAATCCGAACTGAGACCGGCTTTTTGAGATTCGCTCCACCTCACGGCATCGCAGCTCATTGTACCGGCCATTGTAGCACGTGTGCAGCCCAAGACATAAGGGGCATGATGACTTGACGTCGTCCCCACCTTCCTCCGAGTTGACCCCGGCAGTCTCCTGTGAGTCCCCATCACCCCGAAAGGCATGCTGGCAACACAGAACAAGGGTTGCGCTCGTTGCGGGACTTAACCCAACATCTCACGACACGAGCTGACGACAGCCATGCACCACCTGTACACCGACCACAAGGGGGACCCTGTCTCCAGGGTTTTCCGGTGTATGTCAAGCCTTGGTAAGGTTCTTCGCGTTGCGTCGAATTAAGCCACATGCTCCGCTGCTTGTGCGGGCCCCCGTCAATTCCTTTGAGTTTTAGCCTTGCGGCCGTACTCCCCAGGCGGGGAACTTAATGCGTTAGCTGCGGCACGGACGACGTGGAATGTCGCCCACACCTAGTTCCCAACGTTTACGGCGTGGACTACCAGGGTATCTAATCCTGTTCGCTCCCCACGCTTTCGCTCCTCAGCGTCAGTATCGGCCCAGAGATCCGCCTTCGCCACCGGTGTTCCTCCTGATATCTGCGCATTTCACCGCTACACCAGGAATTCCGATCTCCCCTACCGAACTCTAGCCTGCCCGTATCGAATGCAGACCCGGAGTTAAGCCCCGGGCTTTCACATCCGACGCGACAAGCCGCCTACGAGCTCTTTACGCCCAATAATTCCGGACAACGCTTGCGCCCTACGTATTACCGCGGCTGCTGGCACGTAGTTAGCCGGCGCTTCTTCTGCAGGTACCGTCACTTGCGCTTCTTCCCTGCTGAAAGAGGTTTACAACCCGAAGGCCGTCATCCCTCACGCGGCGTCGCTGCATCAGGCTTGCGCCCATTGTGCAATATTCCCCACTGCTGCCTCCCGTAGGAGTCTGGGCCGTGTCTCAGTCCCAGTGTGGCCGGTCGCCCTCTCAGGCCGGCTACCCGTCGTCGCCTTGGTAGGCCATCACCCCACCAACAAGCTGATAGGCCGCGGGCTCATCCTTCACCGCCGGAGCTTTCCACACACAGACCATGCGGCCGTGTGTCATATCCGGTATTAGACCCCGTTTCCAGGGCTTGTCCCAGAGTGAAGGGCAGATTGCCCACGTGTTACTCACCCGTTCGCCACTAATCCACCACCGAAGCGGCTTCATCGTTCGACTTGCATGTGTTAAGCACGCCGCCAGCGTTCGTCCTGAGCCAGGATCAAACTCTCCGTGAATGTGTACCGGATATCCGGTCGAACACTCGCGTTGAGCGGAACCACCAGAGGAATAATCCGGTGGTTCACAGCATCCTCGCTGTGTGTGCCACCCCGACAAAAGCGGAGTGGGCTTTCAAAGGAACCTCATCTCCACAAGAGGAGACGGGGTATCAACATATCTGGCGTTGACTTTTGGCACGCTGTTGAGTTCTCAAGGAACGGACGCTTCCTTCGCGCCTGTTTCACCAGGCCCTCCGGGCGCTTCCCTTCGGTCTTGCGTTTCCGACTCTACCAGATCCTCGCGGTCCTGATTTCCGCCGGTGCGATTCCGCCTCTCGGCTTCCTCACGGTTTCCAACCTACCAGATCCGTTTCCGTATCCGGCCCCTGTTGGAGCGGGGTCGACCGTCCGGCTTTCGCCTTTCGATCTTGCTCCGACTGTATCAGAGCTGATTTCGGCCGGTGCTTCTCGAAAGTCGCACGGTTCGAATTCAGTTCCGATCCCGTCGGGCTGCCGTGGAGCGGCTTTTTACTGCCGCGCCTTTCGGCGTGGTCACTACTTTAGCGGAATTCCTCGGTGATTCAAATCGAGTCGATCGAGCGATTGATTCGATTTGAGTCAGTGGAATCGAATTTCGGCATGCGAAAACGATCCCGATGAGGGGCCGTGCAGTAGTGGTGTGCCGCTGTTGCGGCGGGATGGTTGTCCGAAGCCTGTCGGCTCCGCGGCAACTCGGAGAACCCTACACGAGGGGGTGAGACGCTTCAAACCGCTGTCGTGCGGGCGTTCTACAGGTACTTTGGGCACATGACTACGCATGCGCCCGTACAGCAGTGGTGGCCCGCCTGACGGCGGCCGACCACCAGCGCATGCATGACCACGGCCGCCGCTTCGGCGGCCGTTCGCGTTTCTCCTCTGCGTAACCGGCCGTCGGGGTCGGCGGTCTCCTCGTACGTACACACGTAAAGGAGACGAAGAGGGATGACGCGGGTCTTCAGTGGGGTGAAGCCGACCGGGCATCTGACGTTGGGGAACTACCTGGGGGCCATGCGGCGCTGGCCGAGGTGGATCAGCACCGGGCGGACGCACTGTTCTGTGTGGTCGACCTGCATGACCGTGGAGCACGATCCGGCGCGGGTGCGGCGGCTGAGCCGGCAGGCCGCGACGCTGTTGCTGGCAATGGGGCTGGATCCGGAGCGGTGCACCGTGTTCGTGCAGAGCCAGGTGGATGAGCATGCGCGGCTGGCGTATCTGATGGAGTGCACGGCCTCGGACGGCGAGATGCGGCGGATGATCCAGTACAAGGAGAAGGCCGCGAGCGAGGCGGCACGAGGCCGGGGTGTGCGGCTGTCGCTGCTGACGTATCCGGCGCTGATGGCGGCGGACATCCTGGCGTACGGGACGCATGAGGTGCCGGTCGGGGAGGACCAGGCGCAGCATCTGGAGCTGACGCGGGATCTGGCGGTGCGGTTCAACCAGCGGTACGGGCCGACGTTCGTGGTGCCGAAGGCGACGCATCCGGAGGTGGCGGCGCGGGTGATGGATCTGCAGCGGCCGACTTCAAAGATGGGGAAATCGGAGCGGGGGAGCACGGCGGGGATCGTCTATGTGCTGGATGAGCCGGAGGTGGTGCGGAGGAAGGTGATGCGGGCGGTGACGGATACGCATTCCGATGTCGTGTACGACCGGGAGGCGCGGCCGGGGGTCGCCAATTTGCTGGATGTGCTGGCGGCGTGTGTCGGGGGTGAGCCGGAGCGGTTGGCGGTGGAGTACGGGTCGTATGGGGCGTTGAAGAGGGATGTGGGGGAGGCGGTGGTGGAGTTGTTGCGGCCGGTGCGGGGGCGGCATGCGGAGTTGGCTGCGGATCCGGCGTATGTGGATGGGGTGTTGGTTGCCGGGGCGGAGCGGGCTCGGGTGATGGCTCGGGGGCGGGTGGATGCGGCTTATCGGGCGGTGGGGTTGATGTCGAGGGGGTAGGGGTGGGAGTGGCTGGTGCGGGTGGGTGGGTGCCCCGGCTGCGTGGGCTTCTTGGGGCGGCTGCCCCGCCGGTGGGGGGCCGCTCGGGATTCGGCTACCCGCCGGTGGGGTGCCTCTGCGCCCGCCCTCCCCCAAGCTCTGAAGGAGCAAGGGGGGGACCCCCATCGCCCCAGCGGCACGATTGCCCACAGCTGTGGGGGGGGGGAGGGCCTGGCAGCACGCCCACAGTTGGAGAGGAAGAGTCAGCCGTTGCCTGTTGCTAGTTCTTGGCTGCGGTTTCGGGCGGCTTCCAGGGCGGCGATGAGGGCGGCTCGTACGCCGTGGTTTTCCAGTTCGCGGATGGCGGAGATGGTGGTGCCGGCCGGGGAGGTGACGTTCTCGCGGAGGGTGACGGGGTGTTCGCCGCTGTCGCGGAGCATCACGGCGGCGCCGATGGCGGCCTGGACGATCAGGTCGTGGGCCTTGTCACGGGGCAGGCCCAGGAGGATGCCGGCGTCGGTCATCGCCTCGACGAGGTAGTAGAAGTACGCCGGGCCGGAGCCGGAGAGTGCGGTGGCGGCGTCCTGCTGGGACTCCGGGACGCGGAGGGTCTTGCCGACGGTGGAGAAGATCTCCTCGGCGAGGGTGAGGTGCGCGGCGGTGGCGTGGCTGCCGGCCGAGATGACGGACATGGCCTCGTCGACCAGGGCCGGGGTGTTGGTCATCACGCGGACGACGGGGGTGTTGGCGGCCAGCCGTTCTTCGAAGTAGGAGGTGGGGATGCCGGCGGCGCCGCTGATGACCAGGCGGTCGGCGGGGACGTGCGGGGCCAGCTCGGTGAGGAGGGCGTCCATGTCCTGGGGCTTGACCGTGAGGATCAGGGTGTCGGCGGACTTGGCGGCCTCGGGGTTGCCGACCGTTTCGACGCCGTAGCGGGTGCGCAGGGTTTCGGCGCGCTCGGGGCGGCGGGCGGTGACCAGGAGGTCGGAGGGGGCCCAGCCGCCTCGGATCATTCCGCTGAGCAGGGCTTCGCCGATCTTTCCGGTGCCGAGGACTGCGACCTTCTGGGTCATCGTGCGGGTTCGCCTTTCCGCTGTGCCGGTCCGTTTCCCGCCATCCTCGCACTTGGGCGGGGTGCGGCGCGGTGGCGTTCCGAGGGCCGGGACGGTCTCACGCCGGACGGCGGCGGGTGGCCGCGCCGAGGGCGAGGACGAGGGCGGCGCAGCCGGTGACGATGAGGGGGTCGCGGACGACGGTGAGGTCGTGGGCGTGGATGGGCGGCAGCCGGGCCGTCGGTCGGGTCGCCTCCAGGGGTGAGCTCAAGGCCGGTGGCGGGGTCGCGTCCACCGTAGGAGGTGAAGGCGGCGACTCAAGAGGTGCGGTCGCCGACGCAGGGGACAAGGCCGACGACTCCGGGGCGGGGCGGCGGCGCGCGATGACTTGCTCTGCGCCCTCAGCGCCCGCCGGAGCGATCGGAATTGATCATTCTTAATCCGATAACTCCACTTTTACGAGACAGTCACGCATTGGGTTGCCCTTGACCAGGCCCGCTTGGACACAATGGGGTCGACTGTCCAGCCACGCCGGAGGGGGCGACGATGGCGAAGATCCAGGTCGGCGTCTTCTGCCGGCTTGTGGCCCTCGCCGCGGCCGTCATCCTGGGCCTCCCCACCGTCGTCCATGGCGTACGCGGCGGCTTCTCGGCACTGACACCGTCCGCCTTCGCCGCCGTCGGCACCTCCCCCGCCTGCCACTGGGAGACGGCCCCGGGCCAACGCGTCGGCCACCCCGCCCGCGCGGCCGATGAGCACCACGGCACCGTCCACTGCCGGCCCCGGCACGGCGGGCGGGCGCTGGCCACGGTGTCCGTGCCGGGCCCGCTGTCCACACCGCTGTCAACGTCCGCGCCGGTACCGGAGGTCGGCGGCCTCGCCGTGACCGCTCCGCTGACCGGCCGTCAGGCCGTACCCCTGTCGAGATCAGGCGAACTACCCGTCCATCACAGCGTTTTCCGCTGCTGAGAGCCTCCCCCAGGGCGTTCCCCGACCCTCGCCCATGTCCTGAGGGCATGGCAGCTCATCCCCATTCGACGGATCCAGCCGTCCCTTCCCCTGGCGCCCGCACGGCGCGGCATCGGTAGCAGACGCGGCATCGGCAGCACCTGCCCGCGTCACTTCACGCGGTCCGCGGACGCATGCACCGCTCTGTCCGCATGCGTCGGCGCGTCCGCTCCCGTGTCCGCGTCCGCGTCCGTGTGCGCACCGCCGTATCCGCATACCACTGGAGGCATCATCATGCAGAGATTCCCCGACCTGACCCGTCGTCTCTCCCCCACCCGCCTCTCCGTCCCCTTCCGGCAATCCCTCCCCCACTGGCGCGCCGATGTCACCGCTTCCCTAGTCGTCTTCCTCGTCGCGGTCCCGTTGTGTGTCGGGATCGCCGTCGCGTCCGGGGTGCCGGCCGAGCTCGGGCTCGTCACCGGCATCGTCGGCGGTCTGCTCACCGGGCTGCTCCCGGGCAGCAGTCTGCAGGTCAGCGGGCCGGCGGCCGGGCTGACGGTGCTGGTCTACGAGGCCGTGAAGGAGTACGGGCTCGGCTCGCTGGGCGTGCTGGTGCTCGCCGCCGGGGTGCTGCAGCTGACCATGGGGATGCTGCGGCTCGGGCGGTGGTTCCGGGCCATCTCCGTCGCGGTCGTCCAGGGCATGCTCGCGGGCATCGGACTGCTGCTGATCGCCGGGCAGCTCTACAAGCTCACGGACGCCGAGGCGCCCGGCAGCGGGCTGTCCAACCTGGGCGGGCTGCCGTCCCTGGTGATCGACACCATCGGATCGGACGCGGCGCTGACGGCGTTCGCCGTGGGGGCCGGGACGATCGCGGTCCTGATGCTGTGGCCGCGCTGGAGGCGGGCGGCGCGGGTGCTGCCGGCGCCGCTGGTGGCGGTGGCGCTGGCGACCCTGGCGGTGTTCGTACTGGACCTTCCGGTGGCCCGGGTCGAAGTGCGGGGCCTGCTGGGTGTCGTACAGCCACCGGGCGGTGCGGACTTCGCACGGCTCACGGAGGCGGGGGCCATCGCCGGAGCGCTGGGCACACTCCTCGCCTTCGCCCTCATCGCGTCCGCGGAGTCGCTGTTCAGCGCGGCCGCGGTGGACCGGCTGCACGAGGGGCCGCGTACCGACTACGACAAGGAGCTGATCGCGCAGGGCGCGGGCAACACGGTGTGCGGGGTGCTCGGCGCGCTGCCGATGACCGCGGTGATCGTACGCAGCGCGGCCAATGTGCACGCCGGAGCGCGGACCAAGGCGTCGCGGGTGCTGCACGGCGTCTGGCTGCTGGCCTTCGCGGCGGCGTTCCCGGCCGCGCTGGGTGTGGTGCCGGTCGCGTCGCTGGCCGGTGTGCTGGTGTTCGCGGGCTGGAAGCTGATCCCGCACAAGGAGCTGGTGCCGCTATGGCGGGATCATCGCGGTGAGGCGGTGGTGCTGGTGACGACGGCGGTGGCCATCCTGGCGACCAATATGTTCGAAGGGGTGCTGCTGGGGCTGCTGATGGCCATCGCCAAGTCGGCGTGGGAGACCTCGCACGTCCACCTGGAGATCGTGGGGCTGGAGGAGCCGGAGGGGTGTGGTGCGGCGGACGTGCCGGCCGGCGCCGATCCGGGAAGCCCGGCGAGGGCTGTCGCCCGGCGTCCCGTTCGAGTACGGGCCGTCGGCCATGCGACGTTCCTGCGGCTGCCGAAACTGCTCGACCAGCTGGAGGCACTGCCCCGGAACCGGGAGATCGAGCTGGATCTTTCCGGGCTGCGGCATCTCGACCACGCCTGTGCGGCGGCGCTCGGCAACTGGGCCGAGCAGCGGCGCCGGGCCGGGAAGGAGGCCGGGGCGCCGCAACCGGCACGCAAGGGTGGTTAGCCATCTGGTGCCGGGCACCGGATCACGTCCGCCACCGTCGCGTTGCCGACTTCCGGCCGTTGCTGACGTTCGGCTGTTGCCGCCGTTCGACCGTTGCCGCCTTCCCGGCCGCTCCAGTAGCACCTTCTGACCGGAAGTGACCGGCGATACAGCGGAAATGACCGTAGGGTCGGACATCCTGTGATCGCCGACCCTGGGAGTCCTGTGAACCGCCGGCCCCTCCGCTGTTGCGGTGCGACCGCCGCCCTGTCCGTCGCCCTGCTGCTGTCCTCCTGCACCGGCGGGACCGCAGTCGAGGGGGCGGACGGCGCGGGCGGGGTCGGCGATCCGCTGTTCCCGGCGCTCGGCAACGGCGGCTATCAGGTCACCCACTACGGGCTCACACTCGACTACGACGTTCCGAAGAAGCGGTTGGACGCGACCGCGGAGATCACCGCGAAGGCCGAGAAGGATCTGCGGTCGTTCAAGCTCGACCTCCAGGGGCTGAAGGTGTCCGGCGTCCGGGTCGACGGCGAGGACGCCCCCTTCACCCGTAAGGGGCACAAGCTGACGGTCCGGCCGGCGGCCGGGCTCACGAAGGGCGCCACGTTCCGTACCACCGTGACATACGGCGGCACACCCCAGGAGATGACGGACCCGGACGGCGCCCACGAGGGGTGGGTCAAGACCCGGGACGGCGCGTTCGTGGCCGGTGAGCCCGCCGGGGCGATGACCTGGTTCCCCGGCAACAACCACCCCGGCGACAAAGCCACCTACGACTTCAGGATCACCGTGCCGCGGCGCTACACCGCCGTCGCCAACGGGGAGCTGCGGTCGCAGAAGACCGCCGACGGCAGGACGACATACGCGTGGCACAACGGCGAGCCGATGGCCAGCTACCTCGCCACCGCCACCATCGGAACGTTCGACATCAGCACCTCCCGTATGCGCGACGGGCTGCCGCTGTATGTCGCGGTGGACCCGGCGGTGGCCGAGGAGAGCACGCCCGCGCTCGACCGGCTGCCGGAGATCATCACGTGGGAACGCGGGCTCTTCGGCGCCTACCCGTTCTCCTCCGCGGGCGCGATCGTCGACAACACGCCCGACCGCATCAACTGGGGCGCCCTGGAGAGCCAGACCAAACCGGTATACGCCGGGGCGACGGACACCGAGACGGTGGTGCACGAGACGGCGCACCAGTGGTTCGGCAACTCGGTCACGCCCAAGACCTGGAAGGACACCTGGCTCAACGAGGGCTTCGCGACCTACGCCGAATGGCTGTGGGAGGAGCGCGAGGGCGGCAGGACGCCCCAGCAGCAGTTCGACGCGCTCTTCGCGGATGACGCGGATCATACGGACGATAAGGACGGTGCGGACGGCGAGGACGACGACCGCTGGGCCTTCCCTCCGGGCAATCCGGGCAAGCCGGAGAACGTCACGGGGACACCCGTCTACGAGCGTGGCGCGATGGTGCTCCAGCAGCTGCGCAATGCCGTCGGCGACAAGACGTTCTTCAAGATCCTCAAGGAGTGGCCCGCCACATACCGCCACGCCAACGCCGATTCGCAGGACTTCATCGACTTCTGCCAGGAACGGACGGACGTGGACCTGACGGATCTCTTCGACGACTGGCTGTACGGCGAGGGCAAGCCGGACTGGGAGTACTGAGGACGGGGAACAGCAAGGGACGCGGGGGGACCAGGGCCGGTCCGGTGGGTCGTCAGAGCCGGTCCGGTGGATGAGGGCCTAGCGGATGGGTCAGGGCCTAGCGGCGCTTCTTGCCCTTCGGCTTGGCCTTTCGTGTCGCCGGGTTGCCCGCGCGGGCGCTGCGGCGGCGGGCGTGGCGCTCGCGGGCCGCCTCGTATTCGGCGCGGCGCAGCTTCTCGCCCGGGGCCTCCACGAGGCTGCGGCAGAAGTAGGCGAGCAGGGAGCCGATGAAGCCGATCAGCATCAGGCTCTGCGCGGACCGGTCGGCCGCGCTCTCGGCGGCCGGGTCCGGGCGGCGGACGAAGCCGTCCCAGGTGCGGCGGAAGGCGAGCGCGCTGCAGATCGCGAAGCCCGCGACGACGAGGATGCCGACGAACCCGCCGACGTCGGCAACCTCCAGCCCCTGGAAGGCGAGGCGCAGTACGGCCGCGCCGGCCGCGGCCAGGACCAGCGAACCGACCGCGACGCCGGTCCGGCGCAGGCCGTAGCCGCCGTCGTGGTGGACCCAGGTGGTACCGAAGAACCGGATCTCCTCCGGCACGGGGCCGCCCCGCTCCGCGCCGCCGGGCGTCGTCTGCTCGTCGCTCATGGAGTCGATTATCCCTGGGGCGGGGATGCCCGGCGGCGTGGGTGGGCGGGTTGTGGGGCCGCTCCTGCCCGCACCTCAGGTCTTGCAGCGCTCGCCCTTGCTGCGTATCAGCTCCGGCAGCGCTTGTCTCTGCCGCGTATCAGCTCCCGCAACGCTTACCTCTGCTGCATCTCAGCTCCCGCAGCGCTTGTCGCGCCCCGCGTCAGCTCGTGCAAGGCGGCGCGACCCGCCCGTCGCTGCCCGTCCACACATAGGCGTCCGAGACATACTGCCCGGGGGCGATGTTGTCCCAGATGTCCGAGGTGCCGTACGGGCCGCTGACCCGCTGGCCGCGCCGCTGGCATCGGATCTGGACGTGCGCGCCCTCTGCCAGCTGCCGGACGATCGGGGTGTCGGTGCCGGGCCCCTGGCGGACGTTGACCTGGTATCCGGGCGCGATCGGGAAGGTGCGGCGGTGGCCGGCGGCCTGGACGGTGGCCGACTGTTCGTCCTGGGTGGTCATTTCGTGTTCCCCCGTTGAATCCTGCGGTGAAATCGTCTGGTGACACTGTGTGTTGCGGCCTGCGTGTTGTGACGTCGCGTGTGGTGGCACGCGTGTCGCGATGCTGCGTTTGTGGTACTACGCGGTGAACCGTGAGGAACCGTGCCGTGGAAAGCACGGTCCCGACACGGCCCCGTACGGGCGTTGCCATAGTGCAACCCGCACGCTAGCAAGCCTCATTCATCTCGTACGCGCCATCGACTAGGCTCCGCGCGTCGCACCTGCGACCGAACGGCACAGGAAATCACAGGGAATGACACGGGGGTGCATCCATGCCGTCGCTGCGCGATCCCGGGGCCGGCCCGGAAGCGGAGCGTCCGGACTACGCTGGGCAATATCGCCTTGAGACGCGTCTGGGCTCCGGTGGTATGGGCGTGGTCCATCTGGCGCGTTCGTCCTCGGGCCTGCTGCTCGCGGTCAAGGTCATTCACGCCGAATTCGCCCAGGACCCGGAATTCCGGGGACGGTTCAGGCAGGAAGTGGCGGCCGCGCGACGGGTCAGCGGGACCTTTACCGCACCGGTCGTGGACGCCGATCCGGATGCCGAGCGACCCTGGATGGCCACCCTCCACATCGCCGGCCCGCCCCTTTCCGAGCATGTGAAGCGGAATGGTCCGCTGCCCCCGGCCGAGGTGCGGCGGCTGGCCTCCGGTCTGGCGGAGGCGCTGCGTGACATCCACCGGGCCGGGGTCGTGCACCGCGATCTCAAGCCGGGAAATGTGCTGCTGGCCACCGACGGCCCGAAAGTCATCGATTTCGGCATTTCGCGGCCGAACGACAGCGAAATGCGTACCGAGACCGGCAAGTTGATCGGCACCCCGCCTTTCATGGCGCCCGAGCAGTTCCAGCGGCCGCGCGAGGTGGGACCGGCGGCGGATGTCTTCGCGCTGGGCTCGGTGCTGGTGCACGCCGCCACCGGAAGCGGGCCGTTCGACTCGGAGAGCCCCTACCTCGTCGCCTATCAGGTGGTACACGACGACGCGGATCTGGCCGGTGTGCCGGAGGAGTTGGCGCCGCTGATCGAGAGCTGCCTGGCGAAGCATCCGGAGGACCGGCCGACACCGGACGCCCTGATGAAGCTGCTGCAGACGGATGTGCCGACAGCGGCGCAGCACCCGTTGCCGCAGGTGCTGCAGCAGTGGCCGGGAGCGGACGGCGTCGATGCGCCGGGAAGCGGGGAAAGCGGTGGGGAGGACGGTGCGGGGGCCGTCTCCGGTGCGGGGGACGGCTCCGGTTCGGGGGACGGCTCCGGTCCCGGTTCCCGTCCCAGCCCCGTGTCCGGCACGCGGATACCGGGCCAGCGGCGGCCGGTAGGCCCCGAGTCCACGCCCATACGCACCCAGCCCACGCCCATACGCACCCAGCCCACGCCCATACGCGCCGAGCCCACGCCGGTACGTGCCGAGCCCGCCCCTTCGCGGGCCGGGGCCACCCATGTCCGTGTCGTGACACCCCGGTCGGCGGGACCCGACACCCCCGCGCCCCCGGCTTCCGGCCCACGTCGCCGTCCCCGTCGCCCCCGCCGCCGGCCCGTCTGGGCCGCCGTGGCGCTGGTCCTCTCCGGGGCCGGGGCTTTCGTGGGCGTCCGGGCGCTGTCTTCCGGGGAGGCGGAAGGGGATCCGGCGCTGCAGACCCGTCCGTCGCGCGCCGCCGCAGGCGACTTCCGCCCATGGCGGACCACTCTCCTTGAGCGCCCCGATGGCCATGCCGCCGAGATGCCGTTCTGCACGACGGGCGACGGCACCCACACGGGCGGCACCACCGGAACGCCCACCGGCAACACCAAGACGTCCCGTACCGACGCCCCCTCAACTCGCTCCGCCCTCTTCTGCGTTCAGTCCGGTATACGGGCCGCCCGCGTAGACCCCGATACCGGCCGGGTGGTGTGGCGCCGTCCGGCCGGCCCGGCCACGAAGTCCGCCGCGCCGCCCACCGCCCCGGTGCTCTCCGGCGGGCTGTTGTACGTCTTCTCCCCCGACGGCAAGCGGTTGGAGGCGCTCGACCCGTCCATCGGCGGGAAGGGCGCCACCCGTTGGACCAAGGACCTCTCCGGGTACGAGGGCGGGGCCACGATCGTCGGCGACCGCGTCCTCCTGGCATCCGGCGACGGTACGGTCACCGCGCTCGACAGCGCCACCCACCAGCAGCGGTGGCGCAAGCGCTACCCCCAGCACAAGCGCGCGTCCTTCAAGTCGTACGGCGACGCCCGCACCGCGTATGCCGTCGGCGGCTCGGTCGACGGCCCCGACACACCGGTCACCGCCATCGATCCCAAGGACGGCGAGGTCCGCTGGACGCGGCGGCTGCCCGGCTCGCTCACCCTGGCCGGCACCGGCACCTCCGGCGCGCTCTATTTCACCGTCGCCGACCCGATGTCCAGCTTCACCACCACCGCCGTCCTCCGCTACGACCCGGACACCGGGCGCACCCGGCGCATCCCGCCGGCCACACCGCTGGACGGCGTCCTGGCCGTGGTGCGCGAGGAGACGGTCTATCTGCTGGCGGAGGGCGGCGGGCTGCACGCCGTCGGGGAGCGGAAGTGGGATCTGGAGACGTCGGTCAGCCGGGCCTCGGCGCCGGTGGTGGCCGGCGACCGGCTGTATGTCACCGCGGCGGACGGGCGGCTGCTGGCCGTCGACACCCGGTCCGGCACGCTGCTCGGGCAGACCCGGGCCCGGCTGGCCGCCGACCGGCACAACGGCTTCCTGGAGACGCTGCCCGCCCCGCTGGTGGACGGGCCCCGGGGACGGATCTACGCTGCGGCGCCGGACGGCACGGTGTTCGTGGCGGAGACGAAGGACCCCGCCCACTGGTGACGGCCGGCCCGCTCGTCATCGTGACAGCGGCAGGCGCAGGCTTCGCGCCAGACGCCCGGGACCACGGTGCTCTCGGGCTCCGGCATGCCCTCGTCGCACGACGTGTGGAAGCGGATATGACACGCCGGCGAAATGTACGGAGTCGGCACGTAGGGCCGTAACGGGCCCGGGGAGCTGCCCCGCACCTGACGCCAGGCTCAGCCCAGCCCGCTCACATCCCGCACCGCACCCTTGTCCGCGCTGGTCGCCATCGCCGCGTACGCCCGCAGCGCCGCCGACACCTTGCGTTCGCGCGACTTGGGCGCGTACGCCCC
This sequence comes from Streptomyces halobius, assembly GCF_023277745.1. NCBI lineage: Bacteria > Bacillati > Actinomycetota > Actinomycetes > Kitasatosporales > Streptomycetaceae > Streptomyces > Streptomyces halobius. The sequence goes on from NZ_CP086322.1 coordinate 4,436,877, forward strand.
GCCCAGCGCATCCCGCCGGGCCGCCAACTCCTCCTCGTCCACGAGGAGTTCGATCGAACGGTTCGGGATGTCGATACGGATCCGGTCGCCGTCCTCGACGAGGGCGATGGTGCCGCCGGACGCCGCCTCGGGCGAGGCGTGGCCGATGGACAGGCCGGACGTACCACCGGAGAAGCGGCCGTCGGTGACCAGCGCGCATGCCTTGCCCAGGCCGCGGCCCTTGAGGAACGACGTCGGGTAGAGCATTTCCTGCATGCCGGGCCCGCCCTTGGGGCCCTCGTAGCGGATGACGACGACGTCGCCCTCCTTGACCTGCTTGGACAGGATCTTGTCGACGGCTTCATCCTGCGATTCGCAGACGACGGCCGGGCCCTCGAACGTCCAGATGGACTCGTCGACGCCCGCGGTCTTCACGACGCAGCCGTCCTCGGCGATATTGCCCTTGAGGACCGCCAGACCGCCGTCCTTGGAGTAGGCGTGCTCGACGGAGCGGATGCAGCCGCCCTCGGCGTCCACGTCCAGGGACTCCCAGCGCTCGGACTGGGAGAAGGCGGTCGCCGAGCGCTTGCAGCCGGGGGCGGCGTGCCACAGCTCGACGGACTCGGCGGACGGCGAACCCCCGCGCACGTCCCAGGTCTTGAGCCACTCGTCGAGCGACGCGGAGTGGACGGTGTGGACGTCCTCGTTGAGCAGGCCGCCCCGGTAGAGCTCGCCGAGGATGGCGGGGATGCCGCCGGCGCGGTGCACGTCCTCCATGTAGTACGTGCCGCCGGGGGCCACGTTCGGGGCGACCTTGGCCAGGCAGGGGACGCGGCGCGAGACGGCGTCGATGTCCGTGAGGTCGTAGTCGAGCGCGGCCTCCTGGGCGGCGGCGAGCAGATGCAGGATCGTGTTGGTGGAGCCACCCATGGCGATGTCCAGCGCCATGGCGTTCTCGAAGGCGGCGCGGGTGGCGATGTTGCGCGGCAGGACCGACTCGTCGCCGTCCTCGTAGTAGCGCTTGGTGATCTCCACGACCGTGCGCCCGGCGTTCTCGTACAGCGCGCGGCGGGCGGTGTGGGTGGCGAGCACCGAGCCGTTGCCCGGGAGGGAGAGGCCGATGGCCTCGGTGAGGCAGTTCATCGAGTTGGCGGTGAACATGCCGGAGCAGGAGCCGCAGGTGGGGCAGGCGTTCTCCTCGATGCGCAGGACGTCCTCGTCGGAGACCTGGTCGTTGACGGAGTCGACGATGGCGTTGATCAGGTCGAGCTTGCGGACGGTGCCGTCCACCAGCGTGGCCTGGCCGGCCTCCATCGGGCCGCCGGAGACGAAGACGACCGGGATGTTGAGGCGCATCGCGGCCATCAGCATGCCGGGGGTGATCTTGTCGCAGTTGGAGATGCAGATCAGCGCGTCCGCGCAGTGCGCCTCGACCATGTACTCGACGGAGTCGGCGATCAGGTCGCGGGACGGGAGCGAGTACAGCATGCCGCCGTGGCCCATGGCGATGCCGTCGTCGACGGCGATGGTGTTGAACTCGCGCGGGATCGCGCCCGCGGCCCGGATCGCGTCGGAGACGATCCGGCCGACCGGCGCGAGGTGGGTGTGTCCGGGCACGAACTCGGTGAAGGAGTTCGCCACCGCGATGACCGGCTTGCCGATGTCCTCGCTCGCCACGCCCGAGGCCCGCATAAGGGCGCGGGCGCCCGCCATGTTGCGGCCATGGGTAACGGTGCGGGACCTCAGCTCGGGCACGATGGTCACTCCCTCGGGATGAATAGCGGCTGCAGCCGAGATTACGCGCTTGATCCAAGATCTGGACGGTGACTCCGGTATGTGAGATGGCTGACCGGAGTGCGGACACCGTCGTGGACGGTCGGCCGCCGTGGCCCGTCGGCTCCCATGAACGGCCGACTCCTATTCTATGGACGACGGGCCGGGGTCCGGCCCGCTTACGGCTGGGTCAGATGCACCAGCGCCGGGTCCACCCCGGCCGCCTTGGCGATCCCGCGTACCGACGTCTTGTCGTAGCCGCGCTCGGCGAACTCCGTACGGGCCGCGGCCAGGATCCGCTCCCGGGCGCCGGGACCACCCTCGGCCTCGGCGCGGGCGGGGCGGCCGCGGCGGCGCGGGGGGGGACGGATTCCCCGGGCCGGTTGACGGAATCTCCGGGCCGGCTCACGACCCCGGCACCCAGGTCGGCGAGGCCAGATGCAGCCGGGTGAAGGCCAGCGCCTCGGCGAGGTCGGCCTCCCGTTCGGCGGCGGACATCGCCCGGCGGGTATTGACCTCGACGACGACATGGCCCGCGAAACCGCTCGCGGCCAGGCGTTCCAGCAGGTCGGCGCAGGGCTGGCGGCCGCGGCCGGGCACCAGGTGCTCGTCCTTGGCGGAGCCGTTGCCGTCGGCGAGATGGACGTGCGCCAGCCGGTCGCCCATCCGCGTCACCATCTCCAGCGCGTCATTGCGTGCCGTGGCGGTGTGCGACAGATCGACGGTGAAGTGGCGGTAGTCGTCGTTGGTCGGGTCCCAGTCCGGGGCGTACGCCAGCATCTCGCGGTCCCGGTAGCGCCACGGATACATGTTCTCCACGGCGAACTTCACATCCGTCTCGTGTTCCATCCGCCACACACCGCGGACGAACTCCCGCGCGTAGCTGCGCTGCCACCGGAACGGCGGGTGCACCACGACCGTCGACGCGCCCAGCTTCTCCGCGGCGTTCCGCGCGCGCTGCAGCTTGACCCAGGGGTCCGTGGACCACACCCGCTGCGTGATCAGCAGACAGGGCGCGTGCACCGCCAGCACCGGCACACCGTGGTAGTCCGAGAGCCGGCGCAGCGCCTCGATGTCCTGGCTGACCGGATCGGTCCACACCATGACCTCGACGCCGTCGTAGCCCAGCCGCGCGGCGATCTCGAAGGCCGTCGCCGTCGACTCCGGATACACCGAGGCCGTGGACAGGGCGACCTTCGCATCCGGGATGCGCACCACTGGCTCTGTCACGAGGGACAGCGTACGGGCCGGAACTGGGCGCGGGGCAGGAGGTCCGGACGGGCACGCTCCGCGATGTGACGCTCCTTACACTCGTGCCACCGGCGCCATCCGTGATGTCCGCCCGCACCCGCCGCGCGCCGCCTGCGCCGCCGCGCCACCCGTACCGCCTACAGCGCGCCCCCTACGGCGCCCTACGCGGTCGGCGTCGGCAGATGGTCCAGCCGCCGCAGGATGACACCCTCGCGCAGCGCCCACGGGCAGATCTCCAGCGTCTCGACCCCGAACAGGTCCATCGCCGCCTCCGCCACCAGCGCCCCGGCGAGCAGCTGCAGCGCGCGTCCCTCGGACACGCCGGGCAGCGCGGCGCGCTCCTCCGCCGTCATCCCGGCGAGCCGCGGCACCCACTCCTCCAGCTTCTTGCGGGTCAGCTCCCGCTGGACGTACAGCCCCTCGGCGGAGCGCGCCGCGCCCGCGATCCGGGCCAGCTGCTTGAAGGTCTTGGAGGTCCCGACGACCTGATCGGGCGTCCCGTAGCGGGAGAATTCGCTGACCACCCGGGCGATCTCGGCCCGTACGCGGCGGCGCAGCGCCCGTACGTCGTCGCTCCCGGGCGGATCACCCGGCAGATCGCTGCTGGTCAGCCGGCCGGCGCCGAGCGGCAGCGAGACCGCCGCGTCGGGCTCCTCGTCGAGGCCGTAGGCGATCTCCAGGGAGCCGCCGCCGATGTCCAGGACCAGCAGCCGGCCCGCGGACCAGCCCAGCCAGCGCCGGGCGGCGAGAAAGGTCAGCCGTGCCTCGTCCTCGCCGGACAGCACCCGCAGCTCCACCCCGGTCTCCCGGGCGATCTTGCGCAGCATCTCCTCGCCGTTGGTGGCCTCGCGGATCGCGGAGGTGGCGAACGGCAGCACTTCCTCCACGCCCTTGTCCTCGGCCACCTGCACCGCTTCGTGGAGCGTGGCCTCCAGCCGCTCCACGCCGGCGCCGTTTATGGCGCCGTCCTCGTCGAGCAGCTGGGCGAGGCGCAGATCGGCCTTGTGCGAATAGGCGGGCAGTGGGCGTGCGCCGGGGTGTGCGTCCACCACCAGGAGATGGACGGTATTCGAACCCACATCGAGGACACCGAGTCTCATACGGGGAAACCTACTGCCGCGGCAGGGAACTCTTGTCAGCCGCCTTACGCTGGAGTGGTGGCAAAGACGAAAAAGGCGAAGCAGGAAAAAGCCCTGAAGAAGGAAGAAAAGCGGCGCGCGCGAGCGGCACAGGCAGCGCAGCCCACGCACGGGGCCCAGGCCGACGAGGTCGGCCTCGACTTCGCCCGCGCCTGGGTCACCTTCCCCGACCCGGCCGACGACGAGCAGGTCTTCCGCTGCGATCTGACCTGGCTGACGTCCCGGTGGACGTGCATCTTCGGCAGCGGCTGCCAGGGCATCCAGGCCGGCCGCGCGGACGACGGCTGCTGCACACTCGGCGCGCACTTCTCCGACGAGGACGACGAGAAGCGGGTTGCCGCGCATGTGGCACGTCTCACGCCCGAACTGTGGCAGTTCCACGACGTCGGCACGGAGACCGGCTGGATCCAGGAGGACGAGGACGGCGAGCGGCAGACCCGCCGATGGCAGGGCTCGTGCATCTTCCAGAACCGTCCCGGCTTCGCGGGCGGCGCCGGCTGCTCGCTGCACATCCTCGCACTGCGCGAGGGCCGCGAACCACTGGAGACCAAACCCGACGTCTGCTGGCAACTGCCGGTCCGGCGCACCTTCGAGTGGATCGAGCGGCCCGACGACACCCGTGTGCTGCAGGTGACGATCGGCGAGTACGACCGGCGCGGCTGGGGGCCGGGCGGCCATGATCTGCACTGGTGGTGCACCTCGGCGACCTCGGCGCACGGCGCGGGTGAACCGGTGTATGTCTCGTACCGGCCCGAACTCACCGAGTTGATGGGCGAGAAGGCGTACGCCAGGCTCGTCGAGCTGTGCGAGGAGCGGCTGTCGGCGACGCTGCCGATGGCGCCGCATCCCGCGGACCCGCGTCCGGCGGTTGCCACGTCCGGCGGACCCACTGCCGGCGGAGCCTCGGAAGTAGCCGAGCCTCGGAAGTAGCGGAGCCTCGGAAGTAGCGGAGCCTCGGAAGTAGACGTGTGCCCGCTCGGCATGGCCGTCGGACACCTCTGTAACGGCGTCACAGTCGGCCGCGTCTCTGTACCGCCCGTACCGCCCCTCGCCACCCGTCCCGTTCAGCGAGCGGGACGGGTGGTGTGCGACGGCCGCGGTGCGGGACCGGTGCCGGTGGGAGCCGGGCTCGCGGTGGGGGTGGGCGTCGCGCTCGGCTGTGTGGGCGTGGGGCTGGGCGTGTGGTGGGTCGGCGTCGGCCTGGGGTGGCCGGACGTCGGCTTCGGGTCCGCCGGCTTCGGGGGTTCCGGGGGCTTGGGCTTCGGGTGCGTGGGTGACGGGTGGGACGGGCCGGGGTCGGTGGCGCCGTGGCCTTCCAGCGTGACGGCGGCGGTCCCCGGATCGATGCCGATACGGGCCCGCCAGTGGCCCTCGGGCTCCCGGTCGTGGTCGATCAGGACCACAATCGTCGTGGACTCCCGCGGCCGCAGCGTGCCCGCCGTCCGGCTCATCTGCACCCACGGCGCGGCCGCCGACGCCGTCCAGCGCACCGGAGCCCCGCCGGACGCGCCGATCGTGATCACCGTCGAGTCGCCGCTCGGCTGCGCGGTGACGGTCAGCCGCCCCGGCCCCGGTCGCTCCCGGCCCGGCTCGCCGGGCCGCTGCCGGGTGCCGTCCGCGCTGATCACCTCCACCGACACATCGGGCGACTCGGCACCGGCCGCGAAGCTCGGATCGGCGGACGTCCGGGCGTTGCCGGCATTCTTGTACGGACGGCCGTCCAGCCGCCCGCTGTCCGACTCGTTGGCGGTCACCGCGGGGGCGTCCATCTCGCCAGTCGTGGGGGCGTTGCGGTACGCCGCCCACACCGCCAGCACCGGCGCCGCCAGCACCGTCGCGACGACCGTGGTGGTCAGCGCCCGGCTGCGCAGCCTGCGCCGGCGGGCGGCCCGGTCCGTGGGGCCCACGGGGAAGCCGCCGCGGTCGTAGCGAGGCGAACCGTTTGGCCCGCCGGAGCGGCCGCCCCTGGCCACGGTCACCGCGCCGGGCACCCCCTCCGCCCGCCCCGACCGCGACCGCCGAGCCGCCTCCAACGCCCGCGTCACAGCCGCGCGCTCCGCGCTGACCAGCGGCAACGTGCCCTGGGCCGCGGGCGCGGTGCCCGGCCACGGCCCGGCGGCGGTGGCCCGCTCGGCCGTCCGCCGGCACTCGGCGCACTCGTCGACATGGCGCACCAGCTCACGGCGGAGCGCCACCCCCAGCAGCATCTGGCCGTCCCCCGCCAGCCGCGCCACATCGGGACACCGGCCGCTGTCGACGACGGCCAGCGCGGCCCGGGTCCGCTCGACCTCGCAGGACGCGGCGGCCAGCAGCGCACGGGTGGCGACCGGCTCCGCGCCGAGCACGGCGGCGACCTCATGGGCCGGCAGGCGATGGCGTACCGACAGCTCCAGCGCCTCACGCTGCTCCGGGGTCGTCCCGGCGGCCTCCGGCCAGGCCAGCGCGGCGAGTTCGTGCTGCCGCCGCGCGTCGGTGTCCGCCTCGTCGTCCGGGCCGGCGGACCTGGGGGCGGCCGAGGACGTCTGGGGGGCCTCGGCGAGCCGGCGCAGACAGGCCCAGCGGGCCAGTGCGTAGAGCCACGGGCGGTAGAGGGCCGGGTCGGAGGGCCGCCGGGCGTGCTGCCGCTCGGCGAGCGCAAGGGTCTCGCCGAGCACCACGGTCGCCGCGTCGTGCTCGCACAGGACGGACAGACAGTAGGTGAACAGCCCGTCCAGACAGGGCTCGTAGGGTGCCTGGCGGTCCGCGCCGGGCGGTCCGCCGTCGCCGACGGACCGGTCCGACAGGTCGCGCAGGTCGGACCGGTCGGGCCGCTCGGAGGACCGCGGCCGGCTCCGGCCCGGAGCGCCGCTGCGCGACCGGTGTGCGCCGGTGGTGTGCCTGGGGTGCTCTGGCCTGCTGCTCATCACCCGGCGACGGTAGGCGGATGATGCAGCCGCACTCCCTCCCCTTCGGCACTTTTAACCCATACGGGTGACCTTCTCCCTCAAAAGGGGACACGAATCGCCTTTTCCGCGTCCGACGCGCTCGGGTTACGTCACCCGGTTGGCGCAACGATCGCGCGCGGCGCGGGTTCCGCGACGGCGGATTCCGCGAGCGCCTCCGCTCCTTGAGAGGTCGGCGGAGCACTGTCGGACCCCGCCGATACGGTGACCACATGGCATCCCGAAAAACCTCGGCCAAGGAGCGTCCCTCCTACCGCTGCACCGAATGCGGCTGGACCACCGCGAAGTGGCTCGGCCGCTGCCCCGAGTGCCAGGCGTGGGGCACGGTCGAGGAGTTCGGCGGCGCCCCCGCGGTGCGGACGACCGCCCCCGGCCGGGTCACCACCGCCGCGCTGCCCATCGGCCAGGTCGACGGCAGACAGGCCACCGCCCGCTCCACGGGCGTGCCCGAGCTCGACCGCGTCCTCGGCGGCGGGCTGGTCCCCGGCGCGGTCGCGCTGCTGGCCGGCGAGCCCGGCGTCGGCAAATCCACCCTCCTCCTGGACGTCGCCGCCAAGGCCGCCTCCGGCAACCACCGCACGCTCTACGTCACCGGCGAGGAGTCCGCGAGCCAGGTCCGGCTGCGCGCCGACCGCATCGGCGCCCTCGACGACCACCTCTACCTGGCCGCCGAAACCGACCTCTCCGCCGTCCTGGGCCACCTCGACACCGTCAAGCCGTCCCTCCTCGTCCTCGACTCCGTCCAGACCGTCGCCTCCCCGGAGATCGACGGCGCGCCCGGCGGCATGGCCCAGGTCCGCGAGGTGGCCGGCGCACTGATCCGCGCCTCCAAGGAACGCGCCATGTCCACCCTCCTGGTCGGCCATGTCACCAAGGACGGCGCGATCGCCGGCCCCCGCCTCCTGGAACACCTCGTCGACGTCGTCCTGCACTTCGAAGGCGACCGGCACGCCCGCCTCCGCCTGGTCCGCGGCGTCAAGAACCGCTACGGCACCACCGACGAGGTCGGCTGCTTCGAGCTGCACGACGAGGGCATCACCGGCCTCGCCGACCCCTCCGGCCTCTTCCTGACCCGCCGCGCCGAGCCGGTGCCCGGCACCTGTCTGACCGTGACCCTGGAAGGCCGCCGCCCCCTGGTCGCCGAGGTCCAGGCGCTGACCGTCGACTCCCAGATCCCCTCCCCCCGGCGCACCACTTCCGGCCTGGAGACCTCCCGGGTCTCGATGATGCTCGCCGTCCTGGAGCAGCGCGGCCGGATCAGCGCCCTGGGAAAACGCGACATCTACAGCGCGACGGTCGGCGGCGTGAAGCTCTCCGAACCCGCCGCCGACCTCGCCGTGGCCCTCGCCCTGGCCAGCGCGGCCAGCGACACCCCCCTCCCCAAGAATCTGGTCGCCATCGGCGAAGTCGGGCTCGCGGGCGAGGTCAGACGGGTCACCGGCGTCCAGCGCAGGCTCTCCGAAGCGGCCCGGCTCGGCTTCACCCACGCCCTCGTCCCCTCCGATCCGGGCAGGATCCCCGACGGGATGCGGGTGCTGGAGGTGGCCGATGTCGGCCAGGCGCTGAGCGTCCTTCCCAAGCGCGTGCGGCGGGAGGCCCCACGGGAAGAGGAGCAGCGCCGGTAGACTTTGCCCTGGTCTCGCCCGTCATCGCAGTCCTGCCGTCGGCCACGTACGCTCCTCTGGTACGTCACCCCGGCAGGTGCCGGGCGGCCGTGGACCGACAGACCGTGCGACGGAGGAGTGCAGTGGCAGCCAACGACCGGGCATCGTCTCCCGGCAGGTCGGGTGGAAGCTCCGGCACCGACAGCCTGATGCGCGCCTCACTGAGCGCCGTTGCGCCCGGCACCGCGCTGCGCGACGGCCTGGAGCGCATCCTCCGCGGCAACACCGGCGGGCTGATAGTGCTGGGCTTCGACAAAACCGTCGAGTCCATGTGCACCGGCGGCTTCGTACTGGACGTGGAGTTCACCGCGACCCGTCTGCGCGAGCTGTGCAAACTCGACGGCGCCCTCGTCCTCGACAAGGACATCACCAAGATCCTCCGGGCCGGAGTGCAGCTCGTCCCGGACGCCTCCATCCCGACGGAGGAGACCGGCACCCGCCACCGCACCGCCCAGCGCGTCTCGATCCAGGCGGGTTTCCCGGTCGTCTCCGTCAGCCAGTCCATGCGCCTGATCGCCCTCTACGTCGACGGCGAACGCCGCGTCCTGGAGGAGTCGGCCGCGATCCTCTCGCGCGCCAACCAGGCCCTCGCCACCCTGGAGCGCTACAAACTCCGCCTCGACGAGGTCGCCGGCACCCTCTCCGCCCTGGAGATCGAGGATCTGGTGACCGTCCGCGATGTCACCGCCGTCGCCCAGCGGCTGGAAATGGTCCGCCGGATCGCCACGGAAATCGCCGAGTACGTCGTCGAGCTGGGCACGGACGGCCGGCTGCTCACCCTCCAGCTCGACGAGCTGATCGCCGGCGTCGAGCCCGAGCGCGAACTGGTCGTCCGCGACTACGTCCCCGAGCCGACCGCCAAGCGCTCCCGCACGGTCGCCGAGGCGCTCTCCGAACTGGACGCGCTCAGCCACACCGAACTGCTCGAACTCCCCATCGTGGCCCGCGCTCTGGGCTACAGCGGCGCCCCCGAAACACTGGACTCCGCGGTCTCCCCGCGCGGCTTCCGCCTGCTGGCGAAGGTCCCCCGGCTGCCCGGCACGGTCATCGACCGCCTCGTCGACCACTTCGGCGGCCTGCAGAAGCTGCTCGCGGCGAGCGTGGACGACCTCCAGACGGTCGACGGCGTCGGCGAGGCCCGCGCCCGCTCGGTACGCGAGGGCCTGTCCCGCCTGGCGGAGTCGTCGATCCTGGAGCGGTACGTCTAGCCCTGTGGGCCTCTCGCCGGTCTGAGCACGCCCGGGCTTCACCGGGTGCCCTCAGCGCGTCCGGCCCGATACGCATGCCCCCTCACCAGCCACGGATCCCCGTACGAGTTACGGCTCCCCGTACGAGTTACGGCTCCCCGTACGAGTTACGGCTCCCCGTACGAGCCGTGGCCGCCGCCACTTCACCCGCGCAGCGCCCGCGCCTCCTTCTCCGCTGAGAGGCCGTGCGCGGGCCGGTCGGGCCGCTGCGGCGCGGCCCCACCGACGGCCTGGAGCCAGGCCCAGGTGTCCGCCACGATTTCGCCGACGGGACGGCATTCCAGCCCGGCGGCAAGGGCCTTGGACACATCGCCGCCGTGGATCGCGTCGTAGAGCTCGCCCGGCGCCAGCCAGATGGGCAGCTCCGTCCATGGCTCGATACCGGCGGCGAGCACGTCTTCCGGCGCGGCCCAGCGCAGTTCGGCGTCCGAGCCGGTGGCCCTCACACAGCTCTCCAGCAGCTCGACCATCGTGGTGTGCCCCGGCGCACTGACCACGTTGTACGCGCCGCCCAGGCCCGCCCGTACCGCCTCCAGCGCCCATGCGGCGAGGTCGCGGGCGTCGATGTACTGCAGGGCCAGCTCCCGCGGGCCGGGGGCGAGGACGGGGCCGCCGCGGGCGATCCGGGCCAGCCACCACGGCAGCCGCCCGAGGTTCTCGTAGGGCCCGAGGATCAGTCCCGCCCGCAGCAGCAGCGCCCGGTCCCCGAACACCTCGGTCGCGGCCAGCTCGCCGCCCCGCTTGGCGCGCGCGTAGTCGTCGGCGTCCGTGGCGTCCGGGGAGCCGGTCACCAGCGGGCCCTCCTCATCCAGCCCAGGCGCCGCCGGAAACGCGTACACCGACCGGCTGGAGACATACACATACGTCCCGACCCGCCCGGCCAGCAGCCGCGCCGCGTCCCGTACGGCCGACGGCGCGCCGGTCCAGGTGTCGACGACGACGTCCCACTCGCCCCGCTCCAGGGCCGCGAGCCCGCCCCGTCCCCACGGTCGCCCCGCAGGTCCGTCGCACCTTCCGGCGCGGCGTGGTGCCCGCGGTGGAACACCGTCACCTGCCAACCCCGCGCCAGCGCGGCCTCCGTGACCACCCGCCCCACGAACTCCGTACCACCCAGCATCAGTAGCCTCATGACGCGACTGTGCCCCCAGGCCCACCAACCGGGCCAGCCAACACGCTCTCAGCGTAATGAGCACAGAGCGGGGTTCCGGGGTGGGCGGGTGCGCCGGGACGGGCGAGGCACCGCCGACGAGCGGACAGGTGACGACGCCTCCGGGCGGTTGACGGGATCCGGGCGGATCCGGTCCGGCCCACGTCCGGTGGGCCGAGACCCGGTCCGGCCGACACCCGGTGGGCCGACACCCGGTGGGTAGTCAGGGGCTGAAACCAGCCACTCAGCCCACGGCAAGCACGAAGCAGGCGCTCACCCTTGGCGAGGACTCTGCCGGCAGGGACAGTGCACGGGACGGTGCACGTACGTGCTCACCCTTTGGCGAGCACGAAGTACGTGTGGACCGGGGACAGTCCCGGCACCTCGGCCTCGATGCGGTACTTGCCGGCCGGGACCGCGGCCGCGCTCGGCGTCGCGCACTGAGGGGCGCTCGCCCGGCGGTCCCACTCGATGGTGCGCTTCACGGAGTCCTTGGCCGGAACCTGCAGCAGCGCGGAGCCGGTACCCGACGGGCAGTCGTCGGAGGCCCACACCCGGTCGTCATCCGCGGTGTCGTCGGTGATGGTGAGCACCGTGGCCTTCCGGCCAAGGTCCACCTTGCAGGCGGAACCCGCCGTGTTCTTCACGATCAGCTCGAACTTCGGCTTCTCGTCCGGCCGGTAGGAGTCCTTGACGCTGCGCAACGTCAACTTTCCTGTCCCGGATGTGCAGTTGGGGAGCGGCGAGCCGGCCGGTACCACGTCACTACCCGGGCCCTCGCCGATCGGCAGGCTCCCGCCGGAGCCGGAACCGTCGCCGGCGCCACCCGATCCGGCGCCGCCGCCCGAAGCCCCCGCTCCCCCGCCGGAGTCCGAGCCCGATTCACCGCCGCCGCCCGAAGTGTCACGCCCGCCTGGCTTTTGACTGATCGCCGGCCCGGTACCGGAGGGGCCGGGCGTGATCGACGCCGCAGGCCCGGAGCCCTTGGCACCCTTGCCCTCATTGGCCGTCTTCCCGGTGTTTCCGCCCAAGTTGAGCGCCCACACGACCAGGAGGATGAGCAGTGCGACGATGGCCAGCGCAACGGCCCTCCGCCGCCAGTAGATGGAGGAGGGAAGCGGCCCGATCGGATTGCGCAGTGATCCCACGCGGAAACTCTACGAGAGATCCGAAGCCGCACCGGCCACTACCCGCCGCACAAAGCTGCAACTTTTCCCATCATCAGCCCGGAGACGCACCCCCGACCGCTTTCCCCCACCCCCCTCACACCCCCTCCACACCCCCGCCAAGCCCCCCTCCCCGCCACCACCACAACACCCACCCCTCACATCACCACCGCCACATCCAAAAACCCGGATCACTCCCGCCACACCCAAACACCCACATCACCATCGCCACACCAAACACCCACATCACCATCGCCACACCAGACACCTGCATCACCACCGTCACACCCAACCCTCACGTCACTACTGCCACACCCGCCCCTCTCGTCTCTACCGCCGCCACATCCCCTTCCACGGGCCTGAGCTCATCGGGCCTGAGCTCATCGCCGCCACTCCTCCTTGTGCCCGAAGCCCTGGCCGTTGTCGATCAGCCGCAGCCAGTCGGGACGCAGCTCCCACAGCGTGGTCCGCTCCAAGGCCGCGCGGAGTTGCTCACTGGCCTCGACGAAGGGGAAGCGCTCGGTGTAGACCCGCCAGCCGGCCGCTCGCTCGGCGCCGGACAGCGGGCGGCAGCCGCCCCGCCCCTGCAGGCCGGTCAGCCCGCTCCACTCCTGGCCGTCCTTCTGTGCCGTGAACGCCACCCGCGCGCCGGGCTCCGCGAGGGCCCGGCCGTGCCGCGTCGTGGTCGCGCTGACGAAGTACAGCGCGGGCCCGGCGCCGACAACCGCAGGCCCGGCACCCACGGCCCCGCCCTGCCGCACCGCCTCCGCGGCATTCTCTCCAGCACTCGCAGCCGCACCTGCCCCCGCAGCGCCCTCTGTCACCTCTGCCGCGGTCACCTCTGCCGCGTACAGCACCGCGCACGCCTGCGGTCCGTCCTCGTCCGCGTACGCCAGCGTCATCGTCGTATGCGCGGCCAGCGCCCGGAGGATCCCCTCCGGGCAGGCCGTGCCGCCCGCCCTCGCCTCGTCGCCCGCCCCCGCCGCGCCGTTCGCGCCTCCGGCCCCGACACTCGCGTCGTCCGGCGCACCGCTGGCACCTACCCGCGCGCCGTGCGCGCCTTCCGCTGCGCCGCTCGTGCCTTCCCTCGCGCCGCGCGCACCGCCCCTACGGCTCGTCTCCGCCATGTCTGACCGCTCGTCTCCGCCATGTTCGCTGTCTCGCCCGCCTCGCCCGCCGCCTTCACTTGTTACGGCAACGATTACGGAGCGTAATTCGTTCCCTCGGATCGTAATCGCCGGGTGAGTCTGTGGATAAGGGTGAGGCGGAGGCGGCGGTCTGTGGATAACTTCAGCGGACGGGTCAGTGGTCGGGGCAGTCGGGCAGGAGGTCCGGGCAATGGGCAGGGCAGGGTGCGGCAGTCGCAGGGGCCGGGCAGTGGGCAGGACAGGGTGCGGCAGTCGTGACGTGAGGGTTGGGTGTGACGGTCGCGGCAGCGGTGGTCGGGTGCGTCGCAGCGGTGGTCGGGGTGCGTCGGTGAATGAGCGGGTGATCAGTGGTCGGGTCGGTCCGCCGGTGGGCGGACGGTGGACGTTGGCCGGGCAGAGGGAAGGCCGGACGGGCTCAAGGACCCTCGGTACGGGCTCGGGGATCCTCGGCCACGGGCTCGGGGATCCTCGGCGCGTTCGCGTTGTGCCGTCGGCCGGTCGCGCGCGCCCGGCGGTAAACCGTTGCCCGTCGTACCGGCGGTAAGCCCCCACCCGTGCGTGTCCGGCCGTGCTGCGTGCGGGTGGGCGCGCGGCGGGGCGGGCCCGGTGCGTTACGCGGGTGCCGGTCGGCGTGCCAGGATCGGTGGTGCCATGACTTCGACTCCTGCCACCACCACCGCCCCGTCCGCCGCCACCGAGACCGTTTCCGTCGTTCCGGCCGCGGAGACCGCCGATGGGACCGGCCTGCACGGCCCGGTCACCGACTGGTTCGCCGAGCATGCCCGCGATCTTCCCTGGCGCCGCCCCGAGGCGGGTGCCTGGGGCGTGATGGTCAGCGAGTTCATGCTGCAGCAGACGCCGGTCAGCAGAGTGCTGCCGGTGTATGAGCAGTGGCTGGCCCGCTGGCCGCGCCCCGCCGACCTGGCCGCCGAGGCGCCGGGCGAGGCGGTCCGCGCCTGGGGCCGGCTCGGCTACCCGCGGCGCGCGCTGCGCCTGCACGCCGCCGCGTCCGCCATACAAGAGCGGCACGGCGGCGATGTACCGCGCGAGCACGCCCAGTTGTTGGCGCTCCCCGGCGTCGGTGAGTACACGGCCGCCGCCGTCGCATCCTTTGCGTACGGGCAGCGGCATGCGGTGCTGGACACCAATGTGCGCCGCGTGTTCGCGCGCGCCGTCGTCGGCCGTCAGTACCCGCCGAACGCCACCACCGCCGCCGAACGCAAGCTCGCCCGCGCGCTGCTGCCCCGGGACGAGACGCTCGCGGCGCGCTGGGCGGCGGCCACGATGGAGCTGGGCGCGCTGGTGTGCACGGCGCGCGGCCCCGAGTGTGTGCGCTGCCCGATCGCCACACAGTGCGCGTGGCGCCTGGCCGGTTGTCCGGCGCACGAGGGCCCGGCGCGCCGTACCCAGACGTACGCCGGCACCGACCGTCAGGTGCGCGGCAAGCTGCTCGCCGTCCTGCGGGAGGCCGCGTCGCCGGTGCCGCAGGTCGTGCTGGACGCGGTCTGGGACGAGCCCGTGCAGCGGGCCCGTGCGCTGGACGGGCTGGTAGCGGACGGTCTCGTCGAGCCGCTCAGCGGTGGCCGATACCGCCTGCCGCAGACGTAGGCCGCCCTGCTGTCGGCAGGGGACGAGGCAACCCCTTCCGCCTGCCGCAGACGTCACGCCCGTTGCCGCGAGCTGCGGTGATGTAGCGGTGATGGCGACAGTCGCGGCGGTGAGGTGGATGGTGTGCTGCGTTCGCAAGCAGTTGTGGCGCGGCGGCCCCCGCGAGCCTCGGTGGCGTCCGGTCCGGCACGTCCGTCCGTAACACCGACTCGTCACAAACGCCCGCCCGACCGGCCGAAAAGCGCCCCCGAACAGGCTCGATCGCTGCCCACCCGAGCCGGACGCGGCCACCCGATCGCTCATAGGTCTTCCGGCGGGGGTACCCGTCCGCCCGGAGTATGACCCGCCAGGGCCCTCCGTCCGTCCGAGGTATGACCCCTGGAGCGCTGTTACACAACCGAGGGATTTCCGTGCATTCGCTGTGGGGCCGACGCACATTACGTCGCAACACCCCCTCCGTAGCGTCTCCCCCGTGCTGGAGATGACTGCCAGCGCAGTCAACGTGGGGAACGCAAAGCGGATCGGAGGCGTCGAGATGGCGACCAGCGGCGGCAAGGTACTGGACTTCGAAGAGTACGTACGTACGCGGCAGGAGGCTCTGCTGCGCAGTGCCCGGCGTCTGGTGCCCGACCCGGTCGACGCCCAGGACCTGCTCCAGACGGCCCTGGTCCGCACCTACGGCCGCTGGGACGGCATAGCGGACAAGTCGCTGGCGGACGCCTACCTCCGCCGCGTCATGATCAACACTCGGACGGAGTGGTGGCGGGCGCGCAAGCTGGAGGAGGTGCCCACCGAGCAGCTCCCGGACGCGAGTGTGGACGACGGCACCGAGCAGCGGGCCGACCGTGCCCTGCTGATGGACATCCTCGGGGTGCTGGCTCCGAAGCAGCGCAGCGTCGTGGTACTGCGGCACTGGGAGCAGATGAGCACCGAGGAGACCGCCGCGGCGCTCGGTATGTCCACCGGAACGGTCAAGAGCACGCTGCACCGCGCGCTGGCCCGGCTGCGTCAGGAGCTGGAGAACCGCGACATCGACGCGCGGATCCTGGAGCGTGGCGAGCAGGAGCGGGAGCGGTGCGCGGCCTGACCGGCACCGGCGGCCCACGGAACCCGGGGATGGCCGGTCCGGCGGCCGGACCGGCCGGCAGGTCGGCAGATACGTCAGCGGCCAGGTCGGCGCCACGCACGCCGACAGACGAGTCGGCGCGTACGCCGGCAGCCCGACCGGCACGCACATCGGTACACGCATCGGCGGGCACGGCCGTGCTGCGCCATAGTGGTGTGATCAGGACAGCGGGTGTCTCGGCACGGCGGTCGGCGCCTGCCTCAGGGTCCACGACACGGCGCACAGGGTTACGCGCCACAACCACCCCAGGAACAGCGGCGGGAGCAGCGGCTGTGCGAGCGGCACGGTGAGCGGGAGCGGATTGTCCAGGAACAGGTTGACCAGGAGCGGGTTGACCAAAGGCGGCGCGGCCACGGCGGGGGTGGCCGCCGTCGGTCTTTTGCTGGCCGGATGCAATCCGGGGAGCGACGGGGTGCGCACCGAGGGGGCGGCGAGCAGCACTCCGGGGCCCCATGGGTCGCTGAGTGCCGCGCCCGGGCCGACGCCGTCGGCCGGCTATCGCAAGGTCGACGCGGTGGCGCTGCTGAAGGCGGACCCGAAGGTCGGCGGCTATGTGAAGAAGTCGCTGGCCAAGCCGTGTGCGGCCGACGCGTATCCGGTGGAGGTGACGTATGCGTCGCTGACCGGCGCCAAGTCTCCCGATGTGATCGTGAACGTGATCACCTGTGCGGACTCCGTGGGTATCGGCTCGTACGTCTACCGTAGGGACAAGGGCGCGCCGGGCGGCTACGAGAATGTGTTCGCCGATGAGCAGCCGTCGGTCAACGCCGGGGTCGACAAGGACGAGCTGGAGGTCTCCACGCACACCTACAAGACGGGTGACAAGGTGTGCTGCCCATCCGGTGAGGATGTGACGACCTACCGTTGGGCGGACGGGCGTTTCGTCGAGTACGCCCATCGTCATACCGATTACAGCAAGACCACCGTCGACGGCGCGGCGCCGGAGGACGGCACGGGATCGGAGGATTGAGACAACCGCATGGCCGATACCCATGTGCTCTTTGTCGAGGACGACGATGTGATCCGCGAGGCCACCCAGCTGGCGCTGGAGCGGGACGGTTTCGCGGTGACCGCGATGCCCGACGGGCTGGCGGGGCTGGAGGCGTTCCGTGCCAACCGTCCGGACATCGCGCTGCTGGATGTGATGGTGCCGGGGCTCGACGGGGTGAGTCTGTGCCGTCGGATCCGTGATGAGTCCACGGTCCCCGTGATCATGCTGTCGGCGCGTGCCGACTCGATCGATGTGGTGCTCGGCCTGGAGGCGGGTGCCGATGACTATGTGACCAAGCCGTTCGACGGTGCGGTGCTGGTCGCCCGGATAAGGGCGGTGCTGCGCCGTTTCGGGCATGCGAGCGGTCCGGAGGGCACGGGTGCGGGCGCGGTGGAGCCGGAGGTGCCCGCCGAGGCGGTGCTGCGCTTCGGTGATCTTGAGGTGGACACCGAGGGCATGGAGGTCCGCAAAGATGGCCGCCCGGTGGCGCTGACGCCGACCGAGATGCGTCTGCTGCTGGAGTTCTCGCATGCGCCGGGGACGGTGCTGTCGCGGGACCGGCTGCTGGAGCGGGTGTGGGATTACGGCTGGGGCGGTGACACCCGGGTCGTGGACGTCCATGTGCAGCGGTTGCGCGGCAAGGTCGGCCAGGACCGGATCGAGACGGTCCGTGGCTTCGGATACAAGCTGAGAGGCTGACGCCCGCGGTGGTCAGGGTGGCCCTGCGGACGGGTCTGAGGTGGAAGCTCAGTGCCGCGATCGCGCTCGTCGGAGCGCTGGTCGCGGTCGCGCTGAGCCTTGTCGTGCATAACGAGGCCCGGAGTTCGATGCTCGACAACAGCCGGGACATGCAGATCAAGCAGCTGGATTTCACGCAGAAGTTCTTCGAGTCCACCCATCGGCTGCAGTTCGGCGCGAAGATCGACGATCCGGCGCTGCCGCGGGAGCTGCGGGACAAGGTCAGCGCGGGTGAACGTGCCACCTACCTCCAGGACACCGGGGAGACCGTCCCCGAGGTGTGGGCGGCGACGCCGCTCGGCGACGGCCGGGTGTTGTCGATGCACGGCCGGGACCCGGACCAGTTCGCCGTTCTGGACGATCTGGACAAGGCGCTGCTCATCGGTTCGGCGGCGGTGGTGGTCGGCGGGTGTGCGCTGGGTGTGCTGGTCGGCGGGCGGCTCTCGAAGCGGCTGCGGACGGCGGCGGCCGCGGTGGGCAGGCTGGCCGACGGCGACACCTCGGTCCGTATCCGTGACGAGGTCGGTGGCCGGGTCCGGGATGAGACCGATGATCTGGCGTGGGCCGTGGACGCGATGTCGGACGCCCTCCAGGAGCGCATCGAGGCGGAGCGGCGGGTGACCGCGGATATCGCGCACGAGCTGCGGACGCCGGTCACCGGTCTGCTGACCGCGGCCGAGCTGCTGCCGCCGGGCCGGCCGTCCGAGCTGGTACGGGACCGGGCGCAGGCGATGCGCACGCTCGTCGAGGATGTGCTGGAGGTGGCGCGGCTGGACGGCTATGCGGAGCGGGCCGAGCTGCAGGACGTCGCCCTCGGCGAGTTCGTCACCCGCCGGGTGCGTTCCCTCGACCCGGATATCAGCATCGATGTCGTACGGGACGCGGAGGTCACGACGGATCCGCGTCGCCTGGAGCGGATTCTGGGGAATCTCATCGCCAATGCGTCGCGGCACGGCGAACCGCCGATAGAGGTGACCGTCGAGGGCCGGATGCTGCGGGTTCGTGATCACGGCGCGGGCTTTCCGGAGGCGTTGCTGCGGGAGGGGCCGAGCCGGTTCCGTACCGGCAGCAGTGATCGGTCGGGCCGTGGTCACGGGCTGGGGCTGACGATCGCGGCCGGTCAGGCGCGGGTGCTGGGGGCCCGGCTGACGTTCCGTAACGCGGACGCGCTGACGGATGGGTCGACCGGTGCGGTCTCCGTCCTGTGGCTGCCGGAGAACGCTCCGACGTCCACGGGCAGCTTCCCGGTGATCCAGCTTCCGGATCGGTGACGGGGCGTTTCCCTCTTCCAGGGCCACGCGGCGATGGCTCCACGGCGAAGGCTCGATGACGAAGGCCACATGGCGAAGGCCAGACGGCGAGCGGCCCCCGGCGTATATGCCTGAGTTCTGGTGGTCGCCGTCTGGCCCTTGTCGGGGGCCGGTTCTCAGACGGTCTCCGCGACCGCCCGGTCCGCCGGGGCGGGCGTCCCCGCCCGTCGGTGCCTCGGCGGGGCGCCACGCAGCGAGACCCTCCTTGAGGAACCGGGCCGCGGCGAAGCCGATGACGCTGATCGCCGCGCCCCACAGGAAGGCTCTTCGGGTCCAGCTGATCGCCCAGAACAGCGTCGAGATGAAGGACATGGGCGTCGGCCCCTCTTCGACTTCCTCCGGGAGCCCGACTCCGAGCTGGTGGATCAGGTGCGCTGCATCACGGCGCTGCTCTCGATGCACGCGGGCATGTTCGCGATGCAGAACGTAGCGGGCGACCCCGAGGAAAAGCGCGAGGCCCTCCTCAGGGTCGCCACAGAACTGGTCACGGCGGCCAACCCGCCGGGCCGCCGGCCAGCCCGGCCGGACTCGACTCAGACGGAAGCGCCGTGAGCCCGCAGGAATCCGGTCGGCTCGATGCCCGTCCCGTAGTTGGGACCGGTACGGACCTCGAAGTGCAGGTGGGGGCCGGACGAGTTGCCGGTGGAGCCGACCAGACCGATCTTCTGGTCGGTGCCGACCTTCTGGCCGACCTGGACGTGTATCGCTGACAGGTGCGCGTACTGGGTGTACTTGCCGTTGGCGTGCTTGATCACGATGGCGTTGCCGTACGCCGGGCCGTCGCCGCCGCCGTTGGGGCCGGCCTTCACCACGGTGCCCTTGGACGCGGACTTCACGGGGGTACCGGACGGCACGACGAAGTCCTGGCCGCTGTGCTTGGCCGACCACATGTTGCCGGCCAGGCCGAAGGTCGAGCCGAGGGTGTACTTGTCGAGCGGGGCCACCCAGGCGCCGGCCTTCTTCGCTGCGGCCCTCTTGGCGGCGGCCTTGGCCTGCTGGGCCTTCGCGGCCTTCTTTGCGTCGGCGGCGGCCTTGACCTGCGCGTCGGCCTGCTTGCTGAGCGCCGGGGCGACACCCGAGGCGACATTCGTCAGGTTGGATCCGGCGGCGTTGGCGACACCGGCGCCGAGGGCGGCGGTCATGCCCAGACCGGCGGCCACCACGGCGACGCGGGTGTGCAGAGCGGGCTTCTTGGAATTGCGGATGGCGGCGAACTTCGACATGCGGGTTATTTCCTCCAGGGATCTGGAATCAGGAATTGATTCGCCTATCCCGGCTGCGGTCCGGGTTGGCCATCCCTTGGTAACCCGCATTCAGCAACCCGCCAAACTCTCTTCGCTACTACCCGACGCCGTATCCAACGGAATGTAATTCAGGTCATAGCGGGCGGCCGAATCCGCTTACCACGACCACTCCACTCGTGGTCACATACTCTCTGACCTGGCGTTTTGTCGGTGCACCCCAGAGCGCCGCGCACCCTCCGGCGGTACCGCCGCGATCCCCGCCACCCCATCCCCATAATCCCCTACCTTTTCTAGTAGGCGGCCAATTCCATGTGTGCCATGTCACCGGCACATAAGCCCTGACCCACATTCGGTGAAGCATTTTGTGACCTGGATAACGTGACATGGGTTACTCGAAAAGCCGGAATTAGTCGAATAGGCCACCTGTCCGCCGGCGGGCGCGTAACCTGGCTGAGGCAACGTCAGCAGCCACGGGGGAGGCCGTCCGCGCGATGGAACCGTCAGCAGTCGGGATACGGCTCGCCTCCGGCGTCGTCGCACCGCTCGTCAGGAAGCTGTTCGTCAAGGAGGGGCCGGGGGCCGGGCTGGTGACGCGGCCCGTAAGGATCTCCGGACTGGTCTCCTTCAAGGGCGAGAAGCGGACCCTCTCCGACAAGGACCTGCGCAAACTGGCGGCGGAGCTGGTGACCCGCGCCGTACGGGCCGCCGGCCCCGGCGAACGCCCCCTCCCCGAGGACGAGGAATCCGCCCTGGCCGACGCCCTCGCCACCACCCTGCGCGGCCTCGGCGAGCTGGACATGGACGACGTACAGGCCGTCCTGCTCGGCCACAGCGCCCTCGCCGAACGCCTCGCCCTCGCCGCCCCGCACACCCCCCGCGCCCTCTCCCGGGACGCCGAGCTGCTGCATCACGCCCTGCTCGGCACGGCCTGCCTGCACATCGTGCACTTCTTCACCCAGCGGTCGACGTTCGTGGCCCGCACCCTGGTCGAGCAGACCCGGACCCTGGACGGCGTCATCACCAAGATCGACGAGTTCCTGGACGGGCACCCGTCCCCGCGGACCGCCGACCTCGCCTTCGAGCGCACCTACCTCCCCTACATCGCCCGCAAGCACAGCCGCCTGACCATCTACGGCATCGACCTCGCCCACTCCCCGGACCGGTGGCCGCTGGACTCCACCTATCTGAGCCTGGGGGCGACAAGCCCGCGGCCGCGCACTGCGTTCGGACTCTCCGACGAGTGGCTGGTCGGCGGGGGCCCACCCCTTCCGCCCCAACGCGCCGACCGGGCCCTCGCCGACTTCGACCGCGTCCTGCTGCGCGGCGTCGCCGGCTCCGGCAAGACGACCCTCATCCATTGGCTGGCCGTCTCCTGCACCAAGGACCCCGCCGACACCCCCCTCCCCCACCTCTACGGCCGCATCCCCTTCGTCCTCCCCCTGCGCACCCTCACCCGCTCCGGCGGCGCCCTGCCCACCCCCGACCGCTTCCTCGCCGCCGTCGGGTGCCCGCTCTCCGGCGCCCAGCCCGACGGCTGGGCCGAGCGCGTCCTGAGCCAGGGCCGGGCGCTGCTGCTGATCGACGGGATCGACGAGGCCCCGGAGGACGACCGCGAGGCGGTGCGCGGCCGGCTCCGTGACTGGGCGGCCCGCTACCCGGACACCGTCTGCATCGTCACGTCCCGCCCCTCCGCCGTCCCGTACGAGTGGCTCGCCGACGACGGCTTCACCGAGCTGTCCCTGGCGCCGATGAGCCGCGAGGACGTGGCCGCGTTCATCCAGCGCTGGCACCGGGCCGCCGCCCAGCAGAACCCCGCCGACCTCGACCGCCTCGGCCACTACGAGCACACCCTGCTCAACGCCGTCCGCATCACCCGCGACCTGGGCCGGCTGGCCACCAACCCGCTGATGTGCGGGCTGCTGTGCGCACTGCACCGCGACCGGCGCGGCTATCTGCCCCATGGCCGTAAGGAGCTGTACGACGCCGCGCTGTCGATGCTGCTGGAGCGGCGGGACCGGGAGCGGGCGATGGTCCCTACGGACGGTGTGGAGCTGACCCGGCAGCCCAAGATCCAGCTGCTGCAGAAGCTCGCCCACTGGATGCTGATCAACGGGCGTTCGGAGATGGACCGGGAGACGGCCATCGCGACCCTCGCCGCGCATCTGCCCGCCGTCCCGGACGCGGCCCGTCAGGGCGGCCCGGAGGAGGTCTTCCGCCACCTCCTCAACCGGACCGGGCTGCTGCGGGAGCCCACCCCGAGCACGGTCGACTTCGTCCACCGCACCTTTCAGGACTATCTCGCGGCGCGTGCCACCGTCCAGCAGCACGACTTCGCGCTGCTGCTGGAGCATGCCCACCATGACGCCTGGGAGGACGTCATACGGATGGCGGTGGCCCTGGCCCGGCCCGACGAGTGTGCGGCCCTCCTGGACGGCCTGCTGGCCCCGCACGCGGGCATCCGCGCCGCCGAGGCCCGGCACCGCAAGCTGCTGGCGGCCGCCTGCCTGGAACACGCGGCCGAGCTGGCCCCGGACGTCCGGGCCCGGGTGCGGCGCTTCACCCGGGACATGGTGCGGCCCAGCACGCCCGCCGCGGCCCGCGCCCTGGGCTGGATCGGGTCGATCGTGCTGGAGATGCTGCCCGACCCCGCGCATGCCTCCGACGACGAGGCCCTCCTGCTCGCCATCACCGCGACCTCCATCGCCGACGACATGGCCATCGACTATCTGACGGGTCTGCGGGACCGCGCGCACCACGACATCCGGGCACAGCTCGCGGGGGCCTGGCGGCACTACGACACCGCCCGCTACGCCCGCGACATCATCGCCCACCTCGAACCGGAGGAGCTGTACTTCCCGGTCACCGATCTGGAGGAGCTGCACACCCTGCGCCGACTCGGCGGCCGCCCGCATCTG
Organism: Streptomyces halobius; assembly: GCF_023277745.1. NCBI lineage: Bacteria > Bacillati > Actinomycetota > Actinomycetes > Kitasatosporales > Streptomycetaceae > Streptomyces > Streptomyces halobius. Next base: position 4,460,265 of record NZ_CP086322.1, read on the forward strand.
CGGATCGCCGGGCACTTCACCCCCGAGCAGCTCATCGAGGGCATCGCCCCGGCCGAGGGCCTGACCCGGCTGTGGCTCGCCTATGACCTGGGCGCCTCGATGGAGTGGCTGTCGGCCTTCCCCAAACTGGACACCCTCAGGGTCGGCCGTCGGCTTCCGCCGGTGACCGGTGTCCCTGACGGCATCCGGGTCATCCAGTAGCGGGCCGTTCCCACGGGGAACACGGCCCGGCACCGCGCAGATACGGCACCGTCCGGATACGGCACCGCCCCGGAACCGTGGGTAACGGTTCCGGGGCAGTCGCCTTGCCGTATGCCGGGCGCCTCAGGCGTCCTTGCTCAGGTTCGGGCCCGAGCCGCCGGCGGCGGACTCGATCGGCGGGGCGTCCGGCAGGGCCGACTTCTCCTCGCCGCGGAAGGTGAACTTGGCTGTCTCACCCTCGCCCTCGACATCGACGACCACGATGTGGCCCGGACGCAGCTCGGTGAAGAGGATCTTCTCCGAGAGGGCGTCCTCGATCTCCCGCTGGATCGTGCGGCGCAGCGGCCGGGCGCCGAGCACCGGGTCGTATCCGCGCTTGGCGAGCAGCTTCTTGGCGTCGCCGCTGAGCTCGATGCCCATGTCGCGGTCCTTGAGCCGCTCGTCCACCTTGGCGATCATGAGGTCGACGATCTGGATGATGTCGTCCTCGGTCAGCTGGTGGAAGACGACGGTGTCGTCCACACGGTTGAGGAACTCGGGGCGGAAGTGCTGCTTGAGCTCTTCGTTGACCTTGTTCTTCATCCGCTCGTAGGTGGACTTGGTGTCGCCCTGGGCCGCGAAGCCGAGGTTGAAGCCCTTGGAGATGTCCCGGGTGCCGAGGTTGGTCGTCATGATGATGACCGTGTTCTTGAAGTCCACGACCCGGCCCTGGGAGTCGGTCAGCCGACCGTCCTCCAGGATCTGCAGCAGCGAGTTGAAGATGTCCGGGTGGGCCTTCTCGACCTCGTCGAAGAGCACGACGGAGAACGGCTTGCGGCGCACCTTCTCGGTGAGCTGGCCGCCCTCTTCGTAGCCGACGTAGCCGGGAGGCGAACCGAACAGCCGCGAGACCGTGTGCTTCTCGCTGAACTCCGACATGTCGAGGGAGATCAGCGCGTCCTCGTCGCCGAACAGGAACTCCGCGAGCGTCTTGGACAGCTCGGTCTTACCGACACCGGACGGGCCGGCGAAGATGAACGAGCCACCGGGACGCTTCGGGTCCTTCAGGCCGGCACGGGTACGGCGGATGGCCTGGGAGAGCGCCTTGATGGCGTCCTTCTGGCCGATGACGCGCTTGTGCAGCTCGTCCTCCATCCGCAGCAGCCGCGAGGACTCCTCCTCGGTGAGCTTGAAGACGGGGATGCCGGTGGCCGTGGCCAGGACCTCGGCGATCAGCTCCTCGTCCACCTCGGCGACGACGTCCATGTCGCCGGCCTTCCACTCCTTCTCCCGCTTCGCCTTGGCGGCCAGGAGCTGCTTCTCCTTGTCGCGCAGGCCCGCGGCCATCTCGAAGTCCTGCGAGTCGATCGCGGACTCCTTCTCCCGGCGCACATCGGCGATCTTCTCGTCGAATTCGCGCAGGTCCGGCGGTGCGGTCATGCGGCGGATCCGCATCCGGGAGCCGGCCTCGTCGATCAGGTCGATCGCCTTGTCCGGCAGGAAGCGGTCGGAGATGTAGCGGTCGGCGAGGGTGGCCGCGGCGACCAGCGCGGAGTCCGTGATGGAGACACGGTGGTGCGCCTCGTAGCGGTCCCGCAGGCCCTTGAGGATCTCGATGGTGTGCGGCAGCGACGGCTCCGCGACCTGGATGGGCTGGAAGCGGCGCTCCAGGGCCGCGTCCTTCTCCAGGTGCTTGCGGTACTCGTCGAGCGTGGTGGCACCGATGGTCTGCAGCTCGCCCCGCGCCAGCATCGGCTTGAGGATGCTGGCGGCGTCGATCGCGCCCTCGGCGGCGCCCGCACCCACCAGGGTGTGGAGCTCGTCGATGAACAGGATGATGTCGCCGCGGGTGCGGATCTCCTTGAGGACCTTCTTCAGGCGCTCCTCGAAGTCACCGCGGTAGCGGGAGCCGGCGACCAGGGCACCGAGGTCGAGGGTGTAGAGGTGCTTGTCCTTGAGGGTCTCGGGCACCTCGCCCTTGACGATGGCCTGCGCCAGGCCCTCGACGACCGCCGTCTTGCCGACGCCGGGCTCGCCGATGAGGACCGGGTTGTTCTTGGTACGGCGGGACAGCACCTGCATGACCCGCTCGATTTCCTTCTCGCGCCCGATGACCGGGTCGAGCTTGGTTTCCCGGGCGGCCTGGGTCAGGTTGCGCCCGAACTGGTCCAGGACGAGCGAGGTCGAGGGGGTGCCCTCGGCCGGGCCGCCGGCGGTGGCGGCTTCCTTGCCCTGGTAGCCGGAGAGCAGCTGGATGACCTGCTGCCGCACCCGGTTGAGATCGGCGCCCAGCTTCACGAGGACCTGGGCGGCGACGCCCTCGCCCTCGCGGATCAGGCCGAGCAGGATGTGCTCGGTGCCGATGTAGTTGTGGCCGAGCTGGAGGGCCTCCCGGAGCGACAGCTCCAGGACCTTCTTGGCACGGGGGGTGAAGGGAATGTGCCCGGACGGGGCCTGCTGGCCCTGGCCGATGATCTCCTCCACCTGCTGGCGGACCGCCTCGAGCGAAATCCCGAGGCTCTCCAGGGCCTTAGCGGCGACACCCTCACCCTCGTGGATCAGGCCCAGGAGGATGTGCTCGGTGCCGATGTAGTTGTGGTTGAGCATCCGGGCTTCTTCCTGAGCCAGGACGACAACCCGCCGCGCACGGTCGGTGAACCTCTCGAACATCGTTAATCGCTCCTCAGAGCGGTCAGAAAGATCGGGGACGATCCCCTCCCTGTCCTTCCGCATGCTAGTCCCGCGGGGCGGGACAGCTCATTCCAACTGCCGACACCCGTCCGGATCACCCCGCGCTGGCGGGGAAATTTACTGCCTGCCGAACAGCTGACATCTGCTCCAACTCGATGGTGCGAGACGATGTTCCCGCAGGCCAGGCATATACGCCCTCCGCTACTACGCCCATGGCGAACGCGAGGGCCGTCGACACACCCGGCCACCGCCCGCCGTCAGCACGAGCGGCGCGCATTATGCGCGGTCACACCGTTTTTCCCCACTGAGACTGTCCTACCCGCTGCCACTGACACTCCATGCGGCGCGGGGCCCTTCCATCCGCTACGGGCGAACATCAACACGCCACTGAGCGCGCCTTCACGCCCCCTCCTTCGCGCACCCTGGGTATTTGCCTGTCAACCCAGCGTAACTTCACGGGTGCGGAGGAGTTGCACCGTGCATGGCCCGCGCCCTTCCGCGACCCCGTACGCCTCTTGCCGCCGTCCGCCGGTGGTACGAGGACGAGCTGGGCTGGCCGACCACCGGCACGGAGCCGGTGGAGCTGCTCACGGGGGTGTGCTTCGACGTCCTGGAGATGCCGGCCGACGCGGGGAGCGCCGTACTGCGGCGGCTTCCGTACACCGGTCCGGTGGCGCTGCTGCGGGCCGGAGGGGGCGGGAAACACACGGTTCATCGGCCGAAATTGCTCATGCTGATCGCGGCCGGCGGCGCCGAGGAACTTCCCGGAATCCTGGAATGGCTGGAATGGGGCGCCCTGGCGCCGGATCTCACCGCGCGGGGAACCGGAGAGCGGGTGCCCGCCCCGTCGCTCCCCACCGCGGCACCGCCGTCGTACAGGCCGTCGAACGGCCCGTACGTCATGCCGTCATCCCCCGGATTCGGCTCACGGGAGGCCGCCGGATGGTTGCGGCCTCCCGAGCCCGGCCGCGAGATGGTGAATTCCCTGCCCGCTCCGCGGCTCATGGCGGCCGGGGCGGGAAACGGGGACGGTGGGGGCGCCCCCGATCTCGTGCGACTCGTGAGCACGGCAGCGACGGAATGCCACCGGGCCCGGCTGCTGCGTGCTCGTGATTGTCAATCGGATCGCGCGCGCGGCGATCAGGCGTTGGCCTTCTCGTATGCCTCGCGAATGTCGGCGGGAACACGGCCGCGGTCATTGACGCTGTAGCCGTTTTCCTTGGCCCACGCACGGATCTTCGCGGTGTCCTGGCTGCCGGCCGCGGAAGCCGTACGGCCCTTGCCGCGGCCGCCGGAACGGCCACCGGTCTTGCGGCCCGACTTCACGAACTCCGCGAGAGACTCACGCAGCTTCTCCGCGTTGGCGTCGGAGAGGTCGATCTCGTAGGACTTGCCGTCGAGAGCGAACGTCACGGTCTCGTGCGCCTCGCCGCCGTCGAGGTCGTCGACAAGAAGAACCTGAACCTTCTGTGCCACCGGGAATCCCTTTCATCGAATGCGGATTACACAGAAAGCAAACCGCTTTTCCGGGAAAAACACAAACCCTTGGGTAGGGTTCAGTTGCCGCCCGGCCGGGGAACACTTGCTTCCGTACCCATGAGATAGGGGAGCGATTCGGACATAGAACACTGATCACAGGTGCAGAAGCATGCGGCTGTTACCCAGGGTGTTGGGCTTCACTCGTTCGAGACCGAGGAACTCGGCAACGCCCTCGTCATAGGAACGCAGGAGCTCACTGTAGACATCACCGTCTACCGGAGTCTCGCCGATCTCCACGAAGCCGTGCTTGACGAAGAAGTCGACTTCGAAGGTGAGACAGAAAATGCGCCGTACTCCGAGCCGGCGCGCGGTACGCAGCAGCCTGTCCAGGACCTGGTGGCCGACTCCGGACCCCTTGAGCTGCGGATCCACCGCGAGAGTGCGCACCTCGGCCAGGTCTTCCCACATCACGTGGAGCGCCCCGCAGCCGACCACCTCGCCATCTTCGTCCCGCTCGGCCACCCAGAACTCCTGGATGTCCTCGTAAAGCGTGACGGTGGCTTTGTCGAGCAGGATCCCGTCACGCGAGTAGGCGTCGATGAGGCGGCGCACGGCGGGCACATCGCCGGTCCTGGCGCGGCGGACGGTGAGCCCTTTTGAATGCGGAGGCATGCCCGGACGCTATCGCTCCTTGTCGGCGGTGCCCGCGTCGGGTTCTTCCCCGTCGGCGGATGTGGCCGCCGCTTCTGCTTCCGCATCCCGTGCGGGTTCCCGTTCACCGACTTCCGCGGGATCGTCCGCTTCCGGCGGTTCATCGACTTGAACCATCCGTACGGCATCCCGCAGTGCTTGTCGTTGTTCCGGCGACATCATGCCGAAGAAGGCGACAAGAGCGGCGGCGGGGTTGTCACTGGCGGACCAGGCTTCGTTCATCAGTGCGGCCGAGTAGGCGGCGCGAGTGGAGACCGCCTCATATCGATAGGCGCGGCCTTCTGCTTCGCGGCGCACCCAGCCCTTCTGATGCAGGTTGTCCAATACGGTCATCACCGTCGTGTAGGCGATCGACCGTTCCTTCTGCAGATCTTCCAGGACTTCGCGAACGGTGACCGGGCGGTTCCACTCCCAGACCCGCGTCATCACCGCGTCTTCCAGATCACCCAAGGCTCTCGGCACACTAAGAAGAATAGTGGGAGATGTCGCGAATGCCGGTTGATCTCGTTGCGTTTGTGCGGGAAAAGGATGTACGACCCGAGGCAGGCAATCCCGGGTCGTACCGTGCGCACCTGCCGCGTGAATAAGCGGCGGCCTGTTCAGGCGCCGTGTGCGTTGGGTTCCTGGTGTACCGCCGCCGCTTCGGTGCGGTGGACTGCGGCGTCCACGGCGGCGTCTTCCTTGGATTTGTTCTGGCCGCCCTGGCTCTTCACGATCGTCACGATCAGAGCGGTGAAGGCCACGGCCATCACGACGGGCGGAAGCAGCGCTGCGACGTAGTCCATGGACGTGGGGCCTCCTTTTGAGGCGTGAGCCTGACGAGACGTACGCAGCCAGGGTACGCAGCGCTCAGGCGGTGCGGCTTTCGGGGGGCGGGGTGGGCTTGCGGCGGGGCGGGAAGACCTCACCGGGCGTGGGGACGGGGCGGTCCCGCCGCGGGGTCTTCGGCCGGGGCTTCGGCTCCGGGCGCCGGGCCGGCCGCGGCGCGCCCTCCCGCTCCGGCTCACGCTTCCGCTCGCGCTCCGGCTCGTGCGCCGAGCGTCCGCCGGGCAGCGCGTGCAGCCGGGTGCGCACCGAGCGCTCGGCGAGCCGCTCGCAGTGGCGGAGCAGGGTGGTACGGCTGTCGCTCTCGGCTGCTCCGGCGCACCGTGTGCTGAGGTCGCGCAGGGCGGCGAGGTCGGCGGGCCCGGGGACGTAGCCGCCCCTGAGGGCCTCCCGGAGCCGTGCGAGGTAGCCGGCGGCCGAGCCGGGCAGGGCGTCGCGGTAGCGGGCGAGGTCGGCGCGCAGGAAGGTGCGCAGCCGGCCACCTTCGCGGACCGCCTCGTCCACCGCCTCGGCCAGCCGGAGATAGTCCTGGTTGTCGTCCGCCCCCTGCGGGCGGAGGGCGGACGGCGGGGCGGGGTGGGACGTCGACTGCAAGGCATGGGCGAGGGCGCGACGGAGGACACGCAACTCTTCGGCGCCGAACGCCATGCCGCCGCGGGATCCGTATGGCATAGGCATGCCGCGACTTTACGACTAATTCGGACAAAAGCCACTTAATTCGTGTGTGGCGGCGCGGACGATCATCGATGAACCGCGGACAACACCACGGAATCGCGGACAACGACACGTTGAAAGATGGACGAAAACCGCGTCACCGCAGACCCGCGGCATTCATGACCGGGCGATATTCCGCTCGTAGACCAGCCGCAGCCCGATGAGGGTCAGCCAGGGCTCATGCGCGTCGATCACCGAGGATTCGCCGAGCACCATCGGGGCCAGCCCTCCGGTGGCGATCACCGTCACCTCGTCCGGATCCTCCGCCAGCTCCCGGGCCATCCGGTGCACCACACCGTCGACCTGGCCCGCGAAGCCGTAGAGGATGCCGGACTGCATCGCCTCGACCGTGTTCTTGCCGATGACGCTGCGCGGCCGGGCCAGTTCGATCTTGCGGAGCTGGGCGCCCTTGACGCCCAGCGCCTCCACCGAGATCTCGATGCCCGGGGCGATCACACCGCCGACGTACTCGCCGCGCGCGCTGACCGCGTCGAAGGTGGTGGCCGTACCGAAGTCGACGACCACCGCGGGCCCGCCGTACAGCTCGACCGCCGCCAGGGCGTTGATGATCCGGTCGGCGCCGACCTCCTTCGGGTTGTCCATGAGGATCGGCACACCCGTCTTGACGCCCGGCTCCACCAGGACCGCCGGAACGTCCCCGTAGTAGCGGCGGGTGACCTCGCGCAGTTCGTGCAGGACGGAGGGGACGGTGGAGCAGATGGCGATGCCCTCGATGCCGTCGCCCAGCTCCTCGCCGAGCAGCGGGTGCATCCCCATCAGGCCCTGGAGGAGGACGGCCAGTTCGTCGGCGGTACGGCGGGCGTCGGTGGAGATCCGCCAGTGCTCGACGATGTCGTCGCCGTCGAAGAGGCCGAGGACGGTGTGCGTGTTTCCTACGTCGATGGTCAGGAGCATGGCGTCAGCGGTCCTCGTGCGGGTCGGCGTCCTGGGAGCCCGCCGCGTCCTCGCCCTCGACCGCGGCCTCGCCCTCGCGCAGGTCGAGGCCGATGTCGAGGATCGGCGAGGAGTGCGTGAGCGCGCCCACGGCCAGGTAGTCCACGCCGGTTTCGGCGTAGGCGCGGGCGTCGGCGAGAGTGAGGCGGCCGGAGGACTCCAGGAGAGCCCGGCCGGCGACCAGTTCCACGGCCTCCCGGGTCTGCTCCGGGGTGAAGTTGTCCAGCAGGATCAGATCGGCGCCCTCGGCGAGGATCGGCGGGATCTGGTCGAGCCGGTCCACCTCCACCTCGATCGGCACCCCGGGGAAGCCGTCCCGTACGGCCGTGAACGCCGCGGCGACACCGCCCGCCGCGACGACGTGGTTGTCCTTGATCAGCGCCGCGTCCGACAGCGACATCCGGTGGTTGACACCGCCACCGCAGCGCACCGCGAACTTCTCCAGGGAACGCAGTCCCGGCGTCGTCTTACGGGTGTCCCGGACCCTGGCCCTGGTGCCCTCCAGGGCATCGGCCCACTTCCGGGTCGCCGTCGCGATGCCCGACAGCCGGCACAGGATGTTCAGCGCGCTGCGCTCGGCGGTGAGCAGATCGCGGGTGCGGGTGGTGACGGACAGCAGCTTCTGGCCGGCCCCGACCCGGTCCCCGTCCTCGACGTGCCGCTCCACCGCGAACTCGTCGGTGCACACGATCGACAGCACCGCCTCGGCGATCCGCAGCCCGGCGACCGTACCGGCCTCGCGGGCCGTGAAGTCGCCGGTGGCCACCGCGTCTTCGGGGACGGTCGCCACGGTCGTGACGTCCACGCCCTGGTCGAGGTCCTCCTCGACGGCCATGTGCGCGATGTCCTCGACCTGGACGGGGTCGAGCCCGGCGGCCACCAGGAGCGCGGCGAGATCGGGGTCCAGGCCGCAGGTGAGCGGGTCGAGGTCGTACGCGGCGTCGTCGCCGGCGCAGCCGCAGGAGTCGCCGCAGCCACCGGCGGTGGCGGGCTCGCCGGTCTGGCCGATCTGCAGGAGGGGCAGGTCGTCGGAGGTGCTGTTCACGGGGTGGGCTCCGTATCGGGAGAGGTGAGGGCGGGGGCGGGGATCTGGGGCTCTTCGGTTGTCGCCGGGAAATCGGCGGTCTCCGTGGTGTGGACGTTCAGCGCGCGGTCCGTGTCGAGTGTGATGCGGAAGTGGCGGCGCCAGAGAGTGTCGTCCCGGTCAGGGTGATCCTCGCGCCAATGGCAGCCGCGGGTCTCCTCCCGGCGGTACGCCGCGGCGACCAGCACCCGGGCGACGCACAGCAGGTTGGTGGCCTCCCATGCCTCGACACCTGGTTCGGGCGCCTTGCCGGCGGCAGGACCCCCGGCAGGACCCCCGGCAGGACCCTCCCCCGAGCTCTCGGCTTCCCGGTGGAGGAGGTCGAGTTCCGCGCCGGCGCGGGCCAGGCTGCGGGCGCTGCGCAGCACACCGGCGCCGGTGGTCATGATCTGCTGCACGGCCGTACGGGCCTCCGGCGCGAGCAGGCGCAGCGCTGCGGGCAGCGCTTCGGGCGCGGGGTCTGCGTCCGGCGAGTGGCTGAGCGGCGCTTCGGGCGCGGGGGCGGTGGTGGTTGCGGACGCGTCGGGGGCGGGCCGCGCCGCGATGTCCGCGGCGATCCGCTCCGCGAACACCAGGCCCTCCAGAAGGGAGTTGGAGGCGAGCCGGTTGGCGCCGTGGACGCCGGTGCAGGCGACCTCGCCGCAGGCGTAGAGGCCGGGCACCGTCGTCCGGCCGTGCAGATCGGTGCGGACGCCGCCGGAGGCGTAGTGCGCGGCCGGGGCTACCGGGATGGGCCGGGTGACCGGATCGATGCCATGGGCGCGGCAGGCGGCGAGGATCGTCGGGAAACGGCGCTCCCACATCTCGGCGCCGAAGTGCCGGGCGTCCAAGTACATGTGGTCGACGCCCTGTTCCTGGGCCCGGCGCATGATCGCCTTGGCGACGATGTCGCGCGGGGCGAGTTCGGCGAGTTCGTGCTGCCCGGCCATGAAGCGGATGCCGTCGGCGTCGACGAGATGGGCGCCCTCGCCCCGTACCGCTTCGGAGATCAGCGGCTGCTGGCCCTCCGCGTCCGGCCCCAAGTACAGGACGGTGGGGTGGAATTGGACGAATTCGAGGTCGGAGATCTCGGCGCCGGCGCGCAGCGCGAGGGCCACCCCGTCGCCGGTGGAGACGGCCGGGTTGGTGGTCGCGGAGAAGACCTGCCCCATGCCGCCGGTGGCCAGGACCACGGCCGGGGCGTGCACCGCTCCGACGCCGTCGTGCTGGCCCTCGCCCATCACATGCAGGGTGACGCCGGACGTCCGGCCCTCGGCGTCGGTGAGGAGGTCCAGGACGAGCGCGTGCTCGATGGTGCGCAGTCCGGCGGCGCGGACGGCCTGGACGAGCGCGCGGGTGATCTCGGCCCCGGTGGCGTCGCCGCCGGCGTGCGCGATACGGCTGCGGTGGTGGCCGCCCTCGCGGGTGAGCGCGATCCGGTCGGTGCCGGGAGCGGTGTCGAAGCGGGCGCCGCTGCCGATCAGCCGGTGGACGGCGTCCGGGCCCTCGGTGACCAGGGTCCGCACAGCCGCCTCGTCGCACAGTCCGGCGCCCGCGACGAGGGTGTCGTCCCGATGCTGCTCGGGGGTGTCACCGTCCCCGAGGGCCGCCGCGATGCCGCCCTGCGCCCACCGGGTGGAGCCGTCGTCGAGGCGTGCCTTGGTGACGACGACGGTCCTGCGGCCGGCGGCGGCGCAGCGCAGCGCGGCGGTCAGACCGGCCACTCCGGAGCCCACGACGACGACATCCGCGTCGATCGACCAGCCCGGGTCGGGGGCGGTCAGGCGTATGCCGGTGGCGCCGGGGCCGGTGCCTGGTCCAGTGGCGGTCATCGGGTCGCTCCGAGGGGGCCTTGGGGGCCGGTGGGGGGTGTGGGGCTGGTGGGATCGGCGGGTTCGGCCGTGTCGTGGTGCGGCGGCGTCCTGGGGACGGCCTGGGGGCCAAAGGTGAGGCGGATGTTGTCGATGAGGCGGGTGGTGCCGACCTTGGCGGCGACCGCCATCACCGCCTCGCCCTCGTAGGCATCCGGGATCTCGGTGAAGTCGGACGGCTCGACCAGAGCCAGATAGTCGAGTTCGAGCGGCGGGTCGAGACGGGCGGCGTCGTCGAGGACCACGCGGGCCGCGGCGCGTGCCACGGACGGGCCGGGCGGCAGCGCGGCGGCGTAGGCGACGGCGTGCGCGTCGGCGGCGGCCCGCTCCTCGCCGAGGGCGGCGAGCGCCGCCGACCGGCGCTGTGCGGCCTGGCCCCCGGCGGCGGCGCGGGCACGCAGCGCTTCCTCGGCGGTGAGCCGGTCGCGGGCCGCGAAGAGCGCCGCGGAGAGCGCGAGCGCGGTGCGCCGCTCGGCGGCGGAGAGGTAGCGGTTACGGCTGGAGAGGGCCAGCCCGTCCTCCTCGCGGACCGTGGGAACGCCGACGATCTCGACGGGAAAGTTGAGGTCGGCGGCCATCCGCGTGATGACGGCCAGCTGCTGGGCGTCCTTCTGCCCGAAGAACGCGAGGTCCGGCGTCGTCAGGTGCAGCAGCTTGGCGACGACGGTCAGCACGCCGTCGAAGTGCCCGGGACGGCTGGCGCCTTCCAGGAGGGTGCCCATGGGGCCCGCGGTGATCCGGACCTGAGGCTTCCCCCCGGACTTCGTCCGGGCGGACCCCCAGCCCGGGTAGACCTCGCCGACGGACGGCGCGAAGACGACGTCCGCGCCCGCCTCGGCGGCCAGCGCGACATCCGCGTCCAGGGTGCGCGGGTAGCGGTCGAGGTCCTCGGAGGGACCGAACTGCAGCGGATTGACGAAGACCGTGACGACGACCTGCCCCTGCGGCCCGACCCGCCGGCGGGCGGCGCGGATCAAGGTGGCATGGCCCTCGTGCAGCGCGCCCATGGTCATCACGACCGCCCGCCGGCCGCTGCCGCGCGGCAGGTCACGCAGGGCGGCGGCGGTGTGCACCAGCCTCGAGGGCACAGCCGCCCGCCGGCCCGGGGGCGGGGTGGTCATCGGTCGCCTCCGTCGGGGTGCGTGGTGTCGTCGGGGGTGTCCGGGGCGGCGAGGACGCCCAGCAGGTCCTCGGCCAGTTCCGGCTTGAGCAGCCCATGGGCCAGCGCCCGGTCCGCGGTCGTACGGGCCATGGCGAGATATCCGGCGACGCTCCCCGGGGCGTGCTTGCGCAGCTCCGCGACATGGGCGGCCACGGTGCCCGCGTCACCGCGTGCGACCGGGCCGGTCAGGGCGGCGTCGCCGGACCGCAGCGCGTTGTCCAGGGCGGCGCCGAGCAGCGGGCCGAGCATCCGGTCCGGAGCCTGCACCCCCGCCTCCCGTAGCAGCTCCATCGACTGGGCGACGAGCGTGACCAGGTGGTTCGCGCCGATGGCGAGGGCCGCGTGGTAGAGCGGACGGGCGGACTCCGCGATCCACTCGGGCTCCCCGCCCATCTCGATGACCAGCGCCTCGGCGGCCATCCGCAGCTCCTCGGGCGCGGTCACGCCGAACGAGCAGCCCGCCAGCCGCTGGACGTCCACCGCGGTGCCGGTGAACGTCATGGCCGGATGCAGCGCGAGCGGCAGGGCGCCGGCGCGGGTGGCCGGGTCCAGCACCGCGGTGCCGAAGCGTCCCGAGGTGTGCACCAGCAGCTGGCCGGGCTGTACCGCACCGGTCTCCGCGAGGCCGCTCACCAGGCCGCCGAGGACGTCGTCGGGGACGGTCAGCAGCACGAGATCGGCACGGGCGAGGACCTCGGCGGGGGTGACCAGCGGGACGTCGGGCAGCAGCGCGGCGGCCCGCCGGACGGAGGCGTCGGAGACCCCGGAAACGGCGACCGGGCGGTGCCCCGCGAGCTGCAGCGAGGCGGCGAGGGCAGGCCCCACACGGCCGGCGCCGACGACTCCTACGGTGAGCCGGGCGGGGCGGTCCTGGGCCTCGATGGGCGGGTTTGCGTTCACGCGGCGATGGCCTTCCGTTCCAGTCCGCGGGGGGTACCGGACGATTCATCGCCATGCTACGCGAGTGCTTCGGGCGGGCTTGAGGGCCGTCGGAGGGGTGAGACGGGGCCGGCCTGCCCGCTCGCGAGGGCTGTCGGAAGGGTGGGACGGGGACCGGGCCTGCCCGCCCGCGACGTCCCACGTCATGCACGGTCGACCTCCCACGTCATGCGCATCCCAAGAGTTATCCACAGGGGTCGCGGGGCGACGCGAGGGTGAGCCATGCTCGATGCCACGACGCGGACGAGAGACGGGTGGGGGCCTTGGACGAGACCGTACGGACGCAGGAGCCGGGGCGCGATCGGGAGCGCGAGCGGAGCAGGGGAAGCAGAGGCGGCAGGGGAAGCTCGGACAGCGGCCCGGGCGGGGAGAGCGGGGGCGCGGCGGATCAGGGCAGCGCCCCGGCCGACCGGGCACGGCTGCTCGCGGCGTGGCACGACTCGACGCGGATGCTGGCGGGCGGCTCGTCGGGGGAGACGGTCCGCGAGCGGCTGAACCGTCTGCTGGCCGACGCCCCGGGCTCCTACGACCTGGACGACTGGCTCGATATGTACGGCAACGGCGACGGTGTGGTCGGCGAGCTGGAGCGCCGTACCGCCGACGCCCTGGGAACGGAGGCCGCCGCTTTCTTCCCGACCGGCACGATGGCGCAGCAGGTGGCGCTGCGCTGCTGGGCCGGCCGTACCGGCAACCCCACGGTCGCCGGGCACCCGCTCTCCCATCTGGAAGTGCATGAGCGCGATGCGTACGCGGTGGTCAGCGGGCTGCGCATGGTGCATCCCACGACCGGACCACGGCTGCCGACCGCCGCCGAGATCCATGACCTGCAGGAGCCCTTCGGCGCCCTCGTCCTTGAACTGCCCCTCCGTGACGCCGGGTTCGTGCTCCCGGAGTGGGACGAGCTGACGGCCGTCGTGGAGGTGGCGCAGGAGCACGATGCGGTGGTGCACTTCGACGGAGCGCGGATATGGGAGTGCGGCTCGTACTTCGGACGTTCACTCCCCGAAATAGCCACCCTCGCCGACAGCGTCTACGTCTCCTACTACAAGTCGCTGGACGGCATATCCGGCGCCGCCCTGGCGGGCACGGAGGACTTCGTCGAGGAGGCGCGGGCCTGGCGGCACCGGTACGGCGGGCAGCTGTTCCAGCAGTGGCCGGCGGCGCTGGCCGCGCTCGCCGGGCTGGACCGCGAACTGCCCCGCCTGCCGGAGTACGTGGCGCACGCCAAGATCGTCGCGCAGGCGCTACGAGACGGCTTGGCCGAGGCCGGTTTGCCGTGGTTCAGGGTGCTTCCGGAGGTACCGCACACCCATGAGTTCCAGGTGTGGCTGCCCTACCGGGCCGACGCACTGAACGAGGCCGCCGTGCGCCAGGCGGAGGAGACCAGAACGACGCTGTTCCGCAAGTGGTACGAGGAGGGCCCCCTCGGACTGTCGATGACGGAGGTGTCGGTCCGCTCATCGGCGCTGGACTGGACGACCGGGGACGTACGGACGGCGCTGGGGGACTTCTTGGGTCGGGTGGGGGCGTGAGGTCGTAAATCGGCCGGGAGAGGGGCCAGCCATGGTCAGTGAGCGAAGGCGTCAGTTCGGCGAACACCTGGCACGGCTCCGGCGTGATGCCGGGAAGAGCCAGCGGCAGCTTGCCGAGTTCCTGTGCGCCGTCTCGTGTGTCCGCTCGTCCGTCACACGGAACGAGGTCTCCCGCTGGGAGCGCGCCGAGCGCATCCCGGATTCCTGGCTTCCAGCACTTGCCGAGGCGCTGAACGTCCCACTGGACACCTTGGAGCGGGCGGCGGCCTACGCGCGCGGAGAGAGCAGTGGCGTTCCGTTCGACCCTGCCGCCACGCTCGCCGAATTACTGCCAGAGGGCGACCCGTTGGCTCCGCTCACCGCGATGACCGCACTTGGGAAAGCTCACGACGCCTTGTCCGAGCAGGACGACGAGCAGGCGCCCTTGTGGGCCTACTGGATATGCCGTGAAGAGTTGGACGTCATGGACGCGCGGGTCTTCACCGAGCTGCGTCGGCCGCTGCGGGCGGTGCCGCTGCTGACGGACGTTCTGAGCCGGTACGACGCCACTCACGCCCTAGAGGTGGCGCTGTACCGGTCATGGCTTGCTGTCGCACTCATGGATGCCGATGAGCCCGAGCAGGCCGCTGCGGAAGCCCGACGGGTCGTCGCCCGGTCGTCCGGCCTGGCGAGCGACCGCGCCGCCGGGAGGGCCCGCGCCGTACTGCACCAGTTGCGCGACTGCCGAGACGTGCCCGAGGTGCGCAGCCTGTTGCACGATCACGGACATCTGCTGAGCGCGTAAGGTCGTCGTCATATCGGCGCGCTGCCGTAGCAGGGCTTCGGAGGTCCGCCTGACCGCCGGTTCTACCGGCACCGGCCGTGTGCCTCCGGGACGCGGCCCAAGGCCGCCGTCATCCGGCGTACGGCACGTCCTGTGCGCCCCGGGAACCGGTTGGCGGGCGCCGTGACGACCGCCCGGAAGCGTCGCCACTCGCGGATCTCCCGGGCGGTCTGCACGGTGGCCGCGCCCGGGAGGACGGGGGCGGTTTCGCCGTGTTGGGCGGCGCGGTAGGCGTCGAGCATGTGCTGCTGGGATGCGTTCATGGCAGTCAGCCTGCGGCCCGTCCGCCGCCCGTGGCACGTCGATTGACGAGAGCAGTCAATCGACGTCGTCGCAGGTCGGGCGCGCATGTATGAGGGACGATGAAGGTCAGGAAGACGCGGAAGACCAGGGATTGAACGGGGCGGGTTCATGAGTGTGTGGATCGATATCGCGGGGCTGCCCGGCGAGCGGATCGTCTTCAGCCCCTCGCCGCTGGCGGAACTGGGTTTCGCCCTGCACACGTTGGCCGAACCGGCCCACCATCCGGGCCTGCACGGCTGGACCACCGCGACCGCCGCCGCCCTCAAGCCCGATCTCGCCGACCGGCTGCATGAAGCGGTCTTCCTCTGGGGTTCGACGTTCTCCGACATCACCTTCGCGTTCGCCGCGCTCCCGGACCGTGCCGGGCAGCCGGGGACGACGCTCGCGGAGGACCTGGACCTGCTGGACCGGCTGGACGACGAGCGGTATGTGGCCGCGGCGCTGGAGATCTCCTGCACCGATTCCTACTGCCAGGGCGGTCCGTCACCGCTCGTCGACGCCCGCGCCCGCGAACAGGCACTGGAGCGGGCCACCGTCCGCGGCCCGCGCCAGGCGGACTTCGCCCGGCGACTGCTCGCCGACCCGCCCGCCGTACGTGCCTGGATCCGTCGGCTGTTCGAGGACTGTGACCAGGCATTCTTCGCGGACGTCTGGCGGCGCGTCGGGGTGCAACTGGCCGCCGACGCCCGGCACAAGACGGAGGTGCTGCGCCGCAAGGGGCTGGCCGAGGCGCTGGCGGAGGTGTCGCCCGCGGTGTCGCTGGACGAGGAGCGGTCCCGGATCGTCATCGACAAGATGGCCCATGGCCGGACCACGGCGGGCGACCCGGCGGTCGGCCCGGGGGTGACGCTCGTACCGTCCTCCTTCGGCTGGCCGCATGTGCTGGCGCTGCACGCGCCCGGCTGGCGGCCGGGGATCGTCTATCCGGTGGCGGCTCCGGAGGTGGCCGACCCACCGTCGGTGGAGCTGCTGGAGAGCCGGCTGACGGCGCTCGCCCACCCGATGCGCGTCCGGATCTGCCGCAACCTGGCGCGTACCGCCTTCACCACCGGCGAGCTGGCCAAGGCCAACGGCATCAGCGCGCCGGAGGTCTCCCGGCATCTGGCGATCCTCAAGAAGGCCGGGCTGATCCAGACACGGCGCCGTGGGCGGTATGTGCTGCATCAGCTGGACCTCATGGTGGTGGCACGGCTGGGCAGCGACTTCCTTGAGGGCATCTTGCGGTGAACGGCCGGGCGGGCAGGGCCTGTCGTCGGGGTCCCGCCCGCATTCAGTCAGGCGTTTTCACGCCTTGGCAGGGTCGCGGCCCGGTCGGCTCGAACGCGGAACGCGGGGCCGGCCACGGAGAACGCGGTGAAGAACGGGGTGTCCGGGGGGATATGACGGGCACGGACACCTGGCGCGTCGTGGAATCCCCCATGCGGAACAAGGGCGCGGGGGCCTCACGCGGTGACGTGATCACCGTCGTGGCCGTCGAAGAGGTCACCCCGGGCTGACCAGCCCGCCAGGGGCCCGCCGGACCCCTGGCCACCCCTGGCAGCGGAGACCGCCGCCAGGGCCTGTCCGCGCCTGACCCGTCGGACCGGCCCCTACGCCCCCGCACCCCCGGCCCGCACCAGCCCCGTCTCATACGCGAGCACCACCGCCTGGACCCGGTCCCGCAGGTTCAACTTCGTGAGGATCCGCCCCACATGGGTCTTCACCGTGGCCTCGGACAGCACCAGCCGCTCCGCGATCTCCCCGTTCGACAGGCCCTGCGCGACCAGCAGCAGCACCTCCCGCTCACGGTCCGTCAGCCGTTCCAGCTCGGGGCGCACCGGCTCGGCGGAGGTGGTCGGCAGCATCGGCGTGAAGCGGTCCAGCAGCCGGCGGGTGGTGGACGGCGCGACGACCGCGTCGCCGCTCTCCACCGCCCGGATCGCGGCGAGCAGTTCGCTCGGCGGCACGTCCTTGAGCATGAATCCGCTGGCCCCGGCCTTCAGCGCGGAGAAGGCGTATTCGTCCAGGTCGAAGGTGGTCAGGATGAGGACCTTGGGCGCGCCTTCCTGCTGCCCGCCCGCGCAGATCCGCCGGGTGGCCTCCACCCCGTCCAGATGCGGCATCCGGACGTCCATGAGGATCACGTCGACCTGGGTGGAGCGCAGCACCTCCAGCGCCTCCACGCCGTCGCCCGCCTCCGCGACAACCTCCATGTCGGGCTGCGCGGCGAGCACCATCCGGAAGCCGGTACGGAGCAGCACCTGGTCGTCGACGAGCATCACTCGGATGGTCATGGCAGGGGGATCCCTTCATGTGTGGGGCTACAGCGTACGGAGGGACGGGACGGGCCGGAGGTAGGGAGGTAGGGAGATGAGGCGGGTAGGTAGGGGATGGGCCGGGGTGGGTGGGATGAGTGGGCCGTCCAGGACGGCCAGGGGGTGCCACAGGCGGGACGGACGCGACGCGCGGGGCTCGTCCCTCACCGTTCCGGTTTGAGCGGCAGCACCGCACCGATCCGGAAGCCGCCGCCCTGCCGCGGCCCCGCGTCCAGGCTGCCGCCGACCATGCCGACCCGTTCGCGCATCCCGATGAGGCCGTGTCCGAGGCCGTCCGCCCCGCCCGCCTCGTAGCGCTCGTGCTCCGCGCCCCGCCCGTCGTCCTCGACCAGCACATCGAGTTCGTCGTCCTTGTAGGAGAGCCGGACGGTCGCCCCGACGTCCGGGCCGCCGTGCTTACGGGTGTTGGTGAGCGCTTCCTGCACGATGCGGTACGCGGTCAGCTCGACGCTGCTGGGCAGCGGCCGCGGCTCGCCCTCCACCCGGAAGTCGACCGGCAGTCCCGCGCCCCGCACCTGGTCGACGAGGTCGGCGAGCTGCTCGACGCCCGGCTGGGGGACGTACTCACCGCCCTCGGGCTGTTCGCCGGTGCGCAGCACGCCCAGCAGCCGTCGCATCTCGGCCAGCGCCTGCCGGCCCGTGCCGGAGATCGTCTGCAGCGCCTGGCGGGCCTGGTCGGGCGCGGCGTCGAGGACATACGCGGCGCCGTCCGCCTGCACGACCATCACCGAGACGTTGTGTGCGACGACGTCGTGCAGCTCGCGGGCGATCCGGGCGCGCTCGGCCGCGACCGCGATCCGGGACTGTGCCTCGCGCTCCTTCTCCAGCCGGTCGGCCTTCTCCTCCAGCTGTGCCCAGTATGCGCGGCGGGTGCGCACGGAGTCGCCGAGCACCCAGGCGAGGACGAGCGGCAGGGTGACCAGCGCGGCGCCCATCAGCAGGTCGCGCCCCATCGTGAGCGTCCACATGCGCCACAAGGCGAGAGTGGGGCCGACGAGGGCACCGGCGAGGGCGCTGCGGGAGGCCCAGCGGGGGACGGCCGGGCTGGAGGCGACGGTGTAGGCGATCACGAACATCGCGAGGTTGGCGAAGAGGGGCAGGATGTTGAAGATCACTTGGCCGACGCCGATAGCGAGGGTCAGCAGCAGCATCTTCACGGGGGCCTTGCGGCGCAGCGCCACGGCGAGGCAGAGGCCGACCGTGAGGCTCGCGGCGACGGCCTGGTTGACGTCTTCGACGTCGGACGCGACCGACAGTCCGCTGAACCCGAGCAGGAGGAGGGCCCAGAAGGTGTCCACTCCCGTCGGGTGCCTGCGGAGGAAGTCGTAGAGGCGGTGCACGTAACCCAGCGTAGGCAGGCGATATAGGTGTACGGGTCAACCGGAGGAGCGATCCTGTGGGCGGGGCCCTACTCCCCAAGGTGGAGACCGGTTGCGCCAGGGTGCCGGCCCCGGGGTACGCCGTGCCGCCGAGGCGTACGCCGTGGTGTCCCGCCTGCGGGGCCCGCCCCGGAGCCGCGCCGTGTGCCGCCCGTACCGTGGTGCGTGTGATGAGCGAGTGGTGCGGCTGGCGGGAAGCGACGGAGCGGGCGCTGTACGGGCCGGACGGCTTCTACACGCGTTCCGGCGGGCCGGGCCCCGCCGGCCACTTCCGTACCTCCGTGCACGTCTCTCCCCGCTACGCGGATGCCGTCGCCACCCTCCTCCGCCGCGTCGACACGGCACTGGGCCACCCGGATGAGCTGGCCGTCGTCGATGTGGGCGCCGGGCGTGGTGAGCTGCTGACCGGTGTGCTGGCCGCGCTCCCCGACGAGGTGGGCGCGCGGGTCCGCCCGTACGCCGTCGAGCGCGCCGCACGGCCCGAGGGTCTGGATCCGCGCATCGAGTGGCGGGACGGGCTGCCCGCCCCCGGCTCGCTCACCGGGCTGCTGTTCGCCAACGAGTGGCTGGACAATGTGCCGGTCGATGTCGTCGAGACGGACGCGGACGGTGTGCCGCGCCGGGTTCTGGTCCGCGCCGACGGCACGGAACGCCTGGGCGAGCCGGTCGACGGCGCGGACGCGGAGTGGCTGCGCCGGTGGTGGACGCCGCCGCTGGGGCCGTACGAACCCGCCCCGGGCGCGACCGCCGCCCCGGGCGGCACCGCGTCCGGCCCCACCCTCGCCACCCCCGACCACGTCCCCGCCCCGGCCCCCGGCCTGCGCGCGGAGATCGGCCGGCCGCGCGACGCCGCCTGGGCGCGGGCCGTCCGCACGCTGCGCGCCGGGCTCGCCGTCGCCGCCGACTACGCGCACGACCGCGCCGACCGCCCGCTCTTCGGCACGCTCACCGGGTTCCGCGAGGGCCGCGAGGTGCGCCCCGTCCCGGACGGCAGCTGCGACATCACGGCACATGTCGCCCTGGACGCCTGCGCCGGTCCGTCGGCCGAGCTGCTGTCCCAGCGCGCGGCGCTGCACGCCCTCGGGGTCTCCGGCCGGCGCCCGCCGCTCGCCCTCGCCTCCACCGACCCGGCCGCCTACGTACGGGCCCTGAGCTCGGCGGGCGCGGCGGCGGAGCTGACCGACCCGGCGGGCCTCGGCGGCTTCGGCTGGCTCCTGCAGCCGGTGGGCGAGGCATGCCGGGGCCTGCTCACCCCCTGAGCAGGCCCGACATCGGGATCAACTGAGCAGGCCCGATGTCGGAGCAACCGGGCAACCAGCCCGTTCACGCCCGTCGGTCGGCCCGTCCGCCGACGCCTTCCCGCTCTCCTGCGACACTGTCCCCATGACGGATACGACGGAGAGTCGGCGACGGGCAGCCGTGCACGAGACGACTGTCGGCATCGGCGGGGCGGCCGAGAGCACCGACATGGTGCTCAACATCGGCCCGCAGCACCCCTCCACGCACGGCGTGCTGCGGCTGCGCCTCGTCCTGAACGGCGAGCGTGTCCAGCGCGCCGAGCCGGTGATCGGCTATATGCACCGCGGCGCCGAGAAGCTCTTCGAGGCGCGCGACTACCGCCAGATCATCATGCTCGCCAACCGTCACGACTGGCTGTCGGCCTTCTCCAACGAGCTGGGCGTGGTGCTGGGCGTCGAGCGGATGCTGGGCATGGAGGTCCCCGAGCGCGCCGTGTGGACCCGTACGCTCCTCGCCGAGCTGAACCGCGTCCTCAACCACCTGATGTTCCTCGGCTCGTACCCGCTGGAGCTGGGCGGCATCACCCCCGTCTTCCACGCCTTCCGCGAGCGCGAAGAGCTGCAGAACATCATGGAGGAGATCTCCGGCGGCCGGATGCACTACATGTTCAACCGCGTCGGCGGCCTCAAGGAGGACCTGCCGGCCGGCTGGCTCGGCCGCGCCCGGCGGACCGTCGCCGATGTCCGCTCCCGGATGGACGTCTTCGACAACCTGGTCCTGGGCAACGAGATCTTCCGCGGCCGTACCCGGGGCGTGGGTGTCCTGGCACCCGAGACGGTGCGTGCGTACGGCGTCTCCGGGCCGATAGCCCGCGCGTCCGGGGTCGACTTCGATCTGCGGCGCGACGAGCCGTATCTCGCCTACGCCGATCTGGCGTCCACGCTCAAGGTCGTCACCCGTGAGGAGGGCGACTGCCTGGCCCGCTTCGAGTGTCTGCTGGAGCAGAGCCACAACTCCCTCGACCTCGCGGACGCCTGCCTGGACCGCATCGAGGAGCTGCCGCCGGGGCCGATCAACCAGCGGCTCCCCAAGGTGCTGAAGGCCCCGGAGGGCGCGACCTACACCTGGACCGAGAACCCGCTCGGGATCAACGGCTACTACCTCGTCTCCAAGGGCGAGAAGACCCCGTACCGCCTCAAGCTGCGCTCCGCGTCGTACAACAACATCCAGGCGCTGACGGAGCTGCTGCCGGGCACGCTGGTCGCCGACATGGTCGCTATTCTCGGCTCGCTGTTCTTCGTGGTCGGGGATATCGACAAGTGAGTCGGCGACATCGATAAGTGAGCGGGCCGGAGGATCGGGCGCGCGGGTGTCATCCCTCCCGGCGGAGGGTCTCCAGATGCCGCCGCAGGACGGCCGCGGTTCAGGGCGCGTACGGGTAACGCGACGACCGGCAGACCATGTGGTCCGCGGTCGTCGCCGTCCCCGTGGTCGACTCACGGGACCCGGCCACCTGCCGTGGTGCCGAATGCCAAGGTGCCGAACTCGCTCGGGGCCGGCGGTCGTCCGTCGTCCGGTCGTTCAGGAGATGGCCGTGCGCAGGCCGGCGACGTCGAGCTGCTCGGTCTCGTCGTGCGCGGTCAGATCGATGACCTCACCGGCGCCGTCGGCCCCCGCCTCTTCCCCGGTGTCCCCGGCACCCCCGGCGTCCCCGGTGTGCTCCGGTGTCTCCCCCGCAGCCGCGTCCGCTCCGGCGTCCGTACCTGCCTGCGCACCGGACGTACCGGGCTCACCGGGCTCCTGTCGGCGCGCCGCCTGTTCGGCGAGCGCCTCGTCGCCCACCACGTCCGCCAGGTCGTCGGCCAGCGGCGCGGTCAGCTGCCGGGGCCCTGCGGCGGTCGAGGTGCCGAAGAAGTCGAAGCCGCCCACTGCGCGGGCCGCGGCGGGGCGGGTTGCGGACGGCGGTACGACGGCGGCGGCCGGGACCGGGCGGAGCGCGGGCGCGGCGCCGGTGTCCGTACGGGCGTGGCGTGCACCGCCGTCGCCCTGCCCGGCGGCCGCCTCGGACTTCCCCCGGCCCTTCTCACCGTCCTGGCCGCCCTGGCTGCCCTGGGCGCTCTGGGTGGCGTTGCGGACCGCATCGCGCTGCCGGGCGGCGTTACGGGCCAGCTGCCGCAGCGCCTGGTCCGCCTGCGCGTACGCGGCGGACGCCGGGGCCGACTGGCGCTGCGCGGGAATCCGGTCCGCGGGAAGGCCGTGCGCGGCGGCCGGCAGTTCCTTGGCCGGGACCGCGGCTTCGATCGCGAGCAGGCGGCGGCCCTCCAGGGCGCTGGCCCGCTCGGTCTCGGCGGTGGCGTAACGGCGCAGCAGATCGGCGTGCTCACCGCGCAGCCGGGCCAATTCGGCGCGCCTGGCACGCAGTTTGGCGTCCAGCGCGGTACGGATCTCGCGGGACTCCTCGACATCCGTTTCGAGCTCGGCTATCCGCTCCTCGGTGCGCCATTCGTCGCGCACCCGGGCGCGGGTGAGTTCGGCGACCTGTTTGCCGGCCTTGCGGTCCCAGCTCCGCAGAAGAACGGCGCCCGTGATCGCGGCGGCAGCGGCGCCCGCGGCGAGCACCCGCTGGACCAGGTCGTCGCCGACGAACCACGCGCCGGCGGCACAAACAATCGACGCACCGGCGACCGTGGCGGGAGGAAGCAGCCGGTGGAGGGGTGGTGAATGGCGGTGGCGTCCTCGTGGCATGGCCAGAAACTTACCGTGCGTGCGGGACTTATGGGGCCCCGCACGCGAATCCGTTTCGTGGTGGTTACTTCTTCAGCAGCCCCTTGGACTCCAAATACGCCTGTGCGACATCGGCGGGCTTGAGGCGCTCGGCATCGACCTTACGGTTCAAGTTGATCAAGTCTTCGGTCGTCAACACCCTTGTGAGCTTGCCGAGAGCCGTCTCGATCTCCTTGTCGCCGGCGCTCTCGGCATTCACCACCGGCAGCACGTTGTCGGCGTTCTGCAGCTTCTTGTCGTCCTCCAGAAGCACCAGGCCGAAGTTGTCGAGCGTGGCGTCGGTGGTCGTGGTGAGCACCATCTGGTCGGCGCCGTCCTTGACGGCCTGCTTGGCCTGCGGTGTCCCGACGCCCTTGGGGTCGAGGCCGGTGATGTCGATACCGTAGGTCTTCTCCAGACCCGGTTTGCAGAACGGCCGGGTCTCGCACTCCTCACCCGACGCGAGTTTGATCTTCTGCTTCGACCTGCCCAGGTCGGAGAGTGTCTTCAGCTTGTGCTTCGCGGCGAATTCCTTGGTCACCGCGAAGGCGTTCTGGTCGGCGGCCGCACCGGCCGCCAGGACCTTGAGACCGCGCGGCCCGGCGAGCTTCTTCAGCGCCGCCACCGTCTTGTCGACGTCACTGGAGGCGACGGGCTTCGCCTTCGGACCGTTCTGCTTCGCGTTGAGGAATTCGGCGAGCGTGGAGGCATATTCCGGAACGACATCGATCTGGCCCTTCTCCAGGGCCGGTTCATACAGTTCGCGATTGGCCAGGGTCTGTACCCGGGCTTGGTAACCGGCGTCGTCAAGGATCTTGGAATAGATCTCGGCGAGCACCTTGGACTCGGTGAAACCGGCCGCGCCGATGACGATCTCGCCCTTCCCGCCCTTGCCGTTGCTGCCGCCCTTGTCCTCCAGGCTCTGGCCGCACGCGGCCAGCCCGGCCGCCAACGCGATCACGGTGCCCGCGACGAGCGCGGTGCGTGCCGCGCGCGACTTGCTGCTCATGGAATTCACCATTCAGTTCGTTCGGATCGGATCAGGTGGTGGGTGCGGTGATGGGTGGGTGTTGGTGATGGGTGGACGTGGGGACAGTGGTGACACCAGGGATCGGGGTGGGTGCGGTGACACCGGATCGGTGGCGCCGGGACGTGTGGTGCCGCGTTGGCTCGCTACGGCAGGATGGCAAAGCCGCGTCACCGCGTCAGGCGGGTTTTCCCAACGCGACCACCTCGTCATCGCCGACTGAGCCGCCCGGCCCGTCCGCGCCCGGTCCCGGTCCCGTCCCCTTTGTCGCACGCCGCCCGCGCCGCCGCCCCCGCATCGGGTCGAAGAGCCGGTCCGCCAGGACGAGGACGCCCTCAACCAGCAGTGCCAGGACGGCCACCAGCAGCGCGCCCGCGACCACCTGAGCGGTGTCGTAGTTGCCGAAGCCCGCCGTGATGATCCGGCCCAGTCCCCCGCCGCCGGCCAGCGCGGCGAGCGTCGCCGTCGCCACCACCTGCACCGTGGCCGACCGCAGGCCCGTCATGATCAGCGGATACGCGAGGGGTATCTCGACCCGCAGCAGGAGTTGAGGCCCCGACATCCCCATCCCGCGCGCCGCCTCGACCACATCACGGTCCGCCTCCCGCATCCCCAGATACGCGTTGGTCAGCAGCGGCGGCACCGCGAACAGCACCAGCGCGATGATCGTCGGCCAGTCCCCTCGCGTCCCCAGCGGAGTGAGCGTCAGCAGCACCAGGACCGCGAAGGTCGGCACCGCGCGCCCCACATTGGAGAGGTTGACCGCCAGCGCTCCGCCCTTGCCGATGTGCCCGAGCCAGAGCGCCACCGGCAGGGCTATCAGGCAGGCGAGGGCCAGACACAGGGCACTGAGATACACATGCTCACCGAGCCGGTGCCAGACCCCCTTCTCCCCGGCCCAATTGGCCACCGTCGTCAGCCACTGCCACGCCCCCGCGATCGCACCCATCGCTCAGGCCACCCCCTTCGCCGTACGGGCCCCGCGCCGCGCCCGGGTCCTCCCCGGCGCCCGCTCTCGCGTCCAGGGCGTCAGCAGCCGCTGCAGGCCCAACAGAAGCAGATCGGCTGTCAGCGCCAGCAGCACGCACAGCACCGAGGCCGTCAGGACCTCCGCCTTGAAGAAGCCCTCCATGCCGCTGGCTATGAGATTCCCCAGACCGCCGTAGCCGACGACGGAGCCGATGGTCGTCATCGCCACCGTCGAAACCGTGGCGATGCGCAGCCCGGCCACCAACGCGGGCACCGCGAGCGGGAGCTCCACCCCGAACAGCAGCCGCACGGAGCCGTACCCCATCCCCCGGGCGGCCTCCCGCACCTCGGTGGGCACCGCCTCCAGGCCGGCGAGGATATTGCGCACCAGGATCGTCAGCGAATACATCACCAGGCCCGTGACGACGACCGCGGCCGAGACCCCGAACACCGGGGTCAGCAGCGCGAACATCGCCAGGGACGGCACCGTGTAGAGCACCGTCGTCAGCCCCAGGACCGGCCCCGCCGCGGCCCGCCAGCGCCGGGCCGCCAGCGCCAGCGGAAAGGCGACCAGCAGGCCGATGAGCACGGACACGGCCGTGATGCCGATGTGCTGGACCGTCGCGTCCACCAGCTCCTGACCGCGGCTGCGGACATACTCACCGCAGATCCAGTCGTTCGTCTGCAGACAGCTCGACCCGCCGGCCGGTGCCCCGCCCGGCCCCGCGGCCTGCACCGCGCCCGGCCCGCCGACCTGCGCGACCGCTGCTTGCGCGGTCATCCGCCGTCACCTCCCCCGCCCTGTCGCTCACAATTTCGGTGACTGTCTGCGACCCTAACCCCCGCCACTGACAACCGGCCCGCCACCCACCGGCAGCACCACGTTCACGACCGCCCGTCCACAATGGGGAACCATGATCCGTTTCGAGCACGTCACCAAGCGCTACGCCGACGGCACCACAGCCGTCGACGACCTCTCCTTCGAGGTCGCGAAGGGCGAACTCATCACGCTCGTCGGCCCCTCGGGCTGCGGCAAGACGACGACGATGAAGATGGTGAACCGGCTCATCGAGCCCACCAGTGGCACCATCCACCTCGACGGCGACGACATCTCCGCCATCGACCCCGTCGAACTCCGCCGCCGCATCGGCTATGTCATCCAGCAGGTGGGACTCTTCCCCCACAAGACCGTCCTCGACAACACCGCCACCGTCCCGCACCTCCTCGGCTGGACGCGCAAGAAGGCCCGCGCCCGCGCCGCCGAACTCCTCGACCTGGTCGGCCTGGCCCCGTCGACCTACGGCGACCGCTACCCCGACCAGCTCTCCGGCGGCCAGCGCCAGCGCGTCGGCGTCGCCCGCGCCCTGGCCGCCGACCCGCCCGTGCTGCTGATGGACGAACCGTTCGGCGCGGTCGACCCGGTCGTCCGCGAGCACCTCCAGAACGAGTTCCTGCGACTGCAGTCCACGCTCCACAAGACGGTCCTCTTCGTCACCCACGACATCGAGGAGGCGGTCCGGCTCGGCGACCGCATCGCGGTCTACGGGGCGGGGCGCATCGAGCAGTTCGACACCCCGGCGACGGTCCTGGGCGCCCCCGCGACCCCGTACACCGCCGAATTCGTCGGCGCGGACCGGGGTCTGAAGCGGCTCTCCGTGACCCCCGTCGAGACCGGCGACCTGGAACAGCCCCCGGTCGTCCGCCTCGACGACCCCGCGGACCGCGCCGCCGCCCGGCTGACCGCCGACGGCGCCCCCTGGGCCGTCGTCCTCGACGCCGACGGGGCCATCCACGGCTGGGTCTCCGCGGCGACGCTCAGCGGCTCCCCCGAGGCGTCCGCAGCGGGTGCCACGGCGGGAGCCGATGCCCGGTCCGCAGCCCCCGGCGCCCGCACCGGGGCGTCCGCACCGAAGGGCACCACCGTCCGCGCTCACGCCCGCCGGATGGACGCCTGGCTGCCGCTCGGCGCCCCGCTCAAGCAGGCGTTCAGCACCATGCTCCAGCACGACGCCGGCTGGATCGCGGTCCTGGACGGCGAGCGCTTCCTCGGCGTCCTCACCCCCGGCCGGCTGCACGCGGCACTGCGCCGCTCCACCACCGCCGACGCCGCGAACATCCCGCGCGGCGAGGTGGCGCTCGACAGGGTCCCGGACGCCTGAGCCGGGGGCGAGGGGGCGAGGGGGCGAGGGGGAGAACGGCCGGGGAGAAAAGGGCGGGACGTGGCAGCGGGTTCCGTCACGCCACGGCGCCGCTACGCCGGAGCCGCCCCCGGGTTGTCATCGTCGTCCTCGCCCTCCGGGAGCTTGCAGACCCGCTCCAGGAACAGCGCGGCGGCGACCACCCCCACACCGGCCAGCACCGAGAGTCCGGCGTAGATCGCCTGGTCGCGGCGCGGTCCGTCGAGGCCCGAGGTCAGCAGGTAGACCGCGACCCCGCCGTACAGCCCGGCGACCAGCGACGCCACCAGCGCGCTCGCCTGCCCGAAGACCACCGCACGGGCGGCCACCAGCGGATCCACGCCCTTCGCGTCCGGCTCCCGCTCGCGCTGCGCGCGCAGCCGCGAGCGGAGCGAGAGCGCGGTGGCGGCCAGCACGGCGGCGATCAGCGCCAGCACGACAGGCGCCGCCACCGGCACGCTCGGGAGGGAGGCCAGCGAGTCCCACAGCCGGGCGCCCGCCCAGGCCAGCACCCCGGCCACCAGAAACAGCCCGACCAGCACCTTGATGTGTAGCTGTTTCACCGAGCGATCGCCCCTCGCACCGTTCTCGCCGTCCTGCCGTCATGGCCGTTCGTCATCCCGGCCGCTCCATATGCCGTCCGCCCCGTACGCGATCCGCCCGGCCGGACCTTTCCGCACGCATCCATGCCCTACGGAACCGCTCTACGCATCCGGGCCGTGCGTACCGCCCCGCGCATCGCCGTACGCGGACCGGGCCCGCAAGCCTAACGATTACTCGGGCAGCCGCAGTTCCAGGTCCGTGCGCGGTGTCACGCCCTCGCGGCCCACCGCCGACAGCAGTTCGGCCACCGCGCCGTGCCCGGGGACCTCCGCCTCCGGGTCGATGTCATGCCACGGCACCAGCACGAACGCGCGCTCGTGGGCGCGCGGGTGCGGCAGCGTCAGCCGGGGGTCGTCGGAGATCACGTCCTGATAGGCGAGGATGTCGACGTCGATGGTGCGCG
Source organism: Streptomyces halobius (assembly GCF_023277745.1). Taxonomy (NCBI): domain Bacteria; kingdom Bacillati; phylum Actinomycetota; class Actinomycetes; order Kitasatosporales; family Streptomycetaceae; genus Streptomyces; species Streptomyces halobius. The sequence continues at coordinate 4,488,387 of NZ_CP086322.1, forward strand.
GGCCCCAGCGCTCGTCCCGCACCCGCTCGAAGGCTTCCTCGATCGCGTGCCCGCGCTCCAGGAGGGAGGACGGCGGCAGCGTCGTCTTGATCAGCACCACGGCGTTGAAATACGACGGCTGCGAGCCGGGCGCGACGCCCCACGGCTCGGTCTCGTAGACCGGGGAGACCGCCTTGACCCGCAGACCAGGGGTGTCCTCCAGGGCGTCGACGGCGCCCTGGAGGGTCTCCAGGCGGTTGCCGAGATTGCTGCCGAGGGAGATCACGGCACGTTTGGGATTGGACAGCGTCACATCGGCGGCGTCCACCTGCTCCACCACGGATGCGGGCACCGGCTGTACGGTCGGGTCGCTGCTGACGTTCACTTTCGGCTCCGGGTGATGGTGATGGTCACGTCGTCAAAGGGGACGGTGATCGGGGCATCCGGTTTGTGGACGACCACCTCCACCTGCTGCACCCCCTCGTGCTTGAGGCACTGGTCGGCGATCCGCTCCGCGAGCGTCTCGATGAGGTCGACCGGCTCGCCTTCCACGACGGCCACGACCTCCTCCGCCACCACGCCGTAATGCACGGTCTTCGCGAGATCGTCGGAGGCCGCCGCCGGGCGGGTGTCCAGCCCCAGCACCAGGTCCACGATGAAGGTCTGGCCCTCCTCGCGTTCGCGGGGAAACACCCCGTGGTGCCCTCGGGCCTTCAGCCCACGCAGCGCGACACGATCCACGCGAATCACTCCCACTGGTCCACCGGCACCTTTGGCGCCGCTGTTCGTCCGATACCGGGCACGCACCGGACTCGTCCGGCACACCACCTCGTCGAATCTACCTGCGAGCACCGACAACGCTCGCCCACGGGGGCTATGGACAAGCCCCCGCACCGGTGCTACGGCTGCCCCGGAGGGCAGGCCGTCCGCGCGGCCTGCTTACCCCCTGTCCCGCACCCCACCCCTACCCGTGCCGCACTTGGCTCGAACGGGTGCGCCCTTGCCCGTCCCGCTGACGCCGGCGGCTGACGCCGACCGTCGGGGACGGGGCTGCGCCGCAGGTCAGCGGCCTGGAGCCGACCACCGGGCGGGCACCCGGTTCACTCCCCGAATCGGCCCGATCCGCCCTGGGATCACGCCTTGGTCACCCTCCGGACGGGCCCGTTCCGCCCCGGCGCACGCCCGGGTCGCGCTCCGAACCGGCCCGTTCCGCCCCGGGTCACACCCCGGCGTCCTCGTCCCCGTCGTCCTCCCCGTTCGCCCCGGCTTCTTCGTCCTCGCGGTCCGCCAGCACCGGCGACCCGTGGTGGGACCACACCCGCCAGCCGTCCTCGGTACGCCGGAAGACATTGGTCGCCACGACCAGCTGGCCGATCAGCGGCCCCACCGAGCCGTCGTCCTCGGCCGGCCCGCCGCTGAGGATGTTCTCCGTGCAGGTCACCAGCGCGGTGTCACCGAGGACATCGATCTCCACATCCGTCAGGAAGAACTGGATGTACTCGGTGTTCGCCATGATCAGGGCGTACGAACGGAGCACCTCCCCGCGTCCGCGCAGCACCGGCCACCCCGGGTGCACCACGCTCACCTGGCCGTCCAGCCACAGCTCGGACAGCGCCTCGTGATCGCCGCGCTCGATGGTCTCGTACAAGGCCGCGTTCGCCTGCTCGACCGCCTCGATGTCCGTCCGTGGCTCCAAGCCGCTCACACTGCTCCCGTCGCGTTCGCCGTCGTTCCGGTCGTTTCCGTCGTTCATGCCGTCGTGCCCGTGCTGCCGGCACGCTGCGTACCGGCCATGTCCCCCGCGTCGGCCGCACCGGCCGCACCCGCGGCGGTCTCCACCGCGCGTGCCACCCGTACCGCGTCCGCGCTCGCCCTCACCTCGTGCACCCGCACCGCCCAGGCCCCCTCCCGCGCCACGATCGCCGACACCGCCGCCGTCGCGGCGTCCCGCTCCCGGGCCGGCGGTGGGGTGGCTCCCGCGCCGCCCGCCAGCACCCTGCCCAGGAACCGTTTTCTCGAAGCGGCCACCAGCAGCGGACGCCCCAGCGCCCGCAGCCGCGCCAGCTGGGCGACCAGCGCGAGATCGTGCCGGGCCTGCTTGGCGAAGCCCAGGCCGGGGTCGATGACGATGCGCTCCGGGTCGACGCCGCCGGCCACCGCGCGCTCCATGCTCTGCCCGAGTTCGTCGACGACCTCCGTGACGACATCGGCGTACACGGCCCGGTTGTTCATGTCGATCGACTGGCCACGCCAGTGCATCACCACGAACGGCACCCGGGACGCGGCCACCACCGGCACCATCGCCGGATCCGCGGCGCCGCCGCTGACGTCGTTGACCAGCCGCGCCCCGGCCTCCACGGCCCGCTCGGCGACCGAGGCCCGCATCGTGTCGACGGACACCACGGCGCCGGCCGCGGCCAGCTCCCGCACGACCGGGACGACCCGGCGCAGCTCCTCGGCCTCGTCCACCCGCGCCGCGCCCGGCCGGGTCGACTCGCCGCCCACGTCCACCATGTCGGCGCCCTGCGCCACCAGGTCGAGGCCGTGTTTGACGGCGAGTTCGGTGTCGAACCACTGGCCGCCGTCGGAGAACGAATCGGGCGTCACATTGACGACGCCCATCACCGCGCAGCGGTCCCAGTCCGGCAGTCCGGCCACCCGGCCACGCAAGGTACTCATGGCACCAGCCTAGGCCGTGTGCCGACCGGCCGGATTGCGGCCGGTGGCTGCGGCGTGGAGCGGCCCGGGTCTGTGAACGGGCCGGAGCCGGACCGGGCCGTCCGGCCATCCTCTCGGTCGAGGCCGCCGCACCCGGCTGTGCCGGAACCGGGGAAACACCCCGGAGCCAGACTCAGCAGGCCGACGGCGCCCCGGCCGTCCCGACCAACCCCGGCACCGATGCGGGCTTCGGGCCGCGGAGCCGGCGTGGCGGACGCCACGCAACCGTCCCCGACCTTTCCCCATCTAGCCTGTCAGACATCACATTCCCGTCGCCCCGGTCGAGAGAACGTGCGAGCCTTGTCGCAGCATCTGGACTTTTCGCGCCCCATATGACGGCGCTTCAGGGCTCGGGGTTCCCTCAGCGGCACGGATGGGCCGGCCGCCTGGAAGAAAGCACCACATGGGTCTCACCAGCAAGAAAGTGCTGCTTCTTGCCGTCTGCGTCGCGGTAGCACTGTTCGTTCTCACCATTTGGCTGTGGCCACGCCTGTCCAAGAAGAACTGGCGCACCGTGCTCGGCCGTATCGGTCTGCTGCTGGCGACCCAGCTCTCCCTCTTCGCCTCGGTCGGCCTGGTCGCCAACAACGCCTTCGGCTTCTACGCGTCCTGGGCCGACCTCTTCGGCCAGGAGCAGGAGCCGGGCGTGGTCACCGAGTACGAGACCGGCCCGAACGGCACCAAGCTGAAGACGCTGGGCACCGAGCACCTGAGCATCCCGGGCGGCTCCAAGCCGAGGCTCGGCGGACGGATCGAGAAGGTCCTGGTCCAAGGGGAGCAGTCCAAGATCTCCAGCCCCGCGTACGTCTATCTGCCGCCGCAGTACTTCCAGCGCGAGTACGCCGGCAAGAAGTTCCCCGCGACCGTGGTCCTGACCGGCTACCCGGGCACCGCCCAGGCCCTCTACAAGAAGCTGCATTTCCCGCAGACCCAGCACCGTCTGCTCAAGGAGAAGAAGATGCAGCCGACCGTCCTGGTGATGATGCGCCCGACCGTCGCACCGCCCCGTGACACGGAGTGCATGGACATACCCAACGGTCCGCAGACCGAGACGTTCTTCACCAAGGACCTGCGGGCCGATATATCCCAGCACTACCGCATAGGCACCGGGGCCGAGAACTGGGGCATCATCGGCGACTCCACCGGCGGCTACTGCGCGCTGAAGATGACGATGCGCCACCCCGAGGCCTTCTCCACGGGCGTCGCCCTCTCCGGCAACTACAAGGCCCCCATCGACTCCACCACCGGCGACCTCTTCGGCGGCAGCCGCCGACTGGAGCGCGAGAACAACCTGCTGTGGCGCCAGCGGAACCTGCCCGCTCCCCCGGTGAACCTCCTGGTCACCAGCAGCAAGCAGGGCGAGGGGAACTACCGCGAGACGCTGAAGTTCATCGAGCAGACGAAGTCGCCCTCGCGTATCGCGTCGATCATCCTCGACAGCGGCGGCCACAACTTCAACACCTGGCGGCGTGAGATCCCCGCCGCCATGGAATGGCTCGGCAGGCATCTGCAGCCCTGAGCCGACCGGGGCGCCGCGGGCCACGGCCCGTGAGCGGCGGCCCCGCCCGCCGGGCGAACCCGGTTAGTTAGGCGCCTAACGCGCCATTATCAGGCTCATCGCCTCGGCGCGGGTCGAGGAGTCCCGCAGCTGACCGCGCACCGCGGACGTCGTCGTCTTGGCGCCGGGCTTGCGTATTCCGCGCACGGACATGCACATGTGCTCGGCCTCGATCACGACGATCGCGCCGCGCGCTTCGAGGATGCGCATCAGGGAGTCCGCGATCTGCGTGGTCAGCCGCTCCTGCACCTGGGGACGGCGGGCGTAGACGTCGACCAGGCGGGCCAGCTTGGACAAGCCGGTGATCTTGCCGCTCTCGGCCGGAATGTACCCGACGTGCGCCACGCCATGGAACGGCAGGAGATGATGTTCGCACAGGGATACGATTTCAATGTCCTTGACCAGGACCAGCTCATCGTGCCCGATGTCGAAGGTGGTCGTCAGGACGTCCTCCGGCTGCTGCCACAGCCCGGCCAGGATCTCCTTGTACGCCCGTGCGACCCGCGCCGGCGTCTCCAGCAGCCCCTCACGGTCCGGATCCTCACCGACCGCGATGAGAAGCTCACGTACGGCGTTCTCGGCACGCTTCTCGTCAAATGTGCCGATCTTGCCTTCGACGTCCAGCGTCACAGGGTCGGTCATGTGGTGCCTCGTTCCTTCTGCGCCCGCACGAAACGCGGAAATGCCGCGCCCCCCAGGCTAAAACCTGCGGGGCGCGGCATTCATTCCGGGGCCGGATAACCCTGCGCTCAGCTCTCCGGGCGCGGTTCCTCGGCGGCCTCCGCCTTCTCCGTGGAGACGGTGGTCGTCGTCGGCACCGAGCCGTTGGCCGGGCTCAGCTCCTTCCGCGACAGCACCGGCGGGCGGGTCGAGGGTGTACGGCGCGAGGACCCGGTCCACGCCGGGCGGGCCGGACGCTTCACGACCTGGTTGAAGATCTCGGCGATCTCCTCCTTGCCCAGGGTCTCCTTCTCCAGGAGCTCCAGCACCAGGTTGTCGAGGACGTCGCGGTTCTCGACGAGGATCTCCCACGCCTCGTTGTGCGCGGTCTCGATCAGCTTCTTGACCTCCTCGTCGACCAGCGCGGCGACCTCTTCCGAGTAGTCGCGCTGGTGACTCATCTCACGGCCCAGGAAGGGCTCGGACTGGTCGGAGCCGAACTTGATCGCGCCGAGCCGCTCGGTCATGCCGTACTGCGTGACCATCGCGCGGGCCGTGGCGGTGGCCTTCTCGATGTCGTTCGCGGCGCCCGTGGTCGGGTCGTGGAAGACCAGCTCCTCCGCCGCGCGGCCGCCCAGCATGTACGCCAGCTGGTCGAGCATCTCGTTGCGGGTGGTGGAGTACTTGTCCTCGTCGGGCAGGACCATGGTGTAGCCCAGGGCCCGGCCGCGGGACAGGATCGTGATCTTGTGGACCGGGTCGGAGTTCGGTGAGGCCGCCGCGACCAGGGCGTGTCCGCCCTCGTGGTACGCGGTGATCTTCTTCTCCTTCTCGGACATGATCCGGGTCCGCTTCTGCGGCCCGGCCACGACACGGTCGATCGCCTCGTCCAGGAAGTGGTTGTCGATCAGCTTCGCGTCACTCCGGGCCGTCAGCAGAGCGGCCTCGTTGAGGACGTTGGACAGATCGGCACCGGTGAAGCCGGGGGTGCGCTTGGCGACGGCCTTGAGGTCGACGTCCGGCGCGACCGGCTTGCCCTTCTGGTGCACCTTGAGGATTTCCAGACGGCCCTGCAGGTCCGGGCGGTCGACGGCGATCTGCCGGTCGAAGCGGCCCGGGCGCAGCAGCGCCGGGTCGAGGATGTCCGGCCGGTTGGTGGCGGCGATCAGGATGACGCCGCCCTTCACGTCGAAGCCGTCCATCTCGACGAGCAGCTGGTTCAGGGTCTGCTCCCGCTCGTCGTGGCCACCGCCGAGGCCCGCGCCGCGGTGCCGGCCGACGGCGTCGATCTCGTCGACGAAGACGATCGCCGGGGCGTTCGCCTTGGCCTGCTCGAAGAGGTCGCGCACCCGGGAGGCACCGACACCCACGAACATCTCGACGAAGTCGGAGCCGGAGATCGAGTAGAACGGGACCCCGGCCTCACCGGCGACGGCGCGGGCGAGCAGCGTCTTGCCCGTTCCGGGCGGGCCGTACAGCAGCACACCCTTGGGAATCTTGGCTCCGACGGCCTGGAACTTCGCCGGCTCCTGCAGGAACTCCTTGATCTCGTGGAGCTCCTCGACGGCCTCATCGGACCCCGCGACGTCGGTGAAGGTCGTCTTCGGAGTGTCCTTGGTGATGAGTTTGGCCTTCGACTTCCCGAAGTTCATGACCCGGGAGCCGCCGCCCTGCATCTGGTTCATCAGGAACAGGAAGATGACCACGATCAGGACGAAGGGCAGCAGCGAAATCAGCATGCTGACGAACGGGTTCTGCTTCGAGGGCGAGACGGTGTAGCCGTCCTTGATCTCGTCCGTCTGGTACTTGGCCTGCAGGTTCTTCGCCAGATCGACGCCCTGGTCGCCGATGTAGCTCGCCTGGATCTTGTTGGAGCCCTCGATCTTGTAGTCGCCCGACAATTCGAGCTTGATCTTGTTCTCGTCGCCGGTCGTCAGCTCGGCGGATTTCACCTTGTTGTCAGCGATCGCCTTGACGACCTGACCGGTGTCCACCGTCTTGTAGCCGCCGGACGAGCCGACGACCTGCATCAACACGACCACGGCGAGGACGGCCAGCACGATCCACATGACCGGCCCACGGAAGTATCGCTTCACGTCCATCCATACGGAGCCGTTTTGGCCCCGTCCCTCCTGCCACAGTGAGGCACAACGCCCGCCCTTTGGAGGGCTGGTCGTGCGTACGGTGTATTACTGGCCCGAAAGAGAGCCTGCCTTCGGACGGTACCCCAGCATTGTCACCCGACAGCGCGTGCGCGGTGAACAATGCTGACCTGATTGCCTTCTCCCTGCTCCAACGGCGGAGAACCCCGCAGTGTTCCCGACGGGGCCGCGAAGGCCGGTCCCAGGCCCTCGTCCGGCCACGGCGGCCGGACGAGCGGCGGTGCTGCGAGAGCTCCGGTCCCCGGGCTCTCAGCCGCCGTACACGTGAGGCGAGAGGGTACCGACGAACGGCAGATTGCGGTACTTCTCCGCGTAGTCCAGGCCGTAGCCGACGACGAACTCGTTGGGGATGTCGAAGCCGATCCACTTCACGTCGATGGCGACCTTGGCCGCTTCCGGCTTGCGCAGCAGCGTGCAGACCTCAAGGGAGGCCGGCTCGCGCGAGCCCAGGTTGGACAGCAGCCACGACAGCGTCAGCCCGGAATCGATGATGTCCTCGACGATCAGGACGTGCTTGCCCTTGATGTCGGTGTCGAGGTCCTTGAGGATGCGGACCACACCGGAGGACTGGGTGCCCGCGCCGTAGGAGGACACGGCCATCCAGTCCATCGTGACGGGGGTGGACAGCGCGCGCGCCAGGTCCGCCATCACCATCACGGCGCCCTTCAGGACACCGACGATGAGCAGGTCCTTGCCCGCGTACTCCGCGTCGATCTTCGCGGCCAGCTCGGCCAGCTTCGCGTCGATCTCTTCTTTGCTGATGAGTACCGACTTGAGGTCGGTGCCCATGTCCTTGTCGTCCACCCGTGCCACTCTCGCTCGTTCGGTGTCATGGTCAGTCGTGAGACCCATATGAAGCGGGGCCGTGTACGTCCTGCGGCTCAGCCCCGCCGAATCACCAGTCTGCCACCCTGCCGTCGCACACCGACGCGCCCGGGGAGATTGATGGCGCCCTGACCGCGCCAGGCCGTGATCAGCCGGTCGACTTCCTCGATGTGGCGGGCGAAGAGCGAACCGGCCGGTGCGCCCGCGGCGATGACGGCGCGGCGCAGCACCCGGCGGCGCACCGCGGGGGGCAGCGCGAAGAGGGCGGCGATGTCGAGGCTTCCGCTGTCGTCGAGCACCGCGCCCTCGGCGTCCGCGGCCCAGGCGTCCAGGGCGTCGGCGTCGTCGCGGGAGAGCTGCGCGGTGCGGGCCAGGGCCTCGACGACGCCCTTGCCGAGAGCTTTCTCCAGGGCGGGCAGCCCTTCGTGGCGCAGCCGTGAGCGGGTGTACGCGGGGTCGGTGTTGTGGGGGTCGTCCCAGACGGGCAGCGACTGGATGAGACACGCCCTGCGGGCGGTCTGCCGGTCCACGTCCAGGAAGGGCCGGCGGTAGCGGCCGTCCTGCCCGGTGATCGCTGCCATACCGGACAGCGAGCGGGTGCCGGAGCCGCGGGCGAGGCCGAGCAGCACCGTTTCCGCCTGGTCGTCGCGGGTGTGGCCGAGGAGGACCGCGACGGCGCCGAGGCGGTCCGCGGTGGCGTCGAGGGCGGCGTAGCGGGCGTCCCGGGCGGCGGCTTCCGGCCCGCCCGCGTGCCGTCCGCCACCGCCCCGGTGCGCGGTGCCGTGCGCCACCCTGGTCGCCTCGCCCACCTGGACGGCGACGGTCTCGACGGGATCGAGCCCCAGGGCCCGCAACCGCAGGGCGACTTCGGCGGCGCGGAGGTCGGAGCCGTCCTGGAGGCCGTGGTCGACGGTGACGCCCCCGGCGCGGACGCCCAGCTTGGGCGCCTCGAAGGCGAGGGCGGAGGCGAGCGCCATGGAGTCGGCGCCGCCGGAGCAGGCGACGAGCACGAGCGGGGCGCCCGGCCGGTCCTGCGCGAGGTGGTCGTTCAGTACGTCGTGGAGTACGCGGCGGACCGCCAGGCGTATCGCGGCGACCGCTGGATGGGGACCCATGTCCGTTTCCAATCGTTCAGCTGGGAGCTGGGAGCCTCGGGCCGTGGACGCTGATTCGTCACACAGAGTGCCTAGATGGTGACAGAGGCGAGTGGTTCCCCGAGCATTGCACGCCTATCCCTCGGTCACGGTCCCTCGGACGGGTGATAGCAGGGGCGCTCTTCTGCCGCGCGGCGTGCCCAGCTCACGCCAGTCGACTACGGTGTCCCGTCGGCCTTCCGATGCACCCGCGCGATCCAGTCCGCCGGTTTGGCGATCTCCTGTTTGGTGGGGAGGGTGTTCGGCGACGTCCACACCCGGTTGAAGCCGTCCATGCCGACCTCCTCCGCGACGGCCCGTACGAACCGCTCGCCGTCACGGTACTGCCGCAGCTTCGCGTCCAGGCCGAGCAGCTTGCGCAGCGCCTGGTCGAGCCGGCCGGCGCCGGTGGCCCGCCGCTTCTGGAACTTCTCCCGGATCTCCGCGACGGAGGGCACCACCTCCGGCCCGACCCCGTCCATCACGTAGTCGGCGTGCCCCTCCAGCAGGGACATCACCGCGGTCAGCCGCCCGAGGATCTCCCGCTGCACGGGCGTCTGCACCAGGTCGACGAGCGAGTGCCCCTCCTCATCGCCCTCCTCGCCCTCCGGCTTGGCGCCGGCCAGCGACTGGGCGGCCTCCCGCAGCCGCTCCAGCAGAGTGCCGGGGTCGATTTCGGTCTCACCGAGGAACGACTGGATCTCCCCCTCGATGTGATCGCGCAGCCAGGGCACGGCCGTGAACTGCGTCCGGTGCGTCTCCTCGTGGAGGCATACCCACAGCCGGAAGTCGTGCGGGTCGACCTCCATCTCCCGCTCGACGTGCACGATGTTCGGCGCGACGAGCAGCAGCCGGCCACCCTGCGCCGCGGCGGGCAGATCACGGGAGGCGGGCGCGAAGGTCTCGTACTGCCCGAGGACCCGCGACGCGAGGAACGACAGCAGCATGCCCAGCTCGACTCCGGTCACCTTGCCGCCGACCGCGCCGAGCACCGCGCCACCGGGGACCGTCGAGCGGCGGTCCTCCATCTTGTCCAGCAGGGGCCTGAGGACGGCCCGGAACCCGGCGACATTGGCCCGGATCCAGCCGGGCCGGTCCACGACCAGGACCGGCGTGTCATGGGGCGCCCCGTCCTCCGCGCCGGGCTGTGCCATGCGCGTGAACGCGCGCACATGCTCCTCGGACGACTTGGCGTGCCTGCGCAGCTCGGCGACGACCGCCCGCGCCTCGTCCCGGCTCACCTCTGGACCAGGCCGCACAAACCGGGTCGCGGTCGCCACCGCGAGATTCCAGTCGACCATCTCCGCACCACCGATGCTCGTCATGGGTTCACGGTACGCCGCTGCGCTTTGCCTGCGCCCCACGTTGTCGGCTTTCCGCTGCGCTTTGCCTGGGCCCCACGTTGTCGGCTGTCCCGCCGTGGGGTTCGCCTGCGGCGGGCCTGCGCCCCACGTTGTCGGCTGTCCCACCGTGGGGTTCGCCTGCGGCGGGCGTGGGTTCGGGTGCGGTGACGGGCCTCCGGACTCCGTCCTGCGGCCCTCCCCCATAGCCTGAAGGGCATGGGAGGTACCCCCATCCTCCCGACGGTGGGTGGGAAGAGGCCGGTGGGGGCACATGTGCTCTGTCGGGTGCCTGTGGTCGCGTCCACGAGATGCACACCACCGGCTACGCGCCCCCCACTGTCTTTCCTCCCACCTCCCTCGGGAGGTGCCGGTCCGCAGGACGGAGTCCGGAGGTCCGGCGCCGCTGCCGAACAGCCCCGCGCAGCGGACGCCCACCGCAGGTGCAGCGGCGGGACAGCCAGTACGTCGGCTCAGGCACAGCGCAGCGGACGTCCACCGCAGGTGCAACGCGGGACAGCCGACAACGTGGGGCCCAGGCAAAGCACAGCGGCCGGCTCAGCGGCAGCCGCAGTTCGCCACGGTCGACGCCAGTTGGTCCAAGGCGTTCTGTGCGCCCCGCGCATCCGTTGTGTCGCTGGTCATGAAGGCGAAGACGAGGAGGCGGCCGTCGGCGTCCACGACCGTGCCGGCCAGGGTGTTCACGCCGGTGAGGGTGCCGGTCTTGGCGCGTACGGCGCCGGCGCCGGCGCCGGCGGGCTGGCCCGTATAGCGGTTGCTGAGGGTGCCGGTGAAGGCGGCCACCGGGAGGCCGGTGACCACGGGGCGCAGCGCGGGGTTGCCGGGGGCGGATGCCTGGAGCAGGAGGTGGGAGAGCAGGCCGGCGGAGACCTTGTCGGCGCGATCCAGGCCGCTGCCGTCCGCGAAGACGGCGCCGGAGACGGGCAGATGGCGGCGTGCCAGGGCGGTGTGTACGGCCTTGCCGGCGCCCTTGAAGCTGGCGGGCTGCCCGATGGCGAGGGCGGTCTGGCGGGCCAGGGCCTCGGCGATGTCGTTGTCGGAGTAGGTGAGCATCCGCTCCACGAGAGCGGAGAGGGGGAGGGAGTGGACGGCGGCGAGACGGTCGGCGTCCTCGGGGGCTTTGGCGGGGCGGGCGTCGAGGTCGGTGGTGATGCCGCGCTGGCGCAGCAGACCGGCGAAGGTGTCGGCGGCGGCACGGGCCGGGTCGGCTTCGCGGGGCGCGGGTCCGTATGCGCTGTCGTCCGTGCGGGCCTCGTCGGCCATGAGGGCGCTGACGGGAGCGATGTTCTCGTTGGGGCCGATCGGGTGCTGGACCGGTCCCGAGTACGCCGAGGTGTCGTAGCCGAGGGTGATCTTGGTGGTGTCGCGCTTCTTGAGGGCGCGGGCGGTGTCGTCGGCCAGGGTGCGCAGATTCGCGGGCTGTTCCTCGGTGCCGGGCTCGGGCGCGCGGGCGGTCAGCGTCGGGTCGCCGCCGCCGACCAGGACGATACGGTTCTTCGCGCCGCGCACAACGGTCGTATCGATGCGGTGGTCGGCGCCGAGTTCGGAGAGCGCGGCGACAGCGGTGGCGAGCTTGACGGTGGAAGCGGGGGTGACGGCCGAGCTCTGCCGGGAGCCGAAGATCTCGCGCCCTGTGGCGACGTCCAGGACGGAGGCGGCACGCAGCTTGCCGAGCGCCGGGTCCTTCAGCAGCGGCGCCAGGGCGTCGGCCAGCCCCGCGCCCGTAGGTGCGGGGGCCACGCCCCGGTCGTCGGCGCCGTGCGCGGGCCCGCCGAGCGCCGGGAGGACGGCCGGCGCGGCGGGCGCGGTGGCCGAGCCGGGGGCGCGCTCCCGGCCGTGATGCTCGCCACCTGTGCCCGCTCCGGCGGCCGCCCGCGCCCGCTCGGCCGTACGCTGACCCGAGTCCCACGGCCCGGTCGCCGCCACCGCGACGACCGCGACCGCCAGGCCGGTGGCGGCGGACACCGCTGTCAGCCGCCAGGTCTGCCGCGTTTGGCGGGGTGCGGACCGCCACGCCTGCCGCGCGCGGCGCTGCGCCGACTGCCATCTGACCTGCCATGTTCTGGTCTCCGGCACCTCGGACCAGCCCCTTTCGCCACCACACACCTGCGTGGGGGACACTTAATCACCAGACGTATGTGTTGATCATGGAGGAGCCACCCGTGGAGTTCGACGTCACCATCGAGATCCCGAAGGGTTCGCGGAACAAGTACGAGGTGGACCACGAGACCGGTCGGATCCGCCTGGACCGTCGACTCTTCACCTCGACCAGCTACCCGGCCGACTACGGCTTCGTCGAGAACACCCTGGGCGAGGACGGCGACCCGCTGGACGCCCTGGTCATCCTGGACGAGCCGACCTTCCCCGGCTGCCTCATCAAGTGCCGCGCCATCGGCATGTTCCGGATGACGGACGAGGCCGGCGGCGACGACAAGCTGCTGTGTGTACCGGCGTCGGACCCGCGTGTGGAGCACCTCCGGGACATCCACCACGTCTCGGAGTTCGACCGCCTGGAGATCCAGCACTTCTTCGAGGTCTACAAGGACCTGGAGCCCGGCAAGTCCGTCGAGGGCGCCAACTGGGTCGGCCGCTCCGACGCCGAGGCCGAGATCGAGCGCTCGTACAAGCGCTTCGAGGAGCAGGGCGGCGCGCACTGAGCGTGCCCTGACGCACTGCGCTTTCGACGGCCTTCGCGTGCGGGGCACGTGCGTCTCTCGCCCACGACGCACTGCGTCTTCGGACGCGAAGCACTGTGATTTTCGTACGCGAACGGGCGGCGCCCACTTGGGGGTGCCGCCCGTCGGCGTCGCGCGGCGCCGGTCGCGCGTACCGGCTTCCGGAATCCGCGGGTCATGGGTCCAGAGTTCGCGGCTCCGGAACCCGCGGCTCTAGAACCCGCGGGTCCGCTTGGCCGCCCGACGGGCCACGCCCGTCTCGCCCATGGCCGGCACCCGCAGGAACAGCCGGGCGGTCTCGCTGCCGAGGTTGACCCCGACGGCGATGGCCAGCGCCAGCGAAACGGCCTTGATCAGCGACGCGATGCCGTCCATCAGATTGCCCTGGGCGAAGTTGAGCAGCCCGAAGTAGGTGGCGCTACCGGGCAGCAGCGGGCCGATCGCCGCGGTGACGTACGGCAGCGCGGACACATAGCGGTAACGGGAGAGCAGCTGGCCGAAGAGGCCGACGAGACCGGCCGCGATGGCGGTCGCGGGCACCGGGTCGAGACGGGAGATATTGGCGAGGGCGCCGAAGACGACCCAGGCGACCCCGCCGTTGAGGGTCGCGGCCAGGACGGTGTGACGTTCCTGCTGAAGCAGCACACAGAACGCCAGCGCCAGCAGCACGGAGGCGCCGATCTGCACCAGCGGTTGGTTGTACTGCGCCAGCGCCTCCTGCGGCTTGAGCGTCCGGAGACCGGGGTTCAGCTGGAGCCCGATGTACAGCACGGTGAGCACGCCGACGACGATGCCGACGATGAGGTAGCCGACCTCCAGGAGCCGGGCGGAGGCGGTGATGTAGTAGCCGGTCAGGCCGTCGTGGACGGCGGCGACCAGCGCCCGCCCGGGAATCAGCGCGAACAGCCCACCGGTGATCACCGCGGATGCCTGCACATTGGCGTGCACCAGGCCGAAGGTGACGCCCATCGCGGCCGGCGGCATCGCCGCGACCACGAACTGGTAGAACTCCGGCAGCCCGCGCCCGGACGCCAGCCAGGCCAGCCGGTCACCGAGCATCGAGCCCGCCGCGGCCGCCAGGAACACCAGCAGCCCGCCGCCGACCAGCATCGACGCGCTGCCGGAGAGCAGCCCGGAGGCCAGCGTCAGCGCCCAGGTCGGGTAGGGGTGGCGGTTGCGGCGGATCTCGGCGAGGCCGCGGTACGCCTCTTCGAGGGTGATGCCGTCGGAGGTGATGTCGTCGACGAGCCGGAAGACCGCGGACAGCCGGGTGTAGTCGACGCCGCGGCGGCGGACCGTCCGGCTGGCCGTGAGCGGGTCGTCCACCAGCGAGGGCTGGTACGAGATCGACAGCAGCGTGAAGGTGACGGTCGGTTCGACCCGCTCCAGCCCGTAGGCGTGCGCGACGCCGAACATCGCGGCCTCCACGTCCTCGGCGCCCTCACCGCCGGCGAGCAGGATCTCGCCGATACGCAGCGTCAGGTCGAGTACGCGGGGGACGGCGGCGACGGTCTCGTGGATGTGCTCGATCCGCTGGGGGGTGGGCCGCTCGTGCACCGGCATCCGGAGCATGGTGCGCATCCGGTCCTGCCAGGGGGTTTCCTTGGCGAGGCTGATGACGGGGATGCCGTGCGGCGGCGTGAACGCCGAGCCGGCGCCGCCGCCGGGCAGCGGGGTCTGGCCGGTGGTGCTGCCGGGCGGGCTGAACGCCGAGCTCTCCTGCTCGGGCGGCGCCTCCGGGCGCAGGCCCTCCGGCAGCGCGAATTCGGAGGTGGGGTGCTCTTCCTCGGGGGCCGGGGGGTAGGGCACGCCGAGCGGCGGGGTGAAGGCGCTGTGTGCCTCGTCCGAGTGGGGCTTGCGGTCCTCGGGGGACTCACCGTCCTTCTCCGATGCGGGTGGATCCGACGCCACGGCTCTTCGCTCCTCGTATCCCTGCCGGTGACCGGGTGGTCGTAGGGACACCATGCCCGATGAGGGTGGGCTGCGCTTCGCCTGGGTGTCCGCTGCGCTTGGCGGTGGCCTTCCGCTGCGCTTGACGGTGGCCGGTTTTGGTTGCTCACCGTTTCCGGCTTCCCGCCGTTGGGGTCTGCGCTTGCAGCGGGCCCCGTCGGCTGGGTTGCCCGCCGTTTTCGGCTGACCCGCCGTAGGAGTTTCTCGCCGTTGCTCCCCCACTGCGGAGGTACCCCCATCCTCCCGACGGTGGGTGGAAACGGTGGGTGGAAGAGGCCGGTGGGGGTGAGCGTGGGCGGGCTGGCTCGGATCAGCGGCGGGCGTGCCTGCCCCGGCGGCCCTCGGCGGCACCCTGCGGGCGTTCGACGGCCTCCGCCGCGGCCGCCTTCTTGGCCTTGCCGCGTGCCCGGAGGTACTCGATGCCGATCGGCACGACGGAGATCAGCACGATCGCGACCAGCATGGCCTCGATGTTCTTGTGGACGAACTCCACACTGCCCAGCCATGCGCCGAGCAGTGTGACACCGGCGCCCCACAGCACACCGCCGATGACGTTGAAGGTGATGAAGGAGCGGTAGTTCATCCGGCTCACGCCCGCGACGATCGGCGTGAACGTCCGCACGATCGGCACGAAGCGGGCCAGGATCAGCGACTTCGGGCCGTACTTCTCGAAGAAGTCATGCGCTTTCTCGACGTTCTCCTGCTTGAAGAGCCGGGAGTCGGGGCGCTTGAACAGCGCGGGGCCGACCTTGCGGCCGAAGAGATAGCCCGCCTGGTCGCCGAGGACCGCGGCCAGCACGACCAGCGAGCACACCAGCCACAGCGGCTTGTCCAGCTTGTTCGTCGTCACCAACAGGCCGGTGGTGAACAGGAGCGAATCACCCGGCAGGAAGAAGCCGATCAGCAGGCCGGACTCCGCGAAGACGATGACAAGGACGCCGATCAGGCCGAACGTCGTGATCAGGTAGTCCGGGTCCAGCCACTGGGGGCCGAGCGCGAGAGTATTCACGGGGTGAAGGCTCCTGGGTCGAGGGCGCCGGATCGTACGGTGCGACGGGGGTGCAGGCGCGGTGTGCGGCCCAAAGCTATCAACGCCGGGTGGGGCGCCTTGGTTCCAGTCGCGGGCTCCCCGCCTCCTGCCCGGCTGCCGTCGGCTCCCCGCCCCCTGCCCGACTGCGTCCCCCGCCCGCTCCCCGGCCGCCCCCGACCGCTGGCCGCGCCCACCGACCCGGGTGATGCTGACCGTAAGGAGGTGCGCGCATGGGCATCGAGGAGTACGGCGGCGGTCAGCAGGAACAGTCCGATGTGCTGGTCGTGACGACGAACGACGTCCCCGGGTATCACGTGAAACAGGTCATCGGCGAGGTATTCGGCCTGACGGTCCGCTCGCGCCACCTCGGCAGTCAGATCGGCGCCGGCCTGAAGTCGATGATCGGCGGCGAGCTGAAGGGTCTGACCAAGACCCTGGTCGAGACCCGCAACCAGGCGATGGACCGGCTGGTGGCACAGGCCCGCGCCCGCGGTGCGAACGCCGTGCTGATGTTCCGCTTCGACGTCACGGACGCGGCCGACGTCGGCACCGAGGTGTGCGCCTACGGAACGGCCGTCGTCATCGCCCCGATGAGCTGAGCCGCGCAAGCTGCCGGGCATCAGCCGATCCAGCGGCAACGGTACGGGCCGGGGCGGCGCCCCGGCCCGTACCCGTTCGGCGCCGTCGCCTCAGCTATGCCGCGCGGCGTTGGCCAGCATCGCGTCCCGCATGTAGACCGCCAGCCCCGGCCTGATCGCCTCGTAGGTGGCGGTGAACCGCTCGTCCGCGACATACATCTCGCCGAGCCCGGTGTGCATCTCGTACGTGCACTCGTAGCAGTGCCGGGAGATGAAGCGCCGGTGCTCCTCGGCGACGTCCATCGCCGCGTCCGAGTCCGCGGGGACGCCCCGCGCGAGCAGGTCCCCCATCCGGCGGTGGAGGGCGTCGAATCCCCCGGTGAACCGCTTCCAGTCCTCCTTGGTGTACGACGCCGCCCGGCGCTGCGACTCCTGGTACGCGTCGGTGCCGCCCCAGCGCCGCCCGGCCTCCTCGGCGTGGTCGTCCGGGTCGAAGTCCCCGAAGACCTCGAACTTCTCCTCGGGGGTGAGGTCGATGCCCATCCTGCGTGCCTCCATGGCCTGTTCGACGGCGGCGGCCATCTCCTGGAGCTTGCCGATACGCGCGCTCAGCAGCTCGTGCTGATGCCGCAGATGTTCCTGCGGGTCCGCGTCCGGGTCGTCCAGGAGGACCGCCACCTCGTCGAGCGGAAAG
Source organism: Streptomyces halobius (assembly GCF_023277745.1). Taxonomy (NCBI): domain Bacteria; kingdom Bacillati; phylum Actinomycetota; class Actinomycetes; order Kitasatosporales; family Streptomycetaceae; genus Streptomyces; species Streptomyces halobius. Next base: position 4,505,710 of record NZ_CP086322.1, read on the forward strand.
CCGAGCTCCCGGTAGAACAGGATCTGCTGCAGCCGGTCCAGATCGGCGTCGCCGTAGCGCCGGTGGCCGGCGTGGCTGCGCTCGCTGGGCACCAGCAGCCCGATCTCGTCGTAGTGGTGCAGCGTGCGCACGGTGACCTTGGCGTACCCGGCCACCTGCCCTACGGAGTAACTCACTTCCGCTCCCTTCTCGGTACGCGCTTCACGATGGGTCCTCACGCGACGTGAGGTGCAAGTCCGCATCCTGAAAACCGGGGGGAGCGGACGTTCCGGGATGCCATCCTCGGCCCATGCTGGGGATAACGGATCTTTCTACGTATCTGGCCGGCCTCGCGCTGATCATTCTGCTGCCGGGGCCGAACTCGCTGTATGTCGTCTCGGTGGCGGCCCGGCGCGGGCCGCGTGTGGCGTACCGGGCGGCGGCCGGGGTGCTGTGCGGCGACGCGGTGCTGATGGCGCTGTCGGCGGGCGGGGTGGCCTCGCTGCTGCAGGCCAGCCCGGTGCTCTTCGCGATCGTGAAGTTCGCCGGTGCGGGCTATCTGACCTGGCTGGCGGTGGGGATGCTGCGGGGCGCCTGGTCATTGTGGCGCGGCCGGGAGGCTCGTACGCCCCGTACGGCGGAAGGCGCCGCCGAACACGCCGCCCCGCCCGCGGCCCCGAAGGCGGCCGGCGAACGGCCCTACCGCAGGGCCCTGGTGGTCAGCCTGCTCAACCCGAAGGCGATCTTGTTCTTCATCTCCTTCTTCGTGCAGTTCGTGGATCCGTCCTATGCGCACCCGGCGCTTTCGTTCCTGACACTGGGCGCCTGGGCGGAGCTCTTCAGCTTCACGTATCTGACGATCCTGATCTTCAGCGGGACGTTTCTGGCGGCGACCTTCCGCCGCCGCAAGCGGTTGACGGCCGGCCTGTCGGCGGGCGCCGGCGCGGCGTTCCTCGGCTTCGCGGCGAAGCTGTCGCTGGCGAGCGCGAGCTAGGACCTGTCCGCCCCTGACCCATCGGACAGGCCCTGAGCCCCTGAACCCCACGACGGGCGGGTGGCGGTCCTCCGGGACGGCCGTCCGCCCGTTCGCCTTCCAGCGGGCGCACTACAGAGGCCACATAGCCCGTATACCCCTATTGTCGGTTTCCAGGAGGTACGTCCATGCCCACGCACGACGTCCATGTCGCCGTCATCTACTACTCCTCGACGGGCACCGTCGCCGAGCTCGCCCGGCTGATCGCGGACGCCGCCGAGCACGCGGGCGCCGACGTACGACTGCGCCGTACCGGCGAACTCGCCCCGCAGACCGCCATCGACGCCAACCCCGCCTGGGCCGCGAACGCCGCCGCCACCGCCGACATCCTGGAGGCCACCCACGAGGACATGCTCTGGGCGGACGCGGTGCTGTTCGGCTCCCCCACCCGCTTCGGCAATGTCTCCTCGCAGCTCAAGCAGTTCCTCGACACCCTGGGCGGGCTCTGGTACCAGGGCAGACTGGCCGACAAGGTCTACAGCGGCTTCACCGCGAGCACCACGAAACACGGCGGCCAGGAATCCACCCTGCTCGCGCTCTACCAGACCCTCCACCACTTCGGCGGCATCATCATCGCGCCCGGCTACACCGACCCGGCGAAGTACATCGACGGCAATCCGTACGGCACCTCGCACGTGGGCGGTCCCGACGTCCCGGTCGACGACGACGCGCGCACCGCCGCACGGATCCAGGCGGAACGCGTCGTGAAGTTCACCAAAGCCCTCACATACGGCCTCGCACAACCCCGGTCGACCGGCGGCCCCCGCTGATGACCCTCCACAAAGGCGCCCCCGACAACGGACGGCAGCTGGCCGGCCACCCGGTCAACCCCTTCTACGGAGAGGCCGATCCGGTCGCCGGCATGGCCGCGGCGCCCCCGCGCCACCGGCTGCCCGACGGACCGGTCGCCCCGCACACGGCCTATCAGTTCGTGCACGACGAGCTGATGCTCGACGGCAACGCCCGGCTGAATCTGGCGACCTTCGTCACCACCTGGATGGAGCCGCAGGCCGACGTCCTGATGGCCGAGTGCCGGGACAAGAACATGATCGACAAGGACGAGTACCCGCGCACCGCGGAGCTGGAGAATCGCTGCGTGGCGATGCTCGCCGACCTGTGGCACGCGCCCGACCCGGCGGCGGCCGTCGGCTGCTCGACGACGGGGTCGAGCGAAGCCTGCATGCTCGCCGGGATGGCCCTCAAACGGCGCTGGACGCTGGGGGCACCTCCCGGCGGCAGCCGGGGGAGGAACGGCGACCGCTATTCGGGCGCCGCCCGCCCCAATCTCGTCATGGGCGCCAACGTCCAGGTCTGCTGGGAGAAGTTCTGCACCTTCTGGGAGGTCGAGGCGCGCCAGGTCCCCATGGAGGGCGATCGCTACCACCTCGACGCGGCCTCCGCCGCCGGACTCTGCGACGAGAACACCATCGGCGTCGTGGCGGTCCTCGGCTCCACCTTCGACGGGTCGTACGAGCCGGTGGCCGGGATCTGCGCCGCGCTGGACGACCTCCAGAAGCGCACCGGCCTGGACATCCCGGTCCATGTGGACGGCGCGTCCGGCGCCATGATCGCGCCGTTCCTCGACCCGGACCTGGTGTGGGACTTCCGGCTGCCGCGGGTCGCCTCCATCAACACCTCCGGCCACAAATACGGCCTGGTCTACCCGGGCGTCGGCTGGGCGCTGTGGCGCGATACGGACGCGCTGCCCGAGGAACTGGTCTTCCACGTCAACTACTTGGGCGGCGACATGCCGACCTTCGCGCTCAACTTCTCCCGGCCGGGCGCCCAGGTCGCGGCCCAGTACTACACGTTCCTCCGGCTGGGCCGGGCCGGCTTCCGTGCCGTACAGCAGGCGACCCGGGACGTAGCCCGCTCGATGGCCGCACGGATCGCGGAACTCGGCGACTTCCGGCTGCTCACCCACGGCGACGAGCTGCCGGTCTTCGCCTTCACCACCGCCGACGACGTCACGGCCTTTGATGTCTTCGACGTGTCCCGGCGCCTCAAGGAACGCGGCTGGCTGATCCCCGCGTACGCCTTCCCGCCGCACCGCGAAGATCTCTCCGTCCTACGGGTGGTCTGCCGGAACGGCTTCTCCCATGACCTCGCCGACCTGTTCCTCGCGGACCTGGAACGGCTGCTGCCCGAACTCCGCGCCCAGCCCTGCCCGTTGGGACGCCCGGAAAGCGTGGCGACCGCCTTCCACCACTGAGCTCCGGCATCGCGGGGGCCTGTCCGGCGGGTCAGGAGTCCTCCCGGCCGTCCTTCGCCGCGTACGGATTCTCCACTCCGTCCGGCAGCACCCCCACGAACGGCTCCCCCTCGCCCGCGAAGACATACGCCCCGCCCTCGATCCGCTCGATCAGCCCCCGCGTCCACTCCGCTCCGCTGTCCGCGGTGTGCACCCACAGGTTCATGATCTCGCCGATATGGCCGAGCTGCCCCGGCCCCTCCTCGGGTGTGTAGTACTCGGTGACGGTGCTGCGCCACTCCTCCAGCGCCCGCACCCGCTCCTTGAGCAGCGCCACCGCCTCGGCCCGCGGCAGGTCGAGGAGGAAGCCGATGCCCGCGCTCAGCACATCCGCCTTCTGGTCGTGCCGGGAAAGCGCCGCACGCAACAGCGCGAAGAACTCGGCCTCCCCCGCCTCGGTCAGCTCGTACTCGGTACGCGGCGGCCCTCCGGCGGTGCTGGGCGCGATGTCATGGGCGTGCAGCAGCCCTTGCTTGGCCATCTGCTTGAGCGCGTGGTAGATCGAGCCCGGCTTGGCATGGGACCACTCATGGGCGCCCCAGTACTCCAGGTCGTTGCGGACCTGATAGCCGTGCGCCCGCCCGTGCTGCCGCACGGCGCCCAATACCAGCAGCCGGATCGCCGACATCGTCTCCTCAACCTCTCACACGCCCCGGCGCACCCGTATGCACCCGGTGACCGCCAGCCTAGGACGCGCTACCCCTCCCGTGCCTTCCGCTCCTCGTCCACCAGCGCGAAGGCGGTCTTGCCGTCCAGGGACTCCCGGATGATGTCGGCGTGTCCGGCGTGCCGGGCGGTCTCCTCGATCAGGTGCAGCAGCAGCCAGCGCATCGACTGCCGGCTGTTCGGCGGGAACCACGGCGCCTCCGGGAGCGGGAAGGTGTCGTCCAGGCTCGGCACGGAACGGGTGAATTCCTCGGTCACCCGGGCGACCTTGTCCCAGAACGCCAGCACACCCGCCAGCGTCTCGCCGTCCTGCAGCCGGAAGCCCTCCTGCCAGTTGTCCGGGTTCCGCTCGATGGAGCAGGGCAGCTCCCGCGCGGTCTCCACCCAGCCCTGCTCGACCTCCGCGACATGCTTGATCAGGCCCGACAAGGACAGCTCACCGGCGCTCGGCCGCTGGGTCGTCTGCTCGTCGGTCAGCCCGAGGACCGCGCGCCGCAGGCCGCCGCGCTGGGCCTCCAGGAAGGACAGGAGCGCGCCGCGCTCGTCGCCGTGGGCCTCGGCAGGGACGTGGGTGGGCATGAGATCCGCCTTTCGTGACATCTCAGGGCGGTACGGCCTTCCGCCGTCCTCCGCCTTCCGACACCCTCACGCTACGAGCCCCTGCGGTCAGGTTCTGTCCTCGATCCGCGGCGAGCAATCGCCAATCCGCGGGCGATCGGTCATCAGCAGGCGGTCGCCGTATCCGCGGGAAACCGCTCGTCCGCGGGCAGTCGCCACATCCGCGGGCACTCGCTCGTCCGCGGGCGCTCGCCTCAGAACGGGAACCGGGACCGCCCGTGCTGGATGGAGACCCATTTCTGCGTGGTGAACGCCTCGACCGTGGCCTCCCCGTTGAGCCGGCCCACCCCGGAGCTCTTCTCCCCGCCGAAGGCGACCAGCGGCTCGTCGTGCACGGTGCCGTCATTGATGTGGATCATGCCGGTGTCGATCCGCCGGGCGAGCTGCGCACCGCGCTCCACATCGGCGGTGTGCACCGCGCCGCTCAGCCCGTACGGGGAGTCATTGGCGATCCGTACCGCCTCGTCCTCGCCGTCGAACGGCACCAGCAGCGCCACCGGCCCGAAGATCTCCTGGGTGTGCAGCCCGGAGTCGGCGGGCAGCCCGGCCAGCACGCTCGGCTCCACCAGATTGCCGTCCGTACCGCCGCGCAGCAGCGCCGTCGCCCCCTCGGCGACCGCACGCTCGACCAGCGCGGTCAGCGCCTCCGCCTGGAAGGAGTTGATCAGCGGGCCGATCTCGGTCTGCGGGTCCCGGGGATCGCCGGTGCGCAGCGCCGCCACCCTGGCCACGAACTTCTCGGTGAACTCGGCCTCCACCTTGCGGTCGAGCAGCACCCGGTTCGCGGCCATACAGACCTGGCCCTGATAGACGAACCGGCTGAAGACGGCCGCGTCCACGGCGTAGTCGACATCGGCGTCGTCCAGCACGATCAGCGCGCTGTTGCCACTGAGTTCGAGGACGACGCGCTTGAAGTGGCCGGCGCTGACCGAGGCGACATGCCGGCCGACCTTGTCCGAGCCGGCGAACGAGATCACCTTGGGCACCCGGTGCTCGATCAGCGCGTCGCCGATCTCCGCGATATCGGTGACCAGCACATTGACCAGTCCGGCGGGCAGCCCCGCGTCCTGGAAGAGCTTGGCGATCAGCCCGCCGCCGGCGATCGGGGTGTTCTGGTTGGGCTTGACCACCACGGCGTTGCCGAGGGCCAGCGCCGGCGCCACCGACTTCATCGAGATCAGGAACGGGAAGTTGAACGGGCTGATCACCGCGATGACACCGGCCGGCCGGCGGTAGACGCGGTTCTCCTTGCCGTCCACCGGCGAGGGCAGAATGCGGCCCTCCGGCCGCATTGTGAGCCCTATCGCCTCGCGGACGAACTCCTTGGCGAGGTGCACCTCGTAGGCGGCCTTGGCGCGGGTGCCGCCCAGTTCGAGGACGAGCGCCTCGGTGATCTCCGCCTCGCGCTCCTCGATGAGCCGCAGCAGCCGTTCGATGACCCGCCGCCGGACGTAGGGGTTGGTCTCCGCCCATGCGCGCTGCGCCCGTTCGGCGGCGCGGTACGCCTCGTCGACCTGGTCCGCACCGGCGACCGTGATCGACGCCAGCTTCTCCTGGTCGTAGGGGTTGAAGTCGATGATGTCCCACGAGCCGCTGCCGGCCCGCCATTCACCGTCGATGAACTGGTAGGCCAGGTCTGCGAAGAAGGACATGGCATCCCTACTCTGTGCGACTCTGCTCTGCGGGGGGCTGATCTGGCGTCATCCTACCGGCAGGTCAGGTCAGTTGGAGTAGACCACGCAGGAGATCCCGGCTCTGCGCGGGGTCCGGACTGTCCTCCTGCAGCCGCTCCATCGCCCGCTCGTACTGCCCGACCTCCTCCGGCTTGTCGACGTACAGGGCGCTGGTGAGCTGCTCCAGGTAGACGAGATCGGAGAGGTCGGACTCCGGGAAGCGGAGCATCGTGAAGGAGCCGCTCTCGCCCGCGTGCCCGCCGAAGTTGAAGGGCATGACCTGGAGTTGGACGTTGGGCCGCTCGGAGATGTCGATCAGATGCCGCAACTGCCCGCGCATCACGGACCGGTCGCCGTACGGGCGGCGCAGCGCGGCCTCGTCCAGCACACAGTGCAACTGCGGGGCACGCTCGGCTATCAGCAGCTTCTGCCGCTCCTGGCGCAGTGCCACCCGGCGCTCGATCTCGGCCTCCGGCGCCTCGGGAATACCGCGGGTGACGACGGCGCGGGCGTACTCGGCGGTCTGCAACAGCCCGTGGACGAACTGCACTTCGTAGACGCGGATGAGAGACGCGGCTCCTTCCAGACCCACATACGTCTGGAACCATCCGGGAAGCACATCGCCGTAACTGTGCCACCAGCCCGCGATATTGGCCTCCCGGGCCAGTGCGAGCAGCGACTCGCGCTCCCGCTCGTCGGTCACGCCGTACAGCGTGAGGAGATCCTCGACATCACGCGCCTTGAAGCTCACCCTGCCCAACTCCATGCGGCTGATCTTCGATTCGGATGCACGGATGGAGTAGCCGGCCGCCTCGCGGGTTATCCCGCGTGATTCACGCAGCCGACGGAGCTGCGACCCCAGCAGGATCCGCCGAACCACCGACCCGCTCGTCTCACTTGCGGACACCTTCAGACCCTCCCGTGGCCCACCCCGCTCAACTGTGCGCCGCAGTCTGCCACGTTCACGCTTCGTTGAGTGCTCATCCGATTACTGATATGTGAGGTCCCCCCAAGCTCTCCACAACAATACGCAGGAAGAATTACGCAGGAAACGGTACGGCCTCCCGCAATCAAGGCGCGTGCACGTGCATTTGCCCTTGCATCTGGCGAACGCATTGGGAACCATGGGCTTCGCACGCATGCACGCTCGTGAAAGATCCGCCAGACCCGGCCGCCCGGCCAGGGTCATGACGTCCGCGAACGCCAGGAGTGCCTCGCATGGGGACCAGGGTTTTGACCATGCTCGACGAGCAGTTATGGCAGGGCCTTCCGCCCGTCGACCCCCTGAGCGTCTCCGGATCCGTGTCCTGCATCCTGCCGCCGCGGTACGAATCGGTCAGCGGCGCGCGGAAGTTCACCCGCGACACCCTGCACGGATGGAACCTGGACGAACTCTTCGACGGGGTCGCCCTGGTGGTCTCCGAGCTGGTCACCAACGCCCTGCGGCACGCGGTCCTGGCCGCCCCGGGACTCACCGACGCCCCGCCCGCCCGGCTCCATCTGATGCGCTGGTCCGCCCGGCTGGTCTGTGCCGTACGGGACCCCAGCGGCGCCTCACCGGTCGCCGGGGAGGCCGACTCGGCCGCGGAATCGGGCCGCGGGCTCTATCTCGTGGACTCCTTCAGCGACAGCTGGGGGTGGCACCCGATGGCCGGCGCCGCACCCGGCAAGATCGTCTGGGCGCTGTTCCGCCTGCCGTGACGCCACGCGTCTCCCGCTACGGCGCCCCGCGCCCCCTGCACGGCCGGCGCCCGAGGGCCTGTCCCCGCACCCCGTCACCCGGTCACCCGGTCAGGATGCGGAGACAGGCCCTCAGTCGCGTACGAGGTGGTCGAACTCGCCGTCCTTGACGCCGAGCAGCATCGCCTGGACCTCGGCCGGCGTGTAGACGAGTGCCGGGCCGTCCGGGAAGCGGGAGTTGCGTACCGCGATATCGCCCCCGGGCAGCTTCGCGAACTCCACGCACGAGCCCTGGGAGTTGCTGTGCCTGCTCTTCTGCCAGGACACGTCGTGGAGATCCGTTGCGGCCATGCCGTTGTATGCGTGGGGCACTGGGGTCTCCCGGTGAGAACTGGTGGCAACTGCCCGGGATCATAGCCGCGTTCACATGCGGATGCATGCGCAGATGCACGTGCACGACGGCGGGTGCCGGCCCGGTCACAGCTCGTCGAGCACCTTCCCCAAACGCTCCGTCACAATCGACCGCCAGCCGCCGCCCATGATGCGGTGCGCCGGCATCTGGTACGGGTCATCGGGGTCGAATCCCTCATGCACGAGGAAAAGACGGGTGCCGCGGCCTTCGGGTTCCAGGGTCCAGCTGGCGGTCCGGTCCGCGCGGTTGCCCTGGCCCTCGTCGGCGTCCTGCCAGCGCAGCCGCAGCATCTTCTCGGGCTCGAACGCGGCCACCTCGGCGACGACGGCGCCGGAGAAGTTGGCACTCGGCCGGGGCAGGCCGGTCATCTCGCAACGGTGGCCGACCTGCAGCCGGAAGTCTCCCGGCATCAGCCATTGGGCGTACCGGGATGATCCCGACAACGCAGCGAGCGCACGCGCCAGGCGTCGCGGGCCAGAAGGGATACAGGACTCACCCGCCCGGCTTCGCGCGCCAGAACCGCTCGTACGGGCCGAGCCACGCCTGAACCTCGCTCAGCCTGGCGGCCTCCAGGCGGTGGATCCGCTGTCGGCCGGCCCGTTCCTCGCTCACCAGCCCGGCCTCCGGAGCACCTTCAGGTGCTCGGAAAGGCTCGGACGGCGCATCGTGAAGCGCTCCGCCAACTGCTGGGGATTCCCTACGTGTCGACCGCAGGGAATCCCCCACTCATCTGCCGTACGCGTCATCGCGACCCATACGGCAGCAGCGCCATCTCCCGGGCGTTCTTGATCGCACGGGCCAGCTGTCGCTGCTGCTGGGCCGTGACCCGGGTGACCCGGCGGGTGCGGATCTTGCCGCGGTCGGAGATGAACTTCCGCAGCAGGTCGGTGTCCTTGTAGTCGATGTAGGTGATCCCCGCCGCGTCCAGCGGATTGGGACGGGGGGTGGACTTGCGGCGCGGGTCGGGCCGACGGGCCATGGGAGTTTCCTTACGAGTACGGCGTGTGGGTACGGCTGACGGATACGGGGAGGAGGCTTACGGGTACGGCGAGCGGGCCGGCGTCCACCGAAGTCGGCCCGGGTGCGGCCGGTCACGAAACGGGGTCGAGGAGTGCGTCGAAAGCCGGCGGCAGACTCTTCCACGCGTGCGGCCCGCCCGCGTACTCCGCGTCGGTGAGCAGGCAGGACTCCAGCAGGGCGGTGAGCCCCTCGCGGTCCAGTCCGGGCGAGACGAAGACCAGATGCTGGGCCCGGTCGCCGTGCTCGGGGTGCCAGTCCAGTGCGGCCGCGGCCCGGCGCATCGGCGGCACCATCTCCCAGGCGGCGTCCGGCAGCGAGGCCAGCCACGGCCCGGCGCTCTCCACGCACAGGGCGCCGCCCGCCGCGTCCCAGGACAGCAGCGTGTCCGGGCGGTCGGCCAGCCAGAAGCGCCCCCGGCTGCGCGCGGCCACGCAGGTCAGGTCCTCCAGCGCCGCGTAGAGCCGCTCGGGGTGGAAGGGCCGGGCGCGCCGCCAGACGAGCGTGGTGACGCCGTCCGCGTCGGCCTCCTGCGGCAGCAGCGCACACGCCGGATGCTGCCGCGCGGCGGCCGCCTCCACGTCGAACCCGGCCATCGCCGCGTCCGCCAACTCCCCCGACTCCACATCGACATGACGTGCCATCGGGTGCAGCTGCGCGAGCAGCGCCAGATCGGCCGGCTCGGCCTCCTCCTCCCCCGCCACCAGCGCCAGCACCGGCGCGTACTCCAGCTGCCGCGCCCAGGTGTCCGCGACGGTGCGCTGGTCGGAGGCCGCGGCCGCGAGCCCGGCCTCGGTGAGATCGTCGCCGCAGCCGAGGTACGGCAGCAGCAGCGCCGGATCGACGGCCGTGATCACTCCCGTCAGCGCAAGACTGTCGCTGCCGCACGCGGTGACCACCTCGGCCATCGCCTTCGGCTCGACCGAATCCCACAGCTCCACGATCGCCAGCCGACACGTCCGGCCGGCGGCCAGCCGCTCCAGCTCGGGGACGAGGTCCTCGCGCAGCGCGCAGCAGGCGCAGTTGTTGACCAGCGGCGTCTCCCCCGTGTCGAGCGTCCCCCCGGCGTCCCGGACCGTCCGGCGGACGGTGCCGTCCGTGGCCGAGGCGAGGTCGTGATGGAGGGCGACGCTGCCGGGGACGGAGCGCAGCAGCCGCTCGACGGTGACCCGCCGGGCATCGGAGTGCAGCCCGCCCACCAGCACGATGTTGAGCCGGTCCATCAGCGGCCCTTGCCGTAGCGGCGCTCGAACCGCTCCACGCGGCCGGCGGTGTCCAGCACCCGGGCGGTGCCGGTGTAGAAGGGGTGGCTGACGTTGGAGATCTCGACGTCGACGACGGGATAGGTGTTCCCGTCCTCCCACTCGATGCTCTTGTCGCCGGTCATCGTCGAGCGGGTGAGAAAGGCATGGCCGGCGGCCCGGTCACGGAAGACGACGGGTCCGTAGGCGGGGTGGATACCGGGCTTCATGGGGGCTCAGCGCTCCTCTCGGAAAGCGACATGACGGCCGACGACCGGGTCGTACTTGCGCAGTTCCAGTCGGTCGGGGTCATTACGGCGGTTCTTGCGGGTCACGTAGGTGTAGCCGGTGCCGGCGGTGGACCGGAGCTTGACGACCGGGCGTAGTTCGTTGCGGGCCATGCGGGTAGTATACGTAAATGGTTTCCATTTTCAATAAGCCCCCTGGAGGGGCACCGACCGGAGGGATCACACCTTGTCCGCCCACTGCCAACTGACCGGCCGCAAGCCGGGTTTCGGCAACTCCGTCTCCCACTCGCACCGCCGCACCTCGCGCCGGTTCGACCCCAACATCCAGCGCAAGCGCTACTGGCTGGAGAGCGAGGGCCGGCACGTCCGGCTCACCCTGAGCGCCAGGGGCATCAAGACCGTGGACACGATCGGGATCGAGGCGGCCGTCGCCCGGATCCGCGCCCGAGGGGAGAAGGTCTGATGGCCAAGCAGAGCAAGATCGCCAAGAACGAGAAGCGCCGCGCGACCGTCGCCCGCTACGCGGCCCGCCGGGCCGTCCTCAAAGCCGTCATCCGCAACCCGCGGACGTCCGCCGAGGAGCGCCTCACCGCCCAGCGCGAACTCTCCCGCCAGCCGCGGGACGCCAGCGCCACCCGCGTCCGCAACCGCGACAGCGTCGACGGCCGCCCGCGCGGCTACTTCCGCGCCTTCGGACTCTCCCGCGTACGGCTGCGCGAACAGGCGCATGCGGGGTATCTGCCGGGCGTACGGAAGTCCAGCTGGTAGCCCGACTGCGGGAGCGTCTCCGGGCGTAAGAAAGTCCAGCCGGTAGCCCGACTGCGGGGCCGCCTCCAGGCGTACGAAAGTCCCGCCGACAGGCGGGCAGCAGCCCCTCGTCCGGCCGCCCGCCCCTGGGCTCACCCCCTGGGCAGGGCGGCCGGACCCTTCGGGCCATACTGGACAGAACGTCCGCAGCCCCCGACGAAAGCGAGCGCGCCATGCTCCGCAACGCCTTCGAACCCTGGCATCTGATACTGATCATCGCGGTCCTGGTACTGCTCTTCGGCTCCAAGAAGCTGCCCGACATGGCACGCGGCGTCGGCCGCTCGCTGCGCATCCTGAAGTCCGAGGCCAAGGCCCTCAAGGACGACCGGCAGGATTCCGCGGACACTCACTGATCACCGGCCGCTCCGAGCGGACGTCACCCCCTTGTCTCCCTGTCCGCCCGGTCCCGGCTGCTGCGCCGGCTCAGCCGCCGCCCGCCCTCAGCTGTCGCCGCCCTCGTCGATCAGCCGCCGCACCTCGCGGTCGACCAGCCCCAGCCGGGCCTCGGCGATCAGCGGCACGGCACGCCGCTGCCGCCGCGCCTCGGACGGATCGATGTCGACGGTGACCAGCGCGGGCTCCCACTTGGGCGCCTGCGCCACCACCGAGCCCCGCGGATCCACCACCCGCGAACCGCCCCAGAACGTCGCGCCGTGCTCATTGCCGACCCGGTTGACGAACACCACCCAGCACTGCAGCATCCGCGCCGTATAGGACACCAGCGTGTCCCAGTACAGCCCGGTGTCCATCGCCTCCGGATCCAGGCTCGCCGCGCTGTTGGTCGGCACGAACAGCACCTCGGCGCCGTCCTGCACCGCCAGCCACGGCAGCACCGGCTGCCACGCGTCATTGCACACCAGCGTCGCGCCCCGCCCCCCGCTGGCCGACTTCGTCAGGTCGTACGCGCGCAGCGACTGCCCCGGGCTGACGTGCTTGCGCTCCTCCCAGGCCAGGTAATTCGGGAGATAGAGCTTGCGGTGCGCGTGCACCAGCGCGCCGTCCGCGTAGTGCGCGCACGTGTTGTAGGCGCGCAGCGAGGTGTGCTCATGGAATCCGACCAGCACATCGGGCCCGTGCATGCTGAGCTCCAGCAGCCGCGGATCACGCGCCTCGATGGAAACATCACGCTTGAGAGCGCCCAAGTGATAGCCATGCAGGCTCAGTTCGGGGAACACCACGAGATCGGCACCCTGGGCCGCCGCCTGCTCGATCTGCTCACGGGCGTGGTCGAGGTTCTCCGCCACCTCTCCCAACACACAGTCCGTCTGCGCCAGCGCAATGAGCATGGCCCACACCTCATCGATTGGGCACTTTCACGGCCTTTATCCAAGTTTGCCAGAGGCGGGGGTGGTGCGGTCCAGGCTCGGCATCGCGGTTTCCTCGCCAGTGGGGTGGGGTTCGCGGGGCAGGCCAGTTGGCGATCATGTGGGGCTCGCGGGCAGGTGGGGCCTGTCGGTCATGCGGGACTCGCCGATTGCGCGGGCCGCCGCCCGCCGACGCGCCCCGCCCTCTTCACACCCCCGCGCGGACGGGTCCCCACCAATGAGCGAATGAACGATCCTTCCCGTACCGGACACGTCCCTCACGCGTTGATCCGCACGGTCCGCCGTACGACAGCCGGGGGCTTCCAGCCGCAGCGCCCAGCACCCTCGGTACGGCGGTACGGGGTCGGGTCGTCCGGTGATGCCGACGGCCGTCCCGACCAGGCGCGCACAGGCCGAGCGGCCCGCCGGACCGGCTCGGCCTGCCGCCGACCTCCCGCAGCGCCGCACCCCGTCGCACCACCTGGCTCACCTCCGGTGCGACCTGCGCAGCAGCAACGCCCCGCCGAACACCAGCCCACCCCCCACACCGACCGCCAAGCCCAGCTGCCGCGCTCCGGTGGACGCCAGCAGCGCCGATCCCGCCGACGCACCGGCCCGCGCCACGGCGCCCACTCGCGGCGCGCGCGCCGAGTGCGCACGCCGCTCCACATCCGGTTTCCGCCCACCGCCCCACCCGCGTCGCCCGTCCGGGCCCCGGCCCGGGCCCGGCCGCCCCTCGCCGGATCGCCCGTCGCCCGGTCTCCAGCCGACGCCCGGCGTCCGCGCGTCCGGCACATGCCGCCCGCCCGGCGCACGCAGCCGCTCATCCCCGCACACGGCGCCCATGGCCCGGTTGAGCAGCCCCACGCCGCTGACGGTACTGCCGCAGAAGTCGACCGGGTCACCGACCGGGCCACGTCCCGGCGCCTGAACGGAGTTACCCGTAAGCCCCTCGGACGAGTTCACGGCGCTCCCCTCCGCCCCGGTGTCCGCGTATACGGAACCGCAGCCCGCGCCGAGAACGCACGAGACCGCCGCCGCAACGAGCACGTACTTCAGTCTCAGGCTCTGTCGCATGTCTCATCTCTCATCTGCCGTCGTTGCGTTCGGATCAACGCCCGCCCCGCTGCTCCCGTGGCGCGCTCGCACGAACGGGCGGCCGGCAGCGCTTACGCGGCGCCGACCGCCCGACGTCACAAGCGGTGAAACGGCACGGGTCATTCAAGATGCCTTGAAGGAACCCGGGTTGGGCACACAGCCGCCCCTGCGCGGTGGAGATGCCTGTCGGCTATGGCGCTTGGCACTGTTGCCGCTGCTGTGGCCGCGCCGTGATCGTCACCGGACGCCATGCCCTACGGCACACTGCGGCGGATACGCCGGTCGGCGAAACCACCGCCGATACGCCCGCCTGTCATCATTCTTCCGCGCGCAGAACCCTTCAGAAGAGGAACTCCCGCACAAGAGCCTATTCCCACAACCCGCCCTGCGAGTGCGAGTTCCGCACCGTCACCCGAACAGCCGGACAACCGCTCTACGAAAAGGCATCCGGTCACTTCTATCGCGCCGCCCCATCACCCGCATGCCCTGCGCACGAACAGGGCCCGCGCTGCCCTACCGCAGCTGAACGGGCCCCGTTTTCGTTTCCGGCCGGCATGCCAATGCCCTGGCAACCCCATCAATCTCGCAAGGGCATTGGCATGCGTCCCTCCACACAACCTCTATAACGACCCGGTACAGCACACTTCGATAACGAGCGAATAACAATGCCGGGCCGGACACCGCTTAGCTCGTGCGGTGCCGGTCCCTGTTTCCGCCGTTTCCGCCGAACGCGGGGACGGCATAAACCCGGGCCGCCCCGTAGCAGGAGGTCCGGGCGCCCCGGGTTGGATCCGGCCGGTCAGCGGCCGTGATCGCCTCCCGACGAGCGCTGATACGCCGTCGATGCCGTCGTCCAGAAGGTGCGTCAGCCACTCGTCGCCCTTCTGATTAACTCACCATGCCGAGTTCGGCTTTGCTTATTGACTCACGTGCGCCGGTCCCGATCCAGGTCGTCGATCAGGGTGGCTTTCCGAGCCATGCGACTCTGCATCACCCGCAGGAGAAGTACTCCGGGGGGCGAACCACACAGACAACACACTGCGCACGCTGTCCTACTTCTTTGCGACCGGCCTGCCGCCGAGCAGTGGAACCTTCTTGTCCACCTTCTTCGAGACCTTCTTGGTAACCCCCTTGGTGCCGACGAGCAGGTCATTTTTCTCGCTCTTTACGGCTTCGGCCACACCGCTGACCTGCTGCACCAGCGGATGGAATTGCCTGCCCTTCAGCTGGGCGTCCGACACCTTGCCGTTCGGGCTCATCTTCGGAACTCCGGCGTTTCCGGCGAAAGCCGGGGCGGCCGTGCCGATCGTGATGACGGAACCCGCGACAGCCGCAGCAACCACGGCAGACTTCGCGTACTTCACTGTAAATCTGTCCCTTCTCAGGCGATCCTTGACGGGATCGCGACACCAACGCCGCGAGAGCATTTACTTCGCTGCTCGGATCACCACTTTTGCACTGTCTCAACGATTTCCGTCTGGTGGGGAAACTCCGCAGTTCAACGTTCTTGGTAACGCCACCCGAAACGCGAGCCCGCTTCGCGTTCCGCACGGCCGGGACCGAACGCGGCCAGCAACCGAACGCGTCCGGCCCCGGTGCGCACCGAGTGCACACCGGGGCCGACCGGAACGACGCGGATCGATTGCTGTCGGCTCAGAGGTTCTTGCAGTGGTTACCGAACGCCGGGTTGAGAGCTCCGATGAATTGTACGGTGTTGCCGCAGAGGTTGATCGGGACGTGGATCGGGAACTGGACCACATTGCCGGAAACCACACCCGGAGAATGCTTGCCGCCACCCTCGGCCTTCGCGTCGGCGAACGCGGGCGCAGACGCGCCGACGGTCATGAGCGTGCTGGCGGCGACTGCAGCAGCTGCAGCGACCTTTGCGTACTTCACTTTCAGCCCTTCCTGTAGCGGGTCCTGGCGAACACGACCGTCGTGTCGCACGGGCGGGAACCTGATCGCCCGTAACTCCGCTGCCGATATTGGTAACGTTTTCTCCTCGCCGGGGAAACCCTCACGGATGAGTTTCGGAAGAATCGCCCGAAAGATGCAAAGACGTTTCGAGAGATCATCTCCGCGCAGATGAAGCGAGAAAACTACCGCAGTTCGGTCAGCCGAGCGGACCGTCGAATACGAATTCCTACCGAATGATGGATCGATAATTACCGGGTCTACGGTTGCCGATGTGCCGCCGCAGGCCCCGGACCGCTGATGAGGATCGTTGTCCGGCCCTGCCTCCAACGACCAGCGCACAGCCGTAGGCCGTCGATCGAGGCGGCTACAGTCGTCGAAGTCAGGACCTTCATCACAGTTATCCCCTCGTCGAAGCGGAGTGCCGACATCCGGAGTGTCCTGGTCAACTCACTTCTCCGGGCACGGTTTCGCCGCTTCACTCGAATGCCATGAAACCCCCGGCACATATCACCGCATCCGGGCAGCGACCGGTAAATGAGCGACCCCGGAGCCGTCAAAGGCCGGTACGGAAACGCGTACCGGCCTTTGAAGGAAAGGCCGCACCCGCCGTACCGGGGCCGGCCCCGCCGCTAAGCGGCACTCACTTGTTGATGCAGATGTTGCCGAACGCCGGGTTGAGCGCACCGATGAATTGAGCGGTGTTACCGCAGACGTTGATCGGCACATCGATCGGGACCTGGATCAGGTTTCCGGAAAAGACACCGGGGGACCCCACGGCGCCACCGACGGCCTTGGTGCCGTGCCCGTTGCCGTCTGCAGCGGCAACGCCGGCCCCTCCCATGAGGGCGATCCCCGCGGTGGCGGACAAGGCAATGGCCTTGGAGAAAAGCTTCACGGCTTACCTCTTTACTGATGCAGCGTTCAGGACCTGTTACGCGCCGCCTGGAGCGACAAGCTGCTCAACGCACGAAAACGGGCAAAAGTAGCGCTGCCATACGGGTGATGTGAATTTTCGGGTTCCGGAGATGGCGGCGGTAGTCGGCAGTACCCTCACGGGCAGTCCGGCGCCGCCATTTGTTGGCCGCCTATTCGCCCGCGTCCGGTCACCATCGTGGCACGTCATCTCCGTACACCCGGTGATTGTCGGTGGCGTGGTGTGCAATGGCGTCATGAAGGTGACTTGCGATCAGGTGCTGGCCCGGCGACTGCGGCAGCAGAGCCCGACACCGCGTACGGCCACCTCGCCGGAGAAACTCGTGGGGCGGCTGGCCGGTGTCCAGGCGCAGAGAGCCTCCGCCGCCGAACTCACCGTCGCGACACGGCAGAACCCGGAATCCGTCCGCCGATGGCGCACGCCGGGCGCCATCGGCGCGTTTCCGCGGTCAGGTGGGCGATGCGCGGCACCGGGCGAGCAGTTGTCCTTCGGGTGGAGCGCTGTTCCCAAACCCCTGGCCTGGACAGGGCGGTTGTGCCAGGGGCCGTCTCATGGCGAATGCGCTGGTCAGGGGGATTGTCAGACCCTGGTGCAAGACTCGTGGACATGAGATGGGCGGTGGTGGAGACGGGCGACGGGGGTGCTCGTCTCTGCCCGCTCGCTCCCGATGGGCGGCCCGCGGGACCGGTGCTGGAGGAGCCGTCGCTCGCCGGGGCCGTGCGGGCGCGGCCGGAGGTCGAGCGGTGGGTGTGGCGGTCCACCGCGGAGACGTACCGGCGGCTGCTGGCGGCGGGAGTTCGGGTCCAGCGCTGTTACGACGTGGAGGCAGCCGAGTCGCTGCTGATCGGCCATGAAGAGGGGCAGTCGGGCCAGCCGCGCTCGCTGGCCGCCGCCTGGGCGCGGCTGCACGGCCTGCCGGTCCCGGAGGACGCGCCCGCGCGGGCCGCCGAGACCCAGCCCTCCCTGTTCGAGCCGGGTCCGGTGCCGCTGCCGCCCGGCACGGACGAGCTCACCGCCCTGCTGGAGGTGTATGCCGGCCAGGTGGCGCGTACGGCGAAGACCGAGCATCCGGAGCGGATGCGGCTGCTGCTCGCCGCCGAGTCGGCGGGCATGCTGGTCGCCGCGGAGATGACGCGGGCCGGTGTGCCCTGGCGCGCGGATGTGCACCGCAGGCTGCTGGACGAGCTGTTGGGCGAGCACTATCCGGGCGGGCTGGAGCCCCGGCGGATGGCGGAGCTGGCCGAGGAGGTGTCCCGGGCCTTCGGGCCGGACGCCCGGGTGCGCCCGGATCTGCCGAATGAGATCGTCAAAGCCTTTGCCGGCGCCGGGATTTCCCTCACCTCGACCCGCAAATGGGAGCTTCAGCAGATCGACCATCCAGCGGTGGCACCGCTGCTGGCGTACAAGTCGCTCTACCGTCTGCACACCGCCCACGGCCGGTCCTGGCTCCAACAGTGGGTGCACGACGGCCGGTTCCGCCCCGAGTACCTCCCCGGCGCCACGGTCTCCGGCCGCTGGACCACGAACGGCGGCGGCGCGCTGCAGATCCCGAAGGTGGTCCGGCAGGCGGTGCGCGCCGACCCCGGATGGCGTCTGGTGGTCGCCGACGCCGACCAGATGGAGCCACGGGTGCTGGCCGCCGTCTCCCGCGACCGGGGCCTGATGGAGGTGGCGGGCAGCGGTGAGGACCTCTACGCCGATCTGGCCGCCCGCGCGTTCGGCGGCGACCGCGCCCAGGCCAAGCTCGGCCTGCTGGGCGCCATTTACGGCCAGACCTCCGGCGACGCCCTCAAGCACATGGCCGACCTGCGCCGCCGCTATCCGGCCGCGGTGGCGTATGTCGACGATGCGGCGCGCGCCGGCGAGGAGGGGCGGCTGGTGCGCACGTGGATGGGGCGCACCAGCCCGCCGGCATCCGTGGCGGCGCCGGACGAGGCGGGCCTTCCCCAGGAGGAGGACCCGCCGGGCGGTTACGGCAGCAGCTCGGCGGCCCGCGCCCGCGGCCGGTTCACCCGTAACTTCGTCGTACAGGGCAGCGCCGCCGACTGGGCACTGCTCATGCTGGCCGCGCTCCGCCGCACGCTGTCCGGGGCGGGGCTCCACGCCGAGCTGGTCTTCTTCCAGCACGACGAGGTGATCGTGCACTGTCCCGCGGAGGAGGCGGCGGCGGTGTCCGAGGCGATCACGGCGGCGGCTGCGGTGGCGGGCCGGATCGCGTTCGGGGAGATCCCGGTGCGGTTTCCGTTCAGTGTGGCCGTGGTGGGGTGCTATGCCGATGCCAAGTGAGGGGCGGGTGCTGCGCTGGGCTTGTGATGACGGGATTCTGTGGGGTGTCGGTTGCGGGGGCCGACGTGGCGCGCTCCCGGCCGTACGCCGCCCCAGGCTCGCCCGACGGGCGCGAGCCGATGACCGTGGCCGTGACCGTCGCGGCCCGGCCGTAGCACTGGGCGGGGTGGGGCATGGGGCGGGGTGGGGCATGGGGCGGGAGCCGTTCACGGGGGCGGGGCCCGGGGGAGCGGGGGACGGAGCGGGACGGGCCCCATCCCGGCCCCTCGCGGCCAGCGACGCCGCGCCGGGCACGGCCTAAAATCCCCGGGTAGGGGGCCGACGGGAGACGGGCGGCCGCCGACATCCGATCCTGGAAGGAACCAGCGTTGACCGACACCGAAGGGGCTGCCGATGGCTCGGCCGCGATGGACGCGTCGGTCACCAAGCTGAGCCCCAAGGACCGCCGGAAGCGGATCACCGACCGGTTGCTGGCCGAGGGCCAGGTGACCATCGAGGAGCTGGTCCAGGAGCTCGGCGTCAGTCAGATGACGGTCCACCGCGATCTGGACGCCCTGGAGCATCAGGGCTGGCTGCGAAAGGTGCGCGGCGGGGCGACGGCCACGCCCAGTGCGCTCTTCGAGTCCACCGCACGCTGGCGCGGCGCCGAGCAGGTGGCGGCGAAGGAGGCCATCTGCGCGGCCGCGCTGACCCTGGCCGAGCCCGGCCAGGCCGTGATCATCGACGACTCCAGTACGGCGCTGCCGCTGGCCCGCTCGCTCTCCTCACACGGCGCGTACACCGTCATCACCAACTCCCTCCAGGTCATCAACGAGCTGGCGGAGGAGCCCGACATCCGGGTGATCGCGCTGGGCGGCGAGTACCACGCCGCGTTCAACGCGTTCCTCGGCATGTCCACCGCCGATATCGCCCGCAGCTTCCGCGCCGATATCGCCTTCCTCTCCACCTCGGCCGTCGACAACGGCCACTGTTACCACCAGGCGCAGGAGAACGTACTGGTCAAGCGCGCGCTGATGGCCGCGGCCCGGCGCAAGGTGCTGCTCGTGGACCACTCCAAGTTCGGCCGTCAAGCGCTCTACGAGCTGGCGCCGCTCGCCGACTTCGATCTCGTCATCTCCGATGACCTCCTTCCCCAGGAGGAGCAGGACGCGCTTCAATCCCTGGGTGTGCGGTACGAGTTGGCAACGGAGGGGAGCCATCGGCGATGAGCGGTGGGATGAGCGGGGCCGGTAGCGCCCGCCCTGAGCTGGAGCGCGTCAACCCGCCCCATCTGGCGCCGCCGACCGGATTCAGCCATGCCGTGCGCGCCACATCCGGCACCATGGTTTTCCTCGCCGGGCAGACCGCCCTCGACGGTTCGGGCGAGATCGTCGGCAGCGGCATCGTCGAGCAGTTCGAGCGGGCGCTGAGCAACCTCGTGGCGGCGGCCGCGGCATCCGGCGCCGGCCCGTCCGACCTGGCCAAGCTCACCGTCTTCGCCGTCGATGTCGCCGACTACCGGCGGCACGCCCGGGAGATCGGCCAGGTGTGGAAGCGGCTGGTCGGCGGCGACTTTCCGGCGATGGCCGTCATCGGTGCCACCCGTCTGTGGGACGAGGCGGCGCTGGTCGAGATCGAAGGCATCGCCGTCGTCCGTTAGGGCGTGAGGGCGCGCCTGCCGTTCCCGGGCCCCGAAGCGCCGCCCGCCCCGGGGCGCCGAGATCCCCAACACCTCGCCCCTGGCGGCCCCCCACCCACACCGGAACCCGCACCCCCGCCAGGGGGCTGTCGGGGCCACCACTCTCCCGCCCCGGCCCCCGCACGCCAAAGGCACCCGCCCCGCCGGCTCTCCGGCAGGACGGGTGCCCCTGCGATGCTCGGCGCCCGCGGCTCACTTCCGGCCGCGGGCCATCCCCACCGGGTCCTTCTTGAACGCCCAGGTCATCCTGGGCTCCATCGCGAACCGGAACATCCGCTGGACGGGCGGTGTGCACAGCAGCGTGACCACCACCCCCGCGAACAGTGTCAGCAGCACCGCACCCCACGGCGTATGCACCCAGTCCACCTCATACCAGTCCCAGAACCGGGAGCCCTTGGCGAGGAAACCGTGCAGCAGATAGCCGTACAGGGTGCCCGCACCCAGCGCCGTACACCACATCGTGCGCCCCGGAACCCAGGCGAAGAAGCAGGCCACCAGCACCATCGAGCAGCCGAACATGGCGAGCGTCATCACCGCGCCGCTCCACCACGGGGCGGCCAGTTCCTGCGCACTGTCCCGGTGGTAGAACCATGCGGCGTTCATCCGGGGCGCCGCCCAGTACGCGAAGACCAGCGCGAAGGCGAAGACCGGCACCGCCAGGGTCCGCGCCTGCCGACGCCGTACCAGCTGGAAGTGCTCCGGCTTCAGACACAGGCCGAGGACGAAGAACGGCAGGAACTGCAGCACCCGCTGCAGGTCCAGGTCATTGCCGATGTCGGGCGACAGGGACGCGAGCACCGCGATGGACAGCGCGAGCGGAAGCGGCCAGCGCACGATCTTCCACAGGGGAGTGGTGAGCCGCCACACGAACAGGGCCAGCAGGAACCAGGTCAGATACCACGGGTCCATGAGGCTGATCGGATAGCCGGGATCGTCGTCCGCCCACCGTTTGAAGAGGGTGTACGCGGCTTCGAAAAGGATGTACGGGACGGCGACGCCGGTGATCAGCCGCTGCAGCCGGTCCTTGCGCATATCGAAACTGCGCGAGAAATACCCGGAGATGATGATGAACGCCGGCATATGGAAGGCGTAGACGGTGATGTAGAGGGCCGCCGCCGCCCGGCTGCCGTCACGCAGCGGCTCCCAGGAGTGCCCCAGCGCCACCAGAACGATGGCCAGATACTTCGCATTGTCGAAGAACGCGTCACGCTGCTTCGCCGGGGCGCCGGCCTCGGTGCCGGCCTTCGCGTGCGCCTTGGCGTGGCCCCTGGCCTTGTGCTTCGCATGCGATCCGGCGGCGGGCACGGTGGCCGGGTTCGCCTGCGCCGACGGCCCGTTGGACGTCGCAGTCCTCGTGGTCGCCGTGTCCGACGTGGCCGTGGTGTCGGTTTCGGCGGTGCCGTTCGCGGTCGCCGTGGTGCCCGTCGCCGTGGTGCCGGTCGCGGCCGGCCACGATCGGCCGGCCGCATGGGCCGAGTCCGTGGCAGACGCCGAGTCCGTCGCGTACGCCGAATCCGCCGCATATGCCGGACCCGCCGCGTCATTCGGCACCTGCCGCTGCGGGGGAAGGGGCACCCGCCGGTCGCCGTACGAGGGGAAGGTGTTGTTCAAGGACCCTCCCGGAACGCACCCACGGGAGGAGCGGAACGCGGACCAGCGCCGGGACGCACATGGGAACCCAAAAGCCAAATCCTGCGTCTTAGTTCTTTTACGGGGAGTGAGGCGGCGTCGAACATCCCGAGCACCCTAGCCCCGTCACGGGAATCCCGTAAATCCCGGCCCGCCGCAGCCACAAGCCGCCCGTCCGGCCTCCACAGGACCTTCACCGGCGGAGGTCGAAGGGGGCCGATCAGGGCTGAAGCCCCTAAGCGATGATCCCTTCGATTCTGCTCATCGAGGCCGCCCGCGGGCTCCCGTCCTCCCCCACGTCCCACGCGTATATCTCCAACGGCCTTCCGTGGGCGCCGCGCAGCCGGTGAACGGCCTCGACCCAGCGCGAACTCAGCGCCGATATACGGGGGTTGATCTGATCGGCGAACCGTGCGTAGCGCTCCAGCTCGTCCACCTCGGGCACCCCGAGAATCTCCGTACGCACGAGAATCCCCGTACGTACCTCCGGCGCCAGTTCATGCACCCTCTTTATGCACGGCACACAGAAGCTCTGAACGACCAGCCGGCTCCGAACGTGCGCACGATCGAGCCAGCCCTGTGCGCGGAGTTCGCGGACGATCTGCGCCTCGATTCCCGGGTAGCGCCGGGGGGCCTTGATCTCCAGCAATAAACGCTGGCCATTGCGGTCCAGACGGCGCAAGAAGCTGGCGAGTGTCGGTACCCGCTCCCCCGCGAATCGCTTGCCGAACCAGCTCCCGGCATCCAGCCGCGCTATCTCGGCGGCCGTGAAATCCCCCACCCGCCACGGCGCACGGTCGGGAAACACCTTCTCCGCGTCCGTCGTCCGCTTCAGGGTCGTGTCATGTATCACGATCAGTTGGCCGTCCTCGGTGCGCTGCACATCGTTCTCGACCCATACGAGTCCCCGCCGGTGCGCCGCGTCCACCGCGGCGAGCGTGTTCTCCGGTGCGTGCTGGGCGGCACCGCGGTGTGCGATCACCAACGGCGCCTCCGCCCCCGCTATGGACCGGGCCTCGACTCCGTCCCCGGGCGTGACCGCCACCGCGGACGACGACATCGCCGCCGTCACCTGAAGAGCGAGAGCCGCGGCGGCGATCCGCATCAATCTCTGCAGCATCGACGAGCCTCCTGGTCACTCACCCGCAGACGCCGACGCCCGCGTCAGGTATGCCTCGCGCCCCCTTGAGGTCCTTCAGGTCCTTGAGTTCTTCGAAGTCCTTGAGGTCCTTCCGTCCGGGAGTACCGCTTCCCCCTCCGGGAATACGGCTGCCTCCTCAACATGCCTCGATCCACCCGCACCCGCCACGCGAACGCCCCCTCGTCCGCCCCGCACCACCCGCCACATGATCGGGTTTTCGCAGGTCAGGATGGTTCGGTGGCGCTTGGTAGCCAGCACGCCATCCGGGCCTTCGGGAGCGTCGTGCACGTCGCGGCAGCGCTCACTCAGCGTGGCGGCGATCCGGGCGGTGGCGCGGTCGGCACATCACCGCTGTGCGCACATCTCCGGCATCGACGGGGTGCCGACGAGCCGTCCCCCGACGAGCCATCCAAGGACGAGCCATCCGTCGTGGCAAAGAAGACGGTGCCCAGCAAGGCGACACCCAGCGCGCTGCCCAGCTGCTGGACGGCGTTGGTGACGCCCGCGGCGGAACCCACCTCGCGGTCGGAGACGCCGGCCAGAGCGATGCTGAAGAACGGCGCCAGGACGACCCCCATGCCGAACCGGCCAGCAGCAGGGGCACCACGAGTTCCCACGACGTGAGTCGTTCCCCCACCCCATGGGCCAGTACGGCCGCACCGGCCACCCCCACCGTCATGACGACCAGTCCGGCATGAACGTTGGCTCGCCCGTACTTCGCCGTCAGCACGGCTCCGGCGAGCAGCGAGCCGACCGCCATGCCCCCCCGACCAGGGGATCATCGTGAGGGCGGCGTGCAGGGCGCTGATGCCGAGCCCGGCCTGCAGGTGCAGCACCATTACCAGCATGAGGCCGTTCACACTGCAGAAGAAGACGATCCCGACGATCAGCGCCGCCGGGACCAGGCGGCCAAATATGGGACGGCGCGGCAGCCTGGGTCAGCCATCACGGATTGATCACCGGATTTCGACAGGCAAGCTGACTCTCGTGACGGAATCCCACAACACCGACCACAACACCAACCGCCCCAACGACCACACCAGTCACCACCCCACCGAGAACCACACCCTCGACAGAACCGACCGCGCCCTCGACGACCGACCGCGCCCTCGTCCATGCCCTCCAGATCGACGGCCGCGCCCCGTTCAGCCGCATCGCGGCCGTCCTCGGGGTCTCGGACCAGACCGTCGCCCGCCGGTACAGAAGGCTCCGTTCGAGTGGTGCTGTGCGGGTTCTGGGCCTGCCCCACGCCCAGCGGATGGGGCACGTGCAGTGGATCGTCCGCATCCAGTGCACCCCTGACGCGGCGGGGACCCTCGCGACGGCACTGGCCAAACGCCAGGACACCTCATGGGTGAGCCTGACCGCCGGCGGAACGGAGATCGTGTGCGTGACCCGGGCCCGTACCCCGGCGGAGCACGACGCGCTGCTGCTGCAG
This sequence comes from Streptomyces halobius, assembly GCF_023277745.1. Classification (NCBI taxonomy): domain Bacteria; kingdom Bacillati; phylum Actinomycetota; class Actinomycetes; order Kitasatosporales; family Streptomycetaceae; genus Streptomyces; species Streptomyces halobius. The sequence goes on from NZ_CP086322.1 coordinate 4,530,760, forward strand.
AAGCTCCCCCGCACCCCACGGGTGGTCTCCGTCACCGCCCACTGCCTGATGCACACGTTCTTCGGCGGACCCACGGGATGGCACGGCCGGAGCCAGTCCCTGAGCCCCCATCAGGTCGCGGAGCTACGGGACCATCGGCCCCAGCCCCCGGACGGCGACGCGACCGTCCCGCCGCCCGACGAACGCGACGAACGGCTCATGGCGGCACTGGCCACCGACGGACGCACGGGATACCCCGAACTGGCGGCCGTCACCGGATGCTCGGAGTCGGCCGTCAAGCGGCGTCTGGACGCGTTGCGCCGCCGGGACATGCTGTTCTTCGACGTGGAGATCGATCCACGGCTCCTCGGCTACGGGACCGAGGCCATGCTGTGGCTCTCGGTCCCGCCCTGCGCACTCGTATCCGTCGCCGAAGCGCTGGCCGACCACCCCGAGGTGGCCTTCGCCGCGGCCACCACCGGCCCCACCAATCTGGTGGCGACCGTCGTCTGTCACGATGTGCGCGCCCTCTACGCCTACCTCACGACACAGGTCGGGGCGCTGCGCGCGGTGCGCGCCACGGAGACGGTGCCCCTCCTGCGCAGCGTCAAGCGCGTCGGCACGGTCACAGGCGCACCACCGAGCGGACCGGCACGGTCGTCCTCCTGACGCCGCGCCAGGTGGAAACCGCCGCTACGACGCCCGACGTCCGCCCGAGTGCCCCTGGGCCGGCAAGGCCCCCTCCGCCACGGCCCCACCGTCGAGCTGACCCCGCGTCAGTCACATGCCGACGACTGCGCTTCACACCATCACCCAGTAGCAGCACGGAGCATCCGACTGATTCCCGAGCCTGCGCGAAGCCGACTGCACCTCACCCCGAGAAACCGAACTGACTGGACGTCATGCAGCGGCCACCTCCGCACCTGACGCCCGCCCACCGACCGCCTCCAGCCTGCACACCCTGGCAACGAGAGCCCCGATGCCGCCGCCCGGCCGGAGCCATGTCGATATCGACGCCACTGCCCCTGCGCGCCCCCGCCCTGTCCTCCTGACGGCGGATCACTTTTCGCGGCGTCAGAACCCATATGGCGGCGGCGCAGTGACCCAGCGGCCTACGCCGAGGAGCGAAGCGGGATATTTCGTATTAGCTTCACGTCATGTAACCGTACGAAGTGGATCTGTCGCAGATCGCATCCGTTCAATCAATGGAGGAGACATGGGCAAGCTTCGCAAGGCCGCCGTCGTGGCCGCCGTCCTCGGCAGCGTGGGCTTCCTCGGAACCGGCCCCGCCTACGCCGGCGGGGGCAGCCACTGCAAATCACACGACTTCAACCTGGACATCCTCGGCGAGGTCGGAATCCTCAACGGCCTGCTCGCCAACCTGCTCAACGGTGAGGGCAGCCCGGGTGCCCAAGCCACCCACCTGGGCTCCACCTGCGGCGGCCACGGCGGTGGCGGCGGTGGCCACCACTGAGGCGCCCAGCAGTCGCGTAAGTAACTGAGATGGGCCCCGGTGCCGAGCCACACGCTCGCCACCGGGGTCCAGTTCTTTGCCCTCCTCAGGGCCCGGTACCGAAACAGTCCGAGGCGGCACCGACCACTCCGATGCCCAGAAGCCGGGCCGCAGCCCCTCCCCTGCCACCTGCAGCGCCCCCTCCGAACCCCCGGGCAGGCCGCTACGGCAACAGCGGGACCGTCAGCCGACCGGTGGACAACTGTCAGCCGGCCCTTCTCCCATACCGCGAACCGGACCGTCAGGTGTGCCAATGGACCACCGACGAGTCCTCGCCTTCCGCAGGGTCCCGGTACCAGTCCAACCACTCCCGCGAGACCGTCTCGTCCCGCTCATCCAGCGTCACCATCAGCGCGTCCATCGGCACATCAGCGCCGCCGTCACGCACCGACGGCTGATGATCGAGCCCCGTCCTTCCGGGCCTCATACCAGCGCCACACTGGTCGGTGAGCAGGCCGGCGGCCTCGACGCGATCGGTCACGCCCGCCGCACGGTCCGCCGCGGCACCCGACTGGTGCTCAGCGGCGGCGTCGACTCCGCGCTCGATCCCTGGGTTACGCCTCCCAGCTCGCCGGCGACCGGGTCAGCACGGTCGCCGACCCGGAGCGCGCCTACCTGCCCTTCGACACCGACGCCCCCGGCTACCTCCCCGGCGAGGGCGGCGCCATCCTCGTCCTGGAGGACGCGGACTCGGCGCGTGAGCGGGGTGCCGAGCGGGTCTACGGCGAGATCGCGGGCTACGCGGCGACCTTCGACCCGGCGCCCGGGGCCGGCCGTCCGCCCGCCCTCCTCCATGCCGCTCAGCGCGCACTCGCGGAGGCGGGTCCGACGCCGGCGGCGATCTCCGTGGTGTTCGCCGACGGTGCGGGCGTCCCGGAGCCGGACCGCGCCGAGGCCGAGGCGAACTGCGCACGTTCCTCATCGCTTGCGCCGGTGAGGACGACGGCGTCGACCTGTCAGGCGACATTCTCGACGTCACGTTCGAAGACCTCGGCTACGACCCTCGCTCTGATGGAGAGCACCTCCCACATCGAGCGCGAGCTCGGCGTCATCCTCTCCGTCGACATTGATGTCGACCTCACCCCGCGCATCCTTCCCGACCTCGTCAACGGCTCGGTGGCCCAAGCCGGCTGACGCGCCCTCAATCAGACGTCTGCGGGGGCACGCGCCTGCCGGGCGTGCCCCCACGACGGCCTCGACCAGCACGTCGAACGCGCCCCCGGCCCCGTCGAAGGAGTACGTACCATGGCCCACACCGCCGTCCCCCCACCGTCCACCGTCGTGAGCACAGTGTGACGGTGGCCGCATCGGCGAGGCGCTGTATGCGCTGGTCGCCGATGTGGCGCGGTGGCCCGCCGTGTTCGAACCGACCGTGCGCGTCCGGCACGTGGCCGGCCTCCATGTTCCACGGCCCGTGGCCACACGGTTGGACTGTGGGCCTCCATGTTCCACGTCACCGACACCGACACCACGGTTCGTCGGTGGCTCGGCTCATGACGTGCTGGCTGCTCCTTCGACGCGGTCGTCGAGGAGCGAGTGGTGGAGCGTGTACCGCTTGAAGCCAAGGCCATCGGTGGTCACCGCTTCATGAGCGGCAGCGTCAGTCCACTCTTGGACGACGATCGCACGCTCACCATCGAGTGTCAGGTGGACGTGCGCCGCGAGCAAGCCCGGCGCCGGCACCACTGCACTCTCCACATCGTCCGCCGCCGTAGTGGTCACCACGAAGACGCCGGACGGGCGCCCCGCGTCGTGCACCACACTGCGGTGGAGACGGGTCCTGTTGAGTCCGGGACGCTTGATACCGGGCACGAGCATGTCGACGCGCCCGACTACCCCAGGGCGACGGGCGCCGGCCCACGCCAGGTGCTCCTCATCGCTGGACCACTGCGCGTAGAAGAGGAGGCCGGTACCGTCTGTGGACAGGAAGACGTGCTGCGCCAAACGTCCGGAGGGCGTCTCGGCCGATGCCCACTCGTCGATCACAGCACGAGCGGCCGTGCGCGAACGCTCGACAGAACCAGTGAGCCACTCACTCAGCAGAGCTGTTCCAGCGGCAGGGTGAACGAAATCCACGAAGCGTGTCATGGGCATCAACTCTCATACCTCACGTGCACTTGAGGTCAACCCCGGTACGGAAATGCGACCCGCCGGACAGGCCTGGCACGCGAGATCACCTTCGGCCCCACCCACTACGTGATCTTGCATACGCGTACCGTGCGGACGCAGCCAGGGACCTTGACCGTCCCGACGACTCACGGGGCACCGACCTGTACGACGCGTTCACCGGGACCGGCAGCACTCCTGCGCCACCGAGACGAAGGTCCGCTTCGCGCGTTCCAGTTCGTCCGGCCTCTCATGGCGTCGCAGACAGTCGACGAGGTGCTGTGCCGCCTCGGCGGCGGCGGGCGGGCCTTCCAGGAGTACTCCGCCCAAGGCGCGTTGCAGCAGGACGGCGTCGTCGGCCTGACCCCGTCCGTTCCGTTCGGTGAGGATCCCGGCCTCCGCGGCTCCGAGGAACTCCGCGTAGCTCTGGCGACGAAGGGCGAACTCGCGGTGGCCGGACTCGGCCCGCAGCGTCATGCGCACCGATTCGAGCAGCGCGTCCGCCTGACGGTCGCCCGCGTGGCGTGCCGCAGTGGCCTGCCGGATGCCGGCGCCGCGGGTGTACCAGCCGGTCACCACGCTGCCCGCGATCGCCGATCCCGCGGCGATCAGTGCGATTCCCCAGTCACTCATGCCGCCATCCTCGCGATCAGCCACGGCATGCCGCACCGTCCTTGCCGAATGTGCGGCGTGGATCACTCTCGGCGACCTTCGAACAGCGAGCGATAGGATCGCTTCATGTCGCCCGACGACGCTATGGAACCCACCCCGACCTGCGTAAACAGCTGTGTCCGCCCGCCGGTTCCCAATAGACTGAACACTTACGGCGACGGGCGACGGGCGACGGGCGACGGGCGACGGGCGACGGGCGACGGGCGACGGGCGACGGGCGACGGGCGACGGGCGACGGGCGACGGGCGACGGGCGACGGGCGACGGGCGACCAGCGAGCGGTTCTGTTCGCGGCTCGGTCGGCGGTGGCCCTGTATCGCCTGCTCGACGTTCTCCCCGTCTTCTCCGGTGACGACCGGATCACCCGCCTGTTCACCCTCGTCCCCGGGTCCGACTTCGGAGCCGACGCTCTCTCCGCGATCGACACCCTCGGAGGCCGCATGGTGCCGTGGAGCGAAGCGCGCGGTCACACGTACGACCTGGTCGTCGCCACGAGCCCGAAAGGCGACCTGAGGCTGCTGCGCGGCCCGCATGTCCTCCTGCCGCACGGCGCGGGCTTCAACAAGTCGATCCCCGGCGAAGGCTCGGCCGACTCGGCGTCCGGGCTGGACCCCGCGTATCTGCGACGTACCGACCACGACGCTCCGATAGCGCTGCACGCCCTGGCCCATCCCGATCAGGTCGCCAGGCTGGCAGCCACGGACCCGCGGGCCGCCCGGCACGCGAAGGTGATCGGCGATCTCACTCTGGAACGCGTCCTCGCTTCGTCGTCCCTACGCGACCGCTACCGGGCGGCGCTGGGCACCGGGGCCCGCAAGCTGCTGGTCCTGGTCTCCACGTGGGGGCCCGAGTCCCTCGTCCGGCAGCGCCCCGGACTGCCCGCCCGGCTCGCGACCCAGCTGCCCCACGACGAATACCAGTTGGCGCTCGTGGTCCATCCCAATGAGCGCAGCCTGCTCGGGACGTACGAACTGACCGAGCGCCTGGCGCCGGCCCTCGACGCAGGGATGATCCTCCCGGATCCGCACGAGGAGTGGGCCTCCGTCCTGATCGCCGCCGATGCCCTGGTCACCGACCACGGATCGGCCGCCCTGTACTACTGCGCCACCCAGGACCGCCCCGTCGTGAGCGTCCACCGAGGCGGCGGCGAACTGATCCCCGGCAGCCCGATGGGCGTACTCCTCGACCGGATACCGCAGTTGGGACGCGCCGGAAACATCGCGGACGCGCTGCGGGCGTACCGGCCGGGCCCCGGGCGCGCCGCCGCTCAGGCCGCCTTCGCGCCCCCCGGTGAAGCCGTGGACCGCCTGCGAACCGAGCTCTACGCCCTGCTCGGTCTCGCGCCACCCACTCACGACTGCACACCCCGGCCGCTGCCCTCGCCCGCGCCCGCCAGACATGTCCCCGCGGCGTTCGACGTCCACGTGGAGACCACCGCGGCCGGCGTCCAGATCGCCCGGCGCCCGGCCGGCACCGGGCTGCCCGGCCACCACCTGGCCGTGGAGCACGGCGCCGTCGGCGAACAACTCACCCGTTCCGCCGGCCTGTTGTACCGTCGTCCACTCCCGGGGTCCGCCGCCCCCGTGGACCTGGCCTGGACCGCCGACGGGTGGACTCGGCACGCACTGTCCGCTTACCCGGGCTGTCGTTCGGCGGCGGCCCTGCTGCCGTCCGGCGCGTGCCTGCTCAGAGTCCGCGGTCATGAGCAGACGTACGCCGTCCAGGTCGAACCCCGGTACGAAGGAGGCCGGATCGTACGGATCGACCCAGCCGTCGCGCTGTCGGCCGTACACGCCCGACTGGTCTCTCCTCAGCCCGCCCCGGACAGCCGCACCACGATGAACTGCCTCGTCGGAGAGCGGACTTTCCGCGTCGTCCTCCGCCCGGCCACGAACACCGAAGCCACGCAGGTGATCTAGGCCCTGTCGTCAAACTCCGGTCGTTCGCCCGAAGGGCGGGCCCCGCTGGGAGGTGCCCCAGCGGGGCCCGCCCTTCGGGGGGAAATTCGACGACAGGGCCTAGACCAGGCCGTTGCTCCGCCGGAGGGCCCGGGCCGCCGTACGGTGCTCCTCGGCCTCCGCCAACTGCCCTTCGGCTGTGTTCAAGTCCGCGAGCGCGTCGTGGACGCGTGCCAGATCGAAGCCTGAGCGGCGCCTGCCGGCACGCCCGAGCGACTGCTGGTACAGATCACGGGCCTCGTCCGCCCGACCGAGGCGGTGCAGGACACCGGCGAGGGCGAACGCCGAGCGTCCGATCAGCCTCTCGCGCTTCTCCGCCACGAACCCGGTGTGCGCCTCGGACAGCAGACGATGCGCTGTCTCAAGGTCGCCCACCTTCGCGCTCGCCTCTCCCATCCGGTAGGTCTGGAGCAGGACGCCGTAGGGGTTGGGGATCTCCCGGTGCATGTCGCGGGAGCCGGCGAAGTCGGCCAGAGCTGCGCTCCACTCACCCCGTACGCCCTTGAGCATGCCGCGGTGCTCGACGGCCGACGCGGCGAGCTTGCGGTCCCGTTCGGAGTCCCCGAGCAGTGCAAGGGCGGACATCGCGCCGTCGAGCTGGACCGCGGCCTCGCTCAGCTCTCCCGACTCCCACAGCGGCCTGGCCAGCTGGCAGCGTGTGCGCACCAGCCACCCCGCGTTCCCCCCGTGCCGGACTGCCGAGTCGACGGCGCGCCGGAAGACCTCGACGACCTCGGACTGGTGGGGACGGTCCAGGGCATGCGTCCACACGGGCTCGGACAGGGCCACGACCTCGGTGTCCATCCCACGGCCGTGGGCCAGGCGTGAGCACGCGAACAGCACATGGCGTTCCTCGTCCAGCCAGCGGGCCGCGCGTTCGGCGCGCTCAGCCCGTGCTTCGTCGTCCACGGCCGCTTCCGGATCTTCCAGTGGAACGTCCGGCACACCTGAAACAGGGCCGAAAGAATCCCCTACGGTCAGCCGACGGCCGGCGGCGAACCGGTCGGCCAGCTGGGCCTGCCGTACGAACCAGCGCAGCAGCCTCACCTGCGCCTCGGCCACCTCCCCCTCCGTCGCCTCCCGGCGGGACCGGCGCAGGGCGTGGCCGCGCTGCGGCCCGGGCAGCCGCATCTGGCCGGCCTCCGTCAGCGACAGCAGACGCAGGTCCAGTAATCCAGCCCGGTCCAGCTCCTCCAGGGCGTCCTGGCAGGCCTCCGGTCCCAGCCCCGACAACGCGGTGGCGGAGTGGAGCGTGAACGTCTCACCGGGGTGGTGCGGAAGCAACCGGTAGAGCAGGGCCGCCGGGCGGGACAGATCGGCGTATGCCGCGTCCCAGATGTGCTCCACGCCGGACACGCCCTTCTCGTCCAACTCGGCCTGGAGATCGGCGAGGATACGGGAGAGCGGACGCAGCCGGTGCGTGCGCACCCACCGGCCCGCCACGTGCAGCGCCGCGGGGAGGCCGTCGCACAACCGGACCACCGCCCGCGCCGCCTCCGGGTCGGCGGCCAGCCGGTGGTCACGGACGATCAGCTCCAGCAGTTCCGTTGCCGCCCGCTCCTCCAGCGGCGGCAGCGCCAGATCCACCGCGGCGCCGGCTTCGAGCTCGTGGAGCGGACCATGACTCGTGACGATCACCACGCTGTCGCCCGACGCCGGAAGCAGGGGGACGACCTCCGAGGCGTACCGCGCGTTGTCCAGCACGAGGACCAGTTTCGCGTCGGAGGTCCTGTTCCAGTACTGCCTGCACCGAGCCGCGTACTGGGCCTGCACCTGGTCCGGCGCCACATCGAGGGAGTTCAGCAACTGGGAGAGCACATCACCGGGGTCCAGCACGCCGTCCGCCCGGAAGTCTTCGAGGTCGACGGACAGCACACCATCGGTAAAGGGGTAGCGGTCGAGCAGAGTGCGGGCGATCAGTCCGGCCAGCTCCGTCTTTCCCAAGCCGCCCGGCCCGCTCAGCGCCAGGACCAGCGGACGGGAACGGCTCCGCCAATCCGTCACGGCGCGCACGGCACGCTCCCGCTCATCGTCACGGTTGACGAAGTACACCGGCTCCGGCGGAAGTTCGACCCTCACAACAGTCCCCTCGACCATCCGCAGTGCCCTGCACGCACTGCCCGACGATCATGCACTCTAGAGAGTTTCGCCGCCCGGCGTCCGATATCTCCGAAACCCGGGAGCCCCGGACCTCCGCGGAGGCAGCAAGTCCGGGCTGACGATGCTGGCGTAGTCATGGGCGTAGCACGCGTCGCGGTCCCGCTGTGTGTGTTCCGTGCTGCGCCGTCAAAAGGCGTCCGCGCTCCCCTTGCGCTCCCCCTGTCGCGTCCGGTGACGCTCCAACGCCGCACAGCGACCCCAGCCCATACACCGAACCGGTCTTGTCGGCATCGAACAATGCCGAGGCGGCGCGAGCGATGGCGGGCGGGGCAAAGGTCGCCGCAGCGGTGGATCGCTCAGGGATGCGGCGGCGGAGGCGTTCGCGGCCCTACGGGCTGGGAGTCGCGGAAGGCGAGCGGCTCGTACGCGTACTTCACGGCCCAGCCGGACACGGCGCACGTCCGGTGCGGCGAACGTGAGTTCCCGGGGCGGGTGATGCGCGACGGCGAGTGGCTCGGCTGACCGGGGCCGCAGGCCGTTGCCCCGGCCGCCACGCACCCCTCCAGCCTGTGGAGACATCGACTGGAGGGTTGTTCCGCGCGGCGCTCAGTTCCGATAGCGGGCGCGGCCCACGGCCGCGGCGATGGTCAGCGGGATGGTCAGGACCGCGGCCGTCAGGAACATGCCCCGGTAGGCGTGGTGTTCGGCGGGCTGGGCGGCGAGGGCGCTGGCCAGCGCACTGCCGACGTACAGGGCCAGACCGAACATCGCTACGCCGGTGGCGCGGGCCGTCGGGGACAGGGCGGTGGCCCAGGATTGGACCGTGGAATGCATGAACGACCAGCCGCCACCGAGCAGCAGGGCGCACGCCACCAGTGCGGGCACTGACGTACTGGTCGCGGCGAGGCCGAAGGCCACCAGCATCTGCACCCCACCGGCCACGATCAGCCACACCGGCGACCAGCGCCCTACCAGCCGCTTGACGATCTGCGCCGCGGTCATCGAGCCCACTCCGTAGAGCGCGGACACTGCGCCGGCCAGCGTCGCCGAGGCTCCCTGGACCTCCAGCGCCGGCGCGATATAGGTCAAGAAGCCCAGCAGGACGGCGCCTTCGAGCATCGCGACGGCCATCACGTACCACTGCCAGCGGGAGCGCAGCACGACCTTGAACGGGGCGAACAGCGCACCGGACGCCTCGCGCGGCGGCTCCGGCAGCCGGCGCAGGGCGACTGCCAGATAGGCGGCGATCAGGCCGGGCAGGGCGAAGACCAGGCGCCAGCTGACGTAGTGCGCCAGCGCCCCGGCGATGACGGTCGCCACGGCGGTGCCCAGTGCGAACGCGGTCATCAGCTCGCTGAGCGGGCGCTGGCGGACCGCGGCGGGCACGGTGTCCCCGACGTAGGTGATGGACGCGGCGATGGACGCGGCGAAGAACGCTCCGGCCGCTGCACGGGCCACGATCAGGACCGTCGGGTTGGGTGCGAGCACCGAGGCGAGTGCGGCGACGGCGGCGCCGGCCAGCGAGAGCCGCATCACCCGCACCCGCCCCAGCCGGTCGCTCGCCAGGCCCCATATCGGCTGCATCAGTCCATACGCGAGGAAGTAGCCGCTGGCGGCAAGCATCACCGTGGGGAGCGGTGCGCCCAGCTGGGCGCCGATGAGCATCACCATCGGCGTGATGCAGAAGCGGTCGAAGTTGCTGACGAAGCCGGCGGTGCGCAGCAGGCGCAGCGAGGCGGCAGGCATCGGCGGGGCGGTCGGGCCGTAGGGGGACGTGGCGGCGGTGGCTGGAGGGGGTGTGGGAGTGGGTGTGGGAGTGGGTGTGGGAGTGGCTGGGGGTGAGTCGGTGGTGTCCATGGGGCTCCTTGTGTCCATGCCTGCCGATGCTGTCGGCCCGGCAGGCACCAGCCCATCACCGCAGGCCGGCCGCGTGGTACCGCAGCCGATTACCCTTGCTCACACCCTGCGGGCACGGTGTACGACCCCAGGAGCAGGTCGACAGCGCTAGAGGGAGTGGGCGCGTGCACGGAAGCAGGTCCGACGGCCCGCGCCGCGAACTGGGCGCGTTTCTGCGCTCTCGCCGTGAGCGGCTGGCGCCCGCCGACGTGGGGCTGCCCGGCTCGCCGCGGCGCCGCACCCCGGGGCTGCGGCGCGATGAGGTCGCGGAGCTGGCCGGGGTCAGCAGCTCCTGGTACGCCTGGCTGGAGCAGGGCCGGGTGCGGACGTCGGAGCAGGTGCTGCGGTCGGTGGCGCGGGCGCTGCAGCTGAACGCGGACGAGACTGCGCATGTGCTGTCGTTCGTGGAACACACCGCGCGGGCCGGGCGCCCGCCTGGATGGGTGTCGCGCAACCTGCTGTCGCTGGTGGAGTCGCTGGCACCGAACCCGGCGGTGGTGCTCGACCCGCACTGGGACCTGCTGGCCTGGAACGCGGGGTACACCGCGCTCCTCACCGACCTGGCACGGCTCGCGCCCAAACAGCGCAATCTGCTGTGGCTGGTCTTCCGCTGGCAGCCCGCCCGTACGCTGCTGGCCAGTTGGGAGTCGGAGGCGCGGAGTCTGCTCGGCCAGTTCCGGGCGCAGGCGGCCCGGTACCCAGAGGACGGCAGGTACGCCGAGGTCGCCGGGGAACTGCTGGCCGATCCGGACGCCGCCCGCTGGTACGACCGCCGGGAGACCTCGGCGTTCCACCCCGCCGTACGACATTTCCGGCACCCGGTCGCCGGTGATCTGCGGCTGCGGTACGTCAAACTCGCCGCCGTGGACGAGCCGGGCCACCACCTGCTGGCCTACCTCCCCGACGACCCGGCTACGGAGAAGGCGCTGCAGGCGCTCATCGAGTGAGCCGGTGTCCCGGCCGGGCCCCGTAAGGCGGGCAGACAGGCGCGACGGCCCGGCCGCGGCGGTGAGCCACGGCCGGGCCGTCCTCTTCACCGTCACCGGTGTACCGCGGGGCCGGTACGCCAGGAGGTGGGCATCGGGTGGTGAGGTGTCCGGGCGCGTGAGGTGTCAGGGCCTGCGCGGTGCCAGGACGTGTGGCGTCAGGACGTCAGCACCGCCTTCATCACCGATCCGTCGGCGACCGCGGCGAGCGCGTTGGCGTGCTCCTCCAGCGGGAAAGCCGTCACCAGGCCCGCCAGGGCGAACCGGGCGGTCAGGGCCGGCAGCAGGCGGACGTACTCGACGAGATGGGCGCCGGTGAATGCCCAGGAGCCGACGACGTCGAGCTGCCGGTGGACGATCTGGTGCGGGTTGATCAGGGTGTCCCCGGCGTCCGTGTACTGGCCGATGATCAGGTAACTGCCGCCCCGGCGGGCCAGGGTGAGGCCCTGCCCGACGGCGGCTGGCACCCCGGCGCACTCGATGACCAGGTCGGCGCCGTCCCCGCCGGTGGCCTCCCGCACCTTCCGCAGGACCATCTCGGGGTCGTCGACGCCGGCGATGTTCAGGTGGACGTCACCGATGCCGGCCGCGCGGGCTCGGTCCAGCCGGGCGGCCGGACCGCCCACGACGATGACCTTGGCGGCGCCGGCCAGCTGCGCGAACGCGGCCGCCGCCAGCCCGACCGGGCCGCTGCCCTGCACCACGACGGTCTCGCCGAGCCGCACCGGCCGCCGCTCGTAGAGCGCGTGGGCCACGGTGGGTCCGGCGCAGGCCAGCGACATGGCGGCGAGCGGGTCGGTGCCGTCGGGCACCTTGATCACGGTGGTGCCGGGCTGCAGCACGATGTGGTCGGCCCAGGCACCAGAGAGCTCCGGACCGTCGCCGAGGGCGCGGTTGACGCCGTAGGTGCGGCGCCGCTCGCACAGGGTCGGCTCGCGGTGCAGCCGGCAGGGCGGGCAGACGCCGCAGGCGATGGAGGAGGCCCACATCACCGTGTCGCCGGCCGCAAGCGGCGCCCCGGCGGCGTCGTGGTGGGTACCGGCGCCCAACGCCTGTACCACACCGAGCCCTTCGTGTCCGAGCGTGAGCGGTATGGGGATGTCCAAGTGGCCCTGCTGCAGGTGCAGGTCGGTGCCGCAGACGCCGCCGTATCCGCAGGCGACGATCAGGCCGCCGTCGGGGGCCTGCGGCAGCGGGAACTCCCGCAGCCGCAGCGGCTTGCCGAACTCCTCCAGGACGACGGCGCGTCCGGTGCGCCGTGTCATGCCGCCACCGTGCCCAGCGTCTGGGAGAACGGCGCCGCCAGCGGGCGCAGCGGCTCGGTGTCGCGGCACACGACGTACTCCGGCCGGGGCTCGCCCTTGGGCCGCGGCAGGTTGCTGCAGTCGTTGTAGGTGGCGATCAGCAGCCGGCGGGCGAACGGCGACATGTTGGGCGCCGAGCCGTGCATGATCTCGGGGGAGAACAGCACGACGGAGCCGGCCGGGCCCTTGGGGCTCGTCATGCCGTAGCGGTCGACGTGCTCCGTGAGCTGCTGTGGCGTCAGCGAGATGTCGTCGGGGTCGAGGTGCTGCTCGGACCTGGCGGCGGCCGAGCGGCCCTCGCGGACGAGCCCCTGCCGGTGCGAGCCGGGCAGGAAGATGACCGGGCCGTTGAACTCGGTGACGTCGTCGAGGAAGACTCCGATGTTGACCTGGCGCGGGGCGGGCAGGCCGTCGGCGAGGCGCCAGGCGAGGTAGTCCTGGTGCCAGGCCCACTTGTCGCCGCCGAAGGCCGGCTTGGCGTTGATCTTGAACTGGTAGACGTAGACGTCGTCGGTGAGCAGCTGCTGGACGGGCTCCAGGATGCGCGGGTCGCGGATCAGGCCCGCGTACTCGGGCTGCCGCTGGTGCGAGGAGTAGACGGCGCGCACCTCCGTCCCGCCGTCCTCGGCCACCACCTGCGGGCCGGGTACCTTCGCATCGCGCTCGAAGGCCGCGCGCAGGATCTCCACCTCCTCTGCGTCGAGGAGGGATTCGAGCATGAGGAACCCGTGCGCGTCGTAGTGGTCTGCCTGTTGCTGGGTCAGTCGCATGAGTTTCTTCTCCTGAGAGGTGAGGGAATCTGTCGGGACGGACCGGTAGGGATGTGCGTACCGGTGGCGGGGGGTCATCCCATGAAGTGGCCGCCGTCGACGATGAGTTGCTGTCCGGAGACATAGCCGCTGCGCGCGGTCACCAGAAATTCCAGGGCGTCGGCCATGTCCTCGGCCGTGCCGAGCCGGCGGCCCGGGATGGTGTCCAGGACGGCGGCCAGCCTCTCCGGGTCGTCGAGGCGGTAGCGCTCGGTGACCTCTTCGGTGTCGGTGAATCCGGGCAGCAGGGCGTTCACCCTGATGTGCGGGGCGAGTTCCAGGGCCAGGCACTTGGTGAGCTGGAGCAGGCCCGCCTTGCTCGCGCAGTAGTTGGCGCCGTTCACCCGGGGGCGGATCGCCGTGGTGGAGGCGACGTTGACGATGCTGCCGCCGCCGGCCTCCGTCATCGCGGGCGCCAGGGCCTGGCTGAGGTGGAAGGGGCCGGAGAGGTTGGTGGCCAGCACCGTGTCCCAGTCCTCGGTGGTCATCGACAGGAACGGCCGGTCGCGGTTGACGCCGGCGTTGTTGACGAGCACGGAGGGTGCGCCGTACTCGCCGGTGATCCGGTAGCAGACCGCCCGGATCTCCTCGGGTCGGGCGAGATCGCAGCGCAGCGTCTCGATCCGGCCTTGGCCGGCCTTCGCGGTCTGCTGTGCGGCGAAGTCGTCACCCCGGTAGAGGGCGATCACCCGGTGGCCGAGGGCGGCGAGCCTGAGGCTCAGTGCCCGTCCGATGCCGCGGGTGCCACCGCTGACCACTGAGATCGTCATGGCATCTCCCTGAAGTAGCCTCCGCAGGCGCTTAGTTGGCTACGAGGTCGCCGCGCTTGAGGCCCGACCCCTCGGGCACCTCGGCCGGGTCGCCGCCCAGGCCCGAAATGGCGTTGTGCTCGTCGACGAAGACGACGTCGGGGACGAACGAGGCGGCCTCGGCGTCCGTCATGGAGGCATAGGCGATGAGGATGACGAGGTCGCCTGGGCTGATGAGCCGGGCCGCGGCGCCGTTGATGCCGATGACGCCGGAGCCGGCCGGGCCCTCGATGACATACGTGGACAGCCGGGCGCCGTTGTCGATGTCGACGATGTCGACCTTCTCGCCGGCCATCAGGTTCGCGGCCTTCATCAGATCGGAGTCGACGGTCACCGATCCGACGTAGTGCAGGTCGGCCTGGGTGACGGTGGCGCGGTGGATCTTCGACTTCATCAGGGTGCGATACATGGGGATTCCTCACGTGTAGTGGGACGTGCGGTGGTTCGGCGCGGCCGCGGGTGGGCCGGCGGGCGCGGCCGGGTCAGGCCTGCCAAGTGGCGTAGCGGCGCATGCCGTACAGCAGCGGCGCCGCTTCGGTGGCCGGGGTGTGCGTCTGGATGCGCACCACCTCGCCGATCACAACGGTGTGATCGCCGGCCGGGGTGAGGCGGGTGACGCGGCACTCCGCGGTGGCGTGCGCGTCCTGCGGCAGCGCCGGCAGACCGGTGACGGGCGCGGGCTGCCAGGGGACGGTGCTGAACCGCTCGGCGGCCGGCCCGGCGAACGCTGCGGCGGCGCGCCGCCCCCCGCTGTGCAGGAGGTTGACGATGAAGCTCCCGCGGGCGGCGAGGATCGGGAGGGTGCTCCCGCTGTTGCCCGCGCACACCAGCAGCTGCGGCGGGTCGAGGGAGACCGAGCACAGGGCGGTGCAGGTGAAGCCGTACGGCCTGCCCTCTGCGTCGGCGGTGGTGATGACGGCGACGCCGCTGGGGTGGGAGCCCATCAGGGCCCGGAAGGCGTCGCGGGTCACCGCGAGTTCGTCCTGCACGGGGGTCACCATGCGAAGGCCCGGGCGTCGTAGAGGTTGACACCGACGGCGGACTTGCCCAGGTACTCCAGACACTCCTGCGGCTTGGCGGGCATCACATGGGCGAACTGGGCTTCGCGGATCAGCCGCTCCAGCGGGTGGCTGCGGCTGACGGCGGCCGAGCCGCACAGCCGCAGCGCGTCCTGGGCGAGCTGCGGGCCGACCTCGCCGACGACGTACTTGGCGGCGTGCACCATGGCGTTGGCCTCCAGGCTGCCGCGCTGGCCGGTGACGAGGTCACCGGCCTCGTGCACCAGAGCGCGGGCGGCCCACAGCCGGGCGGCCATCCTGCCCAGCTCCTGCTGTACGACAGGGGAGTCGGCGCGGGCGGGAGAGGCGGTGACATGGTCGACGGTGTGCTGGAAGAGGGCCTCGGCGATACCGAGGTAGGCGCCGGTGTAGCCGGCGATCATCCAGTGCGGTTCGCGGACGACCTTGAACAGGGACATGCCCTCGACACCAAGGTAGAGGCGGGAACGGGGCACCGGGACCTCGTCCAGCGTCATAGGGGCGGTGCTCGTGCCGTACATCGCCGACATGTGCTGCACAGTGCCGAAGCTGACGCCGGGGTCGTCGGCGGCGACGACGAAGTGCGACACCTCGCCGGTGTCCTCGCTGCCGTCGTCGGCGGCGGCCGCGACGACGTAGTAGTCGGCGGCGCCGGCCAGCGACACAAAGGACTTCTTGCCGCTCAGTATGTAGTGCGTGCCGTCGTCGGAAAGGCGGTACCGGGTCCGCATTCCGCGGAGTTTGGCGCCGCGGCCGGCCTCGGAGGTGGCGGAGGCGAACAGTTTGCGCCCATTCACGACCTCGTCCAGCATCCAGGCGCGGAACATCTCGGCGGCCGGGGGCAGCCGCGTGCCGTCGGCGTCGGCCAGCGCCCCCATGACGACGTGGTGCATGTTGAAGCCGAGGGCGGCAGCACCATTGTGCCGGGCGAGTTCGGCCAGCACCCGCCAGTAGTCGCCGAAGCCGATGCCGGCGCCGCCCGCTTCCTGGGGGACGAGCAGGGCGAGCAGACCGGACTCGCGCAGCACGCGATAGGTCTCGTGGCCGTAATCGCGGCCGGCGTCGGTGTCGGAGGCGAGCGGGGCAAGTTGGGCGCCGGCCTCCGCGGCGAGTTTGAGGAGGTCATCGAGTTGGGTCGGCAGCGTCATCGAAATCCTTCGGGTCGGTGGTCGGCCGGTCGGTTTCCCGTCCGGTCAGTTCTCGACGGGGAGGCCGAGTTGGCGTGCGACACCCACGCGCAGCAGGTCGTTCGGGCCGGCGTAGGTGAGGGCCGCCATGGGGCCGGCCAGGTCGGCGGCGAGGTCGAAGTCGGGGAGGAAGGCACGGACGCCGGAGAGCGCGGTGGCGTGCTCGGTCAGCCGTACGTAGTCCTCGGAAACGGAGATCTTGGTAAGCGCGGCCTCGGCGGCCAACTGCCGGGCGGGCGTGCCGGCATCGAGCCGGGCGGCCATCGAGTAGAGCTGGACGCGGGAGCGGTGCAGCGCCAGGGCCATATCGCTGATCCGGCCGGCGACCTGGTGGCTCGCGCCCATGCTGCGGTTGAAGTGGTCGCGGTCCGCGGCCCAGTCGACGGTGCGGGCCAGGAGGCGCTGCATCGGGCCGAGGGCGTAGCCGAGGATGACGGAACGCTCCCAGGCGGTGGTGGAGGCCATCACCGCCAGCCCGGAGCCCTCCTCGCCGAGCAGCGCACCGGCCGGCAGCCGGGCACCTTCGAAGATGAGCTCTCCCATCGGCACAGTGGGCAGGGCGGTCTTGGCGAAGGTCTCGCCGCGGCGGATCCCCGGCAGGTCGAGCGGGAAGAGGAACGCGGAGAGCGCGAACGGTGAGCGTCCCTCGGCGGTACGGGCGAAGACGATCGCCCGGTCGGCCACGGGCGCGGCGGTGATGAACGTCTTGGCGCCGTCGAGTACGAAGCCGTCACCATCGCGCCGGGCGCGGGTCTCCATGGAGAATGGGTCACTGCCGCCGCCACGTTCGGTCAGCGCGTGGCACAGCAGCACCCGCCCCTGCTGGACGTCATCGACCGCCCGCCAGGCGCCGTCGCCGAGGGCGTCCCGCAGTGGGAACTGCATGCCGAAGAGCTGCGAGGCCAGCGCGTAGCACAGACCCGGATCGGCGCCGGCCAGACCGATGCCCTCGATCACGGCGAGCGAGCGGGTGACCGGGCCGGGTGCCGTGGCGTCCGGCCCGGCGAGCTGGAGCACCCCGAGGTCGGCCATGGCCCGCCACTGGGCGGTGAAGCCCTCGTCCGCGATCTGCGCCACCACCGGTGCCGCCAAGTCCCGGTACGTGTCGACGATTTCCTCGGTCTCCGGGGCGCCGGTGCGCAGGGCCGCGGTGGCCGCCGCGCTCACTTGCGGCCCTCGCCGGACAGGTTCTCGATGGCGCTCCAAAGGGCCTTGGGGCTACGGAAGTTGGCAGCGACGATCTCGGTGTCGGGCAGGCTGATGCCGGCTTCCTTGTCGAGCGCCGCGACGATCTCCATGATCGCCAGCGAGTCGACCAGGCCCAGCTCGAGCAGCGGGGTGTCGGCGTTCAGCGAGCCGGCGTCCTCGCCGCGTCCCCACGTGATACGGCTGCCGATGAGGGTGCAGAGTTCTTCGACGCTGTTCATACGGTGATCTCCTCCTGCAGTGCGGGGCCGTCGGTGTCGCTCAGCACGCGGCGATCGACCTTCCCGCTGATAGTGGTGGGCAGAGTGGTGAGCGGCACCACCCGGTCGGGCAGCATCCGCTTGGGCAGCACATCGCGCAGCGCGGCCAGGACCTCTCGCTCGGTGGCGTCGGTCTGTGCGTAGACCCAGATCTGGCCGGAGTGCGGGCCGTGCTTGGCGACGACCGCGGCGGTGGCGACCTGCGGCAGCTCAAGGGCGGCGTTCTCCACGTCCATCAGGTCGATGCGGTGGCCGCGCCGCTTGACCTGGTTGTCGCGCCGGCCGCGCAGGAACACCAGGCCGTCGGGGGCGATCCGGCCCATGTCGCCGCTGGCGTAGGCGCGGCGGACCGCACCGTCGCGGAAGGTGACGTTGACGGTGGGGTCGCTCGGTTCGCCACCACGCAGATAGCCCTGGAAGACGGTGGGTCCGGCGATGTGGATCTCGCCCGGGCCGTCGGTGGGACGGCCGTCCTCGTCAAGCACTTCGATGTGGACGCCGCCGATGCCGCGGCCGATGGGCATTGCCCGGTCGGCGGTCCAGTCGGCCGGCACCCGGTAGTAGGTGCAGGCATTGGTCTCGGTGGGCCCGTACAGGTTGTAGAAGGGCACCCCGTCGAGCAACTGCAGGTACTGCTCCAGCAGTTCGGGGGCGAACGCCTCCCCGCCGAAGGCCGCAATACGCAGGGCCGGCGGCGGGGCGTCGGCGATACCGCCCTGCTGGAGCATGCCGTGGTAGAGGGACGGCACAGCCATGAAGACGGTGATGCGCTGCTCGGCCAGCCATCCGACAACATCCCGCGGGAAGGCCCGAAGCAGGTCCGGCATCAGGACCGTGCAGGCCCCCACGGCGGCGGCGCTGAACAGGTCGAAGGTGGTCAGGTCGAAGGTGAGGGCGGCCTGCGAGCCGATCCGGTCCTCCGGTGTGAGGCCGAACTCGCCGGCGGCCCACAGCGCGTAGTGGGCAACGTTCTCGTGTGAGAGCAGGACGCCCTTGGGCCAGCCGGTGCTGCCGGAGGTGAACAGGATGTAGCCGCCGGAGTCGGTGGGCGCGGGCAGTGGTGCGGGGCGTTCCTCGGGGGCGAGGATCCGCAGCCGGTGCAGTCCGTGGTCGAGGGCGCTCTCGGTGACCGGGGCTCCGTCGCGGGCGCGGGTGGCGGCGCGGCGGGCCCCGGCCAGGGCACGGCCGCAGGTCAGCATCAGGGACAGGCCCGTGTTGCGGATCATGCGGGCGGTACGTTCCGGCGGGTCGGCGATGTCGAGGGGCGTGGTCACCGCACCGGCCCGCAGCGCCGCGTACAGGGCGATGACGGTGGCCGGGGTCTTGGGGGCGTAGACGCCGACTCGGTCGCCCGGTGCGACGCCGGTGGCGGACAGTTCGGCCGCCAATGCATCGACGGCGCGGTCGAGTTCGGCATACGTCCAGCTCTCGCCGCCTCCCTCCAGAGCGGTGCGGTCGGGGTATGCCCGCGCGGAGCGGGCCAGCAGGGCATCGAGGCGTACGGAGGTCTGCTCGGTCATCGGGCGACCTCCACGGTCTGCGCGTGCTCGGCGAGGAAGTCGCCGACGGTGTCGATGACGAGGTCGGGGCGGACCAGGTGGGGGTAGTGGTCACAGCCCTCGGGGACCAGGCGCCGGAAGGGGCCGCGCACCGCGCGCTCGACGGCGTCGACCTGGGCGAGGGAGCCGTACTCGTCCGCGTCGCCCTGGATCACCAGCACCGGAGCGGTGACGTCGAGGTCGTCCTCGATGGACCAGTTGCGGAAGGGGGGCGAGAGCCAGACTCCGCTCCAGCGCTCGAAGACCCCCCGGGGGTCGTCGTGCACCATGGCCATCTTCTTGGCGAGCGGGCCCGCCTCGTAGGAGGCGCGGGCGTTCTCGATGCCCATGCGGTTCTCGTCTTCGAAGTACATGTGCGGGCCCATCCCCACGACGGCTTCCACGGGGTGCGCCGAGGCGTACAGCAGTCCGATGGAGGCGCCGTCGCTGTGGCCGACGAGAACGGGCCGGTGCATGCCCAGCGCGTCGAGCAGCTCGGGCAGCACGTCCTGGGCGTGCTCGTGCATGTAGCGGGGGGTGCGGGGCAGCGGGTCGGGGCCGCTGCCGCCGTTTCCGTGGCGGGAGTAGACCAGGGCGCGGCGTCCGGTGGCAGCGGCCAGCCGGGCGGGGAAGCGTCCCCAGGCCGCGAGGCAGCCGAGTCCGCCGTGCAGGAAGACCAGGGGTGCCAGATCCGGGTCACCGTCGACGACAACATGCTCAAGGGGACCGTTGCGCATATCGATTACCGGCACAGCAAAAATCCTTCTTAGTGATTTACGGCAGCAGAACGGACATTTAGAAAAGCCCAGTCGGCATAGCCCTCGATGGGCAGCAAAGACGTACCGGGAAGGGTCGGTCGACAGGCCCGTAAAGAAGACGTGAAGAGATGAGGGAATAAGTTTCGAGAGGGCAGCGGTCATCGACGGCACGACGACCCGGAGTCGGCGTACCGCATCGATCCGAATTACCAGTCCGCGCCCAGTGCCGCTACCCGGCGGCGCGCGGAATCGGCGCTACGAAGCGCGCCCGACAGGCATGGCAGACAGGTGGAATGGGGCCTGGAGCGCCGCCATCCACCGGACGTCTCGACCGGACGCGAATGCCTTTACATGTTCTTTGGCTGATTTTTGCGCTATGCCGATCGATGACGCGCACAAATTAATGATCATGATGAAACCCCCGTTGGACGCATGGCTACACGCAGCGTCAGGTAATGACCCGTCACGCTGGCCGGACATCCCGTCCGCGCGGCCACACCCAGAACACTAGACACCCGACCGGTGTGGGAGAAATGACATTGTTGAACCACCTATACGCTCAACGAATGAATGTCGACCTGCGTCACCTGCGATGCTTTCTGGCGGTCGCCGAGGAAGGGGGCTTCACAGCGGCCGGCCGACGACTCCATCTCGCCCAGCCGACCCTCACCCGCACCATTAAGTCCCTTGAGGAGTCCCTGGGGGTCCAGCTCTTCGAACGCAACACCCGTAGAACGGAGTTGACCGACAAAGGGGAGAAGCTGTGGCAGAACCTCGGCCCGCTGCTCGGCCAACTCGACCGGACACTAAGGGATTTGCGGGAAGGCGAGAAACTTCGCGTCGGGTTCAGCTGGGGACTGCCCGAGGGTTTATCGCGGCTCGCCGCCCGGTTCGCGGAGGAAACCGGGGTCGGAGTCGAATTCCTTCGCTGTGACATCCCCCAGGCCGGGCTCGATACCGGCCAGGTGCACCTGGGCCTGCTGCGCGGCTCACAGCTGCCCAAGAACCTGCGCAGCTTCTTCCTCTACGAGGAGCCCCGCATCGCGGCCGTCCCCGCGAGCTGGGAGCTGGCCGGACGCACCGAACTCGACTGGGCGGAACTCGCCGGCCTGCCACTGATCATCAACACCGTCAGCGGCACCACCTTCCCCGACATGTGGCCCGCCGGCCGCCGCCCAGTGGTGGGCGCCGAGTGCCGCAACTACGACGAGTGGCTGGAGCAGGTGGCCGCCGGCCTCGGCGTGGGCACCGCACCGATCTCCACCGCCCGCCGCTACACGCACCCCTCCGTGCATCTCGTCCCGCTGACCGGCGCACCCGCCGTGCGCACCCATCTCGCCTATCCCTCGCACGGCGCCCACCCGCAGGCCGCCCACTTCGTCGACCACGCCTGGCGGGCGGCCGACGAGTTGCAGACGTAGCCGCAGCGCCGACGCCGGGTGGCGCGACCATGGCGGTGCTCTTCCGGGCGCTGGGGCAGGCCCTACGGGTCGGGGAGCTGTGGAGCCTGCCCCTGCCCGAGCTGGGGGCCGATCCCCCTACTCAGAGGTAAGCACCCACCTTTTGTGGGTGCTTGATCGATGGGGTGGTCGAGGTGAGGCTGGACGCACACACCGAGCACCCGGCGTCTCACCACGAAGGAGGCCACCTCATCGAGCTTGGCCATGCACCGCTTGCCCCCCGTCCCCGGCGACTTCAGCGCCTCCCACCTCGGTGAGGGAGTGCTCGACGCCGTCTGCCTCGGCAGCGGCCCGGACGAGCTCTACGAGGCCCAGCACCGCACGCCCGACGCCCTGGGCGGCACTGGCACCTACCTCGGCGGCACCTACCTCGGCGCCCCGGTGCGTACCGATGTACGACGCCTCCCTGCTCGACGTGTGGTGGACCTCGGCCAGCGGCTTGGTCCACGGCATGGCGCTGGCCACCACCCAGAGCGTCAAACACGCCAGGCCACCGCGCCGGAGGGCCGGTCGATGCCGGAAACGACGGCCAACTCGGCGACGCTCGCAAGTCCACGCTCTTTCGACGCGGTTGGAGGGCGTACCAGTTGATCGCCGCGTGCAGGTGGCGGGGGAGCCCCGTCCCAAGGCCGATGCTGCCGTCCCGGTCGGGTGATGACACCGCCCTGTCCGATTGTGACGAACTCGGCAGGCCATGGATAGGTCACGGGCTTCACCGGCAACTCCCGCACCCGACTCAGAAAAGATGGCGTACGGCACTGCACGGCAACGATCCGGACCGGCCCCTGCAGACTCCACCGTCGCCGGCCCCTCACCGATGCTGTACGTCTCCTCGGGCACACGCCCACTCTGTCGAACAAGCAGGAAACCCCGAGGCGCTCCCAGTCCTCTCGCACGGAGTGCCCGTCACGAGGGCGGGAAAGATCACCAGGGGGATCGGCAAGAGGTCGGGGAGCGCCTACGTCCCTTGACATTCAAGGAGCTCCCAGCTCGCCCCCTCCCCACATGCGCATGTGCACACCGTGCGCGCACCAAAAATACCCCCTGAACCCACGTTTCTACAGGTCAGAGGGCATCCCACAAGCGGAGCCGAGGGAAGTCGAACCCCTGGGTTCCTGCGCTCCCCCCTGCGCTCCCCTCGCCTCAACGCTGAACCCCAACCTGACGCCCCATCGGACGATCAACGCAAAAGACCAGGTCAGAAGGGATCTGACCTGGTCTCTCTCAGATCCGCGTTCGGGATTCGAACCCGAGACCTACGCATCACGAGGGCAGTAGTGATCGTGATGGACTGTGCTGCGCGGTCATGTCAGATCCTGCTTTCCCAGATCGTTCCGGCGAGGTCTGGTACGTGCTGCGCGATGACGTTGAGGCGGGGACGGAGATCAGGCCAAGAGATCACAGCTGTGTGGGGGCCGTAAACGGGCTCGTTGGACACTTCTACTGGGGGTCCTTCCCGTGGTTGATGGTGAGGTTGCCGTCTACCTTGCGATGCCTGTTGCCCGGCCCTATCCGTTCTGCGTGATCGACGCGGGTAGTCCAACTCGCCTGTGGGGGTGGACGGTTGTGGCTGAGCAGGCAGGCCCTGCAACTGTTCACGATCGGTGGGGGAGAAGGCATCCAGCTCGTCTTCGACGCGTTCGTGTGCTGCCCCGGCTTCCCACCGCCGCGTACTCAGCCGTCGGCCGTGGCGATCCGGGCCAGGGCCGCACTGTGTTCCGCGAGGTAGAAATGCCCACCGGGGAAGGCGTGGCAGGCGAAGGGGCCGGTGGTGATCCGGGCCCACTCCTTCATCTGTGCCTCCGTCACCCGGGGATCGGCATCGCCGGTCAAGGCGATGACCTCCGCGGTGACCGGGGCGGCGGGGTCCGGCCGGTAGGAGTCGATGAGGAAGTAGTCGTTGCGCAGGATCGGGAGAACCATCGCGCGGATGTCCGGGTCCTCCAGGATGGCGCTCTGGGTACCGCCGAGTGCGCCCATCGAGTCGATCAGCTCGTCGTCGGTGAGCGGGGGGATCACGCCGTCCTCGGGAGGCCCGGCGAGCCGTCGGCCGGAGACGCACAACCGGGTCACCGCCGAGGCCCGGTCCGCCTCGAGGATGCGCAGGACCTCGTACGCGACCGCCGCACCCATGCTGTGGCCGAAGAGGATGGTCTCCCGGCCGTCGGCGCGCAGTGCCCGGGCGGCGGCGGAGGCCAGCTCGGCCATGGTGCCCAGCAACGGCTCGGCTATCCGGCTCTCCCGGCCCGGGTACTGCACCACCTGCAGTTCGACCGTGGGGTCCAGGTGCTGCGCCCAGGAGCGGAAGAAACTCGCGCTGCCACCGGCGTGCGGGAAGCAGACCAGACGGCGGGCGGCGGACGGGTTGGGGCGGGGGACGACGAGCCAGCGGGACTTGGAGGGCATCGGGATCCGGGTCCTTTCTGATGGGGGTTGGTCCGGCTTCTGACCCCGTGGGCCGCCGTGGCCTGGCCTACGCCTGGCGCAGGCCAGGCCCCTAGCCGAGCACCGCTTCGCCCAGTGGGGTCAGGGTGTGGACGGAGGCGTTGTGGCGTCGCTCGGTGGCGACGAGTCCGGCGCGCCGCAGTACACCGATGTGCTGACTCACCGAGGGGTTGGAGATCTTCAGCCGGCGGGCGATCTCCCCGGTGGAGCCGGTCTCCCGCAGGCACTCCATGACGTCGGCGCGGGTGCGCCCCAGCAGGGAGGGCAGTGCCGAGTCGGTGGGCTCGTCCTGCCAGAGGGCCGCGGCACCGGCCGGGTCGGGGGGTGATGTTGTAGACGAGCAGGAGGGAGTCCTGGGAGCCCAGGGCGGAGTCGAGGAACAGCGGTTGCTGGGCGAAGAGGGAGGGCACGAGGGTGAGCCGGCGGCCGCGCAGCGAGACCTCGCGGTCGGGGTGGCCATCGGCGATACGCAGCACGGGCGCCTCCCAGTTGATCGCGGGATGAAGAGCGTTCAGCACGCCCTCCATCCCGTCCTCCAGGACGTCCCGCCCCCGCGCGGTGCGTTCCGTTTCCAGGCTGAGGGCGATCCGTTTCCAATACGGACGGACCGCGGCGCCGTGGAAAGCGTTGCCGTCGCTGACTTCGCCTTTCTCGCGTGGCGAGAAATCCCGGGCGGGCTGGAAATCTTGGGCCATGGTCTCCATGAGCGGTCGCGGGGTTTTCACCACGGTGCCCGCCGCCATCAGCCGGCGTAGTCGAATCCTGGTTTTCTTACGCCACTCCACGAACCCATCGGGCTGCGGCTCGGTGTAACGCTGCCAGGCGAAATACGTCTCAGCTGCCGGGCCGAGCGTGCTCATGACGCGGATGCGCGCCAGCTCCTCTACGGCCAGTCCCAGGGCTACCAATTCCGCACCCCCAATTCCCCTGCCCCCCGTACGATCGCCGATGATCTTACCCGAGCGATTCCACGGTGGCGGGTGAGGGTGGACTCAGTCCTGAACGGGCGTGCGCTCAGCGCCATTCCATGGTGACCGGCAGGCTCTGGTAGCCCTGGACCAAGTTGGAGCGCATCCACCTCGGGTCGCTATTCAGCTGGACCGCTTCGGCCTCCTGGGAGAGCTCCCGCAGAAGTTCGCGCAGCTCGATACGGGCCAGCGCCGCGCCCAGGCAATGGTGCGGGCCATTTCCGAATCCCAGGTGGCGGTTGGGCTTGCGGTCCGCACGAAACGCATGCGGTTCCGGGAAGAGCCGTGCGTCACGGTTCGCGGCCGACAGCCAGCCCACGACCGGCTCGCCCTTGCGGATGTCCTGCCCGCCGATGGTGACGTCCTCGGTGGCGACCCGCAGCACGTGCATGGCCGGTGAGGTCCAGCGCACGACCTCCTCCACGGCGGTGTCCAGCAGCTCGGGGTCGTCCTGGAGCGCATGGAGGACCTCGGGGAACGCCTGGAAGATGTGGAAGGCGCCGGTAATGGAATGCCGGGTGGTCTCGTTTCCTCCGATCAGTACGTTGTTGCAGTTGATGAGGACGTCGTCAGCGGACAGTCGGCCGTCCGTGAGCAGGGTGCTGACGAGGTCGTCACCCGGATTCTTCGTGCGCTCCTCGATCAATTCATAGAAATAGAAGAGAATTTCCGAGTGGGCCACGCCGGACGTCATCTTGTTGAAGGAACTGTCCTCACCGCCGAAGGCGTGGTTGGTCAGTTCGATCAGCCTCGGCCGGTCGCTGAGCGGAACGCCGATGACCTCGCAGACAATCGCGGCCGGGAGCCGAGGCCCCACTTCGAGTGCGACGTCGGTGGCGTCCTCGGCCTTCATCCGCTCGACAATCTCCTTGATCTCGCGCTGCAGCACGGATTCCAGTTCCGGGGCGCGCAGCCGGGAGAGGAACGGACCGATGAGCCGCTTGAGGGCGGAGTGCCATTTCCCTTCGGATACCACGAGCATACGGCCACCGGCATTGTCCGGATTCTGTGCGTCGAAGCCAATCATCATGCCGTGTTCGGAAGTGAAGGGCGCCTTGGGAGAGAGCATCGCGCTGACGTCCTGGTGCGAGAAGAGCGACCAGAATCCATTGGGTGAGCTGCCCGGCTCGCTCCAGATCTTGGCGTCGTTCGCGACGTACTCCTGCCACATGGTGAAGCGGTCTTCGGTGGTGTAGAGATCAGGGTTTCCGAGGTCCATGGTGAACACCAATTTCTTTTCAGGTCCGTTGGCGGGCAGGGGGAGCAGAGGGCGATTCATCGGGCACATCCTCAGCCGCGTCGTCCTCCGGCGCGGGCGGGGTGAAGCCGCGCATGGTGGGGCTGAGCACCGCCGAGAGGGCGAGGAGGGAGACCACGCCCGCGCACGAGAGCAGCCCAACCAGGCGACTGGTGAGGTCGAAGAGCACTCCGCCGACCAGCGGCGCGATCGCCCCACCCACACCGCTGACGACATTGGCCACGCTCATCACCCGCCCGCGCTGCGCGTCCGGGGTCAGCAGCAACTGGTACGTGGTGATGGCCGCGTTGGCGGTCGGCGCGGCAAAGGCGATGGCACCGAGCAGGATGCCGATCAGGTAGCCGCCGGGCAGCAGCGCGATGCCCACGGTGAGCACCGCGAACACGCACAGCACGGCGAAGACCGCTCGCGATCCGGTCAGGACGCGCTGCAGCGCGGGCGCCGCCAGCGCGCCCAGCAGCCCGCCCACGCCGAGCAGAGCCGCCATCACCCCGATCAACCCGGAGTTCATCCCGCTGGTCTTCGCCGAGGCGATGACGATGAAGTAGATGACGCCGAAGAACAGGTTGGTCGCCACCGCGTACAGCAGGGTGAGCCGCAGGAAGGGGTGTCGGGCGATCCAGCGGATTCCCTGACTCAACTCCCGTACTCTGTTGCCCTTGTAAGGTTTCCGTGGCGGTGTGGCGGGCGGACGCAGGAACAGCAGCAGGCCGAAGCTGAGCAGATGGGCCAGCGCGCCGGCCGCGAACGGGAAGGCGTTCTTCAGCGCGAGCAGGAAGCCGCCCGCCGAGGTTCCGGCGAGCTGACCGGCGTACGTACGCGCCGAGTTGAGTGCCACCGCGCCGGAGAGCTTCTCCTCGCCGACCACCGTCGGCAGCAGCGCCTCGCCGGACGCCAGCATCATGGCCGTGGCCGCGCCGTTGACCAGCGCCAGCAGTACCAGAGCGGTCAGGGACGGGGCGCCCGTCCACAACGACAGCGCCAGATATCCGAAGACCAGGATCTGGGCGGCCTCGCAGCCGAGCATGATCGCGCGGCGGTCGTAGCGATCGGCGACCGCCCCGGCCGGCAGCCCGGCCAGGAACATCGCCACCGCGTCGACGAAGCCGATGATGCCCGCCTGCGAGGGCGAGTTGGTGATCGTCAGCGCGAGCAGCGGCAGCACGATCACCGAGGTGCTGTAGGCGAACTCGCTGAAGGTCTGGCTCGTCCACAGCAAGGTGAAACTGGCTTTACCCGATTGTGGACGAGCCACGGCTTCTCCTTCGTTCGTACGGTGACGCGTTCGCCGGCGTCGGGGGCAGGTGCTGACGTGGGGCGGCCTGTGCTGGCGTCGGGCGGCGTGCTCCGGCGTCGGCCGGCCGGGCAGCGTGTCAGCCCACGGCGCGGGAGCGCCGGCGGGTGTGCACGTACGTGCGGCGCAGGTCACGGATCAGGCTGGTGCGCTTGAGCCAGCGGTCGGTGCCGTCGTAGCGCGGGGTGAAGGTGTCCCGGCCGTGGATGACGCGGTAGTTGTCGATAAACGCCACCTCGCCCGGGTTCAGGACGACCCGCTCGGTGGCGCCGGCCAGCCGCTCCGCCGCGAAGTTCATGGCCCGCTCGGCCTCCGCGTCACCGGGCAGGGGGCTGGTGAAGTCCGCGTCGATGCGCAGGTACGGATCGTCCTCGGGGCCGAAGAGCACCGAGGCCACCTCGTGCACGCGCTCGTCCAGCGCCACCGGGCCGTCACCGTCCTGCCTGGCCTTTTCGACGTGCGAGTCGTCCGGGTAGAAGCGGAAGCGGTTCTGGTGGAGTACCTGCCGGACGTCCTCGGGGAACTCCACCGCGTCCACCCGCGCCATGGTGGTGCCCACCCGGTCGAGGTTGCGCAGGCACATCAGCACGACGTAGTCGCCGCGGCAGGTGTGGAAGACGTCCTCGGTGTGCAGGGTGAGCTGCATCTCGCTGCTGGCACTGGTCAGCGACGCCTCCTGCCCCTTGGAGGGGCATACGTCGTGGACCAGGCGACCGTTCTGCTGGTTGGCCCAGGCGAACGGGTCGCCGAGCACGGAGGAGACCAGCAGCAGCACCAGCTCCTCGCGCAGCGCCGCGCCCTCCTTCTCGGCTATCTGCCAGCTCGGTGGGGTCGCCACGAGGTCCTCGCTGACTGGGAGGTTGGCCACCCGGATGACGGCATCCTCCTCGGCACGCGCACCGACCAGGAACCTCCGCAGCCCGACGGGGAGATTCTCGGCCTCGATGCGTACCTCGTCCGCGTAGGCGTGCAGATCCCAGACGGGATGGCCGGCGATGAAGTCATCGGCGATCCTCTCTATCTGGGACTTTTCCTCGTCGCTCAGGACGTAGCGAGCCATGTCAGGAACCTTTCGAAGACGTGCGACAGCAGAAGAAGGCGTGGGGAGAAGCGGGAAGATCCGGGAAGAAACGGGGAGAAGTGAGGTGAGCGAGGGGCGCCGGGCCCCGCGCCCGCGGTGGCCGCGGGGCCCGGCATACGGTCAGCGTCCGCGCCGCGTGCGGTCGACGATCTGCCGCAGGGCGTCGAGGAGTCCCTCCGCAAGGTGCGCGACGGTGGCCGTGCGGTGGCTGCCGGGCGAGTGGATCCAGTCGATCCGCAACTCGCCCTCGCTCACTGCCGCCACCACATCGATCAGATGCGGCCGGGCCTGCTCCGGCGCCTGGCCCCGGCCCAGACCCTCCAGCCGGCCCCGGATGAGCCCGTCCTCGCTGGTGGTGCCGTCCCACTGCCCCAGGTAGTTGAAGCTCACCCGCGGCTGATCCTGGACGGCCAGCGCCCGGCCGGTACCGTCAGGCCCGGACAGATGGCGCAGCGCGCCGTAGCCCAGACCGCGGCCCGGCAGCTTGCGCAGCTTGCCCTTGACGGATTTCAGCGCACGAGCCCAGTCGCCCTCGGGAACGTCCAGGGTCACGGGGTAGATGGTGGTGAACCAACCCACGGTACGGGACAGATCGACATCGTCGAACAGCTCCTCGCGGCCGTGGCCCTCCAGCGCGATGGTCACCGGACCGCCCGCCCAGTCACCCAGCACCCGGCCCAGCGCCGCCAGCAGCACGTCGTTGATCTGGGTGCGGAAGACGGCCGGCACCTGGTGCAGCAGCGCCTCGGTCTCCTCCCGGCCCAGTTGCACGGAGACGATCTCGGTGGCGCCGTACGTATTGGGCTCCGCCCCGTCGAGCGGGATCTCCCGGGACCCGTCCACGCCCTGCCAGTAAGCGAGTTCACCCTCCAGGGCACCCGAGCGGACGTGGTCGGCCAGGCGCTTCGCCCACAGCTGGTAGCTGGAGGTCTTGGCGCCCAGATCCACCGTACGGCCCTCGGCCAGCTGCCCGTACGCCGTGGCCAGGTCCTCCAGCACCACGCGCCAGGAGACACCGTCCATGACGATGTGGTGCACGGCCAGGAAGAGCCGGGGCGTGCCGCCGTCGCTCTCCGGGCGCAGGTAGACGCCCTTGACCAGTGCGCCGGAGGTCAGGTCCAGCGCGTTCTGGGCGGCGGCCGCGGCCTCCTCGGCCTCGACCGACTCCCGCACGGCCAGCAGGGCATCGGCGCTCGCCGGGCCCTCGCCGTACTCCTGCACCCACTGCTCGCCCTCGCGGCGGTAGCGCATCCGCAGCGCGTCGTGGTGCGCGACCACCGCGGACAGGGCGCGGCCGAGCAGTTCGGCGTCGGTGCCCGGCGCCAGCTCGACGTGGACCGACATCGCGTAGTGGTCCGGGTTGTCGGCGTGCCCGTCGAAGAACCAACGCTGGATCGGGGTGAGTTCCACCTCACCGGTCACCGCACCGCCGCCGTCCCCGGCACCGCGCTCCGCGTCCCACTCCACCGCACCGGCCAGGGCCGCCACCGTCTGATGGGTGAACATCAGCTTGGAGGTGAGCCGGAGCCCGGCCTGACGGGCCCGGGAGACGGCCTGGATGGACAGGATCGAGTCGCCGCCCAGCTCGAAGAAGTTGTCGTGCACGCCGACCCGCTCCACACCGAGCACCTCGGCCCACACCGCCGCAAGGGCTTCCTCGGCCGGGCTGCCCGGCGCGACGTACGCACCGTCGAGCTGGTCCGTCTGCACCTCGGGCTCGGGCAGTGAGCGGCGGTCCACCTTGCCGCTGGGGGTCAGCGGCAGCTTCTCGAGCGGGACGAAGACCGCCGGGATCATGTAGTCCGGCAGCGTCTCGCCGAGGCAGGAACGCAGCTCGGTGGTCGCGAGGTCCTGGGTGGACACCAGGTAGGCGACCAGACGGCGGTGCCCGTCGGCGCCCTGATGAGCCACCACAACCGCCTCGGCGACCTGCTCATGAGCGGTCAGCGCCGTCTCGATCTCACCCAGCTCGATCCGGAAACCACGAATCTTGACCTGATCGTCGGCGCGCCCCAGGTACTCCAGCGTGCCATCCGCCCGCCAACGCGCCACATCGCCCGAGCGGTACATCCGCTCGCCGGGCGCACCGAACGGGTTCGCCGGGAAACGCTCCTCGGTCAGCTCCGGACGGTGCAGATACCCGCGCGCCAGACCACCACCCGCGACATACATCTCCCCGGGGACGCCGACCGGTACCGGCTTGCCGCGCTCGTCCAGCAGATAGACGCGGTAGCTGGGCAGCGGGCGGCCCGCCGGCACCCGGCCCGAGGCCACATGCCCAGCCGTAACCTCCTGGAACGTCACATGCACCGTGGTCTCGGTGATCCCGTACATATTGATCAGACGGGTGTCCCCCGAGCCGAACCGGTCGTACCAGGTCCGCAGGTGCTTGGGTTCCAACGCCTCGCCACCGAAGATCACCCACCGCATGTCCGGCAGCGCCGGGACCTCGCCACCCGCGGCGGTCTCCACCAGCTCGCGGAACATCGAGGGCGTCTGGTTGAGCACCGTGACCCGCTCGGCGCGCAGCAGCTCCCACATCGCCTCGGGGTTACGGGCCACATCGTGCGGGACGACCACGACCCGGCCCCCGGTGGTCAGACCACCCCACATCTCCCAGACGGAGAAGTCGAAGGCGTAGGAGTGGAAGACCGTCCACACATCCTGCGGGCCGAAGCCATACGCAGGCTGACAGTTGGCAAGCAGGTTGAGCACGGTGTGGTGCTCGACGGCGACGCCCTTGGGGGAGCCGGTCGAACCGGACGTGTAGATGACATACGCCAGGTTGTCCCCGGTGACGGCCACCTCGGGCGCGGTATCCGGCAGCTGCGCGATGCGCTCCCGCTCCCGGTCCAGGTCAATGACGGTCACACCCTCCGCCGGCAGCCCATCCTGCAGGCCCCGGTGCGTAACCAGCATTCGAGCCCCGGAGTCCTGAAGCATGTACGCCAGCCGGTCCGCCGGATACGCCGGGTCCAGCGGCACATACGCCGCCCCCGCCTTCATGATCCCCAGCAGCCCGACCACCATCTCGGTGCTCCGCTCCACCGACAGACCGACCAGCGCATCCGGAGCGGCACCCCACACCCGCAGATGGTTGGCGAGTTGGTTGGCCCGCTCATCCAGCTCCCGGTAGGTCAGGGACTCCTCGCCGTACGTGACAGCGATCGCGTCCGGCGTCACCGCCGCCCGCTCAGCAACCCGCTCATGGACACAGCCCGCCTCAGGCGCCACACCACCCGACGCATTGAACTCACGAACAACCCGCTCCACCTCCGCACCGCTCAGCATCGGCAGCTCGGCCAGCGCGCGGTCCGCGTCCGCCACGGAGGCGGCCAGCAACTCGTTCAGGTGGTCGCCCAGGCGGGCGATGGTGCCCTCGTCGAACAGCTCGGCGCTGTACTCGATCAGGGCGCGCAGCCCGCCGTCCCGCTCCTCGAACTCGATGGTGAGGTCGAACAGCGCGTTCTCACGCTCCAGTTGGTAGTCACTGGCCGTCACGTCACCGAGCGACAGGTCGATCGCGGGGGCGTTCTGCAGCACGACCATCGCCTGGATCAGCGGCGTACGGCTGGTGTCGCGCTCCAGGTCCATGGCCTCGACGAGGCGCTCGAACGGCATGTCCTCGTGGCCGAAGGCCTCCAGGACGGTCTGCCTGACCTGGCCCAGCAGCGTACGGAAGGACGCCTGCGGATCGACCTGCGAGCGCAGTACGACCGTATTGACCAGGAAGCCGACCAGCCCTTCCAGGTCGCCCTGGCCACGCCCCGAGGAGGCCGTGCCGACGGCGATGTCCTCCTGGCCCGTGTAGCGGGCGAAGACCGCCTTGACGGCCGCCGTCAGCGCCATGAAGAGCGTGGCGCCCTGTCCGCGGGCAAGGCCCTTGAGGCCGGTGACGGTCGCCTCGGGGACCTCGAAGCCGTACACCGCGCCTACGCTGGAGCGCATCGTCGGGCGGGACCGGTCGATGGGCAGCTCCAGCGGCGCCACGCCCGCCAGGTGCTCCCGCCACCATTCGAGCTGCTGCTCCAGCAGGACGCCGTCCTCCAGGCGGGCCCGCTGCCAGGCCGCGAAGTCCGGGTACTGGACGGCGACTTCGGGCAGCCGCGCGGTACGGCCCTGGACGTGGGCCGCATACAGCTCGCCCAGCTCGTGGGAGACCACGCCCATCGACCAGCCGTCGGTGACGATGTGGTGCATCCCCAGGACGCACACATGGTCGTCGGCGGCCAGCCTGACCAGCAGTACCCGCACCAGCGGGCCGGTCTTCAGGCCGTATGGGCGCGCCATGTCCGCGCGGACCAGCTCGCGCAGCCGCTGCTCACGCGCGTCGGCGTCGCCGAGGTCGGTGAGATCGGCGGCCGTCCACTCGGGCTCCATGGCGTCGTGCACCACCTGTACGCCCCGGCCGTCGACCATGTCGAAGGTGGTGCGCAGCGCCTCGTGGCGGTCCATGAGGTCGGTGACCGCGGCCCGCAGCGCGGCGGCGTCCAGCGCGCCGGTCAGCCGCAGTCCAGCGGCGGAGTGGTAGTCCGTGCCGCCCGGGTTGAAGTCCTCCAGGAACCACAGCCGCTGCTGACCGAAGGACATCGGCAGCGCGCCGTCGCGCGGCACGGCCGGGATCGCGAGCGCGTTCTGCCGCGACTGCGACGGCAACTGCTCGTGCTCCGGAGCGAGGAGCGCGGCCAGTTCGGCGACCGTGGACGCCTCGAAGAGCGCTCGCGGCGAGACCTGGACGCCCAGCGCCTTGCCCATACGGGACGCCATCCGGATGGAGATGATCGAATCGCCGCCCAGCTCGAAGAAGTTGTCGTGCACGCCGACCCGCTCCACGCCCAGTTCCTGCGACCAGACCTCCGCGAGCGCCTGCTCGGTCGCGGTGCGCGGGGCCACGTACTCGTTGCCCAGCAACTCGGCCTGGACCTCGGGCTGGGGCAGTGAGCGGCGGTCCACCTTGCCGCTGGGGGTCAGCGGCAGCTCGTCGAGGGGGACGAAGACCGCCGGGATCATGTAGTCCGGCAGCGTCTCGCCGAGGCAGGAACGCAGCTCGGTGGTCGCGAGGTCCTGGGTGGACACCAGGTAGGCGACCAGACGGCGGTGCCCGTCGGCGCCCTGGTGGGCCACCACGACCGCCTCGGCGACCTGCTCATGAGCGGTCAGCGCCGTCTCGATCTCACCCAGCTCGATCCGGAAACCACGAATCTTGACCTGATCGTCGGCGCGCCCCAGGTACTCCAGCGTGCCATCCGCCCGCCAACGCGCCACATCGCCCGAGCGGTACATCCGCTCGCCGGGCGCACCGAACGGGTTCGCCGGGAAACGCTCCTCGGTCAGCTCCGGACGGTGCAGATACCCGCGCGCCAGACCACCACCCGCGACATACATCTCCCCGGGGACGCCGACCGGTACCGGCTTGCCGCGCTCGTCCAGCAGATAGACGCGGTAGCTGGGCAGCGGGCGGCCCGCCGGCACCCGGCCCGAGGCCACATACTCGGCGGTGACCTCCTGGAAGGTGACATGCACCGTGGTCTCGGTGATGCCGTACATGTTGATCAGGCGGGTGTCACCGGCGTCGTACTGGTGGTACCAGGTACGCAGGTGCTTAGGCTCCAGTGCCTCACCGCCGAAGATCACCCAGCGCAGTTCGGGCAGCACCAGCGCGCCCGAGGCCGCCGCCTGCTCGACCAGCTCGCGGAACATCGACGGCGTCTGGTTGAGCACGGTGACCTGCTCGGTGCGCAGCAGTTCCCACATCGCTTCGGGGTTGCGGGCCACGTCGTGGGGTACGACGACGATCCGGCCGCCCGAGGTCAGACCGCCCCACATCTCCCAGACGGAGAAGTCGAAGGCGTAGGAGTGGAACACCGTCCAGACGTCGTCGGGTCCGAAGCCGTAGGCGGGCCGGCAGTTGGCGAGGAGGTTGAGGACGGTGTGGTGCTCGACGGCGACGCCCTTGGGGCGGCCGGTGGAGCCGGAGGTGTAGATGACGTAGGCGAGGTTGTCGCCAGTGGCGGGGGTGCCGGGGCAGCTGACGGGCAGCTGGCTGATCGCCTGGCGGTCCCGGTCGAGGTCGACCAGGGTGATGCCGTCGGCGGGGAGGGTGTCCTGGAGGCCGCGGTGGGTGACCAGAAGCTTGGCGCCGGAGTCCTGGAGCATGTACGCGAGGCGGTCGGCCGGGTAGGCCGGGTCCAGCGGTACGTAGGCGGCGCCGGCCTTCATGATGCCGAGCAGCCCGACGACCATTTCGGTGCTGCGCTGGACGGACAGGCCGATCAGGTCGTCCGGGCCGGCTCCCTGGGCGACCAGGTGGTGGGCGAGCTGGTTGGCGCGCTCGTCCAGCTCCCGGTAGGTCAAGGACTCTTCGCCGTACGTCACGGCGATCTCCTCGGGGGTTAGTGCCGCCCGTTCAGCAATCCGCTCGTGGATGCAGCCCGCCTCAGGCGCCACACCACCCGTTGCATTGAACTCATGGACAACCTGCTCCGTCTCCGCGTCGGTCAGCATCGGCAGCTCGGTCAGCGGGGCCTCCGGGCAGGCGAGCATGCTCTCCAGAGCGACCCGGACGTGGCCCGCCATGCGCGCGACGGTGGCCGCGTCGAACAGCTCGGCGTCGTAGGAGAGGGCATAGGCCAGCTCCTCGCCCGCGTACGCGATGAAGTTCAGCGGGTAGTTGGTGACATCGGCACCTTCCAGACCGTGCAGCCGGGCGCCACCCTCGCCGCCTTCCGGCACCTGCTCGTCCATCGGGAAGTTCTCGAAGACGACCAGGCTGTCGAAGAGGTTCGTACCGCGCTCGATCTGGCTCCAGGTCTGGATCTGCGACAACGGTACGTACTCGTACTGGCGCGCCTCGACCTGGGCCGCCTGCACCTGTCCCAGCCACTCGGCCACCGGGGCCTCAGGGGCTACCCGGACGCGCACCGGCAGGGTGTTGATGAGCATGCCGACCATCGAGTCCACACCCGGCAGATCGGCCGGACGGCCGGACACCGTCGCACCGAAGACCACGTCCGACTGGCCCGAGTACCGCGCCAGCAGCAGCGACCAGACGCCCTGCATCACGGCGTTCACGGTCAGCCGGTGCTGCCGGGCGAAGGCGTAGATCCGCTCCGACAGCTCGGCGGGCAGGTACGAGATCAGCCGCTCGGTCGACTGGGCCTTGTGACTGGCGGCCGGACGGTGGTAGTACGGCAGGGAGTTGGGGGTGTCGAAGCCCGCCAGCAGTTCCCGCCAGTACGCCTCCGCCGCGCCCAGGTCCTGGCCCTCCAGCCACTCCACGTACGCACCGAACGGGCGCCGCATCGGGAGCACGGGTTCCCGCCCGGCTGCCAACGCGTCGTATGCGGTGGTGAGTTCGTCGAGCACCTGGGAGGTGCTCCAGCCGTCCAGCAGCACATGGTGCGAGGTCCGTACGACCCGCACCGTGCTGTCGGCGACCCGGATGAGGGCGAGGCGCATCAGGGGCGCGGTCGACAGGTCCAGGCCCAGTGCCCGGTCCCCGGCGAGGAAGTCCCGCAGCGCCGCCTGCTGCTCGTCGGCCGGCATGGCCCGCCAGTCCAGATGCGTCACCGGCACCTCGACGTTCCGGTGGACCACCAGCAGCGGGCGGTCCACGCCCTCCCATACGACCGAGCCGCGCAGGATGTCGAGGTGGTCCACGACGCGCTGCCAGGCCCGGGCCAGCAGCTCGGGGTCGCCGACGCCGTCCACGAGGAAGGTCATCTGCTCGAAGTAGGCGGGCGAGTCGGGCTCGGCGAGGGAGTGGAAGAGCATGCCGGACTGCATCGGCGTCAGTGGGTACACGTCCGCCACGCCCCGGCCGTCACCCACGATCCGGTCCACCCCGGCCTGGTCCAGACCCGCCAGCGGGAAGTCCGACGGCGTCGCACCGCCGCCGTCCCCGGAAAGGCAGTGCGCCACGATCTCCCTCAGCGCGTCCAGGAGTTGGGCCGCCAGGCGCTCGACGGTCGCGTCGTCGAACACCTCGCCGGAGTAGATCCAGGTGAAGCCCAGGGCGCCGCCCTCGACCATGCCGACGACATCGAGGAGGTAGGGGCGCGGCTCGTCCACCGCGTGATCCAGGCCGAGCGCCGGGAGCCGGTCGCGGATCAGGCCGTCCTGGCTGGTGGTGTTGTCCCACTGGCCCAGGTAGTTGAAGCTGATCTGCGGCAGCCGGTCGGCGCGCAGCTCATGC
The DNA here is from genome assembly GCF_023277745.1 of Streptomyces halobius. NCBI lineage: Bacteria > Bacillati > Actinomycetota > Actinomycetes > Kitasatosporales > Streptomycetaceae > Streptomyces > Streptomyces halobius. The sequence goes on from NZ_CP086322.1 coordinate 4,567,577, forward strand.
CCCGGGGTGCCGGGCCGAGACAGGAAGCGCAGCGCGTCATAGCCCAGGCCCCGGCCGGGGATCGCCCGCAGCTGCTCCTTGACGGACTTCAGCACGCCGCCCCAGTCGCCCCGGGGCACGTCGAGCGCGATCGGGAAGTGGGTGGTGAACCAGCCGACCGTACGGGACAGGTCGACGTCCTCGAACAGCTCCTCGCGGCCGTGGCCCTCGAGCCCCAGCACGATACGGTCCTGGCCGGCCCACTGGGACAGGGTGCGGCCCAGGGCGCTCAGCAGCACGTCGTTGACCTGGGTGCGGTAGACGGCCGGGACCTTCTGCAGCAGCGCCTCGGTCTCCGCGCGGCCCAGCCGTACGGTGACGGTGCGCTCGTGCGCAGTGATGTTCGCCCCGTCCTTGTCGGTGGGGAGCTGGGGGGCGTGGCCGGGGTCGACGGCCTTCCAGTGCGCGATCTCGCCGTCCAGTCCGCCGGAGCGGACGTGCTCGGCCAGGCGTCCCGCCCACAGCTGGTAGCTGGAGGTCTTGGCGCCCAGGTCGGCCGGGCGGCCCTCGGCGAGCTGCCCGTAGGCGGTCTCCAGGTCTTCGAGGACCACGCGCCAGGAGACCCCGTCCATGACGATGTGGTGCACGGCCAGGAACAGGCGCGGTGCGCCGTCCTCGCGCTCCGGGCGCAGGAAGACGCCCTTGACCAGTTCGCCCGAGGTGAGGTTCAGGCCGCGCTGCGCGGCGAGCGCGGCCTCCTCGGCCTCGCCCGGCTCCCGTACGGAGAGCAGGCCGGCGGTCTGGTCGCCGTACTCCTGGATCCACTCCTCGCCCGCGCGGCGGTAGCGCATGCGCAGCGCGTCGTGGTGCGCGACCACCGCGGACAGGGCGCGGCCCAGCAGCTCGGCGTCGGTGCCCGGTGCCAGCTCGACCTGCACGGACATCGCGTAGTGGTGCGGGTTGACGGTGTGCTCGGCGAGGAACCACGCCTGGATCGGGGTGAGTTCGACCTCGCCCGAGACGGTCTGCGGCACTGCGGCGGCCGCGGCGGAGATCTCCCCGACCGCGCCCGCGAGGCTCGCGATGGTCTGGTGAGTGAACAGCAGCTTCGAGGTGAGCCGCAGCCCGGCCTGGCGGGCCCGGGAGACGACCTGGATGGACAGGATCGAGTCGCCGCCCAGGTCGAAGAAGTTGTCGTAGACACCCACCCGCGGTACGCCCAGGACGTCCGCCCAGACGGTGGCCAGGGCCTCCTCGGTGGCGGTGCGCGGGGCCTCGTACTCGGTGCCCAGCTGGTCGGCCTGGATCTCGGGCTCGGGGAGGTTGCGGCGGTCCACCTTGCCGCTGGGGGTCAGGGGCAGCTTGTCGACGGGGACGAAGACCGCCGGGACCATGTAGTCCGGGAGCAGCCCGGACAGATGGCCGCGCAGTTCGCCGGTGGACAGTTCGCGGGCGGCGACGAGGTAGGCGACCAGGCGGTGGCGCCCGTCATCGCCCTGATGGGCGATGACCGCGGCGTTCTCGACGTCCGGGTGCGTCAGGACCGCGCTCTCCACCTCGCCCAGCTCGATCCGGAAGCCGCGGATCTTGACCTGGTCGTCGGCGCGGCCCAGGAACTCCAGGTCGCCGCCGGGCAGCCGGCGGGCCCGGTCGCCGGTGCGATACAGGCGGTCCGCGGGGTCGAAGGGGCTGGTGAGGAAGCGCTCGGCGGTCAGGTCGTCGCGGCCGTGGTAGCCGCGACCGATTCCGTCGCCGCCGAGGTAGATCTCGCCGGGCACGCCCAGCGGCACGACCTGCATCTCGGCGTCGAGCACATGGACCCGGGTGCCGGGCAGCGGGCTGCCGATGGGCACGTAGACGCTGCCGTCCAGGGCGGTTTCGGTGGGGACGAAGACGGTGGAGTCGACGGTGGCCTCGGTGCCGCCGTAGGCGTTGACGACGACCGTGTCGTCCCGCACCTGGCGCAGCAGGGCGCGGCAGTCCTCGACGCGCCAGCCCTCGGAGCCGACGGAGATCAGCTTGAGCGGCGGGAATCCCCGGCCGCGCCGCTCGACCTCCTGGAGCACGGCGTTCATGAGGGACGGCACGATCTCGATGCCGGTGGCGCCGGTCTCCTCGATCAGGTCGAGCAGGGCGGCCGGGTCGGTGGTGACGTCCTTGGAGGCGACGATCAGGGCGCCGCCGAAGGGCAGGGAGCGGATGAGGTCCGCGAAGAACAGGTCCACCGAGAGGCTGGAGACGGACAAGAAGCGCAGCTTCAGCCCGGCCAGGCCGTAGCGCTCGTCCCAAGCGGCGCAGATATGCCGCAGGTTGCGGTGCTCGATGGCGACGCCCTTGGGGTTGCCGGTCGAGCCGGAGGTGTAGATGACGTACGCCAGGTGCCCGGGGGCGATGCCGGCGTCGGGGGCGGTGACCGGGCGGGCGGCGAGGGCCGCCTGGTCGGCGTCCAGGTCCACGACGGTGGCGCCGGTCTGCGGCAGGCGGTCACGGACCCGGCTCTGGGTGACGAGCAGGCGGGCTCCGGAGTCCTGGAGCATGTACGCCAGGCGGTCGGCGGGGAAGGCCGGATCCAGCGGGACGTAGGCGGCGCCGGCCTTGATGATGCCGAGCAGGCCGACGACCATGTCGGCACCGCGCTCGACACTCAGGCCGATCAACGTGTCGGCTCCGGCGCCCAGTTCGCGCAGGTGGTGGGCGAGCTGGTTGGCGCGCTCGTCGAGCTCGCGGTAGGTGAGGGTGGTGTCCTCGGCGACCACGGCGACCGCGTCGGGGGTGCGGGCGGCCTGCTCGGCCAGCCGCTCGTGGATCAGTCCGGTCCCGGCGCCGGCCGTGCCGGTGGCGTTGAAGCCGTGGACGAGCTGCTCCGTCTCGCCGTCGGTGAGCATCGGCAGCGTGCCGACCGGGGTCTCGGGGGCCTGCGCGGCGGCGGTCAGCAGGACGTTGAGGTGGCCGGTCAGGCGCGCGATGGTCGCCTCGTCGAACAGCTCTGTGCTGTACTCGGCCAGGCCCAGCAGCGCGCCGTCGCGCTCCTCGAATTCGAGGGTGAGGTCGAAGAGGGCGGCGTCCCGCTCCAGTTCGTACGTCTCGCTCTCCAGGCCGGGGAACTTGGCGGGCCCGGCCTGGGTGTTGTGCAGGACGACCATGGCCTGCAGCAGCGGGGGGCGGCTGGTGTCGCGCTCCGGAGAGAGCGCCTCCACCAGCTTGTCGAAGGGCACGTCCTCGTGTGCGAAGGCGTCGAGGACGGTCTCCTTGACCTGGCCCAGCAGCTCCAGGAAGGACGCCGTGGGGTCGATGTGCGAGCGCAGCACGACGGTGTTGACGAGGAAGCCGACGAGCTGTTCCAGGTCGTTGTGGCCGCCGCGGCCGGAGGCGGAGGTGCCGACGGCGATGTCCTCCTGGCCGGAGTAGCGGGCCAGGACCGTCTTGGCGGCGGCGGTCAGCGCCATGAAGAGGGTGGCGCCCTGGCGGCGGGCCAGGTCCTTGACGGCCGCGACGGTGGCGGCCGGGACCTGGAAGGCGTACGTGGCACCGGCGCTGGAGCGCACGGCGGGGCGCGGCCGGTCGGTGGGCAGGTCGAGCGGGGCGAGGCCGGCGAGGTGCTCGCGCCACCAGTCGAGCTGCCTGTCCAGCAGTCCGCCGTTCTCCAGCCGGTCGCGCTGCCAGGCCGCGAAGTCCGGGTACTGCACGGTGACGTGGGGCAGCGCGGCGTCCAGGCCCTCGGTCCTGGCCGTGTACAGCGCGCCCAGCTCGCGGGCGACGATGCCCATCGACCAGCCGTCGGTGACGATGTGGTGCATCCCCAGGACGAAGAGGTGCTCGCCGTCCGCGACCTTGACGAGCAGGACGCGCACCAGCGGCCCGCCCTTCAGGTCATAGGGGCGCGCCATCTCCTCGCGTACCAGCTCCCGGGCCCACTGCTCGCGCTCGCCCGCCGGCGCGGCGGACACGTCGGCCTGCCGCCACTCGGGGTGCAGCTCGGGGTGGACAACCTGGACGCCCTTGCCGTCCACCGCGTCGAAGGTGGTGCGCAGCGCCTCGTGCCGGGAAACCAGGTCCCGCAGGGCGCCGTGCAGCGCCTCGGTGTCCAGCTCGCCGGTGAGCCGCAGCGGGAGCGCCGAGTGGTAGTCGGCGCTCTCCGGCTCGAAGTCCTCCAGGAACCACAGCCGCTGCTGGCCGAAGGACATCGGCAGCGCGCCATCCCGCGGCACGGACGGGATCGAGGGCGTGACGGCGGCCTGACCGGCCAGACGCCTGGCGAGCGCCTGCCGCAGATGCTCGGGCAGTGCGGTGATCCGGTCCGCGCGGGACGGCGTGTTCATGGAGGCTCCCCCTACGGGATACGGGATACGGGATACGGGTGGCTGGTGCGGGCGGTCGGTACGGGTCAGCAGGTGGTCAGGCTCTTGGGCCGCAGGTCGGTCCAGTGCGCCTCCACATAGGCCAGGCACTCGTCGCGCGGCGCGGCGTCCAGGGCGACGGTCCAGCCGGCGGGCACGTCGTTGGTGGCGGGCCACAGGGAGTGCTGGCCCTCGGCGTTGACCAGGACGAGGTAGGAACGGTCGGACTGCTCAAAGGGGTTGGACATGGCCATACCTTTCGGGGTGGTGGGTGGTGGGTGGTGGCGTGCCCGGGGCGGGGGGCCAGGGCGAGGTCCGGGGCGTGGGGTGCGGGGCGCGGCCGTGACCGGCGCCCCGCACCCCGGCCCCGTCACTCGGCGCCGGCGGTCTGCTCCAGCTCGGCGAGGATCTGCTCCTCGATCTCGTACGCGGTCTCGGCGACCGTCGGCCGGTCGAACAGCAGCCGGGGCGAGAGGGCGGTGCCGAACGAGGAGTTGATCCGCGACACCATCCGCAGCGCCAGCAGCGAGTCGCCGCCTCGCTCGAAGAAGTTGTCGTGGATGCCCACGCGCTCGGCGCCCAGCAGCTCCTCCCAGGCACTCACCAGGAACTCCTCGGTGACGGTGCGCGGCGCCTCGTCAGCCGTGCCGGTCTCCATCCGCTGCCGCGGTGCGGGCAGGGCCCGCCGGTCCACCTTGCCGTTGGCGGTCAACGGCAGCCTGTCGAGGGCGACGAAGGCCGACGGCAGCATGTACGCGGGCAACGTGGCCGCCAGGTGGTCGCGCAGCGCGGCGGTGTTCGGCTCGCTCCAGGCGGGTGCCACCAGGTAGCCGACCAGGAACTTCCGGCCGTCCTCCTCGTGTGCCGTCACCACGGCGTCGGTGATGTCGGGATGCGCGGTCAGCGCGGCCTCGATCTCGCCGGTCTCGATCCGGAAGCCGCGGATCTTGACCTGGCCGTCGCCGCGGCCGAGGAACTCCAGCGTCCCGTCGGCCCGCCACCTGGCGAGGTCGCCCGAACGGTACATCCGCCGGCCGGCCTCCCCGTAGGGATTGGCGACGAACCGCTCGGCGGTCAGCGCGGACCGGCCCAGGTAGCCGCGAGCCAGTCCCTCACCGGCGAGGTACAGCTCGCCGGGCACGCCGACCGGTGCGGGCCGCAGCATCTCGGTGAGCACATACACCTGGGTGTTGCCGATCGGGCGGCCCAGCGGCACCGGCGCCGTGCCGTCCACCCCCGCGTCCAGCTCGTGGGTGGCGGCGAACGTGGTGGCCTCGGTCGGGCCGTATCCGTTGGTCAGCCGCAGGCCCGGGTGGGCGGCCAGAACGCGGGCGCAGTGCTCGGGGGAGAGCTTGTCGCCGCCCGCGATCAGGTGCGTGAGCCCGCCGAGCGCCTCGATCGCGTCGGCCCCCTCGTCCACCATCTGGTGGAACAGGCCCGCGGTCAGCCACAGGTGGGTGACCTGCTCCTCCTTGAGGAACCTGCCCAGCTCGGCCGCGGTGGGCAGGGTCGGCGGGTGCACGGCCAGCCGGGCGCCGCCCAGCAGGGCCGCCCACACCTCGAAGGTGGCGGCGTCGAAGGACAACGAGGCGAACTGCGCCACCGCGTCGCCCGGCGCGATGTCCGCGTACCCGGACTCGTGCACCAGGCGGACCACCGCACGGTGCGGGGTGAGCACGCCCTTGGGAGTGCCGGTTGAGCCGGAGGTATACATGACATACGCGAGCTGGTGCGGCGAGTCCGCCACCTCGGGGGCGGTCGCCGGACGCGCCGCGATCGCCTCGGCGTCCCGGTCCAGGTCCACCACGGCCGCCGCGGTCCCGGGGAGGCGGTCGCGCAGGTGCTTCTGGGTGACCAGCAGCCCGGTGCCGGTGTCACGGAGCATGAACGCCAGCCGATCGGCCGGGTAGTCCGGGTCCAGCGGGACGTAGGCCGCGCCGGCCTTGACGATGCCCAGCAGGGCGATGACGGCCTGGGCGCCGCGCTCGGCGCACAGCCCCACCATGACCTCCGGGCCCGCACCGAGCCCGGCCAGGTGGTGGGCGAGCCGGTTGGCCCGCTCGTCCAGCTCCCGGTAGGTCAGGGCCTCGCCTTCGTACGAGAGCGCCACCGCGTCCGGGTGCTCGGCCGCACGCCGGGCGAACAGCTCCGCCAGGGAGGCGTCCGGCAGCGCGCGGGCGGTGTCGTTCCAGTCGCGTACGACGGTCTCCGCCTCGCCCTCGCCCAGCATCGGCAGGTCCGCGAGGGTGCGCTGCGGGCCGTCGGCGATCCCGTCGAGCAGGGCGCCGAAGTGGATAGCGATCCGCTCGATGGTGGCCGGGTCGAAGACCTCGGCGTCGTAGGCGAGGGCGTAGGCCAGCTCGTCGCCCGCGTACGCGATGAGGTTCAGCGGGTAGTTGGTGACGTCCGCGCCCTCGACCTCGCTGAGGGTCAGTCCGCCCTCGGCCGCGGCCCGGCCGTCGACCGGGTAGTTCTCGAAGACGACCAGGCTGTCGAAGAGGCCCGCGCCATGGTCGATGCCGCTCCAGGTCTGGATCTGCGGCAGCGGCACGTACTCGTACTGCCGCGCCTCCACCTGCGCCGCCTGCAGCCGGCCCAGCCAGTCCGCGACGTCCGCCCCCGGATCCACCTGGACCCGCACCGGCAGGGTGTTGATGAGCATGCCGACCATCGAGTCCACACCCGGCAGATCGGCCGGACGGCCGGACACCGTCGCACCGAAGACCACGTCCGACTGGCCCGAGTACCGCGCCAGCAGCAGCGACCAGGCACCCTGGACCACGGCGTTGAGGGTGAGCCGGTGGCCGCGGGCGAACTCCGCCAGGCGGCGGCTCGCCTCCGGCGTCAGCCGCGTGACCAGCCGGCTGGTGGAACGGGCCTGGTAGGAGGGTGCCGGACGGCGGTCGTAGGGCAGGGAGTTGGGGGTGTCGAAGCCCGCCAGCAGTTCCCGCCAGTACGCCTCCGCCGCGCCCAGGTCCTGGCCCTCCAGCCACTCCACGTACGCACCGAACGGGCGCCGCACCGGCAGCGCGGGCTCCCGGCCGTCGGCCAGCGCCGCATGGGCGGTGAAGGTCTGGGACAGCACGTCGAAGGTGCTCCAGCCGTCCAGCAGCAGGTGGTGGAAGGAGCAGACCAGGCGTACAGCGGTGTCGGAAACCCGGATGAGGGCGAGGCGCATCAGGGGCGCGGCCGACAGGTCCAGGCCCCGCGCCCGGTCCCCGGCGAGGAACTCCTCCAGCGCGGCCTTCTGCTCGTCCGCCGTGTGCGAGCGCCAGTCAAGGTGCGTCACCGGCACCTCGACATCGCGGTGGACCACCAGCAGCGGGCGGTCCACGCCCTCCCATACGACCGAGCCGCGCAGGATGTCGAGGTGGTCCACGACGCGCTGCCAGGCCCGGGCCAGCAGCTCGGGGTCGCCGACGCCGCCCACGAGGAAGGTCATCTGCTCGAAGTAGGCGGGCGAGTCGGGCTCGGCGAGGGAGTGGAAGAGCATGCCGGACTGCATCGGCGTCAGTGGGTACACGTCCGCCACGCCCCGGCCGTCACCCACGATCCGGTCCACCCCGGCCTGGTCCAGACCCGCCAGCGGGAAGTCCGACGGCGTCGCACCGCCGCCGTCCCCGGAAAGGCAGTGCGCCACGATCTCCCTCAGCGCGTCCAGGAGTTGGGCCGCCAGACGCTCGACGGTGACCGTGCGATGGCTGCCGGGCGAGTGGATCCAGTCGATCCGCAGCGCGCCGTCGCTCACCATCGCCACGACGTCGATCAGGTGCGGACGCGGCTGCTCCGGGGCCTGGTCGCGGCCGAGCACGTCCAGCCGGCCCCGGACGAGGCCCTCCTGGCTGGTGGTGTTGTCCCACTGGCCCAGGTAGTTGAAGCTGATCCGCGGCTGCTCCTGGGCGGCCAGCGCCCGGCCGGCACCGTCCGGCGCGGACAGGTGACGCAGCGCGCCGTAGCCCAGACCGCGGCCGGGGATGGCCCGCAGGTCCTCCTTGACGGACTTCAGCGCCCCGCCCCAGTCGCCCCGGGGCACGTCGAGCGTGACGGGGTAGATGGTGGTGAACCAGCCGACGGTCCGCGACAGGTCGATGTCGTCGAACAGCTCCTCGCGGCCATGGCCTTCCAGGGCGATGGTCGTCGGGTGGCCGGCCCAGTCGCCCAGTACCCTGCCCAGGGCCGCCAGCAGGACGTCGTTGATCTGGGTGCGGTAGACGGCCGGGACCTTCTGCAACAGGGCCTCGGTCTCCTCGCGGCCCAGGCACGCGGTCGCCACGGCGGTGCTGCCGAAGGTGTTCGGCTCGGCGCCGTCCACCGGGATCTCCCGGGAACCGTCCACGCCCTGCCAGTAGGCGAGTTCACCGTCCAGGGCGCCGGAGCGAACATGGTCGGCCAGGCGCTTCGCCCACTGCTGGTAGCTGGACGTCTTGGCGCCCAGGTCGACGGTACGGCCCTCGGCCAGCTGCGCGTACGCGGTGGCCAGGTCCTCCAGTACGACCCGCCAGGACACCCCGTCCATCACCAGGTGGTGGACGGTGAGGAACAGCCGCGGTGCGCGGCCCGCGCCCAGCCGGAAGAAGACGCCCTTGACCAGGGTGCCCGAGGTCAGGTCGAGCGAGCGCTGCGCGGCCGAGGCGGCCTCGTGCAGGGCGGTTTCGCGGGCCTGGGCGTCCTGGGCGTCCAGGGTCGAGAGGTCGCGTACGGTCAGCAGGCTTTCGGGCGCCGTGCCGTACTCCTGCACCCACCGCTCGCCGTCGCGGCGGTAGCGCATGCGCAGCGCGTCGTGGTGCGCGACCACGGCGGCGAGGGCGCGCTCCAGGACGGTGGTGTCGGTGTCGGGTACCAGCTCGACCTGCACCGACATGCCGTAGTGGTCGGGGTTGACGGTGTGCTCGGCAAAGAACCACCGCTGGATCGGGGTGGGTTCGGCCTCGCCGGACACCTCGGCGGCGGACCGGGCACCCGATCCGTCGGCGACGGAGGCGACCGCGGGGGCCAGTGCCGCGACGCTCTGGTGCACGAACAGCAGCTTCGAGGTGAGCCGGAGCCCGGCCTGGCGGGCCCGGGAGACGACCTGGATGGACAGGATCGAGTCGCCGCCCAGATCGAAGAAGTTGTCGTGCACGCCGACCCGTTCGACACCCAGCACCTCGGCCCAGACGGCGGCGAGGGTCTCCTCGGTGGCGGTGCGCGGGGCGACGTACTCGCCGCCCAGCTGCTCGGACTGGAGCTCCGGGTCGGGCAGGTTGCGGCGGTCCACCTTGCCGCTGGGCGTCAGCGGCAGCTCGTCCAGCGTGACGAAGACGGCCGGGACCATGTAGTCCGGCAGTGTTCCGCCGAGGTGGGCCCGGAGTTCGCCGGTGGCCGGCGCATGGCCGGCGACGAGGTACGCGACCAGGCGGCGGCGTCCGTCGGCGCCCTGGTGGGCGACCACTGCGACGTCGGTGACGTCCGGGTGGGTGGACAGCGCGGTCTCGATCTCGCCCAGCTCGATCCGGAAGCCGCGGATCTTGACCTGGTCGTCGGCGCGGCCCAGGTACTCCAGCGTGCCGTCGGCCCGCCACCGTGCCACGTCTCCCGACCGGTACATCCGGCTGCCCGGCTCCCCGAACGGGTTGGCGACGAACCGCTCGGCGGTCAGCGCGGACCGGCCCAGGTAGCCGCGCGCCAGGTGGGGACCGGCGATGTACAGCCCGCCAGGGACGCCGACCGGCACCGGCCGGAGCGCGGCGTCCAGGAGATAGACCTGGGTGTGGGCGATCGGGGTGCCGATGGGCGGTACGGCGGCGCCGCTGAGCGGGGCGCTCATGGTGGTGCAGATGGTGGCCTCGGTCGGACCGTACGCGTTGATCATGCGGCGGCCCGCCGACCAGCGCGCCACCAGGTCACCGGTGCTCGCCTCGCCGCCCACGACCAGCGTGCGCAGCCCCTCCAGGCCCGCGGGGTCGAGGGTGGCCACCGCGGAGGGCGCCAGCAGGGCATGGGTGATGCGCCGGTCGCGCAGGAAGCTCTGCAGCGCCTCACCGACGATCGGGCCGTGCGGCGGCAGGACGAGAGTGGCGCCGGCGGGCAGCGCCATCAGCACCTCCATGACGGCGCCGTCGAAGCTGGCGGAGGCGAACTGCAGCACCCGGCTGTCCTCGGTGACCGCCAGGCGGTCGATCTCGGCGGCGGCCAGGTTGCCGATGCCGGAGTGCGGGACCAGGACGCCCTTGGGGGTGCCGGTGGAGCCGGAGGTGTAGATGACGTAGGCGAGGTGCTCGGTGGTCAGGCCGGTCACGGGGGCGGTGACCGGGCGGGCGGCGATCGCCTCCCGGTCGCGCACCAGGTCCACCAGCGGAACATCCACGGACGGGAGTTCGCCGCGCAGGTGCTCCTGGATGACGATCAGGCGCGCCCCGGAGTCCTGCAGCATGAAGGTCAGCCGGTCGGCCGGGTAGGCCGGGTCCAGCGGCAGGTAGGCGGCGCCCGCCTTCATGATGCCCAGCAGCCCCACGGCCATCTCGGTGCCGCGCTCCACGCACAGGCCGATCAACGTGTCGGCTCCGGCGCCCAGTTCGCGCAGGTGATGGGCGAGCCGGTTGGCCCGTTCGTCCACCTCGCGGTAGGTCAGCGAGCCCTGTTCGTCCTCGACGGCGACCGCGTCCGGCCGCTGTGCGGCCTGCGCGGCGAACAGTTCGGGGAAGGTGCCGCACAGCGGGTCCTGCGCGGCCGCGTTCCACTCCCGTACGACCTGCTCGTACTCGCCGTCGGTGAGCATCGGCAGCGCGGAGACCGGCCGCTCGGGGTCGGCCGCGGCGCCCGCGAGGAGGGTGTTCACATGCCCGGCCAGCCGGGCGACGGTGGCCTCGTCGAACAGGGCGGTGCTGTAGCCGATCCGGGCCTCCAGCGCGTCACCGGCCTCGAAGAACTCCACCGTCAGGTCGAAGGGCGCCGCGTCCCGCAGCACCGGGTGGTCGGCGGCCTCGACGCCGGGGAAGGTCACGCCCTCGTTGGGGGCGTTCTGCAGCACGACCATGGCCTGGATCAGCGGGGTGCGGCTGGTGTCGCGCTCCAGCTGCATCGCCTCCACTACGCGCTCGAAGGGCACCTCCTCGTGCGCGAAGGCTTCGAGGACGGTCTCCTTGACCTGTCCGAGCAGCCGCCCGAAGGACGCCTGCGGGTCGATGTGCGAGCGCAGGACGACGGTGTTGACCAGGAAGCCGACCAGTTGCTCCAGGTCCTTGTGGCCGCGGCCGGAGGCCGCGGTGCCCACCGCGATGTCCTCCTGGCCGGAGTAGCGGGAAAAGACCGCCTTGACGGCCGCGGTCAGCGCCATAAACAGGGTGGCGCCACGGCCTTTGGCCAGCTCCTTGACGCCCGCGACGGTGGCTGCCGGCACCTCGAAGCCGTACACGGCGCCGGCCGTGGAGCGCACGGCGGGACGCGGCCGGTCGGTGGGCAGCTCCAGCGGGGTGACACCCGCGAGGCGCTCACGCCACCAGTCGAGCTGCTTGTCCAGCAGCCCGCCGCCCTCCAGCCGGCCGCGCTGCCAGGCCGCGAAGTCGGCGTACTGTACGGGCAGTTCGGGCAGGTCGGCGGCGCGCCCTTCGACCCGTGCCGCATACAGCTCGCCCAGCTCGGCCGAGACCACGCCCATCGACCAGCCGTCGGTGACGATGTGGTGCATCCCCAGAACGCACACGTGCTCGGCGGCGCCGACCTTCACCAGCAGTACCCGCACCAGCGGTCCCGCCTGGAGGTCGTAGGCGCGGGCGGTCTCGGCGCGCACCAGCTCGCGCAGCCGCTCCTCGCGCAGATCGACGGCCACTCCGGAGGCGTCCGCGGTGTGCCACTCGGGCGCCAGCTCCTCGTGGACGACCTGGATGCCCTTGCCCTCCACGGCGCCGAAGGTGGTACGCAGCGATTCATGCCGGGACGTCAGGTCGCCGGCGGCGGCGCGCAGCGCGTCCGCGTCCAGCTCACCGGTCAGCCGCAGCCCGAACGCGGTGTGGTACTCGGCGCTGCCCGGGTCGAAGTCCTCCAGGAACCAGAGCCGCTGCTGGCCGAAGGACATCGGCAGCGGTCCGGTGCGCGGCACGGCCGGGATCGGGGTGTCCTCCACGGACTCCTCCGGCGCGACCTGCGCGGCCAGTTCGGCGACGGTGGGCGCGTCGAAGAGCGCCCGCGGCGAGAGCTGGACGCCCAGCGCCTGGCGCATCCGGGAGACGGCGCGGACGGACAGGATGGAGTTGCCGCCGAGGGTGTCGAAGAAGTTGTCGTGGATGCCGACCCGCTCCACGCCCAGCACCTCGGCCCACACCCCGGCGAGGGTCTGCTCGACGGTGTTGCGGGGAGCCGCGAAGCCCTCGTCGGCCGGTTCGGCGGCGGCGCCCGGCTCGGGCAGCGCCCGGCGGTCCACCTTGCCGTTGGGGGTCAGCGGCAGGGCGTCGAGCACGACGACGGCGGCCGGAACCATGTACTCGGGCAGCCGCTCGGCCAGGTGCGCCTTGAGCCCCTCGGCGCTCGGGCGGCGCCCGGCGTCGGCCGCCGCGACGTACGCCAGCAGGTTGGTGTTGTGGGTGATCACCACCGCCTGGGCGACGTCCGGGTGGCGGGCCAGCTCCTCCTCGATCTCGCCCAGTTCGATCCGGAAGCCGCGGACCTTGACCTGGTCGTCGGCGCGGCCCAGGTACTCCAGCATGCCGTCCGCGCGCCAGCGGGCGATATCGCCCGAGCGGTACATCCGGCTGCCCGGCCCGCCGAAGGGGTTGGCGACGAACCGCTCAGCGGTCAGCCCGGCCCGGCCGTGGTAGCCGCGCGCCAGACCAGCACCGGCGATGTAGAGCTCGCCGCGCACACCGGCGGGGACCGGCTGCAGCGCGTCGTCGAGGATGTAGATCCGGGTGTTGGCGATCGGGGTGCCGATGGGCGGTACGACGGCGCCGCTGAGCGGGGCGCTCATGGTGGCGCACACCGTGCTCTCGGTCGGACCGTACGCGTTGACCATGCGGCGGCCCGCCGACCAGCGCGCCACCAGGTCACCGGTACTGGCCTCGCCGGCCACGACGAGCGTGGCCCGCTCGGGCAGGCCACGGCCGTCGGGCAGGACGGCGACAGTGGCGGGGGTCAGGGTGGCGTGGGTGACGCCGCGCTCGGCGGCGTAGGCGGCCAGCGGCTCGCCGGGCAGCATGGTGTCCTTGGCGCCCATCACCAGCGCGGCGCCGGTGAGGATGCCCATGCAGATCTCCCAGAACGCCGCGTCGAAGCTGGCGGAGGCGAACTGCAGCACCCGGCTGCCCGGCGTGACGTCGAAGTGCTCGATCTGGACGGCGGCGAGGTTGCCGATACCCGCGTGGGAGACCAGGACGCCCTTGGGACGGCCAGTGGAGCCGGACGTATAGATGACGTAGGCCAGGTCCTCCGGCGCGAACGCGACGTCCGGTGCCGTGGTGGGGTGTCGGCCGATCCGCTCGCGGTCCCGGTCCGGCATCACGAACTCGGCGTCGGTGCCAGGCAGGTGGGCGGCCAGCCGCTCCTGGGTGACAATCAGCCGCACGCCGGAGTCCTCCAGCATGTACGCCAGGCGCTCTGCGGGGTACGAGGGGTCCAGCGGCAGGTAGGCGGCGCCCGCCTTCATGATGCCCAGCAGTCCCACGACCATCTCGGCGCCGCGCTCCATGCACAGGCCGACCAGGTCGTCCGTCCCGACTCCCCACTCCCGCAGGTGGTGGGCCAGCTGGTTGGCCCGCTCGTCCAGCTCGCGGTACGTGACCTGGCCCTGCTCGTCCACGACGGCGAACGCGTCGGGCAGTGCGGCGACGCGGGCCGCGAACAGCTCGGGAAAGGCCCCGGCCGGCACCTCGCGGTCGGTAGCGTTCCACTCCCGTACGACCTGCTCGAACTCGCCGTCGGTGAGCATCGGCAGCGCGGAGACCGGCCGCTCGGGGTCGGCCGCGGCGCCCGCGAGGAGGGTGTTCACATGCCCGGCCAGCCGGGCGACGGTGGCCTCGTCGAACAGGGCGGTGCTGTACCCGATGCGGGCCGCGAGCTCCCCGCCGCTCTCGGTGAACTCCAGCGACAGGTCGAGCGGGTCGATCTCGGCACCGGCGTCGCGGTGCAGGACCACCATGGCCTGGACGAAGGGGGTGGTGCTGGTGTCGCGCTCCGGCCGCAGCGCCTCGACCAGCTCGGCGGGCGTGACGCCGTCGTGCGCGAACGCGCCGCGCACGGTCTCCTTGACGCCGCCCAGCAGCGCCGTGAAGGACGCCCGCGCCTCGATCTGGGTCCGCAGGACGACGGTGGTGCCGGCGTCCCCGGAGACGGTGCCCAGCGCGATGTCCTCCTGGCCGGAGTAGCGGGCGAACAGCGCCTGCGCGGCGGCCACCAGGACCTCCAGCAGCGTGGCGTCGTAGCGCCCGGCCAGCTCCCGCAGGCCCGCGACCGTGGCGGTCGGCACGGTGTACGCGTACGACGAGCAGTCGGTGGAGCGCACCACGGGGCGCGGACGGTCGATGGGCAGCTCCAGCGGGGTGATCCCCGCCAGCCGGTCTCGCCAGTACTCCACCGGCGGGTGGGCCGCTCGGTCGGTCGACGCGTTGGCGCGAGCCACGTTGTACCTCCAGGATCGGGTGACTTCCGCGCAGCCCGAACACCGCCTGCGGCCAGGCGTCAGCTCTCCGGGGCCGGGAAGTGGCCGTAAAAACGTGAAAAGTCGGGTGTGTGGGAAAGGGCGAGATGCGTAGGGGATGTGGCGTGGGGACCGGGCGCTGGGACGGCGGCGGCTAGCGGGCCGCGGACCGCTCGCGCCGGGCCGAACGCCCGGCGAGCTGCATCAGCGCGGCCTCACCGGTGCCGCCGTCCAGGACGAACCGCCCGGTGTAGGGGGCCTCGTCGGCGTCGGTGCGGCGAGCGGTGAACAGCAGCCCGTCGGGGCCGTGCAGAGTCATAGCGGCGACGAGTCCGGTACGGTCGGTCAGCCGCAGCCCGCCCTCGTGGCGGGCGACGGTGAAGCGCGTGTCACCGTTGAGGTAGTCGCCCAACAGCCGTTCCAGGTCCGCCTGTTGGCCCGACCGTGCGTCCGGGACGGGGTGCTGGTGGTCGGCGACGTCGATACCGGCTTTCCGCAGCTCCTCGACGATCCGCGGCCACAGGAGTGTGCCCGTGGTGGCATTGGCCGTCAGCGCGACGGCCACCCGCCGACCGGGGTGGAAGCGCAGGTGGGCGGTGCCGCCGTCCACCGTGCCGTCATGACCCAGCCACCCGCCGTCCGCACCGCCGTAGCGGGCCAGGCCCAGCGCCCAGCCGTCCGCCATGCCGAAGGCGTCGGCGGCCGGCACCGGTGTGTGCATCTCGGCACGGACGTCCTCGTCCAGCAGATCGGCTGCCGACGGCGCGTCGCCGAAGTGCAGCCGGGCGAGGGCGACCAGGTCCTCGGCGCTGCCGCCGAGACCGCTGGCCGGGGCCCAGGTGGGCGGCAGGAAGACATCGACCGGGCGCGCGCCGCCCCGCTCCAGCCGGACGGCGTGCCCGGTGGCCACGGCGCGCGACGCGGCGGGACCGTGCAGGAAGTACGGGTCGATGCCCAGCGGCCGCAGCAGGAAGCTCTCCACCGCCGACTGCCAGCTCATGTCCGTGACCGCCTCGATGACGCGGCCGAGGAGGTTGTAGCCGGTGTTGGAGTACGAGAAGACCTCGCCGGGCCGATGCAGCAGCCCGGCGGCCGCCACGGCGGCCGCGTAGCGCCGCAGCGAGCGCTCGTCGACGTCGTCGAGTTCGTGGTCGGCCAGGAGCCCGCCGGTGTGGCTCAGCAGCTGCCGTACGGTGACCGCGGCCATGTCCGCGTCCGCGGGGCTGGTGAATTCCGGCAGGAATGCGGCCACCGTGTCGTCGAGTTCCACATCGCCGTCGGACACCAGCTGCATCACCACGGTCGCGGTGAATGCCTTGCTCACCGAGCCATAGGGAAAGGCGGTGCCGGTGTCCACCGCATCGCCGGCTCCGATCCGCTGAACTCCCGTGGCCAGCGAAAGGGTTTCCCCTTCGGTGTACACAGCGAGTTGGGCTCCTGGAACACCGGTTTCCGCGGCGAGTTCCCGCAGCCGGTCCCCCACATACTGCACTTCCATGCCTTCCCAGGAGAGTGGTGAATCGGGCCCCGTCATGCGGCGGGGCCGCCACGGCGCCTGCCCGCCCTCTGGCCAGGGCGGGACGGCCATCCGCTGAGCTGATGGTTCGGCCACAAGGCCGGGTGGGCCGGCCTTGGGAGCGGGAAGTTTCGGCCAGTGGGCTCGACGACTTCTGGGTCCGGCTGAAACCTCCACGCGGTACGGATATCCACACCGTGGGGGGTGCGGCTATCCGTACCTCGCCATTGTTGATCATTCGCACAAGGACGGGCAAGCGGTTTCGTCTGAGCGAAAAACCGCAGTTCAGATGGGTATCTGCGAGGGTGGCCGGGACTGGCGCGGCGCTGTGTCAGGCCCAGGGAAGGACGGCCCGCACGGTGGTGGGACCCCCCGGCGGGCTGGTCACGGTGAGCTCTCCGTTGAGCGCGGTGGCCCGGTCCGCCAGCCCGCGCAGGCCGGTTCCCGCCTCCTGGCTGGCGCCGCCCGAGCCGTTGTCGGTGACCGCGACCCGCAGACAGCCGTCCGCCCGGTCCAGGTCCACCCGCAGCTCGGTCGCCGAGGCGTGCTTGACGGCATTCGTCAGCGATTCGGCGATGATGTAATACGCCGCCGATTCCAAACTGGCGGCCGGCCGGACGGACAAGGTGCTGCGCACGACGACCGGCACATGGAATTTCTCGGTCAGTACGGCGACGGCAGCGTCCAGACCGCGGTCACTGAGAATGGGCGGCTGAACTCCCCGTACCAGATCGCGGAGTTCGTCCAGCGCCTTGCTGACTTCCTGATACGTCTCGTCCAGCAGCCGGGAAAAGGCCTCCGGGTCCTTTCCCACCCGCCGCTTGGCGTGCGAAAGGCGCATGAGCAGCACGGCCAGCCGAGCCTGCGCCCCGTCGTGCAGATCGCGTTCCAGCCGCCGGTAGTCGGCGTCGTTGACCCGCAGCGCGGCGGTGCGCCGCAGCTCCGCCAGCTCCTTCTTGCGGCGCTCGTCGGCCGCGTCCACCCGGCTGAGCACCCGGCGCACCAGCCGGGCGCGTACCTTGCCCAGCCAGAACAGCAGCGTCACCAGCAGCCCGAAGCCCGCCATCGACCCCACACCCACCGCCAGGCGCGTCCAGAAGCCCTCGACCAGGACGGTCAGCCCCGGGCCGAAGGCCAGCTGCTCGGGCGGGCCGATGGGCAGACTGACGGCGAACGCGGCGATCGGCACCACCAGCGCGAGGATCGGCACCAGCCAGACCGTGCCGAGCAGCAGCAGGCCCAGGTAGCCGAAAAAATCGGCCCAGCCGGCGTCCTCCCCGGCCGGTCCGTTCCCCTTGCCGTCGGCCTCGTTGTCGGTGCCCTTGGCACGCGGCCGGCGCGGTGGCGAGCCCGGATCCACCACCGAGGCGGCCAGCAGGCGTTCGAGATCGGCGACCGCGCGCAGCAGCGGCAGGCTCGGTACGAACCACGCGCGGAGATCGCCGGCCTTCTTCCACACCGCGCGCGCCGTGAACCGCTCGGCGCGCCGCGGCGGCCGCTCGGCGTCCAGCGCCCGCCGCACCGCCGCGGTGGCGGAGCGCACCCCCAGCGTCGCCAGCTGCGGCACGGCGGAGAGCAGGAGCGTGACCGCGCGCAGGGCCACGGAGCCGACGACGAGCGGGACGAGCAGCAGACCGACCAGACTGCCGACGGACAGATAGATGAGCCCGGCGGCGACCCGGAAGGCGGTCGGCGGACGACCGGCATCGCGCCGCACCGGACCGGCTGCTCGTTCTGCACAGAATTCCACGACGCTCTCGCTCACAACTGCATTTCGGTCGCACTCACCCGGGCAAATCCGCTCAACGCCCCCGTAGGTAATCCAGAACCGCCAGCACGCGCCGGTGGTCCGCCCCGGAACTGGGGATCTTCAACTTCCCCAGAATCGAGGTCACATGCTTTTCCACGGCCCGTTGCGAAATGTCGAGCCGGGTGGCGATACCGGAGTTGGTCAGGCCCGTGGCGATGAGTTCGAGAACCTGTCGCTCGCGCGCGGTGAGCAGATCCGAGGCCCGCTGTTCGCGGGGGTGTCCGACGAACTGCGTGAAGATGTCGGAGTCCAGTACCGTCCCGCCCCGGGACACTCGCTGCAGAGCGGAGAGGAACTCGTCGAAGTCCGCCACCCGCTGCTTGAGCAGGTAGCCGACCCCGCCGCGGGCGTTCCGCACCAGCTCCTCCGCGTACGTCTGCTCCACGTACTGCGACAGCACCAGAACCGCGGTGTCGGGACTGATCTCCTGAATTGCGCAGGCCGCACGTATTCCTTCGTCGGTATGGCTCGGCGGCATCCGCACATCCGTGATCACGACGTGCGGAGAGAACTCTTCGACAACCTCGCAAATGGTCTCCGCGTCACTGAGCGACGCCACCACATCGATGCCTTCATCGGCCAGCAGCCGCACCATCCCCATCCGCAAGAGCGCAGAATCCTCAGCAATGGCGACGCGCACGGTGACCCCTGCCTGTTCGTGAAGTGCCTGCCTCAAAGCACAGTGGTGTTCTCAGAGTTGCTCAGCATAGGCGGCAGTACGGCATACGTCCGACCGCTCGCGCAGCTACTCCCGAGCGGTGACAGCCGCGACGGTGCTGCGCCGCAGCAGGCGCTGCACAGCCGTCAGGCTTACGCATACGGCCACGAGCAGGCACGCGCAGACGAGACCGAGCAGGGCCCCCCACGGCACGCTGAGCGGAATCGCTCCATAGGATACGCGCAGCCCGGCGCGGTAGGCCGCCAGACCCAGGGCGATCACCCCGGCCGCGAGCCCCGCCCCGACGGTGGTGGTGCCCAGCGCCTCCCACAGCGCCATGCGCCGCACCTGCCAGGCGCCGGCCCCGAGCATGCGCATCCCCGCGATCTCCCGCCCCCGCCGGCTGTACGACATCACCAGGGTGTTGGCGACGGCGATTAGGGCGTACGCCGCGGCGGGGCCGGTCAGCACCACCAGCACCAGGTCGTTGAGCCGGTCCTGTTCGGTGGCCCGGCCCTCGTACCACTCGGCGGTGGGCGTCACGGCGACCGACTGCCCGCCCTGTTCACGAAGGGCGGCGGCCAGCCGCCCGGCCGCCGCCCCGGCACCGCCGGACGGGTCCGCCAGCAGCACCGTGGCCCGCTCCGGGGCCGCCGCGCGGGCGCGCTCCGCCTCCGGCAGCAGCAGATGCGGCACCGCCGCGCCGCCGTCCAGCACCGCCAGCACCCGCGCGCTCACCGGCTGCCCGCCGAAGAACCCGTACGTGATCCGGCTGCCCACGCGGTACCCGTACCAGTCGGCGAACTCCCGGGAAACCGCGACCGTTCGGGGCGCCAGCTCCTGGACGGCGCCCTGCACGGCGGTGAGGCGGTGGGTACGGGCCAGCGCCGGCAGGTCGGCCGCCGCGGCCTGCTCCCGCCACGCCGTGTCCCGTCCGGCCACGGCGAGTTCGACCGGCGCGGGCGCCGAGACGGCCCGCACCCGGGGGTCACCGCGCAGCGCGGCCAGCGCCCGCTCGCTCAGCTTCCCGCTCCCGTCGGCGGGTTCGACCACGACCTGCCCCAGGGTGCGGGCCCGCTCGTCGGCGGCCGCGGCGGCGCCCGTGGTCGCCATCACCGATGTGAAGGTGCCCACGATGGCCACGATCGCCAGAACGGGCCCCACCAGCGCGGCGGTTCGCCGCTTGGCCGTCCCCGCCGCCTCCCCGGCCAGCCGCCCGGACACCGACCCCGACCACGTGAGCGGCGCTGTCAACAACCGCACCAGCCCCGGCAGATACAGCGGCCCCCACGCGGTGGCGGCCAGCGTCAGCGCCAGCGGCCCGAACAGCGCCAGCGGCGTGGCCGCCTCCGCCCCCGCGTTCGGTGCCAGCGCCACCATGGTGCCGCCCGCGGTCAGCAGGACCAGCCCGGAAATCCACCGCCCGGCGGTCATCGCCTTCGCGTCCAGATCGGCCTCGCGCAGCGATGCGGTGGGCCTCACCCGGGCGGCCCGCCGGGCAGCGGCCAGCGCCCCCAGTACGGCGATCACCAGCCCGCTGCCCGCGGCGAACAGCAGCGGCCCGCCCAACGGCCCGGCCCGCAGCTCCACGGGCGTCAGCCCGGTACCGTTCAGGGCCCGTACCGCCCACGGCGCGACCACGGCCCCCATCGCGCAGCCCACGGCCGCGGCCGGCACCGCCACCGCCAGCGCCTCGCCCAGCACCATCCGCCGCACCTGCGGCCCGCCCGCGCCGACCAGCCGGAGCAGCCCCATGTCCCGCCCGCGCAGCGCCACACTGAACGCGAACGTCCCGGCGATCACGAACACCGTCACGAACGCCGAGACCACCCCGGCCATCGCCAGCACACTCTGCACCCCGCCGAGGTCCACCGCGCCGCCGGAGAGGGTATGGCGCGCACCCGCACCGTCCTGGAGCGTGACGGCGGGCCCGGCGGAGGGCCGGTGCGCGCCCCAGGTGGCGGCCAGCGCGACGGCCGTCGTCCCGATCAGCGCCACCCCCAGGGCGAGGGCGACGAAGGCACCCGCGAACAGCGCCCAGTAGTGGCGTGCGGAACGCACGGACAGCTGCCACATCCCGCTCACCGGTCCTAGCCGCTAACGTACGCGGCGACCTGCTCCGCGGTGGGGTGGTCGAGCTTGCCGACGATCTGCCCGTCCACGAGGAAGACCACCCGGTCCGCCCAGGCCGCGGCGTGCGGGTCGTGCGTGACCATCACCACCGTGCGGCCCGCCCGGTCCACGGCCTCCCGCAGCAACCCCATGACCTGGCGGCCGGTCGCCGTGTCCAGCGCGCCCGTCGGCTCGTCCGCGTAGACGATCTCCGGCTCGGCCACCAGCGTGCGGGCGATCGCCACCCGCTGCTGCTGCCCGCCGGAAAGCTCGGCGGGCCGCCGTTTCTCCCTGCCCTCCAGCCCCACCTGGCGCAGCGCCTCCATGACGACGGCCCGTTTGGGGGCGCGGCGGCCCAGTCGCAGCGGCAGTGCGACGTTCTCGTACGCGGTGAGCATCGGCAGCAGGTTGAACTGCTGGAACACAAACCCGATCCGGTCCCGCCGGATGTGTGTCAGCTCCCGCTCGTCGCACTGGCTCAGGTCGGTCCCCCCCAGCAGCACCTGCCCGCTGGTGGGCCGGTCGAGCCCGGCGGCGCAGTGCAGCAGCGTGGTCTTGCCCGACCCCGAGGGGCCCATGACGGCGGTCATGGCCCCCTGTGGAAAGCCGAGCGAGACATCACGCAGCACCGGCGCCGGACCTGACGAGCTCTCATAGCTCTTGGACACGCCCGCCAGCTGGGTCGCGGGCAGGCGAATGTCGGTCGGGATGGTCACGGGAATCAGATCCTTGTCGAAGCGGGGGACGCCAGGGCGCGGAGGGCGTACGGCCCCGGGCGCAGCGGGGGAACCTGCGCCCGGGGCCTGCTCAGTGGCGCGCGGACACCGCATCGGTCCGCTGCGCGGGGTGTTCGCCCTCGTCTCCGGGGGTGAGCAGCCGCATCAGGTGGCGCGCCGAGCCGTCCCAGGACCACTCCCGCGCCACCCAGCGGCGGCCCTCCGCCCCCATCTCCGCGGCCCGCGCCGGGTCGCCCAGGATGCCGGTCAGCGCCCGGGCCACCGCCGACGACTCGTTCCCGTCCACGACCTGCCCCGTACGCCCGTCCAGCACCGTGTCCGGCGCACCGCCCGAGTCGCCGGCCACGACCGGCAGCCCGCTCGCCGCGGCCTCCAGGAACACGATCCCCAGCCCCTCGGCCTCCAGCCCCTTCTTCCGGGTACGGCAGGGCATCGCGAAGACGTCCGCCACCGCGTAGAAGGCGGGGGTGTCGGCGTGCGGCACCCCGCCCGCGAAGCGCACCGCCCCCTCGACCCCGTGCTCCCGGGCCAGCTCCCGCAGCCGCTTCTCGTAAGGCCCCTGACCGACGATCAGCAACACCGCCTCGGGTATGCGGCTCCGGATCAGCGGCAGCGCCCTG
This sequence comes from Streptomyces halobius, assembly GCF_023277745.1. Taxonomy (NCBI): domain Bacteria; kingdom Bacillati; phylum Actinomycetota; class Actinomycetes; order Kitasatosporales; family Streptomycetaceae; genus Streptomyces; species Streptomyces halobius. The sequence goes on from NZ_CP086322.1 coordinate 4,589,952, forward strand.
ATGAGCGCGTCCTGCCCCTTGCGCGCCACCAGCCGCGAGACACACACGATCACACGCTTGCCATGCAGCCCGAACGACGTGCGCAGCGCCTCGGCGGCGTCACCGTCCGCCGCGTCCGCGGCGAACGCGGTGGCGTCCACCCCCGGCACCAGCCGGCTCATCCGCCCCCGCGGCGCCAGCGCGGGCTCGATGCGCGTCCGCGTGTACTCCCCGAGGTACGTGACCACGTCCACCCCCGCGCCGATCCGCCGCATCAACTGCCGTGCCCCGGGCGTCTTGGCCCACCAGATCTCGTGGCCGTGGGTGGTGGCAACCATCCTCCGGACCCCGGCGCGCCGCAGCGCGGGCGCCATCAGCCCCAGCGGCGCCGCGGCCCCGAACCACACCCGGTCACAGCCGTGCGCCCGGGCGATCTCCACGGCCCGCCGGGTCGCCCGGCGGGTGGGCAGCAGCATGCGGGTGGTGTCCCGGATGACCGGGAACGGCAGCGTCGCGTCGTACGCGGCGGCACCGGGCTCGTGCGAGGTGTAGACGACGACCTCGTCCTTCGGTATCCGCGTGGCCATCGCGTGCACAAAGGTCTCGATCCCTCCCTGACGGGGCGGGAAGTCGTTGGTGATGACGAGGGTGGAGCCCATGACTGGTCTCAGTTGCCTTTCGGTCGGGGCGGCTGAGCCGCGCGAACGGGGGCCTGCGGTACGGAACCGACGACGGCAGCAGGACGCACCCGGCGAGAAGAACGACGACCGTGGGAGGGAGCCGAGAACGGCGGGCCGGCGAACGAGTGGGCAGGGGCGGACACTGCCTCGGGGGTGCGCCGCGCGCCGGCCAGAGCCGCGGCACAAGCCCCTGCGCCACCGACATGGGTAGCGCTGGCCACTTTGCCCCCTATGCTCCTATAGCCCTCCACACCCTGTGCATCGGGGGGTACCACGCCCCGCCCCGGCCGTATCCGGCCCCACGACTCGGAGGCCAGCCGCGACCAGACCACCAGCACGACGGGCAACGCCAGATACCCGAACCGGCCCGCCGGCGCCAGCAGGAACGCCGCCGTGAGGCCCAGTGCCAGCCGGTCCGCGCCGGCCACCACACCGGCCGGCCGCCGCACCACCAGCGAGACGGCCACCGCCAGTGCGGCCGCGCCCAGCAGCACCACCGCCGCCAGCCAGCCGCCGGTGCCCAGTCCGGCCAGCAGGTGCCCGGGCAGCGGGCTGCTCGCCGGGGTGGGCACCGCACCCCGCCCGGTCGGGAAGGCCAGGACGTGTTCCACCATCGCGGCCGGGGTGAGCAACGCACTGGGCACGATCAGTACAGCCGCGCCCGCACCCGCCAACGCCAGGCACCTGGCCGCCGCCCGCCACCCGTACAGGCAGACCAGCACCGCCAGCGCGACCGGCAGCGCGGGCCAGGCCGTCCACTTGAAGGAACAGGCCAGCGCGAGCGACACCCCAGCGCCCAGCACCCGCCCGCGCGCCGCGAAGGCCAGCGCCAGACAGCAGACCCCGGTGAGCGGCAGGTCCACCCCGCTGACGCACAGCGGCAGCGCCACCACCGGCGAGGCGATCAGCGCAGCCACCCCCAGGCCGTACGAGGGGACGCGCGAGGAGGAGCCGTACGACAAGCCAGCCGGTGTGCCGTACGCGCCGAACGGCCTGCCGTACGCCCCCCGGCCCGGGAAGCCGTACGGGCCGCGGCCGGCGGTCCGCAGCACCGCACGCCCGGCGGCCAGGCACCCCAGGAACACCGCCCCGCACCACATGCGGGCATCCCCGAGCCACGCGGTGGCCCAGGTGCCCTCGCCCAGCACCGCTCGTGGCAGGCCGAGCAGCGCCATCCCCGGCAGGTACGGGTTGTAGTCCGCCAGGCCCTGCGGGTCGGGCAGGTAGGGGCTGCCTGTCGCCAGCAGCTGCGTCATCGAGCGCTCGATGACCCCCACTTCGGACTGCTGGGCCCCGCTCAGGACCAGGAGCAGCAGCGGCACCACCACCGCACCCGCCAGTGCGAGCACCACCGACGCCGCGCGCGCCCGGCGGCCCGGAAGCCACATCACAGCGGCAGCGGCGAGGACATAGCCGACGGCGGCACACAGCCCCCACGTCCGGTGAGTGGCGAGTGCCGAGACGACCGGGAAGGCGCCCGCCCACCCGGCGGCGGCCAGCCAGCCCAGGGCCCAGGCACCGCGCCGGTCCCACCGGCACCGGTCAGCCACCGACGGCGCGGCGGGTCGGTCCAAGACTCGGTATGCGCTCACCCCGTCAGTGCATCCCAGGGCAACACCTCAGGTCACGACACCTATGTCGAGAGTTCATGGTCGGGTTTTCGCTACCTTCGCCACCCCGGGCCACCCTCCCCGCCACACGTTAGGGTCCTCGCCGTGGAACCACGCATAGCCGTATGGGACGCGGTCAAGAGCCGCCCCCTGCGCTTCCTCATCTCGTGCTGGCCCTGGCGCTGCTGGGCGTATCTGCTCAGCGGTACAGTGCTGGGCGCGCTCACCCTGCTCGTCCTCTACGCCCTGATCGCCTTCGGGGTGGTGCTGTCCGTCGTCGGCGTCGGCCTGCTGATCCTGGCGGTGGCCGCGGTCTTCGGCATCCCCGTCGCCGCCATGGAACGCCGTCGGCTGCGGTTGGTCGAACCGACACCGGTACCCGACCCGCACCGCACCCTCCCCCGTACCGGCCCCTGGTACTGGCTGCGCAGCCGGCTGCGCGAGCGCGCCACCTGGCGCGAACTGGGCTACACCGCTGTCTTCTGCCTGGTCTTCACCGCCACCGGCATCGGCTTCGCGGCGCTGCTGGCCTTCTCGTGCCTGCTGCTGGCGGCACCGGTGATCGTGGCGGCGGTGGCTCCCGACACCGTCATGCTGATCCCCGGTGAGCCGGTATCCGGCCCCGTCGCCGCCCTGCCGGCTGCGGCCGTCGGCCTGTTGGGCCTGGTCGTGTGCGCGTACGCGGGCGGGCTGCTGGCCGGGCTGCAGGCGCGTACCGCGTGGTTCCTGCTGGCCGCCCGCGACGAGGACCTCAGCAGCCGCGTGATGGAACTGACCCGCTCCCGGGCACGCCTGGCGGACGCCTTCGAGGCCGAGCGGCGCCGTATCGAACGCGACCTGCACGACGGCGCCCAACAGCAGCTCGTCGCGCTGACCATGACACTGGGTTTGGCCGAGATGGAGCTCCAGGGCAGCGACTCCGGCGCGGCCGAACTGGTCCGCCGCGCCCGCGCCGAGGCCCGCCAGGCCCTCGGCCAGCTGCGCGACCTCGTCCGCGGCATCCATCCCCAGGTCCTCACCGACCACGGCCTCGCCGCCGCCGTCGAGGAGATCGCCTCCCGCAGCCCCGTCCCCGTCACCGTCGACATCGACCTGCCGCACCGCCTGCCCGCCCCCGTGGAGACGATGGCCTACTTCGCCGTCACCGAGGCGCTCACCAACGCCGCCAAACACGGCGGTGCCACCCACATCGGCATCGTCGGCTCCCTCAAGGACGGCCGCCTCACCCTGCTCATCACCGACGACGGGCAAGGGGGCGCCGATCCCACGGCGGGCACCGGTTTGCAAGGATTGGCCGACCGAGTAGCAATTCTGAAAGGCAGGCTCGTGCTGTCCAGCCCTGTCGGCGGCCCCACCCAGCTGCGTGTGGAGGTTCCGTGCTCCGTGTAGTCCTGGCCGAGGACTCGGTCCTGCTGCGGGCCGGCCTCGTCGAACTGCTCACGCGCGGCGGCCACGAGGTCATCGCCGCGGTCGGCGACGCCGAGGCCCTGGCCTGCGCCGTGGACGACGACTGCCCGGACCTCGTCGTCACCGACGTCCGGATGCCCCCCGACTACGACGACCAGGGCCTCAAGGCCGCCCTCGACCTGCGCACCCGCCACCCCGGACTCGCCGTCCTGGTGCTGTCCCAGTACGTGGCCACCGCCTACGCCACCCAGCTCCTCAGCGGCGGGACGGGCACCGGGGGCCTCGGCTACCTCCTCAAGGACCGCGTCGGCGAGGTCTCCCAATTCCTCACCGACCTGCGCCGCATCGCGGCCGGCGAAACCGTCGTCGACCCCGAGGTCGTCCGCGTACTCCTCGCCCGCCAGACCGCCGACCACCCCCTGCGGCGCCTCACCCCGCGCGAACGCGAGGTCCTCGCCCTCATGGCCGAAGGCCTCAACAACCAGACCATCGCCCACCGGCTCTCCGTCACCGAGGCCGCCGTCGTCAAACACGCCAGCAACATCTTCGCCAAACTCGACCTCGACCCCACCGACGGCAACCGCCGCGTCCTGGCCGTCCTCGCCCACCTCCGCAACGACTCCACGCCCTACTGATCCGGCCCAGGGCCTGGCGATCCGGCACACGGCCCAGCGATCCGGCACAGGCCTAGCGGCTACCGGATCCGGATCCGGCTCCACCGGGGCCCCGCAACCACGCCGCCTCGACGCGGTGAAGGTGGATGAGGACGTCGTGGCTGCGGCCGAGTGCGACGGCGTACGGGCCGTCCGGATAGTCGGTGCCGATGCTGCGCGTCGGCCGGGCCGCGGCCAGCCACCCGCGGGCCGGTGCGCCGACGGTCCGCAGGTCGACCGCGTAGTCCCGGTACCGGACCCGGTCCAGGGTCCGCTCGTTGCTGCCGGGGCCCGCCGGGCCGAGCGTCCACCGGTGGATGGCACCGTCCGGGCCGGTGGCGTTGAACGAGCCCCGCTCGAAAGCGAGGCCCACGCTCACATACCCGGAGCCGAGGCTGTCCCGCAGGAACGCGCCCTGCACCTTCGGGTAGTGAGCGGGGTCCCGCGTCTCGTAGGCGACATGGGCGCTGTGCGCCGACAACAGCACCTTCGTGCCCGTGTGCCGCTGCCACCAGACCACATTGGCCGCCATCGCCGCGTCGCGGTAGCGCATACTCGAGGCAACCTGCGCGGGATCCTCGAAGTCAAAGGCGTACTGCCGAGCGGTCTGATCGATGACCCGCGCATTCTGTACGGCCCGCTCGTACGCCCTCCGGTCCGCGTCGCCCGCAGTCTGCCGCTTCATCAACTCCATCGACTTCAACGACTCCAGCAACTGAAGGGCCCGCCCCGTCCGCTCCGCCATCTCCTTGCGCTCGCCGTACGGCTTCTTCAGGTACTGATCCAGGTACGTTCCCGTCGCCACAGTGGGCCGCAGCCCGCGGTAGAGCTCACCGAAGCGGGCGCTCAACTCCGGGTGCACGCGGGCCACATAGCCCGTGACCGCGTCGTACAGCTCGGGCCCGCTCCAGGCCATGTCGTCGCCCATGAAGCGGACCGGGTCGTGCGGATGGCGGACGTTGTACGCGCGCATCCACTCGATGAGCCGCAGATAGTCGGTGTTGTCCCACCACAGGTAGCCGCCCTGGAACTCGTCCCTCATGATGCGGCGTACATCGCCCGTGCCGTGCAGCACATAGGTGTTGAGGCGCAGTCCGGTGCTCCAGCTGGCCTCCAGGGCGAAGGTGCGGAAACCCTTCTCCTCGACGAGGTGCCGGAAGAGGCGGTGCTTCAGGGCGAAGAAGTCGTGCGAGCTGTGCGTGGCCTCACCGACGCCCACGACCCGGGCGCCGCCGACCATGCGGCCGAGGGGACGCAGATCGCGGCTGCCGCCCTGCGGCTCAACGGTCCGCAGGGGCCGAGCCCCCCGCTCGAGTGCCGCAACGACCGAGCCATCGGAGTCCCCCAGGGGGGCGGTGGACACCGACCCGGCGGCCGCGGCCGCCGGCGCCCCTGCCATCGCCGCGCCGAGCCCCATCAGCAGCCCCAGGACAAGCGCGGTGCAGCGCCGCTTACCGCGCCCCTTGCCATACCGGCCGCCTTGCCTGTCGCCGTGCCGTTTCCCATGGCATTTCCAGTGGCTTTTGCCGTGCCGTTTCATGATCCCAGGCTTTCTCCCCGCACGCGCGGGATCCATCCGGCGGGCCTCCGTCACACAGTGCGGAAAACCGTGGCCCGACACAGGGGTTTTCCCTACCCGCGCCCGCGAACACCGTGACGGACGTCCCCTCACCCGCCCCTCCCTGAGCCCGGCTCAAAGAGCGCCCCCATGACAGGAACCTTCCTCACGAGGATCCCAAGCCACCGCACTGCCCACAAGACACCCGTACTCCGATCAGCCAGCCCTGCGTGCCGGCAACGCCGGGGGCGTGGGCGTCGGGGCCGCTGCCGTTTCCGCGGCGTCGCCGTAGCGCTGCCTCCGGTATTCACTGACTTCGGCTCGTCAGGGTGACGCTGGATCGTCGAGGGACAGGACGGTTCCGGCTATGAAGCCGTCGAGGGTCTCGGGTCGGTACTGGAGGCGTTTGAGGCGGTTGCGGACGAGTGTTTCCAGGCGGTCGAGGGCGACGACAGCGAGGTTGGCCAGGCTGCGTTTGACGTGTGCCCACACCGCCTCGACGGGGTTGAGGTCGGGCGCGTAGGCGGGCAGCAGGAACACCGTCAGCCACTCGCGCTGGGCGATCAACTCCCGTATGGCGTGAGAGACATGGGTGTTCAGCCGGTCCCACACCAGCACGATCGGCGCCTTGACCAGCTGGTGCACGCCGTCGATCAGCGCGACGAAGTCGCGTTCGCTCATGCTGCGGCGCTTGCCGGCTCCCGCCCGGTGGGTGCGCAGGCGGTGGCACAGCCGGGTGCGGGACCCGGGCCGCATCGCGATCAGCCCGGCCACCGACAGCCGTCCCGAGCGCCCCCCGCTGACCGTCACGACCGGGGTGACGCCACGCCGACCCCACGTGCGTCCTCGGGGCGGCCGACGGGTGAAGCCTGCCTCGTCCTCGAAGCAGATGCAGCCGCCGCAGGCCGCCCGGGCTCTTCTACCTCCGCCCAGGTCGCCTCCGTAAGTTGTTGGGCGGCCCGGGAGGGCCGGGTGTGGCTCAGGTTGCCTTGCCTGTAGTGGCTCGGAAGGAGTGGCCGCCCGGCTTTCCGGGGCGCCCTGGCTGCTGATTGAGATGTGCGCGCCTTGTGCGGTCGCTGATTACGGAGATGACAGCGGGGTGTTCCTCGGGCCGACAGCATGATGTTGGAGACGAGGAGGGGCGCGTGCGCAAGGAACGGGACCGGGTCTGGGCCGGCATCGACGCCGGCAAGGCTCATCACTGGGCCGCAGTGGTCGACGAGACCGGAGCCACCTTGTGGTCGAAGAAGATCGACAACGACGAGTCTGCCATCCTGGCTGCGCTCGGCGAGATCCTGGCCCTGGCCGACGATGTCCACTGGGCGGTGGACATCTCCGGCACGGCCTCCGCGTTGCTGCTGGCCCTGCTCGCAGCTCACGGCCAGCGGGCCGTCTACGTGCCCGGCCGCACGGTCAACCGGATGTCCGGCGCCTACCGGGGCGAGGCCAAGACGGACGCCCGCGACGCCTACGTCATCGCTGAGACCGCCCGCCACCGCAACGACTTCACCGCGATCGACGTGCCGGCCCAGCTGGCCGCCGACCTCGCTTTGCTCACCGCCCACCGCTCCGACCTGGTGGCCGATCGGGTAAGGATGATCAATCGGCTGCGCGACGTGCTGACCGGCGTCTTCCCCGCGCTGGAGCGGGCTTTCGACTACTCGGCGCACAAGGGTGCGCTGGTGCTCCTGACCGGCTACCAGACTCCTGCCGCCATCCGGCGCCGCGGCCGGGCCCGGCTGACGGCCTGGCTAGCCAACCGCAGCGTCCGGAGTGCCGATACGGTCGCCGCCACCGCCCTGGAAGCCGCTCAGGCCCAGCAGACCGCGCTGCCCGGCGAGGACATCGCCGCCCAGATCGTCGCCGACTTGGCGGCGCAGATCCTGGCCTTGGACGACCGGCTCAACCGGATCGACAAACAGATTCGCGAGACCTTCCGCAGTCACCCGCAGGCCGAGATCATCGAGTCCCTGCCCGGGATGGGGCCAATACTCGGAGCGGAGTTCGTCGTGGCGGCGGGCGATATGTCTGCCTACGCGGACGCCGGGCACCTGGCCTCGGCAGCCGGGCTCGTGCCCGTTCCCCGCGACTCCGGCCGACGGACCGGCAACCTTCACCGGCCCAAGCGCTACAGCCGTCGCCTACGCCGGGTGTTCTATCTGTCGGCGCAGACCAGCATCATCCGCGACGGCCCGAACCGGGACTTCTACCTCAAGAAGCGCGGCGAGGGCTGCAAACACGTTCAAGCTGTCATCGCCCTCGCCCGACGCCGGGCCGGGGTGCTCTGGGCACTCCTGCGTGACGGACGGCTCTTCACCCCCGCCCCGCCGGTCGCGCAAGCGGCTTGACTTCGTCATTGAGACTCCTTCCACAAGGTCACGGCCTGCTCGTCGCGCTCGGCCACCCGCCGTGCGGGCACCTGCGGGCTGAATCCGAGCCGGTGCATCAGCCTGGTGGCACCCGAGACGCTGTAGGAGACGTGGAACTTCCGCCCGATCAGAGTGGCCACCCGCGCGGCCGTCCACACCTGGTCCTCCACCCAGCCATGCGCGGCCGGCCCTGCTCCAGGTACCCGGCCAGCTTCTCCAGACAGCGCGACGACAGACGGCACCGCGACCCGCTCGGACCGCGCGAGGCCAGGGCCTGCACACCGCCTTCCCGCCATATCCGGTACCACTGGTAGGCCGACTTCCGGCTCACCCGCAGCCGTTGCGCCACCTCCGGCGGCTTGACCCCCTCATCGAACAGCTCGGCCGCCTGCATGCGTACCGTCTCCCGGCGCTGACGTCCCGCAGCGGTGAGCCCGCCGCCATCCGCATACCTCCCCCACCACGAAGTACAACCAACACCCCAGCCCCATCAGGGGAACCAGGAAAGATCACCCTGACGAGCCGAAGTCAGTAAACGGCAAGCTCACCGCATATGCGGAAGCCGGGCCCGGCAGGGGCTGGTCCCTGCCGGGCCCGGCCCGGCGCGGCTTCCGCGCGGGTGCGCTCGTACGCGTCACGTACCGGGGCGGCGCCCCCACGAATAGACGCGGTCGTCCTTGGCCAGCACGTCCCACAGCTCCTTCGCGTCGTCGTATCGCAGGTTGACGCAGCCGTACGAGCCCCCGGTGGGGTCGTAAATGTTGCCATAGACGCCGTGGAAGGCCTGGCCGCCGTTGAAGAACTGGGCGAAGGGCATCGGCGAGTCGTAGATCGTCGAGTGATGGTTCTTGTGCCTCCAGTAGATCCGGTTCCAGCCGATGCGGGTCGGGTAGCCCGGCTTGCCGCTGCGGATGGGTACCGGGCCGAAGATGACGTCCTTGCCCGCCTGCACCCACATCAGCTGGCGCGGCAGGTCCACGCAGGCGACCAGGGCGTCCCTCACCGGGCAGCGGCCGGCCTCGTTGGGGGCGCGCCTGGCCTCGATCAACCGGATCCTGCCCCAGCTGCTGGGGCCGGCGAAGCCGATGGCGGGCTGGATGTCCTCCTCGGACTGCCACCTGCGGATGACCCGGCAGTCCGCCTTGGACTGCTTGCCATCCACGGGAAGCCTGAGGAAGCGCTCGAGCTCGCGCTGGTACGGGCCGGTGAAGGAGGCGCAGGGCGCCGACTCGTCCGGCTGGCGGGCGTTCTGCGCCTCCTGCGGCGGCACGTACTCGACGGTGGTGTCGTGGGTGTCCGACTGGTCCGCCGCGCCCTTCGGAATGAGGGGCGGGAGCGCCTGGTCGGGGGTGTCGGTGTGACGCTCGTGCGGGCCGGGCGGGATGCCGGGCACGAGGGCTTCGAGGGGTACGGCCTGGCCGGCCGGCGGCGCGGGGTCGGCTGGGACGGCCTCGACTCCCTGCGCGGCTTGGGTGGCTTGGGCAGCGGTGCTGCCGCCGAGCACAAGCGGCAGCACTGCCGCCACGGCGACGACGGCCGCGATGGGCCGCCTTCTCTTCCTCGTATTGACGGCTGGAGACATTCCGTCCTCTCTCCACGGTGGGCTGCGGTGCGCGGGACCGAGCGGGGCGCGGGGGGGGACACGGCAGCACGATCCGAACCGAACGGAATCACCCATCCCGCCCCCCCTGCCCCCACCGCCACGACACGCCCCCACACTCCACCCCGATGCCATGCCTTTCCGCCCACCAGGCGTAATGGCACAGGGCCGGACCGGGGACGTCAGGTCGCGGCGATGTCGCGCCAGGCCGTGGCCAGGGTGGTCGCCACGTCCGAAGCGCCGATGGGGGCGCCCTCGCGGCCTGCGGCGTGCCGGCCCGCCAGGCCGTGTACGTACGCAGCGACCGACGCCGCCTCCCGCGCATCCAGCCCGCTCGCGAGAAGCGAGCCACCCAGCCCCGACAGCACGTCGCCGCTGCCGGCCGTGGCCAGCCAGCTCGTGCCGGTCGGGTTGCCCCGCACCGGACCGCCCACCGCGTCGGCGACCAGCGTCGTCGACCCCTTGAGCAGCACCGTCGCGCCGTACTCCGCCGCCAGCCGCCGTACGGACGACAGCCGCGCCGCCTCCCCCTCCTCGCGCGCCAGGCCCAGGCTGCCTGCATGCGTACCGTCTCCCGGCGCTGACGTCCCGCAGCGGTGAGCCCGCCTCCATCCGCATACCTCACCCACCACGAAGTACAACCAACACCCCAGCCCCATCAGGGGAACCAGGAAAGATCACCCTGACGAGCCGAAGTCAGTAGGTGGAGGTATACGGTTCCGGTCCGCCCCCGCGCCGGGACGCCGCAGCGACCCGTCCGCCACCTCAAGGGGTGACATGTCCGTAGAACTGGGCAGCTCGAAGGGGCTTTCCGCGATTCCCGCGCCCGCACTGCACGCGCATGACCACGTGCACGACGACGCCATCAACACCCGCACGCTCTCCCACTCCCTGTTCCTGCGGTCGGCCTCGCTCGACAAGGACTGCGCGGAGCGGACATACGTCCGTGACACACTCATCGAACTCCCCGAGGCTGCATATATCGCGTCAAGCCGCTTGAGCGAGATTCTCGGAGTTCTCCCCAGCGTCTCGGTTGGAGCGTTCGAGGATCTTGAAAAGGTGGCGACAGATCGCTCGCTTGAGGCAGCGTTGCGCGTCGCGGGAGGTCTTGCCCTCGGAGATTCTGCGGGCGACGTACGCCTTCGTAACTGGGTCGAGCCGCATCCGGATCAGCGAGATGGTGTGCAGGGCCCGGTTGAGCTGTCTATCGCCGCTGCGGTTGAGGCGGTGACGGTTGGTCAGCCCGGAGGAGGCGGGAATCGGCGAGACGCCGGCGAAGGACGCGAAGGCAGCCTCGGACCGGAACCGACCGGGATGGGACCAGCTGACCAGGATCTGCGTGGCGGTGATCGGCCCGACGCCGAGCAGGTCCAGGAGCTCGGGCGCCACCTCGCGGACCAGGGCGAGCATCTCGTCCTCGAGCTCCTTGGCCTCGGCCTGCAGGGCCTGGATCCGCTGGGCAGTGGAGCGCAGGGCCCGTACGGTCATGCGGTGCTCGATGTCCTGGGCCGGCCGGTCCCGGAGCTGGGCGCAACGGGCTATCTGGACCGGACGCTTGAGCTTCCGCAGCTCGGCGCGGAGGTCGTCCGGCGCGGACACGATCAGCGACTTGAGCTGGTTGATCGCGGCGGTGGAGGCGAGGACGGCTCCATGGCGGGTGGAGAGCAGGACACGCAGGGCTTCCCGCTCGCCGCGGAGCCGGGGCTGGATCAGGTGCTCACTGGACAGGGCTTCCTTGGCTGCGCGGATCGCGTCGATCATGTCGGTCTTGCGGCCGCCACGGACGGAGGGGCGCTTGGGCCGACAGACTTCCACGACGTGCTCACCGGCCTGGTCGAGGAAGGCGGCCAGGCCGGCACCGTAGCTGCCGATGCCTTCCAGGGCCCAGCTGCGACGGCCGGGGATGTGGGTGCGGGCGAAGTCCAGCAAGCGCCGGTATCCGCAGGCGTTGGCAGGGGCATCGCTGCTGGCCAGTACGGCACCGATGGGGCTGACGGCGGCTGCGGCGAGGGTGTCGCGGTGGGTGTCGACGCCGATGACGCCGTCTACCTGTTCTGCGAGCATGGTCACGCGGTTGCTCTCCTTCTTGGACGGGACGACCGTGGTCGGCGTCGGCCTGGGTGGAGTCACCGCGTGGCAGAACTGTGATGAGTCACGTCGAGATGGCGGACAAGCTGCTGATCAAGCCAACGTGGTGGGCCAGGTCGACGTCGACGTCCGGCAGACATCTCGGGGGCACGACAAGCCCTGACGAGCCGTCAGTTACCTTGCGAGTCATGCCGGAACGTCGACGCCGATCCTGGCAGCAGCCCAACCCGGGCCGCAGCCCCACTCTCACAATTACCTTTTTGGTGGCCCCGCAACGGGGCGCCCGGCCTCCGGAGCTGGCATGACTTTCTCCCCCTGTCGAACGCATGGCCTGGGGGGTGGTGTCACCGACTCCGGAGGCATCGACAGACCGCTGATTAGCGCCTCTGTGTGTCAAGCGGCTGCTGTGAGTTGCTTTCGCTGGTCGCGTTTCATGGTCCGGTAGACCACGTTCGAGAGCCTACGTTTGAGGGCCCGGCGGGCTTCGGTGGGTGTCTTCCCCTCGGCGATCTTGCGGCGGTAGTAGTCCTGGCCGCGGCCGCCGTCCCGGATCTGGCAGATGGCGATGATGTGCAGGGCTGAGTTCAGGGCCCGGTTGCCGCCGGTGTTGAGTCGGTGCCGGATGTTCTTCCCGCTGGAGGCGTCCAGTGGTGCGCTGCCGGTGTAGCTGGCGAAGTGGTGCTCGGTGGGGAAGCGGCTGACGTCGCCGATGTGGCTGAGGACCTTGGCCGCGAGCACGGTACCCAGTCCCGGCAGAGAGGTCAGTGTCGTGCGTGAGGCGGCGAGGGCGTCGCGCATCTGGGCTTCGTTGTCCTTGACCTGGCGGTCCAGCCGACGGAGGTCGGCCAGCAGGTCGCGGGCGATGTCACGGCGGCAGTTGTCGGTCGCGGTGATCGGTCGGATGCCCTTCATCAGGGTGGCGGCTTTGTCCGCTGACAGGCGGGTGGGGGCGCCTCCGGGCAGCAGGTCGCGCAGGACTGCGTGCAGGCGGTTGGTGATGCGGGTGCGTTCGTTGACCAGGTCGTTGTGCCGTTCGGTCAGCAAGCGGAGGATCGTGGACTGGTCCTCACGCACGACCTTGCGCAAGTCGGTGCGGAAGAGGGCGACCTGAGCGACGTGGAGGGCGTCGGCGGGGTCGGTCTTGCGGTCGCCGCCGGTGGCCAGGAGCCGGGCCCGGGCCGACAGCGTCGAGGGAACATCGACGACGTCCTCGTCCGCCGCGGCCAGCTGCTGGGCGAGAGTCCGGCCGAGGCCGCCGGCGCCTTCGACCGCGAAGCGTCGTTCCGGCCACTGCTCACTCCAGCGCATCAGCTGCTGGAAGGTCCCGTCGTTCACAACGAAGCGTCGCTGGCTGATCTTGTGGCCTGCGGCATCGACGGCGACGGCCGTGTGAGAGGACTTGTGGGGGTCGATCCCGATCGTGATCACGCGCATCCTGACCTGGTGCTCGAAGCGGCAGAAGTGTGCGGTGGGCACCCTGACTTGAAGTAGCGGTCCACACATTCATGCCTCTGTCGAGCCACACCGCGTGGGTGCCGGTCAGCGGCGGCACGCTAATCATGAGCCAGCCCCACGGGGGCGGCAAGGAGCTATGCGAGCCCGTGCCGACCGGCACCCTGGACGCTACGGCTGCAGACCGAGCGTCTGGGGTCGATTCAACAAGTCAGGGGCATGACCACCGGCTTGTCCGCAGGTCGGGAGGCTCTTCGTAATGTGGATGTGGCGATCGGTGCCGTGGGACGGCCGGGTGAGAACGACCGGAGGAAGCACGTGATCGACGTCAGCGACATCGGCGCCTTCCTCGGCCTGGACGTCGGCAAGGGCGAACACCACGCCACCGCCGTCACCCCAGCCGGGAAGAAGGCATTCGACAAGCGGCTGCCCAACAGCGAGCCCAAGCTCCGCGAGGTCTTCGCCAAGCTGAGGGCCAAGCATGGCGCCGTCCTGGTGGTGGTCGACCAGCCCGCCTCCATCGGAGCCTTGTCGCTGGCAGTCGCCCGCGACGCGGGCTGCCAGGTCGCCTATCTGCCCGGCCTGACGATGCGGCGGATCGCCGACCTCTACCCCGGCGAGGCCAAGACCGACGCCCGCGACGCATTCATCATCGCGGGCGCAGCCCGCGCGATGCCCCACACGCTGAGATCCATCGAGCTCGAAGACGAGACCATCGCCGAGCTGGAGATGACCGTGGGCTTCGATGACGACCTGGCCGGCGAAGCCACCCGCATCTCCAACCGGCTCCGCGGCCTGCTGACGCAGATCCACCCGTCGCTGGAACGCGTGTTGGGCCCGCGAGTGCAGCACCCAGCCGTGCTCAAACTGCTCGACCAGTTCGGTTCCCCAGCCCAGATCCGCAAGGCCGGACGCCGCAGGCTGATCGCCTTGATACGTCCGAAGGCCCCGAGGATGGCCGAGCGGCTCGTCGACGACATCTTCACGGCTCTGGACGAACAGACCGTGGTCGTGCCCGGCACCGACGCGGCCGCACTCATCGTCCCCAGCCTCGCCAACTCGCTCCAGGCGGTGCTTGACCAGCGCAAACTCCTCGCCGCAAGGATCGAGAAACTGCTGGAGAACCACCCTCTTTCCGAGGTCCTGACGTCCATGCCGGGGATCGGCGTCAGGACCGGAGCCAGGATCCTCATCGATGTGGGCGACGGCAGCAGCTTCCCGTCCGCCGCCCACCTCGCCGCCTATGCAGGTCTCGCCCTGGCGACCCGCAGTTCCGGCTCGTCGATCCGGGGTGAGCAACCATCCCGGAGAGGAAACAAGCAGCTTAAACGGGCCTTCTTCCTGTCCGCGTTCGCGGCCCTGGCCGACCCCAGGTCCAGGACCTACTACGACAAGAAGATCGCTCAGGGAAAGCACCACACCCAAGCCCTCCTCTGCCTCGCACGACGCCGAGCCGACGTCCTCTTCGCGATGCTCCGCGACGGCACCTTCTACGACCCCCAACCCACCCCCACGGGTTGACGAAACCCATAGGGGCACCCCCCCGCTCGTGCGCTACGCGGCAGCCCGCTTCCGCAGCCGCAACGAACCGATGGAGGACATCGTCCAGGTCGGAACGATCGGTCTGATCAAGGCGAGCCCGGACACTGCCGCTCGCAACAGGTTCTTGACCTCGATCGGCCATGCATCCGCCACTGCTCCAGGGAGAGACGCGGCGGCCCTCCGGAGAAGCGGAAGGTGGAGATCACGAATGCGGACCACACCCTCCAGACGGACCATCTTCACCTCCCGGAGAACAGACGCAACATCAAACTGCTCGGCGCGAAACGACATGGGCACATGATCGGCGCAGCCGAACGGCCCCACAAGGTCGCGCGGATGCACCTGAGAACGCTACCCCGTGACGTGGCCATGCTCAGGTCCACATCGGGGGTTACCTGTCATCCTCGGGTCGCACTCTGCCGACCGGAGTTGGACGCGGCTTCGGGGTGAACGCCAATCGAGCATGCCGCAGTTCAGGCTGACCGGGATCGATAACGATGCCGACGAGGTGGAGCCCCTGATGGACGTCACGCGTCGTCACGGCGCCCTCAGTGAACCTATACCGCACTGAAGTTTGCGGAACAGGCTGGCCAACTGTGTTGCATCTGCCGAGCGCGGGTCAGCGCGCCGTCAGACGCGACCGCAGAAGATCGTCGAGTACACGCACGGGCGACGTCGGGTACATCGCCAGCCGTGCGTCGAGCGCTGTCTCCCACTGCTCGGCCAGCCCGACCATGAGGCGCCGGCGCATGCCATGGGTGACATGGGCGTAGCGCGCCGAGACCGAGCCGTCGATGTGACCCCGGCGATCGTCCATGAGGGTCTTCTCGGTGCCGGGTCCTCCATCACGGTCCGGTGGGTGTGACGAAGACCGTGGGGGTGAGCCCCTTGGCGATCGGGAGCCAGCAGGCGTCGGCCCGCTTACTGGCGCCACGCCCTCGGGCCGGCACACCGGGCCATGGCTCACCGAGAAGCGGCACGGGTCGTGCCTCCTGCGGCGCCTTCTTCGAGTACGAGCCGGAGACCGCCGGGGTGAACAGCCAGGTGGCGAAGCCGTTGCGGCGCCAGTGGGCTGTGTGCTCCGACACTGCACCGCCTCGCACGAACCCGATTTCCTTGATGGCGAGTTCAACGCGTTCGCGAGTCTCCTCCCACACACGGTCGAGGTGGTTGAGGACGTTGGACACCGTGCCCGTGGAGACTCCGGCACGGCGTGCGACGTCCACCAGCTTCGCGCCCTGGTGACCGCCGGTGCGCGCCGCGCCCTGCCCTCGAACCAGGCTTTATCGAGCCCAGAGGCGCCGACTCATCCCCATTTTTCCCCCCTGCTGGGACGCTGACGTACTAATCCCTTGTCGGACTTCAACAAGGCCAAAGCAGTCGCAGAGGGCCCTCGTTCGCGTTGCAGGCGCCCCTCTGACCGCGACGTCTGCACCACCGCTGCACCGATGCGCTCCCCTCGCGCTCCCCTGCCCCTGCGCGATGCCTGAGACCTCACCTGGAAAGTTCATAGAAATCGCAGATCAAAGCCTGTTTTCTCACTCAGCATGGCAGCCCCTCCGCAGTGTGTTAAACCTCGGACCCACGTACCCGAATACGTAGGTCATCAGGCATGCCGCGGTTAGCGTTCCATGGTCCACAAAAACGATAAATCCCCAGGTCAGATGCCTGACCTGGGGATTCACCTCAGAGCCGCCTTCGGGATTCGAACCCGAGACCTACGCATTACGAGTGCGTTGCTCTGGCCAACTGAGCTAAGGCGGCGTGGTGCGCGGCCCAGTCTACACATCGTCGAGGGGTGGTCCGTACCCGGTTTAGTGGCTGGTCAGGGGGTGGGTGTGGGGTGGGTCACGTGCAGCGTTTGTTCTTGGGCGGGGTGGTGCCTTCGAGGAGGTAGGTGTTGATCGCGGTGTCGATGCAGTCGCTGCCGCGGCCGTAGGCGGTGTGGCCGTCGCCGTCGTACGTGAGGAGCGTGGCGCCGGAGAACTGGGCGGCGAGGGCCTTGGCCCATTCGTACGGGGTGGCCGGGTCGCGGGTGGTGCCTACGACGACGATCGGGGCGGCGCCCTCGGCCTCGATGCGGTGGGCCTTGCCGGTGGCCTTGACCGGCCAGTACGCGCAGTTCAGGGCGGCCCAGGCGAAGTTGTCGCCGAAGACCGGGGAAGCCTTGCGGAAGCTGGGGAGGGCGGCGCGGACCTCATCCGGGCTGGTGAAGGCGGGCGGGAGGTCGAGGCAGTTCACGGCGGGGTTGGCGAACATCTGGTTGGCGTAGGAGCCGTCCGGATCGCGCTCGTAGTAGGTGTCGGAGAGGGTGAGCAGCCCGCGGCCGTTGCCGTCCTTGGCCTGGGCCAGATACTCGCGCAGGATGGGCCATGCCTGCTCGTCGTACATGGCGGCGATGACGCCTGTGGTGGCGAGGGATTCGGTGAGCCGACGGGCCTCGCCGGTGGGCAAGGGGCGTGCGTCCAGCTGCTGGAAGAAGGCGGACAGCCGTTTTCCGGCGTCGTCGGTGCTCTTGGTGCCCAGGGGGCAGTCTTTTCTCTTGATGCAGTCCGCGGCGAACGCCGTGAAGGCCGTGTTGAAGCCGGCGGTCTGGTTGAGGTTGATGGTGCGGGAGTCCAGCTCCGGATTCATGGCGCCGTCGAGGACCAGACGGCCGGAGCGGGAGGGGAAGAGTCCGGCGTACGTGGCGCCGAGGAAGGTGCCGTAGGAGGCGCCCATATAGCTGAGCTTCTTGTCGCCCAGGACCTCGCGCAGCACGTCCATGTCACGGGCGGACTCGATCGTGGAAACGTGCGGGAGCACCTTGCCGGAGCGTGACTCGCAGCCCTTCGCGAAGTCGCGGTAGGCGGTGGTGAGCTTGTCGACCTCGGCGGAATCGTCCGGAGTCTGGTCGGTCTGGGTGTATTTGTCCATCCGCTTGTTGGAGAGGCATCTGACCGGCTCGCTGCGGGCCACCCCGCGCGGGTCCACCGCCACCATGTCGTAGCGCGCGCGGACCTGCGCCGGCTGCGGCGCGTACTGCTGGAGGTAGTCGATCGCCGAACCACCCGGACCGCCCGGATTGACCATGAGGGAGCCGATGCGGGTGCCGGGACCGGTGGCCTTCTTAC
The DNA here is from genome assembly GCF_023277745.1 of Streptomyces halobius. Taxonomy (NCBI): domain Bacteria; kingdom Bacillati; phylum Actinomycetota; class Actinomycetes; order Kitasatosporales; family Streptomycetaceae; genus Streptomyces; species Streptomyces halobius. Next base: position 4,608,003 of record NZ_CP086322.1, read on the forward strand.
GGGCCACGGCGAGTTCCAGGTCCGTGTCCGCGCTGGGCTCGGCGTAGTCGAGGGGCACCTTCAGCGTCGCGCACTGGAAGCCGGCCACACCGCAGTCGCGCCAGGTCAGCTTCTGGTCGTAGTACGGGCGGAGGTTCGCCGGAGTGGCGGTGGGGAGCGGCCCGAGGGCGGGGGACGCGCTGGGGGCGGCGCGCCCTGGGCCGGGCCCGGTGCGCTCCGGGGACGCCTCGGTGCCCGAGGGCGAACTCCCGGAGGAGCAGCCGGAGATCAGCAGAGCGGCGGCCGCGACGGCGGCGGAGGTGGTGCGGAACAGGCGGCTGGTGGCCATGGGCGGTCCCTCGGTCTCGGTCCCTGAATCGGCTGAGTCGGCTGAATCGGCTGGGTCTGCTGATCGGCTGGAGCGGGCTGGTGTGTCGTCCGGGAGCGGCTGGAGCGGGCTTGGAGTGGTGTCCGGGAGCGGCTTCGCCTCGGGAAGGGCAAGGGGAAGTGGGGGACGGTTCTCTTGGGGGAGGGATGCAGGGGGAGCAGGAGCAGGAGCAGTGGGTGGGATCAGCGGGGAGTGTTGGAGTGGGGACTGTGAGTAGTGGATCCTTTCATTGCGTGGGGAGGGCTTGGGCTCGGGGGCGCCCGGGTCGTCAGCCGGCGCGTAGGGCGGCGGTCATCGCTTCGACCGCGAGCAGGGGCGCCACATTGCGGTCCAGGGCGCCACGGCAGGCGATCACCGCTTCTATCCGGCGCAGTGTGCGCTCCGGGGTCGAATGGGCGGCGATGCGCTGGATGCTGTCACGGACCTCTTCGTTGGCGAGCGGTACCGAGGCGCCCATCTGGAGGGCGAGGACGTCCCGGTAGAAGCCGGTGAGGTCGACCAGGGCGAGATCGAGGCTGTCGCGCTGGCTACGGGTGGCGCGGCGCTTCTGCTTGTCCTGGAGTTCCTTCATGGCGCCCGCCGTGCCGCGCGGCAGCCGGCCGCCCGTCCCGGCGGCGGCGCCGAGCGCGGCGCGCAGATCCTCGGTCTCCTTGGCGTCCACCTCCTCGGCGACCTGCTTCGCGTCCTCCCCCGCGGCGTCGATCAGCTCCTGGGCGGCCTTGAGGCAGCCGCCGATGTCATCGATGCGGAGGGGGAGCTTGAGCACCGCGGCGCGACGGGCGCGGGCGCGCTCGTCGGTGGCGAGGCGACGGGCCCGGCCGATATGCCCCTGGGTGGCGCGGGCGGCGCGGGCTGCGGCCTCCGGTTCGATGCCGTCGCGGCGTACCAGGACGTCCGCCACGGCGCTGACCGGGGGCGTCCGGAGGGAGAGGTGGCGGCATCGGGAGCGGATGGTGGGCAGGACGTCCTCGATGGAGGGGGCGCAGAGCAGCCAGACCGTACGGGGGGCCGGTTCCTCGATGGCCTTGAGGAGGACGTTGCCCGCGCCTTCGGTGAGGCGGTCGGCGTCTTCCAGGACGATCACCTGCCAGCGGCCGCCGGCCGGGGAGAGGGAGGCCCGGCGGACCAGGTCGCGGGTCTCCTTGACGCCGATGGACAGCAGGTCCGTACGGACGACCTCGACATCGGCGTGCGTGCCGGCCAGGGCGGTGTGGCAGCCGTCGCAGAAACCGCAGCCGGGGGCGCCGCCCAGCGCGCGGTCGGGATGGACGCGCCATCCGGAGGACGCCGATGAAGAATTGCGGTCGGGCGACGGGTGGGCGCATTGGAGGGCGGCGGCGAACGCGCGGGCGGCGGTGGACCGGCCGGACCCGGGCGGGCCGGTGAACAGCCAGGCGTGGGTCATCTGGGACGCGCCCGGCTGCGCGGCCGGCGCGGGCTCGGCGAGCGGCACCCCGGCCGCCGCGCCCGTCTCGCTGTCGGAGGACACGATGGCGTCCGCATCGCGCGCGGCCGCGGCGAGCTGCTCGGTCACCCGGTCCTGGCCGACCACGTCGTCCCATACCGTCATCGCTGCCCGCTGTTCCCTTCGGTTTCCGTCCTGCGTGCGTGTTGTTCTATCTGCTGGGCTGTCGTGCTGCTGTGCGGTCCTGCAGTTGGACTGTCCTGCTGCTGTGCGTGCCTTGCGCCGTCTGCTGTAGGTCGTGCTGTGTCTGTCGCCCGTGCCGTTCGCTGTAGGTCGTGCCGTCTGGTGTCAGGTCGTGCTGTACGCCTCGGGGTGTGTCCGTACGCCGCGCCGCAGGCCGTGACGTACGCCGCGCCGTAGCCCCGGCCGCGCGTCATGCCCTAGGCCATACCCCGCGTTCGACCCATTGTGGTCCAACCCACTGACAAACGAATCCGGGGAGCCGCTCCGCACCCCCGGCCGAGCACCCCACCCGTCCCCGGAAACGGCCGTGGCCGCAGCTTCTCCGCTGCGGCCACGGGCCGGGCTTACGAGTGAACGAGAGGGTGCCACGAGACCGCTGGAAGGCCGGAGCGGGACGTTGTGAGGCTGCCACGAGACCGCTGTACGACGTCCCGACGGCCTTGGTCATGTCCTGATCACGTCCTGATCACGTCCTGGCCATGCCCCCTGGTCGTGTCCTGGTCGCGCCGGTTCCGACGGCCTAGCCGCGCCGTCCCCGGCCTCCCCGGCGGCCGTCCTCGCCGCCCGCCCCGTTGTCCCTGTCCTCGTCCGGACGCGAGCCCAGGAGCTCATCGGCGAGCGTCGGCAGATCATCCAGCGGGGTCTCCTCCGCCCATTCGGGTCGGCGGCGGCCACGCTGGGGCGGCTCCACCGGGCGGCCCGTCGCCGGATCGATCTGCGGGAGTTCGCGGGTCCGCTCGGTGCCCGGCTCGGCGGGGCCGGACTGCTGCCGCGCCCCTGCATCGTTCGGGTTGTCCGGGCGGTTCGGGCCATTCGGGCCATCGTCGCGGAACACCCATCGCGGCACCCGGTCGGCGGGGTCGTCGTCCCGCGCACCGTGCCCCTGGGGGGCGGGACCGTGACCGGCGTCCCCTACGGGCGGCAGGACGGCCGTCTCGTCCGCGTCCGGGCCGGCGAAGCGGGCGTCCCGTACGGGCAGCACCGCCGTCTCGTCCGCGGCGCCCGGCGCCCCCGGCCGCGGCAGCGAGGCCGTCCGCTCACTGTCCGAGCCGGACGAGCCCGCAGCACCGGACCCACCAGACCCGCCAGGGGGACCGGCAGCCCCTGCCCCACCGGTACCGGACGAGCCGGCATCCCCGGACGCCCCGGAAGACGGCTCCCCGCCCTCCTGCGCCCGCTTCCGCAGCTCTGCGATCGGCGTCTCCGTCGTGTCCGCCTCGGCCGCATCAGCCGCGCCGGATGCACCGGCCGCCTCAGCAGCCGCAGCCGCTTCCGCAGCCGCCTTCGCCTCCGCCGCGGCCGCCGCGACCCGGGCCTGTTCGGCACGGAGCAGCGCCGCCTCCGCCTTGCGCTGCTTCTCCAGGCGGCGTTCCTCCGCCTCGGCGCGCAGCCGCGCCTCCTCCTCGGCCTGCTTGCGCAGCCGCTCCTGCTCGGCCTGGCGGGCGCGCTCCTCGGCCTCCCGGCGCTGCCGCTCCGCCTCCGCCGCCTGCCGGGCCCCCTCGGCGCGCTGCCGGGCCTCGGCCGCCTGCCGGGCCTCCTCCAGGGCCTTGGCCTGCTCGGCCTCCTGCCGCTTGCGCTCCTCTTCCTCGGCGCGCAGCCTGGCGAGCTGCGCCTGCCGCTCGCGCTCCTGCCGCTCTTCCTCCGCCTTGCGCGCGGCCTCTTCCTCGGCCCTGCGGCGGGCCTCCTCCTCGGCCGCCTTGCGGGCCTTGGCCTGCGCCTCGATCTCGGCCTCGGACAGCGGCAGGACCTGGTCGAGGCGGTGCCGTACGACCGTGGTGACGGTCTCCGGCTCCTGTCCGGCGTCCACGACGAGATAGCGCGCCGGGTCGGCGGCGGCCAGGGCCAGGAAACCGGCCCGTACCCGCTCGTGGAATTCGGCGGGCTCGGACTCCATCCGGTCCGGCGCCTCGGTGAAGCGTTCCCGCGCGGTCTCCGGGGAGACGTCCAGCAGCACCGTCAGATGCGGGACGAGTCCGTCGGTGGCCCAGCGCGAGATCCGGGCGATCTCCGTGGGCGCGAGGTGGCGTCCAGCGCCCTGGTAGGCGACGGAGGAGTCGATGTAGCGGTCGGTGATCACGATCGCGCCGCGCTCCAGGGCGGGCCGGATCACGCTGTTGACGTGCTCGGCGCGGTCGGCGGCGAACATCAGCGCCTCGGCCCGGTCCGAGAGCCCGTACGTCGAGACGTCCAGGATGATCGAGCGCAGCCGCTTGCCGACGCTGGTGGCGCCCGGCTCACGGGTCACCACGACCTCGTGGCCCTTGCCGCGGATCCACTCCGCGAGCGCCTCGACCTGGGTGGACTTCCCGGCGCCGTCGCCGCCTTCCAGGGCGATGAAGAAGCCGGTGGCGGCGGGCGCCTGCGCCGGGTCGCCGCCGCGCAGCGCCTCCCGCAGATCGTGCCGCAGGGTGACGCCCTGCCGGTCGTCGACCTTGCCCAGCACCCATGCGGCGACCGGCAGCAGCAGCGCGCCGACCAGCATCAGGGTGAAGGCGGCACCGCCGTGCGCGAACACGAAGGATTCGTTGCCGAGGCTGTGCGGGCCGATGACCGCGGCCAGTATCGGCGCGACGAGGGCGGCCAGCGCGACCGCGATCCGTACGACGGCGTGCAGATGCTCGGTCGTACGGGCCGTGCGGGATTCCTCGGTCTCCTGTTCCAGCAGCACATGGCCGGTGTCGGCCGCGACGCCGGCGCTGACGCCCGCGAGCAGCGCCAGCAGCAGCACCGTCGTGGTGTCCGGCACCAGGCCCACGGCCAGCAGCGCGAGGCCGGTGACGGCGACCGCCAGGGCCAGCAGCCGGCGCCGGGAGAGCGCGGGCAGCACCTTGCAGGCGCCACGGATGCCGCCGACCGTGCCGCCGGTCAGCGCGAGCACCATGAGCGCGAAGGTGGCCGGTCCGCCGTCGAGGTCGAAGGCGTGCAGGACGGCGAGCGAGACGGCCGCGGAGATCGCGGCGGCGGTCGTCGCGCAGGCGAGCACCAGCAGCGGGACCGCGCCGGTGCGCCCCTTGTCGGCACCGTTCGCCGTCTTCGGGCGGCGCAGGCCCTCCAGCGGAGAGCGCGGCCGCGGTGTCTGCGTATCGGGGAGCTCGATGAAGTAGAGGATCGATACGGAGGCGGCGAACAGACCGGCGGCCACATAGGAGCCGAGCGCGGCCTGGTGGGTGTCGAACCAGTCGACGCCGGTGGCCAGCAGCTTGCCGATGAGGGTGACGGCCACCAACGCGGCGGCCGCGATCGGCAGCGCGACGAAACCGGTGCGCAGGGAGAGGCGCCGCAGCGCGTCCATGTTGTCCGGCAGCGGCCGTACGGCGGCGCCCTCGGGGGGAGGCGCGGGCAGCAGCGCGGGCGCCGCGCTCTCCCGGGCCACGGTCCAGAAGCGCTCGGCGACGCCGACGACGAAGACCGTCACCAGCAGCCAGGCCAGCGCGTCGGCCGGTGTCCAGTCGATCCAGAGCGGGGCGATGACCAGCAGCGCCAGCCGCACCCCGTCCGCGCCGATCATCGTCCAGCGGCGGTCCAGCGGCCCGGACGATGGGGGTCCCTCCGCGCGTTTGGCAGCGGGGGAGGTGAGCGCGGAGAGCGGGCCCAGCAGGACGGCGCCGAAGAGCAGCGTCGCCAGCAGACGCGCCGCGAAGACCACGGCGATCGCCAGGGCCGCGCCCTGGTAGCCGCCGCCGAAGGCGGCCTCGCCGCCCGCCGGTACGTACAGCGCCGCCTGGAGGACGAGCAGGACCAGGACAAGCATGGACAGGGCATCGCCGATGCCCCCGACGAATTGGGCGCTCCACAGTCGCTTCAGCGGGGCGAAGCGCAGCAGTGCGCCTACGGCGCGCTCGCGGGAGTCCGCGGCAAGGGCGCCGGAAGTGGGGGGCACGACCGTTGGCTGCTCGGCTCGCGTCATCTCGCCAGCCTATCGGGAGGCGGCCCGCCCGCGGACGCCCGGCCGAACAAAAGGACGGGCCCGGCAGACCGCAGTCCGCCTTGCCCGCCCATTTCCCGCCTGCCGGCGGCGTGCTCGGCCGCCGGCGGGCGTGTGCTCAGTCCTCCGCCGAAGCCGCCGTCTTCCGCGCCGCCGTAGCGGTTTTCTTCGCGGTCGTCTTCTTGGCCGTGGTGGTCTTCTTCGCCGCGGTCTTCTTGGCGGCCGTCTTCTTCGCCACGGTCTTCTTGGCGGCCGTCTTCTTCGCCGCCGTCTTCTTGGCCGGCGCCTTCTTGGCCGTCTTCTTCTTCGCCGGCCCCTTGGCGCGCTTCTCCGCCAGCAGCTCGTAGCCGCGCTCGGCGGTGATCGCCTCGACGTCGTCGTCGCGCCGCAGCGTCGCATTGGTCTCGCCGTCGGTGACGTACGCGCCGAACCGGCCGTCCTTGACCACCACCGGCTTGCCGCTCACCGGGTCGGTGCCCAGCTCCTTGAGCGGCGGCTTGGCGGCCGCCCGGCCGCGGACCTTGGGCTGCGCGTAGATCGCCAGCGCCTCGTCCAGGGTGATGGTGAAGATCTGCTCCTCGCTCTCCAGGGAGCGCGAGTCGGTGCCCTTCTTGAGGTACGGGCCGTAGCGGCCGTTCTGCGCGGTGATCTCCACGCCCTCGGCGTCCTTGCCGACGACGCGCGGCAGCGACATCAGCTTCAGCGCGTCCTCAAGGGTCACCGTGTCCAGGGACATCGACTTGAAGAGCGAGGCGGTCCGCGGCTTGACCGCGTTCTTGCCGGTCTTCGGGGTGCCTTCGGGCAGGATCTCGGTGACGTACGGGCCGTAGCGGCCGTCCTTCGCCACGATCTGGTGGCCGCTCACCGGGTCCCTGCCCAGCTCGAAGTCGCCGCTCGGCTTGGCCAGCAGCTCCTCGGCGTACTCCACGGTCAGCTCGTCGGGCGCGAGATCGTCGGGGACATCAGCGCGCTGATGCCCCTCGGCGTCCTTCTCCCCGCGCTCGACGTACGGGCCGTAGCGGCCGACCCGCAGCTTGATGTCGTCGCCGACGGGGAAGGACGAGATCTCCCGGGCGTCGATCGCGCCCAGGTCCTCGACCAGCTCCTTCAGCCCGCCGAAGTGGTCGCCGTCGCCGTTGCCGGCCTCCGACGCGGCCCCCGCGGCCTCCCCCTCGCCGAAGTAGAAGCGCCGCAGCCACGGCACGGCCTGCGCCTCACCCCGCGCGATGCGGTCGAGGTCGTCCTCCATCTTGGCGGTGAAGCCGTAGTCGATCAGCCGGCCGAAGTGCTTCTCCAGGAGGTTGACCACGGCGAAGGAGAGGAACGACGGGACGAGCGCGGTGCCCTTCTTGAAGACATAGCCGCGGTCGAGAATGGTGCCGAGGATCGACACATACGTCGACGGACGGCCGATCTCCCGCTCCTCCAGCTCCTTGGTCAGCGTGGGCTCGGTGTAACGGGCGGGCGGCTTGGTGGCGTGCCCGTCGACGGTGATCTCCCGCGCGGACAGCGCGTCGCCCTCGGCGACCTGCGGCAGCCGCCGCTCGCGGTCGTCCAGCTCGGCGTTCGGGTCGTCCGCGCCCTCCACGTACGCCTTCAGGAAACCGTGGAAGGTGATCGTCTTGCCGGACGCGCTGAACTCGGCGTCCCGGCCGTCGCTCGCCGTACCGCCGATCTTGACGGTGACGGAGTTGCCCGTCGCGTCCTTCATCTGGGAAGCGACGGTCCGCTTCCAGATCAGTTCGTAGAGCCGGAACTGGTCGCCGGTCAGTCCGGTCTCCGCCGGGGTGCGGAAGCGGTCGCCGGAGGGACGGATCGCCTCGTGCGCCTCCTGCGCGTTCTTGACCTTGCCGGCGTACGTGCGCGGCTTGTCCGGCAGATAGCCGGCGCCGTACAGCTGCGTCACCTGCCTCCGGGCCGCGGCGATCGCGGCGCCCGAGAGCGTGGTGGAGTCCGTACGCATATAGGTGATGTAGCCGTTCTCGTACAGCTTCTGCGCGACCTGCATCGTGACCTTGGCGCCGAAGCCGAGCTTGCGGCTGGCCTCCTGCTGGAGGGTGGTCGTACGGAACGGGGCGTACGGGGAGCGGCGGTACGGCTTGGACTCGACGGACCGGACGGTGAAGTCGGTGCTCTCCAGGGCGGCGGCCAGCGCGCGGGCGTTGGCCTCGTCCAGGTGCAGGACGTCGGTGTTCTTCAGCTGCCCGTTGGCGCCGAAGTCACGGCCCTGCGCGACACGGCGGCCGTCGACCGTGGTCAGACGGGCGGCGAGGGCGGACGGATCGCTGGCGTCACCCGCTCGTCCCGTGGCAAAGGTGCCGGTCAGGTCCCAGTACTCGGCGGAACGGAAGGCGATGCGCTCGCGCTCCCGCTCGACGACGAGACGGGTCGCGACGGACTGCACCCGGCCCGCCGACAGCCGCGGCATGACCTTCTTCCACAGCACCGGCGAGACCTCGTAGCCATAGAGGCGGTCGAGGATACGGCGGGTCTCCTGGGCGTCGACCAGCTTCTGGTTCAGGTCGCGCGGGTTGGCGACGGCCTCACGGATCGCGTCCTTGGTGATCTCGTGGAAGACCATCCGGTGGACCGGGACCTTGGGCTTGAGGATCTCCTGCAGGTGCCAGGCGATGGCCTCGCCCTCGCGGTCCTCATCGGTGGCGAGGAAGAGTTCGTCGGACTCGGCCAGCAGCTCCTTGAGCTTTTTGACCTGGTCCCTCTTGTCGCTGTTGACCACATAGATCGGCTCGAAGTCGGACTCGACGTTCACACCGAGACGGGCCCACGACTCGCCCTTGTACTTCGCCGGGACCTCTGCCGCACCGTTGGGAAGGTCGCGGATGTGCCCGACGCTGGCCTCGACGACATAGCCGGGGCCGAGGTAGCCCTTGATCGTCTTCGCCTTGGCAGGCGACTCGACGATGACGAGTCGGCGGCCGCCCTTTGCGGTCTCGCTGGTCGGGGACAACTTCGCTCTTCTCTCCGGTCGACGCTTGTGATACTCCCGGGCCGGACGCTCGGGGCGTTCTGCGGTGACGCTTGACGCTGCGGAGTGTGACGGTACATCCCGCCCTCGTGTCAAACGGAAAAACCCCGCAACGCCACTCGAACGGTAACCCGATGTACTTTCTAAACAGTCACACGGTACCCACATCCACCGAAGGTCGTCCTAATGAAGGCTACGTCCCGATCGGAGCTTGTACCCGGGTTCCGTGAGGCGCTTGCATCGGGGACGCCGGCCGAAGAGCGGATCGGCGACCGGATTCCGGTCTGTGCGCATGTGCCGCATCAGCGAGGATAAGCAGGAAGAGAAGGCAATCGGCGTCCGGCGCCGGCCGGCCCGTTGCCGTGACACGGCCGACACGATCGGTTACGTGGTAGGTGCCCCTACACGGACAGCCACATCACCGCCGCTGACCCGACACACAGCGCCCGGCGTTCCTGACCACGGTGCGCGATCTCCGGACCCGCCGTACGGAGGAACGCGTACCGCCGCATGGCCTGACGGCCGTGGAGGAGAAGCGCGTCGTACGACTTCCCGAAGATCTTCTACGGCTGAGCCGCACCCTCTCCGTGCATGCGAACGGCCCCTCGGTGGCGTACCCAGCAGCGTATCCGGCAACGGCCCCACCGGTCGGGCTGCCGTCAGCGCCGAGGGCGGCGGTGACGGGCCGGGCGTCGATCTGCTCGCATCGAAAGCGTCGCCGTCGGCGGCGAGGGGCGAGCAGGTCCCGCACGGCCGGAGAATGCGGGGCGGCGGTCGAGGCACCCAGCGTGCGGTGACGGCATCCGTGCCGTTCATGTCGTCTCTGACCTGTGCTTTCTTCACTGGTCAGTGACAACATCGGCAAACCGACTACCTGCCTTCATGCCGCCCGGGACCGCACTCGGCGCCCGCCACGGGTCCCGGACGATCTTCCGCGGCCCCGCCGCCACCTCCTGTCTTCCCGTCCGGGACCCGTGCGCCGGGCTTCCTGAGGCGCTCTTGAGTTCGCTTCTTGAGTCGCTTTCCTGCTGTGGGCACGGATTCTTGCTGTGGGCACGGAAGACGGCTGGCAGGATGGACGCGGCACGGCTCACCGCGTCGGGCCGAGGACTACCGTCACCACGCACTCGGGGGGTCAGATCAGCATGGCGAACCAGTACCCCGGACCGCCGCAGGAGCAGCCCGGCCAGAATCCGTACACCGCACCGCCAGGCGGCAAGCCCGGTGACCCCGGGTACGGCTGTCCGCAGGCCCCTGCGACGCCGCCGCCCGGCCCGGCGCCCCAGGGCCCGCCGCCTGCGCCGGCCGGCGGCGGGATGCAGCTGCTGTCGCTCGGCGACATCTCGGTGACCGGCGACACGATCATGACGCCGGGTGGTCCGATGCCGCTCAAGGGCGCGGCGTGGACGGCGACGGACATGTCGCGGTCGGAGGAGCGGATCCCGGCGTACGCGATCGTGCTCGCCATCGTCTTCTTCATGGCCTGCCTGCTCGGGCTGCTCTTCCTCCTGATGAAGGAGCGCACCACGACCGGGTTCGTACAGGTGACGGTGGCCAGTGGCGGCCGGCACCACGCCACGATGATCCCGGTGCAGTCTCCCGACCAGGTCATGTTCGTACTCAACCAGGTCAATTACGCCAGGTCGCTGAGCGTGTGAGCCCATGGACCGGATGGAACCTGTGAGCCCGAGGCGGCCCGTGCCCCTGAGGGAATCCGTTAACCGGGGGAAGTCGTGAAACTGCAGGAATCCGTGAAACTGCGGGAGTCCGTGAGCCCCGTGAAGCCCGTCGGCCCCGTAGAGCCCATGGGCCCTGTCGTACAGCCCGTGTTCTCCGCACAGCCCATCGGTCCCACCGCCGCGTCGATCCGGAAGCGCACCCTCCTCCGAGCGGCGGCCGCGCTCGGTGTCGGTGCGGCGGGCGCCGTCTACCTCTGGAACACCAATCCGCACCAGCCCGGACAGCTCCTCCTTCCCTGCCCCTTGAGGTGGGCGACCGGGGTGCTGTGCCCGCTGTGCGGCGGCACACGGATGGCGTACGACCTGCTGCACGCGGATGTCGTGACGGCCTTCCACGACAACATGGTGCTGCTCGTCCTGGGCGTGCCCGCCATGGTCTACGTCGTCGCACGCTGGCTGACCGCGGGGCTGAAGGGCCGCTATTTCCGGCCGCGGCTGACCGCCCGTGGCAATGCCGTGGTGCTGGGCATCGCGGCGGTGTGGATGGTCGCCCGCAATCTCGTCGGCTGACCGGGCCCGGCCGACGAGGTTCGGGCCGGGCCGGCCCGTCCGGCCCACGTCCGCCGCGGACCGAACCGCCCCGGACCGGACCGAACCGCCCCGGACGGTCCGCCGTCAGCGGACAGTGACCGTGACCACCGGCGAGACCGTGCTGCCCGCGGCGACGCGGAGCTCGTTGACGCCCTTGATGCCGAGCTTCACCCGCACTCCGTACGTACCGCCGGCGTTCACCGGCGCCGACGCGGGCAGCGAGACCCACTTGGTGCCCTGCTTCTGCTGGACGGTGACCTTGCTGCCGGCCTTGCTGCCGGCCTTGCTGCCGGCCTTGCTTCCCTTGGCGACGCCGGTTATGCGGAACTCCTGCCAGGCATTGACCGTGGTCGCACTGGCCTTGGCGGTGAGCGACGCGGCCGCCGGCGCGGTGGCCACGACGGGGGCGGGCGCGTGCAGCTGCTCCGGCGTCGTGGCGAAGGCGGCCGCCGAACCTCCGGCGAGCAGGGCTACGGCGACCACGCCGACGGTGGCGTAACGGAGTGCACGGTTCATATCGGTCCTCACTGATGAGCCTGTTGTGAGCCTGCTGTGGGCCTGCTGTGGGCCGGCGGTGAGACTCTGGACGGCCCTCGTCACGGCCCTCGTCGAGGAACACGGGCGACCGGAAGGGAAAGTTCCTTCGAACCGTGACGCACCGGCCACCTGCGACAGAACCGGCCATAAGCGAATGCGGCTTTTCCGTACGGCAGTTGGGAAGCGGACCGGACACCGGCCGCAGACCTGACCGAAACCGTACGGTCGGTGGTCGGCTACTCGATCCCGTCGCAGCTGTCCACTCCCGCTCGGCGGTCCGGCCACCGGCGCTGCCGGGTGCGCGCGCGCCCTACCCGGTGCTGCCACGTACGCGCCCCGCCCTACAGCGACACCAGCAGCCAGCACCCCGCGGCCAGGAACAGCACCCCGAACAGCATCGCCGCCATCGCTCCGACCGGCCGGCTGGCCCCCTCGGCGACCGGCGCGCCGGTCCGTACGGCAATGCCCGTCCACAGCAGCAGTCCGGCACCGAACAGGGCGAAGGCCGCCCCGGCGAAAGCTGCGGGTCCACTCTCCATACGGGCAGCGTGGCACCCCCGGACAGCTCCCGGGCGAACTCTGGGTGAACGGCGTCCGCTTTCCGCCTCCGCCGTTACTCCGCGCCTGCTCCCCCTTCCCCCGTCGTCCTCTTCCCCGTCTCCCCCTCGCCCGCCCTCCTCCGCCTCCCCCCTCCGGATCAGCTCCCCGGCGCCACCGGCTCCAGGAACCCCTGCTCGATCAGCAACCGGATGGCCTCCGGCGTACGGTCCCGCAGCCGGACCGGATCCTCGCCGACGAGCTGGGCGATGGCGTCCAGAATCCGCCCGGCCGGCAGCGAGCCGTCACACACCCCGGCGAAGCCCGCACCGACCGTGTCCACCTTCGTGGCCCGCCGCATTCCGCGGTTCTGACGTAGCACCACATGCTCCGGGTCCTCCGCGCCGGGCAGCCCGACCTGCTCCTGCACCACCTCGTCGGCCAGCCGGAAGTGGCCGGACAGCAGCGCCGCGTCGTCCGTCGCGCGCAGATAGTCCTGACTCTCGAAGTGCCGTGCCACGCAGTCCCCCAGCGGCTGTTCGACCGGGTGGGGCCATTCCTCGACCGTGACGGACGGGTGCTCCGCGCCGGACTTGCGCAGCGCGATCCAGCCGAAGCCGACGGCCTTGGTCTTGCGCGCCTCGAATTCGTCGAGCCAGGCGTCGTACCGCGCGGCGTACGCCGCCTCGTCGGCGCGGTGGTCGCCGGCGTCCCGCAGCCACAGCTCGGTGTACTGGGTGACGTCCTGCACCTCCCGCTGCACGATCCAGGCGTCACAGCCGCGCGGCACCCACGAGCGCAGCCGCTCGGTCCACTCCTCGCCCTCCGCATGCTCCCAATTGGCCAGCAGCTGGCAGTAGCCGTCGTCGTTGAGATGCGCGGCGGCCTGCTGGACGAGCGTCCGGCACAGGTCGTCGCCGCCCATCCCGCCGTCCCGGTACGTCAGCCGGGCCCCTTCAGCATGGCGGGGCGAGATCACGAACGGCGGGTTGGACACGATCAGGTCGAAGGTCTCCTCCCCGACCGGCTCGAACAGCGACCCCTCCCGCAGCTCAGCCGGCCGCGCCCCGGACAGCGCCAGCGTCAGCGCGGCGATCCGAAGCGCCCGGGGGTTGAGGTCGGTGGCCGTCACCTGGGTGGCGTGCTGGGCGGCGTGCAGCGCCTGGATGCCGGAGCCGGTACCGAGATCGAGCGCCCTGCCGACGGGCCGGCGGGTGGTGATCCCGGCGAGGGTCGTGGAGGCGCCGCCCACGCCGAGCACCAGCTGCGCACGCTCCGCTTCCCCGACGCCCCGGATGCCGCCCGCGCCGCCGACCGCGCAGCCCAGGTCGGAGACGATCCACCAGTCCTGGCCCTCGGGGCCTCCGTACGGGCGGACGTCCACACGGGCGCGTACGTCGTCGCCCTCCTGCACCAGCCAGCCGTCGGTGAGGCAGTCCGCCACCGGCAGCGCGGCCCGGGCCCGCCGCAGCGCCACCGGGCGCTGCAACAGAAACAGCCGCACCAGGGTCTCCAGGGAACTGTCGCCGCGGGTCGCCCGCAGCGCGGGGACCGTCTCGCTGCGGGCCAGCGCGGCATACGCCGGCGCGCCCAGCAGGTCCAGCAGGCCGTCGGCGGTGAAGGAGGCGGCCAGCAGCGCTTCGCGCAGCCGGGCGGTACGGGCGCTGCTCTCGGGATCCTGGGCATCTGCGGTGGGGAGGTGCGTACTCACGGTCCCCATTGTCGGGGCAACCACTGACAATCGGCGACGGCCCGGCGCCACGCCCCCGCTCGGGCGCGTCGCCGGGCCGTCCGCCGGGCGCCGGAAACCGGCCGGCGGCGGTTGTGGAGCGTTCTCGCTACGGCTGCCTACGACTTCTTGGGCGACGGCGCCGGGGAGACCTTCCCGCCCTGCGCCTGACAGCCCTTCTGCGCGGCCATGGCCTTGCCGACGTCGCCGGACTCCAGTTTCTTGAAGGCCGCCTCGCTCTGCTCGTTGAGCTTGTTGATGCCTTTGGAGAGTTTCCGCAGGCCGTCCGCGAACTTCAGCTTGTCCTTGGTGTCCAGCGCCTCGACCTGCTTCTTGAGGTCGGCGTATCCCCTGGACAGCGAGTTGAGTTCCCTGACCGCGTTCTTCTGGGCCTCCTCGCCGCCTTCGCTCGGCGGGGGGCCCGCCTTGTCCAGGGACTTGGCCAGCGAGGCGTAGGCGTCGGAAATCTTCTGGAAGGCGGCCGCATCGGTCTGCTGGACCTTCTTGGAGTCCGCGCTGCCGTCATCCGCCGTCTGCATGGCGGCGTTGGCGTCCTGGATCTTCTTGAACTGGGCCTGCGCGGGGTCGCAGAACCTCTTCGCCCAGTCGTTGAGCTCTTTGTTGTCGTCGCCGCAGCCCGTCAGCGCGAGGAGAAGTGCCGCACCGCCGGACAGTGCAGCCACTAGCTTCTTGTTCACCGGATTGGTCCCTTCCATGGCTCTCGGCCCCGGAACATACACGGCCAAAGGGCCTGGCCGACGAGTCGGGCATCGCGGCCGCCCCTCATTGCAGCCATTTGCACCAAGGAGCGCAGGACCACCCGAGCACACCGAGGGCGGGCGTCCGGCGCACGCAAAACGCGCCGGACGCCCGCCCGTTGACCTGCTCGGGGGCCTTTTCGCCGAAGCCGTCCCGGCTAGGACACCACCGCCGTCTCCGCCGTCTCCGCCGACTTCGCGGTCTTCTCGGTGAGCTCCCGGTTTCCGGAGTTGCCTTCGTCGCCCATGGCGATACCGCGCCTCTTGGAGATGTACACCGCACTGACGATGACACCGATCGCGAGCACCGCGACCGCGATCCGCACCCCGATGCTCTTGTCCTCGCCGTAGGAGAACTTGACCACGGCGGGCGCGATCAGCAGGGCCACCAGGTTCATGACCTTCAGCAGCGGGTTGATCGCCGGGCCCGCGGTGTCCTTGAACGGGTCGCCGACGGTGTCGCCGATGACCGTCGCGGAGTGCGCCTCGCTGCCCTTGCCGCCGTGGTGCCCGTCCTCGACGAGCTTCTTGGCGTTGTCCCACGCGCCACCGGAGTTGGCGAGGAAGACCGCCATCAGCGTGCCGGCGCCGATCGCGCCCGCCAGGAACGAGCCGAGCGCGCCCACGCCGAGCGTGAAGCCGACCGCGATCGGGGTGAGCACCGCCAGCAGTCCCGGGGTGGCCAGTTCGCGCAGCGCGTCCTTGGTGCAGATGTCGACGACGCGTCCGTACTCCGGCTTCTCGGAGTAGTCCATGATCCCGGGGTGCTCACGGAACTGCCGGCGCACCTCGAAGACCACCGCACCGGCCGACCGGGACACCGCGTTGATCGCCAGCCCGGAGAACAGGAAGACGACCGAGGCGCCGAGGACCAGACCGACCAGGTTGTTGGGCTGCGAGATGTCCAGGCTCAGCCCCATCCCGCTGGCGGCGTCGCCGACCTCCCGTACGGCCGTGGCGATCGCGTCCCGGTACGAGCCGAAGAGCGCGGCCGCCGCCAGCACCGCCGTCGCGATGGCGATGCCCTTGGTGATGGCCTTGGTGGTGTTGCCGACCGCGTCCAGGTCGGTGAGGACCTGCGCGCCGTCGCCGGTGACATCGCCGGACATCTCGGCGATGCCCTGCGCGTTGTCGGAGACCGGGCCGAAGGTGTCCATGGCCACGATCACGCCGACGGTGGTCAGCAGGCCGGTGCCGGCCAGGGCCACCGCGAACAGCGCCAGCATGATGGACGTGCCGCCCAGCAGGAACGCACCGTAGACGGCCAGGCCGATCAGCACCGCCGAGTAGACCGCCGATTCCAGGCCGATCGCGATTCCGGACAGGATGACGGTGGCCGGTCCGGTCAGCGAGGTCTTCCCGATGTCCCGTACGGGCCGCCGGTTGGTCTCGGTGAAGTAGCCGGTCAGCTGCTGGATCAGCGCGGCGAGCACGATGCCGATGGCGACCGCCACCAGTGCCAGCACCCGGGGGTCGCCGCTGTGGCCGAGGATGTCCGGGTCGGTGACGCCGGCCAGGTCCTGGTACCGGGACGGCAGGTAGCTGAACACCGCGACGGCCACCAGGATCAGCGAGATCGCCGCGGAGATGAAGAAGCCGCGGTTGATGGCGGTCATGCCGCTGCGGTCGGTGCGCCGGGGCGCGACGACGAAGATGCCGATCATCGCCGTGAGCACACCGATCGCCGGGACCATCAGCGGGAAGGCGAGTCCGGCGTTGCCGAAGGCCGCCATGCCCAGGATGAGCGCGGCGACCAGTGTCACGGCGTACGACTCGAAGAGGTCGGCAGCCATGCCGGCGCAGTCGCCGACGTTGTCGCCCACGTTGTCCGCGATGGTGGCGGCGTTGCGCGGGTCGTCCTCGGGGATGCCCTGCTCGACCTTGCCGACAAGGTCGGCGCCGACGTCCGCGGCCTTGGTGAAGATACCGCCGCCGACCCTCATGAACATCGCGATCAGCGCGGCGCCCAGACCGAAGCCCTCCAGCACCTTGGGCGCGTCGACCGCGTAGACGAGCACGACACAGGAGGCGCCGAGCAGGCCGAGCCCCACCGTGAACATCCCGACGACGCCGCCCGTACGGAAAGCGATCTTCATCGCCTTGTGCGAGACCGCCGTAAGATCCTTTTCCTTGGTATCGCCCTCGGCCGGAGTGGCTTCCCGGGCTGCGGCCGCCACACGCACATTGGCGCGTACCGCGAGCCACATGCCGATATAGCCGGTGGCCGCGGAGAAAGCGGCGCCGATCAAGAAGAAGGCGCTGCGTCCCGCACGCTGTGTCCAATCGTCCGCGGGCAGCAGCATGAGCAGGAAGAACACCACGACGGCGAATACGCCGAGGGTCCGCAACTGCCGTCCCAGATAGGCATTTGCGCCTTCCTGGATGGCGGCCGCGATCTTCTTCATACTGTCGGTTCCCTCGCCGGCCGCCAGCACTTGGCGCACCAGCACCGCCGCGACCGCCACCGCCGCCAGGGCGACGACGGCGATCATCAGCACGAGGCTGCGATTGTCGGTCGTCAGCGACGGTCCGGCCAGAAAAGAGGGGGTGTCAAGCAACTGAGGGGTGTAAGGCCCCGCCATTCGTCCTCCTTGACGTTTGGCACATGGGCGCGCGGAAGCACGCTCAGGCGTCCTGAGCAAGATGTGGACGGATTCTAGGGAGCCGCTCTAGATCAAAACAGTGCGCGACAAAGGGAATTCGCCGGTAGCCGCGAAGATCAAAAGGAAGACGCCCGTGAAATTCGCCCGGACGAAGGAATGCACCGAATTCGCTGACAGTCGCCCGACGATCTTTCTTTCGTACCGATCGCACGGTGATCGCCGCTGCTCACCGAGGCGCGCGGCGGCGTGCTTCGCCAGTGATGGGGGTGACGGCAGGGGCGGTTGGTCCCGTCCGTGGCCGCCGGACGGGACCGTACGACGCGGCGCCCGTCACCGCGGGAATCGGCTGACAGGACATCACGTCGAGTCCGGATCGCCTCGCATGACGGCTGACGCACGAGGGTGGCAGGGTGTCCTAGGGCTGCGCGGTGCCCCTCGCGCACGGAGGCCGTCCGCGCATACCGGGCAGGACGATTCCCTTGCCGCCTGAGGAGCCCTGGACGGTACGGACCCGAGTGAGGCTCATACAGAAGGCGGCGTCGGTGCCTTTCGCGGTGATGTCGTAGTGGGCGACACCGCTGTCGTCGCGGAACTCGCCGATGCGGTCTTCCGGTCCGCCTCGGCGCGGGCCGCGGCGTCGGCGGCCGTCAGGCCGACACGAACGAGCCCCTTCCGGCCGGTTTCCCGTCCGCGTTCTCGACGGCGTCCCTTATCAGCCACTCGTCCTCGTCAGCGCCCGGAAGGGCGGAGCTCTTCAGGGCGGTGGCGGCCTTGCGGACCGCCCCGCCCAGCGCATCATCGCTCCAGCGACTGCTGGACGACATCCCGTACAGGACGACGCCCGCGAAGACCAGCGTGAGCACGATCAGCGCAAGGCCGACCGGATTGCGGTGGTGGTAGACGTAACGCGTCGTCCCCCACCGGCTGCGGACCAAGACCGGCTCGTCATCGGCCCCTGACGCCGCACCGAGGGCGCTACGGAACGGCCGGAGCGGGCGCCGTGGGCCAGCTCATCCGGATCACTCCGCCGCATTCCCCGGAGGTCACCTCTACGTCGTCGACCAGCCCGCTGATGACGGCGAGACCCATCTCGTCCTCGCCCTCGGACTCTCCACCCTCCGCGCCTTCGGCGCCGGCGCCCGTCGCGGCGCCGGCGGGCACTTCGTCACCCACCTCGATCGAGAACGTCTTCTCGTCCTCGATCAACCGCACCTGGACCGGGGCCGCGATGTCATTGCTGGCGTGCAGCCCGACCGCGCGGCTGCACGCCTCGCCCACGGCGAGCCGCACCTCGTCCAGCACGGCCTCGTCCACCCCGGCGCGCCGGGCCACGGCAGCAGCGACCAGACGCGCGGTCCGAACGTGCTCGGGAAGGGCGCTGAAACGAAGTTCGACGGTGGCCATGCCATCCCCCTCGATTTGCGGACGTGCGACGCGGGGGGCCGGACGGCTACGTCCGGGACCCCCCACTACTTCCTCCCCGCGCCGGGGCGCGGGCACCTGGAAACCGTCAGTCGGTCGCGGCGACGGCTTCGTCGACCGAGGTGTGGATCGGGAACACCTTGGTCAGACCGGTGATACGGAAGATCTTGAGAATGCGCTCCTGGTTGCAGACCAGGCGCAGCGAGCCCTCATGGGCACGCACCCGCTTGAGTCCGCCGACCAGCACGCCGAGCCCAGTGGAGTCGAGGAAGTCAACACGTTCCATGTCCACCACGAGGTGGTAGCTTCCGTCGTTCACAAGCTCGACCAGCTGCTCCCGCAGCTTGGGCGCGGTGTATACATCAATCTCGCCACCGACCTCGACGACCGTACGGTCGCCAACGGTCCGGGTCGACAAGGACAGGTCCACGGATCCTCCAGCACCTTGCTATCGAGCGGTCGCCCCCCTGGGGCCTCCCCACCGTAGGTAGGGGCGGATCGGCAGCCGCGATGGCATTCAATCACTTACGAGCAGGCGTGCACGACGCCTTGCCAGCATTGTCCGTCACTCCGGTGACACACTCGGTGCCGATGGCCTCCAATCGACTCCCGCCGGATGCGGGCGCCGGCCCGCCCCCAGGCATGATCCTCGACCGCCTGACCCGGGGCGCGGCCCGCGCTGCGCGCATCACTCATACGGAGCACTTGCCCCCGCGGTTCGGCAGCCATGCCGACTGGCCCGAAGAGATCCGGCCGGAAGTGATCGACGCCATTCGTTCGGCCGGAATCGATCGGCCCTGGGCTCACCAGGCACGGACGTCCGAACACGCGCTGCGCGGCGCGTCGGTCGTCGTCGCCACCGGCACCGCCTCGGGCAAGTCGCTGGCGTATCTCGCACCGGTCCTCTCCACGCTCCTCGACGGCTCCGAGGCGCCGAACGGGCGGGGAACCACGGCCCTTTATCTGGCCCCGAGCAAAGCGCTGGCGGCCGATCAGCGGCGCGCCGTACGCGAGCTGGCCGGGCCACTCGGCACGGCCGTCCGGCCCGCGGTCTACGACGGTGACACCCCCGTCGAGGAACGCGAATGGGTCCGCCAGTACGCCAACTACGTGCTGACCAACCCCGACATGCTGCACCGCGGCATCCTCCCGGGGCACCCTCGCTGGTCCTCCTTCCTGCGCGCGCTGCGCTATGTCGTGATCGACGAGTGCCACTCCTATCGCGGGGTGTTCGGCTCCCATGTCGCGCAGGTCATCCGCCGGCTGCGCCGCGTCTGCGCCCGCTACGGCTCCGAGCCGGCCTTTCTGCTCGCCTCCGCCACCGCCGCGGAACCGGCGCAGGCGGCCACCCGGCTCACCGGCCTGCCCGTGGTGGAGATCACAGAGGACACCTCGCCCCGGGGCGAGGTGGTCTTCGCGCTCTGGGAGCCGCCGCTGACCGAACTGCACGGTGAGCAGGGCGCCCCCGTCCGCCGCACCGCCACCGCCGAGACCGCCGATCTCCTCACCGACCTCGCCGTCCAGGGCGTCCGCAGCGTCGCCTTCGTACGCTCCCGGCGCGGTGCCGAACTGATCGCCCTGATCGCCCAGGAGCGGCTCGCGGAGGTGGACCGCTCGCTGCCCTCGCGGATCGCCGCGTACCGCGGTGGCTATCTGCCCGAGGAACGCCGTGCCCTGGAACGCGCCCTGCACAGCGGGGATCTGCTCGGCCTGGCCGCCACCACCGCGCTCGAACTGGGCGTGGACGTCTCCGGCCTCGACGCGGTGCTCATCGCCGGCTATCCGGGCACCCGCGCGTCGCTGTGGCAGCAGGCGGGGCGGGCGGGACGCGCCGGGCAGGGCGCCCTCGCCGTTCTCGTGGCCCGCGACGATCCGCTGGACACCTATCTCGTGCACCACCCCGAGGCGCTCTTCGACCAGCCCGTCGAGTCCACGGTCCTGGACCCCGACAATCCCTATGTCCTCGCCCCGCACCTGTGCGCGGCGGCCGCCGAACTCCCGCTCGCTGAAGCCGACTTCCGGCTCTTCGGCCCCGCGACGGCCGGGCTGCTGCCGCAGCTGGAGTCCGCGAGTCTGCTGCGCCGGCGCGCCACCGCCTGGCACTGGACGCGGCGCGAGCGGGCCGCCGATCTCACCGACATCCGCGGCCAGGGCGGCTCGCCGGTGCAGATCGTCGAGGAGGGCACCGGTCGGCTGCTGGGCACCGTGGACGCCGGCGCCGCGCACACCACCGTCCACGAAGGCGCCGTCCACCTCCACCAGGGCCGTACCTATCTCGTCCGTCGCCTCGACCTGGAGGACGATGTCGCCCTCGTCGAGGAGGCCAACCCGCCCTACTCCACGACCGCGCGCGACACCACCGCCGTCTCCATCCTCGAAACCGACACCGAGGTCCCCTGGGGCGACGCCCGGCTGTGCTTCGGCTCCGTCGAGGTCACCAATCAGGTCGTCTCCTTTCTGCGCCGCAAGCTGATCACCGGCGAGGTCCTGGGCGAGACCAAGCTGGACCTGCCGCCGCGGACGCTGCGCACCCGCGCGGTGTGGTGGACCGTCACCGAGGACCAACTCGACGCCGCCCGGGTGCATCCCCGGCAGCTGGGCGGGGCGCTGCACGCCGCCGAGCACGCCTCCATCGGCATGCTGCCGCTCTTCGCCACCTGCGACCGCTGGGACATCGGCGGCGTCTCCGTCCCCCTCCATCCGGACACCCTGCTGCCGACGGTCTTCGTCTACGACGGCCATCCCGGCGGCGCGGGTTTCGCCGAACGTGCCTTCCACACGGCTGTCGAGTGGCTGACCGCCACCCGTGAGGCGATCGCCTCCTGTGAGTGCGACGCCGGATGCCCGTCCTGCATCCAGTCCCCCAAGTGCGGCAACGGCAATGACCCGCTCCACAAGCGGGGCGCGATCCGCCTTCTGGGAGAGCTGCTGCGCGGGGTTCCGAAGGGGTAGCGGGGCGGGCTTCCGGTGGTGGGGCGGGGTGCCGCTCCGCGAGCGGCGGGACGGCCTGGCGGACGCCGTGGCGCCGCGCGGCCGCGTGACCGCCGTCCGCCTGTTGGCCGCCGCCCGCGAGATGGCCGCCGTCCGCGAGATGGTGGCGGTCTGCCTCTCGGCCGCCTCCGCGTCGGCCGGGCGAGTCGCCGGCCTCCTGGTGCGGACCGGCCGTGCGATCGCCGTCCCGGCACTGTCCGGGCTCGTTAGCGCCGCCCCGGCTCCGTCCGGCCGCGCCACCGCTGTCCCGGCGCCGCGCGGTCGCCCCCGTACGGGCGTCGCCGGCCCGGCCCGAGCCCGTACCCGGGACGTGAACGGGCTGCGGCCGGCCTCTGCGGAGACGTCGGCGACCGGCCCCGTCAGGGCACAGCGC
Organism: Streptomyces halobius; assembly: GCF_023277745.1. NCBI lineage: Bacteria > Bacillati > Actinomycetota > Actinomycetes > Kitasatosporales > Streptomycetaceae > Streptomyces > Streptomyces halobius. The sequence goes on from NZ_CP086322.1 coordinate 4,630,149, forward strand.
ACCAGGCGGGTGTGCTGGGCGGCCGCCACCCGCCGCGCCGCCGCGCACGCCGCCGCCGGGCCTTGGAGGGCGCGATCCGCGGCGGCCAGCGCCGCCAGGTCCGCGGCGCCGCCCGCCCGGTGCCGCACCGTGACGGCCTGGCCGACGCCGATCAGCGCCATGAAGACCGCGCACAGCGCCGCCGCCGCGAACACCGTCCACACCGTCGCCGAACCCTCATCGCCCCACCGTCTCCTCCGCAAGAGCCACCGCCTCCCCACTGACACGGGCCGTCAGCCGGCCCACACCGGGCAGTTCGGCCGCGACCCGTACGCGCACCACCTCGCCCTCCCTCGTCAGTGCCACCCGCGCGCCCGGTGGAGCCGCGGCGCGCGCCACCTGGAGCACCGCCGACCGTGGTTCCGACCGGGCCGCCGCCCGTGCGGCGGCCCGTGCCGCGTCCACACACTCGATCCGGGCGCAGACCGCCATCAGGCCCCAGACGAGCGCCGCGACGACCACCACCAGCACCGGCATCACCACAGCCGTCTCGGCTGTCACGGAGCCCGCGTCACGCACGAACCGCCCGGCGGCGGGGCCACCGGGGCGGCCCCTGCCCGCACTCTCAGACCTGGACATCGAGCGCCCGTTGGAGCACCGATCGCAGCATCCCCTGGACCGCTCCACTCGTCACGATCTTGTAGAGCACGGCCGCCAAAGCACATGCGGCAAGCGTCGTCATGGCGTATTCCGCCGTCGCCATGCCCCGGTCCGGCCGCGCCGTACGCAGCTCCGTCCACCACCGTCGAAACATCGCCATCCCCCTTGAACTCGCCCCATCGACAGGTCAGTTACGTCCCAGCAGCCCGCTCGCCAGGCCGATCAGCACCGGCGCCACCCCGAGCGTCAGAAACGCCGGCAGAAAGCACGCGGACAGCGGCAGGGTGACCAGCACCCCCGCCCGCCGGGCCCGCGCGGCCGCCGCCCGGCCCCACTCGGCCCGGAGCTCCGCGGCGATACGCGACACCGGCTCGACGGCCGGCACCCCGGATATCCCGGCGCGCGCCATGCACCGGGCCAGCCCTTCGGCTCCGGGAAGGGCCGCCAACCGCGCCCACACGACGTCCGGTTCGCCACCCAGGCGCAGTTCCGCCGCCACATGGCGCAGCCGCTCGGCAACGGTCCCGTCGAGCGACCGGCCCACCGCCTCGGCCGCCTCCCGCGGCCCGGCCCCCGCCGCAAGACAGGCCGCCAGCAGATCGCCGGCCGGCGCGAGCTCCGTACGCACCACGGCGCGCTCCAGCTTCCGTTTCTCCGCGGCCCGTTGCCGTACCAGCCACTTGTGCGCCCCGGAGCCCACGGCGAGCCCCGCCGCTACGCCGGCCACGCCTCCCACGAGGACGGCCACAAAGGCCGCCGCCCCGAGCGGCCCCGCCCACCGCCTCAGCGCATCGGCCCGACGACCGCCGTCCGTTGCGGTGCGTGCCCTGTCGCGCCACCCGGGCAGCGTGTTTCGACGCGCCGGCCGGGGCGCGCCCAGAATGGCGGGCACCCGTTTCCGTACAGCCCGGCCGCGGCGGGCCCGCCTCGCCCATGCGCCCGTCCACAGCGCACCCAGTACGGCCGAAACGGCCGTCCCCACCCTGTGGACAACTTCCGGGTCAGCACCTGGATTCACCGCACTCCCCTCCCCCTCTCACAGCTGCTGATGCCTTTCTGCGCGCATCCGGATCGCGCCCCACCGCCGGCATCGCATCGGCGATGATCCGGGCGGTCCAGGCCACCCCGCCCCACTCCAGTAGCCCGCCGATCACCAGGCAGCCCCAGCCGGCCGGAGTGTGCAGCAGGACCCGCAGCGGGTCCGCGCCGAGCGCGCTGCCCATCAGCAGCCCGCACACCGGCAGCAGCGCGAGCATCAGCGCGGTGGCCCGGGGGCCCGCCAACTGGGCGCGCAGCTCCTCCCGTTGATCACGCCGCGCGCGGAGCCCGGACGCGATCCGCTCCAGCCCGGCGGCCAGTCCGCCGCCGCCTTCCACCGCGACCTGCCAGCACGCCGCCATGCCCGTCAGCCCTTCGGAGCCCGGCAGCCGCGCCGCCGCACGCAGCGCCCGGGGTACGTCCCCTCCGTAGCGCGCGGCCGCCCAGACCGCCGAGCCTGCCGCCCCGAGGCCCGGCGTCTCCATGGCGAGCAGAGCCTGAGCCGGCTGCCGCCCCGCGCGCAGTTCGCCCGCCACTCCCGCGCAGAGACCGATCACTTCGCCGGTCCGCCGGTCCCGTTCACGCTCCGCCCCGCGCGCCGCCAGCCGGCGACGGACGACGAACAGTGCCGCCACCGAGGCGAGTAAGGGCACCACCGACCCGCCCAACACGCCGACCCCGACCCCCACCGGCAGGCACCAGACCTCCTGCCCGATACGCCCCCGGCACGCGCGGCGCGCGAGCCGCCGCCCCGTCATCACCCAGCCCGCCCGTGGGCCCGCCCCCTCGGCGAGGAGCGCCCGAGCCCGGCGCGCCGTGCCGTCCCGCCCACCGCCGGCCAACCAGCCGGCGGCCCCCGCGCAGAACACCGCACCCCCATCCCAGATCAACGCGACCGTCATGGCAGCTCGCCCCCGCCCCGTGCGCACAGCCGCATCAACCGCCCCCAGCCGCGCGCCTCCTGGAAGCCGTCCGGGCGCCAGATCGCCGCCGGAACGGTGATCACGAACCCGTCGCGGTCCCGCTCCAGGACATGGACCTCGGCGATCCGGCGCCGGCCGTGCCGGTCCCGTACGAGATGCAGGACCACCGAGACGGCCGCGGCCAGCTGGCTGTGCAGCGCGGCGCGGTCCAGGCCGGCGGTCGAGCCGAGCGCCTCCAGCCGGGCGGGGACATCGCAGGCGGCATTGGCATGGACCGTGCCGCAGCCCCCCGGGTGCCTTCCCTAACCCTCCATGGGCTCAGGGAACCGCTGCGCTCTAGGGACCTCCATGCAACAGCCCACCTGCGTGATCTACGACCGCCTGTCCCGTCTCTTCGCCGAGGAAGCCCCCGACCACCGCATTGCCGCGTGCCATGCGTACGCCGAACAGCGCGGCTGGAAGGTGGTGCACGTCGCCACCGACACGAACGTCAGCGGAGCAAGCAAGCTCGAAGACCGGCCCGGTATGCGGGAAGTACTTTCTTGGCTTCCGCGTGTTGACTACGTCATTGCCGCGAAGCTGGACCGGTACGCGCGAAGCGTCATGGAGTTTCAGCGGCTTCTCGACGCTGCAAAATCCACCCGCACGACGGTCATCACAGCAGACGGCGTTGTAAGCCCGGAAAACGCAAGCATAATCATCAACGTTCTTGCCGCATTCGCTGAATACGAGCGGGACATGATTACGGCGCGCATCACGGACAGCAAGAAGCATTTCCGTTCGCGCGGCAACCACCTGGGCGGACTTGCGCCCTACGGATACGCGGTTACCGGTCCAGTGAACGACAAGCGTTGGACTCTCGACGAAACCGCCGCAGCTGTCATCCGAGAATGCGCGGACAAGCTCATAAATCACGGCGCGACATTGACCGGGCTTGCTCGTGAGCTGAACGAGCGCGAAATTCTCCCTCCGGCGGAGCACGCAAGGCAGCGGGACGGACGCAAGTTGCGTGGCGGAAAATGGCATACCACGACGCTGCGGGACGTGCTTTATACGCCTGCCGTTCGCGGATGGCTGGTGCAGTCCGTTCCTGGCAAGAAGCGCGGAGCAGTCCATAACCAACCCGTCCTTGACGCAGAAGGACGGCCGGTATCCGCCGGACCCGAAATCCTCAACGGCGAAACCTGGGCAGCAGTACGCGCAATACTTGATGGCAGGTCAAAGGGGCGCGGAGCAGAGCGCAGCGGTAAGGCCCTACTCCTTCACGTGGCACTGTGCTCCGAGTGCAACGGACCCATGTACCGGCAGCGTCGTGAGGTCAAAGGCAAGGACTACAGCACGTACGTATGCCGCGCCGGGGTCGGCAAGCGGGGAATTCACCGCCCGAACGTCGTCACTGCGCACTACCTAGACGAACTCGTTTCCGCTGACTACTTGAAGCGGTTCGGCGCATTCGCGCTCATGCGCTGGATGGAGCCTGACGGCAGCGCGGTGCTGCAACTCTCCGAAGTGACAACGCAGATTGAGCGCCTTGCCGGAAACCTGGCACAGCTAGACCCGAACGGAACGGCGGCGCGCGTGGCCATCGCGCAACTCACGGCACTAGAAAACCGGCAGGCTGAATTGCGTGCGGAAGCTGACCACTCCGAAGGCCGCTGGGTGGACGCTGGCGGCACCGTGGCGGACGAGTGGCAGCGACGCACCGAAGAGGGACGACGGGCCTTGTTGGCGGATCTAGGGGCGCGGGTTGTGGTCCGCCCGGCAACCCCCGGCGCGCCACGACGATTCGACTCGTCACGGGTGTCGGTTGATTTCGAAGGCCCGGCATGGTTCCGCAGTGATCCTGCGGCAGCAGAACTTGCCGCCACCGCTACTGGAGAGCGTGAACACCAGCAGGCGGCGTAAACCCGCCTGAGCGCCCCTTACGGCCCGTCGCCGGGAAATTCCCCCAGCGGCGGGCCGTTCGCGTGCCTGCAGGCCACACAGAGGCGGGGGCAGCCCTCACGCTCCCCCCTTCAGGGAGGACTCAGCGTCGGAGATGAGAGCCAACGTCATTTGTTACGTATCCCAAGTGTCATGTACCTACTTTTCTAAAAGTACGTGAGAAATACACAAGATTTCAGAAGACGTGGTACTCACCACACCCGTTTTCATAACACCCGCCATGGAGGGAAACCGTGGGCTACTACACATGGGAGAGCGGCAGTCGCCGCACGCACTGCGTGCGCTGCGATCGCCTCCTAAGCGGACGGCAAGAGATGGTCTGCTCGCCTGCCTGTCGTCAAGCCCTCAAGAGGGCAGCCAGGCTCACCAATGGACAACGACGGGGAAGAGACTGCCCCCGCTGCAATGATCTATTCGATCCGGTGAACCAGCATCAAACGATCTGCGAGGGGTGCGCCGCCGAGGAACGTCAAGCGGCCGACGCTGCAAGGTGGGATGCAGTCTGCGGACTCGATGGGTGCGATGACAACGCCGGTTGGCTCGGCGACGGCAGACCGCGCAAATACTGCTCTCCTGCACACAGACAGAAGGCTTACCGTCTTCGCAAGCGCGCTTACGGCTGAATTTCAGGCAACCCTTGCGCTCCAGTAAAGGTTGACGGGGTGCGCGGGGTGTGACCGGTGGTCGTTGAGATTCCATCTCCGACCCCGGTTACCCGCTCTCCCTCATGCGCCTGACGGGGCGCACGAACGACCAAGCCCGGATCTCTCGCCGGACAACTGCCGTCACAGTTGCGCGAGAGGTCCGGGCTTTTCGCATGTCTAGACCACCGACTCACGTGAGTCGGTGATCATGAATCCCATTCCCATTGGGGGTCCCTTGCATAGCGCCACCGAAACTCGCGCGCTCGCACGCGCACTGTCAGCCCGAAGTGTGGGCGAGACGCTTACGATTCGCGGATATGGAATCGTCTTTAATTCCCCGTCTACTCCGCTGGGCAATCCGCCTTTCGTTGAACAGATCAGCCCCGCTGCCTGGTCCCCGGAAAATGACGAGACAGACGTTATTTGCACGTTCGACCACGACACGAAGAATTACCTAGGTCGCCGTTCAGCCGGAACACTCCGGTTGGGTGCAGACCAGACCGGTATTTGGTTTGAATGCGACCTCCCGGATACGGCGGCAGGGCGCGATGTGTTCGCGCTGGTTCAGCGTGGCGATATTTCCGGCTGCTCGTTCACGTTCAGGGCTGACGATGACGAATGGTCGAAAACGGCGGATGGAACGCCCCTACGTACCGTCACGCGAATGCGCGTGCTCGAACTGGGGCCGGTCCTCAATCCTGCCTATCCCGATACCACTGTTGCCGTGCGTTCCATGCAGAGCGCCGGAATCACCCCTGCAACTGCGAGCACCGAAGAGAGCGATTCCATGAACGGCATTTACCCGTCCGGCGTTACTGGCGTTGTCACTGACGACGAAGCCAATCGTTCCCGTGATGAGATCAAGGTACTTGGCCGGTCGCTCTCCGAGGTGCGTGAAAAGGATTGGATCGACGCGGAGGGCTCGGCGTATGCGCCGGAAATCCTCTCTGCTGCCGGGAAGGGCTCCAAGCTGATCACTAAGGTTGCCGTCTTCCCGTTCAATCGGCAGCGCGGCTATGTGTCGATCGCGCCGAAGGTGACGGCCGTTCTCCAGCCGAGAAATGAGGCGGCTATATTCATTGAGAACGAAGTCACGGCCCCCGATTTTCGCGCGGTAAAGGTATCCGCCATGGTGAGCGTCGATAAGGACACGCTGGCCGACGTACCGCCCACTGAGGCGGCTATTAACACCAGCCTCGCCGCTGCGATCGGCCAGCGGATCGATAACACGCTAATCAATGGTGGCACTGACGGAGACGTTACGGTTTCCGGAATGCTCGCTGACGGCACGGCCACCACCGTTACAGCTATCGGTTTCGATGAGATTACGGACGCTATTGCCCGCGTTCGGGATTCGGGCGGTGAGGCCACGGCTGTTATGGGTTGCCCAAGCGCTATTGCCGCGATCCTCAAGAGGGTGGATAGCAGCAAGCTGGACAAGATTCCTGAGCTAATTGCTATCCCGGACCTTGCCGACGGCACGGTTGGTCTTCCCGCTGGCACGGTCCTTGTCGCTGACCTTGATTCTGTTGCCGTGGCAATGCGCAAGAACCTTGAAATCTATAAGACGGAATATGCGCCGGAAGCGTTCGAGCGGGACCGCGCTTTCATTGCGGGGCGCTCGCGAATCGGGTCCGTCGTGCTTGCCGATCCCGCACGCGTCCAGGTGCTCAAGGTCGGCGCGTAATGCCCTGCCGGTGCACGACTTGTCGTCGAATAATCAAGGAGCAAGCCGAAGCACGCAGAGAACGGGAATCACAATTCTTGGAAAGCGTGCGCAGTAAGGCGACGGCTGCCGGTTTCCCCGGACTCCTACCCTGTCTCATCGGCGAGTGCCGCAACGGTGACAGTCTCCGATATCACCCCCCGGAACAGGTAGACATTATTGACCCCGCGTTGGTTCGCGAGCGGTGCGGCGTGATCATTCCGGCCGCCAAGAAGTCGGGCCTGTCCCTTGCCTGCAAGGGATGCCAGAGTGCACTTCACTGGGCGGGGGTGTTTCTCGTTGATTAGCGACCGAACTCGTCAGCGGCTAATCCGATGGGCGGCCGTCGTCAAGCCCGTACCTGCTGAGCGTGAGCCCCTGCTAGTCGAGACCGCAGCGCGAATGGCTGAGATCGGACGGCGCGGCATTCATCTGCGGTGCGATTGCTGCGACGGCAACGGGCCTGCGTCGGCGTTGGTGTTGGCGTGGTCGCTGCCTATCCGTTCGGGAGGGAAACGCGAGCGCCACAACATCCGTATGTCGTGCGTCGGTTGCTGGCGAGAGACCGGAAGGAACGACGGCCTGAGCGTTCCTCACGGTGCTGCCATCGCTCGCAAGACCGTTCCGCGTGAGGCAGACACAATCATCTGTCTTTGATGCGTCGGGGAGGGCGGGGCGCGTGAGAAGTCGAAGCGGCTTGGTCAATCCCGATCCCGGCCCAAGCAAAAACGCTGCGTCCGTAACGAACACGCCCGTCGGCGTTGTTCGTCTTACCCGAATGGAGGTTCAGCCGTGAAGGTACTCGCCTGTCAGCACAAGCCGTGTGGCAAGCGGTTTCCGAAGAACGCCGATGCGCGGCAGCGGTATTGCGATAGCCGTTGCCGTGTCGCTGCGTCACGGGCTCGCCGGGCTTCGGCGCGGAATGGCGGGCTTGCCCCCGTAAAGCCCCTGAGCGCCCCTGAGGGCAGCGCGGAACGACTCGATGACGTACGGGCGCTCTGGGATGCGCTGATCCGTCAGGTAGCCGCTGACGGCCTCATGGTCATCGGTGCCAGCGGGCTCCCCGTCGCTCATCCGGCGCTCAGGTACTTCTCTGCGCTGCACTCCGCAATGCGTGACCTTGAGAACGGCACTGCATCCGGCAGCGAGGAAAGTGTGCTGGAACAGATGCAACGGCTTGCCCAACAGGCGCTTGACGAGTACGACCCGGAGGACTTTTGATGCCCGATCGGCACTCTGTAAGCGATCAACTAGGCGCGCTTGCTTGTCGGTTGGGTGACGCCGATGACCCGCCGACGCATCCCCTATGGGGGCCGTTCGCCGCCCTCTTCACGGCGGAGATCGGGCGTGTTCCGCACCCTACCGACTTGTACGCCTGCATGGTCTGCCCGTGCCACTTCTGACGCTGCCCCCGTTCCTGCCGACCCCTAGCGAGAACGGGGGCTTTCTGCGTGCTCCGGGTGCCTTCGATTCGAAGGGTTGCACGGTGCCGGCTCAGGGGCTGAACAGGTCAGGCCCCCCTGTCATTGCTGGGCAGTCACACCCCTTCGATTCCTAGGTCCCCCGCCTAGCCTTCGCTGGGCGGGTGCGGGGCCTTTGGCGTGTTCCGAACGGGTTGTCGGGCGTACGCTCGACCCATGAGTACTGCGGGGCAGAGGGTCAAGGAAGTCCGCAAGCGTCGCGGACTGTCTCAGCGTGAGTTGGCGGATGCGTCGGGGGTCTCGCTCTCGACCATTCGGAAGCTCGAACAGGGCGAACGGGCGACGGCACGCCTGGAGACGCTGCGCAAGCTCGCGCACGCGCTGAGGGTGCCAACCATGAGGCTCGCCGGGGAGCCGAACCCGGAGGATGCCAGTGCGGAGACGGTAGACCGCTGGACGGCCGTCCGTGAGGCTCTGGAACGTCCGCCGCTCGCTCCGGGCCTGGACGACGAACCGCCGACCGTCAGCGGCGTACGGGCAGCCCTGCGCGAGACGGAGCCCCTGTTTTCCGGGGATCAGTTCGCCGCCCTGTCCGTGATGCTGCCGCCCCTGCTGCGAGACGCCGAAGCGCTCGGCCCCGAAGGGCGACGCGTCCGCGTTCGGCTCTTGCAACTCGCTGGATGGCTCATGGTTCAGACGCGTCAGTTCAAGGCCGCTGAGACGGCCCTAGAGCGCGCCCTAGACGATGCCGCAGACCGGCTAGAGGGTGCGGCCACGGTCAACACCCTGTGCTGGCTGCTGCTGCGCCAGGGAGAGCTAGGTAAGGCATACGACCTGGCCGTCAAGTGGGCGGACGAGACCGAGCCACGCATGTCCCGCGCAACGCCTACTGAGCTGAGTACGTGGGGCTGGATGCTCTTGCGCGTGTCTGCTGCTGCTGTGCGGAACTCTCAGCCGGGTGAAGCCGAGGACGCGTTGAAGTTCGCGACAGCAGCAGCCGTTGCCCTGGGCCGTGAGCACGCGCCGGAGAACGACTTCCTGCGCACCTTCGGACCGACCACGGTCAAGCTGAAGGCCGCCGAGAATGCTGGAGTGATCGACCGGCCGGACATGGTTCTGAGGCTCGCCGAGCGCATCCCGTTCTCAGGGCTCAAGCCCACGTCGAACAACCGCAACCGTCACTTGCTGGACGTGGCCGACGCGTACGTGAAGACAGGCGACTACGCCGAGTCGTTCGGCAAGTTGCAGCAGATCAACGCCGATAGTCCCGAGTGGCTGCCGAACCAGCGTTATGCCCGAGACATCCTTGGCCGGGTGATCAGCGGGCGAAGGACGTTGACGGTGGAGATGCGGACCATGGCCAACGTGGTGGGGCTGCCGCTGTAGCGATGTGGCACTTCCCGCTGATGGCTACCCAAAGTGCCACAGACAAGCGGTCGTTGGACTTCCAAGGTGGTTGCACCGGACCACCGAGGGGACGCCGACGATGGCTAAGAGATCAGACGCAGACCGACAGCGCAGACGGGACCTTGCCGACGCAGCGTCGGGGATGGAGCGCGCTTGGGTCCCCAACCCTGGCGTGCTGGTCAAGGACACCCATCGGGGGCAGGTGGGTACAGCCGTGGGCTGGGACGGTCCCACGGGCACGGTGACGCTCGCCCCGCTGGACGGCGACGGCGAGCCGTGGGAAACGACCGAGTACAAGCCCCCGAACGAAGTTGACCGGCTATGGGCTCGCATGAGCAGGGTCAAGGCTGGCAAGCAATGACCGCCCCCGCGAGGATCCAGAGACGCCCTGCGCCCCCGTTACCGCCCCCACGGCTCGTGCGCCTCATAGACGACCCGGAAGGGCCGTACGCGAACTCTGAGCCCGGTTGGTGGACGGAGTACGGCGGAGCGTGCGACCCCGTGTCGGGCGTCGTCTATATCCCCCAGGGAAACCCAACGCCACCGTGCCGCATCCCCGGATGCCACCGGCACAGCAAGTGATCCGCTTCCGGCGCTGGGTGCTGCGCGCGTTCATGATCAGTGCAACTCTCCTGACGTACGCGCTAGTTGCCTACGTGATCACCGCTCTTAACCCATAGACGCCCGCCCGGTCGCACGCCCCCTCATTCCCATGAAGCGGAGTCGGCCGGGCGGGGCCATCACCCGCCCCTCTCGCGGTCACCAGGAAGGCGCGCACCACGTGTTCCCCCACGCAGTGCGGACCGCTTGAGGGGCGGGCCACTCACACACTCACAGTCTGAAGGAGTCAGACGATGAGCGCTGCCCAAAACCCGTTGAAATTCGCATGGTTAGAGGTCACGGGGCTCTGCAACGAGTCCTGTGATCACTGCTACGCCGACTCGTCCCCCAAGGGAACGCACGGCACGATGACCGCGCAGGACTGGAAGGGCACCATCGACCAGTTGGCGGCCATGGGCGCTGACGACGTCCAGTTCATCGGCGGGGAACCGACGCTATACCCGCACCTGCGGGAGTTGATCACGCACGCCCACGGGGCGGGGCTGGGTATCGAGGTGTTCTCGAACCTGACCCATGTCCGCGAATCCCTGTGGGAGACGTTCAAGGCGTGCGGGGTCAAGCTCGCTACGTCGTACTACTCGGACACGGCCGCCGACCACGACAAGGTGACCCGGCTCCGGGGCTCCCACAAGCGGACCCGCGCGAACGTCGCCAAGGCGCTTGACCTGGGTATCCCGCTGCGGGGCGGAGTCGTCGCCGTGAACCAGGAACAGCGCGTGAAGGAGGCTGCGCAGGACCTTCTGACCCTTGGCGTGGAAACGGTCGGCGGAGACCGTACGCGAGCGTTCGGACGAGCCAGCAAGGGCGCCGCCCCGACGATCGCTGATCTGTGCGGGCACTGCGCCCACGAGAAGTGCGCCATCGGCCCGGCCGGCGACGTGTGGCCGTGCGTGCTGGGACGCTTCCTGACCATCGGCAACGTGCTGGACGCTCCCCTTTCCGAAATCTGGGGCGGGGCGCGCATGGCGGAAGTGCTGGCCGACATCACGGCCGTGCACGGAGGAGGCGTGCAGTCCTGTACTCCCCCGCAATTCCTCCCCATGTGCGGGCCGTGTGGCCCGTGCGTCCCCTCTGTGGGGCACTGTGACCCGAAGGAAGCCAACAGCGCGCCCACGACGGCTACGATCAGCGCACCCGCATTGAGTCGCTGAGCAAGGAGGATCAGTGGATCACGGCGACGACTTCCACGGTTGGTTGAATGGCGACTATGCCAGTCAACCGGTGCAGCGATCAGAAGAAGAGTGGGCCTTGATCGCTGGATACGTGCGGTATGCGGCAAACAAGGTCGGGCCGACACTGCCGTTGTGTCTCCCCGGAGAACCGCAGGAGTGCGGGCGGACGGCACAGCAACACGTGCTCGTCTGGGGGGCGGCCCTCAAAGCGGCAGCCCAAAGCCTGATCGAGGAAGCTGCACCGGCCCCGGCTAACGCAGCGTTCGCGTCAGGGCCGCTGTACCAACGCCACCTAGCGGAACTGCGCGCTTCGAAGTCCACGCCACCCGGCAACGGGTGATCGATCCCCCTGAGCGGCCCCGTCCATGCGTCTTCCCCCCGTGACGCGTGGGCGGGGCTTTCTGTGCTGTGCGCCAACCGGCCCCCTGACCAGGGGTGTTGTGCTAGCTGCGACCCTTCGCTGAGCCGTGCCCTTCCATGTATGGTTAAGCGAGGCACTCACCCTCATGCCCCGTATTGAGGGCCGCCAGCAGCGCCGTGACCTCGGCGCCGCGCACTTCGCCCACGACCAGCCTGTCCGGTCGCATGCGCAGCGCCTGCCGGACGAGGTCTTTGAGCGTCACCCGTCCGACGCCCTCCTGGTTGGCGGGCCGCGCCTCCAGCCGCACCACATGGGGATGGTCCGGGCGCAGCTCGGCCGAGTCCTCGGCCAGCACGATCCGCTCGGCCGGTCCCACCAGCCCCAGCAACGCGCTGAGCAGCGTGGTCTTGCCCGCGCCGGTACCACCGCTGATCAGGAAGGACAGGCGGGCGGCCAGCAGCGCGCCGAGCAGCCGGTCGCCGCCCGGCGGGACCGTCCCGGCCGCGACCAGCTCCGCGAGCCCGAAGGCCCGGGGCCTGAGCACCCGCAGGGACAGACAGGTTCCGGCGACCGCCACCGGAGGCAGCACGGCATGCAGCCGCGTGCCGTCCGGCAGCCGGGCGTCCACATACGGCCGGGCGTCGTCCAGCCGTCGCCCGGCCACCGCCGCCAGCCGCTGGGCCAGCCCGCGCACCTGCGCCGCGTCCCGGAAGCGCACGTCCGTACGCTCCAGCCCGGCGCCCCGGTCGACCCACACCTCGTCCGGCGCGGTGACCAGGACATCCGTCACGTCGGGCGCGGCCAGCAGTGGCTCCAGGGGCCCGCTGCCGACCATCTCGGACCGCAGCGCGGCCACCACGCCCAGCACCTCGGCGTCCCCGAGGAGCCGCCCCTCCTCCCGCAGCGCCACCGCCACCCGCGCCGGAGTCGGTTCCGCCCCGGTCTCGGCCAGCCGCCCGCGCACCACGTCCAGCAGTTCCGGGGTCATGCCCGACCACCGCCCCGCGTCTCCCCGGAAGCCGGCCCGCCGTCCGCCGGCACCCGTTCCCAGAATTCCGCGCAGAACCGGGCCAGCGGTCCGCGCACGTTCGCTCCCGGCGGCGCACCGCGCGAGTGTTCCTCCAACAGGCCGCCCTCCCACGGCAGTTCACCTGCCAAGGGGAGCTCCAGGAGGTTGGCGATGTCGTCCGGCTTCAGGTCGGCCCGCGTCCCCGGGACACCGCGCGCCACCATCCGCAGATCCCGCAGCGCCGCCCGGACCCCGGCCGCCACCCGCCGGGACGCGGCGAACGCCCGCACTTCCATGGGGACGAGGAGCAGCCCCACATCCACCTGCGCCAGCGCTTCCGCCGCCGCTTCGTCGATCTGACGCGGCAGGTCCACGACCACGACTCCGCCGCCGCGGCGCGCCGCCGCCATGACCGCGCGCACGGCCTCCGGCGGGATGGCGGCCTCGGGGCCGCGATCCCAGCTCAGCACCCGTAACGCATGCAGCCGCGGCAGCGACTCCGCCAGGGCTCCGCAGGCCACCCGGCCGCGCGAGGCGGCGAAGTCGGGCCAGCGCAGCCCCTTCTCCCTCTCCCCGCCCAGCAGGACATCGAGCCCGCCGCCCAACGGATCTCCGTCCACGAGCATGGCGGGGCGTCCGCTGCGGGCGGCTGTGACGGCCAGCGCGCAGGCAAGGGTACTCGCCCCGGCGCCGCCGCGGCCGCCGATGACGCCGACCGTGAGCGCCGGCGGCCCGACGCCCTCGGCAGCGTCGGCGATCCGGTCCACCAGCCAGCGCTCGTCACCGGGGAGCGTCACCACCCGCTCCGCCCCGATGGCGACGGCCCGCTTCCAGAGCCCGGGGTCATGCGCGTCCGAGCCGATGAGGATGACGCCCGCTCTGCGTCCGGCGCCGTCCAGCCGGGCCGCGCGGTCCTCGCCGACGAGCACCAGCGGCGCCGCTTCCCAGCCCCCCGCAGGGGCCGGCGGGCCGTATGCGACTTCGGGCAGCGTGCCCGCCGCCGCGCACAGCCGCAGAAGATCGTCGAGGAGCCGTTCGTCCTCGGTGATGATCAGCGGTCCGCCCCGATCCCCGCCGGTCCCGCCCGGCCGTTCGGATGCCATGGATCCGGCCACGCTCCGTCCCCCTATCGCTACACAACACACCCATCCGCGAACTCCGCGGACTTTTACGGTGCGGCGATCGGGAAAATCGCGGGGATCTTGACCCAAATCTGTGGACAACTCCGCGCCTGTGAATATCCCTGTCACCTATTCAAGCGACGAACAGCCACTTCTGAGGCGCGAGAGGGGGCTTCCACAGAGCAGCCCGACAGCTACGCTGCGTAACGAGATGCGAGTCGATGCCGGAGAGGTGATGCGAGGGGAAGGGGAGCGACCGGATCCGGGGCCGACACCGCAAAACCCGTCCGGACATGCGACGACCCCCGCCGGGGGGGAGAGCGGGGGTCGTCCCCACGGCCGACTCGGGGGGGGAGGAGCCGGACCGGGTTAGCACGGTCGCGAACGATCCGTGACTTCCATGGTGTACCCGAGAGCCTTCTCAGGCAAACCCACGCGCCGCACCTTACGCCGAATGGTTGGCGCCCTATGCTCACCCCCGTGGAAAACCACTCCGTGCCTCACTCGGCTCCCCGTACTGCCGCGTTCTTCGACTTGGACAAGACCGTCATTGCAAAGTCGAGCACGCTGACCTTCAGCAAGTCCTTCTACCAAGGTGGCCTGATCAATCGCCGGGCCGTACTGCGCACCGCATACGCCCAGTTCGTGTTCCTCGCGGGCGGCGCGGATCACGATCAGATGGAGCGGATGCGCGAATATCTCTCGTCGCTCTGCCGCGGCTGGGATGTGGCCCAGGTCCGCGAGATCGTCGCCGAGACACTGCACGATCTGATCGACCCGATCATTTATGACGAGGCGGCCTCGCTCATCGAGGAACACCACGCCGCCGGCCGCGATGTCGTGATCGTCTCCACCTCGGGCGCCGAGGTCGTCGAGCCGATCGGCGAACTCCTGGGCGCCGACCGGGTCGTGGCCACCCGGATGGTCGTCGGCGAGGACGGCCGTTTCACCGGCGAGGTCGAGTACTACGCCTACGGACCGACCAAGGCCGAGGCCGTGCGGGAGCTCGCCGCGTCCGAGGGCTATGACCTTGAGCGCTGCTACGCGTACAGCGACTCGGCGACCGATGTGCCGATGCTCGAAGCGGTCGGCAACCCCTGTGCGGTCAACCCGGACCGGGCGCTGCGCCGCGAGGCGCAGAGCCGCGGCTGGCCGGTACGGTCCTTCACCCGCCCGGTGCCGCTCAAGCAGCGGCTGCCGGTGCTGTCGCTGCCGCCGCGCCCGGTGCTCGCCGTCATCGCCGCGGTGAGCGCGGCCGTCGCCACGGCGGGCCTGGTCTGGTACGCGAGCCGACGCAGAACAGGAAGAGAACAGCTCGCCCGTATTACCCGCGTTTGAAGGCAAACGTAAAGATCTGCAGGCTGGGGTTCCGCTTATCCCGCATCGGTAGTACAAAGGATTTACGGCCCGCGAGACCGAGGTCATCCGAGAGGAGCACCTTTAACGCAGTAAGGCCCACGGACCGATGCATGAAAGCCGGGTACCCACGCGACGCCGACCCGTCGATTACGGGCCAGCCGCACCAGGTAACCGGACAAAGATTCCGACCTGATCGGCAAATTCCGTGCACGCATGGTAACCCGGCGGACATGCCAGCGGCGGTACCGCAGGTATGGGTACCGCCGCAGCCCTGTTCAGGGGCGGACGATCCGGAATCACGGCTCCTGGCTGGTGTTCGCGCCCCGCTCCGCGGCCCGTGTTCAGGCCGCGCCGCGCTGCAGCGCCTCACAGACCGCGGTGCTCTCCCGGGAGCCCAGCTGCACCGCGCGTCCACAGTGCGCGATCCATGCCCCGACGCCCTCCGGGGCGCCCGAGACATAGCCCTCCAGGGCCGCGAGATAGGCGGCGCGCCCCTCTTCGGCGTGCCCGACCTCCGCAGGGCAGATCGACTTCGGGTCCAGGCCGCTGCCCACCAGCACGATCCGTTCCGCCGCCCGCGCCACCAGCCCGTTGTACGACGCGAAGGGCCGCAGCGCCAGCAGCTCGCCATGCACCACCGCGGCGCTCACCAGGGCCGGCGCCTGGGTACCGGCCAGCAGCAGCCGCGCCAGCCCGTCCAGCCGTCCGGCGACCTCGTCGGCGTCCGGCAGCGGCAGCTCGACCAGCGGTTCGTGCACCGGCTCGCCGGCCAGCCGCGGCCGGCCGACCGTGTCGTCCGGGGTGACGCCGCCGGCCGCCACCAGGTGGAGCCGGGCCAGCACCCGCAGCGGCGACTGCCGCCAGACGCTCAGCAGCTGGCCGGCCTCCGCGGTCAGCCGCAGCGCCGCACCGACCGTCCGCGGCTCGCCCTCGACTCCGAAGTCGGTGCGCCGCCGGACCTCTTCGAGCACCCAGTCCGCACCGGAGAGCGCAGCGGAAGCGCGCGCTCCGCGCAGCGCGGCCTCCGAGGTGACCTCGTTGCTGCGGCGTCGCATGATCCGGTGCCCGTAGACCCGGTCCACGGCCTTGCGCACGGAGTCCACGGAGTCGGCGACCCCCGGGAGCGACGCCAGGGCCGCGAGCGGGTCGGCGCTCGCCTTCGGGGGAACGGGGGACGTTCCCCCGGGAATTGCAGCCATGGGTATGACCCTACGCACCACCGGACCAGACCCCTCGAAGGAGTGGTCTTCTTCACGCAAACCTCTCACTGAAAGCGATATGACGATTACCCTTGGTGAACATGAAGATCGCTTTCGTGGGTAAGGGTGGCAGCGGCAAGACCACCCTCTCCTCCCTGTTCATCCGGCATCTCGCCGCGGCCCGTGTCCCTGTGATCGCGGTGGACGCCGATATCAATCAGCATCTGGGCGCCGCCCTCGGCCTGGACGAGACGGAGGCCGCCGCACTGCCCGCGATGGGCGCCCATCTCCCGCTGATCAAGAACTACTTGCGCGGCAGCAACCCGCGGATCCCGTCCGCCGAGACGATGATCAAGACGACGCCGCCGGGCGAGGGCTCGCGGCTGCTGCGGGCCTCGGGGGACAACCCCGTCTTCGACGTCTGCGCACGGACCGTGCCGCTGGACGACACCTCCGTACGGCTGATGGCGACCGGCCCGTTCACCGAATCCGATCTGGGCGTGGCCTGTTACCACTCCAAGGTCGGCGCGGTCGAACTGTGCCTGAACCACCTCGTGGACGGCCGCGACGAGTACGTCGTCGTCGATATGACGGCAGGCTCGGACTCCTTCGCCTCCGGGATGTTCACCCGCTTCGACATGACGTTCCTGGTGGCCGAGCCGACCCGTAAAGGCGTCGCCGTCTACCGCCAGTACAAGGAATACGCACGGGACTTCGGCGTTCCCCTGAGGGTGGTGGGCAACAAGGTGCAAGGCCCCGACGACCTGGCGTTCCTGCACGCGGAGGTGGGCGGCGACCTGCTGGTGACCGTCGGGCACTCGGACTGGGTGCGCGCCATGGAAAAGGGCCGTCCGGCCCCCTTCTCCCGCCTGGAGGACGCCAACCGCCGCGCCCTCGCGACGCTGCACACCGCGGCCGACGAGGCGTACGAGCGCCGTGACTGGGAGCGCTACACCCGCCAGATGGTGCACTTCCACCTGAAGAACGCGGAGAGCTGGGGCAACGCCAAGACGGGCACGGACCTGGCGGCGCAGGTCGACCCCGCCTTCGTCCTCTTCGAGGGAACACCACAGCCCGCCTGACCCGATGGCCCGCCCCTTTCGGCGCCCTGCCCCCAACAGGGCGCCGTGGCGTTTCCGGACCCATGGGAGAACACCTCCGGCCGCCCGCCCGGAGGTGGCCCGGCCGCACCTCGTTCCCCGTGGCGCAAGGCCCGTCCGAGTGATGAACAGGGCCAATTTTCGGCAACCGCTATTTCCCCCGAGCAGGGAAGGGCAAGTTCGGCCGATTACCACCGGATTCACCCAACAGAGGGAATGACTGGCTCGTATGCCCGAAAAGACTTCTCTTTCTCTTTACGCGTCATTACGATTCATTTACCGATGCTTGAGAGTAGCCGGAGCGTCACTCTTAGTGACAATCGCCGGGCGTCTCGCGTCCCGCCGCAGCACACCGCCGCCCACGATCGCGCCCCGCGCGACCGCGCCGCCCCGGAGGAGACGGGAATGTCGCAGACAGAGAAACCGCAGCAGCCTTCGGGGGTCCCCCCCGAGCCGTCCCGTCCGGAACCGGCGCCCGAGCACCGCACCGAGCGGCCCCGCGGCGCGGTCCGGCGGGACCTCTCCGCCTCGATCGTGATCTTCCTGCTCGCCGTCCCGCTGTCGCTCGGGCTCGCCCTCGCCACCGGTGCCCCGCTCCAGGCCGGGTTGGTCGCCGCGGCGGTCGGCGGCATCGTCGCCGGTCTGCTCGGCGGTGCCCCGCTCCAGGTGAGCGGGGCGGCGACCGGCCTCCTGGTGGTCACCGCCGATCTCGTCCAGCGCTACGGCTGGCGCGCCACCTGCGCCATCACGGTACTGGCCGGTATGGCCCAACTCGCCCTGGGAGCACTGCGTGTGGCCCGCGCCGCGCTGGCCATCAGCCCGGCGATCGTGCACGGCATGCTCGCCGGCATCGGGGTCACCATCGCCATCGGGCAGCTCCATGTGGTGCTCGGCGGCAGCCCGGACAGCTCGGCGCTGGACAACGCCGCGGCGCTGCCCGGCCAGTTGGAGGATCCGCACGCCATCGCGATGCTGATCGGCGCCATCACCATCGCCGTGCTGGTGGGCTGGGGACGGCTGCCGGGCCGCGTCGGGCGGTGGGCGCGGGTCTTCCCCGCTCCGCTGGTCGCCGTCCTCGCCGCGACGGCCGTCAGCGCGGGAATGACCGTGCCACGGGTGGAGCTGCCGTCCTGGCACGTGCCCGCGCCTCCCACGCTGCCGGACGCCTCCTGGGCGGCCATCGCCGCCGCGGTACTGACCGTCACCCTGGTCGCCAGCATGGAGTCGCTGCTGGCGGCGGTGGCCGTGGACCGGCTGGCGTCCGAGCAGCCGGACGCCCCCAAGGGCCGCGCCCACCTCAACCGTGAACTGGCCGGCCAGGGCATGGCCAATGCCGTCTCGGGAATGCTCGGCGGCCTGCCGATCTCCGGGGGCGCGATCCGCGGCTCGGCCAACGTGAAGGCCGGCGCGGTCAGCCGCTGGGCCACCGTGCTGCACGGGGTGTGGGTGCTGCTCTGCGCGGGCCTGCTGGCCGCCGCGCTGGAGCTGATCCCGCTGGCCGCGCTGGCCGCCCTGGTCATGTTCATCGGCGTACGGATGGTGAGCTTCGCCCACATCCGGCATGTGCAGCGGCATCGCGAATTCCCGGTGTACGCCGCCACGTTGGGCGGGGTCGTCGTCTTCGGCGTCCTGCACGGCGTGGCGACCGGCGGCGCGGTCGCGGTGTTCCTGGCGCTGCGCCGCCTGACGCACACCCGGGTCACGGTGACGGAGGAGCCCGACGGCCACCGGGTGCGGGTCAGCGGCCAGTTGACGTTTCTGGCGGTGCCGCGGCTGACCCGGGCGCTCGCACGGGTGCCCGCGGGCGCGAACGTCGTCGTCGAGCTGTGCGGTTCGTTCATGGACCACGCCGCCTACGAGGCGCTGCAGACCTGGTCCGCCGCTCATCAGGCGCGGGGCGGCTGGGTGACGCTCGGCGGCCGCTCGGGCCGGCCGATCGCCGAGCCGGCCAGCGCGCATGCCTGCCGCCCGTGGACGCCCTGGCGCAACCATCACTGCACCCGGTCCGCCCTGGCCCGCGAGTCGGCCTCGGAGACCAGCGGCAGTCAACTGCTGGGCGGCGTCAGCGCGTTCCAGCGTCATACGGCCCCCTTGGTGCGCGAGGAGCTGGCCCGGCTGGCGCGCGAGGGTCAGCGGCCCACCCAGCTGTTTCTGACCTGCGCCGACTCCCGGCTGGTCACGAGCATGATCACATCCAGCGGGCCGGGTGATCTGTTCACCGTCCGCAATGTCGGCAATCTGTTGCCGCCACCGGGCTCGGACGCCTCCTGCGACTCCGTGGGAGCGGCGATCGAGTACGCGGTCGAGGTACTGAAGGTCGGCTCGATCACGGTATGCGGGCATTCGGGCTGCGGTGCCATGGCGGCGCTGCTCAGCTCCGCGACGGCCGCGTCACAGCACGCCCGGGAAACCGACGAGTCCACCCCCCTCACCCGCTGGCTACGGCACGGTCGGCCGAGCCTGGCCCGTATGCAGCGGATCGGACGGCTGGGACGGGGCGAAGTCGCCCTCGCCGAAAGGCCGGTGGCGGACGATCACGAGCGGCTGGCGCTGGTCAACGTCATACAGCAGCTCGACCACCTCCGGGCGCACACCTGCGTGGCCCGCCGGGTCGCCGAGGGCTCGCTGACGCTGCACGGCATGTACTTCCATGTCGCCGAGGCCCAGACGTACGTCCTGGACGAGGCCACCCGCCGGTTCTCCGCGGTCCGTCCGGAACCGGCTCCGCTCACCACCTGACCTGCGAACCGCCGGGCCGCGGAGCCCACGCGGCGCACAATCCGACAGGTCTACACCAATATTTATCCACAGCCCTTGTCAGGGCCTGGTACGGGCTGATGAGCTATGTCCCGGGACACATCGGACGCCCTGGGAATGGGAGATGTCGTGAGCAACGAAAGTCTGGCCAATCTTCTCAAGGAAGAGCGGCGGTTCCCCCCGCCCGCCGAGCTGGCCACGCACGCCAACGTCACGGCAGCCGCGTACGAACAGGCCGCGGCGGACCGGCTGGGCTTCTGGGCCGAGCAGGCGAAACGCCTGTCCTGGGAGACCGCGCCCACCCAGACACTCGACTGGTCCGACGCGCCCTTCGCGAAGTGGTTCGCCGACGGCAGGCTCAATGTCGCCTACAACTGCGTGGACCGCCATGTGGAGGCCGGCCTGGGCGACCGCATCGCCCTCTACTTCGAGGGCGAGCCGGGCGACACCCGCGCCCTCACCTACGCCGACCTGCAGCGCGAGGTCTGCAAGGCCGCCAACGCACTGACCGAGCTGGGTGTGCGGGCCGGCGACCGGGTCGCCATCTATATGCCGATGATCCCGGAGACGGTCATCGCCATGCTGGCCTGCGCGCGCCTGGGCGCCCCGCACTCCGTCGTCTTCGGCGGCTTCTCCGCGGACGCGCTGGCGACCCGTATCGAGGACGCCGACGCCCAGGTCGTCATCACCGCGGACGGCGGCTACCGGCGCGGCAAGCCCGGCGCCCTCAAGCCGGCCGTCGACGAAGCCGTCGCGCGGGTGGACCGGGTGCGTCATGTCCTCGTCGTCCGCCGCACCGGCCAGCCCCTCGAAGAGGCTGGGGGGACATGGCACGACAGCCGTGACGTGTGGTGGCACGACCTGGTCGACCGCCAGTCGGACCAGCACACCCCCGAGGCGTTCGACGCCGAGCACCCGCTCTTCATCCTCTACACCTCCGGCACGACCGGTAAGCCGAAGGGCATCCTGCACACCACCGGCGGCTACCTCACCCAGGCGGCATACACCCATCACGCCGTCTTCGACCTCAAGCCGGAGACCGACGTGTACTGGTGCACCGCGGACGTCGGCTGGGTGACGGGCCACTCGTACATCACCTACGGCCCGCTCGCCAACGGCGCGACCGAGGTGCTCTACGAGGGCACGCCCGACACCCCGCACCAGGGCCGGTGGTGGGAGATCGTGCAGAAGTACGGCGTCACGCTCCTCTACACCGCGCCGACCGCGATCCGCGCCTGCATGAAGTGGGGCGATGACATCCCGGCGAAGTTCGATCTGTCGTCCCTCCGGGTCCTCGGGTCGGTCGGCGAGCCGATCAACCCGGAGGCGTGGATGTGGTACCGCAATCACATCGGCGCCGGCACCGCGCCCATCGTCGACACCTGGTGGCAGACGGAGACCGGCGCGATGATGCTCAGCCCGCTGCCGGGCGTCACGGAGACCAAGCCGGGCTCCGCCCAGCTGCCGCTGCCCGGTATCGCCGCGACGGTGGTGGACGACGATGCCCGCGAGGTGCCCGACGGCGCCGGCGGCTATCTCGTCCTGACCGAGCCCTGGCCGTCGATGCTGCGCACCATCTGGGGCGACGACCAGCGCTACATCGACACCTACTGGTCCCGCTTCGAGGGCAAGTACTTCGCCGGCGACGGCGCCAAGAAGGACGACGACGGCGACATCTGGCTGCTCGGCCGGGTGGACGACGTGATGCTGGTGTCCGGCCACAACATCTCCACCACCGAGGTGGAGTCGTCGCTGGTCTCGCACCCGAAGGTCGCCGAAGCCGCGGTCGTCGGGGCCACCGACCCACAGACCACGCAGGCCATCTGCGCCTTTGTCATCCTGCGCGGCGGCGCGGACGCTGAGACATCAGACGTTGACGCGTCGGACGCGGGGCTCGTCGAGGAGCTGCGTGCGCATGTCGCCAAGCAGCTCGGTCCGATCGCCAAGCCCAAGCGGATCATGCCGGTCGCGGAGCTGCCCAAGACCCGCTCGGGCAAGATCATGCGGCGGCTGCTGCGCGATGTGGCCGAGAACCGCGACCTCGGTGATGTCACCACGCTCACCGATGCGTCCGTCATGGAGCTGATCCAGGCGAAGCTGCCGACCGCCGCCGGCGAGGACTGAGCGGCCCCGGTCGACGCGAGGGGGTACCGGCCGCTGCGGCCGGTACCCCCTCCGGCGTTCCCCGATGCCCCGACGGAGGCCCCCCAGCGGCCGCGTAACCGAGATACCCGTAAAGTCATGACCACCGACCAACCGTTCGCACTGGCCGGGTACAGTAAATGACCGCGTCAACGACGCGCTGAGAATTCATGGTGCGCCGGGAAGTCTGGTCGGCAACTGCAACAGCAGTACACAGCTGCCCAAAGACCGGAGGCCCTTGGCGTGAGCGTGCCCACAAACCGTCGTTCCATATTCCTCGGGCGGATGCCCCTGCCCGAGCGGAACTTCGTCGCAGACGCGCTGCGGGCCGAGACCGTGGGCGGCGTCCTCCTGCTCGTCGCCGCCATCGTGGCCCTGATCTGGGCAAACACCCTCAGCGGCAGCTACGAGGCAATCCGCGACTTCCATATCGGTCCGGCCTTCCTGGGCCTCGACCTCTCCCTCCAGCACTGGGCCGCCAACGGCCTGCTCGCCGTCTTCTTCTTCGTGGCCGGCATCGAGCTCAAGCGCGAGCTGGTCGTCGGTGAGCTGCGCGACCCCAAGGCCGCCACCCTCCCCGTGATCGCCGCGATCTGCGGAATGGTCATGCCCGCGCTTGTCTACGTCGTCGTCAACGTCTTCGGCGGCGGCTCGTTGGACGGCTGGGCGGTCCCCACCGCCACCGACATCGCCTTCGCACTCGCCGTCCTCGCCGTGATCGGCACCTCCCTGCCGTCCGCGCTGCGCGCCTTCCTGCTCACCCTGGCGGTCGTCGACGACCTCTTCGCGATCCTGATCATCGCGGTCTTCTTCACCTCGAAGATCAATTTCCTGCCGCTCGGCCTCGCCGTCGTCGGCCTCGCGGTCTTCTATCTGCTGCTCCGCATGGGCGTCCGCGGCTGGTACGTCTATGTGCCGCTCGCCGTGATCACCTGGGCCCTGATGGAGAACAGCGGGGTGCACGCCACCATCGCGGGCGTCGCCATGGGCCTGATGCTGCGCTGCACCCGCCGCGACGGCGAGCGGCACTCCCTCGGCGAGCACATCGAGCACCTGGTCCGCCCGCTCTCGGCCGGTCTCGCGGTGCCGCTGTTCGCCCTCTTCTCGGCGGGCGTCACCATCTCCGGCAGCGCGGTCCACGAGGTCTTCACCCGGCCCGAGACGCTCGGCGTCGTCCTCGGCCTGGTGGCCGGCAAGGCACTGGGCATCTTCGGCGGTACGTGGGTCACCGCCCGCTTCACCAAGGCCCAGCTCAACCCGGATCTCAAGTGGCCGGATCTGTTCGCCGTCGGAGCCCTCTCCGGCATCGGCTTCACCGTATCGCTGCTCATCGGCGAACTGGCCTTCGCCGGGGACCTGACACTCACGGATGAGATCAAGGCATCGGTGCTGATCGGCTCGCTGCTCGCCGCCGTCTTCTCCGGTGCCCTTCTCAAGGCCCGCAACAACAAGTACAAGCAGCTGTGCGAGGAGGAGGAGCGCGACGACGATCAGGACGGCATCCCCGATATTTACGAACGCGACAAGCCCGAGTACCACTTGCGGATGGCACTGATCCTCGAAGCGAGGGCCGCGGAACACCGGCGGCTGGCCGAAGTCGCAGCCGGGCCACACACCGGCGACGATGGTCCGGCATGATCTGAACAGATATCGCATCCGGGTGGAAACGAAGAGGGAGACGGCGATGAGCGCAGGCGAAGGCGGCACGGACCGCAGCCTCGGGCAGCTGGTGGCTTCGGCCACCGCCGAGATGTCCGCACTTGTGCACGACGAGATCGCGCTGGCCAAGGCGGAACTGCGGCAGGACGCCAAGCGGGCGGGAATCAGCGGCGCCGCCTTCATCGTGGCCGGGGCGCTGGCGCTGTTCGCCCTGCCGGTGCTGAGCTTCGCGGCGGCGTACGGCATCCACAACCTCGGCCTCGGGCTCGCCTGGTCCTTTCTGATCGTGGGCGGCGCCTTCCTGGTGCTCGCCGCCGCGCTGGTCGCCGTCGCGGTGGCCAAGGTCAAGAAGATCAAGAAGCCGGAGAAGTCCATCAGCTCGGCCAAGGAGACCGCGGCCGTCCTCCAAAAGGCCAAGCCACACCCGCGGGTGGCGCCGGCGGACCACCCGGTCCTGGAGTCTGTGACACGCTCGTAGGCATGACAGCCCCTGACAGCGCCACCTCGGTCGTACGGCTCGACGTCCCGGGCGGGAAAGAGCTGACGCACCGGGACGTCGCGGCGAACGGCGCCCGCTTCCACATCGCCGAGATGGGCGACGGCCCCCTGGTGCTGCTGCTGCACGGCTTCCCGCAGTTCTGGTGGACCTGGCGGTACCAGCTGCCCGCGCTCGCCGACGCGGGCTTCCGCGCGGTCGCGATGGACCTGCGCGGCGTCGGCGGCAGCGACCGCACACCGCGCGGCTACGACCCGGCGAACCTCGCCCTCGACATCACCGGCGTCATCCGCTCCCTGGGCGAGCCGGACGCCGCACTCGTCGGGCACGACCTGGGCGGCTATCTCGCCTGGACGGCGGCGGCGATGCGGCCCAAGCTGGTGCGCCGGCTGGCGGTGGCCTCGATGCCGCACCCCCGGCGCTGGCGCTCGGCGATGCTCGCCGACGTCAAACAGAGCAGGCGGAGTGCGCACATCTGGAGCTTCCAACGGCCCTGGCTTCCGGAGCGCCGGCTGGTGGCGGACGACGCGGCGCTGGTCGGCCGGATGATCCGTGACTGGTCCGGGCCCCGGCCGCCCGAGGACGACGCGGTGACGGCCTATCAGCGGGCGATGAGCATCCCCTCGACGGCGCACTGCTCGGTCGAGCCGTACCGGTGGATGGTGCGCTCGATGGCCCGACCGGACGGCATCCAGTTCAACCGCCGGATGAAGCTGCCGGTACGTGTCCCGACGCTGCATCTGCACGGTTCGCTCGACCCGGTGATGCGTACCCGCAGCGCCGCCGGCTCCGGCGAGTACGTCGAGGCCCCGTACCGCTGGCGGCTGTTCGACGGGCTGGGGCACTTCCCGCACGAGGAGGACCCGGTGGCGTTCTCGACCGAGTTGATCGGCTGGCTGAAGGATCCCGAACCGGACCGCTGACGGCGGGCGCACCCGGGACCGGGCGGTCCGGGGCATAGTCACCGCCCCCTCGCACACGGGCCGACCACCCGTTCGGACTTTCGTCTGATGAACGGCCACTTGCCCGGCGCATAGGCCAATTGGCGGCTCCCCAGGCGGTTACGGACCTTGGGGCAGGGGCAGAGTCGTGGGTATGGGCTGGACGCACGACTACCGTGACGTGGCACGCAACCGCCGCAGCAGTGCCGCTGCAGTGGGCACTCGGGAGACGGGCACCCCGGACGTCGGGTCCGGAGACTCCCCCGATCCCGCGCACCCGATGGGCATTCCGCGCATCCTGCGCCGCAGAGCGCGCTGGGTGAGCGCGCGCCTGCGCCATCCCCGCGGCTGAGCCCCGCGCGCCGCCGGCATGTGGCGTGGGAACCCACCCCGCAGGCCCCCGCGCCCCGCACCGCTCAGATCGCGCAGCCCTGGCTGTCGACCTGCCGCTGGGCCGTACGCCCCTTGGCGATGTCCCCCCGGACCTCGTCGACGGTCAGCGCGTAACCGGTGCGCGAGTCGTCCAGCGACTTCGCGAAGACGACGCCGTAGACCTCACCCTGAGGAGTGAGCAGCGGGCCGCCGGAATTGCCCTGCCGGACCGTGGCGTAGAGGGAGTAGACATCGCGGCCGACCGTGCCGCGGTGGTAGATGTCCGGGCCGTTGGCCTGGATGCGGCCGCGGATACGGGCGGCGCGGACGTCATAGCCGCCGTTCTCCGGGAAGCCGGCCACGATGGCGCTCTTGCCGGTGTTCGCGTCCTTGTCGGCGAAGCGCAACGTCGGGGCGTTCAGCGACGGCACGTCCAGGACGGCGATATCGCGCTGCCAGTCGTAGAGCACGACCTTGGCGTCGTACGTCCGCCCCTCGCCGCCCACCTGCACGGTCGGTTCGTCGACGCCGCCGACGACATGCGCGTTGGTCATCACGCGATGCCGCCCGAAGACGAAGCCGGTGCCTTCGAGAACCTTCCCGCAACTCGGTGCGGTGCCGACGACCTTGACGATGCTGCGCTTGGCCCGCACCGCCACCGGGCTGTCGGCCAGCGCGGGATCGGGCGCGGGCACGGAGGTGATCGGCTCGTTGGCGAACGGGGAGAAGACCTGCGGGAAGCCGTTCTGCGCGAGCACGGAGGAGAAGTCGGCGAACCAGGTGTTGGCCTCGGGGGGCAGCACGCGGGACACCCCCAGCAGCACCTTGGAGTTCCGTACCTCCTTGCCGAGCGTCGGCAGGGACGTACCGGCCAGGGCGGAGCCGATCAGCCAGGCGACCAGCAGCATCGCCAGGACGTTGACCACCGCGCCGCCGGTCGCGTCCAGCGCCCGCGCCGGTGACCAGGTGATGTGGCGGCGCAGTTTGTTGCCCAGATGGGTGGTGAGCGCCTGGCCCACGGATGCGCACACGATCACGATGGCGACCGCGGCGATGGCCGCGAAGGTACCGGGCGACGCGCCGTCGGTGATCTCGTTCCAGATCAGCGGCAGCAGATAGACCGCGATCAGGCCGCCCCCGAGGAAGCCGATCACGGACAGGATGCCGACGACGAAACCTTGCCGATAGCCGACGATCGCGAACCACACGGCCGCGACCAGCAGCAGAATGTCCAGGACGTTCACGCCCGACACCGTCTCACGAGCGCCAGTCCAGCGGGACGTGCTTGTCACGGTCCCACGGAATCTCCCAGCCCGCGTAATGCAGGATCCGGTCGATGACTCCGGCCGTAAAACCCCAGACCAGGGCGTTCTCGACAAGGAAAGCCGGGCCGATGTGGCCGCTGGGATGGCGTGTGGTCACGCGATGGCCGGGGTTCGTGAGATCCGCCACGGGAACCGTGAACACCCGGGCGGTCTCCGCCTGGTCGACCGCGCCGACCGGGCTCGGCTCGCGCCACCAGCCCAGGACGGGTGTCACGACGAAGCCGCTGACGGGGATGTAGAGCCGCGGCAGCACGCCGAAGACCTGGACACCGCGCGGATCGAGGCCGGTCTCCTCCTGGGCCTCGCGCAGCGCCGCCCGCACCGGGCCGCGCCCGTCGGGATCGCCGTCCTCCGGGTCGAGGGCGCCTCCGGGGAAGGAGGGCTGGCCGGCATGCGAGCGCAGGGTGCCGGCGCGCTCCATCAGGAGCAGCTCGGGGCCGCGCGGGCCGTGGCCGAACAGGATCAGCACCGCGGACTGCCGGCCGCCGCTCTCGGGCGGCAGGAAGCGGCTGAGCTGGCGGGGCTCGATCGTGTCCGCAGCCCGGGCCACCGGGGTGAGCCATTCCGGCAGACCGTCGGCTGTGACGGTGACCTCCCGCCCGCCGGCAGCGCCGCAGGGGCCCCCGGCCCCCGCCCGGCCGGGGGCGTCCGTCGTCTCCCCGTACTGCTCCCGTGCTCTCGTCATACGCGTCCCTAGGGTCTCGGCTTCGATGGTCGGGGCCGCGCGGCCGGTCCCGGGCCGACCCCCGCGGTCCCCGCGACTGCCGTCATGGTGCCGCCATCGGGGGCGCGGGCTGCCCCGGATAGCCGGCCGGCGGCTTGAGCCGCTGCCCCGGCTGGCCGCCCAGCTCGTACTTGAGCAGCTTCTTCGCCTTCTCCGGGTCCGTCTCACCCTCGCCGTACGCGGGGCACAGCGGGGCGATGGCGCAGGCACCGCAGGCGGGCTTACGGGAGTGGCAGACGCGGCGGCCGTGGAAGATCAGGCGGTGCGAGAGC
The DNA here is from genome assembly GCF_023277745.1 of Streptomyces halobius. NCBI lineage: Bacteria > Bacillati > Actinomycetota > Actinomycetes > Kitasatosporales > Streptomycetaceae > Streptomyces > Streptomyces halobius. The sequence continues at coordinate 4,658,500 of NZ_CP086322.1, forward strand.
ATCGTCCACTCGCTCTTCGGGAAGAGCGCGGCGACCTCGGCCTCGATCTTGTCCGCGTCCTCCTGGGTGGTCCAGCCGAAACGGCGCGCCAGGCGGCCGAAGTGTGTGTCCACCGTGATGCCCGGTACGCCGAAGGCGTTGCCCAGCACCACATTGGCGGTCTTGCGGCCGACCCCGGGCAGCGTGACCAGATCCTCCATACGGCCCGGCACCTCACCGCCGAAGCGGTCGCGCAGCGCGGCCGACAGCCCGAGCAGCGATCTCGTCTTGGCGCGGAAGAAGCCGGTCGGCCGGATCAGCTCCTCCAGCCGCTCCGGATCCATCGCGGCCATGTCCTCGGGAGTCGGGCAGACCGCGAAGAGCCGGGGAGTGGTCTGGTTGACCCTCAGGTCGGTGGTCTGCGCGGACAGCACCGTCGCGACCAGGAGCTCGAAGGGGTTGGTGAAGTCCAGCTCCGGGTGGGCGTACGGATACAGCTCGGCGAGCTCGCGGTTGATCCGCCGGGCCCGCCGCACCATGGCGGCCCGCGATTCGGGCTTACGGGCGGCGGGGGCCTTTTTCTTGGCGGCGGTCTTCTGGGAGGTGGCCTTCTTGGCGGCGGGGGCCTCCTTGGCGGTCGCGGCGGTCTTCTTCGTCGCTGCCGCGTTCTTCGTCGCGGCGCCCTTGGCCGTCACGGCCTTCTTGGCGACGGCTTTCTTCGCGGCTGCCTTTTTCGCGACGGTCTTCTTCCCGCCGGTCTCCGCCGTCGCGGCCTTTTTCGTGACGGCTTTCTTCGTGACGGCTTTCGTGACTGCCTTCTTCGTGACGGCCTTCTTGGCCGCCGCCGGCTTCTCGTGGGTCTGCTTCACGGCGGTCTTCTTCCCTGCCGATCTCTTGCTTGCCGACGTCTTCCTTGCTGAGGTGTTCGCCATCGGGTCCCGCACCGCCGGACTCGACGCGCCGGGATCCCGCCTCGCGGGCCTCCGGCCGGACACCACACTGGAGGGCGATTTGTCACTTTTATCCGCATCCGAGACGCCGGAGGGCAGCTGTTCGCCCACAGCGGAATGACATCCTGCGCTCACTCGCCCAGCCCCCAGTCCTGTGCTCCCACCGGCGTATTGGACACTCGGCCAGACTAAGGCCAGCCACTGACATCCGGCCCGATCACCGTGATTCGTGACCCCAATCGGCCCCCTGCCGTACGGCTCGGAGCACGGGTCCGGCAAACTTGTGATTGATCGCACTGTTTTGCATTCCGGCATGATGGGGACCACAGTCCCCCGGAGCATGTCGACAAGGAGAGATCTCGTGGACGACGTTCTGCGGCGCGCACCGCTCTTCGCGGCGCTCGATGACGAGCAGGCGGCCGAGCTGCGCGCCTCGATGGGAGAGGTCACGCTCGCCCGCGGCGACGCCCTGTTCCACGAAGGGGACCCCGGCGACCGCCTCTACGTGGTCACCGAGGGCAAGGTGAAGCTGCACCGCACTTCCCCGGACGGCCGGGAGAACATGCTCGCCGTCCTCGGTCCCGGAGAGCTGATCGGTGAGCTCTCGCTCTTCGACCCGGGCCCGCGCACGGCTACCGCATCCGCCCTCACCGAGGTCAAGCTCCTCGGCCTGGGCCACGGTGACCTCCAGCCCTGGCTGAACGCCCGCCCCGAAGTGGCCACCGCCCTGCTGCGCGCGGTCGCCCGCCGCCTGCGCAAGACCAATGACCAGATGTCCGACCTGGTCTTCTCGGACGTTCCGGGCCGTGTGGCCCGCGCCCTGCTGGACCTGTCGCGCCGCTTCGGCGTGCAGTCCGAGGAGGGCATCCACGTCGTGCACGACCTGACACAGGAGGAGCTGGCCCAGCTCGTCGGCGCCTCCCGCGAGACGGTCAACAAGGCACTCGCCGACTTCGCGGGCCGCGGCTGGCTGCGCCTGGAGGCGCGCGCCGTGATCCTCCTGGACGTCGAACGCCTGGCCAAGCGCTCGCGCTGACACCAGCCGCGCGACCGCACCGCGCACACGCACAACGAAGGGCCCCGCTCCGGCGGGGCCCTTCGCGCGTGTTCATCGCGTGCCACCCGCCCTCAGACCAGCCCGTACTCCCCGGTCAGATCAACCCATGCTCCCCGAGGTAGTCCAGCTGCGCCCGGACCGACAGCTCCGCCGCCGGCCACAAGGAGCGGTCGACGTCGGCGTAAACGCTGGCCACGACCTCGGCGGGGGTGCGATGACCGGCCTCGACGGCGGTCTCCACCTGGGCGAGACGGTGGGCACGGTGCGCCAGGTAGAACTCCACCGCGCCCTGGGCGTCGTTGAGCACCGGCCCGTGGCCCGGGAGGACGGTCGAGACGCCATCGTCGACCGTCAGGGAGCGCAGCCGGCGCAGCGAGTCGAGGTAGTCGCCCAGCCGGCCGTCCGGGTGCGCCACCACCGTGGTGCCGCGCCCCAGGATCGTGTCGCCCGTGAGGACCGCGCGGTCGGCCGGGAGATGGAAGCAGAGGGAGTCGGAGGTGTGGCCCGGTGTGGGCACCACGCGCAGCTCCAGTCCCCCGGTGGTGATGACATCGCCCGCTTCCAGCCCTTCACCGCCGAGACGCAGCGCCGGGTCCAGGGCTCGTACGGGCGTACGGGTCAGCTCGGTGAAGCGGGCGGCGCCCTCGGCGTGGTCCGGATGACCATGGGTCAGCAGGGTGAGCGCGACCCGTTTGCCGGCCCGTTCCGCGGTGTCGACGACAGCCCTGAGGTGGGCGTCGTCGAGCGGCCCCGGGTCGATGACGACGGCGAGGTCGGAGTCCGGCTCGGCGACGATCCAGGTGTTGGTGCCGTCCAGGGTCATGGGCGACGGGTTAGGGGCCAGTACGCAGTGGGCGCGCGCGGTGGCCGGTCCCGAGATCACCCCGCCACGGGGCTGGCCGGGAAGGGCGGCTGCTTCGGTCATGCGGGGGCTCCTCCGGAGGGGCTGGGGGTGCCTGAGGGACCGTCGGGGGCGCCGTCCCCTGGGCCGCCGTCGTCCGGAGCGATGTCCTTGGTGAATTCCTCGTGGCCGGGCCAGCTCAGCACGATCCTGTCGTTCACGATCTTCGCGCGGGCCAGCACCGGCGTCAGGTCCTGGGCCGGTGCCGCGGCCAGCGCTTCGGCCACGGTGTCGTACGGCTGGAGCGCGCGCAGCATCGCGATGGTCGGCGGCATCATCAGCAGCTCACCACGGTCATACCCGTCGGCGGCGTCCGCCGGCCTGATCCACAGCGCCCGGTCCGCCTCCGTCGAGGCGATGCGGGTCTCCCCCGGACCGGAGCCGGCCTGCGGCCCTTGGGGGAGTGTGCGCTGCCCCTCGGGCAACGCGGCGACGAAGAACCACGTGTCGTAGCGCCGCGGCTCGAACTCCGGCGTGATCCAGCGCGCCCACGCACCGAGCAGATCGGAGCGCAGCACCAGGCCGCGCCGTCCCAGGAACTCGGCGAAGGACAGCTCATGGCCGATCAGCGCGGCGCGGTCCGCCTCCCAGTCCGCGCCCGTGGTGTCCGCCACGACGGTCCCGGCCGACGCGCCCGCGAGCAGCACGCCGGACTCCTCGTACGTCTCCCGCACCGCCGCGCAGACGATGGCCTGGGCGGCGGCCGGGTCGACGCCCATCCGCAGGGCCCACTCGGTGCGCGAGGGCCCGGCCCAGGCCACCGGGGCCTCGTCACGCGGGTCGACGGAACCGCCCGGATAGGCGTACGCGCCCCCGGCGAAGGCCATGGAGGCGCGTCGGCGCAGCATGTGAACCGCGATGCCACCGGACGCGCCAGGGGGCGCGTCCCGCAGCAGCAGGACGGTCGCGGCCCGCCGGGGCGTGGCCGGAGTCAGCTCACCGCTCGCGAGCGCCCGGATGCGGTCCGGCCATTCCGGCGGATACCACTGGCCATTGGTCGTGGACGACATGACCGGATGCTATGCGTTCGCGGGCGGATGTTCGAGGGTATCGCCCGGCGCGAACGACGCTCAGCGTCGGCGCCGGGCACGTCAGGCGTAGCGTAGGCGCCGGGAACCGCGAGGCTCCCCCACCAACCACCCCACGCCCAGCGGCTATTCCGCGGTCTCGACCTGGATCTCGACCTCGACCGGCGCGTCGATCGGCAGCACCGCCACACCCACCGCGGACCGGGCGTGTACGCCCTTGTCGCCGAGGATCTCGCCCAGCAGCTCACTGGCGCCGTTGATGACGCCCGGCTGGCCGGTGAAGTCCGGCGCGGAGGCCACGAAGCCGACGACCTTCACGACCCGCTGGATCTTGTCCAGATCGCCGATCACCGACTTCACCGCGGCCAGCGCGTTGAGCGCGCAGGTCGCGGCGAGTTCCTTGGCCTGCTCCGGTGAGACCTCGGCGCCGACCTTGCCGGTGGCCGGCAGCGCGCCGTCCACCATCGGCAGCTGGCCGGAGGTGAAGACGTACGCCCCGGAGCGCACCGCCGGCTGGTACGCGGCCAGCGGCGGCACGACCTGCGGCAGCTTCAGCCCCAGCTCCGCGATCGTGGCCTCGACGGCACTCACGCCTTCTCCCGCTTCAGGTAGGCCACCAGTTGCTCGGGGTTGTTCGGGCCCGGTACGACCTGGACCAGCTCCCAGCCGTCCTCGCCCCAGGTGTCCAGAATCTGCTTCGTCGCGTGCACGAGCAGCGGCACGGTCGCGTATTCCCACTTGGTCATGGGCCGAGCGTAATGCCTGCCCCCGGCCGCGGTGGACGGCGCCCGGCGTGGCCCGCTCATGAGGCGGCCTCAGAGGGATCCGCAAGCGCCTCCGGGGAACAACCCTGACCCGACCCTGACCCGACCCTGAGATTTCCGCGGCGGAACCTCAGGGTCTTCCCCGGTGTATCCGGTGCGTAGCCGCGACGCGGACTGGTTAGGCTCCTGGGCGTGAGCAGGCTCCATGTCGTCAGCGGCAAGGGCGGCACCGGCAAGACCACGGTCGCCGCCGCCCTCGCCCTCGCGCTGGCCACCGAGGGACGACGCACCCTCCTGGTCGAGGTCGAGGGCCGGCAGGGCATTGCCCAGCTGTTCGAGACAGAAGCGCTTCCCTACGAGGAGCGCAAGATCGCCGTGGCACCAGGGGGCGGCGAGGTGTACGCGCTGGCCATCGATGCCGAGCGCGCTCTCCTGGACTACCTCCAGATGTTCTACAAACTCGGCACCGCGGGCCGGGCCCTGAAGAAGCTCGGCGCGATCGACTTCGCCACGACCATCGCCCCCGGCCTGCGGGACGTCCTGCTGACCGGCAAGGCGTGCGAGGCGGTCCGCCGCAAGGACAAGAGCGGCGCGTTCATCTACGACGCCATCGTGATGGACGCCCCGCCGACCGGCCGGATAACCCGCTTCCTGAACGTCAATGACGAGGTCGCCGGGCTGGCCCGGATCGGTCCGATCCACAATCAGGCGCAGGCCGTGATGCGGGTCATCAAGTCCTCCGAGACCGTGGTGCACATGGTGACCCTCCTGGAGGAGATGCCGGTCCAGGAGACCTCGGACGGCATCGCCGAGCTGCGCGCCGCCGGCATCCCGGTGGGCGGCATCGTCATCAACATGACCCGCCCGGCCGTGCTGGAGAACGGCGATCTGGACATCGCCGCCCCCGGAACGCGTACGGCCGTCGCCAAGGCGCTCGCCCAGGCCGGCCTGGGCGGCGCGCGCCGCGGCGGTGAGGAAATGGCGCGGCGCGAGGGGGGTCCCCCCGGACGAAGTCTGGGGGAGGCTCCGGCCGGGGCGGCGGCGGGCGACGGGTGGGCGGACGGGCTGATTGACCCCCTGCTGGAGCAGGCCCGCGAACACGCCGAGCGGGTCGAGCTGGAGCGCGTCGAGCATGCCGAGCTGACCGCCATCGGCCTGCCCACCTACGAGTTGGAACTGCTCCCCGAGGGAGTGGATCTCGCCGGGCTCTACCGCCTGGCGAGAGACCTGCGGAAACAGGGGCCCATATGACCTCGGACGACACGACGCTGGACGCCTCGGCCCCGTGGCTGGAGGTCGACGCGCTGATCGACGACCCGCACACCCGCATCGTGGTGTGCTGCGGCTCGGGCGGCGTCGGCAAGACCACCACCGCCGCGGCGCTGGGCGTACGCGCCGCCGAGCGCGGCCGCAAGGTCGTCGTACTGACCATCGACCCGGCCAGACGGCTGGCACAGTCGATGGGCATCTCCGAGCTCGACAACGTCCCCCGGCAGGTCAAGGGCGTCGACGACGCGGCGGGCGGCGAACTGCACGCGATGATGCTGGACATGAAGCGCACCTTCGACGAGATCGTCGAGGGGCATGCGGACGCCGACCGGGCCCGCGCCATCCTGGAGAACCCCTTCTACCAGTCCCTGTCGGCCGGTTTCGCGGGCACGCAGGAGTACATGGCCATGGAGAAGCTCGGCCAGCTCCGCGCCGGCGACGAGTGGGATCTGGTCGTGGTCGACACCCCGCCGAGCCGTTCCGCGCTGGACTTCCTGGACGCACCGAAACGCCTCGGCTCTTTCCTGGACGGCAAGTTCATCCGGGTTCTGATGGCGCCGGCGAAGGTCGGCGGGCGGGCCGGGATGAAGTTCCTCAACGTCGGCATGTCGATGATGACCGGCACCCTCAGCAAGTTGATGGGCGGCCAACTCCTGCGTGATGTGCAGACGTTCGTGGCCGCGATGGACACCATGTTCGGCGGTTTCCGCACCCGCGCGGACGCCACGTACCGGCTGCTGCAGGCGCCCGGCACGGCGTTTCTCGTGGTGGCCGCGCCGGAGCGGGACGCGCTGCGCGAGGCCGCGTATTTCGTCGAGCGGCTGGCCGCCGAGCAGATGCCGCTGGCCGGCCTCGTACTGAACCGTGTGCACGGCAGCGGCGCCGCCCAGCTGAGCGCGGAGCGTGCCCTGGCCGCCGCGGAGATACTGACCGACCACGGGGCGGAGGACGCCGGCGCGGACGAGGCACGGGCTACCGGGGCGGACGGGGCGCAGGAAACCGACGCGCACGAGACACGGGCTACCGGGACGGGCGACGCACGGGACGGCAGCGCGGACGATGCGCGGGACGCCGACGCCGAAAATCTTGCGTCGGCCGGCATTGTGGATCTCGACGGCGGGAAGGCTGCAACAGGTACCGCCGGCGGCCTCTCCCCCGCTGCCGCGGCGGAGCATGTGGCATCTCCCTCGGCCTCGGCGGCGCAACTCGCCGCCGGGCTGCTGCGGCTGCACGCGGAACGCATGCAGGTCCTCGCGCGCGAACGGCGCACCCGGGACCGCTTCACCGCGCTGCATCCCGAGGTCCCGGTGGCGGAAGTCGCCGCGCTGCCCGGTGATGTCCATGACCTGGCGGGCCTGCGCGCAATCGGCGACCGCCTCGCGCTCGGCCCCACCGACCCCGACGTCCGAACCCACCCCGACGCCTGAACCGACACCGGCACCTGAACCGACATCGGATCCTGAACCAACACGACAGCGAAACGCCTGAACCGCCGGCGATACCTGCACACCGACGTCCGAATCGACCACGGCGGCGACCTCAGCCCGGGGGGAAAAAACCACCCCCGTGGCCCTCACGCCACCCCGTCCCTCAGCAGGCCATCGCCCCTCGACAGGCCATCAGACCCCCGGGACCATCCGCCACTCAAGAGCCCCGACCAGCCACTTCGCCTTGTTCGCGCGCTGCTCACGGCCCTGTTCGCGCTGCTCGACCCGCTCACGCAGCCCGGCTGATCCCCGTCCGCCGCCGCCACCCGCCATCCCCCGCACAACGGACAACTCGCACGCTCCGCGCACACGCCGGGCGCGCCCATCGCGCACTGCTCCACGAGCAAGGTCCACCCGGCGCAGCCACTGGCCACCGGCCAGCAGCAACCCTGAGGGCGTCCAGCCCCAGGGCACGCCAACGTCACTGATGGACCCTCGTCAACTCGTGGTCCGCCGACCGAGAACCTCGGCTAGCCGACCGCAGCAAACTCGTTGAAGGTCTCGTCCTCGCAGTCCACCGGCAGGATGCCCGTGCTGCGCTCGTATTCCGTACGCGCCGTCTCCAGCAGGCGACGCCATGACGTCACGGTCGGGCGCCGACGCAGCAGCGCTCTCCGCTCACGTTCGGTCATCCCGCCCCACACGCCGAATTCCACCCGGTTGTCCAGGGCGTCGGCCAGGCATTCCGTGCGGACCGGACATCCGGTGCACACCGCCTTGGCGCGGTTCTGCGCCGCACCCTGAACGAACAGTTCATCCGGATCGGTAGTGCGGCAGGCTGCCTGTGCACTCCAGTCGGTTACCCAGCTCATGCTGGCGCCGTCCTCTCCCGAATTGAGGCTCCCCCACGGCGGCAATCGGCATATTCACCGTTGCCAGTTGAGGACGTTACGGAAGGCAGGCAGGGCGCAACACCCCCTTCGGGCCCAATCTTGAATGGCCCGAACGGACTATGCGTATGCGGCACATCACCCGACGGAGTGACCGAACGACATTCGTCACATTCCCCACAAGACGGACAGTCGGGTGCGGTGACGCGGGATTCCAGTGGCACAAGCGAGGTCGTGGGGGCACGGTCCGCGCGGGGAGAGGGGGTTGACGAACCGGGGCGTAACCATTCCGTTGTGGCGGGCGAGAACAGGTTAAGCGAACAGGTGCGCCCCTGTCCGGCGATTGAGAACGTAGGCTGCTCACATGGCTAAGAAGCGCGACGGCGGGGGTCTGACCAGGACCCAGCAGGCCGCGAAGTTCCTCGGTGTCAGCGTCCTGGCGGGAGCCGTGCTGGCCGGCCTCGCGCTTCCGGCCGCCGGGGCGCTCGGCCTCGCGGCCAAGGGCTCCGTCGAGGGCTTCGACGACCTCCCGGCGAACCTCAAGACGCCGCCGCTCAGCCAGCGGACCACGATTCTGGACGCCAACGGCGGTGAGATCGCCAAGGTCTACTCCCGCGACCGTACGGTCGTCGGCCTCAAGGACATGTCGCCCTACATCCAGAAGGCGATCGTCGCGATCGAGGACGCCCGCTTCTACCAGCACGGCGCTGTCGACATGAAGGGCATCCTGCGCGCGCTCAACAAGAACGCCCGCTCCGGCGGCGTCTCCGAGGGCGCCTCGACGCTGACCCAGCAGTATGTGAAGAACGTCTTCGTCGAGGAGGCCGGCAACGACGCGGACAAGGTCGCGCAGGCCACACAGCAGACGATCGGCCGCAAGGTCAGGGAGCTCAAGTACGCGATCCAGGTGGAGGAGGAGCTCGGCAAGCGAAAGATCTTGCAGAACTACCTCAACATCACTTTCTTCGGACAGCAGGCGTACGGTATCGAGGCCGCGTCCCAGCGCTACTTCAGCAAGCACGCCAAGGACCTGAAGCTGGAGGAGGCGGCCCTGCTGGCCGGCCTCGTGCAGTCGCCGAGCCGCTACGACCCGGTCAACGCCCCGGAGGAGGCCACCCGGCGCCGTAACACCGTCCTGCAGCGGATGGCCGATCTGAAGGACATCACCCAGGCGCAGGCCGACGCCGCCGCGAAGAAGCCGATCCAGCTGTCCTACAGCCGCCCCAAGAACGGCTGCATCACCGCCGTCGACGGCGCGGGCTTCTTCTGTGACTACATCCGCAAGGTGTTTCTCAGCGACAAAGCGTTCGGCAAGACGCGGAAGGCCCGCGTCAAGCGCTGGAACCAGGGCGGCATGACCATCCGCACCACCCTCGACCCGCAGACCCAGAAGTCGATCCAGACGTCGATGAGCAAGCACGTCTACGAGGACGACCCGGTCGCCGCCGCGGGCGCCATCGTCGAGCCGGGAACCGGCCGGATCCTCGGCATGGGCCAGTCGCGCCCGTACGGCTTCGGCAAGACCGAGACCACGATGAACCTCTCCGTGGAGAGGAACATGGGCGGCGGCGCCGGCTACCAGACGGGGTCGACCTTCAAGCCGGTGGTCGCGGCGGCCGCGCTGGAGCAGGGCACCAGCCCGTATCAGAAGTACTCCTCGCCCTACCGGATGCGCTATCCGAGCCCGGTGCAGACCTGCAACGGCGAGTGGACGGGCAAGGGATCCGCTCAAAACGAGAACAAGACGGAGGTCGGCCCGTACGGCATGAAGGAGGCGACCGCGAAGTCGGTCAACACCTACTTCGTGCAGCTGATCAGCGAAATCGGCATCTGCCCCGCGGTCAAGATGGCGCAGAGCATGGGCATCGAGCGCGCGGACGGCAAGAAGCTCAGACAAGTGCCCTCGATGGCGCTCGGCGGGCAGGAGATGTCGCCGCTGACGATGGCCGCCGGGTACGCCACGTTCGCCAACGGCGGCCGGTACTGCAGCCCCGTCGCCATCGAGTCGATCACCGACGCGCGGGGCCGGGCGATGAAGGTTCCGCAGTCCAGCTGCCGCACCGCGATGTCCAAGCAGACCGCGGACACGATCAACACCCTGCTCAAGGGCGTCGTCGAGGACGGCACCGGCAAGCAGGCCGGCCTCCAGGGCCGGGACAGCGCGGGCAAGACCGGCACCACCGACAGCCGCTACGCCGCCTGGTTCGTGGGCTACACCCCGAACGCGTCCGGCGCGGTCTGGGTCGGCGACCCGCAGCACACCACCAAGATGTACAACATCACCATCGGCGGCGTCCTGCACGAGAAGGTCTACGGTGCCGACACCCCGGGCCCCATCTGGCGCGATGCGATGACGGGCGCCCTGGCCGGCAAGCCCGCGCCGGCGCTGCCCACCATCCCGATCAACGACCCCGGCACGGATCAGGGGGACGACGGCAAGGGGCACGGTGACGGCAAGGGGCAGGGCAGGGACAAGCCCGGCCGGGGCGGCCATGACAAGCCGGGCCACGGATGGCACGTCCCGGGCTTCCCGGACATTTTGGGCGGCGGTAGCGGCGGCTGGTAGCCGGACCGAGGCCGACGACGGTAATACGGACACCGTCCCTGGCGATGACGAGACGGAGAAGGGGCGCCCCCGATGGGGACGCCCCTTCTCCGTGCAGGGAGCTTCTCGTGCAGGGAGCTTCTCCGGACGCGCAGCCTCTCCGTGCACCGAGCGCCTCCGTCCGCCGAGCGTCTCCGTACGGAGGGCACGAGCGGTACGCGGTACGGCACCCGAGGCACCACGGAGGTAAGCGCGGCACGAGAGGCAGGTACGCGCAGCACGAGAGGTACGAGAGCCACCCACTCGCGGCACGAGAGGCACGTGACTCACGGCACGAGAGACCCTACGCGCAGCACGAGAGGTGCGAGCACCGGACGCACCACGAGCACCGGACGCACCACGAGCACCGGACGCACCACGACTCCCCAACGGCATCCGGCCGGCCGGCGCATCGGCTCGCCGGCCGCCGCTCCTCAGCCTCCGGACAGCAGCTTCTTCACCGCCGCGGCCACCCGGCCGCCCTCGGCCCGGCCCGCCACCTTCGGGTTCACGATCTTCATGACGGCGCCCATCGCGCGCGGCCCCTCGGCGCCGGCGCTCTTGGCCTCCGCCACGGCCGCCGCCACCAGGCTCTCCAGCTCCTCGTCGGTCAGCTGCTTGGGCAGATAGTCGGCGAGCACCTCGCCCTCGGCACGCTCACGCTCCGCCGCATCGGCCCGGCCGCCCTTCTCGAACGCCTCCGCGGCCTCCCGGCGCTTCTTCGCCTCCCGCGCGATGATCTTCTCGACCTCACCGTCGGACAGCTCGCGCGCCTCGGTGCCCGCGACCTCCTCCTTGTGGATCGCGGTCAGCGTGAGGCGGAGGGTGGCGGAACGCAGCTCGTCGCGCGCCTTGATCGCGGTGGTGAGGTCGTCCTGCAACGTGGTCTTGAGCGTGGTCATGCCGTTGAGTATGCCCCCACCCACCGACAATCGCCGCGCCATTTCCCCGCGCCTCCGGCGTCCCGGAGCACCAGACGCCCCGTAGGCCGACGGGTACGACGCCACGCCGCCCCCTCCCCGGATCCCCGAACGGCCCGCCCCGCGACTCTGCGACGATGGGGAGCATGCGCGCGCGATATGGAGTCCCCCTGTCCCTGACCGCAGTCGGCGCGGCCGGCCTGGCCTACGCCGCCGGCTTCGAAGTCCGCTCCTTCCGCCTCCGACGCGTCACCGTGCCCGTACTGCCGCGCGGTATGCGGCCGTTGCGCGTCCTGCAAGTCTCCGACATCCACATGGTCCGCGGCCAGCGCAAGAAACAGCGCTGGCTCCAGTCGCTCGCCGGCCTGCGCCCCGACTTCGTCATCAACACGGGCGACAACCTCTCCGACCCCGAGGCCGTCCCCGACGCGCTGGACGCGCTCGGCCCGCTGATGGAGTTCCCCGGCGCATACGTCTTCGGCTCCAACGACTACTACGGCCCCAAGCTGCGCAACCCGGCCCGCTACCTGATCGAGCGTACCCAGGGCCGGCACGGCCTCAACGGCAACGCACCCGCCGTCGGCGTCGTCCACAACCCGTGGGAAGAACTGCGCGACGCCTTCGACACGGCCGGCTGGGTCGGCCTGTCCAACACCCGCGGCCGCCTCAAGCTGGAGGGCGTCGAGATCGCCCTGACCGGCCTGGACGACCCGCACATCAAGCGCGACCGCTACGCCGAGGTGGCCGGCGGCCCGGAATCCGGCGCCGATCTCTCCCTTGCCGTCGTGCACGCCCCCTACCTGCGCTCCCTGGACGCCTTCACCACCGACGGCTACCCGCTGATCCTGGCCGGCCACACCCACGGCGGCCAGCTCTGCATCCCCTTCTACGGCGCCCTGGTCACCAACTGCGACATCGACACCCAGCGCGTCAAGGGCCTCTCCACCCACACCGCCGCCGGCAACACCTCCTTCCTCCACGTCTCCGCCGGCTGCGGCACCAACCGCTACACCCCGGTCCGCTTCGCCTGCCCCCCGGAGGCCACCCTGCTCACCCTCACGCCCCGAGACCACACCTGACCCCGCCCGCCGAGCCGACGGAGCGGGGCCGACCTGGGTGACCGCAGTGGTGATCACCCAGGTCAGCCCCGCTTTCCCGCTCCACAACAACCGGATTTCGCCTACGGGGATCAGTCCGCTAAAGTAGAGCTCGTTGCTTCGGGGTGTAGCGCAGCTTGGCAGCGCGCTTCGTTCGGGACGAAGAGGTCGTGGGTTCAAATCCCGCCACCCCGACTGAAGGAACAACAGGTCAGGGGCCTGGTCCGCATCGCGGGTCGGGCCCCTGATTCGTTCCCAGGGCCGTTTGGAAGCCGATCTCGGACGTCGGACCCCGGATCGGTTCCCGTTCTGCCCGCTCCTGACCTGCCCGCAGGACTACTGCCGAGCGCTGCTCAGCAAGGTCCGGCCATGGAACTCCGCATCAGCTTGAATGCGTGCGGACTGCCGCACAGCGGAGTCCTATTCGATGAGAGTTACCCCATATCGGCGAACCAATAAAACGGTGGGATTCAGAGTGGGCGGCCGCCCAGAGATCATCCGGCTGTCACTGCGACGCTATCGTCGCCGTGGGCTGTCGTCGCAAAGGGATGGCCGGCAACCCGGGCTCCGGTGATCAGCTCGTGGGGTCCCTGGTCCGCAATCGGCGGGGCTCTCGTTCTGTACCCGGTGAGCGAGGACGAGTCCCACCTGCCTGCCGACGGGGGGATCGATCTCGCCATGTGGTCATGACGTTCGCTCTGGTCGCGCCCACCCTCGCGGACGACGAGACAAGGGCTTACCCCCGCGCTTCCGCACCAGGAACTCCACTCGGCGTGCTCCAGCCCTCGTGGACCGAAAACGACATCGGGAAATAGGACACTGGGACCATGCATGCTGCACTCCCCTCCAGCCCTGACGTCTCCGCGCGGATGAGCCGGCAGACCAACCGGGACACCAGTGCCGAACGTGCGGTGCGGCAGCTTCTTCATGCCTCCGGATACCGCTACCGAATCCACTATCCGGTGCCGGGCATGCGCAGACGGAAGATCGACATTGCGTTCACGCGCGCCAAGTTGGCCGTCCTCATCGACGGCTGCTTCTGGCACGGTTGCCCTGAACACGCCACCAGCCCCAAGGCGAACGCGGAATGGTGGCGACAGAAGCTCGATCGCAACATCGAACGGGACCAGGAGACGAACGCACAGCTGCTGTCCGAGGGCTGGACGGTCCTGCGCTTCTGGGAACACGAGTCACCGGACGCCGTTATGCGTCAGGTGGCCGCGGCTGTCGAGCGGGAGAAGGCAAGCAGGCGGAAACGACCCACGAAGGGCGGGGGCCGATGAGCGAACTACGATTCGTCGACGTGTGCGCAGGGGCTGGTGGATTGGACTTGGGGCTGGAACACGCCGGCTTCGAACCCGTACTGCTCCTGGACAAGAAGCCTGTGGCTTGCGACACACTGCGCAGGAACCGTCCGACGTGGCACGTTCTGCAAGCGGACCTGCTGGACTTCGCCCCTTCGCGGCACCGGGAGATCTATGACATCGATCTGCTGTCGGCCGGACTGCCCCGCGTGAAGTCCAGCGCGACCGTCGCCCGGACCGAGAGCGAGGGCGAACTGCGCTTGCTGGAGGCGACCGTCTACCTGGCGCATGCCGTCCGGCCCCGAGCTCTGGTCATCGAGAACGTACCGGGACTGGTGGGCGCGCCCGACTTCGAACCGATACGCGACCTCATCCACAAAGAGCTGAATCATCTCGGCTACCGGTTCCGGTGGTTCCTCCTGAACGCAGCCGACTTCGGGGTACCGCAGGACCGGAGGCAAGGGCTGCTCGTGGCGCTCAAGAAGCAGCACTTCGACGCGTTCCGTCCACCGGAGCCGACGGTTCGCAAGCATCTGCCCGTGGGCCGAGCCCTGCGCCGCTCGATGGCCATGGGCGGTTGGCGGGACGCCGACCGATGGGCAGCCCAGGCGCTCAGCGTGGCACCGACCTTGGTGGGCGGGTCGGACAGGCGAGGAGGCGCGGATCTCGGACCGGCAGGGACGAAAAAGGCCTGGGCCCGGATGGGCGTCGATGGAGGCACCGTGGCCGACAACGTTCCCGGCCCGGACTTCGCCTGGGCGCCGGAGACGGGACGGCACGGGATGGTCAGGATCACGACGGACCAGGCCGCGCTCCTGCAGGGCTTCCCGTCCGATTGGGGATTCGCCGGGAAGAAGACGGCCCGCTATCGCCAGATCGGGCATGCCTCCCCACCGCCGGTGGCCAGGGCGCTCGGGCTGGCGATCCGAGCCGCACTGACGGCGCCAGCACCCCCCGTCGCCGGCTACACTTCAATCCCATGAACAGCCCGGGATCACAGGTTCACCATCTCGACGGAATCCGGATCTTGGACCTCTTCGCAGGTCCTGGTGGACTCGACGTGGCCGCGCATTTCCTGGGCTTCAAGAGCATCGGGATCGAGTGGGACCGCAACGCGTGCGAGACACGCTACGCGGCGGGACTGCCGACGATTCACGCCGATGTGAGCGTCATGCGCGAGAGTCGCTTCGACGAGATCCCGAAATCGGTCGACGTCCTGGCCGGGGGGCCACCCTGTCAATCCTTCTCCGTCGCGGGAAACGGCGCGGGACGTCGAGCACTGGACACAGTGAAGAAGTTCATCCACCGCCTTGTGGACGGGGATGACGAAGCGAAGATCGACGAGGATCTGCACGCCCTCGGCGACTCGCGCACCGCCTTGGTCCTGGAGCCCCTTCGCTGGCTCCTCAAAGCGATCGAAACAGAGGGGCGTGACCCGTACAGGGCGATCGTTCTGGAGCAGGTGCCTGCGGCCCTGCCCCTCTGGGAGGTCTACGCGAAACTTCTGCGCGGCGGAGAAGGAAGGCTGAAGGGCGTCAAGTACGAAGCGGAATGCTGGGAGTTGAAGACCGAGCAGTTCGGGGTGCCGCAGACTCGCACCCGTGCCGTACTCGTCGCCCGGCGCCCGGGGCGTGGGGCCATCGAACCGCTCGAAGCGACTCATCTTCCCTTCGACCTGCATCGGGGGAAACGCAATGCCGCTCAGGCGGATATGCTCCCGACCGACTCTGCGATTCCCGGGGCCAAGCAGCGCTGGCTCTCCATGGCGGAGGCCCTCGACGCGGCGAGCAAGCTGAAGAGCTCGCCCGTGGACATGTCCCGGCTCCGGACGGAGGGCAAGATGAAGTTCTTCGTCGTCTCGAACTACGGCTCCGGGGGCGACCCGAAGAACCGAGGCCGGCGCCTGTCGTCCGAGCCCGCCTTCACGGTCACCGGGAAGATTTCCCGGAACAAGGTGTACAAGAGCAGCGCGGAGTACGAGGCTGAGAAGCCCGACCGCTTCACCATCCCTGAGTCCGGGGTGCTCCAAACCTTCCCGCACAACTTCCCCTGGTCGGGAAACGACCAGGCGCAGCAGGTGGGCAATGCGGTACCACCCCGGCTCGGCATGCACGTACTCAGCAGGGCACTGCGCGGGAACACCCCCTCGGACGACGAGTTGGCGGCCGCGACCACTTGGCCGACTGTGCCCCGGACCACCACGGACGAGCTGCGCATCATCGGGTGCGGCGATCAGAGCCGATGCCCTCCGCACTCGCACAGAGTCCCTCGCCCTCGTCGGAAGCCCGCCCCCTGACCGGCGCATCCGCGAACAGCTCCTCGAAGTGGGCGACCAGTCTCCGAACCGCCTCCTCCGGGACACGCTCCTCCTCCGGGCCTTCAGGAAGGTTGTTCCGGGGGGACGGGAGGGCTGATGCGGCCCCCGCGATCCAGTCGCGCAGAGGCTCCCCGTCACGCTCCACATCCGGGGCAATGACGTCGTACATCAGTGTCGCCGCAGCGGTGTTGACTGCGGGCGTCAGGGCATTGACCTCGCGACCGGTGCGCACAATCCCGCTCTCCATGAGTCCGACGAGGGCAAGAGCGGTTGGGCGATGGTCGACGATGTCCAGACGAAGAGCGGAGTTGAGCATGTCCTGATTACCGCAGGCCACGACGACGGGTTGGTAGTCCGAGCCGTCGCGGAAGAGCTCGGCCGCCCACCAGAGCCGGGCGAACGTCTGCTTGTAGTGAGGGCCGACGAACCTGTCCCGGGCCACTCGTCCGCGCGAACCGTCCGCCTTCGGATCGGACAGGTGCCGCCAGACGACGTAGTCCGGAGCCACCCCAAGGGCCATATACGTCCAGAGCCTCTTCTCGGCCGCTTCCCGGCGAGTCAACCGAAGGGTCTCGTGCAGACGCGGCGCCAACCACGCATCCGCCGCCGTGGGGCGCTCGTCCCGGAACTTGGTCACAGCGTCGTCGATCAGATCTCGTACTCGGTGCAGCCGCAGTCGCGCATCGTCGCCGGGCAGCGCTTCGGCAACCTTGTTCAGCGCGATGGAAGGCACGTCCTCGCGCCCCTCGAGCAGTCCTGTGGAGATGTACTCGGCAGCCTGCACATCGGAGATCAGAGCAAGCCGTTCCGGCAGGTGCTCGGGGCGGGAAGTCACGTGTGGGTCTCCTGGTTGAGTCGTTCGATATCGCGGACAGTGCCGGCCAACGCTTTGGGGACCTCGGCACGACGGGCAGCTGCGTACTGGATACGCGGTTGTAGATCCGTCCAACTCCCCTCGCCGGTGCGCCGGGTGTGCACCTCGCGAAGAGCATCCTCCACCGATCGCCCGGGAACGATGTCCGGAAGCATCTCGCGGAGCACCGCACCTCGCCAGTCGGGCGGGAGGAGCGGCGTCCCGTCGTCCTCGATCTCCAGGTCACCGATGGCGGTGTGGAAGACAGCGGTCCACACATCGGCGCACATCTGGGCCAACAGCATCTCTCCCACGACGCTCTCCACCTTCGAGCCCTGGCCTTCCACGAGTGCTGCGAGGCCCTCGAAATCCGAGTTCAGGCGAACGGTGGGCATCCGACCAGCGGTGTCCACGATCCAGGGTGCGTCCCGGAAACTCCGCAACCACTCGGCACCACGGGCGAAACTCACCTTGCTGACGTCGAGTTCGCGATCTCTGAGCGGGGCGTCGGCCGTCACGTCGATCAACCACTCCTGGTCGGTGGAGGCGATGATCCGCCCCTCCACCCCCCCGACTGTGGCCACCACGTGCACAGCGAGCGACGCACGGTCCAGGTGGTCGTCCCGGTCGAGCTCGATCTCCCCCGTCCATTCCCTATCGCCCCCCGCACTGGGCGCCAATCGGGCAACAGTGCGTGCGTTGGTGGCCCCCTCCGTCAGAACGGCGACAACCGCAATGTCGGACCAGTGGCCCTTCGTCTCGATCTCACGAACCGGTATGGTCGCCGTCAGAGCGAGCCGTGCAGTCCGCCAGTCGGCGCGCTCGGCCCTACCAAGTGCCACGACCTGCTCGACAACCGAGTATCCCCTTGTGTCCAAGTGCTCTCGGGTGTCATCGGGGCCACGCAGCCGCACGGCCGTGACCCGCGCCGTCACCGCACCGGTCAGTCGAGGGTACGGGTAGGCCCTCACGCCACGCCTCCCTTGCTCTCCTGCAGTTCGACGACGAGACCGGTCAGCGCGGCCCGCACCGGATGTGTGGACACATCAGTGACGCCCCGGAAGACGGCACGGCGGGTCCCAGGCGGGAAATGCAGTACGCCATCGCACAGTTCACAGTTGCTGACAGCGACGAGCTCAGCCCACTTGACGACTGGACGAGGGCCGGAGCGAACCTCCAGCTTGGCGACGGGGCTCATACGCCAGGGCTCTCCCCCAGGCGTCACCTTGACCTCGGCGGTTATCTGCCACGCTCCGGAAGGGTCGATCACGGCCTCCAAATCGTCCAGTCTCGGAGGCATCACCGTCCCCCTGATCTTTCTGCTGGGCCTGCCCGAGAGCTTGAGCCGCTTGCTCACCTTGCTCGTTCCGCTTGGCTTCTTCTCCTTGGGGATCGCCACAAGTTCGTGAACGGCCCTGTTTGTCTCCGACGTCAACGCTGCAATCCGTCGATGGGCCGAGGGCGAGTAGCGCATCCTCAACTCCTCGGTCTGGCCCCACTTGTTGTGCTCCGGCGGCTCGGAGGAACGAAGAAACTCCTCGGCCTCGGCCGCGAACGGCGCATCACCCCCCGCCGCCCGACCCGCAAGCAGAACTGCCTGGAACGGATTGGTCCCCACAGGGAGGCCAGGCACCCAACTGGTCTTGACCGTCATGCGATTGCCGCGCATCGCAGTCACCTGGTTGATCCTGCCATCGGCGTCAGTGGCCTCGGTGACGAGGAGCACCGCCCGGTGCTCGCCGGCCGTACCGGTAAGACCATCCCTCTCGGGAATCTTCAACGGTACCGTGGTGAGGGCCACTTGGCCCGACTCGGTGAGGCGACCCACCGTGGTGCCGCTCAGGAATGCCTGAAGAGCACGGGCGCGCGCAGGTTGATGCACTTGTGGATCGACCCGCTCCTCCTCAAGGTGCTCCACACCATTGCGCAGCGTCCGCACCGATGCCTCCAACAGTGGCCGGTGGTCGCCTCCCGCTGTCATCGCAGCCCAGAAGTTGCGGCCGAGCGCACGAACCAACCTCTGGTGCATGCGCTCCAGGCTGTCCTCGTCGTCGCCCGCTTCGCCATCTTGATCAGGCCCGGCCTCGGCGAGGCTGGCGACATCATGTGCTCCGACGATCAGGAAGGACGTGCCGGGATCATCGCTCTCGCGGGTGAGATGCAGTTTCTCGACCGTGTCTTCGTCAGCCCACCAGGAGCGGACAACCTCTGCGTTGTCCGCCTCGGCATCCGGCCGCCCCAGCCAGGCGGGACCGGCAAATCTCCTGCCGTCCACCTCCCTCCAGGGCAGATCGAGTCGTCCGATCAACCGCCGCTGGGTGTGCCCCTCGTGTGGTTCGGAGAGCGTGGAGTTCATGAGGACGAGCCCCAGACGGCTGGTCGCCCAGAGCGTGGCCTTCCCGAGGCCGTATGAACCTCCGGCCGCCACATCCGACTTGCGGCTTTCGAGCTGACGCCGCACCACGGCGGCAAATCGGCCGTCCTCGTAGTCGTCACCGGTCAGCCCGTTGGCGTTGTAGTCGTCGACGCGAAGAAGGACCAACCGATCCCGCTCGCACATCTCCCGCAGACCGGCGCTGATGACGCGCCCGACCTTCTGGTCCTGCGCGGCGGCCGCCTCATAGTGCGGGTGGAGGTCGTGCCAGCGGATCGCCGTACGGAACCGGGCCAGAGTGTCACCGGTCAGTTCGTGCAGGGTGTAACGGACCCTGACCGGGAGGTCGTTCCTCCTGTCGCGCTCGTCCAGGCTGTTCTGGGTGGCCTCACGGGCCAGGACCTCCAGATCGGCCTCGAAGGCGAAGGCCGCCGCGTTGCCGAACTCCCTGCCACCATCGTCGTGTCCAGGGCGGTGATACCACACGACAGACGTCTCCGCAGGTTCGTCCTGCGATTCCGGACCAACCACGGAGACCTGCCCTGCTTCGTCCTCGAATCCAGGAATCTCCTGCACCCTGGCCAAAAGGTCCGGGCGAGGCACAGCGCGGTCGTCGAGCCAGGCATCGACGAGCGCTCGCGTCACCCCCAGCCAGTGTGCGAGTTCATTTTCGTCCGTCCCATTTCCTTGCATGCGCTCGGCCAACCACCGACCGAACTCCGTCTCCTTCGACGCCACCGTTCCCTCTCTCACGTCGGAACTGCTCTCTGTCTCCGGCGTGCCGACACGATCGTTCGGCAGCGCCTCGCCGCCCCCCGTTTCCTCCCGCGCCTCCGGGCCTCTGCGAGGTGCGGTCCTTCGAGCGGCCTCCTGAGCGATTCGTCGAGCAGCCTTCAGACGACGGCGCTCCGCCTCGGGATCGTCGGGATCCAATCCCACTTGGATCCTCAGGTCCTTCAGCGCTCGCTTCTCGATCTGCCGAATACGCTCGCGCGTGACGCCGAATTCCTTACCGATTTCGTCCAATGTCCAGGATACGCCGTCGATGAATCCGTATCTCAGCAGAAGAATTTTCCGAATTCTCTCCGTGAACACGCACTTATCGAACAGCTGGAAGATCTCTTCGCGCTCGAATTCTGACCACAGCGCCTGTTCCGGGCCCGGCACCAGCCGAAACTCATCGACGACAAATTCTCCGAGAGTCGTGTTCTCACCGACGGGTTGCTCAAGCGACAGAACCGCCCGATGCCCCAACCGCAGGCAGTCCATCACCTTTGCAGGAATGAGCTCACACGCCAAGGCAAGATCATCGACAGTGGGGGTTCTGCCCTGGTCGAGAAATGCCCGCTCCTTCTTCCGTACCCTCTCCACATCGGTCCAGACGTGGAGAGGGAGTCGAATGGCCGCCCCTTCGTTGACCACGGCCCGGGTGATGCGTTGCCGAATCCACCAGGTGGCATAGGTGGAAAACTTGCACCTCATGGAAATATCGAACTTCTCCACGGCACGGATGAGCCCGATCATGCCGTGCTGCGCAAGGTCCTCGTACAAGGGACTTCCTGGCCAGTACCCCATGCCTTGCATGATCTTATGAACGAGACGCTGATTATGGATCACCATCGCGGAAAGGGCCCGGTACGCCTCGCCATCCGGCGAAATTCTCGCCAGATAGCCGTCGGGCAATAACTCCGATGGGGTTCTGGCTCCTCGGAACAGGAGACAGAGGCCCACTTCCTCCTCGGCACTCAGCAGACGCCGGTGCGGGTGCACTCGCCTCCGATCGCCCTCGAGCAAGTCCCGAGCGGCACGACGAGCCGCGTCCATGTCGTCGACACGCACCGTCCCTCGAAGGGACTCGACGTCCGGGACTTCTTCTTCCTCCTCGGGGGAATCCAAGTTGTCGAGAACATGGTCGAGATCGTCCCCGTGGTCGGCAGTCGCGCTCTGAGTGAAGGCCGGTTCCTCTTCGACGTCCTCGTCTTCCACCTCCGGCGCTGTCACAGCTTCGTACAAGGCCTGGGTCTGCTCCGCGTCGAGGCGCGCGGCCCTCATCACCTGCCTCAGAGCCGTCCGGCGGTCGAGTCCTTCGGCCGTGAATCGACGTATGAGTCCGACGAGTAGACCCCAACCAGCATCAGTCATCCGCCTGCTGGATGCACCGTCCCGCTCCGTGGTCATCACGCCCCCGCGCCCGCACTCCGTCTCTGTTCGTAGTCCATCACTCATCGGGCCTTCGCTGCCAGCACCTCCTTGCCAGGGCCCGTGCCCCGAGGATCCATCACTCGGTATTTTGGGAACCTGTTGGCGTGACCATGGGGAGAGTGGATGCGGATCATTCCGAGCGAGATCTCGGGCAGCACCAGGAGCCAGGCCGAGCGCAGTGTGTTCGCGGCACTCAAGGCAATTCCTGATGACCGGAGCGTCGCACTGCACACGGTTCATCTCCCCCAGCACCGCAAGAAGCGTGTCGGCGAGATCGACTTCGTCGTCATCATGCCCGACATCCTGCTCTTCATCGAGGTCAAGGGCGGTCGCGTCCACCACCGCGACGGGAAGTGGTACTACGGCCCGCCCGGACGCGAAACAGGCCCCGAGGAGAGCCCCTTCGCGCAGGCCAGCGGCGGCATGCACGAGTTCGACCGGGAGATCGGCGCCCTGGTCGGTGACCTGCGAGATCATGGCGTCCCCAGCGGCTATCTCGTGATCACCACAGACATCGACCTTCAACGCACGACCGAATTCGAGCCCCAACAGTATCTCGGCAAGACCGCGTACGACGGCGGACGCGGTCTTGCGCAAGGCATCGAACGAGCCACCCGCTTCTGGCTGAAGCGGAACAGGTGGGCCCGCATCCCCGTCTCCGCCTCCCTGCGCAAGAGAATGCTCGAGGCCGTCCGCCCGGATTTCGACCTCGTGCCCAATCTGCAGTCCCGGCTGACGCATCTCGACGTCACCTTCGAACGCCTCACCAACGAACAGCTCGACAGGCTGGACGAGCTGGAGTCCAATCCGCGCCTCATCTGGACCGGTGGAGCAGGCACAGGCAAGACGTTTCTCGCCGCCGAGGCGGCCCGCCGCAAGTCCGCCAACGGCAGCGTCCTGTTCACCTGTGCGAGTACCACGCTGGTTGCCCACATGGACCGGATCCTCACCGACGACGCGATCACGGTCCTGCCGTACGACCGTCTGGACGAGGTTCGGGACCGCGCCTTCGACCAACTGATCGTGGACGAGGCACAGGATCTGATGACCTTCGAGCGTCTCAGCACCTTGGAGGAGCTGGTATCGGGCGGCCTCGCCGAAGGCCGCTGGATCTTCATGCTGGATCAGAACAACCAGGTACTCGCCCCGGACGCCTACGACCCCGAAGCCTGGGAGTACCTGCGCCCTCTGGGCTCCGTGTACGGGCCCATGAAGCGCAACTGCCGCAATACGGTGCAGATCGTCAAGCAGGTCCGCTTCTACACGGGGGCCGACGTGGGCATCGCCTCCGCGGGCGAGGGTGAGCCGGTCCGCTTCGCCGACGTGCACGACGCCCAGGAGGAGGCCACCGTTCTCGACGCCTATGTGAACGAACTGGTGCGGGAGGGTGTCTCGCCGAAGGACATCACGCTGCTGTCCGCTTCCGGGGACTGGGAAACGAGCTCGGCCCGTCTGTCACAGCGAGCCTCCAAGATCGAGCGATTCGCCGACGTAGTCGGGACCGACCGCACGAAGCACCGTCTCACCTGGTCCTCCGTCTCCGACTTCAAGGGGCACGAGAACCATGTCGTCTGTCTGATCGACCTCGAACCCGAACACCTCGACGGCCGTCTCGACGCGCTCTACGTCGCCTGGACCAGAGCCCGCGCCCAGCTCTGGGTCGCTTGCCGCCCCGGCACCCACCAGACGCTGAAGGACCTGGGCGTGGCCGTGCTGACTCGGGAGGGGCGTCTCAAGTGAACGACTCCGAATCACGGCTCTCCGATCACCGCACCGACTTCGTGAAGTACCTCCGCCGCCAGTTGGTCGGCCCGGCCGTCGCCGAGGACGAGACCCTCGTCGACCCGCCGGACCGGCGCTACCTGATGGGCACGTTGTATCCGCGTGGAGCCTCCTTGCTGGAGCACTCGCAGGAGGACGGCGAGCAGGATTTCAACGAGACCGAGGCCGGTAACGGAGAGGAGGACAGCTTCGCCGACGATCCGGTGGCCGAGGCGAATGCGTGGCTTCCTTCATCTCTCGGCTTCTCCTTCTTCACCAACGCACCTGAAATCGAGGTGACGTGTGGGGCCTCCCGCTACGTGACGTCCCGCGAGGGCGGACGTCGCAGCTGGCGAAGGCAACCGCGCCTCTCCACGACGAAGACCGTCGGCGCGGAACGGACGGCCCCGATCAGCGTTCTGGACGATCACGGTCGTCTCCATGTTCGGTGGCGCCCTTTCGGCGCCGGACATCTCGTCACGTGCGTGCTCGCCAACGCGCACGACGAAGAGGAGAGCACATACAAGGATCGGGACCTGATGCTCTTTCAGGCCGAACTTCAGGCGACGACGGTCGGCGGGACCGTGCTCGAGTACCCGAGCACCCGTCTCAACAGCCGCGACGAGGAGGAGCAGGAGCTTCGAGTCCAGTACCGGCACATCGTGACCAGGGCCGTGGGGCACGGATGCGCCGTCGAGTGGGACCCCGATTCCGACCTGGTCACCACCGTGCGAGCGCAGGTCATGCCTCAGCAAGTGGTCGAGCACATCAAACCCGACGGCCCCAAGGACTTGCCGGTACTCAACCTCGCGCACCTGTCCCGGACCGGTCTCGCAGTGGAAGACCTCCGGGCCGAACTGCACACCTTCGTCCTGGGCTACCGCAAGTGGTTCGACACCCAGCGGTCGCAGGCGAAAGGTTTGCAGCCATGGGCCGCCGCACCCGCCGCACGAATCCTCCAGCGCATCGAGACCGCACTCGACCGTATGACGTCGGGAGTGGAGGCCCTCACCGCATCAACCCCGGCAGGAGACAAGGCACGCGAAGCCTTTCGCCTGGCGAACCGAGCCATGGCGCTCCAGATGCTCCACAGCCGCCCGGAACTGGCGGGCAACCGACGCCGCAGGGGCGGCGAAGTGCTCGAACTGTCCGAGCCCGGTGGCGACTATGCGTGGCACCCGTTCCAGCTCGCCTACTTCCTGCTCGTGGTCGAGGGCCTGATGAGCCCGGAGCACGAGGACCGTAAGACGGTCGACCTCATCTGGTTCCCCACAGGAGGAGGCAAGACGGAGGCATACCTCCTCACCGCCTGCTTCGAGATCCTCTGGCGCCGGCTGCGGTTCGGCGCGGCCGGGGGCGGCACTGCCGTTCTGAGCCGATACACGCTGAGCCTGCTCACCACACAGCAGTTCCAGCGCACGGCGACGGCCATCTGTGCCCTCGAGTACATCAGGAAAGGACACGACGGGCCGCTGCCCCACGATCTGGGGCAGGAGCCCATCTCCATCGGACTCTGGGTGGGCAAGGACACGACGCCGAACAAGATCTCCGCCGCGCAGGACGAGCTCGGCATCCTGAAGCAGATGAACGCGCCCGATGATCGATTCCTGCTGGAGCGTTGTCCCTGGTGCGGCACCGAGATCGTCCCGGAACGCCAGGGGCAGGACCGGGACTTCGGTATCCGGGCGGATGGCGTCACCACCTCGTTCTTCTGTCCGCGCGACACCTGTGTCTTCCACGAGCGCCTCCCGGTATCCGTCGTGGACGAACAGATCTACAAGGAACCCCCGACGTTCGTGCTCGGCACCGTGGACAAGTTCGCACGCCTGGCATGGGAACGGGAGGCCGGGAACCTCTTCGGCAGGGACGGCAAGCGCGCACCCTCGCTGGTGATTCAGGATGAGTTGCACCTGCTGGCCGGCCCCCTGGGAACAACGGTCGGTCTGTACGAATCGGCCATCCTTGAGCTGTGCGCCTGGGGCGGCACCGTGCCGAAAGTCATCGCGTCGACCGCGACGATTCGACGCTCCCAGGACCAGATCCGCAGCCTCTATGGTCGCCCCGCACAGCTCTTTCCTCCGTCGGGGATCAAAGCCGGTCACTCCTACTTCGCCTCGCCCGACAAGGACGAGCCCGGACGTCTGTACGTGGGTGTCATGGCACAGGGGCACACCGCCTCGACCTCGACCGTTCACGTGGGTGCCGCCGCATTGCAGGCCCCGAAGGAGATCTGTGACGACGACACCCTCCGCGACGCGTACTGGACTGCGGTCGCCTATCACAACAGCCTGCGGGAACTCGGACGTACCGTCACAATCGCGAGAGACGACATCCCCGCGCGTCTTGAGCATCTGACGAAGGACGAAACCCGACGGCGTAAGCTGAACGACGACTCGGTGGTCGAGCTGACAAGCAACATCCCGCGCGCCGCTCAGCCACGACTCCTCGAGCGCCTGGGCAAAAGCTTCAAGGAACGCGGCAGTGTCTCCTTCCTCGCCACGACCAACATGCTCTCCGTGGGCGTCGACGTTCCGCGGCTCGGCCTCATGCTCATGAACGGGCAACCCAAGACGACATCGGAATACATCCAGGCCACCAGCCGCGTCGGTCGTCGTCATGTACCGGGACTGATCGTCACGCTCTTCCGATCGTCCAAACCACGCGACCGATCCCACTACGAGTCGTTCGGTGTCTACCACCGCTCGCTCTATCGGCACGTCGAACCGACCAGCGTCACACCGTGGTCCTTGCCCTCTCGTAACCGAGCCCTGCACGCGGTGCTCACCATCCTGGTGCGACACGGAATACGTCTGGACGCGGAGAACAAGGCCGGGGACATCCTCGATCGCACAGCCGAAGTCGCCCGGATCCGTGACCTCGTGGTGGACCACGTGCGGCGGGCCGATCCGGACGAGGCCGATGCCGCGGCTGCACAGTTGGACTCGCTGATCGTAGCCTGGCGGCAGGAGGCCGAAATCGCGCGTGCCGATGGCAGCCGTCTCTACTACCAGCCCCAGGGGCGGTCGCACGAGGCACTCCTCACCGACTTCGGCAAGCAAGGTGGCCTGTGGGAGACGGCTCAGTCGATGCGCAACGTCGACCGTGAGTGCCTCGTCGCCGTGAAAGGAGCGTGAGAGCAGTGAAGGATATTCGTCGCAAGGTCCGCAGGGCACAGACCATCGTCCCCTTCGGCGTCGGCGGGATCCTCGACCTCCGAGGCGAATCGTTCGTAGCCGCCGATGTCCGAAGCTGGGCGCCCAGCGCCGAGCGGGTGGAATCACCACGGCTCGCGAGGAAATTGAGGGTTGCAGAGTTCCGTTCGGCCCCCGTCATTCCCTCCGGAAAGGCCGCCTACGCGACCCGTATCGGACCCTCGTACGTACGATTCCCCAAGTGGCTGTTCTGCCCTCAGTGCAGGGAAATGCAGCTCTGGCGCCTGGATCGCGAGCGAGAGCTACGGGACAAGCAACCGACCTGCGGACGTTGTGCAGGAAAGCCTCAGCTGGCCCCGATGCGCTTCATTCAGGTATGCAGGGCAGGTCATATGGCCGACATCGACTGGCGTCGATGGGCTCACTCCAAGAGTGAAGGGCATGATCAGCGCCAATGCCAGGTTCGCCGGCTTCGGTTCGTCGCCACTCCCGAATCCTCTGGGCTGGAAGCCCTGTGCGTCGTCTGTGCCGTATGCCGGGCCGGACGTAATCTGGCCGGAATCAGCCAGAAGAACATCCTCAAGCAGACGGGCCTGCAATGCTCGGGAACCCACCCCTGGCAATCCGAGACCGATGAGGCGGATCCCTGCGAGGAAACACCGCAAGCGGTACAGCGCGGCGCCTCCAATGTGTACTTCCCGATCACGCACTCCGCTCTCGACATCCCCGCGCCTGCGGGTCTGTCCGAGGAAGACGCATTGACCCAGAAGGTCGTCAATCATCCCATGTGGCTGGACTTCAACAGTGCGGATGGTAGCCCGATTTCCGATCACTTCAGAGCTGTGATCGCCATCCAGTGCGAGGTTTCGGAGGAATTCGTAGAGACTCTGCGACGCCGCCATTCCGACGAAGCTGCGTCGATGCCGTCTGCGGCTGATGCGGATGACGACCTCAGTATCGCCGAATGGGCGGCCTTTTCCGTCCCTGGATCCGTCGTCAATTCGAAGACCTTCTCCGTGCGACGGACCCACCTCGGGATCGACGACGACGCACCCGAATCCATGCAGGAACTGGCTGCGGGCATCTCCACGATCGTCGTCGCGGACCGGGTTCGCGAGGTACGCGCGCTCGAAGGATTCTCGCGGTACGAGCCCAGCTCCGGCAACGGCGAAGAGGGCGAAGGCGGGCGCGTCGTGTCGGTCAACACGCAGGCCCGGGCCCAATGGCTTCCCGCCATAGAGACCTACGGTGAAGGTATCTTCATCGCCCTCGACGAGGAGCGTGTGAGTGCCTGGGAGAGACTTCCGTCGGTGCGCGACTGGACACGACGCATCGAACGCAACCTGGACGCCTCTTTCAAGACCGACCGCCTCAGAGGAAAATCGGGTCCGGAGCTCCGCCCGCGATTCGTGATGCTGCACACCTTGGCCCATCACTTCATCCGTCAACTCTCTTATGACAGCGGGTACAACGCAGCCTCGCTACGGGAACGCGTCTATGCCCGAAGTCACGCCCCGGGCAGCGAACTTCCGCCCCAAGCCGGCGTGTTCATCTACACAGCCGCCGGGGATGCAGAAGGAACGCTGGGCGGCCTCGTCCGCCAGGGACAACCACCGAACCTCGTCGAAACCTTGATCCGGCTGCTCGAATCGGCGCAGTGGTGCTCCCAGGACCCTCTGTGCGCCGACTCGACCGGTAGGTCTCTGGCCAACCTCAACCGTGCTGCCTGCCATGCGTGCACGCTCCTTCCCGAGACATGTTGCGAGATCGACAACTCCCTTTTGGACAGAACACTGTTGATCGGTGACGGCGAGGTCCCGGGATTCTTTCGGGGAGTCGTACAGGCCGCACTCGAGGAATCGGCCGAAGCCGTCGATCTACCATGAAGGTCCCTTCCCTCCTCGACCTCGAGTTCGAGCAGCAGGCCGTCATCGATCTTCCGTTCCACGGAAGCCACGTCATCACTGGGGCACCCGGCGCCGGAAAGACCGTGACGGCCGTCTACCGCGCCTGGGCACTGGCGACCGCCGGTCGCGATGTCGCCCTCTTCACGCGCTCCAATCTGCTGCATCAGTACCTCGCGCAATTGGCTCCGGACCTCACGGAAGCTCTGTCCGTCACCACCTACCATCGGTGGATCAGGGAATTCTGGCGCCGGCGCTTCCGGGCCGATCCGCCGCAGACCGACGAGGACGGTTGGAGCTACGACTGGATCGAGATGCAGCGGAACTGCATCTTGCAGAGTGTCGGGTCGACCACACACCTGGTGATCGACGAGGGTCAGAACCTGCCCGTCGGCTTCTATCAGTTGTGCCGAATCCTTGGTGTCGGCGTCACTGTATGCGCAGACGAGAACCAGCGGATCGGCGACGATCAGAGCACCGTGGCCGAGATATGCCGGGCCCTGGCCATACGGGCCGATCCACTCGTGCTGCGCGAGAACCGCCGGAACAGTCGGGAGATCGCGAAACTGGCATCCAAGTTCCGCGAGGAGGCCGGAGGTGAGATGGCCTTGCCGACACGCGCCGGTCGTACGCCCACAGTCCTGAAAGTTCCCTCACTGGAGTATCTGCTCACTGAAGTTTCCCGGTACTTCAACGCACATCCAGAGCGAAGCATCGGAATCATCTGCAGGTCGACCCACTTGCTGCGAGATATCCAGAGCAGACTCACGCACCTCGGTCTTGCCAAGTACACCCAGGCCTATGCACACGACGATCAGTACCGGAACGCCATCGACTTCTCGGCGCGCCCCATCCGAATCGTGAACGCGGCCAGTATGAAGGGCCTGGAGTTCGACAGCGTCTTCGTGCCGGACCTGGACGCATACACAGAGGACGCGACCAGTGTGGAGGCGCGTCTTCGCCTCTTAGTGCTGTGTACTCGCGCCCGCGAGGATCTCCACTTCGCTCACCGCGGCCCCCAAGAACCCGCCATCTTGTCGAGCATCCCGGAATCCTTGTTGGTCCGACACGCCGGTTGATCTTGCAGCGCAGTCATTCCATCCCGGGGCAGAGGCAGAACCGCACCTGCACGCCGGGCTTGGGATCCGTATACACCGGCACTTCGCACTCGTTCGTCTACGGCGTGGTCCGATCTCTATAAGATCAGGCTCACATTTACTCCGGCGTTCTCGCTGCACAACTGGCAGTGACCCCGAGGGTGAAGCGCGCCGACCCTTCCCAGTTGAGCTCTGCCTCCTTTCGCGCGCCGTAGTCGATATCCATAACATCCTGGAGCCGGATCAGGGGCACCCGATGACGGCGAGGTGGAGGCCACTCAGGAGCCGGTCGGCCTCTGGGACTCGGACAACGGCACCAACGGCGGCGACTACGCCGGGGAGGACGGGAGCTGATCACATGAAGTCGGAGATCACCTGACGACCCCAATGACTGATCCGAGGCTTGCGCTACATCATCGATCCCCCCAAACGGATCGTGACGGTCGGCCTGGAGACGATGGAGATCGTGGATGGCCTGCCGCCTCTGTCTATCCTGGAGTAGCAGACGAGGCGCGGTCTCCAGGGAAAACCGGGAGAAGATCTTGGTCGAGGTCTCCCAGCGCGCGATGGCCGGGCAGGTGTGACGCGCGCCTCACGCGACCGATCGCGGCTGCGCGTTCGCAGACCCGGCCGCCAACTCGCCTCTGAGGACTGCTCGTGGACCAAGAGTTGACCGCCGTGGGCGACGCCGACGCGGCAGAGCCGGTGGGACTCCTCCTCTGCACGATCTGTGGCGCGGCGACGGAGTACTGGCGGCCGTGCGGCCAGAAGGCTCGATGGAGTGCCGGCCGCCGCGCAGCCAGAAGTACTGTCCCGCGCCGTGCCGTTCCGAGGCCGCCGAGAAGCAGCGGACCGTACGGCCGAGGGACTCACCGGAGGTGCGCGCCCAAGCCGACGCTCACGCTGCGCGCCCTCGCATGCGGAGTGCTGGGCGAGCGCCACCGGTTCGTCCGGAGTGCGGGAGGCGAGCTTTTCTTGCGGTTCCGGGCCGAAGCGCCGTACGGCACGGTTCGCGGGTGTTGTTCGGGGCAGTAGGGCTTCGGTCCTCGCGGGGTGTTTTCCGTCGCCCGTCCGGGTGCTTTTCGGACGTTCCCCGGCAAGCCGCCGGAATGCCGCCTGCGTGCGGCGCCTCAGTCCTATGCTTCTACATGCGTGTAGAAAACGCGAGGGGCGGCCTGGATGTTCCGGGCCATCCTGCGGGCGACGGGCAGCCGGACGGGAGAGGCGCGCCACATTGAGCAGGCCATTGGCTGCCGGACGCGGCCACCGAAGCGGCAGATCGCCCTCGCCATCCATTCGTCGTTTCCCTAGGAGGGGTGTCGTGGCTTCGATCGACCTGGACAAGGTGCTGGACAAAGCATGGGCGGACAAGAGTCTGCCGGAGATACTCGCCGCGCCGGTGTCGGCGCTGAAGGGCGTCTCGGACCGGGACGGCGAGCTCCTGCACGAGGCGTTCGGCGTCAAGACGGTCGCCGATCTGGCCGAGTTGAAGTACGCGCGCTGGGCGCAGGCCCTGGCCGCGCTGGACACCTCAGCCAAGTAACCATCCCCTGCTGGTCGGTGGGTTCCCCCCTCTTCGGGCGGCCCACCGGCCGGTGGCTGACGAACCACATGTACACATGAAGGAGTGAACACCACGATGGTGTTCAAGCGGCTGTTCGGCTCGCTCGGCGTGGGCGGGCCCACGGTGGACACGGTCCTGGAGCCCGGCGCGGTGCTGCCCGGCGGCGCCTTGAGCGGGCAGGTCCATCTGAAGGGCGGTGACCGCGACTTCGCGATCGAGCACATCGCCCTGGAGCTCGTGGCCCGCGTCGAAACGGAGCACGACGACGGGGAGTCCGAGGGTGCCGTCGTCTTCGACCGGTTCAGCGTCGGCGGGAACTTCCGCATCGCCGCCGGCGAGCTGCACAGCGTGCCGTTCAGTGTGATGCCGCCGTGGGAGACCCCGATCACCGAACTGCACGGGCAGGGCCTGGGGATCGTGCTCGGGGTGCGCACCGAACTGGCGGTGGCCGGCGCGAAGGACAAGGGCGACCTCGACCCGCTGGCCGTGCGCCCGCTGCCCGCCCAGGAGGCGGTCCTGGAGGCGCTCGGGCAGCTCGGCTTCGGCTTCAAGTCCGCCGATCTGGAATACGGGCACATCGGCGGCACCGGCCAGCAGCTGCCCTTCTACCAGGAGATCGAACTCACCCCGCCTCCGCAGTACGCACATCAGGTCAATGAGATCGAGGTGACGTTCCTCGCGGGTCCGGGCGGGCTGGAGGTGGTCCTGGAGGCCGACAAGCGCGGTGGCCTCTTCTCCGAGGGCCACGACGCGCTCACCCGCTTCACCGTCGGCCACCACCGCGTCGCACTGGTCAACTGGAACGACGAAGTCGACTCCTGGATCCGTCGGTTGGTCGAGCACCGCGCCTCCCATGGTGGCCATGGACCGTACGGGCACGGCGACTCGCACCACGACGGCCACCACGGACACGGTGAGCTCTACGCCGCCCACAGCAGCCACGCCCCCAAGGACGGGGACGGCCACGGTGGTCACCACCTTGGTGACAGCCACGGACACCGCTCCGGGCCGGGCACCGGCACGGCGATCGCGGCCGGTGCGGCGGGACTCGCCGTCGGCGTGGCCGGCGGCATGGTCGCGGCCGAAGTCGTCGACGAGGTGGGTGACTTCTTCGAGGGCGACGAGGAGGAAGAAGGCGAGGAAGGCTGAGGCGCCCGCGCTTCCCTGCTACCTTCTACATCAATGTAGAAGAAGTGGTTGTCCGGGCCGACCTCCCAGTCGGCCCGGACGGCTCGACGGCCCGGACGGCCCCTGACACATACGGAGTTCTCATGGCCCTGTGGGATCGCATCAAGGAATCCGCGTCGACGATGCAGACTCAGCTCAACGCCAAGAAGAACGACCTCAAGAGCGGTGCCTTCCGCGACGCGAGCATGGCGATGTGCGCCCTGGTCGCCGCCGCCGACGGCACCATCGACCCCTCCGAGCGGCAGCGGGTCGCCCAGCTCATCGCCACCAACGAGGTGCTGCAGAACTTCGATGCCACGGACCTGCAGCGGCGGTTCGAGGACAACCTCGTCAAGCTGACCACCGACTTCGACTTCGGCAAGGTCAGCGTCCTGCAGGAGATCGCCAAGGCGAAGAAGAAGCCCGCCGAGGCCCGCGCCGTCGTCCAGATCGGCATCGTCATCGGCGGCGCCGACGGCGACTTCGACAAGACCGAGCAGGCCATCGTCCGCGAGGCGTGCTTCACGCTCGACCTGCCGCCCCACGAGTTCGACCTCTAGTCCTCAGAGAGTTCTCAGGACCGGGCTACGGCTGTGGAGAGTTCCGGGGTCATCAGCGCGATCGTGATCGGCACCGTCATCGGCACGCTGGGACGGCTGGTCCTGCCAGGCCGTCAGCACATCGGTGTGCTGTGGACGATCACCGTCGGTGTCGCCGCGGCCTTCGTCGGCAGCGGCGTCGCCGGCGGCCTGGGAGTGGCGGACGCCAAGGGCGTCGGCTGGATCGAATGGCTCATCCAGACCGGACTCGCCGCCGTTGGCGTGACCGCCCTCGAACGCGTCAACGCCCACAGCTGATCACATCGCCGGGTGGGATTGCTGCCATCACAACGGACAGCCGGCCCCGCTTCCGTGCCCGCGGCCCGGCTACATCGGCGTGGCCGCGTGCAGGATGACGAACAGGGTGACGGCCGAGTTCGCCGAGGACAGCGCCGAGACGGTGGTGCCCGCGGCGGCTCCCCAGGCGGCCAGGCCGACCGTGGTGAAGACCGGCGGCCAGACGCGTCCGGTGGGGGTGGGGCCGAGCAGGGCGGCGACCCGGCGCGGCACCGGGCCGGCGGCCGCGAATCCCGCGAGCGTGGCGATCGGTGCGCCCCGGGTGACCAGCGCGGACTTGCCGATGGCCCGTGCCACGGCGCGCCGGCTGCCGGTGCGGGTGGCCGCGTCCTCGTCCGCCCACCGCTCGGCCGTGTACGTGACGGCGGTACGCAGCGGCCGGAGGAACGGGTTGGCATGCGCCGCGAGCTGCACGGTGAGCAGGAACCGGTGGTGGCGATGGACCAGATGGGCCCGCTCGTGGGCGAGCAGGGCGCGCCGCTCGGCTCCGTCGAGGCCGGCCAGCATCCCGGTGGTGACCACGATCCGGTCCCGCCTGCCGGGCAGCGCGTAGGCGTACGGGATCTCGTCGGGCAGCACCGCCACCGGTGTGGCGGGAAGCCCCGCAAGGGCACGTTCGGCACGGCGGCGTACGCGGTGATGGCGCCACGCCGTCCGTGTGCACGCGGCGACCACGGCGATCAGCGCGGGGATGGCGGCCCTGCCCGCGACCTCGTCGTAGGGCACCGCCCGGCGCACTTCCGGGTCCGACCAGCCGTCGGGGAGCGGGTTTCCCGGCAGCTGGGCGGTGCCGACCACCATCAGCAGAGCCAGGCACAGGGTGCTGCACACGGCGAGCACTCCGGCGACCCCGGTCAGCAGCCAGGTCGTCGCCCGCGGGTGGAGATGCTGTTCGGCCAGGCGGGCGATCGGCCAGGCCGTCAAGGGCAGGACCAGCGGCAGGAAGACGAAGACCCCCATGGCGTCAGTCCTCACCCTCCCCGGACGCCTCGACCAGCAGGGCGCGCAGCAGCTGTTCGTCGCCCGGTGTGAGGGCGGTCAGGAAGCTGACCAGGACCGCCTCCCGGTCCGTCTCGGCGTCCAGGACCTTCCGCATGCGCAACGCCGCCAGCCCCGCCTCATCGGCGACCGCGGTCCACTCGAACGACCGCCCCGCACGCTTGCGGGCGACCGCGCCCTTGATGTGCAGCCGGGTCAGGATGGTGATCACCGTGGTGTGGGCAAGGCCGCCGCCCAGGCGTTTCCGCACCCAGGCCGCGGTGACCGGCCCTCGGGCCTCGCACAGTGCGGCGAGCACCTGCGCCTCCAGCTCGCCCTGACCGCGCCGGCGGGGCTGCTGCTCCAGACCGCCGCTCTTCCGGTCCGTCACGTCCGTCTCCCTCCCCGCCCAGGTGCCCCGCACGCCATCGCGGGGGTTCATCGTAATCAGTCGCGGCCCGGCCGCCGGTCGGTCTTCCGGCCCGCTCCCGACGTCGCCGTACAACCGTCGTTGGCCCGGCCGTGTGCAGGTGTTCCGTCGCAGCGGCGCCGCACTCGCCTGGGCTCCACCAGACCGACTTCGCCGGCCCGACTTCACAAGCCCTGCAGCGCGCTTGCGGGACCGGCACCCCTACGCCCTGCGCCACCCGTGCCTCGGCCGACAGGCTGAGCGCGTACGGGCCGGCGCGGAAGCCTCTGCCCCGACTTCTACAGTCCTGTAGACGCGCTCCTGTAGATTCCGGCATGCCGCCCACGCGCGTGGGGCCTGCGCGGCCCGGCGCCCGAGCATCAGGAGGAAGCACATGGGAGTGACGCTTACCAAGGGCCAGCAGGTCAGCCTGGAGAAGTCCGGCGGAGGTGCCCTCGACGTCGTGCGGATGGGCCTGGGCTGGCAAGCAGCCCCGCGCAAGGGCTTCCTCGCCAGGCTGACCGCCCGCGAGATCGACCTGGACGCCTCCGCGGTGCTCTTCGCCGGCGAGGATGCCGTCGACGTCGTCTTCTTCCAGCACCTGATCAGCAACGACGGCTCGGTCCGCCATACCGGCGACAACGTCGTCGGCGGGGCCGGCCAGGGCGGCGACGACGAGGCGATCCTCGTGGACCTCCAGCGCCTGCCGGCGCATGTCGACCAGATCGTCTTCACCGTCAACTCCTTCACCGGGCAGACCTTCGCCGAGGTGCAGAACGCCTTCTGCCGCCTCATCGACGAGACCACCGGCCAGGAGCTGGCCCGCTACACCCTCTCCGGCGGCGGGGCCTACACCGCCCAGGTCATGGCCAAAGTCCACCGCGCCGATGGCGGCACGTGGCAGATGTCCGCCATCGGGGAACCGGCCAACGGCCGCACCTTCCAGGACCTGATCCCCGCCATCTCCGCCCACCTCTAGGCCCCTGCCCGCCCCCTGATCACGCACCGCGCCTCGGGCGTCCGACGGGGCAGCACGAGTCCGGTGCGGTAGCGGCGGGCGATGACGTTGCCGGCCCCGGCCGGGGGCAGCGCGGTCCTGGTCATCGCGAGTTCGGGTCCCGCCGGTCGACCGGGCCGCGTCCGGATGCTGTGGGCCGGTGTCGGGGCTGTCCGGCGGGACCGCCGTCCTGCGGGTCGATGTTGTTGACACCATTGACACCATTGATGCCGTTGACGCCGTCGATGTCATCGCTGCCGTTGGTGTCGGGGACGGTGTCGGCGTTCCCGTTGGCGATCTCCTCCTCGTACAGCCGCCGGTACTTGTTGTTCCGCAGTTTCAGCAGCACGGAGGCCAGGAGTGCGGAGATCAGGGATCCGACCAGGACGGCGGCCTTGATGTGCTCGACGTCCGCCGGGTCCGGGTAGGCGAGTTCGCCGATCAGCAGGGAGACGGTGAACCCTATGCCGGCCAGCATGGCCACGGCGATCACGTCCGCCCAGGCCAGGTCCGCGCTGAGGCGGGCACGGGCGAAGCGGACGGCGAGGAGGCAGCCGCCGAAGATGCCCAGCACCTTGCCCGCGGCCAGCCCGACGGCCACGCCCAGGGGTTCCGGGCGGCTGAGGACTTGGCCCAGCGTGTCGCCGGAGATCGTGACGCCTGCCGCGAACAGGGCGAAGAGGGGGACGGCCACCCCGGCCGAGATCGGGCGGACCAGGTGGGTGATCTGCTCCGCCGGACGTCTGCCGCTCTCTCCGTCCTTGGTCGTCCGCAGCAGCAGTCCCATGGCGACGCCCGCCACGGTGGCGTGGACCCCGCTGGCGTGGGTCAGGCCCCAGATGATCAGCGCGAGGGGTACGTACCAGTACCAGCCGTGCACGCGCCGTTGGTCATGCAGATGGAAGAAGAGCGCCAGCCCGAGGACGGCGCCGATGAGCGCGGGCAGGTGGATGGTCGAGGTGTAGAACAGGGCGATGACGACGATGGCGCCGAGGTCGTCGACCACCGCCAGCGTGAGCAGGAAGGCGCGCAACGCGGAGGGCAGATGGGTGTCGATGACCGCGAGGACGCCCAGTGCGAAGGCGATGTCGGTGGCCATGGGGACGGCCCAGCCGTTCCAGGTGCCGCCCGCGGTGGTCGAGACGACGCCGTAGACGAGCGCGGGCACGACCATCCCGCAGACGGCCGCGACCACGGGCAGGACCGCCGTTCCGGGATGGCGGAGTTCCCCGACCACCAGCTCGCGTTTGAGTTCGGCGCCCGCGACGAAGAAGAAGATCGTCAGAAGTCCGTCGGCTGTCCAGTGCGCCACGGACAGATCGAGGCCCAGTGCCTTGATGCCGAAGTGGAAGTCCCGTACGGCCGCGTAAGTGTCGCTCACGGGGGTGTTGGCCCAGATCAGCGCCACGGCCGCGGCGCCGAGCAGCACCATGCCGCCCACGGTCTCGGTGCGCAGGGCGTCCGCCACGACGGTCCGCTCCGGCCGTGGGGGACGGCCGAGGACGGTGCGGGGTTCGCGGTTCGCTGAGCGCATCCGGCTGGCCTCTCGTTGCTCGCGGCGGGCCTCGGTCGCGGCGGCGTGGCCGCTTACGCGGCCTCAAGGAGGTACTGCAACAGCCGTGTGGCGGTCACCACGCCGATCAGCTGGTCCTGGCCCGAGTCACCTGGTTCGACGACGGCGACGAGGGGCGTGCGCATGCGGGCCATGAGCTCGGCGATCTCCACGGCCGTGCTGCCGGGACCGGTGGTGGGGAGATACGGCCTGCCCACCGGCAGGCAGTCGGCCACGCTCCGGCCCCTCAGCGCACGGCACAGGTGGTCGGCATGGGATTCGTCGATCACCTCGGCCAGCAGGGGGTCCTCCTGTACGTAGCCGGGGACCAGCGTCCTGACCAGGTCGGCGGCGGGCAGGATGGCGTACGGCTGTCCGGTGGGGTCGACCACCAGGACGCCGTGCAGGCGCCGTGTCACCAGCAGGCGGACCGCCTCGACGGCGTTTGCGTCGCTCCTGATCGAGACGTATGGCTCTGCGAGATCACGTGCGCGCATGGCGTCCGCCCTCTGGGCGTTCGGTCGGTGAGCGGGGTGCGGGACTCCCGTGCGGGGGCCGGAGGCCCTGGCGGTCGCCGGGACCGGCCACGGGTCTCCGGGTGAGCACGGACACGGACACGGCGGAGGAGCCCTGGGGCCTGCCCTGCCTGTCGTCGCCGGGGGGAGGCTTGGTGAAGACGCCGACGAGGATCATGCCGAGCACGGCCAGCACGCCCAGGACTATGGCGACCGTCCACCGCCAGTCCCGGGTCTTGCGGTCGTCGTCGGCGCGGCTGTCGTCGCCGGTGTGGTTGCCGTCACCGGTCCGGCCGTCGTCAGGTGCGCGGCCGTCACGGGGCCGGCCGGGGGACCGCCCATCCGCCCCGCCCGCGAGCAGGTCGTTCAGTGCGTCCATCCGCGCGGCCAGCTCGGGATCGTCCAGGGCCAGGTGCCGCTCCATCTCGGCGAGGATGCGTCGGACGTCCTTCGAGGGCTTGCTCATGGCCAATCACCGTCGCTCCGTAGCTCAGGACTGCGGCGCCTCGCCCACCGGAGCGGTGGGCCGGGCCTGGGGCGCGCGGAGCATGTCGACAAGGCGGAGGACCTCCATCGGCAGCGGGAAGATCAGCGTGGAGCTCCGGTCGGCGGAGACCGCCGCCATGGTGGACAGGATCCGCAGTTGCATGGCCGCGGGGTGCGCCTCCAGCCACTCCGCCGCGTCCGCGAGGGTCTCCGCGGCCTCGAACTCCCCTTTGGCGTGGATGACCTTGGCCCGCCGGTCCCGCTCCGCCTCGGCCTGGCGTGCCATGGCGCGTCGCATGGGCTCGGGCAGTTCGACGTCCTTGACCTCCACCAGGGTGACCTTGACGCCCCACGGGTTGGTCACGGTGTCGATGATCTGCTGCAGCCGCTGGTTGATCTCGTCCCGGTTGATCAGCAGTTCGTCCAGGTCCACCTGGCCGAGGATGCTGCGCAGGGTGGTCTGTGCGATCTGCGAGGTGCCCTTGATGTGGTCCTGGATGGCCACGACCGAGCGGTTGGGGTCGACGACGTTGAAGTAGGTCACGGCGTTGACCCGTACGGTGACGTTGTCCTTGGTGATGACGTCCTGCGGCGGGATGTCCATGGTGATCGTGCGCAGCGAGATGCGGAACATGCGGTCGACCACCGGGATGATGAAGAACAGCCCTGGTCCCTTGGCTCCGATGATCCGTCCGAGGCGGAAGATCACGCCGCGTTCGTACTCGGGCACGATCTTCACGGCGGCCATCAGGAGCAGGAGCAGAACAGCGGCGGCGAGAACGATGCCCCAGACTTCGGCATTCATGATCCTTCCTCCTGTTCGGTGCCCTGCGCCCGGCGGGGCCCGGCGCTTTCGACGATCAGTTCCAGGCCGTCGCGGTCGACGACGCGGACGTGCTGTCCCTCGGTGAGGACCGTGTCCCGCCCGCGGACCGTCCACCACGCGCCGTCGAGCAGCACCTGACCGGTGCCGCCGTCGGCATGGCGGACCACGGCCTCGCTGCCCAGCAGCCGTTCGTGTCCCGTGGTGGCCGGGGCCCGGCGGGCACGCCAGGCCAGCCGCCCGGCGAGGACGGAGCCGCCTCCGACCACCACCGCGACCGGCCAGAGCACGGCGGGATCCACGCCCAGCTCGCCGCGGAACAGCAGGACTCCGGAGAACGCCAGGGCGACGGTTCCCCCGGCGGCGAAAACGCCGATACCGGGGGTGAGCACTTCGGCGGCGAACAGCGCGGCGGCCAGGCCGAGGAGCAGCAGTCCCCCGACGTTGAAGGGCAGCACGCTCAGCGCGACGAACCCGAGGACGAGCAGGACGGCGCCGATGACGCCGCCGAGTCCCATGCCGGGGCTGGCCAGCTCGTAGATCACGGCCAGGGTGCCGATCGACAGGAACAGAAAGGCCAGTTCGGGACTGGCCAGCAGCTGCCGCACTCCGCCGAAGAAGCCCAGTTCGTGCTCCACCACCTGGGCACCGGCCGTCCGGAGGACGACCTCGTGCCGGTCCCCGGCCGGTCCGACGCCGACACGGCGGCCGTCCACCTCGCTCAGCAGCGCCTGCCGGGACGAGACCTCCAGGTCGGCCACGTCGGTCCGCACGGCCTCCTGGGCGGAGACCGCCTCGCCCTCCCGCACCATGGCGCGGGCGAAATCCGTGTTCCGGCCGCGCTGCTCGGCGATCGAGACGGCGAAGGCGACCGCGTCGTTGACCACCTTCTCGCTCGCCTCCTCCCCCTGACCGGTGACCGGGGTGCCGGCGCCGATGTGGGTGCCTGGCGCCATCGCGGCGACGTGCGCCGACAGCGCGATGTAGGCGCCGGCCGACGCCGCCCGCGCCCCGGACGGGGTGATGTGGACGATGACCGGCACCGGTGAGCCGAGAAAGTCCTGGACGATCTCCCGGGTGGACTGCAGCAGCCCGCCCGGGGTGTCCATCTCGACGAGCAGCGCGGTGTGGCCTTCGCGCTCGGCCGTGCGGAGCCCTTCCTCCAGGTGTTCGGCGACGACGGGGGTGATGGTGTCGTCGACCCGTGTCACCAGTACGGTCGGCTGCTGCGCCGCACCCGTGGCGGGAGCGGCGAGCAGGCAGGCCAGCGCCACCAGGAGGACCTGGGCGAACCTCCGCAGCGGTGAGGTGGGACGACTTCGGGGCACGGCGTCGTATCCCCTTCGGCCCTGGGTACGGCTTTCATTCCTTGATGCGACGTTCGTCCTGAAATCCTTTACCCACGGCTTACCCCCGGGCGTCGTCCGGACTCTCGCCGCAGGCGGCAAGGGTCGGCCGTCTTGAGGCGACGCTTTTTGCCGGTTTCCGGCAAAATGTTCCTATGGCGACGGGACATCGTGCCCCCCATTCCCCGCCCGCCGCACCGGGCGCCACGGGGCCGCCGCCCGGTGCCGCAGCCCCTGCGGGCGGTGCGGAGACGGGCAGTGCGGAGACCGCGCCGCGGCCCGCCGATCTCGACCGCTACCTGGAACAGCTCGCACGGGTCTCGGTCACCCGGCGACGCCTGCCGGACGGGTACCTCGACGACATACGGCAGCTGGCGGCCACCGCGGCGGCCCGGGGAACGGCCCTGCGGGCCCTGGTCGCCGCGCTCCTCACCCCGGCCTGCCGTGCCTGGCCGGACCTGCCGGGCGCCCTCCAGGCACAGGACCTCCGGGAACTCCGGGACGTCACCTCGGCACTCATGCGGGCGATCAGCGAGACGACCGTGGCACTGACCGAGGGGTACGAGACCGCGCACCGAGCGGCCATCCGCGGCGAGGAGGCCACCCGGCGGGAGTTCGTCGACGACCTCCTCGAAGGTCCCGCCAACCTCGGCCGGCTCGCCGAACGCGCCGAGCGCTTCGGGCTCCGGCTGGTCGGCCCGCACACCGTCGCCGTGGCGCGAGCGGCCGACCCGTTCGGCGCGGGCGATCCCGCCACCCGCTACGTCGAAGAAGCACTGACCGCCCGGTTCAGCGCGCGCGATGTACTGATCACCACCAAGGACGCCCTGCTCGTATGCGTCTCGCCCGGCACCGTGCCCGAGGTCCCGGAACACTTCGCCACCGCCGTGTGCCACGCGGTCGGAGAGCGGTACACCATCGTCGTCAGCCGGCCACGCCCCGGTGCCGGCGGCATCGTCCGCTCCTACCACGAGGCGCGCAGCACCCTCGACCTCGCCGCCCGGCTGCACCTGACCACCCCGGTCGTCCACGCCTCCGACGTGCTGGTCTTCCAGGTCCTCGGCCGGGACCACGCGGCCATCACCGATCTGGTGGCCGCCGTCCTCGGCGGACTGCAGGCGGCACGCGGCGGCCCCCGGACGCTGCTGGACACCCTCACCACGTACTTCGCCAGCGGCTGTCTGAACGCCGCGACGGCCCGCCGCCTCGGGCTGAGCGTCCGCACCGTCGGCTACCGCCTCGGCCGTATACGGCAGCTCACCGGCCATGACCCCACCGACCCCGACCAGCGCTACATCCTGCAGACCGCCGCACTCGGAGCCCAGCTCCTGGACTGGCCCGCCCGCCCCCTCCAGCCCACCGACTGACCCAGGCCCTGACGGGACGTGGTCGTGGGCGTCGCCCGGGCGGGTAAGCCCGGCCGGGCGGCGGGGACGAAGGCCGTCCGTCGACCGCCGGGCATCAGCCCCACCGCGGGCACCCGGTCGGCCGCGCGGGACAGCCGGACAGCCCGACAGCGCGGAATCCCCCGGCGTCCCGGCCGCTCGGCGGGGCCCTGCCGGACAGGGCGGCAGTCTCCGGTTGCCGGTCGGGCATCATTGCCCGGAAGTCTTCGGGCGCCGCCGCGGCCCGGTGGGGGCCCGCGCTACTGCAAGATCGCCTCTACCGTGTACGGGACGGCGGGGGGCGGTTGTGACAACAGGCCGGACAACAGAAGGAGAAGGCGCGGCGATGGGTGAGCGGCAGATGCAGATCGGCGAGGTGGCCGAACGGACCGGCTTGTCGCTGCGCACCATCCGTCACTACGAGGAAGTCGGCCTCGTCATTCCCTCGGCCCGCAGCAAGGGCGGCTTCCGGCTGTATACCGAGGCCGACGTCGAGCGGCTGATGGTGATCCGCCGGATGAAGCCGCTGGACTTCTCCCTGGAGGAGATGCGGGACCTGCTGGAGATCACCGACCGGCTCGCCGCCACGGACGACCCGCCCAGCGGTGCGGAGCGCGAGCGGCTGCGCGAACGCCTGGACGCGTACCGCAAGATCGCCGACGCCCGCTGCGAGACGCTGCGGGCCCGCCTGGAGATGGCCGAGGACTTCGCCGCCACCCTGCGCCGACGGCTGGGCCCGGGGGCCTGACGACACCAGTACGCGAGTACTCCCAGTACGCGAGTACTGGAGTACTGGCGCCCGGTCGGGCCCGGCCGGGTCCGGGTCAGCGCGCTCCCGCGACCTCTTCCGTGTTCTCTCCCGCGACCTCTTCCGTTGCCTTCCCCGTGACCGCTTCCGTGATCTCTTCCGTCACCCCGTTCAGCGCCGAATCCGGATCACTGCCGTACGGGCGGGTGATGACCTCCAGGCCGTGGCCGGCCGGATCCATGAAGTACACGCCGCGACCGCCGTCGTTGCGGTTGATCCGGCCGGGGTGCTTTCCGTGCGGGTCGGCCTGGATGGGCACCTCGGCCTTCACCAGCCGGGCGAGGACCTGGTCGAACTCCTCCTCGGAGACGAGGAACGCGTAGTGCTGCCTGGGGATGTCGATGTCGACGGTCGCGAAGTCCAGGGTGACGCCGTTGGCGGTCACGACAGGCAGGAAGATCCCGGCCGGTTCGCCGACTTCGAGGCCCAGGATCCCGGCGAGGAAATATGCGGACTTCTCCCGGTCACGGGAGAGAACGATGGTGTGATTGAACTCGACTGACACTGTGGAATGCCTCCACGGGCATCTCAAGGGGCACCTCCACACCTCACCCGGCCGGTGACGGTGCTGCGATGCCGCGCCGGGCATCGTAGGCACCCCTGTCCGGCCGCGTCGAGCGTTTTCCGGCCGGATCTCGCGCCCATAGCGGCTGACGGGCTGACGGGCAGTGGCCGGGTCAACCGGCATGTCCGGCCGCGCCGTTCGCGCTCGGGGACGGATCCGTGGGACGGGCGAAGAGCTGGTCGACGTGGGTGCGCAGGACGCCCATGGCCGCGTCGGCGGTGCGCTGGCCGACCAGCACGCTGGTGCCCAGGCCGTGACTGAGGGAGAGCAGGTGGGCGGCCTCGGCCGCCGCGTCCCGCTTCCGGTCCACCGCGCCCTCCCGCTGGGCCTGTTCCAGCACGCCGGTCAGCTGCCGCTCCAGACGGTCGGGGCCGGCGACGAAGGGCTGGGCGGCCAGTTCGGGGTCGGTCATGGCCAGCACCGCGTACGAGGTCCACACCAGGTGGAAGGCTCGGCTGGCCTCGTCGGTGGGCAGCGCCTCGGCGAGGAACGCCTCGACGAAGGCGTGCGCACTCACCGGACGCGACAGGCCGTCCAGCCGGGCCGACCACCGCAGGTGGCTCTGCTGCTCCAGGCGCTCCAGGGCCGCGTGCAGCAGCTGGGCCTTGGTCTCGAAGTAGTACTGCACCAGGTTCGGCGACATGCCCGCCTCGGCGGCGACCGCGCGCATCGTCACCGCGTGCAGGCCCTCGGCCGCGGCCACGCGGACCAAGGCGTCGATGATGTGCGCCCGGCGCTGGGCGTGGTCGACCCGCTTCGGCACGGCTCCCCCTTCGGTCTTGTGCGGCAACCCGTTTTCATAGTACCGC
Organism: Streptomyces halobius; assembly: GCF_023277745.1. Taxonomy (NCBI): domain Bacteria; kingdom Bacillati; phylum Actinomycetota; class Actinomycetes; order Kitasatosporales; family Streptomycetaceae; genus Streptomyces; species Streptomyces halobius. The sequence goes on from NZ_CP086322.1 coordinate 4,702,630, forward strand.
TGTACGATAAAACCGCCGCGGCGACGGGTGAAGCGCATGGGACATCGCGAAACACAGGGCACCAGCAGCCGACCGGGCACCGGGCCGACAGCCGGAGCGGCGGGTCGGCGGGCGGCGTCGGCAGTGCTGTGGCTGGCCTGTGCGGCGCAGTTCATGGTGGTGCTCGACGTCTCGGTCGTGAACGTCGCCCTGCCTTCCATCCAGTCCGCCTTGGGCTTCGACGCCACGAGCCTGCAGTGGGTGGTCGGCGGCTATGCGCTGGTCTTCGCCGGATTCCTGCTGCTCGGGGGCCGCCTCGCGGACCTGTACGGCCGCCGTCGGGTCTTCGTGTGGGGGCTCGTCCTGTTCGCCACTTCGAGCCTTGTCGGCGGGCTCGCCGCCACGCCGGGCGTGTTGATCGCGATGCGGGCCGTACAGGGCCTCGGGGCCGCCGTGTTGGCCCCGGCCACGCTGACGATCCTGACCACCACGTACACCGAAGGGCCCTCCCGTACGCGGGCGTTGGCGATCTGGACCGCGGTCGGCTCCGCCGGCGGCGCGGCCGGCAACGTGATCGGGGGAGTGCTCACGCAGTCCTTGTCCTGGCGGTGGATCCTGCTGATCAACGTCCCGATCGGAGCCGTGGCCGTACTCGCCGCCGTACGACTGCTCACCGCCGACCACTCCCCCAAGGAGGCGCGGCCGGCGCGGCTCGACGTGCCGGGTGCGGTGCTGGCCACTGTGGGCGTGAGCGGACTCGTCCACGGCGTCACCCAGGCCGAGAAGCACGGCTGGAGCGGGCCGACGACCGTGGCGGGACTGTCGGTCGGCCTCGTCGCGCTGACCGCGTTCGCGGTGGTTGAGACCCGGTATGCGACGGCGCCGTTGATGCCGCCGCGCCTGGTACGGATGCGCCCGGTATGGGCCGGCAACGCGGTGATGCTGCTGGCCGGGGCCTGCTTCATCCCCATGTGGTACTTCCTGTCGCTGTATATGCAGGACGTGCTGCACTACGGGGCGCTCGCCACCGGTGTGGGATTCCTGCCGCACACCGTGGTCGGCATCGCGGCGGCCCGCCTCGCCCCGGTTGTCATGCGGCACACCGGTGCCCGTGCCCTGATCGCGGGCAGCGCTGCGCTGTCAGCGGCGGGCTTCCTGTGGCAGAGCCGGATCGGCGCGGACAGCGGCTACCTGGACGGGCTGTTCGGACCCGCGGTCGTGATGTCCGCCGGGATGGGGCTGCTGATCACCCCCATCACCAGCACGGTCACCTCCGGCATCGCGCAGAACGACACCGGCGCGGCCTCGGGGCTCATGAACACCACCCGACAGATCGGCGGCGCCGTCGGCCTGGCCGCCCTGGTCACCCTCGCCGCGGCCACCACGGGCACGGTCGCCTCCTACCGATCGGTGTTCCTGGCCATCGCGGTCACGTGCGCAGCGGTGGCCGTACTGGCCCTGGCGCTGCCCTCCCCGCACCGCCTAGACGAGGGCGCCGGGCCGGGGCGGTGAGCCCCAGTCCAGCGCCTCGGTCACGACGTACGGGCGTAACGCCGTCAAGACCCGTGCCGCGGCCGGTCGTCGACCGGCGTCTGGCGCGGAGCGCCCATGCCCGGCTCCGCATCGTCGGCCGTCGGCTCTGGCGCCCGCAGCCGGAACAGCGCGGCCAGGTAGACGGCGAACGGCGCGTGCCAGGAGTGATTCCCCAAGGCGCCGGCGGCCAACGGGTAAAGGAAACCGCCCGCGGTGGTGGCCGCGGTCCGCCAGCCCATCCCCCTGTCCCGCATCTCACCCCGGCACAGGCCGAGCAGGGCGGCGGTGGAGCACGTGAAGACCGCCGCCGCGCCCACACCGAGGATCAGCCGGGAGGCGAACAGCACCGGGTAGGAGTGGACGACCAGGCCCGCGCCACCGCCCAGCGCGTAGACCACCAACCCCGCCGCGAGGGGCAGCCGGACTCCGCAGCGGTCGGTGGCCCGGCCCACCAGCGGACTGACCAGGGCAATGGCCAGGCTGTGGGACGTCAGCACCAGCCCGGCCGCGGTGCCGCCGACATCCAGGGCCTGGCGAATCGCCTCGATGACCGGAGCGATGGTGGCGCCACCCATGACCCCCAACGTGGAGGCCGGCAACAGCACCGCCAACGACGCCCGCCCCGCATGCGCAGCCGGTGCACCCGACGCGGAAGCAGGGTCAGCGGACATCGCCATCGGCGACGTCGATCAAGGCGGTGTGGAGATGCCAGCGGCGGTACCCGCAGGGCCGTACGCCCGCGATCTCCCCGGAGACTCGGCGCTGCACGCCCCGTGGGTCATCGGCGGCGAGCGCGTCGACGTGGGCCTGCTCGTCCGTCCACTCCGCGTAGTTGAACACCCGCGTGCCGTCCAGACTGGTGTGGAAGTGCCCCGCGATCGCCCCGGGCACCGGGGGCAGGTCCTCGGTCATGGCGAAGACCTCGTCGATGAAGTGCCGTTGGCGCTCCGGTCCGTCCACGTCGAACACCGGTGTCACCACACACCCCACCCCGGCCTGCCCGGCGGCGCTCACGCGGGAGCGGTGCAGGCGATAGCGGACCGGCACCGAGGGCTCGGTACCCGCAATCCCCGGTACGTACGGCACCGGCAGGACCAGAGCCGCGTCCAGCGCCTCATCACCTGTCCACTGTTCGTACGCCATCAGCGACAATCCGTCGGTGCCGGCGAACAGCGACCAGCTCAACAACCCGTCCGGCCAGGGCTCCTGCTCCCGAGTCCGGACGGCATTTTCGGCCACCGACTGCTGGTTGGCGGCATCCCCCGTGTGCCGGACGGTGATCGCCACGGCCCGCGCATCAGTACGGGCGATGTCGGGCGGGGTCTTGGTACGGCGGATCACGACAGCTCCCCCTACAGGTCAGCCACGTGGGCAGGCCGAGGCCCGACCCACACGAGAAAGTGGGACCGAGTCCGATAATGGCACGAGTACCGAAAGGGCTCCAGTGCCATTTCGGCCCGGGTCCCGCATCGGTAACCTGATCCCGTGGCCACCGACACTTCCGCCCCCGGCGGCGACACCGCCCTGTCGCTGCGCGAACGCAAGAAACAGCGCACCCGCCGTGCGCTGGCCGACGCCGCGCTGGACCTGTTCAGCGAACGCGGCTTCGACCGCGTCACCCTCGAAGAACTCACCGCCCATGCCGAGATCGGCCGCAGCACCTTCTTCCGCTACTACGGCACCAAGGAAGACGTCGCCATGGCCGCCGAGGGCGAACTATGGGACGCCTACACCGCCCACTTCGCCCAGCACACCGCCCCCGGCCCCGCACTCGACGCGCTGCGCGCCTCACTGACCGCGGCCATCGTGTCCATGCCCGACGGCTGGGACCACCGCTTCCTGCGCACCCGCCGTCTCGCCGCCGGCACCCCCGTGCTGCACGACCACAGCATCGTGACGTCCATGAAGGTCCAGCAGCGCCTGGTGGAGATCCTCGAAGAACGCCTCGGCACCGACAGTCGCGACGACGTACGGCTACGCCTGCTCGGCGAGCTCGCCCTCAGCGCCTGGCGCTGCGGCGCCCGCAACTGGGTCGCCGGACGTGGGCCCGACCGCCACCACAGGCGCCGCGGCCACGGCGGCGCCAAGACCCTGGCCCGCCGCGTCGAGGAAGCCTTCGATGCCATCCCTGCCGCGCTGGCGACCGGCCTGAGCGGCGGCGGCTGAGCAATCGCGCCTGACGCGGGCCGCTGGGAGCGATCGGTGCGAGCGGCCTGGATGTGACCGGTACGGATGCGAGCGGATGAATGTGAGCGGCATCGCTGTGACCGGCACGCGATCGCTCCCGCGTCGGACACCGCGTACCGACCCGCAGTACCGACCCGCACGCCCGCAACGCGCCGCGTCGTCCGGCGCCGGTCCCTCCCCTCGTGGGGACCGGTGCCGAACGGTGGGGGCGGCGTCGGTCCGCGCCATACCGGTGCGGACCGAGGAAGGGGCCGGACCCGTGGTCGGCGCGACGGCCGTCCGAACGGGACCGGTTCCCCGGATCCGTCAAGCTCGCGCGACGAGACCGTCGCCGCCGTCTCATAACTCCGGCGGAAGCTGACCGAGAACGAGCGGCGTCACGATGTACCTCTCCGGGCTTGTCCGTCCGGGCGCTGAGCTGGTGGCCTGTCTGGGAAAGTAGGCGCGCGGTGGGGCGCGCTGCTGCGACATGATCCTGCCCGCTGCGGCTCCCTCCGAGGAGGTTCCGGTGGTGAGCCGACGGCTTCGCCGCAGGTCAGCCGTATAGAGTGAGTTTTCCGGTCCGGATGTCCAGGTGCGGGGGAAGTAAGGAGTGGAGGCCTTGAGTTCCGACTCAGGGGCACGCACAGCCTTCGCGGAACGTCTCGCTCTGCTCTACAAGGAGGCCGGTAACCCTCCCCTCAAGCGCGTGGCCGAGTCGGTCGTCCGGCTTCAGCGGGTCGACGAACGAGGGCGGCCCGTGCGGGTGTCCGCGCAGCGGATCAGCGACTGGCGACGGGCCAAGAACGTGCCTGCCCAGTTCACCGCCCTCGCGGCGGTGCTGCACGTCCTGGTCCCCGAAGCACGGCGCCTGCGGCCCGTTCCGGTGTCCACGGGCCTGTACGACCTGGCCCAGTGGCAGCGCCTTTGGGAGCACGCGGTGGCCGACCCGGTCGGCGACCCGGCGACATCCGTGGAGGAGAAACGCCCGCCGGTCGAAGCCCCGGCCATCCCCGGTGGTGTGTGCCCCTACCGGGGGCTGTCCTCGTACCGTCAGCAAGACGCCCGGTGGTTCTTCGGCCGGGAGCGGAGCACGGACGCCCTCGTCGCTCAGCTCCGCGCGGCGGAGAAGACGGGTGGCCTGGTCATGCTCGTGGGCGCCTCGGGGGCGGGAAAGTCCTCCCTGCTGAACGCCGGCTTGGTGCCCGCGTTGGAGAACGGCGCGCTGGGCGACGGGAGCGGCCGGCCGAGGGAGGTACTGCGGCTTGTGCCGGGAGGTGATCCTCTCGCGGAGCTGGCCCGGCGGATTCCTGAGCTCGCGCACGTCGCCTCTGCCCCGGAGACAGCACGGGAACCGGCGGCGAAGGAGCCCGGTACGCCCCCTTTCCGGCACGTGGTGAGGGAGGCCGTCACGACATGGGCACGGCGCGAGGCTTCGTCCGCCGCCCGTCCGGTCGTCATCGTGGACCAGTTCGAGGAGGCGTTCACCCTCTGCTCCAGCGAAGCGGGCCGGCGCGCGTTCATCCAGATCCTCCACGCCGCGTGCGCGCCCTCCCCGGGTGACCCGGTCCCCGTGCTCGTCATCCTCGGCATACGCGCCGACTTCTACGAGCAATGCCTCGCGTACCCCGAACTGGCCGACGCGCTGCAACACCGGCACATGGTGCTCGGGCCGCTGACCACCACGGAGCTGCGCGAAGCGGTGACCGGCCCGGCCAAGGCCGTGGGTCTGGAACTCGAACCCGGGCTCGCGGAGATGATTGTGCGGGAGGTCAGCGCCGACGGTCCCCGCGGGACGCACAACGCGGGCGTACTGCCGCTCCTCTCCCACGCCCTGCTCGCCACCTGGCAGCGACGGAAGGCGGGCAGGCTCACGCTGGCCGGCTACCGCGCGGCGGGCGGAATCCAGGGCGCGGTGGCGGCGACCGCCGAGCGGGCCTGGTCCGGCCTCGACCCGGCGGCACGCACGGCCGCGAGACTTCTCCTTCTCAGGCTGGTACGGCTGGGCGAAGACACCCAGGCCACCCGTAGGCGGGGGACCCGGCGCCAACTGGCGGCGGAGTCGACGGACCCCAACAAGACGGATGAATCGCTCGAAGCACTGGTGCGCGCCCGATTGGTGACACTCGACGCGGAGACCGTGGAGATCACCCATGAAGCCCTGCTCCACGCCTGGCCGCGGCTGCGCGACTGGATCGACGAGGACCGGAACGGCAACCTGCTGCGCCAGCGCCTGGAAGAGGACAGCAGAGCCTGGGAGGGCTCGAACCGCGACACCTCACTGCTCTATCGGGGCACCCGTCTGGAACAGGCCCACAACTGGGCGGAATCCGCCGGGGACCCCTTTCTGACCCGGAACGCGGTGGACTTCCTGGCCGCTTCGGTCCGGCTGCGCAAGCGCATCGTCTGGATCAGCCGCGGTGCGGTGGCGGCTGTGGTCGTCCTGGCGATGCTGGCCGTCGGTTCGGCGGTGGTGGCGTGGCAGCAGCGGGACGACGCCGTGTTCGCGCAGGTGCTCGCCGAAGCCGATCGCGTCCAGGACACGGATCCGTCGCTGTCCGCCCAGCTCGACCTGGTGGCGCACCACTTGCGGCCGGACGACGAGGGCGCGAACAACCGGTTGATCTCGATCGTGAACGCACCGCTGGCCACACCGCTTCTCGGCCACACCGGCGCCGTCTACCTCACCTCGTTCAGCCCGGACGGACGGACCCTGGCCACCGCGAGCTACGACCGCACCGTGCGGCTGTGGGACGTGTCGGACCGGACGCACCCGAAACCCCTGGGCAAACCCCTCACCGGCCACACCAGCTGGGTGAGCACCGCGGTCTTCAGCCCGGACGGAGACACCCTCGCCAGCGCTTCGGACGACGGCACGATCCGGCTGTGGGACGTGCGGGACCCCGGCCACCCGCACCCGATCGGCGCGCCCTCGACCGGCCACGACGGCACGATCTCCCTGCTCGCCTTCAGCCCGGACGGCCGCACGCTGGCCTCCGCCAACCAAGATCGCGCCGTCCGCCTGTGGGACCTGGACGACCCGCACCGGCCGAGGACGCGCGCTGTCCTGACCGGCCACACCGCCGCCGTGCGCTCCGTGGCGTTCAGCCCCGACGGACGGACGCTGGCATCCGGCGCCGACGACGACACCATCAGGCTGTGGAACCTGGCCGACCCACGCCGTCCGAAGCCGATCGACACGGTGCTGACCGGCCACACGGACCTGGTGCACTCCGTGGCCTTCAGTCCCGACGGCCGCACGCTCGCCAGCGGCAGCGCGGACGACACCATCCGTCTGTGGGACGTGGCCGCCCCACATCACCCGAAACCGCTCGGCGCGCCGCTCACCGGCCACACCGCTCCCGTATGGTCAGTGGCCTTCAGCCCCAACGGCACCATGCTCGCCGCCGGCAGCGCGGACAGCACCGCGAGCCTGTGGAACGTCCGCAATCCGAAACACCCGTCGCAGGTCGGCGAGCCGCTCGCCGGCAGCAGCGGCGAGATGTACGCCGTGGGCTTCGGCCCCGACGGGCGCACCCTCGCCACCGGGACCGGCGACAGCAAGGTCCGCCTGTGGTCGATCCCGACATCGGACATGATCGGCCGCATCGGAGCGTTCCGCCCGGACGGGCGGGTGCTCGCCACGGCCGCCCGCGACGAAAGGGTCCGGCTGTGGAACGTGAAGGCTCCCAACCGGCCCGTACTGCTGGGCAAACCGTTCAGGCCCGAAAAGGGTGACGTACGGTCGCTGGCGTTCTCCCCCGACGGCCACACGATCGCGGTGCTGACGGGAAGCCGCGCCGTGCAACTGTGGAACGTCACCGACCCGTCCCGACCTGCCCCCTACGGGCCGCCCGTCGCGCTGCGGACACGATTCGCGGGCCCCGAAGCGCTGGCATTCAGCCCGGACGGGCACACGCTGGCAACCGCCCATGACGACCGCACCATTCAGCTGTGGAACGTCGGCGCCCCTCCCCCAGACTCGGCATCTCCCTCAGACTCGGCTTCGCTCGACCGGGGGGACCCCCATGACCGGGGGGACACCCATGACCGGGGGGATACCCATCGCCTTCTTCCGCTCGGCGCCCCGCTCACCGGCCACAAGGGCTACGTCAACTCCCTCGTCTTCAGCCCGGACGGCCGCACTCTCGCCAGCGGCAGCGCCGACGGCACCGCCCGGCTCTGGAACGTGTCCGCCCCACGCCGTGCCGCCCCACTCGGCGCGCCCCTCAAGGGCCATCGAGGCCCCATCAACACGCTCGCCTACAGTCCGGACGGCCACACACTGGCCAGCGGCAGCGACGACAACACGGTCCGGCTCTGGAACGTGTCCGCCCCTCGCAAAGCAACCCACCTCTCCACTCTCACTGGCCACGCCCAAGCGATCGCGTCGCTCACGTTCAGCCAGGACGGCCGCACCCTGGCGAGCGGCGGCAACGACGACATGGTCCGGCTCTGGAACGTCACCCACCCCTCCAAGGCCACTCCCATCGGCCGATCCATGAGCCCCAACGCCAGAACAGGCAATTTCCTCTCCTTCAGTCCCCACAGCCGCATGCTCGGAATCTCCAGCGGCACCGGTACCGTCCGGCTGTGGAACCTGGACACCGACGCGGCCATGCGCCGCATTTGCTCGACCACTCGGGGCGTGATGACGCCGGACACTTGGCACGAGTATCTGCCCCGTCTCTCGTACGCGCCTCCGTGCGACGAGTAGCGGAGCCGAGGCCCGGCCAGCGGTGCCGACGGCCGACATGACGTGACACCGATCACAACCCGCCGTTGCAGCTGGTCAGTTGGCTCCCGTCAGGCAAGCAGCCTTGTTAGGCTGGGCCGCAGCCCGATCGCTGGTGCATCCCCCGTCGCCAGCGATCGGGCGTTGCCATGTGATCTCCCTCTTCAGGAGCCGTAAGCTGAAGCCGTCCGTCCGGCCAGGCGTCCGGCCCGCCGCAGCCTGGCGACCGGACGGAATGCTCTTCACCACTCCCCTGGAAAGGTGGTGAGTGCCGTGCGCCGGCGCATCATCATCGTCACCGCCGTGCACGCGCCGTCGGCCCGGTTCCTGCCGGACGCGTACAAGTCGCTCTGCGGCCAGGAGCTCCCCGAGGGGTGGGAGTGGCACTGGGTCATCCAGGAGGACGGGAAGAGCGACGAGGTCGCCCCCTGCGTCCCTGATGACGCGCGGGTCACCTTCCGCCAGGGCCGGCCAGGAGGCCCGGGCGTGGCCCGCACCATCGCCCTGGCGCACGCGGACGGCGCGTACGTCAAAGTGCTGGACGCCGACGACCAGTTGACGCCCGGCGCACTGGCTCGTGACCTGGCCGCCCTCGAAGGCGACCCGAGTATCGGCTGGGCGACCTCCCGCGTCCTGGATCTACTGCCCGACGGCTCAACGGTCGGATTCCCAGGGGATCCTGAGGCGGGGCCGATCGAGCGTGGCGCCGTACTCGACTACTGGAAGGCGAACGGCTTCCGCGCGCAGGTCCACCCGGCGACGCTCTTCGTCCGCCGTGACCTGCTTCTCGCCCTCGGCGGTTGGATGGCGCTGCCGGCCTCCGAGGACACGGGGCTGCTGCTCGCGCTGAACTCCACGAGCCGCGGCTGGTTCTCGCCCGAGGTGGGGCTCCTCTACCGCAAGTGGCCCGGCCAGGCGACCAGCCAGGCGTCACACACCGACACGGCCGAGCGGGATGCCCGCATGGCGGTCATCGAGGCCAGGGCGCGAACGCTGGCCTCCTATCAGTGGCGGTGCCCGGCTGCCGATTGATTGGGCCGCGTCCCGGGTGCCCCACGGACGGTGAGCGGCCCGACCCTGGGGAGGGTACGGACCGCGATCCGAGAACCTGCGGGCCGGCTCAGGCTGCCGCGAGGGTCCCCACACCGAGAGCGAGTCGGCGGGCAGGGCGGCAGCCAGGGCGAGGCCGGCCCGGTTGTCAGTCGTCGCGCTGCTGGCTCCGGCCGACTGGGTGGAGTTCGGCTTCGTGCGGGACGCCGTCGGCACCAGCGACTCGGCCCTGTCCAAACAGGTCGCAGCGTTGGCAGACGCCGGCTATGTGGAGGTGCGCAAAACACGGAACCGCACGGGACGCCACACCCACCTCCGGCTCACCGCACACGGGCGGCGGGCATTTCAGCGGCACGCCTCCTCCCTGGAGAGGATCGTGGCGGCAGCACGCGGGCCACAGGTGTGAATACCCGAGGCTTCAGTAGCGGTGGGCCAGTGCGACCCCGATGCGCAGGTGGCCCGTGAGCCGGGCGGCTGCACCCCGCCTGACGGCGAAACGCCCGGCGTATCACAAGAAGGCTTGTGTTCTTGTGACCACCTCCCCCACCGCGAGGGGCGACAGGAGCGAGGGGCCTGCGCAGCCGCTCACTCCTGGTCGAAGGCGAGATCCAGCATGCGGATGGCATTGCCGCGAAGAACCTTGTACGCCACGTCCTCAGGGAGGCCCGCCACATGCTCGGCCGCCACCCGCTTCGTGTGCGGCCAGGTCGAGTCGACGTGCGGATAGTCCGTCTCGAAGGTCGCGTTGTCGACACCCACGGTCTCGATCGAGTCGATGCCGTGCTTGTCACGGAAGAAGCAGCAGTAGATCTGCCGGTAGTAGTACGTCGACGGAGGCTCCGGAATCAGGTCCTTGACCCCGCCCCATGCCCGGTGCTCCTCCCAGACGTCGTCGGCGCGCTCCAGGGCGTAGGGGATCCAGCCCATTTGGCCTTCGCTGTAGGCGAGTTTCAGCCGCGGGAACTTCACCAGGACGCCGCTGAACAGGAAGTCCGCCATCGAGGCCATCGCGTTGTTGAAGCTCAGCGCGGCCTGGACGGCGGGCGGTGCGTCCGGGGACGCCGCCGGCATCTGCGAGGACGAACCGATGTGCATGTTGACCACCGTGCCGGTCTCCTCGCAGGACGCGAAGAACGGGTCCCAGTAGCCGGAGTGGATCGACGGCAGGCCCAGGTACGTCGGGATCTCGCTGAAGGTCACCGCGCGCACGCCGCGGGCCGCGTTCCGCTTGATCTCCGCGACCGCCAGATCAACATCCCACAGCGGAATGAGGCACAGCGGGATCAGCCGGCCACCGCTGTCCCCGCACCACTCCTCCACCATCCAGTCGTTGTACGCCCGGACGCATGCGAGCCCGACCTCCTTGTCCTCGGCCTCCGCGAAGGTCTGCCCGCAGAACCGCGGGAACGTCGGGAAGCAGAGCGACGCCTCCACGTGGTTGAGGTCCATGTCTTCCAGCCGGGCCTTGGGGTCCCAGCAACCGCGCCGCATCTGCTCCCGTGTGATGCCGTCGAGCGTCATCTCGTCGCGGGAGAAACCGACGGCAGCGATGATGCGCTTGTACGGGAAGAGCAGGCCCTCGTACTCCCACCAGTCGGTGATCTGGCCGTCCGGGTCGGTGGTGAACCGGTACTTCCCGCCGACGTACTGCAGCTCGCCGATGCCGGCGGTGAAGGGCTTCGGCCCCTTGTCGCGGTACTTCTTCGGGAGCCAGGTCTCGAAGAGGTGCGAAGGCTCGATCACGTGATCGTCCACGCTGATGACCTTGGGGAGCTCCTCGGTGCCGCTCTTTTTGCTGATCACGCCGTACCCCCATGCCTGCCGGTTCGCGCACGACTGCACTATCTGACGAAGCATCAGATTCATTCAGACTATGGGCCCGCCTCTGGGACGACAAGGCGCCGTCACGGACTTGGCCTTGGACTTGTACGTCGGCTTGGACTTGGGCGTGGACGGCTTGGGCTTGAGGTTGCCCCTTGCGGGATCTGCCGAACTCGGCTGAACTGACGCTCCATCAGTTCTCCGTGTCGAGGGGGAAGGATGCAAACGATCTGGCTCAGCGGGGCCGAGTGGTTCGCCGTTCTGCGCATCGGCCTCGGCCTGTGGTGGCTGGAGAGCTGGCGCCACAAGGACAAGAAGAGCTGGTTCGCCGGCGGCGGCATCACATGGGCAGCGGGCATCGCGGCCGAGCATCGTTGGCCCGTCGTCCGAAGGACCTTCGACCGGATCGTGAAACCTCGTCCCCGGCTCATGTCCTATCTCGTCGCCTACGCGGAACTGGCTCTCGGCCTCGGCCTGATCATCGGCTTCCTGACACCGGTCGCCCTGGTCGCCGGGGCGGCGCTCAACCTGATCTACCTCGTGTTGATGATCCACGACTGGGCGGAGCAGGGGCAGAACCTGATGATGACCTTGATATCGGCTACGGCGCTGCTCGCGGTGAGCTGGCAGACCTGGTCGCTCGACAGTGGCTTGGGGTGGTTTTTGTAGGCAGTGGCTTGGCGCGGTTCATGTAGGCCGGGCCGTCCTGGAGAGGGGGAGCGGCCCGGCCCCGTCGCGGTTCCAGGGACGGTGGCCAGGCGTTGCCGCCGGAGGTGCGGCGAGCCCGGGCGGCGACGGCCGTGGCGGCACCGCCGCCGGACGGCTTGTCCTCCGCAAGCCCCGACATCGCCGAGGCGGTGCAGTCCCACGCCCTACGTCCTCGACCGGCTCGACCGGCTGCGCGGGCGTATCCGTGCATGCATCACACGGCGGCCGGTGGGCGGGGCGGCCGCTCCCGTGGCCGCGCTTCAGGAGTGCGCCGCGCGCCTCAGGATTTGGCCGCCCCTGGCGGGGAGCCGCCCGGACGGGAGCCGCGGAGGGTTGCCAGGCGTCGCTGGTACTCCTCTTCGTCGATCTCGCCGCGTGCGTAACGCTCCGCAAGGAGCTGCTCGGCGCCGGAGGTGCGGAGCGGGCCGGTCCATCCCCCGGGGCCGGAACGGGTGATGGCGCGCCAGAGCAGGAAGACGATGGTGACGATCAGCGCCAGGAACAAGAGCATGCTGATCGCCATCGCGAACCAGCCCCATCCGCCGATGACGTGGTCGTCGTACCGGAAAAACATCGAAAGTCACTTCCCGCGGAGAGCGGAGGGGGTGCGGGCCCGGTGCCCGCACCTGTCCGTCGATGGCCTCACTGGCCACGGTGACCTCAGTGGCCTCGGGGCCTCGGTGATCTCGGGGCCTCGGTGGCCCCAGTACCACGCTCTCTCCATCCGGGCGGGGAGGCCAGTGGGCGGGCGCCCGGACGTGCGCGGGCCGTGGTCGGAGCCGGCGCCGGCTCGCGGGCGGCCACCTGGCGGGCGTCAGCGCCTCAGCGAGTCAGCCGCTGAGGGGCCGGCGTGGCCGCAACGACCGGCTCACCCCCACGCGGGCCCCTCCGGTCCGCCCCCGGCCCGCCCCTCCGGTCCCGCCCTCAGCTCTCCCCCTCGAAGCTCACCGGCCGGTCGTTCCGCAGTTCGCCGAAGAGTCGTTTCGCCCGGGGAAGATCCCACTTCACGGCGCTGCCCTTGGAGGTCGGAAAGCCGATGCTGGAGACGGGGACGTTGAGGCGCTTGCCGTTGCCGGAGGTGACGCTCTTCATCGCCTTGAAGAGGGAGGTGAGGTTCGGCAGAGCGGTGTCCTCGTCGACGATGAGGGTGTCCAGGCCCGCGCTCGCGGTGGAGTAGACCGTGGACGGGTCGAGCAGGGTGCCCGGGGTGGCGGCCTTGTCGGCGAGGGCGGCCAGGAACTTCTGCTGGTTCCGGCTCCGGCCCAGGTCGCCATGGGCCTCCTGGTGGCGCTGACGGACGAACGCCAGGGCCGTGCGGCCGTCGAGTGTGTGGCAGCCCTTCTTCAGGTCCGCGCCCGACTTCTCGTCCTTGATGTCCTTGTCCAGGCACATCGGGACGCCGCCGATCGCGTCCACGATGCCGACGAAGCCGGCGAAGCCGATCTCCGTGTAGTGGTCGATACGCAGCCCCGTATTGCGCTCGATGGTGCGAATGAGCAGGTCGGGGCCGCCGAGCGAGAACGCCGCGTTGAGCTTGTTCTTCGATGCGCGGTAGTGCTTGCCGGTTTCGGAGCGGATGTAGGGCGGAACAGTCACCCAGGAGTCGCGCGGCAGGCTCAGCATCGTGGTGCCGTGGGCGCCCGTGTGCAGCAGGATCACCGAGTCGGTGCGGCGGCCCGCGTCCGCCGAGCCGCCGGTGTGCAGATCCTTCCGGTCCTGCTCGGACAGGCCCACCCGGCTGTCGGAACCCACGACCAGGTAGTTGGTCCCCTTGCCCCGCGGCGCGCGGTCGGCGAGCTCGCTGAGGTCGACCTCGCGGTTGAGCCTGGTATCGGCCCAGACATAGGTGCCGACGGAGGCGACGAGGAGCACGGAGGTCAGGAGGACCGCTGCCCGCGTGAGACGGCGGCGCCGGCTGGGGCGAGCGGCGGGCGCCCTGCGCCGGGAGGGCCGGCTGCCGCCGCTGACCATGTGACCGTTGCGAAGGCTGCGCGGGGGCCGTGGCGGCTGCGGCTGAGGGGGGTGCTCGTCGGGCATGTACTCGGCGGGCATGTACTCGACAGGGGCGTACTCGGCGGGCGGGTGCCCGGCCGAGGCGTATTCCGCGGCGTCGTGCTCGGCGGGCGCATGGTCACCCCGGCGCCACACCTGTCCCGCGCCGACCTCCGCGGACAGCGGCTCCCGTGCTCCGCCGGACACACCACCCGACAAGCCATCTGACCAGCCACCCGACAAGCCACGGGACGTGCCGTACGCACCACCGGATACGCCGCCGGATATGCCATCAGGTACGCCGTCGTATGCGCCCTCGTACCGGCTTCCGTACCGGTTCCCGTACCCGTTCGCGTCGGGCGCTCCGTCCAGCCAGTCAGTCATGGTCGGCAGTCTGCACCTTCACGGGTTCGTCACTGAACAGCACGCAAACCTCCTGTGAACACATGTGAACGACGGCTTCTGTCCGGCCCGCGAGCGCCGGGCGGAGGTTCTGACGGCGCGTCCGCCACTCCGGTTCCCGCCGCCATCCCCGCCGTCACCGTCGCCCCGTCATCCCCGCCGTCACCGCGGCAGGCTCTGGTACGCGACCGGCTGCCCGATCTGCTGGGCGGCGGTGCCGGAACGGTGCATGCGCTGCCACCTCAGCCGGGTGCCGAGCAGGAAGGCCACCACGGACTGGATGACCACCAAATACATCAGCTGCCGGTAGACGAAGAGCTGAAACGGCATCACCCACAGGGCCCGTACCTTCTCGCCGTCCAAGCGCAAGGCATAGCCGGCGCAGGCAAGTTGGAGAGAGAGGAAGCCGAGCCACACCGCGGCCGCCTGTACGGGGCCGAGGAACAGCGACCCGTAGAGCGCGAAGACGTCCACGACCGGCGCGAGCAGGGGAAGGGCGACCTGGAAGAGAGCCAGATAGCTCAGTCCGCGACGGCCGAAGCGGCCGGCCGGGCCCATCCCGACGACGGCGCGGCGGTGCTTCCACATCGCCTGGATCGTCCCGTAACACCAGCGGTAGCGCTGGCGCCACAGCTGGCGCAGCGAGGTGGGGACCTCGGTCCAGGCGATGGCGGACTCCTCGTAGACCACCCGCCAACCCGCCTGCCACAGGGCCATGGTGAGGTCGGTGTCCTCGGCGAGGGTGTCCTCGCTGACCCCGCCGACGCCCATGAGCGCGTCCAGGCGGAAGGCACCGATGGCGCCGGGGACCGTCGGCATGCACTCCAGCACCTCGAACATCCGGCGGTCGAGATTGAACCCGAAGACATACTCCAGGTGCTGCCATCTGCCCAGCAGACGACGGCGGTTGCCGACCTTGGTGTTGCCGCTGACCGCGCCCACGGCCGGGTGGGCCAGCGGCTGGATGAGCCGGTAGACGGCGTCCGGCTCGAAGACGGTGTCGGCGTCGACCATGACCACGATGTCGTGCGCCGCGTGCGCCAGACCGGTGTTGAGGGCCGCGGCCTTGCCCGCGTTGGCCTGCCGGACCACCAGCACACGCGGGTCGTCGATCCGGGCGGCGATGTCCGCCGTGTCGTCCGTCGACCCGTCGTCGATCACGACGATCTGCAGGTACGGGTGGGTGGCGGCGAGCAGCGAACGGACGGTGGACTCGATGCCCGCCTCTTCGTTGTAGGCGGGTACGAGGACCGTCACCGGGTCGGTGACCTCCCGTAGACGGGGCGCCCCTGGGTGGTAGCGCGTCAGCCGCCGGACGTGGGCGCGGGCGAAGAGTACGAGCATCAGGAGGCGCAGCACACCGAGCCCGCCGGCGACCCCGAGCACCCAGGCCATGGCGCTCACAAACGCGTGCCCGAGGGCCTTGGCCCAGATCAGGGCCTTGCCCTGCAACCGCTCGACGACGGACACCGGCTCCTCGGTCGAGAGCAGCCCGGCCCCGGCCGTCACCGTCGTGAACCGCTCCACGTTCCGGTCGGCGAGCAGCTTCTCGGTGCCGGTGTACGCGTCTTCGTTCTGGCTGAACTGCCGGATGACGCCCTGCGACGGCTTCCGGAACCAGCGGTCGGCGGCGACCAGCGTGTAGCCCTTGTCGGCGGCCTGCCGCGCCGCCTTCCACTCGGCGCCGCAGATCGTGTCCACCTCGGTGGTCTGCGGCGGCCGCAGCAGCCCGGTGTGGATGCCCACGGAACCGGCCAGCGCCTTCTGCGTGAGGGAGTGCTCCAGCGAGGCGCGGAGGGGCGATGCCGAGCCCATGGCGGCGCCGGTGTAGGTGTTGGAGCCGATCTCATGGCCTTCGGCGTGGATCCGCCGTACCAGGTCGGGGTGCGTGGCGGCCTGCGCGCCCTTGAGGAAGAAGGTCGCGTGCGCACGGTGCCTGCGCAGCAGGTCGAGCAGTCGCGGGGTCCATACGGGGTCGGGCCCGCCGTCGTAGGTGAGTGCCACGGTACGGGCGGGCATCGCGGCGGACCGCACCTCGCCGTCGTCGATGCGGACCACCGGGCCGCCCTTGTCCACGGCCTTGGGCACGGGGGTGGTGCAGTCCCGCTTGGTCTTCGCGGCGTCGACCTCGTGGGTGGTCCAGCCCTCGAAGAGCAGCGCGCCGAACATCACCGGGAGGACGAGGATCAGCAGCAGCCAGTGTCCGCGCGGGTCCCGGGACTGCGCGTGCCGGCCCCTGTTAGAGCGGCGCCTCACGTCACGCCCGCGGTGACAGTCGGGTGTCGCAGAACCGTCCCGCGCCCGACGGAAGAGCCGGCGCATGAACAGAACTCAACTATGTTGTGGGAGTTTCTTTTCCGGCTGGCCTTACCCATGGTGGGCGAGTGTACTCATGGCAGATCGTGGGTATGCCCTGCGGGCACAGAGCGGCCGGCGGCTTATCACCGGAGCTCAACACCCAGGCCGCGTCACGCCGGGACGCATTGCCCAAGCGCGGCACCCGGGAGGGTCACGACCCAACTGGTAGATCACATCCATCAGTTGACTGCCCGCCAACCGTGCCCGGGAGCGAAAAAACCCGTTCCCAGAACCCGCCGCACGCAGAAATACCCGCCCGCGCCCGAAACACGCGGAAATACCCGCCGCACACGGAAAGGCCACCCCACACCCGCTGCACGCATAAATACCGCTCTAAGCCCCTCACGCGCGGAAACACCACCCCACAACCACCGCACGCGAAAAACCGCGAAAACACCCACCACGCGCGGGAATACCACCCCCACCCGCCACGTTGTGGCCTGCAAGGGGGCCCATCCACCCCTTAGGGGATCTGTATGACCAACCCTTAAGGGTTCTCCCCCTCACACCCTGAGGGCTCTGCCCCAACCCCTAAGGATTCCGCCCGCCTCCCCCGGCCACCGACGGCTCCGGCCCCTTCTCCGCCCCGTCCGGATCATTCGGCGTGAGCAGCTGTTCCGTCCAGAGGATCTTGCCGTCCGTGGTGTAACGGGTGCCCCAACGGTGCGTGAACTGGGAGACCAGGAACAGCCCCCGGCCGCCCTCGTCGGTCGCGCGTGGATGGCGCAGATACGGCGAGGTGCTGCTGCCGTCGCAGACTTCGCAGGTCAGGGTATGACCCAGGATCAGGCGCAGCCGGATCGGCCCGGAACCGTACCGGATCGCGTTGGTGACCAGCTCGCTGACGACGAGTTCGGTGGTGACGACCAGGTCCGCGAGGCCCCAGTCGGTGAGCTGATCGGCCGCCATGCCGCGGGCCCGGGAGACCACGGCCGGGTCGGTGGGCAGGTCCCATGAGGCGTAGCGGTCCTCGTCCAGGCTGCGGGTGGCGGCCAGCAGCAGCGTGACGTCGTCGAAGGGCCGCGCGGGCACCAGACTCTCGATGACGGTCTCGCACAGGGCGTCGAGCGACACATGCGGTGTTTCGAGGGCGCGGCGCAGCCGCTCCGTCCCGGTGTCGCCGGCCTCGCCCGGGACACGCCCGGTGAGCAGGCCGTCCGTGTAGAGCGCGAGGACGCTGCCTTCCGGTACCACCGATTCGACGGCCTCGAAGGGGAGGCCACCGACGCCCAGCCGCGGCCCGATGGACAGGTCGGCGAAGTGGACCCGCCCGTCGGGGGCGACCATGGCGGGTGCGGGGTGCCCCGCGCTGGCCATGGTGCAGCAGCGGCTGAGCGGGTCGTACACCGCGTACAGGCAGCTGGAGCCGCGCACTCCGGCGTCGGCGCCCGGCAGGTGGACGGCCACGGGGGGCGCGTCGGCCGCGGACTCGTTCCGGAGCGCGGCCGTCGCCGCCTCGTCCGATACCCGGCCGACCAGGTCGTCCAGATGACCGAGGAGTTCGTCGGGACGGAGTTCCAGCGCGGCGAGGGTCTGGACCGCGGTGCGCAGCCGCCCCATGGTGGCGACGGCGTCGATGCCATGGCCCGTCACATCGCCCACCACCAGGGCGACCCGGGCCCCGGACAGCGCGATGACGTCGAACCAGTCGCCGCCGGCGTCGGCGAGCGCGTCGGCCGGCCGGTAGGAGGAAGCCACCCGCACCGCGTCCTGCTGGGGGACCTCGTGCGGCAGCAGACTGCGCTGGAGGGCGAGCGCCGCGCCGCGTTCGCGGGTGTAGCGGCGGGCGTTGTCGATGCAGACGGCCGCCCGCGCGACGAATTCCTCCGCGAGGCTCAGGTCGTCCGCGCTGAACGCCTCGTCATGCTGGCTGCGGAAGAACGCGGTCACCCCCATGGACATGCCGCGCGCCCGGATCGGCACCACCATCGCGGTGTGCAGCCCGAGATCGAGGAAGTGCGCATGCCGGTCCCCGGGGATGTTGGCGGCCCACTCCGGGCTGAGCGGATCCAGCCGCTCCGTCCGCCACGATCCGCCGCCGGCCAGGCAGCGGATGGGGGGTGACCAGGCGTGGTAGGTGGCCATGTCCCCGATGTCGACCACCGACTCCGGGACGCCCTCCCGGAGGGACTGCTGCCCGGCACGGCGCAGCAGGACCATGTCGGCGTCGCTGAGCGGCCCGGAAACCGGCTCACCGCCTCTGATCACCGAGTCCAGGAGATCGACGGCGACGAAGTCGGCGAGGTGCGGCACCGCCACGTCCGCCAGGTCCTGGGCGGTCTGCATGACGTCCAGGGTGCGGCCGATGTACTGGCTCGCCCGGTCGAGCAGGGTCAGCCGCTGCCGGTTCTGGTAGCGCTCGGTGATGTCGAGCACTGTGTAGCACACACCGATGGGCCGCCCGTTCACATCGTCGAGGCGGACGAACGACATCGAGTGGGCGCGCTCCCGGTGCGGGTCCGACCGCGGCCGGCCGATGTGCTCGTACTCGATCAGCTGCTCACCGGTTTCCAGGACCCGCCGCATCTGCACTTCGAGGGATTCGGCGTCCAGGCCGGGCTGGATCTCTCCCAGCCGCTTGCCGATACGGTTCTGTGCGGGCCCGCCGCCGAACCGCTCCAGCGCGGCGTTCGACCAGACGAACCGGAGGTCGGTGTCCACGACGGCCATGCCGACGGGCGTCTGTGTCACCATCCGCTCCAGTACGGCGCGGCTGATCTGCCATCCCTGCAGGGGCGACGCCTCGACCGCCAGAACCAGCCAGTGCGCCCGGTCCGTGCTGTCGGTCACCGGGACCACCTGCGCCTCGATGCCGACCTGCGCGTCGTCGGCGCCCCGCGCGGAGAGCAGTCCGGTCCAGCTGCCGCGTTCCCGGCACTCCTCGGCCAGCGCGGCCACCCGCGCCGCGTCGTCCGCCGCCAGCAGTGCGGTCACGGGGAGCCCGACCACGTCCGCGCCCTTGCGGCCGAGCAGCCGCTCGGCTCCCGGGGACCAGCTCTCGACGAGCCCGTGCGCGTCGAGCAGAAAAATCGCGGCATCGGCCAGGTTGAGCCACGCCTGCTGCCCCGTCTGGCGGTTCTCCTGGAGCTTTGCCATGCCAGCGCTTCCGTCCCTGCCGCCTGCGACCTCTTGTCTCTTATATCCCTATCTCTCCCAATCCATCTATAACTTTTACATTGTGTTGACAGCGGGCGGTCCGGCACCCACGCGGCCCGGGGACGCCCGCCGTATCGGCGTTCCGGCAGGTCAGCGGGCGAGCCGGGTGGCCTTCAGCGAGTACATGAGGGGTATGCGGGGCCGGTCGTCCGGCACCCGGTAACAGCCGTCATCGCCGCGCCGCAGTGAGCCGAACCGCTGGAACATCGTGAGATCGTGCTCGTGCAGGAAGTCGATGCGCAGCCCGGCTCCGGCCAGGGCGGAGACGACGTCACCGAGCGGATGCTGCCATTCGACGCTGCGGTTGTCGACCGTCGGCGCATCGAAATCCGCGTACGTACCCGGGGCTTCGTCCACCCACGCATCGCGGCTGAAGTAGTCGTGGGTGATCCGCGATCCGGTCTCGTCGTCCAGGACGTCGCACAGCGGATGGAACTCGGCAAGATAGAGGAAACCGCCGGGCGCGATGAGGGAAGCGGCGGTCTCGGCCCAGCGGACCAGGTCCGGGAGCCGGTTCAGGGCGCCGATGCCGGTGTAGACGATGTCGTACGACGAGTCCGGGACGGCCTCGGCGGCGTCATAGACGTCCGCGGCGACGAACGACGCCCGCTCCGGGCCGTAGCCGAGCTCGGCGGCCAGGTCACGGGCGGCCTCGACGGCCGGTTCGGAAAAGTCCAGGCCGACGACGTGGGCCGCACCGCGGTGGGCCCAGGAGAGCGTGTCCTGGCCGAAGTGACACTGGAGGTGGAGCAGGGTTCGGCCGGTGACATCCCCGACCTCAGCGATCTCGAAGTCACGGAGCACATCGCGGACCCGCCGGAAACGCTCCTGGTCGTAATAATCGCTCGCGGTGTGGATGACGCCCCGCTCGTCCCACCTGGCACGATTCGCCTCGCGCCAGTCGTCGGGGCCGGTGTGTCCTCGCATACCGCGAAGTTATCCACAGCCTGAGCACCCCGCCAACGCAATTCCGACGCCGGGCGCAGAATGGGCCCATGACTCACCAGACGCCAGGCGCCGACCACGCCCCCGACCTCACCCACTCCTCCGACCTGACGGGCCCGACGGCGCCCCCGTCCTCGCCCGCCGCCCCTTCCTCCCCCGCCGGGATGCCCGACTGGGAGAAGCGGTTTCGCGCACCCCGGATCGGCCTGCCGGACTGGGCGGAGCACGCCCCGGACCGCTCCCTGTTCGTCTCGAACGCCACCGGCACCTTCGAGCTGTACACCTGGGACCGGGCGAGCGGCAGCCAACGGCAGGCCACGGACCGGCCGCACGGCACGACGGACGGGACGCTGTCACCGGACGGCGAGTGGATCTGGTGGTTCTCGGACACCGACGGTGACGAGTTCGGTGTCTGGATGCGGCAGCCGTTCGCGGGCGGCCCGGACGAACCGGCCGCCCCGGGGCTGGACCCCTCCTACCCGGGAGGGCTGGCGATCGGCCGGGACGGCACCGCGGTCATCGGCCGCTCCACGGACGAGGAGGGCTCGACGGTCCATGTCGTACGGCCGGGAGAGTCGCCGGCCGAGATCTACCGCCACCGCGAATCGGCCGGTGTGGGCGATCTATCCCATGACGGTTCACTGATCGCGATCGAGCACACCGAGCACGGCGACGCCATGCACTCCGCGATCCGGGTGGTGCGGGCGGACGGCGAGGCGGTCGCGGAGCTGGACGACACCAAGGGCGGCACCGAGGAGCTGGGCCTGTCGGTGATGGGCTTCGCGCCCGTGGACGGCGACGCCCGACTTCTGGTGGGCCACCAGCGCCGAGGCCGCTGGGAGCCCATGATCTGGAACCCCCTCACCGGCGAGGAAACCGCCCTGTCGATCGACCTGCCCGGCGACGTCGGCGCGGACTGGTATCCGGACGGGTCGGCGCTCCTCATCGAGCACGAGTACCAGGCACGCGGCGAGCTCTGGCGCTACGACCTGGGCATTCCGGGCGCCGGCGGAGCCACCTCCGCCGGCGCCGGTGATACGCCCGCCGGTACAACCACCGACACCTCCCTGGTGCCCGGCCACCCGCTCACCCGGGTCGACACCCCGGCAGGCACGGTCTCGGGCGCGACCGCCCGCCCGGACGGCACGGTGGAATTCCTCTGGTCGTCGGCGGCGCACCCGCCCGAGGTCCGCTCGACCAGCGGCAAGGTCGTGCTGGACCCGCCCGGAACGAAGGCCCCCGGTTCGGTCCCGGTGACGGACGCCTGGGTGGAGGGCCCCGGTGGCCGCGTCCACGCCCTGGTACAGCAGCCTCCCGGCGACGGCCCCTTCCCCACTGTCTTCGACATCCACGGCGGCCCCACCTGGCACGACAGCGACGCCTTCGCCTCGTCCCCGGCGGCCTGGGTGGACCACGGCTTCGCGGTGGTCCGCGTCAACTACCGCGGCTCGACCGGCTACGGCCGCGCCTGGACGGACGCGCTCAAGCACCGCGTCGGCCTGATCGAGCTGGAGGACATCGCCGCGGTACGCGAGTGGGCGGTCGCGTCCGGGCTGGCGGACCCGGACCGTCTGATACTCGCGGGCGGCTCGTGGGGCGGCTATCTGACCCTGCTGGGGCTCGGCACCCAGCCGGACGCATGGGCGGCGGGCCTGGCGGCGGTCCCGGTGGCGGACTACGTCACGGCGTACAACGACGAGATGGAAGCCCTCAAGGCCATGGACCGGACCCTGCTCGGCGGCACGCCGGAAGAGGTCCCGGAACGCTTCGAGGCGTCCTCCCCTCTGACCTACGTCGACTCCGTACGGGCCCCGGTCTATATCTCCGCCGGCGTCAACGACCCACGCTGCCCGATCCGGCAGGTGGAGAACTACGTCCAGCGCCTGGAACGCCGCGGCCACCCGCACGAGGTCTACCGCTACGACGCCGGCCACGGCTCCCTGGTTGTAGAGGAACGCATCAAGCAGCTCCGCCTGGAACTGGACTTCGCTCGACGGCATGTGGCGGGGGTTCGGGGTGATGAGGCTGAGGGGGTGACTCCGCGCTGAGGGTGACTCCGGTGACTCCGTGCTGAGGGGGTGGTTCCGTGCTGAGCGTGTGAGTCCGCGCTGAGCCGGTGGCTGCACGCTGAGCGCGTGGACGCTCAGCGCGTGACTCCGCACTGAGCACGTGTCTCCACGCTGAGCACGTGTCTCGGTAGGAGGTGGGGGGGCGGGCGGAGGGGGTGGGGCGGGGGGAGGGGAGGGGCCCCGGGGCCGTGACTGGCCGGAGCAGAGCGACGACCCCCGCCGAGGTGCGCCCACTCCCCGCCCCGAGGTGCGCCCCTCCCCGCCCGCCCCTGGCCCCCGCCCCGAGACCTAGCGGGCAGCTACCCCCTCACTCAGAATCCCCAGCGCCGCGTCCTTCGCCGCTTCGGACTCGCGGCGGAAGAGGCGGAACCACATGAAGACCACGAAGCCCGCGAAGACGAACCACTCGCCGGTGTAGCCGAGGTTCTGGAATGCCTTCAGGTCCAGCCCGCTGCCCTCAGCGGCGGCCGGCGGGACGGGGCGCAGCGGGTCCTGGGTGTCGGTGAGCGTGATCCATGCGTCGTAGACCTCGTACGGCACGATGTTGACCAGCGACGCCGCGCTGATCATGCCGAGCTGCCCCTTCGGCAACCCGCCGCCGGCCTGCACTCCGTCGGTGCCCTGGTTCTCGGATGCCTGCAGCGCTCCGCTGACGGTGACCTCGCCCTTGGGCGGCGAGGGCACCTTCGCCACGTCCGCCTTCTTGTTCGCGTCGCCGGGCAGCCAGCCCCGTACGACCGGGAGGGCCTTACCGCCGTCCGTACGCAGCAGGGTCAGGACGTAGAAGCCCTGGCTCTTGCCCCGTTTGTCGTCCAAGGTGCGGCCGGGTACGAGCAGTTGGTGCCCGGTGTCGTAGTGCCCGCGGGCGCTGGCCTGGCGGCCGGAAGTGATCTTGTCGACGGGTAGCAGGCTGTCCAGGGGGCGGGCGGCCGCGGCCTTGGCGCGGGCGGAGCGGTCCTCCTGCTGCTGGTGGCTGTCGACGCGGTCCTCGAAGCGGCTCAGTTGCCAGCTGCCCATGAAAACGCAGAAGGGGATCGCCAGTATGGCGAAGACGTTGATTCCCCACCACCGCGGGGTCAGCAGGAACCGGTACACCCCATCAACGGTACGGGGCACGTACGGGCGGGCCGCATCGGCCCCTCCACGGCACCGACCAGCGGCGCCCGGCGACGGGACAACGGCTGACCGGGACGGCAGCCGCGCGGGGACGGCAGCCGCGCGGGACAGCATCCGGGCGGCTACGCCATGTCCCGGCCCCGCAACGTCCGGCAAACGGGCCACGAGGCCCTGCCCGTCACCGCCGCATCCATTGCCGTCCACCGCGCGGGCTCCACCCACGCCATCAGCCCCACCCGCGACAGCCACCCCGTCCGCCCCGGAGGACGTCGGCCCCATCAACCCCCATCAGCCCGTCCGCCGCATCCAGCGCTCCGGGTCAGAGCTGAGCCTGGCGGGCCAGCCGTTTATGGGGCCGCCAGCGCCTCCGTGCGGTACACCGTGCCCGCACACGCGTCCGGGATCTTGGTGTCGGCCGCGGCGGGCTCACCGGCCTCCGGCGTATGGGTGAGGACGATGCCGCTGGACGTCGAGCCGCCGTCGGCGGCACCGTCGTCGCCGCCCGCCTGGCCGCCGTCGCCCGCCGCCGTGGACCCGCTGTCCGGGGAGTTTCCCGGCGACCGCGACGGTTCGGGGGGCGCCGTGGTCCCCGGGGTGGCGCATCCGGTGGTGCCGCCACCGTCCTCCGGGATCCAGGCGAATTTGACCTCGTACGCCTCGCCCGGTTTGAGAACCAGCTCGTCAGGGACGTGGGCCGGGTCGGGCAGACCGGTGGCGTCGTCGCCCGACGTGTGGTCGACGACATGGACGCGGTCCGGGTTGGTGCTGCCCTGCGCGACCAGGCCGACGGTGCCGCCGCCCTCGACCGAGCAGGCCGTGGTCGAGGTGTTGACCATGCGGAACGCGCCGTAGACGCGGCCCTCGGAGTCCGCCGGACGGACCGAGGCGGTGCCCTGGCCGAGCTGCTCTCGTCCGCAGACCGGCGAGGAGACCTCCATGGTGGCGTCCGGAGCCGGGGTGCCGGCACCCGGGGCCCGGCTCGGGCCGCTCCTCTCCGTCTTCTTGCCGTTGCCCGCGGGCCGGTCCGAGCCCGGCTGCCGGCCGCCCTCGCCGGACAGCTGCGGATCGGCGTGCTCGGTGCCCTCACCGTGCTCGCCGCCGACGCCGCCCTGGGCGCGGTGGCTGCTCGCGGCATTGGCGGGCCGGTCCTCGGACCGGTCGTTGAGGTTGACCACATGGACCATGGCCGGGATCGACGTACCGCCGAGCAGCAGCGCGGCGGCCGCGCCCACGATGACGTGCCGACGGCGCTGACGCCGGGCCGGCACCGCGCGGCGCAGCTGTTCCAGGGCGTCCGGCGCGGGTTCGAGGTCGGCGACGCGGGAGTGCAGCAGCCGCCTCAGCTCGTCCTCGCCACCGAATCCACCACCGGCACCACCGCCGAGGCCCAAGCCGTCGTCGGGGTCTGAACCTCCGCCAGGGCCACGACCATCGGAGCCGGCACCACCGCCTGAGTCGGCACCACCGCCGGAGCCGACACGACCGCCCGAGCCAGCACCACCACCGGTTCCGTCCCCGTCGCCGTCACGGGCCCCCTGGCCAGCATCGACTCCCCGCCCGGCGCCGGTCTCCTGCCCGTCGTCGCTCCCCTCCCCACGGCTGCCTACGCCCCCGGTGCCGTCCTCAGCCCCGCGCCCAGCATCACCAACATCACGACCATCGGCATCTCGACCATCAGCACCACCGGCGTCACCACCAGTGGCACCAGCACCACCGGCGTCACCACCAGCGGCATCAGTATCGCTGCCGCCAAGGCCACCAGCGACGTCGCCCTCGGCACCACCGCCGAGGCCCAGGCCGTCGACCCCAGCAGGCCCCTCCGACCCGCACAAGCCCGACGGCCCCACAGAACCCTCCGACTGCCCGAACGAGCCCCCCGACCCCACACGGCCACCGGACCGAACCGGCCCGTCCAAGCCCCCCGGCCCGAACGCGCCGAACCTCTCGCCGCTCATACCGGAGCCTCCATCGCGACGCGCAGCGCCGCTATGCCCCGCGACCCGTACGCCTTGACGGAGCCGAGCGATATCCCCAGCGTCTCGGCGACCTGCGCCTCCGTCATATCGGCGAAATAGCGCAGCACCAGCACCTCGCGCTGCCGCCGCTGCAGCCCGCGCATCGCCTGGATCAGCTGGTCACGCTCCAGCAGGTCGTACGCGCCCTCCTCGGCGCTCGCCATGTCGGGCATCGGCTTGGTGAGCAGCTTCAGCCCGAGGATGCGGCGGCGCAGCGCGGAGCGCGAGAGGTTGACGACGGTCTGCCGCAGGTAGGCGAGGGTCTTTTCGGGGTCGCGCACCCGCCCGCGCGCGGAGTGCACACGGATGAAGGCTTCCTGGACGACGTCCTCGCACGAGGCGGTGTCGTCGAGGAGCAGCGCGGCGAGGCCGAGCAGTGAGCGGTAGTGCGCGCGGTAGGTTTCGGTCAGGTGGTCGACTGTGGTGCCCGCTGCCATCGAGTCGTCAGTGTCCCCGCGCTGAGAAGGAATCTGCGAGGGGTGTGTGGTGGTCCAGGGGGCGATCACTGGCATGCCCCCGGACGCACGGGGGCGCAGCGGGCGCACTGCCGCGCCTGCTGTCCCCCCTGGAGCGAGGGTGAAACCGAGTATGTCTGCCACGCTTGTTGGACACGCTTCCCCCTGTAAGGGTTGTACGCGCAAGGCACCGCCTGTGACGATGTGTGAAATGCCCTCATGCGTACCAGCTCTTCCCCAATGCACCATTTGTCCCGACGCATTCGTCCCGCCTTCGAGGGCCCCACGGCACACCATGGACGCCTGGGCCGCCCGGGTGGGGCGCCCACAGAGACGCTCCCCGCCGAACCGCCGGTTGCAGTGTGGCGGGGAGCGAATGGTCGGACAGCTCGTCGGCCCAGATCAAGTGACCTGCGCCCGTCTCTCGCTCACAGGATCTTCACACGCCCCGGAAAGTATCGCCCCGGCGGCCCACCCACGACGGCCGAACCCGCCAACCACGGGCGCCCGGCTCCCCTCACCGCCCCCGATCACGCCCCCGGCCCGGGACCACCCCACCCCGGGACGCCCGCCCCAAAGCCCCCGCCCCGGACCGACCGCCCCCTGAGCCACCGCCCCGAGGCACCCCGAGGTCCTACCCGCCCAACTCCGCCGCCACCAGCTCACCGATCTGTGCAGCGTTCAAAGCCGCCCCCTTGCGCAGATTGTCCCCGCACACGAACAGCTCCAGCGCCCGCGGATCGTCCAGCGACCGCCGGACCCGCCCGACCCAGGTCGGATCCGTCCCGGCCACATCGGACGGCGTGGGGAACTCGCCCTCGGCCGGGTCGTCGCTGACGACGACCCCCGGGGCCGAGGCCAGAATCTCGTGCGCTCCGGCGACCGTGACCTCGTTCTCGAACCGCGCGTGCACGGCCAGCGAGTGGGTGGTGATCACCGGCACCCGGACGCAGGTCGCGGTGACCCGCAGGTCCGGCATCCCCAGGATCTTGCGGGACTCGTTGCGGACCTTGAGCTCCTCGGAGGACCAGCCGTCCTCCCGGAGCGAACCGGCCCAGGGCACGACATTGAGCGCGATCGGCGCCGGGAACGGCCCCAGTGTGTCGCCGACCGCCCGCCGCACATCGCCCGGTGCGCTGCCCAGCTCCGTACCGGATATCGCCGACAGCTGCGCCCGCAGTGTGTCGACACCGGCCTGTCCCGCGCCCGAAACGGCCTGGTACGAGGAGACGATCAGCTCGCTCAGCCCGTACTCGGCATGCAGCGCGCCCAGCGCGACGATCATCGAGAGGGTGGTGCAGTTCGGGTTGGCGACGATCCCGCGCGGCCGCACCCGCGCCGCGTGCGCATTGACCTCGGGCACGACGAGGGGCACGTCCGGGTCCATCCGGAACGCGCCCGAGTTGTCCACGACCACCGCGCCCTTGGACACCGCGACCGGCGCCCACTGCGCGGAGACCTCGTCCGGCACGTCGAACATCGCGACGTCGATACCGTCGAAGGCGTCCTCGCTCAGCGCGGCGACCTCGACCTCCTCACCCCGTACGGTCAGCTTGCGGCCGGCCGAACGGGGGGAGGCGATCAGCCGGATCTCGCCCCAGATGTCGGCCCGCGCGGACAGGATGCCGAGCAGGACCGTGCCGACGGCGCCGGTGGCGCCGACGACGGCGAGATGCGGCTTACGGGCCGTACGGGCGTCCGCCGCCACGGTCACACCGTGGGACGGACGGCCCGCCTCGGCCGGAATCATCGTCCGGTGCCGCCATAGACCACGGCCTCGTCACTCTCGGTGTCGAGACCGAAGGCGCTGTGTACAGCCTGTACGGCTTCCTTGACGTCATCGGCGCGGGTGACGACCGAGATACGGATCTCGGAGGTCGAGATGAGCTCGATGTTCACGCCCGCGTTGGACAGCGCCTCGAAGAACGTCGCGGTGACGCCCGGGTTGGTCTTCATCCCCGCGCCGACCAGCGAGATCTTGGCGATCTGGTCGTCGTAACGGAGCGAGTCGAAGCCCACCGCGGCACGGGTCCGCTCCAGCGCCGCGACGGCCTTGCGGCCCTCGTCCTTCGGCAGCGTGAAGGAGATGTCCGTCAGCCCGGTCGAGGCGGCCGACACGTTCTGGACGACCATGTCGATGTTGACGTCGGAGTCCGCGATCGCACGGAAGATCGCCGCGGCCTCGCCCGGCTTGTCCGGGACACCGACGACCGTGACCTTCGCCTCGGAGGTGTCGTGCGCGACGCCCGAGATGATTGCCTGCTCCATCGGCTGGTCCCCTTGCGGTTCGTTGCTGACCCACGTGCCCCGCAGCCCCGAGAACGAGGAGCGGACGTGGATCGGGATGTTGTAACGGCGTGCGTACTCGACGCAGCGGTGCAGCAGCACCTTGGAGCCGGAGCTGGCCAGCTCCAGCATGTCTTCGAAGGAGATCCAGTCGATCTTCCGGGCCTTCTTCACGACCCGGGGGTCGGCGGTGAAGACACCGTCCACATCGGTGTAGATCTCACAGACCTCGGCGTCCAGCGCGGCCGCCAGCGCCACGGCGGTGGTGTCGGAACCACCCCGCCCCAGCGTGGTGATGTCCTTCTTGTCCTGGGACACGCCCTGGAAACCGGCGACGATGGCGATATTGCCCTCGTCCACCGAGCTCTTGATGCGGCCCGGCGTGACATCGATGATCCGTGCCTTGTTGTGCACGGAGTCGGTGATGACACCGGCCTGGCTGCCGGTGAAGGACTGCGCTTCATGGCCGAGGTTTTTGATCGCCATCGCCAGCAGCGCCATGGAGATCCGCTCTCCGGCGGTCAGCAGCATGTCGAACTCGCGGCCGGAAGGCATCGGGGAAACTTCCCCAGCGAGATCGATCAGCTCGTCCGTCGTGTCGCCCATCGCCGAAACCACGACGACCACCTGGTGGCCGTTCTTCTTGGCTTCGACGATTCGCTTGGCAACGCGCTTGATGCCCTCGGCATCCGCAACGGATGAGCCGCCGTACTTCTGCACGACAAGGCCCACGTGCGCTCCTCGCAACTGTCTCTTCGGGAGTTTTCTCCCGGACCCCCGGAAATGGGGGTACTGCGGTCGGCTCAGTCTAACGAGCGAGCGAAATCCGCCCCGCGAATACCACATCACAAGACACGAAACTCACTGGGTGATTACCGTGTGCCGGTGTTCACCGTGTGCCGGTGTGACATGGGGTCCGCGCGGCGCACCGTCGCGCCCGCTCGGCGAAGCACATGCCCGCTCACGGCCGGGGCACACAGGAACGTAACCCAGGTCACATCTGCGGGAAACATGGCGAACCGGCCGGATGGAGCGCCACAGCCGATGCCATACGCGCCTGTGGAGGCCATACGCCTGCCGATGCCCTACGCCCCTCGGGCCCGCGCCCTCACACTCCCCGCAGCCCCAGCGGACCCGCGATCTCCGCCGCCATGACCTTCCCGGCCTCCTCGGCGAGCCGGTCCTCGTCACCACCGGCGTCGCTGTCGGTGTCCAGTCCGTCCAACGCGTCCAGCGGCTGGTCGAGGCGGACGTGGGCGACCAGCGACTGCAGCGCGCGCAGAGCGGCCGAGGCGGTCGGGCCCCAGTTGGAGAGGTAGGAGAACTGCCACCACCACAGGGCCTCGCTGACCCGGCCCGCGCGGTAGTGCGCCAGCCCGTGCCGCAGGTCGGTGATGATGTCGGCGAGGTCATCGGAGATCCGGCAGGCGACCGGCTCGCTGCGCGGCACGTACGGGTCGAAGACCTCGGAGTAGACGTCCACCGGGTCGAGCAGCGTCGCGAACCGCTCGCGCAGCTCGTCCACGTCCGGCTCCGGGCCGGTGTCCGGCTCATAGCGCTCGTCGGGCACGAAGTCCTCATGGGCGCCCAGCCGACCGCCCGTGAGCAGCAGCTGGGAGATCTCCAGCAGCAGGAACGGCACCGCGCTGTCCGGCTCGTCGCCCTTGGCGACCTCCGTCACGGCGACGATGAAGCTCTCGATCGAATCGGCGACCGATACGGCGAAGTCGTCCGGATCCTGCGTCGCGTTGTGCAGCGTGGCATCAGACATCGAGAAGTCTCCTCCCTTCGAAGGCCCGCCCGAGCGTGACCTCGTCCGCATACTCCAGATCGCCTCCGACCGGCAGCCCGCTGGCCAGTCGCGTCACCTTCAGCCCCATCGGTTTGATCATGCGGGCCAGGTACGTGGCCGTGGCCTCACCCTCCAGATTCGGGTCGGTGGCCAGGATCAGCTCGGTGACGGTGCCATCCGCGAGCCTGGCCAGCAGTTCCCGTATCCGAAGGTCATCGGGGCCAACACCCTCGATCGGACTGATCGCCCCACCGAGGACGTGGTAGCGGCCGCGGAACTCCCGCGTCCGCTCGATCGCCACGACGTCCTTGGGCTCCTCCACGACGCAGATGACCGCCGGATCACGACGCTGGTCCAGGCAGACCCTGCACTGCTCCTCCTGCGCGACATTGCCGCACACGGTGCAGAACCGGACCTTCGCCTTGACCTCCATCAGCGCGTTCGAGAGCCGGCGGACATCGGTCGGCTCGGCCTGAAGGATGTGGAAGGCGATCCGCTGCGCGCTCTTGGGACCGACGCCGGGCAGCCTGCCCAGCTCGTCGATCAGGTCCTGGACCACGCCTTCGTACACGGATCGTCTTCTCTCTCTTCTGCCGTGATGCGTACGCTAGTTGGCTACTCCTCAGAAAGGGAGCCTCGAAGCCTCAGAAGGCTCAGGGCCTGAGAAGCCTCGGAGCCTCAGAGGGAGAGACCGGGGATTCCGCCGCCG
This sequence comes from Streptomyces halobius, assembly GCF_023277745.1. Lineage (NCBI taxonomy): Bacteria > Bacillati > Actinomycetota > Actinomycetes > Kitasatosporales > Streptomycetaceae > Streptomyces > Streptomyces halobius. Next base: position 4,733,917 of record NZ_CP086322.1, read on the forward strand.
CCCAGCCCCTGGGCGAGCGGACCGAGCTTCTGCTGCTGCAGCTTCTGGGCGCTGGCGTTCGCGTCCCGCACGGCCGCCAGGACGAGATCGGCGACGGTCTCGGCGACCTCCTCCGCGGAACCGGACTCGGCATCGACCGCCTTCGGGTCGATGACCAGGCCCTGCAGCTCACCGGAGCCGGTCACCGTCGCCTTGACCAGACCGCCGCCCGCGGAACCCTCGACGGGGGTCTCCGCCAGCTCCTGCTGGGCGGCTGCGAGGTCCTGCTGCATCTTCTGGGCCTGCTGAAGCAGCTGCTGCATATTGGGCTGACCACCGGGGATCACGACGTGACTCCTGCCATACGACAACGATTGGTGCGGTAGCCCGAGCCTACGTGCTTCCCGGGCGACGCGCCCTACGCCGTGGGGAGGAGCACGGAAGTACGGAAAGCACGCCGGAGCCGCCGACACCGTCCGCTGCCTCGCACATCCCTTCCCAGCGGGCCCCATCCCGGATACAGGCCACGAACGCGCCCACTCCCCCTAACGCCCCCATACGCCCCGTCAGCCACTCCCTGACTCACTGTGGCTCCCTCCTGCTCACTGGTGACCCCCCGCTCACTCGTGGTCCCCTCACTCGTTGTTGTACTCCTCCAGCACCGTCGCGCCGAGCTCGCGCACGATCAGCTCGTGGCCGCTGAGCGCGGAGTCGACGAGATCGGGATCGTCCTCGGCCGGCATGTCGTACTCGATCGCCATCGGCGGGGGCTCCGGGGTGTACGAGGGCTCCGCCGCTGGAGCGCCCTGCCCGCCCCCGGCGGAGGCCGACGGCGCGACGGCCTCGCGCGCCGCCATCCGGGCGCCCTGGCTCCCGCCGGTGGCCCCACCGCCGCTCTGCCCGCCGCCCTGGCCGTACTGGCCACGGGCCTCGGGCGCCGGGGCGCTCGCCCGGGGCGGCGGCTGTGGCGCGGACTGCCGCGGCGCGGCGGGCGCCCCGCCGCCGAAGCCACCGCCCCCTCCGCCGCTCCGGGGAGCGCCGCCGGCCGGCGGATTGGCACCGCCCGACGGGTCGACGATCGCCTCCACGCGCCACGGCAGCTTGAACTTCTCGGCCAGTACGTCCTTGAGGACGTCCTCGCTTCCTCCGTTGGCGAAGCTGTCGCGGGCACCGGCATTGGGGAAGCCGATCTGCAGGGTCGTGCCGTCGAACCCGGACACCTGGGCGTTCTGGCTGAGCAGGATCCAGGTGAAACGTCGGCGGTCCTTCACCGCGTCCAGGATCTCCGGCCACAGCTGGCGCACCTGGGCGGCCCCCGGCACCATCCCGGGCGCGGCTCCGGCCTGCGGCTGCTGCTGCGCGGCCGCTGGCTGCTGTCCGGGCGCGGGCGCACCGGCGGCCGGCCCGGCGGCAGCGGCCGACGTGGCCGTCCCGCCTTGCGTTCCTTGGCCGCCCTGGCCGCCCTGCCCCGGCGCCACGGCCGACGGCCAGCCACCGGGCTTGCGCCCGCCGGCGGCGCCGGCGGGGCCGCTCCCCGGTCCCCCGGTGCCGCCCGGCCAGGCGCCGGGCCGCGTGGGAGCGCCCTCCCCACCGGAGGGGCCGGCCGCGCCACCGGGCACACCCGAGGCAGCCGGAGCCGGTGCGGAAGCGGCCGGAGCGGGAGCCGCCGGAGCAGCCGGCCCCGGGGCCGGCCCGGCCGGCAAAGCCGAGGCCGGGCCACTGGCCTCCCCCGCACCTTCCGTACCCCGGGCACCACCCTGCCCACTGCCACCCCCGGCACCACTACCGCTCGCACCTTGCGCCGCCCCCCGTACCGCCGCGCGCGCGGCCGCCGGGCCGGACGGTCCCGCGGGCGGCACCGCCGGATGAGCCTCCGGCCCCGGTACATACCCGGCCGCGGGCCCGCCCCCGGAAGAAACGATCGGCACCCCGGCCCCGACGTCACCACCGGTCACAGGGCCCGTAGCCCCAGCGCCGCCGCCCTGCGCCCACGCACCCGCGCCACGCTCCAGCCGATCGAGCCGTGCCTGCACCGACCGCTCGTCGTCGTACGCCGCGGGCAGCAGCACCCGCGCACAGATCAGCTCCAGCTGCAGCCGCGGCGAGGTCGCCCCGCGCATCTCCGTCAGCCCCGCATTGACCAGATCAGCGGCCCGGCTCAGCTCCGCCGCCCCGAACACGGACGCCTGCGCCGTCATCCGCTCCACGACATCGGCCGGGGCATCGATCAGCCCCTTCTCCGCCGCGTCCGGCACGGCCGCCAGGATCACCAGATCCCGAAGCCGCTCCAGCAGATCGGCCACGAACCGCCGCGGGTCGTTACCCCCCTCGATGACCCGGTCCACGACCTCGAAGGCCGCGGCCCCGTCCCCCGCCGCGAACGCCTCCACAATCGAGTCCAGAAGCGACCCGTCCGTATACCCGAGCAGGGCGGTCGCCATGGCATATGTCACACCGTCCTCGCCGGCCCCGGCGAGCAGCTGGTCCATGACGGACATCGAGTCCCGCACCGACCCGGCCCCGGCCCGCACCACCAGCGGCAGCACCCCGTCCTCCACGGGGGCCGACTCCCGTGCGCACACCTCGGCCAGGTAGTCCCGGAGCGTCCCGGGCGGCACCAGCCGGAACGGATAGTGATGAGTCCGCGACCGGATCGTCCCGATGACCTTCTCGGGCTCGGTCGTCGCGAAGATGAATTTCAGATGCTCCGGCGGCTCCTCGACAACCTTCAGCAGGGCGTTGAACCCCGCCGAGGTCACCATGTGCGCCTCGTCGATGATGTAGATCTTGTACCGGCTCGACACCGGCCCGAAGAACGCCTTCTCCCGCAGCTCACGCGCGTCATCCACGCCACCGTGCGACGCCGCGTCGATCTCGATCACATCGATCGACCCACGCCCGTTCCGCGCCAGGTCCACGCACGACTGGCACTTCCCGCAGGGCGCAGGAGTGGGGCCTTCCTCACAGTTCAAACACCGCGCCAGGATCCGCGCACTGGTCGTCTTGCCACACCCACGCGGCCCACTGAACAAATAGGCGTGATTGACCCGATTGTTCCGCAATGCCTGCTGCAGCGGTTCGGTCACGTGCTCTTGCCCGATGACCTCGGCGAAGGTCTCGGGTCGGTAGCGGCGGTACAGCGCAAGGGACGACACGCATACGACGATATCGGCCCCCACTGACAACCGACCCGCCCGCGAACGCAAGCGCCCCCCACGCACCCGCCAGAGCCGACCTACCCTTGCTGCCTTCCGGCCCTGGGGGAGTTCAGTCAGATAGCGCCACGTGAGGGGCTGCGCACTACATTAGCGGATCCCCCGCCCAAGAAACGACCCGGACCCCACCCCGATCCGTCGCCGGACCCCCGTCTCCGGATCATGTTCGCGAGCACTCCCCAACGTCTTGTATTGTTTGCGGCGGAGGATTCGCCTAGAGGCCTAGGGCGCACGCTTGGAAAGCGTGTTGGGGGCAACCCCTCACGAGTTCGAATCTCGTATCCTCCGCACCCGCCCAGCAGGGCAGACGAGGGCCCCGACCGGATTCCGGTCGGGGCTCTCGTCGTTGCGTGGCTGCAGTTTGGGTTGCAGTTCGAATCCGAGCCGCTTGGCCTCGCAACCACCCACGGCCCCGGGCCTGCTGTGAACCGTCTGAGCTGCCGGCTGTTCGGCCATGGCCCCGCCCGGGCAGACCGGGGCGGGCAGATCTCTTTGTGATCCTTTGCGTGCTGGCCGGTCTTGACCTTGCCCCAGAGAGGTTCCAGTCGACGGGGCACAGGCGGCAGTCCCAGTCGAGCCAGCGCCCCTTTTGCACGCCCTGGCCGCCGGCGGATGCGCATCCGTCCTAGGGTCCAGTAGTCGTACTTCTGTGCAGATCTACATTGCGGAATCCATGAGGGCTGTAGCCGGTGCCGGGGATCGGCAGTGGCGAACCGCTCCGCTGCCGATCCTCCGTGGGATTACCGCTGGGACAGGTCCGGTGCCATGGTGCGGAAGCGGGCCGTGGTTGCGTCCTCGCTCCAGCGATGCGGTCCGGCTTTCTCCAGTACGCGGATCGAGGCCGGGTTCGAGAGTTCCACATCGGCGTACACCGTGCGGACGTCCGGAGAGGTTGGTGCGTACGCCACGAGTGCCTGGGTGGCCTCGGGGGCACAGCCTCGGCCGCGCCGCGAGGCCATGATGCCGCATCCGATCTCAAGGGCACCGTCACTCGACGGCCAGAACAGCCCGGTCGCGACCTTTCCCCACCTCACGCCGACGCGAGGTGGAGGACGAGGACACCCTTGACGTGAAGGTGGGTGGCCACCCTTACCGAGGCCGGGATCAGATGCTGGACAGCGAAGACCACCCCGCAAGAACCTGGGTGGGCTCGTCTCTGATTGCTGCCGTCATCGTTCCCGTGGCTGCGGTAGACGAGTACGCGAGCGGCCTCGTCCGGATCCGTGGCCAGACCTTGACCGCTCCCTCTCAGTGGGATGCCAGGCCCGCGAGAAGTCGTTTGCCCATGCCCCGAGTGATGGCCACTTGGTGACCGCTGTCAGCAGGCGGCTGCACAGCCGTGGGTGTCCCGCTCCGGACGCTCTCCTGCCAGTCACCAGGCAGTCGTGTTCATCCGGGGCGGGAGCCGACGTCAGGTGTGGTCGCTGAGCCGGGTCCTCAGGCGGCGGTTCTCCTCTTCCAGGGCTGCGAGCCGGGTACGTATCGGGTCGAGCACGGCCTCGAGTTCGGCTTTCGCGTAGCGAGGGGTGATGTGCTGGGGGCAGTTCCAGTTGAAACCCTCGACGTGGATGAGCATCAAGCGTTCCACCTGGCCGGGGGTGCGCACAGCGGAGAGGCGCTCGGCGAGGGCGGGGTCGTCGTGCAACGGCTGCACGGAGGCCCGGCCGAAGATCTTCAGTCGACGCTGCTGCGGGTAGTCCATGAAGAACAGCGCCACGCGCCCGTCCGCGCGGACGTTCCCCGTGCTGATGTACTGGCGGTTGCCGCGCACGTCGGCGTAACCGATCGTCCGCTCGTCGAGGACGTGGAGGAAGCCGGGTGCGCCTCCTTTGAACTGGACGTACGGCCAGCCGGTCTCGCTGACGCTGGCGAGGTAGAAGCCGTCGCGGGCCTCGATGAAGGCGGCCTCATCTGCCGCTAGCGGTTCCGGAGCATCTCCCTCCATGAGCCTGCGACCGACTGCCGCCGCGCTTCCCTGTTCACTTTGGACTTGGCGCACCGATTCGGTGTACGCCAGGTGGGCATAGCGGCCCATTCGACCTCCTGTGGGCTCGTTGGCGGCTGTCCCCTCGACGCTCGTCGCGGGTCCGCGCCCCCGTCGGATCATCCGGCGTGCTGTCGCCGCTCTTCTGGTGTGGAGGCGGCCAGGATCGACGTCAGCAGGCCGGGGAAGCGCCGTTCGAGTTCGTTCCTGCGCAGCCGACTGAGCCGGGAGTTGCCCACCAGCCGGGTCGCGACAACTCCGCTCTCCCGCAGTGTGCGCAAGTGGTGGGAGACGGTCGACCGCTTGACAGGGACGTCGAGCGTGGTGCAGGAACCCTCGCTCGCGGAGTCGAGCAGGCGGACGATCTGCAGGCGTACGGGATCGGCCAGGGCCTGCAGGACCGTACCGATGTCAACCTCGTCGAGGTCGGGCTCCGGCAGCCAGGTGTCCTTCGTATCGCGCATCACGTCCTCCATGGTGATCGTCTCTGACGATACACATCGAATTCGTCGACTTGGCGAGTTTCGATTCCCGTCGACAGTTACGATGTCGATCGACATAAGCTACGATGCTCATCGTAACAGACGGTACCTATCGGAACGGGAGTACCCGATGACCGACACCGCGCAAACCACACAAGGCGCGCGCTGGCGCCCTCATGCAATGGTTCTGGCCCTGGGCACCTTCGCCGTGGGAACCGACGCCTTCGTGATCGCCGGCCTGCTCCCCGACATCAGCCGTTCGCTCCACGTCGACATTGCCGCCGCAGGTCAGCTGGTCAGTGTCTTCTCCATCGCCTACGCGCTGCTGTCACCCGTCCTGGCGGCCCTCACCGGCAGGTGGTCCCGGCGCCGCGTGCTGGTCACCGCCCTCGGCATCTTCGCGGTGGGCAACGTCGTCACCGCACTCGCCCCTGGCTACGCCCTGGTCCTGGTATCCCGGGTGGTGGCCGCGGCGGGAGCTGCGATGTTCACGCCCAATGCGGGGGCCACCGCCGCCGCCATCGCCGGTGGTGAGCGGCGCGGACGGGCGATCGCGATAGTGACCGTCGGCCTGACGTCCTCGCTCGCTCTCGGCGCGCCGCTGGGCACCGCCATCGGGAACGCGTTCGGGTGGAGGGCGACCATGTGGTTTGTCACGGCGCTGGCCGTCGTGATCGCGCCGGTGATCGCGCTGCGGCTGCCGGACATCAGGCTGGGCGCCAAGGTGGGCCTGCGCCAGCGGCTCTCGCCGCTGACCGACCGCAGGGTGGCGAGTGTCCTCATCGTCACACTGCTGGCCTTCATCGGGATCTATCTGCCGTATACGTACATCAGCTCGGTCTTCTCGCCGGCCACCGGCGACGACGGCGGCCTCGTGGCGCTGTTACTGCTGGTGTTCGGACTGGCCGGTACCGTGGGGAATCTGGTGGCCGGGCGCCTGGCCGACCGGCACGGACCGCGGCACGTGGTCATCTGCGCCACGCTCGGTCTGGCCGTGGTGTTCGCCGCCATGCTGCCGAGCCGGGAATCGTTTGCCGCCGCGATTGTCGTGGTGGCGCTCAGCGGTGTGGGCTCATGGTCGGTGACCGGCCCTCAGCAGCACCGCGTCATGGCGCTCTCCCAGCCGGGGGCCGAGACGCTCGGGGTCTCGCTCAACGCAGCCGTGATGTACCTGGCGATCTCCCTGTCCAGCGTGATCGGCGCGATCGGCCTGAACTCGTTCGGCAGCGCCGTCTCGCTGCTGCCGATCGCGGTGGTCTTCGTCCTCGCGGCGGCGTTGCTGACCTGGCTGTCCGGTCGTCCGGAGCGCCAGGCGGACGAGCAGGAGAACGACGTCGCGGCGGACCCGACAACCGGCGGTCTCGGAGCCTCCCCGGCCGTGAAATGACCCCGCGCCGCGCGGGCGGCGCTCACTGGATCCCCGCGTGGGACCCGTGCGACGGCCGGGCGGCACGACCCGGTGCACGGCGGGAATAGGCATCGGCGACCTGGATGAGGAAGGCGGTCTCGTGGACGAGATCGTGACCACCCAGCGCGGACAGCCCCGCAGCCCGCGTACGCGGCCCCTGGCCTCGGTTCTTGGCGTGGCAGGCCGCTGTCAGCCAGCGCGCCATCTCCGCCGCGTGCGCGGCGGTCAGGTCAGGGGCCGCCGTCGGATCGGGGTAGGGGAACGGCGGATCAGGCGAGGCGTATTCGCGCAGCACCAGTATGGCGTCACGGATCTCGATGACCTGGCGGTACACCAGCAGGCCCCAGGACCCGCGCGGCAGCAGCAGCTCCAGCAGGCGCGGCCGAGGCGGCGCGAGGGCCACCCAGGGCACCGCGGACACGAGGTCGCGCCAGAGCCTCCACAGAAGCCAGAAGTCCGTCGCGTCCCGCCGCGCACGGCGGATGGCGGGAAACGCCGGTGCGGCGATGACGGCCGCTCTGCAAAGGCAGAACACGCCGCTGATGAAGGGAAGGGGAAACGCGATCCAGAAAACGCCTGAGATCAGCTGGACCAGATAACCCACCCAGTAAAGCGCTGCCAGGCAGCTGCCCAGTCCGAACAGGCCCATGGTGGTCCTGAGCGGGGATTTGCCGCCCCTGTACCAGTGCCGCCGGCACACGGCAATGCACAGAACGTTCCCGGCCAGATGTATGCCGATCACGATCAGCCAGAAGACATGGCCTCCGCTGCCGGCCGACTCATGGACGTGCATGCCCGGGGCACACCACGCACCGAGGATTATCAGGCAGACGATGGCCAGGCCGGAACCGAGGTGAAACCATTCCCGCTGTGGCCGGTCCGTCGTGACCAGGACGAAGTCCATGATGATGACAGCCGACAGGACTCCGCACAGGTGGGTGGTCAGCGCGTACGCCTGGTAGACGTGGAAGTCGCGCGACATGATCTCGACCAGGGGACCGCGCTTCAGCGTCAAGGTGGTGGCCGCTGCCCCGACGGCGATCCACAGGCCGCGCTGCTGCGGTGACCGAACGGCGGAGGGCGCCCGTAACAGCAGGGAGAGCCACATGGCCAACATACCGGCGTTCTCGAACCATAAACCGATCATCCGCACGTCATAGGACACGCGACAGCCCCAGTGCCGCTTCCCATTCACTCGCGGATTCGGCAGGCCGTGAATCCTCCGGCCGGACCGCAACGGTCCGCAGGACACTGGCCAGCATCTCGGCCTCCTGCTCCTGTCGGGTGGTGTAGTCGGTACGCGCGAGGAGGCGCTGCGCGAGACCGAGGTCCAAGTCCCCGAGCCGCCCGGGCGACGCCGGGTCGCCGGGCATGTCGAGCGTCGGGTGGTCGAACAGCATGTGGCCGATCTCGTGCAGGATGATGTGCTCCTGGTGGGGACGGCTCGTCTGCCGTTCGTAGAAGACGTAGTCGTCGGTGCCGGTGGCGAGCCACAACCCGCACGCCCCCGCGGCCGCCGCTCCGCTCGGCAGCGAAACCAGGTGAAGGGGCCGCCCCCGCAGAGCGCTCAGGTGGGCACAGAGCTCTTCCAGGGAGAACGGAGGCTCCAGTCGCAAGGTGCTGAGTATGGCCCCACAGCGGCGGCGCAGCCGCCGGTATTGAATCCGCATACCATTCCCCGTTGTCATCCGGCACTGACCGGTCGTTTGGGTGCGAGGTCCCGGACGTACGCCGACTTCCGTCGCTGACCGGCCCTCATGGCATCAACTGTCGTTGGCCTCCCGCTCCAGCGGAAGCCCCTCCAGGGCACGCAATTGATCAAGGATCTCTGCCGCCGCCACCAGTCCCTTCGGTGAGAGCCCATTGGCCCGCGCGGCGATTTTGGTGATCCCCGCATCACGCAGCGCCTCCCACTCGCTCAACTGGATGCCGGCCTCCCGCAGAGCGACCAGCCGCAGCAGCATGGAATCGACCTCTTCCGCGACCTCATCGTCGAAGAAATACGCGGGCTTCACACCGAAAAATACGGCGAGCGCCTCCAGATGATGCATCGTCGGGTTGCTGCGTGTCCCGTTGCGCAGATAGGCAAGGTACGCCTTCGAGATGTCACCCCCCTGTTCGCGGATCGCCCTGGCCACTTCCTCATTGCTGTAGGGGCCACGGTTTCGCGGATGCACGGTAGCGAACAGGTGGTTCAGACGACTTGCGAGCTTGCCCGTGGAGGAGAACCGTGCGTTTTCAGCCATACCTATTCCGCTCTCTCACCAGTCAGTCAAGTTGATGTCAACCGTGCATCGGGGCACATCCGTTGACAAGGAATTGCGGCCAGCTAAGCTGACCCATCGACAACTGACGTGGCCGCAATCCACCGAGGCACACGATCGTAGGGGTGGTTAGTTGTCACGGGCAATCGCGCGACCGCTCAACCCTCGGAACCCGTTGACCTCCTTGTTCTGCTGCGACCGGATGGGATAGACGACTCGATGGAAAAGCAAGCCGCCCAGGACACCGCGAACTGGATCCAGGTACCTCGGCCCGCTCCGCAGGCTAAGACTCGGCTGATCTGTTGTCCTCATGCCGGGGCGTCCGCGAGTGCCTTCGGCCCACTGGCCAGGGCCCTGCCCGACCACGATATCGAGGCGCTGTCCGTCCAGTACCCGGGCCGGCAGGGTGGGCCCGGGTACCAGGGTTTCACCGACATCGGCGAACTGGCGGACCGGGTCGCCACCGCACTGCTGCCATGGTGTGATCGGCCCGTCGCGGTCTTGGGCCACAGCATGGGGTCCGTCGTCGCCTTCGAATTGACCCGGCGGCTGGAGGCTGCGGGGAAGCCCCCCGTACGGCTGTTCGTCTCCGGCCGGCGTTCGCCTTCGGACGGGCTCGGTGTGCACGTGCCGCAGGACGACGAGGAGATCGTCGAAGAGCTCCGGACGTTGGGCGGTATCCCGGTCAAGCTCCTCGACAAGCCCAAGTACAGGGAGTCCATCCTGGCAGTGGTCCGCAACGACTACCGGGCGAATTCCGGTTACCTCGCCCCATCGGACGCAACGGTGAACTGTCCCGTCACGTTCCTGCTGTCGGACGCGGACCCGTACGTCGACGCGGCCGCGGCCGCGGCCTGGGGGAACCACACCACCCAGGAGTTGACGGTCGCCTCCTTCCCCGGTGGCCACTTCTTTCTCAACGAAGAGCTGGCCCAAGTCGTCGAGGCCGTCAGCGAGGGCCTCTTCACCGGATCCGCTCGGCGACATGCTGGAGGTCTACAGTGAAGAACGTACTGGACAAGGCCATAGCGTCGTGGACGGCCCCGGTGTCGGCCACGTCGGTGAACGCATTACCGGACCCCGCTCCCGCGTGCGGGGGAGACGAACTGGCCATCCGGGTCTACGAGGAGACCTTCGCGAACGGCCCCGTCACCCTTGACCAGGTAGCGACCGCTCTGCGCCTCCCGATCGCCCAGGTCGAGCAGACGATGAGCACACTGCGCGGTCTGCGGCTGGTCAAGCACTGCGAGGTGCTGGGCAGTTATCGGGCGGTGAGTCCGGATGCCGCCCACGTCGAGCTGGTCGTGCCGCTGGAAGAGGCCATTAACGACAAGCGCCGTGAACTGGCAGGAATTCATGAGCAGTTGAGCTCCTTCGCGGATACCTTCAGCACCCTGCAACGCTCCCAGCCGCGGCAGGAGGTGGTGGTGCGCTGCCTGGACCCCAGGGAGGTGAAGCTGCGGGTGGCCGACGCCGCCCGCAACCGCGTCGGCGAAATTCTCGCCATGTGGCCGCTCAGCCCCGGCAGAACCCAGGAGGATCAGCCCCTGGGCCCGGAGGCGCTGCAGAGCGACGCGCGCATGCGGATCCTGTGCCCGCACACCGCTCGTACCAGCGCGTCTGCCCGGGTCGGCCTGCGCAGGGCCGCCGAGACCGGCGCCCGCATCCGTACGTCCAACCACGTGTTCGAGAATCTTGTCATCGTGGGTGATGAGGCGGCGTTCCTGTCCTCCGACCGCGTCGCGGGCCAGGACGCCCCGTTGGTCACGATCGTCTACGAGCCGGCGGTCGTGTCCCTGCTCCGCCGGGTCTACGAGTACGCCTGGCAGTCGGGGGCTGACTTCGAGGCCGACGCGGTCTCCTACGGGGAAACACTTGACGACGTCAAGGCCACCATCCTGGACCTGCTCGGCTCTGGCCTGAAGGACGATGTGGTCGCCCGCCGCATCGGCATGTCGTCGCGTACCTTCCGCAGGCACATCTCCGGCATCATGAACGAACTCAACGCCGAGAGTCGCTTCCAGGCTGGGGTTGCGGCGGCCTGCGCCGGCCTCGTCGGTGTGCGTGAGCCCAGCCCGCAGGTGCGCCAGGCCGGCTGAGCGGTCTCTCCAGGCACGGCCTGCCCGGGCCCGTAACGGGGTTCCGGGCAGGCCGTGCCTTTGTGTCATCCGGTTCTCCCGTGTGTCTTCCGTGCGCCCAACTGATTCCGGTGGCCAGGAGTGGCCAAGCCGCTTTAGGCCGTTGCCACTTCCGGTTGGCGCTCATTACGGTTTTTCTCAGCGCCCCAAAGGGACGGTGCCCGCGAAAATCAGCGCACGCCGCGCCGGCGTTCCGACACGAGTTGGAGGATGTTCGAGCATGGTCAGCAAACTGATTGATCAGGATGACCGTTTTCTCGGGATCCTGGACCGCCTGACCACCAAGGCGATCGATGACTACTACAACCCGTACAAACTCTTCGAATGGCCGGACAGCCTCCCGGAGAACATGTGGTGGATGAGCCCGGAGCTGACTACGACGCACGGAACGGATGCCGCCGCAAGGCTCACCGAGGAGCAGCTCTACGCGCTGTCGCGCTACGAGAGCATCAACTTCTACAGCTTGAACGTGCACGGCATCCGGGAACTCCTCATCGAGGTCACCAAGCGCATACACACCTCGGGCTTCGAGACGCCCTCCGAGTTCTTCCACCACTTCATCGGTGAGGAAAATGAACACATGTGGTTCTTCGCCGAGTTCTGCCTGCGCTACGGAAAGAAGATATATCGTCAGCCTTCCGGGGCGGCCGTCGAGATCCCGCGTTCCAATGTGGAAAGTCTGCTGGTTTTCACCCGGATCCTCATCTTTGAGGAGCTGGTCGACCACTTCAACTCCAGGATGGCGCTCGACGACCGGCTGCACGAGACCATTCGTGCCATCAACCGGATTCACCACCAGGACGAGTCCCGGCACATCGCCTTCGGTCGTGAACTGGTCTCCGCACTGTTCGAGGACGTGAAGCGCACCTCCTCCGCAGAGGAACTGCAGGACATCGCCGCCTACATCAAGCGGTACATGAGCTACAGCTTCGAGTCGCTGTACAACCCGCAGGTCTACCGGGACGCAGGTGTCGAGAACCCACTGGATCTGCGCCGGGAACTCCTGGCCTCTGCTACGCGGACGGAGTTCGAGAAGAGCGTATTCCGCAAGACCTCGAAATTCCTGGAGAAGACGGGGCTCATCCGATGACCGAAACCGATGCCGCCCCCGACCTGTCCCAAGCGCTCGTCATTCTCGACCCCGACCGGACCGATCTTCTCAGGGAACTCGACAGAATATTCGCCGGCTGGGGAATGTCCGCCGGTGCCCGCGAAATCCTCCCGCCGCCGCTGTACCCGGTCTCCCACCTGGAGAAGTTCGACGTCTACACGAACTTCCCGCAGCTGGCCCTGGTCGCGGCACCACTCGATCTGAACAGTGGTGAGGGCAAGCCGGACGACGGCCGGTTCGCACCGTCCGACCTGCAGGAACCTCGACTCGGACTACCGCACGCGACCTGCTACGGCGCCTACCTGTACTACGAGAAGAGCCGGGTGGCCGACCAGACCCTGGTGACCCTGGTGAACCGCTGCTTCCGCAACGAGGAGTACTACGGCGGACTGCATCGGCTGCTCAGCTTCCAGATGCGGGAAATCGTCGCCCTGGGCTCGTACGAGCACACCCAGCAGGTTATCGCTGCCTTCGCGCAACGCATCACCGCGTTCGCCGAGGGGCTGAATCTCGGGCTGGAGAAGGTGGCTGCGTCCGACCCATTCTTCGAAAATGACGGCGCCCGCGCTCTGATGGCGAAGATCAGCCCGGTCAAGTTCGAGTTCCAGGCTGCAGGTGGTCTGGCAATCTCATCGGTGAACACGCACCGCAACTTCTTCGGCGAGCGCTGCGACATCCGCCTCGCGTCGGGCGACGCATACGCCTTCACCAGCTGCGTGGCATTCGGCCTGGAGCGGTGGCTGTCCGTTCTGCTCGATCTGCATGGCGGCAACGCGCGGCAGGCGCTGGAATCGGTCCGGGCGGCCGCCCGGCAGGTCCGCTGACGTGATGAACGGGCGGGTCGGAATCGACCTTGTTCCGTTCGGCCGTGTCCGCGAGATGGCGGAGCGCGAAAATGGGCTGGCGCTGCCCCGGATGCTCTCGGAGGAGGAGATGAGGCTCTCCCGCACGGCGGGTGTGCCGGACATCGCTGGTATTGCTGGACGACTGGCCGCCAAGGAGGCGGTGTTCAAACTCTTCCGCGCTCGGGGGCAGACTCTTCCGTGGCTCGATATCGAAATCCTGAAAGCTGATGGCGGCTGGCCCGTCGTACGACTCAGCGGGCGCGCCGCCGAACTGGCCCGCACCGCCGGATTCCAACACATCGAAGTGAGCATCACGCACGACGAACCATGTGCTGTGGCGGTCGCCTTCTGCGCCGGTGCGCCGGGGGCGGACGCCGGTCGGCTGACATCGGCCTGACAACGATTGAGGAGTGGAAATGACTTCGGCAGGTATCGACGAAGTACGCACGTGGATCCTGGAACGGAACCCGGAACGGGATTCCGTCACACCCGATGAGAACCTCATCGAAAACCGGCTCGTGGACTCGCTCTCCTTCGTGGAGCTGGTCTATGCCATCGAGAGCGCGAGCGGCGTCGAAATCGACTTCGACAACATCGACATCCAGGACTTCCAGACACTATCGGCAATCGAGAAGGCGTTCTTCGTCATGGCCTGAACTCCCGGAGGGGATAATCATTATGGAAGCTGTCTCATACACGGCCCAGTGGACGGCCGCGGCTCGGGCGGTCGAGTCCGAACGCGGCGATGAGGCGATGTTCGATGACCCGTTCGCACGCGAGCTGGCGGCCCCGCGCGGCTTCGAACTGCTGGAGAAGTACGGCGGGGGCGGCCTGCTGCCGTTCATCGCCATCCGCACAAAGTACCTGGACGACAGCGTCGACGCGATCCTGCGGGACAGCGGCATCCGGCAGATCGTCTTCGTCGCCGCGGGCATGGACACCCGGGCCTTCCGGCTCGCCTGGCCCCCCGGTTCGACCGTCTACGAGGTCGATCACGAGGCCCTGGTCACAGAGAAGGGCAGGCGCCTCGCCGAGCTGGGCGCGCAGCCGACAACCGAGCGCCACGAGGTCGCCGCCGACCTGGCCGGGCAATGGCTGCCCGCCCTGTACGACGCCGGGTTCGACCGCGACCAGCCCACCCTGTGGGTCGCGGAAGGGCTGATGTTCTTCCTCACCCAGGAGCAGGCATCCGAGCTGCTCACCGTCCTGGGTTCCGCCTCGGCCCCGGGCAGTTGGCTGGCCGTCGACTTCGTCAGCAAGGCCCTGCTGCGCAGCCCCTTCTCCCGGTCCTTCCTCAACGGCCTGCGCGACGACGGCACGCCGTGGCTGTTCGGCACCGACGAACCGGAGGAGTTCCTGGCCGGCTCCGGCTGGAAGGTGCGGGAGCTGAAGGAGCCCGGCGAGCCCGGCGCGGGACAGGGCCGGTGGCCGTACGAGGTGCAGCCCCGCAACCGCAGGGGCGCGTCCCGCAGCTGGCTGGTCCGTGCGGAGTTCGCGGGCCACTGAGAGGAGAGCACGTGCTCGACGCGACAACGCTGGAGAGGATCGAGTCGTTCCTCCCCGAGCGCAGCGTGAAGATCGACGAACTCGCCGGCAGCCTCGGACTCAGACGGGCCGAAGTGGGCGTGTTCCGGAAGATATACGGCCTGGACCGGCTCCGGTTCGACCCGGATACGGGCCTGTTCGACCTGGTCCTTCCCGCGGCACGGCAGGCGTTGAAGGCGCTTCCGGAAGGGCACCGGATCTCGTACGTCATCTACGCCCACACCATGCAGACCCTCACCCCACCGCACATCGATGCCGCTCAGGTGATCCGTGACGATCTGGGGCTGCACGACGCCGAAGCGTTCGCGCTCACCCAGCAGGCGTGCGTCAGCAGTCTGGGGGCCATCGACCTGGCGGGTGAACTGCTGCGGGCGGAGGCGCCGGAGGGCGCCCACGCGTTGATGGTGACCGGCGAACGGGCCTACTCGCCCAAGGTCCAGCTGATTCCCAACAGCGCCATCATGGCCGACGCCGCGGCCGCCTGCCTGGTGACCGTCGGCGGCCGGGGGGACGTGGTGCGCTCCCACGTGACGCGCACACTCGGAGAGTACGCGGCCGGCCTGGAGATGACCAAGGAGGAGACCCAGGGTTTCGGCCGGGCCTATGGCACGGTGCTCGGCGAGGTCATCCTGCAAGCGGTGCGCGAGGCGGGGCTGGCCTTCGGCGACATCGACCTCATCATCCCGCACAACGTGAACATGGTCTCCTGGCGGCAGGCGATCAAGGAGTTGGGCGCCGACCCCGACCGGTTCTTTCTGGAGAACATCGCGCGCTACAGCCACTGCTACGCCTCGGACGTCTTCGTCAACTACACCACCCTGCGAGACAGCGACCGGCTCGTAGACGGCCGTAACTACGTCCTGGTCTCCGTCGGTCTGGGCGCCACCTTCGGCGCCATGGTGATCACTCACCGGAAGCGGTGGGCGCGATGACCGGCCCCGCCTACACGGCGGATCTCAAGGAAGCGCTCACCGGCGACCGCGACGCCCGGTTCGTGTGGCTGTGCAACTTCGAGGTGGAGAACCAGTGGGCGCGCGAGTACGTCGGTCTGCCGGCGGCGCGCTTGTCGGTCACCAGCGCGACCGTGCAGCGCATGGAGGAGCTCGGCGTCTTGCTGGCCGAACCGGCAGACTTCCTGCTGCTGGACCGGCCGCTGGACGACGGCTACCGCCGATACGTCGAGAAGACCGGCCTGGGCGTGCCCGTCGAGCTGGTCACGCGGGCCCCGGCCAGCGACGATGGCACCAGCCAGGCGGTACTGGACTCACCGGAGTTGATGGACCGGCTGCGGCGGATCGCGCGAGATGGGGCGTACCTGATGCCCATGGGCAACTCGCCTCTGGAGCAGCGGATCTCCCAGGAGACGCGACTGCGCGCCGCGGTGCCGGACGCGGCCACCTACGAGCGGGTCAACAGCAAGATCTACAGCCGCCGGCTCGCCGAGGAGCTGGGGCTGCGCGAGATCCCCGGGTCCTGCTGTGAGACGGTCCCGCAGCTGCGCCACGCGCTCGACCAGGCGCTGAGCGACGGTGAACCGGTGATCGTCAAGGACGCGTACGGAGTCTCCGGCAAGGGCCTGCTCGTACTGGACAGCCGCAAGAAGGCCGACCGGCTGCTGCGCATGGTCGAGCGCCGGGCGGGCGATACCGGCGACGACGCGATGCATGTGGTGGTGGAGAGGTTCCTGCCCAAACGGTTCGACCTCAACTACCAGTTCACCATCGACCGCGCCGGGCGGGTCAGGCTCGACTTTGTCAAGGAGGCGCTCACCTCCGGCGGGGTGCACCTCGGCCACGTCATGCCGGCCGCCTTGACCCCGGCCCAGCACGAGACGCTGGCCGAGGCCGCGGAGGCGCTGGGCGGGCGGCTCCACAAGGACGGGTTCTTCGGCGCCGTGGGCGTGGACGCCCTCGTGGGCGCCGACGACCTGGTCTATCCGGTCCTGGAGATCAACGCCCGTCTGAACATGTCCAGTTACCAGGGCCGCGCCACCGAACGGTTCATGGCTCCCGGGGGTGCGGCACTGGCCAGGCACTACCCGCTGCGGCTCACAGCGCCGGTCTCCTTCGACGAGGTGGCCGGTGCGCTCGGCGCCCTGGCCGAACCACCGTCGGCGGGCACCGGAGTGGTCGTCACATCCTTCGGCACCGTGAACGCGCAGAGCGGCGCCTCCGTCCCGTTCGACGGCCGGCTCTACACCCTGCTCTTCGCCGGGCGACGTGAGGAACTCGCCGCGCTCGACCAGCGGGTGGCCCACGCGCTCGGACGATTCTCCACCACCGAAAGGAAGCCATGAGCAGCCGAAAGGATGCCACGAGCAGCGCGGAATTCCATGTGCAGGGTGTGCCGGTCTCGCACATCGCCGAGGAGTTCGGGACTCCTGTGTTCGTGTACGACTCCGAGGTGCTGCGGTCCGTCTACCAGTCACTGCGCGACCAGCTGCACCCGGCTGTGGACGTCTTCTTCTCCCTGAAAGCCAACCCGAACGTTAGCGTCACCTCCCGCCTCGGCTCACTCGGAGCCGGTGCGGAGATCTCCTCCATGGTCGAGTTGATGACGGTGACACGAGCGGGCATCTCACCGGACGACGTCATCTTCCTGGGGCCGGGCAAGACCCGCGCCGAGCTGGAGACGTGCGTCGCAGCCGGTCTGTACGCCATCGTGTGCGAGTCGCTGGACGAGGTCGCCGAGATCGAGGAGATCGCCGCCGCTGCGGACCGCGACGAGGTTCCGGTGCTGCTCCGCGTCAACCCGGACTTCCACACCAAGGGCTCCGGCCTGGCGATGGGCGGCAAGCCACGCCAGTTCGGCATCGACGCGGACGTGCTGCGCCGCTCCCGTGGCCTCTTCGACCGCCTGCGCAGGGTGCGGGTGCGCGGCTTCCACGCCTATATGGGCACCCGCTTCCTCAACGCCGGGGATCTGGCGCACAACACCCGTCAGATCCTCGCCCTGGCCGACGAACTGGCGCAGGCGCTCGGCATCCCGTTGGAGACCGTCGACTTCGGCGGCGGCTTCGGTGTCGCCTATTTCGACAACGAGAAGGACCTCGACCTTCAGGCCACGGTCGCCGGGATCAACGAGGTGGTCGAGCCGTTTTCCGCAGCGCACCCGGGGTGCCGGCTGATCAACGAACTCGGGCGGTACCTGACCGCGATGTGCGGTACGTACGTGGTGCGAGCGCTGTACGTCAAGGAGTCGATGGGCGAGCGGTTCGTGGTCGCCGACGGCGGCACCAACCACCACATGGCGGCGGTCGGAGTCGGAAGCTTCGTCAAGCGCAACTTCCCGATCTGCTCGCTGAGCCGGTACGACGACGAGCTGACCGACACGTACACCGTCACCGGGCCGCTCTGCACACCCAACGACGTCATTGGCAAAAAAGTCGTCCTGCCACCAGTCCAGGCCGGCGACCTGCTGGGGGTCGAGCGCTCGGGAGCGTACGGACCGACCGCCTCACCGGGCCTGTTCCTCAGCCACGGCTTCCCGGCCGAGGTGCTCGTCCACAACGGTGCCGCGCACCTGGTGAGGGAACGGGACCGCAAGGAGGAACTGCTGGCCAAGCAGCGCCTCATCGACTTCGACTGACACAGGAGAAAACTGGCAATGGAACGCGGCAACGTGATCTCGGCGGTGGAAAAGTCCCTCAGCGAGGTACTGGAGCGCCCCGTCACCGGTCTCACCGAGGAGGTACGCCTCTTCGAGGACCTGCATCTGGACTCGACGTCCGTCCTGGAACTGCTGATGGAACTGGAGGACGCCACAGACATCTCAGTGGACCCCGAGGATCTGGACATGGACGACTTCAAGTCGGTCGGATCGCTCACCGACTACGTCCTGTCCCAGACCGCGCAGACCACCGGCGAGGGATGAGGCGACGACGATGCCCACTCTGCGTGCCGCCTGCGCCGTGGTATCCCCGCCGCGCAGGCCCTACGACGACGATCCATCCACCCTCTCCTACTACCGCGACCTGGTCGAGCCGTTCGGGCTGGAGGTGGAGGAGGACCTGCTGCGCGCCGGGCCGAACGTCGGCCACCGGGATCTGATCGACCGGCTCGTCACCACCGGTGACATCGGCGACAGCACGCCGGACCTGGTGATCGTGACGCAGGCGCTGCCCGACGTCACTCCCTTCACCGCGATCTCCCCCTATCTCGACAGGCAGCTCGGCGGGCATGCCACCAACTTCGGCATCCACCAGCAGGGCTTGGCCGCGCCGTTCACGGCACTGCGCGTCATCTCCGCCTTCCAGCGCGCCGGCCGCAGCCGCGAGGCGGTGCTGGCCGTCCTGGAGCAGACCACCCTGCCCACCCGGCTCCCGCTGGTCCACGACAACCACTTGGTCGACTCCGGGGTCATGCTCCTGTTCGGCCAGGAGGGTGGGCCCCGGGTGACCGGAGTCGAGGCGGTCTCCGCCACCGAGCCAGTGGCCGTCCGGATCGGCGGGGTGGTGGACAAGGAGCCGGACGGCACTTTGGTGGTGGCCGGACCGTGGCTCGACACGGCCGCGCTCGCCGACGTCCGCCACCACTACCAGGCAAGCGGCGGCACGTACTGCACCAGTGTGTGGCTGGCGCTCGCCCGGCACTGGCGCTCCTGGCAGCAGGAGTACACGACGGTGGTGCTGTGCGATACGGACCCCCGCTCCGGAGACAGCCACCTGGCCGTGCTGCGGTCGCACGACCACGGCACCCTCCCGGAACCGGCGGGTGAGGGGAGGCGACGCCGGTGAACACCGACATGACGACCTCCCCGGAGGGCACGGCACTTGGGGACTTCGCGGCCGCACTGGACGCCTGCCACGACAGGGTGGCCCCGGGCGACCTAACGGTCTCCTACGGTGGCTGGGCCGTCGCCTCGCCGACGCGGGTGACCGCCGGCGCGCAGGTGCCGGGCAGTTCGGGGATGCTGATGGCGCAGCGCGGCGGAACACCGGCCGCCGACCGGCGCCAGGAGGAGTTCGCCGACGAGCTGATCCGGCTGCACCTGCAGACCGTACGACAGGTACTGAACGGTGCGGTCGCCCGGCTCGGCGAACGTGTCTCGGAGGGCGCCAACCTGCTCAACCGCCAGCTCGTCCAGGGCGCGGTGGCCGATGTGGCACTGGCCCTGTCGGAGTCGGACAACCTGCGGGAGCTGCCCCTGAGCACCCCGCGACGGCGTTGGCGGATCCACCGGGACCTGGTGAACGGGGGCCGTACGGCGCTCAAGCTCTATGGCGCAAGCGGCTTCGTCGCCGGGGGGCCGGGGACCGTCCTGTACTTGGCTGAGGTTCTGGGCAACACGTACCTGCACCCGCAG
This sequence comes from Streptomyces halobius, assembly GCF_023277745.1. Lineage (NCBI taxonomy): Bacteria > Bacillati > Actinomycetota > Actinomycetes > Kitasatosporales > Streptomycetaceae > Streptomyces > Streptomyces halobius. Next base: position 4,754,192 of record NZ_CP086322.1, read on the forward strand.
CAGCGGGGATCGGAGGCCGGAGATGACTGAGCCCACCGGCGAGCGGATCGCCGCGCTGCGCTCATACGTACGGGAGGCCGGCAGGCAGCTGCGCGGGATCGGCCTGGAGATCGACCGCGACCCGGAGGCGATCGGACGCCGGCTGGGACTGCCTGCCGTGGATATCATGCGCGGCTGCACCATCCCGGTGGAGTACCTGGACTCGCCGCTGCGCGTCGGCGAGTACACCTACGACATGAGCTCGTGCCTCGAACACACGGTGACCATCGAGGAGCTGAGCTACGGCGACGCGGGCTTCATGCTCGCCTGCCCCGGCCCTCTGATGTCGGGGGTGGCGGTGGGCGCTCTGGGCGACGACAAGCAGCGCCACGCGTACTACGAGCGCATGGCCGGCCCGGATCCCGTCTGGACGTTCTTCGGGCTCACCGAACCGGTCAAGGGATCGGCCGCCACCGAACTGGAGACGACGCTCGTCCCCGAGGGTGACGGCTTCCGGCTCACCGGCGAGAAGCGGTACGTGGGCAACGCCGCGTACGCCCAACTGGGCGTGGTGTTCTGCCGCCGGGCGCCCGGGCCGCTGGGGATCGAGGCGGTCCTCGTGGACACGGACGCTCCCGGATTCCACGCCGAGCCGATCCCGACCGTGGGCATGCGCGGAGCGCGGATCTCCGCCATCAGGCTCGACGGCGTACGCGTGGAGCGTGAGCAGATCCTCGGCTACGAGAGCCTCAAGCCGAGCCGACGCGGGCTGATCGGCGCCATCCGCACGCTCCAACGGTTCCGTCCGGTGCTGGCCGGCACCATCGTCGGGCTGTGCCGCGCGGTCCTGGAGCACGTACACGAGCAGCGCCCGGCCCTGGCGGGCAGTGCCCGGTCACGGCTGGAGGACATGGAGGACCGGCTCGCCGCCGTCCGCTCCCAGAACTACGAGGTCGCCGCGGCCATCGACACCGGCCGGGTACGCGCCGACCACGTCGCCGGGGTCAAGACACGCGCAGCGGAGCTGGCCGAACACTGCACCCTGGTCGCCGCGGAGCTGATGGGCCCCGGCGCGCTCCTGGAGGACCCGCTGTTCAACAAGCTGTACCGGGACGCGCGGGCCTTCGAATTCATGGAGGGAACCGGCCACATCCAGCGGCTGGCCGTCTTCCAGGGCGTACTCAAGGGGACGTTTCTCAACTAGCGGGACACCGCGGAGAGCAGGGTGAACACACGGTGTGGATCGGTGTCGACGTCACGCACGAGGACGAGCTCACAGCCCTGCTCGCCCGCCCGTGGTTCCGTGACTACACGTACGCCCCCGAGGAACTCCGGACCGCCGCCTCCTTCGGCGCCGAGCGGGCCCGCGAGTTCCTCACCGGCCGCTTCGCGGGCAAGGAGGCTGTGCTGAAGGTCATCGGCACAGGTGTGCGGGCGGGAGTGACCCCGCGCCAGGTGGCCATCCTGCGCGCCGACGGCGGAGCTCCGCAGGTCCACCTCTGCGGAACGGCGGCCCGGCATGCTCGCGACCGTGGCATCGCCGGCATCAGCGTGTCCGTCACACACAAGAAGGGCGCGGTCGTCGCCGTCGCGATCGGCGTGCCCGCGGCCTTGTGTACCGACCTCGGATCCTCGCGCTGAACCGCCCGGCGCGTCCGCCGGGTCGCCGCCCTCCGCTGTCAGGCCACAGCCTGATCCGACCCAGGGAGAGTTGTGCCCCGTCGTCTGTTCACCTCGGAGTCCGTGACCGAGGCGCATCCCGACAAGATCGCCGACCAGATCAGTGACACGATCCTCGACGCGGGCGACCAGGGCCTGATGTTCGGTTACGAGACGGCCAAGCTGATCCCCTTGCCCATCGATCTCGCACACCGGCTCTCCTACCGGTTGTCGGAAGTCGGCACAGGTCACCATCGAGTACCTGGGCAGCGAGGCGGCGCGCTGGACACCGTCGTGGTCTCCTCGCAGCACGCGGCGGACGCGCCCCGTCTGTCCACACATCACCGTGGGCGGATGCCCCGGGCGACGAGAGGGGCCGGCCTGCGACGCGGCCCGAGCGAGAGTGATGCGCGCCACGAAAGCGATCTTCACTGAATCGGGTCCACCGGCGAAGAGGCCGTAGTTCGTGCGTCACTGGGCCGAGAGCCGTTGTGCCCTCTGACCAAGCAGGACGGGACCGCGTGTCAGCACGCAGCACCACCAGTCACGATCTCGCAGGATCCCGCTCTGCGTCGGTGGCGGCTGTCGTGACGGCGGTCGCGTGCGATTCGTCAGCCGGAGGCGGTGTTTGGGCCTCGGTGTTGTCGTCGCTCGCCTCTCCATGATGCTTTATCAGGGCGAGTTCCGTGGCCAGCTGTTCTGAGTACAGCCGCATTTCTGCTTCTGCCCTGCGATCGAACACCGTTGCCTCCTTTGAGCTTTACCGTGCTGTGGACGAAACGGGAGTGTCGGGCGTGGCCACCCCTCGCCCGGCATCGGGCGAGGGGTGACAGTGGATGGGGCTTGAGTGGATGAGTCCTGCGCGTCTGCTGTGCGGCGAGCTGCCCGCAGGTCGCGCGTTCGAGATGAGCGGCCGGTCAGACTTTCGCAAGCATGTCGATGGTGGTTCCCCGCTGTTGTGCCCAGTTCTCCAGTGTGATGCGGCAGGCGTGGTCGAGGTGGCGCACCTCGGAGAGGTCGAGTTCGACGGGCCGGTCGTGGGGGAGCGCTTCGAGGGTTTCGAGCATGCGGGGCAGCCGGAGGAAGGTGGCGGACCCGGTGAGGGTGACGAGGAGCCGGCCGTCGGTCGTCTCATGGACGTCGAGGTGAAGGTGGGAGGTTTCCCAGGCGCATTTGACCACGGCGAGGACGATGCCGAGGAGGACGCCTTCGAACAGGTTGGTGGTGATGATGGCGATCGCGGTGACGGCCAGGACGACGGCTTCGCCGCGGTGCTCGCGCCACAGGGGCACAAGGTCCTTGACGGGGACGAGTTTGCAGCCGGCGTGGACGAGGACCCCCGCGAGCGCGGCCAGGGGAATGATGCCGATCGCGGTCGGCACGAGGGCGGCGAACAGCACCAACCACAGACCGTGCAGGATGCGGGACAGCTTCGTCTTGGCCCCGGCCTGGACGTTCGCGGAGCTGCGCACGATGACAGCCGTCAGCGGCAGGGCGCCGAGGACGCCGCAGACGGTGTTGCCCACGCCCTGGGCCATCAGTTCCTTGTCGTAGTCGGTGCGTGGGCCGTCGTGCATGCGGTCGACGGCGGCGGCGCTGAAGAGGCTCTCGGCCGAGGCGATGAGAGCGAAGGCGATTACCGTGCCCAGGGCGGCGAGGCTGCCCAGCGAAGCGAAGTCGGACATCCCCGGCGGCTGGACAGCCGACAGCAGCCCTTGGACTTCGACGCGGGGGACGGACCAGCCGGCCACGGCTGTAACGGCTGTGACCAGGGCGACCGCGGCCAGCGGCGCGGGCACCGTCTGGGCCTGAGCGGGGAGTTTCTTCCACAGGACGAGCACGGCGATGGTGGCTGCCCCGATGGCGAACGCGGTCAGGGCTGCGCTGGAGGTGGCGATCTCGGTGGCCAGGTGCGGCAGTCCCGCGATCTTGTCGAGTCCGGAGCGGGGCTGCTTGACGTCGGCCATGGTGTAGAGCTGGCCGAAGATCAGAACGAGGCCGATGCCGGCGAGCATGCCCTGGACGACGGCGATCGTGATCGCGCGGAAGAAGCGGCCGAACCGCAGGGCTCCCAGAACGAGTTGGACCAGGCCGGCGAGCAGGACGATGGCTCCCAGAACGCCGAGGCCGAATTCCTGGACGGCCTCGAAGACCAGGACGGTCAACCCGGCGGCCGGGCCGCTGACCTGGAGGCTGCTGCCGGGCAGGAAGCCGACGACCAGGCCGCCGACAATACCGGTGATCAGGCCGAGTTCGGCGGGCACTCCGGAGGCTACGGCGATTCCCACGCACAAGGGCAGGGCGACCAGGAAGACGACGAGGGAGGCCAGGACATCACGCCGCAGATGGGCGGGCTTTTTGAGGGTGGAGAGCATCAGTGGAGTTCCTCGCACAGCGGAAGCGGAAGGGAAGAGGTACTCGGCGGCCCGTGAGGCGGGCGGATGCGGGTCACAGCGGCCGGAAAGACTGGTCGTCCGGCCCGTACTGCTTCACTGCTCCGGTGTGCACCTCGTAGTACCAGGCGTGCACCGCCAAGGTGCCCGCCTCGACGCGTTCCGCGATGCAGGGGTGGGTGTGCAGCCGCTCCAGCTGGGCGACCGCGTGGCGCTGGACTGCCTCAGCGAGGTCCGGGGAAGAGGGTGTTGTCGTCTCGGGCCGGGAGGCTGCGCGCTCCAGCCAGCCCTGTACGGCCGGGATGGCGGAGAGGTCGTCCCCGCTTACCAGGGCGTTGACCGCGCCGCAGTGGGAGTGGCCGCACACGATGACGTCGCGGACGCCCAGCACCCGCACTGCGTATTCGATGGTGGCCGTTTCACTGGAGGGGTGGTCGCTGCTGTACTCGGGAACGATGTTGCCCGCTGTCCGCAGCTCGAACAGTTCGCCCGGCCGGGCGCCGGTGATGAGGGCCGGCACCACGCGCGAGTCGGAACAGGTGATGAAGAGGACCTCGGGGCTCTGCCCGGCCTCAAGGGTGCGGAACTCCTCAGCACGCTCGGCCACGTGCGTCGAGAAGGAACGTGCGTTGTCAACCAGGGACTTCATGGTGGCCTTTCTCCTGCGCCCCAAGCGGTGCTCGCGGGCGCGGTGTGCTCAGGTCATCAGTCGATGGGTGGCGTACCGGTGTGCCCGAAGAGCGGGACAGCCGGTGTTCTTGTGCGTCGTCGACGCGAAGAGGTGATCCGAGCGGGATGGCGCCCGCGCCTACAGCGCGGAACGCGTCACCATCGCTAGCGGTAGGAGCGGGAGCGTCTGTGATCGGGGAGCGACCATGCCGACCAGTGGCCGGAATCGCAGGGAATCCGTCGCCGCTCCATCAGTACATCTCCCCCCGAGAAACGTGGCCGTTGGCCAGACCTCATGTTTGCCAGTCAAGGCGGTCCGCTTGGTGCAACCGCGAACACCTCTTTGCTCAGAGATTACCTCATGGCCGAAGGTCAAGTCACGGTCAAGCACCGGATCATACGAGTGATTGGCGCATTGTTCACGGTGATGTGCCCAGGCGTACGCCCCATAGGGCAAGAGCGGAAGAGTGCTTCCACGAGCGCCCCGCCTCTTCGGAATCCGTCTTCACTGAATCGACACGCCTACTCGCCCATCGTTCGCTTGTGCTAATCGGGCTCGGCAGTGCGCATCGGGGCGGTATGCAGCCAAGTGGCGAAAGGTGGGAGTACCAGCGCTGATGCCCTCCGGCCGCCAGTGGGCAGCATCTGACGGATGCGGCAGCCATGCCTGAGACCACCCGTAGGCGACAAGGGTGATCGCCGTGAGTGATCGCCGTGCCGACGCCGGCCAGGCCCTTGGAATGAGGCGGGGGTGGCGGGCGGCACCGCGTCGTCGACGATGCGGTGCCGCTGACGAGGCAGGCGTTTTCAGGCCATCCCCAGGAGGGCGAGTGTGGTCGCAGGCGCGGCCATGAAATTCCCGCGACCACTCAGCATTATGTAGGTCACAATTATGTAGGTCACACCGTGGAGTTGGTCGCCCTCGTCGTCCGCCTGTGAACGGTTCAGGCGCCCGGCGCGGGGGCAGCTGCTTCCTCCGGCAGGCCACGGGACGTGACGAGCTGGGCACTGCCGTCGGCCAGCCGGTAGGACAGGCCCACTACGGCCGTCTTTCCGGCGGTGACCCGGTCGGCGAGGAGCCGGGAGCGGTCCAGGAGCAGGTCGACCGTGTGCCGTATGTGCTCGGCGATGATGTCGTCGTCCCCGGTGACCCCGGCGGCGCGAGCGGCCAGGACGCTGGTCGTGACGCGCTCGATGACGTCGCGCACGTACCCGGTGGTACCAAGACCGTCGGTCAGAGCGGCACGGGTGGCCGCGACCGCGCCGCACGAATCGTGGCCCAGCACCACGACCAGCGGACAGTCCAGCACGCTCACCGCGTACTCGATACTGCCCAGCACCTCAGGCCCCGCCACATGGCCCGCGGTGCGGACCACGAACAGGTCGCCCAGGCCCCGGTCGAAGACGATCTCGGCGGCCAGGCGTGAGTCGGAGCAGCCGAAGAGCACGGCGAACGGACGCTGGCCGGGTGCGGTCTCGGCGCGGCGCGCGGCGTCCTGGTTCGGGTGCTCCGACGCGCCCGCGACGAAGCGCTCGTTGCCGGCCAGCAGCAGCTCAAAGGCTTCGGACGGAGTCAGGGGCAGGTCGTCAGTCATGGCCGCAGGGTACGGCCGAGCCCGGCTCACCGCGATGGCGGGGGCCACCGGCAGCGGCGCGGGCGCGGCGGTCGGGGACTGGGCGCCCTGGTGTCGCCGGCATCCCCAGGCGCTGGGCGACGGCGGCTTCCAGCAGGATTCTCAGTGCGCGGCGGACCTGGTCACCCTGGTAGGGCTGCCGGTTGCCGTCGGGCACCTGGGCAGCGTCCCGCGCCCCGCCGCCCACGCGCTGTTCGCTGTGCACCGCCATACCGTGCACAACGACGGCATCGCGATCATGAAGGCCGCCGAACGGGTGGCCGAAGCGGCTGCCGCGCCGCCCTGTGCTGTCGCCGGCGAGCCGGGTCACGGCTCCTGCAGGTCGGGAACCACCTTGCGCAGGCGCTCGGCACTGATCGCGCCCGCGCGCTTCAGGACGGGAGCCGTGCCGGTGAGATCCACGATGGACGAGGCGACGGTGGCTTCGGTGACCCCGCCGTCCAGGTAGACGGCGACCGAGTCGCCGAGCATGCCCTGAGCGGCATCGCAGTCCTGCGGAGACGGCTGTCCCGTCAGGTTGGCGCTGGAGACCGCCATCGGCCCGGTCTCGGCCAGCAGGTCAAGAGCCACCGGGTGGGACGGCATCCGGACCGCCACCGTGCCGTGGGTCTCCCCCAGATCCCAGTCCAGCGACGGCAGGTGGCGGGCCACCAGGGTCAGGCCACCCGGCCAGAACTCCTCCACCAGGGCCCGGCCCTGCTCGGAGACGTCGGTGACCAGGTCATACAAGGCACCCGGGGAGGCGACCAGCACCGGCGAGGGCATGGCACGGCCCCGGCCCTTGGCCCGCAGCAGACCATCCACCGCCTCACGGTTGAAAGCGTCGGCACCGATCCCGTACACGGTGTCCGTGGGCAGCACCACCAACTCACCCCGGCGCACCGCCAAGGCGGCCTCGCGCAACCCGTCCGCACGTCCGAACACCGTGGAACAGTCATATCGATGGGCCATTGCCGTCCTCCATCCCGCCGGGCGTTCAGCCCGTACCTGCTCGCTCAACTCCGGCAGGCTACTGGTACGGCTGGTGGCGGAACCTGCTCAAGCAACGGCCGTACAGCCTTGGTTTCGCCCTTCGCCGAGGGCGCTTCCACTTCGCCGTTTGTCGCTCGGTCGAGCGACAAACGGTGCTCTGCCCTGCGGGTCACCACCCCGGCGGTGCTTCTCGTACAGCAGCAGTCTTCCAGGCCCGACAGACTCGGCCGCGCGGGCACTTGCGCGGCGGCCGCAGCGGGACTGAAGACCGCCCCGGTAGCCCGCCAGGCGCCAGGAGATTGCGGCGACGCACAGGATCTTCCCCCTCCTCGCCGGACGGCACTGGGTTCGCCCCAGTCGCACAGGCAGGCGCTGGAGGGCGCTCGACTCGGGCCTTGATCTGTCGTGTTGCAGTACGAGCCCCAGAGGGTGCGGCGGGATGTCGGCCTGACGGATCCGGCGCTCCCCCTACGCGATCATCATGCGATGGCCTCAGCCGCCCCGTCCGGATCGTCGCGCGTGCCGCATGAAGTTTGCCCGGCCGCATGAACCGGGTGCGGTCCGCCGGGCGATAGGGAGGGTGTGAGACTGTTCCGCCCCGTGGGGGCAGACCGAGACCGACATGACGACGCGGTGTTGCTGCGTGCCGTCGCCCGTGGGGACCAGGCTGCGCTGGCCACTCTCTACGACCGGCACGCCGGGTGGCTGCACGTGCGGCTGACGCGGCGGTGCGGCGATCCGGAGATCGTGCGTGAGGTCCTTCAGGACACCTTCGTCACCGTGTGGCGGTCGGCCGCTACGTACCGGGCCGGGGCGGCCGGCGGCTGGCTCTGGGTGATCGCGGCCCGGCGGCTGGTGGACGCGAAGCGAGCGCAGGCACGGGCCGAACGTGTCGCGTACGAGCCGCCGGCTGCCGCTCCGTCCGCCGAGGACCGGGTCCTGGCCGGGCTTGAGTACGGGGATGTGGGCACCGCCCTCGAATGGATCTCCCCGGAGCTGCGCGAGGTCCTGCGTGCCACCGTCGTCGACGGCCTGACCACCCGTGAAGCCGCGCTTCTGCTGGGCGTTCCGGAGGGCACGATCAAGACCCGGGCCATGCGGGCGCGCCGTGAGCTGCGCTCCTCGACTTCGGCCCCGGGGTGCACGGGCTGCTCGGCCCGAACGGCGCAGGCAAGACCTCCCTGATCCGGGTCCTCGCCACGGTCGCCCGTCCCGACAGCGGACGCGTCGAGCTCCTGGGCCACGATCTGTCCGGCCACCGGGGATTGGCGGCGGCCCGGCACCGGCTCGGCTATCTGCCACAGGACTTCGGGTACTACCCGGGTTTCACCGTGCGGGAGTTTGTCGCGTACGTGGCCTGGCTGAAGGAGATGCCGGGCGCGCAGGCGGGCCCGGCGGTCGAGCGGGCCGTCGCGCGGGTGGGGCTCGCGGACCGTATCGACACCAAGGTGCGGACGCTGTCGGGCGGCATGGTGCGACGGGTCGGTATCGCGCAGGCCATCGTCAACGATCCGGCCGTGTTGCTGCTCGACGAACCGACCGCCGGCCTCGATCCCGAGCAGCGGGTCGAATTCCGCGCGCTGTTGCGGGGGTTGGGCGAGGAAGGCACGGTGATCGTCTCCACCCACCTGGTGGAGGACGTGGCCGTGGCGTGCACCGAGGTGACGCTCATCGAGTCCGGGCGGGTGGCCTGTCGCGGCACGCCCGCCGCACTCGCGGAGCTCGGCGAGCGGACGGACCGCGCGGGAACCGGCGGCAACGCCATCGAGCGCGGCTACACGGCCGCCCTGCGCGGCCACCGCGCCGCCGCGGCGCCCGCCGAAGGAACGCGCCGATGACCGCCCCGGCCCTGTCCCGGCCGCCCGGCATACGTACTCCCCGACCGGGGCGACGGAAACCGGGCCGACGCACTCGCCACCCGCTCCACGCCGAGGCACGCAGCGGCCCCGCCCGCTGGTCCGCACTCGCGGTGTCCCTCATCCTCCTCGTGCCACTGACGGTCACGTCTGCCTCCTGGCAAGGAAGTTGGGGCCAGACACAGCTGCAGCTGCACACCATGGCCGTGATGCTCGGCGGTCCCCTGGCTGCCGCCGCGGGGTGCTGGCAGGGCGGCCGGGAGCGCCGGTCGCGCATGGCGGAGCTGCGTGCCGCCGGCGCCAGGGGCCCGCTCGCGCAGTTCCTGGCGGCGGCTCTGCCGGTGGTGCTCGGCGTCCTCGTCGGCACCGGTACGCCGCCTTGCCGCGACGGCGACCCGGGCGAGACGCCCGCAGAGTGAGGCACGCGGGTCTCCCGCTCGCACCGGCGTACGGCTACGCCCTCTACGCCCGCTCACACGCCCTGCCCCGCACCGTGGCCACGCTCCTCGGCACCGCGATCCTGGCCGCCCTCTGCGCACACCGGCTGAACGCCTACATCGACCCGGGCAGACGCGTACCGGTCGTGGCACTCGCGCCGATGCTCGCCGCCTCGGCCATCGGCATCAGCCTGCACCAGCACTCCACGGAGCTGGACCGGACCGCCGTACGCCCCGCATGGCCCCGGCGGCTGGCCCATCTGCTGGCGCTGACCGCCCTGGCCGCCGGCGCCCTGGCGCTCGCCGTGCCGGGGCACGCACAGGAATTCGGGGGCCCCGCGATGGTCCGCAACCTGTCGGGGGCGATGGGGGTCACGGCGGTGGCCACCGCCGTCATCGGCGCCCGGCTGAGCTGGCTGCCGACGATCGCGTACGTCAGCGCGCTGTACTGGGCGGGCGGCGGCGTCCCCGGACGAGCCGCCACCGTGTGGGCCTGGGCCATGCAACCGGGGCCACAGCCCGCGGCCTGGGCCACCGCGACGGGCCTCTTCGTCGCGGGCGGAGCACTCTACGTCGTACGCGGGGCACGGCCGGAGAGTGGGCACGGCTGAGGCCGCGGACGACATGGGGCATATGGACACATAGGAACCCCATGAGTCCGCCGGGAGACAGCCCGGCGGACGGGACGGTCCGGCCATCGGGACGGGCCGGGCCCCGCGACGGTCCGGGCCTTCCCCACGACCGGCCGCTACGGCAGCTGTCGCAGCCATCGCGGTCACGCCGCAGCCGCAGCCGCCGGCGAACAAGGCGACTCTCCAAACCAGTTGCCCCACGCCCCGCTCACCCCATCCCAGCCCCCTGGTACCCGGTGCCGAATCCCAGGAAATCCGCTGCCATGGCCATGCGATTCGCACGGGCTATGGTGCTCCGGCAACATGTTCAGGCGCGCGTGGGCGTGCGGAGAGGGAGAGGGTCTCACGGTGTCCGATCTGGGGCGTCTCGTAGCCAACCGTTACCGGCTGGTAGAGCGGATTGGCCGCGGAGGTATGGGCACGGTGTGGCGGGCCGAGGACGAGCTGCTCGGCAGGCACGTCGCCGTGAAGAAACTGCACGTTCCCCCACACCTCCACGACGACGAGGTGCAGCGGCTCTACGAGCGCACCCGCCGCGAGGCCCGCAGCGCCGCCCGGATCACCCATCCCAATGTGATCGTGGTGCATGACGTCGTCGACGACGAGGGCCTGCCCTGCATCGTCATGGAGTACATCCCCTCGGTCACGCTCGGCGACGTCCTGAAGCAGAAGGGCACGCTGCCACCCGGCGAAGCGGCCCGGATCGGCCGCATCATGGCCGCCGCACTGCGCGCCGCGCACGACGCCGGGGTGCTGCACCGGGACGTCAAGCCCGCCAATGTGCTGCTCGGGAACGACGGGCGCATCGTCCTCACGGACTTCGGGATCGCCGTGGAGTCCGGAACGCCGTCCCTGACCAAGACCGGCGAACTGGTCGGTTCGATCCAGTACGTCGCGCCCGAACGGCTGCGCAGCGGGATGGCCGAGCCCGGCCCCGCCTGCGACCTGTGGTCCCTCGGCGCGACGCTGTACCAGGCGATCGAAGGGCGCCCCCCGTTCCACCGGGATACCGCGATCGAGACGGCCTACGCCATCGCCGCCGAGGCATACGATCCCCCGCGCAACGCCGGGGACCTGGTCCCGGTGATCGACGGTCTGCTGGTGAAGGAACCCGACCAGCGGATGGACGCCCACGAGGCCGAACGCCTCCTGGGCCGTGCGGCCGAAGCGGGGACCGCCGCCATCGAGCCGCCCACGCGGCCGGAGCGTGTGGGAGTTCCCGCGGCCCCTGCACGAGGGGGCAGCCCTGCACAAGGGGGCAGGGGCAGGCGCGGCCGCCGCGCGCTGCTGTGGTCTGTCGCGGCGGTGGTGGCCGCGGCCACCGTGACAGGCGGCGTACTGCTGTGGCCCGGGGGCGGCGCCGATCCGGCGGGCGCCCGACCGTCGAGCGACCATCCGACGAGCGCCCGTCCGTCCGAGGGCGGCGCCTCCAGCGGCCCGCCGAAGACCAGCCCATCCCCGCTGCCACCGCTTCCCGCCGGATACCGCCTCAGGAAGGCCGGCCAGGGGTTCTCCGTCCCCGTACCGGACGGCTGGACCCGCAAGAGATTGCCCAGCAGTGAACTCGCCTACATAGACCCGTCCCGGCTGGTCGGCCTGAGGGTCAATGTCGTCGAGTTCGCGGGGTCCGATCCGCTCCGGCACTGGCACGAGACCGAAGAGGACCAGACACGTCGGGACAACAAGGGCTATGAGCGGGTACGGATGGGCCCCACGACGTTCCGGGGACGGCCCGCGGGGTACTGGGAGTTCACCTTCCAGGGCGACGTGCGGAAGTACCGGGCGGTGGAGTTGGCTTTCGCCGACGCCGACGGCACGCAGTATGTGGTCTACCTTTCGGCGCCGAACGCGCAATGGAACGAATACCGGCCGGTCTTCGACACCGCTATCAGGGGAATTCGTCTTCGCGATGGGTCGTCGTGATGCACCGTCGTAAATGAGCTCACGTGAGTCGTCGCGAAGAGGCTCACGTGAAGGGGCTCCGTGCGTGGGCCCCGTAAAAGGGCTGTCCGTAAAGGGGCTCCGAGGGTATGCGAGCCGTTGGCGCGATCAGCAGTCGCCGCGGCAGGAACCCGACGCGGGCTTGGTGGCGCGGACGATGGCGGAGTGCATTCCGTCGGCGACAGCGTGGGTCGGGGTGATCTCGATACCGGTGAAACCGGCGGCTTCCAGGCCCTTGCGGTATTCGGTGAAGGAAAGCGCGCCCGCGATACAGCCGACGTAATCACCGCGCTCGGCACGCTGGGCGGGCGCCAGTTCATCATCGGCGACGACATCCGAAACGCCGATGCGTCCACCGGGATCCAGAACGCGGAAGGTCTCGGCGAAAACGGCTGCCTTGTCCGTCGACAGATTGATGACGCAGTTGGAAATGACGACGTCGATGCTGTTCGCGGGCAGGGGGATGGCTTCGATCGCGCCCTTGAGGAACTCGACGTTGGCGACGCCGGCCTTCCGGGCGTTGGCCAGGGCGAGGGCCAGCATCTCCTCGGTCATGTCCAGGCCGTACGCCTTGCCGGTCGGGCCGACGCGACGGGCGGAGAGCAGGACGTCGATGCCGCCGCCGGAGCCGAGGTCCAGTACGCGCTCACCCTCGTGGAGATCGGCCACCGCGGTGGGGTTGCCGCAGCCGAGCGAGGCGGCGACGGCCTCGGTGGGCAGCTCGTCGCGCTCGGTGGCGGTATAGAGCGTGGCACCGAAGTTCTCGTCGACCTCGACGGCCTGCGGCCCGCAGCATGCGGTGCCACCCTCGGTGACCTGGACGGCGGCGGCCGCGTAACGCCGACGGACGGATTCCCGCAATGCGGTGGACTGCTCACTCATGGCCCGCTCCTCGATTGACCTGCAACTGACCGGCGGGCCGTCGACGCCTGCCTCGACGCACCCACGTCACGTACCCACATCGACCTAGCTGTATCGATGTGCTTGGAATCAAGAGTGGGCCCTGTATCGAGAAACGTCAACATAGGCGAACGCCGAAATAAGGTTCCGGGACCCGGTGGATGTTGTCCGCCCGGGTGCCCTCGGAGTCCTGAGTGACGTTGAAGAGCACTCTCTCGCCCTTGATCAGCCTGCGGTCCCGGTTGCCCTGGATCGCCGAGCGGTACGCGACGACCTCGCGCCCCGCGTCGTCCTGGGTGATGACACCGACCCCCCGTCCGGGATCGAACCACTTCACTATGCCGCTGGGCACGGCAATCACCCCCGTGATTGTTGAATACAGCACCAGAAGCACAGCGTGCGGCCGCCCTCCCCCGACGACAAGGGTGTGCGACCCGGCGTGCGATGTGTGCCCCCCGCGCGTCATTCCGCCTACGCGCCGCTCCGGCCGCATTGCGGGCGACGCCGAAGATCCGGGCGCGGCAGGGGTGCGTGCGGTGTTCATGCTCGTCGAACCCGACCAGGGCGGACTGCGCCAGATCGCGGCCCTGGTGGACGAGGGCCGGCTGCGTGTCGAGATCGCGGCGGCCTTCCCGATGGAGGACGCCGCGGGGGCGCATGCGCTCGGCGAGACGGGGCGGACCACGGGGAAGATCGTTCTCACCATGGTTCCGGGAGCCGCGCCCCGGATTCCGTGGCCCCGGGAGCCACAGCCCCGGATTCCGTGGAACCGGGCACCGTCGACCCGGATTCCGTGGAGCCGAGGTAGGGCGCTCCCTCACCCCACCGGCCGCCCGACGACGGACCGGCGCGGGCAGGAGGCCGACCGGCGCCGTTCCGGGCCTGCGGCCGGGCCTCGAAGAGCGAGGCGTAAAGGCCGCTCCGCTGGAGGAGTTCGGTGTGGGTGCCCGACTGGACCAGGCGTCCGTCGTCCAGGACCAGAATGCGGTCGGCGTCGGCGGCCAGGTCCAGGTGGTGGGTGATCACGAGGGTCGTACGGCCTTCGGCCAGGCGGCGGAGGGGGGCGAGGATGCGCTGCGCGGCCAGCGCGTCCAGGCCGGTCGTGGGCTCGTCGAGGACGAGGACGGGCGCGTCGCGGAGCATCGCGCGGGCGATGGCGATGCGCTGGAGCTGGCCTCCGGAGAGACGGGAGGTTCCCGGGGCGATCTCGGTGTCATAACCGTCCGGGAGGGCGGAGACGAACCCATGGGCGTCGGCCGCCCGCGCGGCCCGCACCACGTCGTCATGGGTGACGTTGTCCCGTCCGTCATGGGTGGCGTTGTCCCGTCCGCAGGCGATGTTCTGCTCGATCGAGTCGTGCAGGACGAGGACCTCTTGCGGCAGCAGCGTGATGTTGCGGCGGATCTGGGCGAGCGGCAGGCGGTCCAGGGGGATGCCGTCCAACCGGATACTGCCGGCGTCCGGATCGTAGAACCGCAGCAGCAGCGCGGCCAGGGTCGATTTGCCCGCGCCGCTCGGGCCGGTGATGACCAGCAGTTCCCCGGGGCCCGCGGCGAAGGAGAGGTCGTGGACGGCTTCGTGGCGGCTGCCGGGGTAGTGGAAGGTGACGCGCTGCGCCTCCACCTCGCCCACGGCGCGCCGCGGGGCCGTGGACATCAGGGAAGCGGCCGGCGGGATGGTCGTGGACGGCTTGGCACCGGACGTCGGGGAATCGGCCGCCGGGCTGGTCGTAGACGACTCCGACGCCGACGTCAGGGAATCGGCCGGGTCGGTGACGGACGGCTTGGCGTCGAGGATCTCCAGCAGCCGCTCGGCTCCGGCGGTCGCGGCGACGGCCGTCAGACCGAGCTGGCCGAGGTTGCGGATCGGCGGGAAGAGATAGCCGATGAAGGCGGCGAAGGCGAGCAGTTGCCCGAGCGTCATCCGCCCGGCGGAGATCTCCCATGCGCCCATCCCGATGATCACCAGGACGCAGACCGTCTCCAGGACCTCCACCAGTTCCTCGTAGAACTGATTGAGACGGGCGCTGCGCACCGATGCCCGCAGCCAGGTGCGCGCCTCGCGCTGGAGCCGCTGCTCCTCGTCGCGCTGCCGGTTGTACGCCTGGGTGAGGACGACGTTGACCAGCCCCTCCTCGACCACCGAGGTGACGGCGCCGTCGGCCTTGCGTGCTCGCCGGGAGACTTCCTTCAGACGGCCGGTGAAGCTGCGCGTGGCGACGTAGAACAGCGGGGCCAGGAAGAAGGTGACCAACGCCAGGTCCCAGCGCAGCCAGAGGGCTGCGGCCGCGTAGAAGAGGGCGCTGAAGACCGCCGCGGACGCCTCGACGACGCCGGAGATCACCAGCTCCTCGATGGCGTCCACGTCACCGGTCATCCGCTCCAGCAGGTCACCGTGGCGATTGCGCTGGTAGAAGTGCGGCGGCAGGGTCTGGAGATGGGAGAAGAGACGGGCCCGGAGCCGCATCACAAAGCGTTCGGCGGTCCAGGCGGCGAGCGAGTTGCCCAGGTAGCCCGCCACCGCGCCCGCGACGGCCACCGCGAGCCATTTGCCGGCCGGTGACCAGAAGGCGCTGACGGAGCCCTTCTGCAGGGCGTTGTCGGTCAGTTGGGCGAAGAGCAGGATGGCCACGGTCTCCGCGAGCGCGGCCAGGATGGCGAGCAGCAGAACCAGGATGAGCCAGCGCCGGTCGCCTTTGGTCAGCGGCCAGAAACGCCGGAACGCCTCTTTGAGGGCGACGCGCCTGGTGAGGATCGGGGCATCCGCCGCCGCACCGGGCAACGCAGCGAACACACCGGCCTCGGGCGCCGTACCGTCTTCGCCGCCCATACGAGCACCGGCATCGCCGTCCAGACGGGCTTCCCTACCGGTACCAGCTTGCATGGCGGCCTCCCGGTCCGGTAGCGCCGCGGCCCGCGGACCGGCCACTGGGGGTGGCGCTTCGAAAGGCGCCTCACCGGGCGCTGAACGTCGGCGCAAGCCGCGCGGCTGCATGATCGCTATGGTCGCTGTGTAGCAGCCGGATGCGATGTCACGGTCGGATGCACGGGCAGTTGACCGGCACTGCCCAACGGACAGGCCCCGGCACTTGCCCCAGGGGCACGGGCCGCACAGCCCCGGAGACAGACCCGCGCGGGGCGCGGGCCGGCCTCGTATCCAGGGCTCGATTCACATGCGGACGCAGATCCGATGCCTGCGGCTGCCGTGGAAGCGGCGACGGTGACGCTTGTGGTGGCCGCCGTGTCCGCGGCCGCCACACCAGTCGTCGCGTCCGTGGCCACGCGTACGCCTACGAGGGAAGACTTTGCTGAAGCTCATCTTCTCCTCCTCTGACTTGTTCGGCTTGGCCGCCGCCTCATGCCCTAGCGGCGACAACTCCGAGGCTACGACGCCTACATAGCACCAACAAGGTGTTTTAGGTGAAAATTCATCCAATACATACATTTAATACTTTTGTAGAATTTCGATCTTCGCCTTCGTCAATTGATCTCGACCGCCAGGGCGAACACGACCGCCGGTGGCGAACATGCTCGCCACCGGCGGCTCCCGGCGGGGCGCCCGCAGCCACCCACAGAGCCCGCTCGGAGCCCACCCGGACACTCACCACCCTCGGATCAGCCACCCATCAGCCGCCGGCACCCGCCACGCAGCCACCGGACGAGCTCACCATCGCCCAACTCCGGTACGCACGGGAGCTGTTGAGGCTCCCGCCACCGCAGTCCGGCCCGCGGTGCCGGCGAGCACTTCCAGGCGGTTCGCTTTGCGGTCCCAGTCCTGGCCGGCGTCCTCGATCACATTCGCCACCAGGGCGACGACCGCGGTGTCGAGTGAGCCTCGGGACCAGGCCGTCTCCAGGCGTCGCCGGACCTGGCCGAGCGCTACGTCGTCGAGTTCGGGGGCAAGACGGGGACGGTTGTCTCGGCGGCTGCGGCGTCTGAACGCGGGCATGGGTGGGTGCTTTCCGTACGGGTGGGGGAAGGGGAATGAGGGGTGGGGTGGCCCCCGGGGTGGGTGCGTAACCACCGGGGGTGGGGGTGCGTTGGGTGGGGGTGCGTTGGCCACCGGGACAGATGGGTGTTGGGGGCACGCGCGGGGCGGCGGTGTGCCGTCCACACCGCCGCCCCTGCAGCCGTCTTCGGCCGTGGCTGCAGCCGTTCTTCGGCCGTGCCCTACCGGGACGACGTCGCGTCCGCACCGACAGTTTTCCGGCCGAACCGCCGGCGGATCAGCGAGACGGTCACCACCACCATGGCCAGGAGCGCCGAGAGCAGCACCTGGATGCGGCCGCCGCCCGGCTTGTCGTCGGTGAGCATGTAGACCAGCACGAACGAGATCATCGCGATGGTGGCCCAAGTGAGG
Organism: Streptomyces halobius; assembly: GCF_023277745.1. NCBI lineage: Bacteria > Bacillati > Actinomycetota > Actinomycetes > Kitasatosporales > Streptomycetaceae > Streptomyces > Streptomyces halobius. The sequence goes on from NZ_CP086322.1 coordinate 4,771,623, forward strand.
TACGGGAACAGCCACATGCGGACGATGAGCTTGTCCGGGTTCTCGCGGAGGATGATGCCGCGCATCCGCAGCTGCGAGAAGCAGATCACCGGCCAGACGAACAGCGCGACCGCGCCGGAGGAGTTCAGCAGGAACTGGAAAACGGTGTCCGGCCACAGGTAGTTGAAGCCGACGGCGATGAAGCCGAAGAGGACGGAGGCCAGGATCACGGCCTAGGGGACGCCCCTTCCGTTCGTCCGGGCGAACGCCTTCGGTGCGTCGCCGCGCCGGCCGAGCGAGAAGGCCATGCGGGAGGCGGTGAAGAGGCCGGAGTTGAGACAGGAGAGCACCGCGGTCAGCACGATGACGTTCATGATCTGACCGGCGTGCGGGATGCCGACCGAGTCGAGCGCCGCGACGTACGAACCCTTCTCGGCGATGGCGGGGTCGTTCCAGGCGAGGAGCGAGACGACGACGAGGATCGAGCCGAGGTAGAAGACGCCGACCCGCCAGATGACGCTCTTGGCAAGCACCACGACCCAGAAGAACCAGTACAGCCAGCCGATCGAGAACCCGGCCCAGCGGCCGAGCGCCCGGTCCGCGTACGCGGAGAAGGAGCCGGAGGTCGGGTTGGCGGCGGCCATCTCGCCGAGCATCCGCATCACGAGGACGACCAGCGCGCCGACCAGGGCGTGGGAGAGCAGGATGCCGGGGCCGGCCGCGGCGATGCCGGAGGCGGAGCCGACGAAGAGGCCCGCGCCGATGACCCCGCCCACGGCGGTCATGGACAGATGGCGGTTCTTGAGACCGGACTGGACAAAGTCACACCTGATGGCTGTGCGGCTGACCAATGCGAAGGAGAGGCGGAAGGGGAGTCGCGACCTGCGAAGATGCGGCGATCCAGCGCCCACACCTTCGAGATCCGGGAATCTCCGACGTACTGGGCGATGTACGAGTCGACGCACGGGCCACGTACGGCCCCTGCCGTCACCGCACCCGAAAGCCCCGCGCAGCGGAAACACGCCGTAACGGCGCCGCACCTGGCAACGTTCAGCACCCCCACCACCCATCGGCTAGGCCGAGCGCAGCGGCGGAACCGTCTGCTCCGTCCAGAGGATCTTGCCGTTGGCCGTGTAACGGGTCCCCCACCGCCGGGTCAGCTGGGCGACGATGAACAGCCCCCGGCCGCCCTCATCGGTCGTACGGGCGTGCCGCAGATGCGGGGAGGTGCTGCTGGCGTCGGTGACCTCGCAGATCAGGGCGGTCTGCCGGATCAGCCGCAGGGTGATCGGCCCGGCGGCGTGCCGGATGGCGTTGGTGACCAGTTCGCTGACGATCAGCTCCGTGGTGGACCGCAGCTCATCCATGCCCCACTCCACCAGCTGCCGGCCCGCGAGGGTGCGGGCGCCGGCGACCACGGCCGGATCGGCGGGCAGGTCCCAGGAGGCGACCTGATGCGCGCCCAGGGCGCGGGTCCGGGCGAGGAGCAGCGCGGCGTCGTCGGACGGCGGTCCGGTCAGCAGGGCCTTGATCACGTTCTGGCCGGCCCCGTCCAGCGTGGCTCCGGGCTCCGCGAGGGCGTTGCTCATCCGGGACAGGCCGATGCTGATGTCCCGGTCCCAGGTCTCGATGAGGCCGTTGGTGTAGAGCGCGACCAGGCTGCCCTCGGCCAGCTCCAGTTCGGCGGGCTCGAAGGGCAGCGCCCCGAGGCCGAGCGGCGGTCCGGCGGGCAGGTCGAGAAGCTCCACGGCGCCGTCCGGACTGACGATCATCGGCGGCAGATGGCCGGCCCGTGCCAGCGTGCAGCGCCTGCTGACCGGGTCGTACACGGCGTACAGGCAGGTGGCGCCCATGAAGGTGGCGGCCACGCTCTCGTCCTCGGCCACCGCCGACTCGTCCGCGCCGTGCTGCTCCACGAGGCCGATCACCAAGTCGTCCAGCCGGGCCAGGAGTTCATCGGGCGGCAGATCCAGATTGGCGAGCGTCCGCACGGCGACGCGCAGCCGTCCCATGGTGGCCGCGGCGTTGATGCCGTGTCCGACGACGTCCCCGACGACGAGGGCGACCCGCGCCCCGGAGAGCGGGATCACGTCGAACCAGTCGCCGCCCACCCCGCTCGGCGCGTCCGCCGGGAAGTACCACGACGCGACGTCCAGCGCGGATCCGCCGGTCAGCGCGTGCGGCATCAGATTGCGCTGCATCACACGGGCGGCGGTGCGTTCACGGGTGAAGCGGCGCGCGTTGTCGACACACACCGCGGCACGGGTGACCAGCTCCTCGGCGAGCTGTACGTCGCCCTCCTCGAAGGGCCCCAGCCGCCGGGACCGTACAAAGGTCGCCGCGCCCAGGGTGACGCCACGCGCCTGCACCGGCACCGCCATCACCGAGCGGAACCCGAACCTGCGGATGATGTCGGCCTGCGCGGGGTCCTCGGCGACCCAGGCGTTGGTGGCGACGTCCCGTACCGGTTCCACCAGGGCCCTGCCCGCCAGCAGACAGCGGGCGATCGGCGACGACGCGGACCGCCGTACCCTTTCCCCCACGGCCAGGGTCGACTCCGGAGCGCCCGCACGGACCGACTTCTGGCCGCAGCGGCGCAGCGTGGGGGCGCTGTCGACCGGGCCCGGAACCGGCTCCTCGCCCTTGAGCACCGAGTCCAGCAGATCGACGGCGACGAAGTCGGCCAGCGGCGGCACCGCGACATCGGCCAGTTCCTGTGCGGTCCGGGCGACGTCCAGCGTGCTGCCGATCCGGGCGCTGGCGTCGTTGAGCAGGGCCAGCCGTCCCTGGGCCCGCCAGCGCTCGGTGACGTCGATGACCATGTACCAGATGCCGACACGCCGGCTGTGCGGGTCCTCCAGCGCGAAGAAGGAGGCCGAGTAGGCGCGCTCCTGGTTGGGGTCCGCGTAGGTCGGGCTGCAGAACTCGTAGTCCATCACCGGAGCCCCGGTCTGCAGCACCTTGAGCATCCGCTCCTCGAACGCCTCCGCCTCCAGCCGCGGCAGCACCTCTCTCACCTGCCGCCCCAGCCGCCGCTCCAGCGGGATCAGGCGCTCCAGGACGTCATTGACCCAGACGTAGCGCAGATCGGTGTCCAGAACGGCCATCCCGACGGGCGCGTGGGCGAGATACGGCTCCAGCATCAGCTGGTTCACCCCGCCCCCCGGCACCCGCCACTCTTCGAGGGCGAGGACGGACCAGCGCTCCCGGCCGACCGCGTCGAGGAGCGGCATGACCTGCACCGCCAGCTGCACACTCCGGCCGTCGCGGTGGCGCGCCGCCAGCGATCCGCTCCAGCCGTCCCCCCTGCGGCACCACTCGGCGACGGCGGCCACCCTCGCCTCGTCCCCGGGGATCGCCAGCAGCTGCGCCGCGGGGCGGTTGAGGATCTCCTCGGCCCGATAGCCGAGCAGGCGCTCGGCAGCGGGGGTCCATGCGACGACCGTGCCCGCCGCGTCCAGTTCGGCAGTGGCCGCGTTCGTCATGTCGAACGCCCGGCCCGCAGAGTCCGGCAGGGCCTTCTCCGTGGTCATCATCGCCAGCCCCTCATGTCAGGGCCATATTGAACATTCTAGAAGAATCGACCGTGGGGATGCGGTACGCGGCGTTGCGGACGCATGTCGGTGTCGGGGTCGCTCGCGTGCGGGAGGCTGCGTCCGCAACCGCGCTGGTCGAACAGGACGATCCGGTACCGGTCCGGGTCGAAGTAGCGCCGCACGTCCGTACTGCACCCTGATCCCGGCCCGCCATGGACGACGAGCGCGGGTTTGCCGTCCGGGTTGCCGCAGACTTCCCAGTACACGGAGTTGCCGTCGCCGACGTCGAGCATCCCCTTCTCGTACGGCTCGATCGGCGAGTACAGCTCACCCATTTCCAGATCGCCTCACACCAGGAATCGACAGCCCTGGCACATTACGGCAAAGCCCCACCGGCGGAGCCAGAGCCGCCGCCGGACAACGGGCTACCCGGCCGGCTTCCCCGGCTGGTCATGGGTCGCGCAGTGGATCCCGCCCCCGCCGGATGCGATCGCGTCGATCTTCACGGGCACGATGTCGCGGCCGGGAAAGTGGTCACGCAGGATCTGCCGGGCACGGTCGTCGGCCTTCGCGTCACCGAAGCGCGGGACGAAGACGGCGCCGTTCGCGACGTAGAAATTGACGTACGAGGACAGGAACGCGTCGCCGCGCCCGGTGATCTCGTAAGGGTCCGGCTGAGGCAGCTCAATGACCTCAACGGGCTTGCCGCGGGCGTCCGTCGTGTCCTTCAGGACGCTCTTGGCCTGTTCGTTGGCCCGCGACCAGGAGTCGGCAGGCGATCCCGGGAACGCCTTGTCGAGCAGCACCACACCTGGTGCGGCGAAGCGGGCCATCGAGTCCACGTGCGCATCGGTGATGTCTTCGCCGCGTACGCCCGCGAACCAGATCACCTTCCGCACTCCCAGCACCTCTTTGAGCGCGTCCTCGATCTGCCGCCTGCTCTTGCCGGGGTTGCGGTTCGCGTTGACCAGCGAGCTTTTGGTCACCATGAGCGTGCCCCGGCCGTCCGTCTCGAACGAACCGCCTTCGGCGACGACCCAGGTCCGGTCGCGGGGAATGCCGTACTCGGCGAGGGCCCTACGGGCGACCCGAGCGTCGAAACGGCGCGCCTGCTTGCCGCCCCAGCCGTTGAAGTTGAAGTCGACGCCCCGGACCCGCTCTCCGTCCGCCACGAACACCGGCAGGGTGTCGCGCGTCCACAGATCGTCCACCGCGATGGAGGCGATCTCGACGGCGGAGCCGCACGCCCGCCGCGCCGCGTCCTCCTGTCCGGGCCGGGCGAGCAGCACCACGGGCTCGTAGGCCGCGATGGCGCGCGCCAGTCCCGCGATGTCCCGGCGGACCTCGGGAAGATATCGGCCCCAGATCGCTTTCGACGCGGGCCAGGCCATGAACGTACGGGCATGGCTCTCCCATTCGGCGCCCAGGCGGCGCTGGGTGGCCGACGGGCCGGCCGACGCGGACCCGCCCTCCGGGGAGCATGCCACGCCTCCGAGCGCGAGCGCGGCGGCTCCACCGAGGGAGCGCAGGACGGTGCGGCGGGAGGGAGGTGAGGGCCAGGAGGCGGGCGGGGGCGGATCGGGCAGGGGGCGATGTTTTCGTTTTCGCATGCCTGCACGATGATACTAACTGAAATTTCAGACAAGGAATCAGGCAGGGGCTGGTGGCGCCCCGGTGGAGGGAGAAGGCCGGTGGAGAGGCGCGGGGCTTGCTCCGCTACCCCCGCCCGGCCGGGCCCAGTTCCAAGATCACGGCTGCCCGCAACAGATCGCGCGCCCGGCCCAGCGGAATCGCGCCGGTGAGCCACCGTTCGCCCAGGCCCTCGACAAGTGCGGTGAGCCGCTCGGCCACGTCCGTGGCGACCACCTCACCGCGGACCGTCCCGGCCTCCTGCGCCCGGCGGATGAGATCGCCCGCATCGTCGACCCATTGGGCGGTGGCCTCACGGAGCTGTTCCCGCAGCTCGGGGTCGAACATGGCACTCGCCCGGAACTCGCCCCACGCGGTGCTGTTCTCCCTCACCTCGGGCACGTCCTGCAGTTCGAGCAGCAGCATCTCTTCGAGACAACCACGGGGATCGGTGTCCGGACTCACCGACGGTTCCGTATACCGCCCGGCGCGCTCGTTGATGAACTCAAGCGTCCGGCGCATCAGCCCGGCGCGGCCGCCGAAGTGGTAGTAGATGAGGCCGGTCGAGACCCCGGCCTCGGCCGCCAGTTCCTCCACCCGCAGGCCGCGCACACCGCGGCGGGCGATGAGTCGGGTCGCGGCTTCGAGGATCAGCTTCTGGCGGTTGGACATCGGGACAGCCTATCCGTGGGGCGACGCAACGCCCTGGCGGTCACCCGCCTCGTCACCCAACCCCTCGACCGCCCCGCACCCCGCCTCGTCACCCATCCCTCCGGCTGTCTTGTCCCCTCCGTCCGCCCGCCGTTCTCCGGCCCGCCCCGCGCCGGTACGGAATTCCCTACGGGCGGTCCAAGCCGCCGGCGCCGGTGTCAGGTCCAGGCGTAGGTGTAGGCGTAGGCGTAGGGCCGGGGAATGTGTAGGGGACTTCCGTGCTCTGGTCGTAACACGGAAGGATGGGATAGGGCTTACACGGAATCTCTGTACCTATATAGACGCCCCATTCCAGGCCGAACTTCTGCCACAGCGGAGTGTCGACAGCGTTCGCGTCATGGAGATTCTTGAGGTCGTCGTAGAACTTCTTGTCAATCTCCGGCTTGCTGGACTTATTCCACATGCCGTTCTGCTGAAGGGTGCGGTAGCCCATGTCGTGACGCACGCAGGCATCCTCGGCACGGCCTCCCTTGAAGATGCCGAACGGATCAGAGCACCCGTCGTTGTCCCACCGTATGCCGTTCTCATCCGGGGTCTTATCGGCTGGATCGTGTTTCTTCGCCTCCTCCATGAACCTGTCCAGGGGGAGGCTCATCAGCTCGTTGAACCTCTCCGTCGAAAAGGTCGGGGGCGGCGCCGCCTGGGCGCTGGCGGCGAGGAATCCGAGTCCGCTGATACCGAAGGCCGCGGTGGCGATGCCGACCGCCAGCCGCCGACGCGGCGTCCTACGCAACACCGCCGACGCGCGATGGGTTCCCATGCTCTGTCTCCCGCTGATGGGTTCGCTTTCCCTCTTGCTGCTGCCGATGAGCGGCTTCTGCCGATCGGCATGAGCGATTCAAGAGCCCAGGTCCGCGGACCACAATGAGATTCGGCCATTGCTGTGGTGAGGACTGGGGACCGGCCAACGGTGTCTGTGGAGCTCTTCGCGAATACCTACGGGACTTCCTACGGACTGCCCACGGGTTACGCACGGGCTGCCGGGCGCCGGATTCACGACAGCTCACGGCAGCTCCCCTTCGCTCCTCGCCGCTTCCTCGAAGATCGCAACCAACAGGGCCTCTTCACGTTGCCGGGCGAGGCACTGGCGTAGCTGCTCACCGAACTCCGCGGCAAACGCCGGATCAACGGACAGCGCCCGCAACTCCCGCTGTCACAGCCAGACCCATGATTTGCTCAGGGCAGACGCTCTGTCAGCCCGGGAGTCTGCTGCGCTGATCAGCGAAGTAGTGGAGGGTACGGGCACCATGAACAGACACGGGCTCAGCGCGGCGACGTGGATAGAGAGCAGCTACAGCGACCGCGACGGCGGGGACTGCATCGAGGTGGCGCACACCTGGATCAAGAGCAGCTACAGCGACCGCGACGGCGGGGACTGCATCGAGGTGGCGCACACCTGGATCAAGAGCAGCTACAGCGATCGCGACGGCGGGGACTGCAGAGAAATAGCCCCCGGCATCCCCGACTTCGTCCCCGTACGTGGCAGCAAGGACCCGCACGGCCCCACCCTCGCCTTCCCGGCCGCACCGGCTCCACCGAGTACGCAGCAGCCACACACCGGGCGCAGCGCTAAGGTCCCCGTCATGACCACCAAGCCCGCCCCCTTCGACGACCTGGACCGGAAGATCGTCGCGGCGCTGATCGAGAACGGCCGGGCCAGTTTCGCGGAGATCGGTACCGCCATCGGCCTGTCGGCCACCGCGGTCAAACGCCGGGTCGACCGGATGCGGGAGAACAACGTCATCACGGGGTTCACCGCCACCGTCCGGCCCGCCGCCCTGGGGTGGCTCACCGAGGCGTACGTCGAGGTGTACTGCGACAGCGCCGCACCGCCCCGCCGTCTGGCGGAGGTCGTACGCAATCATCCGGAGATCGCGGCCGCGATGACCGTGACAGGGGGCGCCGACGCGCTGCTGCATGTCCGGGCGACCGACGTCGAGCACTTCGAGGAGGTGCTCGAACGGATCAGGGCCGAGCCGTTCATCCGCAAGACGATCAGTTACATGGTGCTGTCCCATCTGCTGCCGGACAGCCCAGAGGCGGGCGCCCGCCAGTCCTCTGCTCCAGGCGACCGGGGCGAGGGCGACAGCGAGGGCGAGCGCGACGGGAAGGCGAGGGTGGACGGTGAACCATTCGAGTGGTGAACCGGGTAACCGCCCCGCATGACGCAGCAAAGCTGCGCTGAGTGCCTCTGATGCGCAGCATTCATGCGCTATTGAGCAGCTCTTTGTTCTTGTGGCCGGAATCGGTCACTCCGTACCGTGATAGCACCGCAGGTCATGATCAGTGACAATCGGTTACCTCCCCTGCGCCCGGAACACGCCCCCAAGTCACCGCAAGCAACACACACCCGGCATATCACCGCACGCACGAAGCGAAGGGAGCCTTCATTGCCGACGAGTCTGCCGACGAGTTCGCCTACGAGTCCGCCGATGAGTCTGCCGGCCGATGTGCTCACGAGCGTGCCGACGACTGCCTCGGCACCTCATCTGCCGGCACCGGCCCCCCGGCGCTATCTCGTCTGCGAGCCCAGGCACTTCGACGTCCAGTACGCGATCAACCCCTGGATGCGTGCGGCCGCTCCGGTCGACAAGGCCCTCGCGAGCCGCCAGTGGGAGGCGCTGATCAGCGCATATCGCGAGCACGGTCACACGGTGGAGACCGTGGCCCCGGTGGCGGGCCTGCCGGACATGGTGTTCGCGGCGAACGCCGCGCTGGTCGTCGGCGGCCGGGTCTTCGGCTCGTCCTTCCGGGCGGTGCAGCGGCAGCCGGAAGCCGGCGCGTACGCGACCTGGTTCGAGACGGCCGGTTACGACGTCCACCGGCCGGAGTCGCCCTGCGAGGGCGAGGGCGATCTCGTCCCCGCCGGCCGCTGCATCCTGGCCGGTACGGGCTTCCGTACCTCGCGGGAGGCGCATGCCGAGGTGCAGGAGTTCTTCGGCCTGCCGACGATCGGGCTCCGGCTGGTGGACCCGTACTTCTACCACCTGGACACCGCGCTGTTCGTCCTGGACGGGACGGTGACGATGGACGGGACAGCGGCGGCGACGACCGGGGCGGCGACAACCGCGACGGGCGAGGCGACAGCCACGGCAACGGACACACCGACGGTCACGGCACCGGGCGGGACGCCCACACCGGGCGAGGCGAACATCGCCTACTACCCCGGCGCGTTCTCGTCCGGCAGCCGCGAAGTGCTGCGGCACCTGTTCCCGGACGCGGTGATCGCCACCCGGGACGACGCGATGGCGTTCGGCCTCAACTCCGTCTCCGACGGCCGTCATGTCTTCATCGCCCCACGGGCCACCGGCCTCATCGACCAGCTCACCCACCGTGGTTACGTCCCCGTCCCCGTCGACCTGTCGGAGTTCCACAAGGCCGGCGGCGGCATCAAGTGCTGCACCCAGGAGATCCGCTGATGACCGCTCCCACCCGTACTCCCGCCACCACCGCCAACGGCACCGCCCCGGTCTCCGCGCCCCGCTCGCCGGCCGGCTCGTCGGCCCGTTCGTCGACGGAGCTGATCGCCGCCGAGCGCCCGGTCCTCGCACACAACTACCACCCGCTGCCCGTGGTCGTCGCCCGCGCCGAAGGCGTCTGGGTCGAGGACGTCGAGGGGCACCGCTACCTCGACATGCTGGCCGGCTACTCCGCCCTCAACTTCGGCCACCGCCACCCGGCGCTGATCGAGGCCGCACACCGCCAGCTCGACCAGCTCACCCTCACCTCCCGCGCCTTCCACAACGACCGCCTGGCCGGCTTCGCCGAGGGGCTGGCCGCGCTGACCGGCCTCGACATGGTGCTGCCGATGAACACCGGCGCCGAGGCGGTGGAGAGCGGCATCAAGGTCGCCCGCAAGTGGGCGTACGACGTCAAGGGCGTCCCGGCCGACCAGGCCACCATCGTCGTGGCCGCCGACAACTTCCACGGCCGTACGACCACGATCGTCGGCTTCTCCAACGACGAGACGGCACGCGCCGGCTTCGGCCCCTTCGCGCCCGGCTTCCGCGTCGTCCCCTACAACGACCTCGCCGCCCTCGAAGCGGCCGTGGACGAGACGACCGCCGCCGTGCTGATCGAGCCCATCCAGGGCGAAGCGGGGGTCAACATCCCCGACGACGGCTACCTGTCCGGCGTACGCGACCTGACCCGCCGGACCGGCTGCCTCTTCATCGCCGACGAGATCCAGTCCGGCCTGGGCCGCACCGGGACGACGCTGGCCGTCGACCACGAATCCGTCCTCCCGGACGTCCTCCTCCTCGGCAAGGCACTCGGCGGCGGCATCGTCCCGGTCTCCGCGGTCGTCGCCCGCCGCGAGGTCCTCGACGTACTGGGCCCCGGCCAGCACGGCTCCACCTTCGGCGGCAACCCGCTCTCGGCGGCCGTCGGTTCCGCCGTCATCGACCTCCTGGCCACCGGCGACTTCCAGCGCCGCGCCGCCGAACTGGGCGAGGTACTCCGCACCGGTCTGACCGCCCTGACCGGCAAGGGCGTCAACGGCTTCCGCGCCCGCGGCCTGTGGGCCGGAGTCGACATCGACCCGGCCCTGGGCACCGGCCGCGAGATCAGCGAACGTCTGCTGCGCGAGGGCGTCCTGGTCAAGGACACCCATGGCTCCACGATCCGCCTTGCCCCGCCGCTGACGATCACCTGTGAGGAGCTGGAGTCGGCGTTGGCGGGCTTGGAACGGGCGTTGGGGTAATCGGGCAGAGCGGGAGAGGTAGGGGTGGGGTGGCCCGGCGTAGCGGGCCACCCCACCTTCTCCGCGGCCCGAGCGCCGCGGTCGCGACGGTGGCGATGCCGATGGCCGCGAGCGGGCCGGGCACCAGCCGTACCTTGGCGGGCAGCCACTTCCACAGCACGAGGAGGCCGAAGGTGCCCGCGCCGACGGCGAACGCCCTCAGCGCCTCGGGACGACCGGCGACGGCGTACCCCGCGGGCAGCCGGGTGCTGGAGGCCGGCTGCGGGGTGGGCGCACAGACGGCGCATCTGGTCAAGGACAGCAACGGGCGCAGATCGTCGCCGTCGACCGCTCCACGAGGTCACCGGCGCAGGCCCGCGCATACGTGGCCGCGCAAGCCCCGGAGGCATCGGTGGAGTGGCGGCACGGCGACCTGTACGCCCTGCCGTTCGCCGACGCCACATACGACCACGTCTTCGCGTGCTTCGTGCTGGAGCATCTGACGGCCGTCGGGCGGGCGCTGGCCGAACTGCGGCGCGTACTGCGGCCCGGCGGCACGCTAACCGTGAAGGGGCGGCGAGGGGGGAGGGGATGGTGCGAAGCCCCGGTTCAGCCTCCCCGCCGGCTTCGACCTCCAGCGGGTCAACGGCGGCCACCCGCACACCCTTCCCGTCCCGATCCCGCTACCGCTTCTCCTCCGCATTCAGCCTCCGGGCCGCGTTCACCAGGTGGTCGAGTACCGCGACGGTGGTGGCGACAGCGGCGTCGTCAAAGCCCTCCAGGGCCTGGTGGAGGGTGGCCTGGCCGGCTTGTTGGAGGCGTTCGAGGGCGGCCCTGCCATGGGGGGTGATCGCCACCTTCCGGGCCCGGCGGTCCTGGGAGTCCGCGGTGCGCTCGACCAGGTCCTGGGACTCCAACCGGCTTATCTGCCGGGTGACATGAGGCGGTTCGACCATGAGGAGGGCTGCCAGATCGCCGACCCTGCTGACGCCTCCGTTGCCGTCCAGGGCCATCAGTAGCCACAGGTCGGAACGTCCCGCCCGGACACCCGCCCGCGCCGCCTGGCGTTCGTGCGCCTGGGGACGGGTGAGCAGGTAGGACAGCGTGGCCAGCACTCTTTGCAGCGCGGCGATGGAGTCCTGGTCTCTTGCGGGGGTCGGCATGGGCGCACTTTAGCGGCCTGTAAAGGGAGCCGCTCCCGGCCCGGCCTCCGGCTCGGTCCGCCTCACTCCGCACCCGTTCCGTTGCCGTCCGTGGCGCTCTGCATCCCGGATACGTACAGAATTCGGCCAAGCTTCGGGCGGCCGCGATCTCCCCTTCCCCGCCCCACTCGGGGTGGGTTAGCGTGCCGACAACTTAGTTACCTACGTTAGGTAACTAAGTCCATATGGCCGCGCATGCCCGCACAGCTCGGCAGCCGCGCACCTCGACAACGGGGCAGCTCAGCAGCCGGGCAACCCGACAGTCGGGCAACCCGGCCATGAACACCCGACCCGACGTTGGCAGTTCGCACTCCACGGCAGCACAACGCCGTGTCCGATCGTGGAAGGACCAGCCGCATGCCGATCGCAGAAACGCTCGACACCACCCTCGACTTCCCGGCCGCACGCGCCAGCGGCTGCCCCTTCGACCCGGCACCCGACGTGGAGCACGCGCGGCGGGAGGAACCGGTCACCCGGGCGACGCTGTGGGACGGCTTTTCCTGCTGGTTGGTCACCCGCCACCAGGACGTACGCGATGTGCTCGGCGACCCGCGGTTCAGCGCCGACGCCACCCACCCGGGATTCCCGTTCCTCACCCCCGGCCTGCGTGAACTCGTAGACGGCAACCGGTCGTTCCTCCGCATGGACGACCCGGACCACGCCCGGCTGCGCCGCATGCTGACCGCCGATTTCATGGTCAAGAAGATGGAGTCGATGCGCCCCGAGGTGCAGCGCATCGCCGACGAACTGGTGGACCGGATGACCGACGGCCGCACCTCCGCCGACCTGGTCAGCGAATTCGCGCTGCCACTGCCGTCGTTGGTGATCTGCCTGCTGCTCGGCGTCCCGTACGGGGACCACGACTTCTTCCAGGAACGAAGCCGCGTGCTGCTCACCCTCCGCTCGACGAGAGACGAGGTGCGCACATCGCAGCAGGAACTGCTGCACTATCTGACCCGTCTCGCCGAGTCCAAGCACGACGCCCCGGACGACGGCATCATCAGCCGGCTGGTCGCCCGCGGCGACCTCGTCGACACCGAAATCGCCGCCACCGGCCGTCTGTTGCTGATCGCCGGCCATGAGACCACCGCCAACATGACGGCCCTGTCGACACTCGCCCTTCTCCGCAACCCCGACCAGCTGGCCCGGCTGCGCGAAGACCCCTCGTTGACCAAGGTCGCCGTCGAGGAACTGCTGCGCTACCTGACGATCGTGCACAGCGGCGTCCCCCGGGTGGCCACCGAGGATGTCACCGTCGGCGGCCGCACCATCAGCGCCGGCGAGGGCGTGCTGTGCACCATCAACACGGCCAATCGCGACGAGCACGTCTTCCCCGACGCCGACACACTCGATATCGGCCGCGACGCCCGGCGTCATGTCGCCTTCGGCTTCGGCGTCCACCAGTGCCTCGGCCAGCCGCTGGCCCGGGTGGAGCTGCAGATCGCGATGGAGACGCTGCTGCGCCGACTGCCTGGCCTGCGCCTGGACATCGCCTTCGAGGACGTCTCGTTCCGGCACGACATGGGGATTTATGGGGTGCATGCGTTGCCGGTCGCGTGGTAGCCGCTTCGGCTGCGCCTTCCTCGGAGTGTGATCCGGTGCGCCCGCCGCGCCTCGGGGCCGCCGCGCCTCGGGGGCCTGGTGCGGGCCGAGGCAGGCCGAGGCCGGGAGCCGAGGCGCCTCGACGTACGCGCCCCGGGCCGCTGCCCCCGCCCCTGCACCCGGTGCATTTACTCCCATCCGTCCGTTTCCCGGTCCGTTTCCCCGGCCATCTCCCCTGCCGTTTCCCGCAACCGGGCCACCACGAAGGAGAACCATGCGCGTTCACGCCGACCAGGAGAAGTGCTGCGGCGCCGGAAGCTGTGTGCTCTCGGCACCCGATGTTTTCGACCAGCGCGACGCGGACGGCATCGTCGTCGTCCTCGACACCGAGCCTCCGGCGGAGCTGCACGAGGCGGTACGGGAGGCGGCAGCCATCTGCCCGGCCGCGGCGATCTCCCTTTCGTAAGGCGGCAAATTGCCCGGTGAGGTGGGGAGTTGGGGTAATTGCACTTGCGGCGGGCCTGCACCGTTTTCGGCTTCCCTCCGCTGGGGGTGCGCCTGCGGCGGGCCCGAGCCGACCATTTGGCTTCCCACCATGGGGGTGTTTCGCCGTTGCGCCTGCGGCGGGCCTGGTCTGTCGGGTGTCTGTGGTCGCGTTCACAAGGTGCCCACGACCGGCTACGCGTACCCCCACCGGTCTTCTCCCACCCCCCTCGGGAGGTGCCGGTCCGCAGGACGGAGTCCGGAGGTCCGGCGCCGCTGCCGAACAGCCCCGCGCAGCGGCAACAGCCCACCGCAGGTGCTACGGCGGGACAGCCGAAGACGTCGGCGCAGGCCCGCCGCAGGCGACCCCCAACGGCCGGACGGCCGTCAACGGCCAGCTACCAAACCGGCCCAAGCCAAGCGCAGCGGCCCCCCGAGGCACTAATTAGAAACGGTACCCATTTTCATATACCCTCTCCCTCCTGACGCCCACCCACCCGAAGGAGGCCCCGACCCATGGCCGTACCGAAGCGCAAGCTCTCCCGCAGCAACACCCGCCACCGCCGCGCCCAGTGGAAGGCCACCGCGCCCCAGCTGGTGCCGATCACCGTCGACGGCACCGTCCTCCAGGTCCCGCCGCGCCTGGTGAAGGCGTACCGGCTCGGCCTGATCGATCCGAAGGACTGATCGGCCATGGCGCATCCCCGGGAGGCGTCCGGACCCACGCGGGTTCCCGTCCGGCTGCCCGTCACCGTGCTCTCCGGGTTTCTCGGCGCGGGCAAGACCACCCTGCTCAACCACGTCCTGGGCAACCGGGAGGGCCTGCGGGTGGCCGTCATCGTCAATGACATGAGCGAGGTCAATATCGACGCCGCGCTCGTACGCGGGGGCGAGGCGGCGCTGTCCCGCACCGAGGAGCGGCTGGTCGAGATGACCAACGGGTGCATCTGCTGCACCCTGCGCGACGACCTCCTGGAGGAAGTCGACCGGCTGGCCCGGGAGGGCCGCTTCGACTACCTGCTGATCGAGTCCAGCGGTATCTCGGAGCCGATACCGGTCGCCGCGACCTTCGCCTTCCCGCGCGACGACGGCGCCACCCTCGGCGATCTGGCGCACCTGGACACCATGGTCACCGTCGTCGACGCCGCCAACTTCCTCCCCGAACTCACCGGCGGCGACGGCCTGGCCGCGCGCGGCCTCGACCAGTACGAGGACGACGAACGCACCGTCAGCGACCTGCTGATGGACCAGATCGAGTTCGCCGACGTCATCGTCCTGAACAAGCTGGACCTCGTCGACGCGGAAACCGCCGTACGCCTTCAGGCGACGCTGGCCCGGCTCAACCCGGCCGCGCGCATCGTCCCCGTCCAGCGGGGCCGGGTGGCGCCCGCCGAGATCCTGGGCACCGGCCGGTTCGACCTGGAGCGCGCCCAGCAGGCCCCGGGGTGGGTCCGCGAGCTCAACGGCGACCATGTGCCGGAGACCGAGGAGTACGGCATCTCCAGTACCGTCTTCCGGGACACGCGGCCCTTCCACCCCGGTCGCCTCTGGCACTTCGTCACCGAAGAGCTGGACAGCGGCGCGTACGGCGACATCCTCCGCTCCAAGGGCTTCTTCCGCCTGGCGTCCCGCCCTGGCATCACCGGACTGTGGTCCCAGGCCGGCACGGTCGCGCGTTTTGAACCATCGGGGATGGACGGCGGGGGCGGCGAAGACGGCCTGAGTGACCGGCAGCAGGGCCAGGAACTGGTCTTCATCGGCACCACCCTCCAGGCCGACCGCCTCCGGGCCGCCCTCACCGCCTGCCTTCTGGCCCCCGAGGAGGATGCCCCCGCACCGGCCGACGACCCGTTCCCGGCATGGGGTGTCCACGGGACCGACGAGGTGTGCGAGCACGAGCACGCCTCACCCGACCGGGCAGCCTGATCGCCAGCAGCGCGCCGAAGACCCCTGGGCGACGCGCAGACCGATCACCCAGCCGACCTCGGGGGCCAGTCCGATCCCCGCCGACGTCGCGGCGAAACCCAGCGTCCCGATGCCGAAGACCTGCCGGTGGCCTACCGGTCGCCGTGTCGGCCGGCGAAGACGAGCAGGCCCACGACGGCCATGAGACAGCCGGTGCCGGTCCCCTGCCGATGAGCGTGATACCCCGCCGCAGCCATGAGCTCATCGCCCCGCGCCCCCGTCCCGTTTTCCGGCCCGAGGTGCGCGTCCAACGCGGCACGGAACAAGGGGGGTTCGACGTCGTCGGCTCCCGTGGCGAACTGGAGACTGCCCCACCCCACAACTGCGTGATGCCGTGCAGATTCGCCCACAGCGCGCCCGCGACCACCGCCGGAGCCACATCGGCCCCAGCAGCGCCCTGCTGACCAGGTCAACGAGTACGTCGAAGAGCAGCAGAATGGTCTCCGCAGGATCAATCCCTTTATTTTCTCTGTATTATGACGTGGCATCACCTTGGAACATCCTGCGATGGGCCAGCGCGAAGTCGAGATAGCTCCGTCCCAGCGCCATCAAGCGCTGACGCTGCGCTCGACGTGAGCCGACTTGGTGCTCGCCTGCAGCGGGCGTGCGCCCTTTTCGGCTTCCCGCCGTTCAGGCCGTGGGGGAGAGACGGCGAAACACCCCCACGGCGGGGAAGCCGAAAACAGCGAGCAACCATGTCGGCTCAGGCAAAGCGCAGCACCCCCCAAGCCGGCCGAGGTCAAGCGCAGTGCTCCCAGGTAACCCATTCGTGTCGAATCCCCAGACGCCGCAGAAGCGGCCCCCACCCTGCCCGACCCCGCAAATCACCGACCCCACCCCCACGCGTCACTCCCCGTTTATCGGGATTCACCCCCTATGCGCTGCCGCGGCATGGCTGCGCCCGGTGCCGCTCGCCCGGTAGGCTTTCCGTGTGATCTTCAAGCGCATCGGAAATGGGCGACCGTACCCCGACCACGGCCGGGAGAGCACCCGCCAGTGGGCGGACGTGGCCCCCCGCCCGGTACGCCTCGACCAATTGGTGACCACCAAGCAGCAGCTCGATCTCGAAACGCTGCTCGCCGAGGACTCGACGTTCTACGGCGATCTCTTCGCGCATGTCGTGAAGTGGGACGGCGACCTCTATCTGGAGGACGGACTGCACCGCGCCGTACGCGCGGCCCTCCAGCAGCGCCAGGTGCTGCACGCCCGGGTGCTCGAACTGGGCTGACACAACGGGCATCCGCCGCCCGAATTGATCCTTTTGGGTTGGGTCTCGCGCCACGCGTTGATCATTTAGTAGGCATGTTCCCCGCCCCGCACTACGCTGCGGACATGAGCATGCTGACGCCCCCAGGCATGGGCGGTAAGAAGTACCGCATCACGGGCGACAGGTACCCGCGGATGCGCCGTCCCCGACACCGCCGCCGGATCATCCTCACCCTCGTGGCCGCGGCCTGCGTCCTCGGCCTGGGCGGCTGGGGAACCCTGCAGCTCATCGATGTCTTCGGCGGTAGCAGCACGACCGCCCGGGCCACCCAGGACGACAAGAAATGCCCCCGGCCCGGTTCCTCGGACGGCTCCCGCGCCAAGCCCGTCGCCGGCAAGCCGCCGAAGCCCGCGGCCGTTACCGTCAACGTCCTCAACGCCACTCAGCAGAGCGGCCTCGCCAGGCGCACCGCCGACGAGCTGAAGAGGCGCGGCTTCAAGATCGGCAAGGTGGGCAACGCCCCGGCGCCCTTCGACAAGAAGGTCAAGGGCACCGGGATACTGCTCGGCTCCAAGACCGCGGCCGCCGGCTCGCTGAAGGTGCTGAGCACCCAGCTGGTCGGCGCGGAGCAGCGGACGGACGGCCGCAAGGGCGGCGATCTCGACCTGATCCTCGGCGACGCCTTCAAGGAACTGACCAGGGTGCAGGACGCCGAGAAGGCACTGGCCCTGCTGAACCGCCCGTCGCCGGAGCCATCGGCCGCCGCGAAGTGCTGAACGCGCACGTGCTCGGGTCCCGGCCCGCACAGACGGCACCAGGTCCCTCGTGCCGAGCACCTCAGCCATCAGTGTCCGCGCCGGGCACCTCAGCCATCACCCCGTGCCGCGCGCCTCGGCCATTAATCCTCGTACCGGGCACCTCAGCCATCAATGCCCGCGCCCGGCACCTCAGACATCCGGCGCCGGGCACCTCAGCCACGAAAACCGGCGCCGAACACCTCAGCCGTCAACTGAGCAACCCCAACGGCGAGCAGCCACCTCCGCGAGAGCGATGGGGGTCCCCCGCGCCTTAAGCGTGAGGGAGGATCAGCCGCAGAGGGCAGCCCTCAGCCCGCGTTGCCGTACATCCGGTCGCCCGCGTCACCGAGTCCCGGCACGATGTAGCGGTCCTCGTTCAGCCGCTCGTCGACCGCCGCGGTGACCACCGTCACCGGCGTACCGGCCAGCTCCCGTTCCATGACCTCGACGCCCTCCGGCGCGGCCAGCAGGCAGAGTGCGGTGACATCGTCCGCGCCCCGCTTGATCAGCTCGCGGATCGCCGCGACCAGCGTTCCGCCGGTGGCGAGCATCGGGTCGACGACGTAGATCTGGCGGCCCGAGAGGTCGTCCGGCATGCGTGTGGCATACGTGTGCGCCTCGTAGGTCTCCTCGTTCCGCACCATGCCCATGAAGCCGACCTCGGCGGTGGGCAGCAGCCGGACCATGCCGTCGAGCATGCCCAGACCGGCGCGCAGGATCGGTACGACCATGGGGCGCGGGTGCGAGAGCCGCACCCCGGTGGTCGCCGTCACCGGCGTCTCGATGTCGACCTGCTCGGTGCGCACATCACGGGTGGCCTCGTAGGCGAGCAGGGTGACCAGCTCGTCGGCGAGCCGCCGGAAAGTCGGGGAGTCGGTGCGCTTGTCGCGCAGTGTGGTGAGTTTGTGCGCCACCAGCGGGTGGTCGACGACGTGGATCCGCATGGCATCGACAGTAACCGAGCCGGAAGCCGCCGATGCCCGCCCCCGCGTCGCCCGGTGACGGTTCCGGCCGCCCCGCACTGGCATCGAACCGTCGGGGCGAGGGAAAGTGAGCCCATACGCCCGATACGCCGACCCGTCGTCGGGCGAGGACCCACCCGAGGCGGTGTGTGCAGCGTGCCGGAGCGTAAGCAGACCGACGACATTACGGCAGCCCAGTCCGATGTGCAGGGCGAGTCCGATGTGCGGGGCGAGTCCGATGTGCGGGGCGAGTCCGGAGTGCAGGGCGTCGAGAGCGATGCGGCGCGCCGACGACGCCGCGCGCAGTTCCTCCGGGAGCTGCATGAGGCGAGGGAGCTCCGGGACCGCGTCCAGCCGCGCCGCGCGCGGGCCGCCCGGATGCGCCAGGTCATGCGGATGCGCACGTTCCGCTGGTAGGCGCCTCCCCCCGTGCCGCGTCCCGCAGACGGTCACACACCCCCCGTACCGCCTCCCACGCTGCGGCACGTGAGCGACATCTCTCACATCCTCATCACGACGCAGCGCCGAAGACCCCGCGCGAACGCGATGTTTCTGCCACGATTCCGAAGGGGCGGGACTGCGGCGTGCAGCGCCGCCCCGCCCGGCCCGGCACGCCCTATGACCAGTGGGAGAGTCACGGTGTACTTCGCCG
Organism: Streptomyces halobius; assembly: GCF_023277745.1. Lineage (NCBI taxonomy): Bacteria > Bacillati > Actinomycetota > Actinomycetes > Kitasatosporales > Streptomycetaceae > Streptomyces > Streptomyces halobius. The sequence goes on from NZ_CP086322.1 coordinate 4,790,969, forward strand.
CACTGCTCGCGCGCACCGAAGAAGGGTGGGAAGCGAGCGATACGGAGCTCGACGATGTGGAGACGCTGACCGATCTGGCCGATCTGGCCCGAGAGGCGGCGATCGACGACGACACGGTGGTGGCGCTCATCGAACAGGAGGGCACCTGGTTCGGTGTCGTCCGGGTGGAAGGCGAGGACGACCCTCGGGTGTTTCTCTCCGACGCCGCCGCCGCTGCCAGAAGCTCGTACGGCGCGATGCTGACCGACGAGCTCCTCGGCCGCGATTCCAACGAAGCGGACGAACTCGACAGCCTCGACCTGGACGGTACGGAGGACGGCGAACCCGAAACGGAACCGGAGAACATCGACGACGATCTGGCCGGCGGCCCGGTGCCGCACGGGCCGCTCGGCGACGCGAGGCTCTTGGAGGACCTCGGCGTCGGCGAGAAGGAGCTGCTCGGCCTGGAGGGCGACGCACTCTCCGAGATCGCCGACGCCCTGGGCTGCACGGACGTCCTGGAGACCGTGCGCTGAGCCCTGCCGGGCCCCCGTCCTGCCCCTGGGCCCGGCCCCCCGGTCACGTCCCCGACACTGGGGACATGACCGTGCCCCCATCCGCCCCTGAGCCCTCCTCCGCGCCCGACCCGCTGCGCGATCCCTGGATCGCCCCGATGCGTCAGGCGCTGGACGAGGCCGCCCGCGCCCCCGGGACCGGTGACGTCCCGGTGGGCGCCGTCGTGCTGTCCGCGGACGGCACGGTGCTCGGCACCGGCCACAACGAACGCGAGGCGACCGGCGACCCGACCGCCCACGCGGAGATCCTGGCGCTGCGGTCGGCGGCTCGAAACCTGAGAGAGGAAGCATCGCGCTGGGGGTCCCCCCGGACGGAGTCCGGGGGCGATTCCGGCCGGGGTGGTGGCGGGAGACGGGCGGGCGAATGGCGGCTGACCGGCTGCACCCTCGTCGTCACCCTCGAACCCTGCACGATGTGCGCCGGCGCGATCGTCCTCTCCCGCGTCGACCGCGTCGTCTACGGCGCCCGTGACGCCAAGGCGGGCGCGGCCGGCTCCCTCTGGGACGTCATCCGCGACCGCCGCCTCAACCACCGCCCCGAGGTCATCACGGGTGTCCTCGAAGCCGAGTGCGCGGACCGGCTGACCGCCTTCTTCCGCGACCGCTGACGCGACCACTGACAGACCGCCGGCGCAGCCACTGACACGACTGCCGGCGCAGCCGCTGAGACGATCACCGACGTGATCACCGACGTGATCGCCGGACCCCGCTGACCAGCGACGGGAATCCGATTTCGGTGCACGGCCCCCCGTGGGCTAAGCTCTCTCTCGGTAGCGTGTCCGAGCGGCCGAAGGAGCGCGCCTCGAAAGCGCGTGAGGGGGCAACTCCTCCGTGGGTTCAAATCCCACCGCTACCGCTCGTAACACCCCGCCGGTCAGTGGAAGCACTGACCGGCGGGGTGTTTTTGCGTGTCGGTGTTTTGTGTGTGGGTGTCTTGTTGTATGGGCGCTCCGGCCGTTCTCCGTGTCGGAGGCGGATGTTGCGTGGCGCCCCTGGGGCGGGCGGTCGCCGCTGATCGCCGTCTTTCCCATCACCGCGAGTTTCTCCGGCAGTTCACCGCCGCCCCGGCCGGCGTTCGGGGCGGCGGCGGACAGGGCGGTGCGGCGGGCCTGAGGCCTGTCCATGGATCAGGGCCCGGTCGGCCCCAGTCGGGCCTAGTCGTTGCGCCGCCGGAAGGCCCGGCGGACGAAGTGGACGATCAGCCAGATCACCGCGATGGCGATGACGAGGAAGATCACGAACAGCACGATCGCGATGATGCCGAGCTTCTTGAAGAAGCTCTTCGACTTCTTCTTCGCCTTCGACTTCCACTTGGACTTCTTGCCGGCCAGATCGACATATGCCGAGCCGTGCTGCGACGAGGCGGTGGTGACCGTTCCGGCGGCGGTCCCGGTGGCCGCTCCGGTGCCCGTGCTCGCGGTGCCCGCCGTACGGGCATCCGTTTCCGCGGCGGTATGCGTGACGGTCGCCGCGGTGTGCGGGGCGCTCACGCCTGCGGCGGCGGCCGGTGCGGCAGCCGCCGCCAGCAGACCGAACAGCAGCGCCAGCACCACGGCCGGACGCCGCCGCGCCTGCTGCCGCTGTGCCCACTGCCGCCGCGTGCGCCGCGAATCTCCGTACGGGCGTACCGAGTTCATCTCCATGGATCCAATCCCCCTCCTGTCGGGCGTCCAGCCATTATGGGCGTGCGTCGACGAGCACCCTGACGGAGGTTGTCGACCTCCCTCGGACGCGGGACCGCCCCCGTCGGTTGCGAGGCGCCGACGAGGCCAAGGGAAGGGAAAAGAAGAGGGAGGGAACGGGGGGACGGCCCGCTCAGAGGAGCCGTTCGGGTCGGGGGAAGCGGCGTCGGGGGGACAGGCCGCTTCCCCCGATGAGGACCGAACCTCCAAGTCCACGCCGCAGTCAGGGGGAGTTCGCGGCGCGGACCCCGCAGCGAGGTCCTGATCCCAGGACCAGCGGATTCCTGCCAGATCCGCCGGACACATCACCCATACTGCCCCTGACGGGCCGCTCAACGGCTGGGCGAAGGGCCTCATTTGGCGGGCCTTTGGTCCTTAAAGACCGGATCAGTGGCAGGCGGCCCGCGGGGACATGACACACAATCCCCACCTCTGCCCTCGAACACCTGTGGTTAGACTCACCCGACTGCACTCGGGAACTGCAGGTACGGTCACAGGGGAGACGCGACTGATGGTGCAAGCGAAAAAGATCGCGATCTACGTGGTCACCGTCTTCGTGCTCTACACGATCATCACCTCCCCCCGCCGGGCCGCCGATCTCGTCCGGATAGGCTTCGAGGGCATCTCGACCGCTGCCCAGGGCGTCGGCGCGTTCATGACGCAGCTGATCAGCTAGACATCGGACGGTCCGGCGCCGGGCCGGACTCCGGCTCCCCGATATCCGCCGCACGGAGGCCCCAGTGATCCGCCACCTGGTCCTGTTCAAGCTCAACGAAGGTGTCTCGCGTGATGAGGAACGCGTGCGGGCCAGCGTGCGCGCGACCATGGAGCTGAAGGGCCGGATTCCGGAGCTGGAGTTCTGGGAGTGCGCCTGGAACATCACCGACCGTCCGATCGCCTACGACTTCGCGATCAACTCGGCCGTCGCCGACACGGACGCCCTCAAGCGCTACATCGAGCACCCGGCCCACCAGGCCGCCGTCGCCCGGTGGCGCGAGTTCGCCACCTGGGTGATCGCCGACTACGAGTTCTGAGCCGGCGCCCCCACACACCGAGCCCCCCGCCCGTACCGGCGGGGGGCTTCACCGTATCCGCTCCCCCGCCGCCCCCTCGCGCCCGCACACGGCCCGCGATGCCGAGAAGCAGATCGCCCTCCTGCACGTCACCCCTCGCGGGCCCGCACGCGGCCCGTACGCGCCCCCGCGCGCCACCGCCCTCCATAAAACCCGCAGCCAACCCCGCCAGCACCTCCTATGGCGCCTCACGCGTCCCCAGACCCACAAACACCCCGCCCCCCACCCAATTCCCATCCAACTCAGCACTCAACACGTCGTTATGGGGTGCTTGCACACAGTGCACATGTCTTGTGATGCTATGACCGCTTTTGCCGGATACATGCACTGCGAAGGGTGGCGTGACCGTGACGGCCCGTACTGCGCCCAAGGCTCCGTCCCGCGAGAGCCGAAGCGCGGACACGCGGGCACTCACCCAGGTGCTGTTCGCGGAGCTGGCGGACCTGGAACCCGGCACTCCCGAGCACGCCCGGGTCCGTGCCGCGCTGATCGAGGCCAATCTGCCGCTGGTGCGCTACGCCGCCGCCCGTTTTCGCAGTCGCAACGAACCGATGGAAGACGTCATCCAGGTCGGCACCATCGGCCTGATCAACGCCATCGACCGGTTCGACCCCGACCGCGGCGTCCAGTTCCCGACCTTCGCGATGCCGACCGTCGTCGGCGAGATCAAGCGCTACTTTCGCGACAATGTCCGCACCGTTCACGTCCCGCGCCGCCTCCACGAACTGTGGGTGCAAGTCAACGGCGCGACCGAGGATCTGACGGTGCTGCACGGCCGGTCGCCCACCACCGCCGAGATCGCCGAGCGGCTCAAGATCGGCGAGGACGAGGTCCTGGCCTGCCTGGAGGCCGGCCGTTCGTACCACGCGACGTCCCTGGAGGCCGCCCAGGAGGGCGACGGTCTGCCGGGCCTCCTGGACCGGCTCGGATACGAGGATCCGGAACTGGCCGGCGTCGAGCACCGCGACCTCGTCCGGCATCTCCTCGTCCAGCTGCCCGAGCGCGAACAGCGCATCCTTCTCCTGCGCTACTACAGCAACTTGACGCAGTCCCAGATCAGCGCGGAGCTGGGAGTATCGCAGATGCATGTGTCACGTCTGCTGTCGCGCAGCTTCGCCAGATTGAGATCCGCAAACAGGATCGACGCCTAACCGGGAAGGACGACCCGTTCCTGCACAGATATGTCGACATGGCGCTACAGCGTGTTGCCGACATGTGACATTCTGCAGGAACCGCGTTTGCCATGGCTCTGGCTCCGGTATTCAGGTGGAGGCATAACTCCTCGGTCCGGCCTGGGCCGAGGGACGCCGTAGCGACCCAACCGCGACCTCAAGGGGGTGGCATGTCCGTAGAACTGGGCAGCTCGAAGGTGCTTGCCGCGATTCCCGCGCCTGCGCCACACGTGCATGACGACGACTCCATCAACACCCGCACGCTCTCCCGCTCCCTCTTCCTGCGGCTGGCCACGCTCGACAAGGACTGCGCGGAGCGTACGTACGTCCGCGACACCCTGATCGAACTCAACCTCCCGCTCGTGCGCTACGCCGCGGCACGGTTCCGCAGCCGCAACGAACCGATGGAGGACATCGTCCAGGTCGGCACGATCGGACTGATCAAGGCGATCGACCGTTTCGATTGCGAACGCGGGGTGGAATTCCCGACGTTCGCGATGCCGACCGTCGTCGGCGAGATCAAGCGCTTCTTCCGCGACACGTCCTGGTCGGTACGGGTACCACGCCGCCTCCAGGAGCTCCGGCTCGCCCTCACCAAGGCCAGCGACGAGCTCGCCCAGCAGCTGGACCGCTCGCCGACGGTGCCCGAACTGGCCATGTGCCTGGGGGTGTCGGAGGAGGACGTCGTCGACGGCCTGGCGGTCGGCAACGCCTACACCGCCTCCTCCCTCGACTCCCCGTCCCCCGAGGACGACGGCAGCGAGGGCTCCCTCGCGGACCGCCTCGGCTACGAGGACTCCGCGCTGGAGGGCGTCGAGTACCGCGAATCCCTCAAGCCCCTGCTGGCCAAACTCCCGGCCCGTGAACGGCAGATCATCATGCTCCGGTTCTTCGCCAACATGACGCAGTCACAGATCGGCGAGGAGGTCGGCATCTCCCAGATGCATGTCTCCCGGCTGCTCACCCGCACGCTCGCGCAGCTGCGCGAAGGTCTTATCTCAGACTGAGGCCCGGTCCGCCGAGAGGCAGGCGACACGCGCATCGTCGCGGCGCTCGGCGGACAACCGTACAGCGGGAGGCTGTTGGGGCAGCTTGCCATCTCTCGTGTCCGTACGAATCTTGCAACCGTACGAGCCTTGTGACCGTACGAGTCTTGTGACCGTACCCAACTCCCGTGGCCGTACGAAGCGTTCGCACCACCCCCTGTACTCCTGACGTCACGTCAGCGACACTGTCCCCCGGCTACCGTTGGGAGGTGCCCCACGATGCGACGGACGACGGCTGCCGCCTCCGCTTCGGCGGCCCTACTGTGCCTGAGCGTTCTGCTCAGCGGCTGCGGGGGCACGTCCGAGCACGGCTATGTCGCGGTGGGCGCGGCAGGTCCCTCCGATGGCCGCGCACCGACGAAGGCCGTACCTCCGGAGGGCGAAGTCGAGCTGACGCCTCTGGACGGCGACCGTCCTGGCGACGCCGACGGCGCCGACGAGCGCGCACCGGGTTCCTCCGCACCGGGTTCCTCCGCACCGGGTTCCTCCGCTTCGCCGGCCGCCCCCGGCCCCCCGGGCGACAGCGCTCCCGCCGCCAACTCGCCCTCTCCGCCTGGTACTCCCCGTCCGCCCGGCTCCTCCGACGACTCGGGCTCCTCCGGCGACGGCTCGCCCGGCAGCGGCTCGCCCACTCCCAGGCCGCCCTCGCCCGCCCTCCCGGCCGGCCCGGACACCCCGGCCGGGCTCGTGATCGGCCGGCCCGCCCTCGTCGACACCGACGTCCGCTGGTGCGAAAAGGTCACCGTCGACTTCCTCCACACCGGCAAGCGCCCGGTCACCGCCGGCACCATCACCTTCGGCACCCACGTCATCGGCCCCCTCGGCATCGACTGGGCGACGATCGACTCCACCCGCAGGCTTCCGCTGCCGCTCGCGCCCGGCGAGCGGAAGACCGGCACCTGGCGAGTGTGCGTGGACGCGTGGCGAGTGCCGCTCGGTATGCATATCGACACCCGGGATGTGACGTTCGACTGGAAGTGACGTCCCTCCGGGCGCGCGGCAGGAGGCGGCGGCGCTGATCACAGCGGCGTTGGAAGCCGCGTCAGCCGATCACAACGTCCCGGCTTCTTTCGTCTCCCCGCCGCCGGGCCCGGTGTCATACGTCCACGCGTCCACGGCAGCTGCTGCAACTGCCCCAGTTTCTCCTCGACGGTCATCCGTGCGGGCAGTTTCCCGATCTTGCGCGCGTACGGCCCCGGTTCCCGCACGGCGGCCCCGACGCCTTCACCAGGGGCCGCCTGCGCCGGTCCGCCGGCCGCCGTGACCGCACCGGCCGCGGCAACGGTGCCCCGGGATCACCCGGGCCCCCGTTCGTGCGGAAGTCCAAAGAATGGCCGCGTAGGCACGAAAGTCGTCTAGGTACGAAGGCGTAAGCACGACGTCGTGCGGGCCTTTCCGGCCCTGGCCAATCGGTCAGGGCCTATGCCAGTGCCAGCCAGGCCGCGCCGGCCACGACCGCGATCGCGACGATCACGCCGATGATGACGCCCACGCGCGGGCCGGCCGACTGCTGGGCCGTCGCGCGGCCGCCGGCCTGCGGGGTGCCGCCCTCGTCGACGAAGGCGCGGAACATCTGCGTGCTGCCCGCCGGGTCGTAGTTGCCGTCGGCCTGGTTCTGCGGGTTGGTCGCCATGGGGCAGGACCCTAGCGAACCGGCGGCGGAGGGGCACCCCGGGGGCGCGTACCAGCACATATACGGCACGTATGCGGAGGTGTGCAGCACGCATGCGGCACGTTTGCGCCATGCATGCGGCACGTACGCACACCTGCCGGCACGAAGCCGGCAGGGGCGCGCACATGCCCCGCCACACCGACCCACCTGCGGCTTTCGGCAGTGAATCGCGGGCCTTGACCTCCGCCCGGCCGAGACTTTTGGCTCCTTTTACCCCTACCGCACCCATTTCATTTGCCTTCAGCAACCAACGTTAATTATGGTTGCCCTAAGCAACGAAAGATCATGGAGGGACCGTGGCCGCTCAGAGTCAGTACGAAGAGCTGGTCCGGCAACTCAGCGCCATCGGTGCCGTCAAGCGGGAAATGGGGCGGATCCTTCCGCAGGACTGCCCACCCGCGTCGGCCGGTGTGCTCACGCTTCTCGACCGGCACGGCGAGATGCGGATGAGCCAGCTCGCCGAGCTGCTGGCGATCGACATGTCGGTGACCAGCCGGCATGTCGCGCACGTCTGCGAGCGCGGCTGGATCGAGCGGAAGCCCGATCCGGCGGACAAGCGGTCGCGGCTGCTCCGCCTGACCCCGAGCGGCAAGGAGCTCCTCCAGGAGCTCGCCGAGCGCTACACCCAATCACTCGCCCGATACCTGGACGACTGGTCCGACGATGACGTCGGCCGTCTCAACGAGCTGCTCGCCAAGCTCCGTACGAGCTTCGGCGACTGCCGTATGCGAGCGCATCACGACTGACCCACCCGTACACCCGCAGGACGAAAAGGAACTACATGGCTACGACCACACCAGCCGGTGTGCGGGGCGGCCACGCCAAACATGGAGGTGGCGGTCACAGCGCCTCCAGCGGGGCGCCCATGACGCACCGTCAGATCATGGAGGCACTGTCCGGGCTGCTGCTCGGCATGTTCGTCGCCATTCTGTCGTCGACGATCGTGTCGAATGCGCTGCCGGAGATCATTCATGATCTGGAGGGCGGGCAGAGCGCCTACACCTGGGTCGTCACCGCCGCGCTGCTGTCGATGACCGCGTCCACCCCGCTGTGGGGCAAGCTCTCCGATCTCTTCAGCAAGAAGCTGCTGGTGCAGTTCGCGCTGCTCATCTACGTCGCGGGATCGGTGGTCGCCGGGCTGTCGCAGAACACCGGCATGCTGATCGCCTGCCGCGTGGTGCAGGGCATAGGCGTGGGCGGACTGTCCGCCCTGGCCCAGATCGTGATGGCCGCGATGATCTCACCGCGGGAGCGCGGCCGTTACAGCGGTTACCTCGGTGCCGTCTTCGCCGTAGCCACCGTCGGCGGCCCGCTGCTCGGCGGCGTCATCACCGACACCAGCTGGCTCGGCTGGCGCTGGTGCTTCTACGTCGGTGTGCCGTTCGCGGTCATCGCGCTCATCGTGCTGCAGAAGACGCTCAAGCTGCCCGTGGTGAAGCGGGAAGGCGTCAAGGTCGACTGGGCGGGTGCGTTCTTCATCAGCGCGGCGGTGTCGCTGCTGCTGGTGTGGGTGACGCTGGCCGGTGACAAGTACGCGTGGTGGTCGTGGCAGACCGGTGCGATGGTCGGCGGCTCGGTCGTCCTCGGCATGATCTTCGTCCTCGTGGAAGCCAGGGCGAAGGAGCCGATCATCCCGCTGCGGCTGTTCCGCAACAAGACGATCACCCTGGCGTCGATGTCGTCGATGTTCGTCGGTATCGCGATGTTCACCGGCACCGTCTTCTTCAGCCAGTACTTCCAGCTGGCGCGCGGTGAGTCGCCGACGATGTCCGGTGTGCTGACGATCCCGATGATCGGTGGTCTGTTCATCTCCTCGACGGTGTCGGGGCAGATCATCACCAAGACCGGGAAGTGGAAGGCCTGGCTGGTCAGCGGTGGTGCGCTGGTGACCGCGGGGCTCGGGCTGCTGGGCACGATCCGTTACGACACGGAGTACTGGCAGGTCGCGATCTTCATGGCCCTGATGGGGCTGGGCATCGGCATGATGATGCAGAACCTGGTGCTGTGCACGCAGAACCAGGTGGCCCCCGAAGACCTCGGTTCGGCCTCCTCCGTCGTCACCTTCTTCCGCTCCCTCGGTGGTGCGGTGGGCGTCTCGGCGCTCGGTGCGGTGCTCGCCAACCGCGTCACCCACTACGTCAAGGACGGACTGACCGAGCTCGGGCCCCAGGCCGCGAAGGCGGCCGCCCAGGCCGGCGGCAACAGCGGCGGCATACCGGACCTGGACGCCCTCCCGGCGCCGCTGCGCACCGTCATGGAGACCGCGTACGGGCACGGCGTCGGCGATGTCTTCCTGTACGCGGCACCCTGCGCGCTGCTCGCCTTTCTCTTCACGCTGTGCATCAAGGAGGTCGCGTTGAAGACGCGGGGTGGACTGGCGCAGAGCGGTGAGTCGCAGAGTGGTGCGGGCGCGAGTGGTGCGGGGCAGAGCAGCGAGGCGGTGAACGGTGCGGAGGCGATGGCTCCGGTGAACGCCCCGACTGCGGCCACGGCCTCGACGGACGGCGAGCAGTCGGAGCCCGCGCTGGTGGGTGCGCCGGCCGCCCCGGTCCCGGACTCGTACGACGACGGTGCGCATACGCCGTCCTGGGCACAGCCGGCCGCCGCGACGGTGGCGCAGCCGCTCGCCGCGTACGCCTCGGCCGGTGGCGGCGATGCCGCGCCGTCCGGCCCGTCGGTCCACGGCTTCGTCCGCAACGGGGAGGGCAGTCCCGTCCCGCGCTCCGCGGTGACGCTGATCTCGCTGAGCGGGCGTCAGCTGGGCCGCGCGGTCTCCGGGGCCAACGGCTCGTACGCGCTCAACGCCCCCGGTGCCGGCTCGTACGTCCTGATCGCGGCCGCCGACGGGCACCAGCCGCAGGCGTCCACGGTTGTCGTCGGGGAGCAGCCGCTCGGTTACGACATCCTGCTCAGCGGCACCAGCGGTCTCGCCGGCCAGGTCCGCAGCGCGCCCACCGGTGCGCCGGTCGACGGGGCGATGGTCGTCGTCACCGATGTCCGGGGCGAGGTACTGGCCACCGGGAAGACCGGCGCGGAGGGCTACTTCGCCTTCGACGAGCTGGCGACGGGCACCTTCACCGTCGCGGTGAACGCGGCCGACTTCCGGCCGGCCGCGCTGCCGGTCGAGGTCGGCGGCCAGGGCACGACCCATGTCGAGGTCGAGCTGCTGTCCGGCGCACGGGTGCAGGGCGTCGTGCGGGCGGGTGCGCACCGCCGGCCGCTGCCCGATGCGCGGGTGACGCTGGTGGACGCCGCGGGCAACGTCGTGGCCACGTCCACCACCGGAGAGGACGGCGCGTACGCCTTCACCGACCTGGACGCCGGCGACTACACGGTCATCGCGAGCGGCTACCCACCGGCCGCCAGTGGACTGACGGTGGACGCGCGTGGGGTGGATGGGCATGACGTTGAGCTGGCGCATCCGGAGGACTGATCGGTCGGCTGGTTGAACGGTCGGCTGACGGGTCGGTGGACTGGCCGGCCGGTGGGTTCGCCGGTCGGCTCATGGAACGGCCGGTTGGTTCGCTGGTCGGCTGATTGGCCGGACCAGCCCGGCTGACCTCCGGGCACAAGACTCCGGGCCCAGGCGCGTGTTGAGCGGAGACGCGCCCCGGCCCGGACACCAGGGCTCCGGCGGCGGCTGTGCGCACAGGCAGGGGACGGCCTGCACACCGCCGCCCGGAGCCCGACATTCCCCCAAACTCTCGGCTTCTCCCCCACTCTCAACTCGTTCGAGCGGGGGGGACCCCCATGAACAGGGAGCACCCATGAGGCAAGAAATGGAGTGGCAATGACTTCGACGGGCGCGGGAGCGGGAGCCGACGCGGGCGCGGGAGCGGGTTCCGCGGGAGTACGGGCGCAGATCCGCACCCGGGACGGCTGGGCGGTGCAGCACGCCGTGCTGACCGTCACCGATATGACGGGCACTCAGGTGCTGCGTGCGGCGGCGGACGGGGAAGGCGCCATCCGCAGCGAACAGCCGCTGCCCGCCGGCCCGTACACGGTCATCGTGACGGCCGTCGGCTATGCGCCGGTCGCCTCCAGCGCGATCGTGACGGGGAGCGGCCGGATGGACGTGGGCAGTGTGGTGCTGGCACGGCAGGGCGGGGCCGAGCTGCCGCCGCCCGGCACCTGGACGATCGATCCGATGCACTCGACGGTGGGCGCGATCGCCCAGCACCTGGGGATCTCCAGTGTGCACGGCCGGTTCACCGAGTTCGGTGGCCGGATCGAGATCGCCGAGGACCTGTCGCGGTCGCGGGTCGAGGCGGTCATCAAGGCGGCGTCGGTGGACACCGGCAACGGGATGCGGGACGGGCATCTGCGCTCCGAGGACTTCCTGAACGTCGTGGAGTTCCCGGAGATCACCTATCGCAGCACGGGTCTGACGCCGGCCGGACCGGACCGCTGGACGGTGCACGGTGAGCTGTCCCTGCACGGTGTCGTACGGCCGGTGGACCTCGATCTGAGCTACCTCGGCAGCGGTCCGGACCCGTGGGGCGGGCTGCGCGCCGCCTTCCGTGCCACCGCCGAACTGCGCCGCGAGGACTTCAAGATGAACTACAACCAGGTCGTGGCGGCCGGGATCGCGGCGATCGGGACGACGTTGCGGGTGGAGCTGGCCATTCAGGCGGTGCAGGGGGAGACGCTGCCTATGGGGTGAGTCTGGTAACACAGCGCCGCGTCTTCCGCTTCCTGCTTCGGGCAAGATCGAATTCCTGGTGTGACTCCTGTGACTGCGGCGAGCTGCCTGCCGCGAAGGCGGTTCAGCACGCCGGACGCGGCCGGGACCTACGGCACTTCGTGCAACCAGATCACCAGGGCCGATCAACTCGCTGCTGCTCGTCCGGCCATAGTCAGTAGTCAGCAGTCATAGGGCATCCCCATAGCGGCAGTTGTGGTCGCTGCGGTCGCTGCGGTCGCTGCGGTGACCGCACTTCTAGCGCTAGCTGCTCGCGGACGATGTAATCACTCGGGCCGGGCCTCCTGATGGGGCCCGGCCCAAGCGCTATCAGCGCCGCCGAGCACTGCCGACGGAAGCCGGGGGCACCCCGCCGCCGTCCCGCTCCCGCATCGCCTCGATCCCCGCGATCTGCAGATCGAGCGCGATGGTGAAGTCCCGGTCGAGCATCTCCCGGGCGCTCCGGGACTGGCGGGCGTACTCGGCCCGGGAGGCGAGCTCCATCGTCTCCGCGAATTCCGGGCGGCCCGAGATGACGGCCATGACCTGCTCGAAGTAGTCGTCGAGGCTGATGCCGGCGGCCCGGCACCGGGCCTCGTGTGTGGCCCGGACCGTCGAGAATCCGTAGACGAAATGGAAGAGTGACGCCAGCGCGCCATAAGTGCGCTCGGTGTCCAGGCCGGTGCGGCGCATCACCCGCAGGGTGGCGTTGGAGAACGCCGCGGAATGCGGGCCGATGTTCATGAACTCGGCCAGCAGCCGGGCCGCCCAGGGATGGCGCAGCAGCATGTCGCGGTAGGCGACGGCGAGGGCGCGCAGCTGGTCGCGCCAGTCGGCGCTCGGGTCCGACGCGTCGGGGAGGGGCATCTCCCCCGCCACCGCGTCGATCGCCAGCTCCAGCAGGTCGTCCTTGGTGTCGACGTACCAGTAGACGGACATCGCGGTGACACCCAGCTCGGCGGCGAGCCGACGCATCGAGAACTTGGCCAGGCCCTCGGCGTCCAGCAGCCGGACCGTCGCCGCGACGATCTTTTCGAGGTCGAGTCCGGCGGGTTGCTCCGCCCTCCGTTTGGGTGGGGGGCGTTCGGTCAGCCAGACGCTTTTCGGCTGCTTCTTGGCGCGGCCGTCCGGCACTGCCATGGCGCCCCCTTTCGCAGAGCGGTCGTGCTCCTCATCGAGCGGTCGTGCTCCTCATCGATCGGTCGTGCTTCTCATCGTGGCTTCTCATCGGGTTTTTCTCATCGAGCGGGTTTCTTCTCTGCCGATGCTATTCCGCGGCACTGACAGTGGGTGACGATGACAATCCGGCGGCGGGGTCGGGGGATGCGGACCGCCCGCCTGAACCGTCGTCTGACGCCCTGGCCGACGTCCCACCTGCCGTCCTGGCCAGCCTCCCGCCTGCCGTCCTGACCGGCGTCCCACCTGCCGTCCTGACCGACGTCCCACCTGATGCGCGGGCTGACGCCCCGTCGGATGTTGTGCCGGATGTCCCGGCGGATGCCCCGTCGGACGCTTCGCCCTCCGGTCCGGTGGCCTTCCCCTGGCCCGTGCCCCGGCCCGCGGCCTGCCCCGTACGCTCCGCCCGGCGCAGCAGTACCGCGGCGAGCAGTCCGCCGAGGAACACCGCGGCCGCGCCGACCAGCTGGCTGGTGCCGATACCGCTCGCGAAGGCGTCGTGGACGGCGGCCCGCTCGGCGTCCGTCCGGGTCCGGGCGAGCGCCGCCGGGAGCGATCCGGCACCCGCGGCGACCAGCGGAAGCAGCGCCACGAACCGGGCGTTGAGGACCGCGCCGAGGACGGCGACGCCCAGGCCCTGGCCGAATTCCATCAGTGTGCCGTTGACGCCGGCGCCCACCCCGGCCTTGGCCGGCGGGATCGCGGACATGATGGCGTTGGCCATCGTCGGCATGGCGAACGCGACCCCGACGCCCATCACGATCAGGCCGGTCAGCATGCCGCCGTAGCTGTCGCCGCCGAGCGTGCAGATCGCCGCGAGTCCGGCCGCGAGCAGCGTCATCCCGGAAACGATCATCCCGGGGGTGCCGAGCCTGGCCATCAGACGGGCGCCCACACCGGTGAAGTTGACCAGGATGACCGTGACGGCGAGCGGCGCCATCCGCAGCCCGGCGTCCAACGGGCCGTATCCGAGGACCAGTTGGAGGTGCTGGGTGAGCAGGAACATCGAGCCGGCCAGCCCGAAGGCGACGAGGATGCCGCCCGAGACCGCACCGATGAACCGGCGGTTACGGAAGAAGTGCATATCCAGCATCGGATACGGGACACGCAGCTCCCAGAGGGCGAAGACGGCCAGGCCGACGAGGCCGACGGCGGCGGAAATCAGCACCCGGCCGGACAGCCAGCCGGAGACGGGCCCGTCGATGATCGCGTAGACCACTCCCGCCATGCCGATCATGGACAGCAGCGCACCGAGCAGGTCCGGCCGTTCGCCGCCGCGGCTCTTGGACTCGGGGACGAGGGTGACGACGGCCACCAGCCCGGTCAGTGCGACGGGCAGGTTGACCAGGAACAGCGAGCCCCACCAGAAGTGGTTGAGCAGCGACCCGCCGATCAGCGGCCCGGCGGCGAACCCGAGGGAGTTGACGGAGCTCCAGATGCCGATGGCCTTGGGGCGCTCGGCGTCGTCGAATATCTGCATGACGACGGCGAGGGTGGTGGTCACCAGGAGCGCTCCGCCGACGCCCATCACGGCGCGGGCGGCGATCAGCCGGCCGGGCGACTGGGCGAGGGTGGCGCCCAGGGAGGCGACGCCGAACAGCACCAGTCCGACGGCGAGCATCTTCTTACGGCCGTATCGGTCGGCGGAGTTGCCCGCGGTGAGCAGCAGGCCGGACTGGACCAGCGAGTAGGCGTTGATCATCCACTGGACGTCGGCGGTGGTGGCGCCCATCTCCTCGGTGAGGGAGGGGACGGCGACGTTCAGCACGGTGTTGTCGAGGACGACGGTGAGCTGGGCGACGCAGATGACCGCCAGGATCAGCCAGCGGGTGGCGGTCCGGCCGGGCGGCTGGAGAAGGGTGGCGGTGGAGGCCACGGCGGGCATACGGGCTCCCTGTGCGGTGTGGGGGACGCGATCGCCATACACCGTACAGGGAGTCTTATACGCCGTACATTGAACAATCGCCGTGGTGTGCGGCGCGCCGTCGCGGAGTACGGAGTTCAGGACCGCGGTCTGCGCGCCGGTCAGACCGTCCCGACGGTCTGCCGGTATCCGGACCGGGGTTGTTGCTGTTCGCCGGGCATCTCCACGAAATCCAGGTCGCCCCGTGAGGGGTCGTGGGGCCGCCGCACCAGGGAGCGTTCGACGGATGCCTGCAGCTGTCGATCCAACTGACCCGGCAGGTTGAAGTGCAGCGCGAGAGTGGTGACCGTGGCCACAACGGCCCCGACCACGGCGATCAGCGCCACCGCCGACGCCACGAGCCGCGTCCGCAACGACCAGCGACGTCGGGCGGCAGGGGCGCGCCCGAGCACAGGAGCACTTCCATACCCGTGATCCGGGGCTGGGCCCTCCCCCGCTGCCCCCAGGTGGGAGCGCGCGGCCGGTTATCCGCCCGGCTTGATCAAATACCCCGCACCACGCCGGGTGTGGATCATCGGCTCCCGCCCCGCGTCGATCTTCCGCCGCAGATAGGAGATATACAGTTCGACGACATTGGCCTGCCCCCCGAAGTCATAGCTCCAGACCCGGTCCAGGATCTGGGTCTTGCTGAGCACCCGACGCGGATTGCGCATCAGATACCGCAGCAACTCGAACTCGGTCGCGGTCAGATGGATCTCCTGACCGCACCGCCACACCTCATGGCTGTTCTCGTCGAGCACCAGATCGCCCACCGTGAGCAGCGATTCGCCACGCGCGGCGGCCGCCCCGGCCCGGTGCAACAGCCCCCGCAGCCGGGCCACCACTTCCTCCAGGCCGAACGGCTTGGTGACATAGTCGTCGCCACCCGCCGTCAGCCCGGCGAGCCGGTCCTCGACCGCGTCCTTGGCGGTCAGGAACAGCACCGGTACGTCCGGCAGCTCACGCCGCAGCCGGCTGAGCACCGTCAGCCCGTCCATATTCGGCAGCGTCACATCGAGCAGCACCGCATCCGGCCGCCAACTCCGCGCACAGCGCAGCGCACCCGTGCCATCGCCCTCCGACCGGATGTCCCAGCCCTCGTAACGCAGCGCCAGCGACAACAGATCGGCGAGCGAGGACTCGTCATCCACGACGAGTACCCGCACCGGACCGCCATCGGCCCGCAGCAACTCCGACTGCTTCCCGAGCGCCCGCGCGCCCGGCTTCGCCCCGCCGGGCGGAAGCCCCGCCGAACGACCCACCGACCGACCAGACGAACGAACGGCCGAACCACCCGACGGCCGGCCGGTCGAACGACCGGACGTCGGACAGGACGATGCCGAGTACGACACAGCTGACGACGGAGAAGACGACGCGGAAGACGACGGAGTCATGGTCATGGACTTGAGCGTGACCCGCTCTCCTGAGAACTCCCTTCCCGCAATCTGTGAATCCCCTGAGAATCCCCCTACGCCCTACCCCCTCAACTTCTGCTCCCTGACCGACGATCCTGGGCCCGTGCGACCGGCCTGGGCCGCCCCCCCCGCGCGGTCCAAACCGGTCAGCACGTCCTCAGCATCGCACCCACCACTGACAATCGCCCTGACCAGCACCAACGAGCGATAACGAGCACCAACGCGGCCAACTGGCGCTCACCCGACACCCCAGCCGCCCCTCACAACCCGAACAACCGCGCCCCATTCCCGTAACAGACCCCCCGCAGCCACTGCTCCCCCATCTCCAGCCGCCGCAGTGCCTCCAGCGCATGCGCGTACCCATAAGGAATATTGGGAAAGTCGCTGCCGAACAGCACCCGTTCACCCAGATCGGCGAGACGACCCCGCTCACCCTGCGGAAACGGCGCCACCCGCTCGGCGAAGTCGGTGAACGCCATCGTCGTATCGAGGTGCACACTCGGATAGCGCTGTGCCAGGTCCAGGAAGTCGGCGTATTCGGGCATCCCCATGTGCGCGATGATCAGTCGCAGCCGGGGGTGGCGGGCCAGCAGTCGCCCGATCGGCTCGGGCCCGGTGTGCTTGCCCGGCGCCGGTCCCGAGCCGCAGTGGACGACGACCGGTGTGCCGGCCTCCGCGATGGCGCCCCACACCGGGTCGAGCAGCGCGTCGGCCGGGTCGTACCCGCCGACCTGCACATGCGCCTTGAAGACCCGTACGCCGTCGCCGAGTTCGGCCCGGACGTACTCCGCCGCCCCGTCCTCCGGGAAGAACGTCGCGGTCCGCAGACAGTCCGGCGTACGGGTCGCGAAGTCCGCCGCCCAGCCGTTCAGCCAATGGGCCATCCCGGGCTTGTGCGGATAGATCATCGCCGTGAAGGCGCGCACACCGAAGCCGCGCAGCACCGCCAGCCGCTCGTCCTCCTCGTACCGGTACGCGATCGGCCACGGCCGCCCCACCAGCGGCCCGGCGGCATCGAAGTACGCCCATACCTTCGCCATCACCCGCTCGGGCATGAAGTGCGTATGCACATCGATCAGCCCAGGGAGCTCCAACCCCCGCCAGAACACATCGACTTGATCATCACCGTCCGCCACCCCGCACTCCTCCCGTCATCTCGCTCACCACATGAACACCCGCACACCCAGCGCCCAACACCCCACCGACGCCGCTCACCAGCGACCACCCGTAAGGATCAGAACAACCCTTCCTGAGCCCCCACTGACCCCTCTGCCCCCCTCACCCCCCTTCCGTACGCCGCAGCCCTCAGCGGCACCGTCGTCACCCGCCCCTCGGCCGGCACCAGAATCCACCCCGACAAAACCCTGGCATCCAGCACCGCGACCACCTCAGAGCCCCCCGATACAACCCCAGTCGCTGCCGCCGACACAGCCCCCAACGCGCCCCTCGACACACTCCCCAACGCATCCCCCGCCACCCGCACCCGCAGATACACATCCGACCCGACCCCGGCCACCACCTCCCCCACGATCTCCGCCCCCTCCGTCATCCCGCCCAGCTCCGCCACACCCGCCGGGATACGGTCCAGCCCGAACAGCTGCGTATGGTCCGTACAGTCGAACTCCACCGGCTCCAGAGTCTCCGGCCAATCCGCCAATGCCCCTGCCTTGCCGTGCAGTTCACGCAGCTCCGCTATCCGGTCGGGCAACGGCGGCAGCGCCCCGAAAGCCGCCCTCTTCGCCCCCTTACCGAACCGGTCCGGCACCGACAGCGCACTCCCCAGCAACGCCTCCGCCCGCCGCGCCGCCATCAACGGCCCGCGCCCCAGCCACACGAACGCCACCGCCCCCTGCTCCACCAGCCGCGCCGGCCCACGCTCGGCGGCCGTGATCCCCACCTTGAGCAGCCCAGGACCGAAGTACGCCAGGTAGACGCCGTACGGCCGCGGATCATCGGCCATGGTGTCGGCCGCCACCGAACGCGACCGGTCCAGCCGAGCACACCGCGCGCACTGGTCCCTGGCGCTCGCCCCGTCGAGCACCGCCCCGTACGGACACACGGTCCAGCGGCCGGCCCGCCGCACCCCCAGGCAGCGCCGCTCCCCCCGCGCGGCGAACGCCAGCACCTTGCCCGCCGGAAGCAGGCTCACCCGCTCCTCGTCCCGCTCGGCCCAGTGCCAGCCGAGCCGCTGCGCGTATCCACCCGACGGCCCCGCTCCGTCTCCTTACCAGCGCGGTCCCGTACATCGCCACACACAGTCAGCGTACGACCCACCACTGACAACGCCGCCCCCACTCAGCGGCACAGGCCCGCCTCAGGTGCAACGGCGAGAGCCCCTCACGACGGGACAGCGAAAACGAACGGAGGAATAACGGCCCAGGCTAAGCGCAGCGGAGAGCCCCCCGGAACGTGCTCCGATAGGCCCGCGGCGAGACCCCCAGCGCCGCGTGCAGATGCTGCCGCAGCGACGCCGCCGTACCGAAGCCCGCCTCCGCCGCGATCCGGTCCACGGTCAGATCCGTCTCCTCCAGCAACTGCCGCGCCCGCTCGATCCGTTGCTGCGTCAGCCACTGCAGCGGCGAGATCCCGACCTCCTCCCGGAACCGCCGGGTGAAGGTCCGTACGCTCATCGCTTCCCGCGCCGCCAGCTCCCGCAGCGTCAGCGGCCGGCCCAGATGCTCCAGCGCCCACGCCCGCGCGGCACCCGTCGAGGACACTTGCGGTTCCGGCACCGGCCGCCGGATGTACTGCGCCTGGCCGCCCTCCCGGTGCGGTGGTACGACCGTCCGCCGGGCCACATCATTGGCCACCGCCGCACCGTGATCACACCGGATCATGTGCAGACACAGATCGATCCCGGAGGCGACCCCGGCGGCCGTCAGCACATCCCCCTCATCCGTATAGAGCACATCCGCGTCCAGATCGACCGCCGGGAACAGCCGGCGGAAGTCGTCCACCGACCGCCAGTGCGTCGTGGCCCGCCGCCCGTCCAGCAGCCCGGCGGCGGCCAGCACGAACGCGCCGGTACAGATCGACGCGATCCGCGTCCCCGGCCGGATCCGCCCGAGCGCGTCGGCCATCGCAGGACTCAGCCGCCCGGCATTCCGCTCCTCCCCCGGGGCGTAGTCCACCTCGGACGCCGGCACGACCACGGTGTCCGCCTCGCCCAGCACCTCCACCCCATGCGCCACATTCACCGTGAAATCCGTGTCCGTACGCACCTCTCCCGGCTCCAGCGCGCAGGTCACCATCTCGTACAGCCGCTCCCCCGCCGCCGACCTGGCCTCTCCGAAGATCCGGTGCACGATCCCCACCTCGATCGGCAGCAGTCCATGCCGCACCAGCACCGCGACCCGATGCCGCCGGATACCGGAAGCCTTCACCGAAGCCGAAACCACCGTCTCACCTGTCATGGCCCGATCCTTGCACATCACGACTTTCGGGCCACTCGTACGCCGCTCCGCCCGCCCT
The DNA here is from genome assembly GCF_023277745.1 of Streptomyces halobius. Classification (NCBI taxonomy): domain Bacteria; kingdom Bacillati; phylum Actinomycetota; class Actinomycetes; order Kitasatosporales; family Streptomycetaceae; genus Streptomyces; species Streptomyces halobius. The sequence continues at coordinate 4,810,814 of NZ_CP086322.1, forward strand.
GAGAGTGGACGTCATGAAGGTCCTCTGGCTGTTCGCCCACCCCGACCCCCGCTCCCTGAGCGGCGCTCTCAAGACCGAGGGACTGCGCACCCTCGACGCCCACGGCCACGAACACCGCGTCTCCGACCTGTACGCCATGAAGTGGAACCCGGTCGTGGACGCCGACGACTACGCCCACGACCCGGCCGACCGCCTCCTCGTAGGCGACGCCTCGGAACGCGCCTACGCAACCGGCAGGTTGAGCCCCGACATCCGCTCCGAACAGGAAAAACTCGCCTGGGCCGACACCTTGATCGTCCAGTTCCCCCTCTGGTGGTACGGCATGCCCGCCATCCTCAAGGGCTGGTTCGACCGTGTCTTCGTCAAGGGCTTCGCCTTCGGGATCACCGACCCCGCCACCGGCCGCCCGCAGCGCTACGGCGACGGGAAGCTGGCCGGCAAGCGCGCCATGGTCATCGTCACCGCCGGGGCCCGCGCCGCCACCCTCGGCCCGCGCGGAGTCAACGGCGACCTCAACGACCTCCTCTTCCCCCTCCAGCACGGCACCCTCTGGTACACCGGCATCTCCGTCGTCCCGCCCCTCCTGATCCCCAGCGCGGACCGCGCCACCCCGGACGACTACGCAACCGCCGCCACCCGCCTGCGCGACCGCCTGCCCAGCCTTCCCACCACCGCCCCGCTCCCCTTCCGCCACCAGAACACCGGCGACTACGACGACGGCCTCCTCCTGCACCCCCACCTGGCCACGCCGCACCACCCCGGCCCGTCCGCCCACTACACGGCCCCGCCCCCACCAGCCCACAGGTGACCCGGAACGCAAAAAAGCCGCAGGCCCGGCGGACAGAATCCACCGGGCCTGCGACATCAGTAGCGGGGACAGGATTTGAACCTGCGACCTCTGGGTTATGAGCCCAGCGAGCTACCGAGCTGCTCCACCCCGCGTCGGCAGGTAAGACACTACGCGACTACCGCACCAACGCCTAATCCTTTCTCCACAACCCGCCCGAACCGCCCGTCCCCCTCACCGATCGACCACCGATCGACCACCCAACCGACCACCGACCAACCACCACTCCAAGCCACTTGGCCCGCCCTGGGCAGTCCCGGTCGCCGTACTCCCCCGGCCCGGTCGCCGTACTCCGCTGCTGTACGGGCACGACAAAGCCCCCGCCGGAATCTCCCGGCGGGGGCTTTGACCTGCTGTGCGCTCGGCAGGATTCGAACCTGCAACCTTCTGATCCGTAGTCAGATGCTCTATCCGTTAAGCTACGAGCGCTTGGCTTTCCGGCGATTTCTCCGGCCGGTCGGCGTTGCGGGAACAACATTACATGACCTGCGCCGTGAGGCGAAATCCATTACCCGTACCCATACTGACCTGCACAAACGCCGTCGCGGGCGGCTCCCGGGAACGGGCGGCGACAGCCGCGAACCCTCGAAGATCTGGACGAAGATCTCGACGAAGTTCGGGCGATGGCCGCCCCCTTCGCGCCCCGTCGCACCCTCCGTTCCCGAAGCGGTCCGCAAAAGCGTTCAGGCCCCGATCGCGGACGACCGGGGCCTGAACGAAAGAAGAGCGGAGGCGGAGGGATTTGAACCCTCGATGGGGGGTAAGCCCCAAACCGCATTAGCAGTGCGGCGCCATAGACCGGACTAGGCGACGCCTCCACACACTCCACGCGCGCTAGCGCGCTGTGGCGTGTCCAGATGATGGCACAGCCCAGCGGGCTGTCACCAATCGCCCCCTACGGTACTAGGCCCGCGGGCCACCCGGCAAAGACGTTCCTGCGGCGCAACGTCGGGGTCCGCGGCGCGTTAGGAGGGGCGGGGCCGTACGGGGACGCAGCTGTACGCCCCCGGCGCGTACCTGCCAAGTACCCGCCCCGCCCTCGTCTCTCTGGAGCCGTGATGCCGCACCGCAGGACATCCCGTTTCGCCGCGGCCGCCACCACCGCGACCGCCGCCCTGTCCGTCGTGTCCGCCCTGGCCGCCGCAACGCCGGCCGCCTCGGCCGCCGCGGTCCCGCTGCCGGAGCGGCGGGCCCAGGCCGGCCCGCCGGCGTCCGCGGGCCGTCCGTCGTCCGGCGACCACCTCACCGTGACCGTCGCCGACTCCGGGGTCCGGGGCCGGGACGGTACGCACGAGCTGTTCTGCCACCCGGCCCACGGCGACCACCCCGAGGCCGAGGCGGCCTGCGACGGGCTGGACGAGCTGACGACATGGGGCAAGGACCCCTTCGCGCCGGTGCCGCCGGACGCCCGATGCACCATGATCTACGGCGGTCCCGCCACCGCTCATGTCGAAGGAACGTGGGCCGGGCGCCCGGTGAACGCCGACTACAAGCGGACCAACGGGTGCGAGATCCACCAATGGGACCGCATGGAGCCGCTGCTGCCGCGTACCGGTTCATGAACGCGTACCGCTTCGCAAAGGCGTACCGCTTCGTGAACGCGTACCGCTTCGTGAACCGGCCCGTGGCCCCGTGAGGTGATCCGTTACGCGGTCGCGTTCGGGGCCCCCTTCGTCACTCAGTTCGCCATCCGGTTCGTACGCCCCACCCGTGACCCGGTACATGACGCCGTAGCGCGCCAGGTCAGGACGCGGGACACATGTCCGGTGTGCGGTGAGTCGCACGAAGTCCGGGCATTTCCTCCTCGTCATGCCCCTCCGCGTCCCGGGCGAGTGCCCGTAGACTCCCTCCCAGCGACCCGCTCCGGTGGGTTCGGCAAGGTGCGGTAACAGGGAGGAAGCGTCGTCGTGAGCAGCAGGCCATCCCGAGGCGCTGCTCGCCTCGCAGCCATACTCGACGCCCTCCCCGACGCGCTGTTGCTCGTCAACTGCAACGGCACGGTCGTCAACGCCAACACCATCGCGCTGGAGACCTTCGAGGCGCCGGGCACCGCCCTGGTGGGCCGCGGTCTGCTGGACCTGCTGCCGTCCTTCGACTCCAAGCGCATCCCCGGGTCCATGCGGCGCCGGGACGACGAGACCGAGGGCGGCCGTACGAAGCCGACGCGGATGGTCGCGCGGCGCACCGACGGGACCGAGCTGCTGGTCGAGGTGACCAGCGCCAACCTGGAGGACGGGCGCACCCCGTACGAGAGCGCCTTCGAGGCCGCGTACGCCGACCACCGCAACGGCTATACCGGCGATGAGCTGCTGATGCTCGTCGTCCGCGATCTGACCGGGACGCTGGACACCGAGACCGAGCTGGCCCGCCAGCAGCGGCAGACCGAGATGATTCTGCGGGCCGCGGCCGAGGGTGTGGTCGGGGTCGACGCCGAGGGCAAGGTCGTGCTGGTCAATCCGTCCGCGGCGCAGATCCTGGGCTACCGGGCGAGTGAGCTGGGCGGCAAGGAGCTGCATCCGCTGATCCACCACTCCCGGGCGGACGGTTCGCCGCTGCCGTGGGAGGACACCCCGCTCGCCGACACCCTGAAGTCCGGGCGCAAGCACCGGGTGCGCGGGCAGGCGCTGTGGGCGAAGGACGGGCGTGCGGTGGCCGTCGATCTGACGACGGCGCCGGTGCGGGACGGTGATCAGCTCGTCGGAGCAGTGATGACGTTCACCGACCGGCGTCCCTTCGACGCGCTGGCGGCGCGGCACACGCAGCTGCTGGCCGTGCTGGAGCAGGCGCTGCGCGGGCCGCTGGAGGAGCTGAAGGGCGAGCTGGGCACGCTCGCCTCCGACCCGGCGGGGCAGCTGTGGCCCGAGGCGAACCAGATCCTGCACCATCTGGCCGCCGGCCACGCCCGGATGACGACGCTGGTGGACAACGTCCTGAGCTATCAGCGGCTGGACTCCGGGAAGGACCGGCTCAACCGGGCCAAGGTCTCGCTGGACGCCGTCGTCGCGGCGGGTGTGGAGGGCGCGATCGAGCTGATCGGCCCCGGCCGGGCGCAGTTCGCGGTGCACGCGCCGCCGATAGAGGCCACAGTCGATGCCGAGCGGCTCGCGCAGGCGCTGTCGCATCTGATCGCGGATGTCGCGGGTGTGGACTCCACGGGACGGATGCAGGTCGGCGACGGCGGTACGGGGCCGGGCGGGCGGCCGGGGCCGGTTCCCGGGGACTCGACGATCGTGGTCGCGGCGGCGAAGCGCGGTGACGTCGTACGGATCGAGGTGCGCGGCCCGTACGGCGGCGGCGACCCGGTCCATGAGCCCATCGTGCGCGGGATCATGCGGCAGCACGGCGGCCTGATGCAGACGCACGAGGTGCCGGGCGCGCCGGGCGCGGGCGGCAGCGCGTATGTGCTGGAGCTGCCGGTTTCACCGGATGCCGCGGCGGCGACCGCGGCGGACCGGGCGCCCGGGGCGAACGGCAATGAGACGACGGTGATGCCGGTACCGGCTGCGCGGGCGCGGGGGACACAGCCCGGCGGGGCCGAGGCCGGCGCGGGCGCGGATTCGGGTACGGGTACGGACGGCCGTAACGACGGTCTGGGGCAGGGCGGCGAAACCGGTGGCGGTGGTGCCACCGGTTCCACTGGTGCCGCTGGTTCCAGTGGTGATGGTGCCGCTGGCTCCGGTGGTGCCTCGGGGGATGGTGACCGTACGGGGCAGCACGGGGCGGGTGTTGACGGTGGTACGGCAGTGCCGGCCCAGGGCGGCGGTGCGCCGCAGCAGTCGACCGGCCGTCGGCGCGCGCGGCACTCCGGTCCGGAGCAGGGCGCGGGGACGGATCCGCGCACGCTCGGCGCCGACCACGGCCCGCAGAATCTGCGAGCGGTGAACCCGGCGGGCCGCGGCGGGGAGGTCGCCACCGGTGCACAGGCCGGTGGTGCACAGGCCGGTGGTGCACAGGCCTGTGTTCCGCATGGCGCCGGTGGCGAGGGCCCACAGGGCGACGCGGCCTCCGGAACGGGCGACGGCGCCCCGGGGGCGCACCATCACGGCGCTGCCACGGGCGGGTCCGACGGCGCCGGGCTGCCGGGCGCGGACGGTGCGGGGCTGCCGCCCGGCAGGGCGGGCGGCGAGGCCGTACCGCCGACCGGGCGGCGACGGGCCCGGCAGGGGGCCCCGGAGGGCGGGGCGCTGCCCGCGCTCCCCTCCGGTCCGGACACGCTCTCCTCCGGTGCGGACGCGCTCCCCGGTGCGGACCATGCGAACGATGCCGTCGAGCGCGCGCAGCAGGGCGCTGGAGGGGCACCGGCGGCCGGTCCGGCGTCTGCTGCGGGGCAGCCGCAGGGGCTCGGCCCGGTGCAACCGCAGGGCCAAGGGCCGGTGCAGCCCCAGGGGTTGGGACCGGTACAGCCGCAGGGCCGAGGACCGGGACAGCCCCAGGGGCTCGGACCGGTGCAGCCGAGTGGTCGGCGCGCGCGCCGGGCGCTGGCCGAGGCGCCGGAGCGGGCCCAGTCGTCCCCGTCCGCCGCCGCGAACGGGGCCGCCTCCGCGCAACAGCAGCCACAGCCTTCGGACCCCCGGTCCGCGGACGCGCTGTCGCCCGCCGGCGCACGCACCGCCTTCGCACTGCCGCCCGCCGCGGCGGACCAGACGCCGCAGTCGCTGCCGGCCCTCCCCGCGTCCGCCGGTCAGGCGCCCGCACAGGCAGCTGGCCAGGTACCCGCACAGGCCGCCGGTCAGCTGCCCACGCAAGCAACCGGTCAGGCGCCCGCACAGGCCGCTCAGCTGCCCAAGCAAGCAACCGGTCCGCAGGACGGGGCCGGCACGGGCCGTCGCCGGGCATCGCGTCCGGGCCGCCGGCGACCGGCCGGCGCGCCCGGCGCACAACCGGGACACGAACTGGAAGCGGCCAACACCACCGCCCCGCAAGGCGATTGGGATGCCGAGCCGACCGGCAGGCGACGGGCCCGGCGGGCCGCGGCCGAGGAGCGGGCGGCGGCCGCGATGGCCGATTCCGAGGCGTCCGGCACCTTCGTGGCGGGCCCGGAGGGGCTTGTCGCGCAACCGACCGAGCCCGGCGCGGAGACCGGCACGGCGACGGGCACGGCAGCCGGGATCGCGCCGGTGGCGGACCGTACCGCGCCGACCGCGCCCGCCCCGACGGGGCGTCGACGCGGGCGCCCCAGCCCCGCCGAGGAGCCCGCAGGCGGCCAGGCCGTGGCCCCCGTGCCGCCGCAGGGCCACGCGACCGCCGCCCAGCGGCAGCCGCTGCCCGCCGAGGACGACAGCCGTCACCCGGCCGGGCACTCCCACGGCCGGGCGTTCAGCGTGCGCACGCTCGGGCAGGGCGTGCCGTTCGCCCAGCAGCTCGCCGACCAGCAGCGCCCGGCGGCACCCCCCGGCAGCAGGCCTCCGGGTGGCACGTCCGCCGGTTCGGGGCGCCGCCGCAAGCTCGCCACACCTCCGCAGGACGGTGAGCGCGCCGCCGCGGAGGCCGCGGCTCCGGCCGAGGCGCGCCCGCACCCCGCGCCCCAGGCCGGGGCGCAGCCGGACCGGCCCGCGCCTCAGCCGCAGCCCCAGCCCGCGGCCCCGGCGCAGCCACAGCCCCAGCCCCAGCCACATCTGATGGACGCCTCCGAGGGCCGCGCCTTCGCGATCTCCGCGCCCGACGAGGGCAGCGAGGGCCCAGAGCCGCTGGACGGCCCCAACGGCGCGATAGAGGTGATGTCCCGTCAGCCGCTGCCGATGGACGACGAGCTGCCGCCGGAGCCGCTCGACAACCCGCGTCGGCTGCTGGTCTGGCCGGCGCCGGACGTCTCCACCCAGCAGGCGCTGAGCGACCGCGGCTACCGCCCGGTGATCGTCAACTCCCGCGAGGAGGTGGACGCGCAGATCGCGGCGTACCCCGCGGCGCTGTTCGTCGACCCGCTGACCGGGCCGATCACACGCACCGCGCTGCAGTCGCTGCGCCAGGCGGCGGGTGCGGCCGAGGTCCCGGTGCTGGTGACGGCCGGTCTGGCGCAGGCCTCCCGGGAGGCGGCGTACGGAGCCGACCCGGCCGTGCTCCTCAAGGCGCTGGCACCGCGCGACAGCGAACAGCACCCGCCACGGGTGCTGCTGATCGAGCAGAACGACGCCATCGCGGGCGCCCTGACCACGTCGCTGGAGCGGCGCGGGATGCATGTCGCACGGGCCGATGCGGACACCGACGCGGTCACCCTCGCGACGCAGATGCGGCCCAACCTGGTCGTCATGGACCTGATGCAGGTACGCCGCAGGCGCGTCGGCATCGTCGACTGGCTGCGCGCCAACGGGCTGCTCGACCGCACCCCGCTGGTCGTCTACACCTACGCCGACATGGACCCGGCCCAACTGCCGCTGCTCGCTGCGGGCGAGACCGTACTCTTCCTCGCGGAACGCTCCACGAGCACCGAGGTGCAGGCCCGGATCGTCGACCTGCTCGCCAAGATCGGCACGAACTGAGTCCCGCCGAGAACGGTACGAACTGGGTCCCGCCGAGAGCGGTATGCATGGGCCCCGCCAAGGGCAGCACCCACTGGGACCCGCCGAAAGCGGCTGGTCTTCCGCTGCGGGATTCGCTCACTGGGTCCTCTGCCACGGGATGAGCGCACTGAGTTCGCTCCCGAACTGAGTCCCCTCCCGCGGAAATACCGGCCCGGGCACCGCTCCCGCGGAAATACCGCCCGGCACCGCCGCGTTGTGGCCCGCATGGGGCCCGTGCACCCCTAGGGATCTGTTCGCGCTGAGCCTTAAGGGTTGAGGCGGCAAGGCGGCGCACACCTCAAGTCGTCGAGGCCGGTGGAGCCGCAGGGGTGGCGGCCCCGGTGGCTCCGCCGGCCCTCCCTCTCACTCCAGCAACGTCACATCCAGCTCCCCCTCCGCGTACTGCCTGCGCAGCACCTTCTTGTCGAACTTCCCCACGCTCGTCTTCGGCACCGCCGGAATCACCGCCCACCGCTCCGGCAGCTGCCAGCGCGCGATCCGCTCACCGAGGAACGCCTTCAGCTCGTCGTAGCCGACCGCCACGCCGTCCCTCAGCACCACCGTCGCCAGCGGCCGCTCCCCCCACTTGTCGTCCGGTACGGCGACCACCGCGGCCTCCGCGACATCCGGGTGCGCCATCAGATGGTTCTCCAGCTCGACGGACGAGATCCACTCGCCGCCGGACTTGATGACGTCCTTCGCCCGGTCGGTGAGCGTCAGATAGCCGTTCGGGGTGATGGTGCCGACGTCGCCGGTACGCAGCCAGCCGTCGGGGCTGAACTTGTCCTCGGGGCGCAGCGGCTCGCCCTGGGCACCGCCGTAGTACGCGCCGGCGATCCACGGGCCGCGGACCTCCAGCTCGCCCGCCGACTCACCGTCCCAGGGGAGCTCTTCGCCGTCGGGGCCGATCAGCCGCGCCTCGACGGAGGCGGGGAAGCGGCCCTGGGTGGCGCGGTAGGTCCATGCCTCGTCGTCGCTGACACCGGCCGGCGGATGCGCGACGCTGCCCAGCGGGGAGGTCTCCGTCATGCCCCAGGCGTGGACGACGCGGATGCCGTGCCGCTCCTCGAAGCCGCGCATCAGCACCGGAGGGCAGGCGGAGCCGCCGATGATGACCGTACGCAGACACGCCACATCGTGCTTCGTGGCGTCCAGCTCGGCGAGCAGGCCCTGCCAGATGGTCGGTACGGCGGCGCCGATGGTCGGCCGTACCGTCTCGATCATCTCGGCGAGCGGGCCCGGCTGCAGAAAGCGGTCGGGCATCAGCAGGGACGCCCCGGCCATGAACGCGGCATGCGGCAGGCCCCAGGCATTGACATGGAACATCGGCACGACCGGAAACGCGATGTCCCCGGGGCTGAGGGCGAACGCCTCGGCGTTGTTGACCTGGAGGGAGTGCAGATACAGCGAACGGTGGCTGTAGAGGACGCCCTTGGGGTCCCCGGTCGTCCCCGAGGTGTAGCAGAGCGCCGCCGCCTCCCGTTCGTCGATCGACGGCCAGTCGAAGGTCTCCGGCCGCCCGGCGATCAGCTCTTCGTAGTCGTGCACCCGCACCCGGGCGTCCGCGAGGGTGGAGAGGTCACCGGGGCCGATGACGACCAGGTGTTCCAGGGTGGTCAGCCGGGGCAGCAGGGGGGCGAGCAGCGGGACGAGGGTGCCGTTGACCAGGACGACCCGGTCCTCGGCGTGGTTGATGATCCAGGTCAGCTGGTCGGCGGGGAGTCGCAGATTGAGGGTGTGCAGCACCGCCCCCATCGACGGGATCGCGAGATACGCCTCCAGATGCTCGGCGTTGTTCCAGGCGAGGGTTCCCACCCGTTCCTCCGCCGCTACGCCGAGCTCGTCGCGCAGCGCGTGGGCCAGCCGCGCGGCACGGCGCCCGACCTCGGCAAATGTGCGCCGCTGCGGTTCGGCTCCGGTCCAGGTGATGACCTCCGTCTCGCCGTGAAGGGTCGACCCATGGGCCAGAATTCGCGAGACCGTGAGCGGTACGTCCTGCATCGTGCTCAGCACCGGGTGCCTCCGCTTGTTACGGGCGGGTAGTGGTGCTGCGATTGTCGACGCATACCAGCTGGTATGTCACGCCCCTGTCGTGTGTTCTTTACCGCTAACGGGGGGGTGGGGGTGGGTGGCGGTGGGTGAGCGGGGGTGGGCGGGGGTGGGCGGGGTACTCGGTGCGCGGTCAGAGGCCCTGGCCTCCGCCCCTCGGGTCCCAGCCGACGCCTTGGTGGCCATGAGGAGCCGCTCGCCGTGCCATACGAAGGAGAGCGGGACCAGGCAGGGGGTGCCGTCACCGGACGCCGACGACACCCATGCGTCCTCGTCCGTTTCCCATCGCTGGAACACATCGCGCTTCCGCTGCTCGGCACTGCGGGCCGGAGGGTACGTAGCCATGGCCGGGAGGCTACTGATCGCGCGCTCCGGCCGCCTCGGGCCAGAGAGGTACGTCCGATGACGTACCACCTGGCCGGAGTCCGACCTTCGAAGCGCCGTTTTCCTTCCCGCAGAGCGCCTGTATGAGGTGCGCCTTCATGGCGGTGTCTATGCGGCCGGGTATGGGGAGGTTGTTGTCGTCCAGTTCCTGATAGTTCGTCAGGTTGAAGCCCAGGGACAACTGGCGTTTTCCGTCCGTGCTGGACAGGGACCAGGTCATGGAGCCCGGCACCTTGCCGTTATGGCCCCAGAACTCTCCGTACGGCAGCTTCATGCTGAGCAGACCGAGGCCGTAGCGGACCGTGCTGTCGCCTTCCACCGGCACCGTCTTCTTCATCTCCCGCAGCTGGGCCGGGGCGAGGAGCTCGCCGCGCAGCAGTGAGCGGTAGAACTGGTTGAGGTCGGCCGTGGTCGATATCAGGGAGCCGGCCGTGCCGGCCCAGGACATGTTGTAGACGCTGAAGTCGCGTGGTGGGTCGTAGGCGCCGAACGCGGCCTCGTACCCCTTGGCGTGTGGTCCGGTGATGTGCGGGGAGCGCGGGAAGTAGGTGTGCCGGAGGCCGGCCTTACGGATGACATGGTCGGTGATGTACTTCTCGGGGGATTCGCCGGTGATCTTTCGGAGGAGGAGGCCGGCGATGACGTAGTTGGTGTTGGCGTAGTGGTGTGCCTGACCCGGCTTGCCCAATGGCTTTGCCTTCAGGCCCAGTCGGGCCAGCTCTCTCGGGTCGAACTGGCGGAAGCGGTTGGTTTCCAGGCTGTCCGGTGCCGCGAAGATCTCGTGGGTGTACTCGCCGATGCCGCTGGTGTGATTGAGCAGCATCCGGACCGTGATCGCCCGGCCGCGCTCCCCGGGAACGAGCGCGGGCAGATAGCGTCCTATCGGCGCATCCAGCTCGACGCGGCCCGCGCCGGCCTGCTGCAGCACGGCGACCGCGGTGAAGGACTTGGTGATGCTGCCGATACGGTGCCGCATGTCCGGCGTCGTGGGGCGCCCGGTCGTGATGTCGGCCACCCCGGCGGCGCCCCGCCATTCCTCGGCGCCGTCCCGGACCGCCGAATAGGCACCGTACATCCCCGCGTCATGGAACGCCCGCAGCGTTCCGTCCAGCGCGGGGCGGTCCAGCCCGGTCCGGTGGTTCGTGGCCACGGCGACGGGGCCGGCGACCTCGGACGCGGCCCAGGCCGGGGCCGCCGTAGCCGCCGGTACGGCCAGCGCCAGCAAGACCGCCGTGGCCGCACCGGCCAGCCGCGCGCGTCGGCGCTTGGTGAGCAACTCGGGGTGTGGGTGAGGGCGTAGGGGGTTCGGGGAGCCCGAGGGCATGGTGTTTCTCCGTTGGTTCGAGGCCGTGTGGCGTGCGTTCTTCACTGCCTCGATTTTCGCGACGGAGCGTCACCACGCCATCAGCCCGTGGGACCACCTTGCTCCCAAGTTCGCATGACAAATGTCAGGTTTGGCGGCCCGGTGAGCTGGTGGAGCGGCGACAGCGGTGACGTCACGCCTGCGCACGCCCGTCGTTCGTCACCGCCTGCAGAACCAGGACGGAGAGATCGTCCTCGACCGGCCCCGTGCCGAAGTCGTGCGCGGCCCGCCGTACATGCTCCGCCAGCGCCTTCGCGCCCAGCCCCCGGCCCCCGGCCCTGCCGAAGGATGTCGGCCGGGCCGTCGTTGTCGTCCAACTCCCAGTTGCCCAAGCGGCGTTCGGTGACACCGTCGGTCACGCACAGCAGCGTCTCGCCCGGTGCGAGAGCGAAGGAGCTGGCGCTGAACTCGGCGCCCTCGTCGATCCCGAGCAGCATCTGGGGTTCGGATACGGGGCGCACCGTACCGCTGGAGGTCCTCGCGGCGACACCCGATGTGTCGCTGGTGCTGATGGACATCATGATGCCCGGAATGGATGGGTACGAGATGATCAAAGCGATCCGCCGTGCGCCGCGTTTCGCGGACCCGCCGGTCGTCGCGCTCACCGCGAAGGCCATGCCGGGCGACCGCGAGGCGATCGGGAGTGGGGCCGTCCCGGCAACTGTGGGCGGGCGTGACCGGTATAGCCGTGATCGTGACCGGACTGCTGCTGAGAGAGCCCCGACGGCAGCGCGGCAGAGGGGATCGGGAAGCGGTACGGAGTCCGGACGCGGGAGGTCACACCGCACCCACCAAGCACTCCCGGCGGTTGTGAGCCCGGAGAAACCCCCTCCCTCACATCACCGTCATCGCCAGCTCCGGGTCCTCCCGGAGCTTGGCCAGGGCGCGGGAGACGGCGCTCTTGACCGTGCCGACGGAGACCTCCATGACCTCGGCGGTCTGAGCCTCGCTGAGGTCCTCGTAGTAGCGGAGGACGACCATGGCGCGCTGACGGGCGGGCAGCCGCATCACCGCACGCCACATCGCATCGCGCAGGCCCTGCAGCTCCGCCGGGTCCGGTGCCGGTACGGGGTCAGGTTCGGGGAGCTCGTCGCAGGCGAATTCCTCGACCTTGCGCCTGCGCCACTGGGAGGTCCGTGTGTTGACCAGCGCGCGGCGGACATAGCCGTCCAGCGCGCGGTGGTCCTCGATGCGCTCCCAGGCCACGAAGGTCTTGGTCAGCGCGGTCTGCAGCAGATCCTCGGCATCGTTCGGGTTCGCGGTGAGCGACCGCGCGGCGCGCAGCAGCACCGGCCCCCGGGCCCGTACGTAGGACGAGAACGACGGGAACACCGCGGCCGTCGAAGCGCTTGTGCACACTGGCGTGGTCATGGCTCAACGCTAGAAGCGGGGGTGGGCCCGGGGGATCGGCCCCAGGTGCCGAAGCCCCCTCCCTCTCAAGTTGTACGGCTGATGTCGCCCCCACCTCCTCAGGGCTGACGGGTAGGGGTTTACCCGTACGTCCTGGGACGGGCACACGCTCCCCGCTGCGGTCAGCCGTCCCGGCCGAGGATCAGCCCGGACGTCGGGACCCCCGTACCCGCCGTGACCAGTACATGCGCGGCGTCCGGGGACTGGTTCACAGACGTGCCGCGGATCTGACGGACGGCCTCGGCGATGCCGTTCATACCGTGCAGATACGCCTCCCCTATCTGGCCGCCATGGGTGTTGAGCGGCAGCGCGCCCTCCGCCACGAAATCGGCCGCCTCGCCCTTTCCGCAGAAGCCGAACTCCTCCAGTTGCAGAAGAACGAAGGGGGTGAAGTGGTCGTAGAGGACGGCGGTGTCGATGTCGGAGGGGGTGAGCGCGGCCGTCCGCCAGAGCTGGCGGGCCACGACCCCCATCTCCGGCAGTCCGGTGAGGTCGTCGCGGTAGAAGCTGGTCATCTGCTCCTGGGCGCGGCCGGCCCCCTGGGCCGCGGCGGTGATCAGGGCGGGCGGTTGGGGCAGGTCGCGGGCCCGCTCGGGGGAGGTCACCACGATCGCCTGGCCGCCGTCCGTCTCCTGGCAGCAGTCCAGCAGCCGCAGTGGCTCGACGATCCAGCGGGAGGCGGCGTGATCGGCGAGGGTGATGGGCCTGCCGTAGAAGTACGCGGCCGGGTTGGTGGCGGCGTAGCGGCGGCCGCTGACGGCGACCTGGCCGAAGGCATCCGGGGTCAGTCCGTAGGTGTGGAGGTAGCGCCGGGCGGCCATCGCGACCCAGGACGCGGGGGTGAGCAGGCCGAAGGGCAGGTTCCAGCCGAGCGCCGTGCCCTCGGCGGAGGGTTCTCGCTGCTGCACGCCGGAACCGAACCGGCGCCCCGAACGTTCATTGAACGCGCGGTAGCAGACGACGACTTCGGCGATACCGGTGGCCACGGCCAGGGCCGCTTGCTGGACGGTGGCGCAGGCGGCGCCGCCCCCGTAGTGGACGCGGGAGAAGAAGGACAGCTCACCGATGCCGGCTGCCTGCGCGAGGGTGATCTCGGGGGTGGTGTCCATGGTGAAGGTGACCAGACCGTCGACGTCGGCCGGGGCCAGCCCGGCGTCGTCCAGGGCCGCGTGTAAGGCCTCGACGGCGAGCTTGAGCTCGCTGCGTCCGGAGTCCTTGGAGAACTCGGTCGCCCCGATGCCGACGATGGCGGCCCGGCCCCCCAGGGAATCCGCGTGGCGCACGCTCATACCGCGCCCTCCGGGAGGCCCGCGACCTTAGGGGAGCTCGCGCCCTCCAGGCGGCCCGCGCCCTCCGGGATGCTCCTCCCCTCCGGGAGACCCACGGTGACGGTACCGGTGACATGCCGACCCAGCCCGTTCGTGCCGACGACCCGTACGTGCGCCGTATCACCGTCGACGGCGGTGACCGTACCGCTCACCACCATGGTGTCCCCGGGGTGGTTGGGCGCACCGAGCCGGATGGCGGCCTTGCGCAGGACGCAGCGCGGGCCGAAGTGGTCGGTGACATAGCGGCCGACCAGGCCGTTCGTGGTCAGGATGTTCATAAAGACGTCGGGGGAACCCTTCTCCCTGGCGGCCGCCGCATCGTGGTGCACGTCCTGGTAGTCGCGCGAGGCGACCGCCCCGGCAATGATCAGCGTGCGGGTGACGGGGACGGTGAGGGGCGGAAGTTCGTCGCCGGTTGTCGCCCACGCCTCCGCACAGCGGAAGACCGGTAGCTCCAACTCCTCGTCCACCTGCTGGAATTCAAGCCGCACGGGCATCCCGATCCGCACCTTGTCGTACGGCACACCGACCACATTGCTGACCATCCGCACCCCCTCCGCGAGCTCGATCAACGCCACCGCATAGGGCCCCGCCGCGTCAGCGGCACGATCAGAAGCAGTGAAGGCGGGGAACGGCGGGTGGTGCACGACCACGTACGAGAAGACGGCGCCCTCCCCGCTCGCCTCGACCGTGTCCCACTTCTGCGATCCGCACCCGTTGCAGCCCGGCAGCCAGGGAAAACGCAGCGTTCCGCACCCGGCGCACCGCTGGATGAGCAGCTTGTGCGCGGCGACGCCCGTCCAGAATCCGGCGTTGTCACGGTTGACCACGGGGCGAGGACGACGCTTCCCCCGAGGAGCCCGCGAAGCCTCTGCCCCCTTGGGTGTCGTGCCGGCCGCCTCAGGGTCCCCGCCAGGCGCACCAGCCGTGCCGTCCGTGGCAGCCGTACCGCCCCTGGCAGCCACCTCGGCCCTGGCAGCCGCGCCGTGCGTGACAGCCACATCGGCCCCGCCCCCCGCCGGCTTCCTCCCCCGCGCACCGCCCGCCCCGCCCACCGCAGGCGCGTACTTGAGGATCCGGAAACGTTGCGTCCCGGCGAGCTCCCCCGCCGCCCGTACGTCCATCCGCGTCGTGACGAAGTGCCCCGTCCCCAGCTTGGTGGTCTTGCGCTCCGACACCGACTCGATCACCGCGTCGAAGGTGATCCGGTCCCCGGGGCGCAGCGGCCGCAGATACTCCTGCTCGCAGTCGGTGGCGACGACCGCGGTGTATCCGGCGCCGTCCAGCAGCCCGAACAGCTCGTCGTACGCCGCCGAGCGGCCGGTGTGGCCGGACAGCCCGCCCATCGTCCACGCCTGCAGCATCGTCGGCGGGGCGATGGCGCCCGGCCCCTGGTAGGCGGGGTGGGTGTCGCCCATCGCCTCGCACCAGTGCCGGATCATGGGCGCGTTGACGGGGTCCTTGCCGACGCCGGCGGTGGTGGCGGCCCGCCCCTCGAAGTGCTTGAGCCGCTCGTACACATCGGTCGGCGGGCAAGTCGGTTCGTGGATGTCGCTCACGCCACCTCCGGAGGTGTTGATCTGCGCCGCACGGCTCATCCGCTGGCCGTCGGGTGCGGACCGCCGAGGGGGGCGAGGTGCATGTCGACGGCCTCGCGGCAACGGCGTCCGAGAGGACCTTCCGGGCGCACAAACGAGCGGGTTCCTGACTGTCCGTCAGGAACCCGCTCGCTGTCAAGGCCGACGCAGTGAACCCCAGAGCAGCCCAAATGCCCCTGCGCCGTACCTCGTATCACCGGCCGGTCAGGCGCCGCTCTCCCCAGCGGCGCCCGGCGTCAGCCGATGTCCCCGAAGGTGACAGTGGCGTTGGTCTGGTCGAGGTACGTGTGGCCGGCGCCGTTCACGCTCGCGGAGTTGTTCTGGTTGGAGGCGCCCTCCCCATTGGCGACCTGCTGGCCATTCGTCGTGTTGCCGTTGCTGTCGCTGCCGACGGCGACGCCCCCCTGGCTCACCGCCGCCGAACTCGACCCGTCGTTCGCAAAGCCGCCGTTATCGGCCTGCGCCACCCCACTGAGCAGCGCGACCGCGAAGGGCGGTGCCGCAGCGACAGCGAGGACGCGGGCTCTACGGGTGCTTGCCATGTCTTTCCTCCTACGGAACACAACTTCTGGATCTGCCGGACCACGTGGATGCGTACACGTGGATCCCATGGAACCGATGAAGTCCGGTGCCACCTATGGAAGTTCTCGATCCGCTCTCGTTGAGCGCGCAGCAGATCTCCATGAACCCCGTTTGTCCACCGGGTGGTTGGCCGGCCACCCCGGCTTCCTGCATCGACGTCGCGGACTCAGCACTGCCCACCGGATCCCCGGCGAACCCGCAAGGAAGGGCCGTTTCCCCCGCAAGCATGAGGAACCCCGGCTAAACCCTGCGCACGCCCCCGCTCCCCCAGCACACCCCGCTCCCCCTCCTCACCCCCTTCCACCTCCCTACCCCCTTCCCCTTATCGAACAAGAGAACGAAAATAGGTCTATGGCCATGCCCCGACGCCATGCCGCACCACTCGACGACCTCCCGCCCGAGCCGCGCCCCAGCCTCCGGCCCGCCCGGAGCTCCGAGCCGCACGCCGACGCCCGGCCGGAGCCCCCGGACCATTCCCCAAGCTCTGAGCTCTTCCCCCACTCTCCACGTCGTTCGAGCGAGGGGACCCCCATGAGCAGGGAGGACCCCGATTCCGCCGCCCTCGCCCACGCACTCGCCGCCGCCGACCGCGGCTACGCCGTCATCCCGCTGACCCGCGGCAAACTCCCCGCCATCCGCTCCCCGCACCACGGACAGTCCGGCAGCCCGCCCTGCCGCGGCGAATGCGGCCGCCTCGGGCACGGCGTCCACGACGCGCGCACCGACCCCTTCGAGGTCCGCCGGATGTTCGCCGCCGCCCCCTGGGCCACCGGCTACGGCATCGCGTGCGGAGTGCCGCCGCACCACCTCATCGGCCTCGACCTCGACACCAAGAACGGCGCCGACGGCCTCACCGCCCTCCAGTTCCTGGCTCAGCAGCACCACTTCCCGGTGCCGCCCACGATCAGCGTCCTCACCCCCAGCGGCGGCCGCCACCTCTGGCTGACCGGCCCACCGGCGCCGCCCGTCCCCAACTCCGTCGGCCGCCTCGCCCCGGGCATCGACGTCCGTGGCGCCGGCGGCTATCTGGTCGGCCCCGGCTCGCTGACCACACGTGGCCGCTACGTCCTCGCCCCCGGCGCCCCGAGCCGGCCCGCCCCCGTGCCCCGCGCGCTGCTCGCCCTCCTCACACCCCCACCCCCCTCCGCACTTCGCGGTGTGCGGCCCGACGCACCATCCCACCCCGCCGCCGCCCTCATACGCTTCGTCCGCACCTCACCCACGGGGCAGCGGAACGCCCGCCTCTTCTGGGCGGCCTGCCGCGCCCACGAGGACGGCCTGGTCCACGAACTCGCCGCCCGGCTCATCGAGGCCGCCCGCCACACCGGCCTCTCCGAACGGGAGGCCCGCGCCACGATCGCCTCGGCGGCCAGACGCTGATCCGGACGCGCCCCACAGCGAAATGCCCGAGCAACGGCACATGGAGGGGCTGGCGGTGCTGCCGCCACCCCGAGAATCACTCACCGAACAACTCCCACCGCGCACGAGGAACGCGGTGCCAGTTTCCTTCGGTCGCGTAGCGCACATCACATTCCGCTCCGGGCCAGCCCAATCCCCTGCTGACGATCTTTCCTATAACGCGGGGCGAAATGATCGATCAATTGAATTCCCCGACAGCGAGGAGCGAAATAACCATTAAAATGACGGGTCGTGAGGACGCGCGGGAAGTCACCGGGAGCTCGGTCTCCCGAACACGCCCTAGAGGAATTGGATTTACCGCACCGCCCCCGGACACAACATCAGTAGCACCGGCCCCAATCACCCGCCGAAACCGTCCACCAGAAATCCTGCCCGCCACGCCCCGTTCGCTCTATGCCACGGCAAATCCGCCACACAGCCTCGGCGTTCCCGGACCTGGCCGGTCACTCAGTCGAGAGGGCGAGCTCCGGCCGGTCCCACATCACCCGCGGCGGGTTCGCCGGCACGGTCCCGGTACGCCGGGCGCCCACACTGCGGTAGAAGCCCTCGGCCGGCGGATGCGCGACGATCCGTACGGTGGACAGCCCGGCATCCCGCGCCTCACCCCGCAGATGTCCGAACAGCCGACGCCCGATGCCCAGGCCCTGCGCATCGTCCGCCACGAACATCAGGTCCAGCTCGGGCGGATCGACGATCAGCGAGTAGAACCCGAGCAGCCGGTCGTCGTCGGCCGCGTCGACAGCCACGAAGACCCGGTGCGCCGCAATGTAGTCGGCGCCCACCCGATACCCCGCGACCATCGCGGCATACCGGCCTCCGTAGGCAGCCGACTTCCGCACGAGCCGGGTGAGCCGCCCGGCATCCCGCGCGACCGCCCGCCGGATCAACACCACCGGCGGGTCCGCCGCACCCCCAGCGCAGCCGCGCCTTATGCCCGCCCTCCGCGACGCCATGCCCACCGTCTCCCATCCGGAACGCCGAAAGGAGCATCCGGCCGAAACACCGGGTGCCCCTCTCATGCGCTTTATGACTTGTGCCGAGGCTGTGGAATGTGGACCCACGGTGGCATTGCTGCCACGACAGTCTTCAAGACTGGGGAGCCTCCCGACTGGAGAACCGAGTCTACCTGGGGCAGAGCGACGGGAGGGGGTTCCGGGGGGCCGGTCCTGGGCGGCGGTTGGCCACGCTGCACGACACGGAGTGGCGGCACACGAGGGGCCGCACGTCGGCGTGCGGGCCCCTCGTGCAACAACGCTCTGCGCTATGCCGTTGAACGGGATCTGCTGACCGGAAATCCGCTCTCGCGAATAACGACCGCGGGGACCGGCACTCCGGTGTGATGTCGCCTGGCCCGCGCATCCTGGCCGCAACTTGGCCACACATGCCGGCCGGTGGTGAGACCCAGGGGCGCGAGGTGAGGCAGCAACCGCGGCCGGAGCGGGCCCGGATGATTCCGGAACCCACTCCGACCTGCAGCTACCTGTGCGGAGGCTGTGGGAT
The DNA here is from genome assembly GCF_023277745.1 of Streptomyces halobius. Classification (NCBI taxonomy): domain Bacteria; kingdom Bacillati; phylum Actinomycetota; class Actinomycetes; order Kitasatosporales; family Streptomycetaceae; genus Streptomyces; species Streptomyces halobius. Next base: position 4,829,791 of record NZ_CP086322.1, read on the forward strand.
TTGAACCCACGGTGGCGTCGCCGCCACGACAGTTTTCAAGAGCGTCGCCACTGCCACCGATTCACCCGGTCTGACCTGCGAGGGTATCGGACAGGGGCGCTCGGCGTTCAGCTCTGGCCCGTGTATGGCCCATGGCCCATGGATCACGGGGCTTGCGGCAGGCTCGATCAACCGGTGCGTTCGATCTCTCGGCCATGCTCCAGGTAGACCATTCGCCCCTCGATCCGAGCCTTGGAGGTTCAGTGGTGGCCAGAGACGGCAGGGAGCCCGCTGGCGGGCGGCCATGCACCTGGGAGCGATCATCCAGGATGGCACCCCAGGCCGCTCTTCGAGGCGGCTCCACTGGCTCTCACTCGGGGTCAGCGGCGCGTTCCTGCTCGGCTTCCCGCACAGCATCCGGACTGAGACAAATTGCCCGGTGTGCGGGGCGCACGGGATCGCTGGGGAGCGGTTCAATGCCGCGGATTCGCACGGCCACGATGTCGACGGGGACACGGGAATGCCGGCCCCGTATGGTCTCCAGCCGCCACCGATGACAAGGGGCCACATCCTTCGCCGGGAGGTCTTCGACGGCCAGGTAGACCCACCGGTCGTAGTTGGTGGCGCAGTGCCTGACCGCGGCCCCGCAATCACGACAGGTCGGCGGCTCATAGGAGGAGACGTCGTCCGGATCACGTTCGACTCTGGGAGGGGCGGTGGCGCCCTCCTCATGGGCAAGTTGGTTGGCGTAAGCGTTCCAACAGGGATCGCAGAGCACGGCCATGAGACTGACGCGGCCGCGTTCCCTCACGGTAGGGCCGCCCGTGTGGCAGCTCTGGCATATCTGGCTGGTGCCCTCAATCGCCCCCATGTGGTGGAGAGTGAGCGCAGACGTTCAAGGACGATAGGGCGCAATTGAGTCGCATCGGAGCGCGCACAGCAACCAGGCGCGGACCCATGGGCCGGGCCGAGGTCATATTCGAGTACGCCCCACCCTGCCCATGCGATCACCACCGGACACCCGAGCTTCACTCCCCAGAGTGGAGCGCGCGCTTGCTCCAATAGGGTCGGTAACTGTGCAGCCTCTGGCGTTCTTCGACCTAGACAACACCCTCATCGCCCGGCAGACCGCCGTGTCGGAATGGCTGGACGATTTCAGCGCTGAGCTCGGGTTGGATGCAGCAGCGCGTCATCGGATGGCCGAGACGCTGAGCGCCCGAGCCTTTCCCGAAGACTTCGCCCGATTGCGCTGTGAGCTAGGGCTCGCAGTATCCACGGGCGACCTGTGGCGCGCGTACGTCGACGGCATCACGCGTCGGGCAGTCTGTCGCCCTGAGGTGCTCGAAGGGCTTATACAGATGCGTGCCAGCGGCTGGGCGCTGGCCAACGTCTCGTCCGGCGTCTGAGCCGGGGCGCCAGCGCGGGCCGCAGGGCCGCCGCCATGCGAACGGTGTAACGGCTGATCCGCACCGGCCTGCCGTCGGCGTCGATGCGCTCCTGCTGGGCCAACTTGCGTACCCTCGCACCTCGCTGACGCTGGGTCAGGCCCAGTTCTGCGGCCTCGCGGATGAGCATGTAGCGGCTGTCAGGAACAACCCGCCGAAGAGCAGAGGCCGTTGGTGTCGACCGACGATCAAGGCCAGGTCGGCGACAGTAACCGCCCAGGGCTCACCGCGGCGGCCGGTTGCCACGGCGACACCTCGCCGACATCCGGCCAGCGCGAAGCCGTGGCCTTCCAGGCCCCGACCACGGCCGCCACCGCGTCCGCGAACCGGCTCGCTGATGCGGCGGGCGGGACCGGACCCGGGCCGGTTCCGACCAGCAACACCGTGAAGTACACGCGAACGTGCTCGGTCCGTACATGCGATGCCCCACAGCCCGAACAACGGGCCCACCGCGGCCGGCACCCTCATGACACCGTCAGCACCCCGCAGCACGCGATGCCCCGCCCAGCCCCACGGCGCGAGCACACCCCCGCTCTCCGGACACTCGACCCGCCCGCCAACAACCTGGCCTCGGCCCGGGCCGCGTCCGCCTTCCCGCCCCTGACCTGCGGATTCACGGCAGCGCGGTCAGAGGCGTTTTCGACTTTCGACCGCGGGCAACACATCGCTGCGCACCACTCGGCGTTGTTGCGGGCGGCGGCCGACTATGACCTGCTTCGGTGTCGTCACGAGTGCGGATCATGGCCTGTCCCGGGCCGGTGGTCGAACGCTTTTCCCGTTGCTTGCATGATGGCCGCCCCGCCCGAGGGCCCGCCGGCCGGTTCCGGGCAGACATGTGGGTGTCCCTGCGTCCCCGCTGTGCCGTCAGATTCCCACCGGCGCCCCTCCCGCCCCGGCCGCGAGCAATTCACCCATCGTGTCGGCGAAGGACTGGACGACCTGCTCGGCGTGCGGCGTGGCGGGATGGCGCGAGCGCAGAAAGACTCCCTCGTGCGTGCGCGAGACCCAAAACTGCGCGTCGTCGGCCGTGGTCACGCTGCTGACATGGTGCGCGTTGCACGCGAGGTGGCTCTCCGAGCCGGGGAACCGGCGGTAGTCGATGTACGAGACCATGAATACGTCGTCCCTGGTCCGCCGGACATCGCCGCCCAGCGCGGTGAGGACCTGTGCGACCGGCCGCTCGGCCAGCCTCAGCGCCTCCCGGAAGGCCGCCCGCGTCCGGGGTGAGCCCTCGGCGACCCCAGCTGCCCCGCCGATGTCCACGGTGAGTGGTGCCACCGTGGTGAACCAGCCGACTGCGTTCTCCCACCGCTCCTCGTACCGGGTGTGGAGCGGTGTGCACAGCCTGACCACCTCCCCGCCGCCGAGTCGGCGCGCGGCAAGTCCCACGGCGGTCAGCGCCCCGGAGAAGACGTTACCGCCGGCCGCACGGCAGCGGCGCTCGAACTCCGCGGCGCCCTCGGCGTCCAGCAGCCGGCGGCAGTCGGTGCCCTGGGGCGCCCGCTCCCCGGCCGGCACTCCCAGGTCGAGTGGGAAGGACGGGGTCGTGCCGCCGCACGCGGCGAAGAACTCCCCCCACCGCGCGATCACCGGATCGGACCGGTCCGGCGCCGGCCCGGCGGCCCGCTCCTGCTCGACCGCGCAGTACTCGACGAAGCTGCCTGTCTCGGGCAGGAGGTCCGGTGCCGGGATTTCCCCGGCGGCGTGGACGGCGTAGCTCTCGCGGATCTCGTGCACGGCGATGGCCAGCGAGTAGCCGTCCATGTTGCAGTGGTCGAACCCGCAGAACACGGTGGCCCCGCCAGGCCGCAGGATCGCGGAGAAGAAGTAGGTCGGCCAGCCCAGCGGCCGGCAGGTCTCGTCCAGCCGCCGGGCGAGCCGCCCGCGTACCTCCTTTGGTCCGACGTACTCCTCGGCGTCCCCGACCACCAGTTCGACCTTCTCGGCGGGAAGCACGAAGCGTTCGGCACCCGGCGGTCCCTCGGGGGCCGCCCGGAAGCCGCTGCGCAGCGTCTCGTGCCGGCGGACCCATTCCTCGAAGGTCGCCCGCAGGGCGCCGGTGTCGATCGGTCCGCCGGTGATGTCGAAGGCGCACGCCAGCCAGTGCCGCGGGCTCCCCGGGGCGCGGTCGGCGGTCCGCAGGTGGAACCGCTGGTTGAACGAGGGCGGGATGGTCGAGGCGACCGCGGTGTCCGCCACGGCCAGGGTGGCGGGGGACGGCACGAACTCCACCACCCGGCCGGGTTGCGGCAGGTAGCGGTCCATCGTGGTGACGCGCACGACTCACGCCGTCTCGGGCGTCGGCAGCGGCGCACCGATCCGGTACTCGCCGGTCCGCGCGACCTCGCGCAGCACGTGCCCCAGATGATCGAAGAAGCGGGGCACATTGGCCTGGGCCACCTCGGTGTCCGGGTACCGGGTCTTGAGGTAGGTCCTGTCCCACAGGCGGTTGACCCAGATCGGTACTTCACCACTGCTGCCAGGACCGACCAGGGCGTTGCAGTTCGCGGCCGCCCAGTCCCGGGAGCCGGGCGCGTGCCGGAGGTCCATGTAGGACACCATGGGCAGCACCGCCGTGGCATCGGACTGCACCGGCAGTCCCGGGAGCAGCTCCGCCACCCGCAGCGGGGAGACCCCCGCCAGGCCGTGGGCCGCCACGAAGGCCTGCTGTGCGCGACCGACGACCTCGCCGAACCTGCCGAAGCCGGCCTGGCCGTCCGCCACCGGGAACTCGATCGGCACCAGATTGACGAACCAGCCCTGCGTCTGCTGCCAGCGTGGTTCATCCCTGGTGTGCACGACACTCAGCCCGCGGTACGACGGGTGGCCGCCCAGCTCGTACCCGCTGATGGCGACGGCCGCGAGCAGGCCGGCAGAGAACCCGGCGCCATGCCCCTTGCAGGCTGCTGAGAAGGCGTCGGCCTCCCGTGCTGAGAGCAGGTCCATGCCGATCGACCGGCTGTCGTACGTGCCGCCCGGCTCCGTACCGAGGTCCAGCGGGAAGCTCGGTGGCGGCCCGTCGAGAAAGAACTGCAGCCAACGGCCGACCTCGGGCGCTTGGGCGTCGATCCGCGCAGCCTGCTCGCGGTCGAGGGCGCAGAAGTCGACATAGCTTCCCACCTCGGGCAGTTCGGCCTCGGTCCCGGCCAGCTCCGCCTCGTACAGCGCACGCAGTTCGCTGAAGACCAGCAGGGTGGAGAAGCCGTCCGTGTGGGCGTGGTCGACGGCGAAGTAGACGCTCGACTGTCTGCTCTCGCCGTTCCGGACCACGGCGCCGGCCACGAACGGAGGCCAGCGCAGCGGATCCGTACCGGTGTCGAAACGCTGCATCAGACGCTCGCGTATCGCGAGGGAAGACGCCTGTCCGGCCAGGGCCACCGGTTCCAGCGACAGTTCGTCGGCGGGCAGCGCGTGCCGCCGCAGCATCCCGGCCCCCTCGTCCACCGTGAACCAGGTGAGGAAGGTGGGGTGGCGCCGGATCCACTTCTCCAGTGCCGCTGCCATGGCGGCGGTGTCCAGCCTCCCGGGCACGTCGAAGACGACACCCAGCCACGGCGACTGACTTCTGCCCGCCGCCTGGTTCGCCAGCCGCCGCCGGATGTGGTTCTCCTGCACGTAGGAGGGCGGCGCCGGATGGACCGGAGCTGCCGCCGCGGCCGCCAGCGCACTGGCGGAGACCTGGAATTCAACCAGCTCGCCGGATTCCGGGGCGTACTGGGTAATCGGCGTCATGAGCATGATGTGATTCCTTTCCGCACTGCCATCCGGGCGGCCTGGTTCACCGGCCGGACAGCATGTGCCGCGGGGCAGGGCACAGCAATCCCGCGCGTTCGGGTTTTGGGCCCAGAGACGTCAGATGAAAGCCGTCAAGGAAGCGGCAAGGTGTGGATCACTGGTCGGGATTCATGTGGGCGTCCCGTGAAGCGGCGGCGCTACGTGCGCTTCGTCGGGGCGCGTCCGGCGTCCGGCACCACGTCAGTGTGGCTGCCCGCGGCCCGTACATCGGCGCCGGGCAGCCGGTACTGCCTGACTGGATCCAGGCCGGGCGGTTCCCGTCGTTCCTGAAAGGGCGTCGAAGTCGTGCATGGTGAGGTTCACGAGCAAATCGGACGTTACTGAGAGGTTGGCCGGGATTGCAAGGTGCTTGATATGTGAGGTGTGCGCCGATCGCCGCCCATTAAATGGGCATAATTCCGGGCAAAGAGGGTGCTACCGTCGGTCGCATGAGACGAGAAACACCGTGAGGAAGCGATGGCCCGCGAACTGGTGACTTCTCCATCACCACCCGCGTCCGCCGCGCCAGGGCGTGGGCGCAGTGGCCGAGTCAGAGCCAGGAGGCCGTCCGCGTGCCGTGTGCGCACCATGTGGCGCCCGCTGGAGGTGGGGCTGCGGGTGGCCGTCCGGCGCCGGACGTCCTCGAAGTCCCTTCGGTTGACCAGGGGGGCGTGAACGGGCTGGTCGGGCGACGTCCTCAATCCCGGCGACGTGGACGGTCATCCCCGGGACACTGGCCGCCATGGATGAGGTCAAGGTCGTCGTCGCCCATTCCGAGCGCGCGACCCTGCGCGTCGGCGACGTGTTCCTGAAGGTGGACGCCGATCAGGCGCGCATCGACGTCGAGGTCGAGGCGATGGCCCTGGCGCCGGTCCCGACTCCGGAGGTCCTGTGGCGCAAGCCGCCCGTGCTTGCGATCGCCGCCGTCCCGGCGACGGCACTCGGCCGTCTCGGTGAGCCGTCGACCGCGTCGTCGGCGGCGTGGGCCGCGGCGGGTGCCGCCATCCGGCAGTTGCACGAGGCGCCGTTGCCGCCCTGGCCCGGCCGGCGCCGCCGGGGTCCCGACGAGTTGGCGGCGGAACTCAACGGCGAGTGCGAGTTGCTCGTGACGAACGGCGTCCTGCCCGTCGGACCTGGTCACCCGCAACCGCCAGGTCGCCGAGGCCGCGCTCCGGCCGTGGACTCCGGTGTTCACGCACGGCGACCTGCAGATCGATCACGTCTTTGTCGACGGCGACGAGGTCACCGGCATCATCGACTGGTCCGAGGCGGGCCGGGGTGATGCCCTGTTCGACCTCGCCACCTTGACACTCGGACACGAGGAGCACCTGGGCGACGTCGTCGCCGGTTATGGCACCGACGTCGACCTCGACGTGATCCGCGCGTGGTGGTCGTTGCGAAGCCTGCTGGGGGTTCGCTGGCTGGTCGAGCACGGCTTCGACCCGTCCGCGCCGGGCTGTGAGGTCGACTGAGATCCCGGATGTGAGGCTGCGCGGGCCCGCTGATATGAGTGCGTCTGACGCATCGAGCAGGCCATCTCCCAACGTCGCCAGCGCGGGCCCGCGCCGCCTGCGTGGAACTCGTCAACGCCGGCCAGGACAACGACGAAGCCTCCCTCGGGATCCGACTCCTGACCGACCTACGCGACGTTGTGTTCCGCGGCGCCGACCGCATGCCCACGGCCGCCATCCTCGAATGCCTGCTGGGCATGGACGACGCGCCCTGGGGCGATCTGGACGACAAGCCGATCAACTCCCGCACCCTTGCGAAGTTGCTGGGGCAATACGTCACTCCGGCGAACAAGCCGATCAAGCCACGCGGCATCCGCACTGGCTCCGGCACTCCCAAGGGCTACTACGCAGACGATCTCCAGGACGCATGGACGCGGTACTGCCCTCCTCCCCCGGAAAGTCCGCAACAGCCGCAACATCCGCCACACCGCAGGTCAGCGGGAGTGAAAGTGTGGCGGATCCCCTTCCCGGCAGCCGCAACACGGTCCCGGAAGCCGCCACGCACCTGCTCAAGGCCGTCGGCTGACCAGCCCGAACTCACCGGTGCTGCCGCACGCTCGCGCGGCGGCACCTATCCGCAACACAACCGCCATCCGCCACAAACCCAAGCCGCTGACCAGCAATGTTGCGGCGTGGCGGATGTTGCGGATCCCCAGAGAGCCCAGCCCAAGGAGTCGCAACATGGCACGCCACCAGATGCTCAAACTGCCTAAAGTCCTCGAAGAGATCGACATAAGCCGCGCTGCCTTCTACCGCATGCGCGCCCGCGGCAAGGCACCCAAACTCATCAAGCTCCCGAACGGCCAAATTCGCATCCGGCGAGCCGATCTCGATGCCTGGTGGGCCGACTGCGAACAGTCTGCCGCCTGATCAGTCCAACACCGATGGGGCCTGCCGCACCGGCAGGCCCCATCTCCATGCCCCGGGGAGAACCGTGCTCACCTACGACGTGGAGTTCTGATCCATCCGCTCGCGGAAGAACCGCCCAAAACCCTTCGAGCTGCGCTGGCGCGTCGGCTCGCGCCCGCACTCGAAGAGCTACAAGACGTTCACCCAAGCCGACGGCCGCCGAGCCCAGTTGCTCACGGCGCTCCAGAATCGCGAGCAGTTCGACGTCGAAACCGGGCTGCCAGCGAGCGAACTTGACGCCCTCAACTGCCCTACGTGGTACGAACACGCCTGCACATATGCGCTAATGAAGTGGCCCAACATCGCCGCTCACCACCGGCAGAACATTGCCGAGTGGCGTTCCAGGCCGCCAGGAACACCCGAGGGGAGCTGATCCGCGACGAGAAGGGGGACCCGGTTGCCCGGAAGGATGCAGAAGAACCACCGGAAGAGATCGCGAGGGCACTGGCCTGGATCGCCAAGCACTCGATCAAGGTGACCGATCTGAACGACTCGGACACCCTGCGGCGAGCGCTCACGGCCTTGTCAATGAAGTTGTACGGCAAGAAGGCGGCTGAGAACACGGTCAGGCGCAAGCGAAGCTCCTTCAGCAACGCTCTGCGATACGCCGTTGAACGAGAACTCTTGGCCAGCAACCCGCTCTCCCGCGTCGACTGGGATCCGCCGGCGACCGACGACGAAGTGGACTTCCGCTACGTGCCGAATCCGGCGCCAGCGCGGGCACTGCTGGAGGCAGTGCGGGTCCAAGGCCAGCGCGGTGGGCACCTCCACGGGTTCTTCGGTTGCATGTACTACGCCGCTATGCGTCCGTCGGAGGTTGCGCAGCTCAACAAACGGGACTGCAAGCTGCCTGCGTCAGGCTGGGGCGAACTCGTTCTGAGCCAGAGTCGTCCGGAAGTGGGCGCAGGGTGGACGGACGACGGCAAGTCGTACGAGATCCGCGGGCTCAAGCGGAGGGCCCGCAAGACCACCCGGCCGGTCCCGATCCCGCCCGTCCTCGTGGCGCTGCTCCGCCAGCACATGGAGACGTACAGCCCCGCATCCGACGGCCGCCTGTTCACCGCGGCTCGGGGAGGTCGTGTGAGGTCCACCGAATACGCCGACATCTGGCAGCAGGCCCGCAAGAAGGCGCTTTCCGCCGAGGAGGTAGCAACTCCGCTTGCAGACGTGCCGTACTCCCTGCGGCACGCTGGCGTATCGCTCTGGATCAAAGCCGGAGTTGACCCGGCGGAAGTCGCGAGGCGGGCAGGCCACAGCATCGCAGTTCTGTGGAAGTTTTACGCGAAGATCCTTCGCGGTCAGGAGCAACGCTCGAACGAGCTCATCGACTCGGCCCTGGAAGCCGATTCTCAGGACCAGGAGTAGCGAATCCTGGCCCGCAGCTGGCCCGTACGCCCTGGTCAACAGCGGTACATAGGCGAATCGAGGTGAGACAACCCGAACGCAGAAGGGGCGCCCGATCCCCCCGGGCACCCCTTCTGACCAGCTACTTCGCTGACCTGTGCGGAGGCTGTGGGATTTGAACCCACGGTGGCATTGCTGCCACGACAGTTTTCAAGACTGTTCCCTTAGGCCGCTCGGGCAAGCCTCCCCGCGACACCGCCGGGCGGTGTCGCGGGAACAGCCTAGCGTCACTTGTCGCCCGTGCGCTGCCCCAGGGTGACCTCGGCGGTGTGCTCCTGGCCGCCGCGCTCGTAGGTGAGGGTGACGCGGTCGCCGGGCTTGTGCTGCCAGATCACGCTGATCAGGGTCGGACCGCTGTCGATCACCGTGTCGTCGAGCTTGGTGATGGTGTCGCCGGGCCGGAGGCCGGCCTTGTCGGCGGGGCCGCCCGGGGTCACCGAGTCCGTGCCGTTGTTTCCGGTCCGGGCGATGGTCGCGCCCTCGCCGGTGTCCCGCATGCCGACCTGGACGCCTATCTGCGGATAGATCGGCCGGCCGGTCCTGATCAGGTCCTGCGCCACCCGCTTCGCCTGGTCGATGGGGATCGCGAAGCCCAGCCCGATGCTGCCGGACTGCTGGGGCTCGCCGCCCAGGCCGTTGCTGCCGGCCGACTGGATGGCGGAGTTGATGCCGATCACATTGCCGCCGGCGTCCATCAGCGGGCCGCCGGAGTTCCCGGGGTTTATCGACGCGTCCGTCTGCAGGGCGCTCATGTAGGAGGCGCTGGTGCCGCCGCCGTCGCTGGAGGCCACCGGGCGGTCCTTGGCGCTGATGATGCCGGTGGTGACGGTGCCGGAGAGACCGAAGGGGGCGCCGATCGCGATGGTGGCGTCGCCGACCTGGACGTCGGCGGACCGGCCGAGCGGCAGCGGCTTGAGCACGGCGTCCGAGGCGTTCTTCAGCTTGATGACCGCGACGTCGTAGCCCTCGGCGCGGCCGACGGCCTCGGCGTCGTACTTCTTGCCGTTGGAGAACGTCACGGTGAGCTTGCCGCCGCCGTCGGCCGCGCCGGCGACGACGTGGTTGTTGGTGAGGATGTGGCCCTGCTTGTCGTAGACGAAGCCGGTGCCGGTGCCGCCCTCGCCGGTGATCCCCTGTGCCTCGATCGTCACCACACTGGGCAGCGCCTTCTGCGCTATCCCGGAGACGGAGGTGGGCTTGCGGTTCAGGGCCTCCGGGTTGCCGGGCGCGGTGACCGTCGTCGAGGCAGTGCCGTCGCGGCCCGCGGCCCAGTAGCCGATGCCGCCGCCGACCCCGCCCGCGACCAGCGCGGCCGCCAGGACGGCCGCGATCAGGCCGCCGTTGCGCTTCTTGGGGGCGGGACCGCCGGGCACGCCCCAGGGGTCACCGCCGCCCCCGTAGGGCGGCTGGCCCCAGCCGCCACCCGGGTGCGGCCCGCCCGGCTGCTGCGGGTGCGCGGCCATGGTCGCCGTACGGTCCTGATCGCCCGGGATGCCGCCACCCGGGGCAGCGGGACCGTGCGGGCCCGCTGCGGCGGTCGGTGTGAAGTCGGGCGGCGGGGGCGCCGCGGGGGGAGTGGTCGGCATGTGCACGGTGTCCGGAGTCTGCGCGCCGGAGGCGGACGCGGGGGCGCTGTCCGACGCCAGCGGCTCCGTCGGCGGCTTGGCCTCCGACGGGCCGACGGCTCCCTCGTTCTCGGTGCTCACAGCTCTCTCCTCAGCTTCACGACCGTGTCGGCCCGCGGTTCGGGCCTTGCTCTTTCCGGTGCTGCCGGTCTTTCCGGTGCTGCCAGTCTCTCCGGGGCGACCCGTCCGTTCCGGCCCGTCCCGGTCTCCCGGGTCCGCCGGCCCTTCAGGGTCTGCGTCTGCGTTCTTCAGGGTCTGGGGCCTGTTTCAGGGTCTGGAGTTTCCCGGATCCGCCGCTCCTTATCCGCCGCTCCTTCTGTCCACGGGAAGGACGAACCCGTAACTCCAAGATCCGGAACTCCAGGATCCGGTACTCCGGCAATTCCGGAACTCCAGGATTCAGGATCCGGGCGATACGGGCCAGTCTCAGCCTCTTAGCCTTGCCCACCGCGCGTCAGAGCGCCGTAAGCCGAGGCTGTGACCGTTCCCCTCATCCTTTATCTCGGACATATCAGGCGCATCCCCTGTGCATCCCCTGAGCTGCGCACGAGGCCCCGCGCGGGCCGCCCGGCGACGGCGGATGGCACGATAACGCGGTGACCTATGCACGCCCCGCCCAGGACACCCGTTCGGGTCCGCGCCCCATTTCCGTGGTAGCCCATCGAGGCGCCTCCGAGGACGCCCCGGAGCACACTCTGGCCGCCTACAAGAAGGCCATCGAGGACGGCGCGGACGCCCTGGAGTGCGATGTCCGGCTGACCGCCGACGGCCATCTGGTCTGCGTGCACGACTGGCGGGTGAACCGCACCTCCAACGGGCGCGGCGCCGTCTCCGCCCTGGAGCTGGCCGACCTCGCCACCCTCGACTTCGGCTCCTGGAAGGTAGGCGTGGACGACCGGGAGGCCCCGGACCTGCAGTACGACGACCCCGAGCGGACGTCCGTGCTCACCCTGGAGCGGCTGCTGGAGCTGGTCGCCGACGCGGACCGCCGGGTAGAGCTGGCCGTCGAGACCAAACACCCGACCCGATGGGCCGGACAGGTGGAGGAGCGACTGGTCGAGCTGCTCGGACGGTTCGGGCACACAAAATCGGCCATGGGCGCCGACCGGACGCCGCCGGTCCGGGTCATGAGCTTCTCGGCCCGTTCGCTGCACCGTGTACGGGCGGCCGCACCGCACATCCCCGGGGTCTTCCTGATGCAGTTCCTCACCCCACGGCACCGCGACGGCCGGCTGCCACCCGGCGTCGGCATCGCGGGCCCCGGCATCCGGATCCTGCGTGCGCACCCGGAATACGTCGCCAAGGCGCACGCCGCGGGCCACCACGTCCACGTATGGACGGTGAATGACGCGGCCGATGTCGAGCTGTGCCGGGATCTGGGCGTGGACGCCATCATCACCAATCGCCCCAAACAGGTACGAAAACAGCTCGGCCTTGGCTAAGGCCGAGCACAGGGTGTGCACCGGCGCATTCGGCCCGTATTCGATCGTGTCGAGTGCGTCACTGCGATGTCATTGGCCGGTTTCCGGTCCAGTCCAATGGGGCATCCATCCCCTGGCGTGGGGCAAAGGAGGTCTCGGGGGTGGCGTTGGTGGTGGCACAAGAGGTGCCGACGTCGTCGATCATGGCCGTACCCCATGGTCCGACGGGTGTGGGCATGGCCAGACGGCGCATGCGTGCAGAGCTGTTGGCAAGTGGAGTTCAGGACACAGTCGTCGATGACGCGGTCCTCATTCTTTCCGAACTGCTGAGCAATTCCTGTCGACATGCGCGTCCGATTCACGAGAACGACTCACCGCATTCCGTACGGGGCCCCGCGCGGGACACCCCGCCCGAATCCGTCCGTGCCTCCTGGCGCATCGACACCCAGGGCCGGCTGATGGTCTCGGTCACGGACGGCGGCGGTCCGACCCGCCCTCTTCCGGCCACTCCCTCCGTCACGGCACACGGCGGCCGCGGGCTGGCGATCATCCGGTCGCTCGCCAAGGATTGGGGCGTCCGCGACACCGCCGCGGGTGAGGTCACGGTCTGGGCGGTGCTCTCTCTTCAGGGCGCGTTCGCTACGCGCGTGGACCTGGCCACAGAACTGGCCGGCGACCTGACGGACGGTCTGACGGGCGAATTGCCGGGCGAGCTGCCGTCGTCGCTCGGCGCGGAACGGCTCCCCGGTCTGCCGCCCGGACTGGCCTTCGCGGACTTCGACGATCCGGCGTAGCAGGCGCCCGGCGGACCTCGACACTCCGGCACAGGGAGTCGTCGGACTCCTCACTTGCCCGGCAACGCCCCGCAACCGGCGCCCGTCACCGCCGACGGCGCGCGGGACCACCCCGAGCGACCCGGCGTCTCCGCGCCGGGCGGCCGTACACCGATCCCAGGGCACGCATCCTCTAGGCTCGCGCCACAACGCGACAGTTCGCCCAGGATCGACCAGGAGACTCCGCCGCCATGGCAAAGAAGCGCCGTCCCCAGCCCCGTGCCGCAGCACCGCAGACGAGCGGGGAGGTGCCGGTCGTCGGCGCCCGTGAGCCCTGCCCCTGCGGCTCCGGCCGCCGCTACAAGGCATGTCACGGCCGGAGCGCGGCGCACGCCGCCACCGAGCTGGTCCAGCGGCCCTTCGAGGGCCTGGCCGGCGAATGCGACTGGGTGGCGCTGCGTGAGCTGGTGCCCGCCGCCACCGCCGAGTTGACACTGAAGGGCGGGCTGCCCGAGGGCGTCCCGTCCGTAACGCTGGCGACGGTGCTCCCGATGGCCTGGCCCGCGCTGCGCCGCGACAACGGCGCGGTCCTGCTCGGCCTGCAGAACGACACCTCCTCCGGCGACATCAGCCGCGACCTCGCGGACACCCTCCAGCGCGCGCTGGCCACGAAGCCGGGAAACCCGGTCGCCGCCGGACGGGCCCCCTCCGACGGCCCGCGGCTGCAGGATCTGCTGGACCCGGACGCACCGTTCGAGCCGACCGTCCACACCGGCTTCGAGTTCTGGGTGGAGAACGCCGAGAACGCCACCGGCGAGGTCGCCGCCTCCCTGGAGCGGGCCAACGCCGCGGCCGTCCCGACCGCCAGGATCCCCGGCCTGGAGGGCGCGTACTGGTGCGAGGCCCCCGAGAAGAACCATCTGCGCTGGGTGACCTCGCACCCCGAGGAGAAGCTGCTGGACGCGCTCGCCCGGCTGCACGCGGCCGGCACCTCCTCGCTGGGTGAAGGCACCCGGCTGGTGGGATCGTTCCGTGCCCACGGGCTGATCGTGCCGGTCTGGGATCTGCCGTCGACGATGAGCGCCGAGGACGTCGCGGGCCCGGCCGCCGCGTTCGCCGAACGGCTCACCGAGGCGCTCGCGTCACACGCCCCGCTGACCACCGACGAGCGCCGGGCACGCGGCGGGCTCACCAACCGACAGATCACCCTGAGCTGATGGTGACGGCCCCGGAAATCCCACGCGCGACACCCCGGCAGCCCCAGGCGTGACACCGGTCACAACGGCCCATACCTGCCGGTAAATAGGCGTCCGGAAATCCACGATCGGATTTGCGAACCGCCGATCTCTTGTTACGGTTCTAAAAGTCCGGTCGCTGGTGCATCCCCCGTCGCCAGCGACCGGACGTTTCCATGTCCGCCTCCGGACGCCCCGCCCCGCGGCTCCCTGCCCCGCGCCCCGGATCGTCACCGGCCCGAACCAGCGCTCTTCGGCGCCGAGTTACCGCCGGAACGGAGCAGCAGGCGCTCCCCCACCGCGTCGGAGAACTCCGCCACCGCGTGGTACGGTAGCCGGTCCTTGCGCACCGTCGCCCCGGTCGGCGTCTCGCACACCCCCGGCCGGGCCGCCGCCGGTACCGCGCAGTGCACCTGCACGGTCCTGCCGTCCGGCCGCAGGAGTGTCAGTACGGCGCGCAGCGGCTCGCCCGTCGGGTTGCGGTAATACGTCCGTGCCCAGGTCAGGCCGCGTTCGGCGAGCACACAGGTCTGTGCCTCGATGCCTTGGCGAGAGGTGGTTTCGGGGCCGCAGCGGGTGGTCCGGGTGTCTTCGGAGAGCAGCGGAAGGTCCAGACCGTCGAGGAGGCCGGCGGCCTTCCCGTCGTTCGTGGCGCCGTCGGCCGCCCTGTCGGCCCCGGGCTTGACGGGCTTGTCGGCCTTGCTCTGGCCTGCGGATTTTCCGGCCTGAGTGTCCGACGCCGAGAGGCCGGCCGGGCCGGCCGTCGCGGCGGCCAGGGGCACGCCGATGGCCAGCGCCACGGTGCCGGCCAGCGCGATCAGGCGGGGATTGGGCGCACGCTGCATGGGGATTCACCTGCGATCGAAGTGCCGTCGACGACGGCTTGACGGTCCGCCGAACCTATCGGTCGGCGGGCGTCTCCCCGGGGGCCCGCACACCCATTTCCCGTAGTCATCCGGGCCGCTCACACCCGTACGGGTGAACTGGCCGCACGTTCTTCCCGGCCGCGCGGAGCACGGTGCGGCGGCCCGTCTCCGCTCTTACCTCAACCACCGTCACGAACGACGGGTTTTGGCCACGCCGCGAGCGTCTGCGGGCCGGAAGTTCGTCCGGTCCGAAGCCGCCCGGCGGCGCTCAGTACGCGAGTCGGCTGCCGCCGTCCGGTGTGCTGGTGCTCGCCCTGACCAGCGCGTCGACGATGGTGGCGACCTTCGGCAGCCAGGGAGCGGCCGACGGTGGGCGTCCCCCCCGCGCATGGAGGTCCCCCCGCTCGAACGAAGCGGAGAGTGGGGGGGAAGTTGAGAGCTTGGGGGAGGCCGGCGGCCGCTCCCAGCGCACCTTGCCGGCGCCGATCTGGGACGGCGGAAGCACCAGATAGCCGCCCTCGCCGTGGAACCGCAGCGAACTGGGCACCCACTCCTGCGCGTTCAGCAGCTCGCCCAACTCCGCGAGGTCGTACGGCGATACGAGCAGCGACCAGCGGGTGGGCGTGGCCACCACCGGGCCGAGGCGGATGCCGAAGTGGTCCAAGGCCCCCAGGGCGCGGGCGCCGGCGACCGCCGGCAGGCTCACGGCGCAGGGCGCGCGGCCGCCGGTGGCCAGCAGCACCGGGGCGTCGGGGCGGTTCGTCCACCACCAACGCACCATCCGGGCATCGGTGGTGGCCGCCAGCAGCCCGGGGTCGAAGGGGTGCGCGCCGGGCACGGCGCAGTCGGGGTCGGGGCAGCCGCAGGGGCGGGTGGCCCGCTCGCCGAGGCCGAGCCGACCGCCGACGTGCTGCCGGCCGCCGGACCGCGGTCCCACACCGGGGAGTACGGGCCACTGCCACTCGGTGGCGCAGTGGAGCGCCGCACCGAGCGGCGCCGACCTTCCGCCGCGCCGGAACAGGAGCTTGCGTCGCCTTCCGAGGATCTCGCGCATGAGCGCTCGTTCCTTTCCGTTAACGCCGAGGGCTATGTCCATCGCACTACATGCCGGTTACCGCTTCATGCTGCTTCATCTGCTGTGTGGCGCTTCATGCGACGCGGTCACCCGACCCAAGCCGGTCACCCGTCGCTCACTCACCCATGGATCACACATCGCTTACGCCACATGGATCACTGGTCACCGCTGTTACAAGGCAGCGCATCACGCCGTACGCCGAGCGTGGAACGTGGCGGAGGGTGGCGCGCGCATGGCGCTTGCGCTTCCGTCGTGCGACCCCGCCACGGGGAGGTGCGTCGCGGTCGTCGTCGTATGAGACGCCGGTGCCCGCCGGAGAGTTCCGGTGCGGTCCCAACTGGCCCCGCACCTTTCCGAGTACGTACCCGCCACTGTGGAGATGACGCGCTGTCGATCGCCGACAGTCGACCTCAAATGAACGTTCGGGGGGCTATTTTCAGGCCAATATACAGACCTCGTTGACACCGCAAACCCCATCGGGACAATGCTGGACATCGTGTCGTCGGTGCGTGTACATGTGGAGGCATTGATAGCGGAGCAGCATGACATGGGGGTTTGCGATGCTATTGAGGAAAGTGAGCGGCCACACGTACCGCACAACACCACTCAACAAAATGCCGCGCTCTCTCACGGAATGCGGCCTGACCTGGGGTTATGACGGGCACGACGTAAGCCGTCGGCCATGAACGCCCCCCACGTCCCGAAAGTGGCCGGAATCGAACCTTCCCTTCCGGCCCCCGCGCACACTGCCGACCCGCTCGCCCCGGAGGCCCCCGCGGACACCCCCACGGACACCTCGTCCGACGCCGCTCCGGGCACTGCGAGCACCTCTCCGGACGCCGCCCATGGCGTCGTCCCCCCGGATGTCTCCCCCGTCGACCAGCTCGTCGCCGTCCAGGACCGGCTGGCCGGATGGATCTCCGACCTCAGCACGCTGCACGATCTCACCGAACACCTCGCGCGCACCCGGACGTTGGAGGACGCCCTCCACGAGATGCTCCGGGCCGGTGCGTATCTGGTCGGCGCGCAGCGCGGCCTGGTCGTCCTCGAACCGGCCGACGGACAGGGCCCGGACACCACCATCGGCCTCGGCCTCCGCCGGTCCGACATCGGTCATATCGAGACCATCCCGCGCAGCGCGCTGTCGTACGCGCGGATACTGGACGGCCTGCCCGAGCCGGGCGCCGACGACACCCACGGGAACGCCGACGCGGCGGCCGGGGCCGACGCCCGTACCGAGATCGCCGAGCCGGACATCCCCGGTGAGAAGCGCCTCGATCCCCGCCTGCGCGAGGTCGCCGCCCGCCTCGGCTACGCCGCCAGCTACGCCGTCCCCCTGACCGCCGGCCCGATCGGCGGAATCGGCGCCGCGGTCTGGCTCTACGACGAGCCCGCGGAGCCCACCGAGCGCCAGCGGCACCTCATCGGCCTCTACCGGGCGCATGGCGCGGAGCACCTTGCCCTCCTCGTCGAGCTCCACCGCAGCCGGGAGGCCGCGGCGACGCTCCGTGAGGAGCTGCTGCCGAGCCGGCTGCCGCGGATCCCCGGCGTACGGCTGGCGGTGGCGCACAGCGCCGGGCCGCGCGGCGGCGGCGACTGGTACGACGCGCTGCCGCTGCCCGACGGCGCGCTGGGCCTCGCGGTCGGGTCGGTCACCGGGTCCGGGCCGAGCGCGGTGGCGGCCATGGGACGGCTGCGCGCCTCGCTGCGTGCGTATGCCGTCATGGAGGGTGAGGATCCGGTCGCGGTCCTCTCCGACCTGGAGCTGCTGCTGCGGCTGACCGAGCCGGCCCGCAGCGCGACCGCGCTGTTCGCCTTCACCGAGCCGCCGCCCGGCGCACCGGGAGGGCTGCCCGCGCCGTCCATGCCGGCCGGCCCCGACGATCCGTTCCCGCGCAAGCTGGTGCTCGCCGGGGCGGGGCACTGCCCACCGCTGATCCTCGGCGATCTGCGGACCGAGTTCGTGGAGACGTCACTGTCCGCACCCCTGGGCATGCTCGCCTGCTGGGAAGCGCCGAGTGTCGAAGTCTCACCGGCTCCCGGTGAGACCTTGCTGCTTTACAGCGACGGGCTGCTGCACCGCACCGGTGAGCCCATGGACCGTGCCTTCGCCCGGCTGCACTCCGCCGCCGCGGGCGTACCCAAGGCGGCCCGGCACGATCCGGAGGCGATCATCGATCACATTCTGCGGACCGTGCTGCCGCAGGGCCTGGACGATCCCACGTCGGAGGAGGACGTGGTGCTGCTCGCGGCCCACTTCGACGAGTAGCGAACGCCGGGTGGGCCCTGCGCGGCGGTGCCGTGCGGGGCCCTCGTCCGTGAGGTCACCGACGCACACCCTGGACCGCCATGAATCCGCACTTACGATGGAACGCGGTTCCCGCGCGGCACCGTTTCACGTGAAACGGTGCACAGCGGATCACTCTTAAAAGGAGGCATGGTGACCGACGCGCTCACACCGGAGACCCCGGCCGAGGACGAGCAGCCGATCAAGCAGCGCAAGAACGGCCTTTACCCGGGCGTATCGGACGAGCTCGCGGAGAACATGAAGAGCGGCTGGGCCGATACCGAGCTGCGTGATCTCCAGCCGATCGAGCAGGCCCCCAACGCCGCTCAGCGCCGTACCGCGCTGTCCCGGCGGTTCCCCGGTGAGCGCCTGGTGATCCCGGCGGGCAATCTCAAGACCCGCTCCAACGACACCGAGTACCCGTTCCGTGCGTCGACGGAGTATGTCTACCTCACCGGCGACCAGACCGACGACAGCGTCCTCGTCCTGGAGCCGCGCACCGGCGGTGACGAGGGCCATGACGCGACGATCTACCGGCTGCCGCGCTCCAACCGCGAGAACGGTGAGTTCTGGCTGAACGGCATGGGCGAGCTGTGGGTCGGCCGCCGCCACAGCCTCGCCGAGTCCGAGGCACTGCTCGGCGTTCCCTGCAAGGACGTCCGCGATCTCGCCGCGGCGCTGACCGAGGCCACCGGACCGGTCCGCGTCGTCCGCGGCCATGACGCCGGCATCGAGGCCGCGCTGACCGACAAGGTCACCGCCGAGCGCGATGAGGAGCTGCGGGTCTACCTCTCCGAGGCGCGACTGATCAAGGACGAGTTCGAGATCGGCGAGCTGCAGAAGGCCGTCGACTCCACCGTCCGCGGCTTCGAGGACGTCGTAAAGGTCCTGGACAAGGCCGAGGCGACCAGCGAGCGCTACATCGAGGGAACATTCTTCCTGCGCGCCCGCGTCGAGGGCAATGACGTCGGCTACGGCTCCATCTGCGCCGCCGGCCCGCACGCCACCACCCTCCACTGGGTCCGCAACGACGGCCCGGTCCGCTCCGGCGAGCTGCTGCTCCTGGACGCCGGCGTGGAGACCCACACCCTCTACACCGCGGACGTCACCCGCACCCTGCCGGTCAACGGCCGCTTCACCGACTTCCAGCGCAGGATCTACGACGCGGTGTACGAGGCCCAGGAGGCCGGTATCGCGGCGGTCAGGCCGGGCGCGAAGTACCGCGACTTCCATGACGCCGCCCAGCGGGTGCTCGCCGCGAAGCTCGTCGCATGGGGCCTGGTCGAGGGCCCGGTCGAGCGGGTGCTGGACCTCGGACTGCAGCGCCGATGGACCCTGCACGGCACCGGCCACATGCTCGGCCTGGACGTCCACGACTGCGCGGTGGCCCGCACCGAGTCGTATGTCGCGGGCACCCTGGAGCCCGGCATGGTGCTCACCGTCGAGCCAGGTCTGTACTTCCAGGCGGACGATCTGACGGTGCCCGAGGAGTACCGGGGCATCGGTGTCCGCATCGAGGACGACATCCTCGTCACGGAGGACGGCAACCGGAATCTGTCGGCCGCGCTGCCCCGTACCTCCACCGCGGTGGAGGAGTGGATGGCGGGCCTGCCGGCCAAGTAGGGCAGCCCGCTCAGGACTCACATCACGCGGGGCCGGACGACACCGTCCGGCCTCGCGTGGTGCTGTCACGCCCCACCGCCCGCCTTCGTGTACGCGCCCGCGCGGGCCGCCCCCCATACCGCGGTGGCCGCGGACTCGGCGAGAGCCGCGTCGACGGGGCGGCGGGCGATCAGATCCGACGGTGGAGCGTCGCGAGGTGATCCCCGAGCGCGGGCGATCCTCCCCCTGCTGAGCGTGGCGAGGCCGCCGTCCCCCAACTCCTCGAAGACGACGGCCAGTACGGCCTGCCGGGTCCTGGCCGTACGCCCTCCCGGCCGGTCCCCTCACGGTCATGACGCCTTGTCATCACGCGGCTCCGTATTGCATGGCGGGTTCACGCCAAGTATTGTCCGAGACTGATTGACGCGAGCATGTTCGCGTTAATCCTGGTGCGCGCCGGTCTCGTGGGACAGGGGACACCGCGGGGGAGGTTCTCTCACCCCGAGACCGCGCCGCACGCCATCGCGAAGAGCGATTTTCGGCCGGTCTTCGGACGCTGATGAGCGCCGGAGGTGGACATCGGGGTCGTCGTGTGGCGGGCCCGCTCCATGGCGTGCCCCCCGCCTAGGGCGGGCCCTAAGCCCAGGCAGCAAGAAGTGTTCCATCACATGCGTGCCAATCGATCCCGCATGACCGGGCATCAACTATTCCCGTATGACTGGGCATCAACTATTGCTGTACGAAAGCAGCTTGGTTCCCACAGGGCGGGCTCACGACGCCATCGGCAGCGCCGCCCCCTCGCGCCATTTGAGGATCTTGTCGAAGCTGACCACCGCGCCCCGGCGGCCGGGGCGGTTGCGGTAGCGGACGTGGTCGGTGAGGGCCTCGATCAGAAAAAGCCCCCGGCCGTCCTCGGCGTCTGCGGGGGCTTGCGCGGGGGTGGGGACGGGGGCGCGCTCCGTCGATGGATGGGGAGGGGCGGGGGTTCGGGGTCGGTGGAAGCCGGGGCCCGAGTCGGTCACTTCGATGCGGCAGGTGTCGCCGTCGATGAAGGCCGTGACGCGGTAGTCCTCCGTGGCGGTGTCTCCGGCGTGTTCGACGGCGTTCGCGCAGGCTTCGGAGAGGGCCACCGACAGGTCGTAGCAGATGTCCGGGTCGACGCCGGCCGTCTCCATCGTGCCCAGCAGCAGCCGACGGGCGAGCGGCACGCTCGCAGCATCGCGGCGCAGATGGAGGGACCACCAGATGCTCATCGCTCCAGCCTCCTGGCCACGGCTCGACATACCGATACCTATTGCCGCGCGCCGAGGTCCGTAAGCATGTCCGGGACGTGACACCGCTCATTCGGCCGATGCGGGCGCAGAGCGCATGGGTGTAGGCAGCGCCCTCGGCATGCGCCCCCTGTGCGCCCCGTCCGCCTCCGTACGGCCCCGGGGCGCGGTCCTGAGTGGCGCCCTGCCGTAGGCGGCGTTGCGGGGCAGTGGCATGATGGCGCCGCCATGAATGCCCCGCACGCCCCCACCTCGCGCGCCGCCGCCGATCTCCGGCTGCTGAGGGCCGCGGTGTTCACCGCGGTCTGTGTCGCGTTGTCCGCGGCCGGGCACATGGCGGCCTCCACCACCGCCGTCCCGCTGTGGACGCTGGGCGTCGCATGCGCCGTGGTGTTCGCGGTCGCCGCCCCACTGGCCGGGCGGGAACGCTCGCTGCCCGGGATCGCGGCCGGGCTGGCCCTGGGGCAGCTCGCACTGCACTCGCTGTTCGCCTTGGGGCAGCATCCGATGGCCGCCGCCGCGAGCGGGGGCGGCGACGTGCTCTCCGACCGGGCGGCGATCGCCATGGCCCGGCAGATGACCTGCGGGCTCGGCGCCGGGCGGCTGGACGGTGACATGGCGCGCCGGATCCTGGGGTCCGGCGGGTTCGCGCCGGCCCACCACATGGCGGGCGGTGCCGTCGGCGATCCGATGACGGCGAGCTGTTTCGCGCCGTCGCTGCCGATGCTGCTGTGCCATGTGCTCGCGGCGCTCGCCGTCGGGTGGCTGCTGCGGCGCGGCGAGGCGGCGTTGTGGCGGCTGGTCAGGCTGTCGGCTCCGGCCGCGCGTGAGGTCGCGGCCGAGGCGCTGGTCGGCGCGTTGCGCGGGGCGCTCACGCTCGTACGCGCCCTGCTCACCGGGCTCGGCCCGGCGCACGACGACGCGCCGCACTCCACCGTTTCGTACGGGGATGACAAACCCGGCCCGCAGGATCTCGCGCTCCACCACAGTGTCGTCAGGCGAGGGCCGCCCGCCCTGGCCCTCGCGGCCTGACGTCACGCGAAGCACGCCCCACGTGGGGACACCTCCCGTGCCCTTGAGGCGTGGGGGAGGGTACGGGCTCTCGCGCCGTCGCCGCATGCGCGTCAGATCACCGTTACCCCTTCACTTGTGGAGTGTTCCGCTATGTCGGATATGAGCAGTTCGATGGGCTCGATGGCGTCGATGGCGTCGGCAACAGATGTCTCTATGAGGTCGTCGGCGGACGTGCCGATGAGGTCGTCGAGTTCGTCGACGAGCGCGTCAAGCGCTATGGACGGGACGAAGAGGAGTGCTGCGCGGCGGGTCGCCCGTCGGCTGCCCGTCGTCGGCGGGATCGCCGCCGGCAGCGTGCTGCTGCTCGCCGCCCCGGCGTTCGCGCACGTCAGCGTGCAGCCCGGCGAGGCCGAGAAGGGCGGCTACGCGACCGTCAACTTCAAGGTGCCCAACGAGCGCGACAACGCCTCGACGGTGAAGCTCGAGGTCACCCTGCCGACCGACCATCCGCTGGCGTCCGTGATGCCGGAGCCGGTGCCGGGCTGGAAGGTGGAGGTCACCAAGGCCAAGCTCGACAAGCCGATCGAGATGCACGGCGAGAAGATCAACGAGGCGCCCTCGAAGATCACTTGGACCGCGGACGGCAAGGGCGTCGCGCCCGGACAGTTCCAGCAGTTCCCGGTCTCCGTCGGGCAGCTTCCCGAGGACGCCGACCAGCTCGTCTTCAAGGCACTCCAGACGTACTCCAACAAGGAGGTCGTGCGCTGGATCGAGCCGACGAAGGAGGGCGGCCCGGAGCCGGAGAACCCCGCGCCGGTGCTCAAGCTCACCGCGGCGAGCGGGGACGGACACCACGGCGCGGCCGGCAGCGCGGACGCGAAGAGCGCCGCGAAGGAGGGCACGGCGGACGGCCAGGAGGCGGCGGGCAGTGACAGCACGGCACGCGTGCTGGCCGTCGTCGGCATCGTCGTAGGCATCATCGGAGTCGGATTCGGCGTGTTCGCCGGCCGGCGCCGCAGCGCCTGATCACCGACCGGGCCGGCGCCCCGCCGCGCCGGCCCGGCAGCCCCTGTCCCGGACCACCGGGATATCTGGACCAACGGGATATTTCTGTAATGCACAGTGCAACGCGCAGGGCCATGCCCAGAAGAACCGCGCTCATGTCGGCCTTCGCGGCGGCCGCGGCCCTCACCCTCGGCGCCTGCGGCCCCGACGACGGCAAGCCCGTCGCCGAGGTCTCCGGCGGCACCACCGCCAAGAAGATCGTCACGCTCGACAACGCCATGGAGAAGCCGGACCTCGTCCTGACCGACACCGAGGGCAAGAAGTACGACCTGCTGGAGAAGACCAAGGGCCATCCGACCCTGATCTACTTCGGCTACACCAACTGCCCGGACGTCTGCCCGCTGTCGATGGCCAATATCGCGGTCGCGGTCAAGCAGCTGCCGAAGGCCGAACAGGACGACCTGCGGGTGGTGTTCGTCACCTCCGACCCCGAGCGCGACACCCCGGCGGCGCTCAAGAAGTGGCTCGGCGGCATCAACGCGGACTTCATCGGCCTGACCGGCGAGTTCGACACCATCCAGGCCGGCGCGCGCAGCGTGAACGTCGGCATCGAGAAACCCGTCAAGAAGAAGAACGGCGAGGTCGTCTCGACGCACGGCGCCCAGGTGCTGATGACGTCCCCCAAGGACGACCGCATCCACTGGATGGGCATGCAGGAGGCCACCTCCGACGACTACGCCAAGGCACTTCCGAAGATCATCAAGGGGCAGAACCCGTGAACCGCCGCACCACCCTCGCCACCGCGCTCGCCCTCACCGCCGCTCTCGGACTCGCGGGCTGCGGCGGGGACACCGGGCCCCGGCTCAAGGTCGTCGACGCGTATATGCCGCAGCCGGTCACCCAGAACATGGCCGGCGCGTTCTTCGTCATCGAGAACACCGGCGACACCGCCGACAAGCTCACCTCGGTCACCAGTGACCTCTCCAAGGACGTCACCATCCACAAGACCGTCGGCAACAAGATGGAGCAGGTGCCGTCCCTGGACGTGCCCGCCAACGGGGAGCTCACGCTCGACCGCGGCGGCAACCACCTGATGTTCATGGGCCTCAAGAACAAGCCCGCCGAGGGCGACAAGGTCACCATCGAGCTGCACTTCGCCACCTCGGAACCGGTCAGGGTGGACGTCCCGGTGAAGGCCGCCACCTTTGAACCGAAGAAACCGGATGAACCCAAGAAACCGGAGCGGCACAAGCACTAGCCGGCCCGGAAGAAGCGAAGAAGCCGGAGAGAAGACCCGGCAAGGAAGCGGAAGACGTGAGGGGAGCATCGACCATGGCCATCACCGGCTCCGTGCCACGGCGGTCCGCCGCGCTGCGCCTGCTGGTCGTCGCGGCGGCGCTGCTCGGCGCACTGCTCGGCGGCGCCGCGCCGGCCGCCGCGCATGCCGCGCTGACCGGCAGCACCCCCGCGCAGGGGTCGGTGGTGGACCATGCTCCCGAGCAGGTCTCGCTCACCTTCTCCGAGGGCGTGGCCATGGGCGATGACTCGATCCGCGTCCTGGATCCGCGGGGCAAGCGGGTGGACCGCGGCAAGCTGCGCAATCTGTGCAGCGGCAGCACCGTCAAGTACGGCACGGGGCTGCCGCCGGGGCTCGCCGACGGCACCTACACCGTCGCCTGGCAGGCGGTCTCCGCCGACAGCCACCCGGTCTCCGGCGCCTTCACCTTCTCCATCGGCGCGCCCTCCAAGACCACCGCCGCGGTGCCGGAGCAGGAGGTCGGCGGCGGGACGGTGGGCGCGCTCTACGGCATCGCGCGGTATCTGGCCTACGCCGGATTCGTGCTGCTGGCGGGAGGCGCCGCCTTCGTGATCGCCTGCCGCCCGGCCGCGTCCGGCGTACGGTCCGTCCAGCGGCTGGTCGTGCAGGGCTGGGTGGTGCTGACCGCCGCCACCATCGCGATGCTGCTGCTGCGTGCCCCGTATACCGGGTCCGGTGAGATCGCCGACGTCCTCGACCTCGGTGGTCTCAAGGACGTCCTGCATACCAAGCCAGGGGCGGCGCTGGTCTCCCGGTTGCTGCTGCTGGCCGCGGCGGCGATGTTTGTGGCGGTGCTCTTCGGGGCGTATGCGCAGGCGCAGGAGAGGCGGCGGGAGGCTGCCACCGATGACTCCTCCGACGCCTCCGCCTCCGACGCCTCCACCGACGGTTCCACCGATGCCTCCGCCTCCGCCGACGAGGAGGCCAAGCGTCGCCGGGAACTCACCTTCGGGCTCTCCCTCGGCGGGGTGATCGTCGCCGCCGGTCTCGCCGCGACCTGGGCGATGGCCGAACACGCCTCGACCGGGCTGCAGACCGCCGTCGCCATGCCCGTCGACGTCCTGCATCTGCTCGCCGTCGCCGCCTGGCTCGGCGGGCTGACCGCCCTGCTGGTGTCCTTGTACTGGGGCCCGCCCGTGGAGCGGAGCGCCGTACGCCGCTTCTCGCGGATCGCGTTCTGCTCGGTGCTGGTGCTGGTGGCCACCGGGATCTACCAGTCCTGGCGGCAGGTCGGCAGCTGGGGCGCGCTGACCGACACCTCCTACGGGCGGCTGCTGCTGCTCAAGGGGGGCCTGGTCGTGGTGCTCGTCGGCATCGGCTGGATGTCGCGGCGGTGGACGGCCCGGCTCGCGGAGGTCCGTACGACGGCCGGGCCCTCGGACGCGGAGGCCGGGCCGGAGCGGGGACGGGAGCGGGCGTCGGAACAGGGGCGGGAAGGGGAGCCTGCGCCCGGGCGGGAAGCGGAGCCGGCGCGGGAACGGGAGCCCGTGCGGGAACGGGAGCTCGAACCCGTGGCCACCGCCGACGGGGGCGCCACCGCCACCCGCGACAGCGCCCCCGCAACCGGCACCGACCCCACTCCCGACAGCAGCCCCACTCCCGGCACCGACCCCGCCCCCGACCCCGCCCGCGCCGCTCAACTGGCCCGCCAGCAGGCCGCGTTGAAGTCCGCCCGTACCAAGCGGATCCGCGACGCCGACCCCGAGCGGCTGGGGCTGCGGCGGTCCGTGGTGGCCGAGGCGGCGGTCGCCGTCGTGCTGCTCGCGGTGACCACCGTGCTGACCGCCACCGAACCGGCCCGTACGGAAGCGGCGGTCAAGGCCACGGCCGGGCAGTCCGCCGACCCCAACCAGCCGCAGGTGCTGACCATCCCCTTCGACACCGGCGGCCCGCGCGGCAAGGGCACCGCCCGGCTCGACCTCGACCCCGGGCGCAGCGGCACCGCCAACGAGCTGCGGCTGCGTATCTCCGACCCGTCGGGCAAGGCCATGGACGTGCCGGAGGTTAAGGTCTCCTTCACCCTCAAGGCACAGGAGATCGGGCCACTGCCGGTCGTCCCGAAGCACGGCGGTACCGGCCACTGGAGCGCGCACGGCGTGCGGCTGCCGGTCCCCGGGCAGTGGCAGGTCTCGCTGCTCGTACGGACCTCCGACATCGACCAGATCACCGAGACCAAGAACGTGAAGATCGGCTGATGAGCAAGCAGAGAACGAGCAAGCAGACGGCGGCCAAGGAAGCGGCGGGCAAGCAGACCCCGAAGCCGGTCCCCGCCCAGGCCGCCTCTCAGGCCGCCGCCCCCAACGGCTCCTCGGACGGCCCCGTGGACGGTTCCGCAGGCGGCTCCCCCACCCTGGAGCTCTCCCGTCGCCGGCTGCTCGGCACCGTCGGTGCGGCGGGCGCCGCCGGGCTGGTCGCCGGCGGGGCCGGGGGCGCCGTCGCGGTGTCCGCCGGGCAGTCCGACGCGCCCACCGCGCTCACCACCATCGGCTCGACCGAGGTCCCGTTCCGCGAGGAGCGCGCCAGGCACCAGGCGGGCATCACCACGCCACTGCAGGCCAACGGGCATCTCGTCGCCTTCGACCTGGCCCCGGGGGCGGACCGCAAGACCGCCGCCGCGCTGCTGCGCCGCTGGTCGCGGACGGCCGAGGAGCTGATGGCGGGGCGAACGCCGGACGCCGACACCGGGGTCGCCCTCGACGCCGGACCGTCCTCGCTGACCGTCACCTTCGGCCTCGGCCACAGCTTCTTCGACCGTACGGGCCTGGCAAAGCGGCGCCCCGTACAGCTCGACCCGCTGCCCGACTTCTCCGCCGACGCGCTGGACGGCGAGCGCAGCAACGGCGACCTGTGGATCCAGATCGGCTCCGATGACGCGCTGGTCGCCTTCCACGCGCTGCGCGCGCTCCAGAAGGACGCGGCCGGCAGCGCGCGGCTGCGCTGGCAGATGAACGGTTTCAACCGCACGCCGGGCGCCACCGCGCACCCGATGACCACCCGCAATCTCATGGGGCAGATCGACGGCACCAACAACCCCAAGCCCTCCGACAAGGACTTCGACGAGCGGATCTTCGTCGGGCGGGACGCCGGGCAGGAGTGGATGCGCGGCGGCTCGTATGCCGTCTTCCGCCGGATCCGGATGCTGCTGGACGACTGGGAGAAGCGCTCGCCGGCCGAACAGGAGAAGGTCATCGGGCGCCGGAAGAGCGATGGAGCGCCGCTGACCGGCGGTTCGGAGAACACCCCGATGCGGCTGGACGCGAACGGTCCCGACGGGCTGCCGGTGATCCCGGCGAACGCACATGCCCGGATCGCGGCGCCGGAGTCCAACCAGGGCGCGGCGATGCTGCGGCGTCCGTTCTCCTTCCACGACGGGTTCCGCGACGACGGCGCCCCGGACGCCGGCCTGCTCTTCGTCTGCTGGCAGGCCGATCCGCTGCGCGCCTTCACCCAGGTCCAGCGGAAGCTGGACCGCGGTGACGCGCTGTCCCGGTTCCTGCGGCACGAGGCGAGCGGGCTGTACGCGGTGCCGCCGGCCCCGGCGGCCGGCGACTACGTGGGCCAGGCCCTGCTGGAACGCTGAGGAATCCGCCCGCTGGGCCCCGGGCGGGCTCGGTATCGTGACAGGACAGGGAGAAGATCGGCGGGGCGCCCCCGCAGTTACGCGAGGAGTCACCGGCATGTCGGCCAGCCGCTATACCTATCTCGGCCCCATGGGCACCTTCACCGAGGCCGCGCTGCGCACCCTTCCGGAGGCGGCCACGCGGGAGCTGGTGCCGATGGTGTCGGTGCCGGCCGCCCTGGACGCGGTACGGGCCGGGGAGGCCGCCGCCGCGCTGGTGCCGATCGAGAACTCCGTCGAGGGCGGGGTGACCACCACCCTCGACGAACTGGCCTCCGGCGAGCCGCTGATGATCTACCGCGAGGTGCTCCTGCCGATCGCCTTCGCGCTCCTCGTACGGCCCGGTACGACCCTGCACGACGTGAAGACGGTGACCGGCCACCCGGTCGCCCAGCCGCAGGTCCGCAAGTGGCTGGCGGCCCAACTCCCGGAAGCCGTATGGGAGTCGGCGGCCTCCAACGCCGACGGTGCGCGGCTGGTGCAGGAGGGGCGCTACGACGGCGCGTTCGCGGGCGAGTTCGCGGCGGCGGCGTACGGTCTGGAGCCGCTGGTCACCGACATCCATGACGCCCCGAACGCGGCCACCCGCTTCGTGCTGGTGGGCCGCCCGGCCCGGCCCGCGGCGCCCACCGGAGCGGACAAGACGTCGGTGGTGCTGTGGCTGCGCGAGGACCACCCCGGCGCCCTGCTGGAGCTGCTGCAGGAGTACGCGGTCCGCGGCGTCAACATGATGCGGATCGAGTCCCGGCCGACCGGCGAGGGCATCGGCCGCTACTGCTTCTCGGTCGACTGCGAGGGGCATATCACCGACCGCCGCGTCAGCGAGGTGCTGATGGGGCTGAAGCGGGTCTGCCGCGTGGTGCGGTTCCTCGGTTCGTATCCGCGGGCGGACGAGGTGACGGCGACGGTCCGGCCGGAGATGACCGACTCGGCGTTCACGGAGGCGGCGGACTGGCTGGCGCGCTGCCAGGACGGGCGCAGCTGAGGGGCGGAGCTGAGGGAGCGGACCCCTGGCCGGTCCGGGCGGTGCCCACCCCGTGACCCGTGACCCGTGAGTCGTGACCTGTGGCTTTGGTGCGCTGTGCGTTTTCCACAAAGTTATCCACAGGCTTGGATCTCGACCTGTGGGTAAGTCGACACAAGAGCCGGACGGAGTCGATAAATCCCTCTACCGACCGCACAGTGCTCCACAGCGTCGCACCCTGGTCCGCGTCAGCGTAATTTACGCGATCAATCCTTTAGAGCGAGGCAATCCCACACGAAAGAGTGCGGGAGGGCGGTTTGAACAAGGAATCCATAGCGGAACATTCCGGAAGCGGAATGATCTCCTCCTACTTCCACAGATCTCACGCACAGCCTGTGGATAAGAGTGCCCGACCCTCAACCCCTGTGGACAACTCAGGGTGTGAACCGGGAACGGGCCCCCGCCGGTGACCCGGAGTGGCCCCTCGGCCCCACAGCGCGAATACCCGCGGCGGAAATCGGACATCGACTCCGCACCAGGAAAACCGCACCAGTAAATGGGCGGGAATTCCTCAGCGACGAGCACACCCCCGTACGCACCACGACAACGCACACCACGGTCACCTTTCTCGCGGCCGGGCATTCCCACGCCCGGACATTCCGGCCACCTCACCCCTCAGCGCTCCGCCCCCGCCATTCCCCATCCGGAATAAACACCCCAAAACGGACAAAGAGCGTCATGAGGTCGGCACGAGACCGGTATGAGCCCCGCCAGAGATCGAGACGGAGACCGGCACAGAGCGATATCACGTCGAGCACCCGCGCACGGCACCGGTAGCCTGGTGGAGTGATTGACCTTCGCCTGCTCCGTGAGGACCCCGACCGTGTGCGCGCCTCCCAGCGCGCCCGTGGAGAGGACGTCGAGCTCGTCGACGCCCTGCTCTCCGCCGACGAGCGGCGCAGGTCGTCCAGCGTCCGCTTCGACGAGCTGCGCGCCGAACAGAAGGCGCTCGGCAAGCTCATCCCCAAGGCCACCGGCGACGAGAAGACCGAGCTGCTGAAGAAGACCGGCGAGCTCGCCGCCGCCGTCAAGGCCGCCGACGCCGCCCAGGACGAGGCCAGGGAGGAGACCCAGCAGCTGCTGCTGAAGCTCGGCAACCTCGTCCACCCCGACGTACCGGTCGGCGGCGAGGAGGACTTCACCGTCCTCGAAACCCTCGGCACCCCGCGCGACTTCGCCGCCGAGGGCTTCGAGCCCAAGGACCACCTGGAGATCGGCGAGCTGCTCGGCGCCATCGACGTCGAGCGCGGCGCCAAGGTCTCCGGCTCGCGCTTCTACTACCTCACCGGCATCGGCGCGCTCTTGGAGCTCGCCCTCGTCAACGCCGCCATCGCACAGGCCACCGAGGCCGGTTTCACGCCGATGCTGACCCCCGCGCTGGTGCGCCCGCGCGCCATGGAGGGCACCGGCTTCCTCGGCCAGGCGGCCGAGAACGTCTACCACCTGGAGAGGGACGACTACTACCTGGTCGGCACCTCCGAGGTCCCGCTCGCCGCGTACCACATGGACGAGATCGTCGACGCGGCCCGGCTGCCGCTGCGTTACGCCGGTTTCTCACCGTGCTTCCGCCGCGAGGCCGGCACGTACGGCAAGGACACCCGGGGCATCTTCCGGGTCCACCAGTTCGACAAGGTCGAGATGTTCTCGTACGTCGCGCCGGAGGACGCCGAGAACGAGCACCAGCGGCTCCTGGAGTGGGAGAAGCAGTGGCTGACGGGTCTGGAGCTGCCCTTCCAGGTCATCGACGTCGCCACCGGTGACCTCGGCGCCTCGGCCTCCCGCAAGTTCGACTGCGAGGCGTGGATCCCGACCCAGGGCAAGTACCGCGAGCTGACCTCGGCGTCGAACTGCGACGAGTTCCAGGCGCGCCGGCTCTCGGTCCGGATGCGCGAGACCGTCAACGGCAAGCCGAAGGTCCAGCCGCTGGCCACGCTCAACGGCACGCTCTGCGCCGTACCGCGCACGATCGTGGCGATCTTCGAGAACCACCAGCAGGCGGACGGCTCGGTGCGCGTCCCCGAGATGCTCCGCCCCTACCTGGGAGGCCGTGAGGTCCTGGAGCCGGTCGCCAAGTGACCTCCGCCGCAGCCTCGCTGCCCTACAAGCTCATCGCGACGGATCTCGACGGGACGCTGCTGCGTCAGGACGAGAGCGTTTCCGAGCGCACCCGGGCGGCGCTCACCGCGGCCGCCGAGGCGGGCGCGGCGCATATCGTCGTCACCGGACGGTCGGTGCCCTGGACCCGGCACATCCTGGACGCCCTGGACTACCGGGGCCTGGCGGTGTGCGGGCAGGGCGCGCAGGTCTACCACGCGGGCGAGCACCGGCTGCTGACGTCGGTGACGCTGGACCGGCAGCTGGCCGGTCTCGCGCTGTCCAAGATCGAGGCGGAGACCGGCCCGCTGTATCTGGCGGCGAGCCGGGACGGCCTGGAGGGCGAGGTACTGGTCGGCCCCGGCTACCGGGTGCAGGACGGCCCGCTGCCGTCGGTCGCGATCGACGACCCGGGCGAGCTGTGGACGGCCCCGCTCAACAAGCTCTACCTCCAGCACCCCGCCCTCGACGACGACACCCTGGCACGGGCCGCGCGCGAGGCCGCCGGGGATCTGGTGGGCGTGACGATGGCCGGCGAGGGCATAGTCGAACTGCTGCCGCTGGGCCTGTCGAAGGCCACCGGACTGTCCCTGGCCGCCCGCCGCCTGGGCCTCACGGCCAAGGACGCCCTCGCCTTCGGCGATATGCCCAACGACGTCCCGATGTTCGCCTGGTCGGCACACGGCGTGGCCATGGCCAACGCCCACGACGAGCTGACGGCGGTCGCGGACGAGATCACCACCTCCAATGAGGAGGACGGCATCGCGCGGGTGGTGGAGCGGGTGTTCGGGGTTTAGGGCCTTTTGTGTCGGTGTGCCCGCGGTGCTGTGTCCTGGCGGCTGCGACCTGTCGGACGGTGACCGACGGGAACAACGCCCCGGCCCCGCCGCGTTGTGGACCCGCAGGGGGCCCTCGCACCCCTTAAGGGGCGCCCCCTAAGGGGCACCCGCGCCCCCATCCCCTTCCTCCCTCCGCTCCCCGATCGCCACCGCCGGGGTCAGTGGCCAGGCGGCCAGGCCGAGGACCAGGGCGATGGCATGGCCGATGTCGGTGAAGGTCGCGCCGGTCAGCAGCGGGACGCCGAAGAACACCAGCAGTCCGGCGAGATAGCCGTAGCGCCAGAGCCGCCGCAGCCGGTACGTCAGCACGCCGGCGGCGGCCGCCAGCCCGTAGGAGACGCCGATGTCCACGACATGGGTCATCGAACGCGGCAGCCGGTGTCCCTCGATGGCCAGCAGGACGAGTTCCTGACTGATGAGAGTGGCGGCGACATGCGCAACCGCGACGGTCAGCAGCCAGCGCCACGTGCCCAGCCACCGCTCGACGTTGGCGTGCAGCAGCTCGAACATCACCACATAGAGCAGAAACGACGCGGGCCGCTCGATCCAGAAGCCGCTGATCAGCAGCGAGGGCAGCGGATGCTCGTTCAGCTCGTGGATGTTGCTGCTGGTGCGGTGGAGGAGGGTGTGCTCCAGGCCCTCGGAGGCCGAGGCGATGACGAGGCTGGTGATGCCGATGATCAGCAGCCAGATGTGAGTGCCGGGAGTGGACCGGATCCAGGCCCGTACCCAGGCCGTCGCCCGGCGGAGGGGGTCTCGGGTGCCGTCGGCTCCACCGTCGGTTTTCACTGTTCGAGGCTAACCCGGGCGGGACGGCATACGGCGCAGCCGCCCGCCCCGGTGCCGCAATGGCGTACCTGGCGGGTCGGCACCCGGAAACCGTACGGCCGTACGCGGATTCCGGGTTGCCGCCCTGGGCCCTGTCACGATCTTCGCGGTGAACCCATACCCAAGTCAATCCTCTGGCTTCCTTTCAGATCCCTTAGCAATAGCTTGGGTTGGGGGTAGTCTGGGTCCGTGACCCTCGATGATCTCCGTGCTTTCGTTGCCGTCTGCGAGGCGGGCAATCTCAGCGCCGTCGCCCGGGACCTGGGCTGTACGCAGTCGGCCGTCAGCCAGCGCGTCAAAAGGCTCGAACGCGAGGCGGGCATCGGCCTGTTGGAGCGCCGGGCGCGCGGCGTCGCGCCGACCCAGGCCGGCCGGATCCTGCACCGCGCGGCCGCCGACGGACTCGGCGGGCTGGATCTGGCACTGCGCACGCTCGCCGATATGCGGGAGGGCGACGGCGGCACGGTGCGGGTGACCACGGGCGCCACGACCGTACGGCACTTCATGTCCGACGCGGTGGTCGACTTCCGTGCCCGGCATCCGCAGGTCCATCTGGAGTTCCAGACCGAGAGTTCCAGCCGTCGCTGTTTCGGGGCCGTCGCGGACGGCACCTCCGAGCTGGCCTGGATCACCATCGGCCCGCCGGTGCGCGGTATCGAACAGCATCCGGTGATCGATCTGCCGTGGGTACTGGCCGTACGCGCCGACGATCCGCTCGCCGCACGGGAGCGGATCGAGCCCGATGAGCTGGCCGGCATCCGGCACATACGGCTGCCGGAGAACTCCACGTCCCGGATGCGGCTCGACGGCCATCTGAACCGCCGGGAGACCGGGGCCGTTCCGCCGCCGAGCACCACCAGCGTGGCCGACTGGGACACCGCCCTACTGCTGGCCGAACTGGGCGTCGGCCATGCGGTGGTACCGGAACTGCCGGGCCGCCGGGCCGCCGCCACCCCCGCACTGCGTCTGGTGCCGATTCCCTCACTGCCCGCGCTGGCGACGGGCTGGGCGGTACGCCAATGGGAGGCGCTGAGCCCGGCGGCCGTGGAGTTCGCGGAGACGGTGAAGGGCCGCCTGTGCGGCGACGGCCGGACGGCGCGCGGCGTCAGACGCGGATGAGCGGCCCGCTCAGCTCCGCGAGCAGTACCGTTTCCGTGCGCTTGACCACCTCATCGTCGGCGGACTGCGTCCCTCGCTCTCGGTCGTCCGGAGCCTCGCCTCGACCTGGGCCGGCCGCGCGACCGCCGCCGTTCGGGCCGCTTGCCACGGTGTCAGGGTCAAGGGCGGCGGTCACGGAGGGTGGACGGGTTCACGAGTGGCGCGCGGCCCCGGGATGGCCCATGGTGGGACGGTGGTATCTCACGGAGGGTGGGCTATGGCCCACGGACCGTGCATACGGGCGCTGGACACCGGTCACGGAACGTCGCGCTTGTTCACCAATCGTCGATCACCCCTCGCAGGTCGTCGCCCGTCGGCCACTGAGCGGCAGTATCGCGTCAAGTCCTGTCCACGAATCGTCAATGAAGCGTCAGAGGGTGCCGAGCTGTCCGGTTTTCCGGGAATAGCGTCAGAGTCGAGCCCTGGCGTACGCGTTACCCACTGGTCCGGGGCCGACGTTTTGTCCAAGGAGCAATGCCGTGTCCCACAACGTCTTGTTCACGGAAGATCCCGAACCTTCTGATCGCGTCCCGGCCGGACCTCTCTTCGTCCCCGTCCGGTCGGGTCCCGCGGGCTGCACAGCCCGCCTGTTCCGCACCCCCCTCGGCGGCCGTACGGTCGTCGGCTTCACCTCGCAGCAGCGGCTGGCCGAGACACTCGGCGGCAGCCAGCTCTGGGTCACGCTCTCCGAGCCCGCGCTGCGCGCGCTGGCCGAGCCGCTGGGGGCGACGATCGTCACCGTCGATCCACGGTTCGCCCCCGACCTCTCCCGGCTTCACCACGTACGGGCCGCATGAGGAGGGGCGGACACATGAGCCATCACACGCTTCCTCAGACCGATGATTCCGCGGCACCCAGGACATCCAGGGGGTCCGGGGCGTCCGCGGGGGGTGCGGGGTCCACTGCGCCGCCTGTGCCGTCCGCGTCGCCCGCGCCGCCTTCGTCGCCCGCGTCATCCGCGTCGTACGAGGCTGTCGCCCCGCCGGTGACCCCGGGGCCGCGGAAGGCCGAGTCGTCCGGCGCCCCCGTCAGGCGGCCTGCCGCCCCCGCCGAGGCCCCTTCGGAGGCCCCGCCGGGCACCGCCCCCTCGGACGCCCCGGGCGCGCCTCCGGAGGACGAGTCGCTCGCCCTCTGGCCCGGGTCCACGGTTCCCCTCCCCCACGCCGACCTCGCCGTCGGCGGCGTCCCCCTGTCCGAGCTCGCCGACCGCTTCGGCACCCCCGCCTACGTGCTGGACGAGCATGAGGTGCGCCGGCGCTGCCGCGCCTATCTGCGGGCCTTCCCGGACACCGAAGTGCTCTACGCGGCCAAGGCGTTCCTGTGCCGCGCCATGGCGCACTGGGTCCGGGAGGAGGGCCTCGGCCTGGACGTCTGCTCGGCCGGCGAGCTGGAGCTCGCCGTGACCACCGGCTTTCCGCCCGAGCGGATCGTGCTGCACGGCAACGCCAAGAGCCCGGACGACCTGGCGGCCGCGCTGCGGCTCGGTGTCGGGCGGATCGTCATCGACAGCACCTCGGAGATCGCCCGGCTGGCCGCCGCGGTCCCGCCGGGGGGCCGCCAGAAGGTGCTGATCCGGGTCGTGCCGGGGATCTCCGCGGGCGGCCACGCCAAGATCCGTACCGGGACCGACGACCAGAAGTTCGGGCTGTCGGTCGCGGACGGTTCCGCGCAGCACGCCATCGCCCGGATCCTGGGCCAGCCGCGCCTCGAACCGGTGGGCCTGCACTGCCACCTGGGCTCGCAGATCACCACCGTCAAGCCGTATCTGTCGGCGGTACGGCGGCTGATCGGACTGCTGGCGCGGGTGCACGACCAGCACGGCATCACACTGCCCGAACTGGACCTCGGCGGCGGCCACGGCATCGCCTACCGTCCGGGCGAGCCCGCGCTCGACATCGCCTGCCTCGCCGCCAAGGTCCGCGCCGAACTGGCCCGTGGCTGCGCGGCGGCCGGACTGCCGGTGCCACGGCTCGTCATCGAACCCGGCCGTGCCATCGCCGGTCCGGCCGGTGTCGTCCTCTACCGGGTGCTGGCGGTCAAGCAGACCGGGGCGCACCGGTTCGTGGCGGTGGACGGCGGGATGAGCGACAACCCACGGCCGGCGCTGTACGGGGTGCGCTACGCGCCCCGGCTGGTCGGCCGCCGTTCGGCCGCCGCGCCGGAGGCGGTCACCGTCGTCGGCCGGCACTGCGAGGCGGGCGATGTGCTCGCGTCGGACGTCCGGCTCCCGGGCGACATCCGGCCCGGTGATCTGCTCGCCGTCCCCGTGGCGGGCGCGTACCACCTCTCGATGGCCTCCGGTTACAACCTCGTCGGCCGGCCTCCGGTCGTCGCCGTGGTCGACGGCAGGGCCCGGCTTCTGGTGCGCCGCGAATCGTTCGCCGACATTCAGGAGCGGGATATCGGGTTGTGAGGACGGGCCCGCGCTGACACCCTGGCGCGGGCTCTCCACCCCCTCCCCGCCTTCCTGACCAGCGCAAGTTCACCTCTGCCCCACTTCCGTGTACGCTCAAGCAAAGTTGTAGGATGACTGGGCAACCGGGTGTCTCCCACACAGGCCCCATTCAGGCATCACATCCGGACATCACGCCGATGACGAGCGGACACGAAAGGCGGACGGTCATGGCACTGCAGGCAGCGGGGCGGCAGTCCCTCGTGGACACCGTCGTCGAAGCCCTGCGGTCCCAGCTGGCCGCCGGTGAGTGGCAGGTCGGCGACCGCATCCCGACCGAGCACACCCTCGCGGAACAGCTCCAGGTCGGCCGTAACACCGTCCGCGAGGCGGTCCGGGTGCTGGCACACGCCGGAATGCTGCGCTCACGGCAGGGCGAGGGCACGTTCGTGGTCTCCACCGCCGATCCGGGCGACATCATGCGCGGCGTCCAACGGGCCGGAATCCGCGATGTCCTGGAGCTGCGGATCGCGCTGGAGGCGGAGGCCGCCCGGCTGGCCGCGCTGCGTCACGAGCCCGCCGACCTGGAGCGGATGCGGGCGGCCCTGGACGCCCAGGCCGAGCTGGCGGACGCCGACGGGCAGCCCGACACCGGCAGCCTTGAGCTCTACGCCGATCACGACATCGCCTTCCACAAGGCCGTCGTCGAGGCCGCGCACAACACCGCGCTGACGGCGACGTACGGCTGGTTCAGCAGCTCCGTACGGGAGGCGCTGGTCAGCGCGCTCGTCGACCAGGCGATGCCGAAGGTCGTACACGGCGATCACCGCCGGGTCATGGACGCGATCGCGGCAGGCGACCCGGAGGCCGCGGAGCGGGCCACCCGCGAGCTCCTCGACAAGCCGAAGCAGGCCGTCGAGGCCCTGCTCGCCACCCGCTAGCCAAGCCCGGCCCTTCTTTCTCCGTTCCCTCGCGCGGAGCCCGCGGCCCACGGCTCGCCGCGCCCCGACCCCCTTCACACACGCACGATTGACGAGGTACGTACGCATGCCGGAAACCAGGCCCGATGCCCCCCTGATCGACTTGATCGACGCCGAAGAGGATCTGGTCGCGGCACCGCCGGTCGCCGCGGCCCGCCGTCGGCTACGGGCCCACCCGGTCCTCGTGCTGGCCGGAATCGTCCTCGCCGCGCTCAACATGCGGGCGGCGCTGGCCGGTGTCTCGCCGCTGCTCAGTGAGATCGGCGGGCACTTCCACCTGGCCGCGACCGCCAGCAGCCTGGTGACAACCATCCCGCTGGCCTTCATGGGCCTCGGCTCGATCATCGCGCCCAAACTGGCCCGCCGTTGGGGCACCGAGACGGTGCTGTGCGCCGCGCTGGTCCTGCTGTGCGGCGGCATCGTGCTGCGGATCGCCCCGCCCGTCGTCGCGCTGTTCGTGGGCTGCGCGGTGGTCGGTACGTCCATAGCCCTGCTGAACGTGCTGATGCCGGGCCTGATCAAGCGGGACTTCCCGGAGCGGGCCGCCGGTATGACGGCGCTGTACTCGACGGCGATGATCCTCGGTGCGACCGTCTCGGCCGCCTCCGCCGTGCCACTGGAGAACGCCCTCGGCGGCTGGCAGGGCTCGCTGGTCTCCTGGTCGCTGCTGGCCGCCGTCGCCGCGGTGGTCTGGTTCCCGCAGGCGGTGATCGCCCGGCGTGGCACCTCGCACGGTGCGGCCGCCGCGTCACCCGTACGCACCAACGAGGACGGCCCGAAGCTGAGCCGTTCCCCGCTGGCCTGGCAGGTGACGCTCTTCATGGGCTCGCAGTCGCTGATCGCGTACGTGACCATCACGTGGCTGCCGACGATCTTCACCGACAACGGTATGGGCAAGGGCGCGGCCGGCCTGGTCTTCGCCTTCAGCACGCTGGTGCAGATGGTGGGGTCGTTCGCGGTGCCGATGCTCGCGGGACGGATGCGCCGGCAGCGGCTGCTGGGCGTGGCCGTCTCCGGGCTGATGGCCTGCGGTGTCGTCGGACTGCTGGTGGCGCCCGTGGCGGGTGCCTGGCTGTGGGCCGCGCTCCTCGGTATCGGGCAGGGCGGTGCGCTGGGCCTGGCGCTGACGATGATGGTGCTCCGCTCCGGCGACGCGCACACCGCCGCCCGTCTCTCCGGCATGGCGCAGACCTGGGGCTACCTCTTGGCGGCGGCCGGCCCGCTCGCCCTCGGCGCGGTCCACCAGGCCACCGGCGGCTGGACCCTCCCGATCGCCCTCCTGCTCGCCGTCTGCGGCGGCCTGGCCCTGCTGGCCCTGGGCGCGGGCCGCGATCGGCGCATCGGGGGCGGGGCGTAGGGACTTTTACCGGCTGTTGGGGGGTTGGGCGCTTGGGACGTTCTGGCGGTGCTCTGGGTGGGGGCGCCGGAGCGCGGTCCCGGCAGAGGCCGTCAGCAGCCTCTCGCGGAGGCGGGTGGCAGGTAGATACGCAGCCTCTCCCGGAGGCCGATGGCAGGTCGATGGCGGCCTCTCCCGGAGGCCCCCGGCAGCGGGACGGATGCCCAGGTGCCATCCCGCAACCCGGCGGACTGGCCTACCGTGCCCTCATGAGCGATGTTCAGCGCACCGTTCGCCGACGCGGCCCACGGCTCCCCCGTACCGGCTGGCTCATCCTTGTTGCCGTTCTGTGCATCCTCGTCATAGTCGCCGTACTGGTCCTGCCGCGGTTGCTGCGCGGCGAGCCGGAACGCGAGGAGAAGCTGACGGTCCCGGAGGGGCTGCGGGCCACCCAGATCTACGCCGCTGCCGACAAGGCCCTTCATGTGGCCCCCGGCACCACCGCGAAGGCCGCGAAGACCGCGCGGCTCGCACTGCCGAAAGAGGCAAAGGGCAATCCGGAGGGCTACCTC
Source organism: Streptomyces halobius (assembly GCF_023277745.1). Taxonomy (NCBI): domain Bacteria; kingdom Bacillati; phylum Actinomycetota; class Actinomycetes; order Kitasatosporales; family Streptomycetaceae; genus Streptomyces; species Streptomyces halobius. The sequence goes on from NZ_CP086322.1 coordinate 4,869,147, forward strand.
TTCCCGGCGACCTATCCGATCGACGACGACGCCACCCCGGCATCCCTGCTCTCCTACATGGTCCGTACCGCCAACCAGCGGCTCGCCGACGACGGCATCACCTCGTACCGGACCGTCGTGATCGCCAGCATCGTCCAGGCCGAGGCCGACCGGCCGGGCGATATGGGCAAGGTCGCCCGGGTCATCGCCAACCGGCTCGCGCAGAACATGCCGTTGCAGATGGACTCGACGATCAACTACGCGCTGGACCGCAACACCCTCAACACCAGCCACTCCGACACCAAGACCGACAGCCCGTACAACACCTACCGGCACCAGGGCCTGCCACCCACCCCGATCGACAACCCCGGGGCGGAGGCTTTGAAGGCGGCGGGCTCGCCGCCCAAGGGGGACTGGCTCTACTTCGTCACCGTCAAACCGGGCGACACCCGCTTCACCGCCGACTATCAGAAACACCTGAAGAACGTCCAGGAGTTCAACGACCATCAGAAGAGCGCCGGCGGGAGCGCCCCGACCGCCTGAGAGAACCTGGCAACGGAGCGAGCTGCCGCCCCGGGCGGGCGGACGGGGCGAGGCGGGCGGCCGCTGACCGCCCTCTCCCCGTCCCCTCCTCCTGCTCCTATTCCTCTCCCGCCAGGGTCAGGGACTTCAGTCGGCGCCCGGCGTACCAGGTTGCCGCGACCGTGACGGCCGCCAACAGGGATATCGCGAACGGCAGTTGGACTTCCGAGGTGATCGCGCCCTCCGCGCCCGTCTTCTGGCCCACCGCCAGCGCCCACTGCTGGACGCTGAGGGTCTTCGCACCGGGGACGAGGTTCCCGAAGAGGGCCTCCCAGACCAGGGCGTAGACCAGGCCGAAGACGACGGCGTGCCGGGTGACCGTGCCGAAGAAGAGGAACAGCGCGCTGTAGGCGATCGACGCGACGGTCGCCGCCAGGGCGTATGCCACCGCTATCTGCTGGCTGTTGCCGTTCAGGACGAAGCCGGCGACGAGCACGGGGACGGCGGAGAAGACCACCGTCACCCCGATCGCGACCAGGAGTTTGGTGAAGATGATCGTCGGCCGTGGCACCGGCTTGGCCAGCAGATAGACCACCGAGCCGTCGTCTATCTCCGGGCCGATCGCGCCCGTTCCGGCGATGACGCCGATCAGCGGCACCATCGTGCCGAGCGCGAAACCGCCCAGGATGCCGTTGGCGGTGGTGTCGTCGGCCCCGGCCAGGGACCGGACGGCGACGGCGATGACCACCAGAAGGGCGGGCAGCGCGAAGAGGATCACGGCGCGGCGCCGGCCGAGCAGCGCGCGGTACGTGAGCCGGGCGACAGTCGGGTTGAACAGCGAGGCCCTCGGCGGGGTCATGGCCGTCGGCGGGGCCGGTGGGGAGGTCGTGGACATGCGTCGGGGCTCCTTTCGGCCTCAGGCCGCTACCAGGTACGAGAAGACGGATTCCAGCGACTCGTCGGAGGGCGAGACCGTCAGAAGGCGGATGCCGTGGTCACGGGCGACCCTCGGCAGGAGTTCGGTGAAGCGGGCGAAGTCGACGGCCTGGACGCGCAGGGTGCCTTCGGCGAGGTCGACCTCGATACCGGCCGTCGAGGGGTCGGCGATCAGCGCTCCGGCCAGCGCCCGGTCGTTGTCGGACCGGACGAGATAGCGGTGCGGGCGGTCGGTCATCAGTCGGCGGATCTTGCGGAAGTCACCCGACGCGGCATGCCGGCCGGCCACCACCACCTCGATATGCGAGGCAAGTTGCTCGACCTCTTCGAGGATGTGCGAGGAGAAGAGGACCGTACGGCCCTCGTCGCCCATCCGCCGCAGCAGCTCCATCAGCTGCATCCGCTGACGCGGGTCCATGCCGTTGAACGGCTCGTCCAGCAGCAGCACCGACGGATCATGGACCAGCGCGGAGGCCATCTTCACGCGCTGCCGCATGCCCTTGCTGTACGTCGAGATCTTGCGGTCCTGGGCGTATTCCATCTCGACGGTGGCCAGCGCCCTGGCCGCCTCGGCCCGGCCGAGTCCGTGCAACTCGGCGTTGGCGGCGACGAATTGGCGGCCGGTGAGGAAGTCGTACATCGCCTCGCGCTCCGGGACGATGCCGATGTGGCGGTAGATGCCGGCGTTGCGCCAAATGGTGGTGCCGTCGAGCGTGACAGTGCCGTTGGAGGGTGCGAGAAAGCCGCCCATCATGTTGATGAGGGTGGATTTTCCGGCGCCGTTGGGGCCGAGCAGGCCGGTGACGCCGGGACCGATGGTCATGGTGATGTCGTTGACGGCGACGACATTTCCGAACCAGCGGGAGACGTGGTCGATGTGGAGGGAAGTCACAGCCCGGCCTTCCTGTAGCGGCGCATCAGCAGGCCGTAGCAGCCGGCGATGACGATCAGCGTGACGAGGAGGTAGACGAGACCGGCGGCGGTCGACGGCTCCAGGCCGTTGGGAAAGGAGCTGCTTCCGCCGAGGAACTTCGTCTGCACGCCGTCGATGAGCGTGATGGGGGAGAACAGCCCGAGCCAGCCGACGGCGGATTCGCTGCCCTGGACGGAGGCGATGCCCTGGATGGCGCTCACCGCGGCGTACGGAATGGTGAGCACGGCGATGACGGCGGCGACACCGAAGCCGCGGCGCGGTGTGAGCGCGGCTATGACCAGGCCGATCCCGGCGAACAGCAGCGAGAGCAACGCGACGGACACCAGCCCCTGGCCCAGCCCCTTGGTCTGGTCGACGAAGTCCAGTTTCGCCAGCAGCGCTCCCGCGTAGAGGATCACCAGGGGAGCGGCGGTCAGGATGAACAGGGCGCTCGCCATGGCGGCGTATTTCGCCGCGACATAGTCGCTCCGCTCGATGGGCCGGGAGAAATACAGCGGGACGGTTTTGAAGCGCAGATCGCGGGAGACGGACTGCGGGGCCTGGGCGGCGAGGTACAGGCCGATGACGGCCTGGAGGTAGACGGCGTAGCGGGTGTAGTCGACGAGGAGGCTGTCGGCCTTGGTGAAGACGGTCACCGCGACCAGGATCCCGGCGGGCAGGCACATCACCCCGAACAGCAGCATCGGCAGTACCTTGCTCTTGGCCGAACGGCCGAGTCCGTAGGCACCGCGCAGGCTCTGCGAGAAGAGCGACCGGCGGGCGTAGGCGCGGCCCAGGCGAGGGCCGTCGTAGTGCCGGTAGCCGATGTTGTGGATGTAGGCCCCACCCGACGGGGCGGTCTGGGGCGAGGCCGATGCCGCGGCTCCGGACGGGGCACCGGATACGGACGTCATGGGCTCAGGCGACATCGGGGGCGCCTCCTTCCTGGCTGGCGTGCGGGGCGCTCGGAGCGCTCTGGGCGGTGGCGCCTCCCGGGCGGGCCGGGAGGCGCGCGGCGGTCTCGGCGGCCGCGTCCGCGTCTGGGTCCGCGTCTGCGTCCGCGTCACGGAAGACCTCGGCGATGTGGTGACGGCGCTGTTCCATCCGGACCAGGCCGAGGCCGAGGCCGGCGACGGTGTCCCGCACCAGGTCGTAGGTCTCCTCGCCGGCTGCCTCGACATACAGCACGTGACCGTGCGAGGCGAGACGCCCGGAGCCGACGGTGCCGGTGGTGCCGCCGGTGCCGGTGGTCACCGCGGCGCCGGCGCCGGCCAGCGCGGCACGCAGCGCGGCGGTGCCGTCCGGATGGCTGTCGGTGTCCGTGACCTCCACCGCCAGCGATGCCGTGACCTGCGTGAACTCGTCCGTCGAAGAGGAGCGCAGCAGCTTGCCGCCGTCGATGACGACGACGTGGTCGCAGGTGCGCTCCAGCTCGCCGAGCAGGTGGGAGGTCACCAGGACGGAGATCCCGAAGTCGGTGTGGACGCGGCGGATCAGGCCGAGCATCTCATCCCGCCCGACCGGGTCCAGGCCGTTGGTCGGCTCGTCCAGGAACACCAGCTGCGGGTCGTGGACCAGCGCCTGGGCCAGCTTGACGCGCTGCTTCATGCCCGTCGAGTAACCGCCGATGGGGCGGTAGCGCTCCTCGTACAGACCGACATGGCGCAGGGTGTCGGCGGTGCGCTCGCGGGCGGCGGTCGGCGGCAGGCCGGACATCCGGGCCATGTGCACGACGAACTCGGTGGCCGAGACGTCCGGCGGCAGGCAGTCGTGCTCGGGCATGTAGCCGACCCGCTCACGGATGGTGCCGCCGTCCTTGGTCACGTCCAGGCCGAGGACATGCGCGGTCCCTTCGGTGGCCGGGGCCAGGCCGAGGAGGATCTTGATCAGGGTGGACTTGCCGGCGCCGTTGGCGCCCACCAGGCCGGTCACGCCGGGGGCGATGTCAACGGAGAGCCGGTCCAAGGCGGTCACCCGCGGGAACCGCTTGCTCAGGCGTTCGGTCACGATCACTGTCACGTCTTCGACGGTAGGGGCGGCCGCCACACCGGTCGTCAACCCTGAGGTGGGATCCGTCCTACCTCTCCGGGACTACAGCCCCTTAGGGGTGGCCTGCCCTCGGAGGATCAGGACTCAGGGTCGGGCCGGATCGGGTCGGGCCGGATCGGGTCGAGCCGGATCGGGCCGGGCGCAGGAACGCGGTGGTTTCACCTCGCCTCCTGCACACCCCTTGACGCAGCCGCCAGTCATTGTCACATTCATCAATGTCAAGTTACGGGCGAGTACCGCGATGAACTGCTCATGGACGGACGGTTGGCGATGGCCTCAGTAACCTCAGCGACCTCAGCAGAAGCCGGAGGACCCACCGCCGGGCTGGCGGGATTCCGCGAGGTCCAGCGGCTCGCCTATGCCTGCGCGGAGGCGGTGGCCGCCCAGCTCAAGCCCGGCGTCACCGAGCGCGCGGCGGCACGGATGCAGCGCGAGTGGCTGCGTGAGCGCGGTGTGCGGGACTGGTTCCATCTGCCGTTCGCCTGGTTCGGCGACCGTACGGCCTTCGTCAATTTCCGCATCCCGCTGCAGTTCTTCCCCACCCACCGCGAGCTGGAGCCGGGGATGGCCTTCATCCTCGACATGGCGCCGGTCTACAAGGGCTTCACGGCCGATATCGGCTACTCGGGCTGCCTCGGGCTCAACCCCGTGCACGACCGACTGCTCGCCGATCTCGAAGCGCATCGCGAGCTGATCCTGCGCGAGGTGCGGGAGCGCCGACCGCTGCGGGAGATCTACGAGGACGTCGACCGGCTGATGGTGCGGCAGGGGTACGCCAACCGCCACCGCGCCTATCCCTTCGGCGTCATCGCCCACAAGGTCGACCGGGTCCGGGAGCGCCGCTGGTCCCCCGCCCTCTTCGGGTTCGGCACCCAGTCCCTCAAGGGGCTCGCCTCCGACGCGCTGCACGGTCACCGTGAGGGCTGGTCCCCGCTGTGGAGCCCGTACACCTTCTCCGACCATCCCCCGCAGCCGGGCCTGTGGGCGGTCGAACCGCACCTCGGATTCCGGGGCACGGGCGCGAAGTTCGAGGAGATCCTGGTCGTCACGGACTCCAGGGACCCTCAGGAGAGCGCCTTTTGGCTGGACGACGATCTGCCGCATGTGCGGCGCTGGCAGGAGGAGGCCGCGTGAACGAGCGACGTGGACTGGGACGTGGACGGGGCAAGGGGCAGGGTCCGTCATCCGCGTCCGGCCAGGCGGCCGGGGCCGGGCTCCGAGGGGCGCGGGAGCGCTGGGTACGCACCGGCGGCGTCGAGCTGTGCGTCGCCGAGCTGGGGGATCCGACGCAGCCGACGGTGATCCTGGTGCACGGCTATCCGGACAGCAAGGAAGTGTGGTCCGAGGTCGCCCGCGGACTGGCCGGCCGTTTCCATGTGGTGCTCTACGACGTCCGGGGCTGCGGCCGCTCCACCGCCCCGAAGCCGCTGCGCGGCGGCTTCACGCTGGAGAAACTGACGGACGACTTCCGGGCCGTCGCGGACGCCGTCAGCCCCGACCGCCCGGTCCATGTGGTGGGCCATGACTGGGGCTCCGTGCAGGCGTGGGAGTTCGCCACGGTCCGGCGTACGGAAGGCCGGATCGCCTCCTTCACCTCCATATCCGGCCCGTCCCTGGACCACTTCGGCCACTGGGTCAAGAAGCGGCTGGCGCGCCCCACCCCCCGGCGCACCGCCCAGCTCCTCAACCAGAGCGCCAAGTCCTGGTACGTCTACCTGCTGCACACCCCCGTGCTGCCCGAACTGGCCTGGAAAGGCCCGCTCGGCAAGCGCTGGCCGGCCATCCTGCAGCGGGTGGAAAAGACGCCGGGCGGCTATCCGACCGCGTCGCTGCCGGCCGACGCCGCGCACGGCGCCTGGCTCTACCGCGACAACGTCCGCGCCCGGCTGCGCCACCCCCGGGCCGACGCCTACGCGCACTGCCCGGTCCAGCTCATCACCCCGACCGGCGATATGTTCCTCTCCCAGCGGCTCTACGACGACCTGGAGCAGTGGGCGCCCCAGCTGGTACGCCGCACCCTGCCGGCCAAACACTGGGTGCCACGCACCCGGCCCGACCAACTGGTCTCCTGGATCGCGGAGTTCGTCACCGCCAAGGAGGAGGGCGATCCGGCGAAGGAGATCGCGGCCTCCGGCCCGTATGCCGACCGCTTCGGCGGCCAGCTGGTACTGGTGACCGGCGCGGCCAGCGGCATCGGCCGGGCGACGGCGTTCGCCTTCGCGGAGGCCGGCGCGCGTATCGTCGCCGTCGACCGCGACGCCGAGGGCGCCGCGCGGACCGCCGACATGGCGCGGCTGATCGGAGCCCCGCACGCCTGGGGCGAGGCCGTCGACGTCTCGGACGAGGAGGCAATGGAGAAGCTCGCCGACAAGGTCGACGCCGAATACGGCACCGTCGACGTGCTGGTGAACAACGCCGGTATCGGGCTCTCCGGCTCCTTCATGGAGACCGGCGCCGAGGACTGGAAGAAGGTCCTGGACGTCAATCTGTGGGGCGTCATCCACGGCTGCCGGGTCTTCGGCAAGCGGATGGCGGACCGCGGACAGGGCGGCCATATCGTCAACACCGCCTCGGCCGCCGCCTTTTCGCCGTCCCGGTTCCTGCCCGCCTACAGCACCTCCAAAGCGGCCGTGCTGATGCTCAGCGAGTGTCTGCGCGCCGAGCTGGCAGGCCAGGGCATCGGTGTCTCGGCCATCTGCCCCGGTTTCGTCAACACCAGCATCACCAGCACCGCGCGGTTCGCCGGTGTCTCCCCCGAAGAGGAGAAACGCCGCCAGAGCAAGGCCACGCGCCTGTACGGGAGGCGCAACTATCCGCCGGAGAAGGTCGCGGACGCCATCCTGCGTGCGGTGGTCCGCAACCAGGCGGTGGTGCCCGTCACCCCCGAGGCACGCGGCGCCCATCTCCTGTCCCGCTTCACCCCACGGGCGACGCGCGCCCTCGCCCGCCTCAAGCCGCCGCAGTAGCGCCGGACGCCCACCCGGCCCACGTGGCGGGGCGGGCCGGGTTGAGAGGCATCCGGTGCGGCGTGCCCCGCCGAGAATCGGAGAACCGCGCACGTCAGGAGCCGCGCATGAGTGAGCATCGCGAGCAAAACATGGAAGGGTACGCGCCGAGCGGGTGCGCGGCCGAGCGAGCGTGGGGTTCCCCCCGGCCGAAGTCCCCCAGCTACCGCTGGGCCGTGCCCCCAGGAGGAATGTCGGCATGAGCACGCCACGCCCACAGGAGCAGCACCCGATCACTCCCCGCCGGGTCTCGTTCGACTGGCGCAAGACGCCGCTGCACTGGATACCCGACGAACCCACCGCCACCCACGTCATCAACGTGCTGCACCTGCTGCTCCCGGCTGGCGAGCGATGGTTCGTCAAGGTCTTCAAGGAGGCCCTCCCCCTGGTCCGCGACGAGGAGCTGCTCAAGGACGTCAAGGGCTTCATGGGCCAGGAGGCCACCCACAGCGTCCAGCACTCCTACGTCCTGGAACACCTGGCCCACCAGGGCCTGGACACCGCCCCCTACACCCGGCACATCGACTTCCTCTTCGACTATCTGCTGGGTGAGAAGCCGCCGTTGGGCCTCCCCGTCCCCGAGCAGGAGTGGCTGCGCTTCCGGCTCTCCCTGATCGCCGCCATCGAGCAGTTCACCGCCGTACTCGGCAACTGGGTGCTGGACGCCGACAGCCTGGACCGCGCCGGACCCGACCCGGTCATGCTCGATCTGCTGCGCTGGCACGGAGCGGAAGAGGTCGAGCACCGCGCGGTCGCCTTCGACATGTACCAGCACACCGGCGGCCAGGAGCCCGCCCGCTACCTCCGCCGCATTCTGGGCATGTCCGTGACGGCCCCGGTCCTCCTCTACCTCTGGGCCCGGGGAGCGGCCTACCTCCTCCGGCACGACCCGCAGCTCGCCACCCGCTCCCGTTACACGCTGCGCGAGCACAACCGCGCCGTCCACAAGGGGCTGCTGCCCACCTGGCGGGAGCTGGGAGCGGCGATACCGCGGTATCTGCGGCGGTCGTACCATCCCTCGCAGGAAGGGTCGCTGCGCACGGCCGTCGCCTACCTGGCGTCCTCCCCGGCCGCACGCGCCGCGGCGCGCGTGGCGGGCCGCGCGGCCCTCTCCTAGCGCGCGGCCCTCTCGTAAGGAGCACCACAGTGACCGAGCAGCCGCCGACGGCCGAGTACCGCATCGAGGACCTGGCCCACCTCAGCGGCGCCACGGTGCGCACGATCCGCGCCTACCAGGACCGCGGGCTGCTGCCCCGGCCGGAACGCCGCGGCCGGGCCAATGTCTACGACGACGCCCACCTGGCCCGGCTGCGCCAGATCGCCGCGCTGCTCGACCGCGGCTACACCCTCGCCAGCATCAAGGAACTCCTGGAGGCCTGGGACGCGGGACTCGACCTCGGCGGGGTCCTCGGCCTGGTCGCCGAGATCGACGGGCCGTGGACCGACGAGCAGGCATCCCGGATCAGCCGCGCCGATCTGGACAGCGCCTTCGGCGGCACCCCCGATGAGGCGGCGGTGGCCGAGGCCGTCGACCTGGGCGTCCTGGAACGCGTCCGGGGCCGGGACGACGAGTTCCTGGTCCCCAGCCCCCAGGAACTCGCGGTCGCCGCCGAACTGCACTCCGCGGGCGTTCCGTTGGCGGCGATAGCGGGGCATCTGCGCGAGCTGCGTGGCCAGGTCGAACATATCGCCTCCCGATTCCTGGACTTCACCTCCGAACACATCTTCCGGCCGTACCTGGACCACTCACCGACGGAAGCCGAGGCGGAAGAGGCCGCCGTCCTCGTCCGACGGCTGCGCCCCCTCGCCCAGCAGACCGTCGACGCCGAACTCGCCCGCGCCATGCGCACCCTGGCCACCCGCTACCTCCGACACCACCTCATCGAAGCGCGGCCTCCGGTCTCCCGGGGGACCGCTGGAGTGATGCCGACGGCGGACGGTACCGAGCGAGCGGGCGACGCGGCAGACGCAGGGCGAACCGTCCCCGCGGACGCCTCGGCCCCGCCCTCGGCCACCGTGCCGGTCGCGGCCCCCCGTCCCGCGACCGGCACGGAGCCGCTGGCTCTGCCCGCCGAAACCGTGCAGGCCGTGCGGGCCCTGGTGGGCCCGGAGAACACGGCCGCCTTCATCGCCGCCGCCGCACACCGCGAGGTCCACGCACGCACCATGGACACCTTGGCCGTGGCCGCCGCCCGCGAAACCGCAGCGGCGGACGATCGGCACACCGGCCACGACGTGCCCGACACCACCGACGTGCCCCGACACCTCTGACGCCCGGAGCATTCGCCGCCATCCGGAACGAGGGACTGCGACCGATGTCCCGGCACGCCGTCCATCTCTCTCCCGACCGGGAAACCGCTCCCCAGGTGGGCGCGCGGCGTGGCAGGGCCGTCGTCCTGACGGTCGACGCGGGAGCGATGCAGCGGAACGGCCATGTGTTCCGGGTCAGCGCCAACGGGGTCTGGCTCACCAGCCATGTACCGCCGGAATTCCTCCGCTTTCCCGGCTGAGCGGTCGCCCGTGCCCGGCCAAGCGGTCGGCCCTTCCCAGCTGAGCCGTCGGCCCGTGCCCGGCCAGGCGGTCAAGCCTTCCGACCCGGCGGCCAGCCGTGACCCGGCTGGACGAGCGGCCGTAAATCTGCAGGTCAGAGCCCTTCGGCCCACCCCGAACGGTAAGCACCCGGCCCTCGACCCCAGCCCCGTCAGAGCCCAGGAGCCCCCCACACCGGGAACCACCGCGACAGATCGTTCTCGATCGTCAGATCGTTCCCGAGCATCGCCCGAACCTGGAGTTCGATCGGGTTGTCGCGCTTCTCACCACCACCAGGCTGCGGCGCGAAGGGATAGAACGTGCCGCGCTTGTAGAGATAGACCAGCGCCAGCGGCCGCTCCCGCTCATCGCGGAATCCGATCAGTGAGCACAGCAGCTGGGGCCCGAAACCCGCCTCCGCCAAGGACGTATTGACCGCGTGCAGGTCGTTGACCAGGCCCGCCACATCCTCCGGGGCATGCCTCACGAGCAGCCAGGTATAGCCGTACCCGTCCTGGCTGAATTCCACCGGGCCGTCCAGCAGTGCCCGTGCCTCCTCCTGGATCCGCGAGAACGCGCCCCCCTCAACGCTCGCGAAGCACACCGACCCCAGGCCGGTGGGTACAAATCCGGCCGCGACCTGCAGGGTGACGGCGGCGGACGGCAACGCGAAGAGCTGGTCGAGATCGGGGCGTACCGGCTTGCTGCGGCCGAGGATGGCGTCCAGAAATCCCATGCGCGATGCACTCCTTGATCGATTCGATCACTTGGCCCGTTGATCCGTCGCCGCACGCCTCCCGGCAGATCGGGGACACCGCCCCGCCCCGTACGCCCCCGCCCGGAGCCGTACGGCCCCGCCCGGATGCCGTACGGAATCTCCTGCGCGACTCGAATCCTCACGACCGCCCCAACTGTGCGGCGATCCGGCCCAGCTGATCCAGCCGCTGCTCCAGCGTCGGGTGCGAGGACAGCAGCCGGCTGAAGTGCTCCTTGCTGAACGCCGGGGCGAAGAAGAACGCGTTGAACGGCTCCACCTTGCGCAGATCGCGGGTCGGGATCCGCGCCATCTGTCCGGTGATCTTCGTCAGCGCGGACGCCAGCGACGACGGGCGGCCGGTCAGTATCGCGGCGGCACGATCGGCGGACAGTTCCCGGTAACGGGACAGCAACCGGGTCAGCAGGAAGCTGATGGCGTAGACGACGGCGCTGACCGCGGTGACGATCAGCACGGCGATGGCCGCGTTCTGGTCCCTGCTGTTGCGTCCGACACCGCTCCACAGGGCGACCCGGGTAATGATCCCGGCGAGCACGCCGAGGAACGACGCGATCGTCATCACCACGACATCGCGGTGCGCGACATGCGAGAGCTCATGGGCGAGCACGCCCTCCAGCTCCTCCGGCTCCAGCCGGCGCAGCAGTCCCGTCGTGGCGCAGACCATGGAGTTCTTCTGATTGCGGCCGGTCGCGAAGGCGTTCGGCAGGTCCGAATCGGCGATCGCCACCCGCGGCTTGGGCATATCCGCCAGCGCGCACAGCCGGTCGACGGCACCATGCAGCTCGGGCGCCTGCTCCGGCGTCACCTCGCGCGCTCCCATGCTGAATGCCGCGATCCGGTCGCTGAACCAGAACTGCGCGATGAACATGCCGCCCGCGAGGAGCATGATCACCACCCAGGCACCCTTGAGCAGCACCACCAGCACGCCGACGACCACGACGTACAGCAACCCGATGAAGAACATCGTCATGACCATGCGGGAGGTCAGCCCGCGGTCGGGGGCGAATCGGGTCTGTGCCATGGCTCCTCCACAACGCGCCGCGCTTTCGCTTCGTGCAGTGCGCCGGACGCCGCGCACGCCACCTCGGACCACGCACCGCGCCCTGCACACTGCGCCACTGCCTCAATTGTCACTCTTATCGGCTATAGGCGGGATAAAGCCCAGGTCGGCGGGGTGCTGTGGCGGGTAGCACGGCGGGATGCTGCGGCGAGGTGGCGTGGCGGGTGCTTGGCGGGGGAACAGCCTGCGGACGGGGAACGGGAACGGAGACGGGAACAGGGACGGGGAACAGGACGGGGACGGGAACAGGGACGGGGCCAGCGGACACCCGGGGCGGCCGGGATGGTCCAGCCGCCTACAGGGGCACTTACCCCGCGACGCTCCCCTTCCTGCGAGGCGCCCCTGTGGCACCCCCGCCTGGCGCTCCCCCTGTCACATCCGTCCCACCCCACGGAATCCGCCGCCGCAGCACCGGCACCTACGAGCCACGGCCCGCTGGTACAGCCCACTACAACGACCCACTCCTACGGCCCCCACTAGGCGCCCAGCTGCGCCAGCCCCTCCGTGGCGATCCGCTCGAAGACCGCGACATCGGCCTCGAAGACCGAATCCGCGATCGGCCAGTGGATGACGAGCTCGTCGATGCCCAGCTCGGCGTGGGCGCCCGCGAAGTCCACAAAGGCGTCGAAGGAGTCCAGCGGACGGTCCGGGGTGAAGCCGCTCAGCATGACTTTCCGCAGCTCACGGCTGTCCCGGCCGAGGTCGGCGCAGGACTTCTCCAGCCGCTCGGTCTGCCCGCGGACCGCCTCCAGCGAATCGGCCGACGTACCGCCCCCGTTCGAGACCTTGGGGTCTCCGGTCGTCACCCAGGCCTGGCCGTACCGGGCCGCCAGCTTCACACCGCGCGGCCCGGTGGCCGCCACCGCGAACGGCAGCCGCGGCCGCTGCACACAGCCGGGGATATTGCGCACCTCGTGCGCGGAGTAGTACTCGCCCTCATGGGTGACGACGTCCTGGGTGAGCAGCTTGTCCAGCAGCGGTACGAACTCGCCGAAGCGCGCGGCCCGTTCCCGCGGCGACCACGGGTCCTGGCCGAGCGCGGTGGCGTCGAAGCCGGGGGAGCCGGCGCCGATGCCGAGGGTCGTCCGGCCGCCGCTGATGTCGTCGAGTGAGAGCAGTTCCTTGGCGAGGGTGACCGGGTGCCGGAAGTTCGGCGACGTGAACTTGTGGACGGAGGCGGCGGATTCACGGGTCTGTCGTACGTGTCATTCCTCGATCTGCTGCCAGACGGAGGTGAGTGCTGTGACGGGGTCGGGGTCGGCCGGTGCCGCGGGCCACCAGTCGCCGTCGTCCTGGAGATAGGGGTACCAGCGGGCGTCGGGGCCCAGGCGTAGTTGGACGCCGTGGTCGGTGAGGGTGAGGCGGTTGCGCCAGGCCCGGAGAGGGACGGGGGCGGCGGTCATCTCGGCGAGGGCCCCGGCCAGGGCGGTACGGGCTGCCCTCATCGCCGCCGGCTCGGGAGTGTGGGGCTGCTCGGCGACGGTGACGCCGGTGGGGCCGCCGTGGCGCCAGGCGCGGGTGAGGCGGGCGAACGCGGTCGTTTTGGCGCCGGTGTTCTGGATCAGGTGGTGGAACCACTCGGGCCCGGGGTTGCTCGCGGCGATCCGTACGGCGTCCTGGTGCTGGGTCAGGTGCAGGCTGGCGGTGTCGCCCGCGAGAATCCGCGCGGCGCGTGCGGCGGCGTCGGTCATGAGGTGCTCCAGGTCGGTGGAGACCAGGCCGGTGCCGGAGGGCGGGGCGACGGGCAGTGCGGCGGTGTGGGGGGCCGGTTCGGAGAGTTCGGGGAGCGGCGGGGTGTGGTCGGCCAGGGCGGCCCAGGCGGCGTAGGCACCGGCGGCCGGGATACCCGTCGGGGCCGGTGGGGTGGAGGTCGTCTGGGTTGCCGTACGGCGGGCGCGCAGCTGGGCGAAGACCTCCTCGCGACCGAGGCCCCGTAGTGCGAAGAGCACGAACGGGTCGGTGTCGATGGTGGCGGCGATGGCGTAGCAGAGCGCGGCGGCGTGCTTGCAGGGGTATCCCCAGTCGGGGCAGGAGCAGTCCGGGTCGAGTTCGGCGGGCTGTGGCAGCAGGGGGACGCGTGCCTGGCGGGCGTCGTCGACGAGTTCGGCGGGCATCTCGCCGTCGAGGAGCGCGGCGAGATGCCCGGCTCGGGCCGCGATGGTGTCGAGGAGGGTGTCCCACTGGGTGTCGGTGAGGACGGGCAGGTGGACAGAGGAGCGGTACGGGCGCGGTCGGCTGCCCTGGACAGCGGCCTTGACCTGGCCCGGAGTCACGGTGGCAGGGCCGACCATGCCCTTGCGGGCGTAGGTGCGTCCGCGCGACAGGCGCCCGGCGTCCAGGGTGGAGTCCTCCAGGGCCGTCACCCACGCCTGGCCCCACCAGGTCGCGGCGAAGGCGCGCTTCCTGCGGGCGGGGGCGCGGCGCGGGCCGGGCAGTGAAGGGCTCATGACTGCCTCCCCAGGGTGACGAGTTCGGCGAGGTCGGCGTCGGACAGTTCGGTCAGGGCGGCCTCGCCGGAGCCGACGACCGCGTCGGCGAGCACGCGCTTGGATTCAAGGAGTTTCGCCACCTTGTCCTCTACGGTGCCCTCCGCGATGAGTTTGTGGACCTGAACGGGTTTGTCCTGGCCGATGCGGTACGCGCGGTCGGTGGCCTGATCCTCGACGGCCGGGTTCCACCAGCGGTCGTAGTGCACGACATGGGTGGCGCGGGTGAGGTTGAGTCCGGTGCCGGCCGCCTTCAACGACAGCAGGAACACCGGCACTTCACCGCGCTGGAAGCGTTCCACCATCTCCTCGCGGCGCGCGACGGGGATGCCGCCGTGCAGGAAGAGGGTGGGGATGCCGCGCTCGGCGAGATGTTTCTCCAGGAGGGCCGCCATCTGCTTGTACTGGGTGAAGACCAGCACAGACTCGCCCTCGGCGGTGATGGTGTCGATCAGTTCGTCGAGCAGGTCGAGCTTGCCGGAGCGGCCGCGCAGGGGTGTGGACTGGCGCAGGTACTGGGCCGGGTGGTTGCAGATCTGCTTCAGCGCGGTGAGCAGCTTGAGCACCAGGCCGCGGCGGGCGATGCCCTCGGATTCCGCGATCTTTGCCATGGTCTCGCGGACCACTGCCTCGTACAGGCTGGTCTGTTCGGCGGTCAGCGAGACGACGCGGTCGGTCTCGGTCTTGGCGGGCAGTTCGGGCGCGATGCCCGGGTCGGACTTCTTGCGGCGCAGCAGGAAGGGGCGGACGAGACGGGACAGGCGTTCGGCGACGTCGGGGTCCTCGCCCGTCTCGATGGGGCGGGCGTGCCGGTCGCGGAAGGCGGTGAGCGGTCCGAGCAGTCCGGGGGTGGTCCAGTCCAGGAGCGCCCACAGTTCGGAGAGGTTGTTCTCCACGGGGGTGCCGGTGAGGGAGACGCGCGCGCGTGCGGGCAGGGCGCGCAGTTCGCGGGCGGTGACGGCGTAGGGGTTCTTGACGTGCTGGGCCTCATCGGCGGCGAGAAGCGACCAGGCGGTCTCGGCGAGGACTTCGCGGTCGCGGCGCAGCACCCCGTAGGTGACCAGGACGATCTCGTCGCCGGCCAGGTCTTCGAGGTGGCGGTCGCCGCCGTGGTAGCGGCGTACGGGGGTGGAGGGCGCGAACCTGGCGGCCTCGCGCTGCCAGTTGCCGAGCAGGGAGGCGGGGCAGACGACGAGGGTGGGGCCCGCGGTGGCGGGGGTGGTCTGGCGGTGCAGGTGCAGGGCGAGCAGGGTGATGGTCTTGCCCAGGCCCATGTCGTCGGCGAGGCAGCCGCCGAGGCCGAGTTCACACATCTCGGCCAGCCAGGAAAGGCCCCGCTTCTGGTAGTCGCGCAAGGTGGCCTTGAGCGCGGCTGGCTGCGGGGCAGGGGTACGGGATTCGGGATCGCGGATACGGGCGACGAGGTCGCCGAGCGCGCCGACCGCCGCGCAGGGGACCGGCTCGCCGTCTCTTTCCACCTCGCCGGTCAGCGCGGCGCCCAGCGCCTCCATGGGGGTGAGCGGTTCCATCCGGCGGCGCCTGGCGCGGGCCACCAGTTTCGGGTCGGCGACCACCCACTGGTCGCGCAGCCTCACGAGGGGGCGGCGGGTCTCGGCGAGGGCGTCCATCTCGGTCTCGGTGAGCGGCTCGCCGCCGAGCGAGAGCTGCCAGCGGAAGTCGAGGAGGGCGTCGGCGTCGAGGAGGCCGCCCGCGCTGGAGCCGGGGGCGGTGCGCTGCCCGATCTCCGCGGTCGCGGTGAGTGCCTTGACCAGCTCGCGCGGCCAGTGCACGTCGATACCGGCCGCGCGCAGCGCGTCGGTGGCGTCCCCCAGCAGATCGAAGGCTTCGTCGTCGGTCAGCCGGAGCTCGTCGGGAGCGGCGTCCTTCAGCACCCTCTGGAGCGGGGACCAGACTCGGGCGCCGCGGCGCAGTGCGAGCAGCGTCTCGGTCTCGGCGCGCGGCCCGAGCAGCCGCTCGATCTCGGCCGGTTCGCTCCACAGCCGTGCAGCCTCCACGACGAGCGAAGGATCCGCCGCGGTGTGCAGTTGCAGGGCAGCCCGGAACTGTCGACGCCGTCCCTCGGGTACGTCGACGCGCAGCGAGACACCGACCTCGGCGGTGAACGCGGCGGTGGTCTCCTCGGCCCATTCACGCAGCGCGGGCACCGCACGCGTCTCGTGCCAGGCGTACGGCAGTGCTCCCATGGCGAGCGGCGCGGCCGGAGTACGGACCAGGTCGTCGGCGACCGCGTCGCAGAACTGGCGTACCAGCGCGGCCGGTTCGGCGATCCGCAGCGGTACCGGGCCGGGCTCGGGCAGGCAGTGGGCGTGGGGCGGGAAGGCGGCGGCGAGGGCGTCCAGCGTCTGACGCTGGGCGGCAGTGAACGGGCCGGCCTGCCAGGTGTCGTAACCGGCCGGGGTGAGGGCCGGGTGGAGGCGGCCGTCGGCGAGCAGCCGCAGCGCGAAGCGGGCGGCGGCCTGCCAGGCGGCAGCCGACGGGTGCAGTGGCGGTGCCCCGGCCAGGGCGGACACCGCGAGGGCGACGGGCAGGGCGTAACCCTCGACCCTGCGCCGCCGGACCGAGCGGCCGTGCGGCAGCACCAGCTCCACCGCATCGGTCTCGATGCCTGCGGGTGCCACGCCGATCCCGGCAGCCGCGTCGGCGGGCTGCCACAGCAGCAGCCGGCCCAGGCGGGCGGGCTCACCGGGCAGGAACACCGCCGCCCAGCCGCCATCGAGCAGCTCCCTCGCGAAGGCACCCGCCTCCGGCGCGGCCAGCGGCGGTGCGCTCCGCGCGCCCGTACTCGGCACCCGTACGACGACCTGTGCCACTCTCGACCGCCTCATTGTTTTCGGGGGGCTTCCTCCGTGGCCCACCCACCACCGAACTTCATCAAGCGCTGTCACCCACTGGCAAGTTCGGGCCTGGCCTTCACTACCGGAAGCGGACCTTGAGCTCAGGAGCTTCTGCCCCTGCGACACGGCGCTACGGTGAGGCCATGAGCACCTTTGACCCAGCCACGCTGGAGGCGTTGATCGCAGAGGCCACCGTGGACGCCTACGGCGAGGATGAGCAGCTCACCGGCCTCTTCACGATGATCGAGGAGAACCTCGCCGTACCGTTCACCACCACTGTGCTCGGTGTCGAGGTGAACGTGATCGGCGTTGATCTGACCGAGGACGGACGCGTGGTCGTCCGCTGTGCTCGGGGAGCGGTTCGGCAGAACATCGGAGTTCTGGACCTGCCGCTGCCCGACCCTGCCCCGGAGGGCTCGCACTGGATCGAGGCATACCGCTACTGGGCCCGCTGAACTGGCGCATCGTGCAGTCGCCCAGCAATAGCCTGCACTCGAAGGCGCATACCGCAGTATGCTTGCTGTCATGGCTGACACCACGCGCATCACGGTGACGCTCCCCACGGAGCAGGTAGCGGAGCTGAGGAAACTCACGGACAACGTCTCCGGCTATGTGGCCGAGGCAGTGGCCCGACAGATCCGGCACCAGCTTCTCGGGGCCGACCTGCGCAGCCACACAGACGAGCACGGGGCCTTCACCGAGGAGGAGCTGAACGAGGCCCGAACACGGATCTTCGGCGCGACGCAGGCCGCACACGACACAAGTGCCGCGTGAGCGGGCACATCGAGACCGTGGTCCTGGACCGTGAGGGGCTGTCGGCCTGGGTTGCCCGGGACCGGAAGATTCTGGCGATGTTCCAGGTGTTCCACGACATGGGCGCAGACCTCGTCGTCAGTGCCAACACCATCGTGGAGGTGAGCCACGCCCGGGTGAACATGCCCCGGCTGCGATGGGCGCTCTCCCGGGTCAAGGTGGAGCCGGTCACGGAGGCAGCGGCCAAGGCGGCTGCACAACTGCTCAAAGCCACCGGTCTGCACGGGCACAAGTACGCGATCGACGCCACAGTCGCGGAAGCGGCCCTGCGCCAGCCCGGCCCGGTAGCGATCCTCACGTCTGACGTCGATGACATGACCCGACTGTGCGGCAACAAGGTCCGGGTCGTCGGGCTTTGACCGCAACACCGTCCCGCTGGCGAGCGCAGACCCATGCGCGCAACCGCCGAGAACCAGAAGCGCCGCAGGTCAGGCCGCGATAGGCGAAAAAGGCTTGACTGAGGTGACGAGGGTGCCCAGGCGAAGACGGGAGGTCGCGGCCGCGGCCGCGGTCAGCGTGGGGACGGCGCCGAACCAGGTCGTGTCGCGAAAGGTCCGCCAGGAGAGGTGGTCGTAGGTGTACGCGGCGTGGAACCCCAGCTCCTCGGCACGCTGCCAGACCTCCCGTCCGCCTTCGGACCAACGACGGACGGGAAGGATCAAGGTACTCAGTCGCATGCCCCCGAGCGTACGGGGCTCATGGCATCCCCTCCGGGCCCAGCCCCACACCATCCAGGCCCTCCCGGAGCCCTGGCACGTCCAGGTCCCGCCCAGCCAGGCACGTCCAGGCCCGGCCCCACCAGGCCACGTTCAGGTCCCGCCGGCCCCTATTCCATCCGGACCCCGTCCCGGCACCGTTCAGATCCCACCCGTCCCGGCACCGTCCGGATGCCACTTAAGCCAACCCACCACCTAAGCCAACCCAGATAGAACGTATATATCGAATAAAACTTATATATCGGACTAAGCCTCCCGCAATGGAGCGCACCCGCCCCGACTCATACGCGCAACCCAGCGCACGTCTGTGCACTGCGGTGCGCGAAGATGGCCCTGTGACTGATGCCCCCGCCACTCCACCCCAGGCACCCGAGCCGGACGTTGCGCCCCGGCTGATCGCCACCGATCTCGACGGCACCCTGCTGCACGACGACAAAACGGTCTCCGACCGGACGATCGCCGCACTCGCCGCCGCGGAGGAGGCCGGCATCGTGGTGTTCTTCGTCACCGGGCGCCCGGCCCGCTGGATGGACGTGGTCAGCGACCATGTGCACGGCCACGGCCTGGCCATCTGCGCGAACGGTGCGGCCGTCGTAGACCTGCACCGCGGCGGGCGCATCGTCGAGGTCAGCCCCCTGGAGAGCGCGGTCGCGCTCACCGTCGTGGACATGCTGCGCAGCGCCGCGCCCGGCACCTCGTTCGCGGTCGAGCGGACCGGCGGCTTCCACTACGAGCCCGAATACCCGCCCTTCCAAGCCGACCCGACGGCGATCGTCGCCCCGGCGGAGAAGCTGCTCGCCGAAGACTTCGCGCCGCCGGTGGCGGCCGGTCCGGACGCGGCCGCGGGTGCGAGGGCCGACACCGCCGCAGATCCCGTCAGCACCATCAGCCCCATCAGTCCCGGCAGCAGTCCCATCAGTCCCGGCAGCCCTGTCGGTCCGATCGGTTCTTCCATCAGTCCTGGCAGTCGCGTCGGCCCCACCAACGTCCCCACTGACGTCGACGGACCTGTGCTCAAGCTGCTCGCGCACCACCCCGACCTGGACCCGGACGCCTTCCTCGCCCTGGCCCGTAGCGCCGCGGGCGGCCTCGCGTCCTTCACCCGGTCCAGTCCCACCGCCCTCCTGGAGATCAGCGGGCTCGGCGTCAGCAAGGCGGGCACCCTCGCCCGCTGCTGCGCGGAGCGCGGTATCGCACCGGAGGAGGTCGTGGCCTTCGGGGACATGCCCAACGACATAGAAATGCTCAGCTGGGCCGGCACCTCGTACGCCATGGCCAACGCCCACCCGGAGGTGCTTGCCGCGACCACACGCCACAGCGCATCCAACAACGACGACGGCGTCGCGGCAGTTATCGAGGAGATCCTTCAGCGGCGTTAGCGCTACCCCACCTTTCAGGAACGTGAGCGGTGTGCCGCGCGGGACATCGCGGGATGCTCCGCAATCTTGCGGGCCTTGCGCCTCCTTGTCCTTGCCTTGCCCAGCCTGCGCCTCCTTGTCCCTGCCGCCTAGCCTCCTCGCCTTGTCTCTAGCCGCCTTGCCTCCTTGGCCGCGCCCTGCCTCCTTAGCCTTGCCTCGCCGCCTTGCCTCCTTCCTCTTCCGGCAACGCTCACGGAGCGTGATTCGTTCCTCACTTCGTTACATTCTGTGACGGGAGACGTCGTCCACGTGCCCCGTCACAACCGCACGCCCCTGTTCACACCCTCACGCCCCGTTTCCGCAGCCATGCCACGGGGTCGACGCTCGACCCCCGTGAGGGCTTTCGCCGCACCTCGAAGTGGAGATGCGGACCGGTGGAGTTGCCGGTGTCGCCCGAGAGCGCGATCCGTTCGCCGGCGCCCACCCGCTCTCCGGGGACCGCCAGCGCCGCGGACAGATGCGCGTACTGCGAGTACCAACCGCGCCGATGCCGTACGACCATGCTGATCCCGAAGCCGTCGCCGCAGGTCAGGCTGACGATGCGGCCCGAGCCGATGGAGCGTACGGGCGTGCCGACCGGCACCGCGAAGTCCTGGCCCGTGTGACCGTCGGCCCAGTGGCCGCCCGCGCCCCCGAAGGGTGCGGTGAGTCGATAGTGCTCCACCGGGCGGGTCCATTTCCCGCGCGGGACGGGTGCCGGGGCGGCCTCCACGGCCGCCCTGGACGCCGCGCGGGGCAGCCCACCGCAGGAACCGCTCCGGGCCGCCGTGGCCGCCAGTTTCCGCAGTTCGCCGCGGGCCGCTCTCAGCCCGCGCTTGACCCGTGTCCGTGCCGTCTTGAGATGGTCGCGGCGTTCGGCGAGTACCGCCGCGCGGGCAGCCGCCGTCGCGCTCGCGCCTGCCAGCGCGCGGCTCGCCTGGCCTGCCGAATGCGCCCGCGCGGCCAGCGCGCGCTCCCTCCGATCCGCCTCCTCATGCGCTCTGGCCAGCGACTTTCCCGAGCCGGGCCCCGCCGTGCGCAGTGTGTACGCCACGATGCTGCCGGTGCGGTACTGCGCGCTGGCGATGGAACCTGCCGCACGGCGCAGCGCGGCGGCCATGCGGCGCTCGCGGTGCAGGGCCGTACGCAGCCGGTCGCGCTCGATGCGCTGCGCCCGCGCCTCGCGGCGCTCCTGGGCGTACGACCGGCTCATGCGGTGCGCCGCCTCACCCAGCCTGATCACCGCCAAGCTCACATCGGCGAGTTGTTGAGCGGCACTGCGCGGGCCACGGAGCGGAGCCTCAACCTGCCGGTTCTGGGAGCCCGCGGCCCGCCGGAGCGCGGCATCGTACACAGCAGGCCGACCAGAGACGAGCCGCTCAGAGACGAGCCGGCCAGCGGCGGACTGTCCCACCCTCCCGGCGAGCGACGAACCCACCCCCGCGAATGGCGACCCGATAGCGAATGGCGCCCCCGTCCCCAGCGCAAGCGAAACAATCAGGCCAATCACACACACCCCGGAAACCACAGAGGGCATGCCCACCCCATGCGCACCTGTCTGCCTCGCCCACCCCCTTCGCCACCCCCGTCTCCGTCGGCACACAGATGGACATGGACACATGGGCTGATAATCGCCCCGGAGGGGTCGAAATCGCCGGAACTCAAGCCTCTTCGGCCATTCAACGCCCCGAACGGCCCAGCTCGGCTCCCGCCCTGAGGCCGGCCCGGGTGCCCCTGGACCGCCTTACAACGGCGCCTCCCAGGTCACCACCGTCCCGGTGCCGTCCTCGCCCAGTCCGGGGCCGTAGGTGCTCGAACCGCCGAGGGACTCCGCCCGCTTCGCGAGGTTCTTCAGGCCGCTGCGGCGGCCGCCCTCGGGGATGCCGGTGCCGTCGTCCGCGACGGTCAGCCGTACGCCCTCGGTTCCGTCCGGCAAGGTGATGGTCGAGTCGACGACGACCTCGATCCGGGATGCCCGGGCGTGCCGGAAGGCGTTCGACAGCGCCTCCCGCAGCGCGGCGATCAGGTTCTTGCCGGTCAGCTCGCCGACGCGGGAGTCGACCGGGCCGATGAAGTTCGCCGAGGGCTGGAAGCCGAGCGGTACGGCGGCCGTACCGATCTCCCGCAGCACCCGGGTCCGCAGCCCGGACGGCACCTCGGACGGCCCCTGTTGGAGCGCGAAGATCGCGGTCCGGATCTCCTGGATGGTGATGTCCAGTTCGTCGACGGCCTTGCCGACGCCCTGATTCACCTCCGGTACGACGGCCCTGCGCTGCGCGCTCTCCAGCATCATTCCGGTGGCGAACAGCCGCTGGATGACGAGATCGTGCAGGTCACGGGCGATCCGGTCGCGGTCCTCCAGCACCGCGAGCCGCTCCCGGTCGCGCTGGGCGTCGGCCAGTACCAGGGCCAGCGCGGCCTGTGCCGCGAACTGGGTGGCCAGTGTCCGCTCGGCGCCGGTGAACGGGCGCGCGCCGCGGACGCGTGGCGTGGCGAGCGTGCCCAGCACTCGGCCGCCGCTCTTGAGCGGCAGCATCATGCTCGGGCCGAAGCGCGGCGCGATGGCCGTGACCATGCGCGGGTCGGTGGCGGAATCGTCGACGAACACCGGCTCCCCGGCGAGGAGTTGCTCCGCCACCGGGCTGTCGGGCGGGATGCGGGTGCCCATGATCCCGGTGGGGTCGTCCGCCGAGACCGCGACGATCTCCAGGCCGCCTTCGTCATCGGGCCGCAGCACGATGCCGGCCGCCGACTCCGCCAGCTTCCGTGCCTGCTCGGCGACGACCGCGAGCGCTTCGTCGACGTCGCTGCCCGCGAGGAGTTCGGTGGTCACCGCGACCGAGCCGTCGATCCAGCGTTCCCGCTGCCGGGTGGCCGCGTACAGACGGGCGTTGCCGATCGCGATTCCGGCCTCGGTGGCGAGCACCCGCACCATCTGCAGGTCCTCCTCGCTGAACTCCCCGCCGCTGCGTTTCTCCGTCAGGTAGAGATTGCCGAAGATCTGGCCCTGGACTTGGATCGGCACCCCGAGGAACGTCCGCATCGGCGGGTGGCCCGGGGGGAATCCGGCCGAGCGCGGATCCTGGGAGAGGTCGGCGAGCCGCAGCGCCTTCGGGTCCGCGATGAGCGCGCCGAGCAGGCCCTTGTGACCGTCGGGGAGCGCACCGATCCGTTCGTGGTCCTGCCCGGTGACGCCGTACGTCACGAAGTCCGCCAGCCCCTCGCGGGCGTCGTCGATGATCCCTATCGCGGCATAGCGGGCGTCGGCGAGTTCGGCGGCCGTCTGCACGATCCGGTCCAGGGTGATGTGCAGATCCAGCCCGGCGCCGACCGTGCGCATCGCCTCCAGCAGCTGCGGTACCCGTGCGGTCAGCTCGGCGGAGAGGCCCTGGAGGCTGCGAGTGGCTTCGGTGGCGGCGGCCATGGGGTCGCGGCGGGTGCCGTCGCCCTCATGGCCGGCGCCCGCGCCGGAGCTTTCCGCGTCCATGGGGTACGAGGGTCCTGCCGTGGCTGCCATGCCATGAGCCTAATACGGCCCATTTCCGAAGAAAGTCCGGTTAAGCGGGGAGGGCCGGAACGCGGTCGGGGGCCTGCACCGGCAGGCCGGGGTGTACGTCCGGACCGCCGTACGCCGCGTCCACCGCGCGCTCGCGCTCCAGCATCCGCCGGAACGGGCCGTCGGCCGCCGCCAGCTCCGCGTATCCGCCGTGCTGTACGGTCCGGCCACGGTCCAGGACCAGGACCTCGTCGACCGCGTCGAGACCGGTGAGCCGGTGGGTGATCAGGACCGTCGTACGGCCCTCGGTCGCGGCCAGCAGATCGGTGGTCAGCGCGTCGGCGGTGGCCAGATCGAGGTGTTCGGCGGGCTCGTCCAGGACGAGCACCGGGAAGTCCGCGAGCAGCGCCCGTGCCAGGGCCAGCCGCTGCCGCTGGCCGCCGGACAGCCGCGCGCCGTGCTCCCCGACCATGGTGTCCAGCCCGTCGGGGAGCCCACGCACCCAGTCCGCCAGCCGCGCCCGCCCGAGCGCGTCCCACAGATCGTGATCGTCGGTTCCCGCCGGGGCCGGGGCGTCGCCGTCCGCCGCGTCCCGGCGGTCCCGACGCGCGAGTCTGAGATTCTCCCGCAGCGAGCTGTCGAAGATGTGCGCGTCCTGCGCGCACAGCCCCACCAGTCGCCGGACCGCGTCACCGTCCAGCGCCCGGGCGTCCGTCCCGTCCAGCGTGTACGTCCCCGCCTCCTGGTCCAGGAAGCGCAGCAGTACCTGGCCGAGCGTGGTCTTGCCGGAACCGGACGGGCCGACGACGGCGAGCCGCCGGCCCGCCGTCAGAGTGAGGCCGACGCCGTCCAGCGCCGGCTCGGACTGTCCGGCGTGGCGTGCCGTCAGGTCCCTTACGACCAGCGGGAACGGCGCGGCCGGCGGGGTGGTCGGCGCGGCCGGTTCGGCTACCGGCGCCGGGGAGTCCAGCACGTCGAAGACCCGCTCGGCGGCGCGCCGGGTGCGCTGGCGGTACTGCACGGCGAGCGGCAGGCCCGTGACGGCCTCGAACGCGGCGAGCGGTGTGAGGACGACGACGGCCAGCGTCACGCCGTCCAGCCGTCCGTCGTGCACCGCCTGCACGCCGGCCACCGCCGCCGCGGCGACGGTCAGCCCGCACAGCAGTGCCGAGAGTCCGGCGCCGGCCCCGGCCGCGGCGGCCGAGCGGGACGCGATCCGGGTCAGCTCACGGTCCGCGCGCCGTGCGGCGTCGGTACGGGCCGTGAGGGCACCGGCGACCGTCAACTCGGCCGTACCGGTGAGCAGATCGACGATCCGGGTGGAGAGCACCCCGCGGGCCGGGGCCAGCTGCCGCTCCGCCCGCCGGGCCAGCGCGCCCGAGAGCATCGGCACCCCCACTCCCGCCAGTAGCAGCCCGGCCGCGAGGATCGCGCCGGCCTCCGGCAGCAGCCATCCGGTGAAACCGACGGCGCCCGCGCCGACGAGCACCGCGGCCCCGACGGGCAGCAGCCAGCGCAGGAAGTAGTCCTGCACCGCATCGACATCCGCCACCAGCCGCGACAGCAGATCGCCGCGGCTGCGTTCCTTCAGCCCGGCCGGTGCGAGCCGCTCCAGCCGCCGGAAGACGGCGACGCGTATGTCGGCGAGCATCCGGAACACCGCATCGTGCGCGACCAGCCGCTCGGCGTACCGGAAGACGGCGCGCCCGATGCCGAACGCCCTGGTCGCGGTGACCGCCACCATCAGATACAGCACCGGTGGCTGCTGTGCCGCCCGCGAGATCAGCCAGCCGGAGGTCGCCATCAGGCCCACCGCGCTGCCCAGCGCGAGGCTCCCGAGCAGCAGTGCCAGCGCGAAGCGGGCACGGCGGGCACGGGCCGTGCGGCGCAGCCGGGTGAGGGCCGAAGCAGGGGTGGGAACGACGGTCTCGCCCTCACCGGACGCCGGACGTACATCGCTGGAGGCTGCGCGGGGGCCCTCATCAGCCGCGACGTTCCCGGCATGCCCCTGACCCGGCACGAACGGCGCGGACGGTCCCGCGGTGGTTTCACGTGAAACCGGCGAGGACGGCCCTGTGACGGTTTCACGTGAAACCACCAGCGGCTCCGGCAGCCGCACCACCCGGTCCGCCACCGCCAGCAGCGCCGGCCGGTGGACGACCAGCAGAACCGTACGGCCCACCGCGAGCCGCCGTACGGCCGCCACGATCGCCTCCTCGGTCTCCCCGTCCAGATTCGCGGTCGGCTCGTCCAGGAGCAGGACCGGGCGGTCGGCGAGGAACGCGCGGGCGAGCGCGATGCGCTGGCGCTGGCCGGCGGAGAGTCCGGCGCCCGCTTCGCCGAGGCGGGTCGCCATGCCGTCGGGGAGCGCGTCGACGAAGTCCCGGGTCCCGGCGTCCTCCAGGGCCCTGCGCACGGCGGCGTCATCCGCGTCCGGTCGCGCCAGTCGTACGTTCTCGGCGATGGTGCCGGCGAAGAGGCAGGGATGCTGCGGTACCCAGGCGATCCGCTGCCGCCAGCTCTCGGGGGAGAGGGATGCGAGGTCCTGGCCGTCGACGACGACACGCCCCTCGGACGGTTCGGTGAAGCCGAGCAGCACGCTCAGCAGCGTGGACTTGCCGGCGCCGGACGGGCCGGTCAAGGCGACCGTCTCACCGGGCCCGACCTCGAAAGACGTCGTGGGAAGGGAGTCGGCGGCACGTCCGGGGTGGCGCACCGCCAGCCCTTCGACGGCCAGCGCGGTGCCCGCCGGCGCGGGTGCCGTGCCCGGCGTCCGCAACGGCGTCTCCAGCACCGCGAAGATCTCCTCAGCGGCCGAGAGCCCCTCGGCGGCGGCGTGGTACTGGGCGCCCACCTGCCGCAGCGGCAGATACGCCTCGGGCGCCAGGACCAGCACCATCAGGCCGGTGTAGAGGTCGAGTTCGCCGTGCACCAGGCGCATGCCGATGCCGACCGCGACCAGCGCGACGGAGATCGTGGCGAGAAGTTCGAGTGCGAAGGAGGAGAGGAAGGCGATCCGCAGGGTGCGCAGTGTCGCCCGGCGGTACTCGCCGGTGATGGCACGGATGGACGCGGCCTGGGCCTTGGCCCGGCCGAAGACCTTCAATGTGGGCAGCCCGGCGACCACATCCAGGAAATGCCCGGACAGACGCGCCAGCAGCTTCCACTGACGGTCCATCCGGGACTGGGTGGCCCAGCCGATCAGGACCATGAACAGGGGGATGAGCGGCAGTGTGACGACGATCGTCGCGGCCGAGATCCAGTCACCGGTGACGATCCGGGCCAGGACGGCGACGGGTACGACGACCGCCAGGCCCAGTTGCGGCAGATAGCGTGCGAAGTAGTCGTCCAGGGCGTCGATACCGCGGGTGGCGAGGGTGGCGAGCTCACCGGTGCGCTGCGTACCGAGCCAGGAGGGTCCCAGTGCGGTGGCCCGATCCAACAGCCTGGTACGGAGTTCGGACTTGACCGCCGCACTCGCCCGGTGTGCGGCCAGTTCCGTGAGCCAGGAGATCAGACCGCGGCCGACGGAGACCAGTGCGAGCAGCAGCACCGGTGTGCTCAGGTCGCCCAGGCCGCGTTGGTGCTGGAAGGCGCCGACCACGACCTCGGCGATCAGCATCGCCTGACCGATGACCAGCCCCGCTCCGGCCAGCCCGAGCACCACCACCGCGGCGAGGAAGACGCGGGTGGCGCGGGCGTACCGGAGCAGGCGCGGGTCGACCGGTTTCACGTGAAACATTCCTCCTGGCGAGTGCGACGGAGCGGCCTCGGTCAGTGCGCATCGGCGATGTGCTGGGTGCCGATCCGCTTGCGGAACACCCAGTACGTCCACCCCTGGTAGAGCAGCACGATCGGGGTGGCGATACCGGCACACCAGGTCATGATCTTCAGGGTGTACGGGCTGGAGGAGGCATTGGTGACCGTGAGGTTCCAGTTCTCGTTCAGCGAGGACGGCATGACGTTCGGGAACAGCGTCAGGAACAGCATCGCGACCGCGGCGGCGACGGTGATCCCGGAGAACGCGAACGCCCACCCCTCGCGCCCGAGCTGATTGGCCCCGAGCGCCGCGAGCAGCGCGACCACCGCGACGATCATGGCGACCAGGCTGCTGCCGTCCCCCTTGTCGGCCTGGGTCCAGCCCAGGAAGCCGAGCGTGAGCACGGCCGTGATCAGCCCGAGGACGGTCGCCGTCCGGCGCGCCCGTTCCCGGATGTCACCCAGCGTCTTGAGCGAGGCGAACACCGCGCCGTGGAAGGTGAACAGCGTCAGGGTGACCAGGCCGCCGAGGATCGCGTACGGGTTCAGCAGGTCGAGGAGGCCGCCGACGTACTCCTTGTGCGCGTCGATCTTCACGCCGCGCACGATGTTGCCGAATGCGACGCCCCACAGCACCGCGGGGATCAGCGAGGTCCAGAAGATCGCCGTTTCCCAGTTCCGTTGCCAGCTCTCCTCGCTCCGCTTGGCGCGGTATTCGAAGGCGACCCCGCGCACGATGAGGCAGACGAGGATGAGCAGCAGGGGCAGATAGAAACCGGAGAAGAGGGTGGCGTACCACTCGGGGAAGGCGGCGAAGGTCGCTCCGCCCGCGCTGAGCAGCCAGACCTCGTTGCCGTCCCAGACCGGGCCGATGGTGTTGATCAGTACGCGCTTCTCGCGCCGGTCCCGGGCGAGGAGCTTGGTGAGCACGCCGATGCCGAAGTCGAAGCCTTCGAGGAAGAAGTACCCGACCCAGAGGACGGCGATAAGGACGAACCAGATGTCGTGGAGTTGCACGGTCGCCTCCTAGTACGAGAAGGCCATCGGCCGGTCGGCGTCCTTGGGGTCGCCGCCGATCTTGGTGGGCGGGTTGAGGTCGGACTCGGAGAGCTCCGGGGGCCCGGCCTTGACGTACTTCACCAGCAGCCTGACCTCGACCACGGCGAGCAGTGCGTAGAGGGTGGTGAAGACGATCATCGAGGTGAGCACCTCGCCCTGCGAGACACCCGGCGACACCGCGTCGGAGGTGCGCAGCACGCCGTAGACGACCCAGGGCTGGCGGCCCATCTCGGTGAATATCCAGCCCCAGGAGTTCGCGATGAGCGGGAATCCGAGGGTGACGAAGGCCAGCGACCAGTACCACTTGGTCAGGCGGGCACCGAGTTGCTTGTTCTTGGTGAGCGCGAGACGGGGTGGTTCCTCGTCCCCCGTCCGCAGTTCCGGCGCGAGCCAGAATTTCCGGCGGGTGAGCCAGAGCCCGGCCAGGCCGACGGCGAACGACGTCATACCGAAGCCGATCATCCAGCGGAATCCCCAGTAGGCGACGGGAATGTTGGGCCGGTAGTCACCAGGCCCGAACTGCTCCTGCTCGGCCTTGTTGACGTCGTTGATCCCGGGGACCGGCGAGCTGAAGTCGTTGTGGGCGAGGAAGGAGAGCAGTCCGGGTATCTCGATGGCGACCTTGTTGTGGCCCTTGTCGACATCGCCGTACGCGAAGACCGAGAACGGCGCCGGCTGTTCCGTCTCCCACAGCGCCTCGGCGGCGGCCATCTTCATCGGCTGCTGCTTGAACATCACCTTGCCGAGCGCGTCACCGCTGACCGCGGTCAGGATGCCGGCGATGACCAGGGTGACCAGCCCGAGCCGGAGCGAGGTCCGCATGACCGTGACGTGCTTCTTGCGTATCAGGTGGTACGCGGATATGCCGACCATGAACGCGGCGCCGGTCAGGAAGGCGGCGGTCAGCGTGTGGAAGACGACGACCAGGGTGGTGTCCTGGGTGAGTACCTGCCAGAAGTCCGTGAGTTCGGCGCGGCCGTTGGCGGCGTTGTACCGGTAGCCGACCGGGTGCTGCATCCAGGAGTTGGCCGCGAGGATGAAGTAGGCGGACAGGATCGTGCCGATCGAGACCATCCACATGCAGAAGCAGTGGAGCTTCTTGGGCAGCTTGTCCCAACCGAAGATCCACAGGCCGATGAAGGTGGACTCGAAGAAGAACGCGATGAGCGCCTCGAAGGCGAGCGGGGCACCGAAGACGTCACCGACGAATCGCGAGTAGTCGGACCAGTTCATGCCGAACTGGAACTCCTGGACGATGCCGGTGACGACACCCATCGCGATGTTGATCAGAAACAGCTTGCCCCAGAACTTGGTGGCCTTGAGGTACTTCTGCTTGCCCGTGCGCACCCATGCGGTCTCAAGTCCGGCCACCAGGGCGGCGAGGGAGATCGTCAGGGGGACGAACAGGTAGTGGTAGACGGTCGTGATGCCGAATTGCCATCGCGCCAGAGTCTCTGGCGCCAACGCCAGTTCCACGTCGTGCTCTCCTTACGTCGCCGTTGGACTACGGCAGGTGTCCCGTTCGCACCCCACAGAGCGGTATGCGCGGCACAAACGGAACGGCGCTTGTGAACGCGTTCACATTCACAAGCAATTATCTCCCATGCCTCTTCGATCATTTCTGCGGGGGTACGTGATCGCGGTCACGCCGGTTCCGTGGCGCGCGCCCCCTTCCCCACGGCTTCAACATATTGTTGAATTCGGCGCCATGAAGATACGGCTCTCATGGCCCGCAGGGCAGCTGACCGCCACCCTCGACGACACCCCGACCGCCGCGGCGCTCACCGCCGCGCTCCCGCTCGGCAGCACCGCCCACACCTGGGGCGAGGAGATCTACTTCGACACCGGGCTGACGCCCGCGCTGGAGGCCGACGCCCGTCAGGTCGTCGACCCCGGCACGGTCGCCTTCTGGACCGAGGGCAACGCGCTCGCGCTCCCCTACGGCCCCACCCCGATCTCCCGGGAGGACGAGTCGCGGCTCGTCTCCCCCTGCAATGTGCTGGGCCGCGTCGACGGCGACCCGCGCCTGCTCGCCACCGTCCGCAGCGGCGACCCGATCCGCGTCGAAAAAGCCTGAGGCCGCAGGTCAACGACCCGCGGCCGCAGGAAGAACGCCGCCTCAGAGCGCCTTACGGAACGCCTCCGCGGCCTCCAGGAACAGATCCATCGCCGCACGCTCCCCGATCGTCACCCGCACCCCCTCGCCGGGGAACGGCCGCACCACCACCCCGGCCCGTTCGCACGCCGCCGCGAAGTCCGACGTACGGTCCCCCAGCCGCAGCCACACAAAGTTGGCCTGCGACTCGGGGACCGTCCACCCCTGGCCGACCAGCGCCTCATACACCCGGGCCCGCTCGGCGACCAGCGCGTCGACCCGCTCCAGCAGCGCCGCCTCGCTGCGCAGCGACGCCACCGCCGCCTCCTGCGCCAGCTGACTCACCCCGAACGGCACCGCCGTCTTGCGCAGCGCCGCGGCCACCGGCTCGCGCGCCACCGCGAAGCCGACCCGCAGCCCCGCCAGGCCGTACGCCTTGGAGAAGGTCCGCAGCACGCACACATTGGGGCGGTCGCGGTAGATCTCGATCCCGTCGGGGACGTCGGCATCACGGATGAACTCGCGATACGCCTCATCGAGCACGACGAGCACATCCCTCGGCACCCGGTCCAGGAAAGCCTCCAGCTCGGCACGGCGTACGACGGTGCCGGTGGGGTTGTTGGGGTTGCAGACAAAGATCAGCCGCGTCCGGTCGGTGACCGCGGCGAGCATCGCGTCCAGGTCGTGCACCTCGCCGGAGGTCAGCGGCACCCTGACGGAGGCGGCCCCGGAGATCTGGGTGATGATCGGGTACGCCTCGAACGACCGCCAGGCGTAGATCACTTCATCTCCGGGCCCGGCCGTCGACTGGATCAGCTGCTGGGCCACCCCCACCGATCCGGTGCCCGTCGCCAGGTGCGCCAGCGGCACCGAGAAGTGCTCGGACAGCTCCGCCATCAGGCCCGTACAGGCCATGTCGGGGTAGCGGTTGAAGGATCCGGCAGCGGTCACCACGCTGTCCAGGACGCCCGGCAGCGGCGGGTAGGGGTTCTCGTTGGAGGACAGCTTGTACGTGGCGGGGCCGTCGGCCGCGGGCCGGCCCGGCTTATAGGTGGGGATACCATCCAGCGCAGCACGCAGCTTCGGGGTCTTCTCGCTCACCGCAGGTCCTCCTCGACCGTCCCGCTCGACTCGAATACTGCACACCTTATGAGGATTGCCCCGTCCGGCGTCAGCCCCTGCCCGGCAACCGGTCCCCGACGCACCGGGCCACGGCGCACACGGACCCCGACCGCTCCCCGAACCCCGCGCGGACTACCGGGGGAGCGCCCTTCGTCATGGCACGCGCCGGTGGCGGGCGCCGTGGCGCGCATCCCTCGTGAAGGTGACTTGAGACCTCTTCGAGACCTGGCCGCATCGCCAGGCGAAGGCAATCGGCCTCCCACCGAACGATCAGATCGAACCATAACTTCCTTCAATTCCACGGGAACTGATGGCAGATCACCATGCAGAAACGTGCCTTTTGACAGGTCCCGAAGGGCCCCCGCGAATGGCCCCGCCGAGCCCTACTATCGGCTCGCCATGACAGCAGCAGGGAAGCACCAGGTGAGCCGGTCGACGGGTCGCCGGCTGGGGCGGGCGGGCATCCGGGACGTGGCCGCCGCAGCCGGTGTATCGATCACGACTGTCTCCGACGCGCTCAACGGCAAGGGCCGGCTTCCGGACGCCACCCGTAGCCATGTCCGCGAGGTGGCCGACCGGCTGGGCTACCGCCCGTCCGCAGCCGCCCGCACGCTCCGTACCGGCAAGTCAGGACTCATCGGTCTGACCGTGACCACGTACGGGGATGAACCTTTCACCTTCACCGAATTCGCGTACTTCGCCGAGATGGCCAGAGCCGCCACCTCCGCGGCACTGGCCCGCGGGTATGCGCTGGTCATCCTGCCCGCGACCTCCCGCCACGACGTGTGGTCCAACGTCGCGCTGGACGGCACCGTCGTCATCGACCCCGCCGACGGCGATCCCGTGGTGACCGAACTGGTCCGGCACGGCATCCCCGTCGTCTCCGACGGCCGGCCGGGCGGCACCCTCCCGGTCACCGGCTGGGTCGACAACGACCACGAAGCGGCCGTCCTCGGTCTGCTCGACCACCTCGCCGACGCCGGCGCCCGCCGTATCGGGCTGCTCACCGGCACCACCACCGACACCTACACCCGGCTGTCGACCACCGCCTATCTGCGGTGGTGCGACCGGGTCGGCCAGGATCCGGTGTACGAGTCCTACCCGGCACACGACCCGTGCGCGGGCGCCATCGCCGCCGACCGGCTGCTGGCCCGGCCCGACCGGCCGGACGCCGTCTACGGACTCTTCGACCCCAACGGCACCGATCTGCTCGCCGCCGCCCGGCGCTACGGCCTGCGCGTTCCCGAGGATCTGCTGCTGGTCTGCTGCAGCGAGTCGACCGGCTACGCCACCACCGAGCCGCCCATCACCACCCTGTCCCTCAAACCGCGCCGCATCGGCACCGCCGTCGTGCAGATCCTCATCGACGCCATCGAGGGACTCGACAACGGCCGGCCCATCGAACAGGTGATACCGACCGATCTGATCGTCCGGACCTCGTCCCAGCGACGTTCCCCACGGACGACGATCAGCCCGCCGCGGAGACCCGCGGGCGACTGAACGTGCCCCACGGGCACGGGACCGGCCGCACCAACTGCGGCCTGGCGGTCCCCTGACGCCGGGAAAATACAGGGTGATCCCGGGAGAAATCAGCCGCGAACGCCGGGCTCCGTGTGATTGACCACCCCCGGGTGCGTCACAACCCGCGAGCGGCATTCCTATGATGGGCGCACGACACCGCGGACCGCCGTCGACCAGGCAAAGGTCCGAGAGGTGCACGGCGGCGCGACGGTGGAGGGGTCGATGACTCAGGGGGCCAGTCAGGGATCCATGGTGTGGACCATGGCGGGACCAACTCCGGCGTCTCCTCCTCCGTCCGGACCGCACGCGGGCACGCCCGCCGGTCCGCCCCCGATGCCGCCCGCCGGCCCACCGGTCCACCTGCCCGCGGGCCCCCCGGCCGCGCCGCCCGCCGCGCCCCCTGTGGTGCCGCCGCCCGCCCCGCCGGTCGAACTGCCCGAGGAGTACACGCCGACCGCACGCGACCTCCCGGTCATCGGCGCGGGCCATACGGACACCCTCATCGACCGTCCGGCCGCCGACTTCGCGCCGGCGCCCGAGACCGACTCCGACGCGCCCGAAGGCATGGGCCCGTTGTACGTCGTCGGCGATGTGCACGGCTATTACGACGAGCTGCGCGAAGCACTCGCGGCCGAAGGGCTGATCGACGCCGACGGCAACTGGGCGGCCGGCAACACCCGGCTGTGGTTCCTCGGCGACTTCACCGACCGCGGCCCCGACGGCATCGGCGTCATCGATCTCGTCATGCAGCTCTCCGCACAGGCCGCGGCGGCCGGCGGCTACTGCAAGGCCCTGATGGGCAACCACGAACTGCTGCTGCTGGGCGCCAAGCGGTTCGGCGACACCCCCGTCCAGTCCGGCGCCGGCACCGCCTCGTTCCAGGCGGCGTGGCTGCTCAACGGCGGCCAGAAGTCCGATATGGACCGCCTGGAGGACCACCACCTGCAGTGGATGGCCCGCCTTGACGCCGTGATGGAGGAGGACGGGCATCTGCTCCTGCACTCCGACACCACCGCCTACCTCGACTACGGCAACTCCATCGAGGCCGTCAACGACACCGTCCACGACGTCCTCACCCGCAGCGACGCCGATGAAGTCTGGGATCTTTTCCGCAAGTTCACCAAACGCTTCGCCTTCCGTGACGAGTCCGGCTCGCAGGCCGTGCGCGGACTCCTGGCCGCTTACGGCGGAGAGCGCATCGTGCACGGCCACAGCCCGATCCCGTATCTGCTGGGCGAGGTCGGCACGGAGGACGGCGAGGGCGACGGTATCGCCGTCGACGGTCCGCATGTCTACGCCGACGGTCTCGCCATCGCGATGGACGGCGGGATCACCATGGCCGGAAAGCTGCTGGTCGTTCAACTTCCGCTGAGTGGCTGAGCATTCCGAGGGCAGGGGTACGCCAGACCGGCGGGCGGGCGGGCGGTGGGCCGTCGGCCGGGACGGTTTCCGGTCACGGCAGGACTCAAATTCCGTAAACTCCCTGTCACCCCCGACCGGAGGCGCTCTACCATCAGGCTATCCGTAGCAGGCTCTCCTCCGTTTCCGCCCACCGCCCGGCCACTGCCGGCCGTACGGCCCTACGGAGCATCGGGGGATGCACATGAACAGCGCTCCGCACCTGCTGAACGAGGACCGTGAGGAATTCACGCGGATCCTTGATGAGGCACTGCGAACCGCCGCACACCGTCCGGACGGACTCGGTTCCGGCGCGGGGAAGCACCTGAGCACCGAGCAACTGCGCACCATGGCCCTCAGCGCCACCACCGCGATCGCCGCGTGCGCGACGGCCGAATACGAACGCTATGTGCGGCTCCGTACCGAACTGCGTGCGCCGGCGTCCGCGTCGTACGGCGCCGGCGCGGGCGGCGCGGAGCAGGACCCGGCATCCGGCGATAGCCCGGGACCGGCCACGGCCGTGGGGGAGGTGACGGAGGCGACCGGTGCCGGACTGGCCGCCATGATCACCGTCCTGGCCCCGGTCCTGGCCGGCATCGCCGCCGTCCTCTTCCTCCTCATCGGCTACGTCCTGCGCGCCATCAGCCCCGAACAGACCGTCGCCCGGCCGCTGATCAGCGTCGGCTGGCTGTTCGCCGTCCTGATGGCCGCGGGTGCCCTCGTGGCCATGGCCGGCCTGGTCATCACCGCGCTGCGCAACGGCTCGTCCGCCCGGTCCGCCAGAGCGGACGAACTGGCCGAGGCCCTCGACCGCGCCCACGACGCCTGGCGGAACGCCCTGCTGGAGCGCGGTCTGCTCCCGTTCCTCCGCGAGGCCCTCGCCGACGACGCGTCCCCGGCGGACGACGATCCGGTCCGCTATGTCCCTCGACGAGGCGCCCCCGCTCCAGCCCCCGAAAACCGCATCCCCACCCTCGGCTACACCCGCCCCGAGTTCACCAGCCCCGACACCGGCCCCTCGGCCGCCCGGCCGCGCTACTCCAGCCCGGACTTCACCAGCCCGGATTACGGTGGGCCGGATCACGGGGCGGAGTAGCGGGGTTGAGCGCTTCCGCGGGGGTGCCGGGGTGGCGGACCGGACTACAGGCCGGCCAGGTCGTCGGCCAGGTCGTCAAGGCCGAAGGACCCTTGGGCGAGTGCCTTCATATGCCAGGTCTTGAGGTCGAACGCGGCACCGTACCGGCGCCGGGCCGCCGCGCGGCCCTGTAGCCAGGCGCGTTCGCCGAGTTTGTAGCCGATGGCCTGGCCGGGCCAGCCGAGGTAGCGGCACCCTGGCGGGCACGGAGCCGGGGCGTGCGCGGTGCAGCGCTCACCCGCGGCGGGCGCGGCTGCCCCGGAACGACCCGTCCCGGGACAGCGCCGTGCGGGCCCGGATCAGTCGGCCAGCGGCAGATACACCCGGTTCCCGCTCGCCGCGAACTCCTTGGACTTCTCCAGCATTCCGGCCTCGATCTCCTCGTCGCTGACCGGGCCGGCCAGGTCGGGGGCGAACTGTTCGGTGATGCTCCGGCTGATCTTCATCGAACAGAACTTCGGGCCGCACATGGAGCAGAAGTGTGCCGTCTTCGCCGGTTCTGCCGGCAGCGTCTCGTCGTGGAAGGCGCGGGCGGTGTCCGGGTCGAGGGCCAGATTGAACTGGTCCTCCCAGCGGAACTCGAAACGGGCGTCGGAGAGTGCGTCGTCCCACTCCTGTGCGCCCGGGTGCCCCTTGGCCACGTCCGCCGCATGGGCCGCGATCTTGTAGGTGATGACGCCGGTCTTGACGTCGTCGCGGTCCGGCAGGCCCAGATGCTCCTTGGGCGTGACGTAGCAGAGCATCGCGGTGCCCCACCAGGCGATCATCGCGGCGCCGATGCCGGAGGTGATGTGGTCGTAGGCGGGCGCGATGTCGGTGGTGAGCGGGCCGAGGGTGTAGAACGGGGCCTCTTCGCAGATCTCCTGCTGGAGGTCGATGTTCTCCTTGATCTTGTGCATCGGGACGTGTCCCGGGCCCTCGATCATCGTCTGGACGCCATGCCGCTTGGCGATGGTGTTCAGCTCGCCGAGTGTGCGCAGCTCCGCGAACTGCGCCTCGTCGTTGGCGTCCGCGATGGAGCCGGGGCGCAGGCCGTCGCCGAGGGAGTAGGTGACGTCGTACGCGGCGAGGATCTCGCAGAGCTCCTCGAAGTGCGTGTAGAGGAACGACTCCTTGTGGTGGGCGAGGCACCAGGCGGCCATGATCGAGCCACCGCGCGAGACGATGCCGGTCTTGCGGCGGGCCGTGAGCGGGACATAGCGGAGCAGCACGCCGGCGTGCACCGTCATGTAGTCGACGCCCTGTTCGGCCTGCTCGATGACCGTGTCCTTGTAGATCTCCCAGGTCAGTTCCTCGGCCTTGCCGTCGACCTTCTCCAGCGCCTGGTAGAGGGGGACGGTGCCGATGGGGACGGGGGAGTTGCGCAGCACCCACTCGCGGGTGGTGTGGATGTTGCGGCCGGTCGAGAGGTCCATGACCGTGTCGGCGCCCCAGCGGGTCGCCCAGGTCATCTTCTCCACCTCTTCCTCGATGGAGGAAGTGACCGCCGAATTACCGATGTTGGCGTTCACCTTCACCAGGAAGTTCTTGCCGATGATCATCGGCTCGATCTCCGGGTGGTTGACGTTGGCGGGCAGCACTGCGCGCCCGGCCGCGATCTCGTCGCGGACGAACTCGGGCGTGACGTTCTCGCGGATGGCCACGTACTCCATCTCCGCGGTGATCTCGCCGCGCCGGGCGTAGGCGAGCTGGGTGACCGCGGCGCCGTTCCGGCCGCGGCGCGGCTGTCGGGGGCGGCCGGGGAAGACCGCGTCGAGGTTCTTGAGGCCGCCGCGCGGCGCGGTGTGCTTGATGCCGTCGTCCTCAGGACGCATCGGGCGGCCCGCGTACTCCTCGGTGTCCCCCCGGGCGATGATCCAGTTCTCACGCAGCGGGGCGAGACCGCGGCGGACGTCGGTTTCGATCTGGGGGTCGGTGTACGGCCCTGACGTGTCGTAGAGCGTGACGTCGTTGCCATTGGTGAGGTGCACCCTCCGGACGGGGACCCGGAGATCGGGGCGCGATCCGGAGACATAGCCCTTGTGCCAGCCGATCCGCGGCTCGGTGCCGTCGGCGGCCTTGTTTTCGGGCGTGCGTGCATCCTGCAGAGTCATAGGACCCAACTCCCTACGCCGGCATTACCCGGTAACAGGTTCGGCGGTCGACGCAGCGGCTTCCATCCTCGGTGTTTCACGTGAAACACCCCCAAGATGGAGGTCAGCGCCCTCTCAGCCCGGTGCTCCGAGCTCCCGCGATTGCAAAGGTGCCACCACGGTAGCGGCCGTCCTGGCGCGGTGAACAGGGGGCCCCACGACTTCTTGCGATGATCGGGCGGTGAGCAGTTCCGAGCCCCAGAAGCATCCGCATCCGCACTCTCACGCGCACGGCCATGGGCCCGCCGCGCCGGTATCCCGGCATCTGCGCAAGGTCATCGCGGCGGTGCTGATTCCCTTCGCCGCCGCGGTGGTGGTCGGTCTGGCCGTGCTGTGGCCAGGCGGCGCGCCCACGCACAAGCCGTCGGGCGTCGGCTTCGACCAGCCCACCGAACGCGCCACCGTGACCAAGGTGGAGCAGGTCAACTGCGCCGATGTGCATGCCGGACAACCGCCACAACAGCAGACGCCGCCTCAGGGACAGCCGCCGGCCGGGGGATCGGCACAGGGCGAGGACTGCCAACGGGCGACGGTCAAAGTCACCACCGGCAAGGACGCCGGACGGACCTTCCAGACCGTGGTGACCCCCGACGCCACGCGGCACTACACGAGCGGGCAGGACGTGGTGGTCGCGTACTCCCCCAAGGCCCCGAAAGAGCTCCAGTACTCGGTCATCGATGTGGACCGGACCGTCCCGATGTGGGTGCTGGCCGCGCTCTTCGCCTTCGCGGTGGTGATCGTGGGGCGGCTGCGCGGGGTGCTCGCGCTGGTGTCGCTGGCGGCGAGCTTCGTGGTACTGACGCTGTTCATCCTCCCGGCGATCCTGCAGGGCGCCAATCCGCTGGTCGTGGCGGTGGTCGGAGGCAGCGCGATCATGCTGATCGCGCTCTATCTGTGCCACGGTCTGACGGCCCGGACCTCGGTGGCGGTGCTCGGCACACTCGCATCGCTGCTGCTGATCGGCCTGCTCGGCTCGGTGTTCATCGGCTGGGCGCTGCTGACCGGCAATATCGACGACACGACGGCGCTGGTGCACGGCCTGTATCCGGACATCGAGATCCGCGGCCTGCTGCTGGCGAGCATCATCATCGGTTCGCTCGGCGTGCTCGACGATGTGACGGTGACTCAGGCCGCCGCCGTGTGGGAGCTGAAGGAGGCGGATCCGTCGGCGAGTTGGCGCAAGTTGTACGGCGCGGCGATGCGCATCGGACGGGACCACATCGCTTCGGTGGTGAACACCCTCGTACTGGCCTACGCGGGCGCGGCGTTGCCCTTGCTGTTGCTCTTCACGATTGCACAGAGCAGCGTCGGCACGGTCGCCTCCAGCGAGGTGGTCGCGACGGAGATCGTGCGCACGCTGGTGGGCAGCATCGGGCTGGTCGCCTCGGTGCCGCTGACGACGCTGCTCGCGGCGCTGGTCGTCTCGGCGGACCATAAGGGGCAGGGCGCGGCCGCCGGGCCGGGGTCGCCCGAGGGCGCCCGGCCGGCCGGCGGGTCAGGGCGGCGCGGGTCTCGCGGCAAACGCCGTAAGCGGTGAGTAACCAAAAGGGGTCATGGTCAGCCGGCCGGCGCCTCCGTCAGGATCCGGTCCAGCACGGCCTCCAGGGTGTCGCAGACCTCTTCCTCGCCGAGCGGAACGAGGCGGTCCGTACGGTCCAGGAAGGCGACCAGGGGCGGCGCGCTGACCCGGAACAGGGCCCGCTCGGCGCCCACTTGGAGACTGATGAAGACATCACTGAGATGCTCGGGGAAGGACGGCGCGATGCGCACATCGCCCTCACCCGAGGGCCGGCTCAGCCCGTCGAGGAGCAATTCACGGCTGAATGCCCAGGTCACGGGCGTATCGCCGGGGAGATTGAAGGTAAGGCGGACGGCGTACGGATCGGCGCTGTCGAAGTCCAGCTGCACCGGGATCCGGAACGCGAGCTCCTCCGAGACGAGGAAGCTCATGATCACTTCTGCCTGAACTGTGTCGGTCATCAACCACTACCCCGCGCTTGATCGGAGATGGCCGGGAATCGTCCCCCGCAGCCTTATCGCGCCATCGTCTGTCATGTGCAAACAGATCACAAGGAGTGAGTTTTCAGATACTGATAGAGAAGGCGAGTGTCGTTAACGCCGCCTCCGCCATTGTGCGTAGTCGATCCGTAACGGCGTGCAATCGGTACAGCTCCTCGGAGGGGAAGCGATACCGCCAGCGTCGCCGCCGCCGAGCTTACGTGGACAGGAAACGCGGAACACACCGTGCCCAAGGCATATTCCTGTTGCTCATACGCGACGTGACCGCGACGCACCGTATCCAGGCGGCGCAGCAGATCGCCCTCCGACCGCACGGAGAACGGGGTGATGGACTGCACGGGATAGCGCGCCAGATGCTCCTTGCGCGACGCCTCGTCCAGCTGCGCCAGCAGACACTGCCCGATCGCGTGAGCATGTGCGGAGCTACGGAAGTCCACCCACTCCTCAACCGGTGGCCGGTCCGGATCGTCCGTCACCGCGAGCACATCAACCTCACCCTCACGGTAGACGGCGAAGTAGACGGCAGCCCCCAACTCCCGTCCCGCCAGGGCCAGCACCGCGTCGAGGTGAGCGCGCTGCCGTCTTCGCGCGCCGGCCCGGCCGAGGAGC
Source organism: Streptomyces halobius (assembly GCF_023277745.1). Classification (NCBI taxonomy): domain Bacteria; kingdom Bacillati; phylum Actinomycetota; class Actinomycetes; order Kitasatosporales; family Streptomycetaceae; genus Streptomyces; species Streptomyces halobius. The sequence goes on from NZ_CP086322.1 coordinate 4,909,527, forward strand.
TCGGCGGCCTCTCCGAAGACGAAGACGCCGTTCTCCCGGCGCAGATAGCCCTCGTGCGTCAAGGTCCGCAGCAGGTGGTAGGTCGTGGCGAGCGGCAGTCCGGTCTCTCTTGCGAGTTGTTTGGCGGGTGCGCCGTCGGTGTGCGCCGCCACCGCCTCCAGCAGACGGAGTGCGCGCTGCACCGATCCGATCAGGGTGGGATGAGAAACGGATTCGCCGTTCGCCACTGCCAACGCCTTCCCCCAGCTCCGACGCCATGGGACACAAGGCCCCGGTCGCGGGATCCGTTCCCGCGCCGCGCACATCTCCCAGGGCCCCTCGACGACGTCCACCCTGACGCCGCCGGACGTGATGCTGCCCGGAACGTCAGCATCCGGAAGACGCCTGCGGTGCGCACTCTAGACCCGCCGACAGGGGCGGCAGGCCGAATGATCTGAGTTAACTCACTCGGCACACACCCTGACCGGACATGACCGTACGGAGTGCCTCGTACGCACTAGGTGAACGCCCCACACCCCCCGCAGGGAACGCCGAACGCCCACTGTAGAGAACACCCGATCGCCGCCCCTCCGAACCCCCACTCCCACCAGCGTGAACACCGAACGCCCCGCTCCAGGCGTGCGAAGCGGGGCGTCGTCGGATACCGGTCGGACCTGCGTGCTGTGCGGCCTACCACTCGCCCTTCGACGAGCCCGACGAGGATCCGGTGAACCTGCGCACGAGATAGATGACCCCGGCGATCAGCGCTGCCGCGATGAGGACCTTGAACAGCAAGCCGACCAGGAAGCCGACCGCGCTGGCGATCAGTCCGCCGAAGACCACGATCAGGATGACGGGCACCACGACCCAGGTGACCCACCACGGAAGTCCTGCGAGTATCCCCTTACCAGCCACTGCTCCGCCCTGCTTTCTCTCGTCTCGCTGTCGCGTCGATGGCATTGTCCACGTCTGCGCGTCTGCCGCGTCACGTCTCCGGTTCCCCTTTCACCGTCGATGCTAGGGCGCCGGAGGCCGCTGTGGGGGCCTGGCAGCCCTGGTCCGACCCTGATCCTTACCCCTAAGGGTCTCAGGGTTCGGCCTCCGCCTTCGGGCGGAGGCAACCGGCTCGGGCACCTCACCCCTCAGGGGGAGAGAAGACCACCATCACCCGCAGGTCCTCGCTGATGTGGTGGAACTTGTGGGGCACTCCGGCGGGCACATAGACCACGCTCCCGCGCGCCACCGGCTGCGTCTCCGTCCCCACCGTCATCGACGCCCGGCCGCTGACCACGAAGTACACCTCGTCCTGGCCGTGCGGCCGCTGCGGATCGATACTGCCGGCGTCCAGCGCGTACAGGCCGACCGACATATTGCGCTCCCGGAGGAACTGCAGATACGCGCCGTCGTTCGCGGCCCGTTCCGCTTCCAGTTCGTCCAGCCTGAAGGCTTTCACGCCGTCCGCACCTCTCGCTCATTCAGCGTCTTCTGCGACGATCTCACCATGAAGCATTTTGTGGTCAAGACGATCGCCAATGCCGCGGCGCTTGCCGTGGCCATCTGGCTGCTGAAGGACATCACTCTCACCGGCGACAGCACCGGCCGCCAGATTCTGACCCTGGTGCTGGTCGCGCTGATCTTCGGGCTGGTCAACTCTGTCGTCAAGCCCGTGGTGAAGCTGCTGTCGTTTCCCCTGTTCGTGCTGACGCTCGGACTGATCACGCTGGTCGTCAACGCGCTGATGCTGCTGCTGACGTCCTTCCTCGCCGGCAAGCTCAACCTGGCCTTCCATGTCGAGGGCTTCTGGACGGCGGTGCTCGGCGGCGTGATCATCTCGGTCGTCTCCTGGGCGATGAACATGCTCCTGCCCGACAAGGACTGATCCCGAGAACCGACCCCAGGACCGATCCGGGGACCGGCCTGAGGACGACCCGGGAACCAACCGAGGACCGACCACGTGAAAGCGCCTTTCCGCGTCTGCTTCGTCTGCACCGGCAATATCTGCCGGTCGCCGATGGCCGCCTCCGTCTTCCGCGCCCGTATCGCGGAAGCGGGGCTCGGCGGCCTGGTCGAGGTCGACAGTGCGGGCATCGGCGGCTGGTTCGAGGGCGACGGAGCCGACCCCCGCACGGTCGCCGTGCTGCGCGCGGGCGGCTATGAGCACACGCACACCGCCCGGCAGTTCCGCCCCTCCTGGTTCCCCCGTCTCGACCTGGTGATCGCGCTCGATTCCGGCCATCTGCGCGAACTGCGCCGGCTGGCGCCGACCGCGCGGGACGCCGCCAAGGTCCGTCTGCTGCGGTCGTACGCGGCGGACGCGGCGGACGGCGGCGCTTCCGGCCACGGCAGCGGCCGCGATACCGGCCCGGACCCGGAGAGCGGGCCCGGGGACCTTGACGTCCCGGACCCGTACTACGGCGGGTCCGCCGGCTTCGAGGAATGCCTGGAGATCGTCGAGGCGGCGAGCGACGGCCTCCTGGAAGCGGTACGCGCCGCGATCACGACGGACCCGCCCGGACACGACCACCCCGAGGAGAATGGAGAGCGCATGACGGGCGACGGAACCCGCGTGGTACGAGCCGGGCTCCCAAAGCCCGAACCCTTCAAGCCCACCCTCCCCGGGCCCGAATTCGCGGCCCACTTCCACCTTCCCGGCGACGCCGTCGGCCCGTATACGTACGGTCGCGACGGCAACCCCACCTGGGCCCGTCTGGAACAGGCCATCGGCGAGCTCGAATCGCCGGACGAACGCGCATACACCGTCGCCTTCGCCTCCGGTATGGCGGCGATCACCGCCGTCCTCTTCTCCCAACTGCGCGCCGGGGACGCGGTGGTGCTCCCCAACGACGGCTATCAGCTGCTGCCGACCGTCCGCACCTGCCTGGAGAGCTACGGCATAACGGTCCGTACCGCACCGACCACACATGACGCCCAGCTCGATGTGCTGGACGGCGCCCGGCTGTTGTGGATCGAGACCCCCTCCAACCCTGGCCTGGACGTCTGCGACATCCGGCGGCTGGCCGACGCCGCACACCGCCACGGCGCTCTGGTAGCCGTCGACAACACCCTCGCCACTCCACTCGGCCAGCGGCCGCTGGACCTCGGCGCCGACTTCTCCGTGGCCAGCGGCACCAAAGCGCTCACCGGCCACGGAGACATTTTGCTGGGGTACGTCACCACCCGCGACGCCACCCTGGCCGATGCCGTACGGCTGTGGCGCAAGACGGCCGGCGCGATCCCCGGCCCCATGGAGAGCTGGCTGGCGCACCGCTCGCTCGCCACCCTGGACCTCCGCGTCCGCCAACAGGCGGCCGGTGCGCTGGCGCTGGCCGAGGCGCTGCGCGACCGCCCGGAGGTCACCGGTCTGCGCCACCCCGGCCTGCCGTCCGACCCGTCCCACACACTCGCCGTACGGCAGATGCGCCCCGGCCGCTTCGGCTGTGTGGTGTCCTTCACGCTGCCCGACAAGGCGTACGCGGAACGCTTCCTGGCCGCACTGTCCTTGGTGGACGACGCCACCAGCTTCGGCGGTGTACGGTCCACCGCCGAGCGGCGGGCCCGCTGGGGCGGCGACGCCGTTCCGGACGGCTTCATCCGCTTCTCGGTGGGTGTCGAGGAGCCGGAGGACCTGGTCGCGGATGTGCTGCGCGCGCTGAATACAGCAGCAAGAGGCGCCTGAGCCACGCGAGCCGGTCACCGAATACCGGCCGGCAGGGTATCCCCCCTCGTCACCCTGCCGGCCACGGTCCACGTGTTTCACGTGAAACAACCGAAGCGTTTCACGTGAAAACGAACCGTTGAAACAAGGCTAGTTGACTCAGCGTCAGTGTCCAATCACGCTAGCGACACAGTCCTATCGACAAATTTATAGTTGGCCCGCGACCAGGCTTCCGAGGGCGCAGGAGGTACGCAATGGATCTGGCTCTGCTGCGTACCTTCGTCACGGTGCACCGGGCCGGCTCCTTCACTCGCGCCGCGGCGCTGCTCGGCCTCTCCCAACCCGCGGTGACCAGCCAGATCCGCGTCCTGGAACGCCAGTTGGGCCGCCCGCTCTTCCTGCGCAACGCACGCGGCGTCACCCCCACCACCATCGGCGACGAACTGGCCCACAAAGTGGCGCCCCACCTCGACGCGCTCACCGAGATCACCGAAGCCGACCTGGACCAGGAGTCCACCACCCGCACCCTCCATCTCGCCGGCCCACCGGAGTTCACCGCCGAGCGCGCACTTCCCGCACTGACCCCGCTCATCGCCCAGGGCCTGTCCATACGCACCGCCTTCGGCCCGGCGGAGGAACTGCTGACCGGTCTGGCCGCCGGCCACCACGATCTGACCGTCACCACCGCCCGGCCGCGCGGCGGCCTGCTCACCGCAACCCCGCTCTGCGACGAGGAACATGTGCTGATCGCCGCCCCGCGCTGGGCGGCCCGGCTGGGCGGGCCAGCGATCGTGCAGGCCCGGGGGGTGCGCGCGCTGGACCCCGTACCGCTCGTCGAGGTCCACGAAAGCCTGCCGCTGATCGCCCGCTACTGGTCCGCGGTGTTCGACGCCAAACCCGCGGCCTCCGCCGCCGTCATCGCCGCCGACCTCCGGGCGGTGCTGGCCTGCGTCGTGGCGGGCGCGGGGCTCGCCGTACTGCCCCGCTACCTGTGCGCCGCCGCGCTGGACAGCGGCGAGGTCGTGGCCCTGCTCGACCCGCCGGTGCCCCCGCTGCGCACCTACTTCCTGGCCGCACGGACCGGGACACTCGGCTTACCGCATATCGCGCGGGCGCATGAGTGGCTGCTGCGGACGGCCGTGGACTGGTGAGCGCGCAGCCACCTTGCCGGGAGCACTGTGGTCCGCCGGGGTTTCCGGGGGGAGATCTGTGGCACGTGGGAGCCGCGACCGAGCAGGGGAGTGCGGAGCGTCGTGTGGCGTGGGTTTCACCACGCCGTGACTGCGGCATCTGTCCCACATGACCGTACGGCCAGTCGTGAAACGCACCGCCCGCGCGATTCTGCTCGACGGTGAGGATCTTCTCCTGATCAAGCGCACCAAGCCGGGCCGGGCTCCGTACTGGATCACTCCGGGCGGCGGCGTGGAGCCCGAGGACGCCACCGTCGTCGACGCCCTCCACCGTGAACTGGACGAAGAGCTGGGCGCCAAGATCAAGGACGTGGTGCCGGTCTTCGTCGACACCGTCGAGCACTTCAGCGACGGCGGCGTGGACGGGGTGAAGGTGCAGCACTTCTTCGTCTGCCGGTTGGAATCGATGGACCCCGCACGCCGGCACGGCCCCGAGGTCGAGGAGCCCCGCGGGGAGTACGAGATCGTGCGGGTGCCGTTCACCCGCGTCGGCATCGCGTCCGTCGAGGTCGTACCGCTCTCCCTGCGGCACTACCTGGACGGCAATATCGAGGGCGTACGGGCCATGCACGCCCCCGACCTGGGCTGAGCGCGTCGGGCGGGCGCGACCGGGCAACGGGCCGGCTCGGCCTGGCCCCGGCACGTGTCTCCGTCTCAGGCGCATGTCTCCGCCCCTGCCTGAGACGACTGTCTCCTCAGGCGAACCATCCGCGGAACTCGGGATCATCCTCCACAGGCCGCCGCGGCTGGGCACGCGCGAGCACCCGCTCGACCTTGTCGAGGAACTCCTCGCTCAGCTCCCTCCCGGGGCCTTCCGTCGGGACGCCCCGCCGTACGGAGCCCTTCCCCGCGGAATCGACTCCGCCCGCGTCCGGCACGCCCATGTCCGCGTCCACGTTCACATTCACGTCCATGTGCACGTTCTCGTTCTTGCGCTCCGCGCGCCGGAAGGGCGGGCGCCGGTCCGCCTCGGCCGCCGCTCCGAAGAAATCACCGCCCTTGCGCTTGACGTCGTCCGTGCCCCAGGCCCGCGCCCCGCGCTGTGCCGCGGGGACCTTCTGCAGATGCGGGATGTGCTTGGCACAGTGGATATACGCCTCTTCGACGTGGAGCATGACCCACAGCTGGGCGCGCCGCCCGGGTACCGGGTCGACCGGCAGGCCGGGGTGGGCGGCCCGCATCTCCTCGTCCAGCACCACGCGTGCCCGCCCGTTGATATGCAGCCCGATGCGGTCCCGGGTGAAATCGATCATCAGCAGGCCCAGACGCGGGTTCTCCGAGATATTGCCGACGGACGCCATGACACCGTTGCCGCGGTATTCCGGGTACGCCAGCGTCCGCTCGTCCAGCACCTGGACGAATCCGGACGGTCCGGCGCGGAAGCTGGAATCGCATTCGCCGTGCCGGTCGGCCGTGGCCAGGAAGAACATCTCCTGGCGGGCCACGAACTCCCGCATGCGGTCGTTGAGATGGTTCAGGACCTGGTCCGCGTAGAAACGGTCGGCGCGCGCGGTCGTGCCGAGCCTCTGCTGCACCACGTGCTCACCATCGCTCCCGGGGCGCTCGGCTCGCCGAATCCCCTGGCCGTTTCGTGTCCGACCGTATTCACCCTGTGCTGCCAAGACCTCAATCCCCTGCCGAGACCAGCTCTTCTACGGAGTCGTGCCGTATGCGGTCGGACGGTATGCCGACACCCACCAATGCGTCCACGCCGCTGCGGATCAGTCCGGGCGGACCGGACAGGTATGCGTCGTACTCCCGCCACGGTCCGTATCGCCGTACCGCGTCCGGGAGTTGACCGCTTACGCAGTTCGTCCGGCCGGGGGCCGGTCCCGTGGCGACGACCGGGCGGACCGACAGCCAGGGGTGGTCGTGCTCCAGGCGCAGCATGGTGTCCAGATCGTAGAGATCGTGGTCGCTGCGCGCGCCGTAGAAGATCTCGACGGGTCGCCGGGCGCCGCGGTCCGCGACATCTTCGACCAAGGCCTTGATGGGCGCGATGCCGGTGCCGCCGCCCACGCACAGCAGGCCGTTGCTGGTGGTGTGGTCGACGGTCATCGAGCCGCTGGGGGCGCCGAGGCGGATGACGTCACCGGGGCGGGCCCGGTGGACCATCGCGTTGGAGACCCAGCCGGCCGGAACCGCCTTGATGTGGAACGAGAGCAGGCCGTCGGAGCGCGGCGCCGAGGCGAAGGAGTAGTGCCGCCAGACCAGCGGCCACCAGGGGGTTTCCAGGCTGGTGTACTGGCCGGCGAGGAAAGGGTAGGGCTGGTCGGGCCGCACCGTCACCACGGCGATGTCAGGCGTCCGCAGTTCGTGCGAGACGACCTCGGCCTGCCACCAGGCGGGGGCGACCGCTTCGTCCTCGGCCGCCGCGTCGATCATGATCTGCGAGATCGCGGTGTACGCGCGCACCCACGCGGCCTCGGTCTCCGCGTCCCAGCTGGACGTCGCATAGCGGGAGAGCGCGCCGAGCAGGCATTCACCGACCGCCGGGTAATGGTCGGGCTGCGTGCCGTATTTACGGTGTCCGCGGCCGAGATGCGAGAGGTACTCGGTGAGCACATCGGCGTCGTCGACGTGCTTGGCGGCGGTGAGCAGCGCCTTGAACAGCCGGTCACGCTGGGTGTCCATCGAAGCGGGGAACAGCGCCCGCAGATCGGGGTGCTGGACGAAGAGCAGCGCGTAGAAGTACGAGGTGACCTTGTCGGCGATGGGCTCGATTTCGGCCATGGTGCGACGGATGAGAATCGCGTCGGGTGAGGCGGGAGTTGCGGCGGAGGCAGAGGCTTCGACGGCTTCCAGCGTGAGCTCTGCGGCCGAAGAACGCGGTGCGACGGCGGGCCGTTCCAGGGGCGTGAAGACGGAAGGGGCAGGGGGCGCTGAAGAGGTGGGAAACGCCGATGGGGCTGGGGCGGCGGGTGCGGTACCAGTGGCCGCGGTTCCGGTAGGGCCTCCTGTTGCGCGCGCCGGCTGATGTACGGGTTCGGGCTCGCACACGGGTTCCGTTTCGCGTACGGGTTCAGGGGCTGGTGCGGGCTCCGGCGCACGGCCGGGGGCGCGGTCCCAGGGGAGCTCGGCTTCGCGGGACGGTGCGGCGGGTCCGGAGGGGGCGGCCTGCTCGGCGTACGAGGGGCCGCTGGGCGACGGCCGGGCAAACGCGGGGGCACCGGCCTGACGGCCCGTCTCACCCCGTGACTGCGGGTCCTGCCGAGGGGCCTGCCGCGGCTGCTCCCGCCGTGGCTCCAGGACACGCTCGCGCTCGGCGGCGGTGCCTACCGGACGGATCGGATTGACCGGCCGACTGGGTATCCGTTCCCGGTCGTTCCGGTCATAGCGTTGATTCCCGGCTTTTTGAGGATTCCCATCCCTTTGCTGGTTCCCGTCATTCCGTTCGCCCTGGCCACCCTGGTCTTGCGGGCCGTCCTGGCCGTTCTGTCGCTCCTGCTGTTCCGCGGAGGACTTCTTCGACGGAGGAGTGAACCAGCCCCAAGCGCCACTGTTGCCGTCAGAAGAGCCGTTATCGGCCGACGTGGTGGTGGGAGCGTCCATGGTCTGCCTCGCCTCGAACGTCTTCGGTCGTCTTCACAGTTCCGCAGATCGGAACTGCCCGGAATTCCCCTTGTCCGCCCCGGAATTCTTAATCGACTCAAGATACTCCGGCAACCCGCCCAAAGCGGACACAACTCACGCTTCTGCGGTAACGGGAGCAGATGCCGACTCAAGAGACTGCCACCCCCCGCGTATCGCAATGGACAAAGTGCCGGAAGTCCGGGTGTCGCGGGCCGCTTCGCCGCTAGGCTGACAGGTTTTGACGCCTCTCGCGGGCCCGCGGAAACCCTCACCCCGCCGAACCGGACTCGACCTTACCGGGAGTAGTTGAATCCACAAGCCCTGATCCCGGAACACTCCGTGCGGTCCCTGTGATATCCGGGATCCTCCCCGCAGAGCGGATTTTCCGCACAGAGAGCGGGCGAATCCGCCGTGGAAAGCTTTAATTACTCGCCGGTACGCACCAGTTCGTAAGCCTCGCGCAGATCACGCCCCGCATACGCATATGAGGCCAGATCACTGACATGGTGATCCGCATTCACGGCGATCGATGCCGGAACGGCCCCGAACAAATCGACGTCTGACATGGAGTCGCCGTACGCGACGCAATCGTCGCGGGTCAGCCCGAACTCCGCACACAGTTCGTCGGCGATACGTACCTTCGCCGACGACGAAAGGATGCCGGCCGGCTCCACCGGCTCACGGATCGGCACCGAGGGCCAGCGCGAACCGCGCGCGGCATCGGCGCCCCACCCCAGCAACCGTTCGACGAAGAAGCCCGGCGACAGCGAAATCACCGCGCACCGTTCGCCCCGCGCACGAATGTCCCCCCAAACCTCCTGAATCCCGGCCAGCCACGGCGCACTCTCGAAGGCCGCCGCCACCTGCGCCTCCGTCAGCTCGGCGGCCCAGAGGTCGCATGCCAGCTGCGCGAACCGCGGAGGCGTCAGCTCCCCCGCCGCGAACGCGCGCTCCAGCTCGGCGATCTCCCGGTCCAGACCGAGCTGTCGGGAGATCTCTATAGCGGCGGCGGACCCGTAGAGCAGGGTCCCGTCCATATCGAAGAGATGCAGCTTGCCCATGGGCCGGAGCCTAGGCGGTGCCGTCGAACTCCTGTCGTCCGCCTGCGGGACGGGGCGCACACGACCTCGGTGCGGGCGGGGCAGCGAGTGGCGTGGCGAGGACGGTGGGGCGGGTGTCGCCACCGGCGGCCGCGGCCGTACTCAACCCCATGTACGCGCGGATACTCCCGCCGTCAGATGTACCGCGCGGCCCTGCCCGGCACCGTGGATGCCATGCCACAGCTCAGCCGCCCCACACGCCGGGCCATCCTCGTCATCCATGTCGCCGTGTCCGTCGGCTGGCTCGGGCTCACCCTCGGGCTGCTGACCCTCAGCATCACCGGCTACACCGCCGGATCTCCGGAAATGGCAGCGGTCGCCTACCGCGCGATGAAGATCTTCGGCGACTGGCTGGTCCTCCCCGTCGCCCTGGTCGCGCTGTTCAGCGGGCTGGTGCTGTCCCTGGGCACTTCCTGGGGCCTGGCCAGGCACCGCTGGATCTACATCAAGTTCTGGCTGACCGTCGTCACCGTGTTGCTGTCGGTCTTCTCGCTCCGGCCGGGCATCAACCACCTCGCCGCCGAGGCCGCCGCGGGCAACCCGGCCCCCGACCTCAACCTCGTCGTCGCCCCCTCGGTCGCCACGGCCACCTACCTCTTCATCACCGCCATCTCCGTTCTCAAGCCCTGGGGACTGACCAAACGCGGCAGCCGGCTACGCGAGGCACAGTCGGCCCAGGCCCGCGCAATCCGGAGACGGAGCAGGGTCGGGAGCGTTGGCTGAGGCGTGTCCGATGGGTCAGGCCGGCAGGACCGCGGCGGCTGTAGCCGCCCAGGACGTCCGCGGCCCGACGGCGTCCGCGCGACTCGGCCATCCGTCGACGCCCCCGGGCACGCGGCGAGCGCCGGTCGCAGCCCCGTCGTCAGACGAGTTCCGCCTCCGCTATCGCCGCGGTGACGATGCGGTGGTCCTGCTCCGGGGCTCCGCCACCGAAGCCGATCGCGCCGGTCAGTCGGCCGTCCCGATGGAGCGGCGTGGTCTAGGGGCGGTTCGCTGGTTCTGGGGTGGCTTGATGGCACGGTGACGCAGGTGACGCCGTGCACGTGATGCGGCTGATCGCTCCGTAGTGCGGGGCTCGGCCGCCCCGCACGGGGGCAGACCTCAGCTCTGCGTCGCCGGTATGGGTTCGTCGACCCTCGCGGTGGGGCCGCCTGCTGCCACCACCTGGCCACGCCCTCCGGAACGCCGCTCCAGAACGGAGGCCAGGACGGCCACACCGAGCGCCGCCACGGTCATCAGCGCACCGACCCAGTTGGGCGCGGTGAAGCCGAGCCCGGCCGAGATGACGATTCCGCCGAGCCAAGCGGCCAGTGCGTTGCCGAAGTTGAAGGCCGCGATATTGCCCGCCGAGGCGAGGGTGGGCGCCGAGGCGGCCTGGTCCATCACCCGCTTCTGGAGCGGCGGCACGGTCGCGAAGCCGAAGAAGCCGATGAGCACGATGGTGATGGTCGCCGCGGTCTTGTTGTGCGCGGTGAAGGTGAACGCGGCGAGGACGAACGCCAGTCCGGTCAGCGACACATAGAGCATCGGCATCATGGCGCGGTCGGTGAAACGGCCGGAGATCAGGTTTCCGCCGACCATGCCGAGCCCGAACACGGCCGTCAGCCAGATGACGGACGACGGGGCGAAGCCGGTGACCTCGGTCGTCATCGAGGCGAGGTAGGTGACGGCCGCGAACACGCCGCCGAAGCCGAGGATCGTCATCAGCATCGCGAGGCCGACCTGTGGGTTGCGGAAGACCGCGAGCTCGCTGCCTATGGGAGCGGCGGCCTTCGCCCGCTGCGCGGGGACGAGCTTGACGACGCCCAGCAGGGCGATCACGCCGAGCGCGACGATCGCATAGAAGGTCGTGCGCCATCCGAACTGCTGTCCGAGCATGGTGCCGGTCGGTACGCCGACGACATTGGCGACGGTCAGACCACTGAACATCAGCGAGATGGCGGTGGCCCGCTTCTGCGGCGCGACGAGATCGGCGGCCACCAGGGCGCCGATGCCGAAGAACGCGCCGTGCGTGAATGCGGCGACGATCCGGCCGGCCAGCAGGACTTCGAAGTCGGGCGCCAGCCCCGTGAGCAGGTTGCCCACGATGAACAGGCCCATCAGCAGCGTCAGCATCTGCTTGCGGGTGAACCGCGTGCCGAGCGCGGTCATCAGCGGCGCTCCGACGACCACACCCAGGGCGTAGAGAGTCGTCGCGTAACCGGCGAGCGGGATGGAGACATCGAAGTCGGCCGCCATGTCGGGCAACAGGCCCATGACCGCGAACTCGGTCGTTCCGATCCCGAAGGCGCCAATGGCGAGCGCCAGGAGTGCCAGAGGCATGACGGATCCCTTCACATGATTACGTCCGTTGCAACACGCGTCCACAATAATTGCAGACGCTTTTAATTGCAAGCGCTGGCTATTTCGAATGTGTCCTATCCTGGTTCGTACGACCCATGAGGAGGTCTTCGATGACGCCGCAGAAGCACGAGACGCCGCAGGTGGCAGCCGCGACTGCCGCCCAGGCAAGGCTTGACATCAAGGCGGATCCCGGCTTCATGGCGGAGCCGGGCTGCCCGCCGTCGCGGTCGGCGCCCGCCCGGGGGCTCGCCCAGGGCTGGTGCGCGCTCTCCGCCCTGCACGGCCGGATCGAGTCACACATCGAGCGCGCGCTGCAGGCCGGGCACGGCCTCAGCGTCCGCGAATTCTCCGTCCTCAATGTGCTCAGCGAGCAGCACGACGGTCCCGGCGGCCATCTGCGGATGCACCAGGTCGCGGACTCGGTCGTCCTCAGCCAGAGCGCCACCACGCGCCTGGTCACCCGCCTTGAGGAGCGCGGCCTGCTCTCGCGCTACCTGTGCCCCGACGACCGGCGCGGCATCTACACCGATGTCACGCCCGACGGGCTGACCCTTCTCGAAGAGGCGCGTCCCACCCATGACACCGCGTTGCGCGAGGCGCTCCAGGACGCCGCGAAACGCCCCGAGCTGGCGCCGCTGGTGACCGCCGTCGAGACGCTCGTGCCCTCGACGTAACGCGGCCATACGGGAGCAGGCGTTCGAACCTGGGGGCGTAGGGCCTGCCGGCCCGTTGGATCCACCGGTGTACGGGCCTACGCTCCCGCCCGGCAGCCGCATAGGGTCGCGCCCATGAGCGACATCGAAATACGCCGCGCCACCGGGGACGACCTGCCCGCCATCGTCGCGATGCTGGCCGACGACCTGCTGGGCGCCACCCGCGAATCGCCGGACGACCTGACCCCGTACCGCGCCGCGTACGAGGCCATCGCCGCCGATCCGCAGCAGCATCTGATCGTCGCGGTCCGCGCGGGACGTACGGTCGGCACCCTGCAGCTCACGGTCATCCCCGGGCTCTCGCGGCGTGGCGCCACCCGCTCGATCATCGAGGGCGTCCGGGTCCACACCGACGAGCGGGGCAGCGGCCTGGGCACCCAGCTCATCGCATGGGCGGTCGCCGAATCCCGCGCACTCGGCTGCCAGTTGGTACAGCTGACCTCCGACGCGACCCGTATCGACGCGCACCGTTTCTATGAGCGCCTCGGTTTCGCGGCCTCCCACCTGGGCTTCAAGCTCCAGCTCTGACGCCCCCGGCTCAGCGACCGGTCCCCGGCCCCCCGCTGCGCGCACGCCCCCGTGACCGTGCCCGGTACGCCTTCTGCCGGCAGGCCCCACCGCAGTACCGCGCGGGCCGGCCGGTAGCGGCAGGCACAACCGACCCGCCGCACATTTCACATCGCGTTTCGTTACGATCCGCCGCTCCGCCCGGAAGTTTCGTTACGGTCCGGTTCGGCCGAAGCCCCTCGCACATCAACGCCGTCATCCGACCCGGCGCCCCCGCCGCATCCGCCCGGCGCCGCTCCAGCGACATACAGCCGACCAGCAACGCCTGGACATCGTCGAGGGCGACGTCCTTCCTTACCGCGCCCACCGCTTGAGCCCGTGCGAGCAGGACGCCCAGCGCCTCTCCGAAGTCCCTCTCGGGTCCCGGCTGCGCCTCGCCACCCGATACGCCGGCCGCCTCCAGCGCATCGCACAGTCCCTTGTCGCGAGCGGCCAGCCGGACCACCGACGCCAGGAAGCGGAAGAACACCCCACCCGGGTCCTCGGCATCGGCCAAGTCCGTTGCGGTATCGGTGAAGAGCCGGACCCGATCCACGACCGATGCCCTGAACAGGGCTTTCTTGGAAGGGAAATGGCGATACACGGTCCCGGCGCCGACTCCCGCGCGCCGCGCGATCTCACCGAGCGGAGCCCCCAACCCCTGTTCCTCAAAGGCAGATCGAGCCGCCTGAAGCACCAGTGCCCGGTTGCGCCGCGCATCCGCACGCGAGGGAACAGCCCGGCCGTCCGACACCTGCAAGCCTCCCGAAACCCACCGTCGCCACCGCGGAAATCGGCCCGAAAATAACCGGGCCGCTCATTCCGATTCTACGGGAAGCATGAAACATGAGTGCGGATAGCCACGACCGGCCGATCCGGCACAGCGAATAGCCACGACCGGCCGATCCGGCACAGCGAGTAGCCACGACTGGTCGATCCGGCCTACCGGATGACCACGACCGACCGATAGAGCTCATCCGACCCATCCGGCCCATCCGGCCGCCGGTCGCAATGCCCTGACAGCGGAACGGTTCCGTCGAGCAGTCGCGAACCCTGGCGACGTGACCCCACGGTCACCCGTATCGCCGCGCCCCTCCCCAACCGCATTCACTTCACAGCACCCAAGTGGTCTACAAAGTAAGGAACTTGGAGATCAACAGGAAGAGCGCATACCGTCCCGCTCAGCCTCGTTCCGCACCCACCGTCGACAACCCAGCGCCCACCATCCGGACCGTTTCACGTGAAACATCACCTCGTCGTTTCACGTGAAACAACGCCCGGCCTACGCGCCATGAGGCCGCCTAGCCCTCTCCAGGTCAGGACGCCAGCGCAAAGGGGTGGGGTCATGTTTTACGTGAAACATGACCCCACCCCGCGGCCTACGCAGGCAACGCCACTCAGCGCATGGCGACTACCTCATCCCACGCCAAGCCCGCCGCCCCGGCCGCCGCGTCCTCGTCCACCTCCCTGCCCAGCGCCTTCAGGCCGTCGGCCAGCGCCGCCAGCGAGGCCAGTACCACAGCGCGGTCGGCGGCGCGACCGTAGTGGTTCACACGGATCATCTCCTTGGCCAGCGCACCCGCAGCGGCCTGCACCGGCACCGCACCATCGGCGGCGAGCGCGGCGGACACCACTTCGCGGGCATCCAGGTCCGTCGGAGCACGCAGCGTCGTCGCCGCCGGTGCCGCGTCCTCGTCCCTGACGACATACGGCACCGGTCCGCCCAGCGCCTGTACACCCGCACGGACCGCCGCGGCTGCCGCACGGTGCCGCCTGATGACGGCGTCCAGCCCCTCGGCCTCGATACGGTTCATGGCCTGCTCCAGGGCGAGCATCTCCAGCTGCGCCGGAGCGTGCGGCAGGGCGGTACGCCCGGCGTTGATCCAGCGCTCCTTCCAGTCCAGCAGCGAGAGGTACGAGCGCCGCGGAGCCCGCTCGTTGGCTGCGATCCGCTCCCAGGCACGAGAACTGACCGACACCGCGGAAACACCGGCCGGTCCGGCGAGTGCCTTCTGCCCGCCGATCACACACAGATCCACGCCCCACTCATCGGTGAGCAGCGGCTCGGCCCCGACCGAAGCGACCGCGTCCAGCATCAGCAGAGCACCGTGCTCACGTACCACGGCGCCGATCTCGGCGACCGGGTTGGTGTTGCCGGTCGCCGCCTCGGCGTGCACCAGACTCACAAATGCGGTCTCGGGGTGCTTCCGCAGAGCGTCCGCCACCTGCTGCGGGCTCACCGCACCGGTGAACGGCGCGGAGACGGTGACGACCTCGGCGCCGCAGGAGCGCAGCCAGCCGCCGAACGTCTCGCCGTACGGGCCGGTGATGATGTTGAGCGCGGTGCTCCCGGGCCATACCGCCGAGCGGATAGCTGCCTCCAGTGGCAGCAGCGCCTCGCCCTGCATGGCCACCACATCGCAGCGGGTGCGCAGCAGCGCGGCGACCTTGTCCTCGATCCGCGCGAAGTGGGCCGCGTCGAGCGGCGGCAGGTCAAGCAGAACCGGGGCGTCGGAGTTCGCGGTCTCGACAGTCACAGTGGCCTTCCAGCGGTAGCGAGCCGCCCACCGGGGGCGGCTCCTGACAACTCGCTCGACTGTACGTCCGCCCACGAGCGCGCACGCTGCGCGCTCCGCTCCCGCCACCCGACAGGCCCCGGGGATTGAGGAGCCCGTCCACCACCCTGCCCCGCCGCTCCCTGCCCTGCCCTGCTCAGACCCGCCAACCCTCCGCGTCCACCCCGCCCGGCACCGGCCCGGTGGGCTCGTACGGTCCGCGGGTGAAGACAAAAGTCCCCAGATCCAGATGGCTGACCGAGCCGTCCTCGGCGCGCACCACCCGCAGCGTCTCCCCTGCGTAGTAGCCATCGAGCCCGGTCCAGGAGCCGTCCGGCTCCGCCCGGAACCGCGAGGCACGCCCCGCACCCGACAGCGGCAGCAGCTCCAGCCCGCGCTCGGGCTTCAACCGCAGGACGAACGAACTCGCGCCCCAGTACCAGGGCCCGGTCAGCGCCAGCAGTTCCGGGTCGAGCGGGCCGGGCAGCGGGCGCCATGGCTCCGGAATCCTCGGTTCGCGGTCGGCCACGGTCTCCAGAAGGTCGGCGGCCACGGCACTGACGGCGGGCCCCGAGGTGCAGTTGGCCAGCGCGATCCCGGCGACGTCCTCCTCGACGTCGATCCACAGCGCCGCCAGGAACCCCGGCATCGAGCCGGTGTGCCCCGCCAGCCGCCGCCCGCTCCGCCGTACGAGCTGCAGCCCCAGGCCGTAGCCCGCCTCCCAGCCGTCGCCTTCCGGCGGCACCGCCGGCGTCCGCATCTCGACGACGCTCGACCCGGCCAGCACCCGCTCATCGCCCCGCGACAGGAACGCCGCCCAGCGGCACAGGTCGTCCAGGGTGGACCACAACTGGCCCGCCGGGCCCATCAGTCCGGTGTCATGTGCCGGTTCGGGCAGCAGCGCATCGGCCCATGGGTGTACCGCCCAGCCGCCCGCGTGCGGCATCCGCGGCCGCAGCGTCGTACGGTCCATGCCCAGCGGCTCCAGCACCTCACGCCGCAGTACCTCGCCCCACGCCGTGCCACCCCGCAGCCGCTCGACGAGCGCGCCCAGCAGGGCATAGCCGGGGTTGGAGTAGTGATGCCGTCGTCCCGCAGGCAGGCGCACCGGCCGCTCACCGAAGAGGTCGTCCTGACCGGACCGCAGCTCGCCCGGCGTCCGCTCCCACCACGGCCCCCGTGCCTCCGCCGCCAACCCCGAACTGTGCGCGAGCAGTTGAGCGATGGTGGCCTCCGGAACCGGAGTGCCGTCCAGATACTTGCCGATCGGGTCCGCCAGCCGCAGCAATCCTTCGTCCCGCAGCCGCAGCACCATCACCGCCACAAACGTCTTGGTGAGCGAGCCGATGCGGTACTGCACATCGCCGTGCGGCACCTCACCCTCCACCGAGCTCCGGGCGCCCGTCCACACCGCTCGCCCACCACGGACGACCGCCCCCATCATCGAGGGCGCCCGCCCTTCGGCCTGGCCGATCGCGAGTCGTCGCAGCAGGGCCCGCCGCGTCTCAGGCATCAGCTCCACAAAGGCGTCGGGAGTATCGGCCGTCCCCGCCCACCCGTCGGCGGGCGGCCGCGCCGACTCCCCGGCATCGGGTGCTTCGGCCGCCCGGACGTCCGACCCCCTGGCACTCCGGGCATCGGATGACGCGGCTTCGCGCGGCTCGAGCTCGTGGGAATCCGCGGACGGTGCGATGGTCATGGCGCTCCTGAACGGCCGATCCAACTCATCGGTGGGCGTTCCCACCACGGATCACCCTCTCCCGACCACCGCGCCCGACGCCAGCGCCACCGCGCCAGGGGCGCCCGCCTCACGCCCGCCGGCGCGTCGTCACCGCAGCGCAAGCGCCCCGATCACCGCACCCAGTTCCGTCTGCTCGTCGGCCGGCGGCCGGCGCGCCGCATGCACCGAGTGCGGCGCGGTCACCAGCCGCATTCGGTCCCCGTCGGTAACCAGGTAGCCGAGGTAGGCCGGCAGCGTCAGACCGAGCGCCTTGAGATCGGCCCGGGCGCACCACCGTGCCGGCAGCTCCCGCATAGGCTCGTCGGCGCTCTCGTCGACGGCCCGCCGCGCGCCGGCGTCGCCCACTTCCCCGGAATCCGTGGCCGCCGCTGCCGTATCCCGCAAGCCCTCCGCGATCGCGAACCGGTTCCAGTCGTCGTACTGCCCCTGAGGCGCCTCGTGTACGCAACTCCACTGCCCACACGAAATACGCATGCGCCAGGGCAAATTGGCCGAGCTCGCGGTGGGCCTGCCCCATGTTGACGTACAGCGACGGGTAGAAGCTCCGCACCCGCTCGCCGCCCACCAGATCGGCCCGGTCCAAGCACTGCTGGTTCCAGCGGAGCGTGTCTTCGGGCGTGCTCTGGTGCCGCGCGGCATAGTGCGCGGCGATGCACGCCTCGTAGTCGTCAGCGGCGATGCCCCAGGCCCGTTGGGAGAGGACGAGTGCCGCCTCGGGCCGTCCCTCCGCCTCGGCCTGCATGCCCTCAACGCACAGCCGTACAACGGGCAGTTCCGGATCCATCTGCCCGCCCCTCCCGTCAGCCATCAGTCGTCCTCCCTGCCCTCTCCGCACGCGCAGCCCCGCCACGACCGCGACCTGCGTCACGGTCCGTGGCCACCAACAGCACCTCGCCGTCAACGAGTTCGAGCAGTACACAGCCCAGCACCGGAAATTCCACCCGTGTCGCCCCGACCGCCACCGCGGGCCCCACCTGCCGTACCGCGCCAGCGAGTTCGGCACCGCCCACCCGGCCCACGCCTGGACCCCCGGTATCCCGCGTCCGACTCGACCTCGCACGAACCCCCTCGCCCATCGCCTGCGCCTCGTCCGGCGTCCGCCGCGTCCGCTCCAGATGCGCCCGCAGCACACCACGGGCCGCCTCCCGGCTCCCGTCCAGGACGATCGAGACATCCACCAACGGCAGCCCCGCCTCCCGCAACCGGCGAAGCCGCACAGCACGGGCCGCCTGCCCCGCCGCGTAGTACCGGTACCCCGTCACGGCATCCACCCGGGCCGGCGGCAGCACCCCGCAGTCGTCGTAGAACCGCAGCGCACTAGGCGTCAGACCCGCCCGCCGCGCAAACGCGCCGATGCTCACCAACTCTTCGGTCTCATCGTCCATGAACGGGGTTGTCGGGCTTCAACCAACCTGACGGTCAACGCGACGCCCCTCGGAGCCGCCGGGCGGGGCGGCCCTGGTTCCCCCGCCCGGCGGTTCGATGTCAGGGCTGCGGACCCGCTATCTGCTTGGTGGTGACATTGGTGGTTGAAAAGGTCGGTGATGCTGATGGCCAGGGTGGGATGTCAGCGACGCGATGAACTGGGCCTTGTCAGGCTGTCTCACGCCGTGGCGCCTGCCTGCAGTCTCAGATGCGTGGCATTTCCTCGGGTGAGCCGTTGCGCCGTCCTCAACTTCTCAGACCTCGTCCGGCGGGTCTGTTGCGTGGGGAAGCAAGGGGAACAGCCGGGTGATCAGGGCCACCGGTCGGGCGCCGTCAGGCCGGGCCAGGGGGCGCTGTTCGCGGTCTTGGTAGGGCACGAGCGCCCGTCGGAGGACGTCCGCGACCTGGCCCATCTCTTCGGGCGTCAGGTAGGCGACGGCGCTGAAGGCTTCGTCGTGCCGCCATTCGGTCGGCGCTTGGTCGCGTTGGGCGAGCCATCGCTGCCAGCTTTCGTCCTCCAGCCCTCGAGCCAAGTCGCCGAAATGTTCCTCCACGGGTGCACCGACGGCGGGATTGTGCTGCCTCAGGCGCCAAGGGCGTGCGCGACCCCCGCGGTGAGGGGCCTCCTCGATATGGCCGTGGCGTGCGAGCTGCCGAAGGTGGAACGAGCAAAGCCCAGAGCTGTAGCCCAGTCTGGCGGCGGCTTCGGTCGCAGTGACGGTGCCGACTTCAGCCAGCAGGTCCAGTAGGGCCGTGCGGACCTCGTGCACGCGCAGTTCGTCACCGGTGTCCGGTTTCTGGTCGGGCTGGGAGTAGAGGTCATCTTCAGTCACTTTGCAAAGTCTGCTACTTTGCAAAGACCTTGGCAAGCGGTTCTTGCTCGGAGGCATCAGGCCGCGGTGACGACCGTGGCGTATGTGGCGTGCGCAGAAGGGGAGACAGCGATGTCTGTTCGTCACGACCGGTCCCGTCCCGTAGACCGGCGAGTCCGTGTGCAGGGCCGCCCCGTCGACTCGTATCCAGTGCTGCCGCCGGAGGCGGAACGGGGTTCGGTTCGGCGGGTCGCGGTGGTGGGTGAGGAGATCCTGAGCCATCCGTGCCAGGTGGTGACCGAATTCGGCTCTCCCGAGTTGTCGGCGTTAATCGACGACATGTTCCTGACGATGCATGTGGCCGACGGTGCCGGACTCGCGGCCAACCAGGTAGGGGTCGGCCTGCGGCTGTTCGTGTATGACTGCCCGGACGACTATGGGATCCGGCATGTCGGCCACATCATCAACCCGGTTCTTGGCCTGCCCGATCCGGGTAGCCGCCGACTCGTTGACGAATTCGAGGGCTGCCTGTCCGTGCCCGGTGCCGCCATGGCGGTTCCTCGCACCGACCGTGCCGTCGCTCGCGGGTTCGACAAGGACGGCAACCCTCTCGTCATCGAGGGGATGGGTTACTTCGCCCGGTGCCTGCAGCACGAGGCCGACCACCTCGTCGGCCACACGTATCTCGACCGGCTCTCCAAGCGGGACCGCAAGAACGCGTTGCGGCAGATGGAAGACCGGCGTGAGGACGTCTTCGTGCAACGCGCGGTCAAGGCCGCCCGTCTGGGCCGGTGAGACGCTTGGTGGCAGCGGCCACCTTCCTGCCGAAGGGGGTGGGCCGCGTCCCGCGGCCCCGTTCCCGAAAGGGTGAAAGCTCCGGCCCAAGCCTCACGTCTGCGCCATATCCACGAACCGCGAGTAGTGCCCCTGGAACGCCACGGTGATCGTCGCCGTCGGGCCGTTACGGTGCTTCGCCACGATCAGGTCGGCCTCGCCCGCGCGTGGGGACTCCTTCTCGTAGGCGTCCTCGCGGTGCAGCAGGATGACCATGTCGGCGTCCTGTTCGATGGAACCGGACTCACGCAGGTCGGAGACCATCGGCTTCTTGTCCGTACGCTGCTCCGGACCGCGGTTCAGCTGGGAGAGCGCGATCACCGGGAGCTCCAGCTCCTTCGCCAGAAGCTTGAGATTTCGGGACATATCCGAAACCTCCTGCTGCCGGCTCTCGGCACGCTTCGAACCACCGGACTGCATCAGCTGCAGATAGTCGATGACCACCAGCTTCAGCTCATTGCGCTGCTTGAGCCGGCGGCACTTCGCGCGGATCTCCATCATCGACAGGTTCGGCGAGTCGTCGATGTAGAGCGGTGCGGCCGAGACATCCGGCATGCGGCGCGCCAGCCGCGTCCAGTCCTCGTCCGTCATGCTGCCGGACCGCATGTGATGCAGCGCCACCCGGGCCTCCGCGGACAGCAGGCGCATCGCGATCTCATTGCGCCCCATCTCCAGCGAGAAGATCACGCTCGGCAGATTGCTCCTGATCGAGCAGGCGCGCGCGAAGTCCAGGGCCAGAGTGGAGTTGTGTGTAGGTACCATCGACCGAGTGGCCAAGTACATGTGATCCGGATTGTCCACCTGGACACAGCGGACCGGGACGCTCGCAATCTCCCGGACATCGGCGATGAAGCGATGTCGCAGCTTCGGGGTGCCAGGGCGCCTGCGCTCTTCGTGCACACGCCGCTTCCGCTCCGACGCGAATACGTCATCGGTCGGTGTGAAAGTGACGAGGTACGCGGTGGACGACTCCTCGGAGCGGCCCTTGACCGGCTTCGCCCTCATGCCGCACCGATAGCCGAGGCTGACGACCAGCTCACGAAAACCTTCGGCCAGCGCCCTGTTGGTGACAGCGAACTGCACTGACCCGGTGTTCGTGACGGTTCCGTCAGTGTCCAAAAGCCCGGCGAGCAGTTCCCTCCGCTGGGCGATGGAGCTCCGAAGGTACTCCTGAGGGATGTGCTTGTTCCCCAGGACGCCCATGTCCCGCAGCAGAACTTGCAGGCTGCCGTGGCTTCTGGCGCAAGTGGCACAACGGGGCTTCGAGAAGGGAGAAAAGCACACCTCCCCACAGTCGACACATGTGGCGTGAGGAACCGGAGCGGAAACGGATCTCGCTCCGCCCCCACACGGCTTTCCACAGCTTCGCACATGGGCGAGCTTGGGTACGAAGATCTTCCCGCAAACGACGCAGGACCGCTCGAGCAGCTCCGGATCCTCGACAGAGAACCGGACGCCGTAGGTGATCGACGAACCTGCGCGGCGAACCTCGAAGCCCTCTTCCGCGATGCGCTGTACGACCGCCGGGTCCGCCGAGGTGATCCTTGAAGCATCGCTGTGACCGTCCCCGAGCCATGCGCCCAGCGTGTACGGAGGAACGGGCAGATCCCGGTGAGGAAGGTCCAGCGCGGCCACGTTCCTCACAGTGTGGTTCTTGCGCCGGTCGTCTGTGGTGCAGTGCAGCGTCGCAGCGATTTCCTTGGTGGTCTTGACGGAGGCGAAGGTGCGCTGGGTGCGGTAGCCGTTGTGCCCAGCTGCCGCGGCCTGGGCAGTCCTGCGCGAAGCCCGGGTGTCGGTGAGCCATTGGTGATCCGCATCCGCGATGACGCGCGTGCCGTCGTCGAAAGCCACCTCGTAGCAGGGTCGCCCGGTCATGACGTCGGTGGCAGCGACCACACGTGTCGGCTGCCCCGTTGCGTCGAGGAGATAATCACCGGGCTTGACCTCGCCCATCGTGGTCCACCCGGTAGGGGTGGGCAGGGGAGTGTCGAGAGCGAGGGCCTTACCCATGGCGGGACGGGCCGCGATAACGACCATCTGGCCCGGGTGCAGGCCGTTCGTCAGCGAATCCAGGTCCGTGAAGCCGGTGGGTACGCCGGTCATCTGGCCCTGGCGCGAGCCGATCGCCTCGATCTCGTCGAGGGCGCCCTCCATGATGTCGCCGAGCGGCAGATAGTCCTCGCTGGTCCGCTGCTCGGTGACGGCGTAGATCTCCGCCTGGGCGCTGTTGACGATCTCGTCGACGTCGCCGTCCGCGGCGTATCCCATCTGCGTGATCCGGGTACCGGCCTCGACGAGGCGGCGCAGCACGGCCCGTTCGTGGACGATCTCGGCGTAGTACTCGGCGTTCGCGGCCGTCGGCACGGACTGGACGAGCGTGTGCAGATACGAGGCGCCGCCGACCCGCCCGATCTCCCCGCGTTTGGTCAGCTCCGCGGCGATGGTGATCGGGTCGGCCGGCTCGCCCTTGGCGTACAGATCGAGGATCGCCTGGTAGACCAGCTCATGGGCCGGTCTGTAGAAGTCTTCGCCCTTGAGGACCTCGACGACGTCCGCGATGGCGTCCTTGGACAGCAGCATGCCGCCGAGCACCGACTGCTCGGCGTCCAGATCCTGCGGGGGCACCCGCTCGAAGCTGCCGGCCCAGGAACCGCCGCCGTCGTCGCGGTCCGGCCGGTCGCCGCGGCCCTTGCCGTCGCCTCGGCGGGAGCGGGGGGCCGGCAGCCGGTCGCCCGGACCGGAGTCCGCCCAGGGGTCTTCCATGGGCTCGGGCACGCTCACCCCGGCACCTCCTCCCGTCCGCGACGCGGACCTTGCTGTGCTCTTCTTTCTTACGGCACAGCTCTGACAATCGAGACGCCCGACTCCGGTTACGGCGCGTCGAGTTCGGACGCTTTCTCGGGCCGGATCGGGCGGCGGGCGCCGGACCACGGTAGGCCCGGCGGCACCGTCCGCCAATCTGGTTATCCACAGGCCATGTGGATGACCGGCCCATAGCTGTGGAGAAGTCCCCGGATCCTGTGCACGGCGCGGGGGAAACTTCTGTGGACAAGCACACAATCAGCCCGTCCACACCCCTCTGACCTGCGGTTTCCTCATTCAGAGCCTGTGGGGGAGAAAAACTTCGGCAACCTGTTCAAGATCGCGACAAACAGCACGCAGGAGGTAACTCCACACAGCGGAGAGTAAGGACCACAAGCGTATTGCGTCTATTACCTGTGGAAGATTAGATTGACCGCATGACACTGGCTCCCGCGGCACCACGGCGCACCGCCCGCCGCCACGACCGCGAGATCCTCGCTCTCGCCCTGCCGGCGTTCGGCTCCCTTGTGGCCGAACCCCTCTTCGTCATGGTCGACAGCGCCGTCATCGGCCACCTCGGCACCCCTCAGCTCGCCGGCCTGGGCGTCGCGGCCGCGCTCCTGACCACCGCCGTGTCCGTCTTCGTCTTCCTCGCCTACGCCACCACCGCCGCGGTCGCCCGCAGAGTCGGCGCCGGCGATCTCCCCGCCGCCATCCGCCAGGGCATGGACGGCATCTGGCTCGCCCTCCTCCTCGGCGTCGCCGTCGTCGCGGCCGTGCTGCCCACCGCCCCGTGGCTCGTCGAAGCCTTCGGCGCCTCCGGCACCGCGGCCCCGCATGCGACGACCTACCTGCGCATCAGCGCCCTCGGCATCCCCGCGATGCTCGTCGTGCTCGCCGCCACCGGCGTCCTCCGCGGTCTCCAGGACACCCGGACCCCGCTCTACGTCGCCATCGGCGGATTCTCCGCCAACGCCGCGCTGAACGCCGGCCTGGTCTACGGTGCCGGCCTCGGCATCGCGGGCTCCGCCTGGGGCACCGTCATCGCCCAGTCCGCCATGGCCGCCGCCTACCTCGCCGTCGTGGTCCGCGGCGCGCGGCGGCACGGTGCCTCGCTGCGCCCCGACGCGGCCGGGATCCGCGCCTGTGCACAGGCCGGCGCCCCGCTGCTGGTCCGCACCCTCTCGCTGCGCGCGGTGCTGATGATCGCCACCGCCGTGGCCGCCCGGCTCGGCGACGCCGAGGTCGCCGCCCACCAGATCGTGCTCACCCTCTGGTCGCTGCTGGCCTTCGCCCTGGACTCCATAGCCATCGCCGGGCAGGCCATCATAGGCCGCTATCTCGGGGCGGGGGACCGGGACGGCGCCAAGGCCGCCTGCCGCCGCATGGTGCAGTGGGGCATCGCTTCCGGTCTGGTCCTCGGCGTACTTGTCGCGCTCGCCCGACCGCTGTTCATCCCCTTGTTCACCACCGACCCCGACGTACAGGGCCCGCTGCTCACCACACTTCTGGTGGTGGCGGTCAGCCAGCCGGTCTCCGGCATCGTCTTCATCCTCGACGGCGTCCTGATGGGCGCGGGGGACGGGCCGTATCTCGCCTGGGCGATGGTCGTGACGCTCGCCCTGTTCGTACCCGTCGCACTGGCCGTCCCCGCCCTCGGCGGCGGACTGGTCGCCCTCTGGTGGGCCATGGCGCTGATGATGACGGTGCGCATGCTGACGCTGTGGCTGCGCACCCGATCGGGCCGGTGGATTGTGACCGGGGCCTCTCGTTGAACCGCCCCGTAACAGCGAATCGCCTGTCGATAATGACCATGTGCGCTGCCTGGCCAGGAAATCCGTGCTGCCCATGACGTTGGTCGTCATCGGGGCCGTTGTCATGGTGGGCTCCGTCTCGGGGGACGCCGGTACGGTCAGCGGCGGCCGCAGCAGCTTCGGCAAGTCCGGCGAGCCCGGCCAGGATCCCGAGGACCAGGACCCCGCCGCGACCGCCCCGGCCGGCGACGGCGACGCGTACACCCCACGCAGAACCGAGCAGAACGCCCGGGTCGGCGCGGTCTTCGCGAAGAACGACTCCGGCGACCACTTCTGCACCGCCAGCGTGGTGCAGAGCCCCGGCCGGAACATGCTCATCACCGCGGCCCACTGCGCCTACGACAGCGACGCCAAGGCCCCTGTGAACGATCTGGTCTTCGCTCCCGACTACCGCGACGGCGAGGAGCCCACCGGCCTGTGGAAGGTGAAGAAGGTGATCGTCGACAACCGCTGGGCCAAGTCGAGCGACGAGGATCTCGACGTCGCGTTCCTCATACTCGACAAGAAGGACGGCGAGCAGATACAGGACGTGCTGGGCGCCAACACCCTGGGCATAGACCGCGGCTTCGACAACGAAGTCAAGATCACCGGCTATCCCACCAGCCGCGACACCCCGATCTCCTGCCAGAACCGCACCACGAAGTTCAGCAACACCCAACTGCGCATCCGGTGCACCGACTTCGAGGGCGGTACGAGCGGCAGCCCCTGGCTCGCCGACTACGACCCCAAGAGCCACACCGGCACGGTCATCGGTGTTCTCGGCGGCTATGAGGGCGGCGGCGACGAGGACGACGTCTCCTACGCCGCGTACTTCGACGACGACGTCGCCGCGCTCTACAAGCACGCCCAGGACGAGGACTGAGACCGGGCTTCCGGAGACCTGCACACGGCGAAGGGCCGCACCCCGTCAGCGGAGTGCGGCCCTTCGGCGTTGTGCTGCGATTACGCGGCGACGACCTCGACACCGAGCTTCGCGGTGACCTCGGCGTGCAGACGCACGGAGACCTGGTGCGCGCCCAGGGTCTTGATCGGCGTACCGAGCTCCACACGGCGCTTGTCGACGTCCGGACCACCGGCGGCCTTGATCGCGGAGGCGACGTCGGCCGGGGTGACGGAGCCGAACAGGCGGCCGGCCTCGCCGGCGCGCACGGCCAGCGTCACCTTGACGCCCTCAAGCCGGCCCTTGACCTCGTTGGCCTGCTCGATCGTGGCGATCTCGCGGATCTTGCGACCGCGACGGATCTGCTCGACGTCCTTCTCGCCACCCTTGGTCCAGCGGATCGCGAAACCACGCGGGACCAGGTAGTTACGGGCGTAACCGTCCTTGACGTCAACGACGTCGCCGGCGGTGCCGAGGCCGGAGACCTCGTGGGTGAGGATGATCTTCATGTGTCGGTCACCCTTCCCTTATCGCGCGGTGGAGGTGTAGGGCAGCAGCGCCATCTCACGGCTGTTCTTCACGGCCGTGGCGACGTCACGCTGGTGCTGGGTGCAGTTGCCGGTAACCCGGCGGGCACGGATCTTGCCGCGGTCGGAGATGAACTTCCGCAGCAGGTTCGTGTCCTTGTAGTCGACGTAGGAGATCTTCTCCTTGCAGAACACGCAAACCTTCTTCTTAGGCTTGCGAGCAGGCGGCTTCGCCATTGTCTCTCTCCAGTGAGTTCAAGAAGTTTGGTGCTGACGCCCTCAAGGCCGCGGCCGTTCCGCCGCGTTGTTTCACGTGAAACAACGCGGAGACGAGCCGGTTTCACGGACCTAGAAGGGCGGCTCGTCCGAGTAGCCACCGCCGGAGCTACCGCCCCAGCCACCGCCGCCACCCTGCTGGCCACCGCCGGCCGGCGCGTTGGTCGCCCACGGGTCGTCGGCGGGAGCACCGCCGCCGCCCTGCTGGCCGCCACCGGGGCCGCCGCCCCAGCCGCCGCCACCCTGCTGGCCACCGCCGAAGCCGCCGCCCTGGCCACCGCGACCGCTGGTCTTGGTGATCTTGGCCGTGGCGTTCCTGAGGCTCGCGCCGACTTCATCGACGTCGAGCTCGTAGACCGTGCGCTTCACGCCCTCGCGGTCCTCGTACGACCGCTGCTTGAGACGGCCCTGGACGACCACGCGGGTGCCCCGCGTGAGGGACTCGGCGACGTTCTCCGCCGCCTGACGCCACACCGAGCAGGTCAGGAACAGGCTCTCGCCGTCCTTCCACTCATTGGTCTGGCGGTCGAAGGTGCGGGGAGTGGACGCGACGCGGAACTTCGCGACCGCCGCACCGGACGGGGTGAAGCGCAGCTCGGGGTCGTCGACAAGATTGCCGACGACCGTGATGACGGTCTCGCCTGCCATTAGGGGAACCTCTCGGCGGGTGTGCTGCTGGCTGCTGGTGTTGCTGCTACTCGGACCCGGCTACCGCTGAACGCTGACGCGGTCAGTGGGTCTCGGGACGGAGGACCTTGGTCCGGAGGACCGACTCATTCAGGTTCATCTGACGGTCGAGCTCCTTGACGACCGCAGGCTCGGCCTGCAGGTCGATGACCGAGTAGATGCCCTCGGGCTTCTTGTTGATCTCGTACGAGAGACGACGACGGCCCCAGGTGTCGACCTTCTCGACCTTTCCGTTGCCCTCACGGACGACGGAGAGGAAGTTCTCGATCAGCGGGGAGACAGCGCGCTCCTCAAGATCGGGGTCGAGGATGACCATCACCTCGTAGTGACGCATGTAGAACCCACCTCCTTTGGACTCAGCGGCCACGGTCGTTCCGTGGCAGGAGGGTCATGATGCGTCCGCGCCGAATCCGCCCGGCTCATCCGGACAGACATGGGCGCAGACCGTACAGAGTACCCGCCTCGGGGCTTCCGGTTGAAATCCGGGCCCTGCACCCCTCAATCTGGAACGCAATGGGTGTGAGCGGCGTTACAGTGCGCCGCCCGGTCAGTCGGAGGTGCCGCATGGCACAGGCAGCACGGACCCCGCGCAATCTGCTCTCGCTTCTCAACAGCGACGGCAAGGAACACCCCGTCGAGAACACCTTCGCCATCGTGACGGTGGTACTCGGGGCAATCGCCGTCTTCACCACTCTCTCTCCCAGCCTGCACCTGGTCAGTTCCTGGGTCGGCCTGGTCGGCATCGGCACCGGTCTCTGGGGCCAGTTCATCTCGTCGACGACGGGTGAACGCTTCCTGGTGATCATCGGGCTCGGGGCGTCGGGTCTCGGCTTCTACATCGGTCTGGCCCACGGCGGCCTGTGGGGCGGCGTCCTCGGCTGACACGAACGAGGCCCTATTCGAACCCAAGGTCGTACGACTCAGACGGGGCGCTCCCCGCTCACAGTAGGCTTCGGCGCGAGAGCCGGAGCCCCGACCATGGGGACACACCTGCCGAGGAGCGCCCCGCATGAGCCTGACCCTGAGGACCATCAGCCGCAAGGAGCATCTGGCATACATCCAGAGCCTGCCCGCGGCCAGCCACATGCAGGTCCCCGCCTGGGCCGACGTCAAGGCCGAGTGGCGCTCGGAGAGCCTGGGCTGGTTCGACGCCGCCGGCGAGCTGGTCGGTGCCGGCCTGGTCCTCTACCGCCAGGTCCCCAAGGTCAAGCGGTACCTCGCGTACCTCCCCGAGGGACCGGTCATCAACTGGCACTCGCCCCATCTGGAGGACTGGCTGCAGCCGATGCTCACGCATCTCAAGCAGCAGGGCGCCTTCACCGTGAAGATGGGACCGCCGGTCGTCATCCGGCGCTGGGACGCCCCGGCGATCAAGGCCGGTATCCAGAACCCGGACGTCAAGCGGCTGCGGGACGTCGAGGCGACCCATATCGAACCGCGCGCCTTCGAGGTGGCCGACAAGCTCCGCCGCATGGGCTGGCAGCAGGGCGAGGACGGCGGCGCCGGCTTCGCCGACGTCCAGCCCCGCTATGTCTTCCAGGTACCGCTGGCCGATCGCTCCCTCGAGGACGTCCACAAGGGCTTCAACCAGCTGTGGCGCCGGAACATCAAGAAGGCCGAGAAGGCCGGCGTCGAGGTCGTCCAGGGCGGCTACGACGAGCTGGACGAGTGGCAGCGGCTCTACGAGGTCACCGCGGAGCGCGACCGCTTCCGGCCGCGCCCGATCGGCTACTTCCAGCGCATGTGGAAGGCCCTCAACGCCGAGGACCCCAACCGCATGCGGCTGTACTTCGCCCGTCACGAGGGGGAGAACATCGCGGCCGCCACGATGCTGATCGTCGGTGGCCACGTCTGGTACTCCTACGGTGCCTCCGCCAACCACAAGCGCGAGGTCCGGCCGTCCAACGCGATGCAGTGGCGGATGCTGCGCGACGCCTATGCGCTCGGCGCCACGGTCTACGACCTCCGCGGCATCAGCGACTCCCTCGACGAGAACGACCACCTTTTCGGCCTGATCCAGTTCAAGGTCGGCACGGGTGGGCAGGCAGCGGAGTATCTCGGTGAGTGGGACTTCCCGCTCAACAAGCTTCTGCACAAGGCGTTCGACATGTATATGGCGCGTCGCTGACCGCGCCGCCGCACCGTTCGTACCTCTGACACACCCCAGCCACGAGAAAGGTTCCGGGCCCGGCCATGGCGCTCACCCTCTACGTCGACACCGCGCGCTGGCGGGCGCATCAGCAGAGCGTTCTCCAGCAGTTTCCCGGGCTGGTCCCGGTATGCAAGGGCAACGGCTACGGCTTCGGCCATGAGCGCCTCGCCGAAGAGGCCACCCTCCTCGGTGCCGACATCCTCGCGGTCGGTACGACCTACGAGGCGGCCCGCATCAAGGACTTCTTCAGCGGCGATCTGCTCGTTCTGACCCCGTTCCGGCACGGCGAGGAGCCGGTGCCACTGCCCGACCGGGCGATCCGCTCGGTCTCGTCGGTCGAAGGCGTGGGAGGTCTGGTCGGCGCCCGGGTCGTCATCGAGGTCATGAGCAGCATGAGGCGGCACGGTGTCGCGCCGGAGGACCTGCCGAAGCTGGCCGCGGCCATCGAGGACATCCGGCTGGAAGGGTTCGCGATCCATCTGCCGCTGGACCGCACCGACGGGTCCGACGCGGTCGAAGAGGTCATCGGCTGGATGGACCGGCTCCGCGCCGCCCGCCTGCCGCTGCACACCATGTTCGTCAGCCATCTCAAGGCCGACGAGCTCGCCCGTCTCCAGCAGCAGTTCCCGCAGACCCGCTTCCGCGCGCGTATCGGCACCCGGCTGTGGCTCGGTGACCACGAGGCCACCGAGTACCGCGGCTCGGTGCTCGACGTCACGCGCGTGGCGAAGGGGGACCGCTTCGGCTACCGCCAGCAAAAGGCCGCTTCCGACGGCTACCTGGTGGTGGTCGCCGGCGGCACCTCGCACGGCGTCGGCCTGGAATCTCCCAAGGCCCTGCACGGTGTGATGCCCCGTGCCAAGGGCGTGGCCCGCGCCGGCCTGGCAACCGTCAACCGCAATCTGGCGCCGTATGTGTGGGCCGGGAAGCAGCGCTGGTTCGCGGAGCCCCCGCACATGCAGGTGTCGATCCTGTTCGTGCCGACGGATGCCCCCGCGCCGCAGGTGGGCGAGGAGCTGGTGGCCCATCTGCGGCACACCACCACGCAGTACGACCGCCTCGTGGACCGCTGAGCCGCGCGAGCCGGCACTCTCAAGAGCACCACGGGCCTGGTGCCGCAGACATGCGCTGCGGCACCAGGCCCGTGCCGTTCCGCCAGGCCGTTGGCGGCTCAGTCCCGTACGACGCCCCAGCGCACCCGTGGCTGTCCCTCGAAGTGCAGCGCGTGCCGCGGCTCATGGTAAGGCCGTCCGAACACGAAAACGTCCGGTCTCCGGTCCAGGACACCGCCCGACGGATCGTCGTCCCCGTCCCTGCGGACGACATCGCGCTCCGGCATCAGGATGTCCCGTACGACCACGGCGCACAGGTAGAGGGTGCCCAAGAGGTGGAGGGCGATGGCCAGTTGGTAGCCCTCCGTCGGCAGTCCCTGATGCTTGTCGCCGCTCCCCGTGTAGGCGAGGTACATCCAGATCCCCAGGAAGTACATGACCTCACATGCCTGCCAGATCAGGAAGTCCCGCCAGCGAGGCCGGGCCAGCGCGGCAAGCGGGGTCAGCCAGAGGACGTACTGTGGCGAGTAGACCTTGTTGGTGAGGATGAAGAGCGCGACGACAAGGAAGGCGAGCTGAGCGAAGCGTGGCCGCCGCGGCGCGTAGAGCGTCAGCAGTGCGATGGCGCCACAACCCAGAAGCATCAGCAAGGTGGCGTAGGTGTTGGCGTTCTCCAGAGGGTTCCCGGCGCGCTGCGAGATCAGGAGCCAGATCGATCCGAAGTCGACGGGCCGCTCCTGGCTGAAGGTGTAGAACTTCGCCCAGCCCTCCCGGATGTGGAATCCGGCCGCATCGTGCGTGATCATCACCGGCAGGTTGACCACGAGCCACGACACCGTGGCACCCGCCACGGCTTTCCCGTACGCACGCCAGGCTCCCGCCCGCCAGCACAGCACCAGCAGGGGGCCCAGTAGGAGCACCGGGTACAGCTTCGCCGCGGTCGCCAGCCCGATCAGGACACCGGCCGCCAGGGGTCGGCTCCGTGACCACATCAGCATCCCCGCGGCGGTCAGTGCGATCGCCAGCAGATCCCAGTTGATGGTGGCGGTGAGCGCGAAGGCCGGCGCCAGGGCGACGAGGAGCCCGTCCCAGGGGCGGCGACGGTGCGTCCGGGCCACGCACACAGCGATGACGGCGGCGCAGATCATCAGCATCCCGGCATTGACCAGCCAATAGATCTGTTCGCGCTGCTGGATGGACCCGCTGTGCGGGGTCATCCAGGACGCGACCTCCATGAAGGCACCGGTCAGCACCGGGTACTCCAGGTACTCCATATCGCCGGGCAGCCGGTCGAAATACGGGATCAGCCCATCGGCGAAGCCCCGTCCCGCATAGAGATGGGGGATGTCGGAGTAACAGGCATGGGTGTACTGGGCCGTGGCACCGAAGAACCACCCACCGTTGTAACAGGGCAGCTTCTGCACCATGCCGAGCGCGAACATGCCGATGGCGACCAGCGCGATGAGCCGCACCGGCGTCAGCCAGCTCGTCCCGAACAGCGCACGCCGCCCGATCGGGCCGCCGATCAGCTCGCTTCCGGCCGCCGCCACCTCGTCCCGCCTCGTCGGCCGTACGGACTCGTCCTGTCGCACCCTCGTCATGGCCCCATCCTGCCGTACCGCCCCTTGTCCGAACGCGGCGAAGCCCCCGCCCGGTCAAGCCGGGTCGGGGGCTTCGCCGGTCCATGTTTCACGTGAAACAGTCGCTCGGTTTCACGTGAAACATGCGGCGATCATCAGGAGCCGGAGGGACCGCCGAACAAGCCTCCTCCGCCGTCGTCACCACCAGGCTCCGGGTCGGGGGTCGGACTGGTCTCCCCTCCGGTCGTACCGCCCTGCCCGGTGCCATTGCCCCCACCGTTCGACTGCCCGCCGGGGTCCTGGCAGTCGATGTCCATGGGGGAGCAGGTCTCGGTCGGAGGGGCGCTCGGAATATCGGTCGGCGGTGCGGACTCGCTCGGTGTCCCGGACGGCGTCTCGGACGGATCCGGCGTCGGCGTGGGGGTCGGCTTCGGGGTCGGCATGCCTTCCTGGTCGACGCGCTTACCGATGAAATTGGCGGTGGGGAACGGCTCCGCGCCGACGTTCGCCTGCAGCATGTACTCGGTCCAGACCTCGGTCGGCAGTGCACCACCGTGGATCGAGTCGAAGCCGCCCACCCCGTTCATGGACAGCTGACGCGGGTTCTTCGGGTCCTCACGGAACATCGTGACGGCCGTCGAGAGCTTCGGGGTGTAGCCGACGAACCAGGCCGACTTGTTCTCGTCGGTGGTACCGGTCTTGCCCGCCGCCGGGATACCCAGCCGCTTCGCCTTCTGCGCCGTGCCGTTCTGGATGACGTTCTCCAGGATCTCGGTCACCTTATTGGCGATGTCGCGGTCCATCGCCGTCTCCTGCTTGGGCTTCTCGAAGCCCTCCACTTCTTCACCACGGAACGTCACTTTGGTCACCGAATAGGGCTCAAGCTTCACGCCCTGGTTGGCGAAGGTCGCATAGGCATCGGCCATGCGAATCGCACTCGGTGTGGAGGTGCCCAGCGCGAAGGACGGGTTGAGGTGCTTGTCGAAGCTCTCCTCCGAGATCCCCGCGGCGTGCGCCATGTCCCGCACCTTGCTCATACCGACATCCATGCCGAGCTGAACGAACGGGGTGTTGACGGACTGCTCCATGGCCTTGGTCAGGGAGATATAGCCCCAGCGGTGATCACTCTCGTTCTCTTGGTAGAAGGGCGAGTTGTCCTTCTTCAGGACATAGTTGCCCTGCGCGTTCTT
This sequence comes from Streptomyces halobius, assembly GCF_023277745.1. Lineage (NCBI taxonomy): Bacteria > Bacillati > Actinomycetota > Actinomycetes > Kitasatosporales > Streptomycetaceae > Streptomyces > Streptomyces halobius. The sequence continues at coordinate 4,942,953 of NZ_CP086322.1, forward strand.
CACCTTGAGATGGTCGTTGCCGTTGTACCGGCTCTCCGGTGAGAGCGGACCATTGCTCTTGGCCGTCCCGTGCTCCATCGCCGCCGCGAGGACAAACGGCTTCCACGTCGAACCGACCGGCACACCGAAGGTGTCGGCGTTGTTCATGAAGTGCCCCTTGTTGTAGCCCTCACCGCCGTAAAGGGCGACGATCTTGCCATCTCCCGGGACCACGGACGCCGCTCCGAACTGGACGTATCTGTCCTTCGCGCGCTCCTCCGGGTCGATGTACCGCTTGTCGACCTTCTTCACCGCATCGCTGAGCTTGTCGACCTTCGACTTGTCGAAGGTCGTCCGGATCGTGTAGCCGCCCTTGTCGAACTGCCTCTCACTGAGCGACGAGTGCTTCAGCACATACTTCTTCGCGGTGTCCATCAGGTAGCCGATCTGGCCGGTCTTGCTGGCCACCGGCTTCGGCGGGTCGGGCATGGGGAACTTCTGGTACTTGGCCCGTTCCTTCTCCGTCATGAACCCCACCTCGAGCTCCCGGTCGAGGATCCACTTCCACCGTGCCTTGGCGCGCGCGGTGTTCTCCGCCTTGCTCGAATGCGGCCCCGAACCGCCGGCCGGGTCGTACAGGTCCGCACCCTTGAGCACGGTCGCCAGCATGGCGCTCTCGTCCGGCTTCAGATCGAAGGCGTCCTTCCCGTAGTACGCCTGGGCAGCTGCCTGGATCCCGTAGGCCCCGCGGCCGTAGTAGCTGGTGTTCAGATAGCCCTGCAGGATCTCGTTCTTGCTCATCTTCGAGTCGACCTTTATCGAGATGAACAGCTCTTTGATCTTGCGTTCGAGCGTCTGCTCCTGGGTCAGCATCGCGTTCTTGACGTACTGCTGAGTGATGGTCGATCCGCCCTGGGTTTCACCGCCCCTGGCCATGTTGAACAGCGCACGCGCGATACCCACGGGGTCCACACCCGAGTCCGACCTGAACGTCGCGTTCTCCGCGGCCATCGCCGCATTCTGCATCGAGGTCGGAATATCGGAGATGCTGACGTTCTGCCGGTTCGTCTTGCCGTCCCGGACCATGACTTTGCCATTGGACCAGAGGTAGACGTTGTTCTCCTGCCTGGCGGCCTCGCTCGGGTCGGGAACGGTCACCACGGCCAGCGCCACGCCGGCCGCTCCGACGATCAGGCCCATGAAGGTGATGGCCATACCGGTGACCTGTTTCCAGGACGGCACGAACCGGCGCCATCCGACACGGCCGACGCGCGGGTAGTCGATGAACCGCTTCTTGGCAGGCTGCCCACCGCCGCGACCGCGTCCTCCGTCGGGGCCGTGACCGCCACCGCCGGTGCGGCGCCCGCCACCACGTCGGCCACCACGGCCTCCGCCGGAGGCCATCGCCGCGTCCTCGGGCGCTCGCCGACGGGAGCCGCGTTGTGCGGCACGGCGCGCCTCGGCCCGCCCTCCGTACGGCCGCTCGGAGCCGGGAACAGGGCCGGCGGCGGAACCCCTCGCAGCACGGCGTCCTGTTTGCTGCTGCGCGGCGCGTCGTGCCGCTGCACGTCCGCCACCCTGCGGTTGTGGCGGTTTGCGACGGTGCTCGCTCATCGAACGGATACTCCTCGGGCAGGCGCGCTGTCACGTCGCCTGAAGGCGGCAGTTGTCTTCAGGTCCCCCGATGCACGACCCGCTCCTGACACGCGGGACGCACTACACCGAGGACGGGGACGCCACGTATCGGCCCACGGTTCCCGGCATTCTGCATGCCGCACAGACTACGCACGGCCAAAACCTGCTCAGTGTTGAAATTCACTCCAAATCAGTCAGGTTACGTCGCACGAATCGGTGATGTGACGCCGTTCACCGTCCCCCCGCTTGCCCCACCCAGGTCACCGTTCTATCGTCAGGATGTATCGAGTCGATACATCAGCACGGGATAAAGAACGCACGAGACCAAGGAGGCGGAGGGTGAGCAGACGTTCCGGCATCCTTGAGTTCGCCGTCCTCGGCCTGCTCCGAGAGTCCCCCATGCACGGCTATGAGCTGCGAAAACGACTCAATACGTCGCTCGGGGTCTTCCGTGCGTTCAGCTATGGCACCCTCTACCCCTGCCTCAAGTCGCTGGTCGCCAACGGCTGGCTCATCGAGGAGACGGGCGGTGCCCCGGAGGGCGCACCCGCCGCGGCATTGACAGGCCGCCGGGCGAAGATCGTCTACCGATTGACCGCATCGGGCAAAGAGCACTTCGAGGAGCTGCTCGCCCACTCCGGACCGGATGCGTGGGAGGACGAGCACTTCGGCGTCCGCTTCGCCTTCTTCGGTCAGACGTCGCGGGACGTGCGGATGCGCGTGCTGGAAGGCCGCCGCAGCCGGCTGGAGGAGCGCCTTGAGAAGATGCGCACCTCTTTGGCCCGGACCCGCGAGCGGCTGGACGACTACACCCTCGAACTGCAGCGCCACGGCATGGAATCCGTGGAGCGCGAAGTCCGTTGGTTGAACGAGCTCATCGAGAGTGAGCGCGCCGGGCGCGATCAACGCGCACCGGATCCCGCAGAGCAGGGCGAGAAGGACCAGTCAGGAGATACGGGCGGCCTGCCCCGGCACCGGGGTGGTTCCCGGCCGGATCCGTCTGATGACACCACCACATGAGGGCCTGCTGCGCAGGGCCTCATCGAGAACACAGGGAGCAACCGGAATGGGTTCGGTTCGCGTAGCCATCGTCGGCGTGGGCAACTGCGCCGCCTCGCTGGTACAGGGCGTCGAGTACTACAAGGACGCAGACCCGAACAGCCGCGTGCCCGGCCTCATGCACGTGCAGTTCGGCGACTACCACGTCCGTGACATCGAGTTCGTGGCCGCCTTCGATGTCGACGCCAAGAAGGTCGGCCTCGACCTCGCGGACGCCATCGGCGCCAGCGAGAACAACACCATCAAGATCTGCGACGTGCCGAACACCGGTGTGCAGGTCCAGCGCGGTCACACCCTCGACGGCCTGGGCAAGTACTACCGCCAGACCATCGAGGAGTCCGCCGAGGCGCCGGTCGACGTCGTCCAGGTCCTCAAGGACGAGCAGGTCGACGTTCTGGTCTGCTACCTCCCTGTCGGGTCCGAGGACGCCGCGAAGTACTACGCCCAGTGCGCCATCGACGCCAAGGTCGCGTTCGTCAACGCCCTCCCGGTCTTCATCGCCGGCACCAAGGAGTGGTCGGACAAGTTCACCGAGGCCGGGGTCCCGATCGTCGGTGACGACATCAAGTCCCAGGTCGGCGCCACGATCACGCACCGTGTGATGGCCAAGCTCTTCGAGGACCGGGGCGTCATCCTGGACCGCACGATGCAGCTGAACGTCGGCGGCAACATGGACTTCAAGAACATGCTGGAGCGTGAGCGCCTGGAGTCCAAGAAGATCTCCAAGACGCAGGCCGTCACCTCCCAGATCAAGGACCGTGAGCTGGGCGAGGACAACGTCCACATCGGCCCGTCGGACTTCGTGGCCTGGCTGGACGACCGCAAGTGGGCCTATGTCCGCCTCGAGGGCCGCGCCTTCGGTGATGTCCCGCTGAACCTTGAGTACAAGCTTGAGGTCTGGGACTCCCCGAACTCCGCGGGCGTCATCATCGATGCCCTGCGGGCCGCGAAGATCGCCAAGGACCGGGGCGTCGGCGGTCCGATCCTCTCCGCGTCGTCGTACTTCATGAAGTCGCCGCCGGTGCAGTACTTCGACGACGAGGCACGTGAGAACGTCGAGAAGTTCATCAAGGGCGACGCCGAGCACTGAGACGCCCGCCGAACCTTCCCGCAGGCCCCCGGTCATTTCCCCCCGGGGGCCTGCGGGCTGTGTGAGGCTATGCCTCATGCCTGCTGTGCGCGATCTCCGCGTATTACTCCAGCTACGGGACTTCCGATCTCTCCTGGCCACACGGCTCCTCTCCCAAGCCGCCGACGGCGTCTACCAGGTCGCGCTCGCCACCTACGTCGTCTTCTCACCCGAGAAACAGACCTCGGCCGCGGCCATCGCCTCCGCCATGGCCGTCCTGCTGCTTCCGTACTCACTCGTCGGGCCCTTCACCGGAGTGCTGCTCGACCGCTGGCGACGCCGCCAGGTCATCCTGTACGGGAACCTGCTGCGGACCCTGCTGGCCGCCGTGACCGCGGCTCTGATGGTGGCCAGGGTCCCCGACTGGCTGTTCTACGCCTCGGCCCTCTCCGTGACCGCCGTGAACCGCTTCGTCCTGGCCGGGATGTCGGCCGCGCTCCCCCGGGTGGTCGGCGCTGGACAGCAGCTCGTCATGGCCAACTCCATTGCCCCCACTGCCGGAACGCTCGCCGCGACCGCCGGCGGCGGGCTCGCCTTCGCCGTCCGCCTCACCGGTCCGGACGTGGATCCGGTGGCCGTCCTTCTCGGGGCGGCCCTCTATCTCTGTTCCGCCCTCACCGCCCTGCGCATGGCACCCGGGCTCCTCGGGCCCGATCCCTCGCGGCTCCAACCACACCTGTGGGAAGCCCTGGTGAGTACCGTGCGGGGGCTCGCCCACGGCTTTCGCCATCTCGCGGAGCGGCGCACCGCCGCCCGCGCGCTGACCGCGATGACGATAGTCCGCTTCTGCTATGGAGCCGTGACGGTCATGGTGCTGATGCTGTCCCGGTACGCCTGGACCGACAACGTGTCCGAGGGCCTGGCCCTGCTCGGCATCACCGTCATGGTGTCGGGAGCGGGCTTCTTCGCGGCCGCTCTCCTCACGCCGTGGGCGGTCGAACGGCTCACCGCCTTCGGGTGGATCGCCTGCTGCGCCGCCCTGGGCGCGGTGCTGGTGCCCGCACTCGGTCTGCTCTTCGCTCCTGTGCCGATGCTGGTGGCCGCGTTTGTGCTCGGCATCAGCACGCAAGGCACCAAGATTTCCACGGACACCGTGGTTCAGAGATCGGTCGACGACGCCTTCCGCGGCCGGATCTTCGCCATCTACGACGTGCTGTTCAATGTCGCCTTCGTCAGTGCGGCAGCGGTCGCCGCCCTCATGCTGCCGCCGGATGGGAAGTCGGCCGTTCTGATAATCGTCGTGGCCGCCGTCTATGCGACGGTCGTTGTGGGGTTGGTCCGCTTTGGGCGGCGTTAGGCGTCACGCTCCCCGCTGATGGGACACCCCGCCCCTGGCGAGGCGACCGGACCCGATACCTTACGGGCGTCCTACACGAGCCTGTACACATCAAAATCGGGGGAGTTCCATGACGACGCCGCCTCAAGGCCAGAGTCCGTACGGTCAGGCGCCCTACGGTCAGTAGCCGTTCGGCCAGAGCCCTCAACACCAAGCCCCCAACGCTCCGTACGGCCCACCCGTCCGTCCCAGGGCCCCGGCCCCTACGGACAGCCGCAGGGCCAGGCGGGTGCCCCGTACGGTGCGCCGCCCGCGGGACCGTACGGGCAGCCCGACGGCTACCCGGGAGCGCCGGTCCCTCCGCCGACTCGGAAGTCGGGGGTGTCCTTCAAGACCATCAAGAACATCGGCATTGTCGTACTGGTCGCCGTGATGGCGCTAGTCGGTTTCATAGCGAGCCAGGACGATGCCGACACGGCGGCGGTGGGTGACTGCCTGAAGGCGGCATCGTCGTCCACGGACCGCATGGAGGTCGTGGACTGCTCCTCCCCTGACGCGGTGTCCAAGGTCGTCAAGAAGATCGACGGCTTCTACACCCAGACCACCGCCGAAACCGAGTGCCGCAAGGTACCCGACGCCACCGGGTTCTATGCCGAGACCGGCAAGGGCCCCGACTTCCTGCTCTGCACCAAGGAAGCCTGAGCGAGCACGCACAACCGAAAGGGGCGGTGTTTCACGTGAAACACCGCCCCTCGTTTCACGTGAAACATGACGGTTCACCGTCTGCCGCATTCACGTGAAACATCAGCTCTGCTGCGCCCACCACTCCTTGAGGGCGGCAACCGCCGCCTCCCGGTCCATCGGACCGTGCTCCAGTCGCAGCTCCAGCATCTGCTTGTAGGCCTTCCCGACCTGGGGCCCCGGGCCGATGCCAAGAATCCGCATGATGTCGTTGCCGTCCAGGTCCGGACGGGTCGCATCCAGCTCTTCCTGCTCCTTCAGCCGCGCGATGCGCTCTTCAAGCCCGTCATAGGCCCGCGACAGGGCAGCGGCCTTGCGCTTGTTGCGGGTGGTGCAGTCCGAGCGTGTCAGCTTGTGCAGCCGCTCCAGCTGCGCGCCGGCATCCCGGACGTACCGGCGGACCGCCGAGTCCGTCCACTCCCCGGACCCGTAGCCGTGGAAGCGCAGATGCAGCTCCACCAGCAGCGCGACGTCCTTGATCATGTCGTTGGAGTACTTCAGCGCGGTCATCCGCTTCTTGGCCATCTTTGCTCCCACCACTTCGTGGTGGTGGAAGGAGACCCGGCCATCCATCTCGAAACGCCGCGTCTTGGGCTTTCCGATGTCATGCAGGAGGGCCGCCAGCCGCAGCACCAGATCGGGACCGTCCTCTTCGAGGTCGATCGCCTGCTCCAGGACGGTCAGCGAGTGTTCGTAGACGTCCTTGTGACGGTGATGCTCGTCACGTTCCAGCCGCAGCGCCGGCAGCTCCGGCAGTACTCGGTCGGCCAGCCCCGACTGGACGAGCAGCCGCAGTCCCTTGCGCGGGTTCGGCGCCAGGATCAGCTTGTTCAGCTCGTCCCGCACCCGCTCCGCGGAGACGATCTCAATGCGCTCCGACATCGACTTCATCGCGGCGATGACCTCGGGGGCGACCTCGAAGTCCAGCTGAGCGGCGAAGCGGGCCGCGCGCATCATCCGCAGCGGATCATCGGAGAACGACTCCTCCGGCCTCCCCGGGGTCCGCAGTACGCGGGAGGCCAGATCCTCCAGGCCGCCGTGCGGGTCGACGAACTCCTTCTGCGGCAGGAGCACCGCCATGGCGTTCACCGTGAAGTCCCGGCGCACCAGGTCCTCCTCGATGGTGTCACCGTAGGACACCTCCGGCTTGCGCGAGGTGCGGTCGTACGCCTCGGAACGGTAGGTCGTGACTTCGATGTCGAACGAGCTCTTCTTGCAGCCCACCGTGCCGAAGGCGATGCCGACCTCCCATACCGCGTCCGCCCACGGCCGGACGATCTTCAGGACGTCCTCAGGACGGGCATCGGTGGTGAAGTCGAGGTCATTGCCGAGCCTGCCGAGCAACGCGTCCCTGACCGAGCCGCCGACCAGGGCGAGCGTGAACCCGGCCGCCTGGAATCGGCGGGCCAGGTCGTCCGCGACGGGGGACACCCGCAACAGCTCGCTCACGGCACGGCGCTGTACGTGATTCAGCGCGTTCGTGGACTGCGGAGTCCGTTCGGGCTGCGGGGCGGCGATGTCATTGTTGGCGTTCGGCACAACAGAACAGAGTACGTGGCCATGCCGCGCGAAGCGTCACGTTAAGAGGGGACGGGGTCCGGCCATAGTCCGCGATCACGTGGAGCAGTCCCCGGCACCACGCCGCTGCGGGCCTCGTTACCATTCGTGGACGCACAATCCGACGACCACTGACGACGACGAGGGACGGGCGAGCGCGTGGCCGAGGCGGCAGGGTTCCAGAGCACTGAACGGCCGCGCGGCCGATGGCTGCGAAGGACCGTGGCGCTGGTCACCGGAGCGCCCCTGCTCGTAGGGCTCCTACAGCTCCCGCACGCCCCCTCCGCACAGGCGGCTCCGACCGGCTCCCGCACGGTCGACGTCACCATCGAGAAGATGTCTCCGTCCGCCCCGTCGAAGGGCGACAAGGTCACCGTCTCCGGCACACTGACCAACGACGGCAGCGCCACCATCACCGGCGCGCATGTCGGAATGAACCGTGGCTCCGCGCTCGGCGGCCGCAGCGCCATTGAGGCGGTGTCCAAGCGCACCGGCTACCTGGCGAGCCTGGACGGCAAGGAGATCGAGGATCACACAGCCGAGATCGGCAAGCTGGAGCCCGGCGCCAGCCGCCCCTTCACCCTCAGCGTGCCGGTCAAGGACCTCGACCTCGGCAACGACGGTGTGTACCCGCTCGGGATCTCCCTGTCCGGACACACCCAGGCCGCGCCCTACGAGCAGGTACTCGGAATCGAACGCACCTTCCTGCCCTGGCAGGAGGCCGATGCCGACAAGGAGACCCAGCTCACATACCTGTGGCCGCTGATCTCCACCACCCATCTCACCGCCGAGACCGACGCCGACGCCCAGCAGACGCCGGTTTTCCGCGATGACGATCTCGCAGCGGAGATCGCGCCCGGCGGCCGCCTGCAGCAGATGGTCGCGCTCGGCAAGGACCTTCCGGTGACCTTCGTCATCGACCCCGACCTGCTCGCCACCGTCGACGCGATGACCAAGGCGTACACGGTCAAGGGGTCGGACGGCCCCACGGGCAAGAACCAGGCGGTGGCCAAGCAGTGGCTGCACGAACTCGAAGAGGCGGTGAAGACGCACGAGGTCATCGCGCTGCCGTTCGCCGACCCCGACCTGGCATCGCTCGCGCACCACGGCCGGAGCGTCCCCAGCGCGCTCAGCCACCTCGGCCCGGCCACCGAGCTCTCCGCCCTGACCGTGGACACGGTCCTGGGCGTCAAGCCGCGCACGGACTTCGCCTGGCCCGCCGAGGGAGCCGTCGACAGCTCGATCGTCGACGTCGCCACCTCGGCGGGTGCGCACAACGTCATCGCCCGCAGCGACAGCCTCCGGGAGACCGGTGGACTCCCTTACACCCCGACGGCGGCCCGGCCCATCGGTGGCGGCAACACCGCCATCGTCGCGGACCGTGGGCTCTCCCGGGCGTTCGAGGGCGATATGTCGAAGCCGGGGAACGCCACCGAGGCGGTTCAGGAGTTCCTCGCGCAGACCCAGATGATCAATCTCCAGGCCCCGGACCGGCAGCGCAGCATCGTCGTCGCACCGCAGCGGATGCCCTCGGCCAGTCAGGCCCGGGCGATGGCCGCGGCCCTGCGAGCGCTGGAATCAGGGCGCTGGACACAGCCGCTGAACCTCAGCGGCGCGGCGAAGGCCGAGCCCGACCGTGCAGCCACCCGGCAGGTGCCGAGCAGCGCCGCCTACCCGGGCTCGCTGCGCAGGCAGGAACTTCCGACCGACAGCTTCCGGCAGATCAAGGACACCCAGGCCGCACTGAACGATTTCCAGGTGATCCTGGCCCAGCCGGAGCGGGTGGTGACCCCGTTCGGGAACGCCATGATGCGCGAGATGTCGACGCAGTGGCGGGGCGACGCCCTGGATGCCACCGCGTACCGCAACTCAGTGCGGAGCTACCTCAACGGCCTGACCAGGAAGGTGCATCTGATCAAGAAGTCGGACGCGACGCTCTCCGGACGCAGCGCGACGATTCCGATCACGGTGCAGAACAACCTCGTCCAAGGCGTCGAGGGCATGATGCTGGAGCTGACCTCCTCCCAGCCCAACCGTCTGGACGTGGGAGAGCCCCAGCGGATCAAGGTGGACGGCGGGCACAGCCAGTCGTTCAAGTTCAACACCACGGCGAACGCCAACGGCCGCGCATCGGTGACGGCCCAGCTCTACACCGCGGACGGCAAGCCCTACGGGGGCCCCATGACGTTCCAGGTGAACGTCACCGAGATCACCGCGACGGTGATGCTCGTCATCGCGGGCGGCGTGCTGCTGCTCGTCCTCGCCGGTGTCCGGATCTACCTCCAGCGCAAGCGGACTGCCGCGCAACGCGCCGAAGACGAGTCCGGGGGCGACGACGATCTTGCCGACGAGGACGGCACGAAGGACGACACCGGCGGCACGGACGGCGACGAGCCCGAGCAGCCGAGTGACCCCACGCCGGACACCGGTTCGGAAAACTCCGGCCCGTCCGGCTCAGGTGAGAAAGTGGACCGTTGATATTTGGCGGAGCCGGACGGCCGGCTACGGATGAGGTGGGGCAGCGATGAATGCGCCGTACGACGGTGACCGCGGCCGGGGCGCCAACAGCGACCCCACGGGGCCGGTCCCTCCGCCGCCCCCAGTGCCCACGGCCCAGGACCCATTCGTCCAGGACGCCTACCGGAGCGACCCGCACCACGCTCAGGATCCGGCGCCCGAGGAACCGGTCACCGAGGCGCTCTACGACCGCGCCGTGCCCCCGCCGCCACCAGGGCAGGCCCCGCATCCGCTCCATCAGCAGCCTCCTTCGGCGCACGCCCCCAATCCACAGTCGTGGGCCTCGCCTCCCCCGCCCGAGCCGCAGGCCCCTTCACGCGACTTTCCGTACGGTGCCACCGCCGCGACGACGCAGTTCGCGCGCGGCGACGAGCTGACGGCCCAGGCCGCCGACCAGCGTCCGGAGACCGATGCCTTCGCGCATCTCTTCCGGGATCAGCAGCCATACGAACCCCAGCGCCCCACCCCGCCGCCGCCGGGTCCCGAGGCCACACCGCAGCAGCCCGCACCGGCTCCGGAGCCCGCCCCCGTGGCGGCCGCCGGCAAACCCTCCGGCGGCCGTGCCTCCGGCCTTCTCAAGTCCAGCGCGCTGATGGCCGCGGGCACCATGGTGTCGCGCCTCACGGGCTTCATCCGCTCGGCTCTGATCGTCGCCGCGCTGGGCGGTGCGGTCCTCGGTGACTCCTGGCAGGTCGCCTACCAGCTGCCGACCATGATCTTCATCCTGACCATCGGCGGCGGTCTGAACTCCGTCTTCGTCCCGCAGCTCGTGCGGGCGATGAAGGAGGACGACGACGGCGGCGAGGCATACGCCAACCGGCTGCTCACGCTGGTCGTCGTGATCCTCGGCGCCCTGACCGTCCTTGCGGTGTTCGCGGCGCCGCTTCTGGTGAAGCTGGTCTCGTTCGACATCTCCCGTGATCCGGCGGCCAACGAGGTCGCCGTCGCCTTCACCCGGTACTGCGTGCCCACGATCTTCTTCATGGGCCTGCACGTCGTGATGGGGCAGATCCTCAATGCCCGTGGCCGCTTCGGCGCGATGATGTGGACCCCGGTCCTCAACAACATCGTCATGATCGCCACGTTCGGCCTGTTCATCTGGGTCTACGGCACGGCGAAGACCTCCGAGATCGGCGTCACCACCATCCCCGCCGAAGGCATCCGGCTGCTGGGGGTCGGCACGCTCCTGGGTCTCGTCGTACAGGCGCTGGCGATGATCCCCTACCTGCGCGACGCCGACTTCAAGCTCCGCCTGCGCTTCGACTGGCGCGGCCACGGCCTCGGCAAGGCCGCGAAGCTCGCCAAGTGGACGGTGCTGTTCGTTCTCGCCAACCAGGCGGGCGTCCTCGTCGTCACACAGCTGTCCACCTGGGCCGGCAACGCCGCCAACAAGCAGGGCTACCCGGGTACCGGCTTCATCTCGTACGCCAGCGCGCAGCTGATCTGGAACATGCCGCAGGCGATCATCACCGTCTCCGTGATGGCGGCGCTGCTGCCGCGGCTGTCGCGGTCCGCCCACGACGGCGACACGGGAGCCGTCCGGGACGACATGTCACAGGGCCTGCGCACCTCCGCCGTGGCCATCGTCCCGATCTCGTTCGGCTTCCTCTCACTCGGCATCCCGCTCTGCACGCTGGTCTACGGCTCGTCCGGCGCCGGCGTCCCGATGGGCTACATGCTGATGGGCTTCGGCGTCGGCCTGATCCCGTTCTCGGTGCAGTACGTCGTCCTGCGCGCCTTCTACGCGTACGAGGACACCCGCACCCCCTTCTACAACACGGTGATCGTCGCCGCCGTCAACGCCGTCGCATCGGCCCTGTGCTTCCTGATCCTGCCCGCCCGCTGGGCCGTGGTCGGCATGGCGGCCTCCTACGGACTGGCCTACATCATCGGCGTAGGCGTGGCCTGGCGCCGACTGGGCAGGCGGATGGGGGAAGACCTGGACACCGCGCACGTCGTCCGCACGTACGCGCGACTGGCCGGCGCCAGCGTCCCGGCCACCCTCGTCTCCGGGGCCGTGGTGTACGGCATCATGCAGTGGCTCGGCACCGGGGTTGTCGGTTCGCTCGCCGCTCTCGTCGGCGGCGGTGCGGCACTACTGGCGGTGTTCTACGCCGCGGCGCAAAAGATGCGGATCGAAGAGCTCAACGCCCTGGTGGGCATGGTCCGCGCGAAGCTGGGGCGCTGACCGAGCACAACCATCGACCGCCACCGTGTGTCGTGCATAGTGGCGGACTGTGGGCACAATTGTCTTGGCTCATTGAGCCTGCAACGGATGGGGAGGCAGGAACGACGGTGGCGGAACGGAGCACGGCTGCCGTCGACGTGGCCGACACGAGCGGTGAGGAACCGCTGACCGCCAAGGCGGGTAAGGCCACGAACGACGGTGCGGAGGCCGAGAAGGTATCCGGCAGGGAAAAGGACACCGCACGCGCCGACGAGAAGCGTGCCGAGGCGACCGACTCCCAGCCACCCGAACTGCACAGTGGCCACAAACTCGCCAGACGCTACCGCCTTGAGGAGTGCGTCACCCGACTGGACGGCTTCAGCAGTTGGCGTGCGGTCGACGAGAAACTGCGTCGGGCCGTGGGCGTGCACATCCTGCCGGCCGACCATCCGCGGGCCCGCCCCGTGCTGTCCGCCGCCCGCTCCTCGGCGCTTCTCGGTGACCCCCGGTTCGTCCAGGTCCTCGACGCGGTCGAGGAGAACGACCTCGTCTACGTGGTCCACGAATGGCTGCCGGACGCCACAGAGCTCTCCACCGTGCTCGCGAACGGCCCGCTCGAACCGCACGACGCCTACCAGCTCGTCAGCCAGGTCTCCCAGGCCATGGCCGCCGCACACCGTGAGGGCCTGGCACATCTGCGGATCAATCCCGGCTCGGTGCTGCGTACCGAGTCCGGGCAGTACCGCATCCGCGGTCTGGCCGTCATGGCGGCGCTACGTGGCATCAGCTGCGATCATCCCCAGCGCACCGACACCGAGGCGATCGGCGCGCTGCTGTACGCCGCCCTGACCCAGCGCTGGCCCTACGAGAGCGACGCATACGGTCTCGCCGGGCTGCCGAAGGGCGTCGGGCTGATCGCCCCCGACCAGGTACGCGCCGGGGTCCACCGCCGACTGTCCGAGCTCGCGATGCGCGCGCTGGTCAACGACGGCGCCACGGCCTCCCGTCAGGAACAGCCGTGCACCACCCCTGAAGAGCTGGCCAAGGCCGTCGCGGCGATGCCCCGCATCCGGCCACCGGAGACGGCCTTCACCACGCCGCCGCCGTATCAGCGCACCGGCTATCAGCAGGGCACCTACCGGCAGTCACAGGCCCACAATGGTCAGGCCGGCAGGCCGGCACAGTCCGTCCCGGCCCCGCCGCCCCCGCTGCAGAGCCGCACCGGCAGGGCGCTGAAGTGGTCCGTCTCCGCGCTGCTCATCGCGGCGCTGGGGCTGGGCAGCTGGCAGCTGGCGGACACCCTGCTTCAGGGCGAGGACCGTTCTGATTCTTCGCATTCCTCCCGGCCCAGCGGCGGAGAGGCGAACCGCGCCAGCCGTCCGCTGAAAATCCATAACGCGACGGAGTATTACCCGGACGGGAAAGCCCAGCATCCGCAGGATGTCAGCCGCACCTATGACGGCGACAGTTCCACTTTTTGGCAGTCGAAGAGTTACATCGACGGGCCGGAACTCGCACCTTACAAGCAGGGTGTGGGAATCATCTACGATCTCGGCTCCCAGCAGAAGGTGAGCGGAGCATCGCTGGGGCTGTCCTACAGCGGCTCCTACACCACCGTGACGCTCTACTCGGTGGACTCCTCGTCGACCTCGACTCCCCTGAGCTCCATGAAGAAGCTCGGCACGGCCAAGACATCGGGCACAGGTCTGAAGGTCAAGCTGAAGGAACCGGCGGAAACGCAGTATGTCCTGGTCTGGATCACGGCGATGCCGTCCAACCCCGTGGACGACCACAGCGGCGCCGGCCACAAGCAGGCCATCACAGATATCAGGTTCACAGGCTGACCCGCGAAAATAACCTCAGCCGCTGTCCCAAATAGATGAGGCTCCTGGTCGATGATTCGACCAGGAGCCTCATATCCATTCATCCCGCAGACGGCGCCCGAATACTTCGCGCGGACAATCGACCGTATATCCCGTTCACATTTACTTTCGTGGCGGGACGGGCTTCAATGGTGTCCGTCGAAGAGGGGTCACCCCGGGGGGCTTGTGTCCACAGACAGCAACAAGGCATCCACGCCACCGAGCGACAGCGACCTTCTTGCGCGCCATGTCGCCGGTGACCCCGATGCCTTCGGGGAGATCGTCCGGCGCCATCGCGACCGGCTCTGGGCGGTGGCCTTGCGCACTCTCGGTGACCGAGAGGAAGCCGCCGACGCCGTGCAGGACGCGCTGGTCTCCGCCTACCGCGCTGCCCACACCTTCCGCGGACACTCCGCCGTGACGACCTGGCTGCACCGCATCACGGTGAACGCCTGTCTGGACCGGGCCCGTAAAGCCGCCGCACGGCGCACCTCGCCGGTCGCCGAGACCGAGCGGCTGGAACAGCTCCTCGAACCGCAGGAATCCGCCGACGCTCCGGCCGAGCGCCAGGATCTGCACCGTGAACTGCTCCATGCGCTGCGCACACTCCCCGAGGAACAGCGCGCCGCTCTGGTGCTTGTCGATATGCAGGGCTACCCGGTCGCCGAGGCCGCCGCGATCCTCGATGTCCCGACCGGCACGGTGAAAAGCCGCTGCGCACGAGGCCGTGCGCGGCTGCTCCCGCTGGTCACCCATCTGCGTACGGATGACGGGGGTAGCGGACCCGCGAGCGGGGGAAGGAACCGGGCGCAGGGGACATCCGTCCCACCGACGGCAGGGCCGAACGACACAGGTGCCGTGAAGGGCGGAGGTGGGCGAGCGTGACGTCGACGACCGGCACAGGCGAGCACCCGGAGGTCTCCGAGATCTCTGATCTGACGGACGGACTCCTCTCCCCGTCCCGCACGGCGGAGCTGCGAGACCATCTCGCCAACTGCGCGCTGTGCGAAGACGTCTATGCGTCCTTGGAGGAAATCCGGGGGCTGCTCGGCACGCTGCCCGGCCCCACGCGTATGCCGGCCGATGTCGCCGGACGCATCGATGCCGCCCTGGCCGCCGAGGCGCTGCTCGACGCCACGACTCCCAGCACGGGGACGCTGGTTTCACGTGAAACAGCCCCCGCCCCCGCGTCGGTTTCACGTGAAACCGACGCGGAATGGCCCACTGTCGGCGGCAAGCCCCGTCGACCGGGCGGCCATCCCCGCGGCGCCTCCGGCCCCGGCCGCCGGACACCGGGCGGTCGCTCGTCCCGTGCACGGCGCTGGCCCCGCACTCTGCTCGGCACTGCGGCGGCAGCCGCGGTGCTCAGCGTCGGGGGGCTTCTCATCCAGAACGCCGCCTTCCACGGCGGTCAGGCTGGCACCGCGGACCGGAACACCACGGTCACCGAAAAGAGTGCGGGCGGCCTGACCCGTGCAACCCTCGGCGCGCACGTCCATGAGCTGCTCGCGTCCAAGGGATCGCAGAAATCCCCGGAGATCGGCACACGCAGCTCCCCGCAGACCCCGATGCGCGGCGCGGCCGACACCGTCCCGTTCTGTGTACGCCAGGGCATCGGGCGTACGGAGACTCCGCTCGCGGCCAGCCACAGCACCTTCGAGGGCAAGGACGCCTACCTCGTCGTACTGCCGTACCCATCCGACCCTTCGCGGGTCTCCGCGTACGTCGTAGCCTCCTCTTGTGTCTCCGCCTCTCCGCCGGTCCCCGGACAGGTCCTGCTGTCCGACTCCTACCAGCGAGACTGAGCGACGGAAATGTGCGCTGTGACACTCCGGGAATGCTCGACCCGTAGGATCCGTTGGGTGGGGTGAGAGTTCCCAGAGAGAGCCCCAGCAAGCAGTCGGCAGAGACGAGGAAGACACCCGTGAGCGACGTCCGCAACGTGATCATCATCGGCTCCGGGCCCGCGGGTTATACCGCAGCGCTCTACACCGCCCGCGCGTCCCTGAAGCCGCTGGTCTTCGAAGGTGCCGTCACCGCCGGCGGTGCGCTGATGAACACCACCGACGTGGAGAACTTTCCCGGCTTCCGTGACGGCATCATGGGCCCGGATCTGATGGACAATATGCGCGCCCAGGCCGAGCGCTTCGGTGCCGAGCTGGTGCCGGACGACGTCGCCTCGGTCGACCTCTCCGAAGAGATCAAGACCGTCACCGACAGCGCGGGCACGGTGCACCGTGCGAAGACCGTGATCGTCAGCACGGGCTCTCAGCACCGCAAGCTCGGCCTGCCCCGCGAGGACGAGCTGTCCGGCCGTGGCGTCTCCTGGTGCGCCACCTGTGACGGGTTCTTCTTCAAGGACCAGGACATCGCCGTCGTCGGCGGTGGCGACACCGCGATGGAGGAGGCCACCTTCCTCTCGCGCTTCGCCAAGTCGGTCACGGTGATCCACCGCCGCGGCGCTCTGCGGGCGAGCAAGGCGATGCAGGAGCGCGCGTTCGCCGACCCGAAGATCAACTTCATTTGGGACAGCGAGGTCGCCGAGATCCACGGCGAAAGCAAGCTCTCCGGTCTGACGCTGCGCAACATCAAGACCGGCGAGACCTCCGAGCTCCCGGTGACCGGCCTGTTCATCGCGATCGGCCACGACCCGCGGACCGAGCTGTTCAAGGGCCAGCTGAAGCTGGACGACGACGGTTACCTCCAGGTCGAGGCACCCAGCACTCGTACAAACCTGGCGGGCGTCTTCGCCGCCGGAGACGTCGTCGACCACACCTACCGCCAGGCGATCACCGCGGCCGGCACCGGCTGCTCCGCCGCCCTCGACGCCGAGCGGTTCCTCGCGGCGCTGGCGGACGGCGAGGCCGTCGCCGAGCCGGAGAAGACCCCTTCCGCCTGACCCTCGTACCCCCACAGCCTTCCCACCACCCACCCAGTAAGGAGATTGCCATGGCCGGCGCCACGGTGACCGTGACGGACGACAATTTCGAGGAGGTCGTCCTCAAGAACGACAAGCCCGTCCTCGTGGACTTCTGGGCGACCTGGTGCGGCCCGTGCCGTCAGATCGCCCCGGCGCTGGAGGCGATTGCCGCCGACCACGACGAGATCGTCATCGCCAAGCTGAACACCGACGAAAACCCGGCGACCACCGCCAAGTACGGCGTGATGTCGATCCCGACGATGAACGTCTACAAGGGCGGCGAGGTCGTGAAGACCATCGTCGGCGCCAAGCCGAAGGCCGCGATCGAGCGCGACCTGGCGGACTTCCTCGCCTGAGTCACGCCGTCGTCGTTTCACGTGAAACGGGCCCGCCCCCATCAAGGGAGCGGGCCCGTTCTCCGTTTCACGTGAAACATGGCTGCCGTGAAACGGACCGACTTACAGCGGCCGCAGAGCCGGCTCCTTCTGTACGGCGCCCAGCAGCCGGTCAAGAGCCAGCTCCACATCTTCCTTCCACGAGATCGTGGCCCGCAGCTCCAGCCGCAGCCGCGGAAAGCGCGGGTGCGGGCGTACGGTCTTGAAGCCCACTGCGAGGAGATGGTCGGCGGGCAGGACACATGCCGGTTCGGTCCAGTGGGCATCGCCGAATGCCTCGATGGCCTTGAAGCCGCGCTGGATAAGATCCTTGGCGACGGTCTGCACCATGACCCGCCCCAACCCCTGCCCCTGATAGCCGGGCGTCAGCCATGCCGTCAGCAGCTGCACCGCGTCCGGCGACACCGGGCTGGTGGGAAAGGCCGTGGACCGCGGCACATAGGCCGGCGGGGCATACATCACGAACCCGACCGGCACATCGTCGACATAGACAACGCGCCCGCAGGATCCCCACTCCAGCAGTACCGCCGAGATCCAGGCTTCCTTCTCCAGCTCGGGCCGGCCCGCCTTTACCGCGGCTTCACCGCTGACGGGGTCGAGTTCCCAGAAGACGCAGGAACGGCAGCGCTTGGGGAGATCCGGAAGGTTGTCCAGCGTGAGCGGTACGAGTTGACGGCCCATGAAGCCAGGTCCTCACTTCCCTCGCCCGCCGCACCACGGAGCGCCGTCAGCGCCGCCCGTTCCTTGAGCAGACCACCGACAAACCCTCCGACGGCCGCGAGGCTGAACCCCGCCGCCATGAGTCCGGTGCGGCTCACTGATCGCATGGCCTCTCCTCGATATGAGGTGTCTCTGCGTGATGCGCCATACCTGATCGCATCGTATCCACCCTTTACGGGCACGGGTAGCGCCAGCGAGCAAAGGGCGGACCGTGTTCCGGTAGGACTCCGGAACACGGCCCGCCACCGAGCCGAAACATCAGCTCATTCCTCGTTCTGGTTCTCCTCGGCCAGCGACTTCCCCAGAACGCGTCCTTCACCGGGGGCGAGCGTGCCCAGGATGCGCTCCAGATCTTCTATCGAAGCGAACTCGACGACGATCTTTCCCTTCTTCTGACCGAGATCGACCTTCACCCGGGTCTCGAAGCGGTCGGACAGCCGGGTAGCGAGACCGGTGAGCGCGGGGGACACCCGGGTGCCCGCACGGGGACCCTTCGCCTTGCTCGTGCTCTTGGGAGTCGAGCCCATCAGCTTCACGATCTCCTCGACCGTGCGCACCGACAGCCCCTCCGCCACGATGCGGCGTGCCAGGTGGTCCTGCTCCTCCGAGTCCTCCACGGAGAGCAGAGCACGGGCGTGTCCCGCGGAGAGCACTCCCGCCGCGAGCCGGTTCTGCACGGACGGCGAGAGATTCAACAGCCGCAGCGTATTGGAGACCTGCGGACGCGATCGCCCGATCCGGTCGGCCAGCTCGTCATGCGTGCAATTGAAGTCCTTCAGCAACTGGTCGTAGGCGGCTGCCTCTTCCAGCGGGTTGAGCTGAGCCCGGTGCAGATTCTCCAGCAGCGCGTCCAGCAGCAGCTTGTCGTCGTCGGTGGCCCGGACGATGGCGGGAATCTTCTCCAGCCCGGCCTCACGGCACGCCCGCCAGCGGCGCTCGCCCATGATGAGCTCATAGGTGTCCGGCGCCGTCTGACGTACCACCACCGGCTGGAGCAGGCCCACCTCCCGGATGGAGGTGACCAGCTCGGCCAGGGCGTCCTCGTCGAAGACCTCACGGGGCTGCCGCGGGTTGGGCTTGATCGCGGCCAGCGGCACCTCGGCGAAGTGCGCACCCGCGACGTCCGATACGGCCGCCGCCGGTGTCTCCGGCTTGGCCGGCGGTTCCGTTTCACGTGAAACATCGTGCGCCGACAGCCCGGCGACCTTGGCCGCCGCCACTCCTCGTTCCGGGGCCAATACCGGTACGGCCGACGGTGACGTCGCTCCCCGACCCACCGCGCTGCCGGCCTGGTCCGTGCTCTGCGGTGCCGCAGGGATCAGCGCACCGAGCCCACGGCCCAGCCCTCTACGTCGTTCACTCACTGAGTCCCCTCCGACATGCTGTGCTGTGCTTCGTAGGTGATGTCCAGGCCCTGGCCCGCGGTCTGGGGCGCCCCCCGCAACGCGATCTCTCTGGCGGCTTCGAGGTAGGAGAGCGAACCGCTGGATCCCGGGTCATAGGTGAGCACTGTCTGGCCGTAGCTGGGCGCCTCGGAGATACGCACCGAGCGGGGGATGCTCGTACGGAGCACTTCGCCACCGAAATGATTGCGCACCTCTTCGGCGACCTGGGAAGCCAGTCGGGTACGGCCGTCGTACATGGTGAGCAGAATCGTCGAGACATGGAGCTTGGGGTTGAGATGTCCCCGCACCAGGTCGACGTTCCTGAGCAGTTGCCCCAGGCCCTCAAGGGCGTAGTACTCACACTGGATCGGGATCAGCACCTCCGCGCCGGCGACCAGAGCGTTGACGGTCAGCAGTCCGAGCGAGGGTGGGCAGTCGATGAAGATGTAGTCCAGCGGCTGTTCATACGCCTTGATGGCCCGGTCCAGCCGGCTCTCCCGTGCCACCAGCGAGACCAGCTCGATCTCGGCGCCGGCCAGGTCGATCGTGGCGGGCGCACAGAACAGCCCTTCCACATCCACCACCGGCTGCACCACGTCGGAGAGCGGCCTGCTCTCCACCAGCACGTCATAGATCGACGGCACTTCGGCATGATGGTCGATCCCCAGCGCCGTCGAGGCATTGCCCTGAGGGTCGAGATCGATCACAAGAACCCGTGCTCCGTGCAGGGCGAGTGAGGCTGCCAGATTCACCGTGGTCGTGGTCTTGCCGACCCCGCCCTTCTGGTTGGCAACCACCATGACCCGGGTCTGTTCGGGCCGAGGCAGCCCCTCACCCGCGCGGCCAAGTGCCTCCACCGCAAGCTGAGCTGCACGACCGATCGGGGTCTCGTCCATCGGGGGCGGCGTTTCACGTGAAACGTCGTCCCCGAACGACTGGCTACGGGGACCGGGGACCGGATCGGTCATCGGTCCCGCGATGTTGGCGTCGGACCGCAAGGATTCACTCTCCTCGACATCAGGCTCGCGATGTGCAGAGCCTGCCATGCTTTCGGTGCCGTGAACCAGTGAGGCCCGTTCTCCTGTGGATGAATCCACATCTGTGGATACTTTCCTGACCCTTGTGGGTCTACGGTCGCGCGGCGCGGCAGCCGCGCGACCACGGTCGATAATCCCTTGCAGCAGAGAACGACGTTTCACGTGAAACACGATGCCAGCGTCGCGCCCGATTAAGCCGCAACACTCCGTCTTATGGCGTTTTGAGGGCGCTTTTGAATTCGCCCTTTTTGTGAATGCGTCAGTGAGACACGCACCGCATCGGCGTCGTCCGACGCACCTCCGGCCTCAGGCGCCCTCAGCGCCGACGGCCCCTCGACCCCCGGCTGACGCGGGCGGCCTTCGCCCGCTTGGCCGCGAACCGCACGCCCCCCGGGCTCTCGCCCACCTCGACCCGCACCACCGTCGAGGGCGGATCCACGATGCCTTCGCCCACATGCACCACCGAGGTCTCCACCACGCCGAGCTTGCTCAGCGCCGCCCGAGCGGCCTTGAGCTCCTCCTCCGCGGTGTCGCCCTTGAGCGCCAGCATCTCGCCGTAGGGGCGCAGCAACGGAACCCCCCAGCCGGCCAGCCGGTCGAGCGGTGCGACGGCCCGCGCGGTCACCACATGCACCTGCGGAATCTTGCCCATGACCTCCTCGGCCCGCCCCCGCACGACCGTCACATGATCCAGCCCGAGCAGCTCGACGACTTCCTGAAGGAAATTGGTACGCCGCAGCAGCGGCTCCAGGAGCGTGATCTTCAGATCCGGACGCACCAGGGCCAGCGGAATGCCGGGCAGCCCGGCACCCGACCCCACATCGCAGACCGAGACGCCCCTCGGCACCACCTCGGAGAGCACCGCGCAGTTCAGCAGATGCCGCTCCCACAACCGCGGCACCTCGCGTGGGCCGATCAGGCCCCGCGTCACGCCCGCGTCGGCGAGCAGTTCGCCGTATCGCACGGCCTCCGGAAAGCGCTCACCGAATACCTCCTGTGCCGCTTTCGGCGCAGGAGGGAGCTCCGCTGCTGCCTCCGTCACGGGAACCGCCCTTCCTCTGGACTGCTTTTCCTGCCGGGAACCCGGGATGGGCCCGGAATAACACAGAACGCTGACAAGTTTTGGCCCCGCCTGCGGGCAGACGGGGCCAAAGACAACGGAAGCTCTGAGAGATCAGGCCGGGAGGACAACCACGCGGCGCTGCGGCTCCTCGCCCTCCGACTCGCTGCGCAGTCCCGCCTCGGCCACCGCGTCATGGACGACCTTGCGCTCGAACGGTGTCATCGGGTCGAGCTTCACCGGCTCACCGGTGCCCCTGGCCTCCTCGGCCGCCTTCGCGCCGATCTTGGCAAGCTCCTCACGCTTACGCGCCCGGAAGCCCGCGATGTCCAGCATCAGACGGCTGCGGTCACCGGTCTCGCGGTGCACGGCGAGCCGGGTCAGCTCCTGCAGCGCCTCCAGCACCTCACCGTCCCGGCCGACCAGCTTCTGCAGATCACGGCTGGTCGCGTCGCCGATGATCGACACGGCGGCGCGGTCGGCCTCGACGTCCATGTCGATGTCGCCGTCGAGGTCCGCGATGTCCAGCAGCCCCTCCAGGTAGTCGGCCGCGATCTCGCCTTCCTGCTCCAGGCGGGTCAGGGTGTCGGTGCCCTTGGTGGCAGGGTTCGTGTCCGTCACGAAAGGACTCCTTCTTACTTCTTGGACGGGTGCTTGGGGCGCTGCTGGCCCTTGCGCTGTCCGGACTTGGTGTTGCGGGATCCGGAGGCGGAGCCGCCCTTCGCGGGGGTGGCGCCGTTCGCCTTGCTGTCCTGCGGGGCCTTCTTCTCCAGCGACTGTTTCTGCGAAGCACCCTGCCCGGAGCCGGCCCGCGTACGAGCCTGCCCGCCGCCGGCCGCGGCCTGCCGCTTGGACTTCGGCTGACGCTTGGGCTGCTGGCGCTGCTGGCGCGCCTCCTCGGCGGCCTGCTTCGCCGCGACCTCGGCCGGGGCCTCCACCAGCTTGCCCTTGGCACGCAGCCGCTCCTGGCGCTCCGTGAAGGCCTTGCTGCCGGGAGTCGGGTTACGACGGATGACGAACATCTGCTGGCCCAGGGTCCACACGTTGGTGGTCAGCCAGTAGACGAGAACACCGACGGGGAAGTTGATGCCGAAGACGGCGAACATGACGGGGAAGACATACATCAGCATCTTCTGCTGCTGCATGAACGGCGTCTTCACCGTGAGGTCGACGTTCTTGGTCATCAGCTGGCGCTGCGTGTAGAACTGCGACGCCGACATCAGGACGATCATGATGACCGTGACAACGCGGACGTCGGTCAGGGAAGCACCGAGGTTCTCGATCTTCCCCGCGTCGTCCATGAACTTCGCGGCCAGCGGGGCACCGAAGATGTGCGCCTTGTTGGCACTGTCCAGCAGCGACTGGTTGATGACGCCGACGGTCTGGTTGTTCGCGATGTGGTTCAGGACCTGATACAGGGCGATGAAGAACGGCGACTGAGCCAGAATCGGGAGACAGCTCGACAGCGGGTTGGTGCCCGTCTCCTTGTAGAGCTTCATCATCTCTTCGGACTGGCGCTGCTTGTCGCTCTTGTAGCGCTCCTGGATCGCCTTCATCTTGGGCTGGAGCGCCTGCATGTTCCGCGTCGCCTTGATCTGCTTCACGAAGAGCGGGATCAGGCAGATACGGATCAGCACCACCAGCGAGACGATGGCCAGACCCCACGCCGCGCCACTGTTCTTGTCGAAGATCAGGCTGAAGAACGAGTGGAACTGGACGATGATCCAGGAAACAGCGATATAGA
This sequence comes from Streptomyces halobius, assembly GCF_023277745.1. Classification (NCBI taxonomy): domain Bacteria; kingdom Bacillati; phylum Actinomycetota; class Actinomycetes; order Kitasatosporales; family Streptomycetaceae; genus Streptomyces; species Streptomyces halobius. The sequence continues at coordinate 4,966,136 of NZ_CP086322.1, forward strand.
GAGGATTCAGGATCGTGTCCACGAATCAGGCTCCTTGGGCGTTGGGCTGAGTCTCGGGCGGGGCGACAGGCTCAGGGACGGTGGGCCCGCCCAGGCGGCTCCTCAGCCGCTGATGCCAAACCGGACGCTTCCGGGGTGGGACGTGGTCGACGCCACCGAGCGACCACGGATTGCATCGCAGGATGCGCCAGGCGGTCAGCGCGGTCCCTTTCACCGCGCCGTGCCGGTCGATGGCGGTATAGCCATAGTGCGAGCACGACGGGTAGTACTTGCAGACCGGGCCCAGCAGGGGGCTGATGGTCCACTGGTAGATCTTGATCAAGAGAAGCAGCGGGTACTTCACTGTGCGCTCCCTCCCGGGTCCCGTCCGGGGTTCCGGGGGCCCGCGGCGCAGCGGCCGCCGGTCACGGCCCCCGAGGAATCGCAGCCTTTCGGCACCCTTCCCAGCAGCCGTTGGAGTGCGGCATCCAGGTCACGGGCCAGCTGATCGTGATCCGCGGTGCCCGCGCCCGGCAGGGCCCGTACGACAACCAGGCTACCGGCGGGCAGCCGGTCCAGCCGGTCGCGCACCAGATGCCGCAGCCGCCGCCGCACCCTGTTACGGACGACGGCGACACCAACGGCCTTGCTCACGACGAAACCCGCACGCGCCGGGGGAACACATTCCCCCGCTGCGTGCGGGTCCGTTGCACCGCTACGAAAGTGGACGACGAGGAGCGGGCGTCCGGCCCTGCGTCCCCGGCGTACCGCGGCCGCAAAGTCCTCGCGCCGCCTCAGCCGATGCTCGGTAGGCAGCACGTCATGGACCTTGGGTCAGGCTGCTCAGGCCGACAGGCGGGCGCGACCCTTGCCACGACGGGACGCGAGGATGGCGCGGCCGGCGCGGGTCCGCATGCGCAGACGGAAGCCATGGGTCTTCGCGCGACGGCGGTTGTTCGGCTGGAAGGTGCGCTTGCTCACTCGGGGGCTCCAGGAATGCTTGGTGTCTCAAGCGAGACAGATGTGGGGCGTCGATTGGCTGTCACCGTGCGCCCACGAGTAGCTCGCAACGCCCGAGTGCACCGCTTCACGATCACCCAGAGCGCGATCTTTGCCCATCGGAGGCAGGCGGCAGCAGCCATCGACAACTCGACCTGGTCACGGTACGCGGGGCCGCCGCATCCGGTCAAACCGGCTCCTTGACAGCACGGGGGAGCCTTGCCAGGGCACACTATGCACAGGCTGTGGACAACGACTTGAATCCCCAGACCCGGCCTGACTACCGTGGCCGAACTCCGATTCCTTCCCGCCCGTCCTGAGAATCACACATTCGTGGGACTGCTGAGAGAGCGTGCCCTGTGGCTGATGTACCTGCCGATCTTGCCGCAGTGTGGCCGCGCGTACTCGACCATCTCCTCAGGGCCGAGGCCGACGGGCTCAAACCCAAGGACCAGGACTGGCTCAAGCGCACGCAGCCGCTGGCACTGGTCGCCGACACCGCGCTGCTTGCAGTCCCCAACGAATTCGCCAAGGGTGTGCTCGAAGGCCGTCTGGCGCCACTGATCGGCGAGGCCCTCAGCCATGAGTGCGGCCGCCCGGTCCGGATCGCGATCACCGTGGACGACTCCTCCGAGGAGCCTCCGGCTCCGTCCGGGCCGCCCGTCCCTCAGCAGCACCAGCAGGCACAGCACCAACCGTCGCATCAGTCTCAGCAGCAGCACGATGCGTACGACGGTTACGACAGCCGCCACGACGGCCGGCAGGGCTACGGACGCCAGGGCGACGAGCTGCCCAGCGTCCGGCCCGCCTACCCGGATTACCAGCAGCACCGGCCCGAGCCCGGAGCCTGGCCGCAGCACTCCGCCATGGGTCCCGGCCCGCGCGACGACTACGGCTGGCAACAGCAGCACCTCGGCGGCTTCCCCGAGCGCGATCCGTACGCCTCTCCGCCGCCCTCCCACGTATCGCAGCACCAGCAGGCGCAGAACGACTACCGCGCGCAACCCGCCGAGCGCTCCGGGCCGCCGCAGCACCCGGACGGCGCGCGCTCGCCCTACGACCAGTCGCGCCGCGAGCTCCCCGAGCACCAGCCGCCGGGGCGGTCCGGTCCCGGCCCCGCGCTGCCCGCGCCCAGCGGGGCGCCCGGCCCGCTCGCCGCGCAGCCCGCGCCGGCGCCGGGCCCCGGTGAGCCGACCGCGCGGCTGAATCCCAAATACCTCTTCGACACCTTCGTCATCGGTGCCTCGAACCGCTTCGCGCACGCCGCCGCGGTCGCCGTCGCCGAAGCGCCGGCCAAGGCGTACAACCCGCTGTTCATCTACGGCGAGTCCGGCCTCGGCAAGACCCACCTGCTGCACGCGATCGGGCACTACGCGCGGAGTCTGTACCCCGGCACCCGGGTGCGGTATGTGAGCTCGGAGGAGTTCACCAACGAATTCATCAACTCCATCCGCGACGGCAAGGCGGACGCGTTCCGCAAGCGCTACCGCGACATGGACATCCTGCTCGTCGACGACATCCAGTTCCTGGCGAGCAAGGAGTCGACGCAGGAGGAGTTCTTCCACACCTTCAACACGCTGCACAACGCGAACAAGCAGATCGTGCTGTCCAGCGACCGGCCGCCCAAGCAGCTGGTCACCCTGGAGGACCGGCTGCGCAACCGCTTCGAGTGGGGTCTGATCACGGATGTCCAGCCGCCCGAGCTGGAGACCCGGATCGCGATCCTCCGCAAGAAGGCGGTGCAGGAGCAGCTGAACGCGCCGCCCGAGGTCCTGGAATTCATCGCCTCCCGGATCTCCCGCAATATCCGCGAGCTGGAGGGCGCGCTGATCCGGGTCACGGCGTTCGCGTCGCTCAACCGGCAGCCGGTGGACCTGGGGCTCACCGAGATCGTGCTGAAGGACCTGATCCCGGGGGGCGAGGACGCCGCACCGGAGATCACCGCGACCGCGATCATGGCCGCGACCGCCGACTACTTCGGGCTGACCATCGACGACCTGTGCGGGTCCTCGCGCAGCCGGGTCCTGGTGACGGCCCGCCAGATCGCGATGTATCTGTGCCGGGAGCTGACCGACCTCTCGCTGCCGAAGATCGGCGCGCAGTTCGGCGGCCGGGACCATACGACCGTGATGCACGCCGACCGCAAGATCCGCGCGCTGATGGCCGAGCGGCGCTCCATCTACAACCAGGTCACCGAGCTCACCAACCGCATCAAGAACGGCTGACGGCAGGCCACCGCAGGCGCCCAGGGCGTTCCGGGACGTGCTCCCGGGGCGCCCTTCGCCGTAGGGATACCCCGCACGTCCCGCCCCTCCGCGCCGCTCCTGGACCGGGATCGCCCGCTCCCCGTCCCACTCCGCCGCCCTCCCCAAACCTGTGGACCGCACCGGCTCTGTTCGAATCCGTGGCCGGTTACGGCCTCTCTCCACAGATTGGGCAAGAATCTTCCGTCCACACCCTGGGGACTGGAAAGTTATCCCTGTGGGATCCACAGGCCGGTGTGCTGACGGGGCATCGGACGAGGTCAGCAGCGTGTGGATTTGTGGTCAACCGAAGTCCACAGGCTGTGGACGGAGGATTCGTCCACAGGAGGGCGTTTGTCTTGTCCACCGGCTGCCCACAGGAAAGGCTGCGTTGTCCCCAGCTTCTCCACACCTCTGTCCACTGTTCGGCAATGCGACACCCGTCCTCACCGCGCCGAGTGAAAGCGGTCACACCAAGGTGATGGGTTGGGCTGTGGGGAACGTGGGTAAAGCTGGGGACGGCACTGGGGAGAACTCCCCCTGCCCTGTGCATTGGGTGTGCAGAACTTTGGGCGGTCCACAGGGACCCCGGCTTATCCACGGCCGCCACCCACAGGACCGGTGGACAAAAAATCCGCGTTGACCTGCGAGAAAGCAGTTGTCCACGGTTTCCACAGGCCCTACTACTACGACCACAGATAGCTACCGGGGAACTCGTTTCGAAACGGGGCCTGTGCACAAGGTGGCCGGCCGGTGTCCGGCCTCGGCCGAGCCGACTTGACCCCGAGCCGCACCGACTGTCGGTGGCGTACGTCAGACTGGTCTCCGGCGAATCAGCCACGAGAAGGCCAGCAGGGCGAGAGCCAGCAACAGCAGGAGGCGGTTTCCGGTGAAGATCCGGGTGGAGCGCGATGTACTCGCGGAGGCGGTGGCCTGGGCGGCCAAGAGCCTCCCGGCCCGTCCGCCGGTGCCCGTCCTCGCGGGCCTGCTCCTGAAGGCGGAGGACGGCGCCCTGAGCCTTTCCGGCTTCGACTACGAGGTCTCGGCGCGGGTGTCGGTGGAGGCCGAGGTGGAGGAGGAGGGCACCGTCCTCGTCTCCGGCCGGCTGCTCGCCGACATCTGCCGTGCGCTCCCCAACCGCCCGGTGGAGATTTCCACCGACGGTGTACGGGTGACCGTCGTCTGCGGCTCCTCCCGGTTCACACTCCACACCCTGCCTGTGGAGGAGTACCCGTCGCTGCCGACGATGCCCACCGCCACCGGCACCGTCCCGGGTGAGGTCTTCGCCGCTGCCGCCGCCCAGGTCGCCATCGCCGCCGGCCGTGACGACACGCTCCCCGTGCTCACCGGCGTACGGATCGAGATCGAGGGCGACACCGTCACCCTGGCGTCCACCGACCGCTACCGCTTCGCGGTGCGCGAGTTCCTGTGGAAGCCGGAGAGCCCGGACGCCTCCGCGGTCGCGCTGGTCCCCGCCAAGACGCTGCTGGACACCGCGAAGTCGCTGAGCAGCGGCGACACGGTCACGCTGGCGCTGTCCGGCTCCGGCGCGGGCGAGGGGCTGATCGGTTTCGAGGGCGCCGGGCGGCGTACGACGACGCGTCTGCTGGAAGGCGACCTGCCGAAGTACCGCACGCTGTTCCCGACCGAGTTCAACTCGGTCGCCGTGATCGAGACCGCGCCGTTCGTCGAGGCGGTCAAGCGTGTGGCGCTGGTGGCCGAGCGGAACACGCCGGTCCGGCTGAGCTTCGAGCAGGGTGTGCTGATCCTGGAGGCCGGCTCCAGCGACGATGCACAGGCTGTGGAGAGGGTGGACGCGGATCTGGAGGGCGACGACATCTCGATCGCCTTCAACCCGGGCTTCCTGCTGGAGGGCCTGTCCGCCATCGACTCCCCGGTGGCGCAGCTGTCCTTCACCACTTCCACCAAGCCCGCGCTGCTGAGCGGCCGCCCGGCCAAGGACGCCGAGGCGGACGACGCGTACAAGTACCTGATCATGCCGGTGCGGCTGAGCGGCTGAGCGGCTGGGCTCCAAGCGGGGCCGCTGGGCCGGCCGGGAGCTCCCCCACTGCCCGGCCGGACCCGATGGCAACCGCCTGACCTGCGGTTTCGTCGCCCTCCTGATGAGCGCCCGAGTCCACAGGTGTGCACGCACCTGCGGGCGTAGGCTCGGTCTCGGGTACAGCAACGACTATGTGCAAAGAGGGTCTCTGATGGAGCTCGGTCTCGTCGGTCTCGGCAAGATGGGCGGCAACATGCGCGAGCGCATCCGCCGCGCAGGCCACACCGTCATCGGATACGACCGCAACCCGGAGCTGGCCGATGTGGACAGCCTCCAGGAGCTCGTGGAAAAGCTCAGGGGTCCGCGGGTCGTCTGGGTCATGGTGCCGGCCGGCGCCGCCACCCAGTCGACGGTCGACGAGCTGGCAGGGCTGCTCTCGCCCGGCGACGTCGTCGTGGACGGCGGCAACTCCCGCTGGACCGACGACGAGAAGCACGCCGAGGAGCTCAAGGCCAAGGGCGTCGGCTTTGTCGACTGTGGTGTCTCCGGCGGCGTCTGGGGCCTGGAGAACGGCTATGCGCTGATGTACGGCGGCGACAAGGACGACGTCGCCAAGGTGCAGCCGGTCTTCGACGCGCTCAAGCCCGAGGGGGAGTTCGGCTCGGTGCACGCGGGCAAGGTGGGCGCCGGCCACTTCGCGAAGATGGTCCACAACGGCATCGAGTACGCCATGATGCAGGCGTTCGCCGAGGGCTGGGAGCTGCTGGAGAAGGTCGACTCGGTCACCGACGTCCGCGAGATCTTCCGCTCCTGGCAGGAGGGCACGGTCATCCGCTCCTGGCTGCTCGACCTGGCCGTCAACGCGCTGGACGACGACGAGCACCTGGAGAAGCTGCGCGGTTACGCACAGGACAGCGGCGAGGGCCGGTGGACCGTGGAAGCCGCCATCGACAACGCCGTGCCGCTGCCCGCGATCACGGCCTCGCTCTTCGCCCGCTTCGCGTCCCGTCAGGACGACTCCCCGCAGATGAAGATGATCGCCGCGCTGCGCAACCAGTTCGGCGGCCACGCGGTCGAGAACAAGAAGTAGCGGCACGACGCCGCAGCAGGCGTCAACAGGCAAGCAGTACACCGTAGTTGAGCAGCCGGGGAGGTCGGCGTTCGGTCATGCACGTCACGCATCTGTCGCTCGCCGACTTCCGCTCGTACGCCCGGGTCGAGGTTCCGCTCGATCCGGGCGTGACGGCTTTCGTCGGGCCCAACGGGCAGGGCAAGACCAATCTCGTCGAGGCCGTCGGTTATCTCGCGACGCTCGGCAGCCACCGGGTCTCCTCGGATGCCCCGCTGGTACGGATGGGCGCCGAGCGGGCGGTCGTCCGGGCCGCGGTGGTCCAGGGCGAGCGGCAGCAGCTGGTGGAGCTGGAACTCAATCCGGGCAAGGCGAACCGCGCCAGGATCAACCGGTCGTCTCAGGTCAGGCCGCGCGATGTACTGGGGATCGTCCGGACGGTGCTGTTCGCGCCGGAGGATCTGGCGCTGGTCAAGGGCGATCCCGGTGAGCGCCGGCGGTTCCTGGACGAGCTGATCACCGCGCGTGCGCCGCGGATGGCCGGGGTGCGCTCCGATTACGACCGTGTCCTCAAGCAGCGGAACACCCTGTTGAAGACGGCGGCCCTGGCACGGCGACACGGTGGGCGCCAGATGGATCTGTCGACGCTCGACGTGTGGGATCAGCATCTGGCGCGCGCGGGTGCCGAGCTGCTGGCCCAGCGGCTCGATCTGATCGCCGCGCTGCAGCCGCTGGCGGACAAGGCGTACGAGCAGCTGGCACCGGGCGGCGGACCGCTGGCGCTGGAGTACCGCGGGTCGGCGGGCGGGGCGATGGCCGCGGCGTCGACGCGCGAGGAGCTGTACGGCGTGCTGCTGGCGGCGCTCGGGGAGGCCCGGAAGGGCGAGATCGAGCGCGGGGTGACGCTGGTCGGCCCGCATCGCGACGATCTGGTGCTGAAGCTGGGGCAGCTGCCGGCGAAGGGGTACGCCAGTCATGGCGAGTGCTGGTCGTATGCGCTGGCGCTGCGGCTGGCCTCGTACGACCTGTTGCGGTCCGAGAGTTACTCCGGGCCCGGAGGGCCCTCCACTGAGGGCGGTGGCGGGCGACGGGCGGGCGAACCGGTGCTGGTGCTCGACGACGTCTTCGCCGAGCTGGACACGCGGCGCCGGGAGCGGCTGGCGGAGCTGGTGGCGCCGGGTGAGCAGGTGCTGGTGACGGCGGCGGTGGCCGACGATGTGCCGGGAGTGCTGGCCGGGGTGCGGTACGCGGTCTCGGACGGCGCGGTGACGAAGGTATGAGCGTGACGAAGGCCCACCCGTGAGCGAGCGAAGCGAACTTCCGGAGAGCCCCGGAGAGGGCGCGTCCGGCCTGCCCCGACCTTCCCCGGAACTCTCCGGTGTGGATCTCGCCCGTCAGGCGCTGGTGGCCGCCAAGGAGCAGGCGCGTGCGCGGGGCGCGGCCGCGCAGCAGAAGAAGCAGGCACGGCGCGGCGGGCTGCGCTCCGGCGCGCGGGCGGACGGCCGTGATCCGCTGCCTCTGGGGGCGGCGATCAACCGGCTGATCACGGAGCGCGGCTGGGAGACCCCGGCGGCGGTCGGCGGGGTGATGGGGCGCTGGCCGCAGCTGGTGGGTCCGGACGTGGCGCAGCACTGCGAGCCACAGAAGTACGACGAGGACGCCCGGGTGCTGACGGTGCAGTGCGACTCCACGGCCTGGGCGACCCAGCTGCGGCTGCTGGCGCCGCAGTTGGTGGCGCGGCTGAACCAGGACCTGGGGCAGGGCACCATCAAGCTGATCAAGGTGCTGGGGCCCGGTGGTCCGGGGCGGCGCTACGGCCCGCTGCGGGCGCCCGGCAGCAAGGGGCCGGGCGACACCTACGGGTGACCTGCGGCACTGCCGGAACGGGTGTGACGTATGAGACTCCGCTCATGGTAGCCGGCGGTTGACAGCCCGAAGCGCTGAGTGCCCGTGTGAGCGTCTTGGGGCCCCTTCTCGGATATGGGGAGTCGGCGGACGCCAGTTCAGGGCGGCACGTGACGACTCAGGTGCCTGCAAACCCCCATCAGTGTCGGCGCCACCGGTACACTGGTACGCAATCCCGCCCACTCGCGGAATATGTCGAACGACGCAGCCGCTCCCGCCTGCCTCATGGGATGACCCGCGCAGGCGCGGAAGGGCTTGTGCTGTGCCAGAAAGGGCGCTTCGTGGCCGACTCCGGCGACCTCAACGAGATCAACAAGGCTTCTACTGAAGAGGGGGTTCCGGCCGGCGCCATGGGCGACTCCTTGGTGGAGCAGTTGTACGACGCCAGCGCGATCACCGTCCTCGAAGGCCTGGACGCGGTGCGCAAGCGTCCCGGCATGTACATCGGCTCGACAGGCGAACGCGGTCTGCACCACCTCGTGCAGGAAGTCGTCGACAACTCCGTCGACGAGGCGCTGGCAGGTCATGCCGACACCATTGATGTGACGATCCTGCCCGACGGCGGGGTCCGGGTGGTCGACAACGGCCGCGGTATCCCCGTCGACATCGTGCCGTCCGAGAACAAGCCGGCCGTCGAGGTCGTGCTGACGGTCCTGCACGCCGGCGGCAAGTTCGGCGGCGGCGGCTACGCGGTCTCCGGTGGTCTGCACGGTGTGGGTGTCTCCGTCGTGAACGCCCTGTCGACCCGGGTGGCCGTCGAGATCCGCCGGGACGGCTACCGCTGGACCCAGGAGTACAAGCAGGGCGTGCCGACCTCGCCGCTGGCCAAGCACGAGGCCACCGAGGACTCCGGCACCTCGGTCACCTTCTGGGCCGACAGCGAGATCTTCGAGACCACCACCTACAGCTTCGAGACGCTGTCCCGGCGCTTCCAGGAGATGGCGTTCCTCAACAAGGGGCTGACCATCGCGCTCACCGACGAGCGCCCGGACCACGTGGACGAGGACGGCAAGCCGCTCTCGGTGCGGTACTGCTACGAGGGCGGCATCGTCGACTTCGTGAAGTACCTCAACTCCCGCAAGGGGGAGCTGGTCCACCCGACGGTCGTCTCGGTGGAGGCCGAGGACAAGGAGCGGATGCTCTCCATCGACCTCGCGATGCAGTGGAACACCCAGTACAGCGAGGGTGTCTACAGCTTCGCGAACATCATCCACACCCACGAGGGCGGTACCCACGAAGAGGGCTTCCGTGCCGCGCTGACCGGCCTGATCAATCGTTATGCCCGTGACAAGAAGCTGCTGCGGGAGAAGGACGACAACCTCACGGGTGAGGACATCCGCGAGGGTCTGACGGCGATCATCTCGGTCAAGCTCGCCGAGCCGCAGTTCGAGGGCCAGACCAAGACCAAGCTGGGCAACACCGAGGTCAAGACCTTCGTCCAGAAGGTGGTCCACGAGCACCTCAACGACTGGCTGGACCGCAACCCCAACGAGGCCGCGGACATCATCCGCAAGGGCATCCAGGCGGCGACCGCCCGGGTGGCCGCCCGTAAGGCGCGTGATCTGACCCGTCGCAAGGGGCTGCTGGAGACCGCGTCGCTGCCCGGCAAGCTGAGCGACTGCCAGTCCAACGACCCGACGAAGTGCGAGATCTTCATCGTCGAGGGTGACTCCGCCGGCGGCTCGGCGAAGTCCGGCCGCAACCCGGAGTACCAGGCGATCCTGCCGATCCGAGGCAAGATCCTCAACGTCGAGAAGGCCCGGGTCGACAAGATCCTGCAGAACAACGAGGTCCAGGCGCTGATCTCGGCGTTCGGCACGGGGGTGCACGAGGACTTCGACATCGAGAAGCTCCGCTACCACAAGATCATTCTTATGGCGGACGCCGATGTCGACGGCCAGCACATCAACACCCTGCTGCTGACCTTCCTGTTCCGCTTCATGCGGCCGCTGGTCGAAGCAGGCCATGTCTTCCTCTCCCGCCCGCCGCTCTACAAGATCAAGTGGGGCCGGGACGACTTCGAATACGCCTACTCCGACCCGGAGCGGGACCACATGATCGAGCTCGGCAAGCAGAACGGCAAGCGCATCAAGGACGACTCGGTGCAGCGGTTCAAGGGTCTCGGTGAGATGAACGCCGAGGAGCTGCGCGTGACGACCATGGACACCGACCACCGGGTGCTCGGCCAGGTCTCCCTGGACGACGCGGCCCGTGCCGACGACCTGTTCTCGGTGCTCATGGGTGAGGACGTCGAGGCACGCCGCTCCTTCATCCAGCGCAACGCCAAGGACGTCCGCTTTCTCGACATCTGAGCCCTGTCGGCCCTCACCACAGCCGCGGCTCGAAAGGACTTTGAACAGCAATGGCCGACGAGAACCCCCCTGTGACCCCGGACGGTGTGACCGCCGAGGGCGCGCCCGCCGCCATCGAAGGCGTCGGAATGCGCGTCGAGCCCGTCGGGCTCGAAACGGAGATGCAGCGCTCCTACCTCGACTACGCGATGTCCGTCATCGTCTCGCGTGCGCTGCCGGACATCCGGGACGGCCTCAAGCCCGTCCACCGCCGCGTCCTGTACGCGATGTACGACGGCGGGTACCGCCCCGAGAAGGGGTTCTACAAGTGCGCCCGCGTCGTCGGTGACGTCATGGGTACGTACCACCCGCACGGCGACTCCTCGATCTATGACGCGCTGGTGCGTCTGGCGCAGTCGTGGTCGATGCGGATGCCGCTGGTGGACTCCAACGGCAACTTCGGCTCCCCGGGCAACGACCCGGCCGCGGCCATGCGGTACACCGAGTGCAAGATGGCGCCGCTGTCGATGGAGATGCTCCGGGACATCGACGAGGAGACCGTCGACTTCCAGGACAACTACGACGGCCGTAACCAGGAGCCGACGGTCCTGCCGTCCCGCTTCCCCAATCTGCTGATCAACGGCTCGGCCGGGATCGCGGTCGGTATGGCCACCAACATCCCGCCGCACAACCTGCGCGAGGTCGCGGCCGGCGCCCAGTGGGCGCTGGAGCACCCGGAAGCCTCCAACGAGGAGCTGCTGGACGCGCTGATCGAGCGGATCAAGGGCCCCGACTTCCCCACCGGCGCGCTGGTGGTGGGCCGCAAGGGCATCGAGGAGGCGTACCGCACCGGCCGCGGTTCGATCACCATGCGTGCGGTGGTCGAGGTCGAGGAGATCCAGGGCCGCCAGTGCCTGGTGGTCACCGAGCTGCCGTACCAGGTCAACCCGGACAACCTCGCGCAGAAGATCGCCGACCTGGTGAAGGACGGCAGGATCGGCGGCATCGCGGACGTCCGCGACGAGACGTCCTCGCGGACGGGCCAGCGTCTGGTCATCGTGCTCAAGCGGGACGCGGTCGCCAAGGTCGTCCTCAACAACCTCTACAAGCACACCGATCTGCAGACCAACTTCGGCGCGAACATGCTCGCCCTGGTGGACGGTGTGCCGCGCACCCTCTCCCTGGACGCGTTCATCCGCAACTGGGTCAGCCACCAGGTCGAGGTCATCGTCCGCCGGACGAAGTTCCGGCTGCGCAAGGCCGAGGAGCGGGCACACATCCTGCGCGGTCTGCTCAAGGCGCTGGACGCGATCGACGAGGTCATCGCGCTGATCCGACGCAGTGACACGGTCGAGGTGGCGCGTGAGGGCCTGATGGGCCTGCTGACGATCGACGAGATCCAGGCGAACGCGATCCTGGAGATGCAGCTGCGCCGGCTGGCCGCCCTGGAGCGCCAGAAGATCACCGCCGAGCACGACGAGCTGCAGCGCAAGATCAACGAGTACAACGCGATCCTGGCCTCGCCGGAGCGGCAGCGGCAGATCATCAGCGAGGAACTGACCGCGATCGTCGAGAAGTTCGGCGACGACCGGCGCAGCAAGCTGGTGCCCTTCGAGGGCGACATGTCCATCGAGGACCTGATCGCCGAGGAGGACATCGTCGTCACGATCACCCGTGGCGGCTATGTGAAGCGGACGAAGACCGACGACTACCGCTCGCAGAAGCGCGGCGGCAAGGGCGTCCGCGGCACGAAGCTGAAGGAAGACGACATCGTCGACCACTTCTTCGTCTCGACCACGCACCATTGGCTGCTGTTCTTCACGAACAAGGGCCGTGTCTACCGCGCGAAGGCGTACGAGCTGCCCGACGCGGGCCGCGATGCGCGGGGGCAGCATGTGGCCAACCTCCTCGCCTTCCAGCCGGACGAGCAGATCGCGCAGATCCTGGCGATCCGGGACTACGAGGCCATGCCGTATCTGGTGCTCTCCACCAAGGGCGGTCTGGTGAAGAAGACGCCGCTGAAGGATTACGACTCGCCGCGCTCCGGCGGTGTGATCGCGATCAACCTGCGGGAGCAGGAGGACGGCACGGACGACGAGCTGATCGGTGCCGAGCTGGTGTCGGAGACCGACGATCTGCTGCTGATCAGCAAGAAGGCGCAGTCGATCCGCTTCACCGCGACGGACGAGGCGCTGCGGCCGATGGGCCGGGCGACCTCCGGTGTGAAGGGGATGAGCTTCCGCGAGGGCGATGAGCTGCTGTCGATGAACGTGGTGCGCGCGGGGACGTTCGTGTTCACCGCCACCGACGGGGGTTACGCCAAGCGGACCTCGGTCGACGACTACCGGGTCCAGGGCCGCGGTGGTCTGGGAATCAAGGCCGCCAAGATCGTGGAGGACCGTGGTTCGCTGGTCGGCGCGCTGGTGGTCGAGGAGACCGACGAGATCCTGGCGATCACGCTGAGCGGTGGCGTGATCCGTACGCGGGTCAACGAGGTACGGGAGACCGGCCGTGACACCATGGGCGTCCAACTGATCAACCTGGGCAAGCGGGATGCCGTGGTCGGCATCGCACGGAACGCCGAGGCCGGTCGTGAGGCCGAAGAGGTGGACGGGGTCGAGGGGCCCGACGAGACTGATGCGGCCGAGGGGATCGAGCCCGCGGCGGATTAGCACAAGGAGTAGGTCGTGAGTGGAGCCACGGGCGCTGCGGCGGGTGGACCGGGAGACAGGAAGCGTCCCCCGTCCGGACCCGCGACCGTGACAGATGTCAGCGCCCGTGGTTTCGCCGCGTCCGACGGCCCCCGGGACGAGGGCTCCTACGAGGGGGGAACCGTGACCGATACGCGGCAGCCGCAGCCCCAGCCGTGGGCACAGGGCGGCCAGGGGCAGCCACCGGGCGGGCATCAGCCGTACCAGCCGCCCCAGGCGTACCCCACGCAGTCGGTGCGCAAGCCGCGTACGGGGGCCCGTACGGCACCACGGACGCGCAAGGCCCGGCTGCGGGTGGCCCGTGCCGATCCGTGGTCGGTGATGAAGGTCAGCTTTCTGCTCTCCATCGCCCTGGGTGTCTGCACGATCGTGGCGGTTGCGGTGCTGTGGATGGTGATGAACGCGATGGGCGTGTTCTCCACGGTCGGCGGGACGATCAGCGAGGCGACCGGCTCCGGCGACGGCGGCGGCTTCGATCTGCAGTCGTTCCTCTCGCTGCCGCGGGTGCTGCTGTTCACCTCGATCATCTCGATCATCGATGTGGTGCTGGCGACGGCGCTGGCGACGCTCGGGGCCGTGATCTACAACCTGTCGGCGGGCTTCGTCGGCGGGGTGGAGCTGACCCTCGCGGAGGATGAGTGAGCCCCTGGTGGGAGGGGGGTCCGGGGGCCCCCGGAACCGATTTTGGGAACGCCTCTGAAGTGCGCTAATCTTTCGGTGCAGCGAACGCGCGGCTATAGCTCAGACGGTTAGAGCGCTTCCCTGATAAGGAAGAGGCCCCAGGTTCAAGTCCTGGTAGCCGCACCGCACGCATCGGCCCGGCCGGAGACTTCTCCGGCCGGGCCGATGCGTTGTACGGGGAGGGAAGTCGGTGCGCGGGTCAGGTCGTTGCTGAGTTCGGCCTAGATAACCGATCGGTATCGGCCGGTGTGTATCATCGGCCGACATAGGTCCCCTACGTCAACGAAAGACGAGGTCGCGCGGTGAAGAAGCTTCTCCTGGTCGCACTGGCCGCCATCGGCGGGCTCCTCGTGTACCGCCAGATCCAGGCGGATCGCGCCGAGCAGGATCTGTGGACGGAGGCGACCGACTCCGTGCCCGCAGGTTCGGGTGTGTGAGACCAAACGCACAGCATTCCGTACGGACCCCGGCTGCCTCCCAGGTGGCCGGGGTTCCGTGCGTCCGGGGGGTCCCTTGTGTTTGCTATCGCACATTATTTAGTTGCAATAGCAATGTTGTTGTTCTTGTTGTTGCTGCTGCGGCGGCGGTTTCTGTGTGGCGTGGCTTATCGGCAAGCGCACGCCCCTGGTAACGGGGCGGTGTGACGACGCTCCTGACGCCGCGTCGCTCGCCCGGCAGCCACAGCACGCGGGTCGACTGTCCGTGGACGGCTACCGTTTCAAAGCCCGCAGAAGCAGCAAGCGGGCGAGGGGAATTCGGATCCGATGAGGGGGTCGTGGTGACGGGGCGCACGACGAACAGAGGGCTTGCCGCGCTGGCGGCGCTCGCGCTGGTGACCTTGATGCCGGGGACGGTCGGCGTGGCCTCGGCCGGCACCATCCCCGGCTACCTGCCGGCGGACGGCGCGACGACGATAGAGGGCGCCTCCAGTGCGATGGACCCGCCACGGCTCAAGCCCGGGATGTACCGCGACAGCATCAAGCGCGGTGAGCGGAAGTTCTACGCCGTCTCCCTGGACGCCAGGACCAGCGCCTACTTCTCGGCGGTCGCCGCGCCCGCGCCGGACACCAAGGTCGGGAAATACGGCGACCGGCTGAAGATCAGTCTCCAGGACAGCAACGGCAACACCTGCGGCTCGCAGGCAGCGCCGTCCTTCCACAGCGGGGGCACCGCGTACCCCATCGCCGACTACGCCGCCCGCGTCATCGGCGGCAACGGCTCGTACTGCCAGAAGGCCGGGGTGTACCACCTCGTGATCAGCCGCGAGGGCCCGGCGGCCTCGGGGCCCGAAAGCTGGCCGATCGAGCTGGGCTATGTCGAGGAGCCGCCGCTCAAGGGCAGGGCTCCCGCCCAGCCGGCCGCGGGCAGCTGGAGCACCGTGACGCCGGAACCGCGTACGGATCCCACCAAGCGCAGCGCCGAGGGAGGCACCGGCTTCAACGACGCGGGCATGGTCTCCACCGGGGTCTGGAAGGACCGGATCACCCCGGGCGAGACCCGCTTCTACCGCGTACCGGTGGACTGGGGACAGCGGCTCAACCTGAGCGCGGAGCTGCCGAACGCGTCGCCCGGAGCCACCGGCTATGTCTTCCACGCGCTCGGGCTGGGCGTCTACAACCCGGCGCGCGGCGCGGTCAGCGACAACAACTTCGTCTCGTACACGGGAAAGGCCGCCGTTGCCAAGGAGTTCACTGCTCCCGTCCACTACGGCAACCGCTTCAACGTGACCCAAGAGGTCAGTGCGATGCGGTTCGCGGGCTGGTACTACCTCGACGTCACGCTGAACGCCGATGCCGCGAAGTTCTTCCCCGAAGGCACGGAGTTCACGCTCCGGGTCGATGTGCGTGGCGACGCCAAGGCCGGGCCCGGCTATGCCGAGCCGACCAGCGTCTTCTCCGTGACGTCCGAGGACCGGGAGGTGGCGCGGAAGGGCCGGACCGCACAGGAGGCGGCGACGAGCGGCACCCTGACGACGGTGGGCTACGCCGGGATCGGCGCGGGTGTGGTGCTGCTGGCCGGTCTGGGGGCGTGGACGGTGGTCGCGCGGCGCAAGGCCGGGGCTTCAGGGGCCGCCGGGCCGGATTACGTCCTCCCGCAGGGGCAGCGGCCGGCGTCCCGGGGTTCTCAGCCCACCCTGCCGCCCCAACAGGACCAGCAGCCGCCGTTCAGGCCGCCACAGGGCCGGTAGCGGGCGGGGCGGCGGGCCTCAGTCCCCATGGGCCCGCCCGCAGGCCCGCAGCGGCGTCTCAGGCGGCCGTGAGCGCCCAGACGCCCACCGCGATGCACAGCAGTGCGACGATCAGCACCGGGACCGCCACCTTCGGGGGCGGTCCCGGTTTCCGGTGCGGGACGATGGCGGGGGCAGCGGACGGCACGGCCGTGGGCGGTGTCGCCGGTGCGGCGGCCATCGGGGTCACCGGGGTCACCGGGGTCACCGGGGTCATCGGGGTCGGTGGGCCCGGTTGGCCCGCCTGACCCGATGCGTCGACCGGAGGCTGTCCCGGGACGGGGTGCGGCCCGGCCGTGTACGGGCGGGTGCCGCCCGAATTCCGCTGGACGGGGGCCGTCGGGTGATACGCGGGCATCGGGGCCGCCGGGGTCGACGGCGGGGCGGCCGGCGCGGGCGGGAGGCCCTGGTCCGGAGGCGTACTGCCGGGCGTCGGTGCCGGGGGCGGCGTCGGCGGGGCGCTGGGCTGCCCCGGCACCGGGGCGCTCCGCTCCGGCGGCGCCAGCTGGAAGCTCCCGGTCTCCGACAGGGACACCGGCGGTGCCGTCCCGGCTGTCCCGGCCGCTGCGGAGGGCCCGGCGGGCGGCTGTCCCGCGGTCAGCGGCCCGTTCGGCCCGTACCCTTTCGGCAGCGGCCCTATGTGGTCGAAGACCTCCACGGTCTCTTCGTCGAGCGGGTCGTCGGGCAGCATCTCGGCCGCCGCCACGAGCGCCTTGCGCGCGCCCGTGGCCGTCTTGAACCGTGACTCCGGATCCGGGTGCAGCAGAGAGGCCAGCACCTGCCACAGCGGCTCGGGCACGTCCTCGGGCGCGTTCGGTATGCCGTGCTCCTCGAAGAGCCGGACCAGTGCCTCGGTGTCGGGCTTGTTGCCGGTGACCAGATAGAGCGCGACCAGGCCGACCGCGAACAGGTCCGCGGGGAAGTCCGGTTCGGCGCCCAGCATCTGCTCGGGCGCGAAGTAACCGGGCGTTCCCACCACGTAGTTGGCCTCGGTCAGCCGCGGCTCGCCCTTGCGCATCGCGATGCCGAAGTCGGACAGCCGCAGATGCGGCCGGCCGGTGCCGGTGGCCTCCAGCAGGACGTTCGCCGGCTTGATGTCGCGGTGCACCACGCCCTCCGCGTGCACCGCGGTCAGCCCCGCCAGCAGCTGGTCCAGCAGGATGCAGACGTACCGCGGCGGCAACGGGCCGTAGTCGCCGATCAGATGCGCCAGCGAACCGCCGTTCACCAGGTCCATGGTGAACAGCACCTTGTCGTCGTTCGCCGCCCAGCTCGCCGGGGCCAGCACATGCGGATGGTCGATCCGCATCGCCTGTTCGCGGACGAAGCGCAGCAGGGTGTGGGCATCGCTCTGCTGCAGCACCTTGGTCGCGACATAGCGCCGGCGCCGGTGGTCCCAGGCGCGCCAGACGGCGCCCACACCGCCCCGTCCGATCGGGTCGATCAGCTCATACCGACCGGCGAAGATCTCACCCATGGCGCCCCGTCCGCTTTCTGAACTCCACACGCCCCGCTGTGGCCGTCGCCGCTGTGGCCGCAGTGGCCGCTTGGCCGTCCGCCGCTAGCTCTGGTGCGCCTCGTAGTGCGCGACCGCGTCCGCGGTGCGGCCGGCACCGTAGACCCGGAGAAACTCTGCCAGTTCAGGGTGCGTGGGGGCGAGGGTGTGCGCCGCGTCGATGATGTCGCCCGCGTCCGAGACCGAGCGCAGCAGCGACTGGATCTCCCGCACCACACGGCGCACCGTGGTCGCGCCCGTCGACGACGTCTGCTGTGTGGTGTTGTTCAGCACCGAGCCGCCGGCCGTCTTCTTGATCTCTTCCATCCGCTCGGTGGCCTCGGCGGCGCTGACGCTGCCGTCGGCGACCTGACCGGCGAGCTCCTGCAGTGCCTGGACCCGCTGCACCACGGCCGGGTTGCCTATCTTCGCGCGCTGCCCGCTCATCAGCTGGGACAGCATCGGCGCGGACAGCCCGAGCACGGCGGCGAGCCTGGCCTGATTGAGCCCGAGATCGTCTATCAGACGGCGGAACAGGGCGCCCAGAGGCTCCCCGTACCAACTGCGCTGCAGCTCCCGGGCCCGTGCGGTGGCTTCCTGCTGTGCTGCGTCCATGCCGTCTCCCCAGTCTCCCCGGTGGCGCTTCGCTGCCGCGAATCTCGCGAAGCATCCTACGGAGAGCGACCTGGTGCGGCGATACCCGGTCGGGAAAGCGGCCGGGTACCGGGTACCCTGTTCGGCGAAGGGGCCTTAGCTCAGTTGGTAGAGCGCTGTCTTTGCATGGCAGATGTCAGGGGTTCGACTCCCCTAGGCTCCACGGCGAATGTCTCCGACCTGCGGAAACGCGGTGTCGGGGGCATTTTTCGTGCGCTGGGTGCCGTTGGCGGTTCGTCGGCGGCGCGATGGGCACGGGCGATGAGGAGGGTGCAGCGGGCGCGGTCCAGCGGGGACAGCGTCGCGCGGCCGGCCGCAACGGCGGCGGCGTGTGCCAGGGCGCGCGGCGTGTCCTGCGCTTGCAGGCTCGCCACCGTCTCCAGGGCGGCGATTCAGGTGGAGACCGTGGAGGTGGACAGCAGCGCCGCCCCCCCGCATGCCGCCCTCGCCGACGCACGGGCCGCTGCTCTACGTCGTGCTCGACAACGGTGGCTACGGCTGGCTGCAGACCGACCTCGACCGGATGTCGGGGACCGGTGTGTGCTTCGCGTTCACCGCCGACCGCCCCACCGCCACCCGGAGCCTCGCCGACCCATATGGCCTGCGTCACTGGAGAGTTGACAACCCCGAGGACCTGGACCGCGTCCTAGGGCATGCGTGGCAGTGCTGTGCCTCCGGTACCGCGGCTGTGGTGGAGGCGGGGTGTCCCTCGCCGACAGCCCGCCGGGGATGGCCGGGGCCGACGGTGACTTCACCGTTGCGCGAGGACGCATGAACGACCGTGAGTGAACGACCGTTGGACACGTGAGACAAGGACGACGCATGCCCGTGGCGCTCTTCTTCCCCGGACTCATTCCCAGGGCGCGGCGTCGCGGTCGAGACGGACTTCTTCGACGGGCCGGCGGAGCCGCTGGGCTGCCACTTCTTCGACCGGCTCGGCCACGACTGCGTACGGCAGAGGTGGGTGAGGTGTGGATTCCGGGCCCGCGCAACATGTTCGCCCGTATCACCAACAACTCCTTCCCGACCAAGGTGATCACGCCGAAGCCGGCGCTCGAAGGGTGAGCGCCACGACCGGGACCCTGCGCGACCCCGCCGGGAAGCGGGTGCTGTCGGCGGCCATGTTCGCCGGCGCCCCGGCGGAGGTGCTGGATTTCCTGCTGCCGCTGTGGGCCGGTTCGACCCTGAAGGCGGGCGCGTCGGTGGTCGGCGCGCTGGTCGCAGTCGAGGCGGCGCTGTCGCTGCTGGTGCGTCCGCTGGCCGGGGAACTGTCCGACCGCTTCGACCAGCGGCGGGTGGCCGCGGCCGGCGCGGGGCTCTACGCCCTGTCGTTCGCGGGCTATGCGCTGGCCGGTTCGCTGCCCCTGGCGTTCGCCGCGGCGGCGCTGGGCGGGGCCGGCGGCGCCCTGTTCTGGGTCGGGCTGCGGGCGTGGACCGGCGAGCGGTCCGAGAACCACACCAGCGCCTACGGGAAGCTGCTGTCGGCGGAGGGCCAGGGCGCTTTCATCGGCTATCTGGTGGCGTTCTCCCTGCTGGAACGGGGCGGCTATGCGCTGCTGTTCTGGCTGGGCTGCGCGGCGTGTGTGACGGCGATGGCGACGCTGCTCCGAGGGAGCGGGCAGGGGCGGTCCGTGGCGCCGCGGGCGGTCGACGGCTCCCGTGGTCCCCTTGATTCCCCTGATTCCTCTGAGTCCCGTACCGACCGGCGCGGGCCGGCACAGCGGCTGCTGCCGCTGATGGTGGTGTCCGCGGTGACGGCGGCGGCCGAGGCGGGGCTGTGGATGCTGCTGTTGCTGCGCCTGCAGGGTGAGTTGGGGCTGTCCCCGAACGAGATCGCGATGGTCTTCGCCCCCGGCTTCCTGGTGTTCATCCTGCTGCCCGAGCACACCCACCACCTCACCGACCGTCTGGGCCGCACACCGACCATGGTCGCCTCGTTCGTGGCCGGCGCGCTGTTCGCCGGAGGGCTGGCGCTCGTCGCCACCCCCGTTGCGATCGCCGTCTTCTGGGCCGTGGCCGCCGCCTGTTTCGCCGCGCAGATCCCGGTGGAACAGGGGACCGTGGCGGCCGCGGCGGGCGGACGGATCGGCCGCGGCATGGGCCTCTACGAGAGCGCGCGGCTGGCCGGGGTCATGGTCGGGCCCGCGCTGATGGGCGTGGTCTACGAAGAGCTGGGGTGGGCCGCTGCCTGTGCCGCGGCGGCCGTCGCCTCGGTGCTGGGCGCCGTCCTGGTGCCGTACGCGATCCGGACGCTGCGCCTGCCGGAGGTGACCGGGTCCGGGAAGGCCGTGGGGGCCGGGATGGATGCAGCTGAGATCACCGGGAGCGCCGAGAGCACTGCGTTCGCCGAGCCCACCGGGATTGCCGAAACCACCGGGATTGCCGAGACCGCACAGACCAGCGACAGAACAGAGGAAGAAGAGGGCAAGGGCACCATGGACATGGAGAAGAACGAGTCGGTGCAGCCGGTGCCGTCGTCGGGGCCGAGCCCCGCGGCGAAGGAGCATGCCCGCAAGGAACGGCGGGACTGGTTCCTCCACACGGGCGCGTTCCTCGTGGGGCAGGTGGTCCTGTGGGCCCTGCAGGCGAACTGGATCGTATGGCAGTTCACCGAGGGGAGCGTGCCCGACGAGCACCGGGGGCCCTTGGTGTGGGTCGGCCGGGTGTGGCTGACCATCTGGGTCATCGACACCATCTGGTCCTGGTCGTACACCTTCTGGCCAAGGGAGAAGAAGCCCAAATCGGCTTAGAGGAGGGGATTTCGGCAGTGCTGGCAGGGGGTATACGGCTGTGAGGCCCTGGACCGGGCCCGTCCTCAGGCCGGCGCCAGCGGCAGCCGGTCGTACCCGCGCAGTGAGGTGATCCGGTACGCGGCGTGGCGGCGCTGGCGTGGGCGATCTCCGGGGGCCGCGCCGGCAGCCGGGGGAAGGCGATCTGGGCCTCCAGTTGGGCCGGTGCGGCGCCCGGGCAGTAGTGGGCCCCGCCCCGAAGGCGAGCGAGCCGCCGGCGGGCCGGTCCGGCAGGAAGGCGTCGGGGGCCGGGAACCGCTCGGGGTCGCGGTCTGCGCTGGCGAGCAGGGCGACCACCTGGGTTCTCCGCGCCATGTGCTCCCCGGCCAGTCCGGTGTCCCATCCCGTCGAGGTGAGGCGATTCGGGCTGTGCTACCCGGCCGTCCGGCCGCCCCAGGTCACTTGCGCAGACGCAGGCGCTGCCCCGGGTAGATCCGGTCCGGGCCCTCGGTGAGCCGCTTCTTGTTCAGCTGGTACAGCTTCCGGGCCCCGCCGCGGACGCCGGTGCGTTGCGCGATCACGGAGAGGCAGTCGCCCCGCCGTACGACGTAGGTGCGGGCTTTGCCGCCCGAGGTGTGCGGGGTTACGGAGGTTCCTGACGGGCGCCGGTGCGCGGCGTCGGCCTCGTCCTCGCCGTCGCCGGATCCGGTGGCGCCGAGGTACCCGCAATTCGGCCACGGGGCCAGACCACGGGCCTGGACGATGCGCTCGCCCACGGCGATCTGCTGGGCCCGGGTGGCGAGGTCCGGGCGGCGGGCGTAGCGACGGCCGCCGTAGGCCCGCCAGGTGGCTGGTGAGATCTGCAGGCCGCCGTAGTAGCCGTTGCCGGTGTTGATGTGCCACCGGCCGCTGCTCTCACAGGCGGCGATCTTCGCCCAGTTCGTTCCGGCGGGAGGAGGCGTAGTGGTGGTCGCCGCGGCGCTCTGGTCGGCGAGACCGACGCCGCTCAGCAGGACCACCACCATGGACAGCATTGCTTCGACGGACCGTTTTGCATGACATAACGACATGACGGACTCCTCAAGCTGTGCCTGGCAGCGCCGTGCCGCGGGATGCGGCACGACCGGTGGGCACGGACCAAGTAACCCGCCCATATGGTTTTCGGCATGTCCGGCGTGTCAGGGGTGGGCGTGTTTCACCCGAACAGCGGCATGTCGCTGACGCCTTGTCAGCCCTCCGGTGTGATGCATGGACGGCGGCCACGGGACCGGCCGCCCGGCCGTCGCGCATCAGGGAGGACCGGTGTCGCGTACGGCTGCCCCCGGGAGGCCGACCGGAGTCCAGCCGAGGTCCGGCCGGGGGCCAGCCGGGGCCCAGCCGACGGCCGGCCAGAGTCCTGTCGGCGCCCGAGGAATGCAACGGCCGTGCCCGCCGTCCCCGTTGGGGACGGCGGGCACGGCCGGTCGCTGTCCGGCCGACGTCAGGCGGTGTCGCCCTTGCCGCGCTCCTCGGCGTCCGCTTCCGCCTCGGCCTGCTTGGCCTGCACCTCGGGGTCGAGGGCGGCGCCCTCGCTGCCGTCGACCGCGCTGAGGTGGCGCTCCCTGACCTCCGTGGGTGCCGGCGGCTCGACCAGCCAGTCCGGGTTGGCCTGCCTGTCCCACCACTTCCACGCGGCGACCGCGCCGCCCAGCAGGACACCGATCACCGCGGTCCGGGTGGCGACCCTGCGCCGCCGCGCCCGGCGGGCCTGCTTCGCGACCAGCCGCTCGATCTCCTCCGCTGTCACATGGCTGCGCAGTGCGGCCAGTGCGGCGCTCCCGCGCGCGACCGCCTCCTCGCGGACCGGCTCGGCCGCGGTTCGCGCGGTGACCACGGCCTGCTCCAGCCGCGGCGCCGCGTACTCGGCGGCGTGCTTGGCGGCCGCCCGGCTCCGGCAGGCCGCCCGGTGCGCCGCGGCGTCCACCTTGGGCGGCAGCGCGCCCCGCGCGTGCTCGACACGCGGGTGCAGATGGGCCTCGTACTGGGAACGGACCTGGTGCGCGGCCTCGGCCAGCCGGGGCGCGGCACGGGTGCGGGCTTCATGGGCGAAGTGCGCGGCGGCGTCCTTGGCCGTACCGGCATAGGGAGCCACCACCTCCGCGGCGTGCCGCACGCTGTCCTTGGCCGCGGTCGTGGCGCGCACGCTGTCCTTGCGGGTCACGGGATCCTCCTCCTCGGTGGCACGTCCGGGGCTGGGGGCTCGGTCCCCATATGCGTTCGGTCCCCATATGTCTGAAGTGTCGCCTGTCCACCCGTTTCAAGATCATGCCTGCTCACGCCGCGTACGGCATGTGCGAGCGGGCATCCGGGTCATCGGGGACCTTCCGGAGCCTTGTGACGACAATGCCACGGTTTGCGGCCCGCCGCCCCGGTTCCATGGGTTTGCGCGGGGAGGCGTCCGGTGGCCGGACGACGCAGAAAATGCACGCGAACCTCGCCGGAGGGGTGGTGGCCGGGCGACGGAGGCGCCGCTCCATGCGAGGATCGGGGACCGTCAGTGAAACTTATGGAAGGTAGATCGTGGCTGAGCAGCTCTACGCCACCCTGAAGACCAACCAGGGCGACATCGAGATTCGGCTCCTGCCGAACCATGCACCGAAGACGGTCAAGAACTTCGTCGAGCTCGCCAAGGGCGAGCGGGAGTGGACCCACCCGGCGACCGGCAAGACGTCGACGGACCGCCTGTACGACGGAACGGTCTTCCACCGCGTCATCAGCGGCTTCATGATCCAGGGCGGCGACCCGCTCGGCAACGGCACCGGCGGTCCGGGCTATGAGTTCGGGGACGAGTTCCACCCGGACCTCGCCTTCAACAAGCCGTACCTGCTGGCCATGGCGAACGCCGGTCCGGGCACCAACGGCTCGCAGTTCTTCATCACCGTCTCGCCGACCGCGTGGCTGACCGGCAAGCACACCATCTTCGGTGAGGTCACCAGCGAGGCGGGCAAGAAGGTCGTCGACGCCATCGCCAGCGCCCAGACCAACCCGCGCACCGACCGCCCGGTCAACGACATCGTCATCGAGACGGTGGAGATCGAGACCCGCGAAGGGTAGCCGCGGCTTGCCCCTCGGCGGGGCCGAGGGAACCATTGCGCCCCGCCCGGTCGTAATCCAGGCGGGGCGCGAAGCTCGTTCAGGGGTGGGGGCCGGGCGACGGGCGGGAGGAGCGGTGTGTTGCTCCGCCCCGGACGGAGAACCGGTGCGCCCCCAGACCGAGAAGAGGACGAGGGACCGATGGACCAGGTGCCAGGCAGCCCGCAGGAGCCGCGGGACGCACACAGCGACAACGCCCTGCCGGGCTGCTATCGCCATGCGGACCGCCCCACGGGCATCCGCTGCACCCGCTGTGAGCAGCCGATCTGCCCGGACTGCATGGTCAGCGCCTCGGTCGGCTTCCAGTGCCCGGAGTGCGTACGCGGCGAGAAGAACGGCCCCGCAGCGCGGGCGACGGCGCCGCGCACGATAGCGGGCGGCGCGATCGCCGCTGATCCGCGCCTGGTCACCAAGATTCTGCTGGGCATCAACCTGGCGGTCTTCATCGGCGTCCAGCTGGCGGACCCTCGGTTGGTCCTCGACCTCTTCCTGTACGGCGGCAGTGTCGCGTACGGGGAGTGGTACCGCCTGCTGACGGCGATGTTCCTGCACCAGCAGATTCCGCATATCGCGTTCAACATGCTGTCGCTGTGGTGGCTGGGGCCGCCGCTGGAGGCCGCGCTCGGGCGGATACGGTTCCTCGCGCTCTATCTGCTCGCCGGCCTGGGCGGCAGTGCCCTGTCGTATCTGCTCGCCGCGCCGGACCAGCCGTCGCTGGGCGCCTCCGGCGCGATCTTCGGGCTGCTGGGCGCGACCGCCGTGCTGCTGCGCCGGCTGAGCTACGACATGAAGCCGGTGCTGATCCTGCTCGGCCTCAACCTGGTCTTCACGTTCCTGTGGCCGAACATCGCCTGGCAGGCCCATGTGGGCGGCCTGGTGGTCGGCGCCGCGGTGGCGTTCGGAATGGTGCACGCGCCGCGCGACCGGCGTACGGCCGTGCAGATCGCGACCTGTGCGGTGGCGCTGCTGGCGATCGTCGCGGTGGTGTGGGTACGGACCCTCCAGCTGGTGGGCTGAGGGGCCCGTACCCCGGCCCTGCACCCTCCGGAGGGTCGGTCCCGTCCTCTCCGGAGGATGCGTCCCGTCATGTTGTCCACAGTGTGTGGCGGATCTTGTGCATGCTGTGCGGAACCTCCGTTCCGCCGTGCACCGAGCCGCGTTTCCCCAGGAGGGACGGGGGAGACGAGGTCGGGAAGGAGCGCTGGCGCCGATCACACCGGCGTCAACGTCCGGAGGGTTATCCACAGATCTTCTGAAGTTTTCCCAGGCTGTGGATAACTGTGTGGATGGCCTTGGGTAGAGCTTGCGCTACTTCCACTGAGTGGATACGCCGAAGCCCACCGCGATGAAGCCGAAGCCGCAGACGATGTTCCAGTTGCCCATGGCCTTGATCGGGAGATCGCCCTCCGACACGTAGAAGAGCACGATCCAGGCCAGCCCGATCAGGAACATCGCCAGCATCAGCGGCGCGACCCATCCACGGCCCGCGCTCATCTTCAGGCTGGTGGTCTTCGCCGGCGGCGGCGTGAAGTCGTCCTTTTTGCGGATCCGTGACTTCGGCACGAGGAACTCTCCTGTCGCTGCGCTGCTCCCCCACTCTCGACTTCTCTTGAGCGGGCTGCGCCCCCGACCGCGCGGGGGCCTTACGGGATGGGAGCCGGGCGGAGAACCGGCGGGGAGCGGATCCTCACCCGGGCGTCCGTTAGCGTAGTGCTTCCGCGGCGTCGTAAGGAGTAAGGGTACGTTGAGCAATTCCGCTGACTCCGCCGGCCGCCCCACCCGCTCCCACCTGCGGCCGGTACGGCTTCTCACCCTCGCCGTCTTCGCGCTCGCCGGGCTGCTGTTCTGGGTGAGCTTCCAGACCGCGCGCGGCACCAATCTGCGCTCGGACGATTCGATGCTACGTCTGTCCGACCTCATCCAGGAGCGCAGCAAGAAGAACGGTGTGCACGACGAGACCAACGCCGCGCTGCGGGAGGAGGTCGACGCGCTCGCGCAGCGGGACAACGGCAGCTCCAAGGCCCAGGACGCCAAGCTCAAGGCGCTGGAGAAGAGCGCCGGCACCAAGAAGCTGGCCGGGGAGGGCCTGACGGTCACCCTCACCGACGCTCCGCCGAACGCCACCGCCAGGATCCCCGGGGTGCCCGAGCCGCAGCCCAACGACCTGGTCATCCACCAGCAGGACCTCCAAGCGGTGGTCAACGCCCTGTGGCAGGGCGGCGCCCAGGGCATCCAGGTCATGGACCAGCGGCTGATCTCCACCAGCGCGGTGCGCTGCGTCGGCAACACCCTGATCCTCCAGGGCCGGGTCTACTCGCCGCCGTACACGGTCACCGCCGTCGGCGACCGCGACGCGCTGAACAGGGCGCTGACCGCCTCCCCCGCGATCCAGAACTATCTGCAGTATGTGAACGCCTACGGCCTGGGCTGGAAAGTCGACCAGCAGGATGCGGTGACTCTGCCCGGCTACTCCGGCACAGTGGAGCTGCACCACGCACAGCCTGTGAAGCCGTAGCCCGCACGCCGCGGGGGGCAGGGAGGGGCGGGGCCGGATGACGGTGCGGTGGATCGTGCGGACGCTCAGCGAAGTCTGCGTCACTGTCGGCACACTGATCGTTCTCTTCGTCGTCTATGTGCTCTTCTGGACCGGCGTACGGGCCGACAGCGCGATGGACGGCGAGATCGGCGAGCTGAAGGACCGGTGGGCGGCGGCGCCGGTCACCACACCCGGCACGGCCTCCGCGCCCACCCGCGCCGAGCGGCCCCGCCCCTACGAAGCGGGCCGGGCCTTCGCCGTCATGCACATCCCGCGCTTCGGGGCGGACTGGGCGAAGCCCGTCCTGGAAGGCACCGCTACCGACGTGCTCAAGCGGGGCCTCGGCCACTACGACCGCACCGCCCGGCTCGGCGAGGTCGGCAACTTCTCCGTCGCCGGGCACCGCCGCACCTACGGCGACCCCTTCAAGGACTTCCCGCGGCTGCGGCCCGGGGACGCGGTGGTGCTGACCGACGGCGCGACCTGGTTCACCTACCGCGTCGACAACCGGCCCTACACGACGCTGCCGGGCGACATCGGGGTGATCGATCCCGTACCGCGGAAATCCGGCTTCAACGGCCCGGGGCGCTATCTCACGCTGACGACCTGCGAGCCGGAGTGGGGCCACAGCCACCGGCTGATCATCTGGGCCCATCTGGACTCCACGCAGCCCGTGGCACGGGGAAGGCCATCGGCTTTGACCGGCTGACCCACCAGCCGCCGCCCTCTCCCCTTACTCTGGTGGGGGAATCGACATCGTCATCGGCATCGGCAAGGGGACAGCGAGCGCATGTACGGCTGGATCTGGCGGCATCTGCCGGGCAACGCATGGGTGAAGGCGCTGATTTCAGCGGTGCTGGTGTTGGCTGTCGTCTTCGTACTCTTCCAGTACGTCTTTCCGTGGGCGGAGCCGCTGCTCCCCTTCAATGACGTCACGGTCGATGAAGGGATGGCAGCCACCCGATGAGTGCCCGGATTCTCGTCGTCGACAACTACGACAGCTTTGTCTTCAACCTCGTCCAGTACCTCTACCAACTGGGTGCCGAATGCGAGGTGCTGCGCAATGACGAGGTCGCGCTGAGCCATGCTCAGGACGGTTTCGACGGTGTGCTGCTGTCGCCGGGGCCCGGCACCCCCGAACAGGCCGGTGTCTGCGTCGACATGGTCCGGCACTGCGCGGCCACCGGCGTCCCGGTGTTCGGCGTCTGCCTGGGCATGCAGTCGATGGCGGTCGCCTACGGCGGTGTGGTCGACCGCGCGCCCGAGCTGCTGCACGGCAAGACCTCACTGGTGACGCACGAGGGCAAGGGCGTCTTCGCCGGTCTGCCCTCGCCCTTCACCGCGACCCGCTACCACTCGCTCGCCGCAGAACCGGCCACCGTCCCGGACGAGCTGGAGGTCACCGCCCGCACGCACGACGGCATCATCATGGGGCTGCGGCACCACGAACTCCTGGTGGAGGGCGTACAGTTCCACCCCGAGTCGGTGCTGACGGAGTGGGGGCACAGGATGCTGGCCAACTGGCTGGTGGAGTGCGGCGACGCCGGAGCCCTGGAGCGCTCGACGGGGCTTGCCCCCGTGGTCGGCAAGGCCCGCGCGTGACTTCCCTGCGCCCAGAGCGTGAAGGGAGGTCCCACGATCCGTACGAGTCCTCGCACGGATACGAGCCCCAGAGGGACCGGCAGCGGCCCGGCTACCAGTCGGCCCCGCACGGGGCACCGGATCCATACGCTCACCCCGAGGTGTTCGAGGCGGCCGTCGGGCAGCTCGACGACCCGCTGAACGATCCGCTGCCGGGCCGGGCGGTACCGACGCCCGCGCCGGAACGTGGGAGGTACGAGCAGTCCGCCGGGGCGTACGGGCGGGCCGCCCAGCCTGCCCAGGAGGCCGGAACGCAGGGATCGCCCTGGTTCCGGCCGCATCTTCAGAACACACCGCAGCAGAACACACCCCAGCAGAACGCACCGACGCGGAACGCGCGGCATCGGGGCGAACGGCCCGGCCCGTCGAAGCCGCCGGCCGCCCCCGCCCCGGAGTCCTACGAGCCCGCTCCGGCCGCGTACGACGAGGTCTACGGCGGCCTGGGCCAGGGCACCGGCTATGAGCCCTACACCCCGGCGTCCGAACCGATACCCGACCCCCTCGCCGCCCCGCGGATCCCGGTTGCGTCCCCGGCCGCTCCGGCTCCTCCGGCCGCCTCCGAGCCGCGGCCGGACGAAGAGACCATGGCGCTGCGCCAGGCCGAGGAACCCGGTGCCGCAGAGGACGGGGACGATGTTTCACGTGAAACCGGCGCGGAATCCGGCACGGATACCACCGCTGTTTCACGTGAAACCGAGCTGCCGCCCGCGCCCGGCGGCCGAGCGGCCCGGCGCAAGGCCGCACAGCAGGCCGCCAAGCGGGGCGGCAGACGCGGCAGGCACAGCGGCGCGGCCGTTGCCGCCTCGGCGGCCGCGTCCGCCGCCTCCGCCGACGAGGAACCGGCCGCCCCCCTCTCCCGGGTCGAAGCCCGGCGTGCCGCACGCGCCGCCAAGGACAGGCCCAGCCTGATCGCCAGCCGTGCCGTGGGCGAGGCGTTCATCACCCTTGGTGTACTGATGCTGCTGTTCGTCACCTACCAGCTGTGGTGGACGAATGTGCTGGCCCACAAGGAGGCGGGTGGCGCCGCCAACACGCTCCAGCACGAGTGGGACAAGGGTGGTCAGGAGAAGAAGAACCTCACGGCGGGCGAGCGCTTCGCGATCATGTATATCCCGAAGCTGGATGTGAAGGTGCCCATCGCCGAGGGCATCGACAAGCACGCGGTGCTGGACCGCGGCATGGTCGGTCACTACGACAAGGACAGCGGGATCAAGACCGCGATGCCCTGGGACAAGAAGGGCAACTTCGCGGTGGCGGGCCATCGCAACACCCACGGTGAGCCGTTTCGCTATGTCAACAAGCTGACCAAGGGTGACAAGATCATCGTGGAGACCCAGCGCGCGTACTACACGTACGAGATGGCGAGCATTCTCCCGCAGACCTCGCCCAGCAACGTCAGCGTGATCGGCCCCGTTCCGCCCGGCTCGGGATTCACCGGCCCGGGGCGCTACATCACACTGACGACCTGCACCCCGGAATTCACCAGTACCTACCGGATGATCGTGTGGGGCAAGATGGTCGACGAGCGGCCGCGGAGCAAAGGCAAGCCGAAGGCGCTCATCAGCTGAGTGAACGTTAGAGGGGTATGACGCGGTGACTGCCACGGGATACGACAAGGACACCGACCGGTCCGTGCCGTCACCGACATCGCGCCGCGCGCGGGGGATCATCGCCTCCGTCGTCAGCGTCGTCGGCGAGCTGCTGATCACGGCCGGGCTGGTCCTGGGCCTGTTCGTCGTCTACTCGCTGTGGTGGACCAACGTGCTCGCCGACCGCGAGGCGGGCAAGCAGGGGGACGAGGTGCGCAAGCACTGGGCCAGCCCCGCCCCCCAGGGCCCCGGCGAGCTGGACACCAAGGACGGCATCGGTTTTCTGCACGTACCGGCGATGAACAGCGGCGAGGTGCTGGTCGAGAAGGGCACCGACGACGAGGTCCTCAACAAGGGGGTGGCCGGCTACTACACCAAGCCCGTCGCGTCGGATCTGCCACAGGACAAGAAGGGCAACTTCACCCTCGCCGCACACCGCGACGGGCACGGCGCGAGGTTCCACAACATCGACAAGATCAAGGACGGCGACCCGATCGTCTTCGAGACCAAGGACACCTGGTACGTCTACAAGGTCTACGCGATCCTGCCCGAGACATCGAAGTACAACGTGGACGTCCTCGACGACATCCCCAAGGAGTCCGGCAAGCGCAAGGCCGGCCGCTACATCACGCTCACGACCTGCACCCCGGTCTACACCTCGAACTACCGCTACATCGTCTGGGGCGAGCTGGAACGCACGGAGAAGGTCGACGCGGACCGGACGCCGCCGAAGGAACTCCGCTGAGCCCCGCGTACAACGCCCTTCGTGCAACGCTCCTCATAAACCGCCCGCAGACGACGGAGCCCCGGCCGCCCACCAAGGGCTGCCGGGGCTCCATCATGGACCTCTCAGGCGCTGCGGCGGGCCGCTAGCCCCACGGGCCGCCGAAGATCCCGCCGTCGTCCTCGCCGCCGTTACCCCCGTCGTTACCCCCGCCGTTGCCGTTGCCGTTGCCGTTGCCCGGCACGGTGGCCAGCACCACGGTGGTGGTCGCGGGGTCGACCGGGGTGCCGTCCGGCGGCGGGCTCTGGTTCTGCACCCGCGCGTTGTCGTCCTGCGGGCTGCCGCCGGCGAACTGGATGTTCGTGAAGCCGGCGTCCTGCAGGATCTGCTTCGCTTCCTTCACCGTCTTGCCGATGACGTTCGGAACCGGCTTCTGCTCCGCTGCCTTGCCGACCGTCAGCGTGACGGTCGAGTTCTTCTTGACCGGCGTCTGTGCCGTCGGGTTCTGGGCGGTGACCTTGCCGACCTGGTTCGGGTCGGACACCTCCTCCTCCCGCTTCTCCACCGTCAGACCGAGGCCCTCCAGCTGCGCCTTCGCCGCGTCGAAGTCCTGGCCGACGACGTTCGGGACCGGCTGCCGGCCCTCCTTGGCGATGGACAGGGTGATGGTGGCGCCCTTGGGCTTCTTGGCGCCCCTCTGGGGGTCCTGCTTGGCGACGGTGCCGGGCTCCCGTTCGGAGACGATGCTCTTGACCTCGACCTTGAAGCCCTTGGCCTGCAGCTCCGACCGCGCGTCCTCCTCGGTCAGGCCGATGACGCTGGGCACCGTGAACCGCTCCGGACCGGTGCACAGCGTGACGGTGACCGTGTCCCCCTTGTCGATCTCGCCCTTCTCCGGGTCCTGCGAGGTGACCTGGTCCTTCTTGACGTTGCTGCAGGCCTTGCTGCCACCCTCGGTGACCTCGAAGCCGCCGTTCCGCCCGGCGTCCTTGGCCTCTTTCAGCGTCTTGCCGACGAGGTTGGGCACCGGCACCGTCCCGGAGTCGGTGCCGCCCGTGAACATCGCCTTGCCGATGAAAATCGCGCCGACCAGGACGAGGATGCCCGCGAGCACCAGCAGGATCGTCGAGGTGTGGCCCTTCTTCTGGCCGCCACCGCCACCGCCCCGGCGCCGGTCGGGCCGGTCGTCGTAGCCGTAGCCCCCGTCGTCCGGGTTCATCGGCGGCAGCATCGAGGTCTGCCCCGCCGGGTCCTGCGGACGCAGCATCGCGGTCGGCTGGTCCTTGTCGAAGCCCACCGCGCCCATCGCGGACGTGGCCGCGACCGGCTGGCCCTCCAGCGCCGCCTCGATGTCGGCGCGCATCTCGTCCGCCGACTGATAGCGGTAGTCAGGGTCCTTGACCAGCGCCTTCAGGACGATGGCGTCCATCTCGGGGGTGATCTCGGGGTCGAAGTTGCTGGGCTTCTGCGGCTCCTCGCGGACATGCTGATACGCCACCGCGACCGGTGAGTCACCGACGAACGGCGGCCGCACGGTGAGCAGCTCGTAGAGCAGACAGCCGGTGGAGTACAGGTCGGAGCGGGCGTCGACCTGCTCGCCCTTGGCCTGCTCGGGCGAGAGGTACTGGGCCGTGCCGATGACCGCCGCGGTCTGCGTCATCGTCATCCCGGCGTCGCCCATCGCGCGTGCGATACCGAAGTCCATGACCTTGACCTGGCCGCTGCGCGTCAGCATGACGTTCGCCGGCTTGATGTCGCGGTGCACGATGCCGGCCCGGTGTGAGTACTCCAGCGCCTGGAGGACGCCGATGGTCATCTCCAGGGAGCGCTCGGGCAGCAGCTTGCGCCCGGAGTGCAGTAGCTCGCGCAGGGTGGAGCCGTCGACGTACTCCATCACGATGTACGGGATCGAGACCCCGTCGACATAGTCCTCGCCGGTGTCGTAGACCGCGACGATCGACGGATGGTTCAGCGAGGCGGCCGACTGGGCCTCACGGCGGAACCGGGCCTGGAAGGACGGGTCACGGGCGAGGTCCACCCGGAGCGTCTTCACCGCTACGGTGCGGCCCAGGCGGGTGTCATGGGCGAGATAGACCTCCGCCATGCCACCGCGGCCGAGCACCGAGCCCAGCTCGTACCGGCCGCCGAGGCGACGCGGCTCTTCCATAAGCTTCTCCAGCCCTCTCCGTCAGTCCCGACCGCACCCGTGTGTGGTCCGGCGGTGTGCTGTTCGGGCATACGGTACCCGGCACGCCGCAACGGGCCGGGCCGCTGCCGCAACCTGATATCCGACCGGTATGGGTACGGCCCGGGTCACTTCTCCCCTTCGAGTACCGCCTCCATGACGTCCTTCGCGATGGGAGCGGAGAGCGCGCCACCGGCGATGTCGTCGCGGAGTGTGTCGGATCCCTCAATGACCACGGCGACCGCGACGGGGGTGCCCTTGGCGGTCTTGGCGTAGGAGATGAACCAGGCGTAGGGGTTGTCCTTGTTGTTCTCGCCGTGCTGCGCGGTACCGGTCTTACCGCCGACTGTGACGTTGGAGATCTGGGCCCTTTTCCCCGTGCCGTGTGTGACCACGGTCTCCATCATGTCCTGGAGCTTCTGGGCGTTCTGCGGAGTGAGCGGCTCGCTCATCTTCTCCGGAGTGTGCTGCTGGACGACATTGAGGTTCGGCGCCTCCAGCTTCTCGACCATGTACGGCTTCATCAGCTTGCCGCCGTTGGCGATCGCCGAGGCGACCATGGCCATCTGCAGCGGGGTGGCCCGGTTGGACGCCTGCCCGATACCGGCCATCGCGTTCTGCGGCCGGTTGTCCTTGGGGTAGATGCTCTCGGCGGCCCGGACCGGGGTGTCGATCTTCGGGTTGTTGAAGCCGAACTTCTCCGCCTCGGCCATCATCTTCTTGTTGCCGAGATCGGCGCTGATCTTGCCGAAGACGGTGTTGCAGGACACCCGCAGCGCCTCGCGCAGGCTGCCGTTCTTGCAGGAGGGGAGGCTGCCCTCGTTTTTCAGCTCGACGCCGGCGGTGTCGGGCAGCGTCCAGGGCAGCGGCGAGTTCGTCTTGGCGTCGATATCGGTGTAGAGCCCGTTCTCCAGCGCCGCCGCGGCCGTGACGACCTTGAAGGTGGAGCCGGGCGGGTAGGTCTGGCGCAGCGCCCGGTTCAGCATCGGGTCGTCGGGGTTGTTCTTCTTCTGGAGCGCGTTGTACGCCTCGGAGTCCTTGTCGCTCATCCCGGCGAAGGTGGACGGGTCGTACGACGGGGTGCTGGCCAGCGCCAGGATCGCGCCGGTCTCCGGGTTGATCGCGGCGACCGCGCCCTTCTTGTCGCCGAGCCCCTCGAAGGCGGCCTTCTGCGCCTTGGCGTCGAGGGTGGTGACCACGTTGCCGCCCTTGCGCTTCTCGCCGGTGAACATGTCGACGGTGCGGCTGAAGAAGAGGCTGTCGTCGCTCCCGGAGAGGATCCCGTCGTTGAGCTTCTCCAGCTGGTTGGCGCCGAACGCCTGCGAGGCGTAGCCGGTGACCGGTGCCCACATCTCGCCGTTCTTGTACGTGCGCTTGTACATGAAGTCACCGGAGTCGGTGGTCGTGGAGCCGGTGACCGGTTTGCCGTCCACGATGATGTTGCCGCGCGGGATGCTGTAGCGCTCGATGGCGACCCGACGGTTGTGCGGGTCGTTCTTCAGTTCGTCGGCCTGGACGAACTGGACCCAGTTGACGCGGACGAGCAGAGCGAGGATCAGCAGGCCGCAGAAGATCGCGACCCGGCGCAGGGGCTTGTTCACGGGCGGACCACCTGGGTCATCTCGGCGTCGGTGGACGGGGCGGGGGCCGGCGCGGGCCGCCGCGCGGTGTCGCTGATACGCAGCAGGATTCCGACGAGCGCCCAGTTGGCGATCACGGACGACCCGCCCTGGGCCAGGAACGGCATCGTCATACCGGTCAGCGGGATCAGCCCCGTCACACCGCCGGCGACGACGAAGACCTGCAGCGCGAACGCGCCGGACAGACCCACCGCGAGCAGCTTGCCGAACGGGTCGCGGGCGGCCAGCGCCGTACGGATGCCGCGCTGGATCAGCAGGGCGTACAGCAGCAGGACGCCCATCAGCCCGGCGAGGCCGATCTCCTCGCCGACCGTGGCGAGAATGTAGTCGCTCTTGGGCGCGATACCGCGGATGAGGCGTGAGTAGCCCTGGCCGAGACCGGAGCCGAGGATGCCGCCGGAGCCGAAGGAGTACATCGCCTGGGCGGTTTCCGTGACACCGCCGTCCTGCAGCTCCAGCGGGTTGAGCCAGTTGTGCACACGGGTCTGGACGTGCGACTCGAACGTGGCCACCGCGACCGCGCCGCCCGCGCTGAGCAGCAGACCGAAGACGATCCAGCTGGTGCGCTCGGTGGCGACGTACAGCATCACGACGAACAGGCCGAAGAACAGCAGTGAGGTGCCCAGGTCGGTCTCGAAGACCAGGATCATCAGGCTCAGCGCCCAGATGACCAGGATCGGGCCGAGGTCGCGGCCGCGCGGCAGGTAGAGCCCCATGAAGCGGCGGCTGGCCAGCGCCAGCGCGTCCCGCTTCACCATCAGATAGCCGGCGAAGAAGACCGCGATGATGATCTTCGCGAATTCGCCGGGCTGCAGCGAGCCGAGACCGGGAATCGTGATCCAGATCTTGGCACCGTTCACGCCGGGGAAGAACATCGGGGCGATCAGCAGGACCAGCGCCACGACCATGGAGATATAGGTGTAGCGCTGCAGGACACGGTGGTCCTTGAGGAAGATCAGCAGGGCCAGGAAGAGCGCCACGCCGAACGTCGACCACATCAGCTGGTTGGGCGCCATCGCCGAGCCCAGCGTGGGCTCCTGGTCGAGCCGCCAGATGAAGACCAGCCCCATGCCGTTCAGCAGGGTGGCGATGGGCAGCATCAGCGGGTCGGCGTACGGCGCCCACTTGCGGACGACGAGATGCGCCACACCGGCCAGCAGCCCCAGGCCCAGTGCGTAGCCCAGGACGCCGGCGGGCACCGAGTGGTCCTTCGCCAGGCCGACGTTGATGTACGCGAACACCGGGATCAGCACCGCGAAGACGAGCATCGCCAGCTCGGTGTTACGGCGGCTCGGGGCGCCGATGGTGCCGATGGTGGTGGTGTTGGTGGTACTGCTCATGAGATGTCCGGCCCCCTACGCCCTCACTGCTGGGTGCTGCAATTCTTTTCCAGCTTCCGCTGCTCCTCGGTGGGGGCCTGGCCGGTGGTGGGTGCGGGAGTGGCGGACGGGCTCGCGGCGAGCGTACCGGCGGTCGCGGAGGAGCTCGGCTTGCCGCTGGGCGCGCCGGGCTTGCCCGCGGGTGTCCCGGTCGTGCCGCCGGCCTGGCCCTCGCCCTTCTCCCGCGCGGCGTCGCGCTCGGCGGCCTGCCGCTGCTCCAGGATGCGGCAGGCGCTGGCCTGCTTGCCCAGCTCGATGACCTTCTCGCCGGCCCGGGCGCGGCTGTCGACCGCGATCGTCTCCTTGACCTGGTTGCGCTGGTACGGCGGCAGGTACTTGAGTTCGATCTCGGGGTGGTCCTCGTCCACATCGCTGAGCGAGATCCACGCCAGGTCCTGGCTGAGGCCCCGGTAGAGCGCGACGTGGTTGTCCTTGGCGCCGACGAAGTACTGCGTCTGCGTCCAGCGGTAGCCGGCGTAGAGCCCGCCGCCGACGACGGCCAGCACGAGGGCGATCAACAGCGACCGCTTGATCCATCTGCCGCGCTTGGGCTTGATGAAGTCCTCGTCCATGAACGCGCCGAACGAGCCCTGCGGCCCGCCGACCTCGGGACCGCCGCTTCCGGGCGGGCCGAAGGCGCCTCCGGGCGGCGCGGGCGGCTGGTCCCGGCGGCCGAGCTCGGCGGCGCGGGCGGCCGGCGTCTGCAGCGTGCTGGGGTCGTTGAGCTGGTGCTGGTTCTCGGCGACGGCACCCACGATGACCGGGGTGTCGTTGAGCTGGCCGGTCATCGTGTCATTGGCGTCCACGTCCAGGACGTCGGCGACGATGCAGGTGATGTTGTCCGGCCCGCCGCCGCGCAGCGCGAGCTGGATCAGCTCCTGGATGGTCTCGTGCGGCCCGTGGTAGCCGGCCAGGGTCTCTTCCAGCGTCTGGTGGCTGACGACCCCGGACAGCCCGTCCGAGCAGATCAGATAGCGGTCGCCGGCCCGCACCTCGCGGATCGACAGATCCGGCTCGACATGATCACCGCTGCCCAGCGCCCGCATCAGCAGCGAACGCTGCGGGTGGGTGGTGGCCTCCTCCTCGGTGATCCGGCCCTCGTCGACGAGCCGCTGCACCCAGGTGTGGTCCTGCGTGATCTGCGTGAGCACGCCGTCCCGCAGCAGGTAGGCGCGCGAGTCGCCGACGTGTACCAGGCCGAGCCGCTGCCCCGTCCAGAGCAGGGCGGTCAGCGTGGTGCCCATGCCCTCCAGCTGGGCGTCCTCCTCGACCATGACGCGCAGCTGCTCGTTGGCGCGCTGCACGGCGCTGCCGAGGGAGGTGAGGATGTCGGAGCCGGGCACATCGTCGTCGAGCTGGACGAGGCTGGAGATCACCTCCGAGCTGGCGACCTCACCGGCGGCCTGGCCGCCCATGCCGTCCGCGACGGCGAGAAGGCGGGGCCCGGCGTAACCGGAGTCCTCGTTGCCCTCCCGGATCATGCCCTTGTGCGATCCGGCGGCGAAGCGCAGTGACAGGCTCATGCGCACCTCACCCGTCGGTTCGGGGTACATCCGCACGGTGCCCACCCTCCGGTCGGGAGCACGCCGGGGTCCGCCGAGTGGACCGTCGCGGCTCGCTCGCTCCGCTCGCTCATTGTCGTACTACTTCCGCAGCTCGATGACGGTCTTGCCGATGCGGATCGGGGCTCCCAGCGGAATCGGTGTCGGGGTTGTCAGTCGGGTCCGATCAAGATACGTGCCATTGGTGGAACCGAGGTCCTCGACGATCCACTGGCCGTCACGGTCCGGGTAGATCCTGGCATGCCTGCTGGACGCGTAGTCGTCGTCCAGCACGATCGTGGAATCGTGCGCCCTGCCCAGGGAGATGGTCTGGCCTTGGAGGGCGACCGTGGTACCGGACAGCGAGCCTTCGGAAACCACCAGCTTGGTGGGGGCCCCGCGACGCTGGCGGCTGCCGCCGCGGCCGCCGTCCTGGCGCCGCTGCTGCTGGGGCGGCGCGGCCTGGCGCTGCGTACGCGCTTCCTGCCCGCCGCGCCGGGCGGCGCCACGCTGCGTGACACGCGTGCCGAACAGATCGCTGCGGATGACCTGAACGGCCACGATGACGAACAGCCACAGTACGGCGAGGAAACCCAACCGCATGACCGTGAGGGTCAGCTCTGACATTGCCCCCGCTTCACCCTTCGGCTTGCCGGTAAACGATGGTGGTGCTGCCCACGACAATTCGTGAGCCGTCGCGGAGATTAGCGCGAGTGGTGTGCTGCCCGTCCACCACGATGCCGTTCGTGGAGCCCAGATCCTGAATCGTGGGGGGCGGTCCGACCCGGATCTCACAGTGCCGCCGCGAGACACCCGGGTCGTCGATCCGTACGTCCGCGTCGGTGCTGCGGCCCAGCACCAGGGTGGGCCGCGAGATCTGGTGGCGGGTGCCGTTGATCTCGATCCAGCGCCTGGTCTGCGTGTAGGGCTGCGGCCCCGCGCCGGCCGGTGCGGCACGGGGTGCGGGGTGTGCGGCGCCGGGAGGCGGGGACGAGGGCATGGGGGGCGGGCCCACGTGACCGCCGCCGAGGCCGCCACGGGGCGCCACGGTGGCGCGCGCCGCCGCTGCCTGGCCCGGCTGCTCCTGCGACGTGCTGGCGGCGAGGGTGCGGCTGCGCACGCGGTACAGGCCGGTGTCGAGATCGTCGGCCTTCTCCAGGTGCACCTTGATCGGGCCCATGAAGGTGTAGCGCTGCTGCTTGGCGTAGTCGCGGACCATGCCGGAGAGCTCGTCGCCGAGCTGCCCGCTGTAGGGGCTGAGCCGCTCGTAGTCGGGAGCGCTCAGCTCGACGATGAAGTCGTTGGGGACGACCGTGCGGTCGCGGTTCCAGATGGTCGCGTTGTTGTCGCACTCACGCTGCAGCGCCCCGGCGATCTCAACGGGCTGCACCTCGGACTTGAACACCTTGGCGAAGGTGCCGTTGACGAGACCTTCGAGACGCTGCTCGAAACGCTTCAGTACTCCCACGGGGCACCTCCTTCCTCAGTCTTCGTCGGGGTCGGCCTGGTACTGCTTACTGATCGTATCCACGCGGCGGGAAATCGGCTGGTTCCCCTTTCCCGCCTGGAGGACGAGTGTCGCCCCTCACAAGGTTGCCCGGTGCTGATGTCTCCCTGCTCACTGCTTGCCCACTGCTTGTGCACTGCGATCGTAGATGTGCCCCGGAGACAGTGTCCCGCAACCGCAGACCTCGCCCGCCGGGAGGGGAACCGGAGCCTTCCGGCCGTGCCCGGTCCGGTGATCCTTCCGGCGGCCCGCGTCCCCGGGGCCGGTGGTCCTTCCGGCGGCCCGCCGTCCTGGGATCGGAGATCCGTCCGGCGGCCCGTGTCCTCGATGGCGGACACCGTGAGTGTGAACCCTCGCCGGGTCGCCTGGCGAACCCCCGGCGAACGGCGGCCGCCCGCCCCGGTACGGCCCGCAGGGCGGGGACCGGGGGAAAGGCGTGTGAAGGCACCCTCGGCACCGTGCTAATCTTCTGGATGTCGGCAGGCGCTCGCACAAGACCCGGACGGAACAGTCCGGATCATGTGGGAGAATCCATCGGCAACACCCATGCGCGGGTGGCGGAATAGGCAGACGCGCTGGATTCAGGTTCCAGTGCCCGAAAGGGCGTGGGGGTTCAACTCCCCCCTCGCGCACTGAGGAGCACCGTAGGTGCTTCTGAGCAACGAAGAAAAGGTCCTCATCGTGACGATGGGGACCTTTTCGTTTTGGCTTCTGTGTGGGCTTCTCGGCTTCGCGGCGGCTTCGTCGTGGCGCTCATGCGCTCCCTCCGGCAAGCCGGGGAATTGCGCGCAGGCTGTGGTCGCAGGCGGCCCGGCTCTGCAACCGGCCGGGATGAAGGATGAGCCCGCCCAGGGGTGAGGCCGATGAGGGATGAGTCCTACGTCACATCCGGGATTGCTGTGTCACGGATGGTGGCCCGTGATGGTGGCCGGGGGCGCACCGTAACGGCCGGCGCCTCGCGCGGCATCCCTCACCGCGGCCGGCCGCGGTGAGGGATGCCCGGCTCCGTGCCCTTCTGTGGACGGCGGGCTGGGCGGCGTGTGCGTGGGCGGTGCTTGAGGCGTACTTGGGCGTCGGCCAGACCCTGCCACGCGGCTGACCTTGCCATTCGGCAGCTCCGGTCTCTCCTCGCCCTCCCGTTCCCGCTCCCCACCCTCCCCCTCCGCGCACATTTCCCCTCTTCCTCCCTTCATCCTCCGTCCTCCCCCCGGCCCCTCCGCGGAGAGTTATCCACAGGCTCTGACGGACGGCGGCGGCTGTCGGTACCGTCGTCGCAGTCGATTCGGAGTCGGCCGGCAGGCCGGTCAGGTGCAGGTCGTGAAGGGGGAGGTGGCCCGCGATGTCGCGTGTGCCGTACGTACCGGGGTTCGCGGAGGCGGATGCGGAGGGACCGTCGGCCAAGGGTGTGGGCAAGGCGCTGCGGGAGCGGATCCCCCGGAGGGAGCAGGCAGCGCTGTCGCTCTCGGCCGGGCGGCCGGACGCGGTAGCGGCGGTAGAGGAGTCCAACGCGGGGCGGCTGCCGGAACTGACCCCGATACGGGTCGGACGGATGGCCGCCAGCCCCTTCGCCTTCCTCCGCGGCTCCGCCGGCCTGATGGCGTACGACCTGGTCGGCGCGCCCGTGACCGGCATCGGTGCGCAGATCTGCGGGGATGCCCACGCGGCCAACTTCGGCCTCTACGGCGACGCCCGCGGTGGCCTGGTCATAGACCTCAATGACTTCGACGAGACCTTGTACGGGCCGTGGGAGTGGGACGTGAAGCGGCTCGCGACATCGCTGGTGCTGGCGGGCCGGGAGGCGGGTGCCGCGGAGGACGAGTGCCGGAAGGCGGCGCAGGACGCGGCGGGCGCGTACCGGCGCACGATGCGGCTGCTGGCGAAGCTGCCGGTGACCGAGGCGTGGAACGCGATCGCCGATGAGGAGCTGGTCTCCCACACCGACGCCCGGGATCTGCTGGGGACGCTGGAGCGGGTCGCCGCCAAGGCGCGCAAGAACACCAGCGCACGGTTCGCGGCCAAGGCCACGGAGCGGACGCCGGACGGCGGTCGCCGTTTCATGAACGCACCGCCGGTGCTGCGGCAGGTGCCGGACGAGGAGGCGGCGGCAGTGGCTTCGTCGCTAGCCGGCTATCTGGAGACGCTTCCGGAGGACCGGCTGCCCCTGCTGGCCAGGTACGCCGTGCACGATGTGGCCTTCCGTGTGGTGGGGACGGGCAGCGTGGGACTGCGCTCGTATGTGGTGCTGCTGCTGGACCACCGGGGCGAGCCGCTGGTGCTCCAGGTGAAGGAGGCGCGCGGCTCGGTGCTGGCACCGTTCGTGGAGAAGGCGGGCTTTGAAGTGCCGTCGGTGGCCCACGAGGGGCGCCGGGTGGTGCTCGGGCAGCAGCGGATGCAGGTCGTCAGTGACACGCTGCTGGGCTGGACGACGGTGCCGGATGTGGCGGCGTCCGGCGTGTCGGATGTGGCGGGGTCCGGCGGGCGCGGCATAGGCATGGGGAACGGCCGTAGGGAAGGGCTGTCGTTCCAGGTGCGGCAGTTCAGGAACCGCAAGGGCAGCGTGGACCCCGCCGAGCTGTCCGGTGACCAGATGGACGACTACGCACGGATGACCGGTGCGCTGCTGGCGCGGGCACACGCGCACAGCGCCGACCCGCGGGTGGTGGCCGGCTACTGCGGCAAGGGGGAGGAGCTGGACGAGGCGATGGCGGAGTTCGCGGTCTTGTACGCGGACCGCACGGAGGCGGATCACGCGGCCCTGGCCGCGGCGGTGAAGAGCGGCCGCATCGCGGCAGAGATGGGGGTGTGACGGAGCCTGGCCTGACATGGCCCGGTTGTACGGCGGGCTGATACGGGTTACAGGTGTGGCGATTTACAGGTGGCGATCCGGGTTATCCGGGATTGGTGGGCGCGG
Organism: Streptomyces halobius; assembly: GCF_023277745.1. Taxonomy (NCBI): domain Bacteria; kingdom Bacillati; phylum Actinomycetota; class Actinomycetes; order Kitasatosporales; family Streptomycetaceae; genus Streptomyces; species Streptomyces halobius. The sequence continues at coordinate 5,007,906 of NZ_CP086322.1, forward strand.
GTGGGCTTGGCGGGGGCCTGATCGACGCGTGGGGTCCGGCGGACGTCAGCCGGGGCCGGTGGCTGCCGGGCCGGCCGTGGGGTGGGCCTCGGGCTGATGCGGCGGGGCTGATGTGGGGATGGGGGGTGGTGGGTGGGGCGGGGGGAGGGGAGGCCCCCGGGGAACGGTTGGGCGGCTGCGGCTGTGGAGTGCGTCGCCCTCCATGGGCCGTACGCTGACCGGGTGACGAACTCGCACGCGGAGAACGCGCACGACGGCCAGGACGCCCCGACCCCTCACGATGCCGAGGGCGCCGCGGACCACCAGGCGGCCCAGGACGCCGCGACCCGGCGGCTGGCGAAGGCCGTGCTGGCGGCCGAGCAGGCGCTGATCGAGTTTGAGATCGCGGTGGAGACCTTCCGGGTGGAGGTGGAGAACTTCTCCCGTCTGCACCATCAGCGGCTCGGCCCGATGTACGCACGGCTGGATGAGCTGGACGCGCAGATCGCTGAGGCCGTCGCGGCGCGTACGGGGGCGTCCGAGGACATCCGTAAGGCCGAGGAGGCGCGGGCCTCGGTGCTGCCGATGCCGGATGTGGAGGAGCTGTTCCACGGCTGGATCGGGTCGGAGGGGCTGTTCCCCGAGTCGCAGGCGATGCTCACCGAGCAGTCGGTGCGGCCGCCGCAGAAGGTGCGGCCCAGTGAGGAGGCCCGCAAGGTCTACCGCGACCTGGTGCGTCAGGCCCATCCGGACCTGGCGCGGGACGATGCGGAGCGGGCCCGGCGGGACGCGTTCATCGCGCGGGTCAACATGGCGTACGCCCAGGGCGACGAGGCCGCGCTGCGGGAGCTGACGCGGGAGTGGGCGGCCGGTCCGGCGCCCGCCGAGGCGCGGCTTTCCGAGAGTGAGGAGCTCTACGCGCGGCTGGAGTGGCTGGCCGAGCGCAAGGAGCTGCTGGCGGCCGTTGCTGCCGAGCTGGAGCAAAGCGCGATCGGCGCGATGATCAAGATGGCGCCGCAGGATCCGGACGGACTGCTCGATGAGATCGCCGAGAAGCTGCTCGCGGATGTGGCGGAACGCGAGGCGTATCTCGCGCAGCTGGTCGGGTAGCGTCGGAGACATGCAATTCGGTTCTGTGCCCACGGTCGGTGTCGACGCTCTGACGTTGGAGGACTTCCTCCTGGACGTGCGTGAGGACGATGAGTGGGAGGCGGGGCACGCCGAGGGCGCGCTGCACATCCCGATGAGCGAATTCGTCGCCCGCTACGGTGAATTGGCCGAGGCGGCGCCCGCGGACGGCAAGGTCTATGTCCTGTGCCGGGTCGGCGGTCGTTCGGCGCAGGTGGCGCAGTATCTGATCCAGCAGGGTGTCGACGCGGTGAATGTCGCCGGCGGTATGCAGGCATGGGAGGCCGCCGGCCGCCCCGTGTCCGACGGCAAGGGCGGCTCGGGAACGGTCGTCTAGATCTTGACGGTGAGATCTTGACGGTCGGATCTCCACGGTGGGATCTCGGTTGTAGATCTACAAGATCTTGTCGATCTCGATGGTCTGGTGGACGGTCCGCTGAGGGCGGGACTGCTGCCGGGGCGGACCCTCGCCCTGTTCGAGCGGTGACCGCGCGCCGATGAAGGGCGGCCTCCTCGCTCCGGCGGAGCGCCTTCCTCAGCTCAATGGCGCGGGCTCTTCAGCCCCCAATGGATGCGCCGCGAGCAGATCGCCGAGAGCCTCTTCGTGTGCGGCGGCCGGGCGCAGGGAAAGTTCGAGTCGCTTGGCCCAGGCGTGGTAGCGGTGCAGCTGGTAGCCGGTGTCGGCGCCGAAGCCGCCGTGCAGGTGCTGGGCGGTCTGGACGACGCGGCGTACGCCCTCGGAGGCCCAGATCTTGGCGACGGCGACATCTCCCGCGGGTGGTAGTGGGCCGGCCGCGTCGGTGGTGATGTGCCAAGCGGCCTGCCAGAGCGTGGCTTCCATGGCGCGCAGGTCGATGTAGCGGTCGGCGGTCTGGACGGCGACGGCCTGGAAGGTGGCCACGGGGAAGCCGAACTGTTCGCGTTTGCTTGTGTAGTCGCTGGTCATGGCGAGGACGCGTTCCCCGAGGCCGAGGGCGAGTGCGCAGGTGCCCGTGGTGAGGATGTTACGCAGTGTGTCCCAGGCGGCGGGGGTGTTGATCATCTCCTGCGCGCTGATGCGTACGGAATCCAGCCGGACCTCGGCGAGGCGCTCTCCGTTGGTGGAGATCTGGTCGTCGAGTGTGACCCCGGGGTGGGTGCGGGGGACGAGGGCGAGGACGGCGTGGCCGTCGGGTGTGTGGGCGGGGAGCAGTATCCGGTCGGCGGTCTGGGCCCAGGGGGCGGTGGTCTGGGTGCCGTCGAGGATCCAGTGGGTGCCTTCCTGGTGGGCGGCCACGGCGAGTTCGGCCGGGTCGTGTCCGGTGCGGCCGCCGACGGCGACGGTGATGACGAGGTCACCGGTGGCGATGCCGGGCAGCACCTCGGCTCGTAGTCCGCTCGTCGCGTGGTGCTGGAGGGTGAGCGCGGCGGCGCTGGTCTCCAGGAGTGGGACGCGGGCGAGCACCTTGGCGGATTCGCGCAGCACCAGGCAGAGCGCGATCGGGTCCAGTCCCGCGCCGCCGTGTTCGGGTGCGATCAGCAGGCTCAGCAGGTCGGCGTCGGCGAGCTTGCGCCAGAGCGTGCGGTCGAAGTCGTCGGCGACGGCTCCGGGGGTGAGCGCCGGGCTGGGCACGCTGTCGGGGGCGACGCCCCCGAACACGGCTTTTGCCGCCTCGGCTGCGGCCTGCTGCTCCTCGGTGAAGGTGAAGTCCACTGGTCTGTCCTCCCACGCGGCCGCTGAACTGACGCCGCGTCAAGATAGAACAAGTTGCAGGAATTGGGAATGGCCGCCGGTGAGGCCGAGGGGGCGGTGCGCATCAGGAACCCGCAGCGAACAGGGGACGCCGAGGGAATCGATCCGAAGCAAGGGAACCAAGGAGCCGGAGGGGACCGGGCGCATCAGGAGACTGAGGAAGCCGGAGGAACCGAAGGAACTCAGAAAACCGAGGAAACCGAGGGATCGGAGCCGTTGCAGCGTCGATTGCCTTGGACGCGTGGGAGCGCCGATTGCCCCGGATCCTTCGCAGTGCCCGTTGCCCCGGCCCCACCGCACCCGGTTGGCCGCCGTGTCAGCGGTCGAAGTCCAGCTCGACCTTTTCGGTGACCGGGTGTGACTGGCAGGCCAGTACGTACCCGGCGTCGACCTCGTCCGCCTCCAGCGCGAAGTTGCGATCCATGCGTATCTTGCCGGAGACCAGGAACGCCCGGCAGGTACCGCACACTCCGCCCTTGCAGGCGTACGGGGCGTCTGCGCGATTGCGCAGCACCGCGTCCAGCAACGATTCGCCGTCGTGCACCGGCCAGTTGCCGGAGCGTCCGTCGAGGGTCGCGGTCACGGTGCTGTGTGCGGGGGCGGAGGCGGCGGGGACCGGTGGTGCGGCAGCAGCGCCGTTGTCGACGTGGAAGATCTCTTCGTGGATGCGGCTGCGGGGCACCTTCAGGGAGCGCAGGGCGCGCTCGGCGCCCTGGACGAGGCCGAAGGGGCCGCACAGGAACCAGCCGTCCACCGACTCGACCGTCAGCAGCGCGGGCAGCAGAGACCGCAGCCGGTCTTCGTCGAGCCGGCCGGACGGCAGCCCGGCCTGCTGCTCTTCGCGGGAGAGGACGGGGATGAGCTGGAAGCGCTGTGGACAGCGGTCCTTCAGGTCGGCGACTTCCTCCAGGAACATCGTCGAGGCCGCGGTGCGGTCGCTGCGGATGAGGCAGAAGCGGGCGTCCGGCTCCTGGGCGAGGAGCGTGGAGACGATGGAGAGTACGGGGGTGATGCCGCTGCCGCCGACGATCCCCACGAAGTGGCCGGGGCGTGGTTCGAGGGTGAACCGGCCGGCCGGGGGCATGACTTCCACTGTGTCGCCGACCGCCAGCTCCTTGAACGCATAGGTCGAGAACGCGCCCTCTTCGATCAGGCGGATGCCCACCCGCAGCACGGGCTCGTCGGTGGCCGGGGTGCAGATGGAGTAGGTGCGGCGGACCTCCTGGCCGTCGACCGTCCTGCGCAGTGCGATGTGCTGCCCGGGGGTGTGCCGGAAGGCCGCGCGCAGCTCGGGCGGTACGTCGAAGGTGACGGCCACCGCGTCGTCCGTGAGCCGCTCGGTCTCCCGGACCCGGAGCGGGTGGAACATCACAACTCCTTGAAGTGGTCGAAGGGTTCGCGGCAGGACTCACAGCGGCGCAGTGCCTTGCACGCCGTGGCGGAGAACCGGCTCAGCAGGGTGGTGTCGGTCGATCCGCAGTGCGGGCAGCGGATCGCGAGGTCGACGGCGACCGGTCCGGGCGCGGGGCCGGTGGGGCGCGGTGGTGCTATCCCGAATGCGGCCAGTTTCCGGCGGCCTTCGGCGGTGATCTCGTCCGTGCTCCAGGGCGGGCTGAGGACCGTACGGACCTCGACCTCGGGTATGCCGTGGTCGTGCAGCACGCGCTCGATGTCCGCGGACATCGCCTCGACGGCGGGGCAGCCGGTGTAGGTGGGGGTGAGCCGCACCTCGACCCGGCCGGGGGCGGTCAGCCGCACCTCACGCAGTACGCCGAGCTCGGCGAGGGTGAGGACCGGCAGCTCGGGGTCGGGCACGGAGCCGGCCAGCGCGCGCAGTTCCTCTTCGAGGGCTGTGGTGGTCACCATGTCGCTCCCGGGTGGCTGCGGTGGAGGTGCTGCATTTCGGCGAGCATCCGCCCGAAAGGCTCGGTGTGCAGGCCCTGGCGTCCGGCGCCGGCGGTCCATGCCCCGCGCTGTGGGCCTTCGGGGGCGCTGAGTGCGGCGCGCTCCAGGATGCTGGTGATGCTTGCCGTCCAGTCGTCGTGCAGCGCGGACCAGGAGACGTCCAGCCCGGCCACCGGCTCGAACAGCTCGCCGGTGAACTGCCACAGGGCGTCCAGACCGCGCCGCATCCGGGCGTGGCTCTCGTCGGTGCCGTCGCCCAGGCGCAGCGTCCACTGCTCGGCATGATCGCGGTGGTAGGCGGTCTCCTTGACCGCCTTCGCGGCCAGTGGTGTCAACTCACTTTCCTGTGCCGCGAGTTGGGTGAACAGCAGCTCCTGGTAGGTGGAGAAGTAGAGCTGGCGGGCGATGGTGTGGGCGAAGTCGCCGTTGGGCTGCTCGACGAGCTGGAGGTTGCGGAACTGCCGCTCCTCGCGCAGATACGTCAGCTCGTCCTCGTCGCCGACGAGGGAGAGCAGGACGCGGGCCTGGCCGAGCAGATCAAGGGCGATATTGGCGAGGGCGACCTCTTCCTCCAGGACGGGCGCGTGCCCGGCCCACTCGCCCAGGCGGTGGGAGAGGATCAGGGCGTCGTCCCCGAGGGGCAGGGCCGGGGGGACCGTGGCGTTCGTCACAGGTGATGCACCCCGTCCGGGATGTCGTAGAACGTCGGGTGGCGGTAGGGCTTGTCGCCGGCCGGTTCAAAGAACGCGTCCTTCTCGTCCGGGGAGGAGGCGGTGATCTGGGCGGCGGGCACCACCCATATCGAGACGCCCTCCGAGCGACGGGTGTAGAGATCGCGGGCGTTGCGCAGCGCCATCTCGGCGTCCGGCGCGTGCAGGCTGCCGGCGTGGGAGTGTGAGAGTCCGCGGCGGCTGCGGACGAAGACCTCCCACAGCGGCCATTCGGCGGGCCGCGCGGTCGTCCCGGCGGCCGTCTGCGCGGTCGTCCCGGCGGCCGTTTCCGCGGTCGTCCCGGCGGTGGTGTCGGCAGCGGTCCCCGGGGTGGTCCCGGCCGGTCGTGATGTCGTCATCGGGTCGCCTCCCGCTGCTTGGCCGCGTGCGCGGCGGCGGCCTCGCGCACCCAGGCGCCGTCCTCATGAGCCTGTCGCCGACGGGTGATCCGGTCTTTGTTGCAGGGGCCGTTCCCCTTGAGGACGTCCCAGAACTCGGTCCAGTCGATCGGGCCGAAGTCCCAGTGGCCCCGCTCCTCGTTCCAGGTCAGATCCGGGTCGGGGAGGGTGAGGCCGAGGGCTTCGGCCTGGGGGACGCAGATGTCCACGAAGCGCTGCCGCAGCTCGTCGTTGGAGTGCCGCTTGATCTTCCAGGCCATGGACTGCGCGGAGTGCGCCGATTCGTCATCCGGCGGGCCGAACATCATCAGCGACGGCCACCACCAGCGGTTCACCGCGTCCTGCGCCATGGCGTGCTGCGCTTCGGTGCCGCGGCTGAGGGTCAGCAGGAGTTCGTATCCCTGGCGCTGGTGGAAGGACTCCTCCTTGCAGATGCGGACCATCGCGCGGGCGTACGGGCCGTAGGAGCAGCGGCACAGCGGGACCTGGTTCGTGATCGCCGCGCCGTCCACGAGCCAGCCGATGGCGCCGACGTCGGCCCAGGTCAGGGTCGGGTAGTTGAAGATCGACGAGTACTTCTGGCGGCCGGAGTGCAGCTTGTCGAGGAGTGCGTCGCGGCTGGTGCCGAGGGTCTCGGCGGCGCTGTAGAGATACAGGCCGTGGCCCGCCTCGTCCTGCACTTTCGCCATCAGGATCGCCTTGCGGCGCAGTGACGGGGCGCGGGTGATCCAGTTGGCCTCGGGCTGCATGCCGATGATCTCGGAGTGGGCGTGCTGCGCTATCTGCCGCACCAGCGAGGAGCGGTAGCCGTCCGGCATCCAGTCCCGCGGCTCGATGCGCTCGTCCGCGGCCACGGTGGCCTCGAACACGGCCTCCGGTGCGGTGTCTTCCGGCGCGATCGTCGTCATGTGGTGCCCCCTCGCTCCCGACCGACCGATCGTTCGGTTCAATGGTGAGTGGGGTGCCCTGCGGTGTCAACCCTGTGGATAACCCGCGGTGCCAACTCTGTGGATAACCAGGGGAAGGTGTGCCGGGCGGGGCCGCGTAGGTACCGTTCCGTGGCGGAGTCATCCAAAGGATTTCTGGGAACGGGGCGGGAATGCAGTCATACGGGGACGAAACGCGGCCTTTGGCCGCGCTCTCGCTGCCCTCGCGGATCGTCATAGGCGTCGCGGCCTGCGCCGTCGCCGCAGTCGTCGCGATTCATCTGGCCATGATGTTTCTGCACGTCGCGCCGGCGAACACGCTCAGCAAGCACCAGAGCGAGCTGATCGGCGACTACGTCTATCCCGAGTACGAGCAGAACTGGAAGCTGTTCGCGCCCAATCCCCTCCAGCAGAACATCGCGGTCCAGGCCCGCGCGCGGCTGCGCACCGAGGACGGCACCACGCGGACCACCGGATGGATCGATCTGACGGCCCGCGACGGACAGGCCATCGTCCACAACCCGTTGCCCAGCCACACCCAGCAGAACCAGCTGCGCCGCGGCTGGGAGTTCTTCCTCAACTCGCACAACGCGCAGAACCGCCCCACGGGCATGCGTGGCGAGCTGTCCGAGCGCTACATACGGCGCATCGTGATGCACCGGCTCGACGGGGAGTGGACCGCCGCGGGCGGGCGGGTCGAGCAGATCCAGGTCCGCTCCAAGACGACGGCCGTCAGCCCGCCGCCGTGGAGCACGGAGAAGATCAGCGACAAGCCCACATTCCGCGTGCTGCCCTGGTGGCAGGTCACCGCAGACGACCTGCCCGAGGGGGCGACGAACCAGTGACCTCACCGACGCCGAAGCAGCCGACGGAAGCGTCCCGGCAGACGCAGACGCCGCAGGCACCCCAGGCACCCGAGGGACCCCAGGCATCCCTGACACCCCAGGCATCCCCCGACGCTCCCCAGCCCGCCCCCGCCCAGGACGACGTGCTCGAGGAGACCCGTATCGAGCGCGCTATAGGCCGCGGCTTCGCGCGCGTCAGCAGCCGGGCGATGGGCCCGTACCAGAGCGCCGTCATACGGATCGGCTTCGCCGCGACCTGGCTGCTGTTCCTGCTGCGGGAATGGCCCAACCGCGATGCCCTCTACGGGCCCGACAGCCCGTGGGACCTGGACATGGCGCGCCGGCTCCTCGGCTCCAACCACGCCTTCTCCGTGCTGCCGTGGTCGGACAGCAGCGGCTGGTTCGAGTGCGTCTACATCCTGGCGATCGTGGTCAGTGTGCTGCTGATGCTCGGCTGGCGCACCCGCACCATGTCGGTGCTCTTCATGGTCGGTGTGCTCTCGCTGCAGAACCGCAGCATCTTCATCGGGGACGGCGGCGACAACGTCATCCACCTGATGTCGATGTATCTCGTGCTGACCCGGTGCGGGCAGGTCTGGTCCCTGGACGCGCGCCGCGCGAAGCGGGCGGCCGCCGGCACCCCGGGTGAGGTCACCGCCGGCCGGGACCTCCCCGGCATCGTCCTGTGGACCGTGCTCGGCCTCGCTCTGGCCACGGCCCAGCTGCTCGGCCGTGACGGCCTCACCTGGTTCGAGCACGGCCCGTTCCCGCACGTCGGCTGGGCCCTGATGTTCTGGGCCCTGTGGGCGACGCACGGCCTGTGCTGGGCGGTGCGGCGGTACGCTCCCGGGGAGCCGCGGGTCGTACTGGACACCCTCGCCAAGCTCGCCCACAACGGCGCACTGCTGGTGATCATGGTCGAGGTCTGTCTGATCTACGCGACCGCCGGCTGGTACAAGATCCAGGGTTCGCGCTGGCAGGACGGCACCGCGGTCTTCTACCCGATGCACCTGGACTACTTCTCCCCGTGGCCGGCGCTGTCCGAGGCGCTGGGCAGCAACGGGCTGATGGTCATGCTGATCACCTACGGCACCGTGATCGTGCAGGTGGCCTTCCCGTTCACCCTCTTCAACCGCCGCCTCAAGAATGTGCTGCTGGTCGTGATGATCTGCGAGCATCTCTCGATCGCGTTCCTGCTCGGGCTGCCCTTCTTCTCGCTCGCGATGATCACGGCGGACGCGGTCTTCCTGCCGACGAACTTCCTGACCTGGCTTTCCGCCCGGATCTCGGGCCTGCGCAGGCGGTTGTTCCCGGCGGCCGGGGCCCCAGGGCCGGCCGGCGAATCCGAGGGCGGTGCGGCACAGGCCCGTACGCATTCCGGCGGCGGTGGCCCTACGCTCGTGGGGTGAGCAGCGAGACCACCGCCCCGAGCAGCGAGAAAGCCGTCCAGGGCGGCGAGACCACCATCCAGGACGGCGAGCAGACCGTGCCCGGCGCCGCCTCCGTCGGCGCGCAGCGGGCCGCCGCCGAGCAGCGGGCCCCGGCCGAGTCGGTCCAGTACGACGAGGGCTACGGCCCCGAGATCGGCGTCGGCCCGTATCCGGAGCCCTGGCCGCAGGACGACCGCTACGACCCCGAGCTGCTCGCCCACGGTGACCGGCGCAATGTCGTCGATCCCTACCGCTACTGGACGCGCGAGGCGATCGTCGCCGACCTCGACACCCGCCGCCATGACTTCCATGTGGCCGTCGAGAACTGGGGCCATGACTTCAACATCGGCTCGGTCGTACGGACCGCCAACGCGTTCCTGGCCAAGGAGGTCCATATCGTCGGGCGGCGCCGCTGGAACCGCCGCGGCGCGATGGTGACCGACCGCTACCAGCACCTGCGCCACCACCCGGACACCGCGGACCTCACCGCCTGGGCCGCCGCCGAGGAGCTGCCGATCATCGGGATCGACAATCTCCCCGGCGCCGTCCCGCTGGAGACGACCGCGCTGCCGCGCCGCTGTGTGCTGCTGTTCGGGCAGGAGGGGCCGGGGCTCACCGAGGAGGCCCGCCGGCACGCCTCCCTGGTCTGCTCGATCGCGCAGTTCGGCTCGACCCGGTCCATCAACGCGGGTGCCGCGGCCGCCATCGCCATGCACTCCTGGATCGTCCGTCACGCCCGTATCGAGGCGCCGGGCGCACCCTGAGGCACGGGGCCGGCTTACGGGACGACGGGGGCTCCCGGCCGGTGCGGGCCACAGCCCCCACGCCCTCACACATCCCGGCGCAGGTCACAAGCCCCCACGCTGCCCGGCGCAGGACACAAGCCGCCATGCCGTTACGCCTCCCGGCGCAGGTCACAAGCCCTCACGCCTCCCGGCGCACCTCCACCGTCCGGAAGCGGTTCGCCACGAACGCGTCGTCGCACAGCGCCGCGTTGGCCGCCGGATTGCCACCGGAGCCATGGAAATCGGAGAACGCCGCGGTCTGGTTCACATAGACCCCGCCGGTCAGGTTCAACGACAGCTGGGCGCACTCCTCCAGGCAGGCTTCCTCGATCAGCTGCTCCACCTCGGCGGACGTGGTGTACGCGCCGACCGTCATGGCGCCCTTCTCCCGGACCGTGCGCCGCAGCAGGTCCACCGCGTCGGCCGCGGAGTCGACCGCCACCGCGAAGGACACCGGGCCGAAGCACTCCGACAGATACGCCGCCTCGGCGTCCGGCTTGCCGCCGTCCATCTTGACGATCACCGGCGTCCGGACCGTGGCCCCCGGGAACTCCGGATGGACCACCTCACGGGAGGCCAGCGCCACCTCACCGAGCCCCGGCGCGGCCTCGATCCGCTCCTTGACCTGCGGGTTGACCAGTGCGCCCAGCAGTGCGTTGGCCCGTGCGTCATCGCCCAGCAGCCCGCTCACCGCATCCGCGAGATCGCTGACCACCTCGTCGTACGCCTTCGGCCCGGCGTCCGTGGCGATGCCGTCGCGCGGGATCAGCAGATTCTGCGGGGTGGTGCACATCTGGCCGCTGTAGAGCGACAGCGAGAAGGCGAGATTGCTGAGCATGCCCTTGTAGTTGTCCGTCGATTCGATGACGACGGTGTTGACGCCGGCCTTCTCCGTGAAGACCTGCGCCTGCCGGGCGTGCGTCTCCAGCCAGTCGCCGAAGGCGGTCGAGCCGGTGTAGTCGATGACGCGGACCTCGGGGCGGACGGCCAGCGTCTTGGCGAGGCCCTCGCCCGGCTTGTCCACGGCCAGGCACACCAGGTCGGCCGGGAAGCCCGCCTCCTCCAGGACCTCACGCGCGACCTTGACGGTCAGCGCCAGTGGCAGCACGGCCCGCGGATGCGGCTTGACCAGTACCGGATTGCCGGTGGCCAGCGAGGCGAACAGGCCCGGGTAGCCGTTCCACGTCGGGAAGGTGTTGCAGCCGATCAGCAGCGCGACGCCGCGCGGCACGGGGGTGAAGGTCTTGGTGAGCTCCAGCGGGTCGCGCTTGCCCTGCGGCTTGGACCACGGCGCCCGCTCCGGGGTGCGGACCTGCTCGGCGTAGGCGTACGCCACCGCCTCCAGGCCGCGGTCCTGGGCATGCGGCCCGCCCGCCTGGAACGCCATCATGAACGCCTGTCCACTGGTGTGCATCACGGCCTGTGCGAACTCATGGGTGCGCGCGCTGATCCGCGCCAGGATCTCCAGGCACACCGCCGCGCGCGCCTCCGGGCCCGCGTCCCGCCAGACGGGCAGCGCGGCCCGCATCGCCGGCAGCAGCACCGCCACATCCGGGTGCGGATAGCTGATGCCCAACTCGGGGCCGTACGGCGAGACTTCCTCGCCCGCCCAGTCGTCCGTGCCGGGCTGGTCGAGCTCGAACCGCTTGCCGCGCAGCGCCTCGAAGGCGGCCAGGCCGTCGGCGGCGGCGTTCTCGCCGTATGCCTTCGGATGCTCGGGGTGCGGGGACCAGTACGCACGGCTGCGGATCGTTTCCAGCGCCTGGTCAAGGGTCGGGCGGTGCTTCTCGATCAACTGCGCTGTGGTCACTTCGGCGGCCATCGTTGACCAACTCCTCGTCGAGCCGGGCGGAAAGCGGATGGGGCGGTGCGGAGAGGACGGAGCGGACGGAGAGAGAACGGATGGGGGGTCGGGGGCTGGGAGCGGACAGGTAACGGAGTTAGAGTAACCGAACGATCGGTCGGGGCAAGAGGGTCCGGCGGGCCTGTGGACAACTCGGTCTGGGAGGATCAGTCGGCATGACGGCAATCGAGACCAGCGGGACCGTGGCCGTGGTGGGCATCGGCACCATGGGACAGGGAATTGCGCAGGTGGCGCTGGTCGCCGGCCACCGAGTACGCCTCTACGACGCGGCGCCCGGGCGCGCCGAGGAAGCCGCTGCGGCCATCGTGCGGCGGCTGGATCGGCTCGTGGAAAAAGGCCGGATCGCTACGCATGAGCGCGACGCCGCCCGCGACCGTCTCTCCCCCGCCGCCGCCCTCGCCGAGCTGGCCGACGCCGCGCTCGTCATCGAGGCGATCCTGGAAGATCTCCCCGCCAAACAGGAGCTGTTCACCGCCCTGGAGGAGGTCGTGCCGGCGGACTGCCTGCTGGCCACCAACACCTCCTCGCTGTCCGTGACCGCCGTCGCGGGCCGGCTGCGCCACCCCGGCCGCTGTGTGGGACTGCACTTCTTCAACCCCGCTCCGCTGCTCCCCCTGGTCGAGGTGATCAGCGGCTTCGCCACCGACGAGGCGGCCGCCACCCGCGCCCACGAAACCGCCGCGGCCTGGGGCAAGACCCCGGTGCGCTGCGCCGACACCCCCGGCTTCATCGTCAACCGGATCGCCCGCCCCTTCTACGCCGAGGCACTGCGCGCCTACGAGGAGCGGGTCGCCGACCCCGCCACGATCGACGCCGTGCTGCGCGACGGCGCCGGCTTCAAGATGGGGCCCTTCGAGCTGACCGACCTCATCGGCCAGGACGTGAACGAAGCGGTCACCCACTCGGTGTGGACGTCCTTCTTCCAGGACCCGAAATTCACGCCCTCGCTGGCGCAGCGGCGGCTGGTGGAGGCCGGGCTGCACGGCCGCAAGTCCGGGCGCGGCTGGTTCGACTACGCGGACGGTGCAGAGCGTCCGGCGCCGCGGACCGCCGCGCCCTGTCCCGCGCCCGAGACCGTCGGCCTGCACGCCAGGCTCGAAGGCCCCTCCGCGGTGCTGTGCGAGCTGATCGAGGAAGCCGGCATCAAGATCACACGTGACCGCACGCCAGGGGAGTCCGAGGGCTTCATCGGGCTGCCCGGCGGGGCCCGTCTGGCCCTGACCGACGGCTGTCCGGCGACGAGCGACGTCCACGGCAGGTACATCCGCTTCGATCTCTCGCTCGACTACCGGGCCGCGACCCGGATCGCGCTCGCCCCCTCGCAGGCCGCGTCCGAGGCGGACCTCGCGGAGGCCGTGGGGCTGTTCCAGGCGCTGGGCAAACAGGTCAGCGTGATCGAGGACGTCCCCGGCATGGTCGCCGCCCGTACTGTCGCGATGATCGTGGACTTCGCCGTGGACGCCGCGGCCCGCGGGGTCGCCACCCCGGAGGACATCGACACCGCGACGCGGCTGGGCGTGAACTACCCCGGTGGCCCCATGGAGTGGGCCGAGCGGCTCGGCGCCCGGTGGGTGCGGGATCTGCTGGACTCGATGCACCACCAGAACGCCGGCGGCCGCTACGCACCCTCCTGGGCGCTGCGGCGCCGCGCGGACCTCCAGGGACAGGTGGTCTAATCATGCCCATGACCAAGCGCGACACCTATACGCCCGATTCGCTGCTCGCGGTCGCCGTCCAGGTGTTCATCGAGCGGGGCTACGACGGCACCTCCATGGAGCATCTGTCCAAGGCGGCCGGCATCTCCAAGTCCTCGATCTACCACCATGTGCGCAGCAAGGAGGAGCTGCTGCACCGGGCGATAAGCCGCGCCCTGGACGGCCTCTTCGGGGTGCTGGAGGAGCCGGGCGCCACCGAGGGGCGGGCGATCGAGCGGCTGGAGTACGTCACCCGGCGCGAGGCCGAGGTCCTGATGGACGAACTGCCCTACGTGACGCTGCTGTTGCGGGTGCGCGGCAACACGGACACCGAGCGCTGGGCCATGGAGCGCCGCCGCGAGTTCGACCACGAGGTCGCCGCCCTGCTCAAGCAGGCGGCCGCCGATGGTGATCTACGGGCAGACGTCGACATCCGGCTGGCCACGCGTCTCCTCTTCGGCATGATCAACTCGATTGTGGAGTGGTACCGGCCGGGGCGCGGCGGTGCGGCCAGCCGGGACGAGGTCGCCGAAGCCGTGGTGCGGACGGCGTTCGCGGGCCTGCGCAAGCCCTGAGCCGCCCGTAGGAGGACACCCGCCCGCCACTCGGGTTCCTAGCCCTGCTCCGGCCCGAGATCGGTCTCCTCGAAGACCAGCAGGGTGCGGGTGCTGAGCACTTCCGGGATGGACTGGATACGGGTGAGGACCAGTTCCCGCAGCTCCCGGTTGTCCTTGGTGTGGACGAGCAGCAGCACATCGAAATCGCCGCTGACCAGCGCGATGTGGGTGGCCCCGGGCAGCGCCGTGAGCTGCTCGCGCACGGTCCGCCAGGAGTTTTGCACGATCTTGAGCGTGACATACGCGGAAGCGCCCTGGCCTGCGCGTTCCTGATCGACGCGGGCGCCGAAGCCGCGTATCACGCCGTCGTCCAGCAGCCGGTTGATCCGGGCGTAGGCATTGGCGCGCGAGACATGGACCCGTTCGGCGACGGAGCGTATCGAGGCCCGGCCGTCGGTCTGCAGCATGCGCAGGATCGAGCGGTCGATGGTGTCCAGGGGGCGGGCGGGCGGCGCGGGCGGGGAGGAGGCCGCCGGTGACTGTCCGCCGGGATTGGCCATCTGTTCGTCCTGCATATGGTCCCGCCTCCCCTTGGTGGACGTCCTGTCTTCATCTCAAGCTGTGGAGAACCGTTTGTCCACAGGCTTTGCCCGCCTGTAGCCAAAATGCATCAGCGACCGAACAATCGGTAGGGAAGGCTCACCCGCCCGACCGGTTCCATCCTGCCCAACCGTCGTCCGCCCGCCACCCCATATGAGGCGCTTCGCGCCACCCCTTCGATTCGAGGAGGTGCTCGTCATGACGGTCCTTGAGCAGCCCGGCAGCAGCAGGAACACGAGCGACCTGCCCGGCCCGCCGCCCGCCTGGCGGCCGCGCGTCGATCCGGGGCCCCTCCTGCCCGACGCCGAGCCGTACCGCCTGCTGGGGACGGACGCCGCCGGCCGGCTCGACCCCGGCCTGCTGACCCGGCTGTACGCCCAGCTGGTCCGCGGCCGCCGGTACAACGCCCAGGCCACGGCGCTGACCCGGCAGGGCAGGCTGGCGGTCTACCCGTCCTCCACCGGGCAGGAAGCCTGCCAGGTCGCCGCCGCGCTCGCGCTCGAGGACCGGGACTGGCTCTTCCCCAGTTACCGCGACACCCTCGCGGCGGTGGCCCGTGGTCTCGACCCCGTACAGGCGCTGACGCTCCTGAGGGGCGACTGGCACACCGGCTACGACCCGCAGGAGCACCGCATCGCCCCCCTGTGCACCCCGCTGGCCACCCAACTCCCGCACGCCGTCGGCCTGGCGCACGCCGCCCGCCTCAAGGGCGACGACGTCGTGGCGCTGGCGGTCGTCGGTGACGGCGGCACCAGCGAGGGCGATTTCCACGAGGCGCTGAATTTCGCCGCCGTCTGGCAGACGCCGGTCGTCTTCCTCGTCCAGAACAACGGCTTCGCCATCTCCGTCCCGCTGGCCAAGCAGACCGCCGCCCCGTCCCTCGCCCACAAGGCGGTCGGCTACGGCATGCCCGGCCGCCTGGTCGACGGCAATGACGCGCCCGCGCTGCACGAGGTCCTCACCGAGGCGGTGCGGCGGGCCCGCGGAGGCGGCGGCCCCACCCTCGTCGAGGCCGTCACCTACCGCATCGAGGCGCACACCAACGCCGACGACGCCACCCGCTACCGCACCGACTCCGAGGTCGAGACCTGGCGGGAACACGACCCGATAGCCCTTCTGGAGCACGAGTTGAGGGACCGTGACCTGCTGACCGAGGAGTTCGTCCGGACCACCCAGGAAGGCGCCGAGGAGCTGGCGGCCGGCCTGCGGGACCGGATGAACGCCGACCCGGAGCTGGACCCGATGGATCTGTTCACCCACGTCTTCGCCGAACAGACCAGCCAACTGCGCGAGCAGGCGGCCCAGTTGCGTGCCGAGCTGGCCGCCGAGGCCGCCGGACACCCCGAGCACACGGAACACGGCGCCCTCGCCGGAGAGCCGGCGGCCGCCGGCCGGTCCGCCCAGGAGACCAGGCCATGACGACCACCGCCCCGGAGACCGCCCGCAAACCCGCCACGATGGCGCAGGCGCTGACCCGCGCCCTGCACGACGCCATGGCCGCCGACCCGTCCGTCCACGTCATGGGCGAGGACGTCGGC
Source organism: Streptomyces halobius (assembly GCF_023277745.1). Taxonomy (NCBI): domain Bacteria; kingdom Bacillati; phylum Actinomycetota; class Actinomycetes; order Kitasatosporales; family Streptomycetaceae; genus Streptomyces; species Streptomyces halobius. The sequence goes on from NZ_CP086322.1 coordinate 5,023,997, forward strand.
ACCCTGGGCGGCGTCTTCCGGGTCACCGACGGCCTGGCCAGGGAGTTCGGCGAGGACCGCTGCAGCGACACGCCGCTCGCCGAGGCCGGCATCCTCGGCACGGCCGTCGGCATGGCCATGTACGGGCTGCGGCCGGTCGTCGAGATGCAGTTCGACGCCTTCGCCTATCCGGCGTTCGAGCAGCTCATCAGCCATGTCGCACGGATGCGCAACCGCACCCGCGGCGCCGTTCCGATGCCACTGACCATGCGCGTCCCGTACGGCGGCGGAATCGGCGGGGTCGAGCACCACAGCGACTCCTCCGAGGCGTACTACCTCGCCACCCCCGGCATCCAGGTCGTCACCCCGGCGACCGTCGCGGACGCCTACGGGCTGCTGCGCGCCGCCATCGCCTCCGACGACCCGGTGGTCTTCCTCGAACCCAAGCGGCTGTACTGGTCCAAGGACGACTGGTCGCCCGACGCGCCCACACAGGTCGCCCCCATAGGCCGCGCCGAGATCCGGCGCCCCGGTGCGAACGCCACGCTGATCACGTACGGCCCGTCGCTGCCGGTCTGTATGGAGGCCGCCGAGGCCGCCCGTGCGGAGGGCTGGGACCTCGAAGTCGTCGATCTGCGCTCGCTGATGCCGTTCGACGACGACACGGTGTGCGCCTCGGTGCGGCGCACCGGGCGCGCGGTGATCGTCCATGAGTCCAACGGGTTCGGCGGTCCCGGAGGGGAGATCGCCGCGCGGATCACGGAGCGCTGCTTCCACCACCTGGAGGCGCCGGTGCTGCGCGTCGCCGGTTTCGACATCCCGTATCCGCCGCCGATGCTGGAGCGGCACCATCTGCCGGGCGTGGACCGGATTCTGGACACAGTAGCCCGCCTCCAGTGGGAGTCGGACTGGACCGAGGGGTGTGGTGCGTAATGGCCGTGGTCCGTGAATTCACCCTCCCCGACCTGGGGGAAGGGCTCACCGAGGCGACGATCGTGCGCTGGCTGGTGGAGGTCGGCGAGGTGGTGGCCGTCGACCAGCCGGTGGTGGAGGTCGAGACGGCCAAGGCGATGGTGGAGGTGCCGTGCCCCTACGGGGGCGTGGTCACCGCCCGCTTCGGCGAGGAGGGGGCCGAGGTGCCGGTGGGCGCACCGCTGGTGACGGTCGCCGTGGGGGCGGCAGCGGACGCCCCGGAGGGAGGCCGGGCGGAGCCGGGGGGCAGCGCGGCGGGGGCGGCGGATGCCGGGGCCGCGGACTCCGGATCGGGGAATGTGCTCGTCGGGTACGGGACGAGCGCGGCCGCGGCGCGGCGGCGGAGGATCCGGCCGGGGAGCGGCGGGGGGCCCGCGGCGGCGGCCGGGGCTTCCGGGGCTGTGAAGGAGGCGGCTGGCGATTCGGAGGCGCCAGGCGAGTCGCGAGCTCCGGACGGGTCTTTCGGCTCCGTCGGGCCGGAGGCGCCGGGTGAGCGGGAGGCGCCGGGTGAATCGCCGGAGCCGGACGGGTCGGGGGCGCCAGGCGGCCCGGACGCGCTGGACGGGTCGGGGGCGGCGGACGCGGAAGGCCGTATGGTGGCCGCGGAGAGCCGTACGGTGGCCGTCATCTCGCCGCTGGTGCGGCGGATGGCGCGGGAACACGGTGTGGATCTGCGGGAGTTGACGGGCTCCGGGCGGGACGGGCTGATTCTCCGTACGGACGTCGAGCGGGCGATCCGGGCACGGGAGACGGCGGGAGCGGCGGGCACGGCGGGAGCCGGTGGGGCGGCAGCGGTGGGGGCCGCGCCCGTCTCCGGGGCCGCGGCCGCCACCGGCGCCGTACCGGACGGTGAGCGCATTCCGCTCCGGGGGATGCGGGGTGCCGCCGCCGAGAAGTTCAGCCGCAGCCGTCGGGAGATCCCGGACGCGACCTGCTGGGTGGACGCCGACGCCACCGAACTCCTCGCCGCCCGTAGGGCGATGAACGTTCCGGGCGCCCCCAAGGTGTCGCTGCTCGCGCTGTTCGCCCGGATCTGCACGGCCGCGCTCGCGCGGTTCCCCGAGCTCAACGCCACCGTCGACACCACGACCCAGGAGATCGTCCGGCTGCCCGCCGTCCATCTGGGCTTCGCCGCGCAGACCGACCGCGGCCTCGTCGTACCGGTGGTACGGGACGCGCACGCCCGGACGGTCGAGGAGCTGTCCGCCGAGATCACCCGGCTCACCGACACCGCCCGCTCCGGCGGGCTGTCCCTCGCCGAGCTGACCCACGGCACCTTCACCCTCAACAACTACGGCGTCTTCGGGGTCGACGGCTCCACGCCGATCATCAACCACCCCGAGGCCGGCATGCTCGGTGTCGGCCGAATAGCCGCCAAACCCTGGGTGCACAACGGCGAGTTGGCCGTCCGGCAGGTCGTCCAGCTCTCGTTCACCTTCGACCACCGGGTGTGCGACGGCGCCACAGCGGGCGGTTTCCTGCGGTTCGTGGCCGACTGTGTGGAGCAGCCCGCAGTGCTGCTGCGCACGCTGTGACGGCGTGCACCTCACTCCGTGCACCGTGAAAGCTCTGGCTCCGAGAACCACACTCCGTGCGCGGGCAAAGCTCTGACACCGTGACGGCTGTGTGATCGCGGTGTTCGCGGTGATACTCATGGGGTGAGCGACCACACCGACTACGACGCCATCGTGCTGGCCGGAGGCGCGGCCCGCCGGCTCGGCGGGGCGGACAAACCCGCCCTGTCCGTCGGCGGCCGCCCGCTTCTGGACCGGGTGCTCGCGGCCTGCGCCGACGCGGCGATCACCGTCGTCGTCGGCCCCAGACGCCCGGTCGCCCGCCCCGTCGTACGTGCCCTTGAGGACCCGCCCGGTGGCGGCCCGCTCGCCGCGCTGGACGCCGGCCTGCGGCACATCACCGCCCCGACCGTCCTCGTGCTCTCCGCCGACCTGCCGTTCCTGAACCCGGCCACCGTACGGAGCCTCCTGGCGGCGGCGACCCGGCCACAGCGGGACGGGGCGTTGCTGCAGGACGCGGAGGGCCGCGACCAGCCGCTGGTGGCCGCCTACCGGGCCGAATCGCTGCGCCGCGAGCTGGCCCTGCTGCGCAGCGAACACGGCACCCTGACCGGGCTGCCGCTCCGCGCCCTCTCGTCCGAGCTGGTGCTCGAACGGGTCCCGGACGCCACCTCCATGGCCTCCTTCGACTGCGACACCTGGGAAGACATCAGCGCGGCACGCGCGCGGATCAGGGAGCATGGCAACGTGTTGGACGAATGGATCACCGCAGTCAAGGCCGAGCTGGGCATCGAACTCGATGTCGACACGGCGGTACTTCTCGACCTCGCGCGGGACGCGGCGCACGGCGTGGCCCGCCCGGCCGCACCGCTGACGACCTTCCTGGTCGGTTACACGGCGGGCCGGCAGGGCCGGGATGTGACGGAGCTTTCCCGCAGGGCGGCCGAGCTGGCCAACCGCTGGGCCGCCGAGGACGCGGACACGGGCGGCGCCGGCGGCGCCACGGGTGGCGAAGCGAAGCCCGCGGAATGACCGAGGGGGAGTTCGACGCCGCGCTGGATGCGCTCGCGCCGGCCAACGGCGGGGCGGGCGGTCCGGTCAGCCGCCCCGGTGACCGTATGCATACCCACCCGCGCGTGCACACGGACGCGGATACGTATGTGCATACGGACACGTATGCACATACGGGTACGCATGGGCATACGCCTCAGGACACGGTGGCGGGCATGTCCGCGACGTGCGCCGCACACCACGCATCCGGCTCCGGAGAACCGTCCGGCACCGGCCCCGGCGGACCGTCCGGCACCGGCCCCGGCGGACCGTCCGGGACCGGCACAGGCCCTGGCGGACCGTCCGGGACCGGCCCCGGCCCCGGGGTACCGTCCAGCCCTGGCGACCGGTCCGGCCCCGCCCCCGGCTCCGGCGACCCCGCGCGTCCGAAAGCCCCCACCACCTCCGGTCCACGCCCACCCCGCCCCATCCCTCCCGGGCCCCGTGCCCACTCCACCCCCTGGCGGACGGCCCGTGAAATCGCCGGGCGTGCGGTGTCCGGGCCGCCCGTGCCCACCGCATCGCTGCTGGCCGACGCGCTCGGCCGGACGCTCGCCGAGCCCCTCACCGCCCTCAGCGACCTGCCGTCCTTCGACACCTCGGCGATGGATGGCTGGGCGGTCTCCGGCCCCGGCCCCTGGTACATCGACCGCCCCGGGGGCGACCGGACAACGGCCGAGGCCAAGCAGCCGACGGACGCGATCAAGGAGCCGGCCGACAAGACCGCCGACACCACCGACACCACCGACAAGACCGCTCACGACACGGCTCACGACACCGCCCACCCGGGGATCCTCGCCGGACACGCCCCCACCGAACCGCTCCCCGATGGTCATGCGATCCGGATCGCCACCGGCGCGCGCGTCCCGCCGGGCGCCACCGCCGTGCTGCGCAGCGAGCACGGCGAGGTCCGTGACCTGGCCGACGGCCGGACGCGACTGTACGCGCCGCGGCCCGTGTCGCCGGGCCAGGACATCCGTCCGCGCGGCCAGGAGTGCCGCCGCGGCGACCAACTGCTGCCCGCCGGCACCCTGGTGACCCCCGCAGTCCTCGGTCTGGCCGCGGCCGCCGGCTACGACGAGCTGACCGCGTACCCCCGCCCGCGCGTGGAAGTCCTCGTCCTGGGCGATGAGTTGCTGCAGCACGGACTCCCCCAGGAGGGCCGGATCCGCGATGCGCTCGGCCCGATGATCGCCCCCTGGCTGCGTGCCCTGGGAGCCGACGCGGCCCCGGCACGCCATCTCGCGGACGACGCCGACACGCTGTACGCCGCCATCGCCACCTCCACCGCCGAGGTGCTCATCACCACCGGGGGCACGGCGTCGGGCCCCGTCGACCATGTGCACCCCACGCTGCGCCGCCTGGGCGCGGAGGTGCTGGTGGACGGGGTGGCGGTGCGCCCCGGGCACCCGATGCTGCTCGCCCGCCTCGGCCCGCGCCGTCATCTCGTCGGCCTCCCCGGCAACCCCCTCGCCGCGGTCTCCGGCCTGCTCACCCTCGCCGAACCGCTGCTCCGCACGCTGGCCGCACGCCGTCCCGCCGCGGCGCGCCGTACACCACTGTTCGGCTCCGTGCACGGTCACCCGCACGACACCCGGCTGGTCCCGGTCGCCCATCGCGACGACGCCCGCTACGGCCTGACGGCGGAGCCGCTGCGCTTCCACGGCCCGGCCATGCTCCGCGGGATCGCCGCCGCCGATGCGCTGGCCGTCGTCCCGCCCGGCGGCGCGGACCGCGGCACCGAGGTCGAACTCCTTGAACTCCCCTGGTCAGCAGGCGGATTGACGGACTGGTCCAGCTCCGACGGATGGTCCAGCTCCGACGGGTGATACGACCCCGGCGCCCGCACGGACCCGGAGGATTCCACCGGAGACGCCGGGGGAAGCTCCCGTCCCAGGAAGCCGCGGCGCAGCGTCCTGCCGGCGATCAGCATCCTGCGCGCGCTGTCCGACCCCGGCGACGACGAGACCCCCTTCCTGGTCGGCTTCCTGATGAAGGGCGACGGCCTGATGCGCCTGTACGTGCAACACCCCGGCCGCACAGGCACCATCGGCGCCGACATCCACCTGACCGACATGCTCACCGCTGATCGCCTCACTCCCTCCCTCATCGAGGAAGAGGAACGCCACCAGCCGGCCCCGGACGGCCCGCACTGCGATCTCCTCGTGGACCTGACCGCCTGGTAGGGCTACTGCACCTCGACCCAGCGCTTTCAACCCATCCTCTTGTTCCACTCATGCGCGAAGATCCGGTACGCGGTCATCCGCCGCGAACCGGACCCGTCGAAGCGGGGCACTGCCGCCGGTCGGCACTGTTTCGAGCTCAGACCGCGCGGTCGCTCGACGCAGCAGCCCGCCGAATGGTGATGAGCCGGTCCGTGAGCTGGAGCGTCGCGGCCTCCGGATGGGTGTAGTCCAGCACCCTGTGCCCGCGTACGACGGCCACGACCAGGTCATCGCACTCACGGGGGGAACCCCCTGCCTCGGCCTTCGTCACCGGACGCTCTTTGAGGTCCAGTCCGCCGCCGGAGGTCATCAGATCTTCCAGGACGGTGCCTGCGTGCGGACTGGCCATCGACACACCGAGCAGGCGACCCGCTGAACTGGAACTCGTGACCACCGTGTCGGCCCCGCTCTGCTTCAACAAGGGAACGTTCTCGTCCTCCCGGACCGCCACCACGATGGAGGCACGCTTGTTGAGCTGGCGTGCCGTGAGCGTCGCCAGGGCTGCGGTGTCGTCTCGCTGGGCTGCGATGACGATCTTCGAGGCCCGCTGCAGCTCCGCCCTGCGAAGAGTCTCGGAACGGGTCGCATCCCCGAGGACGCCCACCAACCCGTCGGCGCTTGCGGCATCCACCACCTTCTGCTGAGGATCGACCACGACGATCTGTTCCTTGGGAACGCCCTGACCGACCAAGGTTTCTACGGTGTGGCGACCCTTGGTCCCGTACCCGATGACAACGACGTGATCTCGCATACGGGACCTCCAGCGGTGAACACGTACCTGCTGCCGAGTACGTTCGGTGAGCACTTCGAGCGTGGTGCCGACCAAGATGATCAGGAACAGGATGCGCAGTGGCGTGACCGCCAGGGCGGTGATCAGTCGTGCACCGTCGCTGACGGGTGTGATGTCACCGTAGCCCGTGGTCGACAGGGACACGGTCGCGTAGTACACCGCATCAAGGAGATCGACATCCCCGTCGGCGTTGTCGTGGTACCCCGCTCGGTCGATCCACACGATAACCGTCGTGAGCGCCAGGACCAGGAGTGCCATGACAAGCCGACGGAGGACCTGTTGGAGCGGTGGCGTCAGGCGTTGGACGGGCATGACGATGGACCGCCCGGCCTCGGTCGCTTCCTCTGTCTCGGTGCGTGAGCGGGACCAGAGCGAGCGGAAAGCAGAGAATCTACCCGTCCTGAGCGGCGGCTTTACTTGTCTCATCCAGCCAACTCCTCGGGTGTGGCGTGAGGCAGGGAGGTCTGAGTGCACGGCATGCCGCCATGCTCTGGGATGCAGATTGCCGATGCCTGATGCAGACGTTGTCGCGGCGCGTCTCGCCGGCCGGCGGTTTGGCCGTGCTCCAGGTACTGGGGGTGAGCCTGGGCCCGCGCCGTAATTGCCGCCTTCACTCGGCGGGAGAGTCGCGGGATCAAGAGGTGAGCCCAGCTCTTCCTTCACCTCACGCTGACAGACGGCCAGCGGCGACTCTCCGCGCTCGATGTATCCGCCGGGATCTCCCACATGGGCTTGTACGAAGGCTTGACCAACAGGACTTGGTCTTGACTGTTGGAGAACAGCGCGCCCGCTGCCATGCGCGGGGTCGCCATACGTCGCACCTGCTCGCTCTCGGCCATGAAGCGACCCTACCGGCCTGCTCTCGGCGCCTCTGAGCTGCCTTGTCACCTCGCCGATGCGTTGCGCGTCCACATCGAAGACCTTCAGGGCGCTCCGGCCCTGCGCGGTGTCGGCCGACTGACGTACCGTCCGCCGCGCGACTCGACGAACGACCGGTTGTCCTTCTCCTGCTCGTCGCGGCTCTTGATGTCTCGGCCGGTCATGGGCCGGAAGGCGGACGTGGCCTCGGTAGCGTCGTTCTCAGCGGTAGCGGGGCCCTCGTCGGCCTCGAAAGCCAGGCGGACCAGGCCGCCCAGTTCTGATCTTTGAGATCGCCCCAACGGGCATGCTGCACAAGCTCGTTGTCCCTGAACTTAGGTTGCTTTCGTCAAAATGCTGGAGATACGCCTTGCGTGACCACACCGTCGTCGTCGGCTTCGGCACCAAGGGCCGGTCCGCCGTGCAGACCCTCTGCGCCACGGGCACGAGCCGTGACCGCATCGTCGTCGTCGATCCGCTCCCCAAGGTAGTAGAGGCGGCGGTGGCCGAGGGCTTCGCGGGGGTGGTCGGCGACGCGACCCGCAGCGATGTGCTGGTACGGGCCGAGATCCAGCGTGCCCGCCAGGTCGTGATCGCAACCCAGCGCGATGACACCGCCGTCCTGGTCCCGTTGACCGCCCGTCAGCTCAACAAGGAGGCCAATATCGTCGCGGCGGTGCGGGAGGAGGAGAACGTCCCACTGCTGCGGCAGTCCGGCGCCGACGCCGTGATCACCTCGGCGAGCGCGGCGGGACAGCTGCTGGGGCTCTCCGTCCACAGCCCCAGCGCGGGCACCGTGCTGGAGAATCTGATCCAGCAGGGCAGCGGTCTCGACCTCATGGAACGGCCGGTGGTGAAGGCCGAGGTCGGCAAGTCCGTCCGGGAGACCGACGACCTGATCGTCGCCGTCCTGCGCGGCCACCGGTTGCTCGGTCACGACGATCCGGCGGCCGGTCCGCTGCAGACCACGGACCGGGTGATCGCCATCATCGGTGCGCCGGTGACGGAAGAGCCGGACAGCACCGGCGGGAAGGCGGCCAGGCCGAGGCTTCCCGGCACCGGCGTCGCCCCCATGCGCCGGTCGGACGGGTGACCCGGGCGTCGGACGGGTGACCGGGTGCGGGGCCGGGCAGGTGCCCGCGCACCGGGGCAGACGTCGTCCGGCGCCCCTGTGGTCCGTACCCCACGCGGTGGCCACCGGCCCCCGCACCGTCGCCTCGTGCGCGGGCGGCGAGTAGCCTCGCGCTCATGCGAGCGATCACTATCCCCGAGCCCGGTGGCCCCGACGCACTTGTCTGGGCGGACGTGCCCGATCCGCAGCCCGTCGAGGGCGAGGTCCTGATCGAGGTCGCGGCCGGCGCCGTGAACCGCGCCGACCTGCTGCAGCGCCAGGGCTTCTACGACCCGCCGCCCGGCGCCTCCCCGTACCCCGGACTGGAGTGCTCCGGCCGGATCGTCGCGCTCGGCCCCGGTGCGCACGGCTGGGCCGTCGGCGACGAGGTGTGCGCGCTGCTGGCGGGCGGCGGCTACGCGGAGCGGGTCGCCGTCCCGGCCGGGCAGGTGCTGCCGCTGCCGACCGGTCTCGATCTCGTGTCGGCCGCCGCGCTCCCCGAGGTCGCCTGCACGGTCTGGTCCAACGTCTTCATGGTCGCGCACCTGCGGCCCGGTGAGACGCTGCTGGTGCACGGTGGCGCCAGCGGCATCGGCACGATGGCGATTCAGCTCGCCAAGGCGGTCGGCGCGCGGGTCGCGGTCACCGCGGGCGGCCCCGAGAAGCTGGCCCGCTGTGCGGAGCTGGGTGCGGACATCCTCATCGACTACCGCGAGCAGGACTTCGTCCAGGAGATCCGCAAGGCCACCGACGGCAAGGGCGCGGAAGTCATCCTCGACATCATCGGTGCCAAGTATCTGCAACGGAACGTGAAGGCGCTGGCGGTCAGCGGACGGCTCGCGATCATCGGCCTGCAGGGCGGGGTGAAGGCGGAGCTCAATCTCGCCGCCCTGCTGAACAAGCGTGCCGCGATCACCGCCACCAGCCTGCGGGCCCGCCCGCTGAACGAAAAGGCGGCCATTGTCGCGGCCGTACGGGAGCATGTCTGGCCGCTGATCGGCAATGGCCAGGTCCGGCCGATCGTGGACCGTACGCTCCCGATGGCGCAGGCCGCGGAGGCGCATCGCGTGGTGGACGCGAGCGTGCACGTCGGCAAGGTCGTGCTGACGGTCTGAGCCCTGCCCCTCCCGCCCCGGCAGCCAGGGGCCTTCCGACCCTGACCCTCGGATATGCCCCATCGGCCAGGCCCTAACCCGACCGCCATACCCAAAGTGCCGGGATGGTCGCGCCGTGTGAATCTGAGCATGTCACTCGACGGCTCGGCACGGGAGGGGCAACGGCTGTGGCTCCACGATTCCGTTCGCGCATCACCACCGGTCTGCTGGTGGCCGCCACCGTCCTGCCCGTCCCGCTGGCAGCCACCGCGGCAACCGCCTCGGGCGGGTGGGCGACGCCGGTCGACCGCCCTCCGGACCTGGTCCGCCCGCAGGTCTCCCGTCCCCACGTCCCGCCCGACACCTATGCGGAAGAACCACCGCTGGCCGGCAGCCTTGCGGGGGCCGGCCGGCGCCACCCCGGCCGTCCGGAGACGACGGCGCACTCGGCACAGCGGCCGGACTCGGACGCCGTCTCCGCGCGGCCCGAGGTTCCCGGCCGGGCGGAGAACCCGGAGGGGCTATCGGACCGCCCGTCGCACGTCCCGGATGAGCCGTCCGCGCAGGCACTGCGCCCCGAGCGCCCGCCGCCCCCTTCCGGACCGGACGCCACCGAGCCCTCCCCGTCGCACACCGCTCCGGAGCCGAGCGACTCCGCCACCGGCGTCCCGGACTCCCCGGACCTGACGAGCCCGCCCGCCGGCGAAGGCGCGGAGCTCCCACCGAGCCCCTCCGCCCCTTCGCCGCCGGCCTCCGACGAGGCCGCGGAGCCGTCCGCACAGCCGCCCCCCGAAGAGCACCGGGATCTCTCCGGCCGTCCGGTCCAGAGCCCCTATGAGCCGCTGTCCCCGCCGCAGTCGCTCACCACCCCCGAGCAGCGGTCCGGCTCCGCGCCGGCGACCAGGGACAACGAACCGGCCGCCACGGCAAGCCCCTACGCGCTGGACGCCCCGGCCTCCCGCGTCGAACGTGTCCTCCCGCTGGGCGCCGGCCTCGCTTTCACCGGCCTCGGCCTCGCCTTCCTCGGCCTCCGGCTCCGCCGCCGCTGACTCCTGCCGTTTCACGTGAAACCACGTCGAAAACGTCCCGCCGTTTCACGTGAAACCATTTCGACATCATGTCGCCGTTTCACGTGAAACCAGCCTCGAAGCGGCAACTCCCGACCTGGCAGCCCCGCCGTGACGGAGCTCGACCTGGCGGACCCTGGAACGGCCTCGACACGGCGCCCGGCACGCCGCATCGTCGCCCCTTGGAAGGTGGATCACCCTGTTCTGGGGGCACCACCGTTCTTGAGCGCCGATACGAGAGAATGGCGGCATGGATATGCCGATGAACGAACGGTCGCAGGAGAACCCGCACGTCCTGGTTGTCGGCCCGGACGGCATGGCGCTCGGCAGCGCCGGCTCCGGTGGCGGGGAAGAGGGGGAGGAATCCCGCGAGATTCCGGTGACGGAGATGGTTGAGCAGCCTGCGAAGGTCATGCGCATCGGCAGCATGATCAAGCAGCTGCTGGAAGAGGTGAAGGCCGCTCCCCTGGACGAGGCCAGCCGGGTCCGGCTCAAGGAGATCCACTCCAGCTCGGTCAAGGAGCTGGAGGACGGACTGGCGCCCGAACTGGTGGAGGAGCTGGAGCGGCTCTCCCTCCCGTTCACCGACGAATCGGTGCCGACGGATTCGGAACTGCGGATCGCCCAGGCCCAGTTGGTGGGCTGGCTGGAGGGCCTCTTCCACGGCATCCAGACCGCGCTGTTCGCCCAGCAGATGGCGGCCCGCGCCCAGCTGGAGCAGATGCGCCGTGCGCTGCCGCCGGGTGCCCCGATGAACGCCGATGAGGAGGGCCTCGGTCACGGCGGTGCCCGCTCGGGCCCGTACCTCTAGCGACCGGTAGCAAGGCCTCCCGCGCCCCGCAGCAAGAAAAAGGGGCCGGCACGCAGGGTGCGTGCCGGCCCCTTCCGTATGTGTACGCCCGGGTCAGCTGGGGTCTTTTCCAGTGGCGACGGTCAGCTGGACCGTCTCACCGCTCTTCGGGTCCCACCGGTCAATGCCGCGGGGCGACTGGTCCAGGATGTAGTTCCTGGCGGAGAAGGTGTCGTCCTTCTCGATGATCTTGTACTTCCAGCCCGCGGCGTCCAGGCACGCCTTCACCGAGTCCAGGTTCTTGCCCCGGAGGAACGGGAAGTAGATCTTGTCCGGCTCGCTGTAGGGATGGTCCGGATTGGTGCACTTGGTCGTAGGGATCCGCGGCGAGATGGTGTCCACGGCCCGGGTGCTCGCGCTCGGCGAGGCGGATCGGGTGTACGCCGGGCCGTCGTCGGGATCGCCGCTGCTGCTGCCGCCGGCGCTCAGGCCGATGCCGATGGCTATCGCGGTGACCACGACCACGCCGACGATCGCCGAGACGACGATCACCGGGGTGTTGTTCTTGCGCGGCGCGGGGCCGCCGGGGCCACCGGTCGACGCCATCGAGGCCGTCACGGGCGGCGGGGTGTACGGCGCGGGGGTCTGGAAGCCGCCGTTGTTGAACGGGGTGGGCGCCGGCGCGGGCGCCGGGAAGGCGTTGTTCACCGGCGGCGGCGTCGAGGGGCCGAAGGGGGCCGCCTGCGTCGGCTGGTAGGGCTGCTGCACGTTCGGCGGTGCCGGGGTGTTCGGATTGCCGCTCGCCGTCGGGAACACCGCCGAGGAGACCGACGAGCCGCTGGTGCGCGCCTTCGGGCCCTCGCCGATGATCAGCGGCGTCGCCCCCGACTGTGCCGAACCGGCGATGCGCAGACATTCGTCCTGCATCGCCTCGGCGGTCGGAAACCGTTCGTTGGGGTTCTTCTTCAGCGCGCGGGCCACCAGGGCGTCCACGGCCGGGGGCACCGAGCGGTTGATGCTCGACGGGGCCGGCGGCTCCTCCTGGACGTGCGCGTAGGCGATGGCGAGCGGGGAGTCCGCGTCGAAGGGCAGCTGGCCGGTCAGCAGCTCGAAGAGCATGATGCCGACCGAGTAGAGGTCGGAGCGGGCGTCCACACCACGGCCCAGCGCCTGCTCGGGCGACAGATACTGCGGGGTGCCGACGACCATGCCGGTCTGCGTCATGGACGTCACGCCGGACTGCATGGCGCGGGCGATGCCGAAGTCCATGACCTTGACGACATTGCGCTTGGTCATCATGACGTTGCCCGGCTTGATGTCCCGGTGGACCAGGCCCATCTCATGGCTCGCCTCCAGGGCGGCGAGCACATCGGCGGTGATTTTCATCGCCTTTTCCGTCGGCATCGCGCCGTGCTGGGCGATGTCGGCGTCGAGCTCCGAGCGCAGCGGCTTTCCGGAGACGTACTCCATGATGATGTACGGGACCATGCCGCCATCGAGCTCGTCCTCGCCGGAGTCGAAGACCGAGACGATATTGGTGTGTGTGAGTTTCGCCACGGACTGTGCCTCGCGGCGGAAACGCTCGCGGAATGCCTGCTCGCGCCCGAGTTCGGTGTGCAGTGTCTTGATCGCGACCTCGCGATCGAGCACAGTGTCATAGGCGAGGTGCACGGACGCCATTCCGCCGACCCCGAGAAGATCACGAAGCTGGTAACGTCCTCCGCCGACCGAACGGCCCTCGTATGGGCCTTGAGCGCCGTCCTGGCTCATGGTTCCGTTTCCCCCTGGGCGCACTGCCCGTACATATAGCGATCAAAGTCTGGAATTCCGCAGCCAAGTCTGCCCGAGGGCACGGACACGTCAAGCTGTGTGCCCGTTCCGTGACCAGATGTGCAAGATCCGGTCACGGTGGTGAGACGTTTCGCGGCTTCGATTACCCCTGGTGAACTTGCCACACCTGGGATCGGGAAGGTTTGATGGCCGGTCCGCGACGGACCGGCGGGTGTCGCGGAACCTGTAGCGTGCTCTAGCGAAGACCGAGACCTTACCGCTGTTACGCGGATCGATTCGACGGCGAGGACCGATGGCACCGACGCAGAGCCCGCAGGGGCCGTCCGATCCTGATGCCACCGGCGCCAACGTCCCGGATTCACCGGAGATGTGGGGCAACGGCGGGCTGGTCGGTGACGGCCGCTACCGGCTGACGCGCCGACTCGGCCGGGGCGGCATGGCGGAGGTGTTCGCCGCCGAGGACGTACGGCTGGGCCGTACCGTCGCGGTGAAGCTGCTGCGCGCCGATCTCGCCGAGGACCCGGTGTCGAAGGCCCGCTTCACGCGTGAGGCACAGTCCGTGGCCGGGCTGAACCACCACGCGGTGGTGGCGGTCTACGACTCCGGTGAGGACCTCATCGGCGGCAACACCGTGCCGTACATCGTGATGGAGCTGGTCGAGGGCCACACCATCCGTGATCTGCTGCTCAACGCCGAGGCTCCGCCGCCGGACCAGGCGCTGATCATCGTCTCCGGTGTGCTGGAGGCGCTGGCGTACAGCCATCAGCACGGCATTGTGCACCGTGACATCAAGCCCGCGAACGTGATCATCACACACAGCGGCGCGGTCAAGGTCATGGACTTCGGCATCGCCCGCGCCCTGCACGGCGCGCAGTCCACGATGACCCAGACCGGCATGGTCATGGGCACCCCTCAGTACCTCTCCCCGGAGCAGGCGCTCGGCAAGACCGTCGACACCCGCTCCGACCTCTACGCCACCGGCTGTCTGCTCTATGAACTGCTGGCGCTGCGCCCGCCGTTCACCGGTGAGACCCCGCTGTCGGTCGTCTACCAGCATGTGCAGGACATGCCGGTGCCGCCGTCCGAGGTCGCCGATGCGGTGCCGCCGGAGCTGGACGGCCTGGTCATGCGGTCGCTCGCCAAGGACCCCGACGACCGCTTCCAGACCGCGGAGGAGATGCGCGGACTGGTCCAGTACTCGCTGCAGATGCTGCAGGAGCTCGGCGGGCACACGGGCACCTGGAACACCGGGCCGGTCGCCGTGCACGAGGGTGGCAACACCCCGGCCATGGGCACCGCCGCCACCACCGCGCTGCCGCATCCGGAGGCGGGGACGACCGCGGCGAGCCCGATCCTGCCGAACGGTATGCGGGCGGACGACGGCGGTTTCGAGGGCGGGCCGCAGCCCGGCAAGGGCGGTCGCGGCAAGCTCTGGCTGATCGCGGCGCTCGCCGTGATCGCCATCGTGGTGGGGGTGGCGTTCGCGCTGCAGAACACCGGCGGTACGGACAAGAAGACGGAGACCCCGGCCTCGCAGTCTCCGTCGCCGTCGAAGGAGGACAAGTCCAGCGAGCCGTCGACGGAGCCGCCGACGACGCCGGAGACCCAGCCCGGCAATGTGTCCGGTGGCCCCACGTACTCCGAGCCGCAGACTCAGCCGCCGACCACGCCGGAGACGTCGGAGCCACCCACGTCGGAGCCGCCGACGTCGGAGGCGCCCACGACGCCGGACCCCTCCGAGAGCAGCGACGGCGGGACCACCGACGGCGGCACCACGACCGGGAGCACGGACGGTGGCACCACGACCGGGACCGACGCCGGGACGAGCGCCGGCCAGGAAACCGGCTCGACGACCGCCGGCCAGGACTCCGGCTCGACGACCACCGGCACCGGCTGACCGGGGACAGCGGTCCGCGAACGGCGGGCCGGGCTCCAGGAACTCCCTGGGCCCGGCCCGCCGTTCCGTTCATCCGGGCCAGCAGCCCGTGAACGCGTCCCGCACCGCCGCGTACTCCCTGGTCCACCACACCGCCAGCGCGGCCGCCGCCGGGAACTGCGGATCGGTGCGCCGGTCGCCCAGGCGGTAGCGCCAGGTGAGCATCCAGAAGTCGTTCAGCCGTTCCCACCAGACCCGGTGGACGGCCGCCGCCAGCTCGTCGGCGCCGGCCCCGCAGGCGCTGCGGTAGGCGCCCGCGTACGCCGCCACCTTGGCCAGGTCGAGGGTGCCGCAGGGGCGTACGAAGAAGATCGCGGCGGCGCGTACCGCCTCCTCGGCGCGGGGCTGGACGCCCAGCCGGTCCCAGTCGACGATCGCGGCCGGCTCCGCGCCCCGGTAGAGCACGTTCAGCGGGTGGAAATCGCCGTGCACCCAGCCCGCGGCGGGTTCGCCGCCGGCCGCGGGGCGCCGGTGGGCCTGCCGTGCCAGCAGGGCCCGGCGCTCCAGCAGCCGGTGCTCGGCGAGCTCGTCGAAGCTGGTGCGGGGGCGGGCACCGCGGGCCAGCGCCAGCAGCTCGTCGATCATCTCGAAGGTCCGCGCGGGATCGGCGGCGGCGTCCGCGTACGGCGGCTTCGGCGGGTGCGGGGCGTCCGCCATGACCTGCTCCAGGGCGGTGTGCACCAGTCCGAGCAGGGCCCCGAGCCGGCGGGACTGGCCGCGGGTGAGCGCGGCGCCGCCGAGGTGCCGGCCCTCGACCCAGGGATGCAGCGCGTAGCAGCGGCCGTCGAGGACGGTGACGGTACGGCCGTCCGGGTCGGCGACCGGCGGGGCGACCGGCAGGCCGAGGGCGGCGAGCCGGAGGGTGGCGCGGTGCTGGCGGGTGATGGCGGAGCGGTTGCCGTCGAGGTGGTGCTTGAGGAAGTAGCGGCCGCGGGTGGTGGCGAGGAAATAGCCGTGGTTGAGCAGGCCCTCGGCGACCGGTTCGCACGACAGCGGCTCCCCGGCGCCGGGGTAGCGGCGCAGCAGGGATCCCAGGGCGTGCTTGTCGGGCGTCGCCGCCGTCCGGACTACAGATGAGCGCAGCACGCGCCAGATGTTAGATCAACGGCGCCAGGCGGAGGAGGTATAGCGCAGAGCCTCACGCAGCGTGGCCGTAGGGGCCGGTCTTACGCGGACTCCGAGTACCGGAAGACGGGCACGTCAGTAAGGCGGTGCAGGGTCACGAACTCGGGCGTGAGGCGCAGGAAGACCGGGTCGAAGGGCACTCCGTCGGCCAGCCGGGGGGTGCGGCCGAAGAGTGCGCGCTCGGCGGGGGCGGGGGTGACCACATGGGCGGTACCGGTGAACTGCACGGTCCAGGCGTCGCTCGCACCGGTGTCGGCGTTGTCCGCCTCGTAGGCGACGACGCTGCCGTCCAGATGCCGGTGGTAGCCGTAGCCGCGGTGCAGCCGCAGGACCAGCCCGCCGTCCACGACGAGATGCCGGGTGACGGTGGTGAAGGGCAGTGCCCGGCGGCTGGCCGAGACCCGCCCGTAGGGGGTGCGGCTGAGCAGCTCGATGGCGCGGAGGTCGTCCGAGAGCATGATCCTCAGACTGGCGGTCGGCATCGGTCGAAAGTAGGGGCCGGGGCCCCGAGAAGGAGGGACGTTGGTCCCGAATGCCGCGCGCGGCAATGCCGTCACCGCGGCCGTACTCGGGGCGGAAAGGTCAGGTCATCCCCGGTCCACAGGCCAGGTCCGCGCCCTGTTCACACGCGAGGTCGGCTCCGGATCAAAGGCGAGATCGGCCCCGGTTCAGTGGCTGCTCAGCGCTTTTCCGCCTGCATGCGCGCTACATACGCCGCGGCTTGGGAGCGGCGTTCCATGCCGAGCTTGGAGAGCAGGCTGGAGACATAATTCTTGATCGTCTTTTCGGCGAGATGGAGCCGCTCGCCGATGGCGCGGTTGGTCAGCCCTTCGCCGATCAGATCGAGGATCTTGCGTTCCTGTTCGGTGAGGTTCGCGAGCCGGTCGTCGCCCTTCGCGGTATTGCCGTCGCGCAGCCGTTCCAGGACCCGGGCGGTGGCCACCGGGTCGAGCAGCGATTTTCCGGCCGCCACATCGCGTACCGCGGACAGCAGTTCACTGCCGCGGATGGCCTTGAGGACATAGCCGGCCGCGCCTGCCATGATCGCGTCGAAAAGCGCCTCGTCGTCCGCGAACGAGGTCAGCATCAGACACTTGATGTCCTCGTTCTGCGAGCGGATCTCGCGGCAGACCTCGACGCCGCTGCCGTCCGGCAGCCGGACGTCGAGTACCGCGACGTCGGGGCGGGTCGCGGGGATTCTGACCAGGGCGTCCGCGGCGGTGCCGGCCTCGCCGACCACCTCGATGTCCTCTTCGACGGACAGCATTTCGTGGACCCCGCGCCGGACGACTTCGTGATCATCGAGCAGGAATACCGTGATTTTTCCATCTTCGGGCACGGGCCCAGTCTCACACACGAAGTCTTCCCGTGGTCCAGGTCACCGATATAACGTGCCGTTGTCCCGGCGGCCTGCGACGCTGTGACCAGGAGTTGTTCCCAGCCCCTCGCGATTTACTTGGAAATCCAAGCAAAATCGCAGGTCAGGGCCGTTTCCGCTTAGGCTTTGACAATGGGTAACGTGCAATGAGCAGGCCGCTTCCGGGGCGCTTTGTTCCATCCGGATCCGGCCGCGTTCGCACACACCCCGTGCGCCGTATCGGATACCGGGTGAGCCGCAATACGGCCACCGGCGGACCCCGGGGGCCGGACAGACGGAGGAGCAGCACGTGACCGTGGAAGGCACTGCCCAGCGGAATACCACCCGCGCCGGCAGCAAGCGCACCACCGCCAAGAAGGCGTCGCCGGCCAAGAAGGCGGCCCAGGCCAAGGCCAAGAACACCGGCCACACGGACCAGGCGGAGCAGGACCAGCTCGTACAACTGCTGACCCCGGAAGGGAAGCGGGTCGAGCACCCGGACTACGCGATCGACCTCGCCCCCGAAGAGCTGCGCGGTCTCTACCGGGACATGGTGCTGACGCGGAAGTTCGACGCCGAGGCGACCACCCTCCAGCGCCAGGGCGAGCTGGGCCTGTGGGCCTCGCTGCTGGGCCAGGAAGCCGCCCAGATCGGCTCCGGCCGCGCGCTGCGCGACGACGACTATGTCTTCCCGACCTACCGTGAGCACGGTGTGGCCTGGTGTCGCGGCGTCGACCCGGCGAACCTGCTGGGCATGTTCCGCGGGGTCAACAACGGGGGCTGGGACCCCAACAGCAATAACTTCCACCTCTACACCATCGTCATCGGTTCGCAGACGCTGCACGCGACCGGATATGCGATGGGCGTGCAGAAAGACGGCACGGATTCCGCGGTCATCGCCTATTTCGGTGACGGAGCCTCCAGTCAGGGCGATGTCGCGGAAGCCTTCACCTTCTCCGCGGTCTACAACGCCCCGGTCGTGTTCTTCTGTCAGAACAATCAGTGGGCGATTTCCGAGCCCACCGAAAGGCAGACGCGGGTGCCGCTCTACCAGCGCGCCCGTGGCTTCGGCTTTCCCGGCGTACGGGTCGACGGCAATGACGTCCTGGCCTGTCTGGCGGTGACCAAGGCCGCGCTGGAGCGGGCGCGTACCGGCCAGGGGCCCATGCTCATCGAGGCGTTCACCTACCGCATGGGCGCGCACACCACCTCCGACGACCCGACGCGGTACCGGGCCGACGAGGAGAGGCTGGCCTGGGAGGCGAAGGACCCGATCCGGCGGCTGCGGACGTATCTGGAGGCCGAGGGCATCGTCGACGACGCCTACCTCGCCGCCATCGACGAGGAGAGCGAGGCCCTGGGCAAGCGGGTCCGTGACGCCGTCCGGGCGATGCCCGATCCGGATGTCATGGCGATCTTCGAGAATGTCTATGCCGACGGGCATGCGCTCGTCGATGAGGAGCGCGCGCAGTTCGCCGCGTACCAGGCGTCGTTCGCCGACGCGGATGCCGTCGCGGAGGGGAACTGACCATGGCCGTCTTCGAGAAGATCACCATCGCCAAGGCGATCAACGAATCGCTGCGGACCTCCATGGAGGCCGACCCCAAGGTCGTCGTCATGGGCGAGGACGTCGGCAAGCTCGGCGGCGTCTTCCGCGTCACCGACGGCCTGCAGAAGGACTTCGGCGAGGACCGGGTGATCGACACCCCGCTCGCCGAGTCCGGCATCATCGGCACCGCGATCGGCCTGGCCCTGCGCGGCTACCGCCCGGTCGCCGAGATCCAGTTCGACGGTTTCGTCTTCCCCGCCTACGACCAGATCGTCACCCAGCTCGCGAAGATGCACGCGCGGGCGCTGGGCAAGGTCAAGGTGCCGGTCGTCATCCGCATCCCGTACGCGGGCGGCATCGGTGCGGTCGAGCACCACTCCGAGTCCCCCGAGGCGCTGTTCGCGCATGTCGCGGGCCTCAAGATCGTCTCGCCCGCGAACGCGTCGGACGCCTACTGGATGCTCCAGCAGGCCATCGCGGGCGATGACCCGGTCATCTTCTTCGAGCCCAAGCGCCGCTACCACGACAAGTCGC
The DNA here is from genome assembly GCF_023277745.1 of Streptomyces halobius. NCBI lineage: Bacteria > Bacillati > Actinomycetota > Actinomycetes > Kitasatosporales > Streptomycetaceae > Streptomyces > Streptomyces halobius. Next base: position 5,043,739 of record NZ_CP086322.1, read on the forward strand.
GCCTGGACACCGAGGCGATCCCGGACCCGCTGCACAAGGCCCGGGTCACCCAGGCCGGTTCGGATCTCACGCTCGCTGCCTACGGGCCGATGGTGAAGGTCTGCACGGACGTCGCGAAGGTCGCGGCGGAGGAGGGCAAGTCGATCGAGGTGCTGGACCTGCGCTCGATCTCGCCCATCGACTTCGACACGATCCAGTCCTCGGTCCAGAAGACCGGCCGACTGGTCGTGGTCCACGAGGCCCCGGTCTTCTTCGGCAGCGGCGCGGAGATCGCCGCCCGCATCACCGAGCGCTGCTTCTACCACCTGGAGGCCCCGGTCCTGCGGGTCGGCGGCTTCCACGCCCCGTATCCGCCGTCCCGGCTGGAGGACGAGTACCTTCCGGGACTGGACCGGGTGCTCGACGCCGTCGACCGTGCGCTGGCGTACTGAGGGTTAGAGGAGAGTCGTGACCATGACTGCAGGAACCGCCGGCGCCGCGAACACACAGCGCTTCCGCGAGTTCAAGATGCCGGATGTGGGCGAGGGCCTCACCGAGGGCGAGATCCTCAAGTGGTACGTCCAGCCGGGCGACACCGTCACCGACGGCCAGGTCGTCTGTGAGGTCGAAACGGCCAAGGCCGCCGTCGAACTGCCCATTCCGTACGACGGGGTGGTGCATGAGCTGCGCTTCGGCGAGGGCGAGACCGTGGATGTCGGCACCGTGATCATCACGGTGGACACCGACCCCGGTGCCGGGCCCGTCCAGGAGCAGCCCCCGGCGCCGCCGACGGCCGAGACCGGGCCCGCCGCGTCGGCCGAGGAGGACGCGGAGCCGCAGGGCCGGCAGGCGGTGCTTGTCGGCTACGGCGCCGCCCCGTCCTCGACCAGGCGCCGTGCACGCAAGCCGCAGCCCGAGGTGCCGACGCAGCCGGAGCCGGTACGCGGCGGGCCGCAGGCGGAGCTGAACGGGCACACGGCGGGCGCGTCGGCCGCTCCGGCGCCGGTGGCCACCCCGTCCGGTGGGCGGCCGCTGGCCAAGCCGCCGGTGCGCAAGCTCGCCAAGGACCTCGGCATCGATCTGGCGACGGTCGCGCCGACCGGGCCGGACGGCACCATCACCCGCGAGGACGTGCACGCGGCCGCCGCACCGGCTCCGGCGCCGTCCGTTGCCGCGCCGGTCGCCGAGGCGGCCGCCCCGGCCGAGGGGCCCACCTTCGACACCGCCGCCCGCGAGCGCCGGGTACCGGTCAAGGGCGTACGGAAGGCCACCGCTCAGGCGATGGTCTCCAGCGCCTTCACCGCGCCGCATGTCACGGAGTTCATCACCGTCGATGTGACCCGCACGATGAAGCTCGTCCAGCAGCTGAAGCAGGACCCGGACATGGCCGGTCTGCGGGTGAACCCCCTCCTCCTGGTCGCCAAAGCCTTCCTGGTCGCCATCAAGCGCCACCCGGAGGTCAACGCGGCCTGGGACGAGGCGCGGCAGGAGATCGTCCACAAGGACTATGTGAACCTCGGGATCGCGGCGGCCACCCCGCGCGGGCTGATCGTCCCGAACATCAAGGACGCGGGTGTCAAGACCCTCCCGCAACTGGCTCAGGAGCTGGGCGAGTTGGTGTCCACCGCCCGCGAGGGCAAGACCTCTCCGGCGGCGATGTCCGGCGGTACGGTCACCATCACCAATGTCGGCGTCTTCGGCGTCGACACCGGCACCCCGATCCTCAACCCCGGGGAGTCGGCGATCCTCGCCTTCGGCGCGGTCAAGCTCCAGCCGTGGGTCCACAAGGGCAAGGTCAAGCCGCGCCAGGTCACCACGCTGGCGCTGTCCTTCGACCACCGCTTGGTCGACGGCGAACTGGGCTCCAAGGTCCTCGCGGATATCGCGGCGGTGCTGGAGCGCCCGAAGCGGCTGATCACCTGGGGCTGAGCCGGCCCGGCCACGGCATAGGGCAGCAGGGGCGGTGTTTCACGTGAAACAGTTTCACGTGAAACACCGCCCCTGATCGTTGTCCGTCAGATGACGACGGGCGATCGCCCCGGTCCCGCCCCCGCTCCCCGGTTCCCGGAGGCGATCAGCCCCGGATGAGCTCCACCGCACGGCTGAAGTGCGCCACCGGTCCGGTCGGGCCGGACTCGTCGGCGTGCGCGGCGCCACGGGTCAGCGTTGCGGCGGCCCACAGCGCGGCGACGATCAATGCCACCACGACCGCGTTCCGTGTACGACGGCCGGCGTTCGTCCTGGGCTGCATGGTCAACTCCCCTTGGATTGCGGAGCCTCCCGGCCCCTGCCTCCATTCACCCATGGGATGCGCCCCGGATCCGTACGCGTCAGGTACGGACTCTCGTCAGACTTGAGTCTGACGCGTCATACCCCTCCGGTCAGATGCAGTGCGCGCCCGCCCGCGCACGCCGTTTCTCCGAGGCATGGGCTTCACGGAGCGCGCGCGGCGGGTGGACGCCGGACGGCCAGGTGCTGATCGCCTTGGAGCGCCCCACCCCGAAGACCGTGTCATGGCTGCATATGCGCGAGGGTCGGCTGCTGAGCGTGCGGACCCCCGGGGCAATGACATGTTCTCCCCACCCGGCGGCAAGAGGCGCGTACCCGCCGCCCGTCCACAGCGGAGCCGGCGGGCCGTCCACGCAGAGCGGGCGACAGGCCCGTCCACACAGAGCGGACGGGCCGCCGCAAACCGACCGAACGGGGAGCAAGAGCAGCTCTACCAGGACAAACGCCCTATTGACCGTCCGCATCGCGGGACGGAATGCCAACGCATACCTGTTGTATCTATGCTGTGCACATGTCGCCCGTACCCGCTCCCGCCCACCCCGCGCCTGCCAAACAGCCCCCCGCCGCCGAGCGGGTCTACGCCCATGTCAAGGACGCCGTCCTGGACCGCCGCTACGAGGGCGGAATGCTGCTCACCGAGGGGGAGCTGGCGGAGACCGTGGGCGTCTCGCGGACACCGGTGCGGGAGGCGCTGCTGCGCCTGGAGGTCGAGGGGCTGATCAAGCTCTACCCGAAGAAGGGCGCACTGGTGCTGCCGGTCTCCGCGCAGGAGATCGCCGATGTCGTCGAGACCCGGCTGCTGGTGGAGAAGCACGCGGCGGCCAAGGCGGTCCCCGCGAGCGAGGCGTTGCTCGACGAGCTCACCGAGCTGCTGGACACCATGCGGGAGCAGGCCGCGTCCGGCGACCTGGCCGCCGTCTCCGTCGCGGACCGGGCCTTCCACGCCGCCATCGTCCGCAGCACCGGCAACCAGATCCTGGACCGGCTCTACGAGCAGCTGCGCGACCGGCAGCTGCGCATGGGCGTCGCCGTCATGCATGCGCACCCCGACCGGATCGCCAAGAACATCACCGAGCACGGGGAGATCCTTGAGGCGCTGCGGGCCGGTGACGCGGACGCGGCGACCGAATCCGTGCACCGGCACGTCAGCTGGGTGCGCAACCTGGCCCAGGGGGACGTGCGGTGAGCGAGCGCAGCATGGGGGTCCCCTCGGCCGGAGTCCCCCGGCTACCGCTGGGGGACTCCGGCCGAGGGGACCCCAGGGGGACAGTCATGGAGAGGTACGCGCCTCGCGCACGCGGTGCCTCGCGTAGCGAGGTGTCGGCATGAGCGGAGGCGGAACCACGGGTGGGTCCGCTCGGCTGCTGCCCTCGGATCCGCCCGGTGGCCGCAGGGCCATGGCCGTCTGGGGCATCGGCGTCGCGGTCTACTTCGTCGCGATCACCTACCGTACGAGCCTGGGTGTGGCCGGCCTGGACGCCGCCGAGCGGTTCCACATCAACGCCTCGGAGCTGTCCACCTTCTCGATCCTCCAGCTGCTCGTGTACGCGGGCATGCAGATACCCGTGGGCCTGCTGGTCGACCGGCTGGGGGCCAAGAAGGTGCTGACCCTCGGGGCCGTGCTCTACACCCTCGGCCAGTTCGGCTTCGCGCTCTCGGAGACGTATGCCATGGCGCTCGGCTCCCGCGCGCTGCTCGGTTGCGGTGACGCGATGACGTTCATCAGCGTGCTGCGGCTGGGCTCACGCTGGTTCCCGGCCCGTCGCGGCCCGTTGATCGCCCAGATCGCCGCGCTCGTCGGGATGGCGGGCAACCTGATCTCCACCCTCGTCCTCGCCCGGCTGCTGCATTCCCTCGGCTGGACCCCGACCTTCGCCGGCAGCGCGGTCGGCGGCATCGTCGTCCTGGCCGTGCTGCTGGTCTTCCTCAAGGACCACCCCAAGGGCTTTGAACCGCCGCCCGCGCCCGCCCGGCACACCGGTGCCGCGTTCGTCCGCCGCCAGATCGCGGACGCCTGGCGCGAGCCCGGCACCCGGCTGGGTATGTGGGTGCACTTCACCACCCAGTTCCCCGCGATGGTCTTCCTGCTGCTGTGGGGCCTGCCGTTCCTCGTCGAGGCGCAGGGCCTGTCCCGTGGCGCCGCCGGTGACCTGCTCACCCTCGTGGTGCTCGCCAACATGGCCATCGGCCTGATCTACGGCCAGGTCATCGCCCGCCACCACGCGGCCCGTACGCCGCTGGCGCTCGGCACCGTCGCGGCCACCGCCCTGATGTGGGCGCTCACCCTGGCCTGGCCGGCCGATCACGCGCCCGTGGCGCTGCTGACCGCACTCTGTGCGGTGATGGGGGCCTGCGGTCCCGCCTCGATGATCGGCTTTGACTTCGCCCGGCCCGCGAACCCGCCGGAGCGCCAGGGCACCGCCTCCGGCATCGTCAACATGGGCGGCTTCACGGCGTCGATGACGACCCTGCTCGCTGTCGGCGTGCTGCTGGACGCCACCGGTGACAACTACCGGATCGCGTTCGCCTCGGTCTTCGTCCTGGAGGCGCTCGGCGTCTCGCAGATCCTGCGGCTGCGCCGTAGCGCGGCGCGACGCGAGCGGGAACGGATGGTCGTGAGCCGGGTCGAGGCCGTCCACGTTCCTGTGTGACGACGGACCGGCCCCTTATGCCGCCGTCGTCGCCGTACGGGCCGGTCCCCTGTGGCGCGTCGGCCGCGCGGTGCCCAGGAGGCTTTCCGGTGGTGCCCCGGACCTTCCGGTCGTCCTCCAAGGCGCTGTATCCGGCGCCCAGTTGGCGAGGACGCCGGCAGTGGCGTTGTTTCACCTGAAACGGTCCACCGCGTTTCACGTGAAACGGCCCACCGCGCGGTCGGCCATGGCGCTGATGGCGTCCCGCATGGCACTCCGCCTCCCGGTTCTCCCTACGGCGTGACGGCGAAGTTGTCCAGGATCCGCCCGGCCAGCTCGCGATCGCCCTCGATCTTGACCTGGTCGGCGACGGCCGCCAGGCGGCACCGGCCGCAGGCCAGCCGCATGAAGGTCTCCCAGTCCAGGGCCAGCGTCACGGTCGGGCCGAGCGAGACACTGCCGTTGATCGTGCCCTTCCCCTCGGCGTCCACCCGGACCGTCCGCATGAACTCCACCGGGCCGCTGACATCGAAGACCACCACGGAGTCCGCGGGCGCCTGGGCCCGCTCGGCGACGACGCCGGGCAGCACCTTCATCAACAGATCGCGCGTCACATGCGCGCCGGGGGAGTCGAGGTTGCCGGGCTTGCCGAGCGCCCGCCGCAGGTCCTGCTCATGCACCCAGACGTCGAACGCCCGCTGCTGCAGAACGAATTCCAGCGTCCGGTCCTCGTCGAGCGGACTGCGCACCACGGCGTCCGGTCGACGGGACTCGTTACGCAGCTGCCGGGAACGGCGGATGACGGTGTATTCCAGCTCGCTGAGCATCTCCGGCGCGGTGTGGTGACGCCGGACGTCCACCTGCACCTCCATGCGGCGGGCGGACTCGGTGCGCACATGGTAGAGATCGCGCGGCAGGGTGTGGATCGGACGCGGGTCGCCGAGCATCTCGCATTCCAGGCCGATGACATGCGAGATGATGTCGCGGACGGACCACCCCGGGAGGTCCGTCGCCCTGTTCCACTCGCCCTCGACGAGTGGCGTCACCAGCTCGGCTATCGCTTCTATGGAGTGCGTCCAGGCATCGATGGAGGACTGAAGGCTGGGATGGACGGTCACGGGACCCCTCGGACGGTTCGTACGCGGGCATGCTGTCTGTGCAGTTAAGTTACGCTGCGCACGGGCACCCCGGCAGTGCTTTTGGGGGACCATCGTAGGTGGATGTTTGACTGACGGCCCGGTTCGAATGCTTAGGCGGTGGTACTGTGCGCGCCTCACTGATCCAGATGGGTGTGGATCCGGCGGAATCGGTCAATTCCCGGCGTGAAAGGGCGGCTTCGCTCGTCCGCGCACGGGCGGCCAGCGACCTCGTCGTCCTCCCCGAGCTGTGGCCGGTCGGCGCGTTCGCCGCCGATCTCTTCGACGCCGAGGCGGAGCCGCTGACGGGGCCGACGCATGCGGCGATGTCGGCGGCCGCGCGGGACGCCGGGGTCTGGCTGCACGCCGGATCCATCGTCGAGCGGGCCGCGGACGGCACCCTCTACAACACCTCGCTGGTCTTCTCCCCCGACGGCCAACTCGTCGCGTCCTACCGCAAGATCCACCGCTTCGGCTTCGACCAGGGTGAGGCCGTGCTGCTGGGCGCCGGTGACCGCGCGGTCACGGTCGCCTTGCCGCAGACCACGCTGGGCCTGGCCACCTGCTACGACCTCCGCTTCCCGGAACTCTTCCGGCAGCTGGCGGCGGACGGCGCCCAGATGCTGGTCGTGCCCGCCGGATGGCCGGCCCGCCGCCGTGCGCACTGGTCGCTGCTGGCCCGCGCCCGCGCCGTGGAGAACCAGACGTATGTGCTGGCCTGCGGCACCGCGGGTACCCATGCCGACGTCGAACAGGCCGGCCACAGCGTCGTCGTCGACCCCTGGGGCGAGGTGCTCGCCGAGGCCGGGCCGGACGAAGAGGTGCTGACCGTGGACCTCGATCCGTCCGAGGTCGCCAAGACCCGCGCCGACTTCCCCGTCCTCCGCGACCGCGTGCTGGGCCTCGACCGCCCCTGACGCCCGTAACCGGGGCTCGGGCCCGGGCCCTCATCGGAGCCCCTGTGGAATGTGCGGGCACCTGAGTGACGTTGAATGTCCACATGGCTTCTCGTGCGCGCGTCCGGGCCCCCGAGCTGATCGGCAAGGGCGGCTGGCTGAACACCGGCAATAACGATCTGACCCTCTCCGATCTGCGAGGACGCATTGTCATCCTCGATTTCTGGAAGTCCTGCACACTGTGAGGAACTTCCGGGAGGGGACGTGCACCACCACACGTTTGCTGATCTCTACCTCCGACTGTCGCTAGACAGGGACGGGAAGACAGCGATCGAGCGCCAACAACACGACTGTGAGGAGTAGGCCAGGAGGAACGGCCTGTCGATACGACAGGTGCACATCGACCGTGGACGGTCCGGATACAAGCACGTCACCCGCAAGGGGTTCGACGCCGCCAAGGCCGCCTTGGCTGCGGGCGTGGTCGGAACGTTGATCGTCTGGAAGCTGGACCGCCTGTCGCGCAAGGGCATGGGAGAGATCGGGCTACTGCTGGACCAGCTCGACAAGGCGGGCGGCCGGCTGATCTCCGTCGTGGACGGCTTGGACTCCAGCAAGCCGAACGCCCGCCTGATCATGGCCACACTGTCGGAGCTGGCGCGTGCGGAGTCCAAGACACTCGGCGAACGCGTCGGGCATGCGAAGCAGTACCTCCGGGGCCAAGGCCGATGGATCGGCGGACAACCCCGTACGGGTTGATGATCGACCCGGAGACAGGACAGCTCACACCTGATCCTGAGACAGGCGTCTACGCGCGACTCATCGCGGACGAAGCCCTGGCGGGTGTGCCGCTCGTCAAGGTCGCCCGACTGTTGAACGAATACGAGATCCCCGGGCCCCGTGGCGGACTCTGGCAGGTCAACACGCTCTCCCAGTTGCTCCAGCAAGACGTACGCGCGCTAGGTGTGATCCTATTTTTTTGAGCGGTGCTTGCTCGCTGACCAGGGGGCATGTTCCGAAACGTGGTCGAGAACGACCTCGTGAAGGGGACAGTAACGCCCCCGAGCGCCCTGTGAATGGCCTGGCAGTCACGCCACGTTGTCGAGTAGGGCGCGCACTTCGGGCACGTCCTTGAACGCTTCCAGCCGTGCGAGCACGACTCGTACCCGCTCCGATGTCCGCTCGCTGGCCACGTCGGCGGACAGCGTGATGACTCGCTCCGCTGTAGACGCCGCTTCCTCCGGCTCATTGGCGTCTGCGAGAGCGACGGCAAGCCAAGACAAGTAGAGCGCGAGTTCCCGCGTGTGCGTCGCGTCATACCGGCTGAGTACGTCCCGCAGCAACGGCACGGCCCGAAGCGGTCGGCGTAGCTCGGTGTAGACGCGGGATTCCATGACCTGTAGCTCCCCGGCATCCACCCAATACAGGTAGGCAGGTTCTTCCTCCCCGTCGTGCTGGGCGAGCGCTTCGCTTGCTTCCCCGAGTGCGCGCATGGCGGGCTGAGCCTCCCCAGTCTGCGTGTGGGCCCACGCCACGCGATCGAGGTACAGGGCGCGCGCCCGTGGCGGGGCTTCGCTGGCGTTTACCAGTGCTGCCCGAGCCATGGTGAGCCCTTCCTTCACATCCCCTGTGTTTGTCCGCTGGTAGGCCAGGGAGCCGAGTAGATGGCCCGCCAGTGTCGCGTCACGGGCCTTGTCCGCTGCCGACAGGCCTAGGCGGTAGATCCGCTCTGCCTCCATGTGCTGCCCGGCGTCACTCGCAATCCATCCCGCAATTTGCGCCAACTCGACAATTTGGATGAGGAGTTGACGGCCTACGTCCTCAGTGTGTGTGGCTTCCCGGTAGATACGTACGGCCGACCGGAGTTCCCGTAGTGCGGGGCGCATGAGGTCGCCCCCGGCTAGTACGTCATCGGCGAGTCGAAGGCCGTGGGCACGCTTCTGTAGATCGTCCGCCGTGCCGGCTCCGATGCGTCGCCCCGTACGGGCGCTGAGAGGGGCCAGCGGGTCTTCCTCGGGCAGGAAGTCGGCGAGCGTCGGCAACGGGGTCTCAGTGGGCGCCTGTGGTGCCGTGAGCGCTTCTGCGGAAACACCGAGGGCGGCAGCGAGGAAAGGAAGCCACTCACGCGGCGTGCGCTTCCCGGTCTCCCACCGGCTGACTTCCTGGCGGCCGACGGGTTCGCCCTGGAGGCCAGCGACCCGGCAGACCTCCCGCGCCAGGCGTGCCTGGCTCCACCCGCGCTGTTCGCGCAGATGTCGGATGTTGGCCCCGATCGTCCCGGTCATGGGTCAAGTCTGGCCGACAGTTGGCCTACACGGGGCCGCTAGTCGTAGATGCGCTCCGGGCGGAGGCTGCCGACATGACAGAGCCGACGAGATTCCTCACGGCGCCGGTAGAGCTGCCGTTACGGAGGGACCTGGAGCCCGTGCCCGTGGACGGCTGCGATGTGTGTGGCGCGCTGGCCAGGGAGCGGGAAGCTGCATGGCTCGCCGGAGACGGCTCGAAGGTCTCTGACTGCAATGTGGAGATCAGGAAACACCCGCACGCCAAGCGGCGGCGCCCGTGATCTTGGAAGGGGACATTGGCAAGCGCGTCCAGGACTCTGCTGGACGCGTGGGCATCCTGCGCGACGTAATCCTGGACTACGTAGACCCCGCCGACCCGCCCCAGGAGCGCCGCAAGCGGCCTACGGCCTTCCTGTGGCCCGAAGGTGGGGGCGCTGAGTGGCTGGTCTCACCGGACACCGTGAGACCGGCCTAGACAGTCCCCGGCCGGACAAGCCCTGAGCGCGGGCAGACGTGCCCAATCTGAGCTGACGGGCTCAGGCTCTCGCCCCAATCCGCCCCTTAACTGGGGTGCTGCCCTAGGCAGTGAGGAAAGCCGCTTCGGACCTAGGGCAGCCGAAGCACCCAAGCACCCGCCCCGGTTGGTGGAAACCCTGGACAGGTCGAGCAACCGGGGCGGGCCATTGAATCCACACCAGGGAGGAAACGCACATGAATGATGTACGCGAATTACTCACCCCTGCTGCGTTCGGGGGAGTCGTCGCAACAGTCCTCGACAACAACCCCGGCATGGACGAGCCTATGGCCGCTCGGATCGTGACGGAAGCGCTCAAGTTCGTGGACGCTGCTGCGAAGTTCCCCACGATGAAGATCGCCCCATCGCAGGTGGTGGACGAGGGCTGACACGCGCTGATCCTGCACACAGGGCCGTACGCCAAGCTGTGTGAAGGGCTCGGACGGTTCGTCCACCACTACCCCGAGCGCCCGGACCCGGAGCGCCACCACCCGCAGGTGCTAACGCGGACTGTGGCCCTGATCGAGGAAGCCGGACACGAGGTAGACAGCGAGCTGTGGACGGGGCCGGACAAGGTCTTGGTGTCAGTCGCAGCGAACTGCAACCACACCCCAAAGCCCGGAGGCTGCGGCCCCATCAACCCGGGGAATTGCGCAACGCATGGCGGTGGGGGTAGCTAGGCTGCCCGGCATGAACGCGGAAGAAGCCCGGCAGGTGGATACGGCGTTGAGGCGGCTGGGTGTCCCCGGAGTGGTCGCGCCGGAAGATCCAGACAACCCGGCGGGGGAATGGCGCGTGTACGACACGGCCGACCCCACGACCCGCAAGGACACGACCGCTAATGCCCTGGTGGCCGTTGTGGCGAAGTTCCGGGATGCCAACCCGGAGCCCACCCGACGCGGACCCACGCGTGGCTTCATCATCCCGCCCGAGGAAGACTGACTGCTCGAACCGGCCCCGTCTGTGCGCTCCCCATGGTGCGTGGGCGGGGCTCTGCCATGCCCCGGTCCGCTGTCCGCAGATGGCCCGTGCATCCTGGACACATGAGCAACCAGGAACAGCCGACGGTCCGCCGCCGTCCCCGCGTCCGCGCCCCTGAGCTGATCGGCAAGGGCGGATGGCTGAACACGGGCGGAAAGAACCTCACGCTGGCCGACCTCCGAGGTCGTTGCGTCGTGCTAGATTTCTGGACCTTTTGCTGTGTGAATTGCCTGCATGTCCTGGACGAACTGCGGGAGCTGGAGGAGCGGCACCGCGACACCGTCGTGATCATCGGGGTGCACTCGCCGAAGTTCGTCCACGAGGCCGAGCACCAGGCGGTCGTGGACGCCGTCGAGCGCTACGGCGTCGAGCACCCGGTGCTGGACGATCCGGAGCTCGCCACCTGGAAGCAGTACGCGGTGCGGGCCTGGCCGACGCTCGTGGTGATCGACCCCGAGGGGTATGTCGTCGCCCAGCACGCCGGTGAGGGCCATGCGCACGCCATCGAGAAGCTCGTCGAGGAGCTGACGGCCGAGCATGCGGAGAAGGGCACGCTGCGACGTGGATGGGGGTACCGCCCATGCCATGAAGGCTATGGGGGAGGGCCGTATGTACCGCCCGAACCGGTGGCCACCGATCTGCGCTTCCCCGGCAAGGCACTGCGGCTGCCGGGTGGCACCTTCCTCGTCTCGGACACCACCCGGCACCGGCTCGTGGAGCTGGCGGCGGACGGCGAGCGGGTGCTGCGCCGGATCGGCAGCGGCGAGCGCGGCCTCGGCGCGGACTCCTTCAACGAGCCGCAGGGCCTGGCGCTGCTGCCCGACGGCAGGGTCGCCGTCGCGGACACGGTCAACCACGCCATCAGGGTGTTCGACCCCGGGAGCGGCGCCCTGGAGACGGTGGCCGGCACCGGCAAACAGTGGTGGCAGGGCTCGCCGACCTCCGGTCCGGCCCGCGAGGTGAACCTCTCCTCGCCCTGGGACCTCGCCTGGTGGCAGGACCGGCTGTGGATCGCTATGGCCGGGGTGCACCAGCTGTGGACGTACGACCCGGCCGCCGGCACGGTCGAGGTCGCGGCCGGTACCACCAGCGAGGGGCTGGTGGACGGCCCGGCCGCAGAGGCGTGGTTCGCGCAGCCCTCGGGGCTCGCGGCGGCCGGCGACCGGCTGTGGGTCGCGGACTCGGAGAGCAGCGCGGTGCGGTGGGTGGAGCGCTCCGAGGAGGGGGACGGATATGTCGTCCGTACGGCCGTCGGCACCGGTCTCTTCGACTTCGGGCACCGCGACGGCGCCGCCGGTCAGGCGCTGCTGCAGCACCCGCTGGGCGTGACGGCGCTGCCCGACGGCTCGGTCGCCATCGCGGACACGTACAACCATGCGCTGCGCCGCTTCGACCCGGCGAACGGTGAGGTCACGACGGTGGCGACGGATCTGCGCGAGCCGTCGGGCGCGGTGCTCGCCGACGACGACATCGTGGTGGTGGAGTCGGCCCGGCACCGGCTGACCCGGCTGCGGCTCCCCGAGGAGGCGGTCCGGGTCGAGTCGGTGGCGCACCGAACGCAGCGCGCGGCCACCGAGATCGCGCCGGGCACCCTCCGTCTCGATGTGGTCTTCCAGGCACCGGCGGGCCAGAAGCTCGACACCAGGTACGGGCCCTCTACGCGGCTGCTGGTCAGCGCGACACCGCCGGAGCTGCTGGCCGAGGGCGCGGGCGCGGACACCGACCTCAGCCGCGACCTGGTGCTGGCGGACGGCGTGACCGAGGGCGTCCTGCATGTCTCGGCGATGGCCGCGTCCTGCGATGACGATCCGGGCATCGAGTACCCCGCCTGCCATGTGCACCAGCAGGATTGGGGTGTACCGGTCCGTGTCGTCGATGACGGGGCGGCCCGGCTCGGGCTCGTGCTGGCGGGGCTGGACGCCGGGTAGCCGAAGCCGGGCGCGTGGTCGGGCGGTATGCCGGATGGGGCCGACTACTTCCCGGCCTCCGCCTCGGCGCCGCGGAGGCTGGAATTCCAGTTGGTGACCTTGGTGTTGCCGACGGAGATCGCGTCGCTGTTGTGGCCCCGGCCCGTCCCGAGCTTGATGTCGGCGGTCATGTTGGCCGAGGTGTCGCTGTCATCCACGCCGCCCATGAAGGTGACCTTCACGGTCTTCTTCTCGGTCCCCTTGGCGGCGGCGGTGCTGGTCGGGATGACCGCGTACGCCTTGCCCTTGGGGGGAACGGCGATGCTGTGTCCCAGCATGCCCTTGTCGTCGTTCACCAAGGGCAGCGGCTTCGCGGCGTTGTCGAAGCGCAGCAGCGGTGCGTCGTAGAGCCTGCAGGGGCGGCTGAGGCTGTTGACGAACTTCACGATCACGCGGCCATTCGGGTTCGCAATCTGCGAGAACCGGACCTTGTACGAGCTGGGCTTGCAGGTGGTCGTCCTGCGCGATGCCGCGCCCGCCCCCGCGCCCGCCGCGGTCCCGCCGCCACCGATGATCTTGCGCTTCTTGCTCTTGGACGATGACGAGGTCTTCTTCGACTTCTTGGATGTGCTGCTGTTGCAGCCCGTCAGCGCGAGCGAGCCGCACAGGGCCAGGGCGAGCGCGGCGTACGCGGCGGTGCGGCGGCGGGAGCGGCGTGCGGTCATGGGTGGGTCCCCCAGTAGGTCACTGCGATCAGCACAGCGTGTCTGTCATGGCACCGCCACGATATCGATGGCCGCCAGATAGGCCAGGGCGGGTTGGGCGACGGCGAATCACCGCAGGCAGAGGGGTGTTGGCGACAGTGCGCGGCATTCTCGGCGAATCGGGATCAGTCCGGGTGGCCAGGATGGGGACCAGTCCGGGCAGCGACGATCGGGATCAGCCCGGGCAGCTGGGCAGCGAGGTGTTCTCCATCTGCTCCGGCCGGATGCGGATGCCCGGCACCCAGGCCCGCTCGCCGTCGTTCTCGACCCGGAACCACAGGCTGCTGTGCCCGCCCACCTCATCGGTCACCGTGATCCCGTTGGCGACACGGCAGACGGCGTGCAGCACATCGCCGTGCCAGACATGGCCGACGACGTTGGAGCGGCGATAGGGCAGGAACGGGTCGCGGGAGAGGCCGAGCGCGCAGTCCCTGGTGCGCTTGTGCTGACAGGCTTTCTCGACGTTGTGGACGGTGATCCGGGCGGAGCCGGTGCCCGACTCGGAGGTCTGTGAGCCCTGAATCCCCTGCGTCCGACCGCCGTTCGCCGATCCGTCCGTCGAGCCGCCCTGGTCCCCGCCGGTCAGTGCCGGAACGGCGATCGCGGTGGCGGCGAGGACGGCGGCGGTGCCGAGCCCGGCGAGCACCAGCCTCAGCCGGCGCCGGACGGGCGGCACCTGGGGCGTGTCCCGTGGAGCCGTCGGCTCCTCGTCTGTCCGCTCCGTATGCGGCGGGTCGTCGTGCTCGCCCGCGTCCGCCGCCTCGTTGGCGTGGTGCAGCAGTTCGACGAGGGCGGGCAGCCGGTCCTCGCCCGTGAAGGAGAGCTTGCACCACTGCACCAGTAAGCGTTCGTCGGGCAGGCTCTGGCCGCGCAGGTAGCGCGACAGGGAGGAACGGCTGGCAGGTAGCCGGCCCTCCAACTCCTTGAGGCTGTAGCCGAGTTCGCCATGCATATGGCGCAGGGCGGCGACGAAGTCCCGTGTGGGTCCGGAGAGTTCTTCGGGAAGGGGAGCCAGTGGTTTTCGACGGATGTTCGCGGCGTGGTTCGGATTGCCAGACACGTCTCGCATTCCAGCACAGCCACCATGCCCGCACGAGGGGCACTTCCGCTCCCCTGCGACGGAAGTGCCCCTCGTCACACGATCCGGATCGGACCCGGATCAATCCGTGAAATCTCTGCGGCTGGTTACCTTGCTGTGGGTCAGGTCCTGATGAATCAGGTTCCTGATGAAATGCGGCGGGCTCAGTCGCCGAACTGCACAGGGCGGTACGGCTTGAACTCCGCGTCGCCGCCCGGCAGCCCGTAGGTCAGCGTCCGGTGATCGGTCCCGTGTCCGCCGCGCTGCTCGAAGGCGGTGTACGACGTGTGCGCGTCGTTGTTCCACTTCTCGAAGATCACGGCATGCCGGTTGTTGTTGTCGCCGGCCGCGTCGATGAGCAGGTCACCGGGCTTCAGCTCGCCCACCGAGATGGGCCGCGTGATGCTGCGGTTGGTGGCGAGGCCCACGGTGTTGGTGCCGGGCGTCGGCAGGCCGAGCGCCATGGACACATAGCCGGAGCAGTCCTGTCGGTAGCCGTCCTTCCAGACCTTGGCCTGGCTGTACGGGACTTGGGCACCGTTGTTGGCGGTGAGCCAGGCGGCGGCGCGGTTGAGCATCTCCTGCCGGGAGCCGCTGGGCTGCGGGGGCGGCGGGCCGTCCTGGACCGGCACGCCGGGCAGCCGGTCCTGCGGTATGTCCACCGCCACGACGCTGAGAAAGCCCTTCACCGGGCCGGTGATATGGGCCATGAAGGTCGAGCAGGCGTTGCCCTCGCACACCTTGCGGCCGGTGTCGACCTGGTAGTCCGCGGTGATCCGGTCCTGCCCGGGGGCGGACTTGTTGATCATTCCTACGGAGGGCGAGTGGACGTCCGCGCTGGCGTGCACCACCCAACGGGTGCCCCAGGTGGGGAAGTCGGCGGCCGCGGCCTGGCGTATGGAGCCAATGTTCGCGCCGCGGGCGGTGGGGGTGGAGACGGTGTCGCGGGAGAGCGCGGTCTTGGTCCCCGTCCGTCCGCCGGCTGCCGTGTCGGACGGCTCGCCGCCATGGGCGAACCCCGCGAACCCGGCGACGCCGATGCCGGCCGCGGCGACCGTGGGGAGCACCTTGCGCAGCACGGTCCTGCGCAAGGGGGAGCGGCGTCGGTGGGCCCGGCCGTCCGTGCTCCGCATGGTGTCGGCAGGACTTGTGGTGTCCACCGGCTGCGTGGTGCTGTGCTCGTGCATGACGATTCCCCTCCACGTCTGGCTGTTGGACGCCGCCCGGTCGGTGGCGGCGTTTCACGTGAAACATCGCCGGTCACGTGAGTCGTCGCCGGACGGTCGGGGCCGCGGCGACGGGACCCATCGTGTGGTGGGGTACGGCAGTTGATCGGCGTTTCCGTGTCCCATGGGACGTCCCATCCGCGCGCACATCTGTGACCTGCGAAGGCGTCAGGAGCGCGGGTCGAGCGTGGGACGCCGGACCCGGGCCGGCGGGACATGACGGGACGGCCCGCCGCAGGGGGGAGCCGTCCGGACACGCCGAAGGGCGCCTGTTAGGGGATACGGGCGCCCTGGTTCGTGGAGGTGTCGGCAGGTGATCTACCACTATCGACTGCTGACCTACGGCGGATCTGCGGGGGATCTACGGCGGATCTGCCGCCGGTGGCCTACCAGCTGGCGGCGTCGCTCGGGTTCGGCTGCCAGTACGTCACCCATGCGCTGTCGTCGACGTACACCGAGCCGCCCGGCAGCGGCACGTGTGCCGAGCCGCCGACGCTGCCCTTGCCGTCGCGTCCGGGGAGGCCGGCCGTCAGCGACGTCCTCGTGCCGCCGTGGTGGCCGGAGCCGTCGGCGGCGGAGGTCATCACCGCCGCGTAACCGCTCTCGCCGGGGGCGAGGGTCACCACGGCCTGCGGTTTGCTCTCGGGGAGATCGGCGACGGACGCCTGTGCGTCGTCGAACCGCAGGCGCGGGTAGCCGTAGAGGTCGCAGGCGGTGCCGGTGGTGTTGGTGGCCTCAAGCAGCACGTGGTTGACCGGCCGGGGCAGCCGCTTCGCCACGATGCGCATCGTGGCGGCGTCGCAGGCGGAGCGCCGGGTGGTGGCGGTCTGGGCACGGTCGTCCTGGCCGCTGTGGTACCCGGCCGCTGCCGGCTCCGCCCCGGCCGCCGTCTCGGCTGCCGGGTGGAACGGCTTGGCGGGTGCCGTCTTGAGTGCGTCCTCCTGGCTGCCGCACGCGGTGAGGGTGAGCGCGGCGACGGCGGTCAGCCCGGCCACGGCGGTGCGCAGCACGCGGCGGCGGACGGTCCGGCCGGTGCGGGCATCACAAGTGGTACTGGCGGTGGCGTCGGTGCGCGGCATTCCGGCCTCCCCTGTAGGCGATACGTCCTGCGGAACGGCGCAGCCCCGCATGGTGTCCACAAGGCCGTGTCCCCGAGGCTGCGTCGACAAGGCTGCCGCCCGCCGCTGCCGTGTCACTAACGCTTGCCTAACGCCCCGTGCGACCCGCGTGCCGAGGCCGTCGTACAGAGCCGGTCGCACCGTGTCCGTTGCACCGGGGCCGGTCGTACGGAGTCCGTCGCACCGAGCCCGCCGCCCCCGCCGGTCACTTCGCCACGTCGCCCCCGCGCCCCTCGCCCCGCTCGTCCCGCGCGAACAACTGGGTGAGCGTACTGATCGTGTAGACATCGGTGGCCTCTTCGTCGACCAGGTGCATCTCCGCCAGCCGCTCCAGGCCGTCCTGCGTACGCTCCGGGTCGTACCCGGCGAGCGCCGCCGCCACAGAAGCGTTGAGGTGCCCGTCCGCGCTGGTCGCCAGCGCGCTGAGCAGCCGTGCGTCGTCCGCCGACAGCCGGGCGACGGACATCCGCAGCGCCTTCGCGATGCCGGTGTCCTCTGCCGACAGCAATGCCAGACGCCGCCGTTCGTCGCGTAGCGCGGCCGTGAGCCGGGCCAGCCGCCAGCGCGGCCGGGCGGTCAGCTGAGCGGCGGCGGCCCGCAGCGCCAGCGGCAGACCGTCGCACAGATCGACGAGTTCGCGCGCCGCGGCCGGGTCCTCGTCGACCCGCTCGGGGCCGAGCATCGCGCCCAGCAGCGCGGCCCCTTCCTCGTGGCCGAGCACCTGGAGGCCGACCGGCCGGGCGCAGTCGGTGGCGACCAGGCCGTCCAGGCGACTGCGGCTGGTGACGACCGTGGCGCAGTGCGGGCCGCCCGGCAGCAGCGGCCGGACCTGCGCCGAGTGGCGGGCGTTGTCCAGGACGACCAGCAGCCTGCGGTCCGTGACCAGCGATCGGAACAGCGCGGAGGCGGCCTGCGCGGAGGTGGGTACCCGCTCCGGCGGAGTGCCGAGCGCGAGCAGGAAGTCGCGCAGGATCTCGGTCGGCGGGGCTTCGTCGCCCTCGCCGAAGCCCCGCAGATCGGCGAAGAGCTGGCCGTCCGGGAAGGCCGCGGCATGCAGATGCGCCCACTGCACGGCACAGGCGGTCTTGCCCACGCCGGCCGGTCCCGCCACCACCGCGAGGGGGCTCTCACCGGTCGTACGGTCGGACAGCGCGTCGGTCAGCACGGCGAGTTGGTGTTCGCGTCCCAGGAAGCGGGCGGGGGGTCTGGGTAGCAGCCGCGGCGTCGTCCCGGCCCGCCCGGCCCCTTCGCGCGCACCGGCCGTCCCGCCCTCCGTACCAAGGGAGACACCCCCACCGCGAGCGGCGTCCACCCCACCGGCATCCACCCCACCGGCGGCATCCACCCGCGCCGCGCCCGCCGCAGGAGAGACGCCCACCCCGGCGCCGCCGCCCTGCACCGGCACCCGCCGGCGCTCCCCGCCCGCCACGGAACGCCCGCCGGCCGTGGCCCCGGCCGGCCGCCCGCTCGCCGCCTCCGCCCGCAGAATCTCCTCGTACGCGCCGCTCAGCCGCTCGCCGGGATCGACGCCCAGCTCCTCGTTGAGCAGCCGGCGGGTGCGGTGGAACCACTCCAGCGCGTCGGACTGCCGCCCCGTACGGAACAGCGCCCGCATCAGCGCCGCGATCAGCCCTTCCCGCAGGGGGTGGTTGACCGCGGCGGAGTAGAGGATGGCCGCGGCCTGCTCATGCTCGCCGAGCGCGCCGTGCGCCCGCGCCAGTGCCTCCACGGCGGTCAGCCGGCGCTCCTCCAGCGCATGCGCGGCGGCCGCGAACGGCGGGCTGGTGACCGTGCCGGTCAGCGCCGGGCCGCGCCACAGCCCCAGCGCCTCGCGCAGCAGCGGGACGGCATCGCCCGGCGCCTGCTCGGGCCGGGCCAGCGTCACCAGCTCCCCGAACCGGTGGGCGTCGATCAACTCCTCGGGCAGCCGCAGCAGATACGCGGAGCCATGCGTGGTGAGCTCGATGCCGTACCCGTTCGCGCCGCCCTCGGCGAGCGTCGCGCGCAGTCGTGAGACATGCCCCTGGACGACCGTACGGGCATGCTCGGGCGGCTCGTCCTCCCACAGGGAGTCGATCAACTGCTCCAGTGGAACGGTCGTGTTGGGCTGCAGCAGCAGCAGCGCCAGCACACTGCGCCGCTTGGCCGGCCCGAGCGACAGCTCCCCGGAGCCGGTCGTGACGGCGATCGGGCCCAGCAGTGAGAATTCCAACTCAGCACTCCAGGAAGGCCGTCAGGGCGTTCGCCAGCAGATACGGGTCGTCGGCGCCGCACAGTTCCCGTGCCGAGTGCATGGAGAGGATCGCGACGCCGATGTCGACGGTCGCGATGCCGTGCCGGGCGGCGGTGATCGGTCCGATCGTCGTCCCGCACGGCATCGCGTTGTTGGACACGAAGGACTGCCACGGCACGCCTGCCCGCTCACAGGCCGCCGCGAACACCGCCCGGCCGCTGCCGTCCGTCGCGTACCGCTGGTTGACGTTGACCTTGAGGAGCGGGCCGCCGTTGGGCAGCGGGTGATGGCCCGGGTCGTGCCGCTCGCTGTAGTTGGGGTGCACCGCGTGGCCGGTGTCGGACGACAGGCACACGGTGCCCGCGAAGGCTCGGGAGCGGTCCTCGTACGAGCCGCCGCGCGCGTAGACAGAACGTTCCAGCACCGTGCCGAGCAGCGGGCCGTCCGCGCCGGTGTCGGACTGGCTGCCGCTCTCCTCGTGGTCGAAGGCGGCCAGCACCGGGATACCGGCCGGCGCGCGGTCGGCGGTGGCCGCCGCGGTCAGTGCGGCCGTACCGGCGTGCACGGACAGCAGGTTGTCCATCCGCGGTCCCGCAACCAGCTCGCGGTTCCGTCCCAGATAGGCGGGTGGCTCCACGCTGTGCACCATCAGGTCCCAGCCGAGCACCTCCCCGGCCGGGACGCCGATCTCCTCCGCGACGAACGCGATCAGCTCGCCCTCGGCCACCTCGCCCAGGCCCCAGACCGGCGTCATATGCCGCTGTTTGTCCAACTTCAGGCCCTCGGTGTTCACCGTCCGGTCGAGATGCACGGCCAGCTGTGGCACTCGCAGCAGCGGCCGGTCGACATGCATCAGCCGGTCGCTGCCGTCCCGCAGGGTCACCCGGCCGCTCAGCCCGAGGTCGCGGTCGAGCCAGGTGTTGAGCAGCGGCCCGCCGTAGACCTCGACGGCGATCTGCCGCCAGCCGCGGGTGCCGGTGTCCGGAATCGGCTTGACCCGCAGATTGGGAGAGTCGGTATGAGCCCCCACAATCCGGTACGGAGTCGTCGCGGCGGCACCCTCCGGTACGTACCACGCGACGATCGCGCCGCCCCGGAGCACATACTTCCCGCCGCTGCGCCCGTCCCATGAGTCGGTCTCCGCGACCTGCCGGAAACCGGCCTTCTCCAGGCGCTCCGCCGCGTTCGCCACCGCGTGGTACGGCGAGGGACTGGCCGCGAGAAAGGACATCAGGTCGTCGGTGTGGCCGCGATCGAAGCGGGAGGAGTGGCTCATGTCTTCAGCATAAGGAGCCATCCCCCGCATTCCTCGTGCCTGCGCAACGTGAGGCCGCTTCCTTCCGGCCACGATTCCTGCGACCGGTACCGGATCCCCCACCGGAACCCGGGATTCCGGGGCCGGCCGGCCGCCCGGCCTCTCGACCGCCCGGCCGTCCGGGGCGGGCTTCCGCGCACACAACGATGCCCGTCTGCCCGGGGGAAGGGAGGCGGGCATCGTCATTGTGGGCGTCGATTCTGAGAGCCCTCTCAGAACGTGCCGGCAGGGCGCGTGCCCAGGACGCGGAGGGCTCGTCAGAAGCGTTCCGAGAGGCTCAGAACGCGGCCTCGTCCAGCTCCATCAGGGACTGGTCGACGGACTCGGCCAGCGAGCGCTCGACGGCGACGCCCGGCAGGACGTTGTGCGCGAAGAACTTCGCGGCCGCGATCTTGCCCTGGTAGAACGCCTTGTCCTTGGAGGACGCGGTCGCCAGCTTCTCCTGGGCCACCGCGGCGCCCTTCAGGAGGAGGTAGCCGATGACCACATCACCCGAAGCCGTCAGCAGGCGGGTGGTGTTGAGGCCGACCTTGTAGATGGATTTGACGTCTTTCTCGGTGGCGGCGAGGTCGGTCAGCATCGCGCCGACGATCGCCTCCAGGTCGGCGGCGGCCGTGGCCAGCTCGCCGCGGGCGCCCTCCAGCTCCGCACCGCCGACGGCGTCGGCCAGGAACTTCTTGATGGTCTCGGAGAGCTGGGTGAGCGCCGCGCCCTGGTTGCGGACGATCTTCCGGAAGAAGAAGTCCTGGCCCTGGATCGCGGTGGTGCCCTCGTAGAGGGTGTCGATCTTGGAGTCCCGGATGTACTGCTCGATCGGGTACTCCTGCAGGTAGCCGGAGCCGCCGAAGATCTGCAGCGACTGCGCCAGCTGCTCGTAGGACTTCTCCGAGCCGTAGCCCTTGACGATCGGCAGCAGCAGGTCGTTCAGGGCGTTCTCGGCGGAGGCGTCCTCACCGGCCGCCTCCTTGATCATGATCTCGTCCTGCACGGTGGCGGTGTAGAGCACCAGCGCGCGCATACCCTCGGCGTACGCCTTCTGCGTCATCAGCGAGCGGCGCACGTCGGGGTGGTGGGTGATGGTGACCTTCGGCGCGGTCTTGTCGGTGAAGGCGGCCAGGTCCGGGCCCTGCACCCGCTCCTTGGCGTACTCCAGCGCGTTCAGGTAACCCGTCGACAGGGTCGCGATGGCCTTCGTGCCGACCATCATGCGGGCGAACTCGATGATCATGAACATCTGGCGGATGCCGTCGTGCTTCTCACCGATGAGCCAGCCCTTGGCGGGGTGCTTGTCGCCGAAGGTCATCTCGCAGGTGTTGGACGCCTTCAGGCCCATCTTGTGCTCGACGTTGGTCGCGTAGACGCCGTTGCGGGCGCCCAGCTCGCCGGTCTCGAAGTCGAACTCGTACTTCGGGACGAGGAAGAGGGAGAGGCCCTTGGTGCCCGGACCGGCGCCCTCGGGACGGGCGAGGACGTAGTGGAGGATGTTCTCCGTCATGTCGTGCTCACCGGAGGTGATGAAGCGCTTCACGCCCTCGATGTGCCAGGAGCCGTCCTCCTGCTGGACGGCCTTGGTGCGGCCCGCGCCGACGTCCGAACCCGCGTCGGGCTCGGTCAGCACCATCGTGGAGCCCCAGCCCTTCTCCACGGCGATCTTGGCGATGTGCTTCTGCTGCTCGGTGCCCTCCTCGAAGAGCACACCGGCGAACGCGGGGCCGGAGGAGTACATCCACAGGGCCGGGTTGGAGCCCAGGATCGTCTCGGCGAAGCCCCACAGCAGGGAGCGCGGCGCGGTGGTGCCGCCGATCTCCTCCGGGATGCCCAGACGCCACCACTCGGCGTCCATGTACGCGTGGTAGCTCTTCTTGAAGGAGTCCGGGATCGGCGCGGTGTTGGTCTCCGGGTCGAAGACCGGCGGGTTCCGGTCGGCGTCGGCAAACGAATCGGCCAGCTCGTTCTCGGACAGCCGGGCGATCTCGGACAGCACGCTCTTGGCGGTGTCGACGTCCATCTCCGCGAACGGTCCGGTGCCGTACACGCTGTCACGGCCGAGCACCTCGAAGAGGTTGAACTCGATGTCGCGGAGATTCGACTTGTAGTGCCCCATGGGTACGGCTCCGTAAGGATTCGGGGAGGAAGGCACCTCGAAACGAGGCGGTGACCTCAAAACGCAATACCAGCAAGTAGCCAAGATAATGCTACCCGCCGGTAATAAGAAGCAACCCCTAACCACCCATCTGTGACGAGCGTCCCCCGCCACACCGCCGAATCAGTACGCTGTGCCGCATGTACGGCTACGACCAGAACACGGGTGCCGGGCAGCAGTACGGTGCGCCGCCGCCCCCGCCGCAGCAACCGTCCCCCGGGGGCTACGGCGAGCAGCCGCTGTATCCCGAGCCGTCCCCGCCCTCCCTCGCCGACGCGGTGCGCGCGTTCACGACCGGCTCGATGTCGGCCGAGGACTTCCAGGGCATCTTCTCGACGTCCAAGATCTACTGCCCGCGTGGCGAGAACCCCGGCTTCCTGGCGCTGCACAACACCCAGCAGCCGGTGATCCCGATGTTCACCTCGCTCAAGGAGCTGCGGCGGTACGCGGGCAAGGAGTCCAAGTACTTCGTGATCACCGGCGCCGAGGTGCTCGACCTGCTGCCGACAGGCTATGGCTTCGTCCTCGACATGGAGGGTGACCACCGGATGGTCTTCGACGCGAAAGCCGTCGAGGAGATGGTCGACTTCGCCATGCGGCGCATGTACGGCTAGGGCCCGTCCGAGGGGCGGGGCCGGAAGGCACTGGCTCGTCCGCCCCTGGTCCGTCCTCCTCTTCCCATCCTTCCGGCCTGCGGAAACGCAGGCGGGAAGGTGGCCTGCCTTGCTTTTCGTTAAGGGTTCAACTAAATTGGACGAGCGACCGAGGAGGCCGTCATGCCCGCAGTGACCGTAGAGAATCCGCTGAGCCTGCCGCGTGTGGCCGCCCCCGTCGCGTCGCGTACCCGCCCCGTCACGGACGTGGTCACCGCGCCCAGCGGATTCGAGGGGGAGGGCTTTCCGGTGCGCCGGGCGTTCGCCGGCATCGACTACCAGCACCTCGACCCGTTCATCATGATGGACCAGATGGGCGAGGTGGAGTATCGGGCCGGGGAGGCCAAGGGCACCCCCTGGCACCCGCACCGCGGCTTCGAGACGGTCACCTATCTGATCGACGGGACGTTCGTGCACCGGGATTCGCACGGAGGCGGCGGCGTCATCAACGACGGCGACACCCAGTGGATGACGGCGGGCTCCGGTCTGCTGCACATCGAGTCGCCGCCGGAGTCCCTCGTGGTGTCCGGCGGCCTCTTCCACGGCCTCCAGCTGTGGGTGAACCTGCCGCAGAGCGACAAGATGATGGCCCCCCGCTACCAGGACATCGGCGGCGGCAAGGTGAAGCTGCTGACCTCCGCTGACGGCGGCGCGCTGCTGCGTCTGATCGCCGGTGAGATCGGCGGCCACCGGGGACCGGGTATCACCCACACACCGATCACGATGACGCATGTGACGCTGAATCCGGGCGCGGAGCTGACGCTGCCCTGGCGTGCGGACTTCAACGCGCTGGCCTACGCCCTGGCCGGGCACGGCACGGCGGGCGCGGACGGACGGCCGTTCCGGATGGGCCAGTCGGTCGTCTTCGGTGGCGGGGGAGACTCGGTCAGGGTCCGGGCGCACGAGACCCAGGAGTCGCGCAGCCCGAACTTCGAGGTCGTGCTGTTGGGCGGGCTGCCGATCCGCGAGCCGATGACGCATTACGGACCGTTCGTGATGAACACCCACGCCGAACTGGCCCAGGCATTCGAGGACTTCCAGGCCGGTCGTCTCGGGACGATCCCGGCCGACGCGCACTGAGGACAACACGGCGGCGGGGGGCGAGGTTTCACGTGAAACCTCGCCCCCCGCCGTGATGTCGTGCCCGATCCGGAGGACCCCGTACGCCGCGCATTCCGGTCGCCCGCCGCTGCGCCGTGGTGGACTGGCCAGGTGCGAAACGACTCGGATCAAGACCGGCGCGGCCCCGGGCACGGTCAGCCGCTGCTCCCGATCGAGGCCCGGCGGGCCGCGGCCTGGTGCGGGGTGGTGCTGCTGGTCGCGGCCGTGGTGGCGCTGGCGGTGTGGCTCGCCGTCTGGCTGAGGGCGGCGGTGGTGCCCGTGCTGCTGGCCCTGCTGGGGAGCGCGCTGCTCGGGCCGCTGTACCGGCGGCTGGTGGCGATGAGGTTCAACCGCTCGCTGGCCTCCGGACTGACCTGTGCCGCCTTGCTGGTCGTGGTCGGCGGCGTGGGCTACATCGTCGGCAGCGCGCTGGTCGAGAGCGGAGACCAGATCATCGCCTCGCTCAAGGACGCCGCCGAGGGCGTCTCCAAGTACTTCGGCATGGCCGGCACCTCACTCGACGACCTTGCCTCCAACGCCAAGGACCTGGCCAGCAGGTTCGGCAGCAGCGCGGCGTCCGGGCTGCTGACCGGTGTCAGCGTCGTCGGCCAGGCCATCGCCGCGGCGGTGCTCGCCCTGCTGCTGACGTTCTTCTTCCTGCGCGACTCGGGCAAGGCGGTACGTGCCCTGCACGGCTGGGCGCCCGGCGAATCGGCACCGCTGCTGGAGCGGATGGCCCGTCGTGGCTTCCAGTCCATCGAGGGCTTTATGCGCGGCACCACCTTCATCGCGCTGATCGACGCCCTGTTCATCACCGTCGGCCTGCTGATCCTGAAGGTGCCGGGGGCGTTCGGCCTGGGCGCGCTGGTCTTCGTCGGCGCCTACATCCCCTACCTCGGTGCGTTCATCTCGGGCGCGGTGGCGATCCTGGTGGCGTTCGCGGACCGCGGCTTCGTGATCGCGCTCTGGGCGCTCGGCGTCGTCCTCGCCGTGCAGGTGCTGGAGGGCCATGTCCTGCAGCCGGTGATCCAGAGCCGTACGGTCCAGATGCATCCGGCGACGGTGTTGCTGGCGATCACGGCCGGCGCGAGCGTCGCCGGGATCCTCGGCATGCTGCTGGCGGTACCGCTGACCGCGGCCGTCTCCGGAGTGCTCCACGAACTGCGACTGCACTACGCCGCGGGCTCGGGCACCGGCTCCCCGGGATCGGACGGACCGGCGGGGCCGGACGGACCGGAAGGCCCGTCCGGCCCCCATGGTCCCGCCGACGCGGCACCGTCCGGGGACACCGGCCCGGCGGCCGCTCCCCCGTCGCCCCCGTCCTCGTAGATCTCGAACCACGTCGACTTGCCGTCTCCGCGCGGTTCCACCCCCCACGCCCCGGCCAGCAGCTCCAGCAGCACCAGACCGCGTCCCGAGGACGCCAGTTCGCCGGGGCTGCGGCGGTGCGGCAGCTCATCGCTGCCGTCGGCGACGTCCACACGGATGCGCCGGCTGCCCCGCTCGCCCGAGATCTCGGCGACCAGCAGCGCGTCCCCGTCCGTGTGCATCAGGACATTGGTGACGATCTCGGAGACCATCAGCACCGCGGAGTCGACCTGGTCCGCGTCGGCCCAGTCGTGCAGCACGTCCCGGATCTGCCGGCGCGCCTCGGCTATCCGCTCCGGTTCGGCCTGCGCGACGGTCAGGACGGTACGGCGTACGGGCTGCCGCGGCCGCGGGCCGCCGGTGCCCACCGCACAGCTGCCACCCTCACGGAGCAGCAGCAACATCGCGATGTCGTCCTCGCGGCGGTCGGCCAGCGGCCCGGTGGTGTGGTGCGAGGACGGCCCGTGCACCGCCTGGACCAGGGCATCGGCCAGCCGCTCCAGGCTGTCGGCGTCCTCCCCGCCGTCATACGCCTCGATGATGCCGCGCAGCCGCGCCCAGCCGGTCTCCAGGTCGTGGCCGCCGGTCTCGATCAGCCCGTCGGTGCACACCATCATGGTTTCGCCGGGCTCCAGCACGAACCGGGTGGTGGGGTAGTCGGCGTCCGGGTCGATGCCCAGCGGCAGCCCGCCCGCGGTGGGACGGATCAGCATCGTGCCGTCGCTCATCCGGATCGCCGGCTCGGGGTGGCCGGCCCGTGCGATGTCCAGCAGCCCGGTCGCCGGGTCCACCTCGACGTAGAGACAGGTCGCGAAGCGCGGATCCTCGCCCTGGCCACGGGCCGCGGTCTCGTTGATCCCGACCAGGAAGCGGGAGGCGCGGGAGAGTACCGCGTCGGGGTGATGGCCCTCGGACGCGTAGGCCCGCAGCGCGATCCGCAGCTGCCCCATCAGGCCCGCGGCCCGTACGTCATGCCCCTGGACATCCCCGATGACCAGCGCGATCCGGCCGGACGGCAGCGGGATCATGTCGTACCAGTCGCCGCCGACCTCCAGCCCGCCGCCGGTCGGGACATAGCGGGCCGCGACCGTCATCCCGGGGATGTCCGGCTGCACCGTCGGCATCATGCTGCGCTGCAGTCCGACCGCCAGCTCCTGCTGCGACTCCTGCACACCGGCCCTGGCCAGCGCCTGGGCCAGCATCCGGGCGACGGTGGTCAGCACCGAGCGCTCGTCGGGGGTGAAGGCGACCGGATGGCCGAACCCCGCCATCCAGGCGCCGATCGTCCGGCCCGCGTTGACCAGCGGCAGAAACGCCCACGAGGTGCGGTTGAAGGGGGCGGCCATCGGCCAGGTGGCGGGGTAGCGGCGGCGGTAGTCCTCGGGCGTGGGCAGATAGACCGCCCGGCCGGTCCTTATCACCTCGGCGGCCGGATAGTCGGTGTCCAGCGGCATATCCAGAAAGGGCCGCTCGTCACCCGGCTCATGGCCGTGGTGGCCGATCACCGAGACCCGGTCGCCCTGTATACCGAAGACCGCCAGGCCCTCCGGCATGAACCCGGGCATGGAGAGCCCCGCCGCCACCCGCAGCACCTCGGCGGTGGACCGCGCCTCCGCCAGCGCCCGCCCGGCGTCCAGCAGGAACGCCTCACGGGAGCGCCGCCAGTCGCCGGTGATCGGGGTGTGCGCGGCGGAGGTGCCGGGCTGCGGCTCGGGGACCTCCTGGAGGGTGCCGACCAGCTCGTAGTCGCCGTCGACCATCCGGGGGCGGGAGCGGGAGCGGACGATACGCAGCACCTTGCCGTGCTCGTCGACGATGCGCAGCCGGGCCTCGGCGACCGTCTCCTCGGCCACCGCGAGCTGGATGACGCCGTTGATCTCGGCGAAGTCGACGGGATGAAAACGGGAGCGCACGGTCGCCGCGCTCAGCTCCACCGGCACGGCGGGAAGCCCGAGCAGCCGGGCCGCCTCGGCGTCGAGGGTCACTCGTCCCGCTGCGTTGTCCCAGCGCCACAGGCCGGTCGCGATGGCGGCCAGGAGGTCCTTGGTGCGCATTGCCTTACTTTAGGCAGATGCGAAGGGGCCGACCAATGAGCGGAACGTGACCGAGGGTGACCGGGCGCGACCATGGGGGCAGCTGTGGCCCCTGACCCACTTCGGCTCGGCCGTGCTGGGCATCGGGGGCGGCCGTGATGGTACCGGGACGACCGCGACGGCACGTGAACGGCCGTGACCGGCACCGGGCGACCGTGATGTGTATATGTCAATGAACGGCGCGGGGCCGGGACGGTAACCTGGAGCGGTTATGTCAATCCTGGGGTGGCCTTTCCGGTGATCCGGGTGCTCCGGGTGACACAGCGGGTGACCGGGCGAAGGCCCCGGCGTGCGCGGTGTCTCCCGCCTCTCCCCGTATCCCCCGGCAACTTCTCAACTCCCCACCTCGACTCGCGACGACTTGGATGAGCGATGCATCGGTACCGGTCCCATAACTGCGGCGAGCTCCGGGCCGCGGACGTCGACAAGGACGTTCGCCTCAGCGGCTGGCTGCACAATCGACGTGACCTGGGCGGCATCCTCTTCATCGATCTCCGCGACCACTACGGCATCACACAGCTCGTCGCCCGCCCCGGCACCGCCGCGTACGAGACCCTCGACAAGCTCAACAAGGAGTCGGTCGTCCGCATCGACGGCACGGTCAGCTCCCGTGGCGCCGAGAACATCAACCCCGAGCTGCCCACCGGTGAGATCGAGGTCGAGGTCTCCCAGGTCGAGCTGCTGGGCGGCGCACAGCAGCTGCCGTTCCAGATCAACACCGACGACGGGGTGGGCGAGGAACGGCGTCTTGAGTACCGCTTCCTGGACCTGCGCCGCGAGCGCATGCACCGCAACATCATGCTGCGTACGGCGGTCATCTCGGCCATCCGCCAGAAGATGACCGCGCTCGGCTTCAACGAGATGGCGACCCCGATCCTGACCGCGACCTCCCCCGAGGGCGCGCGCGACTTCGTGGTGCCGTCCCGGCTGAACCCCGGCAGGTTCTACGCGCTGCCGCAGGCCCCGCAGCAGTTCAAGCAGCTGTTCATGATCTCGGGCTTCGACCGCTACTTCCAGATCGCGCCCTGCTTCCGCGACGAGGACGCCCGCGCCGACCGTTCGCCGGGCGAGTTCTACCAGCTCGACGTCGAGATGTCCTTCGTCGAGCAGGAGGACGTCTTCCAGCCCGTCGAGAAGCTGATGACCGAACTCTTCGAGGAGTTCGGCAACGGCCGCCACGTCACCTCGCCCTTCCCGCGGATCCCGTTCCGCGAGGCCGTGCTGAAGTACGGCTCCGACAAGCCGGACCTCCGCGCCCAGCTGGAGCTCGTCGACATCACGGACGTCTTCGAGGGCTCGGAGTTCAAGGCGTTCGCCGGGAAGCACGTGCGCGCGCTGCCGGTGCCGGACACCGCCTCCCAGACGCGGAAGTTCTTCGACGGCCTCGGCGACTACGCCGTCGAGCACGGCGCGAAGGGCCTGGCCTGGGTGCGGGTCGGCGAGGACGGCTCGCTGACCGGCCCGATCGCCAAGTTCCTCACCGAGGAGAACGTCAAGGTCCTCACCGAGCGTCTGTCGCTCGCGCCGGGCCACGCGGTCTTCTTCGGCGCGGGTGACTTCGACGAGGTCTCGAAGATCATGGGCGCGGTCCGCGTCGAGGCCGCCAAGCGCGCGGGCCACTTCGAGGAGGACGTCTTCCGCTTCTGCTGGATCGTCGACTTCCCGATGTACGAGCGGGACGCGGACACCGGCAAGGTCGACTTCTCGCACAATCCCTTCTCCATGCCGCAGGGCGGCCTGGAGGCCCTGGAGACCCAGGACCCGCTGGACATTCTGGGCTGGCAGTACGACATCGTCTGCAACGGTGTGGAGCTGTCCTCCGGCGCGATCCGGAACCACGAGCCCGAGATCATGTTCAAGGCGTTCGAGATCGCCGGGTACTCGAAGGAGACCGTCGAGCACGAGTTCTCCGGCATGCTCCGCGCCTTCCAGTACGGCGCCCCGCCGCACGGCGGTATCGCCCCGGGCGTCGACCGCATCGTGATGCTGCTCGCCGACGAGCCCAACATCCGCGAGACGATCGCCTTCCCGCTCAACGGCAACGCCCAGGACCTGATGATGGGCGCGCCGACGGAGCTGGAGGAGGCGCGGCTGAAGGAGCTGCATCTGAGCATCTACCGGGGGCCGGCCAAGCCGACGCCTTACAAGCCGACGAAGTAGGCGCTGCGCCCGGCTCGCGCCGACGTGGTGGTCCGCTGCGCCTGGCCCGGGCCGACTTGGTCGCTCGCCGTTTTCGGTTGGCCCGCCGTGGGGGTTTCGCCTGCGGCGGGCCTCGCCGTGTTCGGCTTTCCCTCCGTGGGGGTTGCTGTGGCTGTGTTCCGCTGCGCGGGGCTGTTCGGCAGAGGTGCCGGAACTCCGGACTCCGTCGTGCGGTCCGGCACCTCCCGAGGGTGGATGGTGGAAGACGGTGGGGGCGTGCCTCGGCCGCCCCTCGCGGGCGTCCGCCCATGGCGATGCCCCTGGACCGGCCTCGGTCCAGGGGCATCGCCAGTGGTTACGGGTGCCGGTTACGCGTCCCCGTCCTCGCCCCCGCCGAACTGCTCCCGGTAAGCCGCCAGATCATCCTCGGTGATCTTCGCGAAGAGCACCGGCGGCACCGTGAACGGCGTCCCGGCGGGCACCGACGACAGCGTCTGCGCCTCCTCCTGGGACACCCACACCGCCGTGTCGTTCTCCAGCGCGAACGCGCTCCGCATCGCCTTCGCCGAGGAGGGGATGAACGGCTCGGACACGATCGCGTACAGATGGATCAGGTTCATCGCGGTCCGCAGCGTCAGCGCCGCCGCGTCCTTGTCCGTCTTGATCTCCAGCCACGGGGCCTTCTCCTCCAGGTAGGAGTTGCCCGCGCTCCACAGGGCACGCAGCGAGGCCGCCGCCTTACGGAACTGCAGGGCCTCCATGTGGCCCTCGTACTCCGCCAGCAGCCCCGCGATCTCCTCGCCCAGCTTCTGCTCCGCGGCACCGGCCGGCGCGCCCGCCGGCACCTCGTCCCCGAAGCGCTTCCGCGAGAACGAGAGCACCCGGTTGACGAAGTTGCCGAGCGTGTCCGCCAGGTCCTTGTTGACCGTGGAGGCGAACAGCTCCCAGGTGAAGGAGGTGTCGTCCGACTCCGGGGCGTGGGCCATCAGGAAATAGCGCCAGTAGTCGGCCGGCAGCAGCTCCAGTGCCGCGTCCGTGAAGACCCCGCGCTTCTGCGACGTCGAGAACTTCCCGCCGTAGTAGTTGAGCCAGTTGAACGCCTTCAGGAAGTCGACCTTCTTCCACGGCTCGCGGGTGCCCAGCTGCGTCGCCGGGAACATGACGCTGTGGAACGGCACATTGTCCTTGGCCATGAACTCCGTGTACCGGACGTCATCGGCGTCGTACCACCACGACTTCCAGTCGCGGTTCTCCGGGTCGACGTCCGCCCACTCCTTCGTCGACCCGATGTACTCGATCGGCGCGTCGAACCAGACGTAGAAGACCTTGCCCTCGGCCGCCAGCTCCGGCCACACATCGGCCGGCACCGGAACGCCCCAGTCCAGGTCGCGGGTGATCGCGCGGTCCTGGAGGCCCTCCGTCAGCCACTTGTGCGCAATGGAGGAAGCGAGCGTCGGCCATTCCTTGCTGCCGTTGCCGTCCAGCCAGCCCTCGACCTCGTGCTGCAGCTTCGACTGGAGGAGAAAGAGGTGCTTGGTCTCGCGTACTTCCAGGTCGCCGCTGCCGCTGATCGCCGACCGCGCGTCGATCAGATCCGTCGGGTCCAGCACCCGGGTGCAGTTCTCGCACTGGTCACCACGCGCCTTGTCGTAGCCGCAGTGCGGACACGTGCCGACGATGTAGCGGTCCGGCAGAAAGCGCTGGTCGGCATTCGAGTAGACCTGCCGAATGGCGCGCTCCTCGATGAAGCCGTTCTCGTGCAGCTTCCGCGCGAAATGCTGGGTGAGCTCGACATTCTCCGGCGAAGAACTCCGGCCGAAGTAATCAAACTCCAGCCCGAATCCCTCGTAGATCGCCTTCTGCCGGTCGTGCTGCTCGCCGCAGAACGCGTCGACCGACCGCCCGGCCTCCTTCGCGGCCAGCTCGGCGGGGGTGCCGTGCTCGTCCGTCGCACAGATGTAGAGGACGTCGTGCCCGCGCTGCCGCATATACCGGGCATAAACATCGGCCGGGAGCATGGACCCCACCATGTTGCCCAGGTGCTTGATCCCGTTGATATACGGAAGGGCGCTGGTGATGAGGTGTCGAGCCATTGCCGGCTGCTCCCAAGTCGCTACGGTGAGTGAGTATTTGCTTTACGGAACGTCAATATCGTACTGGACCGGGCGGGGGGTGGCGGCGCGGGCGGCCGTACGGGCTCGCCGTGCGGGAGGCGGCCGGTGCCGCCGAAGCAGGCGGGGTGGCGGATGAACTCTTCGGGGCGAGGGGGGAATCCACCGCCCGGGCCGACTTCCTCATACCCGCCGCCGGTCGCTGACCGGCGGCTCCTCCTCCGTCACCGGGCCCTGCTTCGCCGTCCGGGTCGTGATCATCAGGCCGGCGATCACCGCGGCCAGCAGCATGATCAGCGAGCCGACCCCGATCGCCACGTTGAACCCGTGGACGACTCCCTCCTTCACGACGGCGTCCCGCAGGGCCGGCGTCAGACGGCCCTCATTCCTTCGCGCGGCGTCCGCGAGGCGGGACGCGATGTACGTTGCGCCGGTCGATGTCGCGATCGTGTTGAGCAGCGCCGTGCCGATCGAACCGCCCACCTGCTGCGCCGTGTTGACGGTCGCGGACGTGACGCCGGAATCGCGTAGCGCCACCCCGCCCGTGGCCGTTGCCATCACCGGCATGAAGATCAGGCCCATGCCGAGGCCGAAGAGGAGTTCGGTGGGCAGGACGTGCGAGGCGTACGCGGGGCGTGCGGTCAGGAACGTCAGCAGAAACAGGCCCACGGCGGCGGTCAGCGCCCCGGGAACCATCAGCATCCGGGGCGCGACGCGGTGCAGTAGCCGCGCCGAGATCTGCGTCGCTCCGACGACGATCGCCGCGACCATCGGCAGGAACGCCAGTCCCGCCTTGACCGGCGAATAGCCGAGCACGACCTGGAAGTAATAGGTCATGAACAGGAACATTCCGAACATCGAGATGACGGCCAGGCCCATGGTCAGGAAGGCGCCGGCGCGATTGCGGTCGCGAACGATATGCAGCGGGAGCAGCGGGTGGCGGGCGCGCGTCTGCCACCACGCGAAGACGCCCAGCAGCGTCACGCCGCCCGCCAGCAGCCCGAGGACCCGCCCGTCGTCCCAGCCGCGCGGCTGCGCCTCGCTGCATCCGTAGACGATCGCGACCAGGCCGGCGCAGCCCAGCGCCGCGCCGCGTACGTCCAGATGGGCGGGGGCGCGGACCGGCTTGTCGTGCAGGAATACGGCCGCGCCGGCGAACGCGAGGGCCGCGATGGGGACGTTCACGTACAGACACCAGCGCCAGTTCAGGTACTCGGTCAGCAGCCCGCCCGCGATGAGGCCGATGGCGGCGCCACCACCCGCGATCGCGCCGTAGATACCGAACGCTTTGCTCCGCTCTTTCCCGATCGTGAAGGTCGTGGTCAGCAGTGAGAGCGCGGACGGGGCGAGCAGCGCGGCGAAGGAGCCTTGCAGGGCGCGCGACCCGAACAGCATCCCGGGGCTGGTGGCCGCACCGCCCAGCCCGGAGGCGAGGGCGAACCCGACCAGCCCGATCATGAAGGTCCGCTTCCGGCCCACCAGGTCCGCGATCCGCCCGCCGAGGAGCAGCAGGCCGCCGAAGGCGAGGGTGTACGCGGTGATCACCCACTGCCGGTTCGCGTCCGACACTCCGAGGGCCCGCTGGGCCGACGGCAACGCGATATTCACGATGGTCGCGTCCAGCACCACCATCAACTGCGCGATCGCTATCACGACCAGTCCCCACCAGCGACGCGGATCAGCCGCGGGCTGGGTGGGCCGGCTGGGGGTGACCGGTTCACCCTTCACCCATTCAGCGTAGGCGGGGTGGCGGTGGGGCGCCTGGTGGTGCGGGGGTGTGCCGGGGCGCGGCCTGGCTCCCGGCTCCCGCATCTCGACTCCCGGATCTCGGAATCCGAGCCCCGAGATCCGAGCTCTCATTCGTTGGTCTTTGGTCGGGTTTGGGGTTGGCTGGTAATGCCCCACAACCAACCCCAACGGGCGTGCCTACCACGGCGGATCACTTTTCGTCACTGAGCAAGGACGACGGCCGTGGTGGGCCCGATGGGGCCCACCACGGCCGTGGGATGGAGAGTTGAGCGCTGTGGGGTGGGTCAGTTGTCCTTGAGGACGCCGGTGGTGCGGGCCTCGGTGAGCCACTCGGGGAACTCGACCATCAGCTGCTGGTAGAGCTCGTC
Organism: Streptomyces halobius; assembly: GCF_023277745.1. Lineage (NCBI taxonomy): Bacteria > Bacillati > Actinomycetota > Actinomycetes > Kitasatosporales > Streptomycetaceae > Streptomyces > Streptomyces halobius. The sequence continues at coordinate 5,077,812 of NZ_CP086322.1, forward strand.
GGCGGAGAGGCTGCGGGGGTCGCGGCCGGCGTGGAAGAAGCCGGCGTTGTCGACGACGCGCTTCTCCGGGACGGCCAGGTCGTCCAGCTTGCGGAGGAAGTCGAAGCCCTTTGCGTCCGGGTCGCCGAAGCCGATGAACTGCCAGAAGATGGGGAGTTCGGCGGCCTCGCACAGGGCCTTTTCGGCGGCCGGCTTGGAGGTCGGCGCGCCGTCGGTCTGGAAGATGACGAACGCCGGGGCCTCGGAGCCGGACTTCTTGTAGTGCTCGACGACGGCGTTGATGGCCCAGTGGTAGTTCGTACGGCCCATGTGGCCGAGGCCGGAGTGCAGTTCCTCGATGCGGCCCTCGTAGTTGGTGAGGTCGAGGTCGGTGGTTCCGTCGACGTCGGTCGAGAAGAACACGACCGGGACGATGCCGTCGTCGTCGAGGTTGGCGGAGAGGCCGAGGGCCTGCTCGGCAAGGTGCTGGACCGTGCCGTCCTTGTAGTAGTTGCGCATCGAGCCGGAGCGGTCGAGGACCAGGTAGACGGCGGCGCGCTGGGTGGCGAGGCCGTGCTTCTGGAGGGTGACGCCCGCGGACTTGTAGAGGCTGACGAGGCCGGGGGCCGTGGACTCGACCTTCGTGAGGGAGATGGCGGGAGTGGCGGACGCGGTGTCGGGGGTAGTGGCCTTTGCGGGGGTCGGTTCCGGCGCGGGGGCGTGCATTGGCTCCGCCTCCACCATCGGTTCCGGCTTCGGCTTCGGCTTCGGCTCCGCCTTCGCCGGTTCGGTGGCAGGCTCCGGGTCGGCCGCCACCGGTGCCGGGTTGTCGAACGCCCGGCTCACCAGATCGGAGATGGTGTCGGCCTTGGGCTCCACAGCGATCTCAATGGGCGACGCGGACTTGAGCTCCTCAGTGGCCTCAGCGGTTTCAGCTGCCTCAGTGGCGTGAGTTGCCTGAATTGCCTCAAGAGGCGCTACGGGCTCCTCGGGCGCATCGGCAGCCGGGATGGCGGTCGAGGAGGCGGTCGCAGCCGTGCCGGCGGTCGCGACGACCTCCTCCGTCTGCCCCACCCCCTCCGTGGCGGCCGTAGCCGCCGTAGCCGCCGTCGTCTTCGGCTCCGCCGTCCCGCTGTCCACCGGGCTGCCCTGTGCCGGGAGCGTGGCGGTCGTCGGCGTCGGCTCCGGCTCCGGGGCGGGGCTCTCGGCGGGAGCCGTGCGGGCGGCGGGTACCTCGGGTTCCGGGGTCGGGGTGGCGGATACCGGCGTGGACTCCTCGCGGGCCTCCGGGATCGTCGCCGACTCCGGCGTATCGGCGCTGCTCGGTGCCGCGCCGGTCTCTTCACGGGTCGCCTTCGAGCGACCGAAAGCGTTGCGCAGCAGACTCCGAATGCCCATCGGCGAACCTCTCTTGCGTGTGGTGGGTGCGGCGAATGTCCGTGAAGCACAGACATGTCCCTGACCAGGACGGATACGTAAGGGTAGCGGCCTGCACCGGGCTCATCGTGGGACCCCGCGCCTTGTGTGGTGGGCCATCCGGGGGGCTGATGGCGGGATGCGGTTTCGGCCAGGGGGTGTGCGTTGTGGCGGTTCGGTGAATGGCCGACGGGCCGGCTGCGTTGCACCTGGTCGGAGGTGGGGCCGGCCGCCTGCGTCGTGCCTGGTCAGCTCGCTGCGTTGGGTCTGGTCGGAGGTGGGGCAGTCGGCCATGGGTCCCTCGGGCTCGTAGTCCCCTCGGATTCACCTTCAGTTCACGCTCACGATGCCGTCCGGCGGGCCGGCGCCCTTACCGTCACGGCGAATCGAGCGAAGCGAACAAACTGAACGACGCGGATGGCGCGTTCGGCGCGTATAGCGCGTTACGGAGGAGAAAAGCGTGCGCAAGTTTCTGCCGCTGATCGGCTCGCACCCCGGCGGGCGTTCGGCCATGACGTGCCGGTACCGCTGCGGCGACGCCTGTTTCCATGAGACGCCCAATGTGAGCGACAACGAATATGTCGGTGATGTCATCGCCGGTGCGCTGTCGCGGCGTTCCATGGTGCGGGCGGCCGCGGTGGTGACGGTCGCGGCCGCGACCGGCGGTGCCGTGTTGACCGGGGCGGGGGCACCGCAGGCCGGCGCCGCGACCGCCGCGGGCCCCGGCGACCTCCGTGGGAGGGGCGGGAAGAGCGGGAAGGCCGCGCGTGGTCTGCGGTTCCCGGTTGTCGCGCCGAATACCGTCGACGATGTCACGGTGCCCGAGGGGTATGCGCACAATGTCGTCATCCGATGGGGTGACCCGATCCTGCGTGGTGCCCCGGCCTTCCGTCCCGATCAGCAGTCGGCCAAGGCGCAGGCGGGGCAGTTCGGTTACAACAACGACTACATGGCCGTGCTGGAGGTGCCGGGTGAGCGGCACCGGCAGCTGCTGGTGATCAATCACGAGTACACGGACGAACAGTTGATGTTCGCCGGGTACGATCCCGAGAAGCCGACGCGTGAGCAGGCCGAGATCGGCTGGGCGGCGCATGGTCTGTCCATACTCGTCGCTCAGGAGGAGCGGCGCACCGGTCGGCTGACCGCGGTGACGCGTCACCACCTCAACCGTCGGATCACCGGGACCACACCGTTCGAGGTCACCGGCCCGGCGGCGGGCAGCGAGCTGCTGAAGACGTCTGCGGATCCCGAGGGCACCCGCATTCTCGGCACGCTCAACAACTGCGGTGGCGGTATCACGCCGTGGGGCACGGTGCTGTCGGGCGAGGAGAATTTCCATCAGTATTTCGCCAATGGGGATTCCGTCACCGATCCGGTAGCGGCGGCCCGGCTCAAGCGGTACGGGGTGGCCGGGGCCGCCAGTGAGCGGAAGTGGGAGCGGTTCGACAAGCGCTTCGATGTCGCACGCGAGCCGAATGAGGTGAACCGGTTCGGGTGGGTCGTGGAGATCGATCCATTCGATCCCGAGTCGACGCCGCGGAAGCTGACGGCGCTGGGACGGTTCAAGCATGAGGCGGCCGAGCCCCGGCTGACGGACGATGGCCGCCCGGTGCTCTACATGGGCGACGACGAGAAGTTTGATTACTTCTACAAGTTCGTCTCCGCGAAGCGGATGAAGCGGGGCAGCACACCGCACGTCCGGGAGCACAATCGGACGCTGCTGGACGAAGGCACGCTGTACGTCGCCAAGTTCACCGGCGACAGCGCCGGGGAGATCGACGGCTCCGGGAAGCTGCCGGAGGACGGCGAGTTCGACGGCTCCGGGAAGTGGATTCCGCTGGCCAGCGGCCGTAGGTCGTATGTGCCGGGGATGACGGCGGAAGAGGTGTACGTCTTCACGCGGATGGCCGCCGACAAGGTGGGCGCCACGAAGATGGACCGGCCGGAGGACGTCGAGCCCAGCCCGCGCACCGGACGGGTCTATGCCGCCCTGACGAACAACAGCGACCGCGGAAAGGACGGGAAGGCCGCCGCGGACGAGGCCAATCCCCGGAACGCCAACAAGCACGGACAGATTCTGGAGTTGAGCGAGCACTGCGGCGATCCGTCGTCGGAACGCTTTCACTGGAATCTGTTCCTGGTCTGTGGCGACCCCGAGGACCCGGCCACGTACTTCGGTGGATTCCCGAAGGATCAGGTCAGCCCGATTTCCTGTCCGGACAACATCACGTTCGACGCGTACGGAAATCTGTGGATCTCGACCGACGGCAATGCGCTGGGCAGCCATGACGGGCTGTTCGGGGTGGCGACCGCGGGCGAACGGCGCGGTCAGGTCTTGCAGTTTCTGACCGTGCCGAAGGGGGCCGAGACCTGCGGGCCGATCGTCCAGGACCGCAGGGTCATGATCGCCGTGCAGCATCCGGGCGAGGTGGACGGCGCGAGCGTGGAGAAGCCGGCGTCGCAGTGGCCGGACGGTGCCGGGGCGCTGGTCCGGCCGTCCGTGGTGAGCGTGTGGCGGGAGAACGGGCGGGACATCGGGGTGTGAGCTCCGGGTCCGTAGGGCCATAAGGCCCGTAGGCCGCAGGGCCGTACGGCGCGTAGGCCCGTGAACCGCCGATGATCTGGGCGCCCCTTTTGCGGGGGGGGGGAGGGGCGCCCACCGGCGTACATCTGCCCCGGCATCACATCGCGCCGTGGAGCCCCGGCCGAAGAGTTCGTTCAGTCAGTTCGTTTCGTTCAGTCAGTTCGTTCGGATAGTTCGTTCAGCTATCCGATGCGCAGTCGTGCCCGTTTTCTCCGGTGACCATTGTCCGGACCCGTCCGTTGTGCCACTAGGCGGCCGATATGAAGGCAAGAAGCCTTTCTGGGTGACGGGAGATGTGGGCGCATGGGGCTGACCAGTCAGTCGCTCGGATACACGGGGATCGTGCTGGCATTGGCCTGCGTGGCCGTCACGGTGTGGCTGTGGCCCCGGTTGGCACGGCAGGGCCTGCGGCCCGTCCTGGGCAGGCTCGGCGCCATCGTGATGACCCAGCTCTCCATCCTGTGCGCGATCGGCATCGTGGTGAATTCCCACTTCGAGTTCGTCGGCACCTGGGATCAACTGCTGGGCAATAACGACAAGGGCCCGGTGTCCGTGAACGAGGGTGGCGGGGGATACGCCGCCGTCGGCGACATGAAGGGCGGTTTGGTCCAGCCGGCCGGTCCGCAGGGTCTCGATCGGGTGACCGGGCTGCCGCAGGGTACTCCCGACAAGGTCGGCAAGGTCGAGTCCGTACGGTTCATCGGCCGCCGGTCGCGGGCCATCAACCCGGGATTCGTCTATCTTCCGCCGCAGTATTTCCAGCCGCAGTTCCAGCGGCAGCGGTTTCCCGTCATGGTCGTCATCAGCGGATATCCCGGCGGAATCATGAATCTCGCACAGCATCTTCAGGTGCCGCAGAACGCGGGCAGACTGATTGCGCAGGGCAGGATGCAGCCGACGGTGATCGTGATGGTCCGGCCGACTATCGCGCCGCCGCGGGACACCGAGTGTGTGGATGTGCCGGGCGGGCCGCAGGCCGAGACGTTCTTCACCAAGGATCTGCCGGACGCGCTGAAGTCGGCCTATCGGGTGGGCCGTGACCCCAGTGCCTGGGGCGCATTCGGCTATTCGTCCGGTGGTACCTGCTCGCTCCAGCTGGCGATGCGTAATCCGACGGTCTACACGTCCGCGGTGTCGCTCTCCGGTGACTTCGTCGTCAAGGACGACCTGACCACCGGCAGTCTTTTCGGTTCCGGTAAGGCCGCCGCGCAGCGGCGGCGGGAGCACGATCTGCTGTGGCGGCTGAAGCATCTGCCGGCGCCGCAGATTTCCGCGCTGGTCGCCAGCAGCCGCAAGGGCGAGCAGGGATATGGCGACACGATGAAGTTCATTCGTGCGGCGAAGGCGCCGATGCGGGTCGACTCGATCATCCTGCCGCAGGGCAGCCATCAGTTCACGACGTGGCGGCGGGAGGTCGTCCCGGCGCTGGAGTGGCAGAGCCGCCAGCTGACGTTCCCGCAGGACACGGAGCCCGTCCCGCCGAGCACGCCGCAGCCGAGTCCGGGTTCGGAGAAGGGGGCGGATTCGAAGAAGGGGTCGGGTTCGGAGAAGGGTTCGGATTCAGGGAAGGAGTCTGATCCGGAGGAGGAATCGGATCCGGAGTAGGAGTCGCGCGCGATGGCCTCGGCCTCCCCGCCTCACGGCCGGTAGACCATCCCCGGCTCCGGCTTCGCGGGTGACAGCAGCTGGGAGACCGTGACGATCGTGAAGCCGCGCTTCTTGAGCTCCTTGAGGATGCCCGGGACGGCCGGCACGGTGCCCTTGTAGATGTCGTGCAGCAGGATGACGCCGTCCCGCTCGGTCTGCTCCAGCACCCGCTTCGTGATCAGCGCGGAGTCGGTGGTCTGGTAGTCCTTCGCGGTCACGCTCCACAGCACCTGCGCCAGACCGAGCTCGCGGCTGATCTTGGAGACCTCCTCATCGGTCCTCCCCTGCGGCGGGCGCATCAGCGTGGGCTTCTTGCCGGTGATCTTCTGGACCGCATCCTGGGTACGGGACAGCTCCCGCTTGGCTTCGGCCGGTTCGATGTCGGTCAGGATCTCGTGCGACCAGGTGTGGTTGGCCAGTTCGTGGCCCTCGGCGTCGATCCGCCGGACGTCGGCCGGGCGCTTGACGACGTGGTTCTTGCCGAGCATGAAGAAGGTGGCGTGCACCTTCTCCTTCTTCAGGATGTCCAGCAGCCGGGGCGTGTTCTCGCTGGGGCCCGCGTCGAAGGTGAGCGCGACGCACTTGGCCTTGCGGCAGTCGACGTCGTCGCCGTCCGCGCTCTTGCCCTGCGCGGCTGCGCCCTTACGTCCACCGCTCCGGGCGTCCTTGGCCTTGACATGGGTGGCCGAGGCGTTGTCACGCGCGTCGGCCGGTGCGGTGACGTCGTAGGTGGCGCAGCCGCTGAGGGCCAGGACGAGGGAGGTGGCGGTCAGCAGTCCGGCCAGGGATGCACGGCAAGGCGTGGATATCTGCTTCGGCTGCTTCGGTTTCTTGGGCTTCTTCGGCATGCGAGGCACTATACATAGTGAGTATGCATCGCTTGTATACATAGGGTGTGTGCAGGGGGTTTACGCAGGGTGGGTGCGGGGAGGCGTATGCCGGCGCCCCGGCCACCCCGATCGGACGCGCCCCGCGCGACACCCCGTCCCCGCCCGGGATGGACTCGTACCGTGACCGCCCCGCCGGACGACTGCCTGGCCCGTAACGACTGGATCTGCGGCGACTACCTGAGCACCCGCCGCGAGATCCTGCTCGACGCGGTCGTCGAGCATGTGCAGCTGACGGCGACCGCTGTGGGTCTCGGGCTGGCCGTCGCGGTTCCGCTGGCGTTGCTGGCCCGCCGCAGACGCTGGACGGCCGGGCCGGTACTGGGCCTCACCACCGTGATCTACACGATCCCGTCGCTGGCGATGTTCTCGCTGCTGCTGCCGCTCTACGGGCTCTCCGGCACGCTCGTCGTGGTCGGCCTCGCCCTCTACTCCCTCACACTCCTGGTACGGAACCTCCTGGCGGGGCTGGCCGGCGTCCCGGCCGAGGCCGAGGAGGCCGCGCGCGGCATGGGCTACGGCCCGATGCGCCAACTGCTCACCGTCGAACTGCCGTTGGCGGTGCCGACCGCGATGGCCGGGCTGCGGATCGCCACCGTATCGGCGGTCTCGCTCGCCACCATCGGGGCGATCGTCGGACATGGCGGCCTGGGCAACCTGATCTACGCCGGCATGAACTCCTTCTTCAAGGCGCAGGTGCTCACCGCGTCCGTGCTGTGCGTGATCATCGCGGTCGTCTTCGACGTCCTGCTGCTCGGTGTGGAGCGACTGCTCACGCCGTGGCGGCGGCAGTCGCGGCGCAGGAGCCGGCCGCGCGTGCGGACGGCGGGTCGGAAGCCGCCGGTCACCGCCGGTATGGCTGCCGGCGGTACGGCCCCCGACGGTGCATCGTCCCACCGACCGCCGCCCCCCGACGGTGCATCGTCCCGCCGACCGCCGCCCCCCGACGGCACGGCTCCCGGGCGGCGCACATGAACACCCTCTCCGAGGTGTGGTCTTGGCTCACCACCGCCGCCAACTGGTACGGCGAGAACGGAGTCTGGAACCGGCTCGGCCAGCACCTCCTCCTGACCGTCGTCTGCCTCGTCATCAGCTCCCTGATCGCACTGCCGATCGCGGTCACCCTCGGCCACCTCGGGCGCGGCGGCGCGCTCGCCGTCAACCTCGCCAACATCGGCCGCGCGGTGCCGACCTTCGCCGTCCTGGTGCTGCTTCTGCTCACCCCCATCGGGCGGCACGGGGAGTGGCCGACGGTCATCGCACTGGTGCTGTTCGCCATCCCGCCGCTGCTGACCAATGCCTACGTGGGGATGCGCGAGGTCGACCAGGACGTGGTGCGGGCGGCGCGGGGCATGGGGATGACCGGTACGCAGCTGGTGCGGCGGGTGGAGGTGCCGCTCGCGTTCCCGCTGGTGCTGACCGGCGTACGGATCGCCGCCGTCCAGCTTGTCGCGACCGCCACACTGGCCGCGCTGGTGGGCGGCGGCGGGCTCGGCCGGATCATCACCGCGGGCTTCAACCTGGCCAGCACTCCGCAGGTGGTGGCCGGTGCGCTGATCGTCGCGGTGTTCGCGCTGCTCATGGAGGCCGCGTTCGAGATCGGTGAGCGGTGGGGCACGCCGCGGTGGGCGCGGGGGAGGAATCGGTGAGGCCGGGGAGGTGGGCGCGTTACGCGTGCGCCGCGCTACTGCTGCTGCTCACCGCCTGTGCCGTCGGCCCCTCACTGGAGAACCGTGGTGCGGTCACCGCCCCGCCCGGCGACAGTCGTCAACTGTCCATCGGCTCGGCCGGCTTCACCGAGAGCGAGCTGCTCGCCCAGATGTACGCGGCGCTGCTCGACGACGCCGGGTACCGGACCGACATCCTCACGGTCGGCAACCGGGAGCTGTATGAACCCGCCCTGGAGAGCGGCCAGATCGATGTCGTGCCGGAGTACGCCGCCACCTTCGCGGACTGGCTCAACGCCAAGGTCAACGGGCCGAAGGCGGCCCCGGTGGCCTCGTCCGACCTTGCCGCCACCATGGCCGCGCTGCGCAGGCTGGCCGCCCCGCGCGGCCTGACCGTCCTCCCGGCGGGCCGCGCCGTCGACCAGAACGCCTTTGCCGTGAGCGCCGCCTTCGCCGCCAAGCACCGCCTCAAAACCCTCAGCGACCTGGGCCGCGCCAAGCTGCCCGTACGGCTGGCGGCGGGCGATGAATGCGTTCAGCGGCCGTCCTGCGCGCCTGGGCTGAAGAAGACCTACGGCATCGAGGTGACCGCTGTCGATCCGAAGGGCGTCGGGACCACGCCCGCCAAACAGGCCGTCCAGAACGGTCAGGACCAGATGGTGCTGACGACCAGCACGGATGCCACCCTCGACCAGTTCGGCCTGGTGGTGCTAGCCGACGACAGGAAGCTGCAGAACGCCGACTATGTCGTCCCCGTCGTCAACCGTGCCCGTGCCGGCGGCAAGCGGGTCGCCGCCGCACTCAACCGCCTCAACACGGTGCTGACCACCGCCGACCTGGCGCGCCTCAACGAGCAGGTCGACAGCTGGCGGCGGCTGCCGGCGGATGTGGCCCACAACTACCTTGAGGAGAAGGGACTGTTGGAGAAGAAGTGAGGGACCTGCGGGCGGTGGACCGGCCAGCGGAGGACCGGCCGGGGGGCCTGCGGGCGGTGGGCGAGCCGGGGGCGGCCGGGCCGGGGGCGGTCCTGCGGGTGGCGGGTGAGCCGGCTGCGGGATATGCGCGGGTTGATCATTCTGCGGCATCCGTCCGTCGGCGCGCCGTCCGTGCCCCGTCGCCCATCCGGTAGCCCGCGCCCGGGACGGTTTCGATCACCGGTGGCTCGCCGAGCTTGGCGCGCAGTTTGCCGAGCGTGACGCGGACCGCGTTGGTGCGGTAGCTGGTGTGCTCCTCCCAGACCTCCTCGATCAGGTCATCGCCGCTGACCACCGCCCCCTGGGCGCGCACCAGCACCTCCAGGACCCCGAACTCCTTGCGGGAGAGGGCGAGCCGCCGGCCGTCGCGGACGGCGAGCCGACGGGCCGTGTCGACGCAGACACCGGCCCGCTCGATGACCGGCGGCAGCGCGGGCCGGGCGCGCCGGCCGAGCGCCAGGACCCGGGCGAGCAGCTCCTCGTACGCGAAGGGTTTGGTCAGGTAGTCGTCGGCGCCCAGGTCCAGGCCGTCCACCCGGTCGCGCACCGTGCCGGACGCGGTGAGCATCAACACGCGGGTCTGCAGCCGCTGTTGGACGAGGTGGCGGTAGACCTCGTCACCGTGCGGACCGGCCAGATCGCGGTCCAGGACCAGTACGTCGTAGGCACCGAACCGGAGCTTGGCCAGCGCCTCGCGGCCGTCGTGGGCGACATCGGCCGCGATCGCGTCGCGGTGCAGCCCCTCAGCAATCATTTCGGCGAGGAATTCCTCGTCCTCCACCAGCAGAACGCGCATGGCGTCATGTGTACCCGAGGACCACCTTTCGTTGAGGTAAGCATCGCCTTTGTCTGTGCGTTTCCTTTCCCTGCCCTTTTTCCCCTCACTGTCCGCTTGCTGTCCCCCGCCTGTGTCATTCCCGTCCGCTCCCGCCCTCCCGTTAGAAAAAGGAAATGCGGCCCGGTGCCGGCCTCTGCCACGTCGGTCGCATCCGTATTCGACGTGGAGGAAAACCATGAGGCAGCGCAGGGCGTCGGACGCGGCGGCATCGTTGACGGCGGATCTGGCGATATGCGCCACGATCCGTCCTCGGCGTTCCAGGCCAAGGCGGCGACCGAGGGCGCGTTCACCGGTCTGCTGCTCGGGCTGGGCGCGGTGGCGCTGCCGGTCCTGCAGGCCGCGTAGGGCGTACGGGGACGGGGCGGGGCGGGGCGGGGCCGGGCGGGCGAGGTCCGGGCCGGGTGTGGGGCCGGTGTGGGGGCCCGGTCCGGACCTCACCCGAGGGGCGGGCCCGGTCCGGAAGCCGATGGCATGTACCTGACCTCATGGAGTCGGCGTCCTGGTGTCGGCATGTACGTCCCATCGAACGGCCGCCGGATCGGTCCCGGACGGGGGGCCGTACGAGTTGCTTCCGTGGCACCGCCTCCCGTCCTGCCGCATCCGGCCCCACCGCCGTGCTTACGATCCACACCGGCCACCGGTCGGAAGGGTGGAAGGGAACGCCACGATGAGAGCCGTAGCAGTCAGCGCATTCGGCGAACAGCCGCAGCTCATGGATCTGCCGCAGCCCGAGCCAGGGCCGGGGGAGGTTCTGGTGCGGCTGGCGGCCGCCGGACTCAACCCCGTCGACTGGAAGATCGCCGACGGGATGTTCGGCGACGCCAAACCGGCCTCCTTCCCCCTGGTCCTGGGCACGGACGGGGCGGGCGAGGTGGTCGGGATCGGCACCGGCGTACGGCGGTTCACGGTCGGCGACGCGGTCTTCGGCCAGTTCCAGCGCCCGGAGCAGGGCGGCGGCTCGTACTGCGAACTGGCGGTCGCCGACGAGAACTCCATCGCCCCGGCGGCCCGCAGCGTCACCTACGCCACCTCCGCCGCCCTGCCGACGGCAGGCATGACCGCGTACAACCTCGTCGAGGAGACCCGGGTCAGCGAGGGCCTGCGGGTGCTGATCGTCGGCGCGACCGGCGGCGTCGGCACCCTCGCCACCCAGCTAGCGCACGGCCGCGGCGCCGACGTGATCGCCACCGCCCGTCCCGTCAACGCCGATCTGATGATGACGCTGGGCGCCACCGAAACCGTCGACCACACCCAGGGCCCCGTCGCCGACCAGGTCCTCGCCCGCCACCCCGAAGGCGTCGACGTCCTCCTCGATCTGACCAGCGGCCCCGAGGAGTTCGACGCCATGACCCGGGCCGTACGGGACGGCGGCACGGCCGTCTCCACCATCGGTTCGGCCGACGCCGACGCCCTGACCGAGAAGAACCTCCGCGGCTTCAACTTCGCCAACCGCCCCTCGCCCCAGCTCCTGGAGATCCTCGCAGGCCAGGTCGACGCGGGTCGTCTGACGGTTCTGGTGGGCCGCGAGGTCCCGTTGGAGGAGGCCCCCGACGCCCTGGAGCTCAGCCGCAGCGGCCGGGCGCGGGGGAAGACGGTACTGGCGATCACGGGCTGACGGGCTGGTGATACGGGCTGAGGCGTCTGGCGGTTACGGGCTGACCTGCCGCCCGGGGATGCGCACCCCTTGCTCGGCCGGTGCCGCCTTGAGGTAGCCGGTGACGCCGGGCCCGGAAGCGGGTGTGACCGGTGCGGCCGACGTGCCGCAGGCACCAGTCCTGGGGCCCGCCCAGGCGTCGTCCCGGCCGGAGGACGCGGCGCAGACGGGTGCAACCACACCCGCCCCGGAGCGCGATTCGACCCCGCCTTATGTGCCGGAAACTGCGCGATCTGCGGCCGGACCGTCGGTGCAGAGCCCGGTCAGCCAGTGGCGCAGCACCAGAAGCCGGACGGCGGCAACGAGATGTGCCCCGGTTCGGGCACTCCGGCTGTCTAGGCAGGAGCCTGTGAGGACCTCGGTTGTGGCTGGGGGCTTCCATGCGCCCGGACCTTGTGTGTGAGGTCTCCTCGGCGAGGTCAAGAAGAATCGTCAGGCCGTGACGGCGGCGGGCCGGTGTCACGCCACCGCTCAAGCGTCGGGTCCCGGCGCGCGTCGTACACACCACTGCCCCGGCAGTGTTTGCATTCGGCCGCGCGGTGGACGGTCTCGGCCGGGCCATGGAACGGGTCCACGCCGGAGGAGTACGCCAGTGCCCGCGTGACATAGCCGGTGCCGCCGCACCAATGGCACATCGTGTCGGCCGGTTCGGGGGTGTTCTTGCGGTCGTTCATCGCGCTTGCCCTCCAACGTCACCCAGCGTAGAACGCCGCGCGCCAGGTGAGGCGATCGCGCCGACGTCGTGCGTGCGGCTAGGCGCGCCGGGCGCGCGTCCGGGACGGCGAACGCAGTGCACGGGCGATCGGCGGTACCACGGCGGCCAACGTCGCCGTCAGCAGCGCGATGAAGACGACGACCCAGATGCCGGTGCGCAGGGAACCGGTGAGCACGTCGAAGCACGCCTCGGCGGCCGGGCGGGAGACCACGGCGGGCAGGGCGTCCAGGGTGCGGGTACGGATCAGTGCGAGCGCCGCGGCCAGCAGCGCGGCCGCCGTCGCGCAGATCGACGCCGTCCAGATCAGGGCCCGTCGTCGGCGTCGCGCCAGCAGCAGCCCGGACAGCAGACAGAGCGCGGCGACCGGTGGCAGCATCACCGCGCCGCTGCGTACGGCCTGGTAGGCGGCGCGGACGCGGGGGATGTCCGGGGACTTCAGCAGCACGACCCGGGTGCCGGTGCGCGGCACCCGGCGGGCGATGTCGATGCCCAGGCCGTTCCCGGACAGCTGGTGTTTGACGCGGGCGATGACCGGTGTGAAGTCGAGCGTCACGGGTGTGTTGCCGGACGCGGTCAGGGTGTCGTCCAGGGCCTGGTGCGCGGTGCGGTGCACACCGTTCCAGACGCTCGGGAAGGAGCGGCTGGTGACGACCTGGCGCACTTGTCTGTCGACGAACTCGCGGATGCCGCGGGTGAAGCGCAGACGCTGCGCGGGCCGTTCGGCGCGCGGGATGACCTTGAGCAGCCCGTCGAGCCGGACGTGCTGCATCACCCCGGTGGTGACGTGATCGACGATGGCGTCCTGGACGGCGTGGTTCGCGGCGAGCGGGGCGACCGTGTTCACGTAGCGCTTGGTGTCGGTGAGTTCGGCGCGCGCCCACGCGGCGGGCAGGCTCAACGGCAGCAGCAGCGCCCCGATCAGCAGCAGCATCCCGACGCCGAGCGCACGTCCGGGGCGCCGGGTCCGCGTCGGCAGGCGTTCCGCCTCCACCTCCTGCCCACCGGCGCGTACCGGTGCGCTCGCTGACATCGCGTCGTCCTCCCGTGAGCCTGGCCCTGCCGTACGGCCACCTCCCAGGCAAGTCCGTACGGTGCCCGTCCGCGAGCGGGGCGGTGCCAATGGGTGACCGGAGGGCGGCGGCGGGCTCAGCGTGACTCTGGCCGGTGTGGTCGGCGCCGGTGTGGTCAGTGACGATGCGGTCGGTGCCGATGTCAGTGCAGGTGCGGACCCGGGCGGTGTACCGGGCCGTGGGTGTCCTCGCAGTAGTCGGGGTCGGGCTGCGCCGTGTCGGGGCCGGGGCGTGGACTCAGCGTCAGGACATCGTCCGTGTCGCCGTTCTCACCGACGTGGTCGACCTGGAGGGTCGCGTGGGTGATGCCGTACCGCCGGCTCAGCAGCTGCTGCAGGCCGCGGCGGACCTTGTGGCAGTCGCCGCCGGGCGCCACCAGGATGTGCGCGGAAAGCGCCGGCTGCCCGGAGGTGATCTGCCAGATGTGCAGATCGTGGACCTCGACGACCTGGTCCTGGGCGACCAGATGATCTCCTATCGCGTCCGGGTCGATGCCGGCCGGTGCGGCCTCCATGAAGATCCGGCCGGACTCGCGGACGAGACCCGTACCGGCCTTCAGCATCAGCGCGACGACCACCAGCGTGGCGATCGCGTCGGCACGGGCGAAGCCCGTCGTCATCACGACCAGACCGGAGACGGCGGTGGCGATGAAGCCGAACAGGTCGGTGAGGATGTGCTGGTAGGCGCCCTCGATGTTCAGGCTGGAGCGGTTGGCCTTGGAGATCAGCCAGACGCAGATCAGGTTGATGACGATGCCGGAGAGCGCGGTGACCAGCACCAGTCCGCCGGTCACGTCGGGCGGCGCGATCAGCCGGTCGACCGCCTCGTAGGCGAGCCAGACCGACAGCAGCAGCAAGGTGATGCCGTTGGCCTGCGCGGAGAGGATCTCGGCGCGCTTGAGGCCGTAGGTGTAGCCGCCGCGCGCCGGGCGGGCCGCCAGCCGCATCGCGATCAGGGCCAGCACAATGGAGACGGCGTCGGTGAGCATGTGGGCGGCGTCCGAGATCAGCGCCAGGGACTGGGCGATGACGCCGACGGCGACCTCGACCGCCATGTAGGCGGTGAGCAGGATGAGCGCGGCACGCAGCCAGCGGCGGTCGGCGTCCGCGGAGAGGCCGTGGGTGTGGCTGTGCGCGTGGCCGCGGGACTGACCGTGCGAGTGGCCGGGGGACTGGCTGGGCGAGTGGCCGTGGGAGTGGTTGTCCGTCTGGCCGTCCCCCCGGCCGTCCGCGTGGCTTTCCGTGGGGGCCTCGTTCCCGTCGGTCCCGTGGGCGTGCTTGGTCATGGCGCGCTCCTTCCTGGGTCGTCGCAGCGAAGCAAACCGCACTTCCGCGAAAGATCCAAAGGCTGCAGCGGTGACCGTTGTCATTACCGTCGAACGGGCTATCGTGCCTGGTCAGAGCGGTGCGTCAGGGAATGGGAAAGGGACGGGGAGGGGCAACTCTACGCAATCGTGTGGTAGTTGAGAGTGACCGGGCTTCTTCGGGTACGGGTATGCACCCACACTCATACCCATACCCGCAGCCGCTGACCTGGGGTCGTGACCGGAAGGAGCGCCACCGTGCCCGACGCCAACATCCGCGTCCCCATCGACCTGAGCCCATGAGGACCTGAGCCCATGAGGACCTGAGCCCATGAGGACCGTCCGCCTCTGAGGCCCCTCCGCCCCTCAGATGGTCCGTGTCCCGATACCGGCCATCGAACGTCCCGCCGAACGTACCCCCGAACTTCCCGCCCCCGGATGCAACGCCGCATACTCCAGCGGCGCCGACGGGTCGATCGAAACGTCCAGCGGGGCGGGCTCCGCGCCCGCGCGAACCAGCAGGTCGCCGACCGCGGCGATCATCGCGCCGTTGTCCGTGCACAGCCGCAGCGGCGGTACGCGCAGCGTGATGCCCGCCGCGGAGCAGCGTTCCTCGGCCAGGGAGCGGACGCGGGAGTTGGCCGCCACACCGCCCACCACGACGAGGGTCCGTACGTCGTGTTCGGCGCAGGCGGCCACCGCCTTGCGGGTGAGGACATCGGCGATGGCCTCCTGGAGCGAGGCCGCGCCGTCGGCGAGCGGCAGCGGCCGGCCCGCGGCGCGGTGGGCCTCCGCCCAGCGGGCGCCCGCCGTCTTCAGGCCCGAGAAGGAGAAGGTGAAGCGGTTCGCGGGTGCGCCCGTGGTGAGCGGGCGGGGAAACGGGACAGCGCGCGGATCCCCCTCGCGCGCTGTCCGGTCGATGGCCGGACCGCCGGGATACGGCAGCCCGAAGACCCGGGCGACCTTGTCGAAGCACTCTCCCGCGGCGTCGTCCAGCGTGTCGCCGAGGTGGGTGATCGGGTCGCGGACCAGGTCGCGGACGAGCAGCAGCGAGGTGTGGCCGCCGGAGACGATCAGCACCACGCAGGGGTCGGGCAGCGGGCCGTGTTCAAGGGTGTCGGCCGCGACATGACCGGCCAGGTGATGGACGCCGTACAGCGGGACACCGAGCGCGTACGCCAGCCCCTTCGCGCCGGCCAGCCCCACTTGGAGCGCGCTGGACAGCCCCGGCCCCGTCGTGACCGCGACCGCGCCGATGTCGGCCGTCCGCAACCCCGCGTCGGCGAGCGCACCGCGTACGACCGGGGTCAGCGCGTGCACATGCGCGCGGGCGGCGATCTCCGGCACCACCCCGCCGAACCGGGCGTGCTCGGCCATGCTCGACGCCAGGGCCCGACCGAGCAGTCGGCCGTCCCGCACCAGGCCCGCGCCCGTCTCGTCGCAGGACGATTCGATCCCCAGTACCACCGGTGACCCCACAGCGGACCGCTCCTTCTTGCCCCTCGACCCTTGACGCTTATTGCAATCTATATGCAATAAGGGCCGCTTGCCCATGAGGGTCGTGCTTTCTGCCGTGAGGGGTGTGTGCCTTCTCCCGTGAGGGGTGCGTGTCTGCTGCCGTGAGGGGACGCGCTTGCTTCCGTGCGGGGTGGGCGGGGATGAGCCCGCCCCCGGGGATGCCGCCGACCGCCCAGTAGAGTTCGGCTGCCGTCCACCGTCCCCGCCGCCCGTCCGTCCCCTCCCGACCTCTGAGGTACTCGGCAGTGAGCCCCGCACCACCCCTTCCGCACCCGCTCACCGTCGTCGGCATCGGGGCCGACGGCTGGGGTGGACTGCCCGCCGCCTCCCAGCAGGCGCTGCGCGAGGCCGAGGTGCTGATCGGCGGCCCGCGCCAGCTCGCCCTGCTGCCCGGTGAGTGCGGCGGCGAGCGGATCCCGTGGCCCTCGCCGCTGCGCCCCGCCGTCCCCGGACTGCTCGCCGCGCACGCCGGCCGCCGGATCTGCGTACTGGCCAGCGGCGATCCGCTGTTCTACGGGATCGGGCGGACGTTGACGGAGGTGCTGGGGGGCGGGGCGCCGACGGGTGAGGTGCCGGCGGGTGAGGCGGCCGCCTACGGAACCGAACGCTCCCAAGGGGCCGAACGCTCCGAAGGGGCCGCGTCCGGGGCGTCGCTCCGCGTCCTCCCCCACCCCTCCTCCGTCTCCTACGCCTGCGCCCGGCTCGGCTGGCCCGTGGAGGACACCGAGGTCATCACGCTGGTCGGCCGGCCCGCCGAGAGCCTGGCCGCGGCGCTGCACGACGGCCGACGGCTGCTGGTGCTGTCCACCGGTGCCGGCACCCCCGCCGAGGTCGCCGCGCTGCTGCGTGCCCACGGCTTCGGCCCGACCCGGATGCGGGTCCTCGAACAGCTCGGCGGGGAGCGGGAGTCGACGGCCGAGGGCACCGCGGCCGACTGGGCACGGCCGCCCGGCGACCCGCTGAACGTCATCGCCCTCGACTGCGCCCGCGAGCCCGGCGCGCTGCGGCTGTCGGCCGTGCCCGGTCTGCCCGACGCGGCCTACGAGCACGACGGCCAGCTCACCAAGCGCCATGTCCGCGCCGCCACGCTCGCCGCGCTCGCGCCCGCGCCCGGCGAACTGCTGTGGGATGTCGGCGGCGGCTCCGGCTCCATCGCGATCGAGTGGCTGCGTGCGCACCGCAGTTGCCGGGCGATCACCGTCGAACGCGATCCCGTACGCGCCGAACGGATCGGCCGTAACGCACGGTCGCTCGGCGTACCGTCGCTGCGCGTCGTCCACGGTCCCGCGCCCGCCGCGCTGGACGGCCTGCCGACGCCGGACGCGGTCTTCATCGGCGGCGGGCTGACCGCCCCCGGCCTGCTGGCCGCCTGCTGGGAGGCGCTGCCGCCGGGCGGCCGGATCGTCGCCAACACGGTGACGCTGGAGTCCGAGGCGCTGCTCACCGACTGGTACCGGCGGCACGGCGGCGAACTGGTCCGGCTGGCGGTCGCCCATGCGGTGCCGGTCGGCGGCTTCACCGGCTGGCGACAGGCGATGCCGGTCACCCAATGGGCGGCGGTCAAGCCTTCGTCGTCCCGGTCCGCCCGTCCCACGGAAGACGCCAACGCCACGGAAAACTGAAAACGCCGACCCCATGGAACACGCGCATCCACATACCACGCATATCGCGCACATTCCGTGGACCTGGAACCCGTTCAGGAGCCCCAAGAACCATGACCGTTTACTTCATCGGCGCGGGCCCCGGCGCCGCCGACCTGATCACCGTGCGCGGCGCCCGCACCCTCGCCGCCTGTGGGGTCTGCCTGTACGCCGGCAGCCTCGTGCCGCGTGAGCTGCTCGCCGAGTGCCCGCCCGGGGCCCGGCTCATCGACACCGCGCGGCTGGACCTCGACACCATCACCGCCGAGCTGGTCCGCGCCCACCGGGAAGGCCGAGACGTCGCCCGGCTGCACTCCGGCGATCCGTCCGTCTTCAGCGCGGTCGCCGAACAGATGCGGCGCCTGGACGCGGCCGGTGTGCCGTACGAAGTCGTGCCCGGCGTCCCGGCGTTCGCCGCCGCGGCGGCCGCACTCAAGCGCGAGCTGACCGTCCCCACCGTCGGCCAGACCGTCATCCTCACCCGCGTCGCCCAGCGCGCCACCCCCATGCCCGAGGGCGAGGACCTCGCCACCCTCGGCCGCAGCGGCGCGCTGCTCGTACTGCACCTGGCCGCCATGTACGTCGACCGTGTCGTCGACGAACTCCTCCCGCACTACGGCGCCGACTGCCCGGCCGCCGTCGTCGCGATGGCCTCCCGCCCGGACGAACTGGTGCTGCGCGGCACGCTCGCCGACATCGCGGACCAGGTGAAGGCCGCGGGTGTGGTCCGTACGGCCGTCATCATGGTCGGCCGCACCCTCGGCGCCGAACAGTTCCGCGACAGCCATCTGTATTCGACGGAGCGGGACCGGGGGGATTGCGGAACGGCGGCCCGGGACCAGGGCGGGACGGCGGCCCGGGACTAGGGCGGGACGGCGGCCCGGGACGGGCCTGTCCGGTGGAATACGCCGTGCGGCCGCCGCGTTGTGGCCTGCAAGGTGCGCCCGCACCCCTTAGGGGATCTGTTCGACTACGCCCCTAAGGGTTTTTGCCCCCACCCCCTAAGGCTCGTTCCCCCACTCCTAGCTCCCTCCCGGCCCCCGCGCCTCCGCCTGGCCCACCACCATCCCCGCCCGGTCGATGCAGATGACATCGACCGCGACCGGTGCGCCGCGCAGCACGGCCAGCGCCTCGTCGCGCGCCGCGGCGGCCACCAGGTCGCCGAGCGGGACGCCGGCCGCCGCGCACAACTGGAGCGCGGCGAGGCCGGTGTTGGCCTCGGCCACCGCCCTCGCCAGCGTCTCGTCCGCGCCGCCGCGCCGGGCCAGCTCGGCGAGGAACTCCTTGTTCACCTGGGACCGCGCGGAGTGCAGATCCAGATGCCCGGCCGCCAGCTTGGACAGCTTGGCGAATCCGCCGCAGACGGTGAGCCGTTCGACGGGATGGCGGCGGATGTACTTGAGCACCGCGCCCGCGAAGTCCCCCATGTCCAGCAGCGCGTCGTCGGGGAGCTTGTGCACCGCGACGGCGACCTTCTCCGACGTCGAACCCGTACAGCCGGCCACATGACGCCGTCCCGCCGCACGTGCCACATCCACCCCGCGCCGGATGGAGTCGATCCAGGCGGAGCAGGAGTACGGGACGACGATCCCGGTTGTCCCGAGGATCGACAGACCGCCCAGGATGCCCAGCCGCGGGTTCCACGTACTGCGGGCGATCTCCTCGCCGTGATCGACCGAGACTTCGACCTCGACGTCCCCGTTTCCGCCGTACCGGGCGGCGACCTGCGCGAGGTGGTCGCGGATCATCTGCCGCGGCACCGGGTTGATGGCGGGCTCGCCGACGTCCAGCGGCAGTCCGGGTCGGGTGACGGTACCGACGCCGGGCCCCGCCTTGAAGACGACCCCGGAGCCGACCGGGAGCGCCCGCACCGTCGAGCGGATCAGCGCATCGTGCGTCACATCCGGATCATCACCGGCATCCTTCACCACCCCCGCCGTCGCACTGGTCCGCCCCGCCGCCAACTCCTCCACCGCGAGCGCGAACGACGGCGTCTGCCCCTTGGGCAGCGTGATCGTCACCGGATCCGGGAAATCGCCGCTCAGGAGGGCGGTGTACGCGGCCGTGCTCGCCGCCGTCGCACAGGCGCCGGTCGTCCAGCCGTGCCGCAGGCCGGTGTGCGCGAGCTGGGCGCTGCGGCCTCCCGCGCCTCCCGTAGCCTTCGGTTGCGCCTCAGCCATGGAAGAACCCGCCGGCGACGGCCGACAAGACGAAGGCCGGGAAGACATAGGCCAGGAAGGCGAAGGCCAGCAGGACGTAGGCCGGCAACCCGTCGAAGACGATGACCGGGAACCCGCCGACGAAGGCCGACAGCCCGCCGAAGACGATGACCAAGGACCCGCGAACGATGACCGAGGACCCGCTGGCGATGACCGATGACGCCCGGTCGGCGTGCCTTCCTGCCCACGTCTCCGACCGGGCCTCCGCAAGTGCCCCCGGGCGGCGCCCCGGCAAGGCCCCCCACGTGCTGATCCTCGGCGGTACGACCGAGGCCCGCCGCCTGGCCGCCGAGCTGACGGCGGCACCACCCTCGCCCAAGCTCTCAACTCCTCCCCCACTCCCCACTTCGTTCGAGCGGGGGGACCCCCATGAGCAGGGGGTGCTTCCACCGCGGTTCCACGTCACCACCTCCCTCGCCGGCCGCGTCGCCGCGCCGCGGCTGCCCGCCGGGGAGGTCCGCATCGGAGGGTTCGGCGGCCCCGAGGGCCTCGCCCGCTGGCTGCGCGAGCACGCGGTGGACGCGCTCATCGACGCCACCCATCCTTTCGCCGGCACGATCAGTTTCCATGCGGCGCAGGCCGCCGCCACCGCCCATGTTCCCCTGCTGGCTCTGCGCCGACCCGGCTGGGTACCGGGCCCGGACGACACCTGGCACCCGGTCGCCTCCCTGGATGAGGCCGCCGCCGCCCTCCCCGCCCTCGGCACTCGTGTCTTCCTCACCACCGGCCGCATGGGCCTCGCCCACTTCGCCCACCTCACCGACCTCTGGTTCCTCGTACGCTCCGTGGATGCCCCCGAGCCTCCGCATCCGCCCCGGATGGAGACCCTTCTCGACCGTGGCCCCTTCACCGTTGCGGGTGAACGGGACCTCCTCCGTCGCCATCGCATCGACGTCCTGGTCACCAAGGACAGCGGCGCCGCCGCGACCGCCGCGAAACTGACGGCAGCGCGTGCGGCGGGCCTCCCGGTCGTGGTCGTCCGCCGCCCGCCGGTCCCGGAGGGTGTACCCATCGCGGCGGATCCGGCGGAGGCCGCGGCCTGGGCGCGCCGGCTCCTCGGCTGACCGTCCTCGGTGTCGCCTTGCCTTGGAGCGCACTCCACCTCCTAACGTCAGACGCACGACGACCCGGCATCAACTGCCGGCAGCCGGCAGCCGGCAGCCGGCAACCGGCAACCGGCATCCGGCAAGCGGCGGCCGAGCTGAGTTGATGGCGCCTCAGGTCTCGCCTCACCTGACGAAAGGGAACGGGAACATTTCGTGCGTTACACACTTTTCGGCAAGACCGGCCTGCGAGTGAGCGAGCTGAGCCTCGGTGCGATGACCATCGGCGGCGACCAGGGCACTCCCAAGGACACCAGCGGCCGCATTCTCGATATGTACGCCGACGCGGGCGGCAACTTCGTCGACACCGCCGACATCTACACAGGCGGCGCCTCCGAGACGCTTCTCGGGGAGCTGCTCGAAGGCCGTCGGGACACCTTCGTACTGGCCAGCAAATACACCTGCGCGACCCGTCCCGGCGAGGTGAATTCGGGGGGTAATCACCGCAAGAATCTCGTCCAATCGGTGGAGGCGAGCCTGGCCCGGCTGCGTACCGACCGGCTTGACGTCCTGTGGGTGCACGCCCGGGACAACTTCACGCCGGTCGAAGAGGTCATGCGGGCGCTGGACGATCTCGTACGTACCGGAAAAGTGCTCTACATCGGGGTTTCCGACTGGCCCGCCTGGGAGATCGCACAGGCGAACACCCTCGCCGATCTCCGGGGCTGGACTGCCTTCGCGGGCTCACAGCTGCGCTACAACCTGCTGGAGCGCACGCCGGAGCGCGAATTGCTCCCCCAGGCCCGCGCCTTCGACCTGGCGGTGCTGGCCTGGGCCCCGCTCGCGGCGGGCAAGCTCACCGGCAAATACCGCCGTGGTGAGACGGGCCGACTGGACGCGGAGGGTGCGGGCAACCGGGCGGACGGCCGCGAGGACGCGGTCATCAGCGCGGTGCTGGAGATCGCCGAGCAAGGTGGCTGGAGCCCGGCCCAGGTAGCGCTGGCCTGGCTCCGCGAGCAGCCCGGCAACATCATCCCGATCACCGCCGCCACGAAGGAGAGCCAGCTCGCGGACAATCTCGCCAGTGTCGGGGTCACGCTCGACGCGGCTGCCGTCGCACGGCTCGATGAGGTCAGCGCGGTGCCGCTCGGATTCCCGCACGCGTTCCTGGCGGACCCGGCGGTACAGCAGAACGTCTACGGCGACCGCGGGCCGGACATCGAGGACCGCCGCTCCACGTACCGCCGCACGATGACCGCGATCCGCTAGCCCGACAGGGCACAGGTCAACAGGGCACAGGTCGACAGGGCTTGGGCCGGCGCCGTCCACACAACGTTTCTGCGCCGGCTGTGCCGCTCACCCCGAACACCTGCGCAGCACCTCCGCGAGCCGGCGGGCGACCTCGGGTGCGCAGCGGCCCAGGTCCACGAGCGGACGGGGGAAGTCCCCGGCCAGCGAGACCGCGTCAAGGGACAAGGACGGCAGGGTGATTCCCACCCCTTTCAAGGCAGTACGGAGTTCGTCACGGGCCTCCTGGGCTTCCCTGATCTTTCCGGTGGCCGGACGACGTTCTGCCATTTCCATGCCTGCTGCTCCGTTCTCGTCCTGACTGGTCTGTTAATGCCCCTTGCGGGGTACTTCAGTCGCCCCTCGCAAGCAGCTCGACAGGTGCTTGGTGCCTGCTGTTGTCACCGCACGGGCCGACAAGGGGAGTTGACGTGGTCGAACGAATGTACGAGATCGAAGCCTGGCTCGTGCGGCGCCGGCCCGCCAACTCCGTCGGCTGGCTGCGACAAGTGTCAGGGAAGTAACTGGCGCAGTCGGCCGAGGACACGAGCTACGGCCTCACCTATCCGTGCGGAATCACCAGGTCCTGCGGACGTCTCCCCGCTGTCTCTTGCGGATGCGGGGGCGCCGACGCGGGGCCGCGGCCCGTCCGCGCACCCCGTGCGCCACGGCCCCTGCTCCCGAGGCAGGGGCCGCCGCCGGTCCCTACCCCTCCGGATACCTCCGTGGCGTCCACACGACCTCCGTGCCGTCGTCGCGCCGTACCGCCCGGGTCTGGGAGGAGCCGACCAGCAGGATCGTGCGCATATCGACCTGGGTGGGGTCGAGGTCGGCGAGGCGGACGGTGCGTACGGACTCCTCGGGGCCGCCGATGTCGCGGCCGAGAACCACCGGGGTGTCGGGTGCGCGGTGTTCCAGGAGGAGTTCGCGGGTCTTGCCGACCTGCCAGGTACGGCTGCGGGAGCCGGGGTTGTAGAGCGCCAGGACCAGATCGGCGGCCACCGCGCGGCGCAGGCGTTCGGCGATGACCTCCCAGGGCTTGAGGCGGTCGGAGAGGGAGATCACCGCGTAGTCGTGGCCGAGCGGGGCGCCCGCGCGGGCCGCGGCGGCGTTGGCGGCGGTGACACCGGGCAGGACCCGCACGGGGACCGAGCGGTAGGGGGACTGGCAGGCCACTTCGAGGACGGCGGTGGCCATGGCGAAGATGCCCGGGTCGCCGCCGGAGACCACGGCCACCCGCCGCCCGCGCCGGGCCAGGTCGAGGGCGAGTTCGGCGCGCTCGGACTCCACCTTGTTGTCGGAGGCGTGGCGGCGCTGGCCGGGGCGGACGGGGACGCGGTCGAGGTAGGTGGTGTAGCCGACCAGGTCCTCGGCGGCGGCGAGGGCACCGCGGGACTCCGGGGTGAGCCAGAGGGGGCCGGCCGGGCCGGTGCCGACGACCACGACCTCGCCGGGGGACGGTGAGCGGTCCGCCGGGGCCGGTTCCGGTTCCGGGGCGTCCAGGGCCGGGTTCGGTTCCGGTTCCGGAGTGTCCATGGCCGTGGCCGCATCCCGGGGCACGGCCGGTGTCCGGCTCTCGCCCTGCCGCTGCTTCTCGTGCGGCCCTTGGTTCTCGTCCTGCTCCCGGCTCTCGCCCTGCCCCTGGTTCTCGTCCTGCCCCCGGCTTTCGTCCTGACCCTGGCTTACGCCTTGTTCCTTGCCCTCGTCCCGCCCCAGGCTCCCGTTCGCGATGCGGCTGGGGAGGACCGCGACCGAGAAGTACGGCACGGTGTCCGCGTCGATGGCGGCCAGGCGGTCGGTGCGCTCGCCGGGCATGGTGGCACGTTCGACGTAACGGGCCTCCGGCATCCGGCCGGAGCGTTCCATGGCGCGGCGGACGGTGGGGAAGGTCCGGCCGAGCTTCATCACGACCGCGGCGTCGGTGGCGGTGAGACGGGCGGTCAGTTCCTCTTCCGGGAGGGTGCCGGGGAGGATCGTCAGCACCTCGTCGGCCTCGGCGAGCGGGGTGCCCAGGCGGGCCGCGGCGGCGCTGACGGAGGTGACGCCGGGGATGACCTCGGTCGGATAGCGGTGGGCCAGCCGCTTGTGCATGTGCTGGTACGAACCGTAGAACAGCGGGTCGCCTTCCGATATGACGGCGACCGTGCGGCCCGCGTCGAGGTGTGCGGCGAGCCGGGCGGCCGCCTCCTCGTAGAACTCGTCCAGCGCGCCCCGGTAGCCGCCGGGGTGATCGGTCGACTCGGTGGTGACCGGGTAGACCAGTGGTTCCTCGATGTGGTCGGCACGGAGGTGCCCGGCGGCGATGGAGCGCGCGATCGAGCGTCCGTGCCGGGCGCTGTGATACGCCACCACATCGGCCGCGGCGATGACCTCCACGGCCCGTACGGTCATCAGCGACGGGTCACCGGGGCCCAGCCCGACGCCGTAGAGACGGCCGGTGGGGTTGGTAGGACCTGTGGGGTTGGTAGGACTGGTGGGGTTGGTGGGATCGACGGGCGAAGCGTCCGTCGTGCCGCTGTTGGTGGTCCGGCCCTCGCCCATGGCGTCGCCGTGGGCCTGCTGCTCGCTCACGCTTACTCTTCCTCGCTCGCCAGGGCGTTGATCGCGGCCGCGGTCATGGCGCTGCCGCCACGCCGCCCGCGCACCACGATGTGGTCCAGCTTCGACGGGTGGGCGATGAGCGCGTCCTTGGACTCGGCCGCACCGATGAAGCCGACGGGGATCCCGATGACGGCGGCGGGGCGCGGCGCGCCCTCCTCGATCATCTCCAGAAGGCGGAAGAGGGAGGTGGGTGCGTTGCCGATCGCGATCACCGCGCCCGCCATGCGGTCGCGCCACAGCTCCATGGCGGCGGCGCTGCGGGTGGTGCCCATACGGGCGGCCAGGTCCGGGACGGACGGGTCGGCCAGGGTGCACAGGACGTCGTTGCCGGCCGGCAGCCGCTTGCGGGTCACGCCGCTGGCGACCATGGTGGCGTCGCACAGGATCGGGGCGCCGGAGCGGAGCGCCGCGCGGGCGTTCGCCACCACCTCGGGGGTGTAAGCGAGATCGCGTACGAGGTCGACCATGCCGCAGGCGTGGATCATCCGGACCGCGACCTTGCTGACGTCGGCGGGCAGGCCCGTGAGGTCCGCCTCGGCGCGGATGGTGGCAAAGGACTGGCGGTAGATCGCCGCCCCGTCCTTCTCGTAGTCGAACACTGTCACTGTGCCTTCGGGGTGGTGGGTCGGGAGGTGGGTACGGGGTTGGTGGCGGTAGCCGCAGTTGTTGCTGCGGCTGTGGTTGGTGGCGCGGTTGGCGCGTCTGCGTTCGCTGCCCTTGTCGCCGCCGCGATGGCCGTGGCGACAAGGGGGAGGGGGACGTCCTCCGGTGGCAGGTGATCCGGCCGCACGTCAGGTCGTACCTCCTGCCCCACCGCGGACACCCGATAGCCCTCGCCCGTCGCCAGGACGTCGATCCACCTGCCCTGCGGATGACCGCACCGGCGTTCGCAGCCGGACCAGTGGACGGGGAGCCGGCGGGCGCCCTCCACCGGCATGCCGCTGCCCTCCACCGGCATGCCGGCATCCTCCGTCGGCGTGTGGGTGCCCTCCGCGGACGCGCGGGCGCCCTCCGCCGACTCGGCGGCCGTGGCCCGACCGAGGGCGGCCGCCGCGTCCGCGCGTACGTCGGAGCGGGACTTGACGCACCCGGGGCGGCCGGTGCAGGCGCCGATCCGGTGCCAGGGGGAGTCGGGGTCGATGATCAGCCCGGCGGCGGCCAGTTCGTGCAGCCGGGGTCCGGCAGTGGCGGCCGTCAGCCCGGGGACGAGCACACCGCGCCAAGGGGTGACCCGCAAGTCGCCGCAGCCGTCGGCGGCCGCTACGGCGGTCAGCAGGCGCCACTGCGCGACGGTCAGCCGGCCGAGCGGTGCGAGGACGCAGAGCGCACGGCGGCCACCGGGGCCTTCGACGACGCCGGGAAGGGGGCCTCCGGGGGCAGCGGCAGGCACCGGCTCGGCCCCCGCCGCAGCGACGTACTCCACGCCAACTCCCGCCTTCCGCAGCCCATCCGCCACATCACGTGCGTTCAGGGCATATCCGGCAGGGAGTTCGCGTACACGCCACGCGCCCGTGCCGCTCGCCTCGGCGGCGGTGAGGAAGGATTCGGCGGCGATGAGCGCCGTGCGCGGTACGTCCGGGCCGGCGATCCGTACCGCCGCCGGATCGTCGCCGATACGCAGCAGCGCCCCGCCGCCTCCGGAGCCGTCCGCTTCTGCGACCAAGGTCACATCCCCGCCGAGCGCCGCCACATCGCCCCGTCCGTCGTCCAGGACGAACAAAAAACGGCCGGAAAGGGCAGTCGCGGACGCGCTCGCGCACAGCAGCGCGTCCAGTCGTCGGGCCCACAACTGCACGTCAGAGGGGGTGTGCTGGTCAAGGCCGGCCAGCGGGGAGGCGAGGATGTTGCGGATGCGTTCATGGCGCGCGGAGGGCAGCAGGCCGGCCTCGCGCAGTACGGCCGCCAGCTCCTGGCCGCAGGCGTCCGGGAGGCCGCGGAGTTCCGTGTTGCCGCGTGAGGTGAGGGAGAGGTGGCCGTCGCCGAGACGCTCCGCGGCGTCGGCCAGCGCCGCTGCTTGACGTGACGTCAAACAACCGGCAGGTAGCCGCACTCGCGCGAGATGACCGTCGGCGGCGGAGTGCAGCCGCAGCGCTCCCGGGCAGGCGTCACCGCGATCCCGTACGGGCGGTTCGGCCCCATGGGGGCGCGGCAAGGGGGAGGGCGGCATGGCGGCGAGCATACCGACGTCGGGGAACGCCGGATCCGCGCTCCGACGGACGGAGAGCTGAACGGAGATCCGGCGGAGATATGGAGGAGATTCGGGCGGAGATACGGCCTTTCCGCCCGGAAGAGACGGAGATACGGACGTTCCATCCAGAAGATACGGACTTTCCGTCCAGAAGAGGTGTCCGTCCCACCCGAGACGGGGCGCCCTACCCACCCAAAGCGCCGGGCGAAGAGCCGCGCACCCCCAACCGGGCAGCCGCACACCCCCTACGCCAGGCGCCCCCGCCCACCCGTTCCCACGACCCCAGGGCCCCCTCCCCCGCCCCGCCCCCAGCCCTTACTATGCAGGTCGGTGGGTCAGCTGGCCCGCCGACGCCAGCGACGGCGCCGGGCCCTACGGCCCAAGGGAGGAAGCCCGGTGAGAATCCGGCGCGGTCCCGCCACTGTGAACCCGGCCACCACCGGGTGAGTCAGGAACTCCCGCCGTCCTCACGACCACCCGGGGCGCGGACACCCCGAGGAAGGCCTGCGCTCGCATGCTCCTGCTGCTGTCGACCTCCGACACCGACCTGCTCAGCGCCCGCGCTGCCACCGGTCCCGTGCCGTACCGGCTCGCCAACCCCGCCCGCCTCGAACTCGACGAGCTGCCCGCGCTGCTGGACGGCGTCGATCTTGTCGTCGTACGACTCCTCGGCGGTATCCGCGCCTGGCAGGAGGGCCTCGATCTGCTGCTGGCCGAGGACCAGCACCGGCCGGTCGTCGTCCTCACGGGTGAACAGGCCCCCGACGCCCAGCTCATGGAGGCGTCCACGGTCCCGGTCGGTATCGCGGCCGAGGCGCACGCCTACCTGGCGCACGGCGGCCCCGCCAACCTCGACCAGCTCGCCCGCTTCCTCTCCGACACGGTGCTGCTGACCGGCCACGGCTTCGAGCCGCCGGCCCCCGCCCCCACCTGGGGACGCCTGGATCACACCCCGCTGCCCGGCGTCGCCGCGGACGCCCCGCTCGTCGCCGTGCTCTACTACCGCGCCCACCACATGAGCGGCAACACCGGCTTCGTACGGTCCCTGTGCGAGCAGATCGAGCGCGCCGGCGGCCGGGTCCTGCCGCTGTTCGTCGCCTCGCTGCGCGCCCCCGAGCCCGAGCTGATCGAGGAACTCCGCGCCGCCGACGCCATCGTCACCACCGTCCTCGCCGCCGGCGGCACCAAGCCGGCCGAGGCATCGGCCGGCGGCGACGACGAATCGTGGGACGCGGGCGCGCTTGCCGCCCTGGATGTGCCGATCCTCCAAGCGCTCTGCCTGACCGGAACGCGCGCCGCCTGGGAGGAGAACGACGAGGGCCTGTCCCCGCTGGACGCCGCGAGCCAGATCGCGGTACCGGAGTTCGACGGGCGCCTGATCACCGTCCCGTTCTCCTTCAAGGAGGTCGACGAGGACGGTCTGCCGGTGTATGTCGCCGACCCCGAGCGCGCCGCCCGGGTCGCCGGGATCGCCGTACGCCACGCCCGCCTGCGCCATATCCCGGCCGCCGACAAGCGCCTGGCGCTGGTCCTCTCCGCGTATCCCACCAAGCACTCCCGTATCGGCAACGCGGTCGGCCTGGACACCCCCGCCAGCGCCGTCGCCCTCCTCCGCCGCCTCCGCTCCGAGGGCTACGACTTCGGCACCGAAGAGGTGCCCGGCCTCGCGTCCGGCGACGGCGACGAGCTGATCTACGCCCTTATCGAGGCCGGCGGCCACGACCAGGAGTGGCTCACCGAAGAGCAGCTGGCCCGCAACCCGGTCCGTATTCCCGCCGCCGACTACAAGCGCTGGTACGCCACGCTGCCGCAGGAACTGCGCGACGCCGTCGAGGAGCACTGGGGCCCGCCGCCCGGCGAGATGTTCGTCGACCGCAGCCGGAACCCCGAGGGGGACATCGTCCTGGCGGCCCTCCGCCGCGGCAACCTCCTCATCCTCATCCAGCCGCCGCGCGGCTTCGGCGAGAACCCGATCGCGATCTACCACGACCCCGATCTGCCGCCGTCGCACCACTACTTGGCGGCCTATCGCTGGATCGCCGCCGCGCAGCGGGACGGAGGCTTCGGGGCGGACGCCATGGTCCACCTCGGCAAGCACGGCAACCTGGAGTGGCTGCCCGGAAAGAACGCGGGCCTGTCCGCCGCCTGCGGCCCCGACGCCGCGCTCGGCGACCTCCCCCTCGTCTACCCGTTCCTGGTCAACGACCCGGGCGAGGGTACCCAGGCCAAGCGCCGGGTGCACGCCACCCTCGTCGACCATCTCGTCCCGCCCATGGCGCGCGCGGAGTCGTACGGCGACATCGCCCGCCTGGAACAGCTCCTGGACGAGTACGCCGCGATCTCCGCCATGGACCCGGCCAAACTGCCCGCCATCCGCGCGCAGATCTGGACCCTCATCCAGGCCGCCAAGCTCGACCACGACCTGGGCTTGGACGAACGCCCCGACGACGACGGCTTCGACGACTTCCTGCTCCACGTCGACGGCTGGCTGTGCGAAGTCAAGGACGCCCAGATCCGCGACGGCCTGCACGTCCTCGGCAGCGCGCCGACCGGAGAGGCGCGGGTCAACCTCGTCCTCGCCATCCTGCGCGCCCGCCAGATCTGGGGCGGCACCTCCTCCCTCCCCGGGCTGCGCGAGGCCCTCGGCCTGGACGAGTCCGGGGCGACGCGCACCACGGCCGACGAGGCGGAGGCCACGGCCCGCGCGCTGGTCCAGGCGATGGAGGACGCCGGCTGGGACCCGACTGCGGTGGCTTCCGTGACCGCCGGCCACGGCCAACAGGTCGCCGACATCCTCGACTTCGCCGCCCGCCAGGTGGTCCCCCGCCTCTCCTCGACCACCGACGAACTCGACCACGCCGTGCACGCGCTCAACGGCGGCTTCGTCCCGGCGGGCCCGTCCGGCTCCCCGCTCCGCGGCCTGGTCAACGTCCTGCCGACGGGCCGTAACTTCTACTCCGTCGACCCCAAGGCGGTCCCGTCCCGCCTCGCCTGGGAAACCGGGCAGTCCCTGGCCGACTCCCTCCTGGAGCGCTACCGCACGGACAACGGCGACTGGCCGGAGTCCGTCGGCCTCTCCCTCTGGGGCACCAGCGCCATGCGGACCTCCGGCGACGATGTCGCCGAGGCCCTCGCCCTGCTGGGCGTCCGCCCCGTCTGGGACGACGCCTCCCGCCGCGTGACCGGCCTGGAGCCCATCCCCCTCCCCGAGCTGAACCGCCCCCGTATCGACGTCACCCTCCGCGTCTCCGGCTTCTTCCGCGACGCGTTCCCGCACGTCATCGGCCTTCTCGACGACGCCGTACGGCTCGCCGCGTCCCTCGACGAGCCCGCCGCCGACAACCACGTCCGCGCCCACACCCAGGCCGACCTCGCTTCCCACGGCGACGAACGCCGGGCCACCACCCGCATCTTCGGCTCCCGCCCGGGGACCTACGGCGCGGGCCTGCTCCAGCTCATCGACAGCCGCGACTGGCGCACGGACGCGGACCTCGCCGAGGTCTACTCGGTGTGGGGCGGCTATGCCTACGGCCGCGGCCTGGAAGGTCGTCCGGCACGCGACGAAATGGAGACCGCCTACAAGCGGATCGCCGTCGCCGCCAAGAACACCGACACCCGCGAACACGACATCGCTGACTCCGACGACTACTTCCAGTACCACGGCGGCATGGTCGCCACGGTCCGGGCGCTGCGCGGCCACGCCCCCGAGGCGTACATCGGCGACTCGACCCGGCCCGAAACCGTCCGCACCCGCACCCTGGTGGAGGAAACCTCCCGCGTCTTCCGCGCGCGCGTCGTCAACCCCCGCTGGATCGAGGCCATGCGGCGCCACGGCTACAAGGGCGCCTTCGAACTCGCCGCGACCGTCGACTACCTCTTCGGCTACGACGCGACCACGGGAGTCGTGGCCGACTGGATGTACGACAAACTCGCCCAGACCTACGTACTGGACCCGGAAAACCGCGCCTTCCTTCAGGACGCCAACCCCTGGGCCCTGCACGGCATCGCCGAACGCCTCCTGGAGGCCGAATCCCGCGGCATGTGGGAAAAGCCGGACGCCGAGACACTGGCGGCGCTGCGTGAGGCGTTCCTGGAGACGGAGGGGGACTTGGAGGGGGAGGACTGAGGACGGCTGGGGCTCCGGGGGGCGGGAGTTTCGCCCCCCGGAGCGCCGGAAGTCCTAGGGGGCGGCCGTGCTGAGTCAGCGGAGGCCGCTACTCGACCGGGTACATGACCCCGGTGGGCCTCCGCACCCAAACGCGCTCGCTGGTCTTGGTGACCGTCAGCCCCATATCAGCATCGGTGGGACGATCCAGCTCGTCCCACTCGCGCCAGACCGCCTCCACGTCACCCCACAAGCTGCACTCCCCGAACTCGGTGACGGTGCCGTCGGCATCCGCGATGGCACCCGAGCCTCGACTGTCGTGCACCCACACGCGGGGGTCTGTGCCCTGGCTCCCTTCAGTACGCCCTTCAATGAGCGTGACGTCGGGAAGGCGGGCGCCCGCGTACAGCGCGAATCCGAGCGTGAGCGTCTCCTGAGGAAGGACCTCGGTGGACCGCGAGCGGGGCGAGGAGGTGTCCGGGGTGACGCCGGTGGTGCCCCGGTGGGAGCGCATCGGCATGTAGGCGGCACTCCCCGCGAACGAGCCCGACGCGGTGCCGTCCTCGTCGGCGGTGGCCTCGTCGGCAGTGAGGCGGACCAGGGCGCCGCACCAGAAGTCGCCCATTCTGGGCGCCACCAGCACCCCACCCGGCCGTAGTTGCTGGACCAAGGCGTACGGAACATGTCGCAGAGCGCAGGTCGCGATGATCCGGTCGTACGGCGCGCCGGCCGGACAGCCGTGCTCCCCGTCGGCGACGACCAGCCGCGGCCGGTATCCGGCGGCCGACAGATAACGCTCCGCGTGCGCCGCCAGTGACGCGTCGATCTCGACGCTCGTGACGCGGTCGTCGCCGAGCCGGGCCGACAGCAACCCGGCGACGTGGCCGGTGGCGGTGCCGATCTCCAGGACCTGCTGCCCGTCGCGCACATCGAGCAGGCCCAGCATTCTCGCCACCATCGACGGCATGCTGTTGGACGAGGTGGCGACCCCGGGGCCGTCCGCCGCTCCGTCGTCGACCTGCGTGACGACTGGTTTATCGGAGGACACCAGGGCACCGCGCTCTTCGGCCGTCGTGACCGGACGGCATCGGTCGGGGTCTTGCCGCCAGACCTGCTCAGGCAGATACGCCTGACGCGGGGTGCGTTCCCATACGGCGCGCCACTCGGGGGTCAACAGGCCGCGCTCGTCCAGAGACCGGACGAGCGCGGCGTGCCCCTCTTGGGGGTCGGTCATCGGCTCATGCCACCTTGGGCCGGTCGCCGTCGGGTGACGGCGGGGTGGGCGGAGGCGTCCACGGCTTGTCCTCCGGCGGACCGCCGTGCCTGCCGCTGTCCGACATCTGTGTGAAGTGCACGATCTCCTCCTTCTGGTTGGGGTTGCTCACTTCTGGTTGGGGTTTGATTGCTGCCCGGACGCGCAGAGCGCTGGCGGTCGGGGGACGGCGGTGGGGCCGCAGCCCCATGTGCGTCGTCACGGTGTCGAGCATCTCCCGCAAGGGGAGGCTGTTCTCCGCCTGGAGGACTTCGTGCAGTTGGACTGCCAGCAGAGCGCATTCGGGGCAGTGACCAGGGTCGGTGGAACCAGGCGCAACGTAGACGTCGGCTGCGGCCTCGCTGTTTTTCCGCGTGTTGGTCGTCAACGGCGCACCGTCTTCGGGTGGGGGTGGCTGCGGATCTCGATGTTGTAGTCGGTCGCTTTCGACTTGTCCCCGACGGCGTGCGCCTTGGCGCGCTGTTCGGCCAGGGCCATGCACACATCGCACCCGGCGACCGGCACCGGCTCCGACGCCGGTTCCTTGAGGTGAACGGGGTGGCAGATGCGGGCCATCAGCTCACCACCTGCACGCTGTGAATCCAGCGCGGGCCTGCGTCGATTCCGTGGACGGCCAGCCACAACACCCGGCGCCGCTTGCGTCGCAGCCGCCGTTCCTGAAGCTCCTCTCTGGTGAGCACGTACGGCCGGACGAGGGGCGAGTCCTCGCCACGTAGTAGTACAGGCTGCCGGACAGGTACGTGGCTCGGGTGCGGTGGCGGTACGTCTTCGTGGCGCGGGGCACGCAGTGAGCCCACCACCCGGTGGCGCCCGCGCGCGGGCAGTAACAGCCGTAGCAGTAGCTCGATGAGCCTTCGGCTAGGCTCGCTCATGTCGTCAACCTCCAGGGGGTTGGTGGCCACGCCCCCGGACCGGTCGCGCGGTTGCGGGGGTCATGTGTGTGGCGCGTGTTTTCGTTTGGAAGTGAGTCATGCTCACGCACGCATCGAGAAGGCGCAGTTGTCAGTGCAGGCCAAGGTTTTCCTGTGGTCCTGGCGCCTGACGGTCATTGCAACTGTGGTCGCAGCGACCGCCATCGGCTCGATGACATGGGGGAGTTGAGGGCATCGGTAGTCGTGTGCGCACTCTGCGTATGTGCGTGACTCCACACTGGACCGGTGGACCGGTCCAGTCAAGATGTGCCGTCAGCTTTCCTCGCCCATCGGGTAGGTGTCGGTGCGTTTCCAAAGGGCGGAGGGTGTGACGCCCTCCTCGCAGACCAAGGCGCTGCCGTGCTGGTCGTGAGCGGTATGGAGGTCCACGGCGACCGCGGCGGGACGTTTCACCCCCAGGAGTTCCGCTTCGTGCTTCGTTGCGAGGCGGACGGTGGTGATGTCCGTACCCTGCACCGGTCCGCGGCCGGTCTCACGGCGCACATAGTGTGTGGTGCCTTCGGCGATGGGCCCCGACTGTGCGAGGCGGGGGCAGACTTCGGCGATGTCCGGAGGGAACCATGCGACCACGTACGACATGGGCGTGCCGTCATCGTTGAGCACGAGCCGGGCGCGGTGCAGGGCCTTTTGCCGTGGGGAGAGTGTGAGTGCGTCGGCGATGTGAGCCGGAGGTGTCAGCATCTCCGGATTTCCCAGTCGGCGGAAAGGGCGCCCTCCAGTAGTGCGGCTGGTGCCGGCACGCCGGGAGCCTGCTGGTCGGGCGAGCGGAGTTTCGGTGACCGTGAATCCACGCCCTTGGTGAGGGATGACAAGGCCGTCGCCCCGCAGTATCTCCATGGCCTTGATCGCTGTGGCACGGGAGACGCGCCACTGTTCGCACAGGTCACGGCTCGATGGGAGGAACTGACCGGGGGCAAACTCGCCGTCGGCGATCCGCGCGCGAAGGGACTCAGCGATCTGTTCGTACTTGAGTTGCGGCATGCGGGGCTGCACTTCCGTAGGAGGGCTGACCGGTCAACCGGTCAGGTTAGGGTCTGGCGTCGGCTGTGGACCAGTGGCCAGACTGCGTCCATGACCACACAACGAGACCGCCTCGCCGTCGCTCCCGAAATCCTGGAGTTCTATGGCGAGACCAGCAACGAAGCCGAGCGGCTGACTGGGTCCGCCGACGGTGTTCTGGAGATGGTCCGCACCCAGGAACTGCTTCGGCGCTTCCTGCCTGAGCCGCCCGCTCGTGTGCTGGATGTCGGGGGCGGCCCGGGGGCGCATGCCCGATGGCTTGTGAAGGACGGCTACACCGTGCATCTGGTCGACCCGGTGCCGAGGCATGTGGAGCAGGCCAAAGAGGCCGGGGCCACGGTGGAGCTGGGGGACGCGCGGGAGCTGACCGCCGATGACGATTCGTACGATGCCGTGCTGGTCCTCGGCCCGCTCTACCACCTGCTCGACCGTCGCGAGAGACTGAAGGCCCTTCGAGAGGCGCGCCGGGCGGTACGGCCGGGTGGCCTGGTCGCCGCTGCGGCAATCGGCCGGTACGCCTCACTGTTCGAGCACACGGCTACCACATGGCTCGGCACAAAGGACCGGGTACGTGATGCGGTGGTGGACATCCTCGCGTCCGGTCGTCACGACCCGGGTCGCAAGGGCTTCACCGCCGCGTACTTCCACACGGCTGATCAACTCGCCGAGGAGATGACCGCCGCCGGACTGGCGGGGGTGACGGTGCATGGGATCGAAGGCCCCGCGTGGGGGGCGCTGAAAGCCACAGAGCAACACACCGGCCAACACCTCGCGGACTCTTCGTTGTTCGATGCTGCTCTTGAAGCGGCGAAGCTGGCGGAGCCGTACCCTGAGCTCCTCGCCGCTTCATCGCACATGCTCGCCGTGGCGCGGGCATAGAACCATCCCCCTCTTAGCGGCAGCGGGCCACGGCGGACGCGGTCGGGCCGACGAGCGGTCTCTGTTCCCGGACTCGTTCACCATGCGCTTGCGGGACAGACTTGGCGCCACTGGAAGGAGTGCTGATGAGCGAAGGTTTCGCGCTGTTCGTTCGCTTTACGTTGCGCGACCAGGACGCGGCAACTGCCTTTGATGATCTGTGTGCTCGCACCTTGGAGGGGATCAAGACGCAGGAGCCCGGCACGCTCGCGTACGTCACCCACATCCCCGTGGATGAGCCCCTGATCCGCGTTTTCTACGAGCTGTACGCCGATCGCGCCGCGTTCGAGGCACATGAGGCGCAGCCGCACACCAAGCGGTTCCTGGCCGAACGCGAGCAATACCTGTCCGGTGTCGAAGTGACGTTCCTGGACACCATCGCGGGGAAGGTGGCGACGGTCTAGCCCCCCACTGCCGCGAAGTCCGGCCCCACCGTCAGCGTGACCTCCCCCGCCGTCGCCTCCGCCGACCGCTTCAGCTCAGTGTCGGGGAAGCGGGAGGCCAGCACCTGGGCCTGGGGCTTGAGCGGGGCGGGGTAGCCGATGGTGGTCTTGTCGGTGGCCGGGGCGTTGCCGGTGGCCGTGACGGTGAAGCCGAGTCCGCGCAGGCGGGCGGCGGCGGTGGCGGCCTGGCCCGCGACGCCGGTGCCGTTGAGGACGCGGACCCGGACGGAGCGCGCGGTCACCGGGTGCTTGGCGGCCTCGGCGAGCTTCTTCTTCCCCGCGGGGCCGATCTCGCGGTCGTGCGCGACGTCGCTGAACAGATCGCCGGCCTGCGGGTATTGCCAGATGACATTGGCCTTGTCGGTCGGGACGTCGGCCTCGCGGTAGTAGTTGGGCACGGTCAGGAAGGTGAGGCGGTCGCTGGGGATGTCCTTGACCGTAGCGGCGAGGTCGTAGAGCGGCTTGAGTCCCGCCAGATCCTTGTCGGTGGTGATCGACTTCGTTGCCGAGTCGAGGAAGCCGTAGAGATCGCCGGGGCTGGTGAGTTTGGCCTGGGCCTTGGTGAGCAGCGCCTTCATGAACTCCTGCTGGCGACCGATGCGGCCGAGGTCGGATCCGTCGCCGACGCTGTAGCGGGTACGGACATAGCCGAGGGCCTTCTCGTCCCGGACGGTCTGGCAGCCCGCGTCCAGGTCCAGATGGGCCTTCTTGTCGTGGATGGCGTGCTTGGGGCAGACCTCGATGCCGTCCAGTGCGTTGACCATGCCCTTGAAGCCCTGGAAGTCGATCGAGGCGAAGTTGTCGATGCGCAGGCCGGTGTTCTTCTCGACGGTCTTGATGGTGCAGGCGGCGGCCTTGCCGATGTCGCCGCTTTCGCCGCCGATCGAGAACGCCTCGTTGATCTTGAAGTGGTGCGGGGTGGACCGCGAGCCGTCGCCGCGCTCGCAGGCGGGTATCCGCACCCAGGAGTCGCGCGGGAAGGACAGCGCGGTGGCCCACTTACGGTTGGCGGCGATGTGCAGCAGCATCAGGGTGTCCGACTGCATGGTGGTCAGGCCCTTGCCGTACTTGGCGTTGGCGCCCGCGCGGCTGTCCGAGCCGACGACCAGGATGTTCTTGGAGCCGGGGCTGAGGTTGACGGGCCGGTCGCCGTCGAGCCCGATGTCCGCGCCCTGGATGTTGCCGTCCAGTGTGAAGTAGACCCAGGCGCCGACGCCGGCCGTGCCGAGCAGCAGGACGCCGAGGAGGCCGCCGGTCCAGGCGACGATCCGGCCGCGGCGGGTGATCCGCAGCTTGCCGTTGCCGGAGCCGGTACGGGGGCCGGTGCCGTTGCCGGATGCCCGGCCCGCCCTCCGGGAGCCGCCGGCGGCCCTATGGGACGGGGCATCGGCCCTATGGGACGGGGCGTCGGCCCTGCGGGAGTTGGGGCCCGCGCTTCTGCGGCGGGGCGCGCCGGACGTATCCGCCCCGTCGCCCGGGGGCCCGGTGCCCCGCCGGGGCGTCGCCTGCCTCTGCGGCTGCCCCTGCGATTGCCTTCGCGGCTGCCTGCGCGACTGCCTCTGTATTTGCCTGTCATGCACGCCGGTGGCCCTTCTGGTCCTTCACATGCTTCGTGGGGGAGGGAGCGGCATCGGCGGCCGGAGGCGGCAGCAGGGGCGAGCTCGGAGAGCTCGGCGGGAGGGGGCCGGGGGTCAGATGCCGGTGCTGGGGAGGAGTCGTACGGACTCGGAGTCGTAACGGAGCCATCGCGGACGGGGGCCGCCGGAGAGGGTGCGCAGCCGGCACCACTCGTCGCCGGTGTCGTCCGTCCACCAGGCGCTGATCCGTCCCAACTCCCATGTGCCGTCGGGGTATTGGACCTCCACGGGCTGGTATACCCATCGCACCTCCGCCTCTGGAGGCGGACAATCCCAGGTCAGGAGTCCGCGTTCCGTCGCCATCTCCCCCTTCGGCCGCGCCTGTTGCATGTGTCCGACGCAAATTCTACCGATCGTATCTACAGTGTTGTAGAAGTTGTCCGATTGTGCAGTGGATCACAGTCGAGGAGGCGGATCGCTGCTCAGGGCAGTGGATCACAGCCTAGGCTGCGGAGCGTCAGGTGTTCAGGCACAGTCGGTGGGCCAGTTGTGGATCAGCCCGAACGTGGACCGGCCTGAGCGTGGACCAGCCCGATAGCGGAAGCCCGAACGTGGATCAGTCTGCCGTCGCGACGGCGTCGCCGCCTTGAGAACGACGAACAGTGCGGGCGGTCAGCTGCCGCCCCGGCCGGGGCTCTGGCCGGGCTCCTGGTCGGTGTCCTCGGCGGTGGCGCGGTCCAGGAGGGTGCGCAGCAACTGCTCGTCGTGCGCCGAGAGCGCGGAGACGAAGCTGGTGAGGACGGCGTCCCGGTCCGGTTCGCCGTCCAGGACACGGCGCATCCGCAGCGCGGCGAGCCCGGCCTCGTCGGCGGCCGGGGTCCATACGTACGCGCGGCCGGCGCGCTCGCGGGTGACGGCCTGCTTCGCGTGCAGCCGGGACAGGATCGTCACCACGGTCGTGTACGCGAGATCGCCGCCGAGCCGTTCCTGGACCCACGCGGCGGTGACCGGGCCGGGTGAACGGTGCAGCGCGGCCAGCACCTGGGCCTCCAGCTGGCCCTGCCCGCGCCGGCGGCCGCGGCCGTGTCCGGCGGCCTTGAACCGCCCGCCGAAGTCGGCACCGCCGAGCGAGTCCCCGACCGAATTGCCGGGGGCCTTCCCGAGGGGCCTGCCGCCCATGCTGTCGCCTCCCGTCGCGCCGGGTGCCCCGCTGGCCGGGACGTCGGGGCATTTTACTGAGCGCCCGGGTATGCGGAGGGGGTCCGTACGGCATGTTCCCGGCGCGGCCTCTCGCCTGGCACGCACTCGTCATCTCCCCGCGGCCACAACTTCTACGCTCCTGTAGATTTCAGGTTCCTGCACGCGGACGCGATGCCCGGACGTGGGTGCGGCGCCTGGACGTGGGGCCGGCTCCCCGGACGTAAAGAGACGTGGGGCCGGCTCCCCGGACGCGAAGAGGGGGTGGCCACGGCCACCCCCTCTCGTCCGTCCCTCGGAGGTCGAGCTCAGAGATCGAATTCGGCCGGCGCGATGCCCAGCGCGAAGCACACCTCACGCACCAGCGCCTGCTCCGTCTTGTCGAAGTCGCCGTCGGCGCCGCCGATCACGATGCCGATCTGGATCACGGCTCGCGCCTCGACCGGCTTCTTCTTCACCTTGCCGACCTCCTGCATGACGGCGACCTTGCCGAAGTCGAAGTCGGCGGTCAGCTTGTCGAGATAGCCGTCGAAGCGCAGCTGGAGATCGTCCGCGGGGAAGTTCTGCAGCACCTCGTTCGTGGCGATGAGCTGGGCCACCCGCCGGCGCTCCGACGCGTCGACGGTGCCGTCCGCGGCGGCCACCAGGGCGCACATCGCCATGCTCGCGTCCCGGAAGGCGCCGCTCTTGAGGTCGTTCTTCTTGGCGACGAGCTGGTTCTGCATCGTCTGGGCGGATTCCTTGATCCGGTCCCACAGGGCCATGGGGTTCTCCTAGGTCATCGTCTGTGAACACGGGTCATGCGCAAGCAAAATCTACAGGCTTGTAG
Source organism: Streptomyces halobius (assembly GCF_023277745.1). Taxonomy (NCBI): domain Bacteria; kingdom Bacillati; phylum Actinomycetota; class Actinomycetes; order Kitasatosporales; family Streptomycetaceae; genus Streptomyces; species Streptomyces halobius. The sequence continues at coordinate 5,117,336 of NZ_CP086322.1, forward strand.
AAGTTACCCGACGGGATGGTCCCCACCTGGGTAGATCGGTAGGATAATCGTCTCTTTTGTGGTGATTTGGCGGTCCGGGTTCGCGTACGGTGGAAGCATCGAAGGGAATTCGTATTCCGGCGGCCGCGCCGGACTCGTCGCAAGGTGCCAGAGGTGAGCACCCATGCAGACTTTTTTGACCGTGATCGTGCTGCTCGCGCTGGTCGCTCTGGGGATCCTCTTCCTCATGAGGGTCAACGCCCAGACGACCGGACGGCCCGTCCACCACCACAGGCACCCGTCCCCACACCCGTCGTTCCGCCTGCGGCCACACAAACGGTCACGCGGCGACACCACCCACGCCGGGTCGCGTGAGGCCGGGCCACCGCCCCCTACTCCTAAGGCAGGCGACGACTTGTGACGTCCACCGCACGCAGCGCCCCGTCCAGCCGGCCGTACGACGGGACGTCGCCGTTCCCGACCGAAGACCATGTAGCCCCGCCGACCGGCGGCCGCCGGATGTATATGGCGATCACCGGCATCATCGTCATCGCCCCGTTCGTGGGCCTCGCGCTCGCCATCCCCCTGCTGTGGGGCAGCGTGGTACGCCCCACCGACCTCGTCCTCGCCGCCGTGTTCTACGTCGTCACGGGCCTCGGCGTGACCGTCGGGTTCCACCGCGGCCTCACCCACGGCAGCTACACCGCGACCCCCGCGCTACGGATCGCGCTCGCCATCGCCGGGTCGCTGAGCTTCCAGGGCGATGTCATCGACTGGGTCGCCACCCACCGCCGCCACCACGCCTTCACCGACCGCCCCGGCGATCCGCACTCTCCGTACCGCTACGGCACCAGCCTGCGCGGACAGCTGCGCGGGCTCGTCCACTCGCACATCGGCTGGCTCTTCGGCGACGACCCCACCTCGCATGAGCGCTACGCGCCCGATCTGCTCGCCGACCGCGGCATCCGCGCGGTGGACCGGGCGTTCCCCGCGCTGTGTCTGCTCACCCTCGGCCTGCCGTTCGCGCTGGGCTGGGCCATCGGCGGGTCATGGGTCACCGGCCTGACCGCCCTGCTGTGGGCGGGCTTCATCCGGATCGCGCTGCTGCACCATGTCACCTGGAGCGTGAACTCCCTCTGCCACGTCATCGGTGCGCGGCCGTTCCGCACCCGGCGCCACGATCGGGCCACCAACCTCTGGCCGCTCGCCCTGCTCTCCTTCGGCGAGAGCTGGCACAACCTGCACCACGCCGACCCGACCTGCGCCCGGCACGGCGTCGACCGCGGTCAGGTCGATCCGTCCGCTGCCCTCATCCGGCTCTTCGAACGCGCCGGCTGGGTGCGCGATGTGCGCTGGCCGGACCCGGCCCGGGTCGCGGCCCGCCGCGTCCAGGCGGCGGGCTGAGGGGTGTTGGCCGTGCTGCGCCGCCCGTGACGCACCGCCCGTGACCTCCTGCCAGGAGCACACCATGACCACCGCCTCCGGTGCTCACCCCGAACACCCGGCCCCGCCGCCCGTCGCCCGCCTGGCCATCGCCCCGCACAGCGGGACCGCACGCCGGATCGACGGGATCTGGTGGCCGCACTCGACCGATCTCGTCACCGAACTGCCCGAGTTGCTGGCCGCGTTGCCCTTCGACTGGCCGCGGATGACCCATGTCACGGTGAACGGCGCGAGGTGGCCCAAGCTGCCCTGCCACATCCTCGTCGGGGGCCATGTGGTCCGGCTGCGCAGAACCGCCAACCGGCCCGGCCCGGACACCGTCTGCCTGGTCTCCACCGGCGTCGGGCGGTGGGATCTGCTGTTGCTGCCGCCGGATACGCCGGAGGCGGAGGCCATTCGGGCCATGTCGGATGTGGCGGGCCTCGCGGGGCGGTAGCCCGCTCGGTTGCTCGCCGTTGTCGGCCGTCCGGCCCCGGGGGGCGCCTGCGGCCGGCCTGCGCCCCACGTTGTCGGCTTTCCCGGCGGGGGGGGGGGGGCGCCTGGCCTGCGTCGTCTTCGGCTCTCCCGCCGTTGCGCCGTTGCGCCTGCGGCGGGCGTTGTTTTTCGGGTGCGGTGACGGGCCTCCGGACTCCGTCCTGCGACCGTCCCCTCCCGACTGTGGATGGAAAGGCCGGTGGGTACGCCTGATGCCGATCCGTGGTGCATACGGGTGGGTTTTGTCCGAAGAACGCCACCCCGGGGCGTCGCTCCCCGGTTCCTCGCATTGCGTACTCATCATAAGAAACCGCAACAGATCTTCCCGTCGGCGAGATCTCTACCGAAAGCGAGGGGCCGTGGCTGCGACCAAGGTCATGAAGTTCTGGGCGGTGTGTCTTGCCGTACTCGGCAAGCTGCTGGCCTCGCTGGGGGTCTCCGCCGCGGCGTCGGCGGCGCGCCGGGAGGCGGCGGTGTACGAGGACGGTGTGAGGGACACTGCGCCGGACGCCGCGGGGGACACCGAGCCGGACCGTGACCGTATGCCGCTTGACGGCCATCCCCCCTTCGGCCGACGGACGGTCGGGGTCGATGCGCAGCTGCCGCCCACCATCAAGCAGCGCATCCGCGCCGAGGCGCACGGTGCCTCGCCCACCGCGCGTACCCGGCTCGCCACCGACGTCGAGCCGTTGCACACCGTCCCCGCGGGGGCCGTGCTGGACACCGGCACCGACGCGGACAAGATCCCCGCGACCATCCCGGCGGCCCGCCGCCGTACGCCCGCGAGGATCCTGGCCTGACGGATCGCGAGGACCCGGCCCCGGTTGCACGAGGGCCCGGCCCCGGCTGTGCCCGCAATCGTGTCCACAGGGTGTGGATCGGTGCCGGCCCAACGGCCGGCACAGTGAATCCCGTGGTCGGACAGGGTGAATGCGGGGAACCGGCCGCTGGTCACGCTTGGTGGATTCCGGGGTGCCCAGTAGCAGGACCGCGGGTATCAACCCCGAGGGGCAGGACCACACCGTGACGAAGAGGGAGGCGTTTTCGTGCGGTGAGTTGTGGTGGGTTGCGGTGGGCTATGGTCCGCTGCGGTGGGTGGCGTAACCCTGTCAGAGGGGGAGGAGCTGGCGGCCGTGACGGTGGCCGGGACCGTGACCGTCGACGATCCGCTGGATGTCGCTGCTGCCCACCTGGCCGCCCTCGACCGAATGGGCGCTGTTGGTGGACCCGTTGGTGCTTTCGATGTTTCCGCTGTCGTTCGGGTTCCCGCGATTGAGGAAGTTGTTGCTGTTCACGCTGAAGCAGGCGAGTGGCCGGCTTACAGGTGGGCAGCTTGCTCACAGCAGCAGGCGCTCCGGCATCGGCTCTTCCACGCCGTCCAGCTCCAGCGTGCAGTGCGGCGGGGCCGGGACGAGGCGCGGTTCGCGGATCCAGACCCGGAACGGGCGGACGGGGTCGTCGGGCAGCTCGCCGGTCAGCGCGGTCGTCCCCCGGCCGTGCTCCTTCTGGTACGCGACCACTTTGCCGTCGACCAGGAGCTCGATCTCTCCGTCCCGGCCGGGCCCGATGTTCACGGTGATCGAGTGGGCGGCCCGGTCCAGATGGAAGTGGTGGCTGTGTCCCATGACGCACCTCCGGCAGCGCCGTCCCGTCGGCAGTGCCGTCCGTCCAGCCGTGCCGTCCGTCCAGCCGTGGTGTTCGCCCAGCGGTGGTGTCGTCCGGCAATGCCGTCCGTAGAGCAGTGATGTCCGTACGTTCCAGAGTAGGGCGTGCGCGCCGAAATACGCCGGGTCGGGGCGCCGGCCGAGCGGTGCGGCGGGGTGCCGGTCAGGCGGCCTTCTGCCAGGGCATGGATCAGGCCGTGGCGGGTGTCGTCGGTCGTGGTGTCGGCAGATCGTCGGGCAGGTCGTCGGTCCACCCCGGCGGCGGCACGGAGGACTTCCGAGGGACAATTGTGGTGGACGGGAGAGGTGATGAACGGGTCGGTCCGTGTAGGACATGTTGTCGGAGTACCGCTGCGGATGCACTGGAGCGTGCCGCTGCTGGTGGGCCTCTTCGCGTATGGACTCGGCAGCCGGACCCTTCCCGTGTGGACTCCGGGGCGCTCGGACACCGTGTACGCCCTCGGCGGCGTCGCGGGGGCCGCGCTGCTCATGGGCAGCCTGCTGCTCCACGAGGCGGCACATGCCGCCACCGCCCTGCGGAAGAAGATCTCGGTCGAGGACGTGACGCTGTGGGCGCTGGGCGGGATGACCCGGATGGGGCGTCCGAAGACCGCCGGTGCGGCCTTCCTGGTGGCCGTCAGCGGGCCGCTGACCAGCCTTGTCATCGGCGGCGCCGCGCTCGGCGCGGGCCTCGGGCTGCATGCGCTGGCCGGCTGGGCGGCGGTGCCCGCCGTCGTCCTGGTGTGGCTCGGCTGGGCGAATCTGTTCCTGGGGGTGTTCAATATGCTGCCCGCCGCGCCCCTCGACGGGGGACGGGTGATACAGGCACTGCTGTGGTGGCGTACCGGGGACCGGGACCGCGCGGAGCTGGCGGCCTCCCGGAGCGGCCAGGTCATGGGTGTGCTGATGGTGGCCTTCGGCTGGATCTCGGTGCTGCGCGGGGCGCCGGGCGGACTCTGGATCGTCTTCGTTGGGCTCTTCATCATGATCATCGCCGGGGCGGAAAAGCGCCGCACCGCGATGAACACCGCCGTGGGGGACGTACGGGTGGGCGAGGCCATGTCCAGCCCGGTGGCAACTGGCGCCGACTGGCTGACCGTCCAGCGCTTCATCGACGAGGTGGCGGTGCCGGCCCGCCATTCCGTGCTGCCGCTGCTCGACTTCGAGGGCCGGCCCAGCGGAATCGTCCAGGTGGGCAGGCTTGCGGGGATTCCGGAGGTGCGCCGGGAGACGCTGCGGGTGCGTGAGGTGGCGACACCGCTGTCCCAGTGCGCCGTCGCCGCTCCAGACGATCTGCTGAGCGAGGCGCTCGACAAGCTCAACATGCGTACCGGCATGCGCATCCTCGTCGTGGACGCGGGGCACCTGGTGGGGATCGTCACCGGGAAGGACATCGACCGGCTGATGCAGCGGCACACGCTGGGCGGCAGGTGGACGGGCAAGGGGGACGGCGGCAGCGGGACTGGTGAGGGGACCGGCTGGGGGTTCGGCAAGCAGCCGCCCGGTGACGGGACCGGCTGGGGGTTCGGCAAGCGGCCGCCCGGTGACGGGACCGGCTGAGTCCGTGGGAGGGCGATGCGAATGCGGTATGTAACGGTCACTGCGCTGAGTCATCCCGGGCTGATGCGTGAGCACAACGAGGACAGCCTGGTGGTCGGTCCGTGGACGCTCTGCGGCACCGTGACGGAGAACCCGCAGACGCTGGTCTTCCCGCTCGGCAAACCGCTCGTCGTCGCGGTCGCCGACGGAATGGGCGGGCAGCCTGGGGGCGAGGTGGCCAGTGCCCTCACCGTCCGGCACCTGGCGGCGTACGGCCCGTCGTTGGACAGCGAGGAAGCCGTCCGGGACGTCCTGAAGCTCTGCAATCACGCGGTGTACACGGCCGCCGACCGCGATCCGGAGCTGACCACCATGGGCACCACCGTCGCGGGCGCCGTCGTGCTGCCGGATTCGACGCTGGTGTTCAACGTCGGCGACAGCAGGGTGCTCGACGCCCGGGACGGCCTGCGGCAGGTCAGCGTGGACGACAGCCCGCCGCTGCCGCCGGGGCAGCGCAGCACCCCCGTCATCACCCAGTCACTGGGCGGCTCGACCCGCTTCAACGCCGTCACCCCGCATGTGCGGACCTCGCCCCTGGCCACCGGCGATCGCTATCTGGTGTGTACCGACGGCCTGACCGACCCGGTACCGGAGGACGATGTCGCCGGCCTGCTGCGGGCCCACGACAACGGGAGGGCCGCCTTCGAGCTGTGGAAGTCCGCCATCGAGGCGGGCGGCCCGGACAACATCACGCTGGCGCTGATCGGGATCGGGGGGACATCGGAGTGACGGGGGCGGGGCAGGGTATCGACGTGCTGCTCCAGCCTGGTGGCATGGGCGGTGATGTGATCACCGTGTTCCTCTGCGGTGATGTGATGCTGGGCCGCGGCGTCGACCAGATCCTCCCGAATCCCGGTGACCCCGCGCTGCGGGAGTGGTACGTCCACGACGCCCGGGACTATGTCGCGCTCGCGGAGGCGGTGAACGGCCCCATCCCCCGGCCGGTCGACTTCGCGTGGCCGTGGGGAGAGGCGCTCCAGGTGCTCGATGACGCCGCGCCCGCCGCCCGAGTGGTCAATCTGGAGACCAGCGTCACGGGGGACGGCATCTTCGCCCCCGGCAAAGAGGTCCACTACCGGATGAGCCCCGGCAACCTCCCCTCCCTGGCAGCCGCTCGCCCCGACGTCTGCGTACTGGCCAACAACCACGTCCTGGACTTCGGGCACCGCGGACTGGACGAGACGCTCGACGCCCTGGCGGGCGCGGGTCTGCGGACGGCCGGCGCGGGCCGCGACGCCGAGGCGGCCGGCCGTCCGGCGATCGTGCCCGTCGAGGGGGGCCGCCGGGTCGTGGTGCTCTCCTTCGGGATGCCGTCCAGCGGTATCCCGGGCACCTGGGCCGCGACCGGACGCCACGGCGGGGTGGACTTCGTGCCCAGGCCCTCGGACACCGCCGCGGACGCGATCCTCGCCCGGATACGGCAGGTGAAACGGCCCGGCGACATCGCGGTGGCCTCGGTCCACTGGGGCTCCAACTGGGGCTATGAGGTGCCCCGTGACCAGGTCGCCTTCGCGCGTGCGCTGATCGACGGCGGGGTGGACGTGGTGCACGGGCACTCCTCGCACCACCCCCGTCCCCTGGAGGCGTACCGGGGAAAGCTCATCCTCTACGGGTGCGGCGACTTCATCGACGACTACGAGGGCATCACCGGCTACGAGCAGTACCGGGACGATCTGCGGCTGGTGTACCTCGCCTTGCTGGAGCCGGACACCGGCCGGCTCCGTGACCTGCGGATCACACCGCTCCAGGCCTGGCGGATGCGGCTGCGGCACGCGTCGTCGGAGGACGCGCGGTGGCTGCGGGCGCTCTTCGACCGGATCGGCTCCGGCTTCGGCCCGTGCGGGACGGGCGAGCCGGAGGGGACGCTCGTACTGCGGCCGGCCTGAGCGGGCCGGCGGGGACCTCGACGACCGAGGTGATCCGATGCCGCACAGCCGCACAGTTCACCACCCACCATCCGGTGTGTCAGCACCCGCCATCCGGTGTGTCAGCGCGTTCCTGCGGTGTGTCATCGCGTTCAAACGCCAGCCGGTCGACCACCTCCACCACCCCGTCCACGCTCTCGCAGAGCCGTACGACGATGGGGATCAGGCTCTTGCGCTCCAGGGTGCCGCTGAGCGTCACCTTGCCGTCGGTGACGTCGACCGTGAGGGCGGCCGGCGACAGGCCGAGGGTGCAGGTCAGGATGTCCTCCAGGATCTCCTCCTGGATCGCGCGGTCACGCCGCAGGAACAGCTGCAGGATGTCCCGGCGGCTGATCACGCCGATGAGGCGGCCGGAGTCGTCGACCACGGGAAGGCGCTTGATCTTCTTCTCGTCCATGGTCCGTGCCGCGAGCACCGCGCTCCACTCGGGCCGCGCCACGATGGCGGGGCTCGTCATGAGTGTCGCGGCCGTGCTGGGCCCTTCCTTCGACTGTCTGCGCAGCAGATCCGCCTCGGACACCACGCCCACCGTCCGCTCGTTCTCGTCGACGACCGGTACGGCGGTGATGCCGTATTCGTCGAGCAGGCGGGTGATCTCCTTGAACGTGGTGCCGGGCTGGGCGGTGACCGCGTTCGGCGTCATCAGGTCGGCAACGCTGCGGTTCCTCATCGCTGGCCGTCCCTTCGAGGCGGCGGGTGTCCCGTACGGAGGCGTGCGTGGGACTCGTGCATGGCAGGTGTCCCGTATGTACGAGCCTGCACCGCACGTCGGCCCGCGGGTAGGGCCGAGCGGACCGCGCGCCGGACGTGCCCCGGACGGACCACCGGGCAGGGCACGCGCCGATCGCCGGATGTGTACTTGCTGGAGAGCCTTGGAACTGGAGAGCGCTGAGGAACGCACTGAGGAATGCGCCGAGGAACGCACTGAAGGACCCATGCCGGTAAGCGAGAACCCATGCCGGTAAGCGAGGGGAGCGGCCGTGTCGTCGTCGGATGCCGCTGCTCACCCGGCCAGGCCCGACCAGATGTTCAACCGGGAGGCCGAGTGGGACGCCCTCGCGCGCTTTGTGTGCGACGAGCGCCCGGGGGCCACGCTCGGCCTCGTCTCCGGACAGCGCAGACACGGCAAGACCTACCTGCTGGAAGCCATGATCAAGGCCACCGGCGGGTTCTACTTCGACGGCCAGGCCGCGGCACAGGCCGAGTCCCTGCGCCGTCTCGCCGACCGTCTTGCCGCATACACCGGTGCGCCGCAGCCGCCCGACTGGCGCCGGTGGGAGGAAGCCGTCGACGCGCTGCTGGCGCTCGGCGATGAGCGCCCCGCCCCCGCCGTCATCGACAACTTCCCCGACCTCGTCGGCCAGAGCCCCGCGCTCCCCGCCGTCATTCACAGTGCGTACCGCCGCCTGCACAAGGAACGTCCGCACAACCGGGCGCGCTTGATCCTCAGCGGCGGCAGCCCCTCCATCGTGACGAGACTCTTCTCGGGCCCCTCCTCGCTGCACGACCTCGCCACCTTGGAACTCGTGGTGCGGCCCTTCGACTTCCGGAAGGCGGCGCGGTTCTGGGGCATCGACGACCCGCGACTCGCGGTTCAGGTCCATGCTGTGGTGGGCGGAACTCCCGCGTACCGGGGCGACTTCGTATGCGACGACGCGCCCGCCGGCCCGGACGACTTCGATGCGTGGCTGTGCAGAACCGCTCTCAATCCGCGGGTGCCCCTCTTCTGGGAGGCGCGCCATCTGCTGGAGGAGGAGGCGGACCACGCCGACCGGGCGCTGTGCCACTCCGCGCTGGTCGCGATCGCGTCCGGCTGCTCCACCCGTGGTGAGATCACCGAATGCGTCGAGGGCTCGCTGAACGATGTGTCCCATGTGCTGGCGGTGATGGAGAACCGTCATCTGCTGTACGGCGAGCCCGACGCGTTCCGGCCGGGCCTGACGCACTACCGCATCGCGGAGCCACTGCTGGCCTTCGAGCACGCCGTCGCCTGGCCCAACCGTGTGTCGCTGGAGCAGGAGGACGTGGCCGAGGTCTGGCGCCGGGCCCGTTCGGGCTTCGACTCCGCCGTGGTCGCACCGCACTTCGCCCAACTGTGCCGGAACTGGGTAATGGAGTACGCCGCCTCGGACACCTACGGTGGCGTCCCCGAAGCGGCCGTATGCGGCACGGTCCCCGATCCCGCGCGGCACGCCCGCCTCGATGCCGATGTGGCGGTACGCGGGATGACCGACGGACGGCCCGGGGTCCTGCTGTCGATCGGGCTCGCCCGCTGGGACGAGACCATGGACCTCCGCCACCTGGACCGCCTGCGCCATATCCGCACCGTCCTCGCCGCCTCCGGGGAGGACACCGGCCAGACCCTCCCGGCCTGCTACAGCGCGACCGGTTTCACCCCGGAACTCCGCGCCGCGGCGGGCGAGGGCGAGGTGCTGCTGGTCGGGCTGGAGCGGTTGTACGGCGGGGAGTGAGGGTCCAGGGGCCGGGGGGCTGATGGTGGGCGGGGCTGGCGCCGGTTCGGTGATGCGTGGTGCCACCATGACGCCGCGAGCGCCACCCTGGCGCCCCAATTGTGCCCGCCCTGACGCCACGTGCGGCCCTGACGCCATGTGGCGCCAGCCAGGCGCCATGAAGGCTTGCGATGGCGCCATAGCTGGTGCCATGATGGGGCCATGGACCTCACGCCGTACGTCGACAACCTCCGGGACGAGCTCGCGGTCGCCGCGGACGCGGGCGGGGACGAAGCCCGCGCCCTGGCCGAGCGGCTCACCACACCCCTGGAATCGGCCGCCCGCCTCACCTTGCTCAACGCCCTGTCCGCCGCCATGGGGGAGGTCACCCGCGAACTGGCGCCCGGCTCGGTCGACGTACGGCTGCGCGGGCTCGACCCCGAGTTCGTGGTGATGATGCCGCCGGGCCATGAGCCGTTCGAGGAGGCGGAGGCCGAGGAGCGGGAGAGCATGCCCGCGCCGCCACCGGTTCCCTCGGCGGTGCCCCCGGAGGGTGACGAGGGCGGCACCGCGCGCATCAACTTCCGGCTCCCGGCCCACCTCAAGGCCCGGGTCGAGGACGCCGCCGGACAGGAGGGCCTCTCCGTCAACGCCTGGCTGGTACGGGCCGTCGCCACCGCCCTGGAACAGCCCGGCGAGCGGACGCGACCAGCCGCCCGCAGCCGCCGGCGGGGCCAGCAGGGCTTCACGGGCTGGGTCCGCTAGCCCGCACCGCACTACCGGCCCACCCTCCGGCCCCACGTCCTTACGCACTCCCCGTACTTACTCATTCGCCCGCCTGACCAGCGGGAACTCACACCACAGTCATGAGGACGGCACAGCCATGCCTGATTTCGACACACCCGAACCGATCTCCGTCACCCTCGAATTCGACCTGGGCACCGCCCGCGTCACCGCGAGCAAGCGCACCGACACCGTCGTCGAGGTGCTGCCGAGCGATGGCGCCGACGACGTCGACGTACGGGCCGCGCAGCAGACCAAAGTCACCTGCTCGGGCGGCAAGTTGCTGGTCAAGGGGCCCAAGAAGCGCTCCCTGTTCGGCAAGAGCGGCTCGCTCGACGTGACCATCGAGCTGCCGGCCGGCTCGGACCTCCTCGGTGTCTCTCCCATGGCGGACCTCGTCTGCGAGGGCCGGCTGGGGGAGTGCCGGCTCAAGACCTCGCTCGGCGACATCCAGGTCGACGAGGCGGCAGCCGTCGATCTGCGGACCGACCACGGCGGTATCGGCGTGAACCGTGTGACGGGAGACGCGGAGATCGCCGGGGCGGGCCGGATCGACATCGGCGAGATCGCCGGGGCGGCGCTGGTGAAGAACCTCAACGGCGAGTCCGTGATCGGCGAGATCGCCGGTGACCTGAAGGCGAGCTCGTCCAACGGCCGTATCTCCGTGGACACCGCGCGTGCCTCGGTCGAGGCCAAGTGCGCCAACGGCGCCATCCGCATCGGTGAGGCGGCGCGTGGCCGGATCATGCTCCAGGCGGCCGTCGGGGATATCGAGGTCGGCATCCCGGAGTCCACCGCCGCCTGGCTCGACGTCCAGACCCGCTTCGGCAAGGTGCGCAATTCCCTCGGCCCGTCCGAAGGCCCCGGCGACGCCGGCAGCACCGTCGAGGTACGCGCCCGCACCGGCGTCGGCGACATCATCATCGGCCGGCCCTGACCACATGAGCCGGGGGCACCTCCCATGCCCGTTCAGGCTATGGGGGAGGCTCCCGCCCGCGTGATCCGCCCGCTCCGGCCTGCCACGACAACAGCACAGAGAGGGACCTGTCATGACCATGGCTTCTACGCAGGGCGCCGCGTCGATGCCCACGTCCGCATCCGTGACCCCGCCCACGCCCGCCGTCCCGCCCGCGATCACCGTCACCGGGCTGGCCAAGTCCTACGGCGACACAGTGGTGCTCGACGGCATCGACCTGCACATCCCCGAAGGCACGATCTTCGCGCTGCTCGGCCCCAACGGCGCCGGCAAGACCACCACCGTGCAGATCCTCTCCACCCTCATCCCCGCCGACGCCGGCCAGGCCCGGCTGGCGGGTCACGACCTGGTCCGCGAGGCCGATGCGGTACGCGCCGCGATCGGCGTCACCGGCCAGTTCGCAGCGGTGGACAACCTGCTCACCGCCGAGGAGAACCTGCTCCTCATGGCGAATCTGCTCCATCTGCCCCGACGCGAAGGCAGACGGCGCGCCGCCGACCTGCTGGGCCGCTTCGAGCTGACCGAGGCGGCCGGCAAGCCCGTCTCCACCTTCTCCGGCGGTATGCGGCGCAAGCTCGACCTGGCGATGACGCTGGTCGGCAAGCCGCGCATCATCTTCCTTGACGAGCCGACCACCGGCCTTGACCCCCGCAGCCGCCGCACCATGTGGGAGATCATCCGCAGCCTGGTCGCCGACGACGGCGTCACCATCTTCCTGACCACGCAGTATCTGGAGGAAGCAGACCAACTCGCCGACCGCATCGTGGTGTTGGACCACGGAAAGCTGGTCGCCCAGGGGACGGCGGACGAGCTGAAGCGGCTCATCCCAGGCGGCCACATCCGCCTTCAGTTCGCCGACACCAACGCCCTCGAATCGGCCGCCACCCTCTTCGGTTCCACCGCGTACGACAGTGAATCGCTCACCCTGCACCTCCCCGGCGACGGCGGCATCCCCACCCTGCGAGCTGTCCTCGACCGCCTGGACCACGCGTCGATCGAGGCCGAGTCGCTCACCGTGCACACCCCCGATCTCGACGATGTCTTCCTCACGCTCACCGGACGTCCCCAGCGGTCCGATGACGCGGCCAACTCCCAGAAGGAGAACGTCCGATGAGCACCATGTCCCACACCGACACCACGTCCCGCGCAGGCACCATGCCCCACGCCGGCGGTATCTCCGACGCCGCCAGAGACTCGATGACGATGCTGCGGCGCAATCTGAAGCACGCGCTGCGCTATCCGTCCATGACGGTCTCGGTCGTCGCGATGCCGCTCGTGATGCTGTTGCTCTTCAACTATGTCTTCGGCGGCGCCCTGGGCAGCGGCATCGGCGGTATGCCCACCGGCAGCGACGACTACATCGACTATGTCGCCCCCGGCATCATCCTGATGGCCGCCACCTCCGGCTCCCTGTCCGTCGCCGTCAGCGTCTGCTCCGACATGACCGAAGGCATCGTCAACCGCTTCCGCACCATGTCGATCTCCCGCGCGGCCTTCCTGACCGGACATGTTCTCGGCGGCGTCCTCCAGACCCTGGCCAGCATCGCACTCGTCGTCGGCGTCGCCCTCCTGATGGGCTTCCGGCCCCACGCCGCCCCCGTGGAGTGGCTCGCGGCCGTCGGCTTCCTCACCCTGCTCGTACTGGCGCTCACCTGGCTCGCGGCCGCGATGGGCCTGGTGGCCAAGAACGTCGAGACCGCCAGCAATATGCCCATGCCGCTGACGTTCCTGCCCTTCCTCGGCAGCGCCATCGTCCCGCCGGAGTCGATGCCCACGGGGCTGCGCTGGTTCGCCGAGTACCAGCCCTTCACACCTGTCATCGAGACCCTGCGCGGTCTGCTCATGGGCACCGGCATCGGCAACAGCGGAATCGTCGCGCTCGCCTGGTGCCTCGGCCTCACCCTGGCCGGCTACCTGTGGGCCCGTACGGCCTTCGACCGCGGCGCCAAGCGGTAAGCGGCCCGCCGCTCAAGTCCCCATGCGCACAAGCCACGTGCCCCTGGCGGCGCACCGCGGCTCGCCGCACGTCCCTGCGCACAAGGACGTCACTTCTTACCCGGCACGTCACTTCGTACCAAGCACCGGAGGACACCATGAACGACGCACCGTCACCGTCACCGTCCACCACCACCGCCGGACCGGCCCCGATCGACGGACTCCCGACGAACCGCACCACGGGCCGCCGATCCATGCTCCGCGCGGCACTGGAGGACGTCGAGGTGGACGGCCGGGTGATCAAGGCCGGGGAGACGGTCGTCTGCTCGGTCCAGGCCGCCAACCGCGACGCCCAGCGGTTTCCCCGACCCCGACACCCTCGATCTGCACCGCAAGGCCATCGGCCACCTGAGCTTCGGCCACGGCGGCGGCCGGAGCTGGAGCACCTGTGCGGCCGGGCCACATCCGACGCCGCGAGCCGTTCGTACAGCCGAGAGCCGTTCGTACAGTGGTAGAACGATCGCAGAGCGATCGGAGAGCCGCGTTCGAGCGATCGCGTCGAGTGGCCGCGTCCGAGCGACTGGAGCCCGCGTCCGAGCGACCGGAGACCGCGCGCGGAGCGCAGAGAACCACAAAGAACCGCGGAGAACCACGGAGAACCGAGGCCCCATGGCACCCCAGAAGGCATCATCCCGCCTCGCCCGGGGCGACCTCGTTCTCATCCTGCTCGGCCTCCTCGTGACAGCCCTGGTGGTCGGCGGAGTGCTGTGGGCGAGGGGCCACACGACATGGATCAAGGAGAAGGCGGGCGGGAGCGCCTGGTACCTCACCTATGAGGGCGAGTCCGTGAGTGGCGAGCCCCGGGCCACCGCCGTGCGCTACCGGCACAACCCCGACCGGTACGAACCGGAGCACCGTGTCGAGCGGCTCGGCCCCACCAAGCTCCCGTGGAGCACGAAGGTCACCGTCAACACGGGCGAGGAGGCCCGCGTGGAGGTGACCCCTGCCAGAGACGGGATCGCGTCCTGCCGCATCCTGCTCGACGGCGTGCGGGTGGTCGCCGAGGGTAGGTCCCCGGGCCCCGGAACGCCCGCGGTCTGCCATGTGGTCACCAGCAGTACGCCCGAGAAGTGGCCGCGATGAGGCCGTAGCGGACCGATGCCGGTAGGGCTGCCGGTACGACGCGCCCTAGCAGGGGCTGGCCGTCACCGCGGCGGCCCCATGTGGTGAACGTCTGACCACGCGCACGCTCATCACCCTGCCACGTCACCTCAACTTGTACCGAGAACTTGACACAAGATCCCGGCTGCGGGCATCTTGTGCTCAGTACTTGATACAAGTGCGGGCTGAGCGCGGCTTGCGGCAAGCAGCGCCCGCCGCCCACTGGCCACCACTGGGCACACGCCGCGCAGCCATCACCACTCACGGGGTCCACACATGCTCGATATCGTCCCGCCCGAAGCCCGTCTCCGCGCCCGCGCCGACCGCTACGCCCGCTGGTCCGGTCTGGCCGCCGGCGCCGTGGTCGCACAGCAGCTGGCCACCATGGACGGCACCGGGCTCGGCGTGACCTTCCTGTACGCCCTCGCCGGCTTCGGCCTGTGCGCGGTGGGCGGCGTCCTGCTCGGTGACGCCCTCACCCCCCGCCCCCGGGAAGCGGTGCGCACCGCCGACCTCGCCCCGCGCCGGGTGCGAGACCATGTGCCGCCCCGTATGACCCGCCTCCTTCTCCTCCAGACGGCGTCCCTCGTCGTACTGCTGGTGACCGCGGCCGCCGTGGCCTCTCCCGACGACCTGGGCCGGGCGGGCCGGGCCTTCACCGTCACCTGCGGCGGTGTGACCGAGGGCCACGGCCCCTGGCCCGGCAGCCACTACGGCATCCCGATCCTCACCTCACTCGCCGCCGGAACCGTCGCCTGCGCCTGGGCCCTGCGCCGCATCGCCCACCGCCCCGGCGGCGAACAGCAGCGCCGCGACCGCTCGTCGGCGATCACCGCGGCCTGGGGGCTGCTGGTCTCGGCCCAGTTGCTCGGTGTCATCGTGACCATCACCGGCGCACTGACGAGCACGGCCTGCGACGGCACGGTGGGCACCGTCGCCACCTGGCTGCTCTACTCCTTGGGCCTGCTCGCCCTGCCCACCCTGGCCTGGTCCCTGCTCACCGTGGTGTCGCCCCGGGGGGCCCGAGGATGACCGGCCCCGCCGTCCGCGTCGACACCACCAGCCCGGTACCTCCGTACGAGCAGATCCGCGCCCAGCTCGCCGCCCTGATCACCGCAGGCCGACTGACCGAGGGCGAGCGCCTGCCGACCGTGCGACAGCTCTCCGCCGACCTGGGCCTGGCACCGGGCACCGTGGCCCGCGCCTACCGCGAACTGGAGACCGCTGAGCTGATCCGCACCCGGCGCGGTGCGGGCACCCGCGTCGCGCCGCTCCCGCCCCGACCCACGCGCTCCAGTCCAGCCCAACTCGCCACACTGGCCCGCGACTTCACCACGGCCGCCCGCGCTCTGGGCGCCGACACCGAAGCCATCCTGGCCGCCGTGCGCAAGGCCCTGGACTAGCTAGTAGGGCTCCGTTAGGTCGGTGTGGGTCTTGGCGGGCGGCGTCTGCCTGATCGTCTGGGCAGGGGGCGGTGGCAGGTGGTGCAGGTGCCGGTCCAGCAGTTCAGCAGGGTCTGGAGGGCGTCCAGGACCTGGTAGAGCGTGAGGCCGGTGTGCGGGCTTTTGGGGAGAGCCGCTGTTCGGTGAGGAAGGCGTGGGCGGCGGTGACCAGGGTGACGTGGTGGTGCCAGCCGTTCCAGGAACGTCCCTCGAAGTGGTCCAGGCCCAGGCCGTGCTTGAGTTCCCGGTAGTCGTGCTCGATGCGCCAGCGGATCTTAGCCAGGCGGACCAGTTCGGCGAGCGGGGTGTCCTCGGGCAGGTTGGACAGCCAGTAGTCGGTCGGCGCTGCGGCGCCTTCGGGCCACTCGACCAGCAAGGTGACCTCGGGCAGGACACCGTCCCAAGAGCCGTGCCCGGCGACGGCGGCGGACTGGGTCAGACGACGGACCCGCACTCCGGCCGGCCGGACCCGCAGGGCCAGGAAGCGTGAACGCATTGGTCCGCGTGAGCCTTCACGCCAGGTAACGTCGGTGAAAGCCTGCCGTCCATGGCTGGTGGCGAGTGCGGCTACTGGGGGCGGCTTGTCGCGGTAGCGGGGCTGCGGTTTGCGGCCGTTGCCGGACCACGGCGGTGCGGTGGGCACCGCATCGTGCGGGTGGACGGTCACATCCGAGCGGATGGCGACGACGTACTTGATGCCGCGGCCCTCCAGGCCGTCGCGGAAGTCGGCGTTTTGGCCGTAGCCGGCGTCGGCCACCACCACCGGCGGCGCCAGGCCCCACCCGGCCAGCTCGTCCAGGATGTTCAGGGCCAGGCGCCACTTCTCCTGGTGCCCGATGTCCTCGGGGATCCCCGTCTTGTGCCGCCGGTCGGCGTCTGCGGCCCACTCTTCGGGCACGAACAGGCGCCACTGCAGCGGGCACGACGCGGTGTCGGTGACTGCGTGCATGCTCACCGCGACCTGGCAGTTGGCCTGCTTGCCCAGTGCACCGCAGTACTGGTGGGCGACCGCCACCGACATCCGGCCGTCCTTGGGGAACGACACGTCATCGACTGCCCAGGCATCCGGGCCGATCAGCGGCACCATCCGCTGCGCGATCCGTCGCCGCACCGGCACCGGATCCCAGGTGGACTGGTTCACGAACTGCTGCAGGTTCTGCTCGTTGCCGTCCGGCAGCCGCTCAGCCATCGGCTGGATCGACTTGCGCCGCCCGTCCAGCATCAATCCCCGCAGATAGCAGTCCCCCTTCGCCCGCTGATCCTTCCGCGGCACCGATGCGAACACATCCGCCACAAACGCTGATAACCCCGCCCGCAAACCCTGAACCTGCCGCACGTCCATCCGACCAACATGCTCCCCCCGAACTTGATCGGGAAGACCTAACGGAGCCCTACTAGGGCCTGTGTCGGAAGTCCGGCCTGCCCCGCGGCGCGGCCTCGGGTGCGGGAGACGCCGGTGGCCGGGAGGATGGAGGTGTGCCCGATCCGAGGAACACCGAGCGGTTGCGTCGTTACTGGGACAAGCACGCCCGCTCGTACGACCGGCAGATGCGGTTCTTCGACCGCACCCTGTTCGGTGAGAGCCGCGCCTGGGTCTGCTCCCAGGCCAGTGGCGACGTCCTGGAGGTCGCCATCGGCACCGGCCGTAACCTTCCCCGCTACCCGCCCGGCGTCCGGTTGACCGGGATCGAGTGGAGCCCGGAGATGCTGGCCCTCGCCCGCCGCCGCGCCGACGAGCTCGGTCGGACGGCTGACCTGCGGGAAGCCGACGCGCAGGCGCTTCCGTTCCCCGACGCCTCCTTCGACACCGTGGTCTGCACGCTGTCCCTGTGCGCCATCCCCGACGACCGGCGCGCCGCCGACGAGATGATCCGCGTACTCAAGCCCGGCGGCAGGCTCCTCCTGCTGGATCACGTCCCCAGTACCGCCTGGCCCGTCCGCGCCTTCCAGAGGATCACCGAACTCGTCACTGTTCCGCTCGGCGGCGAGCACTTCCTGCGCCGCCCCCTTCGGCGCGTGCAGGAGGCGGGCCTGGAGATCGAGCAGCGGGACCGGTTCAAGCTCGGCATCGTCGAGCGCCTTGCCGCCAGGAAGCCCGTCGGTACGCCGTAGCACAGGCCCGCGAGCCCCTCCGCGCAATGCGACTCGCTTCCCTGAGGCCTCAGCCGCCGCGGCGCCCGGCATCGCCGCCTGACGTGGATCTTATCGAGCCTTTATGTACCCCTTCACTACCGTCAGGTAAGTCCGATTTGTGGCATGAGATGTCTCTGTGTGATGCGACAGCCACTTACAAGGAGATTCAGTGCATCTGTCACCCGACCCTGACCCGCCCGCCGACACCACGAGGTCCGCCCGTCGCCGCATCCACCCGATCGCGCTCCTGGCAGGGGCCGCGGCCGCCGGCTTCGGCGCTCTTTACGTGGCGGGTCTGCTGGCTTCCGGTGATGATGTGCCGGCGGGCACGCGGGTGCGCGGCGTGGACATCGGGGGGCTGAGCCGCTCACAGGCCCAGGAGAAGCTGGACCAGCAGATAGGCAGGACCTGGACGGAGCCGGTGACGGCGCGCATCGGCGACCGTACCGCCACCATCGACGCGCGTGCGGCCGGCTTCTCCCTGGACAGCGCGCAGACCGTCGCCCATGCCGCGCGAGCGGGCGCCGACCCGCTGACCGTGATCGGCCGCCTGTTCACCGGCGGTGACCGCGACATCGAACCGGTGATCCGCGCCGACGAGGCGAAGGCCCGCGCGATGCTGACCAAGACGGCCGAGCGGTACGACAGTACGCCCCGGAACGGCGCGATCTCCTTCGAGCAGGGCAAGCCGGTGCCCGTAGAGCCGCGCGACGGGCAGTCCCTCGATATGCGCGGCGCGGTCGAAGCGCTGCGCTCGGCAGTCCTCAGCCGGCAGGCGGGACCGGTCGCGCTGCCGGTCCGGCAGCGCGAACCCTCCGTCGACACGGCAGAAATGAACCGCGCCATGACGCAGTTCGCCAGGCCCGCGATGTCGGCCCCGGTCACGGTGACGGTGGGCGGACGGCAGATCCCCATCAGCCCCGTGACGGTCGGCAAACACCTCACGATGAAACCGGACAAGACCAACCGGCTCACCCCCGAACTCGACGGCAAGGCGCTCCTGCGGGATCCGGCGGTGGCCCGCCCCCTGGCACCGGTCACCGGCAAGATGGCCGAGGCCGAACTGCGTCTGGACGGCGACCGGGTGGTGGTGGCCTCGGACGGCAAAACCGGCCGGGAGGTCACCGCCAAGGGGATCGAACAAGCCGTGCTGCCCCTGCTGACCAAGACCGGCGCGGCCCGTACCGCAGCGGTGGCCGCCAAGGAGACACAGCCGAAGCTCACCCGTGACACCATCGGCGCACTGGGCATCAAGGAGAAGATGTCCACCTTCACGGTCAACTTCGAGCGTGCCCCGTACCGCACGACGAACGTCGGCCGCGCCGCGGAACTGATCAACGGGTCGGTCGTGCTTCCCGGCGAGACCTGGAGCCTGAACCGCACGGTGGGCGAGCGGACCAAGGCCAATGGTTTCGTGGACGGCACCATCATTCTGAACGACCAGTACACGAAGGCGTCCGGGGGCGGCGTCTCCTCCGTCGCCACCACCGTCTTCAACGCCCTCTTCTTCGCCGGCGTCAAACCCGTGGAGTACGGGGCCCATTCGTTCTACATCGAACGCTACCCGGAAGGCCGGGAGGCGACGGTGGCCTGGGGCAGTCTCGACCTGAAGTTCACCAACGACTCGGGCAACGCCCTCTACATCCAGGCGAGTGCTACGGACACCTCCGTCACCGTCACCTTCCTCGGCACCAAGAAATACGACTCGGTCGAAGCGGTCACGGGCCCTCGCACCAACGTGAAACAGCCGGGAAGCCGCCCGGGGGCCGCGAAGGACTGTGTGCCGCAGACCCCGCTCGAAGGCTTCGACGTCAACGTCGACCGGGTCTTCCGGTCCGACGGCGAGGAAGTCAAGCGAGAGACGTTCAAGACCCGCTACGTGCCCCGCGACGAAGTCACCTGCGGGCCGGAAACCTCCGACTGACCGGCCGACGACGACCGCCCGACGACGACCGCCCGACTGCTTCCCCACACGAAGGCCGGCGGAGCGGCCGGAGCCGGGCCTGGGAGGTGAGTGGGCGACCCGGCGAGCGCGGTGCACGGGGCCCGGGGGCGGGCGGAAGGCGCTGTGGCGGCGGGGGCGGCGCGTCCGGCCGTGCGGCCGACACGGTCGGGGCACGGTGCGCGGGTGACGGGCCGACCGGGATCGTCGGAGCATGACCTGTGGGTGACTGTACGGGCACGGCATGGGACGGGCCTCCCCGTAGACGGGGGCGCCCTTCGCGGCGTACGCGGCGACTCGCCCGAGTGCGAAGACGTCCGCTGCTGGCCGAGTTCCCGACCGGCGGCCTGCTCGGGCGACAGGCAGGCGGGCGTGCCGACAGCGGCACCCGTATGCGGCACCAGGTCCCCGGCCGACCCGTTCGGCGGCCATGGCAACCAGCCCACCGCGGTACGAACAGTGTCAAGGCGGTGTGCAGTGTGCCCGGCGGCCGTAGCGCACTGCGGCGGTGGAGGGAGAGGGATGAGCTGACGTGAGGGTTCCGGCTGCGGGCGCGTGGGGCACGGTGCTGGGGCTTCCGGTCGCAGTGGCCCGTGTGGCGTCGGTGCTGGCCGTAGGGGGTGCGGTGTCCGGCGCAGCCACGTCGGCGCGGATTGCGGTTCGGGCGGGTGAGCAGGCCGCCGAGATCGTCTCGGCAAGTGCCGGTATGGCGGCTGCCGCGCTTCCGTTGGCGGATGCGGTTCCCGGGCTGCTTCGTCCGCCCGGCGTCCGCGTGCCGTCGTCCGCGTCATCTGCTGGGCGTACGGGCTGGTCGGCCGTGCGAGATCTGACCGAAGGCCGGTTGCAGGGGGTGGGGCGTGCCGTAGGAGCGCTGCGGCATCTGGCGGATGGCAAGCGGCGGCGGGTGTGGGCGCGGGCCGGTCGTGCGCATATCCAGGCGCACGGTCTGACCGGGAACGGCGAGCGGCACCACCTCTACGTGCGCGCGCTCACCGGGGCACTGCACCGGATCGAGGGTGTTCGCTGGGCCGAGGTGAACGCGGTCACCGGGCATGTGCTCGTTGCCTACGCCGAGGGCTCGGTCGGTCTTGACCGTTTGGTGGAGACGATTGAGGCGGTGGAGGAGGCGCACGATGCGCAGCGCGCCGTCGCGGATACGGACGGGCGGCCCCCGGACAACGATCTGGCCGCCTCGGCCGCGGCGGTGGCGCTTGCCGCGGACTGTCTGGGAATGGGCGCGGCACTGCTGTGCCGGCGGATCGCGCTGCCCGTTGTCCCCAGTCCCGTACGCGCCGCGGTGGCGCTGGTGGATGCGCTGCCGCGGGCGCGGCAGCTGCTGGAACGGCGGATGGGGCGCACACGTACGGACGTGCTGCTCGCTGTCGTGAACGCGGCCGTGCAGGGGACGGCTTCCGGCGTGACGCCGCTTGCCGTGGATGCCGTGTACCGGGGGTTTCAGCTCTACGAGATCCTGGCGCGTCGGCGGGCCTGGAGTCTGCGTGAGCCGGAGTTGGTCGCGCCGGGCGGTGCGGCGCCGCCACAGGAGTGCGTGGGGCGTACCCGGAGGCCCCGTCCGCTGCCGCCCGGGCCGGTGGAGAAGGCCGCCGGCCGTACCGGGCTGGGGCAGCTGGTGGGCGGCGCCGCGGTCTTGCTCAGGACCCGTGATCCCGGCGCGGCGGGGGACGCGATTCTGGCCACTGTTCCGAAAGCGGCCAGGCTGGGGCGTGAGGCGTTCGCCACTGTGCTCGGCCATGACCTCGCCCGGCGCGGTGCGGTGGTGCTCAATCCGGACGCGTTGCGTCGGCTGGACCGTATCGACGCGGTGGTCATCGACTCCTCTGTGCTGTGCGACGGGGAGCTGCGGCTGCTTTCCGCCGTCTCGACGAGTGAGGCGTTGGACGATGCGGAGGTGTGGAGGCTCGCGAGCGGCCTGTTGGGCGCCTGCGGGGAGGCCGACCTTCGTGGCGACGGCCCCTGGCCGGAGCAGAGCGGGTCCGACGGAGGCGTGGGCGACTGCCCGGATGTCGGGAAGAGCGGTGGCTGGCGGCTGGCGCGGGCGAAGGACGCGCCGTCGGGCGGCGGCCCGGCTCATCCGGCCGGGGTCACGCTGGATCTGGTGGACCGTGCCGGACGGCGTGGCGGCCGGGTGCGGGTGGGCACCTGTCTCGATCCGCTGGCGGAGGCGGTGCTCTCGGCGGCGTACGAGGCCGCGGGCACCGTCGTCCTGACCCAGCACGCCAGCGTGGCCGAACTGCTCGCCTGGGGCGATGAGTCCGCGCCCGACGCCGACCGGCTCACCGAGCAGGTCCAGGCCCTGCAGCGGGACGGCCACGGCGTGCTGGTGATCGCGCACGACAAGCAGCGGGCCCTGGCTGCCGCCGATGTCGGCGTGCACGTACTGCGTCGTTCCGGGGCGACCGACTGGGGCGCCGATCTGGTGTCCGGGCCGGGTCTCGCCGAGGTGTGGCGGCTGGTGGACGCCGTGCCCGCCGCGCACCGGGCTGCCGGGCGGGCCGCCCGGCACTCGCTCAGCGGCTCGGCGCTCGGCGCACTGCTCGTCGCCGGTCGACGACGCCGCCACGGCCGGGGACCGATGCGGACGGTCCCCTCATGGCGCGACCTCTCACCGGCGCATGCCGCCTGCCTGACCGCCATGCTGGCCAACGCCCTCACCGCCCGCCGACTGGATCACCGGCCGCTGCCCCCGCCCGTGGTCCGTGACGCCTGGCACGCGCTTGACGCGCACGAGGTGTACCGCCGACTGCACCACTGCGGTACGGCAGCGGAGTCGGACGTCACGGATGCCAGGGGGCCCGCGACGGTCCTACGGAACTGCGTCCACCGGATCGTGGAACGGTGCGGAGCCGGCACCGTGTGGGGCTGGGCCGTGCTCACTCCCGTCCGCGGTGCGGTGCGGCTGGCCGCCGCCGCGCGCCAGGAGCTCGATGACCCGTTGACTCCCGTACTCGCGCTCGGTGCCGGCGCATCGGCCATCGTCGGTTCCGGTGTGGATGCACTCCTGGTCGTCGGTGTGATGGCCGGCAACGCGGTGATCAGCGGAGCTCAGCGCATGCGGGCCGAGCGGGCCCTCGGGGAGCTGATGCTCGGTCAGCAGGTGACGGCGCGGCGGCTGCAGCCGGACGAGCGGGAGGGCCTGCGGCAACCGCTCGCGCCTCTCCTCCGCGCACCGTGCGAACGGATCCCCGCCGAGCAGCTGCGGACCGGCGACCTGATCGCGCTGCGCGCCGACGACATCGTGCCGGCCGACGCCAGGCTGCTGTTCACGGAGGCGCTGGAAGTCGACGAGGCGGCGCTGACCGGTGAGCCGGTGCCGGTGGAGAAGACTTCCGAGCCGGTGCCGGGCGCCGATCCGGCCGAGCGTCGTTGCATGGTCTACGAGGGCACCACGGTGCTGGCCGGCAGCGGTATCGCCGTCGTCGTGGCCACCGGCGCGGCCACCGAGGCAGGGCGAGCCACCACCGTCGCCGGGCACGTCGATGCCTCGTCCGGTATGCAGGCCCGGCTCGCCGAACTCACCCGGATCGCCCTGCCCGCCACCGGCGTCGCCGGCGCCGTGGTGACCGGCCTCGGGCTGCTGCGCGGACTGCCGCTGCGCCAGGCACTGGAGTCCGGGGTCGCGGTGGCGGTGGCCGCTGTGCCCGAGGGGCTTCCGCTGGTCGCCACCGTCGCGCAACTGGCCGCGGCCCGTCGGCTGTCCCGCAGCGGTGTGCTGGTCCGGTCCACCCGGGCGCTGGAGGCGCTCGGCCGGGTGGACACCCTGTGCTTCGACAAGACCGGCACGCTCACCGAGGGCCGGCTGCGGGTCACCCGGTTGGCCGGGCCCTTTGCCCCCCAGCCGCCCGACGGGCCGGTGGGCCGGCGTGTGCTGCGCAGCGCGGCCAGGGCGTGCCCGCCGACCGAGCACCGGGCCCCGCCGCTTTCCCACGCCACCGACCGGGCCGTCGTCGCGGCCGCCCACGACGCCGACGACGACACCGCCTGGACGCTCGTCGAAGAGCTGCCGTTCGAAACCGGCCGCGGATACGCCGCCTCACTCGGTCGGGACGGTGATCCGGCGGTGCTCGCGGTGAAGGGCGCCCCCGAGGTCGTCCTCGCGCGCTGCACCCGAGTAGCCGGACCCGGTCACGGCCACCGGGAGGAACAACCGCTCACCGTCCTCCGACGCAGAGCCGCCACGCGTACCGTGGGCCGCCTGGCCGCCCAGGGGCTGAGGGTGCTGGCCGTCGCCGAACGGACGGTCCCCGACATCGAATCGGTCCGCGGCCGGCTCACCGAGCATGTGGACGAGCTGACACTGCTCGGATTCGTCGGCATCGCCGACCCCTCGCGGTCAACCGCGCAGGACACCGTGCAGCGGCTGAGCGAGGCCGGGATCCAGGTCGTCATGATCACCGGCGACCACCCGGACACCGCCACCGCCGTCGCCACCGAGCTCGGCATCCCGCACGCCGAGCGGGTCCTCACCGGCGCGGAACTGGAGCTGCTGCCCTCTCCCGACCGCATTGCCGCGGTCACCGAGTCCGCCGTCTTCGCCCGGGTGTCGCCCGCGCAGAAGGTGCGGATCATCAAGGACCTGCGCAAGGCCGGCCGCGTGGTCGCGATGGCCGGGGACGGCGCGAACGACGCCGCCGCCATCCGCCGCGCCGACGTCGGCATCGCGGTCGCCGGGCGCGGCTCCGGTTCCGCCCGCACGGCCGCCGACCTCGTCCTCACCGCCGCCGACACCGGGCTCGTCCTGGACGCGCTGCGCGAGGGCCGCGCCCTGTGGGACAGCGTGCGCGACGCCGCCGCCATCCTGGTCGGCGGCAACGCGGGCGAGGTCGCCTTCACCGTGCTGGGCACGGCCCTCGGCGGACGTGCACCACTGGGCTCCCGTCAACTCCTCCTGGTGAACATGCTCACCGACATGCTCCCCTCCCTGGCCGTGGCCCTCACCCCCGCCAGACGCGGCGGCCCGCCCGAAGACCGCCCGCTCGGCTCGGGCCCGGCACGCGGCTTCGCCGGCACGGACATGGCCCGCGCCCTGGCCGTACGCGGCGGCGCCACCGCGCTCGCCGCACTGACCGCCTGGCAGATCGGCCGCCTCACCCGCCTTGTTCCCGGCGGCAGCCGCCGCGCCTCCACCATGGGCCTGGCCGCACTCGTCGGCGCCCAGCTCGGACAGACACTGCTCACCCGCTGGCACAGCCCCCTCGTCCTCGGCACCAGCACCGCTTCCGCAATCGTGCTCCTCGCCCTCATCGAAACGCCGGTGGTCAGTCAGTTCTTCGGGTGTACGCCGCTCGGGCCGTTCGCCTGGGCGGTCGTCACCGGTTCGGCTACCGCCGCCACCCTCGGAGCGGCCCTCACCTCGCGGCGTCTGCCGCAGAACTGAGCGCCGACAAGCCGGTGGACACGCGGTTGCCCGGTGGCCGGCTCGCGCTGCGCGTCGGTACGTACAGGTAGCCGACCCGGCGCGTCGTTGCTGCGGCCTGGCTTCGTTACCTCGTTGTGCGTGTTGCGATCGTGTGCCGTTGCACGGTTGTGAGGCCGGTGAGAAGCACGCTCCGTAGCGTTCATTTCGTCCTTCCGAACACCGAACACTCAGGAACTGGTATGAACATCGCGCTCCTCAAGCGTCCTCGGGTCCGGCGTATAGCGGCTGCGTCACTGATCGCCGCCACGGCACTCGGCACGACGGCCACCGCCGTCCACGCCGCGACATCCTCCACGGACCACACCCCGGCCCGTACGGTCGCGGCCAAGCCCTCTGTCTCCTCTTCTCCGGGAGGCAAGCAGGAGACCGCCGAGCGCTCCCAGGGACAGGACGGTGTCACGGGCACGCTGTCGGGGACGTTGACGTACCTGGCGCCCGGGAAGCTGACGGTTGTCTCGGATTCCGGGGAGGAGCAGGCGTTCTTCGTCTCCACCGACACCAAGGTGCGCTACGGCACGGAGTCGCCCACTCTCGCGCAGCTGGAGCAGGCCGCCAAGCAGGGCGGCGTCGAGGTCCGCGTGCACGTCGTGGATGGGGTGGCCACCGACATCACCGAGCGCTGACACCCCTGAGTCATCCCGGCGGGCTTGCGTGCCGCCCTCCCTCTGCCACTGCCGCCGCCTCGGTCCTTCGCCGGGACGTGCCGAGGTGGCGGCCTGGCGGCGGGCGAGGACGGCCATCAAGGGGCGGTGGCCCGGCGTCCTTGATGCCGGCACCCCGTGCACGGCCTGGCCCCTGGGTCAGCAGCGTGCCGTGTACTGGTCATCCATGCTGCGCCGGGCAGCAGCCCGGTCCGGACTCTGCCCTTCAGGGGCTCTGGGAGGTAATGGAACCCTTTCAGGTGTTGCTGTAGATTCACTGCGTCTTGCTCCGAAATGGGAATTCCGTGCTTTCGCTCTCTTCGGTCGCGCAGGTCAGACGCCTGTTTCTCCTGCCGGCGGTGCTGGCCGCGCTGGCCGGTGCCGCGGTGGCCGGCTGCGGATCCAGCGGAGAGCTGGTGAGCGACGGGAAGGCCGCGCCTGTGGCACCGCCCGAGCGGTTGTGGCCCCACCGGTCTCCGGCGCCGATGTCGACGGAGCAGGCCGACGTGACGGTGGCTCCTCTGAAGATCCCCAACGTGCGCGGAGCCGCTGCGGGCAACGTCCGTGCCCTGGTCCCGTCCGATGTCTTCGCCGCGGAGGTCGCCGCGACGACCGAAGGCCCCATGAACACCTTGGAGCCGTATCTGGACAAAACCGTCTGTACCGCGGGCAAGCCGGGCTGTCCGGTCCTGGAGCCCGTCTACCACGACCTGACCGGTGACGGTGAAGAGGACCTCATCCTCGGCTTCAGTCTGGAAGACCCCATTCTGAACGTGCGCTGCTACGCCTTCTTGGACGGCCGGCTGACCCGCATCCTCGACATCGGGGTAGCGCCCCGCTCGGTGGAACTGGCCGACGGCAAACTGCTCGTCAACCAACCCGCAGACGCCCCGGGTTACGTCATGCGCACCGAGTACGTCTGGGACGCGCACCGGGGCTCGATGACATCCAGCACCGACGAGATCCGACGCGCGGACAAAGGCGCCACGCCCTCCCCAGGCGCCACGCCGTCCCCAGGCGCCACGCCGTCCCCAGGCGGCCACCGATGACGCACAGCTCGTCCGGCGAGCACGGGCCCCGTCCTGACGGCCCTGAGCGCGACGCGCCTCGCGCCGGCCGTGCCGAGCGGCGCCGCCTCCCGGCGCGTTGGCCGGCAGGCATCCGGCCTCGCTCATTGCGCTGGAGATCGGTGCTGTTCCTGGCGGCCGTGTGCTGCCTGGTGGCCGGGCTGCTCGGCGTCCTGGTCCATGTCATCGTCACCGGGCAGACCGTCAAGCAGGCCCGCACCCAGGCCCTGACCCGCCTCGAAGCCGCCACGCGCGCCTACACCAACGGCGCGCCTCTGCCGGCGCACGCCTCCCTCGACCCGCCCGCCCTGCCCACCCAGCTGCGCGCGCTCGCGCACCGCGGTGAGCGCGGCACCGCCCTGGGCACCTTCGCCCAAGCCCCGACCATGTGGGCTGCCATCCCGGCGCGCGGCGGCAAGGCGCTGGCTGCCCGATACGACTACACCGCAGGCGCCGCAACCATCCGGGGCCTGGACCAGGCCATCGGCCTGTCCGCCGCACTCGCCATCGCCACCACCGTCGGCGTGGGCGCCTTCGCCTCCTCCCGCGTGACCCGTCGCCTGCACCACACCGCCGATGTCGCCCGCCGGATCAGCGCCGGCGACCTCGATGCCCGCGTCGCCGACCCGAGAACCGACAACGGCGCAGGCCGGTGCCTGGACGAGATCGCCGCGGTCTCCGCCGCCCTCGACGCGATGGCCACGACCCTGCAGGGCAAGCTGCACAGCGAGCAGCGCTTCACCGCCGACGTCGCCCACGAACTGCGCACCCCCCTCGCCGGCCTGCACGTGGCCGCCGGCCTGCTGCCTCCCGGGCGCCCCACCGAAATGGTCACCGAGCGGATCCAGTCCCTGAACCAGCTGACCGAGGACCTCCTGGAGATCTCCCGCCTCGACTCCCAGACCGAGCAGGCGGAACTCGACTTCCACCAGATCGCGGACATCGCCGAACGGGCCGTACGGGCCTCCGGGACGCCGACCGAGGTGCGCATTCTGCGCGGCGCCTGGGTGGAGACCGACCGGCGCCGCCTGGAGCGCGTACTGGGCAACCTGATCATCAACGCCCATCGCCACGGCACACCGCCGGTCACCCTCACCGTCGACGGACCGGTCCTCACCGTTCGCGACCACGGCGCCGGCTACCCCGACTACCTCCTGGAAAGCGGCCCCCGACGCTTCCACACCTCCCGCCGCGGCAAAGGCCACGGCCTCGGCCTGACCATCGCCACCGGCCAAGCACGCCTCATCAACGCCGAACTCCACTTCGCCAACGCCCCCGACGGCGGCGCCCTCACCACCCTCACCCTCCCCACCCCCACCGACACGCCACAACCACCACCCGAGCCAGGTACGTGACGGCCAGGGCACGGAGCGGCGAAGGCCGGACGCGCGAGAGGTCACGCCTGAGAGGTCACGCCTGAGGGAGGGCTTCGACGGTCTTCGCCCGGCTGACACGACTCCGTTTCTACGACCTGCGGCACACCGGCAACACCCTGGCGGCGGGGAAGACCGGAGGCCTCAGCTGGGCCGACGAGCAGTCGGCCCAGCTGAGGGGCGCCCGGCTGTGATCTCGGCGCTTCGTCATCGGCGTAGTCGCGCGGGGGGAAGACGGCCCAGATACGCCCTCCCCATCGGGTGCGCTCTGGCGCGCCTGAGTCGTCGGCTCCGCCTGGCGGGCCGAACGGAGGACACGGCCTCAAGGACGGAAGATCATGCAGGTGGTGGTGGCGTGGGCGACCAGCTTGTGCTGGGCGTCCAGCACCTTGCCTTCGGCCGTGGCCGTGCGGCGGCCCGTGTGGATGACGGTGCCTTGGGCGGTCAGTTTCCCGGCGTCCAGGGGCACGGTGCGGATGTAGTTCACCTTGAGTTCGAGGGTGGTGTAGCCGACGCGGGGCGGGAGGGTGGTGTGGACGGCGCAGCCCATCACCGAGTCGAGCAACGTGGCGGCGATGCCGCCGTGCACGGTGCCGAGCGGGTTGGCGTGATCGGGCTTGGTGTTCAGGGACATGACGACGCGTCCCTCTTCCGTCTCGTCGATCTCCATGCCCAACAGGCGTCCTATGGAGGGGAAGGTGGGCTGCTCCTGCTGCTTCTTCTGTGCCCAGCGCAGGAATTCCAGTCCGGACATGGCAGCGGTGTCGGCGGGTGGCATGGCGGGTTGTCTCCTCGTTCTCAGGGATTGACGGTGAGTGTGCGGGGCGATCGGGCGTCAGAGTTTGCCGAGGAAGCGGGCGTGGTCGAGTTCGGCCGGGCCGCGGGTCTGGGTGCCGAGTTCGAGCAGGCGGCGGAGGCGTGCCCGGGTCTGTGGGCGGGCCAGGGCGAGCTTGGTCTGCCGCCACTCCTCGGCCAGTGCGTTGCTGTCGGGCAGAGTGATCGGGTCGACCATGCCTTTTGCGGCGGCGACGGCTTCGGGTGGGAAGGAGGCGATCCGGCGGGCGAGGCGGTCGACGAAGGCGTTCAGTTCGGCGTCGGGCAGGGCGCGGTTGATCCAGCCGTAGCGCTCGGCGAGTTCGGCGTCGAAGTCCTCGGCACCAAGAATGATCTCCAGAGCACGGGCCCGGCCGGCCAAGGCGGGGAGCCGCTGGGTGCCGCCGCCTCCGGGGATCAGGCCCACGCTCACCTCGGGCTGCGCCAGGATGGCCCGCTCGGCGGAGGCGAACCGCATATCGCAGGCCAGGGCGATCTCGCTGCCCGCGCCGCGGGCCCGGCCGGCGATCTTGGCGATCGAGACCTTCGGCAGTGCGGCCAGCCGCTGGAGCACCTGCGGCAGGGGCGGCAGGTCGTGCGGAAGGGCCTCGCCCACGGCGGTCAGGTCCCAGTGCGCGAGGAAGAACTCCGGGTGGGCGCTGTCCAGGACGATGACCTGCACCGCCGCGTCGTCGGCGGCCTCGTCCACCAGGCGGTCCAGGTCGAAGACCATGGCCGGGTCGACGAGGTTGATCTCCGGGTTGTCGAAGGTCGCCCACAGGACGCCGTCGGCGACCCGGGTGCGCAGCGTAGTCAGCTCATATCCCATGCCTCGCTCCTCTCCACGCCCCCATTCACTATCTATTCGATAGCTACTGTTTTGAGGATAGCCGCGTGGGGCGGATGCGCAAGCCGGCGCGTCGTCCCTACGGTTCGGCGCCATCCGCTATCCGGAAGATAGTTACTCTCGGAGGGGGGATGGATGAAGACGAGGGAAAAAGGAGGAGCGCACATGGACGACGCATTGCGCCCGTACTGCCCGTACTACGCCAAGGCCGTCGAGATGATCGGACGCCGCTGGGCGGGCGCGGTGCTGCGCGCACTCCTGGCCGGCTCCGCCCGCTTCAACGAGATCGCCGCCGCGGTCCCTGGCATGACCGACAAACTGCTCTCCCAGCGACTGAAGGACCTCGAAGCGGACGGACTGATCACCCGACGGGTCCACGGCACCACCCCCGTACGGATCGAGTACGCCCTCACCGACAAGGGCGCCGCCCTGGGGCAGGTGCTCCTCGCTCTGAACCGCTGGGCCGTCGAGTGGATCGAGCTCCCCGAGGAGGCCGGGCGCCCGGCTCGATCCGGCTGACCGTCAGTCCGGCCGGATGTACGGGACTTCGTCGCCGCCCTCTGGGGTCCGGCCCGCTGATCAATGTCTGCGAATCTGCACGCCTCCATGGTCGGGTGATGCAGGTCACGCAAAATGCGGGTCACGATTCGAGGCAAGTCGGCCTGGGGGGTGCTGTCTTCACGCGCCGACGGCTCGTCGAGCAGGGCATTCGGGCGAGTTGGGGCACGCGGAGGTCCGGCGATCCCGATAAAGGCCGGGGCAACGAACCAGGCCCAGGTCTCCGACCTGGGCCTTCGCCATGGAGCGGGTGACGGGAGCCGAACCCGCGCTCCGAGCTTGGGAATCACAGCGGCTCCGGATGTGTCACTGCAGGTCAGCGGAGTGTTGTGCTGCCGAGCACGGCCTGCCGGGGGCGTCTGCGCCCCGGTTGCCCGTGGCTGACCGTCCCTACCGGTGCGGCAGTGGTGCGAGGTGGATAAATGCCGCTGTGGCCCGGCTGCTAGGAGCCGCCGGACTCACGCGGGCCGAGAAGCCGATAGCCACAGTTGCTCCAGCTCAGCCGACCCGACGGAAACAGGGAGGCCGGGTTCCAAGCCGTGGTCGGCCTGGGCGGCCGTGCCACGAGCCGCTGATCCGTGCTCGCGTTCACTGGATCGGCCGATTGCATGAGCCGCCGCCGTCGGCGTCCGATGGCCCGCATAGGCCAACTGTGCGTAAATCGTTCTCATACGGCACGTGTCGTCATCGGTTGTGTGCAGATGGCCCGAGGTTGCCTGGAGGCGCGGATGAATACGGCCGAAGGTGCGGGGTGGCTGCGCTGATGGCCGACGACCTGGTTGCGGGGACGCTCCGGGCCGGCCGCGGCGATTGGTCGCCTGCGGGTGGACCGCCGGGGCCGCGCGCCGCCGTCGGTCGGTGTGGCCGCGCCGGGCGGGTGGCAATGCCCTGCATCGGGCGGTTTCCGGGAGCGCACTGCTGCTTGTGGTGCTGCTGAAGGTGGCGAACCGATACCCCGGTTCCGGCTCTCGGCGGCTATATGCGTGGTACTCACAACCGCTGGCCCACAGGGCCCCGCACGCTCGCCCACCATGACCGGACGCTGTGCCGGCCGTCATTGAGGAGCACGTTGCGATGCCAAAGGATCAGGATCGGCAAAGCCCGCGGGACGAGGAGCCGGTGCCCGATGTGTCGGTGGTCGTCATCGTCTACAACGATGCCGATCGCCTGCCTCGGGCAGTGCGGTCGGTGCTGGAGCAGTCGCTTCGCAATCTGGAAGTGATCGTCGTCGACGACTGCTCGACCGACAGTACGTCGGCTGTCGCGGAGGAGTTGAAGGCGAGCGACCCCCGGGTCCGCTACCTCCGGTTGGCACAGAACAGCGGGGGGTGCAGTGCACCGCGTAACGCGGGTGTCGCAGTCGCACGGGCGCCGTACGTCATGTTCCTCGACAGCGACGACGAACTCCCCAGGCACTCCTGCAAATCGCTGCTGCTCACGGCGGAACGGACCGGAGCGGACTTCGTCACCGGCGAGACGACCCGGATTTTCGAGGAGACCCATACCAGCGGGCTGTGGTACCCGGAACTCTTCGACACCGTGCGCCTCGTCCAAGGAGTGCGCGAGGCGCCGGAGTATTTCCACGACCACCTCTCCACGAACAAGCTGTACCGGGCGGCCTTCCTCGCTCGCAACGGACTGCGCTTCCCTGAAGGCATCCACTACGAGGACCAACTGTTCACAGCCAGGGCCTTCACACTCGCTCGCAGCTTCGCTGTCGTCCCATGGCCGGTCTACATTTGGCGACTCGCGGCGGATCCGGCCTCTCTCTCCATCTCCTCCAGCCGCCACAAACTCCAGAACGTGAGGGACCGGGTCGCGGTGGCCCGACTGATCGACAGCTTCCTCGAAGAGAGCGGAAACGCCGACTTGCGCCCGGCGAAGGACGAGAAGTTTCTCCGTCACGACCTGCGCCTCTACCTCGGCGACCTCCCCTTCCGCAGTCGGGAGTGGACCGAGCGGTTCGCCGAGGTGGTGACTCCCTATCTTGGTGAGATCACAGCGGAGGCAGTCGGCGCGCTCCCCCGCGAACAGCGCATCTGCCAGCACCTGTTGCGCTCAGGACGCCTCGACGAGGCGATCGAGTGCGCCCGCAGTCTCGACCGCCCGAGGATCGCCCCTCGGCGGGTGACCAGGGAGGCGGGACGCGTGTTCTGGGGCCGTTCCGTCCCGGACGGCGACAGCACCGACGCGCTGGACATCAGCGAGTGGCGGCTGGACGATCAGCCCTTCGAGTCCGCACCCGTCCGGCACGAGGTGGACACGCTGGCACCGGCAGGCCCCGTGGTGCGCCTGTCGCTCCGTACGTATGACCCGGCGCGCCTGCTCGCCGACCCGGCGGAGGTGACCGCCCAGATGTGGCTCTCCGCGACCGGTGAACCGCTGAAAATCCCGTTCCGGTACACCCCCGACCCGGGCGAGCCGGATGTCTACACCGCAGAGATCGAGCTCGACCTCCGTCGCATACCCCTGGGCTCGAAGGGGTTCAAGGGGCGTCGGCATCCCGTAGTGGCGCTCACGCGAGTGGGCACCACCCGCACCGACATGGTTCTCGCCACGGGCGACGTCCCCGCGCTGTGCGCGCACCTGCCGCTGCACGGCTCGCTCGCCGGGCACGTCGTGCGGGTGGGGTGCGAAGGCAGGGGCGCGGGACGGCTGGAGTTCACCTGGACGCGGTCCGGCGCGCTGGCCCTCGCCGAGGTCCTGGCGCCTCGCCTGGAGCCGGTACGCCGCAAGGCCCGTCGGGTGCAGCGCAAGCTCACCGGGCCGGGGGCGAAGGCGATGGCCTATCACGAGCTGCTGAGACTCCCTGTGGACAAGGAGCTGGTCCTCTTCGAGGCCCTGGAAGGCCACGGCTACGCCGACAGCCCCCGCTACATCTACGAAGAACTGGTCCGTCGAGGGCTGCCGCTACGCCCTGTCTGGTCCTACTCCGGCGACCGTTCCTCCTTCCCGGACGATGTGCGCCTCGTCGAGCGCGGCAGCTGGGAGTACGTCCGCACCTTGGCCCGGGCCGGCTACTGGGTGGACTCGCACGGCTTCCCCTCCACCTACGCCAAACGGCCCGAGACCCGCTATCTCCAGACCTGGCACGGGCAGGCGATCAAGTACATGGGCTTCGACGCACCGGAGCTGCGCTTCGGCGGCCAGGAGCGGCAGCAGCAGCACCGGGACATGATTTCCCGGTGGGATGTCCTGATCTCGCCCAGTGAAGAATTCGTGCGGACCTTCGTCCGGGCCAACGAGTTCACCGGTCGGCTGCTGAGGTGCGGACTTCCGCGCAACGACGTGCTCGTGCGCTGGAACGAACCCGAACAGCGCGACCGCGCCGCAGCCGTACGCGCCCGGCTGCAGATCCCGGACGGGCGCAAACTGCTCCTCTACGCACCGACCTTCCGTGACGGGGAGCGCGGCACAGGCCGATCCATCCGGGTGGACCTGGTGGAATTGGCGGAACTGGTGGAGAGGTCCGGCCGCGAGTGGACCGTGGTCGTGCGTCCCCACTACTACGAACGCTTCGCCATACCAAGGGAGTTGGCGCACGTGTTGCGTGACGGCCGCCCGTTCTGCGACATCAACGACCTGCTCCTCGCGTCGGACGCGCTGGTCACCGACTACTCATCCGTGATGTTCGACTACGCGAACCTGGGGCGTCCCATCCTGCTGTTCACCGACGACTACGAGGAGTACAGCAACAGTTCGCGTGGCATGTACTACAGCCTGCCCGACATCGCGCCCGGCCCGATGCTGACCACCACGCGGCAACTGGCCGAGGCGCTGCGCGATCTGGACCGCGTACAAGAGGAATGGGCCGACCGGTACGCCCACTTCCAGACCATGTTCAACACCCACGAAACGGGGCGGGCGAGCAAAACCGTCGTCGACTTGTTCTTCGAAGGTGGCCACCGATGAACCGTCACATCCGTCACACCGGAAGCCCCCGCAATGTCTTCATCATCGGCATCGACGTCGATTCGATGGGCGGATCGCAGCGCGTGCTGCACACCCTCGCCCAGGGCTTCGCCGAGCGCAACCATCGCATCGACCTCATCGGTATCCGCCCGAGCTCCGAGCCGCACCGGTACCACGAAACGCCGGCGTACCGGCACACCACCCTCTACAGCCGTCCCCCGGACCCGCCCTGGCACGCCAGGCGCCTCGGTGAGCGGCTCAGTCCGGCCCAGCTGCGCCGCGCCCGCGCCGCCCGCGCCGAACGAGACCGGGCACGGACGCGTCTGAGGGTCCGGTTCGGCGCCGTGGAGGACGGTTACCTCATCATCGGCTCGCCCTGGGCCGCGGACTGGCTCGCCGGGGTGAGGTGGCCGCATCTCAAGGGCATCGGCCAGTACCACGAGTCGTTCCTCCAGGCCCAGGATTCGGCGAACCTCCGCCTGATTCACCGTCACTACCCCCGGCTGGAGAAATCGGTCTTCCTCAGCGAGGGCGATGCCGCCGAATTCCAAGCACGGCACCTGCCGAACGCCGACGTCATTCCGAACCCGCTGCCCTTCCACATCGAAGCACCGGCCCCGCTGAACACGCAGCGCATCGGGGCAGTGGGCCGCCTGGATGCGGTCAAACGACTGGACCGGCTGATCGACGCGTTCGCTACCGCCTGCGCCGATCGGCCCGACTGGGAACTTCACCTCTTCGGCGAGGGCCCCCAGGAAGCCACGCTGCGCGAGCACGCCACCCGCCTCGGTCTCGGCGAGCGGGTCCGCTTCCGCGGAAGCGTCAAGGACATGGCCGCCGCTTACCGAGAACTGTCGGTCCTGGCGCTCACCAGCGAGCGCGAGGGACGGCCCATGGCACTCGCGGAGGCGGCCGGCTGCGGCGTGCCCTGTGTGAGCTTCGACCTGTCCGCAGGAGTACGGGAGCTCATCGACGACGGCCGCACCGGCACGTTGGTGCAGCCCGGCGACACCACCGCATTCGCCGCCGGGCTACGGCCCCTCGTCGACGACACGGCATTGCGCAAGCGTTACGGCGAAGCAGCACGCGACCACGTCGCCTCACTCGAACTGCCCGTCGTACTCGACCGCTGGGAGGCGCTGTTCGACGAGATAGACCGCTAGCCTCCGCGTTTCACTTGCGGCGCGCCCGCATGGCGAGGGCGCTGCCCCTCGCCCGGCATCGGGCGAGGGGTGACAGTGGATGGGGCTTGAGTGGATGACTTTCGCAAGCGTCCCGATGTGGTTCCCCGCTGTTGTGCCCAGCTCTCCAGTGTGATGCGGCAGGCGTGGTCGAGGTGGCGCACCTCGGAGAGGTCGAGTTCGACCGGGAGGTTGTGGGGGAGCGCTTCGAGGGTTTCGCGCATGCGGGGCAGCCGGAGGAAGGTGGCGGACCCGGTGAGGGTGACGAGGAGCCGGCCGTCGGTCGGTCGTCGTACCCGCCTCGACTGCGCCAATGCCAGGGGAGTGTTCGCAGGTGCATCGTTGCAGACCACTCAGTGGCACGGGACGCAGGTCACGCAAAATGCGACTCATGATTCGAGATAACGGCCGGTCGAATCATCGGAGGGGCTTGCGGATGCCAACTCCGTGCATTAATCGGCCCCTTATGGCACGCGAATGGCACGCGACCCAAAAAGGTCTAGACAACAAGTAAGGCCCAGGTCACTGACCTGGGCCTTCGCTATGGAGCGGGTGACGGGAATCGAACCCGCGCTCTGAGCTTGGGAATCCTGTGGCGGGAGGGTGCCATGCGCGGCCCTGGCCTGTGAAAACGTCCACCTTCGTGCATGGCGGACCGCTTGATTGTTGTCCGTTGGTGACCGCTGTATACCGTCTTCAGCGACTCGGTCGCCCATTCCGGTACCGGCTTCTCAGGCTGGCCGCGGAGTCGTCGTACGGGCCGTCGGCGCCCACGCCTCGGTCACCGCGGTGGTCGGTCCGGACCTGCCGAGTGCGACCAAGGTCATGGCGTCCACGGGGAACAGTTCGCCGCAGGCCGCGGCGACTTCGTCCGCCGTCGCCTGGTGGAGCAGGTCCGGCAGGCGCTCGGCCCAGTCGACGGGTCTGCCAGCGGACACGCAATCGCGCAGCAGGTCGGCCTTGGCGGCCGGAGAGTCGAAGGCTCCGAGCAGCTGGGCGGCGCAGAAAGTGCGCATCGGTTCCAGCTCGGCTGTGCTGACCGGGTCGGTGCGGAACGTCCGCAGGGCCTCTTGGACGCCCACGATGCCCTCCGCCGCGCCCTCCTCGGGCAGGGCCGCCCTGATGTAGGCGCGGGAGGCGCCGAGACAGATGTCACGCGCGGCGTAGAGCGCGTGGTCGAGGTCGGCGCCGAGTGGCCCTGCCGGCATCCGGGACCGGTAGTGGGTGCCGACCACCGCTGTGGCCAGGTAGCGCGCCGCTGCGGTGATGTCGCCTGCCGGTTCCGGCGAGCTCAGGGTGATGTGCACCTCGTCCGATGCGTCGTGATGGAGGGCCAGCAGGCCGCCGGCCGGCGGCACGGTCCCCACGGCCGCCGCGGCCGGGCGGGTCGGCTGTCCAGAGGGCCAGGTGGATAGTGCCCGTTCGATGTCGGCGGTGAAGCGCTCGGGATCGAGGGCGCCGACGGCCACCAGCCAGCCGCCGCCGCTCCGCAGGATCGTCCGGTGCACGGCGCCGAGGTCACCGGGGGCGGCTATCGGCCGGGCGCCGCCGAGCCAGTGCCGGCGCAATGCGGTGTCCATCAGGACCTCGGGGTCGCGATGCCACAGTGGTCGTGTCTGCGGTAGCAGCACGCCGTCCACCGGCGTGGACAGTTCGCCGAGCCGCTCCAGCCATGGGCCGACCGTGCCCGAGGTGGTGTATCCGGTGACGTCGAACCACTGGCCGTCGGTGGCCACATGGAAGCTCCCGCCCACGGCCTCCGTACGGGCTGCCGCGCCGTCACGCCCGGCCAGCAGACGGACCAGGACATCGGCCTCGTCCGGCCGCTGCCACCCCAGCTCGCCCAGTGGCAGCCGCAACCGTAGCTCCACCAGGGGGGAGCGACGGTCCTGGACGGCCACGACGCGGGTTCCCCCCGCGAGCGTGGTCTCGCACCAGGGACCATGCCGGGGTGCCGGCTGTACGGCCAGCGACGGCACCGGACGGGCGCTCATCGCCGCACCGCCCGACGCCGCTGGCGGGGTGACGGGATCAGCTGCCACTGCCGCGGTCTGCGCGGGAGCGGACCCCGGCGCCGTCTGCCCGGAACCGGCGTCGCGGACCGGGGCGGGGCGGGTCCGCGTGGTCCCGGGAGCCATGATGAGGATCCCCTTGGCTGTCGTGCCCATGTGCCGGGCGGCGTCGGCTACCTGCTCCGGGGCGACGTCGGCGAGCAGGGCGGGGTACTCGTCGAGCAGCTCGGCGCGGCCGAGCAGGAGCTCCAGGCGGCCGAGGGCGCGGCTGCGGGTGTAGGCGTCGGCGTGCTCGCGGTGATGCCGCGTGATCAGGCGTCGCACCGCCTGAGGCTGTGTCCGCGCGAGGTCCGGTGCGTCCGCCCAGGGGGCCCACCGTTCGGTCATGGTGCCCACCGCCTGCCGCGGCGGGACCATCGGGGGCACCAGCGCGGTGATGACCAGGAGGTCGGGGTCCTTGGCGTCGAGCATGCCGAAGACACCGCAGGCGGCCGACACCGCCTGGAGGCCGTCCAGCCCGTCATGGCTGATCATTTCGGCCAGCACGGCATGTGCCAGGTAGCCGGTTATGTCCGTGCGGGGGTCGGGCAGCCGGTAGCCGAGCGCGATCGCCGCGGCGGTCACCGCAGGTTCGGTGCATGTCTGCCAGCGGTCTTCGGTGAGGCCGGGCTCGCGCAGGTCCGGCGAGGGCGCGAACGGGCGCGGCGGTATGTCGCCGAAATGCCGCTCGACCAGGTTCAGCAGTTCGTCGGGGTCGTGGTCGCCGACGACGGTGAGCACCGCGTTGCCAGGCGCGTAGTGGGTGTGGAAGAACTCCTCACACGCGGCGACGGTGGCCGTACGGAGCTGGTCCATCCGTCCGTAGCCGTCATGTGCGTTGGCGAAGCGGTCGAAGACCGCGCCGGGCAGGAGTGGCCACGGCAGCCCCCCATACGGGCGCGCCGTCACCGCCTGGTGGATCTCCTCCTCGATGCCGTCCAGCTGCTCGGCCAGTGTCTGCTCGGTGAACACCGGTGCCCGCATCCGATCGGCCTCGCTGAACAGCGCGCGCTCCAGCGCCGCCGCAGGGACGAGCTGGTGGTAGTCGGTGTAGTCCTGGTGTGTGGTTCCGTTGGACCGACCGCCCAGGGGATGGATGTGCTCGAAGAAGCGGCCGGGCGGCAGGCTGGCGCTGCCGCGGAACATCAGGTGCTCGAAGAGATGGGCGAAGCCCTCCCGTTCGGGCTCCTCGGACCGGTAACCGACGCCGTAGTGGACGCAGACCGCGGTGCGCGGAGATCCCGGATGGCGTTCGAACACCACCCGCAGGCCGTTCCGGAGGGTTACCTTATGCACTTTGCCCGCGACCACAGAACCCTCCTCTGTCAGAGATCGATGAGAAATCGAAGGAAATCGCAGTAGTGATCGAAGCCGTGGTCGAAGTCGTCCAGGTAGGCGGCGATGTCATGGACGTGAAGCAGGATCCGCAGGGCGGCGATCTCCTTCCACTCCGGGCCCAGGTCGCGGCCGTACCCCTCGAACAGCGCGTCGGTGAGCGACTGCCACGCTCCCTTGTCGCCGCCGACCTGCCACTGGAGCTCGACCAGCTCACCGACCACCCAGCCCAGGTCGACGTACCACGGCGCCATGCAGACGTCCTCGCCGATGAGCAGGTCGACGCCGCCTGAGTCGCGGTCGACGACGAGCGACCCGAGGCCGGCCGCACCGTGCGCGAGCGTGGTGCCGGAATCGGTCACCGTCCGGTGGTGCCAGGCGAGCACCTGGGCCCAGCGGGCCTCGCCGAGGCTCCGACGCACTTGTCCTTGGACACAGGCCGCGCGGGGGTCTGCGGCACGGCCGGCCAGCCAGTCGCCGAGCCGCGTCAGTCCGCGGGAGGGCCCGGTCCCCGGCCCCGCGGGGGGCTCCAGATCGTGGACGGCACGCAGCAGGCGGCCCATGTCGTGCAGGGGCTCCGCCAGTTCGGCGCCGGGTTCCCGGCGCAGGAGCAGACGTGCGGCGGTGACCTCACCCCGTACGTCGTAGAGCCGGACCGCGCCATCGGCGTCGCCCAGTGTGATCCGGGACTTGCCGAAGTCGCCGATGGCGCCCAGGAGTCGGTACACCTCGCCCCCGGCGGCCTGGAACGGGTTCGGAGCGAGCGGGCCGGGCACGCGGCGCCAGCGCCGGCCACCGGTGGGCAGTTCCTGGACGGACGTCCTCAGAAGGCCGGTGCCGAACTCGGTGCCAGCCGGCGGGTGCTCAAAGGTCAGATGCTCGGAGCTCAGGTGCTCAGGGCCCGGGTCTCCAGGGGTTCCGGCGGCTTC
Organism: Streptomyces halobius; assembly: GCF_023277745.1. NCBI lineage: Bacteria > Bacillati > Actinomycetota > Actinomycetes > Kitasatosporales > Streptomycetaceae > Streptomyces > Streptomyces halobius. Next base: position 5,157,386 of record NZ_CP086322.1, read on the forward strand.
CCCGGCCCGGTGCTCCACGATCAGCCGGAGCGCCTCGGGCAGCGGCGGCGGCACCCAGGCGTCCTCGCGGCCCGTGGTCAGGCTCCGTCCGGCGACGGGCGGCACCAGCACGACGTTCGGCCGGGCCGCCAGGGCCGCCCAGTGCTGCCGCACCGCGGCGCCCTCCAGGGCGCCCGGCGGCAGGGCGGGCGCCACGGCGACCGGCGCCCGGGTGCACTGAGCCGCCAACAGGGCCGGGCCGTCCGCCAACCCCAGCGCGAGGCGTGCCATGAAGTGCAGGGTCGCCGGGTAGACGAGGATGGCCTCGGCCCACTCCGCCCACTCGACGTGCAGCGCCGCGGCCTCGTCCTCGGGCCAGGTATCGGCGAAGACGGCGCCGTCCACCCGCGCGCTGACGGCCTGTCGTGTCACGAACCGTTCCGCGCTGCGCGTCAGGACGACACGGACCTCCAGCCCAGGGCAGTGCTGACGCAGCAACTCCAGCCAGTAGGGCGTGGACCAGGCGTAGGCGGACCCCGTGACGACGACGAGAAGCCGGTTCAGGCCCAGGTCGGGAACCTCGGCATACGGCTCGTCCATCATCGAGCGACCGCCTCCAGCAGGGTTTCCAGCTCCGTGAGGGAGGCGCGCTCACCGTATTTCATGTGCACCCCGGTGACGTTCAGGACGATCTCGTCCGCGCCCGCGTCCACGTACTCCCGCAGCCGGTCGGCGAGTTCTGCCTTGTCGCCATAGAGGAAGGCATCCCCGGCCAGGAGCGCCTCGGCGTTGCCGCGTGGATCCTGGGTCGACGTCTCGATGCCGGACCGGCGCAGCATGTCGGCGTAGTGCGGCAGCATGGTGTGGCCGGTGTTGCTGATCGCCGCCAGCTCGACCGGGTTCCGCTCCGCTGCCGCGAGTGCCAGCGGGACCATCACCACCACCCGGGGCACGGGGCGTCCGGCGGCCTCGGCCCCGGCCCTGAGCGCGGGCACCACGACATCGCGGACGTACCCGGCCGGCGTCAGCCAGGTGATCGCGACGTCGGCGACCTCCCCGGCCAGCCGGGCCATGCGGGGGCGGAGGACCCCCAGGCCGATCTCCACCGGTGGCCGGGGCGCGGCGGGGAGCTTGGAGTGGCAGGTGAAGTACTCGCCGACGTGCTCGACCTCGCTCTTCTCAAGCAGGGCGCGCATCACGGAGACGTATTCGCGCACGGCGCCGAGCTGGCTGCGGTACGGGGACCCCATGAGGTTCTTCTGGAACACGACCGCGCCCGGCCCGAAGCCGGCCACTACCGGATGGCCGCTGGCCACCGCCAGTGAGTGGGCCTGGATGGCGGCCTGTTGGGGGTGGCGCAGGGGCATCAGGGTGACGCCGGTGCCGGTGGGCACGCGGAAGCCGCAGGCAGCTGCGTGCGCGAAGTCCTGGAACGGGTCGTTGCCCAGAGCCTGGCCCTGCCAGATCCGGTGCGCGTCGCTCCACTGTGTGAGAGCGGCGTACGGCAGCAACTGCTCCGGGCGGAAGGGGACGATCGGGGCCATGATCGAGTACGTGGTCATCGGTTGCCTCCAGTCAGGACTGCGGTCGTGTTCTCGAAAGTCCCGTTGCCGGAAGTCCCCAGGGCCTGTCCGCGGACCAGCTCCGCGTACATGGGACTCGTGCGCATCAGGTCCTCGTGCCGGCCCTGGGCGGTCACCTGCCCGCCGTCCATCACGATCACGTGGTCGGCGTGGAGCACGGTGGAGATGCGGTGGGCGACCACGAGCACGGCCCGGTCCCGGCTGATGTCGTCGACGAGCTTGCGCAGCCGCAGTTCGTTGATGCTGTCCAGTTGCGAGGACGGTTCGTCGAGCAGGACCAGCGGCGCGTCCGACAGGCTCGCCCGGGCCAGCGCCAGCCGCTGCCGCTGGCCACCGGACAGGTCGTGGGTACCGCCCAGGACCGTGTCCAGCCCCTCCGGCAGCCGGGTGATCTCCGCTTCCAGGCCGACGTCCCGCAGCGCACGCAGCAGGACCTCGTCGGATGCCGGCTGCTCCTGGCCGAGCGTGAGGTTGTTGCGCACGGTGTCGCGCAGCAGGGTGGCGCCCTGGTCGACGTAGGCGAGCCTCCCGCGCAGTTCGGCCAGGGACCACTGGTCCGCGCCGCGGCCGAACACCTCGATGCGCCCCTGCCGCGGGACCATGAACCGCTCGACCAGGCCGAGGACGGTGGACTTGCCGGAGCCGGAGAGCCCGACCATGGCGGTCAGCCCGGTGGCGGGGACGGTCAGATCGACCTGCCGCAGGACGGGCTCCTCGCCGTAGGCGAAGTCGACCTTCTCGAAGCGTACGGCGGGGGCGCCGGCCACCGGCGCCCGGGAGTCGCCGGGGGCCTGGGAGCCGCCGGGCGCCTGCCCGGCGGAAAGCTCCTCGGACGGGAGGGCGAACAGGCCCTCGAAGCGCTTACGGGCCGCCAGGCCCATCTGGATCGTGCTGGTCGCCGATATCGCCATCATCAGGGGCGCGGTCAGCTGGAAGAGGTAGAGCAGGAACGCCACGAACGTGCCCAGTTCCAGGTCACCGCTGGTGATCCGGGCGCCGCCGCCCAGGATGACCGCCACCAGGGCGATCTGCTGGCCCAGGTTGATGATGGGCACCATCAGGGCTTCCAACGCGGACGCGCCGACCTCGAACCGGGCGACCCGCTCGGCGCGGTTGGCCAGCTCGGCCGACACGATGCGCTCCGCACGGTGCGCCTTGATCACCGTCAGCGCCTCCATCGTCGCGACGAAGTGCTCGGTGAGCGAGCCGACCTGGTCCTGGATCGCCACGTACTTGCGGCGCAGGGCGACCACGACGACGGCGACCACGGCCAGCGCCACGAGGAAGGCCCCGAGCGTGATCAGGAGCAGCACCCAGTCCAGCACGCCCATGATCACCATGGTGCCGACCAGGGTGACCAGCGACATCGGGAGCTGGATCGGGGCGATGTCGACGATGCTCTTGACCGCGGAGGCGTCGGCGGTGAGCCGCGTCGCGAGGTTTCCGGTGCCCTCCTGGCGGGCGGCGTGCAGCCCCAGGCCGATGGAGTGGCGCATGCTGCGGACCCGCAGCCGCCCGATCAGCTGGTGGCCCATGCGGGAGAGCAGATAGGTGGCCACGGCGCTGGCGGCGGCGGAGCCGAGGCCGACCGCGACCATCAGCCACGTCCACGTGGTGAGGCCGTCGTCCTTCTGGATCGCCTCCAGCAGCTTGCCGACCGTCCACGGCAGCACCAGCGTCGCCGCCGTGGCGGCCAGGGACAGCACCAGGACGCCCGCCAGTTGGAGGCGTCGGCCGCCGAAGATCTCGCGCAGCAGGAGCAGCCGCTCGGGGGACCCGTCCGTGTTCGTGACCGGCGCGCTCATGCCCGGGACTCCTGGACCGAGAACTCGATCAACGACCTGACCGGGGTCACCGGCCCCTCCCATGTCACGCGCAGGCCCGCCTCGTGCCCGAGTCTCCTCAGCTCCTCGACGGTTCGTACCGGCGTGGGCATCATGGCGCGCAGCAGCAGCTCCATCCGGGCCGCCCGCTCGCCCCGCATGACCATCTCCAGGTTGACGTCGGCCAGCAGGACCTTTCCGGTCTCGCCCGCGGCCTCGGCGCAGCGGCGCAGAATCCGCACCGCCTGCTCGTCGTCCCAGTCACCCAGGATCGCGGAGAGCAGATAGACGTCCCGGCCCGCGGGCAGCGGGTCGAAGAAGCTGCCGGGCGCCACCTCGCACCGGTCTTCCAGACCGGCGCCGGCGATGTTCCCGGCGGCCACCCGCGCCACGCTGGGCAGATCGACGAGCGTGCCCCGCAGATGCGGGTGGGGCCGCAGCAGGCTGGTCAGGATCGCGCCGGTGTTGCCGCCCACGTCCACGACGCTGCGCACGGCCGACCAGTCGTAGGCGTCGCGGATGAGTTCCGCGTCGAACACCAGCTGCCCCAGACCGGCGCGCTCTATGGCCTCGACGTGGGTGGCGTCCTCGTTGAGGCTGTCCCAGTAGCCGCGGCCGAACAGGCCCACGTGCGCGGGCTCGCCGGTCCGGACCGTGTGGACCAGGCCCAGCAGCGCCGTGTCCGATCTGCCGGTCACGCCGTCCAGGCGCAGGGCCTCGCGCAGGGAGAGCGGGTGATCCGACAGCAACGGCGCTGCCGCGTCCCGCAGCACGTACCCGCCGTTCCCGTCGCGGTCCAGCAGCTCGAGCGAGGCCAGATAGCGCAGCAGGCTGTCGAGCACGTCGGCGCGGGTTTCGCACCGCCGTGCCAGGCCCGTGGTGTCGTGCACCCCGGCGGCGATGTGGTCGGCCACGCCGAGCGTCGCCGCCGTACGGATCGCGGCCGGTCGCACGAGGTCGGCCAGCTCCGCGAGGTGCTCGACGCGAGCGAGGTCGTCCATGGTCAGTGCCCCCAGGTGTGTTGCGGTGACGACGGTGTACGAGGGCCGGGTGCGGGCCGCGTGGCGGCGGCCCGCACCGGCGGATGACCGGGTGTCAGTTCCGGTCACCGGAGGGGATGCTCAGCAGCCGTCCCTGACGGTCTTGGCCGAGAACATGCTGGCCGCCCACGAAACGGTCGCGGCCCCGCAGACCGGGGTGCTCGCGGGAGCGTCGGCGTTCGCGTCGATCTGCAGCTCGTCGGAGTCGGCGTATGCCTCGTAGCCCGCGACGAGTTCCATGATTGCGGTGGTCTTCATCTGTTCACTCCTTTCGGCAGTGCGCAGTGGTTGAGATGGAAGGTGCGATGGGGACCGCTCAGCAGGTCCACTCGTAGGTGGCACCGCTGGCGGCGCTGACGGCGGCGCTGCACTTGACCGAGCTGGTGCGGGAGATGGCCACCGAGGCGCAGATGTAGGTGGTGGCCGGGGCGCCCGCGGCGGCGCTGACGTTCAGCTCGCCGGCCTCGGTGTAAGTGCTGTATCCGGCGACGAGGTCGGTGATGACGGTGCTCTTGTTTTCCATGAATATCCCTTTCAACGGATTCTGAGGTGAATCCAGGAGGCGCGATCACGCCCCCTGGAAAGCACCTCAGCTCGGGGACTGATCGGTTGTGTGGGGGGTGCGGTCCGGGTCGGGGGAGTCCGCGTTCCGCGACGGGTCGGCCGGGTCGATGTTGGCCTCGACCAGGCGGTCGTGGAGGACCTCGGCGAACGAGCCGGGCCTGTCGGCCGTCTCCACCAGGGCCTTCGCCAGCACGCTGGCCCGGTGCTGGCCGAAGCTCAGGCTGCCCATGCCGGGCGAGGTGTCACGCGGTTCCCACGCCATGGCCACCCCGGGACGGAGCCGGCGGGTGAAGACCGAGGTCTCCGTGCCGAGGCCGGGCAGGTCACCGACGGCTTCGGCGAGCCCCCGCGCGGCGTGGGCGTCCCGCTCGTCCAGGTAGACGACCAGGGCGTCGCGCCGCGGGTAGAGGAGCTTGCTGGAGACCACCTTCGCCCGGTAGGTGCACTGGCGCGCCTCCAGATGCTCCAGCGCCGTCTGCCACACCGTGCGCGCTGCGGTCCACTCCGTGATGTGGAGGTAGACGCGCAGCAGGTCGGCGGATCGGTGCGGCCGCTCCCCCTCGACCAGGAAGAATCCCGGTGAAAGGCCGGGCCGCATGGAGGTGTTGACCACGTCGACGACGCTGCCGGTGGAGACCGTGCCGTCGGCGTGGACCCGGTCGGCCGGTACCCGTACGCGCACCCCGCCGAGGTCGACCACGTGGGCGTTCCGGCCGGTCTCCCGTACCAGGCCGCGCGCGGTCGTCCTCCGGTGCGGCACGCCCTTGGCGAGCTCCGCTTCGAACGCGGCGTCGCGCAGCCGGAAGGGGAGCGATCCGTTCTCCAGGGACAGCCCGGCGTGCAGCTCGTGGTAGAGCGCGTCGGACAGCAGCCGCCGCAACTCCCTGGGCGTCTCCGCCTCGATCCGCCGCTCCCCCACGGTCGCCCAGGAGCGGTCCGGGGCTACGTGGACGGCGGCGGCCTCGAGCAGCGCGGGGGCAACGGGAATGTCACTCATGACGCTGCCTCAAATCCGAGAACGATGGCGAACCTGTGCGGGGTGATCAGCGCGCCACGGCCGATTCCCGCGGCGGCTCGCTCGATTCCGGACAGCCGCTGGGCCTGAGCGGCACCGGCGACCAGTCGATCGAGCAGATGCCAGCCGGCGAATGCCGTGGCCCGCGCGCCGAATCCCGGGTCGGCGGCGCGCCGCGTCAGATAGCCGCGCCAGAATTGACGAATGAGGGGGAGCAGGCGCTCGATCTTCTCGGCCCCGCGCGAGAGGACCTGCTCATGGGTCAGCTCGACATCGGGGAACTGCACATCACCGTCGCCCCGATTGGTGACGATGTCGAGAACCGAGCGGTAGAGCCATTCACCAGCGAAGGCACCGACATCACGGGCCGGATCCGCGAGGCGGAACTCCTCCCAGTCCGCGATGACGGGAGTTCCGCCGTCCACCAGGAGGAGTTGGTCCACCCGGAAGTCGCAGTGGGAGGGGACGCGGGGAGCCTCGTCCTCCCACTTCCGCAGGTTCTCCAGGCCCTCGCGGAGCGCGGCGTCCTGCTGCATGAGCCGCCACGCCTCCAGCTCGGCGAAGCTGAGTTCGTTGTAGGTGGCCAGGGGAAGCGCATGGAGCAGGCGCGGGTCCGGCAGTGCGGGCAGGGTGTCGTCCATCTCGCCGGCCGGGGAGGCGGCGTGCAGCGCGCCGATCTTCTGCCCCACGGTGAAGGCCAGTTCCTCGCTGAAGGTCTCGTCGACCATCAGCTCGGCACCGCTCTCGGCCTCGATGTGCTCGAAGGCCACCAGCCCCGCGTCCTCGTCGTGGCCGAGCAGCGCCGGAACGTGGCCGGTCAGCTCGGAGACGGTCCCGACGAAATGCTCGAATGCCAGCATCCGCCGCATCCGGGCCCGGATATCCGGCTCGGCCCCGACAAGGTGTTTCACGAACACCCGGCGGCCGCTCGCGGTACGCCCGGACCATGCGTGGTTCCGACCCACGGGCGCGGACACCGAAGTACGGTCGAAGGCGCCGAAGCCCAGCCGGTTGAGCAGGGCATCCACTTCGGGGAACGCGTCCAGATCCACCGGCCGGAATGTGGGTGTGACCTTCGTCTGCGTTTCCTTTGGGTCCGCAGTGCGGGTTCCATCGGGCCCGCCCAGGTCAAGTCCCGGCATTTCTCCCCCGTTCTCATGAGCTTGCGGTCGGCTCTGCAAGCTCATTCCTTGTTGCTGCGACAAGTATTTCCCGGTGCCGGTGTGCCGGACCAGCCGCCATTGGTCGGTTGTCGCCAGCCAAGTGGCGGTGAAATGGGGAGAGATGGCGTCGGTCGACTGGTGTGCCGGAACCACTGGCCGGCCGCGGGCCCCCGGAATGCGGTGAGCTCCGGACGGTGTCACCGCCGGAGCTCACAGGACGTGCGCTGTGCTGCCCTAAGACAGCGCGGGGGCGCTGCCGTCAAGCAGCGCTGGTCGTCGGGGGAACGCCCATGGGCAGCCGCGCCCGATAGGCGATCACCGCCGCCTGTACGCGGTTGACGACCCCGAGCTTGTTGAAGATGTCGCTGACGCAGTCCTTGACCGTCCCGGTGCCCAGCGTGAGCCGGCGCCCTATGTCGGCGTTGGACAACCCCTCGGCGATCATGGTCAGCACCTCGTGCTCCCGCGCGCTCAGCGACGCGGTCATCCGGCGGGCCTCCAACGAGGCGTCGGAGTGCTCCACTTCTTCCTCCAGTTCCGCCATCAGGAGGGAAGCGGCAAGGGTGGACAGCACGGTATTGCCGACAGCGAGCGCACGTACCGACGTCAGCAGCTCCTCGGGGCCGGTGTCCTTCAGCAGGCAGCCCGCTGCCCCGATACGCAAGGCGGTGAGAACGGACTTGCCGGCGGCGGGCGAGGACAGTACCGCCACACGGGGCGGGTTGGGCAGCTCCAGCAGGTCTTTGAGCAGTGCGAAGCCGTTCGTGGCCCCCATCCGGATGTCGAGCAGGACGACGTCGGGGCGGCAGCGCCGCGCCTCGGCGAGGGCCTCGGCTCCGCCCGCGATCTGGGCCTCAAGGTCGTTGGCCGACTCGATGATCATCCGAAGTCCGGCCCGCAGCAGAGGATCGTCATTGACGATGAGAATGAGGGTCACGACCGTCTCCTGGCAGCTCGAAAGCGGCTCATCGCCGTCTGCACGACAAGGCCGCCGACGATGACGGCCAGGGAAATCCACACTGCCTGATCTGTGATGGTCTCGGCGATCTCCACTGCCGGCTGTCCGATGGCGTAACCGAGGCCGGTATAGAGCCCGGTCCAGGCGGCCGCGCCGATCAGATTGAGAAAGAGGAAAGTCGGCAGGCGCATGCCCACCCAGCCGGCCGAGGCAAACACCAGCGGACCCGGCACCATCGGTACCTTTTCCAGCACGACGGCCGCGCCGATGAGCCACCGCCTCGCCGGTGTGTCACGGGTGAGCAGGCCGAGGCGGCGCTTGGCTCGACCTTCCTGCGCGGGACCCGCGAGGAGCCGCAGCATGTTCTCGCCCCACAGCCGGCCTGCCAACCAGAACACCCAGGCAAACTTCATCATCCCGAAGATCCCGGCGGCCACAGCCAGGGCCAGGGGGGCTTCGCCGACACGGGCGAACGCGCCCGCGGCGGTCATGGCGCTCTGCGCGCCGGTCATCGCCTCCAGCAATACGGGGTTTGTGCCGATCAACCATGGCTTGAGCGGCCACATAGCGAACGAATAGGCAAATACCAGCCAGATGCCGTACCAGCAAAAAAGGTCTTTCGACGAAGGTGCACCGCCCCACGGCAGCCAAGACTTGTCGAGAGGACGGGATTTGCCGACACGATCGCGCTGGGTCTCGGTGGTCAAGCGGGACCTCGCAGTACGAACGTATGTGAAGCGAAGTCAGTTAGCGCGGTCACGGCAGCCGTGCCCTACTGTTTCGCTAGAAGATTTCACGCAGCCAGGAATGCGGCAGAATGCTCGGAATAGTGATCGATGTGATCACTCACCGCGAGGCCCCTGGCTGGAAACGCTTCAGAGGGCGGCAAGTGTCAGAGAGCGGCAAATGGCCGTTGGCGACGTGCTCCGCACCAGTCCATCTGTGACAGTAAAACAAACATGCTTCAGCGTCCCCCACTTGCTCTTACCAGATGAAGCATTGGTCGCGGTCATACGGCATTCGAGATGTTCGCATATGCGTAAGGGTGACTCCAACGCCTTTTCGGTCACTTTGACGCCCGTTTGTCACTATCCTTGAGTGCCACCTCGGTCGCAAAGCGTACACCAAGCGATCGCAAAGTATACGCCAGGTCGCCTCGGTGCAGCGTGGTCATCGCCCGCGCCGACACCGCCACTCGCCATGATGGAAAGTGTCTTGTAGTGTTTTCCATCATGGAAAACACTTCACGCAACTCCCGTGGCCTGGACGCCGGTTCCGCACGCGAGGCCCTCGACTCCGTCGCCGCGACCCGGGCCCAGGCAGCGATACACGTCGCCAGCCCCTGGTGGTACCACGTGGGGATAGGGGTCACGCTTGCGCTGCTGTTCCTCTCGATGAGCCTGCGCATGGCCTCGTGGGCCGTTCCTCTGCTCGTCGGTGTGGTGGTCGTCCTCGGTCTGGCGGTCCGGCGGGCGACGGGCGTCTCCTTCGACCGCTATACGGCCACTCCCGGAGCCACCAGGCTTTTCGGCATCTACGCGCTGACCTCCCTGCTCGCCGTCGTGACCGGGATGTACCTGGAGTGGGGCACGGGGGTGCACTTCGCCATCGCTGGCGCCGGGCTGGTGGTCGGGGTGCTGACCATCGTCGTGGGGTACCGCGTCGACGCGGTCGCGCGGCACGACATCGAGGCAGGACGATGACTGACCCGGCTTTCGACGAGGTAATTCACGCGCCGAACCGGTTGCGGATCTGCACCACCCTCGCCGCCGTAGACGCCATGGAATTCTCCGTAGTCCGCGATGCGCTCATGGTGAGCGACTCGGTGCTGAGTAAACATGTCAAGGTCCTGCAGGTGGCCAGCTATGTCTCCGTTACGAAGGTCCGTGGCTCTCATCCGCGTACCTGGCTCGCGCTCACTCCCGAAGGCCGACAGGCACTGGCCGGGCACATCGCGGAACTTCGCCGCATTGTCGAGATGGCACAAGCGGACCAGTGAAAGCCCCGATGCCTTGACCGGGACGCTTCAGCAGCGAGCCCTCGCGAGTACCTTGCGGCAGGCCGGCCGCGAGTCCGGTGGGCACGGCCACGGCGGGAACCCCCACGTACGTCGTCGCGGTCGGCAGCCGCATCGGCGTCATCGTCGCGTCGTGCTCCTCCGGGGTCCGCGGTATCACAGGTTCGGGTGCCGGCTGTGTGGACACCGGCCCGAGCAGCAGCGGGCAGTGCTCGAAGAAGCGGGCCCACGCGCGCTGGACGCCGAGGCGTACGCCGGTCTGCCGGAGGTACTCCTCCAGGCCGACGGCCGGGTGGCGTTGCGTGTCCAGCTCGATGCGGCGGGCGCTGTCGTCGGTGAGCAGACGCCTGAGCATGGGCCAGGCCAGGGAGAACTCGGTCCGCAGGAGTGCGCCGTAGCCGTCGAGGGCGTCCTGCAGCCGTGGCACCTCCACCTCCTTGACCGGGTGCCCGGCGTCCTCCAGGGCGGCCGCCGCCGCCTCGATCGCCGCGCGCACGTCCGGGTGGACGTCACCCCGGCCGCCGGGGTCGGTCACCACGCCGACCCGCACCGGCGCCTCCGGCCGCGGCCCGTACAGCGGTGCCGGAACAGCCCGCGGGTCCTGCGGGTCCGTGCCGGCCAGCACCTCGTAGGCCGCCCGCAGGTCCGCCACCGACCGGGTCCGTCCACGGGGAAGAGCTGGTGGCTCCACCCGCACGGTTCCAGCCCCAGCAGGACGATGTAGAAGGTGAGCGAGCGCTCGATGTCCGCGACGTTCAGGACGAGGTGGTCGAGGGCGATCACGCGTAGGGGGGTCTCCGCGGGGTCGGGGCGCCGGGCGCCGGTGGTGGTACGGCGGGGCCCACGGCCCCGGACCTCGCCGGCCGAGGGCGGTGGCTGGTCGCTGACTGCTGTGGCCCGTCGTTGACTTCAGCATTGCTGAGCAGGCATCCATCGGTCCAACACATGATTGTCATCCGGTCCATGGTGTTTCACGATGGGCCAGTGGATCTTCAGCAGATGCGCTACGTGCTCGCGGTGGCGGAGACCGCGAGCTTCACCCGCGCCGCCGAGCGGTGCCACGTCGTCCAGTCCGCGCTCAGCCACCAAGTGCGCCGGATGCTGCGTCGGCCGAGTGGAAGATTCGTAGTGCTGTCGCGGGGCGGGCGGTGTCGGTAAGACAACGTTGGCCGTGGCCTTCGCGGGGCGGGCAGAACGCGAGGGCTTCGCGGTGTTCTGGATCCGCTGGGTGACTCGACTGGTCTGGCCGAACACCTGACACAAGTGGCAATCGCGTGTGGCTGCCGCGCGACGTGCTGGAAGCGGCACAGGCTGGGCAGGACAATCTGTCGGATGTGGTGTGGGGACAGCTGGCTCTGGCTGCTCGGCGCAGAGGACCCCAACGCCACTGACCCGAAGGTGGCCCGGACGCTCGTCCGGTACACCTGGGAGTTGTCGCTGGACCAACTTGACGATGAAAGCCGGCGGTTGGCACAGCCGTTACTGCGGCTGCTGTCACTGATGGCTGAAGTCCCCATTCCGCTGTCTTTGCTTACTCCGAGCCTGCTGGAACAGGCCACCGGCGAGAGCGTCACCCAAGTTGCCTTGGACACCGCCCTCTTCGGGCTGGAGCGTTATGGGCTCATCGACGCCCCGGAGAAGGGCGAAGCCCCAGCGTGGCCCTCCAGCCGCTGATCCGCGAGATCAACGCTGTTGCCTTCACCGAGACCACGGCGGCCTCGATGCCTGGCGCTGTGCCCTCTGCGACCGCCCCACTGCGGCTGTGGACGAAGTCCGCCGGGCAGGGCGCCGAGGCTTGCCCACTGCACGTCTCCTCGCGCCCCACCTGACCATGTTCCTCGAAAGCAAAGCCAGAGGGGTAGCGCACGAGGCGGCGCGCAAGCGTCCGGAATCCTGGGAGACCCCGTACTGGAGTAGGTCCTCGCCGGCGGCCAGGGGCCGGGGCGACGAGCAGTCGGCCCGGCCTTCGTCGTACCTGCCTCGGTCGTGGCAGTGCCAGGGGGAGTGTTCGCAGGTGCATCGTTGCAGACCACCCATCGCTACGTGACGTAGGCCAGAAAAACTCCGTTTCGCGACTCGAGATGCCAGCCAATCGAATAGTTCAGGAGGGGCTTGCGGATCCCAACTCCGTGCGTTGATCGGACCCTTATGGCACGCAAATGGCACGCGGCCTCAAAATGGTCTAGACAATAAGCAAGACCCAGGTCACTGACCTGGGTCTTCTGCTTGGAGCGGGTGACGGGAATCGAACCCGCGCTCTGAGCTTGGGAATCACAGGGGCTTGGGTGTGTCACCGCAGGTCAGAGGTCATGGCGTTGTCAGGCGCGGCCTGCCGGGGCTGTTGTCTGCGCCTCCGGTTGTTCGTGGCTGACCGCCTCTACTGGTGCGGCAGTGGTGCGAGACGGATAAATGCCGCTGTGGCCCGGCTGCTAGGAGCCGCCGGACTCCCGCGGGTCGGGAGGTCGATAGCCGGCAGTCGTAGCGGGGCGGACTTGAACCGGCCACCTCTTCGTCCCGGATGAGGTTCGGGCGTATACCGGGTGTCGTTCGTTATCGGATGGGGCGGCGACCGGTGCGCTGGGACCAGCGCACGGCGACGAGACCCAGCGCAGCCACAAGGACCACGATGCCGATGATCAACAAGTAGCCCAACCCCTCCGCCACAACTCCGATGATTCCCAGCACGACGGCGACCAGAACGAGAAACAGCAAGAGGGCCATGACGTGTACGCCTCCCTTGGGCGGCTGAGCGCGGGCGATCTAGCGGCGCGCGAGCTGCCGCTCGCCGCCTGCGCCCGTCTGGTAGGGCATGTCGTAGTGCTGGAAGATCGCTTCCTCTGACTCGGCGGGCAGGATGTCGTCCATGCCGACCGAGGGCGCTTTCTTCACCAGCGTCTTGGTGTAGGAGACCTTGACGTAGTCCGGTCCGAGGGTCGCCTCGTCGAGGGGGACGAAGGCCAGGTGGTGGCGGGTGGGGAGTCCGGTGCGGACCGTGGCCATGGCCGGTTCGTCGGTGGTGGTGTCGACGTAGACCGCTTCGAGTGCGCCGATCTTGTGGCCCTTCGGGTCGACGACGCTGCGGTTGCGCCACTCGCGGATATCGGCTGAATGGATCATGGCTTGCCTCCTGAGCCGTTGATCAGGGCCGGTGCGAGCCGCCCCCTGCGAACAGTCGCCGCGCGCTGAGCTCGGTAGCCCTTTGTTCTTCCAGGTTAATCCGGGGATCTCTGCGTCGTGCCCTCGCGCGGCAAGGGTTTCGACCGTGGTAGTCGACAGGCATGCTGATGAAGCCTTCCGGTGCCGCGAACCGTTCATCTTGGTTCGGTCGGCTACGTCGCGTGATCGGTCGTTCACCCGGCCAGGACCTGCGGACCACGACCGCCCTCGCCGCTTTTCGCCGTGTTCGGCCTGACCTTGGCGTGGCTCGGCGTCCTCACCGGATACCTCTTCGTCTCCGCCACCACCACGCTGCGGCGCGAACCCCTGGCAGGTGGGGCCGTGGCCTCGCTGATCGCTGATCGCGACGGTGAACATGGCTGCTGTCCTTGGCTCTCGGTTCGCACGTCGGTCTGCTTCATTTCCGTCAATTCCTGTCTGTCCCTTGGGTGTTGGGGTCGGCCGGGTGGTGCCCACTCGACGTGGGCACCACCCGGCGCGCATGTGGTCAGCGCCTGAACGCGTCCTTGGCCTTGTCTCCGGCCCGCTTCAGGCTTCCGGAGACCCGATCGGTCCTGCCTTCGCGCTGCAGTCCCCGATTGCAGGTGGTCCGGCCGATGCGTTCGGTGATCCGGCCCTTGAATTCCTGTGTCTTGTGCTTGATCGTCTGTCCGATGCTCATGACTGTCCTCTGTGTGTCGGCGGTTGGAGGGGCTCCCGGGCGTGATCGCCGTACAGGCCGTCGTTCCCGCGGGGTGAGATGGGGCGTGGAGTGGATTACCTGCGGCCGCGGCTGTACCGGCGGCGGCCACCGCTGCGCCCGCGCTTGGCGAAGCCGACGATCCAGAGGACCAGCAGGACGGCCGCGACCCACCACAGGATCTGCGTCGTGAAGCCGAACCCGAAGACCACCAGGATCAGCAGAAGGAGAAGAATCCAGAGCATTGCCGGGCCTCCAGATCGCGGGGGTGCCTTGATTCCGCGGGGTCCGGGCGAAGCGGGAAGGTGGAATGCTGCAACCGAATGATCCGGAGTGGCATAGCCCTACGCCGTGCTGCCAGTCAACGCCCGGCAACGTCCCTTGTCAACGCAGTATCGATACTGAGGAGTTCTGGGGGCTGGGCAGGGGCCGCTGGGGTGAACGGAGCCTCGGCGAGGGCTTCGACCGGCCCGGCCGGCGGCGTCGGCAGGATGTGGTCCTCCCACCAGGACAGGCCCAGCACGGTGGCGAGCAGGACGAAGGGGACCGAAGCGGGAACGATCAGCGCGTACATGTGTACCGCCTGGTGTGGGATGTGCGCGACGTGGCGGGCAGCAGATCGGTGCCCGCTCGGGGCGCATCGGGGCGTGCCGGGATCGCGTGACGATGGGCGCGTACGGGGAACAGCCTCGCTCGTGACGCGGCGGGTTCCGGCACCGATGCGCAGGGTGCGCCCTCGGGGGGCGCGTTGGCGGTGCGACGCTGCCGGGGGCAGGGGCGGCCTGTCCCACGCTAGCCCTGGCAGCAGTTCCCCGACAGGTGTCAAGTAGCCATCCCTGCCGGACAGGACGCGCTGACGTCGCACGGTATACGCATCCTTTGGGGAGTACTACGCTGTGGGGTGAGGCCCCAGACCCCGGTATCGACGCTGTGTCACGCTCCCGGGGAGGCCCTCTGTGTTCGTCCTGCTTCTCGTCCTCATCGTGGCCCTGTTCGGCTTCGGTTTCCTCAATCCCATCTGGTGGGTGGTGGCCGCGGCGGCGCTGGTCTACGGCGTCACCCACCACGGCCGTGATCGTGGCGGAGGCCGGAGCCGTAGCGGCAGTTCCGATCTCGGGGACTACCGGGACTACCGGGAGCGCCGGGATCGTCTGGAACGCTGGGACCGCCGCTACAGCCGTCAGAACCAGGCGCGTTGGCGGCGCGAGGACCGTCGGGACCACGAACGCCGCGGGTGAGCCGTGGAGTGGACCGGCAGCCACCGGCTCCAGCCAGGCAAGGACGTCGAGATCGTCAAGGGGTGCATGCCATGCAACGCACAACCGTGATCCCACAGGAGTGGTGGGATCTGCGGACCGAGGCCACGTGGGGGAACGCACCTGCGGGAGAGGACGTCGTCGCACTGCGCGCAGAGAACGATCAGCTGCGGCGGGCGCAGGCGGGCCGTGCGGTCATCGACCAGGCCCGCGGCATGATGATGGTCCTGACCCCCTGCCGCCGCGGGCCGGCCAGGAACCTGCTGGTGGATGTCTCACGGCAGTGCGACGCCGGACTTCCGGAGGTGGCCGCGGCCCTGGTCGCCGCCTGGGAGGGCAAGCCGTTCCCGGAGCGGATGGAACGGGCGCTGCGTCGTACGCTGCGGCGATTTCACGTGGAAAACCAGGGGTGCGACTCACGGCCCTCAGGCCAGTCGTCCAGGCAGGGAGAGGTCATGATTCACGCAGCCGACGTCCGAGAATGGCGCAACCGCGATGTCGTCGACACCGAGTCGCACAAGATCGGTGTCCTCGAAGCGGTCTATGTGGACACCACCACCGATGAGCCGGCCATGGCCACGGTACGGACCGGACTGCCCACCCGGCACCGTCTGGTCTTCGTACCTCTCGATGATGCGGTCGCCGGGCCGGACTATCTCAGGGTCGGCTATGTCAGAACGTTGGTGAAGCAGGCCCCTTCGATCGGCACCGACGACGTCCTGCCCGCCGAGCAGGAGGAAGCGATCTTCAAGCACTACGGACTGGCCTACAAGCCCGGTGCGGCCGGAGAACGGCAACTGGCGCGCCGCTGACCACCTATGGACGGCTGTGCCTTCGGCGGGGCTCGCGGCTCTGCTGGCCGAGGTCGTCGAACTGCGCGCCAGAAGCGAGCAGGTGGGGCGGGCGCTGGCGAGCCGTGCGGTGATCGACCAGGCACGCGGCATGGTATGGCCCTGGCGCCGTATTCCAACGCCCGGGCCTGGGAGGCGCCTTCATGCGGCGGACCGGAGATGACGGCGCACGCGCCCAGCGGACGGCACTGGGAGCTGTGAGCTCAACTCGCCGGTGCCTTCGTCCAGGACGGCCGTCGGCACGCGTGGGAGCAGGAGGTACGGCTGGGCGAGGGGGGCGCTGTAGCTTCACCGCGGTGTCCCTGGACGCTGTACCCGGCCGCTCCGAGCACAGCTACCCACTGACCGACACTCTCGGTGGCACGGAGCCCGGCTTCGACGTGATCGTCAACCGTGAGGCGCTCCGCCCGCTGCTGCGGGCGCTGCCCGAACGCCCTGGCAGTCCGGCGCCGCCCCGCTTCAACGAGCAGGAGTTGGACCAAGACCAACACCGAGCTCACGCGAGCGATCCACGTCATGACCGGAACTGGGGCGGCTCCACCGTCGTCTGATCGAGGACGGCGCAGAGCAGTCACGGTCCCCCGCCGGGGCGTGGGTCAGGACCCCAGCCCGGCGAGGGGTTCGGAGTCGTCGATGAAGGCGCGGGCCACGTCGGCCAGGCGCCGGTTGTGGGCGCGGGCGTAGCCGCGCAGCGCGCTGAACGCCTGTTCCATGTCGATGCTCTGGCGTTCGGCGAGCTTCCCCTTGGCCTGTTCGATCAGCACCCGGCTGTTCAGCGCCGTCTGCAGCTGTTCGTTGAGCACCGTGCTGCGGTGGACGGTGCGTTGTTGCAGCAGGCTGATGGTGGCGACGTCGGCCAGCGCCTGACCGATGAGTGTGGCGGGCGGGTTGAAGGGGCCGGGCGCGGCGCGGAAAAGGTTCAGGGCGCCCACGGTCTCGTCCCGCAGACGCATGGGCAGGGCCTGGACGGCCCCGAATCCGCTGCGGTGGGCCACCGTGACGAAGCGCGGCCAGCGATCGATCTCCCGGGTCAGGTCGTGGATGATCACCGGTGCGCCGGTGCGGAAGCAATCGAGGCAGGGGCCTTCGGCGTTCTGGAGCTGGAAGAGCTCCAGCAGGCGTACCTGTTCGTCGGAGGCGGCCATGACGCGGAGTTTGCCGTCCCGGTCGGCGAGCAGCACCCCGGCGGCGCTCGCGTCGAGCATGCCGACGCAGCGGTCGGTCAGCAGGCGCAGGAAGTCGATGAGGTCGAAGTCGGCGACCAGATTGTCGGCCAGCTCGACGAAGGTCTTGGCCAGAAGCTGTTGATCCATCGTGGGCACCCTTGATTGAGACTAGTCCCTGCCTGAAGGGGCGGGAAGTACGGCACGTTTCTCGGTCGGCACCGATCGGTCAGGATTCCTCATCGGCCTGGTCCGGCTCCGCATCCGGTGAGAAACGGAGCCGATGGGCCACCACGTCCGCGGCCACGTCGGCGAGCCGGCGTCCCTGTGCATAGGCGTAGGCGCGGAGCCGGACGAAGGCTTCTTCGATGCCGACGCCGAGCTGGACGGTCAGGATGCCGCTGGCTTGGTCGATCTCCGCCCGGTACGCGCCCAGGTCCTCGACGGGGCCACCGCGCGGCCCGCCCGTCTCGTCGATTCGCGCGGCGAGCAGCACCAGAGTCGCGAGATCGGCGAACGCCAACGCGTCCGCCAGTTCCTCTGCGTTCAACCGGACCGGAACGTGGGCGTACAGGTCCAGAACTCCCCGGCTGATCGCCCCCATCTGCAGAGGGAGCGCGAACACCGCGCGTGCCCCGGCTTCCAGGGCCGCCTCGGCGAACACCATCCAACGGTCCTGCAGGTCACGGGTGAGCAGATCGGGTGTCAGTACGGCCGAGCCGTGCAGGAAGGCGTCCACGCAGGGCCCCTCGCCCAGCGTGAGCTGGAGCTCTTCCAACCGCTCGCTGATGTCGTCGGTGCTGCACAGCGGGTGGCTCGGCGCGGCGTCGGACATCGCCGACAGCCCGGCCCCGCCGACCGGCAGCGCGGCCACGGCCGCGGTGCACACGTCCACCACACCGATCCGGGCACCTCGTCGGGCCGCCTGCTCGGCCACCAGCATCCGAATGCGGGTCGACCGGCTGTCAGGGCCCACCCGGGTCACCGCCTCCAGGCATCGTGACAAGGCCCTCCAGCCTCGCCGTGGTGCGTTCCCCGAGGGGAAGTACCAGCGCGCGGAACGTGGTGGCGCCCGCCGGCCTGCGAAGCTCTCCGATGTCCAGCCACCCCCAGGAGCGGAGTGCGGCGAGGGCTGGGCGATCGGCCGGGTCCACCAGGGTGGCGCCGAGCGATGCCTGATGCCCGGTCAGCAACCGCTCCTGCACACGACGGGCGAGGCCCCGGTCCTGCGGGTGCGGCCGGATCAGGATGTCACCGAACGCGAAGGCCCTGCCGGACACCGTGAGTTGATCGATGCTGCGCGGCAATGCTCCGTCGAAGCCGAACCACCAGGAGCCGTCGCCGCGTACCGGGAATCCGAAGGCGCATCCCATCAGTCCGTCCATCTCGGCGATCACCACGGCGAATCCCGGTCGGCGCATGTACGTGGTGAGACGGTTCAGGAAGTCCTGGCGGCTGGGACGGCGGTATGGATCACCCGGCGCCGTTGCGCGGGACTCCACATACAGATCCGCCAGATCCTCACGCAGGTCCTCCACCAGCCAACGGTTCAGCCGACGCAACCGCGCCGGAGCCATGGCGGAGGGCTCACCGTCCCCCGGCTTCCGTGACTGTCCCCGCCCGGGTTCGGCCGTCATCGGACATCACCCGAGAGGACAGGAACCAACTGGACAGACCCGTGCGGCGGGGCTGGGGCGGGCGTGGCCGGGGTGTCCCCGAGAGGAGGTGGCAGGTGGCCGAACGGAAGGCCGAGGAGGAGGAACCCGCAGCCGGTGAGGTCGAGAATCCGAGCCAGCATCGGCGGCGGATGGTGCAGTCGCAGGGTCCCGCCGACCACGGTGGTCTGTTGCGCAGCGTGGAGGAATGCGTTGAGCCCGCTGCAGTCGCAGAAGACGACGGGGGTGAGGTCGACGTCGATGGCGCGGATACCGTCCCGCAGGCACCGTTCCAGGGACACGCGCACCAACGGCGCGGATTCGAGGTCGATTTCACCGGCCAGGGTGATCAGCGCCCGTGTCCTTCGGTCATGGCGGTGGACGGCGAGCTGTGGCAAGGGCATGATGCCTCGGTTCGGAAGACCATCCGGCAGCGGGCACGGTGGGCCGGAGTTCTGGCCCTGTGGAGCGCTCCCGGCAGGGGCGTATTTTCGGCGGAGGCAGAGCAACGGCCGGTCGGACAGCCTGCGCAGCAGGACAGAAGACCCACCCAGTTCCCTCCAGGGACGCGCCGGGTGACAGACGAAGAGTCCGCACCCCGCAGCCATCTGCGTTCAGTAACAGCATGCCGCCGGGGTCTGGGACGTCTACACAGCAGCGTAGTCCTCGCGTCGCTCGATGGGAGGCTCGAAGCTGCCCGATCCCAGAATGTGGACGGTGCAAAGAACGCGGTGGCTCGCGCATGTCCGAGGCATCGCAACGGCAGTCGGACGGAAAGCACTCATGACGGCCGCCCGAGTACGGCACCCCGTGCACCGCCCCAGGAGGTGGCTCGCATGACGGAGTCGAACAGTTCGACTCCGCAGGATCTGGTCGTGTGATTCCCCAGGGCTGGCGTCACGTAATTCGGTAATCCCTGTTCCCTCAGGTCGCGTTTCTGACGTGGGGGGCTCGTGAGGGCCCCAGTTCCGTGCGGCCGTGGTCAGGGGCGCACCGGCGGACGGCCAGGGGCGAGTGCGCACCGAGGTTGGCCAGGCAGCGGGTCCCTGTGGCGTCGGTCCTGTCTTCGGTGGTGCGGTTGTCGGCTCACTCAAGGAGCGCGAGGTGGTCGGCGGCGCCCCCTCGCCATTCGATCAGGAAGAGGGTCGCGTCGTCGGTGGTGCGGCCGCCCCGTTGCTGCTTCAGGGCGTGGGAGAGTGCGCGCACCACCGCTCGTACTCCCTTCGCTGTGTGTTCGATCCGGTTGACCCAGTGGATGAGTTGTTCTTCGCCGAATTGTTCTTCGCCGGCTTCGTGCTCCTCGATCAGGCCGTCGGTGAAGCACAGCACTCGGTCGCCGCGTTGGAGCATCTGCCCGCAGATCCGGGGCTCTTCACCGCCGAAGCCGACGGGCAAGGTGGTCGGGCCTCCCAGTTGCCGGACGACCTTGTGGTCACGGATCAGCAGCGGTGCGGGGTGGCCCGCGTTGACCCACTGCAGGTGGCCCGTCGCGGTGTTCAGATGCATCATCTGGGCGGTGACGAAGTGGTCGGGCCCGAACTGCTCGGCGATGGCCCGATCCATGAACGTGTAGATCTCGGACAGGCCGATGTCGGCACGTCTGGCGTGCCGATAGGCCCCGACGGCGACGGTCGACATCGTGGCGGCGTCCAGGCCGTGGCCCATCGCATCGACCATGGCCACGTGCAGGGTGTCCTCGTTGAGGGCGTAGTCGAAGCTGTCGCCTGCGACATCGTAGGCGGGCTCCAGGATTCCGGCCACCGCGACCTGCGGGACGGACATCGCCAGCGGCGGCAGCAGGGACCACTGGATCTCCGCGGTCAGGCTCATCGGTTCGCGGCGCCGGGCGAGGAAGAACTGATCGGTGTAGCTGTGCTTGGTGACCAGCATGTCGGCGACCAGGCCGGCGAGCCTGCGCAGCAGCCGCCGGTCGTCGTCATCGACGGCGTCCAGGGTGAGGGCCATCACGCCCACCTGGTCGCTGCCGTCCAGCAACGGTAGGTACATCCGGATGCCATCGAGCTGCGGCACCTCGACAGTGGTCGCGTGCAGAAAGGCTGTGCCGGCGGGAGAGTCACCGATCGGCTCAGGCTCGCCGACCATCAGCCGCCGACCCGGCAACGGCACCAACACCAACTGGCCATAGTCCTGCAGGAGGATCGAGACGTCGCGGCCACCGACCCTGGCCACCTCTTCCGCGATCAGCGGGGCGATCAGCTGGGGCGGCATCTCGTGTGCCCGGTCAATGAGCACCCCCAGCAGTCGCTCACCGAACCCTTCCGACCGGTCCAGCATGCCCTCGTCAGATCGGCGCTCACCTTCCGCCATAACCGCACCCCCGCACCGGCGTCGTCGAAGCTTCGGTCACCATGTCCATGCTCACCTCGTGCCGCGAATCCAGCGCCCGCACCGGCACGCGCGGTCCGTCCTGGGGCCACGGCGGATGCGCTCGACCCGCTCACGTGATCTGTGCACACGGGTTCCCGAAACGACCGCGATCAACCCGCACACAGTGACGCGGTCGGCCACCCCGAACAGCCCATTACGCCAGGCGCGGGCATGTCGCACACGGTCAGAACAGATGACTCTCCGTATCGTTGCGCACCACAGCTCTCCCGGAGCCATCACAGGACCAGAAGATCGGAGCCGGTATCCGCGAGGAGCCATGCGGTCTGCGGGAACGGGTGGTGCAGCCGCAGGGACGCGTGGGTCTCGGCGGCGTGCCGCGACGCGCCGAGGAAGACGCTCAGGCCGCTGTTGTCGCAGAGGCCGACGGTGGTCAGATCGACGTCGATGGTGGTGATGCCGTCATTCAGGCACCGCTCCAGAGCGGCGCGCACCTGGGGCGCGGTGGCCGGGTCGTTCTCACCGGCCAGGGTGATCAGTGCCCGCCTGCCCCGGTCGTGCCGGTAGATGTTCAGCTGCGGAAGAGTCATGACGCCTCGGTTCAGACGCCTCGGTTCATGGGTCCCGGCCGCTCCTCGCGCGGTCCATGGCCCGGGAGTATGTTCCCGGGCGCACTCGACGTACAGATCCGCCAGGTCCTCTCGGAGCGTGTCGGCCTGCCAGCGGTTCAGGCGGCGCAGGCGCGCCGTGTCCAGGGCGGAGCGCTCGTGGCCCGGACCGGAGCAGGCGGCCATCATCGCGCACCTGCCGACAGGGCGCGGCCCGCCGCGGGGCGGGCGTGCCCCCGGTGCGGCTCGCCGGTGTGCTGTCGAGCAGGAAGGCGCAGCCGGTGAGGGGGAGGATCCGCCGCAGCGAGGGCGGTGGGTGGTGCAGTCGCAGGGCTCCGCCTGCCCTGGTGGCCTGCGCGGAAGCATCCAGGAAGGCGTTGAGCCCGCTCATGTCGCAGAAGGTGACGGCGGTCAGGTCGACGTCGAGCGTGCGCATACCCCCGTACAGACACTCCCGCAGGGACGCGCTGGCCAAAGGTGCCGTCTCAAGGCCGAGCTCGCCGGCCAGGGTGATCAGCGCCCGGCTCCGCTCGTCGTGCCGGCGGACTTCAGATGGGACAGGGACATGGCGCCTCCGGTTCCGGGCGACCGGCCGGGCGGAGGCCGGCGGTGCAGGCTGAGAGCCCGGCAGGTGTGTGCTCAGCAGCAACGCGCCGTCGGGGTCTGGAACGTCGACGTCCTGATGTGAGGGTAGTCCCGGATCCACCGGGGCGGGAGACGGAAAGAGCCCGCAAAACCCTTACCTGCGCAGGAGTTCAGGTGCGGCGGGCGGCGATGCGGTCCGGGGTGGGCCAGCGCACGTCCCGTACCCAGCCGAGGCGTTCGAGGAGGCGGATGACGGCGGCGGAGGGGTCGAGCTGGCCGCGTTCGACGCCGTGGCGGGCGCTGGTGGGGTCGGCGTGGTGGAGGTTGTGCCAGCTCTCACCGAAGGAGAGCAGGGCCAGTGGCCACAGGTTGGTGGCCCGGTCATGGCGCCGGGTGCGGAAGGGGCGTCGGCCGATCACGTGGCACAGGGAGTTGACGCTCCAGGTCACGTGGTGGAGCAGCGCGATGCGCACAAGCCCCGCCCACAGCAGGGCGGTGGTGGCGTGCAGCCAGGTGCCGCCGATCGCCCAGCCGAGCGCGAAGGGGAGAGCTGGCGTGAGTACGCACAGGGCTGGGAAAGCCCGGGAGACGGCGCGGATGTCGCGGTCGGCGAGCAGGTCGGGGGCGTAACGCACGGCGGGAGTGGGGTCGTCGCGGAACAGCCAGCCGACGTGGGAGTGGGCCAACCCACGCAGCTGGCCGCGCAGGTGGGTGCCGGTGGAGGTGAAGGCCCGCCACAACGGGAAGCCGAGGAACTCCCGGTCAGCGAGTACCACCATGCCCGGGCCGGTGGAACGGACCAGGCGAGCAGACAACGTCAGCTCCCCGACACGGCAGCCGTCCAACTCCGCATCCAGCACCGCATGTGTGCCGCACTCCACCAGTGCGGCCATCCGCACCTGCGGAAACGCTGCCTTGTCCGGGCCACGAGCGTTGCCCGGACGGTCGAACTCCTTCTCATTTGCGGGACTGTCGGCCGCATCCCAGCAGCTGCCGTCCACTGCCACCAGCCGCAGCCCACGCCAGAACGTTCCCGGCGTCCGCACGTCCGCCAGCGGCCCGGCGGTGGCGGCGAACAACACCCGCAGCGGCTTTGACCCCAGTCGCTCCCTCGCCCGAAACAGTGAGGACTTCGCCGGGACCCGCCATGACCCCAACAGCCCGGCTCCCCGCAACCCCTCGGCCAGATGCCGCAGCACCTCCAGATACGGCGCCGGCGAGAATAGCGCCAAGCCAAGGAAGATCCACCATCTTGAAGTCGCTGGTCACGGGGCTGGTGTGGGTCGTGTTTCGTGTACTCGTGCTGGTCGGGGTGGTTGCCTGGCGTCGAGATCGTCTGGCAGCGTGCGATTTCGATGTTGGGCAGGACGAGCGGGGCGCGCAGAAGCGTGGTGGCGTGACGGACCTGGAGGCGGGGCTTGGTGAGGATCCGCCAGTTCTTCAGGTGCGCGAAGGCGTGCTCGCAGACTGCGCGGACGGACGCGATCAGCTTGTTGACCTGCTTCTTCGCCGGGGTGAGTGGCTTGGTGCGGGCGGCCTTGTAGCCAGTGATGATCACGGGGTTGTCCAGGTCGTTGGCAAGGACACCGCGGGCCTGATCCGGTACCTGTTCGACACGAAGAAGGCCAAGGACCACACCGACCCGCACCTGGTCGCCTCCTGGGACGGCTTCGCCCCCGACTCCGGCCGCGCCGACGACTTCCCTCGATGCCCTGTGCGCCTTGATCCACGAGTGGCGGGGCTGCTGGCCTGCGCGGCGGGCTTTCTCCTGTTCGGCGCGGGACGGGCTGCTGTTCGTGGGTGAACGAGGCGCGCCCTTCCGGCGCTCGACCTTCGGGCGCAAGTGGCGCAAGGCGCGCACCAAGGTCGGTCTGCCGGAGAACTTCCGCTTCTACGATCTCCGCCACACCGGCAACACGTTCGCGACCCAGTCCGGCGCCACGCTCAAGGACGTCATGGTGCGCGCGGGCCAGTCGTCGGAGAAGGCCGCACTGATCTACCAGCACTCGACGTTGGCCCGGCAGAAGGAGGTCGCGAACGGACTCGACGCCCGGGTGAGGGCCGAGCGGCAGCAGGCTGCCGGCGAAGACGCGGAGACGCAGCCGGATGCGGCGCACCACTCAAGTGGTGCGCGAGTGGTGCGCCGCCTCTGAGCCGACTTCGGAACGCCCAGCGGGGGCCGACACGTCACGTGCCGGCCCCCGGCTTCGGCTGCTCAGCGGGGCATCGGTCACTCAGCGACAAGATCTCTACGGACCTCAGGACGCGCCAACCGCCTTAATTTACAAGGGCGTTAGGGAGGGGTCCAGTCCGGAGGCTTTACGTGGAGCCTCAGCCGCCGACGAGAAGGGCAGCCCAAAGTTGGTGGCGCGGATCACAGAAAGTCCGTCTCGGAATGCAAGATCGATATCGAATGATGATCGAGTCCCCTCTGGGGGAGGGTTCCTGCGGGGCGATTTCCGTCGCCAAGTGGGTGCGCAAGTGGTGCCCGGGCTCGCGAGAGGTCTAAACAACAACCAAGGCCCAGGTCACTGACCTGGGCCTCAACTATGGAGCGGGTGACGGGAATCGAACCCGCGCTCTGAGCTTGGGAATCAGGGTGCATTCGCGCACCTAGTGCCGTCCTGACCTGCGAAGACGCCGCAGCTGGCGTAGCGGTACCCACTTGACTTTCTGCCCCTTGGTGACCGTTGTTTACCGGCCTATCTGGCACGACACTGGCACGGCGGGCGATGCGGCCCCGGACCGAAGTTCCTCCGCAGGCGCTGGAGCGTTGCCTTCACGGGCGCCGCTGCCGGGTCGCTGTCCTTGCGGGTCAGCACCACCCGGCTTTGGTACTCGGTCCTGCTTCTGAGGGCTCATGCTTCACCGTCCGCTCACGCATGGCGGCCTGCTGACTAGGCTTCAGGCCGGCGAGCGGAGCAGCAGGACTCGCCGTCGGGCCGGACCGCTCCTTCGAGCCAGGCACCCGAACCTGCCGCAGGTGCACTGACCGCCCAGCAGCAACAGATGGGCGGACCGACGGGCAGCGCATCCGAGACGCTGAATTGGCCCCGACGAGCTGTGCTGCACGTGCAGCACAGAACACGATCGAGAGGGATCAAGACAGGGGCCAGCCGGATCCAAACGCACCCCTTTGTCCGGTTCCCCGGCAAAACCACAGGTGAGAAGCATCATGTTGACGGGTTCAGCCAACGACCTCGGCGAAGGGGCAGGAAGGGGTCACGAGAGGGTCCAGCGGGGGCCGGAGGGGGTGTCCTCGATGACGAGGCCGGATTGCTGGAGCTGGTCGCGGATGGCGTCGGCGGTGGCGTAGTCCTTGCGGGCGCGGGCGGCCTGGCGCTGGTCCAGGACGAGCCGTACGAGCGAGTCCACCACGCCGTGCAGCTCGGCGCCGCGCTCCGCGTCGCCGTCGGCCCAGCGTTCGTCGAGCGGGTCGAGGCCGAGTACACCGAGCATCACGCGCAGCTCGGCGAGCCGGGCCACCGTCGACTCCTTGTCGTCGGCCGCCAGCGCGGCGTTGCCCTGGCGGACGGTGGTGTGCACGATCGCCAGGGCCTGCGGGACGCCCAGGTCGTCGTCCATGGCCTCGGCGAAGGCCGGCGGCACCTCGGGCGCGGGCTCGACGGCGCCGGCCTGCTCCACGGCCCGCTGGACGAAGCCCTCGATCCGCGCGAACGCGGCCTCGGCCTCGTGCAGCGCTTCCTCGCTGTACTCGATCGTCGAGCGGTAGTGCGGGGTGCCCAGGTAGTAGCGCAGCACGATCGGGCGCCGGCGCTTGACCATCTCGGAGACGAGCACCGAGTTGCCCAGCGACTTGGACATCTTCTCGCCGCTCATGGTCACCCAGGCGTTGTGCGACCAGTAGGCGGCGAAGTCGTCACCGAACGCCTTGGCCTGCGCGATCTCGTTCTCGTGGTGCGGGAAGACCAGGTCGACGCCGCCGCCGTGGATGTCGAAGGCCGAGCCCAGGTACTTGTGGGCCATCGCCGAGCACTCCAGGTGCCAGCCGGGCCGGCCGCGGCCCCAGGGGGTCTCCCAGCTGGGCTCGCCGTCCCGGGCGGCCTTCCACATGGCGAAGTCGCGCGGGTCCCGCTTGCCGGTCTCGCCCTCGCCGGACGGCTGCAGCAGGTTGTCCAGCTCCTGGTTGGACAGCTGGAGATACTCCGGGAAGGACTTCACGTCGAAGTAGACGTTGCCGTCAGCGGCGTAGGCGTGGCCCCGCTCGATCAGGCCGCGCATCATCTCGACCATCTCGGGGATGTGACCGGTGGCGCGCGGTTCATAGGTCGGGCGGAGGCAGCCGAGGGCGTCGTAGGCCGTGTTGAAGGCGACCTCGTTCTCATAGCCGATCGACCACCACGGTCGGCCCTGCTCGGCCGACTTCGCAATGATCTTGTCGTCGATGTCCGTCACGTTGCGCACGAACGTGACGTCATAGCCGCGGTAGTCGAACCAGCGGCGCATGATGTCGAAGTTCAGTCCCGACCTGATGTGCCCGATGTGCGGGGCGGCCTGCACGGTCGCGCCACACAGGTAGATCGAGACACAGCCCGGCGTCAGCGGGATGAAATCACGGATCTGCCGGGCGCTGGTGTCGTACAGGCGAATCGTCATAGAGCGCTCTTCCGGATAGGTCGATGGGACGGTGTTATTGCAGACTCTTGCTGGGATTTAAAATCCCCAATAAAAGAGCCGGGTGCTCCTGCGCGCGCAGGAGCACCCGGAACGGCCTCGCTGAAAGCGACCCTAATTACTTGCTGATGTGGCAGCCCTGGGTGCACTTGGCCGTGGTGCAGCCCGCGGCGGTGACGCAGCCCGGGGTGCACAGCGAGACGCTCGTGATGTACGGGGTCATTTCGCCGGCGTCGTCGGCAACAACCTTGGCGTCGAGGTCGAAGTCAGACATATTTCCACCTTTCAAATATGTACCCATGCCGGGTCGGCAGGAACGGCTTGCCCGTTCGCTGAAGAGCAGCCTGCCAGCCAAAATTCACACACCGATCACACGGCGCTCACGTCGAAGTTGGTCGGCTCGGCGCTTTGGACGCCGCTGGTGAAGCGGCGCGAGTAACGACTACGCCGCGCCAGAAAGCTACCGGCTGGCCGGTTTTTTGTGTGAGTGTGACGTCCGCAATATCTGCTTGACGTGTGATCATCTTGCGAATAGCTTGTAACGAGCATGCGAAATAATCCCCTTATGGGGAAGTCGGTTGATTTTGACCAGATCGACCTTCATGAGTGATTTGTGTTCATGTGCAACGGGGGAGGGGTGTAATGCCTGGTATGGCGTTAGCTGGCCACGTGGGGTGCGAAAGTGAAGGTTTCGCTCCACCTGAAGTGCCGCATTTTGATTTCGACGCACAGTTGGCGGCGGATGTTCCGTCCGGAACGAAAATCAACGTCCTGGGGCGCTTTGCCGTAGACGGCAAGCCAGTAGCCAGCAGTAAGACGATGGAATTTGTTACAGCGCTGGCCTCGGCCGGCGGGTCGATGAGCCGTGACGGCCTGCATCACCGCATCTATGAACGTGACGTTTCCGCGTCCACGCTGCCCACGTTGGCATACCGGGCGCGAAAGCTGGGAATCGATGTCCGTTACGAGACGCTGGGGCGCCGGTACGTGCTGACCCAGTCGGTCTCGGTGGACGCATTGATGGTGCTCGGCCTCCTGAAGGCAGGTAAGCCGGCCGAAGCGCTGATCCTGTATCAAGGTCCATGTCTCCCAGAATGTGACAGCCCTTTTGCGGTCTCGTTGCGTCAGAAGCTGGAGAGCCAGCTTGTGCGGTCCGTATTGGATTCTGGTGATCAGGACCTGATCAGGGCAGCCAGCCGGCTCATCGATCATTGGGAATTGGCGGAGCCCGCTGCGGCAGGAGACGATCCGTTATCCGCGGTGCTATCCCACTCATATCTGAGGAGCATGGGCCTGTCGCCGGCAGGACAGAGATGAAGCTGTCCCTCCTGATACCGACGGTGCCTGCCACAGTTGAGCAGGCAGTGCCCTTCGCTCGCCAGGTGGCCCATGGCTCCCAACTCAGCCGTCTGTGGCAAGGCCAAAGCTACGGTCTGGAGCCCGCTGCGACCTTCGCCTATCTGGCCGGCGCCGGCTACCCGGTCCCGGCCGGCACGTGTGTGCTGGTCACCCCCTTGCGACATCCGGCCCAGGCCGCGCTGGAGGCCCGAACCGTTGCTGCAGTCACCGGGCACACCGCCATCATGGGATACGGGCCGGGCAGCCAGGTGACGCAACGGGCCAGGCTCGGTACGGTCTACGAGAAGCCTGTTGACGCAAGTGTGGAGTTTGTACGGGCCGCGCGGAGCTGCCTGGCGCAGCCATGGGATCCCATGGTGCACAGAGCAAGCCCTGAATCCCCGCCTCGGTATTTCCACTCGGGTGAGGCACTGCCTCCGGTAGTGCACCCAGGAGTGCAACTCGGATTGGGTGTTCTCCGGTCCCGAATGGCCCGAGTGGCGGGCAAGGTAGCCGATGCTGCGATCACTTGGCTGGCGCCGGCCAGCTATTTACGGCAAGTGGTGGTGCCGGAAGTGGCCGCGGGCGCGAAGTCCGTTGGCCGCCCCCGTCCTTCCGTCGTTGCGACGGTACAAGTGGCAGTGGCACGGCGAGGGCGCAGCCCCGTCGACCTGGTCCACCTCTCTGCCGGCGGACACCTCGTTCTGCCGCACTATGCCGACATGCTGATACGCGCCGGGGTCGACGCACCGACGAACGATCCCGTCTCTGCCGCGAAGGCATTGATATCCGGCGGTGGATTCCTCTACGGCAGCCCATCCGATATCGCAGCCGATCTGACCGAATACGCGGAAGCCGGCGTGGATGAAGCGATTCTCAACCTGACCGGTGTGCACACTCGGTACGGAACGGACGAGGCATTGCTGGACCTCAACGAAATTCTGGCCGCGACGGCTTCAGTGCATTGGTGACAGAGATTTTATAATGGTACATTCTCGCTACCGGATACTGGACCGCGTACTACTCCGGTCTCCTATTCATTCCACCAACTTCTACCCCCACCGTCCTGCCGAGAGCAGCCCGATCGAAGGGATTCGCGCGCTCTGGGCGGATGAAGCGTTCCGAGAGTCTGTATACGTGGCCAGTCCCGTACTGGCTGATCAAGTGGACGCCTTATTGCCCACCGCAGACGGAGCCGAAGGCGGCAACCGTAAGGGGCAGGAAAAGAAAGTCCAAACCCTTTACCGAGCGCTGTTGAAGTATGCGATTCGCATCTCCACCCGCACGACCCCCTTCGGGCTCTTCGGGGGCAGCGCAATGGTTGGCCTCGGCGATGAGCCCCTTGTGCTGGGACCAGAGGGCGATCACCAAAAGCACGCCCGTGTCGGATTCACCTATCTCAAACACATCACTGATGCCGCGGTCGCTGATCTCGGCGACCGGTTGCGTGTGGTGACCAATCCGACGGTGTATCTGGCCGGAGATCGGATTGCGGTGATGGCGAATCCCCAGTCAGCGGACGGGAAGGTCGAGACGTTCAGCATCAGAAATACACCTCCGGTGCGGCACGTCATCAGCATGGCCCGCGAGCCCGTCGCACTTTCGGCGATACACCAGAGTCTGGGCAAGACCTTTCCGGACGCCCAGCGGGAGGTGCTCAACCGCTTCATCAATGAGCTGGTCGAACGCGGGATCCTGATCACGGAATTGACCCCCTCGGCGTTCGACACCAGCCCGATGGACCGCTGGATGCGTGCCGACCTGGACAGTGATGGTCAATTGGCACAGCAGTTGCGAGCAGCGCAGGATGCCATCGCCGCGTACCGCGACACCGCCATCGGCAAGGGAATCGATGAACTGCGGGCGGTGTACTCGGCCCTGCGCACCGATGCCAATGCCGGCCAGGAGCAGCTTCAGGTCGACCTGTCCTTGGCGATGTCGGGACAGATACCCGCCCACGTGGCGACCAAGGTCGAAGCCGCGGTGAGCGTAATGATGCGCGTCACCGCCATGCCGGTGAACTTCCCGGAACTCCAGCGCCACACCGAACGGTTCACTGACGTCTTCGGCCAGTCTCTTGTTCCGTTGCACCGTATGTTCGACCCTGAGCAGGGCATCGGCGCACCTTCCGGATACCCCTCTTCGCGGCACCCGGCAAAGGAAGGGGCGACCACCCTTGAGGAGACTTTCCGCGCCGGCCGCCGGCTACGGGCCGCTCTGATCGACCGCGCCCGGCGAACCGGGAAACATACTGTGGCGATCACCTCCAGCGACCTCGCCGCGTTTCCTCCCGTTCCCGGGATACCGCCGACGACCTATGACGTGTTCTTCCAGCTCGACCAGGGTGACAACGACGAGATCAGGATCACTCAGTCCCCGATCGGGGTGGTGATCCATGGAGGTAAGGCGGGCGGCCGATTCGCCTACGGGGACCCCGCCATCGACGCACACGTGCGCGACGTGGCCGACGCCGAGAAGGCAGCTCACCCCGAAACCATCCTGTGCGAGCTGGACTATGTCAGCAATCGTTCGCGAGTGAACAACGTCGTTGCCTCGCCCCGTGTTTACGACTACCAGCTGAAGGTGACCACCGGCGCTTTCGATACCGATGAGCCGACCGTGGAGCAGATCGCCTTTGCCGACCTTCTCGTCGGCGTTGAGGACGGCCGGTTCCACCTGGTCCACGCCGCCACCGGCAAGCGGGTGCTGATCCACACGGCCAACTTGGTCAACCCGGAGATCAACATCGACGTGATCAGGTTCCTCCATGAAATCTCTCTGGACGGAACCAACCGACCCGCCTGGACCTGGGGCGAACTGGAGCCGTTGGCGGAATTCCTGCCAGGTGTGGAATACGAGGGGGTGACCCTGTCGCTACCGAAGTGGCGTATTCCGCCGCTGTCCGGCGCCCCCGAGGACCAGGATGGCCAACTGCTGCGATGGGCGACCGAAGTTGAGCTCCCCGAGTACATCTACGTTGGAACGCTCGACAATCGCCTCCTGCTGCACATGGTCGATCCGATCCACCGAGACCTGCTGCGCCGAGAAGCCGCTGACGGAGTGGAGTTCGTCACGGAAGCGCCGGCACCCGGTCAGATGGGTGCAGTACGCGGCCGCGATGGCCACCGGTACGCGAGCGAGGCGGTGTTCTCTGCCGTGGCGCGACGCCCGGTGTCAGCTGGGCCACCACCGCTCGCGCCCCACTTCGACACCACGGTCGACTCCGAGCGAACCCTGCCGCCGGGCACCGAATGGTGGTACCTGTGCGTGTACGGGGAGCGGGAGGACCAGAACGAGATCCTGTCCCGACTGGGGGCCGCCGGCGATACGTTCCCGGGCAATTGGTTCTTCATCCGTTACGCGGATCCGGATGACCATCTGCGTATCCGAGTCCGCTCTGCGGCAGCGGCCTTCGACCGGGTACGTGAGGTGATCAGCGGATGCGTGCGTGACGGGCTGGCCCAGCGCTACACCGTCGACACCTACGTCCGGGAGATTGAGCGGTACGGCGGAGTCGACGCCATGCCGATCGCAGAACGGATCTTCTGCGCCGAATCCCAATTCCTCGCTGTTCACCCGACGTTGTGTATGCCGGCCGAGGCGATGCGAACAGCACACCGGCTGGACGACAAGGGGACGCTCAGTGGCACGCTGAGCCGGATCGTGCGGGACGCCGCGCACCTGATGGACCACTATCTGGCGGCCTTGGGGCTGGACGACGAGGAAGCAGACAGTCTGCTGGAGATCATCGCCAGCGGTTACCGGTCGGAGTTCTCCGCGCACAGCCCTGCCCTCCGGAAGGCGGTCCGTCCTTTGGTGCGACAGCAGCCGTCGGACGCGGCCATCGCCGCAGGACCACTGCTGCACTCCGCGTTGCTCCCCGACACCCAGGCGTTCAACGCGTCTCTCGTCAAGGCCGATGGGCCGTGGCGACGGCGGGCCATGACCCTGCAGAGCCTTCTGCACATGTTCGCCAACCGGATGGGCCTTCCCCGGAGCCGTGAATACCAGGCGCTGTTCCTCCTCAGCGTCATCAGGCGATCCCAGGCCCACAGGAAAGGACAGTCCGGCCGTGCATAACGAGGAACTGATGACGTCTTCACCGATCAGCGACGCGACCAGGAAGGAGGCGGTGAACACCGGCTGGGAGATTCTGAACCGGATACGTGACTTCCGTGGTGATCTGGCCGACCTCCGGATTCCCGACCCGTTCACGAAGGAACCGATCAAGGCTTGGAATCCGCTCAGTACGGACCCCGGCGATCTCGGTATGGCCCTGGTGTACTCGGCCGCTGACGAGCTGTGCCCGGACGACGGCTGGGATCGGCTGGCGTTTGAGTACGCCCGGAAATTGATCGACTTCTATACCCGCACACCGGATCTCGGAGTGGGGCTGGTCAACGGCACGGCGTCCGTGGCGTATGCCCTGCGAGCCCTCTCCCGCGGCGGGGAACGCTATCGTCAGGCGCTTCACGACGTGGAAGCCACGCTGATCACACGAGTCGAGGACAGGCTGGCTGCGCTGCCCCCCTCCGGAGGAGTGGCAAGCAGCGACTACGACGTGATTTCCGGGTTGGCCGGGGCTGCTATACACCTGCTCGCCTCCGGAGGCGCTGATGAGCGTCGGCGGAATGCGGCTGACCGCATAGTGGAGCAGTTCTGCCGCCTGGCTACGGTTCCGCCGCCGCTGGGGCTGTGGACGCCCCCTGGGAAGATCACGTCAATTGAGCGGAACGGGTCTCCTCATCTGCACGACGGCTATCTCAACCTCGGTTTTGCCCACGGGATTTCCGGTGTTCTCTCCGTCCTGGGCACGGCGGCGAGCAGGGGCACGGCGTCGCCGGTGCTGACCGGAACGGTGACCACACTCGGAGAGCAGATCACCGACCGTCTGGTGGAAACCGACTACGGACCCGATCTGCCGTATTTCATGCTGCCCTCGGACCGGCAGCGCGAGCAGACTGGTCTGGCACGGTCGGCGTGGTGCTACGGCAACCTCGGCGCGGCGGTCGCGTTGGCCAACTGTGCGAGCGTGGACCTCAGATTCCTCGACACCGCAATCCGTCTGCTGGAATCCGTGGAGCGACGGCCGGTCGAGTTGCGGTACATCGACAACCCATCCTTGTGCCATGGTGTCGCGGGTCAGGTCACCGTTCAGCGCTACGTCGCCGCCGTGGCCGCGTCGTATGGGCGAGGCTGGGCCGGGCCGAACCAGGCCGTGGTCGAGCAGCTCCTGACGATGGTCGACCCGGACGCGACATTCGGGCTGCGGAACAACGTTGTTCCGGGTGCCCAGACCGACTCCCCGGGTTTCCTCACCGGATCGGGCGGAGCCGCGGTCGCCCTCATGTCTCTGGGCCACGACGGGCTTACCGCTGCGGAGCTCATGCTGTGCGGAGGTGTGGCATGTTGAGCGTGGAAGACGTGACGATGTCCTACCGCAAGGCCACGACTCCCGTGCTGACCGATGTGGGGTTCACGGTGCCCGCTGGGCATCTCGTGCCGGTACTCGGTTCCAATGGGGCCGGCAAGACCACACTCTTGAAGATCTTGTGTGGTCTGATCACGCCCACCTCGGGCTCGGTGAGCGTGGCCGGCTGTGACATCGTGCGCCGTCCCACGGCGGCGCGGGCACACGTCGGCGTATCCCTGTATCCGGAACGCAGCTTCTACTTCCGGCTGACGTGTGTGCAGAACCTGCGGTATTACGCCTCACTGCGGAACCTGTTCGGCGCCCGGGCGAAGAAGGAGATCGGGCAACTACTGGACCGGGTGGGGTTGGCGGAGTACGCCGATACACAGTTCATGCGGCTGTCGTTGGGGCAACGTAAACGCCTGGGACTTGCCCGCGCATTGCTGGGATCTCCACCGCTGCTCCTGCTCGACGAGCCGACGGCGAATCTGGACACCGAGAACGTCGCTCGGTTTCACGAGATCATCAGTGATCACGCCGAGGGCGGTGGTTCGGTCCTGTTCTCCACCCATAACGAAAGCGATCTGGCCACGGCCACTGAACAGTTCCTGCAGATCAAGAAGGGGCACGTCGACGCGACGCAGGAGCATGGCATATCCGACCCGGCGCCGGGCGATTCGGTCCGTAACCGAGCCGAACGGGTAGCCCTTCAGGAGGCGCAGTGAACATCATCCGTCAACTCGGAGTCCATATTCTCCGGATCTACTGGGAGCGCCGCACCTACAAGACCGCCATAGCACTGGGCACTGTCACCGCGCTGATTTCCTTGGTTCAGTTCCTTCTGATGGGCAAGTTCCTGGAGGACGGCAACACCTTCGCCGGCATTCAGGGATACGGTGGCAACATCATCAGCTTCCTGATGTCCGGCTCGGTGTTCACGGGGTTTGTCGCCGTCAGCCTCGGTGCCTTCAGTAACCATCTCCAGATCGAGCAGCGGACCGGCACATTGGAGTCGGTGGTGGTGATGCCGGTTCCGCTGACCCGGGTAATGCTGTATTCGGGAGTAGTCGGTCTGATCGGCACCGCGCTGGGCTCGGTGGTCATGTTCGGTCTGTTCGGGGTGGTCTTCGACATCCCGATCTCGATAAACGTGCTTGCGACCCTGGCGGTTCTCGCGCTGCTGGTCATCACCTTGGGCAGCTTCGGGCTGGCGGGCTGTGGCGTTCTTCTCATCACCAAACGTGGGGATCCGGTGCGTTGGGGCATCACCACGCTGACCACCCTGCTCTCCGGTGTGATGTACCCAATCTCGATCTTCCCCGACTGGCTGCAGTCCGTGGCACAAGCGCTGCCCACCACCCAGGCTCTGGACGGGATACGCAAATCGCTTCTGGTCAACGCGGACCTGTCGCAGGTGGCGCCGGCGCTGCTGCACATGGCGATCTGGTCGGCGGTGATGCTTCCCATCGGGATGGCGACCTTCTCCACCGGGATGTCCCGGGCGCGGCGGACAGGTTCGCTCGGCGAGTACTGACGTGGCCGTCCCCGGCGATGAACTGCTATGCTCTGTAGCATGTCGTCGTTGCGAGATGGTCGAGGTCTAGCGGCCCACTTCGGGCCCCTTGAGCTGGCGATTCTGGACGTGATGTGGTCGGCGGGTGAGATGGACGTCGCCACATGCCTCCGACGTCTCGACGGGGGGCAGGCGTACACCACCGTGAAGACGGTAATGGAACGCCTAGCGGTCAAAGGGATGTTGGATCGGCGCAAGGAAGGTCGGCAATACGTCTACTGGCCGCAGCAGACTCGACGCGAAGTCGAGCAGCGCGTCGCGGCCGAACAAGTGCGGCAAGTTGTGGACGGTTTCGGCGACCTGGCAGTGGCGAACTTCGTTCAGGCGGTGAGTGGCGATGCCGGCCAGCTCGCGCAGGTGCGTGCTCTGCTGGCCGGCATCGCCGATCCGTCCGCTGGTTCTGACGCAGGTGAGCCCGGAGGAACGCCAGGGGGCAGTGCGTGAGTGTGAGTTGGCTGGGCTATCCGCAGGTGATGCTCGCGTGGTGGTGTCCGCTGGCCGCCGTCGGCCTGTGGCATCTGCTGCGCCGGGGGTCGATACGTTTACCGGCCCGCGAACGGTTCGTCCTCGCCGTGGCCTGCGCACTCACTCCCCTCCTGGCAATGGCGGTTCCGTATCTGCCGCACAGCCCGTTGCGTGATGCGCTGCCATGGCGGGCGCCCGTCGCCTGGGGGATCAGCAACGGCATCGCGGACATTGATCATGGGCATGTGTTGTCGGTCATCGCGGCGCAGCTGATGTTCGCGATGTCGCTGGTTCCGCTGGCCTCCATGGCCGTCTCCTTCCTTGCCGGTGCCTTTCAAGTCGTACGTACCGGCCGGGTTTTCGCGAGACTGGAGCCCCAGCAGTGCGGTGACGTCTGGATCGCCCGCGCATCGGGGCCGGCCACGCGGGGTCTGGCCAGTACGGTCGGTCTGGTGCGGCCCCGGATCGTTCTGGGTGCGGAGGTGGCTGCATCGGCGGAGGCGTCCGCGATCATCCAGCATGAGCGTGCCCACGCGGAGGCCCGCCACCCGCTGTGGATCTTCCTCGCCACCTGCGCCCTGCGGTCGTGGTGGTGGATTCCCGGGCGGAAGACGGTCCTTGCGGAGGTGCGGCTCGCTGCAGAACTCTGGGCCGACCAGTCCGCGCGGGAGACCGACGGTGCCGCAGCCGTGGCCAAGGCGCTGTGCGCACAGATCGATGCCGCGTCCCCTCGTCACGGTGGCGTGGCCGCGGGAGGCAGTGCCGCGTTTCTCGACCCAGGAACCGAACTCACGTGTCGTGCCGAGGCGTTGGCCTCTCCGGCCCGGGTCATTCCGGTCTGGCAGGCATGGGCAATCCGGGGCACGACGGTAGTGATGGTCGGCGCCGTGACGCTGCTGCTGTGACGGGCCTCTCCGGGCCGTATTGCCTGACTGAGTAAGAGAGTAATCGGGTGTGTGGTGCAGACCTCCGCATACCCATACCCACAAGTGCTACATCGCGTAGCAGAAAGGAGTGCCATGTTCGCGGCACCTGGCCAGAAGACGGCCATCGCGGGCACACCGGTGATCGAGACCCGGGGGCTGTCCAAGACCTTCCGCAGCTCGACCGCGGTCGACGAGGTCGACCTCACCGTGACCTCGGGCCGGATCTACGGCCTCCTCGGCCCCAACGGGGCGGGCAAGTCCACCACGCTGAAGATGATCCTTGGGCTGCTTCCGCCCACCGCCGGGGAGGTGCGGCTCTTCGGCCGGCCCTGGGCCCGGGATTCCCTCTCCGGCATCGGGGCGAGCATCAACGGCCCCAGCTTCTATGGCCATTTGTCCGCCCGGCGGAATCTCATGGTCCACGCACACCTGCTCGGCCTTCCGGAGTCCGAGGTCGACCGGGCGCTGGCCGCGGTCGAACTGACCGGCACGGACCGAAAGAAGGCCAAGAGCTTCTCCACCGGTATGAAGGGCCGCCTGGCCCTGGCGATCGCCATGCTGGGCACCCCGGACGTGCTCATCCTGGACGAGCCGCAGAACGGCCTCGACCCGGAAGGCATCGCCGCACTCCGCACGATGATGCGCCACTTCACCGACACCGGCCGCACCATCGTGCTCTCCAGCCACCTGTTGGGCGAAGTAGCCGCCATCGCCGATGACATCGGCGTCATCGTGACGGGGCGGTTGCGCTACCAGGGCGCCATGGCCGACTTCGCACCGGACGGTGACCTCGAACGCGCCTACTTCACGCTGACCGGAGGCTCCCACATGGACCGGACGGTGAGTTCATGACCACCCTCGCGTACCCGGCGCCGCTCCCCGGCCTGCCCGCCACCTTACGGGCCGAGTTCGCCACCTGGCGACGGAGCACCGTGGCGTATCTGCCGCTGGGCGGGCTGGCATTCGGACTGGTCAACACCGCGCTCTTCCTCTCGACCGGGCCCGGCAAGGACTGGCGGGACGTCCTCGGCTACCTGAACCTGTGGGCGATGTTCGTCGGCCCTATGCTGGTCGCACTGCTGGCGGCTACGGCCGCCCGCATCGACCAGCGTGCCCGCGGCGGAGCCACCTGGTACCGGCCGGTGCGCCCGGCCCATCGGCACCTGAGCCGGTTCATCGTCCTGGCCACCCAGTCACTGCTGCTGAACCTGTTGGGTGCCGGCACTCCCCTGGCGATCCTCGGGCTGATGTCCTCTGCACAGCAGGTCCCCATGGACCGCGCTATCCAGGCCGTTGTGGTGCCGTGGGTCGCTCAACTCGGCATGCTGGCCATGCTGCTGTGGCTGGCCCGGCAGACCTCGTGGGCCGTCGCGCTCGGCGCGGGTTTCGGGTGGACGGTGCTGGCCGTGGTGAACGCCGAGTCCGCCGCTTGGCCGGCCCTGCCCTTCACCTGGGTGGACCGCGGTGTGCTGCCGGTGATCGGTACCCACGCCAACGGCGTCGCCCTGGAGGTCCATTCCCCACTGGCACACGCATCCCCCTGGCTGCCCACCCTCATGGGCGCGGCGCTGGCGTTGCCCTTCCTGCTGCTTCCGAAGCTGCGGCGGCGCGGCTCACGAACTTCCCAGCACCGGGCTGCTGTTGCTCCGGGCAGCGCGCCGACCGCAGTGCCGGATCCGGCGATGGCTGTGTACTCCCGCCCGGGCACTCCCCGTGTGGCGGCTGCGGTGGCCGGTACGCTGCGTGGTACCGCGTTGACGTGGCTGTGCCCCGCCGCGGTCCTCCTGATCGCGGTGTGGCTCTCCTGGCACGACCCGAACTCCAGCATCCAGTTGTTCACACTGCTGGTCCTTCCCATCGGCAGCCTGGTGCTAGGACTGGTGGCCTGGAACGCCGCGGGGCGGGGCTGGCGGGCGGTCGCGTCCCGCACCCCCGGCGCCGGCAGGCCCGCCCTCGTACTCACCGGCATCACGGTCGGCATCGCGGTGGCTCTGTCCGTGATCATCGCCTTGGTCTATCTCCTGGCGGGGATTCCGTTCGGTCACGCCTGGCCGCTCGCGCTCACCAGCGCGCTGGTCGGCGCGATGCTCACCTCGTTCGCCCTCTGGCTGAGCGTCCGGACATCACTGGCAGTGGCGGTGGTAGTCGGGATCATCGGCATCCTTTGCGGAGTGCTCATCGGCGGCACCGACCTCCAGCAGGCGCTGTGGCCGGTGACCCCCTACTCCTGGGCCAACTACCTCGACCTGCAGCGCATGTCGCTGACGCTCCCCATCAGCGTCGTGGTCACGGTGTTCTTCACCTTCGGCATCACTCGTGCAGCACGTAAGGCGGCGGGAAACTCATGAACACTGCTCCTCATATGGCCCGAACCCGCTTGCTGCCCATGGCAGGTGCGCTGCTGATCGGCGGTCTGCTCATCTCGGGTTGTGGCGCTTCGGAGCGCGACGCGGTCACGAGGTGGCCGGGGGTGGAGCACAATCCGCAGGCCGTCACCGCGGACCAGTTCGGCGCCGCCTGGCCGCTGAAGCCCGAGAAGGGGACGGTGGCCTGCCTCGCAGTTTCGAACAGCGGTTACGCCATCACCTTCACCACTCCCGACGGCAAGGCTTACGCGCTCAACGAAGTCGCCGAGGACGACAAGGGCTATCCCAGCGCAGAGACCATCAAGAACTCCTCGGGGAAGATGTGGCGGCTGCGATCGTACGGGCTACAGGTCTGCAGCGTTGATGAGTACAAGCGGGACGGCGCCTCCGCATCGCCCCGGCCGACTTCTTGATCCGTGCCGCTGTCGAAACGGCGGTTCCTTGACGGGGCGGAGCCCCACGGCTGGGCCATGTGCCGCGGCTCCGCCCTCGCCAGCCTCCACGTCGAACTCGGCAGTGAAAGACACCACTTATGCGCGCACGAAGGATGCTGGCTACGACTGCCACAGTCATAGCTACGACGATGCTGACGGCCAAGGTCACGAATGCGGCACAAGGCTCCCCGAGCGCGGAGAACAACGGCCGGGCCTGCTCGCCGTATGTCTCGGTCGCCGGTTTCTCCGACGCCTTGGACAAGACCACCTTCCAAGGCCGCTATGTCGGCAACCTCTCCGCACTGGCCGCCGCCCCCGACGGTCGGGTCGCCGCCCTGTCCGGCCGCTCCGAGCTGTTTACGCTCGACCCACGGCGCCGGCCCGAACGCGTGGTATCACTGGCCGATGAAAAGGGTGGAAAACTGGACTCCGAGGGCCTGGTAGTCGACCATGACGGCAGCTACCTGGTCACTGCCGAGACGGAACCATCCATCCGCCGTTACGACCGCGAGGGCAAACTTCTCGGGTCCTTGCCCGTTCCGGAAGAACTCCGGGTTGCACCGATCGGAAAGGCCCGGCTCAACCAAACCTTCGAGGGCCTGGCGCTCCAGCCAGACGGCCGAACGCTGATCGCGTCGATGGAAGGACCCCTCGACGGGGACCCGATGGACGGTGAAGGGCGGCAGCTGGTGCGCTTCCAAACCTGGCACCGGCCGAACACCACAGCGGACTTCCAGCCGAGCGGACAGTACACCTACCCCGTTGACAAGTCGCTGGGTATCTCCGAAATCACCGCTACGGGACTGGTCCTCGAACGGGGCCTCACCGAAGACGCGGGGCTGACGGACCGTCTCTACTACGCAGATCTCACGCACGCGAGCGGTGGGCGAGTGGTCTCGAAGGCGCTGTTCGCCGACCTCTCCGCGTGCCCTTCCTTGGGTGCGCGGCACCCGACGCGGCTGCCCAACCCTCTCCTGGACAACATCGAGGGGATGCTCGTCACGGGCCGGGAGGAGGACGGACGGCTGAAGGCGCTGATGGTGAGCGATGACAATCAGAGCGACCGGCAGGTTACGCGGCTGTACGAATTCAGCACCCGGACGCCTGAGGCGGACTGACACCCCGTCCTGTCGCAGCACGCGGTAGGTGGTGCGACAGCGTTCAGTCTTGCCCAAGGGGGTCGGGCGTTGCTTTGGTCGTGATTCTTGAGACGTGCAGCCTCTGCTGCTCCTCTCCGACGCTGCTCGCCGTGCTGCCCTGCTCCTCCGTACGGCGCAGCATTTTCCACGGCCCAGGCAGCGCTGGAGCGGCAGGAGGGGGCACCGGTGAGAACCGGCGCCCCCTCCTCGTGCGGGGTTGCTACGTTTGCTTCGGGTAGTCGTCGTGCAGGCACCACTCAACGGGGTGGTACACCGGCTCGTCGGTGTCCGTGCGCTCGAAGACCGTGCAGTAGACCGCGATGACGGGCCGGGCGAGGTTCACCCACATCTGCACGTGGGTGGCCAGGTCATCGGCGATCGCCGGGCCACCGATGAGGTGCACGTCGCCGGTCCGTTGGATCCATGCCGTGCCGCTGCCGGGCTCGTGGAGGCAGGCCATGCCCTGAGCGGGGTCCAGGCCATCGACGTAGGTCGACGAGCAGTCGGCCCGGCCTTTGTCGTACCCGCCTCGGCGGTGGCGATGCCGGGAGCGTTCGCAGGTGCATCGTTGCAGGCGACCCAGCAGCACGTGATGCAGGCCACAAGATTGCGTCTCGCGATTCGAGTCGACGGACGATCAGGTCGCTCCCGAGGGTCTTGCGGATGCCAACTCGGTGCGTTAATCGGTCCCTTATGGCACGCGGCCCAAACATGGTCTAGACAATAAGCAAGCCCCAGGCCACTCACCTGGGGCTTCTACATGGAGCGGGTGACGGGAATCGAACCCGCGCTCTGAGCTTGGGAATCAGGGGGCTTTCCGGCGCCCACTGCCCGTCTGACCTGCGAAGACGTCGCATTGGGGGTGCGGTTTCCAGTGAACCCTCTGGGCCCCTGTTGACCGTCGTTTACCGCTCGATCTGGCACGGGAGTGGCACGACGGGTGGAGTTGCCACTGAAGGGGCTTGCGCTGTACCCGAGGGCTTTGCTCGGAGGGTGTGCGCAAGGGCGGTTCGGAGTCGACATTGCTGCCGCAAGTGGGGGCTTGTCCTGCAAGGCTGGGCGGCGTGACGTACGCAGTGACAGTGGATACGCAGATCGCGAGCGGCGCTCCGGAAATGGACGAGCTGCAGCGGGTCGGGGCCGGGGCGCTCCTGGAGCAGGGCTTCGACTCGGTCGAGTCGATCGACGGTCCGGATGGTGTGGAAGTGGAGATTGCCGACACATGGGTGGGCGTCCATCCCGGCGGTGCACTACTGAAGGTGTTCGTGGTCGCGCCGGCGCTGGAGTTCGCCGAGGAGGCGGTCCGTGCGCTGGTAGAGGAACTGCTTGAGCGCTCGGAGCTGCTCGCCGACTGGACGGTCGAGCGGTGTGAGGTCGAGCTGCACCCCGACCTCGCGAAGGAGAGCCTGGAGGCGGCCGACGGCCCGGATGCCCCGCCGGACGATCTCGCCTCGCGGCGTGCCCGACTGATCGAGTCGGCCGCTGGCGATGCCGCCGTTGGCACGACGAGCGACGCTGTCGATACCGAGGCGGCGCAACGCAGGATGCGCTCCATGGCCGCCCGGCTGCGGTCCTTCGGGCCGGAGATGTTCGGCGTCCCCGATGAGGAAGAGAAGGACGACGACCTCGCCGAGTACGGCTCCCGGGTGGCGGCCGATGACGCAGAGCTGGCAGCCGGGGCGTTGGTGTGGGCGACGGATGTCCTCTTGGACGAGCTGTTCCAGGATGCGTATGCGCTGGCTGCGGAGGAGACGAACGTTGCTGAGTGCGACCGGCCGATGTGGCTGCTCGATGAACTGCCTCCGCACTACGTCCTTCAGTACGACGCCCGTTTCGCCCGGCGCTTCCTGGTGACGGCCGTTGCCCTGACCACACGCTTCACGGGGGGCAGCTTCGAGCAACTGAGCTGTGTTGCGGAGGAGCTGGTGCTCAGGCTCCTTCTCGACCGGGCCGAGGTGACCCTTGAAACGTTCGGTCTCCTCGATGAGGGGGTCTCGTCGGCTCTGGAGTGCTTTGCCGCGATGGTCTACGAGGACATGGACCACGAGTGGTTGTACGACGACTCGAAGGACGGCATCGACGAGAGCCCGGTGGGCGAGTACCTCGGCGTCGCGCCTATGGGGCTGGCGAGTTGGTTCAAGCCGTTCAACGACGACCGGTACGTCCATCCCTACGCAGGGGATGAACCCTTCGCTGAGGAGCGCTGACGAACGGGAGAGGGGGCGCAGGTACGGGTTGGCGGCAAGGAGGCAGACAGGCAGTCGGCGACGGGGGCTGCCTTGAACCGGCGACCTCTTCGTCCCGAATGAGGTTCGGACAGCTGCTCTACCTGCCCGAGCTTCTGTTTGAGCAGGTCAGGATGTCACCTTCTTGCAGGGTGCTCGGAACGTGTATGTGGTTCCGTCCGGCCCGGTCTGACTTTCCCAGCCACCGGTGACCGCGATGTTCCAGCCGCGCTGCTCGCTCATCTGGTCTGCGAACGTGCGCCTGTCCCGGACGACGCATCCGCAGGCGAGGCGTACAACGATGCGGAGGTAAGGGCCCTGCGTGACCTGCCGGTCCTTGTGCACTTTGGCGCTGCCCCACGTTACGACGCGCGTGCCGGGCACACTCGACGCACGAAAGAAAGAGATGGGGCTTGACGAATGCCGGACGCCGGGCTGTGAGCACGGGAATACTCGTGGCCACAGCCCAGCGTCCCGGACCTTGGACGAATATCCAGGTCTGCTGGTTCAGCCCCGGACAGACCTGGCCGCGAGGTCAGCGCTGAGGATCGTTGCGCTCGTTCTGCTGGCGTTTCATGTATTTCAACGTCACCCATGTAAGCGCGAGGGACGCGCTGCCGATGGCCAAGAGAGTAA
Organism: Streptomyces halobius; assembly: GCF_023277745.1. NCBI lineage: Bacteria > Bacillati > Actinomycetota > Actinomycetes > Kitasatosporales > Streptomycetaceae > Streptomyces > Streptomyces halobius. Next base: position 5,200,998 of record NZ_CP086322.1, read on the forward strand.
TCCTCGTGGTGAGGCCGCTGTTGGTGACGGCACCGACGAATCCCGCAACTGTTCCACAGCAGCCGAGGAGCAGGGAACGCCAGCCGAGGAACATGTTACCGAGCATTTCGCCGAGACCGGCAGCGGATCCTTTTATGAAGCCTCCGCCTTTCAGCGAGTTCAGCCAGTTTTCCTTGTTCGTCATTTATTTCACCCTCATGTGATGGGAGCGATGGGGCGTCGCTGGAAAGGACCGGGCTCGATATACCGTACCGGACCGCCTTCGGGCAGTAGGTAGTCGACGACCGTCGCGCCGAGGGCCAGCGGCCATCCGAAGAGCCTGGTACCGGCCCTGCCGATGACTCCGACCCCCTTGCCCATCTCGGCGGCAGAGCCGCTGACGTAACCCCCGAGCTGCCCCGCGAAGAACGGGCCGATGAATCCCTTGAAAGACTCCTTGGCCTCGTCGGTACGACCGAGCACGGTGAATGCGACGGCGTCGAAGGCTCCGCGTAGACTGAAGAATCCGACGACGTTTCGCACGCTGTCGGGGATTCCGGCGTTGCTGTGCTTGTCGAATACGACGTCGTCATTCTTGGGGTCATCCTGGGGGCGGTAGTTGTTTTCCGCGTTCTTCTGTGCTTTTTCCCGGGCTGCTTTCGCTTCAGCCTGCTGCTCCTGGCGGCGTTTCTCGGCGGCGATGCCATATGCGTCGCGCGCGGCCTGGCCGGCCGCGGCGGCGTCCTTGCCCGCGTCCAGCGCAGCCTGCCGGGCTCGACGGGCGGATGTGGCCGCGTTGCTGGCCGAAATGCTCGCTTGGGCAGCGGAGGCCGTGGCCTGGCTGGCTGAATAGTTCGCGGCCCGGCTGGCCTTACGTGCTGCAGCAGCTGCGGACTTGGCCCGGGCAGCGGAGACTGCCGCAGCGGTGGCGGATTGGTCGGCGGTCTGCGAACTCTCGCGTGCCCGTGCGGCGTGGTCGCCTGCTTCCCGTGCAGCCTGTTTCGCCTGCTTGGCGTAGACGTTCGCCTCGTCAGCCTTTCCTGCGGCGTGGGCGGCCGCCTCGGCGGCGGTGTTGGCGTCCTTGGAGGCAGTGGCAGCGGCCTTGGCGGCGATGCTGATCTGTGCACGGACGGCTGCGACATGGGCGGCGGTGTCCTGATCGGCCTGTGCGGCCTTGTACTGGATACGCGTCACGAAGACGCCCAGCATCCAGCGGGGTCCGGCCATGGCTATGCGGGCCGCAGACTTAACGTGCGGCCCCCCCTTTTCCATGATCCGAAGGGTCTCAACCCGGTCGTCTTCGGCCTGGGCTTTCGGGTATCCGCTGAGGAGGAAGGCGTTGAGAGCCTTGGCCGAGCCATCGTCCATGGCTGCGTTGCCCGCCGTAGTTACCGCCTTGCCTGCGTCTTCCATCGCCCGCAGGGTCTGGATGCGGTACTCGTCGCGCTGACTCTCCACCACTCCGTCCGTCAAGAACGCTTCGATTGCCTTAGGGCCCTGGGTAAGTGCAGCCTCGGCGGCGGCAGCAGTCTTAGGTGTGCCGATGCGGGCCAGGTGGAGGGCAGTCTCGCGATCGTCTTCCTGCTGCGCGGTGACGCGGTCGGTCGTGAGCCAGGTGAGCATGTCGCTATCGCTGCCCGACAGGGCCTGGCCGGCAGCCTCACTGGTCCAGCTGCCGTTGCTGCTGAGGAGGTTGACCGCGGCCTTGCGGGCAAGGGCAGATGCCGCCGCAGGGTCCGACTTGGCCTTGCCCGCCGCCTCGGCGAGAAGCTTCTTGGTCTCCTCGTCCATGCGGGCAGCCTGCGTCCGCGCGTACTTGTTGGTGGCCCTGGCCTCGTCGTCGAGAGACTTCAGCAATTCGGCGTCCGCGATCGCCTTCGCCTCCTCCTGCTCAAGCAGGTACTGCTCAGCCTCGCGGGCAACCTTCGCGACCTGTCGGGCCTGAGTGGTTGCGGACGCGGCTTGTTTCGCTGCCTTGAGGGCGGCGTTGGCGTGTGCGGTGGCCTTCTTCCCCTCAGCGTCGGCCTCACCGGCATGCTGAGCGGCGTCCTCCGCCGCCTTCGCAGCTGCCTCGGCGTGGCCGGCCGAAGAGTTGGCGGCCTGGCGGGCCGCACGAGCCGCCGCAGCAGACTGGTTGGCCAGCTTCTGGGAGCGGCCAGAGGCTTTGGTGGCCTGCGTGGCTGCTGAGCGGGCCTGGGCGGCGGCCCGTCGTGCACGTGCGGCCTCGCTGTTGGCGACGCCGGACTGCTCGCCTGCGGCCGCTGCGGCCTCGGCGGCGGCAGCAGCGTTCTGCCCGGCGCGGGCAGCGGCAGCGGCGGAACTCCCGGCGGCTGCACTGGCGTCCGCGGCGTGAGAGGCAGCCTTTGCTGCGGTGCGGGCGCCGGCGGCGGCATCGCGGGCTACCTGGGCGGCCTTTCGCGCGTTCGCGGCCTGATTGCGATCTTTGATGGCGGCATTCGCCGACCGGTACGCCCTAGCGGCCGCCTGCCCCGCCGCAGTAGCGGCATGCGCGGCATTAGCGGCAGCTTGTGCTGCGGTGCGCGACGCGGTCACCGCAGCGTTCGAAGCCTGGATCGCGGTACGGGCCGCTGCCGCTGCTCCTTCGGCGGCTTGGGCGGCGCGGGTGGCGGCACGCCCAGCTTTGTCCGCATCCCCCTTCGCCGCCCGTGCCTCATCCGCCGCCTTCTCCGCAGCCTCCTTGGCCAAGGCTGTGGCCTTGTCGGCACGGCCGGCGGCCTCCTTGGCCTCTTCGGTCTCGACCTTGGCATGTTTCCCCGCCGCGGTGGCAGCTTCCGCGAGTTGGGTGGCCGTCATCAGCTCCTGGTCACGGGCACGAGCCAAGTGCTGCCCGGTCTCCAGGAACTGAACTCTGTCCTGCGGCGTACCGTTCATTGCCCGTTCGCCGGCCTGCTTCACCGCTCGACCGCCAGAGTTCATCAGGGCCAGCACCCGGACCCGATTGTCCTCGTCCTCGGCCTGGGGCCGGGCCTTATCGAAAAACTCCTCCAGCGCCTTGGCCGAACCATCGTTCAGGGCCTTCTGGCCCTCCCGGTTCACGGCCTTACCGCCCTCGTTCATCGCCCGTAGCACGGCAACGCGCCGGTCATCCTGCAAGGGCTTCTCGAACCCGGACTTCACGAAGTCGAGAACATCCTGGTCGCTTCCGGACAATGCCTTCTGTCCCGCTTCACTCACCCCCTTACCGGCGGTAGGGAGCAACTTGAGGATCGCGATGCGTGCGTCGTCGACGGTGGCACGATGGAGTCCCCGCGTAACGAAGTCCTGCAGATCCGCATCGGTTCCGGTCAGGGCCTTGGCAGCGGCGCGCTTCACTCCCGCATCGCCGTTCATCCAGGCGTCGACGGCCTGAGCACGGGCATTGGCCGGTAGCGCTGCCGGCGCTGGGGCTGCCTCCGCGACAGCGGTCCCGAAGAGGACTGCAGAGACTGTCAGAGCGGTGAGAGCAGTGAATCTCTTCCCACCGGGGCGCGGTTGGCCGCGCATCAAGTCTGTCCGTTTCATGTCAAGTATTCGCTACCGGCTTCTCGCGTTAATAGTCGTTTCCTGGGGCGCTCTTGACGCCGGGTTCGATGGTCACATGCGACCTGAAGGGGCTAAAACCAAGGTAAAATAGGGCTAAAGTCCCGATGCGCATCGGTGATCATCTCCGATGAGTGGGGAATTCCCACCAGGAGAAATGAAGTTCGGCTCGGGACTTTAGTCCTGACTGCGACTTGGGGTAGGGACGGGAAATCCCTCAATGCGACCTTCGTCACGCCGCGAGAATTGTCGATCCGACACGCCTGGTGATAGGTGTTTAGCTCTGCCGGTTCGGGGGGCTATAGCCCCGACGCAAACCCTCGGCGGACTGGCCCCGTACTCCCGCATGTCTATCTCCGCCATGAGCTGGTGGCAGACGGGCTGTATCTCATTGAAAGAGCTGTAGATGAAGACCCCTTCGCGCCTGCTGGCCCTGGCTTTGGCCGGCGGCACTCTGCTGCTGGCCGGGGCGGCCCACGCGGCCGGCACCCGGACACCGGCAGCGCCTGCGCCTGCGCCAAAGGAAGCTGCCCAAATGCCCCTCGCTGTTGAGGACTTCTCCTATCCCAACGCGGCGAAGATCCTTGCAGAGAAGAACCTGAAACTTAAGCGGGGCGACGGCAACATCACTCTGGCCAAATGTGGCAGCTCTCGCGACCTGTTGCATTTCATTGCCCGCGATCGGGATGATTTCTGTTTCCGTGTCACGGGCAGCAAGGGCTACCTCAGCCTCGAAGTCCCTGCCGTGACCGGAGTGCAGACCAAGGATCACACTGCCCACGTCGAGATGACCGTCGACGACAAGACCAAGTCCTACGACATCGGCAAGAACAAGTGGCAGGGCATCGGTGAGACTACCGACCCGGCAGGGCGCGACCACGTACTCGTGGAGATCGCCACGGGGAAGTAGATCCCGCCCAGTTGCCGAGCGCCTGCTCCGCCCGCCCGGCATGCCCAGGCTGCTTGCGGCACGCTCGGGACAGCCACACGAACACAATCAAGGAATTCACATGCCTGGAAGGCGTTCACGCTCCGCGTGGACTACAGGTCTTCTCGCCGCGACTACTCTGGCAAGCGGCCTCGCCACCGCCGCTCCCGCGACCGCCCTGCAGGGCACTGTCGTCAAGGATGAGACCTACGCGTTCACTGCGAAGATCAACGTAGCGGACGAGCAGGCTTGCTCAGGCGTGCTGGTGGACCCGCAATGGGTGCTCAGCACCAAGAGTTGCTTCGCGAACGGCGGCAAGCCGGTCCAGGCCGGCAAGCCGACCTCCAAGACCACCATTACCGTGGGCCGCACCAACCTGACGCAGAAGGGCGGGAAGGTGGTGGAGGCGGTTGAACTCGTGCCGCACCCCGATCGCGACGTAGTGATGGTCAAGCTCGCCCGCCGCGCCCTGGGCATCGCCCCGGCCAGGCTCGCCGCAACTGCTCCGACCGCGGGCGAACAGCTGACGGTGGCGGGCTTCGGCCGCACCAAGGCCCAATGGGTGCCCGACAAGCTGCACTCCTCTGCCTTCACTGTGGGCTCCATCACCGGCAGCGCGGTCAACCTCAACGGTTCCGCCCAGGCCACGATCTGCCAAGGTGACGCCGGTGGTCCCGCCCTGCGCGTCAAGGACGGCATCGCGGAGCTCGTCGCCGTCAACAGCCGCTCCTGGCAGGGGGGCTGCCTGGGCACCGACGCGAAGGAGAAGCGCACCGACGCGGTCGATGTGCGTGTGGACGATCTGAGCGAGTGGATCCGCAAGACCGCCTTCCGCGTCCAGGACGACGTCACCAGCGACGGCATCGCCGACCTCGCCGGGATCTGGGCGGACGGCACCCTCCACCTGTACCCGGGCGACCCGGCCAAGGGGCTCAGCGGAGAGAACATCACACAGCCCGGCGGAAACAGCTGGAAGACCATCAAGCAGGTCGCCAAGGGCGACTTCACCAACGACGGCATCGCCGACCTTATGGCCGTCTGGGGTGACGGCACCCTCCACCTATACAAGGGCGACGGCAAGGGCAAGTTCTCCAAGGAAATCACCGTCACGCAAGGCGGCAGCACCTGGGGCACGGTCAAGCAGCTGACCGCCGGCGACTACGACGGCGACGGCATCGCCGACCTCATGGCGGTTTGGACCGACGGCGCCCTGCATCTGTACAAGGGCAAGGGAAACGGGCAGATCAACTCGCAGGTCAAGGTCAACACTGGCGGTGACACCTGGGGCACCGTGAAGCTGCTGCCAGGCGGCGACTTCAACGGCGACGGCATCGCCGACCTCATGGCTGTCTGGTACGACGGCACCCTGCACTACTACCCCGGTGACGGCACCGGACAGGTCGGCAAGCAGGTCCCGGTCCCGGTCGGTGGCAGCACCTGGGGCACCGTGCGGCAGCTGACCGCCGGCGACTTCAACGGCGACGGCATCGCCGACCTCATGGCCATCTGGACCGATGGCACCCTCCACCTCTACAAGGGCGACGGCAAGGGCGGCATCAACACCGCCACCTCCATCCCCTTCGGCGGCAGCACCTGGAAGACCATGCTCCAGCTCGCCTGACCGAAGCTGGCAGGGAAGAAGTACTGCTCCGGGCCCGGCATACCACCGGGCCCGGAGTGCCTCGCACAGATGAGGGTCGGGCCTGACCTGGAGGCTCATGACGAGGACGGTCCGTTGTCAATGACGTGTGATGCAGGCCATAAAGATTGCCTCTCGCGATTCGAGGGGGCAGCCGATCAAGTCGCTCAGTAGGGGCTTGCGAGTGCCCAACTCGGCGCGTCAATGGGTGCCTTATGGCACGCGAATGGCACGCGTTCCAAAATTGGTCTAGATAATAACCAAGCCCCAGGCCGCTGACCTGGGGCTTTCGCATGGAGCGGGTGACGGGAATCGAACCCGCGCTCTGAGCTTGGGAAGCTCATGTTCTACCATTAAACTACACCCGCGTAATCCCGCCCGATCCGAGGGCGGAACATCGCCGCACACTCTACCCCATCGCCGCCCCGCGGTGTATTTGGCGTGCTCGGAGTGTGGTCGGGCAGGGCTCGCCGGGGCGGGATGCGGCTGCGGGGCGCGGGAGTTGAGGCGTACGGTTGGGCGTCGGAGTGCCGCGTGAGGTGGCGCCCAGTTCATCCCCTAATGTGGCAATTGTTGTCCGCGCACTTGGGAGAGGGACTTGATGGAGCGCACCGTCGTACGTTGTGCCGAGGGGCATGTGTTCAGCACCGCTTCGTTCCCGATGCAGACCACCGGCCGGCTCGGCCCGGGGCGGCTGCTGCGCTGCCCGCGGTGTGCCCGGCTGCGGCATGCGGTGCCGGTGGAGAGCACGAAGCGGTAGCGGCGCAGGGCGAGAGCTGACGTAGAGCACGAGCAGACGCAAAGACATAGAGCGCGAGCAGACGCGGAGCAAGAGCGGCTGTGGAGCGAGAGGAAGCGAAAGCTTTGGGTGCGGGCCCGGTCCCAGGTGGGGCCGGGCCCGTGGCGTGCGGCGCGGGTGGTGTGGGCGCGTATCCTCGTCTGCGTGCTTCTCTCAGACAAGGACATCCGGGCCGAGATCGACGCCGGTCGGGTGCGCATCGACCCCTATGACGAGTCGATGGTGCAGCCGTCGAGCATCGACGTGCGGCTCGACCGCTATTTCCGGGTGTTCGAGAATCACCGCTATCCGCACATCGACCCCTCCGTCGAGCAGCCCGACCTGACCCGTGAGGTCGTGCCCGAGGGCGACGAGGCGTTCATTCTGCACCCCGGTGAGTTCGTGCTGGCCTCGACGTACGAGGTCATCAGCCTGCCGGACGATCTCGCATCGCGGCTGGAGGGGAAGTCCAGTCTCGGGCGGCTGGGGCTGCTGACGCATTCGACCGCCGGATTCATCGACCCCGGGTTCAGCGGGCACGTGACGCTGGAGCTGAGCAATGTCGCGACGCTGCCGATCAAGCTGTGGCCGGGTATGAAGATCGGGCAGCTGTGCATGTTCCGGCTGACCTCGCCGGCCGAGCACCCCTACGGCTCCGCGCACTACGGCTCCCGCTACCAGGGGCAGCGCGGCCCGACGCCGTCCCGGTCGTTCAAGAACTTTCACCGTACGCAGGTGTGACGCGGGGCGGCTGCGACGCGGGCGGCTGCGATTCGGGTCGGGCGTGACAGGGGTCGGGTGTGACTCCGGTGCGGGGAAGCGTCGCCGGTGGACGTGTGGGCAGCGAAGGTCTGAGAGAGCTGAAAGATCTGAGAGAGATACGTGCGTGACATACGGGAGAACCTGACGTACGAGCGCTTCGGCGGAGCGATCCGCGAGCTGGCGCAGACGATCGCCGACGACGGGTACGAGCCCGATATCGTGCTGTCGATCGCCCGGGGTGGCGTGTTCGTCGCGGGCGGTCTGGCGTACGCGCTGGACTGCAAGAACATCCACCTGGTGAATGTGGAGTTCTACACGGGCGTCGGCACCACGCTGGAGATGCCCGTGATGCTCGCGCCGGTGCCGAACGCGATCGACTTCTCGAAGAAGAAGGTGCTGATCGCGGATGACGTCGCGGACACCGGGAAGACACTGAAGCTGGTGCACGACTTCTGCCTGGGGACCGTGGCGGAGGTGCGCAGTGCGGTGGTCTATGAGAAGTCCCACTCGCTGGTGAAGTGCGAGTACGTGTGGAAGCGCACGGACGACTGGATCAACTTCCCGTGGAGTGTCGAGCCGCCGGTCGTACGGCGGGAGAACCAGGTGCTCGACGCCTGACGACGCCCCGACAGGGGCGGTTCAGCGGATCATGATCGGCTGGCGACGTGGCCCGGCGGGCGGGTGAAGACCCGCCCGCCGTTGGTGTGTTGGCGTGTCGGCGAGCGATGGCCGTCCTCTTGCGCGTTTTTCGGCCAATCCCGTTCCGGGTGTTCCACCGGTGCCTTACTTCCGAGTAAATACCGGCGGTAACAGCAGACCGGAGGGGAGGCCCCAATGGTGCGTGCGAGGCATGGGCGGTGGTCGGTACGTGGCGGGCGGCGGGTACGCGGCCGGCGGCCCTTACATGGACGTCGGCTGGTGGACGGACGACGGCCGGTCCGCGGGAGGCGGCTGCGGGCGGGAGCGGTGGCGTTCGGTGTGGCGGCGGCCGTGGCGATGGGGACGGCAGGCGCCGCCTCCGGGGCCACCGCGCCCGGAGCCCCCGACGCCTCTGGAACCGCCGTGGCGTCCGGCCGGGCACCGTCCGCCGAACCCCTGGCGCCCGAGCTGGAGAAGATTCGGGCGCAGGAGGCCGTCAAGCTGTACGGCGCCCCGGGTGAGCGGCCGATCGACGAGCGCAAGACCGCGTTGATCTCGCTGGGCGACAGCGAGATCTCGGGCGAGGGCGTCGGCACGTACGAGCCGGGGACCGACGGGCCCGACAACTGGTGCCACCGGTCGCCCGACGCGGCGATTCACCGCACCGGGATCGCGGCGGAGGTGACCTACAACGTCGCCTGCTCGGGCGCGTACACCGGGAACATCGTGATCGGTGGGACCAAGCAGTACGCGGACGAGCTGGTGCAGAGCGACAGCCTGGCCATCGCGGCACGTAACACCAAGCTGAAGATGGTGCTGCTGGTGGCGGGGGCCAATGACGATCTGCAGTTCGGGCCGGTGATGACGGACTGCGTGACGCGATGGTTCCTGTTCCAAGGCACCTGCGAGCCGAAGTACCGGCCGGGGTGGCAGGCGCGGGTCGACGGGCTGGTCCCGAAGGTCGAGCGGACGGTGCACGACCTGCGGACGGTGATGCGGGACGCGGGCTACGCGGACGGCGACTACCGGCTCGTGGTGATGTCGTATCCGAGTCCGATCGGGCCGGATGTGGAGGACAACCCGGACTTCCCCGGGAAGCTGCCGGGCGGCTGCACGGGCTACACCTCTGACGCGGGCTGGGGACGTAACGCGGCCGTGCCGGCCTTCGAGCGGGGCATACGGAAGGTCGCCCAGGAAACCGGCGCCACCTATCTCGACGCCTCGCGGCTCTTCCACGGGCACGAGGTGTGCATGGAGGCGACCTGGGCCCGCGGCCTGTACGTCGATGTCGCCAACCCCTTCCCGCCGGATGCCAATTCCGTACGCCAGTCCTTCCACCCCAACGCCGCGGGCCACGGCGCCTTCGCGACCTGTCTCACCCAGCTCTACGCGGCGCCGGGGCTGCGCGAGGCGTCCTGCGCGGATCCGGCGAGCACCGGACGGCCGAAGCTGTACGCCGGGGCCTGGGACGATGCGTACCGACCGCTGAAGAACGCGGGCACGGGCAGCTGTGTGGACGCGGCCGGCGGCGGCACCCGGAACGGCACGGTGGTCGGCGGCTGGGACTGCACCGGGCAGCGCCATCAGAGCTGGTGGTACGACCCGGAGCAGCGGTCGGTGCATAGCGAGCTGACCCAGGACCGGTGCCTGGACGTGCCGGAGGGGCGCTATGAGCCGGGCGTCGGCCTGGTGCTGTGGAACTGCTCGGGCGCGGCCAACCAGCAGTTCGTGCGGGCGGACGGCGGTACGGTCCGGCCGGCCGTCGCGCAGTCGCTGTGCCTGACGCTGGCCTCGACGAAGGACGCGCTGCGGCTTCAGCCCTGTGATGGCTCGGATACGCAGCGTTTCACGTGAAACATCGTCGTACGCCGAGGAGTTCGGGCCGGGAGTTCGGGCCGGGAGCTTGGGCGACGACTGCCTACGTGGTGAGCAGTGTGTGGGCTGTGAGGAGTGTGTAGGTGGTGAGGGACGCACGGGCGGTGTGCAGTCCGTAGGCGCGGTGAGTAGTACGCAGGTGGTGCGTAGGCCGTACGCGGTGAGCAGGGAAGTAGGTGGCAGGTAGTCCGCGTAGCGCGCACCTGGCGAAAGGCATCCGGCGAGAGGCGTCTGGCGACCAGTCCGTACGCAGACATGGAAGGGCCCCGCTCCGAGCAATGCCGGAGCAGGGCCCTTCCATGTCTGCGTACGGGCGTTACAGCGTGCCGAGCTTGACCAGGGCGAGCAGCGCGACCAGCTGGATCGCGGCGGCACCCAGCGCCTTGGGCCAGGGCAGGTCGTGCGACTTGCTGACCATGGAGGTGAAGAGATAGCCGGCCGCGAGCCAGGTGAGCCAGCCGATGACCTGCACCAGGGTGCTGTCACCGCCGAGGAACATCGCGAAGATCAGTCGGGGTGCGTCCGAGACCGACATGATCAGCATGGACAGGCCGATGGTCGGCGCCCAGGCGCCGTCGCCACCGAGCTGGCGGGCCATGGTGTGGGTGACCGCGCCCAGGATCAGACCGCCGATGATGAACATCACGCCGGTGATCAGCACCCACGGGATGCTGTTGCCGAGCGTGGCGTTCAGCACATCCTCGCGGGCCTTGTCGAATCCGAAGACGGCCAGCAGACCGTAGAGGAAGGTGACGGTCAGTGCCGGGCCCCACACGGTGTGGTCCCGCATCTGCCAGAAGGTGGGTGCGGGGCGCAGCACGATGCCGGACAGCAGCTGCTTCCAGTGCAACCGGGGGCCGGCCGGCGGGGCGGTGGTCTGGCCGGCGCGGTAGGTGCCGCCGTCGGCGTACTGGCCGTCGGGGCCGTGGCCGCCGTTGTACTGGTCCGGATACGGTCCGTACGCGTCCGGGGCCTCGCCGACGCGGAACTGCTGGGTGTGGCCGGGGGTGTTGTCATTGGCGTACGGCGCGTAGGACTGCTGCTGAGCCTGGTAGCCGCCGTCGCCGAAGTACTCGGGCTCGTCGTGCTGTCCGTGCGGCCGGCCGCTGTATTGCTGCGGTTGCGGAGAGTGCTGCCACTGCCCATGCGGCGGCGGGGGCTGCTGCCCGTACGGTCCCTGCTGTCCGTACGGGGCCTGCTGCCCCGGCTGCTGCCCGTCCTGCGCGGTGCGGGGATCCCGTCCGCGACCCATCCTGAATCCAGCCACGCCTTCGAAAGTACCTGGTCTGCGCGGCCGCGGTGGCGGAGCGGGGCACTGGGCGGGGGTTTGCTGCTGAGCTGTGACATCCCCTAGGGGTAACCCTTAAGGGTTGGTCAAAGGGGGCCCTTAGGGGTTGTGTGGACCCCTTGCAGGCCACAACGGGGTGGGCTCGGGGTGGTATTCCCGCTCGGGGCGCTGTTTCCGTCTGGGGTAGGTGCTTCCGCCCAGGAGGGTGTTTCCGCCTGGGATGGTGCTTCCGTCTCGGGGTGGTGCTTCCGTCTCGGGGGGTGCTCCCTCGAAGGGGGCTGCCCGGGGTGCGGTCTGGCCTCAGGCGCGGCCTGGGTTCAGGGGCGCTCTCTGCCGTGCCGTCACCTGCCATGTCGTCAGGCTCGGTGCGCGGCAGGGCTTCGGCAGCCGCATCAAGACGTAGGTATGCGCCAACACGGCGGCCGACAAAGCCCGTTCAATCCCGCAACCCGCTCAACCCGCTCAACCCGCTCAACCCGCTCAACCCGCTCAACCCGCTCAACCCGCTCAACCCGCTCAGCTCGGTGAATGCCTGATACGGCTGCTCGCTGCCGCGAGCGCTGGCCGTTCTGCATGCCGTTCTACAGAGGGCACTGGCCCGGGTAGACGGAGTGGGCCGTGAATTCGAGCCGGCGCACGGTCTCGCCCTGGTCGAGCTGATGGTGAATGCCCCGGAAACCCATGCCCTCGAAGAAGCACCAGGGGTACGCGGTTCGGTTCTGCGCGCTCTGGACGCCGTAGGGGATGAAGCCGTCATCGGCGAACAGTGGCCTCAGCTGTCCGCTACCGCCTGGCCCGGTCCACGTGCAGACCGTGTAGACAAAGGGGCAGTGCAGCGGGGCGTCGGCCTGTGCCTGGCTCGCCGGGACGACGGCCATCCCTAGAGCCGCGGCGGCAACCGCGGAAAACGTCGTCAACTTCCGCAACATGCGCTTCATTTACGTGTCCCCTCCTGTCGTGTGCGCCCATCTGGGGCGTGACGGTGGGTACGTTAATGAATGCGTACAGTGCGCACTCGGGGTTGTGGGCGGCTCACACGAATGAGTCAAGGGCCGCTGTTCAAACCCGGAGAAGGGGCGTGGCAGGCGTTTCCAGCCATAACACCCATTAACCGCGTCCCATCAACCACGCCTCATGAACCACGCCTCATGAACCACGCCCCATGAATCACGCCCCACCCTCCGCCCCAAACTCCCCGGCCCCAGCTCCCACCCCACCACACACCAAACGGCCGGCCCCGCACTCCGCAGGACCGGCCGTTCCGATGACGTCGCGCCGCTACTTCACCGGCTCAGGCTGCGGCGCGTCCTCCGACTCCGGCTCGCCCGCCGGGTCGAGGGGGGTCCTGACGGACTCCAGCAGCAGCTGGGCCACGTCGACGACCTGCACCGACTCCTTCGCCTGGCCGTCGTTCTTCTTGCCGTTGACCGAGTCGGTCAGCATGACGAGGCAGAACGGGCAGGCCGTCGAGACGATGTCGGGGTTCAGCGACAGCGCTTCATCGACGCGCTCGTTGTTGATGCGCTTGCCGATGCGCTCTTCCATCCACATCCGCGCGCCACCGGCGCCACAGCAGAAGCCGCGCTCCTTGTGGCGGTGCATCTCCTCGTTGCGCAGGCCCGGCACGTTGGCGATGATCTCGCGCGGCGGGGTGTAGACCTTGTTGTGGCGGCCCAGGTAGCAGGGGTCGTGGTAGGTGATCAGACCCTCGACCGGGGTGACGGGGATGAGTTTGCCCTCGTCCACCAGGTGCTGCAGCAGCTGCGTGTGGTGGATGACCTCGTACTCGCCGCCGAGCTGCGGGTACTCGTTCGCGATGGTGTTGAAGCAGTGCGGGCAGGTCGCGACGATCTTCTTCGACGACTTCGGCTTCTTGGTCGACTCGTCCTCGTCGTCCTCGCCGAAGGCCGCGTTGAGGGTCGCCACGTTCTCGGCGCCGAGCTGCTGGAACAGGAACTCGTTGCCCAGACGGCGCGGGGAGTCACCGGTGCACTTCTCGTCGCCGCCCATGATGGCGAACTTGACGCCCGCGATGTGGAGGAGTTCGGCAAAGGCCTTCGTCGTCTTCTTGGCGCGGTCCTCCAGGGCGCCGGCGCAGCCGACCCAGTAGAGGTACTCGACCTCGGTGAGGTCCTCGACGTCCTTGCCGACGACCGGGACCTCGAAGTCGACCTCCTTGGTCCAGGCGAGCCGCTGCTTCTTGGCCAGGCCCCAGGGGTTGCCCTTCTTCTCCAGGTTCTTGAGCATCGTGCTCGCCTCGGACGGGAACGACGACTCGATCATGACCTGGTAGCGGCGCATGTCGACGATGTGGTCGATGTGCTCGATGTCGACCGGGCACTGCTCGACGCAGGCGCCGCAGGTGGTGCAGGACCACAGGACGTCCGGATCGATGACGCCGTTCTCCTCCAGTGTCCCGACCAGCGGGCGCTCGGCCTCGGCGAGGGCCGACGCCGGGACGTCCTTCAGCTGCTCGGCGGACGCCGTCTCGTTGCCTTCCATGTCCTTGCCGCCGCCCGCGAGCAGGTACGGGGCCTTGGCGTGCGCGTGGTCGCGCAGCGACATGATCAGGAGCTTGGGGGAGAGCGGCTTGCCGGTGTTCCAGGCGGGGCACTGCGACTGGCAGCGGCCGCACTCGGTGCAGGTGGAGAAGTCGAGCAGGCCCTTCCAGGAGAAGTGCTCGATCTGCGAGACGCCGAACTGGTCGTCCTCGCCCGGGTCCTCGAAGTCGATCGGCTTGCCGCCGGTGGTCATCGGCTGCAGCGCGCCGAGCGCCACATCGCCGTCCGCCTCGCGCTTGAACCAGATGTTGGGGAAGGCCAGGAAGCGGTGCCAGGCGACGCCCATGTCGGTCTTGAGGGCGACCGTGATCATCCAGATGAAGGACGTCGCGATCTTGATCATCGCGAAGAGGTAGGTGAGGTTCTGCAGGGTGCCGACGCTCAGCCCCTTGAAGAACGCGACCAGCGGATACGAGGCGAAGAACGCGGGCTCGTAGTGGTCGACGCCGTGCTGGGCGCCCTCCAGGGCGTGCAGCGTGACGATGCAGATGCCGACGATCAGGATGACGGCCTCGACGAAGTACGCCTGACCGGTGTTGGAGCCCGCGAAGCGGGACTTTCGGCCCGCGCCGCCCGGCCGGTTCAGCTGCCGGATGACGATCAGGGTGAGGATGCCCAGGGTCGTCATCATGCCCATGCCCTCGACCCACATCTCCCACGGCAGCCAGGTACCGATGAAGGGGATCACCCAGTCGGCCTTGAAGAGCTGGCCGATGGCGTTGGCGATGGTCAGCAGCAGGGAGAAGAAGCCCACTGCCACGAACCAGTGCGCCACGCCGACGATGCCCCAGCGGTTCATCCGGGTGTGGCCGAGGAACTCCCTGACCACGGTGACGGTGCGCTGCACGGGGTCGTTGGTCCGGGAACCGGCGGGTACTGGCTGGCCAACGCGCATGGAGCGGTAGATCTGCGCGATGGCACGGCCGAACAGCGCGACGCCTACCGCGATGAGGACCAGCGACACGATGATCGCGGCGAGTTGCATGGACGGCTCCTCGTGCCTGCGAGAGCGGAAAACTAAGCGGAACTACTAAGCGGTAACTTTTCGGGTCTGCGCTGAGGTTACCCAGTATCCGGGGCCCCATGAAGTCGCCCGGCCGGTGATCTGCGTCGCGCAGGCAACCCTCTGTTGGCCCCTGGCGTCTACGGTTGGCCCTGGCGTCTATGGTGGCAAGTCGGTGGACGGTAAGGCCGACATAAAAGTTGAGTCACTCTGGCTCACCTCTGTTGACAGGCTTCCATCGATGCTGCACTCTTGAGCCTGTTCCACTCAAGTCAGCTGGAGGAATTGAAATGGCACGTGCGGTCGGCATCGACCTGGGCACGACGAACTCCGTCGTCAGTGTTCTCGAAGGCGGTGAGCCCACCGTCATCTCCAACGCCGAGGGCGCCAGGACCACGCCGTCCGTCGTCGCCTTCGCCAAGAACGGCGAGGTGCTGGTCGGCGAGGTCGCCAAGCGCCAGGCGGTCACCAACGTCGATCGGACCATCCGGTCGGTCAAGCGCCACATGGGCACCGACTGGAACATCGACATCGACGGCAAGGGCTTCAACCCGCAGCAGATGAGCGCTTTCATCCTGCAGAAGCTCAAGCGCGACGCCGAGGCGTACCTGGGCGAGAAGGTTGTGGACGCGGTCATCACCGTCCCCGCCTACTTCAACGACTCCGAGCGCCAGGCCACCAAGGAGGCCGGCGAGATCGCGGGTCTGAACGTCCTGCGTATCGTCAACGAGCCTACTGCGGCCGCCCTGGCCTACGGCCTGGAGAAGGACGACCAGACCATTCTGGTCTTCGACCTCGGTGGCGGTACCTTCGACGTCTCGCTGCTGGAGATCGGCGACGGTGTCGTCGAGGTGAAGGCCACCAACGGTGACAACCACCTCGGTGGTGACGACTGGGACCAGCGCGTCGTCGACTACCTGGTCAAGCAGTTCCAGAACGGCCACGGCGTCGACCTGGCCAAGGACAAGATGGCGCTGCAGCGTCTGCGCGAGGCCGCCGAGAAGGCGAAGATCGAGCTGTCGTCCTCCACCGAGACGACGATCAACCTGCCCTACATCACCGCCTCCGCCGAGGGTCCGCTGCACCTGGACGAGAAGCTCACCCGGGCGCAGTTCCAGCAGCTGACCTCGGACCTGCTGGAGCGCTGCAAGACCCCGTTCCACAACGTCATCAAGGACGCCGGCATCCAGCTGTCCGAGATCGACCACGTGGTCCTGGTCGGCGGCTCGACCCGTATGCCGGCCGTCGCCGAGCTCGTCAAGGAGCTGACCGACGGCAAGGACGCCAACAAGGGCGTCAACCCGGACGAGGTCGTCGCCATCGGCGCGTCGCTGCAGGCCGGTGTCCTCAAGGGTGAGGTCAAGGACGTCCTGCTGCTGGACGTCACCCCGCTGTCCCTCGGTATCGAGACCAAGGGCGGCATCATGACCAAGCTGATCGAGCGGAACACCACGATCCCGACCAAGCGGTCCGAGATCTTCACCACCGCCGAGGACAACCAGCCCTCCGTGCAGATCCAGGTCTACCAGGGCGAACGCGAGATCGCGGCGTACAACAAGAAGCTCGGGATGTTCGAGCTGACCGGTCTGCCGCCGGCTCCGCGCGGCGTCCCGCAGATCGAGGTCGCCTTCGACATCGACGCCAACGGCATCATGCACGTCGCGGCCAAGGACCTCGGCACCGGCAAGGAGCAGAAGATGACCGTCACCGGCGGCTCTTCCCTGCCGAAGGAAGAGGTCGACCGCATGCGCCAGGAGGCCGAGCAGTACGCGGACGAGGACCACAAGCGCCGCGAGGCCGCCGAGTCCCGTAACCAGGGCGAGCAGCTCGTCTACCAGACCGAGAAGTTCCTCAAGGACAACGAGGAGAAGGTTCCCGGCGAGGTGAAGACCGAGGTGGAGACCGCCGTCGACGAGCTGAAGGAGAAGCTCAAGGGCGACGACACCGCCGAGATCCGCACCGCCACGGAGAAGGTCGCGGCCGTCTCCCAGAAGCTGGGCCAGGCCATGTACGCCGACGCCCAGGCCGCGCAGGCCGCGGCCGGTGGCGCCGAGGGTGCCGCCGGTGCCGCGGACGGTCAGGCCAAGGCCGAGGACGACGTCGTCGACGCCGAGATCGTCGACGACGAGAAGCCCCGTGACGCGAAGGGCGGCGCGGCCTGATGACGGAGGAGACCCCGGGCTTCGACGAGAAGCCTGACGTCGCCTCCGACACCGGGTCCGCAGGAACTCCTGACGACACGGCGCAGGGTGCCGAGTCCGCCGAAACGGCGGGCTCGGCCCCGGCCGGGGCCGACAAGCCGGGCTCTCAAGAGCCCCAGGACACAGCTCTCCTGGCGCAGCTGGACCAGGTGCGTACGGCGCTCAACGAGCGTACGGCGGACCTCCAGCGGCTCCAGGCGGAGTACCAGAACTACCGCCGTCGGGTGGAGCGGGACCGGGTCACGGTCAAGGAGATCGCCGCGGCGAACCTCCTGTCCGAGCTCCTTCCCACCCTCGACGACATCGGTCGCGCCCGCGATCACGGCGAGCTGGTCGGCGGCTTCAAGTCGGTGGCCGAATCGCTGGAGACCGCGGTCGCCAAGCTCGGTCTGCAGCAGTTCGGAAAGGAGGGCGAGCCCTTCGACCCGACGATCCATGAAGCGCTGATGCATTCCTATGCACCGGATGTCACAGAGACCACGTGCGTTGCCATCCTGCAGCCCGGGTATCGGATCGGTGAACGAACGATCCGCCCTGCGCGGGTCGCCGTCGCCGAGCCGCAGCCGGGCACGCAGACCGCCAAGTCCGGATCCGAGGATGACGCCAAGGGTGCCAAGGCCACGGACGAGGAGAGCGGTGGCCCGGACGAGGGCTGACGTGACAGCACGAGAGAGAACCGCGCGGAAGGAGGGACGTCGGGGATGAGCACCAAGGACTTCGTGGAGAAGGACTACTACAAGGTCCTCGGCGTCCCGAAGGACGCCACCGAGGCGGAGATCAAGAAGGCGTACCGCAAGCTCGCCCGGGAGAACCACCCGGACGCCAACAAGGGCGACGCCAAGGCCGAGGCGCGCTTCAAGGAGATCTCCGAGGCCAACGACGTCCTCGGTGACCCCAAGCGGCGCAAGGAGTACGACGAGGCGCGGGCGCTGTTCGGCAACGGCGGCTTCCGGCCCGGCCCCGGCGGGGGTGGCGGCAGCTTCAACTTCGACCTGGGCGACCTCTTCGGGGGCACTCAGGGCGGGGGCGCCGGCGGCTTCGGCGGCGGGCTCGGGGACGTCTTCGGCGGCCTGTTCAACCGCGGCGGGGCGGGTACGCGTACCCATCCGCGCCGTGGCCAGGACATCGAGTCCGAGGTGACGCTCAGCTTCACCGAGGCGGTCGACGGCGCCACGGTCCCGCTGCGGATGTCCAGCCAGGCGCCGTGCAAGGCGTGTTCGGGCACCGGCGACAAAAACGGTACGCCTCGGGTCTGCCCGACCTGTGTGGGCACCGGTCAGGTCAGCCGGGGCGCGGGCGGCGGCTTCTCGCTCACCGACCCGTGCGCCGACTGCAAGGGCCGCGGTCTGATCGCCCAGGACGCATGCGAGGTCTGCAAGGGTAGCGGGCGGGCGACGAGTTCCCGCACCATGCAGGTCCGCATCCCCGCGGGCGTCTCCGACGGGCAGCGCATCCGGCTGCGCGGCAAGGGCGCTCCCGGTGAGCAGGGCGGCCCGGCCGGCGATCTGTATGTCGTGGTGCACGTCGACGCCCACCCGGTCTTCGGCCGCAAGGGCGACAACCTCACCGTCACGGTGCCGGTCACCTTCCCGGAGGCGGCGCTGGGTGGTGAGATCAAGGTGCCGACGCTGGGCGGCCCACCGGTCAAGCTGAAGCTGCCGGCCGGCACACCCAACGGACGCACCATGCGGGCCCGCGGCAAGGGCGCGGCCCGTAAGGACGGCACCCGGGGTGATCTGCTGGTCACCATAGAGGTGATCGTCCCCAAGGACCTCGGCGACGAGGCGAAGGAATCGCTGGAGTCCTATCGCGAGGCGACCGCGGGAGTGGACCCGCGGGCGGAGCTGTTCCAGGCCGCGAAGGGAGCTTGAGATGGACAGCCGGGGCGGGCAGCGTCGTAACCCGTATGAACTGACCGATGAGTCGCCGGTGTACGTCATCTCCGTCGCGGCTCAGCTCTCCGGCCTGCATCCGCAGACCCTGCGGCAGTACGACCGGCTGGGCCTGGTGTCGCCCGACCGCACGGCCGGGCGGGGCCGCCGCTACTCGGCCCGGGACATCGAACTGCTCCGTACGGTGCAGCAGTTGTCCCAGGACGAGGGCATCAACCTCGCCGGCATCAAGCGCATCATCGAGCTGGAGAACCAGGTCGCGGCCCTGCAGCAGCGGGTCGCCGAGCTGCAGGGCGCCCTGGAGGGCGCGGCCAGCGCGATGCAGCAGCGGGAGGCGGCGGTGCACGCCTCGTACCGCCGTGACCTGGTGCCGTATCAGGATGTGCAGCAGACCAGCGCGTTGGTGGTGTGGCGGCCCAAGCGGTCGTCGGAGTAGCGCGCGAGCCGGGCCGGTGTCAGGGACACCGGCCCGGCTGTGTGCGACTCAGCCCGGTGTGGTGGACGCCTCGACTGCCGAGTCGGCGAAGGGCCGGGGAAACCCGGCCCTCTTGCGGGCTTCGCGCTTCTGCTTCGTGCTTGTGCGGCGCTTCGCCGCTTCCGCTCAGCAGCCGTTGTAGCCCGCCGTCGGCATCGAGAGGCGGCGGTGCACATGCGATTTCATCGCCAGTGTGTAGACCGGCTCGTCGAGGTCGGCGGTCTCCAGGCGTACGCCGGCGGCGGCGCAGCGCGCGGTGAATTCGTCGGCCCCGTCGATGGCGTTCTCCAGCGCCCGGCGGTTGGGCGTCACGAACACATCGACCAGTCCCTCCTCCACATCGCTCCACAGCGCGCTGTGGTCGGCGCGCAGCTGGTGCAGGGTGAGCTGGCAGGTGAGGTGGTAGTCACGGGCCGCCGCCCACTTTTTGCACATGTCGTGCTGGCTGCGGTCGTCGACCAGGAACGGATCCTCGTCCAGTTCGGACAGCGGCATCAGGCAGGCGATCGCCGTCACTCGGACCGAGTTCATCGTGCCCTCCGGGGCGTGGCGACTGTGGGGGCGACGATACCCCCGCAGACGGCCCGGGGTGGAGGGGCCGTACCGGGTGGCGAGGCATAGCCGCAGGCGTGGCAGATCTTCCATCCGTCCTGGTTGACCGCGAGTTGGCCGCCGCAACGCGGGCAGAGCTCGGCGCGGGGCCGCGACCGGGCGGGGTCGGGGCGTCGGGGACGGATCGTCGCGATGCACAGTGCCGACGCCATGCGGTCTCCAGCTGCCGTGATGTGACCGAGAGAGGTCCGAAGAGGTCCGCTGTCTGCGCGGGGCTGTTCGGTTTCCTTCCGTTCCTGGGTACCAGGTGAGGGCCGGGCGACGGATGCAAAGCGGCGGTTTTCGGCCAGGTACGGACCAGTGAGTGCCGGCGCCGGGTCAGGCCCGGCCGAGCGCCTTGGTCACCGCGATCTCGATCATGACGCGGTCGGGGTTGGGCGTCGGTGTCCGCCCGTAGCGCGCGGCGTAACGGCGTACCGCGTCGGCGACGGACTCCGCGTCCGTACGCACCCGTGCGAG
This sequence comes from Streptomyces halobius, assembly GCF_023277745.1. Taxonomy (NCBI): domain Bacteria; kingdom Bacillati; phylum Actinomycetota; class Actinomycetes; order Kitasatosporales; family Streptomycetaceae; genus Streptomyces; species Streptomyces halobius. The sequence continues at coordinate 5,221,629 of NZ_CP086322.1, forward strand.
GCCCTCCAGCGTCGCCCAGCGGCCGCGGTCCACCTGGCACACGGCGACGGCGGCCCCGCCGGGACCGGCGGCGAGGATGTTCTTGACCTTGGTGCTGTCCTTGCGGGTGATGACCCGCGCGATCCGCTGCCCGGCGTCGAAGGTGACGCCGACCGGGACGACGTGCGGGGTGCCGTCCGCACGCAGGGTGGTCAGGGTGGGCATGAAGTACTCGTCCCAGAAGGCGAGGTACGCGGGGGTGAGGGCGGAGAGATCGTGGGCCATGGGGCAAGGGTAGGCCCGCGTCCCCTATGGGTTCTCGGGCCGTTCCTGGAAGTCGGAGGAGGTCGGTGGTGTCGAGGTCGAAGGAGAAGGGGGCGGGGAGGGGGATGGGTTTGCCGAAGGGGGCAGTGGTGCTGCCCACGTAATCTTCCACGGAAGGTTCGCCGAACAGCGTGATCGTGGACTTGCTCCGGTCAACGAGCAGGTAAAGCGGGATGCTGGCGCGCGTAGCAGTGACGCCTGGCCACTCGGTCGCGATCGGGTTTGCTTGAGGTCACGTCGATGACCAAGGCGACTCCATCACTGGGCATCCAGGACTCGGCGCCCCGGAACAGATGCAGCTCGACGGCCGAAGGTCAGTGTGGGCGGGTGGGTCGCCGGCGAAGGGAAGTTCGGCCGGGTTCACTCCCAGGTGGGATGTCCGTATGAGAGGACCGGCACGCCCCTACGGCGTTGGAGCCGCCTTGAGTGGAATAGACTCAATTTATCGCACGTTGGCGTGAGCAGGGTACGAGTACGAGGAGGAGTACGGGGACGTGGACGCCGATCTCACCAACAAGAGCCGGGAGGCGCTGAGCGCCGCCAATGAGCGGGCGGTCACCGCCGGGCACGCGGACATGACGTCCGCGCATCTGCTGCTCGCGCTGCTGGCCGGGCAGGACAACGAGAACCTCATGGACCTGCTGGCGGCCGTCGAGACGGACGCCGCCGTGCTGCGCAACGGTGCCGAGCGGCAGCTCGCCGGGCTGCCCAGCGTGCAGGGCTCCACCGTCGCCCCGCCGCAGCCGGACCGCGAGCTGCTCGCCGTGCTCGCGGACGCCTCGCAGCGCGCCAAGGACCTCGGCGACGCGTATATCTCCACCGAGCACCTGCTCATCGGCATCGCGGCCAAGGGCGGCAGGACCGGCGAGCTGCTGGCGCAGCAGGGCGCCACCGCCAAGAAGCTGCTGGCCGCCTTCGAGGCGAGCCGGGGCGGGCAGCGGGTGACCACCGCCGACCCGGAGGGCACGTACAAGGCGCTGGAGAAGTTCGGCACGGACTTCACCGCCGCCGCCCGCGAAGGCCGGCTCGACCCGGTCATCGGCCGGGACCACGAGATCCGCCGTGTCGTCCAGGTGCTGTCGCGGCGGACGAAGAACAACCCGGTGCTGATCGGCGAGCCGGGCGTCGGCAAGACCGCCGTCGTCGAGGGGCTCGCCCAGCGCATCGTCAAGGGCGATGTCCCCGAGTCGCTGCGCGACAAGCGGCTGGTCGCGCTCGACCTGGGCGCGATGGTCGCCGGCGCGAAGTACCGCGGTGAGTTCGAGGAGCGGCTGAAGACCGTCCTGGCGGAGATCAAGTCCAGCGACGGCCGGATCATCACGTTCATCGACGAGCTGCACACGGTCGTCGGCGCGGGAGCCGGCGGCGACTCCTCGATGGACGCCGGCAATATGCTCAAGCCGATGCTGGCCCGCGGTGAGTTGCGGATGGTCGGCGCCACCACCCTCGACGAGTACCGCGAGCGGATCGAGAAGGACGCGGCGCTGGAGCGGCGCTTCCAGCAGGTGCTGGTCGCCGAGCCGACCGTCGAGGACACCGTCGCGATCCTGCGCGGCCTCAAGGGGCGCTACGAGGCGCACCACAAGGTGCAGATCGCCGACTCCGCCCTGGTCGCCGCGGCCACCCTCTCCGACCGCTACATCACCTCCCGCTTCCTGCCCGACAAGGCCATCGACCTGGTCGACGAGGCCGCGTCCCGACTCCGTATGGAGATCGACTCCTCACCCGTGGAGATCGACGAGCTCCAGCGCGCCGTCGACCGCCTCAAGATGGAGGAACTGGCGCTCAAGAACGAGACCGACGCCGGGTCCGTCCAGCGCTTGGAGAAGCTGCGCAAGGACCTCGCCGACAAGGAGGAGGAGCTGCGCGGACTGACCGCCCGCTGGGAGAAGGAGAAGCAGGGCCTCAACCGGGTCGGTGAGCTGAAGGAGCGGCTCGACGAGCTGCACGGACAGGCCGAACGCGCCCAGCGGGACGGCGACTTCGACACCGCCTCCAAGCTGCTCTACGGCGAGATCCCAGGCCTGGAAAGGGAGTTGGCGGAGGCCGCCGAGGCGGAGCAGGAGGCGGAGGCGTCCAAGGACGCCGCGGGTGCCAAGGGGCCCATGGTCAAGGAGGAGGTCGGCCCGGACGACATCGCGGACGTCGTCGGCTCCTGGACCGGCATCCCCGCCGGCCGGCTCCTCGAAGGCGAGACACAGAAGCTGCTGCGCATGGAGGACGAGCTCGGCAAGCGGCTGATCGGGCAGGACGAGGCGGTACGCGCCGTGTCGGACGCGGTACGCCGCACCCGCGCCGGCATCGCCGACCCGGACCGGCCCACCGGCTCGTTCGTCTTCCTGGGCCCGACCGGCGTCGGCAAGACCGAGCTGGCCAAGGCGCTCGCGGACTTCCTCTTCGACGACGAGCGGGCGATGGTCCGTATCGACATGAGTGAATACAGCGAGAAGCACAGCGTCGCCCGGCTGGTCGGCGCGCCGCCCGGCTATGTCGGCTACGAGGAGGGCGGTCAGCTGACGGAGGCGGTCCGCCGCCGTCCGTACAGCGTCATCCTGCTGGACGAGGTCGAGAAGGCGCACCACGAGGTCTTCGACATCCTGCTCCAGGTCCTCGACGACGGCCGGCTCACCGACGGCCAGGGCCGCACCGTCGACTTCCGCAACACCATCCTCATCCTGACCTCCAACCTCGGCTCCACCATCCTGATGGACCCGCTGCTCAAGGAGGACGAGAAGAAGGAAAAGGTCCTGGAGACGGTCCGCGCGTCCTTCCGCCCGGAATTCCTCAACCGCCTCGACGACCTGGTGGTCTTCCATCCGCTCGGCACGGACCAGATGGAGCGGATCGCCCGGATCCAGATCGGCCACCTCCAGCGGCGCCTCGCCGACCGCCGCCTCACCCTGGACGTCACCGACCGCGCCCTGACCTGGCTCGCCTGGCTCGGCCAGGAACCGGTCATCGACGCCCCGGCACCCGACCTCTCGTACGGGGCCCGCCCGCTGCGCCGCCTGGTCCAGACGGCCATCGGCGACCAGCTCGCGCGCGCCATCCTCGCGGGTGAGGTGCTGGACGGGGACACGGTGCGGGTGGATGTCGACGGCGACCATCTGTCGGTGGCGGCGGCCCGGTCACCGGAGACGGCCGGGGCGGGCCGGTAGCCCGGGGCGACGGCCCGAGCGGTGGCGCTTTCGGTGCCTTGGGGGGCCGGCGGGCTCCGGCGGAGCGGGGGCGCTGGTGGTGCCGTGTCCGGACGGGGACCCGGCTGGTGGTGTGTCCGGACGGGGGATCCGGCCGAGCGGTGGCTCTCGGCCGGAGCTGCCGGTCGTCCGCTGACCACAAAGCCCTGGTCGTCCCTTGATCAGAGCCCCTCGACGTCCCCCCGGCCCGGCCCCGCGCCGTTCTCCTCCCCTCTCCTCCCCACCGCCTGATCGGGGGCATGCTCGCCCCCCTCCGGCCTGGGCTTGCCAGAACGGGGCGGGGATGGGGGAGGATGGCAGTGACCATACGAAGGGAATTCCACGGTGAGCATCGACCCGTCCTCGATTCCGAATTTCGGGGGCCAGCCCGAGCCCGAACCGCAGCCGTCGGGTCCTGAGGGGCCCGTCGTGCCCGACCAGGACCTGGTCAAGCAGCTCCTCGACCAGATGGAGCTGAAGTACGTAGTCGACGAGGAGGGTGACCTCGCCGCCCCGTGGGAGCAGTTCCGCACGTACTTCATGTTCCGTGGCGAGCAGGAGCAGCAGATCTTCTCCGTGCGCACGTTCTATGACCGTGCCCACGACATCGACGACAAGGTCAAGCTGCTGGAGGCGATCGACGACTGGAATCGCCGGACCCTGTGGCCCAAGGCATACACCCACACCCACGACGACGGCACCGTCCGACTGATCGGTGAGGCATCGATGCTGATCGGCACCGGCGTCTCGCTCGAACACTTCGTTTCGAGCACGGTCAGCTGGGTCCGCGCCTCGATCGAGTTCGACAAGTGGCTTGTCGAACAGCTCGGCCTGGAGGCCGAGATCGAGGGCGACTCGGACGACAAGCCGGGCGACGACGAGGGCTGAGCCCCGTCCGTCCGTAAGCCCTGCTGCGCGGGCCCCTGGAGCTTGGTTCCGGGGGCTCGCGTCTGTGTGCCGGAATACGTCTGTGCGCCGGAATATCTTCTACGTGCCGGAATTCCGTGCCGGAATTCGCTCACAGCAGCTGAAGGCGTCCGACGGCCTCCTGCAGCACCTTTTCCTGTTTGCAGAAAGCGAAGCGGACGAAGGGAGCGCCCTGGTCACGGTGGTCGTAGAAGACCGCGTTCGGGATGGCGACCACACCGGCGCGTTCCGGGAGGGTGCGGCAGAAGGCGAAGCCGTCGGTTTCGCCGAGGGGGCGGATATCGGTGGTGATGAAGTAGGTGCCGGTGGGGCGGTAGACCCGGAAACCCGCTTCGGTGAGGCCGGTTGCCAGGATGTCGCGTTTCGTGCGGAGGTCGTCCCGGAGGCCCGTGTAGTAGCTGTCCGGGAGGGCGAGCGCCTCGGCGAGGGCGTATTGGAACGGGCCGGCGGAGACATAGGTCAGGAATTGTTTCGCGGAGCGGACGGCGCTGACCAATGCGGGTGTGGCGGTGACCCAGCCGACCTTCCACCCGGTGAAGGAAAAGGTCTTGCCAGCCGAACTGACGGTGACGGTGCGGTCGCGCATTCCGGGGAAGGACGCGAGGGGGAGGTGAGCGCCCTCGAAGACGAGGTGTTCGTAGACCTCGTCGGTGATGACGAGGAGGTCGCGCTCCACCGCCAGCCCGGCGATGGCGGTGAGTTCGTCGCGGGTGAGGACGGTGCCGGTGGGGTTGTGCGGGGTGTTGAGGAGGATGAGGCGGGTGCGGTCGGTGACGGCGTCCCGGAGTTCGTCCAGGTCGAGGGCGTACGCGCCGGTCTCCGGGTGCGGACGCAGGGTCACCGGGACACGGGTGCCGCCCGCCATCGCGATGCACGCGGCGTACGAGTCGTAGTACGGCTCCAGCGCGATGACCTCGTCGCCCGGTTCGAGGAGGGCGAGCAGGGAGGCGGCGATCGCTTCCGTGGCGCCGGCGGTGACCAGGACCTCGGTGTCGGGGTCGTAGGCCAGGCCGAGGTGTCCGTAGAAGCGCTTCTGGTGCGCGGCGACGGCGATACGGAGTTCGGGGATGCCGGGGCCCGGCGGGTACTGGTTGCCGCGGCCGTCGCGGAGCGCGCGGACGGCCGCCTCGCGGATTTCCTCGGGGCCGTCGGTGTCCGGGAAGCCCTGGCCGAGGTTGATGGAGCCGGTCCGTACGGCGAGTGCCGACATCTCGGCGAAGATCGTCGTGCCGAACTCGGCGAGGCGGCGATTGAGCAGCGGTCGGTCCATGCGTGTCATCCTCCGCCGAACCTCAGGACTTCCTCAACTGTGCTTTGAGCTCTTTCCGGCCAGGGCATCAGCCCGCACGAAGGACAACCACGGTCGCGACGGCGGCCGGCGGCGCACGGCGCCGAAACGGCGCACGGGGCGCCGGACGAAGCGGATGCCTCGCTTCGGGGGAAGGAAGGTGTGTGAGGCAGATGGGGATTGTTGTTTTTCTCGTGATCTGTGTGGTGGTCATCGCTCTGGTGGCCGCGGCCTCGCGGAGCGGCACCGGCTCGGGACGCAAGGGCCGCGGCCGGTACGTGAACTCGGCCGGCTCGGCCGGCGGTAGCTGGTGGGTCGCCGGTGGCGACTCGGGGTCACACCACCACGGTGGCCACTCGTGCGGCGGTGGCTCGTCCTGCGGTGGCGGCTCCTCGTCCTGCGGCGGTGGCGGCGGTGGCGGCTGCGGTGGCGGCGGCGGTTGCTGAGCGGGCCACGGCGTCTTCTGCATAGCGGGCCACGGTGTCTTCTGCCGAGCGGGCCGCGGCGTCTTCGCGCGGTCGTCCGCGCGGCGTGGTGGACGGTCTGGTGAACGGCGTGAGCACGGCCGAGGGCGGTCGCGGACGGTCGTCGTGACGAGGGGTGCACGACCCCGTCCGACGACCACCCTCACGTCGTCCACAGGACCGCTGCGCTGGCCGTCCGCACGCCGTCCTCAAGACCGTTGGGCGAGCTCCTCACCATCGTCTGCGGGACCGTTGCGCGACCGTCCGGTAACCGCGCTCGGGACGGCTCTCGCGACCGCCCCCGCGACCGTTTTCGCCACCGCCCACCCGACCTTCCCGCACCTCTCGGCACCGCCGTGAAGTCCCTCCCGAACTGCACACATGCACGCGGCTCATGCCCCTTCGCATATGCTCCCGGCGGGCGTCGGAGGCAGCTCCGACGAGCTTTGTGTGATTGGCAGTTGAACAATTGAACTGTAGGGCCCTCTAGGGGATGGAAACCCGGCGAAGATGGGTAAAACCGCTGTGGGTGAAGCCCCTTTCATGATTCCCTCTTCCTTGAGAATCCCCCAGTTCTCGGACCCCACGTGGGCACGAGCCGGCAGGCAGTCATACATCCCTGATCCCTTTCGGGCGGGCCGGCCCACCATTCCACTGCGTGCTTGCGGAGCCGACCCATGCTCACCACCCTGAAAACGGCTTACACCGATACCCGTGCATCCGATCTGGCCTGGGCCCTGGGCAGGGAACCCCTGCCGGCGCTCGCCGTACTGGACCTCCAACTCGACGAGGCACAGGTGCAGTTGAGGCTCCTGGGGGCCTCGCATCAGGTCCTCCTTGAGGAGGAGCACGGCAGCTGTTCCGAGACGGTCGCCTGTATGCCGGGAAGCAGTACGCCGCTTCCGCTGGGTGTCGCGAAGCGGCTGGGTGACTGGGAGTACGAATTCGCCGCGCACGTCGAGACGTTGTCGCGCGGATCGTTCGCGGGGCGCGCGCAGGAGTTGCTCGCGCTGGTCGCCGAACATCCGCATGGCCTCGCCGGGACGTTCCCCGGCTCGCCGCACGCGTTCACCGCGATGTTGGCGCAGCGTCAACCAGGACAGGTGCACTGGCGGACCTGGCATGCGTACCCGCAGGAGGGCCGGCTCGTGGCCACCCGTACACGCGTCGGCGTACGGGCGGCGGTCGTCGCGGTCTAGTCGTGGTGGCCCGGGGGATGTCTCGGAGGGCGAGGCGGGTCCCCCTGCTCCTGAAGAGCTCGCGGGAGGATGGCTCGGGGGCGTGGGGCGGGTGTCCGCAGGGGGTGTGAGCGACGTGTCTATCTGCCATTCGGCCGCTGGGTGTAGACCGCAGAGTGCACTCGTGTGGGTGACAAAGGGGTGCGGAACCGTCACGTAGCGTTCATTTCATGATCGACCCGCCAGAGCCCGCTCTCACCGGCGCCCTCCGGCCGTCGGAGGCCATGCAGTCGGCGCGACTGCCCGTGCCGTCGGGGCTCGGCCGACTGCTCGTTCTCGCCGTGGTTTTCGTCTGCGCCGCCTGCGGTCTGGTCTATGAGCTCGAACTGGTCGCTCTGGCAACGTACTTGGTCGGCGACTCGGTCACCCAGGCGTCGGTTGTCCTCTCCGTCATGGTCTTCGCGATGGGCGTCGGCGCGCTGCTGGCGAAGCGACTGCGCTGCCGGGCGGCGGTCGGATTCGGTGCGGTCGAGGCGGCCCTCGCGCTCATCGGCGGCACCTCGGCGATGGCGCTCTACGCCTGCTTCGCCTGGTTCGGCGAGTCCCGCTCCGCGCTCGTCGGCTTCTCCCTGGCCATCGGCGTACTGGTCGGCGCCGAGGTGCCGCTGCTGATGACGCTGATCCAGCGGGTCCGCCGCCAGGACGCGGGCGGTGCGGTCGCCGATCTCTTCGCCGCGGACTACGTGGGCGCGCTCGTCGGCGGCCTGGCGTTCCCCTTCCTTCTGCTGCCCCGCCTGGGGCAGTTGACCGGGGCACTGGTCACCGGCGGGGTCAACGCGGTGGCCGGCGGCGCGCTCGTGCTGTGGCTGTTCCGCCACGATCTGACCGTCCGCGCGCGCTGGACGCTGCTCGCCGTCAACGCGCTGGTGCTCGCCGTGCTCGCCGCGGGCGTGTTGCTGGCCACGCCCTTCGAACAGGCCGCCCGGCGGGCGGTGTACGGCTCGGCGGCGCGGGTCGCGGTGCAGACCGACGTCCAGGAAGTGGTGATGACGGGCGGCGCGGGCCATGGAGCCGGTGCGGGACGGGGGAGGAAAGGTTCCGGCCGTCCGCTGGAGCTCTATCTGGACGGCCGGCTGCGGGTCAGCGCGGACAACGAGTACCGCTACCACGAAGCGCTGGTGCATCCGGCGATGTCGGGCGGCCCGCGCGGCCGGGTACTGGTCCTCGGCGGCGGGGACGGACTCGCCGTCCGCGAGATCCTCCGTTACCGCGCGGTCCGTTCGGTGACCCTGGTCGAACTCGATCCCGGTGTCGTGCGGTTGGCGCGAACGGACTCTGGACTGTCGGCCCTCAACCGGCATTCGCTGAGCGATCCGCGGGTGCGGGTGGTGACGGGGGACGCCTTCGACTGGCTGCGGCGGCAGGGCGCGTCCCCCGGGCGTCGGCGGCCGGTGCCGTACGACGTCATCGTCTCCGACCTCCCCGATCCCGGGATCACCGCCAGCACCAAGCTCTACTCCGAGGAGTTCTACGGCCTCGCGGTGCGCATGCTGGCCGACGACGGGCGGCTGGTGGTGCACGCGGGGCCGCCGCGGGTGCGGCCGCGGGCCTATTGGACGGTCGAGGCGACCCTGCGGTCGGTGGGCCTGTCGACAGCGCCCTACCGCATGCCCGGCCGGTACACGGACTTCGCCGGTGGCCCGGACCGCGAGCTCGGCCTCCCCGGGCCCGGCGGCCCGCCCGGCCTCGGCGACCTGATCGACCTGGATTCGCCCGCCGTCCCGCCGGGCCCGAGGACCGTGCCGACGGCCGACCGGACCCGGTACTGGGGCTTCGTACTCGCCGCGCGACGACCGCCCCGGCCGGCCTTGGCCCCCGACGCGCCACCGCTCGTCGCCGTCACCCGCGAGGCACTACGGGCCAGTGCCCGGGCATCGGCCCGCGCGCGGATCCCCGGTCTGCCGGCGTCGACGTTGATGCATCCGCGGTATCGGGAGTAGGGGGCGTCGGGTGGGCGGGAGGCCCATCCGACGAACTGCCCGGGGGCCGCACCGGGTGCCTGGAGGCTTCGGCTTCTGTCCGGAGGCTTCAACGAGCTCGGCTCCCGTGAGGCGTGACGGCCCCGAACCGCCCCGATTCACACACCACGGACCCTGCGAGGGGGTCCCCGCGGCGCCGGGAAACGAATTAGGCTCCCATGCCATGGAGCATGAGGTGTTCGTTCCGTTTCCCGTCGGGACCGTGCGGCAGGCGCTCACCGAGCCGGAGCGGGTGGCGCGCTGTGTGCCAGGCGTCCAGCTCGACGCCGACGCGACCCCGGACAACCCCGAAGGCCGACTGCGGCTGCGTATCGGCAGCTCCACCATCACCTATCGCGGCACGCTGACGGTGGGGGCCGCCGACGCGGGGGGCGCCGAAGAGGCCGGGGTGACCGTCGAGGCGCAGGGCACCGAGGCGCGCGGCGACGGATCCGTGGCGCTGACGCTGGCCGTCCGGCTGTCCCAGGCCGCCGAACCCGGTCCCGGTACGACGCTGACCTGCGTCGGCACGGTCCAGGGCGACGGCCGGCTCGCCCAGGTCACCGATCAATCCGCCGAAACCGCGGGCCGTCGCCTGCTGGATCGTTTCGCGGCGAACCTGGCCGTGGATCTGGAGCAGCGGCCGGTGGGCGACCAGACGTCGGGTTCGGAGCCGACATCGGGTCCGGAGTCGGAGGTGGGCTCGGAGCCGGAGGCTGGCTCCGAGCCGGAAGCGGGCTCGGGGGACGGGCCTGAGGTGTCCGCCGAGCCGTCCGGGCGTGGGGTGTTCGACACCGAGGTGCCGCCGCCATCGCTCGATCCGCGCAGTGACATGGACGAGACGGGTGAGGCGGATGACGCGGACGGCACGGACGCGGCGGCGGACGCGGCGGAGGCCATGGACGCGGGCGATCTGGCCGACTTGGGAGACGTAAGCGATGCGGACGCCGCGTACGACCACGCCTACGACGACGACATCGACGGCGCTGTGCCCGCCGAGGCCGCGCATGCCCGCCGCACCATGATCGGCCGCAGCGCGGAGGAGGTCGACCACGCACCGCCGCGCGGACGGTACGCGCCGGTGCCCCCGCCGGAGACGAGCGGCACGTCGGCAGCCCTCCGGTGGGCGGCGCCGGCGGCCGCGGTGGTGATCGCTTCCGCTGTGGTGGTGGGTCGCGTGCTGCGCCGCCGCCGATAGGCGCTGCGCTGTGCGGTGGCCGGCTTGGTTGCTCGCCGGTCGCCTGCGGCGGGCCTGCGTCCCACGTTGCCGGCTTTCCCGCCGTGAGGGGGTCGCCTGCGGCGGACGCCCACCGCAGGTGCAGCGGCGGGACAGCCAGATACGTCGGCTCAGGCACAGCGCAGCGGACGCCCACCGCAGGTGCAACGGCGGGACAGCCGGAACGTCGGCTCAGGCCCGCCGCAGGCGAACCCCCACGGCTGGACAGCCGACAACGTGGGGCCCAGGCAAAGCGCAGCGGACAGCAATAGGGTCACCCCGTGAGCATCGACAAAGACACCCAGCCCGCGCCGCAGGCGGCGGGCGTCTCGTTGGCTGCCGGGGACACCGAACTGACCGTTCATCCGGACAACGGCTGCCGCATCGGCAGCTTCCGGGTCGGGGGGATGGAGCTGCTGCGGCAGGGCGCGGCGTATGGCTGTTTCCCCATGGTCCCGTGGTGCGGCCGGATCGACCACGGACGGTTCCGCAGTGGCGGCGTGCTGCATCAGATGTCGGTCAACGACCCGCCGCACGCCCTCCACGGCACCGGCCGCGATCTTCGCTGGCGCACGGCGCGGGCGAGCGCGACACAGGCCGCGTTCACCTACGATCTCGCCGATACGGCGGCCCCCTGGCCGTATCCGGGGCTGGTCACCCAGCTCGTCGAACTCGCCGGGGACGGCCGTTCGCTCACCCTCACCCTGGGTGTCGAGGCGAGCGGCGACTCCTTCCCCGCGCAGGCCGGTTGGCATCCGTGGTTCGTACGGTATCTCGGCGCGGCCGATGGCGAGGGCGGCGGCAGCGGGGCCCAGGTGCAGCTCGACTTCACCGCGGAGTGGCAGGAGGAGCGGGGTGAGGACCACCTGCCGACCGGCCGGCGGATCGTGCCGAAGCCGGGTCCCTGGGACGACTGCTTCGGTATGCCGCGCGGTGTCGCGGTGACGGTCACCTGGCCGGGCCGACTGGAGCTGAAGATCACCAGCCGCGCGGAGTGGGTTGTCGTCTACGACGAGCAGGCGGAGGCGGTCTGCGTCGAACCGCAGTCGGGCCCGCCGAACGGTCTCAATACACTGCCGCGCCTGGTCACGCCCATCGATCCCCTGGAGATCTCCACGACGTGGAGCTGGCGGCCGCTGGCTTAAGCTCGTGCGCATGAGCGACGACGTACGTGGCGATCTGCTGCAGCAGATCAAGGACAAGGCCGTGGTGCACGGCAAGGTGATTCTTTCGTCCGGCAAGGAGGCCGATTACTACATCGACCTGCGCCGGATCACCCTGGACGGCGAGGCATCGCCGCTGGTCGGTCAGCTGATGCTGGATATCACCGCCGATCTGGACTACGACGCGGTCGGCGGGCTGACGCTCGGCGCCGACCCGGTCGCGACGTCGATGCTGCACGCCGCCGCCGCGCGGGGCCGGCGGCTGGACGCGTTTGTCGTCCGCAAGGCGCAGAAGACGCACGGTATGCAGCGCCGTATCGAGGGGCCGGACATCAAGGGCCGCCGGGTGCTGATCGTGGAGGACACCTCCACCACCGGCGGTTCCCCGCTGACCGCCGTCGAGGCGGCGCGCGAGGCAGGTGCCGAGGTCGTCGCGGTCGCCACGATCGTCGACCGCGGCGCCGCGTCGGCCATCGCCGAAGCGGGCGTGCCGTACATCACCGGTTTCCAGCTCGGTGACCTCGGTCTGGCCTGACCGCAGCCGGTTGTGATCGCGGCTTCGGGTGAGCGCGGCCCGGCTTGGCCGGTGCACGACGGAGCTGATCGCGCTGTGAGGGAAGCTGCCAAGTCGTGACGTCGTCCTCGCCGCTTTGCGCAGATCGAGCTGACCTGGGGCTTTCTCGAAGTGGGGTTGGTTTCACGTGAAACCAACCCCACTTCGCGCAGGGCCGGCGTGCGGGCGATGTGGAGCAATCCGGCAAGTCTGGGAAGATGGGCCCGGCGAAGTCGTCGCCCCCTGGTCAGGGCCAAGCACGCACACCCCGCACACACAAGGAGCGGACAGATGCCCATCGCAACTCCCGAGGTCTACAACGAGATGCTGGACCGGGCGAAGGCAGGCAAGTTCGCCTACCCGGCCATCAACGTGACTTCGACCCAGACCCTGCACGCCGCGCTGCGTGGCTTCGCGGAGGCCGAGAGCGACGGCATCATCCAGATCTCCACCGGTGGTGCGGAGTTCCTGGGCGGCCAGTACAACAAGGACATGGTCAGCGGTGCCGTGGCGCTGGCGGAGTTCGCGCACATCGTCGCCAAGAAGTACGACATCAACGTCGCGCTGCACACCGACCACTGCCCCAAGGACAAGCTGGACGGCTACGTCCGCCCGCTGCTGGACATCTCCGCCGAGCGCGTCGCCAAGGGCGAGAACCCGCTGTTCCAGTCGCACATGTGGGACGGCTCGGCCGAGAACCTTGCCGACAACCTGGCCATCGGCCAGGAGCTGCTCGCCAAGGCCGCCGCCGCCAAGATCATCCTTGAGGTCGAGATCACCCCGACCGGCGGCGAAGAGGACGGCGTCAGCCACGAGATCAACGACGAGCTCTACACCACGGTCGACGACGCGCTGCGTACCGCCGAGGCGCTGGGCCTGGGCGAGAAGGGGCGCTACCTGCTCGCCGCGTCCTTCGGCAACGTCCACGGCGTCTACAAGCCGGGCAATGTCGTGCTCCGCCCCGAGCTGCTGAAGGACCTCCAGGAGGGCGTCGGAGCCAAGCACGGCAAGGCCGCCCCGTTCGACTTCGTCTTCCACGGCGGCTCCGGCTCCACCGAGCAGGAGATCGCCACCGCGCTGGAGAACGGCGTGGTCAAGATGAACCTGGACACCGACACCCAGTACGCCTTCACCCGCCCGGTCGCGGACCACATGTTCCGTAACTACGACGGTGTCCTGAAGGTGGACGGCGAGGTCGGCAACAAGAAGACCTACGACCCGCGCAGCTGGGGCAAGCTGGCCGAGGCGGGCATGGCCAAGCGGGTCACGGAGGCTTGCGCGAACCTCCGCTCCACCGGGACCAAGCTCAAGTAGTCGCACGTTGTCGAATGGCCCGCCGTGAGGGGGCGCCTGCGGCGGGCCTGCGCCCCACGTTGTCGGCCTTCCCGCCTGGGGTTCGCCTGCGGCGGGCTTGCTCCGTTTCGGCTGTCCCGCCGTGTGGGTGTTTCGCCGTTGGTCCCCCACGCCCTGTAGGCAGTGGGGGAGCAACAGTGGGACGGACGAAGCGTCGGCCAGGCAAAGCGCAGCGTCGACCGGGCAGACTTAAAGCATGGCCATTCACGAAAACCTCCTAGGGGGCCCGCCCCCCACCCACCTGCCCGATGACCCGGAGCCCCGCGAGCTGCTTGCCGCGGGCACCGCGCCGGCCGATGTTGCCGCGAAGTACCCGACCTCCTCGCTGGCCTGGGCTCAGCTCGCGGATGACGCGTTCGAGGGCGGACGGATCGTCGAGTCGTACGCCTATGCCCGCACCGGCTACCACCGTGGCCTGGACTCGCTGCGCCGGGCCGGCTGGAAGGGCCACGGCCCCGTGCCGTTCGAGCACGAGCCCAACCGCGGCTTCCTGCGTGCCCTGCACGCCCTCGCCCGCGCCGCGCAGGCGATCGGTGAGCAGGACGAGTACGAGCGCTGCACGACGTTCCTGCGTGACTCCTCCCCGACGGCCGCCGACACGCTCGGCTGATTCGCCCGGTCACTCGATGCGGCCGGTCACTCGTAGTTCTGGTCACTCTTAGTATCCGCGGTCACCTTTAGTACCTGCGGTCATGTCTAGTCCCGCCCTTCCCTGCCGGTGAGTTCTCACCGGTGGGAGGGGCGGGGGAAGCCCCGCAGGGCCGGAGCGGGAGGGCACAGCCCGTCGCATCGAGCGCATCCGCCCCGCCGAAACTCCGTCCCCGTGATCGGGACCCATGATCGGGATCGGCTCTTGCGCGGTCCGTGTCCAGCACGGATGATTTTAGTGGGCCGGGTCATCCTGAGCCCGAGGGGACCGGGGCTCCCGAGCCGACAAGGAAGGAGCGGACCGCTACCCGGTAGTTCGCACCTGAGGAGTCCCTCATGTCGCAGCCTTCTCCCATTCCTCCGTCCGGCGACGCGTCCAGAGACGCGGCGGATCCGTCGTTCGCGCCCGATCTGAGTATCGGCAGCCGCACCACGACCCCGTACGAGGACTACGTCCAGGCGGATGTGCTCACCCACCTCCAGCACCCGCTCTCCGACGACCCCGGCGAGATGGTCTTCCTGGTCACGACCCAGGTCATGGAGCTGTGGTTCACGGTCATCGTCCACGAGTGGCAGACCGCCGCCGATGCGCTGCGCCGGGATGAGCTGACGGTGGCGATGGACGCGCTCAAGCGCTCCACGTACGAGCTGGAGGCGCTGAACGCCGCCTGGAAGCCGCTCGCCCGGCTGACCCCGGCGCAGTTCAACGCGTACCGCGGCGCGCTCGGCGAGGGCTCCGGATTCCAGTCGGCGATGTACCGGCGGCTGGAGTTCCTGCTGGGTGAGAAGTCCGCCTCGATGCTGGTGCCGCACCGCGGCGCATCGCGTGAGTACGCCGAGCTGGAGAAGGCCCTTCAGGAGCCGAGTCTGTGGGACGAGGTGCTGCGGCTGCTCGCGCGCCGCGGCTATTCGATTCCGGACGCCGTGCTCTGGCGGGATCCCACCGTCCGTCATGAAGCGGACCCGGCTGTCGAGGCCGTCTGGGCGGAGATCTTCGCCGGCCCGCAGGAGTCCGAACTGGTCCGGCTCGGCGAGGCGCTGACGGATGTCGCCGAGCTGGTCTGGCGCTGGCGCAACGACCATCTGGTGGCGACCCGGCGGGCGATGGGCGCGAAGCCGGGGACCGGCGGTTCCGCGGGGGTGGCCTGGCTGGAGAAGCGGGCCCGCAAGAACGTCTTTCCCGAGCTGTGGACGGCGCGCAGTCATGTCTGAGTCCCCCGGAACCCCTGAGCCGGCCGAGGCCCCGTCCCCCGACGTCGAGGCACAGGCCGCCCAACAGGTCGCGCACGCACGGCGGTTGGACACCGATGACCCGCTCGCCGCGCTGCGCGACCGCTTCACCCTCGACGACGTCACCTACCTCGACGGCAACTCGCTCGGCGCCCTGCCCCGTGCCGTGCCCGGCCGGATCGCCGATGTCATCGCCCGCGAATGGGGCGAGCTGCGCATCCGGTCCTGGACCGAATCCGGCTGGTGGACCGCGCCCGAGCGGATCGGCGACAAGATCGCGCCGCTGATCGGGGCGGCGCCCGGCCGGGTCGTGGTCGGCGACTCCACCAGCGTCAATGTCTTCAAGGCCGTGGTCGGCGGCATCCGGATGGCCGGGAAGGGCTGTACGGAGATCCTGGTCGATGCGACGACCTTCCCGACCGACGGCTATATCGCCCGGTCCGCGGCCCGGATGACCGGCCTCGCGGTGCGGCCTGTCGAGCCTGCGCGGATCTCCGACGAGGTCACCGAGCGGACCGCGCTCGCGCTGGTCAACCATGTCGACTACCGCACCGGAGCGCTCAACGATCTGCCCGGCATCACCCACGCCCTGCACTCCGCCGGCGCGCTTGCCGTCTGGGACCTGTGCCACAGCGCGGGCGCCCTGCCGGTGGGGCTGGACGCGCACCATGTCGACCTCGCCGTCGGCTGCACCTACAAGTACCTGAACGGCGGCCCGGGTTCGCCCGCGTATCTCTACATCCGCGAGAGCCTCCAGAACCGGTTCGAGTCACCGCTGCCCGGCTGGAACTCACACGCCGAACCGTTCGGCATGGACCCCAACTACACCCCCGCCGACGGCATCGTGCGCGGCCGGGTCGGTACCCCCGACATCCTGTCGCTGCTCGCACTGGAGGCGGCGCTGGACGTCTGGGAGGACGTCTCCATCGAGGACGTACGCACCAAGAGCCTCGCCCTGACCGACTTCTTCCTCGACTGTGTGGCCCTGTACGCGCCGCCCGGCCGGGTCCGTTCGGTCACGCCGTACGACCACAGGCGGCGCGGCAGCCAGGTGTCGTTGGAGTGCTCGCGGGCCGGCGGCGTGATGGACGGGCTGATCCGGCGCGGGGTGGTCGGCGACTTCCGGGAGCCGGATGTGCTGCGGTTCGGCTTCACCCCGCTCTACACCTCCTTCGTGGACGCGGAGCGGGCGGCACGGGTGCTCGGCGAGGTGCTGCGGGAGCTGCCCGAGGAGCAGCCGGAGCCGGCCGGGGACGGCGGGTGAGCGCATCGGACGAGGAGTCGGCGCTGCTGGGGCTCGCCCCGGTGGCGCCGGACCGGACGGTGGCGTACGGGCCGCATCCGGACCAGATCGTGGATCTGTACGAGCCGACGGGCGCGGGGCCCGGCAGCGGCGCGCGCCCGCTTGCCGTGCTGCTGCACGGAGGGTTCTGGCGCGCGGCCTACGACCGCCGTCATCTCTCGCCGTGCGCCGCCGAGCTGGCCCGGCACGGTCTGCCGGTAGCGCTGGCCGAGTACCGGCGGGTCGGCGCGGGCGGTGGCGCACCACGGACGTTCGAGGATGTGACGGCGGCCATCGAGGCGGCACGAGCAGAGTTTCACGTGAAACAGTTTCACGTGAAACATCGCCCAGTGACGGCACCTGCGGCCGGGGACGAGCGGGCGGCACCCGGCGGCCTCGTCCTCGTCGGGCACTCGGCGGGCGGCCATCTCGCGCTGCTCGCCGCTGCCCGCCCCGGCACCCCGGTGACGCGTGTCCTCGCCGTCTCACCGGTCGCCGACCTCGCCCGCGCCCACGAGCTGGAGCTGAGCGAGGGCGCGGTCGCCGAGCTGGTGGACGCCAGGGGCGGGGATGCTGTCGACGCCGGAGACGGGGACGCCGGCGACGACGGGGAAGGGGACGCTGTCGGCACCGGGGAGGCGGACGCGCCCGCCCTCGCCGCCAGGATCGCCGCGGCCGATCCGATGTGCCACCCCTTGCCCGCCGACCTCCCCGTCACCCTCCTGCACGGCACCGACGACGCCGACGTCCCCCTGGAGATCTCCCGTCGCTACGCCGCCGCCCACCCCAGCGCCACGACGCTCTTCGAGCTCCGCGGCGTCGGCCACTACGCCACCGTCACCCCGGGCACCCCGGCCTTCCGTACCCTCCTCGCGGCCCTGCTCGACGAGTGACCGGCGGATGACCTGACGGGATATTCGGCAGGGGACGCGGCCGCGCCCTGCCCGCGGCTGCCCGCTCCCTGCCCGCAGCCCTGTGACCTGTGCCGAAGCCTTCTCCGCCCCCGTAGTACTTGAGACGGACCCCCACGGATCCCCACTGGTGGGGACGCCTGCCACGCTCCCACTGCTTACCGTTGTCAGCGTGAACGAGAAGACCCCGCCGCGGAGCACCCTGCACTCAGAGGCCCGGATAGCCCATGGCGCGCTGCACCGGCTGCGCCAGGACCTGTTCGTCGACGCCTTCGCCTTCCGCCCGCTGCCGCCGTTGGACGACGCCAAGGTGGCCCGGTGGGTGCCGTTTCTGCCGGAGCGGGTCCGGCGCTGGGTGCGCTGGCTGCCGCATTCCGCTGTCGGCTTCTTCGCCGCGTGTGTCTTCCTGGCGACCTTCGCCTCGGCCTACGAGGGGGGCCCGGTGGCCGGCGTCATCTTCACGGGTTTCTCCCTGCTGGTCGCCGTACCGCCGGTGCTCACTCTCTTCCGCCCGGTGGGTGCCTTCTGGCTCTCACTGTTCGGGTCCGGGGTGGCGGCGAGCGGCACTGCCGTTTTCGGCGGGTACGCAGGCAGTGCCTGGATGGGTGTCGGCTTCATCGCCCACCTCGCCGTGATGACGCTGGTCGTGCTGCGTACCCGCCCGCGGCTGGCCGTGGAGATGTGGCTGGTCACCTTTGCTCTCGGGGCGGTGTGGTCGGTGTTCACCGGCATCGGTACGGGCGCACTGCCGCCGGTGGCGGTCTTCTCCGGGGTGGTGCTGATCTCCGCGGCCGCGATCCGCGCCTGGCGCGAGGAGCGCCGGCAGGTCGTCGAGACCCAGACCGTCACCGCCGAGGAACGCTCCCGGCGCACGCTGCTGGAGGAGCGCGCCACCATCGCCCGGGAGCTGCACGACGTCGTCGCGCACCATATGTCGGTGATCGCGATCCAGGCCGAGGCCGCCCCGTACCGTGTCGAGAACACCCCGCCCGAGCTGGCCACCTCGTTCGCCACGATTCGTGAGAACGCCGTCGCCGCGCTCACCGAACTGCGCCGCATCCTGGGCGTGGTCCGCTCCGAGGATCCGGACGCCTTCCGCGACCACGACCCGGAGGCACCGCAGCCGACCCTGGCCAGCCTCGATTCGCTGCTGGACAGCGTCCGGGGTGCGGGGCTGACCGTCGAGGCGGTGGTCACCGGCTCGCCCCGCCCGCTGCCGCAGGGCGTCGAGCTGTCCGCGTACCGGATCGTGCAGGAGGCGCTGAGCAATGTGCTGCGGCACGCGCCGGGCGCCGAGGCCCGGGTGGAGGTCTCGTATGTGCTGGGCGGGCTCGGTCTGCGGATCGTCAACGGCGCACCGAGCCGTCTCGCCAAGCCGTCCCCGGGTGCCGGCCATGGCGTCCTGGGCATGCGCGAGCGGGTTCAGATGCTGGGCGGTGAGATGACGGTCTACGACACCGAGGACGGCGGCTTCGAGGTCGCCGCGTTCATCCCGGTGGCGAACACCGCGGGGGAGACCATGGCCGGGGGGAGCGCCGCATGATCAGGGTACTGATCGTCGACGACCAGGTGATGGTCCGCGAGGGCTTCTCCGTGCTGCTCAACGCCATGCCGGACATCGAGGTCGTCGGCGAGGCCGTCGACGGCCGCCAGGCGGTGCAGAAGGTGGCCGTCCTCAAGCCCGATGTCGTACTGATGGACATCCGGATGCCCGAGATGAACGGGCTGGAGGCGACCCGTGAGATCGTCGCCGCCGACGCGGATGCCAAGGTCCTGGTGCTCACCACCTTCGACCTGGACGAATACGTCTACCAAGCGCTGCGGGCCGGGGCCAGCGGCTTTTTGCTCAAGGACGCCTCGGCCGGCCAGCTCGCCGACGGCGTACGCATCGTCGCGTCCGGTGAGGCGCTGCTGGCCCCGACCGTCACCAAGCGGCTGATCTCCGAGTTCTCCCGCCTCGGCACCCCCCGTGCTCCCGCTCAGGAACGCATCGGCGATCTGACGGAGCGGGAGACGGAGGTCCTGGTGCTGGTGGCCCAGGGGCTGTCGAACGGGGAGATCGCCGAGCATCTCGTCGTCGCCGAGTCGACGGTGAAGACGCACGTCAGCCGGATTCTGGTGAAGCTGGGGCTGCGGGACCGCACCCAGGCGGCGGTGTTCGCGTACGAGGCGCGGCTGGTGACGCCGGGGGCTGACCGGGGCCGGTGACGCGGGACGTTGGCCGGGCCGGTGGCCGGGTGGCTGACCGGGGCGTTGTCCGGGGCGTTGTCCGGGGGCTGTCCCGGGTGGTTGACCCGGGAGCGGGGTTACTCCGCGGGGATCTCCCTTACCAGGCGGGAGCTCCAGGGGCACCAGATCAGGCCGGGCAGGAACGCGCCGCCGGCCTCGCGGAGATGGTCTTCGACGTAGGGGATCGTCGCGTCACACACTTCGATGGCGTAGTCGAAGAAATCGATCGTGTCCGGTTTGATGTGATAGCTCCAGCGCGGGTTGTACGCAACGCGGCGCTTGTCGATCCGTCCGACGACGTGGGGCTCGCTGTCGGACGTTCCGTTCACGAGGTCTCGGGCGTGCCGGATCTTGGCCGGGTCGGTGAGCGCGATGACGAACCTCTGGCCGGTGACGTCGGTCATCTCGAAGTAGGCCGTGGGGGCCTTGCCGCGGTGTGCGGTGTGCTGCGTCGGTACTCCTTGGGCGTTCTCCGCCGCCGCGAGGGCGAGCGCCATAGTCGCTGCGAGCACGCCGATCTTGATGGTCAAACGTCGCATGAGCACTCCGGTGCGGATCGGGTCGTGTTCACGACCGTTCACCACGCAAGGTAATGACGTGCTCACGTAAGCCTCTATGGTTACCAGTGGTTATCGCGGCATGAGGTGAAATGGCGGAGAGTGGCTGGCGCCGGGGCGGCCGTCGTGCTGTTGTCCACAGCCTGTGGATGGTGCGGCGAGGGGGGACGGGAGTGCCCGGAGGGGTGCGCCGATGGTGCGGCGAGGGGGTGCCGGAGCGCCGGAGGGGTGCGCCGCTCGATACCCGGGAGTGCGCCGCCGGAGTCCGCTACAGCTCCGGCGGCGCACGGGTGAGGGGCGGCTCGCCCGTGCGCGGCACCGACCCGTCGCGGGCCCCGCCCGGGTGCGTCCCGCCCCCTTCGCGGGGCAGCCCCGGGGCGTCAGCCGATGTCGCGGCGGCGGAAGCCGACGAGACCGGCGGCCAGGAGGACGGCCGCGAGGGCGAGCAGCCAGACGAACGGGGTGGCGGTGACCTCCGCGCCGGGGAGCTTGGGAAGGTGTCCGTAGGGCGAGAGGTCCATGGCCCAGTCCGGCAGCTTGAGGGCCGGGCCGACCCAGCCGATGACCAGGCAGCCGCCGATCACCGCCCAGGCGGCGGCCGAGGCCTTGGGCACCACTCCGAAGAGGAGCACCGCCAGGGAGGTGAGGACCCAGACCGCTGGTATCTGGGCGAGCGCGGCACCCAGGACCGGCCCGATCTGTCCGCCGACGTCCTCCACGGCGAGGCCGTAACTGATGCCCAGCGCCAGCCCGCCCACGGCCAGCACCACGACCGAACCGAGATAGGCGATCACCAGATGGCTGGCCGCCCAGCGCAGCCGCCGGACCGCGCCCGCGAGGACCGGTTCGGCGAGGTCGCCGGTCTCCTCGCCGCGCAGGCGCAGCACGGAGCCCGCCCCGTAGAGCGCGGCGACCATCCCGAGCATGCCGACGATGGCGGCCAGGAAGGCGTCGGCCAGGACCTGCTGGCCGCCCATCCGCTCGACGATCGCGCGGGTCTGTGCGTTGTCGCCGACCACATCGGCCACGCCCTCCGCGACACCGCCGAAGACGGCGCCGGCGAAGGCGAAGCCGAGCGCCCAGCCCAGCAGGGTGGTGCGCTGCAGACGCCAGGCGAGGCCGAAGACGCCGCTGAGGGAGGCGGCCGCCCGCGCCGGGCCGGGGCGGGCGGGCAGGAAGCTCATGCCCAGGTCGCGGCGGGCGGTGAGGGTGTACGCCACGCAGACGGCGGAGGCGATGGCGGCCAGGAAGAGGAGCAGCACCCACCAGCGCTCGTCGGCGAAGGCCCGCAGATTCTCCGCCCAGCCGACCGGCGAGACCCATGTCAGCGGGGAGGAGGCTCCCCCGGACTCCGTCCGGGGGGACCCCCCTTGGGACGCCGCGTCGCCCGCCGCGCGGAGCACGAAGGCGAGGCCGAGGGCGGCCCCGGTCAGGCCCTTGGCCAGCCGCGCGCTCTCGGTGAGCTGCGCGGCGATCGCGGCCAGGGCGGCGAAGAGCATGCCGGTGCCGCCGATGGCGAGGCCCAGGGCGAGCGAACCGCCCGCCGGCCGGCCGGTGTTGGCCAGGCCGGCGGTGATGATCAGGGTGAGCGCCCCGTTGGCGACGAGCGCGGCCAGCAGGGCGGCGGTCAGCGGGGCACGGCGGCCCACCATCGCGGCGGAGAGCAGCTCCTGACGGCCGGTCTCTTCTTCCTCGCGGGTGTGCCGTACGACGATGAGCAGGCTCATCACGGCGGCGAGGACGGCCGCCATACCGCCGATGCGCCAGGCGACCAGGCCGCCGATGGAGTCGCTGAAGACCGGCCCGTACATCGCGCGCAGCGAGCCGTTGGCGTTCATGGAGGCGGCGACCTCGGCCCGCTGGGCGGGGGTGTCGTACAGCGTCTCCAGGGTCGAGCCCATGCTGACGACGGTGAGGCCCAGCAGCACCACCCACATCGGGATCATGATCCGGTCGCGGCGCAGCGCCAGGCGCAACAGGGCGCCGGTGCCGGCCAGATCGCGGGATCCGCCCCCGCGGGCGACCTTGGCGGCGGTCACGGCGGTCATCGTGCCTTCGCCCCTTCGGCGCGGGCGCCGGCGCCGACGTCGTCCTGGTAGTGACGGAGGAACAGTTCCTCCAGGGTGGGCGGGGTGCTGGTGAGGCTGCGGACGCCGGACTTGCTGAGCGAGCGCAGTACGGCGTCGAGCTTGTCGGTGTCGACCTGGAGCTTGACGCGGTGGCCCTTGACGTCCAGGTCGTGGACACCGGGAAGGTGCGTCAGGCCGTTGGGCGGGCCCGCGAGTTCGGCGGTCACGAAGGTACGGGTGAGGTGCCGCAGTTCGCCGAGCGAGCCGGATTCGACGGTCTGCCCCTTGCGGATGATGCTGACCCGGTCGCAGAGCGCCTCGACCTCGGACAGGATGTGGCTGGAGAGCAGGACCGTACGGCCGCGGTCGCGCTCCTGCTCCACACAGTCGCGGAAGACCCCTTCCATGAGCGGGTCGAGTCCCGAGGTCGGCTCGTCCAGGATCAGCAGATCGACCTTGGAGGCGAAGGCGGCGACCAGCGCGACCTTCTGGCGGTTGCCCTTGGAGTACGTGCGCCCCTTCTTCGTGGGATCGAGCTCGAACCGCTCCAGGAGCTCGGCCCGGCGCCGCGGGTCCAGCCCTCCGCGCAGCCGCCCGTAGAGATCGATGACCTCCCCGCCGGAGAGATTGCGCCACAGGGTGACGTCACCGGGGACGTAGGCGACGCTGCGGTGCAGCTCGACCGCGTCGCGCCAGGGGTCCTTGCCCAGGAGCTGTGCGGCGCCGCGGTCGGCGCGCAGCAGGCCCAGCAGGACGCGGATCGTTGTGGACTTTCCCGAGCCGTTGGGACCCAGAAAGCCGTGGACCTCGCCGGCCTCGACGCCGAGGTCGAGGCCGGCCAACGCGTGCGTCGGGCCGAAGGACTTGTGCAGGCCGGCCACCGAGACTGCCTTCGTCATGATTTCGAAGGTACGTTAGATTCACAAAATTGTGAAGCTAAGAAACCATATAAACTTTTCTTGGGGCTCTGATCAGGGGAGATGATGCGCAGATGGACGCGGAGAAGGCCGAGAGGGCCGAGCAGGCCGAGCTGAGTGAGCTGAGTGAGCGGTCGCGGCAGGGCGGTGGCCGACAGAGCGACCAGCAGAGCGGGGGGCGGGGGGCGGACGACCGCCGCGACGAGGCGGTCATGACCTTCGTCGAGCGGTTCGCCGCGCAGCTCGTCGACGCCGGGATGACGCGGATGCCCTCCCGCGTCTTCGCCTGCCTGCTGGCCACCGACGACGGCGTGCTGACGTCCGCCGAGCTCGGCGAGCGCCTCCAGGTCAGCCCCGCCGCGGTCTCCGGTGCCGTTCGCTATCTCGCCCAGGTCGGCATGCTCAGCCGCGAACGCGAGCCCGGCTCCCGCCGCGAGCGGTATCGCGTACACAGCGACCAGTGGTACGAGGCCCTGACCCGCCGGGACAGCATCCTGTCCCGCTGGGAGGGCACACTGCGCGAGGGCGTCGAGAGCCTCGGCGAGGACTCCGACGCGGGCCGGCGGATCAGCGAGACCCTGGCCTTCATGGCGTTCATGCAGAAGGAGCTCTCCGGGATGATGGAGCGCTGGCGCGATCACCTGGAGGGGCTGCGGGCGGAGGAGAGCGGGACTTCGCAGCGCTGAGTGCTGTGTTTCTCCCCGGCGTTTTTCCCCGCCGTTTTCCCCCGCCGCCCACCCCCCTTCGGGGGGTTGGGCGGGTGTAGATGGGTCACTTTCGCGGCAACGTCAGCCGCCACGCCCCCGGCTGGACCGTCCACGTACGGGTGCGCACCGGTCCGCCCACCACCGTGTCCGCCCGGTAGTGGAAGTCGGGTCCGGACACCGTCACCGCCCGCGCCCGGGTCCGTACCGGCCGCTCGGAACCCGGCCAGTGCACCACGACCTCGGCCAGCCCGTCGGCACCGGAACCCCCGGCCGCCGCGTCCGCCGCCCGCACCCCGTCAGCCCCGCCCGAACCGTCCGAACCAACCGAACCGTCAGAGCCGTCCGAACCGTCAGCCCGGGCCACCCCGACCGCCCTGTTCGCCCCACCCGGCATCACGGAAACCCCCCGCACCGGCCGGTCCAGATCGGCCAGCAGCACCCCGTCCGCCTCGACCCGCAGCCGCAGCCGCTGGGCCGGCACCCGTCCGCGCCGCCCGCCGGCCGGCGACGACAGCAGCGCCAGCGCACTCCGCGCGGTCCGCGCCGCCGGCGCCCACCACGGCCGCCGCCCGGCCAGGACCTCATCGCCGCCCGCACCCGCCAGACCGCTCCCGGAGCCCCCGGAGCGCGCCGCGCCCCCGTTCTCCGCCGAGCCGAGAGAGTGCGCCGAGCCGGCCAGGCAAGCACCGGGCCCCGCCCCCAGCAGATGCCCGTTCGGCTGCCCATACGGAGCCGGAGCCCCGTCCCGCTCCCCGCCCCCGCAAGGAATCCGCAGCCCGCCCAGCACGATCCCGTCACTGTCGTCCGTGAGCAGATCCATCGGCCGCTCCCCGCCGTCCAGGACGGTCCGCGCGGCCGCCACCGTGTCCGTCGGGACGCCCAGCGCACCGCTCAGCGCCAGCGCGCCCGGAGCCCCCACCGGCACCACCGACAGCGCCACCCGCCCCAGCTCCCGCTCCTTGTGGAGCAGGCCCACGGCCCGTAGCAGCGCACGGTCATCGCCGATCACCACCGGGCGCCGTTGACCGCGCCGGGCGAGCGCCCGCGCGAATTCCTCCGGCCCCTCGGGAAGGCAGATTTTCGCTCCCGCGCCCGCACACAGGACATCCTTCGCGATCCGTACGGACTCACCGTCCGTACTACGGGCGGCCGGGTCGATGACTACGAGCAAGGGGTACCCCCGAACGGACTCCGCGGGAGAGTGCCCAGAAGGCTGCGCCGACACCTCGGTCCTTCCTCAGGTAGCATCTCGGTGCAAGAGCCCCTTGCGCTATTGCGCCAGGGGCTTCGTCTATTCCGGGGCACCGGTCCGACGGCTCCAGCGTCGACGTCCGCGTGAACACGCACGCCGACGCCATCCACGCACGTTGGACATGCCCCGCCCGGAAGGGGTGTACGCCTGTGCCCGCACTTGTGCTGCTCGGTGCTCAGTGGGGTGATGAAGGCAAGGGAAAGGCCACCGATCTGCTCGGTGGATCCGTTGATTACGTGGTGCGCTACCAGGGCGGCAACAACGCCGGCCACACGGTCGTCGTCGGCGACCAGAAGTACGCGCTGCACCTTCTCCCTTCCGGAATCCTCTCCCCGGGGTGCACCCCGGTCATCGGCAACGGCGTCGTCGTCGACCCTTCGGTCCTGCTCTCCGAGCTGAGCGGACTCAACGAGCGAGGTGTCGATACGTCCAAGCTGTTGATCAGCGGTAACGCGCATCTGATCACGCCGTACAACATCACCGTCGACAAGGTGACGGAGCGCTTCCTCGGCAAGCGGAAGATCGGTACGACCGGCCGCGGCATCGGCCCGACCTACGCCGACAAGATCAACCGCACCGGCATCCGCGTCCAGGACCTCTACGACGAGTCGATCCTGGCGCAGAAGGTCGAGGCGGCCCTCGACGTCAAGAACCAGCTGCTCACCAAGCTCTACAACCGGCGCGCCATCGACGCGGCCAAGGTCGTCGACGAGCTGCTGGGCTACGCCGACCAGATCAAGGGCTACGTGGCCGACACGACCCTGATCCTCAACGACGCCCTCGACCAGGACAAGGTCGTCCTCTTCGAAGGCGGGCAGGGCACGCTGCTCGACATCGATCACGGCACGTACCCCTTCGTCACGTCCTCGAACCCGACCGCCGGCGGCGCCTGCACCGGTGCGGGCGTCGGCCCGACGAAGATCAACCGGGTCATCGGCATCCTCAAGGCGTACACGACGCGGGTCGGCGCCGGTCCGTTCCCGACCGAGCTGTTCGACGAGGACGGTGAGGCGCTGCGCACCATCGGCGGCGAGCGCGGTGTCACCACCGGCCGTGACCGCCGCTGCGGCTGGTTCGACGCCGTTATCGCACGCTACGCGACCCGAGTCAACGGTCTGACGGACTTCTTCCTGACCAAGCTCGACGTCCTCACGGGCTGGGAGCAGATCCCGGTCTGTGTCGCGTACGAGATCGACGGCAAGCGGTTCGAGGAACTGCCCTACAGCCAGAGCGACTTCCACCACGCGAAGCCGGTCTACGAGAACCTGCCGGGCTGGTCCGAGGACATCACCAAGGCGAAGTCCTTCTCCGACCTGCCGAAGAACGCGCAGGCGTATGTGAAGGCGCTGGAGGAGATGTCGGGCGCGCCGATCTCCGCGATCGGGGTCGGGCCCGGCCGGGACGAGACGATCGAGGTCAACTCGTTCCTGTCGTAATCGCGTAGTTCGCGTACGTATGTGCCGTGGTCGGCTGGCGTCGTTGTCAGTCGGCCACGGCACAATTGCATCCGGATGCGTGGAGTGGCGGAGGGGGGAGCGAATGCCGGTACGGAAGCCTCCGACGGAGCGGCAGCGGCGGTTGGGTGCGGAGCTGCGCAAGATGCGCGAGCGGGCGGGGTTGACGATCAACGCGGCTGCCGCGATGCACCATACGGACCGGACCACCGTTACCAACACCGAAGTCGGCCGCATCGGAGTGAGCGCGGACCGGGTACGTATCTGGGCCGCTAACTACTGTTGTCCCGAACGTGATTACGCAGACGCGTTAGTCGCGATGGCTAGGGAGCGGCGCATCGCCGAACCGGGCTGGTGGGACGAGTACCGGGGCATGGTTGTTGCGAGGCTTCTGGATCTCGCGGAGATGGAACACCATGCCGTGGCGCTCCGGACGGTGCAGATCGTGTACATGCCGGGGCTCCTACAGTGCGAGGACTACGCGCGCGCCGTGATCGAAGAAGCGATGCCGCCACCGACGCCCGAGGCTCTTGAGCGCATGCTCTCCTTCCGGATGCGGCGTAGCGACGTATTGGACGGGCCACGACCACCGAAGGGCACCTTCATCGTCCATGAGGCCGCCCTGCGCATGCGGTTCGGCACCAGGGAAGTGAGCAAGGCCCAACTTGCTCATCTGCTGAAGCAGTCCGAGCGGGAGAACGTGATGATCCGCGTCGTGCCGTTCGCAGCTGGCGGGTTCCCTCAGGCGGGAAGCTCGACTCTCTACGCTCACGGGCCGGTCCCGCAGCTGGACACGGTGCAGATTGAAACCGCAATGGGTGCGGAGTTCCTCGACGCAGAAAACCATCTCGCAAACTATCGCGCGGTGCTGGATCGTACGGAGCAGCGTGCCCTCAGTCCGGCTCGCTCGCAGGACTTCATTCGTGAAGTGGCTCGGCAACTATGAAGGCGTGAGAAGAGTGGAAATACGCTGGCGCAAGTCCTCGTTCTCCGGACACCCCGAAGCAGACTGCCTCGAACTCGCCTCTTACGAAGGCGACATTCTCGTGCGGGAGAGCGACGACCCCGGCGTGATCGTCACGACCACGCCAGAGCAGTTGCGGGCATTCCTGGCATATGCCGACTGTCTCAACATGTTGAAACGGCGCGGCTGCTGACGCTAGCGTGAACGCAAGGCGCCCCGGCGGTGTGCCAGCACCCCGGGGCTTGGCCAACGCTGAATAGGAGCGCCAGCATGCGCCAGCGTATCCGCTGTGCCCTTTTCCGAACACTCACCCACCTGCTCACGCTCTTAATTCCCGCCACTGGGCGGAGGCGTAAGGGCGTGCCCGTGGCGGCTGCCGCAACGCCCGTGCCGCCGCCCCGCCGCCGCAAGTGGGAACCACTGCTCGACGGCGGGCCGCTGTTCGTCGACGGGCAGCCCCTCGTCCGCCCCTACCTCCTCGCCTACGAGCGGGAGGTGGCGGCATGAACGGCGGCATGAGCAACAACTGCGACCCGCGCGGGCTGCGCATCAGCCGCGTCCCCGGCAAGCCCGTCCGGCGCGACGAATACGGCGACTACGAAATCCCTCTCTGGCTACGCCACGACGGCAAGTTCGACGGCGACATCACACTTCTACTCACACCGGCGGAGACCGAGCAGTTGCACGCCCAGCTCTGCTTCGCGCTGGACGGCGAGCCGGTGACGACATACGCCGACGTCACTCCGGACTGCCGCAAGGACCCCCGCGGCTTCGCCGCTCGCGTGCGGTGGCCGTAGCCGCGCCGGGGAGGCGGGGCCGCGCCCCTACTCCGCCCTGGAGTACGTCCGCGGCTGCTTGTCCCCGCCCAGGAACTCGCGCCGCAGCGTTCCGTCCTCGTGGAGACGGAAGACGGACGGGCTGCTCGGGGCGCAGCCGGGGGCGGCCCTGTCGATGACCGAGGGGCCGACGGTCAGTTTTCCCTCGGCCGAGTAGAGGTCGGCGTGCGCGGTGCAGCGGCCGTTGGGGCCGTCGACGACCGCGGTCAGTACCCGGCTGCCGACCGGGGCCCGCTTGACGGTGAGGCGGTGGGAGCTGCCATTGGCGGTCGATCGCTGCCAGGTGCCGAGGTATGCGGACGGGACCGTCTCGGCGGTGGCGCTCAGGCGGTGCAGTGTCGCGGTGCGGCCTGCCGCCGCCCACTTCAGGGTGTTGCCGTTGCCCGGTTCCAGGGTGTGCTCCCCGAGCGCGGAGCAGCGGCCGGCCGGGACCGATGCCACGACCTTGGTGTCGAGGCGCAGTGCGGGGCGGCCGTCGCCCGCCGTGACGGAGACCAGTTTGCCGTCGCTCTTGCACTCGTACGTCCTGCCGAGGCTGGTGCTGTTCGCGACCACTTCGCCGACCTTGCCGTGCGAGATCACGAACCGGCGCTGCTGCCCCGTGGGCGTGCCGTCGCGCAGGACGGGGCCCGACCATGTGCCGACGTAGCGGGCGGAGATGTCGGAGGAGCGGTCAGCGCCGCCGGAGTTGCCTGAGTCGTCGTTCGCGCCGGTCAGGAGAGGCACCGCGATGGCGGTTGCGGTGGCGGCGGCGACGGCCGTGACGAGGAGGGGAAGCCAGCGGCGGCGGGGAGGGGAGGGCGGCGGACCCGCCGGGGACGGTGAGGCGTGGGCCGGTGGGTGGGAGGGGGTGGTCTGCGGTTTGTTCGAGGACTTCGAGGGCGGCGTCGGGGGCGTCTCGGGTGTTGTTTCACGTGAAACGGCCTCTGGGGAACTGGGGTTGGGCCGTGCCATCAGCGTCGTCGTGCCCGTCCTGCCCGCCGTCGGCGGGTGCCCGCCGGGCGGGGTGTCCGTGTCCAGGAGGCGTACGGCGTGCTGGCCCAGGCTTGCGATCAGCTCGGCCGGCAGCCACGGGGCCGTCGACCCGCCGCTGTTCACCGGACCGAACCGGTCCACGATCCGGCCCACGACCTCCTCGGGCGCGGGCCGCGCCGCCGGGTCCTTGGCCAGGCAACCCTCGATCAGCCCCCGGATTCCCTCCGGCGCGTCGGCCAGATCCGGCGGGTCCTGCGCGATCCGGAACATCACCGCATGCACGCCCGACGCCACGCTGCCGAACGGCGTCCGCCCGGTCGCCGCGTACGCGAGCACCGATCCGACACAGAAGACATCGCTGGCCGGGCCGACGCGATGGCCCTGCACCTGCTCGGGCGACATGAAGCTGGGCGAGCCGACGACCATGCCGGCACGGGTCTGGGTCTGGTCGCCGACCGCGTCCAGGGCGCGTGCGATGCCGAAGTCGATGACGCGGGGCCCGTCGATGGTGAGCAGGACGTTGGACGGCTTGAGGTCGCGGTGCACCAGGCCGACGCCGTGGATGTCGCGCAGGGCGCAGGCGAGGCCGTAGGCGAGGTGCCGCAGCGAGTGCTCGGGGAGCGCGCCGTAGGTGCCGGCCCGGCCGTACGATCCGCCGACGACCGCGCTGAGCGCGGGGCCCGCGATGTATCCGGTGGCGACCCACGGGACGTCGGCCTCGGTGTCGGCGTCCAGGA
The DNA here is from genome assembly GCF_023277745.1 of Streptomyces halobius. Classification (NCBI taxonomy): domain Bacteria; kingdom Bacillati; phylum Actinomycetota; class Actinomycetes; order Kitasatosporales; family Streptomycetaceae; genus Streptomyces; species Streptomyces halobius. The sequence goes on from NZ_CP086322.1 coordinate 5,252,036, forward strand.
CGGGCGCGGTCCACTGGCCGCCGACCCGGCGCGCGGCCGCCACCTCGGCCCGGAAGCGGTCCCGGAACTCCTCCTCGGCGGCCAGCTCGGCCTTCACCAGTTTCACGGCGACGGTCCGGCCGCCCTCGGAACGGGCGAGGTAGACCCGGCCCATCCCGCCGCTGCCGAGGCGGCTGAGCAGCCGGTAGTCCCCGATCCACGGTGGATCGTCGGCCGTCAGTCCGCGCAGGCCCTCCATGCGAGCGCCGTCCCCCTGTCCCCTGTCGTTCGTCGCCGGGCCATCGTCCCCGTGCCCTTCCGTGCTCCGCCGAGCCTAGGGCGCCGCTTATCGCGCGACGGCAGACGGAGCGTTACGACGGGAGAACGATCGAGGGGAGTATCGAGGGGGAGTGAAGCGAGACGTCAGTCCGTCTTTCGCGCAGGTCAGTGCAGGTCAGTACCGACTTGCGGTGATGATCTTCCGCGGAGTTCCGGCCCCACCGGGGATTGAGGTCGATCATCGCGTCTCGGGATCCCGGAGAATCACGTCATCCGGCTTGAGGCCCACACGATCGAGCCCGACGCGTCCCCGTACGGTGACAACCATGACCGGTACGTCGGCACCATGAAGGTGCGCAGCTGAGCGCAAGGTGACGCGGTCAGGGGGACAGCCCGTCCAGGGCCCGGTCGAGCCGTTCCAGAGCTTCCGGCACGTGACGGAACCCCCGCCGGCCGCCCAGCCGTTCGACCCGCTTCTCCGCACCGGGCTTCGACCCGCACCTCAGGCGCGTCAACTCACGTCGAAGTCCTGTTAACCCGTACGGGAGGCGCGCTTAACCCCACCGTTCCTAGCGTCCGTGCCGTACTGCACGTCCCGAGCAGAGGAGCGGTGGACGCCTTGGAGACATACGGGCAACTGGCGGCGCGGCTGGCGATCGACCTGGCCGCGGTGAGTGTGCTGACCTTCGCCGTGTACTACCCGCGGCACCGGCGCCGTGACCTCGTACCGGCCTATCTGGCGCTGAATGTCGCGCTGTTCTCCGTGGTCGCGGCGCTGGCGAGGGTCGGCGAAGGCGGCGGCATGGCGCTCGGCTTCGGGCTCTTCGGGGTGCTGTCGATCATCCGGTTGCGCTCGGACTCCATCCAGCACGAGGAGGTCGCGTACTACTTCACGACCCTGGTGCTCGGCCTGCTGTGTGCGCTGCCGCATCTCCCGATTGCCCTGGCCGGGGCGCTGGCCGGCCTCCTCCTGCTGGTCATTCACTTCGCCGATCATCCGCGACTGCTGGCCGGTACCCGTCGTGCTGTGGTCACTCTGGACGTCGTCCACTCCGACTCGGCCGCGCTCCGCGCCGACCTGGCCCGCCGCCTTGGCGAGCCGCTGACCTGGACCGTGAAGAGTGTGGATTTTGTCCGGGACTTGATGGTGGTGGATGTCCGGTTCCGTGTGGCGGAACTTTCCGGGGGTGTGGAGCGTAGAACGCGCAGCACCGCACAGAGCGCTCCCCGGTCCCGTGCGATCCCCCGGGCGCGCGCGAACCCCCTTCCCCAAGCTCTCAACTCCGATCGAGCTGGGGACCCCTATCGTCCGCCCGCCAAGGAGACCGTGTGATTCCCGCCGTACGAGCCATCGCGCGCGCCGCCATGGCCGCACGCCCCGTCCCGCTCGCCGACGTCCAGGCGCGCGCCGAACTCCTCGCCCGCTACGACCACAGCTATCTCGTACCGGTCGACGTCTTCGCCGCCTTCGCGGCCGAACTCACCGACCAGCGCAGGCCCGGCGGCCCGTTCGCCGCGCTCTGCATCGACGGCCGCCGCTGGTTCCGCTATCACTCCACCTACTACGACACCCCTGACCTGCGGTGTTACCACGACCACCGGCAGGGCCGCCGACTGCGCTACAAGATCCGCGAGCGGCTCTACGAGGACACCGGTGAGCGGCAGTTCGAGATCAAGCTCAAGGGACGGCGCGGCGAAACGGTCAAGCACCGGCAGCCGCTGCTGCCCGGCGACACGCCCCTCGGCCACGCCCCGCGAGGCTTCCTCTCCTCCGTACTGGGCCGTGCGTACGGCATCGAGGCCCCCACCGGACTCGGGCTCTCCATAGAGACCGACTACCAGCGCACCACCCTTGTCGCGGACGGACAGCGCATCACCTGTGACGCGGCCCTGGCCTGCCGCGACCTGGAAACCGGCCGCACCGTACGGGCCGACGACGGCCTCGTCCTCGTCGAGACCAAGACCACCGGTCATCTGACGGAGGCGGACCGGCTGCTGCACGGCTACGGGCTGCGCGCCGCCGAATTCACCAAATACTGCGGGGCGTTGGCGGCCCTGCGCCCGGAGCTGACCGCCAGCCACTGGCGGCGGGCGGTGCGGACGGTCTTTCCTGCGGAGGCGGGCTCTTCCTCGGAGGCAGGCCCCCCTTCGGGGGAAATTGGTCCTTCGGATGCGGGTTCCTCTTCAGAGGCGGGCTTTTCTTCGGGGGCCTAACGGGGAGGACCTTCCCCGGCCCCGAACATCGCTGTGATCCGGGTCCCGCCCCCCGGCACAGCGCCGAATTCCACCGCGCCGCCCGACTCCCGGGCGGCCCGGCGCACGATGTCCAGGCCGAGGCCCGTGGAGCCGCCGCCGCTGTTGCCGCGTTCGGGGACATGGCCGTCGGGAAAGCCGGGCCCATCGTCCTCGATGACGAGCCGGGCGGCGGGCCGTTCATGCCCTGCGTCCCCTTCCCCGCGTACGACCGTGATCCGCATTCCCGCGCCCTCCGGTGTGTGGTCGAAGACGTTGCCGATCAACGCGTCGACGGCGGCGGCCAGTGCGGTGCCATCGACCTGTACGACGACAGGGGACGACGGGGCGGTGAAATCGAGCGCGCGGCCCTGGTCCTCCGCCAACGCGCGCCAGAAGTCCGCCCGGTCGCGGGCGACGGCGGCCAGGTCGGCGCGTGCCGCCTCTGCGGCGCCCTCCCGCAGCGGCTTGCGGGCCGTACGGATCACCTCGTCGACGCCGCGCTCCAGCGCCGCCACGCCCGCCGCGATCCGCTCCGCCTCCGTCGGGTCGCGCAGCCCCTCCGCGTCCAGGCGCAGCACGGCGACCGGCGTACGGAGGCGGTGCGCGAGGTCGGCGGCGTTCTCGCGTTCGGCGGTCAGGAAACCGTGGATGCGCTCGGCGAGATGGTTGAGCTGGCGGGCGACGAGGCGGAGTTCGGGCGGCCCGGAGGGCTCGGCGCGGGCCGTGAGATCGCCGCCGGCCAGGCGGTCCGCGACGGCGGCCAGACGGCGGGCGGAGCCGACGAGGCGGGAGCCGAGACGGTCGGCGAACAGCAGGCCCAGCAGCATCAGCCCGGCGCCGATTCCGGCGAACGCGAGAGACGAGGCGCGCGTGCCCGCGTACAACTGCCCGCTGGTGAGGGCGACGCGGACGACGGCGCTGCCCCTGTCGACGCCCTGCACCGGGACGAGGACGGTCCGGCCGCCGCCGGAAGGCTCGTAGGTGAAGGCCCGCCCGTAGCGCGCCAGCCGCACCGCGTCGTTGACCGGTGCCGGGGGACCGAGGACCGTGCCGTCGGCCAGGATCACCGACGTACGGGGGAGTCCGGGGCCGTTGGCGGACGCGACGAGGGTGGCGGCGGAACGGCGTCCGGAGGGCCCGGCCAGCGCTCCGCCGAGACTGGCGGCCAGGGAGTGGGCGCGCGCGGTGGCGTCGGCGGTCGCCCGGTCGGCGGCGTGGCTGCGGGCCAGGAGGGACAACGGGACGAGCAGTGCCGCCAGCACGAGCGCGGTCGTGGCGGCGGTCAGCAGGAGGATACTGCGGCGCATGGCTAGGGCCGCTCTTGGCCGGTGGGCTGCGGAGCGGTCTGCGGGGTGGCCGGCAGCGCCGGGGCAGCGTCGGGGGCGGGGGCCGACGGGGCGGGTGTCGCGTCCGGTGGAGCGTCGGAGACGGCGTCCCGTGGGGCATCGGGTGCCGCGCCCGGCGGGGCCAGTTTCACGCCCACCGTACGGACCGTATGGAGATAGCGCGGCCGCTGCGCCGTCTCCCCCAGCTTCCGCCGCAGCCACGACAGATGCACGTCCACCGTCTTGTCGGCGCCGCCCAGCGGCTGCTGCCACACCTCCGCGAGCAGCTCCCGCCGCGAGACCACCTGACCTGCGCGGCGGGCCAGATACGCCAGCAGGTCGAACTCCCGGGGGGTGAGGTCCAGCGGCCGGCCCGTCAGCGTCACCTCGCGCGCCGCCACATCCAGCACCAGCTCACCGACACGGAGAGCCGGGTCGGGCTCCTCGGGGCCGAGGCGGCGCAGCACCGCCTTGATCCTCGCGTCCAACTGGTCCGCCCCGAACGGCTTGACGATGTAGTCGTCCGCGCCGTCCCCGAGCGCCGCGACCATATCGGGCTCGTCGTCCCGGGCGGTGGCGACGATCACCGGGACATCGCTGACCGCGCGCAGCATCCGCAGGACCTGGGCGCCGTCCACATCCGGCAGCCCCAGATCCAGGACGACGAGATCGGGGCGGTCGGTGACGGCGGCGTCGAGTCCGGACATTCCGGTCGCGGCGGTGGCGACGGCATGGCCGCGGTCGCGCAGCGCACGCACCAGCGCACCGCGCAGCCGCGGGTCGTCCTCGACGACGAGTAGGTGGGGCATACAGCCACCGTAGTCAGCGTCCAGGCTTTAACAGGAGGGGCGGCGGCGGGCTTTGAGCGGGCTTTAACCGGGCGTTAGGGAAGGGTGCGAAAGACTGGAACCGGGCAGGCCGGTTCGGGCAGGGGCTGGACGGGGCACGAGGTCGGGATGGACGCGAGGTCGGGACAGACACGAGGTTGCGTCGGGCACGCCACCGGGGCGGGTAGGAGGTCGTGCCGGCTACCGGCTCGGGCCGGGCACTCGGGGGAGAGGCGATGGCCATGAGGTGGCGTGGTGCCGTGACGGTGGTTGCCTGGGCCGCCGGGGTGGGCGCGGCGAGCGTGCTGGGCGCCTGCTCTCTCGCCGGCACGGTGGACCGCGGTGCCGGCGCCGCTCCCATGGACGACGCGGCCGTACGGCAGCAGCTCGCCGAGGCCCGCTCCGCCTCCCCGGGACCGTCGGCCACCGCGTCCCCGCCGCCCCCGCCGTCCACCTCCTTACCGTCGGCGCACGCGAACACCGCGACCGTACGGGTCACCGGGGGCAGCATCAGCGCCGCATGCCGCGCCGACGGCCGGATCTACCTCACCGCCTGGAGCCCCGCCACCGGCTACCACGTGGACGACGACGTCACCCGGGGGCCAGTCGGCACCGCCACCGTCGAGTTCGAGCCACTGGACGACGCAGGTGGCGAGGATCGTCCCTACGACGTCCACTGCGCCGACGGCCGCCCCAAGGCCACACCGGTCCCCGACCAGGACGACGCGGACGACTGAGCGGCGGCGACGCCCGACCGACAGACGCGGACGGCTGAGGCGCGGCAACGCCCCTCGTCCCCTCCAGCCGCTCCCTCCCGCCGACACTCTGTCCACCCCCGTGGCGAGCGCCATACACCCTGTCGGTACCGGTCAGCACACCGTGATCCATACGCTGGAGGAGTTCGCCGCCGTCCCCGGCGGACCCGAGCGACCCGATCCGAGGTACTGACCGTGACCACGACGCATCCCGCCTCCGCCTCCGCCTCCTCCTTCGCCGACTCCGCCGCCGGCGCGGCCGTGAAGGCCGACGACCGCGCGCATGTCTTCCACTCCTGGTCCGCGCAGGGCCTCATCGACCCGCTCGCGGTCGCCGGCGCGGAGGGCGCGTACTTCTGGGACTACGACGGCAACCGCTACCTCGACTTCTCCTCGCAGCTGGTCAACACCAACATCGGCCACCAGCACCCCAAGGTCGTCGCGGCCATCCAGGAGCAGGCCGGAAAGCTGTGCACCCTGGCGCCCGGTTTCGCGGTGGACGTACGGTCCGAGGCCGCCCGGCTGGTCGCCGAGCGCACCCCCGGCGACCTCGACAAGATCTTCTTCACCAACGGCGGCGCGGAGGCCGTGGAGAACGCCGTCCGGATGGCCCGGCTGCACACCGGCCGCCCCAAGGTGCTGTCCGCCTACCGCTCGTACCACGGCGCCACCGCCGCCGCGATCAACCTGACCGGTGACCCGCGCCGCTGGCCCTCGGACACCGCGTCGGCCGGCGTGGTGCACTTCTGGGGCCCGTTCCGCTACCGCTCGGCCTTCCACGCCGAGAACGAGGCGCAGGAGTGCGAGCGTGCCCTGGCGCACCTTGAGCAGACCATCGCCTTCGAAGGCCCGCAGTCGATCGCGGCGATCATCCTGGAGTCCGTCCCCGGCACCGCGGGGATCATGGTCCCGCCGCCCGGCTATCTGGCCGGCGTCCGCGAGATCTGCGACCGCTACGGCATCGTCTACATCCTCGACGAGGTGATGGCGGGCTTCGGCCGCACCGGCCGCTGGTTCGCCGCCGACCACTTCGACGTCACCCCGGACCTGCTGACCTTCGCCAAGGGCGTGAACTCCGGGTATGTCCCGCTCGGCGGCGTCGCGATCAGCGCCGGGATCGCCGCCACCTTCGAGACCCGGCCCTTCCCGGGCGGCCTGACCTACTCGGGCCACCCGCTGGCCTGCGCCTCCGCCGTCGCCACGATCAACACGATGGCCGAGGAACGGATCGTCGAGAACGCGGCCGAGATCGGCGAGAAGGTCATCGGCCCGGCCCTCCGCGAGATCGCCGGGTGCCATCCGTCCGTCGGCGAGGTCCGGGGCATGGGCGTCTTCTGGGCCCTGGACCTGGTCAAGAACAAGGAGACCCGCGAACCGCTGGTCCCGTACAACGCGTCGGGCGCCGCCAACGCGCCGATGGCCGAATTCGCGGCGGCCTGCAAGCGCGGCGGACTGTGGCCGTTCGTGAACATGAACCGCACGCATGTCGTCCCGCCCTGCACGATCACCGAGGCCGAGGCCAAGGAGGGCCTGGCCGCGCTGGACGAGGCGCTGACGGTGGCGGACGGGCACACGGACTGAGCGGGCGGGGACGGGGCCCGGTCGCCGTGGTCTTCTCCCCGTCCCCCGACCGTCTCCGGATCACGGTCACCGCGGCCCTCGCCTATCGTGGGCGGGGGCCGCTTTCCGTCCGCGGCCATGGAGTGGTCGAAGGAGACGCACACGATGGCGGCCGGCGCAGACAGCGGAGTCATACGGCGCAGCACCCTGCGCCAGCAGATCGCCGACGCGCTCCGCGACGAGGTCCTGGCCGGCCGGCTGCCGTGCGGCCACGCGTTCACGGTCAAGGAGATCGCGGACCAGTACGGCGTCTCCGCGACCCCGGTGCGCGAGGCGCTGCTCGACCTGTGCGCCCAAGGCCTCCTCGTCGTCGAACAGCACCGCGGCTTCAAGGTGCACGCGTTCACCGCCGACGACTTCCGCGCCATGGTCGAGGCCCGCACCCTGATCACCGAAGGCATCTTCCGCGGCGGCGCGGAACGCGCGCTGCGCGACACCCCCAGCGAGGTGCTGGTCTCCGTCCGGCGCCGGGCCGAGGAGGCCGAACGGGCCGCGCGGGCCGGTGACCTGGACGTCCTCATCGGCTACGACCTGCGGTTCTGGCGTGAACTCAGCGGCATCGTGGGAAACCCGTACATCAGCGACTTCCTGGACCGGGTCCGTGTACAGACCTGGATGTTCGCGGTGCCCCTGCTGCGCCGGGAGGACGACCTCAGGGGGCATCTGTGGCAGGGGCACGGCGCGCTGGCCGACGCCCTCGTCCGGCACGATCTGCGCGAGGCCCAGCGACTGATCGCCGAATACAACGCGCACTCACTGGCCCTCGTCGGAACGCGCGGCTAGCACTACGCTGTCCCGACCATCGGCCGTAAGCGCCGCACTCACGTAGCTACTCCGTGGCCGTTCTGTATGTGCCCGTAGCCGTTCTGTACGTGCGCCGGTGTCCCCGTCCCCGACCGGAAGCGAGCCCCCACTCGTGGCATGTGACCTGTGGCTGGTACCCCTCGTCGATGTGCTGTGCCACAGCCCCGACAACCCGTTCTCCGAAGAGATCGCCGCCTACGACAAGGCCCTGACGGACGCGGGTCTGCCACCGGTCCCGGTCTTCGGCTATATGCCGGGTCTGTCCGGTGAGGTCGCCCCGGTCGCCGGATTCGACTACGACGCGCTGCACTTCCTGCGCCGCGCCTATCTCCTGCGCCTGTGCGGCCTGGAGGTCACTCCGGTGGACGAACTGGGCGGTGACTACGAGCAGTTGCTGGAGATGTTCGAGAGCACCGCACGGCAGTCCCACCTGGTGTGGCACTACGACCACGCGGGCGCGTACGTCCCGGTCGACTTCGCGCATCCGCTCGCCAACGACGAACTGCTGGAGGGCGGCGGCCCGTTGGGGTCCGCGCACGGGCTGCTGCGAGAACTCGAAACGGTCGCGCCGTCCCTCGGTATCGATCCGGCCAATCCGCCGGCCGCGCCCGCCCCGCCGGCCGGTCCCACCTCACTGGAGGAGCGGGCGGGCGTGATACCCCTGGACGACGGCCCGTTCGCCCGGGAGCGGCATGTCTGGCTGGGACTGCATGCGGCGGCCACGCGGAGCCTCGGGCAAGGATCCATGATCGTCTTCAGTTGAGGCGTCGGGGCGCTTCCGGGGGCCTGAGGTGTCAGGGCGTGTCCCGGGGCTGAGGTCTCGGGGCATGTCCGGGGGGCTGAGGTGTCGGAGCGCGTCCCGGGACGTGGCCCAGGACGCGATGCCACCTCAGCGCGGCGGCTCCGGCGGCCGCTGCCGTGGCATGTTCGGCTGCCGCGGCATGTTCGGCCGGGCGCCGGGCGGCAGGGCGAACCGGCCCTGCTGCCCCGCCGCCTCCTGCCGCGGCGCCGCCCACGGCACCAGCGCATGCGTGGCCTGGGGCATCCGCCCGGCCCGGAAGTCCGCCATCCAGTGCGCCGTCTCGGACCGTACGAGCTCGCCGATGTCCTCGTTGAACCGGCGCAGCACCGCCAGGCAGCGCTCCGCCGCCTCGCTCGCCGTGCCCTCCGTGGGCCCGAGCACCTCTCGCACGCACTCCACCGCCCAGTCGAATTGCAGCGCCTCCAGACGCCGGTGAATCGCCTGGGCGGTGGCCAGGTCCCGCATCCACCCGGCCGTCACCCCGAAGTACCGGTCACAGCCGACACACACCGCCGCCAGCAGCAGCGTCAGATAGCCCCACGGCGCCCCGCCGCTCCAGATCCTGGTCAGATCCAGCATCGGAAGCGCTCCGCCCGCCGACACCCCGGCCGCGGCGCCCAGCCGCAGCAGCCGCGCTCCGCGGCGCTTCGCCAGCCGGTCGTGCAGATACCAGTCGGCGGCCCGCAGAGCGCCCTGCTCCGTCCACAGATAGAGCGCGTCCAGGCGGTCGGCCGGCTCACCCCAGTCACCGAGCGGGAAGACCCGCCCCACCAGATCCTCCCGGCCGACGGCCCGGACCTGCCCCGGGCCCCGCTCCCCGAACCGTCGCCGCTCGCGGTCCTGGCCCCGTCCCTGCCCGCCCTTCTCCCGAGGGGGCCCCTCGGGCTGCATCTCCGGCTGACTCACCCGTGCACTCCCTCTATACGGATACGTGCGGTGCGCGCGAGGGGGCACCTCCCATGCCTTTCGGGCCATGGGGGAGTGCGAGACGGCTGATGCGCGCAGCCCCTTCCTACCGCCGAACGGTTGGCCTTGTGCCCAAGATCGCCCGAATTCCGCCCGGAAGTAGTGCGACGTCGGGTATAAGGCCATCGGGCATCTCACTCGAAAGAGTTCGCCGAGGGGGGAACGGAGGTTTCGCGGCCGGGCGGCGCGCATGCGGAGGATTCCCCGGCCGTGCCCGGCGGCTCTGCCCGGCGGCGCGTACGCAAAGGTCCTCGGCTCTGGCCCAGGCCGGGCGTGCGCAAAGGTCCCTAGCCCTTCCCGGTACGCCACCCTCCACCAATTCCGGTACGCCACCCTCCCCAAGATCTACGGCACCCCCGCCCCCGCCCCCCCCAAGGCCCGCGGGGTCTCCCGCCGCCGGAGGCGACTAGGCTGCCCCGCGTGAAGGTCCTCGTCATCGGCGGCGGTGCCCGCGAACACGCCCTGTGCCGCTCTCTGTCCCTCGACCCCGACGTCACCGCGCTGCACTGCGCCCCCGGCAACGCCGGTATCGCCGAGGTGGCCGAACTGCACGGGGTCAACGCCCTCGACGGCACCGCCGTCGCCGACCTGGCCGCCCGCCTGGCGGCCGACCTGGTCGTGGTCGGCCCCGAAGCCCCCCTGGTGGCGGGCGTCGCGGACGCGGTACGCGCCCGGGGCGTCCCGGTCTTCGGCCCCTCGGCCGAGGCCGCCCAGCTGGAGGGCTCCAAGGCGTTCGCCAAGGACGTGATGGCCGCCGCCGGCGTGCCCACCGCCCGCAGCTATGTCTGCACCACCCCGGAAGAGGTCGACGAGGCCCTGGACGCGTTCGGCGCCCCGTACGTCGTCAAGGACGACGGCCTGGCGGCGGGCAAGGGCGTCGTCGTCACCGAGGACGTCGAGCAGGCCCGCGCGCACGCCAACGCCTGCGACCGCGTTGTGATCGAGGAGTTCCTCGACGGTCCCGAGGTCTCCCTCTTCGCCGTCACCGACGGCGAGACCGTCGTCCCGCTCCAGCCCGCCCAGGACTTCAAGCGTGCCTACGACGGCGACGCCGGCCCGAACACCGGCGGCATGGGCGCGTACAGCCCGCTGCCCTGGGCCGACCCGAAGCTGGTCGCCGAGGTCATGGACACCGTCCTGCAGCCCACCGTCGACGAGCTGCGCCGCCGCGGCACCCCGTTCTCCGGGCTGCTCTACGCGGGCCTGGCGATCACCTCGCGCGGCGTCCGCGTGATCGAGTTCAACGCGCGCTTCGGCGACCCCGAGACCCAGGTCGTCCTGGCCCGCCTCAAGACCCCGCTGGCCGGCCTGCTGCACGCCGCCGCCACCGGCACGCTCGCCTCCTTCCCACCGCTGCGCTGGACCGACGGCGCGGCGGTCACCGTCGTCATCGCGTCCCACAACTACCCGGGCACCCCGCGCACCGGCGACCCCATCGAGGGCCTCGCCGACGTCGCGGAGCAGGACGGACCCAAGGCGTACGTGCTGCACGCCGGCACCAGGCGGGACGAGTCCGGCGCCGTGCTCAGCGCGGGCGGCCGGGTGCTGTCCGTCACGGCCACCGGCGCCGACCTCGCCACCGCCCGGCAGCGCGCCTACCACGCCGTCGGCCGGATCTCGCTGGACGGCTCCCAGCACCGGACGGACATCGCGGCCAAGGCTGCCGAGTCGGCCGTGGCTTAAGGGGAGGTCGCTCCGGCTGCGACTTCGGAGGCGGGCCGGGCCATCGGGAGAGGCCGCTCCGCAGGCGTAGGGCACCCGCCCACCCTTGCCGGCACCGGCCCCGGGCGCACGTCCCGAGCGGACGGGCACCCGGGGGCCGAGGTTTGTGGGCGCCGGGTGCCGACGCATACGCGTACGGGGACGCGATCTCCCGGGGATGAGCTCCCCGTACGCGGGCTTGCGGCCGCCGCGGCGTACGCGCGTACGAGGCTGCGGCGCCCTGTACGTACACGCGCACGGACGGCCCGGTGGCCCAACCCCGCACGACCGCCCCGCGCCCCCGCCTCCGCTCGCCCCGCGCTCTCCGGGCCTGCTGAGGCTGCTGCGCCGCCGTGGCACAGCCCCGCCCGCCGCCAGTTCCCGGCTTTGCCCAAAGCCATTCCATCGAGTGACCGCACCGGGTATCCGGCTGACGTGGGCCACACCCCCAACTAGGGTGCCGCGCAAGCGTCCTGCGGTTGCCGCGCCGGAATCCGGCACGGTTGCCACGGCGGCGTCCGGCAAGTGGCTCACCGGCATTGCGATGTCAGTGGCCAGTGCCACAGTGGTGGGGGAGTGAGCAACGCCCACGGCGGACGCCCGCGTCCACCAGACCGGCAGCGGAGTTCTCTCGCCCGCCCGATCCGTTCCGTGTTCTCTCCGTCGTCTCCGTCCGGCTCCATCAGGACAGCAGGGGGTGTACAGGCTCGTGACAGATCCGGAAACAGGCGTCCTGGCAGCGCGTGCCCGCGCCCTCGCCGTGCTGCGGATCCGAGGTGCGGCGCTGGCCGTGGCGGTGCTGCCCGCGGCTGTCGCCGTGGTGCTGCTCGTCGGCGGCGCGACCGGCCATATCGGCGGCTCCGGCCCGGCCTGGCAGGCGGCCCTTTGGATCGTGAGCGGTCTCGCCGTGGGCGTCCTGCTCCTGGCGGCCCTGGTCGCCGCGGTCGTCACCCGCGCCAGACCCGCGCTCAGTCCGTCCGTGCCGATCGCCGAGACATCCGCCCCCGACCTCTACCGCCTCGTGCGCGACCTCGCCGACCGCCTCGGCGTCCCGCCGCCGTCCGCGATAGCGCTCACCCCGGACTGCGACAGCTGGCTGGAGGACCGTACGCACCGCGCCCACGCCCCGCCCCGCGACGACGGGACGCCGGGGCGGTCCGCCGCCGAAGGCCGCCGGGAGCCCGAGGCGCCGGTCCTCGTCATCGGCTCGCCGTTCCTGTGGTGGATGCGGGTCGCCGAGCTGCGCGCCCTGCTCGCCCCGGTCGTCGCCGGCACCGGCCCGTCCGCCCACCCCGACATAGCCGCCGCCCGCCGCTTCATCCGCGGGCTGGACGCCGCCGTCGCGGTCTCCGCCCGCGCCCGGGGCGGGCTCCGCCGCCCCGCGCTCCGCTTCGTCGGCCGGGTGGCCCGGCTGCTGCTCCGCGCCTGCCGCGACCACGCCACGATCATGGAGCGGGGTGTCGCGGCCGCCGCCTCCGAGCGCGCCCAGGGCGTCGACTACGGCCTGCGGGTCGTCGCCCAGGAGCAGGTCGGCCTGGCGTACGCGGGCTGGGACCGGCTGCTGACGAGGGTCGCGCTGCCCGCCTGGCGGATGGGCCGCTGGCCGTCCCGCCTGGACGCCGGTGTCGTCTCGGCGCTCACCGAACTCTCCCGCCGCGACCGCCTCGCCGAGGGCTTCGCCTCCCGCCTCGGCGAACGCCCCGCCTGCGACCTCCTGGAAGAGCCCGGCGCCATCGACCGCGCCGCCTCCCTGCTGGCCGCCCGGCTCTTCCACGGCGGCCCGGCCGAGCCCGGCCCGGACTGGTCGCCGGTCGGCTGGCAGCAGTACCCCCAGGAGGTCGTCGACCGGAAGTGGCGTACGGAAGCCGCTCGCCTCCACCGCATCCTCGACGACCTCCCGCCCACGGGGCCGTCCGCGACGGCGGCCGGCACCGCACCGGCGCCGGACACCGCACCCCTCCCGGGCACCGCGCCCACGGCGAACACCCCGGCCGGCGCGAGCACCGCGCCCGGAGCCACCGACCCGCCCTCCGCTTCCTCCGCCGCCTCACATTCCACGGTCCGGCCCGCCGCCCGGCCCCTCGCGTATGCCCGCGCCCGTGCCCGTACGCCCGTGGACCACCGCCCCCGAGGCCACCACCCCGCCACCCCTCAGCCCGGCGGCCTCCCCGCCGCCGAGCCGGGCCCGCCGCCCCCCGGGCCGACCCTCGCCCGGGTCATCGACCGACTCGCCCGCGACGCCCGCGCCGGTGACCTCGTCGCCGCCCGCCTCGGCGCCGAGGTCGAGCGCGAGGAGCGCGCAGAAGCGGCCCGCCAGGCCGCCCGCACTTCCGTCCAGGACACCGCCGCCGACGTGGCCTGGGGCGACGGCCTGGCCGAAGACGGCCTCCCGCTCTTCCCGCTGCAACCGCCCCGCACCGGCCGGGAACTCCTCGCCGACCACGTCACGGCCATGGTCTGCTGCGCCGCCGTCGACACCGCCGGCGCCGCCCCCGGCCTCGACTGGCTGGACGGCCCGGCACTGCTCGTCGACGGCGCCCGCCGCTCCGACCTCGGCAACCCCGTGCTCAGCCTGGTCGACGAGGGCGACGCCGAACCCCTCCGCGGCTGGCTGTCCACCGTCGGCGTCCGCCCCGAGAAGCCGGTCCGGCTGGGGTGACCCGCCCGCAACCCGCCGGCCGCCGCACGCTCCCGCCCGGCTGCGTGTTCCCCTCCGGTTCAATTTTCGGGTGGGGCCCCCGAATTCACGACGAAGGGTGACGAAGTGAGCGCGTAATGTGATGTGCTGAGGAGGGCCGGGTTCGTCCAATCATCAACAGCCGGACACCACAGGGCCCGTCCCGCACCACGAGACGGCGAGACGAACCGCCAACGGCCGGTCGGCCGCGGCCATGGGGGACCCGGGAGGGGAGTGGAAGGTGGCGACGGAACAGATCAGGCGCTGGGAATCGGGCGCCCTCGCCCACGCGGTCACGGACCCGTTCGGACAGGGCCCGCTGCCCTGGCTGCGCGGCAGCGAACACTACTTCGACAACGGACAGGTCGTCCCCTGGTACGTCGACCCCGCCGTCGCCCAGGGCGACCCCCGCGTCCCACCACCCCGCAAGCACAACGGCCCCCGCAGCGCCGACGACGTCCACCGCCAGATCAAGGGCTTCGCCAGCACCGGCGCGGTCGCCCCCGGCGAACCCATCGACTTCCGCGTCTCCGTCGACCCGCCCCAGCCCTTCAGCATCGACATCTACCGCATCGGCCATTACGGCGGCGCCGGCGCCGCCAAAATCACCACCAGCCCCCGCCTCGCCGGCATCGTCCAGCCCTCCCCGCTCACCGCGGACCGCACCGTCTCCTGCCACCACTGGTGGCTCTCCTGGCGTCTCCAGGTCCCCACGTACTGGAACCTCGGCGCCTACGTCGCCGTCCTCACCACCGCCGACGGCTACCGCAGCCACATCCCCTTCACCGTCCGCGACGACCACCCCGCCGACCTGCTCCTGCTGCTCCCCGACATCACCTGGCAGGCATACAACCTCTACCCGGAGGACGGCCGCACCGGCGCCAGCCTCTACCACGCCTGGGACGAGAAGGGCGCCCTCCTCGGCGAACGGGACGCCGCCACCACCGTCTCCTTCGACCGCCCCTACGCCGGCGCCGGCCTCCCCCTCCACGTCGGCCACGCCTACGACTTCATCCGCTGGGCCGAGCGCTACGGCTACGACCTCGCCTACGCCGACGCCCGCGATCTGCACGCCGGCCTCGTCGACCCCGCCCGCTACCGCGGCCTGGTCTTCCCCGGCCACGACGAATACTGGACGGTGCCCATGCGCCGCACCGTCGAAAGCGCCCGCGACAGCGGCACCTCCCTCGTCTTCCTCGCCGCCAACACCATGTACTGGCAGGTCGAGCTCTCCCCGTCCCCCTCGGGACCGGACTCCCTGCTCAGCTGCCGCAAACGCCAGGGCCCCGGACGCCCCGCCCTCTGGCGCGAGCTGGGCGAACCCGAGCAGCGGTTGATGGGCATCCAGTACGCGGGCCGGGTCCCCGACCCCGCCCCTCTCGTCGTCCGTAACGGCGACCACTGGCTGTGGGAAGCCACCGGCGCCCACGAAGGCGACGAACTCCCCGGCCTCGTCGCCGGCGAAGCCGACCGCTACTTCCCCCGCACCAGCCTCCCCGAGCACACCAGCCGCATCCTGCTCGCCCACTCCCCCTACCGCGACAGCGAAGGCATCCGCCGCCACCAGGAGACCTCCCTCTACCGCGCCCCCAGTGGCGCCCTGGTCTTCTCCTCCGGCACCTTCGCCTGGTCCCCGGCCCTAGATCGCCCCGGCCACGTCGACCAACGCGTCCAACGCGCCACGGCCAACCTCCTCGACCGCATCTGCAAACGCGACTAGACCGGAGAGACACCGGGGTGGACCTTGCGGCGGGCCTCCCAACGGGCCCCGCAGCGCCCCGCCGACCCTGCGGCACCGGCCCCGCCCCGCATACGGGAGAATCGGAACGACTCCTGGATCAACCTACGCGGAGGCAGCGTGTCCGGTTTCGTAGAAAGGCCCGAGCCCGTGCAGGTCCCCGGGCTCACTCACCTGCACACCGGCAAGGTGCGCGACCTCTATCAGAACGCCGCCGGCGAACTGATCATGGTCGCCAGCGACCGCACCTCCGCCTACGACTGGGTGCTGCCCACCGAGATCCCGGACAAGGGCCGCATCCTCACCCAGCTGTCCCTGTGGTGGTTCGACCAGCTGGCCGACCTGGCCCCCAGCCATGTCCGCTCCACCGACATCCCGGCCGGCGCCCCCGCCGACTGGGCCGGCCGCACCCTCGTCTGCACCTCCCTCGACATGGTCCCGGTCGAATGCGTGGCCCGCGGCTACCTCACCGGCTCCGGCCTCGCCGAGTACCAGCAGTCCCGCACCGTCTGCGGTCTGGCCCTCCCCGAGGGCCTGGTCAACGGCTCCGAACTGCCAGCGCCGATCTTCACCCCGGCCACCAAGGCCGCCGTCGGCGACCACGACGAGAACGTCTCCTACGAAGAGGTCGCCCGCCAGGTCGGCGCCGAGATCGCCGCCCAGCTCCGCCAGACGACCCTCGCCGTCTACAACCGGGCCCGCGATATCGCCCGCGAGCGCGGTGTCATCCTCGCGGACACCAAGTTCGAGTTCGGCTTCGACGAGCGCCCTGGGGGCGAGAAGGTGCTGACCCTGGCCGACGAGGTCCTCACGCCCGACTCCTCCCGCTTCTGGCCCGCCGACCAGTGGCAGCCCGGCCGCCCCCAGCCGTCCTTCGACAAGCAGATCATCCGGGACTGGCTGACCTCACCGGCCGCAGACTGGGACCGTACGGGCGAGCAGCCGCCGCCCGCCCTCCCGCAGGACGTCATCGACCACACCCGCGCCAAGTACGTCGAGGCATACGAACGCCTCACCGGCCTCAGCTGGACCTGACCGCCCGGTGCGCATACACGGGCGGGAACACACGGAAAAGCCCCGGCCGATATCCCATCGACCGGGGCTTTCCTCCTCTGAGCGGACGACGAGGCTCGAACTCGCGACCTCAACCTTGGCAAGGTTGCGCTCTACCAACTGAGCTACGTCCGCACGCCCCGCGAAAGCGCCTGAAACCAGTCGCCGCTGCGCGGTGCGGGCTCCACTATAGCCAACCCCGCTCGCGTGCGATGCGCGCCGCCGCATGACGGTTTTCCGCGGACAGCTTCGCGGTGGCCGACGACAGGTAATTGCGCACCGTCCCCGGAGACAGCGCGGCCCGCTCCGCGATCTCTGTCACGGGCGCTCCGGCCTCGGCGTATTCCAGCACCTCGGCCTCCCGCGCCGTCAGCGGGGAATCCCCCGCACTGATCGCGTCCGCCGCCAACTCCTGATCGACATAACGCTTTCCGGCATGCACCGTGCGAATGATCTCCGCCAGCTGCTGCGCCGACACCGTCTTCGGTACGAACCCCCGCACCCCGGCCTCCAGGGCCCGCTTCAGATGCCCCGGACGCCCATGACTCGTCACGATCATCGACCGGCACCACGGCACCTCACTCCGCAACGATGTGGCCACCGCCACACCGTCCGCCCCCGGCATCTGCAGATCCAGCACCGCCACATCCGGCTCATGCGCCCGCGCCATCGCCCGCGCCTCCGGCCCCGACGCCGCCTCCGCCACCACCAGAAGATCGCCTTCCAGCGACAACAGGGCGGCCAGCGCGCCGCGGATCAGATGCTCGTCGTCGGCGAGCAGTACACGGATCACGTTGTCACTCATCTCGCTTCCCCTCTCCCCCGCCCCCGCCCCGCCCGCCCCGGCCCCCATCCCCGTCCCATCCCCTCGGTCCCTGCCTCCCCTGCCCTGCCCCATCCCTATCCCTGACCGCTCCCCTAGCCCCGATCCCTCAGCCCTCAGTCCTCAGCCCTCACCAAGCCCGCCCCGTGCGACGCCCCCCGCTCCGGTGTCTCCCCCTCCGCGGCCACCGGGAGTTCGACCGTCAGGCGGTACGAGCCCTTCGCGAAGGGGCCCGATTTCAGGGTTCCGCTCAACGGGTCCAGGCGTTCTCGCAGGCCCTTGAGGCCGCTTCCGCTCTGTGGCTCGGTGACATCGCCCGGGGGTGTCACCACGCCGTCGTTCTCCATGGTCATCACCAGTACGCCCAGGTCCCGGTCGACTCGGGTCCGCAGGACGCAGTGGCGGGCTTCGGCCGCATGCCGCAGAACGTTGGTGGTGCCTTCGCGTACGACCCAGCCGAGTGCCGACTCCACCTCCGCCGGCAGCCGCAGGCCCTCCTCTCCCTCGATCCGGCAGTCGACCCCCGCTGCCCGCAGTATGGAACGCGCCCCGGCCAACTCCGCCTGAAGATCAGCTCTCCGGTATCCGCGCACCACCTCCCGTACCTCCCGCTGTGATTCCTGCGCTATCCGCTGCACCTCCACCATCTGCTCGACGGCCTCCGGCCGCTGCCGCCGGGCCAGCTGGACCGCCAGCTCGCTCTTCAGAGCGATCACCGCCAGATTCCGGCCCATGACGTCGTGCAGGTCCCGGCCGAACCGCAGCCGCTCCTCGGCGACCGCGAGCTGCGCCTGGGTCTTGCGCGCCGCGTCCAGTTTCCAGAACACGGCGAGGAGCCAACCCGACGGCCGCGCTATCAGCAAGCTCCACATCCCGGCGATGAACAGGAAGATCCCCAGCATCACCGCGCCCAGCCACACCTGGGTCACCAGGCCGGCCAGGAGCACCAGCCCCGTGGTCGCACCGACCACCGATGCCAGATACCTCCGCTTGGAAACCAGCAGGCTGTAGGCCATGCAGAACGGGGTGAGGGTCGCGCCCACCGCCAATACCACCGTGGCCGCGGTGTCCTCGTCCCAGCCTTCGTTGACTCCCTTGATGGCGAGGACGGCGAACAGCGCGATCTCGGCGGCCAGCGTCAGCACACCCGAGACCAGCATCAGCCGGTGCGGTGTCGCCCCCTGTTGCAGATACCGCCGCAGAGCGCGGTTGAACAGGCTGATCGCCAGGAACCCCTGAGCCGCATTCAGCCCCAGGGCCGCACCGGCCAGGGTGAGGGCCAACGGTTCGTCGACGGTGGTCTTTCCGAGGACGGGTCCCACCCCGCCGATGATGGGGAACCAGGGCAGGAGACACAGCGTCCAGCGGAAGTACGCGTCGACCAGCGCCAACTGGCCCCGGCGCCGCAGCTGCGTCCGCACCCGTCCGATCATGTCCTCCGTGCCCCCGTCGTCCCTCATTGCCGTATGCCGCTAGCGTCGTGGCTCCCAGCGGAACCACCGATGGACAGCAAACACCGCGAGCCCGGCCCAGACCAAGCCGCTGATCAGCAGCTTCACGGTCGCCGCCGGATCCGGGCCGCCGGTCCAGCCGGCACGTATGAGCTCCATCGCCGGTGACATCGGCAGCAGTTGGAGCACACCGGCGACGCGGTCCGGCAGCACTTCGAGCGGAACAACCATTCCGGAACCCATCAGCGACATCATCATGAGGGGCAGCACCACCAGCTGTGAGGCTTCGGCGGACTTGGCGAGGGCGGAGGACGCCGCGGCGAATCCCACGACCGTCAGCATGCCGATCACCAGCCCGGTTATCAGCAGATGCGGCGCGGTCGGCAGCCCCAGGTCCAGCACCACTCCGCCCAGCACCACCAGCAGCACGCACTGCGCCAGCCCCATGAGCACGGACGGCAGGGCGGTGCCGGCCACTATCTCCAGATCCCGCGGCTCTCCGGTGCGCAGCCGCTTGAGGACCAGCTCCTCGCGGCGCGCGACATAGGAGCCGGTGAGGTTGGAGTACACACCGAAGAGCAGCACATAGCCGAGAGCCGCCGGCAACAGCACCGTCCCGACGGACAGGCCGGACCCGCGGAGGTCCATGCCACTGACGGCTTGTTTCATGGCGAACGCCAGGGCGACGGGGATGACCAGCGACATGAACAGCGCCGTCTTGTTGCGACAGAGCAGCGTCAACTCTGCCCGCCCCAGCGCCGTCAGCCGCGCCGTGGCACTGGTCACGGCCGGCGCTCCCGCCCGCTCGGCCGCGGTTGCTCCGATGGTGTTCGTGCTCATGCTTTTTCCAGCCCCTTCGCTATCTCCAGGAAGGCTTCTTCGAGGGACGCGGATCGGACGTCCAGGCCGCGCAGCTCTATCCCCTTGTCCCGCGCCCACACCAGCACTCCGGTCGCGGTCCGTTGCAGTTCGTCGGTCCGCAGCCGGACCGTGCGCCCGGCTATGTCGTGTCCGGTGACGCCCAGGCCCTCCAGGGCCGGGAGATCGCCGAGATGGAAGCCGGCGGGCAGCTCGAAGGAGATATGCGAGGGATGCGCGGCGACGACATCCATGACCTGACCGGCTGCCGCTATCTGCCCGTTGTGCATGATCGCCAGCCGGTCCGCCAGTTCCTCGGCCTCTTCGAGGTAGTGCGTGGTCAGCACGATCGTCGTGCCGGAGTCGCGCAGCTCGCGGACCAACTTCCAGGTTTCGTGACGGGCTTCGGTGTCCAGGCCGGTGGTCGGCTCGTCCAGGAACAGCACCTCGGGTCGGCCGAGCAGTGCCAGGGCGAGGTCCAGCCGCCGTCGTTCACCGCCGGACAGCTGCTTGACCCGGACATCTCTGCGTCGCATCAGCCCCACAGAGCTGAGGGCTTCGTCGACGGGGCGTGCCCCGCTGGTGCAGCCCGCCCACATGCGCAGCGTCTCGGCGGGGGTCAGCTCGGTCGGGAAGCCGCCCTCTTGCAGCATGACGCCGATGCGTGGCCGTACCTTCCGGCGCTCGGTGAAGGGGTCATGGCCGAGCACCCGCACCCGGCCCGCGCTCGGCGCGGCCAGGCCCTCCAGCAGCTCGACCGTGGAGGTCTTGCCCGCGCCGTTGGTTCCCAGGAGCGCGAACAGTTCGCCCTGCCCGACAGAGAAGTCGATGCCGCGTACCGCTTCGAAGCTCTTCTGCGATTTCGCGCGCCGGCCGGTCGTTCCGTAGCTTCTGCGCAGTCCGGTGGCGTCGATCACATTGCAGCCGGTGCCTGCGGTCCTGGTGCCGCTGGGACCGGTGCCCCCGATGTCTTTCTCCCCGATGTTCATGTGTCCAGCGTTCCGCCGGATCATGGTTTCGGGCAGTGCGCCCTGTCATCGCGGCAGATGACAAATGTCAGTTGTCCAAGGGCAGGGAACGGGTTTGCGCGCGGGCGCGCAGAAGAGGGAGGGAAAAGCGAAGAAGGCCCGGTCGCGACGACCGGGCCTTCTTTTTCCGAGCGGACGACGAGGCTCGAACTCGCGACCTCAACCTTGGCAAGGTTGCGCTCTACCAACTGAGCTACGTCCGCAGGCATCCACCCGGCTTTCACCGAGCGGCGCGACAGCTACTCTACCTGATCCTTTGGACTGGTCGAGCAGTCAGAGCGGGTGACAGGGATTGCACACTGCGCCTCCCCCTTGGAAAGGGGGCGCTCTACTACTGAGCTACACCCGCGTGACTCCGTGAGGTCCGGCCTTTCGGCCTCGCCCCTCGGCGTGCTCCAGACTCTAGCTGATCAGTAGGGGTACTGTGCAAGTCGGCTGCGTGCGGACTGTGGAGCGCCGGCAAGTTGGTTAGTGGTTGGCGGCGTTGAAGGCTTCGTAGACCTTCTTCGGGATGCGGCCCCGGGGTGGGACGTCCATCTGGTGGGAGCGGGCCCAGGCGCGGACGGCCGCCGGGTCGGGGGTGACCGCGGTCCGGTGGTAGGTCTTGCCGGACTTGGCGTGCTTGCGTCCCGCTTCCACGAACGGAGCGAGACAAGCGCGCAGTTTCTTCGCATTGGCGGGATTGAGGTCGATCTCGTACGACTTCCCGTCCAATCCGAAGGCGACCGTCTCTGCGGCTTCTCCTCCGTCGATGTCATCGGAGAGCGTTACTACTACTCGCTGCGCCACGGATATCGGTCCTTTCGTGCAGCAGTCCCGTGTTGACATGGGGTGATGCTGCAGATCCGGCTGATTGGAATCAATGCTTTTTCATTTGTACAGTGATGGGCATTGCATTGTGAAGCCCAGTTAATTTCGTCAGCGTGTCATCCCGCAATGCGGACCCTAGATCTTTTCGAGGATTTTCCCCACCGCTCACTCGTGCCGATGCCGGACCGTGATGAAGTCATCAGATATCTATGCGTGTAGATTTTCGAACACGGTACTGTGAGGACACCGATCGGGGTCCGGGGTTCCCCGGAGAAACACAGCCGCACCACACCACCGGGAGTGCCAGTGGCACGCGTCGTAGTCGACGTCATGCTCAAGCCGGAGATCCTCGACCCGCAGGGCCAGGCGGTGCAGCGCGCACTGCCACGCCTGGGTTTCGAGGGGATCGCCGACGTCCGTCAGGGCAAGCGTTTTGAACTTGAGGTGGAGGGTCCGGTCGACGACGCCGCCCTCTCCCGCATCCACGAGATGGCCGAGACCTTCCTCGCCAACACCGTTATCGAAGACTTCACCGTGCACGTCGATGAGCCGGCCGAGGCCAGGTCATGACGGCTCGTATCGGAGTCATTACTTTTCCCGGCACGCTCGACGACCGCGACACCCAGCGCGCGGTCCGGGCCGCCGGGGCCGAAGCGGTACCGCTGTGGCACCGCGACAAGGACCTCAAGCAGGCCGATGCCGTGGTCCTGCCCGGTGGCTTCTCTTATGGCGACTACCTGCGGGCCGGGGCCATCTCTCGTTTCTCGCCGGTGATGGAGACCGTTATCGAGCAGGCGAAGGCCGGAATGCCGGTTCTGGGTATCTGCAACGGCTTCCAGTTGCTCACCGAGTCGCATCTCCTGCCCGGCGCGATGCTGCGCAACAACCATCTGCACTTCATCTGCCGCGACCAGAAGCTGCGGGTGGAGAACGCCGACACCTCCTGGACGA
Source organism: Streptomyces halobius (assembly GCF_023277745.1). Classification (NCBI taxonomy): domain Bacteria; kingdom Bacillati; phylum Actinomycetota; class Actinomycetes; order Kitasatosporales; family Streptomycetaceae; genus Streptomyces; species Streptomyces halobius. The sequence continues at coordinate 5,274,718 of NZ_CP086322.1, forward strand.
CGGACTACGAGACCGGCCAGGAGATCAGCATCCCGCTGAAGAACATCGACGGCCGGTACGTCGCCGACGAGCGCACCCTGGACATGCTGGAGGTCGAGGGCCGGGTGGCCTTCCGCTACCTGGTCGGCGGCGAGGCCGCCGAGGGATACGGAAACCCCAACGGCTCGCTCCGCGACATCGCCGGCATCACCAATGAGGCGGGCAATGTCGTCGGCCTGATGCCGCACCCCGAGCACGCCGTCGAGCCGCTGATCGGTACGGGGCGTACCGACGGCCTCGGATTCTTCACCTCGATCCTGAAGAAGCTGGTCAACGCATGACTCTGGACACCGTCAAGCACGCAGCCGAGACGCCGGACGCCGGCCAGCCGTGGGCCGAACTGGGCCTGAAGCAGGACGAGTACGAGCGGATCCGGGAGATCCTCGGACGCCGTCCCACCGGCGCCGAGCTCGCCATGTACTCGGTCATGTGGTCCGAGCACTGCTCCTACAAGAGCAGCAAGGTCCATCTGAAGCAGTTCGGCGAGAAGGCCCCGCAGACCGACGCGCTGCTCGTCGGCATCGGGGAGAACGCCGGGGTCGTCGACGCCGGCCAGGGGTACGCGGTCACCTTCAAGGTCGAGTCGCACAATCACCCCTCGTACATCGAGCCGTACCAGGGCGCGGCCACGGGTGTGGGCGGCATCGTCCGCGACATTCTCGCGATGGGCGCCCGGCCGGTCGCCGTGATGGACCCGCTGCGCTTCGGTGCGGCCGATCACCCCGACACCAAGCGGGTGCTGCCCGGTGTCGTCGCGGGCATCGGCGGCTACGGCAACTGCCTGGGCCTGCCCAACATCGGCGGCGAGGTGGTCTTCGACCCTTGTTACCAGGGGAATCCGCTGGTCAACGCGCTGTGCGTGGGCGTGATGAAGCATGAGGACATCCATCTCGCCAAGGCGTCCGGCGCCGGCAACAAGGTGATCCTCTACGGGGCGCGTACGGGCGGCGACGGCATCGGCGGCGTGTCCGTCCTGGCGTCGGAGACCTTTGACTCGACGGGGCCCGCCAAGCGTCCTGCCGTCCAGGTCGGTGACCCCTTCCAGGAGAAGCTGCTCATCGAGTGCACCCTGGAGATCTTCAAGGAGGATCTGGTCACCGGCATCCAGGACCTCGGCGGCGCCGGGCTGTCCTGCGCCACCAGCGAGCTGGCCTCGGCCGGCTCCGGCGGGATGCGCGTCGAGCTGGACACCGTGCCGCTGCGTGACTCCTCCCTCTCGCCCGAGGAGATCCTCATGAGCGAGTCGCAGGAGCGGATGTGCGCGATCGTCGAGCCCGGGAAGGTCGACCGCTTCCTGGAGATCTGCGAGAAGTGGGATGTCATCGCGACCGTCATCGGTGAGGTGACCGACGGCGAGCGGCTGGAGATCTTCTGGCACGGTCGGCAGATCGTGGATGTGCCGCCGCGCTCCGTCGCCCATGAGGGGCCGACCTACCACCGGCCGTTCGCACGCCCGGAGTGGCAGGACGCCCTGCAGGCGGACGACGCGAACAAGCTGGCCCGGCCGGACGGCGCCGAGGAGCTGCGCGCGCAGGTCCTCAAGCTGGTGGCCTCGCCCAACCAGGCGTCGAAGGCGTGGATCACCGATCAGTACGACCGCTTCGTGCAGGGCAACACGGTGCTCGCACAGCCGGAGGACTCCGGCATGGTGCGGATCGATGAGCACTCCGACCTGGGCGTGGCGGTGGCCACGGACGGCAACGGGCGGTATGCCAAGCTCGACCCGTACGCAGGTGCGCAACTGGCGCTGGCCGAGGCGTACCGGAATGTCGCCGCGTCCGGCGCCAAGCCGCTGGGGGTCTCCAACTGCCTGAATTTCGGTTCGCCCGAGGACCCGGCGGTGATGTGGCAGTTCGCCGAGGCCACGCGGGGTCTCGCGGACGCCTGCCAGACGCTGGGCACGCCGGTCACCGGCGGCAATGTGTCGCTCTACAACCAGACCGGTGAGGTCGCGATCCATCCGACGCCGGTGGTCGCGGTGCTGGGTGTCATCGATGACGTCAACCGGCGCACCCCGATGGCTTTCGCGGACGAGGGCCACCTGATCCACCTGCTGGGTGACACCCGGGAGGAGCTGGGCGGCTCGGCGTGGTCGCAGGTGGTGCACGAGCACCTCGGTGGGCTGCCGCCGAAGGTCGATCTGGCCCGGGAGCAGCTGCTGGCGGAAATCCTGATCTCGGCTTCGCGTGACGGCATGGTCGACGCGGCGCATGATCTTTCCGACGGTGGTCTGGTCCAGGCGCTGGTGGAGTCGTGTCTGCGCGGCGGCAAGGGTGCCCGCCTGGTGGTGCCCGACGGGATCGACCCGTTCGTGTTCCTGTTCTCGGAGTCGGCGGGCCGGGCGATCGTCGCCGTGCCGCGCAGCGAGGAGCTCCGCTTCACCGACATGTGCGGTGCGCGGGGGCTTCCGGCGACGCGTATCGGTGTGGTCGACGGCGCGGAGATCGACGTCCAGGGGCAGTTCAGCATTCCGCTGAGCGAGCTGAAGGCCGCGCACGAGGAGACCATTCCGGGGCTTGTCGTCTGAGGCTCCGGGCTGGATTCCGGTCCGACGGCCCGCTCTCCCCGCTCGGGGGAGAGCGGGCCGTCGACATTCCCGGGTGGCTGCGGGGCGCGGCACGCGGCGGATTCCGCACGCCGCAATCCCTCGCCTGTGGACAACCGCGCACACCCTCCTGCCCTGTGGAAAACTCCGAGCCGGTGTCGTGCGGTCGCAGTAGCCTCGGCGCATGTCATCAATCCACAGCAGGCCCCGCGCCCGCAGTTACGACTCCGCCAAGATCCGCGCCGCGCTGATCGCGCAGCTCGACCATGTGCGCGCGGCTGTGGGCGAGTTGACGCCGGAGCGGTTCGCGCTGCCGACCAGGCTGGGCGACTGGACGGTGCGGGAGCTGGCCGCGCATCTGTCGCTGGCGATCGGCAGCGTGGCCCGCATATCGCGGGAGCCGGCCCCGGCGAACGTGGAGGTCGAGCTGCTGGACTGGCCGTTCGTCACCGCCGCGTACACATCCGGGGGCGATGAGCACACCCGCGCGCTGGCCGCCGCCAACGATCCCGTGGAGCTGCTGACGCGCACCGCCGAAGAGTTCGCCGAGATACTCCCTGCCGCGTCCGATGACCGGCTGGTGCACGCACGGCCCGGCGCGATGCGGCTGTCCGACTACCTGGTGACCCGCTGCATCGAGCTGGTCGTGCACACCGACGACCTGGCGGCGGCGACCGGTGTGGAGATCCCGTACGACCGTCAGGCCCTGGCCACCGCCACCCGTCTGCTGGCCGACGCGCTCGCCGTCAAGGCGCCCGGCGGGTCGGTGGAGCTCCGGGTGCCGCCGTTCGCGGTGGTGCAGTGCGTGGAGGGCCCGAAGCACACCCGTGGCACTCCGCCGAATGTCGTCGAGACCGACCCGCTGACCTGGCTGCGCCTCGCCACGGGCCGTATGGGGTGGGCCGAGGCGCTGGACGCGGCGACCGTCAGCGCCAGCGGGGAGCGAGCGGACATCAGCGGGTATCTGCCTGTGTTGAGCTGAGGGGAGGGGGGCGAGGGGGGTGGGGGCGGGGGCCCCAGGGAAGCCCCCCGCACCGGGGGGAGGGGCCCCAGGGAAGCCCCCACCCCACTCCCCTTACGTAGCCTCACCCCTCGCCCCTCCCCACCCCACGTCGCGCATCTCACACCCCGCGCTCAGCCCCCTCCACCGCACCCCGCACAAGCGGCTGCCCGAGGCGTGGTACCCGGCAACACCCCAGGTGCCCCAAGGGATGCGGGACCTCCCTGGCCGAAAAGCGCCGCCGCGTAGAGGTGGGCACGCCAAGCGCGTCCGCGTCTCGTTCATGCACTCATCCAGGTGCGCGGCCATCCCCGGTTCGGATGAATCCTCGACCTGCCCTAGACTCATGAACGTGCCACGTGGTGACGGACGACTCAACCACGACCTGCTCCCCGGCGAGAAAGGCCCCCAGGACGCTTGCGGCGTCTTCGGAGTCTGGGCTCCGGGTGAAGAGGTCGCCAAACTCACCTATTTCGGGCTGTACGCGCTGCAGCACCGTGGACAGGAGTCCGCGGGCATCGCAGTGAGCAACGGCTCCCAGATCCTCGTTTTCAAGGACATGGGTCTGGTTTCCCAGGTCTTCGACGAGACTTCCCTCGGCTCCCTCCAGGGCCATATCGCCGTGGGCCACGCCCGCTACTCCACCACCGGTGCCTCGGTGTGGGAGAACGCCCAGCCGACCTTCCGTGCCACCGCGCACGGCTCGATCGCGCTCGGCCACAACGGCAACCTGGTCAACACCGCCGAGCTGGCCGAGATGGTCGCCGCGCTGCCCCGCGAGGGCGGCCGCGCGACCCAGGTCGCGGCCACCAACGACACCGACCTCGTGACCGCGCTGCTGGCCGGCCAGGTCGACGACGACGGCAAGCCGCTGACCGTCGAGGAGGCCGCCCCGCGCGTGCTCCCCAAGGTCATCGGTGCCTTCTCGCTGTGCTTCATGGACGAGCACACCCTCTACGCCGCCCGCGACCCGCAGGGCATCCGCCCGCTGGTTCTGGGCCGCCTGGAGCGCGGCTGGGTGGTGGCCTCCGAAACCGCCGCCCTCGACATCGTGGGTGCCAGCTTCATCCGGGAGATCGAGCCCGGCGAGATGGTCGCCATCGACGAGAACGGCCTGCGCAGCACGCGGTTCGCCGAGGCCCGCCCCAAGGGCTGTGTCTTCGAGTACGTCTACCTCGCCCGCCCGGACACCGACATCGCCGGCCGCAATGTGTACCTCTCCCGGGTGGAGATGGGCCGCAAGCTGGCCGCCGAGGCGCCGGCCGACGCCGATCTGGTGATAGCGACACCGGAGTCCGGCACCCCGGCCGCCGTCGGGTACGCCGAGGCCAGCGGCATTCCGTACGGCTCCGGACTGGTCAAGAACTCCTACGTCGGCCGGACGTTCATCCAGCCCTCGCAGACCATCCGCCAGCTGGGCATCCGCCTCAAGCTCAACCCGCTGAAGGAAGTCATCCGCGGCAAGCGCCTGGTGGTCGTCGACGACTCGATCGTCCGCGGCAACACCCAGCGCGCGCTCGTCCGGATGCTCCGCGAGGCCGGGGCGGCCGAGGTGCACATCCGCATCAGCAGCCCTCCCATCAAATGGCCGTGCTTCTTCGGCATCGACTTCGCCACCCGCGCGGAACTGATCGCCAACGGGCTGAGCGTCGAGGAGATCGGCAAGTCGCTGGGCGCCGACTCCCTGGCGTACATCTCCATCGACGGCATGATCGAGGCGACCACCATCGCCAAGCCGAATCTGTGCCGCGCCTGCTTCGACGGCGAGTACCCGATGGAGCTGCCCGACCCCGGGCTGCTGGGCAAGCACCTCCTGGAGTCGGAGACCGCCGCGCCGACGAAGTCCGATGTGGACGGCGTCCAGACGCTGACGGCCGGCGTCGGCGGCGCCGACGCGCTGCGCCGCCCGTAGAGCTCGTACACACACGAAACGAAAGTTCTCAGCCATGTCCGCTGAATCCATGGGTGCCAGCTACGCAGCCGCCGGTGTCGACATCGAAGCCGGCGACCGCGCCGTCGACCTCATGAAGGAGTGGGTCAGGAAGGCCACCCGCCCCGAGGCCGTCGGCGGGCTCGGCGGTTTCGCCGGCCTCTTCGACGCGTCGGCGCTGAAGCGGTACGAGCGTCCGCTGCTGGCCTCGGCCACCGACGGCGTCGGCACCAAGGTCGACATCGCCCGCAAGATGGGCGTGTACGACACGATCGGCCACGACCTCGTCGGCATGGTCGTCGACGACCTGGTCGTCTGCGGCGCCGAGCCGCTGTTCATGACCGACTACATCTGCGTCGGCAAGGTCTACCCCGAGCGGGTCGCCGCGATCGTGAAGGGCATCGCCGAGGGCTGTGTCCTGGCCGGCTGCGCGCTGGTCGGCGGGGAGACCGCCGAGCATCCGGGGCTGCTGGGCGTGGACGAGTTCGATGTCGCCGGCGCCGGTACGGGCGTGGTCGAGGCCGACCGGCTGCTGGGCGCGGATCGCATCCGTACGGGCGACGCGGTGATCGCGATGGCATCGTCCGGACTTCACTCGAACGGGTACTCGCTGGTCCGCCACGTGCTGTTCGACCGCGCGGGAATGGTCCTGGACCGGGACGTCCCGGAGTTCGGCCGCACCCTGGGCGAGGAGCTGCTGGAGCCCACCAAGATCTACTCGCTGGACTGCCTGGCGCTCACCCGTACGGCCGAGGTGCACGCCTTCTCGCACATCACCGGCGGCGGCCTGGCCAACAACCTCGCCCGGGTGATCCCGGACGGTCTGCACGCCACGATCGACCGCTCCACCTGGACGCCGGGCGCGGTCTTCGACCTCGTCGGCGCGGCCGGCTCGGTCGAGCGCCCGGAGCTGGAGAAGACCCTGAACATGGGCGTCGGCATGATCGCCGTCGTCCCCCAGGAGGCGGTCGATGTCGCGCTGACCACCCTCGCCGACCGCGGCGTGGACGCCTGGCTCAGCGGGGAGATCGTCGAGCGCGGTGACCGCGCCGAGGCAGTGACCCTGACCGGTGCGTACGCACGCTAGCCGCCGTCGCCGGCCGGGCCGTGGAGCCCTTCCCCATGCCCTGAACGGGCCGGGGGAGGTACCCCATCATCGTCGGCCGTCCGAGCAGCACAGAACCCGGTCCGGGCGCGATGTCCCGGACCGGGTCCTCGGTGCTGTTGTCAGAGCCGCGTACGCGCGGCAGCCTCAGGCGCGACGGCGCTGGTCGGACGAGTCGCCCTCGTCCTCATCGTCGTCGTCCTTGTTGTACAGCTCTGCGTACCGTGCGTACGGGTCGTCCTCGTCATCCTCGAACGGCTCGCCGTTCGGAGGCTGCTGGCTCGACTGCGATGCACCCAGCTCGTCAGCCAGTCGTGAGAGATCCGTCCCACCGCTGCTGTACTTCAGCTGGCGGGCGACCTTTGTCTGCTTGGCCTTGGCCCGGCCGCGCCCCATGGGTCGACCCCCTCAATGACGGGGCTCGATGGCCCCAGAGTCTTGAACGCGTTCACGATGCAGAGCGGACTCTCGACAGAGAGACCGGCTCGTAGGGCTTCAACGGTACCTGCTTCCGCGGCCATACGGTACGTCGCCCGCATCACCCGCCGGTCGGCACAACCCGCGAGGCGCCCTTTCCTCGCTGGTCAACTGCGATTTTAACCTGTCCCATACGGCGACCCGCCGACGGGTGGTGAGGGATGTCTCCCCGACCACCCGTGACGGGTACCACAAGGCCGGATCTTCAGCGGATTCGGTGGATTCGACGGATTGGGCGGATCTCGCGCGTACGGCGAGATATGTTCCGTGACGGATGGCTGGATTTAATCGGACATATGAGCTGTTCCAGTCTCGGTCAGACGCGCCGGCCTTTGCGTCGGGCGTCGGCCATGCGCTGCTCGGCGAGCCGGTCCGCCGCCTCGGCCGGGGGGATGCCCTCCGCCTTCGCACGAGCGAATATCGCCAGCGTGGTGTCGAAGATCTTCGTGGCCTTGGCCTTGCAGCGGTCGAAGTCGAAGCCGTGCAGCTCGTCGGCGACCTGGATGACGCCGCCGGCGTTCACGACGTAGTCCGGGGCGTAGAGGATGCCCCGGTCGGACAGGTCCTTCTCGACCCCGGGGTGCGCGAGCTGGTTGTTGGCGGCACCGCACACGATCTTCGCGGTCATCGCCGCCACCGAGTCGTCGTCCAGCGCGCCGCCCAGGGCGCACGGCGCGTACACGTCCAGACCCTCGACGCGGATCAGCGCGTCGGTGTCCGCGACGGCGGTCACCTGCGGGTGCCTGGCGCGGACCCGGCCCACCGGCTCGGCGCGCACATCCGTGATCACGACCTCGGCGCCGTCCTGGAGGAGGTGTTCGACGAGGTGGTGGCCCACCTTGCCGACGCCCGCGATGCCGACCGTGCGGCCGCGCAGCGTCGGGTCGCCCCACAGGTGCTGCGCCGAGGCGCGCATGCCCTGGAAGACGCCGAATGCGGTCAGCACGGAGGAGTCGCCGGCGCCGCCGTTCTCGGGCGAGCGGCCGGTGGTCCACTTGTTGGTACGGGCGACGACGTTCATGTCGGCGACGTAGGTGCCGACATCGCACGCGGTGACATAGCGGCCCCCGAGGGAGGCCACAAATCGGCCGTAGGAGAGCAGGAGTTCCTCGGTTTTGACCACCTCGGGGTCACCGATGATCACGGCCTTGCCGCCGCCGTGCTCCAGCCCGGCGAGGGCGTTCTTGTACGACATACCGCGTGAGAGGTTGAGAGCGTCCAGGACGGCCTCTTCCTCGGAGGCGTACGCGTGGAAGCGGGTACCGCCGAGAGCGGGGCCCAGAGCGGTGCTGTGGATGGCGATCACGGCCTTGAGGCCGCTGGCGCGGTCCTGGCAGAGCACGACTTGCTCATGTCCGCCCTGCTCCGTGCGGAACAGGGTGTGCAGAACGCCGCCGTCGGCGTGTGGGGGTCCCCCCTGCTCGAACGCAGCTGAGAGCCTGGGGGTAGCGGCAGGACGTACGTCAGTCACTGTGGTGACTCCCATAAGTCGCGGAGGACGCCCTCCTGCGGGTGGGGGAGGGCCGGTCGGGAAGAGCGTAAGACCTCCGGGGTGTGCTGATCGGCCAGGTGCCGAGGATCACCCACTCCTGGGGGACGGGCGTGGCACGATCTGCCGTATCCCAGGCCGGGCGGGGGTAGGCAACTCCCGGCGGTGGACTTCCCTTTGAAGGAGCGGGCGTGGCCTTGGCGTCGTCGGTGATGGTCCCGTATGTGGCATATCTACGGGTCTACGAGCCGCTGGCAGCGTTCCCGGAGCCGGAGCGCTCCCATTGGGCCCGTTACGCCAAGCGTAGGCACACCCCCACCGCCCAGGACGAACAGCGCCGGGCGCTGGCCGATCTGCTGCCCACCCCGCCGGTGCCGGTCCCGGTCCACGAGAGCGCCGACGCGTTCGTCGCCGTGGTGAACGGGGTGGTCTGCGTCTGTCCGTGGCGCACCCGGCTGCGCGGCTGGCAGGCCCTGGAGTCGCTGGAGCGGCTGCTGCCGACGCCGGTGCTGGACGCGGCGCTGCCCCCGGTGGTGCGCCGGCAGGCGGCCACCGACTATGAGCAGTGGCGGGAGCGGAATCCGGACGCCCGGCCGTGGATCCGTGAGGCGAGCTGGCATGTTCCGGTCCGCTGGTTCGTGCTGTTCGACGACTCCGAGCGGGAGTACACGAAGGGTGAGCACGGGTTGCTGCTGCGTTACCGGACGCCGATGGTGCAGGCGCGGCGCCGGGTCGCGCGCGGGCTGCGGACGCTGCGGGACGCGCTTGAGGAAGGGCGGCTGATCGACGGCCTGGTAGATGTGGGGCGCTGGCTCGAAGAATTCCATCCGCGTTCGTTCGTGGAACTGGATTACGGAGGGCTGGTGCACGCGGTGCCCGAGGGGCAGCTCGCCGAGGACCATTCCGCCGCGGAGGTGGCGGAGGGGCTGGCGGCGCTGCGCGAGGGGGACGGCGAGCGGGCCGGCGCCGCGTACGAGAGGTTGTCGGAGCGGTGGCGTGCGGTGCGTGAGCGCCAATTCGCCAGCTGAGCGCAATAACGGTTTGTGCTCGGAGGCTTCGCTATTCGGGCCATGTCCGAAAAGATGTGCTGGGTTTGATTGTCCATGAGTATGACATGGGACGTAGGTCCTGATCCGGACGATTGCCTCAAGCGTGACCTAAAGCACTGACTTCGGGTCTTGCCCCCAAGCCATACCCTCGTGCCAAAATAGGACAAGGAGCCTGACAAGGGCTCCATCCGTCCAACTAAGGGCGGATAGATCGCTCTTGCGCTCCTTGTGTGCCTCGTGGCGGCTGATCACGTTGTGACTGTTCGTCACGGTGGTGTGACTGTCCGCTATGGGTCGGTCCATCGGCTTCCGCCGAGGTTGAACACCTGAGAGGGCAATTCCATCGGTTTGGCCGACGTGGCTGGACAGATGGTGTAGTTGTAGTGCCGAGGACAAGCCGTTCGTCCTATAACCGACTCGGCCCGCGTCCGCCATTTCGGGCAACGCGGGTCAAGGTGCAGAATTTAGAGGAAAGAACCGTGATGGTTCGGTTCTCCCGAGGAGGCCGCTCATGACCGCTCGCACCCCTGACGCCGAGCCGCTGCTTACCCCTGCCGAGGTTGCCACGATGTTCCGCGTGGACCCGAAGACGGTGACCCGTTGGGCCAAGGCAGGCAAGCTCACGTCCATCCGCACGCTCGGAGGGCATCGGCGTTACCGCGAGGCTGAGGTCCGCGCACTGCTCGCGGGTATCCCGCAGCAGCGCAGCGAGGCCTGAATAACCGCATAGCCGGGCTGTTTTCGGGCCCCCCAACCCGTAAACACCCACTTGGCACCACTTAGCTCCACCTGTTCCATCAAGCTCCACTCAGCTTTACCGACGCGGCGCCTGCCCCAACAGGCCCGGCACCCGCTCCATCTGGGTACGTCATCGATCGCGCTGGACTCCGCCGGGTCCAGCGCGATTTTTTTGTGTGTACGCCCGCTCCCGGGCCGCTCGCCGGGGTTCGGTCGACCGGGCGCCGGCGCACCCCAGGACGGCGTCGAAGGCGCCGTCAGGGCTCCTCAGAGGGCCTCTCCGAGTGGACGCGGCGGTCCCGTTCGGGAGCCGTCGGAGGATGGTGCAATTGCACATATTAAATTGACCAGTTGTAGGAAGGGTGTAAGTTCCCCGTTCCGTAAAACTTGTTCGGTGACTCCCGTCACACGGCGAAGTGCTTGAACGCGGTGTGGCGACTGCGGTAATGAACTCCCGACGCCGTCACCCAACAGCGTGTCACCGCACGGCGGGTGGGGGCGTGGCATCGGTCATCGGGTCGGGGGGCTTTCGTCCTCCGTCGCGGGCGGCCCGTAGACGGCCTGAGGGGAGTCCGTAGCGGCGGCGGGCGTCGCGGGCCCGGAGCGGGCCTTGTGCGGCTCCATGGCGAGGCGTAGCAGCTGATGGCAGATGGGGCAGTGCCGCGTCAGGTGGCGGTAGCCCGTGGCGGCCGCCAGATGGGCGCGCAAAAGCGCCCTGGTTTCGTGCCTTGCCGCTGTTGTCATTGCACGCACCTCCCCGGCCCCGCGCTTCCTCTGTGAGTACCGGCGGTACGTGCCGCCGTCAAGACGGCCGAAGCCCCCGGCCGTCACTGGATGCAGCCTTCGGGCCACGACGTGCAACGGCGCCCGCCCTGGTGAACGCGCCGGGCGGGACGGCGACCACCGTCGGCACCCCCTGGTGAGACCGGCCGGAAGTAGCCGCGGCCCTGACGGGATTGCGGTGCCCTTCGCGGCGTCCGGGCGCGGCCGTCCCGGAACAGCACAACGGCCCGCATCCACCGGGGATGCGGGCCGTAGAAAAAGCGGTCCTGACGGGATTTGAACCCGCGGCCTCCACCTTGACAGGGTGGCGAGCACTCCAAACTGCTCCACAGGACCTTGATCTTCGCTTCCCGCCGACGCGGCGGGCTGCGAAGCAAGACTCTACAGCAGGCCAGGGGGTGCGGTCGAACTCGATGCCGGTGACGGCCCCGCCCTAGGGGGCGGCCGCGTCCACGGCCTTCACGATGCGCTTGTCCGAGACCGGGTACGCCGTCCCGAGGGCATGCGCGAAGTAGCTCACCCGCAGCTCCTCGATCATCCAGCGGATCTCCCGGGCCGCGGCCGGGACCGGACGGCCCTGGGGGAATTGCTCCAGCAGCCAGGCGTATTCGTCCTGCATCTCCTTCACCTTCGCCATCCGGCTGCGGTCCCGCTCGGCGTGGGTGGGCATCTGCTGCAGCCGGCGGTCGGCGGCCACCAGATAGCGCATCAGGTCCGGCAGCCGCTTGGCGCCGTGCGCGGTGACGAAACCCGGCTTGATCAGGGCCGCCAGCTGCTCCCTGACGTCCGCCAGCGACGGCAGCAGCGAGGGGGACGTCGTCGCCTTCAGCCGGCGCTCGCACGCCTGCCAGGCGGCCAGCACCTCCTGGACCTGCTGGATGGTCTTCAGCGTCGCGTCCACCAGGTCGGCACGCACCCCGTCGAACAGCTTCCGGAAGGACTCCTCGTCCCACGCCGGGCCGCCCCGGGCCGCGATCAGCCGGTCGGCGGCGGCCGTCACACAGTCCTCGAAGAGTGCCCCGATGGAGCCGTGCGGATTGCGGGACAGCGCGAGCTTCTGCTGGTTGCTCAGCTTGTCCTGGGCGAACTTGGCGGGGTTGGTGGGGATGTTGAGCAGGATGAGGCGGCGGGTGCCGGCCCACATCGCCTGCAGCTGCTCCGCCTCCGTGTCGAAGAGCCGTACGGCGACGCTGCCGCCCTCGTCCACCAGCGCCGGGTACGCCTTCAGCGGCTGGCCCGCGCGCCGGGTCTCGAAGGTGCGCGGCAGCGCGCCGATCGTCCAGGACGTCAGGCCGGTGCGCTGCTCCAGGCCGGCCAGCTCCGGGCCGCCGCCCTTGGTGCCCCGGCCGCCCTTGCCGGGCCGCTCGGCGGCCTGCTCGAACGCCTTGGAGATGGCGGCCCGGGTCTTCGGCCTGAGCTGGAGGCGCAGCGCTTCGAGGTCCTTGGCCTCGGCGAGCTTGTGGCGTCGCTCGTCGACGACCCGGAACGTGATCTTGAGGTGGTCGGGGACCTTGCCGGTGTCAAAGTCGGCGGCCTCGACCGGAACGCCCACCATGCCCTGCAGTCCCGCCGCCAAAGCGGACGTCAGGGGGCCCTGCAGCGGCACCGTCGAGTCCAGGAAGCGGGCCGCGAAGTTCGGCGCGGGGACGTAGTTGCGGCGGACCGGTTTGGGCAGCGAGCGGATCAGCTCCGTCACCAGCTGCTCGCGCAGGCCCGGGATCTGCCAGTCGAAACCCTCGGACGAGACCTGGTTGAGGACCTGGAGGGGGATGTGGACGGTCACGCCGTCCGCGTCCGCGCCGGGCTCGAACTGATAGGTGACCTTGAACTTCAGCTTTCCCTGGCGCCAGGAATCCGGATAATCGTCCTTGGTGACGGCCTCGGCGGATTCGTTGATGAGCATGGACTGCTCGAAGTTCAGCAGCTCCGGCGCTTCGTGGCGCTTTTTCTTCCACCACGCGTCGAAATGCGCCCCCGAGACGATGTCCTCCGGAATGCGCTGGTCGTAGAAGTCGAAGAGCGTCTCGTCGTCCACCAGAATGTCGCGGCGCCGGGCGCGGTGCTCCAACTCCTCCACTTCACCGAGGAGTTTGCGATTGTCATGGAAGAACTGGTGGTGGGTGCGCCAGTCGCCCTCGACCAGCGCGTTGCGGATGAACAGGTCGCGCGAGGTCTCCGGATCGATCCGGCCGTAGTTCACCTTGCGCTGGGCGACCAGCGGCACGCCGTAGAGCGTCACCCGCTCGTACGCCATCACCGCGGCCATCTTCTGTTCCCAGTGCGGCTCGCTGTACGTCCGCTTCACCAGGTGCTGCGCCAGCGGCTCGACCCATTCCGGCTCGATCCTGGCGTTCACCCGGGCCCACAGGCGGGAGGTCTCCACCAGCTCCGCGGACATCACCCAGCGCGGCGGCTTCTTGAAGAGGGCGGAGCCGGGGAAGACCGCGAACTTGGCGCCGCGGGCGCCCAGATATTCGTTCTTGGCGGCCCCGTCTCTCCCGCCCTCGCCCTCGGCGTTCTTGAGCCCGATATGCGAAAGCAAACCGGAAAGCAGGGAGGTATGAATACGGTCGGGCGCTGCGTCCTCCTCGGAGAGGTGGACGCCCATGGTCTTCACGACCGTACGCAGCTGGGAATAGATGTCCTGCCACTCGCGTATCCGGAGATAGTTCAGGAACTCGGCCCGGCACATCCGGCGGAACGCCGACGACGACAGCGCCTTCTGCTGCTCGCGGACATAGCGCCACAGATTGAGGAAGGCCAGGAAATCGCTGGTCTCGTCCTTGAAGCGGGCGTGCTGCTGATCGGCCTGCTGCTGTTTGTCCGAGGGGCGCTCGCGCGGGTCCTGGATGGACAGCGCCGCCGCGATGACCATGACCTCGCGGACGCAGCCGTTGCGGTCGGCCTCCAGCACCATCCGGGCCAGCCGCGGGTCGACCGGCAGCTGGGAGAGCTTGCGGCCGACCGGGGTGAGCCGCTGCCTCTTCGGCCCCTGGGCGGTCTTCTGCCCGGTCTCCAGCGCGCCGAGCTCACGCAGCAGATCGATGCCGTCCTTGATGTTGCGGCGGTCCGGCGGATCGATGAACGGGAACTTCTCGATGTCGCCGAGGCCGGCCGCGGTCATCTGCAGGATGACGGAGGCGAGATTCGTACGCAGGATCTCCGCGTCGGTGAACTCCGGGCGGGCGAGGAAGTCGTCCTCGGAATACAGGCGGATGCAGATGCCGTCGCTGGTACGGCCGCAGCGGCCCTTGCGCTGATTGGCGCTGGCCTGCGAGACCGGCTCGATCGGCAGCCGCTGCACCTTGGTGCGGAAGCTGTAGCGGGAGATCCGGGCCATGCCCGGGTCGATGACGTACCGGATGCCCGGTACGGTCAGCGAGGTCTCCGCCACGTTGGTGGCGAGCACGATCCGGCGTCCGGTATGTCGCTGGAACACCCGGTGCTGCTCGGCGTGCGACAGCCGGGCGTACAGGGGGAGGACCTCGGTGGCGGGCAGCTGCTTCTTGTTGAGCGCGTCGGCGGTGTCACGGATCTCGCGCTCACCGGAGAGGAACACCAGGATGTCGCCGGGGCCTTCGGCCCGCAGCTCGTCCACCGCGTCACAGATCGCGGTGATCTGGTCCCGGTCGCCCTCCAGATTGTTCGCAGCCTGGCCGCCCTCCTCCAACAGCGGGCGGTAGCGCACCTCGACCGGATACGTACGCCCGGAGACCTCGACGATCGGGGCGTCCCCGAAGTGCCGCGAGAACCGCTCGGGGTCGATCGTCGCGGAGGTGATGACGACCTTCAGATCCGGGCGCCGGGGCAGCAGCTGCGCCAGATAGCCCAGGATGAAGTCGATGTTGAGGCTGCGTTCATGGGCCTCGTCGATGATGATCGTGTCGTACTGGCGCAGCTCGCGGTCCGTCTGGATCTCGGCGAGCAGAATGCCGTCCGTCATCAGCTTGACGAGGGTGTCGCCGCCGACCTGGTCGGTGAAGCGGACCTTCCAGCCGACCGCCTCGCCCAGCGGGGTCCGCAGCTCCTCGGCCACCCGCTCGGCGACCGTACGAGCCGCGATCCGGCGCGGCTGGGTGTGCCCGATCAGACCGCGCACGCCCCGGCCCAGCTCCAGGCAGATCTTGGGGATCTGGGTGGTCTTGCCGGAGCCGGTCTCGCCCGCGACGATCACGACTTGGTGGTCCCGGATCGCCGCGAGGATCTCGTCCTTCTTCTGGCTGACCGGGAGTTCTTCCGGATATGTGACCGCGGGCACGGCGGCGCGCCGCTGGGCGACCCGCAGCTCCGCCTCGTCGATGCCTTCGGAGATCTCGGCGAGCACGGCCGCGCGGGCCTCGGGCTTACGGATCCGGCGCGCGCCGTCGAGCCGGCGCCCCAGCCGCTGCTGGTCGCGCAGCGTCAGCTCGGGCAGGCGATCGAGCAGAGCGGGCAGCGCGGAAGCGGCGCCGTCGGGCAGGGCGGGGGCAGGCTGACTGGACATACGCCCCCCAGGGTCTCACCTGACGCAAATTACTGGCGAACGAATTCCCGACGGCGGGCGGCACCTCGGGGGCGAGCGCACCGCGCGCGGCTGGAGACCCTGCCCGGGAATGTCCGGCATCGGTGTCTTAGCGTGTTCACATGGATGATCAACACGGTGAATCTGTTCCGCATGGCGCACATGACCGGCAGTCGACCGCTACGGAGAAGTGGGCGGCTTTCAAGAGGTCGCCGTTCTTCCCCGCGACCGTGCTGGTGTTCATCCTCGCCGCGGCCGCCGGCCTGTTCGCCGGCTCGTACACCTACGCCATGGCGGATCCGACCCCGCGGCACCTCCCGACCGCCGTGGTCGGCCCCGAGGACAGCCCGCAGCGGCAGGCGTTCATCCAGGGAATGGAGAAGGAGCTGAACGTCGCGCTCCGGCCGACCGAGTACGCCACCTACGGCGCGGCCCGCGAGGCCGTCGAGGACCAGCGGGAGTTCGCCATCCTGCGGGCCCGCGGCCAGGGGGTGGAGCTGGAGGTGGCCGGTGCCTCGGGCGCGTCGGTGGCCGAGCTGCTGGCCGACGCGGGCGAGCAGGCCGCGAAGACGACCGGCGTGGACGTCCGGATCCGGGACATCAAGCCGCTGCAGGACGGCGATCCGCGCGGCCTCGCGCTCTTCTACGTCTCACTGGCCTCGGTGATCGTCGGCTTCGTCGGCGCGATCCAGCTGAACGTGAACGCCGGCTCCCTCAACCCGGCGGAGCGGATCGCGTTCACCGTGCTCTACGCGCTGCTGGGCGGCTTCGCCATCGCGGCGGTGGTGGACTGGTGGCTGGGCGCGCTGCGCCTGCCGTTCATCGAGTCCTGGGGAATCCTCTCGCTGACGATGTTCTCGTCCGGCATGGTCTTCTCCATGTTCAACGTCCTGATGGGGCGCTGGGCGATGATCCCCACCTGGGGGCTGATGGTGCTGCTGGGCAACCCCTCCTCGGGCGGTGCGGTCTCCTGGCCGCTGCTGCCGTCCGTTCTCGGCCACATCGGCCGCTGGCTGCCGCCGGGCGCCGCGGTCAACGCCCAGCACACCGCGGTCTACTTCGGCGGCCACCAGCACGCCTTCCCGTTCCTGGTGCTGGCCGGCTGGGCGGCGCTGTCCTGCACGGTCTTCTGGGTCTGGCGGCACCGCCATCCGGGTGGGCGCGAGACGGCCCGGGCGCACGCGGCGGAGGCCGGCTGAGCCGGGTGTCGCCGGCGCCCGTGATTCCGGCGCCCGTCATCCGGCGCGGTGCGACCATGGCCGCATGATCAATGGATTACGGCGTTTGGGTGGGGGCGTGGTCATGGCCGCGGGGATCGGCCTGGGGGTGTGGCTGGTCTTCGGGCCGGCGCACGACTGGGAGGGCAATATGCGGCTGGTGAAGCTGGTCTTGGGGCTGGCCGCTACCGGAGCGATCACCGGCGGAGCCCGGCTGATCTTCTGGGACCCGAAGGGCGAGGCGAGCCCGGCGGCCGTCGACCGGGCATGACGCTCCGGGGCTGAGGCGTGCCCGGCAGCGGCCCCCGGAGCCGGGACCGGACACGAATCCGGACACGTAGAAGGCCCCGATCCACCGGATCGGGGCCTTCTACCAAGAGGTGTGGCTGGGGCCGGGGTCGAACCGGCGACCTATCGCTTTTCAGGCGATCGCTCGTACCAACTGAGCTACCCAGCCAGAGCGGTCCTGACGGGATTTGAACCCGCGGCCTCCACCTTGACAGGGTGGCGAGCACTCCAAACTGCTCCACAGGACCTTGCATTGTGCGAGAGTGGCCGGAACCAGTCTCGCACACGGTGATGCGTGCCCCCAACGGGATTCGAACCCGTGCTACCGCCTTGAAAGGGCGGCGTCCTGGGCCACTAGACGATGAGGGCTGGTGGCCACCTTGGCGTCGTTACCGGCGCCGTCGGGGACGTGAGAAGCATATGGGATGGGAGGACCGTTCGCCAAAACGGTTTACCCAGGGCTGGGGGAGGGCGTCCCGGACCTTCCCGGAGCGGGGCCGGGCGAGCCACTCGGCGACGGGCCGGCCCCGGGCTGGTTCTCCTGGGGGAGGTGGCGGCTGACCTCGGCGCGGGACAGACCGAGGCCGTCGAGCGTGATCTCGTCCCATGCCTGCAGCAGCCTGGTCTTCCGGTCCAGATAGAGCACCGACGCCTGGACCTGCTCGGGCTCGGTGTTCTGCACGGCGCGCAGCCCGCCGCCGCCCGTCGATCCCTCGACCATCAGCCGGGTGCCCCGGGGGAGCGTGGCGCGTTCGCGGTGGTGGAGGTGCCCGGCCAGCGCCAGTGGGACCAGGCCGTCGGCCTCGGTCACGGCGACGGGGTTGTGAGCGATGGCGATGTCGACGGGCTTGCCGGCCAGCCGCTGGGTGCGCAGCGAGTCGGCGAGCCGGCCGCCCGCGGTGCGCTCGGCGGGGTCGCCGGCGGCCACCACGGAGCGGTCCGGGGTGAACTGCGGGTCGCCGACGCCCGCGATCCGCAGGCCGGCCACCTGGGCGACCCGCCCGTCGTCGAGGACGGTGACCCGGGGGCGGCCGGTCAGGTACTTCTGCGTGGTGCGCGAGTCGTGGTTGCCGCGCACCCATACGTACGGGGCGCCGAGGCGGGAGACCGGGGCCAGGAAGGGGTTCTCGGCGGCCGAGCCGTGGTCCATGGTGTCGCCGGTGTCGATGATCACGTTGATCCGGTACTGCTTGACGAGGGATTCGATGATCCGCCAGCTGGCCGGGTTGAGGTGGATGTCGGAGACGTGCAGGACGCGGATGGTGCTGGGGTCCGGCTGGTAGGCGGGCAGCGTCGAGGTGGCGTCGTAGAGCTTGCTGACGTTGGTGACCAGGCGCGCCAACTCCTTTTGGTAGACGTCGAATTCGCTGACGATGCTGCGGGCGTCGCCGACCACGGACGGGGCCGAGGAGAGCAGCCCGGAGAACTTCGGTTCCAGGACGGAGTCCGGGTTCCAGGTGGCGTACGCGGCGCCTCCGGAGGCGGCGAGGAGGGTGAGCGCGAGCCCGCCGGCGGCGAGGGCGCGGCGGGGCCGGCGGTAGACCGCCAGGCCCAGCGCGGTGGCGCCGGCGGCCACCGCGACGCAGGAGTGCAGGACGAGGTCGGCGGCGCTCCGGGTGACGTCGTCGGTGACCTGGGCCTGCAGGCCGGCGAACCGGGCGGGTTGATCGATCAGTGCCTGGAAGCGGCCCGGGTCCAGCCGGTCGACGTCGACATCGAGCCGTACGGGGGCATGGTGGCTGCGGAGTTCCAGGTCGCCCAGGGGGGAGACGTTGATCCTGGTGCCGCCGGTCAGGGAGGGGCGCAGCGCCATTCGGGTGTCCATCGGACCTACGGGGGCGTGGATGCCGCCGATCACCACCAGCCCGAGCCAGGCGCCGAGGACGGCGACGGCCGCCAGCACCAGGGCGCGGGCAGCCGGGTGCGGAGTCCGGCCGAGGGGAAGCGTGGGGGGCGTACGGCGGCTGCGGTAGGGGTGGCGGACGGTGTGGGGCGGGTTCCGTACGGCGGAGAGCGGGGCGCGGAACAGCCGGAGCAGACGGCTTTTCCGGTTGTCGCTGGTCGGTCTCCGGAAGCGCGGGACACGGGCCATTGTCCGGGTATGCCCAGCCGTGGCGGGTGTCAATCGGGGAGTGGGCGCCCCGGTCGGCCCGCCGGACGCGGCCGCTCGACGACCGGTTCCGGGGCGGGTGTCGGAGAATGGCTGCGTGCTGGAAATGACGCGTGAGGAGTTCGAGGAACTGGTCGCCGAGGCGCTGGACCGGATCCCGCCGGAACTGACCCGGCTCATGGACAACGTGGCGGTGTTCGTCGAGGACGAGCCCCCGGCCGACGCCCCCGACCTGCTCGGGCTCTACGAGGGCACCCCGCTGACCGATCGCGGCGAGTGGTACGCGGGCGTCCTGCCGGACCGCATCACCGTCTACCGGGGGCCGACGCTGCGGATGTGCGCGACACACGAGGACGTGGTCGCCGAGACCGAGGTGACGGTCGTTCACGAGGTGGCGCACCACTTCGGGATCGACGACGAGCGGCTGCACGCGCTCGGGTACGGCTGAACGCGGCCGGGTACGGCTGCACGCGCTCGGAGTCGGCTGACCGGACCACGTCCGACACCCCATCGACACCCCGTCGGCGCCCCGTCGACACCCCGTCGGCGGGCCGCCGTCCCACGGGCGAACCGCGGACTTCGGACATACGGGACCCGGGCCGGATCCGGGTCGCGGTGCGCGTGTCCTCCAGCGGGGGGCGGGAGTTGGGCAGGGCGTCCGCCGCTGCCGTCCCTGCGCTCCGGATCCGGAGGTCCCTCCCGTGCGCCCGAGCCCTTTCCGCCCGTCCCGTCACCCCCGCCGCTCCTCGCCGATGCCGTCGTCCCCGGCTCCGGCCGTGTCCGACGCTGCCGCGCCCGCGTCCCCGGTGCCCGCGTCCGGCGGACGCACGCTGGCCCGGGTCACCGCCGCGGCGATGGCCGTTTCGGCGCTGGTCGCGTCGCTGGCCGGGTGCGTGAGCGTGAGCGATCCGGGCGGCCGGCCCCAGCCGTCGGGCAGCGCCGCGCGGCAGGACGACGGGAAGGATGCGGAGCGGGAGCCCGACGGGGTGGCGGCGGACGGGCGCGGCGACGGGCCGCGGCGGATGGGGAACGAGGACGGGCGGGGCATGTCCGGCGGCAAGCGGCACAGGGAGCGGCCGGCGGGCGCGACGCCGACGGTTACCGCGCCGGAGACGCCCTCGCGGACGGTGGCGCCGTCCGGCCCGGTGCCCACCTCGGGATCGGGGCAGAGCGGCTCCACGGGCACGGGCGGCTCGTCCGGGAGCGGCGGGTCCGCGGAGCCGACGCCGTCGCGGCCCGACGAGCCGTCCTCGCCGCCGCCCTCGCCGGCGTCCCCCACGCCGACCCCGAAGC
This sequence comes from Streptomyces halobius, assembly GCF_023277745.1. Classification (NCBI taxonomy): domain Bacteria; kingdom Bacillati; phylum Actinomycetota; class Actinomycetes; order Kitasatosporales; family Streptomycetaceae; genus Streptomyces; species Streptomyces halobius. The sequence goes on from NZ_CP086322.1 coordinate 5,295,282, forward strand.
CGAGCCCGCCGCCGAGCGACTCCCCGTCGCCCACGTCACAGGCGTCCGGTCCGTCGCCCGAGTCGCCCTGGTACATCGAGTGGGAGGAGGACGCGTAGGGCTGCGCAGAGCGGGATCGGGCGGCCGCTCAGCCGCGATACCGGCTGGCCGCCGGGAAGGTCATTTGCCTTCCGGGGGGCAGGGTGCGTATGGTGGTAGATCGTTTGATCCCATTTGCCCGGCGCCAGAAAAGAAGCGCGCCGCGTGGCGCGTTCTCTCCCTTGCCGTGGCTGACCGCATTGAGGCGGTTCTTGTGAAACACACGGAGTTTGGGCGCGTGCCGAGACTCCGGAAGGTTTCGCATTTCGCATGTCCATTTCCATTGAGCAGTCCGTCATGCCCGCTGCCGACGAGCAGACGGCCCCCGAGGTGACCGAGTGGGTCGAGACGGCCCCCGCGGCCGAGAAGACCGAGGCCCCCGGGGTCCCCGCGGCGGAAGCCGCTGATGCCACCTTCGCCGACCTCGGACTGCCCGAGGGCGTCGTCCGCAAGCTCGCGCAGAACGGCGTCACCACCCCTTTCCCGATCCAGGCCGCGACCATCCCGGACGCCCTGGCCGGCAGGGACATCCTCGGCCGCGGCCGCACCGGCTCCGGCAAGACCCTCTCTTTCGGCCTGCCGACCCTGGCCAGGCTGGCCGGCGGCCGCACCGAGAAGAAGAAGCCGCGCGCCGTCCTCCTCACCCCCACCCGTGAGCTGGCGATGCAGGTCGCCGACGCCCTCCAGCCGTACGGCGACGTCCTCGGCCTGAAGATGAAGGTCGTCTGCGGCGGTACGTCGATGGGCAACCAGATCTACGCCCTGGAGCGCGGCGTCGACATCCTCGTCGCCACCCCGGGCCGGCTGCGCGACATCATCAACCGCGGCGCCTGCTCCCTGGAGGCCGTCGAGGTCGCCGTCCTCGACGAGGCCGACCAGATGTCCGACCTGGGCTTCCTGCCCGAGGTCACCGAGCTGCTCGACCAGGTGCCCGAGGGCGGCCAGCGGATGCTGTTCTCGGCCACGATGGAGAACGAGATCTCCACCCTGGTCAAGCGTTACCTGACCAACCCGGTCAGCCACGAGGTCGACAGCGCCCAGGGCAATGTCACGACCATGACCCACCACGTCCTCGTCGTGAAGCCGAAGGACAAGGCCCCGGTCACCGCCGCCATCGCCGCCCGCAAGGGCCGCACCATCATCTTCGTCCGCACCCAGCTGGGCGCCGACCGGATCGCCGAGCAGCTCGTCGAGGCGGGCGTGAAGGCGGACGCCCTGCACGGCGGCATGACCCAGGGCGCGCGCACCCGCGTCCTCGCCGACTTCAAGGACGGCTACGTCAACGCGCTGGTCGCCACCGACGTCGCCGCCCGCGGTATCCACGTCGACGGCATCGACCTGGTCCTGAACGTCGACCCGGCCGGTGACCACAAGGACTACCTGCACCGTTCCGGCCGTACGGCCCGCGCGGGCCAGTCCGGCACCGTCGTCTCCCTCTCCCTTCCGCACCAGCGCCGGCAGATCTTCCGCCTGATGGAGGACGCGGGCGTGGACGCCTCGCGGCACATCGTCGGCTCCGGCGCCTTCGACGACGACGTCGCCCGGATCACCGGTGCGCGGTCGCTCACCGAGGTCCAGGCCGAGTCGGCCAACAACGCCGCCAAGCAGGCGGAGCGCGAGGTGGCCGGACTCACCCGCGAGCTGGAGCGGCTGCAGCGCCGCGCCACCGAACTGCGCGAGGACGCGGACCGGCTGACCGCCCGTGCCGCGCGCGAGCGCGGCGAGGACCCGGCCGAGGCGCTCGCCGCCGCTGCCGCGACCACCGAGGCGGCCGAGACCGCCGCGGTGCCGGCGCAGGCCACCTCGGCGGACGAGGCGCCGCGCCGCTCCTCCTCGTACGAGCGGCGGGACGACCGTCGGGACGACCGGCGCGATGAGCGGGGCAACTTCGAGCGGCGGGAGCGTCGGGACGACCGGCCTGACGGGCGGCGGGACGACCGGCGCGATGAGCGGTCGGGTGGCCGTTCCTTCGACCGTCGTGATGACCGTGGTGGTTTCGGCCGGGAGCGGTCCGGTGGGCGTTCCTTCGACCGTCGTGATGACCGTGGCGGCTTCGGCCGGGACCGCGGTGACCGCCCGAACCGTCCGTTCAACCGCGATGACCGTCGTGACGACCGGCGTGACGACCGTTCCGGTGGCCGGTCGTTCGACCGTGACCGGCGGGACGACCGGCGCGATGAGCGGTCGGGTGGCCGTTCCTTCGACCGGCGCGGTGACCGTGGCGGCTTCGGCCGGGAGCGGTCCGGTGGGCGTTCCTTCGACCGTCGTGATGACCGTGGCGGCTTCGGCCGGGACCGCGGCGACCGCCCGAACCGTCCGTTCAACCGCGATGACCGCTCCGGCCGCCCGTCCTCCGGTGGCTACCGCTCCGCTGGCGACCGCCCGTACGGCCGCCGCGACCACCGCGACTCCGGCACCGCGACCGGCTCCTTCGGCCGTCGCGACGACAAGCCGCGCTGGAAGCGCAACGGCTGAGGGGGCGGAAGCCGCCCGGTCGGCCGGCAGCTGGACTGTCGGCTGACTGTTGGTCGGTGTACCGGCTGACCGATGGCCGGTCTGTCGACCGACCCACGGGCGGCCTGTCGGCGACTGACGGGCGACTGACGGGTGGTCTGTCGACTGGCTTCACCGCAGGGCCCGTACGTCACGCAAGTGCCGTACGGGCCCTGTGCGTTGTGTGCGGGGCGGGGGAGTGGCGCGTACGGAGACGCCCTGGCTGCGGCCCGGCTGCGGTGCCGACCGCCGGGCTTGCTCGCGCCGTCCGCAGAGCTTGTCGTGGGCCCCTCCGGGACGCCCACGGGCCCTGGGATGCGGCCGATGTGCCCATGGAGGGGTAATGGCTTCGGGCTTCGGCACGTGGTCGGGCTATGCTGCTCGGTGCGGGCCATTAGCTCAATTGGCAGAGCAGTGGACTTTTAATCCATTGGTTCAGGGTTCGAGCCCCTGATGGCCCACCGGTCCAGCCCTCTCGCGGGGCGCTGACCTGCAAGAACGCGCCCCGGCTACTTACCCTAGCCGGGGCGCTTCCTCTTGATCAGCGATTGCGTGAGCGATGCGTGAGCGCGTTACACGGCCGGGTTCCGAGGGACGAGCTTCGCTGCGGCTTCCGCGGCCTCCTTGGCCAGCTCAGGAAGGACGCTCGCATAGATGTCCATCGTGATCGTTATCGACGAGTGACCCAGCATCTCCTGAACCACCTTCATATCCGCCCCGGCAGCGAGCATCAGCGTGGCCGCGCCGTGCCGAAGGTCGTGGAGACGGACCGGCGGAAGACCTGACGCGGTGACAAGCCGCTCGAACAGGTCGGTGATCTTGCCGGGGTGGAGCCACGACCCGTCCTCACTGGTGAAGACGCGGCCGGTGTCCACCCACGCCGTCCCCCACTTCAGACGTTCCTTCGCCTGGCGGGCACGGTGGGCCTTGAGAGCGCGGACCGTCGCGTCGTCCAGGGGGACGGTACGGAAGCCGCTGGACGTCTTGGGCACCGACTCCGCGACCTCCCAGCCATCTTGGACGAGCTGGGCGGTCACGGCCAGCGAGCCGGCGTCCAGGTTCGTCTCCGACCACGGCTGTCCGCAGGCTTCGCCCCGCCGGAGGCCACGGAAGGCTATGAGGTGCCACATGGCGTAGAGGCGATCCTTGGCGACGAAGTCCAGGAACTGCCCGATCTGCTCGGGCGTCCAGACCATGACAGGCGACGGCTTGATGCCCGTCTCGCGCCACTGGGCGACACGCTCGGCGGTCCAGAGCAGGGCCTTGGGCCGCTCGGCCGCTTCGAGCTTGACGTGAGCCGCTGGGTTGAAGGTGATCAGCTGCTCGGCGATCGCGTCGTTGAGGGCCGCTCGCAGCGTGCTCCGGATGTGCCGACGGGCGGTGGGACCCGTGGTCTTCCGGAACGGCGGCATCTCGTCGATGGCCTCCTTGATCGCCTTGCGGCGGGCGCGGTTCTCCAGCCCCTTCCAGGGGATGGCAGCCAGCTCGTCCAGTGCTGCGCGACGCGACGCGTTCTGTTCGAGAACCTCGGCGTTGGCATCGATGATCGCCGTGAACATGTCGGCGACCGTCCGGACCCGCAAGCGATCGATCCGCACATGCCCGATGCGCGGCTTGAGATGGACCCGGACGTCGCTCTTGTACCGGTCCAGCGTCGACTTGCGGACGCGCTTGGAGGCGAGCCAGGTGTCGAGCCAATCGCCCACGGTGAGCCGGTGGGTGAGGTCTAGGCCGTGGTTCAGGCGCCGACGGGTCTCCTCGATGTCAGGGAGTGGAGCCTTCTCGTCGCCGACCTTCTCCAGCAGCGCGGCGATCTGGGACAGCCCCTCGGGGTCGTCGGATTCGGCGAGCCCGAGGAGCGTGCGTATGTGGTCGAGGTCGGCCTGTGCGGCCTTGAGGGTCTCGTAGCCGGCGCGGCTGAAGGAGCGGCGGGTGTCGTCCTCACGGGGCGGGAGCTCCTGGCGTATGGAGTAGGAGCCGTGCTTGCGGCTGGAGAGCTTGGGGCAGGACTTGCCGAGCGGTTTGCCGGTCTTGGGGTCGCGGCAGTAGCAGCGGCGGTGGGTGGAGCCCTTCAAAGGTCGTTCTCCTCGGTGGGGTTGGTGTCGGTGTCGGGTGGGTCGATTTCGGCGGCGAGATCCGGCCACAGGAAGGGCGGTGTACCGCCGTCTTCGCGGATGAATGCGCGGATGGTGCGCAGCTGGTGCTTGGCTTCCTCGGCCTCTTGGGTGTGATGGGCCTGTGCCCGAAGTGCCTCGGCCTTCGAGACGGTGCCGGAAGGGAGGTTCACTTCGAGCCGGGCGCGCATTTCGCCTTGCTGGGCCGCCATGACTTCTTTCTCGGCGGCGTGGTGGGCACGGAAGTAACGCAGCATGTCGTCGTCGGTGCCGAGTTCGAGGGCCTCGCCGGTGAACCAGCTCAGGCCGTCCCAGGTTGAGGCGGGGTGCTGAAGCGGGAGTCTCTGCATCTCCTCGACGTATCCGACGGGGTAGATGAGGCAGATCGGGGCCGTGTTGAGCGCCTGGGCCAGGACCATGACGTCGACCAGGGGCAGGTTGGCGCGGCGGCCGGATTCCATGTTGGCGATCACGTTGCGGGGGATCGGGTAGCCGATCTCCTCGCAGGCATCGGCCAGGTCCTGCGCGCTCATGCCCAGCTCCTTCCTTCGGCGTCGCACTTCGCGGGCCACGGTGGCCATGACCTGGTCCGCCCACTCGGGCACGTCGTCCGGGTCAGTTCCATCATCGAAACGGTGTTGTGTCATAAAGACACAGTAGCTCGGTCATCCTGGATTTAGTGACCTGGAGACGGGCGCGGTCGTCGCGTTCGCCGAGGGCTCAGTCATGGATGGAGCGCCGCATGCGCGAGAACGAGATCGCCGATAAGTCGTACGGGATGACCCGGGAGGAGCTGCTGGCCCTGCCCGCTGCCGTTGACCTGGACACCGGCAATCGGGCGCTGGGCCTGGGACGCAGCAAGGGCTATGCGCTGGCGAAGCAGGGCCAGTCCCCGTGCAAGGTCCTGCGGCTGGGCAAGGCGTACCGGGGTGTGACGGCCGACCTGCTGAGCCTGCTCGGCCTGGCCGCATGACCGCGCGTGCGCGTAGCACACGCTTCTGCGCTGAGCTGACACAGAAACGCTGGACTGTGGACAGGCGTGGACGTACTGTCCGTGTTCCCTCAGGGCACGCCCCGGGTGTTCCTCCAGGGAACAACCCGGGCGTTCCCCACGGGGAACAAGTGAGCCCCCGGCGAGGCAACGCCGGAGGCTCCGCACACTCCAATGCCCGCATTCCCACGAACGACCCGAGTGACCTGGGCCTGCATGCCTGAAGTCACCGGATAAGGAGCTGCCCTGTGAAATCTACGACACCCGAGCCCTCTTCCGTAGCCGGTAAAGCGGTGTGGCCTCCGGTCGCGGTGCCCGGCCAGCCTGACCGCCACATGCCCGAGGCTGCCCAGGCGACCGAGGAGGTGGCGCCGGATCCCGCGCAGGTCGTTCAGCCTGCCGAGGAGGCGATCCCGGATCCGGAGCCGACCGAGGGCTCTGAGCTGCTGGACGAACTGCGTGCGCAGATAGCCCGGTTCGTGATCCCGCCCACCCAGCAGGCGCTGGACGCCATCACGCTGTGGGTGGTGGCCACCCATCTCCAGCCCGCGTGGCAGCATGCCCCGCGCCTGGCGGTGGTGGGCCCCGCGAAGCGGTGCGGCAAGTCGCGGCTGCTGGACGTGCTGACTGAGACGGTGCACGAGCCGATGCTCACCATCAACACCACCCCGGCGGCGGTCTTCCGCTCGATCACCGAGGAGCCGCCCACGCTCCTGGTGGATGAGGCGGACACGATCTTCGGCACGCCCAAGGTGGCGGAGAAGAACGAGGAGATGCGCGGTCTTCTCAACGCCGGTCACCAGCGCAACCGCTACGTCACCCGTGTGGTCGGCAATGACCACACGCCCCGCAAGTTCGAGACCTTCGCCATGGCGGCTCTTGCGGGGATCGGTGACCTGCCGGACACGATCATGGACCGGTCGGTGGTCATCCGTATGCGCCGCCGAGCCAAGGGTGAGACCGTCCGGCCCTTCCGTTCCCGCCGCGACACCCCGGTCCTGCACAGGCTGCGCGACCGCATCGCCGCGTGGGCCCGGCCGCTGCTGGATGAGGCCGCTGACCTGGAGCCGGTCATGCCGGTCGAGGACCGCGCCGCCGATACCTGGGAGCCGCTGGTGATCGTCGCCGACCTGGCTGCCGGGCCTTGGCCACGCCTCGCACGGACCGCCTGTGCGCAGATGGTCGCTGCCGAAGCGGCGGCGGAGGAGGAGCACCCCAGCGGAGCGCGGATCCTCGCTGACATCCGCCGGGTCTTCGTCGCCCAGCGCGAGGTCGACAGCCTCTCCACCGAGGAGCTCCTCCACCACCTGCGCCAGGACGTGGAGAGCCCGTGGGCCGAGTGGGGGCGTAGTGGTCTGAGCGCACGTGACCTGGGTGCGATGCTGCGCGAGTTCGGGATCACGTCCGGCAACGTCCGCCTCGCTGACGGGACACAGCGCAAGGGGTACATGCGCCACAAGTTCCTCGACGCGTGGCGGCGCTACTGCCCCACCGTTCACCCGGTCGACGCCGGCCCCGCGCCCAGCGCGGGCTGAGAGCCCGCCCCACCCCCCGGTTGCCGTCCTTGCCGTCCCTGCCGTGATCCCGCAGGTCAAACGGCATGCAGGCAAGACGGCAGCCGGGGGCCAAGACGGCAACCCGATCTTGGTGCCGCGCTGTCCGCCCGTACGTCTCCCACATCCGTCTTGTGCCGTCCTACGCGTCCCTGCCGTATCGCCGCAAGTCACAACACCTGTGGCCAAGACGGGAGACGGCATCGATCCGTCCACATCACCCCCAGCCCTGGTCCACTCCGAACGGCGGCGGTGCCGCGATACGACGGCGCCGCCGCCAGGACGGAACGCCGACACCCCTGCCGTACCCGCTCTGACCTGCGGTTGCAACGGCCAAGACGGCCAAGACGGACCAGGCCACCACTACAGGAGCACCTCGTTTGACCACCCTTGCACCACCTGCCAACCGCACCCACCAGGAGACCGCGGAGGCCAGCGAGCGCCGCGCACCTCGCTCAGGAGGGCAGCTGGTGATGACTGAACAGACCGCCGAGCGGTATGCGCTCGTCGCGGCCGGAGCCGTCATCGTCGCCCTGACCGCCGGTGCATTCTGGCTCTCCTACGCGCACCTCGCCGAGGTCGCGGGGCAGCACGGACTCAAGAGTTCCCCCATACGCCAGTGGGCCTGGCCCGCGACGTTGGACGCGTTCATCGTCGCGGGAGAGCTGCTGATGCTCCGGGCGGGCCTGCGCCGGGTCACGGACGGTTGGGCGATCGGGCTGACCGCGACCGGGTCGATCGGCTCCATTGTGCTGAACGTCGCCGGGGTCAGCGGCAGGGGCACCGCGAGCACTGTGCCGCTGCTCGACTACGTGGTCGCCGCGGTTCCACCGACCGCAGCGCTGTTGGCCTTCGGTGTCCTGATGCGGCAGATCCACCAGCTCGTCGACCGCCCCACCGCCCGCTTGGACCCCGCGTCCATCCAGGCGCCGATCTCACCGGTCAACGCTGCCTTCCAGCAGCCTGCCCCTGTCAAAGACCGGCATCACGGTGACCGAGCAGCGGAGCATCCAGACCCCGACTGTCTAGCCGTTGTCCCAGTTCCTCGGAGCGCAGAGACCACCAGTGCCCCGGAACCAACCGGAGAACGGCCTCGGCGTGCCGGGCGCCCGCAGGACATCTCCGATGACGAGATACGGGCCATCGCCCGCGAGGTGATGGCCCGGAAGGGAACCGCCTCCCCCACAGAGGTCGGGGACGAGATCCGGAACAACCGGCGCCGCAAGGTCAGCAACGCCCGAGTGAAGAAGGTCTGCGACGAGCTGAGCGCCGAGAAGGCCGAGCCCGGCAACGGCCCCACCTCCGGGAGCAGCACCGGCTGACGAGCCCGGAACCACGCCTTTCGGTGGCGCCGGAAGCGCTTCCGGCGCCACCGAAACCCGAAGCCCACACCGAATCCATCACGGCCAGCGGCCCGCCGACTGGTCACCGCCCCGCCCAGTGCGGCTTATCCACGCCTGTGGACCGGCGGTGACTACCCGCACGCCACTCGGCCTTCCCCGCCCGAGCCGCCTGCCTCATCCGGAGAACCGACCATGACGCACGACCCGCACCACCCCGAGGACACCCCCGGCAAGCCGCTGCCACTGACGAAGTCCCCTACGCTGATGGACCGTCTGCGCCGCGCGTTCGGACGGAGGGCCCCTGGCGGAGCCAGTAGTACCCCGAGTCCGACTCAAGGCCGGTCTTCGGGGATCTCCGCCCCGGGGGTGGCGGAGACGGCCCAGCGCCAGGGGGCGCCGGGCCAGGAGGGCGGGACCGGGGGCGGCCCCGACCCGGATACCCTCTACGACGCCCAGCGCGAGACCCTCCGCCCCTCGCGTGCCGCCGAGACTGCCGCCGGCGAGCCCGCCGTCAAGAGCGCAGAGCCCACGATCCGCCGCTTCACCGGCACCAAACGCACCGTCCGTGTCGGCCCCATGCTCTTCACCGATGACGAGGACACCCGCCTCCAGGAGACGGCCACCGAGCACGGCTACAAGGGCAAGTCCGGCTTCGCCGCCGACGTCGTCCTCGCCTTCATCACCGGCCGGTTCACCGCCAACCTGCCCCTCTCCGAGGACCGCCGCCGCACCCACATGTTCCGCGCCCAGGTCCTGCGCCAGCTCAACCGCATCGGCGTCAACGTCAACCAGATCGCCCGCGCCCTCAACAGCGACCGCACCCCACCCGACCTACGCCACCGCCTCGACGAACTCCACCGCCTACTGGAACTGATAGCCGAGGCCCTGCGCCAGCCCGCCGACCCGGAAGAAGAGGTCTCCGCGTGATCGCCGCCACCAAGCGGCCCGGGTCCAAGACCCGCGGTCTGCTCGCCTACCTCTACGGCCCGGGCACCCGCGACGAACACTTCGACCCGCACATCGTCGCCGGCTTCGCCATGCTCGGCATGCCCGACCCAGGCCGCGACGAGAACGCCACCCTCACCGAACTCGCCCGACACCTCGACGAACCCCTCCGCCTGCGCAACAGCGAGTTCGACAAGAAGATCACCGACCACGTCTGGCACTGCCCCGTCCGCGCTGCACCCGAGGACCGCTACCTCTCCGACACCGAATGGGGCGAGATCGCCCAGCGCATCGTGGCCGCCGCCGGCATCGCGCCCGAAGGCGACGACCTGGCCTGCCGCTGGATCGCCGTACGCCACGCCGACGACCACATCCACATCCTTGCCACCACCGTCCGCGAAGACGGCCGCCGACCCAAACTCCACGACAGCGGCATCCGCGTCGGCGACGCGTGCCGCCAGATCGAGAAGGACTACGGCCTGCGCCGACTGAAGAAGGGCGACCGCACCGGCACACGCCGGCCCACCCAGGCCGAGATGCACAAGGCCGAACGCCTCGGCTGGGAACAGCCCGCCCAGGAGTGGCTCGAAGAACGCATCCGCGCCGCCATCCCGCACGCCGCCAACGCCGAGGAACTCCTCGCCTACCTAGAAGCCGACGGCGTCCCGATCAAGATCAAGCGCGGCCCGTCCGGCGACCCCCTCGGCTACGCCGTCGGCCGTCCCGGCGACCTCAACAAGGACGGCGAGCAGATCTTCCACCCCGGCGGGGGAATTGCTCCCGATCTGTCCCTGCCCAAACTCCAAGCCCGCCTCGAATCCACGCACCCGGAGGAACACCCCACCGCCCGCCGCAGCTGCCCCAGCACCCCCTGGCACAAGGCCACCGACGCTCTCGACGCTGTCCACACCGACCTCGCGGACGACGCGCGAGCCCAGGCGCACATCACCGCCCTCGGCGAGCTGATCGAAGCCACCGTCCAGAAAGCCCCCACCGAACTGCGCGCCGAACTCCGAGCCGCTTCAAAGGCGTTCGCTCGCGCCCAGCGTTCCCAGATCCGGGCGGAAGACCGAGCCGCCCACGCCCTGCGGACCGCGGCCCGCGACATCGCCGACACTGCCACTGGCCCCGACGGCAGCAGCCTCGCCGCCCTGGTCGCGGCACTCGTCTGGGCCGCGATCATCGCCGGACGGTGGCACGAGGCCAAGGGCCACGCCCACCAGGCGGACGCCGCCCGCCAAGCCCTCCAGCACCTTCAGACCGCCACCGACCACGCCCTGGCCCCGGAACTCGCAGACCTCACGCAACGCCAGCCGAAGGAGGAGACCCGCTGTACCCTGGCCAGCGACGTACGCGCCGCGATCCCCGAGCACGCTGAGCGGATCCTCAACGACACCGGCTGGCCGGCCCTCGCACCGTCCTCGCCGACGCCGAAGCCCGCGGCCACCAACCCCACCAACTGCTCAAGGAAGCCGCGGCCCAGCGTGAACTGACCACCGCCCGTCAGCCAGCCCGCGTCCTGATCACACGTATCCAGCGCACCGGCCGCAACCCCATCCCCAACCGCAGTGCCGCAGCAGCTCGCCTCCGCACCACCACCGCCGCAACAAGCAGCCAAACCCACGCCACGACGACCGCAGCGGCCACCCCACCCGTCAACCAGCAGCACCGCCGGAGCCGGTAGGTGGGCGGGGATGTCCGCTTACGAGGGCTGGCTCGGACAGACGCAGGGCAGCATGTACGGCTTGCCGGTCGCTGGGTCCATGACCATCACGCATCCGGCACACCTGAGTCGCCGGGGACGACCCCAGCGGCTGCGTGGTGGCCGGGGATGGCTACCGGCGTCCACGGCTGTTCTGTAGGCGGACACGACAGCCGCGTGCCGTGGGTTGGTCCACTCGGTCATGTTGTCTCCTCCGCTCCCCCAACGACGGTACGGGTGTTGGGGGAGCGGGCGCAGAGGGGACGGCTCAGTTGGGTCCGGTGTTTGAGCAGTCGGCACCGCACCCGGCGGGCGGCGGTTCGGAGTGCTCACAGGTCGCCGCTACGGCAATCGTGCCGTCGGTCGGGGCGGCCCACAGTTCCGGATCGGGAACGTACCCGGCGGCCCGGATGGCGTCCTGCGTCCGCACAAGTGCGTCGGGGTCGTGGCGCTCAGGTCCCGGAGGTTCCGGCACGTGGTGCACGAACAGGCCGATCTTGCGCGCCAGCTCTGCCTTGACGCGGGTGTGGAGGATCAGGGCGTGCCACCCTTCGTCGACCACGCGGGACGGCTTGAGGCGCAGGCGGCTCTGGGCGCAGGCCGCTTCGAACTTGATCGCCTCGGCGACGATGCGCTCGGCGGTGGTGCGGTCCATGTCCGGGTTGTTGGTCAGCACCGTCTCCGTGATGCCGGCGAATGCAGCCGGAGAGACCAGTGCGCGGGGGTCGGGCGGCGCCTGCACGTTCTCCTGGGCGACGGTCACTTCTTCTTCCCCTCGATCATGGCCTTCATCTTCTCGACGAGGGCTTGTTTTTGACTCTGATGCCGGGTCGCGTCGTCCTTGCGGTCACTCGCGTTCGCGTCCCTGACGTTCTTCGCGCTTCCCTTGGAAATCGGAATGCTCTCTTTCTGGTGGGTGTGGCGTTCCCGGCCCGTACCGGGTCGGGAGGTATGGGATGGTGCGGAGGTGGAGCCCTTCGTGACGGACCCGGACCACCCGGCGTGTGGGATCTGTCCCTCCAAGCGGATGCCGAGGGACAAGTTCGTGGTGTACGACCGGCCGACGCGGGAAGCGCCCTTCGATCCGGCCGACGGCTACCGCTACGGGCCGGACGGGACTCCGGCGTGCGTGCACCCGGACAAGGTCGGCCTGAAACCGGACCGGATCGCACCACCACCGGAGCCCCAGCCGCTCGACGAGCCGGCGCCTACGCCTGTGCTGAGGCGAGGTCGATGGAGATCCGTTTTCCGCGCTCGGTGACACCGATGCCGGCGTACAGGCCGTCGAGCAGCCTTCCGGCGGCGCTCGGTCTCGTCCTTGCCGATCCAGAAGCGGATGTTCACCGGCCCGAAGGCCGCCCGGTAGCACTGGTGGGTGAAGTCGTCGAAGTCCCAGGTGCCGCCGCTCTGGCCTTCCTCCATGTCCGTCATGTGCACGAACTTGATGCCGGTGCGGTCCTGCATCCGCGACAGCAGCGTGAACTGCGCCATGAGCGCGTGCGACATGACGTCCACGGGGACGGGGAGCGGCAGTTCGGCGGCCTTCTCGTCCCCGTCGGTCAGCTCGTACATCGCGGACTTGAGCGCCATGGCCCGCGTCGTCTCCTTGAACAGCACAGGGGCGTCGCCGACAGCGTCGTAGTTCTCGACGATGGGGTAGCCGTAAAAGTCGTCCCAGTCGCTCGAATACTTCGCACAGCCTTCCCACAGGCGTCCGAACTCCTCGTCGGCCTGCCACGCTTCGAGGATCTCCCTCGCCCGCTCGGCGACCGTCTCCGGTTCGATGACGGTGCTCATCCTTACCTCCTTGGTGTTGACCAGTTCGGTGGTGGCCGCCCGCCCGCAGGGTGAGGTCCGGGCGGGCGGCCGGGGCAGGCCCGTGCTGCGGGAGACGGGGGCTCCCGACCTGCCCGATGCGCCGCCGGGTGGCGCTCGACCCAAGCGATTCCGGCGACGTGGTACGCCCTGCGGCAGGGGCTCGGCTTGGCTGGGGCCGCGAGGCCTGCACCCTGCCGCAGGGCAGTCATGGGGCGGTAATGGCGTGGTGCTGTGGACCTATGTGCGCCGCCGTGGCGTCTTCAGAAGCCTGGTCGGGGACCGATGCCGGCATGGGGACGCTGTGAGCGTCGACTGCGCCACTGACGACCACTGCGGGAGCCCCTGCACCGATCAGCGCCAGAGCTGCGACGGGGCGCCACACCGATACCCCGATCAAGGGCGCCGGGCGCGGCCGGGTGTGTGTACCAGCACTCATTGAGCTGCCTCGATCGCGTCCGGGTCTGTCGTCCATTCCTGGCCGCCGCCCTCCGGTCGCAGCCACGCGACGGGCGGTGTGTTCGGAACCATCAGGACCAGGCCGAAGTCGTTGTCTTTCGAATCCGGGGCAAGGGCTCGCAGGGCGCCGATTCGATCGTCGTGGGCGTGGTCGACGACCAGGCGGTTGAGTAGGGGGTGATCGATGTGCCCCAAACCAAGGTCACGGGGCTGCGCGGTCTGTGTCACCTTCGTCTTCGTCGTTGTCATCGTCAGCGCCTCGGGTCGGTGAGGAGGAATACCCCGCCCGTCCCTCTGAGGGAACGACGTGGACGGGGCCTTACGCCGATCGGGGTGCTTGCGATCACAGCCCGACCCGGCGCAGGTCAACTCCCGGCGTTGCAAGAGCCCTTGGAGTTGGCACATCTCGAACGTAGGGTCACCGTCAGTGCGGCAGGACTGACTGCGGGTACGTGTTAGGTGGCAGAGCGCACTCGGGGGCTCTCATGACTGCCAGACCATCCGCGCGACATCGCGCGGCTACGGGCACCATTGCGGGCTTTGTGCTGCGTCTGACCAGGGAATCGATTCCCCTCACACAAGCGGGGCTGGCCGAAGCCCTGGACGTAGACCTGGGAACCGTCCAAGGAAGGGAATCCGGACGTCGGCCCTTGGCCAACATGAAAGCCGGAGACTTCCTCGATCTGCGGCGCCGATTACTGGCCCTTGGCGCGGACAAGACCGCTCTCGGCCTGCTCGACGCCGCCATGGACGCCGACCGCATCGTCGGCGCGGCACTCGATCCGCCGCAGCGACCCGAACTCCACCCGCTCGCTGGATGGGTGCACACCCGCGATACCGCCCACATGATCGCCTGGGCAGTGAACGGCGCCGCGCCCCCGGCATTGCGGCGTCCGTCCCCTTCCCGCCGTGGCCCGGTCGCTTCGGCTCCCCTGATGGGCGCACAGGAACGCGGCGCCTTCTTCGCGAACCTGCGGGAGGCGGTCGACAAGGCGGCCGGAGCAGGCGAGAACCACGTCCTGCTGCGCCGCCAGGCGCTGTACCTCACCTCTTACGACCGCAGCCCAGAGGCCAACTCATGGACCGCGCACGCCCTCCACGCCCGCCGGGGACTCGTCGCCGGCCCAGGAGGGTCCCCGCGCTGGGCCGAGGCTCGCTCCACCGCTACCGCCCTCGCACGCCGTAGCGACCCTGTGCCGCTGCTGGACTTCATCGACCGGTCGATCGCCGACGACGACGCGGCGGAGGCCGCGAACCTGAATTACTGGGCGTACTGGGTGGGCGCCCTCAGAGAGCCCCAGCCCGACGACGCGTTCATGGCCGACCGCCAACTGACCGGATGGGACCCGGCAACCCTTCTCCGAGGACTGGCTCAGGGCTTCCACGAGTCGCCCGGTTACGTCGACCTGTACGCGCACTCACTATGGGCACTGCTGACGGCTCACCGGTGGCTGCCCCAGTCGTCACCCGCTATCGCCCACGCGCTCGCCGGCCGTGTCGTGCGGATACTCGACGACGGCTCGATCTCTCCACGATCCCGGCGCGAACTCGGCGCCGTGCATTACGTTCTACGCGATCACCAGCACTGACACTGGAGGGCACCATGGCGGACGAGACGACCAACGCGCGGGGCACGGCCGGGTACCTCCTGGAGATGGGGATGCTCAAGCGGGCCAAGCGGTCCGGCTGGTGGATCGC
Source organism: Streptomyces halobius (assembly GCF_023277745.1). Taxonomy (NCBI): domain Bacteria; kingdom Bacillati; phylum Actinomycetota; class Actinomycetes; order Kitasatosporales; family Streptomycetaceae; genus Streptomyces; species Streptomyces halobius. Next base: position 5,310,473 of record NZ_CP086322.1, read on the forward strand.
CGGCGTCAAAGATCCGGAGAGCATCGCCGAGCACTCGTTCCGCGTCGGCATCATCGGCGCCGTGCTCGCCATGATGGAAGGCGCCGACCCCGCGAAGGTCGCTCTCATGTGCCTTTTCCACGACACCCAGGAGACCCGCGTCGGCGATATCCCGCACATTGGCCGCCGCTACCTGGAAGCGGCCTCGAACGAGAAGGTCACCGCAGACCAGGTCTCTGCCGCTCACCCCGCTGTGGTTTCCGGGGTTCAGCGTGTCGTCGACGAGTACGAGAACGGCGATTCCCTTGAGGTCGTCGTGGCCCATGACGCCGACAAGCTGGAATGCCTGGTGCAGGCCGTCGAGTACCGCGAACAGGGCTGCAGCATCGTTCAGAACTGGATCGACACCAGCCTGGCCAGCCTCAAGACCGCCTCGGCGCAGGCCCTAGCGGAAGCCGCCCTGAACATGTCGTCGATCGAATGGCAGCAGACTTACCTGCGCTGACGGTTTCGCTGCGCTTTGCCGCTGCACAAGGATAACGGTGTAGACCTTTCACAAGCGGAATTCTTACAATTAGGGTTAGGGGTTATGATCCGATTTAGCCGGATATGAAGGCTATCGACCACCACACGGGTGGTAGCGGCACTTGCGCTGGTTGCTGCACTTACGCCGGTCGCCGCAACGACCGCTTCGGTCACCCATCACGCCAGCTCGGCGAACGGGGACCCCGTCATACGTCTGAAACTGATTACCGACAACACCGTCTATGGCTACGCATACGACCCGGATGACCCTACCTTTCCTGTTGAAAACGCGGCACGTGCTGAGGGGGCAATCGTGGTGTTGTAGCTGTTGCCGGGAATAAATGCCGGTGGGCTGTCTGCGCGAAAGACCCGAAATCGCGCGGCCATGCTTTCTATATCCAGTACCGGCGACCGGTACACAGCGCCGCACGTCTTAAGGTCGTTGCTCACAACAAGCCCGGCACATCCGGACGAAACGTGGTCGCCAGCAAAAAGGGCGTTCCGGTTGAGGTCGGATATGGCACCTCGGCACGGTTTCTATACCAGAACAGCAAGTACAAGGTTGGCATCAGCAAGCGCTTCGGCGCTGCCATTACCGAGTATTACAACAAGCGAGTCGATTCGACTATGAATCTCGTGACGTCGGATAATGGCGCGGCACTTCAGACGGCTCTCTTCGGCGCAAAAGACGTCCCCAACTCGGGAGGTTCCGACTGCCAAGGTGGAAGGCGCCTCCGTTGGAACCCCACGCAGGCTGGTTCGCATTGCCGGGCGGCGGATGGAGGCAGAGCCGGCTCGGTCATCGACTCGTGCACCTCGTCGAGCAACCTGTGCAACCGGGACAGCTTCACGGAGTCCGTAGGCAGTGGCGAGTGGATCCAGTGGCGGGTGTCCTACCGCAACTTCTTCTACGAAAAGAATCCGCACGGTGTATATAAGTACAAACCGTTCGATGATGTGCGAGCCTTGATTCGATACACGTTCCACGCCGACCATGTGCAGGCTGACTACCAAATCTGGCGTACTCGTGACACAAATTATGGCGCGTATTTCCAGGCGCTTCCAACAGGTTTTTTCACGCAGATGACGCGGTATACGTACTCGCCATCGGGAACTCCGAAAACAACAACACGATCGGAGAGTCCGACCGATGATGCCCAAAGCGTAGCCAACTACTCCGTTGGCCCCTCAACTGGGCGCTGGGTAACCGCCGAGTCGGTAAACCGGCCGGGCAGCCCACCTGTGATGACACCTGGGAACCACCTTACGGCCGCTTACTATAACTCGATCCCCGGCTGTCCTGCCCGGAAGTTTTTGATTTCATTCTTTGGTGATAATTACCAGCAATCATCACATGCAAAGAACTATCTCAAGTCCTATGCGCCCACCAAGGGGACGTACATGAACGTACGTGGCCTCATCTTCCCGTATCGATATAACGAGACGCTTCCTGGAAAAACAGCTCAGCTGGGAAAGCTAATCGATACGCCCGGCGATGGTTCTGGATCGCAAGGCTATATGCCCGTCAATGAGCTGTTCCTGTAAGGTCAGAAATTTACGGAGTGCAACAGGTGATATTCATCCAGACGGAAAGGGGATTGGTGTAAAGTCCATTGCTGCATACGCGGCGTCTTCGGGAACTCTGCGCAGACCCTTTACTGAGCATTTCCGATCCCCTGTCGAGTGATGCCTTCTTGCGGGTGACGGTGGGGAGTGCGTGGAGCAGGTGGTGATTCGGTTGGGGCTGATGCGGACGGTGTCGAGGATGCGCCATCTGTTGGGGACGGCGAAGGCGCGTCAGCGCCGCCAGAAGGCGTAGACCCGGTCCCAGGCGGGGAAATCGGCCGGCATCGCCCGCGGGAACCCTCGTTCGACCGCCAAGCGAACCTGGCGTACGACGACGGCTCCGGCTGTCGTCGTCGCCAGCATCACCGACGCCGTCCACCACTTCGCCCATCACACCAACTCCTGGTGGCTCGGCTGCGGAACCGCGATCTTCCTCCTCGGCCACGCCGCCCACCGGGCCCTGCTCGGCACCGGCCGCACCACCGAACGCCTCATCGGAGCTGCCGTCGCCGTACCCCTGGGCTGGGCCACCAGCTTCGCCGGATGGGCCGCAACCGCCGCCATGGCCCTCCTGTCAGCCATCGCCACAGCCGACCACTTCCACATGAGGCCCGGCATACACAGCCAGCACATTGAGCAGGGTCCGAAGCAGCCATGCGCCAACTGCCATCAGCAGGCGTGGTCTCACCCATCCACTCGCAGACGGCCCTGTCCTCGGCGCAAGGTCGCTGTCGACGGATACGCGACGACCGCAGTGCTCGGCGCCGCAACAGGCTGTCGGTCAAGGCTCATGCTGTGTACAGGTATCGACTATGGCGTGTCACCCTCAGATCACGCGTTCGTGTCGGCTATTAGCGACTCTGGCACGCTTTACATGAGATGCGTGAGTTGGTGGCATATATCACTGTATGTGAAAGTTGGTCACAAGTGATCTGTGGGGCGCCCACTCCTTGGATGGGAGAAGCTTTATGTCGGTGATCGAGAGGACCGGCGGCGCCGCCGCGCCGGAGCCGGCCGCGTTCGGGCCGGTGACGGTCCGGCCGGGTGATCTTCGGTATGACAGCTTGCAGCGTGGCAACAACCATCGGTTTGTGGGCCGGCCGGAAGAGATCCGCGTGGTCGGGTCGACCGAGCAGGTGGTGCGGGCGGTGGCGGATGCGGTGCGGTCGAAGTGGCGGGTCGCGCCGCGCAGCGGCGGGCATTGCTTTGAGAACTTCACCACCGACCCCGCGGGTGGGATGCTGTTGGACCTGTCGCCGATGGACGCGGTCGGCTACGACGCCGAGCGGCGCGCGTTCGCCGTGCAGCCGGGAGCCACACTCGGGCACGTGTGCCGAACCTTGTTCACGGGGTGGGGTGTGACGATCCCGGCAGGCGGTTGCCCGGAGGTGGGCGCCGGCGGGCATCTGGCCGGTGGCGGGTACGGGCCGTTGTCGCGCCTGTACGGCTCGGTAGTGGATTACCTGTACGGCGTGGAGGTGGTGGTGGCCGACGCCGACGGCACCGCCCGCGCGGTGGTGGCCACCCGCGAGCCCGATGACCCGCATCACGACCTGTGGTGGGCGCACACCGGCGGTGGGGGCGGGAACTTCGGCGTGGTCACCCGGTACTGGCTGCGCACGCCGGATGCCGCAGGTACCGACCCCTCCCGCCTGCTGCCGCCCGCCCCGCGCCGGCGACTGGACTGCCAGCTCGTCTGGGCATGGGACCAGCAGGTGACCGAGCAGGCGTTCACTACGCTGCTGCGCAACTTCGGCACCTGGCACGAGCGCAACAGCAAACCCGGCTCGCCGTATGCGCCCCTGTTCGCGGTCCTCCAGCTGATGAACCGCGGCGCGGGCAGCTTCATGATGCAAGTGTGGGTCGACGCCGACCTTCCAGGCGCCGATGGCCTGGTGAACGACCTGGTGACCGCGGTGACCGCGGGCACCGGCACCACGCCGGCCGACACCCGGCGCACGATGCCGTGGCTGCACCCGACGACCTGGCCGGGCACCGGTCAGACCGGCGACGCGATCACCCGTCGGTTCAAGAACAAGGCCGGTTACCTGCGCCGCTCCTACACCGACAGCCAGCTCACCACGGTCTACCGGCACCTGACCGACCCCACCGCCAGCCCGACCGGCCTCATGATGCTCGCCGGGTACGGCGGCCAGGTCAACGCGGTGGCGCCGGAGGCCACCGCCGTCGCCCAGCGGGACGCGGTCATGAAGGTCATCTTCCTGACGACCTGGACCGAGGAATCCGACGACGCAGCCCAACTGGCCTGGATCCGCGACTTCTACCGTGACGTGTACGCCGACACCGGCGGCGTTCCGGTGCCCGGCGAGGTCAGCGACGGTTCCTACATCAACTACCCCGACACCGACCTGGCCGACCCGGAATGGAACACCTCCGGCGTGCCCTGGCACACCCTCTACTACAAGGACAACTACCCACGCCTCCAACAGATCAAGGCCCGCTGGGATCCAGACAACGTGTTCCACCACTCCCTGGCAATCCAGCCACCTGCCTGAACAGACGCTCGTCACGTGGCGCAGCACTGACAGCGATCGTGCCGCTGACGTTGATTCGACGCGCAGCACCGACGGCATGGGACGCCGCGGCCACACCCCGGTGGTCCAGGTCCGCGGCCGGTCCCGCCGGCCGATCTCGATCGCCGCCATGACCTGCTACAAACCCGGCCAGCGGTCTCGACTGATCTAGCGGCCCGCCTCGACGGCAGGGCCGACGGGCGCAAAAGCTTCGCTTGGACCGACTACCGGGTCTACTCATCGCAGCTCACCAGCAGCTCGGCGGCCCAATGGTCCTGATCTGGACATCCCCAAGTCCGCCACGAAGCGCGACGGAATCGAGCCGGTTTTTTAGGTCCGGTGACGAGGCCATACCGAATGTCTGCGGCGTAGGCATGGATTCAGATGGTCCAGCCGTGTTCCGACGTGGGTGAGGGCGAGTGCGGCGAGAATGATGGAGCCGATCTTGTGGGGGAACTGATGGTGAAGTGGCGCAGGGCGCGTCAGCGTCCCGTCAGCAGGGCGTGAACATCGAGAATTGATGTCCGACGTACGGAATGCGGCATAGGAGGATGCGATGTCTCTTACCCTCGACTCTTACCGGCTGCTGGGCCGCTCCGGTCTGCGGGTCTCGCCGCTGGCGCTGGGCACCATGACCTTCGGTGCCGACTGGGGTTGGGGTGCCGACACCGACGAGGCGCGCAAGCTGTTCGAGATCTACGTCGAGCGCGGCGGCAACTTCATCGACACTGCCAGCATGTACACCAACGGCAGCTCCGAGCGGCTGCTGGGCGAATTCACCTGCGACAACCGCGAAAGCCTGGTGCTGGCAACGAAATACACGAGCCTGCGTCGACCGGGCGACCCGAACTCCGGTGGCAATCACCGCAAGAGCATGTTCGCCTCGGTGGAATCGAGTCTGCGACAGCTGAATACGGATTACCTCGATCTGCTGTACCTGCATGTGTGGGACTTTCTGACCCCGGTCGAGGAGATCCTGCGCGGCCTCGACGACCTGGTCCGCCAGGGCAAGGTGCTGTACGTGGCGATCTCGGACGCGCCGGCCTGGCAGGTCTCGCGCATGCAGACCATTGCCGATCTGCGCGGGTGGTCGCCGCTGGTGGCGCTGCAGATCGAATACAGCCTGATCGAGCGGACCGTGGAGCGCGACCTGGTTCCGATGGCGCGCGAGATGGGGCTGGGCGTGATCGCGTGGTCGCCGCTGGCCGGCGGGGTGCTCACTGGCAAATATGGCCGCGCCGACCTGTCCGAGCAGCCCGTCGCCGCCTCGCGCGAGGGCACCCGCAAGGACCTCGCTCTCGCCCAGGGCCACCTCTCCGAGCGCGGTCTGGCGATCGCCGATGTGGTGAAAGAGATCGCGGCCCAACTGGGCAAGACCCCGTCGCAGGTCGCCCTCGCCTGGACCCTGCAGAACCCCGACGTGACGGCACCAATCGTCGGCGCCCGGACCTCGGCGCAGTTGGCGGACAACCTCGGTGCCCTGGACGTCGAATTCGATGCCGCTCACCTCGCCCGCCTGGACGAGGCCAGCGCCATCGACCTCGGCTTCCCCCACGAGTTCCTGGCCCGCAACCGCAGCGCCATGTTCGGCGGCCTGAAGGTCGAAACCCGCTGAGCCGCGAGTATGTGCCCAAGGGCACCGAGATCACCACTGATCGCGGCTACCTGGCCAGCATCGCCATCGAGATTGATCGTTTTCCTTTGCCGCCCTCGGCGGACGGGCCTGGTACAGGGACCGGTGTGCCGGGGTGGTATCGCCGCAGGCCGGGGGCTGGTCGGGGGGTGCTGTGGGGCTACCGCAGAACGCTTCAGGTGGGGTGGGTGATGTGGGCGAGGAGGCTGGCGGTCTGGGGGTGGCGGGTGTGGGGGCGGAGGTTTTGTTGCATGGCGGTGAGGCGGTGTTGGGCGTGGGCGGAGGGGAGTGTGGGGTAGGCGGTGAGGAACGTCTGCCAGTGGGCGAGGACTTGGTCGAGGTGCCTTGGCGGAGGAGGGTTTCGGAGGCGGGCGCGGGTGAGGACGGCGGCGCGGTGTTCGGCGGCCGGGCCGGCGACGGACCACTATGGAGCGCGGCGCCCGCCGCCGGGCTGTACGGCCGGCGGCGGGCAGCTAGTGGCCGCTGCAGGTGAGAGTCCAGTTCGACACTGGCCCTCCAGCAGGGTGACGCCAGGGCCTGCCCGGCCGGGGCGGACCAGCCGGCCCCTTCCGCGATGACAACACACGTGCCCAGCCCCCGCCTTGCGCGGGCTGCGGTCAACGCTGCAGACCACTGTTCTGCCCGACAAGCTGGTCGCCGGTTCCGCCGCCGCCGGGGCTGCTCAGTTCGGAGAACGTAGCCCGGTCACCATTAACCGGTGGCGCAGACCCAATCTGCGTGAGCGATGCGTGAGCGGACGCCCCCGGAAGAGGCGTCCCCAGATGGATCACGGAGCATGACCGCCTCTGCCTAATCGGTGGAAACCGGGCGACGAAGCAGCAGTCATCACCACCTGTCATGTTCTGCCCAGGTCTTTTAATCCATTGGTTCAGGGTTCGAGCCCCTGATGGCCCACCGTTCTCACCCCGCTGTGCGGGGTCTGACCTGCAGATATGCGCCCTGGCTGGGATGACCGGCCGGGGCGTTTCTGTGTGTGTGGGGCGGGTGGTCGAGGGAGCTCGGGGTTCGGCTGTGGCCCAACTGCTGTGTGGTGGGCAGAGCGTTGGCCCAACCGGCCCAGGACGATTCGCCGCCTGGTCCCGTTCCGGAAAGCCTTGGGAGATGGCCGACGGCGGTGTTCGTACAGATGGGCGGGAGTGGGAAGAGGCCGGTGCGGATGCTTCGAGGCGGCAGGAGCCAGGCGGGTGAGTGGGAGCGGAAGGCGCGGCGTGAACAGATGTCCCCGTTCGCCCGGCGGGTGGCGCGCTGGCTCCCCGCCGTCCTGGTGATCGGCGGCCTCGTCTTCGATCTCCTGACGCCGGCCCGCTACACCGCCGCCCCCTTCTTCTCCGCCGCCCCGCTCGTCGCGGCGCCCCTCTACACGCCGCTCGGCACCGCCGTCACGGCCGTGGCCGCCCTCGCGGGCGAGCTCTGGACCGCCATGTTCCACGGCATGCAGGACTACACCGAGTCGGCCACCGAAACCGTCACCGTCTTCGTCGTCGCCCTGTTGGCGCTCGGCATCAACCGGATCGTACGGATACACGACGCCCAGCTCGCCTCCGTACGGGGCGTTTCGGAGGCCGCTCAGCGGGCCCTGCTGCCCATGCCGCCCGAACGGATCGCCGGTCTCGGGGTCGCCGCGCGCTATGTAGGGGCGCGGGTGGACGCACGGATCGGCGGCGATCTCTACGCGGTGCAGGACACCCCGAACGGCGTACGGATGATCGTCGGCGACGTACGGGGCAAGGGGCTGGGAGCGGTGGAGGCCGCGGTGATCGTCATCGGCGCGTTCCGGGAGGCGGCGGAACAGGAGGCCACGCTGGAGGCGGTCGCCGGCCGGCTGGAGCGGGCGCTGCAGCGCGAGGGGCAACGGCGCGAAGCGCTCGACGAGTACGAGGGGTTCACCACCGCCCTCCTCGCGGAGATCCCCACCAAGGAGCAGTCCGTGCTGCGCGTCCTCAACCGTGGGCATCCACCGCCCCTGCTGCTCGCCCCGGACGGGGGGCTGCGCGAGCTGGCACCCACCTCGCCCGCGCTGCCGCTGGGGCTCACGGAGGTGGCGGGGTGGCCGGACCGGACGGACGAGTCGTTCTTCCCGGCCGGCTCCTTGCTGCTGTTGTTCACGGACGGGGTGACCGAGGCCCGGGACCGGGCCGGCCGGTTCTACGACCCGACGGTGCGGCTGCGCGGCCGCCACTTCCTCGGACCCGACGACCTTCTGGACACGGTGGTCGAGGAGGTCTCACGGCATGCGGGCGGGGCGCCGGCGGACGATATGGCGCTGCTGGCGGTGCAGCGGCCGTTGGGGGCTTAGGGCTGGTTCAGGACCTGTCGGGTGGGGGATGGGCCGGGGGCAGGGGCGGAGAGGCCCTCCGCCGGGCGGTTCCTCTCCTTTTCTCTCCTCTCCCCTCCCCTCGCCCGTTCAGCCCTACGTGCGGGAGCCTCTCGCTCGTTCAGCCCTACGCCCGGGAGGCCCTCGGCCAGACGAGGGCTTGCAGCCAGCGGAGGGCTTCGGGGGCGGCGACCGGGTCGAGGGCGGAGGATTCCCGGTGCCGATCCGCCGCTGTCTGGGCGCTGTTGACGACGTTTCCGACGCTGGCGACCGTGATCCGAGGTCACTGTGCTCACTTTCCGTAATCGTCGCGCACCCCTCCGCATAACAACTGGTGCACAATCGCCGCGAGGCCGTTTGGCGATGCGTGGTCAACTTGCCCGTATTACTGCCGTAATGAACGAAAAGTGCACGCCAGTGCCGGTGCGGAGCACATACGGATTCTCGGGAAGGCTTGGAAAACGACCTCGGTCTCTATTACTGTCCGATAACGCAGCGCGGTCGTCCCAGCCGTCGCAGAGGCGGCACCGCGCGCCAACGCCGAATCCCGCAAGCGCATTTCACGCACGTCCAGCATTTCCAGCAACGCCGGCACTTCACGCAAACGATCCGCCCTCTCCGTATCGAACCGACTCAACCGCATCAACTGCACTGAGCGCACTGAAATGCACTGCACGGCACGCACTTACTGCACGCACTGTGTATGTGCCGCATGCACCGCACGCACTCCATGTGCTCAACCGCAGGTGAATGCACTGAACTGCTCGACGGCACGCATGGATCTGCACGGATTTGCGCTGAACTGCGCCAACGGAACCGGGGAACCACCACCTTGGGGTGAGTCGGACGCCTCCGCCAGAAGGCGCCCGTAGGAGACCTTCCTGCTCCGAACCCGTCAGCTAACCCGGTAGGCGAGAAGGAAGGAAAGGAGTGCGCCCCCGTGGCGTCCAACAGGTCTGCCCCAGAGGCTGCGTCCGCCAACGACCTCTACGAACGAGGTCCGTCCGAGGGGAGCGATCTTCCCGGTCCTTCCGTTGGTGCCGACCATGCTCCGGCCTTCGCTTACGGCGGCGGTGGACAGGACGGTATGCGCGGCGGTGAACCGGACGGCAGCCACGACGCCGACGGCCCGTGGGAGGAGTGGAACCCCACCGAGGAATCCATCCGTCCGGTCCGCGGCAGGCACCGGGTGGCCAAGCAGCGCGGCGGCGGACTCGCCCGCAGCGGTACGGTCCTGGGCGTCGGCGTCATCGCGGCGGTCGGCGCAGGCGGGATGGCCACGGCCGAGGACCGTCCGCCGCTGCCGATCTCGATGCCGGACATCGGCGGTATGGCCGAGGATCTCTCGGACAAGCTGCCGGACGCCAAGTCCTTCCCCGGCATAGGCGGCCTCATATCCGACTCCGGCTCGGACTCGGGTGCCGGCTCGGGTTCTGGTGCAGGCTCCGATGCAGGTTCTGATTCCTCCCTTTCCGCCGCCCCGGCCTCCGGTAACGCCGCCCCTCTCTCTCAGGCCGGCCTGAGCCAGACCGAGGCCGCACAGGGCCGCGACGCGGGCGAGGCGCTGCGCAACCGCATCCTGCAGCAGGCCGACGCGCAGCAGGGCGCCGCCGAGCAGGAGGCACGCGACGCCGCGGAGGCCGCAGCCATCGAGCAGGCGTCGAAGGACGCGGCCGCGCAGCAGCAGGAGGCCGAAAAAGCCGCGGCGGCCAAGAAGGCGGCGGAGTCGGAGGCCAAGCGCAAGGCCGAGGAGGAGGCCCGCCGGAAGGCGGAGGCCGAGCGCCTCGCCAAGCTGGCGCGCAGCTTCACCAGCCCCCTCACCTCGTACACCCTCACCGCCAGCTTCGGCCAGGCCGGCGACCGCTGGGCCGCGGACCACACCGGGCAGGACTTCGCCGCCCCAACCGGCACTCCCGTCAAGGCGGTTCACTCCGGCACCATCACACAGGCCGGATGGGCCGGCTCGTACGGCTACCGCATCGTCCTCACCCTCGACGACGGCACGGAACTCTGGTTCTGCCATCTGTCCTCCATGGTGAAGACCTCCGGCAAGGTCAACACCGGCGACGTCATCGGCCGCGTCGGCGCCACCGGCAATGTCACCGGCCCCCACCTCCACCTGGAGGTCCGCCCGGGTTCCGGCGACCCGATCAACCCGCTGACCTGGCTGCGGGAGCATGGGGTGAGTGCCTGAGGGGTCTGGCGAGGCAGTCCGACGGGCGTGGGCCGAAGGGTGTCGTTAGGGGGAGGGGCTGACGGAGTAGGTCCGGGAGGGGCTGGCGGAGTTGGTCGGGAGGGGCTATCGGGGTCGTCCTGTGAGGCGGTCTGACGGAGTGGATCCCGGGACGGCCTCAAACCATTCCGGAACGACCCAAGAAATCCCCAACACAACCCCCAACACAACCCCCAACACCCCCAGCAACTCCCATCGAACCCAAAACTCCCCAACTCAACCAACCCGGGGAATAACTCCCCCTCCCCCAACGCTGTAACAACGCATGACCGCGACACACAAACCCCTTGGCTCGCTCTCCGTCTCCCCGCTCGCTCTCGGCGGCAATGTCTTCGGCTGGACGGCCGACGAGGCGGAATCCTTCGCCGTACTCGACGCGTACGTGGCCGGCGGCGGCAACTTCATCGACACCGCCGACGTCTACTCGGCCTGGGTCCCCGGCAACAAGGGCGGCGAATCCGAGACCGTCATCGGCAACTGGCTGGCCTCCCGGGGCAATCGCTCCGACGTCGTCATCGCCACGAAGGTCGGCGCCCACCCCGACTACAAGGGTCTCTCCTCCGCCACCATCAAATCCGCGGTCGACGCATCCCTCGCCCGTCTTCGCACCGACTACATCGACCTCTACTACACCCACTACGACGACGAGTCGGTCGAGGTCTCGGAGTTCCTCGGCGCCCTCAGCGACCTCGTACAGGCCGGCAAGGTCCGCGAGATCGCCGCCTCCAACATCTCCGCGCTGCGCCTGGAGGAGTCCCTGGCCTTCTCCGACCGCGAGGGCCTGGCCCGCTACGTCGCCCTCCAGCCGCACTACAACCTGGTCTCCCGTGACACGTACGAAGGCGAACTCGCCGATGTGGCCGCCCGCAACGGCGTGGCCGCGGTGCCGTACTACGCTCTCGCCTCCGGCTTCCTGACCGGCAAGTACCGTCCGGACACGTCCGTCGACAGCGCCCGCTCCGAGAAGGCGGCCCAGTACCTCTCAACGGACCGCGGCGTCCGCGTCCTCCAGGCCCTCGATACGGTCGCCGCGGCCCATCAGGCCGAAGTCGCCACCGTCGCCCTCGCTTGGCTCGCCGCCCAGCCCACCGTCGCGGCCCCCATCGCCAGCGCCCGCACGGTGGCCCAGCTCCCGGCGCTGCTGGCGGTCGCGGACGTCACCCTCACGGAAGCCGAACTGGCCCTCCTGAACGAGGCTTCGGCCTGAGCGAGGCTTCGGCCTGAACGAGGGGCATACGGGAGTGGGGCGGGGCGACGAACACCCCACCCCACTCCACACGCTCCGCATGACACCTCTACTGCCGACGATCGACCGCCAGCCACGACGCCAGCGCAACCCCACCCGCCACCGCAAACACCGAAGGCCAGGCCCCGACCTTCTTCGCCAACGGATGCGACCCGGCAAACGCCGCCACATAAGCCCCGCTCAACGCAGCAGCCGTCGCATTCCCGGCCTTCCGCTGCCACCCCCGCGCCGCCACAGCACCGGCCGCCGCCAAGACCGCACCCCCCAGGGGCCTCTTCTCGGTCCAGCGGGCTACGCCGTAACCACCGACGATCCCGCTTGCGGCCACCATTGCTGTCGAAATTCCGGCCATTGTCATTACCTCCTCATAGCAGTCACTCCCGAGCTTACGTCGCCAGTGCGTGTGGCACTGGCCACCTTCCCTGACAGTTGGTGCGGAGTGCGCGCCGTAAGAAGGGGATGGTTGCCAAGATTCATCTATGACAAAGGCGCAGTCATCAAAGATTCCCGTTCGCTTCGGTGCTCCTTTGGGTGTCGAGGAAGGTGCATGTTCAGGGGTCATGCGGAACTGCACAAGCGGGTATCCATCGTGGGTACGGGCAGGGAATCTCGGGCACTGCCCACGAAGGTGTGGCCTCAATCGTTCTCTCCGGCGGCTACGTCGATGACGTGTACGGCGATAGCAAAATCATCTACGGGCGAGGGCACCCGCGACAGGACACTGGTGCCTCTATGGCGACCAGAGCTGTCCTCACCCGGTAACGCGGGCCTGGTGCTTAATCAAGTTCCTGGCCATCCAGTTCGTGTGGTGCGTGGCCTGAGGATCAGGGGGAAGAAGCGGCGTCGCGCGACTGGGGCTACGAATATCGCGGGTCTTTTTTCGGGTCGCTGACCATGGACGACTGCTGGGAAGGAAGAAGACCTGGTATGCCGGTTCAAGGTCCAGAAGCTGGCTCCGGGTGACGCCAAAGCCGCAACCTCTCTCTTTGGATGATGGTGAAGACACCGCTTTTGAGGAAAAGGTGTGCCGCACCGTTGCGTATGAGCGTCGAATTCGAGACTCAAGCGTTGTGCGCAAAGTGAAGGAGATGTACGACAACGCCTGTCAGATCTGTAACCTTCGCCTTGAGGTGTCGCCTGGATGCGAGGGACACAGGGAGGCGGCCCATATTCAGGCATTGGGCAAGCCGCATGGCGGCCCAGACAGGATAGGGAACGTCCTCTGCCTCTGCCCAACCTGCCATGTGTTGTTCGACCGCGGAGCCCTCCAACTCACCGATGATCTCAAGGTTGTGAACGGGCTGACGCAGCGATTCGAGACGGCCCTGACCGTGGTGGAAGAGCGCCGGATCAAGGTGGAATGCGTGCGTCAGCATCGCGCGCGCTGGGCTGATCGGTGAGTGGTCTCCCACGCTTGGATCAACGCCGGCTGCCCCCAGGCCTGGTACTGCCGTAGGTGTTGCAACAAATGCCGTTCCTGTGTCGTGAAGTCCGGTGTGGTGCCCGTGAGGTGGGCGCGCCTGCGGTGGAAGGAGAGGGCGGTGGCGAGGGCTGTGTATTCGGTTACGGCTCGGGCGGCGGCGGGGCCATGGGTTTTGTGGGCCAGGTCGCGGGCCAGGGCTCGGGTTTTGAGGGAGGAGAGGGCGGTCGGTTCGGCGGGGGTGAGCCAGCCGGTGGCCGTGTACGGGGCGAGGTAGCCGCGTAGGGAGAGAAGTTCCTGGTGGCGGGCCCAGATGGCGAGTCCGGCGAGGGTGAGGAAGAGCGGGACCATGAAGAGGCCGTAGATGGTGAGGAAGCCGAGGTCGCCGAGGTATGAGGCGGCGTTCCAGATGGCGTGCGTGAGGACGGCGGTGAGCAGGCCGAGGGCGGCGAGCGCGGTCCGGGTGGCGCGGCGGCGGGGGTAGCGGGTGGCGGCGATGCCGAATGCCAGGCCGGTGAGGATGGTGAAAAGGGGGTGGGCGAAGGGGGAGACGATGATGCGGATGAAGAAGGTGCCGGCGGTGAGGGAGTTCAGTCCGGTGTGCCCCATGGACTGGTCATGGCCGAAGGCGCTGCCCAGGTAGAGGACGTTTTCGGTGAAGGCGAAGCCGGTGGCGGTGATGCCGGCGATGACGATGCCGTCCGTGATGCCGTCGAAGTCGCGGCGGCGGAAGCGGTAGAGGAGGAGGACGGCGGCGGCCTTGACCGATTCCTCGACGATGGGGGCGATGACCCTCGCGCCCCAGGCTTCGGCGTCGGAAGGCCTGGCGGAGGCGATGTTGGCGGCCAGCCAGTCGGTGGCGAAGCCGTTGGCCGGGACCGCGACCAGGGTGACGGCGCAGGCGCCCCACGCGAAGGCGAAGGCGAGGTTGCGCCAGGGCTCGGGTTCTATGCGGTCCAGCCAGCAGAAGGCCGCGAGGAGGAGGGGGACGGGGAAGATCGCCAGGCCCAGTCCTACCAGGAAGCCTTCCGTTCCGGTCTCGCGGCGGACCATGCCGATGATGAGCACGCCGGAGAGGGCGAGCAGGGACACCAGGGCGATGGCGCGGAGGGTGTGGTTGCGCCAGAGCGCTGCCCTGTGGCGGCGTGTGCATCGGGAGTCGGCTGGTGGATCTGGGGGCGTGGTGGTGTGCGGGGTGGGTGCGTACGCCGGGAGGGGTGGTTGGGACGGGAACGAGGAGGGGGAGGACCAGGAGGAGGGGGATGAAGGGGACGGCGGGTACGACTCGTGCACCCATCGACCCTAGCGAGGGGCGAGACGGCGGGGCGAGACGGCGGGGGGTAGGTAGGCCCTCGGGGGATTCGGCCGGGGGCGTGGGCACGGAAAGCGGCTTGCCTGAGCCGGGCGGGTTTCGGGCGGCACGCCTGATCCGGGCGCTTGATCCGGGCAGGTCGCGGAGCAGCCTGCCTATGCCGGGGCGGGGCCTGGAGCGACCGCCGATGGCAGTCCCGCCGTCTGTCTACGCGGCGCGGCGGCGGAAGAGCAGGTCGTGGACGACGTGCCCCTTGTCCAGCCCCTGGCCCTCGAACTTGGTCAGCGGCCGGAAGTCCGGCCGGGGCGCGAAGGACGGGTAGAGGTTCTCCAGCGTCGGTTCGGCGGAGAGGACCTCCAGCATCTGCTCGGCGTACGGCTCCCAGTCGGTCGCGCAGTGGACGAGGGCGCCGGGCGCGAGCCGTGAGCCGGCCAGGGAGACGAACTCCGGCTGGATCAGACGGCGCTTGTGGTGGCGCTTCTTAGGCCAGGGGTCGGGGAAGTAGACGCGCAGGCCGGCGAGGGAGCCCGGGGCGAGCATCTCGCGGAGGAGGATGATCGCGTCGCCGTTGGCCACCCGGATGTTGGACAGGCCGTTCCGCTCCGCGAGACCGAGCAGATTGCCCTGGCCGGGAGTGTGGACGTCGCAGGCGAGGATGCCGGTCCCGGGGTCGGCGGCGGCCATCTGTGCGGTGGCCTCGCCCATGCCGAAGCCGATCTCCAGGACGACCGGCAGCCCGTCGAAGAAGGTGTCGAGGTCGATACGGGCGAGACCGTCGATGTCCAGGCCCCACTTCGGCCACAGGCGGCGCAGCGCGTCGGCCTGGCTGGGCGAGACACGGCTGCGGCGGGGCTGGAAGGAGCGGATCCGGCGCTCGTGGTGCGAGCCGGCGGGGTCGGCGGCGGGGCCGGTCCCGTCGGGGAACATCGGTGAGCCGCGGCGGGGAGTGGGGGAGCCGTCGGCGCCAACGAAGTCGCCGGAGCCCGCAGGGGCAGCTGAGGCGGCGGAAGCAGTGGAGGCAGCAGAGGCGGCAGACGCCGCGGAGGCAGCCTGGACGGCCGGAGCGTCGGCTGTCACGGCGTCGGCTTCGGGGGACATGGGTGCGGGAGTCACGGTTGCGGCGGTCGTGGTCGCGGCGGTGACGGGGTTCTCGGACACAGTATTTCGATTCTACGGATGGCGGGGCGGGGGTGGTTCGCCTGTGGAGGGCGGTACCTGTGCGGAGGGCGTGTGCCAGCGTGGCAGGTGGCCGGCGGGCCGCGGGCCCCAGCGCCCCACTCCGGCGTCAGCCCCAGCACAGCACTGCGCAGCCCCGCCCGCGCCAGCACTGCGCAACCCCGCCCGCCCCAGCCCTACGCGTCCCCCGCCCGCCCCGGGACCACGCAGCCCCGTCGGCCCTACAACCCCGAGCTCAGCTCCCGGACCTCACCCCCAGACCTCAGCCCGGCCCTCCTCTGCCCCGGCCCTCCTCACCCCCTGCCCTCCTTAGACCCCGGCCCTCAGCCTGCAGCCCCCACACCCCTCACCTCCAAGAAGCCCCAAGCACCCCCAACACCCGCGCCGCCACCTCGCGCCCGATCGGGAGGGATGCCGTGGCCGCCGGGGACGGGGCGTTGAGGACATGGACGATGCCGGGGGATTCGGCGAACAGGAAGTCGTCGACGAGGGTCCCGTCGGGGAGGACTGCCTGGGCGCGGACACCGGACGGGGACGGGAGGAGATCTTCGTCGCGGGCGGACGGGAGCAGGCGGCGGACCGCGTCGGCGAAAGCGCGCCGGGAGAGGGAGCGGCGCAGCTCGCCGGCGCCGTAGCGCCAATGGCGCCGGGCTATCCGCCAGGCGCCGGGGAAGGCGAGGGTGCCGACCAGCTCGGTGGGGCGGATGGTGCGCCAGCCGTAGCCCTCGCGGGCCAGTGCGGGGACGGCGTTCGGGCCGATGTGGACGGCGCCGTCGATGCCGCGGGTGAGGTGTACGCCGAGGAACGGGAAGGCCGGGTCGGGGACGGGATAGACCAGGCCGCGGACGAGGGAGGCGCGCTCCGGGGCGAGGGTGAAGTACTCGCCGCGGAACGGGACGATCCGCATGCCCGGAGGGTCGCCCGCCAAGCGGGCGATTCGGTCGCACTGCAGGCCGGCGCAGTTGACCAGGGCACGGGCGCGGTAGACCGTGCCGGCGGCCGTACGGACCGCGACCCGGCCGGGGCGGCGGCCGATGGCGGTGACCTCCTCGCCGTACGCGATCCGGGCGCCGGCGTCCATGGCGAGGCGGGCCAGCTGCCGGGCGACGGCACCGAAGTCGCAGACGCCGGTCGTGCCGACATGGATGGCGGCCAGGCCGCGCACCTCCGGTTCGTACTCGGCTATCTGGGCGGGGCCCAGCTCGCGCACCGGCAGGCCGTGCTCTCGGCCACGCTGGATCAGGCTGTGCAGCCGGGGCAGCTCGGCGCGGTCCGTGGCGACGATCAGTTTGCCGGTGACCTCATGGGGGATGTCGTGTTCCGCGCAGAACTTGACCATTTCCGCCGAGCCCTGGAGGGCGAAGCGGGCCTTGAGCGAGCCGGGCGGGTAGTAGATGCCGCTGTGGATCACGCCGCTGTTGCGCCCGGTCTGATGGCGAGCCGGTCCCGGCTCCTTCTCCAGGACCACGACCCGCGTGCCGGGCGCGGCATGCGTGATCGCATCGGCCGTGGACAGTCCGACGATGCCGGCACCGATCACCAGCACATCGCAGTCGTACGCCGCCACTGCACCTCCCCAACCGCATGACCACGGAACCGCCCATGGCCGCGGACCCGCGCGTCATCGCCCCTGACGTACTCCATCATGACGGTCACCACTGACAATGCGGCAATGACAAGCGGTGAGCGGGGTGCCGAACGACGGAACGTGCGAGCGATGCCCCGACGGAACGGTGATCGCGACGCGACGCGGGCGGGTGGCCACTGCGGCGCTGTTGCCGCACCCCACACCGCACGGGCCGCACCCCACACCGCACGGACAGCACCCCACACCGAACCGACCTGACCCCCGGCCGCCCCGCATCCACCCAGCCCAGCCCAGCCCGCCCCGCCTAAGCCGGCGCCGCCAGCAGCGGCCGGGCGCGTTCGCGCAGTTCCACGACCCGGGGCTCGTCCCCGTACGGCTCCAGGCGGTGCAGCAGATCGCGGACGTATTCGGTGGTGCGGGCGGAGGAGATCCGGCCCGCGACCTCGACCGCGCGGGTGCCCGCCGCGCAGGCCGCGTCCAGGTTGCCGGACTCCAGTTCGGCGACAGCCGAAACGACGAGGCGCAGCCCGTGGGAGCGGACGAACTCCTCGGTGGGACGGGAGAGCGCCTGCTCCGTGAAGCGGCGGACCTGGCGCGGCAGGCGCAGATCGCGGTAGCACTCGGCGGCGTCCGCGGCGAAGCGCTCGTACGAGTAGAAGTCCAGCCAGGACGGGTCGGGGTCGCCGTCGCGTGAGCGCTCCAGCCAGCCCTCGGCGGCCTTCAGCGCCACCTCACAGGCGCGCGCCTCCCCGGCCTTCGCCTGCGCCCGCGCCTCCACCAGCCGGAAGAAGCTCATCGTGCGGGCCGTCGCCAGACCGCGGTTGCGTTCCAGGGCGGCCTGCGCCAGGTCCACGCCCTCGTCGGCGAAACCGCGGTAGGTCGCCTGGAGTGACATGGAGGCCAGAACATATCCCCCCAGCGGAACATCGGCGGCAGCGCGCGCGAGCCGCAGCGCCTGGATGTAGTACCGCTGCGCGGCCTCCTGCTGGCCCGTGTCGAAGGCCATCCAGCCCGCCAGTCGGGTCAGTTCGGAGGTCGCCCCGAAGAGCGCACGGCCCACCTCGTCGCTGTACGAGGCGAGAAGCAACGGCGCCGCGTCCACCCGGAGGCACTCCGGCACCATCGAGGAACGCCAGTCCCCGCCACCGTACTTGGAGTCCCAGCGGCGCGCGTCCTCCGCCGCCTCGCGCAGCTTGGTGACATCGCTGTGGCCGACGTGCTGCGGGATCCCGGCGTCCCCGGCGGCCGCGGCGTCCTTGTCACGCGCCTCGGCCGCCTCCCGTGCCACCGAACTGTCCGCCGGGGATATCAGCCAGCGCGAGGCGGGCGTGGCGTACGCGGTGACCGCGAAGGAACCGGCCAGGCTCTGCCAGATGCCGCCGCCACCGGCCCGTCGCCCGGCCAGATCCAGTCGGTACAGCTCGGTCGCGGAGCGCACCGCCGCGCCCACGTCGCGGGGGAAGGCCAGGCCGACCTCGGGCGCCGGGTCCGCGTCGGCCAGGCCGATCTCGTGCAGCGGCACCGGCCGCCCGAGCTTGCTGCCGATCGCGGACGCGATCAGGTGGGGCGCGGCGCCCTGGGGCACCATGCCCTTGGAAACCCATCGCGCCACCGACGTCTTGTCATAACGAAGCGTCAGTCCACGCTGCGCACCGAGGTCGTTGACCCGGCGCGCCAGTCCGGCATTGCTGATCCCCGCGAGGGCGAGAACGGTGCCGAGCTTCTCGTTCGGCCCGCGTATATCCCTGGACATGCGCACCCCTCGACACAGCGACAGCCTCCCCGGTGCCCCGGGGCATGCGTCCACCCAGAGTAGTTCGCCGGATCCCGACCGTTAAGAGCCGGTGTCCCGGATGGCGAGATTCATCTTCAAACAGGGGTACGGGAATTGGCATGTGCTCCGGGTACGTGTGCCCGTGCGCCCGTCCGTGCGCGCTGGCCGCGCCCCCCCCGGGAGCGCTTCCATGGGTGCTGCGTGGGTCGGCCCGCTGCACTGGATCCAGTGGGCTGGGGGACACCGCCACCTCATTCCCCGCGGGTGGCGGTCCGGTCCGGGAGGCGAAGCCCGTCTCCCGGACTGTCGCGCGGACCGGTCACCGGCCGGTCGCCTCATCGGTTGACGTGACACCCGAACGCGTCAACTGCTCAGTACGGAACGGACTTTGGCTGAAAAGCGGTGGGTGGTGTTTTCGCGCCGCCGCCAGCTAGGGGCGCCCCGGGGGCCACACGGGGGGCCTCCCGGGGCCGTCGCGACCGGCGCGCACCGGCCCGGTTTCCCGGCTGTCGCGCGTGCGCCCCCGGTCGTGTCCACCGTTCCGCTCCGTCGCCGCCGGGCGCACGCGACGTGAACAGCCCGCATACGGGCTCCCTTTGGCCCCTCGTGCGCCCCCGCCATGGCAGCATGGTCCGCACAACAGCTTGGCAATCCGCTGTACGAGGAGGCCATGTGCCCCTCGGCGGACGGGGATTCGGGTGGAGGCGGCGATGCGCTGGTTGGTGGGGTGGAGCAGTACCGCCACGGGACCGGCTTCCACAGGGGAGAGCCGCACGGTCCACCCCGTAGGCGCCCAACTCCTTTGGGGAGACCCGGATCCGCTCTGGGCCGTCGGCGACTGGCGGCCGGACGAGGTCCGGGTGGTGCAGGCCGATCCCGAGACCCGGCTCGCCGTGTTCGGGGTCTGCGGCGCCACCGACGACCAGTTGCGCGTGGGCCTGTTCGCGGCCCGGGGCGGCGCGCTGCGCCACCTCACCGCCTGGCCGGGCAGCTACACCGCCGTCGTCCAGGTGGGGCGGCGGATCACGATCACCGGTGATCTGGCCGGTGCCCGTCCCGTCTTCCACACCCCGTGGGCGGGCGGTACGGCGTACGCGACCGCCGCTCTCCCGCTCGCCGACCTCATAGAGGCCAGCCTCGACGTCGGCCACCTGGCGGCGCTGCTGGCCTGCCCGGACGCCCCCGAGGCTCTCGGCGTCGGCACCCCGTACGAAGGGGTCCGCCGGATCCCGCCCGGCCACGCGCTGGTGCTGCGCGGCGGCGTCAGCGAGATCGCCTCCTTCGAGCCGCCCTCCTCGCTCGCCGTCGCCGCACCCCAACTCGCCCCGGAACAAGCCGTGGACGGGGTCCGTGAGGCCCTGATCGACGCCGTCCGTACCCGGCTGACGAGCCCGCGGCACACGCCCGACCCGGACGGGCCGGTTGGCCTCGACCCCGGCCCGGTGCCCGGCATGGGACCGGCCGAGCGGCGCGCCGCGCGCGGCGGACCGGCCCCCGGCATCGGCGCCGACCTCTCCGGAGGCAGCGCCTCCGGAACCCTCGCCCTCTTGGCCGCCGGTCTGCCCGGCCGGCCCGGAAGGCTCAACGGGCACGGCGAACGGCTGCTCGCCGTCACCTTCAACGACCGTGCCACAAACGGCGGTCGGCCCTACCGGGAGGCCGAACTGGAGCGTGCTCGCAGTATCGCCGACAACCCGCGGCTGCACCACGTCGTCGTCGCGGCCGGCGAAGAGGCCCTCCCGTACGCGGACCTCGACAGCGGCCCGCTCACCGACGAGCCCGCCCCCTCCCTCGTCATGGCCGGACGCCACCGGCGGCGGCTGCTGGCGGGCAGCGCGGACCACTTCGTCGGGCAGGGCGCCCGCCAGGTCCTGGACGCCCACCCCGCCCGCCTCGCCGACCTCCTCATGGACCGCCGCCGACGCCATCTGCTGCGTCCGGTCACCGCGCTCGCCAAGGCCGACGGCCCGTCCGCGCAGTCCGTCCTGGTCCCCTTCACCGTCTACCGGGCCGCCCGCAAGCTCGCCCGTACGCCCTACGGAGCCGGCATCGCCGACACGGCGCGCCGCCTCATGGAGCGACAGTTCGCCGACGCACCGGTGACCGGCGGAGCCGTCGACGCCTCGCTGGCCGCCCTCGCCTGGTGCCGCCCGGGGCCCGCGGTGCGCTGGCTCACGGGAGAGGCATTGGCCGAAGTATCGGTTCGCCTCGGCGACGCGGCGCACCGCTCGCCCGCCGTGAGCCGCCCCGGGGAGCTGCGCGCCCGCGCGGCACTGGCCCGCCAGGCCGCCGACCACCGCGTCTTCGAACAGGCCGCGGAGATCCGTGACCAGCGGCTGCACGCACCCTTCCTCGACAACCAGGTGGTGCTCGCCTGCCGCGCGCTCCCGGACACCCTGCGCGTGCAGCCCGGGGCCCGCGCGGCGGTGCTGCGCTCGGTGCTCTCCGGCGCCGGCGTACGGGACCTGCCACCCGGATGGGGCGCCACTTCGCACGTCACCCACGGGGCCGCGGTACGCGCCGGGCTGCGCGGCGCCGTCGGCGAACTGGTGACGCTCTTCGACGCGCCGCTGCTTGCCGACGCGGGGCTGGTGGAGGCACGGGTGGTGCGCAAGGCGCTCCGCTCGGCGTCCGAAGGCGCCGCGCTGCCGCTGGACGGCCTGGCGCAGCTGGTCTCCACGGAGCTGTGGCTGCGACGGCTGACGGCCCGACGGGGGACGTGCTGGACGGGCGCCTCGGCGCCCCGCCAGCGGGCGCTCGCGGGGGGAGTGGTTCCCCGCGCCCGTCTTTGAGGCGGGTTCTGTTTCGTCGCCGGGTTGGGAGGACGGAAAAGCAGTAAGGCATCTGGGGGCAGAGGAGGTCGGCCCTCTCTTCGCACCGTCACCCCACCGGGGCGGGGCGCCCACTGGGCGGGGGGCGCCCCGCAGGACGGAGTCCGGAGGATCGACCCCGCACCCACCACGACAGACCCCACGCCCCCCGCCGCCGGAACCACCCCCTCCCGCCGGTGCCGCGACCACCTCTATGGGGGGAGAAAAGCGGTGGGTTGCGCGTCGAGCAGCACCCGACGGTCGTGTCAGCGGCAACTGATCTGCGACTCCGCCCAGTCCCCCGGCCCCAGCCCACCCAGCGGCGTCTCCGGCTCGACCACCAGCCGCAGTGTCTTACGGCCCGTCAGCGGGACATGCACCGGCACCGCCGGATCCCCGCCGCGCACCACGTCCGACCGCCACAGCCGTTCCCCGTCCCCGTAGACGGAGAAGCGCAGCGCGCCCAGCCCCAGGCTCAGATCGTCGACGCCCACGAGAGCGTCGTAGGCGGTGCACGTCCGGTTGAGGTCGATGAGCACCGAGGACGACGGGTGCACGCTCACGCCGTGCCGGTATGCCGTGCCGTCGATGCGCGGCCGCTGCCGCTGCCACATCCAGCTGCTGCCCACCGCGCGCACCTCCGGCTTCGTGCCGTCGCCCGCGAAGTCGTAGTCCAGCGCGTTGACCCGGTACGGGGTCGGGGCCGGCGGGGGAGGCGGCTTCGGGGTGGGCCTGGGCGAGGAGGGCGTCGGTGTGGGGGTCGGCGTCGGCGTGGGCGGGGGCGGCTTCGGGGTCGGCGTGGGTGTCGGCTTCGGCTCCGGCTGGTGCGCGGCCGCCGCTGGCGCCGACGGTTTCGGCGTGGGCGGCGGGGGTTTGGGCGACGGCTTCCGGGGCGCCGACGGGGCCGAGGGGGCCGGCCGGTGCGGCTGGGCCTCCGTATGCGGTGCCGGTTTGGGGGTGCCGATCAGCACCAGCGTGAGCGCCACACCCGCCGCCGCCACCATCCCGACCCCGACACCGACCTTGACCGGCGCGCCGAGACCCTCGCTCGCGGCGGCCCCGCCCGCGCTCCCGGCCGCACCGGAACCGGAACCTCCGGCGGCCGCGGCCGCCCCGGCCCCCGTCGCCGCCCCCACGCCCGCGGCGCCGACCGCGGCAACCTTGACGGCGTACCCGGCGGCGAACCAGCCGATGACAGCGACCGGCAGCACCGCACCGATCCGCTGGTTGACGTCCGCGACCTCCAGCGCGGCCGTACGGCACCGGCCGCATGCGTCGAGATGCTTGCGCAGCCCCCGCTCGGCCCGCATCCGCAGCCCGCCGCGGGCATACGCGCCGAGCCGGTCGGCGTACCGTGCGCAGTCGCCGCCGGCGGTCAGCGACTGGCTCACATGCGCTTGCAGATACGCCTGCTTGAGACCCTCACGGGCGCGGTGCGCCAGGACGGCGGTGGCGTTGGCGGTCAGCCCGAGCAACGGGGCGACCTCGCTCGGCGACTCGTCCTCGATGGTGGTGTGCCACAGCACCGTCTGATAGCGCTCGGGCAGGCTGCGGAAGGCCTGCACGGCCATGGACTGCTCGGCCTCGTGCATGGCGCGGACATCCGCGCCCAGGCCCAGCGTGTCGTCGTCCATCGACGCACCGGCCGCCGACACCGCGAACACCGCGAAGTCCTCGACCAGCTGCTCCCGTTTCGTGGTTTGCGCCCAGGCCGCGGCGACCCGGCGGACCGTGGTCAGGAGGTAGGCGCGGACCGCGGAATCGGGCCCCGCGCCGCCGCGTACCGCCTGCAGCGTACGGGCGAAGACCTCGCCGGTCAGGTCCTCCGCGGTGTGCGTGTCCCGGCAGCAGCTGCGTGCGTAGCGCCGTACGGCCGCGGCGTGCCTGCGGTACATCTCCTCGTACGCGCTGTCGTCGCCGGCCCGCATGGCGGCGATCAACTGGCCGTCGGAGGGCGGGGGTTTTGCGGGCTCGGCGTCGGTGTGCAGTACGGGACCGACTGCTGCCGGCCCGGCCTCGCCGGAGCGCGTGCGCTGGGGCGGCACACTGTGGCTCTCCGGGGCCTCGGCTCGGTCGTGCCGCTCGGCGGCACCGCTCACCGGGGGAGTCGCCCCCAACGGTCCGGTCTGGCCGGGAACCTGCTCCGGCGGCGCGCCCTCGGGCCGCCCCGCGCCGGCACCGGTCTCGCCGCCGCGCTGCTCGTCCCGCCCGTCAACACCCATCGCCGAGCCCCCCGAACGCGCTGTCACACAGGAACACCGCCAAGCGTGCCACATCGACGGACCGGGCTTGAGCGCGCCTCCCGGCATCCACTTGTCCGAAGGAGCGCGCGTGCACAGCGGTCCTGACGTTCACCCGTACGGGGCGTTGTCGCGCCCTTGCGGAGCGCACTGTCACTCGTACGGAGCGAGATATCGCCCGTCCGGGGGATGCTCCGCGGGGCCGCGGAACCGTACGGCGTGCGGACCACCGGGTCCCCCAAGTTCTCGGCTTCGCTCGAACAGAGGGGACCCCCCTCGCCCGGGGCGCCCACCCACGGGGCCCGCCCGGACGTATCCGGCCGCCGGAACTCACCCGACGGGGCGCGAGCGCAGCCCCTCCAGGAGAATCTCCAACAGGCGCGCGGACGCGGCCTGCTGATGACCGGGGTCGGGCAGCGACGGCGCGCCCGTGGCGATCACCAGCAGCACATCGGCGACCGTGACATCGGAGCGCAGCTCACCGGCCTTCCTGGCACGCTCGACGAGCCGCCCGACGACCTCCAGCAGCGCCTGCGCCCCGGCGGACTCCTCGGTCTCCTGTCCGGCCTCCGGCGCCGCCGCGCCCCGCTCGTCCTCCGGCACACCCCGCTGGGCGACCACCCGCAGATCGGCGGACGGGCCTTCCGCCCCCGGCGCCATCCGCTGCTGCGGCACCCGCGTCTCGACGTCCCCCAGCTGCCCCCGGCCGGGGGCACCCCCCTCGTCCGCCGGCCTCCCGACGCTCGCACTCACCCGCAGGATGCCCGGCGGCAGCAGCCGGCCGGCACCCGAGGCGACCGACGTCCGCAGAAAGCGGGACAGCGCCGACCACGGGTCGTCCTCCTGGCCGAGCGCCGACCGCGCCTGGTCGGTCAGCCGTGCGGTCTCCTCCTCGGCTATCCGCCGGACCAGTACGTCCTTGCTCGGGAACCTGCGGTAGACCGTCCCGACACCGACCCGGGCCCGCCGGGCCACGTCCTCCATGGGCGCGCCGTACCCCAGCTCGCCGAAGACCTCGCGCGCGGCGCGCAGCACATGCTCCAGATTGCGCTGGGCGTCCACCCGCAGTGGCGTGCTCCGGCCGCCGCTGCCGCGACCGGCTGTCCCGACGCCGCCGTTTCCGCCGCTCCGCCCGTTTCCGCTGCCATGGCCATGGGTGCCGTTGTCGTTACCGCCGCCGGATGTATGTGCGGTCGCGACGGCTGTCGGCCATTGAGAGCCCTGAATATGCATATTGATCCCCCGGTAATGAACGTCTCCCCCCGGAGACTCCCCGCCCTGACGGTCGGGGTGTACCGACGAGAGGGTGCACCCCAACGACATACGAACATAGTTGAGCCCGGGTCAAGAATGAAGGGGGTGTTCCGCACACTGCGCCCCCGAACGGCGTAACAGGGCCGATCCGCCCGGAATGCACACCCGCGCTCTTCCCGCCACCAGCCCTCTGACCTGCGCACCTTTCGCCACACCGGCGGAACGGGAGACTCCGTCCCCAGAACCGCGCCGGGTCATACATTTCGTCGGGCCTGTGGACAAAGGCGCGCCGGGGGTGCGTCATGGAGACAGTGCTGCGCTTTCCCGGGGGCGCAGCGCCCCAGGTGACCGTGCCGTCGGCCGGCCACCGGATCGGTGCCGCCCCGGGCCCGGTCGACCTCGCGAGGAGAACGTCTGTGAAGGCTGTGGCTGCGAACGACGTGGCGCGCATTCTCGTTGTCGGCGGTGGCTACGTGGGCATGTATACCGCCCTGGGCCTGCAGCGGAACCTGAAGCGGGAACTGCGGCAGGGCACGGTCGAGGTCGTCGTGGTCGACCCCGAGCCGTATATGACCTATCAGCCGTTCCTGCCCGAGGCCGCGGCCGGCTCCATCTCGCCGCGCCATGTCGTCGTCCCGCTGCGCCGGGTGCTGCCGCAGTGCAAGGTCGTGATCGGCGAGGTCACCGCCATCGACCACGACGAGCGGAAGGCCACCGTCAAGACCCTGGCCGCCGAGGAGCTCGAAGACGGCGCGCTCACCATGGCGTACGACGAACTGGTCCTCGCGCCGGGCTCGGTCTCCCGCACCCTCCCCGTCCCGGGCCTGGCCGACTTCGGCATCGGCTTCAAGACCGTCGAAGAGGCCATCGGGCTGCGCAACCACGTCCTCGAACAGCTCGACATCGCGTCCTCCACCCGCGACCCGGCGGTCCGCGACGCGGCGCTGACCTTCGTCTTCGTGGGCGGCGGTTACGCGGGCGTGGAAGCGCTGGCCGAACTGGAGGACATGGCCCGCTACGCCTCCCGCTACTACCACAACGTCAAGCCCGACGACATGAAGTGGATCCTGGTCGAGGCGACCGGCCGGATCCTGCCGGAAGTGGGCCCGGACATGGGCCGGTACGCCGTACGCGAGCTGCGGGGACGCAATATCGACGTACGGCTCGACACCCGGCTGGACTCCTGCGAGGACCGGGTCGCCCAGCTCAGCGACGGCGCCCGCTTCCCGACCAGAACCCTGGTGTGGACCGCCGGCGTCAAACCGAGCCCCATCCTGGCCGCGACCCAACTGCCGCTGAACGACCGCGGCCGCCTCAAGTGCACCGCCGCACTCCAGGTGGAGGGCGTCGAACACACCTGGTCCGCCGGTGACGCGGCCGCGGTCCCGGACCTGACGGCCGAACCGCCCGCGAAACCCGACGAGCCGCCCGCGCAGTGCGCGCCCAACGCACAGCACGCCCTCCGGCAGGCGAAGGTGCTCGCCGAGAACGTCGCCGCCGCGGTGCGCGGCGGGCCGATCAAGAACTACGAGCACAAATACGCCGGATCGGTGGCCTCGCTCGGCCTCCACAAGGGCGTCGCGCATGTCTACGGGCGCAAACTCAAGGGCTATCCGGCGTGGCTGATGCACCGCGCCTATCACCTCAGCCGGGTGCCCACCTTCAACCGCAAGGCGCGGGTGCTCGCCGAATGGACCCTCGCCAGCCTGTTCAAGCGCGAGATCGTCTCGCTCGGCTCGCTGGAGAACCCGCGCGCCGAGTTCGAACTCGCCGCGGGCACCGGACGCCACAACGAAGCCAGCTGACCGGCACGCCCAACCGGCCGACCGACCTCCGGTTGACGTTCCGTCACCTACCGGGTCACCCGAATGGACCGCGGCGTGGAACTTCCCCCGCGGTCCCCGGCGTCTGACGGATGCCAGTCCGGTCGGCCACACTGGACGTGTGACCATGGGTGGGCTCGTATCTGCAAAGAGTGACAATCACGAGGATTCTGGACGTTTGCTGCATTCCACCAGAGGGCGCCGAGAGTGCCCCCAGCCGACAGTTCCCTTGGGGGCACCCCCACCCGGCGTCAGCCGGGGGACTTCGGCCGGGCGGTACCCCCAAGCCGACGGCCCGACCCCGCGCGACGACGCGAACTAAGAGGTACACCTCCGTGATCTTCACGCGCTGGAGCGCCAAGTTCCCCGGCACACAGCGGCGCGCCGCCGCCCGGTCCGACCGCGCCGCGCCGCGCCCCGCGTCCGCCGCGCCGGTCACCCCGTCCGCCGAGGCACCGGCGGACGGGGTGCACGCGGCGGACACCACCCCCGACGCCCCGACCGCCGGCTCCGGCGCCGTCCCCGTGGCCCGCGCCGCGCGCCCCGACCACCCCGAAACGGCCGCCTCCGAAGACGTCGTCCCCCGCGGTCTGCCGCCCACCGTCGACGCCCTGTCCGTCCACGACATCCTCGGCACCATCCCCGCCCTGGTGGCCGTCGTCTACGGCCCCGAGCACCGCATCGCGTACGTCAACGGCGCCTACGCCACCGTCTTCGGCCCCCGCCCGGCCGGCCACACCGCGCGCGAAGCCCTCCCCGAACTCGACGAACTCGGCCTGCTCCCGCTGATGGACCAGGTCCTGCGCAGCGGCAAGCCCCGTACGGTCAAGTCCCGCAAGGTCCCCGGCGCCGCGGGATCCGACCGCTCCCGGGACGGCTACTACACCTTCACCTGCACCCCCATCGAGGTCGCCGCCAGCGGCCCGGCCCCCGACCCGGAAGTCGCCTGCGTCGCCCCGCACAAGGGCGTCCTCGTCTTCGGCGCGGACGTCACCGACCAGATCGAGTCCGCCGAGCGGCTGCGCGCCAGCGAAGCCCGCCAGCGCGAGGCCGCCGTCACCCTCCAACGCTCCCTGCTCCCCCAGGAACTGGAGCAGCCCGACGACCTCCGGGTGGCCGCCACCTACCAGCCCGGCGGCACGGACGCCGCGGTCGGCGGCGACTGGTACGACGTCATCACCCTCGGCGCCGGCCGTACCGCCCTGGTCATCGGCGACGTCATGGGCCGCGGCGTCCGCGCCGCCGCCGTCATGGGCCAGCTGCGCACCGCCGTCC
Organism: Streptomyces halobius; assembly: GCF_023277745.1. Lineage (NCBI taxonomy): Bacteria > Bacillati > Actinomycetota > Actinomycetes > Kitasatosporales > Streptomycetaceae > Streptomyces > Streptomyces halobius. The sequence continues at coordinate 5,339,196 of NZ_CP086322.1, forward strand.
GCGCCTACGCCCGCCTCGACCTCCCGCCCCACGAAGTCCTGCAGCTCCTGGACGGTCTGGCCGCCGAGATCGACGCCAGCCAGATCGCCACCTGCGTCTACGCCGTCCACGACCCCAACGAAGGCCGCCTGGTCTACGCCTCGGCCGGCCACCTCCCCATCCTGGTCCGCGACCCGGACGGCACCGTCCGCCGTGCCGCCGAACCGACCGGACCACCCCTGGGCACCGGCGGCTGGCTGCACACCTCGGGCTCGGTGCCCCTGGGGCCCGGATCCAGCGCCGTCCTCTACACCGACGGCCTCGTGGAGCGCCGCGACAAGGACATCGACCATGGCGTCGAGGACCTGGAACGCGCCTTCGCGGGAGCCACCGGCGCTCCCGACATCGTCTGCGACCGCCTGCTGCGCTCCCTCGGCATCACCGCAACCCACGACGACGACGTCGCCATCCTCGTCCTCCAGCACCCCGAGCGGACCGGCCACGACGCCGAGCTCTTCCACAACGCCGCCCTCGAACTCCACGGCGGCACGGAAGCGGCCCCGCGCGCCCGCGCCTTCGCCTCCGGCGTCCTCGCGTCCTGGCGCTTCTCCCCGGAGCTCCACGACCTCGGCGTCCTGGCCGCCAGCGAACTGGTCGCCAACTCCCTCCAGCACGGCACGCCCCCCATGCGTCTCCGCCTCCGCCGCACCGACCGCCGCCTGATCGTCGAAGTCACCGACGGCGACGACCACCTCCCCCGCCGCCGCCGAGCCGAACCGGCCGACGAAGCCGGCCGGGGCATCTCCATCGTCGCGACCATCGCCTCGTCCTGGGGCTCCCGCAGAACCCCGGGCGGCGGCAAAGCAGTCTGGTGCGAATTCGCACTGCCCCGGGGCTAGTCGTCCAGCCCCGCTCGGCCCGAGCCCTGGCTCTCCCCCCTCGGGGGGGCAGAGCTCCGGTTTCGGGAAGGGGCGGCCGGGGCACCTCACATGGTTGCGGCCACCCGCTCCGGCGCCTCGGCCCGAGGCGCGGGAACCGACGCCATCGCCCGACGAGGATCGTCCTGCGCCGGGCTGAGCATCCTGCCCAACCGCAGCGCCAGCCCCGAGATCCCCAGCGCGCACAGCACCAGCATCCCGATGTACGCCACGTACATTCCATGCCCCACCATCAACGCGCCCACTGCCGGCCCCACGGCCAACGCCAACTGCTTGACCAACGCGAACGCCGAGTTGTACTGACCGATCAGCGACGCCGGCGCCAGATCCGCCACCAGCGGCGCCACCGTCGGCGACAGCATCGACTCACCTATACCGAACAGCGCGTACGTCGAGATCAGCAGTGTCGTCGCCACCACCTGCGCACCATGCACCAGCCCGGACAGTCCGGCCGCTATCCACGCCACGGTCCATATGAGCCCGACCAGCGCCATGACCCGGCTGCGCCGCCGCCGCTCGACCAGTTTGAGCACCACGAACTGCGCCGCCACGATCGCCGCCGTGTTCGCCGCGAGCGCGATGCCCAGCGTGGCCGGCGGAATCCGGGTGACCTCGGTGGCGTACGCCGCGAGGCCCGACTCGAACTGCCCGTAGCAGGCGAAGAACAGCACAAAGCCCAGCACACACAGCCACACCATCCGCCGGTCGGCGAACAGCGCCCGCCAGGCACCCTTGGCGCGCTCTCCGGTCGGCACCGCGTCCTCGACCTTCGGCGTCCGCGGCAGCCGTACGCTCGCGATCGCCGCACCGAGCACCAGGAACATCGTGGCCTCGATGGCGAACAGCCGCACAAAGCTCGTCGCATGCGACTCGTCGACCAGCAGCCCGCCGACCAGCCCGCCGACCCCCAGGCCGAGGTTGTTCAGAAAGAACTGGGTGGCGAACGCCCGCGACCTGGTCACCGTCGTCGAGCACCACACAATCATCGTCGCGAGGGCCGGCTGGATCACCGCTATACCCGCACCGAGCGCGATGGCGGACACGATGACCAGCGGCTCCGAGGCGGACAGCCCGAGGCCCAGCGCGCCGGCGGCGGCGGAGACCGTACCGACGATGGCCACCGGCAGCGGGCCACGCCGGTCGATGGCCCGACCGGTCACCGGCAGAACGACCAGGGCGGACACCGCCAGCATCGCCAGCACCACACCGGCCGTACTCGCACCGAGGTCACGCACCTTCGCCACATAGACGTACAGATACGGAACCGTGAAGCCGTTGCCGAACGCGCTCAGCGCGTTCCCCAGCTGGATTCGGCGCAGAGCGGCGCCCATCGCGGTGGTCACACTCACCTACCTAGGTCATGTCGTAAGACGGATTGGAGGACGAACTCACGCGCCGCAGCCGTCACAGAGAGTCTCACTCTGAAGACTTCAACACTAAAGTTCAGAGCTAAAGAGTACATGCAGAAGGTCTTCAAGGCCAATGTCTTTCGTGTCATACTGCGCCGCATGCCAGAGCCCTCAGATGCGGCCGCCGACGCAGCCGAGCCGAGCCTTGAGGAACAGATCGCGGCCTACCAGCGTGAGTTCCAAGACCTCGACCCCCAGGTGGAACAGGTCGTCTCCGCACTTCAGCGCCTCAACCGTCGGATGAACGTCGCCTACGGACGACAGACGGCCACCCTCGGCCTGAGCAACGCCGAATGGGAGGTCCTCAAAGCCCTGGTCCTGTCCGGCGCCCCCTACCGCTTGGGGCCCGGCGAACTCGCCAAACGACTCGGCCTCACGCCGGCCGCCATGACCCACCGCATCGACCGCATGGCGAGCGAGGGCCTGGTCACACGAGAGCGCGACGAGAACAACCGGGTCCGCGTCATCGTCGGGCTGACCAATGAGGGACACCAGAAGTGGCACGAGGCGATGCGCCTGGCCACGGTGTTCGAGGGGGACCTCCTCCAGGACCTCTCCGGCGAAGAACGCACCCTCCTCGGCGAGGTGCTGACCCGCCTGCTGCGCCGTGTGGAGGAAACCCAACCGGACGCCGGCGGACGACTGAACGACCTCGACTGACTCAAGTTGACACGGGGATGGCCCATCCGTAGTGTTCTCCGAGTTGCCATGGAGCCGTAACGGTTCTGCGGTAGCCATCCCGCCGCAACAGCGGCACACCACTACTGCACGGCCCCTCATCGGGATCGTTTTCGCATGCCGAAATTCGATTCCACTGACTCAAATCGAATCAATCGCTCGATCGACTCGATTTGAATCACCGAGGAATTCCGCTAAAGTAGTGACCACGCCGAAAGGTGCGGCAGTAAAAAGCCGCTCCACGGCAGCCCGACGGGATCGGAACTGAATTCGAACCGTGCGACTTTCGAGAAGCACCGGCCGAAATCAGCTCTGATACAGTCGGAGCAAGATCGAAAGGCGAAAGCCGGACGGTCGACCCCGCTCCAACAGGGGCCGGATACGGAAACGGATCTGGTAGGTTGGAAACCGTGAGGAAGCCGAGAGGCGGAATCGCACCGGCGGAAATCAGGACCGCGAGGATCTGGTAGAGTCGGAAACGCAAGACCGAAGGGAAGCGCCCGGAGGGCCTGGTGAAACAGGCGCGAAGGAAGCGTCCGTTCCTTGAGAACTCAACAGCGTGCCAAAAGTCAACGCCAGATATGTTGATACCCCGTCTCCTCTTGTGGAGATGAGGTTCCTTTGAAAGCCCACTCCGCTTTTGTCGGGGTGGCACACACAGCGAGGATGCTGTGAACCACCGGATTATTCCTCTGGTGGTTCCGCTCAACGCGAGTGTTCGGCCGGATATCCGGTACACATTCACGGAGAGTTTGATCCTGGCTCAGGACGAACGCTGGCGGCGTGCTTAACACATGCAAGTCGAACGATGAAGCCGCTTCGGTGGTGGATTAGTGGCGAACGGGTGAGTAACACGTGGGCAATCTGCCCTTCACTCTGGGACAAGCCCTGGAAACGGGGTCTAATACCGGATATGACACACGGCCGCATGGTCTGTGTGTGGAAAGCTCCGGCGGTGAAGGATGAGCCCGCGGCCTATCAGCTTGTTGGTGGGGTGATGGCCTACCAAGGCGACGACGGGTAGCCGGCCTGAGAGGGCGACCGGCCACACTGGGACTGAGACACGGCCCAGACTCCTACGGGAGGCAGCAGTGGGGAATATTGCACAATGGGCGCAAGCCTGATGCAGCGACGCCGCGTGAGGGATGACGGCCTTCGGGTTGTAAACCTCTTTCAGCAGGGAAGAAGCGCAAGTGACGGTACCTGCAGAAGAAGCGCCGGCTAACTACGTGCCAGCAGCCGCGGTAATACGTAGGGCGCAAGCGTTGTCCGGAATTATTGGGCGTAAAGAGCTCGTAGGCGGCTTGTCGCGTCGGATGTGAAAGCCCGGGGCTTAACTCCGGGTCTGCATTCGATACGGGCAGGCTAGAGTTCGGTAGGGGAGATCGGAATTCCTGGTGTAGCGGTGAAATGCGCAGATATCAGGAGGAACACCGGTGGCGAAGGCGGATCTCTGGGCCGATACTGACGCTGAGGAGCGAAAGCGTGGGGAGCGAACAGGATTAGATACCCTGGTAGTCCACGCCGTAAACGTTGGGAACTAGGTGTGGGCGACATTCCACGTCGTCCGTGCCGCAGCTAACGCATTAAGTTCCCCGCCTGGGGAGTACGGCCGCAAGGCTAAAACTCAAAGGAATTGACGGGGGCCCGCACAAGCAGCGGAGCATGTGGCTTAATTCGACGCAACGCGAAGAACCTTACCAAGGCTTGACATACACCGGAAAACCCTGGAGACAGGGTCCCCCTTGTGGTCGGTGTACAGGTGGTGCATGGCTGTCGTCAGCTCGTGTCGTGAGATGTTGGGTTAAGTCCCGCAACGAGCGCAACCCTTGTTCTGTGTTGCCAGCATGCCTTTCGGGGTGATGGGGACTCACAGGAGACTGCCGGGGTCAACTCGGAGGAAGGTGGGGACGACGTCAAGTCATCATGCCCCTTATGTCTTGGGCTGCACACGTGCTACAATGGCCGGTACAATGAGCTGCGATGCCGTGAGGTGGAGCGAATCTCAAAAAGCCGGTCTCAGTTCGGATTGGGGTCTGCAACTCGACCCCATGAAGTCGGAGTTGCTAGTAATCGCAGATCAGCATTGCTGCGGTGAATACGTTCCCGGGCCTTGTACACACCGCCCGTCACGTCACGAAAGTCGGTAACACCCGAAGCCGGTGGCCCAACCCCTTGTGGGAGGGAATCGTCGAAGGTGGGACTGGCGATTGGGACGAAGTCGTAACAAGGTAGCCGTACCGGAAGGTGCGGCTGGATCACCTCCTTTCTAAGGAGCATCTAGGCAGCCGGAAGGTTGTCCAGGGCCATAACGCAGGCGAGTGTTCTGCGGTGGTTGCTCATGGGTGGAACGTTGACTATTCGGCGCACTTGGTTGGTTGTCACTAGTACTGCTTCGGCGTGGAACGTGGGGATTGATGAGGTGGGTCGGGCACGCTGTTGGGTGTCTGAGGGTGCGGACTTGATGTCTGGCCTTCGGGATGCCGGCCCCAGTGAACTCGTCTTGTGTGGCGGGGTGGTGGGTGGCTGGTCGTTGCTTGAGAACTGCACAGTGGACGCGAGCATCTGTGGCCAAGTTTTTAAGGGCGCACGGTGGATGCCTTGGTACCAGGAACCGATGAAGGACGTGGGAGGCCGCGATAGGCCCCGGGGAGCTGTCAACCGAGCTGTGATCCGGGGGTGTCCGAATGGGGAAACCCGGCAGTCGTCATGGGCTGTCACCCGCTGCTGAACACATAGGCAGTGTGGAGGGAACGCGGGGAAGTGAAACATCTCAGTACCCGCAGGAAGAGAAAACAATTGTGATTCCGGGAGTAGTGGCGAGCGAAACCGGATGAGGCCAAACCATGTGCGTGTGATACCCGGCAGGGGTTGCGCATGTGGGGTTGTGGGAGTTTTCTTGATCGGTCTGCCGGCCGGTCGGCGAGTCAGAAACCGTATGGGTAGGCGAAGGACATGCGAAAGGTCCGGCGTAGAGGGTAAGACCCCCGTAGCTGAAATCTGTACGGCTCGTTTGAGAATCACCCAAGTAGCACGGGGCCCGTGAAATCCCGTGTGAATCTGGCGGGACCACCCGTTAAGCCTAAATATTCCCTGGTGACCGATAGCGGATAGTACCGTGAGGGAATGGTGAAAAGTACCGCGGGAGCGGAGTGAAATAGTACCTGAAACCGTGTGCCTACAAGCCGTGGGAGCGTCGCACAGGGACTTGTTCCTTGTGTCGTGACTGCGTGCCTTTTGAAGAATGAGCCTGCGAGTTTGCGGTATGTTGCGAGGTTAACCCGTGTGGGGGAGCCGTAGCGAAAGCGAGTCCTAAGAGGGCGTTGAGTAGCGTGCCCAAGACCCGAAGCGGAGTGATCTAGCCATGGGCAGGCTGAAGCGCGGGTAAGACCGTGTGGAGGGCCGAACCCACCAGGGTTGAAAACCTGGGGGATGACCTGTGGTTAGGGGTGAAAGGCCAATCAAACTCCGTGATAGCTGGTTCTCCCCGAAATGCATTTAGGTGCAGCGTCGTGTGTTTCTTGCCGGAGGTAGAGCACTGGATAGGCGATGGGCCCTACCGGGTTACTGACCTTAGCCAAACTCCGAATGCCGGTAAGTGAGAGCGCGGCAGTGAGACTGTGGGGGATAAGCTCCATGGTCGAGAGGGAAACAGCCCAGAGCATCGACTAAGGCCCCTAAGCGTGTGCTAAGTGGGAAAGGATGTGGAGTCGCAGAGACAACCAGGAGGTTGGCTTAGAAGCAGCCATCCTTGAAAGAGTGCGTAATAGCTCACTGGTCAAGTGATTCCGCGCCGACAATGTAGCGGGGCTCAAGTACACCGCCGAAGTCGTGTCATTCATACAGGAGCCCTAACGGGTGTGTGGATGGGTAGGGGAGCGTCGTGTGCCGGGTGAAGCAGCCGTGGAAGCGAGTTGTGGACGGTTCGCGAGTGAGAATGCAGGCATGAGTAGCGATACAAGAGTGGGAAACTCTTGCGCCGATTGACTAAGGGTTCCTGGGTCAAGCTGATCTGCCCAGGGTAAGTCGGGACCTAAGGCGAGGCCGACAGGCGTAGTCGATGGATAACCGGTTGATATTCCGGTACCCGCTATGAAGCGTCAGCGCTGAGGCTGGTGATGCTAAGCCCGTGAAGCCGCCGTGGATCCTTCGGGTGAAGCGGAGTGGTGGAGCCGGTGAACCGAGCCAGTAGTAGGTGAGTGATGGGGTGACGCAGGAAGGTAGTCCATCCCGGGCGGTGGTTGTCCCGGGGTAAGGGTGTAGGTCGTGTGGTAGGTAAATCCGCTGCACATTTATGGCTGAGACCTGATGCCGAGCCGATTGTGGTGAAGTGGATGATCCTATGCTGTCGAGAAAAGCCTCTAGCGAGTTTTGTGGCGGCCCGTACCCTAAACCGACTCAGGTGGTCAGGTAGAGAATACCGAGGCGTTCGGGTGAACTATGGTTAAGGAACTCGGCAAAATGCCCCCGTAACTTCGGGAGAAGGGGGGCCATTTCTGGTGATGAGTTTTGCGCTCTGAGCTGGGGGTGGCCGCAGAGACCAGCGAGAAGCGACTGTTTACTAAAAACACAGGTCCGTGCGAAGCCGTAAGGCGATGTATACGGACTGACGCCTGCCCGGTGCTGGAACGTTAAGGGGACCGGTTAGTCAATCTTCGGGTTGGCGAAGCTGAGAACTTAAGCGCCAGTAAACGGCGGTGGTAACTATAACCATCCTAAGGTAGCGAAATTCCTTGTCGGGTAAGTTCCGACCTGCACGAATGGCGTAACGACTTCTCGACTGTCTCAACCATAGGCCCGGTGAAATTGCATTACGAGTAAAGATGCTCGTTTCGCGCAGCAGGACGGAAAGACCCCGGGACCTTTACTATAGCTTGATATTGGTGTTCGGTTCGGCTTGTGTAGGATAGGTGGGAGACTGTGATCTCTGGACGCCAGTTCAGGGGGAGTCATTGTTGAAATACCACTCTGGTCGTGCTGGATGTCTAACCTGGGTCCGTGATCCGGATCAGGGACAGTGTCTGGTGGGTAGTTTAACTGGGGCGGTTGCCTCCTAAAGGGTAACGGAGGCGCCCAAAGGTTCCCTCAGCCTGGTTGGTAATCAGGTGTTGAGTGTAAGTGCACAAGGGAGCTTGACTGTGAGACTGACGGGTCGAGCAGGTACGAAAGTAGGGACTAGTGATCCGGCGGTGGCTTGTGGAAGCGCCGTCGCTCAACGGATAAAAGGTACCCCGGGGATAACAGGCTGATCTTCCCCAAGAGTCCATATCGACGGGATGGTTTGGCACCTCGATGTCGGCTCGTCGCATCCTGGGGCTGGAGTCGGTCCCAAGGGTTGGGCTGTTCGCCCATTAAAGCGGTACGCGAGCTGGGTTTAGAACGTCGTGAGACAGTTCGGTCCCTATCCGCTGTGCGCGTAGGAGTCTTGAGAAGGGCTGTCCCTAGTACGAGAGGACCGGGACGGACGAACCTCTGGTGTGCCAGTTGTTCTGCCAAGGGCATGGCTGGTTGGCTACGTTCGGGAGGGATAACCGCTGAAAGCATCTAAGCGGGAAGCCTGCTTCGAGATGAGGGCTCCCACCCACTTGATGGGTTAAGGCTCCCAGTAGATGACTGGGTTGATAGGCCAGATATGGAAGCATCGTAAGGTGTGGAGTTGACTGGTACTAATAGGCCGAGGGCTTGTCCTCAGTTGCTCGCGTCCACTGTGTTGGTTCTGAAGTAATGAACTCGCCGTTGCCGGCTGGAGTTGTTATTTTCATAGTGTTTCGGTGGTTATTGCGTTAGGGAAACGCCCGGTTACATTTCGAACCCGGAAGCTAAGCCTTTCAGCGCCGATGGTACTGCAGGGGGGACCCTGTGGGAGAGTAGGACGCCGCCGAACTATTTTTGGGCTCCGGTTCCTGAATCCTTTGTGGTTCAGGAACCGGAGCTTTTTTGCGTTCGCGGACAGAAGCGGCTCGGTACGCTCGGTGGCATGCGCTATGATCTGATCATTTTCGATAACGATGGTGTCCTGGTGGACAGCGAACCGATCTCCAATCGGATCCTCGCGGACTACCTCACTGAGTTGGGCCACCCGACCACGTACGAGGATTCGATCCGTGACTACATGGGCTCCGCGATGCACCGGATCCACGAAATCGTCATGGAGCGGTCGGGCCAGCGGTTGCCGGACGACTTTGACGACGGCTTCCATGCCCGGGTTTTCGAGGCGTTCCACCGGCAACTGGAGCCGGTGCCGGGTGTGGTCGGGGTGCTGGAGAAGCTGGCCGGGGACGCAGTGCCGTATTGCGTCGCTTCGTCGGGGACCCATGAGCGGATCCGGGTGGCGCTGAGTAAGACCGGGCTGTTGGAGAAGTTCGGGTTGGAGAAATTCGGGGCGGAAGGCGTCCATGGCGGAGGGGATAATCGCATCTTCTCGTCGCAGGATGTGGGGCGTGGGAAGCCGGCGCCGGATCTGTTTCTGCATGCGGCGGAACAGATGGGGGTGTCGCCCGAGCGGTGTGCTGTTGTTGAGGACAGCCCGCTTGGTGTGCAGGGTGCACTGGACGCGGGGATGGATGTCTATGGGTTCACGGCGATGACACCGGCGGCGAAGCTGGCCGGGGCCGTCGCGCACTTCTCCGACATGACGGAACTGCCGCAGCTGCTGGCGTGATTGGTGGGTGGGCGTCGTGGGTACCTCGCCGGTCCGGGCGGGTCCGGGCTGGCATCTGTCGTTGGCGGTCTCCGGCGGTACGCATGGTCCATCGCGGGGCAATGCTCGTCCCGATGGCCCTGGTGCTGGTGATGCTCCTGTATGCCCGTTCGTTCGGCCGCCGTAGGCCGGATACGGTGACGACCATGAGCGGCCGCGCACAACTGATGTGGGACGAGGCAGTAACGGGCTATGACTTCGGGCCCGGTCATCCGATGGATCCGGTCCGCCTCGCGCTGACCATGCGTCTGGTGGAGGCGTACGGGCTCGACCGCGGGCCCCTGGAAGTGGTCGCGGCCAAGCCGGCCGGCGATTCCACGCTGCGGTTGGTGCACCGCGAGGACTACATCGGGGCGGTCCGTGCCGCTTCGGCGGACCCGGACTCGGCGGACACCTCGTACGGTCTGGGCACAGCGGATGATCCGGCGTTTTCGGGTATGCATGAGGCATCGGCGCTGATCGCCGGGCAGTCGGTCGGGGCGGCCGAGGCTGTCTGGCGCGGGGACGCGCAGCATGCGGTGAACTTCACCGGCGGGCTGCATCACGCGATGCCGGGCGGCGCGTCCGGATTCTGCATCTACAACGACGCTTCGCTGGCGATCGCCCGGCTGCTGGAGCTGGGCGCCGAGCGGGTCGCGTATGTGGATGTGGATGTGCACCACGGCGATGGGGTGCAGGCGGCGTTCTGGGAGGACCCACGGGTCCTGACGATCTCGCTGCACGAGCATCCGCGTACGCTCTTCCCGCAGACCGGATGGCCGGAGGAGAGCGGCGGCGACGGCGCGGAGGGCAGCGTGGCGAATGTGGCGCTGCCGGCCGGGACCGCTGACGAGGGGTGGCTGCGGGCGTTCCACGCGGTGGTGCCGGAGCTGCTCGGGGCGTTCCGGCCGCAGGTGGTCGTGACGCAGCACGGTGCGGACACCCACTTCGAGGACCCGCTCGCGCATCTGGCGGTGAGCGTCGACGCGCAGCGGATGGTGGCCGAGTCCTGTCACGATCTGGCGCATGAGCACGCGGACGGGCGGTGGGTGGCGCTCGGTGGCGGCGGCTATGCGGTGGTGGATGTGGTGCCGCGCAGCTGGACGCATCTGACGGCGATCGCGGCGGGTCGGCCCATCGATCCGACGACGATGGTGCCGGAGGCGTGGCGGCACGAAGTGTTCCGCAGGACCCGGCAGTTGGGGCCGCAGCGGATGACCGATGGGCGTACCCCGACCTGGCGGGATTTCGCCGATGGCGGCTACGACCCGGCCGACCGGCTGGACCAGGCGGTACTGGCCACCCGCCGGGCGGTGTTTCCGGCGCATGGGCTGTTGCCGTAGGGGACGCGGTTGGGGCGAGGGGTATTTCCCGCCTGTCGCCACGTCAGCGAAAGGACGCTGCTCAGTGTGACGTGCTCAGTGTGGACACCCCCCCAGGATGGCGATGACCACCTACGGAGCTGCTCCTACGGCACCGCCCGCATGGCACAGGCAGCACGACACCGCCCCGCATGGCACAGCCAACACGGCGCGGGCTCAGCAGGCACCGCCCGGTACGACGTAGCTCATACGGCACCGCCTGCACGGGCCATGGACCACGCACCTTTGCGCCTTTCAGCACAGCATCCCTCAGCACACCACTCCCCAGCTCACCCCCACCCCAGATATCCCACCCCAGACGCCCCACCTCAGAAACGCACCGCCCGGGCATGCTCACCCCCACACCCCCTGCCCCAGATGTGTGACTACCCATCGGTTAGGGCATCCGGTACCCGGCCAACGGGTCAGCATGATCAGCGTGTTGAGCACCAGGGCGCTGCGGGCGCACCTGATCGAGGCGCGGCTCGCGGGGACTATCGCGACCATGCGGGAGAAGAGCCTGGGGCGGTACCGGCTCTTCGCGGCGCGGGATCCCCGGGTGTTGCTGGGGCTGGATCCCGAACGGGACTGGCCGGTCGGGGAAGTTCTGCGACTGATGGGACAGGAGTGTGGGGTTTCGGCCGATCCGGCGCACACCTTCGGCCCTGATGTGATCGATCCTGACCGTACAATCGCGGCGTTGGACCGGTTTGCCGACCGGGTCGGTGAGGCGGCGGGCCGGCGCGTGCCGGTGCTGCTGGGGACCGGTCATCCGCACCGGCTGCTGGACTTCTACGCCACGCTCGCAGACGTGCTCACGTCGGCGGGCTGCTCCGTGCTCACCCCCGCGTATGGCGACCGTATCGACATAGCGACCCGGTTCGGGGTACGTACGTACGGCCTTGACTACGTACGGGGAGTCGCGCTGATGCGCGAAACCGGCGTGCGGGGCGCGTCCGGCCTGGGGGGCGTGCACACCCATTCGCCGCTCCCGGTGCGGACGGCTCTGGCCGCCGCGGCGGACTCCGCGGGGCCGCTGCCGGAGCTGGTGATCGGGGACCACGGTTGGGTCTGCGGAGCAGGTCAGCTCGGCATCGAGGCGATCGGGCTGGCGGATACGGACGACCCCGCGCTGTTCGTCGGGCAGGCGGAGGGGCGGGTGTCCGTGGTGGTGCCGCTCGACGACGCCGTCCAGGCCGTTTACTACCGGCCGCTGACACGCTATGTACTCAATCGGGCGAGTCTGTCATGGTAGGCGGCCTTCGCTGCTCCTCTTCCCCACTCGCATCACCCGCCCCTAAATTGGGGAGTGAGCGCATAGCGACGAAGAGTCACCGGAGGGGAAGCCGGTGCCCGTCTTATGCGGAAGGTGCAGGTGTGTCCATGGCTGGAGAACAGCGGCCTCTGAACGAGGTTGTGTTTCTGACGGTGGCGGAAGTTGCCACGGTGATGCGAGTGTCGAAGATGACCGTGTACCGCCTGGTGCACAGTGGTCATCTGCCCGCGATCCGCGTGGGGAGGTCCTTCCGGGTTCCGGAGCAGGCGGTTCACGACTATCTCCGTGAGTCCTATGTGGGGGTGGAATCGGCCTGAAGGTCCCGTACGGACCCTCGGATTACGCCATACGCCCGGCGACGGGTAGGCTGGCCCGATGTAGGTAGTGTGGGCTCGGACGCCCCGCACCGAGTGAATCGAAGTGAGCGAGGGTAGTCGTGGGCTCTGTTATCAAGAAGCGGCGTAAGCGGATGGCCAAGAAGAAGCACCGCAAGCTGCTCAAGCGCACCCGTGTTCAGCGTCGTAACAAGAAGTAGTGAGAAGTAAGCGACGCTGATCGCGAATTCGCGGCCTCCCATCACCTTGGTGTGGTGGGGGGCCGCGGTGCGTTGTGGGCCGTATGGACGGTGCTGAGGCGGAAATGCGGCTCAGTGCATCGTGCGGTCATCACAGTGCAACACCGACCCGATAGCGTGAACCGCACAGCTCGGCTCAGGCGATGGCCGAAGGCGGGAAGGAAGGGCTGATCTTGGGCAAGGTCGTGCTCGTCACGGGAGCCGCGCGGCAACTGGGGGGCCGGTTCGTACGTCGGATCCAGCGCGATCCCGACGTCGACCGGGTGATCGGGGTCGACGCCGTGCCACCGGAGCACCATCTGGGCGGCGCCGAATTCCTCAAGGCCGATATCCGGCATCCGGCGATCGCCAGGGTCCTGGCCGAGACGGGCGTCGACACCGTCGTCCATATGGACATCAACGGCACGCCCCTGGGCAGCCGTGGCGGGCGGGCTGCGGTGAAGGAAACCAATGTCATCGGGACCATGCAGCTCCTCGGCGCCTGCCAGAAGGCCCCGCGGGTGCAGCGCCTGGTCGTCAAGTCCAGTGCCAGCGTCTACGGCTCCGCGCCGCGTGACCCGGCCGTCTTCACCGAGACCACCCCGCCGAAGTCGCTGCCCAGCGGCGGCTTCGCCAAGGACGTCGTCGAGGTCGAGGGGTATGTCCGGGGCTTCGCCCGCCGGCGGCCCGATGTGGCCGTGTGCGTACTGCGCTTCGCCAACATCCTCGGGCCGTGCGCGGATTCGCCGCTCGCCGAGTACTTCTCGCTGCCCGTGCTGCCGACGGTTTTCGGCTACGACCCGCGGCTGCAGTTCGTGCACGAGGACGACGCCATCGAGGTGCTGCGGATCGCCGCTTCCGCGCCGCGCCGGGGCACGCTCAACAGCGGCACGTTCAATATCGCCGGGGACGGCGTCCTGCTGCTGTCGCAGACCTCCCGGCGGCTGGGGCGGCCCACGCTGCCGCTGTTCCTGCCGACGGTCACCTGGGCCGGCTCGGCGCTGCGGTCCGTCGGCATCACGGACTTCTCGCCGGAACAGATCCGGATGCTCACGCACGGCCGGGTCGTCCAGACGACACAGATGCGCGAGACGCTGGGGTTCCATCCGCAGTACACGACGGCGGAGACCTTCGCGGAATTCGCCCGCAGCCGTGGACCGGGGCTGTTGCCGCCCGAGTCCCTCGCCCGCACCGTCGACCGGCTCGCCGGCGTGCTGTCCGCACGTTCCGGCCAGACCCAGTGAGGAGTTCACCCACGATGGCGGACGCCAAGGTCATTCCCTTCGGTGAGGAGCCGCGGGCCCGCAGAAAGGCCAGACGGGACGGGCGCGCGGGGCGTGGTCCGGCGCTGGCGCCCGTACCGGAGGCGCGGAGCGGGGCCATGGAGGCGTCGCCGGCCGGGCGGCCGGACGCCGGACGGTCCCTGGAGGAGCGGATCGCGGGCGGACTGAGCTTTCTGCGGCGGCGGATCACCGGCGAGTACGAGGTCGATGACTTCGGCTACGACGAGGAGCTCACCGACCAGGTCCTGATGTCGCTGCTGCGGCCGTTCTACGACAAATACTTCCGGGTCGAGGTCAAGGGCGTCGAGAACATCCCCGCCAAAGGCGGCGCGCTGATCGTCGCCAACCATTCGGGGACGCTGCCGCTCGACGGGTTGATGCTGCAGGTCGCGGTGCACGACAACCATCCGGCCGAGCGCCATCTGCGGCTGCTGGCGGCTGATTTGGTGTTCGTGCTGCCGGTGATAAACGAACTGGCGCGCAAGGCGGGGCACACCCTCGCCTGTGCTGAGGACGCCCAGCGGCTGCTGGAGCGCGGTGAGGTCGTCGGGGTGATGCCGGAGGGCTTCAAGGGCATCGGCAAGCCCTTCGCGGACCGCTACAAGCTGCAGCGGTTCGGGCGGGGCGGGTTCGTCTCGACGGCTCTGCGGGCCGGTGTGCCGATCGTGCCGTGTTCGATCGTGGGCGCGGAGGAGATCTACCCGATGATCGGGAACGCCAAGACCCTGGCGCGGGTGCTGGGGCTGCCGTACTTCCCGATCACGCCGACCTTTCCGTGGCTCGGTCCGCTGGGGGCGCTGCCGCTGCCGACGAAGTGGACGATCCAGTTCGGCGAGCCGATCTCCACGGACGGCTATCCGCCGGAGGCCGCCGACGATCCGATGCTGATGTTCAACTTGACGGACCAGGTGCGGGAAACGATTCAGCACACCCTCTACAAGCTGCTCGTACAGCGACGCTCGGTGTTCTTCTGAGGGAAGGACCGGAAGAACACCGAGCGCGCCGTCATGGGGACTGCTGGATATCGCGTACGTCTGCTTCGAATAGCACCTTCGATACGGATGGTTCGCTGTGGCTACTTCGGTCTGGCGATTTTCGTCTGACCGTTTCGTATGGCCACGTCGGAACGGCTGTTTCCCTATGGCGTTTCGGTAGGACTATCTCGCGGAATCCTGGCCGTCGTCGATGCCCAGGTCGGGCAGGAGCCCGGGGAGCAGCGGCGGGAGGGTGACCTCCGTGTCCCCGGGCGCGTCGTGGCCGCCCTGGCCGCCGTCGTGCGGCAGCGGGCTGCCGTCCCTGGGCGGATCCAGCAGGCCGCCTGTATTGCCGCCGAGGAGGCCGTCCTCCTGCGCCGGTGAGGGCGACGGGCGGGGGCCCTGCGAGCCACGGCGGTGTTTGCCGGAGGGCTTGTCCTCGCCGGACGGGGCCGGACGCTCGCGGTCACCGGACCCGGACGCGGCGGGTGGGCCCTGCTGCTGCTTCTTGCCGCCCGCGGCCGGCGGCAGCAGCGGGCGGAGCGGATCGACCTCGTCGTCTATGGCCTGGAAGACCGACGTCACGTCCTCCTGGACGTCTTTGAGCTGTACCGGGAGGCGTTCGCGCAGCTTCTTCCAGGTGCGGTGATGTGACGTGGTGAAGGAGTGCAGCGCTTGGATGTGGCCGAGCGAACCGTCGCGTGCGTAGGCGGCGGACAGCAGACGGTGTCCCTCCCCGGCGTCGTGCCGGACGCCGGAGAGCGCCTTGCGGACCTCGCCGAGAGACTCGTGGTCGAGGTCGGCGACCCGCCCGCGCTCCATCAGGCGCCGTGCCTCCGCCATGCGGGTGGCGGCCTGGTCGAGATAGAGCTGCCCGCGGTCGGAGTCGTCGCCGGCCAGGCCGAGCCAGAGGTCCTCCATGCTGCGTTTGAGGCCGTACAGGGAGTCGCCGGGGAGTGCGTCGGAGCTGGCCGCCGCGACGCCGCTGAACGCGCCGGCGGCGACGCCGACCGTCAGCCCGCCCGCGGCCAGTCCCTTGGAGAGGCGGGAGCGCGGACGCAGTCGGCCGAGCGACTTCGCCGCGCGGTGCGCGCCCTTCGATGTGCGTTGCTCGGGCACCCTGGCACCGTCCGACGGGGCGCCTTCGGCGAAGGCGGCCTCCATCGCGGCGATGAGCTGGGCACGCTGGACCGTCTTGACCTCGGTGGTCATCTCCGGCTTCGGGAGCTCCCCGAGACCGTCGGCGACCGCCAACAGCCGTGCCTCTTCCGGCGCTTGCGCCGGACTGTCGACCCTGTCCTCGGCCGCCGCGCCCTTGAGGACCTGCTCCTCCAGGGCCTGGGCGAAGGCGTTGGCCCGCCGGTGCACCGAGACATTCGCGATCACGGGCGGCACCTCCTCTCGTCATCCCGCTCGACTCCCCGGACTGGCTTTGACCATCCGGACGGAACCGGACGGCTGCACGCCGTTGTTCGTGACCACCCGATCGAGTGAGGGGCGACCGGCACGGCGTGACCGCATGGAGCCTGCATCCCGCACAACGAGCGGCGCGGCACTCGGGTTACGCACTCACGATGATCTGACCGACCGGGCATGGGTGATCACCAAGCGTAAGCGGAGCGGGCGGAAAAGAGGTGCATGGGCGGTGGGGGCGGGTGGGCGGGGTCAGCGGGCGTCGTCCGGCAAGAGCCGTGCGAGGGTGCGGACGGCCCGGTACTGGAGGGTCTTGATGGCGCCCTCGTTCTTGCCCATGACGCGAGCGGTCTCGGCGACCGAGAGGCCCTGCAGGAAGCGCAGGGTCACGCACTCCTGCTGCTGGGGGTTGAGCTTGCGTACCGCCTCCAACAGGGCGGCGTTGGAGAGCGATTCGAGGACCGAGTCCTCGGGGCTGCGCTCGACCTCGTTGGCGTCGAGCATTTCGCCGGTGGTGACTTCGAGGCGGAAGCGCGAGGACTTGAAGTGGTCGGCGACGAGGTTGCGGGCGATGGTTACCAGCCAGGCGCCGAAGTCACGGCCCTGCCAGGTGAAGGTGCCGATACGGCGCAGGGCGCGCAGGAAGGTCTCGCTGGTGAGGTCTTCGGCCGTGGCCCGGCCGCCCACGCGGTAGTAGATATAGCGGTAGACGGTGTCGGCGTACTGGTCGTAGAGACGGCCGAAGGCTTCGGCCTCGCCGGCCTGGGCCCGTTCGACCAGGTCCATCATGCGGCGGCTGTCGCTGTCGGCGGGGCGACGGGCGGTGGTCGTGCCGGCGCCGGAACGGCGGGTGCGGCCGGCGGCCTTGCTGACCGCGGTCCCCCCGTCGGCCAGGGCGTAGCAGGGGCCGGCGGGGACGGCAGAGGCGAATGCGGGGACGGCGTACGCGGTGGGGACGAAACTGCGCAGGTGGTCGACGAGTGTCGTACGCAGCGTAGCCAGGCCCGAGGCGTCAACCCCGACGTGTGGGTACACGGGACTCCCAGAGGCAGAGCTTCCATCACGTGCATTGCGGGACCATTCACTCGTCGTAGGGACGTGTGGGTTCCGGATTGCGTCTGAGGAGAATAACGCTTCGTATAGGCAGCGCTACACCCAGTTGCTCAAATCATCGATTACTTACGGTCTGTGCCGGGTTGATGGCAGATCAAGTATCGAACATTGAGCAACTTTTGATCGGAAGGAAGCGCAATCTGCCTGGTTGGAGGGCGTGTTGTGGTTGAGCGCAAGCAATGGGACTGACGGGAGAGCGGTGGGGGTAGATAGCGCAGTTGGCTTGCCGCGACGCCGGATGATCAGTCCTGGTCAGCGGCGGCGGCGCTGGAGCGCGACGGCGGCCGCCGCGCCGCCCGCGACGGCACCCACACCGGCGGCCGCCGGGATGCCGATCTTGACGGCCTTCCGGCCCGTTCGGTAATCGCGCAGCCGCCAGCCGTGCTCCCGGGCGTGCTTGCGCAGCCGGCTGTCGGGGTTGATCGCGTACGGATGCCCGACGAGCGAGAGCATCGGGATGTCGTTGGCGGAGTCGCTGTAGGCGGCGCAGCGCGACAGCACCAGGCCCTCGGCGGCGGCGAGGGCGCGCACCGCCTCGGCCTTGGCCGGGCCGTGCAGCGGTTCGCCCACCAACCTGCCGGTGTAGATGCCGCCCACGGATTCCGCGACGGTGCCCAGCGCGCCGGTCAGGCCGAGCCGGCGGGCGATGATCGTCGCGGTTTCGACGGGGGCGGCGGTCACCAGCCAGACCTTTTGGCCGGCGTCGAGATGGGCCTGGGCGAGGGCGCGGGTGCCGGGCCAGACGCGTTCGGCCATGTACTCGTCGTAGATCTCCTCGCCGATGGACATCAACTCGGAGACGCGGTGGCCCTGGACGATGGAGAGCGCGCTGTTGCGGACGTCGGCCATGTGCTCGGGGTTCTCCGAGCCGGCGAGCCGGAAGTAGATCTGCTGCCAGGCGAAGCGGGCCAGATCGCGCTTGTGGAAGAAGTGTCTTTTGTAGAGGCCGCGGCCGAAGTGGAAGAGGGCGGCGCCCTGCATGACGGTGTTGTCGAGGTCGAAGAAGGCGGCGGCCGACGCGTCCCCGACGACCGGGAACTCGGGCTCCTCCGCGGCCTCCTCGGCCTCCGGCGGCAGCTCCTGGGAGGTCTTGCGGGCGGCCTCGGCCGCGGCCTCGCCGGCCAGCACACTCCGTGCGGTGGCGGGGCGTCGGTGGCGGGTGAACCATCCCGTGGGGAAGTGCATCCCGGAGGGGCGCCTGCCGGGGCGCGGGTCGGGCGGCGCGGGGAGAGGTGCGTCGGACTGACCATCGCTCGGGTGGTGGTCGGGCGACGCGGGCGTCCCGGAGGTGGTCTTGCCGGGGCGGGAGTGGGGCGGCGCGAAGGGGTGCGTCCCGAAGGGACTCCTGCCGGGGCGGCGGTCGGGCGACGGGAGGGGCATATGGCCAGCGTAGCCAGTTTGTTCGGTGGTTCCGGTTACGGGCGCGTGTCAGGCAGGCCGAGGGTGCCCGACGGTTGCGTTACAGCCATCCCGGCGGCCCGTCCGTGGCGCTCAGGCGCCCAGTGCCGTACGCAGCCGCTTGGGGTCCACCCGCCAGAAGTCGTGCTGGGCGCCGTCCACGAGGACGACCGGAATCTGCTCCCAGTACTTGCGGTGCAGCTCGGGGTCCTCGGTGATGTCCTTCTTCTCCCAGGACGCGCCGGTCTCGGCACACACCTTCTCGATCACGGCCTGGGCGTCGTCGCACAGATGGCAGCCCGGCTTCCCGATGAGGGTGACCATGCGCTCGGCGGGGTTCTTGCGGGCGGTGCGGCGGAACAAGGGGGCCATGGGGGCCATTGTGCCTGGGCCGCGACGGTGCTGCGAAGACGCCGGTTCGATTACCATCGGTGGGCGATTTGCAGGTTTCCGGGGGTATAGCGGTGAGGAGTGAGACGCGTGCTCCCGTCGGCGCTACCGCGATACCGGCGTGGCGCGTGTGAACGGTGTGACGTGGGAGTTGGTTCCGCGAACGCCGCCGAAAGCCGCGTGACCCCGGTCACTTTGGCCCGACAAAACGGACACCATCTTTGTGCACGCGTTCACAAAGACATAGCCTGCAGAAGACAGGGCGGTCGGGTTACGTATGGTCGCCCGCAGCCCCGCTCTACCCGCAGGAGCACCGTGGCAACTGGCCGAACTCACCGACCGGCGACCCGAAGCCGAGGGATTCCCGAGGCCACCGTCGCCCGGCTTCCGTTGTATCTGCGTGCACTGACCGCGCTCTCCGAGCGCTCGGTCCCCACGGTCTCCTCCGAGGAGCTCGCGGCCGCGGCGGGGGTCAACTCCGCGAAACTGCGCAAGGACTTCTCCTACCTCGGCTCCTACGGGACCCGGGGCGTCGGCTACGACGTGGAGTACCTCGTCTACCAGATCTCGCGTGAGCTCGGCCTGACGCAGGACTGGCCCGTCGTCATCGTCGGTATCGGTAATCTCGGCGCCGCGCTCGCCAACTACGGCGGCTTCGCCTCCCGCGGCTTCCGGGTCGCCGCGCTGATCGACGCCGACCCGGCCATGGCGGGCAAGCCCGTCGCCGGTATCGCGGTGCAGCACACCGACCAGCTGGAGGCGATCATCCGGGACAACGGCGTCTCGATCGGTGTCATCGCGACGCCGGCGGGCGCGGCGCAGCAGGTCTGTGACCGGCTGGTCGCCGCCGGTGTCACCTCGATCCTCAACTTCGCGCCGACCGTACTGACCGTCCCGGACGGCGTGGACGTACGGAAGGTCGACCTGTCGATAGAGCTGCAGATCCTCGCCTTCCACGAACAGCGCAAGGCGGGCGAGGAGACGGGACCGGAAACCGGCCCGTCGGCCCCGGTGGCCCCCACCACCGCCGCTGCCGCTGCTGCCGCCGCCGCTGCCGACCGCAAGGGACCTGACGGGGATGTGCCCGCCGTGATGCCGGCATGACCCTTCTCGTCGTCGGACTGAGCCATCGCACCGCGCCGGTGAGCGTGCTGGAGCGGGCTGCCCTGGTCCCCGAAGCGCGCGGCAAGCTGCTGCAGGACGCGGTGTCGGCCGAACCGGTCACCGAGTCCGCGGTGCTCTCCACCTGCAACCGCATCGAGATCTACGCCGATGTGGACAAGTTCCACGCCGGTGTGGCCGAGCTGTCCACGCTCCTGGCCCGCCACAGCGGCGCCGGGCTGGAGGAGCTCACCCCCTATCTCTACGTCCACTACGAGGACCGCGCCGTCCACCACCTCTTCTCGGTGGCCTGCGGCCTGGACTCGATGGTCGTCGGCGAGGGCCAGATCCTCGGCCAGATCAAGGACGCGCTGGCCGTCGCCCAGGAGCAGCACACCGCCGGGAGGCTGCTGAACGACCTGTTCCAGCAGGCCCTGCGGGTCGGCAAGCGCGCCCACAGCGAGACCGGCATCGACAAGGCCGGCCAGTCGCTGGTCACCTTCGGCCTGGAGCAGCTCGCCGGCGGCGGGGCCGGCGGCACGGACATCGCCGCATGGGCCCGGGACAAGCGGGCGCTGGTCATCGGCGCCGGCTCGATGTCGTCGCTGGCCGCCACCACCCTCGTACGCAACGGCATCGGCGAGCTGGCGGTCGCCAACCGCACCGTCGAGCGCGCCGAGCGGCTGGTGCAGATCCTGACCGAGCCCGGCGGCCCCGGTGCCGCCAACGGGCTGCGCGCCCGCGCGGCGGCCATGACCTGTGTCGAGCACGAGCTGGCGGTCGCCGACATCGTCATCTCCTGTACCGGCGCGACCGGCCTGGTCCTCGGCGGCGACATGATCGCGGCCGCGGTCACCGGACGCGACGCGCCCCTGGCACTGCTCGACCTGGCGATGCCGCGCGACATCGACGCCGCGGCGCACCGTGTCGAGGGCACCCGCCTCGTCGACATCGAGACGCTGGCCGACGCCGCCGCCGACGCACCCATGGCGGCAGATCTGGACGCCGTGCGCACCCTCGTCTCCGAGGAGGTCGCCGCCTTCGGCGCCGCCCAGCGGGCCGCGCACATCACCCCCACAGTGGTCGCCCTGCGCACCATGGCCGCGGACGTCGTCACCAGCGAGATCGCCCGGCTCGACGGCCGCCTCCCCGACCTGGACGACAAGCAGCGCGCCGAGATCACCCAGACCGTGCGCCGGGTCGTCGACAAGCTCCTGCACGCGCCGACCGTGCGGGTCAAGCAGCTCGCGAGCGAGCCCGGCGGCGCCGGGTACGCGGAAGCATTGCGGGAACTCTTCGACCTCGACCCCCAGACGGTCGCCGCCGTCAGTCGGGCGGACGTACGGTCCACACAGCACGGGAGCGGGCAATGAACGACACCACTACAAAGGACCCGCGGGCCCTGAGACTGGGCACCCGGCGCAGCAAGCTCGCCGTGTCCCAGTCCGGACAGGTCGCCGAGGCGGTGCGCGGGCTGACCGGCCGCCCCGTCGAGCTGGTGGAGATCACCACCTACGGCGACACCTCCCGCGAGCACCTGGCGCAGATCGGCGGCAGCGGCGTCTTCGTGTCGGCGCTGCGCGACGCGCTGCTCGCCGGGGAGATCGACTTCGCCGTCCACTCGCTCAAGGACCTGCCGACCACGCAGCCCGGGAACCTGACGCTGGCCGCCGTGCCGAAGCGGGAGGACCCCCGGGACGCGCTGATCGCCCGGGACGGGCTGACATTCGAGCAGCTCCCCGACGGCGCCCGAGTGGGGACAGGGTCCCCCCGTCGGATGTGCCAGCTCAACGCCTGGGCCAGGTCGCTGGGCCGGCGCGTGGAGCCCGTACCGATCCGCGGCAACATCGGCACCCGGATCGGCTACGTCGAGAAGGGCGAGCTGGACGCGGTCGTGCTGGCCGCCGCCGGACTCATCCGTATCGGCCGGATCGACGAGGCGACGCAGCTGCTGTCGCCCGAAATGGTTTTGCCCGCCCCCGGCCAGGGGGCACTGGCGATCGAGTGCGCTGCCGCCAACGCAGACCTCGCCGCCACGCTCGCCGCGCTCGACGACCCGTTCACCCGGGCCGCCGTGACCGCCGAGCGTTCCCTGCTCGCCGCCCTGGAGGCCGGCTGCTCCGCACCCGTTGGGGCACTGGCCGACCTGCAGGTTGACGAGCAGGCTGTCACCGAACTGCATCTGCGGGGAGTCGTCGGCTCGACCGACGGCCGCACGCTGGTGCAGATGTCCACCACCGGGCACGTACCCGCCTCTCCCGACGATGTCTCGACCCCGCTGAACATGGGTCGGGAACTCGCCGCCGAGATGCTCGCCAAGGGTGCGGCCGGTCTTATGGGGGAGCGAGCACTTTGAACCCCACCGCCCCAAACCACCCCACCTCCGGCCAGGTCACCTTCCTCGGTGCCGGCCCGGGAGACCCGGGTCTGCTGACGCTGCGTGCCGTGGAGGCGCTGGCGCAGGCGGACGTGTTGATCGCCGACCCGCAGGTGCTGGACGTCGTCCGTGTGCACGCGCGGGCACAGGTGGACACACCACTGCAGGCGTCAGCTGACGAGGCGTCAATCCCCGCCGACATCCCAACCCTTCGGGACACCGCCAATCTTGTCATGGCGGCCGCCCGCACGGGCAAGCGGGTCGTCCGTGCGGTGACCGGCGACCCCGGCTTGGACGGGTATGTCGCCGAGGAGATGCTGGCGTGCGCCGCCGAGGGCATCGTCTTCGAGGTCGTGCCCGGCATCGCCGCCGCGGTCGGTGTGCCCGCCTACGCCGGTGTGCCGCTGCGCGACGCGCAGGGCACGGACGTCCGCTTCATCGACGCCCGCACCGCCGACAACCGCTGCTGGACCGAGGCCGGCGCCAGCGACGCGACCGCCGTCGTGTCGGCCACCCTCGACTCGGTGGCCGCGGCCGCCGGCGAGCTGGTCGCCGCGGGCCGCAAGCCGGACACCCCGATGACCGTCACGGTCGCCGGCACCACCACCCGGCAACGCACCTGGGCCGCCACCCTCGGCTCCGTGGCCCAGGTCCTCAAGGCCGCCAAGGTGCTGCCGTCGCCGGACGGCGGCCAGCCGGTCATAGCCGTGGTCGGTGAGCGGAGCGCCGCGGCGCAGCGCGACCAGCTGTCGTGGTTCGAGTCCAAGCCGCTGTTCGGCTGGCGGGTGCTCGTACCGCGTACGAAGGAGCAGGCCGCGTCGCTCTCCGACCAACTCGTCTCGTACGGCGCGGTGGCGCACGAGGTCCCGACGATCGCCGTCGAACCGCCGCGCACCCCGCAGCAGATGGAGCGCGCGGTCAAGGGCCTGGTCACCGGCCGCTACGAATGGATCGCCTTCACCTCGGTCAACGCCGTCAAGGCGGTCCGGGAGAAGTTCGAGGAGTACGGCCTGGACGCCCGCGCGTTCGCCGGGATCAAGGTCGCGGCCGTCGGCGAGCAGACCGCGAAGGCCCTGATCGCCTTCGGCGTGAAGCCCGACCTGGTGCCGAGCGGCGAGCAGTCCGCCGCCGGCCTGCTGGAGGACTGGCCGCCCTACGACCCGGTCTTCGACCCGATCGACCGGGTGTTCCTGCCGCGCGCCGACATCGCCACCGAGACCCTGGTGGCCGGGCTGATCGAGCTCGGCTGGGAGGTCGACGACGTCACGGCCTACCGGACCGTGCGCGCCTCGCCGCCGCCGGCCGAGACGCGTGAGGCGATCAAGGGCGGCGGCTTCGACGCGGTCCTGTTCACCTCCTCCTCGACCGTCCGGAACCTCGTCGGCATCGCCGGCAAGCCGCACAATGTGACCGTGATCGCCTGTATCGGCCCGGCCACCGCCAAGACCGCCGAGGAGCACGGGCTGCGCGTGGACGTCATGTCGCCCGAGCCCTCGGTGCACAAGCTGGCCGAAGCGCTCGCGGAGTTCGGGGCGAGGCGGCGCGACGCCGCGATGGAGGCCGGGGACCCGGTCACCCGCCCCAGCGAGCGGCGGCCGGGGGCGCGCCGGAGGCGGGCCAACTCGTAGGCCGGTGGGCGCCCCTTCGGGGGCGCCCAGAGCCGACGTGCCGTCGGCAAAGAGGGGCGTGAGGCGGGCGTAGCGTGGGTGGCATGACGAAGTACGGAAGCTTCCCGGGTGCGCGGCCGCGCCGGCTGCGCACCACCCCCGCCATGCGGCGGATGGTCGCCGAACACCGGCTGCACCCGGCCGACCTGATCCTCCCGGCGTTCGTCCGGGAAGGGATCACGTCGCCGGTGCCGATCTCCGCCATGCCGGGCGTCGTCCAGCACACCCACGACACGCTGCGCAAGGCGGCCGTCGAGGCGGTGGAGGCGGGCGTCGCCGGGATCATGCTGTTCGGTGTGCCGGAGGACGCGAAGAAGGACGCGGCCGGTACGGCGGGCACGGACCCCGACGGAATCCTGCAGCGCGCCATCAGGGGCGTGAAGGCCGAGGTCGGCGATGACCTCGTCGTCATGTCCGACCTGTGCCTGGACGAGTACACCGACCACGGGCACTGCGGTGTCCTGGACGCCGACGGCCGGGTCGACAACGAGGCCACGCTGGAGCGCTACGCCGAGATGGCGCAGGCCCAGGCCGACGCGGGCGTCCATGTGGTGGGCCCCAGCGGCATGATGGACGGTCAGGTCGGTGTCATCCGGGACGCGCTGGACCAGACGGGCCACGAGGACGTCTCGATCCTGGCGTACACGGCGAAGTACTCGTCGGCGTTCTACGGCCCGTTCAGGGAGGCCGTGGGGTCGTCCTTGAAAGGTGACCGCAAGACCTATCAGCAGGACCCTGCCAACCTCCGTGAGTCGCTGCGCGAGCTGGCGCTCGATCTGGAGGAGGGCGCCGACATGGTCATGGTCAAGCCGGCGCTGCCGTATCTGGACGTGCTGGCGAAGATCGCGGACGCGGTGGACGTGCCGGTGGCGGCGTACCAGATCTCCGGTGAGTACGCGATGATCGAGGCGGCCGCGGAGAAGGGCTGGATCGACCGCGACAAGGCGATCCTGGAGGCACTGACCGGCATCAAGCGGGCCGGGGCGCACATGATCCTGACGTACTGGGCGACGGAGGTCGCGCGGGGCCTGTGATCCGTCGGCTGTGATGCGGCGACTGATTCATCGACTGTGATCCATCTGGCTCGCCGGCGCTGTTTGGGGGAGCCGAGGGGTGCGCATTCATGAGCCTACGCAGCCATGATCGTGCACGGGCAGGCTCGTGAGCAGCCGTCTCGTACGCGGCGGAGCTGCGCCCCAACTCCCCTGAAGAGAAGAGCGTTTCGGACGTGTTACGTTCCCGCTTTCTGCGCTGCGCGGTGGCTTCGGCCGCCGCGCTTGCCATATCCCTGACCGTATCCCCGGCCACTCCCGCCGTCGCCCAGGCCCGCCCGTCGGCGCCGGCATCGTTCCCGGGCTTCGCCTCCTTCCACCACGTGAAGATCCCCGGCGCCAACGGCATCAAGCTGGACGCCGCCACCTGGATCCACCGGGACGGCACGCCCCGCCCCGCCATCGTCATGCCGGGCCCCTGGACGCAGTTCGGGTGGCGCACCTACACGGTGATGGCGTCCAAGTACGCGCTGGCCGGCTACAACGTCCTCGCGTACTCCGCCCGCGGCTTCGGCTCCTCGGAGGGCGGGGCCGAGGGGGGCGGCCCGCTGGACGTCCAGGACGGCTCCAAAGCGCTGGACCATCTCATCGCGCAGGCCCCGGGCCGTACCACCAAGGTCGGCTTCACCGGTCTGTCGTACGGCTCCGGCCTCAGCCAGCTGATCGCCGCCCAGGATCCACGGGTGGACGCGGTCGCCGCGCTGAGCACCTGGGGTGACCTGGGCGAGGCGTTCTACGAGAACCGCACCCGTCATCTCGCCTCCGTACGAGCCCTGCAGACGGTCAAGGGCAACGCGCGGCTCAGCGCGCGCACCCAGCGGATGTTCTCGGACCTCCTCGCCAACCGCAACATTCCGCAAGCGCTTGAATGGGCGAAGCAGCGCTCCCCGAAGACGTACCTCAAGCAGCTCAACAAGCGCCGGGTGCCGGTCTTTTACGGCCAGGCATGGCACGAGACGCTCTTCCCCTCCAACCAATCACTGAAGACGTTCAACCGCCTCACCGGCCCCAAACGCATCGACGTGTCCATCGGCGACCACGCCGGCCCGGAGATGACCGGCATGGCCGGCCTGCCCAACCATGTCGCCAAGGACGCCAAGCGCTGGTTCGACCGCTTCCTCAAGGGCGAGCGCAACGGCATCGACACCGAGGGCCAGGTCAACAGCCAGGTCATGTGGAAGTACTGGCCGTGGGTGCGGGAAACGCGTCCCAACTGGGGCGCGTTCACGGAGCGCACGGAGCGGCTGAATCTGACCGGTCCGGGTGGTGGCCGGGCCGACGGCGCCCTGAGCTCCGCCGCCCTGCGCCCGGCCGCCCCGTCGACGGGCTGGCGGATGCCCTTCACGTCCGGCACGGACACCACGGCGAGCGTCGGGGGCAACATCGTCTTCGTCGCCGGCTACAAGGAGATGGTGGGCCTCCCGAAGACGTACCGGACCGACACCATCTCCCGTAAGCACGCGGCCGTTTGGACCAGCGCCCCCATGGAGGCGACGACCCGGCTGCGCGGCACCCCGAAGCTGCGCCTGACCTACACGGCGACCACGGCGCAGTCGACGATCATCGCCCACCTCTTCGACGTCGACGCGCACGGCAAGGCGCACATCATCACGCACGCGCCGTTCACGTCGCCGGGGGGCAGGGCTGGTCGCCCCGTAACCGCTGACATCAGTTTGCAGGCCGCCGCGTACGACGTACCGACCGGTCACCGACTGATGCTGGTGGTGGACACGAAGGACGCGTTCTACGGGGACGCGAACGGGGCCGGTGGCCAGATCACGGTGACGTCGCCCAAGGGGCGGCCGTCCTACCTGGACGTGCCGACCGGCTGATCGGCGGTGTGCACGGCGCGTATGAAGGCGCCCAGGGGGCCGGGTGTGGTGGAGAGCACGGCCTCGGGGTGTTCGCTCTCCCGGAGGAGGATGGATTCTCCTCCGGGAGAGGGGGTTAGGGCGAGGCAGCTTCCGCCCTCGGCGCAGTAGGAGGACTGCTGCCAGTTGAGCGACGACATGGATCCGGTCCTTTCACAGGTCCCGGGCGATGGCGCGGATGACATCGCGCGACGCTTCGGGCTTGAGTGCGATTGCCTCCAGTCTGCCCAACAGATCCCTGTACTTCGCTAGCTGGGCCTCGGCGTCGAGGAACGTCACGCCGTGCGATTGGTCCAAGTGGACTGTGTCGAGCTGGCATACGGCACCATTCGCGTAGCTGACGATCTGGCCGGAGCCAGGGAACGCGCCCGCCGAGAACGGGATAACCGCGACTGTGATGCCGTCGCGCTCGCTCATGTCGAGGATGTGCTGGAGCTGTGCCAGTACGGCGAGCGCGAACTCGTCGAAACTGCCGAGCTGTTGGCGTCCGAGCTGGTCGCCAACGCGCGGAACTCGGCCGGGCCCGCCCACGTACGCGTCAAACGCTGCGGCACGCGGCTGCGCGTCAGCGTGTGGGACACCAATCCGGCGCTGCCGGTTCTCGAAGGCGCCCATGGGCGCGAGGGCGACGCCGGGGACGGGCTCGGGCTCATCCGGCTCTGTGCCGACAGTTACGGCGGCTTTTCGCTGGGGGAGTCGGGTGCGCTGGGCGCGGGCGGGAAGCTGATCTGGTTCGAGCTGACGGAGGGGCCGGGCTGGAGAGCGCGCACGCGGCGGTCGGCGCTGGGCTGACCGCCGCGTGCAGCTCGGTACTCGGCTGTCAGCGCCGGGCGCGCCTCACAGCCGCTCGGGCGTACGGATGCCCAGCAGCGCCATCCCCTGGTGCAGCGTGCGGGCCGTGAGGCTGACGAGGAACAGCCGGTTCTCGACCAGCTCCGGCGGGTTGTCGGCGCTCACGACCTGGCACTGGTCGTAGAACGTGGTCAGGTACGACGCCAGCTGGTACAGATACGCGGCCAGCTTGTGCGGCTCGTACGTCGCCGCGACCTCCGACACGACCTCCCCGAACTGGTCCAGGTGCAGGCCCAACGCCCGCTCCGCCGGGGCCAGTTCGAGCTCAGGGTGGGCCAGAGGGCGGGCGTCGCCCGCCTTGCGCAGGATCGACTGGATCCGGGCGTAGGCGTACTGGAGATAGACCGAGGTGTCGCCGTTCAGGGACACCATCTGGTCCAGGTCGAACTTGTAGTCGCGGGCCGCCGATGTCGACAGGTCCGCGTACTTGACCGCGCCGATCCCGACGTGGGCGCCGTTCTCGACGATCTCCTGCTCGGTCAGGCCGACCTTCCCGGCCTTCTCCCGGACGACGCCCGTGGCCCGCTCCACCGCCTCGTCCAGCAGGTCGACCAGCCGCACCGTTTCGCCCTCGCGGGTCTTGAACGGCTTGCCGTCCTTGCCGAGCACGGTGCCGAACGCGAGCTGGACGGCGTGCGTCTTCTCGTTCAGCCAGCCGGCCCGGCGGGCGGTCTCGAAGACCATCTTGAAGTGCAGGGACTGGCGGGCGTCCACCACGTAGAGCAGGGTGTTCGCGCCGAGGGTCTGCACCCGGTCGCGGATCGCGGAGAGGTCGGTGGCGGCATAGCCGTAGCCGCCGTTGGACTTCTTGACGATCAGCGGGACCGGCTTGCCGTCCGGGCCCTTGACGTCGTCGAAGAACACACAGAGGGCGCCTTCGGAGCGCACCGCGACGCCGGACTCCTCCAGCAGCCGGCAGGTCTCCTCCAGCATGGCGTTGTAGCCGGACTCGCCGACGACATCCGGGTCGCGGATCTCCATGTCGAGCTTGTCGAAGACCGAGTAGAAGTAGATCTTCGACTCGTCGACGAAGCGCTGCCACAGGGCGAGGGTCTCCTGCTCCCCGGCCTGGAGGGCGACCACCCGGTCACGGGCCCGCTCCTTGAACTCCGGGTCGGAGTCGAAGACGGCACGCGACGCCTTGTAGAGCCGGTTGAGGTTGGACATGGCCTCCTCGCCGGAGACCTCGCCGCCCTTGTGGTCCAGCTCGTGCGGGTGCTCGATCAGATACTGGATGAGCATGCCGAACTGGGTGCCCCAGTCGCCGATGTGGTGCCGGCGGATGACCTTCTCGCCCACGAATTCCAGGATCTGGACCATCGCGTCACCGATCACCGCGGAGCGGAGATGGCCCACATGCATTTCCTTGGCGACGTTCGGCTGCGCGTAGTCGATCACTGTCGTGCCGGCGTCCTCGGCGTACGGCACGCCCAGCCGGTCGTCGGCGGCGCGCCCGGCGAGGGTCTTGATGATCGCCTCGTCGGCGACGGTGATGTTGAGGAACCCGGGCCCGGAGACCTCGATCTCCTTGATCACCGCGCCGCTCTCGCCGGCCGGGAGGGCCGCGACGACCTGGGCGGCCAGCTCACGCGGATTGCCCTTCAGCTTCTTCGCCAGCGCGAGCATGCCGTTCGCCTGGAAATCGGCCCGGTCGCTGCGTCGCAGCAGCGGGTCGACGGCGCCGGCCTCCGGCAGGGCTGCCGAGAGGGCGTCCGCAACGCGCTGATTGACGGAAGCTGCGAGGGAGGGGACCGAGGCCATGGAGAGAAGCTCGCTTCCAGAAGAAGGTGCAGATGAAGGTGCAGATGAAGTGGTGTCGTCGGAGTGGAAAGGGTTTGCCAAGGAGTATCCCACGCCGCTACCACTGAATTTCCGACCGGGAGTCGTCTGGGAGAATGGGGCCGTCAGGCTTCTGTCAGGCCCGGGGTCCGGCCCGGGGGCTCGAAGCCAAGAGGAAGCATCAGGAAGAGGAAGGGCCGATCGTGGCTCAGCAGAGCACCGAGACCGACTGGGTCTCCAGGTTCGCGGACGAGGTCATTGCCGAGGCGGAGCGCCGCGCCCCCGGCAAACCGATCGTCTGCGCCTCGGGCCTGAGCCCCTCCGGCCCGATCCACCTCGGCAACCTCCGCGAGGTCATGACCCCGCACCTGGTCGCCGACGAGATCCGCCGCCGCGGACACGCCTGCGTACACATCCTGAGCTGGGACGACTACGACCGGTACCGCAAGGTCCCGGCCGGTGTCGACCCGTCCTGGGCGGAGCACATCGGCAAGCCGCTGACCTCCGTGCCGGCCCCGCCCGGCAGCACGTACCGCAACTGGGCCGAGCACTACAAGGCGGCCATGGAGGAGTCGCTGGCCGAGCTGGGCATCGAGTACCACGGCATCAGCCAGACGGAGATGTACACCTCCGGTGCCTACCGCGAGCAGGTGCTGCACGCGATGAAGCACCGCGCGGAGATCGACGCCGTCCTGGGCCGCTACCGGACCAAGGACAAGGCGACCGGCGCGCCCAAGAAGCAGGGCCAGAAGCAGCAGAAGCCGGTCGACGCCGCCGAGCTGGAGGCCGCCGAGGGCTCCGGCGCGGCCACCGAGGACGACGGCAGCGCGGGCGGCGCGGGCTACTACCCGTACAAGCCGTACTGCACGGTCTGCCAGAAGGACCTGACCACCGTCACCTCCTACGACGACGAGACGACGGAGCTCGCCTACAGCTGCGCGTGCGGCCACTTTGAGACCGTCGAGCTGCGGGAATTCGACCACGGCAAGCTGGTCTGGAAGGTCGACTGGCCGATGCGCTGGGCCTACGAAGGCGTGATCTTCGAGCCGTCCGGTGTCGACCACTCCTCGCCCGGCTCGTCGTACGTCGTCGGCGGCCAGATCGTGCGCGAGGTCTTCGGCGGCGAACAGCCCATCGGGCCCATGTACGCCTTCGTCGGCATCAGCGGCATGGCCAAGATGTCGTCCTCCAAGGGCGGCGTGCCCACGCCGGGCGACGCGCTGAAGATCATGGAGGCGCCACTGCTGCGCTGGCTGTACGCCCGCCGCAAGCCCAACCAGTCCTTCAAGATCGCCTTCGATCAGGAGATCCAGCGGCTCTACGACGAGTGGGACGCCCTGGAGCGCAAGGTCAAGGACGGCACGGCACAGCCCGCCGACGCCGCCGCGTACACCCGCGCCGTCGGCACCGCCGCCGGCTGGCTGCCCCGGACGCCGCGCCCGCTGCCGTACCGCACGCTGGCCTCCGTCACGGACGTCACCGCCGGCCACGACGAGCAGACGCTGCGCATCCTCGGCGAACTCGACCCCGACGACCCGGTCACCTCGCTCGACGAGACCCGGCCGCGGCTCGACAAGGCCGAGTACTGGATCACCACCCAGGTCCCCGACGAGCAGCGCACGATCGTGCGCGACGAGCCCGACAAGGAGCTGCTCGGCTCGCTGGACGAGCAGGCGCGCGAGTCGCTGCGACTGCTGCTGGACGGCCTGGACGAGCACTGGTCGCTGGACGGCCTGACCACGCTGGTCTACGGCGTACCGAAGATCCAGGCCGGACTCGAACCGGACGCCAAGCCGACCCCGGAGCTGAAGGTCGCGCAGCGCGCGTTCTTCGCGCTGCTGTACCGGCTGCTGGTGAGCCGGGAGACGGGGCCGCGGCTGCCTACGTTGCTGCTGGCGGTGGGGGCGGAGCGGGTGCGGCGGTTGCTGGGGGAGTAGTTGGTGCTGGGGGCGCTTCGCTGAGGTGCTGGGCGGTGCGGGGCTGAGTAAGCCCCACACCGTTCTGCGCCGGTAAGTCCCGCGCCGTTCTGCGCCGGTAAGCCTCCCGTGCCGGTAAGTCCCGCTTCGGCGAGTCCCGTGCCGTTCTGCCGCCGGTAAGACCCGCGCCGCTGGGTCGTGTTGCGGGCGGGGGCTGCCCTCCCGCCGGTGAACTCTGCCGCCGGGCCCTGCCGTTCAGTCGTAGGGCTCGGCGGTGGTCTCCCACCCAGGGGTGAGGAGGGGTTCGACCCGGGGTATGACGACCGCCGGTGCCGAATCCGTCACGCTGGAGCCATGAGAGGAATCATCGGCTTCATCATCATGATTCAGGGGGCCATGGGCTTCATCGGCCAGGTGTTCTTCGACGGCGCCTGGGGGATCCTGCCTCATTGGTTCGAGCTGCCGTCGATCGCCTACATCGGCATCTTCGCGCTCGGCGCCGCGCTCTGCTTCTGGGTCGACGCAGACAAGAAGCGGAAGCAGAAGGAGATAGGCGGGGAGGCGGCGTAGGGGGCTGCTTGGGGCTTGGCCGTGGGTGCGCCGCCTCCCTGGTGCGCTGTCACCGGCCGCGCCGTCGAAGTCGTCGACGTCGCATCGTCCTCATCCGGACGAAGGTGATGGCCAGGAGATGCAGCAGGAGGCTTGACAGCACAAGGCCACCTGCGACAGCCAACAGCATTCGCACAGTCACTCATCCCCGGGACGGCCGTCGTGTCGCCACGGGAAGCACGTAGGCGAGCGCGGCGGCAATGAAGAGTGCTCCGGTCACCGCCCATTGGGTTGGGGTGACCTCCGGATCCATAATGACGGCCCACCAGTAATAGCCCGCTTCACCGGTCCGGTACCCGAACAGCATGCTGCACAGGGTCAGCGCCCGGGAAGGAAGCCACACGACGTGCGGGTGCGCATAGTGCACCGCCAGCAGGCCGAGGGTGGTGTGCACCAACACGTTGCGGGTGATCGGCTGCCAGTCGGCTTCCGGTCCCGCTATTTGGCCGAGGTTGGCGGCAAGCGCGGCGAGCAGCACCCATGCCACGCCCCAGGCTCCCCGCGCCAGTGTGGAATGTCGAGGACTTGTCCACGGTGGATATGCGAGGGCGAGGCGGTCTTGCGCGACCTGACGGACACCGAGGTGTTGCTCAAGTTGGTGGATGGGGACGGACGGTAGCAACGGGTTGGCTTCCAACGCAGCCTGATGGTGTGCGGCTGTTGCGGGCCGGAAGCCTGTCACTGAGGCGCTGTCGTGCACCGAACGCCACGTTTCCGTACGGGACTCGGTGTGCGTGTTACGCGATGTGCTCGTCCATCAGTTCCGCGTTGAGGCGGTCGCTGAACCGGTCCATGTAGCGGTTCAGTTCCCGCGTCCGCAGGCGGATTCCGTACTGCGCTTCCAGGTTCGCGGCGAATGCGCCCGGTGTCGGCATGCCTTCGCCCTCTATCGAGCGCCGGAAGACCTGGTACAGGTCCTCGTCGGTCGGGGCCGCGGCGGGTGCCTGAGCGGGCTGCGGCTCGGCCTCCGGGTTGCCCTTGCCGAGTGGACGCGTCCCACCGGCACCGGTCGGTACCGGGAACTGTGGCTCGGGGTCCGGCATGCGCGGCGCCGGTACCGGGACCTGCTCGTGCGTCGGGGCCTGTTGGTGCTCGTCGTACTTGGGCTGATGCTGCTGCTCGTGGCTGGGCTGATGCGCCTGCTCCGGGACGTAGGTCGGGTCGTAGTCCCCCTGATACGTCACCTGCCGCGGCGCCGCGAACCACTGGCTCGGCACCTCCTCGGCCGGCTGCTGGGCCTTCGGCTCCAGAGCGGGCGTCACGGACTGCTGTGGCGCGGGCAGCAACTGTGGTTCGATGCCCGCCGCGGCGAGCCCCGCGGGAGCGGTCTCTGCCAGCGGCACCCCGTACCGGGCGAGCCGCAGGGGCATCAGGGACTCGACGGGAGCCTTACGACGCCAGCCCCGCCCGAAGCGCGAACGCAGGCGTGCCTGGTACACGAGCCGTTCCTGTTCCAGTTTGATCACCGCGTCGTACGAGCGCAGTTCCCACAGTTTCATCCGGCGCCACAGCAGGAACGTCGGGAGGGGCGACAGCAGCCAGCGCGTGATGCGTACACCCTCCATGTGTTTGTCCGCCGTGATGTCGGCGATCCGCCCGACGGCGTGCCGGGCGGCCTCGACGGTGACGACGAACAGGACCGGGATGACGGCGTGCATGCCCATGCCCAAGGGATCGGTCGCCACCGCGGCGTTGAACGCCACAGTCGCGACGGTCAGCAGCCACGCCGTCTGTCGCAACAGCGGGAAGGGCATGCGGATCCAGGTCAGCAGCAGATCGAGTGCGAGCAGTACGACGATGCCCGCGTCGATGCCGATGGGGAAGAAGGAGGCGAAGTCGCCGAAGCCCTTCTTGATGGCCAGTTCGCGCACGGCCGCGTAGGAGCCCGCGAAGCCGATGCCGGCGATGACTACCGCGCCGGTGATGACAACTCCGATGAGTATCCGGTGTGTGCGTGTCAGCTTCAGCGGCGCGGCCACCCGAGAACCCTCCTGGTCGGTCTGTTGCGAGCGACAGCCTGGCACACGCGTACGGGCGATCGTGTGCCGGTACGGAGGGAGCCGGGTCACGATTGGGCTCCGGTAAGAGGTGGGTTGGGCGTTCCTCGTCCGCACTGAAGGGCAACGCGGGGCACCGGGGAAGAGAGCGGGGCGCCAGGGGGAGAGCGGGGCGCCAGGGGACTGGCCGCCCTGGGAGCCCCGGACGGCCTTGGGCATCCAGGAGCCCCGGACGCCCCGGGCGCCGAGCGCGCCCCGGGCACCAAGCGCACCCCGGACATCCGTGCGGTCAGGGCACCCCGATCACCCCACGGCACCGCGCTCCCTCAAGGGCACCCCCACCCCCATGGAGAAACGATCAGCCGTTCGCCTTGACGGCGGCAGCGGTCGCCTCCTTGGCGGCCGCCTGGGCGTCCTTCAGCAGCTTGTCCGCCTTCGGAGTGTCCCCACCGGCCAGGCCCGCGCCGTTGTAGTTGATCGTCACGACGATATTGGCCGTACGGACCACCACCGTCGTGTTCTTGAAGTCGTTGTCGTCCTTCTTCACGTCATATGTGATCGTGGTCGCCGCGTCGCCGGCACCGGAGGTCTTGACCGTCCTGAGCTTCTTCGCACCCTTGGCGCCCTTCGCGACGGCGATCTGCTTGCCGTAGAACTCCGTGGCGCGCTCCTCGCCGGAGCCGATGCCCGGCTCGGAGTCGTACCGCTGGTAGCCGACGTCCAGCCAGCGGAATTGCGACCCGTCGACACCCTTGTCGTCCAGGCTGCTCCAGGAGCAGCTGCCGTGGGCGGCGTTGTCGTTGGACGTGCCCTGATCGCCGGAGGCGTCCTTCACCTTGGGCAGCAGCTTCTTGATGGTGTCCTTGGTGAACGCCTCACACGGGACCGGCAGCTTCTTGTACTTCGCGGCCGCTATGGTCGGCGACGCGCTGGCCGTCTTGCCGGGCGTCGCGGAGGGGGAGTCGGAGTCGCCGGAGCTGTCGGAGTCCGAGCCGGAGCAGCCGGCGACGAGCATCACCGGGACTGCGGCGCAGGCGAGAAGGCTGGCGAGTCGCTTGGCTGAACGGTGCATGGTTCCTTCGCTGTTCGTCGACGGGGTGACCGTGCCCCGCGCATGGGGGACGTACGAGGCAGGGCTAGAGGGCACGGTACGCGGCGGGGCAGGGGGTGGTGGCCGATTCGTACGCTTTGGCAACCGAATAGAACCGGCGAAAATCCACACAATCCGGCAATCCAGTCCATCTTCCCAATCCGGACTATTCGCTGAACCGCTCCGCCAGTTCGCTCGCCAGCGAACGGGCCTTGTCCTGCAGTTCCTGGCTGCCCGGCAACATCCTCTTGTCCGTCGACCACTGGTCGTAGGTGATCGTCACGATCACATTCGACGTGCGGAAGACCACAGTGATGTCACGGTGCACACCGGAGTCCGTGGTGATCAGACGGTCGTTCAGGAAGGCCGCGTCACCGAGATCGTCCAGGACGCGCGGAGCGGTGGAGGCGCCGGCACTCGCACCGGCACTCGCACCGTCGGACGTGCCCGACGGGTCCCCCGGCATCGCGCCGTCACTCTCCGGCGCGTCGTCGCCCTCGCCCTTCCCGTTGTCCCCGTCCTTGTCGTCCCCGTCCTTGCCGGTCTCCTTGCCCTTGGAGGCGGACGGAGACGACGAAGCGGACGAGGAAGCGGACGAGGAAGAGCCGTCGGACGGGATCTTCGCGGCCAGCTCCTTGTTCGCGTAGATCTCCTGCGCCTTGTCGTCGTCGCTGACAGCGGAGTCGTACGAGACCACACGCTGGATGTCGAGCGACAGATGGCGGGTGCCGGCCGTGGTCTCGCGCTTCCAGTGGCAGCCGACGCGACGGTCCGTGTCATACGTGACATCGGCCTGGCCCGCGTAGATCTTCTCCGCCTCGGCGCCCGACGGCTGTGCACCGTCACCGGGCAGCATGCCGCGCACGGTGCCGGGCGCGGGCAGCCCGCAGGCTTCCGGCAGTGTCTGGTACCGGCCCGGCTGGGCGGCCGCGCTCGACGAGGCGGCGTTGCCGCCCTTGGCGTCGGCGGCGTCACCGTCGGCGCCGGAGCCGGCGGTGCAGCCGGTGAGGCCGACGGCCAGCGCCACGGCGGCCACCAGCGCGGCACCGGATACGAACGACTTCCGCTGCATCGTTCGCGGCTCCTTCCCCAGGAAATGTGGTTGCCGCCGGGCAGCGGCCGATGGACACAATGTCTACCGCACGTCTCGCCGCAAACGCCGGTTCACCTTCCAAGATCGGGTGAGTTGTCCAGCTTTTGCGTTTTATGGTTTTTCGGGGGAATGAGGAAGCTATGTCGTACACCGAAGTGCCCGGTGCCCAGGTGCCGATCCGGATGTGGACGGACCCGTCCACGGTCGAGGGCGTCGCGATGCAGCAGCTGCGCAATGTCGCCACGCTGCCGTGGATCAAGGGCCTGGCCGTGATGCCGGATGTGCACTACGGCAAGGGGGCCACCGTCGGCTCGGTGATCGCGATGCACGGCGCGGTCTGCCCGGCGGCGGTCGGTGTCGACATCGGCTGCGGAATGAGCGCGGTGAAGACGTCACTGACCGCTAATGATCTCCCGGGCGATCTGTCCCGGCTGCGCTCGAAGATCGAGCAGGCGATCCCGGTCGGCCGTGGGATGCACGACGATCCGGTCGACCCGGGGCGGATGCACGGCTTCCCGACCGCCGGGTGGGACGACTTCTGGGCGCGGTTCGACGGGGTGGCCGATGCGGTCAAGTTCCGTCTGGAACGGGCTACGAAGCAGATGGGTTCGCTCGGATCCGGAAATCATTTTTGGGAATTTTGTATCGATTCTGATCAATCTGTATGGATTATGTTGCACTCCGGATCGCGCAACATCGGCAAGGAGCTGGCCGAGTACCACATGGGCGTGGCCCAGAAGCTGCCGCAGAACCAGGGGTTGGTCGACCGGGACCTCGCCGTCTTCATCGCGGACACCCCGCAGATGGCGGCGTACCGAAACGATCTGTTCTGGGCGCAGGAGTACGCGAAGCACAACCGCGCGATCATGATGGCGCTTTCACAGGACGTGATTCGCAAGGAGTTCAAGAAGGCGAGGGTGACCTTCGGAGAGGTCATCTCCTGCCACCACAACTATGTGGCGGAGGAGCGGTACGACGGCATGGACCTGCTGGTGACCCGTAAGGGCGCGATCCGGGTGGGCAGTGGCGAGTACGGCATCATTCCGGGCTCGATGGGCACCGGTTCGTACATCGTCCGTGGTCTGGGGAATGCCGCGAGTTTCCACTCGGCCTCGCACGGCGCGGGTCGGAAAATGAGCAGGAACGCCGCAAAGAAGCGTTTCTCCACGCGGGATCTGGAGGAGCAGACGCGGGGAGTGGAGTGCCGTAAGGACTCCGGAGTGATTGATGAGATCCCGGGCGCGTACAAGCCGATCGAGAAGGTCATCGATCAGCAGCGGGACCTGGTGGAGGTCGTCGCCCATCTCAAGCAGGTTGTCTGCGTGAAGGGTTGATGCGGCGCGGAGCCGCGCATCCCGTTCGGTTCGCCCTCGCACTGAAGACAGCGCTCGGGACGCGGGGCCCGGGTGCACCCGGCGGAGGGTGTTGCCTGGCCCCGTACCCGGGTGTCGTCGTCCGGAGGGTGTGGTGTCCCTCGTCGTCTCAAGTGGTGCGGTGGACCTTGGTGTTGGATGCCTGGGCGCGCGGGCGGACCACCAGGAGGTCGATGTTGACGTGTGAGGGGCGGCTGATGGCCCAGGTGATCGTGTCGGCGATGTCGTCTGCGGTGAGTGGTTCGGCGACGCCTTCGTAGACCTTGGCGGCCTTGGTCTTGTCGCCGCGGAAGCGGGTGGTGGCGAACTCGTCGGTCTTGACCATGCCGGGGGCGACCTCGATGATCCGTACGGGCTCGCCGCAGAGTTCCAGGCGGAGGGTTTCGGCGATCACGTGGGCGCCGTGCTTGGCGGCGACATATCCGCCGCCGCCCTCGTAGGTGCCGTGGCCGGCGGTGGAGGAGAGCACGACCACGGTGCCGTCGCCGGAGGCGGTGAGCGCGGGCAGCAGGGCCTGGGTGGCGTGCAGTACGCCGAGCACATTGACCTCGTACATCGCGCGCCAGTCGGAGGGGTCGCCGGTGGCGACCGGTTCGGCGCCCAAGGCGCCGCCGGCGTTGTTGATGAGGACGTCGCAGCGGTCGAGGGTGGCCGCGAAGGCGTCGACGGCGGCGCGGTCGGTCACGTCGAGTGCATGCGCCTCGGCGTGCGGCAGCTCGGCGGCGAGGGTTTCGATGCGGTCCTTGCGGCGGGCGGTGAGGACGACGCGGTAGCCGGCCGCGGCCAGTTGCCGTGCGGTCGCGGCGCCGATGCCGCTGCTCGCTCCGGTGACGACGGCGGTGGGGACGTCGGCGGTCATGGGGCCTCTCCTCGTGCCTGTGGCGTTCGGCATGTGGGGCGTCTGCGCGTGGGTGGCGCGCGGTGCAGGTGTGGCAGGTGTGGCGTCCGAGGTGCTTGGTGTGCGGTGCTGCGCTGTCTCTGGGGCGGGTGGTGCGTGTGGTGCGCTGTCTGTGGAGCTCGTGGTGCGTGGCCAGGATATGCAGCCGAGCGGTCAGCGGGCTCGCGGAACGTACATGATCACCGCGACTCCGGCCAGGCAGATAAGGGCCCCGATGATGTCCCACCGGTCGGGTCGGTAGCCGTCCGCGACCATGCCCCAGGCCAGTGAGCCGGCGACGAAGACCCCGCCGTAAGCGGCGAGGATACGGCCGAAGTCGGGGTCCGGCTGGAGGGTGGCGACAAAGCCGTAGATGCCCAGGGCGATCACTCCGGCGCCGATCCAGATCCATCCCCTGTGCTCGCGGGCTCCTTGCCAGACGAGCCAGGCGCCGCCGATCTCGAAGAGGGCGGCGACGACGAAGAGGGCGACGGAGCGGGCGATCAGCATGCTGACCAGGGTAGGAGGCCGTTCCGGAGCCGGCTGAGCGGAGGAGGCGGTCGTCCGGGGGTGGTTGTCGGGAGGTTGTTGTCCGGATGTTTGGACGGCGGGGAGGCGGATACCGGGCGTTGTGTCCGTGGAGGGGCCCTGTACGTCATGGGGAGGGCGGGTGCCGGTGGTGTGTGAGAGCTTCGGGACATGCTCATCGAACGCGCTTACGTGGGCCTCCCGGAGGGGGAGGGAACGGCCGGGGACGGCTGGCCCTGGACGGTGCCGTGTGTGCGCCAGCTGGTCGAGGAAGGGCTGACCTTCCGCGCGCCGGTCACCTTTCTCGTGGGGGAGAACGGCTCGGGGAAGTCGACGCTGGCCGAGGCGCTGGCGGAGGGCTTCGGCCTGGATCCGTACGGCGGCTCGGCGGGCTATAAGTACGCCGGCTCGCGGGAGGTGTCGGAGCTCGGCGGGGTGCTGCGGTTCGATCCGACGCGGGCCGGGCGCCGGATGGTCCGCGGGCCGCGTACCCGCCGGCGGGGCTTCTTTCTGCGGGCCGAGACGGCGCTGGAGGCGCTGGGCCGGGAATGGCTGTCACAGTCGCCGGACGACATGAGCCATGGGGAGAGCTTCCTGATGGCCTTCCGGGAGAAGTTCTCGCAGCCGGGTCTGTATGTGATGGACGAGCCGGAGGCGGCACTGTCCTTTTCCTCCTGCCTTGAACTGGTCGGCCTGATGGACGAGTTGGGGAGCCGCGGCGCGCAGATCGTCTGCGCCACACACTCGCCACTGCTGACGGCGCTGCCCGGCGCCGAGATCGTCGAGGTCGGTGAGCACGGCATGCGGTCCGTGGAGTGGGCGGAGCTGGCGCTCGTCGACCACTGGCGTCGTTATCTGAGCGACCCGCGGGCGTATCTGCGGCATGTGCTCACGGGGTGAGGGCGGCAGGCGGGGCGGTGCCCATGGCGTCCTCGGGCGCTGCCGCGGCCCCGGTCCAGTGGGTGAGGGCGGTGCGTAGCTCGACGGCGCGCTCGGCGGGGGCGGTGGTGTCGGTGGCCCAGGCGATATAGCCGTCGGGTCGTACGAGAAGTGCGGTGCGTCGTTTGCCCGTCCAGGAGGCGCGGACGACGCGGTCGGCGGCGGGGCGCGGTCCGGTGGTGTCGCCGGCGGGGGCGATGAGGACGAACATGCCCTGGCGCAGGAGTTCGTAGAGGCGGCTGCCGTCGGCGAGGCGGATGTCGGGGGCGCGGCGGCCGGTGAGGGGGTGGGCGCCGCGCTCGGCGGGGTAGCTGATGCCGATGCCGGAGATGGTGCGGATCCCGCGGCGGGACAGCGGGCGCAGCCGGTTGAGGAGCTGGGCGGCGACGGCGCGGGCGACGCGCCCCGGAGCGCTGTGCAGCAGGGCGACCCGGAGGATGGTGCCGCTGGTGCGCAGTACCTGCTTGCCTACGGGGTGGCGCTCGGCGTGGTAGCTGTCCAACAGGCTCTCGGGGGCGTGGCCCCGCAGCACCGAGGCGAGTTTCCAGCTGAGGTTGGCGGCGTCCTGCAGCCCGGTGTTCAAGCCGAGGGCGCCGGCGGGTGAGTGGACATGGGCGGCGTCGCCGGCGAGGAGGACGCGGCCGACGCGGTAGTCGGGGACCTGCCGTTCGTCGCTGTGGAAGCGGGAGATCCAGCGGGCGTCGTGCATGCCGTGGTCGGTGCCGAGGG
The DNA here is from genome assembly GCF_023277745.1 of Streptomyces halobius. Taxonomy (NCBI): domain Bacteria; kingdom Bacillati; phylum Actinomycetota; class Actinomycetes; order Kitasatosporales; family Streptomycetaceae; genus Streptomyces; species Streptomyces halobius. The sequence goes on from NZ_CP086322.1 coordinate 5,380,490, forward strand.
CGAGGCGGGTCACCTCGCGGACCTCTTCGAGGTCGGCGGGTACGTCGTCGTCGGCCTGGCGGTGGCGGTTCCAGCCGATGACGCGGTACCAGTCGTCGCCGAACGAGCCGATCAACGCGAATGCGTCCGGGGTGGCGTTGACGGTGAAGGGGGTGTCGGGCTCCTGGGCCAGCCGGACGTCGGCGAGGACCAGGGAGCGGAGCACGGACTTGCCGGGGAAGGGCAGGCCGAGAGTCTCGCGGATGGTGCTGCGGACGCCGTCGGTGCCGACGGCGTAGGCGGCGCGGGCGCTGCGGAGGCCGTCGGCGTCCCGGATGTGCACCGTCACGCCGTCGTCGTCCTGCTCCAGGCCGAGGACCTCGGAACCGTGCCGGAAGGTGACGCCGGCCTGGCGGGCCCGCCGCTCCAGCAGTCGCTCGACCTCGAACTGGGGGGTGACCAGCACGAACGGGAAGCGGGACGGGAGCACGGTCGGGTCGAGGGTGGCGCTGTTGAAGAGGCGGAGGCGGGTGAGGGGGTGGCCGCGGGCGATGAGCTCGTCGGCGAGCCCGCGGGCGTCCAGCTGCTCCAGGGTGCGGGCGTGTACCACGAGGGCGCGGGTCAGATTGCTGGTCGTGTCGGGCCGGCGCTCCAGGAGCGTGACGCTGACGCCGGCCTCGGCGAGATCGCCGGCGAGCAGCAGGCCGGTCGGCCCTGCACCGACGACGATGGCATCGCTGCGGATCTCGGGGCCGGTCGCCGGGCCGGGCGCCGCGCTGAGCGTCGAGCCGCTGGTCAGGGCGGTGATCGGGGTGGTTTCCGGGTGGGTGCTCGCGGTGGATCCCGGGGTGGTGTTCGGTGCGGTGGTGCTGGGCTTGCGGTGCGCGGCCTCCATGGCAGCCTCCAATGCCAACACGCGTTGGTCAACACTTGTTGGCAAAAAGCCTAAGCGGTCGAGTCTGGCTTGTCAACAACTGTTGGCCTACAGTCGTTGACATGGTCGAACGCCCCGCCACGCACTCCGTCACCCCCGAGGTGTCCGTCGACGACACCCCGGTGGTCGCCGTCGCCCCCAACGCCGGGGACCACGGCCGCCCCCGCCGCTCCGACGCCACCCGCGCCGCGATCCTGGCCGCCGCCAGGGACCGCTTCGCCGCCGACGGCTATGAGCGCGCGACCATCCGCGCCATCGCCAGGGAGGCGGGCATCGACCCGTCGATGGTGATGCGCTACTACGGCAACAAGGAGGGCCTCTTCGCGGCCGCCTCCGAGATCGATCTGCAGGCCCCCGACCTCACCGAGGTGCCGCGCGACGAGATCGGCGCCCGGTTCGTCCGGCACTTCCTGGAGCGCTGGGAGTCCGACGAGACGCTGACCGGCATGATGCGCGTCGGCGTCACCAACGAGGCGGGTGCGGAGCGGATGCGCGGGGTGTTCGCCGAGCAGGTGAGGCCGGTCGTCGCCGCCATCTGCCCGATGCCCGAACAGGCGGCGACGCGCGCCGCGCTGATCGCCTCACAGATCCTCGGCATGGCGCTGTGCCGCTACGTCCTGCACCTCCCGCCGGCCGTCGGCCTCAGCCGCGACGAGGTCGTCGCCTGGCTCGCCCCCACCGTCCAGCGCTATCTGACGGCCGAACGGCCGTGAGCCGACGGGTGTGAGCCGTCGTCCGTGCTGCTCCGCGTCGCCGGGCGCACCCGCCCCGCGACCCGTTCCACATGCCCGGCGAACACCTGCCGCGCGTCCGGAGTCAGCGTCGCCAGGGCCACCATCGCCGTGAGGATGACATCGCACAGCTCGCTGTGGACGTCGTCCCAGGTGTGGCTGTGGCCCTTGCGCGGGTTCTGCCCGGTGGCCCCGATGACGGCCTGGGCCACCTCGCCCGCCTCCTCCGAGAGCTTCAGGATGCGCAGCAGCCGCTCCTGTTCGGGCGGCAGTGCGCTCTCCCGGTCGAGCCAGCGGACCAGCCCTTCGACCGTGTTCCAGAGAGCCGGCCCGTCGGACGGGATATCGGACGGGGTATCAGACATGGCTCGATTCTGCCCGCGTCGCGCGCCGCCGCCTGCCTAGTGTGTGGATCGAGACGGGAGGCCGCCCATGCACCGACCGCATGCCCACCAACCGATGGCCGCGTCCGGCGGGCCCGGCCGGCTCCCCGAGGCGCTGGTCGAGCTCTACGGGCTGGCGCCGCTGCCCCGTGAGGGCGGGCGGTTCCGGCGTACCTGGGCCGGACCCGAGCGTGCCGACGGGCGGCCCGAGGGCTCGGCGATCGTCATGCTGCTGACCGCCGAGCCGGGCGACTACTGCGCCCTGCACCGGTTGCCGGCCGACGAGATCTGGCACTTCTATCTCGGCGATCCGCTCACCCTGCTCCTCCTCCCCGAGGAGGGCGCCGCCCGTTCGGTCGTCCTCGGTCCTGACGTTCTCGGCGGGCAGCAGGTCCAGTTCACCGTGCCGGCCGGTACGTGGATGGGTGCCGCGGTCGCCGAGGGCGGCAGGTGGACGCTCTTCGGCTGCACCATGGCACCCGGCTTCACCTTCGACGACTACGAGCACGGGGACGCGGCCGAACTGGCTGCGCGCTTTCCCCAGGAGGCAGCGCGGATCACCGCGCTGAGCCGGCCATGACAGAGGTGCCAACCCCTTGCTTCCTGAACGTCGGTGAGGGGCGGACTGCTCCCGGTGACCGCGCTCCCGTAGAGGGCTCGGATTCCGGGGGGCGCACGGCTCCCGACAAGCGCACGGCTGCCGACCGGCACACACCGCCCGACGGGCACACGGCTCCCACCCCGCCCACCTCCCCAACCCTTCCCGACCTCACCGGCAACGTGGCCCTCATCACCGGGGCGGGGGGCACCATCGGTCGTGGTGTCGCGCTGCGGTTCGTTGCCGCGGGCGCTGCCGTAGTGGTGCATTTCCGGACGCATGCCGGGGCCGCGCGGGCGCTTGTCGCGGAGATCGAGGAGCGCGGCGGCAGCGCGCTGGCCCTCCGCGCCGATCTGGACGTCGAGGCGGAGTGCCACCGGCTGGTCGCGGAGGCAGCCGACTGGCGCGGCCGCTTGACCGCGCTGGTGAACAACGCCGGGGTGCAGCCCACCCAGGAGCTGCCGGCGATGTCGCTCGCCGACTGGCGGGCCGTTGCGGACACCAATGTGCACAGCGTCTTCGCCTGCACGCAGGCCGCGGCGGCCGTCATGCGGGAAACCGGCGGCGGGTCGGTGACGCATATCGCGTCCATCGAGGCGGACCGCCCGGCGCCGCGGCACGCCCACTACAGCGCGTCCAAGGCGGCGGTGGTCATGCACGCCCGCTCGGCGGCCCTGGAGTACGCCGCCTACGGGATCCGCGTCAACAGTGTCTCGCCGGGCCTCATCGGGCGCCCCGGCATCGAGGAGGACTGGCCGGAGGGGGTGCGCCGCTGGCGGGCGGCGGCGCCGGCCGGACGGTTGGGCCGGCCCGAGGACGTGGGCGACGCCTGTGTCTTTCTGGCCTCCCCGATGGCGTCCTGGATCACCGGCCACGATCTCGTCGTCGATGGCGGCGTCTCGGCCCGCCCTACATGGTGAGTCCTACCGGTGGGTCTCGGCCCGTCCCGCGCGGTGAGCCTCGGCCCGCCCTACGTGGCGACCGCCCGCCGACCGGACGCCCCCGGACGCAACGATTCAGCAGCCACGGAGCAGTGCCTCAGGGCCACACCAGGCAGTACGCCTGATGCCCCGCCTCATGCAGCCGGTGCGAGAAGTCCTGCCATTCGTGCAGCAGCTGGTAGACGCTGAAGGCATCGCGCGGACCGCCCCGGTCCGGGACGGTGGACCAGATGAACGCGGCCGCGCCGACCGACTCCTCGCCGACGCCGCGCAGCGGGTCGACCACGGTCATGGGGAGTTTGACGACGGCGTAATCGGGGTGCAGGACGACCAGCTCCAGGGGCGGGACCTTGTGGAGCGGTATTCCCTCAATACCGGTGAGGACCATCGCGGCCATCGTCTCCGGCTTGATCTTGGTGAACATGCCGCCCATACCGAGCTCGTCACCGCCGAGCTCCTCGGGGCGCATCGAGATCGGGACCCGGGCCGCCGTCGCGCCATTCGGCGCGCCGAAGTATTTGTACGTCACCCCCATGCGGCCGCCCCTGTTGTCCCCACCCGTGATGCCTTCGGTGCCCTCGCGCCGGTGACGGCCGCGCTGGGCGCGCCCAGGACCCCGGTCATCGGTCCCCTCACCCAGTTCGCCACCGCGATGCATATCTCCACCCGACCACTCGCAGCCTTAGCCGCGCAACCCGATCATCGTCTCAGAGACCTCCCCCGTCACCGGCGTGCGAAACGCCCGGCCACACGCCCCCGTGCACCTCTGAGACCATTGCTTGCGTGACTTACCCGTACGTCGCCCCAGTTTCGCAGACGCGAGGGGCCTGACGCCCGGTCGAGAGCGAGAGGAATAAAAAAGGGACCGAGATGGAACCGAGCGGTGCCTGAGAGGTGTCCGCGCGGGGAATCCCGCACCGTTGTCAGCCGGGCTGTGTCCGTGTGCCGCCGCCCTCCCTCCGTTTACGCAGGTCAGGATCGCCGTGTCATTTCCGTATGAAGCCCCCGTTTCGCAGTCGCTGTTCGATCGCGCCTCCCTGGTGACGCCCGGTGGCGTCAACTCTCCGGTGCGGGCGTTCCGTGCCGTGGGTGGTACACCCCGGTTCATGGTGTCCGGTAGGGGTCCGTACCTCACCGACGCCGACGGCCGTGAGTATGTCGACCTGGTGTGCTCGTGGGGGCCGATGATCCTCGGTCACTCGCATCCCGCGGTGATCGCCGCGGTCCAGGAGGCGGTCGCCCGCGGTACGTCCTTCGGGACGCCCGGGGCGGGCGAGGTCGAGCTGGCCGAGGAGATCGTGGCGCGGGTCGCGCCGGTCGAGCAGGTGCGGCTGGTGTCGTCCGGTACCGAGGCGACGATGTCCGCGATCCGTCTGGCGCGCGGGTTCACCGGCCGCGCGAAGGTGGTCAAGTTCGCCGGCTGCTACCACGGGCACGTGGACGCGCTGCTGGCCGCGGCCGGTTCGGGTGTGGCGACCTTCGGGCTGCCGGACACCCCGGGCGTGACCGGTGCGCAGGCCGGCGACACGATCGTGCTGCCGTACAACGACATCGAGGCGGTGCGGGCCGCGTTCGCCGCGCACCAGGGCGAGATCGCGTGTGTGATCACCGAGGCGTCGCCGGGCAACATGGGTGTGGTGCCGCCGCTGCCGGGCTTCAACCAGGGGCTGAAGGAGCTGTGCGCGGAGAACGGCGCGCTCTTCATCTCCGACGAGGTCATGACCGGCTTCCGGGTCAGCAAGGCCGGCTGGTACGGGATCGATGGGGTACGTCCTGATCTGATGACGTTCGGGAAGGTCATGGGCGGCGGTTTCCCCGCCGCGGCCTTCGGCGGCCGTGCCGATGTCATGGCCCACCTGGCGCCGGTCGGCCCGGTCTACCAGGCGGGCACCCTGTCCGGGAACCCGATCGCCACCGCCGCCGGTGTCGCGCAGCTGCGGCTGCTGGACGACGCCGCGTACGAGAAGGTCGACGCGGTCTCGGCCCAGCTGCGGGATCTGGTCACCGCGGCGCTGACGAAGGAGGGTGTCGCCCACCGGCTGCAGGTCGCGGGCAATATGTTCTCGGTCTTCTTCACGGACGCCGAGGTGACGGACTACGCGGCGGCGAAGGCGCAGGAGTCGTTCCGGTTCACCGCCTTCTTCCACTCGATGCTGTCGCACGGCGTCTATCTGCCGCCGTCCGCTTTCGAGTCGTGGTTCGTCTCGACCGCGCATGACGCCGCGGCCGTCGAGCGGATCGCCGCCGCGCTGCCGGCCGCCGCGCGGGCCGCGGCCGAGGCGACGGCCTGACGGGCGCGGATCCGGCCGACGGGCCGCCGACTGCTGGCAGACGACTGAATGATGGGTGACATGAGCAGCGAAGACATCACCGTGGTGCATCTGATGCGGCACGGCGAGGTGCACAACCCCGAGGGCGTTCTCTACGGGCGCCGGCCCGGCTATCACCTCTCCGATCTGGGGCGGAAGATGGCCGACCGGGTCGCGGAGCACCTCGCGGAGCGGGACATCACGCATGTCGTGGCCTCGCCGCTGGAGCGGGCGCAGGAGACGGCGGCGCCGATCGCCGAGGCGCACGGTCTGGATCTGGCCACCGATCAGCGGCTGATCGAGGCGGCCAATGTCTTCGAGGGGAAGACCTTCGGGGTGGGCGACGGAGCGCTGAAGAAGCCGGGCAACTGGAAGTACCTGACGAATCCGTTCCGGCCGTCCTGGGGCGAGCCGTATATCGAGCAGGTCGTACGGATGATGGCGGCGCTGGGAGCGGCCCGGGACGCGGCGCGTGGGCACGAGGCGGTGGCGGTCAGCCATCAGCTGCCCATCTGGGTCGTCCGCAGTTTCGCGGAGCGGCGGCGGCTGTGGCACGACCCGCGGCGGCGGCAGTGCACCCTCGCCTCGCTGACATCTTTCACCTTTCACGGCGACAAGATCATTTCGGTGGGGTACAGCGAACCGGCGCGCGACTTGGTTCCCTCCCATCTGCTGGTCGGCGCCAAACCCGTCAAGGGGAAGAGCAAAGCCTTCGGGGCTTGATGGGCGCATGGGGGCTTGATGAACCGTCAATGGGCGACCGCCGATTCCGGAGCGCAGCCCAACCAGCCGGCGAAGCCGGAAAGGCTGGAGCACGGACCGGGCGTCGGACAGCAGCCCGCCGGTGGCCGGACGTCGTGCCTGGCCGCCGCCTGAGGCCGTCCCGGAGTGTCCGACGCGCCGTGAAACCCGCTCTGACATGCCCTTTCGTGTGAGATGAGGCGGCCCGAGGGGGGTGCGGAAGATCCGGAATCGGCCCATGCGAAACTTTTCACATGAGTGCCAGCCGCGCCCCACGCCGCCTCACCAGCCGCAGCCGCATCGCCCTGTTCGCCGCAGGGGCCGCGGTTGCGTCGCTGACGCTGAGCGCCTGCGGGGAAGGCACCGCCTCCGGCGGCCCCTCACAGACCGGCTTCGTCCAGGGCAAGAACGGCTTCGACACCGTCAAGAAGAGCGAGCGGCAGCCGGCCCCCGACCTCTCCGGTGAGACCATCACCGGCAAGCACCTGGACGTCGCCGACTACAAGGGCAAGGTCGTGATCCTCAATGTCTGGGGATCGTGGTGCGGCCCGTGTATCGCCGAGGCGGCCAACTTCGTCAAGATCGCGAATGAGACCAAGGGCAAGGGCGTCCAGTTCGTCGGGATCAACACCCGCGACGCGAAGGCGCAGGCCGTCAGCTTCGAGGAAGAGCACAAGGTGCCCTACCCGAGCCTGTTCGACGCGTCGGGCAAGCTGCTGCTGCGCTTCCCCAAGGGCAGCCTCAACCCGCAGTCCATCCCCACCACGATCGCCATCGACTGGGACGGGAAGATCGCCGCGCGCGCCGTCGGCCCGCTGTCCGAGGACCGGCTGCGCAAGATGGTCGCCCCCCTGATCGCCGAGAAGTGATCACGTGATCGAGCTCGCCGCCGAGACCATGGAGAACCAGACCGTCCTGACCGGCGCACTGCTCGCCGCCGTGCCCATCGCACTCCTCGGCGGCCTGGTCTCCTTCTTCTCCCCGTGCGTCCTGCCGCTGGTCCCCGGCTATATGTCGTACGTCACCGGCGTCACCGGCACCGACCTCGGCGACGCCAAGCGCGGCCGGATGCTGGCCGGCGCCTCCCTGTTCGTCCTCGGCTTCACCGCCGTCTTCGTCTCCGGCGGTGCCCTCTTCGGGTTCTTCGGGCAGACGCTGCAGAGCTACAAGGACGTCATCTCACGGATCCTCGGCGGGCTGATGATCCTGCTCGGGCTGGCGTTCGCGGGCATCCTCCAGCGCTTCGGCCAGCGCGAGTTCCGCTTCCACAAGAAGCCCGCCGTGGGGCTGGTCGGCGCGCCGGTGCTCGGGGTGCTCTTCGGCGTCGGCTGGACCCCGTGCCTGGGGCCCACCCTCACCGCCGTCAACATCCTCTCCCTCCACGAGGCCAGCGCGGCCCGCGGCGCCCTGCTGACCGTCGTCTACTGCCTGGGCCTCGGCCTGCCGTTCATCGCCGTCGCCCTCGCCTTCCGCCGGATGCTCGGCGCGTTCGGCTGGGTCAAGCGGCACTACGTGTGGGTGATGCGGATCGGCGGCGGCATGATGGTCGCGCTCGGCATCCTCCTCGTCACCGGCGTCTGGGACAGCCTGATGTCCGAACTGCAGGGCTGGACGCAAAGCTTCACCGTTGGGATCTGATTGATGGCCACCAAGACCGACACCCCCCGCGACCCGGGCCCGGACCCCGGCGCCGCTGCCCCGGACGCGGGTACCGATCTCGACGCGGCCGGATCCCAGCTCTCCACCGCCCCCGTCGAGGAGATCAGCTTCCCCTCGCTCGGCCCCGTCGGCTGGGCCCGCTGGTTCTGGCGGCAGCTGACCTCGATGCGGGTGGCGCTGCTGCTGCTCTTCCTGCTGTCGATCGGCGCGATCCCCGGATCGCTGATCCCGCAGACCGCCATCAACCCGGTCAAGGTCGAGGAATTCAAGACCGACCACCCCACGCTCGGCGAGCTCTACGACAAGCTGGGGATGTTCCACGTCTACAGCTCGGTGTGGTTCTCGGCGATCTACCTGCTGCTGTTCATCTCCCTCATCGGCTGCATCGTGCCGCGCACCTGGCAGTTCGTCGGACAGCTGCGGGGCCGCCCGCCGGCCGCCCCGCGCCGGCTGACCCGGCTGCCCGTATACACGACCTGGCGGACCGACGCGGAGCCCGAGGAGGTCCTCGGGTCGGCGCAGCGGCTGCTGAAGAAGCGCCGGTTCCGGGCTCACCGGTCCGGCACCGCGGTCGCCGCCGAGAAGGGCTATCTGCGGGAGACCGGCAACCTGGTCTTCCACATCGCGCTGATCGTGATGCTGGTGGCGTTCGCCGTCGGCAGCCTGTGGAAGTCCGAGGGCGGCAAGCTCGTCGTCGAGGGCGGCGGTTTCGCCAACAACCTCACCCAGTACGACGACTTCAAGTCCGGCCCGTTCTTCGACACCGAGACCCTGGAACCGTTCGGCTTCACGCTGGACGGGTTCGACGCGACGTACGAGCGGACCGGACCGGAGAAGGGCACCCCGCGGACCTTCCGCGCCAACGTCAGCTACTTCACCGGCGCGGACGGCAAGGAGCACAAGACGGCGATCGAGGTGAACAAGCCGCTCGACATCGCCGGTTCGAAGGTCTATCTGCTCTCGCACGGCTACGCGCCCGTGGTCACCGTCAAGGACGGCCGCGGCAAGGTCGTCTACGACGGCGCGGTCCCGTTCCTCCCCCAGGATCCAAAAAACTTCACCTCGACCGGTGTGGTGAAGGTGCCGGGCGCGCAGACCAAGGACGGCAAGCGCAATCAGCTCGGCTTCCAGGGCTTCTTCGTGCCGACGTTCGGCGGCAAGGGCTCCGGCTCGATGTTCTCGGTGTTCCCCGCACTGGACTATCCGGTGCTGACGCTGACCGCCTACCACGGTGACCTGGGCATCGACTCCGGGCTGCCGCAGAACATCTACAAGCTGGAGCAGAAGAACCTCAAGCAGTACAAGGACGACAAGGGCAAGCCGGTCGCCAAGATGATGCTGCCCGGCGAAACGATGAAGCTGCCCAACGGCGACGGCAGCATCACGTTCGAGGGCATCAAGGACTGGGCCAGCTTCACGATCAGCCACCAGCCGGGCAACGGGCTCGCGCTGGGCGGCGCGGTCGCCGCCCTGCTGGGCCTGGCCGCTTCGCTGTTCATCCAGCGCCGGCGGGTGTGGGTGCGCGCGGAGAAGGGTGCGGACGGCGTCACCGTCGTCGAGATGGCCGGCCTCGGCCGCAGCGAGTCGCCCCGGCTGCCGGAGGAACTCGCCGATCTCGCGGGGGCGCTGGGGACCGATGCGCCGCTCGTGGCCGCCGCAAAATCCACCGGCCCCGCAGACGGCTCCGGGTCCGACGATTCCGGCCCCGCCGACGGCTCCCGGCCCGCTGACGGCTCCGGGCCTGACAACTCCGGCCCCGCCCGCCCCAAAGACTCCACCGCCGCAGACGACTCCGCGGAGCCGACCGAGTCGGTCGACTCCACCGATCCTGCCGATCCTGCTGACCCCTCCGAAGGAGCGCGCGCGTGAACATGGCTGCCGCAGCCAACGAGACACTGGCGCAAAACAGCAATCTGCTGGTCTATTCGGCGATGGCTGTCTACACCCTGGCGTTCATCGCGCACATGGCGGAGTGGGTGTTCGGCAGCCGCAGCAAGGTCGGCCGCACCGCCGCCGCGCTGACCGCCGAGGCCAAGGCGCCCGCCGCGGTCCCCGTCCAGGTCGCGAAGCAGGGGGGGACCGCCGTACTGGAGCGCCCCAAGGTCGTCACCAAGGCGGCCCCCGGCAGCCGCGATGTGCCGGACGGCCCGGGCGCCGCGGGCGGCACCGAGAAGGGCGACCTCTACGGCCGGATCGCCATCTCGCTGACCGTCCTGGCCTGGGCGCTGCACGTCGGCGGGGTCGTCACCCGGGCCCTGTCCGTGCAGCGCGCCCCCTGGGGCAACATGTACGAGTTCTCCACGACCTTCGCCGCGGTCGCGGTGGGCGTCTACCTGCTGCTGCTCGTCCTCAAGAAGGACATCCGCTGGATCGGCCTGCCCCTGGTCACCACGGTCCTGCTCGACCTGGGCCTGGCCGTCTCCGTCCTCTACACCGCCAGCGACCAGCTCGTTCCGGCGCTGCACTCCTACTGGCTGTGGATTCACGTCAGCTGCGCGATCCTGTCCGGCGCGGTGCTCTACCTCGGCGCCGTCTCCACGCTGCTGTTCCTCTTCCGCGACCGCTACGAGAACAAGCTCACCGACCCGGCCGGCCCGCAGCCCGGCGCCTTCGCCTCGTCCGTGCTGGAGCGGCTGCCCTCGGCCGCCTCGCTGGACAAGTTCGCCTACCGGGTCAACGCCACCGTCTTCCCGCTGTGGACGTTCACCATCATCGCGGGCGCCATCTGGGCCGAGGCCGCCTGGGGCCGCTACTGGGGCTGGGACCCCAAGGAGGTCTGGTCCTTCATCACCTGGGTCGCCTACGCCTGCTATCTGCACGCGCGCGCCACGGCGGGCTGGAAGGGGCGCAGGGCCGCCTGGCTGGGCCTGATCGCGTTCGCCTGCTACCTGTTCAACTACTACGGCGTGAACATCTTCGTCACCGGCCTGCACTCGTACGCCGGGGTCTGACCGGTCCGCTGTGCTTGACCTGGGCCGACGTGGCTTTCCGCTGCGCTTTGCCTTCGCCGACTTGGTTCCCGCCGTGCCCGACAGCCCCGCGCAGCGGCAACCGCCCGCCGCAGGCACGACGGTGGACAGTCAAAAACGGCGCGGGAAGCGCAGCGGCCCCGCAACGGCGAGCAACCACGCCGGCATGGCGCGGTCCCGCTCCCGATGCCCCCGTCTGCGGGCCCGGCAAGTGCCTACGGCTCAGCCCTTGGCCGGTGGCGGCGTGTCCTCCGGGCCGTCTGCCGCGTCGTCGCGCTCGCGGCGCAGTTCCTCCTCGCGGCGGCGCAGATCGGCCTCCCAGTCCTTCAGCAGCGTCTCGTCCTTCTCGTGCCGCTCCTTGTCCAGGGAGCTCAGGAACTCGGGGTTGTCGTCCGGTGCCACCCAGCCGCTGCCGGGCCGCGCGCTGCCGCCTGGAGGGCGCTGTTCGCCGTCCTCGGCGGCCTGCCCGGTGCGGTCCTTGCCCGCGAGCAGCCACGAGACGGAGCCGACGAGCGGAAAGAGGAGGACGAGGATCGCCCACAGCGGCTTGGGGATGTACCGCACATGCCGCTCGTCGGTGGAGATGCAGTCGATGAACGCGTAGATGCTCAGAGCCAGCGGCACCACGAACATCAGTACCCGCAGCATATGTCGGTCTCCCCGGAGTGGCTGGCCGGGCCGGTGAGCGCGGCCCCAGTGACGAGTACAGGGTAGTGCGTGCCCGATACTGGAACGTATGGCTTATGACGATCTTCGCTCGTTCCTGCGCGCGCTCGACAGGGAGGGCGACCTCAAGCGCATCAAGGCCGAGGTCGACCCGTATCTGGAAGTCGGCGAGATCGTGGACCGGGTGCAGAAGGCCGGCGGTCCGGCGCTGCTCTTCGAGAACGTCAAGGGTTCGGCGATGCCGCTGGCCATGAACGTCTACGGCACCGACCGCCGGCTCCTGAAGGCGCTCGGCCTGAAGGCGTACGACGAGATCAGCGGCAAGATCGGCGGGCTGCTCAAACCAGAGCTGCCACAGGGTTTCGTCGGTGTGCGGGAGGCGTTCGGCAAGCTCGCCGACATGACGCACGTACCGCCGAAGAAGGTGAAGGGCGAGAGCGCGTCCGTGCAGGAAGTCGTGCTCACCGGCGATGACGTCGACCTGGACGCGCTTCCCGCGCTGTTCACCTGGCCCAAGGACGGCGGTTCGTTCTTCAACCTGGGGCTGACGCACACCAAGCACCCGGAGACCGGTGTGCGCAACCTCGGCCTGTACCGCCTGCAGCGCCACGACAAGCGCACCATCGGGATGCACTGGCAGATCCACAAGGACAGCCGCAACCACTACCAGGTGGCCGCGAAGCGGGGGGAGAGACTGCCGGTGGCGATCGCCTTCGGGTGTCCGCCGGCCGTGACGTACGCCTCGACGGCTCCGCTGCCCGGCGATATCGACGAGTACCTCTTCGCGGGCTTCCTCCAGGGCAAGCGGATCGAGATGGTCGACTGCAAGACGGTGCCACTGCAGGTGCCGGCCAACGCCGAGGTCGTCATCGAGGGCTGGCTGGAGCCCGGGGAGATGCTGCCCGAGGGCCCGTTCGGCGATCACACCGGCTTCTACACGCCGCAGGAGCCGTTCCCCGCGCTGACCATCGACTGTGTGACGATGCGGCGACGGCCGCTGCTGCAGTCGATCGTCGTCGGGCGGCCGCCGACGGAGGACGGGCCGCTGGGCCGTGCGACGGAGCGCTTCTTCCTTCCGCTCCTCAAGATCATCGTGCCGGACATCGTGGACTACCACCTGCCGGAGTCCGGCGGCTTCCACAACTGCGCGATCGTCTCGATCGACAAGAAATACCCCAAGCATGCGCAGAAGGTGATGCACGCGATCTGGGGTGCGCACATGATGTCGCTGACCAAGCTGATCGTGGTCGTGGACGCGGACTGCGATGTGCACGATCTGCACGAGGTGTCCTGGCGGGCGCTGGGCAACACCGACTACGCCCGCGATCTGACCGTCGTCGAGGGCCCCGTCGACCATCTCGACCACGCCTCCTACCAACAGTTCTGGGGCGGCAAGGCGGGCATCGACGCGACGAAGAAGTGGCCCGAGGAGGGGTACACGCGGGACGGGGGCTGGCCGGACATGGTCGAGTCCGATCCGAGGACGGCCGCGCTGGTCGACCGCCGCTGGACGGAGTACGGGCTGTGACCGTCTCCGCCGCCGCGGCGGTTCCCCGGCCGGGCAGGACCAGGGCGTTCCTGCGCCTGGTGATGATCGAGCACTCCGTCTTCGCGCTGCCCTTCGCGTATATCGCCTCGCTCACCGCGATGTTCCAGTGGGACCGGCACATCCACTGGGGCCGGCTGCTGCTCGTCACCGTCGCCATGGTCGGGCTGCGGACGTTCGCGATGGCCTGCAACCGCATCATCGACCGGGAGATCGACGCCCGGAACCCGCGGACGGCGGGCCGCGAACTGGTCACCGGCGCGGTCACCGTGCGGTCCGCCTGGACCGGGGCGATCGTCGCCGTGGTGATCTTCCTGGGGGCCGCGGCGCTGCTCAACCCGCTGTGCCTGGCGCTGGCGCCGATCGCGGTGGTGCCGATGGTGGTCTATCCGTACGGGAAGCGCTTCACCAACTTCCCGCACGCGATCCTGGGTCTTGCCCAGGCGATGGGGCCGGTCGGCGCCTGGATCGCGATCAGCGGCAGCTGGTCCTGGGACGCGGTCGTTCTCGGCCTCGCCGTCGGCGTCTGGATCGGCGGCTTCGACCTGATCTTCGGCTGCCAGGACGTCCAGGCCGACCGGGCGCACGGCGTGAAGTCCGTACCGGCCCGCTTCGGCATCCCGGCGGCGCTGCACGGCGCCCGCGCCAGCCATGCCGTCACCACGGCCCTGCTGGTCTGGTACGCGCTGGCCACCGGCGCCGGGGTCTTCTTCTGGGCCGGTCTGGTGATCGTCGTCGCGGCGTTCCTCTACGAGCACACCATCGTCCGGCCGCACGATCTGTCCCGGCTCAACCGGGCCTTCTTCACGGTCAACGGCTTCATCGGCATCGCACTGTTCGTCTGCGCGCTGCTGGATCTGCTGGTGCGTGGGCTGACGGTCTGAGGGCGGCGGTCTGAGGGCCGGGCCCGGGACCGCCGGCTGCCCGATGGCTGATGCCCCGTCAGGCAGCTGTCCGGCCCACCCCGGCGCCTCTGAGGACTACGGGATGGGTCTGACGGCGGCACTGTCCGTGACGGCCCCCGGGCGCTCCCGGAAGGCGATGGCCGCCAGCACCCCGCCGATCAGCCCGAACAGATGGCCCTGCCAGCTGATGCCGCTGTCGCTCGGCAGCGCGCCCCAGAGGATCGAGCCGTACACCACGCCGACGACCAGGCCGATACCGATGTCGAGGGCCTTGCGCTCGATGAAGCCGCGCACCAGGAGATAGCCGAAGAGCCCGAAGACGACGCCGGAGGCGCCGGCGGTGTTGCTGTACGGCGGCGCGGTCAGCCAGACGCCCAGCCCGCTGGCGACGGTGATGAGCAGCACGACACCGAGGAAGCGGGGCACCCCGCTGCGCAGCACGGCGATGAAGCCGAGCAGCAGCAGGGGCAGGGAGTTGGCCGCCAGGTGGCCGAAGCCGAAGTGGATGAAGGCGGCGGGCACCACATCGGCCAGCTCGCCGACGTCACGCGGCTGGATGCCGAAGGAGTCCAGCGCGTGCCCGCTGATGAAGTCGATGCCCTCCAGCAGCCACAGCAGCCCGACCCAGCCTGCCATCAGGCTGATCGCGGTGATCACTCGTGTCATCTCCGGCCTCCCCGTATGCCCACCTGGGCGCCCGTGACGGTTCACCCCTTAGAACGGCCGTGACGGGGTCCGTGGTTCCGCCGGATAGGCTCGACGCTGTGGAGCCGCCGCACAACAACACCAGTAAGCAGGACCCCGGCCGACGCCGTCCGTGGGTCGTGGGAATCTCCGGTGCGTCCGGGACACCGTATGCCGCGTCCGTGCTCCGGGCATTGCTCGCGGCCGGTGAGCCGGTGGATCTGATCGTCAGCCGGGCGTCGCGGCTGACGCTGATGGACGAGACCGGCATCGCCTTCCGGGACGCGCATTGGCGCACCGACCTGCGCGAATGGCTGGCGCTCGGCGCCGACGGCAAGCCGGAGGCCTTTCCGGTGACCCAGGAGCGGCTGGCGGATGTGCGGTACTGGCCGGCCGGGGATCTGGCGGCCGGCCCGTCGTCCGGTTCGTATCCCGTCAAGGGGATGCTGATCGTCCCGGCGAGCACGGCATGTGTCGCCGGGGTGGCGCTCGGTCTCTCGAAGGATCTGCTGCAGCGGGTGGCGAGCGTGACGCTCAAGGAGCGCCGCCCGTTGGTGGTCACGGTGCGGGAGACTCCGCTGAACGGACCGACGCTGAAGCATCTGGTGGCGCTGGACGAGGCGGGCGCCGTGGTGCTGCCCGCCTCTCCGGCGTTCTACGCGGGAGCGACGCACATCCAGGATCTGGTGGACTTCGTCGCGGGCCGGGTGCTCGACGCGGCCGGTGTGCCGCACCGGCTGTACCGGCGGTGGGAAGGGGAGCTCGGGACGGGGCACCGTCCGGCGGTGGCCGGGGGCGGCGCCAAGGAGGAGGCCCCGGAGACGCCCTAGCTCGGCCAGCCCTTCTTGGCGGCGGCGCGGCGCAGGCGGCGCCGCCGCCGCGGGGCGGCGGCCTGGTGAGCACGTGAACGATTGGCCTGGTCCTGCAGCTCGCGCATGCGGGCGTAGGCCATCTCGATCGAGTACACGGTGACAGCTCCTGTGAAGATCGTCGTTGATCGTCGGTGATTGTTCGAATATTTACAGGGTTCGAGACCCTGTATGCCTTAGATTCTACATGCAGAACCCGAAAATGCGTAACGATTGGAAGGCTTGAGGGCATGGACGCGGTGGATAGGCAGCTCATCCAGGCACTTCGCGAGAACGGCAGGGCCTCGTACGCGGAGCTCGGCCGGCTCGTGGGCCTCTCCGGGCCCAGCGTCACGGACCGCATCAACCGTCTCGAAGCGGCCGGCGTGATCACCGGCTACCGCGCCACGGTCGACGCCGCCTCCCTCGGACTCGGCGTCACCGCGCTGGTCGGCATCTCGCTGTCGGACGCCGCCGACCACGAGGACGTCGCGCACCGGCTCAGGGACCTCGCCGAGATCGAGGACTGCTGGTTCATCGCCGGCGACGACTCGTACATGCTCAAGGTGCGGGTGAGCGACGTCGACGGCCTGGAGCGCACCATCCGGCGGCTCTCCGGCACCAAGGGCGTCTCCCGTACCCGCACCACGATCGTGCTCTCCACCAAGTGGGAGAACCGCGTCGGCGACCTGCCCGAAGAGGTCGCATAGGCCACCGGAGGCATACGGGACGAACGGAAGCGGGCGGAGCGCCAAGGGGGCTCCGTCCGCTCCGATATGGGGGGAGTAGTCTCGTCGGAGCCCGTTTTTGGCACCGAATGGCCAGAGATACGGCAGAGAGCACGGCTGTGACAGGGCCGCGAAACGGCCAAGACACTGGGAGGCGACCGGATGGCTGCGTCGATGGATGTGGGCCTCAAGCGCGAGCTGGAGGCGAAGGTCCGGTCCGGTGAGCGGCTGACCCGCGAGGACGGCCTCGCCCTCTACGAGTGCGACGACCTGGCCTGGCTGGGCGGCCTCGCCAACGAGGTGCGCACCCGCAAGAACGGCGACGTCGTCCACTTCAACGTCAACCGTCATCTCAACATGACCAACGTGTGCACCGCCTCGTGCGCCTACTGCTCCTTCCAGCGCAAGCCGGGCGAGAAGGACGCGTACACGATGCGCATCGAGGAGGCCGTCCGCCTCGCCAAGGCGATGGAGAACGAGAACCTCACCGAGCTGCACATCGTCAACGGCCTGCACCCGACCCTGCCGTGGCGCTACTACCCGCACTCCCTCAAGGCCCTCAAGGAAGCCCTCCCCGAGGTCTCGTTGAAGGCCTTCACCGCCACCGAGATCCACCACTTCGAGACCATCTCCGGGCGCAGCGCCTCCGAGATCCTCGACGAGCTGATCGACGCCGGTCTGGAGTCGCTGACCGGGGGCGGCGCCGAGATCTTCGACTGGGAGGTCCGGCAGCACATCGTCGACCACACCACCCACTGGGAGGACTGGTCGCGCATCCACCGCCTCGCGCACGAGAAGGGCCTGAAGACCCCGTGCACGATGCTCTACGGCCACATCGAGGAGCCCCGCCACCGCGTCGACCACGTCCTGCGGCTGCGGGAACTCCAGGACGAGACGGGCGGCTTCCAGGTCTTCATCCCGCTGCGCTACCAGCACGACTTCGTCGACATGCAGGACGGCAAGATCCGCAACCGCCTCCAGGCGCGGACGACCATGGCGACCGGCGCCGAGGCCCTGAAGACCTTCGCCGTCTCGCGGCTGCTCTTCGACAATGTCCCGCACGTCAAGGTCTTCTGGGTGATGCACGGTGTGCAGACCGCCCAACTGGCGCTGCAGCACGGCGCGGACGACATGGACGGCTCGGTCGTCGAATACAAGATCACGCATGACGCGGACAACTACGGCACGCCGAACAAGCTGACCCGCGAGGACCTGCTGGAGCTCATCCGCGACGCCGGCTTCCGACCGGTGGAGCGCAACACGCGGTACGAGGTCATCCGCGAGTACCCGGGCCCGGACCCCGAGCGCCGCGAGTCGCCCCAGCCGATGCGCGTCTGACGGCGTCGGAGGCGCTGAGTCCAAGAGTGTCGGAGGCTCTGAACGCGTCGGAGACGGTGCGGATGCGGCGCCAGGGGCCAGGAAGATCGCCCTCGGCGCTGTGCTTCACTGGAGCTGACCCTTTCGGTTGCCGTTGAGAAGAAGGTCCGTTCGTGAGTAGCCAGTCCGAGAGCAGCCACAAGTACGCCACGCTCCGCTACACCGCCCTCCGCATCGGCCTCTTCGTCGCCTCGTTCGCCCTGGTGTGGGTGCTGGCCTACTTCCGGATCATCCCGCTCGCCATCGGCAGCTCCAATATCGTCTGGCTGATGCTGCTGGCCATCGTCATCTCCGCGCCGCTCAGCTTCGTGCTGCTGCGCAAGCAGCGGGACGCGATGTCCGAGCAGATCGTGGCCAAGGTCGACCGGCAGCGCGAGCGGCTGGTCAAGCAGGAGGACGGGCTGCTGTAGCCGCCGCGTGGCTCCTGGGACGTCCCGCATGACGTCCTGTAAGACGCCTCACACCAGCGCCGTATACGACAAACGCCCGGCCGTGGAATCCCCCTCCACGGCCGGGCGTTTGCCTTTGTATGGACCGGCCGCCCCCGCCTGTCTCCCTGGGAACCCAAAGATTTTCTTTGGGTTCCTCAAAGTTCGAGTGTTACCGTACTTCTCATGAAGACAGCAGCCGCGCCCTCGTCCCCCATGAGCGTTCCGCTCGTGGTGCGCCTGCACGTCGATCTTTGCCGCTGTATGTCCGCGGCCTGTTGCCGCCGCTGACCCGCTTCCCAGCGGCCGGAGATCCTGCCCGTCCACGGACCTCCTGGCGCTTTTTCTTCGCCGTTTCCCGACGCCGTCCCGACTGTCCCCGGAGTGTGTCCGTTGTCCACGTCTGCCGAGACCGCCGAGTCTTCACAGGTCCCTCAGACCCCCAAGTCCTCCCGAATACCCAGGATCCCGTTCTGGGTCCAGATCCTGACCGGCCTCGTCCTGGGCGTGCTGCTCGGCTGGATCGCCAAGAGCGGTGACATCGGCTGGCTCACCTCCACGCTGCAGCACATCGGCGACCTCTTCATCCGGCTGCTGAAGCTGGCTGTCGCCCCGCTGGTCTTCTTCGCGATCCTGGTGTCGATCACCAACCTGCGGCAGGTCAACAACGCCGCCCGGCTCGCCACCCGCACCCTGCTGTGGTTCATGGTCACCTCGCTGATCGCCGTCGCCATCGGCCTGGCGATCGGCCTGCTCACCAACCCCGGCGAGGGCACCGGCCTCACCCCCAAGGGGGGCAAGCTCCCCGATCACGCCGGTTCCTGGATCGACTTCCTGACCGGCGTCGTCCCCTCCGACGTCATCACGCCGTTCACCGAGCTCAACGTCCTGCAGATCGTCTTCATGGCGGCCGTCGCCGGCATCGCGGCCCTGCAGCTCGGCGAGAAGGCCGAACCGGTCCTCAAGGTCAGCCGCGCCGCTCTCGAACTGCTCCAGAAGGCCCTGTGGTGGGTCATCCGCCTCGCCCCGATCGGCACCGTCGGCCTCATCGGCCACGCCATCGCGACGTACGGCTGGCACCTGATCGGCAAGTACGCGACCTTCACCGTCGACATCTACGTCGGCTGTGCCCTGGTGCTCTTCGGCGTCTACCCGCTGCTGCTGTCGACCGTCGCCAAGGTCAACCCGCTGCGGTTCTTCAAGGGCGCCTGGCCCGCCATCCAGCTGGCCTTCGTCTCCCGCTCCTCGGTGGGCACCATGCCCGTCACCCAGAAGGTCACCGAACGCCTCGGTGTGCCGCGCGAATACGCGTCCTTCGCGGTGCCGTTCGGTTCGACGACCAAGATGGACGGCTGCGCCTCGGTCTACCCGGCGATCGCCGCGATCTTCATCGCGCAGATCTTCGATGTGCCCCTGGGCATCGCCGACTACGTGCTGATCGCCTTCGTCTCGGTCATCGGCTCGGCCGCCACCGCCGGTCTGACCGGCGCCACGGTCATGCTGACCCTGACCCTCTCCACCCTGGGCCTCCCCCTGGAGGGCGTCGGCCTGCTGATGGCCATCGACCCGATCCTGGACATGATGCGTACGGCCACCAACGTCGCCGGCCAGTCCGTCATCCCGGTCCTGGTCTCCGCCCGCGAGAAGATCCTGGACCGCGACGCGTACAACGCGGCGAAGTCCTCGCCGATCGACGAGCCGGACGCATCCGAGGCCGAACAGCGGGTGACGGTGCCGGCCGCGGCGTAGGGCACACCGCTCGAACTGGAGCGCCCCGGATCCATGGCGATGGATCCGGGGCGCTCGGCCGTCGGCACTCGTGCGCCCCTCATGCCGCTGACGTCCTCGTATGACGTCTACGCCGTCTCCGTGTGGGCCGTTCCCGTGTGGGCCCGAATCGCGTCGGCCAGGGGCGCGTGTACGGCCGGCGGGAGGGCGTGTCCCATGCCGGGGATCTCGACGAGCCGTGCGCCGTTGATGACCTGGGCGAGGTGCTGGGGGTACGGGGGCGGGATCACCGGGTCGGCGGGGACGGCGATGACGAGCGTGGGGATCTCGTTCCGGGCGAGCTGGTCGGTGCGCAGCATCCCGTCATGGCCGGCGCGGCTGTGCGCGGTGGAAGTGCGGTAGTGGCCGGTGTGCTCGATGATGCGGCGTTCGAGAGAGCGGAAGTAGTCTGCGTCGAAGGGGAGTTGGCCACCGGCGAGTACGCGCCAGTGTGCGACACGGCGGTCCGGCTCGGCCTCCAGGCCGTGGTCCTCGACGGGACGGGACCACGGCTCCAGGACCTCGGGAGAGATCCAGGACAGTTCGTCCGCCGGCAGTCGGGCGCCGCCGGGGAGGGTGTAGGGGGTGGTGCTGAGGGCGCTGGTGCCGATGAGGCTGGCGCTGATCAACCGGTCGGGGTGGTCGGCGAGCGCCATCTGGGCCAGCATGCCGCCCATGGACATGCCGAGGTGGGCCCGGCCGATGCCGAGTCCGTCCAGGGCGGCGATCACGTCATCGGCGAGATCGGCGAGGCGGTAGGGCTGATCGGGGGCACCTCCCGTCCGAAGGGTGGGGGAGAGCGACCAGGTGGAACGGCCGGTGTCCCGGTGGTCGTAACGGATCACCCGGTGGCGGGTGGCGAGCGCTTCGATCAGCGGCTCGGGCCAGCCGAGGCCGGACGCCTGGGCGCCCATGATCAGCAGCAGTGGGGGCGCATCGGCCGGGCCGTGCTGTTCGGTCCGGAGACGGACACCGGGGGCGGCTTCGACGAACTGGCGCATGGGGGTCCTCCGGGGGCCGTGGGTGGTGAACGGCGGTCCGGGGAAACGCGGTGAACGACGGTTCTGGGAAATGCAGGCGGGGTTGCGCGCGTAGGTGTGCGCTGGCGCGTGCCCCAGTGTGTAACGAGACGTATCGTCTCGCCATTCCTGGATGACGTCACCGCGGGGAGGTGGGGGAGGGGAGGGCGTGAAGATCGTAGGCTTACTTTGCAGTAAAGGGGCGGGGAAGAAGGGCGTTTGGCGTGGGTGCTGTGAAGAGCAAGCGGGTGCCGCGGGCGGTGCGGGAGCAGCAGATGATGGACGCCGCGGTGCTGACGTTCGCGCGGCGCGGCTATCGGGCCGCTTCGATGGACGAGATCGCCGAAGTGGCCGGTGTCTCCAAGCCGTTGGTCTATCTCTATTTGAACTCGAAGGACGAGCTGTTCAGCGCGGTCATCCGGCGGGAGTCGGAGGCGCTGGTGGCCGCCGTGACGGCGGCCGTCGAGCCGGGGGCGCCGGCCGACCGACAGCTGTGGAGCGGGCTGAAGGGATTCTTCGCGCACACCACGGAGAATCCCGACGGGTGGGCGGTGCTGCACCAGCAGGCGCGGACGCAGGGGGAGCCGTTCGCCCGCGAAGTGGCCGCGATGCGGGCGGAGATCATGACCTTCGTGACGGCGCTGATCGGCGCGGCCGCCAAAGAGGCGGGCTGCGACGGCGAGCTGGCCGACCGCGAGGTGTCAGCGCTGGCGCACGCACTGGTCGGTGCGGCCGAATCGCTCGCCGAGTGGGTCAACACCGGTACGGACGAGGGCACTTCGGGTGAACGGGAGCGCCCGGCACCGAGGGACACCGCCGCCACGCTGATGAACTTCGCCTGGGCGGGCCTCGGCCGGCTGATCGGCGGGGGGCGGTGGTCGCCGGAGGGCTAGGCACCCGGCCCAGCCCTCCGGCGAGGGCTGGGCCGGGTGCCTCCGCGTGTTCACCTCCGCGCCGTCGACACGTTCACGTCCGCGCCGTCGGCGCGTGCCCGCCCTTGCCGTCGAAACGGACGCAGATGCCGTGGGTGTGGCTCTCACCCTTCCGCGGCGTGGCGAACACCTTTCCGCTGCCGGCCGGGCGCAGCTTGCGGGCGCCGTGCGCGATGACGGCCTCGATGCCGCCGCCATGTCGACGATCTTGGCTTTGTCCGGGGAGAACTCCATACCCTCGACGCTGTTTCCGGGCGATGCCCGGCACGTCAGGCGAAGGGGCAGCGTCCGACCGGCCATAAAGACGAGACCGGGCACTGGCCAACTTTCCTCCTCGGCAGTAACTTTACTCATCCGTAAAGTTACTGCCGGGTCAGGATTCGTTTGGCCGGCACACAGCACCACCACCCCGCCTCTCCCGATCACCTCCCCTCCCGCCCCCTCCCCTTCCGTTCTCTCCCGCCCCGTTCCTCCTTCGTTCACGCAACGCCACTCCACTCCACTTCGAAGAAGAAGATGAGGAGCCGCTCGTGTTCAGCCAGGAAAGCGCAGCCGCCAGCTCAGGCACCGGACCGGTCCCCGCCCCCAATCCGCCGACGGGAACCCCCCACTCAACGGGAGCCACTCCCGTCCTCACCCCGCCCCACAAGACCCTCGTCGACGGCACCGTACGAGAGGTGTCGGTGCCCGCCCTGGCGCCCACCGTCCACACCGGCTCGCTCGGTGACCTTCCCTTCACCAACGCCGCCGAAGCCCCCACCGAGATCGTCCTCGCCCGCAAGCAGCCCAGCGGCGCCTGGCGCGACATCACCACCGCCGAATTCGCCACCGAAGTGCACGCCGTCGCCAAGGGCCTGATCGCGCACGGTCTGCAGCCCGGCGACCGGCTCGCGATCATGGCCCGTACGACCTACGAATGGACCCTGCTCGACTTCGCCGCCTGGGCCGCCGGCCTGGTCACCGTCCCCCTCTACCCCACGTCCTCGGCCCACCAGGCGCAGTGGATCCTGCACGACTCCGGCGCTCGCGCCTGCGCCGTCGAGAACGTCGACGAGGCCCGCCTGATCAGCGGCATCCGCGCCGAGCTCCCCGCCCTCGACCACCTCTGGCAGTTCGACACCGGCGCCATCTCCCAACTGGTCGCGGCCGGAGGGGAGTGGCCGGACGCGGCGGTCGGCCAGCGCCGGGCCGCCGTCGTCCCGGAAGCACTCGCCACCCTCATCTACACCTCGGGCACCACCGGCCGTCCCAAGGGCTGCGCCCTCACCCACGCCAACTTCTTCGCCGAGGTCGACAACGCCATCGAGCTCCTCCACCCCGTCTTCAAGTCGGTCAGCGACGAGCCCGCCTCCACCCTCCTCTTCCTCCCTCTTTCACACGTTTTCGGCCGTATGGTCGCCGTCGGCTGCCTGCGCGCCCGCGTCCGCCTCGGCCACGCCCCCAGCATCGAGACCGACGACCTGCTTGCCGACCTGGCCGGTTTCCGCCCCACGTTCCTGCTCGCCATCCCCTACGTCCTGGAAAAGGTCTACAACACCGGCCGGGCCACCGCCGAGAAGATGGGCCGGGCCTCCTCCTTCGACCGCGCCTCCCGTATAGCCCGCGCCTACGGCGAGGCGGTCGAGGCCAGGGAACACGGCACCGGCCGCGGCCCCGGCCTGGGCCTCAAGGTGGCCCGCAAGCTCTATGACCCGCTCGTCTACCGCCGCATCCGCGCCGCCCTCGGCGGCAAGGTCCGCTACGCGATCTGCGGCGGTTCCCCCCTCGGTCACCGCCTCGCCGCCTACTACTCCGGCGCCGGCATCGAGATATTCGAGGGCTACGGCCTGACGGAGACGACCGCCGCCGCCACCGTCACCCCACCCCTGCGCCCCCGTATCGGCACCGTCGGCTGGCCCCTTCCCGGCACCGCCGTCCGCATCGCGGACGATGGCGAGATCCTGCTCCGGGGCGGGCACATCTTCTCCGGCTACTGGGACGCGGCGCTCGGCGCGGCCCGCCCGGTGACCGACCAGGGCTGGCTGCCCACCGGCGACCTCGGCGCTCTCGACGCCGACGGCTACCTCACCATCACCGGCCGCAAGAAAGAGATCATCCTGACGACCGGCGGCAAGAACGTCGCGCCCGCGCCCCTGGAGGACCGCCTCCGCGCGCATCCGCTCGTCGGCCAGTGCATGGTCATCGGCGAGAACCGCCCGTACATCACCGCACTGATCACCCTGGAACCGGACGGCCTCGCCCACTGGCGCCATATGAACAAGAAACGGGACGTCACGATCACGGAACTGGTCCACGACGAGCGCCTCCTCGCCGACCTCCAGCACGCCGTCGACGACGCCAACAAGCTCGTCTCGCGCCCCGAGTCCATCCGCCGCTTCGCGGTCCTGCCCGTGGAATTCACCGAGCAAACGGGGCATCTCACCCCTTCCCTGAAGCTCCGCCGTGCCGCCATCGCCCGTGACTTCACCAAGGAGATCGAGCGACTCTATGAAAGGAGGTGAAGAACTGGCCATCCCCTCTGGAGCGACGGCCCGCCGCACGTCAGACTGGAACCCCGTGTCACCTCTGTGGGGGAGGTGGCACGGGGCCTTCGACTCGCCCGTCGTGCTGTCTTTCCAGTCACTGCTGACACCCCGGGGCACCTTCATCACGGCCCTCAGGGGCACCACCCTCACCGGCTCCACGCCTCGCAGGGGCGCTCACCGTGGCGGTAACGCAACCGCCGTCTGCAAGTTGCAGGAATTGCACCAATACGCCCAGCCGTTCGCGTCCACGGACCGGGACCCGCACGCGAGACACGGGTCGCCCACGAAGCTCGCCGCCACCCAGCCGCCGGCCGATGCCGCCCGCCGCCCGATGGCCGTGCACTCCTCCGCGTAACAGGGGATGCACACCCCACCGCTCCGGCCCGGCAGCTTCATCGACCGCACCCCGCACAGGGCGCACGGCAATATGCCGACGTACTGCGCATCCAGGCCGACCGGCCTGCCGTTCCTCCTAAAGGCCGCCATGACTGCCTCCTCTATGCCGGGACGGTTCCGGTGTCGCCGCACCCGGAGCACTTCGTGGTGATCGTTTCGCCGCTCGACGTCTCCCACTCCACGGCGCCTCTGCCGCCGCAGTCGGGGCAGGGCTTCTGCGGGGGCATGTCCTCGCTCATCGTGCCCAAGGTATGCCACGTCATGTTCCGATGTGACCACTTTCCGTGATCGCTTCGTCATGCGTGGCAGTCCGGCTCGGAGGCGATGGCCAACGGTGGCTGCGTCCGTCGTGACGAGCGCCGGTGAGCCACGCACCCAGTGCCCGGCTCCCGGCATTGCGTCATGGCCGGCGGAACTTCGTTTCCCGTAAGCGGGGTACGCCTTTGGTTCGCTGGGGTGGCTGCCCGATCGGCGACGAAAGTGTCGGAGCGGGAGGTGAAAATTCATATTGCCGTCACTTAAGCGCGGTGGGGCGGACCGACGGCGGTACGAACGCGGCACAAAAGCAGCGTGGAGCCCTGCGAAGGCTGCGAGAAATCCGGAACGAAAGCCGGGGGCGAGAACGAAAGCGGCAAAAGGCAGGAGCCCCTCTCCCCACCGAAGTGGCGGAGCGGGGCTCCTTGGGTACTGCTAGGGGCGACCTGGAAGAGATTCCGGGCCGGGCAACTTAGTGCTTCGGCGTGACGTTCTCCGCCTGCGGGCCCTTCGGGCCCTGCGTGACGTCGAAGTCCACCTGCTGGTTCTCCTCCAGGGAGCGGAAACCAGAGGCGTTGATCGCCGAGTAGTGGACGAAGACATCCGGGCCGCCGCCGTCCTGGGCGATGAAGCCGAAGCCCTTTTCAGCGTTGAACCACTTGACGGTTCCGGTAGCCATAAGCCCTCCTTGGGCCAAAGGGTTGCCCTGCTCCAGAACCTGCAAACAAGTCTGAAAACTACAAAAGCCTGCGGGTCACATGCTCCGCAGGCTCTGTACTGCAAGGGAAACCAAACTGCAACTTGCGCTGAGCTTAGCATGTGCCGCTCGCGAGGTGGAAGAGCCAAAGATCACGTTTATTCGATCGCCGTTGCGGCCCCTACGCGGCCCCGCCGCATCGCCCCACAGCCGGCAGGTCTAGCCTCCGCATGTGGACAATTCAACCTTTGGAGACGCACCCGCGGGAGCCGAGGCCGACCACCGTCGCAGCCGGCCGCGGGTGGGCCACATCCAGTTCCTGAACTGCCTGCCCCTCTACTGGGGCCTCGCCCGTACCGGCACCCTGCTCGATCTGGACCTCACCAAGGACACCCCGGAAAAGCTCAGCGAACAGCTGATCCGCGGGGAACTCGACATCGCGCCGGTCACGCTCGTGGAATTCCTGCGCGCCGCCGATGACCTGGTGGCGTTCCCGGATCTGGCGGTCGGGTGCGACGGCCCGGTGATGTCCTGCGTGATCGTCTCGCAGAAGCCGCTGGAGCGGCTGGACGGCGCCCGCATAGCGCTCGGGTCGACCTCGCGCACTTCCGTCCGGCTCGCGCAGCTGCTGCTGGCCGAGAAGATCGGGGTACGGCCCGTGTACTACACGTGCCCGCCGGACCTCGGTCTGATGATGCAGGAGGCGGACGCGGCGGTGCTGATCGGGGACGCCGCGCTGCGCGCGAATCTGCACGACGGGCCGCGGCTGGGCCTGGAGGTGTACGACCTCGGCCAGATGTGGAAGGACTGGACGGGGCTGCCGTTCGTCTTCGCCGTCTGGGCGACCCGGCGGGATTATCTGGAGCGCGAGCCCGTCATGGTGCGGCGGGTGCACGAGGCGTTCCTCGCCTCCCGGGATCTGTCGCTGGAGGAGGTCACCAAAGTCGCCGAACAGGCGGCGCGCTGGGAGAACTTCGACGAGTCGGTGCTGGAGCGTTACTTCACCACGCTGGACTTCCGCTTCGGGGCCGATCAGCTGCGGGGCGTCGCGGAGTTCGCCCGGCGGGTCGGGCCGACGACCGGGTTCCCGGCGGATGTGCGGGTGGAGTTGCTGGGCGGGTAGCCGCCTGGGCGGAACCGTCCCGGCAGCGCGCCCCGGGCGCCGACCGGGGCCCCGCTACGCCGACGGCTCCGGGCCCCGGAGCACCTTGCTGATCGCCTCCAGGGTGGACTCCCGCATGCCCTGGACATAGCCCCTGGCGTTGTGGCCGCCGTCCTGGATGATGTGCAGATGGGCCTTGACCGGGCCCTTTCCGTACTCCCGGACGAAGCGTTCGAGGTTCTGCCGGCCGCTTTCCCGGGTGCCGGTCTGGAACTGGAGGTGGACGTCGGGCGCACCGGGCCGGGCCGCCAGCGCCTTGGCCAGCCGCTCCGGGTCGTTCGCCTGCATCTCCTTCTCGTGGCCGCGCCAGAGCGGTGAGTCCGGGCGGGTGTCGGGGCCGCTGGCGATCACGGCCTTGAAGCGGTCCGGGTGCTGGAGGACCTGCTTGAGGCCGACGAAGCCGCCCGAGGAGGAGCCCATGAAGGCCCAGCCGTCGCGTGACGCGTAGGTCCGGAAGTTGGCCTTGACCAGGTCCGGGACGTCGTCGGACATCCACGTCCCCATCTTCGGCCGACCCGGGATGTCGCTGCCGTCGTAGTAGTGGTCCGCGTCCGGGTTCAGTACCGGCATGACCACGATGAACGGCTTGCTCTTGCCCTGGGCCGCCAGCTCGCTGATCGTGCTCTGCAGCTTGAGGTCGGTGCCCATCCAGTAGTTCATGGGATAGCCGGGCCCGCCGGGCAGCGCGATCAGGACCGGGAAGGCGCTCTTGCGGTACCGCTCCTCGTAGTACTCCTTGGGCGCCCACACCCAGACCTTGCCGGTGAACCCGGACTCCTTCCCGTGCAGCGTCGTGACGCCGATCTTGGTGCCGTCGTCGAGGGTGTTGGCGATACGGAACTCCGCCTGCGGGCCGGTCGGCATCCGTACGGAGGCGTCGCCGGAGCCCGTCGATGCCCGGCCGTTGCCGCCGCCGTCCGGGCCGGTCCGGTTGAACGACATCGGCTCGCCGTTGTCGGAGAAGACGTCGAAGTGGTTCAGGACGAGGACGGCCGTCAGGCCCAGGACGGCGAGCAGGCCGCCGGCCAGCCACAGTCGCTTCTTCGGGCGGCGTCCGGCGCGGTACTCCCGTCGCGGGCCGTAGGGGGGCACTGCCCCGGGAGGCTGGTGCATGGACGTACTCCGGGCGGTCACGCTGCCGCGATGGGCAGGTTGGTCGACTTGCTCCCTGTTTGATGCGGAAAGCGGGGTGGAGGTTTCCCCGGACCGGGCATGACATGGGTCATAGGGTGGATGCGCCGTGACGAGGGGGAGGCAAGCCATGGAGCCGCTGGCTGGGGACGACCCACGGGCCTTGGGCGGGTACCGGTTGCTGGGCCGGCTCGGCGCGGGTGGCATGGGCCGGGTCTATCTGGGGCGCAGCGCGGGCGGCCGGACCGTCGCGGTGAAGGTCGTCCATGCGCATTTCGCCGCCGACGACCAGTTCCGGGCCCGGTTCCGGCGGGAGATCGAATCGGCGCGGCGGGTGGGCGGCGCCTGGACCGCGCCGGTGCTGGACGCCGATCCGGAGGCGGCCGCGCCCTGGATCGCCACCGGCTATGTCGCGGGCCCGTCGCTCTCGCAGGCGGTGAGCGAGGTCGGGCCGCTCGCCGAGCACTCCGTACGGGCCCTGGGCGCCGGGCTGGCCGAGGCGCTGGCGGCGGTGCACGCGCTCGGGCTGGTGCACCGGGACGTCAAACCGTCCAATGTGCTGCTGACCCTCGACGGCCCGGTGCTGATCGACTTCGGGATCGCGCGGGCCACCGAGGGCACCGCCTCGCTGACCTCGACCGGAGTCTCCATCGGCTCCCCCGGCTATATGGCGCCCGAGCAGATCCTCGGCAAGGGCACGGCCGGCGCCGCCGATGTGTTCTCGCTCGGCGCGGTGCTGGCGTTCGCGGCCACCGGCGCCGGCCCGTTCTCCGGGGACAGCTCGGCGGCGCTGCTCTACAAGGTCGTCCATGAGGAGCCGGAGCTCGGGCCGGAGCTCGATGGCGAACTGCATGAGCTGGTGGTGGCCTGCCTCACCAAGAGCCCCGCGGACCGTCCCGCCCCTGAGGTGCTCGCGGCGCGGCTCGCGGAGGAGCGCGGTGGTGGCGCCGCGGAGCTGGTACGCGCCGGCTGGCTGCCGGGAGTGCTGGTGGAGCGGGTCAGCCGGCAGGCGGTGGAGCTGCTGAACCTTGACGCGGGGGAGGGGGCGGAGCAGGGCGGGGCGGCGCGGGCGCCGCTCGGTGGGGCGTTCGGGCCGCCGGATCCGTCGTACGAGGCGACGCAGCCTTCGGCCGGGGCGGGGAACGGGGCGTACGGGGCGGGAGCGGCCGGGCGCGTGGCGGAGGCGCCGGGGTACGGGGCGGGTGCCGCGCGGACGGGCCCGGCGCACCCGGGGCCATCACACCCTGGGCCCTCGCGCCCGGGCCCGTCCTCCGAGGCGCCGCCGCAGGAAGCCGTGTCCGGGCTGGTGCCGTTCGACGCGCAGGTGCAGGGGCCCGCCGTCACGGGGCCCGGCATAGCGGGGGCAGGAGGTACGGATGGGGGTGCCGCTGGACAGGCGCCCGGGGCCGCCGGGCCCGCGATCCCGGCTCAGCAGCCCGGCCCTTCCCCAAGCTCTCAACTGCTCCCGCACGTTCTCGACTCCGCTCGAACAGGGGGGTCCCCCATGCGCAGGGGAGACCCCCATCCCGCCCCCTGGCCCGTCGCGGGGGCGTCCTCCGGCGGCCCGGCTCCCGCGCCGGGCGGCCCCGGGGCGGGAGCATCCGGCCCCGCCCTCGCCGATCTGCCGACCGGGGCCCCGGCCCCCAAGGAGCGGCGGATCGCACTCACCGGGGCGGTCGGCGGCAAGGATCGGCCGCGCCGGGTCAGCTGCTCGCTGGTGCTGTCGGTGGCCGGTGCGCTGGCCGCCGCGACCACCGCCGCGTTCGTCTTCCAGCTGCTGCCGGGCCGGGGCGGCGCCGACAACGCCGCGGAAGGGCCGCCGTCCGGGAGCAGGCCGACGCCCGGGGCCGCCCCCGAGAACGGGGACACCCGCGCCGAGGCCGCTGTCGCCAAGGGCTTCCTGGGCGCCTGGAAGGGCAGCGTCCGGACGCGGAGCGGGATCCCCAACGGGACCATGACCAGCGTCATCAAGCCCGGCGGCAAGGGCGACTACGTCATCCACACCACCTACGACGCGGTGCTGGTGGTCTGTGAGGCGAAGGCGAAGCTGGTGCGGTCCACCGCGACCAGGCTGGTGCTCACGGAACGCGCCGACGGCAAGCAGGGGCCGGGCTGTACCGGCAACCAGTCCACCGTGACCTACACCCTCCGCAAGGACGGCAAGATCGGCTTCACCTCGGACGACGACGCGGGCGGCACGCCGAAGGCGACGCTGACGAAGAGCGACTGACGAAGAGCGACTCACGAAGAGCCGCGGCTGAGGGCGGACGCTCGCCCCGGCCGCCACCACGGCTGTCGGACCCCTGGCGTACGCTGGATCGGTCGTTGAAACGCGTGGTTGTGCACATAGCGCGCGTCGTTATGTGCGTGATGCCTCGTGATGTCCGCCTCATGTCCGCCTCCGAAAGGGACGCCCCGGTGACCGAGAACGCCGACCTCCAGTCCGTACTCGACCGCGCCGCGCAGGGCGGCCGCATCACGCCGGAGGAAGCGCTCGACCTGTACCGCTCCGCGCCGCTGCACGCGCTCGGATCGGCCGCCGACGCCGTACGCCGCCGCCGCTACGCCGGCACCGAGCACATCGCGACGTACATCATCGAGCGCAACATCAACTACACCAATGTGTGCGTGACGGCCTGCAAGTTCTGCGCGTTCTACGCCCCGCCCAAGGACACCGCCAAGGGCTGGACCCGCGACCTCGACGACATCCTGCGCCGCTGCGCGGAGACCGTCGAACTGGGCGGCACCCAGGTCATGTTCCAGGGCGGCCACCACCCGGACTACGGCGTCGAGTACTACGAGAAGCACTTCTCGGCCATCAAGAAGGAATTCCCCCAGCTGGTCATCCACTCCCTCGGCGCGTCCGAGGTCGAGCACATGGCCCGGATCTCCAAGGTGTCCGTCGAGGAAGCCATCCAGCGCATTCACGCCGCCGGGCTCGACTCCTTCGCGGGCGCCGGCGCCGAGCTGCTGCCGGCCCGTCCCCGTAAGGCCATCGCCCCGCTGAAGGAGTCCGGCGAGCGCTGGCTGGAGATCATGGAGGTGGCCCATGGGCTGGGCGTGGAGTCGACCTCCACGATGCTGATGGGCACCGGCGAGACCAACGCCGAGCGCATCGAGCACCTCCGGATGATCCGCGACGTCCAGGACCGTACGGGCGGCTTCCGCGCCTTCATCCCGTACACCTACCAGCCGGAGAACAACCATCTGAAGGGCCGTACGCAGGCCACCCTCTTCGAGTACCTGCGGATGATCTCCATCGCCCGGCTCTTCCTCGACAACGTCGCGCACATCCAGGGCTCCTGGCTGACCGTCGGCAAGGAGGCGGGCCAGCTCTCCCTGCACTACGGGGCCGACGACCTGGGCTCCGTCATGCTGGAGGAGAACGTGGTCTCCTCGGCGGGCGCCAAGCACCGCTCCAACCGCCTGGAGCTGATCGACCTGATCCGCAAGGCGGGCCGGGTCCCGGCGCAGCGCGCGACGACGTATGAGCACCTGGTCGTGCACGACGACCCGGCGAACGACCCGATGGACGACCGCGTCGTCTCGCACATCTCGTCGACGGCCATCGAGGGAGGCACGGCGCATCCGGAGCTGAAGCTCGTCGAGGCGAACTGAGCGACGGATGCTGACGCTTCACCGGGTGCGCGGTGTCCGGCTCGTCGACGACGGCGAGTTGGCGGCCGGGTACGCGGTCGTGGTCTCCGGCGACCGGATCGCGGCCATCGGCCCGTACGAGCAGCTGTTCGCGGAATACGGGAGCAGGGCGCGGGTCCGCGAGTGGGACGGCGTGCTGACGCCCGGACGCCATGAGCCGGACGGCGCCGCGCTGTTGGAGGCCGTCTACCACCCTGATCCGCGCGAGGCGGACGAACTGGGCACCGAGCCGGTCAGGGGTGCGGCGCTGGCGGCCCTCGACATGACGGAGGCCCGCTGGGGCGCCGGCGCCCGGCGTGGGCTGCAACGGCTGCTCGGGTGCGGAACGACGACGCTGACCGGGCCGTTCACCCGGCCCGCGGTCCGTACGGCCGTCCAGCGGTCGGGGCTTGTGGAGCTGCCCGGGCTCGTGGGGCGGTCCGGGCTGGTGGGGCGGTCCGGAGACCGTCTACCCGGGGACCGTCCGCGCGCGCTGGCCACCGGCGGTGTGGCGAACTTCGCCGTTTTCGCGGAGGACGGCAGGTGTCTGGCCACCGTCCTGGCCGGCCGGCTGGTCTTCCGGCGGCGCTGAGGCCCGACGCTCCGGGATCCGACGCTCCGGGATCCGACGTTCTGGAGCGAGCGCCCTTCTCAAGATCGAGCAGCCCCTTCAAAGACGTCGCCGCCAAGAGATCGTCAATGCGGTCCCGTCGCATGTCAGGGCGGCGTCAACGGAAGGGACCGGGACATTCCCACCGGCATGATCGTTGCTGCGGGGACGGCCGGACCGGCCGCTCACGATGCACTGCACCGCTGCATCGCACGGATGTTCTGAGGGGAGCATACGGCCGTCCCCGCCCCCGTCCCCGTCCTGCGTTCCGCCGTGGGGTGTGCCCGGTGCGGGCCCGGCTCCCGCACGGTGGACAATGGGCGGGTGACCCGAGCAACCCTGGACAAGCAGCCGCACGAGGTCGCCGCGATGTTCGACGACGTGGCGGCGCGGTACGACCTCACCAACGACGTGATCTCCCTGGGGCAGGCCCGCCGGTGGCGCAGGGCGGTGGACCGGACGGTGGTCGCGCGGCCCGGCGAGCGGGTACTCGACCTCGCGGCCGGCACCGGCACCTCCTCGCTCCCGTTCGCCAGGACCGGGGCGTATGTCGTGCCGTGCGACTTCTCCGTCGGCATGCTGGGCGAGGGCAAGAAACGGCATCCGTGGCTGCCGTTCACCGCGGGGGACGGCACCCGACTGCCGTTCCGGGACGAGGTGTTCGACGCCGTCACCATCTCCTTCGGGCTGCGCAACATCCAGGACACGGACGCGGCGCTGGCCGAGCTCTACCGTGTCACCAAGCCCGGCGGCCGGATCGTGATCTGCGAGTTCAGCGAGCCGACCTGGGCGCCGTTCCGGACCGTCTACACCGAGTACCTGATGAGCGCGCTGCCGCCGGTCGCCCGCACGGTCTGCAGCAATCCGGACGCCTACGTCTATCTCGCCGAATCCATCCGAACCTGGCCCAACCAGCCGGAACTCGCCGCCAGGCTGCAGGGCGCGGGCTGGACCAAGGTCGCCTGGCGCAATCTGACGGGCGGTGTGGTGGCCCTGCACCGGGGGACCAAGCCGGCCGGCTGAGGGCGTCCGCGGGGGACGGCCCGCCAGGACAGCCGTCCCCAGGGACTCGCTGGCGTAACGGCCCTCCGCACCTCCCTTCACGGGGCGTGCATCACCGGGAACCATGCGTACGACAGCCGTTGGCACGCCACCACCTGTTCCCGTCGGGCCGCCACCGGTTCCCGCGGCGCCCACCGCCGAGCCCGGCGACGAACCCGGCGACGGTTCCCCGCCCCCTCACACATCGAGCCGTCAGCAATGCCGCCCGCTTCCCCGCCGGCGTGCTCACCGTCTCGGTCTGCCACGTCCCCAGCCGCCCGGTGTGCCGGTGCAGCGCGTCCTCTTCGCTGGCGACAGGCAGCTCGACGTCGAGCAGTGAGGCGTCCACAGTCTTCACAGACTCGGACTTCACGGGCTTCATGGGCTTCACGGGGCGTCACAGGCTTCATGGGCCAACCCTTCAGGTCTTCGATCACCAAGGCCCCATAGACTGCTCATGCCCAGTGCCGGTCGGCACCCAGCTTTCCAGATATCGACTTCCGGGAGACAGCGCCGTGACCGAGTCCGCGTCCGTGACCACACCCCGCTCAGAGCACAGCGCGGATGTGATCGTCGTCGGTGCCGGGCCGGCCGGCTCGACGACCGCCTACCACCTCGCCAAGGCCGGACTCGACGTCCTCCTCCTGGAGAAGACCGCGTTCCCCCGCGAGAAGGTCTGCGGCGACGGCCTCACCCCCCGCGCGACCAAGCAGCTGCTCGCGATGGGCATCGACGTCTCGGAGGAAGCGGGCTGGCTGCGCAACAAGGGCCTGCGCATCATCGGCGGCGGTTCCCGGCTCCAGCTCGACTGGCCGGAACTCGCCTCCTTCCCCGACTACGGACTCGTCCGCAAGCGCGATGACTTCGACGAGCAGCTGGCCCGGCAGGCCCAGAAGGCCGGCGCCCGGCTCTACGAGCGCTGCAACGTCAGCGGGCCCGTCATCAACGAACTCACCGGCCGTATCGAGGGCGTGCACGCCAAGCTCGGCGAGGCCGGGTCCGACTCACGGGACACGACCCCGGTCACCTTCCACGCCCCGCTCGTGGTCGCCGCCGACGGCAACTCGACGCGTCTGTCGCTGGCCATGGGCCTGCACCGCCGCGAGGACCGCCCCATGGGCGTCGCCGTACGCACCTACTTCACCTCGCCGCGGCACGACGACGACTACCTGGAGTCCTGGCTGGAGCTGTGGGACCGCCGCGGCCCCCAGGACCGTCTCCTCCCCGGCTACGGCTGGATCTTCGGTATGGGCGACGGCACGTCCAACGTCGGCCTCGGTGTGCTGAACACCTCTGCCGCCTTCAAGGAGCTGGACTGGCGGGAGATCCTCAAGGCGTGGTGCGCCTCCATGCCCGCCGACTGGGGCTACACCCCGGAGAACATGTCCGGCCCGATCCGCGGGGCCGCCCTGCCCATGGCGTTCAACCGCCAGCCGCACTACACCAAGGGCCTGCTGCTGGTCGGCGACGCGGGCGGCCTGGTCAACCCGTTCAACGGCGAGGGCATCGCGTACGCCATGGAGTCCGGCAGCCTCGCCGCCGAGGTCATCGTCCAGGCACACGGGCGCGCGACGTACACACAGCGCGAGCTGGCACTGGAGCGCTACCCGAAGATCCTCAAGGACACTTACGGCGGCTACTACTCCCTCGGCCGCGCTTTCGTGAAGCTCATCGGCAACCCCAAGGTCATGAAGGTCGCCACCCAGCGCGGCCTGACCCACCCCCTGCTGATGCGCTTCACCCTCAAGATGCTCGCCAACCTCACCGACCCGACGGGCGGCGACGCGATGGACCGCATCATCAACGGCCTGAGCAAGGTCGCGCCGAAGGCGTGACAAGGGGCGCGAGGAAGGCGCGACGGGGCCGATGGGTTTCGCCAACCCCTAAGGGCAGGTGCCGGGCGAGCCCCGACCCGCTCACTCCTCCTCGTCGGGGCTGCGCCGCATCAGGAGGTAGCCGCCGCAGCCCGCGACCGCGAGGGCGGCGCCGCCCGCGGCGATCAACACGGTGTTGCTCCGTTCCATGGAACCGCCGACGCCCGCACGCATCTTGCCGTGCGGTGTCTTGGCCTCGGCCCGGGTCCGGGCCGTGGCGCTCCACCGCTTGCCGTCCGGACACCGGCCCTCGATCCCCCACTCGGCCTGCCGGCCGGCCTGGCCGGCGCGGCCGGAGAGCTGGGCGATGACCCGGCCCGAGCCGCGGTATGTGCTGGTGCCGCCCTGGCGGTTGAGCGAGAGGCTGCCCTTGGCGAGGACCTGGCCGTAGCCGATGACGGTGCTGGGCAGCACCGCACGGTGCCCGCTGTCGCACATCACGGTGACGGTGATGGTCCCGCCCGGCCCGACGACCTCCGGGCTGACCGACGCGGACGGATCGGCGGACGCGGAGGGGGCGGCGACGCCGAGGGCCATGGCCGAGAGCGCGGAACCGACCAGGGTACGGCTGACTGGACGCATGGGGGTTCCTCCAGGAGTGCGGTTGCGGAGTGGTGATCCGCGAGCGTTAAGGCAGTGTCTTCGCGGCTTTTTCCGGTCTTTTCGCCGTCTTTTCGCTGTCTCTTCCTGGTGCCATGTCAAAGCAGCGCTCCACGGCCCGCACGTCGAGCCGTGCTCGGGGTTGGTCCGAAAGGGAGTCGGGGCGGGCCTGGGGAGGGGAGTTCGCGCACGTCCGCTGGCGTGTCGCGAGTGGCGCGGTTCGCCTGTTTGGCGCAGCCCGTTCGCTGCGCTTTGCCTGGGCCAGCTGGGTTGCTCGTCGTTGTCGGCTGTCCGCTGCGCTTTGCCTGGGCCGAGTTGTCCCGCCGTTTCGGTCGCCCGGCCGTGGGGGCGCCTGCGGCGGGCGTGCGCCCCACGTTGTCGGCTTTCCCGCCGTGTGGGTGTTTCGCCGTTGCGCCTGCGGCGGGCGTGGGGTTTTTCGGGTGCGGTGACGGGCCTCCGGACTCCGTCCTGCGGCCCGTGCCCTCCCGACGGTGGGCGAAAGAGGCCGGTGGGGGCGTGCATCGAGTGTCAGCTGTCTGTGATCCGGCTACGTCGCATCCCGTCAGGTCGCCCCGGAAGGCAGACCGTCCATGCCTCCCGCAGTGAACCCCCTCGCGCCCCACGCCGTGAATCTGGCCGAGAAGCTGTCGTTGTTCAGCGAGCTCTGGTCGCAGAACTGCCCCAAGGCGGACGAGGAGACCGCGTTCCTGCCGCTGGAGCCGGCCGGAACGCCGAACACCGGCGACATGGGTGGTGACCGGATCCGCCGGTGACGACGCTCGACTGACACGCTCGACTGACACACGCAAAGGGCCGCCCTTCCCAAGCGGGGGGAAGGGCGGCCCTCGGTAGCCGCGTATTTCAGGCGCTGCGCAATTCAGGCGCTGCGCACGCTCATGCGCTCTGCACGCTCATGCGCCTGCACGCCTACGCGCTGCGCTCGCTCACGATTCCGTGCGCGGCGGTCTCAGAGGACCCGTACCGCGCCGGTCGGCTGGTCGTAGCTGAGCGGGCGCTCGACGATGCCGGTGCTGGAGTTCTGCGCGCCGATGAAGTTGCCGTCGCCGACGTAGACGGCGACGTGGTAGGCACTGCCCGCGCTGCCCCAGTACAGGATGTCGCCGACCTGGAGGTTGCCCAGGCCGACCTGGGTGCCCCTGGTCGACTGGTTCTGCGAGACGCGGGGCAGGTCGATGCCGATCTGGCGGAACGCGGCCTGGGTCAGGCCGGAGCAGTCGAATGCGGAGGGGCCGCTGGAGCCCAGCACATAGGACTTGCCGAGCTGCGCCTTCAGGAAGGAGACCAGGGTCGCGACGCTGCCGGAGGCGGTGGAGCTCGACGGCGCGGACAGGGTGGTGCGCTCGGCGGAGCGCGAGGCGCGGGCCTGGGTGGCCTCCTCGGCCTTGCGTGCCGCCTCCGCCTTCCTCTCGGCCTCCGCCTTGGCCTTCTTCTCGGCGGCGGCCTGCTTCTTCTCCGCGACCTCGGCGGCCTTGGCGGCGGCGCTGTCCTGGAGCGCCTGCCGCTCGTAGGAGACCGCGACCTGCTGAGCGGTGTCGGCGCTCTTGGCGGCGGTGGTCGCGAGCGCCTCCGTGATGGTCGGCAGCTCCTGGGTCTCGGAGGCCGGCTTCTCGGTGGCGTTGGCCGGCATGGAGGCGCCGGTTACTGCGAGCGTGAGGAAGCCACCGGTCACGCCCGCGCGCAGCGCCCGCGAGGACGCGGAACGGCGGGGCTTCCGGTGGCTGGGTATGAGTGCGTTCGGGGACATGGCACCACGGCTATCAGGAGCCGGAGGTTGCTGCCAACAAAGGTGGAGTGCGCCACACTTGACGCGTACGCGCCGAATAAATCGGGCATTTGACTGTCCGTTGAACCGGAAGCGCGATGTCCGAATTTCGCGATCATGTTCCTACGCATGGCATTTGCTGCCCGATGCGGGCTCCGGAGGCGCCTACCACCTCTGCGCGCGCCACGCCAAGGCTTCCCAGCCGTCAAGGACTTATCGCTTCAAGTCGCGTGGGATAGGTCACTCGTGAGTGCCCGTTATGTTCCCGTTATGCGCCCGTGACTCGTGCGGAGCCGACGCGCCCAAGGGGGAGGCGCGCCGAGCTCCCGGACGGAGGGTGCGCCGTGCCCGCGAGTGACGGTGAGCGGTGCCCATGTGAGGCGGCGGGGCGTCGGCTTGCCGTCGGGTGTCGATCGCTCCCGACGGGAGATGCCGATCGTCCGCGAACGGAGTCGCGCGTCGTTCGTGCACGGCGGTACGCGCCGCTCGTGAAGGGAGGCGCGCACCGACGATCACGGTCGGATCGCGAGCCGACCACGCCTTCAGCCGCCCCTCCTATAGCAGTTGTGGCGGTCCAACGCCAATTTGCCTCCACGGTCAACCACTTGATATTGGCCAACCTGTCCTGACCAGCGCCGACCCGCGTGATTGTCACCTCTCGTGATCACCCGCGCGCTTCGTGTATGAAGATCACTGCTGATCCGACTTCATGATCGTTCGCCGGGTGGTGGAGATCACAAAGGCACTGCTCGACCCCGTGTCGCAGATCACAGGCCGACGGGCATAAGATGCAGTCGGCTTGGGCTTGTGAACTGCCTCACATAGCGCGATCTCCATGGGGGGCGGCCACGGAGCCCGAGCGGACCGCCATCCAGTCATCGTCGACTGAAGGGAGCGAGGACGGTGAACGCTTATGCGCCCATCCTCGTACTGGGAGCCCTCGGAGCAGGCTTCGCGATCTTCTCCGTGGTCATGGCCGCGCTCGTCGGGCCCAGGCGCTACAACCGGGCGAAGCTCGAAGCGTACGAGTGCGGAATCGAGCCGACCCCGCAGCCGTCCGGCGGTGGTCGTTTCCCGATCAAGTACTACCTGACGGCGATGCTCTTCATCATCTTCGACATCGAGATCGTCTTCCTCTATCCCTGGGCCGTCACCTTCGACGCCCTGGGGCTGTTCGGGCTCGTCGAGATGCTCCTCTTCGCGCTCACCGTCTTCGTCGCCTACGTCTATGTCTGGCGTCGTGGCGGCCTGGAATGGGACTAAGGGGCCACCAATGGGAATTGAAGAGAAGCTGCCGAGCGGCTTTCTGCTGACCACCGTCGAGCAGGCCGCGGGCTGGGTGCGCAAGTCCTCGGTCTTCCCCGCGACCTTCGGGCTGGCCTGCTGCGCCATCGAGATGATGACGACCGGCGCCGGGCGCTACGACATGGCCCGCTTCGGTATGGAAGTGTTCCGCGGCTCGCCCCGGCAGGCGGATCTGATGATCGTGGCCGGCCGGGTGAGCCAGAAGATGGCGCCCGTGCTGCGGCAGGTCTACGACCAGATGCCCAACCCGAAGTGGGTGATCTCCATGGGGGTTTGCGCCTCTTCGGGCGGCATGTTCAACAACTACGCAATCGTGCAGGGCGTCGATCACGTCATCCCGGTCGACATCTATCTGCCGGGCTGTCCGCCGCGGCCCGAGATGCTCCTGGACAGCATTCTCAAGCTGCACCACAAGATCCAGAGCGGCAAGCTCGGGGTCAACCAGCAGCAGGCGGCCCGCGAGGCCGAGGAAGCGGCGCTCAAGGCACTCCCGTTGATCGAGATGCCCTTCTCGACCGAAAAGAAAGGGCTGCCGCGGTGAGCGAGCAGGACGACCCGAACGCACCGGACCAGAACGTCCCGGCGCAACAGCGCGGCCACGCCGATGAGCTGATCGCGACCCGCCGCGGCATGTTCGGCCCCGCCAACGGCGGTGACACCTCCGGCTACGGGGGGCTCGTCCGGTCCGTCCGGATGCCCGGCGCGACGCCGCGGCCGTACGGCGGCCCGCGCGCCGAAGGCGCGTACGGAGAGTTCGACGAGATCGCCGACGAGCTGGAGGGCGCCCTCGACGAGCAGGGCCTGGTCCCCGAGAACGTCATCGAGAAGACGGTCGTGGACCGCGACGAGCTCACTTTCCATATCGCGCGGGAGTACCTCCCGGCCGTCGCCAAGATCCTCCGCGACGACCCGGCGCTG
This sequence comes from Streptomyces halobius, assembly GCF_023277745.1. Taxonomy (NCBI): domain Bacteria; kingdom Bacillati; phylum Actinomycetota; class Actinomycetes; order Kitasatosporales; family Streptomycetaceae; genus Streptomyces; species Streptomyces halobius. The sequence goes on from NZ_CP086322.1 coordinate 5,420,567, forward strand.
CGCTTCGAGCTGTGCACGGGCGTGAGCGGGGTGCACTTCCCCGGCGATCAGGGCCGTGAGCTGCACGCCGTCTACCACCTGCGCTCGATCACCCATAACCGGCTCCTGCGGCTGGAGGTCTCGGCGCCCGACGCCGATCCGCATGTGCCGTCGCTGGTGAGCGTCTATCCGACCAACGACTGGCACGAGCGCGAGACCTACGACTTCTTCGGCCTGGTCTTCGACGGCCATCCCGCGCTCACCCGGATCATGATGCCCGACGACTGGCAGGGCTTCCCGCAGCGCAAGGACTACCCGCTCGGCGGCATTCCCGTCGAGTACAAGGGCGCCCAGATCCCGGCTCCCGACCAGCGGAGGTCGTACAGCTGATGACATCCCCCACCACTCCCCGCGAGACCACCGAGGGCGCCGTCTACACCGTCACCGGCGGCGACTGGGACGAGGTCGCGGACGCGGCCCGCACGTCCGACGACGAGCGGATCATCGTCAACATGGGGCCGCAGCACCCCTCCACGCACGGTGTGCTCCGGCTGATCCTGGAGATCGACGGGGAGACCGTCACCGAGGCCCGCTGCGGCATCGGCTATCTGCACACCGGCATCGAGAAGAACCTCGAATACCGGACATGGACGCAGGGCAGCACGTTCGTGACGCGGATGGATTACCTGATGCCCTTCTTCAACGAGACGGCCTACTGCCTGGCCGTGGAGAAGCTGCTCGGTATCACCGACGACGTCCCCGACCGCGCCACCGTCATCCGCGTGATGCTGATGGAGCTCAACCGGCTCTCCTCCCATCTGGTGGCCATCGCCACCGGCGGTATGGAACTGGGCGCCACCACGGTCATGATCTACGGCTTCCGGGACCGTGAACTCATCCTCGACATCTTCGAGTTGATCACCGGTCTGCGGATGAACCACGCCTACATCCGTCCCGGCGGCCTCGCCCAGGACCTGCCCCCGGGCACCGTCGACCAGGTGCGCGGCTTCATCAAGAAGATGCGCAAGAACATCGTCGAGTACGACAAGCTCATCACCGGCAACCCGGTCTTCAAGGGCCGCATGGAGGGCATCGGCCACCTCGACCTGGCCGGCTGCATGGCCACCGGCGTCACCGGGCCCATCCTGCGCTCCGCCGGACTGCCCCACGACCTGCGCAAAGCGCAGCCGTACTGTGGATACGAGAACTACGAGTTCGAGGTGCCGACCGCCGACACCTGCGACGCCTACGGCCGGTTCCTGATCCGGCTGGAGGAGATGCACCAGTCGCTGCACATCGTCGAACAGTGCCTGGACCGGCTGGCGCCGGGCCCGGTGATGGTCGCCGACAAGAAGATCGCCTGGCCCGCACAGCTGGCCCTCGGTCCGGACGGCCTCGGCAACTCCCTCGACCACATCAAAAAGATCATGGGCACCTCGATGGAGGCCCTGATCCACCACTTCAAGCTGGTGACGGAGGGATTCCGGGTCCCGCCGGGACAGGCGTACGCCACCGTGGAGTCGCCCAAGGGCGAGCTGGGCGTGCATGCGGTCAGCGACGGCGGCACCCGCCCCTACCGGGTGCACTTCCGTGATCCGTCCTTCACCCATCTGCAGGCCATGGCGGCGATGTGCGAAGGCGGCCAGGTCGCCGACGTCATCGTCGCCGTCGCATCCATCGACCCCGTGATGGGAGGCGTCGACCGGTGACCACCGCATCGTCCCAGGGAGCGACCCCCAGGCCCCCGGTCAGTGTGGGGATGCCGCAGCTCCCCGCCCCCGACTACCCGGCCGACGTACGGGCCCGGCTCGAAGCCGACGCCGAAGGGCTGATCGCCCGCTATCCCGACTCCCGCTCCGCGCTGCTGCCGCTGCTGCACCTCGTCCAGGCCGAGGAGGGCCATGTCACCCGTACCGGTATCCGCTTCTGCGCCGAGCAGCTGGACCTGACCACGGCCGAGGTCACCGCGGTCTCGACCTTCTACACCATGTACCGCCGCTCGCCGGGCGGCGACTACCAGGTCGGGGTCTGCACCAACACGCTGTGCGCGGTGATGGGCGGCGACGCCATCTTCGAGGAGCTGAAGGAACACCTCGGCGTCGGCAACGGCGAGACCACCGAGGACGGCGCCGTCACCCTCGAACACATCGAGTGCAACGCGGCCTGCGACTTCGCGCCCGTGGTGATGGTCAATTGGGAGTTCTTCGACAACCAGACGCCGGACTCCGCCAAGCGGCTCGTCGACGACCTGAGGGCGGGCCGGACCGTCGAGCCCACCCGTGGTGCGCCGCTGTGCACGTACAAGGAGACGGCCCGGATGCTGGCCGGTTTCCCCGACGAGCGGCCGGGCGCGGTGGCGGCGACCGGCGGCGCGGGGCCCGCCTCGCTGATCGGACTCCGGCTCGCCAAGGGTGAGGCCGCCCCGGGCCGTGGCACCGACCACGTCATCGCGCCGCGCGCCGCGGGCCGGCCGCAGGACCAGGCCGGCGATGCGGCCGAGCACACGGACGAGGAGGGGGAGTGATGACGGTGGCACCCGAGTACGGCGGCACCTCGCGGCCGGAGGCCGGGGGAGAGACGAGCCCGGAGAAGATCCTGGCGCCCGTTCTGTCCGCCTTCTGGGACCAGCCCGAATCCTGGACCCTGGAGACCTATCTGCGGCACGAGGGCTACGCGGGCGCGCGCAAGGCGCTCGCGATGGCACCGGACGACGTCATCGCGTACGTCAAGGACTCCGGATTGCGCGGCCGCGGCGGCGCGGGTTTCCCGACCGGCATGAAGTGGCAGTTCATCCCGCAGGGCGACGGCAAACCGCACTATCTCGTCGTCAACGCCGACGAGTCGGAGCCCGGGACGTGCAAGGACATCCCGCTCCTGTTCGCGAACCCGCACGTCCTCATCGAGGGGATCGTGATCGCCTGTCATGCGATCCGGTCGAATCTCGCGTTCATCTATCTGCGCGGTGAGGTCGTGCCCGTGCTGCGGCGGCTGCACGAGGCGGTACGCGAGGCGTACGCGGCGGGCTACCTCGGCAAGAACATCCTGGGCTCGGGGCTCGACCTGGACGTCGTCGTGCACGCGGGCGCGGGCGCGTACATCTGTGGTGAGGAGACCGCGCTGCTGGACTCCCTGGAGGGCCGTCGCGGACAGCCCCGGCTGCGTCCTCCCTTCCCCGCGGTGGCGGGCCTGTACGCCTGCCCCACTGTCGTGAACAACGTCGAGTCCATCGCGTCGGTTCCCGCCCTCATGAACAAGGGCAAGGACTGGTTCCGGTCGATGGGCAGCGAGAAGTCCCCGGGCTTCACGCTCTACTCGCTCAGCGGTCATGTCGCCAACCCCGGCCAGTACGAAGGCCCGTTGGGCATCACCCTGCGCCAGCTGCTGGACATGAGCGGCGGGATGCGGCCCGGGCACCGGCTCAAGTTCTGGACGCCGGGAGGCTCCTCGACACCGCTGCTCACCGACGCACACCTGGACGTCCCGCTCGACTACGAGGGCGTCGGCGCGGCCGGCTCGATGCTCGGCACCAAGGCGCTGCAGTGCTTCGACGAGACCACCTGTGTCGTACGGGCCGTCACCCGCTGGACGGAGTTCTACGCGCACGAGTCCTGCGGCAAGTGCACACCCTGCCGCGAAGGCACCTACTGGCTGGTGCAGTTGCTGCGCGACATCGAGGCCGGCAAGGGCCGGATGGACGACCTCGACAAGATCGACGACATCGCCGACAACATCAACGGCAAGTCCTTCTGTGCCCTGGGCGACGGCGCGGCCTCGCCGATCTTCTCCTCGCTCCAGTACTTCCGCGAGGAGTACGAGCGGCACATCACCGGCAAGGGCTGCCCCTTCGACCCCGCCAAGTCGACCGTCTGGGCCGACAACGACGCTCACCTGGGGGTGAACGCATGACCGTCACGACCAACGCCCCCACTGGGGGCGGCGAGGCGGCCGTCCCGCCCGAGGACCTCGTCTCCCTGACAATCGACGGCATCGAGATCTCCGTTCCCAAGGGGACGCTGGTCATCCGCGCCGCCGAACTCCTCGGCATCGAGATCCCGCGCTTCTGCGACCACCCGCTGCTGGATCCGGCCGGCGCCTGCCGGCAGTGCATCGTCGAGGTCGAGGGGCAGCGCAAACCGATGGCGTCCTGCACCATCACCTGCACCGACGGGATGGTCGTCAAGACGCAACTCACCTCCCCGGTGGCCGAGAAGGCCCAGCGCGGGGTGATGGAACTGCTGCTGATCAACCACCCGCTGGACTGCCCGGTCTGCGACAAGGGCGGCGAGTGCCCGCTGCAGAACCAGGCGATGCAGGTCGGCGACCCGGACTCCCGTTTCGAGGGCAAGAAGCGGACGTTCCGGAAGCCGGTACCGATCTCCACGCAGGTGCTGCTGGACCGCGAGCGCTGTGTGCTGTGCGCGCGCTGCACCCGCTTCAGCGAACAGATCGCCGGTGACCCGATGATCGATCTGCTGGAGCGCGGCGCCCTGGAGCAGGTCGGCACCGGAGAGGGCGACCCGTTCCTCTCGTACTTCTCCGGGAACACCATCCAGATCTGCCCGGTCGGCGCGCTCACCTCCGCCGCCTACCGCTTCCGCTCCCGCCCCTTCGACCTGGTCTCCTCGCCGTCGGTGTGCGAACACTGCGCGGGCGGCTGTGCGACCCGTACGGACCACCGGCGCGGCAAGGTCCTGCGGCGGCTGGCGGCGGACGACCCCGAGGTCAACGAGGAGTGGATCTGCGACAAGGGGCGGTTCGCCTTCCGCTACGCGCAGCAGCGCGACCGGCTGGAGACCCCCCTGGTACGCGACGCGGACTCCGGCGAACTGGAGCCGGCGAGCTGGCCGGAGGCGCTGGCGGCCGCAGCCCGTGGGCTGGCCGCCGCCAACGGGCGCACCGGGGTGCTCACCGGCGGCCGGCTGACCGTCGAAGACGCCTACGCCTACGCCAAGTTCGCCCGGATCGCGCTGCACACCAACGACATCGACTTCCGGGCCCGGGTGCACAGCGCCGAGGAGGCCGACTTCCTGGCGGCCAGGGTCGCCGGGCGCGGCCGTGACCTCGGGGGCAGCGGGGGCGTCACGTACTCCGCGCTGGAGCAGGCGCCGGCCGTGCTGCTGGCCGGCATCGAGGCGGAGGAGGAGGCGCCGGGCGTCTTCCTGCGGCTGCGCAAGGCGCACCGTAAGCACGGACAGCGCACCTACGGGCTGGCCGGCCACGCCTCACGCGGGCTGATCAAGGCCGGTGGCACGTTGCTGCCGGCCGCCCCGGGGACCGAGACCGAATGGCTGACGGCTCTGTCTCAAGAGGGGTCGGCCGGCGTCGGCCTGGACGGCGTGGGAAAGGCCGCGGCCGAGGCGCTGCGGGCCGACGGCGCGGTGATCCTCGTCGGTGAGCGGCTGGCCGGGGTGCCCGGCGCGCTGACCGCGGCGGTGCGCGCCGCCTCCGTCACCGGCGCCCACCTGGTGTGGATGCCGCGGCGGGCGGGCGAGCGCGGCGCCCTTGAGGCGGGCGCCCTGCCGGGGCTGCTGCCCGGCGGCCGGCCCGCCACCGACCCCCGGGCCCGCGACGAGGTCGCCGCCGTCTGGGGCGTGGCCGAACTCCCGCACCGGCACGGGCGGGACACCGGCCAGATCATCGAGGCCGCGGCGACCGGTGAGCTCAGCGCGCTCCTGGTGGCCGGCGTGGAGACCGCGGATCTGCCGGACCCGGCGCGCGCGCTCACCGCCCTGGACGAGGTCGGCTTCCTGGTCAGCCTGGAGCTGCGGCCCTCGGAGGTCACCGAGCGGGCGGACGTGGTCCTCCCGGTGGCGGCCGTGGTCGAGAAGGCCGGCACCTTCCTCAACTGGGAGGGCCGGGCACGGCCGTTCGAGGCCGCGGTCAAGCCGGACCAGATGACCCGCAGGCATCTGCTGCCGGACGCCCGGGTGCTGCACATGCTGGCGGACGCTCTCGACGTCCACCTCGGGCTGCCGGATGTCCGCACCGTACGCCGCGAGCTGGACCGGCTCGGCGGCTGGGACGGCCCGCACGCGGCCGACCCCGTGGAGACCGGGCGCCCGCTGCCCCGCCCCGGCACCGGTGAGGCTCTCCTCGCGGGCCACCGGATGCTGCTCGACCAGGGGCGGCTCCAGGAGGGCGACGAAGCGCTGGCCGGCACCCGGCACGCCGCGGTCGCCCGGCTCTCGCAGGCCACCGCACAGGAGACCGGCGTCAAGGACGGGGACCTGCTGGCGGTCACCGGTCCGGCCGGATCGGTGCGGCTGCCCCTTCAGATCACGCCGATGCCCGACCGGGTGGTGTGGCTGCCGCTGAATTCCACCGGCGGTGGTGTCGCCGCCGACACCGGGGCGCGCCCCGGTGACCTGGTGAAGGTCTCCGCCGTGCCCGGTACCCCGGAGCGGGCCGAGGAGGGGGACGCATGATGCGGCAACTCGATCAACTGGCCACCGCGGGCACCGTGCTGGCCCAGGAAGACCTTTCGATGTTCGGCCGCGACCCGTGGTGGCTGATCCTCGTCAAGGCGGTCTTCTGCTTCGCGTTCCTGATGCTGACCGTGCTGTTCTCGATCGTCTGGGAACGCAAGGTCGTCGCCTGGATGCAGCTGCGGATCGGCCCCAACCGGCACGGCCCCTGGGGCATGCTCCAGTCCCTCGCCGACGGCATCAAGCTGATGCTGAAGGAGGACGTGGTCGTCAAGAAGGCCGACAAGGCGGTCTATGTCCTCGCGCCGGTCGTGGCGGCCGTACCGGCCTTCATGGCCATCGCGGTGATCCCGTTCGGCCCGGCGGGCAACGAGATCTCGATCTTCGGTGTCCGTACGCCGATGCAGCTGACGGACCTGCCGATCGCCATCCTCTACATCCTGGCCGCCGCTTCCGTCGGCATCTACGGCATCGTGCTGGCGGGCTGGTCCTCCGGCTCGACGTACCCACTGCTCGGGGGGTTGCGCGCCTGCGCCCAGATGATCTCCTACGAGATCGCGATGGGTGCGGCGTTCGCTTCGGTCTTCCTCTACTCCGGGTCGATGTCGACCTCGACGATCGTGGAGTCGCAGCAGGACAAGTGGTACATCCTGCTGCTGCCGGTCTCGTTCCTCATCTACATCGTGACGATGGTGGGGGAGACCGACCGCGCGCCGTTCGACATGCCGGAGTCCGAGGGCGACCTCGTCGGCGGCTTCAACACCGAGTACTCGTCCATCAAGTTCGCGATGTTCATGCTCGCCGAGTACATCAACATGGTGACGGTGGCGGCGGTCGCGACCACGCTCTTCCTGGGCGGCTGGCGGGCCCCGTACCCCGTCTCCACGTTCTGGGAGGGCGCGAACCACGGCTGGTGGCCGCTGCTCTGGTTCGTCGTCAAGGTGCAGCTGCTGCTGTTCTTCTTCATCTGGCTGCGCGGCACGCTCCCCCGGGTGCGTTACGACCAGCTGATGAGGCTGGGGTGGAAGGTCCTCATCCCGGTGTCGCTGGTCTGGCTGATGCTGGTGGCCACCGTCCGGGCGCTGAAGAACGAGGGCTTCGCCTTCCAGCAGATCGTGCTGTACGTCGCCGGGGCGGCCATCGCCCTGCTGCTGGTCTCCCTCGTCGCGGACTTCTTCCGGCGAGGTGAGGAGGAAGCCGAAGGGGAGAAGGACGGTGGCGGGGCCTTCGACCCGATGGCCGGCGGATTCCCCGTGCCGCCGCTGCCCGGTCAGAGCCTGCCGCCCGTGCCACGCCGACGCCCTCGCCGTGACGGTGAGTTGATTGTCAGTGGCGGGGTGGACACTGTCAGTGACAGAAACGGAAACGACGGAAAGGGGGGCGACGGTGCCTGAGTTCCAGAACCCCGTGGCCGGCTTCGGCGTGACCTTCCGGGCCATGTTCAAGAAGCGGCTGACCGAGCAGTACCCGGAGGAGAAGAAGCCGACGGCGCCGCGCTTCCACGGCCGGCATCAGCTCAACCGCCATCCGGACGGCCTGGAGAAGTGCATCGGCTGCGAGTTGTGCGCCTGGGCCTGCCCGGCGGACGCGATCTATGTCGAGGGCGCGGACAACACCGAGGAGGAGCGTTACTCCCCGGGCGAGCGCTACGGCCGCGTCTACCAGATCAACTATCTGCGCTGCATTCTGTGCGGCCTGTGCGTGGAGGCCTGCCCGACCCGCGCGCTGACCATGACCAATGAGTACGAACTCGCCGACAAGTCCCGCGAATCGCTGATCTACACCAAGGAGGAGCTGCTCGTCGGCCTGGAGGAGGGGATGGTCGACTCACCGCATGCGATCTACCCCGGCATGACGGAGAAGGACTACTACAACGGCCTGGTGACGGAGGCCGCGCCCGGCACCGTCCGTCAGGTCGCGGTCTCCGAGGGCGAGCAGCCCACCGATGAGGGGGTGCAGGCATGACCGCCCTCGCCTTCACCGCGACCTCCTCGGGGGAGGCCGTGCAGTTCTGGATCCTGGGCACCGTCGCCGTCTGCGGCGCGCTGGGCACGATCTTGATGAAGAAGGCGGTGCACAGCGCCCTCTCGCTCGCCGGGACCATGATCGTCCTGGCGATCTTCTATCTGGCCAACGGCGCGTACTTCCTCGGTGTCGTCCAGATCATCGTCTACACCGGCGCGATCATGATGCTGTTCCTGTTCGTCGTCATGCTGGTCGGGGTCACCGCGGCCGATTCCCTCAAGGAGACGCTCAAGGGCCAGCGTTGGCTCGCCGCGGGCCTGGGCATCGGCTTCGGCATCCTGCTCGTCGCCGGCATCGGCAACGCCTCGCTCAGGGAGTTCAACGGCCTGGGCGAGGCCAACGCCGGCGGCAATGTGCAGGGCCTGGCCGCAATCATCTTCACCAAGTACGTCTTCGCCTTCGAAGTCACCGGCGCGCTGCTGATCTCCGCGGTCGTCGGCGCGATGGTGCTCACCCACCGGGAGCGCACGGAGCGCGCCAAGAGCCAGCGCGAGCAGTCCGAGGCCCGGGTCCGCGAAGGCAAGCAGGTACCGCCGCTGCCCGCCCCCGGTGTCTACGCCCGGCACAACGCCGTCGACATCCCCGGACTGCTTCCGGACGGCACCCCGTCCGAGCTGACCGTCAGCCCGACGCTGCGGGAGCGCGGCCAGATCCGCGATGTCTCCGGTGAGTCGCTCGCCGAGCTGAAGGCGCTGGAGCAGCGCTCCGAGGACTGGCTGGGGCGGGGCTCCGACGAGGAGCCGGAGCCCCCGTCATCCGGTGGCGCGACACCGAAGGGGCACAAGGAGGGGGCCCAGAAATGAACCCGGTCTACTACCTCTATCTCGCCGCCCTGCTGTTCACCATCGGCGCGGCCGGGGTCCTGACCAGGCGGAACGCCATCGTGGTGTTCATGTGCATCGAGCTGATGCTCAACGCCTGCAATCTCGCCTTGGTGGTCTTCGCACGGATGCACGGGAATCTGGACGGCCAGATCATCGCGTTCTTCACGATGGTCGTCGCCGCGGCCGAGGTCGTGGTCGGCCTGGCGATCATCGTGTCGATCTTCCGCACCCGTCATACCGCCTCGGTCGACGACGCCAGCCTGATGAAGCTGTAAGGGGTCGCACAAAGTGGAGAACTTGATCGCGCTGCTTGTCGCGGCACCGCTGGTCGGTGCGGCCCTGCTGTTGTGCGGCGGCACACGTCTGGACCGCGCCGGCCCCTGGATCGGCTCGCTCTTCGCGGTGGCGTCGTTCGCCGTCGGGGCGGTGCTCTTCGCCGACATGCTCGGCAGGGGCGCCGAGGACCGTGCCCTGCATCAGCATCTGTTCAGCTGGATCCCGGTCGGCGGCTTCCGGGCCGATGTGGCCTTCCAGCTCGACCAGCTGTCGATGACCTTCGTCCTGCTGATCACCGGTGTCGGATCGCTGATCCACATCTACTCCATCGGCTACATGGAGCACGACGAGCGGCGCCGCCGCTTCTTCGGCTATCTCAACCTGTTCCTCGCGGCGATGCTGCTGCTCGTCCTCGCCGACAACTACCTGCTGCTGTACGTCGGCTGGGAGGGCGTCGGCCTCGCCTCGTATCTGCTCATCGGGTTCTGGCAGCACAAGCCCAGCGCGGCCACCGCCGCCAAGAAGGCATTCCTCGTCAACCGCGTCGGTGACGTCGGCCTGTCCATCGCGGTCATGCTGATGTTCACCACGTTCGGGACGTTCGCCTTCGGGCCGGTGCTCGCCGCGACGGCGGACACCGGTGAGGGCAAGCTGACGGCCATCGGGCTGATGCTGCTGCTGGCCGCCTGCGGCAAGTCGGCGCAGGTGCCGCTGCAGTCCTGGCTCGGGGACGCGATGGAGGGCCCGACCCCGGTCTCGGCCCTGATCCACGCCGCCACGATGGTCACCGCCGGGGTGTATCTGATCACCCGCTCCGGCGCGATCTTCAACGCCGCACCGGACGCCCAGACCGCCGTCGTCGCGGTCGGCGCGGTCACGCTCCTCTTCGGTGCGATCGTCGGATGTGCCAAGGACGACATCAAGAAGGCGCTGGCCGCCTCGACGATGTCGCAGATCGGCTACATGGTCCTGGCCGCCGGCCTCGGCCCGGTCGGCTATGCCTTCGCGATCATGCACCTGATCACCCACGGTTTCTTCAAGGCGGGCCTCTTCCTCGGCGCCGGTTCCGTGATGCACGCCATGAACGACGAGGTGGACATGCGCCGTTACGGCGGCCTGCGCAGGTATATGCCGATCACCTTCGTCACCTTCGGGCTCGGCTATCTGGCGATCATCGGCTTCCCGGGGCTGTCCGGCTTCTTCTCCAAGGACAAGATCATCGAGGCGGCGTTCGCCAAGGGCGGCACCGAGGGCTGGATCCTCGGCGGCGCGGCCCTGCTGGGCGCCGCGATCACCGCGTTCTACATGACCCGGGTGATGCTGATGACGTTCTTCGGCGAGAAGCGCTGGGCCGGGACGGCGGCCGCCGCCGAGCCGGGGCAGGCGGTCCAGCATCCCCACGAGGCGCCGAAGGCCATGACGATCCCCATGATCGTGCTGGCCGTCGGCTCGGTCTTCGCGGGCGCGCTGTTCAGCGTCAACGAAACCTTTGTGACCTGGCTGGAGCCGGTGACCTCGTTCGCGCACGGTCACTCCCCGCTCAGCGCCACCGCGATCACCGCCTCGACGATCGTGGTACTGCTGATCGGCGTCGGCCTGGCCTGGCAGATGTACGGCCGCAAGCCCGTCCCGCTCGCCGCACCGCGCGGCTCGCTGCTGACCCGGGCCGCCCGCCGCGATCTGCTCCAGGACGACGTCAACCATGTCGTCCTGGTGCGCGGCGGCGAGCATCTCACCCGCACGCTCGTCTACCTCGACCACTCCGTGGTGGACGGCGCGGTCAACGGCACGGCGGCCTCGATGGGCGGACTCTCCGGCCGGCTGCGCCAGTTGCAGAGCGGCTTCGTTCGCTCGTACGCGGTCCAGATGCTGGGCGGGGCCGCCGTTCTCGTCGCCGCGACCCTGCTGATGAGGGGTGTCTGAGCCATGGCGGATCTTTCCTTCCCCCTGCTGACGGCGACCGCCGCGGTACCGGCGATCGGCGCGATCGCCACCGCCGCGGTGCCCGCCGCCCGCCGCACCGCCGCCAAATGGGTGGCGCTGCTGTTCTCGCTGGCCACGTTCGCACTGGCGGTGCTGATCGCGGTCCGCTTCCGGCCCGGCGCCGAGGGCCCGTACCAACTGACCGAATCGCACGCCTGGATCCAGGACTTCGGCGTCCGCTACGACCTCGGCGTGGACGGCATCGCGGTCGCCCTGATCGCGCTGACCGCCCTGCTGATCCCGTTCGTCATCCTGGCGGGCTGGCATGACGCCGACCCGCCGACCGCATCTGATAGTGGCTCCGCCATGGGCGCGTCCGACAGTGGCTCCGACACGGCCACCCCCAACCGCCACTGGCGGCCCACCCAGGGCTTCTTCGCGCTGATCCTGGCCGTCGAGGCGATGGTGATCCTCTCCTTCGAGGCCACCGACGTCTTCCTCTTCTACATCTTCTTCGAAGCCATGCTGATCCCGATGTACTTCCTCATCGGCGGCTTCGGGGACCGCGCCGGACCGCACGGCGAGGAGCAGGCCGCCACCCAACGGTCCTACGCCGCGGTGAAGTTCCTGCTCTACAACCTCGCCGGCGGACTGATCATGCTGGCCGCGGTGATCGGGCTGTACGCCGTCACCGCCGACCAGCTCGGCAGCGGCACCTTCTCGCTGCAGCAGATCGTCGAGGCCCGGGCGGCCGGCACGCTGGACTTCGGCACCGGCACGGAACGGCTGCTGTTCCTCGGTTTCTTCTTCGCCTTCGCGGTGAAGGCGCCGCTGTGGCCGCTGCACACCTGGCTGCCCAACGCCATGGGCGAGTCCACCGCGCCGGTCGCGGTGCTGATCACCGCGGTGGTGGACAAGGTCGGCACCTTCGCGATGCTGCGCTTCTGCCTCCAGCTCTTCCCGGAGGCCAGCAGCTGGGCCACCCCGGCCATCCTGGTGCTCGCCCTGATCAGCGTGATCTACGGCGCGCTGCTCGCGGTCGGCCAGCGGGACATCAAGCGGCTGATCGCCTACGCCTCGATCTCCCACTTCGGCTTCATCATCCTGGGCATCTTCGCGATGACGTCCCAGGGGCAGAGCGGCGCGACGCTCTACATGGTCAACCACGGCATCTCCACCGCCGCGTTGATGCTGGTCGCGGGGTTCCTGATCACCCGCCGCGGCTCGCGGCTGATCGCGGACTACGGCGGCGTCCAGAAGGTCGCCCCGATCCTCGCCGGCACCTTCCTCGTCGGTGGTCTGGCGACCCTGTCGCTGCCCGGCCTGGCCCCGTTCGTCAGCGAATTCCTGGTTCTGGTCGGCACGTTCAGCCGCTATCCGGTGATCGGGATCATCGCCACCGTCGGAATAGTGCTTGCCGCGCTCTACGTCCTCGTCCTCTACCAGCGGACGATGACCGGCCCGGTGAAGTCCGAGGTCAGCCGGATGCCCGACCTCAGGGCCCGGGAGCTGGTGGTGGTCGCGCCGCTGATCGCGCTGCTGCTCTTCCTCGGGGTGTACCCCAAGCCGCTCACCGACATCGTCAATCCGGCGGTCGACCACACCCTGTCCGTCGTGGACAAGAAGGATCCCCAGCCCCCGGTGCAGGTCGACGCCGTCCCCGGCGGGGGCCGGTCCGGCCATACCGTGCCTGATCAAGATGTGGAGGCCGCGAAGTGAGTTCCGTGGCAAGTGTCCACAGCCTGTGGACAGTGGCGGCCGAGCTGCCGGGCGACATCCCGGCGCCGCATATCGAGTACGGCCAGCTGGCACCGACGCTGATCGTCCTCGGTGCCGCGGTGATCGGCATCGTGATCGAGGCGTCGCTGCCGCGCCGCAGCCGCTACTACGCCCAGCTGCTGCTGTCCGTGGTCGCGCTGTCCGCCGCGTTCGCCGCGGTGATCGGCCTGGCGGCCGGCGGCTTCGGCTCGGCCAAGGCCGGGATCGTCGCGATGGGCGCCATCGCCGTCGACGGCCCCGCGCTGTTCCTGCAGGGCACCATCCTGCTGGTGTCCCTGGTCGCCGTCTTCACCTTCGCCGAGCGCCGGCTCGACCCGGCGGCGCACGGCAAGAGAGTGGACTCCTTCGCCGCCCAGCCCGCGGCCGTCCCCGGCGGCAGTGCCGAACAGGCCGCGGTCAAGGCCGGGTTCACCACCACCGAGGTCTTCCCGATCGCGCTCTTCGCGGTCGGCGGCATGCTGATCTTCCCGGCGGCCAATGACCTGCTGACCCTCTTCGTCGCCCTGGAGGTCCTCTCCCTCCCGCTCTACATCCTGTGTGCGCTGGCCCGCCGCCAGCGCCTGCTGTCGCAGGAGTCGGCGATGAAGTACTTCCTGCTCGGCGCCTTCTCCTCGGCCTTTTTCCTGTTCGGCATCGCCCTCCTGTACGGCTACGCGGGCAAGGTCACCTACGCCGGGATCGCCGAGGTCATCGCGGACGGCGCCAAGCAGATCGATCCGGCGCTGGCCGGCACGATGGGCAATGACGCGCTGCTGCTGATCGGTGGGGCGCTGGTCCTGATGGGCCTGCTGTTCAAGGTCGGCGCGGTCCCGTTCCACATGTGGACGCCGGATGTCTACCAGGGCGCGCCGACCCCGGTCACCGGCTTCATGGCGGCCGCCACCAAGGTCGCCGCCTTCGGCGCGCTGCTGCGTGTGCTGTACGTCGTCCTCCCGGGCATGCGCTGGGACTGGCGCCCGGTGATGTGGGGCGTGGCGATCATCACGATGCTGGTCGGCGCCATCGTCGCCATCACACAGACCGACATCAAGCGGCTGCTCGCCTACTCCTCCATCGCCCACGCCGGCTTCATCCTCGCCGGTGTCATCGCCACCAGCGAGGAGGGCGTCTCCTCGGTGCTCTTCTACCTCGCCGCGTACTCCTTCGTGACGCTCGGCGCCTTCGCCGTCGTCACCCTGGTGCGGGATGCGGGCGGCGAGGCGACGCATCTGTCCAAGTGGGCGGGGTTGGGCCGGCGTTCACCCCTGGCGGCGGCCGTCTTCGCGGTCTTCCTGCTGGCCTTCGCGGGTATCCCGCTGACCTCAGGGTTCGCCGGGAAGTTCGCGGTCTTCAAGGCGGCGGCGCAGAGCGGCGCGGGCTGGCTGGTCGTGATCGGTGTGATCTCCTCGGCGATCGCCGCGTTCTTCTACATCCGGGTGATCGTGCTGATGTTCTTCAGCGAGCCGAAGCCGGAGGGGCCGACGGTCGCGGTGCCCAGCCCGCTGACGACCACGGCCATCGCGATCGGCGTCGCGGTCACGTTCGTGCTCGGTCTGGCGCCGCAGTACTTCCTCGACCTGGCCGGGCAGGCGGGGGTCTTTGTGCGCTGAGGGCGGTGCCTGAGCGCTGCGGACGGTCTCTGTGCACTGGAAAGACGGTCTCTGTGCACCGAGAACAGTCTCTGAGCGCCGCGGACGACGCTCCGCCGTACGGGCAACGGCCGCCGCCCGGCACCCTCTTGGGGTTGCCGGGCGGCGGCCGTCGTGTGTGCCGGGGCAGCCGGGCCGGTCAGCCGTCCATGCCGCCGAGGTCGGTCGGCATACCCGTCGGCATGTCGGTGGGCAATTCCGGCATATCGGGGATCTTCACGCTGCCGTCGGTCGACTTCGTGTACTTCTCCGTCGGGCCGTTCTTCCAGTCGACCGTCAGGCTCTTGCCGTCGGCGCTCGGCTTGAGCGTCCCCGTCGTGCGGGTGTCGTCCCCATCGGTGCACTTGAGGACGGCCGCGGTCACTCCGGCCATGTTCTGGACCTTGCCGAGACAAGCGGTCTTGGTGCCGTTGCTGAGCGCGACGGTGCCCTTGGCGATGGCGAGGATCAGCTTGCCGTCGGCGGACTTGGCCTCCCAAGCACCCTCGACCGCCGCGCTGTTCGCGGGTTTGTCCGCACCCTCCGGAGCCGACGGGGCGCTCTCCGGCGCCTTGCTCGCCGGGCTGTCCCTCTTGTCGCCGCCGCTGCCTCCGCAGCCGCCGAGCAGCATCGCGGCGATGGCGGCGGCCCCGACGACCTGCGTTGCCTTGCGCACGTACGCCTCCTCCGTCGTCGTACAGGGAAACGAGAGGCTAGCAGGCGGCCGGCGGCCCGGGGCGGCCGCGCGGAGCCGGCCCGGAACTGCGGCAACGCCGGTACGGAGTTGGTGTCCGGTCGTGACGTAAAAGTGGGTCAGGGAGGGTGAACTGGGGTGAAGGGGGCGGTCGGCCGCAACGGTGCCGACCGCCCTTGTCGAGGCTCGGCCTTGCCGAGGCTTCAGACCACGTCCGCCCCGGCCCCTCAGGGCGCGTCGCGGCCCGGGGCGGCCGTGGCGACGACGGCGGCCTCCACACCCAGCTCCGGCGCCGGCAGCACCCGTCCCACGACCTCGCCCAGGCCGATCCGGGCGCCGTCCGGCCCCGGTGCCCACGCGGTGAGGGTGACCTCGTCGCCGTCCTGGAGGTAGGGGCCCTTGCCCTGGGTGAGTTCCAGCAGGCAACCCAGCTGGTCGGGCTCGGGCCCGGAGACCGTACCGGAAGCGAAGAGATCACCGGTGCGCAGCGAGGCGCCGTTGACCGTCATGTGGGCGAGCTGCTGGGCGGCCGTCCAGTACATCGTGGAGAACGGCGGCCGGGAGACCGTCTCGCCGTTGATGCGCACCTCGATGCGCAGATCGATGCCGCCCGCCTCCGCGGCCGAGTCGTCGAGGTAGGGCAGCAGCGGGAAGTCCCGGGCGGGCGGTGGCGTACGGGCCTCGTCGAGGGCGTCGAGCGGGGTGATCCAGGCGGAGACGGAGGTCGCGAAGGACTTGCCGAGGAAGGGGCCGAGCGGCACGTACTCCCACGCCTGGATGTCGCGTGCGGACCAGTCGTTGACCAGGCAGACACCGAAGACATGGTCGCGGAAGGCGGCCAGGCCGACCGGCTCATGGAGGGTGGAGGGCGTGCCGACGACGAAGCCGACCTCGGCCTCGATGTCCAGACGGGCCGACGGACCGAAGGTCGGCGCGGCATCGTCCGGGGCCTTGCGCTGGCCGTGGGGACGGACCACCGGGGTGCCGGTGACGACAACGGTGCCCGACCGGCCGTGGTAACCGATCGGCAGATGCTTCCAGTTGGGCGGCAGCGCCTCCCCGTTGGGGCGGAAGATCCGGCCCACGTTCGTGGCGTGATGCTCGCTGGCGTAGAAGTCGACGTAGTCGGCGACCTCGAAGGGAAGGTGCAGGGTGACGTCGGCCAGCGGGTGGAGAAGCGGCGTCACGGCGGTGCGGTGCGCGGGGTCCGTCACGGCGGTACGGACGGCCGCGCGAACCTCCTGCCATACGGGACGGCCGGCGGCCAGCAGTGGGTTCAGGGTCGGCGCGGCGAGCAGCTCGGCGTGTGACGGCCGGACGGCGGCGGGCAGCGCGCTGATGTCGAGAACATGGTGGCCGTAGCGGACGCCGATCCTGCGCCGGTCGGGCGCGTCGGCCGTACTGAACACGCCGTACGGGAGGGTGTGCTCGCCGAAGGGGTCGCCTTCGGCGAGATCGAACGGGCTCTGCTCCGGGCGCTGGTGGGGCATGGACAGCTCCTTCGCTGCGCTGGTCTTCCGCTGCGCTTTGCCTGGGCCGGTTTGGTGCTCGCCGTTTTTGGCGGCCCCGCCATTGTGCCCGTCCGCTGCGCTCTGCCTGTCCGATGCGCATTACTTGAGCCGACGTTTTGGATGTCCGCTGCGCTTTGCCTGGGCCCCACGTTTTTGGCTGTCTGCTGCGCTTTGCCTGAGCCCACGTTTTTGGCTGTCCCGCCGTTGCTCCTGCGGTGGGCTGTGGTCCGCTGCGCGGGGCTGTTCGGCAGCGGCGCCGGACCTCCGGACTCCGTCCTGCGGTCCAGCACCTCCCGAGGGGGCGGGAGAAAGACGGTGGGGTGCACGTAGTCGGTCGTGTGCGCCTTGTGGACGCGGTCACGGACAGTTGACACTCGACGCTCGCCACCACCGGCCTTTTCCACCCACCGTCGCGAGGATGGGGGTACCTCCCATGCCCTTCAGGCTGGGGGGAGGGCCGCAGGACGGAGTCCGGCGGCCCGTCACCGCACCCGAAAACGGGGCGATGGCGATAAGTGCCGCCGCACCAAGGGAGGGACCGAAGTGAGCATCCCGGTAGCGGTCATTGGGGCCGGTCCGTACGGCCTGTCGGCGGACGCGCATCTTCGGGCGCGCGGCCTGCCGGTGCGGGTCTTCGGGCAGCCGATGGAGAGCCGGCGGGCGCGGATGCCGGCGGGCATGCTGCGCTGGACAGCGGTGAGCAGGCCGCCGCGCGGGCGGTGATCGTCGCCACCGGCGTGACCGGGATCGCTGCCGCCCGAACTGGCCGCCGCCGTCCCGGAGGGGCCGTCCGCAACGGGGGCGGTCTCGCACGGTTCGCAGCATCACGACCTGTCGGCGCTGGCCGGCCGGGATGTGATCGTGGTCGGTGCCGGGCAGTCGGCCCTGGAGAGCGCGGTGCTGTTGGCGGGGGCGGGCGTCGCGTCCGTACGGGTGGTGGCGCGCGGGCGCGCGGCGGTGGGCTTCGGGGTGCCGCCGGACCGTCAGCCCCGCCTGCGGCCCCGTACGCCGTTCGGCAATGCCTGGTCGCTGTACGCACTGACGTATTACGCGGTTTTCACGGGGCTGCCGGCGGCCGCGTCATTCGGCCCGGTGATGCGCTTCGTCTGCGGTCGGAGTTCGCCTCACCACAGCTGGCGCGGGCGGTGGCGCGGCGGACGTACGGGTGAGCGCCGGCGATGCAGGCCCGAGCGGCTCCCCGCCACCCCCACCTCGCAAATCCCACCCCGCACCCCTCCCACGCCCCTCCCGCAGCCCTGCCACACACACGTTTCCCGCACCACATCTCTCCCATCGCGCACGCCTCCCACACCAGTTCTCCGGCGCGCCAATCCATTACTAATGGGAGATGAAAGGGCATAACGCCCGAGTGGTCAGCGTGCTTCCCGGTGGTTCGGGGGACGGGCGCTCACGGTGATCGAAGTGCGACCGGATACGCTGGCCAAGGTGGAGACAGCGACAGATCGACATTAGGTTTGATCGTCAGCAGACAGGAGTACCCCTCGTGACCGTCGTCGGGCCCTTCGGGCTGAGCGTGCGGGACCAGGCTCTTGAGGCCGATGTCCAGGCCGGATTGGCGGCTGTCGAGGAGGGCCTGCTGGAGGCCACCAAGAGCGACGTGCCGTTCATCACCGAAGCCGCGCAGCATCTCGTGCGCGCGGGAGGCAAGCGGTTCCGGCCGCTGCTGGTGATGCTGGCCGCGCAATTCGGTGACCCGTACAGTCTCGGGGTGGTGCCCTCGGCCGTCGTCGTCGAGCTGACGCATCTGGCGACGCTCTATCACGACGACGTGATGGACGAGGCCGATGTGCGCCGTGGGGTGCCCAGCGCCAACGCCCGCTGGGGCAACTCCGTCGCGGTCCTGACGGGCGACTTCCTCTTCGCCCGGGCCTCGCACATCCTCGCCGACCTCGGGCCCGAGGCGGTCCGGATCCAGGCCGAGGCGTTCGAACGCCTGGTGACCGGCCAGATCCTGGAGACCGCGGGCCCGCGCGACGGCCGTGATCCCATCGACCACTATCTGGACGTCCTGGCCGGCAAGACCGGCTCGCTGGTCGCGGTCTCGGGCCGTTTCGGCGCCATGATGTCCGGTGCCGACGAGTCGGTGGTCAACATCCTCACCCAGTACGGCGAGCGGCTGGGCACCGCGTTCCAGCTGGCGGACGACGTCCTGGACATCGCCAGCGACTCGCACGAGTCCGGCAAGACGCCCGGCACGGACCTGCGTGAGGGGATCCCGACGCTGCCGGTGCTGCATCTGCGCGCCCTGGCCGAGGGGGAGTCCGGTACGGCCGAGGACCGTGCGCTGTCCGAGCTGCTGGCCGGCGACCTCACCGACGACGCCCGGCACGCCGAGGCGCTGGCCGCGCTGCGCGCCCACCCGGCGCTGGAGCAGGCCCGCCGCGACACCGTGCGCTACGCCGAAGAGGCCCGCGCGACGCTGGCGCCGCTGCCGTTCTGCAAGGCCAAGACGGCGCTTGAGGGGCTGTGCGACTCGGTGGTGCACCGCGCCGGGTGAGTGAGCGGGGCAGCGGGCGGGGCCGTCCCCTCAACCCCTCGGTTCACCTGCCGTCTCACCCTCTCAACCCCTGGTGTGACGTGCCGTCATATCGCGGCCGTCCCTCAGGGGGGTGATCAGTCTCCGGTCGTACGGGCTCGGCCGTGCGGTGACCGGATGTCATCCCTCAGCAGTACGACGAGTTGCTTCCGCGGGGTGACGCTTTGTGCCGGGCGATTTGGTGGGATGGGAAGCACCAGAGCACGGCGGACGGTTCACAATGAGCCCGAGGGGTGGGCGAGTGCATCGCGCAGCAACCGCCGCATACGACGGAGGTACGGCACATGCCACGGAACGAACCGACAGAGTTCACCGACGGAGCGGACGTGGAGCGCTCGCTGAAGCGCCGTAAGGCGATGCGGTACGCGGTGCCGGTCGCGGTGGCGGGGGTTGCGGCGGCGACGATCGGGCTGGTCCCGGCGTTCGCCGGCGTCGGTTCTCCCGATCTGCCGAAGATTTCGGCACAGGATTTGGTCGCCAAGATAGCCAGGTCGGATGTCCAGCAGCTGTCCGGCACGGTCCGGGTCAGCGCGGACCTGGGTCTGCCGTCCCTGCCGGGCGGTGCCGGCGCCAGCGCGTTCGGCGGCGAGGGTGAGCGGGGCGGCGAGCAGGGCGGGGACGGCGCGTCCGCGTCGCCGCAGAGCAAGCTGATGGAGCTGGCGTCCGGTGCGCATACGCTGCGCGTCGCCACCGACGGCCCCGACAGGCATCGGGTGTCGATCGTCGACAAGGCCGCCGAGTACAGCATCGTCCACAACGGCGCCGAGGTCTGGGCGTACGACAGCGGCAGCAACACCGCCATCCACAGCACGGCCGACGGCGCCCGGCGCGGCAAGCACCACGAGGCGCACAAGGGCCGGCCCGAGGGCCTGCCCAAGGGCCTGAAGGACGCCACTCCGCAGGACCTCGCGAAGGAGGCCCTCAAGGCGGCGGGCGACACCACCTCGGTCACGGTCGACGGCACGGCCAAGGTCGCCGGGCGGGACGCCTACCAGCTGGCGATCAAGCCGAAGCAGTCCGGCTCGACGATCGGAGCGATACGGATCGCGGTGGACGCCGAGAACGGCGTCCCGCTGAAGTTCACCCTCACTCCCAAGAGCGGCGGCGCGGCGGTGATCGACGCGGGCTTCACCAACGTCGACTTCGCCAAGCCCGATGCGAGCACCTTCTCCTTCACGCCGCCGAAGGGCGCCAAGGTCGTCGACGGCGACAAGGAGCACGCGAAGGCGCGGCAGGACTTCGAGGCCGGCAAGGGCCGCGAGGGCCTGAACAAGCACCACGAGGCTCTGAAGCACATCAAGGGCGGCCCGGACGGGTTCGACGTCATCGGCAAGGGCTGGACGTCCATCGCCAAGATCAAGGGTTCCGGCTCGGGGCTGCCCTCCGGCAAGGAGCAGGGCGCGGCCGGCGACGCGGGCAAGTTCCTCGACAGCATCGGCGACAAGGTGACCGGCTCCTTCGGCTCCGGCCGTGTCTTCAGCACCCGCCTGGTCAACGCCCTGCTGACGGACGACGGCACGATCTACGTCGGAGCTGTCGACAAGCAGTCCCTGATAGCCGCGGCCAACGCCGCGAAGTAAGGGAACGGGACGGTAGGAAGCAGCCGTCAGCCGTCAGCCGTCAGCCGTCACCGTCGGCCGTAGCCGAGGCGGCTGAGGGATCGCCGCGCCACTCGTCCCCGGGTGGCGCGGCGCAGCCCGTACCTTCGACGCCACACGTACGCCTTCGACGCCATACGTACGCCACGACACCGGGGGAGCCGATGGCACAGCCACCCGCCGCGGGGCACCGACGCGAACACCCGCCCGCCGAGGAGCGGGTGATCGAGACGCGCGGGCTGACCAAGGCGTACCGCGGCAGCCGGCTCGCCGTCGACGGTCTTGATCTGGCCGTACCGCGCGGCAGTGTCTTCGGCTTCCTCGGCCCCAACGGTTCCGGCAAGACCACCACCATCCGCATGCTGATGGGCCTGATCGAACCGACCGCCGGCAGCGCGCGGGTGCTCGGGCGGCAGATGCCCGGCGCGGGCCGCCGGGTGCTTCCCAAGGTCGGAGCCCTCATCGAGGGCCCGGCTCTCTACGGCTTCCTCAGCGGCCGCGACAATCTGCGGCGGCTCGACTCCGCCGACCCGGCGGCCGACCCCCGCACCCGCGCCGCGCGCGTCGGCAGCGCGCTGGAGCGGGTGGGCCTGGCCGCCGCGGCAGGCAAGAAGGCGCGTACCTACTCCCTCGGCATGAAGCAGCGCCTGGGGCTGGCCGCGGCCCTGCTGCAACCCCGTGAGCTGCTGGTTCTCGATGAGCCGACCAACGGCCTCGACCCGCAGGGCATGCGGGAGATCAGGGCCCTGGTCCGGGAGCTGGCGGCGGACGGCACCACCGTCTTCCTCTCCTCGCACCTCCTCGATGAGATCGAGCAGGTCTGTACCCATGCCGCGGTGATGGCCCGCGGCCGGCTGATCGCCCAGAGCACGGTCGCCGACCTCTCCGCCACGGTGCTCGGCTCACACGGCCTCGGCAGGCTGTCGGTGACCACCCCCGATACGGCGGACGCGGTGCGTGTCCTGAAGGAGCACGGCGTGACCGACCTCAAGGTCACCGACGACCGGGTGACGGGCGAGCTCCCCTCCGAGCCGGAACTCGCCGATCTGAACGCCGCGCTCGTCCACGCCGACATCCGGGTCCGCGCCTTCGGCGCTCAGCGCCCCTCACTGGAGGACGTCTTTGTGCAGCTGACCGGGGAGGGCTTCGATGTCGCAGGCTGAGGCGGTACTGCGCCGGCCCCGATCGCTGTGGTCGCTGGGCCTGCTGCGCAGCGAGATCGGTGTGACGTTCCGGCGCTGGCGCACCCTCGCGCTGCTGGCCGTCCTGGCGGGCGTACCGATCCTGGTCGGTATCGCGGTGAAGATCGAGACCGGGGACGGCGGTTCGGCAGGCGGCGGCCACGGAGGCGGCCCCGCGTTCATCTCGCAGATCACCAACAACGGACTCTTCCTGGTCTTCACCTCGCTCGCCGTGACGCTCCCGTTCTTCCTGCCGATGTCCGTGGGGGTGATCGCGGGCGACTCCATAGCGGGTGAGGCCAACGCCGGGACGCTGCGCTATCTGCTCGTCGCCCCCGCCGGCCGCACCCGCCTCCTGCTGGTCAAATACGCCACGACCATGACGTTCTGCCTGGTGGGCACCCTGACCGTGGCGATATCGGCCCTGGCCACCGGCGCGCTGCTGTTCCCGCTGGGCGATGTCACCCTGCTCTCCGGCACCTCCGTGTCCTTCGGCGCGGGGCTGCTGCGCGCGCTGGCCATCGCCTGTGTCGTAGCGCTCTCCCTCATAGGGGTGGCCGCCGTCGGCCTGTTCATCTCGACGCTCACCAGCAGCGGTATCGCCGCGATGGCGACGACGGTCGGCCTGCTGATCACCGTGCAGATCCTGGACACGATCCCGCAGCTGGACGGCGTCCAGCCCTATCTCTTCCCGCACTACTGGCTGTCCTTCGCCGACCTGCTCCGCGACCCCGTCTACTGGGACCAGCTCCAGAAGAACCTCGGACTGCAAGCGCTGTACGCCGTCGTCTTCGGCTCGGCCGCCTGGGCGCGGTTCACGACGCGGGACATCACGGCGTGATGCCGCCTGCCCTCAGCCCTTCGCCACCAGCCCGAAGCCGGCCCACCGCTCGGGCGGCATCTCTGCGGGGAAGACCGTAAGACCCACCAAAAACGGGGAGGTTGGCGCCAGGTACCGCATCATCCCGACCGTCGACAGCGGCAACCGCACCGCCGCCGCGCCGCAGCAGATCAGCGGCACCGCGGTCACGGTCCCGCACTCCGCGAGCACCAGCGCCGCCGAACAGCCCCGCGCAGCGGCAACCAGCCCACCGCGTGGGGGTACCGCCCACGCCGTTCAGGCAGTGGGGGAGCAACGGCGGGACGGCCACAACGTCGGCTCAGGCAAAGCGCGGCGGACGCCCGCAGCAAGCGTCACGGTGGGACAGCCGGAAACGTGGGGCTCAGGCCAAGCACAGCGCCTACCCGAGGACGGTCCAGGTGTCGTTGCCGGCCAGCAGTGCGGCGAGGTCCCCCTTGCCCTGCTGTTCGATGGCGGTGTCGAGTTGGTCGCTCATCTCGGTGTCGTAGACCGGCCGGTCGACGTTGCGCAGCACGCCGATGGGGGTGTGGTGGAGGGTGTCGGGGTCGGCGAGGCGGGAGAGAGCGAAGGCCGTGGTGGGCGACGGGTTGTGCGCGTCGTGTACCAGCACACCGTCCGCGCCCTCCTCAGCCACGTCGATGATCTTGAGGTCGCCGGTGGCCGGGTCGCGGACGACGCCCTTGGCGCCGAGGCCGTCGGCGGCCGGTGTGCCGAAGCGGATGGGCTGCCCGTGCTCCAGGCGGATCACGGCTTCCTGGGCCTGGTCCTTGTCCTTGAGGATCTCGAAGGCGCCGTCGTTGAAGATGTTGCAGTTCTGGTAGATCTCCACCAGAGCCGTGCCGGGGTGCTCGGCGGCCTGGCGCAGCACCGAGGTGAGGTGTTTGCGGTCGGAGTCGACGGTGCGGGCGACGAAGGACGCCTCCGCACCGATCGCCAGCGAGACCGGGTTGAACGGCGCGTCCAGTGAGCCCATCGGTGTCGATTTGGTGATCTTGCCGACTTCGGAGGTCGGCGAGTACTGGCCTTTGGTCAGGCCGTAGATCCGGTTGTTGAACAGCAGGATCTTGAGGTTGACGTTGCGGCGCAGGGCGTGGATGAGGTGGTTGCCGCCGATGGACAGGGCGTCGCCGTCGCCCGTGACGACCCAGACGGACAGGTCGCGCCGTGAGGAGGCGAGGCCGGTGGCGATGGCGGGGGCGCGGCCGTGGATGGAGTGCATCCCGTAGGTGTTCATGTAGTACGGGAAGCGGGAGGAGCAGCCGATGCCGGAGACGAAGACGATGTTCTCCCTGGCCAGGCCGAGTTCGGGCAGGAAGCCCTGGACGGCGGCGAGGACGGCGTAGTCACCGCAGCCGGGGCACCAGCGCACTTCCTGGTCGGACTTGAAGTCCTTCATGGACTGCTGGGCGTCGGCTTTGGGTACCAGGGAGAGCGCCTCGGTCTGTGAGGGGCTCTCCGAGATCGTCTCAGTCATTGATGGCCTCCTTAAAGATCTCCGCGAGCTGCTCGGCCTTGAACGGCATACCGCTGACCTGGGTGTAACTGTGGGCGTCGACCAGGTACTTCGCCCGGATCAGGGTGGCGAGCTGCCCGAGGTTCATCTCCGGCACGATCACCTTGTCGTAACGCTCCAGCACGTCGCCGAGATTCCCGGGGAAGGGG
Source organism: Streptomyces halobius (assembly GCF_023277745.1). NCBI lineage: Bacteria > Bacillati > Actinomycetota > Actinomycetes > Kitasatosporales > Streptomycetaceae > Streptomyces > Streptomyces halobius. Next base: position 5,445,470 of record NZ_CP086322.1, read on the forward strand.
TTGAGGTGGCGCAGATGGGCCTGGGCGATGGTGTGGCCCGCGTTGCGTACGCGGCGTACCGCGGCGGTGACCGGCCCGTACGTCGACCCCCAGCCCAGGACGAGGAGGCGGGCCTGGCCGGTGGGGTCGTCGACGTCGAGGTCGGGGATCTCGATGCCGTCGACCTTGGCCTGGCGGGTGCGGACCATCAGGTCGTGGTTGGCCGGGTCGTAGGAGATGTTGCCGGTGCCGTCCTGCTTCTCGATGCCGCCGATACGGTGTTCCAGGCCCGGGGTGCCCGGGATCGCCCACGGGCGGGCCAGGGTCTGCTCGTCGCGTTTGTAGGGCCAGAACACCTCGGTGCCGTCCGCCAGGGTGTGGTTCGGCGAGGTGGCGAACTGCACGCGCAGGTCCGGGAGTTCGTCGACGTCGGGGATGCGCCAGGGCTCGGAGCCGTTGGCGAGGTAGCCGTCGGAGAGCAGGAAGACGGGGGTGCGGTAGGCCAGCGCGATGCGGGCCGCGTCGAGTGCCGCGCCGAAGCAGTCGGCCGGGGTCTTCGGCGCCACGATCGGCAGCGGCGCCTCCCCGTTGCGCCCGTACATCGCCTGCAGCAGATCGGCCTGCTCGGTCTTGGTCGGCAGGCCGGTGGAGGGGCCGCCGCGCTGGATGTCGACGATCAGCAGCGGCAGCTCCAGGGAGACGGCGAGGCCGATGGTCTCCGACTTCAGCGCCACGCCCGGGCCCGAGGTCGTCGTCACCGCCAGTGAGCCGCCGAACGCCGCGCCCAAGGCGGCTCCGATCCCGGCGATCTCGTCCTCCGCCTGGAACGTGCGCACACCGAAGTTCTTGTGCCTCGACAGCTCATGCAGGATGTCCGAGGCCGGCGTGATCGGATACGAGCCCAGATACAGCGGCAGATCCGCCTGCCGGGACGCGGCGATCAGCCCGTAGGACAGGGCCAGGTTCCCCGAGATGTTGCGGTACGTGCCGGCCGAAAACGCCCTGGTGGCCGGCGCGACCTCGTAGGAGACCGCGAAATCCTCCGTCGTCTCACCGAAATTCCAGCCCGCCCGGAACGCCGCGACATTCGCCTCCGCGATATCCGGCTTCTTCGCGAACTTCGCCCGCAGAAACTCCTCCGTGCCCTCCGTCGGCCGGTGATACATCCACGACAGCAGACCCAGCGCGAACATGTTCTTGCTGCGCCCGGCCTCCTTCCGCGACAGCCCGAAATCCTTCAACGCCTCGATCGTCAGCGTCGTCAGCGGTACCGGGTGGACGTGGTACGCCTCCAGCGACCCGTCCTCCAGCGGACTGGTCTCATAGCCGACCTTCGCCATCGGTCGCTTGGTGAACTCATCGGTGTTGACAATGATCTCCGCGCCGCGCGGCACATCCGCCAGATTCGCCTTCAGCGCCGCCGGATTCATCGCCACCAGCACATTCGGCGCGTCACCGGGCGTGAGAATGTCATGGTCAGCGAAGTGCAGCTGGAAACTCGACACACCCGGCAGCGTCCCGGCGGGTGCCCGGATCTCCGCAGGGAAATTCGGCAGCGTCGACAGATCATTACCGAACGACGCCGTCTCCGAGGTGAACCGGTCACCCGTCAGCTGCATACCGTCACCGGAATCCCCGGCGAACCGGATGATCACCCGGTCCAGACGACGGACTTCCTTGCCTTCGCTGCCGTCACCGGATGCGCGCTGTTCCCCGACAAGCGCTCCGTCGGCCTGCTCGGCGGGGCTACTGACCTGGCTCGTCACTGCTTCGGACCTCCCTCGGGGGTGCTTCCCCGCCTGAGGCAGGGCTCGGGACGTGTCGTACCGACCGGTTGTCCCAATATCCATCGTACGTGGGTAAGGGTGCCCTTCCCTGGGGTCGATCACATGCTGGACATCAAGGCGAGACGCTGCGCCGGCGCGCTTTGTCATAAAATCACCGCCCTCGTTCTCCCTTCTTCAAGACGCTCCGGACTCGTCCATTGGTTCTACGTCCGCAGTCCTGGTTCCCGGCCGGGTACGGTCCCGGCCTGCACATCTGAAAGCGTGTCAGTCGGTCAGGAGTTGAGATAGGTCAGCACCGCGAGCACCCGGCGGTGATCCCCGTCACTCTGCGACAGGCCCAGCTTCAGGAAGATGTTGCTGACGTGCTTCTCGACCGCACCATGGCTGACCACCAGCTGCCGGGCGATCGCGGAGTTCGTCCGGCCCTCGGCCATCAGCCCCAGCACCTCCCGCTCCCTCGGCGTCAGATGGGCCAGCACATCCTGCTTGCGGCTGCGGCCGAGCAGCTGCGCGACCACCTCCGGGTCCAGCGCGGTGCCGCCCTCGGCGACCCGCACCATCGCGTCGACGAACTCCCGTACCTCGGCCACCCGGTCCTTCAGCAGATAGCCGATGCCCCGGCTCGAACCGGCCAGCAGCTCCGTCGCGTACTGCTCCTCGACGTACTGCGAGAGCACCAGCACACCCAGCTCCGGGTGGTCCCGGCGCAGCCGGATCGAGGCCCGTACCCCCTCATCGGTGTGCGTCGGCGGCATTCGTACGTCCGCCACCACCACATCCGGCAGCGCGCCCTCGGCCGCCAGCTCCCCGATCACCTTGATCAGCGCCTCGGCGTCCCCCACGCCCGCCACGACCTCGTGGCCCCGGTCGGTCAGCAACCGTGTCAGGCCCTCCCGAAGCAGCACCGAATCCTCGGCGATGACCACCCGCACCCTGTCCTCCACGGTTCCGATTCCCCCATGCCTTGTCATCCCCCGCCCTGCCAGCCCCAGCATTCCAGCATCCGGACGGTGACGTGGCGAGGGACGGGGATGAGAGGGAGGCCGGGGATCGGGGTGCGGGAGGGGAGTGGGCGCGGGGGCCGGGCGGGGGTAATGGCTCTGGGGTAATGGCTCTGGGGTGGGGGTGCTGACGGTGGGCGGGGGCGTGAGGCGGGTGGGAAGCCGGGGCCGGCGGCCGGGGCCGGACCCCCGTCCCGGCCCCAGCCGCCGGCCGGTAGGCCGTCGCCGCCGACTACCCGGCCGCCGCTATCCGCGCCACGGCAGCTCGGCGGTGATGGAGGTCGGGCCGCCGTTCGGGGAGTCCACGAGCAGCAGGCCGTCGACGGATCCGAGCCGCTCGGCGAGACCGGCCAGGCCGGTGCCGACCTCGGTGTTCGCGCCGCCGCGGCCGTTGTCCCGCACCAGCAGCATGATCCGGTCCGCGGAGTGCCAGACATCCACCGTCGCGCTCGTCGCCCGCGAGTGCTTCGAGACGTTCTGCAGCAGCTCGGAGACGGTGAAGTACGCGATGCCCTCGATCGCCGCGGCCGGGCGCCGGTCCAGATCGACGGACACCGTCACCGGCACCGTGCAGCGCGCGGCCAGCGCGGACAGCGCCGGGCCCAGGCCCCGGTCGGTCAGGATCGCCGGGTGGATCCCGCGCGCCAGGTCCCGCAGCTCCTGCAGCGCGATCTTCACCTCGCCATGGGCCTCGTCCACCATCTTCGCGGCGGCGTCGGGATCCTCCGCCAGCTTCTCCCTGGCCAGGCCCAGGTCCATGGCGAGCGAGACCAGCCGGGCCTGTGCGCCGTCGTGCAGATCGCGCTCGATACGCCGCAGATCGGCCGCCGCGGTGTCGACCACGAACCCGCGGTCCGACTCCAGCTCCGAGACCCGGGTGGCGAGGGAGGAGGGGCCCAGCAGGCCATGGACCATGACCCGGTCCACCTGCGTCAGCCCGTGGATCACCCACGGCCCCGCCATCACGAGCAGCAGCCCGACGGCGCTGGTGACCCCTATCTCCAGCGGGGTGTCGACGTAGGCGCCGTTGCCGTGTCCATCGCCCCAGATCTGCATGCCCGGCCGGCCGAGATACGCGGGGAACGTCCACCGCCACAGCGGATAGGCCAGCAGTCCCCAGCCCACGGCCCAGAACGTCGTCGAGGAGATGAAGGAGAACAGCGCCCACGGGAAGTGCAGAAACGCGTACAGAAGGTGCCGCCAGGAGACCCCGCTCTTCAGCACGGCCCCGACCCATGCCATCAGGCCCGGCTTGGCCGCGCGGACCGGCTCGGGGTCCGCCACCTCCTGGCCCAGCAGGGCACGGGCCCGCGCCCGCTCCAGCCCACCCAGCGCCCGGCATCCGGCCAGCCCGCCCGCCAGCACCGGGATGCCCAGGAACGTGATCAGCAGTCCGGCGCCGAGCGAGATCACCGTTATCGCGTACGCGAACATGAGGACGGCCATCGGGACGCTCAGGAAGAGGTGGAGGTACTCCCGCCAGGTGTGCCCGGAGAACGGGGCACGCAGCCCTACGGGCACCCGGGAGCCGCGAGGCCGCGGTGCGTAAGCGGTATCCATCGTCTCGTCGTCCGTTCCGCCGGGCGCGGTCCCTGCCGTGGGCCCCTGCCGTGGGCCCCTGCCACGGCTGCCGTGCGCCGGCTCTGTTGCGTATGTCCAGGGTCTGGGGCCGCGCCCGCCCGCGCCATGAGGCTCTTCGCAGTCTTTTCCGGGGGTTTTCCCCACCCCGGACCTGGGTTGGGCGCAACGGCCAGGTCGGGAGGGGACGAGGGGCAGGGAGCTCGGCTGCGGTCAGCCCCCGCCTACCCGCCCGTCCGTGCCCGCCACGGCAGCTCCGCCGTCACCCGCGTCGGCCCGCCGACCGGTGAATCCAGCACGAACAGCCCGTCCACCGAGCCCAGCCGCTCGGCGAGCCCGGCCATCCCGCTGCCGCCGTCCAGCCGTGCCCCGCCCCGTCCGTCATCCCGCACCTGGATCAGCAGCCGGTCCCCGGCCCGCCACACCTCGACCTCCGCCCGCCGCGCCGCACTGTGCTTCGAGACGTTCTGCAGCAGCTCGGAGACGGTGAAGTAGGCGATGCCCTCGATGGCGGGCGCGGGCCGCTCGGGCAGGTCCACGGAGGTGGTGACCGGCACCGTGCAGCGCGCGGCCAGCGCGGACAGCGCCGGGCCCAGACCCCGGTCGGTCAGGATCGCCGGATGAATGCCCCGGGCCAGATCACGCAGTTCCTGGAGCGCCAGCTTCACCTCGCCGTGCGCCTCGTCCACCATGGCCGCCGCCGCTTCCGGATCCTCCAGCAGTTTCTCCTTGGCCAGGCCGAGCCCCATGGCCAGGGTGACCAGCCGGGCCTGTGCGCCGTCGTGCAGATCGCGCTCGATACGCCGCAGATCGGCCGCGACGGTGTCGGTGACCGTCGCCCGGTCCGACTCCAGCTGGGCGATCCGGCGCTCCAGTTCGTCGGACGGCGAGAGCAGCCCGCGCACCATGGCCCGGTCCACGTTCGACAGCCAACGGGTCACCCACGGCAGCACCGGCCACGCCACGAAGAGCGAGACGAGGGTGAGCGTGAAGGTGAAGACGGCCCACGGCAGCCGGATGAACGTGAAAAGCGCGTGCCGCCAGGCGACCGGATCCTTCAGACACGTCCACAGCCAGGGGAAGAAGCCCCGGTCGCGCGGCCGCAACGCACTCGGCTCCGGTACATGCACCCCGAGCAACACCCGTGCCCGCGCACGCTCCAGCCTCCCGTACTGCCGGCACACCATCAGCCCCACTGCCAACAGCGGCAGCCCGATCACCGTGACGGACAGCCCGAGCCCCAGCGTGAGCCAGACGACCACCAGCAAGAATGCGGCCACACCCAACGGGAAATTGGACAGAAGGTACGCGATTTCCCGCCAGGTCCAGGAGCTGAGGGGCGCTCTGGGCGCTGGTGGCGAGGTGCCGTCGAGGCCGCCTTGAGCAGCACTGAGCTGGGAATTGTCCGTCATGGTCCCCAGCCTGCCCGGCCCTGGCTCCGCGTGCCATGGGGTTCCTGGGGTGCAGCGGGTGGGGTTTGCCCTACCCCCCAGCGCCCCCTCCCCACCTCGGTCGGGTAACCGTTTGTGATCGATTGCCGTGCGCTTCGGGCCCTTTGCGTCCGTCAGGGAAGCCGCACCGGATCGCCGTGCGCACCCACGGGAGCGCCGTTCTGACGGCTCGTCCGTAGTCCGTGCCCTCGCGTGGGCGCTGGGGAGTGCCTATGTCGTTATCCACAGGATGGACACCGCGCGGCGGCGGGACCGTAAGGTGAGGCGATTAAGGAACGGAGGGGCGAGGGACGATGACGCGGGATCACGACAGCCGGTTGCCGGCGTCGGATTCCGTCCGGCGTCCCCCGTTGCAGAGCACAGGGGCCGCGTCGACATGGCGAGTGGGAGTACGGGCGTGACCGCGGGGGCAGGGCAGCGGACCGGCCTCAGCCGGGTGACCCTGGTCGGTGAGCGACGGCGCGTCGAGCTCGTCGTCCCCGCGCGGGAGCCCATAGGGGTGCTGCTGCCCGACATTCTTCGGCTGCTCGGCGAACGGGCGGGCAGCGGCCCCACGACGCGCCGGCTGATCACGCCCCATGGCGCGGTGCTCGCACCGCACGACTCCTTGGCCTCCGCGAACGTGCCCGACGGCGCCGTACTGCGCCTCATACGGGGGCAGGGCGGTGCCCCGCAGCGCCCCGAGCGGGACCTCACGGACGAAGCGGCCGCCCCCCTCGACGTCCGCGGCTGGGGCTGGGGCGAGCGGAGCAGAGCCTGGACCGCGGTGACGGCGAGCGTGCTGCTCGCGGCGGTCGCCGGGGTCTGCGCCGCCGTCTGGTACGCGGACGGCGGCACCGCCCTCTGGCTCGGCGTCGTGGCCGTGGCCGTCACGGTCGCCGGAGCGGTGAGCGGCGCCAGGGCCGGACGGACGGGACAACAGGTGCCGGGCGCCGCCCTGTTGCTGGCCGGTGGCGCTCTCGGCGTGATCGCCTCCTGGCAGGCGGCATCGGGCGGCAGCGCCAGACTGGCGGCCGTCGGACTGACAGCCGCTGCCGTGCTCGCGCTCCTCGGCCTGTGCACGTCCCTGGGGCGCGGCGGCCTGATCGGTGCGACGACGCTCGCGCTCGCGGTGGGCGCCTGGGAACTCGGGCTGGCGCTGACCACCCCCGCCCGTACGGGGGTTGCGCTCGGCTTCGTCTCCGTCCTCGTCCTCGGCCATCTGCCGCGGCTCGCCCTGATGGCGGCCGGTCTGACCCGTCTTGACGACCGGCGGTCCGGCGGCACCCCGGTCAGCAGGCACCAAGTGGCGGCCGCTCTGGGAGCCACGCACCGCGGGCTGGCGCCGGCCACCGTGGCGATGGCGGTATCGGCGGGTGCGGCGGGCGTCCTGGCGGCGGGTGCGCCCGGTGCCTGGACCGTGCTCGCCGCCGTCCTCCTGTGCGTCGTGCTGTTCTCGCGGGCGCGCGCCTATCCGCTGGCGGTGGAGGTGGTCGCCCTGTGGGCGGCGGGAACGGCCGTGTGTGTACGGCTCGTTCTGCTGTGGGCGACGGATGGTGGGGCGCCGGCGGGCGCACTGGCCGCGCTGTGTGCGCTGGCGGTGCTCCCGGTCGCCGGGCTCACGGTGCGGGTGCCCGCGCCCGTACGGGCGCGGCTGCGCCGGTGGCTGGACGTGGTCGAGTCGGTCGGCGTGATGGCGCTGATCCCGGTGGCGCTCGGGGCCTTCGGGGTCTACGGCCTGCTGCTGGACGCGTCCTGACCGAGAAGGCGGAGGAGAGGCCAGTGCGTACGGCAGGAGAATCGGGCACGTCGGGCGGGATGGACAAGCCGGCGCGATGGGGGCGATGAGTGTGACGGGCAGGGCGGGGATGACGGGCGAGGCCGGTGTGACGGGCGAGGCCGGTTTGACGAGCGAGATGGGCCGGACGGTCGGGATGAGTGGCGGGGCGGCGGGGGTCGGCGGCGCGCCGGGGGCGCATGGGGTGCTCGGCGTGCCTGGTGTGTCGGACGTGCCTGGGGAGTCTGGTGTGCCGGGCGTTCCTGGGGTGTCTGGGGCGCATGGGGTGTCTGGGACGTGTGGGACGTCTGGGGCGCATCCGGGGGCGTCGCCGGTGCCGGGGGCGGGGCCGATGCCTGTGGCGGCGTCTGCTCCGGGGGCGCCTTCGGCCGGGCCGCTGCCTGCCGCGCAGGGCCCTGTCTCCGCTGCCCTTTCGGCGCCCGCCGGGCAAGTCCCTGCCTCCTCGGCGCCTGCCGTGCACGCACCTGTGTCCGCTGCCCCTTCGGCGCCCGCCGGGCAGGCCCCTGCCTCCTCGGCACCCGTCGCGCAGCCGTCCGCCCCGGAAGCGCCGCCCGCCCCGGGGCGCTATGGCCGGTCCGGGCTGCCGGCGCGGACGCCCGTCTCCGTACCTCTGCTGCCGCCCGAACTGGCCGAAGGCCCCAAGCCACGGCGCGGTGACCCCCTGACCCGCCGTGCCGGGCGGGCGCTGCGCCGGGTGTTCGCCTCGTCCCCGGCCGCCGAGACGGCCGCCGTCACACATGCCGCGCACGCCATCCAGCAGCCCGTGACCACGGGCCGGCAGATCGCCGTGTCCAGCATCCGCGGCGGCGCGGGCAAGTCCACCGTCGCCGCCCTGCTGGCGCTCACATACGCCCACTACCGACCCGACCCGGTGCTCGCCATCGAGGCCGATCCGGCGCTCGGCACGCTGCCGCACCGGCTCGGCGCGCGGGAGGTGCGCTGGTCGGGCAGCGATCTGGCGCAGATCGTCGACCCGTCCATGCTGATCACGGACCTGACCGGCTACCTCCTGCCGTTCGCGGGCGGCGGCTGGCTGCTGCCCGGCAGCCAGGGCGCCATCGGCACGCGGCTGGACATCGATACGTACCGGGTCGTGATGACCTCACTGCGCCGGCACTTCGCGGCCACGGTCGTGGACTGCGAAACGCTGCCCGCCGAGGTGGCGCGCACCGCGCTGGTGACGACACAGGCGCGGGTGCTGGTCACCCCGGCGACCCCGGAGGGCGTGGCGGCCACCCGTTCCGTACTGGACTGGGTCGGCGGTCTGCACCCGGGCCTGCTGCCGACCACCGTGGTCGTGCTCACCCACTCCTCGCCCGACAGCGGGGTCGATGTCCGCAAGGCCGCCGAGCATCTGGGGGCCGGGGGAGCGGCGGTGCTCCCGTTGCCGTACGACCGCCATCTGGCGGCCGGTGGCGCGATCCGTACGGAACTGCTGGGGGAGCGGACGCGGGAGGCGGCGGCGCGGATCGCGGCCGAGGTGATGGATCGCGCGGTCTCACGGGAGCCGGGGAGGCGGCCGCAGGCGCAGCCGGATCAGTCAGCGCGCCAGCAGCCGGCGGGCCAGGCTCAGCCGGTTCCGCACGCTCCCCGCACACACCGGCCCCGGCCGATGCCGCAGGGGCACATCCCGTCGCAGCCTGCGCCGCAGTACCCCCAGATTCAGCCGCACCACACTCAGCCCCACCACACCCCGCCCCCAGCGACGCAGCAGACGCCTGCCGCACCGCCGACCGTGCCCGCGATGCCGGCTCAGCCCCCGGCGTCGGCCCCGCCCCCGGCCTCGTCCCCCGCACCAGCACCCACCCCGGTGCCCGCGGCCCCGACCACCTCAGCCACCCCCACCACGCCTACGACGCTCACGACGCCCACCACCCCCATCAGCCTCTCCAAGCCCACCACCCCCTCCGCCCCCTCCACCGCTACGAACCCCTCCACCCCCGATCTCCGCAGCCCATTCGACGGCGGCCCGGTTCCCTGACCCCCGTCCGCCCTGGCGGGCACCGCACCAGGCCGTCGCTGCCCGGGCCCAGGCCGGATGAAGCGCCGCACCAGGTGGGCACCAGGTGGGACAAAGGGATGCCCCAGGTGGGACGAAGTGGGCACAACCCACCATCGGCGCGATCCGGCTGCTCCAGACGGGCGGGGCAGGGCCTAGACTCCCGTGCGTACAGATCGTCGAAGTCGTTTAACAAGCGCAGTCAGGGAGCGAGGGCGGACGTGCCGGACACGACCGTACGCACCACCGTCGCCGCGGACTACTTCCAGGGCTATGCGGTCGTCGGGATCATCGCCGTGGTGGGCGTGCTCTTCGTCGCCGTGGCCTTCGGGGCCGGGCGGTTGCTGCGCCCTGTGGCGCCGACGCCCGAGAAGCTGCTGACGTATGAATGCGGTGTGGACCCGGTCGGTGAGGGCTGGGCGCACACCCAGGTCCGCTACTACGTCTACGCCTTCCTCTACGTCATCTTCGCCATCGACTCGATCTTCCTTTTCCCCTGGGCGACGATCTTCGCCGCCCCCGGTTTCGGCGGTGTGACGCTCGTGGAGATGTTCGTCTTCCTGGGCTTCCTCACCGTCGGCCTGCTCTACGCATGGAAGAAGGGCGTCCTGCAATGGACGTGACTCCCGCCTCGAACGGCTCCGTGGCCGCTTCCGAGGGCACCGCCCCCGAGTTCCTGCCGGAGCCCCGGCGCCTGGGCACCCTGGCCCGGCTCGCGCCGGAACCCATGAAGGTGGTCCTCAACTGGGGCCGCCGCTACAGCCTGTGGGTCTTCAATTTCGGCCTCGCCTGCTGCGCCATCGAGTTCATCGCCGCTTCCATGGCCCGGCACGACTTCATCCGGCTCGGCGTGATCCCGTTCGCGCCCGGCCCGCGCCAGGCCGACCTGATGGTCGTCTCCGGCACGGTCACCGACAAGATGGCGCCCGCGGTCAAGCGGCTCTACGAGCAGATGCCCGAGCCGAAGTATGTGATCTCCTTCGGAGCCTGCTCCAACTGCGGCGGCCCCTACTGGGACTCGTACTCCGTCACCAAGGGCGTCGACCAGATCATTCCGGTCGATGTGTACGTACCGGGCTGCCCGCCGCGGCCGGAGGCGCTGCTGCAGGGCGTCCTCAAGCTGCAGGAGAAGATCGCCCGTGAGTCGCTGGGGGAGCGGTACGGGCACCGGCGCGACGGTGCCGGCCGGCCTTCGGCGGCCGCGCTGCGCAGCGGGCTGGTGGCGCCGCCCGCCCCGAAGGCGGCGGTGGAGGAGCCCCGATGAGCGAGCAGCAGCCTGAGCGGAAGGCATCGGGAGAGACGTCGGCGAAGGCGGCAGAGACACCGCAGACACCGGCGATACCGCAGGCATCGCAGGCACGCCAGACACCGGAGACGGCGGCGTCGACACGAGCGGCTGAGTCGGCCGAGCCGGCTGAGGCCGCTGCGCCTGCTGAGGCCGGTACGCCCGTTGAGCCGGCCGAGCCGGTTGCCGAGCCCGTCGTCGGCTGGCTGCCGCGGCCCGCGAGCGAGATCTTCGGTACCGGGGCCACGGCGGAGCTGGCGTACGAGCTGCTGACCGTGGACGTGCCCGCCGACGGCTGGCTCACGGCACTGACGGCGGCTCGCGACGATCTCGGCTGCGCCTACTTCGACTGGCTGAGCGCCGTCGACGAGCCCGGCACCGGCTTCCGGATCTGCGCCCACCTCGCGAACGTGGCGCATCCGGGCGCCGTCCACCGGCTGGTCGTACGGACGACCGTGCCGCACGACGCCGCCGCGCTGCCCACCGCCGTGGGGGTGTACGCGGGGGCGGCCTGGCATGAGCGCGAGACCCACGAGATGTTCGGGGTGGATTTCACCGGCCATCCGCACCTCGTACCGCTGCTGCTCCCGGAGTCGTTCGAGGGGCATCCGCTGCGCAAGGACTTTGTGCTGGCGGCGCGGGTCGCCAAGGCGTGGCCGGGCGCCAAGGAGCCGGGAGAGTCCGGGCACGGTGGGCCCAAGCGTCGTCAGATGCTGCCCCCGGGTGTCCCGGATCCCAATGAGTGGGGCCCGCTGAAGGGCCAGCTGCCGCCCGCCCCCGCGCGGCCGGCGCGTGGTGCCCGTGCGGCGGGTGGTGCTCGTGGGGCGGGTGCCGCCGCGGGCGAGCGTCCGGCCCGGCGTACGCGGACCGCGGGCGCGGGCTCGGCGAGCCAGCAGGCGGCGGGCGAGGGGGCGACTCCGGCGACGGCGGACGCGGGCGCGGGAGCGGCTCCGGCCGAACGCCCCGAGCGTCCCGTCCGTGCCGAACGCCCTGAACACCCCGAACGTCCCCCCCGTGCCGAACGCCCGGACCGTCCCGCTCGCCGGACGCGTTCCGCGAGCGAGGGCTCGGCCAGCCAGCAGGCGGCCGAGGGTGCCCCGGCAGCGCCGAGCGCTCCGGCAGCCCCGCGCTCCGCCGACGCGCCCTGGCACCACGCACGCCCGGCCTTCGCCGACGCGGAGCAGAAACCGGAGCCCAAGCGGGAGCCGGGCACCAAGCCGGAGCCGGAGCCGACGGACCAGCCGAAGCCGGAGGCCGAGGCGGAGCCTGGGGCCCGGCCGGAACCGGAGGCGAAGCCGGCGTCGGCCGCCGAGCCGGAGCCCAAGGCCCCGCCCGCCACCGAACAGGCCCCGCCCGCGCCCGCCACCGAACAGGCCCCAACGCCGAAGCCCGAGCCCGAACAGGCCCCGGGCCCCGAGCCCGAGGCGACCCCCAAGCCTGAGCCTGAGGCGACCCCCGAAGCACCGGCCACCCCCGACCAGCCCCCCACCCCCCAAGACCCGGCAGGAGGCGAGACGTCATGAGCGATGCTCTCGACATCGCGCTCCGCCTCGCCGTCGTCTTCGTCGTGTTCCTGGCCCTCCCGCTGATCATCGGGCAGACCGAGCACAAGGTCATGGCCCATATGCAGGGACGGCTCGGCCCCATGTACGCGGGTGGCTTCCACGGCTGGGCGCAGCTCGTCGCGGACGGTGTGAAGTTCGCGCAGAAGGAGGACGTCGTTCCGGCCGGCGCCGACCGGCGGATCTTCCAGCTCGCGCCCGCCGTCGCCCTCCTGCCGTACCTCCTCGTCCTGGTCGTCATCCCGGTGGGGCCGCACAACGCCGTCGGGCAGGTCATCGACGCGGGCATCTTCTTCGTGCTCGCCGTCATGGGCGTCGGTGTGCTGGGCTCGCTGATGGCGGGCTGGGCGTCGGCCAACAAGTTCTCGCTGCTCGGCGGTCTGCGGACGGCCGCGCAGCTGCTCGCGTACGAACTGCCGATGCTGCTCGCCGCCGCGTCCGTCGCGATGGCGGCCGGCACGCTCTCCCTCCCCGGCATCCTGGACGCGTTCCAGTGGTGGTGGGTGCCGTGGCAGATCGTCGGCGGTCTGGTCTTCTTCACCGCCGGGCTCGCCGAACTGCAGCGCCCGCCCTTCGACATGCCGGTCGCCGACTCCGAGATCATCTTCGGCGCGTACACCGAGTACACCGGGCTGCGCTTCGCCCTCTTCCTCCTCGCCGAGTACGCGGGCATCGTCGTCCTCTGCGCGCTGACCACCGTTCTCTTCCTCGGCGGCTGGCACAGCCCGTTCGGCGGGGACGGCCTGGGCTGGCTGTGGACGCTGCTGAAGACCGCGATCCTCGCCTTCGGCGTCATCTGGCTCCGGGTCACCTACCCCCGGCTCCGTGAGGACCAGCTGCAGAAGCTCGCCTGGACGGTTCTCATCCCGCTCGCTCTCGCCCAGATCGCCCTGACCGGCGTCGTCAAGGTGGTGATCTCCTGATGGGCATCCCCGGATCAGGTCTGGCCAAGGGCCTGGCCGTCACCCTGCGGACATTGACGAAACGGTCGGTCACCGCGCAGTACCCGGACGTCCAGCCCGACCTCGCGCCGCGCACCCGCGGCGTCATCGCACTGTTCGAGGAGAACTGCACGGTCTGCATGCTGTGCGCCCGTGAGTGCCCGGACTGGTGCATCTACATCGACTCCCACAAGGAGACGGTGCCGCCGGCCGCCCCCGGAGGCCGCGAGCGCAGCCGGAATGTGCTGGACCGCTTCGCGATCGACTTCGCGCTGTGCATGTACTGCGGTATCTGCATCGAGGTCTGCCCCTTTGACGCGCTGTTCTGGTCCCCGGAGTTCGAGTACGCCGAGACGGACATCCGCGATCTGACCCACGAGCGCGACAAGCTGCGCGAGTGGATGTGGACGGTGCCCGAGCCGCCCGCGCTCGACCCGGCGGCCGAGGAGCCCAAGGAGGTCGGCGCCGCCCGTAAGGCCGCGGACAAACGCGCCGCCCAGGAGGCCGAGGCAGCCCAGCGGGAGGCCGAGGCAGCCCAGAAGCAGGCCCCCGACCAGCCCCAGGACCGACCGGACACACCCAAGGAGGGATCGTGACGCTCGCCGCCGCAAGCCATGGCTTTCTCTCGCCCACCGGTGTCGAGATCGCGTTCCTCCTCGTCGGCGTCGCCACGCTCGGCGCGGCGGTGATCACCGTCACGACCAGGCAGCTGGTGCACTCCGCCCTCTGGCTGGTCGTCGCCCTCGGCGGGATCGCCGTCGAATATCTCCTCCTCACCGCCGAATTCATCGCCTGGGTACAGGTGCTGATCTACGTCGGTTCCGTGGTCGTCCTCCTGCTGTTCGGGCTGATGCTCACCAAGGCGCCCATCGGCCGCTCCCCGGACGCGGATTCGGGCAACCGCTGGGCCGCGCTCCTCGTGGCCGGCGCCTCGGCCGCCGCACTGGTCTGGGTCGTCGTCGACGCGTTCCGTGCCACCTGGATCAACCTCGACGGTCCCGTCCACGGCTCCACCAGCGCCACCGGGCGCAGCCTCTTCCAGTACTGGGTGCTGCCCTTCGAGGCGCTGTCCGTGCTGCTGCTCGCCGCGCTCGTCGGGGCGATCGTGCTGTCCCGCAAGCACGGTGCGGCGGCCCCCCGGAGCGGTGCCGTCGCCCAGGCGTCCCCCGCCGGCCCGGCCGTCCCCGCCCCCGGAGAGGACCGCTGATGCATCTCGCTTATCCGGCCGTCCTTTCCGTCCTCCTCTTCTGCACCGGTCTGTACGGCGTGCTCGCCCGCCGCAACGCGATCCTGGTGCTGATGTCCGTCGAGCTGATGCTCAACGCCGTCAACCTCAACCTCGTCGCCTTCGACGTCTGGCTGCGCGACACCCTGCACGCGGGCCAGGCGCTCACCCTGTTCACCATCACCGTCGCCGCCGCCGAGATCGGCATCGGCCTGGCGATCGTGCTGCTCGTCTACCGCAACCGCGGCAGCTCCGACATCGACCGGCTCCGTGACCTCGCCGAGAAGGCGGGTGCGGCGGACCCGGACACGCAGCAGCCGGACACCGAGGCGGAGGCCACCGCGTGACGCTCACGACCACCGCCGTCCTCGTTCCCCTCCTGCCCTTCCTCGGAGCCGTCGCGGGCCTCCTTCTGGGCCGCGGCAGGCCCGGCTTCGTCCGGCCGCTGGCCGTCCTGCCGACGCTGGCCGCGGCCGCGCTCGCCATCGGCGTCGCCGTCGCACAGGGCGGCGGCGCGGCCACGGACGTCGCCACCCGGCTCACCCCGACCGGCTCGGTCCCGATCGACCTGTCCCTGCACATCGACGGCTTCGCCGCGCTGATCGCCGTCCTCGTCGGCGTCGTCGCGACCTGCGTGCAGATCTACTCCACCGGCTATCTGCGCGACGATCCGCGCTACCCCTCCTACGCCGCGCTGGTCTCGCTCTTCACCTCCGCGATGCTGCTGGTCGTCTACACGGGCGATCTGATGGTGCTGCTGGTCGGCTGGGAAGTCATGGGCATCTGCTCGTACTTCCTCGTCGGCCACTACTGGGAGACCGAGACCGCCCGCGCCGCCTCCCTCAAGGCGTTCCTCGTCACCAAGCTCGGCGATGTCCCCTTCCTCTTCGGCATCTTCGCGCTGGCCGCCGACACCGGGACCTTCCGGATCACCGGCATCCTCAGCTCCGTCGCCCGCGACGGCCTGGACCACCCCACCCTGATCGCACTGCTGCTGCTGGCCGGCGTCGCGGGCAAGTCGGCGCAGTTCCCGCTGCACACCTGGCTCCCGGACGCGATGGCCGGCCCGACGCCCGTCTCGGCGCTCATCCACGCCGCGACGATGGTGGCGGCCGGTGTCTATGTCGTGGCCCGTCTCCTCCCCGTCTTCGCCGCCTCCGCGGCCGCGATGATCGTGCTCGCCGTCATGGCCGCGGTCACCATGGTCGGTTCCGGTCTGGCGGCCCTGGCCCAGGACGACATCAAGCGCGTCCTGGCCTATTCGACAGTCGGCCAGCTCGGCTACATGACCGGCGCACTGGCCGTCGGCGACCGCGGTGCCGCCGTCTTCCACCTCCTTTCGCACGGTGCGTTCAAGGCGCTCCTCTTCCTCGGCGCGGGCGTGATCATCCACGCCGCGGGCACCAACTCACTGGCCGCCATGTCCAGGATGACCGGCCTGGCCCGGCGTATCCCGGACGCCTTCTGGACGATGACCGTCGCGCTGCTCGCGCTCGCCGCGATCCCGCCCTTCGCCGGCTTCTTCTCCAAGGAAGCCGTCCTGGGCGCCGCCGAGCACGCCACCATCGGTGACGCGCACGGCATCCCCGGCGCGGCCGGCTGGACCGTACTGCTCTCCGGACTGCTCACCGCCCTCCTCACCGCGGCCTACGCCACCCGCCTGTGGCTGCTGGTCTTCCGGGGCAGGGGCACCGAGGCCCCCGACCACGGTGCGCAGCCGATCGCCATGAACGCCGTGCTGTGGGTGCTCTTCATCCCCACCGCCGCGCTCGGCCTGGCCGCCCCCTTCCTGCCCGACTGGTTCGACGGGCGTTCGCTCGATCCGACGCTCACCACCTCCGTCCTGGGCACCGGTGTCGCCCTCGTCGGCGGCCTGATCACCTATGCCGCCTGGCGCCACACCACCGCCCTCGCCGTCCGCACCCCCATGGGCGCGGTCGTCATCGCCCCGGACACCGCCCCCGGGCTCTCCGAGGAGACGGCCATCGCCACCCACACCCCCGTCTACGGGAACATCGCGGGCGCCGCCGACCCCGCCGACCCGGGCCACCTCCTCCTCGGCCCGCTGCACCGCCACGCGGCCGTCGGCTTCCACCTCGACACCGTCTACTCCGCCCTGTTCGTGCGGCCCACCCGCGCCGCCGCCAGGCTCGTCGCCTTCCTCGACCGCGAGGTCGTCGACACCTACGTACGCGGTGCGGGCACCGCCCCCCGCTGGCTGGGCGCCGCCGTCCGCCGCGCCCAGACCGGCAATGTGCAGACCTACCTCGGCGCGCTGCTCGCGGGCTCGCTCGTCCTGGCCATCGCCGCCGTCCTCGTCGCTACGGGCACGGGGGCCTGACCGTGCTGCCATCCCCCGGGGGCAGGCCCCCGTACCCCCAGCCGACAGACCGCGTGGCCTGCCTCGCCGGAACCGGAACCCTGAGGAGGGCCTGACCCGTGAATCACACCGCCATGCAGATCCTCCTCGCGGGCATCGTCGTCCTTCCCCTCGTCGGCGCGCTGGCCGCCCTGCTCCCGGCCCCGGCCGGCCTCCGGGGCCGCAACCCCGACCAGGCCGTACTGCGCCATGGCGTGACCGTCACCGGAGTCGTCCTCGCCGCGTCCATCGCGCTGGCGGCCGGCTTCGACCACGATCACCCGGCCCGTATGCAGGCCACCACCGACCTCAGCTGGATCCCGGCGCTCGACATCCGTATCCATCTCGGCGTCGACGGCATCTCGCTCCCCCTTCTCGTCCTGACCGCGCTGCTCACCTTCCTCTGCGCGCTCTACACCTACTTCGCCATGCCAACGGGCCCGTCTCCCAAGGCATTTGTGGCCCTGCTGCTCTTCCTTGAGGCCGGCACCCTCGCCACCTTCGCCGTCCTCGACCTGATGCTGTTCTTCCTCGCCTTCGAGATGGTCCTCATCCCGATGTACTTCCTCATCGCCCGCTGGGGCGGGGCGGGAAAGCAGGCGGCCGCTTGGAAGTTCATCCTCTACACGCTGCTCGGCTCCGTCGTGATGCTGCTCGGCCTCCTCCTCATCGGCCTGAAATCCGGCACGTTCGACATGGTCGCACTCGCCACTGACAACGGCCCGAATGCCCAGCTCAGCCACACGGTTCAGCTGATCGCGGTGCTCGCCGTCGGCATCGGACTGGCCGTCAAGACCCCGATGTGGCCGCTGCACAGCTGGCTGCCGGACGCCCACACCGCCGCCCCCACCGTCGGCTCGGTGCTGCTGGCCGGTGTGCTGCTGAAGATGGGCACCTACGGTTTCGTGCGCATCGCGCTGCCCATCACGCCCGAGGGCATGCACACCTTCGCCCCGTACCTCGCCGCGCTCGCCGCCGTCGGCATCATCTACGGATCGCTCGCCTGCCTCGCCCTGGTCCGCAAGGGCGCCGGCGGCGACCTCAAGCGCCTGATCGCATACAGCTCCGTCGGCCACATGGGCTTCGTCCTGCTCGGCATCGCCAGCCTGAACCCCGCCGGCGTCAACGGCGCGCTGTTCGCCAACATCGCGCACGGCCTGATCACCGGCCTGCTCTTCTTCCTGGTCGGCGCCCTCAAGGACCGCACCGGCAGCACCGACCTCGACGCGCTCGCGGGCACCACAGGGGCCGGCCTCTACGGCCGGGCGCCGCGCTTCGGCGGCCTGCTCGCCTTCGGCGCCGTCGCCTCGCTGGGTCTGCCCGGACTGGCCGGCTTCTGGGGTGAGATGCTCGCGATGTTCGGCGCCTTCCAGCCGGCCGCGGGCCTCAGCCGCCCCGCCTTCCTCACGTTCATGGTGCTGGCCGGCCTGGGCACCCTGTTGACCGCCGCGTACCTGCTGCTCGTCGTCCGCCGCGTCTGCATGGGCGGCACCCCGCACCTCGCACCGATCGCCCCGCTCGCCGACGGGAGCGACCCGGACGACCCCGCCCCGGGAGAGCCCGCACCGGCCCCCGTCATCCCCGACCTCGCGCGCTACGAATACGCGGCCTGGAGCCCCCTGGCCGTCCTCACCGTCCTCGCCGGACTGTGGCCCGCGGCCCTCCTCGGCCTCACCGACCCGGCCGTCCAGCAGCTCCTCGGAGGCGGTAAGTGATGAGCCCGATGATCCCGATGGCCGCGTCCCCGGTGGCCTCTCTGGTCCAGTCCGTCGACTGGATCGCCATCGCACCACCCACCATCGCCGCGGCCGTCGCCCTGGTGGTGCTGGTCGCCGACCTCTTCCTCCCCGGCGCCAAGAAGCCGCTGCTGGGCTGGATCGCGGCGGGCGGCCTCGCCCTCGCGGTGCTCTCCCTCCTCCCCCTCCTGGACGGCGACCGCAGCACCTTCTGCCTCACGGGCCACCCGTCCGTCTGCAGTTACGTGGCCGACCCGTTCACCCTCGTCATCCAGTTCCTGGTGCTGGCCGCGGCGTTGCTGACCGCCCTGCTGTCGGTCGACACCATCAAGGAGCACGACCTGCCCACCGGGGAGTACTGGTTCCTGCTGCTCTCCTCGGCGGCCGGCGCGGCCCTGCTGCCCGCCTCCCGGGACCTCGCCACCCTCGTCATCGCCCTGGAGGTCGCCTCCCTCCCCGCCTTCGCCCTCGTCGGACTGCGTCGCGGTGACCGGCTCTCCTCCGAGGCGGCGCTGAAGTTCTTCCTCTCCTCGGTGGCCGCCACCGCAGTGATGCTGCTCGGTGTGAGCTTCCTGTACGCCGCCACCGGGAGCCTCCACCTCTCCCGGGTGGCGCAGACCCTCACCGACCTCCCCGACCCCCGGCTGGCCACCCTGGCCAGCGCCGGCGTCGCGCTCACCCTCGTCGGCTTCGCCTTCAAGACCGCGGCCGTACCGTTCCACTTCTGGGTGCCCGACACCTATGTGGGCGCGCCGCTCCCCATCGCCGCCTACCTGTCGGTGGTCGGCAAGGCCGTCGGCTTCTCCGGCCTGATCCTCGTCACGGTCCGCGGCTTCCCCACGTACGCGGACGTCTGGGGCCCGGCGCTGGCCGTCATCGCGGCGCTCACCATGACGGTGGGCAACGTCGCGGCGCTGCGCCAGAACCCGGACCGCGCGCACAGCGCCGTCCGCCTGCTCGCCTGGTCCTCCGTCGGCCAGGCCGGCTACCTCCTGGTCCCGATCGCGGCGGCGGGCTACCTCGACGACCCGGCCCGCGCGATCGGCGCCACCGTCGCCTACGCCCTGATGTACGCGGCGGTGAACCTGGGCGCCTTCGGGGTCGTCGCCCTGGTGGCCCGTACCCGCGCCGCCAACCGCGTCACCGACTACCGCGGCCTGTACGGCCGACGCCCCCTGGCCGCCTTCGCGCTCGGCTTCTTCCTCCTCAACCTGGCGGGCCTGCCGCCGGGCATCATCGGTCTCTTCGCCAAGGTCACGGTCTTCTCCGCGGCCGTCGACGCGGGCCTGGGCTGGCTCGCCGTGGTCATGGCCGTCAACGTGGTGATCGCGCTCTACTACTACCTCCAGTGGACGGCGGTGCTCTTCCGCGCCGAGGCGCCGGAGGAACGCCCGGCAGAGCGGCTCGCCACCGGGACGGCCGCCCCGGCCCGCGCCAGGGTCCCGGCCGCCCTCACCACCGCCATCACCGTCGCCGCGGTCCTGGGCGTCGCCCTCTCCGGGGCCCCGCAAGCCGTCCTGCGGTTCGCCTCAGGGGCGCTCCTCTAGCGGTACGGGCCTACGGCCACCCGTCCGGCCGTGGGCCCTCGGGGAGCCCGCTCGCCCGGCCCCACCCGTGCCACCGCGCGTGCACAAGGGAACTAGCCCTGCTCATCCCGCGTTGACCAGTGAGTAAGGGTCCACTGGAGAGTGGAGAAACAGAGCACAGGGTTCCCCTGCCGCACCGCTTGGAGGGCGTACCGTGCACCGCCGGCACAACGGGCTCAGAACCGCAGTACTCCTCGGGGGACTGTCCGCACTCATCATCGTCATCGGCGGCCTCTTCGGCCGTACGGGCCTGGTCATCGCCGTCCTCCTCGCGCTGGGCACCAACGCCTACGCGTACTGGAACAGCGACAAGCTCGCCCTCAGAGCCATGCGTGCCCGCCCCGTCAGCGAGTTCGAGGCCCCGGGGCTCTACCGCATGGTCCGCGAGCTCTCCACGGCCGCCCGCCAGCCCATGCCGCGCCTCTACATCTCCCCGACCCAGGCCCCCAACGCCTTCGCCACCGGGCGCAACCCCCGCAACGCCGCCGTCTGCTGCACCGACGGCATCCTGCGGCTTCTCGACGAACGCGAACTGCGCGGCGTCATCGGGCATGAACTCAGCCACGTCTACAACCGCGACATCCTCATCTCGTCCGTAGCGGGAGCCCTCGCCTCGGTCGTGATGTTCCTCGTCAACTTCGCCTGGCTGATTCCGATAGGCCGGTCCGACGACGATGAGGGCCCCGGCATCCTGGGCATGCTGCTGATCATGATCCTCGGGCCGGTCGCGGCCTCGCTGATCCAGCTCGCGGTCAGCCGCTCCCGCGAATACCAGGCGGACGCCTCCGGCGCACGGCTCACCGGCGACCCCCTGGCCCTCGCCTCCGCCCTGCGCAAGCTCGAACACGGCACTGCGCGGCTCCCGCTGCCCCCCGAGCCGCGCCTGGAGACCGCCGGCCACATGATGATCGCCAACCCGTTCCGCGCGGGCGAGGGCATGTCCAGGCTCTTCTCCACCCACCCCCCGATGCGCGAACGCATCACCCGCCTGGAGCAGATGGCGGGCCACCGCCCCTGAAGCCCCAGGGCGGCGCACCCGGCGGCTTCAAGGACGAGGCGTCGTCGGCTCGTCACACCCATGACGCCCGTGACACCCGTGACGTGATCGGTGCGGACGTCGGCACCGGCATCGAGATCAACACCGGCCGTGCCGGTGCAACGGCCCGCACAGGCAGGCGCGTCTTTTACCAGGCTGTAACGATTTTCCTCCGCGCCCATGGAAGGCTGCCGATCATGAAGTTCATCCTCAACATTCTCTGGCTGGTCCTGAGCGGCTTCTGGCTGGCGATCGGCTACGTCATCGCGGGCATCGTCTGCTGCATCCTGATCATCACCATCCCCTTCGGCATCGCCAGCTTCCGTATCGCGGGCTATGCCCTGTGGCCCTTCGGCCGTACGACCGTCGAGCGCCATGACGCGGGTGCCGGTTCGGCGATCGGCAATGTCATCTGGATCATCCTCGCGGGCTGGTGGCTGGCCCTGGGGCATATCGTCACCGGCCTGGCCCTGTGCGTGACGATCATCGGCATCCCCTTCGGCATCGCCAACTTCAAGATGATCCCGATCTCCCTGATGCCGCTCGGCCGCGAGATCGTTCCCACCGACCACCCGTTCGCGACCCGCTGACCGACCACCCCGGACCGGCCCCTCACGCCCGTACGCGTCATGCCCGTACGCGTCATGCCCGTACGCGGTTACGCCCGTACGAGCCCCCGAGGGGCCGTATACCGCCGGAACCCGAGCGGTTCGACGCCCGCCAGGCCCCCGATGAAGCGCATCACCGGCCCGTCGCCGTGCACGATGGAGCCGACCTCGCGCTCATGCGCCTCCGGGGCCGTCCACTCGCTGTAATTGACGACCCGCGTCCCGTCGTCGCTGAGGTGGAAGTGCGACGCGATCCCGCCCTCGCCGATCTGCCGGCCGCCCATCATCTCCACCAGGCCGTCGACGAGCTCCCGGGCCGCGTGGTGCCCCGTCGTCCGGAAGGCGACCCGTACGACGCAGCCCGCCACCTGCGGCTCTCCCTGCGGCAGCAGGCTGCGATAGAGCCGGAACAGTGTGGGCCCGGCGTCACCGGCGCCCTCGACGCCGTCCAGCACCGCCGCCATGCGCTCGCTCAGTCCTGCGCCCTCGGCCCGTAGGAACTCCTGGCGTGCCGTATCGCTCGTCCACTGCCCGTAGTTGAGCACGCTGTGCCCGTCCGTCCCGGCGAACAGTACCCGGGACAGGAAGCCCGCCGGCAGAGGTGTCTCCCCCCAGGCGCGGGCGACGCCGTCCAGGACGGCCCGCTGGCCCTCCGGGCTGCCCGCGTCCCACTCGCTGATCACTGCGGCGCCGGCGTCCGGCCGCCGGATCTCGGGGAACACGTCGGTGCGGAAAGGGGAGCCGTCATTGCGTGTGTCGTGAGCCGAAGTCATGCCAACACCCTGCAAGCTCAAGCGAAGTTGAGGTCAAACCTCCCCCGTGGCGCACCCCTCCGGACCGCGCCCCGGACGCCGACGGGGCGGCACGCCCACGGCGCACCACCCCGTCCGCTCCCCCCGAACCTCGGGCGGCTATCGGTAGTTCACGAACTGGATCGCGAAATCCAGGTCCTTCCCCTTGAGCAGCTGCTGTACCGCCTGCAGATCGTCCCGGCTCTTCGAGCTGACCCGCAGTTCATCGCCCTGCACCTGCGCCTTGACGCCCTTCGGGCCCTCATCGCGGATCATCTTGGCGACCTTCTTCGCGTTCTCCTGCGAGATCCCCTCCTGGATCGACGCGAAGATCTTGTACTCCTTGCCCGAGGGCTGCGGCTCGCCGGCGTCCAGCGCCTTCAGCGAGATCCCGCGCTTGACCAGCTTGGACTGGAAGATGTCGAGTACCGCCTTCACCCGCTCCTCGGCGTTGGCCCGCATCTCGATCTTCTCGCCCGACCATGCGATCGAGGCGTCCACACCCTTGAAGTCGTAGCGCTGCGAGATCTCCTTGGCGGCCTGGTTGAGGGCGTTGTCGACCTCCTGCCGCTCGACCTTCGAGACGATGTCGAAACTGGAGTCGGCCATGTTGAGTTGGCTCCTCATACGTAGATCCGTCAGGGGTACGGCCCCACCGGGACCGCCCCGCAAGCCTAGCCACCCGGCCATGATCCGGCGCTCGGGAATCGAGTGGCGAACCACCCCCAGCCATCGGGTATGGTTTACGTCGTTGCCACAGAGCACCGCCCCACAGCGGGTCTCCGGGCAGCAAACCCTGGCGGTGTGCCCGAGCGGCCAAAGGGAGCAGACTGTAAATCTGCCGGCTCAGCCTTCCCAGGTTCGAATCCTGGCGCCGCCACAAGTAGGGAAGCGGCCCCTGATCTGCGGAAACGTAGATCAGGGGCCGTTTTGGTGTGGCCCGCCCCGCCGCCGTCAGCGGCGGGGCGCGGCCTTGGCGGATCGGTTCATCCGATCAGCCGGTGGGTCAGTGCGATGCCACCGCCTTGACGGCTTCCGTTACCGGTACATCTCCGCCGATCAGCTCCAGCGTCCGGCCGGCGGTGCGCGGTTCGTCGAGCAGCGCTACCAGGGTGGCCGCCACATCGTCGCGGGTCACGTCGGCCCGGCCGGTCGACTCGGCCAGGGTCACCAGTCCCGAGCCGGGCTCGTCGGTCAGGCGGCCGGGGCGCAGGATCGTCCAGTCGAGTCCGGAGCGGGCCCGTACGTCCGCGTCCGCCGCGCCCTTCGCGCGCAGATACGCCGCGAAGACCGGGTCGGTGCCCTCCGGCGGCTCACGGTCCGCGCCCATGGACGAGACGACGAGGAAGCGCCGTACGCCCGCCGCCTCGGCCGCGTCCGCGAACAGCGCCGCCGCGGCGCGGTCCACGGTGTCCTTGCGTGCGGTGCCGCTGCCGGGGCCGGCGCCCGCCGCGAAGACGGCCGCGTCCGCACCCTCCAGATGCCGCGCGACGTCACCCACCGACGCCGACTCCAGGTCGCAGACCACCGGCTCGCCTCCCGCGGCCAGCAGATCGCCGGCCTGCTCCGGCCGGCGGACGATGCCCGCGACCTCGTCCCCGCGCCCGTGGAGCAACCGCTCCAGCCGCAGCGCGATCTGACCATGTCCACCTGCGATGACAATGCGCATGATGCCGACCGTACGCCCAAGCGGCGCCGCGCACCGCGGGACCGGCCGGTGCCGGGGCTGCGGATACCTCCCGCTCATGGGAGAGGAGCCGGGAGCGGGGAAGGAGCCGGGAGCGGGAGAGGAGCCGGGGGCGGGGGACGCTTCGGTGCCCTGGCTCAGCGCTGCGACTGCCGGGGCAGGTCCAGCGCCACGTCCACCGCCGAATCGCAGTACTCGCGCACCGCGCTGGTACGTGCCACCACCCGCCCCCGGTGCACCACGATCCGGCTGTAGGCGAGCGAGAGCACCCCGGCGATCCGCTCGCCGCGTACCGCCAGCAGTTCCGCCGGGAAGCCCGCCTCGACCCGTACCTCCGGCAGGCCCAGCGTCGCCCGCGCCGCCGAGCTCACCGTCTCGTACGCCGCCTCCGGCGTGGCCTCGCCCAGGGACGCCAGCAGATAGGCGGCCTCCAGGGGATCGCCGCGCCCCACCGGGTTCGCCACATCGCGCAGCGCCCCGCTGCCCGCCGCGACCCGCACCCCGGCCGCGCGCAGCAGCCGTACCGGGGCCGGCCGGGACACCCGGGAGCCGTAGCGCTCCAGGCCCGTGCAGTCGCCCTGCGGCAGACAGACGACGGCGACATCGGCGGCCGCCAGCTGTTCGGCGACCCGTGCCGCCACGCTGCGCGGCATCCGCGTCATGCCCGCGCACGGCCCGATGGCCACCCCGGGCCGCAGCCCGCCGGACATCGCCGCGAACCGCGCCAGCCGCGCCGGATCGTCACCGTCGGTGTGCAGGTCCACCGGGCAGCCGTGTTCGCCCGCCACCTCCAGGACGGCCTCGACATGCCCGGCCGGATCCGGATCGAGGTCCGGGCAGCCGCCGATCACCGAGGCGCCCATCTTCACCGCGTCCCGCAGCATCGCCAGCCCGTCCGCGCCGGCCACCCCGGTGAGCACCCGGGGCACCGCGACCGTCGCCAGGTCGGCGAGGCCGCGCAGCGATCTGCGGGCCTGCAGCACCGCCTCCAGCGCGCGCAGGCCCTGGACGCCGCCGATCCTGACGTGGCTGCGGGAGGCGGTGGCGCCGTGCCCGAGCTGCAGCAGCGCGGCCTCCGTGGTACGCCGTTGGACGTCCTCGGGGGAGTCGGAGGCGGGGCCGTCGGTGTCCGCCGTCAGGGCGGTGTCGCAGTGCGCGTGCGGTTCGGCCGGGGCGGGGAGCAGGAGGTAGCCGGCCAGGTCGACGCGGGAGCCCTGCGGGGCGAGGCTGCCGGCCGTTCCGACGGCCTCGATGCGCCCGCCGCCCAGCCGTACGTCCACGGTGCGGCCATCGGCGAGCCGGGCGCCGCACAGAACCAGCGCGCCCGCGTCGGACCGGGCACGCCGGCCGGTGCCGTGCGGCCGGCCCGGCTGGTCCGGCTGTGGCTGCGGCGAACTGCTGTCGGACATCGCGCTCCTCGAAGGCACGGGCGTGCAAGATCACGCAGCGGTGTTCCGAGCGTAGGGGGCGGCCGGGAGAGCGTCGCGCAGGCGCGAAATAGTCGTACCGGTGTGGTGCGGGGTCCCGCTGGAGTGGGGCCCGGATACGGATTTCACCTTTGGCTGCGGGCCGTGTAATGTCTTCATCGCTCGCCCCAATAGCTCAGTCGGCAGAGCGTCTCCATGGTAAGGAGAAGGTCTACGGTTCGATTCCGTATTGGGGCTCTGATGTGTGGGACACCTCGTCTTCGGGCGAGGGACTCTCCATCACAGCGGTGTAGCTCAGTCGGTAGAGCAAGCGGCTCATAATCGCTGTGTCACCGGTTCAAGTCCGGTCACCGCTACTGACAGTAGCCGATTGTGGGGTCGGTCCTCCGGTCGGCTACTCATCTTTGCGTTCCATCCGTCCATCTGTCCGTCGAGGAGCACTCACGTGGCCACCACCGACGTCCGCCCCAAGATCACGCTGGCCTGCGTGGAGTGCAAGGAGCGGAACTACATCACCAAGAAGAACCGGCGCAACCACCCGGACCGTCTTGAGATGAAGAAGCACTGCCCCCGTTGCAACTCGCACACGGCGCACCGCGAGACGCGATAACACAGGCTCGTTCCTGAGGCCGTCCCCAATTGCTGGGGGCGGCCTCACGGCGTTGTCACCACTTCAGTACAGGGAGGTCGCGAGCCCATGGCGCTCGACCCGTCTTTTGTCGGACGCACGTACCCGCCCACCGACCCGTACGAGGTCGGGCGGGAAAAGATCCGCGAATTCGCCGAGGCGATCGGCGAAACCAACGCCGCTTACACGGATTCCGCCGCGGCCAAGGCCCTCGGCCACCCCGATGTGATCGCGCCGCCGACTTTTGTGTTCGCCATCACCTTCAGGGACGCGGGTCAGGTCATAGCGGATCCGCAACTGGGGCTGGACTACAGTCGCATGGTGCACGGCGACCAGAAGTTCGCCTACACCCGCCCGGTGCGCGCCGGTGACCGGCTGACCGTCACCTCCACCATCGAGGCGATCAAGTCCATGGCGGGCAACGACATCATCGATATCCGCGGTGAGGTGCACGACGAGGCGGGCGAACTCGTCGTGACCGCCTTCTCCAAGCTGGTCGTCCGCGCCGAGAAGGAGGACTGAGATGACCGCGCAGATCTCTTACGACGACGTCGAGGTCGGCACCGAACTCCCGGCGCGGTCCTTCCCCGTGACCCGCGCCACCCTGGTCCGGTACGCGGGCGCCTCCTGCGACTTCAACCCGATCCACTGGAACGAGAAGTTCGCCAAGGAGGTCGGGCTGCCGGACGTCATCGCACACGGCATGTTCACCATGGCCGAGGCGATCCGCGTGGTCACCGACTGGGTCGGCGACCCGGGCGCCGTCGCCGAGTACGGCGTGCGCTTCACCAAGCCCGTCGTCGTCCCCAACGACGAGACCGGCGCACTGATCGAGGTCAGCGCCAAGGTCGCCGCGAAGCTGGACGACGACGACCGCACGGTCCGTGTCGACCTCACCGCGAAGAGCGCGGGCCAGAAGGTGCTGGGCATGTCCCGCGCCGTCGTCCGCCTCGCCTGAACCGTGTCGGGGGCGGCCGCCGAGGACTGTCGGACCGCCCCCGTACTCTTGGGCCCGTGCAGGAACGCCACGTGGAACACAACGCCCCCCTCGCCCCGCTGACCACCTTCCGGCTCGGCGGCCCGGCGACCCGCCTCGTCACCGCCACCACCGACGACGAGGTGATCGCCGCCGTCCGCGAAGCCGACGACGCCGGCACCCCCCTGCTGATCATCGGCGGCGGCAGCAACCTCGTCATCGGCGACAAGGGCTTCGACGGCACGGCGCTGCGCATCGCCACCCGCGGCTTCGCCCTGGAGGGCACGGCGCTGGAGCTCGCCGCGGGCGAGAACTGGTCCGACGCGGTGGCCCGTACGGTCGAGACCGGGCTGGCCGGCATCGAGTGCCTGGCCGGCATCCCCGGCTCCGCCGGTGCCACGCCGATCCAGAACGTCGGCGCGTACGGCCAGGAGGTCTCCGCCACCATCACCGAGGTCGTCGCCTACGACCGCCGCGCGCGCGAGACCGTCACGATCCCCAACGAGGAGTGCGGCTTCTCCTACCGCCACAGCCGTTTCAAGCAGGACCCGGACGCGTTCGTCGTGCTGCGGGTGCGCTTCGCCCTGGAGGACGCCGGCGGCCTCTCCGCGCCCCTGAAGTACGCCGAGACCGCCCGCACGCTCGGTGTCGAGCCCGGAGACCGGGTCCCGGCCGCCATCGCCCGGGAGACCGTTCTCGCGCTGCGGGCCGGCAAGGGCATGGTCCTGGACCCCGGAGACCACGACACCTGGTCGGCCGGCTCCTTCTTCACCAACCCGGTCCTCACCGAAGCCGCGCACGCCGCCTTCGTCCGGCGCGTCCGGGAACGCCTCGGCCCGGACGCCGCACCCCCCGCCTTCCCGGCCGGGGACGGCATGGTGAAGACCTCCGCCGCCTGGCTCATCGACCGGGCCGGCTTCACCAAGGGCTACGGCACCGGCCCGGCCCGTATCTCCACCAAGCACACCCTCGCGCTCACCAACCGCGGCGCGGCCACCACCGAGGACCTGCTGGCCCTGGCCCGTGAGGTACGGGACGGGGTTCATGAGACGTTCGGAGTCACGCTGGTGAACGAGCCGGTGACGGTCGGCGTCAGCCTCTGAGCGTCCGCCCGGAGCGGCGCCATGGCGCCGTGACCCGCCCTACGCCGCCAGCCAGGCGTCGATGCCCGTCAGCAGGCGCTGCCGCTCGTCCTCGGGGGCCCGGGAGGCGCGGATCGACTGGCGTGCCAGCTCGGCCAGTTCGGCGTCGGAGAAGCCGTGCGCGTGGCGGGCGATCTCGTACTGCTCGGCCAGCCGCGCGCCGAACAGCAGCGGGTCGTCCGCGCCCAGCGCCATCGGCACCCCCGCGTCGTAGAACGCCCGCAGCGGCACGTCCTCCGGCTTGTCGTACACGCCCAGCGCCACATTCGACGCCGGGCACACCTCGCAGGTCACCCCGCGCTCGGCCAGCCGGCGCACCAGCGCCGGATCCTCCGCCGCCCGTACGCCGTGCCCGACCCGGCCGGCGTGCAGATCGTCCAGGCAGTCGCGCACGCTCGCCGGCCCCGACAGCTCACCGCCGTGCGGCGCGGCCAGCAGACCGCCGTCCCGGGCGATGGCGAAGGCCCGGTCGAAGTCCCGGGCGAGCCCGCGGCGTTCATCGTTGGACAGCCCGAAGCCGATCACGCCCTGGTCGGCGTAGCGCACCGCGAGCCGCGCCAGCGTCCGGGCGTCGAGCGGGTGCTTCATACGGTTCGCGGCGACCAGGACGCGGATGCCCAGGCCGGTGTCGCCGGAAGCGCGCCGGACGGCGTCCAGGATGATCTCCAGCGCCGGGATCAGCCCGCCGAGCCGCGGTGCGTACGAGGTCGGGTCGACCTGGATCTCCAGCCAGCCCGACCCGTCCCGGACGTCCTCCTCGGCGGCCTCGTGCACCAGCCGCTGGATGTCCTCCGGCGACCGCAGACACGACCGCGCGATGTCGTACAGCCGCTGGAACCGGAACCAGCCGCGCTCATCCGTGGCCCGCAGCTGGGGCGGCTCGCCGCCGCGCAGCGCCTCCGGCAGATGGACGCCGTACTTGTCGGCCAGCTCCAGCAGGGTCGTGGCCCGCATCGAACCGGTGAAGTGCAGGTGCAGGTGGGCCTTCGGCAACAGGCGCAGATCTCGAACGGCGGCTCCGCCGCGGGC
This sequence comes from Streptomyces halobius, assembly GCF_023277745.1. NCBI lineage: Bacteria > Bacillati > Actinomycetota > Actinomycetes > Kitasatosporales > Streptomycetaceae > Streptomyces > Streptomyces halobius. The sequence continues at coordinate 5,475,060 of NZ_CP086322.1, forward strand.
ACGGCCGCCCGGGGGGTTCGTTGCGCCTTCCCCTGAAAAGTGCTGCATCCGCAGATCCTGCCGCATGCACCCGCCCGGCCGGTAGGGCCTTTCCCGAAGGGGTGTCCGGAGGAACGCGCGAGCGGGCCGGAACACGCTCCGGCCCGCTCGCGCCTCGGCACCTCCTCACGTGAGGAGGTGCCGCCCTACTTCGCCTCGGCCAGCAGCTTCTGCAGCCGCGAGACGCCCTCCACCAGGTCCTCGTCGCCCAGCGCGTACGAAAGCCGCAGGTAGCCGGGGGTGCCGAACGCCTCGCCCGGGACGACCGCGACCTCCGCCTCCTCCAGGATCAGCTCGGCCAGCTCGACGCTGGTCCGCGGGCGCTTGCCGCGGATCTCCTTGCCCAGCAGCTCCTTCACCGACGGGTACGCGTAGAACGCGCCCTCCGGCTCCGGGCACAGCACACCGTCGATCTCGTCGAGCATCCGCACGATCGTCTTGCGGCGCCGGTCGAAGGCGGTCTTCATCTCCTCGACGGCGGCCAGATCGCCGGAGACCGCCGCGATCGCCGCGGCCTGTGCGACGTTCGAGACGTTGGAGGTGGCGTGCGACTGGAGGTTCGTGGCGGCCTTGATGACGTCCTTGGGGCCGATCGCCCACCCGACGCGCCAGCCGGTCATCGCGTAGGTCTTCGCCACACCGTTGACGATGATGCACCTGTCCCGCAGCTCGGGGACCACGACCGGCATGGACGTGAACCGGGCGTCGCCGTAGACGAGGTGCTCGTAGATCTCGTCGGTCAGCACCCACAGGCCGTGCTCGGCGGCCCAGCGGCCGACCGCCTCGACCTGGTCGCGGGTGTAGACCGCACCGGTCGGGTTCGACGGCGAGACGAACAGCACCACCTTGGTGCGGTCCGTACGGGCCGCCTCCAGCTGCTCCACGGTCACCCGGTAGCCGGTCGTCTCGTCCGCGACCACGTCCACCGGCACCCCGCCCGCGAGCCGGATCGACTCGGGGTAGGTGGTCCAGTACGGCGCCGGGACGATGACCTCGTCGCCCGGGTCGAGGATGGCCGCGAACGCCTCGTAGATGGCCTGCTTGCCGCCGTTCGTCACCAGCACGTTTGCGGGCTCGATCGCGTAGCCGGAGTCCCGCCGCGTCTTCTCGACGATCGCGGACTTCAGCTCGGGGAGGCCGCCGGCCGGCGTGTAGCGGTGGAACTTCGGGTTGCGGCAGGCTTCGACGGCCGCCTCGACGATGTAGCCGGGCGTGGGGAAGTCGGGCTCACCGGCGCCGAAGCCGATCACCGGGCGCCCGGCGGCCTTGAGGGCCTTCGCCTTGGCGTCGACGGCGAGGGTGGCGGACTCGGAGATCGAACCGACGCGGGCCGAGACCCGGCGGTCGGCGGGGGACGTCGGGGAAGGTGTAGCAGCGCTCATGAAAGCATCGTCGCAGACCGCTGACGGGCCGCACACACGGGTTTGCGGGCACCACCCGGGACGTTTCTGTTCGACGCCCGGCTCCGAAGCACGTACACTCGCTGACCGTTGGCTCCCAACGGGCTGCGGCACACGCACTTAGTGCACTCGGTCGCATGCGGTAGGTTGGGGGAACCACAAAGGGTCGTAGCTCAATTGGTAGAGCACTGGTCTCCAAAACCAGCGGTTGGGGGTTCAAGTCCCTCCGGCCCTGCTACACGCACTCACCACGGTGCGTGCACGCGTACGTATGAAATGCACCGCCGTGCGGCTCAACCGGGCGCGGCACGGCCCACGACCCGGATTCAGGTGAGGACGAGTGACGGACGCCCTGGGCTCCATCGACATGCCTGAGCGCGGTCGTTCCGAGGACGAGGCCGCGGAATCCCAGAAGAAGCCCCGCCGCGGCGGCAAGCGCGGCAAGAAGGGGCCCTTCGCGCGTCTCGCGCTCTTCTACCGCCAGATCGTGGCGGAGCTCCGTAAGGTCGTCTGGCCCACGCGCAACCAGCTGTCGACGTACACCACCGTGGTGATCGTCTTCGTTGTCATCATGATTGGTCTCGTAACCGTGATTGACTTGGGTATCAACCGAGTCGTCGGGTACGTCTTCGGCTGACCCCGCGGAGGGCGCCTCGGCGGACGCCCTTTCGCATGTTCAACCCCTTGAAGCAAGGAAGAAGCAGCCACGTGTCTGACCCGAACCTGAACGACGCCACCGAGCCCGTCGCGGCTGCAGAGGCCGACGTTGACGAGGCCGTCCCGGCCGAGGTCGAGGGGGACGCTGCGACCAGTGGCGGCCACGAGGGCGTCGCGGACGTCGTCGAGAGCGCTGAGGGCGCCGCTGCCGGTGAGCCCGCGGGAGAAGCCGCGGTGACCACCGAGGGCGACGCCGGGACCACCGCCGAGGAAGCCGAGGAGGAGCAGGAGCCGGTCGACCCGGTGGCTGCTCTCCGTGACGAGCTGCGTGGCCTCCCCGGCGAGTGGTATGTCATCCACACCTACGCGGGGTACGAGAACCGCGTGAAGACCAACCTTGAGCAGCGTGCCGTTTCGCTGAACGTCGAGGACTTCATCTTCCAGGCCGAGGTGCCGCAGGAGGAGGTCGTCCAGATCAAGAACGGTGACCGCCGTACGGTCCGCCAGAACAAGCTCCCGGGCTATGTGCTGGTGCGTATGGACCTCACGAACGAGTCCTGGGGCGTCGTCCGCAATACGCCGGGTGTCACCGGCTTCGTCGGCAACGCCTACGACCCGTACCCGCTGACGCTGGACGAGATCGTCAAGATGCTCGCCCCGGAGGCCGAGGAGAAGGCCGCCAAGGAGGCCGCCGCGGCCGAGGGCAAGCCGGCGCCGTCCCGCAAGGTCGAGGTGCAGGTCCTGGACTTCGAGGTGGGCGACTCCGTCACCGTCACCGACGGCCCGTTCGCGACGCTGCAGGCGACGATCAACGAGATCAACGCCGACTCGAAGAAGGTCAAGGGCCTGGTCGAGATCTTCGGCCGGGAGACCCCGGTCGAGCTGAGCTTCGACCAGATCCAGAAGAACTAGGTTCTTCCGGACCCACCAGCCGCCGACCAGGTCAGACGGGCGCCAGCGCCGGTCTGACCTGCTCGGTTTTTGGCCGCGCGACGCTACCCGTTATCGTTGTGCGGTATGCCTCCATCCGGATGGCCGGATCGCGGGGCGGACCAACTCCCACGCGGCGGTAGCCGCAGATCGATTGCTCAGGACCCGGAGAGAGCATGCCTCCCAAGAAGAAGAAGGTCACGGGGCTTATCAAGCTCCAGATCCAGGCCGGTGCCGCGAACCCGGCTCCGCCGGTCGGCCCCGCGCTGGGTCAGCACGGCGTCAACATCATGGAGTTCTGCAAGGCCTACAACGCCGCGACCGAGTCGCAGCGTGGCATGGTCGTGCCGGTGGAGATCACGGTCTACGAGGACCGTTCCTTCACCTTCGTCACCAAGACCCCGCCGGCCGCGAAGCTGATCCTGAAGGCCGCGGGCGTGGAGAAGGGCTCCGGCGAGCCGCACAAGACCAAGGTCGCCAAGATCAGCCGCGACCAGGTCCGTGAGATCGCCACCACCAAGATGCCCGACCTGAACGCCAACGACCTGGACGCCGCCGAGAAGATCATCGCCGGCACCGCCCGTTCCATGGGCGTCACGGTCGAGGGCTGATCCTCAGCATCGTCCTTGGGCTCGCGCGGCAACCGCGCATCGGCCCCGTGGCAGGACCAGGCGCTGGTCCGGACCACGACTCCAACCCACCGCATCAGGAGCAGCAGTGAAGCGCAGCAAGACTCTTCGCAACGCGGACGCGAAGGTCGACCGGGAGCGTCTGTACGCCCCGCTCGAAGCCGTCCGTCTCGCCAAGGCCACCTCGGCCGTGAAGTTCGACGCGACCGTCGAGGTCGCCATGCGTCTGGGCGTTGACCCGCGCAAGGCCGACCAGATGGTCCGTGGCACCGTGAACCTTCCGCACGGCACCGGTAAGACCGCCCGGGTCCTGGTCTTCGCGACCGGTGACCGTGCTGCGGCCGCGGAGGCCGCGGGCGCCGACATCGTCGGCTCCGACGAACTGATCGACGAGGTCTCCAAGGGCCGTCTGGACTTCGACGCCGTCGTCGCCACCCCGGACCTCATGGGCAAGGTCGGCCGCCTCGGCCGTGTGCTCGGTCCGCGTGGTCTGATGCCGAACCCGAAGACCGGCACCGTCACCCCGGATGTCGCCAAGGCCGTCAGCGACATCAAGGGCGGCAAGATCGAGTTCCGTGTCGACAAGCACGCGAACCTCCACTTCATCATCGGCAAGGTCTCCTTCGACGAGAAGAAGCTGGTGGAGAACTACGCCGCGGCGCTTGAGGAGGTCACCCGTCTCAAGCCGTCCGCCGCCAAGGGCCGCTACATCAAGAAGGCCAGCATCACCACCACGATGGGCCCCGGCATCCCGGTGGACGCCAACCGCACCCGCAACCTCCTCGTCGAGGAGGACCCCGCGGCCGTCTGATCTCCCTGATCGACGCCGCGTAGCGCGCTGTACGTAGGCAGGCCCCGCTTTCCGTCTGGGAAAGCGGGGCCTGCCGCATTCCGTGTCGGCGCTCTCGGCTACAGTCGCCCCGAGGTCCATACAGGAGATCTAAAGGGGGAGCCTCTAGTGCGTAGCATGCGTATGACCGCCGCTGTGGCGGGAGTTGTCATGTTGGTGGGCGGTCTCAGCGCCTGTAACAGCGACAAGGACGACAACGGCGCCGGCAGCAGTAGCAGCGGTGGGAAGAGCGACGCCGCGGGGCAGAAGAAGCCGCAGTCTCCGCTCGACGCCGCCCTGGCGTCGCTGAAGACGGCCTCGCAGCAGACGAACGACAAGAAGTCCGCCAAGGTGGACGGCACCGTCAAGAACGGCGCGACGGAGCAGTCCATGAAGGGCGGCCTGGACTGGTCGAACGGCATGAACATGTCCGTCGACATCCGCATGAAGGGCGGGTCCGGCATGGGCTCCGGCAAGCCCATGAAGGCGCTCTACACGCCCGACGCGATGTACATGAACATGGGCGTGCCGATGCAGGGCAAGTCCTGGATCAAGTACGACTACGACGTGCTGGCCAAGAAGATGGGCCCGTCCGGCGCGCTCATGAAGGACATGATGCAGAACAACAACCCGGGCCGTTCGGTGGATCTGCTGATCGCCTCGGGCAAGGTCAAGGAAGTCGGCAAGGAGGACGTCCGCGGCGTCCAGGCGACCCACTTCACCGGCACCCTCGCGGTGGCCGAGCTGGCCCGCATGCAGTCCGAGAACGTCAGCGAGTCGGACCTCAAGGCGCTGGAGAAGCAGCTGGAGCAGGCCGGCGCCAAGAACGAGACCATCGATCTGTGGATCGACGGCGACAACCTGCTCGTCAAGAAGCGCGAGCGGATGGACGGCAACAGCCCCTACGACTCGACGGTCTTCTACTCGGACTACGGCACCGAGGTCACGGTGACCCCGCCGCCGGCGGGCGACACGATGGACTACAAGTAAGCAGCGGTAGCGGCCGGGCGGGGGCGCCGTGGATGCCCCCGCCCGGCCGATTTGCCTGAGCGCAGGCCGTTCCCGTACCGTACCCGGGAAGCCAAAGACCGCTGGTTGTCCCCGCGCGTCCGATCCCGGGCGTGTGGTGGCCGAAGGATCCGCTAGCTGCGGACGGCCTGCGCAGGTGTGTATGAGACGAACTCCCGGATGCCGTCCGGTCGAGTCACGCCCCGTGCTCCTGCGCCGGGGCGTTTGTTTTGCCCAGCCCCTTCTGCGCGGTCCTCATCACCCGGAAGGAGGCCGAGGCCCATGGCGACGTCCGACAAGAACGCAGCCGTTGCGGAGATCACGGAGAAGCTCCGTTCCTCCAACGCAGCCGTTGTGACTGCTTACACCGGACTGACTGTGGCGCAGCTCAAGGAGCTGCGCCGTTCTCTCGGCGAGAACGCTCAGTACCGTGTGGTGAAGAACACGCTGACCAAGATCGCGGCCAACGAGGCCGGGATCCAGCTGGACGAGCACCTCAAGGGCTCGACGGCTGTCGCCTTCGTGACCGGTGACCCGGTCGAGGCGGCGAAGGGTCTTCGTGACTTCGCCAAGGAGAACCCCGCTCTCGTCATCAAGGGCGGTGTCCTTGAAGGCAAGACGCTGACCGCCGACGAGATCAAGAAGCTTGCGGACCTTGAGTCCCGCGAGGTTCTGCTCGCCAAGCTGGCGGGTGGCATGAAGGCGTCCATGGCCAAGGCCGCGGCGACCTTCCAGGCCCCCCTCACGAAGTTCGCCCGCACCGCGGACGCGCTTCGCAGCAAGGTCGAGCAGGGCGGTGCCGGTACGCCGGCTCCCGCCGAGGCCGCCGAGTAAGTATTCGGTCGCCCAGCGGGCCCGTACGCCCGCCATTCATGTTCATCCGGCACCAGCCGAATTAGTGGAAGGACCGCCACCATGGCGAAGCTCAGCCAGGAAGACCTGCTCGCGCAGTTCGAGGAGATGACCCTCATCGAGCTCTCCGAGTTCGTGAAGCTCTTCGAGGAGAAGTTCGACGTCGAGGCCGCCGCCCCGGCCGCCGTCGCCGTTGCCGCCCCGGCCGCCGCGGCCGCCGAGGCCGCCGAGGAGCAGGACGAGTTCGACGTCGTCCTCACCGGCGCCGGCGACAAGAAGATCCAGGTCATCAAGGTCGTGCGTGAGCTGACCTCCCTGGGTCTGAAGGAGGCCAAGGACCTCGTCGACGGCACCCCGAAGCCCGTCCTGGAGAAGGTCGACAAGGCCGCCGCGGACAAGGCCGCCGAGTCCCTCAAGGGCGCCGGCGCCTCCGTCGAGGTCAAGTGACCTCGCTGAGTCTCCGACTCATGTCCTGAGCGCCTCCGGCGCTCCGTGGACACAGAGAAGGGCGATCACCCATGCGGGTGGTCGCCCTTCGGCGTGCTCGGCCACGGCTGCGTTGTCCCGCTCCGGCGTGCGAGTATGGTGATCTTCGTTGCCCGGACGTGCCCCGCATGTGACGAGCTCCCAGAGGTGGGGGGCCTTGACGAACCGGACGCGGCGCGCAATTCTCGGGACGCGACGCAGAAGCGATCCAGGGTCCGAGGCATGGATCGCCGACGAAGAGGGAAGCATCGGGATGCGCCACTGGCGCAGGGCTTTCGGCAGGCGCAGGGCATTGGGCGTAGAGAAGAACAACGAGGGGTTCCTCCCGAGCGGAGGGCTTGACTCCCGGAGGGAGAAGATCGGTATCACGCTGTTGAACCGGTCTCCGGAAGCTCGCTCTGGACATCAGTGTGCCAAGTGGCTACACTGACCCTTTGCGCTGCCTGTTAGCTGCTCCCTGCCCGTCACCAGGGGCATACCCGAGCCCGAGCATAGCTGAATGATCCGCCCTGACCTGGGCTTTCCCTCAGTCTGCTCGATTCGGGACCGGTACGCGCGTAGTGAGTCCGAGCCCTCGGAAGGACCCCCTCTTGGCCGCCTCGCGCAACGCCTCGACTGCCAATACGAACAACGGCGACAGCACCGCCCCGCTGCGCATCTCTTTTGCGAAGATCAAGGAGCCCCTCGGGGTTCCGAACCTCCTTGCGCTGCAGACCGAAAGCTTCGACTGGCTGCTCGGCAACAACGCATGGAAGGGTCGCGTCGAGGCTGCGCTGGAGAGTGGGCAGGACGTACCCACCAAGTCCGGTCTGGAAGAGATCTTCGAAGAGATCTCCCCGATCGAGGACTTCTCCGGGTCGATGTCGCTGACGTTCCGCGACCACCGCTTCGAGCCCCCGAAGAACTCCATCGACGAGTGCAAGGAGCGCGACTTCACGTACGCGGCTCCGCTGTTCGTCACCGCTGAGTTCACCAACAACGAGACCGGCGAGATCAAGTCCCAGACGGTCTTCATGGGCGACTTCCCGCTCATGACGAACAAGGGCACCTTCTGCATCAACGGCACCGAGCGTGTCGTCGTCTCGCAGCTGGTCCGCTCGCCCGGCGTCTACTTCGACAGTTCCATCGACAAGACGTCCGACAAGGACATCTTCTCCGCCAAGATCATCCCGTCCCGGGGTGCCTGGCTGGAGATGGAGATCGACAAGCGCGACATGGTCGGTGTGCGCATCGACCGCAAGCGCAAGCAGTCCGTGACCGTCCTGCTCAAGGCTCTCGGTTGGACGACCGAGCAGATCCTTGAGGAGTTCGGCGAGTACGAGTCCATGCGCGCCACCCTGGAGAAGGACCACACCCAGGGCCAGGACGACGCGCTGCTCGACATCTACCGCAAGCTGCGTCCGGGCGAGCCGCCGACGCGCGAGGCCGCGCAGACGCTGCTGGAGAACCTCTACTTCAACCCCAAGCGCTACGACCTCGCCAAGGTCGGCCGCTACAAGGTCAACAAGAAGCTCGGCGGCGAAGAGCCGCTGGACGCCGGTGTGCTCACCACCGACGACATCATCGCCACGATCAAGTACCTGGTGAAGCTGCACGCCGGTGAGACCGAGACGACCGGCGAGTCCGGCCGGACGATCGTCGTCGAGACCGACGACATCGACCACTTCGGCAACCGTCGTCTGCGCAACGTCGGCGAGCTCATCCAGAACCAGGTCCGTACGGGGCTGGCCCGGATGGAGCGCGTCGTGCGCGAGCGCATGACCACCCAGGACGTCGAGGCGATCACGCCGCAGACCCTGATCAACATCCGGCCGGTCGTCGCCTCCATCAAGGAGTTCTTCGGCACCAGCCAGCTGTCCCAGTTCATGGACCAGACCAACCCGCTGTCGGGTCTGACCCACAAGCGCCGTCTGTCGGCGCTGGGCCCGGGTGGTCTGTCCCGTGAGCGGGCCGGTCTCGACGTCCGTGACGTGCACCCCTCGCACTACGGCCGGATGTGCCCGATCGAGACCCCCGAAGGTCCCAACATCGGTCTCATCGGCTCGCTGGCCTCCTACGGCCGGGTCAACGTCTTCGGCTTCATCGAGACCCCGTACCGCAAGGTCGTCGATGGCCAGGTCACGGAGGAGGTGGACTACCTCACCGCCGATGAGGAGGACCGCTACCTCATCGCCCAGGCCAACGCGAAGCTGACCGACGACATGCGGTTCGCCGAGCAGCGGGTGCTGGTCCGCCGTCGTGGCGGCGAGGTCGACCTGGTCCCCGCCGACGAGGTCGACTACATGGACGTCTCGCCGCGCCAGATGGTGTCGGCCGCGACCGCCATGATCCCGTTCCTTGAGCACGACGACGCCAACCGCGCGCTCATGGGATCGAACATGATGCGCCAGGCGGTTCCGCTGATCAAGGCGGAGTCGCCGCTGGTCGGCACCGGTATGGAGTACCGCTGCGCGGTCGACGCCGGTGACGTCATCAAGGCGGAGAAGGACGGTGTGGTCCAGGAGATCTCCGCGGACTACATCACGGTCGCCAACGACGACGGCACGTACACCACGTACCGCGTCGCCAAGTTCACCCGCTCCAACCAGGGCACCTCCTTCAACCAGAAGGTGATCGTGGACGAGGGCGCGCGGGTCGTCGAGGGCCAGGTCCTCGCCGACGGTCCGTCCACGGACCAGGGCGAGATGGCGCTCGGCAAGAACCTGCTCGTCGCGTTCATGCCGTGGGAGGGCCACAACTACGAGGACGCGATCATCCTGTCGCAGCGCCTCGTGCAGGACGACGTCCTCTCCTCGATCCACATCGAGGAGCACGAGGTCGACGCCCGTGACACCAAGCTCGGCCCCGAGGAGATCACCCGGGACATCCCGAACGTCTCCGAGGAGGTCCTCTCCGACCTCGACGAGCGCGGCATCATCCGCATCGGTGCCGAGGTCGTCGCCGGCGACATCCTCGTCGGCAAGGTCACGCCCAAGGGCGAGACCGAGCTGACCCCCGAGGAGCGCCTGCTCCGCGCGATCTTCGGTGAGAAGGCGCGCGAGGTGCGCGACACCTCGCTGAAGGTGCCGCACGGTGAGATCGGCAAGGTCATCGGCGTACGCGTCTTCGACCGCGAGGAGGGCGACGAGCTGCCGCCGGGCGTGAACCAGCTGGTCCGCGTCTACGTCGCGCAGAAGCGCAAGATCACCGACGGTGACAAGCTCGCCGGCCGCCACGGCAACAAGGGCGTCATCTCGAAGATCCTGCCGGTCGAGGACATGCCGTTCCTGGAGGACGGCACCCCGGTCGACATCATCCTCAACCCGCTGGGTGTCCCGTCCCGAATGAACCCGGGACAGGTCCTGGAGATCCACCTCGGCTGGCTCGCCAGCCAGGGCTGGAAGGTCGAGGGCGCCGACGAGTGGCAGCAGCGGCTGCAGGCGATCGGCGCCGACGACGTCGCGCCGCGCACCAACGTCGCCACCCCGGTCTTCGACGGCGCGCGCGAGGACGAGCTGGCGGGTCTGTTCGAGTCGACGCTCCCCAACCGCGACGGCGAGCGGATGGTCAAGAGCTCCGGCAAGGCCCAGCTCTTCGACGGCCGCTCCGGTGAGCCGTTCCCGGACCCGATCTCGGTCGGGTACATGTACATCCTCAAGCTCCACCACCTGGTCGACGACAAGCTGCACGCCCGCTCGACCGGTCCGTACTCGATGATCACCCAGCAGCCGCTGGGTGGTAAGGCTCAGTTCGGTGGCCAGCGCTTCGGTGAGATGGAGGTGTGGGCGCTGGAGGCTTACGGCGCCGCATACGCCCTCCAGGAGCTGCTGACCATCAAGTCCGACGACGTCACCGGTCGCGTGAAGGTCTACGAGGCCATCGTCAAGGGCGAGAACATCCCCGAGCCCGGCATCCCCGAGTCCTTCAAGGTGCTCATCAAGGAGATGCAGTCCCTGTGCCTCAACGTGGAGGTGCTGTCCTCGGACGGCATGTCCATCGAGATGCGCGACACCGACGAGGACGTCTTCCGCGCTGCGGAGGAGCTCGGCATCGACCTGTCCCGGCGCGAGCCGAGCAGCGTCGAAGAGGTCTGACGGGTCTGGTCGGGATCTCTCTCGTACGAGAAAGATCCCGGCCCCGCCCCGGACCCCGACAGACCATTGAGACACGACCCTGAGAGGGATTGACGCATAGTGCTCGACGTCAACTTCTTCGACGAGCTGCGGATCGGCCTCGCCACCGCTGACGACATCCGTCAGTGGTCCCACGGTGAGGTCAAGAAGCCGGAGACCATCAACTACCGCACCCTCAAGCCCGAGAAGGACGGACTCTTCTGCGAGAAGATCTTCGGCCCGACCCGGGACTGGGAGTGCTACTGCGGTAAGTACAAGCGAGTCCGCTTCAAGGGCATCATCTGCGAGCGCTGCGGCGTCGAGGTCACTCGCGCCAAGGTGCGCCGTGAGCGGATGGGCCACATCGAGCTGGCCGCTCCCGTGACCCACATCTGGTACTTCAAGGGCGTACCGAGCCGGCTGGGCTACCTGCTGGACCTCGCGCCCAAGGACCTTGAGAAGGTCATCTACTTCGCCGCCTACATGATCACGTGGGTGGACGAGGAGCGCCGTACGCGCGATCTGCCCTCGCTGGAGGCGCATGTCTCCGTCGAGCGCCAGCAGATCGAGCAGCGCCGCGACTCCGACCTGGAGGCCCGCGCCAAGAAGCTCGAAACCGACCTGGCCGAGCTGGAGGCCGAGGGCGCCAAGGCCGATGTGCGCCGCAAGGTGCGCGAGGGCGCCGAGCGCGAGATGAAGCAGCTGCGTGACCGTGCGCAGCGCGAGATCGACCGTCTCGACGAGGTCTGGAACCGCTTCAAGAGCCTCAAGGTCCAGGACCTGGAGGGGGACGAGCTCCTCTACCGCGAGCTGCGTGACCGCTTCGGCACGTACTTCGACGGCTCCATGGGTGCCGCTGCCCTGCAGAAGCGCCTGGAGACCTTCGACCTGGAGGAGGAGGCCGAGCGCCTCCGCGAGATCATCCGTACCGGCAAGGGCCAGAAGAAGACCCGTGCGCTCAAGCGCCTCAAGGTCGTCTCCGCCTTCCTGCAGACCCGCAACAGCCCCAAGGGCATGGTGCTGGACTGCATCCCGGTGATCCCGCCGGACCTGCGTCCGATGGTGCAGCTGGACGGTGGCCGCTTCGCGACCTCCGATTTGAACGACCTGTACCGCCGGGTCATCAACCGCAACAACCGTCTGAAGCGACTGCTCGACCTCGGCGCGCCCGAGATCATCGTCAACAACGAGAAGCGCATGCTTCAGGAGGCTGTTGACGCCCTCTTCGACAACGGCCGCCGCGGTCGCCCGGTCACCGGTCCCGGTAACCGCCCGCTGAAGTCGCTGTCCGACATGCTCAAGGGCAAGCAGGGCCGCTTCCGTCAGAACCTGCTCGGTAAGCGAGTCGACTACTCGGCGCGTTCCGTCATCGTCGTCGGCCCGCAGCTCAAGCTGCACCAGTGCGGTCTGCCCAAGGCCATGGCGCTGGAGCTCTTCAAGCCGTTCGTGATGAAGCGTCTGGTCGACCTGAACCACGCGCAGAACATCAAGTCGGCCAAGCGCATGGTCGAGCGCGGCCGCACGGTCGTCTACGACGTGCTCGAAGAGGTCATCGCCGAGCACCCGGTGCTGCTGAACCGTGCGCCCACCCTGCACCGCCTCGGTATCCAGGCGTTCGAGCCGCAGCTGGTCGAGGGCAAGGCCATTCAGATTCACCCGCTCGTCTGCACCGCGTTCAACGCGGACTTCGACGGTGACCAGATGGCCGTCCACCTCCCGCTGTCCGCGGAGGCGCAGGCCGAGGCCCGCATCCTGATGCTGTCCTCGAACAACATCCTCAAGCCGGCCGACGGCCGTCCGGTCACCATGCCGACCCAGGACATGGTGCTCGGCCTCTTCTTCCTCACCACGGACGAGGCGGAGCGCGAGGTCAAGGGCGAGGGCCGGTCGTTCGGCTCTGTCGCCGAGGCCATCATGGCTTTCGACGCCCGTGAACTGTCGCTCCAGGCCAAGGTCGACATCCGCTTCCCGATCGGCACCGTCCCGCCCCGTGGCTGGACCCCGCCGGTTCCGGAGGAGGGCGCTGCGTTGGACAGCGGCTTCGCCGTGGGCGAGTGGCAGCAGGGTGACAGCTTCCGGCTGCGGACGACCCTGGGCCGCGCGCTCTTCAACGAGCTGCTGCCCGAGGACTACCCGTTCGTCGACTACTCGGTCGGCAAGAAGCAGCTCTCCCAGATCGTCAACGACCTGGCCGAGCGCTACCCGAAGGTCATCGTGGCGGCGACGCTCGACAACCTGAAGGCGGCCGGCTTCTACTGGGCGACCCGTTCCGGTGTCACCGTCGCCGTGTCGGACATCGTCGTTCCGGACGCGAAGAAGGACATCGTCACGGGCTACGAGGCCCAGGACGAGAAGGTCCAGAAGCAGTACGAGCGCGGTCTGATCACCAAGGACGAGCGCACTCAGGAACTGATCAACATCTGGACCAAGGCGACCAACGAGGTCGCCGAGGCGATGAACGACAACTTCCCCAAGACCAACCCCATCTTCATGATGGTTGACTCGGGTGCCCGAGGAAACATGATGCAGATGCGGCAGATCGCCGGTATGCGTGGTCTGGTGTCGAACGCCAAGAACGAGACGATCCCGCGGCCGATCAAGGCGTCGTTCCGCGAGGGTCTCTCCGTCCTTGAGTACTTCATCTCCACGCACGGTGCGCGTAAGGGTCTGGCGGACACCGCCCTGCGTACCGCCGACTCGGGTTACCTGACCCGTCGTCTGGTGGACGTCTCGCAGGACGTCATCATCCGCGAGGAGGACTGCGGCACCGAGCGCGGCCTCAAGCTGCGGATCGCCGCCAAGGGCGCCGACGGCGTCCTGCGCAAGGCGGACGACGTCGAGTCCTCCGTGTACGCGCGGATGCTCGCCGAGGATGTCGTCGTCGACGGCAAGGTCATCGCCTCCGCGAACGTCGACCTCGGTGACGTGCTCATCGACCAGCTGGTCGCGCACGGCGTCGAGGAGGTCAAGACCCGCTCGGTCCTGACCTGTGAGTCCGCGGTCGGCACCTGTGCCTACTGCTACGGCCGTTCGCTGGCCACCGGCAAGCTGGTCGACATCGGCGAGGCGGTCGGCATCATCGCCGCCCAGTCCATCGGTGAGCCCGGCACCCAGCTGACGATGCGTACCTTCCACACCGGTGGTGTGGCCGGTGACGACATCACCCTGGGTCTGCCGCGTGTGGTCGAGCTCTTCGAGGCCCGTACGCCCAAGGGTGTCGCCCCGATCTCGGAGGCGGCCGGCCGCGTCCGGATCGAGGAGACCGAGAAGACCAAGAAGGTCATCGTCACCCCGGACGACGGCAGCGACGAGACGTCCTACGGCGTCTCCAAGCGTGCCCGTCTCCTGGTGAGCGAGGGCGATCACGTCGAGGTCGGCCAGGCGCTGACCGTGGGCGCGATCAACCCGCACGACGTGCTGCGGATCCTCGGCCAGCGTGCCGTCCAGGTCCACCTGGTCGGCGAGGTCCAGAAGGTCTACAACAGCCAGGGCGTGGCGATCCACGACAAGCACATCGAGATCATCATCCGGCAGATGCTGCGCCGGGTGACGATCATCGAGTCCGGCGACGCGGAGCTGCTGCCGGGCGAGCTGGTGGAGCGCACGAAGTTCGAGGGCGAGAACCGTCGGGTCGTGGCGGAAGGCGGCCACCCGGCCTCCGGCCGTCCGCAGCTGATGGGTATCACCAAGGCCTCGCTGGCCACCGAGTCCTGGCTGTCGGCGGCGTCCTTCCAGGAGACGACCAGGGTCCTGACCGACGCGGCGATCAACGCCAAGTCGGACTCCCTGATCGGCCTCAAGGAGAACGTCATCATCGGCAAGCTCATCCCGGCCGGTACGGGCCTGTCCCGCTACCGCAACATCCGGGTCGAGCCCACCGAGGAGGCCAAGGCCGCGATGTACTCGGCCGTCGGTTACGACGACATCGACTACTCGCCCTTCGGCACCGGCTCCGGCCAGGCGGTCCCGCTGGAGGACTACGACTACGGGCCGTACAACCAGTAAGTCTGGTCCGTACGACAGCGACAGGGCGGTCATCCCGAACGGGGTGGCCGCCCTGCGGCGTTGGGCGGCCGTCGTGCCGCGATCCGTACAACCATGGGAACTCGTCCCCCCATTGCTGCGTCAGTGATGAGAAGATGGGGGAACTGTCGAGCGGGGGAGGTTGGTGTAGTGGCATTCCAGCCGTGGCAGGGTGGGCAGCCCGCTCAGCCGCATCAGGTGCCGGCGATGCGGGCTTCGCATGCCGATCGTGAGCGCGCGGTCGATGTGCTGAAGGCGGGCTTCGCCGAGGGGCGGCTCGGGCAGGCCGAGTACGAGCAGCGGATGGACCGCGCCTATCAGGCACAGACCCATCACGAACTGCAGATGCTGGTCGCGGATCTGCCACAGGGGCCGATGCCGCAGGCGCAGTTCCAGCCGCGGCCGGTGCCGGCGACGTTCATGCCGATGCAGATGCCGATGCCGGTGCCCGTGCACACCAACAGCTCCGCGACGGGGGCCCTGGTCTGCGGGATCATGGCGCCGATGACGTGGGGGCTGACGGCGATCCCGGCCGTGATCCTCGGGCACAAGGCGCGCGCCGAGATCCGCCGGACGGGGGAGCGCGGGGACGGCCAGGCCATCGCCGGTCTGGTGATCGGCTGGCTGGGCATCGGCGCGTGGGCGCTGTTCTTCCTGGTGTTCGTGCTGCTGGCCGCGGTGAACTGAGGCGGACGGGGCCGCCATATCATGGATCATGATCGTGTGGGGCCCTCGCCGTCCGGTGGCCGGGGCCGAGGTCGGCGGCGTGTTGCCTTCTTCCGTACGGCGGTGGATCCCACTACGGTGGCCGCAACGCCGTGAGGAGTCCGGCGTGTCCTTCGCGTGTGCATTTGTTTTGACCGCAGCCCATGCGGTAGGTACGCTCTGACCTTGTGCCTGGGGTGTCCCTGGGCTGCCGTGCGCGCAATCTCCCCTCGGGGGTCACCTTCCGGGCCGTCAGGCCCACGGGGGCCTCATACGGGAGTGCCCACCAGCGCGGAAGCCAGGTTTTGACACCGCAATCTGCCGCCTCCCTCGTTCCAGCGGGGTCGGTCTGCAGTATTCGACACACCCGACCGCGTGGGTCGGTGAATGTTCCAGGTTAGCTTTACCGAGACTGGCACACAGAAACCGGAGAAACGGTGCCTACGATCCAGCAGTTGGTCCGCAAGGGCCGGCAGGACAAGGTCGAGAAGAACAAGACGCCCGCGCTTGAGGGTTCCCCCCAGCGTCGTGGTGTCTGCACGCGTGTTTTCACGACCACCCCGAAGAAGCCGAACTCGGCCCTGCGTAAGGTCGCGCGTGTGCGTCTGACCAGCGGGATCGAGGTCACCGCTTACATTCCGGGTGAGGGCCACAACCTGCAGGAGCACTCGATCGTGCTCGTGCGCGGCGGCCGTGTGAAGGACCTGCCGGGTGTTCGGTACAAGATCATCCGCGGCTCCCTCGACACGCAGGGCGTCAAGAACCGCAAGCAGGCTCGCAGCCGCTACGGCGCCAAGAAGGAGAAGTAAGAATGCCTCGTAAGGGCCCCGCCCCGAAGCGCCCGGTCATCATCGACCCGGTCTACGGCTCTCCTCTGGTGACCTCCCTCATCAACAAGGTTCTGCTGAACGGCAAGCGCTCCACCGCTGAGCGCATCGTTTACGGCGCCATGGAGGGTCTGCGCGAGAAGACCGGCAACGACCCGGTCATCACGCTCAAGCGCGCGCTCGAGAACATCAAGCCGACCCTTGAGGTCAAGTCCCGCCGCGTCGGTGGCGCGACCTACCAGGTCCCGGTCGAGGTCAAGCCCGGCCGTGCCGCGACTCTCTCGCTCCGCTGGCTCGTGGGTTACTCCCGCGCCCGCCGCGAGAAGACCATGACCGAGCGCCTCATGAACGAACTGCTCGACGCCTCCAACGGCCTCGGCGCTTCGGTCAAGAAGCGTGAGGACACGCACAAGATGGCCGAGTCCAACAAGGCCTTCGCGCACTACCGCTGGTAGTCGCAACCCACATCGAGACCGAGAGAAGATTGAGCCACTATGGCCACCACTTCGCTTGACCTGGCCAAGGTCCGCAACATCGGGATCATGGCCCACATCGACGCGGGCAAGACGACCACCACCGAGCGGATCCTGTTCTACACCGGTGTCTCCTACAAGATCGGTGAGGTCCACGACGGCGCTGCCACGATGGACTGGATGGAGCAGGAGCAGGAGCGCGGCATCACGATCACGTCTGCCGCGACGACCTGCCACTGGCCGCTGGAGAACGTCGACAACACCATCAACATCATCGACACCCCGGGGCACGTCGACTTCACCGTCGAGGTGGAGCGTTCCCTGCGTGTGCTCGACGGTGCGGTGACGGTGTTCGACGGCGTCGCCGGTGTCGAGCCCCAGTCCGAGACCGTTTGGCGTCAGGCGGACCGCTACGGCGTGCCGCGTATCTGCTTCGTCAACAAGCTCGACCGTACGGGTGCCGAGTTCCACCGCTGCGTCGACATGATCGTGGACCGCCTGGGCGCGACCCCGATCGTGATGCAGCTGCCGATCGGCACCGAGGCGGACTTCAAGGGTGTCGTCGACCTCGTGAAGATGAAGGCCCTGGTCTGGTCGGCCGAGGCCGCCAAGGGCGAGATGTACGACACCGTCGACATCCCGGCCACGCACACCGAGGCCGCCGACGAGTGGCGCGGCAAGCTGCTGGAGACCGTCGCCGAGAACGACGAAGAGATCATGGAGCTGTACCTGGAGGGCGAGGAGCCCACCGAGGAGCAGCTGTACGCGGCGATCCGCCGTATCACGATCGCTTCCGGCAAGGCCGAGAACACCACCGTCACCCCGGTGTTCTGCGGTACCGCGTTCAAGAACAAGGGCGTCCAGCCCCTGCTCGACGCGGTGGTGCGCTACCTCCCCTCCCCGTTGGACGTCGAGGCCATCGAGGGCCACGCGGTCAACAACCCGGAGGAGGTCGTCGAGCGCAAGCCGTCCGAGAGCGAGCCGCTGTCCGCCCTGGCGTTCAAGATCGCGAGCGATCCCCACCTGGGCAAGCTCACCTTCATCCGTGTCTACTCGGGCCGCCTTGAGGCCGGCTCGCAGGTGCAGAACTCGGTGAAGGGCAAGAAGGAGCGCATCGGCAAGATCTACCGGATGCACGCGAACAAGCGTGAGGAGATCGAGTCGGTGGGTGCCGGTGACATCGTCGCCGTCATGGGTCTGAAGCAGACCACCACCGGTGAGACCCTCTGCGACGCGGGCAGCCCGGTGATCCTGGAGTCGATGGAGTTCCCGGCCCCGGTCATCCAGGTCGCCATCGAGCCCAAGTCGAAGGGCGACCAGGAGAAGCTGGGTGTCGCCATCCAGCGTCTCGCCGAGGAAGACCCCTCGTTCCAGGTGCACACCGACGAGGAGACCGGCCAGACCATCATCGCGGGTATGGGCGAGCTGCACCTCGACGTGCTGGTCGACCGTATGAAGCGTGAGTTCCGGGTCGAGGCCAACGTCGGTAAGCCGCAGGTCGCCTACCGCGAGACCCTGCGCAAGACCGTCGAGCGCTACGACTACACGCACAAGAAGCAGACCGGTGGTTCCGGTCAGTTCGCGAAGGTCCAGATCGCGCTCGAACCGCTTGAGGGCGACGGCTACGAGTTCGAGAACAAGGTCACCGGTGGCCGTATCCCGCGGGAGTACATCCCGTCCGTGGACGCGGGCTGCCAGGAGGCCATGGAGTTCGGTGTACTCGCCGGCTACCCGCTGACGGGTGTCAAGGTCGTCCTCCTCGACGGCGCCTTCCACGAGGTCGACTCGTCGGAAATGGCGTTCAAGATCGCCGGTTCGATGGCCTTCAAGGAGGCCGCCCGCAAGGCCGGCCCGGCCCTGCTCGAACCGATGATGAAGGTCGAGGTCACCACGCCCGAGGACTACATGGGCGATGTGATCGGCGACATCAACTCCCGTCGCGGTCAGATCCAGTCCATGGAGGACCGCCACGGTGCCAAGCTCGTTACGGGCCTGGTTCCGCTCTCGGAGATGTTCGGCTACGTCGGAGACCTCCGCAGCAAGACGTCGGGTCGCGCAAGCTACTCGATGCAGTTCGACTCCTACGCCGAGGTTCCGCGGAACGTCGCCGAGGAGATCATCGCGAAGGCCAAGGGCGAGTAGCTCCGTCTCCGGAGAGTCGGAACACGCTTTAGGCTTGACACCGTCTGCCGGGGTATTCCCCGCGAACCGTGAGGAACGCCCCGGCAGCCGGCACCCCAGCAAAGATCACCTGGCGCCGATGAGTAAGGCGTACAGAACCACTCCACAGGAGGACCCCAGTGGCGAAGGCGAAGTTCGAGCGGACTAAGCCGCACGTCAACATCGGCACCATCGGTCACATCGACCACGGTAAGACGACCCTTACGGCCGCCATTACCAAGGTGCTGCATGACGCGTACCCGGACCTGAACGAGGCCTCGGCCTTCGACCAGATCGACAAGGCTCCTGAGGAGCGCCAGCGCGGTATCACCATCTCCATCGCGCATGTCGAGTACCAGACCGAGCAGCGTCACTACGCCCACGTCGACTGCCCCGGTCACGCGGACTACATCAAGAACATGATCACCGGTGCGGCGCAGATGGACGGCGCCATCCTGGTGGTCGCCGCCACCGACGGCCCGATGCCGCAGACCAAGGAGCACGTGCTCCTGGCCCGCCAGGTCGGCGTGCCGTACATCGTTGTCGCCCTGAACAAGGCCGACATGGTGGACGACGAGGAGATCCTGGAGCTCGTCGAGCTCGAGGTCCGTGAGCTCCTCAACGAGTACGAGTTCCCCGGCGACGACGTTCCGGTCGTCAAGGTCTCCGCTCTGAAGGCCCTTGAGGGCGACAAGGAGTGGGGCGACTCCGTCCTCAAGCTGATGCACGCTGTCGACGAGGCGATCCCGGAGCCGGAGCGCGACACCGACAAGCCGTTCCTGATGCCGATCGAGGACGTCTTCACGATCACCGGTCGCGGTACGGTCGTCACCGGCCGTATCGAGCGCGGTGTCCTGAAGGTCAACGAGAACGTCGACATCATCGGTATCAAGGAGGAGAAGACCTCCACCACGGTTACCGGTATCGAGATGTTCCGCAAGCTGCTCGACGAGGGCCAGGCCGGTGAGAACGTCGGTCTGCTCCTCCGTGGCATCAAGCGCGAGGACGTCGAGCGCGGCCAGGTCATCATCAAGCCGGGTTCGGTCACCCCGCACACCGAGTTCGAGGCCCAGGCCTACATCCTGTCGAAGGACGAGGGTGGCCGCCACACCCCGTTCTTCAACAACTACCGCCCGCAGTTCTACTTCCGTACGACTGACGTGACCGGTGTGGTGACCCTCCCCGAGGGCACCGAGATGGTCATGCCGGGCGACAACACCGCCATGTCCGTCCAGCTGATCCAGCCGGTCGCCATGGAGGAGGGCCTGAAGTTCGCCATCCGTGAGGGTGGCCGGACCGTCGGCGCCGGCCAGGTCACCAAGATCGTCAAGTAAGACGGTCCGGTTGATCCGGTAGCTCCAACGAGCAGTTGAAGGAGCCCCGTCCACCATTAGGTGGGCGGGGCTCCTTGACAGTTGGGCCTCGATTGGCCTTACGCGTCCCGCGTGTGGCACACTGTCCAGGTTGCTCGGTTGAGTGCCGATGCTGCGCGCCTCCCGCCGGGAGGACCGGAAGCGAGTCCCAGGTATTCGTCGTCCCAGGTTGTGTATCGCGAGATGCAGGGGCGGAAGTACGGGAATCTTCCGGGAAGCGTCAGCGGGGTGCCGGCCAGGCGCCCGGTGGGTGTTCTACCCCCACATCTCCTTCTCGAAGGATCTCCTTTGTGGAGATTTACGAGAAGGGGTGCGACACGCCCGACCGCGTGGGTCGGAGGTTGGACGGTGCTCCGCACGGAGCACAGCGCATCGGGTCCCAGAGCGTTTACGAGAGACAGGACTACTGAGTAGCCATGGCGGGACAGAAGATCCGCATCCGGCTCAAGGCCTACGACCACGAGGTCATCGACTCCTCGGCGAAGAAGATCGTCGAGACGGTGACCCGCACTGGTGCGTCGGTCGCGGGCCCGGTGCCGCTGCCCACTGAGAAGAACGTGTACTGCGTCATCAAGTCGCCGCACAAGTACAAGGACTCGCGCGAGCACTTCGAGATGCGCACGCACAAGCGCCTGATCGACATCCTCGACCCGACGCCCAAGACCGTTGACTCGTTGATGCGCCTGGACCTTCCGGCCGGCGTTGACATCGAGATCAAGCTCTGAGAGGCGCGGAGAGATGGCTAAGCAGATCAAGGGCATCCTGGGCGAGAAGCTCGGCATGACCCAGGTCTGGGACGAGAACAACCGTGTCGTCCCGGTGACCGTGGTGAAGGCCGGCCCCTGTGTCGTTACCCAGGTGCGTACCAATGACCAGGACGGTTACGACTCCGTCCAGATCGCCTTCGGCGAGATCGACCCGCGCAAGGTGAAGAAGCCCCTCAAGGGCCACTTCGCCAAGGCCGATGTCACCCCCCGTCGTCACCTCGTCGAGGTCCGTACCTCGGACGCGTCCGAGTACACCCTCGGCCAGGAGCTGACCGCCGAGACCTTCGAGTCCGGCGTCAAGGTGGACGTGACCGGCAAGAGCAAGGGCAAGGGCTTCGCCGGCGCCATGAAGCGTCACGGCTTCCACGGCGGCAAGGCCTCGCACGGTGCCCACCGTGTGCACCGTAAGCCCGGCTCCATCGGTGGCTGCGCCACCCCGGGCCGCGTGTTCAAGGGCACGCGGATGGCCGGCCGTATGGGCAATGAGCGGGTCACCACCCAGAACCTGACCGTCCACGCCGTTGACGCGGAGAAGGGTCTGCTGCTCATCAAGGGCGCAGTTCCTGGTCCGAACGGCGGCCTCGTCCTGGTCCGTACCGCGGCCAAGGGGGCCTGAGGTAACCGATGAGCACCATTGACATCCTTTCGCCGGCAGGCGACAAGGCCGGGTCCGTCGAGCTCCCCGCGGAGATCTTCGACGCCAAGGTCAGCGTTCCGCTGATCCACCAGGTCGTTGTCGCGCAGCTGGCCGCGGCCCGTCAGGGCACGCACAAGACCAAGACCCGCGGCGAGGTCCGCGGCGGCGGCAAGAAGCCGTACCGCCAGAAGGGCACCGGCCGCGCGCGCCAGGGTTCCACCCGTGCGCCGCAGTTCGCCGGCGGTGGCATCGTCCACGGCCCCGTGCCGCGTGACTACAGCCAGCGGACGCCCAAGAAGATGAAGGCCGCCGCCCTGCGCGGTGCCCTCACCGACCGGGCCCGCAACGCGCGCGTCCACGTCGTCTCCGACGTGGTCGAGGGCGACATCTCCACCAAGGCCGCCAAGGCTCTCCTCGGCAAGATCAGCGAGCGCAAGAACGTGCTCCTGGTCGTCGAGCGGGAGAACGAGAAGGCCCTGCTGTCCGCCCGCAACCTGCCCCAGGTTCACATCCTGGAGCCGGGCCAGCTGAACACGTACGACGTGCTCGTCTCCGACGACGTGGTCTTCACCAAGGCCGCTTTCGAGTCCTTCGTGTCTGGCCCCAAGGCCAATGAGACCGAAGGGAGCGAGGCCTGATGGCTACGCGTCACCCCAGCATCGCTTCCAAGGCCGCCAAGGCAGCCAAGGAAGCGCGCAAGGCCAAGGCCCTCCGGCCCACCGTGCCGGTCGAGCCCACGCCGCTGAGCAAGTCGCTCTCGGACCCGCGTGACGTTCTCGTCAAGCCGGTCGTCTCCGAGAAGAGCTACGCGCTGCTGGACGAGAACAAGTACACGTTCATCGTCGACCCGCGCGCCAACAAGACCCAGATCAAGGAGGCCGTCCAGGCGGTCTTCTCGGTCAAGGTCACCGGGGTCAACACGATCAACCGGCAGGGCAAGCGCAAGCGCACCCGCACCGGCTTCGGCAAGCGCGCCGACACCAAGCGCGCCATCGTGACCCTCGCCGAGGGCGACCGTATCGACATCTTCGGCGGCCCGGTCTCCTAACCAGGAGTCCGAGTCGTCCGGAATCGGACGAGGACTGAGAAATGGGTATCCGCAAGTACAAGCCGACGACCCCGGGCCGTCGTGGCTCCAGCGTCGCCGACTTTGTCGAGATCACGCGGTCCACGCCGGAGAAGTCGCTGGTCCGCCCGCTGCACAGCAAGGGCGGCCGTAACAACGCCGGTCGTGTGACCACTCGCCACCAGGGTGGTGGCCACAAGCGCGCCTACCGCGTGATCGACTTCCGTCGGCACGACAAGGACGGCGTGCCGGCCAAGGTCGCGCACATCGAGTACGACCCCAACCGCACCGCGCGCATCGCGCTGCTGCACTACGCAGACGGCGAGAAGCGCTACATCATCGCGCCCCGTGGCCTGGTCCAGGGTGCCCGGATTGAGAACGGCCAGGGCGCCGACATCAAGCCGGGTAACAACCTGCCGCTGCGTCACATCCCCGTGGGTACGACGATCCACGCGATCGAGCTGCGTCCGGGCGGCGGTGCGAAGTTCGCCCGCTCGGCCGGTGCCTCCGTGCAGCTGCTGGCGAAGGAGGGCTCGATGGCCCACCTTCGTATGCCGTCCGGTGAGATCCGCCTGGTCGACGTGCGCTGCCGCGCCACCGTCGGCGAGGTCGGCAACGCCGAGCAGTCGAACATCAGCTGGGGCAAGGCCGGCCGTATGCGCTGGAAGGGCGTCCGCCCGACCGTGCGTGGTGTCGTGATGAACCCGGTCGACCACCCGCACGGTGGTGGTGAGGGCAAGACCTCCGGTGGTCGCCACCCGGTCTCGCCCTGGGGCCAGAAGGAGGGTCGTACTCGCTCGCCGAAGAAGGCCAGCAACAAGTACATCGTCCGCCGCCGCAAGACGAACAAGAAGCGCTAGGAGCGGGTTTAGATGCCGCGCAGTCTCAAGAAGGGGCCCTTCGTCGACGACCACCTGATCAAGAAGGTGGATGTTCAGAACGATGCAGGCACCAAGAACGTCATCAAGACCTGGTCCCGCCGCTCCATGATCGTCCCGGCCATGCTGGGTCACACGATCGCGGTGCACGACGGCCGCAAGCACGTCCCGGTGTTCGTCACCGAGTCGATGGTCGGCCACAAGCTCGGCGAGTTTGCGCCGACCCGCACCTTCCGCGGCCACGAGAAGGACGACCGCAAGTCGCGTCGTCGCTGATCGACCGGAGTGCGAAGACTATGACTGACACCGAAGGGACAACCATGGAAGCCAGGGCCCAGGCGCGGTACATCCGCGTCACGCCCATGAAGGCCCGCCGCGTGGTGGACCTTATCCGTGGCATGGATGCCACGGAGGCTCAGGCGGTCCTGCGTTTCGCCCCGCAGGCCGCGAGCGTACCGGTCGGCAAGGTGCTGGACAGCGCCATCGCCAACGCCGCGCACAACTACGACCACACCGACGCCGGCAGCCTCGTCATTTCCGAGGCATACGTCGACGAGGGCCCGACCCTGAAGCGGTTCCGTCCGCGCGCCCAGGGCCGTGCCTACCGGATCCGCAAGCGGACCAGCCACATCACCGTGGTCGTCAGCAGCAAGGAAGGAACCCGGTAATGGGCCAGAAGGTAAACCCGCACGGGTTCCGGCTCGGCATCACCACCGACTTCAAGTCGCGCTGGTACGCCGACAAGCTGTACAAGGACTACGTCAAGGAAGACGTCGCCATTCGTCGCATGATGACGAAGGGCATGGAGCGCGCCGGTATCTCCAAGGTGGAGATCGAGCGCACCCGTGAGCGCGTCCGCGTTGACATCCACACCGCTCGTCCGGGCATCGTCATCGGCCGCCGCGGCGCCGAGGCCGACCGCATCCGCGGTGAGCTGGAGAAGCTGACCGGCAAGCAGGTCCAGCTGAACATCCTTGAGGTCAAGAACCCCGAGACCGATGCTCAGCTGGTGGCCCAGGCCGTCGCCGAGCAGCTGTCGTCCCGCGTCTCCTTCCGTCGCGCCATGCGCAAGAGCATGCAGTCGACGATGAAGGCCGGCGCCAAGGGCATCAAGATCCAGTGTGGTGGCCGTCTCGGCGGCGCCGAGATGTCCCGCTCGGAGTTCTACCGCGAGGGCCGCGTGCCCCTGCACACGCTCCGCGCGAACGTCGACTACGGCTTCTTCGAGGCCAAGACCACCTTCGGCCGTATCGGTGTGAAGGTCTGGATCTACAAGGGCGACGTCAAGAACATCGCCGAGGTGCGCGCCGAGAACGCCGCCGCCCGTGCGGGTAACCGCCCGGCCCGTGGTGGCAGCGACCGCCCGCGTCGTGGTGGCGAGCGCGGCGGCCGAGGCCGCAAGCCGCAGCAGCAGACCGCCGCCGCCGAGGCCCCCAAGGCCGAGGCTGCTGCCGCTGCTCCGGCGGAGACCCCCGGAACGGAGGCCTGACCGACATGCTGATCCCTCGCAGGGTCAAGCACCGCAAGCAGCACCACCCCAAGCGCCACGGCATGGCCAAGGGTGGCACCGAGCTGGCCTTCGGTGAGTACGGCATCCAGGCCGTGACCCCGGCCTACGTGACGAACCGGCAGATCGAGTCCGCTCGTATCGCCATGACCCGTCACATCAAGCGTGGCGGCAAGGTGTGGATCAACATCTACCCGGACCGTCCGCTGACGAAGAAGCCGGCCGAGACCCGCATGGGTTCCGGTAAGGGTTCTCCGGAGTGGTGGGTCGCGAACGTCAAGCCCGGTCGGGTGATGTTCGAGCTGTCTTTCCCGAACGAAAAGGTTGCCCGGGAGGCGCTGATCCGCGCTGCCCACAAGCTTCCGATGAAGTGCCGCATCGTGCGGCGCGAGGCAGGTGAGTCGTGATGGCGGCCGGTACCAAGGCGACCGAGCTGCGCGAGCTGAACAACGAGGACCTCGTTGCCAAGCTTCGTGAGGCCAAGGAGGAGCTGTTCAACCTCCGCTTCCAGGCGGCGACCGGACAGCTTGAGAACCACGGCCGGCTGAAGGCCGTCCGCAAGGACATCGCCCGGATCTACACCCTGATGCGTGAGCGCGAGCTGGGCATCGAGACGGTGGAGAGCGCCTGATGAGCGAGAAGAATGTGACTGAGACGAACGACCGCGGTTTCCGCAAGACCCGTGAGGGTCTCGTCGTCAGCGACAAGATGGACAAGACCGTCGTCGTCGCTGTGGAAGACCGCGTCAAGCACGCGCTGTACGGCAAGGTCATCCGCCGTACCAACAAGCTCAAGGCGCACGACGAGCAGAACGCCGCTGGTGTCGGTGACCGCGTCCTCCTGATGGAGACCCGGCCGCTGTCCGCCACGAAGCGCTGGCGCATCGTCGAGATCCTCGAAAAGGCCAAGTAATCCCTCCTAGGGGGATTCCCTAGGAATAGTTCCGCCAGGCTCGGCAGGGACGTGCGCCGAATTTCTTCGGCGTGTACGTCCCTGCCGGGAACCGGCAGACGATCAGGAGATAGACGTGATCCAGCAGGAGTCGCGACTGCGCGTCGCCGACAACACTGGTGCGAAGGAAATCCTTTGCATCCGTGTTCTCGGTGGCTCCGGTCGCCGCTACGCGGGCATCGGTGACGTCATCGTCGCCACCGTCAAGGATGCGATCCCCGGTGGCAACGTGAAGAAGGGTGACGTCATCAAGGCCGTCATCGTTCGCACCGTCAAGGAGCGCCGCCGCCCGGACGGCTCGTACATCCGCTTCGACGAGAACGCGGCCGTCATCCTCAAGAACGATGGCGACCCCCGCGGCACCCGCATCTTCGGCCCCGTGGGCCGGGAGCTGCGCGAGAAGAAGTTCATGAAGATCATCTCGCTCGCGCCGGAGGTGCTGTAACCGATGAAGATCAAGAAGGGCGACCTGGTCCAGGTCATCACCGGTAAGGACAAGGGCAAGCAGGGCAAGGTCATCGCGGCCTACCCCCGCGAGGACCGGGTCCTGGTCGAGGGTGTCAACCGGGTCAAGAAGCACACCAAGGCCGGTCAGACCGCTCGCGGTTCCAAGACCGGCGGCATTGTGACGACCGAGGCCCCCGTCCACGTGAGCAACGTTCAGCTCGTCGTGGAGAAGGACGGCAACAAGGTCGTGACGCGCGTCGGATACCGCTTCGACGACGAGGGCAACAAGATCCGCGTTGCCAAGCGGACCGGTGAGGACATCTGATGACTGCCACCACCAATGCGCCGCGACTGAAGCAGCGCTACCGCGAAGAGATCGCCGGGAAGCTGAAGGACGAGTTCTCGTACGAGAACGTCATGCAGATTCCCGGCCTGACCAAGATCGTGGTCAACATGGGTGTGGGCGACGCCGCCCGCGACTCCAAGCTGATCGACGGTGCCGTCAAGGACCTCGCCACGATCACCGGCCAGAAGCCGGCCGTCACCAAGGCCCGTAAGTCCATCGCGCAGTTCAAGCTGCGTGAGGGCCAGCCGATCGGTGCCCACGTCACCCTCCGTGGTGACCGCATGTGGGAGTTCCTGGACCGTCTGCTGTCGCTCGCGCTGCCGCGCATCCGCGACTTCCGCGGTCTGTCGCCGAAGCAGTTCGACGGCCGTGGCAACTACACCTTCGGTCTCACGGAGCAGGTCATGTTCCACGAGATCGACCAGGACAAGATCGACCGCGTCCGGGGTATGGACATCACCGTGGTCACCACGGCGACCAACGACGAAGAGGGCCGTGCCCTTCTCCGTCACCTCGGCTTCCCGTTCAAGGAGGCGTGAGCGAGATGGCGAAGAAGGCTCTCATCGCGAAGGCTGCTCGCAAGCCCAAGTTCGGCGTGCGCGCGTACACCCGCTGCCAGCGCTGCGGTCGTCCGCACTCCGTGTACCGCAAGTTCGGCCTGTGCCGCGTGTGCCTTCGTGAGATGGCTCACCGTGGCGAGCTGCCGGGCGTGACCAAGAGCTCCTGGTAAGCCCCCAGTTGGGTTTACCGGAGGCTCTCGGTAAGCATCTGGTCCGGCGGGAGCGCCAGCCCCTCTTCCCGTAGGGTGGAAGGGTTGGGCGCCCGCCGCGCCCAGGACTGACCGCGGGCCCAGCCCGCATAGTCGCTTACTACGCCGTAGGTCCCCGCGCCGCACCCGTCCCGACTCTGATCGGGGAGAGGGATGGCGCACATAGGAAACCCCGGCGAGAGAGGCCGAAGGCCAATTCATGACCATGACTGATCCCATCGCAGACATGCTGACCCGTCTGCGGAACGCGAACTCGGCGTACCACGACACCGTCGTGATGCCGCACAGCAAGATCAAGTCGCACATCGCGGAGATCCTCCAGCAGGAGGGTTACATCACCGGCTGGCGCGTCGAGGACGCCGAGGTCGGCAAGAACCTCATCCTCGAGCTGAAGTTCGGCCCGAACCGTGAGCGCTCGATCGCCGGCATCAAGCGGATCTCGAAGCCGGGCCTGCGGGTCTACGCAAAGTCCACCAACCTGCCGAAGGTCCTCGGCGGCCTGGGCGTGGCCATCATCTCCACGTCCCACGGTCTCCTGACCGGCCAGCAGGCGCAGAAGAAGGGCGTGGGTGGGGAAGTCCTCGCCTACGTCTGGTAACCAGGGAACGGAGGAAAAGCCAATGTCGCGTATTGGCAAGCTGCCCATCCAGGTTCCCGCTGGTGTGGACGTCACCATCGAAGGCCGCACGGTTTCGGTGAAGGGCCCCAAGGGTTCCCTTTCACACACCGTGGCCGCGCCCATCGAGGTCGCCAAGGGTGAGGACGGCGTCATCGCCGTCACCCGTCCGAACGACGAGCGTCAGAACAAGGCCCTGCACGGCCTGTCCCGCACGCTGGTGGCGAACATGATCACCGGCGTGACCCAGGGCTACAGCAAGGCCCTTGAGATCAGCGGTGTCGGCTACCGAGTTCAGGCGAAGGGCTCCAACCTGGAGTTCTCGCTGGGCTACAGCCACCCCGTCGTCGTCGAGGCTCCCGAGGGCATCACCTTCAAGGTCGAGTCCCCGACCAAGCTGAGCGTCGAGGGCATCGACAAGCAGAAGGTCGGCGAGGTTGCGGCGAACATCCGCAAGCTGCGCAAGCCTGACCCGTACAAGGCCAAGGGCGTCAAGTACGCCGGCGAGGTCATCCGCCGCAAGGTCGGAAAGGCTGGTAAGTAAGCCATGGCATACGGTGTGAAGATCGCGAAGGGTGACGCCTACAAGCGCGCCGCCGCCAAGCGGCGCCACATCCGCATCCGTAAGCGGATTTCGGGTACCCCGGAGCGTCCGCGTCTGGTTGTGACGCGGTCCAACCGCGGCATCTTCGCCCAGGTCATCGACGACATCGCGGGCCACACGCTGGCCTCGGCGTCGACCCTGGACGCGTCGATCCGTGGTGGCGAGGGCGACAAGAGCGCTCAGGCCAAGAAGGTCGGTTCCCTGGTCGCCGAGCGTGCCAAGGCCGCCGGTGTCGAGGCCGTCGTGTTCGACCGTGGTGGCAAGAAGTACGCCGGGCGGATTGCCGCTCTGGCCGACGCCGCCCGCGAAGCCGGGCTGAAGTTCTAAGCCCCGGTTCCGGAGCTAGCGGACGTAACAGAGAGAGGTAATTCCAATGGCTGGACCCCAGCGCCGCGGAAGCGGTGCCGGTGGCGGCGAGCGGCGGGACCGGAAGGGTCGCGACGGTGGCGCTGCCGCCGAGAAGACCGCGTACGTTGAGCGCGTTGTCGCGATCAACCGCGTCGCCAAGGTTGTCAAGGGTGGTCGCCGTTTCAGCTTCACCGCGCTGGTCGTGGTGGGCGACGGTGACGGCACCGTAGGTGTCGGTTACGGCAAGGCCAAGGAAGTTCCGGCTGCCATCGCCAAGGGCGTGGAAGAGGCCAAGAAGAACTTCTTCAAGGTTCCCCGTATCCAGGGCACCATCCCGCACCCCATCCAGGGCGAGAAGGCCGCGGGCGTCGTCCTGCTCAAGCCCGCTTCCCCCGGTACCGGTGTGATCGCCGGTGGTCCCGTGCGCGCCGTCCTGGAGTGCGCGGGCATCCACGACGTCCTGAGCAAGTCGCTCGGGTCGGCGAACCCGATCAACATCGTGCACGCCACGGTGGAGGCCCTCCGGGGGCTGCAGCGTCCCGAGGAGATCGCCGCCCGTCGTGGCCTGCCGCTGGAGGACGTTGCTCCCGCCGCTCTGCTGCGGGCGCGTGCTGGGGTGAGTGCGTAATGGCTCGCCTTCAGATCACGCAGACGAAGTCCATCATCGGCAGCAAGCAGAACCACCGTGACACCCTGCGTTCGCTCGGTCTGAAGAAGATCAACGACGTGGTTGTCAAGGAGGACCGCCCCGAGTACCGCGGCATGGTGCACACCGTCCGCCACCTCGTGACGGTTGAGGAGGTCGACTGACATGGCGGAGAGCAACCCGCTGAAGGTCCACAACCTCCGGCCCGCCCCGGGTGCCAAGACCGCCAAGACCCGTGTCGGTCGTGGTGAGGCGTCCAAGGGTAAGACCGCTGGTCGTGGTACCAAGGGCACCAAGGCCCGTTACCAGGTTCCGGAGCGCTTCGAGGGTGGGCAGATGCCCCTCCACATGCGGCTCCCGAAGCTGAAGGGCTTCAAGAACCCCGCCCACAAGCAGTTCCAGGTCGTGAACCTGGACAAGCTGTCCGCGCTCTACCCGCAGGGTGGCGAGGTCACGGTGGCCGACCTGGTCGCCAAGGGCGCGGTGCGCAAGAACGAGCTCGTCAAGGTCCTGGGCCAGGGCGAGATCTCCGTGGCGCTGCAGGTGACGGTTGACGCCGTTTCCGGCTCCGCCAAGGAGAAGATCGCCGCCGCCGGCGGCAGCGTCACCGAGCTCAGCTGAGTTCGTTGATTCAACTGACCGGGGATGCCCATTGATTGGGGCATCCCCGGTTGGTCGTTCCAAGGGGGTACGGTCGCCGGTAAGGTGGCCTGCACTGTTGTTTTTTCCGGGCTTGCCCCGGACTCGCGCCGCGCGGGGCAATTCCCGGGCGGTGTTTGGCCACCAGATATTCGTCTAGCAATTCGTCGATCCTCAAGACCGTCACCTCTCGCACGCGAGGCGGGAGGCGCAGGAGGCACCGTGCTCACCGCGTTCGCCCGAGCGTTCAAGACGCCCGACCTGCGCAAGAAGCTGCTGTTCACGTTGGGCATCATCGTGCTCTACCGGATCGGGGCACAGATCCCGATCCCTGGGGTGAACTACGCGAACGTCCAGACCTGCATGAAGGAGTCCGGCGGGTCCACGGGGTTGTTCGCCCTGGTGAACATGTTCAGCGGTGGAGCGCTGCTGCAGATCACGATCTTCGCGCTGGGAATCATGCCGTACATCACGGCGAGCATCATCCTCCAGCTGCTGACCGTGGTGATCCCCCGGCTGGAGGCCCTCAAGAAGGAAGGGCAGTCCGGCCAGGCGAAGATCACCCAGTACACCCGGTATCTGACCGTGGCGCTCGCCGTCCTGCAGGGCACCGGCCTGGTGGCCACCGCCCGCAGCGGTCAGCTCTTCCAGAACTGCTCGGTCCGCTCCGAGATCGTGCCCAGCGACTCCATCTTCACCACCATCACGATGGTCATCACGATGACCGCCGGCACTGCCCTGATCATGTGGCTCGGTGAGCTGGTCACCGACCGCGGTATCGGCAACGGCATGTCGATCCTGATGTTCATCTCGATCGCCGCCGGCTTCCCGGGCGCCCTGTGGCAGATCAAGCTCACCGGCAAGCTGGCCGACGGCTGGATCGAGTTCGGAGCGGTGATCGCGGTGGGGCTGGCGATGGTCGCCCTGGTGGTCTTCGTCGAACAGGCCCAGCGGCGCATTCCGGTGCAGTACGCGAAGCGGATGATCGGCCGCCGGTCGTACGGCGGTACGTCCACGTACATTCCGCTCAAGGTGAATCAGGCAGGTGTGATTCCTGTCATCTTCGCGTCGTCGCTGCTCTACATTCCGGCCCTTATCACACAGTTCAGCGGGTCGAAGGCGGCCTGGGCGACGTGGATCGCCACCAACTTCACCACGGGAAAGCACCCGGTTTACATCGTTACGTACTTCCTGCTGATCGTGTTCTTCGCGTTCTTCTACGTCGCCATCAGCTTCAACCCCGAAGAAGTTGCCGACAACATGAAGAAGTATGGTGGCTTCATCCCGGGTATCCGGGCTGGTCGCCCGACGGCCGAGTACCTCAGCTACGTGCTCAACCGGATCACGTGGCCGGGCTCGCTGTATCTGGGGCTGATCGCGCTCGTACCAACAGTGGCGTTGGTGCTGTTCAACGCGAACCAGAACTTCCCGTTCGGCGGGACGAGCATCCTGATCATCGTGGGTGTGGGTCTGGAGACCGTGAAGCAGATCGAGAGCCAGCTTCAGCAGCGCAACTACGAAGGGTTCCTCCGCTGATGCGAATCGTCCTCGTCGGACCTCCGGGGGCCGGCAAGGGTACGCAGGCCGCGTACCTTGCCCGGAACCTCCAGATCCCGCACATCTCCACGGGCGACCTCTTCCGCGCCAACATCAGCCAGGGCACGCCTCTGGGTGTCGAGGCGAAGTCGTACATGGACGCCGGCAATCTGGTGCCCGACTCGGTCACCATCCGGATGGCCGAGGACCGCATGAACCAGGCCGACGCCGCCGAGGGCTTCCTCCTGGACGGCTTCCCGCGCAACCTCGGCCAGGCCGAGTCGCTGGACGCGTACCTCAAGGGCAAGGACCTCACGCTGGACGCCGTCCTGGACCTGGAGGTCCCGGAGGACGAGGTCGTCAAGCGGATCGCCGGCCGGCGCATCTGCCGCAAGGACAGCAGCCACGTCTTCCACACGGAGTACAACAAGCCGAAGACCGAGGGCGTCTGTGACGTCTGCGGCGGCGAGCTGTACCAGCGTGACGACGACCACGAGGAGACCGTCCGCAAGCGGCTGGAGGTCTACCACACGGAGACCGAGCCGATCATCGACTACTACAAGGCCCAGGACCTGGTCGTCACGATCTCGGCGATGGGGAAGGTCGACGAGGTCACCGAGCGCGCGATGGGTGCGCTGCAGCGCGGAGAATAGACCAGCAGCTCTGAACGGCCGCGGTGTCCCCCAGGGGCGCCGCGGCCGTACTGTTGGTCAGGCAACACGGACAGCGAAGGCGAAAGGCCCTGGGCATGGTGGAGATCAAGACCCCCGATCAGATCGCGAAGATGCGCGAGGCGGGGCTGGTGGTCGCCGCCATCCACGCGGCGACCCGGGAGGTCGCGGTGCCCGGCGCCTCGACCAAGGACCTGGACGACGCGGCGCGCAAGGTGCTGGCCGAGCACGGCGCGAAGTCGAACTTCCTCGGCTACGGCGGCTTCCCCGCGACGATCTGCACCTCGGTGAACGACGTCGTGGTGCACGGAATTCCCGACGCGGACACGATCCTGCAGGACGGCGACCTGATCTCCGTCGACTGCGGCGCGATCATCGAGGGCTGGCACGGCGACGCGGCGTACACCGCCTTCGTCGGATCCGGTCACTCCGCGGAGCTGGTCGAGCTCAACCGGGTCACCGAGGCGTCGCTGTGGGCCGGCATCGCGGCCGTCAGCAAGGGCAACCGCCTGGTGGACGTCTCCAAGGCGATCGAGGGCTACATCCGGCGCCAGCCCCGGCCATCCTGCGGCAAGTACGGCATCGTCGAGGAGTACGGCGGCCACGGCATCGGCTCGCAGATGCACATGGAGCCGCATGTGCTGAACTACGTCGAGCGCCGGCGCGGCCGCGGGCCGAAGCTGGTGCCCGGTTTCTGCATCGCGATCGAGCCGATGATCAATCTCGGCACGCACAAGACCCACGTCCTCGACGACGAGTGGACGGTCAAGACGAACGACGGCAGCCGGTCCTCGCACTGGGAGCACTCGGTCGCGCTGACCGAGGACGGCCCGCTGGTGCTGACCGCCCCGGACGGGGGCAAGGCCCGGCTGGCGGAGCTGGGCATCGAGGCAGCACCCGACCCGCTCGGGTGACGCGGTCCGGCGGATGGCCCGCCGCAGAGCGAGTGATGTCACGGTGGCGCAGCCGCCCCTGGCGTAAGGATCACCCTGGGTGGGCAATACTCCTGGATTCGTCTTTTCCTGGGCGCTGGCGTAGACTGACGCGTCGGCTCTCGTGCATCCGTCTGCCCTGAAGCAGACGAATTGATGTGAGAGTTGATCAAGGTAGCCGATTCGAAGGGCGAAGCGTGGCCAAGAAGCAAGGTGCCATCGAAATCGAGGGCACCGTGATCGAGTCCCTCCCGAACGCCATGTTCAAGGTGGAGCTCCAGAACGGTCACAAGGTCCTCGCGCACATCAGCGGCAAGATGCGGATGCACTACATCCGCATCCTCCCGGATGACCGGGTCGTGGTGGAGCTTTCTCCGTACGACCTGACGCGTGGCCGGATCGTCTACCGCTACAAGTAGATCTTGTCGGAGCCCCCTCCCGTGGGGTGACGGCACTGACCCGGAGAACCTCACATCCCATGAAGGTCAAGCCGAGCGTCAAGAAGATCTGCGACAAGTGCAAGGTGATCCGCCGCCACGGCCGGGTCATGGTCATCTGCGACAACCTGCGCCACAAGCAGCGCCAGGGCTGACGCACACCGACCAACCTGCATTTCGCAGTTTTTCGCGCGACGCAAGCACAACACGTACATACGCAGTCACCCGACCCCCGCACTCGCGTGGGGACGACACCCCCGGCTCGGAGGCCGGGGACCCGGCTCGTAATGCCGCGGAGTTTTACGGGAACGGTGCTGCGGAAGACCTCCGAATAGCCATCAGGAGCCACATCAATGGCACGCCTCGCAGGCGTTGATCTCCCGCGCGAAAAGCGTGTGGAGGTCGCCCTCACCTACGTCTTCGGTATCGGGCGGACGCTGTCGCAGCAGACTCTCGCCGCCACCGGCGTGAACCCGAACACGCGTGTTCGCGACCTGGCCGAGGAAGACCTCGTCAAGATCCGCGAGTACGTCGACAACAACCTCCGGACCGAGGGTGACCTCCGTCGCGAGATCCAGGCCGACATCCGCCGCAAGGTCGAGATCGGCTGCTACCAGGGTCTGCGTCACCGTCGCGGTCTGCCGGTGCACGGTCAGCGCACCAGCACGAACGCCCGTACCCGCAAGGGTCCGCGTCGCGCGATCGCCGGCAAGAAGAAGCCGGGCAAGAAGTAGTCCTCAGCAGGACGCTCACCAGCGGTCTTCGCTGTAGGACCGACCACCTCCACGGGAGAAATTCATGCCTCCGAAGGGCCGTACGGCCGGCGCCAAGAAGGTGCGCCGCAAGGAGAAGAAGAACGTCGCCCACGGGCACGCTCACATCAAGAGCACGTTCAACAACACGATCGTCTCGATCACCGACCCGACCGGGAACGTGATCTCTTGGGCGTCGGCCGGCCACGTCGGCTTCAAGGGCTCGCGCAAGTCCACCCCCTTCGCCGCGCAGATGGCCGCCGAGTCGGCCGCCCGCCGCGCGCAGGAGCACGGCATGCGCAAGGTCGACGTCTTCGTCAAGGGCCCGGGTTCGGGTCGCGAGACGGCCATCCGCTCGCTCCAGGCCACCGGCCTTGAGGTGGGCTCGATCCAGGACGTCACCCCCACCCCGCACAACGGATGCCGCCCGCCGAAGCGTCGCCGCGTCTGACCAGCTGCTGAAGTAGGAGACAACACAACATGGCGCGTTACACCGGGGCCGACTGCAAGCGTTGCCGTCGGGAAAAGCAGAAGCTGTTCCTCAAGGGCAGCAAGTGTGAGAGCGCAAAGTGCCCGATCGAGATTCGTCCTTACCCCCCGGGTGAGCACGGACGCGGGCGCACCAAGGACAGCGAGTACCTGCTCCAGCTTCGTGAGAAGCAGAAGTGCAGCCGTATCTACGGTGTCCTTGAGAAGCAGTTCGTGAACTACTACAAGGAAGCGAACCAGAAGACCGGCAAGACCGGTGAGAACCTTCTGCGCATCCTTGAGACCCGTCTCGACAACGTGATCTACCGGGCCGGCTTCGCCAAGTCCCGCGATCACGCCCGTCAGCTGGTCCGTCACGGACACATCACCGTCAACGGGAAGAAGAACAACATCCCGTCGGCGCGGGTGGCCGTGAACGACATCATCGAGGTCCGCGAGGGCTCTCGGAACCTGACACCCTTCCAGGTGGCTCAGGCCGAGGCCGGCGAGAAGACCGCTCCGGCCTGGCTGGAAGCGATCCCGTCGAACCTCCGGATCCTCGTGCACAGCCTGCCCGAGCGCCAGGTGATCGACACCCAGGTGCAGGAGCAACTGATCGTCGAGCTGTACTCGAAGTAATTCGGGTCGGCCGACTACTCCGGCGCCTGGTCCGCAGGCCGCGCCCCGTGTGCGGCTTGGGGTCCGGGGAATACTCCCCAGGGTGACGCATCATCGCCACCCAGGTGCAGGAGCAGCTGATCGTCGAGCTCTGCTCCACGTAAGAGCTTGCGGTCTCGGGCGGTACGGATCCGTTGGGCCGTACCGCCCGTACCCTTAGTCAGTACAGCGGGCGTCAAATAGCGGGCGCCCACGACTGAAGGATCAATCATCATGCTGATCGCTCAGCGTCCCTCTCTGACCGAAGAGGTCGTCGACGAATACCGCTCCCGGTTCGTGATCGAGCCGCTGGAGCCGGGCTTCGGCTACACCCTCGGCAACTCTCTGCGTCGGACCCTCCTGTCGTCGATCCCCGGTGCGGCTGTCACCAGCATTCGCATCGACGGCGTTCTGCACGAGTTCACCACCGTGCCGGGCGTCAAGGAGGACGTCACCGACCTCATCCTCAACATCAAGCAGCTGGTCGTGAGCAGCGAGCACGACGAGCCCGTGGTGATGTACCTGCGCAAGCAGGGTCCGGGCCTGGTGACCGCCGCCGACATCGCGCCGCCGGCCGGTGTCGAGGTGCACAACCCGGACCTGGTCCTCGCCACGCTGAACGGCAAGGGCAAGCTGGAGATGGAGCTGACCGTCGAGCGCGGTCGCGGCTATGTCTCCGCCGTCCAGAACAAGCAGGTGGGCCAGGAGATCGGCCGGATCCCGGTCGACTCCATCTACTCCCCGGTGCTCAAGGTCACGTACAAGGTCGAGGCGACCCGTGTCGAGCAGCGCACCGACTTCGACAAGCTGATCGTCGACGTCGAGACCAAGCAGGCCATGCGTCCGCGTGACGCCATGGCGTCGGCCGGTAAGACCCTGGTCGAGCTGTTCGGTCTGGCGCGTGAGCTCAACATCGACGCCGAGGGCATCGACATGGGCCCGTCCCCGACGGACGCCGCCCTGGCCGCCGACCTGGCGCTGCCGATCGAGGAGCTGGAGCTCACCGTTCGGTCGTACAACTGCCTCAAGCGCGAGGGCATCCACTCGGTGGGCGAGCTGGTGGCCCGCTCCGAGGCGGACCTGCTCGACATCCGTAACTTCGGTGCGAAGTCGATCGACGAGGTGAAGGCGAAGCTGGCCGGGATGGGGCTCGCTCTGAAGGACTCGCCTCCTGGATTCGACCCGACCGCCGCCGCCGACGCCTTCGGCGCCGACGACGACGCGGACGCCGGGTTCGTCGAGACCGAGCAGTACTGAGTCGCTGGGGGCCACCCCAGAGGATCGCAACGGCTGCGGGCCGGCTGTGGTCGGTCGCGCCCACGCGGCGGAGCCGCATGAAGTCCGCAGTCCCGCGCCCCTTTCAGGGCGCTGGTTGTTGCCGGTGAGCACCCGCTCATCGGGCCCTGACCCCGGTACCTGATACGGCCGGGGCAGATACCAAGGAGAAAGAAAATGCCGAAGCCCTCCAAGGGCGCCCGTCTGGGCGGCAGCCCCGCGCACGAGCGCGCCATGCTGCGCAACCTGGCGACCAGCCTCTTCGAGCACGGCCGCATCACGACGACCGAGGCCAAGGCCCGCCGTCTGCGTCCGTACGCGGAGCGTCTGGTGACCAAGGCGAAGAAGGGTGACCTTCACAACCGCCGTCAGGTCATGCAGCTGGTCTCGGACAAGAGCGTCGTGCACACGCTCTTCACGGAGATCGCGCCGCGGTTCGCGGAGCGTCCGGGTGGCTACACCCGTATCACCAAGATCGGCAACCGCCGTGGTGACAACGCTCCGATGGCCGTCATCGAGCTGGTCGAGGGCGAGATCGCCAAGAAGGCGACCGTCGCCGAGGCCGAGGCCGCGACCAAGCGTGCGGTGAAGGAGGCCGATGAGGCCGCCGGTGCCGAGGCCGCGGCTGACGAGGCCGAGAAGGACGCCTGAGGCACTGCCTGGCTGTGAGCGGGTCCGTCCCTTCGGGGGGCGGGCCCGCTTCGCGTTGTCGTGGGGCTGAGAGGATGGGGACGTGAGTGACGAGGTGGAGCCCGGGTACGTCCGGGTGCGGCTGAATCTTTCCTATGACGGGAAGGACTTCTCGGGCTGGGCGAAGCAGTCCGAACGACGCACCGTCCAGGGTGAGTTGGAAGACGCGCTGCGGACGGTGACCCGGTCGGGCGAGACGTATGAGCTCACCGTCGCGGGGCGGACGGACGCCGGGGTGCATGCCCGGGGGCAGGTCGCCCATGTGGATCTGCCTCGGGAGGTCTGGGGTGAGCACCGCGGGAAGCTGCTCAAGCGGCTTGCCGGGCGGCTGCCCAAGGACGTGCGGGTGTGGGCCCTCCTGGAGGCGCCGAGCGGCTTCAACGCCCGTTTCTCCGCGGTCTGGCGGCGCTACGCGTACCGGGTCACCGACAACCCGGGCGGTGTCGATCCGTTGCTGCGCGGCCATGTGCTGTGGCACGACTGGCCGCTCGACGTCGACGCCATGAACGCGGCGGCCCGGCCGCTGCTCGGGGAGCACGACTTCGCGGCGTACTGCAAGCGGCGGGAGGGCGCGACCACCATCCGTACGCTCCAGGAGCTGAGCCTGGCCCGGGGGGCGGACGGGATCATCACGGCGACCGTGCGGGCGGACGCGTTCTGCCACAACATGGTGCGGTCGCTGATCGGCGCCCTGCTGTTCGTCGGCGACGGGCACCGGCCGCCGGAGTGGCCCGGCAAGGTGCTGGCGGCCGGTGTGCGGGACTCGGCGGTGCATGTGGTGCGGCCGCACGGGCTGACGCTGGAGGAGGTCGGCTACCCGGCGGACGAGCTGTTG
Source organism: Streptomyces halobius (assembly GCF_023277745.1). NCBI lineage: Bacteria > Bacillati > Actinomycetota > Actinomycetes > Kitasatosporales > Streptomycetaceae > Streptomyces > Streptomyces halobius. Next base: position 5,514,016 of record NZ_CP086322.1, read on the forward strand.
GGGGCGCGGAACAAGGAAGCGCGGAACAAGCGGACTCTGCCGGGTGGCGGCTGCTGCTGAGGCGGCGGGCGCGGCCCGGTGGCGCCGCCGGAGAGGCGGCGCCCGATCAGTGGCAGGCGCCCGGGACCGCGGCTATTGGCTCTGTGCCGCGGCGGCCTTCGCGGCCTGGTCCTTGCCGCGCTGCTGGATGCGGTGGAAGGCGTAGAAGCCGCCGTCCCGGCCGATCTGGCCCGCCTTGGACTTGGTGCTCTCGACTCGCTTGCCGTCGTCGTTGCCGGCGATGGTGAAGTAGGCGTAGCGGCCGACCGCGTTGGCGGTCGTCACGCAGCCCGTGCCCACGCAGAAGCTCGCGGGGACACCGCCGCCGGACAGCGGGGCGAGATTGCCTTTGTACTGGTCACGGACCTTGGCGGCCTGGGCCGGGGAGTCGAAGACGGCGACACCGACGGTGACCGACACACCGCCCTTCGAGTACGTGGCGCGCAGCAGCTGTGAGCAGCCGTTGTGCGACAGCAGGGAGCCGAGGGCGCCCTGGGCGGCGGCGGTGCAGTCCTTGGTGGTGGCGGTGTTGGTGCGCGAGTAGGTGCGCGCGCCGTTGGCCATGGTCTTGTCGGGGAAGAGTGTGGCGGGGGTGAGCGGCGCCCTGTCCTTCTCGGGGTCCGAGATGTAGTCCTGCGGGTTCGGCGGGGGCGGCACCGAGACGTCGGAGAAGGACGGCCTGGGCTCCGGCGCCTGGGTCGCGCCGGACCCGGTGGGCGAGGCGGTGGGGTTGCCGCCGCCGGAGTCGTTGCTGGTGACCACGGCTGCGGTGACGATGCCCGCCACCGCGACCGCCGCGAGCGCGCTGCCGCCGATCAGCATCCAGCGTTTGCGGCGGGCGGCCGCCTCGCTTTCTTGCGCGAGCGCGTCCCAGTCCGGCGTCCCAGATCCCCCAGGGCCGTCGAACGGCCCACCGTGCCCAAAGCTCATGCCGCGCATCCTAACGACCCCTGGGGGAGGGGGATGCGGCCGTCCGGTGGCGGCTTCGTAAACCGGTTGGAGTAATACGCGGCGGTCCGTGACAATCCACCCCATGGGACATCTTGAGGCCGGACACCTGGAGTACCACCTGCCGGACGGGAGGGTCCTGCTGGGGGATGTGTCCTTCCGGGTGGGGGAGGGCGCCTCGGCCGCGCTGGTGGGGGCCAACGGCGCGGGGAAGACGACCTTGCTGCGGCTGCTCGCGGGGGAGCTCCAGCCGCACGGCGGGGCGGTGACGGTCAGCGGGGGGCTGGGGGTGATGCCACAGTTCGTCGGATCGGTACGGGATGAGCGGACGGTGCGTGACCTGCTGGTCTCCGTCGCCCAGCCGCGGATCCGGGAGGCGGCCGCGGCGGTGGACGACGCCGAAGAGGCGATCATGACCGTGGACGACGAGGGCGCGCAGATGGCGTACGCGCAGGCGCTCAGCGACTGGGCCGAGGCGCGCGGGTACGAGGCCGAGACGGTCTGGGACATGTGCACCGTGGCGGCGCTGGGAGTGCCGTACGAGAAGGCTCAGTGGCGCAAGGTGCGCACGCTCTCCGGCGGCGAGCAGAAGCGTCTGGTGCTGGAGTCGCTGCTGCGCGGCACGGACGAGGTGCTGTTGCTGGACGAGCCGGACAACTATCTCGACGTCCCCGGCAAGCGCTGGCTGGAGGAGCAGCTGCGGGAGACGAAGAAGACGGTGCTGTTCGTCTCGCACGACCGGGAGCTGCTGGCGCGCGCCGCCGAGAAGATCGTCAGCGTCGAGCCGGGCCCGGCGGGCTCCGACGTCTGGGTGCACGGCGGGGGCTTCGGCACGTACCACGAGGCGCGCAAGGAGCGCTTCGCGCGCTTCGAGGAGCTGCGGCGGCGCTGGGACGAGAAGCACGCCCAGCTCAAGAAGCTGGTGGTGTCGCTGCGGCAGGCGGCGTCGGTCAGCCATGAGATGGCCTCGCGCTATGCGGCGGCGCAGACCCGGCTGCGGAAGTTCGAGGAGGCCGGGCCGCCGCCGGAGCCGCCGCGTGAGCAGGACATCACCATGCGGCTGCACGGCGGTCGTACCGGGGTCCGGGCGATCACCTGCGAGAACCTTGAGCTCACCGGCCTGATGCAGCCCTTCTCCCTGGAGATCTTCTACGGTGAGCGGGTCGCGGTCCTGGGCTCCAACGGCTCCGGCAAGTCCCATTTCCTGCGGCTGCTGGCGGGCGAGGAGGTCTCGCATACCGGCGGCTGGAAGCTGGGCGCCCGCGTCGTCCCCGGCCACTTCGCCCAGACACACGCGCATCCGGAGCTGATGGGCCGCACCCTGCTGGACATCCTGTGGACCGAGCACGCCAGGAACAAGGGCCAGGCGATGTCCGCGCTGCGCCGGTACGAGCTGGAGAAACAGGCCGAGCAGCGTTTCGAGCGGCTCTCCGGCGGCCAGCAGGCGCGCTTCCAGGTCCTGCTGCTGGAGCTGTCGGGTTCCACTTCCCTGCTGCTGGACGAGCCGACCGACAACCTCGACCTGGAGTCGGCGGAGGCGCTGCAGGAGGGGCTGGAGGCGTACGAGGGGACGGTGGTGGCGGTGACGCACGACCGGTGGTTCGCCAGGTCGTTCGACCGGTTCCTGGTGTTCGGGTCCGACGGGCGGGTGCGGGAGACCGCGGAGCCGGTGTGGGACGAGCGCCGCGTGGAGCGGGCGCGCTAGGCCCCTGTCGTCAATCTCCCGCCCGCCCCCCGGCGCCTGCGGCCGCCGGGGTCGTACGCCGGTTCGGGACGCGTTTTGACCAGGCCAGGGCCGGGCCGGTATTCTGCCAGTTCGTTATGCGTATTGGCTTGCTCTATCTCACGTGAGGGGGCCTTACGCCGGCCACCGGGCCGATAACCAGCGGCGGACGATCGGGTTGCGTCACCCGTAGTGCCGCCCTGCTGTGTGATCAGCCGTGGTGACCAGTACAGGACCCGTCCCCGAGGTCATGATGACCGAGGGGAGACCCCACTCTTAAGAAGCGAAGGCTAAGACGTGCGTACGTTCAGCCCCAAGCCCGGCGACGTCCAGCGCCAGTGGCACATCATTGACGCGCAGGACGTTGTCCTGGGCCGTCTGGCCAGCCAGGCCGCGTCCCTCCTGCGGGGCAAGCACAAGCCGGTGTACGCGCCGCACGTTGACACGGGTGACTTCGTCATCATCGTCAACGCCGACAAGGTGCACCTCTCCGGCAACAAGCGCAGCCAGAAGATGGCCTACCGCCACTCCGGCTTCCCGGGCGGTCTCCGTTCCGTCCGTTACGACGAGCTGCTCGCCAAGAACCCCGAGAAGGCCGTCGAGAAGGCCGTCAAGGGCATGCTCCCCAAGAACACTCTGGGCCGTCAGATGCTCTCGAAGCTGAAGGTCTACGCGGGCGCCGAGCACCCGCACGCTGCGCAGCAGCCGGTCCCGTTCGAGATCACCCAGGTCGCGCAGTAAGTCCGGCCACCCCCTAAGACGACAGAGAATCTGAGGAGCATCGTGGCTGAGACCACCCCCGAGACCCCGCTCGAAGAGGTTGAGGTCGAGCAGTACACCACCGAGACCGAGGTTCCGCTGGAGGGCGAGTACACCTCCGAGTCCCTCGCGTCCCGCTTCGGTGAGCCGCAGCCGGCCGCCGGCCTGGGCCGTCGCAAGAACGCCATCGCCCGCGTCCGGATCGTTCCGGGCTCCGGCAAGTGGAAGATCAACGGTCGCACCCTTGAGGAGTACTTCCCCAACAAGGTGCACCAGCAGGAAGTCAACGAGCCCTTCAAGGTGCTGGAGCTCGACAACCGCTACGACGTCATCGCCCGTATCGCCGGCGGCGGCATCTCCGGCCAGGCCGGTGCGCTGCGACTGGGCGTGGCCCGTGCGCTGAACGAGGCGGACGTGGAGAACAACCGCGGCGCCCTGAAGAAGGCCGGGTTCCTCAAGCGTGACGACCGTGCGGTCGAGCGCAAGAAGTCCGGACTCAAGAAGGCCCGCAAGGCGCCGCAGTACAGCAAGCGCTGATTCCGCGCGCTGCGCGCCGTGCAGCACTCGGCGAACGCCCCGGTGGCACTTTCCGTGCTGCCGGGGCGTTCGGCTATCCGGGACCCGGCGCGTATAACCGCGGGACATGCCGCGTATACCTGGACTTGAGGGCCCGTACCAAGCTCATCTACTCGGAGGACACCAGTGGGACGACTCTTCGGCACGGACGGTGTGCGCGGTGTCGCCAATGCCGATCTGACGGCGGAGCTCGCGCTCGGTCTGTCGGTCGCGGCGGCGCATGTGCTGATGGACACGCCGGGACGAAGCCCCGTTCTGCCGGGCTGGCGGTCGGGTGACGGGCGGGGCGGCACTTTCGAGGGGCACCGGCCGGTTGCCGTGGTCGGACGAGATCCGCGTGCGTCGGGGGAGTTCCTGGAGGCGGCGGTCGTCGCGGGGCTGGCCAGCGCCGGTGTGGACGTCCTGCGGGTGGGCGTGCTGCCGACGCCCGCGGTCGCGTACCTGACCGGTGCTCTCGGCGCCGACCTCGGGGTGATGCTCTCCGCCAGCCACAACCCGATGCCCGACAACGGCATCAAGTTCTTCGCCCGCGGCGGCCACAAGCTCCCCGACGAGCTGGAGGACCGCATCGAGCGGACCTATCACGCCCACAGCTCCGGTGAGCCGTGGGAGCGGCCGACCGGTGCCGGCGTGGGCCGGGTGACCGTCTACGACGAGGGCTTCGACAACTACGTCGCGCATCTGGTCGGTGTGCTGCCCAACCGCCTCGACGGGCTGAAGATCGTCATCGACGGTGCGCACGGCGCGGCGGCGCGGGTCTCGCCCGAGGCGTTCGCACGGGCCGGCGCCGAGATCATCACCATCGGCACCGAACCCGACGGCCTCAACATCAACGACGGCTGCGGCTCCACGCATCTGCGACAGCTGCGCGAGGCCGTCGTCGAGCACGGCGCCGACCTGGGCGTGGCGCACGACGGTGACGCGGACCGCTGTCTGGCCGTGGACCACGACGGCAACGAGATCGACGGCGACCAGATCCTGGCCGTCCTCGCCCTCGGCATGCGCGAGGCCGGTGCGCTGCGCAAGAACACCGTCGTCGCCACCGTCATGTCCAACCTGGGCTTCAAACTGGCCATGGAGCGCGAAGGCATCGAGCTGGCGCAGACCGCGGTCGGCGACCGCTACGTCCTGGAGGAGATGAAGGCCCACGGCTTCGCGCTGGGCGGCGAGCAGTCCGGGCACGTCATCGCGCTGGACCACGCCACGACCGGCGACGGCACGCTGACCGGCCTGATGCTGGCGGCCCGGGTCGCCGCGACCGGCCGGTCGCTGGCGGATCTGGCGGGCGTCATGGAGCGGCTGCCGCAGATCCTGATCAACGTCCGCGACGTCGACAAGTCTCGGGTCGCCAGCTCGCCCAGGCTGACCGCCGCGGTCACCGAGGCGGAGCAGGAGCTGGGCGCCACCGGCCGGGTGCTGCTGCGGCCGTCCGGCACCGAGCCGCTGGTACGGGTGATGGTGGAGGCCGCGGACGCCGAGCAGGCACGGGCGGTCGCCGAGCGGCTGGCCGATGCGGTGAAGTCGGCGCTCGGGTAGGGAGTTCGTGGCGGGTACGGGCGGGTGCGTGAGATGGTCACGCGCCCGCCCGTACGTGTGCCGGGCTACCGCGTCCGAAGCCGGGCCGGATGTCCCGACGTCCCGGAACCCGGCGGTCGTTCAGAGCTTGCGCAGTGACAGCCGCTGGACCTTGTGGTTCGGGCCCTTGCGCAGCACCAGGTTCGCCCGGCCGCGGGTCGGGGCGACATTCTGCTGGAGATTGGGCTTGTTGACGGTGCGCCACATCATCCGGGCGTAGTCCAGCGCATCCTCCTCGGAGACCTGGGTGTACTTGCGGAAGTACGAGAACGGGTTCTGGAAGGCCGTCGCGCGCAGCTTGCGGAACCGGCCCAGATACCACTGCTCGATGTCCTCGGCGCGTGCGTCGACGTAGACGGAGAAGTCGAAGAAGTCCGCGAGACCGAGGCGGGTACGGCCGTCCTTGCCGGGCAGCGCGGGCTGCAGCACGTTCAGGCCCTCGACGATGAGGATGTCCGGGCGGTGCACGGTCAGCCGCTCGCCGGGCACGATGTCGTAGATGAGGTGGGAGTAGACCGGGGCGGTGACCTCGGCCTTGCCGGACTTCACATCCGCGACGAAGCGGGTCAGCGCCCGGCGGTCGTAGGACTCGGGGAAGCCCTTGCGGGACATCAGGCCGCGCCGGTGCAGCTCGGCGTTGGGGAAGAGGAACCCGTCGGTGGTGACCAGCTCGACGCGCGGATGCTCCGGCCAGCGCGCCAGCAGCGCCTGCAGCAGCCGGGCGGTGGTGGACTTGCCGACGGCCACGCTGCCGGCGACGCCTATCACGAAGGGGGTGCCGGGCTGGGAGCCCTGGCCGCCGCCCGCGTCGCCCAGGAAGGTGTTCAGCGCCCCGCGCAGATTGCTGGTGGCGCCTACGTAGAGGTTGAGCAGCCGGGACAGCGGGAGATAGACGTCCCGTACCTCGTCGAGGTCGATGACATCGCCCAGGCCGCGCAGCCGTTCCACCTCTTCGGCGGTCAGCGGCAGCGGGGTCTTCTCGCGCAGCGCGCTCCACTGCTGCCGTGTCAGGTCGACGTACGGGGAGCTGTCGGCGCGGCGTCGCTGCTGCGGCTCTGTCGTCAGGGGCACTGGCCCATTGTGCGCGGGCCGGGCGGGCGGATCATGTCGGGGACGGTGTGGGGTCCGGCACACGCCGGGCGGGTTTCGCGGCGGGTTTACCGGCGCCGGTGGGCGGAAACGGGGGTGGCCGGGGCTCCGCCTCCAGGTCTGTCCGCACATATCTGTACCTGGCGGGTTGCGCCCGGTACGGTCGTCGGCGGGGGCGGCGCGCCGAGGGCGGGCCACAGAAGACATAGGGGGTGGGCGTGCGAGCGCGCCTGTTGGCAATGCTGCGACGGCGGGACAAGGGCCGGGGGACGGCGGCGCCGGACGGATTCGAGGCGTGGGTGCACGCCGAGCTGGCCGAGGAGCTGCCCGACGACGACCTCGGGGAGGACCTCGCCGACTTCCTGGAGCACTACGAGCGGGGCAGCCGGCCCGGTGTGGACGCGGACGAGGACGAGGAATTCGTGGAGACGGTGCGGGCGGCACTGGACCGGATAGAGCGGCGGCAACGGTCGACGGCGGAGCGGTGGTAGTGGCCGACTGCGGAGTGCCGTAACGGTCGATGGTGGAACGGTGACAGTGGCCGACGGAAGAGCGCGGCAACGGCCCACCGCGGCAATCGAAGGCCCCCGTCGTAGGCTGCCCTCATGTGCGGAATCGTGGGATATGTGGGCGGGCGGTCGGCCCTTGACGTCGTTCTGGCCGGGCTGAAGCGGCTGGAGTACCGCGGCTATGACTCGGCGGGGGTCGCCGTCTTGGCCGACGGTGGGCTGGCCGCCGCCAAGAAGGCGGGCAAACTCGCCAACCTGGAGAAGGAGCTGGCGGACCGTCCGCTGCCGACCGGCTCGACCGGGATCGGGCACACCCGGTGGGCCACCCATGGCGCGCCCAACGATGCCAACGCCCACCCGCACCTGGACAACGCCGGCCGGGTGTCCGTCGTCCACAACGGGATCATCGAGAACTTCGCCGCGCTGCGGACCGAACTCGCCGACCGCGGCCATACGTTGGCGTCCGAGACGGACACCGAGGTGGTCGCGCACCTGCTGGCCGAGTCGTACTCGTCGTGCGGTGAACTGCCGGAGGCGATGCGCCAGGTCTGCCGCCGGCTGGAGGGCGCGTTCACGCTGGTCGCGGTGCACTCCGACGCGCCGGACGTGGTCGTCGGCGCCCGCCGCAACTCGCCGCTGGTGGTGGGCATCGGCGAGGACGAGGCGTTCCTGGCCTCGGATGTGGCGGCGTTCATCGCGCACACCCGGGAGGCCGTCGAGCTGGGCCAGGACCAGGTCGTGGAGCTGCGCCGGGACGGGGCGACGGTCACCGACTTCGACGGCGCGCCCGCGCAGGTGCGGACGTACCACGTCGACTGGGACGCGTCGGCGGCCGAGAAGGGCGGCTACGACTACTTCATGCTCAAGGAGATCGCCGAGCAGCCGAAGGCCGTCGCGGATACGCTGCTGGGGCGGATCGACGCTTCCGGGGTGCTCTCCCTCGACGAGGTGCGGATCCCGCCCGAGGTGCTGCGGGAGGTCGACAAGGTCGTCATCGTGGCGTGCGGGACGGCCTACCACGCGGGCCTGATCGCCAAGTACGCGATCGAGCACTGGACGCGGATCCCCTGCGAGACCGAGCTGGCCAGCGAGTTCCGCTACCGCGACCCGATCATGGACCGGCGGACGCTGGTGATCGCCGTCAGCCAGTCCGGGGAGACCATGGACACCCTTATGGCGCTGCGGCACGCCCGTGAACAGGGCGCGAAGGTGCTCGCCATCTGCAACACGAACGGGTCGACCATTCCGCGGGAGTCGGACGCCGTGCTCTACACGCACGCCGGGCCCGAGGTCGCGGTGGCGTCGACCAAGGCGTTCCTCACCCAGCTGGTCGCCTGCTATCTGGTCGCGCTCTACCTCGGGCAGGTGCGGGGCACCAAGTGGGGCGACGAGATCCGCGCCGTGGTGAAGGAACTGGCGGCGATCGGAACCCAGGTCGAGCAGGTGCTGAGCACCATGGAGCCGGTACGGGAGCTGGCGCGCGGCCTCGCCGACCAGAACACCGTGCTGTTCCTGGGGCGGCATGTCGGCTACCCGGTGGCGCTCGAAGGCGCGCTGAAACTGAAGGAACTCGCGTATATGCACGCGGAGGGCTTCGCGGCCGGTGAGCTCAAGCACGGGCCGATCGCGCTGATCGAGGACGGGCTGCCGGTGGTGGTGGTCGTCCCGTCGCCGCGCGGGCGGTCCGTACTCCACGACAAGATCGTGTCGAACATCCAGGAGATCCGGGCCCGGGGCGCGCGCACGATCGTGATCGCGGAGGAGGGCGATGAGGCGGTGGTGCCCTACGCCGACCACCTCGTACGGATCCCGCGGACGCCGGTGCTGCTGCAGCCGCTGGTGTCCACGGTGCCGCTGCAGGTCTTCGCCTGCGAACTGGCCACCGCGCGCGGCAACGAGGTCGACCAGCCGCGCAACCTCGCCAAGTCCGTGACGGTGGAGTGAGCGAGTGATCATCGGGGTGGGCATCGACGTCGCCGAGATCGACCGGTTCGAGGCGGCACTGGAGCGGACGCCGGAGATGGCGCAGCGGCTGTTCATCGAGACGGAACTGGTGCTGCCGAGCGGCGAGCGCCGCGGCATCGCCTCGCTGGCGGCCCGGTTCGCCGCCAAGGAGGCCATCGCCAAGGCGCTCGGCGCGCCGGGCGGGCTGCACTGGACCGACGCCGAGGTGTACGTCGAGGACAGCGGCCAGCCGCGCCTGCGGGTCCGCGGCACGGTCGCGGCCCGTGCGGCGGAGCTGGGGGTGCGGTCGTGGCATGTGTCGCTCAGTCATGACGCGGGGGTGGCCTCGGCGGTGGTGATTGCGGAGGGCTAGTAGGGCTCCGTTAGGTCGGTGTGGGTCTTGGCGGGCGGCGTCTGCCTGATCGTCTGGGCAGGGGGCGGTGGCAGGTGGTGCAGGTGCCGGTCCAGCAGTTCAGCAGGGTCTGGAGGGCGTCCAGGACCTGGTAGAGCGTGAGGCCGGTGTGCGGGCTTTTGGGGAGAGCCGCTGTTCGGTGAGGAAGGCGTGGGCGGCGGTGACCAGGGTGACGTGGTGGTGCCAGCCGTTCCAGGAACGTCCCTCGAAGTGGTCCAGGCCCAGGCCGTGCTTGAGTTCCCGGTAGTCGTGCTCGATGCGCCAGCGGATCTTAGCCAGGCGGACCAGTTCGGCGAGCGGGGTGTCCTCGGGCAGGTTGGACAGCCAGTAGTCGGTCGGCGCTGCGGCGCCTTCGGGCCACTCGACCAGCAAGGTGACCTCGGGCAGGACACCGTCCCAAGAGCCGTGCCCGGCGACGGCGGCGGACTGGGTCAGACGACGGACCCGCACTCCGGCCGGCCGGACCCGCAGGGCCAGGAAGCGTGAACGCATTGGTCCGCGTGAGCCTTCACGCCAGGTAACGTCGGTGAAAGCCTGCCGTCCATGGCTGGTGGCGAGTGCGGCTACTGGGGGCGGCTTGTCGCGGTAGCGGGGCTGCGGTTTGCGGCCGTTGCCGGACCACGGCGGTGCGGTGGGCACCGCATCGTGCGGGTGGACGGTCACATCCGAGCGGATGGCGACGACGTACTTGATGCCGCGGCCCTCCAGGCCGTCGCGGAAGTCGGCGTTTTGGCCGTAGCCGGCGTCGGCCACCACCACCGGCGGCGCCAGGCCCCACCCGGCCAGCTCGTCCAGGATGTTCAGGGCCAGGCGCCACTTCTCCTGGTGCCCGATGTCCTCGGGGATCCCCGTCTTGTGCCGCCGGTCGGCGTCTGCGGCCCACTCTTCGGGCACGAACAGGCGCCACTGCAGCGGGCACGACGCGGTGTCGGTGACTGCGTGCATGCTCACCGCGACCTGGCAGTTGGCCTGCTTGCCCAGTGCACCGCAGTACTGGTGGGCGACCGCCACCGACATCCGGCCGTCCTTGGGGAACGACACGTCATCGACTGCCCAGGCATCCGGGCCGATCAGCGGCACCATCCGCTGCGCGATCCGTCGCCGCACCGGCACCGGATCCCAGGTGGACTGGTTCACGAACTGCTGCAGGTTCTGCTCGTTGCCGTCCGGCAGCCGCTCAGCCATCGGCTGGATCGACTTGCGCCGCCCGTCCAGCATCAATCCCCGCAGATAGCAGTCCCCCTTCGCCCGCTGATCCTTCCGCGGCACCGATGCGAACACATCCGCCACAAACGCTGATAACCCCGCCCGCAAACCCTGAACCTGCCGCACGTCCATCCGACCAACATGCTCCCCCCGAACTTGATCGGGAAGACCTAACGGAGCCCTACTAGGGCCTGTCGTCAAACTCCCGTCGTGCGCCCGAAGGGCGGGCCCCGCGGCGCGGTGGCGGGTCGGGGTACGGAACAGGTTTTGTCGGTTCTGGAGTGTGAGACTGGCTCGCATGAGGACTGCCTACAGCGTGGAGACCGTACGTGCCGCCGAGCGGGAGCTCATGGCCCGGTTGCCCGAGGGGACGCTGATGCGGCGGGCGGCGGCCGGACTGGCCGTCGCCTGCGGGGAGTTGCTGGGCCGGGTGTCCGGCACCCGGGTGACGCTGCTGGTGGGCAGCGGCGACAACGGCGGGGACGCGCTCTACGCGGGCGCCCGGCTGGCCCGCCGCGGCGCCGGTGTCGTCGCCGTACTGCTCTCGCCCGAGCGGGCGCACCAGGGCGGTCTCGCCGCGCTGCGGGCGGCCGGCGGACGGGTGTCGGCCGATCCGGGGCGGGACATCGCCGGGGCCGACCTGGTCGTGGACGGGATCGTGGGCATCGGCGGCCGCGGCGGGCTGCGCCCCGAGGCGGCCCGACTCCTGGGCCATGTACGGAAGTCGGCGCTGGTGGTGGCCGTCGATCTGCCGAGCGGTGTGGACGCGGACTCCGGCGAGGTCCACGGGGATGCCGTACGGGCCGCTGCGACGGTGACGTTCGGGACGTACAAACCGGGGCTGCTGATCGATCCGGCCCGGGAACGGGCGGGCGCCCTGCGGCTCGTGGACATTGGTCTCACGCTGCCCGAGGACGCCGATGTGGAGGCGCTGCAGCACGCGGATGTGGCGGACCTGCTGCCCCGGCCGGTGGCCGAGAGCGACAAGTACCGGCGCGGCGTGGTGGGTGTGGTGGCCGGTTCCGCGCGCTATCCGGGTGCGGCGGTGCTGGCGGTGGCGGGCGCGCTGCGCGGCGGCGCGGGGGCCGTACGATATGTCGGTCCCGCCGCCGACGCGGTGCTCACGCGGTTCCCGGAGACGCTGGTGCACGCGGGGCCCCCGGACAAGGCGGGCCGCGTCCAGGCATGGGTGATCGGGCCCGGCCTCGGCGACGACGAGGACGCGCTGAAGGGGCTGCTGGACGACGTACTGGCCGCGGAGGTGCCGGTGCTCGTGGACGCCGACGGGCTGCGCTTTCTGACTCCCCGGCAGGTCCGGGCGCGGGCCGCCGCCACCGTGCTGACCCCGCACGCGGGGGAGGCTGCCGCGCTGCTCGGCCACGCCCGTGCGGAGATCGAGGCGGCCCGGCTGCGCTCCGTACGCGAGCTGGCCGCGCGCTACGGCGCCACGGTGCTGCTCAAGGGCTCGACGACGCTGGTCGCGGATGCCGCCGGGCCCGTACGGGTCAACCCCACCGGGACCGGCTGGCTGGCGACCGCCGGCAGTGGCGATGTGCTCTCGGGGCTGACGGGTTCGCTGCTCGCCGCCGGGCTGGTGGCCCGTGACGCGGCGTCCGTCGGCGCGTATCTGCACGGCCTGGCGGCCCGGCGCGCGGCCGGACGGCCCGGGGCGCCGGTCCTGGCGTCGGAGGTGGCGGAGCATATGGGGGCGGCGTGGCGGGATGTGAGGGATTGAGGGGGTGTGCCGACGAGGCGTGGTCGGACGCCCAGAAGCATCGTGGCGCGCCGTGGGCTGTGGAATGTGCTGAGGAAGGCGACATCGTCCATGTCCGGGGCGCGGGACTGGTGTGTGAGTCCGGTTTCACGGGCCGTCCCCCCGGGGTGTCGCGGCCTCGCCTGAGACACTGAGGGGGATGAACGAGACAGCGAAGCGCGCCCAGGCCGTCATTGACCTCGCCGCCGTGCGGGTCAATGTGCGTGCGCTGAGGGCCCGCGCACCCCGGGCAGAGCTGATGGCCGTGGTCAAGTCCGACGGCTACGGGCACGGTGCGGTGCGCTGCGCGCGGGCCGCCCGTGAGGCCGGCGCGAGCTGGCTGGGCACGGCGCTTCCCGAGGAGGCCTTCGCGCTGCGCGCGGCCGGTGACACCGGCCGGCTGATGTGCTGGCTGTGGACCCCCGGCGGTCCCTGGCACCGGGCGATCTCGCAGGACATCGACATCTCGGTGAGCGGGCTGTGGTCGCTGCACGAGGTGACCGCCGTGGCGCGGGGCTTCGGCCGCCCCGCCCGCGTCCAGCTCAAGGCCGACACCGGCCTCGGCCGCAACGGCTGCCAGCCCGCCCACTGGCCGGAACTGATCGCCGCCGCCGCGGCCGCCGAGGCCGAGGGCACGATCAAGGTCACCGGTATCTGGTCGCACTTCGCCTGCGCCGACGAGCCCGGACATCCCTCCGTCCCGGCCCAGCTGGCCGCCTTCGAGAACGCGCTGGCCCTCTCCGCGGCGGCCGGGCTCCGCCCCGAGGTGCGGCACATCGCCAACACCCCGGCGCTGCTCACCCTCCCCGAGGCCCATTACGACCTGGTACGCGCGGGTATCGGCGTCTACGGCCTCTCGCCCAGCCCCGAGGTCGGCACGCCCCAGGAATTCGGGCTGCGGCCCGCGATGACGCTGGAAGCCTCGCTGGCCTCCGTCAAGCGCGCCCCGGGCGGCCATGGCGTCTCCTACGGGCACCAGTACACGACGCCCGGCGACACCTCTCTCGCGCTGGTCCCGCTCGGCTACGCCGACGGCATCCCCCGGCACGCCTCCGACAGCGGCCCGGTGCTGGTCGCCGGCAAGTGGCGGACGATCGCGGGACGGGTCGCCATGGACCAGTTCGTGGTCGATCTCGGCGGCGACACCGCGCACGCGGGAGATCGGGTGGTGCTCTTCGGCCCCGGCGACCGCGGCGAGCCGACCGCCGAGGACTGGGCCCGGGCGGCCGGAACCATCGGGTACGAAATCGTCACCCGGATCGGATCCCGGGTTCCGCGCGTCTATGTGGACAGTGAAAGGGAGAACCGCCGGGACGACGGGGACGGGGACACAGCACTCACGGGGGGCACGGCATGACTGAGGGCAACGAGGCCGCCGCGCGGGCGGTGGAGGCGGCCGCCGACGCGGCCGGCAACTGGGCCAAAGCCGGGCGGCACGCGGGCATCGCGGGCGCCGCGATCGGCGTGGTCGCGGCGGGCGCGGCGGCCGGTGTCGCCATAGAGCGGATGACCGTCGGCCGCGGGATGCGCCGCAAGGCCCGGCTGGCGCTGGACGCGGCGGGGCCTTACGGCACGCTGCGCGGCACGCCGGGCTCGGCGATCGCCGAGGACGGCACCGAGCTCTACTACGAGGTGGACGAGCCCGGCGCGGCGCCGGGCAGACCGGAGAAGGGCGAGCGGGCGGGCCAGGACGCCCCGGCCGACGGGAGCCGGGCCGACGCCCGGGGGAACAACGCCACCAAGGCCGCCCGCGCCGTCCAGGAAGCTCAGGGCGCCTTCCGTAAGCGGTTGCTGGCGGTGCTGGGGCGGCGGGCCGCCGCACCCACGGTCGTCTTCAGCCATGGTTACTGCCTCAGCCAGGACTCCTGGCACTTCCAGCGCGCGGCGCTGCGCGGCACGGTCCGCACCGTCCACTGGGACCAGCGCAGCCACGGCCGCTCCGCGCGCGGCCACGGCCAGATCGAGGGCACCGAACCGGTCACCATCGATCTGCTCGGCCGGGATCTGAAGGCGGTGCTGGACGCCGCCGTCCCGGAGGGCCCGATCGTGCTGGTCGGGCACTCCATGGGCGGGATGACGGTGATGGCGCTGGCCGACCAGTTCCCCGAGTTCGTGGCGGAGCGGGTGGTCGGGGTGGCCCTGATCGGCACCTCGGCGGGCCATCTGAGCGAGGTCGCGTTCGGGCTGCCGTCGCTCGGCGTCAAGGCGTTCCACCGGCTCGCGCCCGGCGTGCTCAAGGCGCTGGGGGCGCAGAGCGAGATCGTCGAGCGTGGGCGGCGGGCCACCGCCGATCTGTTCGCGGGGGTCATCAAGCGGTACTCGTTCGGGACGCCCAAGGACGTGGACCCGGGCGTCGCGCGGTTCGCCGAGCGGCTGATCGAGGCGACCCCGATCGATGTGGTCGCCGAGTTCTATCCGGCCTTCGCGGTGCATGACAAAACCGAGGCGCTGGTGGCGTACGACAAGGTGCCGTCGCTGGTGCTGGCGGGGGAGAAGGACCTGATCACCCCGGCCGACCACAGCCGGACGATCGCCGAGGTGCTGACCGGCGCCGAGCTGGTGTGTGTCCCGGACGCCGGCCATCTGGTGATGCTGGAGCGGCGGGAACTGGTCAATGAGCAGCTGGTGTCGCTGGTGGAGCGGGCCGGTGCTGCGGCGCGCGGGTCCCGGTCGGCACGGGCCTGAACGGGCGATCGCCGTCTCCTCGGGTGTCTCCTTGGGCCGTACCATTTGCGGCATGAGCGAGCGCAGCATGGGGGTCTCCCCGGTCGGAGACCGGGGGAGAGTCGTTGAGAGGTGGGCGCCGTGCGAATGCGAGGCCGAGCGAAGCGAGGTTTCGGCATGAGCACCACTGGCGCGACCGCACAGGTAACCGTCAAGACTCCGGAGCAGATGCAGGAGTTGGGCCGCAGACTGGCCGCCCTGCTGCGGCCCGGCGACCTGGTCCTGCTCACCGGTGAGCTGGGCGCGGGCAAGACGACGCTGGCCCGGGGCCTGGGCGAGGGGCTGGGCGTGCGCGGTGCCGTCACCTCCCCGACCTTCGTCATCGCCCGGGTGCACCCCTCCCTGACCGGCGGCCCGGCGCTGGTGCACGTCGACGCGTACCGCCTCGGCGGCGGCCTCGACGAGATGGAGGACCTGGACCTCGACGTCTCGCTGCCGGAGTCGGTGGTGGTCGTGGAGTGGGGCGACGGCAAGGTCGAGGAACTGTCCGAGGACCGGCTGCATGTGGTCATCGGCCGCGCCGTGGGCGTTGAGGCCCCGGGCGGCGTCCTGGAGAGCGGCCCGGAGGGCGGGCTGGACCAGTGCCCGGACGATGTGCGCGAGGTGACGGTCATCGGGCGCGGGCCGCGCTGGGCGGACGCCGGGCTGGCCGCTCTCGCCGGTTGCTGACGCCCGCGCGGGCTCCGCGCGGGCCCGAAGCCGGCGTCCGCAGGAGCCCCGCACTCCGATCCTGACGCCCGCAGGAGCCCTGCACTCCCGATCCTGACGCCCGTACGCGCTCCCGCACCTGCCGATCCGGCTGCCCGGCCCGTAGTTTCCGACAAGGCGTCGGTATGATGTTGCGCGTGTGGTGCCGGGCGTGGTCACATGGGTGGCAGAGACCACGGTTAGGCCAGCCTAACTTCTGTCGCTTGCCCCAGGAGCCCGGGAGGCGTCCATGTCGGCCCACCAGCCTTCCCCCACCCCGGCGGCCCGGCGCGCCGAGGACGACGCGCGCGAGCAGCCGCCGACCATGAATGAACTGCTGGCGGCGTGCGCCGCGGCCACCGCCGTCTCCACCCCGCCCGACGCCCCCGAGGAAACCCGCGCCGGCAAGCGCGCAGAGCCCGCGGACGAGCCCGAGGCAGGAGCCGCCCCGTCCACCCAGGGGCGCGACGCCGCGTAACCCGTGTGGGCGAAGGTGTCGTAGGGGTAGGGGCGGGCCCGAAAGCGGCGCCGCCCGGTACGACCACCCTCAGGAAACGACCACGACCTTCACACCGCGCACCGCGAACTCCCACATCGCCTTGCCGTCGTCCCGTGTCTCACGGATACCGCCGGTCCGCTTCGACGGATCCGGCTTCGGCGTGGAGCCGTCGACCGCCGCACTGAAACCGACCACCACTCCGTCGACACTCGCGAACCGCACCACATGCTCGATCGCCTTGCCGTCCGAGCCGGTGACACTCACCGAACGCGAGGTGACCGCGTACGTCCCCACCGGCGGGCTGACGGTGCTCGGCGCGACCCGGTACGAACGGACCGCCTTGCCATCCCCGCCGACCAGCCAGACCCGCTTGGCGCCCAGGGCGTATACCACCCGCTTGCCCTCGCCCGATCCCTCGGGGACCGCGGCCGGCCGCGGGGTCTTGTCCTTGCTGCCCTCCGCGGGGCCCTTGGGCGCGGAGTGGTGGCCGTCCTTACGGGCCGGTGCGAGCGTGTCCGGGGCGGATGCCGCGGCCTGGTAGCCGAGCACACCGACCGCGGCCAGGGCGGCCGCGGTGAGAGCGGTGACGATTGTGCTGCTCCTAGCGGGCACCGCTGTGCCACCTTTCCGTACGCTCCCCGGCCGCCGGCGGTCCTGTGCCCGGCCGCCCGGCTGCCTGACTGCTCTTGGTATTACCGGGACGGTAGCACCGGAACGGGGACCACCCGCGGCGCCGTAGGCTTAAGGGCGTGCTGCTGCTAGCTCTTGACACCGCCACCCCCGCCGTCACCGTCGCGCTCCATGACGGTTCCCGCGTCCTCGCCGAGTCCCGCGAGGTGGACGCCCGCCGGCACGGCGAGCTGCTGCTGCCCGCCGTCGACCGGGTGCTGGCCGAGGCCGGTCTGAAGCTCGACGCGGTCAGCGACATCGTGGTCGGCGTCGGCCCCGGCCCGTACACCGGCCTGCGGGTCGGGCTGGTCACCGCCGCGACCTTCGGCGCCGCGCTGGACGTCCCCGTCCACGGCCTCTGCTCCCTGGACGGCATCGCGTACGCCGCCGGTCTGGACGAGCCCTTCGTGGTGGCCACGGACGCCCGCCGCAAAGAGGTCTACTGGGCGCGCTATGCCCCCCGCCCGTCGCCCGACCACCACCCCGGCACGACGCGCTCCGCGCGGCCCCTTTCGATTACCCGGCTGACCGACCCCGCCGTCGACCGTCCCGCGGACATCGCCGATCAGGTGGCCGGTGTCCCCGCGGTGGGCGCGGGCGCGCTGCTGTACGACACGGTCTTCACCGGCGTACGGCGCGAGGGGCCCGAGCACCAGTCCGCGGCCGCGCTCGCCGCGCTGGCCGCCGAGAAGCTCGCGGCCGGCGAGGAGCTGCTGCCCGACCGGCCGCTGTATCTGCGCCGCCCGGACGCCCAGGTGCCGGCCAACTACAAGGTGGTCACTCCCAAGTGACCTCCCACCCGTCGCCCGACCGCCGCCCCTCAACGGCGCCGCTGCGCGGCGGCACCCCCCAACCCCCGGTGCTCCGCGAAATGCGCTGGTGGGACATCGCACCGGTGCTGGAGCTGGAGCGCGAGCTCTTTCCCGAGGACGCCTGGTCGGCCGGCATGTTCTGGTCGGAGCTGGCGCACGCGCGCGGACCGTTCGCCACCCGCCGCTATCTCGTCGCCGAGCTGGCCGGCCGGATCGTGGGCTACGGCGGGCTGGCCGCCATCGAGGGCACCGGCGACATCCAGACCATCGCGACCGCCCGCGACCAGCGGGGCACCGGCCTCGGCGCCCGGCTGCTGTCCGAACTCCTCGGCGCCGCCACCGACTTCGAGTGCCACGAGGTGCTGCTGGAGGTACGGGTCGACAACACCCGAGCGCAACGCCTCTACGAGCGCTTCGGCTTCGAGCCCATCGGTTTCCGCCGCGGCTACTACCAGCCCGGCAACGTCGACGCCCTGGTGATGCGGCGCACCACCGAGACCTCCTCCGAAGCACCCTCCGTACAAGGAACGTGAAAACCATGGCTGACGCACGCGGCGGACCGCTCGTCCTCGGCATCGAGACCTCCTGCGACGAGACCGGTGTCGGCATCGTCCACGGCCACACCCTGCTCGCCGACGCGGTCGCGTCCAGCGTCGACGAGCACGCCCGGTACGGCGGAGTGGTGCCCGAAGTGGCCTCGCGGGCACACCTGGAGGCGATGATCCCCACCATCCGGCGCGCGCTGAAGGAAGCCGGGGTCAGCGCGAGCGACCTGGACGGCATCGCGGTCACCGCCGGACCGGGCCTGGCGGGCGCGCTGCTGGTCGGTGTCTCGGCCGCCAAGGCGTACGCGTACGCGCTCGGCAAGCCCCTCTACGGCGTCAACCACCTCGCCTCGCACATCTGCGTCGACCAGCTGGAACACGGCGCGCTGCCGGAGCCGACGATGGCCCTGCTGGTGTCCGGCGGCCACTCCTCCCTCCTCCTGGCCCCGGACATCACCTCCGACGTCCGGCCGCTGGGCTCGACCATCGACGACGCGGCGGGCGAGGCGTTCGACAAGATCGCCCGGGTGCTGCAGCTCGGCTTCCCCGGCGGCCCGGTCATCGACCGCTACGCCCGCGAGGGCGACCCGGACGCGATCAGCTTCCCGCGCGGACTGACCGGCCCGCGCGACCCCGTCTACGACTTCTCCTTCTCCGGCCTGAAGACCGCGGTCGCGCGCTGGATCGAGGCCAAGCGGGCGGCCGGCGAGGATGTGCCGGTGGCGGACGTCTCGGCCTCCTTCCAGGAGGCGGTGGTCGACGTGCTGACCCGTAAGGCGGTCCGGGCCTGCAAGGACAGCGGCGTGGAGCATCTGATGATCGGCGGCGGGGTGGCAGCCAACTCCCGGCTGCGGGCGATGGCCGAGCGCCGCTGCGAGGACGCGGGTATCACCCTGCGCGTCCCCCGCCCCAAGCTGTGCACCGACAACGGGGCAATGGTCGCGGCACTGGGCGCGGAGATGGTGGCCCGCAACCGCCCGGCCTCCGACTGGGACCTGCCCGCGGACTCGTCCCTGCCGGTCACCGAACCCCATGTCCCCGGAGAGGGGCCGGCGGCCGGTTCCGGCCACCATCACGGCCATGACCACGTCCACGAGGTGAGCAAGGCGAACCTGTACTCCTGAACGGGGGCTTGTGCTCCAGACCGCGGACCTGCGCTCCTGAAGGCGGAACCTGCGCCCCTGACCGCGAACCCGTACTACTCCTGGACACGAACCCGTACGCCGGAAAGCTCCTCAGAGCCTTTGTCGCAGGGGCTCAACCGCTTCCCCGGGGCCCGTCCGAAGGTCTTACCCTGGTCGGAGCAGTGCGTAGGCATGGGGAGGCGGCAGACCGTGGACTGGTTCTGGTGGGTCTTCATCTTCTTCATGGCGGGCGGCTTCGCCAAGGTCGTCGACACCGCCCGCGACGCCCTCCGCACCCGCCACGAGCGCAGGATGGAGCGCCTGGAGACCGCCCGCCAGGAGCGCCAGGAACTGGCCGCCGCACACAAGCCGCCGAAGCCGGTGTGCGGCTGCACCCACCACCTCGCCAAGCACGACAAACGCGGCAAGTGCCATGAGCGGGTCGAGGTGGCGGTCGCCTGGGACGCGGACCACAAGCCGGTGCAGTACGAGGCCGGTCAGTGCACCTGCCAGCAGTACATCGGCCCGCAGCCGCTCTCCCAGGTCTACGCCGAGGATCTCACCGACCTGGCGTGAGCCCCCGGTTCACGCGCCGTCGGCCGGATGCCCCAGCAGCATCGTGGGGGCGCCGGCGACCCGGGTGAGGAAGATCGTGCACGAGTACGGGCCGCCGCCGAGCTTCAGCTTCCTGCGCAGCTCCTCCGGCTCGACCGGCGAACCGCGCTTCTTGATCACCGCGATGCCGACCTCGCGCTCGCGCAACAGCGCCCTCAGCTTCTTGACGTTGAACGGCAGCACGTCCGTGATCGCGTAGGCGGTGGCGTACGGCGTCTCCGTCAGCCGGTCCGCGGTGATGTACGCGATCGTCGGATCGATCAGCCGCCCGCCGACCTGCTGGGCGACATCCGCGACGAGATGGGCCCGGATCACGGCACCGTCCGGCTCGTAGAGCCACGCACCGACCGGCCCCGGCTCCGGGTCGGGCAGGCCCGCGCCGAGCAGCGAGTCCCCGGCGGGGAGCAGGGTGGCGCGGCGCGCGCCGGGTGCTGGACGTGGCGCGTCGCCGCCGTCGCGCGAGGCCCCCGCGAACCACACCACCGCCTCCTTCACCTCTCCGCCGTCGGAGATCCACTCCGTCTCGGCGTCGTCGGGCAGCGCGTCATGCGGCACACCGGGGGCGATCTTCAACGCCGCGTACGGAGCGGTACGGGCCGTCTCGACCGCCCACGACAGCGGCGGCGAATAAGCCTCCGGATCAAAAATCCGCCCACCCGTCGCCCGGACACCGCCCCTGGCCGAAGCGCTGCGCGCCACCCCTCTTGTCGGCACCTTGCTCCGCCGTGCCGGATCGACGAACACCGCATCGGACCCAGCGGTGTCCACCTCCATGACATCCGCGCAGCGCACCTCGATCAGCTCCGCCAGCCCCAGCGCCTCGGCGTTCGCCCGCGCGGCGGCGCAGGCCAGCGGGTCGCGGTCGACGGCGACTACGGAGATCCCGGCGCGCGCCAGCGCGATCGCATCACCGCCGATCCCGGAACAGAGATCCACCAGCGTCCGGACGCCCAGCGCGGCCATCCGGGCGGCGCGGTGCGCGGCGACCGTCGCCCGGGTGGACTGCTCGACGCCGTTGGGCGTGAAGTACATCCGCCGCGCGTCCGTCCCGAACTTCGCCACGGCCCGCTGCCGGAGGTGCGCTTGCGCGAGGGCCGCCGATACGAGGGGCGCGTCGTGGGCGGCTCGCAACCGGGTCGCGGTTGCGAGCTCGTCGGCCGGGTCGTAGTCGCGCAGCTCGGCCAGAAGGGTTTGCCCCTCCGGGGTGAGCAGGGCCTGAAAGGTGGCGAGGTCGGTCACGTGACCATTGTCCCCTCCACCTTCGGCTGTCCCGCCGTGGTGGCTTCTCGCCGTTGCTCCCCCACGCCGTTCAGGCACTCGGGGAGCAACGGCGACAAACCCCTGCGGGGGGTCGGCCGAAAACGTGCGGAGGTTACCGCGTCGGCTCGCGCCGCCGCTGGGCCGCATCGCTGATGCGCAGCAAAAGCGCCACCATCACCCAATTCGCCACCAACGACGACCCTCCTTTCGCAAGGAACGGCAACGCCTTGCCGGTGAGCGGGATCAGACCGGTCACCCCGCCGGTGACAACAAAGACCTGCAGCAGCAACGCCCCGACGAGCCCCACTGCCAGCAGCTTCCCGAACGGGTCGCGGGCAGTCAGCCCGACCCGGAGGCCGCGCTGGGCGAGCAGGGCGTACAGCAGCAGGATGGCCATCGTCCCGGCCAGGCCCAGCTCTTCGCCGACGGTGGTGAGGATGAAGTCGCTGTTGCCGGCGAAGCCGATCAGCTCCGGGTGGCCCTGTCCCAGGCCGCTGCCGCCGATGCCGCCGCTGCCGAAGCTGAACAGGGCCTGCCCCAGCTGATCGGACAGGCCCGCATCCCGGCCGTCGGGTGTGAACGCCGTCATCGGGTTCTGCCACGCCTCGATCCGCCCCTTGACATGCGGTTCGATGGAGCCGACGGTGATCGCGCCGACGGTGGCCATGGCCAGGCCGCAGAGCACCCAGCCGGTGCGTTCGGTGGCCATGTAGAGCATGATCACGAACACCCCGAAGAAGATCAGCGAGGTGCCCAGGTCGCGCTCGAAGACCAGCACCAGCAGGCTGATCACCCAGATCGTGAAGATCGGCGCGAGCTGGCGGCCGGGCGGCAGCTGGACGCCCAGGAAGCGGCGGCCGGTCAGCGCCAGCGCGTCGCGGTTGACCGTCAGATAGCCCGCGAAGAAGACCGCGATCGCGATCTTGACGAATTCGCCGGGCTGCAGCGACAGCGGGCCGATGAAGATCCAGCGTTTGGCGCCGAAGGTGTCGCCGGGGAAGAACGCCGGCGCCATCAGCATCACCAGCGCGACGGCCATCGTCAGATAGATGTAACGCTGTATCAGACGGTGGTCCCTGAGCACGAGCAGGACGACGATGCAGACCGCCACCCCGATGACCGTCCACACCAGCTGCCCGGAGGCGGCCGGCGCCATCTTCAGTCGTGGGGTGGCCACATAGGTGATGTCCAGGCGATGCAGCAGCACCAGGCCGATGCCGGTCAGCAGGGTGGCCAGCGGCAGGATCAGCGGGTCGGCGCGCGGCGCGGAGCGGCGGACGACCAGATGCGGGACCAGTGCCACGAAGAAGATGCTCGCCGCGAAGCGGGGCATGCCGTCGGGCAGCCGTCCGGTCATCGACAGGCCCGTGTAGACGTAGCCGAAGACGGTGATCAGGACGACCAGGGCGAGCAGCCATGCCTCGGTCCGGCGGCGGTTCGGCGCCTGGGCGAGCGCGGCGAACGTCATGGTGCGTTCGGCGTCGCTCTCCCGCTCCCCGGCCGCCGCCCGGGAAGCGTTCGTCAGTCCACGCACGGGATTCCTCCGCCTCGATCGTCGGAGCCGGGGCCCGTGTACGGGACGGTCCGGACATCGGCTCGGCAGTCGGGGAGGTAGACGTGGCAGCAGGGAGGAGGGTTGCCACGGAACCAGAAGGTGTGTCCGATTTGACATGGGAGCGAGGGCGTCCCGCGCGGGGGTCACACGCGGACCTCGGACGTCCCCCTCGCCACGTTGGCACTCCGCTTGACCGAGTGCTAACCACGTCATAGTCTCAGCGTTGGCACTCTCCACTGGGGAGTGCCAGACACACAGCGACGGGCAGGTCCGGCACCCGCGACGACGGATCCACCTGGTCGCCACCTCAGACAGTTAACCCCGTGAGATCTCCGAAGGGGGAGGTCGGATCGTGACGACCACCAGCTCCAAGGTTGCCATCAAGCCGCTTGAGGACCGCATCGTGGTCCAGCCGCTCGACGCCGAGCAGACCACGGCCTCGGGCCTGGTCATCCCGGACACCGCGAAGGAGAAGCCCCAGGAGGGCGCCGTCCTCGCCGTGGGCCCGGGCCGCTTCGAGAACGGCGAGCGCCTTCCGCTCGACGTCAAGGTCGGCGACGTGGTGCTCTACAGCAAGTACGGCGGCACCGAGGTGAAGTACAGCGGCGACGAGTACCTCGTTCTCTCGGCTCGTGACGTGCTCGCGATCATTGAGAAGTAAGGCACCCTGATTTGCCGTGATCTGCGCCCCTGGTTCCCGAGTCTGAACAACCCGGGGCAGGGGCGCAGTTCCGTTTGAGACAGCGGTCCCCACTGCGTGCCGAGGATCGCAATGAGAGGACTTGAAGCAACCCATGGCGAAGATCCTGAAGTTCGACGAGGACGCCCGGCGTGCCCTTGAGCGCGGCGTCAACAAGCTTGCCGACACGGTCAAGGTGACCATCGGCCCCAAGGGCCGCAATGTCGTCATCGACAAGAAGTTCGGCGCCCCGACCATCACCAACGACGGTGTCACCATCGCCCGTGAGGTCGAGATCGAGGACGCGTACGAGAACCTGGGCGCCCAGCTCGTGAAGGAGGTGGCGACCAAGACCAACGACATCGCGGGTGACGGCACCACCACCGCCACCGTGCTGGCCCAGGCGCTGGTCCGCGAGGGCCTGCGCAACGTCGCCGCGGGTGCCTCCCCGGCCGCCCTGAAGAAGGGCATCGACGCCGCGGTCAAGGCGATCTCCGACGAGCTGCTGGCGACCGCCCGCCCGATCGACGAGAAGTCCGACATCGCCGCCGTCGCCGGTCTGTCCGCTCAGGACAAGCAGGTCGGCGAGCTCATCGCCGAGGCGATGGACAAGGTCGGCAAGGACGGTGTCATCACCGTCGAGGAGTCCAACACCTTCGGTCTGGAGCTGGACTTCACCGAGGGCATGGCCTTCGACAAGGGCTACCTCTCGCCGTACATGGTCACCGACCAGGAGCGGATGGAGGCCGTCCTGGAGGACCCGTACATCCTCATCCACCAGGGCAAGATCTCCTCCATCCAGGACCTGCTGCCGCTGCTGGAGAAGGTCATCCAGGCGGGTGGCTCCAAGCCGCTGCTGATCATCGCCGAGGACGTCGAGGGCGAGGCCCTGTCGACCCTGGTCGTCAACAAGATCCGTGGCACGTTCAACGCCGTGGCCGTCAAGGCCCCCGGCTTCGGTGACCGCCGCAAGGCGATGCTCGGCGACATGGCCACCCTCACCGGTGCCACCGTCATCGCCGAGGAGGTCGGCCTCAAGCTCGACCAGGCCGGTATGGACGTGCTGGGCACCGCCCGCCGCGTGACCGTCACCAAGGACGACACCACCATCGTCGACGGCGGCGGCAAGGCCGAGGACACCGAGGCCCGCGTCGCGCAGATCAAGGCCGAGATCGAGACCACGGACTCCGACTGGGACCGCGAGAAGCTCCAGGAGCGCCTCGCCAAGCTCGCCGGCGGCGTCTGCGTGATCCGCGTGGGCGCGGCCACCGAGGTCGAGCTCAAGGAGAAGAAGCACCGTCTGGAGGACGCCATCTCCGCGACCCGCGCCGCGGTCGAGGAGGGCATCGTCTCCGGTGGTGGCTCCGCTCTGGTGCACGCCGTGAAGGTGCTGGACGGCAACCTCGGCAAGGAGGGCGACGAGGCCACCGGTGTCGCCGTCGTCCGCCGCGCCGCCGTCGAGCCGCTGCGCTGGATCGCGGAGAACGCCGGCCTTGAGGGCTACGTCGTGACCGCCAAGGTCGCCGAGCAGGACAAGGGCAACGGCTTCAACGCCGCCACCGGCGAGTACGTCGACCTGGTCAAGGCCGGCGTCATCGACCCGGTCAAGGTCACCCGCTCCGCCCTGGAGAACGCCGCCTCCATCGCCTCCCTGCTCCTCACGACCGAGACCCTGGTCGTCGAGAAGAAGGAAGAGGAAGCGGCCGCCGAGGCCGGTCACGGCCACGGCCACGCGCACTGACCTCACACGGCGTGTGAAGGCCCCTGTTCCCGCTGCTCAGCGGGGGGAACAGGGGCCTTTCGCGTACGGTCAGCCGGGCGCGCCGAGCTGTTGCGTGAGCCGGCTGGTGTCGTAGTGCCGCCGGGCTTCCTGGATCTTCCCGTCCCGGAAGCGGAAGACCGTGGTGCCGGTCGTGACGCACTTCTTGCCGGTCGGGGCGAGTCGACTGTCTGTGCGCATTTCATGACACCTCCCGAGAATGAGTGGCGCATGTCCGGCTTGGTGGCGATATATCGTCATTGTGAGGCCCGCCGTTGACGGGTCACGCCGAGTGACCCTGGGACCCCGGGTGCACCGGGTCCGCGAAGGGCAGGCCGGCCGCGAACCGGGCCACCTCGTCCAGCGCCCGGTCTGCCAGACGGTGGAGTTCGCCGCCCAGGGAGCCGGCGATGTGCGGGGTGAGCAGGACGTTCGGCAGGTCGTACAACGGGGAGCCGGGGGGCGGGAGTTCGGGCTCCGTCACATCCAGGACCGCGTGCAGTCGGCCCGTCAGCAGCTCGGGGAGCAGGGCCGTTTCGTCGACGAGGGAGCTGCGGGCGGTGTTGACGAGGGTCGCGCCGTCCGGCATCAGGGCCAGTTCGCGGGCGCCCAGCAGATGGCGGGTGGCGGGCAGCTCGGGGGCGTGCACGGTGACGATGTCGCTGTCCGCGCAGAGCGTGTCGAGGGGAACCGGTGTGGTGCCCAGCCGGGCCGCCTCGGCGGCGTCGACGTACGGGTCGTGCAGCAGAACGCGCAGATCGAAAGGGTGCAGCAGCTCGATGACGCGGCGGCCGATGCGGGAGGCGCCGACGACGCCGACGGTGCGGCCGTAGTTGCCGGCGCCGGACAGTTCACCATGCCAGTCGTGCCGGGCGCGCAGGGTGCGGTAGCGGTGGGCGGCGTGCAGCACGCGCTTGTTGGCGAAGAGGATCGCGGCGAGGGTGTATTCGGCGACGGGCAGCGCGTTCACGGAGGCGGCCGAGGCGACGGCGATGCCGCGTTGCCAGCAGGCTTCGGTGATGTGGTGTTTGACCGATCCGGCCGCGTGCACGACGGCACGCAGCCGGGGGGCCGCCGCCAGGACCGGTGCGGTGAGCGGCGGGGCACCCCAGCAGGTGAGCAGCACCTCGGCATCGGCGAGCGCGGCGGCCACCTCGGGCGTGGGCTCGGCCAACTCGTGTGCCACCAGCCGGGAGTCGGTACGGGTGAGGGCGGCGAGCCGGCTGTGGTGACGGGCGTCGAGGAGCCGGTCGGCGACGCCGGCCCCCATGGACAGCAGCAGCGAGGGCCGATCGGAGGGGACATCCGCAGGTCCGGGGGTGTTGTCAGTGGTCGGGTGCATGGTGGTGTCCATGCTCCTCTTCGTCACCCTCACACGAAAGCAGCGTCACTCGGCAGGACGGCACGACCACCCACTTATCTCTTCACCCACCCCAACGGGAGGATGCGGGTACCTCCCAGGCCCTCAAGACTGTGGGGGAGGGCCGCAGGACGGAGTCCGGAGGCCCGTCACCGCACCCGACAAACCCACGCCCGCCGCGTGGGGGGTACCTCCCACGCCTTCAGGCAGTGGGGAAGCAATGGCGAAACACCGCCCACGGCGGGAAAGCCAAACGTCGGCGCCCGTTATCGGGGCCCATACTTCCGCCCGGTCCGCGAGGTGAGGCCGCCCAACAGCCCGCGAGGAGCCAACTTCACCGCCCCCATCAGCGCCTTGTACCGCGGGTCCGGAATGGACAGCGACCTCCCCCGCGCCAGGTCCTTCATCGCCGCGTCCACCAACTTGTCCGCGTCCAGCCACATCCACCCGGGGATGTTGTCCGTCCCCATCCCGGCCCGCTGGTGGAACTCGGTCCGTACGAAGCCGGGGCACAGGGCCATCAGCCGCACCCCGCTGCCGGCCAGATCGCGCGCCGCCCCCTGCGTGAACTGCACCACCCACGCCTTGCTCGCGCCATACGTGCCGCGCGGCACGAACGCCGCCACCGACGCCACATTGATCACCGCCCCGCGTCGCCGGTCCCGCATCCCGCGTACCCCGGCGCTGGTCAGCCGCAGCACCGCCTCGCAGTGCACCTTCAGCATGGTCAGCTCGTCGGCCATCGGCACATCGAGGTATTCGCCCTTGTTGCCGAAGCCCGCGTTGTTCACCAGCAGATCCACCGGCCGCTTGGCGTCGGAGAGCCGCGCCTCGACGGCGGCGATACCGTCGTCGGCCGCCAGATCGGTGCTCAGCACCTCCGCCTCGATGCCGTGCCGGTCATGCAGTTCGGTGGCCTGCTCCCGCAGCCGCGTCTCGTCGCGCGCCACCAGCACCACGCTGTGGCCGTCGCTCGCGAGCCGCCGGGCGAACGCCGCCCCGATGCCCGCCGTCGCTCCCGTGATCAATGCAGTCGTCATACCGGGCAACGCTATCGGCCCCGGCAAGGCCGACGGCGCCCGCTGGCCGTCCAAACGCCGCCCCACCGGATTCCCGTGTCCCCCGCCCTCTCAACTGTCATGCTGCGCCACGTACTTGGCGGCTCTCGCCCGTTCTTCAGGGTGCAGCGCGTCCCCGGCCTCCAGCAGCCGCGGCAGCAGCTCCCGCTCCACGGTCAGGGCCCGGAACGCCAGCGCGACGCTCACCTCGTGGTCCGGGCGGTGCGCCAGCTCGATCGCGTCGCCGGCGCGGATCTCGCCCGGTTCCAGCACCCGCAGATACGCCCCGGGCATCCCCGCCGCCGTGAACCGCTTGATCCAGTCGTCCTCATCGAGCCAGCTCTGGAACAGCCGGCACGGGATCCGCGGCGAGGTCACCTCCAGCAGCAGCCGCGGGCCGATCTGCCAGCGCTCCCCGATCCGGGCGTTGTTGACATCGACGCCGCAGGTGGTGAGGTTCTCGCCGAAGACGCCGTTGGGCAGCGCGCGGCCCAGCTCCCGCTGCCAGAAGTCCAGGTCCTCCCGCGCGTAGGCGTACACCGCCTGGTCGTCCCCGCCGTGATGGCGGACGTCCTGCACCGCGTCACCCGCCAGCCCGCTCGCTCCGATGCCCCTGGGGCCGGGTGCGGCGACCGCCACCGAGCCGTCCACGGGCCGTTTGTCGATGCCCGTGCCGCCCTCGGCGGGAGTGAGCGCGGACGGCATGGGCCGCCCCAGATTCACGGTCAGCAGCCTCATGCGATGCCCCATAAGCACTCCAGGTACCCGTACAACAGCAAAGAGTAACCAAAGGCGACCGGCTCGACTTTCCCGAACTCTCCAAGCTCCGCTTATGCTCGGAAGCGTGATCGAGGCCCGTCATCTCCGTGTGCTGCGCGCCGTCTCCAGGACCGGCTCCTTCTCCGCCGCCGCGCGGGAGCTGGGCTGCACCCAGCCCGCCATCAGCCAGCAGATGAAGTCCCTGGAGCAGTCCGCGGGCACCCCGCTCCTGGTCCGTACGGGTCGTGAGATGCGGCTGACGCAGGCGGGCGAGGCGCTGGTCAGGCACGCCGTCGGCATCTTGGCCGGGCTCACCGCCGCCGAGGAGGAGGTCGCCGCGATCGCGGGCCTGCGGGCGGGCCGGGTGCGCCTGGTCTCGTTCCCCTCCGGCAGCTCGACGCTGGTGCCGACCACCCTGGCGAGGATGCGCGCGAAGCACCCGGGCACCCGGGTCTCGCTGGTCGAGGCGGAGCCGCCGCGCTCGGTCGAGATGCTGCGCAACGGCGACTGCGAGGTCGCGCTGGCCTTCCGCTACCCCGAGGTGCCCGGCGCGGACCCGGCGGCCGCCGCCGAGTGGGACGACCTGGTGGTCCGGCCGATCCTGTCGGACTGGCTGATCGGGCTGGTCCCGGACGGCCACCGGCTGGCGAAGGCCGGCACGGCGCGCTTCGCCGAACTCGCCGACGAGCCGTGGATCGCGGGTTGCCCGCGCTGTCGTACGCATCTTGTCGAGGTCTGCGAGAGCGCGGGCTTCACCCCGCGGATCGACTTCGCCACCGATGACTATCCGGCGGTGATCGGCCTGGTCGGCGCGGGGCTGGGCGTCGCCGCGCTGCCCGAGCTCGCGCTGGAGTCGGTACGTCCCAAGGGGGCGACGGCCGTACGGATGGAACCGCCGGTGCACCGGGAGATCGTCGCGCTCACACTGCCGGATCTGGCGCGGGTGCCCGCCGTCGAGGCGATGCTCGATCAGCTGGCGGAGGCGGCCCGTCGCTCGCGGGCGGGGGCACGCACGCACTGACGTGCGCAGGCGTGGGCGGTGGGAGCGCTCAAGCGCTCAAGAGGAGTTGGGTCGAAGGTGTTGCGCCGAAGGAGTGGCGGCGACGCTCAACGGGAGTGGTGCCGGGCGGGGCAGCGGGCCGGGCCCGGGCGTGCCCGGCGCGGCCCGGCCGGTTGCCGGCTCGACGCGGGGATTCCCGGAGGTCAGACGTTTCGGACGGTCAGCCGCGGGTGGCGCCGGCGTGGCTGGCGAGGGAGGTCGCGGGGATCAGCCGGTGGCGGGCCCGGCCCATCAGTTCCTCACGTTCGTCCTCGGTCAGGCCGCCCCAGACCCCGTAGGGCTCGCGGACAGCCAGGGCATGCGCCGCGCATTCGGCCCGGACGGGGCAGCGCATGCACACCTCCTTCGCCGATGTCTCACGCGCGCTGCGGGCCGCACCCCGCTCGCCCTCAGGATGAAAGAAGAGGGAGCTGTCCACGCCGCGGCAGGCGGCCAGCAGCTGCCAGTCCCAGAGGTCTGCGTTCGGGCCCGGGAGGCGGGAGAAATCTGCCATTGCTTGTCCCCTCGAAGCGATGCTGTGTCGGGCTCGGTGCTCAAGACCGTACATCTACTGTCTAAGTAGATGTAAATATGACTCATTGCGAATCTAGCGGCAGACGCCGGGAAAATGGAAGAAAGAGGGCCAAATAGGGCATAAGGTGCACGGGCGGAGGCCGTTCGTACCCGTGCGACGCCTGCGTATCCGGCTCCTTACGGAGCGTGCTGAAGTCGGTCGCCGAAGCCGTAACTCTTTCGAGTGACCGTCGTTGAGTGTGCGGAGGCGGTTGACAGAGGTAGCCGTCGGGCAGGTGTCCGAGGGCCGTCAATCGCACAGGTGACGATACGTACCAGCCTGGAGGCTCAAGGTGACGCGCATCAGCTGCGGAGGGCGGTCATGACATCCGTCCTCGTCTGCGACGACTCCCCGCTTGCCCGAGAGGCGCTCCGACGGGCGGTTGCGACCGTGCCCGGCGTCGAGCGTGTGACGACCGCGGCCAACGGCGAGGAAGTCCTCCGCCGCTGGGGGGCCGATCGCTCGGACCTGATTCTGATGGACGTGCGGATGCCCGGACTCGGCGGTGTCGAGACCGTGCGCCGGCTGCTGTCCGCCGACCCCGGCGCCCGGATCATCATGCTCACGGTGGCCGAGGACCTGGACGGCGTCGCGCTCGCGGTCGCCGCCGGCGCCCGCGGCTATCTGCACAAGGACGCCTCACGCGCCGAGCTGCGCGCGACGGTGACCCAGGCGCTCGCCGACCCGACGTGGCGGCTCGCCCCGCGCCGGCTGCGGTCCGCCGAGATGGGTGCCGCGCCGACGCTCACCGCGCGCGAGATCCAGGTGCTGGAGGGCATGAGTCACGGCCGCTCCAACGCCGAGA
Organism: Streptomyces halobius; assembly: GCF_023277745.1. NCBI lineage: Bacteria > Bacillati > Actinomycetota > Actinomycetes > Kitasatosporales > Streptomycetaceae > Streptomyces > Streptomyces halobius. The sequence continues at coordinate 5,545,072 of NZ_CP086322.1, forward strand.
TCGGACGTGAGCTGTTCCTCTCCGAGGACACCGTCAAGACGCACGCCCGGCGGCTCTTCAAGAAGCTCGGCGCCTCCGACCGCGCACACGCGGTGGCACTGGGTTTCCGCTGGGGGCTGGTCCGCTGAACCCGCTGTGCAACCGGGGTTACGGCGACGGCCCATCCGCTCGGGTGGCGAACGTCGTAACCCCGCCGCGTCGACGCTCGGCGCCGAAACCTCACGCGATACCGCATCCTTGAGGTGTGACTCCTCCCCGGCGGAGGCCGGGGCTTCTCACTCGGCCAGAAGAGACCTCATGACGGACAAGCCCTGCCCGGTGCCCTACGGCACGGATACAAGCTACCGGCGAGGGCTCGGGGCCGGTATGGGTACAACCCGAACGGGGGAGGCGTGGGACGTGAGTGCTAGCGCGACGGCGCGTAACGGTTCGGTGCACAACAACGGGGGTGGTGCCGTGGGCAGCTCCGCGCCAAGGCACCATGGACCGATGCGCGAGGACGGGAACCAGGAGATCGGTGATCTCGTCGCACGCGCCGTCGAGGGTGACCGCCAGGCCACGCACGATCTGCTGGCCCATGTGCACCCCCTCGCCCTGCGCTACTGCCGCACCCGGCTGTCCCGGCTGCCGGGTGACGCCAGACACTTCGTCGAGGACCTGGCGCAGGAGGTCTGTGTCGCGGTGCTCTGCGCGCTGCCGCGCTACCGCGACACCGGAAAGCCCTTCGAGGCGTTCGTCTTCGCCATCGCCGCCCACAAGGTCGCCGATCTGCAGCGGGCCGCGATGCGCGGTCCGGGCAGTACCGCCGTGCCGTCCGACGAGATGCCCGAGCAGCCGGACGACTCCCTCGGGCCCGAGGAGCGGGCGCTGCTCAGCAGCGACGCGGAGTGGGCCAAGAAGCTGCTGGCGAATCTGCCGGAGAACCAGCGTGAGCTGGTGCTGCTGCGGGTCGCGGTGGGGCTGACAGCGGAGGAGACCGGGCAGATGCTGGGAATGTCACCAGGCGCGGTGCGGGTCGCGCAGCACCGCGCGCTGAGCCGGCTCCGGGCACTCGCGGAGCAGTAGCCCCGCGGTGGCCGCCTCCGTGCACGGCGGGATGTCGCCGTAGAAAAGCACGAGTGATGAGGCCCTCATCGGTCGTGGAATGGGACACCCCTCCAGGCCGTTAGCATGGGAGTCCGCGCTGAGGCAAGAGCATTGGGGAAGGTGTCATGAGTGACAACGTCGACGGTATGCCCGCCAAATTCGCCATGCTCGGGCTGACATACGACGACGTCCTGCTGTTGCCCGGTGCGTCGGAGGTGCTGCCCAACGCCGTCAGCACCGCCTCCCGGGTCTCGCGGAACGTCACCGTCAACATCCCGCTGCTGTCCGCCGCGATGGACAAGGTCACCGAGGCGCGGATGGCCATCGCCATGGCGCGTCAGGGCGGCGCCGGTGTGCTGCACCGCAATCTCTCCATCGAGGACCAGGCCAACCAGGTCGATCTGGTCAAGCGCTCCGAGTCCGGCATGGTCACCGACCCGATCACGGTCCGCCCCGATGCCACGCTCGCCGAGGCCGACGCGCTGTGCGCCAAGTTCCGCATCAGCGGCGTCCCGGTCACCGACGACGCGGGCCGGCTGCTGGGCATCGTCACCAACCGCGATATGGCCTTCGAGATGGACCGGAGCCGGCAGGTCCGCGAGGTCATGACGCCGATGCCGCTGGTCACCGGCAAGGTCGGCATCTCCGGCGAGGACGCCATCGAGCTGCTGCGCCGCCACAAGATCGAGAAGCTGCCGCTGGTCGATGACGCGGGTGTGCTCAAGGGCCTGATCACGGTCAAGGACTTCGTCAAGGCGGAGAAGTACCCGAACGCCGCCAAGGACGCCGAGGGCCGGCTGGTCGTCGGCGCCGCGGTGGGCGTCGGCGACGCCGCGTACGAGCGGGCGCAGGCGCTGGTCGAGGCCGGTGCCGACTTCCTCGTCGTGGACAGCGCGCACGGCCACAGCCGCGGCATCCTCGACATGATCGCCAAGATCAAGTCCAACATCAGTGTGGATGTCGTCGGCGGCAACGTCGCCACCCGGGACGGTGCGCAGGCGCTGATCGACGCGGGCGCGGACGGCATCAAGGTCGGTGTCGGCCCCGGCTCCATCTGCACCACCCGCGTCGTCGCGGGCGTCGGTGTTCCGCAGGTCACCGCGATCCACGAGGCCGCGCAGGCCGCGAACGCGGCGGGGGTGCCGCTGATCGGTGACGGCGGGCTGCAGTTCTCCGGCGACATCGCCAAGGCCATCGCGGCCGGCGCGGACACCGTCATGCTGGGCTCGCTGCTGGCCGGCTGCGAGGAGTCGCCGGGCGAGATGGTCTTCATCAACGGCAAGCAGTTCAAGTCCTACCGCGGGATGGGCTCGCTGGGTGCGATGCAGTCCCGGGACCGGGGCAGGTCCTTCTCGAAGGACCGTTACTTCCAGGACAACGTCCTCTCCGAGGACAAGCTGGTCCCCGAGGGCATCGAGGGCCAGGTGCCCTACCGCGGCCCGCTGGCCTCGGTCGCCCACCAGCTCGTCGGCGGTCTGCGCGCCTCCATGGGCTACGTCGGCTCCGCCGACATCCCCGAGCTCAAGGAGAAGGGCCGGTTCGTCCGGATCACGGCGGCGGGGCTGAAGGAGTCGCACCCGCACGACGTCCAGATGGTTACCGAGGCGCCGAACTACGCGCGGCGCTAGCCGATGCTGGACACGCCCTAGCACGGCCCTACCGTGGAGCCCGCGACCGCACCCCGGCCGCGGGCTCCGGTGTGTCGGGGATACTGGAACCGCAGACGTAGAGGAAAGGCCACACACGTGACTGAGATCGAGATCGGACGCGGCAAGCGCGGCCGCCGGGCATACGCCTTCGACGACATCGCCGTCGTACCGAGTCGCCGCACCCGCGACCCGAAGGAGGTCTCGATCGCCTGGCAGATCGACGCCTACCGTTTCGAGCTGCCGTTCCTGGCCGCTCCGATGGACTCGGTGGTTTCGCCGCAGACCGCCATCCGCATCGGTGAGCTGGGCGGCCTGGGCGTCCTCAACCTGGAGGGTCTGTGGACCCGGTACGAGGACCCGGAGCCGCTGCTCGCGGAGATCGCGGAGCTGGACGACGCCTCCGCCACCAAGCGGCTGCAGGAGATCTACGCCGCGCCGATCAGGGAAGAGCTGATCGGGCAGCGGATCAAGGAGGTGCGCGACTCCGGTGTCGTCACCGCCGCCGCGCTGTCGCCGCAGCGGACCGCCCAGTTCTCCAAGGCGGTCGTGGACGCGGGCGTGGACATCTTCGTGATCCGCGGTACGACGGTGTCGGCCGAGCATGTGTCGGGCGCCGCCGAGCCGCTGAATCTGAAGCAGTTCATCTACGAGCTGGACGTTCCGGTGATCGTCGGCGGCTGCGCCACGTACACCGCGGCGCTGCACCTGATGCGGACCGGCGCGGCCGGTGTGCTGGTCGGCTTCGGCGGCGGCGCCGCGCACACCACGCGTAATGTGCTCGGAATCCAGGTGCCCATGGCGACGGCGGTCGCCGATGTCGCCGCGGCCCGCCGGGATTACATGGACGAGTCCGGCGGCCGCTACGTCCACGTCATCGCCGATGGCGGCGTCGGCTGGTCCGGCGACCTGCCGAAGGCGATCGCCTGTGGCGCGGACGCGGTCATGATGGGCTCGCCGCTCGCGCGCGCGACGGACGCGCCGGGCCGCGGCCACCACTGGGGCATGGAGGCGGTGCACGAGGACGTGCCGCGCGGCAAGCGGATGGACCTGGGTGCGGTCGGCACGACCGAGGAGATCCTGTGCGGTCCCTCGACCACGCCGGACGGGTCGATGAACTTCTTCGGGGCGCTGCGGCGGGCGATGGCGACCACCGGGTACTCGGAGCTGAAGGAGTTTCAGCGGGTTGAGGTGACTGTCGCGCCGCGACGTTGAGCCGAACGTTGCCGGGTGTTCCGCCGTGCCTCGTCTGTTGTCCTGTCCCCGCCTTCGGCGGGAGCGGGGGTGGTTGTGGGGTGGCCGCGTCGCGTGAGTGGGGGTGCGGTGCCGGGCCTCCGGACTTCGTCCTGCGGCCCACCACCTCCCGCCGGGTACGCGCCACCCCTGGATGGGGGAACGGAAAGAGCAGTAGGTGGCCCGGGGGGAGAGTGCGGCGGCCTGACGGCGTACGCCTACAGCCGGTGCGCCGCTCCCGTCGGCGTCGCCCCGCGAGTGTCGAGCAGCAGCTGCGCCTTCACCGCCAGTCCCTGCATGTCGTACGTCCGGTGGGACTGGAGCAGGACCGTCAGGTCCGCGTCGGCGGCCGCCTCGTAGAGGGAATCCGCGCGGGGGACCGGGCGGTCCAGGACGTGCCACTGGGGGACGAAGGGGTCGTGGTACGTGAGGTGGGCGCCGAGTTCCATGAGGCGGGAGGCGATTTCGCGGGCCGGTGAGCCCTCTTGGTCACCGATGTCCGGTTTGTAGGTGACGCCCAGGAGGAGCACGCGGGCGCCGCGGGCGGACTTGCCGTGTTCGTTGAGGAGCGTGGCGCAGCGCTGGATGACATAGCGCGGCATCCGGTCGTTGACCTCTTGCGCGAGCTCGACCATGCGGAGCGGGTAGCTCGGTGAACGGCCTTTGCGGGAAAGGTGTTTGGGGTCGATGGGGGCCGCGTGGCCGCCCATGCCGGGCCCGGGGCGGAATGCCTGGAAGCCGAAGGGCTTGGTCTCGGCGCAGCGGATGACGTCCCAGAGGTCGACGCCGATGTCATGGCAGAAGACCGCCATCTCGTTCATCAGGGCGATGTTGATGTGGCGGTAGTTGGTCTCCAGGAGCTTGGTGGTTTCGGCTTCGCGGGGGCCTTTGGCGCGTACGACCTTGTCGGTGAGGCGGCCGTAGAAGGTGGCGGCCGCTTCGGTGCAGGCGGGGGTGAGGCCGCCGATGACCTTGGGTGTGTTGCCGTAGCGGTGGGTGCGGTTGCCGGGGTCGTGGCGGCTGGGGGAGCAGGCGAGATGGAAGTCGCGTCCGGCGACGAGTCCCGAGCCTTCTTCGAGGAGGGGACGCAGGAACTCCTCGGTGGTGCCCGGATGGACGGTGGATTCGAGGATGACCGTGGTGTGCGGGCGCAGCTGGGCGGCCAGCGCGCGCGCCGCGTCGGCGAGGGTGGTCAGGTCCAGGGCGTGGTCCTCGCCGAGCGGTGTGTCGGCGCTGATGACGGCCGTACGGACCTTGCTGAGGGCGGCGGGGTTGGTGGTGGTGCGGAAGCCGGCGGCGCGCAGGCGGCGGATCTCGGTGGCGGACAGCGGCCCGTCGTTGCCCGAGGGGGCGGCGGCGCGTGGGTCGGGGTCGTAGCCGATGGTGCTGATGCCGGCGGTGGTGGCGGCCTGGGCGAGGGGGAGGCCCAGGTGTCCGAGTCCGATGACGGCGAGGTCTGCGGGCATGGCTTACTGCCGTCCTTCCCGAGCGATTCCGGATGGCGCATAAGTAGACTAAGCGGACATTTGACCCAGAATGGGGATTGGTCGATCAAGGTGGCGGGGTGTTGCCGTCCCGGGCGGAGGGTGGATACCGGCACGTAGCGCGGACAGAATCGACAGACGGCAGGTGTGGCCCCGATCACAGCGGGAGGCAGCGGTGAAGACAGCGACACTGGGACCGGCGCAGCGAACCGAGGCGCTCACCCGAATGGCGGAGTCGGAGCTGGACATTCTGGTGATCGGCGGCGGAGTCGTCGGCGCCGGTACGGCACTGGACGCGGCGACCCGTGGGCTGGCCACCGGACTGGTCGAGGCGCGCGACTGGGCCTCGGGCACGTCGAGCCGGTCCAGCAAGCTCATCCACGGCGGGCTGCGGTACCTGGAAATGCTGGACTTCGCGCTGGTACGGGAGGCGTTGAAGGAGCGCGGGCTGCTGCTGGGACGGCTGGCGCCGCATCTGGTGAAGCCGGTGCCGTTCCTCTACCCGTTGCAGCACAAGGGATGGGAGCGCTGGTACGCCGGCTCGGGCGTCGCGCTCTACGACGGGATGTCGGTGACGTCGGGGTACGGCCGGGGGCTGCCCGTACACCGGCATCTGTCGCACAAGCGCGCGCTGAGCGTGGCGCCCTGCCTCAAGAAAAACGCGCTGGTCGGCGGATTGCAGTACTACGACGCACAGATGGACGACGCGCGCTATGTGGCGACGATCGTGCGTACCGCCGCCGCCTACGGAGCGCAGGTCGCCAACCGGGCGCGGGTGGTGGGCTTTCTGCGCGAGGGCGAGCGGGTGGTCGGCGCGCGCGTGCAGGACGTCGAGACGGGCCATGAGTACGAGATCCGGGCCCGGCAGGTCGTCAATGCCACCGGCGTGTGGACCGATGACACCCAGGCGCTGATCGGCGAGCGCGGGCAGTTCCACGTCCGCGCGTCGAAGGGGATTCACCTGGTTGTCCCCAAGGACCGGATTCATTCGACGACCGGTCTGATCCTGCGCACGGAGAAGAGCGTCCTGTTCGTCATCCCCTGGGGGCGGCACTGGATCGTGGGGACGACGGACACCGACTGGGATCTGGACAAAGCCCATCCGGCGGCCTCCAGCGCCGATATCGACTATCTGCTGGAGCATGTGAACGCGGTACTCGCGGTGCCGCTGACCAGGGACGACGTGGAAGGCGTCTACGCCGGCCTGCGGCCGTTGCTGGCCGGTGAATCGGACGCGACCAGCAAGCTGTCGCGCGAGCACACCGTCGCGCATCCGGTGCCCGGCCTCGTCGTCGTCGCGGGCGGCAAGTACACCACGTACCGGGTGATGGCCAAGGATGCGGTGGACGAGGCGGTGCACGCGCTGGACCAGCGGGTCGCGGAATGCGTGACCGAGGACGTACCGCTGGTCGGGGCCGAGGGCTACAAAGCGCTGTGGAACGCGCGGGCCCGTATCGCGGCGCGCACCGGACTCCATGTGGCCCGTATCGAGCACCTCTTGAACCGCTATGGCGCGCTGACCGAGGAGCTGCTGGAGCTGGTGGTGACCGATCCTTCCCTGGGCGAACCACTCGCGGCCGCCGAGGACTATCTGCGGGCCGAGGTCGTCTACGCCTGCACACACGAGGGCGCCCGGCACCTCGACGATGTCCTGACCCGCCGGACCCGGATCTCGATCGAGACCTTCGACCGGGGCACCCGCAGCGCCCGGGAGGTGGCCGAGCTGATGGCGCCCGCGCTGGGCTGGGACAAGGACCAGATCGAGAAAGAGATCGCGCACTATCAGAAGCGGGTCGAGGCGGAGCGTGAATCGCAGCGGCAGCCGGACGATCTGACGGCGGACGCGGCCCGGCTGGGGGCGCCGGACATCGTGCCGTTGTGAGCCGTGCCGTTGTGAGCGGCGCTGTGGCAAGTCCGCCGGGTGCGCCTAGCGGCGGCGCCGTGCGGCGCAGAACTCCGCGGTCAGTACCGCCGTGCCGTGGCCCGGGTCGGTGAGGGCGTCGGTGTTCACCCGATAGCTGACGAGGTGCCGGCCGTCGGCGGTGCCCGCGCTCTGCACGTACGAGCCGTTGATGTCGCCGTTGTGGCCCCAGACCGTGACGCCGCAGGGCAGCTCTGTGGAGTACAGGCCGAGGCCGTACGTGCCGTCGGCGCGTTTCTCGCCGCGCAGCTGGGCCATCTGGCGCGGCGGCAGCAGCCTCCCGCCGAGCAGCGCGGAGAAGAACCGGTTGAGGTCGCCGAGAGTGGTGATCATCTCGCCCGCGGCACCGGCCCGGCTGGGGTCCAGGGAGGTGGCGTCCACCCGGCGGTCGCCGATCTGCGCATAGGCGCGGCCGTGCGGCTTGGGCAGCGTCGGATCGGTCCCGGGGAAGGAAGTGCTGTCGAGCCCGACGGGGATGCGGCGGCGTATCTCCGTGGCGTACGGGTGCCCGGTGACCGCCTCGATGACCAGGCCGAGCACGAGGTAGTTGGTGTTGGAGTAGGCAAAGGGGGCACTCCCCCGGCTACCGCTGGGGGCTCTTCCCCTGCCTTTGCGGCTCCTGCCTTCGGGGCTACGCGGGACCGCGCCCGGTGCGCCCCGTGCAGCCGACGGCGGATGGCTGAGGGCGATGCGCAGCAGCTCGGCCGGGGGGTGGCTGTCGTAGCGGTGGGCGTCGAAACCCGTGCCGGCCAGCTGGCGGGAGAGCCGGGGATCCTCGGTGTAGTTGAACAAACCACTCGTATGGTCCAGGAGCTGGCGGATCGTTACCTTCCGCAGATCGCCGCCGCCCTTCCCGGTTGTCGGCACGCCCGGCGGCAGATGCGCGGCCACGGTGTCGCTCAGCGACAGTTCTCCCTCCGCGACAAGCTGCAGGACGACGGTCGCGACCAGCGGTTTGGTGAGACTGCCGGCCCGGAAGTGGTCCGCCACGCCCATCCGGCGGCCGCTGCGCACATCCGCCACGCCCGCCGTCGAGAAGCGTGAGGCGCCGGAGCGGCCCTCGCGGGTGATCAGCGAGGCGGCGCCCGGCGCCCCGTCGTCGACCAGTTGGTGCAGCGCACGCGCCGTCGTGGCGGGCGTCCGCTCCGCCGTCCCCGCCGGGACCACCCGGATGACGTGGACCTGAGCCGTACAGGCCGTCAGGGCCAATGCGGTCAGAGCGGCCTGGACGGCGCGCACCGCACTCCGGCCGCGGGCGGCGGCCGACGACGGAGCCGGCCGGGCGGCACCGGCCGAGGCGGCACACGGCACGCACATCGTCATCGGGACTCCCGTTCGTCGGGGCCATCATGGCGGGTGTGCGGTCAGCCGTCCGGCCCGCCCCGGGCCTTCCCCATGGCTGTGGATGAGGGAGAATGAAGGCTCTGCCAGGGTGGGTTGTCCGAGTTGGGCCAGTTTGGTGATCGATACGATGTCACCGCTGCCAACTCGGCTGGATTGCCGAGGGGATTCAGTGGGCGACGAGGTCGAGATGGACGGCAAGGAGGGCAGGCTGCTCGCCGGCCGGTACCGGCTCGCCGATGTTCTCGGCCGGGGCGGCATGGGCACGGTCTGGCGGGCCGGCGACGAGGTCCTCGGCCGTACGGTCGCGGTCAAGGAACTGCGCTTCCCCGGCGGGGTCGAGGAGGACGAGAAGCGCCGTCTGATCACCCGCACCCTGCGCGAGGCGAAGGCCATCGCGCGGATCCGCAACAACGGCGCGGTGACCGTCTTCGACGTGGTCGACGAGGACGACCGGCCGTGGATCGTGATGGAACTCGTCGAGGGCCGCTCGCTCGCCGAGGTCGTCCGCGACGACGGCCCGCTCACCCCGCGCCGCGCCGCCGAGGTCGGCCTCGCCGTGCTGGACGTGCTGCGCGCCGCCCACACCGCCGGCATCCTGCACCGCGATGTGAAGCCGTCCAACGTCCTGATGTCGGAGGACGGCCGGGTCGTGCTGACCGACTTCGGCATCGCCCAGGTGGAGGGCGACCCCTCCGTGACCTCCACCGGCATGCTCGTCGGCGCGCCCTCCTACATCTCCCCGGAGCGGGCCCGCGGCCAGAAGCCCGGCCCGCCGGCCGACCTGTGGTCGCTGGGCGGCCTGCTGTACGCCTGCGTCGAGGGCGTACCGCCGTACGACAAGGGCTCGGCGATCGCGACGCTCACGGCGGTGATGACCGAGCCGGTCGAGCCGCCGAAGAGCGCCGGAGCGCTGGAGGAGGTCATCTACGGCCTGCTGGTGAAGGACCCGGCGGGCCGGCTGGACGACGCGGGCGCGCGGGCGCTGCTGCTGGACGTCATCCACGCGCCGGAGGACACCGGGCCGCAGGCCCCGGAGCCCGCCATGGACGAGACGCGGGCGATGGTGCTGCCGACGGCGCCGGAGAAGAAGCCCCTGCCCAAGGCCGCGAAGCCGAAGCCGGCGACGCCGAAGCGCAAGGCGAAGGCCAGGCCGGCGGCCGCCGTCGCCGCCGCACCCGCCGCGGCACCGACCGCCCCGGAGCGGGCCGAACGTCCGCAGACGACCGGACCGGGCCGTACGGGCTCCGGGGGCGCGAACGGCGCGGGCTCGGCCGGCCGGGACGCGGTCCCCCATAGCCCCAAGCGCGGTGGGGGTGCCCCCAGCGGTAGCCGGGGGAGTGCGCCCACTGCCGACGCTGCCGGCCGCCCGGCCCGCCCCGACCGTCCGGCGGCGCGCCCGTCAGGCCGTCCCGCATTCGACTCCGAAGCCGCCAAGGCGCGGATGCGCGCCGCCCTGCAGTCGGTACGCAACGCGGCCGCGGCCGCCGCGGCCCGCGGCGAGTCCAGACCCGGCGACGGGAACCGGCCGGTCCCGAGGGCCTCGGTGACCGATGTCGTCCCGCGCCGCACGCTCATCATCGCGGCCGTGGTCGTGGTACTGGCGATCCTGGGCACGATCCTGGCCCTCTCGCTCAGCGGCGACGAGGAAAAGGGCGGCAATCGGTCCGGCGCGGGCAGCAAGGCGTCCGCGAGCCACGACAAGCCCTCGGAGAACGCGGCCGACGCAAGCGAGAAGGCCGCGACGGGCGAGGACCGGCCGAAGGAGGACCCGAAGAATCCGGAGCCGTCCGCTCCGCCCACGCCCAGGCCCGGCCCGGCGGACGGCACGAAGCTGCCGGACGGATTCGCCGAGGTCTCCAACGGCCGGTTCCACTTCACCGTGGCGATGCCCAAAGGCTTCAAGCAGACCGGCACGTCGGGCCGGGGCTCCGGCGCCATATACAGCGCCTCGGGCCGCTTCCCGCGCGTACAGATCGACTACAGCGCCAAGCCCGGCACCGACGCGGCGGCGTCGTGGCGCAGCCTGGAGCCGCAGGTGCGCAGCACCAGCGACGACTACCACCGGATCGATATCAAGACCGTGGAGTGGCGGGGCTATCCGACCGTCGCGGACTGGTCGTTCACACGCAAGCAGAGCGGCGAGAAGGTGCGGATACTCAACCGTGGGTTCAAGGCCGACAACGAGCACGGCTACGCCATCATGATCACGTGCCTGGCGGACAAGTGGTCGGAGAAGGAATGCCGGCAGTTGCGCGAGACGGCGTTCAAGACGTTCACGGTGAAGGACTGAAGGAAGGATCGCACCGTTCGCGGTGGGGGCGGAAACGTTCGTGCTGGTCGGCTTGACCGGTTCGCGCTGGTGGGCCGAGGCGCGGGGAGGTGAGGCGGGCCGCGCGGGCACAACCGCCCCTCGCGGCACGTATCGTGAGCCTTCGATGCCATCGACGATATCGATGACGACATTGACGGTGACATCGAAGACCGTACGCATCCGCAATCGGCGGAAATGCGACCGGAAGTGACCGGAGAGGCCGGCTCGGCCGACCCGCTCCGGAGGAACGGCAGCCGGCGGGCGCTGCGGGGAGGCGTCGTGGACGAGTACGCGGGGAGAGTGCTCGCCGAGCGCTATCGCCTGCCGCTGCGGCCCTTGGGCGACGGGGATTTCGGTGCCGAGGACTTCGCCGAGACCCGCGCGTTCGACACCTACAGCGGGCAGGAGGTCGTACTCCGTCAGGTGCCGCTGCCGGAGGTCGTGGAGGCGGAGTTCGTCGACGGGGGTTTCGCCGGGCCGGGGCACCGGGGCGGTGGCGGTAACGGGTCGACGGGCGGGGCGGACCGTAGCCCCCGAGAACCCGCCGTACGGCACGCGTTGGAGGCCGCCACGGCGGCCGCCGGACTGCCCGACCACCCGCTGCTGGAGCAGGTCTTCGACGTCTTCGCGCAGGACGGCAGCCTGTGGATCGTCGGCGAACGTGTCGCCGCCCGCCCGCTGGCCGCGCTGGTCGCGGCGCGGTCCCTCTCCCCGCACCGTGCCGCGGAGATCGCCGCGGATGTGCTCACGGCGCTGCGCGCGCTGCATGCGCACGGCTGGATCCACCGCAATATCACCGACCGTACGGTCCTGATCTGCGACGACGGCCGGGCGATCCTGTCCGGTCTGGCGGTGGGCGCGGCCCAGGAGGCGCTGTGCGGGTACGGGTGGGTGCCGGGGGAGGCAACGGCCGTCGACGCGCCGGCCGTAGTCGCTCCGGCCGTTGACGGTCCGACCGTCGATGCTCCGGTTGTTGACGCGTCGGCTCCCGAGGCCGCTGCCGTTGAGGCGTCGGGCTCCGAAGTCGTGGCCCCCGAGGCTGTGGTTCTCACGAAGGGCGGGACGGGAGCGATCCCCGCGCCACGTCGCGAGCCCGAGCAGGACGACGGACCCACCCCCACGCTCGGCTCCACCCCCACGCCCGGACCCACCCCCACGCTCGGCTCCACCCCCCCGCCCGGACCCACCCCCATGCCCAGCCCCACCACCACGCACGCCACCGCGTACGGCCGTCCCACCCCCGGCCTCGCCGCAGAGCGCGCGCGGCAAGCGCGGCTGAACGTCATCGGCCCGGTAACCGAGCGCTGGGCGCCGGAGCAGGCCGGACGGGCGGACGAGAGTGGGCAGTTGGCTGCGCAGGCCGGTCCGGCCACCGACCTCTGGGCGCTCGGTGCGCTGCTGTACCGGAGCGTGCGGGGCCGCCCTCCCTACCCCGAGGAGAGCGCCGTCGAACTCGCGCGGCTGGTATGCGCGCAGCCGCCCGACTCCGCCGAGGAGTGCGGGACGCTCCGGCCCGTCGTCGAGTCGCTGCTCCGCCGGGACCCCGCCGACCGGCCGGCCTTCGAGGAGCTGAGTGACCGGCTGCGTACGCTGATCCGTACGGCGCCGGAGCCGGAACTCGGCAGCCGGCTGGTGACGATGCCGGCGTTGGGCGGGGGCACGGATCCGCGACGGTTGCCGATCCTGCGGCGGCGCGGCGAACTCGTCCGCAGGGGACGGCTCACGAATGGCCGGGGGCGGCCGCGAAGAGCCCACCGTGAGCGGCCTGCCGAAGCACAGCCCATGCCACAGCCGCCGGGCCTGTCGGCGTCACCGCCGGTCGCCCCCGCACCCCCACGGCAGCGGCCCCCCAAGCAGCCCAAGCCGCTGCGGCAGCCGGCGCCCCGGCCCCCGAAGCCGCTCCGCGAGCCCGTGGTCCGGCGGTCGCGGCCGGCAGGTGCGCCGCGCCAACAGGCGCGCGGGCCACGCCACCTCGGTCGGCTGCTGCTCGGCCTGATTTTGCTGCTCCTGGTGGGGGCGATGGCCTTCGCCATGCTGTTCCTGCCGAAGGCCGACGAGGGGGCCGAGGCCGGGCGGCACGGCGGCGCCCATACGGGTACCTCGGATTCAGCGGGACCATCGGGCTCGGCGGGCGTGGAACCCGGCGGCAGCCCCGCACCCTCCCCCGGCCAGGACGGCGGTCAGGACGGCGGCGGCGACGGCCAGGACAGCGGCTCGGCCGGCACCGGGGCGCCGCGGTCCTCCGCGCCCGCCAAGGGCTTCCAGGTGCGCAAGGACCCCGAGGGCTTTCGGATCGCCGTCCGCGACGGCTGGCAGCGGCGGGGCACGAACCAGCGGGGCCAGGTCCGCTACCTCGGCGGGGACTACGAGCTGGTGATCGTGCCCGGCCGCGACACCACCGCCCGCTTCGGCGCGGACCCGATGGCCTACCAGCAGAAGAAAGAGGCCGAGCTGGCGCCGTACCGCGCTTCCGACTGGTCGTCCGCCTCCGGCCTGCGCCGGATAGACGTCGGACAGACGGCGATGGCCGAGGGCACCTTCACCTGGCGCGACAGCAGCGGCCGCGAGGTCTACGTACGCAACCTCGCAATGATCCACAACGGGCGCTACCACCTCGTCCTCGTCATCGGCCCGGACGACGGCCGGCGCGAGGTGGACCACCTCTACGAGCAGGCGACCAGCTCCTACCGTCCCAACTAGCCGACTGCGGGTGCGTGTTGGTGACGATCTTCTGTGCCATGTGCATGACGCAGCCGGCTTTCCTCAACCGACTGAGCCCTTGCGTCTTGTCGGCCCAGGAGCTCCGGGCTAGCCTCAAACCCGAGTCGAACTGACGCGCCGTCAGGTACCTGTACGTGTATCTGGCTTGGTGATCAGTTGAGGCGGCGGACAGGCCACGGCCCGGCCACGGTACGGCTGAGGGGACAGGGAATGCGCCATGGACCTCACCTATACACCGGAAGAGGAGGACTTCCGGGCGCGGCTGCGCCAGTGGCTCGGCGAGGTGCTGCCCCTGTTGCCCGCGAAGCCCGCGGCGACCGACTGGCCGGGCCGCCGGGCGTACGACGCGGCCTGGCAGCGGATGCTGTACGACGCTGGATATGCGGGCCTGCACTGGCCGCGGGACGCCGGCGGGCAGGGTGTCACCCCGGCCCAGCACCTGATCTTCCTGGAGGAGACGGAACTGGCCGGCGCGCCCTACGTAGGGGCCAACTTCGTCGGGCTGCTGCACGCCGGGCCGACCATCGTCGCCGAGGGCACCCCGGAGCAGCGCGCCCGCTGGCTGCCGCCGATCCTGCGGGGCGACGAGATCTGGTGCCAGGGCTTCAGTGAACCGGACGCCGGGTCCGATCTCGCGGCGCTGCGCACGAGGGCGGTGCGCGACGGTGATACGTATGTGATCAGCGGCAGCAAGATCTGGACCTCGCACGCGGAGATCGCCGACTGGTGCGAGCTGCTGGTCCGCACCGATCCGGAAGCGCCCAAGCACCGCGGGATCAGCTGGCTCGCGATGCCGATGGACGCGCCGGGGGTGACGGTCCGGCCGCTGCGTACGCTCGCCGGCTCGGCGGAGTTCGCCGAGGTGTTCCTCGACGAGGTGCGGGTGCCGGCCGCCGACCGCGTCGGGGCGGAGAACGACGGCTGGCGGGTGACGAATGTGACGCTGGCCTTCGAGCGCGGCACCGCTTTCGTGGGGGAGGTGGTGGCCTGCCGCCGGGTGCTCGGCGCGCTCGCCCGTACCGCCCGCGACAACGGCCGCTGGGACGATGCCGTACTGCGCCGCAGACTCGGGCGGCTGAGCGCGGAGTTCACCGCACTGTGGCGGCTCACGCAGTGGAACGTCAGCGCGTCCCGGTCCGCAGGGGGTGCCCCGGGCGCCGGCGGCTCGGTCTTCAAGCTGCGGTATTCGCATGCCCGGCAGGAACTGTACGACGCGGCGGCCGAGGTGCTGGGCGCCGGCGCGCTGGACGCGGACCACACATGGGTCGCGGACCGGCTCTCCGCCCTCTCGTACACGATCGCGGCCGGTACGTCCCAGATCCAGCGGAACATCGTCGCCGAGCGGATCCTCGGCCTGCCGAAGGGGCGGTGACCGGGTGGTGGACTTCCAACCCGCCGATGAGCAAAGGGCGTTGCGGGACGGGGCGCGGGAGCTGCTGGCGGCGCGGTTCGGCCGGGACCGGCTGCGCGCGGCGGTCGACGATCCCACGCTGGACCGCGCGCTGTGGCGCGAGCTGGGCGATGCCGGATTCTTCGCGCTGCGGCTGCCGGAAGCGGTCGGCGGGGTCGGGCTGGGCCTGCCGGAAGCGGTGCTGGTCTTCGAGGAGACCGGCCGGGCGCTGCTGCCCGGACCGCTGGTCGCCTGTCAGCTGCTGGCCGGGCTGGTGGACGGCGTCGCGACCGGCGAGAAGATCGTCGGGCTGTGCGACGCGGTGACCGGGCCGGGGGGCGGGGCGGCCGGGCCGGTGCTGTGGGAACACCCCGCCGACTGCGATGAGTTGATCTCGGTGCAGGGGGCGGAGGCGTCGGTGGAGTCGGTGGGTGGGGCATTGGCGGGTGAGGCGTCGGTGGCAGAGACGGGCAGGGGGCGCGTCGCCATGGCGTACCGGAGCGTGGCCGCCCGGGTCTCCCGCGCCCCCTTCGCCTCCGTCGACCCGCTCACCCCGCTCGCCCGGGTCACCGACGTCCCGTGCACGGCGCCCCTGGCCCTGGACGTGCCCCGGCTGCGTCGCGAGGCCGCGCTGCTCACCGCCGCCCAGCAGCTGGGCAGCGCCGCCCGCACGGTCGACATGGCGGTCGCGTACGCCCGCGAGCGCGCACAGTTCGGCGCGCCCATCGGCTCCTTCCAGGCGATCAAGCATCTGTGCGCACAGATGCTCGTACGGGCCGAGACGGCCCGATGCGCTGTGTATGCGGCGTCGATTACTGGCTGTGCGCGCGAAGTGACCGGAGCGAAAATGCTCGCGGACCATGCCGCGGTGTGGAACGCCCGTGACTGTCTGCAGGTGCATGGTGGAATGGGGTTCACGTGGGAGGCCGATGTCCATCTGCATCTGAAGCGGGCCTGGTTGCGGGCCGAGCGCTGGGGCACGGCGTGCGATGCGGAAGAAGTGCTGGCCGCGGACCTGGTGGCGTGCGGTGGCGGGCTGTAGTCGCCGGGCAGGCCCGGAAACCAGCGATGTCAGACTCTGGCAACTCGTGTGCGAAATGCCAGGCGGCCCACACATAACCGGTCACAGCCTGTCGATATCGGGTTGTGTCCTAGGCGTGACTCGTCACAGGGGGGAGTCGGCGTTCCGCTCGGGTACGCTCCGTTGGGTGCGAGTGGTTCTGTGGCGCAGCGGTCGCGGTGCCGTCGGTATGACGGCTCCGGGCTACGGACTGCGCGTCGCTCGCCGCGGGCGTGGGCCCGGAATCCCCCCTTGTTCGACTCCCCGCAAAGTGCGTCGCACAGTATGCAGCACGCATACTCCCTTGCGCTGGAATATGCCCGAAGCGCTTGTTGGGGTGACTGAACGTCAACCATGCTGGGCTTCACCGGGGTCACGCATCGTGACTCCGTGGAGGCGCGAGGCGATGTTTCCGCCGGTTCGGATGGTGTGAGCGGTGCAGGTGCTTCAAGTGCAGTTGGAGGTACGGCCCGACCCCGCGGAGGTGGGGCGGGCCCGACGGTGGGCCCGGTCCCGGCTCGTGGGGTCCGGCATAGGGGTCGATGAGCCGCTGGCGGAGACATTGATCCTGCTGATTTCCGAACTCGTCACCAATGCCGTGGTGCACACCGGCTCGGAGGCCGAGCTGCGGATGTGCTTCTCCGGGGCGGGAGCCGTGGTGGGCACCGTGCGCGTCGAGGTGGTGGACGCCAGCGCCCGCCCGCCGCGCCAGCGGCACGCCGCCGGCGAGGACACCAACGGCCGTGGCCTGGAACTGGTCGACGGTCTCGCGGACCGCTGGGGCTGGCAGCAGGAAGGCGCCGGCAAGCGGATCTGGTGCGAGGTGGACCGCGGTCAGCCGGTGCTGATGGCGGCGGGGGCGGAACTTACGGCATATGAACCCCAATGCACTATGGCAAATCGGGCGTAATAGGACTTAGTCCAGACCAGGTGTTGACGTGGCGTGGGTCGTTGATCACCCTTGTGTGGAGCGATTCGCCGTGAGGGGACGTCGAGGTTCGTAGCGGGACCGGAATCCGGTCCGAGTCTCGACGAGTGCGGGTCGCGGCCGGGTGGCGGTCCGCGGTGCCGTGCTCGGGGCGCGCATGCGCGTGCACCGCCACCTGGTCGGCCGGAGGACGGCGACTGGCTCCCGTCAGGCGTGAGTGGCACCCGTGGGGCGTGACCGGCGCCCATCAGAGGATCGCCACCGGCGCCACTGGGGTGCCGGATCCGCCGACGAACGGCTCCGCCATCGCGGAGAGGAAGAACGTCCAGCGCCGCTCCGCCGCGCACACCTCCGACAGTTCCTCCAGATTCCAGTTCTGGCCCTGCAGCATGCCCATCTCGACCAGGTCCAGGGCGTGTACGGGCAGCCACAGGTTCCTGATCTCCGGCGGGAAGATCTCAAAGGTGAGGGTGTCGTTGGCGACCGCCGCGACATCGCGTGCGTGGAACCATTCCGGGGTGCGCAGGGAGAGGCCGGGGGAGGGGAACGCGTAGGACTGCCGGTCGCCCGCCAGGTAATGCCGCATCTGTCCGGTGCGCACGAGGACGACGTCCCCGGCTCGGACCCTGGCCCCCGCCAACTCCTCAGCCGTGTCGAGGTCTTCGGGTGTGACGACGTGCCCGCCCGGTAGCCGGTCGGTGCCGTGTGCGCGGGCCACGTCGAGCAGCAGGCCACGGGAGGCGATCGGGGTGGCCTTCTCGATGCCGAGGCGGGTGGCGCCGCCGTGTGCGGTGATGGAGTCGGCGGGGCGGTTGTTGTAGAGCCGCCCGGAGTGTGACACGTGGGTGAGGCCGTCCCAGTGGGTGGCCGCCTGGAGGCCCATGGTCACCACGTCGTCCGAGATGGCGACCGTACCGGGACCGAAGATCTCCTGGTTGACGGCGGTCATGGTGTGCAGCGGGTTGACCCGGCCGGGGATCGCGCCGGTCTGTACGCCGTCCTGTCGGAGCGGTAGCGCGAGCGGGACGCGGCGGCCGCTGCGGACGCATGCGGCGGCGTCCCGTACCACCCGGCGGGTGATGAGGTTGAGGGTCCCGATCTCGTCGTCGGCACCCCAACGCCCCCAGTTGTTGACGCGTTTGGCGATGTCGTGGAACTCCTGCGGCAGGGGCACGGTGCCTCCTCGGCCGGTTTCGGTTGCGGGTCTTGTGTTTGACCCGTGCCTGCCCAAAAATCTAACGGCTCGTCAGAAAACGGAAAGGGGTGCGGCATGGGGAACTTCTTGGCCGACAAGGTGGTCGCCGTCACGGGCGCGGGCCGCGGCATCGGGCGGGCCATCGCCCTGGCGGCCGCCGCCGAGGGCGCGAAGGTGGTCGTCAACGACTACGGCGTCTCGATCGACGGCGCCGAGCCCAGCAGCGAGGTCGCCGAGAGTGTGGTGAAGGAGATCGAGGCAGCGGGCGGGGCGGCGACGGCCGTGGCCGATGATGTGTCGACGATGGCCGGCGGGCAGCGGATCGTGGACACCGCGCTGGCGCAGTACGGGCGGATCGACGGTGTGGTGTGTGTGGCCGGGATTCTGCGCGAGCGGATGCTCTTCAACATGTCCGAGGAGGAGTGGGACCCCGTCATCGCCACCCACCTGAAGGGGACGTTCACGGTGTTCCGGGCGGCGGCC
The DNA here is from genome assembly GCF_023277745.1 of Streptomyces halobius. Lineage (NCBI taxonomy): Bacteria > Bacillati > Actinomycetota > Actinomycetes > Kitasatosporales > Streptomycetaceae > Streptomyces > Streptomyces halobius. The sequence continues at coordinate 5,563,874 of NZ_CP086322.1, forward strand.
GCGGTAATGCGGCGGCAAGGCGCCGGGACGCTGATCGGTTTCACCAGCGGGAATCATCAGGGGTCGGTTTCCCAGGCCAACTACGCCGCCGCCAAGGGCGGGATCATCTCACTGGTGCGGAGCGCGGCGCTGGGCCTGCACAAGTACGGGGTGACCGCGAACGCGGTGGCACCCGTCGCGCGTACACGGATGTCGGCGAAGGTGCCGATGGAGCTGAAGGAGATCGGGGAGCCGGAGGACGTGGCGGCGTTCGTTCTCTACTTGCTGAGCGAGCGGGCGCGGGATGTGACGGGCCAGGTCTACACGGTGGCGGGGCCGAAGATCGCGGTGTGGGCCCAGCCGGGGGAGCTTCGCTCGGTTTACGCCGATGGGGGGTGGACGCCGGAGAAGATTGCCGATCTGCTGCCGGGGGCAGTGGGGTGCGATCCGATGCCCCTTCTGGGGCGTCCGCTGCGCTCGGCGTGAGCCGGCTTGTTGCTCGCCTGCGGTGGGCCGCGCCGTGTTTTCGGCCGTCCCGCCGTGGGGGGCGCCTGCGGCGAGCCTGTGCCGTTTTCGGCTGTCCCGCCGTGAGGGTTTCGCCTGCGGCGGGCTGGTTGCCGCTGCGCGGGGCTGTTCGGCAGCGGCGCCGGCCCTCCGGACTCCGTCCTGCGGTCCAGCACCTCCCGAAGGGGGTGGGGAAAAGGGTGGTGGGGGGTACACGTCGTCAGTCGTGTGCACCTTGTGGACGCGGACACAGGCACCCGACAGACGACATGTGCCGGCGAAACACCCCCATGGCGGGAGGCCGACAACGGCGCAGGCCCGCCGCAGGCGAGCCCAAGTCGGCCCGAGCCAAGCGCAGCGGAGGACCGTATGCACTTTGAGTTCGAGCGCGAAGACGCCGTCTTCCGCACCGAGGCCCGCACCTGGCTTGCGTCCCATCTCGTCGGACCCCACGCCGCGTCGGCGGGCCGACGCGGCGGCTCCCGCGCGTGGGAGCGGGAGCTCGGGGCCGGTGGGTGGATCGGGATCGGGTGGGACCGTACGCGCGGATCGTACGGAAACCGGGCGGCGAGCCTGACGCAACAGGTCGTATGGGCCGAGGAGTACGCGCGGGCGCGTGCACCTGGTCGGGTGGGGCATATCGGCGAGAACCTGCTGGCGCCGACGTTGATCGCGTACGGGGACGAGGCGCAGCAGCGGCGGTTTCTGCCGGGGGTCGCCCGGGGGGAGGAGCTGTGGTGTCAGGGCTACAGCGAGCCGGGCGCCGGGTCCGACCTCGCGGGGGTGCGTACTGCCGCGGTGCGGGACGGGAACACGTACCGGATCAGCGGGCAGAAGATGTGGACCTCGCTGGCCCGGGAGGCCGACTGGTGCCTTGTGCTCGCCCGGACCGATCCGGGCGAGCGACGGCACCGCGGGCTTTCGTTTCTGCTGGTGCCGATGGCGCAGCCGGGGCGGATCGAGGTGCGGCCGATCCGGCAGATGTCGGGGACGGCGGAGTTCAATGAGGTGTTCTTCGACGGGGCGGTGGCCCGGGATGTGGTGGGCGGGGAGGGCGCGGGCTGGCGGGTGGCGATGGGGCTGCTCGGATTGGAGCGGGGGGTGTCGACGCTCGTCCAGCAGATCGGGTTCGCGGCGGAGTTGGCGGACGTCGTCGAGACCGCGGTGCGGGGCGGTGCGGTACGGGATCCGGTGTTGCGCGAGCAACTCGTCCGGCAATGGGCCGAGTTGAAGGTGATGCGGTGGAATGCGCTGCGGACCCTGGGGGCGTCCGGTGACGCGGGGGCGCCGAGTGTCGCGAAGCTGCTGTGGGGCGGCTGGCATCAGCGGCTCGGGGAACTGGCGATGCGGGTGCGCGGGGCGGCGGCCGTACTGGGGCCCGATGACTGGACCGGCGACGCGCCGTACGAACTGGCCGCGCCGCAGCGGTCGTTCCTGTTCGGCCGGGCCGACACCATCTACGGCGGTTCGGACGAGATCCAGCGCAACATCATCGCCGAGCGTGTGCTCGGCCTGCCCAGAGTGGAGCGGTGATGAAAGGCGTCATGTTCGACGGCGAGCAGCCCCGGGTCGTGGACGATCTGGAGGTACGGGACCCGGGGCCGGGGGAAGTGCTGGTCGGGATCCGGGCCGCCGGGCTCTGCCACAGCGATCTGTCAGTGGTGGATGGGACGATTCCTTTCCCGGTGCCGGTGGTGCTGGGGCATGAGGGAGCGGGGGTGGTAGAGGCCGTAGGGGCCGGTGTTGCCCATGTGGCGCCCGGTGATCACGTCGCGTTGTCGACGCTGGCGAACTGCGGGACGTGCGCGGAGTGCGACCGTGGTCGGCCGACGATGTGCCGTAAGGCGATCGGAATGCCGGGGAAGCCGTTCCGGCGGGGCGGGGCTGAGCTGTTCAGTTTCGCATCGAACTCGGCCTTCGCGGAGCGCACGGTCGTCAAGGCGGTGCAGGCGGTGAAGATCGCCGAGGATATTCCGCTCACGTCGGCGGCGCTGATCGGATGCGGGGTGCTGACGGGCGTAGGGGCGGTGCTGAATCGGGCGACGGTGGACCGCGGGGACTCGGTGGTGGTGATCGGGGCCGGGGGTATCGGGCTCAATGTGCTCCAAGGGGCCCGGATCACCGGTGCGTTGACGATTGTCGCGGTGGATGCCAACCCGGCCAAAGAGGCGGTGGCGCGGCGGTTCGGGGCGACGCACTTCGTCGATGCGTCGGCGGTGGCGGACACCGTCAAGGCGGTGAAGGAGATCCTGCCGACCGGTGCGGACCATGCCTTCGAGTGTGTGGGCAGCACCCGGCTCATCCGGCAGGCGGTCGATCTGCTGGACCGGCACGGTCAGGCGGTGCTGCTGGGGGTGCCGCCGGTCGGCGCGGAGGCGTCCTTCCTGGTGTCGTCGATGTATCTGGACAAGTCGATCCTGGGCTGCCGTTACGGGTCGTCGCGGCCGCAGCGGGACATCGCGTTGTACGCCCGGCTGTATCAGGAAGGGAGGCTGCTGCTGGACGAGTTGGTGACCAGGACGTATCCGGTGGAGGACTTCGCCAAGGCGGCTGACGATGCGCTTCATGGGCGGGTGGCGCGGGGGGTGTTGACGTTCGGGCCTTCCGCTGCGATTGGCTGACTTCCCAGAGGTGGCCAATGGCCGGTTCTCCGCCGGCTATGCGATGACGCGCATGTGAATGCGGGCCCATCTGATGGCCGAGGTGGCAGCGAACGACTCGCACGAAGCGATCCGTTCATCGAGCGATATGCGGTGAGGATCGCGTCGGCCGCCTTTGACCGGATCAGCTCCATGGCGGTGGCGAGCCCGTCGTGATCTCCCAGGCGGACATGCGGGCGTAGTCCAGGCAGTTGGCAAGCAGCTGCTCGGGATTCACGTTGCCGGCCGTGCACACGTAGATGCGTTACGCCCCGTACGGCACCTTCGGTTCGCGTTCGAGCAGCTTGGCGATGCCTGCCTGCTGCGCCCGCACGATCCGTACGGAATCGGCCTGCGCGCGCTCCTGATCGGACTTCTTCCAGTTCGCGGGTTGCATGAACAGCATGTCGTGGCTGCCAGGGACAATCATGACGCCGCCGAAGAGCGGGTCACCGGCGACCCAGGCACCACCGTTCTCGGCACCCTTGGGCCAGCGGCGCACCGCCGAGGCATTGACGGCCCGCATGCGGGGCGTGCCCTGCCGGCCGCGACTGGAGACCTTGACCGTGTACACCGTGCCGAGGAGCAGCCACTGTGCCTCCTTCCTGTCCACTCGCGTGCGGTATTCGACCGGGTAGGAACTCAGAACCTTCTTGCACACGCCCAGGCGCAGCCCATTGGCGAGCCGGATCGCCAGGAAGAGGAGTACCCACAACCCGAAGGGAAGGGGCAGCACCAGGAAGAAGGAATTCGGCGCACCCAGCGCGTGCAACACGAACGGCAGCGCGAGCAGCGGGACGCCGATGGCGAGGCGTCCGGCGACATGTCGCTTCAGCAGTGTGGAGTTGTGCTTCAGGACCTGCTCGATATGAGGTGCCACCGGCTCATTCATCGGGTTCATGAAACCTTCATCCGAAAACGTCTCTTACCGCCGCAACCACGGAATCAGTCTCCGGCTCCATGTCCCCTGCACCGTCCTTGTCCGTGGAGGCGGACGGATCGGTGAAGAGGGTGGAGAACTTCTCGTTCCGCGGCTGCATCCGTAGACCCGTGTACCCGTGGGAGATCCTCCTGGGGCGACCGTATCGCCGTACGCGGCGCGCCACCGTTTCGCGAGGAGATTGCCCGGCCACAGCGGGCGACAAAAGGAAAAGGCAAGGAGAGCGTCCGCTCCTTGCCACTCTCAACGTATAGCGCACCGGGGGGCTTGCGGCAAGGCCCGGGTCGTGCCGCAGAATCGCCGACCGAAGCCAGGACCTGCGGAAATGGCCGACTGAAGCCAGAACCTGCGGGAATTCTGGGGTGCGAAGTGCGAAATGGGGGATTTCATGATCGACGTGATCGTTGCCGGCGGTGGACCGACCGGGTTGATGCTGGCCGGCGAGCTGCGGCTGCACGGTGTACGAACGGTCGTGCTGGAGAAGTCGGCCGAGCCGACCGGGCAGTCCCGAGGGCTCGGCCTGCATGTGCGCAGCGTCGAGGTGATGGATCAGCGCGGCCTGCTGGACCGGTTCCTCGCGGTCAGCGAGCGGTTCAAGGTTGGTGGTCCCTTCGCCGGCATCGCCACGCCGTGGCCGGACCGGCTGGACACGGCGCACCCGTACGGCCTGGCCACCCCGCAGCCGGTCACCGAGCGGCTGCTCAACGAGCGTGCCCTCGAACTCGGTGCCGAGATCCGGCGTGGCTGCGAGGTGGTCGGGCTGAGCCAGGACGAGGACGGGGTGACCGTCGAGCTGGCGAATGGGGGTACCCCTGCCCGTGGGGGCCTAGCCAGTGGGGGGACCCCCGGCAAGGGGGGCGTAGCCGCCGGGGACGGGGGAGGCACGCACCTGCGCTCGCGCTATCTCGTCGGGTGCGACGGCGGCCGCAGTGTGGTGCGCAAGCGGCTCGGCGTCGCTTTCCCCGGCGAGCCCGCCAAGGTCGAGACGCTGCTGGGCGAGATGGAGCTCACCGAGGATCCGGCGACGGTTGCCGCCATCGTCGCGGAAGTCCGCAAGACCCAACTGCGGTTCGGCGCCATTCCCGACGTGGACGGGAACGAGGGGGTGTACCGCCTCGTCGTGCCCGCCGACGGCGTGGCAGAGGACCGTGCGACCGCGCCGACCCTCGATGAGTTCAAGCAGCAGCTGCGGGCCTTCGCGGGCACCGACTTCGGCGCGCACTCGCCGCGCTGGCTCTCCCGGTTCGGCGACGCCACCCGGCAGGCCGAGCGCTACCGGGTCGGACGGGTGCTGCTGGCCGGCGACGCGGCGCACATCCACCCGCCGACCGGCGGGCAGGGGCTCAACCTCGGCGTGCAGGACGCGTTCAACCTCGGCTGGAAGATGGCCGCCGCGGTCAACGGCTGGGCGCCGGAGGGGCTGCTGGACAGCTACCACGCCGAACGGCACCCGGTGGGCGCCCGCGTGCTGGACAACACCCGTGCGCAGATCACGCTGCTGGGGACCGATCCGGGTGCGACCGCGCTGCGGGAGCTGTTCTCGAAGCTGATGGACTTCGAGGAGGCGAACCGGTACGTGACCGAGATGATCACTGCGGTGGGGGTCCGCTACGACTTCGGCGAGGGCCACGAACTGCTCGGCCGACGGCTGCGGGACGTGGGGCTGAAGCGGGGGCGCCTTTACGAGCTGATGCACGGCGGCCGCGGACTGCTGCTCGACCAGACCGGCCGGCTCTCGGTGGCGGGCTGGGCGGATCGAATCGACCACGTCGTCGACGTCAGTGAGGAACTGGACGTGCCCGCGGTGCTGCTGCGGCCGGACGGCCACGTGGCGTGGGTCGGTGAGGATCAGCAGGATCTGCTCAGTCGGCTGCCACAGTGGTTCGGCGCTGCCGTCAGCTGAGCGCGGGTCGGCTTGCTGGGTGCGGTGAAGTTCGGACGAGGCGATCGGACGAGGCAATCGGAGAAGTCGATCGGAGAAGTCGATCGGAGAAGGCAACGGCGATCATTGCTGGAAGGCTGGTCGGCGGCCGAGTGCAGCACCATGCCGTTTCGGTGTGTCGTCGGCTACTGCTACTGCTACTGCTACGGCGAGGTGCCCGGGCGCGGCAGGCCGCCAGTGACCGCGTGAACCACGCGGGGTCGTCGAGCCAGCGAAGGGCCCGGCACCGGGCTGCACCGCCGGCTCGGCATGCGCGAAGAGACCGGCGGGGCGGTGGGACGGAGGGACGACGGCCTCGTTGGTGGCGGAGCAGGCCTTTACACGGTGAAGTGTCCGAAGGCGCCCCGGTGGAAGAGGAGCGGGCCGCTCTCCGACGCGGCCGGGTCCGTCCCGAGGGCCTTCACCCGGCCGACCACGATGAGGTGGTCGCCTCCCGTATGCACCGCCTGGATCGTGCAGTCGACCCAGGCGGGGACGTCCGCCAGCCGTGGCGAACCGGTCGCCGGGGCCGCCGCGTACGAGACGCCGGCGAACTTGTCGCCGCCGCTGACCGCGAAGCCGCGGCACAGCTCGCCCTGCCCGGCGCCGAGGATGTTGACGCAGAAGGCCCCGGCGCGGGCGATCCGTGGCCAGGTGGTCGACGTACGCGCCACCATGAAGGTGACCAGGGGCGGATCGAGGGAGAGCGAGGCGAAGGACTGGCACGCGAAGCCGGCCGGGACGCTCGCGTTGTCCGATGCGGTGATGACGGTGACGCCGCTCGCGAAGTGCCCCAGGACGGCGCGGAATTCGTCCGGGTCCAACGGGGCGCGCTCGTTCTCGCGTACGGCCCACAGGGCGGGGCGTGGCAACGGGGCGGAGGGGGACGGGAGGTTGGGCGAGGCGGCGGCCGTGGTCGGCGCGCCGGCCGAGCGCAGATACCGCACCGCTGTGGCCGCCATTTCCGCGTGTCCCATCATGCGTGCATTAAAACTGATGGAACGTCAGGTAGGAAGCTCCGGGGGAAGGCCGAGTGGGGCGGGCGCCACTCGCAAGGGTGGTTTGGTCGGTATTGCCGGGCAAACCGGTGGCCGGATACGGGTGATTCAAGGGAGATTGGCGGGTCGATTCCTGATTGGCTGCCGAGTCCCCGGGTACCTTCCACCTCGGCCGCGCCGTAGCCAAGCACGTGGGGGAGTTCCGGTACATGGCCGATGCGACACCGTCAGCACGTGCGACACCCTCGACTTCCTCGGCATCCTCAACGCCCTCGACGTCCTTGTCCGGCGCGTCGCCCGGCTTCGATGAGGTCTTCTGCGGGCTGCTGCCCCGGCTCTACCGGCGCGCGGTGATGCTGGCCGGGTCGAGACAGTCCGCGGAGGATGTGGTGCATGAGGCGTACCTCAAACTCGCGGCCCGTCCGAAGCGCTTTCTCGCGCACCCGGAGCCGTACGCCTACGCCTTCACCACGGTGCTGAACGTCGCCCGCGATGCCTACCGGAAGGACCGGCGGCAGGTGCTGGTCGATGCGGTGGAGGGTGTCGAGGAGGCCGGCCCCGGTGGGGTGAGCGGTGGCGTCGCGGCGGCGGTGGCCGCGGTGGCGCTTGGGGTGTGGTGGCTGGTGCGGCCCGGACCGGTGGAGGTGAGGCCGACCGGGCCGCCGCCGACGGTGCCGGTGAAGGTCTACAACAGCGAGTCTGCCTGCCGTACGGGCCGCACCTTGGAGTGCGCGCTGCGGCTGGCCAAGGATCCGCATACCAAGTACGCAGCCCGCGACAACTCCGCAGGCCGGGTCTGGCACGGCGAGGTGCTGGCCGCCCGGTGTGTGGTCACTGACGGGCAGTTGGTCCGTGACGAGCAGGGCGTCACCTCCACCCGCTGGTATCTGGTCAGCCGCGCGGACGGTGTGGCGGGCTGGCTGCCGGGGGTGCGGACCCGTAATACGCGGGAGGTGCCGGTTTGCCCCGACGGGGTAAATTGATGCGGATCGCAGTCCCTTGTGTCATGTGGGGTGCGCGTGTTGCCCGTTGGGGCGAGCGTGTTGCCCATGTGGGGAGTGCGTATCCGCGCGACGCCGTGTGAATCCGTGTGAATCCGCTTGAAACCGTGTAATCCGCTTGACGCATCCGCTGAAGCGGCCGTACGAGACGGGAAGTCGGCGATGAAGGTACCTGCCAGGGTCAGGGGTGCCGTCTGGGCGGGAGCCCTCGCGGCCGGACTGCTGGGGGCCGCGGGCGCGGTCACGGGCGGGCCCGACGGGACGAGACCGGTGGGGACGGGCGGCGCCGGGACGCCCCCGGCGGGGAGAAACCCGGTGGCGACGCCGCCCATGGGGAGGAGCGCGGTCGGTACGGGCGCTTTCCGGACCGGCGGCTTCCGGACCGGCTCCTTCGGGGGCGGCGTGTTCGGGCCGGGCGCTTTCGGGTCGGGGGCTGCCGGTACGGGCGCTGCCGGTACGAGGAGTGCCGGGACGGGATGTCCCGACCGTCCCATGCCGACCGGGAGTTACCGTCCCCGGTAGGACGGGCTGCGTCGCTGCACGAAGGAGGCGATGCCTTCCTGTGCGTCCACGGTCGTCATATTGATCTCCTGGGCGGCGGCCTCGGCGGCGAAGCACGCCGTCCGGTCGGTATCAAGCGAGGCGTTGACCAGCTGTTTCGTGAGGGCCAGCGTACGAGTGGGACCGGCCGCCAGCCGTTCGGCCCACTCCCGGGCCGTCTTCGTCAACTCGCCGTCCGGGACGACCCGGTTGACCAGCCCGAGCCGCTCGGCCTCGGCGGCCGGTACGGCGTCACCGAAGAACATCAGCTCCTTGGCGCGCTGTGGGCCGATCAGCCGTGGCAGGAGGTAGGCGCCGCCGCCGTCCGGGACCAGTCCCCGGTGTACGAACACCTCGATGAACCGGGCCGATTCGGCGGCCAGCACCAGATCGCAGGCGAACGCGAGATGCGCTCCGAGTCCGGCGGCGGCGCCGTTGACGGCGGCGATCACCGGTTTCTCGCAGTCCAGCACTGCGGTGATCAGGCGCTGGGCGCCGCGCCGGATCAGCCGGGCCACATCACCGGCGAGCCGGTCGCTCGTCGGGCCCGACGCGTCCGATACGTCCGACGGGTTCGCCGAGTCCGTCGAGTTCGTCGCGCCGTTCGAGTTCGACGAGTCCGTCGAGTTGGTCGGGCCTGCGGACGGTGATCCGCGCAGATCGGCGCCGGCGCAGAAGCCCTTGCCGGTCGCGGTGATCACCACGGCTCGTACGTCCGGGGCGGCGGAAGCGTCCGCGAGCTGCTCAATCATGCGTTCGCGCAGGTCAGGGGTGATCGCGTGGAGCGCTTCCGGCCGGTTGAGGGTGAGCCACGAGACGCCGTTGTCAGTGGCATGGAGTACCAATGAATCGACGGGATCGACGGGGTCGGTGGCCACTGCGGTTCCGGTGGCTCCGGCAGTGTTGGCGGCTTCGGCGGCCTTGGCCGAAGGTGCCGGGTTGCCCGGGACGTTGGGGGAAACGGGGGAGGACGTCATGGGGGAGCGGCTCCAGAAGGTGTGGTCGGGGCGCGTGCGAGGAGCGGCGGGCTGGTTACGGCAGTTGCTGGCGGGCCGATTGCGGCGCGTACGGTCGGCATCGTGTGTACGGTCGGCACCGTGTGTACGGTCGGCGTCGTGGGGACGGTCGGCACCGTCCGTACGACCTGTACCGTCTGCGCGGCCCGCACCGTCCGTAGGACCCGCACCTCCGGCACCGCCCGCATGGTCAATGGCAGACGGCGAGCGCGTCCAGGGCCACGGCGCCCTGCCCGCGCGGCAGGATCACGAGTGGGTTGATGTCCAACTCGGCCAGGTCACTGCCCAGTTCGAGAGCCATCCGCTGTACCCGCAGGACGACTTCGATGAGCGCGTCGGTATCCGCGGGCGGCGCGCCGCGTACGCCCTCCAGGAGGGCACGACCGCGCAGTTCGCCGAGCATCGCGCGCGCCTGGTCCTCTCCGAAGGGTGGCACACCCACCGCGACGTCCCGCAGGACCTCCACGAGCACCCCGCCGAGCCCGACCGTCATTGTCGGCCCGAAGAGACTGTCGTGGGTGACGCCGACGACCATCTCCACACCCCGCTCGATCATCTGGCAGACCAGTACGCCGTCCAGCGGAACGTCCTCGTAGCGGGCGATGTCGATGAGTTCGCGGTAGGTGTCCCGGACCTGACTGGCGGAGGTCAGACCGACCTTGACCAGGCCGAGTTCGGTCTTGTGGGCCAGCTGCGGCCCGGATGCCTTCATGACCACCGGGTACCCCACCAGGCTCGCCGCCCGTACGGCCGCCGCGGCGCTGGTCACCAGCTGTTCGCGCGGTACGCGGATGCCGTAGGCGCGCAGCAGCTGCTTCGCCGCGTGCTCGCTGAGCTCTTGTCCCGGGCGCATCAGGCCCTGTGCCTTGCGTGCGGAGGGGGACAGCACGCGCGGGGCGTCGTCGAAGGGGGAGCGGTAGCCGGCGGCGAAGCGATGGTGATCGAGGTAGGCGCGGACGGCGGTGATGCAGTTGGCGAAGGTGCGGAAGGTGGCCACGCGCGAGGAGCCGAGGAGGGTGGTGCGGTAGGCGTCCTCGGTGCCGAGCGGCGACCCCCACACCACACACACCAGCTTGTCCGTCTGCTCCGCCGCGTCCACCAGATCCTGTGCGAGCTTGTCGCTCATGGGCGGAAACGGCCCGGTGATCGGGCAGACCAGCACCCCTACGGACGGGTCGGCCAGGATCGCATCGATGATCTTCCGGCCGCGCCAGTCGCCGACGGGATGCCCGCCGTTGTCGATCGGGTTGGCGACATTGAGGTAGTCCGGTATCCACTGGTGCAGTTCGGACTGCTTGGCCTGAGTGAGGGTGGGCAGCCGCAGGCCCGCCGCGGTCGCGAGGTCGGCGAAGTGGGCGCCGGTGCCACCGGAGATCGAGTAGACGGCGACGCCCTCGGCGGTGGGCTGCCCGGCGCGGGCCAGCAGCGCCGCGGTGTCCTGGAGCTCGTCGAGCCCGTTCACCCGGATCACGCCGAACTGTCGCATCGCCGCGTCCACGACTTCGTCCGCGCCGGTGAGCTTGCCGGTGTGCGAGCGGGCCGTCCGGGCGCCGGTCTCGGTGCGGCCGACCTTGACGGCGACGACGGGCACCTTGTGACGGGCGGCGCGATCGGCGGCGAGCAGAAAGCTGCGGCCGTCCTTGAGCCCCTCCACATACGCGGCGATGGCGCCGACCTCGGGGCGGGAGGCGAAGTAGGAGAGGAAGTCGGCGGTCTCCAAGTCGGCCTCGTTGCCGGTGGGTGCCCAGTGGGAGAGGCGGATGCCGAGTTCCTGGAGGGCGAAGAGGGGACGGCCCTGATGGCCGGACTGGGTGATCAGCGCGATGGCCGGGCCGTTCAGGTCGTCGCGGAACGTCTCGAAGGCGTTGAGGTTGGTGTTCGGGCCGAGCAGCCGGAGACCGGAGCGTTCGACGGCGTCGGCCAGCCGGGCCTGGGCGGTCGCCCCCTCCTCGCCGGTCTCGGCGAAGCCGGAGGCGAAGGCGACCGCGAACTTCGCCTTCGTCTCGGCGAGTTGCTCGATGACGGGGACGGGGTCGCCGACCAGCAGAACGGCGAGGTCGACGGGCTCCGGCAGATCGGCGACGGCGGTGTGGCAGGGCAGGCCGAAGACCCGCTCGCGCCCCGGGTTGACGGGATGGAGCCGGGCGCCGACGCGTTCCGCCCAGGTGATCAGCTGGCGGGTGATGCCGGTGTTGGGGCGGCCTTCGCTGTCCGAGGCGCCGATCACGGCCACGGATTCGGGCCGGAAGAAGCGGTCCAGATCAGGCACCGGAGCGTGCAGCGGACGGCCGCTGACGTCCCGGTCCCCGATACCGCCGCGTGGCTCGCTCAGGCCGTGGACGGCGTGTGGTGGCTGCTCCCCACAGGCCACGACGCGGGCCGGACGGGAGTGAGTGGTGAGGGTGCCATGAGTCGATCCAAGCATCGCAGACGCCCGCTCCTGTGTGACGGCTCTCGCTACATGACGTCTAGTCAGGTTACTGAACTGACGCCCCGTCAGGAATGGGGTGGCACGGTAAAGCTTCGGAGGGGTGGCGGTGCCGGGACCCGCCTCCTTGGGCCCCTTGTGTGCCCGCGCCTCGCCCGCTGGACTGGAGCGGTCTCGGAGGCTGACGCACCGTCAGTTAACGGCCTCCGTCGTGGCGGGCAGCGGGAGGGTGTGCGGAATGCGTGGAATGCAGATGATCGGGCTCGGTCGGGCCGGAAGTGCGGCGCGCTTCGATCTGCCGGAGGTGGATGCGTTCACCCGGCCGTACTGGGACGCGGCGGCCGAGGGGCGGTTGCTGCTGCGTCGTTGTCGGGCCGAGGGGTGTGGCGCGGCCCATCACTATCCGCGGGAGTTCTGCCCGTACTGCTGGAGCGAGGATGTCGAGTGGGAGCGGGCCTGCGGCCGCGCCGCCCTTTACACCTGGTCCGTCGTGCACCGTAATGACCTCCCGCCCTTCGGCGGCCGGGTGCCGTACATCGCGGCCGTGGTGGACCTCACCGAGGGCCCGCGGATGATGACCGAGATCACCGACTGCCCGGAGGTCGACCTGCGGATCGATATGCCGCTCAGGGTGCACTTCCGCACTCAAGGCGGGGCGGCGGACGGAGGGTTTGCGGACGGAGGTGTCGCAGTCCCCGTCTTCCGACCCGCGTAATTCGGGTGGCAGGCGGTATCCGCGCGCGGCATGCTGTGGTGGTGCTGATCCGAGAAGCGACCGCGGCCGACTGGCCCGCCATCTGGCCGTTCTTCCACGCCATCGTCGCGGCCGGCGAGACCTACACCTACCCGCGTGATATGGACGAGCCCGCGGCCCGTGAGTCGTGGCTGCTCCAGCCGCCCGGCCGTACGGTCGTCGCGGTGGACGACTCCGGGACAATGCTCGGCTCGGCCAAGATGAACCCCAACCACATGGGCGGCGCCTCGCATATCGCCAGCGCCAGTTTCATGGTCGACCCGCAGCACGGCGGACGCGGTGCCGGGCGGGCGCTGGGCGAGCATGTGCTGGCCTGGGCCCGCGCGGAGGGCTACCGGGCGATGCAGTTCAACGCCGTGGTCGAGACCAACACCGTTGCCGTCGAGCTCTGGAAGTCCCTCGGCTTCCAGATCATGACGACCCTCCCCGAGGGATTCCAGCACCCCACCAAGGGCTATGTCGGGCTGCACATCATGTATCAACAGCTCTGACATCCTCTGCCTCTTGGGAGGGGCGGCATCCATGTCCCGCCTTACGGCCAGAGCAGTTCCTGTTCCCAACCACCATCCACACAACGGTAGTTGAGGCGTACATGACGCCGCTGCGCATCGCCCTGGAAGAACTCGACCTCCTCGGCGCGCAGCACGTACAGCGTCCAGCTCGGAACGGAAGCGTCCGGCTCGCGCCGGGCTCGCTCCCACGCGGCCTCCGACGCCCGCGCCAGCTCCTCGGTGGAGCCCAGGACCTCGCTCTGCCGCCCGACCAGCGCCGCCGCCAGCGCGCCCGTGGAGCGGCGGTGCAGGTCGGCGGCGCTCTCTTCGGGTCCGGCCGCGGTGACCGTCCCACGGACACGGACCTGGCGGCCGACCGCCGGCCAGTAGAAGCCGAGCGCAGCCCGCGGCCGGGCTGCCAGCTCCCGGCCCTTGCGGCTGCCGCGGTGCGAGGCGAAGTGCCAGCCGCACTCGTCCGCGTCGTGCAGTATCACGGTCCGTACGGACGGGTCGCCGGCCGCGTCCGCCGTGGCCAGCATCATCGTGTGCGGCTCGGGGACACCGGCCTCGGCGGCCTCCCGCAACCACTGCCGGAACAGCGGCAGCGGCTCGTCCGGGGCCTTCGCCGGATCGAACGACGGCAGCTCGCTCTCCCAGACCCGCAGCCCGCGCAGCAGCTCCCGGAACGCGCGGGCGTCGTCGCCGGAGGGCTGGCTGCTGGAGGGCTGGCCGCCGGGGTGGTGTGGGGTGGGGGGCGCGGTGTGGTCGGCGGGAGCGGTGGGGGGCTCGTCCGGGGCGTCGTCGTGGCGGGCCTGGTGCGCGGGAAGATCGGTCATGTCAGGCAGCGTACGGCGGGGCCGAGGGGGCCGACGGGGCAGACAGGGCCGACGGAGGGCGGGGGCGGCAGGCTCGGTAGGTCGGCGCGGCGACAGCCGGGTTGGTGCGGCGGCTGAGGGTGGCATGGGGACCGGTGCTGCGGCGATGGCTGGGGCTCATGTGGTGCTCCGGGTAGCGGTGATGGAGGGGGCCGCGGCGAGGGGCGGGGCCGGCGCGACGGTCGGGGGTGCCGTCGGCACCGGATAGACCTTGAGCGCGATCGCGTTCGCGGCGCGCTGCACACCCTCGGCGATCTTCTTCGCGACCAGGTTCTTCCACGGCATATACGGCAGGATCCGCATCATCAGATGCCGGAACCGGATCGCCGGCCACGAACCCGCGGTCATCTCCTTGGCGAACTTCTCCGTCAGCCGGTGATTCACGGTGACATAGCCGCGCATCTCCTCCTCGTAACGGCCGAAGGCCCTCGCCGTATCACCGCCGGCCGCCGCGAGTTCCCCGGCCAGCACGTACGCGCCGACCAGCGCCATCCCCGTACCCTGCCCCGAAGCCGGCGAGGGGCAGTGCGCGGCATCGCCGAGCAGCACCACCCGCCCGCTCGACCAGCGGTCCATCTCGATCAGGTTCAGTCCGTCGAAGTAGAAATCGGGCGCTTCGCGGGCTGCTTCGAGCATCCGTGGGATCTCGCTCCAGCATCCGGTCGGGGGCGTCCCCGTGTCGTGGCCCATGAACGCGGCTCCTAGCAGGGAGAGTTGCTGCATGGCGTCCCGGTGGTCGTACGTCAGGCGCGGTGCACGAAAAGTCATCAAGCCCTTGGCCGCCGGGGCTCCGGCAGAGTGGTAGACGCAGACCAGTTTGCCCGGCAGTGCGTGATACAACTCCTCGCGGTCCAGGTCGAGATCGTTCGGCAGGGAGAACGCCGAGATATACCCGCCGAGGTGGCGTACGAACCGCTCCTCGGGGCCGAAGGCCAGTCGCCGGACGGTCGAATGCACGCCGTCCGCGCCGACGACTATGTCGAAGCGACGTGGGGAACTCCGTTCGAAGGTGACCTCGACGCTGTCGAGCTTGGAAGACGCGGTCGGGCTGCTGGTCGTGGTAGGGCCGGCGGTCGTGGCAGAGCTGGCGGTCGGGGTCGGGCTGATGGACGTGACCGAGTCGCCGAAGACGTACTCGACGTCGCCCCGGGTGCGCTCGGAGTGGATGCGGGCCAGTTCGCCGCGCATGATCTCGTCGTCGC
The DNA here is from genome assembly GCF_023277745.1 of Streptomyces halobius. NCBI lineage: Bacteria > Bacillati > Actinomycetota > Actinomycetes > Kitasatosporales > Streptomycetaceae > Streptomyces > Streptomyces halobius. The sequence goes on from NZ_CP086322.1 coordinate 5,579,162, forward strand.
GGCCGGTCCGGGCGCCGAGGATTTCGGCGGGGAGCGTGGCGATCCGCGTGCCGTCGCCGTTCACGTACGCGCCGGTCCGCATGTCCGTACTGGCGCGGTGAATGTCCTGCAGTATCCCCATCCGCTCGGCGACCTCGATCGCCGCGCCGCGGATGTCGACCTTGTAGCCGCCGGTCCGCAGCTCGGGCGCGCGCTCGACGACGGTTACCGCGAAGCCGTAGCGGTGCAGCCAGTGGGCGAGCGCGGGGCCGGCGATCCCGGCGCCGGAAATCAGCACGGTGCGGGGTGTGGGGGGGGTGCAGAGGGTGCGCGAATGCGAGCCGGTTGCGGGCATGGGGATTCCCTTCGGGCCGTGGAGCTCCTGGATTGATGTGCGCCGCCGACGACTATGCAAGCGTCATAAACGCATGTCTATGACGCTTGTATAGGAGGAAGGGCCGGGGGATGGGCGTTGGTGCGCAGTACGGCGAAGCCGGTCGCCGCGACGAGTGCGGCCGTCGCGACGTGGATGCCGTAGGCCGCTGTCGCCGAGCCGCTATGGCTGAGGATCACGATCGCGTCGCCGAGCGGGGTGAGGGGGAACGCGAGCATCACGTGCCCAGTGCCCGGCGCTGTCCGGTGGCCAGGGGGCAGGCCGATGAAGCCGGGCATGGCAGGCTCCTCGGCTCGACTGGCTCGACTGGCTCGACTGGCTCGACTGGCTCGGAAGGCTCGGAGGGCTCGGAGGACTCGCGTACTCGGGCAATAACTCCGGCGACAACTCGGGCGACTTGGCCCAGGAGTGGCGGAAGATTACTAAAAGTTCTAGCAAAGCTAGATGACAAAGCGACGCTAGCGTTGCCTCCGCTCGATTGCCTAGCAGAGCTAGAATTGGGTATGGCCGTCCAACAGCGTCGGGAGCGCCAGCGGGCGCAGCGGCATCAGTTGATCGTCAAGGCGGCGCGTGAGCTCGCCGAGACGGAGGGGTGGGGTGCGGTCACCACCCGCCGCCTCGCCGAGCGGATCGAGTACAGTCAGCCGGTCCTCTACAGTCACTTCGCGAGCAAGGGCGCGATCGTCAACGCCGTGGCGCTGGAGGGCTTCGCCGAACTGGCCGTCGCGGCCCGCGCCGCGCGCAAGGCAGCCGCGGCCGGCGGCCACACCGAGGCGCTGCTCGCCGTGGCCCGTGCGTACGCCGAGTTCGCCAGTGCCAACCCGGCTCTCTACGACGCGATGTTCACGCTCGCCACCGACCTGGACTTCGGGAGCGTTGAATCCCCCGAGCCGCTCAAGGCCGCCTTCGACGAACTCCTCGCGGTCTTCGGCCCGTTGGCCGGACCGGACGGCGACCCCGAGGCATTCACCGAGGTCGGCTGGAGTGCGCTGCACGGCCTGGTCACACTCGACCGCGCCGGCCGGCTCAGGGAGGGCCGCCAGGAGCAGCGGATCACCCTGCTCGTCAGCCGCCTCGCCGCCGCGACCCCGCCGGGCACTTAGTGCTCTGACCGGCAGGGTCTACCGGGTCGGGGTGGTCCGGCCAGGCGGCTGACCGGCAAGATCGACGGATGCCTTATCTCGGAATGGTGACTGTGGTCGTGCGTGACTACGACGAGGCCATCGCTTTCTATGTGGACGTCCCGGGTTTCGATCTACTGGAGGACACCCGTGTCGATGAGGACAAACGCTGGGTTGTCGTCGCTCCCCCGGGGCGAGGGAAACGGCGGTGCTCCTGGCCCGGGCCGTGACCGGTGGGCAGGAGGCTCGTATCGGCGACCAGACGGGCGGCCCTGTCGGCTGGTTCTTGAACACCGAGGCGTTCGAGCGTGACTACGAGCTCTTGCGGGCAGCCGGGGTCGTATCGGATCGATCTGAGTGCTCCCCAGGTGCGGTCGATGCCCTTGCGCCTGCGGACAACGCCCCCGGAGAATTCCCCGCCCCAGGGACTCGCCACCCAGGGGGAACCCCCATCCAGAATCCCCACCCAGGAGACCCCCAGGGGAATCCCCTACCCCCTCCCCAGCACCACCGTCCCCGACGAACAAAACCAGCCACCCGTGCCGGAGGCGACGGCCAGTTGCGGGAGGCGGCCGTCGGGCCGGTGGACCTGGCGGCCGGGACCAGCCTCGCCGCGAAGCTGGCGTACGGCCTCGACCAGCAGAAACAGGCCCCGCATGCCCGGGTGGCAGGCGGCCAGGCCACCGCCGTCGGTGTTCACCGGCAGCTCGCCGTCCCGCAGCAGTCGCCCCTTCTCGACGAACGCGCCGCCCTCGCCCTTCGCGCAGAATCCCAGGTCCTCCAGCGTCACCAGCGTCATATAGGTGAAGGCGTCATAGAGCTCGGCGAGGTCGATCTCCGACGGGCGGATCCCGGCGCGTTCGAAGGCGAGACGGCCGGAGACCGCGGCCGGTGAGACGGTGAAGTCGTCCCACTCCGACATGGTGGTGTGCGAGGCAGCGGTGCCCGTGCCGAGCATCCAGACGGGCGGTTTGACGAGGTCAGGTACGTAGTCCTGGGCGACGAGCAGGGCCGCGCAGCCGCCGTCGGAACGGATGCAGCAGTGCAGCTTGGTGAAGGGGTCGGCGATCATCGGGCCGGAGAGGACATCGTCGACGGTGATCGGATCGCGGTACATGGCGTCCGGGTTGGTCGCTGCGTTCGCCCGCGCCTGGACGGCTATCTGGGCCAACTGCTCCAGTGTGGTGCCGTATTGGTGCATATGCCGACGCGCGGCCATGGCGTATTTGGCTATCAGGGTATGCCCGTAGGGGGCTTCGAACTGCAGCGGTCCACGGGCGCCGAAGGAGAGGTTCGAGGTGCGGCGCTGCGCCTTGATGTCGGCACGGGCAGTGGATCCGTAGACGAGAAGGACGGCATTGGCATGGCCCGCCGCGATCGCGTCGGCGGCGTGCGCGGCCATCACCTCCCAGGTGGCGCCACCGACCGAGGTGGAATCGGTCCAGGTCGGACGCAGGCCCAGGTATTCGGCGACCTCGACGGGGGCGAGCGTGCCGAGGCCGGCTGAGGCGAAGCCGTCGATCACCGAACGGTCCAGCCCGGAGTCGGCGAGCGCCCGGCGGGCAGCCTGGGCGTGCAGGTCATAGGGGGTGGCCTCGTCCACCCGGCCGCAGTCGGACAGGGCGACTCCGGCGATGGCGACCTGGCGATTCCGGGGATGCCGCGGGGTTCGGAGAGTCCGGGTGGTTCGCGGATTCTGCGGATTCCGGGGGAGGCTCCCTGACGACATGGACATAAACCTGACGGTACATCAGTTCACCTTGGGCGGGCAGGGGGTGATCCATCCCTGCCCCTGGGAAAGTCACCCCTCCGTATCTACTATGACGGCCCGTCAGTTCTCCGCTTCGATCTGCTGGTGCCCATCGGGACGAGATGGGTGTTGACGTACGGCCGGGAGGAGCCCGCCGATGGATGCCGCGTTCACCGAGGAGCAGCACGAGATCCGCCGCACGCTGCGCGAACTGCTCCACAAACGCTGCGGACCGGACGACGTCAAGGCGGCGGTGCGCACCCCGCCGGGTCATGACGAGGCGCTGTGGCGGCAGCTCGCCCAGCAGCTCGGGTTGCCGGGCCTGGCGCTGCCCGCCGCGTACGGAGGGGTCGGCTGCGGGCCCACCGAGCTCGCCCTGGCCTGCGAGGAGGCCGGCCGCGCGCTGCTGCCCTCGCCGCTGATCGCCTCCGCCGCGCTCGCCGCGCCGCTCATCCTGGCGCTCGGCAGCGAGCGGCAGCGCGCCGAGCTGCTGCCGGCCATCGCCGCGGGAAAACTCACCGGAACGCTCGCCGTACCGGGCGGGCAGCTGGCCACCGCTCTGGCGCTGACCGGGCCGAATGACGGCGACTGGGCGGGCGGCGGCCGGTCGGGCGGGATCCAGGCGCGTCCGCACGACGGAAGGTGGCGGCTTTACGGGGAGGCCGGGCAGGTCCTGGACGGGCACACCGCCGGGGTACTGCTGGTGGCTGCGCATACCGGCGGGTTCGCCCGCAGTCGCACGTTGCTCTTCGTCGTACGGGGGGAGGAGGGGCGCGATGGGCGCCTGTGTACGCACGTCGGCGTAGGGGGTGGCCCACGGGACGGAGGAGGCGGAGTGCGGGGCAGGTCAGGGGGCAGCACGATGCCTGACGCGAGGCCCAACGCTAAGCCCGACACGAGGCCGAGCATGAAGCCCGACACGAGGCCGAGCATGAAGCCCGACACGAGACCGGACACGGAGCCCGACACGGGGCCGGACACGGAGCCCGACACGGGGCCGGACATGGAGCCCGACACCCCCGGTCTCCTCCGTACCCGGCAGACCGTGATGGACGAGACCCGGCCGCAGGCGCGCATCGAACTGCGCAATGTGCCAGCCGAGTTGCTCGGCTACGCGGACGGCGCAGGCACCGGCAGCGGTGACGTGGACCGTGGCGAGGGGGCCGTGGCGGCCGCGCTCGCCGCGATCGGGGTCACGGCGGCCGCGGCACTGGCCGCGGAGGCGGTCGGCGCGGCTGATGCGGCGCTGGCCCGGACCGTCGAATACGTCCGGGTGCGTGAGCAGTTCGGCCGCCCGATCGGCTCCTTTCAGGCGGTGCAGCACCGGCTCGCCGACCTGTATGTGGCGGTGCAGGCGGCCCGCTCGGCGGCGTACTACGCGGCCTGGTCGGCGGGCGGTGGTGGGGCCGGGCCGCGGCGCGGGGCCGAGCCGGGCGTCGCCGCGCTTGCGCTCGCGCAGGCGCTGGAGACGCAGCGCGCGGTAGCGGCCGAGGCGGTGCAGCTGCATGGTGGTATCGGCTTCACCTGGGAGCACGAAGCGCATCTCTATTTCAAGCGCGCGGCCTGCGACGAACTGCTGCTGGGCCCCGTGCACCGGCTGCGGGCGCGAGCCGCGGAGGAAGCCGGACTGTTCGATGTCGGGACGAGAGAGGCGGCCGGTGCCTGATGCCAACTGGTGAGCGGTGGGTGCAGAAGATCTCCTCGACCCGTACGTTCGCACGGATCGCACCGCATTTCATCCCTTCCTTGGACCGCGCCGTACATCGGCTGACCCGGGGAAGGGTGCTGCTCAGCGCTCGGATGCTGCCCGGTCTGATCCTTACGGCGACCGGTGCGAAGAGCGGCCGGCCGCGGCGTACGCCCCTGGCGTGCATACCGGAGGGTGACGGCAGCTGGTTGCTGGTCGGCAGCAATTTCGGCCGGCCGGGGCATCCGTCCTGGACCGGCAACCTGCTCAAGCACCCAGAGGCGGAGGTCAGTTGGCGGGGCCAGGACATTCCCGTACGGGCCCGGCTGCTCACCGGCGCGGAACGGGAGCGGGCATGGCGGGCGGCCCTGGAGTTCTGGCCGCCGTATGCCGCGTATCAGGCGCGGGTGGAGCGGGAGATCCGGCTGTTCCGTCTGGTGCGGCGGATGCCGTAGCGGCACGGCGCACGGTTGGCGCCGGCGTCTGTGCCCGCCGCGGACATTCGGCCCGTGTGCGTGGGCCGAGCATGCACATCGGGTGCGCGGGCTGAGGTGTGGGTGGGCCGAGCATGCACATCGGGTGCCGTTCGACCTCCTAGGGGCCGGACGGCACCCGCTGTGTGTGCAGCTGTGCAGTTATGGCAGGACGGATACAGGACGGATCGCGAACTGTCCCGGAAGCACCGGTGGTTCGGGGCGCGGCGCGCACGAACGCGGCGTCCCTGACGGCGGTTCGGCGGCACTGGTTCACCGCTCGCGCCGCTACTTCGTCGGCTTTTTGCCGGTGACGCCGAGGTGCACCAGCAGCGCCAGATTCGGCTTGAGCTCGGCCTGTTTGACGCCCCAGCTCTGGAAGCCCTTCTGGTGCCCGGCGACGGCCGCCAGCATCGCGACGATCGAGCCGGCCATGGCGGCCGCGTTCACGTCCTTGTCGACCTTGTTCCTGCTCTGGAGGTCCTGGATGCTTTCTGTAAGGGAGTTGGTGACCGCGTTGAGGATCTTCATGCGGATCTTGTAGAACCGCTTGTCGCCCTCGGCGGCGCCCAGATCGACGACGCGCAGAATCGCGTCGTTCTTGCGCCAGAAGGAGAGAAAGCCGTCGACGAGCTCCTCTGCCGCCTGCCAGCCGGACTTGCCCACCCAGGAGCGTCCGGCCACGAGATCGGTCAGATTTGCGCCTTCTTTGGCCATCTCCTCGGCGATTTCGAGGACGGCGCCCTCCACGTCCGGGAAGTACTGATAGAACGTGGCGGGTGAAGTCCCCGCTTTTCGGGCCACATCGATGACTTTTACGTCCCGGTAAGGGGACGAACTGAGCATTTCGCTGAGGCAGTCGAGCAGCTTCTGCCGCGTCGCCTGTCCGCGGCGGCCGGCAACTCTGCCGTCGACGGTTCGCACTTGTCCTGTCATGCCGTCAGCTTACCGAGGGGTGATCGGAGCGCGATTTGGCTGCCTGCAAATGGGGATGCGGGAGTTAGGGGGGCGCGGTCCCGGATATCGCCCGGGTAGCGGCCTCGCGTCCGGCTCCGGATTCGTGAGGCGCCGTTTGCTCCGATCCAGTGAATGGTCTTATCAACAGGCTGTGGACAACTTTGGTGGATAAGCGCGCGGCGGACAGTGTCCCCCTGCCGGTACCCGTCCGGCCCTTGCCCGGCCCATGCCCGGCCCCTGTCGGTGCGCCCAGCCGGGCCGCGGGCGGCGCCCGCCTGGCACCGGTCCGGGATGTGCGCACGCCGCCGTCGGTGTCGTCGGCCCACCGCCCGGTGTCATCGGCGAAGCGAAACGGAACCCCGGCGGTCCGTTCGTGGTCTTCACCGACAAGGAGATCGACATTGCCGGCGCCACGCGTGGTGTACGTACACCGAAATCGCCCTCTGCACCGCAGAATTGGGGCGAGCGTACGAGTGCGGACGCCGGTGCGCGCAGGCGCGGGGCGAGGGCCGACAACGGGGGATGGGATGACCGGTAGGGGCAGGGGATGGACGCATGACGGCCTGGCGGTGGTTGCGCCGTGCGGCGGCGTGCGGTTAGCGATGCGGGGCGGTAGGAGGGGGCCCCGGGAGATGACGCGCCCTGTACCGGTATCGTCCGCGGCCGGCTCCGCCATACGGAGCGTCCGGTGCGTCCGTCACGAGAGGCGCGTGCTGTCGTCCGATCACGTCCGGTGCGTCCGCTACCTGCGACGCGTGCTGTCGACGGGCCGCATCCGGTGCCGCGGCCACGTAACACGCGTGCTGTCGTCGGGCCACCGCATCCGGTGCGTCCGCCATCCGGGACGCGTCCCGCTGATCCACCGCGTCCGATACCGGCGATACCGTGTGCCCGCCAACGATCCGCAACTGGTCGGTAACCCCGCGTCGACGGTCCGTCAGACGGCGCATCGGAGCACGTCAGACGGGGGTGCATTACGCCAGGTAACGGCATCTGTGCGTACCGCGCGGCGTGATCCGTGACACGACGGGCAGGCCCCGGGTTCGCAACCGTCGGCCCGGCCAGGAACAATCAGCACGCGTACGGCCGTTTCGACAGTCCTCGCCGCAGGCGGGGGGACGCTGCACGGGGCAGTGGCTCTCGGCGGCTCGTGGCTATTGAGAGTCTCTTTTTCGCCCCACGGGGAGGTGGCAGGCAAGTGGTGGAGCAGCTGACGCAGCTGACGCAGCACGATCCCCGGCGGATCGGCCCGTTCGAGGTGCTCGGCCGTCTCGGGGCCGGCGGCATGGGACTGGTCTATCTGGCGCGCTCGGCGTCCGGTCGGCGGGTGGCCATCAAGACGGTGCGTACGGAGCTCGCCGAGGACCAGCTGTTCCGGGTCCGTTTCACCCGCGAGGTCGAGGCGGCGCGCGCGGTCAGCGGTTTCTACACCGCCGCGGTGGTGGACGCCGATCCGCGGGCGGCGGTGCCGTGGCTCGCGACGGCCTATGTGCCCGCGCCCTCCCTTGAGGAAATAGTCAATGAGTGCGGGCCGCTGCCGGCCCAGGCCGTGCGGTGGCTGGCGGCCGGGATCGCCGAGGCGCTGCAGTCCATCCACGGCGCGGGCCTGGTCCACCGCGACCTCAAGCCGTCGAACGTCCTGGTCGTCGAGGACGGCCCCCGGGTCATCGACTTCGGTATCGCCTCCGGGGTGTCCAACACCCGGCTGACCATGACCAATGTGGCGGTGGGCACGCCGGCCTATATGTCGCCCGAGCAGGCCCGCGACTCACGCAGTGTGACCGGCGCCAGCGATGTCTTCTCGCTCGGCTCGACGCTGGTCTTCGCCGCCACCGGGCATGCGCCCTTCCACGGTGCCAACCCCGTCGAGACGGTCTTCATGCTGCTGCGCGAGGGCCCGGATCTGTCGGGGCTGCCGGACGAACTGCGCCCCCTGATGGAGTCCTGTATGCAGATGGAGGCGGCCCACCGGCCGTCCCCCGCCGATCTGCAGTCCCAGCTCGCCCCGCATCTCTTCGGCTCCGGCAGCGATGACAGCGGTACGGCGTCGGCCTGGCTGCCGCCCGGTGCGGTGGCGCTGATCGAGGGCCGGCGCGGCGGCCGGGCCTCCGTCCCGAAGAGCGCCCAGCGCGGCGGCTCCGGCCGCAGCGCCGGCCGTGCGGCGCGGGCCGAGCCGGCGGCCCCGCCCGCGCCCCCGCAGCCGGCACAGCAGCCCCTCCAGTCGGCGCAGCAGCCTCCGCAGCCGGAGAGCGCACCCGTGGGTGCCGCCGAGCCCGCCCGGGCCGGTTGGCCGGGCCAGGTCGGTGCAGGCCCCGGTGCGCACCGCGGCGGCGATCCCCGGGGCGCGAACCCGGGACCGATGCCGCAGGCGGTGTCGCTCGGCCCGGACGCGAGCACCGCTCGGGTGGCCCCGGTCTCCGCTTCCCCGCCCGCCGCTTCGCCGTCCCCGGCCGCCGCGCTGGCCTCCGCGCCGCCGTCGGCGCCCGTGGAGGGCCCCGGCGGCCCCGTGCGGCTGGCCGGTTCGCCCGCCCCGATAGGGCCCGGCCCGCGCGCCGCGGACGCTCCGCCGCGCGGACAGGCGGGTGCCGCGACGAACTGGGTACGGCCGCCCGGAGGCGGCGCCGCGGCCGGTGTGCCGCACCAGGGCGGCCCCGCCAACGGCGCCCCGGGGGGCGACGGCCCCTCGCGGCCCGACGCGCCGCCCGAGGCGCCCGCCGCCGAGCCGGGCCGCTGGCGCCCCTGGCGGTTCCGGATGTCGAACGATGTGTGGGGCACCCCCGCCGTCGCCGGCGATCTGCTCTACGTCACCTCCTTCGAGGTGCACGCCCTCGACGTGGCCAGCGGGCGGCGCAGGTTCAAGACCCGCGACGTCGCCTGGGCGATGGCCGTCGCGGACGGGCGGATCCATGCCTCGGACGGCCCGAGCCTGTACGCCCTGGACGCGGTGGACGGCACCGAGCGCTGGCGGCTGAACACCGAGGGCTGGGTCTACGCCCTGACGGTCGATCGCGGCACCGTCGTCACCAGCACGCGCGGCGGTGGCGTCCAGGCGTGGGAGGCCGCCAACGGCGAGCTGCTGTGGCACATCGATCATGTCCAGACCGACTTCGAGACGGCCGAGGCCGGTCCCGTGGTGCACGACGGCACGGTGTTCGTCTGGGACGACGCACGGCTGAAGGCGCTGGAGGCGCGGACCGGCGCCGAGCGCTGGTCGTACCCGGTGGGCGACACGGCGTCCTGCGGCGGAGTGCCGATGCGGCTGCTCCCGGCGCCGGACGGCGTGGTCTATGTCGTGGCCGGCACCCGGGTGATGGCGATCGACATGGCGCGCGGCGATGTGCGCTGGCACTTCGAGGCGCCCGCGCTGTTCCTCAGCCCGCCGGCGTTCGCCCCCGGCCCGGCCGTCACCGGCGGCGGGGTCTATCTGGCGGACCACCTCGGCACGGTCTACGCGCTGGACGCGGCGGACGGCCGCGACCGCTGGCGGATCGCCACCGAGGCGCGGCAGTCCACCGAGCCGGTGCTGGTCACGCATGGCGCGGTCCATCTGGGCAGCGGCAAGGCGCTCTACACGCTGGACGCGGTGACCGGCACACCGCGCTGGCGGTTCCAGGCCGGTGCCGAGGTCGTGGGGGCACCCGTCGTCGCGGAGGGCCGGGTGCACTTCGGCTCCGCCGACCACTGCCTCTACACACTGGACGCGACGGGCGGGCAACTGCGCTGGAAGCTGGCGACCGGTGGCGAGATCACCGGGTCGCCGGTGGTGGTCGGCGGTGTGGTCTACGCGTGCAGCAAGGACCGCTGTGTGTACGCGCTGGACGCGGCGAAGGGCACGGGGCAGGTGCGGCGGTCGTAGGGGCGCCGGCCGTAGAACAGGTGAGGCTCTTGGCTGCCGTGAGGACCGGGGCTACTCCTGGTCGTCCCGGGGGCGCTGGGGCGGTGGCGGCTGCTCCCACTCCGGGGGCACCGGGTGGTCCGGGTCGAACGGTTCGGGCCGGGCCGGCCGGGGATGCTCGGGTGCCGCGTGGTCGTCGTCCTCCCTGTAGTGCCTGTACCCGTCGTCGTACACCCGGCTGTCGCGGCGATGGCGCGCGAGGTGGCCCCGTCCCGACATGATCAAGGCGCCGAACACCAGCAGCGCCCCGCCGCCCAGCGCGCTCGCGGCGCCCACCCCCAGACCTCGGTCGCCGGCGGTGAGCTCGCCCGCCTCCTGCCCCTGGCGGACCATCCACAAGACGGTGAAGCCGAGCACCACCAGGCCCGCGAGGGAGACCAGCAGCCGCGAGCGCAGCGCGACACCGATCAGGGCCACCAGGGCGGCGAAGGCCATGGGGAGGAAGAGGGAGCCGAAGAGCATGGCCTTGTTGTCGGTGATGGTGCCGAAGAGGTCCTCGATCCGGACATCACGCCCGTGGCGGCCGTCGTACCAGGGACGGAAGGGGCTCCAGACGGCGGCCGCCGCGCCCACGAGGGCGATCAGGGATCCGATCACGTTGCGCACCACAGGAGTCGCCTCGCTTCGAGTCGTCTGCCGTCCTCCTGTTCGACGCTACGCCTGACCGCCGACCCTCGCCAGACAAGAGCTCTGTGCCGGACAACAGCCCCGTAAACGGGGCTTCTCGCCCTGTGTATCCGGGGGCTGCACGGGTTGTCACCCCCGCTTGCTAGGGTGCCGTGCACGCGTCAATGGCGTGGCAGAGGCACTTCCACGGGGGATGGGCAGACGAATGAAGCAGCGCACGCGCACCGGCAGCGACACCCGCATCAAGACCCGTAAGGGCACCCGGGCGATCCTTGCAGCCGGGGCGGTGGTGGTCCTGGCCACCACGCTCAGCGGATGTCTGCTGCCCAGCACCAAGCCCCCGGTGGCGCCGCCGAGCCCCAGGAACACCTACGGCCTGGACGATCCGACGGGCTACCCGTCGGACACGTACTCGCCGTCGCCGTCGCCGACCCGGGAGACCTTCAACCCGGACGGCCGGGCGGACGTCCGCGGCAGCAGCTGCGACTTCTCCAACTCGCTGCGTCAGTTCACGTACACGGTCCGGGTCACCAACCCGTCCTTGTCCGAGAGCTACTCCTACGACATCGCCGTCAACTGGATGAAGGCCAAGCCGGCCGACGGCAAGGCGTACGGGCTGCATGAGCGCTCCATCGTGGTCCGCCCCGGCGACACCGAGACCTACACCGCCAAGTACACCGTGAACCAGTCCTCCATCGGGCGGTTCTGGTACACCTGCCGGATCACTCGGGCGCACAAGACCCGTTACTGACACACAAGACCGGCTACTGACAACTCCAGACCAGTCAATGGCGCACAAGACCCGTTGTTGACGCTCACGATCCGTTACTGGGCGGGCGACCGCCCGGCGTCCCGGCGCTGGTCCTGGCTTCGGTCCTGGCTTCGGTCCTGGCACGGGTCCGGGGGTCCCGTCACTGGTCCTGGCTCCCGTCCCGCTGCCGCTTCCGGGCGGCGAACAGCTCCGCCTGGCGCTCCGGTGGCAGATTGCCCAGCGCGATCAGCTGCGGGGCGTGCGCCAGCGCCTGCGTCCTGGCCGCCTCTTTGGTAGCCCAGAGAGCCCGTACGGTGCCCTGGACCGCCTCCGTGGGCTGCGCGGCGAGCACGGCCGCGCAGCGCAGCGCCGCCTCGGCCGCGGCACCGGGAGCGGTCAGCTCGGAGACCAGACCGATCTCGTGCGCGCGCCGTGCCCCCAGCCGCTCCGCCGTCCCCATGAGGGACATCCTGGCGACCTCCCCCAAGGGCATCCGCTGCGCCATGTAGATGGCCTCATATGCGCTGACCATCCCGTAGGTGGTGTGCGGGTCGAAGAACGTGGAGTTCTCGGAGGCGACGATGAACTCGGCCTCGCCCAGGAGGTAGAAGGCGCCGCCGCAGGCCATGCCGTCCACGGCGGCCACGACCGGTTTCCAGAGGTCGTTGGCCTTCGGGCCGATGCGGATCATCGGGTCGTCGAGGGAGTAGGGGGAGGCGGGCTGCGGGACGTCCACGGAGCGGTCGATGCCGGTGCAGAAGGCCCGGCCGCCGGCGCCGGTGACCACCGCGGCCCGTACGGCGTCGTCGAAGCGGAAATCGCGCCAGACGGCGGCGAGTTCGGCGGCGGTGCCGAGGTCGACGGCGTTGTGCCGCTCGGGCCGGTCGAGGGTGACCAGCGCGACCCCGTCCTGGATATCCGTACGGATCGTCACGGCCGCTCCAGGAGCCAGCGGGGAACGGTGACGCCCCCGGGCATGGTGTGGAACGTGACCTTCACCGGGGCGCCGATCCGCAGCCGTGCCGGGTCGACGGAGCGGAGAGGCGCGTCGGCGGAGGCGACGAGGTTGCCGACAAGGCGTATCCGCGGGGCCTCCGCCAGCTCCACGACGACCGCGTTGTACGGCGCCTGGGCGGCGTACGCGGGCAGCAGCGGCGGGTGCGGCACGACGTAGGACCAGATGCGGCCGCGGCCGCTCATCCGCTGCCAGCGGCTGTCGAAGGACTGGCAGTGCGGGCAGCAGGGCCGCGGCGGGAAGCGGGGCTCGTCGCAGCGGGAGCAGGTCTGGACGCGGAGTTCGCCCTGCGCCGCATAGGCCCAGAACGGCGCGCCGTCCTCGTCGGGGACGGGAACCAGCAGCTCGGCGCCGGTCTCGGGCCGATTGTCAGTGGCGGGTGCCACGATCGTAGCCATGGACTCACGAGAGCTTTCCCGCACGGACTCAGAATCACGATCGCTCATCCCGCATCAACTCCTCAGCAGCAGGGCCGAGGTGGGGACGCCCTCGCCCGCGGTGACCAGGCAGGTGGCGGCGTCCGGGACCTGCGCGGTGCTGGTGCCGCGCAGCTGCTTGACGCCTTCGGTGATGAGATTGAAACCGTGGACGTACGCCTCCGAGAGGCCGCCGCCACCGGTGTTGAGGGGCAGCCGACCGCCGGTCTCCAAGGCTCCGCCCTCGGTGAAGGCCGCGCCTTCGCCGCGCGCGCAGAAGCCATAGCCCTCCAGGGAGAGGAGGATGAGGGGGGTGAACGCGTCATAGATCTGTGCCACGTCGATGTCCTGCGGTCCGAGGTCGGCGCCCTTCCACAGGTGCCGGGCGGCGGTCCAGGCAGGGCCGGTGAGCGGGTCGTCGTTCCAGTAGTTGACCATTCCGTGGTGCTGGGCGGGCAGGCCCTGGGCGGCGGAGTGGATAAGGACGGGCCGGTGGCGGCAGTCGCGGGCGCGCTCGGCCGAGACCACCACACAGGCCAACGCACCGTCCGTCTCCAGGCAGTTGTCGAAGAGGCAGAGCGGTTCGCTGATCCAGCGGGCAGTCATATACATCTCGCGGGTCAGCGGGCGGTCGTACATGATCGCGGCCGGGTTCTGGTTGGCGCGGTTGCGGCAGGCGAGCGCGACGTTGAAGAGATGGTCGCGGGTGGCGCCGTACTCGTGCATATAGCGACGGGCCAGCATGCCGATCTCGTCGGCGGGGCGCAGCAGTCCGAAGGGCCGGGTCCACTGTCCTGGGGTGGGCAGCTGCATGTGGGTGTTCTTCCAGGGCCGGGGCCCCGAGCCGCGTTTGCGGGACCGCCAGGCGACCCCGACATTCGCCTGGCCGGTGGCGATGGCGGCCGCCAGATGGGCCACCGTCGCACAGGAACCGCCGCCGCCATAGCCGACCTTGGAGAAGTGGGTGACGTCCCCGGCGCCGATCGCCTTCGCTATCTCGACCTCGTCCGTCTCCTCCATGGTGTAGGAGGCGAAGGCGTCCACTTCCGAGGGGGCGATGCCCGCGTCGTCGAGCGCAGCGAGGATCGCCTGGCAGGCCAAGGTCTTTTCCGGTTCCGGGAGTTGTCTGGCAAAGGGAGTCTGTCCGATGCCGGCTATCGCCGTAGCGTCCTTGAGGGTCGCCCCCATCGCCACCTCCGTGGTGGGCCGTCGGTGCTGACAGCCGAGGAGGCTACCGCTAATCTGACGCCCAGTCAGCTATCAGTGGGTCGGCTCTTCGGCGGGAGGCAGTGCGATGCGCGGTGACCTGGATGCGCGGGCGGACCTGGAGTACGGCTCGATCCCCCGGCTGATGCGTACGGCCGCGCAGCGGTACGGCCCCAGGGAAGCCGTGGTCGACGGGCGTACCCGGCTGTCCTACGCCGAACTGGGCGAACGGGTGGAGCGAGCGGCGGCGGCCTGTGTGGCGTCCGGCGTCGCCCCCGGCGACCGCGTCGCCGTCTGGGCGCCCAACACCCTCGACTGGATCGTCTCCGCCCTCGGCGCCGTAACGGCCGGCGCGGTCCTCGTCCCCGTCAACACCCGCTTCAAGGGCGCCGAGGCCGCCGATGTCCTTCGCCGCACCCGCGCCAAGCTCCTCTTCATCACCGGCACCTTCCTCGGCACCTCCTATGTCGCCTCACTGCGCCGCGCCACCCAGGAAGGCGCCGGCCACGGCCCGCTGCCCGGCCTGCCGCACCTCGAACAGGTCGTGGTGCTTGCCGACGACGCCCCCGCCGACTTCGTCACCTGGAAGGACTTCCTGGCCACCGGAGAGGCGGTACCCGTTGAGACGGTCCACACCCGGGCCGGTGCCCTGCGCCCCGACGCCCCTTCGGACATCATCTTCACCTCCGGCACCACCGGCCACCCCAAGGGCGCCGTGATCACGCATGCCCAGACCCTGCGCGCCTACGACGTCTGGAGCGAACTGGCCGGCCTCCAGGAGGGCGACCGCTACCTCATCGTCAACCCGTTCTTCCACACCTTCGGCTACAAGGCCGGCATCATCGCCTGCCTCCTCCGCGGCGCCACGATGATTCCCCAGCCCGTCTTCAGCGTGGAGACCGCGCTCGCCCATATCGCCGCCGAGCGGATCTCGGTACTCCCCGGCCCGCCCACCCTCCACCGCCGGATTCTCGACCATCCCGCGCGCGCCCAGCATGACCTCTCCGCACTGCGCCTGGTGGTCACCGGCGCCGCCGTCGTCCCCCTGGAACTGGTCGAGCGGCTGCGCAGCGAGCTGGGTATAGCCACCGTCCTTACGGCATACGGCCTTTCGGAGAGCTCCGGAATCGTCACGATGTGCCGCCGCGACGACCCGCCCGAGGCCATCGCGTCGACCTCGGGCCGCGCCCTCCCCGGCACCGAGGTCCGCGTCGTGGACGCAGCGGGCCGTGCCATGCCCCCCGGCGACTCCGGCGAGGTCCTGGTCCGCGGCTACCACGTCATGTCCGGATACTTCGAGGACCCGGCCGGCACGGCCCGTGCGATCACCCCCGACGGCTGGCTGCGCACCGGCGACGTCGGCGTCCTCGACGAGGCGGGCAACCTCCGGATCACCGACCGCATCAAGGACATGTTCATCGTCGGCGGCTTCAACGCCTATCCGGCAGAAATTGAGCAACTCCTCAGCCGCCACCCGGACATCACCGATGTCGCCGTCATCGGCATACCCGACCCCCGCCTCGGCGAGGTCGGCAGAGCCTACGCGGTCCGGCGGCCGGGCTCCGCCCTTACCGCCGACGACCTCATAGCGTGGTCCCGCCGCGAAATGGCCAACTACAAGGTGCCGCGGGAGGTGACGTTCGTCAGTGAGCTGCCGCGCAATGCGAGCGGCAAGGTGGTGAAGATGCGCTTGCGCGCGTCTTGAGGCGGCTTGTTGCTCGTCGTGTTCGGCTGTCCCGCCGTGGGGGTTCGCCTGCGGCGGGCGTGTGCCCCACGTGGGCGGCTGTCCCGCCGTGGGGGGTTCGCCTGCGGCGGGCCTGCGCCCGACGTTTTCGGTTTCCCGCCGTGAGGGGTTCGCCTGCGGCGGGCGTGGGTTTTCGGGTGCGGTGACGGACCTCCGGACTCCGTCCTGCGGCCCGTCCCCTCCCGACGGTGGGTGGTAGGGGCAGGTGGGGGCCCATGTGGTCTGTCATGTGCCTGTGATCGCGTCCACAAGAGGCAGACGACCGACTACGTGTACCCCCACCGTCTTCTTCCCACCCCCTCGGGAGGTGCTGGACCGCAGGACGGAGTCCGGAGGTCCGGCGCCGCTGCCGAACAGCCCCGCGCAGCGGCAACAGCTCACCGCAGGTGCAACGGCGGGACAGCCAAGGATGTCGGCTCAGGCAAAGCGCAGCGGACGCCCACGGCGGGACAGCCGAAAACGGCGAGCAACCAAGCTCCGGCTACGCCCGGTACCGCGCCCGCAGGGCCTCTTTCAGCACCTTGTGCAGCGGGCCCCCGCGCGGCAGCTCGTCGGCGATCTCCAGTTGTTCCGGCAGCTTCTGCGTCATCAGCCCGGCCGCCCGAAGATGGCTGTTCAGGGCCGCCAGCGAGAGTTGCGCGGCCGCCGGATCGGCGAGCGTGACCACCGCGCAGAGCCGCTCCCCGCGCTCGCGGTCCGGCAGCCCGATCACCGCCGCCTCCGCCACCGCCGGATGCGTGCGCACCAGGTCCTCGATCTCCTGCGCCGAGATGTTCTCGCCCTTGCGGATGATGATGTCCTTCAGGCGTCCGGTGAGCACAAGATGCCCGTCCGGCCGCAGATATCCCAGGTCACCGGTGTGGAAGTACCCCTCGGCGTCGAACGCGTCCGTGGTCAGCGCCGGGTCGGTGTACCGGCGGAAGAGCATCGCGCCCTTGAGCGTCACCTCACCGGCCTCGCCCACCCCGGCCTCGCTGCCGTCCGGCCGGGCGATCCGCACCTCCGCTCCCACCACCGGCCTCCCCACCGTCCGCGACAGCTGCTCATCGCTGTCGTACGGCGTCCCCATCGCGATCATCGGGCACTCCGTCATCCCGTACCCGTGCACGATGGCGCACTCCAGCTCCCGCCCGGCCGCCGCGTACAGCTCCGGCGGCAGCGGCGCCCCGCCGCCGGACAGCAGCCGCAGCGACGGAATCAGCTTGCCGTGGCCCGCCCGACGTCGCGACTCGTCGAGAAACGCTTGGTAGAAGGCGGTGCTGCCACCGGCCATCGTCACCCCGCGACGTGCGTACGCATCAGCCGCCTCGGCAGCCGTGAAGGTCTCCAGAATCACCGCAGGAAATCCGCTCACCAGCATGGCGATGACATAGTCGGGCCCCGCGATATGCGCGTACGGAAACGCGATCGACCCGATGTCCTGCGCTGACATGCCCAGCGCGGTCGCCAGCCCCACCCCACCGGCGATCAGGGTCGCGTCCGTATGCTCGACGCCCTTGGGCGCGGCCGTCGTCCCGGACGTGTAGTAGATCCAACGGGTCCGCGCCGCCCCCCGCTCCCGCTCCGGCGTGAACTCCGGCAGCCCGGCCGGTTCGCCCACCGGCAGCCCGCCCCCCACGGAGATCACCCGCACCCCGTCCCCGGCCAGTTTCCGCACCATCGCGGTGTGGTCGAACCCCCGCCAGATGCCCGGCACGAGAACGTACTCGGTCGCCGACTCGCCGAGAATGAAACCGACTTCACGTTCCCGGTGGAGAGGAATCACCGGCGTCTGTACGGCACCGAGCCGGGCCAGTGCGATCGATGCGATGACCGTGTCGATCCGCGTCGGCAGCTGCCATGCCACCCGCGTCCCGCACCCGATCCCCAACTCCCGGAAGCCGGCGGCGACTCGCAGCGCCTCGTCCCGTACGCCGTCGAAAGTGACGGTCCGCCCGTCGCCGTCGAAGAACATCGGCGCGCCACGCGAGGCCGCCGCCCGGTACTCGACCAGTTCCCAGAGCGTGTGTATACGAGCGGACTCAAACACGGCGCACCCTCCTGGCTACGAGATGGCGTGACTGTAGCAGCTGTAGGTGACGCGCCGTCAGGAAGTGCGGGCCGACTCGCGCAGTGATGCACGAGGCGGCCCGGTCGTCGCCTGTACGCCTGCCTGCCCGTACGCCTCTAGGAGAGGGCGCGGCGTGTGCCTCCGTCTACCGTCGCTGGTCCCGGATGCCGGGGTCTTCGGAGAGGGCTCCGCTGATGGGGATGTGACGGTCCAGGACCGTGACGTCACTCCCGGAGTGTGGGGTGTGGCTCTCGGCCAGTGCCGGTGCTGCCGCGGTGCATGTCACCGCGATCGTCATGGCGGCGAGGGCAAGAGCCTGTTTTGCGCGGGTCATTCTGGGTCCTCCGTTAATGGGTGAGATTGCTGGTCTTGAGGAGACGCTAGTGACCGCAACGGCATAGGCTCGACGCCTGGCTGGAAAGCGCCGGAGCGCGGCCGAATGCTCGACTCGGCGTCGGCACACAACTCGGAGCGGTCACGCACCTCTCCAAGACTCCCGGACATGTTGCAGGGACCGGCCTCGATGGCTCCCCTCCATGCCATCGGGACCGGCCCCTGCGATCCCCCGAATCCCCCTGTGCAGCTTGTCTCTTGCGGCTGCTCCTACTTCGGCTCCGCGATCGGGGCAGGCTTCGGCTCCGCGATCAGGTCAGGCTTCGGCTCCATGATCGGGGCAGGCTCCGACTCCGCGATCGGGGCAGGCTTCGGCTCCGTGATCGGGTCAGGGTTATCCGTGGTGCTGGCGGCGCCGGACCCGCTCCCGTCCGCGGGCCCGCGCTTGGCGGTCCCCTTCTTGGGGAGGAGGGGTGCACCGATGGGCATGTGCTTGTCCATCGGCTTGATGATCTCGCGGTCACCCGCCGTCGGTGCCTGGTCGTTGCTCACGGTGATCAACTCCTGTGTGTGGGCGCTTTAGGAAGGCCCGGCCGGCGACTCCCCCGGGGCCGCCGGACGGGCGCTCCAGAGCCGCTCACCCTAATGGTGGGGCCTGGCTACCGAGCCGCTTGCCCCCCGAGGCGGCGGTTCGGCACTAGAGAGAGTGGCCCGCCGCGATGAACGATCGATAAACGTCGACAGTTAGCGTGTCCGCCTGCGGTTCCGGGCTGCCCGCACGCTCATACCACGCGCGCCGGGGCGAGCAGGGACTGCACTTCGCGCCCTTCCGGTGAACCCAGTCGTTCATAGATGGGCAGGGCCTCCTGCCAGCACACCCGCGCGCGGCCGGTGTGCCCGATGGTGTCGAGTGCGCGTCCCAGCAGTGTCAGGGCATTGGCGTGCCACCGTTCGCCGCCCACCGCCCGTAGAGCCTTGAGTGCCTGTTCGGCATGTTCGGCAGCCAGGGCCGGACGGTCGTCACCGAGCTCGATTTCGCCCAGCCTGAGGAATGTCATCCCTTCCCAGAATCGTTGTCGGTTGTCCTGGAAGATGACCAGTGCTTCGGTGAGTTGCTGGATGGCGTCTTGGTGACGTCCGGCGCGAGTGAGAGCCAGGCCGAGTGAGTACATGCCGTTGGCCAACCGTCGTGTGGCGCCGAGCCTCCGGTAGATGCCGATGCCCTCTTCGGCGAGCGCAATGGCGCTGTCCACCCGGCCGGTGCCCAGGTGCACGCGGGCCAGGTTGCACATTGCGCTTGCCTCGGACTGCTCATTGTGATCGTCACGGAAGGCTTTACGTGCCTGGCTCAGGTACAGCTCGGCGACGTCGTAGCGCTGCTGGATGCCGGCGATGATGCCCCGGTCGTTCGGAGCGTTGGACGACGAGAACGCATCCCCGGTCGCCAGCCCCAACAACATGGCCGACTGGGCGTGTGCGTCCGCCTCGTCGAGCCGCCCTGCCAGGGTGTGCACGTTGGTGAGAGAGGTGTGCAGCCGTGCCTCGGCCCGCTGGTCGTCGAATTCCCTGGCGGCGGCCAGCAGCGTCATATTGGCCTGCTCGTACTGATGTGAATCGGCGCTCGACTCGGCAAGGTCCAGCGTGAGCAGGAGCAGGTCGACGGCGCGGCGCAGCGTCGGCTTCGCAGCCGATTGCTGAGCACAGGCGAGAAGGCAGCGGGCCTCCCCGAACAGCCACTGCAGCGCCTCGGGACGGTCGGCGAACGACAGGCCCGGATAGCCGGTGGGTTCCATATGGTCGACGAGACGGTCACCCGGGCGTTCCAGCGCGTACATGTGCGCCGCCGTCGCCAGATAGAAGTCCAGCAGCCGTGACAGGGCGGCTTCCCGCTCGGACGGCGGGTGCTCGTCCCGTTCGGCACAGGCGCGTGCGTAGAGGCGTACGAGGTCGTGGAAGCGGTACCGGCCAGGAGCGGCCGACTCCAGCAGGGAGGCATCCACAAGCGACTCGATGAGTTCCTCGGCCGACATGATGTCCATATCGAGCAGCGCCGCAGCCGCCGCCAGCGAAATATCCGGCCCATCCGCCAGTCCCAGCAACCGGAAGGCCCGTGCCTGGTGCGGCTCCAGTTGGCCGTACCCCAGCTCGAAGGTCGCCTTGACGGCCAGGTCGCCGGCCCGCAGCTCGTCCAGACGACGACGTTCGTCGGCGAGTTTGCGGGCCAGGGTGGCGACGGTCCAGGTGCGGCGGGAGGCCAGGCGGGAGGCGGCGATGCGGATGGCCAACGGGAGGAAGCCGCAGGCGCCGACGACGGCCATGGCGGCCTGGCGTTCTGAGTTGACGCGTTCCTCGCCGACGATACGGGTGAAGAGGGCCAGCGCCTCTTCGGGGCTCATCACATCGAGGTCGATGAGGTGGGCACCCGCCAGGTCGATCATGCGGGCCCGGCTGGTGATGAGGGCGGCGCACCCCTCCGTGCCGGGCAGCAGCGACCGGACTTGGGCAGCGTCGCGGGCGTTGTCCAGGAGGGCCAGGACGCGTCGCCCGGCCAGGGCGGAACGGTAGAGGGCGGACCGCTCCTCCAGGCCGTCGGGGATGGCGGAGTCGGGTGTGCCCAGCGCTCGCAAGAAGGCGCCGAGGACGGCGACCGGTTCGGACGGGTTGTGGCCCGCGCCCTGCAGGTCGACGTAGAGCTGCCCGTCGGGGAAGTGCTCGCGTGCGGCATGTGCGACATGGACGGCGAGCGTGGTCTTTCCGACGCCACCTATGCCACTGAGTGCGGAGACGGCCATCACGCTGCCCTCGGCGGTGGCGAGTTGATCGCCGAGTTCGGAGACGAAGGCGGCGCGGCCGGTGAAGTCGGCGACGGTGGCCGGGAGCTGCTGTGGGCGTACCGCGACGGCGTCGGCCGCGTCCGCGTCGTCCCTGATGACGACCGGCGCGTCCAGGTCCGCGTCCGCCCGCAGAATCCGCTGCTGAAGATCGGAGAGCGAGGCGCACGGGTCCACGCCCAGTTCCTCGTCGAGCAGCCGGCGGGTGTCGGCGTAGACCGCGAGCGCCTCGGCCTGCCGGCCGCTGCGGTACAGGGCCAGCATCAGCAGTTCGCGCAGCCGCTCGCGCAGCGGGTGGGCGGCGGTGAGGGCGGTCAGTTCGGACACCGCCTCGGCATGACAGCCGAGCTCCAGGTCGAGTTCGAGGCGGGTCTCCATGAGGGAGAGCCGCCACTCTTCGAGCCGGGTGCGCTGGGTGTCCGCGTACGGACCGGCGAGGCCGGCCAGCGGTTCGCCGTCCCACAGTGCCAGCGTGGCGTCCAGGAGTTCCCGGGCGCGGCAGCGGTCGCCGGCGGCCTTGGCCTTCTCGGCCTCGGCCGCGAACTGCTCGGCGTGGTCGTGGTCGAGGTCCAGGGGCCGGCTGTCCGCCGAGCGGATCGCATAGCCGCCGGACTCGCTGACCAGGACGGCGGCGTCGTCGCCCAGCGCCTTGCGGAGCCGGGAGGCGTACGTCCGCAGGGCGGCGAGCGCGGCGTTCGGCGGTTCCTCGCCCCAGAGGGCGTCGACGAGTTCGGCGGCGGTGGCGGTGCGTCCGCCGCGCAGCAGCAGTGCGGCGAGCAGTGCCCGCTGCTGCGGGGATCCCGCAGCCAGCGGCGTATCGCCGCGCCAGGCCCGTACGGGGCCGAGCACGGAGAAGCGGAGGCGCTCCCGTCCCTGCCCCGGACCGTCGTCCATGTCTCCCCCTGCCCTGTGCCGTCGTGGTGCTTACGCATCGGTTCACGTTGGCTCACCGTGTGCAACGGTCAGTCTGCCTTGTCACCACCCCTTACGTCAGTAGGGGTCGGGAGCATGCACAAAGCCTCCCCGGCGGATCGGGGGGTGGGCAGGCCGGCGCACAAGGGGGCGCGGAAGGTTTGCTTCCATGCGCCCCTTGGCCGGGTATGTGCTTCCGTACGCCCCTTGGTGCGGTCCTTTGTGCGCCCCTTGGTGCGGCCCATGGGGCGGCCCGTCTCCCCGCCCCCAAGCTCCTGACGCAGCGTCAGTTCCGCGCTACCGTGCCATGCCATGGAGACCATGAAGACGGTGACGACCATGGAGACCTTCCCCGAGATCATCTCGGTGGACGACCACACGGTGGAACCCCCCAACGTCTGGCGGGACCGCCTCCCGTCGAAGTATCACGACACGGGCCCGCGCATCGTCCGGGCGCCGATAAAGGAAATGACCTTCGTGGGCGGTAAGTTCGCCCCGAAGATGGGTGCCGCGGGCGACGACGGGCCGATCGCCGACTGGTGGGTCTACGAAGACCTGCACCGTCCGCTGACCCGCCTCGACACGGCCGTCGGCTACTCCCGCGACGACATCAAGCTCGAAGGCATCACCTACGAGCAGATGCGCCCCGGCTCGTACTCCGTCCCCGAGCGGCTGGCCGACATGGACCTCAACCACGTCCAGTCCGCCCTGTGCTTCCCCACCTTCCCCCGCTTCTGCGGCCAGACCTTCACCGAGGCCAAGGACCGTGAGCTGGGACTGCTGGGCGTACGCGCGTACAACGACTGGATGGTGGAGGAGTGGTGCGGCCCGCAGGCGCAGGGCCGGCTGATCCCCCTCACCCTCGTCCCCCTCTGGGACGCGGAACTGGCCGCCACGGAGGTACGACGCAACGCGGCCCGGGGCGTACGGGCGGTCTGCTTCAGCGAAATTCCGCCACACCTGGGACTGCCGAGCATTCACACCGACTACTGGGACCCGTTCCTGCGCGCCTGCGACGAGACGGGCACGGTCGTGGCCATGCACATCGGCTCGTCGTCCAAGATGCCGTCGACATCCCCCGACGCCCCGCCCGCAGTCGGCTCCACCGTCACGTTCGCCAACTGCTGCTTTTCGATGGTCGACTGGCTGATGAGCGGCGCGTTCGACCGCTTCCAGAACCTGAAGATCATGTACGCGGAGGGCCAGATCGGCTGGATCCCGTACATCCTGGAACGCGCGAACGTCGTCTGGGAGGAGAACCGGGGCTGGGGCGGCGTGGCCGACAAGGTCCTCCGCCCACCGTCCGAACTCTTCGCCGAGCATGTGTACGGCTGCTTCTTCGACGACGCCTTCGGGCTGCGCAACCTCGACGCGATCGGCGTCGGCAATGTCCTGTACGAGACGGACTACCCGCACTCGGACTCCACCTGGCCCAAATCGAAAGAGGTCGGCCAGTCCCAGATGGGTCACCTGGATCCGGACGTGGTGGAGCGCATCGTGCGGGGGAACGCGATCGAGGTGTTGGGGCTTACGGGGGAGGGGGTCTGGGGGCCGGCGGTGGGAGGAGGGGCACCGTAACGGATCACGGGTCAGGGTCTGGCCCCGTACCCTGACAGTGACGAGCTGTCCAGAGAGGGGCAAGGCCGTGTCTTCAGATGCAACGCCGGACCCGTTCGCCGAGCCGGTGGCCTTCGGCCAGCGCATGCAGATCCTGCGGACGCGACGAGGCATGAGCCGCAGTGTCCTGGCCGGTCTACTCGGAAAGTCGCCAAGCTGGGTCAAGCAGGTCGAGGGCGGACGCCTGCAGATGCCCAAGCTGCCGGTTGTCCTGCGCATTGCGGAGGCACTCAGGGTTCGGGACCTCTCCGAGCTGACGGGCAATCAGTCGACGGCGATCGCACTCTTCACGGGGCCCGGACATGCCCGTCTCCCCCAAGTGCGCACTGCCATCAACGCATTCCCTTTGACCACGCAGCGAGAGGCTCCGCCCCTGGCGCACCTTCGGATTCGGCTCGCGCGCGCGTGGGCTGCCCGGCATTCCGCGCCGAATCACCGGGACGTCATCGGGGCGCTCCTGCCGGAGCTCATCCGGGACGCCCAGCTTGCCGTGCTGCAAGCCGACTCGGCTGCTGATCGGCGCGCGGCGCAAGGGCTGTTGTCCGAGGCGTACAGCCTGAGCCAGTTCTTCATCGCGTACCAGCCGGATGCGTCGCTGCTGTGGCGGGTCGTAGAGCGCGGCATGATTTCCGCACAGGAATCGGAGGACCCCCACACCATCGGCGTCGCTGCGTGGCTGGCGGCACAGGCGCACCGCGACAGCGGCCACGCACACTTCGACGCCGCCGACGCGGTGAATCTGGAGACGATCCGCTACCTGGAACCCTTCTTGCCGGATGCGAGCAACGACGTGCTCGCCATCGCCGGAGCGCTGCGATTCGAGGCGGGGTATACGGCGGCGCGTCGGGGGGACAAAGGAACCGCCTGGCGCTACTGGGACACGGCACGTGCTATGGCGGACCGGTTGCCCGCCGACTACTACCACCCCGTCACCTCATTCTCCCGGCCCGTTATGGGAGCGCACGCGGTCACTGTCGCGGTCGAGCTGCACGCGGGCGGGGAGAGCGTCCGGCAGGCGGCCGCGGCGGACACTACGACGATCCCTTCGCGACCCCGGCGGGCGCGCCACCGGATCGAGGAAGCGCGGGGATATCAACTCGACGGCCAGGGGGAGGTCGCGTTGGCCGCCCTCGACAAGGCTTACGAGGCTGCACCGGAAACCGTCCGCTACAACGGTTACGCCCGGCGCATCGTTCTGGAGGAGGCGGAGTCGAAGAACCCGTCCCAGCGTCGCCGTGCGAGCGAACTCGCCGTAAAGATCGGCATGTTGGCGGCATGAGGCAAGGGGCAGAAAGTGTGCCCCTTCCCCCTTCTCAGGGGCCCTACGGTCGGTCGTCAGATGACCCCCGGAGGCCCTGCGACCGTATGCACTGCGGGCCCCGGGGCATGGCCAACCTGAAGGAAGCAGGTCGACATGCCGCACTGGATCGCCCGCCTCTTCGAGTCGCTATTGCGCCTGTTACTGCCTGCGCCGGGCCGACACCGGGCAGTCGCAGCCACCGCACTCCCGATCGCCGAGCCCCGCGCCGCAGCGTCGGCCGGGAGGCTGATCCGTGTGCCGATGGTGCGGGGTGAGGACACGGTCATGGTGCGCCCGTATCTCGTCGCGTATGAGCGGGAGCAGGCTGCGCGACGGCGGGCGGAGGTGGCTGCATGATGCGCGAGCCAGAGGGCGCCACCCGGCTGCTCCCGTGGTCGACCGTGCGGGGTCGGCCGTGCTTCCTCGTCAGCGATGGCACCGGTTACGTATCCCGTCTCGCGGACAGCGTCGAGGCCGTCCGGCTCGGCATGGCGAACGAGCTGCTCGGCCACGCCGCCGACCTGCTCAAGGACCATAGGGCGACGGCCATCGAGCTGCACTTCCTCGCCCTCCGGTTGACCGAGTCCCTGCGGGACGTACTCCGCATCGCGGAGAGCCAGGGCGCACGTCTCGGTGGAGGTGCCCCGAAGCCACCGTCGGGGGAGGCCCGATGAGGGGCAGCAGCGGCCGCGTCGTTCGAGCCCGGTACCGCTTCGTCGATTGGACGCTGAAAGCGATGCCCGACATGCCCGTTCGCTACGTCGGCACATGCCTCTGCTGCGGAGAACGGTCCGCAGGCACCGACAATCCCGACGACGCACAGCTGTGGTGCCTCAAGCACGCGGGCGCCACCGGGGACACCGGATACGAGCTGTCGACTCACAGCTGCTTCGACGCGGCGCCGAGCGCGGCGAGTGGGGCCCCCGCCCGATGAACTCTACGAACGGTCGGTGCGGCGGTCTCGGTGCCCGTGCCGCGCAACCCTTGCCTGATGGTTCGTCAGGTACGACGATGACGGCATTCGTGCAGGGAGTGACGTAGCGTCGTTGGGGGCCGGGCATGGTGCGGATCTTGCCGCAGGGGCGGATGGCTTACGGGGTGCAGTTGCCCGTTCAGTCGCAGAGCAGCCTCTTCGCGGAAGCGTGGGAGGCGGAGGCGGGGCCGGTCGATCTCGTCGAGATCGCGCGGAGCGCGGACCACGCCGGGTTCGCGTACATCGCGTGCTGCGATCACGTGGCGATACCCCGGAGGCTCGCGGCGGCGATGGGCACGACCTGGTACGACCCCGTGGCCACGCTCTCGTACCTGGCGGGGGTCACCGAGCGGGTGAAGCTGCTCAGCCATGTCGCCATCGTCGGACTGCGGCATCCGCTCATCTCGGCCAAGCAGTACGCCACCCTCGACCATCTCTCCGGCGGACGGCTGATCCTCGGGGTCGGGGCGGGGCATGTGGCGGAGGAGTTCGAGGCGCTGGGGGCCGACTTCCGGGGGCGTGGGGCTGCGCTCGACGAGACCGTCGACGCGCTGAGGGCTGCTCTCGGGCCCGACGAGTACCCCGAGCATCACGGCGAGCGGTACCGGTTCAGAGGGCTCGGGCAGCGGCCCCGGCCCGCCCAGGACCGTGTCCCCCTATGGGTGGGCGGCTCCTCGCCCGCGGCCGTCCGCAGGGCTGCGACCAGGGGTGACGGCTGGCTGCCGCAGGGCGACCCGCGCGACCGATTGCCTGCGCAGATCGCGAAGCTGAAGCGGCTGAGGGAGGCGGCCGGCGTCGCGGAACCGATCGAGATCGGGGCCATTGCCGAGCCGTTGTATGTGGGTGAGCCCGGTTGGCCGGTCGGGCGGCGGACGCTCGTGGGGAAGGCGGACGTCATCGCCGAGTCCTTGCGGGAGTACGCGGCGATGGGCGTGGGGCAGATTCAGGTGCGGTTCCGGAGCCGGAGCCGGGACGAACTCGTCGATCAGATGGCGGCGTTCGGGGACGATGTCGCGCCGCTTCTGGATGGTTAGGCCGAGGGGTCGGTAGTCAGTGGCTCCAGTGGCTCCAGTGGCTCGGTAGCTCAGGGGGCCAGTGGCCGAGTGGCTCGGTGTGGTGAGGCGGTTTGCCGTCCGTTGGGCCGCACCTCACAACAGCAGGAGGCAGGCATGGGAAAGCTGGACGGGCGGGTCGTCATCGTCACGGGTGCGGCGCGTGGGCAGGGCGAGCAGGAGGCGCGGCTCTTTGTGGCGGAAGGGGCGCGGGTGGTGGTGGGGGATGTGCTGGACGGGCCGGGGGAGGCGCTGGCCAAGGATCTGGGGGAGGAGTGGGCCCGTTTCGTCCACCTGGATGTGAGTCGGGAGGACGAGTGGTCGGGGGCGGTCGCTGCCGCGAAGTCGACGTTCGGGAAGGTCGACGGGCTGGTCAACAACGCCGGGATCCTGCGGTTCAACGAACTGGTCAGCACGCCTCTGGAGGAGTTCCAGCAGGTGGTGCAGGTCAACCAGGTGGGCGCGTTCCTGGGGATGAAGGCCGTGACGCCCGAGCTGGAGGCGGCCGGCGGCGGGACGATCGTGAACACCGCTTCGTACACGGCGCTGACCGGGATGGCGTTCCTGACGTCGTACGCGGCGACCAAGGCGGCGATCGTCGGGATGACCCGGGTCGCGTCGATGGAGCTGGCGGGCAAGGGGATACGCGTCAACGCGATGTGCCCGGGGGCGGTCGATACGCCGATGACCAACCCTGACCGGGTGGCGGCGGACGGCGGGCCGAAAGCGGCTGACGAGACGGGCAGCGCGGCGCTGGACGAGTTCTACGGGAAGGTCATCCCGATGGGGCGGATCGGGCGGCCCGAGGAGGTTGCCAGGTTGGCGCTCTTTCTGTCGTGCGAGGACTCGTCGTACATCACGGGGCAGCCGTTCGTGATCGATGGGGGGTGGATGGCCGGGGTTTCGGTGTTCTGAGGGACTGTCGGTGTTTTGAGGGCCGGGGAGCCGGTTGGGGTCGGGGAGTCGTCTGACCGAAGGCTGACTACCTGACTAGCCGTCAGGTATTGACGATGCGGGTGGGCGGTGTCAGAGTCGGCCGTGTTCTGCGAGCTGACGTAGCGTCAGAAAGCTATTTTTTTGAGCACTGCGGAACAGGAGATGGGGCCGGAAGGCCTTCCCGGGGGGCGACCCCCGCACCCCGAAGGAGTGGACTCCCTTGGAATTCGGGCTCTTTGTGCAGGGATACGTACCGGCCGCGCGGGCGGTGACCGACCCCGAGGCCGAGCATCACGCGCTGATGGAGGAGACCGAGTACGTCATCCAGGCGGACAAATCCGGTTTCAAGTACGCCTGGGCCTCCGAGCACCACTTCCTGGAGGAGTACTCGCATCTGTCGGCGAACGACGTGTTCCTCGGTTACCTCGCGCATGCGACCGAGCGCATCCACCTGGGCTCGGGCATCTTCAACCCGCTGGCGCCCGTCAACCATCCGGTGAAGGTCGCCGAGAAGGTCGCCATGCTCGACCACCTCTCGGGCGGACGCTTCGAGTTCGGCTCCGGACGGGGTGCCGGCAGCCACGAGATCCTCGGCTTCATGCCGGGCGTGACCGATATGAACCACACCAAGGAGCTGTGGGAGGAGACCATCGCCGAGTTCCCCAAGATGTGGCTCCAGGACGAGTACCCCGGCTTCAAGGGCAAGCACTGGGAGCTGCCGCCGCGCAAGGTCCTGCCCAAGCCCTACGGCAAGTCGCATCCGGCGATGTGGTACGCCGCCGGGTCGCCGTCCTCGTACGCGATGGCCGGCAAGAAGGGGCTCGGCGTACTGGGCTTCAGCGTGCAGAAGGTCGCCGACATGGAGTGGGTCGTCGAGTCGTACAAGACGGCGGTGAAGGAGGCGGCGGCGGTCGGGGACTTCGTCAATGACAACGTGATGGTGACATCGACGGCGATCTGTGCGGAGACGCACAAGAAGGCGGTGGAGATCGCGGTCGGCGGCGGGCTCAACTACCTCCAGTCGCTGCTGTTCCGCTACCACGACACGTTCCCCCGGCCCGAGGGCATACCGGAGTGGCCGGAGCTGCTGCCCGAGTACACCGAGGAGATCATCGAGCTGCTGATCGCCGAGGAGCTGATGATCTGCGGCGACCCGGACGAGGTGCTTCGGCAGTGCAAGCGCTGGGAGCAGGCCGGTGCCGATCAGCTGTCGTTCGGGCTGCCGATCGGTGTGCCGTACGAGGACACGATGAACACGATCAAGCTGATCGGCGAGCACGTCATCCCGAAGATCGACACGGATCCGGTGCATCGGACGACCCGGTTCCGGGAGGGGGCGTGAGGGCGGCGCCTGCCCCCCCCCGGGGGGCAGACCCGGTTCGGTTGGCGTTGACGCCGTCTCCGTGACCAGCCCCAGGGAAGAAGGGACCCACGCACATGCTCGACCACCTGATCAAGGGCGCGACCGTCGTGGACGGTACGGGCGGGCCCTCGTACGTCGCCGACGTCGGCATACGGGACGGGCGGATCGCGGTGATCGCCGAGCCGGGGACGGGCGTCGAGCAGGCCCGTAGCAGCGAGGATGCCCAGGGGCTCGTCCTCGCGCCCGGCTTCGTCGATCCGCATACGCACTATGACGCCCAGCTGTTCTGGGACCCGTACGCCACCCCGTCGCTCAACCATGGCGTCACCACCGTCGCGGGCGGCAACTGCGGATTCACGCTCGCCCCGCTGCACCCCGACCGTCCCGAGGACGCCGACTACACCCGGCGGATGATGAGCAAGGTCGAGGGGATGTCGCTGGTCGCGCTGGAGGAGGGCGCCCCCTGGAACTGGCACTCGTTCGGTGACTATCTGGACGCGCTGGAGGGGCGTATCGCCGTCAACGCGGGCTTCATGGTGGGGCATTGCGCGCTGCGGCGGTATGTGATGGGCGCGGAGGCGATCGGGGGGCAACCTTCGCCGGGGCAGTTGGCGGAGATGCTGCGGCTGTTCCATGACGCGATGGACGCCGGCGCGTGGGGGCTGTCCACGACCCAGTCCGCCACCCACGGGGACGGTGACGGTCGGCCGGTCGCCTCGCGGCATGCGCGTCCCGACGAACTGCTCGCGCTCTCCCGCGCGGTCGCCGAACACGAGGGCACTCAGCTGGAGGCCATTGTCGCGGGCTGCCTCGACCGGTTCGACGACGATGAGATCGACCTGCTCGTGGACATGTCGGCGGCCGCCGGACGTCCGCTCAACTGGAACGTACTGACCATTGACGCGGCCGTGCCGGAACGGGTGCCGCGCCAGCTGCTGCCCAGCGAGCGGGCGCGTAAGGCCGGCGGCCGGATCGTCGCGCTGACCATGCCGATCCTGACCCCCATGAACATGTCGCTGGGCACCTTCTGCGCGTTGAACCTGATCCCCGGCTGGGGCGAGATCCTCGGTCTGCCGGTGCCCGAGCGGATTGCCGGGCTGCGTGACGCGGGGGTACGCGCCGAGATACTGCGGCGTGCGAACAGCGAGGAGGCTGGGGTCTTCCGGAGGCTGACGGACTTCGCGCGGTATGTGATCGGGGATACGTACTCGGCGGTCAATGAGGGGCTTTCGGGGCGGGTGGTCCGGGACATCGCGGCCGAGCGGGGGCAGGACGCCTTCCACTGCCTGGTCGAGATCTGCGCCAACGACGAGCTGCGGACGGTGCTGTGGCCGATGCCCACCGACAACGACCCGGCCAGCTGGGCACTGCGCCGGGAGACCTGGCAGCACGAGGACGTCATGCTGGGCGGCTCGGACGCGGGCGCGCATCTGGACCGGATGTGCGGCGCGCCGTACACCACCCGTTTCCTCGGGGACTGTCTGCGAGGGCGGAAGCTCGTCGGGCTGGAGAGGGCCGTACAGATGCTGACGGATGACCCGGCCCGGCTGTTCGGGCTGCGGGAGCGCGGCCGGGTCGCCGAGGGCCACCACGCCGACCTGGTGCTCTTCGACCCGGAGCGGATCGACGCCGGCGCCGCGACGCTGGTGCGCGACCTGCCTGGGGACAGTCCGCGGCTGGACTCGAAGGCGGTCGGGGTGGTGAGCGTACGGGTCAATGGGGTGGAGGCGATCCGGGGGGATGTGGTGACGGGCGCGGTGCCGGGGAGGGTGCTGCGGTCGGGGCGGGATACGGAGACGGTGAGGACGGGGTGAGTGGGGGGACGGGAGCGGGATGGTGAGTGGGGCGGTGGGCGGTTCGGCAGGTGGGGCGGTGAGGTCAAGGTGAGTGGGGGAGGGGTGGCCCCGGGGGCGCCGGGAGGCGGTCGAGTTCCCGGCGCTGAACGGCTGTTCATCGGTGGGGAATGGGTGGAGCCGGACGCCGGCCACTACGACGTCGTCAACCCTGCGACCGAGGAGGTCGTCGGACGGGCCCCGGAGGCGAGCCGGACGCAGGTGGAGGCGGCGGTGGGCGCTGCCCGCGACGCGTTCGAGGGCTGGTCGCGGACCACGCCCGAGGAGCGTTCGGTCATCCTGGACCGCGCGGCCGAGGTCATGCGCCGGGAGTCCGTCCGGTACGCGGAGCTGGCGCAGGCGGAGACCGGCGCGACGACCGGCACCGCGCGCGGGATGCAGGTCGGGGTGTCCGTCGCCCGCTTCAAGCGGTATGCGCGCGGTGCTCTGGAGCCGGTGGAGACCGGGCTGCCGCCGCAGGTCAATGAGGGTGGGCCGATGGGGAGGGCGGCCGTCATCGGGGCGCTGGCGGTGCGCCGCCCGGTGGGCGTCGTCACCTGCATCACCTCGTACAACAACCCCTGGGCGAACGCGGCGGGCAAGGTCGCGCCGGCGCTGGCGACGGGCAACACGGTCGTCGTCAAGCCCGCACCGCAGGATCCGCTGTCGGTGTACCGGATGGCCGAGGCGCTGGCCGAGGCCGGGGTGCCGCCGGGGGTGGTCAACGTCGTCACCGGTGCGCGGCCTGAGGTCGGTGAGGCGGCGGTGGCGGCGGATGGTGTGGACATGGTCAGCTTCACCGGTTCCACGGCCGTCGGGCAGAAGATCGCCGAGGAGTGCGGCCGGGGAATGAGGCGGCAGTTGATGGAGCTGGGCGGCAAGGGCGCGGCGCTGGTCTTCGACGACGCCGATCTGGCGGAGGCGGTGGCCGGTATCGGCACCACCTTCTCCTTCTACAGCGGGCAGATCTGCACCGCGCCGACTCGGGTACTGGCCCAGCGCGGCATCTATGACCGGCTGGTGGAGGGGCTCGCCGGGTACGCGGGCCGGCTGACGGTCGGGGATCCGCGCGAGCCCGGCACGGTCGTCGGCCCGGTGATCTCCGCGGCGCACCGGGACCGTGTCGAGGCGTACGTCGAACTGGCGACGAAGGAGGGCGCGCGGCTGGTCGCCGGGGGTGGGCGGCCGGAGCGGGAGCGCGGCTTCTATGTGGCGCCGACGCTGTTCGCGGACTGTGGGAACGAGATGCGGGTGGTGCGCGAGGAGATCTTCGGGCCGGTGGTGGTGGTCGTCCCCTTCGACGACGAGGAGGAGGGAATCGCGCTGGCCAACGACAGTGATTACGGGCTGCTGGACTACGTCTGGTCCGGCGATGTGGCCCGCGCGTTCCGGGTCGCGGGACGGCTGCGGGCGGGCGGGGTCGGTATCAATACGGTCGGCCGGAATATGGAGGCTCCGTTCGGCGGCTTCAAGCGCAGCGGGGTCGGGCGGGATGTGGGCTCCTATGCGCTGCATGCGTATAGCGAGTTGCAGGCGGTTGTCTGGGCGGGGTGAGGGGGCGGGCCGGTAGGGCCGGTAGTTCTGGTAGGACCGGTAGTTCTGGTAGGTCCGGTCGTTTTGGTAGTTCCCGGTGGTCCCAGTGGTCCCAGTGGTTCTGGTGGTTCCGGCACGGGCTCGTGACGGGTCTGGTGGTTCCGGCATGGGCTCGTGACGGTTCCGCGGATGCCCGTCCCCGTCCCCGCCCCGTAAGCGGCTCAATTCCGGCCGCCGCCCAGGAACACGGGGTTCGTCAGCGCCGCCATCGGCCCCGGGAGGCCCGGCGTGTCTGCTGGGTGGCGTACCTCGGCGCGTATGTAGGCGGCGTGGTCGGGCGTCGTCCGCCAGCTGACGGTGCCCGCGCCGGACGGCGGCAGCGGTGTCGTATACAGGGTGCCCTGATCGGTGACGAAGAAGACCGTGCAGCCCGGGGCACCGGAGATTTTCAGCCGGGCGGTGACCTTCGACGTACGGGGGACCTCCAGGCGCTCCCCGATACCGGCGTGTTCGCCGCGTACGCCGGTGACGGAGAAGGCGAGGTCGATCTTCGACGACTCGGCGATCCAGACCCGACCGGCCCGGATGCCGTCCTGGACGGCGCGCCGGGAGAGGTCGTCGGCCAGCACGACGGTCTGTGGGAGGCCGACCACGTCCGGGTCGCGATGGGCGTCGCTGTGGCCGACGGCCGGCAGCCAGGCCGCGCCGCCGCGGGTGTGCGCGACCAGGGTGTTGTCCCACTCCGCGAGGGTGACCTCGTCATCGGGTGTGTACGGGCCGTTCCACACCTCCACCGCATCGGCGTCGTCCAGCCCGAACTTCCAGTTGCAGCCGATGCAGGTGGCGTGCGGATGCGCCGGGATGACCAGGCCACCGGCCCGCCGGATGGCGCGTGCGTACTTGCCGAAGACGTTGTCGCGGGCCCGATAGCGCCAGTCGA
Source organism: Streptomyces halobius (assembly GCF_023277745.1). Lineage (NCBI taxonomy): Bacteria > Bacillati > Actinomycetota > Actinomycetes > Kitasatosporales > Streptomycetaceae > Streptomyces > Streptomyces halobius. Next base: position 5,612,849 of record NZ_CP086322.1, read on the forward strand.
TGAAGACGCCGGGGTCGGTGCCCATCGCCACCACATGGCCGTTGCGTGTGGTGACCTCCTCGCCGGTGAGGACGAGCAGGTCATCGCCCCACAGGCCGTCCCAGGCGCGATGCGCGGACGTGGTGTTGTGCTCGGAGGTGGTGATGAAGTCCAGCCCGGCGGCGCGGGCCAGCGCCGCGATCTCGGCGGGGGTGCGCTTGCCGTCGGAGTACACGGAGTGCAGGTGGTTGTCGCCGCGGTACCAGGCGCGGCCGCGGCCCCGGGCGCGCTCGGGAGGGTAGACGGGCGCGGGGGTGTGTCCCGGAGGGCCGTAGCGGAGGGTGATGGTGACCTCGTACGTCAGCCCCTGGGGTGCGACGGTGTACGGGCCGAGGGCGATGTGCCAGGTGCCGGCGTTGACGGGGCCGGGGAGGTAGCCGGGGGTGGCGTCGTCGGCGCGCAGGAAGAACTCCGTACGCGCACCGCCCGACCAGCCACGGAAGCCGGCGCCGCCGAGCTCCGTGCCGCGCTCGTCGAAGATGCCGATGTCACAGGCGTTGCCGGGCGTGCCCTGAGGGACGGCGGGTTTGTCGTAGCGGTACGCGACGGCGATCTCCCGGACGCCGTGCGGGATTTTGACCGGAAGATAGACGAAGTCCGGTGCCCCTGCGGGAAGATGGCCGGTGACCGTGCGGGTCTGCTCGCTCCCGTCGGGGCGCCCGTCAGAGCGGACGCCGGAACCCTCGTCGGAGTCCCGTCGCCCGGAGCCTCCGGCTGCCGGTGCCGCGTCGGCGAAGCTCACAGCTCCGAGCGTAAGCGCGCCTGACGCGCCCGCGACCGCCGAAAGTCTCAGAATCTCGCGTCGGTCCATTCCTGCCCCTCAAAGCATCGGATGGATGAGCCGTCAGCTTCCCTGTCATTTCCCTGTCATCAAGCGCCGTCGTCATGGGCATCGCCGTGGGTATCGCCATGGGCGTCGTTCTGTGCGGTGGACACCGCAGCCATCATCGGCTGCGAATGCCGCCGCGCGATCGACCGACCGCTCGCGTACCGCCGATCGTCTTCTGGTGTCGCCGCATGTCGTCGGCATGCCGTCATGTGAAGACTGTTGTACGCGGGTGTGACACTCGGCGAAAGCCCTGTGGATAACCGTCCGGCGGTAAGGCAACATGCGGTCACCACACCCCTGACGCGGAGGTGCTCCAGCATGCGGATCGCGACCACGATCTTCCTGACAGACGAGACGATCCGGCCGGACCGGCTCGCCCGTGAGCTGGAACGACGCGGGTTCGACGGGCTCTATCTCCCCGAGCACACACACATCCCGACGAGCCGTGACACCCCGGCCCCGATGGGTGAGCCGCTGCCCCGCGAATACGGCCGCACCCTCGATCCGTTCGTCGCGCTCGGCCAGGCCGCCGCCGTCACCGAGCGACTCGGCCTGGGCACCGGTATCACGCTCGTCACCGAGCACGACCCGGTCGCCCTCGCCAAACGGATCGCGACGCTCGACCACCTCTCCGACGGACGCTTCACCTTCGGCGTCGGCTTCGGCTGGAACATCGAGGAGGCCGCCGACCACGGAGTGGACTGGTCGACGCGGCGCGAGCTGACCCGGGACCGGGTGGCGCTGATGCGGGCGCTGTGGGCCAAGGAACCGACGGCGTACAAGGGTGAGTTCGGGTCGGTACGGGCGTCCCTCGCCCATCCCAAGCCGGCGCACGGTGCGCCGCGCACCCTGATCGGCGGTGCCGCCGGGCCCAAGCTCTTCGGGCAGATCGCCGAGTACGCGGACGGCTGGCTGCCGATCGGTGGGCGCGGGCTGACCGAAACCGTTCCGGTGCTGCGGCAGGCATGGGCGGACGCCGGGCGTGCGGGTGAGCCGGAGGTGGTGCCGTACGCGGTCCGCCCGTCGCCCGGGAAACTGGCGCACTACCGGGAGCTGGGGCTCCAGGAGGTGGTGCTGCAATTGCCGCCGGCCGAGGAGGCGGAGGTACTGCGGACGCTGGATGATTACGCGCAGTATTTGTGACGGGGTGGGGTTTACGGGGTGTGGGGCGTGGGGCGGCGTGTAGTGGGCCCGGTGCGTGACGGGGTGGGGGACGTGGCCCCTTTGGGGCACAGCCGGTGGTCGTTTTGGTCACGGGCGGTGGCGTTTCGGGGCAGTACGGCGCAGCCACGGGGCGACGAGGCGTAGCCACAGGACGGCGGGGTGTAGGCACGGGCGGCGAGGCGTATCCATAGGCGGGGGCGTAGGGGAGCGCCTAGGTCCATCGGCGTACGGCCATCCGGCGTGGTTCGGTACCGCAGACCGATCCGCGCCGCTCGGGCCGGTCGTAGCGTCGGAAGGGACGGAAGAGCCGCAGATCAACGGTCCAAGGAGAACCCCCATTGCCTCGACTCGACCACACGATCGTGCACAGCACCGACCGTTTCGCCTCCGCGCGCTTCCTGGCCGAGCTGCTGGACGCTCCCGAACCCAAGGCGTACGGTCCGTTCGCCGCGCTCAAGCTGGACAACGGCGTGACACTCGACTTCGCGGAGGTTGTCGCAGACGGGAGGGAATTCGTCCCCACGCACTACGCGTTCCTGGTGACGGAGGACGAGTTCGACGCGATCCTGGCCCGTATCCAGGCGCGTGAGCTGCCCTATTGGGCCGACCCCCGGCACACCCAGCCGCAGGTGATCAACACTCAGGACGGCGGCCGAGGCTTGTACCTCGACGACCCCGACGGCCACAACCTGGAGTTCCTGACCCGGACGTACTCCGACGAACTCCTGGCCAGCCTGAACCGCTGACCCGTCAACGCTGACGCGACAGCGGTCGCGATGGCCGTCTCGACGGCCGTGGCGGTGGCGATGTCCGTGTCGCCGCGGCGGCGGTCAGGTCCGCCGAGCCTGACCGCTTCGGGAAACGCCCCGCCTTCGGGGGAACCCCGACTCCGGAGGGAACCTCCGTCTGGCGTGATCAGGCGCACACCGATCGCCGGTTCACCGGCGGCGGCGCTGTCGGTGGGCGCTCGTATCCTCGGAGGATGACTTCCAGCGCGCAGGGACCTGACCAGGGAACCGACCGAGGACCGGACCGAGGACCCGACGGGACGACGGCCGCGGCCGCGGACCGTCCGGCGCGGCCGACGGCGAACGCGATGCGACGATCGCTGCGCCGCGCGCGTGACGGTGTGGCGCTGGATGTCACCGAAGCCACGGTGCTGCTCCAGGCCCGTGGCGAGGACCTCGCGGACCTGTGCGCTTCGGCGTCCCGGGTGCGGGACGCGGGCCTGGAAGCCGCCGGGCGCCCCGGTGTCATCACGTACTCCAGGAGCGTCTTCATCCCGCTCACGCGCCTCTGCCGCGACAAGTGCCACTACTGCACCTTCGCCACCGTCCCCGGCAAGCTGCGCCGCGCCGGCCACGGGATGTTCATGTCGCCGGACGAGGTTCTGGCCATCGCCCGCCGCGGCGCCGAACTGGGCTGCAAGGAAGCGCTGATCACCCTGGGGGACCGCCCCGAGGACCGCTGGCCGGAAGCGCGGGAGTGGCTGGAGGCTGAGGGGTACGACGACACCATCGCGTACGTACGGGCGATGGCCATCCGCATCCTGGAGGAGACCGGGCTGCTGCCGCACCTCAACCCCGGCGCCATGACGTGGACGGACTTCCAGCGGCTCAAGCCGGTGGCCCCCTCGATGGGCATGATGCTGGAGACCACGGCGGAGCGGCTGTGGAGCGAGCCCGGTGGCCCGCACTATGGCTCCCCGGACAAGGAGCCCGCCGTGCGGCTGCGCGTCCTGGAGGACGCCGGCCGCAGTTCCGTTCCGTTCACCAGCGGGCTGCTGATCGGCATCGGGGAGAGCTACGAGGAGCGCGCGGAATCCCTCTTCGCCCTGCGCCGCATCTCCCGTGCCTACCACGGCGTCCAGGAACTCATCATGCAGAACTTCCGCGCCAAGCCGGACACGGCGATGCGCGGTATGCCGGACGCGGAGATGGACGAACTGGTCGCCACCGTCGCCGTCGCCCGGCACATCATGGGCCCCTCCGCCTGCCTCCAGGCGCCGCCCAACCTGGTGGACGAGGAATACGGGCGGCTCATCGGGGCCGGTATCGACGACTGGGGCGGCGTCTCTCCGGTCACGCCCGATCACGTCAACCCCGAGCGCCCGTGGCCGCAGATCGACGAGCTCGCCGAACGTTCCGCCGCCGCCGGCTTCCGGCTCAAGGAACGGCTCGCCGTCTACCCGGAGTTCGTCCAGCGCGGCGAGCCCTGGCTGGACCCCCGTCTGCTGCCGCACGTCCGGGCCCTGGCCGACCCGGAGACCGGCCTGGCCCGTGAGGACGCGGTGGTCGAGGGCCACCCGTGGCAGGAGCCCGACGAGGAATTCTCGGTGACCTCCTCCGGCCGTACGGACCTCCACCGCACCATCGACACCCAGGGACGTACGAGCGACCGCCGCGACGACTTCGACGAGGTCTACGGCGACTGGGGAGCGCTGCGCGAGGCCGCCGCCCCCGGGATGGTGCCGTCCCGCATCGACGCCGATGTACGCCAGGCACTCTCGCAGGCCGCCGACGACCCCACCGAACTCACCGACGACGAGGCGCTGGCCCTGCTGCACGCCGATGGGCCGGCCCTGGACGCGCTCTGCCGGATCGCCGACGATCTGCGCCGCGCCACCGTGGGCGACGACGTCACGTACATCGTCACCAGGAACATCAACTTCACCAACGTCTGCTACACGGGCTGCCGTTTCTGCGCCTTTGCACAGCGACGCACCGATGCCGACGCCTACACCCTCTCCCTCTCCCAGGTCGCCGACCGCGCCCAACAGGCTTGGGACGTGGGCGCGGTGGAGGTGTGCATGCAGGGCGGCATCCATCCGGACCTGCCCGGGACGGCCTATTTCGACATCGCCCGCGCCGTCAAGCAACGCGTTCCGGAGATGCACGTCCACGCCTTCTCTCCCATGGAGGTCGTCAACGGCGCGACGCGTACGGGACTGTCCATCCGTGAGTGGCTCACCGAGGCCAAGGCCGCCGGTCTGGAGACCATCCCCGGTACCGCCGCGGAGATCCTCGACGACGAGGTCCGCTGGATTCTCACCAAGGGCAAGCTGCCGACCGCCACCTGGGTGGAGGTCATCAAGACCGCCCATGAGCTGGGCATCCGCTCGTCCTCGACGATGATGTACGGCCATGTCGACCAGCCGCGGCACTGGCTCGGCCACCTGCGCCTGCTGGCGGAGATCCAGCGGTCCGCGCGGTCCAAGAACGTCGCCGGCTTCACGGAGTTCGTCACCCTCCCCTTCGTCCACACCAACGCCCCCGTCTACCTCGCCGGCATCGCCCGCCCCGGCCCCACCACCCGCGACAACCGTGCGGTGACGGCCATGGCCCGGTTGCTGCTCCACCCGCACATCACCAACATCCAGACCAGTTGGGTCAAGCTCGGCACGGAAGGCGCCGCCGAGATGCTGCGCTCAGGCGCCAACGACCTGGGCGGCACCCTGATGGAGGAGACCATCTCCCGTATGGCGGGCTCCAGTTACGGCTCATACCGCTCCATCCAGGGCCTGACCGCCATCGCCGAGACCGCCGGCCGCCCGGCCCGGCCCCGCACGACGACATACGGCCCGGTCACGGAGGAACGCCGGTCGGCGGCGCTGGCGTCGGACGGTCATCTGCCGGAGCTGCTGCCGGTGGTGGAGTAGGGGAGGGCGGCGGCGACGGCGGCCGCCGGCACGATTGCCCGAGGCCTGCACGCCTGGCCGGCCGCCGCTGTGCCGTTGGCCGGCCGCAGCCATGACCCTGGTCGACCGCCGACGGGTATACGCGCCTGACCATGAGCACACCGGCCGACGTCCTGGCCGACGCGACCGGGAACGGCGTCTGCCCGCGTCCCTGCCTGCGGCTCCTGCAGGGGCGCCTGGGGCCCCTGCCTGCGGCTCCCCGCCTGCGCCGCCCGGGTCGTGTCTCACTCCCCGCCGTACTCCGTCTCGTGTTGCAGGATGCATTGCTGCCACTGGGACAGGGCCTCCTCGCGGTCGCCCCCGGTGTCCTGGGCGGCGACGATCAGTGCGTCGGCGGCCATGGCGGCCAGCCGTACGGCGATATGGCAGACGTCGCGCTGGGAGAGCGGCCGGAGGAGCTCCACCGCGCCGTCGCTGTCGCCGGAGAGCGCGGAGGCGACGACCGCCATGGTGGTGCGATCCCACTCGTACTCGGACATGAGGGAAGCATGCCCAGCGGCAGGCACCGCCATTGTCGAACGGGTGAGTGTACGGGCGGCGAGGTGCGGAGGCAGCGCCGGCAGACCGGCGCCGGACGCCCGTCGGACCCGTACCCGATCAGAAGCCGTTCCAAGCCGACTCAAGCCGACCTAAGCTGTCTCAAGCCATCTCAAGCTGTCCCAAGTCGACTTAAGCCGCCGCAAGGCGTCTCAGCCTCATCGCAAAGTCTCGCCAAAGCTGCCTAGGAGTCGCCCCGAGACCACTTCGAAGTCGTCCCGAAGCCGCCGTGAAGTCGCCTCAAAGTCGCACGAAAGCCGTCTCGTGTCTGACTGTTCACAATATGATCCTGGCCCCAAGTCGATCGTTCCTGGTCGATTACAGTGCCGCCAGGGAGGCCGAGCGGAGCGAGGTTTCGGTGTGAGCGAGCGGAGCGGGGTATCGGCATGAGTGCAGTGGCAGGCACCACCGCCATCTGGGGCCGCGCCGAACAGCAGGACTTCCGCAGCCGGGTGCGTGGCTGTCTGCTCGGCGGCGCCATCGGCGACGCGCTCGGTGCGGGCATCGAGTTCGACTCGCTCGACGCGATCCGTGAGGCGCACGGCCAGGAAGGTGTGACGGACTTCGTCCCGGCCTACGGGCGGCGCGGCGCGGTCACCGACGACACCCAGATGACCCTGTTCACGGTGGACGGGCTGATACGTGCCCAGGTGCGCCGCGACACCGGTGCCTGGCATCCGCCCACCGACGTCCACCGCGCCTATCTGCGCTGGGCCGCCACCCAACGTGACTGGGGGCCGGACGAGCGCAAGAAGGACGACGGCTGGCTCGCCCGTGAGGAGTGGCTCTACTCCCGGCGGGCCCCCGGCCGGGCCTGCCTGAGCGGCCTCGGGGACGACAAGATGGGCACGCTGGAGAAGCCCAAGAACCCCGGCTCCAAGGGCTGTGGCGCCGTGATGCGCTCCGCGCCGTTCGGACTCCTCGTCGGCTGGGAGCCGCAGCTGGTCTTCCAACTGGCCGTCGAGTGTGCCGCGCAGACACACGGCCACCCCACCGGCTATCTCGCGGCCGGTGCGTTCGCGGTCATCAGCCATTCGCTGGCCCGCGGCGAGGGTCTCGACGGCGGCGTCCAGAAGGCCCTGGCGCACTTGGCCACCCGCCCCGGCCACGAGGAGACCATGGACTCCCTCAAGCGCGCGCTCGGCGCCGTACGCCAGGGCATGCCGACGCCCGCGCGGGTGGAGTCACTGGGCGAGGGCTGGACGGCCGAGGAGGCGCTGTCGATCGGTGTGTACTGCGCGCTGGTCGCCGAGGACGTCCGGCACGGCCTGCTCCTCGCCGTCAACCACGGCGGCGACAGCGACTCGACCGGCGCCGTCTGCGGCAATCTGCTGGGCACCCTGCACGGCGAGACGGCGCTGCCGCCGGAGTGGCTGGTCGAGCTGGAGGGCCGGGACACGATTCTGCAGCTCGCCGACGACTTCGCGCTGGAGATGACGCAGGGGCCCGCGCTGCACGGCCCGGCGGGCTCGGCGCCGGGCTGGCTCGTGCGCTATCCGCGGGCTTAGTGCGATCAAACCGCATCATTCGCGGCGCGTGCCGAAGTGCGGGGGCGAGGAACGCCACCGTCGACAGCCGCCGCCATCAGCCCGGCCCGGTGGGACCCACTGCACGCTCGTTCACCCAGCTTCGACAGTCAGTTACCGGCCTGCCGTCATGTCCTCAGTTCCACGCGGAACGCTCTGTGGCGACGAAGCAGTACTTCACCCAGGTGCCGGTGTGCCCGCGGACGCCGCCCGGCTCCGCGCACAACCGGACGCGGAAGGTCTCGCCGACGGTCGCCATGTCGGTGTACTTGTCATGGTTGATGTCGATGGACGCGCTGCGGGACGAGCCGCCCACCACGCTGATCGACACCACGTCGCCGGGCTCGCCGTTCAGGATCCGGCCCCACACGGCATCGCATTTCCTGCTGTAACGCAGCTGAATGCGGGCGATATTGCCCTCGCCCTCCGTGGGCTCCCAGGTGGCGACGTCCGCGGCGCACCCGTGGTTCTTCGGGCTCTGGCCGTCGCAGCCGGGTCCGGGGCAGGCGGGCGGCGGGGCCTCGAAGAGCTCGGGGATCTGGTCGGCCGCGACGGGGATGAGTGCACCGACGACGGCCACCACCAGGGCGTGCTTGGCGTGTACGCGCAGCCACCGGCCGATGCGGCGCAGTCGGTCCCCACCGCGGTGCAGGAGTGAGGCGTTGGAGGGCGGATCGGGCTCGTCGGGTGCATCGGCGGGATCCGACGGGTTGGGCAGAGGCGATGCGTCATGCGGCGGGTTGTGCGGAGTCGACGCGTCATTGGGCGGGTTGTGCGGGGGCGCTTCGTCATCGGGCGTGGTCTGCGGGTGAGGAGCCTCGTCCGGCGGGCTGGGCGCCGGGTCGTGCGTGCCACTGGTCATCCGGCCTCCTGGGCGGTCCATGCCGTAGACATGTGCCGTAGACCTCCCAGTTTCCGGGATGGCGTGGATCACCCGGAAGCGCATTTTCCGCCCTTGGGAGGCTTATGGGGCGCACGGTCATCCGCGCGCCCCTCTCATGCGCCTGCGCCCCGCCCCAGCGCCGTCGCCAGCCGGTGCAGACCCTCGCGGATCTCCGCGGGTGCGTCACGAAGGACAGACGGGCGGCCGCGGCATCCGGCGGCCCGGCGCTCGGCGGGCAGCGTGCGGCCCGTCGGGTTCTGGAACGTCGGCACGATGTAGAGCAGTTCGGGCCGCTCGCGCGCGGCGATCTCGTCGAGCGCGGCCGGGTCCAGGCCGTCGTCCTCGTCGGTCGGCACCGGTACCACCCGGGCGCCGGCGAACGAGATGACCTCGGGGCGTGCGGTGAGCGCCAGGATGTCGCGTACGGGCGAACTGCCGGTGTGCGCCGCTCGGGGCCCCCGTTCCGCGCGCGGACAGGGCCGAGCCCCCTCGGCCGGGACGGCGATCCAGTCGAGAGGGCTCGTATCTGTGGTGCGGCCACACGGGCCGCCGTTGGTTGTTCGGTTGCGGGTCAGGTCATGCCAGGTCGTATGCGCCGCGGGCGACATCCGACACAAAGCTGCTCCAGGAGGAGTCGTCGAACGTCAGGCGCGGACCGTCGGGGTCTTTGGAGTCGCGCACCGCGATGGCTGCGGTGGTGGGTACGGCGATCTCCACACAGGCGCCGTTGCCACCGGAGTAGGAGGACTTCGTCCAGGAGAATGCGGAATTGGGCTGAGTGGCCATGTTCACTCCGAATCACTCTGAGAGTTGCTGCGGATTTCGGTAATGCTGACGCTAGTCGCCAACATCACTGGCCACAGTGGTCGTTCACCCTTCCGAATGGCATATTCCTTGATCTCTTTTCAGGAGAGCGGGGCTTGGTGTACCGTGCCGCCCCGTCCTGTGGAGTCTTCAGTTCCGCGGCCTGGGGGCCTATTTTCGGCGCGTTCCTGAGTGAGCGCGCCTCGGCTCATTCTCGCCCCATTCCCGCGCCATTCCTCAATTCCGGGCAACTCGGGACGCCCATTCGCCTTTCATGACTCATTGATCCGTCAACTTCACCCGTGCCCTCATTTGTTGTGCCGTCGTGGATCTTCGTTGAGCCCTCATTGATCCGTCATTGAGTGCTCGCCGCGTCCACGGCTCCTCGGCCTTCAGCTCGGCTCATTGCGTCCTCGGCTCGGCCCCTTGCGACCTCGGTCCAGCTCATTGCGTCCGCAGCTCAGCCCATTGCGTCCGCATGCCGCTTCGACGCCGCGGCGATGAACTCCCGGCTCTGGTCCGCATTCAGTGCCTGGGCGCGCAAATGCTCGTACATGATCGTGTACTTGTGCACATCGTTGGTCTTCTCCAGATACAGATCGCTGGTGACGCCCTCGATGTAGACCACACTCGAATCCGAGGCATCGTCGAATTCCAGGATGGAAAACGTCCCCGACATCCCCGCATGCGCACCGGTGTCGTACGGCAGCACCTGAACCGTCACATGCGGCAGATGACTCATCTCGACGAGATGGTCCAGCTGCTCGCGCATGATCAGATGGCTGCCGACCACCCGCCGCAGCGCGGCCTCGTCCAGCACCACCCACAGCCGTAGCGGACGCTTGGGGTCATTGACCCGCTCCTGGCGGCGCATCCGCACCTGGATGCGCTTCTCCAGCGGCTCGGGCGCCAGCTCCGGAACGGTGCCGGGGATGACCGCCTCGGCATAGCCGGGCGTCTGCAGCAGTCCGGGCACGAGCAGGGACTCGTACACGCGCAGTGAGGCCGCCTCGGTCTCCAGGCCGATGTAGACGCTGTACGGGATGTCGCCGAACGCGTGCCACCAACCCTGCTGCCGGGAATCCTTGGCCATCTGCATCAGCGAATCGACTATGCGGTGATCTTCCACCTCGTAGACGCCGCACAGATCGCGGACATCGCGCTGGCTGATGCTGCGGCGGCCGTTCTCCAGCCGGCTGATCTTCGACTGGGAGACGAGCAGACGCTCGGCCACCTCTTCCGCCGTCATGCCTTTGAGCTCGCGGAGCCTGCGCAGCTCCTGGCCCAGCCGACGTCGCCTGACGGTGGGATTGACATTGGATGCCACGGGACGTGCACCTCCGGCTCCGTACTGCTGTCGATTCCTGTCCAGCAGGGTGCCACCCCAGGTCGACGCCGCGCAGTCAAACGCACACAGAAGGCGAGCGAGCATACGCGCGGGGTGGTGGGCCGGCCGTCGTCCACTACGGCCGGCCCACCACCCCGCGCTTTCCTGCTGCGGCTCCCGAAACGGGAATGTGGGGCCGGTGGCGCGGTCAGGCGGTGCGCCCGAGCGGTCCGGTCAGGCGGCGCGTCCCCGCCGCGGTCCGGTGAAGCCTGTGAAGCGGGATAAACGTGAGGTCCATGCGCACTCGCACACGCGCACGGACGAGGATGCGTGTGCGAGTGCGACTGCTGACCCGTGGTGCGCTGTCATACGTCAGCGGGCTCCTGCGCGGGCCATACTGCTCCGCCCGTGCCGCGTCTGGACCGGCACCCCGGCCGTGTCCGCCGTGCCCCGAGCCGCCGACTGCCGGACTCCCGGACCGGTGCCCGGTCCGCCCGCGGCCGCCCGTCGAGGCTGTGCCGCGACGCCGTTCTGCACATCCATGACGGCATGCGCGACCAGCCCGCCCATCGGGTCGTGCCGGATCAGATCCCGGAGACGGGAGCGCGATGACCGCCCCTCGTTCCCCGGGTAGAGGTGCTTGCCGAGTCCGACCGCGTGGGCCAGCGCGGCGAGCGCCGCGGTCCGTGGGTCCGGCGGTACGCCGGTGCGGATCGCGTTGTCGAGCCGGACCCTGATTTCCCGGCTGATCGCCGTCTCCGTCGCTTGGTAGCGCGTCGTCGGCAGCACCCCGCACATCTGGCCCGCGACGGCATGCACCATGCCGCACCGTTCCAGATGCGTGAGATACGTCTGGCGCAGCCCCAGCCGGGGCCCGCCGATCCAGTGGACCGCGCGCACCGGACTGCCGCGTCGTCGCAGCAGTTCGAGCGCGGAGTCCAGAGTCGGATCTCCTGTCGGCCGTGCCATCACCACGGCGATACGATCCCCGTCTGGGGCTATCCGTCCTGCCAGAGCCAGCTCTACTAGCTGTGCCCCGGCCAGGCCGAGGTCGAGCGACTGCGGCTGCGCTGTGGTGCCCGTGGCCGGGTCCAAAGCGAGCAGCAGAAGCTCCTCCGGAATTGTTCTGCGGCTCCTGCCCATCCATGCCTCCCCGCGTGGATGAATGACAGGGTGACCCCTCTCACATTCATCTGTCGAGAGTGCGTGGTGGTTTCGGTATGGAACCGGTAGGTATGTCGTTCTCGTCTTGCACGTCGGCGATACCTTCCGTGGGGCGTGGGGCGTGGTGGTTCGCGTGGCGGCGAGATGGCGTCACGCGTACACAGGACACTTGGGAACACTGGGTCATGCAGCAGTGCGACGTATGAAGGAGACATCGGTGGCGGGCGAGTCCCCCGACAAGTCGGACAAGAAGCAGTCGTCGGGGGAGACGGCGGGGGGCGAACGTGATCCGCGCCTGACCGTCTTCCGTGAAAATCCGGAGGAAACGGCCGAGGCGGAGAAGTCGGCGGGGACCGGGAAGTCGGCGGGGACCGGGAAGTCGGCGAAGGCTGGTAGGCCGGTGAAGCCGGAGAAGTCGGCCGAGGTGGAGAAGCCTGCCCGGGCGGAGAAGTCGGCCGAGGCGGATACGCCCGGGAAGTCGGAGAAAACGGAGAAATCGGCGGAGTCGAAGAAGGCCGGTGCTCCGGAGGGCGACGTTTCGGCGGACGCCACCTCGAAGGACGCCGTTGCGGAGGGTGCCTTTTCGAAGGGTGACGGTTCTGCTGCCGGGGTCGATGGGCGGTCCGGGGAGGAGTCCGAGGCACCCCAGGAGGACGCTCCGGACGGTGAGAGTGCCGATGGCGACTCCGGGGACGGTGACGACCGTCTGCGGACCGCTGTGGCCGCTTGGGTCGGTCGTGTGGACGGTGAGGGCGGCGAGGGGGACGCTCAGGGCGGCGGCCGGCGTGCGGAGGCGGACGCGGACGCGGACGCCGGCGAGAGTGCGCGTTCGGGTACGGACGGTGATGGTGGGGCGGAGGTGAAGGCCGAGGCTGAGCCGAAGACGGAGCCGGGGGCCGAGTCGAAGGCTGCGCCTGCCACTGACGGTGAGGCCGACGCCGACGAGCCACCGGTCGATAACGCGACGCGTGTGTTTGCCATCGGGAAGCTGAAGGGGGACATCGCGGCGGATCCGCCCGTCGACCAGCCCACCACGGCCTTCAAGATCACCCCGCCTGGCGAGGGCACGCCCAAGGGGGAGAGAGAGGGCGACGCTAAGAGCGAGAGCGACGCCAAGGGCAAGGACGAGGCCAAGGGCGACACCGGCAAGACCGGCGCCAAGGGCGACAGCAAGGGCGACGCCGAAAAGGACGCCGAGCAGGACGCCGGGAAGGACGCCAAGAAGGCCCCGGCCTCCGGCTCCTCCGCCGCCGCCGAGCGTGACACCGAGCGGACCAGCCAGTTCGTGGCGCTGAAGTCCGCCGACGACGGTGCTGCGGAGAGGTCGCTGGGCAAGACGGCGAGCCAGGTGCCCACACCCGGCGTGGCGCCGGCCCGTAGACCCGACAAGGCGCCCCGTACGCCGCTCCCCGCCGAGTCCGCGAAGCCGTCCGCGCCTGCAAAGTCCGGCACCCCGTCCGGCCCTCCGCCCACCGCCGCGTCCGCCACCGGGGAGACCGCCGCTGCTGGGGCCACCGCGCCCGACCGGACCGAGGAGCAGCCGCCGGCCGAGTCCGGCGCACTGCCCGAGTCCGAACGGACCCGGCAGGAGCCGCTGCCTCCGCTCGACCTGCTGGCGCAGCTCACCAACACCCCGCCGCCGCCCGAGACCCCGCTGCGGACGATCATCCGCCGGTTCAAGATCTGGACCCCGCTGGTGGTGCTGCTGGCGATCATCTTTGTGATCGTCCAGGCGGTGCGGCCGCTGCCCGCCCCGGAGCTCGCCGTCGGTTCGTCGACCGCGTTCACCTTCGAGGGCGGCAAGCTCGCCATGCCGTGGCCCGACCGGGGCCAGGCCGCTGCCGGGGTCGTCGGCGTCGGCAGCATGGGCACGTCCGGTGCGCAGAAGCCGGTGCCGACCGCGAGCGTCGCCAAGGTGATGACCGCGTATGTGATCCTCCGCGACCACCCGCTCAAGAAGGGCGCGAAGGGCGAGACGATCACCGTCGACGCGCAGGCCGAGGCGGATTCGAAGAAGAAGGACGAGTCGCGCGTCCCGCTCAAGAAGGATCAGCAGTTCACGCAGTACCAGATGCTGCAGATGCTGATGATCCCGTCGGGCAACAACGCGGCGCGCTTGCTCGCCCGTTGGGACGCCGGCTCCGAGGAGGCGTTCGTGAAGAAGATGAACGCCGCCGCCAAGAAGCTCGGGATGACCAAGACGACGTACACCGACCCCAGCGGCCTGGACAAGTCGACCGTGAGCACCGCCGTCGATCAGCTCAAGCTCGCCGAGGAGGTCATGAAGAACGACGCGTTCCGCGAGGTCGTACGCACCGAGAACGTGCAGATCGAGGGTCTGCCGGAGAAGATTTACAACAACAACAGCCTGCTCACGACGATGGCGGGCAAGGTCGCCGGCATCAAGACCGGTTCGAGCACGCCGGCCGGCGGCGCGTTCATGTGGGCCGGCTACCGCACCGTCGGCGGCAAGGACCAGCTGCTGCTCGGTGTGACGATGGATCAGCGTGCCAACAGCACGGACCCCAACGCGCATCTCTCGGTCGCCCTGGAGAACAGCGCGAAGGTGATCAATGCGGCCCGGGACGCGCTGGTCTCGGCCACCGTCGTGAAGAAGGGCCAGGTCGTCGGCTATGTCGACGACAGGCTCGGCGGCCGGACGCCGGTCGTGGCGACCAAGAACCTCACGGCGGTCGGCTGGGCCGGCATGAAGGCGGCCTTCTCCATCAGTGACGGCGGCAAGGCCGTTCCGCACGAGGCGAAGGCCGGCACCAAGGTCGGCGTGCTGACGGTCGGCAAGGGTGAGAGCGCGCGGAAGGTGCCGGTCGCGCTCCAGAAGGACCTGACCGATCCGACGTTCGGAGCCAGGCTGACGCGCCTCGGATGAGCGACGGCTCCGGGACGGCCACCCGCTCACCGTCCCGGAGCCCCCTCACCCGCGTTCCCTACGCGACCAGCGCGTCCCACGACCAGCAGTGCATCTGCACACGACCAGTGCATCCGCACCGGACCAGTGCATCCGCACCCGGCCAGTGCATCCCCTACGTGACCGTGACCGGAGTCCGTCATCGACGTTGCGCAAGCGCAGAAGACGACGACCGCGTCCTCCGTAACCGCCCGCGATGCGTGGGCGGTCCGGAGCGCCGTGGTGCTGGTGCCCTCGACGCTGATGCTGTTCCTGGGGGCATGGGGCATCCGCCGGCAGGACGCCATATGGCGGGACGAGGTCGTTACGTACGACATGGCGCACCGCGCTCTGGCCGACCTGTGGCCGACGCTGCTGCATGTCGATGTCGTCCACGGCCTGTACTACGCGCTGATGCACTGCTGGTTCGCCGTCTACGACGCCACGTTCGGCGGCGTCCTCGGTGACACGATCGGGCTGCGGCTGCCGTCGGTGGCCGCCATGACGGCCGCCGCGGCGGGTGTCGCTCTCCTGGGGCAGCGCCTGGTCGGTCGGCGGGCGGGGCTGTTCGCGGGCGTCGCGTTCGCGCTGATCCCCGTCGTGCAGCAGTACGCGCAGGAGGGGCGCTCCTACGCGATGGTCTGCGCGCTGGTCGTCTGGTCCACCTATCTGCTGGTGGTGGCCGCCGCACGTCCGCGCCGGAAACTGTGGGTCGGCTACGCGGCCCTGATGCTGTTCGCCTGTCTGCTGCACGAGTTCGCCGTGCTGGCGCTGCCCGCACACGGCGCCGCGGTGGTCGTGGCGCGCCTGCCGCGTCGCGTCCGGCGCTCCTGGGCCCTCGCCTCCGTCGGCGTCCTCGCCGGTCTCGCCCCGCTCGCGGTGTTCAGCACCCGGCAGTCGGCGCAGATCGGGTGGCTCATGTGGCCGGACCCCGTCCAGCTGCTGACGTTCACCGTGCTGGCGGTGCTGGGTGTCGCTGCCGCCCGGGTCCCGGTGCGCTCCCGGGGCCCGGTCGGCCTGCGCGCCATCGGTATCCCGCTGCTGCTCCTGCCCACCCTCCTCCTCTTCCTCCTCTCGTACGCCGAACCGGCCTATGTCGACCGTTACGTCCTGTACTACGTCACCGGATTCGCGCTGCTCGCGGGTGCCGCGCTGGCCCGTCTGCTGCGGCCGGCCGGTGAACGCGGCCAGACCCGTGGCCGACGGCTGCGGCGGACGGCGGCGGTGGCGCTGGTCGTGGCGG
Source organism: Streptomyces halobius (assembly GCF_023277745.1). Lineage (NCBI taxonomy): Bacteria > Bacillati > Actinomycetota > Actinomycetes > Kitasatosporales > Streptomycetaceae > Streptomyces > Streptomyces halobius. The sequence goes on from NZ_CP086322.1 coordinate 5,628,967, forward strand.
CGCTGCTGCCCGTCAACGTCCATCTGCGCAGCCCGGACAGCCGCGTTGACGACGCCTCGGCGGTCGCCCGGGCGGTACGCGAGGTGGCCGAGCCCGGCGACGGACTGCTGTTCATGCCGTCCCGGCGCCGGATCTGGAGGGCGGCGCATCCGCGGGACTTCCGCGGACTGACCGATCTCGCCCTGGCCAGGAGCCCGGTGGAATCGCACTCCCTCTACGGGACGGAGCGGTCCGGTGATGCGATCCGGGACCGGATGCTCACCGCCCGCAGGATCATCGTCGCCGGCGACCCGGACGGCCAGCCGGCCGATGACAACGACCAGGAAATCGCCAAACGGGCCACCCTGTGGGACTCGTTCGAGTCCTGCACCAGCCGCGAGGTCCGGGGCGCCCGGATCACGGTGTACGCGCGGCCGGGGGAGTGCGGGGGGTAGGGGGCTGCGGCGCGGCACACCACGTCCAGGGCGGCGTCCGGATCCGCCGCGTAACTGTGCGCGAACCACGGCATAGTGGCCTCCACCACGGCCCAGCGGCCGTCGTCCAGCCGCCCACATCGACCGCCGCCGCGCTGGGCAACGGCGCGAGGGCGAGCAGCCGGGCGGCGAAGGCGGGGACGTCGGGCGCGTACGGGTCGTCCGCGAGCGGCGCGGGGTCCAGGCGGTCGGGGACGGCGTAGCGGGTAACCCGATCCGGCGGAAGGCGACTTGGCGGGGGAGTCCGGGCAGCCGGTTGTCCGGCGGCTCCAGGAGGCCCAGGGGCAGCGGGCCGGCGATCCGGTCGGCGGTGTGCGGCCCGCCGTACCAGTGGACCGCCCGGCCGGCCAGTGCCCGCACGGTGTCCGGGCCGGTGAGCACCGCCGTCTCCAGCCCGCGCCGAGCGGCGGCTCGGCCAGCAGCACGGCGGTTCCCCGCTTCGCGCCCTCTCAGAGCAGCCCCGCCGCAGCGCCGTCGAGGCCGAGCAGATGGTGGAGCGCGGTGGCGCCGTCCGGGGTGAGGCGTACGGCCCGGCCGCTGCCGAGGCGCCGGACCCAGTGGCGGTTCAGCAGCCGGGCGCAGAGGCGGGCGCCGGCCGTGCCCGCGAGATGCGGCCGCCGTTCGGTCCAGTCGAGGCAGCCACGGGCCTGCGGACGGCATCTTCGTGCCGGGCGTCGTCGCGGACGAGGACATATCGGCGCTGTCAGCGCGGTACCCGCCCCGCTGAACATCCTCTTCGTGCCGGATCGGCACACCGTCGGCCGTCTCGCGGAGCTCGGCGTGCGCCGTATCAGCACCGGTTCGCTGCTGTTCCGTACGGCTCTGCGCGCCACTCTCGCGGTGGCGGAGTCCGTCCGTACGGGCCGGCAGCCGAGCGCCGGACCCGGCACGGAAGCCGGCGTTCCGGGGTACGCGGAGGTGCAGCGGATGGCGGTGGAGGGGTAGGCGGGACGGAGGAGTGCAGAAGGGGGAGGTGTAGAAGGAGCGGGGCGCGGCAAGGTGGCCTGTGCCGTCCCGACTCGGGGATACGGGTCCCGGGGGCACTCAGAGGCTCCCGGCTCCAGGAATTGCGGCTTCGCGGCCCGGTCTTCGCGTTTCAGGCGCGCTGCGTCCGTCCGCCCTGTCGCGAAGCGGTCGACGGGCCCGCCATCGCCTGCATGCCCTGACGTCGGCGATGCACGGCGAGGCCCGCGCCCGCGGCGCCCAGCGCGCCGCCACCGCCGATGAGCCCGGCCGCGGGCAGATGACCGGCCTTTTCGGCCAGTCCGGCGAGCCCGTTCTCCGGCAGCATGATCGACGTCCGGCCACCCGCGGGGGCGGTCGAGTCGGCGGCGAAGGCGGCGCCGGCGGGAAGCAGCAGGACGGCCAGCGCGCCGGTTGCGACGGCGGCGGTACGGATCACGGAGCGGCGCTGGGCGCTCATGGGTTCTCCTCTGACGAACTGTCCGACGGCTGTCTGACGAAGAAGACGCTACGGAGCGTCCTTAACGGCGACCCATAGGTTGTGTAACAGTCGGCAAGATCTCTGCGGTCAGTCGTGTGACGAAACGGGGGCGTGCGGCGCGTAGTCTCTCTGCCACCCTGGCTGGCTCGATCAAGCTACGCCCCTATATGTGCGCAATGTGTACCGCGCCGTGTGCGATACGTACCGCACTGTGAGCGATGCGTACCGGGGCGTGTGCATGTGATGCGGACAGGGTGTGCGCCTACATGCGCTGTGTATCGGAATGTGCGCAATGTGTATATCGGGTGTGTATCGGGTGTATCGGTGCCTGTCGGGCGACGCGCGGGAAGGTGGTGGCGGCATGCGGCGCTGGTGGCGGGCGCGCCGGGGCCTGGCCTCCCTTGCCGCGCCGGCCGTGCTCGTGTCGCTGTTGGCCGGTTGCGCGAGCATGGAGGGGCTGCAGAGCGACGGGCGGGCCAGGAGGGTGAAGGCACCGGTCCCGCTGTGGCCGGATTACTCGCCCGCCCCGCCCGGCCGCGACGAGAACCCGGCCGCCCTCAAGGCCGTCCCGGGCGTGCCGCGGATCCCGAGCGGCGATATGACGGCGGCGGACGCGCTCACCGTCCTCGACGCGGACTTCGAGGCCGAGGGCCGCACCCCGCCCGCCCCCGAGTCCGTACGCCGTCCCGTCCTGCACGACCTCACCGACGACGGCAAGCCCGACCTGATCACCGTCGTCGATCTCGATCCCCGCAACAGCGAACTGCGCGTCTACAGCGTCCGTAAGCAGCGGGTGACCCGGGTGCTGGCGCTGCGTGCCGTGCTCGCCGGCGTGGAGCTGGCGGCCGGGCATCTCGCCATCCGTGAGCCCACCGAGGACCGGCGCTATGTCGCCGTCACCGACTATGTCTGGGACGGCGACTCGATGGACCTGTGGGACCTCACCCTCGACGAGGCCGACAAGTCACACTCGTCGGGCACGGGCTCGCCGTCGCCAGGGGGCTCGCCCGACAGCCCGCCGCCACCCGGCGGCACAGCGTCGCCTGGTGGCTTTCCGTCACCCGGCAGCGCACCGTCACCCAGTGGCTCGCCACCCCTCGGAGGCGGCTCATGAGGCGCCTGGCCCTTGGAGGTGGCTCATGAGACGCCCGGCCCCCTGGAGGTGGCTCACGCGACGTCTGACGCTCTCGCTCCGCTGGAAGTTCGCGCTGACCGTGATGGCGGTGTGCTGCGCGGTTGCCGCCGTCCTCGGCGTGCTCGTTCACAACGTGGTGGCGCGGCAGACCGTCGGTCACGTCCGCGAACATGTCCGCACGGACCTCGACACCGCGCTGGACCTCTTCGAGTACGGCACCTCGCGCGCGGACATCAACTCCGTCCTCGATCCGCCCGAACTCCCCGAGCCACTGAGCGAGTTGGTGCGCTCCGGCGAACGCGGCACGATGGTCGGGACGTATCGGGGACAGCTCGTCATGTGGGCGGCGGCACCCGCGGACAACCGGGTGCTGGCCGTCTGGACTCCGTACAGCGGCACCCGGCGCTCCCTGGAGATGCTCGATACGGCCATCCTCGGCTCGGCGGTGCTCGCCGCCACCGCCGTCGCGCTCGCCGGGCTGTTCCTCGCCCAGCGCATCAGCCGCCGCCTGGGCACCACCGCGGCCGTCGCCCGCCGGATCACCGCCGGCGATCTGGACGCCCGGGTCGGCGTCGGGACGGGGCGGAAGCCGGGCGCGGGGCCCGCGGGCCAGGACGAGGTGACGGCGGTGGCCGCGGCCCTGGACTCGATGGCCGGTTCCCTGCAGAGCCGCCTCCAGGCCGAGCAGCGCTTCACCGCCGACGTCGCCCATGAACTGCGCACCCCGCTCACCGGCATCCTCGCCTCGGCCGATCTGCTCCCGGAGGGCCGCCCCAAGGAGATGATCAACGACCGGCTGCGGGCGCTGCACCGGCTCACCGAGGATCTGCTGGAGATCTCCCGGCTGGACTCCGGCACCGAGCACGCCGACGTCGACTCGTACGAACTGGGCGCGCTGGTGGAACGCACCGTACGCGCCACCGGGCTCGACACCGAGGTGCATATCGCCACCGACCCGGCCACCGGCGCGCCCGCCGACACGGTGGTCGAGACGGACCGGCGCCGCCTTGACCGCATCATCGCCAACCTGGTGATCAACGCGCACCGGCACGGAGCGCCCCCGGTCGTGGTCACGGTGGACGCGCCGCCCGGCGGCACCCCGACCATCGAGGTACGCGACCACGGGCCGGGCTACCCCGACGAACTACTGCACCACGGCCCGCAGCGCTTCCGCACCGATGCCCCCGGCCGCGGCAGGGGCCACGGCCTCGGCCTGACCATCGCGGTCGGCCAGGCCGCCGTCCTCGGCATCGATCTGACCTTCGGCAACGCCCCCGACGGCGGCGCCCGGGCGACCCTTCACCTGCCGGCCCAGCCCCCGCGGCGCCCCACCGCCGCCCACCGCTGACCGACGACGGGCGTCCCACTGCTCCCCCTTCCCGTCTCACCAGCCATTGCCGTCTCTCACCAGTCGATATCGTCCGGCTCAATGTCATCCGGCGGCTCCGGAGCACGCTGATCGTCCTCAACCGCCCCCATCACCATCGCCGCCGGCGCTCCTGCTCCCACACCGGCTTCCGCTCCTGCGCCTGCTCCCGCTTCCGCGTCCCCCTCCCGACCCGCCAGCACATCCAGGATCTGCTGCCCGTACTTCGCGAGCTTGTTCTCGCCGACCCCGTTGACCGTCCCCAGCGCGGCCGTGGTCGCCGGCCGGGCCGTGGCGATCTCGCGCAGCGTCGCGTCATGGAAGATCACATACGCGGGGACGCCCTGCTCCTTGGCCGTACGGCCCCGCCAGGCCCGCAGCGCCTCGAACACCGGCAGCGCTTCCTCGGACAGATCCACCGGCGCCTGCTTGCCCTTCGCCGTCCGCGCGCCCTTCGCCGCCTTCGCGGCCTTCTCCGGCTCCCGCCGCATCGGCACCTCGCGCCGGCCGCGCAGTACATCGCCGCTCGCCGCCGTGAGTACCAGCGTGCCGTAATCACCCTCGACGGCCAGCAGCCCCTGCGCGAGCAACTGCCGTACCACACCCCGCCATTCGGCCTCCCGCAGATCATCGCCGATCCCGAAGACACTCAGCCCGTCATGATCGAACTGAATCACCTTGGCGGTCTTCCGGCCCATCAAAATGTCGATGATCTGGCCCGCCCCGAACTTCTGCCCCCGCTCGCGCTGCAACCGCACCACCGTCGACAGCAGCTTCTGTGCGGCGACCGTGCCATCCCACGTCCGCGGCGGCGTCAGGCACGTATCGCAGTTGCCGCACGCCTCGCTCTCGCTCTTCTGCCCGAAGTACGCCAGCAGCCGCACCCGACGGCACTGCACCGTCTCGCACAGCGCGAGCATGGCGTCCAGATGGGCGGACAACCGCCGCCGATGCGCGTCGTCCCCCTCCGACCCGTCGATCATCTTCCGCTGCTGCACCACATCCTGCAGCCCATAGGCCAGCCAGGCCGTCGACGGCAGCCCGTCCCGCCCGGCACGCCCCGTCTCCTGGTAGTAACCCTCCACCGACTTCGGCAGGTCCAGATGCGCTACGAACCGCACATCCGGCTTGTCGATCCCCATCCCGAACGCGATCGTGGCGACCATGACCAGGCCGTCCTCCCGCAGGAACCGGGCCTGGTGCGCGGCGCGCGTACGGGCGTCGAGGCCGGCGTGATACGGCAGCGCGTCGATCCCGTTCTGCACCAGGAACTGGGCGGTCTTCTCCACCGACGCACGCGAGAGGCAGTACACGATCCCCGCGTCCCCGGCGTGCTCGCCGCGCAGCAGTTCCAGCAACTGCTTCTTCGGCTCGCTCTTGGCCGCGATCCGGTACTGGATGTTGGGGCGGTCGAAGCTCGCCACGAAATGCCGGGCGTCCGCCATCCGCAGCCGTGAGGTGATCTCATCATGCGTGGCCTCGGTCGCGGTGGCGGTCAGCGCGATCCGCGGCACATCGGGCCAGCGCTCGTGCAGCATCGACAGCGCCAGATAGTCCGGCCGGAAGTCATGGCCCCACTGGGCGACACAGTGCGCCTCATCGATCGCGAAGAGTGCGACCTTCCCCCGGTCCAGCAGGCTCAGCGTCTGCTCCACCCGCAGCCGCTCGGGCGCCAGATACAGCAGATCCAGCTCCCCGGCGAGAAACTCGGCCTCCACCAGCCGCCGCTCCTCGAAATCCTGCGTGGAGTTGAGGAACCCGGCTCGCACACCCAGCGCCCGCAACGCGTCGACCTGGTCCTGCATCAGCGCGATGAGCGGCGAGATCACCACACCCACGCCACTGCGCACCAAGGCCGGGATCTGATAGCAGAGCGACTTACCACCACCGGTCGGCATCAGGACGACCGCGTCCCCGCCCCCTATGACGTGCTCGATGATCTCCTGCTGACTGCCGCGGAACGCGTCGTACCCGAACACCCGGCGCAGCACCTGCACCGCCTCGCCCACACCGCCCGACGCGCTCTCCGTCCCGGTACCGCGCCCCGGCCCCAGACCCATGTCCGCGCTCACGTACGTGCCCACGTCTGTGCCCACGTCCGCGCCCACAGCCACTTCCATGTCTTCCATGTCTTCCACGTCCGCCTCAGCCATCCCTGAAGCGTACGAGCTACCGCCCGGTCGCCGTGCGGCCTGTGGATAACTCGCTGCTGGACCTCATCACCGGGCCTCATCGTTGGTCTCGTCACCGGACTCGTCACTGAGGAAGGCCCAAGCCGTCGAGGGCGAGGCGGGCGGTCTTGAAGTCGGAGGGTTTGGTACCGGTGTGGCCTCGACTCGGGAGTGGCCGGATAGATCAACGGTTCCTTGGGGGAATTTCACAGCGAGGTCATGCTCCTCGCGCGGCCCCGCTCCGCCACACCACGTCGACCGCCGGCGTCGCTTCCGTGTACGCGCTGGGACACCGCCGACCGTCTGCCGGTCCTATCCGGTTCCGTTCGCCGACCAGCCGCATGCCGCATCAGCTCGCGCCGCCATGCTTCCCGACCGGGCGATCGAGCGGATTCGCACCGTGTCCACCATCAGCTTTGGACAACTGCCTGCATCCGGGGTGGCCTTCGGGTCGCACCGGGCGAGGCCTTTGCGGCGGGGCTGACTCCGGCGAGTTCGGCCTCGCGCATCAGCCGCTCGACCCGCTTCCGGTCCACGGCCACATCCTCGTGATGAAGGACGGCGTGCACGCGCGGCGAGCCGTAGATCCCGCTGGGGTCGGCGTGGATCCGTCGGATCTTCTCGGTCAGCTCCCCCTCGCGGCCGCGCCGCTCGACGGTTCCGGCTTTGCACGACGCCGGCGGCAGTAGGTAGAGGGACGATCTGCGGTTCCCCGAGTGCGGGCTCGTTCCCCAGCTGCGGGTGCTCGTCCAGGAGCGTCATCACCTGGTCGGGTCGTGCGAGCTGAGCGGCGAACGAGCCAAGGCCGTCCGCGGTACCTCGTGAACGATGCCGTGTCGGGAGTGCGGGGGTGGCGGCCGGCCTCCCCGCCGGGGTGCGGGGACGTCAGTCGGCGGGCAGCACGCTGACGTTGCCGCCGCCGCTGCTGGCCTTGATCTTGTGGGGGGACGCGGAGTCGTTCTGCACGCTCACCTTGCGGTTGCCGCCGCCGGTCTCGGCATTCACGTCGTACGAGCCCTTGGGCAGCCGGACTGTGGTGTTACCGCCGCCCGTGTCCGCCTCCACCTTGTCGGGCGCCGCCGTGAGGGCGACGGTGACGTCGCCGCCGCCGACGCGGGCGGTCACCGTCCTGGCGGTGGAGTCCGTTATCCGCACCGATCCGCCGTCGGACTTGGCGTAGGTGGCGCCGGAGAGGCCGCGGACGGTGATCTCGCCGCCCCCGAGCGTCAGGTGGGTGGCAGTGGCCGCGGGCACCTCGACGCGGTACTTCACCACGCACTTGTCGGCGCCGGCGCCGCACCCCGGGTTCTTCAGCAGCAGCTCACCGCCCTTGACCGAGTGCTCGGTCGGCGGCTGGTCGTCGCTGTACTCGTACTTCTCGGTCACCTTGATGACGTCCCCCGTGCCGGGAATGACTTCGATGGCTCCCGCGTGGTCGTCCACGCGCAGCGAGGTGGCCTTCTCCTTGACCTCGTACGACTGCTCGCCTCTCTTGATGGGCGTCGCCGAGCAGGCGCTGGTCAGCAGTGCCGTGGCGGCGACCGCGCACAGCGCGGCCTGCTGCGCTCCGCCTGCGGTACGAAGGGAGTGCTGCTTGGTCTTCATGGGGTTGCTGTTCCTCTGCTGTACTGGGAAGGGCGGTGTGGGGTGGAAGCGGTCCGGCGCGGTGGGCTCAGATCCCGCGCGCCCTCAGGTGTCGGGGAGAGCCGCCCGCGAACGCGGAGACGTGCTTGTAGCGGCCTTTCACCTCGGCGACCCAGAAGTGGTCGGCGATGATGACCGGCGGCACCGGCTGGACCCGGCGGGGGAGCCGGAAGGCCAGGTGCACGTCCTCCGCGTCGCTCGGCACCTTGCCCCAGGTCGCCGGTATGGAACCCCCGTCGGAGTCCAAGCGTATACGGGAGGTCTTTGTCAACCAGCGTGGGATTACCGGACTTGTCTGTACCGCGCTCCACTGCGTTGGGGTCGTTCTTCATGGCTACCGCGTCTGGGCTGTCCAGCTTCTCGAAGTCCTCCAAGAGGAGTTCATCACCTGGTTGAACCTCGCGGTTTCCAACGTGGGTTCCGATGCCTCCTGCACAGTGGTGGCGGTGAACCCGACCCCGGTGAGTCCGAGGGCCGCAGTGGCCACGCCCATGCCCACCCCGCACGCCGGTTCGCGAATCTGACGGCTTGCGATGTCTTCCCATTGCCGCTTTCCCTTCGGTCGGTTGTGGGGGCAGGAGCACGAAAGCCGCTCTCGGTCGGAAGATGCCGAATTCCGCCTCCGGATGCCCTAGCCCACTGAATGACACCAGCCGCCCCCGTCTACAACCGATATTGATGAGTTCAAGCAGCAGGCCGCCGCCCGACGCGACGCGCGACGAAACCCCTCCAAGGGCTTCGGCGTGCCACGGCCGGTCCTGCGACTAAGCGTGGGGACTTCCTCATTCAGGTGTACGCGGATGCCGGTGCGCTGCCACTCGGGCTTCAGCAGCGTGCCCGGCTCTCCGGGACACCGCCGTACCGTGTCCGGCTTCCCGGTGTTCTGGTATTCCTCGTGTTCTGGTATTCCTCGAAGCCTGGCCGCAGCACTCCAAGGTTCATGCACAGGATCATCGTGCGCGTCACGCCTCCTGTGAAACGACCTTCCAGGAGCCTGGCGTCCTCCCGGGCCCTGGGTGCCCCGGGCGCTACGGGGGCCATGTCTATGTGCGCCTCCCGGCGGGCCTCGCGAGAAGGCGCCAGGGCGAGGCGGTCGACGCCACGTCGAGCCCGGGCGAGAGTGCGGGCTCCGCACCGACGGGGGCGGGCACCACCTTCCGTACCGCGACCGTGACATTCGGCAGCGGACTTCGCGGCCGGGCTGCGGAGTGGTGGCGCCGAACCGCTGATGTTCCCGACTGGCTGGTGTTCCCGACTGATGGCCAGTCATGTCAGATTAAAGAGCCCTTATCGCGCCCGCAGTGGCAAATGGGACTCAATTACTGAATCGGGCATATCGGCCTCAGTGATGCACTTCACAATGAGGATCGGGGCCCTGTCGGCGTCGCGCGTCCGGGATGTCCGCTTCCCGTCAACTCCGTTGTTCTTTTCCCTTCTTGGGTATCGATCTGCAAGATCTCGTATCGCTCTGTGGCAAAGATCCGCAGCGCAGTGTGACGCCATGTCCGAATGAATGCATCCAATCGATCTTCGTTGTATTGCAGGCATCTTGTCCCGGTGAAATCGATGTGTTTACTTTTGGCCCTCCGCAGAATCCAATGACGCGGGAATCCAACACCGGAGCGCCGAATCCTGCCGCCGGTGGGGGAAAACAACGACATCACGGCAGGAGCGGGGGAACCAGGTAAGGCGCCGGGCTGTGCCCACCCGTACGGTCCGGCTTGGGGTGAAGACGCGCCGCAGCGCTCCACGCTGCTTCCCACGCGCGGCCGGGCAACTCCTGTCCGAACCCGACAGCTCACCTCGCAGGCGTAGGAGAGGAAGATTTCTATGTCTGCACGTGGGCGTCATCGCCGATACAAGCCCAACCGCATTTCGCGCGCCTACCTCACCATCACCGCCGGCGGTGCCGGCATAGCCCTCCCCCTGATCGGGGCCGGCGCGGCGCACGCCGCTTCCGTCGATACCTGGGACAAGGTCGCCGAGTGCGAGAGCAGCGGTGACTGGACAATCAACACCGGCAATGGCTTCTACGGTGGTCTGCAGTTCACCCAGAGCACGTGGCAGGAGTTCGGCGGCGGGGAGCACGCCCCTCGGGCCGACCTCGCCTCCAAGGACCAGCAGATCACCACCGCGGAGAAGGTGCTCAAGGTCCAGGGCCCCGGCGCCTGGCCGGTGTGCGGGCCCAAGGCCGGTCTGACCCGTGGCGGCGGCGCGCCCGACATCTCTCCGGACGACCAGAAGGAGTCTGCTCCGGCCAAGGCCGCTCCCAAGGCCGAGCGCAAGGCCGCTCCCAAGGCCGAGCGCAAGGCCGAGCGCAAGCCTGCTGCGGGCAGCGGCAAGCACCGCAAGCCCGACTCGTACACGGTCGCCTCCGGCGACACCCTGTACAAGATCGCCCATGACCATGACGTCGAGGGTGGCTGGGAGACGGTCTACGACGACAACCGTGAGGCCGTCGGCCAGAACCCGAACCTGATCCACCCGGGTCTGGAACTCTCCCTCCACGGGGATGCGGCTCCCGCGCCGGAGCGGAAGGCCCCGAAGCATGCCACGGCCGCCCCGAAGCCCGCGCCGGCCCCGGAGAAGAAGGCTCAGCAGTCGTCCTCCGGGTACACCGCCCCGGTTCACTCGGCCATCGGCACCCCCTACCACAAGCCCGGCAGCGCCTGGTCCAGCGGTTACCACACGGGCGTCGACTTCCCCGTTTCCTCCGGCACCGCCGTGAAGGCCATCGGTGCGGGCGAGGTCGTTTCCGCCGGTTGGGGTGGCGCCTACGGCAACCAGGTCGTCATCCGCCACCACGACGGCAAGTACAGCCAGTACGCGCACCTGTCGAACATGAGCGTCCGGGCCGGCCAGTCGGTCTCCGGTGGCCAGCAGATCGGCTACTCCGGCTCGACGGGCAACGCCTTCGGCCCGCACCTGCACTTCGAGATCCGCACCGGCCCCGGCTACGGCTCGGACGTTGACCCCCTCGCCTACCTCCGGGCGCACGGCGTCACCATCTGAATTCCGCCTGGCATCACCTGAGGTGCCCGTCCCCTCGTAGAACCGTTATGTCCTGCTCTCGGACACAGGGGTGCCGTCACCGCCCCCTGACCAAGAGTTCACCAAGGGGAGCATCCAGACCCCGCCCTCGCCGGTCGACGGAGGCTACGAGCGCGTTCGCATCGAACGATCCCGCCGACGCCGGGCGCTGTAACCGGGGGACAGTTCGCCCCTGGTTGCAGCGTCCCAACCTAATGCCGCATCAGGCAACGTTCGCCCTGCGGTGCGTCCCTGCCTGTCGACGGGTTTGGTCGCCGGCGATAATCGACCGGTGAGCACCGTCGAACGCCCTATGCCGCCCCTGAACGCCGACGAGCGCACCACGCTCGAAAGCTGGCTTGACTTTCACCGCGCCACCCTCGCCATGAAGTGCGAAGGCCTGGACGACGAGCAGGCCGCCGACGCGTCCGTGCCACCATCCGGCTGCACGCTGACCGGCCTCGTCCAGCACATGGCGGAGGTGGAGCGGAACTGGTTCCGCCGAGTGTTCGCCGGAGAACAGGCCCCGCCCATCTACGACCCGCAGGCCGACCCCCGTGGCCCCGACGGCGGCTTCGAACTGGCCGAGGGCGCCACCTTGCGCGACGCCCTCGCCACCTGGCGCGCGGAGGTCACCCGCGCCCGCGAGCGCTGCGCCGACCGTGCTCTGGCCGACACCGGTCGCTTCATGGAGCAAGCCGTCAGCCTCCGCTGGATCTACGTCCACATGATCGAGGAGTACGCCCGCCACAACGGCCACGCCGACCTGCTCCGGGAACGCATCGACGGGACCACCGGCGTATAGCGCCGGATCAGGCGGCGTTGGCCCTGTCGACCACGGCTCGTAGGCGTTGGTCGTCGGCGTGGTGGTTTCGCCAGATGATGTAGCGGCGGATCATGCTGCCCTGTTCCTTGTGGCTGGCGTGGTCGGTTCCGTCGAGGGTGACGTAGCGCAGGGCGGTGAACTGGGCCTCGATGCGGGACGACGTGAGGCTCGCTGTCCTCGGGTGTCCTCGCCGTCGGCACTGAAGTGGTGGATCACATCCCGGACCCGGTCCGCGCTGGTGAACGTCACCTCGGCGATCTTCGCCACTGCCATCCCCTGCGCGGACAGCAGCACCATCCGGGCCCGCCGGCAGGTCACCACCGACCCCGGTGCCGCGGCGGATGATCCGCAGCCGCCGCCCCTCATCCTCGTCGATCTCCCGCACCTGCACGCGTTCCGCCATCCGGGCCCCGTGTCCGTCAGCCGTGACTGGTGTCGATGACGCAGAAGCGGTTGCCCTCGGGATCGGCGAGCACGACGACGTCGGCGTCCTCCGGATAAAAGTCCCGGTCGATGTGTTCAGCGCCCAGGGAAAACAGTCGCGCCACTTCGGCTTCCTGATCGGCGGCATCGCAGGCATAGAGTCGAGGTGGATTCTCGGGTGTTCCTGCACCGGTGTCGTACTCAGGTCGAGGGCCAGTGCGGCACCGGCGCCGTCGGTCGGCACCGGTACCGCCCCGTCGTCCCTCACCTCACCATCGCGAGGGACGTAGCCCGGGGCCCGACTACAGAACTCCGCCGCACGCCGTACATCAGCGGCCCCATCACGATCGTTCCGATGCTCAGCATCCGCCGCTTCCGACAGACGCCGACAGACCCACGGCGTGAACCACATTTTTCCCCAACTACGAGGCGAACGTGGCCTGATACGGCACCAGGTACTGCACCAGGTACTGCACTTCGTCAAGTGCCCGCCGCGCCCGGGACTACGGCCCAGAAAGCGGTGATGGTCCTTGGGGGTTATCCGCAGCGTCCGCTGGTCCACTTGTGGGAGTCCACTTTGTACGTGCCCTGTAGATAGCCGCTCTTCCCCTGGCGGGTGCAGCCGACCCGGTTGCGGTAGTTCGTCTTCAGGTAGTACACGACCCCGGTGTAGCGAGACGACGTGCCCCGGTTCCATACGTAGTGGACGTTCCTGGTCTTGGCCCAGGAACAGCGGATGTTACCTCCGGACCAGTTGGGATCGGCCACGTTCCAGTTGCAGCGCTGCCAGCTCTTGTTCCAGAAGCACACGTCCCCGCTCGGACACGAGACCTGGATCCGGGCGCCGGACTCGGTGGTCACTGCGACGGTGTTGGAGGCAGCTGGTGTGGCGGCAGCCGTGGCGGGGACGGCGGCGGCTGAGCCGAGCAGGATGGTTGCGGAGGCGAGAACTGCGGTGCGTCTGCCAATGGCCATGGAAGGAAACTCCCGTGTGGTGTGTTGTCCGCCCGACGCCCGTGGGGACGGTCTCAGCAGATGAGCACAGAGAGATGCTCAGCGAGGGGCAGTGTGGCCAGATGACCGTAGGAACCATGTGGCTTGGCGTGAACCGGGTGATTGCGCCAAAAACGGAAGCAGGTCGGGAGAGCGCCTTCCCATCTGTCCTGCGCTTGCTCTCCTACACCGACCTACCGGACCACACCAGTGCATAACGCGACAGCCACTACCAACAACGCGGACACCACCCGTAACTCACATTGCGTTCCAGCTTTGCTGGTGACAGCGTCGCTGGTTTTGGGCCGGGCCTCCAGGAGGGTTGGAGGTTCCCCGGCATGCCATGCCCGCTGATCGCAAACGCCCGGTCACGGTGCGGCCGTGCGGCCGTGTCTGCCTGGACGCCTACCCGCTGACGGTGCGGGGCGGTGGGGCGGTATCGGCCCCTGGATTCCGTACATCGGCATCGACGGCCAGTGGCGCAATGCCTCGGTCTGCGGCTCCCGGGCGGACTGTTCGTGCGGTGAGCTGTGCGAGGTGTACCTGCCCGGACCGGTCTGCGACATCGTGCGGGTCGATGTGGACGGCGAGACCCTGACCCGCCCGGAGTCAGTCGCCGACGTGATCGGCGACTACCGGGTGGACGCCCCCGGCCGGCTGGTGCGCACCGACGGCGGATGCTGGTTGGAATGCCAGGACATGGCCGCCCCGCCCGGCACCCCGGGCACGTTCACGGTCACGTACCGGACCGGGCTGCCCCCTCGACGAGACGGCCGTCGCCGCCGTATCGGAGCTGACCTGTCACCACATCAAGGGCTGCGGCGGCGCCTCCTGTGGCTGCAAGGTCAACCGCAACGTGTCGCGGGTGACGCGGCAGGGCTTCGAGGTGGAGATGGCCGACCCCACGGTCGTCTACAGCGAGGGCCGGACCGGGCTCCCGATCTGCGACGCCCGGCTGGCGACGGTCAACCCGCACCGCCTCGCCTCCGCGAGCACGGCGTACACCCCGGACTTCCGCCGCCCCCCGCGTCACGACCTCGCCGTGAAGGAGCCCCGACGATGCCGCTGAACCGGCTTGCCCTCCACGACCTCACCGAGGCCGTGCTCGGCTGCGTGTGTGCCGCTCTCCAGGCCACGGCCGAGGAGTTCGACGGTCGGCCCGGCTGCCGTGCGGAGAAGCCGACCGTGCTGGCCGCCGGCCGTTTCTTCGATCAGCGGCTCGACTCCTCCGGCCGGGCGGTGGTCGGGCTGGTTGTTGCCGGTGGAGCACAGTGACCGAGTCGGATGGCACGCAGGGCCTGTCGTTCGCGGTGGCCCGCTACCGCCTGTCCTCACCCGCTCGCTTGTGAAGGTCCTGGAGCGCGGCGGCCGAGCGACCGGTCGCCGTCAGCCACTCACCCACCGCCGGGTCGGCCACCGACAGGCCCGCAAGCACCGGTGCCCTCACCACTCATCACTCCTGCCGGTGGACGCAGCGCGCCATAGCACGGACATCACGCGCCGTTGACAACGGGAACGATTAGGGGAGTCAAGACTGACGGCCCCTCGTGTTCGGCTTCATCGAGAGCGGTGTTGATGGCTTCCGTGGTATCGCAGGTGAGGCCGCTGTTGCCGCAGTGGTTGCGGGGCAGGTCCAGCGGTAGTTGGCCTGTGTTCCCGGCCAGGGCTCCGCTGCCGGCAACCGTGGCACCCGACGCCTGCGGGCTGCCCTGGTTGGCGCAGCTGTTGCCGAACGTGGCGTTGCCACGCCGATAAGGGCGTGCGCCGGCGCCACCGGAGCCAGCACCGCCCCCGTCGCCGCAGCCACGAAGACCATCCGCTGACGCACACGCCGCGTACGCAGCGCCGACACCCAACCCCGAACCCTGCCCGCATCCGCCGACTGGCGGGCCATGAACGCTGTACCCACGGCCTTCTCCCGAACTTGCCTGCCGCTGCCCTGACGCGGCTACCACGGCCGCCACCTGAACACACCGGACAGAGCCGAAGAACCACGCACTCTGCAGCAACTACCCACCTGCCCTGACGAAACGGACATCAGGCCTCTTGAGGGCTACTGATCTTGTAGGAGCGATGCCGTGTGGGTGAGTCCACTGGCGGCGCGGCATCCGTCTCTGACCGCGGCCGCGAAGATTGACGGCCCGACAACCGCTGAGCGGGCATTCGAGGGATCGGAAACTGCGGCCGATACCCAGATCCTGGCCAGGAGACCACCCAGGCCTTCGCCTCGCTGCCCGGACGGATCGGCTCCGCGCTCTCCTCCATCGGATCCCGGATCGCCAACGCGTTGTCGAACGCGGTCGGCGCCGCCAGGCGCGCAGTGCCCCCTCCGCACACCGAATTGGCGTGCGGGCGGGGGTCACCAGTCGCGGAGTGCGTGGGTGGGGGCGATGGTGGTGGCCGTGAGGAGGGGTTTGAGGGAGCCGAGGAGGACGGCGGTGGTGGGGAGGAGGAAGGTGAGCAGGGCTACCCAGGGGCTGGGAAGGGTGAGGGTGGTGGGGAGTTGGTCTGCGAAGGTGTCCTGGTGGGCGAGGGCCCAGGTGCCCAGGCTGCCGGCGATGGTGCCGAGGACGGTGGCCGCGGCGCCGGCGGCCAGGCCGGTGGCGGTGATCTCTGAGGCGAAGGCGGTGAAGACCTCGCGGCGGGTGCGGCCCGTGGCGCGGAGCAGGCCGATCTCGTGGACGCGTTCACGCAGCAGGGTGCTGCCCATGCCGATGCCCGCGACAGCGGCGGCGGCGGTCAGGAGGACGAGCATGCCCAGGGAGCCCCAGCGGAAAAACTTCAGCAGGGCGGGTAGTTCGCGGACCCGATCTGCCACCGAGTAGGCGAAGAAGTGCTGATCGTGGAGTTTCTCCAGGATGCCGGGGACGGCGTCGGGGTGGTCGGTCACGACGGTGGCCTTGGCGTAGCCACGGGTGCTCAGGTAGCGGTCGGCGTCGATGCCTTCGCGGGCGGCGGCCCATTTCGCGATCAGAGCGTTGTCCGCGTATGCGGCGTTCGGGCCGTCGATCTGCCAGGACGGGTCGTACAGGCCGACCACGGTGACGGTGTCCGCGGCGCCGGTGCCCTCGTTCTCCCCGGTGCGCTTGGTGTAGCCGATCGAGACGGTCTTTCCCAGGAGGCCGGTCAGGTCTTGGCCGTCACCGGTGGAGGGCAGGACCACCTCGTGCCCGCGCAGCGGGAAGACCCGCTCTCGCGCCTTACCGGTCAGGGGCGGTAGCAGGGAGGATCGTGCCGAGGTGGCATAGAGCAGGAACGGTGGCAGATCGTTGTCCTCGCCGCTGTCGAAGGACGTCTGCAGGACCGGCTCCACCTGGCGCACGTGGGGCAGGCCGGAGACCGCCGACAAGTTGCGCGGAGTGAGCTTCTTGATCTGCGAGTCGTCGTTGCGCGCCTCCAGGTCGATCTGTTGGAGGCTCGTACCGGTCTGCAGACTCTCTTCGGCCGCCAGTTCGGCGCCGTGCGCGACGGTGGCGGCGCTCAGCGCGATCATGCCGCACAGGACCAGGGTCAGGACGGAGGCGCCGGAACGGCGCGCGAACCGCCTGGCGTTCAGGAAGCCGTAGTAGAGCTGGTTCACGGGTGGGTCTCCTGAGAGGCGGGTGCCGGATCGTCCTGAGAGGGGTCGTGCGGGTCGTCCTGGGGTTCCTGGGGCGCCTCATGGTTTCCGGGGCGCAGCACGCCGTCGGCCATGCGAAGGGTGCGATCGGCGCGCGCCGCGACGTCCGAGCTGTGCGTGACCAGCAGGACGGCGCAACCCTGTTCGGTGGCCTGTCGGGCCAGAACGTCGAGGACCTCGCTCTCGGTGCCGGCGTCGAGGTTGCCGGTGGGCTCGTCGGCCAGGAGCAGGCCCGGGCCGTTGACCAGAGCCCGGGCGATGGCCACGCGTTGCTGCTCACCTGCGGAGAGCTCATGCGGGCGGTGGCGCAGCCGGTGGCCCAGGCCCACGCCCTCCAGCAGTCTCCGGGCGTCTTCGGCACCGGCTCGCATTCCGCCGCGGTGTGCCACGGTGACGTTTTCCAGGGCTGTGAATTGCGGCAGCAGGTTGAACGACTGGAAGACGAATCCGATGCGGTCCCGGCGCAGCGCCGAGGCAGCGGTGTCGTTGAGGGCCGAGGTGTCCTGGCCGGCGATGTGGATGGTGCCCGAGTCCGGGGTGGTCAGGAGGCCGAGCGCCATCAGCAGGCTGGTCTTGCCGCTGCCGGAGCGGCCGGCCAGTGCCACGGTCTCGCCCGGGGCGATCTCCAGGGAGGCGTCGCGTACGGCGCTGACGGTGCCGCGGGGGCCGCGGTGGCTCAGGCACACGGCGCGGGCTTGTACGGCGGGTGTCGTCATCGGGGACCTCACGAGGTGCCGTCGGTGGGGGTGTCGTTGGGCTCCGCGGCTTCCAGCAGGGCGGAGATGCGGTATCCGGCGCGAGTGCCGGGGACGCCGCACTCGCTGTCCTGCGCGCTGTCGCGGTAGAAGGTGTCGGCGCCGGGGCAGGTGCGTCGCTGCTCGAGCAGGGGGATGAGACGGTCGGCCGTTTTCGGATCGGGCACCCAGCCGAGCGTCGCGGCGGCGTCGAGCGCCTCTGCGCTCTCCCGGACGGTGCCGGTGCGCAGCGACTTTTCGGCCTCGTGTATCAGCTCGTCCGGGGACGGGCGGTTACCGGGGTACCGGTCGAGCTGGTGGGCGCGTTCCAGGCCGTTGATGAGCAGGGCGCGGGCGTAGCGGCGCTCACGGCTGTCGGCCTTCCATGTGTGGACCGTGACGGCGGGCACCTTCTCGTCCAGGAGCCCCAGGGCCTCGGTGAAGCGGCTCCACTGCAAGACGTTGGTCTCGTCGACGGTGCGGGGCGTGGCGGCCTTGACCGCGGCCACCACGGTGCGGCGGTCCCGTTCCGTCACCTTGCCGCCCGCGTTTTGCGTCAGCAGCAGCCAGGCGCCGCGCAGCAGCGGGTCGTACTTGGCGAGGACGGTCGACCGCATGTCGGCCAGCGCGGTGCTCAGTGTCCGGTCCTTCTGCGGCAGGCCGGCTACCGACCGCAGTCGCATCACCTCGTAGGAGGAGGACAGCGAACCGTGCCGCTCCTGTACGGATGACAGCAGCCCGCCGGGAAGCTGGTGGGAGCGGGTCCGCCGGGCCATCTCCGCCAGTTCGTCGTCTCCGTCCAGGATCTGCCACGCGCGGGCGATCAACGAGGTGACCTGAGGGTCGCTCGTCGTGTTCGTGCGTGGAGACAACACGTGGCGCAGCGCGTCGGCGCGGTCGGACAGGTCGAGGTGCGTCTCGTCGGCGAGCAGTGCGACGTAGGCAGCCTCGATCAGGCGCTCGTCGTCCGCCTGGCCCTTGCCGGACCGGTTGTCCCACCACTCGGTGGCCTGACGCTCGATGTCGACGGGCGGAGTCATGCCGACGGCCTTGGCGATATGCGCGATGTGGTAGAGCTGCACGGGGCGGGCGGGGACGTCACGGGCGACGCCGCGCAGCCACCGGGAGATCTTTTCCCTTTCGGCGGGGGAGATTTCGGAGCCGAACTGGTCGAGGGTGTCGAGCGCCGCCGAGGTGTCGGTGAGCCGTGTGGAGATGTCGTCGGGTTCGTCGCCGGAGTCCTGGAAATAGCCACCGTCGCGCAGTGCTTTCCGTACCGTATGGGCGTCGTCCGCGGTGTGGATTTTCGCTCCGGTGGCGCGCTCGACCTCAGAGAGTCGCACGCGAGAGGTGAGCGGTTTCCTCTTCAGCTCGTCGGCGAAAGCGGCGCGCACAGCTTCCGGCTTCATGTCCAGCTTCGGGGCCTTGCCGGATATGGCGCGTAGGGTGCTCAGACCGTACGCGGATTCGTACAGCCCTGGCTTTCCAGAGGTGCCGCGGGACGCCGCGAACAGCCCGTCGTCACCCCGCAGATCCTCGATCTGCTCAGATAGTCGGCGTTGTTGTGCCGTGAGATCACCTTTGGTGTCGTGGCCTCCGGGGAAGGGAATGACGTTCCCCAGCAGACGCCATCCGACGAAAAAAGCGATCAGTACCACGACAACAACGACGGTAACGACAGTCCGGCGTCGGTTGCCCAGCTTCTTGCTGCCCATTCACATCTCCCGCGTAGGCTCTTGCGCGTGGCCGATCACGGGGCCGGGACTGCTCGGTCCCGGCCCCGTGACCTGTCGGTTCAGCCCGCGCAGGCCGAAGCGGTGCCCTTGATACCCAGCGACTTGTGGTAGGTCGAGGCGTACGAGCAGGTCTCGATACCCCAGACCAGCGAGAGGTAACCGGACCGGGCCTGGCCGGACAGGTCCGAGATCCACTTGTTGGTGTTCTTCCACGTGAAGGAGTGCGTGGAAGCACTGCCGGAGCCGGAGACCCCGGCGGAGCCGGCGGATATGGAGACCGAGCCGCCCTTGCCGGTCACCTTGGCCTCATTCTTGATCCACGTCATGGACTTCTTGGCCGACCCCTTGTACGCCTTGGCGGAGGTCTTCCAGTCGCATGCCTTCATCCAGAGGTTGCACTCCCAGCTGTTCGCCTCAAGGCTCACGCCGCCCCCGATCTTCCGCTTCCCCGAGGTGTCGCTAATGGCGTGCGAGGGGACTGCGCCCGCGGCCACCGCGACGAGTGCGGCAGCGCTGACGGCAACCATCTTGGTCTTCATTAAATTCTCCCCGATTGGATATTCAGTTGAAGCTTGAAATGGTCATTGCCCTGGGGCGTGAAGTGGTCGTTAGCCCCCGGGTGGTGCATGACGATACGTGACCCTTATGGCAATGGCTGGCGGGTGTCGCGTCGGGGGAGAGAGTCGCTGACCGGATGTGCGGCGCATGAGGCCGCAGGTTTCAAGGTGTCAGAAAACAGCTTTCCGGCTTTTGTGGCAGGCGAGTTGGGGGCGCTGCGGAGTGCGCGTGGCGTGCCGGGGAAGTCACGCGAAGTGCCGTTATTGGATTGTTGCCGGGGCTGTAATTTCGCGCCCGAGAGGGAGAGAAGCCCGAGGGGGAAACCGGGTGGAACGCGCGAAACGGTCATTCTTCGAGAGTGAAGGCCGCGATCGGGATGCCGGGTTGCCCAGGCCGCAATCGAGGGCTGCAGGGGCAGCTCTTGCCGAGTTCGGGTCCCGGCGATGTGGTGGCGGGCGCCCTGGGCGGCGAGGAAGGTGCGGGCAAGCATCGTGCAGGCGACGCCGCGGTGCCAGGGGCCACTTGCGGCCCTGGTACTGGTCCAAGCCGACGAGCGGCTTGTGGTGCGTGGAGCGGCGGCAGCCCTTCCATCAGAACCGCGGACACCTCTCGCGGCTTCGGGCGCGCAAACGGATGCCCGAGCCCGTCCAGAAGGGCTGCTGACTCCTCTGACCAAGAAGCGACTTGTTCCCCCGTCACATCAGCCGGCATGACCGCTCGGCGACACAAAAAGATCAACAGTCACTGATCTGCCGATGTAGTACGAGCACCCTGGGCTGCACGAACAGCCGAGAGCCGTAGGCAACTTCGGGGTCGGTAGTCTCGACCAGGACGCCGCTGGTTTTGGGGCGGGCCGACGCCGACAGGAGCTGGCTCGACCGGCGCCCCCCCCGCACGAGGACATCCGTCTCCAGGCAACCGACCTCGCACAGATCGCGGCATGGCTGATAGCCGACGGCTTCGAGCCCGACGACCCGGGCCACACGGTCGAAGTCGTCGCCCCCACCCGGATCCGCGGCGACCGCGAGTACCAACAGGACGTCGGGCAGACCGGTGACCACCTGCGCGACCTGGCGGAGACCGGCCTGGACTACACCGCCGTCGGCTCCACAATCCTGCTCATGCCGGAGGAGCACTGTGCCCGGGTCGGTGCGCTGACCGACCCCGACTTCCCGGCCGGGCTCCACGTCGTCGGCGACGGCACCAACCTCGCTACCCGGTGGCGTCACCGCGACCACGACATGCCGCACCATCGTTCACTCCCTCAAGACCCAGGGGCTCAAAGTCGCGGAGGACGGCGACGGCGAGAGCGTGGCCGTGCAGTTGTTCCCGTCAGGGGTGTGACCCATGGCCCGTCGAGGATCCGCCGCACGGCGCAGCGTCGACAATCCATGGTCGACGTGCTCAAGGAGTTGGACCGCCATACGCGCACCATGCCGAACCGGCGCCGTCGGCGTCCCGCGCCCGAGGCGGAGCCCGTCGTCGAGGTAGGCCAGGCTGAGCCGCCGGGCGGGGTGCGGGCCGCCGTGGTCGTCACCGGGGAGGACAGCCGCGCCACGTGGACGCTTCCGGCCCCGCTGGACGCACCGCCCGTCGTCACCGCGCTCGTTGAGGGGGACGGGCTGCTCCTGGCGGTACTTGAGGACGCGACCCCGGAGGCGGTGACGGTGCGGGCGTGGACGCTCGTGCCGAGCCGGGCCCCGGCCGGGCCGGGCATCGCTGTCCACCTGACCGCCTCGCCGGGTGGTGGAGCCCGCCGCGCTGTCCTGTCCTGGTGACAACACGCGAGGCGGCCGATTCTCCCCACGGGAGGCTGGATTACACGACGCGCCGCCCTCTGCACCACAGTGGGTAGAGGGCGGCTTGCGTTTGCTTCAGTGAGGCATTCTCGCCCCATTTGGTGGTGAGGGGCGTGGAAGCTGGGCATCGATCTCGGCACGCTCGCCGCCTGTCCCGGCCGGTGCTTGGTGCTCGTCCAGTCGGCTCGCGAGCCACATCTCAACCCTGTCCAGAGCGGCCGTGGCCATGGAGGTGGGGTGTGAGGTGAAGCCGTGCATCGACTCCGGGAAAACTCGGAGATCAACGTCGTTGCCAGCTGCAGACAACCGGGCTGCGAAAGCGAGGTTGTCCTCTAGCAAGATGTCCAGCGTGCCGACAACCAGCAGGGTCGGCGGCAGGCCACGAAGGTTTCCATAGAGGGGAGATACGTCAGCATCAGTTCGATCTGGCACGTGCCCGGCGTACGCCTGGATGAACCATTCGTCGGCATACAGCCGACCACCAGGAGACTGCCCGCTGAGGTCGTATGCGCCGAACTGCAACACGGCGCCGACGACCGGGTGGACGAGGTCCCGGTCCCGCAGCCGAAGCAGCGTCGTCGTGGCCAGCGTGGCTCCGGCTGACGCGCCACCGATCAACATCCGCTCCGTGCCGAACACGTTGCGGCCTTCCTCTATCAGCCAGAGGGCAGCCGTCTCGCAGTCGTCGGGCGCGGCCGGCCAGGGGTGCTCGGGCGCCAGCCGATACTCGACGCTCACCACAGTGACCCCCAGCGCATCGGCCAGACGAGCATTACGGGCGTCGCTTCGGATTGCCGAGTCCATGTAGAAGCCCCCGCCGTGAATGTCGAGGTAGGTGGCCCGAGATCCGCCAGAGCTGGGTCGTGTGACTCTCACCGGGACCTGCCCCTTGCCAGCACGGGCAATGCGCTCGACGGCGCGCGAGTCAGCGGGTCTGGCAGGCAGGCTGCTACGGGCCTCTTTCAGCTCTTCATAGTTGGTCGGCCCCTGCTGACCACCTGCCGTCTGTTTAGCAGCAGCGAACGCTCGGCTCTCCTCAACATGAACAACCGATCCCTCGTCGATGAGATTCTCAAGCCCGAACTTCAAAATGCTCCCTCTGAGCGCGAGATGCCACCGGTGTCGGTGGGTAGGCGGGTTGGCGGACTTGGTGCCGGCGGCGACGAATCAGCGGCCTGACCTGCGGGTTCGCGGTGTGTCGCTGCTGGGTGCGGGTCCTGGCAGGGAAGGGGCGGAGTCGACCAAGACCGCCTGTTCCCGCCCAAGGACCCCGCGTTGATCACCCATCATGCCAGCCTCGACGTGCCCGCAGAAACCCTGATGACCCTGTGTCGATGGCTGGCCAGGCATCGTGCCGGACCGGTTCCCGACCGCGGCAGCGGGCCGCCACGGCGCGCGTGCAAGCCATCTTGGTCGCCGCGGTGGTTCAAGGGAGGCACCAGGTTGCGCGTGCTGGCCGCCGACGCCGGCATCTCGATCGCTGACGGCCTACTGTTACCTGCGCGAGGCGATCGACGTGATCGCCGCCCACGCACCCACGCTGCCCGAGGTGCTGGAGCGAGCCAAAACCGAGGACTGGCCGTTCGTGTGCCTCGACGGCACGCTGATCCAGACCACGAAGATCGCACACCCGTGAGGAGCGACGGCTCCCAGGCCCAGTTGGACGCGATCGAGCGCGTGAGCGCGGCGGTCTGCCGCGTCCACCACTGGGGCGCCCGCTCCGTCATCGGACACCTGGAGTGGAAGCCCGGGAAGATCGACCCCAAGGGCTTCACGATGCCGGACATGAGGGACCGGATCGCCTCCCGCCTCGGCCAGCGCAAGCCCCGCGCGCTCCCGAACCCCTTCCGGCCGAAGTCTCCCTGTCCCGGCTCATCGCCGCGGCGCGCAGCAATCCGCCGGCGAAGGGCCAGCCCGTCACCTACAGGGGCAACAAGACGTATGAAGCCGCCCTCGTCGACGAGGGCCTGCTGGCCAAGACGTACCTCGACGGCCACTTCGGCACGACGACCCTCACGGCAACGAGCCACTGGCAGGAGCGTTGCGGCCTCCACGGCCGGAAACCGGGCCAGCCCGCGGACGGCATCCCGGCTGGGACTCCCTCACCTCCCTCGGCAACAAGCACGGTTTCGACGCAATCGACTGACCGAAAGGACACTCACGAGCCACACCCAGCGTCCCAGGCCCTCCCGATCCTACGAGTGTCCGGAATCAACCCACCTACAACGACCCTGACATGGCGAACAAGCCCGTTGAGCAGAAGGTGACCGCCTCGTCCGCCACCGCCTACCTCGGATCGACCAATCTCCTCGGCCTCCTCGCCGCGGTACAGGACAACGCCCGGCTGCTGGAGATGGATGCCGGACGCCCTGAGCCCGTTCGTCCTCGCGATCGTCCCGACGCTCGTCACCTTCGCGGCCGGTTGGAAGGCGAAGCACATCCCCACGCACCTCGGACGGCTCGAACGGCACCCGACCGGAGGCTGGGCGTGGGGGCGACCGGCATCCCGGCTCTCGACACGGCGCCGGTCTGGGGCGGTGCGATCACCCTCCTGGCCGGCGTCACCGCCGTCGTCTGGCGGGGCCTGCGAGGGACGCTACGCCTCGCCCGCCGGGCCGAGGAGTTCACGGACGACTGGGCCGGTGAGGAGGAGCGCCCGAGGGCGTCCGGGCCCCCGGAGCCATGGCATGCGTGAGCGCCATCGAAGATCGTCTCGGGCGCGTCGAGGACGAGCTCTCCCCGAACAGCGGCGGCTCCCCTGCGGGACGCCGTCGACCTTGCGAACCGGCGCCCCGTCCGACTCTGCCCGGAGCCGGACGAGCACGGCACACCCGACCTGCCCGAGCCACCCGACCCGGCGACGGCGCCGCCGCCGACCTCATGGCAGGAAGCCTGCCCCACGACGCCGGGGGCGGGCTTCCCACCGGGCCCCGTCGACCTCCTCCCCTGGTCGGCGGGGCCTCCCCATGCGCTGTGTCCGGCCCCAGCGCTAGGCGACGGCGTCCCCTCAACCAGGCTGTTCGCTGAGCTCGGTGTGGACAACGGCGCCCCGAGACGCCTGGACCCCCTGGGTGTCCGGGGCCGGCGCTGTGCGGTGGAGCAGATCCTTGTGCCACTCGATGGCGGGGGATCGCCCCGGTGGCGATCCGGCGGGGGATCGCCCCGGTGGCGGTCAGGCCGCCCCCTTGAGGCCGGGGCCGAAGTGCTCCTCCAGGACGGACGGCCGGCGGGGCCGGGGCTTGCCGCCGGGTCGCGCTTGCCGGGTCGTGGCCGCCTAGCCCGTGGATCGCCCTGACCTTCCGTGGCGCACCGCGCTTGATCTCTGTAACTACTAGTATGTACGGTGCCCTTATGAGCACTCAGGAACGACTCGTCGAGAGCACCCAGGAGCTCCTGTGGGAGCGGGGATACGTCGGCACCAGCCCCAAGGCGATCCTGGAGCGCGCGGGCGTCGGCCAGGGCAGCATGTACCACCACTTCGCGGGCAAGTCGGATCTCGCGCTGGCGGCGATCCGGCGCACCGCGGAGAGCATGAAGGAGACCGCGGAGACCTGTCTGTCCGGCCCGGGGACGGCGTACGACCGGGTCGCGGCCTATCTCCTGCGTGAGCGGCGGGTGTTGCGCGGCTGCCCCATCGGCCGGATGACGCAGGATCGCGATGTCGTACAGAGCCCGGAGCTGCGGCGGCCGCTGGACGAGATGTTCGGGTGGCTCCAGGGCCGGATCACCGAGGTGCTCGCCGAGGGGCAGCGGCGCGGCGAACTGGCTCCGGCGCTGGATCCGGAGGCCACCGCCGCGACCGTCGCCGCG
The DNA here is from genome assembly GCF_023277745.1 of Streptomyces halobius. Taxonomy (NCBI): domain Bacteria; kingdom Bacillati; phylum Actinomycetota; class Actinomycetes; order Kitasatosporales; family Streptomycetaceae; genus Streptomyces; species Streptomyces halobius. Next base: position 5,654,728 of record NZ_CP086322.1, read on the forward strand.
GTCGTCCAGGGCGGCTATGTGCTCGCCCGCGCGGCCGATGACACCGCGCCGTTCGACGCGGCGGTACGCGGGGCGCTGTCGCTGCTGGCGGCGCAGGCCGCGTCCGGTACGTCCACCGCGCCCGGTGCGACGTGGCACGCGCCCGGTGCGTCAACCTCGCACGGTACGTCGACCGCGCCCACCCCGGATGCCGCGCCCGGTAGGTCGACCCCGCCCGCCCCGGATGCCGCGCCTGCCCCAGATGGCACCGACTGACCATCACCCGGCCGATCGCCAGCCATTCACCCGACCACTCGGGGCTCCCGAAGACACCGCGCAATTAGAGGAGTTCACGCCCGCATGCACATCACCCGGGAACGCCCCGCGAGCCAGGCGGGCCCCGCGGCCCACTTCACCGGCACCGTATGGCTCGACGAGATCGCCGCGCCGCCCTCGCCCTCCCGCCTCCGGATGTTCAGCGTCCATTTCGCCCCCGGCGCGCACACTGCCCGGCATACGCATCCACACGGCCAGATCCTGCATGTCACCGAGGGTGCCGGACTGGTGCAGCGCGCGGGCGGCGCCGTCGAGCCGATACACGCCGGAGACACGGTCTGGATCGCGCCAGGTGAGCGGCACTGGCACGGCGCGGCGCCGGACACCTTCATGACCCACCTGGCCACGGTCGAGGCCGCCGCCGACGGCACCACGACCGAGTGGGAGGAGTTGGTCGGCGCGGAGGAGTACCCCGGCACGTAACGAGCACCGCACCAGCCCTTCCCCTCCCACGGAGCCCACCATGCACGCCATGCAATACGCGATCCCCCTGCCCGCCGACTACGACATGGAGATCATCCGGAACCGTGTGAAGTCCAAGGGGCATCTCCTGGACGATTTCGAAGGGCTCGGCCTCAAGGCGTACGGCATCCGCGAGCGCGGGGTCGACGGCTCGCCGGTCAATCAGTACGCGCCCTTCTACCTCTGGGCCGATCCGGAAGCCATGAACCGCTTCCTCACCGGCGATGGATTCCGAGGCGTGATCCGCGATTTCGGGCGGCCGGCCATCCAGCACTGGCAGGGCCTGTTCCACCGGCCGGGCCCGGCCTCCAGTGGCGTCCCCCGGGCCTTCTCCCGGCGGACGGAAACGCTCCCCGACAGCGCCGACCCGGCCGCCGTCATCGCTCACGCGCTCACCGCGCACGAGGAGTTGGCCACGACAGACGGGGTGCACTCCACCACGCTGGCCCTCGACCCGCGGCACTGGGAACTCGTCCACTTCACTCTCTGGGCCGATGCCGTTCCCGAGTCCGAGGCGGGCGACCGCTATCAGGTGCTGCATCTGTCCGCCCCGGGAGCCCACCGGCTGGGCGCAGGACGGCAGTGGTGACAGCCGCCCCCGCCGTCGGCACCCCCGGCCCCGCCATCAGTACGTCCGGCCCTGCCATCGGCGCCCCCGGATCCGCCATCGGAGCATCCGGCCCCGCCACCCATCCCACCGGCCCCGCCATCCGTACCGTCCTCGGCGATATCGCCCCCGCCGACCTCGGCATCTGCGACGCACACGACCATCTGTTCCTCCGCAGCCCCCAACTCCCGGGCCAGGAGCTCGACGAGGCCGGGCCCGCGGCCGCCGAGCTGGCCGCGTTCCGCGCGGCCGGCGGCGCGGCGGTGGTCCAGTGGACGCCCTACGGCATGGGCCGCGGCATCGCCGAACTGCCCCGGCTGGCACGGGAGTCCGGGATAGGGATCGTCACCGCTACCGGCCTGCACCAGGCCGCGCACTACGCTCCCGAGGCGCTGGAGCGGGTCCACGCGGATCTTGCCGGGCTGTTCGTGGCCGAGCTGACCGAGGGGATCGGCGGCAGCGGCGGGCCCCGGGCTGGGATGATCAAGGTCGCCGGGGGTTTCCACAGCCTGGACGGGCATGCCCGGCACACCATGGCCGCGGCCGCCGAGGCGCACCATGCCACCGGCGCCGTCATCGGCGTCCACCTGGAGCTGGGCACCGGGGCCCTGGACGTCCTCGACCTGCTCTGCGGGGAGTTGGGCATCCCACCAGGCCGGGTGATCCTCGGGCACCTCAACCGTTCGCCGGACCTGACCGTGCACCGGCTGGCCGCCGAGGCGGGCGCGTATCTGGCCTTCGACGGGCCGTCCCGCGCCCATCACGCGACGGACTGGCGGCTGCCCGACGCGCTGGCCGCGCTCGCCGATGCGGGACACGGCGACCGGATCCTGCTCGGCGGCGACACCACCGCGGCCGGTGCGCGGTCGGTGAACGGCGGCCCCGGTATGCCGCACCTTCTGCGCCGCCTGGGCCCACGGCTCGCACACGCCCTGGGCAAGGATCTGGTGACACGGATTCTGACCGCCAACCCGGCGCGCGCCTTCGCGGCGGACTGGCGGTGGGCGGCAACGGGGAGCTGAAGTCCGACGCCGCCCCGGTGCCGTTGAGAAGGTGGCGGCGTGCACGAGGTGACGTGCGCAGGGTGACAGCGTGCGCGCGGAGTGGCGGGGTGCCCCGGATGACGGCCGGTCACAGCACGCCCGGTTACAAGGCGATCCGGCCACAAGGCGCCACGACCGCAAGGCAATCCGGTCACAAGGCGCCACGACCGCAAGGCGCTCCGGTCGCAAAACGCCCCGGTCACAAAGTCACGGAGATCCCCACATGCGGCCGCCGCCCCCGGCGCAGCAGCGCGCCTCCCGTGTCCATCAGCCGGAACCGCAGCCCGTATTTGCCGGCCATCGCCATACGGACGCGGCCGAGCCCGGCGGCGCCCTCCAGGAACCGGGCGGTGCCCTCGACGGTCCGCGCGCCCTCTGCGATCCGGCCGCGCACATCGCACGGGGTGACTGTCACCCGCGTGTCGCTGCGCAGCCGCTTCACCTTCCAGCTGTCGTCCCGCGTCCACACCAACAGCTCGTCCTCTTCGGCCACCGCCCATACAGCCCGTGCTCCGCCTGGGCGGCGGACATCGTTTGATCGGCACCCCGAAAGGAGCTTCCCGTGGCAGTCGAACTGATCAGTGATGAAGACGGCCCCAAGTACACCAAGCGGGTTCCGGACTACCCGAAGCCGGACCCCGAGCCGCTGTGCTGGAGGCACCACAGCAACGTGTGCGGCTGCGCGCTGGAGGAGCAGGACACCACCCCGGACGCGGGCGAGCAGTACCGGTTCTCGACCGAGCGATCGTTCCCACTCGACCGACCTGGCCCGGTGGGCGGGCTTCTCTGCTCGCCGGCTTCACGGTCCGGCTCATTTCGCCGAAACACGTCCCGAAGGAAGATCACTGCCACACCAGGGGACCCCCGCCGATCTCCCCCAGTCGGCGGGGTCTCAATGCGTCAGGCTGCCTTCGTCCACGCGGCCGAGGAGCGGGCTGCCTCCGTCCACAGCGTGAGGAGACGGATGTACTCCTCGGTCCGCCGGGCGCCGACGGGCTCCTTCATGAGGCGGCGGATCTCCGCGTTCACCTCGTCCGGCGCAGGTAAGGGCGCGCCGGGCCGCACGGTCGGGAGGGGGTAGTCATGACGCCAACGGTACGGGCGTGCACTGACATTGGCCCCAGCCTGGGCCTCCTCCCATGTCTGGCCCGTGACGCATTCGAGGAGAAGGTCAGTGCCTGTGCCCGCGAACGCGACGGGCTGCGCCTCACCCCCGCCGAGGCCGGGCCGCCCTGTCAGTCCCTACCCTCACTGCTGTCGGACCGGCAGTGGGAGCAGGTTCAACGCCATTGACCGCGGCTCGCGTTGGTCCGATCGTCAAGCGTCGCGGGGGACAGCCCGGTTCGGCCGGGGGCGATAACGAACTCACTCCCGGTCGACCGCCAGTCCACCGGCAGCCCTGCGGCCTTCCGCGCGCGCCGATACGTCAACGCCCACCCCATGTCACGTTCGGCCTGCCCGTCTGCGCCGATCCATGCGCGCCACCACAACCAGCCGTACGGATACCGCCGGCCCTCCGCGAGCGGCGGCGCGAAGCCGTGCGTCGCGGTGCTGCTGAGCGTCGCTATCATCTCGGCAGTCGGTTGGATGTCACCGAGCGCGATCAGGTCCCTCCGGATACCCTCCTTCACGCTCTGCACGAACGCCCTGCCGATGAACGCGACAACCACGGCGAGGATGACGCCGAGGATCGTCCAGCCCTCGCTCACGACGCATCCCGTATGCCCGAGTCCGGCCGCAGGCGGGGGCGCCGCGGCCCGTCCGGAGGCTCAGCGCTCGCGCTGCGGGAGGCGAGGTCGCAGAACCGGGCCAGCATCAACTGGAACTCCCTCACCGCCGCCGTCGCCTCGTCGTACGCGGCATCCGAGGCGACTTCCGGTCGGGCGTGCTCTCCCCCTCGTGCACAGTGCGTCGAACGCCTGTCTACTTGACCGCCGCTCCCGCCACAACGATCACACGAGCATCCGACGTCGCGTTCCTCCGGGGGGACGGCTTCCCGTGCCGACTGCGGCCCTTCGCCAGTGCCGGCCGGTCCCACTCGGCGGGCTTCTGCTCGACCGGCTGCGGCTCGCTGACCATCGGCCCCAGTCGCGACCACCAACCCGCTGGCCGCCCTGGTCCATAACGACGATGGCCCCGAATCCAGTCGTGGGTTCGGGGCCATTCCGATGCCCTGAGGCATCGCATGGTGCCCCAGGCAGGATTCGAACCTGCGACTTACGCTTTAGGAGAGCGTCGCTCTATCCCCTGAGCTACTGAGGCGGGCGGCTGCGCCGGCATCAGTGTAGCGGCCCGGACGCGGGTCGTGGCGAGGGGGGCGAGGGGCGCGGAGGGGGGATTGTGGACTCCATGTGGACTGTGATCATGAAAGCGCCCCTCCGTTCGAACGTCGGAGGGGCGCCTGATCAGGCACTTTGATGATTCGTTCGAATCTGCGACACCCGCCTGAGCACTTTCTTAGGAGTTTTCCCTGGGTGGGGCTGTGACCTGCGCAAACTACCGAAGAAGAGCGGTTGAGCTGCGGAAACACGCTTTGTCGGTTCTCGCGTGTTCGCAGCGCTTCTCGGCCTCATGTGTGCTGTATGTGTTCCGGAAGGCATCGTGGGTCCGCACCCCGAACCACACTGGTAAGAGCCGCCGTTGTCGGCTTGCACTTGCGCAACCGATCCGGTCGTTGCCGCGCGTAAGGCGCTTACGCTGTGGCCTCTGGTTTCGCTGGCGCGATCCCGGTGATCAGGTCCACGACCATCGTCTTGATCTGGTCGCGGATGGGACATATGGCCTCGAAGCCCTGGTCGGCGGGGTCATCCAGCTTCCAGTCAGGTAACGCTTGCTGGTGAAGGTGTCGCCGCAACCCATCGTGACGCACACGTCGGATTCCCTCACCGCGTCAACGGTGAGGATCATGATTGGTGGACTCCGTGTGACCGCCGCTCCATTTCCAGCGGTGGTCGCCTTCGCCCGACACGTCGCGCGTGGTTTTGTTCCTGACTCAACCCTCAGGACCGAGGGCGCACACCGTCGTCACACCCCGGACAGTCCTCGGTGTCGAGGGCCTGGACCGTCCGGCAGTGGTTGCAACTCCAGTGCGTCGGGGCAGGCGTGGCTTGATGCGCGTCCTTCGGACGGACCGACAGGTCGGCGTCCTGGCGCAGCGCCTCCACGATCGAACCGTTGGGGTCGAGACGCGGTACGGCAGAGATCAGCATTCTCGCCGCCACTCGGTGGTCTGCCGACTCCGAGGAAGCAGCCCGTGCCAGGAGCGAAGGGCGCCGATCGCCTGAGGTCATGAGGGCGACGGCGTGGAATAGGGCCGCCCGGTGGCGAGGCCAATGGGTCATGTCCCTGTCGAACAGCTCCTGACCGTCCCACGGAACGCGACCTCCCTCCAGGTTGATCAGCACGTTCGCCGCCGACCACGCCATCCACGATGAGTCCGCTTCCAGGCACGCCAGCAACGCCATCTGCTGGGCGTCCGTGAGGACCTGCCCGACGTCGGGGATGGGCGAGGGCTTGACCAGAGGCGGTGTGCCCACGACGAGCCATTCGTCCAGCAGGGCATCGGGCGCGGTGATCTGCTGGAGGTGATGAGCCTGGGTGGCCACGGCCGCCTTGTCGATGCCGTACGCGTCAGCCATCGCGTCGAGCCACGCCCGGCGTTCCGCCGCGCTGTCGTGGGCGAAGGCGTGGTCGATCTCGTTCGCCGGGGAATCGGAGTATCCGGTCGCCGCGAGAAGGTCGCCGAGGGCGGTGAGCGACCAGAAGTCCCCGCCTGTGGACTCCGGGCACGGGCCGTGGAGTGACACGAGGTCCGAGAGGAGAGCCGCTCTGTCGTCCCGGGCGCCGGATGCCCAGTCTCGCAGCTGGGCGGCGATGTTCCCCCAACGCCGACTCGTGTCGAATCCCGCGCGTGCGAGTACGGCGTAGATCCTCTCGGCGACGTACCCAGGCGCGTGCATCGCGAGGGCGAACACGTACTCACCCGCGTCGTCGGGAAGCTCTCCCAGGTGCTCGGCCGCGCCTAGGGCGACCTGCTCGAGCCCTGGTGTGAGGCGGCCGCCACCGACCATCTCCCAACTGCGTCGCCCTTTCTGCACCATCTCGGAGTCCTGCGGCAGGGGAAGCGCCAGCACCGCGCGGAGCGCGTCGATCTCCGCTCCACCCAAGGGGGCCGCGTCCGTGCGGGCGTCCGTCAGCGCGCAGAGGGCCCGGGCGATCGACTCGGCGGTGTCATCGAGCTCGGACAGTTCTACAAGGTCCACTCGCCGACGCCGCGATGTCGAGGGCAGGGCCAGCAGACACGCGGCCTCCACGAAGGGCCAGGGCCCCGCGTCACGCGTCTTGTCCCACAGCGCCGGGAAGAACTCCGGGGGTTTGCCAGGGCCGCGCGGGAGTACCGGCTCGCCCGCGAGCGCGCCAAGAGCACCGTCCGTGAGCTGGTCCAGGGCCCGTTCCAGTTCGCCGTCGGAAAGAGTCACGACACCGCGCGCCGCGAGGTCAGCCACCATGAGGGTGGCCGCCCGCTGTGTCTCGCCGACGTCGAGCAGAGCCTCAGCCGTACGGGAATCGAGTCCGGCGGCGAGTGCGATAGCCCCGTCGGAGTCCGTGTGTACGAGGGCGTGGCGCAGCCAGTCCCGCAGTTCCTCGGCCCCGCACGACCGTGCCCACATGGCCGTTGCGATCTCAGCGAAGACCTTGCTGCGGGTGGTGAGTTCGCCCGCGCCGTTCACCACGAACACGGCGACGTGCTCGTCCCAGAACCGGAGCACGTGCTCCGCCACCTCGCCGGCTGCGGCGGGCGGCATGGCCCATCGCAGTGGGTCCCTCAGCATGCCGGTCAGTGACTCGAGGGCGCGTCCCGCTGGAGGCGTCGCCTCGCCGTCGAGGAGCCGTCCGAGCGTGGCGAATCCGTCGAGGAGCATGCCCGTCGTCAGGGCGGGTGCCCAAGGCCGGGCTGGGGCGAGCGTCCCCCGTAGCCCCTCCCACCGGTGCACGGACTGTTCCACCGCGCGGTGCAACAACGCCGCACGCCCTTTGGGAAGGTCGGCGTCCGGCGCGTTCGCGCAGACGAGGGCGAGCAGAGCGGCGAGCAGCGGCACCGCGAGCAGATGCGCGTGCTCCTTCTTCGCATCCTTGATCCAGGCGCGTCGCGTTGCAAGGAAGGCCGCTTGGTCCGGCCCGGGAATCCGTGCTTTGGCACAGGCGACGAGGATGCTGTCGACCGTTGCGTCGAGATCCTGTGGAGGCGCGAGCTCGACCCGGGGCAGGCCGAGCCGCGCCGCGGCCCCTTGCCCGTTCGTTCGTGTCGTGACCACGAACCCGCAGGAGGGGTGCAGAGACGCGAGAATCCCTTCGAGTTGTTGCGCGACCCACGGCGCGCGCGCCCCGCATTCGTCCAGCCCGTCGCAGAGGAGGAGCACGCGCCCTTGACCGATTTCCTCATGGAGGTACGCGGCGAGCGGTCCCCGGTCCGCGTCCTGCACGGTGTCCGCTACGGCGTCATTGACCAGGCCGTCGAGGGTCAGACATCGCGGCTGTCCCTTCAGCAGACGCGGCAGCGACACGGGGATCGGGGCGGGGGCGTCGGCGTGGCTGGCGCAGTGGGCCGCGATCTCGCGTACCGCCACCGACTTGCCTGAGCCCGGTTGCCCCACGATGAGCATGCGGCGCCAGCGCCTCAGGTATTGGAGGAGGAAGGAGGAGGTGCGCTCGCCCTCCACGTCGATCTGGAGGCCGCCGATGAGATCGTCGACGACGAGGGGCGGGAGGTCATCGGCGAGCAGGCTGAGGTCGATCCGTCCGGTCTCCGCTGTAAGCCGGGTGCGGTACGAGTCGACGGCGTTCCGACGGGAGGCCAGACGCATCGCCACCGGACCCCCCTGGTCGGGGAGCACGGTCACCCCCGAGGCGGTCAGGGCGGCAACCCAGTCCTCGGCGGAACTCCCGAGCGCCTCGCCCGCCTGCCGATGGAAGAAGTCGGCCAGGGCGCTCACGGCACGGTGTCCCTGCGCGTTCGCCACGACGAGGTCCATCAGGGCAGCCAGGAAGTCACGGTGCGGTGCCGGTCCGGTCGAGCCGGGTAGGTGGAGAACACGCGCCCGGTCGAGGACGAGCCCGCGGACCCGTGACGGAAGCCGGTCGGTGAGGAGAGCGAGGGCCCTGGACTCGTCACCAGTCTCCATGCGCAGGCCCGCACGGTGGCGTCGCAGAGCCCGGTCGAGGTTCTTTACCGGCCCGACGAGTTCCTCGCCGGCGATGACCAGAAGATCGTCGGGGCCGAGCGTCGGAACCTGTCCCACCCAGCCCGTCAGCGTCTCTTCCAGCGGACGCCCTCGGCCGATCTTCCGCTTCGCGGACACGTAGGCGCGGCGCCCGTCGGAGAAGGTGACACGGATGTCGTCGGTCGGGTCGCTGGTCTCGAAGTCCAGCCGGACGGGCCACACCCCTGCTGCAACGTCAAGCCCCGACACCGGGCGGCCACGGAGCCCGTATACGGCCAAGTGCGCGGCCAGCTCGCACCGGAAGACACTGCCGACTTCCCCAGCCTGCCCCGCCCTGCTCACACCGACCGCACTCCGCCCGACCGATCCACACCGCTTGCTCCTGACCTCCGGCGGAGCACCGCCCCATGGTAAGACGTCACACCGAGAGTCGGGGCGAGACAAGGGCGGTTCGGGTTCGCGCGCCTGAGCCCTCGTGGTCTCCGTCCTGTGAAAGTCCGGGCGCGATCAGCGTCCGCCCGGACCGGTACCGCGACGCACAGGCCATGGCCAGCGTCCCGCAGCCGGGGCTTCCGCCCGCCGTCCTACCGGCCTGGCCGGCATCAGCACGAAGCACATCAGAGCCTCCATCAGAACCGGGGCGGTTCACCCTGCGGGTGGCGGAGGGCTGTGTCTTGCCACTTGTGCAGCGATTGGGGGCAGGAGGGTGCTGACCTGGGGATTCGCAGGGAAATGTGCGTTGACCTGGGAAAACTCCTCTCGGTAGTTCTCACGGGTCAACGCCGTTTCCCGGGCTCATGCGCCCTGGATGTGCCCTCGCCCTGTCTGCAGAACCGGCTGGGAAGCGCCCGATCTCGGCCACCAGCCTGCTCGGCGCAGACGTGAGGCTGTCTTGCTCGCTGTTTCTGATCCTGGTCACATGGTCATTGGCCTTTGACGGGACGCGAAACGGGGGGCGCGTGAGCGACTTACAGGTCTCCGCATGGAAGCGTTACGGACATGACCGTCTCTACGTGAACCAGTCGGACGGCAAGAAGGTCGCATGGCTCGACCGTCGCACGGGGCATCTGAAGCTTCTGGTTGAGGAACAGCGGGGCGCGGTACTTGACGTCCTTGCTCCCTATCTCACTGCTCCTTCTTTGCCTGTGGCGCACAAGGTACTGCGTTCTGAGGATGACCTTGCGGGGAACCGCCCGGGAGACGCGCTGCAGGTGAAGGTGGACGAGCTGACGCCCGGCCTCTGGCGGTGGGCGTTGGCCAGGCTGTCCGGTCGGAGCCTGGAGGTGGACAACTGGCGCACAGGACTGGCCGGCGAGCGCCGGGTGGGAGCGGAGCTGGAGAGGCTGGTGCGGCGTGGCTGGCGAGTACTGCATTCCATACCCCTGGCGGGTGATGTTGACATCGACCACGTCCTGATCGGTCCGGGCGGAGCCTTTTGCATCAACACGAAGTGCCACCGCGGGGCGCGCATTTGGGTGGGCGACGACTCTGTTCGCATAGGCGGCCAGTCGTACCCCTACGTGCGGAAGAGCCGAGCTGAGGCGCGGCGGGCCTCAGCTGCGCTGACGCGTGCGTGTGGCTTTCCCGTCGAGGTTCAGCCGGCGCTTGCCTTCGTCGCAGTGGCAGACCTGAAGGTCGTGCCGTCACTCCGGGACGTGCGCGTCCTCCAAGAGCGCGACATCGCGGCGTTCAAGCACCTCAAGGCTGGCTGGCGATCGGACAAGGTCGAGTTGGTGTACACGGCGGCTCGTGATCGCCACACGTGGGTTCGCTCCTGACGGTTGGCTGGGTTACGGCCAACTTTCGCGGAATGTGGCTTGTTCACGTCATTACTTGCCGGTCCCTGTTGAAGGTGCCGCTTCTCTCTCACATCCTGGAAGGCTTTCCGTCGAGCCATGATCTGGGGGATTAGTGTCTCTTTACCCTGCACTCCGTGCGAACAATCCGGAGGCGGTTCACCACACGCGCCAACTTATCGAATACATGCGCGAAATCGTCCGGGGTTCGTACAAGCCGGTGCGGGACTGGCAGAAGTATCCGGAGGTTCTCTGGCTCTCTGGCTTGCCCGACGACAGGCTCCGGCGGCACCCGGACGGCGACCGGACGCTGCTCAAGGTGGCACACCGTCCGCCACGCCCAGCTCCTGTCCTGCCCGAGGTGCTGGCGGGGTGGGTCGATCCCGAGGCTGCAGCCACCGCGACGCCCGAAGCGCCACCGCTGGCCGAGTCGGGACCGGGTCAGGGCTGGCAGGAAGACGGGAACGGAGACCTATTCGAGGTCTCCGAGATCAACCGAGAGGAAGCGCACGACGTGCTGCGCGCCTACACGCGATGGCTCGATGCGTGGCGCAAGTGGTCGGAAAAAGAGCGCGTCGACCGGCCGTACCGTGAACTCCATCAGCAGCTTTACCGAATGGCGACCAGGATTCAGCAGGACGGCGAGGAATACGAGGCGGTACTCGGCGCCGGATTCCTGACCATCGGAGCCACACGTCCGTCGGCGCGTATCGCCCGGCATATTCTGACGGCGCCGCTGATACTCACCGTGAATTCCACGAATATGTCCATCACCGTCGCTCTCGCACCCGGCGACCCCGCGCGGCTGGAGGACAGCGAGTTCCTTGACGCTGACGAGGGCTACAGCACCCGCCTGCTGAGCCTGCTGCGGGACCGTGTCGACGCGGAAGGATTCCATCCGCTGTCCCGTGACTCCCAGGACGTGCTCGGTGACTGGTCGGAGAGGGCGTTCGGCACCGATCGCGCGGTGGCGTTCCACCGTGGCTGGGGCCGCCCGCCCGCCGACGCGACACTGCCGGTGCCCACGCTTGGGTTCGCGCCGGCGATCATTCTCCGTCAGCGGGGACAGGGCGCCCTCGTGAACTTCTACGACGGCATCGCGAACCGCCTCGCCCAGCCCGGTGCTATCGCCCCACTGGGCCTGGCTCAGTTGCTGTACCAGTTGGAAGCCGAGGACCGCAGGTCGTGGGGTACGGCGGGGGGCCGCGACGTGCCGCCCGCCCTCGGCCCAGACCCGCTGTTCCCGCTGCTGTCGAACGAAGCGCAGCGGGAGGTACTGAGGCGCCTTCAGACCGATACCGGCGTCGTCGTTCAGGGACCGCCCGGCACGGGAAAGACGCACACCATCGCCAACCTCGTGTGTGCCTTGCTGGCGGACGGCAAGCGGGTGCTCGTGACGAGTGAGAAGGGCCAGGCGCTGAAGGTCCTGCGGCAGCAACTGCCCTCCGAGCTGCGCAGCCTGTGCGTCCTCCAGGGCGACCGACGCCAGGACGGCAGCGACGACCTTGAACAGTCCGTGCGCGCGCTCTCCCAACTCAGTGCCACTCAGTCGACGGAGCGTCTCGACGTAAGGATCAAGAGCCATGAGGCGCTGCGCTCGGAACTGTCGGACACCCACGCGCGGCTCCGTGACGAACTCCGCGCCCTTCGTGAGGCGGAGTGGTACGAACACCTCGATGTGGCCACCGGTTACGAGGGGCGGCTCGCGGAGATCGTGGAGACCGTCGCTGCCGGTGCACCGAATTACGACTGGATGCCCGTCCTGCCCGCCTCGGCGCCGAGAGAACCTTCGCTGAGCCAGGACGAGGCCCAGCGCCTGCTGGGTCTGGTGTCCCGGCACGGGGCCGGAGTGTTGGACGAGCATGCCGCCCGCTGCCCGGACCCCGCGGACTTCGTCGCACCCGTGCTGTTCGAAGAGGCGGTCAATGCCCTGGACACCGCTGTGCGCTCCTGCGCCGAAGCGTCGTCCGACACGCTTGCCCTCGAACTCGCGAATCAGGGCCGCGATCTGATCGCGACATTGGTAGAACTGCTGGACGCGGCGGAACACGCACTTCAGAGCGAGGGGCTGCCAGGCGAGCCGGCCGCTTGGCAGCCCGACCAATGGACCACTCGTGCCCTGCGGGACGGGATGGCCGGCCAACGACAGCAGTTGTGGGACGCAGTGCGCCGGTCAGCCGCCCGCGCCGAGGAAGTGCAGAGCGTGCTTCAGCACATCCCCTTCGCCGTGCTCGACGTACCTGACGTGGCGCTCGCCGAGGAATCACGTCTCATCGCTGCTGGGAGGGACCTCGAGCAGTTCCTGCGAGCCGGCGGAAAGCTGCGCAAGCTGGCTCCGAAGGCGGTGCAGAAGGAAGCTCAAGTCCTTCTCCGGGACTGCCGAGTGGACGGGCGAGTGCCCAGTACGCCGGATGAGATCTCCGCACTGGTGGCTCACCTCGCGGCGCGCCAGTGTGTCCGGCAGCTGAACGAGCGCTGGCAGAGCGTCGGCGTGCCCGCGGCCGAGGGTTCCACGGAGGTGGCTCTGTCGGAGCTGCTGGACCGGGTGCCGACGCTCCGCGCGGTGGACGGGTTCACCCACTCCGTGCGTATGTTGCACGACGTTCTGCTCAAGGCCCGGATCAAGGCCACGGTGCGGACGGCACAGCAGTGGGACGACGTCCGTACGTCGGCGAACGGTGCCGAACGGCTGCTCCGTGCCCGTGAGGCGGAGGAGGAGCTGCGGTCCTTCGCCGAGCAACTACCGCGGCCCGATGCCCAAGGAGTGGCCGAACTGGCGGAGGTGCACCGGGCCGTCACCGCCCGTGATCCGCGGGCGTACTCGTGCGCGATCGACTCACTGACCGAGGCGTTCCATCGTGAGGCCGATCGCCGGGAGGCCCGCAAACTCCTGGACCGACTGTCCGAGGATCACCCCGAACTGGCCCGGCGTTTCGCCGAGTCCCCGACCGAGGCGGCTTGGGAGACCCGCCTGGTGAACCTGGACGGAGCCTGGGCCTGGCGGCGAGCGCGCACCTTTCAAGACACGATGCTGAAACCCGGCAGGGAAGCAAAACTGGAAGGGGAACTGGAAGCGGTCGAGGCACAGTTGAGGAACTCGGTCACCCAACTGGCGGCCGACAGAGCGCTGTACCACTGCCTGGACCGGATGACGGCCGGACAGAAACAGGCACTGAGTGCCTACGCGTCGGCCACGGCGAACGCAGGCAAGGGAATGACGGCACTCGGCAAGCGGCACCTGAAGGCCGCCCGTTCCGCGATGCGTGACGCGCGTGCCGCGGTCCCGGCATGGGTCATGCCGATTAAACAGGTGGCCGAAATGATCGACCCCGAGCCGGACGCCTTCGACGTCGTCATTGTGGACGAGGCGAGCCAGGTCGGTCTGGACGGACTGATGCTGTTGTGGCTCGCTCCGAGAATCATCGTCGTGGGTGACGACAAGCAGTGTGCCCCGTTCTACACAGGTGGCAAGCACGAGCGGTTCAACGAACTCCTCGACTCGCTCCTGCCCCATCTCACCGACTGGCAGCGCGACGGGCTCAGCCCCAAGTCCAACCTCTACGACCTGCTGTCCGCGCGCTTCAGTGAGACGATCCGGCTCACCGAGCACTTCCGGTGCATGCCGGAGATCATCAAGTGGTCCTCGGCCCAGTTCTATCCCGACAACGAACTCGTGCCGCTGCGGCAGTACGGAGCGGACCGGCTGCGGCCCCTCGAAGTCGTCCATGTCCATGAAGGCCACTGCGAGGGACGGCGAGAGACCCTGGTCAACAGGCCCGAAGCCGAACGCATCGTCGCCAAGTTGCAGGAACTCGCGGAGGACGAGGCATACGCGCAACGGAGTTTCGGAGTCATCGTGCTCCGTTCTGGTCACCAGACAAGGCTGTTGGAGAATCTCATCGACACGCGGATCGACTCCACGATCCAGGAGCGGCACAACATACGTGTCGGCACGGCCGAACAATTCCAGGGAGACGAACGGGACGTCATCCTGCTCTCGCTGGTCGTTGACGCCGACAACACCCGGGCTCTGACCGGCCAGGGTGACGGAAGGCGGTTCAACGTGGCCGCCAGCCGGGCCCGCGACCAGATGTGGCTGTTCACCTCCGTCACACCGGACCAGCTGCGCAGCAGGGACCTGCGTCACTCCCTGCTCACCTATATGCAGGCGCCGCCGGAACTCCAGGGCGCCTCTCCCGGCCTTTCCGCCGTTTCACCCGACGAGCGGTGCGAGCCGTTCGACTCTCTGTTTGAGCAGCGAGTCTTCCGTAGGATCAAGGAAAGCGGCTACCACGTCGTCCCCCAGTGGAAGGTCAGCGGCAAACGCATCGACCTCGTCGTCGTCGGAGAGACGGGCCGCCTCGCCGTGGAGTGCGACGGCAGCCCGTATCACTCCACTCCTGACCAGATCCGTGACGATTACGAGCGAGAGCGGGAACTGCGCCGGGCCGGCTGGCAGTTCTGGCGCGTACGCAGCAGCGAGTTCGCCCTGTCTCCGGAGAATTCGCTGGCTCCGTTGTGGAAGCGCCTCGACGCTTTGGGCATCCGGCCCGGAGCCATCGATGAGGTCCAGGGCGACTCGGGGAGCACATGGGCCCCGGTCGACGTGGACGATACAGACCTCACCACCGATGAACTCGACGCCATGCTCGATGAGGATGCGTCCGTCTCTCTCGAAGGAGCCTGATGTGAACGAGATCTTCGACGACAGCACGCTGACGGAGATCGCCCACCTGATCTGCGGGGACGAGACGCAGCTGCTCTACCGAAGGGGGCACGAGATAGCCGCGTTCTTCCAGCGGGCGGGCTGGGACGACGTTCCGGAGTACGACGGCACGCCGAGGCACAAGTGGGCCCGGGAACTCCTCAAAGAGCGGCAGGAGGACGGCGTGGATGACGCCGAGCGCGCAATCCTGCGCCTGGCGAACCGCCTTGAGTACTACAACCAGCAGCAGGAGTACCACGTCACACTGAAGCGGCTCAACGAGATACTCGTGCTCGACGGACGCCGGATCGGCGACGACGGAGGTCAGCCGGTCCTCGTCCGCTGTGAAGCCGGTTTCGAGGACGAAGCACGGCAGCTGCCGCGTGTCGAGCTGAAGGTCTCCGTGACGGAGGTGGTGAGCGACCCGGAACTCGCCGTCACCGTTCAACTCCGGCTGGACGAGGCACGCACCTGCTACGAGCACGGCGCCTACACGTCGGCGGTCATCATGCTGGGCAGCCTCCTGGAGGGGGTGCTCGCGCATGCCGCGCAGGTCCGCGCCGCAGGCGTACGCATGCCAAAGCCGTTGCGGAACATGGGGCTGAATGATTTCGTGGACTTCGCCTACGAGAACAAATGGATCGAGCACGATGCCAAACTGGCCTCGGAGCTTGTCCGGCACTACAGGAATCTCGTCCATCCCCTTGCGGAGAAACGGACCGGACACAGTCCGAACCGCGACACGCTCGACATGTGCTGGCCGGTGGTGAACGCTACGCTGAACGATCTCGCGGCTACGGCTACAGCGCCCCCTGTTCCGTCTTCTCCTCGTGCACCCGCAGATCGAGGTCGTGGCCGCAACCCCATTGCGTCCGCACAACGCCCCACGCCGGCCTCTGTCGCTCGCCGCCGTCCGGGCGGGGGAACATCAACGGGTACTTGAGCTGTGGGTACGCTTGATCCAGCGTGGGCGGAGAAAGCGCGGAGTCTCTGACGATGGCTCCTCCGCCCGTGCAGAACACAGAACAGTGAGCCTGCAGGCAGGTTAGGTTGAGGCGACCTCAACGCTCGTGCTCTTTCTCAACCGCAGTAGACGCATGGCCAGGACAGTTCCGTCCTCTCGGACCGAGACAGGTCCTCCCCAGTTTGGATCCCAGGTCTGTTCTGGCCAGGTGCCGCGCCTTGCGTAGATTTCGCTGCGGTACTCCTCGGCCTTCCCAGCGGATAGGAGCGCGAAGAGATCGGCTGCGACTCCGGAGAACGCCTCTACGCGCTTGTTGTTCAGCCGGAAGACGTGGTCCGTTCCGACGAAGGGGATGCCGAGCAACCTGTAAGCAGCGTCCTGGACACTTCCTGATGCAGCGTGTGCGATACCGGTGTCGTAGCGCCGACTCCCCTGGTCGGTGGTGAGGTAGCGAGCGGTTGTGGCGCCATCGCCTGCGAAGGCAGCTGATCCGGCGGTCACTGTCCGAGCCACGACGTGCTGGAACCACGCCGAGTCCTGGGACTGGACATGGAAACCGGGCTCGGACTGGGGAATGCCATCACCGTGGCTGGGAAGGTGGATGCCCGGCACGATGTTCCCATTTTCGGCGGGGCTGTCCAGACTCCGCAGAGGATGCTCGGGCGAGCCATATAGCCAGCCGCTCTCTCCACGTGCATGCAGGACATGGACTGTGACCGGTCCTTGCGAAGGCAACTCTGTACTGAAGACAAGGCACGGCGTTTCGTTCCACGCACCGATATGCATGGCCTCAACATGCGCTGAGCGCGCCGCGAGTTGGGTGTGTGAAGGCTTGGGGCCGCCATGGTTCCCTGTGGCCGCAATCGGGAAGACACGTGATGGCTCACCCGGCTTCCAGACTTCGGCGAAGAAGTCGGGCCGGTACCGGTAACCGGCCGACCCCTTGGACCACCCGGCGCGTATGACTACCTCAGCGCTAACGAAAGACACGAAACGATCTGGATAGCGGCGCCCGAGGGCGTGCCGTGCCAGGGCAAGGGCGAAGCCCTGTCCCAACTCCCGCGACTGCAGACGTTTGTAGTCCCGGGCTATCCCCTTGGCTTCGGCGGACAACTGTATGTAGTTGTTCGCCACGGCATCGAGCGCCTGGCTGTACTTGAGGCTTCCCCAATGCTCGGCGAGACCGCGCCCAGCGCCTTGTCGAGAGAGGGACAGAGCCTGGGCGAGGTCGTGCAGTACGTGCCACGGAGCCAGCTCTACCGACTGACCGAGTTCCGCCCTCGGCAGGGCTTCCAGGCCGGCCTTCCGCCGGAGCGGAGTACCTTTCTCTGCACGCTTCTTGTCGTCCCTTGCCACGGCCGTCTCAACGCTGCCTACCAGCGCCACATCCGACTGAATGGCGACGTTTGACAGCTGTGCGAGATCCTGTAACACGCCGCTCGTGGCCCTCGAGTTCGGCTTCAATCTGCACGCCCCCAAATGTTCATACGTCTTGTGCACGTCAACTCGTAAGCTATGTGCCGAGTACGGGGCGCACGCAAGTGTGCACGTCTGCATAACGAGGCACACGGGCCTGGAACATTGCTTCTTGTCGGTCCAAAGGCTGAGTTTGCGGGCGCTGCAGATGCCACTTGGGGATCCAATGGCGGGAGGTGATGGCTGACCTGCGGCTTTGCCGCGAAAATCCCTGCGGACCAGAGAAAACTGCGATCGGCAGTTCTCACTGGTCCGCAGGGTTTTTTCGGTGTGTTGTGCCTTGGGTGTGCCCCGCCAAGCCGAGACTTCGGATGCAGCGACGCGTCTAACGCTCCGGACCTGTCAGGTCGAGGGTCCTCTGCGCATTCTCGATCAGACGGTCATAGGTGGTAAGACTGACTCGGTTCCAGTGGGAGTTATAGGTGCGAATCGTCTCATCGACCTCCGACGAAGCGACGCCGGTGACAAATCTGCTGTGACCGATCACTACGGTCATCGAAGCGCGTCGGCAGTCGATGTCAAAGTCGACCAGGATCTGGGAACGCCGTTCGTCAAGCTCACGCAGATAGTTCATGGCCTGGCCCACGGCCTCGTTGACCTTAGGCCCGACGATGAGATGGTTGCGCTGGGCCTTGACCAGATCTTTGATGTGCGCCCTCTTCAGCTCCACGCCATGCAAGGTGCCGTCGGGACGCAACAACGACAGATCGAGCTGGTCACGCGGGGTGAGGTTACGCCGGGACGTTCCTGGGAGGAATTCTCCGCCGAAGATCCAGGTCATTTGCTGGATGATCTTCTGCAAGTCAGCCTCGCTAGTCGTGAGGTCATCAACCGCAGCCCGAAGCTCATCCAGGTCCGCCTGACGTCGCGCACGCTGCACCAGGCCAGCGAGTAACTGAGCCTCACTGAGTCCACCGAGTGATTCGGCGATTGCAGGATCCGCCTCCAGCGTGACCAGAAGTTCGCGGATCGCAGCAGCAGGACGATCACTAACGGGGTGAACTCTGATGCTGATTCGGGGAGCATCCTTGAAAAGGCCCGTGCTGTCCGTTGGCACAGGCGCACCGCTCAACTGACGGAGTCGGAGGATCGGCGTACGCACGTCCCACACGATCTTATGGTCACCGAAGCTCCCCCCTTCCCGCTTGCCAGTGACCACCCAGCGTTCTACAGGCCGATCTGGTTCGATGGCGAACTCACCGAGATAGAGGCACTCAGCACGTCGCGCCAGGAAGACCCTCACTGGTACGCCGCGTTGTCGATGGGCAAGTACAGACCGGTTCTCCAAGGAGACCGAGTCTCCCCATTGGCCTTGTCCAGGCGTCAGAAGCACCGACCCCTCCCAGCGCGGCGCGAGTTCGCCATCACTGTTGCAGTCGACGAACAGGAACGCATTCGGCGTCCTACTGCTGGCGCCGGCCCTGAGCCTTGGGTTCCCGCCATATACGTCATGCACCTCAGAACGCTTCACAACCGCTCCGGGTGGAATGTTCCATGCAGCAGGTAAGTCCCCTGGTGGCTGCACCTGATCGGCCAGCTGGAGCAGATTGCGCCACTGCCCATCCGTCAGATCGAGCGCGACCATCTTGTTTTTCCTGCCAGCCGAACGCGCCGTTTTCACCACCCAGTCAAGGCCCGCCGCCCGCAACACCTCAGCCGACACTGGAGTGGACAGCATGAGCCTTTCGAACTCAAAAGCAACCTTTAGCTCCGTAGGGACCGGGGCATCACCGTCCTCTTGCAATTCCAGCCTCAAACGGAGAAACGGACTGGCATGCACCGCAGTCGTGTTGATGACCGCTCCCATGGCGACAACGCCGCCACCCCGCCCGCCGCGCCATAGAAGGACAGCGTCGCCCACCTCGGCATCAAAATCAGTGATTGCAGAGAGGGACGAGTCCCACTCCTCCAGCTTTCGCTCGTACGTCCATGACCTGCTCTCGGCCAACATCAGCCAGTACTTCACGCCCTCATCCCCTTACGCGCTCCTCGCGCCATCACCGTGTCGAAGGCAGAGCCTGGTTCACACCGCTTGGCCAGGGTGATTCTCGTCAGTTCCGGCCTAGTCGGACTGAGGATGGGGAGGTGGTTGGACATCACGGCGGGAGCCGGTGGTTGCCCGACCGCTTGAACGGGATCACGCTCTTCCTTGTTGACGACCATGGCCCTGAGGCTACGACCGCCCTCTGACAGAGAGGCTCTCAACGAGGGGCGCGAGTAGGCGCATTCGGGTCAGGTCAGACATATCTACTACACCACCGTGCTTCCTGGAGAGCAGCGGAGGTCCCCGATTCGGCTCAGCGATCGCCATGACCGGCCAGACCTGCCCTCAGCTGTCGAGGTGGCTGGTCATGTGCGGTCGTATACCCACGCCCGGCCGGTCTGCCGGTACTCCTCCACCGGGATCGGCTCGATTCCGGGCAGCATCCGGGCGGTGTACAGCAGTCCGTCGAGGTGATCGATCTCGTGGTGGATGAGGCGGGCGAGGCCGCGTTCGTACACGGTGGTCGCGGTCTCGCCGGCCAGAGCCGTGGTCTCCACCGTGATCTTCAGGGGCCGCCGGACGAAGCCACGTACATCGAAGAAGCTCAGGCAGCCCTCGTACTGTTCGTCTCTCTCGTCGGAGCTGGTGGTGATCCGTGGATTGAGCAGGATGATGGCGGGTGCGTCGCCGGGCGGCTGGACGACGGCGGCGGCCCGTCCGATGCCGATCTGAGGGGCGGCGAGGCCCATGCCCTTGGCGAAGGGGTGGACCTGGCCGATCCGCTCCATGGCGGCGAACAGTTCGTCCACGATGCGTTCGGCCTCGTCGCGCTCGGTGGGCATGTCGAAAGCGCGGGCCGGTTCGGCGAGGATGCCGGCGCCACGCTGGACGACGCCGAGGTCTCGCATGCGCTGGCTGGGACGCACGTCAATCACCTGAACTCCTCTTGATCCATGTCACGTTCGGTCCGTGCTCGAAACCGCCATTCCAGACGGTACCGAGCATGCAGGGCGGGTGCGGTCGTGATCCAAGTGAATTGCCGTAGGTCGCCGTCGTCGCTGCGGACGGGAGGGGTGCGGAGAGGGGAGGCTTCGGCGGTCATTGATGTCTCGGTGCCCCAGACCACCGGGTCGAGGGTGGCGGGAAAGACCAGCTGGACTTCCAACTGCTCGGTGGGCAGACGGACGGCCCGTTGGAACCAGTTGCCCCACTTGTTGTCGCCGACGGTGTAGGCGTACTCAATCCACACGGACTCGCCTGGGTAGAGCGGGAAGCGACCGTGCTCGTTGTCGAACAGCAGCCAGACTTCCTTGAAGGCATCGCGGTCGTGCTTGGCCTGCCAACGCATAGTCTCGCCCCGGCAGGTGGGCGTGAGGTCGAGTTCATCCCACGTCAGCGGGTGTGCCCGGTAGTGCGCATTGGACCGCTCGGGGTCGCCGGGGTAGCGGTCGACGGAGATGCGGATCAGGTAGCGGGTCACCGGATCGTCTCCGGTGTTCCGCAGCAGCCGTCGCATGGTGAGCCGGTAGGAGCGGCCGTCATAGTGGAGTTGCGCAGCGTCGTGTTCAACGACGAGGGCGGAGCCGGTGGCGTACGGCTGCTCGGGCCGGCGCGGGGCCAGCGGGGCTGAGGGAGGGCGCCGGGCCTTGGCCTCTCTGGCTTTGGCCTGCTCGTAGTCGCGCCAGCGTCGCCAGATTGCCTTCCCGGCGTTCAGGGCTTCGTCGGCGAGCCGGGCAAATTCCTCGCTGGGCTTATGACGGCCGGATTCCAAGTGGCTGACGTACGACGGGTCGAACCCCATGGCCCGCGCTAATGCCCGTTTCGACATGCCGCGTACTTCCCGCCAGCGTGCCAGCTCGGCGGCGAAGTTCTCGGCTGCCTGCTCGACGGTGATCTCCTCGTCCTGCGTGTCCATCGAAGCCCCGCCCCGCGTCCTCGTTGGTGAGCATGAATGAACCGTGAGTGATGCCAGTTCATCATCCCGTCACGGCCAGCGTCGCCGTTTTCCTTCCCTCAGCGGCCCGGATCGACCCCCGGGCAGATAAGGGAGGCGACGCATCATGCGCGTGCTGTACCTGCTCAACATCTCCAACCCTGACCGGCTGTCTGCGGATTCGGGCTGGATCTTCGCGGACCTGCTCGCCCCGGCCCTGGCGGACGCCGGGGCCGAGGTGACCGTCGCGGCCCCGGCTGCGGCCGGGGATACCCGCTGCGGCTTCCACCAGACGAAGGTGCCCGGGACGAAGTACCGGGCTCGGTTCTCCGCGGACATCGACGAACTGGTGGCGCTCATCCGCACCGAGAAGCCGGACGCCGTGGTGGCCAACCAGATAGAGGAGGCCCCAGCGATCCGCACGGCCCTGCTGGAGGCCGGGTCGGATGCCGTGCTGGCCGGCTACTGCCACTACCTGCCGTTCTCCTTTACCGGCGGCGGTCAGCTCCTGCTCGATCCGTCGTTGAACGACGCAGGGCTGGGCCGACCGGTGCTGCTGGCGTTCGCCGCCGGGCTGGCGGCCTGCGACCGGGTGATGGTCCATTCCTCCACGGCCGCCTCGTGGACCTCGGCCGCCGCAGCCCGCATGACCGTTGATCTCGGCGACCGGCTGCGGGTGGTGCCCGCTCCGCGTGACGAGCGTCTGGTCCGCGACCCATCGAGCCTGCGTAACCGGCCCGAGGCCGGGGCAATCGGCATCTACAACCACCGGCTGTACGCGCACTACGGGACCGAGCAGTTCGTGAACCTGGCCCGGGAACTCAGCGCCTCGGGCACGGTCCGGCTTCGGGTCATGGACCTGTTCGGCAACCGTCGGGCCGCCCGTACGGGCCTGGATGACAGCCCCGAGCGGATGCGCGACCAACTCGCCGCCCTGCCGCACGTCCAGGTCGTCTCCGACCGGGGTGACCGCGTCCGCTACAAGAACCTGCTGGCCGAAGCCCGCTTCGGCATCGCCCCCTTCCGCCCCGGCTGCCCCTGGTCCATGAGCGTGATCGACTGCCAGGGCATGGGCCTGCCGGTCATCGCCCCGCGCCTGGGCTGGCTCGCCGAACACATCGACCCCGAGCTCTGCTTTACCACCCCGGCCGAGGTCGTCGCCCTGGCCAAGCGCCTGGCCACGGATGACGAGTTCCACGCCGTACACGCCAAGCGGGCCCACGCCTCCACCGCCGACTTCGCCCCCGCCCTGGTCGCCGCCCGCTACCTGGAGGCCCTCTCGTGACCGACTTCGACGCGGTGTTCCTCTCCTACGACGAGCCGATGGCCAACGCCCTCCACGCACGCCTGCAGCGCACACTCGGCGGCTCGGTCAAGCGTCTGCACGGTGTGCAGGGGATGCGTCGGGCCTACCGGCTGTGCGCCGAGGTCGTGGATCGCGAGGAGTTCTTCCTCGCCGATGGGGACTTCGCCATTGATGCCGACTTTGATCCGGCAGCCGTCGTCCCCTTGGACGACATGACCTCAATGCGGGTGTGGCGAGCGGTCAATCCGGTCAACGGCCTCAGCTACGGATACGGCGGGTTGAAGCTGGTCCGCCGTACTGCATTGCGTGCGATGGGCCAGGCCGTCGACGTGCTCGCCGCCATGCCCGGACGCATCGAGTTCGCCGAGCAGAGCGCGGGGGTCACACGCTTCAACCAGAGCCCCTTCCATGCCTGGAAGGCCGGTTTCCGTGAGTGCGCGATGCTTGCCCGCGGCAGCGAGTACGGGATGACCGACGGCGACGCCCGCCAGCGGGTGGAAGCATGGACGACGAGCCGAGACGGGGAGTTCGCCACGTACGCCGCAGCTGGTGCCCGCGACGGCGTCGCTTTCGCCCGCGAGGCTGCCCACGACCTGCAGCGGTTCGACGGACTCAACGATCCATCCTGGCTGCGGCAGCGGTTCGCCGTCGCCCATGGTGAGCAGGCGGTCTCCGGATGACCGACCGTCCCCTGGTGCTCATCGAGCCGTACGCGGACCGCCCGGGCGGCCACCACCAGCGCACGCTGGTGGCCCTCGCCCAGGCCCGGCCCGGCAGCCTCGTCATCGCCCCACACGGAATCACCCGCGAGGCGGTCACGGCTTTGCGCGAGGCCGACGCCCGGCTGGTGACGGCCCCGGCCGGGCTCCGGGCGGCCTGGCTGCTGGCTGCTTCCCGCCTCGTGGCCCGGCTCTCCACAGCCGGGCAGCGGGCCTTCCGCTCGCGCCTCTGGCTCCGCTTGCTGCGGCGGCTGCCGCACCAGATCACTCTGGTTGCCAGGTGTCTGACCGAGGCGTCCGCGCTGCGGACCGCCCGCCGTCTGGAGCCCGGCGCCGACGCGGTGATAATTCTGACCGCGAGCGAGGCCCTACACGGGGCGGCCGCCCTCCTGGGCGGTCAGCCGCATCTGCGGTTCGTGCACGAAGCGGTCACCAGCGAGGACGCTGTCGTTCGGCTGCTTGGTCGCCTTGCCCGCCGAGGTGAGGACCGGGTGATCGCGGTGTACCCGACACAGGCTGTCGGCGATCAGTTCGCCGCGGCCTTCCCCAGGCTGCCCGGGGTGGTGCGGGCCTTCGCGGTCGACGACAGCTGCCGCCTCACCGACGCCGAACGCGAAGGCGGCCGCATCGCCTTCGACATCATCCCCACCGTCGAAGCCGTGGTGTGCCTGGTGGGCGGCTGGTGGTCGTACAAGGACATCGCCACCGTCGACGCCGCCCTCGGCCGCCTGAAAGAACCGCTGCACCTCGTTGTCGCAGGTGCCCCACTCGACGAGGCCGTACTGGAGCGTTGGCGGGCCTTGCCCAACCTCCGGCTGCACACCGTGCCCGGCCCCATCACGGAAAGCATGCTGCGTCTGGTGTACGCCGCCGCCGACGCTGCCCTGGTCGCCCGGCATCCCGGAGTCGGCAAGGAATCCGGGCTCGTGATGGATGCCGCCCGCCTCGGCGTCCCTCTGATCGTCTCCGACCACGACCCGGCCCTCACCGCCTGCCTTCGCGGCCAGCCCTGGGCTCTGGCCTTCCCCGCCGGCGACCCGGACGGCCTCGCCGACGCCCTGCACACCGTGATCCGTCAGCCGCCCGAGCGCCCCGGTGCCGAAGTGCCCCGGCTGCTGGGGATGTGGACGGCTGCCGAACAGGCCGACTTCCTCACCCGCACCTTCGCCTCCCTGTGTACGAAGGAGTCCCGATGCTGAGCACACCTCCCGCCCTGATCTCCGTCATCGGACCTGTCGAGGTGCCTCTGCTGGCCGCCTGGGTCCGCCACTACCGGTGGCTGGGCATCGAGCGGTTCCTGATCGCCTTCCACTTCCCGGAGCACGTGCCCGACCGGCATGGGCACGAGCTCCAAGCCGCCTGCCGCGAGCTGGGCGTCATCCCGACCGGCAGCAGCACTGGGCCGTGGCACGAGCACACGAACACCGAGCTTCGCGACACTCTCCGCCAGGCGGCCGGTCCGGGCTGGCACCTGCTCGCCGACGCCGACGAGTTTCAGCAGTACCCCGCTCCTCTCCCGGAGGTCATCGCCCAGGCTGAGAAGTCCGGGCGACGCGTGATCGGCGGCCTGATGCTCGACCGCGTCGCCGCCAGCGGACACCTGACCGGCTGGAGGCCCGAAGGCGGTCTCGATCTCGCCTATCCCCTCGGCGGCCACCTCACTCACCGGCTGCTGCGCGGCGACCCCAGAAAGATCGTCCTCGCCCGGCACGACGTCACCGTCTCCTCCGGAAACCACCGTGCGCCGGGCCACCGCCCAGACGCCGACCGCATCTGCGCGGTGCACCACTTCAAGTGGCGCTCAGGCGTCCTGGACGATCTCCGTCGCCGGGTCCAGCACTTCTCATCCGGCACCTGGAAAGAACAGAGCCCGGCCGTGCGCGACGAGGCCAGCCGACTGCTGGCCCACGTCGGGCAACGTGGCGGCGTGATCAACATCAGCGACCCGCGGCTCGCCTTCCGCCGGGTGAACCTGGACCGGATGCCCTTCGGTTGGCCCGCCGAGGCCCGCAGCATCTTCACCAGCTGGCGGCCTCACGTGCCCACCGGCCAGGATTAGAGACAACGCCCGCGTTCGCGCGCTCGTCGCGGAAAGGATGATCGCCCCGTGCCCCTCGCCGTTCTCCTGGCCGGCATCACCGGCTCCGGGAAGACCACCGTCGCCCAGGCCCTGGTCGACCACGGCTACATCCGGTTGTCCGTGGACGAGGAGGTGCACCGCCTCCACGGCCGGTACGGCGTGGACTACCCCGAGCACACCTACTTCGAGCGCGAACGCCCCGTCGTGGAGGCGATCCGGGAGCGCTTCGCCAAAGAGCTGGCGGCCGGGCGCGACGTCGTCTTGGACCATGGTCTGTGGCGCCGCGGCGAGCGCGCCACCTGGGAGCAGGCCGCCCGCGAAGCGGGCGGCCACCCCATCGTGATCTACCTCCCCGCCGATCGTGAGGAACTGTTGCGACGCCTCGCCGAACGCAACCAACGCGAGGATGCCAACGCTCTCACCGTCACGCCCGAAGCTCTCGACGACTTCTTCGCCCGCTTCGACCCTCCGGCCGACGGCGAAGAAGTGATCGTTTACACCGGAGATCTGGGCAAGCTCGTGGCCACGCTGTCCGCGGCCAGGCAGAACTGAAGCAGGCCCGTGACCGCTATCGGCGTCGACCGCGCTCCGCAAGCCGTTCGCTCACCGTCGTAGGCGCGGGCTGTGGTGCCTGCACGCTGGGCGTGGTGCTGCGGGTGCTTCGCGTGCGTGCTGCCTGTGCGCGCCTGTTCGGCTGGGCGGTGATGCGCCAGTTCAGGACCTCGGCGGGACGCTCGGCGGTGTCGAGTTCCCGGCGACCGGCCACTTCGGTCAGGAGCTGGCGGGGGTTGTGGCCGGCGGTTTCGGTGCGGGCGAGGGTGGTGGTCAGGGCAGGCCAGGCAGGGTCGGCGAGGATGCGGTCTGCGTGGTCGGGGATGGCTTGTCGCACGGTGGCCTTGAATCGTTCGGCGGTCTGGGGGCGTGGGGCGCGGCGGGTGAGATCCTCCAGGACAGGCTGGGCGGCCTGCTGGTAGCTGGCCTGCAGGTGGAGAAAGGCTTGCTCGGCTGCTGCTGCCTGCTGCTCGTGGCCGCGCTGGGCGTGCCATGTGGCGGCGGCGCGGACCAAGTGGACGGCGGCGAAGACGAGGGCGATGGCGAGTCCGCCGGGAATGTTGGGGGAGTAGGCCAGATCCTTGGCGGCTTGGCGCAGCTCGGTGGCGGCCTGGTGGTCGGCCCGGATGACCGAGCGACGGGCGCGGTTGAACGCCTTTGCTGCCGCTTGCAGTTCGGCCTGGTGCGGCTCGGGTGTGGCGCGGGCCAAGTTGTGGAGGGTGTCGCCGAAGGCGTCCAAGTGGCCCTGGGCCACAGCTTCGTCGTCCGAGTCGAGAAGCGTGCGGGCCGTGCGTACGGCGGATTCGGTGCGGCGCCACGCGTCGGCCGGGTCGGCCGCCGGTTGCGGGCGGTCGGCCACGTCCTGGGTGGGGAGGCGTTCGGTCAGGCGGTTGTAGGACAGGTCGGGGGCGAGTTTGGAGCCGCCGTACCAGATGGCGTCGCCGGGGGCGGCCAAGCTGTAGCCGTCCACTTCGCCGGTCTTGGCGCTGACGCGCGGCTTGACCTGGATGCCGAGCGAGGTCAGGACGGTGAAGTAGTCGTCGATGCTGCGTACGGCGGCGGCAACCGCGTACGCCTGCTCGCGCAGCCACTCCCGCGCGGTCACCTCCTGGCCCTGGCGCTCGGCCTTGGCTCGCTCCGCGCCAGTGGGCGTCCTGGGAGCGGTCAGGTCGCCGGACTTGAGGCGGCGCAGCCCAAACTCGGCCTCGATCTTGCGGCACTCCTTCTGCGCCCGCCAGCCATCGCGGTTCGTACGGGGACGACGGCCGTCGGCGCGGACGGTGGTGGCCAGGATGTGGATGTGGTCATCGGCGTGTCGCACGGCGATCCACCGGCAGGCTTGCTCGTCGCCTTCGGGTGCGATGCCGGTGGCGGCGACGACGCGGCGGGCGACCTCAGCCCACTCGGCGTCGGTCAGGTAGCGGTCACCGGGCGCGGTGCGTACCGGGCAGTGCCACACGTGTTGCGGTGGCTTCTTGCCGAGTTCGCGGGTGCGCAGGTCGACGTGGTGGTCGAGGCGCTTGGCGAGCTGGGTGTAGGTGGCGGTGGGGTCGCGGCCGGGGTCGGGGGCGCCGGCCATATCCCAGGCCGCGACGATGTGGGGGTCGGTGTGCTCGTCGCGGCGTCCCTTGCCGAAGAGGTAGTTGATCAGGCCGCGGGTGTCGGAGCCGGTGGAGACGTCAGGCACCATGAGCGGCCCCTTCCTCTACGAGTTCGTCCATCAGCTGGTAGCTGCGCTGGACGGCCTGGGCGACGCGGTCGAGGACGGTCTCGGCCTGATTGGGGATGGTGCCGCTGTTGATGGCCATGGTGATCTGGTTGAGGTTGGTGCCGATCCGGTTCAGCGCGACGACGTGCGCCTCGACGGCCTCCACCAGTGGGCGGACGGGATCGTCCTCCGGGCTGCCGGTCAGGACCGTGTGGCCGAGGGCGGCGGCGAGGGCGGCGTCGCCGACGAACCCGGCGAACTTCTGACGGCGCCGCTTGGCCTCCTCGGAGATGATGCGGACTGCGGTCGGGGTGAAGCGGATGGTCTTGTCTTGGTCGCGCTTCTCGGTGGTGCGCTTGCGGTTCATGAGCGCGGGCAGCGTGGGGGCGTCCGGCTCACGCCACGAGGGCTTCTCGACGGGCGTTCGGTCATCGGCGGGCGGGGTGACGGAGTCGGTGGCGGGCTGCTCGGCGCTCTCGGCGCAGGGCGCGGTGCTGGGCTCGTCCTTCCCCTCCCCAGGCTCGGGTGCCCGCTGGCGCCCGGCCCTCTCTGCCTCCGCCGCCCCTGGGGCGGGGGCAAGCGCGGACGAAGCCTCGTTAGAGGCTCGTTCGCTCCAGCTTGCTGCTGTTCGGAAGGCCCGGCTGAGCAGTCCCCTCCGCTGGCGGGGTGTCTTGGTGTTGGTGTCGTCAGTGTGCATGGTGGTGCTCCAGTGGCAAGGGGAGTGGGGCGGTGTCACGTCCGTTGCATCCGTCCCATGCCTGGTCAGCACAGGTACGGACACAAGCCCAGGTACGGAGAAGAGCGTCCCGGCGAGAGAGTCCGTCCCCGCGCTGACCTGCGCGGGGACGGTTGCGACGCATTGCTACGGACTACGCCCCTCGTGGGATCAGAGAGTTCGCTTCGGCCCCGCGGGACCGCCGGGCGGGCCGACGGGCAGCGAACCCGCCGGGGCGGCAGGCGGCTTGCCCTGCGCCGGACGGGCAGGCGCGCCGCCGTGTGTGGGCTCGGGTGTCGCCTCGGTGAGGTCGGGGCAGTGGCGGGCCCAGGCGTCCAGGAACCGGTTGCGCATGTACGCCTTGGCCTGCCTGCCGCCCGCGAAGCGGTAGTTGGCCGGGCCGATGCCGAAGTCCCGCAACAGGAAGCCAAGGTGGTGGGCGTTCAATCCCTTGTTGCCGTGCTCCGCCCACGGGGCATCAGCGTCCTGGATCAGCGCGGCGACCAGGTCCTGGCTGGACAGGGCCTCGGGATTGTGCGCCCGCTCGAAGATGCGGTGGATGTCGCGCAGCAGCCGTACCTTCACGTTGGTCTGCTCGTCCTGGACCGCCTCGAAGCGGGTCATGGCCACGCACGCGGCACGGGCCCGGGCGGGCCAGTGACCGCCGGCCAGGTCGGCGTTGATGACCAGCGGCTCCCAGGTATCCGCCGCCCGGTCCTCCACCGGCATCTGCGGCACCATACGGGCCGCCGTGTTCCGCAGCGGCCCCAGCCAGGCGGCCAGCCGGTCACGCAGCGCGTTGAGTTCAGGTGCCGCGTACCGCGAGCGGAACGGGGCGACCTTCTCGCCGGGCTTGCGTTTTTGCATCCGCAGCACGACCGCCCGGTCCGTGATGGTGTCGGGCAGGTCACCGATCCCCGCGATCGCGGCCATCGCGAAGGTGGGGAACGGGGTGGGCTTGTGTTCCGGACCGGAGATCCGCCAGGCGGGCCGGTTGCGCTGGTGGCCCGCGTTCAGCAGGCCGCGCAGGATCTCGCTGTCGCCACTTGCCTTGGGGCCGAAGATGGTGTCCGCCTCGTCCACCAGCAAGGTGGGCGGGATCTTGCCGATGGTGCGGAAGATGACCGCCGGAGAGGTGTTCACCGTCATCATCGGGTCGTGGACGGTCTCGTAGAGCACGTCCAGCACGCGGGATTTGCCGCACCCCTTGGTCGCACTGATCACCGCCAGGCGTGGCGCGTGCTGCAGAGCGGTCTGGATGTGTGTGGCCGCCACCCACAGCGTGACCGCGGTGAGCGCCTCCTCGCTGGGCAGCACCACGTACTTGCCGATCGCGGCTCGCAACTCATCCAGCAGCACTGCCCCGTCACCGGCCGCCACGGCTTCGGCACCCTCACGGTCCCCAGTGCCCGATCCGTCATCGGGGACCGTAACGCCGGGATGCACGGGACCGTCGGTCCCCAACGGCGTGTGGGCGGCACGGTTCCCATTACGGTCCCCTGGTGCAACGTGCGCATCCTGGGGACCGGTCCCCATTTCCACGCCGCTGACCTGCGCGTTTCCAGCAGGCGGGGAGATCGGGACCGTAGCTTGCGGGGACCTGGAATCGGGCACTTCGCGGGGACGGTCCCCAGCCGCCGCATCAGCGGCACGCCGGTCCCCGCGTGCGGCCTCGTTGGCCGAAGTCTCAGCAGCCTTCGCTACAGGCGACGGTGAGTCCGCCTGGTTCTCGCGGCGCCAGGGGATGCCCTGGCCGGGGACGGCGGCGGTGGGCCAGATAGTGGGGGATGTGTTCGTAGTGGTGGTGGACGTAGAGTCCTCCATAGACGTTCCTCTCCGGTGAGGGGCAGGACGGGCAAGGTCCCGCCCCTCACCAGCTCGTTCGTTCAGGGATGGGCGATCAGTTGGGGAATCTGAGGCCCTTGGCGGTGGCTCGCCGGGGGCCTCTCTGCTGCCCGCGTCAGATGCCGGATCAAGCCGTGAGGTCGTACGAGGTCTGGGCGTTCAGCCACGCATCCACCTCCTGCCAGCGGTAGCGCAGGTGCCGGCCGACCTTCAGGACGTTCGGCCCGGTGCGGCGGTAGTGCCACTGGTAGAGGGTCTTCACCGGTACGCCGAGGTAGATGGCGACATCCTCCGGCGTGGCCAGTGGCGCACGGCCCGCACCTCCGGCATCAGCTGCGGGGCGGGGGTTTCGGGGCATGGGACTCCTTCACGGGAATGGCGGGATGGACAAGACAGCCACAGGTTGTCTGCGGCGTCCAGCGGCATTGTGCGGAAATTCCACGGCCGCACCAAACGGCACTTCGCCGAGTGGGACCAAAACCATAGGGCCGAATCCCCGGTTGCCGAAATCACGCAGAAAAGCGAGGGGTCTCCGTCCGGTTTCTTCCGGATCATCTCCGCCGTACGGGGTATTCCATCCTGAGCCGAAGTGCCAGGTCGAAATCATCACGAGCCCCCAGGTCAGAGGCCATCGGACGCACCCTCGCTTTCGAGGCGCGGGACCATACCATGGAAATCCGGCTTCGCCGAGCCGCCCGAATGACCGGCGTCAGCAAGTTTTCCAGGATGCTTGAGTAACCCCTTGCCGTGGCCGGTCTTTTTGAGTTACAGCTATCCGTCATGGCTACCCGACCCATAGAAATAGGCCCCGCCGGAATTCGGACCGCGCGCAATATCGAGCGCCTGCGTCTGCTGCACGGACTCACCCAGCACCGCCTCGCTGAGCGCTGCGCCGCCCTCGGCCGCCCGATGACCAACACCACCCTCAGCCGCACCGAACGTGCCCGCCGCCGCTGCGACGTCGATGACCTCGTTGCCATCGCGGCCGCCCTCGGTGTCTCACCTGTCGCCCTGCTCCAGCCACTACCTGCCCAAGAGGACTCTGCGGCGAGCAAGCCCAACTCCGTTCGGAAGGAGGGCTGATGGCGCGCGTCTGGATCGAGGACCGCGTCGGGCACGCGGCGTACAAGCGGGCCGTGGCGCAGGCCAAGCAGGTAGGCCGCACTCCTCCCGGCCGCTACCGCGTGCGCTGGTACGGCCCCGACGGCAAGCCGAAGATGAAGACCCTGGCCCGCAAGGTCGACGCCGAGGCTGAGCGGACGAGGGTGGAGTCCCGCCTCTCCGATGGCACATATCGCGACCCGGCAGCCGCGCGCGTGAAGTTCGCCGAGGTCGCGGAGTCCTGGCTCACTGCGCAGGTTCACCTCAAGCGTTCAACCCGCAACCGCTATCGAGGCGTTCTCGACGTCCACGTGATTCCTCGCTGGGGCACCACGTCACTGGATCGCATCCACTTCGAGGACGTGGCCGAATGGCTGGCGGAGATGCTGTCGGGCCAGGCAGCAGGGGGCAGGAAGCTCAGCCCGCGCTCGGTGCGCAAGGCGTACGTCGTCCTCAGCCGTGTACTCGGCTTCGCGATCAAGTCCCGTCGCCTGGCAGCCAACCCGGCTGTCGGTGTGCCGCTGCCCAAGGCAGTGCCGGCGGATCACGTCTACCTCGACGACATGCAGGCCGAGGCGCTGGCCAACGCCGCCGGGGCGTACCGGGTGTTCATCCTGCTGCTTGCCTACACCGGGCTGCGCTGGGGCGAGGCATCCGCACTGAAGGTGGGCCGCGTCGACCTCGACGCCTGCCGTGCGCACATCGTCGAGGCGTACGTCGAGGACAACGGCAAGCTCTACCTCGACAGCCCCAAGAACCACGAGCGCCGGTCCGTGCCGATCCCACGGTTCCTCGCTGAGGAGCTGAAGGCCCACGTCGAGAGGCGGGATGACGGTGAGCTACTGTTCACCGCTCCTCAGGGCGGGCCACTGCGGGCGCGCAACTTCCGCCAGCGGTTCTTCGTCCCGGCGGTCGCGAAGGCGGGCCTCGACCACCTCAAGCTCACCCCGCACAAGCTGCGGCACACGGCCGCCTCGCTCGCCATCGCCAGCGGCGCGGACGTCAACGTCGTGCAGACCATGCTCGGCCACAAGTCCGCGACCCTGACGCTGGACACCTACGGTCATCTCTTCCCGGACCGGCTCGACGAGGTCTCGAAGAAGATGCACAAGCGCCGCGCCAAGCAACTGGCTAAGGCGAAGGCCAAGCTGGAGAAGGCGGAGAAGAAGGCGCGTGAGGCCGCAGACACGGTGGCTGCCCTGGAGGGCGTTGCAGTGTGATGTGTGCCTGGTCCGTGCTGAGGTTCGTCAGGTGCTGCCCGCCAGACCGGCGGGGCGCACCTCGCGTCGGGGGGCTCAGTCGTTCCCCGGTGCCCGGTTCATGTGCGGCCGCATGAAGGCATCCACTGCCTCGGCGGCATCACGCATCGCCAGCCGGCTGATCTCTTCGGGGACCTCGCGGTCGTCGTAGACGAAGAGACGCCCGTCCACGAGCTGGGTCTTCGGTTGCCAGCCGAGGCGGCGACCCGCCTCGCGGGCGGCACGCCGTACGTCCTTGAGGTCGCCCATGTCTTCGAGGTCACTGCTGCCCAGGATCAGCTGTCCGTGGTAGCCCTGGTAGCCGGGCTTGAGCGAAGCCTTCATCAGGTTCTCCAGGCGGTCGACCAGGTTGTTGTGGCGGCGCTTGGCCAGTTCGTCCTTCGCGGGCATCGCGGTACAGCTCCCCACCCTCGGCGCACACCTCATGTGTGCTGAATCCGTGCCGGAAGCCAAAGGCCCTGTCGCCCTAGTGGGCGACAGGGCCTTTGACCTGCTGCTTTAGCGTGCCCCCGGCAGGATTCGAACCTGCGACACCCGCTTTAGGAGAGCGGTGCTCTATCCCCTGAGCTACGGAGGCGGGGATCTGTCGGAAATGGTGTCTGAAATCTTCTGGGCAACGCCAGGAGGCATCAGAGCTGATTCCCGTGGATCCAGGGTGCGCGACCGGGGCCTCGCACCCGGCACAGTGTAGCGGGTGGCCTTCCCTGGAGGGGGATGATCCCTGCAGGGGAGGCTTTCACGGCTCAGAGAGGCGCTGTCGTCGCTCTGACTGGTCAGGAGGCGGGGGGCTGGGGGTTCGCGAGGTTGAGTCGGTGATCCAGGCGAAGCCGAGGTAGATCGGCAGCGTTGCCTCCGCGCCGTACGGCGGGACGCGCCCCAGGTGGTGTCTCTTCGATCAGGTAGCTCGTTGTTCTGGTCATGATGAGTCGGGGGAACTGACTGACGATGAGTGGGCTGTGCTGGAGCCGTTGTTGCCGGTGAGCAACACCGGTGCGGTCGGTGGCGAGATCACCGGCAGGTGATCAACGGGATCATTCACCGGTCAGCACCGGGGTGCAGTGGCGTGAGCTGGCCGACCGCTTTGCCCGTGGCAGACAGTCCACAAGCGGCACATGCTGTGGTCGGCCGACGGCACCTGGGATTTGCTCCTCCGGCATGTCCAGGCTGTCGCCGATGCCGATGCCGATGCCGATGCCGATGCCGATGCCGATGCCGAGGGCGAGGGCGACATCGACTGGGACAGCAACGTCGACTCCACCGGCGCCCGGGCTCACCAGCACGCCGCAGGTGTCCCAGGGACCCGCCGCCCGCGTCGCCGGGCTCCTCAAAAGAGGCCCCGCGAAGATCGGTTCAGCAGCCGTCGGCGGCGGTGAGCCTGTGCGACCTGCTGGAGGAGGCGGTGCAGCAGGCGAAGGGCTCGGCCGGTCCCGCGGCGGGCTGACCTGCAAGATCCACGTCGCCGCGGAGGGCCACTGCCGCCACTGTCTTTGCTGATCACGCCGGGGCAGCGGGCGGACTGCACCCAGTTCGAGCCAGTCATGGACAAGATCCGGTGCCCCGCACAGGACTCGGGCGTCCACGCCGCACGCCGGACAGCGTGAGCGCCGACAAGGCGTACAGCAACCGCAAGATCCGCGCCTACCTCCGCAAACGTGGCATCCGGCACGTGATGCCGCAGGGCTGTCACCACTCGCTATGACAAGCGCGGATCTGTCTATCCCGGCACCGTCACCGCCGCCGCTCTCCTCATCTGGCTCCGATCACGAGTGAAGGGGCATGGCCTACGGGGCCTCGACACCGGCTATCCGGTATTTGCTCACCTCGGCGTCGCGGATCTGAGCTGTCTGCTCGGGGTCCGGGCCCACACCACGGAAGCGTTCGAGATCTTCGTCCGTCTCCCAGCGTTCGTGCACATTGATCCGGTTCGGCTCGATCGGGTCGGCCGACAGGGCGAAATCAAGGCACCCGCGGGCGGCCCGGGCATGCTCGATGACCTTCGAGCATCCGGCCAGGTACGCGTCACGGGCAGCAGCATCCACGTACAACTTCCCGGCAATGATGATCACGGCACTCCTCTCGTTGCAGCTACTCGCCTGATAGTGATGTGCAGCGTGACCGCCTTTCAGCATGGCCACTGCGGAGATAGACCGCAGCGGCACACCAGACTCATCGGTCACGCCCAGCACCACGAGCAGGCATCACAGCGGCGCGAGCCACCTGATCGAAGAGGTACGCCCCAGGTGGTGGGCAGGCTGAGCCGGGAGAACCGACGATGACGCCTTCGTGGATGAGCCGCGCGCGGTGCCGGCAGTGCGGCGTCGCAGATGTCCTCCACGGCACGGAGCAGGCCCTCCGGCCACAGCAGTAGACGACCGTCCCCGTGGGAAGGCCGCTCAACTCCCGGGGCAAGTCGGGCAGTCCCATGAAGTCCTGCGGTACGAAGGTGACCATGCCGCCGCAGAGTGACCGGATCTCGTCCTGGAAGGTGGATACGGTGAATCCGGTTTCGTGCAGGCCATAGCTCATGGACCGGTAGTCAGGTGCCAACGTATTCGAGGAGGCTGCTGAAATAGGCGTGGTGCTTGCCCTCGTCCTCGGCATGGTCGGCGACCAGCTCACGCACGGAAACGGGAAGGCGCTCATCACGCGGGATCTCGGCGAGCATGTTGGAGATCAGGGTCTCGCTCACCACCGCGAACACCAGCTCGTCGATGCCGCGGAGATCCGGGTCGATACGGCGGTGGATGCGGTCCAGACTCTCCACGAACTGCGGCGTCTCCGGCATATGGGTCGGCACGCCGGTACGCCGCTCCACCTGCTTGAGCGTGTCGTAGGTGAACTGGGCATGCCATGTCTCATCAGTGGTGATCTTGAAGGCGTCCTCCTTCATCTTCTCGGGAAGATGAAGCCCCGCACGGCCTCTGCTGATCTGCGAACTGATCGGAATGCCGCTCCGAACCGAGCCAGGTCTTGTCGGGCGGCGTCGAACAGAGGCACAGAATTCCTCGAATTATCGGTGAGTTGATTTGCCGTCGGCACGGGCGGAAACCGGCCGAATGCGGGCCGCCGGCGACTTGCCTCGAAGATCTTTGGCCAGCCTTCCGGCCATGTCGACCGGCATTTATTTGCCGGTCGATTCACGAGTGCCAGGTGTCGCTCGGAAGCTTTTGGCGAGGACCGGCAATTATTTGCCGGTGGTCTGAATTGGGTGCCCTCGGAAGCGTGGCCTCGGAAGGGTGCGGTAGATTCATGGCTCGTGACGAGAGGAACCGCCGCTGCCCGGACGGCTCCTGCGCGGAGGGGAAGAGTGGAAGACGTGTGGACAGCGCAAGCGCGGAGCCGCGCATGATCGGCTCGATCACGCAGATCTGGCGCTATCCCGTGAAGTCCATGGGCGGCGAGCTCCTGTCCGCCGCCGACGTGTCCGAGCGGGGCATCGCGGGGGACCGCCTGCTCGCGGTACTCGATGTGACCGCGGGCAAAATCCTGTCCGCGAAGAAGGAGAGCCGGCTCCTGTCGGCCTCGGCGCGCATCCGCGATCGGGACGACGTCCGGGTGACCCTGCCGGAACACGGCGAGTTCGAGGCGGACGACCCCCGTCTGCACAGCGCGCTGTCCGCATGGCTGGGGCGGGAGTGCCGCCTGGTGAGGCCCGTCCCCGGTGTGAGCGCCGTCTTCGAGAAGCGGGACGCCGACGACGAGAACCTCGTCAAGGACCTGACGACCCGGCCGGGCCTGTTCTTCGACACCAAGTCCACACTGCACGTGCTGACCACGTCCAGCCTTGAATCCGCCCGTCGGCTCTACCCGGAGGGCGACTGGGACGTCCGCAGGTTCCGCCCCAACATCCTCGTGGAAACAGAGGACGAGGGGTTCCCCGAGGAGTCATGGCCCGGCACGACCATCGCCCTCGGCGCGGCCTCGGCCTGGGTGCGCAAGGCGACGCCACGCTGCGCCATGACGGGCAGGGCGCAGGCGAGTCTGCCGCAGGACCGGGAGATCCACCGCACGCTGGCGCGCCGACACGGCAACGTCCTCGGTGTCCTGGCACACCCGGCGGGCGACGCCTGCCTGCGCATCGGCGACCTCGTGAGCCGACAGCCCGCTGCCGCGGATGCTCGGGTCGGTGCCTTACTGCCAACGGACCCGTTCCGGGATTGAGCCGTTCCGGGATCGACCGGTTCCCAGATTCCGCATCCACTTCTCACCTCTCCGCCGGCTGCCCCTGGGGTGGCATCGAGCTCCGGACGCGCGCTCGTCTGGCCTGGTGAGGGTGAGGGGAGTGACAGGAAAGCGGGGGTGTGGGGGGATTGTTGGGTGTGCGTGTGGGGTGCGCCTGGGGCGGTCGCGTCAGCCGCCGACGTGCCAGCTGACCGTGCCGTCCGTGATGACGAGCATGGCGAGGATGATCAGGTCCGTTGCGCCGAGGGCGATGCCCAGGAGGGCGCGGCCGCGGCGGTTGGTGCGGCGGGCCAGGGCCACGGCGCCGAGGACCAGTGCGCAGGGGCCCAGAACGATGTTGAGGACCAGGGTGCCCAGCAGTCCGAGGACGAAGGAGGCCACGGCCATTCCATCGGCGTGGGCGCGGGCCACGCGCGACGTCTGCGTCATCTGAGCCATGCCGCTCGCCTCGTTCGTTTCAGCCGTGTTCGCTGGCTTTGTCTGCTTCCGCGGCATCGGCATGGCTTCGCTCAGGCCGGTCATCGGGAGACCTCCTCGGCGTTGTGGCGGCGTTCACGGATGGCGAAGACGAGCAGCCAGCCGGCGATGGCGGCTGCGGCGACGAGAGTGACGGGGAGGGGAAGGTGTGCCGCGGTGCCCAGCATGATCCCCATGAGGAGGAGGGCGGCGACGAGGAAGAGCATGATCTGCCTTTCCGGTTCGACGGACGGACGGTGTCTCGGGGTTGGCGGTGTCTTGGGGTTGGCGGTGTCTTAGGGGTGGTGACTCGGGGTTGGCGGTGACTGGGCCGGACGGTGGCTGGGCCGGCGAACGGTCCGGAACGGTTCGGCGAACAGTCCCGGACGGTCCGGAGAACATTTCAGAGGACAGTTGTTCACTGACATCCTCAGTCTACGGCCGCCCGCGGGTGGAAGTGTTCAGAGAACGGTTGTTTACTGGATGATATGAGTCACACCCTTGGAGTCCGGCAGGCCCAGAAGCAGAAAACCCGCCAGGCGCTGCTCGACGCGGCGCTCGGCCTGTTGGCGGAGCAGAGCCTGAGCAGCCTCGGACTGCGGGAGGTGACGCGGGTGGTCGGCATCGCCCCGACCGCGTTCTACCGGCACTTCCGGGACATGGGTGAGCTGGGCGTCGCCCTCGTCGAGGAGGCGCTGGGAAGTCTGCATGCGATGGTGCGCGCGATCCTCGCCGAACAGGCCGCGGCCGAGGAGCGGATCGACCGTACCGTCGCGGTTGTTGAGCGGCATGTGCGCGAACATCCCGCGCACATACGGTTCGTGGCGCGCGAACGGCACGGCGGGGTACGGGCCGTACGTCAGGCCATCGCGGATGAGCTGGACCGGTTCGCCGAGGAGGCGGCGGCGTCGCTCAGGACCGAGCCGGCGTCGGAGGGTTGGAGTGATGACGATGTGCGAATGCTGGCGGAGCTGTATGTGGACCGCCTGGTGACGACGGCCGCGGCGGTGCTCGACGCCGAGGACGGCCCTCCGGGCGAGGCCGAGCGGGTGGTACGGGTGGCCCGGCGCCAGCTGCGGCTGATCAGCATCGGGCAGCGGTATTGGCGGGAGGCCGGGGGCGAGTAGCTGGGCGCGAAGCCTGGCGCGTGAGTGACGGAGCCCGGGGCGAGTAACGCGGTGGGATGCCGGGGCGAGTGGCGGAGTGCAGGCCTGGGGCGAGTGGCCGAGCGGAGCCCCGGGGCAGAGTGGTGGAGCGGACGCCGGGGGTGAGTCGACGGGGCCGAGCCAGCGGGAACGAGTAACCGGGTGGGCGAGGTCGACGTGGACGACCGCGCTGATCACGACCGCGCCGGGGATATGCGCACCCGGTACGTGCCGTCCGGCCGCTCCTCCAGGACGGTGACGGAAGCCCCGCTCTCCCGGTCGGTGTAGGTGGCCCCGGGGCGGAAGGTGGCGTCGGTCAGTCCCGCGTCGACGTACTTGTCCCGGGTGAAGCAGCCGCGGCTGCGCGGAGTGGCGTCCACGACGCGTAGCGGGCCGTGGCCCGTGGGGATGTCGGTGGCGACCTGGTAGACCAGCACGCCTGGGCGGCAGACCGCCGGGTCGAGCGGGCCCCGGGTGCGGGCCTCGACGACGAAGGCGGTGTGGGTGCCGGTCGGAATGACGACGATCTTGGTGCCGTCGGGTGCGGCGGCCGGGCTGAGGGTGTGTTCGGCGGCCCGCCCGCCCCGTAGTGCGCAGCGCACCTGATGGGCGGCGAGCCAGCCGAGCTTCCACTTGTGCCAGCCGAGGAAGTCGTTGCTCGGCCCCCAGTCCTCGTCCATCGGATCCCAGTGGCCGACCAGCGTCGGGGCGTCGCGCCTGTGGGCGTAATAGAGGTCGGGGAGGCCGAAGGAATGGGCGTTCTCGTGGTTGAGAACGCGAAAGGCGCTCTTCCCGGCCTGCCGGCTCCAGATGAAGGACACGTTCCGGAACGGCACCCCGTCCGCGGTCCGCAGTCCCATGTCGCCACCGCTGAAGGTGACCGACAGCACCGTACGGGTGGCCGCCGGGCCCGCGTTGGGCGTGGCCAGGACGTTGATGACGTCGAACCCGCGGAAGTCGACCGAGGGGTCGGCGGCGCGGACGATCTCCTCGGCGAGGGCGTAATAGCCGGTGGGGGAGGCCGGGTCGAAGGTGGCGCCGCGGGCGATGCCGTACTCGGAGACGGGCCGCGGCATGCGTATCCACTTCAGAAGGGGCGTGGGGCGGTAGTCGAGCCGGCCGTACGAGCTGGCGCGGAAGTAGTCCGTCACGGCCGGGAAGAACTCGGCGAAGCGGGCGCGCGGGGTGATGGGGGCGCGGGCGTCCGGGAAGTCGATGAAGAGCGTGAGTGCCTTCACGGTGCCGTATGAGCGGGCGTAGCCGGCGGGGGTGGTCGCGGATTCGGAGACGTTGTCCCGGATGCCGCCGAGGGCGCACGGCCCGCTCGGGGGCGTGCCGACCGCCGGGCGGGTGGCCGAGGGGGGAGACGGCGAGTCCATCGCCATGGTGGCGGCAGCGGCTGCCGTGGCCACAGCGCTTGCGGCAAGGGCCGCGGATATCTTCTGGCTCCGCCTCATGTCGATCACCCTGTGTCGCCGGGTGCTCGACCGCGCGCGGGGTTACGTCATCTGGAGCACCACGGAGTTACGTCATCTGGAGCGCGAGCACGGTCGTCCGGAACGGTGGAGGGGCTGGTGGTGTGGCGACGGGCGGGTGAGGTGTGGCGCGGGTCACGTCGAGGGATGAAATATCCGGGGACGGGGTCCCCGTTTAACCAGACGTCCGAAGAAGCGGGGAGGGCTTCCCCGGTTCGTTCGCCGGACCGTGACGCCGGCGACCAGTGATCGCCGATCAGGGATGAACGGGGTGAACGATGGCCGGTGACGATCGGCGATCGATGACCGGCAACGGTCGGCGAGGAGAGGAGTGAACGCCGCCATGACCGCGACCGACTGTGCGACCGGCGGCCGAGCGATGGGACGTCATGCGACTGACCGTCATGCGACTGCCCCTCCTGTGACTGCCCCTCCTGTGACTGCCCCTCATGCGGCTGACCGTCGTACGAAGCCGCTGCAGTCCCAGCAATGCCAGCAGCCCCAGCATTCCCATCAGTCCCCGCAGCCCCGACTGCGGGCCGATGCCCTGCGCAACCGGGAACGGATCATCGCGGCCGCCCGCCAGGCGATGGTCGAGTTCGGGGCCGAGGTCCCGCTCGACGAAATCGCTCGACGCGCGGGTGTCGGAAATGCGACGCTCTATCGTCACTTCGCGGATCGCCTGGAGCTGATCCACCACGTCACACTCTCCGTCATGTCCCGTACCGCGGACCGCGCGGAGAGCGCCCTTGCCGAGGAGGCCGATGCCTTCCACGCGCTGAGGCGCTTTGCCCACGATGCGGTGGAGGAGAGAATCGGGGCGCTGTGCCCGCTGCTCTCCGACGATATCGATCCGGCGCATCCCGAAGTGCTCGCGGCGCGTGAACGTCTGGAGGCGGCCGTCGAGGCCCTCATGGGGGCCGCGCGCGACAGCGGCCGGCTGCGCACCGACATCGCCGTCGGTGACCTGATGGTCGCGCTCACCCAGCTCACGCGCCCGCTGCCGAGCAGTGGCTGCGTGGACTTCGACAGGTTTGTGCACAGGCATCTGCAGCTGTTCCTGGACGGCCTGCTGGCGCCTGCGCGCTCCGAACTGCCTGGCGCCGCCGCCACGTTGGACGACCTGAGGCGCCGTCCGTGACCCAGGCTCACCGGCCCGCGACGTCTACAAGACGCACAACGTCCACAGCACGTACAACATACGCAACAACCGCGACGTAACGCATGTAACACCCGCAACGCAAAAATCAGTTGCAACACCTGAAACATCTGCAATACCTAGATCTCATGCCCAGACCTCTCGGCTCATAGATCTGTCGACGATCTTCCACGCACACGTCACACCTCACACTCCCGTTATTCGCTCACCGCACCGCTAGGTGGACCCCTCCATGCCTGAAACAGTCACGACCGCCGATCCCCGGCGCTGGAAAGCGCTGATATTCATCGCCCTCGCGCAGCTGATGGTCGTTCTTGACGCGACGATCGTGAACATCGCGCTGCCGTCCGCCCAGGCGGATCTCGGCATCTCCGATGCCAACAGACAGTGGGTCATCACTGCTTACGCCCTGGCCTTCGGTGGTCTGCTGCTCTTCGGCGGACGCGTCGCCGACCTGTGGGGGCGCAAGCGGACCTTCGTCACCGGGCTCGTCGGTTTCGCGGTCGCCTCCGCGCTCGGCGGGGCCGCGGCGAACGAGGGGATGCTGCTGGGCGCGCGTGCGCTGCAGGGTGTCTTCGGTGCGCTGCTGGCGCCGGCCGCGCTGTCGCTGCTCGCGGTGACATTCACCGAGGCCAAGGAGCGCGCCAAGGCGTTCGGCATCTTCGGTGCGATCGCCGGTGGTGGTGGCGCCGTGGGGCTGATCCTCGGCGGTGTGCTGACCGAGTACATGGACTGGCGCTGGACCTTCTTCGTCAACATCCCGTTCGCCGCGGTCGCCGCGACCGGCGCCGTCCTGGTCATCCGTGAGCCCGCGGAGAGCCGTAACCCCTCCCGCCTGGACATTCCCGGCGTCGTCCTGGCCACGCTCGGCCTGGTCTCGCTGGTGTACGGGTTCACCCG
This sequence comes from Streptomyces halobius, assembly GCF_023277745.1. Classification (NCBI taxonomy): domain Bacteria; kingdom Bacillati; phylum Actinomycetota; class Actinomycetes; order Kitasatosporales; family Streptomycetaceae; genus Streptomyces; species Streptomyces halobius. The sequence goes on from NZ_CP086322.1 coordinate 5,696,836, forward strand.
CGCCGAGTCCGACGGCTGGCTGGCCGGCCCGACCCTTGCGCTGTTCGCCGTGTCGGTCGTCCTGCTGCTGGCGTTCGTACTGGTCGAGTCCAAGGTGAAGGCCCCGCTGCTGCCGCTGCGCGTGGTCGCCGAGCGGAACCGCGCCGGTGTCTACTCGTCGCTCGGCCTGGCGATCATCGGCATGTTCGGTCTCTTTCTGTTTCTGACCTACTACCTGCAGATCGTGAAGGGCTACACCCCGGTCGTGACCGGTCTGGCCTTCCTCCCGATGATCGTGGGCATGATCACCGGCTCGACGCAGATCGGTGCCCGGCTGATGACGCGTGTCCGGCCGCGGCTGCTGATGGCGCCCGGTTTCGTGGTCGCCGCGCTCGGCATGCTGGCGCTGACCCGGATCGACCTGGACACGTCCTACCCAGCGCTGATCCTGCCCGCGTTCCTGCTGCTGGGCCTCGGTATGGGTACGGCGTTCATGCCGGCCATGTCGCTGGCCACGCACGGCGTCCAGCCGCGCGATGCCGGGGTCGCCTCCGCGATGGTCAACACCTCGCAGCAGGTGGGCGGGGCCATCGGTACGGCCCTGCTGAACACCATCGCGGCCAGCGCCACCAGCGCGTACGCCGCCTCGCACGCGGCCGGCGCCCCCTCGCGGGATCTGCTGAAGCTCCAGTCGATGGTGCACGGCTACAGCACCGCCATCTGGTGGGCGGTCGGCATCCTGCTGCTGGCGGCCCTGATCGCCTTCACCTTCGTCAACACCGGGCGTGAGGGCGGCGGTTCGACGCCTGCCGCGTCGTCCGGTGACGGCGAGGCCAAGGGCACGGCCGAGGGGGAGGGTGTTTCGGTTCCGGTGATGGCGCACTGAGCGGGGGCGGGGGCGGGCGGTATTCCCGTGGTTCGTCACGTGACCGCTCCTGGCTCGTTATGTGACCGCCGTTGGCTGTGAAACGACTCGAAGGCGTCGGCCTCGTCCGGCTCCGTTGACCCGTCAGCGGAGCCAGGGGAGGTCGGCGCCGTTCGGCTGCAGCCCATCGGCCACCACCCTGCAGATCTCGGCGAGTTGGCCGACCTGCTCGGGGGAGAGGCGATCGAAGATCGCGCCGCGAACGGCGGCGACGTGCCCAGGGGCCGCCTTCTCCAGGACGCGCATTCCCTCGTCCGTGAGGAAGGCGTTCTGACCGCGCCTGTCGGACGGGCAGTCCTCGCGGCGTACCCAGCCGTTCTTCTCCAGTCGGGCGACCGCGTGCGACAGGCGGGAGCGGGTGATCTTGGCGTTCTGGGCCAGCTCGGTCATCCGCATCCGACGCCGCGGTGCACGGGAGAGCTGGACAAGCAGCCCGTAGTAGATATGCGGCATCCCGGCGTCACGCTGCAGCTGGCGGTCCAGGTGGTCTTCCAGAAGCGTGGTGGCGTGGAGGTAGCACTGCCAGGCGTATTGCTCCTCGTCGCTGAGCCAGCGCGGCTCGGCTGCGGGTTCGTTCCTCATGCCATCCACTCTCTCACCGCCCGGCGCGTTCTTGAAGGTTTAACAATGGCGAGGTGGTGAGAGCCGGGTGGTGGCGACAGACGTAGCGGGCTGTGGTGACGGGTGGCAGGAGCGGCGGGGCGACAGGCGTAGCGGGAGGCGGGCGTAGCGGAGGGAAGGGCGGAGGCGTAGTGGGAGTCCCCCGCAACGGCGGACAGACGCGACAGAGGGCAGGCACAGCGGGGAGGCGGAGGCAACGGGAAGACCGACGCCACGGGGAGACGGGTGGGTTGGGCGTCGGCCGCGCGCCGGCCACTTCGGGACGGACCTCATCCCACCCGGGGAATCAGGTCCTGGGAGCGGAGGGCGGCGGTCAGGGCGCGGTCATCGCCGTCCGGGGCCCAGGAGGCCACGTCCAGCGCCGTGTCGGTGAACTTGATCGCATGTTCGTCGCCGTGTGCCGTGGCCTCTTCGAAGACCTCCTCCGGGGTGCGCTTCCCGGCGCGCAGCGGCGGCAGCGGCTCGTCCGGCGTATAGACGGAGGTGAGCGCGGCGCTCGCCGCCCAGGCCACGCCGAGAGACGGCGCCCACAGCTCGGTCGGGAGCGCCGGGAGGGTGCGCAGTACGGCGTTCGGGGCGGTGGCGGAGTGGACGAGCATCACCGCGTCACCATGGCCGTAGTCGAGATAGCGGTGGGTCGCCGCCCGTACGAGCGCGGCCAGCTGGACGCGGGCGGCCTCCGGGGCCTCGGGGGCGTTCACGGCCTCGGCGGCCGCCAGCCAGCCCTCCGTTCGGGGGAGCTGGGCCAGCCCGTCCAGGACGCCTACGTGCTGGTCGGCGACGTGCGGGAGGGCAGCCAGCGCATCCGCGGGAGAGGCGGTGCCGGTCGGCCGGACGGTCACCGGCATGGTGGTGTGACGGGCCGCCCAGTAGCCGAGGGCGTGCGCCAACTCGGCGATGCGCGGGCCCTCTTCGCCTTCTTCCAGGAGGGTGCGGACGGCGTGGCCGACGCGGATGGCGGGGTGGGTCGCGGCGCCCGCGATGCCGGGCAGCAGCCGTGGCCACCACTCGGCCAGCACCTCGCGCCAGGGCCGTTCCGCGACCTGGTGCGCCATATAGGTGGTCCAGTCCGTGACGCGGCGGGGATCGCCCAGCGCCTGCTGCCAGTTGGCGTCGGTGACGGGGGACTGCGGGCTCGGTACGTCCTCCAGCTTGGTGACGTAGTGATCGACCCAGCCGTGCACGGTACGGGCCTGGCCGCGCCGGACCAGGGCCTCGACGGCCATCGGGCCGTGATTGCTCAGGTAGCCGTGGAATTCGGGGCCGGTGGTGTGCAGGCGCTCCAGGGCTTCGTCGAGTGTGCCGCTCGTCGTATCCATGGTCGAAGGCTAGGACGGCGGGCGGCCCGGCGTAACGGCCTGCGGCCCTACTCCGGCGGTCGTAAGACCGCAGGTGGGAGCGGTGCGGGCGGCATTGTCAGTGGCGGGTGAGACGCTGAAGTCGTCGGTCGGAACAGGGGAGTTGGCGTGGTGGCGGCGATGAGGGCGGGGCGGTTGGCGGCGTCGGGCGGGCGGCCGGGGCGGTGGCTCCGGATGGGGAGCCGGAGTCGGCCGGAAAGGTGATGGGGGAGGGGGCGAGATGGAGGCAGGTGGGGGGAGGGGGCGAGATGGAGGGGGCTGAGAGGGACGTGGTCGAGTGGAGAGGGTGACGGGGGTGACGGGGGGACTGGAGTGACGGGGGTGACGGGGACGCGGAGCACGGCGGTCGGGCTGATGCCCGGGCCGGTGCCCGGTCCGGTGGCTGGTCGAGCGGCCGGTGGGGTGGCCGGGCCGGTGGCTGGAGCGGCGGCCGGGGCGGGGACCCGAATACGGGTCTTCGCGGGCGGTGCGGTGCACCCTGTGTGAGCGTGGGGATGACCTCACGTCGTCATGAGGAGTGTGCGATGGCGCTGTCCGTGGAAGAGCGCGAGCGGTTTCTCGCGGAGCCGCTGGTAGCCGTGTTGTCCGTCGCGGCGGGGGGCGAGCGGGGGCCGGTGACCGCGCCCGTCTGGTACGCCTACCGTCCGGGTGGTGACGTGGTGCTTTTCACGGGCCGTACATCGCGCAAGGCCCGGCTGATCGAGCGGATGGGCCGCTTCACCCTGACGGTGCAGCGCACCTCACCGACCTACCGTTATGCCGCTGTTGAAGGCCCGGCCGCGTTCGCCGAGGTCACATCGGAGCTGGTGAGGAAGGTGGCGAGTCGCTATCTGCCCGCCGAGAAGGTGTCCCGGTACGCGAGGGACGCGCTCGCCCGGGGCGAGGAGCTGATCGCCGTACGACTGAGCCCCGAGCGGTGGAACGTGGCGGATCTCGGGCCGTCGGGGTGAGCATCCGGGATCCGGGGCGGTGGGGAGGGCCGGAACCCGGCGGGCGGAACTTGAAGGGAGACCTTCGGACGGAGCCCGTCGGAGAATCTGAACGGAACCCGTCGGATGGAACCTGTCGGACGGAATCCGTCGGAAGCCCGATGGGAAACCGGACAGTGGATGTCGGGTATTGAGGGGAGGGTGAGCGCATGACGAGCGAGAACACAGGCAGCGGCAGCGGTGTCCCCTGGTCCGAGGTCGAGGCGGCGGAGCCGGAGCTGGCCGGGCGGGTGATGAAGCGCTTCGGGGCGTTCAAGCACCACGTCCTGGCCACCCTCCGCAAGGACGGTGCACCCCGACTGTCCGGGGTGGAGGCGGACTTCCGATACGGGGAACTGTGGCTGGGCATGATGACCGGCTCACGCAAGGCACTGGACCTGCGGCGCGACCCGCGCTTCGGGCTGTACGCCAACCCCGGGCCAGGCACCGACATGGCAGGCGGCGATGTACGGGTCTCCGGGCGGGCGGTAGAGGTGACCGATCCCGAGGTGCTCGCGCGCTATGCAGCGGATGTGAAACCCCCGGAGCCGTTCCTTCTGTTCCGGGCAGCAGAGCTGACGGAGGTGGTGCGGACGTCGATCGAGGCCCCGTACCTCGTGGTGGAGAGCTGGCGGCCAGGCGGACCGCTGCGTACTGTCCGGCGGACGTAGGGGAGGGGACCTGGCCGGCGCCCGGGGCTCAGCTGACGTCTTGGGACTGGGGGCACCGGCCGTCGGCCGGTGCCCGAGGTCCTGGTGGTCAGTGCGCGCCGTGCGGTCGGCGGGGTATGCGCAGCCGGTGGGCCCTGCGGGGGCGGTGCAGGCCGTGCGGTTCCTTGGTGCGCTTGGCTCGGAACATATACAGCGAGACGGCGAACATGATGCTGCCCATGACCAAGCCCCAGGTCGACGACTTGAGGACGGACGGTCCGCTGAGGTTGTAGAGCCAGCCCATCGAGGTGCCGAAGAGCGCGCCGTACAGCAGCGCCCGTATCTCGGTGATCATGGTGGACTGGTAATGCACCAGCAACAGGCCCAGCGTCCCGGAGACCACCGCCGTGACGAGCCCGACCAATGCGGCCTGGCCGCCCTTGGCGCCGCTGGTGTGGTCGATCCACAGTGCGTAGCAGCCGAGACCGAGTGCTGCGATAACGGGCCACAGCACCTTCGCCGGGACGCGGCGCCCCACTCCGGGCCGGGACTCCGCCTGCGGTTCGCCGGGCTGGGAGGTCGTCTGCGGTTCGCCGCTCGTCGCACCGTGCTCCGGTTCGATGGCGCCGTGTGAACGGGCGGCCCGCGCATCGGGCTCCTGAGGGTGGTTGTCCATGACCGGCTCCTCTCGCGTGCCCTCACTACAGGCGACACCCGGCCACCGTCGCCGTCAACTCGGGTCGGCCGCGAACCCCTCCGGGGCGGCCGCGCGCCCCTCAGGGTCGGGTGCACCTCTCCGGGGCGGCCGCGCGCCCCTCAGGGTCGGGTACGCCCCTCCGGCCCGGCCGCGAGCCCCGTCAGCGTCACCGTCTGCGCAACCAAAAAACCATGCGAGCCGTCTTTCAAGTGGGAGAGGAACCACGGGCGACGCTGCTCGGGGGTGAAGAGCTCCGTGTCGAACGTGATGGGTCTCTCGCGGGTCCTGCAATTACCCGGTGATCGCAGAACTCCGTGGGGGCCTGGAGATCGGCCTCGATGCCCGCTCTGACCAGTACTTCTCCGTGATCAGAAGGCATGCCGCGTCCTCGGATCGGGCGCAGGGTACTGCATGATCGCAAAAATAGGTGCGCGGCATGGGAATTCTGTCCGGATTCCAGCCGTTGTTTCCTTCGAACGGGCCGCTGGGCCAATCATCGGCATCGGTGACTCATCGGTGGCAATCAACCGGTGGTCAACCACTCGGTCCGCTCCAACGTCCCGCGACCGACTCATCGCAAAGGGAGCACACGCATGGCAACCCGTGCCGTCGCCCAACGTCAGGCCAGCAGCAGCGGTTCTGATGGGGCCAGCAGTGTTCGCGCTGTAGGCGGGGAGATCGCCGACCGCGACCTGGTCGGCATGTACCTCGACGAGATCGCGCGCACACCCCTGCTCGACGCCGCCAAGGAGGTCGAGCTGTCCCAGACCATCGAGGCGGGCGTCTACGCCCAGCAGATCCTGGACGGCGAGGTCGCCGACGGCAATGCCGCAGGCGCCAGCCGCGAGGAGCTTGAGGCACTGGCCGCCGAGAGCGCCAAGGCGAAGGACATCTTCATCCGCTCCAACCTGCGGCTGGTCGTCGCGGTCGCCCGCCGCTACCCACGGGCCGGTCTGCCCCTGCTGGATCTGATCCAGGAGGGCAACGCCGGGCTGGTGCGCGCCGTGGAGAAGTTCGACTACGCCAAGGGGTTCAAGTTCTCGACGTATGCGACGTGGTGGATCCGCCAGGCCATCACGCGTTCCATCGCCGACCAGTCGCGCACGATCCGGCTGCCCGTGCACCTCGTCGAGGAGCTGGGCCGCATCCGCCGGGTGCAGCGCGAGTTCAACCGCGAGAACGGCCGCGACCCGGAGCCGGAGGAGGTCGCCGGCGAGCTGGGCTCCACGCCCGCACGGATCACCGACGTCCTGGACTGGGCGCGCGACCCGGTCAGCCTGAACATGTCGGTGGACGACGACGGCGACACCCAGTTCGGCGATCTGCTGGAGGACACCTCCGCGGCCTCGCCCGAGCAGTCCGTGCTGTCGCTGCTGCGCAGTGAGGAGCTGGAGGATCTGATCGACCGGCTCGATCACCGCACCGCATCGATCATCAAGGCGCGCTACGGCATCGAGGACGGCCGCGAGCGCACGCTCACCGAGGTCGGCAAGCAGCACGGTCTCACCCGTGAGCGGATCCGCCAGATCGAGAAGCACGCACTGCTGGAGCTGAAGCGGATGGCGCGTGACACGGGGTTCGACGCGGCGGCGTAGTGCGTCGCGTGTGATCGGTTGTCGTGCGTGATGGGGCGGCTTGGCGGTTGCCGGTAACGCTTGGCGACTGCTGGTAACGGGGTAGCGGGCGCGGGCCCGCCGGCATCCGCGTACCCCGTACGCCCCGCCCCGCCCCGTACCGCATTGCCACGTCCCGCCTGCCCTCTGCTAGCGCATCGCGCGGGCCGCGCTCGCCGAGCTCCCCGGCAGCCGCGACCTGACCGGCCCCCGCCCCGGTAACGCCAACGGTCCCGGATCCGGCAGCGCCGGGAGCGTCATCCTGGACGCCGGTACGACCGTCGCCCGGTTCACCCTCCACTCGTAGGCGGCCGCATCCGGCACCGTACGCGGGCCGCGGTCGACGACTGGGCGCTGCGCGCCTACCGCGAAATCAACGCCGACGTGGTGTTCCTCGCCACCAACGGCTTCTCCCTCGACGGCGGCCTGACCATCCCCGACCTCGCGGAGGCCGCCGTCAAGCGTGCCCTGATCCGTGCCGCCCGCCGGGCCGTCCTGCTCGCCGACTCCGCCAAGTTCGGGCAGCAGCACTTCGCCCGGTTCGGAGAGCTGTCGGACGTGGACCTGCTCATCACCGACACCGGGCTGAGCCCCGACGACGCCCTCGCCATCGAGCGCGCGGGCACGGAAGTGGTACGCGCTTGATCCTCACCGTCACGCCCAACCCCAGCCTGGACCGTACGTACGAGATACCGGCGCTGGACCGTGGCGCAGTGCTCCGGGCCACCGCGGACCGGATCGACCCGGGCGGCAAGGGCGTCGCCTCGCGGGCGGTCGCCGCGGCCGGGCACCGCACCCTGGCGGTGCTGCCGCTGGGGCGACCCGCGGGTGCCGCGCTGGCCGGGCTGCTGGGCGCCGAGGGCATCGAGGTGGCGGGCGTACCGGTGGCGGGTCGGACGCGTTCCAACATCGCGGTCGCCGAACCCGACGGCACCCTCACCAAGATCAACGCGACCGGCCCCGAGCTGACCACCGAGGAATCGGAGGCACTGCTGGCGACGGTCGGCGAGCGCTCGGCGGGCGCCGGCTGATCGCCTCGGCCGTTGTGGCCACGGACGATGTGCCGCTCGATCATCCGTTGACGGAGCCGGTTCCATGGCGACGCGTCAGTTCGGTGGCTTCTCCAATATGACGCGGCATCAACTAAGCCTCGAAGGAGAGTATTGAGGTGTTTGAGTCGTGCCGTCACGTCAAGTCAGCAGTCCCGGCTCGGGATCGACGCAGCGCCGGTGAGCGGGCCACCTCCCCGTACTGACCGCCCTGGCGGACCGGCTCCCCTCAAGCCGGTGGCCGGCCCCCTTCCCGGGACCGGCCACCGTTCGCGTATGTCAGCTGCTGCGCGTCAGACCGCGCTGCCCGCCTGCCACTCGGACCAGGGCATGTTCCAGCCGTTGAGGCCGTTGTCCGGTTTGATGGTTTCGTCCTTCGAGTTCTTCACCACGACGACATCGCCGACCAGCGAGTTCTCGAAGAACCACTTGCCCGGGGTGTTACCGCCGCCGCCCTTGTTGTCCTTCAGGCCGACGCAGCCGTGGCTGGTGCCGGCGCGGCCGAAGATGGACGGGTCGCCCCAGTAGTTGCCGTGGATGAAGGTGCCGGAGGTCGACAGGCGCATGGCGTGCGGGACGTCCTTGATGTCGTACTCGCCCTTGCCTTCCTCGTCCGTGAAGCCGACGGTGGAGCCGTCCATGCGGGTCTGCTTGAACTTCTCCGAGATCACCATCTGGCCGTTGTAGGTCGGGTTCTCGGCGCTGCCGCCGGAGATCGGGATCGACTTGATGGTCTTGCCGTCCCGCTTGACCGTCATGGTCTGGGTGTTCATGTCGACCGTGGAGACCTGCGAGCGGCCGACGGTGAAGGACACCGTCTTGGACTGCACACCGGTGATGCCCTCGCCGCCCTCCACGCCGTCCAGGTCGAGGTTCATGGTGACCTTGGAGCCGGCCTTCCAGTAGTTCTCCGGCCGGAAGTCCAGGCGCTGGGACCCGAACCAGTGGCCGACGACCTGCTGGCCGCTGCTGGACGTCACCTTGATGTGGGACTGGACGTCCTTCCGGTTCGTGATCGGCTTGTCGAACTTGAAGGACACCGGCATGCCGACGCCGACGGTCTTGCCGTTGTCGGGGGTGTAGATGCCGATGAAGCTGTTGGCCGACGAGACGGTGGTGAACGTCGCGTTCTCGGTGGCCGCACGGCCCTTGGCGTCCTTGGCATTCGCGACGATCTTGTACTTGGTGCCGCGCTCCAGCTGGACGGCGGGCTTCCAGGAGGTCCCGTCCTGGGATATGACGCCGTCGACGACCGCGCCGGAGTCGGCAACGGTGAGCTTCACATCGGTCAACTTGCCACCGGTGACCTTCACACCGGTGTCATTGATGCTGGCGTCGGTGGCGCCGTTCTTGGCCGAGACCTTGATCTTCGCCTGTGAGGCGTCCTTGGCGGCCGCGGCATCGGCGCTGGCCTGGCCGTCCTTGTCGTCTCCGTGGCCACCGGCCTCCGCATCGCCGCCACAGGCGGACAACGCCAGCGCGCCAGCCGCGAACAGCGCGGTCGCGGCCAGCGTACGGCGCATGCGGCGGGAACGGCGCGGGGCGCCCGGCTCCTGCTGCCCGGTGAGCTGGAGCTGCTGGTGAGAGGTGCGGATGCGAGCGGCCGCGGGGTTGTCCGGCGAAGTCACGAGCTGCTCCATACAGAGGTGTTGTCATTCCGTGCTGATAAACAGCACCTGCGGGCGGATTTGGTTGCGGGCGCGACCGGAGTGTGACGAAGATCACATCATGGGTGGGGCCCGGTCCGGCGGTCCCGACAGCCAGGTTCGCAGCGGCCCGCCGTGTCCGTCCAGGCGTGGTGGCGCCCCGGGTTGGGTGACCGGCGTTCCCGAGAGCCGGACCGGGCGGGCGACTTGGGCGGTTCGCTGCGCTTTGCCTGGGCTTCCGCTGCGCTGTGCCTGAGCCCCACGTTCTTGGCTGTCCCGCCGTAACGCTTGATGCGGGCTGTGTTCCGCTGCGCGGGGCTGTTCGGCAGCGGCGCCGGACCTCCGGACTCCGTCCTGCGGTTCAGCACCTCCCGAAGAGGTGGGGGAGAAGACCGGTGGGGGTGCACGTAGTCGGTCGTGTGCCCCTCGTGGTCGCGATCACAGGCACCCGACGAACGACATGTGCCCCCACCGGCGCCTCTCCACCCACCGCCGGGAGGGGACGGGCCGCAGGACGGAGTCCGGAGGCCCGTCACCGCACCCGAAAAACCCACGCCCGCCGCAGGCGCAACGGCGGGACAGCCAAGGCGTCGGCTCGGGTACAGCGCAGCGGACACCCACGCCCGCCGCGTGGGGGCACCTCCCGCGCCGTTCAGGCAGTGGGGGAGCGACGGCGAAACACCCACACGGCGGGAAAGCCGACAACGTGGGGCGCACGCCCGCCGCAGGCGCCCCCCACGGTCGGACGGCCGAAAACGGCGAGCACCAAGTCGGCCCAGGTGAAGCGCAGCGGACTGCCGTGCCGGAGAGGTGTGAGGGGCACGTTGAGCTCTGCATGATGACGGGAAAAGAGTGAAATGTCATAGGAGATGCGTCACTGCGGCACTTAAGTACCAAGATTCCCTGTCGTAAGTCCCAAGGTGTGGTGTCTACTGGTTTCCACCAGCGCCCCACCCGTCCGGGAGGACCGCATGCTCCCCGCCGTTTCGATTCTGCAGCTGATCGGGTTCGCCGTACTTCTCGTAGCGATCGTCACCTGGGTCACCGGGCTGGTCAGACTGGCGCGATGGGAAAGGGCCGAGGCATCGGGCCAACGCCGGCGGCAGCAGCTGCTCAGCTCGGTGCCGCGGCAGACCGGGCCCGGCGGGCCGCCGTCGGAGAGCGTGGAGCTGAGCGCCGCCGAGCGCGAGGCGTTCGCCGGTCTCGTACGGCAGTTGACGAGCCGCAGGTGAGGTCCCCCGGCCAAGGCCGGGAAGTGCCCACGACGGTGGTTCCGGCCCGTGAGCCGGGAAGTACCCAAGACCGTGGCCCGGGCCGTACGCCGGGAAGTTCCCATCACGGTGACCCCGGCCCGTATGCCGGGACGAGGATGCCCCATGCCTTTGCGGCATCGGAGAGGCTCAGCGCACCGGCCCCACCTTGATCAGGGCCAGCGCCGTCAGCATCTGCACCGACACCGCCGCCACGGACTTACGCGTCGACAGATGGTGCTGCCCCCGTATGAGCAGCACCGCGAGGACGTACCCGAAGCCCCACGTCGTCCAGGTGGCGGCCTGGACGATGGTGGCGCCGGTCGGCAGCCAGGCCGCGATCGCCAGCCGCGGCAGGCCGGCCACCCAGAACAGCACGATGAACAGGCTCGCCGTCGGCGCGAAGCGGCCGGTGCCGCCGAGGGTGCGGGCTATGGCATGGGTGACCGCGCCCAGCACGAAGCTGGCGGCCAGCACCCCCGCCTCGGCGAGCCCGGCGAGCTGGAGGGCCATCGTGCGGTCGGCCGACCACTGCTGCCGGATCGCGTCCACCGACAACGCCCCGATGCCGCCGCTGACCAGACACAGCATCAGCGCGGCGCTCCACGCGCCGCGGTCCCGCGCCTCGTCCAGGACGTCCACCGGCCGGTACCAGAGCCCGAGGATCAGCCGGTGCCACCACAGCCGACGGCGCGGCGCGGATGCCCGGGGCGTCGGCTGGACGAGCGTCGGCGGAGGAGGGGACGGAGGTGGCGTGGGGGGTGGCTCTGCGGACATATGGCCGTTCTATCACCGGCGATTTCGGGACGATGCGGGGGTGTCGGGCGGGAGTTCGGCGGGCGCGGGTGAGACTCTCGGCGGGTGAGCGTGCAGAAACCGGAGCGCGAAGAGGCGCACGGCGGCGGGCTCGGCAGCCGCCTCAACTGGCTGCGGGCCGCGGTTCTCGGCGCCAACGACGGCATCGTCTCCACCGCCGGACTCGTCGTCGGCGTCGCGGGCGCCACCGACGAACACCGTGTCCTGCTGACCGCTGGTCTCGCCGGACTGCTGGCCGGATCGATGTCGATGGCCGCCGGTGAGTATGTCTCCGTCTCCACCCAGCGCGACTCCGAAAAGGCCGCCCTGGCCGTGGAGAAGCGCGAGCTGATGACCGATCCGAAGGCCGAACTCACCGGGCTGACGGACCTGTTGGAGGCGAAGGGGCTGAGCGCCGAGCTGGCCGGGGAGGTCGCCGAGCGGCTCACCGAGCACGATGCGCTGCGCGCCCACGCCGAGGTCGAGCTGGGCATCAACCCGGATGAACTCACCAACCCCTGGCATGCGGCCGGTGCCAGCCTCCTCGCCTTCACCGTCGGCGCGCTGCTGCCGCTGCTGGCGATCGTGCTGCCGCCCGCTCATCTCCGGCTGCCGATCACCGTGGTCGCGGTGCTCGCCGCGCTGGTGCTGTGCGGCTGGACCAGCGCCCGCCTGGGTGCCGCACCGGTCGGCCGCGCGATGCTGCGCAATGCGGCGGGCGGTGCGCTGGCGATGGCGGTGACGTACGCGGCGGGGTCGCTGCTGGGGGCGTCGGGGGTGTGACGCCGGCGGAGGGCTGAGGCCAGGGGCGGTCGGCCCGGGATCCCAGGGCGTCGGCGCGGGAGCCCGGCCGGGGACGATTCACCCGTACGGGCGCACCTCTACGGGCCCTGCCCAGCTCCCACGGGCCTCATCCGCTCCCCTGAGGGCCTCGCCCGTCTCCTACGGCCTTATTCGCCCCTACCGGCCTCGCCCGCTCCCCGCGGTCGCACCCGTCTCCCGCGGGCCTCATCCGCCCTTACGAGCCTCACCCGCCCCCGTAAAGCTCCCGATAGGACGGGAACAGACCCCCCGGCCCATCCACCGTCTCCGCCGCCAGGACGGCCTTCACCACCGCGCGGGCCAGCGCATCGGCCCCCGCGGCCAGAATGTCGTTCAGCGCGCCCGCCGCCGTATGCCCGCCGAACACCGGGTCGGCGAGTGCCTCTTCCGGAGCGAGCGGGCGGGCACCGGTGGACAGTGCGAAGACCGTGTCGCCGTCGGACAGGAGATGGACCGGGCGGACGGCGCGGGCCAGACCGTCGTGCGCGGTGCCCGCCAGCTTCCGCGCCTGCGCGCGGCTCAGGGCGGCGTCGGTGGCGACCACGGCGAGAACGGTGTTGAGCGGCGGCAGGACGGAGGACGCCAGACGGGCCAATGAGGTCTCCCTGGCCTCGGCCAGCCGCCGTTCCGCGGCCGCGTGCACAGCGGCGGACGGGAACGCGTCCGGGCCCTCGTGCAGCCGCCCGTAGAGGGCGCCGGTACGCGGATCGACGACCGAGCCGGAGGCATTGACCGCGGCCAGCGCGGCGACCGTGGCGCCCGACGGCAGCACCAGACTCGCCGTGCCGGTGCCGCCCTTGAGGCCGCCGGCCACCGCGCCCGTCCCGGCACCGGTATTGCCCTGCGCCACCGCCGCCCCCGGCTCGCTGCCCGCCGCGGCCTCGGTCGCCTCCCGGCCCAGCGCGGCGTCCGGACGGGCCCGCCACGCACCACCGCGCCCCAGGTCGAACAGGGCCGCGGCCGGCACGACCGGCACCACCTGCGCGGGATCCGGACCGACACGGAAGCCGCGCCCCCGCTCCTCCAGCCACCGCGCCACACCCGACGCGGCATCCAGCCCGAAAGCGCTGCCGCCGGTCAGCACGACCGCCTCGACGCGCGGGACGAGATTGCGCGGATCCAGCGCGTCCGTCTCCCGGGTGCCGGGCCCGCCGCCCCGTACGTCGACGGCCGCGACGGCGCCGCCCTCCGGGGCGAGGACGACGGTGGTGCCGGTGAGATAGCCGTCGCCGACGCGCGTGGCGTGCCCGACCCGCAGCCCGTGGACATCGGTCAACGCGTCGCGCGGGCCCGGAGCGTGCGGTGGGGCCGTCCCGCCCTGGGCAGCGTCGGCCATATCAGCGACCGGCCGGGCCCATCACGATGACCGGGTGCTGCGCCGGGTCGAGGGTGCGCAGCAGTTCCTTCATCACCTCGGGCTTGAGGCTCACACAGCCCTGGGTCGGCCCGTCGTGGTCGACATGCAGCCAGACCCCGCCGCCCCGCTCCGCCCCCAGCGGACGCTGCTGGTCCAGGGGGGAAGTGCCCGGCACCCGGTTGTAGTTGATGGCCATGACGTAATCGAAGGCGCCCTCCAGCGGCTCTCCCTCCACACCGGTGCCGTTGGCGACAAAGCTGCCGCTGTGGGTGTAGGGGAGCTTGGTGCCGGGCGGGGCGGGCAGCCGGCCGCCCGCGTCGGTGAGGGTGAAGACGCCCTCCGGGGAGCGGAGGTCGCCGTAGTGGTGCCGCTCGGTCCAGCCGTGGGCCGCGTTGTGCGCGGGCCAGGTGGGGCCCGGATGCCAGCTGCGGGAGCCCTTGGCGCGGGTGTAGAGCACGACCTGGGACTCGGAGGAGTCGCGGCTCTTGCCCGTGACGACCAATACCTGGCGGGAGTCGGCCGGTATCTGCTTCCGGACGGCGTCGCTGAGGTGCGGAATCGGTCGGTCCGCCCGAGGGGTGTCCGGTGCGCTGCGGCCGGAGCGGGCGGCGGACCGCTCCGAGGCGGCGGCCGCCCTGGGCGCGCCGTTCTTGGCGTCCGCCCGCCCGTCGTGGTCGTTGCCGGAGGCCGGCCAGGCCCACAGGGCGGTGCCGACCAGCGTGGTGACGGCGAGACCGCTCACGGCCTTGCTGCGCGCGGACAGTCTCTTGCGCGCACGGGGCTGTGCGTGGCGGGCGGCCATGCTGGCGTCTCCTCAGGTGCGGACGGTGGACGGCCCTTGGAGTCCCGTACGGAGTACCGCCGGTATAAAAAGGGCAATATGCACCCTACCGCGTTCCCACGGAAGCGCGTCCGCCGCATCCGGTGAAGAGTGGGGAACAAGAGAACGAAAAATCCGGGAAGCCGGGCCTCTGAGCGGAGAATTGGCGCCGAATTGACGGTGAATTGCTCGGGATTGGGGGAGGGGTTGTCCCGGTGAACAGGGCCCCGGGTGGCCCCATGGCAGCGGCCGAAGATGGCTGAAACTGATGCCGGTTCAGGGTGGTCGGGGGCGGCGTACGGCCATGCGGATGCTTAGGGGCCGCTCAGGGGACGCCGACCGCGTCCGGATAGGGTAACCGGCCGGAGGAGGGAGCTCGACCGGCGGGGGTGCTCGACGACACCCCCTGGCCCCGCCGCTACCCCTGGGGCTCCTGCTACGCCTGCTACTCCTGGTAATCCGGGTACTCCTGGAGAGCCATCCCCTGCCGGGCCGTCAGGGTGACACCGACCGTGACCGTCACGGCCGCCACCAGGCCGGCCGCCGGCACCGCCCAATCTCCGGCGAAGGTGCAGGCCAGCACCAGGACTGACGACACCGGCAGGACCAGCTGCTGGGCCAGTCCGCGCTTCTGGTGCCGGGAGTGGATCAGCCACACCGTGACCATGAACAGGGCGGCGGGCACCGTCACACACGCGGACGCCGCGAACGTCGACAGATGCGCCTTGCCGGACGCCTGCTCCACCGCGACCTCGATGCCCGCGCCGATCGCCGCCGCCGACCCGTACACCAGGTAGTGGCCGTAGCCCCACGCGAACGCCTGGCGGGTGGAGCGCAGATGCAGATGCACGGGGACCGCGAAGTAGATCCAGTACGCGGCGAAGACCAGCAGCAGGCCGCCGCCCGCGATCGGCAGCAGCGTGCTCAGCTCGTCGTTCTCGTCCAGCGCGGACTGCACGGCCACCGTGGCCGCCGCGACCGTCTCGCCCAGCACGATGATCGTGAACAGGCCGTACCGCTCGGCGATGTGATGCGGATGCCACGTCGTCTGCCGCGCCCGCTCCGCGATGGCCGGTACGGACAGCTCCAGCAGGACCATCACCACGAACACCCACGGGATGACTCCTTTGGGCACGAGCAACAGGGCCAGCCAGCCGACCTGGCAGACGCTCACGCCCGCCGCGTAGAGCAGAGCGGTACGCCGTTCGGCCCCCTCGCTCCCGTGTGCGGCCCGCAGCCACTGGGCGACCAGGGCCAGCCGCATCACCAGATACCCGAACCAGACGACGGAGAAGTCACTGGTGTCGAACGCACGCGGCACGCCCGCCGCCAGGATCAGCACGCCCGCGATCTGGATCAGGGTCACCACGCGGAACAGCGCATCGTCGGTGTCGTACGCCGAAGCGAACCAGGAGAAATTCATCCAGGCCCACCAGATGGCGAAGAAGAGCATGAGGTAGCCGGTGATGCCGTGCCCCGGATGCCCTTCGGTCAGCGCGTGTACCAGCTGGCGGCCGGCCTGGGCGACCGCCACGACGAAGCACAGATCGAAGAAGAGCTCCAGCGGGGTGGCGCTGCGGTGCGCCTCGTCGGGGCTGCGCGCCCGCATCCGGACCACTGCGCCAGCTCCTCTCCGGCCTCGGGCGGAGCGCGCGTACCGCGCGGTCGACGCCGTCCGTCAGGTGGCATCAGTACAGCGCGGGGCGGGCACGGCCGCCAGCGGTGGGGCGAAGGGCGGCGCGTCGGGGTGGGGTGGGGGAGGGCGGCGTGTGGTGTCGAGTGGGAGGCCGGGGGGCCAAGGGGCCCGGTCGAGGGGACCGTTCCCCGTGCCTGGTCGAGCCGACCGTCCCCCCGTGCCCGGTCGAGGGACAGTCCCCTCCACAAGGTGTGATCGCCCCCACTCGGCTACTCAGCTGCCCAGCTATTCGGCTACTCGGCAACCGCCTCCACGATCGACGGAGAGGCCGCCGTCGGCAGCACCCGGGTCAGCCGGAAGCCGCCGGCCGACAGCAGCGTCGCGAACTCCTCCGCGCTGCGCTCCTGCCCGTCCAGGACGGACATCATGGCGACATCCATCGTCTTCCCGAAGTGCGGCGCGTTTCCCGGCGGCAGTACGCAGTCGATGACCAGCAGCCGGCTGCCCTTCACCATCGCTCGGTGGCAGCTGCGCAGAATGTCCCGGCAGGCGTCGTCCCGCCAGTCGTGCAGCACATGCTTGAGGACGTAGACATCGCCGCCCTCCGGGACCGACGTGAAGAAGTCGCCCTCCTGAGTGCGCCAGCGCCCCTTCAGCTCGTCATCGCCCAGCACATGGTGGGCCAGCGCCGGCGCCTGCTCGAAGAGCACCCCGGTCAGCTCCGGATGGCGGCGGAGTGCGGCGCGCAGCAGCCCGCCGCGGCCGCCGCCGACGTCCACGACCGTGCCCCGCTCGGGGAAGCGGTACGCGGCGACCACGGCATCGTCCACCGCGACGGACAGCGACGCCATTCCGCTGTCGAAGAGATCGCGCTTGGCCGGATGTGACATCAGATGCTCGAAGAGCGGCGCCCCGAAGAGCCGCTCGAAGGGCGCGCCGCCCTCCCGTACGGTCTCGGCCATGACCGCCGAGGTCCGCACGAACAGCTCGTCGGTGATCATCATGATGGCCGGGTGCAGCGAGTCGGGGGCGTCGGTCCGCAGCGCCCTGGCGGCCGGCGTCAGGGTGAAGGCGCCCGCCGCGTCCTCGTGGAAGACGCCGCGCGCGGCGAGATAGCGCAGCACCCGGCGCAGATGCGGTGCGTGGGTGTCGGTCGCGACGGCCAGCTGCTCGGGCGTCCGCGGGCCCTCGGAGAGGAGGTCGGCTATGCGGTACTGGGCCGCGGTGCGCAGTGCGGCGGAGAACAGGTGGCCCATGGCCTGGTCCATCAGATGGGCCGCGAGGTCGCCGGGCTCGCCGGTGGGTTGGAAGGGTGAAGTCGCCAACGTCGGCCTCCGGTCGTGTACTTGGGCGGGTTGATCCACGGTCGCAGCAGTGCGCTCCGGTGTCACGGGAATAACGGTGACCAACCGCGAAGTCCGGCCAGGGGGAGGGGCGGGGCAGGGGGGTGGCCCTCTGGGGACGCGGTGTGCCTTCCTGATGGGGCCGGCTCCGGCCCGGCCCCGGGGAGGGGCAGGGCATGGGGCGGCCCAGTCGTCGCAGTCGGCGGACGGGGCCGGTCGTGCGGCTACGGAGCCGCTGCTACGGAGCTGCGGGTGAGGTGTGCGAGCTGACGCCGGGCCTGGCGGCCGAGGCGGTCACCGCGTACTGGGCGCAGGTCGAGGCCGACATCGCCGCCCGCCGGGATCTGGCCGCCTTCCTCGTCGACCAGCTGTCCAGAAGGGACAAGGCCATGCCCGGACACCACACTTCAGCCACTCCTTTGACGATGCGTTGTGCGGCGCCGACCGATCGGGGGCTGGTCCGCCCGGCCAACCAGGACGTGGTGTACGCCGGACCACGGCTGCTCGCCGTGGCCGACGGCTACGGTCCGAGCGGTGCCCAGGCCGCAGCCGCCGCGATAGCGGAGCTGACGTCCTCGGACGACATGGACCTGTCCTCCCGGGACCTCCTCACCACCTTGGAGGACGCGGCCGAACGCGCCAACCGCGCAGCCCCGTCCCAGGCGGACGGAGCCGAGACGGGGAACACCCCCAGCGCGGGCAGTGCACCCGGCACGGGCAGCGCGCCCACTACGGGCAGCACACTCACCGCGCTGCTTCGCTCCGGCTCGCAGCTGGCCCTGCTGCACATCGGTGACTCGCGCGCCTACGTCCTGCGTGACTCCGGCCTCTTCCGGATCACCCACGACCACAGCGTCGTCCAATCACTGATCGACGAGGGCCGGCTCACGCCCGAGGAGGCACCGTCCCACCCGCAGCGCGCGCTGCTGCTGCGTGCGCTCGACGGCGGTGACGAGTTCTCCCCCGATCTCCAGCTGCTGGAGGCGCACCCGGGCGAGCGCTATCTGCTGTGCACCGACGGGCTGTACGGGGTGGTGCCGACCGACACGATCAAGGAGGCCCTGACAACGGCCCCGGATCCCGGGCACGCCGTACGCGACCTGGCCGCCCTCGCACATGAGGCGGGGGCGCCGGACAACGTGGGGTGTGTGGTGGGGGATGTGGTGGGGGTGGAGGCTTAGGGGCTTGGACCCTTAGGGGGTGACCCTTGAGGGTGGTGGGAACCCTCTTGCAGAGCCCTGCCCGTGGTGGCGGGCGGTCAAGCCACCGGGCCCGGGCGTTCGGCTCGGCTAGCGCGCCCAGCCTGGTGTTCGGTGGCGAGCGCCGGGCCCGGTGTTCGGTGGCGCGCCGGGCCCGGTGGGTCGGTTCGGGCCAGGCACGGTGGATCGGCCGGGCCCAGGCTCCGTGGACCCCGTTATGCCAGCCCCTTCAGCATCCCCTTGAAGTAGAGCTGCGGCAGTCCGTAGCGCTTGAGGAGCCACATGTCGGTGCGTTC
Organism: Streptomyces halobius; assembly: GCF_023277745.1. NCBI lineage: Bacteria > Bacillati > Actinomycetota > Actinomycetes > Kitasatosporales > Streptomycetaceae > Streptomyces > Streptomyces halobius. The sequence continues at coordinate 5,715,860 of NZ_CP086322.1, forward strand.
CCGCGTGGTGTCGATGAAGGGGATCGACGGGGTGGGCCGCAGGTCGTAGTCGAACTCGGCGAGCAGCATCTTGTGCCGGGCGGTGACCAGGGGGCAGGACGTGTAGCCGTCGTAGCGGGCGGCCGCGGGGCGCCCGCGCAGCCCGGAGAGGAGGTTGGTGACGACTACGGGGGCTTGTTTGCGGATCGCGGCACCCGTCTTGGACGTGGGGAGGTTGGCGACATCGCCGAGGGCGAACACGTCCGGGAAATACGGGTGTTGGAGGATGACGCGGTCCACCTTGACGTACCCGTAAGGCGAGTCGGGGTCGGCGAGCGGGCCGTCGGCGAGCCACTCGGGGGCGCGCTGCGGCGGCACCGCGTGCAGCAGGTCGTAGCGGACGGTCTCGGTCTTGCCGGTGGCGTGATCGGCGATCACCGCCTCGCGTGCCGCGCCGTCGAGACCGGTCATCTCGGAGCGCAGCCGCACCTCGATGCCGTACCTCCGGGCCGTATCCTCCAGCGTCCGGTTGAAGACCGGCACCTTGAAGAGGGCGGGTTCGGGGATGACCAGGATGATGCGGATGGCGTCCAGGACGCCGCGCTTGCGCCAGTGGTCGGCTGCCAGGTACGCGATCTTCTGCGGGGCGCCGCCGCATTTCACCGGACCGGACGGCATGGTGAAGACGGCGGTGCCGCGTCGCATGCGACGGATCAAGTCCCAGGTGAGCGGGGCAAGATCGGGGCGGTAGTTGCTGGTGACGCCGTCGTGGCCGAGCGCCGTGGCCAGGCCGGGCAGGCCGTCCCAGTCGAGCCGTAGCCCGGGCGCGAGAACCAGCCGCCTGTAGGACAGCACCCGCCCGGACGCGGTGGTGACCCTGCGCGCGTCGGGATCGACGGCGGTGGCGCGTTCACGCAGCCAGCGCACGCCGGGCGGGATGACGTCCGCCTCCGTGCGCAGCGAGGCGCGCAGCGGGGCCTGGCCGCCGCCCACCAGTGTCCATAACGGCTGGTACCAGTGCGTTTCGGACGGCTCCAGCAGCGCGATGTCCCGGACACCGGCCCGGCGTAACCGGGCGGCGACCGTGATGCCCGCGGTGCCGCCGCCGATGATCAGGATCTGGTGGTGGGAGGGGGGTGTGGGTGTGGTGGCCATGGGGTCCTCCTGGGGGTGGGGTGGGTGGGGTGACGGGTGACGGGTGACGGGTGACGGGTGACGGGGTGGTCGGGTGGACAGGTGGTCGGGTGGATGGGGTGTCGGGTGGGGGGCTGGTGCCAGGGGGCTTGCGGGTCTCAGGGATGGGTGCTCAGGGATGCGGGTCAGAGCCGTGGAATGGCGGCGGCGGCCATCGTGACGGCGAGGATGGTGATCAGGGAGGCGAAGGCGGTGGTCAGGGTCTGCGAGGGCAGGCGGGTGGTGAGGCGGTTGCCGAGGTAGCTGCCGATTGCCGCGCAGGTGGCGAGGCCGGTCAGCAGTGGCCAGTCCAGGGTTCCCGTTCCTGCCCGGGTGGCCAGTGACGTAAGGCAGTTGATGAGGATGACGAGCAGTGAGGTGCCGACCGCGACCGGCATCTCCAAGCCCAGGACTAGGGTGAGCGCCGGCACGACGACGAAGCCGCCGCCGACGCCGAAGAAGCCGGTCAGCAGTCCGACGGCGGTGGCGGCCGCGGCGATGCGAAGGGGGTGGGGGTTACGGCGTGGGGCCCCGCCCCGCACGGCTTCCGTGGCCGGCTCGCCTGAGTCCCCTATGGGGTGGGCAGTCGCTCCGCCCGCATCCCCGTCCGCTGAGGCACCGACCGGCGATTCAGCGGTGTCCCGTACGTCGGTGCCCCGTAAGGCAGTGTCCCGTAAGGCGGCCGCCTTCGCCGTACGCCGTTCCCGCACGGTTCGCGACATCAGCGCCACCGCCACCACAAGCATCAGCCCCGCGAACGCCGTCATCAGCACCGTCGGGTCCAGGGCAGCGCTCCAGCGGGAGCCGACATACGTCCCCGTCGTGCCCAGGGCACCGAAGGCCGCGCCGGACGCCCAGCGGACCCGGCCCGCGCGGGCGTGGCAGGCCAGGCCCGTGACGGCGCCGACCGCGACCACCACCAGCGCGCCCGCGGTCGCTTCGTGCGGCGACTGGCCCAGCAGATAGACCAGGGCCGGCACGGCCAGGATCGAGCCGCCCCCGCCGAGCGCGCCCAGCAACAGCCCGATCAGCAGCCCGCACGGCAACGCCGCGGCTAGGACGACGGACACGCGGCACGGGGTGCGAGGGCGACCGCCCGGCTGTTGTCGGACCACTCGGCGACGAAGGTGAACCGGTCGCCGCGCACCACCGTCTCCCGCCACTCCACCGGCCGTCCGCCGGCCCGGCCGAGCCGTTCGATGGCGAACGCCGCCTCCCGGTCGGCCAGTCCCAGCAGCCATGCCTGCCGGATGTCCGGCAGGAACGGGTGGATGCGCTCCCGGCCGCCGGTGACCTTCACCCCGCAGCGGCGCGTCAGCTCCCCGTAGAGCGAGGTGTGCCCGAAGTCCGCCTCCAGCAGCGGTTCGGCGATCTCGGCGGGCAGATACGCGGTGTCGTGGGCGAGCGGTTCGCCGTTCGCGAGCCGCAGCCGCTCCAGCACGATCAGCGGGGCGTCCGGGACCAGCCCCAGCTGCCCGGCGATGGTGCCGTCCGCCGTCCGCTCCAGCCGCAGCACCTCGCTGCGCTGCTCCACACCCTGGCCCTCCAGCTCGCGGAACAGGCTGTAGAGCGAGCCGAGCGGCTGCTGTATGCGTCGGGTGTCGAGCCGGCTGGCGCGGCCGCGTTCGGCGATCACCAGGCCGTCGGCGCGCAGCTTGCGCAGCGCCTCGCGGACGGTGTGCCGACTGACCTCGTACTCGACGGTGAGCCGGTGCTCGGCCGGGAACTCCTCGGTGAACGCGTCGGCTTCCATCCGGCGGCGCAGATCGTCGAAGAGCTGGGCCCACAGGGGCATCGGCGAGCGTCGGTCCAGGGGGCGCGGTCCGTGCTCGCCGTCCGGCGGCTCGGTCGTCATGTCGGTTCCTCCGCGAACGTACGGGGTGGGGAGCGGGCGGGTGGGCGGCGTCAAGGGGTGGGCGGTCGGCGTCAAGGGGCGCGGAGCGGGAGGCGCGTGGAATGCGTTGTGAAATGCGTGCGGAATGTGCACGGACTTCGCGCCGCCACCTCACCGGACCTCGCCCGGACAGCGCCGGACCTTGCCAGGACATCGCGGACAACGCGCAGACGCCGCCGGACAACGCCCGGACATCACCCGGACTTGTCGCCTCCCAACTCGGCTCCTACTGTACCTATCTAATGTACGTACATCCGTGCATCTGCACAACGCACCCTTCCCGTAGGGGCCTTAGGGGCACGCGACCCGCCGCCCCACCCCGAACGGGTCCGCGTACCCCACCCCTGGAGGCCGACCGTGCACTTCGCGCAGCACTACCTCGACTGCCTGTCCCAGGCGTCGTATCTGATCGGCGACAAGACCACCGGGCGGGCCGTCCTCATCGACCCGCGCCGCGACATCGACGACTACCTGCGCGAGGCGGACGCGACCGGCCTGCGCATCGAGCTCGTCATCGAGACGCACATTCACGCCGACTTTCTCTCCGGCCATCTCGAAATGGCGCGGGCGACCGGCGCCACCATCGCCTTCGGCGAGGCCGCCGAAACCGGCTTCCCCATACGCCGGTTACGGGACGGCGAGCGCATCTCCCTCGGCGCCGAGGGGGGCGGGGCCACACTCACCGTCCTCGCCACCCCCGGCCACACCCTTGAGTCCATCTGTCTGGTCGTCCATGAACACCCGGATGACGTCGTTCCGTTCGGCGTGCTGACCGGCGACACCCTCTTCGTCGGCGATGTCGGACGCCCCGACCTGCTCTCCTCCGCCGGTCACACCCCGCACGACATGGCCGTACGCCTGCACCGCTCCCTGCACACCAAACTGCTGACCCTCCCGGACGCGACCCGGGTCTTTCCCGCACACGGTGCCGGCTCGGCCTGTGGCCGCAGCCTCTCCACCGAGACCAGCTCCACCATCGGCGACCAGCGTCGCCTCAACTACGCCCTGCAGCCCATGCCGGAGGCCGATTTCGTCCGCCTGGTCACCGCGGACCAGCCCGCCACGCCCGGCTACTTCGCACACGACGCGGCCCTCAACCGCGACGGCCACCCCCTACGGGAAACCGACCCGCTCCCGGCCCTCACCCTCGAAGAGGCGATCACCGCCCGCGACGAACAGGGCGCCGTCCTCCTCGACTGCCGCCCCCTGGCCGCCTACACGCAGGCCCATCTCACCGGGTCCTTGCATACGAGCCTGGATACCCGGTTCGCGGAGTACGCGGGGAGTGTGGTGGCCTCGGGCACCCCGATCGTGCTCATCGCCGACCCGGGGAAGGAGGACGAGGCGCGCCTCCGCCTCGCCCGTATCGGCTACGACCATGTCCTGGGCCATCTCGCCGACCCGGCCACGACGCTGGCCCACGAGGCCGCGCTGACGTCCAGCAGCCGGCGTATGGGGGTCGATGAGCTTCCTTGCGTCGATGAGCTTCCTTGCCGGGGCGGTGAGTCGGCGGCGGACCGGAAGGTGACGGAAGGCGGGCGGGCGGTGGACAGCGGCCAGTCGACGGACCTCGGCCAGTGGGCGGGCCTCGGCCAGCTGGTGGACGTACGCAATCCCGCCGAGTACGCGGCGGGCGCTCTTCCCGGTGCCCGCAATATCCCCCTGGCCACCCTCCCCGACCAGATCGCGCAGCTGGATCCACACCGACCCGTCGTCCTGTACTGCCGCAGCGGCAACCGGTCGGTGATCGCGGCGGCGCTGCTGGAGGCGCGGGGGTTCGGGGACGTGCGGGATGTGGTGGGTGGTTATGAGGCGGTGCGGGTGTCGGGGTGAAAGGGGGCCTCGGGGAGGGGCGCCGGTGTCGGGACAACGGAGAATGAGAGCGCGTAGGAGCGCGAAGGTTGGGAATACGCCCTGGAGGGCAGCGCGAACCCGTACAACGGACGTTCAACGATCGTTGATCGCTGATCTACACCCTGATCCGCATGTTGCGCAGTGTGACCTCAGAGCATGCAGACGATGACCGGCAAGTGCAAGAGCCGGAGGAGTCGCGGATCGCCCTCACCTGGTCCGGGGAGCCGGGCCGGATGGAGGAGCTGACCTACGGCATGCTCCTCGATCAGGCCGATCGGGCCGCCGTCGCGCTCACTCGCCTCGGGGTGCGGACCGGTGACAAGGTCGCGGTGCATCTGCCGCTAGTGCCCGAGTCGGTGATAGCCACCCTCGCGTGCGGCCGGCTGGGAGCGATACGCAGCACACTGCCGGTCTCGCTGACCGTGCCCGAACTGGTCGCGCGAACGGGGGAGTCGGAGGCGCGGGTGCTGATCACTGCGGACGCGGCGTTCTGGGACGGCGCGATACGGCCCGTGAAGGCGCGACTGGACCACGCCCTGGCACGGGCCAGATCGTCCGATGGCGCAGGGGACCGGACGGTCCTGGTGGTGAACCGGTGCGCGCGGCCCGTGTCCTGGACACCGGGCCGCGACCGGTGGTGGCACGAGGTGCTCAGCGCGGGGCAAATCCCCCTCGGGCCGCAGCCACCAGCGCGCTGGTGAAGGGGTGTGTGGGCGAGGTCAGTACGTGTCCCGCCGGGCCGGATTCCACGATCGTGCCGCCGTCGAGCACCGCGACCTTGTCCGCCAGTGCTTCCGCCGTGTCCAGATCGTGGGTGATCAGCAGCAGGCTGGGGGCGGAAGGCCGCCGTAGGAGGTTGGCGAGGAGTTCTACGATTCCGCGGCGGGTTACCGAGTCCAGTCCTGAGGTGATCTCGTCGCAGACGAGCAGACGGGGCTGGGGCAGCAACCCCCTTGCCAGCGCGGCCCGTTGGAGCTCGCCGCCGGAGAGACGGCTGGGGAGTTGGCCACCCAGCTCCGGGCCCAGGCCGACCTGGGCGAAGGCCGTGCGCGCCTCCTCCAGCGCTTGGTCTGTCGGCACGGCCCGTAGGCGTACTGCCGTGCGCGCGGCCTGCGCCAGCACCGTCCGGTGCTCGTCGAACGCGGCCCGCGCGTCCTGGAACACGTACTGCACCGCGGCGACCTGCGCCGTCGTACGCGCCCGGATGCTGCCCGGAAGGTCCGCCCCGTCCAGTGTCACCGAGCCGTCCCAGTCGCGATGGAGGCCGGCAACACACCGCCCGAGTGTGGTTTTCCCGCTTCCGGAGCGGCCGACGATGGCCAGGCACGCTCCGGCGGACACGTCCAACTCGACATCCCGCAGGGCAGTTGCCGCGCCGTGCGCGCTGGAGCGGGAGGGGTAGCGGGCGGCGGTGATGTGGATGCAGGTGTGGGGCTGCGGCTGGGTGTGGGTGGTGGTGTGGGTGGTGGTGTGGGTGGTGGTGCCGGGGGCTGCCTTGGGAGAGTTCGTTGCCTCGTCGGGGCTGGTCGGGCTGGTCGGGGGGCGCGGGCTACTCGGGTTGGTAGGGCCGGTGGGTGCTGGTTCCGTGAGGAGTTCTCGGGTCCAGGGGTGGGAGGGCGTCGCGAGCACCTGTCCGGCCGGGCCTGATTCCACCACTCGGCCGTCGTGCAACACCACTACTTCATCGGCCAGTTCGCGCACGACGTCCAGATCGTGGCTCAGCAGGACGAGGGCGATGCCCTGGCGCGCCACCCGGTCCAGTTCCGCCACGATGAGGCGCTTCGTCACGGCGTCCTGGCCAGTTGTGGGCTCGTCGGCGACGATTACTCGGGCGCCCAGGAGTAGGGCCTGGGCCAATACGACGCGCTGCTGCTGGCCACCCGAGAGCTGATGCGGGTAGCGACGCAACAGGGCCTCGCCCTCCGCACCTTCGGGGAGCTGGGCCTGGGCGAGGACTTCCAGGACGCGGGCGCGCGCTGTCCGACGGCGTTCTCGACGGCGGAGTCCGGGAAGCTGCGACCGTGCGATGTCATGGAGCAGCGCGCCGACTCGCCGGGCGGGGTTGAGGACGGCGGCCGGATGCTGCGGTATGTAGCCGACGGGGCCGTCGCCCGTCACCCGCACCTGGCCCTCGACGTGCGCGCCCGGGGGGTACTCGCCCATGAGGGCCAGCCCCGTGGTGGTCTTGCCGCTGCCGGACGCGCCGACCAGCGCGGTGACCGAGCCGGCGCGGGCGGTCAGGGAGATGTCGTGGAGGATGCGGCGGCCGGATATGTCCATGCGGAGGCCGGAGATGGCTGCTGCGGCGGGGGGTGGTGCGGTGGCAGTGGCAGAAGCAGTAGCGGCATCCGTTGCTTCGGCGGCGTCCGTGGCCGTGGTTGCTCCCACGTCCGCACTCAGGTCCGCGTCCGCGTCCGCACTCGCGTCCGCGGCCGTCTCCGTGTTCGCGTTCACCGGGAGGTCGGTCCCTTCGTCTTACGAGGACGGGTGAGGAGAGCGGTGGTGGTGGCAGTGGCGACGGCCCTGCGCGGTCGCCGTCCCGCCAGGCCCGCGTCGCTGAGCAGGTTGGTGCCCGTCGACAGGCCGACGATCAGCAGGGCGGGCACCACCACCGCCCACGGCTGCACGAACAGGCCGGTGCGGTTGCGGTCGACCATCACCGCCCAGTCCGCCGCGTCCGGGGCGACGCCGACGCCGAGGAACGCCGCGGTGGCGACGAGGTAGAGCACTCCGGTCATCCGTACGCCCGCGTCGGCGGCGAGGGTGCGCAGACAGCACCGGGCCACATAGCCGACGGCGATACGCCACCACCCCTCGCCCTGCATCCGCAGTGCCTCCACCGCAGGCCGGGCGGCCGCCTCGGCCGCGCTCGCCCGGACGATGCGGGCCGTGTCCGGCACATTGACCAGGGCCACCAGCACCGCCAGCCCGGCCGCGCCCGGCGCGAACACCGTCGCCACCAGCAGCACCATCAGCAGCGACGGCACCGCCAGGAGGACGTCCAATGGGCGCATCAGCAGCTCCTCCAGCCAGGCGCGGTGGGTGAGCGCGGCGGTGAACGCCGGGGGCAGCGCGAGCACATAGGCCAGAGCCGTCGCGGCGAGGGCGATGACCACCACCGAGCGGCCGCCGAGCAGTACGTGGCGCAAGACGTCCTGACCGGCGAAGTCGGTGCCGAGCGGATGCCCGTCGGCTGTGGTGAACGAGGCCGCTCGGGGGCCGGGCGGCCCGGTCAGCAGCGGTCCCAGAAAGGCGAGGAGGAGCGGGACGGCGAGCAGCAGCGCCCCGAGGACGAACCGGCCGGGGAGACGCGGGAGGCGACGGGGGAGGAGCCGACGGGGGAGCACGCGGCCGACGTGGTTCATGCGGTTGATGCGGTTGAGGATGCTCATGCGGCCACTCCCGTCCGTGGTGCGAGACGGTGTGCGACCAGGTCCGCCCCGAGGTTGAGGACGACCGTGACCAGGCCGAACACCACCGCCAGGCCCTGCACCACCGGCAGATCGCGGGCCCTGACCGCGTCCAGCAGAACCGTGCCGAGGCCGGGGACGACGAACAGCGCCTCGACGACGATGACGCCGCCGAGCAGCCAGTCGACGGTGCGGGCCAGCTGCTGGGTGGCGGGGGCGATGGCGTTGGGCAGCGCGTGCGCGTAGCGGATCCGGGCCGGGCCGATGCCGTAGCGGCGGGCCTGTGCGACGTACGGGGACGACAGCGCATCGATCATGCCGGCCCGTACGAGGCGGCTGATGGAGCACACCGGGCGGGCCAGCAGCACCGCCACCGGCAGGACCAGCGCTGCCGGATGGGCGAGCAGATCGGTGCCGTAGCCGACGGCGGTGGGCGGCAGCCAGCCGAGGCGGAGCGCGAAGACGAAGACCAGCAGTACACCGAAGGCGAATTCGGGGACGGCGTAGACGCCGAGCGTGACGGAGCTGATGAGGCGGTCGGTACGGCCGCCCTCGCGGCGCGCGGCCAGCATCCCGAGGCCGGTGCCGACCGGTACCAGCAGGGTCACGGTGAGCACGGCGAGGAGGAGTGTGGGGGCCAGCCCCTCGGCCAGATAGCCGGTCACCGGGCGGTCGGTGACCAGTGAGCGGCCCAGGTCGCCGTGCAGCAGCGCACCGGCCCAGTGCACCAGCCGCTCGTACGGGGGCCGGTCCAGCTGCATGCTCTCGCGGATCGCGGCGATCCGGGCCGGGTCGGGCTGGTCGCCGGCGAGGGCGACGGCGGCATCGCCCGGCAGCGCCTCGGTGAGGACGAAGACGAGGACGACGACGGCGGCGATCTGCCCGGCACCCAGGAGCAGCCGCCGCAGGACGAACGACCGCAGGCCCCCTATACGGGGCAGGACGAAGGAGCGCGGCCCGCCGATACGGGACAGGCCCCTGCGGCGCCTCACGCCAGCCAGACCTTGTCGAAACGGGCCCAGTCAAGGGAGTTGGCGGGGGCCTTGTGCGCCACGCCCCGCACATTCTTCGCCGTGCCGACGATCCAGTCCGCGAACCCCCACACCAAAAAGCCGCCCTCCGCGTAGAGCCGGCGCTGCATCCGCCCGTAGAGCGCGGTCCGCTCGGCGCGGTCGGCCGTGGACTGTGCCTGCTGGTAGAGCGCGTCGAAATCCTTGTGCTGCCACTTGGTGGCGTTGGTGGTGGAGTTGGTCAGCAGCCGCTGGGAAAGGTGCATTTCGATGGGCATGGCGCCGGAGCGGTACGAGCAGAGGGTGCCGGAGTCGAGGATGTCGCTCCAGTAGCTGTCCGGGTTGTGGTTCTGCACCGTGATCGTCACCCCGGCCTTGGCCGCCTGGTCGCGGAAGATTCCGGCCGCCTCGATGAAGCCGGAGGCGACATCGGAGGTGTCGAGCGTGACCTTCAGGTGCTCCGCACCGGCCTGTTTCAGCAGGGCGCGTGCGCGGTCCAGGTCCTGCTCGCGCTGCGGCAGCCCGTCCGCGTAGTACGCGTAGCCCTTGCCGAACAGATCGTTGCCGACCTCTCCGGCGCCGGACAGCGCGCCGCGCACCAGCTCCTCACGGTCCGCGATCAGGAAGAACGCCTCGCGGACCCGTTTGTCGTCGAACGGCGGCCGGTCGGTCTTCATCGCGAACGCCTGCATCGCGCTGTTCTTCAGCCGGACGATCCGCACCCGCCCGCTGCTCTCGTGGGCGCGCGCCGTGGTCGGGCTGAGCTCGTGTGCGTACTCGACCTGCCCGCCGAGCAGCGCGTTGATCCGGGCGGACTCCTCGTTGGCGGCCACGAACTCCAGCTGGTCGAGGTGCGGGGCGCCGTCCCAGTAGTCGTCGAAGCGCCGCAGCACGGTGGACTCGCCGGGGGAGAAGGAGACGAGACGGAAGGGGCCGGAGCCGACCGGTTCGGCGAACGATTCCATTCCCTCGGGGACGATATACGCGCCGAACGCCGCCAGGATGTCGGGGAATTCGGCGGTCGGCCGCTTCAGCCGGAATTCGATGGTGCGCTTGTCGACGGCTCGGCTCGCCTTGAGGTCGATGGGTTCCAGGTCGGCCTTGGAGCGGAACGCCTTCTTCGGGTTAGTGATACGGCGGTAGCTGAACAGGACGTCGGCGGCGGTGACCGGCTTGCCGTTGTGGAAGGCGGCCTCGCGCAGGGTCACCGTCCAGCGGTCCAGCTCCTTGTTGGGCTGCCACTTCGCGGCGAGGCGGGGGCGCGGTGTCAGATCGGCGTCGAAGTCCGCGAGCTTGTCGAACAGCGCCTTGGCGCGGGCCGCGTCGGAGAAGAGGCTGGCCAGGTGCGGGTCGAGGGTCTCGTTGGCCCCGCCGCCGGCGAACGCGGCCCGCAGCGTGCCGCCGCGCTGTGGCTTGCCTCCGTCGCCACTGGACGCGTCCTCGGACGTGCCGCCCGAGCCGCAGCCCGCGAGGGCCAGTGCGCCCAGCGCGGCAGCGCCCGAGGCGCCGGCCAGGAAGCCGCGGCGGCGCAGGCCGGGCGGGACGGCGGAATCCGGGGCGGGGGCGGGCAGGTCTTCTCGCATGTCAGCTGTCATGGCGGCAACTCCTGGGAAGGGGGCGGTGTTCTAAGGGGTGGAGGTCAGGCGTGCGACGACATGCAGACGGTCGCCGTCGGTCCGGTCGCCGGGCGTGTCGCCCTCCTGCCAGCGGGGCTCGGTACGCGGCCCCGGCCCGTCGTACAGCGAGAGGACGGTGAAGCCATGTGCGGTGAGGAAACGCCGCAGCTCCAGCGGGAGCAGAAGTCGCCATGCAGAGCGCTGCTCCACTGGCGCGGTCCGGTCGTCGGAGCTCCACACCCTGCTGCGGCGCAGCAGCTGAGCCGTCCGGTCGACCCACAGCGTGGTCCGGGAGCGACAGACCGTCCCCCGCCACTCGAACGCGTTCTCCGCCGGCGCGTCCAGCAGGTCGGTACGGCCCAGGAAATACGCGCCGTTGCGCATCTCGGCGATCAGCAGGCCGCCCGGTTCCAGGGCCCGGCGGCAGGAGTCCAGCAGCCCGTCGAGCTCGTCGTTGGTGTGGCAGTACAGCAGGGAGCTGTCCAGGCAGACGATCGCGTCGAAGGCGCGCGCACCGAGATCGAAGCGGCGCAGGTCGGCGCGGGTGTAGGCAGGGCCGGGGTGGTGCCGTCGGGCGTGTGTGAGCATCGCGCCGGAGAGGTCAGCGCCCACCACCTGGCGGCCCGCCGCCTGCAGCCGCGCCGCGTCCCGGCCGGTGCCGCAGCCCAGGTCGAGCACCCGCCGCCCGGCGCCGAGGCGCCGCAGTGTGTCCTCGGCCCAGCGGGCGGCCAGCCCCTCGGCGTCGGGGAACCGCGCCTCGTACAGCTCGGGGTGGTCGGTGAGCAGGTTTCCCTCAACGGCTATGCCAAGGGCGGGTGTTGAATTGGCGGGAGTTGAATTGGTGGGGGTCGGTTCTGTGGGGGTCGGTTCGGTGCAAGTGGGATTGATGGGTGTTGGGTCGGTACGAGCCGGGTCGGTGGGAGTCGGATTGGTACGAGCCGGGTCGGTGGGAGTTGGATTGGTCGTCATCTCTGGCCTCTTATGCGCTCTTCGCCTTCACGGTCGACGCGGGCGTGCCCGGGTCGGGCGTACGCTCCGGCAGCGCGCCCAGCCGCCGCAGCCGCCAAACCCCCGCCGCCGAAACCAGCCCGAAGGCGACGCAGCACGCCCAAGGCAGCCACTTGGCCCCGCGCGCCCCGCCGGCATCCATCGCCCAGCCCACCACCGTGTTCCCCGCGGCGGCCGCCAGCCCGGACACGACGTAGAAGACGCCGAAGTACGTACCGGTCAGCTCGGCGCGGCCGAAGGCCGGGATCAGCTCCATCACGAACGGCTGGGCGATCATCACGCCGAGGTAGAGCAGCAGTGCCCCCGCCAGCACCGGCAGCAGCGCGACGACCGCCGCGCCGGTTCCGTCCGGGTGGCCGCCGCCCGCCACCGCCATCGGCGGGATGAACGCCAGCCCCATCAAGGCCAGTCCGACAGCGACCCAACGACCGCGGCTGCCCCGTTCCTTGAGCCTCCGGGTCAGCCGCAGCTGAAGCGTCAGATTGGCGAGCGTCCCGGTCAGGAACACGATCCCGGCCGCGCCCGCCCAGCCGGTCGCCTCCCGCGCCCCGTCGGGCAGCAGCAGATACAGCTGGTTCTCCATGGTGAACATGCCGACCATGGCCAGCGCGAACGCCAGGAACGCCCGGTTGCGGAGCACTTCGCGCCAGTCGCCGAGCACACTGGATGTCGCCGGCGGCACCTCGCGTACGGGGAGGACGACCGCCTGGGCGACGGTCAGCAGCGCGAAGATCGCCGCCGCGGTGACCGCCGAGGCCCGGAAGTCGACGAGCAGCAGCGCACTGCCCAGCAGCGGGCCGATCAGCGCCCCGGTCGTCGCGAAGACGTTGAACAGCGCGAACGCCTCCGCCTTCCGGCCGCCCGCCTCCTGCGCCAGGTAGGCCCGTACGGCCGGGTTGAACAGGGCTCCGGCCAGCCCGCTGAGCACGGACGCGGCGAGCAGCACCGGCAGTCCGTCGCCGAGCGCGAACAGCGCGAAGCCCAGGGTCCGCAGCGCACATCCGGCGATGATCACGCGACGGGCGCCGAGCCGGTCGGCGGCCGAACCGCCGATGAGGAACAGCCCTTGCTGACTGAGGTTGCGTACGCCCAGCACGATCCCGACGACCGCCGCCGACATCCCCAGGTCGTCGCTCATGTGCGTGGCCAGATAGGGGATGAGCAGATAGAAGCCGGTGTTCACGCCGAGCTGGTTGACCAGCAGCAGGCGGATCGCGAGCGGGAACTCCCGCATCTCACGCCAGGTCTGCACGTCGGAGCCTTTCGGAGGGGACGGTCATGGTGGAGGCGGCGGTCGCTGCCGGGGAGCCGCCGGTGCTGGGCCGGATGCCGAGTCCCAGCCGGTCGTCGGCGCGTACGGTGCCGTCGGCGCCGCCGATGCCCGTCCACGGGTCGCGGGAGAGCAGCAGATGCCCGTCCAGGTCGACCCAGCGGGCCCGGTCGGCGAGATGGACGGCGGGTGCGATGCCGAGGGTGCTGGCGGTCAGACAGCCGAGCATCAGGTCCGTACCGCTGCCGGCCAGCAACTCCGCGATCCGCAGCGCCGCATGGACCCCGCCGCACTTGGCGAGCTTGACGTTGACGCCCTGCACCCGTCCGGCCAGCCGCCGCGCGTCCTCGTACGAGACGGCGTCCTCGTCGGCGATGAGCGGCAGCGGCGAGCCGGCGGCCAGCGCGGCCAGCGCCTCCGGGCTTCCGGGGGCGAGGGGCTGTTCGACGGCCTCGACGCCCAGCTCGGCATACCGGGGCAGCAGCTGTTCGGCCTGTGCGACGCTCCAGGCGCCGTTCGGGTCGAGCAACACCCGGGCGTGCGGGGCGTATTCACGGATCACCCGTATCCGTGCCAGGTCCTCCTCGGGATCGGCGGCGCCCGCCTTGGCCTTGATGAGGGTGAAACCGGCCTCGGCGAGACTGTGCGCGAGGACCGCGGCGCGCTCCGGGGTGGTGATCCCGATGGTGCGGGCGGTCGCGGCGGACGGCGGGGTGAGCGACCCCAGCAGCTGGTGGACGGCGGCCCCGGCGCGCTTGCCGACAAGGTCGAGCAGCGCCGACTCGACCGCGGCGGTCACCGCGGGCGGCGTACCGGGCCCGGCCAGCTCACCCGCGCGCAGGGCGCCCAGCGCGGTCTCCGGGTCGCCGCACCGTTCGACCGCGGCCGCGGCGTCGCGCAGCAGCCGCACCAGCGTCCGGGCGTCCAGCCCGAAGAAGGCGCTGGCCACCACCTCGCCGTGGCCGCGCAGCCCGCCTTTCTCGACACTGATCCAGACCGCGTCGCGGGCCGCCATCGTGCTGCGCGAGATCCGCAGCGGCTCGGCGAGTTCGAGGCGCGTGGTACGCACGGTGGTCTTCATGCGGGGGCCTCCTGTGGGGGGTGTGGTGAAGCGGGTTCGGCGGGTGTTCCGGTGTCGCACGGGTCCACGACGGTCGTGCAGCGGGTCCAGCCGGTCGCCTCCGCCGCGCCGGGGTGCGGGATCTCGACGGGGCGGGTGCGCGCCGCCGCGCAGTCCACCCCGTGCACCGTGGTGAAGTCGTCGTCGAAGACGGTGGACAGATAGCGGTGCGGCCCGTCGGGGAACACCGTCGCGACGACCGCGCCGGGCTGCGTCCGGGCCGCCCAGGCAGCGACCAGCGCGGCGGCCCCGGTGCTCCAGCCGCCGCTGACAAAGCTCGTACGGGCCAGCCGCCGGCAGGCGTCCGCGGACTCGGCCGGGCCGACCCAGTGCACCTCGTCGAACGCCGCATAGGCCACATTGCGCGGATGAATGCTGCTGCCCAGGCCGCGCATCAGCCGGGGCCTGGCCGGCTGCCCGAAGATCGTCGAGCCGGTGGCGTCCACCCCGATCAGCCGCAGCGCGGGCCAGCGGCGGCGCAGCGGCGCCACGATGCCCGCGCTGTGCCCACCGGTGCCGACGCTGCACACCAGGACGTCCAGCCGCGGCAGTTCGGCGGACAGCTCACCGGCGAGCGAGGCGTAACCGGCGGTGTTGTCGGGGTTGTTGTACTGGTCGGGCCAGTACGCACCGGGCAGCCCGTCGAGCAGTTCGCGCAGCCGGGCCAGCCGCGCCGCCTGCCAGCCGCCGTGCTCCGCCGGACGGTCGACGAGTTCGAGGCGCGCCCCGTAGGCCCGCAGCAGCCGCCGCATCGACGGCTCCAGCTCGATGTCACCGACCAGCACGACGGGGTGGCCCAGCGCCTGCCCGGCGAACGCGAGACCGATGCCGAGGGTGCCGGACGTGGACTCCACCACCGGCGCACCGGGCCGCAGTTCACCGCGCTCACGGGCGCCGAGCAGCATGGACACCGCCGCGCGGGCCTTCATCCCGCCGACGCCGTGCCCTTCGAGCTTGGCCCAGAACCCGGGGTGCGGGCCGGGCAGATCGCCGCTGATCCTGGCCAGCGGGGTACGCCCCAGCAGTGCCAGCAGGCCGGCATCGGCGTCGCGTGCACCCAGTTCCCCGGCTTCCGCGGTGATCATCGGGCGGCTCCGTGGCGGTCTGCGTAGTGGTGGATGGTGCCGGGCCCGCCGTCCAGCCAGAAGAACGGATACGGCTCGGCGCACACGGCGTGCACGCCCGCCCCCAGGAAGCGGGGCAGCACCGCGCTGCCGGTCTGCGCGAACAGCACCAGCGGCCGCCCGTCGGCCGCGGCCCGTGCGCGCAGCGGCTCGAAGGTCCCGTTGCCGAGCGTCATCCCGGAGGCGAGCACCGCGTCACAGCGCCCCAGTGCGGCCAGCGCATCGGTCTCCACCGGCTCGCCCCACTCCGTCTCACCGCCCTTGAGATCGCACGGCAGATACCGCAGACCCCGCGAACGCAGCTCCTCCAAAAGAGAGTTGACGACACCCACGACCAGCACCCGGCCGCCGGGCGGCAGCCCGCAGCCGTCCAGCAGCTCCACCACGGCGCGCGCCCGCGCCCGGGACTTCTCCAGCGACGACCCGGCGGGCAGCGCCACGGGCCGCGCGCCGTGCTCGGGCGTGTGCGGCGCGATATGCATCAGATACGCGTCGAGGGCGGCGATCCGCACCACCTGGAGCGGGTGCCCGAGCAGCGTGGCCACGTCCGCGCCGACCGCCTCCTCGACGGCGCCCGCCGGCAGCGCACCGGGCTCGGCGGCACATGACCCTACGGCCGCGCCGAGGCGCAGGCTGAGCACCTCATTGCGATAGCCGCTGCCCCGCCCGTCGTGGCGTACGGCCTGGCTGGTGGCGAAGGCGGTGGAGACGCGAAGACCTCGGGGATCCGGCCCCAACACGCCCTCTCGTACGCCCTGTTGGAGGGAATCGAGAGTCTTCCAGCCGGTGAGGCGGGCCGATACCTGCGGGGCCGGGGCTGCCTCGGCCCGTATGAGAGGGGTCATCGGGCCGCCACCACCCGCGGCCGCACCGCGCCGAGCAGCTCCGCGACGCGCTCCCGTGCCGAGCCGTTCTCGTTGCCGGCAGCCATGATGTGGCCCAGGTAGCCGTTGTTGTCGGCGACGGGCCGCACCCGTGCCCCCGGTGCGGCGAGCCGCGCCTCCAGTACGCCGGGCAGCGCCGCCAGCTCCTCCGCGGTATCCAGCCCCGCGGCGGTGTCGTACCCCTCCAGCACACCGTCGTCGGGACCGGGCGGCAGCAGAAAGCCGATCGCGGCGCTGCCCACGCCCGTCGGACGGGAGGCCAGGTCGGGTTCGCGCCCCAGGGCGAGGTCCACGCAGGCGCCGGCCAGGTCGATACCGGTGACATGCCGGACGAGTTCGGTGATGCGGTTGCCCGCCGGGCGCGGGTTGACCTCGACGACCCGTGGTCCGTCGGCGGTGAGCTTGATCTCGGTATGGGCGACGACACCGTCCAGGCCGAGGCCGGCGAGGGCCGCGAGCGCGGTCTCCACGGCGGCAGCCGTCTCATCGGCGCCCAGCGGAGCGGGGAACACATGGCCGGTCTCGACGAACCCGGGCGCACCGCCCACACTCTTGTCGGTGACACCGACCACCTGCGTACGCCCGTCGAACGACACCGTCTCGACGCTGACTTCGGGCCCGTCCAGCAGCTCCTCCAACAGGACGGTGGAGGAGCGCAGCTGGCCACGCGCATTGACCGGAAAGGCGCTCAGAGCGCGGTGGGCCTCCGCCAGCTGCTTCTCGTCGTCGACGCGCCGTACGAACATCCCCGCACATAGATCCACCGGCTTGAACACCAGCGGATAGCCGATCTCGTTCGCCGCGACCGCCGCCGCGGCGAAGCCGTCACAGACCGCGAAGCGCGGGCCCGGGGCCCCGGCCGCCCCCAGGATGCGGCGGGTCTCGTCCTTGCGACAGGCCGCGGTGACGGACCGCGCGGTGGGGCCCGGCAGGCCCAGGTGCCCGGCGATCTCGGCCACCGCCGGCAGGTAGTAGTCGCAGGAACTCAGCACCCCGTCGAAGCCCAACACCTCGTGCAACCCGGCTGCTTGGGGCAGCAGCGAGGGCAGGTCGTTGGTGTCGGCGGTGATGACGTTACGGGCGCCGAGCAGTGGATGCTCCGCCCCCTCGGGCGCGGACCGCAGGTAGTGGTGCAGATCGCGGGTCAGGAACGTGAACGTGTGCCCGGCCTCGGCGATTGCGCGTGGCAACAGCCGGCTCATCGACCCGACCCAGCTCTCGACCATCAACAGATGCCCCATGACTCCTCATCCCGCGCCGCGCTGACGGATCCGGGCAGGCCGGGATTGCCCCGGGAGCCGCGGACCCACGTTGACCGAAGCCATACGATATCGATAATCATTTTCATTGTCATGCCGGATCGTGCCCTGATGGAGCCCCCATGCCCTCCCCACGCCCCCGACCTCCCCTGACACCCCCGTCCGCACCACGCCGGCCCATACGCCGAACCACACTGCTCTGCCTGGCACTTGCCGCAGCACTCACCACGGCCATCCCACTCCCGGCGACCTCCTACGCGGCGGCCACCCCATCCCTGGACTTCGGCCCCTGTCCCGCCTCCGTGCCGGCCCCCGCCCCGCCCGCCCACGTCGAATGCGGCTCACTCGCCGTACCCCTCGACCACGACCGCCCCCACGGCGAACGGATACACCTCGCCGTCTCCCGCGTCCGGGCCGCCGGAACCCCGTCCGAGCACCGCGGCGTCCTCCTGGTCAACCCCGGCGGACCCGGCGGCTCCGGACTCGGCTACGCCGTCACCAAGCGCGCCAAACTCCCCGAACCCGTACGCCGCGCGTACGACATCATCGGCTTTGACCCCCGCGGCACCGGCCGCAGCGCCCCCGCCAACTGCGGCCCCATGGGCGGCCTCTTCAACACCCCCGGCCCCGACCCGGTCCCGCGCGACAGCCCCGCGGAACGCGCCTTTCTGGACGGGCTTCGCCAACTCGCCGCCGACTGTGCCGAAGGCGTCGGCACCGCACTGCCCCACCTCTCCACCGTGCAGACCGCACACGACATGGACACCCTGCGCGCCGCCCTCGGCGAACCCACCATCGGCTTCCTCGGCGTCAGTTACGGCAGCTACCTCGGCGCCGCCTACGCCGCCGCCCACCCCCATCGCGTCGGCAAGATGGTCCTGGACAGCGTCGTCGGCCCCTGGGACTGGCACGACTTCGACGTCCGGCAGGCCCGCGCACTCCTACGGCAGCGCGACGACCTCTTCCGTTGGCTGGCCCGCGACCCCGCCCGCTACGGCCTCGGAGCCACCCCGCAGGCCGTCCGCGCCTCGTACACACGCGTACGCAACGGACTCGCCGCCCACCCCGCTGGCCGGACCCCCACCCGGACGGACTCTGACGGAGGCTTCGGTCCCGCCGAATTCGACCGCGCCGTCTACCGCGCCCTCGGACGGACCGAACGGTGGGCGGGCCTCGGCGACGGGCTGCGCCGCTATCTCCGCGACGGCTCCGCCGACGGGCTGCGCCCGGACGAGGACTTCGCCGGTCCCGCGTCACGGACCTACGAAGCCGCCAACCGCACCGTCAAATGCGCCGACGGCCCCGGCCCCCGGCCCGCCCGGGTCCTCACCGACATCCGGGCACTGCGCCGGCTCGACCCGCTGCCCGTACTCACCGGCCTGGAAGCCGACGCCTGCGCCTACTGGAAGCGGCAGCCCGAACAACGCACCCCACTCGGCAGCCCCCAGGCACCCCCGGTCCTGCTCGTCGCCTCCGACCACGACCCCATCACCCCCATCGAGGGCGCCCACGCCCTGCGCCGCACGCTGCCGGGCTCACGACTGATCACGCTGCACAACGACTACTCACACGGCGTCTTCGCCAGCCGGGGGAACGCCTGCGTGGACGACACGGTGGCGAAGTACCTCCTCGACGGGGTCGTACCGACGGGGGATGTGGGGTGTGCGGGGGCGGGGGTGCCGTAGCGCGGGGCCGCCTCAGCTGCCACGGCTCATCCACAGCGGGGCTCGCCAGGCGCGTCTCACCATGTTCGGCGGGACGAGCCACTCGGCGCCCCCGCCTTCGGGCCACAGGAACGCCGTAGGGCGCTTGCGGCGCTCGTTCGGAGGGGCACCGGGGTCCTCATAGTCCTTGATCACATCGCGAGGGATGCCGACGTGTCCAGAGGCGTCTTCCACTCGCTTGCCGATGTCCGCCCGCCTGATCACCAGTGCCCCTCCGGACGGCGCCGCACGTAGACGTTGCAGTCGGACACCGTGGTCACCCGCCCTGCCGGGGGCTCCCCCCCCCGCCCCCGCCCCTCCCCACCACCCCCCCGTAGCTCGCCCCCCGTCGCCCCGCCCCCACCCGCACGCCACCCGGTCACCCGTACCCTGAAGTCGTGAGCACCACCCCCGATCCCGAAGCGGCCCCGGCTTCCCAGACGCCGCAGGTCAAGCCCGTCGCGCGCCCTGCCCCGTCGCCGGCCGCCCTGATCTTCGACGACCCGCTGAACCAGCAGTCCTCGGACGACACCGACCGCGGCTGGGGCGAGCGCCCCACGGCCGGCACGGACAGCGCCGCCGACCTGGCCCGTTTCCTCGACGAAAAACCGCCTCACCACCTCTGAGCGAGGCGATGAGGCGGCGTATGCCGGCCGTGGCGCCCGCTACTGAGACTTCTGGTTGATGATCGCGCCCGCGGTGGAGCCGTTCGGGCCGGGCGAGCCGTCGCGCTGAGCGATCAGGGCGTCGCGGATCTCGGTGAGGAGCTCGATCTCGGTCGGTCCCGCCGGGGTGTCGTCGACCGGCTTCTTGGCGTCCAGGCGGGCCTTCCACTTGTTCATCGGAAGGATCATGAGGAAGTAGACGACGGCCGCGGTGATCAGGAACGTCAGCGCCGCGCTGAGCACCGAGCCCCACAGGATGTAGATGCCGTCGGTGAACTCGCCCGTTTTCTTGTCCTGCTTGCAGGAGGCGCTGAGGCAGGACTTGTAATGGTCGAGGTTCTGCGAGCCGAGCGCGCCGATGACCGGGTTGATCACGCCCTTGACCACGGCCTGGACGATGTTGGTGAACGCCGCACCGACGACGACCGCGACCGCGAGTTCTATGACGTTGCCGCGCATCAGGAATTCCTTGAATCCCTGCAGGACGCCCTTGTTCTCGCTCACCTGACAGCCTCTTTCCACGCTCACGACGGACGGTGCCACAACACTTGGCACCGCAACTTACGGCAGGGCGGGGCGGAGATGTCCAGTCGCGCAACACGGACCAGCGATCGACCAGTGCGTCAGTGCGGGTCGGCAAGGCGATATCGGCGATGGGGGTGCGCCGCCTCGGGCGGGCGCCAGATGCCCGGCCACTCGCAGCAGTTTTCACTGCGAGGGGTGTGGATGCCACTTGATCTTGGGGCATGGCTATCACGCTCCGGAGGCCGTAGCGGCCGGGCAGCCGAGGGTGGGCGCGGCGCGTACGGCGTCGGTCGGAATGCCTAAGGCCAGTGCTGCGGCGGTCATCGCCAGGCCGGCGGCCAGCATCCGCTGCCGGGCGGTCCGTCGCCAGCGGTGCCGGACACCTCCCGCCCGTACCGGCTCGAAGTGGGGCACCTCACGCCGCGGGGGAGTGGGGAGAGGAGGGGACGGAGGAGGCGGGGAGGCGCGGAACGGTGGGCCGGAGTCGACGAGGGCGTACGGGCCGGAGTCGAGGAGGGCGGAGGGAGCAGAGGGAGCGGAGGAGGCGGGGGAGCCGGTGATGTCGGTGGCGGATTCGGTTGTGGAGTCGGTGGGGTGAAGGGAGGGACGGGGCATGGTGATCACTGCCTGTGGTGAGGGGACTCGCCGTGATGAGGAGCCTCGGGGCCGATGGCCGGATCCGCGGTTCGGGCCCGGCGATCACCACCGTGCCGGATTTCGCCGACCCCCGCTCTGGGGTGTGGATGACCCCCGTGGTGTGGATAACTCCGTCACCCGCAACGAAGGCGGCCGAGCTTCACAACCCCTCAGCCCCGCCCCCACCCCACATCAAGGCAGCTCGATCCCCAACTCCCAGCCCTCGTGCGCATCCGCACACAAGCAGTCCCGTGCCGTGCTGTCCGGCAGCGCGGCCACCGCGTCGAACAGCACCTCGCGGAGCCGGCCGACGTTCCGTCCGAAGACCGTGAGGACTTCCCGGTGGGAGACCCCGTCGCCGGTCTCGGCGCCCGCGTCCAGGTCCGTGACCAGCGTCAACGACGTGTAGCACAGGCCCAGTTCACGGGCCAGGACGGCCTCGGGGTGGCCGGTCATGCCGACCACGGACCAGCCCTGCGCGGCGTGCCAGCGCGACTCCGCGCGGGTCGAGAAGCGCGGGCCCTCGATGACGACGAGGGTGCCGCCGTCGACCGGCTCCCAGTCGCGGTCCCGGGACGCCTGCAGCGCGGCCCGGCGGCCGGTGGGGCAGTACGGGTCGGCGAAGGTCAGATGGACGACGTTGGGGACGCTGCCGTCGGGCAGTGGCTCGCCGTCGAAGTAGGTCTGCGGGCGGGCCTTCGTACGGTCCACGAGCTGGTCCGGTACGAGGAGCGTTCCGGGGCCGTATTCGGGGCGCAGGCTGCCCACTGCGCAGGGGCCGAGCACCTGGCGGACGCCGACCGAGCGCAGTGCCCAGAGGTTGGCGCGGTAGTTGATCCGGTGCGGCGGGAGGTGGTGCCGGCGGCCGTGCCGCGGCAGGAAAGCGACCTGGCGGCCCGCGACCTCCCCGAGGAAGAGCGAGTCGCTGGGGCTCCCGTAGGGGGTGTCCACCGTGATCTCGGTCACGTCGTCGAGGAAGGAGTAGAAACCCGACCCGCCGATAACGCCAATCTCCGCGTCAGCCATGCCGGTCACACTATCGGGGCCGACGGGCGGGGCGATGGGCGGGCGATGCGGGACCCCGCTCCTCGCTCCTCAAGAGCTTGGGGTGAGGGACAGGAAGAGTTTGGGGAGGGCCGGGGAAATACGGCGGACCCCGCCGTCGCCGACGGCGGGGTCCGGTAAGTCCGGGTCAGGCGGCCGAGCTGCCGGCGGACGCCGAGGTGGACGAGGTCGACGACTTGGCGTCGGAGCTGCTCGACGAGGAGCTGGAGCTCGATGAGTCCGAGGACGAGGACGACGCACCGCTCGTGGCCGAGGAGGACTTCGCGGCGCTGCCGCTGGACGACGAGCCGCGGCTGTCGTTGCGGTAGAAACCGGAGCCCTTGAAGACGATGCCGACCGCGGAGTACACCTTCTTGAGACGTCCGGCGCAGCTGGGGCACTCGGTGAGCGCGTCGTCGGTGAACTTCTGGACCGCTTCAAGGCCCTCGCCGCACGCGGTGCACTGGTACTGGTAGGTCGGCACTTGACTTCCTCCTGGCACTCTCACTCGATGAGTGCTAACGACGCTCCATAGTGCAGTATTCCGGCCCGTCAGTCCACTGCGACCGTCATACGGTGACCGACCCCACGCTCTCCGCGGCCTCGTCCGGCGCCTCGTTCGGCTCCTGCTCGCGGCCGCCCGACGAGGAACCGGCCACGGAATCAGTGGCGGAACCGGCGCCCGCGCGGTCGGCGGCACCGACGATCTTCGTCGACGAGCGCGGTACCAGGTGCGCGCGCAGCGTCAGCAGCACCGCCAGGGCCAGCACCGTGCCGGCCAGCGGCACCAGGAAGCCGGAGTTCGGGCCGAAGCGGTCCGCCAGCTGGCCGGACGCGGTGGCCGCGGCCGCCTGGCCCAGCGCGACCGCGCCGGTCAGCCAGGTGAACGCCTCGGTGCGGGCACCGGCCGGTACCAGCGACTCGACGAGCGTGTAGCCGGTGATCAGGGCCGGGGCGATGCACAGGCCGACGATCAGGCCGACGGCGCCCAGCAGCGGTACCGCGGTCACCGTCCACAGCGGGGTGGTGGCCAGCGCCAGCAGCCCGTAGGCGACCAGCAGCCGGCGCCGGGGGCCGACCTTCCAGGCGATCGTGCCGCAGGCGATACCGGCGAGCATGTTGCCGGACGCGAAGATCCCGTAGAGCACGCCGTTGATGCCGGGCTGCCCGATGTCCTGGGTGAAGGCGGTCAGCGAGACCTGCATGCCGCCGAAGACGGCGCCGATGCCGAGGAACGCCGCGATCAGGACCCGTACGCCGGGCACCGACAGCGCCGAGGCGCGCGGCCGGCCGTCGGCCTGCGCCCGGTGGACCGGGGGCTGGCTGCGTCGCTGCGAGGCGAAGAGCAGGCCGCCCGCCAGCGTCAGCGCGGCCTCGGCGATCAGGCCGGCCGCGGGGTGGATGCCGGTGCACAGCGCGGTGGCCAGCACCGGGCCGACGACGAAGGTGAACTCGTCGGTGACCGATTCGAAGGCGGCGGCGGTCGGCATCAGCGGGCTGCCGCCGAGCCGGGCCGCCCAGCGGGCGCGGACCATCGGGCCGACCTGCGGCGTGGAGGCGCCGGTGGGGACGGCCACCGCGAACAGCGCCCACAGGGGGGCGTGCGCGAGGGCCAGGGTGATCAGGGCGGCGACGCCCGCGACGTGCACCAGGACGCCGGGGATCAGCACCGCGCGCTGGCCGAAGCGGTCGGCGAGCTTGCCGCTCTGCGGGGCGAACAGGGCCATCGAGACGCCGGTGGCGGCGGAGACCGTACCGGCGGCGCCGTAGGAGCCCGTGGTGGATTCGACGAGCAGCACGATGCCGATCGTCAGCATCGCGAACGGCTGCCGGGCCAGAAAGCCGGGCAGCAGGAATGTCCATGCACCGGGGGTGCGCAGCAGTTGTCCGTAACCAGGACGCGTGTCCTTGACCGCGGATGCCACGGCCGGGCCTTTCTGCCGCCTGGTAGCGCGCCACCGCGAGGTCGTCACGGGTAACGCGCCGAGAGCTGTCCTCTCGCGCAGGACCGAGTGATACCGCGTGGTCCGACACCGGGGAAGGTGGCTGCGTGTGGCAGGGACCGCGGCCGCTGAGCGGTCGCGCCAGCTCTGCGTCAGGCAGAGGTGGTTCGTTGATGTTGCGGCTTGATACTACAGGTCGAAGCGCATAGAGCCCTGGGATTGGACAGAGCTTTACCTAAAATTCCTTGAGATCCGTGGAGATCTTCAGTGCATTTCCTCAGCGACCGCCGCGCCCGTTACGTGACTGCCACCGACCGCCGCGGGCCTTACGTGACCGCCACCGACCGCTGCGCCCCTGACGTGACCGTCACCGACCGCCGCGGGCCTTGCATGACCGTCACCGATCGCCACGGCCGTTGTTTGACCGTTCAGCGGCCGCCGCGTCCCCTCGCCCGCCGCTCGCGGAGTGCGCCGGGCCGGAACCGCGCCAGCGTGCCGCCGCCCCCGCCGGCCGGCGTCGTCGTAGGCGTCCCGCCGGCCTCGCCGCCCCCGGGGCCCGCGCCCGCCCCCAGCCAGCCGGCCAGCTTGCCGCCCTGGGAGATCGCCTGCAGCCGCCGCTCGGCCGCGTCGCGCACCGGGTTCGTGGCGACCACCAGCAGTTCGTCGCCGCGCCGCAGCACCGTCGTCGGCCCCGGTACGAAGCTGGTGCCGTTCCGTACGACCAGGGTGACCGCGGCGCCCTTGGGCAGCCGCAGCTCGCCGATCTCGACCCCGTGCATCCGGGACGCCGGCCCGATCGAGGTGGACAGCAGATGGCCGCGCAGCCGCTCCAGCGGCGCGGACTCGATGCCCAGGTCGGCGGCCGCGGCGCCGTCGGCAGCGCCCAGCCGCAGCCGCCGGGCGAGCCAGGGCAGCGTCGGCCCCTGGATGAGGGTGAAGACGACGACCAGGACGAAGACGATGTTGAAGGCCCGTTCGCTGCCGGGCACGTTGGCCACCATCGGGATGGTGGCCAGCACAATCGGCACCGCGCCGCGCAGCCCGGCCCAGGACAGCAGCGTCTTCTCCTGCCACGGCATCCGGAACGGCAGCACTCCCACGAGGACGGACAGCGGCCGGGCCGCGAGCGTCAGGATCAGGCCGATGAGCAGTCCGGCCACGATGTCGTCGAGCAGTTTGTGCGGTGTGACCAGCAGGCCCAGCAGCACGAACATACCGATCTGGCCGATCCAGCCGAGTCCTTCGGCGAAGCCACGGGTGGCCGGGGCGTGCGGCAGCCTGGCGTTGCCGAGGACCAGCGCCGCCAGGTAGACGGCGAGGAATCCGGAGCCGTGTGCCAGCGCGCCGGCCGCGTAGGCGGAGACGGCGATGGCCATGACGGCGATCGGATAGAGGCCGGAGGCCGGCAGTGCCACATGGCGCATGGCGTACGCGCCGAGCCAGCCGATGGCCAGTCCGATGGCGGCGCCGATCGCCAGCTGCAGGGCGATCTCGCCGATCAGGACGTACCAGTCGTCGATCGGGCCGGCCGTGGAGAAGGCCACGACGAGGATGACCACCGGGGCGTCGTTGAAGCCGGACTCGGCTTCCAGAACACCCGTCAGGCGCGCGGGCAGCGGCACACTGCGCAGCACGGAGAACACCGCGGCGGCGTCCGTGGACGACACCACCGCGCCGATCAGCAGTGCCTGGCGCCATTCGAGCCCGGCCAGATAGTGCGCCCCGGCCGCGGTGACCCCCACGCTCACCGCGACACCGACCGTCGAGAGCAGCGCCGCCTGGGGCAGCGCCGGTTTGATCTCTTTCCACTTGGTGCCGAGACCGCCCTCGGCCAGGATCACGACCAGGGCGGAATAGCCGAGCAACTGGGTCAGCTCGGCATTGTCGAAGACGACCCCGCCGATCCCGTCCTGCCCGATGGCGATGCCGATCCCCAGGTAGATGAGCAGGCTGGGGAGCCCGCTGCGCGAGGAGAGCCGTACCGCCGCCACCGCTACGAGCAGTACGAGCGAGCAGATCAGCAGGAGTTGATTGAGGTAGTCGACAGTCAGGGGAGCTGGTCCTTCCTCGCACGTGCCGGTGTGGGGTTCGGATGAGGGAAGCGGGTTCGTTCCTTCCTTACCGTATCTAGTTACTGAGGCTAACAATTTATCCGGTATTTGAACGTCTCATGTTGCTGGCCGTGACTCCGCGTAGGGGTGGTCGAACCCGTGCGCCTATGGTTGCTCCAGCACTCCCACCCTGCCCCTCGAAGGACAGAGATGCCCGCCAACAAGTCCGGCCCGGAAGCTCCCAAAAAGAAGAAGGGGCGGCGCGGCCGCCTCGTACTGATCACGGTCGTGCTTGTGCTGGTGGCGGGCATCGGCCTTGGCGCGTTCTGGGGTGTGAGCACCGTGCGCGCCTCCTTCCCGGAGACCACCGGCTCGCTCAAACTCCCCGGTCTGTCCGGGCCGGTCGATGTCTCGCGCGACGCCAACGGCATCCCGCAGATCTACGCCGACACCGACGAGGACCTCTTCCGCGCCCAGGGCTTCGTCCAGGCCCAGGACCGCTTCTGGGAGATGGACGTACGCCGCCACATGACGGCCGGCCGGCTGTCGGAGATGTTCGGCAAGAGCCAGATCAAGACCGACACCTTCCTGCGCACCCTCGGCTGGCACCGCGTCGCGCAGCAGGAGTACGACACCAAGCTGGCGCCCAGCACCAAAAAGTACCTCCAGGCCTACACCGACGGCGTCAACGCCTACCTCAAGGACCACGAGGGCGCGGCGCTGTCCCTGGAGTACGCGGTGCTGGACTTCGAGAACGACTACCGGCCGGAGAAGTGGACGCCGGTCGACTCGGTGGCCTGGCTCAAGGCGATGGCCTGGGACCTGCGCGGCAATATGCAGGAGGAGATCGACCGCTCCCTGATGACCAGCCGCTTCACCCCGGAACAGATCGCCCAGCTCTACCCGGAGTACCCGTACAAGCGGAACCGGCCGATCGTCGAGGGCGGCACGGTCGACCCCGCCACCAAGCAGTTCCGACCCAAGGGCACGGCCGCCAACGCCCCGTCCGGTATCGGTGACGCCGCCTCCGGCCTGCAGTCGCAGCTCTCCTCGCTGTCCAAGACCCTCGACGACGTCCCGGCCCTGCTCGGCCCCAACGGCAGCGGCATCGGCTCCAACTCCTGGGTCGTCGCCGGCAAGCACACCACCACCGGCAAGCCGCTGCTCGCCAACGACCCGCACCTGGCACCCCAGATGCCCTCGATCTGGTACCAGATGGGCCTGCACTGCCGTACCACCGGCCCCCAGTGCAACTACGACGTCTCCGGCTTCACCTTCTCCGGGATGCCGGGCGTCGTCATCGGCCACAACCAGCACATCGCCTGGGGCATGACCAACCTCGGCGCGGACGTCACCGACCTGTACCTGGAGAAGATCAACACCGAGGGGTACCTCTACGACGGCAAGCAGCGGCCGTTCATCACCCGCAAGGAGACCATCAAGGTCGCCGGCGGGGAGAGTCGCGACATCACCGTCCGCGCCACCAACAACGGGCCGGTCGTCTCCGACCGCGACGACGAACTGTCCCAGGTCGGCAAGGACGCACCGGTCGGCAACGCCGCCCCGGACCGCGGTGACGGCTACGCCGTGTCGCTGCGCTGGACCGCGCTGGACCCCGGCAACTCCATGGACGCCGTCTTCGAGATCAACCGCGCCTCGGACTGGAACGGCTTCCGCAGGGCCGCCCAGCACTTCGAGGTCCCGTCCCAGAACCTGATCTACGCCGACACCAAGGGCAACATCGGCTACCAGGCCCCGGGCCGGATCCCGGTCCGCGCCAAGGGCGTCGACGGCACCTACCCGGCGCCCGGCTGGGACCCGAAGTACCGGTGGACCGGCTACATCCCGCAGAAGGCCCTGCCGTACGAGTACAACCCGGAGCGCGGCTTCATCGTCACCGCCAACCAGGCCGTCGTCGACGAGGCCAAGTACCCCTACCTGCTCACCAAGGACTGGGGCTACGGCTCCCGCAGCCAGCGGATCAACGACCTCATCGAGTCGAAGATCAAGGACGGCGGCAAGGTCTCGACGGATGACATGCAGACCTTCCAGAAGGACAACAGCAGCGAGATCGCCCGGCTGCTGACGCCCTACCTGACGAAGATCGACATCAAGGACAAGTACATCCGCGAAGCCCAGCAGCTGCTGGAGGGCTGGGACTTCACCCAGGAGCCCGACTCCGCCGCGGCCGCCTACTTCAACGCGGTCTGGCGCAACACCCTCAAGCTCGCCTTCGGCAACAAGATGCCCAAGGAACTGCGGGTCGAGGGCCAGTGCCTGAACGTCCGCCCGGCCAACGAGACCGGCCCCGCCGACGATCTCCAGGAGCTGGTCCGCGAATGCGGCGAGCGGGCCGGCGACAGCGCCCAGCCCGACGGCGGCGACCGCTGGTACGAGGTCGTCCGCAACATCCTGGACGACCCCGACAACGCCTGGTGGAAGACCGAGGGCTCGCCGCGCGCCCGGACCGGCGCCAAGACCGGCGACAAGAACCGCGACGAACTGCTCGCGCACGCCATGCGGGACGCCCGCTACGAGCTGACGTCCAAGCTCGGCAAGAACATCGACACCTGGAGCTGGGGGCGGCTGCACCAGCTGTTCCTGAACAACCAGACCCTGGGCACGGACGGACCCGGCCTCCTGCAGGGCCTGTTCAACCGCGGCCCGTGGAACCTGGGCGGCGGCGAGGCCGCGGTCGACGCCACCGGCTGGAACGCCGCGGGCGGCTACAAGGTCACCTGGGTCCCGTCGATGCGGATGATCGTCAACCTCGCCGACCTCGACAGGTCCCGGTGGATCAACCTCACCGGCGCCTCCGGGCACGCCTACCACGACCACTACGACGACCAGACCGACAAGTGGGCCAAGGGCGAACTGCTGCCGTGGGCCTTCAGCGAGAAGGCGGTCAAGAAGGCGGCCAAGGACAAGCTGACGCTGTCGCCGTGACCCTGTGACGGCGTCACAGCCGCCACGCTGTAACGCCGTCACACACGCCATCGGGCGGGCCGGAAGTTCTCTCCGGCCCGCCCGATGGCGTTCCCGGCGTACACGACCTGTTGTCAGGCCCCGTGCGACCCGCTGTCAGGTACGGCCCGCTGTCATCAGGCCCCCATGAGGTCCTCGCCCGCCCGCGCGAAGCGGAGCACCCCCGACGGCGTCACGGCGGCATGCACATGCTGATCGTGCGGCTCGGCCGGCACCTCGTCCAGCACCTCGGAGTCGTACAGCAGCACCACCAGCGACGCCTGCGCGACGGACCGCTGCAGCCGGGCCAGCACCCGGTCGTACGAGCCGCCGCCGCGCCCCAGCCGCACCCCGTGCCGGTCCACGGCGAGGCCCGGCAGCAGCACCACATCCGCCTGGGTGACGGCCTCCGGGGACAGCCGCTCGCCGTCCGGCTCCAGGAGCCCCCAGCCCGCCCGTACGAGCCGCTCGGCGCCCTCGTAGAGCGCCCAGTCCAGATCGTTGTCCGGCAGCAGTACGGGCAGCAGCACCCGCACCCCGGCGGCCCGCAGCCCTTCCAGCAGGGGGTGGGTGGAGGGTTCACCCTCTATCGACACATACGCGGCAACCGTCGGAGGAGTGCCGGGCCGCGAGGTGCTGTGCGGCGGAGCGGCATACCGGGCCAACTCGTCCAGCTCCAGTGTCCGGCGGGCCAGCGCCTCCCCGGTCGCCCGGACGACATCCGGCGGCAACGCTCTCCTCACCTCCAGGAGATCCCGCCGCAACCTGCGCTTCCTATCGTGAACAACGCTCACCGTGGACCCTTGCTCCGCTCTCGTGCTCTATTCACCGGGACCTCATCATCCTTCCGATAGGGCCGGTTATGGTGGCGCGCATGACCCCATCGCACACGCGGATCAGCAAGGCTGTCATCCCAGCAGCCGGTCTCGGCACCCGCTTTCTCCCCGCCACCAAGGCGACCCCCAAGGAGATGCTCCCGGTTGTCGACAAGCCCGCCATCCAGTACGTGGTGGAGGAGGCGGCCGCCGCCGGGCTCCTGGACGTCCTGATGGTGACCGGCCGCAACAAGCGCCCCCTCGAAGACCACTTCGACCGGAACTACGAGCTCGAAGAGGCCCTGCACCGCAAGGGCGACGCCTCCCGCCTCGCCCGGGTCCAGGAGTCCAGCGACCTGGCGACCATGCACTACGTACGGCAGGGCGATCCCCGAGGTCTGGGCCACGCCGTGCTCTGCGCCGCCCCGCACGTCGGCGACCAGCCCTTCGCGGTCCTCCTGGGCGACGACCTCATCGATCCCCGCGACCCGCTGCTGCGGCGCATGATCGAGGTGCAGGAGGAGCACGGCGGCTCGGTCATCGCCCTGATGGAGGTCGACCCGGCGCAGATCCACCTCTACGGCTGCGCGGCCGCCGCCCCCACCGGGGACGACGACGTCGTCAAGGTCTCCGACCTGGTCGAGAAGCCCGCCCCCGGAGAGGCCCCCAGCAACCTCGCCATCATCGGCCGCTATGTCCTCGACCCGGCTGTCTTCGAGGTGCTGCGCAAGACCGAGCCCGGCCGCGGCGGCGAGATCCAGATCACCGACGCCCTCCAGACGCTGGCCTCCGATCCCTCCCTCGGCGGCCCGGTTCACGGCGTCGTCTTCAAGGGCCGCCGCTATGACACCGGCGATCGTGGCGACTATCTGCGTGCCATTGTCAGACTCGCATGCGAACGTGAAGACCTGGGTCCGGACTTCCGGACCTGGCTTCGCAGTTATGTGACCGAGGAGATGTAAGACGTTGAACGGCACCACCGGCCAGACCAGCCACCAGGACCGCGTCTGGTCGGTGGCCGAGCACCTCGACGACGTCCTGTCGAAGATCCGCCCGCTGGACACGATCGAGCTGCAACTCCTCGACGCCCAGGGCTGCGTCCTGGTCGAGGACATCACCGTCCCGGTCGCCCTGCCGCCCTTCGACAACAGCTCCATGGACGGCTACGCGGTCCGCGTCGCCGATGTCGCGGGCGCCACGGAGGAGTTCCCCGCCGCGCTCACCGTCATCGGCGATGTCGCAGCGGGCAGCGGCGAGCTGCCGGCGGTCGGCCCCGGGGAGGCCGCCCGCATCATGACCGGCGCCCCGGTACCGCCCGGCGCCGAGGCCGTCGTCCCCGTCGAGTGGACCGACGGCGGCACCGGACAGGGCCCCGCCGCCACGATGCGCCACCACAGCGCCGCCCCCCAGGACGCCACCGGCGAGGTCCGGGTCCACCGTCCGGTCGCCGAGCGCGCCCACATCCGCGCCCGCGGCAGCGACGTCCCGGCGGGCGAACCGGCCCTCGCGGCGGGCACGGTGCTCGGTCCGTCACAGATCGGTCTGCTCGCCGCCATCGGCCGCGGCACCGTCACCGTCCGCCCCCGCCCCCGGGTCGTCGTGCTGTCGACCGGCAGCGAACTGGTCCAGCCCGGCGAGCCATTGGGCCCCGGCGAGATCCACGACTCCAACAGCTTCCAGCTCACCGCCGCCGCCCGGGACGCCGGAGCCATCGCCTACCGCGTCGGCGCCGTCGCCGACGACGCCGAAACGCTCCGCGCCACCCTGGAGGACCAGCTCGTCCGGGCCGACATCCTCGTCACCAGCGGCGGCGTCAGCGTCGGCGCGTACGACGTCGTCAAGGAGACCCTGGCCGACCTCTCCGCAGCCGAAGGGATCGTGGAGTTCCGCAAGCTCGCCATGCAGCCCGGCAAGCCCCAGGGCTTCGGCCTGATCGGCCCCGACCGCGTCCCGCTGCTTGCGCTGCCCGGCAACCCCGTCAGCTCCTATGTCTCCTTCGAGCTCTTCGTACGCCCCGCCATCCGCACCCTGATGGGGCT
This sequence comes from Streptomyces halobius, assembly GCF_023277745.1. Taxonomy (NCBI): domain Bacteria; kingdom Bacillati; phylum Actinomycetota; class Actinomycetes; order Kitasatosporales; family Streptomycetaceae; genus Streptomyces; species Streptomyces halobius. The sequence continues at coordinate 5,747,846 of NZ_CP086322.1, forward strand.
CCCCGACGTGCACCGCCCCACGGTCCGCGCCGAGTGCGCCGAGGCCATCGCCTCCTCCCCCGAGGGCAAGCGGCAGTTCCTGCGGGGCTCCCACGACCCCGTGACCGGCCGGGTCACCCCCGTCGGCGGCGCCGGTTCCCACCTGATCAAGGCCATGGCGCACGCCAACGCCCTGATCATCGTCCCCGAGGACACCACCGAGGTCGCCGAGGGCAGCGCGGTGGACGTCGTCCTGCTCGGGTAGCCGTCCGTCGCTGCGGGTACGGTGTCGTCCCACAGGCGCGGCACGGTCCACAGCAGGAGAACGATGAGCAGCGGCCAGCAACACCTCACCCACCTCGACGCGACGGGCGCGGCCCGGATGGTGGACGTCTCCGGGAAGGACGTCACCGCCCGCACCGCCCGCGCCCGCGGCCGGGTCCTGGTATCGCCGCAGGTCATCGAGTTGCTGCGGGGCGAGGGCGTGCCCAAGGGGGATGCGCTGGCCACCGCCCGGATCGCCGGCATCATGGGCGCCAAGCGCACCCCCGACCTGATCCCGCTGTGCCACCCCCTGGCCGTCTCCGGCGTCAAGGTCGACCTCACCGTCACCGACGACGCGATCGAGATCATCGCCAGCGTCAAGACCACCGACCGCACCGGCGTCGAAATGGAGGCGCTGACCGCCGTCTCCGTCGCCGCCCTCACCGTCGTCGACATGATCAAGGCCGTCGACAAGGCCGCGGTGATCTCCGACATCCGCGTCGAGGAGAAGACCGGCGGCAAGTCCGGCGACTGGAGCCGCTCATGACTCCCGCCCGCGCCCTGGTCGTCACCGCCTCCAACCGCGCCGCCGCCGGTGTCTACGAGGACAAGGGCGGCCCGCTGCTCGCCGAGGGCCTGGCCGCCATGGGCTTCGAGGTCGACGGCCCCCAGGTCGTCCCCGACGGCGACCCGGTGGAGGCCGCCCTGCGCCAGGCCGTCGACGCCGGCCGCTACGCCGTCGTCCTCACCACCGGCGGTACGGGCCTGTCTCCCACCGACCGCACCCCCGAGGCCACCCGCCGGGTCCTGGACCACGAGGTCCCCGGCATCCCCGAGGCGATCCGCGCCGCGGGCCGGGCGAAGGTCCCCACCGCCGCCCTCTCCCGCGGTCTGGCCGGCGTCGCCGGCACCACCTTGATCATCAACCTGCCCGGCTCCACCGGCGGCGTCCGCGACGGCCTCGCGGTCCTCGCCGGCCTCCTCCCGCACGCCGTCGACCAGATCCGCGGTGGCGACCACCCCAGACCCTCCGGGAGCCCGAGCTGAACGCGCCCTGGCCGGTGGTCCTGACGGATGGTGATGTCACCCTCCGCCCGATAAGGCTGCGCGACCAGCGGCCGTGGCGCGAGGTCAACCGCCGCAACCGCGACTGGCTGCGCCCCTGGGAAGCGACCATCCCGCCGCCCCCACCGGGCACCGCGCCGCCGCACCGCCCCACCTTCCGCCAGATGGTCCGCCATCTGCGCGCCGAGGCGCACGCCGGCCGGATGCTGCCGTTCGTCGTCGAATACCGGGGCCGGCTCGCCGGCCAGCTCACAATCGCCGGCATCACCTGGGGCTCCATGTGTTCCGGCCATATCGGCTACTGGGTCGACCAGGAAGTGGCCGGCCGCGGCGTCATGCCGACCGCCGTGGCACTCGCCGTCGACCACTGTTTCCGCACCGTCGGACTCCACCGCATCGAGGTCTGCATTCGCCCCGAGAACACCCCCAGCCGCCGCGTCGTCGAAAAACTCGGCTTTCGCGAGGAGGGCATCCGGCCGCGGTATCTGCACATCGACGGCGCCTGGCGCGACCACGTGGTATTCGCGCTGACCGCGGAAGAGGTGCCGGAAGGACTGCTCAACCGCTGGCGGCACCAGAAGCGCAGCACGCCCCGGACTCCCGGCACTCCGTGATCCTCCCGCCCCACAAATAAAATAAATGTTCGAAAATCTTCACCGAATGCCCGGATTCGCGGCGTGCTGATCTCAACAATCACAAAAAAAGTTCGAGATATCAGCCAGATCGTGCGACACACCGGCCCAATTGGCGGATGGCCCCACGCAAACCCCTCTACCGTGTGAGTTGTGAGAAGCAGCGGCCTCATCTACGCAGTCATCGTCGGGGCCTGGGCCGCCTACTTGGTGCCGATGTGGCTCCGTAGGCAGGACGAGCTCAACGAGGCCCGTCCGACCGAGCGCTTCAGCACGGCCATCCGGCTGCTGTCCGGACGCGCGGCCATGCAACGCCGCTACGCCAAGGGGCAGCAGGAGCGCCCCGCCGACGATGCCGACGAGGAGCGGGACCCGGACGCCGCGGCCGGGCCGGCCGACGTCCGGCCCTTCGGCGACCCGGCACCGGCCGACGACACCCCCACCCGCGTGAACGCCGCCGCCCCCACCCCGCCGCGCCCTTCCGCCGCCGAGCGCACCAAGCGCGCCAAGGTCCTCGCCCGCCGCCGGCGCACCATCTCCATCCTCTTCCTCACCTTCACCCTCGGCGCCATCGCGGCAGCCGTCGGCGGCCTCCCCTTCCTCTGGGCCCCCGCCATCCCCGCCGTCCTTCTCACCGCCTACATCGTCTACCTGCGCGTCCAGGAGCGCCGCCGCTTCGTCTTCACCATGGACCAGCGCCAGGCGGAGGCGGCGGCACAGCGACTCCGGGAAGGCAGGCCCCGCCCCCAGCCGCCCGCCGACCAGCCGCCCGGCACCGACCACCAACCCGACCCCCACCGTCCCCGTCCCCATCCCCGTCCCGACACCGCGCCCGCCGAGGCCGCCCCGGAGCCGCCGCGCCCGGCGGCCCCCGCCCACACCGCCGGCCGCCGCGCCCTCGTCGAGCAGACCGACCACGCCGAGTGGGTCGACCAGCAGCGCGAACGCCCCCGCCTGGGATCGGGCAGCTGGGAACCGGTCCCCGTGCCCCTCCCGACCTACGTCACCGCCCCGGTCGCCCCCCGCGCCACCAGCCACGTCGATCTGGACGCCGACGACGCCTGGAGCTCCGCCCGCTCCAGCGCCGCCGCCGACCACCCCAAGCCCGGAACCCCCGGCCGCCGCCCCCGCGGCCGCACCCCGCTCTTCGACCAGTACGCCCACCCGTCTCCCGACGGAGACGCGCCGCGCCGCAGCGACGACGTGGACCGCCCCCGCGCGGCGAACGAGTGACAGCCCTCCGCTGACCAGCACCGAAAGCGATTTCCGAGCACCGCGAACGGGATGCTAGAGTTTCACTCGTCGCAAGGGCCTGTGGCGCAGCTGGTAGCGCACCTCGTTCGCAACGAGGGGGTCAGGGGTTCGAGTCCCCTCAGGTCCACCGCACGTCAAAGCCCCCTCCGGGATGATCCGGTGGGGGCTTTTTCGCGCCGTACAGCAGCGGAGTACAGCAACTACGTGGGATCCGCCTGGCTGCCGAGATGCTTGCCCAGCTTCCGCAGAGCCTTCCGCGTCGACTCCGACGGCACGTGCGTGTAGATCTCCATGGTTACCGCGATCTTGCTGTGTCGCAGGATCTGCATCGCGATCCGGGGGTGCACGTCGAGTGCGGCGAGGAGCGATCCACACGTGTGACGTGTGGCATGCGGCCGGTCTTACGAACCCCAGTTCGACCAACCGGGCGGTGAACTCCCGGTTGAAGTTCCTCGGCTCGATCGGAGTGCCGTAGCGCGCGGTGAACACGAACCCCGAGTCCGTCCACCGTGCACCGGCCGCGTGCTCGGCAGCCTCCTGAGCCTTCCGGCGGAGCTGAAGTGCCGTCACAGATGTCCGACAGGGGCAGCATCGCGGTTGACGCCTCTGTCTTGGTCTCTTGCCTTCGGCCCCGGGCGCGCAGGCCAACGGCTTTGACAGCCGCCGCTACGGATCCCACTCCGCCGGCCCGCCACGCGGGCCGGCGGGGGCTCGGGGGCTGGGGCGACGCTCCTGCCCCCGGCCCGCTCCGCCCCCGCCCCCGGCCCCGCGCCACCACAGTTGCCACGAGGTGCCCCGATAGGCAGGCGAGGAGCCAGCCCGATTCGCGGGGGAGCGTAAGGCCCAAGATCTCTCACCCCGAGGGGCAGACCTCAAACTCTCTCCACACCACCAGCGCGGGCATGCGTCGGTCGGCCGCGGTACGGAGAGCCGTTGCAGAGGGGCGACGGTTGTTGAACCTCACGGCGGTAGCAGCGCTACCGAACAACGCTTTGCTGTTGACGCCGGCTGCGCAAAGACAGCCACATGCTCACGTTGCCAAGAACCAAGGCCATAGCGATGAAAACCCAAAGCATCATGCCTGTGACGCTACATTGGGTGATCGTGGGTGTGGCCAGCAGTTCGCCTGCCTCGTGGGAATGCTGCCGTACAGCAGCGAAATACAGCAGCCGCCGCGAAAAACGGCCCGTCACGGCGGGGTTCCGGCAGGCGCGGCGGATGGCCTCCACCTGTGAGCGTGAGGGAGCCTTGCGGCCCAGAGCGTTCGTCACCTCGCGTGCACGCAAGGGCCGGTCGGCGCTCACGACGAGCGTGGTGATCTCCCGGCTCACGGCTCTGGGCGCTCTCTGTGCCTTGTGTGGCCCGCCGGTTTGCCTTGCCCGGCTCCAGGCGCTTGTAGCGGAGGGACTCGGCAACGTCTCCACCCACAACGACTCAGCCCTCAACACCCCACCCATACCGGGGGACATGCCCGCCGGCCTGGTGGCGATCACGGTCAGATGGGGGTTTGGGCGAAGTCGGTCGGGGCGCTGCGGGCGTAGCGGCCGGGGCTGGTGCCTAGGGTGCGTTTGAAGTGGCGGTTGAAGTGTGACTGGTCGTAGAAGCCGGTGGCGGCTGCCACCAGGCGCGGAGGCATGCCGCTGAGGAGGAGTTTGCGGGCCATGTCGACGCGGCGGCTGGTGAGGTATTGGTGAGGGCCCATGCCGAACTCGCGGCTGAAGACGCGGACGAGGTGGGCGGGGTGGACGTGCAGGGCTTCGGAGGCGTCCTGGAGGCTGATGCCCTCGACGAACTTCGCGTCGAGGAGGTCGCGCAGGCGGTACGCGATGGTGGCGTTGCGGACGGGGCTGCGGTCCGCCACGTTTCCCTGCAGGTGGTCGCGTAACCGCTCGGTCACCAGTGCCAATCTGCTTTCCGCTTCGAGTTCGTCGCCGGCGTGCTCCAGTGACCCGTGCAGTTGGTGGATGCGCTGGCGCAGCAGTGGGTCTTCCAGGACCGGGCTGTCGACTGCCAGTCCGATGAGGCTGTCTTCCAGCTGCGAGGAATCGAGATATACAACTCTCTTCCGAAAGCCGGTCGGAGTGACCGAGCGTCCATTATGTGGGACGTGCGGGGGGAGCAGGGTGACTAACTGATCCAGTGCGCCGTGTTCGTGGCGGTCCAGGTCGTATCTGACCATGCCGTCGTCGACGATCAGCAGCGTCCAGGAGTCATGCGTATGCATGGGATAGACGTGGTCAGTGATGCGCGCGTGGAAGACTTCCGCGATTCCCGCCAGAGCGGGACTCCATGCGCGGATCTGCGGATGATCAAGCATGCAAAGATCGTACAAGACTTGGCCAGGGCCGTCAGGGTTTGATTGACGCATGGAATCCGTGAACGAACCTGTTCGTTTTGAGACAAAGATCGCCGTGGTCTTGCGCGATGACCTTAAGGTGTGGCAGCGCCTCAACATGACCGCGTTTCTGGTCAGTGGAATCGGCCGAGAGGTGCCGGAGGTAATCGGCGATCCGTATTCCGATGCCGACGACACCGTGTACCTGCCCATGTTCCGGCAGCCCGTGCTGGTTTTCGAGGCCAGCAAGGAGACTCTGACCAGGTCACACGGGCGTGCCATCAGCCGGGGTGTGCCCCTGTCGGTGTTCACCACCGACCTCTTCACCACCAACAACGACCGGGACAACAGGGCCGCCGTGCGGGCCGTCCACCGGGACCAGCTGGACCTCGTCGGCATGGCCGTGTACGGGCCGCGCAATGCCGTGGACAAAATCGTCAAGGGTGCTCGGATGCACCCGTGACGTCTCGTTAGGGGCGCGACGTGGAAAAAGAAACCCAACGGCGGAGCGAATCCGCCAACGCATACCTGTACCTGCTTGCGACCATGGCATTCTTTGGCAGCGCTTTCGCCAGCTCCAAAGCAGTGGTCGGTCATATTCCCCATCAAATTGCGGCCGGTCTGCGTTTTGGTGGCGGTGCACTCATCCTGCTTCTGCTGCTCGCGTTCATCGGGCGGAAGTCTCGGAGTGCGGCACTTACCCGGCAGCAGATCGTGCGCGCGGCGGCCGTGGGTCTTATCGGGGTATTCGCGTACAACCTGTTCTTCTTCTGGGGCCTTTCCCTCGCCCCTTCGATCGACGGCAGCATTATCGTTCCGGTGCTGAGTCCGGTCATTACCACCGCCATTCTTCTGGCCCTGGGCCGGGAGAAGGCGTCGGGAGCCCGGATCGGTGGCCTCGCCCTCGGGGTCGTCGGTGCCGTGGTGTTCTTCTTCGGGGCGGGGGGTGCCGGTCTTGGTGCGGGCGGGTCCCGGCTGATCGGGGACCTCGTCTACCTGCTCGGCGCGCTCTCCTGGGCGGTCTACAGCATCGCCTCGAAGAAGGTCCTGGCCGGTGTGGATCCGCTGCGGGCGACGACCTTCGGCACGCTCGCCGGGGCGCTGGCCCTGCTGGTCTTCGCCGTTCCGTCGTTCCCGGAGGTGGAGTGGAGTGCGCTGTCCTCGGTGACGTGGGCGAACATCGCCTACCTCGCCATAGGCCCCACCGCCGTGGCCTACCTCTTCTACTACCGGGGGTTGCGCGTCGTCAGCCCGTCGACTGCGACCGTCATCATGTTCACCGTCCCGGTGTTCGGCGTGACCTGCGCCGTCATCTTCCTCGGTGAGTCGTTCAGCGGACTGCAGCTGGCCGGTGCCGCCGTCATGCTGGCCGGTGCTCTGCTGGCCGTGACGCAGGGCCGCTTCCGGCAGGGGAGCCGGCACGAATCGGAGCAGGCGGCCGGATCGGCCGCACCCGTTCGCTCTGCGGAGTCCGACGGCCTGGAATCGCTCAACAGAGGCTGATTCGGGTCACTTTCGGCAACCGGACTCAGTAGTTACACCGCCTCCGGGGGACGGCCGTGTCCATGCCTCAGCACCCGTCCAGGGCCCCACCCCGGCCCGGACGGGCGCTCGTTTCTCCACCCCCACGAGTGCGCAATGTCGCGTGCACGGCAATCATGCTCATCCGTTCGGGAATGCAAGATGGGGGTTCTCAACTTCATGGCCGAAGTCGAGTTTCGAGTGCTGGGGCCGCTTGAGTTCAAGGTGAGCGGACGCTCGGTACCACTGAGAGGAATGAAACATCAGATTGTGCTCGGCTCGCTCCTGACCGCGGAAAGCCGGCGCACCTCCATCAGACGTCTCGTCGACGCCGTATGGGGGACCGCTCCCCCGAGCACGGCGGGCAAGCAGATCCGCAATGCCGTCTCCGATCTGCGCGGCATCCTGGCTCCCAGCGGAGCCCTCATCACTCCCGCCGCAGACGGCTACCAACTCGACATCGGCGAGGCGTGGTTCGACCTTCGGGAGTTCCACCGGCACCTGGGACGGGCGCGCACCCTGCTGGGCCACCAGCGGTCGGCGGATGTCATCGCGGAGTTCCGTGCCGCGCTGTCCCTGTGGACCGGCCCGATGCTTTCCGGAATCGAAAGCGCTGCCCTGCAGGCCCAGGTCGCCGGCGTGAACGAGGTCCGGCTGTCTGCCGCCGAGGAATGCATCGACCTCGAACTCACTCGGGACCGGCACAAGAGCCTCCTCAGCGAACTCTCCGCATTAGTGGCCGAGAACCCGCTGCGCGAGCGCATGGTCGCCCAGTACGTCCGCGCCCTGTACCGCTCCGGCACCCGGGCCCGCGCCTTCGCCGTGTACGAGCAGACCAGGCGTCGGTTGGCCGAGCAGCTCGGCCTGAGCCCCGGCCCCGAACTGGTGGAGATACACCAGCTGATGCTGCGCGAGGACGCCGGCGCGGCGGGACCCACCGCGGCCGGACCCCCGGTCCCGGCCGCCACCTCCGCTCCCGTCGCGGCCGCACCGGACAGCCTGCCGTCCGAGATCGGACACTTCGTGGGGCGGGCCGCCGAGATCGAGGTGCTCCTCGCCGATGGGACTCGTCCCGGTCCGCAGCGCGTGGTGTCCGTCGACGGCATGGGAGGTGCCGGAAAGACCGCCCTCGCGGTGCACGTCGCCCACCGGCTCGCGGACCGCTACCCGGACGGCCGGCTCTTCCTCGACCTGCGGGGCCGCACCTGCGACCGGGCGCCGCTCGGCCACCGGGCGGCGCTGCGCCGGTTGCTGCTGCTCTCGGGTCTGCCCGAGGCCGAACTGCCCGTACCGGTCGAGGCGCTGGTACAGCTGTGGCGCAGCCGCACCGTGGGCCGACGCATGCTGGTCGTCCTGGACAACGCCGCCGACGCGGAGCAGATCGGGCCGCTGCTCCCGGCGGGGGACGGCTGCTTGACGCTGGTGACCAGCAGGCGCCGCCTGACCATGACCACGCTGTCCCCCACCCGGGTGCTGTCCCTGGAGCCGCTGCCCCGGAAGGAGGGGTACGAACTGTTCTGCCGGTTGCTCGGCAACCGGCACCCCAAGCCGCTGCCGGACGCCGTCAACGGCATCCTGGAGCACTGCGGCGATCTGCCGCTGGCCGTCTCGGCCGCCGCGGCACGGTTGCGGAGGCGGCCTTCGTGGCCCGTATGGCATCTGGCGGAGCGGCTTGCGGACCGTCAGATGCGGCTCGCCGAACTGCAGACGGAGCACGGCGGCCTCATCGCCTGTTTCGACGCTTCATACCGGCATCTGAGCGCCGGACAGCAGCGGCTGCTGCGCCTGCTGGGCGCGGCGGAGGGGGACCGGACGGACGTCGGGTCGGCCTCGGTGCTGGCGGGGCTGCCGCCCTTCGTCGCCGAGCAGATGCTTGAGGAACTGGTCGACGAGCACCTTCTGATGCAGCCGGAGCCCGGCCGGTACCGAATGCACCCGCTCATGAAGACCTATTGCGCGCAGTTGCCCGCCCCGGACGGCACGACCGGGCCGCGGTCCGCCCCGCGCCGCGTGCCGGCGCAGACGATGGCCGCCTGATGCGCGTACCTCCGACTTCTCCTCCTCCGTCCTCCCGGAGCTTTCCCCGATGACTGGAAACGCTGTCGCGGACTTCTTCCTCGCAGTCTCGCTCGCCCTGGGCGCCGCCCGGATCTTCGGGGGCTCGCCCGCCGGGTAGGTCAGCCCGCCGTCGTCGGCGAGATGTGTGCCGGGCTGCTCGCCAGCCAGGTGATTCTCACCCAGCCGGGTGCGGACGCCGTGCTGCCCGCCGAAGTGAAGCCCCTCCTCGGGGGGTGGCCGACGTGGGCCTGGCCGTCTTCATGTTCCTCATCGGCTACGAGATCGACGGCGCCTTCCTGGCCACCGCCGGAAGGCCACGCCGGGCGTGGTCACCGGCGCTGTCGTCGTCCCCGTTGGCCGCGGGCGCCGCAACGGCGATTCCGCCGTGTACTTCCCCAGTACCCGCCGATCCGCCGGCCGGTCGCGTCCTCCAGCCACTCCGCCTCCCTGCCGGAAAGAGCCGTGAAGGCGTGTTGAGGCCCGCCTGAGGACCGGCCGGGGACACATCGAGGACGGCCCCTCATAGCTTTACGGATATCACCGGTCGAGACGTCAGCTCACCGCCGGCTGCACCGTTCTGCAGTGATTCAAGGGAGGCATGAAATGACCGAGGCGCCACCGTCACCCCTCGTCACGTCACGGCTCAGGACCCCTGTCGGACCACGCCGTGACGACCAGCAATGGTGGAATGCGCAGCGCGGCTCGGCCATGCCCTTCCAGCGTTACGAGCGGTCGGGAAGCCGGCTTCCGCACGAGCTGACGGACCGTACCTGGCCCATGAAGTCGCTGGTCCGGGCACCGCTGTGGGCTTCGGTCGACCTGCGCGACGGGAACCAGGCGCTCAGCAGCCCGATGGACATCGAGCGCAAGAGCCGGATGTTCGACCTGCTGGTGAGTATGGGCTTCAAGGACATCGAGGTCGGATACCCGTCGGCCAGTGACGCAGATTTCTCTTTTCTGCGGATGCTGATCGAGCAGGACCGGATTCCCGACGACGTGACGATATCCGTCTTCACGCCGGCCCGGCCGGAATTGATCGACCGGACCTTCGAGGCCATCGAGGGTGCGGACCGGGCCATGGTCCACCTGTGCAATGCGACGGCCTGTCTGTGGCGTGAGGTCGTGTTCGGAATGAGCGCGGACGACGTGCAGCGGATGGCGCTCCGCTCGGCGGAGCACATCGCCCGCCGGGCGGAGTCCGCCAAGAGAACGGAGTTGCGTTTCGAGTACTCGCCGGAGACGTTCAATGTGACGGAACCCGAATTCGTGCTCCGGCTGTCGAATGCCATCACCTCGCTGTGGGACGCGAGCCCGGACCGCCCGGTGACGCTGAACCTGCCGACGACGGTGGAGACCGACTCGCCGAACGTCTTCGCCGACCAGGTCGAGTGGATGCACCGCAACCTCGAGCGGCGCGACGCGGTCATCCTCTCGGTGCACCCGCACAACGACCGGGGCACCGCGGTGGCCTCCGCGGAACTGGCCGTAATGGCAGGAGCAGACCGCGTCGAGGGCACGCTCTTCGGCAACGGCGAGCGCACCGGCAACGTCTGCCTGGCCACGCTGGCGCTCAACCTCTTCAGCCAGGGCATCGACCCGCAGCTGGACTTCTCCGACATCGACCGGATCCGCCGCACCGTCGAATTCGCCAACCAGCTGCCGGTCCACCCGCGTCATCCGTACGCCGGCGACCTGGTGTACACCGCGTTCTCCGGCACCCACCAGGACGCCATCGCCAAGGGCCTGGCCGCGATCGAGCGGCGGGCCGCCGAGGCGGGCACCGCCACCACCGAGGTGCCGTGGGACGTCCCGTACCTGCCCATCGACCCCAAGGACGTGGGCCGCACCTACGAGTCGGTGGTCCGCGTCAACAGCCAGTCGGGCAAGGGCGGTGTGGCCCACGTGCTCAAGAGCGCGTACGGGCTGGACCTGCCCCGCGGGATGCGCGTGGAACTGGCCCGGCAGGTGCAGCAGGTGGCCGACGGCGACGGGGTGGAGCTGACGTCCCGGGAACTGCGGGCCGTCTTCGCGGAGATGTACCTCGACTTCGCACGGCCGGCGCTGCTGCTGAAGGAGTTCCAGCTGACCAGCGAGGGGGATACCACGGACATCGACGCCCTGGTCGTCCACGGCGAGGGCCGGGAGAAGCGGCTGGCCGGCTCGGGTGCCGACGCGGCCGGCGCGTACGTCGATGCCCTCGCAGGCACCGGCCTCGCGGTCGAGATCGCCGAGATCACCGGACATGTCGTGAGCGACAGCCTCGGCACCCGGTACGCCGCCTACGCGCAGATCGGCCTGGACGGGGCGACGCGGTACGGAGCCGCGATCGCCGGCGACGAGGCGAGCGCCCGGCTGGGCGCGGTCACCTCCGCCGTCAACCGCGCGCACGCCTGAACATCCCCGCCCGCCCCGCACCTCTGTGAGCCGAGAGATGGATTTCACCTTCGTCGAGAGCAAGAAGGATCACGGCCGTGACTGTTTCGTGTACACGGGGCACAGCGACCTGGACCTGCTGAGCATCGAAAGCCTGCGCGGGAGGGCGGACCGGGACTGGTTCGGTCTGCCCATGGCCGGGCCGGACCAGGACACCTTCACTCCGCACACCACCCACATGCTGGTCATGGTCGAGGGGCGACCGGTCGCCGGCGCGGAGCTGGTCGCCTGCTCGCCGCTGGGGCTGCCGCTGACCGAGTGGCCCGCCTTGCAGGGGGTCCTGCGGCACAGCGGCCGGCTGCCGGCCACCCCTTCTACCGCTACCTGGTCGAGTACGACGAGAGCGTCCTGATCGGCGAGCCCAGCACCGCCGTCGCCTGGCCACCCGCGCTCGCACGAACCACCGAACCCCGGACTCTGGAGAGGAACGGACCGAATGTCCCTCAAAGGCAGGCGCCTCGCGCTGCCGGAAGACCTGCTCGTCCACCGGGTCTTCGAGGCCCAGGCTCGGCAGCACCCTGACCGGACGGCCCTGACCTGCGGTGCCGAACAACTGACCTTCGCCGAGCTGAACGCGCGGGCCAACCGGTTCGCCCACCACCTCATCACCCTCGGTGCGGGCCGCGGCTCGGTGATCGGCGTGTGCCTGGACCGTACGCCCGAGCTCCTGATCGCGATCCTCGGCACGCTGAAGGCCGGCGCCGCGTACGTGCCGCTGGATCCCACCTACCCCGCCGAGCGGCTGCGGCTCATGGTCTCCCAGCTCGATGAGATCAAGCTCAACGTCGTCTCGGCCGAGACCCGCGCCCTGATCACCGGGGCGCCGGGCGAACCGGTCCTCCTGGACGAGCTGGAGCGGTCCGGGCGGCTGGACGCCCAACCCACCACCGATCCCGTCGTCGACCTCACCAACGACGACCTGTGCTACGTCGTGTTCACCTCCGGGTCGACGGGCACGCCCAAGGCCACCGCCGTGCGCCATGAAGGCTGGTACAACCTCCTGGAGTGGCTGCGCGTCGAGTACGGGCTGGACGGCTCGGCCGGCGGGCTCACGGTCAGCTCCTTCGGCTTCGACATCAGCCAGCGCGGCCTGATGGCGCCGCTGTTCTGCGGCGCCGCCCTCCACCTGCTGCCCAGCCGGGTCTTCGACCCGGGCATGGCGTACCGGCTGATCGGGGCCCACGGCGTCCGGCAGCTGCACTGCGCCCCGAGCACCCTGTACGTGCTGATCGAGCACGAGCGGGCGCTGGGGACCGACGCGCTGACCCGGGTCGGCCACGTCTTCATCGGCGGGGAGCCGCTCACGGTCTCCCGCATCGAGGAATGGGCAACCCAGGAGGGCAACTCCTGTGTGCTGCTGCACCAGTACGGGGTGGCCGAGTGCACCGACGTGGCGACCTCCCATGTGCTCGCGGACTACGCCCGCTACCGTGGCGCGGCGACACCGGTGGGCACGCCCGTGTACAACACGGAGATCCACCTGCTCGACGACGAGCTGGGCGAGGTGCCGGACGGCGAGACCGGCGAGATCTGCGTCTCGGGCCTCAGCGTCAGCGCCGGCTACCTCAACGCCTCGCCCGCCGACAGCCGGCGGTTCACCGAACTGGCCGGCGAGAACGGTTCGGTACGGCTCTACCGGACCGGCGACCGCGGCTACCTCACCCCGGACGGGGAGCTGGTGGTGGTCGGCCGGGTCGACGCCCAGGTCAAGATCCGTGGCATGCGGATGGACCTCGGAGACGTCGAGCACGGTGTCCGCTCCCACGCGCTCGTCGACGATGCCGTGGTCCTGGCGCTGCCGGACGCCTCGGGCGAGCCGCGTCTGGTGGCCTTCGTCCTGCCCGCGGCCGGTGCGCTCGACACCCGGACCCTGTACCGCGACCTGCTGAACACCCTGCCCCGGAACATGGTCCCGCAGGAGTTCACGGTCCTCGACGCCTTCCCCCTCAACCCGAACGGGAAGACCGACCGCCGGGCCCTGGCCGCCCTGGCCGGCGGCTGACCCGTACCGCTTGCCCGGCCCCCCCCGGCCCTCGTGCCGAGGGGGCTCCGGCGAGCGTTCCCCGAACCAGCACCTCCTCTCCCATATCCCTTGAGCAAAGGAACGGCTTCCGCATGACCATCGACCAGCAGCGCCCGACCCCGGCCGCCCGGATCTCCCGCAACGCCGTCATTCCCGAGGACATCAAGGCGGACATCGAGCAGTTCAGCCTCGACGGCTTCACCGGCCCGATCAAGCTGTACGAGTCGGAGGAGGCAGCGGCGCTGATCCGCGAGATCCGGATCAACAACCAGGACTCTTCGCGCGCCCTGTACAAGAACAGCGTCAACTACGACCGGCACTTCGACATCCCGGAGCTCAGCCGGCACATCACCCACCCGACGATCGTGAAGTACCTGAGCGCGATCCTCGGTCCGGACGTGCTGAACTGGCGGACCGAGTGGTTCCCGAAGTTCCCCGGCGCCAAGGCCACCGAATGGCACCAGGTGCGCGACTACAGCTACGCCAACGGCAAGCCGCAGCTCCTGCCGACCGAGTCGGAGTGGAACGCGTACATCGACATCACCGTCTGGACCACCTTCACGCCGGCCACCAAGGACACCGCGTGCATGAAGTTCGTCCGCGGTTCGCAGCGTGACTGGATCTTCGACGAGCACAAGTCCACCCAGGCCGGCCGGAGCACGGACTACGACGTCGCGCACGCCGACACCGGCTTCTTCGGCTACGACTTCGCCGACTTCAAGATCGACCCGAACTGGGAGCCGCGTCCCGAGGACGTCGTCGAGCTGGAGATGAAGCCGGGCGAGGCCGTCATCTTCACCGCCTCCTGCGTGCACGGCTCGACCCCGAACAACACCGAACGCGAGACCCGCTTCGCGATCGCCAGCCGTTACGTCCCCACGCACGTGCGCGTCTACCCGGACCAGGACTCCTTCAGCGCCCACGGCGCGACGTTCGACCTGTCCGAGTACGGCAGCGTCGTCGTGGCGGGCGAGAACCGCTTCGAGCACAACCGGATCCGCACCGAGAACAACCACGGCACCCCGTTCGGCTGGACCGCGAGCTGACCCCCACTTCTTCTTCACCGGAAAGGACACAGCACGTGATCACATCGAAGGTCCACGCCATTTGGAGCCGTGAACTCAACCTTGAGGAGTTCTCCGACACGGACGACTTCTTCAGTCTCGGCGGGCACTCACTGATCATGACCCGGATCCAGCGCGAGATCCTCTCCGAGCTCGGCGTCGAGATCCCGATGGACCAGCTCTTCCGCAAGTCCACGGTCGCGGAGATCTCCGAGCACATCGAGTCGGCCCTTTCGGCCGCCTGATCCCGGATCCCCCACCGTCTGATCCTCGCGGTGCCGCCGGGGACAGGGCCCAGGCCCCGTCCCCGGCGTTCCGCCGACTCATCTCCCCCTACTAAAGGAAGAGCCCTCAGTGCAGCTATCGAGCCGCGGTCGGCAGATGTCTCGTCTGTCGGGCATCCGCAGCATCATGGAGGACATCGCCGCGGCCGGCCGGGACACCGGCGGGAGCGAATGGCTCAACCTCAGTCCGGGCAACCCGTCGCATATCCCCGAGGTCGTCGCAGCCTGGAACCGTCTCACCCAGGAGGCCCTGGACGACCGGTTCATCGAGTCCAGCACCCGGTATGGGCCCTCGCGTGGCACCACCGGTCTCGTCGAAGCCGTCGTGGAGTACTTCAACCTCACCTACGGGTGGTCGATCGGGGCCGAGAACGTGGTCGTGGGGCCCGGCAGCCAGATGCTGTCCTTCATCGCGACCACCCTGTTCACCGGGCCGGACGCGGACGGGGTGGTGCAGCCCCTGGTCCTGCCGCGCCTGCCCGACTACACCGGATACCAGGGGCTGAGCCTGGACCCGGGCGGCATCGTCGGCCTCGACCCGCTGATCGTCCGGGAGGACCGGCACTCCTTTCACTACGCCGTGGACACCGAGGCGCTGGTCCGGCAGAGCCGCATGGGCATGATGCTGCTCTCCAATCCCGCGAACCCGACCGGCAGTAGCGTCGACGCGGGCGAGCTCAAGGCCCTGATCGAGACGGCCGAGCAGCGCGACGTACCGTTGGTCGTCGACCACGCGTACGGGGAGCCCTTCCCCGGAGTCGTCCAGACCCGGCTCGCCCCGGTGCTGCACTCGCACGTCATCAACCTCTTCACCCTGTCGAAGGCGGGCCTGCCCGGTGAGCGGATCGCCTTCGCGATCGGCCCGGCGGAGCTGATCGACCCAATGGTGTCGTTCATCGCCAACTCGGCGCTGCACGCACCGCAGCTGCTGCAGGCCGCGGTCGAACGCTCTCTGACGACCCGGCTGATCGACACGCTCACCACACAGCACATCAAGCCCTACTACAAGTCCAAGCGGGCGATGGCCGAGGAACTGCTGACCGCGACGCTGCCGGACTCCCTGGACTGGCGGCTGCACTCCAGCGACGGCGGGATGTTCTGCTGGCTGTCCGTCGATCACGACTGGTTCGACGACCTGGAGCTGTACGAACTCCTCAAACGCAAGCGGATGTTCATCGTCCCCGGCCGCCACTTCTTCGCCGAGCCGTTGACCACGCCGTTCCTGCGCACGCACGGCAGGCGCTGCATCCGGCTGAGCCTGAGTGCCGACGAATGGGCCGTCGCCGAGGGCATCGACCGGCTCGGCGAGGCACTCGAAGAGCTGCGCGCGAGTACACGGACCGGGGAGTGACGTCCATGGGAACCTGGCTGCGCCGTCATCCGGTGGAGGGCCCCGTTGTCAGCCGTCTCGTCTGCCTGCCGCATGCGGGCGGCACCGCCGGCTCCTTCGCCGGCTGGGCCGGTCGGCTGCCGGCCGGGGTGGAGCTGATCGCCGTGCAGTATCCGGGCCGGCAGGACCGGCTGGCCGAGGAACCGATCGGAGACATGGCCGAGATGGCCGAGCAGGTGGCGCAGGCGCTGCGGCCACTGCTGGACCTTCCGATGGCCTTCTTCGGGCACAGCATGGGCACCGGCCTGTCGTACGAGGTGGCCGGTCGCCTGGAGCGTGAGGACGGGTTCGTGGTCGACCACATTTTCGTCTCCGCACGCCCCGCGCCGCATCTGATCGACGGGGAGCACCGGCACCGGTTGAGCGACGAGGACCTGGCCTCGGCGATGCGCCGGCTGGGCGGTCCGGACGCGGAGGCGTTCGACTACCCGGGGCTGCTGCCGCTGATCCTGCCGCCGTTGCGGGCGGACCTCGCTCTTCTGGACCGCTATCGGCCCGAGCAGCTGACCCCGCTGCGCGCGCCGCTGACGGCGTTCGGCGGCGAGAGCGACGACACGTGTCCGGTTTCGGAGCTGCCTGCCTGGGAGGAGGCCACCACCGCGGGCGCCCGGGTGCGGACCTTCCCCGGCGGCCACCACTATCTGCGGGAGTGCGAGGACGAGGTGATCGCAGCCGTCTCCGTGGAAATCCTTGCGGCACAACAGCGCCGGCACCACTCGGCCGCATAATCCGTTCCCACCGTCCTCCCGGGCGATTCGGCCGCACAGTCCGGCAGGAAAAAGGTGCCGGGCCCTCGGCTTTCCCGAGGGCCCGGCACCACGCATGCGGATTTCGCGCCACTCAGTCGAGGTGGTGTCCTGTGGTCACGTCGACGTCATCGGGAATCTCCTCGTGGGTGTCCCCGACCGTCAGTGTCCCTGTGGGTTCGACCATAAGGATGTGGGACTCCGCGTCGGACACGGGCTTGTGCTCGGTGCCACGCGGCACCACGTACACGTCCCCCTGTCGGAGCGTCACGAGGCGTTCCACGCCGCCCTCGCGCAGGTGGATGGTCAGCCGGCCGGCCACGACGATGAAGAGCTCGTCGGTGTCCAGGTGGGAATGCCACACGTATTCGCCACGGAACTTGGCCACCCGGACGTCATAGTCATTGAGCTGGGCGACAATTCGCGGACTCCACGGTTCGCTGAAGGATTGGAGAGTCTTCTGCAGATTCACCGGTTCGGTCATCATGTCGATGTGCCGCCTTTCGGACAGGCGCGTGCCGCCCCATGGCCGGACCGGCCGGGGCGGCACGCGAGATGGTGGGGATGAGTGGCCCCGGCCGGGCGGCCGGGGATCGTGCGGAGCGATGCTAGTCGGCGGCCCGAACGGCCGGCGCGTCACCGATCTCGTCCGTGCGGTTGTCGGTGAGGATCACGTCGAACCGCTCGGGCTGGGTGACGAAGAAGGTCGCGGCGTCGGCATGCGGACAGTCGGTGGTGACCTCGGGGTACTCCTGGCCGACCCGGTCGAAGACGTTCTTCCACATGTGGTCGGCGTGGACCGGGACGTTGTTCTCGTGGTCCGGCGTCAGCTTCCAGACCTTCTCCGCGAGTGTCCTACCCATCGCATTCCCTCCACGTGCTGATCACCCCTGTCACCTCGGCGACGCTAGATGTGGCCCTCCCCGCACCGTCCTTGATCGGTCCTCACCGTGCCGCGACCGCGACCGCCGCCGGGGAGCCGCACGGCTTGTGGCGCCCCGGCGGGCGCCCACGAGCTGACGCCGGGTCGGGGAATCGTGGCGAAGGAGCGGGACTTCAATCAGCGGGCATTGGCCAAGTGGCTGGGGCTCGAACCGCGGCATGTGCGCCGTGCCGAGACCCGGGGGCCTGACGTGGGGTGAGGGTCAAGCGGGGTGGTGGGGCCAGGGCGAAGGGGCGGCCCGCCGGTGATGACGGCCTCCCCTGCCCGTTTCACCCCTGCGGATACCGGTCCTGCAGTACCGAGTTGACCAGGGCCTGGACATCCTCGCGATCCAGGCCCTCGGCCTGGGCCCGTGCCATCCAGGAACGCAGTTCCTCGCGCAGCAGGGCGTCCGCCGCCGACTTGGGGCGGGCGAGCGTACGGCTGACGAAGGTGCCGAGGCCGGGCCGTGGTTCGACCAGGCCCTCGCGTTCCAGTTCGCGGTACGCCTTCAGCGTCGTATTCGGGTTGACCTTGGTCGTGGCGGCGACCTGCGCGGCCGTCGGCAGACGGTCGCCCTCCACCAGGATGCCCAGCCGCAGGGCCTGCTGGACCTGTTGGACTATCTGGAGGTAGGTGGCAACGCCGCTGCGGCGGTCGATGCGGAATTCGACGATGCTCACCGCCTCTCTGCTGTTCGTGTGTTGAGGGCTGTCAGGGTTGCCAGTGCTGTCAGGGTTGATAGCGCGGTTATTGCCGCTGTTACGGCTCTTGCTGCCAGCAGCGCTGTCGGCACGGGCGCCACGGCCTGTGCGTTCCCCGACGTACTGGGTCATCCGGTTGACGATGCCCAGTTTCTCCCGGCAGGCGTCGATGTCGCGGCTGTTGCCGGTGGCGCAGGCGCCGTAGCCGAAGAGCCTGCCGTCCGCGGTCGCCACCCAGTCGTCGACCCGGACGGCGCCGGGCGGCAGACGGGGCCCCTCCCCGTCGTAGGGGTATGTCGTGGAGCGCGGCCCTCGATCGCCCATGGGCTCGGGGCGCGCACCGAATCCCTCCTTTAACTAGTTGGTTAGTGGAATGAGTATGGGAAGCGGCCCGGAGGGCTGTCAAACCAGCGGGGGAGGGGCGCGGAAGGCGGTGCGCGAGAGCCCGGTCGGCTAACCGTTCACCAGGGACTTCGCCATACACCGGCTCGACTCATACGTCCGGTAGAGCCCGAACTTCTCCGCCTTCTGCAGCATCCGGTAGCCACTGGAGGCATACAGCTCGATCGCCTCCGGCTGCATGGTGCCGGTCTCCAGCACCATGCGGGTACGGCCCGCGGCCCGCGCGTCCGCTTCGAGGGCGGCCAGGATCCGGCGGGCCAGCCCCCGCCCCCGGGCCTCCGGGAGTACGAACATCCGCTTGATCTCGGCGTCGCCGACCGCGTACCCCTCGGCGGCGTCCTCGATCCGCCGCCAGCCGCCGGTGGCCAGCGGACGCCCGTGCTCGTACGCCATCAGGTACGCGCCGTTGGGCGGCACGAACATCTCCGGGTCCAGCGGCGTCATATCGCCGTCGCCGTAGCGCCGGGCGTACTCCTGCTGCACGAGTTCATCGAGCTTGACCGCGTCGGGGTGGTCATAGCGGACGGGGCGTATGCGGACGGCGCGTGTGCGGGCAGGGCGTATCTCCATTCCGGGAATCGTACGGGTGTCCGGGTGGGTGGCGTGGCGGGTTCGCGGGGTCGGTATCGTGCCCCGGATGCTCACCGTGACCTCTGTCGATGTGTGGGACAGCCTCGTGCCGCTTGTGAATCCGATGTGAATCTGAGGAGCATGTTTTGCTCACCGTGACCTCTGTGAATGTCAACGGGCTACGTGCTGCCGCCAAGAAGGGCTATGTGCCGTGGCTGGCGGCGACCGCTGCCGACGTGCTGTGTCTGCAGGAGGTGCGGGCCGAGGCCGCGCAGCTGCCGGCGGAGGTGCGGGAGCCCGCCGGCTGGCACACCGTGCACGTCCCGGCGGCCGCCAAGGGGCGGGCCGGTGTCTCGCTCTGCACACGGCGCGAGCCGGAGCGGGTCCGGGTGGGCTTCGGCTCGGCGGAATTCGACGGGAGCGGGCGGTATGTCGAGGCCGACCTGCCGGGCGTGACCGTCGCCAGCCTCTACCTCCCGTCCGGCGAGGTCGGCACCCAACGGCAGGACGAGAAGGAACGGTTCCTGGCGGAGTTTCTGCCGTACCTCGTCGACCTGCGGAAACGGGCGGAGGCGGACGGGCGTGAGGTGCTGGTGTGCGGCGACTGGAACATCGCGCACCAGGAGGCCGACCTGAGGAACTGGAAGGCCAACCAGAAGAAGTCCGGCTTCCTCCCGGAGGAGCGCGCCTGGCTGACCGATGTCCTCGACGAGAACCGGGGCGGCTACGTCGATGTCGTCCGAGCGCTGCACCCGGACGTCGAGGGGCCGTACTCGTGGTGGTCGTATCGGGGGCGGGCCTTCGACAATGACGCTGGGTGGCCGGTAGAAACAGATTACAGTACGGGTTGATTCAGAGAGGTAAGACCCGTGCTTGACGTGCAAGACCCCCAGACCATGGTCTACCCGAGCCATCAACTTCGGGCCCTGTCGGGCATCCGACTGTCCGTGAAGACGGACGAGACCACCAGCCCCATGCGCCAGCGAGCGGCCAACACCGGGGAAGCAGCCAGGCGGGGCGCCGTCATCATCGGGGAAGCGGAAGACCTAGACGTTTCCGCAACCAAGACGAACCCGTTCGAGCGGCCGGAGCTGGGCGCGTGGCTCAAGCGCCCGGACGCGTTCGACATGATCATTTGGTGGCGCATGGACCGGGCCGTCCGGTCCATGGCCGACATGGCTGCCTTGGGACAGTGGGCCAAGGAACACGGCAAGCTCCTGGTGTTCGCGGAAGGGCCCGGCGGTGCCCCGCTGGAACTGGACATGCGGCACTCGTCGCCGGTGTCTGAGCTGATCATGATGCTTCTTGCGTTCGCGGCGCAGATGGAAGCGGCAGCCATCCGGGAGCGCGTCACCGGCGCGATGGCGGCACTGAGGGCCCAGGGTCGGTACTCCGGCGGCCTGATCCCGTTCGGATACAAGAAGATCCCGAACCCGGATGGGGAAGGCTGGAAGCTGGGCCCTGACATGGACGCGGTGGCCATCCTGGAGCGCATCATCCGGGACGTGCTGGACGGTAAGAGCCTCCAGTCCATAGCCATGGAGCTGAACGGGGATGAGGTTCTGGCCCCGCGCGACTACCAAGCAAAGCTCCTGGGTCGGCCCACGGGCGGGAAGCGCCACGGGCGAATAATCGAGCGGTTCAAGTGGACGGCCGGCACACTTTCCAAGGTACTCCGCACCAAGACCCTCATGGGGCACAAGACGCACAAGGGGAAGACCGTCCGGGACAAGGACGGTAAGCCCATCTTGATCGGGGAACCGGTTCTGGAGCGCGACGAATTCGAAGGTCTCCAGGTCACGTTGGACTCCCGTACGCCGCACAGGGAGCGGCGGCGCAAGGACACGCGTTCGCTGCTGCTGGCCGTGGCGCATTGCGAGGGGTGCGGGACGCGTATGTACAAGGCTCCCCGTGCTGGATCGCCGGACGGGGATTACAACTGCCGGGCCATGGCCGCTGGCGTCAAGTGCCCGTCCTCGGCAGGTGTCCGTGCGGACTGGCTGGAGGCGTATGCGGAACGGGAGTTCCTGGACTTGGGGGGGTCGGCTCGGATGACGCGGACCATTGAGCACAAGGGGTACGACCCCGGCCCGGAGCTGCGTGAAGTCGAACAGGAACTCCGGGCCTTGTACGCGGACAAGGACGCGCGGAAATCCAAGATGGGCCGGATGATCTGGCAAGAGGAAGTAGACGCCTTGGAGCGCCGGGCGAGCGCCTTGGAGGCCACGCCGAAGGTGGAGGCCCGTACAGAGATCATCGAGACCGGGGAGACGTTCGCCCAGCACTGGCGGGCCCTGGAGCCGGTCAAGCCCATGTCCAAGGTGTACCCGGACAAGGAGCTGGAGGCTCCGCCGGTCGTGCCGGAGGACATGGACGAGACCGACGTGACGACCTGGGAGAACTTCCAGGCGGATTGCCGGGGCTGGGAGACATACCAGCAGGCGCTTACGGAGGCCATCGCGGAGCGTCGCCGGATGCTCGTGGAGGCGGGGGCGCGTGTGTACGTCTCCAAGGGCATCTCCGGTGGGCGTGCCGATCGAGTCTTGGACGAGAGCCGGGTGCGGTTCGTGATCGAGCGCAGCGAACCGGAGGCGGACACGCTTCTGTACGACGTGCAAGACTGAGAGGCACGTCACGTTGAGGGAGTCGGGCCCCGCCGGGGGTTCGGCTCCCTCTCACGTTGAGCTAGGGCCGGCTGAGCGCAGCGTGACAGTTCGGGGGTGATGGGGGTAAGAAATGTGCCCATTGGTAGTTCTTTTTAAATGTGTCTATAGAGAAGTAGGGGCAACGGGCAGGTTTCTTGCCTCCGTTGTCTTGGGTGCCCCGTCGTGCGGAGCGGGCGGTCCTGGTGGCCTGTCACGCTCACCAGTTAATGGATATGTAGGCGGGCCCATGGCCTCACTCTCCAGCGTCTGACGTGGAGGTGAGTGCAGGTTCCTCGCCGTGGCTCCTCTTGTGCGCCCCGTTCTCTCCTCCGGGATGACGCGCGGGAGTTGAGCCCTGGTCCCGTAGCTCAGTGGTAGAGCGCCCGATCGTCGATCGGATGGGCGCCGGTTCGATTCCGGCCGGGACCGCTTACGTCACTCGCCGATGGTCTCCACCTGGACGCCAAGATCCGCCAGGGACGCCCGGATGAACTGGGCCGTCTCGGCACTGCGGGTGAGCCGGGCCCAGCCGACGACGCGCACCGTGTCACCAGCCTTGACCGTCTCCACCAGCTCTTGCCACCCGATCCCCGGGGCGTCGGTGCTGATCCTGAAGTCAGAGAAGACGATGGCGCAGCCGGAGGCGTAGAGCGTGGCGGCCTGGTCATCGATCTGGGCGGAGTCGGTCCGCGCGTAGCCGTAGACGGTCATACAGGGAGCTTACGAGCCCCTTCTATCGAGGGGGTTGTGTGGCCTGGCATGGCAGTGAGCGGCGTTCGCGCCTACCGGCGGACTGGCCGGTCCGGCGGCTATCCGTGTTGAAGCGGGACGGTTTCCAGTGCGTGGCCATCCTGCGGGACACGGGGGCCCGGTGCGCGGCACCAGCCACGGACGTGGACCACATCGTCCCGGGTGACGATCACGACCCGGCGAACCTTCAGTCTCTGTGCCGGTGGCATCACGCGCGGAAGTCGAGCGCGGAGGGCGCGGCGGCACGGAGGAGGCGGGTGTCCAGGCAGAGGCCGGCAGATCGGCATCCTGGGGAACTGTGATGGCGGCGAAATGACATGGGATGCCGGGCTTTCCCCCACCTCCGAGGGGCCAAGGTTCACGGAGGCGAGGGAAACCATGTCCACCTGCTCACATGCACATCCGTCATCTCCGTCGTCCTTTACGCAGTTTACGGGCTTGGCAAATCGGAAGCTGCCATTGTCACCCAAGTGGAGCAATGTACTGGTGCACTCGCTGGCGTTCCGGCGCGCCAACCGTTTTGCTAGCGCCGCAATTGAGGGCTTTTGCGCGGGTGCGCTGGTTGATGGTTTTGCGTACGAAGTAGGGCCTCGCCGAGCTTAGGAGGGCTGTGGGCGAGGCCCCGAGGGGGCCGAGGGAATGAACCCTGGCTGCTCAACGACCGACGCGCACGCGGGTTACTTGTCTGGCTCAGCAGGCTTCGGCGGGGTCGCCCTGCTGGGGTTCCCCTCACCTCGTCGCGGGGAGTGGCACCACCTGCAACGGCCGACCCGAACTGGGGGCAAGAAAGTCACCCTCTCTATAACCCCATCATATGCGTGTAGCAAGAAGTAAAGGGAGGGTGACTTTTTGCCCCTCGCTGTGGCGGAGGCTGGCAGATGGGCATCCTGGGGGACTGTGATGGCGGCGAAATGACTTTCCCCCACCTCCGAAAGGCCTGAGGTTCACGGAGGCGAGGGAAGCCATGCACACCTGCAATGCGCATTGATCATCCTTGACACGGTACGCGCTTGGCAAACCGGAAGCTGCCGCTGTCGTCCAAGTGGAGCAAGGTGCTGGTGCACTCGCTGGCGTTCCGTCCGCGCCAACCGTTTTGGCCCGGGGGTGCCCCCCTCTTGATCGGCTGAAAGACCGATACGTGTTAGCAGCCGTGTCTGCGTACGGGTTTTCAGGTCGTTGAGGGCCGGCGGCGAGCTGCACGGTATGACGCTGCTGCGCGGCTCCGCCGGATCATCCGGAAGTCAGGGCGTTGAAAGTGTGCCCGCTGTGGTTGGCACGTCCTCGCGTCGGGTATCGACGTGGATCACGTGCGGCCCCTCTCGTTGGGAGGGACCGACACGGACCGGAATGTTCAGGTGCTGTGCCGTGACTGCCACCAGCTCAAG
Organism: Streptomyces halobius; assembly: GCF_023277745.1. Lineage (NCBI taxonomy): Bacteria > Bacillati > Actinomycetota > Actinomycetes > Kitasatosporales > Streptomycetaceae > Streptomyces > Streptomyces halobius. The sequence continues at coordinate 5,772,272 of NZ_CP086322.1, forward strand.
ACAGCCACGGAATCCGGGTGAGCAGTCCCCGTTCTAGATGTGGGGCGGAGGAGCGGTTAGTGAGCGCTGCCTGCGATGCCCGAGATGAGGGTTTGAGGGTTAATGACGTTACCTCGACCTGAATTCACGCTAGCCCCGTAGGTCACCCCGTAGTGGTTCTTTGAACGGTCGATCTCGATGGCCGCATTCATGTTGTTCAAGATCTCGTCCGCGTGAGCGACTCCAGAGAACGGCAAAGCAGCCCCGGCGAGGGTGAGGACGGCAAGTGCACGCCTGGTGGTGTTCATGCGCTGCCAACGAGCGGCCACGGGGATGGTTACGACCATCGCACAAACGCTGCCCCAGTACGGGCGTTGGGCGGCTCGTACCGGGGCGGTAGGTCGTGACGTCCCCCCAACTGCGTTGGCCTATCCGCCTAGAGTCCCACCGGCCCCGCCGGGTTCTTCGGAAAATGCATCCGCGTTGAGATGAATGACGCCATAATCGTATGCGTGGCGCTTAGCGGCGGCTCCAGGGCTCAATGGTGGTGCAGTGGTCGCCATGTACGCCGCAACAGCGTTCCCGGCCCCGTCAACGACCGTCAGCCCTGCCGGAACGGCCGTTCCGCCGCTGGCCACGAGCTGGGGCACACCGTCCACGTATCGCAGGCTGAGCGTGCCCACGTCTTCGGGCTTGACCTCTTCTGCGGGGATCGTGACCGAGTCGGTTGCTTCGGGTGTTGCTGGCTCGTCAGGCATGGCGCTATGCACTCCCTTGGATCGGTTCTCACTGATGCTGCCTCCGCCCCGGCACGGGCGTTGGACGGCTCGCACCGGGGGCGGTGCACGCCAAGCGGCTATCGGGGTCGTGCCTCGTGGGCGTAGTGAACTGCCGCTTCCCTTGCTTGAACTGCTGCATGCGATACCGAGGGTGGCGGCCCCGCTGCGTAGGTCGCAACAGCGCTTCCCGACGCGTCAACAACCGTAAGGTCTGCCGGAATGCCAGTCCCGCCGCTGACGACGAGCTGGGGCACTCCGTCCACGTAGCGCAGGCTGAGTGAGCCGATGTCTTCGGGCTTGACCTCGGTTGCCGGAATCTGCTGGATCTCTTCCTCGGCGGCAGCCGTGGAGGTCTCCGTTTCGCTGGTCGCGTTGACCTGCGCGGATTTGCCGACGCCGACCGGGCCGCCGATTCCCACCCATAGGCCACGCCCCTGGGGTGCCTCGTGTGCTTGCTCGTCAGGCATGGCCCTGCCTCCTCCTGGTCGGCTCCTTGCCGACCGTGGCGAACCTCCCCATTGTGCTCCGCCCCCACACGCACGACCACCCGGAAGAAGGTGATCATGCCCGGCCCCGTGCCTAAACGGTCGGACCAGCGCCGGAGGCGCAACGAGTCGGACGGCCCGGCCTTGGTGAAGGCGGAGGCCGGTAAGGCCCCGACGATCCCTCGGGCGTCCGGTGACTGGCACCCGATCGCGAAGCGCTGGTTTCAGAGTCTGAAGGACTCCGGCCAGGCGCAGTTCTACGAACAGTCGGATTGGCTCACGGCGGTGTACGTGGCAGAGGCCATGAGTCGGAACCTGGGCCAGTCCAAGTTCAGTGCTCAGCTCTTCCAGTCGGTCATGTCCGCGATGACGGACCTACTGACCACGGAGGGCGCCCGGCGGCGGGCCCGGGTGGAGTTGGAGCGGGAGGCCGGCGGGGAGGACCCGGCGGAGGCGGCCCGCGTGACGCTCATGGAGACGTACCGGAGAGCCGCAGCAGACAGATAGCTGGAGTGGCGTCACTCCTGAACTTGAGGGGAGGTGATGCCATGCCAGCCCAAACGCTTGAACCGGTCCGCACGTGGCCGGACACCGTGCCGGAACCAACGCGGACCCTGGGGTGGGACGTGCTGTCGTGGACTTCCCGCTGGCTTCTTCAGCCGGACGGCCCCGACGCGGGTACTCCGTGGCGGTTCACGGATGAACAGGTCCGAATAGTCCTCCGCTGGTTCGAGATCGACGACGCGGGCAACTTCACCCGTCGCCAGGGCACCATCCGGCGCCTGAAGGGCTGGGGGAAGGACCCGTTCCTGGCGGCTCTGTGCGCCGTGGAGTTCGTCGGCCCGTGCCGTTTCGGCGGATGGCGGGAAGACGGGACGCCGATAGCGGTTCCGCACCCGGCTCCGTGGGTTCAGGTCTGTGCCGTTTCGAAGGACCAGACCCGCAACACGATGCGCCTGTTCCCGGGCATGTTCTCCCCGAAGCTGATCGCCGAGTACGGCATCGACCTGGGTAAGGAGATCATCTACTCCAGCGGGGGCGGGGTGATTGAGGCCGTCACCAGCTCGCCCCGCGCGCTGGAGGGCGGCCGATTACCGCTCCACCTTCGTGGTGATGAACGAGACCCATCACTGGATCTCTTCTAATGGCGGCCACGAAATGGCCATGACGATTGCCGGTAACGTCGGCAAAAGCCGTGGTGGCGGCGCCCGCACCATGGAGATCACTAACGCTCCCCTCCCTGGGGAGGACTCCGTGGCGGAACAGACCTGGCACGCCTGGTCGAAGTTCGCGGAGGGCAAGAGCCGGGATTCCGGCATGTACTACGACTCCGTGGAGTCCCCGCCCGTGGACTTGGCGGACCCGGACGAGCTCCTGGCCGGCATCCTCGCGGCGCGTGGTGACGCGGACTGGCTGGATGTGGAGTGGATCGTCTCCACGATCTACTCCGGTCACATGCCGCGTTCGCGGTCGCAGCGGATGTTTCTGAATCAGTTGGTCACGGCAGAGGACCAGTTGATTAGCCCGGAGAACTGGGACGCATGCGCCACGGATGACCGTCTGGTGGACGGTGACGCCGTGACTTTGGGTTTCGATGGCGGTCGAACCGATGATGCAACTTGCCTTGTAGCGATGCGCGTGCGGGATCGCCTGATCGTTCCCCTGGGCGTGTGGGAGCGGCCCGACGGCCCTGCGGGTGATGGCTGGGTGGTTGACCGTCGGGCCGTGGACGGGGCGGTCCGTAACGCCATGGAGCGGTACGACGTGCAGGCGTTCCACGCGGACGTAGCGCTCTGGGAGAGCTACGTGGATGCGTGGTCGGAGGACTACCGGGACCGCTTGGTTATCAAGGCCAGTCCCCAATCTGCAGTAGGCCGGGACATGCGCGGCGGCCTCCAGGAGCTGACCTTGGCCAATGAGCGGCTGGTGTCGGCCGTGGAGAACGGCCAGGTGCGACACCTTGGAGAAACGATTTCCCTGGGGCGCGCGCTGCGGCGGCACGTGCTGAACACCAGGCGTCGACCGAACCGTTATGGCCTGTCCTTCGGCAAGGCGAACCGCGAGTCCGCGCACAAGGTGGACGCGTACGCGGCCACGCTGTTGGCCGACTTGGCACGGCATCGACTCATTGAATCCGGCAAGACCCGGCCCGCCGAACGCTCGGGGGCCGTCTTCTTTTTCTAGGAGTGGCGCGGCGTTTTGGCAGTAACGAATTCCTCCCCTGTGGAGTTGGCGGAGCTGGGGTTCTCCCGGCTCCGCGCAGACCGTGAGCGGCTGGACCGAATAGACCGGTACATGCGCGGTGAGCACGACGGGCCGTACATCCCCCGGAGCGCCACGGAGGAGTACAAGCTGCTGGCCAAGCGGGCCATTTCCAATTGGCTGCCGCTCCTGGTCAAGACCCCGTCCCAGGCGATGGCCGTGGACGGCTACCGCCGGAGCGCCGGCCCGGACGGGGACACGCCGGAGGAGACTCCGGCGGAGTGGCGGGCCTGGCAGGACAACCGCATGGACGCCCGCCAGACCCCGGTCCACCGGGCCGCGCTCACCTATGGCCAGGCGTTCGCCACGGTCCTACGCGACTCGGCGGACCCGGCCCGGCCGGTCATCCGGGGCGTGTCCCCGCGTCTGCTGTATGCGTCGTACGAGGACCCGGCGGCCGACGCGCTCCCGCTGTGGGCACTTCAGGTGGAAACCGTCCCCGACGCGGAGGGCGTGGAGGCGCGGGCGTGGCTGTACGACGCAACCCACGTCTATGACGTCCTGGTGGGCGGGAAGGGCGGCCCCCAACTCCTGGCGTTTCGTCCCCATGGCATGGGCGTGTGCCCGGTGGTGCGGTTCGCGCCGGACATCGATCTGGAGGGCCGGGTCACGGGCGTTGTAGAGCCCATGATCCCGATCCAGGACCGGGTCAATCAAACGGTGTTTGACCTCTTGGTGTCCCAGACGTTCGGGTCGTTCAAGGTCCGGACGATCTCCGGTCTGGCGCCGGAGTTTCGGCGTGATCCGGAGACCGGGGAGATCCTGCACGACGCCGCCGGGCGCCCCCAGGTGATCCCAATTCAGGCGGACGCGAGCCGGTTCTTGGTGGCGCCCGACGCGGACACCAAGTTCTCTCAGCTAGACGAAACTCCGCTCTCGGGGTTCCTGGACGCTATCGAGCTAGCGACAAAGCACCTGGCCGCGCTCTCCCAGACCCCGCCCCATTACCTGTTGGGCTCCATGGTCAACCTGAGCGCGGAGGCCCTGGCGGCTGCTGAATCGGCCCTGTCCCGCGCGGTGGACGAGTACAAGCACTCCATGGGGGAGTCCTGGGAACTGGTGCTGTCCCTGTGCGCCACGGTCGGGGGCGCGGAACCGGACCCCCGGGCCGAAGTCCTCTGGAAGGACGCGGAGTCGCGATCCCTTGCCCAGACGGTGGACGCCCTGGGCAAGGCAGTGCAGATGCTCAACGTTCCGGCCCGCGCGATGTGGTCGCGCATCCCCGGCGTCACGGCCCGGGACGTGGAGGAGTGGGCGCAGATCCAGGAAGCCGACGACCCGGGCCTACGCATGGCGGACGCGATGGCGTCGGCCGTCACCCCGCCACCGGGTACGGGACGCGGGTCTGGTGGCGGCAGTGAGTAGAGCAACGGCGGCCCTCCTGGATGAGCACTGGCGGGCCCAAGCCCGGATCGGTGCGGGCGTCTCCGCCCAGTCCCTGGCTCAGTGGTCGCGCGTGAATCCTCACTCCCTGGAGGAGTCGGGGGCCGCGTGGCTGGCCTGGATGCTGGCACTAATCCGCGGTGAGCGGCGACGCTCCCGCGATCAAGCGGCGGCGTTCTACCGCCTCTACCGGGCCCTGGAGACCGGTCACACCGTCCCGCCTCTGTCCGGGGAGCACGTGGGCGAGACCACGACCCTGGGAGAGCTACGGGAGGACTGGGCGGCGCAGACGGACACGATCCGCACGCCGGAGCCGGACGACGGCGAGGAAATCCGGCTGGACGGGTTCGACTGGCCCCAGGAGCCGGAGGACGCCCACGACCGCGCGGCCGTGGCGTCCCTGGTCTCCCAAGGACCGGCCAAGCTGCGGCAGGACGTGGCCCAGGCGGCCACCGAGCAGACGCGCGGCAGGCTGGACGAGGCCGGGTTTCTCCAAGAGCTGGAGGAGGCGTCACAGACAGCGGGGCGTACTTCGGCTGGTGCGGCTGACCGGGAGGCCCTGCGGGCAGGGCGGGATCTGATCGACCGGGCGTCGAACCAGGACCGACGGGCCGTCGGCTGGGCCCGCGTGACCGACGGCAACCCTTGTGCGTTCTGCGCCATGTTGGCCAGTCGGGGCGCGATCTATTCGTCCCAGGCCACGGCGGCCGGCGGAGGGCGGAGGAAGCCCCGCGGATCGGCTGACGGGCGGGTCCGCGCGAACCGGCGGCCTCTGGTTTCCCGGGAAGACCTGGCCCGGTACCACTACGGCTGTCATTGCCAGACGGTCCCGGTGTTCAGCAGGAACGACTTCATGACCCCCGATGCCCGGCGGTTCGACCGGGAATGGCGGGAGGTCACGCGCGGCAAGGCGGGCGCGGAGGCGCGTGCGGCCTGGCGGCGCCACATCGAATCATCACGTTGACCGGAGGCCATCACATGGCGGAGAACCCCACCCCGACCCCGACTGACTCCCAGACGGAACATGTTCCGTCTGACGACGGCCAGGAGGCCCAGGTCCCGACGGAGACGCCGGAGGCGGAGGGCCAGGACGACGGCCAGGAGCTGGACGCCGACGCCCTCCGAGCGGAGCTGAAGACCGCCCGCGAGCAGGCGGCCCGTTACCGGGTAAAGGCGCGGGAGACGGCGGAGGCCCTGAAGGCGGCCAAGACGCCGGAGGAGTACCAGACGGTGGCCGACCGGGCGGCGGAGCTGGAAACGGAACTCCAGCGGGAGCGCCTGGCCCGCAAGTACAGCCTTCCGGACGCTCTGGCAGCCCGGATCTCCGGCGCGGATGACGATGCACGCGAAGCGGACGCCAAGGCGCTGGCGGAGCTGTTCCGCAGCCATGGCGGGGGCGTGGGTCGGGGCGGTTTGGACCCGTCGGCCACGCCGGTCTCCAGCGATCCGGGAGAACTGGCGGCCAGCATTCCCCGTGCACGCCGGTAAGGCGACTTAAGCAGAACCAAAACCAAGGGCTTTCACTATCCAAGGGCCCTTGGTTATGCCGTTGTGCGCTGGCCCGGGGCCCCTGCCCTGAGCGGAGCACATGGCAAACGCATTTCTGAAGTCGGAGACGATCGCGGCCACGGCCCTGGGCCTCCTGGAACGAGAGATGGTTCTTTCCAATCTCGTCTGGGCAAACGCGGGTTTCGACTTCACTGGCGCTAAGGCCGACACGGTTACCGTGCGAATACCGGCGACCACCACGGCCCGCGAGTACGAGTGGCGCAACGACCGGTCCTCGGACATTGTCCTGGACGAGCTGGCGGAGGACTCCATCACGGTCCAGCTCAACAAGGACATTTACAGCGCAGTTGCGGTCACGGACGAGGAACTGACGCTGGATATCAAGGACTTCGGTTCTCAGGTCCTTCAGCCCCAGGTCAACGCCGTGGCCAAGGCGATTGACACGGGCGTGGCGTCGATGATCGAGGGCGCCAACTACGCCAACACCGGGACGCTGTATACCAATGATCCGTGGGCTGGCATCATCGATGCCCGCGCGGCCCTGAACAAGGCCAATGTTCCCCAGGAGGGCCGTACCCTCCTGATGGGTGCGGACGTGGAAACCGCGTTCCTGAAGTCCAACCGGATCTCCGACGTGTCCAAGTCGGGTTCGGACTCAGCACTCCGCAGCGCGACGGTTGGCCGTCTGGCCGGGTTCGATCTGGTGGTTTCGAACGCCATCGACCCCGGCAAGGCGTATGCGTTCGTCCCGTCGGCGTTCGTCCTGGCGACCCGGGCCCCGGCCATCCCGGCGGGTGTCACCAGTGGTTCGTCCCAGAGCTACAACGGCCTGTCCATGCGCTGGATTCGGGACTATGACGCGGCCAAGCTGCGGGACCGTTCCATCCTGAATGTGTACGCGGGGTACAACGTCATGACGGACAAGGTGGGTCCGTCCAAAAAGCTGGTTCGGGCGGTCAAGCTGAATCTGGCCGACCCTCCGGCGGATGAGCCCTCCCGCGACTCCAGCGCGTAAGGGGGCCGCATGACTCCCCTGGCAGACATAGCGGCCCTGGAACAGCGACTGGGGCGGGAGCTGGTCGGGGAGGAGCGGGCGCAGGCGGAGGCGGCGTTGGCGGACGCCTCCGCCACCGTGCGGGCTTACGGTGACGCCTGGCCTGACCCGGCCAAGGCCCCGGCCGTTGTCGTGGCCGTCGCCCTGGCGGCTGCTGAGCGGCGCGTGAGGAACCCGGAGGGGTACCGGTCGGAGCTGCAAGGCTCGTACCAGTACCAGCTCCCGGCGTCACTGCCCGTGGGTGCCGGCCTGACCGACGGTGAAGCCCGGTTGATCCGCGCTGCCGTCGGAGCCTCCGGTGTGTTCGCGGTGCCGGTGGAATCTCTGGGGGGTTCGCTGTGAGCCTCCTGGACTCCGGCCCGGACCTGGTCACGGTCTACCCCACAGTGGAGGTGGACGACGGGTACGGCGGCACCAAGCCGGGCCCCGGCGAGCCGGTGACGCTCCGGGCCCGCGTACTCCCGGCCACGTCCGACGAGAGCGGGGAGCCGGGATACCTGACCGGTACCGAGTACCGCGTGTACGCCCGCTCCCTCCCGGCTGGGCCCTGGTCCCGCGTGGAGTGGGCCGGGCACGTCTGGGCCGTGGTCGGGGAGCCCCAGCACTTCGGCGGCTCCCGGCGCCTGGCCCATGACGTGGCAACGATCCGAAAGCGCGGGTGACATGACGTGGCAGAGGTGAAGCGCAACCTGGACAGCATCGTGGCGCACATGCCCGGAGTCCGAGACGCCGTCGCCGATGAGCTGGAGAGCCGGGCGGACAGGGTGCGGGCCGTGGTCGAAGCGCACCGCCATACCGGGGCCCTGGCCTCTGGCATGACCGTACGCACCAACCGCACAGACTCCACGGTCACCCTGGAGGACCCGGCGGTGGTGGCCATCAACTACGGCCACCTGGCCCCCAACGGGTGCTGGGTGGCGGGCATCCATGCCATAGAGGCCGGCCTATGAGGCCGGTACTCCCCGACGTGGACGCCCTGGTGGGGGACGCCCTCCGCCACGGCCTGAGTGCCGCCACGGTCCGCGTGGCCTGGCCCGATGACTGGGCCGACCGGCTCCCGCTGGTCGTGGCCCGCCGGGTGCCCGGAGGCTCCTCCAACCCGCTCGGCATCGACGTGGCGCTGATCGACGTACAGGCAGCGGCCATGGACCGGCGGGAAGCGTCCCGCCTGGCCCGCGTTGCGCGCGTGGTCCTGGCCGACGCGTGCCGGGGACAGTACCGGGGCACCGACGGCTACTTGAGCCGCTTTGAAGACGTGAGCGGTCCGGCGGAGATCCGGACCGGCGAACCGACGGCCGGACCGGACCTCTTCCGGTTCCAGGCCACGTACCGCGTGACCGCGCGGCCCATCTGACTTACCCCTGGAGGGCGGCCCCTTTGGCCCTGATTGACGATGCCGCGTTCGTCGCGGCAGGCGGTTACATCTACATCGCAGACCCGGACACGGCCAAGCCGACCGATATCAAGGACCCGCTGGCACCGGGGAACGGCTGGGAGTCCATCGGCCACACCAGCCTTGACGACCTGCCCGAGTTCGGCCGTGACGGCGATGACCCGGAGGTCAAGGGCAGTTGGCAGAATGCCAAGCTCCGCGCCACCACGCCGGACGTGACGTACTCCGTCACCATCAAGTCCATCCAGGCCACGGCCCTGACGTATCAGCTCTATTTCGGTGCGGGCCCCGCGGCCGTCCAGGCGGACAAGTCATTCCGTATCCCCGCCCAGCCCCGGCCACAGACCAAGGCCCTGTTGGTCGTCCTGGTGGACGGCACCAACTACCTGCCCCTGTGGCACCCGCGCGTCTCCCTCCTGGGATCGGACGCCGTGGGCCTGGCGGCGGACAACTTCGTGACGTTCCCGATCAAGGGCACGTTCCTGGGCTCCAGCCTGATCGGCAACGCCATCGGCGAGTGGGCCCAGATCGAGGCCCCGGCCCCGCCCGACCCGGGCGGCGAGGGCGAGTAACGCCCTCACGTTATGTAGAGCGCGGCCTGAGCGCTCCGTGACCACCCTCCCCGTCCGGACGGTCCCCCGGACGGGAGGCCTGCATTCCCAAGGGACCGCACCACCAACGACTTTGGGGACACACCTTGGCACTTTCTTGCGCGGAGATGATGGCGGAGGCTGCGGCGGAGTACGCGGGCCTGGACCTGGAGACACGGGCCGGTAAGACGGTCCAGCTCCGCAATATCCTCATGCTTCCCGACGAGGGCCTGAAGGCCGCCCGGGTCATCCTCGGCAAGTTCGGCGAGACCGGCGCGGAGGAGCTGGAGGAGCTGGTCCCGCAGATCCGGGACCTTCTCCTCCTAGTCGCCGACGACCCCGCCGCGCTGAAGACGGAGATGGAGGACTGGCCCCTGGCCGTGTTCGTCCGCACGGTCGGTGACTGGCAGGAGGAGACCCAGGTGGGGGAAGCTCCGCGCTCGGACAGCTAATCGACCAAGGCCACGGCGGGGCGCTGCGGGCGGACCTCCAACGGTTCTACGGCCTGGATCTGGCCGACGTGTGGAGAGGCACGCTCACGCCCCGCCGGGCCTGGCAACTGTCTGAGCACCTACCACCGGACTCCGCCCTGGCCGCATCGTTGGCCGGCGGGCCCGAACACCGGGGGTGGACGGTCCAAACCCACCTCCTGGCCCAGCTCCTGAACGCCGTGCGGTTCGCCGACGCCAACAACGTCCGCGTCTCCGGCGGACGACTCAAACGGGAGCCGACTCCCGTCAACGTTCCACAGGTCAAGGCGGACAAGCCCAAGCGTGCGCGCCTTGACCTGTCCACACACCCCTTGGCCAAGCCCATTGCACCCAGGGGGTAGTTCATGGCCGGGCCCGGAGGCCGCGAGGCCGGGCGGCTGGCAATCCGCGTTCTGCCGAACACGGCGAATTTCGCCACCAGTCTCCAGCGGTACCTAGACCGCATCGAGCGCCGGGCCCGCGTCCAGGTCCAGGCCGTCCCAGACCTGACCGGATTCCGGGAGCGGCTCAATACCCAGCTCGCACGAATACGGGCACGGGTCCGCGTCACCGTGGACCCGGACCTGTCCGCCTTCCGCGACCGGCTCCGCGAACGCCTCCAGGGCGCGAACGCCGCCCTCGGCGTCCGCCTGGAGGTCAACGAACGGGAAGTGCTCCGGCTCCGTCGCCAGCTGGCGCACATCACGCCCCCGCTGACCCTCCCGGCCCGCGTGGACGCGGACCGCAACGCCCTTACGGCGCTGAGTAGAGACGTCTCGTCTCTCGGGGGTGGGTCGGGTGGGGCGGCCCGGGGTGTGCTGTCCCTGGTGGGGTCCGTCGGCAAGTTGGCCACTATGGCCTCCTCCGTCCCGGCGGTGGCGGGCCTGAACTCGTCCATTGCGTCCATGGCCCCGGCGGCCGGTGTGGCGGCCCCGGCCGTCTTGGCCCTGGCATCGGCCGGGGTCGCGCTCAAGGTCGGCATGTCCGGCGTCTCCGATGCACTGTCGGGCGACGCGGAGGCCATGGCCAAACTGGCCCCCGCTGCACAGGATTTCGTGACCCAGGCCAAGGCGCTGGCGCCTGCCTGGGACGAGGTGAAACGTTCCGTCCAGGGGACGCTTTTCCAGGGCCTGGGCGACACGCTCACCAAGACGGCGAACTCCGTCCTGCCGGTCCTGAAGACCCAGCTCACCGGCACCGCGTCCGCGCTCAACTCCATGGCCAAGGATGCGGCCGGCACGGCGCGGACCCTGGCCGAGGACGGCACGCTGGGCAAGGCGCTGAGCGGCGCAACCCGGGGCCTTAAGAACATGCGGGGCCTGCCGGGAACGGTCCTCCAGGGCCTGGTCCAGCTCGGCGCGGCGGCGGCCCCGACGTTCGAGCGGATGACGGCCTCCATGGGCCGGGGCCTGGACCGGCTCCGGGCCAAGATGACCGGGGCGTTCGAGTCGGGCGCCATGCAGTCGTCCATAGAGGCGGCGGTGGGAGTCGCCAAGCAGTTCGGCGGCGTCCTGGCCAATGTCGGCAAGACCCTCGGCAACGTCCTGGGCGCGGCAGCTGACGCGGGCGGCGGCGCGCTTCAAGTCCTCTCGGAGCTGGCGGCTACGGCTGCCAAGGTCACGGCGACGCCGGAGGCCCAGGAGACGTTCCGGGCCCTGTTCGAGACCGTCTCGGCGGTCGGAAAGGCCGTCTCCCAGGTCTTGGGGGCTGCCCTGAAGGCTGCCCTGCCGCTGGTCCACGCGTTGGTGACAACGTTGTCAGGGCCGATTCAGGACGCGGTCCAGACCCTGACTCCCGCGTTCGTCCAGCTCGCCCAGAGTTTGGGTGCCGGACTGGCGCCCGTCGTCAAGGTCGCCTCCCAGGCCCTGGCCGCCATCCTGCCGATTGCGGCCCAGCTCGCGGCGCAACTGGCCGGCGCGCTCGGTCCTGTCCTGGAGATCGTCGGCGGGCTGGTCGCTCAGATCGCGTCTGCGCTGCTCACGGCCCTGAAGCCGGTCCTGGCGCAGCTCCCGGCGATCGTCGGGCCCATCCTGTCCGTTGTCGCCCAACTTGCCCCAATTTTGGGGGATTTGGTCGGTCAACTGGTCAGCGCCTTGGCTCCCGCCCTGGCCACCATCGGGTCCGCGCTCGGTCAACTCCTGGCAGCCTGCGGCCCGTTGATCGAGGGCGTAGGCTCGCTCCTCGCCGGTGCCTTCCGGGCGCTCATGCCGGTGATCACGGCCGTGATCGGCATCGTCGGCAAGATCGCGGGCGTCCTCGCGTCGCTGGCCGCGAAGTACATCACGAGCATCGTCGTGCCAGCGATCAAGATGATCGTGGCCCTGTTCCGGGGCGACTTCTCCGGAGCGCTGAACGCAGCCAAGTCGCTGCTGTCCGGGCTGGCTTCGTTCTTCGGGTCGATTTTCTCCAAGATCGGTTCCATCGCGTCCGCTGGCGTCTCGGCCGTGGTCGGGTTCTTCCGTGACATGGGTTCTCGGGCGTGGGCGCACGTGAAGTCGATGGGCTCTCGCGTGGCGAGCGCGGCCCGGTCGGCCATGTCGTCCATGGGGTCGAAGATCTCTAGCGGGATCGATTCGGCCGTCGGGTTCGTCCGCAGCCTCCCCGGCCGTGCGCGTGACGCCCTGGGCAACCTCGGCTCCACGCTCTGGAACGCGGGCGCGAGCCTGATCCGGGGCTTCATCCACGGCATCACATCCATGATCGGCAGCCTGCGGGACAAGCTGGGCAGCATCACGTCCATGCTCCCGGACTGGAAGGGCCCGGCGGAGCTGGACGCCCGCATCCTCACTCCGAACGGCCGCCTCCTCCTGAAGGGCTTCATGCGGGGCATTCAGGACCAGGTGCCCCAGCTCAAGCGGCAGTTGGGCGGCATCACCGCAGACATCCCGGCCATGGTCGGAGAGCCGGTGCGCGTCCAGTCAGAACATGTTCCGTCTGCCACCCGAAGCGGCCCCGGACCGACGGCCGCACTCACCATCGAGAACTTCAACGCGGGCACCCTCACCCCTGGTCAGGTGGCCCGCGAACTGGAGTGGCGCATGAAGGCAAGGGGGTAACTTGGCGCCGCATCTGCTGATGGCCGACGGCCTGATAGCGCAGGACTGCCAAATCCAGTTCGGCAACCTCCTGTTGGGGGAACACACGCCGTTCGTCGGCGAGAGGCTGACCGGTTGGGATGACCTCCCGGACGTGGACGTGGCCAACGTGGCCATGCCGGGACAACACGGCGCGTGGCCCGGCCAGATACTGGCCGGCACTCGGGTCCTCCAGTGGGATTTCTCCATCCTCCCGGAAGACCCGGAGGCGTTCCCTGCCATCTTGAACCATCTACGGGCGGCCACCGCCTTGGGCCAGGAGGAACGGGAGCTGGTGGTCCAACTTGCCGGGGCCCGGCGGATGATGCGCGGACGTGTCACCCGCCGGTCCCTCCCGGCGGACCGCCAGTACACCAAGGGGGAGCCGTCCGGCTCCATCGTGTGGGAGTGCTCCGACCCGCGCCGGTACTCCGTCACGGAGATACGGGCCCGCGTCGGCCTCCCGGAGTCGGAACCGGGCCTGGACTGGGGTGGCGGCCTGGAATGGGCCCTGGACTGGGGCCCGGCCGGGTCCACCGGCTCCGTGAACGCCACGAACGCCGGGGACGCCCCGGCTCACCCCATCGTGGAGTTCCGGGGCCCGGTCGTCCGCCCGTCCCTGGTGCAGACCGGGAGCGGCCTGGTGCTGGAGTACGACATCACCTTGGCGGAGCGCGACACGCTCACCGTGGACTGCGCGGCCGGGACGGTCGTCCTCAACGGCTCGGCTTCCCGCCTTCACACGGCCACCCGGGTCTCCAAGCCGGAGCAGGCGTTCACCGTGGAGCCCGGCTCCACGCCCATGGCATTTCGCGCGGACATGGCCGCGTACGACCCGCGCGCATCGGTGACGGTCCGGTGGCGCCACGCATATTGGTAAGAGAGGTGGACCGGCTGTGACGGTTCGTAGTGGATGGCTGGTGACGCGGGGACCGGACGGCGGGGGCCAGACCCGACAGGACACCCGCGTGGTCCCGATCGGAACGTTCGCACCCGCCGGAGAACTCACGGCACGCTCCGGCGTCATCCCCGGCGGAAACCCGTTTGCCCTGTACGCCGCCGGAGAGATGGACCTCACCGTGGGAGTGGGCCGCGCGATCATCCAGGGCACCACGGATCAGGGCGCCTATCCCGTTGCTGTGACGGCTCCAGAATCTGTGACCATCGCTCCTGGCGACGCGCAATTTCCGCGCGTGGACGTGGTGGCGCTGCGGGTCTACGACGACCCGTATGACTCCTCCGGGGAGGTGAAAGCCACCGTAGAGGTGGTGGAAGGTGATCCGGCCGCCGCGCCCACCGCCCCGACGCTCACCGGAGCCGCCCTGGCCCTGTGGGAGGTGACGGTCCCGGCCGGAGCGTCCTCCGGAACGGGCGGCATCCACTGGGCCACCGCAGTAGCGGACCGCCGGGAGGTCACCGTGGCTGTCGGCGGTATCGCCCTGGGCAACGCGCCAGCGGCCTACCCCGGGCAGTGGCGGGACTATGGCGGCATCCTGGAGCGCTCGAATGGGACCGATTGGGAGCCGGTGGTCCGCCTTGGCTACTCCGGCCGGCTGGAGCTGGGGGACGTGAGCCTGTACCGGAAGGGCGCCGAGACGCTGGTGACGGACGAGCGGTTCACGGCCCGGGTGGAGAAATCCAGTAGCTACTTCAAGCTGCAACCCGGGTGGAAGGTCCGAGTCTTCGAGGGCAAGAAGACGTGCGGCCTGACCCATTTCGTCCTTGAAGTGGAGCGGACAGGCGCGCCTATCACCGCGAACGGCTCCGGCAACATCCCGGACGAAACGATCCTCACGATTCCCCGCCAGTTCCGTCCGGCTCATGACGTGGAGACCATCGCGTGTGACGGATTCGCTGACGGCGGATGCCGCATCAGCCCGAGCGGCACGGTCGTGCTCCGCACCTGGGCGCCGAATGGAACGCTCACCAAGGGCAACATCGTCCGCATCACCCCCACGTACATCCTCTGAGGAGCTGAATCCTGTCGCAGTACCGGTTTCTGTTCGCTGACCTGCGCACAGACCAGACGTTGGACCAGCTCCCCGTCCAGGGCGTTACCTTCGACGACTACATAGGCAAGACAGGTGCCCTGTCCGGCACCATCCCGGTACCGGATGCGGAGATGGCGGCCCGGGTCAAGCGGGCTGTGGTTCCCGGTCGTACTGCCCTGTGGGTGGAGCGCGGATCGGATCTGTGGTGGGGCGGGATCGTGTGGACCATGACCCCGGCCGTGGACGATCGTGGCGCCGTGACGGTGGCCATACAGGCGGCCACCTTTGACTCCTACTGGGACCACTGCATCCTCCGGGACACCCTGGAGGCCAGGCAGATGGACCAGTTCGACATCGCCCGGGACCTGGCGACGTACGCCACGGACCAGGAGGGCGGAGACATCGGGATCCGCATCGACTACAGCAAGACGGCGGGCGTCCGGCGGGACCGCACGTATTCCCGGTTCGACTCCACCCGGGTTCGGGAGGCCCTGGACCGCCTGGCGGCCGTCGAGAACGGCTTTGAGTGGCGCGTCCAGGTCTACCGCGACGCCTCGACCGGAGAGCGCGTGAAGCGCCTCCAGCTCGGATACCCCACCATCACGGCGGGGGCCGCGCCGGTCATGCTGACCTACCCGGGCAACGTCCTGAACTACTCCTGGCCCCAGGACGCCACCCGGATGGCCAACACCTGGCAGAGCCGTGGCGCCACCGACAACCAGAACCAGGCGGACGCGTCCAACCCAATCATGTCCACCGTGTGGTCCTACCCGGACAAGCTGAAAGCCGGATGGCCCCGGCTGGACGGATCCAGCGACTACAACACCGTGGAGAAGCTGGGCACCCTCAACGAGCACGCGAAGGCAGATCTGGCGCGCGCCAAGGACCCGGTGGTGATTCCGTCCATCCGGACCCGTCTGGACGGACAGGTGACGCCCGCGCTCATCGGCTCCGCTGTGCGGCTGCGCATCCTGGACACCTGGTTCTCCGATGGCCTGGACGCTGATTTTCGCGTGGTCGGACTGAACGTGACCCCGGCGCAGCGCGGACAGCAGGAATCCGCGGAGCTGTACTTGGAGGCTGCATAGTGGCGACGATCCCGCAGGACATTAACGACCGACTCCGGCGCCTGGAGGCGGAGTTGCGGGCCCTGACGACGGCCGCCAACCGTCGGCCGGCACTGAACCAGATCATGCACGGAGACGTGAAGATCGGCGAGGGCGGCGGCCTGTCCGTCCGCCAGCCCGGCGGCGCGGAAACCTTCCGCGTGGGCGAGGCCGGACCCATCGCCGGAGAACACGCCCTCATCGTGCGGCGCAGAGACGGCAGCGTCGCACTGTCGGTGTGGAACGGCACCACCGCCGACGAACAAGCCCAGGCGGTCCGCATCAAGGATGCCCAAGGCCACGAACTCCTGTCGGAGGACGTAGTGGCCGGTGGCCTGGCCCGCCCCCACCTGCCCATCCCCATGAGCCCAGCCCAGGCGACCGACTGGCCGTCCACCAGCGACACGTCCTGGACGGACCTCCAAGTGGCATGGCCGGAGATCCAACACCCGCGCCTGGAGGTGTTCGCCCAGGCCGTAGGCAACGGGAACGGCGGGGACATCCGCATCACCGTGGACGGCCAGGTGATGGCCTCCGGCGCCACCGGCAAGCCCATCCAGACCACGTTCAAGATCCCCGGCTATGAGTTCGGGGCGCACCCGAAAATCACGCTCCAGGCACGGGCCAAGGCGTCGTCCACCGTGTGGGCGTACGTCCAGCGGTTGTACGGCGTCGCGTCCTGAACCACCCAGATCAATCAGTCACACGGCCCCGCCGGGCAGCTCCGGCGGGGCCTTTGCATGCCAACAGGAGGACGGCTTGGGTAAGGCCGCAGACGTGATCCGCATAGCGCGCGGAGAGATCGGCTACCACGAGGGATTCAGCGGTGGCCACTGGAACAACCACCAGCGCTACAGCCCGGCCGTCCCAGGCCTGGAGTGGTCCCAGAACCAGGCATGGTGCGCCACCTTCGTCTCCTGGTGTGCCCGGCAGGCCGGCGTAACCTCCCTGTTCCCAGTAACGGCGTCCGTGTGGACGGCGTACGACTGGTTCAAGTCCCGTGAGCGCTACTCGGCGTACCCGGCCATCGGCGCCCAGGTGATCTACGGCAAGTCGGCGAACTCCCACACGGGCGTGGTCGTTGCCTACGACGCGACCACGATCACCACGGTGGAGGGCAACACCTCCGCCGGCTCGGCAGAGGGGGACGGCGTCTACCTCAAGCGTCGCAACCGCCGGGATGCCTACGTCCACGGGTACGGCCTGCCCCGGTACCCGGAGGGCGTGACCACGGCGGACCCGGCCCTGAAGGGACGGAGCGGCTTCAAGTACAAGGCGGCAGCCTCCGGCCCGGCCACCGGCGGCTCCCACTCCGGCGGGTCCAAGGCCAAGACCGTGACCGTGAAGGCGGGCCAGACCCTGGGGAAGATCGCGGCCTCCGCCGGGGTGTCGATGGCGGCCCTCCTGGCCGTCAATCCCCAGGTGAAGAACCCGGACTTGATCCACCCGGGAGACAAGATCACCGTTCCGGACAAGGGCACCAAGGCCCCGTCGAAAGCCAAACCGGTGGTGTCGCTGGCCCGCATCCGCGCTGCGGCCGTACGTGACCCCGGCCTGCGGCAGGGCGGCACCACCTACCCGGCCGACGTACGGCACGTCGAAGCGGCGCTCCGGGCGGAGGGGCTGTTGGATGCCCGGTGGTGCGATGGCTCCTTTGGGTCCATGACCCGCATCGCGTACGCGAACTGGCAGAAGCGGGCCCGCGTCGGCGGCCCGCCGGACGGCATCCCCGGTATCGCCTCGCTCCGCCTCCTGGGCACGAAGCACGGGTTCACCGTGAAGGGGTGAGATGAGCGAGCGTGACGAGCTGGGCGGCGTCACCATCGGGGCCCGTGAGATCTATGACGAGCTGGTGGCGCTCCGGGGCGATGTGCGGAGCCTGTCACAGACCCACGAAGCGGTGAGGCAGACCCTGACCGATCACGAAACCCGGCTCCGGGGCCTGGAGCGGTGGCGCTACGCCCTGCCCGTGGCGGCCGTCACCTCCGCCGGGACTCTGATCGCGGCGGCATTGAAGGCTACGGGCGTCGTGTAACGGGCCCAGTGCAAAGACAACGAACCAATCCGCGCCCGTGGGGCGCGCTGTACCTGGAGGACGCACCCTGTCCCATCCCCACATCGCGCTCATCGGCAAGGCCCGGTCCGGCAAGGACACCGCAGCCGCCGAATTCAGCCGGCACGCCGCCTACACCCACCTGGCGTTCGCCGACGAACTCAAAGCAGCACTCACCCGCCTTAACCCGCTGGTGAACTCGTGCTGTTGTTACGAGGACTACCACCTGGTGGACGCTCTGGAGGACCACGGCGGATGGGAGGGGGCCAAGTCCCTCCCCGAGGTCCGACGACTCCTCCAGGAGTACGGCCAGGCCATACGTGAGCGTGACCCGGATTTCTGGGTCCGGCCCGTCCAGGCCCAGGCCCGCCAGGGGACGGAATGGAACCTGCCCTGCATCGTCACGGACGTTCGGTACGCCAACGAGCTGGCCGCCCTGCGCCAGGAGGGGGCCGTGGTCGTCCGCGTGGACCGGCCGGGGGCGGGCCTGGCCGGACAGGCCGGTGAACACGACTCGGAAACGGAGCTGGACGGCGTCGAGCCGGACCACGTGCTCAACAACGGCGGGACGTTGGACGAATTCCAGGCCAACGTCCGTGCTCTGCTTACACAGTTGGGAGACTGAATGATCGACCTTATTCGCCAGGCCCTCCGGGACAACCCGGTAAGGGTCCGGACCGCCCTTGGCGCGCTCCTGGTCCTGGTGGGCCACTACATCCCCGCCGTGGCGGACGTGGCCGTGAACGACCAGGCCATGGACGCGATCACGTTCCTGGTCCTCCTGTTCCTGGGCGAGGGGGCGTCCCGGAAGGTGGCGGCCAAGTACAACCCGGCAACTCTGCCGGAGGAGTCGGTGGGCGACGGCACCGGCCGATAAGCAGGAGGCCCGGACAGACGAGGGAGCTGGAGGGCCTGGACGAGTAACGCCACGAGCCGCACGCGCTCACCCTGGGGCCCCGTTCCATCACGGAGCGGGGCCCCTTTGGCTTGTACCGGGGCAGAAAAGCGTCCCTAGGGTTCTTCTTTCCCTAATTGGTTTTAGAGAAAGAAGGAGCTAGGGGCGCTTTTCTTTCCCCGGGTCTGGGCGTCACGGGCACCAGTGCATGACTCCGTAATCGACAGAACGCGGCCCCTTGGGGCCCGTGGCGAGCGGAGTAAGCCGTGGCGACACTCAATACCATTCAACGTTCAGGATCGCGTTTTTACGTGGACCCGAAAAGCGGCGAAAAGGCGCCGGGCGTGACCTCGATTCTGTCCATGCTCCCAAAGGGGTTCCTTCAGTTCTGGGCAGCCAAGGAGGTGGCCACGGCGGCCGTGGACAACATCGGGCCCCTGGTGGGCCTGGCGATGACCGACCGCTCCGGCGCCATCGACTATCTGAAGGGGGCGCCCCGGCGGGTCACCCGGCATGCGGCTGACATTGGGTCGGACGCTCACGATGTGTTCGAACGCCTCGCCCGTGGTGAGTCCGTGACCCGTGTCCACCCGGATCTCCGCTCCTACGCCGATCACTTCCGGGAGTTCCTTGACACCGTCCAGCCGGAGTTCCTGTTCCTGGAAGATGCGGTGTGGAGCGATGAGCACAACTATGCCGGGTCGTTCGACGCAATCGCCAAGATCGGTGGGGAGGTTGTGGTTCTGGACTGGAAGACCACCCGCTCCGGCGTCCATGAGGAAGTCGCCCTACAGCTCTCTGCGTACGCGAACGCGGATCGCATAGTCCGGGCTGACACGGGGGAGTCCGTGCCCGTGCCGGCCATCGACGCGGCGGCGGTCGTCCATGTGCGCCCGGAGGGCTGGAAGCTGGTCCCCGTCCGGCACACGCCGGAGCTGTTCGACGTGTTCGTCCACTTGCGGGCCGTATTCGAGTGGGAACGCACGTTGAAGCGGGGAATAATTGGCCGCGCCGTTGCCTCCGGTGGGGAAATGGAGACCGGCACGCAGCGGCGAGCGTAACGCGCGGGAGGGCCCGTCACGGCCCCCAGTGCATGGAATTAGCGAGAGGTCCGGCGGCCATACGCCGGGCCTTTTTGCTCCCTGATTCCAAGCGATTCCCCAAGGAGCGCCCACAGCATGGCTCGCACCCTCCGCGTGTTCGACAACGACCCCTCCGCCCGACCCAAGGTCTACAGCTCCGATTTCGTCGGACGGTTCCGAGCCGGGCAGAAACTCAACGGGCGCCCGGTGGGTCTGTCTGCCTGGCGGATCACGACCGGAGACCCCGAGGTGGGCAAGGCCGTGGCGAATCTGTACGGAGGCATACCCCAGTCGTGGGAGACCACCAAGGAGGACTCCTTGGAGGTGCTGACCGACGCGGACACCGTGAAGGTCATCGTGGACGGCCCCGACGCCGTGTCGTTCCGCATGGCTCTCTACGGCATGACCGGCAAGCCCATCCACGCGTGTGACGGCGTGGAGTTCATCGACACTGAGGACCCGCGCGTGGGCCAGCCGTGCGGCTGCCCCCAGACGCTCCAGGAGCGCAAGGCGGGCGCCAAGGCGGGCCACGGCCCGAAGCCGGACCAGCGGATTGAATTCCGCCTGGCGGATGACCCGGAGCTGGGCCGCTTCAGGCTCATGACCGGCTCGTGGGACTTCATGAAGTCGATCGAGACGGTGTGGCGGGAGCTGGAGGCCGTCGGCGGCCCCGCCCTGTGCACGCTCAAGCTCGAACTGGTCGAGTTCCAGACCAAGAGCGGCGTGGACGTGACGTACCGGAAGCCGGTCCTTCAGGTCCACGGTCGTGTCCCCCAGGACGTAGGCGCGGCGCTCCCCTCCCTGGCCAAGCACGTGGAGGAGCCGCCGTTTTGATCACTCACCGCTAGGCCGGCGGTGAACACCGCGTGACCAGCGGGGCCAGGCCCACTACGGGCCTGGCCCCGCCCCATTCCAAGACAAGACAGAGGAGAGACGCGTGGCGAAGCGTGGCCACATTCACGATTTCACGGGTCAGGAGATCCGCGAGGGGGACACCCTGGTCTACGCGGCCCGGCGCGGGAACTCCGTCCGGATGGTGGAGGCCACAGTCCTGCGGACCTATACCGAGAACTACAAGGGCCGCGTTCTGCCCATGCTGAAGGTCCGGCCCACCGGCAACGAGAGCGGCTGGGTCAAGCGCTCCACGTTCCGTGTGGAGACGGTGGCGGCCGAACACGTCGCCGTGACGATCCCGGTGGAGGTCCCGGCCGGTGTCTGACGTGATCCTGGTCCTGGCGGTTGTCTCCATGGTGGCCGTTGTCTTCCTGGCGCTGGTCCTTAGTCTCCTGATCGCTCGCGTGACCCGCCGGAGCCGCCGGTGAACAACCCCAACAAGCAGAAGGGGACCACCTGGGAGCGGGCGGTCCGGCACTACCTGAACACTGCCCTTGGCCAGTACGTCGATCACTGGCAGGACGCGGCGTACCCATGGAAGGACCCCCACGACCCGGATAACGTCACCCGCCCCGCCCAGACTGGCATCAAGGACGTGGGAGACCTCCACGCCAGGCCGTTCGTCCTGGAGTGCAAGGCGGAGAAGTCCATCCGCCTGGCCGACTACGTACGCCAAGCCAACCGGGAGGCCGTGAACGCCGGGTTCCCGTACGGCGTGGCCGTCGTGAAGGCCCCGCGTCGGCGCGTGGAGGACGCGTACGCGGTCATGGACCTGGTGACGTTCGGGCGTGTCCTCCAGGCCCTCCGCAATCTCGACTGACCCCCCATCCGCGGGCGTGTCACGGACCCCAGTGCATGGGGCCGGACACGCCCGTTTTGCATTGGAGGAGAGACGACGTTGCGTAAGGACCTTGCCCAGTTCCTGGCCCGCTTCCCGGAAGTGGTGGAGGAGCGTGGGGAGTACGGCGTCCCCTGCCCCGTGCACGATGACCAGCGCCCCTCCCTGTTCTTCCGCCTCAAGGAGGACGGCCGGCTCCTGATGCGGTGCTGGGCGGGGTGTTCCCGTGACGCCATCCTGGCGGCTCTGGGCATGCGGGCGTCGGACCTGTTCGACTGGACCCCTGGGGCAGGGGTGAAGGCGTCGGCCAAGCCGGTGCCCGGCGCTCTGGATACCGGCGCCCTCGCGGCCCTAGCCCAGTACGTGGACACCACGAACGTGGCGTTCCTGGACCCGGAGCACCCAGAGGCCCGGGACTACGTACTCCAGCGCTTTGGCCTGGACGCGGAGCGCGCGGTGGACCTCGGCCTGGGCCTGGACTACCCGGGCCTGGACGACCGGTTCACCTACCGCTCTACCGGCTACCTGCGCCACCCTCGCTTGACGGTCCCGCTGTGCGACTTCAACGGCAGGCCCCGGGGCCTCCAGGGCCGGGACCTGACCGGCCACTGTCCGGCCCGGTGGCTTTCCATCGTTTCACCGGAAGGAAGTGCGTGGGCCAAATACGGCGCCCTGCGGGCCCGTTCCGGCTATGACACGGTGCTGGTCACTGAGGGTCCCGCCGACGGTCTCACGGCCCTGGCCGTCGGGTACGACGTGGTGATGGTGCGTGGCGCGGGCCTCGCCCGTAACGCGGCCTTGGTGGAGGAGCTGGCGGCGGGCCTGGGGGACCGGGACGTGGTGCTGGCCGGGGACCGGGACAACGCGGGGGCCGCGTTCACTGACGCCCTGGCGGACGCGTTGGTCCGGGCCGGGGTCATGGTCCGGAAACTGGAGATCTCGACGGCCGGGGACGATCTGGCCGACTGGCGGGCCCGTGCCCCGGAGGCGTTCCCCGGCCAGCTCCACGCGGCCGTCCGCCGGGCGGTCCTCCACACCGTGGACATGGAGCCGGAGGTGGAATCCGCGGTGGCCCCGCAGGAGCCGGAGCCGGACGTGACGTTCCCGCTCACCGACCTGGGCAATGCGGAGAGGCTGTTTCGCCAACTCGGCGGGCATGTCCGGATGGTGCCGGGCGTGGGCGTGTTCAAGTGGCACGGTCGGCACTGGGCCCAGGTCCCACAGGAAGCGCTGTATGCGGACGTTCGGCGGGTGGTGAAGGCCATGGCCAGCGAACCGGGCCACGATCCGGAGAAGCTGTCCAAACACCTGGTGAACTCGCAGAATGCAAGCAAGGTCAAGGGGATGGTGGAGATGCTGTCTTCCATCCCCGGTGTGTACGCCACCGTGGAGCAGTTCGACGCGGCCCCTCACCTCCTGGCGTTCGCGAACGGAGTGGTGGACCTGCGCACGGGCCAGCTCCGGGAGGCGGACCCGGCCGACATGAACACATTTTTCGTGGACGTGGCGTACCGGCCGGAGGCCCAAGCCCCGCGCTGGGAACGGTTTTTGCAGGAGTGCCACCCGTCGTGTGAGGCCATGCCGGCCTTTCTGCAGCGACTCACCGGCTACGGCATCAGCGGGTACGGCGTGGAGCGGATATTCGTGATGCACGTGGGCCCGACAACCAACGGGAAGACGACGTTCACCACGGCTCTGGAGAACGTGTTCCGGGAGGCCGTGAAGCGGGCGGACGCGAGCCTGTTCCAAAAGCGCCGCGAGTCCGGCGGGCCGCGCGCGGACGTGGTGGGCCTGCGGGGCCGACGGCTGGTGATCTCCTCCGAGTGGCCTGCGAACATGCCTTTGGACCAAGCCCTGATGAAGGCGGTCACGGGGGATCAGACCATCACGGCCCGAGGCGTTTACGCACGGAGTGAAATCACATTCAAGCCGGTGTGTCTGGTCCAGGTGGACACCAACTATGTGCCCGACGTTGACGCCACGGACGCCGCCCTGTGGCAACGCGTTCGTGTCGTCCCGTGGGGCGAGGATTTCCGGGGGCGGGAGGACCGCCACCTCCAGGCCACGCTTCGCCAGGAGCGGGAGGGCATCGCGGCATGGGCCGTGAGAGGCGCAGTGGCCTGGTTCAAGGCGTATGAAAGCGGCCGGGGCCTGGAGTTCCCGGCGGCCGTGGAGTCGCGCACGGCGCACTACCGGGACAGCTCCCACCCGTTGAGCGGTTTCATCGGGGAGGAGTTCGAGGTCCAGGCGGGTTCGCAGGTCTCCCGGTCGGAGACCTGGGACCGCTACCGCTCGTGGGTGGAGGAGTGCGGCATCCGCCACCCGATGACCCGCAACAAGTTCTACGACGCTTTGAGGACCTTCCCGGGTGTGCGGGAGAAGAAGTCTTACGGGGTGTTCGTCATGGAGAACCTGGCCGACTGCCGCGCGGTGTCACGCGGCCCAGTGCATGGGGGTGAGACGGACATATTCGGCCAGGCCAAGGCGGTCTAGGCACACGTTAGTTGGGGGCTGGCCCGGTTGGGTCGGCCCCCTTTTGTGTGTCACGGAGCGTTGGGCCGGCGGCCGACAGAGCGTGACGGAGCGCCGCGTGAAGACTTACCGCCACACCCTCGCCGGGGACGTGACGACCATCCATGCGTTGGAGACGGACGACGACGCCCGGGAGGCCCGGGAATGGCTCACGGCTCATCAGCCACGGTCCCTCGCGCTGGACACGGAGACCACGGGCTTGGACACCTTCAGCCCAGGGCACCGACTCCGGACGGTGCAGTATGGCGACCGGGACACGGCGTTCGTCGTTCCCTTCGAGCGGGGCGGACCGTTCGCGGACGTGGCGCGGACCGTGGTCACGCGGTGCCCGGAGCTGGTGATCCATAACGCCGCCTATGACCTGTTGGTCTTGGACCGCCACGGCGTGGCCCCTCTGGAGGCCGTCGCGCCCCGAGTCCGGGACACCAAGATCCTGGCCCACCTGTCCGACAGTCGCCAGGACTTTGAGGGCGGCGTGGGGGTCAGCCTCAAACCGTTGTCCGCCTGGTACGTGGACCCGGCGGCCCCCGACACCCAAAAGGGCCTGACCCGCGTTTTCCACGCTCACGGCCTGACAAAGGAAACCGGCTGGGCCGGGGTCCCGTACGAGGACGAGACGTACCAGCGCTACGCCGGTTTGGACGTGCTCCTGGCCGCCCGCCTCCGCCCCCACCTGGAACAGGAGCTGGAACGCCATGGCATCCCGGACGTGCTGGTGGAGTTCGAGCACCGGCTCATGGCCATATGCGCGGCCCTGGAACGCCGGGGGATGCTCCTGGACGTGCCGTACACGGAGGGCCTGGTGGGCCGGCTCCAGGAGGCGGCGGAGCGCCACGCGGCCAAGGCCGCGAGGTACGGCGTGGAGAACGTCAACTCTGACCGCCAGGTGGCCGCTGCGCTCCAAGGCATGGGGGAGCAGTGGGAGGAGCGCACCGACTCCGGCGCCCTCTCCGTCGCCAAGGAAGTGCTGTTGCCCCTGGCGGACCTGAACGACAAGTGGGAGCGGCTGAACGTCCGCACCCCCAACCCGTTGGCGGACGCCGTGCTCCACGCAAAGCGCGCGGGCCGGTGGCGCAAGTCATACGCCCTGGCCATGCTGGAGCGCCGGGACGCCGGAGACCGCGTACACCCGAAGATCAACACACTGGGCGCCAAGACGGCCCGCGCGTCGGTGTCGGACCCGCCGTTCCAGCAGCTTCCTTCCAAAGGCTGGGAGATCCGCCGCTCCGTGATTGCGGAGCCGGGAAACGTGTACTTCAGCGTGGACCAATCGTCGGTGGAGCTGGTCGTCCTGGCCGCCCTCTCACAAGAACCGCGCATGTGTGACGCGATCCGAGGCGGCAGGAACTTGCACGATCACACGGCCACGTTGATGTTCGGAGCCGAGTTCACGAAGCACCAGCGCGGCCTTGCCAAAGTCGCGGGCCTGGGGACCTCCTACCAGGGTGGGGCCAAGACCCTCGCGAAGCAGACCGGGCTATCGGTGGAGGTTATGCGGGACACCCTGGCCCGCTACGCCAAGGCGTACCCGGGAATCAAGCGATGGGCCCGCGGCCTCCAGCGCCACGCCTTGGCGAACAACTGCGAGATCCGCACGCCCTCCGGCCGGCGCCTGGTCCTCGACCGGGACAAGCTCTATAAGGGCGTGGCTTACATGTGCCAGTCAACGGCGCGGGACACGATGGGTCAGGCGCTCATCGACCTTCAGGACAAGGGCCTGACCCAGTATCTAAACCTGTGGGTGCATGACGAAGCGCTGGGCACGGCCCCGGAAACGGAGGCGGCCGACATTGCCCGGGAGGTAGCGGAGACGGTCCGCATGGACCTGTTCGGTGTTCCTATCGGCACGGATGCGGAGGTTTACGGTCGTACGTGGGCTGGCGGCTACGGCCTTCCGCCAGAGTGGGCCCCAGCCGCCTAAGTGCGGTCACAGGAGTAAATTGCCTTGTCTATAAGCGCATTGCTTATGCGCTTATCCGGCTGGGAGGGATTCCGGAGCCTTGTTTGCCTGCGAGACCGGACTTGCCCGCATACGGCGATTGCATCGCGGACCGTGCAGGGCGAAACGCCATCCGGCATGCGTCGGCCAGCGGCCTTCCCGTGACAATCCTGTACGCCATGCGTGCGTGAAGTTCCATATGTGCAGCGCCAGTTGAGGCTGTTGGTGCCCGCGAGTAGTGATTTCGAGGCTGTGTTTGCCTGAATCGGAGACGGTTTACTGACAGAGGGGCCCCGCCTGTGCGGGGCCTCTCGCTTTTTCGGCCTAGGTGCAGGTATGGCGAGTGATCTACATCTCTTAATGCCTCTTGCGTCACTCGCGCTCATTGATCACGAACTGTCTGGATCCGCCTAGGTGGGGCTGTGACCTGCGGAAATGTCCAATATCTAGATCATTTCGAGCTCCTTGTTCGATATGCGCCAAAAAACCTACACGTTGGTGATCTCAACGACTCGTTATCTACCTTCGTTGGCAGTTCGAACGCACCGCGTAACTCGACGAAGACGAAATGGAGACGTGTAGTGACTCATGATGGCCGGGCGGAACGGACCCCCCAGCAGGAGCGCTCCATCCGCACCCGTAGCCGCATCCTCGAATGCGCAGCGACCCTTTTCGATAGGCACGGCTATCCCATGACCACGGTGGGCGACATCGCAAAAGAGGCTGAGGTCACGCGCGGTGCCCTGTACTACCACTTCCGCGATAAGCAGGCCGTCGCCGCTGCCATCTTCGAGGAGCAGTTCGAGGGAATGTCTGTTCCTCCGCAACATCTGCGGGTGCAGGAACTTGTAGACGCAACCTACCTGCTCGTATATGGGCTGCGAATCAACCCGATCCAGCGGGGTGCCGCACGCCTGACGATGGAACAGGGCACCGACCGCGTCGACCGGACACGGGTCATGCAAATGTGGATCGATTTCGTGGTATCGATCCTGTCAGAGGCCCAAAAGCAGGGGGAAGTTCGGCCCGAGGTGGACGTTAACAGGGCTTCCAGGTATTTCGTGGCAGCTTTTGCAGGAGTGCAAAACATGTCACAGGCGTTCACCAAGCGGCATGACCTCGACGAGTACCTGACGGACATGTGGCAGTACACCCTGCCTGCCATCGTCAGCGATGGCGTAATGGCCAAAATCATGCTCGACCCAGAGCGAGGTGCGCAACTCGCGCGCCACGGAATAGCACTGGCAAGCTAAGCAGAAGGGAAGGGGGGCTGAAACGTGATCGCACTGTGCGCGCTCGTTGCCGTATGGGAAGCGCTGTCGAAGCTGGTACTGCTCTTCACCGTAGCGGCTTTGATGATCCTGGCGATCGCCACGTCGCTCGCGTGCCTCGCCCTCGGTTCAGAGCCCAGAGACAGGTGCGAGTAGATAACTGACCCCGCTTCAGTTCCCCGGATCCTACGGCCTATATGCCGGCTACATCACCGGTGCCGTTCTGCCGGTAGACGGCGGAGTCGGCATGGGTCACTGACACCCGCGATTCCGTCCGGTACCGCACGTCACTGCGGCCGGTAAAGGAAACCGGCGCCCAGGGGTTGCAGCCCCCGGGCGCCGGCCGATGCGCTCCCTTGCAGGGGAGCCATGTTCAGCTATCGAGGCCCGCTCAACCTTTGGTGAGAGAGTGCGGGACTCGGCTTACCACGAAGAGGATTGTGGCACTTCACCCGACGCCCCGCGAAATCGACCGGCCTTCCCTGAGCACACATGCCCTGGAGTGCATCCGGCGGCGCGTGGCTGGCGTCCGCCAGGCCGGCCAGCCTCCACAGGTGGCGGCGCTCTACCTGTGGCATCTGCGCAGCGCCCTGTACGCCTATGCGCTCCGCCTGGCCCTGGTCGCCTTCCCGCCGAAGGGCAGCCGGCTGCCGTACCTGCCCCGCGCCACCAGGCGCCGCCTCTACGCCCGCGCCACCCGCGTACCGCGTGACCGCGCCTGCGCCCTGACCGGCCTTGCCCGTCTGTCCAAGGCTGTTGGCATCACTGATCCGTCGGCGCTCTGAGCCGGGCGGACCCCCTTTCAGGCCCCGCTCCGGCATCCAACGCCAGGGCGGGCCTTTTAGTTCGCTCGCTCTGAGCTAACCCATACCTGATCACGCGCGCCCCGTCGGGCCGCGCGGCGATGCCCCCTGCCAGCACGCCATCTCCCGGGGCACACCCCTACCCACTCGTTCGAACATGCGTACGGACTTCAGGGCCCAGCTCTAACTCCCGATTCGAACAGGCGTGCGGATCTCCGCCTGTCACGGCCCCCAGTGCATGACCACGAGCCGGTCATCCGGGCCCCCTTTCCAAGGAGCACCACCCCATGCTTTGCCCCGCCCTGATTCGTGCTGCCCAGAACGGCGACACGGAGGCAACCGCCCAGGTACTGGACAGCCTGGAAGGAATGATCTACCGCCTGGCAGAGAAGTGCATGGCGCACACTCCGGGCCTGTCTGCCGGGTACGGGGACAAGTTGGAAGACCTCCGCCAGGACGGCAGGGTGGCGGCCCTGGAAGCGCTCGCCCGCTACAACCCGGAGGGCGGCGCCAAGTTCTCCACGTACGCCCACTCCCGCATCAAGGGCGCCGTCCTGGACAGCGCCTCCGGCCGCTCCGGGCCGACGATTTCGGCCGACGCGGTGGCGACCTTCAAGGGCTGCATGGGCATCGTCGGCGGGGACTTGGAGGCCGCGGAATACCTGGCCACTGTCCTGCCCAGCTCAAGCCACCGCCTCAGTGCAGAAACGTCACTTCGGGTCCGCCAGGTCCTGGAAGGAACGGTATTCCTGGACGCCATGGACCCCACCAGTCGGGAAGGCGAACCCCTGGCGGAGGGTCTGGCAGACCCTTACCGGTACGGCGTGCCGGAGGACTTGGTGGAGCCGCGGGACGTGGCCATCCAGGACCGGGCCCGGAAGGCGGCCCTGGCGCATGCCCTCCTGGAGAAGCTTCACGGCAACGCGGACCGTGTGGTCCGGATGACCTACGGTTTCGACCCCGAACCCCACCTGTTCAACGGGTACGACGCCGACGGCCTCCCGATACCCGACCACTCCGCCATAGCGGAGGCTCTGGGCATCACCGTGGCCACCTCCCGCCAGACGCTGAAGCGGGCCCTGGACCGGCTCCGCACGGCCGTCCAGACGCTGGCCCTGGAGGACGTGGACCTGGACGTGGAGCTGGCCGCGTGAACTGGCCTCCGAGCGCAGATGACCAACTAACCAAGGTGTGCACGAAGTGCGGAGTGGACAAGGCGCTGGATGAGTTCCATCGGGACAAGAGCCGACGGGACGGCCATCGTTCGGACTGTAAACGGTGTGCTCGGTTGAGGGACGCTCAGCGTCGTGCCGCCGATCCCGTGAGAGTGCGGGAGCAGAGCCGGGTGAGCGTTGCTAGGTGGCGCGCGAGGAACCCCGAGGCTGCTAAGGCCAAGGAAGCGGCCTACCGCGAACGTAACGCCGACGCCATCCGGGAGCGGAAGCGCCGGTACAGCCAGCGTGAAGCCGAGCGGCTGCGTGAGAAGAACTCCCGGTACTACGCCGCGAACCGAGAACGCCTGCTGGCCCAAATGGCGAGCTACAGAGCGAGGAACGCGGAGAGCCTAGCCCGTAGCCAGGTGCGATACCGGAAGGAGCGCCCCGAGGTAATCCGTGCATGCAACCAGCGGCGCCGGGCGCGCGCACGCGAGGCCCGCGTGGAGCCATTCGCGTTGGCCGACCTCTTCGCGGACTGGGAGGAACGCGGCCTGTACGCCTGTACGGCCTGCGGCGCCCCATGGGAGCACATCGACCACGTAATCCCTTTGTCCAAGGGCGGGGCCCACTCCATAGCCAACCTGCAACCACTTTGCGCGGCTTGCAACTTGTCGAAGTCCGACCGTGACCCCTGGGTGTGGGTCGCTGAACTACTGGGAGACGCCCCGTGCGTATGCGATTCATGACCCTGGAGGACGCCACGCTGGCCGGGGCCTCCATGACCGACCTGGGCCAGGACCTGGAGCTGGAGACCGATCCGGACGACCGGGCCCCCTGGCGCCTGGACGACACCGACGAATGATCACGCCCGGTAGAGGGCCGGCGGAACCGCTAGTAACGACCCCTGGAGGCACCCCCAGATGGCTGAAGAGTTCGAATGTGACTACGACGGCGGGACGCGCGCCACGGTGCAAGCGGACCCGGACGGATACGTGGAGGTGGAAGTCCAGCGTCTTGACGACGGGCCTGAACCGCCGGCGTACCTGTACCTGACCCCGGAGGCCGCCCGCAGGTTCGCCCGAACGGTCACGCTGGCATCCATCACGGCGGAGGGAGAACAGGCCCCGGAAGTGCCGACCGCTGCCGCCTCGGAGCTGGCCCCCGCGCCATGCCCCGAGGACAACGGGGCTTGTTCCGCGGATTGCTCGGAGCGGCCCGAGTGCCACCGGGCGGCCGTGGCGGATCTGTTCCGTCCTGTCGAACCCGTCACAGAAAGCGGAGAGGCCACCCGCGAGGAACTGTTCCTCGCTGCCCGAGAGCTGGCTGGCCCGGCGGCCGGCCTGGACGACGTGCTGAAGGTGGCCGCATACCTGGCAGCCTGACAGAACGGCCCCCTTCGCCTAGCGATGGCGAAGGGGGCCGTTCTCGTGCTCATAGCGGACAAGGCAGCTAGGGGGCCCGCTGGTCAGCGGGAAAATGAGCCGGCCTTGATGTCCGCAATGAAGGCGGAGAAGGAGGTGGAGGGGAAGGAGAGGACAGGCCCCTCCGGGTCCTTACTGTCCCGAACGGGCACGACGCCGCGCGAGGCGACGAGGTTAGCGGCGACCTCGATGCAAGAACCGCCGCTGCCGCTGTAGGAGGACTTGAACCAGGTGAGGGGGAGGGAGTCGGTCGTCACGGGGTGCCCTTTCGTACCTGCTCTATCATGGCCACTGATTCAGCCTGGGAAAGCGCTTCGGCCTGTAGTTGATGGTAGGCCCTCACCAGTGGCAGTACGGATGTGATCTCCCTGTCCAAGTGTCCGTTGGTCTCGGACTCAACGTAGGACATGACGGAGCGATCGGGCAGGGTCAGCAGATTCACTAGCCGATTGAACGGGCGGCGCTCGCCCATGGAGTAGGGGGCCAACTGGAGCGTGGTGTCCGGCTGGCCGGCGAACTCGATCAGACGAGCCAACTGGCGCTCCATGACCTGGGCCCCTCCGATCGGCCGCCGGATACAGCTTTCATCCAAGACCACGATCACCATGGGCGGGGTGCGCCGCACCAGAGCCGCTTGCCGTTCCGCCAGGAACGCAACCCGCTCAGATGCTTGTTCGGGGCTGAGCGTGCCCCGCTTCACGTGGCCTTCTTCGATGGCTCTCGCGTACTCCGGTGTCTGAAGCAATCCGGGAATCACCCCTAAATCAAACAGCCGGATCTCTGCCGCGCGAGCCTCCTGCCCCAAGTACTCCGGGAACCCTTCCATAAGACTGCCGTTCCGGAGCTCCCCCCAAGCGCGTTCGAACGACTCTGCGGTCCCAGTGAGCCCGAGTGCAACGTCTACAGCCCGCGAAAAACGGCGAGTTGGCGGTTTGCGGCCGGTTTCGACCGCCGAAATATGCCGCCCCGAGTATCCCACCTGTTCAGCCAGCTCGTCCTGCTTCCAGCCGCGCGCCTCCCTCGCGCTGCGCAGACGAGCGCCGTAGGCCGCTTGGGGCGAGGCGTCCGGGTTCAACTCCTTCACGTTTACCAACGTGCCCTCCGTCCCTAGAACGTTGAAGAGGAGCCCGACTGTAGGCCACGCTGAGTCGCCCTGGTAGTGGAAGCGCTACGGAGAGGAGTGCGTGACCATGTCTGCCCCCATGATCAGAACGCCGCATCAGGCCGTGAGGGATGTACGCCAGCGCCTGGACGATGCGCTGGACCTCGTGGGGCTCGATGCCGGACCCTCCGTGATCACACAGAACATGGTCGAGGGGATCGTCACCAACCGAATCCGCCTCGCCACGCTGTCAATCCCTCGGGCCGTCAGCCTTGTTCAGGCTATCGGTGGACGGGTACCCGGGACCCTGGCGCGTGAGGTAGCCAAGGCGCTGGACGCCGCACTGCACACGGCCGGAATCGACACGGATACGTCCTCGGCGGTCCTGTGGAATACCTGGACGGCTACCCGGATCATCCCTCCGTCGATGGATCACGCCCAGTCTGAGCTACTTGTAAAGACCATCAGGGAAGTAGCGATGAGCGGCACCGCCGACGACCTTTCCAAGAAGAACCGCGACAAGAACAAAGAGTCGTCGGGCGGCTCCGATTCGGGCAAGAACGCCGGCCGGAAGTGGTAGCCATGCGCTGCCCTGTGGAGTCGGCTCACGACATGCAGCGGCTGAGTCGATGGACCTACCGCTGCGAGGCGCATGGCGTGACGCTCGTGTTCCACGCTCCTGGCCCGGCCAGTGAACCCCCATCCCGTTCCCGGACCGTTGAGCGAGGCTCCCCCCTTCGCGGGGTGGGCCCAGATGACCCGGTATACGTCGCCAAGAGCAGCGGAGCCCGATACCACGCCGTACCGAGCTGCTACACCGTCGACAAGTGCCCCGTGCCGGTCATAGCTGTCACATCCCGCAGCAAAGCTGAGCGCGACGGCCGGAAACCGTGCGGCCACTGCGTCAAGGAGGAGGCCCGCAGATGACTGGGCGACGGCGACGCCGCCGGATCAACGTGGACGGCGTGTTCGTCGGCGGAATTCTCCTTCTGTGCGTTTGGGGCACGGTGGTGCTCGTTGTGATCGCTGCCCTGGCAACCTCATGAACTCCCGCTCCCTGGTGCCCGAGACACTCAATCGTCAGGGAGCGGGGCACGACCCCCGGCTTGGTCATGGCCGGGCGCGCTCCCCGTGGAGGGCCCAACCATCCCCCGGCCCCCGTCTTGCCTGCGAAGGGGTCAAGACGAAATGAGGAGCGCCGGCGGTCGTCCGGTTTTTAGCAGGGGCCGGGCGACCGCACAGGTCCGCCATCCGGGGCGAGTTTCCTCCCCCTGATACATGAACGCTGAGAGGATGCCGCGCAACGGGCGCCAACGGGGTGCCTGTTGGGAACGCCAAAGGAGCACAGGACATGTCAGCAACCCTCGTGACACAGGCTCTGATCCTGGCGGGTGGCCAGGCGACCCGTATGCGGCCGTACACCGACGACGCACCCAAAGCCATGGTCCCGGTAGCCGGGGCTCCCATCGTCGGATACCAACTGGCCTGGCTCGCGGAACACGGCGTGAAATCCGTAGTGATCAGTGGCGGCTACAAGCACGAGATGATTTCGGAGTACGCGGGCGACGGCGCCCGGTTCGGTATCGAAGTCCGGTACGCCATCGAGGAGGAGCCACTGGGACGCGGTGGCGGCCTCAAATTCGCGGCGGGCCGCTTGGCCGATCCGGCCGCGCCGTTCTTCGTCCTCAACGGTGATGTTCTCGCGACGTTCTCTCTGGCGGACTTTGCCGAGTACCACGGCCACCATGACGGCTCCGTGACCGTAGCTCTGTCTCCGTATCGGTCGAACTGGGGAGTAGCGGACTTGGGTGAAGGTGACCGCATCCACGGTTTCGTTCAGTCGCCGGAACTTCCCTACTGGATCAACGCCGGCATCTACGTATTCAATCCCGAAGTCGTCGCCATGCTCCCCGACAAGGGCGACCACGAAGACAGCACGTTTCCTCAACTCGCTAAGGACGGGCAGCTTATCGGCTATCGCCTGTCCGGCTACTGGCGCGGCATCGACACCGTGAAGGACGTACTGGAAGCGTCCAAGGAAGTCCGCAACTCCGGAGGGGTGCTGGCCCCAGAGTTCCAGACGACAGACCCCAACACCTGAGCCACGGGCCACCGCCGGCCCGTGACGTCGAAGGGACACGGATCGTGATCAACGCGAACGAGGTAATCGGAAGCCACAACGTTCTGTTCGTCACGTTCGACTCATTGCGCTACGACGTAGCGCGGGCAACCACGCACGGTGGCCGAACTCCAAATCTGGAAAACCTGCTCCCTGACGGACTCTGGGAAGAGCGCCGTACGCAAGGGTCCTTCACACTCCCCGCGCATGCGGCGTTCTTCTCCGGATTCCTGCCCGTTCCTTCCGGCCCGGAACGCCCCGGTAGGCTGCTCGCCTGCCACGCGATACGCGGCACCACGATCAAGAAGCAAACGTTCGTGTTCGACGCGCCCAACATCGTGGATGGACTTTCCGGGCTGGGATACCGCACCGTGTGCATCGGCGGGGTCGGCTTCTTTTCCAACCAGACGAAGCTAGGTCGCGTTCTGCCGGGGCTCTTTCAAGAGAGCTACTGGAATCCGAAAACAGGAACGGACTGCCCGGACTCCACACGCCACCAAGTGGACATTGCCCTCAACGTGCTTCGGGAACAGGAAACAGGGAGTCTGCTATTCCTGTTCCTCAACATCCCTGCCACGCACACCCCGCACCATGTGTACCTACAGGGAGAAACGGTGGACACATGGGAAAGCCAATGCGCGGCACTCGCCTACGTGGACACTCAACTAGGCCGGCTATTCGACGCCATGCCAGACGCAGGACCATGGCTTGTCCTGCTGTGCGCCGACCACGGCGAAGCCTTCGGCGAAGACGGCTACCACGGGCACGGCATTGCCCACCCCACGGTGTGGACCGTCCCCTACGCGGAAAGCCTCATGCCTCTACCGGCCGCACCGCACCACTGACAGACTTCCGTCACGATCGGAAGGCCATGGGACAGGTCGAGCGATCGGGGCGGGTGCAAGTGCACCACCTGACTGAAGAAGGAGGGAACGCCACATGAGAGACATGCGGTTCATTACCGCCGCCGATGGCGGAGGGGACGAAGACGACGGCCACCCCGGCCAGCCCTGGGAGCCGCCCCCGCCGCCGCCCCCGGACGGCGAGATGCCGCCCGGCGATGGGACTCACCGCAAGTGACGCTCACCTCTGAGCAGGAAGGCCGCGCCGGTGACGAGCTGGCGCGGTCCCTCCTCGAAACAGGAGCCCTGACGCCCGAGTGGGCGCAGACGTTCAGGGCCGTACCACGCAAGCTGTTCTTGCCGGATCTCATCTGGGCGCACGACATGGCCACCGGGCGCAGCGTCCCCCTCTCCCGGAACGACGACCCCGAAGGGTGGGCGCGGGCCGCTTACGCGAACGTCCCCCTCGTCATCCAGTGGGACGACGGAAAGCACACGGGCACCGCGCCGGGAACCGTGCCCACCAGTTCGGCGAGCATGCCGTCAGTCGTGGCCGCGATGCTTCGCGACCTGGACGTAAGCGACGGTATGCGGGTGCTCGAAGTTGGCACCGGTACGGGTTGGAACTCCGGACTCCTCGCCCATCGGTTGGGCAGCGCGAACGTGGTCAGCGTCGAGATTGACGGTGCGGTGACCGAACAGGCCCGGGGAGCGTTGAAGCGGGCCGGGCTCAGCCCCGAGGTAATCCACGGGGACGGGGCGGACGGCTGGGCGCACGGAGCACCGTATGACCGTGTGATCGTCACGGCAGGGGTGCGAGCCGTCCCGCCGCACTGGTTGGAACAGACACGGCCAGGCGGGATCATCCTTGCCCCCTGGGGCACCCACTACAGCGACCAAGACGCACTCATCCGGCTGACCATGGGGAAGGACGGCAGCGCGACAGGGCCGTTCCTGCGCATGGTCGAGTTCATGAAGCTACGGGATCAGCGATTGGACTGGAACAGGTTCCGGGATCACGTGCCAGAGTTCCCCGGCAACGCGGACGTGTCCAGTACGCCGGTCACCTTGGCAGATCTGGGGGACCGCTACGAGTCCGTACGGTTTGCGATGGGGCTGCGTGTGCCCGACTGTGCCCATGTGGTCAACCGGTCAGATGCGGGGACAGGGAAGGCGTGGTTCTTCGACCTGACGAGCCGGTCATGGGCAGCCGCCGTTTTCCGGAGTGGTGAGCCGGAGGCCACGGTCTACCAGTCGGGGCCACGTCGCTTGTGGGACGAGGTAGAGGCGGCCTATCGGTGGTGGGTCAGCCGGGGCAAGCCAGAGCACACCCGGTTTGGCCTCACCATCACCCCAGAGGGACAGCGGGCATGGCTGGACGAGCCGGCCGACTCCTGGCCTCTGTGAGAGCACCCCGCCCGTCTGTCCGCTCCCCCGTGGCAGACGGGCGGGGCTCTCTGCCTCACTGTCAGACCCCGCCTCTACCCTGCGCAGCATGAACGACGCACCCGGCGCCAAGATCAACCAACGCATGTACGAACTACGCGCCGAAGGGCTCACGGTCCCGGAGACCACCGCGCGCCTGGAGGCCGAGGGCTACCGCGTACCGGGCAACGCTCTGCCGGACAATTCCCAGGAACGCCCATCCGGTGACCGGACAACCGCATAGGATCAACACGGCCCCGTCTATCCGCTCCCCCCGTGGCGGATGGGCGGGGTTTTGCCGTTGCCCGGCGGCCGTGTCCGGAACCAAAAGACCGCCGGGCCGGTCTGTCACAGGTCACGCGGCCAGTTCTTCCAGGTACCGGCGGCCCGTCCGGTCGGAGACGTTCAGCTTGGAGGCCAGGGTGGAGCCGTTGACCGGCTGGCCGTCCGCCTCCAAGGCGGCCACGGCCTCCCGGATCTCCTCCACCGCCCGGCCACGCGGCCCGGACCTCCGCGTCCGGACAACCTCCAGGCCCGGGATCGTGTCCGCCTGTCCGGCTCCACCATCGATCACGGACAGCTCCGCTGGCGGTGACGGAGCGGCCACCACCTCCGCCTCAGTGTCCGCGTCGGTGTCCGCCAACTCCCGACCGTCGATCGCCTCCGCGTTCCTCGGCTCCTGGCCGGACACGCCCGTGACCGTCTCGGCGGAATCCGCGGCGGCCACCACCGGCTCCTCCACGGCCACCCGGTGGGCCCTGGCCACCATGTGCATGATGTGCGCGACCACGACCGGCGGCACGGCGGACACAGCAGCCACCAGCCACGCGGACGAAGCGGCGAACCCGGCCGAAATCAGGTGCGCGGTCACCTGCGCGGCCAGGGCCAGAGCGAGAGCCCCAGCGGCCCCCACAACGGCCGTTCCCCGGCCGGGCGCCCCCTTGGGTCGGGAGTCCACGAACATGGCCGCCACGGCCGCGTACACGGACACGCAGACCGGCATGAGCCACGCGACCCACGGCGACCACCCGGCCAGGACGGCCAGGGAGTATTCCCCGGGCGCGGACATGACGAGCGCGGCGGCCAACACGATGAAAGCGGCCGGGCGGGCGTACCAGGGAAGAGCAACGGCAGACACAAGGAACCTCAGAGCGTCGTACGGGGAAGAAGCGGTGGGGGCGGTCACGCGGCCACGGCGGACCGGTGGGCCCGCATCGCGGCGCGGATCTCGGAAGCGCGGACGACCACGGCCGGGTCCGGCTCAGAGTCGGCGGCCAGGGCCTGGAGGTCCGGGTGGACCTGGACCCCGGAGCACACGGCGCAGATGCCGGAAGGCTGGCCGACGGGGAGCGGATTACGGCACTGGCCGCAATCGACGTACCGAGCCCAGGAGCGGCGCGGCTCTGGCAATTTCCGGGTGAGTCGGTCGGCCACCAACTTGGCAGCGGAGTGGACCTTGGCCGGGAGATCGTGAACCAGAGCATCCGCGATCTCCACGGCGGAGGCGCCGTTCTGGAGCCACTGAGCGGCCAGCGGGACCAGCCCCTGGACCTGACGCTGGGACAGACGGAGACGCACGTCCATGGTCGCCAGGCGAGCCAGCACGCGGGCCGCTTCCTGCCCCTGGTGGCCGTTCCCCTGGAAGCCCTCCCGTGCCGGAGCGGCCGGAGTCTGCACCTTGGCGACGGAGGGGGAGGGGAGGGGCTTTTCTGGAGTCTTAGAGGAGAGTTCCTTTACTCCCGTAGGGAGCGTTCCCGCGCTCCGAGCGGCCGGGTCACCGGTTCCCGGAGAGGCGGGAACCGGCGATTCCTGGGGGGTGTCGTAGACGAACGTCTCCGTCCAGACTCGCCCCGTCTCCGGGTCGCGGATGGTCCGGCGGAAGTAGTACCCGGCGTCCTCCAGCTCCTGGACGGCCTTAGAGACACCTCGGCGGCCGACGCCTGGGTTGCGGTCCGCAAGGGTGCGCACGTCTTCCTTGGCGCCGTCGGGAAGTGACAGAAGGTGAATGAGGATGCCGCGCGCCGTGAAGGACAGGCCCCGGTGTCGGGCGGCGGAGTTCGGGACGATCACGAAATCCCGGGGGTGGGACGTACGATGAACGCGCACTGGGAGGCTTCAGCTCCTGGTGTCGGACCCCGGGGTGTTAGCGCACCGCCGGGGTCGTCTGTATTCCGGACGAGTAGCGATCCGGGTTGTCCATGGTGATCACCAAGAACCTGCCCGAATCTCCGGAAACCCGCTGGTCAGAGCGCTAGAGTGCTGGCAGGCGGAAGGTCCGCTACCGATCTGTACTCTGTTTCAACCGGGTGGCGCATCGACTACCACATGGCCACGCCGGGTCTGGCGCGGCGGGCGGCGAAGGCATACGTGGAGCGGGCCGAGAGCTATGACACGCGGTGGAGTGATCACGCGCCGGTGACGGTGGCCTACGAGCTCTGAGGGGGTTACGGCCTCGACCTCTGCGGGGCTTACGGCCTTCGCGGCGCCGCTTCGGGCGGCCGGGGCCGGCCACTCGGACGGGCGGCTGTAGGGGCGGGGCGGGGTGGCTACTCGCCCGAGTCGTGCTCACCCTCGCGTTCCCGCAGCCACTCGTCGATTTCGGTGCGGACGCGGCGGTCCATGGCCATGGAGAGTTCCGCTTCGACGACGCCCTTGGAGAGAGGGCGGAGCTTTTCGATGGTCCGGGCGATGCGGCTGACCTCTTCCGGGGTGGGGGGATCCTCGGCGGAGGCGCGCTCCAGGACGTCGGAGAGGACGTGGGTGCGGATGAGGGTGGTGAAGAGGTCGGCGAGGGCGTCGGCGTGGGCGCGTACCTGGCGGCCCGCTTCCAGGACGGCGGCGAGGGGGATGCCGTTGGCGACGAGGTCGGTGGAGGCGTCCAGGAGGCGCTGGCTGATGTGGACGAACTCGTCGCCGTCGACGGTGAGATAGCCGAGGTCGAGGGAGGTGGAGAGGTTTTCGGGGGTGACGTCCCGGCTGAAGTGGTCGGCGAGCTGCTCGGGGGTGAGGCGGACCGGGGTCTCCTCGGACCAGGGCGTCACGATGGTGTCTTCGAGGCCCAGAAGTTCGCCGACGTCCCGTCCGCTCTCGAAGGCGGCGAGCAGTTCGGCTATGCCGCCGAGGGTGTGGCCGCGCTCCAGGAGGGCGCCGATGGTGCGCAGCCGGGCGAGATGGTGCTCGTTGTACCAGGCGATCCGGCCCTCGCGGCGCGGTGCGGGGATCAGCTTGCGTTCGCGGTAGAAGCGCAGCGTACGGACCGTGATGCCGGCAGCCTTGGCCAGCTCGGGCATGCGGAATTCGCGCTTCTCGCGCTGCTCGCCGACGCCTTCGCGGGCGTCTTCCCCGGCGATCGCCTTTTCGTTCTCGTTCGCTGCCACTTGCTCACCCTATGCCGGGAACGTGTCGTGGGTCCGGGGTGCAACCGGCGGTAACTTCCTGGCGTCCGACCCCTACCGCTCGGTACGGAGGTGCCCTAGTCTCCATCGTGCCAGTGATTGCTGGCGTGGTTGAAGTGGCGATCGATGGTGACGAGTGACGTCCGATGGCGTTCGATGGCGTCCGGGAAACGGCGTCCGATTCGGGAGGCGGGTGGCATGGCCGAACGCGAGCAGAGGCATGTGCGGGTGGCGGTGATCGGATCGGGGTTCGGTGGCCTGGGGGCGGCGGTACGGCTGCGCCGCCAGGGGATCACCGACTTCGTGGTCCTGGAGCGGGCCGACTCGGTGGGCGGCACCTGGCGGGACAACAGCTATCCGGGCTGCGCGTGCGATGTGCCCTCGCATCTGTACTCGTTCTCCTTCGCGCCCAACCCGGAGTGGCCGCGGAACTTCTCCGGGCAGCCGCACATCCGGGCGTATCTGGAGCGGGTGACGGACACGTTCGGGCTGCGTCCGCACATCCGCTTCAACTCCGAGGTGCGGAGCCTGCGGTGGAACGGCGATGAGCTGCACTGGGAGGTCGAGACGGCGGGTGGGGCGCTGACCGCGGATGTGGTGGTCTCGGCCACTGGGCCACTGT
Source organism: Streptomyces halobius (assembly GCF_023277745.1). Taxonomy (NCBI): domain Bacteria; kingdom Bacillati; phylum Actinomycetota; class Actinomycetes; order Kitasatosporales; family Streptomycetaceae; genus Streptomyces; species Streptomyces halobius. The sequence goes on from NZ_CP086322.1 coordinate 5,812,737, forward strand.
CCGATCCGAAGATCCCGGACATTCCCGGGCTTGATGAATTCCCGGGCAGGGTCTTTCACTCGTCCCGTTGGGATCATGATTACTCGCTGCGCGGGAAGCGCGTGGCGGTGATCGGGACCGGCGCCTCGGCGATCCAGATCGTGCCGGCCATCCAGCCCGAGGTCGACCGGCTCACCCTCTTCCAGCGCACCCCCGCCTGGGTCCTGCCGCGCGCCGACCGGAAGATCACCGCCGCCGAGCGCTGGCTGCACACCGCGTTCCCGGCCACTCGCGCCGCCCGCCGCGGGCTGCTGTGGGGGATCAGGGAACTGCAGGTCAGCGCGTTCACCAAGCGTCCCAACGAGCTGGGACTGATCGAGGCTCTGGCCAAGAACCATATGAAGCGGGCGGTCAAGGATCCGGCCCTGCGCGCCACGCTCACCCCCGATTACCGGATCGGCTGCAAGCGCATCCTGCTCTCCAACAGCTATTACCCGGCGCTTGCGCAGCCCAATGTGGACGTGGTCGCGGAGGGGCTGACGGAGGTGCGGGGGAATGTGCTGGTGGGATCCGACGGAAGCGAGGTCGAGGCCGATGCGGTGGTCTTCGGCACCGGATTCCATGTGACGGACATGCCGATAGCGCATCGCGTCACCGGCGCCAACGGGACGACGCTGGCCGAGGAGTGGAAGGACGGGATGGAGTCGCTGCGTGGTGCGAGCGCGGCCGGGTTCCCCAACTTCCTGACCATCATCGGTCCCAACACCGGCCTGGGGAACAGCTCGATGATCCTGATGATCGAGGCCCAGCTGAACTACATGGCGGATTTCCTGCGCCAGTTGGACACCCTCGGCGGGAAGATCGCGCTGAGTGCCCGGCCGGAGGCGGTGCGGGAATGGACCCGCAAGATCCAGAAGCGGATGGAGCGCACGGTGTGGAACACCGGAGGCTGTGACAGCTGGTATCTGGACGCCAACGGGCGTAACACCACGGTCTGGCCGGGGACGACCTCGGAGTTCAAGAAGGTGACGCGGCAGGTAGATCTGGCGGAGTACGAGGTGTTGCGGGTGCCGGGGGCGGGGGCGCGGCCCGGCGCCGGTGCGTCCGCCGGTATACCCGCCGGCACGTCCGCAGGGGTGGTCGCATGAGCCGGTCGCCGCATGTCACCAGCGGGCCGTACGCGCCGCCCGCCCCGCGTGGGACGCGCACCGTCACCTCCGCCGACGGTGCCCGGCTGTACGCCGAGATCCACGGGCCCGAGGGCGCCCCGGCCGTCGTCCTGGCCCACGGCTGGACCTGTTCCACCGCGTTCTGGGCCCCGGTCGTCCGCGAGCTGGCCACCGACCACAAGGTCATCGTCTACGACCAGCGCGGACACGGGCGCAGCCCGGCCGCCACCCGCGCGGGCCACAGCACCCAGGCCCTCGCCGACGACCTGGTCGCCGTGCTGCAGACGATGCTGGAGCCGGGCGAGCGGGCCGTCGTGGGCGGTCACTCCATGGGCGGCATGGCGATCATGGCCGCCGCCGACCGGCCGCAGCTGCGCACGCGGGCCGCCGCCGCGCTTCTGTGCAGCACCGGCGGCGCCGATCTCGCGGCGGAATCACGGGTGTTCCCGCTGCGCACGCCGAGCGGCCGCCGCCGGGCGCATCGTCTGCTGCTGCGCTCGCGTGCCCCGCTCGGCCCGGTGTCGCCGGTCGCCAAGTGGGCCCTGAAGTACGCCACGATGGGGGCCGGCGCCACCGCCGAGCAGATCGAGGCATGCGCACGGATCGTGCACGCCTGCCCGTCCGGCGTACGGTCCCGCTGGGGCAAGGTGCTGTACGGGATCGAACTGACCGGCGGCGTGGCTCGGTTGGAGATACCGACCGCAGTCCTCGCGGGCACCGCCGACCGGCTCACGCCGATCGCGCACGCCCGCCGGCTGGCCTCCGTACTCCCCGACTGCCGTGGTCTGACCGAGCTGCCGGGCCTGGGGCATATGACACCCATCGAGGATCCGGTCGCGGTCTCCGGCCTCCTCCGTGACCTGGTCAGGGATCACCTGGTGGGCAGTCAACTTCCCTCGGGACGGGCGGCCACCGAAGGCCGGAAGGCGGCCACGGAGGCGATGGCCGCCGGAGACGGGCAGGTCATCCCGGAGGCCGAGGTCGCCGATGACCAGCAGGCCGCCACTGGGGAAACGGCCACCGAAGATCCGCAGGCCGCTGCCGCCCCGGCTCCCAGGACCACCCGGCAGAAGAAGGAGAGGACGGCGTGAGCGAGCGTAGCGAGCGAGCCATGGAAAGGTGCGTGCCTTGCGAATGCGGGGCCGAGCGAAGCGAGGTTTCAGCATGAGCAAGCGCAGCGGCCTGGAGGGCCAGGTCATCGTCGTCACCGGCGCGGCACGCGGGGTCGGTGCGCTGCTCGCCCGCAAGCTGTCGGCGCGTGGCGCGACGCTGGCGCTGGTCGGACTGGAGCCGGACGAGCTGCGTGGCGTCGCGGCCTCGCTGCACGGCCCGGCGCACCACTGGCACGCCGACGTCACCGACCACGAGGCGATGGCCGAGGTCGCCGTCGAGGTGAAGGACCGCTTCGGGAAGGTCGACGCCGTCGTCGCCAACGCCGGTGTGGCCACCGGCGGTCCGTTCGCCGACTCCGACCCGGTCGCCTGGAGGCGGGTCATAGAGGTCAATCTGATAGGCGGCGCGGTCACCGGCCGGGCCTTTCTGCCCGTACTGGCGGAGTCCCGGGGTTACTTCCTGCAGATCGCCTCGCTCGCCGCGATCACCCCGGCCCCGATGATGACCGCGTACTGTGCCTCCAAGTCGGGCGTCGAGGCGTTCGCGCACAGCCTGCGCGCCGAGGTCGGCCACAAGGGCGTACGGGTCGGTGTCGGCTATCTGAGCTGGACCGACACCGATATGGTGCGCGGCGCAGACCAGGACGACGTCATGCGCGAGCTGCGTGCGCGGCTGCCCTGGCCGTCCAACAAGACCTATCCGCTGGGGCCCGCCGTCGACCGCATCGTGGCGGGTATCGAGCGCCGCTCCGCGCATGTCTACGGGCAGTGGTGGCTGCGCGGGATGCAATCGATCCGTGGCTATCTGCCGTCGGCCATCGGGATGGTGGGCCAGCGTGAGATGCGGCGGTTCGGGGAGCGGCTCGACGGGATGCGGGTCGGCCTGGTCGGCGCGGGCGGCGAGGCGGACGAGAAGGCGCGGCTGAATCGGTAGGGGGCGAATCGGTGGGCCGACCGGTGGGGAATCGGTAGGGCACCGGTGAGGGAGAGGGGCGGGACGGCCGCCCCGGGAGAAGCCGTCGAGCCCACTCGGCCGCGACACATATGCCGCAAATGTATATGCCACATATATTAAAGTGCGGCATTTGTTCCTTTATGTCAGGCTGGTCGGGCCCGATCCCCAACCCCCCACAGGAGTGATCCGCATGGGTACCTCCGACCAGCCCAAGGGCAAGGCCGAGCAGCTCTCGGACGAGGCCAAGAAGCGGATGCGCGAGATCAAAGAGCGCGGCAAGCAGCAGGAGCGGCAGCGTGGCCGGCAGGCCCCCGAGCGTGGCCGGCCGATCCGTGACGAGGGCGAAGAGGGCCTGGAGGACTACCAGGACTACCGGGATCCTTACCAGTGACCCGAGCCGGCCTGAGGGGTGCACCCGACGATCCGGGTGCACCCCTCAGCGCGCGTCGCCCCCAGTAGCCCCCTACCCATCCCCTGATCCCCGGTCTACTTGTCCCTGCGCGGTCAATCACCCACTTCTCGGCGGCAGTTGAGGCCGCCGACGATCCGGTACGTCCGACAGGTCCGGCGGGGTCGCGGCCGGATGCCGTTCCAGCAGCTCCAGCGCCGTACGGACCGCTACACCGAGCTGTGGATAGCGTCCCTCCGCCCAGTGCAGCGGCGAGCGCAGCGCCTCGATGTCGACCTCGACCCCGTGGTTCTCCACATCCCAGCCGTACCCCTCGAACCAGGCCGCGTTCATCGGGACGGTGATCACGGTGCCGTCGCCGAGCCGGTGTCGGCCGGTCATCCCGACCACCCCGCCCCAGGTGCGCATGCCCACCACCGGGCCGATGCCCAGCAGTTTGAACGCCGCGGTGATCATGTCGCCGTCGGACGAGGTCATCTCGTCGGCCACCGCGACGACCGGGCCGCGCGGTGCGTTGCTGGTGTACGACACCGGCTGGGCGCCGCGGGTCAGATCCCAGCCCATGATGGTGCGGGTCAGCTTCTCGATCACCAGCTCGGAGATATTGCCGCCCGCGTTGCCCCGTACGTCCACGATCAGCGAGGGCAGCGAGAACTCCCGCCGCAGATCCCGGTTGAACTGGGCCCAGCCGGAACCGCCCATGTCGGGGATGTGCAGATAGCCGCACTTGCCGTCGCTCAACTCCCGTACCACAGCCCGCCGTTTGGCCACCCAGTCCTGGTAGCGCAGCGGCCGCTCGTCGATCAGCGGGACGATCGCGACCCGGCGGGGATGGCCGGCCGCATCAACGGGGCCCGAAGGGCCTTTCCCTGAAGGATGGCGGGGGGTGACGGGTGGGAGGCAGAAGGTCAGCTCCACGGTGGTGCCGCCGGCCGCGGCCAGCAGCGGATACGGGCCGGACACCGGGTCGACCGGGCGGCCGTCGACATGGGTGAGCGCGGCGCCCTCGCGGATGCCCGTACCGGCGAGCGGGGAGCGTGCCTTGGAGTCCGAGGAGTCGCCGGGCAGAATTCGTTTGACGACCCAACTGTCACCCCGTCGGACGAAGTTGGTGCCGAGCAGGCCCATCGCCCGCTGGTAGTGCGGCGGCCCCTCGTTGCGGCGGGCGCCGGCGACATAGGCGTGTGAGGTGCCCAGTTCGCCGAGCACCTCGCGGAGCAGATCGGCGAACTCGTCGGGGGATGCCACCCGTTCGAGCAGCGGCCGGTACTGCGCCAGCACCTCCTCCCAGTCGATGCCGCACAGCTGCGGCTCCCAGAAGTACGCCCGGACGATCCGGCCCGCCTCGTCGTACGCCTGGCGCCACTCCGCCTCGGGATCGACGTCGTGCAGGATGCGGCGCAGATCGAGGAAGACCGCGGTATCGGGGTCCGGCGGCTCGGTCGCCGGTACCGCGCGCAGATCGCCCTCGTCGATGACGACCAGCCGGGTGCCGTCCCCGCTGAGCGCGAACCCGTCGAGGGAACTGGTCAGTTCGGTGCGCCGAGCCTTGGTCAGGTCGAAGTGTTCGAGGGTGGGCCGCCCCGACACGTCGGCGGGATTGGCGAACGTCTCGCCCAGCGCACCGGAGATCGGCCAGCGCAGCCAGACCAGTCCGCCACCGCTGACCGGATAGAGGGAGGAGTACTTGGACGCGGCGACCGGGAACGGGGTGACCCGGTTGGCCAGCCCCTCCACCTCCACCAGGACCGGCCCCTCGCCCACCGGCGGACGCTCCGCCGGGTCCAGACCGCCCGCCGCCGGCCGCCCTTCCGGCGACAGCGCGAAGGGGGACGGAGTGGCGGAGGACAGCGGCACCAGGTAAGGACGGCAGCCCAGCGGAAAGGACAGATCCCCGGTGTGCACGTCGTAGACCGGGTCGAAGCCACGCCATGACAGGAAGGCCAGGTAGCGACCGTCCCGTGTGAAGACCGGCTGCTCGTCCTCGAAGCGGCCGTTGGTGACGTCGATGAGGGTGTGGTTGTCGAGCCGGGCCATCTTGATCTTCCGCAGCGACCGGCCGATACCGGGGTGCGACCAGGTCAGCCAGCCCGAGTCGGGGGAGAACGACAGATCACGGACCGGCCCGTTGTCGGAGCGGATCAGCTGCCGGACCTCACCGGGCTGCCTGATGCCACCGGATTGCGTGACGTCACCGGGTTGTGTGACGTCATCGGGGGAGGGCACCGGATCGGCATCGGGCGCGGGTCCCGCGCCACCGGCCACCCCCGCCACCCGAGCCTCCCGCTCACCTTCCCCCACCCCGGCTCCCGTCTCCTCCTCCCGCTCCTCAGGCCGGGCCACATTCACCAGCAGCAGCCGGCCGTCATGGGACGCCACCGCCAGCCGTTCGCCGTCGGGGGAGGAGACCATCTCGTGGACCCGGCCGAGCTTCCCGTGCGCCAGCCGGCGCGGTGTGCCGGCATCGCTGGCCCGGGGCAGATTGATGATCTCGATGGCGTCGTCGCCCTCGGCGTCCGTGACATACGCGATCCGGCCGGTGGAGCCCAGCATCGCGGGCAGCCGTACCCGGACACCCGGGGAGTCGTGGATCGCGCGGGCCGGGCCGTCGCGGTGGGTGAGCCAGTACAGGCTGCCGCGCACGCCGACTGCGCTGGCCCGCCCGGTGGCGTCCACGGCGAGCGAGGTGATGTGCGACGCCGCCGGGACCTGGTAGGGGCGGCGTCCGGCCCGTGGACCGCCGAGCCGCACCGCCAGCTTGCGCGGGACGGCGTCCGGGCCGAGGTCGTCGATCAGCCAGATGTCGCCCGCGCACTGGTAGACGATGCGGGAGCCGTCGGTCGAGGCGTGCCGGACGTAGAACTCGTCGTGATCGCTGTGCCGACGCAGATCGGTGCTGTCATGCAGGCACGAATAGACATTCGCGATGCCTTCGTGGTCCGAGAGAAACGCGATCCGGTCGCCCACGAACATCACCGAGTCGAGGTGCCCCTGCAGATGCGGCAGCAGACGGGTGCCGTGCAGCCACATCCGGCCCATCGCCCCGCCCCGGTAGCGCTTCCAGGAGGCTGGCTCGTGCGGTGGCTTGCCGGTGAGCAGGAGCGTCTTGTGCTCCCCGTCGATATCGGCCACCGCGATATCGGAGACCGGCCCCCAGGGCAGTTGCGCACCCGGACTCCCATCGGTCGCCAGCTTGTACGCCCAGGAGTAGTACGAGAAGGGCTGGCCGTGCGAGGAAACCGCCAGAATGTGGCCGTCCGGCGTCCACCCGCAGACCCGCGCGTCCGTGCTCCCCCAGTACGTCAGGCGCCGGGCGGGCCCGCCGTCGACCGAGGCCAGATGCACCTCCGGGTCGAGGCTGCGCCATGTGGTGAAGGCGATCTGCCGGCCGTCGGGGGAGAAGCGGGGGTGGCTGACGCGGGTACGGTCGACGGTCAGCCGCCAGGCCCGGCCGGGCTCCGCTCCGGCCGGGGCGATCGGGGCCATCCAGAGGTCGTCCTCGACGGCGAAGCAGAGCGAGTCGCCGTGCAGATGCGGAAACCGCAGATAGGAGCCGGGCGGCGGGCTCGGCTCGGCCGGCATCCTGCGGAGCCGCCCGCGAGACGTGGCGGCATGCGTCTCCGAGTGCGGGCCGACGGCCTCGCGTGCGTCGCTCACGGCTCCATGGTTTCGGGAGGGGGAGGGGGCGGCAACTCGGCTGGGTCCATACGAGCCGGGGCGGGGGACGGGGTGGAGCCTGGGGGACCCGCCACTTCGCGGCCGGCGGCGTGCCCGTACTTCCTGTTCCCCAGAGGGCCCAGGCATTCTTCGCAGCCCACGGCCTCACCGTCGAGCGGGTCCTGACCGACGACGGCCCCTGCTACAAGTCCAGCCTGTTCACCCAGACCCTCACCGCGGCGGACATCGCCCACTGCGGGTCAATACACCTAGTCGGTGGGAGTCATGGTCTTCTTCGCCCGTTCGTACGCCGGGAGCATCTCCTTGTGCTCATCGGTGTCGAGCCCGCCGAGGTGCACGATGACCGCGTCCTTCGGCGTGGTAACGGCGAGTGCCCGTTCCTGCTTCGGCTCGTCCAGAAGAGGGCTCTTCGTGGTGTAGACGACCTCCGCGGCGGGCAGGTCACCGGCCTTGGTGTTGTTGAATTTCCGCTCGGTGACGTTTTTCTCCTCGGACATGAACGTCTTGAGAACCTGGCGCGGTGAGTCGTCGGTCCGGTCCGTGATCCACACGCGCATAAAGCCGATCATGCCGGCCGGTTTCGCATCGATCTCACAAGCGCCTCTGGCCGACTTACGACCCAGGAAGCTTCCGAAAAGCTCTGCGTCCTCGGCCGAAATCCCCGTGGGCTTCCACCCCTTCTCCACATCGAACGAGACCGGGAGTTCACAGGCCGTTCCGGTGCTTCCGATCCGGGTGACCTTCTTCTACCAGTCGCCCTTACTGGCCGGTGCCTGCCCCTTCCCCGTCTCCTTCTTCTCTTGTTTCGTTTCCTTCGACGTGCTGGCCGAAGCCGCGGTCTCCTTGGTGGAGTCGCTGTCCTCGTCGGCAGCGGATGAGCAGCCGGTGAGTATGCCGATGGCGAGCGCGGCAGCCGCCGCGCCCCACGTGCGTTTGTGCATGGAGTTGTTTTCCTCGCTGATCGAACCAACCGCGCACGAAGTTAACTCCAGAGGTGTCGTGTGTACAAACCGTTCAGTCTGAAGTTTCCGGCATGGTGGTGGCGAGGCAGGTCCCGGCCTTACCCGTGGTGCGGACGGCGCATGAGGTGGAGTCGGACGCGTCGGATTCCGGCCTTCGCCGTCCGGCCTCTCCGCGACCTCGCTCATCGGCTCGGCTGGTCCGACCGGCGCCGCCGCCACCAGGCAACGGTCACAGGCCGGCCAGTACCGGCGGCAAGCCGCAACCCGGACATGAACATCACGATCTGCAGCTGGAGTACCAGTTCGGGGCAACGCCTACCACCCTTTCCCCTTTTCCTGCTGGGTAATGGGAAAGAGTGGGCAGGTTGACGCGATTTCCTCCCTCCCGAGTTCAGGAGTTCGGCTTCCCTCTTCAGGGTGAAGCTGCCGCAGGGCCGAAAACTACCTGGTGATGGACGGCCGACGACCGGAAGCTGGTCTCCGCACCAAAGATCGGTGAGCCCCCGTTCGTGGGAAAGGAATCCATTTCGTGGGAAGGAAGTTCATGAAGAACGCGTCCCGCTCCCGTCGCCCGGTCCGCAAGACATTCCTTGCGGCCGCCACCAGCGCCGCTCTGATGGCCGTCTCCGCCCCGACCGCGACCGCGCAGCCCGCAGCAGTGGAGCACGTCGCGCATACCGCCGGCACGAAGGCGACGGACCCCGTCGTCACCGGGGTTCCCTACCACCTCATCAACCAGGAGAACAGGGGAGTCACTTTCGAGCCCTACCTCAACTGGGACTACGCGCTCCTGACCAACTCTCCGGGGAGCCGGGGCACCGCCGTCGTTTTCGAGAAGAAGGACGACGGCTACGTCATCAAGTCGACGAGCTCCCACTGGAGCGGATACAACACCTGGTGCGCTGCCGGCAACGGCATCAAGCTGGACCAGGAAGGCAACTGCGCGTCCCGCTGGGAGTTTGTGCCCAGCTACACCGGCTACCTGCTCCGGCTCGCGGGAACGCAGAATTACGTGAGCCAGCCCGTGGGCGGTAAGGGCTGGCTGGTGGCATACGCTTCCGCGCTCCCCCATTTCAGGGAATTCACCGCCTTCAAGCCCGTACAGGCCTAGCAATACGGCCCGATGCCGTGCCGCCGGAACAAAGGCGGTACGGCGCCCCGTGGCCACTGACCGCGATCATCATGATCAGCGTCTTCGCCACCCTCACCGGATCAACGAGACCGGAGTCGAAGAGCCAGAAGTCGTTGCCTGGCAGGGCAATGCCGGTGGCCTTGCGCCGTGAGAGCCACCGCACCCGCTCCCCGGCCCGGGTCCCTGCCGAGCTTACGCAAGGCCATGATGTCCACCTCCGTTGAAGCCGACGATCTCCGTGCAAGGCAACGATCTCCGTGCCGAGGTTGCCGCCAACTTGCGTGGGATACGAGGAACTTGCCGGAACTTGCCGGGATGAGTAGCGGCGGCTCATGCCGCGGCTGCCAGGTCGCACCAGACGTACTTGCCGATGTCTCCCGTGTTCATCAGCGGGTACCAGCCCCAGTCGTCGGCGCAGATGCTGACGAGGTCGCGCCCGCGGCCGTACTCGGTGTGGTCGGTGAGGCGCAGCGCGGGCGCCGGTGGGGTGGGATCGGTGTCGGCCCGTGTCGGTGTGAGCGCGGAACGCGTCCGGTTTCTGGCCAGCTACTACAGGGCTGGGGATGCCCCGCTTGTCGATGCGCTGGCCCATATGGCGACTGAGCGGGTGCGCGGATGGTGGGAGGAATGCCGCGGTCTGCTCCCACGTGGGTTCATCAAGCGGCGCTGCGGATCAGAAAGGCCGATCGCGGGATCGCCCGACGGCAGCTGCTGTACATCCTGGAGTGAGGCGCAGAAGGCCGCGCTCGGAGTCGTAGAGTCGAGGGACTTCCTCTACGGCCTGACTCAACAGATCTGAAAGGCCCGACATGTCAGAGGTCCTTGCGTGGCAGAAGTCCTCGTTCTCCGAAGGTGAGGAGGGGCCCGACTGCGTGGAGCTCGCCACCCTCGACCGCACCCTCCTCCTCCGCGAGAGCGAAATCCCCGCGCGAGCACTTTCTGCCACCCCCACCGGGCTCGCGGCGCTCATACGTCACATACGGGGCGAGGCGGAGTAAGCGCCTATCCCGGGACAAGCGTGCATCCCGGCCCTCCGGGCCGCCGCCGGCCTCCCGTCCCGCATCACCGGCGCTCTTGCAACTTATTCGCAGTAGGCCGCAACATTGGTGGGTTGCATGGCCTGAAGCCGACCCCGGAGAGCCCCTGAGATGCACGTACCCGATGGATTCATCAACGCGCCGGTCTCGGTCGCTACTGGCGCGGTCGCTGCGGCCGCCGTCGCGGTCAGCCTGCGGGGCGCCCGGCGGGAACTGGTGGGTGCGTCCCAGGGCGGCGGCTACGGCGCGGAGCGGACCGCGCCGCTGGCCGGGCTGGTCGCCGCGTTCATCTTCGCCGTGCAGATGCTGAACTTTCCGGTCGCGGCGGGGACGAGCGGGCATCTGCTGGGCGGGGCGCTCGCGGCGATCCTGGTCGGCCCGTATACGGGTGTGCTCTGTGTGTCCGTGGTGCTGCTGATGCAGGGGGTGCTGTTCGCCGATGGCGGGCTGACGGCGCTCGGCGTCAACATCACGGATATGGCGATCGTGACGACGGTCGTCGCCTATGCGATCTTCCGTGGCCTGGTGAAGGTGCTGCCGCGCCGACGCCCGTCGGTCACCGTCGCCGCCTTCGCCGCGGCCCTGGTGTCGGTGCCCGCCGCGGCCGCCGCCTTCACCGGCCTCTACGCGCTGGGCGGGACGGCGGATGTGTCGATCGGCAAGGTCTTCACCGCGATGGTGGGGGTGCATGTGCTGATCGGGATCGGCGAGGCGGTCATCACCGCCCTGACGGTCGGTGCCGTGATCGCCGTACGGCCTGATCTCGTCTACGGGGCTCGCGGGCTGACCAAGCCGCTGGAGCTGCGTACGGTGCAGGTCGCGGCGCCCGGCGCGGGAGAAGTCACGACAGCGGCGCGGGAGAAGGCGGCGGGTACCGCCGGAACCGGGACCGAGGCCGGAACCGGGATCGAACCTGCCGCCCCCGCCCCCCGCCGCTCCACCCGCCGCGTCTGGCTGGCCGGTGTGGCGGCCGCCCTGGTCTGTGCCGGTGGCGTCAGCTACTACGCCTCCGCCAGCCCCGACGGTCTGGAGAAGGTCGCCCATGATCAGGGGATCGACGCGAAGGCCGAGGAGCACGCCGCGAAGGACTCGCCGCTCGCCGACTACGGGGTGAAGGACATCGCCGACCCCTGGCTGTCGGGCGGGCTGGCCGGTGTGATCGGGGTCGGGGCGACGCTGGCCGTCGGGACGGGTGTGTTCGTGGTGCTCAGGCGTCGGAAGAGCGCCGACACCGCCGAGCCCGTGACCGGCACCGCCGAGCCCACGACAGGCACCGCCGGGCCCACGACCGGAAGCGGCTGAGATGGGGGCGGGACACGCGCACAAGCTCTTCCGGCATGGGCAGTCCCCAGTGCACGCCCTGCCGCCCCACTGCAAGATCGCGGCCGTCTTCTGCTTCGTCCTGATCGTTGTCGCCACGCCCCGGGAGGCGCTCTGGGCCTTCGGGCTCTACGCGCTGCTGCTCGCGGCCGTGGCCGGGGCCGCCCGGGTGCCGGCCGGATTCCTGCTCAAGCGGCTGCTGATCGAGGTGCCGTTCGTGGCGTTTGCGGTACTGATGCCGTTTGTCGCCGAAGGGCCGCGTGTCCATGTTGCCGGGCTGAGCCTGAGCGCTTCCGGCCTCTGGGGCGCCTGGAACATCCTCGCCAAGGGGACGCTGGGCGTCGCCGCGTCCGTGCTGCTCGCCGCCACCACGGAGCTGCGGGAGCTGCTGCTCGGGCTGCAGCGGCTGCGGATGCCCCCGCTGCTCGTCCAGATCGCGTCCTTCATGATCCGCTACGGCGATGTGATCACCGACGAGATGCGGCGGATGCGCATCGCCCGGCTCTCCCGCGGCTTCGAAGCGCGCGGCGTACGCCACTGGGGCGTGCTCGCCAAGTCCGCCGGTGCCCTGTTCATCCGCTCCTACGAACGCGGCGAGCGGGTCCATCTCGCCATGGTCAGCCGCGGTTACACCGGCACCATGCCGGTCATCGCCGACACCACCGCCACCCGCGCGCAGTGGACCCGCGCGGCCGCCCTGCCCGCCGGCGCCCTCGCCGTCTGCCTCCTGGGATGGACCCTTTGAGTACGACCACGCCGATGACCACGCCCGAGACCACACCCACCGCCCCCTCCCTCGACGTCTCCGGGCTCGCCTACGCCTACCCCGACGGGCATCAGGCGCTCTTCGGCGTCAACCTCACCGTCGGCCGCGGCGAACGGGTCGCGCTGCTCGGGCCCAACGGCGCCGGCAAGACCACCCTCGTGCTGCATCTCAACGGGATTCTGGAGGCGGGGGCCGGCACCGTCAGCGTCGCCGGGCTGCCGGTCGGGAGGAAGAACCTGGCCGAAATTCGCCGCCGGGTCGGGATCGTCTTCCAGGACCCGGACGACCAGCTGTTCATGCCCACTGTGCGGGAGGACGTCGCGTTCGGACCGGCCGCCGCCGGGCTGCGCGGCGCGGAGCTGGAGGCGCGGGTCACCGAGGCGCTGGAGCGGGTCGGCATGGCCGGGTTCGCCGACCGGCCGCCGCACCATCTCTCCTTCGGGCAGCGGCGACGGGTCGCTGTCGCGACCGTGCTCGCCATGCGCCCGGAGATCCTCGTTCTCGACGAGCCGTCCTCCAACCTCGACCCGGCCTCGCGCCGTGAACTCGCCGACATCCTACGGTCGTTGGACGTCACCGTCCTGATGGTCACGCACGACCTGCCGTACGCGCTGGAGCTCTGCCCGCGCTCCGTCGTGCTCTCCGGGGGCGTCATCGTCGCCGACGGCACCACCCAGGAGCTGCTCTGCGACGAGGAACTGATGCGCACCCACCGGCTTGAGCTGCCCTTCGGGTTCGATCCGCGTTCGGTGACGCTTCCGGCGTGATGTCCGTGGCGTGATGTCCGTGGTGGGGATCGCCGGCACGCCTGGGTAACCTCCGCCAAGCGTCCGTAACCTCCGTCCCCTGTTCCGTCGCCTGTTGTGCCTCCTGCTGCTGCCGTATGTGCGACGCGTACGGCCTCTGTGACGAATGCCACCCCCTGAGGCCCTGGTTACCAGCACTGATCCGGACGTTGCACCATTGATGGGTCACCCAAGCGACGGATGAGTGGGAAGCGGGAAACAGTGGTGGACGTCCAGGGCACGGTCGAGGACGGCTTCGAGCCGGTCCGGGACGCCTTTGTGGCGAACTTCGTTCGCCGTGGTGAGCGGGGAGCGGCGGTCGCCGTGTACCGGCACGGCCGGAAGGTCGTCGACCTGTGGGGCGGCGCCAAGGACGGTGACGGCGACGCCACGGCCGCCCCTTGGGAGGCCGGCACCGCGCAGATAGTCCGCTCCACGACCAAGGGCATCGCCGCCATCGTGCCGCTGCTGCTGCACCAGCGCGGGCTGCTCGATCTGGACGCGCCCGTCGGCACGTACTGGCCCGAGTTCAAGGCCGCCGGCAAGGAACGGGTCCTGGTCCGCCATCTCCTGACGCATCGGGCCGGGCTGCCCGTGCTGGACACCCCGCTGACCCCTGCCCAGGCGATCGACGGGGTCAGCGGCCCCGCCGCGCTCGCCGCCCAGGCCCCGGCCTGGACGCCCGGCACCGATCACGGCTATCACGCGCAGACGTACAGCTGGCTGATCGGTGAGCTGGTGCTGCGGGTCACCGGGCGCAGCATCGGCAGGTGGATCGCGGACGAGATATCCGGGCCGCTGGGGCTGGATCTGTGGATCGGGGTTCCGGAGGCGGTGCAGTCGCGGGTGGGGCGGCTCGCGGAGATCGGGACGCCGGCCGCGCCGGGCTCGGCCGGGCTCCGGGTACGGCCCAAGCGGGCGGTGGCCGAGGCGTACGGCGACCCCACGTCTCTCACGCGGCGCGCGTTCGGGGCGATAACGCCGGCCCCCGACGAGAACGCCCCGGCCTATCGCGCGGCCGAGCTGCCCGCCTCCGCCGGCGTCGCCACGGCGCGGGCGCTGGCGCGGTGTTACGCGGCGCTGATGGGGCCCGTCGACGGGCGCGCCCGCCTCTTCGCCCCGGCGACGCTGACGCTCGCGCGTACGGAGGAGTCGGCGGGGCCCGACCGGACACTCGTCGTCAACACGCGCTTCGGGCTCGGGTTCATGCTGCATGGCGGGGCTTCGCCGCTGCTGGCGCCGGGGTCGTTCGGGCACCCGGGGCGCGGGGGCGCGCTCGCCTTCGCCGATCCGGAGAGCGGGTTCGCCTTCGGGTACGTCACGAATGGGATGCGTCGGGGGGTGACGGCGGATCCGCGTGCGCAGGCGCTGGTTGCGGTGCTGGCCGCCGCTTCCCACGTTGCGGGCTGACCCGCCGTAGCGCGTCTGTTGTGCTGTGCCCGCCGTCGGCGGGAGCGGGGTCGGCTGAGGGGCGGCCGCGTCGCGTGTGTGGTGGGTTGCGGTGCCGGGCCTCCGGACTTCGTCCTGCGGCCCGGCCCCTCCCTCCGGTGACGCGGCCGACCCTCGGGGGAGAAAGGGAAGCAGTGGGTCACCCGGGGCAGGATCAGGGCCCGTCCGGTGGGCAGGGGCGGATGGCTCTAGCCTCCGTGCAGCATCAGGCCGATTCCCACCACCATCAAGCCTGCCGCGGCGATCCTCGGTCCTCCGAAGCGTTCCTTGAAGAACAGGGCGCCTATCGCCGCGCCGACGATGATGGACGATTCGCGGAGGGCGGCGATGGGGGCCAGGGGGGCCTGCGTCTGGGCCCAGAGGACGAGGCCGTAGGCGAAGACGGAGAGCAGGCCGCCGGTGAGGCCGCGGACGGCGAACGAGCGTAGTTCGGCGATCAGTCGGCCGCGGCGGGTGGTCAGCGCGTAGGCCGGAATGGCCAGACCCACCAGGGTCATCAGCCAGGCGGTATAGCCGAGGGAGCTGCCGGAGGCGCGTACGCCGAGGCCGTCGACGGTGGTGTACGCGGCGATGGACAGGCCGGTGGCCAGGGCGGCGACGAGGGCCGGCCAGTGGGGGACGGCGCCCGAGCCCCGGATGCCCCAGAGGGCGATGCCGACCAGGCCGGCCGAGGCCAGGGCGACGCCGGCCAAAGCCCAGCCGTCGGGGATCTCGTGCACGAAGACGGCGGCGAGAACGGTGACGACCAGCGGCGCGGTGCCGCGTGCGATCGGATACATCTGGCCGAATTCGCCCAGCCGGAACGACCGCATCAGCAGGGACTGGTAGACGACGTGGAGGACGGCGGAGGCGATGAGGAAGGGCCAGGCGGCGGGGGCCGGGAGGGGCGTGAAGAAGGCCATCGTGGCGCCGCAGACGGCGCCGCCGGTGCCGACGAGGGTGAAGGCGAGGAGCTGGTCGCGTATGCCGTGGGCTATCGCGTTCCAACTGGCGTGCGTGATCGCGGCGGTGAGGACCGCCGCGACGACGAGCGGGGTCACGCGGTGTGCCCGTGGGAGAAGAGGCCGTGGTGGGTGGGGACTTGGGTGCGGGGGGCGGCGTGCGGAGGGGCGCTCATGGCCCGCACGCTAACGAAAGCTGTACGGGCCATGCGAACGAAATCCGGTCGGGCGTCCCGGCCGGACGCCGAAACAGTCAGCCTGCGCTGAGGTTGGATCAGCCTGCGTTGAGGATGGTACGGACCACCGGGCCCGCGTTGGTGCCGCCGTGGCCGCTCGCCGGGACGACGGCCGCCGCGGCGAGGTCACCGCGGTAGGCGGTGAACCAGGCGTTGGGCTTCTTCTGGCCGTCGACCTCGGCGGAGCCGGTCTTGGCGCCGATGTCGCCGCTGAGGCCGGACATCGCCTGGGCGGCCGTACCGGAGGTAGCGGTCAGCTTCATCAGCGACTTCAGGGCGGACGCGGTGCCGGGCTTCATATTGCGGGCGGCCTTGGCCAGCGTCCGGTTGTCCAGCGACGGCGAGACGATGTAGGGCTGGTGGAAGGAACCGGCCTGGACCGTCGCGGCGAGCGTGGCGACATTGAGCGGGTTCATCCGTACGCCGCCCTGGCCGATCAGCGAGGCCGCCATCTGCGCGTCGCTCTGGACGGGCACCGCGCCGTCGAAGGTGGGGATGCCGGTCTGCCAGTTCAGGCCGATGCCGAAGACGTCCCGGGCCTGCTTGGTCAGGTCGTCGTCCTTGAGCTTCTTGGCCTGTGAGATGAAGGCGTTGTTGCAGGACGCGGCGAAGCTCTGCGCGAAGGTGCCGTTCTTGATCTCGGTCTTGTTGAGATTCTGGAACTTCCAGCCGCCCACCGTCACATACTTCTCGCAGGGGTGCGGCTTGTTGGGCGCCGTCATACCCTTGTCGATCAGCATGGCCGCGGTCACGATCTTCATCGTGGAGCCGGGGGCCAGCGACCCCCGGGTGGCCAGGTCGAAGCCCTTCGCCGGGGAGTTGGCCAGCGCCAGGATCTCGCCGGTGCTGGGCTTGATCGCCGCGACGCCGGCCGACTTCTTGCCCTTGACGGCCTTCTCGGCCGCCGACTGCAGCTTGGCGTCCAGGGTGGTCTTGAGCGTGCCGGGAGTGCCCTTGGAGAGCACCTTCAGGGTCTTGTCGGGCTTGGCGCTCTTGGCGCGGTGGATGGACAGCTCCACGCCGGGCTTGCCGCCGGCCTTGTCGCCGTACTTGTCCCGCAGGCTG
This sequence comes from Streptomyces halobius, assembly GCF_023277745.1. Classification (NCBI taxonomy): domain Bacteria; kingdom Bacillati; phylum Actinomycetota; class Actinomycetes; order Kitasatosporales; family Streptomycetaceae; genus Streptomyces; species Streptomyces halobius. The sequence continues at coordinate 5,829,732 of NZ_CP086322.1, forward strand.
GCCAGCACTCCGGCCAGCGTCGGATGCTCCTCGGGCGTCAGCTCGGCGCCGTTGCGGTCCACGGCCTTGATGGGCGGCGCGTCGGCCTCGCCGGTGCGCAGTTCGTCGCCCTTGGCGAGATCGGGGTGCAGCAGCGTCGGCTTCCAGGTGATCTTGGGTTCGCCGGTGGTGGCGTCGCGCTGGACGGTCGCCGAGGTGCCGTACGAGAACGGTGCCTTGGTGCCCTTGTGGTCGATCTCGGCGGCGACGGTGTAGGGCACCTTCTCGCCGGCCGGCTTGCCCGGCGTCAGGGTGACCTTCGAGAACCGGGCCCGCTTGCCGAAGTTCTCCAGCGCGCTCTGCGCGGCCTCGGGGCTGTCCGTCAGACCGGCGGCCTCGGCGGTGTCGCCGGACTGCCAGGCCGTCAGAAACTCCTGTGCCGTCGTCCGTACTTCCGTGGCGGTCAGCGGGCCGCTCGCCACCTTCGGGGCGTTGTCGCCCGATGCGGCCTCCGCGGCCACAGCCTCCTGCGGCGACGAATCCGCCGAGCCGCCGAACAGCGTGAAGCCGCCCACGACTCCTGCCACCAGGGCCACCGATCCGCCGATCAGCCCGTACTTCACCTCTCGGCGCATGCCACCGTTCCCCTCCCAGAGCCTCGTCCTTGAATACGCACACAAGAACGTCCGTCGCACTCTAAGGGACACGGGGTAGCCGTGTGAGTCTCGATCGGGGCACGGTCCGGTGACACGCTGTCGCCCGAGCGTTGCACGGTCTTCACCGGGTCCCGGACGACGTCGGGCCGCTCACACCCAGGTGTCGAACCACATCCGGTTGTGCCATGCCGACTTCGGGATCGGTGTGCCCGTATAGAGCGGATAGAAGTAGATGAAATTCCAGATGATGAGGAGGACGAGGACGCCGGCGCCCACCGCGCCGACGGTGTGGCGGCGTTCGGACGCGCCCGGAGGGCCGATGATCGCGCCGAGCATCATGGCCAGCGCCAGGCACAGGAACGGGACGAACACCACCGCGTAGAAGAGGAAGATGGTCCGTTCCTGGTAGAGGAACCAGGGCAGATAACCGGCCGCGATACCGCAGGCGATGGCCCCGGCCCGCCAGTCCCGCTTGAACAGCCAGCGGTAGAGGACGTAGAGCAGGGCGAAGCAGCCCGCCCACCACAGCAGCGGGGTGCCCAGCGCCAGGACCTCGCGGGCGCAGCCCTCGGCCGCCGTGCAGCCGTCCTGACCGGCCTTGGGGTCCTCGTAGAAGTACGAGACGGGGCGGCCCAGGACCAGCCAGCTCCACGGATTGGACTGGTAGGTGTGCGGTGTGGTCAGTCCGGTGTGGAAGGAGTAGACCTCGGTCTGGTAGTGCCACAGGCTGCGCAGCCAGTCCGGCAGCCAGGTCCAGGAGCCGGTGCTGCCCTCGGGGGTGGTCGCCCAGTCGCGGTAGTAGCCGCCCTTGGTGGCGAGCCAGCCGGACCAGGACGCCAGGTAGGCGACGAGGGCGACGACGACGGTGGACCCGAACGCGGGCAGCACATCGCGGCGCAGGGTCGAGCGGAACGGGCGGTGGGCGCCGGCCGTACGCCGCGCCGCCACGTCCCACACCACCGCCATCAGGGCGAACGCCGCGAGGTAGTACAGGCCGTTCCACTTGGTGGCGGCGGACAGACCCAGGCACAGCCCGGCCGCGATCCGCCACGGCCGCCAGCCCAGCAACAGTCGGTCCCCCACCTCCGCGTCCGGGCGCGCCACACCGTCCGGACCGATCGGCAGGGCCGCCGCCAGCCGGGCCCTGGTGCGGTCCCGGTCCACCAGGAGACAGCCGAACGCGGCCACCACCCAGAACATGACGATCAGGTCGAGCAGGGCGGTGCGGCTCATCACGAAGTGCAGCCCGTCGACCGCCAGCAGGGCGCCGGCCAGACACCCCAGGGCGGTGGAGCGCAGCAGCCGCCGGCCGATGCGGCAGACCAGGAACACCGACAGGGTGCCCAGCAGCGCCACTGTGAACCGCCAGCCGAAGGGGTTCATCCCGAACACCCACTCACCGGCCGCGATCAGCCACTTGCCCATCGGCGGATGCACGACATACGACGGCTCGGACGTCAGCAGGATCTTCGGCGGGTGGGAGAACAGCGCGTCGTTGGCGTTCTTGGCCCAGGTGCCCTCGTAGCCGTACTGCAGCAGCGACCAGGCGTCCTTGGGGTAGTACGTCTCGTCGAATATCACCTTGCGCGGGCTGCCCAGGTTCCAGAACCGCAGCGCCCCCGCGCACAGCGCCACCAGCAGCGGCCCCAGCCAGGCCGACCAGCGCACCGCCCGTGCCGCCGTGGCCGGGCCCGCGCCGAAGACCGCCCACATCCGGGTCCCCGGCTGCGGGAAGGGGGGCACCAGCCGCGCCCGGACATCGGCCTGCGGACGGCCGACGTACCCGAAGCGGCGTAGCCGCCGCTGCCACATCGGGGGCCGGGGAGCCGGCGCCGGGGCGCGGCGGGCGGCGTCGGCCGCGGTGGTGTCACTCGTCACCCGGCCCATCGTAGGGAAGCCCCTTGTGGAACAGGCGCGCCGCGGTACCGGGCGGTCCGACGCGTCGGGCGGTCGCCGCTCCCTGGGAGGATGGGATGGTGACTGGAACGCTGGTACTTGCAGGGACGCCCATCGGCGACATCGCGGACGCCCCGCCGCGGCTCGCCACCGAGCTGGCCGCCGCCGATGTGGTCGCCGCCGAGGACACCCGGCGGCTGCGCCGGCTGACCCAGGCGCTGGACGTCGCCCCTGGCGGGCGGATCGTGTCGTACTTCGAGGGCAACGAGGCGGCCCGGACGCCCGAGCTGGCCGACGCGCTGGCCGGCGGCGCGCGGGTGCTGCTGGTCACCGACGCCGGGATGCCCTCGGTCTCCGACCCCGGCTACCGCCTGGTCGCGGCCGCCGTCGAACGCGGCGTCAAGGTCACCGCCGTACCGGGCCCCAGCGCGGTGCTCACCGCGCTCGCCCTGTCCGGCCTGCCGGTGGACCGTTTCTGCTTCGAGGGCTTCCCGCCCCGCAAGACCGGCGAACGGCTCGCCCGGCTGCGCGAGGTCGCCGACGAGCGGCGCACCCTCGTCTACTTCGAGGCGCCGCACCGGCTGGACGCCACCCTCGCCGCGATGGCCGAGGTCTTCGGCGCGGACCGGCGGGCCGCCGTATGCCGCGAGCTGACCAAGACGTACGAGGAGGTCAAGCGCGGGCCGCTCGGCGAGCTCGCGTCCTGGGCGGAGGAGGGTGTACGCGGCGAGATCACCATCGTCGTCGAGGGCGCTCCGGAGGCCGGGCCGCAGGAGCTGGGGCCCGAGGAACTGGTGCGCCGGGTGCGGGTGCGTGAGGAGGCGGGGGAGCGGCGTAAAGAAGCCATCGCCGCGGTCGCCGCTGACGCCGGGCTACCCAAACGCGAGGTTTTTGATGCCGTGGTCGCGGCAAAGAATGCGGAAAAACAAGCGGGGACGCACGTTACGAAAAGCCACTCGTAGAGAGCAACCTAACAGCCGCACCTTCTCGGCCGGCTAACTGAAAGGTCAATGGCTGACCTAGAAGGTAAAGCGCAATCCGCCCAGTGGGATGATTTTCCTACTGATTACCAAATCTGGACCAATTGGCGGCAGCTTTGCTGCGCAGTGGCCGGGAAAGGCGTCCACTAGGGGAGGGACGTTCGGTCCCCGGAGACCTTGTCCAAAGGACAAGAGGAGCGGCTATGAGCAAATTTGGTCAACCAACTGGTACGGCAGCCACCACTAACCGCGCCCACCCCACCAGCCCCAGGTCCGAGCCCGCGGCACGCGAGGCGTATGCCTTCGCGTGCATGAGGTGCGGTCACGGCTGGGAGCAGTCGTACGAGATCGAGCACCAGGTGGACGCGACCGGATCCATGCACGTCGTCTACTTCGCGGAGGGAGAGCGAGTTCCGTCCCCGTTGACCCGGCCCATCTGTCTGAACTGCGGTGCCACCGTCGTACGCATCATGCGCTCCGGCCAGGTCTCGATGGTCTCCAAAGCAATCGCGAGCATGCACCAGCGGCAGGGCAATGGGCATTCCAAGAACCACGGAGAGAAGCGCGGGGAGAAGGGCGGGGAGAAGTACGAAGAGAATCTCGGGGGGAGCGGAGAGAAGCGCCGCGAGAAGAGCGGGGAGAAACCCGGCGAGCTGAAGCCGGAGGCAAGCGCCGGGGAAAGTACCGGCAGCGCCGAGGAGGGCACCGAGTGCCACCGCTGGCACCTCTCCGATTTGCTGCACCCCTTCCAGCACTGCCGCAGGTGAGCCCATGGCCGCGCTCCTCGTAGGATCGCGGCCATGGCACAGAAGGACAGGGACACCCCGCCGCCGCTGCCCGAACCGCTTCGGGTGCCGGTCGCGGACTCGCACACCCACCTGGACATGCTCCCCCACAGCCCCAAAGGCGTGGGTACGGGTGCCCCCATGAGCACCGTCGACGACACGCTCGCCAAGGCCGCCTCGGTCGGGGTGACCACCGTGGTCCAGGTCGGTTGCGATCTGGCCGGCTCCCGGTGGGCCGCGGAGACCGCCGCCGCGTACGACAGCGTCCACGCCACCGTCGCGCTGCACCCCAACGAGGCGCCCCGGATCGTGCTCGGCGATCCCATCGAGGGGGCGTCGCGAAGCGACTCGGACAAGGGCGGTGGTGGGCGAGGGGCCGGTCGGCCGCGGCAGGGGGCCCGGGAGGCGGGTGGCGAGGCGGCCCTGGACGCCGCGCTCGAAGGGATCGACGCGCTGGCCGCCCTCCCGCACGTCCGCGGCGTCGGCGAGACCGGCCTGGACCACTTCCGCACCGGCCCCGACGGCACGGCCGCCCAGCAGCGGTCCTTCCGCGCCCACATCGAGATCGCCAAACGGCACGACAAAGCCCTGGTCATCCACGACCGGGAGGCCCACGACGACATCCTGCGGATCCTGCGCGAAGAGGGCGCGCCCGAGCGGGTCGTCTTCCACTGCTACTCCGGCGACGCCGCGATGGCCAAGATCTGTGCGGAGGCCGGCTACTTCATGTCCTTCGCCGGCAACGTCACCTTCAAGAATGCCCAGCCGCTGCGCGACGCCCTCGCCGTGGCGCCGCCCGAACTGGTGCTCGTCGAGACCGACGCCCCCTTCCTCACCCCCGCGCCGTACCGTGGACGGCCGAACGCGCCGTATCTCATCCCCTACACCCTGCGGGCGATGGCCGAGGTCAAGGGCTTGACGGAGGACGCGCTGGCCTCCGCCGTCGCGGCCAACACCGCGCGCGCCTTCGGCTACTGACACCGAAGTGTGGCGTGCCGCGGCGGGCGGCACGCCCACTATGGGTAGCGGGTCGACTTTGGAGAGTTACCATCGCTCCGCTACATTCCGGCGCGTCAAGGCCATCTGTGCATGTGGAGCGTCGTGAGTCATTCGCAGAGCAGCCACCGCGCGGAGCGCAGCCGTCGCGGGCGGAGCCCGAGCAGCACCACCCCGCCGAAGAACCCCTACGAGCTCAAGCCCCTGTCCGTCCCGCGCGGCCTGCTGCCCCGTCAGGCGTCGGCCCCCGAGGTGGGCGCGCCCCCGGCCCCGAGCGGCCCGGCCCCCGGCGGCCGGGCCACCGCTCGCCACGCCGCCGCGGCCGGCCGCCGCCGACGCCACGCCGAACGCCCCGAAACGCTGCGCAGGCTGGTCCCCCGGGCCCTCGTCGTCGCCTTCCTCGCCGGCGGCACCACCGCCTTCATCGCCCACGACAAGGCGATCCGGCTCAACGTCGACGGCAGCCCGCGCACCCTCCACACCTTCGCCGACGACGTCGACGACCTCCTGGCGGACGAACACCTCGACATCGGCCGCCACGACGCCGTCACCCCCGCCCCCAGTACCGCGCTGACCCACGGCGACGAGGTCGTCCTCCGACGCGGCCGCCCGGTCGTCCTCACCCTCGACGGAGACCGCCGTCTGGCGTGGACCACGGCCGAGACCGTCGACGGTGCCCTGCGGCAGCTCGGCGTCCGCGCCGAGGGCGCCCATCTCTCCACCTCCCGCCACCGGCGCATCGGCCCGCGCGGCCTGGAGCTGTCCGTACGCACCGAACGCTCACTGGTCTTCATCGCGGACGGCCGCGCACACCGTGTCCGCACCAACGCCGCGACCATCCGCGACGCCCTCGCACAGGCCGGTCTCGCGCTCCGCGACGAGGACACCACCTCCGTGCCGCCGGACAGCTTCCCGCGCGAGGGCCAGACCGTCTCCGTCCTGCGGATCACCGGCGCCAACGAGGTGCGCGACGAACCCATCCCCTTCCGCACCGTCCGGCGGGCCGCCCCCGACCTGATCCGCGGCACGGAGTCGGTGGTGCAGGAAGGGCGGCCCGGCGTGCGGCGCGTCACCTACCGGCTGCGCACCGTCAACGGCGTCAAGCAGAAGCCGCAGCGGGTGGGCGCACGAGTGGTGCGCCGGCCGCGCCCGCAGATCGTGCACATCGGCACCAAGGAGCTGCCGAGCTCCGTCCAGGGCGCCGACCATCTCTCCTGGGACGCCCTCGCGCAGTGCGAGGCGGGCGGCCGGCCGGACGCCGTCGACTCGACCGGCACTTACGGCGGCCTCTACCAGTTCGACGTCGCCACCTGGCACGACCTCGGCGGCCACGGCCGCCCGCAGGACGCCTCCGCCGCGGAGCAGACCTACCGCGCCAAGAAGCTCTACGTCACCCGGGGGGCGAGCCCGTGGCCGGTTTGCGGCCGTAAGCTGCATCAGTGACCAACAGCAGCAGCCCCGATGACTCCGGCCCGCTCCTCGGGCCCGCCGATGTGCGTGAGCTGGCCGCCGCGCTGGGCGTACGGCCCACCAAGCAGCGCGGCCAGAACTTCGTCATCGACGCCAACACCGTCCGCCGGATCGTCCGGACCGCCGATGTCCGGCCCGACGACGTCGTCGTCGAGATCGGCCCCGGCCTCGGCTCGCTGACGCTGGGCCTGCTGGAGACCGCCGAGCGGGTCACCGCCATCGAGATCGACGACGTGCTCGCGGCCGCCCTGCCGTCCACCGTCGCGGCCCGGATGCCCGACCGCGCCGACCGCTTCGAGCTGGTGCACAGCGATGCCCTGCGCGTCACCGAGCTGCCCGGCCCCGCGCCCACCGCGCTGGTCGCCAACCTCCCCTACAACGTCGCGGTCCCGGTGCTGCTGCACATGCTCGCGACCTTCCCGACCATCGACCGCGTCCTGGTCATGGTCCAGTCCGAGGTCGCCGACCGGCTGGCCGCCCGTCCCGGCAACAAGGTCTACGGCGTGCCGTCCGTCAAGGCGAACTGGTATGCCGAGGTCAAGCGGGCCGGGGCGATCGGCCGCAATGTCTTCTGGCCCGCGCCGAACGTCGACTCCGGGCTGGTCTCGCTGGTCCGCCGCGACAAGCCGCCGACGACGACGGCCTCCCGCGCCGAGGTCTTCGCGGTCGTCGACGCCGCGTTCGCCCAGCGCCGCAAGACGCTGCGGGCCGCGCTGTCGGGATGGGCCGGATCGGCCACCGCGGCGGAGTCCGCGCTGGTCGCGGCCGGTATCGCGCCGCAGGCCCGCGGCGAGGCGCTGACCGTCGAGGAGTTCGCGCGGATCGCGGAGAACAAGGGAGCCGCCCAGTGACTGCGCCCACCACGCCCGATGCCGTTACCGTCCGCGTCCCGGCGAAGGTCAACGTCCAGCTGGCCGTCGGCGCCGCCCGCCCCGACGGCTTCCACGGCCTGGCGAACGTCTTCCTCGCCGTCGGCCTCCACGACGAGGTCACCGCCACCCCCTCGGACACCCTGCGGATCACCGCCGAGGGCCATGACGTCGACCAGATCCCGCTCGACCGTACGAACCTGGCCGCCCGCGCCGCCGAGCTCCTCGCCGCCCGGTACGGCATCGAGCCGCACGTCCACCTCCACATCACCAAGGACATTCCCGTCGCGGGCGGTATGGCCGGCGGCAGCGCGGACGCCGCCGGCGCCCTGGTCGCCTGCGACGCCCTCTGGTCGACGGGCGCCTCCCGCGCCGAACTCCTCGCCCTCTGCGCCGAGTTGGGCAGTGACGTACCCTTCGGCCTGGTCGGCGGCGCGGCGCTGGGCCGCGGCCGCGGCGAGCTGCTGAATCCGCTCACCGTCGGCGGCACCTTCCACTGGGTCTTCGCGGTCGCCGACGGCGGCCTGTCGACCCCGGCCGTCTACCGGGAGTTCGACCGGCTGACGGAGGGCACGGAGGTGCCCGAGCCGGAGGCGGCGCCGGAACTGCTGGCCGCACTGGAATCCGGCGACGCCACCGCACTCGCCGCGGCCCTCGCCAACGACCTGCAGCCCGCGGCCCTCTCGCTGCGCCCGTCCTTGGCCGCCACCCTGGACGCCGGCACCGCGGCGGGCGCGCTGGCCGCGCTGGTGTCCGGCTCGGGCCCGACGACGGCGTTCCTGGCCAAGAACGCAGAGGCGGCGCGGCAGGTGGCGGCGGCGCTGTCGGCCTCGGGAACATGCCGGCAGGTGCGGGTGGCGGATTCACCGGCCCCGGGGGCGACGCTCCTGTAGGACGCGCCCTGGGGTCGGCGCCCGTTCAACGGGTCAGGGCCGCTTCCACGCCGCGGAAAAGTGGCCCTGACCCGTCAGGCAGCCTGAATCAACCGCCCAGGAGACGGCCGAGCATCCCGCCCATGGAATTGCCGTCGCCGCCGGCGGCGCCCATCGAGCCCATCGCGCCGTCGCCACTCCCCTCACGCGATCCCTCGCCTACGCCGGACAGACCATCGGAGGTAACCCCTCCGAAGCCCGAACTGGCGCTGAAGGAGCCCGCGGGCTCCTCGGCGGCGGCAGCGCTCGCGCCGCCGAGCACGGCGGCGGTGGCCAGGGTGACTGCGAAGAGCGCGGCACGGATACGCATGAATCCTCCTGAGGTCCGAGACGTTGATCAGCCTCTCAGCCCTTCCCGCCACCGCCCCTTCGATATGGCGCGCGCTCAAAGAGCACCCCAGTGGCCCCTTGCGGCAGCCGGCTTCAGAGCTCGTCGATGGCGGCCAGGTCGATGTCGATGTCGTAGGGGGCGGGGAGTTTGACCTGGTCGTGGTACGTACCGGCGGGCATGTAGATGCGGGCCTCCTTGTCGAGCTCGAAGGCGTGGACCACTGGATGCTGGTCCGCACCGACCATCTCAACCCGCCAGAAGTACGGGATCCCGGCGTTGGCGTACTTGTGGGGCTTGGTGTCACGGTCGCGGGCCTCGGAGTCAGGAGAGACCACTTCTACGGCAAGCATCACGTCTCTGGCCTGGAAATGGGTCTGCGTCCGACTGCGCACCGCAGCAGCGCGCAGCACCGTGACGTCCGGCTCCGGCCCGTTGCGCTTGTCAATGACCACGGTCATCTCCCGCCGCACCCTCAGCTCGGGCGGCGCGGTGCGGCGCAGGCCCGCCACCAGCAAGTCGATCACGATGCTGTGAAAATCTCGCTGCGGACTCACAAAAACCAGGCTCCCGTCGATCAACTCCGTGTGCGGCGGGAGGTCGGGCAGCGTCAGCAGGTCGTCCACGGTGTAACCGTCCTGCGGCGGCACCGGCCAGTGGTGCGCGGTCTCAGCGGTCATAAGTCCTCCCATGGGCGGGATCCTGCTGCCTGCCCTCCACGGTAGCGGCCGCTTCCCTCTCACGTCATCACAAAGAGTGACCGCCCCCGCGCGCGCCGCCCCCGATGCCCGAGGCTCTACGCTTGAAGGCTGATCACCCCTGCGCACAGGAGAGAAATGGCCACCAACCTCGTCAATCTGGAAGCCGTCGGCAAGGTCTACGGAACCCGTGCCCTGCTCGACGGTGTCTCGCTCGGCGTCAACGAGGGGGACCGGATCGGCGTCGTCGGGCGTAACGGGGACGGCAAGACCACCCTGATCCGGATCCTCGCCAAGCTGGAGGACGCGGACGACGGCCGCGTCACCCACTCCGGCGGTCTGCGGCTGGGCGTGCTCACCCAGCACGACTCCCTCGACCCGGCCGCCACCATCCGGCACGAGGTCATCGGTGACCTCGCCGATCACGAGTGGGCCGGCAACGCCAAGATCCGTGATGTGCTGACGGGTCTCTTCGGGGATCTGCATCTGCCGGGGTTCACCCAGGGCCTGGACACCGTCATCGGGCCTCTTTCGGGTGGTGAGCGCCGCCGTATCGCCCTCGCCAAGCTGCTGATCGCCGAGCAGGACCTGATCGTGCTCGACGAGCCCACCAACCACCTCGACGTGGAGGGCATCTCCTGGCTGGCGCGGCATCTGCGGGCCCGCCGCTCGGCCCTGGTGGTCGTCACCCACGACCGGTGGTTCCTGGACCAGGTGTGTACGCGGATGTGGGACGTCCAGCGTGGTGCGGTGCATGAGTACGAGGGCGGCTACAGCGACTACGTCTTCGCGCGGGCCGAGCGGGAGCGGATCGCGGCCAGTGAGGAGGCCAAGCGGCAGAACCTGATGCGCAAGGAGCTGGCGTGGCTGCGGCGCGGCGCCCCGGCCCGTACCAGCAAGCCGCGGTTCCGTATCGAGGCCGCCAACGAACTGATCGCGGACGTCCCGCCGCCCCGGGACAGCGCGGAGCTGATGAAGTTCGCCGGTTCGCGGCTGGGGAAGACGGTCTTCGATCTGGAGGACGTCAGCGTCCAGGCCGGGCCGAAGGTGCTGCTCAAGCATCTGACCTGGCAGCTCGGGCCCGGCGACCGGGTCGGCCTGGTGGGGGTGAACGGCGCGGGCAAGACCTCGCTGCTGCGGGCACTGGCCGAGGCGGCCCGTACGGCCGGTGAGGCGCAGCCCGCGGGCGGCCGGATCGTCGTCGGCAGGACCGTCAAGCTGGCCTGTCTGTCGCAGGAGGTCGGCGAGCTCGACCCCGAGCTGCGGGTGCTGGAGGCCGTGCAGCGGGTGCGGGAGCGCGTCGACCTCGGCAAGGGGCGGGAGATGACCGCCGGGCAGCTCTGCGAGAAGTTCGGGTTCACGAAGGAGAAGCAGTGGACGCCGGTCGGTGATCTGTCGGGTGGTGAGCGCCGCCGTCTGCAGATCCTGCGGCTGCTGATGGACGAGCCGAATGTGCTGTTCCTGGACGAGCCGACCAACGATCTCGATATCGAGACGCTGACGCAGCTGGAGGATCTGCTCGACGGCTGGCCGGGCTCGCTGATCGTCATCAGCCACGACCGGTACTTCATCGAGCGGACGACGGACCGGGTGTTCGCGTTGCTGGGTGACGCGAGGCTGCGGATGCTGCCGCGCGGCCTGGACGAGTATCTGGAGCGCCGCCAGAAGGTCATCGAGGCCGCGACGCCGGCGCCGGCGCCGGCTGCGGCGCCCAAGAAGCCGGCGGCCGTCAACCGCGCGGCACAGAAGGAACTCCAGAAGATCGAGCGGCAGTTGGACAAGATCGGGGACAAGGAGAGCAAGCTCCACATCCAGATCGCCGAGCACGCCACGGACTTCGAGAAGGTCGCCGGGCTCGACGCCCAGCTGCGCGAACTGGCCGGTGAGCGGGACGCGCTGGAGATGCGGTGGCTGGAGCTGGCGGAGGACGCGTAGCAGGCGGACCCGCGGGCCCCTGCTGCCCGGTGGCGCCGACCGGTCCCGATCGGCAGCGTCAACCGGCCTCGAACGGCGGGCGTCATCCGACACCGAGCAGCAGCGTCAACCGGCCCCGAGCGGCGGGCGCTCACCGGCCCCGAACGGCGCCGCCGCCCGGCCCCAATGGGCGGCGCCAACCGGCCTCGAATGGCCGGGATTCCAGCATTCCGGGGGGCTTCTCCCCGGTAGGGGGCGCGCGCGACCGGCCGAGCGTGTAGCTTCCCGGGGACAAGGGGGCCCGGCGGGGGCCGGGGGCGGGGCCCGCCGGGGAACGAAGGGGTGGCTCGATGGGCGTGCGGCTCATGGTGGTCGACGATCACCGTCTGCTCGCCGAGGCGCTCGCCTCGGCCCTGAAGCTGCGGGGGCACCGGGTCCTGGCCGCCGCCGCGCCGAGTGCCGGGGCCGCGGATCTGGTGGTGAGCCGGGCGCCGGAGGTGTGCCTGATGGGGACGGCGGCGCCCGCGGAGCCGGGTGCGTTCGATCCGGTCGTACGGATCAAGAAGGAGCGGCCGCAGATCGCGGTGGTGGTGCTGGGACCGGTACCCAGCCCGCGCGGTATCGCCGCCGCCTTCGCGGCCGGGGCCTCCGGCTATGTCCGTAACGACGAGCGGATCGAGGGCGTGGAGCGGGCCATGCTGAAGGCGCGTGCGGGGGAGGCGGCCATCTCGCCGCAACTGCTGCGCGGGGCCTTCGAGGAGCTGCTGCATCCCGCGGCCAAGCCGGACGACGAGGGGGCGCGGCTGCTGGAGCTGCTGACCCCGCGCGAGGTCGAGGTGCTGATGCGGGTCGCGGAGGGCGAGGACACCCGGCTGATCGCGGCCGGTATGGCCATCGCGCCGAGCACCGCGCGGACGCATGTGCAGCGGGTACTGATGAAGCTGGAGGTGGGCTCCCGGCTGGAGGCCGCCGCGCTGGCGGCGCGTACCGGGCTGCTGGACCGGGCGGCCGACGGCGGCTGCGGGGGCGCGCGCGGCAGGGCGGCGATGGGGGCACCTCCCGGGCATGGGGGTCCCCCCGCGCGAGCGAAGCCGAGGGTGGGGGAGGAGTCGAGACTGGGGGAGGACGATACGGCCCCGCCGCACTCGTAAGCGCCCGTATGCCGCGCCCCCGTATGCCGCGCGGGTCGGCTCTCCGGCGGAACGGCCGTCACCTCGCCGCTCCCGACGGGCCGGTCCCGCCCCGGAGTTCGTCCACCGTCGGCGGTGCGGCCGGCCGCAGCTTCATCCACACCAGGAAGAACAGCCCGAGGGCGAGCATGCCCACGCCCGTCCACAGGTTGATGTTGATGTCCTGTGCCTTCTTGAGGTCCGCGTCGGTGGCCGTGATGCCGGCGATGGTGACGATCAGGCCGTAGACGACGAAGAGGCCGCCGATGATGCGCCGTACGTCGAAGAGCCGCGCGGCGCTCGCGGAGTCGCGTTCCAGTTCCTCGGCTTCGTGCTGGGAGTCGTAGTCGCTCATGGTGCGTTCCTCGGCGGTCTCAGAAGGAGAAGGGGACGTAGCAGACGGCGGCGAGCACGAGTGCGCCCCAGCCCAGCAGGGCCGGCTTGCGGTACCACGCGTCGTCGCCCTCGGCGGGCAGCTCCTCCATGCCGGGGACGGGGGTCCCCCCGGTCGAGCGGAGTCGAGACTGGGGGAGGGTGCCGTAGACCAGGCCCGCCAGCGATTCGACCGGCTTGGGCCTGGTGAACAGGGTGACGATCAGCATCACCAGCGCGCCGACGACGAACGCCACGATCGAGGAGACGAAGTTGGCGCCCTGCTCGGAGGGGATGGAGATGACGCCCTGCTGGTAGAGCCAGAAGTAGTTGATCAGCGCGGCGACGGTGCCGGACAGCAGGCCCCAGAATCCGGCCGCCGCGCTGGTCCGCTTCCAGAACATGCCGATGATGAAGACGACGAACAGGGGCACGTTGAAGAAGGAGAACAGCGTCTGGAGGTAGTTCATGATGTTGCTGAAGGACGAGGCGATGAAGGCCGTGCCCATGCCGATCAGCACGCCGACGGCGGTGACCACCCGACCGGTCATCAGGTAGTGGCTGTCCGGCCGGTCCTTCTTGAGGTACCCGGCCCAGATGTCGTTGGTGAACACCGTGTTGAACGCCGACACATTGGCGGCCATACCGGCCATGAACGCGGCGAGCAGACCCGTCACCGCGAGGCCCAGCACACCGTTGGGCAGCAGATCCCGCATCAGCACCGGAATCGCGTCGTTGTACTGCAGCCCGTCCGCGCCGGCCTTGCCCAGCGACGGCTCCATGACCAGCGCGATCAGGCCCGGCACCAGCACGACCATGGGAATGAGGATCTTGGGGAAGGCGGCGATCAGCGGGGTGCGCTTGGCCGCGCTGAGGTTCTTCGCGGACAGCGCGCGCTGCACCTCGGCGAAGTTCGTCGTCCAGTATCCGAAGCTCATCACGAAGCCCAGGCCGAGGACGATGGTCAGCCAGTTCGCGCCGAGCGGGTTGCCCTCGCCGATGCCGGTGCCCTTCCAGGCGGTCAGGAACGCGTCGCCGTGGGAGGAGGTCAGTGAGTCGGTCAGTCCGTCCCAGCCGCCGACCCGCTTGAGGCCGACGACGGTCAGCGGGATCAGTGCGGCCAGGATGACGAAGAACTGCAGCACCTCGTTGTAGATCGCCGAGGAGAGGCCGCCGATGGTGATGTACGCCAGGACGAAGAAGCCGGCGACGACGATCGCCACCCCCTGCGGCCAGCCCAGCAGCGCCTGCAGCACGATCGCCATCGCGTACAGGTTCACGCCGGCTATCAGCACCGACGAGACGGCGAAGATGATCGAGGACAGCAGGTGCGAGGCGGGCCCGAAGCGGTGCAGCAGGAACTCGGGTACGGAGCGGACCTTGGAGCCGTAGTAGAACGGCATCATCACCAGGCCGAGGAAGACCATCGCCGGGATGGCGCCGATCCAGTACCAGTGGACGGTGTACGCCCCGTACTGCGCGCCGTTGGCGGCCATCCCGAGGATTTCGGTGGCGCCGAGGTTGGCGGCGACGAAGGCGAGACCGGTGACCCAGGCGGGCAGTGACCGGCCGGAGAGAAAGAAGTCCAGGCTCGTCCGCACGCTCCGCCTGGCCGCGAACCCGATGCCGAGGACGACGATGAAGTAGATGGCCAGGATGGTGTAGTCGAGTCCGTTGGTGGGGAGCCGGAGGCCGTCAGCCACGGTGATCATGATCAACCCGCTTCTTTGCGCGATCTGAACGCACAGAAAGCTACGCGCGGATGTTCAGAAACTGAACACTTTTGTTGTTTCGAATTGTTGGATCGCGGTCGACCGGGGTGTCGTGTCAGGACATATCCCACGCGGGGCGGCGCAGCTTCCGGGCGGGACGGGCCGTCGGGCCCCGCGTTGACGCGACTGTTCGATTGTGCTTCATTGTGTTTGCTTATGTTCGGTCGGGGTGGGTGAGGAGCTCCAGTGAAGAAGACCACGACGCGGCTCGCCGACGGCCGGGAGCTGATCTACTACGACGCGCGGGGCGACGTCGTACGCGATGCCGTCGACCGGCGCCCCCTCGATCGCGTCGCCACCGCCTCCGAGATCCGCCACGACCGTCTCCTCGGCGACTGCGTCGCCATCGCCTCGCACCGCCAGGGCCGTACGTACCACCCGCCGGCCGACGCCTGCCCGCTGTGCCCCTCCCGCGACGGCCGGCTCTCCGAGATCCCCGCCGCCGACTACGACGTCGCCGTGTTCGAGAACCGCTTCCCCTCCCTCGCCGGCGACCGCGGCCGTTGCGAGGTCGTCTGCTTCACCCCCGACCATGACGCGTCGTTCGCCGACCTGACCGACCAACATGCCGCCCTGGTCCTGGAAGCCTGGACCGACCGCACCGCCGAACTGTCCCAACTCCCCGGCGTGGAACAGGTCTTCTGCTTCGAGAACCGCGGCGCCGAGATCGGTGTCACGCTCGGCCATCCGCACGGCCAGATCTACGCGTACCCCTTCACCACCCCGCGCACCCAGCGGATGCTCGCCTCACTCGCCGCACACCGGGAGACGACCGGCGGCAACCTCTTCGACGAGCTCCTCGCCGAGGAGCACGCCGACGGCCGCCGTATCGTCCTCGAAGGCGAGCACTGGGTGGTCTTCGTCCCGTACGCCGCCCACTGGCCCTACGAGGTGCACCTCTACCCCAAGCGCAGGGTCCCCGACCTGCTCGCCCTCGACGACGACGCGCGCACGGAATTCCCACAGATCTACCTGGAGGTCCTGCGCCGGTTCGACCGGATCTTCGGGAAGCAGGCGGCTCCGACGCCGTACATCGCCGCCTGGCACCAGGCGCCGGTACACGCCGCCGACCGCGGCGACTTCGCGCTCCACCTTGAGCTTTTCACCATTCGACGGACTTCCGGCAAGCTGAAGTTTCTCGCGGGTTCCGAATCCGGCATGAACGTGTTCATCAACGATGTGCCGCCGGAGGCCGCGGCCCAGCGACTGCGAGAGGTAGCGAGCGAGTCATGAGCAAGCCTGTGTCGTGCAAGTACCTGGTGACGGGCGGGGCCGGTTACGTCGGCAGCGTGGTGGCCCGGCATCTGCTGGAGGCCGGTCACACGGTCACCGTCCTCGACAACCTCTCCACCGGCTTCCGGGCCGGGGTCCCCGCGGGCGCCGAGTTCATCGAGGGCGACATCCGTACCGTGTTCGATGAAGAGCGTGGCTCGAAATGGCTGGACCCCTCGTACGACGCGGTGCTGCACTTCGCCGCGTTCTCGCAGGTCGGCGAGTCCGTCGTCAAGCCCGAGAAGTACTGGGACAACAACGTCGGCGGCACCATGGCGCTGCTCGCCGCGATGCGCGCGGCGGGCGTCCGCAAACTCGTCTTCTCCTCCACCGCCGCGACCTACGGAGAACCGGTCAACACCCCGATCACCGAGACCGACCCGACCGCCCCCACCTCGCCCTACGGCGCCAGCAAGCTCGCCGTCGACCACATGATCGGCGGCGAGGCCGCCGCCCACGGCCTGGCCGCCGTCTCGCTCCGCTACTTCAACGTCGCCGGCGCCTACGGCAGCCACGGTGAGCGCCACGACCCCGAGTCGCACCTGATCCCGCTCGTCCTCCAGGTCGCCCAGGGCAAGCGCGACGCGATCTCCGTCTTCGGCGACGACTACCCGACGCCCGACGGCACCTGCGTCCGCGACTACATCCACGTCGCCGACCTCGCCGAGGCCCACCTCCTCGCCCTCGACGCGGCGGTCCCCGGCGAGCACCTGATCTGCAACCTCGGCAACGGCAACGGCTTCTCCGTCCGCGAGGTCATCGAGACGGTCCGCAAGGTCACCGGACACCCCGTCCCCGAGGTCGCCGCCCCGCGCCGTGGCGGCGACCCCGCCGTCCTGGTGGCCTCCGCCCGGACCGCCATCGACCGCCTCGGCTGGCGGCCCAGCCGCGCCGACCTCGCCGGAATCGTCGCCGACGCCTGGGCCTTCGCCCAGACGGGCCGGACCACGCAGTAGCGCCCCCGGCACGGGTCCGACCCGAAGTAACGCCCCCGCGCGGGCCGCGCAGCACGACGAGCGGGACGAAGGAGTCCACGTGACGGACACGGAGCACGGCGCACCCCGGACGGCCGCGGCCTTCCGCGAGGTGTACGGGGCGGAACCCACCGGGATCTGGGCGGCGCCGGGCCGGGTCAACCTGATCGGGGAACACACCGATTACAACGACGGCTTCGTGATGCCGCTGGCCCTCCCGCACACCACCCTCGCCGCCGCCTCGGCCCGCACCGACGGCGTGCTGCGCCTGCACTCGGGCGGCGCCGCGGGCGGCATCGTGGAGCTCCGCGTCGACGACCTGCGTCCCGTCGCCCCCGCCCGCTGGGCGGCCTACCCGGCAGGCGTCGTCTGGGCGATGCGGGAGGTCGGCCTGCCGGTGGGCGGCGCGGATCTGCACTACGACAGCACGGTGCCCACCGGCGCCGGACTCTCCTCCTCCGCCGCCCTGGAAGTCGTCACCGCGCTCGCCCTCGACGCCCTCTACGCACTCGGCCGCACCCCCCAGGAACTCGCCCGGCTCACCCAGCGCGCCGAGAACGCGTTCGTCGGCGTGCCCGTCGGCATCATGGACCAGACCGCGGCCGCCTGCTGCACCGAGGGCCATGCCCTGTTCCTGGACACCCGGGACCTCTCGCACCGTCAAGTTCCGTTCGATTTGCCGGGGGAGGGGCTGCGGCTCCTCGTCGTCGACACCCGGGTGAAGCATGAACTCGGGGACGGCGCATACGCGGAGCGGCGCGCCGGATGCGAGCGTGGCGCGCGGGCGCTCGGAGTGCGCGCCCTGCGCGACATTTCCCTCGCGCATCTGCCCGAAGCTTTGAACAAGTTGGCCGGCGACGCGGTCGTCCAGAGCCTCGTACGCCACATCGTCACCGAGAACCACCGCGTCGAAGAGGTCATCGCCCACCTCGACGCCGGCCGGACCCGTGCCATCGGCCCGCTGCTGACCGCCGGACACGCCTCGCTCCGCGACGACTTCGCCGTCTCCTGCGCCGAACTGGATCTCGCCGTCGACACGGCGAACGCGGCGGGCGCCGTCGGAGCCCGGATGACCGGCGGCGGCTTCGGCGGCTCCGCGATCGTACTCGTCGAGGAGGCCGACGCACAGACCGTCAGCACAGCGATCACCGAAGACTTCGCGGCCGCCGGACACCTCACCCCACGGGTCTTCACCGCCGTACCCAGCGCCGGAGCACGCCGCGTGCGGTAGGGCGTGCCGGACGGCGCGCGGCCACCAGGGCGTCGCGAAACGGCCCGGCCGTACAGGCCAGTTTCGCCAATCGCCCGCCCGCGCCGTACCCCGTCCGTACCCTGAGATCAGCACCGGTGGGGGCCGGTGCTGATCAGGGGGCGAGACCGCCGGGTGCGGCGCCCGGGGTGGGGGCGCCACGCGGTACGGCGGCGGCCGTGCGGCAGAGGCGATCTTCAATCCGGGCGTCGCGCCCGCTATGGTCCGTTCACCGAGACAGGGGGTCTCTGTGCAACGCATCCGGGTTCTGGTGGTCGACGACCACCGCATCTTCGCCGAATCCCTGGCAGCCGCGCTCGCCGCGGAGCAGGACGTGGACGTGGCGGCGGCGGGCAGTGCCGCCGCGGCGCTGCGCAATCTGGAGCGGGCGGCCGCCGACGGCCGCCGCTTCGACGTGCTGCTGGCCGACGCCGATCTCGCCGCCCCGCTGACCGCGGTGCCCGCGCAGCCGTCCGCCCGCGACGCCGGGCCACGCGACGCCGCGCCACGCGGCGGCCCGCTCGACGGCATCGCGCTGGTCTCCACGCTGCGTTCCGGCCATCCGTATCTGCGCACGGTCGTCCTCGCCGAGCGCGACGACCCGCGCCGCGCCGCCGCCGCGCTCCAGGCCGGCGCCTCCGGCTGGGTCGCCAAGGACTGCTCCCTCTCCCGGCTGCTCGCCGTCATCCGGGGGGTGCTGCGCGACGAGACGCATCTGCCGCCGGCGCTGCTGACCGGTGTCCTGCGGGAGCTGACGGCGGCCCGCAAGCACCGTACGGAGAGCGAGCGGCTGGTGGAGTCGCTGACGCCGCGTGAGCGCGAGGTGCTGCGCTGCATGGTGGCGGGGCTGGGCCGCAAGGCGGTCGCCGAGCGGCTGTTCCTCTCCCCGCACACCGTCCGTACGCATATGCAGAATGTGCTCGGCAAGCTGGGCGTGCACTCCACACTCGCGGCGGTGGCACTGGCCCGGCGGGCAGGGGTGGGCCCGGTCGAGATCGAGCCGGCGGCAGCGGCGTCGGTGCCGGGATGATCGCGGCGTGGGCCGCCGGACTCCCGTGGACGGTGAACGCTGCCCGACGGGAATACCGCCCGGGGCGCGCCGCGTTGGGTCCTGCAAGGGGTGCTCGCAACCCTTAAGGGTCACCCCTTGGGGGGCTTTCCTTGCACCGCCCCGCCGCCCGCTCATGCCTCCGTCAGTACGGCCACGCCCCGCGCGGCCAACGTGACCCGCTCGACGACCTCCCCGGTACCGACCCGGGGCGTCTCCCCGTCCGCGCCCACCCCGTCCTCCGCCCCCAGCACATCCCGCATCCGCCCCGGCAGCTCCACCTGCACAGCTGTCGCCCCGTGGTTGAGCAGGAAGAGATACCGCCCCCCGGGCCCCTCCCGTACAGCGGCCTGGACGCCCGCCGGCAGGCCCGGCAGGACCGGTGTCACGCCCGCCGCCGCCCGTACGTCGTCCAACAGGGCCCGCATCAGGGCCGGTTCGAGCCGGGTGCCGAGGTACCAGGCGGTGCCCTTCCCGTAAGTGTGCCGGGTCACGGCGGGCCGGCCGACGAGGTCCCCGTCGGTGAAGTGCGCCGGCGCCTCGGCCCCTTCGAGGTCGATCTCCTCCGACCACAGGTCCGCCCGCCCGGTATAGCGGCCGCCGCCCACCGTCACCGACCGGCCCGCGTCCAGCGGCCAGAACTCCGCCACCCGCAGCCCCAGCAGCTCGCGCAGCGGGGCCGGATAGCCGCCGGGGTGCACCCGGTCGTGCTCGTCGACGATCCCGGAGAAGAACGACACCACCAGCTGCCCGCCGCCCCACACATAGGCCGCGAGCCGCTCCGCGTCGCGCGCGGTGAGCAGATAGAGGTTGGGGGCGATGACGAGGCGGTGGCCGGACAGTTCGCGCTGTGGGGGCAGTACGGCACAGGGGACGCCCGCCTCGAAGAGCGGCCGGTAGTGGTCGAGCGCGATCCGCGAGTGGTCCAGCGCGGTCGACGGTTTGGAGTCCAGTTCCAGCGCCCACCAGCTGTGCCAGTCCGCCAGCAGCGCCACATCGGCCCGCGACCGCGTTCCGGCGATTTCCGGAAGGGAGGAGAACTCCCGTCCCAGGGCGGCGACTTCGCGGAAGATGCGGGTCTGTGTCCCGCCGTGCGGCAGCATCGCCGAGTGGAATTTCTCCGCGCCGCCCAGCGACTGCCGCCACTGGAAGAACAGCACCGCGTCCGCGCCCTGGGCGACCGCCTGCCAACTCCACAGCCGCATCGCTCCCGGCGGTTTGGGGCCGTTGCGGGGCCGCCAGTTGACGGCGCTCGGCGCCTGTTCCAGCAGCAGCCAGGGCTGCCCGGAGCGCGCCGAACGCATCAGGTCGAAGACGTATCCGGCCCGGATGTGGTCGTCGGGCGTGTAGGGGTCCTGGTAGAAGTCCAGCGCCATGGCGTCCATGTGCGCGGACCAGGCGAACGCGTCAACGGGCTTGTGCTGCGGCATCAGATTGGTGGTGATGGGCACACCGGGTGTGAGGCGCTCCAGCACTGCCTTCTCGGCGAGATAGCAGGCGCGTAGCGCGTCGTCGCCGAAACGCAGATAGTCCAGCTGCTGCGCGGGGTTGGGGAAGGTGGGCGCGGCGCGTGGCGGCAGCACCTCGTCAAAGTCGCCGTACGTCTGCGACCAGAAGGCCGTCGACCAGGCGTCGTTGAGCGCGCCGACGGTCTCGTAGCGCTCGCGCAGCCAGCGCCGGAAGTCCTGGGCGGAGACGTCGCAGAAGCACTGCCGGGTGTGGCAGCCGTACTCGTTTCCCACGTGCCACATCGCCAGCGCGGGATGGCCCGCGTAACGGGTGGCGAGCTGTTCGACGAGACGGACGGCGTGGGCGCGGTAGACGGGGCTGGAGGGGCAGTAGTGCTGCCGGCCTCCGGGCCAGCGGCGCTGTCCGTCGGGGCCCTCGGGCAGGATCTCGGGGTGCGCGCGGGAGAGCCAGGGCGGCGGTGAGGCGGTCATCGTCGCCAGACAGACCGCGATGCCGGCGCCGGCCAGTCCGTCCAGCACCCGGTCGAACCAGCCGAAGTCCCACTCCCCGGGCCCAGGCTCGACCTTCGCCCAGGAGAAGATCCCGGCGGTGACCATGGTGACATGCGCCGCCTTCATCAGCTTCAGGTCCTCGGCCCACACCTCCTCGGGCCACTGCTCGGGGTTGTAGTCGCCGCCGAATCGGATGCCCATCGGACCCCCTGGGTCGAGATCGGGGCGAGGCGAGCGGCCCCGCCGCCAACGGTCACGAAGAGTTCTTGTAGACGCTCCAGCCGCCGTCCACTGCCAGGCTCGCGCCGGTGACGAACGACGCCTCGGGGGAGAGCAGGAAGGCGGTGGCGGCGGCGACCTCCTCGGGCCGGCCCAGCCGCCGCGCCGCGGTCTCCTCGGCGCTGGCCCGCCGCTCCTCCTCACCGATCCCGTCCCAGGCGGCGGTGCGCACCGGTCCCGGCAGAACGCAGTTCACCCGCACCTCGGGCCCGTATTCGACGGCCAGTTGACGCCCGAGCCCGGTCAGCCCGGCCTTGGACGCGGCGTACGCGGGCCGCCCCGGCAGGCCGATCAGCGCATGTACGGACGAGGTCAGCACCACCGCGCCGCGCCGCTCCCGCAGATCGTCCAGGGCGGCGCGTACGCCGAGGAAGGAGCCGGTGAGGTTGACCGCGAGCTGTCGTTCCCAGTCCGCGAGGGGGGTGCGGTCGGCGGGCGCGACATAGGGCAGGTAGGCGTTGCTGACCAGCCCGTCGACCGGCCCGTAGCGCTGCCGGGCGGCGTCGACCGCCCGCCGCCAGTCGTCCTCGCGGGCCACATCGCAGTGTTCGTACGAGGCCCGGCCGCCGGCCGCCCGGAGGCGTCGCGCGGTGTGTTCCCCGCGCGCGTCGTCGATGTCCAGCAGCAGCACACCGGCGCCCTCGGCCGCCAGCCGGTCGGCGGTCGCCGCTCCGATCCCGGCGGCGGCACCGGTCACCAGGACCGTCCGCCCCCGGAAGCGCTTGCCGAACGGACCACCGCGCGTCGGCCGCGTCTCGTGCTGGCTCATGGCGCGATCAAAGCCCACCACGGGGCGCCGGGCAAGAGGACGTCAAGCGTCGGCGTGCCTCCCCCAGAGCCTTGAAGGCATGGGCGGTGCCCCATCCGGAAGGGGTGATGTGCCCGCGGGGGTGCCGGCCCGTCAGCCCGGAACGTTGTCGAACGGACCCGTCAACCGCCGCAGCAGACCGGCCAGTTCGGCGCGCTGCTGACGGGTCAGCTCGGAGAGGATCGCGCGCTCCTGCGCCAGCAGGCCGGCCAGCGACTGGTCGGCCTTGTCGCGTCCCTCGGAGGTCAGCCTGACCAGCACACCGCGCCGGTCGCTGGGGTCGGGAAGCCGCTCGACGAGGTTCTTCTTGGCCAGCCGGTCGATGCGGTTGGTCATCGTCCCGGACGTGACCAGCGTCTGTGTCAGCAGTTGGCCGGGGGAGAGCTGATACGGGGCCCCGGCGCGCCGCAGCGCCGTCAGTACGTCGAACTCCCAGGGCTCCAGACCCACCTCGGCGAAGGCGATACGACGGGCACGGTCGAGGTGTCTGGCAAGCCTGGAGACGCGGCTGAGGACCTCAAGCGGTTCCACGTCGAGGTCCGGGCGCTCCCGGCGCCATGCTGCGACCAATCGGTCGACCTCGTCCTCCATGACGATCAGTGTAGAGGGTCTGTCGACATGAAGTCTCTTGGCATGAAGTATCTCGACGAGAAGCTTCTTGGTGTGAAGATATATTTGGCTGGACTATTGGGCATCGCATGCGGGGAGCTCTCGTTTCACCGGATTGGCCTGAAGCGGGCCTCAGCACGCCCAGAGTCAGCCCTGTACCAACAGAGGGGTTTTCGAACATGCACGACGCACCAACCTGGGATCCGCAGCAGTATCTGCGCCATGCCGGACATCGGACGCGTCCCTTCCATGACCTGCTCACCCGCATAAACGAACTCCCGCCGCAGCAGGGCCCCGCCCGCATCGCCGACCTCGGCTGCGGCCCCGGAAATGTCACCGCCCTGCTCGCCGAACGCTGGCCCGACGCGCATATCACCGGCTACGACAACTCGTTGGAGATGCTCAAGGAAGCCGAGCTCTACGCCGGCCCCACCAAAGGCGGCGGCCACCTCGACTTCAGTGTCGCGGACGCCGCCGACTGGGCGCCCGACGAACCGCACGACCTGATCGTCTCCAACGCCGCACTGCAATGGGTCCCCGGCCATGCCGACTCCTTCGCCCGCTGGATCGAGTCCCTCAAACCCGGCGGCACCTTCGCCTTCCAGGTCCCGGGCAACTTCACCTCGCCCAGCCACGCCCTCCTCGGCGAGCTGTGCGACGCCCCGCCCTGGCGCGACCGCCTCAAAACCCACGGCCGCCGCTTCGTCCATATCCTCGGACCCGCCGACTATCTGGAACGCCTCGCCGACCTCGGCTGCGAGACGGACGTGTGGGAGACCACCTACGTCCAGCTCCTCCATGGCGACGACCCCGTCCTGGACTGGGTCAAGGGCACCGCCCTGCGCCCCGTCCTGACCGCCCTGGAGGACGACCCGGCCGCCCGCGACGCCTTCCTCACCGAATTCCGCGATCTGCTGCGCAAGGCATATCCCACCGGGCGGCACGGCACGGTCTTCCCGTTCCGCCGCATCTTCGCCGTGGCCCGCAAACCGGAAACGGCTGATTCCTGACGCATGTCCGTTCGTTTTCCACCGCCGCGCGCCGCGCGCGCCGGCGGTGGGTGACGGCCGGGCCCCGTCAGCCGTACCAGGTGACGTCGCAGATATAGACGCATTCATGGCGCGGCGCGGCGAGAAAGCTGATGAAGCCCCGACCGCCAAGAAGATCGAACTCTTGTAGTCCGCATTCCCTGTCGACAGGCCGGCCTACCTTCGCGGTGTCGTGTCCGAGCGCGGCGAGTCGGTTCACGGTGACCTCCGGTACGGGTAGGGCACGGGCTTCGTAGGGTATCGGCGGAGGCCCGCGCGTCTCAGCTCTTCCGGTGCCCTATCAGCCTCGGCTTGGCCTCCAGCCCGTCCAGGCCGTGCCAGGCCAGGTTCACCAGGTGGGCCGCGACCTCGGCCTTCTTCGGTTTGCGGACGTCCAGCCACCACTGGCCGGTCAGCGCGACCATCCCCACCAGCGCCTGCGCATACAGCGGGGCCAGTTTCGGGTCGAAGCCGCGGGCCTTGAACTCCAGGCCCAGGATGTCCTCCACCTGCGTGGCGATATCGCTGATCAGCGAGGCGAAGGTGCCGGTGGACTGGGCGACGGGGGAGTCGCGGACGAGGATACGGAAGCCGTCGGTGAAGGTCTCGATGTAGTCGAGGAGCGCGAACGCCGCCTGTTCGAGGAGTTCGCGGGGGTGGCCGGCGGTCAGTGCGCCGGTCACCATGTCCAGCAGCTGCCGCATCTCGCGGTCCACGACCACCGCGTACAGGCCCTCCTTGCCGCCGAAGTGCTCGTAGACGACGGGCTTGGACACCCCGGCCTTGGCCGCGATCTCTTCCACCGACGTGCCTTCGAAGCCCCGCTCGGCGAAGAGGGTGCGACCGATGTCCAGCAACTGCTCCCGGCGCTCCGCGCCGGTCATCCGGACCCGGCGGGTCCGCCGGGTGCTCGCGCCGGATGTGGTCTTGCCGTTTTGCTCGTTCACGTTGCTGCCGTCGATCGCCACCCGTTAATCATGCCGCCTGGGAGGTCCTCTCCTCGCGCCGGGCGACTCCGTCCTTGCGCCGCGCGTCGAGGCGCGAGGCGTTCGGCCAGCGCACGTCGTACACCCAGCCCGCCTTCTCGAACCAGCGGATCAGCCGGGCGCTGGAGTCCAGCTGCCCGCGCAGCACACCGTGCCGGGCGCACGTCGGGTCCGCGTGATGCAGGTTGTGCCACGACTCGCCGCAGGACAGTACGGCCAGCCACCACACGTTCCCGGAGCGGTCGCGGGACTTGAACGGGCGCTTGCCCACGGCGTGGCAGATGGAGTTGATCGACCAGGTGACGTGGTGCAGCAGCGCCACACGCACCAGCGAGCCCCAGAAGAACGCGGTCAGGGCGCCCTGCCAGGACCAGGTCGCCAGACCGCCCACCAGTGGCGGAATCAGCAGCGAGACGGTGGTCCACAGGACGAACTGGCGGGAGACCCGACGGACGGCCGCGTCCTTGATCAGATCCGGTGCGTACTTGTGCTGCGGCGTCTGCTCCGCGTCGAACATCCAGCCCACATGCGCCCACCACAGGCCCTTGAGCAGGGCCGGGACCGTCTCGCCGTACCGCCAGGGTGAGTGCGGGTCACCCTCGGCGTCGGAGAACTTGTGGTGCTTGCGGTGGTCGGCGACCCAGCGCACCAGCGGGCCCTCCACCGCCATCGACCCCATCACGGCCAGAGCGATACGCAACGGACGTTTCGCCTTGAACGCCCCATGGGTGAAATACCGGTGGAATCCGATCGTGATGCCATGGCAGCCGATGTAATACATCACCACCAACAGCCCCAGATCCAGCCAGCTCACCCCCCACCCCCAGGCCAGCGGCACCGACGCCAGCAGCGCCACGAACGGCACGGTGATGAACAGCAGCAGTGTGATCTGCTCCAGCGAACGCTTCTTGTCGGCGCCCAGTGTCGCGGAGGGCAGGGGCGAGGCAGACGAATCGGCGGGAATCGGTGACTCTTCGGCTTCTGGACCAGCGGTCATGTGACGTCCCTCGCAGGGGGTTCGAGAGCTCAGGGGTCAATTACAGCCTACGGGACCGTAACCTACGGTCACGTAAGTATGGCAGTGACACCGGCACGAGCAAGGCCATGACAGGCCCCGCACACCCACCTGCGACCCGGCTGCCCACACAGTGGACGGTGTGATCTGCTGATGAGGGGGCGACCTATCCTGGGGTCGTCGGACAGCGCGGTCCGCAACCCGCCATCCAGCCCAGAGTGCCGAAACACTGCAAGGAGCAGCACCTGTGAGCAGTGCCGACAACACCCCCGCCGAGCTCGCGTCCACCGAGAAGACCGAAAGCGCCGCGACCAACGTCGCGCTGCGCGCCGACATCCGCCGCCTCGGCGACCTCCTCGGCGAAACTCTCGTCCGGCAGGAGGGACCGGACCTCCTCGACCTCGTCGAGCGGGTCCGCGCCCTGACCCGGACCGACGGCGAAGCCGCCGCCCGCCTCGTCGGCGACACGGACCTGGCCACCGCCGCCAAGCTGGTACGCGCCTTCTCCACGTACTTCCACCTCGCCAACGTCACCGAGCAGGTCCACCGCGGCCGCGAACTGCGCACCAAGCGCTCCGCCGAAGGCGGCATCCTCGCCCGCACCGCCGACATGCTCAAGGACGCCGATCCCAAGCACCTCCACGAAACCGCCCGCCACCTGGGTGTACGGCCCGTCTTCACGGCCCACCCCACCGAAGCCGCCCGCCGCTCCGTCCTCACCAAGCTCCGCAAGATCGCCGAACTGCTGGAGCGCACCGACGCCGGCGAGCGCCGCCGCGCCGACCTGCGCCTCGCCGAGAACATCGACCTCATCTGGCAGACCGACGAACTGCGCGTGGTCCGCCCCGAGCCCACCGACGAGGCCCGCAACGCCATCTACTACCTCGACGAACTGGGCCGCGGCGCCGTCGGCGACGTCCTCGAAGACCTCGCCGCCGAACTGGAACGGGCCGGCACTCCACTGCCCCCCGGCACCCGCCCGCTCACCTTCGGCACCTGGATCGGCGGCGACCGCGACGGCAACCCCAACGTCACCCCCCAGGTCACCTGGGACGTCCTGATCCTCCAGCACGAACACGGCATCACCGACGCCCTCGAACACATCGACGAACTCCGCGGCGCCCTGTCCAACTCGATCCGCAACTGCGGCGCGACGGACGAGCTGCTCGCCTCCCTCCAGCACGACCTGGAGCTCCTCCCCGAGATCAGCCCCCGCTACAAGCGCCTGAACTCCGAGGAGCCCTACCGCCTCAAGGCCACCTGCATCCGCCAGAAGCTCGTCAACACCCGCGAACGCCTCGCCGCCGACACCCCCCACGTCCCCGGCCGCGACTACCTCGGCACCGCGGAGCTCCTCGACGACCTCACCCTCATCCAGACCTCACTGCGCGAACACCGCGGCGGCCTCGTCGCCGACGGCCGCCTCGAACGCACCATCCGCACCATCGCCGCCTTCGGCCTGCAGCTCGCCACCATGGACATCCGCGAGCACGCCGACGCGCACCACCACGCCCTCGGCCAGCTCTTCGACCGCCTCGGCGAGGAATCCTGGCGCTACGTCGACATGCCGCGCGACTACCGCCGCAAGCTCCTCGCCAAGGAACTCCGCTCCCGCCGCCCCCTCGCCCCCACCCCGGCCCCCCTCGACGACGCCGGAGCCAAGACCCTCGGCGTCTTCCGCACCATCCTGAAGGCCAAGGAAACCTTCGGACCCGAGGTCATCGAGTCCTACATCATCTCCATGTGCCAGGGCTCCGACGACGTCCTCGCCGCCGCCGTCCTCGCCCGCGAGGCCGGACTGATCGACCTGCACGCCGGCTGGGCCAAGATCGGCATCGTCCCGCTCCTGGAAACCACCGACGAACTCAGGATCGCCGACCAGCTCCTCGACGAAATGCTCGCCGACCCCTCCTACCGGCGCCTGGTCGCCCTCCGCGGCGACGTCCAGGAAGTCATGCTCGGCTACTCCGACTCCTCCAAGTTCGGCGGCATCACCACCTCCCAGTGGGAGATCCACCGCGCCCAGCGCCTGCTCCGCGACGTCGCCCACCGGCACGGCGTCCGACTGCGCCTCTTCCACGGCCGCGGCGGCACCGTCGGCCGCGGCGGCGGCCCCTCCCACGACGCGATCCTCGCCCAGCCCTACGGAACACTGGAAGGCGAGATCAAGGTCACCGAACAGGGCGAGGTCATCTCCGACAAGTACCTGGTGCCGTCCCTGGCCCGGGAAAACCTGGAACTGACGGTCGCCGCCACCCTGCAGGCATCCGCCCTGCACACCGCGCCCCGCCAGTCCGACGAGGCCCTCGCCCGCTGGGACGCCGCCATGGCGACCGTCTCCGACGCCGCCCACGGCGCCTACCGCCGCCTCGTCGAAGACCCCGACCTGCCCGCCTACTTCTTCGCCTCCACCCCCGTCGACCAGCTCGCCGAACTCCACCTGGGCTCACGCCCCTCCCGCCGCCCGGACTCCGGCGCCGGCCTCGACGGCCTCCGCGCCATCCCCTGGGTCTTCGGTTGGACCCAGTCCCGCCAGATCGTCCCCGGCTGGTTCGGCGTCGGCACCGGACTCAAGGCCGCCCGCGAGGCCGGCCTGGACTCCGTCCTGGACGAGATGCACGAGCACTGGCACTTCTTCCGCAACTTCCTGTCCAACGTCGAAATGACACTGGCCAAGACCGACCTGCGGATCGCCCAGCACTACGTCGACACCCTCGTCCCCGACCACCTCAAGCACGTCTTCGACGTCATCAGGACCGAGCACGAGCTCACCGTCGCCGAAGTCCTGCGCATCACCGGAGAGACCGAACTCCTCGACTCCAACCCGGTCCTCAAGCAGACCTTCCACATCCGCGACGCCTACCTCGACCCGATCTCCTACCTCCAGGTCTCCCTGCTGCACCGCCAGCGCACCGCCGCCGAACGCGGCGAGGAATCAGACCCGGTGCTCGCCCGCGCCCTGCTCCTCACCGTCAACGGTGTAGCAGCCGGCCTCCGCAACACCGGCTGACCCCGCCCCGGCACACGACGACGGCCCGCCCCTTCACCGGAAGAGGCGGGCCGTCGTCATAGGCGCCAGAAAAGGCGGGATGATCGGCATCAGAAGGCAGGGTGATCGGCACCAGGAGGCAGGTCGGCACCAGAAGCCCTACAGCGCCACGAACGCCGCTCCCAACAACGCAGCACCCAGCAACCCGATCACCCACGCCGTACGCCGAAACCGCATACCCCCCGCCACCACCAACGCCGCCAACAACAACGACCCCGCAAACGGCACCCACGCAAGCAAAATCCCGGCCGGCCCCACACGCACCGCACGCGTCGTCCCCGGCTCCACCGTCACCTCGACCCGTTCACCCTCGGCCGGCGCCACCGACTCCACGAGCGACACCTTCGCCCGCCGCTCCCCACCCCCCGCAGTCGGCACATACGGGCCCGTACACCGGTCCTCACCACACGCCGCGACCGTCATCGTGCCGCGCTCCCGCACCTTCACGAGCATCGCGTACTGCGCCGTATTCCACGACGTCCACACTCCACCGGCCAGCAAAAGCAAAGCCAGCAGCCCCATCAACACGATCCGGGCGACAAGCAACGCACCGAAAGCGCTCTCACCAACCCGCCGGACACGGCTGCGTTTCACCGAACGGGTACGCGTACTACTACTGGCCATGGCCGCGATCCTTGGCCATCCCACCGCACCCGGTCAACCTCGGACAGCCCATTCGTCAGCCCTGACCAGCCCTGTCCCCATCACGTGTTGTACGTGCTCTGAGCCCTCTCCAGTCCCTCCAGCACCAATGCCTCCACCGCATCCGACGCACGGTCCACGAAGTAATCCAGCTCCTTGCGCTCCGCCGACGAAAAATCCCTCAGCACAAAGTCCGCCACCGGCATACGTCCCGGCGGCCGCCCGATCCCGAACCGCACCCGGTGATAATCCGCCCCCAACGACTTCGTGATCGACTTCAGACCGTTATGGCCGTTGTCACCGCCCCCCAGCTTCAGCCGCAGCACGCCGTAATCGATATCCAACTCATCGTGAACGGCGATGATGTTGGCGGTCGGCACCTTGTAGAAATCCCGCAACGCCGTCGTCGGCCCACCCGACAGATTCATGAAAGACCTCGGCTTCGCCACCACCACCCGACGACTCGCCGGCCCCGGAGGACCGATCCGCCCCTCCACCACCTGCGCCCGCGCCTTATGCGCCTTGAAACGCGCACCCATCCGCCCGGCAAGAAGATCGGCAACCATGAAACCCACATTGTGCCGATTACCGGCGTACTCCGGACCAGGATTCCCCAGCCCCACGACCAGCCACGGGCTGCCCGCATCCGTCATCTGCAAGCTCCTTCAACGGCGAGACCGTCGCCCCACGCCAACAGCGCGGGACGACGGTCACAGAACAACACCCGGGGCACGCCGGCAACCAGCGCCCACCCCGGAAAGGGAAATCAGGCGCCGGCCTCTTCACCCGCACCCTCGGCGGCACCCTCGGCCGGAGCCTCCGCCTGCGCCGCCACGACCTGCAGGACGACCGCGTCCTCCTCGACGGCCAGCGACACACCGGACGGCAGCGAGACGTCCTTGGCCAGCACCGACTGACCGGCGTCCAGACCCGCGATGGAAACCGTCACCGACTCCGGGATGTGCGTCGCCTCCGCCTCGACCGGCAGCGTGTTCAGCGCGTACTCCAGCAGATTGCCGCCCGGAGCCAGGTCGCCCTCGGTCTGGATCGGCAGCTCGACGCCGACCGTCTCACCCTTCTTGACGGCCAGGAAGTCCACATGCACCAGGAACCTACGAATCGCCTCACGCTGCACGGCCTTCGGAATGACCAGCTCGGTCTTGCCGTCGAAGTCCAGACGGATCAGCGCGTTCGGGGTCTTCAGCGCCATCATCAGCGCGTGGCTGTCCACCGCGACATGCTGCGGGTCAGCACCGTGACCGTAGACAACGGCCGGGACCTTCTCCTCACGACGGATACGGCGGGCTGCGCCCTTACCGAAATCCGTACGCAGCTCAGCGGCAAGCTTGACCTCAGCCATAACAGCACTCCTCGTAACTCAGAAACGATCCGGCGGGCGTCACCCGGCCCACGACAGACCAGCTACGAAGAGCGCGTCGATAACGGACCGCCGCACACAACAGTGCGGCCTCCCTCGCCGAGCAACTCCGTGAGTCTACCCGGCGGGAAGGCCGCCCCCAAGTCGATCAACCAGCCGGGCCGATCAGCCGGCCGAGGCCGACCAGCCAAGCCGACGGTCAGTTCGATCAGTCGGGCCGATCTGTCAGGCCGATCAGCCGACGCGACAGAACGCTCACTGCTCGTCGAAGAGACTCGTCACCGAACCGTCCTCGAACACCTCACGGATCGCCCGCGCGATCGTCGGCGCCATCGACAACACCGTGATCTTGTCCAGCTCCAGCTCGGACGGCGTGGGCAGAGTATTCGTAAAGACGAACTCACTGACCTTGGAATTCTTCAGCCGATCCGCAGCCGGACCGGACAGCACACCATGCGTCGCCGTCACGATGACATCCTCCGCCCCATTGGCGAACAAGGCCTCCGCCGCAGCACAAATCGTGCCACCGGTGTCGATCATGTCGTCGACCAGAACACACACCCGGCCCCGCACATCACCGACCACCTCATGAACGGTGACCTGATTGGCCACGTCCTTGTCCCGCCGCTTGTGGACAATCGCCAGCGGAGCACCCAGCCGGTCACACCAGCGGTCCGCGACCCGCACCCGGCCCGCATCCGGAGAAACCACCGTGAGCTTGTCGCGATCCACCTTCGCGCCCACATAATCCGCGAGCACCGGAAGCGCGAAAAGATGATCCACCGGACCGTCGAAGAAGCCCATGATCTGGTCCGTGTGCAGATCGACCGTCACCACACGGTCCGCACCCGCCGTCTTCATCAGATCCGCGATCAGCCGCGCCGAAATCGGCTCACGACCACGGTGCTTCTTGTCCTGACGCGCATAACCGTAGAATGGAACGATCACCGTGATGCTCCGGGCCGAAGCCCGCTTCAGCGCATCAATCATGATCAGCTGTTCCATGATCCACTTATTGATCGGAGCCGTATGGCTCTGAATCAAAAAGCAGTCCGCACCACGCGCCGACTCCTGATACCGGACATAAATCTCACCATTGGCGAAGTCAAAAGCCTTCGTCGGGACCAGCCCCACACCCAGCTGATGCGCGACCTCCTCCGCCAGCTCGGGGTGGGCGCGGCCGGAGAAGAGCATCAGCTTCTTCTCGCCGGTCGTCTTGATCCCGGTCACAGCAAATCTCCTCGAATCACAGTTCGCCTGCGTTCAACACGGTACGCCGCACACAACGCACCCTTGCACGATCACCGCTCGCCCTCGGACTCCTCGCGGGCAGCCGCAGCAGCCTGCGCGGCGGCACTTCCAGGCCGCTTACGCGCGACCCAACCCTCGATATTCCGCTGCTGGCCACGCGCGACCGCCAACGAACCCGGGGGCACATCCTTGGTGATGACCGAGCCGGCCGCCGTGTACGCGCCATCCCCGATCGTGACAGGAGCCACAAACATATTGTCCGACCCGGTCCGGCAATGTGACCCGACCGTCGTGTGATGCTTCGCCTCACCGTCGTAATTCACAAACACGCTCGCCGCGCCGATGTTGGTGAACTCACCGATCGTCGCATCCCCCACATACGACAGATGCGGCACCTTCGTCCCCTCACCGACCTGCGCGTTCTTCATCTCCACATACGCACCGGCCTTTGCGCCCGGCCCCAGATCCGTCCCCGGACGCAGATACGCATACGGCCCCACAGCCGCCCCCGGCCCGATCCTCGCGCCCTCCGCAACCGTGAAAGACACCGAAGCACCCGCACCCACCGACGTATCCGTCAACCGCGAATTCGGCCCCACCTCGGCACCGGAAGCCACATGCGTCGAGCCCACCAGCTGCGAACCCGGCAACACCGTCACATCCGGGTCAAACGACACCGACACATCAACCCACGTCGTCGCCGGATCCACCACCGTCACACCGGAAAGCATCGCCGCATTCAACAACCGCTCATTCAGCAGCCGACGCGCCTCCGCCAACTGCACCCGGTTATTGATCCCCAAAATCTCCCGATGATCCGCCGTTACAGCCGCACCCACCCGATGCCCCGCCGCACGCAAAATCCCCAGCACATCGGTGAGGTACTCCTCACCCTGGCTGTTATCCGTACGCACCTTCCCCAGCGCATCCACCAGCAGCCGGGCGTCGAAGGCGAAGACCCCCGAATTGATCTCCCGGACCGCCCGCTGTGCCGCGGACGCGTCCTTGTGCTCGACGATCTCCTTGACCGCGCCGGACGCCTCGTCCCGGATGATGCGGCCGTAGCCCGTCGCATCCGGCACCTCCGCCGACAGCACCGTCACGGCATTCCCGTCCGCCGCGTGCGTATCGCTCAGCTTCCGCAGCGTCTCACCGGTCAGGAGCGGGGTGTCACCACAGACCACGACGACCGTGCCGTCGAGCGCGACGTCGCTGCCGCTCAGCTCCTCGAGGCCCATACGGACGGCGTGGCCGGTGCCGTTCTGCTCGTACTGCACGGCGGTGCGGACGGCCGGATCGATCTCGGCGAGATGCGCCTGCACCTGATCACGGGCATGGCCCACGACCACCACGAGGTGCTCGGGATCCAGCTCACGGGAGGCGGCGACGACATGTCCGACGAGGGAACGGCCGCAGATCGCATGCAGGACCTTCGGGGTCGCCGACTTCATGCGGGTCCCCTCCCCCGCTGCGAGAACGACGACGGCGGCCGGGCGATTGGCGCTCACGGGGATGCCCTTCGGCTTCTTGGCTTCTTCGGGTGGTGGACACCCGAAGGATACCGGGGCGTATTGAAGGTGAAACGCGGGCGGGTCCTGACCTTGTGATCAGGACCCGAACTTTTGCTCTGTTGTGGCAGGCTCCCCCGCCAGGACTCGAACCCGGACATAAGGCACCAAAAGCCTCAGTGCTGCCAATTACACCACAGGGGATAGTAAAGCGGTTTAAACCGGACATTGCGTCAGTCTGGCCGCCTGGCACCCAACACTATGCCGTACCACCAGCCTTCGATGCGACGGTATAGCTCTGCACTTTGTAGCACCCGGATAACGAGACAGCCGTGGTACCCCCCGCCTGTGTTCTTGCGGGTGGTCTTCGGGAGTCTGGCGATCTCGGGTTTCGCGATACGGCGCCCAGCGGGCCTCGCGCATCTGGTGGAGGGCTTCATCGGACTGGGCTTGGGCGGGTCGCGGCCCCAGAGGGGGGGCCGAGCCCTTGGAGACTCCGAGCTCTGCCACGATCTCGTCGTAGGTCCGCCCTAGTTTGCGCGGCTCGCGGGCCTTCTCGCGGAGGTCGTCCTTGGCGTTGGGGCGCTTCGTCCACTCAGGGGCGGCTCCCCTTCCGGTAGGCGGGTCAGGGTGGCGTCGCCGAGTGCTGTGCCGAGCCGGTCGCGGATCCGGCGCCTGCTGAGGTCGGCGCGGCGGAGGGTGACGGCTTGGGAGCGTAAGGGCTCGTGGTCGGGGTGGGCGTGATGGCGCTGTGTGTACGTCATGGAACAGGCTGTCGTGCTCGCCTGTGCGGATGTGGCGAAAATGTGGTCGATTCAATAGTTCGAGGGATTTTCGCAGGTGAGGGCACGTAACGGGCCTGAGGTGTGCTGGGGTGCGGGGCTGAGGAACGGGTGGGGGCGCCCGTAGGCTGGTCGTTATGACCGCAACGGGGGCAAGTGAAGGTGCGGGCGCGCGGGGTGCGCCCGTGAGTGGGCCGTGGTGGTGGGCCCGGCGGCGTAGTGCCGTGCTGGACGTGTTTTTGGCGGCCGTTTCGGCGGCGGAGTGTGTGCTCGAGGGTTCGCGCTTCGCGGATCAGGCGGGGCTGCCGGAGCTGATCGGGATGTTGCTCGGCCTGGTGGTCGGGCCGGTGCTGCTGGTGCGTCGGCGGTGGCCGATCGTGGTGGTGCTGGTTTCGATAGCGGTGATGCCTGCGGAGATGGGCTTGCTGCTGAGTGTGGTGGGGCTTTACACGCTCGCCGCCTCGGATGTGCCGCGTCGGGTGACGGCGTTGCTGGCGGGGATGACCGTTGTCGGGACGTTGACCACGACGTTTCTCAGCATGCGGCAGGACGTGGTGGCGGACGAGGACTTCACCCCGCCGGTGTGGTTTGTGCCGGCGATGGCGCTGGCGGTGGCGCTGGTGCTGACGGCGCCGCCGGTGTTGTGGGGTATGTACGTCGGCGCGCGGCGGCGGCTGGTGGAGTCGTTGCGGGAGCGGGCGGACGGTCTGGAGCGGGAGCTGTCGCTGTTGGCGGACCGGGCCGAGGAGCGGGCGGAGTGGGCTCGTAACGAGGAGCGGACGCGGATCGCGCGGGAGATGCACGATGTGGTGGCGCACCGGGTGAGTTTGATGGTGGTGCATGCGGCGGCGCTGCAGGCGGTGGCGTTGAAGGATCCGGAGAAGGCGTCGAAGAACGCGGCGTTGGTCGGGGATATGGGGCGGCAGGCGCTGACGGAGCTGCGGGAGATGCTGGGGGTGTTGCGTACGGCTGAGGGGGCGGCGGTGCGTGGTGCTGCTGGTGCGGATGAGCCGGAGCGGTTGGCGGCGGTGGCGTCGCAGGTGGCGGCGTCAGGGGCGATGGCTGTGGGGTCGGAGTCGGGGGCGGAGGTTTCGTCGGCCGGGGCGTCGGTGTCGGCCTCGGGGGCCGGGGAGTCGGATGTGGAGGGGCCGGGGCTGGCGGAGCTGCGGGAGCTGGTGGGGCAGTCCCGGGTGGCCGGGATGGCGGTGGAGCTGTCGGTCGAGGGTCCGGACGGGGAGGCCGGTGACGGGGTGGTGTGTGGTTATGCGCCGCGGGTGCAGCGGACCGTGTACCGGGTGGTGCAGGAGGCGCTGACGAATGTGCACAAGCATGCGCCGGGTGCGCGGGCGCAGGTGCGGTTGGCGCATCGGGCCGGTGAGGTGGCGGTTCAGGTGGAGAACGGTCCGTCGGAGCGGGGTGCGGCGGATGTGGGGTTGCCGAGTGGGGGGAATGGTCTGGTGGGGATGCGGGAGCGGGTGACGGCGCTGGGGGGCGTGTTTGTGTCGGGGCCGACGGAGGCGGGGGGCTTCCGGGTGTCGGCGGTGGTTCCGGCGGCCGTTCCGGCGGGGTGAGGCCGGGCGCGGCTGGGGTGACTGCGGGTGGGCTCCGGTTGTCGGGTGTGTCTGCGGGCTGGTCCTTGCCGTAGGGCACCGGTCCCGCCGTAGGGCACCGACGGGCTGCTGGTGTGGCTGCGGGTGGCCTCCGGTTGCCGGGCGCCTGCGGGCTGTCCCCGTCGTGGGACACCGACAGGCTGCCGCCTGCCCCTGCCCGGCCACCGACGGGCTGATTTCCCTCGATGGCCACGGTCAGCCTTGAGGTGCTGAGACCCGCCGGAGGTCGCTGACCTCTGCCGACGCGGACGACCTGTCCCCGCCGGGGGCTGCCGCCCCTACCGGAGCCCGCTGCCCCTTCCGACGGACGGCCCGTCCCCGCCGGAGCTCGTCCGCGCAGGCCCGCTTACCGCCCCGCCTACCGCGCCCCGCTTACCGCCCCCGCCGCCTCAGTCGGCCGACACCACCAGTCGGCTCGGCTGTGCCCCCAGGACCAGTGTGCCGAGGGCATGGTCGATGTCTGCGCCGAGGTACCAGTCGCCGGTGTGGTCGAGGCTGTAGACGCGTCCTTCGGTGTCGATGGCGAGGGCGGCCTGGCCGAAGGCGGTGCCGTTGCCGGTGGTGATTTCTTCCTGGCCGAGCGGGGCGACGTCGGTGTCCAGGGCGCGGCCGAGGTCGCCGAGGGTGCGGGCGAGGTGGAGGCCGTGGAGGGGGTTGAGGACGAAGGGGGTGGGGGCGATGTGGCGGCCGGGGCCGGGGCCGGTGATGTGGAGTCCGCCGAACTCTGCCCAGGCTTCGACGGCGGCGGGGAAGACGCTGTGGCGGTGGCCTGCTGGGGAGGCGTGGGCGCGGAGGGTGTCGGCCCAGTGCTCTGCCTGCTTCATGTCCCAGCGTCCGGGTTCCCAGCCGGCTTCCTGGAGGGCGACGTCGACGGCGGCGGGGAAGCGGGTGGATCCGGCGCGGTCGCGGGTGGCGGGCGGCATGGTGGCGGTCAGCTCCCTGTGGGCGTCGTGTCGCCGATGGGCAGGACGCCGAAGTGGGCGAGGAGCGCGTCGCAGGAGCGGCAGGGTGGTGCGTAGCTGCCGTGTTGTGGGTCGCCGTCCTCGCGGATGTGACGTGCGGTGATCTTGGAGTGTTTCAGGGAGCGGCGGGCCTCGCCGTTGGTGAGGGGCTTGCGGGAGGCGCGTTTGGAGCGGTTGGCCTCGACGGCGGTGAGGTGGCGGGAGAGGAGGACGGCTTCGGGGCAGCGTCCGGTGAAGCGTTCGCGCTGTGCGGTGGCGAGGGTGTCGAGGAAGTCCTGGACGAGGGGGTGGAGGACGGGGGGTTGTTCTGCCTTGCTGGCGGTGCAGGTGAGGGTGCGGCCGCGGACGGAGAGAGCCGCGCCGACGGTGGGGAGGATGCCGTCGCGGCGGTGGCGGAGGGTGGGGGCGTGGTCGGTGCCGGTGGTGCCGCTCCAGCCGATGCGGGGGTCGCCTTTGGCGGTGGTGTGGTGTGCGGTGGTGCTCACTCGGTGCTTTCCCTCCCTGCGATCCCCGTGCAGCCGGGGGTCCCCCCGCGAAGGTGGGGGAGATCAGCCTGCCAAAGGTGCTGGGCGTTGCGGTAGTCGGCCGGACTGTCGGGGATGTCACCAGAAGGTGACAGATCGTCGGATGGGGGCGGAACGGGGCTGGTCGGCGGGGTGCTGTGCGGGCGGTGGGATGGTGGGCCGTGGGGGTGACAGTGGTGTGTCGGCGGGCTGACGTCGGCCGGGTGGGGGCACGGGATGGTATTGCGGCACGGCATAGGCTGTGCCCCAAACGCCAGCATCAGCCAGGGGGCATCCGCGATGACGACAGGTCGGCTCGGGCAGCAGCATGCCGCGCCACCGAATGTGGCCTATGCCGCGCAGGTCGTGCATTTCCCGGATCCGGTCCGTGCTTCGCGGTTTCCCGCGGGGGTGCGGGTGGACGGGAATGGTTTCCCGGATTTTTCGCCGTATGCGCGGGCGGCGGCGGAGATCGCCGAGCCGCCGGAGGGTTTCGGTGTCGATGAGCTGCGGCTGACGGAC
Source organism: Streptomyces halobius (assembly GCF_023277745.1). Lineage (NCBI taxonomy): Bacteria > Bacillati > Actinomycetota > Actinomycetes > Kitasatosporales > Streptomycetaceae > Streptomyces > Streptomyces halobius. The sequence goes on from NZ_CP086322.1 coordinate 5,867,984, forward strand.
TATGTGTCGGCGAATGCGGCGCTGCATGCGCAGGGGCATGAGCTGTGGATAGATGTGCCGTCGGTGGCGACGCCGCACGGCTGGACGTGGCATCACGTGGCGGGTACCCGGCGGATGGAGCTGGTGCCGGTCGAGGTGAAGGCGTTGTTGCGGCATCACGGCGGTCTGGCGACGGCGGCTGTGGAGCATGAGAAGCGGGGTACGCGGCCGTTGCAGGAGACGCGGCCGGCGCATTTCGGGGTGCCGCGGGGTGGTCTGTCGGTGGGGGAGGAGCAGGTGGTGCAGGCCGAGGAGGCGCTGGGCTATCGGCTTCCGGGTGCGTATCGGGCGTTCTTGAAGGCTGCGGGTGGGTGTGCGCCGGCAGGTGCGGCGTTGGACGCGGAGCTGGGACTGCTGGTGGATCAGCCGTTTTTCACGGTGCGTGATGACGCGGCGGTGAACGATCTGGTCTATGTGAACAAGTGTCTGCGGGATCACTTCACCAAGGACTATCTGGGTGTGGCGTTTGTGCAGGGTGGGGTGGTCGCGGTGAAGGTGCGCGGTGCGGCGCTGGGCACGGTGTGGTTCTGTCCGTATGACGATGCGCGGGATCGGGACGGCTGGTCGGTGGGGGAGCGGGTCGAGCGGCTGTTGTTGCCGTGTGGCGCGGATTTCGATGACTTCTTGCAGCGGCTGGCGGGGAATCCGCCGGAGCTGGAGACCGTGGCGAACCTGATGGTGGACGGTGGCTTCGCGCGGGCCGTTCCGGTGGGGGGCTGAACGCGATGGTGACGTTTGCGCAGGCGCAGGAGCGCGGGGAGCGCTGGGTCAATGGTGAGGTGCCGGCGCCGCAGCATCGTGAGGTGCGGGTGCGGGAGTTCGACCTGGGTTTCGTGGTGTGGGCGGAGGACCGGGACGGGGGTCCCCCCGGAGCCGAAGGCTCTTTGGGAGGTCCGCGCAGTGATGGTGGCCGTAGCCGGCTGGTGATCGCGCGGGACAGCGGGGAGACGACGCTGTGGCCGGGGTTGCCGGTGGGTGAGGTGATCCGGCGGTTCGAGGAGGAGTACGGCGCGGTGGCGGAGAGCGGTCAGGGCGCGGAGCCGCCGCGGCAACGGATCGATCTGGAGGCGACCTCGTTTTTGCTGACGCCGCCGGAGTGGCTGCAGGAGGCGGCGGATTCGCTGGGGGTTCCGGACCGGCGGGGGGAGGTGGCTTCCGGTGCGGGGACTTCTGCGGGGACTTCGGGCGGTGCTTCCGCGGCTCCGTCGGCAGCATCGGATGCCTGGGCCGATGTCAGTGTGCAGGCCGGGGGTGGTGGGTCCGGGGAGGTCGGCACGGCCGGGGCGCCGGGGCCTAACGGTGCGTCCGGGACGGCCGGTGGGACGCCGTGGGCCGAGGCGGACACGACGGCGGACGAGGCTGCCGAGGACCGGTCGGTGGGTCTGCCCGCCACGGTCTTCGCGCCGCCGCTCGCCGGTTTCGACGAACAGGACGAGCAGGGCGACACTCCGGCGGCGCCGCGCTCTCGGCCGGAGGCGAAGACCGAACTGCTGCAGGGGGGAAGCCGGTTGCCGCGTACGCAGCTCGCGCCGGCGCTGGATCTGCCGGACGGCCAGTCGTCGGACGGTCCCGGGGGGACGGGCGGTCCGGAGGGCCAGGCCGGTGTGGCGGGTCAGGGCCGGCCCGGTGGGCCGCTGCCCGCGCCGCCGCCGATGCCGCCCGCGCCGCCTGGCGTGCCCGCCGGTGAGGGGCTGCCCGATCTGCCGCCGCCGTCCGGTCCGCCGGTCACCGATGTGCCGCCGCCCGAGGGGGCGGTGCCGGGCGCTCCCGGCCCGGGGGTGCCGCCGCCCGCCCCGCCCGCCGGCGGTGGTGTGCATGCCGCGGCGACGATGCTGGCCGACGGTTCCTCGCTGCCCGGGAACGCCGGGAACGCCGGTGGCTCCGGGAGCGCCGGTGGCTCCGGAAACACCGGTGGACCTCCGCCGCCGCCGAGCGCGACCGGTACGCCTGGTGCCTCCCGTACGTCCAGCCGCTCCGGTGGGTCAGGTACCGGTGCCGGTGCTCCGCCGCCGCCTCCGAGCGCGCCCGGTGTCCCCGGCGCGGGCCGTGCCGGTCGGCGGCCGGACGCCGCGGAGCGCGCGCAGGCCGAGACGGGCAAGGCGGAGCCGTCGGCCGGTGTCGCGCCCTCCGGCCCCGGTGCGCCGGGTGCGCCGGCCGGTGGCTACGTACCGACGCAGCTGGTCTCGCAGCTGGACGCGGCGGATGTGGATCTCAGCGCGGTGGACGGTCCCGGGGACGGCGGCGGGTCGTCCGGCGCGGACGGCGCCGGTGGTGCGGGCGGTCCCGGCGGTGTGCATGCCGCGGCCACGATGCTCGCCGACGGCGCGTCCCTGCAGGCGGGCCAGGGCGGTCCCGGTGGGCCCGGTGTGCCGCCGCCGCCCGCGCCTCCCGGCGTGCCCGGCCAGTCCGGTGCGGCCGCGGGCGGACGTGGGTCTGGTGGTCAGGGGGCCCAGGGCGGTCGGGGCGGTCCGCCGCCTCCGCCGCCCGCGCCGAATGCCACCGGTGGCGGTGCGGGTGGTGGCCCCGGTGGCGGTGTGCATGCCGCGGCGACGATGCTCGCCGACGGCGCGGCGCTGGGCGGCCCCGGTGCGCCCGCTGCCCCTGGCGTTCCCGGTGCCCCCGGCGTTCCCGGTATGCCGCCGTCCGCCGGTCCCGGCGTGCCGCCGCCCGGTGTGCCGGCGGGCCAGCCCGGCCCGCCGTCCGGAGTGCCGGGGCCCGGGGGCCCGGGTGCGTACGGCTATCCGCAGGCGCCCAGCGGTCAGCCGACCGTGGGCCCCGGCTACATGGCCGTGCTGAGCTATCGCGCCCCGGACGGCTCGGAGCAGAAGATCGTGCGCCGGTCAGCGCCCGGCACCCCGCATCCGGAGTGGCAGCTGCTGCACGAGCTGCGCGCGATGAACGTCCCGCCCCAGCAGGTGCTGGAGCTGCACACCGAGCTGGAGTGCTGTGATCTGCCGGGTGGCTACTGCGCGCGGATGGTCCGCGACAACTGGCCGCAGGTGCGCATCAGCCACACCGCCGCGTACGGCAGGGACCATGCCTCGCGGCAGCAGGGCGTACGCCATCTGATCGAGCATCAGGGCGAGTTGCACCAGGTCGCGGACGGTCCGGCGCGGCCGGCGCCGGTGCGGGTGCCGTTGCCGCATCCGTCGCAGGTGCAGCCGGTGCCGCCGGTGCCGCCGCAGGCCATCGGCCAGGAGCTGGAGCAGGCGTTCGGTCCGCAGGGGATCTTCCGGTTCGATCAGCGGGCGGTCTCCCGGCACGGCGTGCCCGAGGTGGTGGCGCAGATGCTGGTGTGGGCCGGGCTGCCGGTCGACTTGGCGCCGTTCTTCTGGGCGCAGGCGCAGCCGGGCCGTCCGGTGCCGACGCTGGCGGAGCTGGCGGCGGAGCGGGGTGTGCAGCCGGCCGCCGACGCGGGCTCGTATCTCGTCATGGGCAATGACTTCGGCCGTCAGCTGTGTGTGCAGTACGGGACGGCGCACATCGTGGCGGTCCCGTTGGAGGCGGGGGCGCCCGGGGGGCAGGCCGGCCGGCCGGCCGTGCCGCAGTTCGTGAACAGCGGGCTGCCGGAGTTCCTCCGCTGTCTGGCGATGCTGGGGCGGATGTGGCGGCTGCGGTTCGGGCTGACGCCTGAGCAGGCGGGCCGCTGGACCGTCGACTTCCAGGCCCAGCTGGTCGCCCTGGACCCGCCTGCGCTCGGTTCGCCGGAGACCTGGTGGTCGGTGCTGCTGGAGCAGATGTGGGACGGGCTGTTGTAGGGGCGGCGGGCCAGGACCTTTGACGCCGTGCGGCGCTCGTGGCGCTCGACCCGTGGGAGGGGGCGGGCGCCACGGCCATGTCCGGCTGCGTACGTCCGGGTGCGCCATGCCGTCCCCGGACGGGTGAAGCGGCAGCGGCGGCTGTTCCGGGCGGTGGACGAGGTGGTTCCGGGCGGGGGGGCGGGCTCCTCGGCCCGTTCCGGCCGGTGCGCGTTCTCCGGCGCGTCGGTCTCGGTCGCCGCACCTCGGACAACGGTGCGGGGCAGGGGAGTTGGGGTGCTGGGGCCGGTCGCCGGTGGAGAGTGCCGGCGCGGCGGGGAGGCCGCCCCGTTTCCGGTCGCGGGTCCCGGCGTGCGTGCGGGCGGCGTCGGCGACGTACTGCGCTGGGACGACATCGGGGTGACATGGTTTGTTCGAGGCGTTACGAAACTGCTGAGCCGATTCCGACTTCTGGTCGCATTTGACGCATCCTGGGTGGATGAGATGGGCAGAGTGTCGCGATAGGGCCGCTTCGCGCCTATCCAGAAAGATGTGTGCGGGACCGCGTGGACAGGTGCGGGCCCGCGCGACTGCTGTGCGCGGCGGAGAGGGGCTTTGAGGGATGAGTGCATCGGTTTCGCCTCACGGGTTCGAGACCGTACGAGGGCGTGGCTACCGGCCGGACGACGTGGACCGTCGTGTGGAGGGGCTGTCAATAGACCGTGACTCATGCTGGGAGCGCGCCGCGCGGCTGACCGTCCTGTGCAACGAGATGGCGGGGGAGTTGGAGAGGCTGCGGGCACATGCGGCGCAGCTGCCGCCGCAGACGTACGCCACGCTCGGCGAGCAGGCGCAGCTGATCCTGAGGACGGCGGAGGCCGAGGCGACGCGGCTGCGGACCGAGGCGGAGGCGGACGCCGAGAAGGCCGGCGACGACGCCGAGGCGTACGCCCGGCAGGTACGGGCCGAGGCGGACCAGGCGGCGGAGGAGCTGCGGACCGGGGCGCAGGAGCAGGCGCGGCGGGCCGAGGAGGCGGCGTGGGCGGAGGCCGCCTCGGAGGCTGCCGCCGCGAACCAGGACGCGGAGCGGTGGCGCAGCGAGGCGGCCGCGGAGCTGAAGGACATGCAGCGGCGCACCGCGCAGATGTGGCAGGACGAGGAGAAGCGGCAGGCCGAGGAGTGGGAGGCGGCCGGGCGGGAGCTCGCCGCCCGGGAGGCGGAGCTGGAGCAGCGCGTCGCGGAGCTGGAGGCCCGGGGGGAGGCCGTCATGGCCGACCACCGGCGCCTCCAGGCGGAGATCGAGGAGGCCGCCCGGCACTGCCAGGAGGAAGCGGACGACCAGGCCGCCGAGCTGCTGGCCCAGGCCCGGGTCCAGGTGGAACGCATCGAGCGCGCCACGGAGCGGATCCTGCGCGAACACGAGGAGGAGCAGGCGGAAGTACGGGCCCATATGACGCACGTACGCAACAGCCTGGCGGCGCTCACGGGCAAGGCGCCGGACGAGGACGAGGCCGACGAACCGGGCGAGGAGCAGGCGGAGGAACCGTCCCAGGCGGCGGCGCAGCCCGAGCCCCGGCCCGAGCCCCGGCCCGAGCCCCGGCCCGAGCCCCGGCCCGAGCCCGACCCGGCCGACACCAGGGCCCCCGTCGACCCCGACAACGAGGACACGTTGGAGACGGAGCTGCCGCGGCTGGACGGGTGAGCGGGGCGGGGATCGCCGGGTCGGCGAACCCGCAGCCCCGAAACGCCGAAACCCCGCGCCCTATGTGTCGGCCCGGCCGGCCCCCTGCGCCCGGTCCGTCGTCTCCCGCACCAGGTCCTCCGTGCCCTCCCCGCCCGATCGGGCGTCCGCGTGGACCGGGAAGCGGCGGGGGGCCAGCAGGGCGAGGGCGAGCAGGGCGAGGGCGGCGGCCGCGGCGGCGCCGAGATGGACGTGGTCGACGGTGATGTCGACGGCGCGGCGCAGATAGCCGGTGGCCTGGGCGGTGAGGGCGCCGGGGTCTTCCAGGGCGTGGGCGACCGCGTCCAGGTCGTGCGGCAGGCCGGGGCGGATGTCCGAAGGGGCGTGCGCGAGGCGGTCGTTGAGGGTGGCGTTGGCGACGGCGCCGAAGAGGGCCGCGCCGACGGACTGGCCGACCTGGCGGCAGAAGAGGATCGAGGCGGTGGCGGTGCCGCGCTCCGCGTAGCCGACGGAGGACTGGACGCCGATGATCAGCGGCAGCTGGAAGAGGCCGAGGGCGGCGCCGAGCACCAGCATGATCAGGGCGGGCTGCCAGGCGGCGCCCGGGTAGGGCAGCAGGGGGAAGGCGAGCAGGACCAGGGCGGCCATCGCCATGCCGAGCATCGCGCAGGTGCGGATGCCGACGCGGTTGTAGACATGGCTGCTCAGGGCGGCCGAGACCGGCCAGCTCAGGATCATCGCGGAGAGCACGAAACCGGCGGCTACGGGCCCCAGGCCCAGCACCGACTGGGCGTAGGTGGGCAGGAACACGGTCGGGGCGACCATCAGCAGGCCCAGGGCGCCGAGGGCGAGATTGACGGCCGAGATGGTGCGGCGGCGCCAGACCCAGCCGGGGATGATCGGCTCCGCGGCGCGGCGTTCGATGAGGACGGTGACCGCGCCGCAGAGCGCGCTGCCGGCGAGGAGCAGCAGGGACGGCGCCGAGAGCCAGGGCCAGGCGACGCCGCCCTGTACGAGGGCGGTCAGCAGCAGGCCGCCGCAGGCGAAGATGGCGAGTGCGCCGGGCCAGTCGACGCGGGGGCGTGGTGTACGGGCGGCGCGGGCGGGGCCGGGGTTCCGCTCGTCCTCGACGGCGGTCCCGGGGCCTTGCCCGTCCTCCGCGATGTCTTCGGCTGCGTCCCCGTGGTCTGTCCTGTCCTCGACGAAGTGCCGCAGGATCAGCCACAGTGCCACTCCGCCCACCGGCAGGTTGACCAGGAAGATCCAGCGCCAGTCGGCGTAGTCGGCGAGCAGTCCGCCGAGCGCCGGCCCGGCGACCGCCGAGGCGGCCCAGACCGAGGAGAGTTTCGCCTGGATCTTGGGGCGTTGCGCCAGCGGGTAGAGATCGGCGGCGATGGTCTGGACGGTGCCCTGGAGCGCGCCGCCGCCCAGGCCCTGGAGCACGCGGAAGGCGATGAGGGAGCCCATGTTCCAGGCGCCCGCGCAGGCCAGCGACCCGGCGAGGAAGAGCACGATGCCGGTGATCAGGATGGGCTTGCGCCCGAAGGTGTCGGAGAGCTTGCCGTAGACGGGCAGGGTGACGGTGACCGCCAGCAGATAGCCGGAGAAGAGCCAGGAGAAGACGGCGAAGCCGCCGAGATCGCCGACGATCTGGGGGATGGCGGTGGCGATGATCGTGGAGTCGAGGGCGGCCAGGGCCATACCGAGCATCAGGGCGGCGACGACGGGCCCGCGACGGCCGCCCGCCCGTATGCCGCCGTCGCGGTCCCTCGTGATGTCGCTCACCAGGCCCCCTCCGCCTTCGTCATGCCATGGCGCGCAAGTCCATGGAGCGCACAAATCCGTGTAGCGCGCACGATTTCATGCGGGGTCGGAGTGCGGAACGGATTTCTCGGAAATGGGGACGGCGGCGGGCGCCCCTGCCCCGGCCCCTGCCGGTCCCGTACCACCGCCCTCCGCCCCCCGCCGAACCGCCCCCGGCCCCCTGCCCGCCCCGCTCCGGCCCGGCCGGCTGTCGGCGGCCGCGTAAGGTGGGCAACCCCGGCCCGTACCACGTGTCGGGCTGTTCGCGTTGTTCGCCTCGATGATCTTTTCGTCGATCTCCTCGCTGGGACGGAATCTTTTTCATGAGCCTGACTGGTCTGCTCGACGCCGTCGTACGGGACCCGGCGCTCGCCGAAGCGGTGCAGGCCGCGGCCGACGGCCACCGGCCGCATGTGGACCTGGTGGGCCCGCCCGCCGCCCGCGCCTTCGCGGTGGCCGCGCTGGCCCGGGAATCCGGCCGCCCGGTCCTCGCGGTGACCGCCACCGGCCGGGAGGCCGAGGATCTGGCCGCCGCGCTGCGCACCCTGATGCCGGCCGGTGAGGAACACTCCGTGGTGGAGTTCCCGTCCTGGGAGACGCTGCCGCACGAGCGTCTCTCGCCGCGCTCGGACACCGTCGGCCGCCGCCTCGCGGTGCTGCGCCGGCTCACTCACCCGCGCGAGGACGACCCGAGCGCCGGCCCCGTCTCCGTCGTCGTCGCCCCCATCCGCTCCGTGCTGCAGCCGCAGGTCAAGGGGCTGGGCGAGCTGGAGCCGGTGAGCCTGCGGACGGGCGACAGCGCCGACCTCGAAGAGATCGTCGACAGGCTGGCGGCGGCCGCCTACGCGCGCGTCGAACTGGTCGAGAAGCGCGGTGAGTTCGCCGTCCGCGGCGGCATCCTCGATGTCTTCCCGCCCACCGAGGAGCACCCGCTGCGCGTCGAGTTCTGGGGCGACGACGTCGAGGAGATCCGCTACTTCAAGGTCGCCGACCAGCGGTCCCTGGAGGTCGCCGAGCACGGTCTGTGGGCGCCGCCGTGCCGGGAGCTGCTGCTGACCGAGGACGTCCGCACGCGGGCCGCCGATCTCGCCGAGCAGCACCCGGAGCTGGGCGAGCTGCTGGGCAAGATCGCCGAGGGCATCGCGGTGGAGGGCATGGAGTCCCTGGCTCCGGTCCTGGTCGACGAGATGGAGCTGCTGCTGGATGTGCTGCCCAAGGGGTCGATGGCCGTGGTGTGCGACCCGGAGCGGGTGCGCACGCGGGCCGCCGACCTGGTGGCGACGAGCCAGGAGTTCCTGCAGGCGTCCTGGGCCGCGAGCGCCGGCGGCGGGGCGGCGCCGATCGATGTGGGCGCGGCCTCCCTGAGGGGCATCGCGGACGTCCGGGAGCGAGCCCGCGAACTGGGCATGATGTGGTGGTCGGTCAGTCAGTTCACCTCTGGTGACATCGAGCGCAGCACCTCCGGTGACATCGAGCACAGTGCCGCGGACGAGGGGCTGTCATCGGAGCTCGACGGCGACACCCTCAAGCTGGGCATGCACGCCCCCGACACCTACCGTGGCGACACCGCGCGGGCGCTCGCCGACACCAAGCAGTGGCTCGCCGACGGCTGGCGCACGGTGTTCGTCACCGAGGCACACGGCCCCGCGGCCCGTACCGTCGAGGTGCTCGGCGGCGAGGGCATCGCCGCCCGGTTCGACGGAGAACTCACCGCGATCGGCCCGTCCGTCGTCCATGTCGCCTGCGGCTCCCTCGACAACGGCTTCATCGACCCGTCGCTCAAGCTGGCCGTGCTGACCGAGACCGACCTCACCGGCCAGAAGGCGGCCGGCAAGGACGGGGCCCGGATGCCGGCCCGCCGCCGTAAGCAGATCGACCTGCTCACCCTCCAGGCCGGCGACTTCATCGTCCACGAGCAGCACGGCGTCGGCCGCTACATCGAGATGGTGCAGCGCACCGTCCAGGGCGCCACCCGCGAGTACCTCCTCGTCGAGTACGCGCCGGCCAAGCGCGGCCAGCCCGGCGACCGCCTCTACATCCCCACCGACCAGCTGGAGCAGGTCACCAAGTACGTGGGCGGCGAGGCGCCGACGCTGCACCGGCTCGGCGGCGCCGACTGGACGAAGACCAAGGCGCGCGCGAAGAAGGCCGTCAAGGAGATCGCCGCCGACCTCATCAAGCTCTACTCCGCGCGGATGGCGGCGCCCGGCCACTCCTTCGGCCCGGACACCCCCTGGCAGCGTGAGCTGGAGGACGCGTTCGCGTACGTGGAGACGCCCGATCAGCTCACCACCATCGCCGAGGTCAAGGAGGACATGCGGAAGTCGGTTCCGATGGACCGGCTGATCTGCGGCGATGTCGGTTACGGAAAGACCGAGATCGCGGTCCGGGCGGCCTTCAAGGCGATTCAGGACGGCAAGCAGGTGGCCGTCCTGGTCCCCACCACCCTCCTCGTCCAGCAGCACTACGGCACCTTCACCGAGCGCTACGGCCAGTTCCCGGTCAACGTCAGGGCGCTGTCCCGTTTCCAGACCGACACCGAGGCCAAGGCTGTCCTGGAGGGGCTGCGCGACGGCTCCGTCGACCTGGTCATCGGCACCCACCGGCTCTTCTCCTCCGAGACCAAGTTCAAGGACCTGGGCCTGGTCATCGTCGACGAGGAACAGCGGTTCGGCGTCGAGCACAAGGAGCAGCTGAAGAAGCTGCGGGCCAATGTCGACGTCCTGACGATGTCCGCGACCCCCATCCCCCGCACCCTGGAGATGGCGGTCACCGGCATCCGGGAGATGTCCACTATCACCACGCCCCCCGAGGAGCGGCACCCGGTCCTGACCTTCGTCGGCCCGTACGAGCAGAAGCAGATCGGCGCGGCGATCCGGCGTGAACTCCTCCGTGAGGGCCAGGTCTTCTACATCCACAACCGGGTGGAGTCCATCGACCGTGCCGCCGCGCGGCTGCGGGAGATCGTCCCCGAGGCGCGTATCCAGACCGCGCACGGTCAGATGGGCGAGTCCCGGCTGGAGCAGGTCGTCGTCGACTTCTGGGAGAAGAAGTTCGACGTCCTGGTCTCCACCACCATCGTCGAATCCGGTATCGACATCTCCAACGCCAACACCCTGATCGTCGAGCGCGGTGACAACTTCGGCCTCTCCCAGCTCCATCAGCTGCGCGGCCGGGTCGGCCGGGGCCGCGACCGCGGCTATGCCTACTTCCTCTACCCGCCCGAGAAGCCGCTGACCGAGACCGCGCACGAGCGTCTGGCCACCATCGCCCAGCACACGGAGATGGGCGCCGGCATGTATGTGGCGATGAAGGACCTGGAGATCCGCGGCGCCGGAAACCTCCTCGGCGGCGAGCAGTCCGGCCATATCGCCGGTGTCGGCTTCGACCTCTATGTCCGTATGGTCGGCGAGGCGGTGGCCGACTACCGCGCCTCCCTGGAGGGCGGTGTGGAGGAGGAGCCGCCGCTCGAAGTCAAGATCGAGCTTCCGGTGGACGCCCACGTTCCGCACGACTACGCGCCCGGCGAGCGGCTGCGCCTCCAGGCGTACCGCTCCATCGCCTCCGCCTCGACGGAGCAGGACATCGCCGCCGTCCGCGAGGAACTCACCGACCGCTACGGCAAGCTGCCGGAGCCGGTGGAGAACCTGCTGCTGGTCGCCGGACTCCGGATGCTGGCGCGGTCCTGCGGTGTCGCGGACATCACCCTGCAGGGCTCCAACGTCCGCTTCGGCCCCGTGGAGTTGCGCGAGTCGCAAGAGCTGCGCCTCAAGCGGCTCTACCCGCGCACGGTCATCAAGCCGGCCACCCAGCAGGTCCTGGTGCCGCGCCCCACCACCGGCAAGATCGGCGGCAAGCCGCTGGTCGGACGGGAACTGCTGGCGTGGGTGGGCGAGTTCCTGACGACGGTCCTGGGGTCGTGACGACGGTCCTGGGGTCGTGACGGCGATCTGGGAGCGTGACGGCGGGACACGACGGGTGCGCGCCCTCCGGAGGGCCCCGTCAAGGGCGCGCGGGGCGGGCCCTCACCGCTCCGACGTCTTCCGGAACACCGCGACGTCGGCGGCGCTCCCGAGGAGCACGTACGTGGACTTCTCGTGGCGCTTCGCCGCGTCGGTGAGGGCCTGCCGCGGCGAGTTGCCGTCGTGCAGCTGGACCGCGATGTAGTCGGGGGCGAGGCCGCCGGTGTCGCCGGTCCAGAAGACCCGGGTGCGGCCGGTGAGGTGGCTCAGCGGCCGGATGTCGGACTCCACGGTCGCGTCGTCGGGTATGCGGTCCAGCAGCTGCTCGACGGCGGTCGCGGCCGGCGGTCTGTCGTAGGTGGCGGCGTCGGTGAGCCGGGCCAGCGGGAGCGTGGTGGTCAGCGCGAGCGCGGCGGCCAGCGCGGCGGCCGGCAGATGATGCGCGTACGAGCGGAGCCAGGGCCGCGCGGAGACCTGGGCGCGCGGCAGGGCGTCGACCAGGGCGAGGAAGACCACCGGCATCAGCACGGCGTTGTAGTGCCAGTCGATGCCCCAGTAGTGCGGATCGTGGGAGAGGAACCGCCAACCGAGGGTGGGCAGCGCGACCAGCAGCAGCGGGGAGCGCAGCGCGAGCAGACCGGTGGTGGGGAGCAGGATCCACAGCACGGTGTTCAGGGCGGTGCCGAGGGGGATGACGGCGCCGCCGTCGGCGCCGAGCTTGCTCCAGTAGTCGTACGAGCCGGAGCCGTTGAAGCCGGGGATGATCACGCCGAGGGTGACGGCGGTGGCGGTGATACCGCAGGCGACCAGGCCGATGGCGAGCGGCGAGGCGCGGCGGGTGCGGATCAGGGCGAGCGCGCCGATGGCGGCGGCGGTCACCCCCAGGTCCTCTTTGACCAGCGGCAGCGGCGTGGCCCAGCACACCACCGCGGTCCAGCGGCCGCGCAGCACCGCTTCGAGGGCGAACGCGATCAGCGGCAGCGCGAACGCTATCTCGTGGAAGTCGAAGTCGACGGCCTTCTGGACGCCCCAGGACATGCCGTACGCGAGGCCGATGGCCAGACCCCGGCCGCGGCCCAGGAAGCGGCCGGCGGCGCGGGTGACCGGTATCGCCGACAGCGCGAAGAGGAGGGACTGGGCGATCAGCAGGGTCACCGGGGACGGGAACAGCCGGTAGAAGGGGGCGAGCACGACCAGGATGGGACTGAAGTGGTCACCGAGGATGTTGGCGCCCGGTCCCTTGAGGTCGACGATCGGCGCCTCGAAGTGGGCGTAATGGCGTATCGCCTGCTCGAATATCCCCAGATCCCACGACGAAGCGCCCATAGAGCGGAAGTGGCAGACCGTCAGCAGCGTATACGCGACGAAGAAGAACGCGGCCGTCCAGTACGGGTCGAGGCGCGGGGCGCGCCAGGGCGCCGTCCGGCGGTACAGCCGGCGGGCGGTGCGTCGTAGGGCGCCGAGGCCGCTGGCCTGCGGGCGCGGAGCGCGCGGAACGGCCGGTGCTGCGTCGGTGGTCGCCGCCGTTGCTGCGGCCGTGTCCATGAGGTGTCCTCGCTCTCAATCTCCGAAAAGATACTCGACGCAGCGAAACGGGCCGCCCCCGCCGCCGCTCCTCCCCAGGGGCACGGGCGGGGTGCCCCAGCGTCGGCTGGGGGAGTGCCCGTCCCGCCCCTACGCTCCCGGATTGGATGCCCGCTGTGATACGGACCGCGCTTCCCGCGACCCTGACCACCGCTACCGCGCTGGCCGCCCTGCTGACCCTCACCGGCTGTGCCCCTGACGACACCTGGGGCGGCAGTGGTTCAGACGCCAAGGAGAGCCCGTCCGTTCCCACGGGGGAGCCGAATCCGGGCGCCGCGCTGCGGGCCGTCGCCTCGCTGGACGTCAAGGGCCGGGCCCCGAAGACCGGTTACGGCCGGGACCGGTTCGGCTCGGCCTGGGCGGACACCGACGGCAACGGCTGCGGGACGCGGGACGACATCCTCAAGCGCGATCTGCGGGGCAGCGCGTTCCGGGACGGCGACTGCGTCGTGGTGTCCGGAACGCTGCCGAAGGATCCGTACACGGGGAAGGAGGTCCGCTATGAACGCGGCCGCAGCAAGGTCGACATCGACCATGTGGTGGCGCTGTCGGACGCCTGGCAGAAGGGCGCGGCTCAGTGGCCGGGCCGTAAGCGGGTGGCGCTGGCCAACGATCCGCTGAATCTGATCGCGGTGGACGCGTCGGCGAACCGGCGCAAGAGCGACGGGGACGCGGCGACCTGGCTGCCCGCGTACAAGGGGTACCGCTGCGGCTATGTCGCGCGCCAGGTGGCGGTGAAGAAGAAGTACGGGCTGTGGGTGACGCGGGCGGAGAAGGACGCGATGGTGCGGACGCTGAACTCCTGCCCGGGGGAGCGGCTGCCGGGCGGCGGCAACCCTACGGAGGCACCGGCGCGGTTCTCCGCGAAGTAGCACCACAGGCGGAGCAGGACTGCAGGCCGAGCAGGGCTACAGGCCGAGCAGCACTACAGACGAAGCCGGACCACAGACGAAGCAGACCCACGGACAGCACAGGAACGGCCGCCGGCCCGGGACCGCGTGCGGGCGGTTCCGGGCCGACGGCTCGGTGGCGGGAAGCTGCGGGAGCTCGTCGGGAGCGGAGGTTCAGAGGGTCAGCTTCCAGTTCGCCGGGTCGAGCAGCAGGTCCGGCGTGATCTTGATGTCGAGCTCCTTGGCGGACGGCGGCGCGTCGAAGACCATCTCCACGCTGTCGGACTCACCGGCGTCCAGCGACTTCTCCCAGTCGTGGTGCAGGATGCCGTGCGTGTCGTCGGCGACCTCCACGGCCAGGAATCCGCCCCCGACCTCGCCGCACTCACCGCACTCCGCCTCGCCCTGAGCGCCCCCGACGCCCAGGTACGGGTCCGGGCCGGCGACACCCTGCGCGCCGACGCCTTTCCGGACCTCGCCGCCGACGCCGTCCTCGTCCACCCGCCGTTCAACGAACGCAACTGGGGCCATGACGAACTGGCCTACGACCCCCGCTGGGAGTACGGGTTCCCGGCCCGCACCGAATCCGAACTCGCCTGGGTCCAGCACGCGCTGGCCCGGTTGCGCGCGGGCGGCACCGCCGTCCTCCTCATGCCGCCCGCCGTCGCCTCCCGCCGCTCCGGCCGCCGGATCCGCGCCGACCTGCTGCGCCGCGTCGCGCTGCGCGCCGTCATCGCGCTGCCCGCGGGCGCCGCCCCGCCCAACGCCGTACCGCTGCACCTCTGGGTGCTGCGCAAATCCGGCGACAGCACACCGCCTTCCCCGCACCTCCTCGTCGTCGACACCGCTGCCGCCCTCGCCCCCGGCGGCCGCGACAAACTCGACTGGCAGACCGTCCGCGCCACCGCCGTCGACGCCTGGCGGACCTTCGACCGCGATGGCGGCATCGAGGAAGAGCCCGGCGTACGGCGCTCGCTGGCCGCCATCGACCTCCTCGACGACGACGTCGACCTCGCCCCGGCCCGGCACCTCCCGCCGCCCTCGGCGGCCGGCGGCCCCGCCGAACTCACCCGCGTGCGCGACCGGCTGACCGACACCCTCGCCCGTACGACCCTCCTCACCCCAGGCCCCGCCGGGACGGACACCGCGGCGCAGCCCCCCGCCCGCTGGCCGCTCACCACCATCGGCGAACTCGCCCGTTCCGGCGCCCTGATCCTGCGCACCGGCGGCGCCGGCACCGCACCGGCCGGTGGTGGGACCACCCTCGGAGGAGCGCCCGCCGTCCTCACCGACCACGACGTCATCGGCGGCACCGCCCCCTCCGGCACCCTCCCGGAAGCGGCCCCCTCCGGGCCGGCCGAGGAACCGGTCCTCGTCCAGGCCGGCGATGTCGTCGTACCGGTACTCGGCGGCGGCGCGGTCGCCCGGGTCATCGACGACGCCACCGCCGGCGCCGCCCTCGGCCGCCACCTCACCGTCCTGCGGCCCGACCCGGCCGCCCTCGACCCCTGGTTCCTCGCCGGCTTCCTGCGCGGCACCGCCAACACCCGGCAGGCCAGCAGCTACGCCTCGTCCGCCACCCGGCTCGACGTCCGCCGCCTCCAGCTGCCCCGCCTCCCGCTCGCCGAACAGCGGCGCTACGGGCAGCGGTTCCGCGAACTGGCCGACTTCGAAGAGGCCCTGCGCCTCGCGTCCCGGCTCGGCGAGCAGCTCGTCCAGGGACTGCACGACGGACTCACCGACGGCTCGGTGGCGCCGGACCGAGTGGTCGTCACCGGGCGGGGGCCAGAGCCGGGGCCGGTGGCGGTGGCGCCCTGCCGGGGGCGCGCCTTGGAGCAATGAACGGGATGAGACGGACGAACAGGCCCCGCCACCGGGGGAGTCTCCATCCGGCCGGACGGTGGATTCCCGACCCATTCCGTACAACTCCACACACGGTGACGCTGTCGTATATACGCTCGCAGTCCCATGTGCGCATCGCGTATCGGTATCCGTGTCCACGGAACTCACGCGCGCGCCCGCACCCGTTCGCGCGCGCGTGAGGCGGAACGGCCCGACCCGCCACCGACGACCGATCAGGAGCAGTACATGCACGCCCCGGCCCCGGCCCACCCGCCGTACCAGCCCCCGGCGCGGGGCACGGTCGTGACGCTGAGGGTGCTCTTCGTTGCCGTCACCGTGCTCAGCCTCGGCTTCCTGGCCTGGGCGGCGCTGCTGCGGGCCGCGCTCGTGCAGCGCAGGCCGCTCGGCTGGTGGCTGTTCGGCGCCGACCTGGCCCTGCTCGTGCTCCTCCTGCTGTCCGGCACCCACCCCGTGGACGACTGGCGCACGAACGCCCAAGTGGGCGCGATCCTGGCGCAGATGGCGGGCGCCGTCGCCTACTACCTCGTCGTCGACCTGCGCGCGGCACGGACGTCCGGATACGGACCGCTGTACGGCGCCGCCCCGTACGGAGAGGGATACGGCGCCCCGTACCGGGAGGCGGCGGGAGGCGGATACGGCTGTCCCCAGGCGGCGTACTCCGCCGGCCCGGCGGGATACCAGGCGGGCCCATCGAGGCATCAGGCCGCACCGCCAGGACACCCGGCCGCTCCGTCCCCCTCCCCGTCGCCGTCCCCGTACGGCCCGTCACCACCGGGGCCCATCCCCCTACACGCACAAGAAACTCACCCCTGCACCACCCCCACGCCCGCCCCCACCGCGAACCCCTGCAGCGCGCCCCAGGCCGGACCCGGCTGCCCTCCGGCCCCGCCCCAGGAACGCCCCCAGCGCATCGACCGCGTACGGGCCGAACTCGATGAACTCAGCGACTACCTCCGCAAGGAGGAAGGACGTTGAACGGCCGCGTCATCGCAGCGCGCTACGAACTCTCCGCGCTGCTCGGCCAGGGCGGCATGGGCCAGGTCTGGATCGGCTACGACCGCCGCCTGGACCGCCGGGTGGGCGTCAAGCTGCTGCGCCCGGACCGGGTGGCGGGCACCCCGGACGGCGAGGAAATGCGCCGCCGCTTCGTCCGCGAATGCCGGTCACCGCCCAGGTCGACCACTCCGGACTCGTCACCGTTCACGACGCCGGCAGCGACGACGAAGACCTCTACCTCGTCATGCAGTACGTCGAGGGCGCCGACCTCTCCGACCACCTCGCCGAACACGATCCCTACCCCTGGTCCTGGGCGGTCTCCGTAGCCGCCCAGCTCTGCGCGGTGCTCGCCTCCGTCCATGCGGTCCCGATCGTCCACCGCGACCTCAAACCCCGCAACGTCATGATCCGCCCGGACGGCACCGTCATCGTCCTCGACCTCGGTATCGCCTCCGCCCTGGACACCGACACCACCCGCCTCACCCACACCGGCTCCCCTATCGGCAGCCCCGCCTACATGGCCCCCGAACAGGCCATGGGCGGCGCGGTCGGCCCGCACACCGACCTCTACGCCCTCGGGGTGCTGCTGCACGAACTCCTCAGCGGCACCGTCCCGTTCGCCGCCTCCACCGCGCTGGGCGTACTCCACCGGCATCTGCACGAAGAGCCCGTCCCGGTGCGCCGACTGCGCCCCGACGTCCCCGAAGCCCTCGAAGCGCTGGTCCTCCGCCTGCTCCGCAAGGACCCGCAGGCCCGCCCCGCCGACGCACAAGAGGTCTATCAGGCGCTGGCCCCCCTGCTCCCCGCCGCCGACGCGAGCCCGCACGCCGCACCGTCCCGGCCCACGCCCCTCGCCCCGATGGACCCGACCCGCCCCTTCCGTCGGCCGCACGCGCCCTGGCCGGAACGCTCCACGACCCCGAACCCCCCACCGACCCCGGCCCTGACCCCCATACCGGCCCCCAAGGCGCCCCCGGCACCCGCCCTGGCCGACCCCGGCCCCGTCCCCGCCGCCTACTCGCCCGCCGCCCCCCGGCCCTCGTCCCCAGCCGTGGACCCACGCATCTCCACCCCCACCCCCGCACCTGCCTGGACCACCCCCGAATCCCGCATCTCCGCCCCTGCCTCCTCCTCCACATCCTCCACCTCCTCCGGCCCGGACGTCGCCGCCGCCGTCGACGAGGTCAAAAGCCTCCTCGACCAGGGACGGATCACCCGCGCGGTGGACATCCTCGGCGGCATCCTCCCGGCCGCCGCCGAACGGCACGGTGCCCAGTCCTCGGTCGTCCGCACCCTCCGCAAGCAGTACGCCGCGACCCTCATGGACGACGGCCAGTACCGCCGCGCCCTGCCCGAACTCCGGCAACTGGCCGAGGAATACGGCAAGGAATCCGGCCCCGGGGCGACCCGCCAGTCACTCCGGTTCCACTACGAGGCCGCCCAGTGCCTGGAACAACTCGGCGAGGTGGCCCAGGCCCTGGAGGAATACCGCGCCCTGCTGCCGTACTTCGAACGTGACCCGGACGACCCCATGCGCCCCCTGGAAATCCGCCGCTCCATAGGCCAGTTGCTGCTGGCCCAGGGCGAACACGGCGCCGCCCAGGAAACCCTCTCCCGCCTCCTGTACGACGCAGAGCGCCTGCACGGCCCACACCACGCCTTCCCGGCAGAAATCCGCCGCACGCTGTACTGGCTGGGGCAGGTACGAGCGTGACACCACTCACCGCATGACAGGCGCTGGTGCGCTGCCGGTGACCATGCTCACCGCCTCACGGGCGCTGGTGCGCTGCCGGTCACACCACTCACCGCATCACAGGCGCCAGCCGGCTTTCCGGGCGGACCACGTAATCCGCCGTATCCAAGGACTGGTCGGTGAAGAACCGCACCACGAGATCGATGACGTCCTGGGAGCGTTCGAAGGCCACCCAGTGATCGGATTCGGCGATGGCGAGAAAGCTGCTGTTCTCGATGGTGGCGGCGAAGGCGCGCTGATGCTCGGGCGCGGACACCGTGTCGTGTTCGCCGCAGAAGATCAGAGTCGGCACGCCCCGCAGCGCGCCCGACGGGTTGAGCATTTCGGTGTCGCGGTCGGTCGCGGCGCGGTCCAGGACGGCGAATCCATGGGGGATGTGGGTGAGCGCGTGGGTGATCAGGCGCTTGACGTAGCGGTGCGCCAGCTTGCGGTGGCGTACGTAACGGCGCTCGTCCTGACAGAGCCAGAGCTTGAGCGCGCGGTTCACGAACTCCTCCGGCTCACCGGCCTTCATACGGGCCGCCGCCTGCCGCCAGAGGTCTTGTTGGGTGTGGGAGACATACGCGGGCACCCCGCCGAGCAGCAGCCGGGCGATCCGGTCGGGCCGCTGTTGCGCGAAGGCGAAGCCGATCACGGAGCCGAAGGAGTACCCGAAGAGGTTGACGCGGGCGATACCGAGGTCGTCGATGACCTGTTCGACCGCCTGGCACATGGTGTCCAGGCCCTGGTCGGGGCGGAGCGGGTCGGAGTTGCCCGACCCCGGCAGGTCGATGGTGATCAGGCTGGCCACCGGCAGCACCGGTTCGTCGAAGTGCTCCCAGCCGTGCTTGTCCTGCAGCGCTCCACCCAGCACCAGCACCGGCTCGGTCCGCGGAGACGGCTGCCGCAGCAGCCGGTAGGAGTAGGACAGCCCATCCACGCTGAGGCCGTTGACTACTTCGACTCCTTCGACTACTTCGGCTGCTTCGTCGGTCATGCGTCTCCTTCGCGTGGGTGCCACGCCGGCGACGGCGGTGGCTCACCCGCGGCTGATCACCAGGGCGGCTTTGTGGTCGAGGTGACCAGGGGTGCTCACCGAGCACCCGGCGGAGCATGGTGTCCTCGACGAGGTCGTTCAGCACCGTCGAGGTGCCAGGCGCGTTGGCGGTGCCGTAACCGACGACCGGGGCCCAGGTCGCGGGTCGGCATCGCAAGGTGGTGGAAACGGTCCATCTGACGGCCGCCCATCGGGCCTGCCGCCAGACGGCCCATCAGACGGGCCGTCGGAGCGCGGCCGGGTGCGAGGGCTGCACCTCGGCGGTCACGCATGCGCCATGTGCACGGCACAGACGGCCGCCAGCAACTGCCCGACAGTGTCCCGGGGCGTCAGCTGGACGTCCTCCAGATCGACGTCCAGCCGGTCCTCGATGTGCAGCCGCAGCTCCTCCAGCGCGAGCGAGTCGACACCCAGCGTCCGCAACGGGGCTTCCGGAGTCACCGCGTGCGGATCCACTCCGAATTTTGTCGCCAGTAGCGTCCTGACCTGTTCCGCGATGTCCACTCCAGACGCCTTTCTCACTATTTGGGCCCGCCGGGCTATGGGGAACAACGCGAGAAACAGTCGTTGAGTCACGCCGAGCGGGCTGGGCCCTGCGGGCCCAGGAAACCCACCACGACGCAGATCGTTGGCCGAAGCAGTGGCCTGGGCCACGCCTACTCCTTAGCATCGATCAGTCAAGGTCGAGACTCGTCGCACCATCCGCCGGGAGGCCAAGTGTTCCGCCGTAGGACAGCGCTCTCCGTATCCGCCACCGCCGCCCTGCTGGCCGCGATGCCGCTGCTGGCCGCCTGTGGCAGCGACGCGCACCCTGGTGCCGCGGCCATCGTGGAAGGGAAGCGGATCACCGTCTCGCAGCTCCAGGCGAAGGTGAAGGACGTACGCGACGCCCAGGCCAGGTCGCCGCAGGGCAGCCAGCTCATCATGAACACCGGCCGGCTGGGCCTGGCCACCCTCAACAGCATGATCTTCGACGAGGTGCTGGCGCGCAGCGCCAAGGACGCCGGGGTCACGATCTCCCGGGACGAGATCCAGAAGTGGCGGGCACAGGCCGAGAAGCGCGCGGGCGGCGCCGAACGGCTGCGGGCGATGTGGCTCCAGCAGGGCGTCGCGCCCAATGAGATCGACGGCGTGGTCCGCAACCAGCTGCTGCTCGACGGCCTCGCCAAGCGCATCGGCGCGGACCGCGGGCAGTCGGCGGGCCAGCAGCGGCTCGCCGAGGCGCTGTCCCGGACCTCCCGGTCCATGGGCATCGACGTCAATCCGCGCTACGGCGAGTGGGACGACAAGGAGGTCATTCTCGGCGAGACGAAGATCCCGTGGATCAGGCCCGAGGCGGGCGCGGGGCGGCAGCAGACCTGAGCACGGGGCCTGCGGCTGCGGGGTCGATTTTGGCTGCCGCGGGCGGCGCCGGGCGTTGTCAGTGGGGTGGGTTACGTTCGATGCGTGAACGCTGACGCATCTGCCGCTGACTCCGGCGCCGAAGCCCGCCTCCCCGAGGGCGGCGGCACCGGACGCCTGGTCCTGCTCACCACCAGCCACCGAGTCGCCCCCGGCCTGCTGTCCTGGCCCGCGTGGCAGACGCTGCGCGAGGCGGACCGGGTGCTGTGCGCCGATCCGGATCATCCGCAGCTGCCCTACCTGCGCGAGGCCGGCATAGCGATCGAGGCGGCCGCCCCGAGCGCCCGCGAACTGATCGACTACTGCGTCCCTGACGCCCGTACCGCCGTCGTCCTGACCTCCGCCGAGGGCGAGAGCGCGCTGACGGACGGCCTGGCCCGGCTGGCCGGATCCGGCCGCGAGGCGATGCCCGATCTGGAGCTGCTGCCCGGCTCCTACGACCTGCCCGGCGCCCGTCTGCTGGACCTCGTCCAGGTCATGGACCAGATCCGCGCCGAGTGCCCGTGGAGCAGCATCCGTACGCATCAGGACCTCGCCAAGTACGGCATCGAGGAGGCGTACGAACTGGTCGAGGCCATCGAGGCGGGCGACCGGGAGGAGCTGAGGGAGGAACTGGGCGATGTGCTCCTCCAGGTGATCTTCCACGCCCGGATCGCGCAGGACGACTCCGAGGAGCCGTTCTCCATCGACGACGTGGCCGGCACGATCGTCGAGAAGCTGCTGCACCGCCATCCCCATGTCTTCGGGGAGGAGGCCGCCGCGACACCCGAGGACGTCAAGGCGCACTGGCTGCGTACGAAGGCGATGGAGAAGCAGCGGGAGTCGGTCACGGAGGGCGTGCCGCTGGGCCAGCCCGCGCTGGCGCTCGCGGCGAAGCTCGCCTCACGGGCGCGAACGGCGGGCCTGGATGTCGCGCCCCCGGCGGGCGAGGGGATCGGTTACGAGCTGCTGGCCATGGCCGTACGAGCCGAGCGGGCCGGGGCCGACCCGGAGGCCGCGCTGCGGGCGGCGGCGCGGGCTTATCGGGACGCGGTGGTGGCGGCTGAGGGCACGGCTGGTTAGTACGGGGTGGGGGCCTCGCGAGTGGCGGCCCCGCCCGGCTGCGCGGGAGCAATGTGCCGGGCGGGTCCGGTTTCCCTCACCGCGCCCCCATGGCGCGGCATCCGTGAAGAGCGCGCCTAGGACGGCGCTCCGCCGGACGGACCGGGCCGGGAGCCGAGCCCGTCGGCTCAGTCGGGACGCGTCTGTCCCTCTCCGGGCTCATCCGGTCGGGGAGTGGGTCATCCGAACACCTCCGCCGGAAGACGGGGCCCGTCGGCCTCGTCGTCGGTGTCGGGGTCGGTGTCGGGGTCGGGGTCGGGATGGTCGTAGTCGGGTGTGGGCAGGCGGGCGCCCCGGCTCTCCGCCACCCGGTGCACTTCGGTGAGAGATTCCATCAACTCGACTGCCAGCAGATGAATTTCGCCGGATGTCCACCTCCGCCCGTCGAGGATGCGGCGGCCTTCCTCCATGAGTGCGGCGGCCGAGTCGAGCTGCGCCGCCTCCATGCTGTCGGCCAGACGGGAGACGTATCCCGTCCCGTCGCCCGCCAGATAGCACGGTTTCCCGTCCTGTCGGCGGTCCACACGTGATGGCGGAACAACTGCGCACGATCGCCGACTTGGCCGAGGCGCGCCGGCTACGGCTGCACGTACTGCCCTTCGCGGCAGGGGCGCACGTGCTTATGGAAAGCCTGATGACCCTCATGATCTCCGGGTGGTTCAAGTCAAGCCACAGCGGGGGGCGGCAGCGGTGAGTGCCTCGAAGTAGCCTTCACCGGCTGGCTGAGGTCCAGCTACAGCGGGCCCGGCAACGGTGACTGTCTCGAAGCGGCCCGCGGCTGCGCCAACGTTCCTGTACGCGACAGCAAGCGCCCAGCCGGCCCCGCCCTGCTCATCCCCTACGAGAGCTGGTCCGCGTTCCTCTCGGCGGTAAAGCGCGGGGAGTTCTCCGCCTAAGAGCAGGCACCGGCCGGGGGACGCCGGTGGCGCCACTGCTCGGCGCCCCACCGTCAGCGCGATGAGGCGTTCCGGGCGGCGGGGCTGACCTCTGAGGTGGAGTTCGAGGTGACCACCGTCGAGTTCCTGACGAAGCTGGTACGGCCGGGCTCGGCGTCGGCATGGTGCCGGAGGCAGTGGCCTCCGAGATGCCCGGGCTGCACATTGTGGGCTCGGGTTACGGTCGAGAGGTGCACGACATGCCCGACGCCACCCGCCTCCCCACCTCCGGTGCCACCCACCCGGCCGCCTCCGCCGTCCCGCACCCGGCCACCCCCGGCGCCATCCCCGCGGGCTGCCCCGCCGCCCCGGCCTCGGAACCGGCCCCGGCATTCACGGCCGAACCGACGCCCGCCCCGGCTCCCGACCTCTTCACCTGGGAGTTCGCCACCGACCCCTACCCCGCGTACGCCTGGCTGCGCGACCATGCGCCGGTCCACCGGACCGCGCTGCCCAGCGGCGTCGAGGCATGGCTGGTGACACGGTACGCGGATGCCCGGCAGGCGCTGGCCGACGCCCGGCTGTCGAAGAACCCCGTCCACCACAGCGAGGCCGCACACGGCAAGGGCAAGGTCGGCATCCCGGGCGAGCGCAGCGCCAATCTGATGACGCATCTGCTCAATATCGACCCGCCCGATCACACCCGGCTGCGCCGGCTGGTCTCCAAGGCGTTCACCCCGCGCCGGGTCGCGGCCTTCGCGCCACGCGTGCAGGAACTGACCGACACCCTCATCGCGGGATTCGCGGTGCGCGGGGAGGCGGACCTCATCCACGAGTTCGCGTTCCCGCTCCCCATTTACGCGATCTGCGATCTGCTCGGCGTCCCGCGTGAGGACCAGGACGACTTCCGCGACTGGGCGGGGATGATGATCCGGCACGGCAGAGGGCCGCGCGGCGGCGTCGCGCGCTCCGTGAAGAAGATGCGTACGTATCTCGCCGAGCTGATCCACCGCAAGCGCGAGACCCTGGGCGACGTCCCCGCCCCGGACGAGGACCTGATCTCCGGCCTGATCCGGGCCTCCGACCATGGCGAGCACCTCACTGAGAACGAGGTCGCCGCGATGGCGTTCATCCTGCTCTTCGCCGGTTTCGAGACCACCGTCAACCTCATCGGCAACGGGACCTACGCGCTGCTGCGCAACCCCGCCCAGCGCGAGCTGCTGCAGAAGTCGATCGAGGCGGGCGACACCGAGCTGCTGGCCACCGGTGTCGAGGAGCTGCTCCGCTACGACGGCCCGGTGGAGCTGGCGACCTGGCGGTTCGCGACCTGCGAGCTGACGGTCGGCGGGCAGCGGATAGCCGAGGGGGACCCCGTCCTGGTGGTGCTGGCGGCCGCCGACCGCGACCCGGCGCGCTTCGCCGATCCGGACGTCCTCGACCTGACCCGCCGTGACAACCCGCATCTGGGATACGGCCACGGCATCCACTACTGCCTGGGCGCACCGCTGGCCCGGCTCGAAGGACAGACCGCGCTGGCGACCCTGCTGACCCGGCTCCCGGATATCCGACTTGCCACGGAACCCGACGATTTGCGGTGGCGCGGCGGGCTCATCATGCGCGGACTGCGGTCCCTGCCGGTGGAGTTCACCCCGGTGGAGTCCTGACCAGGGAAGCGGCCGAAAACCCGGCACATGGTGACGGCCCGTCAGTCACGTGACCTTTGCGTGATCTCCACTACACCGACTTGTGACTACCCGTGACCCCGGCTACCTTTCCACCGAACCGAACGGGCGTCGGACTTCGTCATTCGTCAGGGGGTAACGGGCCTCGCCGGGCCATGCCGGGATCACCGCATGGTCGGAGCGGGCAGCGGGAACCGCCGTAGCGACCGTGGCGTCCTCTTCGGCAGCTCGTTCGAGAGTTCGTTTCTACGACTCAACGTTCGTTGCGACGACTCAACCGACAACTCAACCGCCGCTCGAAAGGCAACCGCATGCGCTCCGGGAACGGCCGACACCGTCGCCCCCGTCAGGCACCGGCCATCTTTGTCACAGCGGGGGTGACCGGCGCCGGCCTGGCCATGCCGCTGCTCGGCGCCGGCGGTGCACACGCCGCCGACACCGCGACCTGGGACCGGGTCGCACAGTGCGAGAGCGGCGGGATGTGGAGCGCCGCCTCGGGCAACGGCTTCTACGGCGGCCTGCAGCTGACCCGGGAGATGTGGGACGAGTACGGCGGCCGGGCCTATGCCTCGCGCCCCGACCTCGCCAGCCGCTCCCAGCAGATAACCGTGGCCGAGAAGATCCTGGCCGACCGGGGCCCGGACGCCTGGCCCAGCTGCGCCGTGAACGCCGGGCTGACCCAGGACGGCCGCGCGCCGGAGGTCGACCCGGGCGGCACCAGCGCGCCGATCCCCGATCCGTCGGACAGCGCCGACCCCTCGGAGCCTCAGGGCCCCCTGGACCCGTCCGGCTCGACCGGCGGCTCCGGCAGCTCCGACGACTCCGGAGCCTCCGCCGACCCGAGCGATCCGTCCGCCCCCACCGATCACACCGATCACACCGGTCCCTCCGACCCGTCCGATGACGTGACGCCCTCGCCCTCGGTGCCCGGCGGGTCGGACGCCACGGACCCGTCCGACCCCTCCAACCCCTCTGCGGACCCGTCCAGCCCCTCCGAGGCCCCGGACGACTCCTCCGACTCCTCCAAGACCCCTGACCCGTCCGATTCCCCGGCCCCGGGCGACGGCCGTGGCGACGACGCGTCCCAGCACGCCGACCCGAGCCCCACGCCGAGCCACCGGCCCACCAGGGGCAGGCACCGTGGCGACGCGGACGACAGGGAGGGCAAGGGCGAAAACGGAGCGGGTGACGGCGACAGGCCGTCGGGCCGGCATGCCTCGCGCGGCGACGGCGCGCACCGTACGCCTCCGGCGGCCGACGGCGAGTACACCGTGCGCCCGGGTGACAGCCTGTCAGCCATCGCGGCGGCCAACGAGCTGCCGGGCGGCTGGCCCGCGCTCTACGACCGGAACAAGGACGTCATCGGCTCCGACGCGGACCTGATCCGCCCAGGTCAGCTCCTCGACCTCGGGGACTGAACGGGGAATCAGGGCCTTCCTGATGGGGCACCGCCCCCCTTCGGGGAAAGTGAGACATGGATCTCGTCCCGCGGGGCGGTGTCCGACCCGTCCGGCTTTTCCATACCGCGTCCTGCCTGCGGAAATATGAGCCCCTCGTGATCAAAAGCTGTCAACTTGACTTAGAAGAGGGGGTTTGAACGGTAAGGCGGTTACTGCTTACGGTCGGGACCGCTCGCCAAAGCGGGCTCTTCGATCACACGCCGAATCCTGCCGGTGGTCGGAGGCAGTCGACGCGCAAGCGCCGAAGGCAGGAGCGGGGGACCCAAGGTAAGCGCCGGCCCCACCCGTGAAAGCGGGCCGACCGGCTTGGGGTGAAGCCACGTGCGACAACACGTGGCCGGGCAGCTCACAGCCCGAACCCGACAGCTCACCTCGCAGGCGTCGGTGAGGAAACGATTCCAGACATGCTGATCAACAAGGGCAAGCACCGTCGTCCGTCCAAGGCCGTCCGCGTCGCCACCCTGGCCGGTGTCGCCGGCGCCGCCGTGGCCGTCCCGCTGATGGCCGCCTCCTCCGCGTCCGCCGCGTCCGTCTCCACCTGGGAGAAGGTCGCCCAGTGCGAGTCCAGCGGCAACTGGTCGATCAACACGGGCAACGGCTACTACGGTGGTCTGCAGTTCTCCAACTCCAGCTGGGCCGCCGCCGGTGGTACCAAGTACGCCCCGCGCGCCGACCTGGCCACCAAGGAACAGCAGATAGCCGTCGCCGAGAAGCTGCTCGCCATGCAGGGCCCGGGCGCCTGGGGCTGCGCCGCTGCCGGTGGCCTGACCGCCGGTGGCCCGGCCGCCAACGTCGACGCCTCCGGCTCCGCGCAGACCAAGTCCGCGCCGAAGGCCGAGACCGCCAAGCCGGCCCCCAAGCAGGAGAAGGCGCAGCCGGCCCCGAAGGTCGCCCCGCAGAAGTCCAACGGCTCCGGTGACTACACCGTGAAGCCGGGCGACACCCTCGCCAAGATCGCCAAGGCGCACGGCACCGACTGGAAGACGGTCTACGCCGAGAACAAGTCCGTCATCGGCGGCAACCCGAACCTGATCTTCCCGGGCCAGCAGCTCAGCATCTGAGCCGTCCCGCATCGCGGAACCGCTCATCCGTGAACCTGCCCCGTCCGGCGCGTCGTCCCCCCCGCGCGCCGGACGGGGCATTTCCATGCCCTTTCCATGCTTTTTCCACGCCCTTCTCCACACGCGTCGTTGTCCGAGCACCGGGCATCCCCCTTCTCCGGGCACCGGACCGCCCCGGCTGCCCGCAAGCCCCTGACCGGCCACGTCCCGTGGTTTCCCCGCTCCGCGAACAATGCCGCGAAAGTCCCGTGAGCTGGGCCTTTGGGCCTCATTTCGTCCCACTGAGCGGGCCAACGGCAAGCGGATGCCCCCAAGCCGGTTAGGCTCGTGCTGCAGAACTCCAGACACCCATGAAGGAGACAACGTGCCGTCCATCGACGTCGTCGTAGCCCGCGAAATTCTCGACTCGCGAGGTAATCCCACGGTCGAGGTCGAGGTCGGCCTCGACGACGGCAGCACGGGGCGTGCCGCCGTGCCGTCCGGCGCCTCGACCGGCGCTTTCGAGGCCATCGAGCTGCGTGACGGCGACCCGAACCGTTACCTGGGCAAGGGCGTAGAGAAGGCCGTCCTGGCCGTCATCGAGCAGATCGGCCCGGAGCTCGTCGGCTACGACGCGACCGAGCAGCGGCTGATCGACCAGGCGATGTTCGACCTGGACGCCACCGACAACAAGGGCTCTCTCGGCGCCAACGCCATCCTGGGCGTCTCCCTCGCCGTCGCGCACGCCGCCTCCGAGGCCAGCGACCTGCCGCTGTTCCGCTACCTGGGCGGCCCCAACGCGCATGTCCTGCCCGTCCCGATGATGAACATCCTGAACGGCGGCTCGCACGCCGACTCCAACGTGGACATCCAGGAGTTCATGATCGCCCCGATCGGCGCGGAGTCCTTCTCCGAGGGTCTGCGCTGGGGCGCCGAGGTCTACCACACCCTCAAGAAGGTCCTGAAGGCCAAGGGCCTGGCCACCGGCCTGGGCGACGAGGGTGGCTTCGCCCCGAACCTGAGCTCCAACCGTGAGGCGCTGGACCTCATCCTGGAGGCCATCAAGGAAGCCGGCTACGCCCCCGGCCAGGACATCGCGCTCGCGCTGGACGTCGCCGCCTCCGAGTTCTACAAGGACGGCAAGTACCAGTTCGAGGGCAAGGAGCGCTCGGCCGCCGAGATGACCTCGTACTACGAGGAGCTCGTCGCCGCGTACCCGCTCGTCTCCATCGAGGACCCGCTGTTCGAGGACGACTGGGCCGGCTGGAAGGTCATCACCGACAGGATCGGCTCCAAGGTCCAGCTGGTCGGCGACGACCTCTTCGTCACCAACCCGGAGCGCCTGGCCCGCGGCATCGAGGAGGGCTCCGCAAACGCCCTGCTGGTCAAGGTCAACCAGATCGGTTCGCTGACCGAGACCCTGGACGCCGTCGAGCTGGCCCAGCGCAACGGCTTCAAGTGCATGATGTCGCACCGCTCCGGTGAGACCGAGGACGTCACCATCGCCGATCTCGCCGTCGCCACCAACTGCGGCCAGATCAAGACCGGCGCCCCGGCCCGCTCCGAGCGCGTCGCCAAGTACAACCAGCTGCTGCGCATCGAGGAGATTCTCGACGACGCGGCGGTGTACGCGGGCCGCTCGGCCTTCCCGCGGTTCAAGGGCTGAGTACCTCAGCTGCGGTAACGCCCCGGCTTTCGTACGTCCCCGCCGACGGTCCCGTACCGTTGCCGGGGACGTACGTGGTCAGGCGACTCATACCTGGTTAGGCGACTCAAGGGGAGGCGACGTGCCCGCGGACCGGTTCTCGACCGCGACCCGACTCAAGGCGCTCGGCGAGCAGGCCGCCGCCCGCGTCTACCGGGCGCGGCCGGCCCGCCGTAACCGTCTCACCGGCCGCGCCGCCCTGCTCGCCCTGGTCATGTGCTCACTGGTCGTCGCGCTCGCCTACCCGATACGGCAGTACATCTCCCAGCGTTCGGACATCAGCGACCAGCGGCGCAAGGCCCAGGAGGCCGCCAGAGAGCTGGACCGGCTGCGCGACGAGAAGGCCCGCTGGCAGGATCCGGCCTACGTCCGCCAGCAGGCCCGGCAGCATCTGCACTACGTCGTGCCGGGCGAAACCGGCTATATCGCCCAGGACGGTTCCGGCTCCGGCACCGTGCGGAAGGGGCCGAAGCCGGCGCCGCGCGCCTGGTACGAGAATCTGTGGGAGGACGTCGACTCCGCCGACAAGCGCCGACCCGAATCCCGTGAACGCGGTAACCCGTGACCCGTAAAGCGGTAACCCGTACGCCCCGCCGCACCACCGTCCAGCACCCCTTGCCCGTCACTTCCTATCCCCTCACCGAAAGCCCACATGGAAACCCCTCCGCCCCAGACCGAGCCCACCGAGCCCACCGCCGCGGACATCGCCGCCTTCAAGGAGCAGCTGGGCCGGCCCCCGCGCGGCCTGCGCGCCATCGCGCACCGTTGCCCCTGCGGGCAGCCGGACGTCGTCGAGACGGCGCCGCGCCTGGAGGACGGCAGGCCCTTCCCCACGCTCTACTACCTCACCTGCCCGCGCGCGGCCTCCGCGATCGGCACGTTGGAGGCCAACGGCGTGATGAAGGAGATGACCGAGCGGCTGGCGACCGACCCGGAGCTGGCCGCCGCCTACCGCGCGGCACACGAGGACTACATCCGGCGGCGGGACGCCATCGAGGTGCTGGAGGGCTTCCCGAGCGCGGGCGGCATGCCCGACCGGGTCAAGTGCCTGCATGTCCTCGTCGGCCATTCGCTGGCCGCCGGCCCCGGCGTCAATCCGCTGGGTGACGAGGCCATCGCGATGCTGCCGGAGTGGTGGAGGAAGGGGCCGTGCGTGGACCCGGCCGAAGGCGCCGACGCCGGCCCCGCCCAGGCTCGGCACGCTCCCGAAGGAGACACCAAGTGAAGCGGGTCGCCGCCATCGACTGCGGTACGAACTCCATCCGTCTGCTGGTCGCCGACACCGACCTGGAGACCGGTGAGATCAAGGACCTGGACCGCCGGATGGAGATCGTCCGGCTGGGCCAGGGCGTCGACCGGACCGGGCGGCTGGCGCCCGAGGCGCTGGAGCGCACCTTCGCCGCCTGCCGGCAGTACGCCGGAGTGATCAAGGAACTGGGCGCCGAACGGACCCGCTTCGTGGCGACCTCCGCTTCCCGGGACGCAGAGAACCGCGCCGACTTCGTCCGGGGCGTGGTGGACATCCTGGGCGTGGAGCCCGAGGTGATCACCGGCGACCAGGAGGCGGAGTTCTCCTTCACCGGCGCCACCAAGGAACTGGCCGGCCGCGCGGACATGCCGGTGCCCTACCTGGTGGTGGACATCGGCGGCGGCTCGACCGAGTTCGTCCTGGGCGACGGCTCCGTACGGGCCGCGCGCTCGGTGGACGTCGGCTGTGTACGGATGACCGAACGCCATCTGCTGCACAACGGCACGATCAGCGACCCGCCGCCCCCGGGTCAGATCACCGCGATAAAGGCCGATATCGCCGAGGCACTGGACCGGGCCGAGCAGACGGTCCCGCTGGGCGAGGCCGCCACCCTGGTCGGCCTGGCCGGTTCCGTGACCACCGTCGCCGCCATCGCACTGGGCCTGAGCGGCTACGACTCGGCGGCCATCCACCACTCCCGGCTCTCCCTCGCCCAGGTCCGGGAGATCACCGGCAGTCTGCTGGCCTCCACCCACGCCGAGCGGGCGGCCATCCCGGTCATGCACCCGGGCCGCGTCGATGTGATCGGCGCGGGCGCGCTCGTACTGCTCTCGATCATGGAGCGCACGGGCGCACAGGAGGTTGTGGTCAGCGAGCACGACATTCTCGACGGGATCGCGTGGAGCGTCACCTGACGCAAGGAGTCCGCCGGCTCCGACGGCCCTGGGTGGTGCGCCGTCTGAGCGCCCTTCAGAGGGTTTGTCAGCGGCTTGTGAGCCCCAGGCCGGCCGGCCTGGGAAGAAAGTTCGTGAAATCCTTCACATGAAAAACCCGCCGCACAGGCGAACATTTTGGCCTTTCGGCCCTCATTCGAAGGCCCTAGGGCTCTTCCACCCGGGGAATGTGTGGTTCCATCTGTGTTCGCGGCGGGCTCTTTTGGAGGGTGGTCCAGCCGTCCGGCGGCCGACAACCCCTGATCAATGGGGGTTTCAACGCCTCGCGTTACACCGTGGTTCCCTACCCGCGCTATGGCGTCGGTCACGAAGTCGGCGGAGTGTAGCAGATGCCTCCCCGGCCCTTGTGAAGGGGCTCACGAGCGACCCCCTATGTGGGGGTGGATACTCGTTGCATGAGCACCACGGAGCGTCCCAGGATCCTCGTTGTAGGCGGTGGGTACGTAGGTCTGTACGCGGCACGCCGCATTCTCAAGAAGATGCGGTACGGCGAGGCGACCGTCACGGTCGTCGATCCCCGTTCGTACATGACGTACCAGCCCTTCCTCCCTGAAGCTGCGGCCGGCAGCATCTCTCCCCGCCACGTCGTGGTTCCGCTACGACGCGTGCTCCCCAAGGCGGAGGTTCTCACCGGCCGGGTGACCACCATCGATCAGGACCGCAAGGTCGCCACGATCGCCCCGCTGGTCGGCGAGGCGTACGAGCTGCCCTTCGACTACCTGGTCATCGCGATGGGTGCGGTCTCCCGTACCTTCCCCATACCCGGCCTGGCCGAGAACGGCATCGGCATGAAGGGCGTGGAAGAGGCCATCGGCCTGCGCAACCACGTCCTGGAGCAGCTGGACAAGGCCGACTCCACGACCGACGAGGAGGTCCGCCGCAAGGCGCTGACCTTCGTCTTCGTCGGCGGCGGCTTCGCGGGCGCGGAGACCGTCGGTGAGGTCGAGGACATGGCCCGCGATGCCGCGAAGTACTACAAGAACGTCAAGCGGGAGGACATGCGCTTCCTGCTGGTCGACGTCGCCGACAAGATCCTTCCCGAGGTCGGCCCGAAGCTCGGCGCCTACGGCAAGGAGCACCTGGAGAGCCGCGGCGTCGAGGTCTACCTCAAGACCGGCATGGACTCGTGCGTGGACGGCCATGTCGTCCTGAACAACGGGCTGGAGGTCGACTCCAACACCATCGTGTGGACCGCCGGCGTCAAGCCGAACCCGGCGCTGTCCCGCTTCGGTCTGCCGCTCGGCCCCCGTGGCCATGTCGATACCGGCGCCACCCTCCAGGTGCAGGGCACCGACTACATCTGGGCCGCGGGCGACAACGCCCAGGTCCCGGACCTGGTCGGCCGCAAGAACGGCAACGAGAACGCCTGGTGCCCGCCGAACGCGCAGCACGCGCTGCGGCAGGCCAAGATCCTCGGCGACAACGTGATCTCCGGGATGCGCGGCTTTCCGCAGAAGGAGTACAGCCACGCCAACAAGGGCGCGGTCGCCGGTCTGGGGCTGCACAAGGGCGTCGCGATGATCGTCTTCGGCAAGGCCAAGATCAAGCTCAAGGGCCGGCTGGCCTGGTACATGCACCGCGCGTACCACGGCATGGCGATGCCGACGTTCAACCGCAAGATCCGGGTCTTCGCCGACTGGACGCTGGCCATGTTCCTCAAGCGCGAGGTCGTCTCGCTCGGCGCCATGGAGAACCCCCGCGAGGAGTTCTACGAGGCGGCCAAGCCGGCCCCCGCCCCGGCGGCCTCGGCCGGCGACAAGCCGAAGGCCAAGGCTTCCTGAAACCCCGGTCGGGTACTCCGACCAGCCCGAAGGGCGTCCGCCATCCGTGGGGCGGGCGCCCTTTGGCGTGTCCGCCCTGGCGGGCGACCGGCCATGTGCGGTTCCCTTGCTGACGAACGGGACTAAATCGGCGCCCATTTGGCGTTTACGTGCTGGGTGAAACTTCTTTGCCCGACTCGTCAACACGGAGGTGTGCGACATGGCCGACGCCGCTGGACGGCTCTCCAAGCTCGCCGAGGAGGTTCTGGGAGTCCCGCTCCCGGTCCGTATTCGCGCCTGGGACCGCAGCGAGTCAGGCCCTCCCGGGGTACCGACACTGGTGATCCGCAGCCGCAGGGCACTGCGCCGTCTGCTGTTCAAGCCGGGGGAACTGGGCCTGGCCCGCGCCTGGGTGGCCGGGGACATCGAGGTCGAAGGCGACCTCTACGAGGCGCTCGACCTGCTCGCCGGCCTGATCTGGGAGCGCGGTACCGCCGCCCCCAAACCGCGGCGGGCCGCCGCCCTGCGCACCCTGGCCCGCCCGGAGGTGCGCGCTGCCGCCCGCGAGCTGCTGGCCCTGGCCGGGCCGCCGATCCCGCCCACACCGCCCGCCGAAGAGGCCCGGTTCCGCCGCGGCCCGCTGCACACCCTGCTCCGCGACAAGGAAGCCATCAGCCACCACTACGACGTCGGCAACGACTTCTACGCGCTGGTGCTCGGCCCGTCGATGGTCTACTCGTGCGCGTACTGGGGGACCGGTGAGGACACCGCCGCTTCCCTTGAGGACGCCCAGCGCGACAAGCTCGACCTGATCTGCCGCAAGCTCGGCCTCCAGGAGGGCCAGCGGCTGCTGGACGTGGGCTGCGGCTGGGGCTCGATGGTGCTGCACGCCGCCCGCGAATACGGCGTACGGGCGGTCGGCATCACCCTCTCCGACGAACAGGCCGCCTACGCCCGTAAGCGCATCGCCGACGCCGGCCTCGCCGACCGGATCGAGATCCGGGTGCAGGACTACCGGGAGATCAA
Organism: Streptomyces halobius; assembly: GCF_023277745.1. Taxonomy (NCBI): domain Bacteria; kingdom Bacillati; phylum Actinomycetota; class Actinomycetes; order Kitasatosporales; family Streptomycetaceae; genus Streptomyces; species Streptomyces halobius. The sequence goes on from NZ_CP086322.1 coordinate 5,901,580, forward strand.
GGACGAGCCGTACGACGCGATCTCCTCGATCGGCATGGCCGAACATGTCGGCCGCGCCCGGTACGCGGAGTACGCGAACGCCCTGTACGCCCTGCTCAAGCCCGGCGGGCGACTGCTCAACCACCAGATCGCCCGGCGTCCTGTGGAGAACGAAGAGGCGTACCACGTCGATGAGTTCATCGACCGTTACGTGTTCCCGGACGGGGAGCTGGCGCCGGTCGGGCAGACGGTCGGTCAGCTGGAGGAGGCCGGCTTCGAGGTGCGCGATGTGGAGGCGATCCGGGAGCACTACGCGCTGACGCTGCGGCAGTGGGTGGCCAATCTGGAGGCCCACTGGGACGAGGCGGTAGGCCTGACGTCCGTCGGCCGGGCCCGGGTCTGGCAGCTCTACATGGCCGCGTCGGCGCTGTCGTTCGAGCGCAACCGTATAGGGGTCAACCAGGTGCTCGCCGTGCGCACCCCGGAGTCCGGGAGTTCCGGCCTGCCGCTGCGTGCGCGGGTGTGGCGTTCCGCCTGACCGCTGCGCTGGGCTGATCACCCACGTACTTGGCTTTCCCGCCATGACGCCTGGCGGCGGGCTGAGTGCCGCTGCGCGGGGCTGTACGTCACGGGGGCGGCCCTCCGGGCTCCGTCCTGCGGGCCGCCCCCTCCCGTGGATGGGTGAAGAAGAACCGGTGGGGGTGTACGTAAGGGACCACGCACACGCAGTGGACCACTTACGTACACCCCCACCGGCCTTATCCAGTCACCTCACGGGAGGGGCCGCGCCGCAGGACGAAGTCCGGAGGCGCGGCACCGCACTCGAAAGCCCACGCCCGCCGCAGGCGCCAGGTCGAGCAACAACCACGGCGGGAAAGCCGAAAACGTGGGCGTGGGTGCTACTCCGTCTTAATGGCGGCGAGCATGTTCAGCCGCGCCGCCCGCCGGGCCGGCCACAGCGCGGCCAGCACGCCGACGACCGCGGCCAGGGCGAGGAAGACGCCCATCCGGCCCCACGGCAGCACCAGCTCGTACGTCGCCATCTGAGCACTGATCAGCTCGCCGACCGCCCAGCCGAAGAACACACCCAGGCCGATGCCGAGGACCCCGCCGAAGAGGGAGATCACCAGCGACTCCAGGCGGACCATGCGCTTGATGCCGCGCCGGTCCAGGCCGATGGCGCGCAGCATGCCGATCTCCTGCGAGCGTTCGAAGACCGACATCGCCAGGGTGTTGATGACACCGAGCACCGCGACGATCACGGCCATGGCCAGCAGGCCGTAGAGCATGTTCAGCATCAGGCTGAACATCTTGGCGATGTTGTCGGAGACGTCCGCCTTGTCGGCGATGGCGATCGCCGGGTTCTCGCCGAGCGCCGTGGCCAGTGCGTCCTTGGTGGCGTCGGTGGCGCCGTCCTTCGTCTTGACCATCACCTGCATATCGGTGATCTGCTTCTGGTGCGGGGCCAGCGTGGCGTTGTCCAGGATGATGCCCCTGAGCATGTCGTTGCCCTGGTAGACGCCCGAGACGGTCAGCGTGCCCTGCTTGCCGTCCTCGAACGTCACCGGGAAGCGGGAGCCGGGCTGCCAGCCCTTCTCCTTGGCGGTGGTGTCGTCCACTACGGCCCGGCCGCCGCGCAGCTCGCCCAGCGAGCCCTTGGTGAAGTCGAGCCGGGTGAGTTTGCCGAAGTCCTTGCCGTTGACGCCCGTCAGATACTCGGTGTCGCCGCCGATACGGGACGGGGAGTTGCGCAGCGGGCTGACGGCGGTGACGTCGTCCAGGCCGTCGAGTGTCTTCGCCACGTCGGGGGAGAGCGGCGTACGGCTGGCCATGGAGACGATGTAGTCGGCCTTGAGCGCGTCGGTGGCCATCTTGTCGATGCCCTTCTGCGCGCTGCCCGCGACCACGGTCATGCCGGTGATCAGCAGCAGCCCGACCATCAGCGCGGAGGCGGTGGCGGCCGTACGGCGCGGGTTGCGGACCGCGTTCTGCCGGGCGAGCTTGCCGGAGATCCCGAAGGCGCGCAGTACCGGCGTGGCCAGCGCGATCAGCGGGCGGGACAGCAGCGGCGTCAGGATGAACACGCCGATCAGCAGCAGGATCGCGCCGAGGCCCATCATGGCCTTGCCGTCGGGCATACCGGTGGCCACCAGCACCCCGGCCGCACCGGCACCGGCGAACAGCGCACCGATGGTGTTGCGGACCACCAGCGACTTGGAGGTGGCGGTGGCGTGCACGCTGCTCATCGCGGCGACCGGCGGGATCTTCGCGGCGCGGCGGCCCGGCAGCCAGGCGGCCAGGACCGTCACGACGATGCCGACCAGCAGCGAGGCCAGGACCGTGGAGAGCGAGACGACCAGCGGACCGTCGGGGACCGTGGCACCGGTGCTGCTCATCAGCGCCCGCAGCCCGGCCCCGATGCCTATACCGGCCGCAAGACCCGCGACGGCGGCGACCGCGCCGACGACGAACGCCTCGATCAGCACCGAGCGGGTCACCTGACGGCGGCTCGCACCGACCGCGCGCAGCAGCGCCAGCTCCTTGGTGCGCTGGGCGACCAGCATGGTGAAGGTGTTGGCGATGATGAAGACGCCGACGAACAGCGCGATACCGGCGAAGGCGAGCAGGGCGTTCCTCATTCCGTCCATGCTCTTGGCGATGAACGCGGCCTCCTCGTCGGCGAGTTGCTTGCCGGTGGTGGTCTCGGCGCCGTCCTCGGGCAGCACCTTGTCGACCGCGGCCTTCAGGGCCGTCTGGGAGGTGCCCGGCGCGGCCTTCACGTCGATCTCGCTGAATTCACCGGGTGCGGCGAACAGCTTCTGGGCGGTCGGGGTGTCGAACAGCGCGAGGCTGCCGCCGGCCACGACCATGCCGTCGTCGGTGGTGAAGATGCCGGTCAGCTTCTGCTCGCGGACCGGTCCGTCGACGGATATCCGGACGGTGTCGCCGACCTTGTAGCCGGCCTTGTCCGCGGTGTGCGCGTCCAGTGCGAACTGGTCCGGGCCCTTGGGGGCGACGCCGTCCCGCATCGGGTAGCGGGCGTCCTTGCCGTCCTTGGCGGGGAAGTAGTTGCCGCCGCGGGTCGTGAAGCCGTCGCCGATCAGCTTGCCGTTCTTGTCGCCGACGGCGGTGAAGCCGGACACGGTGCCGGTGGCGGAGGCGGCGCCGGGCACCTTGCCGGCCGCGTCGAGCAGCTTCTGATCGAGCCGCGGGGCGGCCCCGGGTGCGCCGGAGTCCGGCTCGGACTTCTTCGGCTGGATGGCGACGTCGACGTTGTCGTAGCCCTCTTGGGAGCTGGCCTGGGTCGCGTTGGAGAGGGTCGAGGTGAAGACCAGGGTGCCGGAGACGAAGGCCACGCCGAGCATGACGGCGAGGATGGTCATCAGCAGCCGGGCCTTGTGCGCGAGCACATTGCGCAAGGCGGTACGGAACATGGGTGGATCAGTCCTGGAGAAGAGGTCCGAGAAGTCCGGAGTATGGGTGGCTGCTGCCGGTCAGCTGGTGTGTCCCGGGGCGTCGAAACCGGGGGTCCGGGGGGCACCCCCGGAAAAACGCAGCATCCGCTCCAGAACCATGTCGGCGGTCGGTTCGGGCATGTCGTCTACTATCCGGCCGTCGGCGAGGAAGACCACACGGTCCGCGTACGAGGCGGCGACCGGGTCGTGCGTCACCATCACCACCGTCTGGCCCAGCTCGCGCACGGAGTTGCGCAGAAAGCCGAGGACCTCGGCACCGGAGCGCGAGTCGAGGTTGCCGGTGGGCTCGTCGGCGAAGATGATCTCGGGCCGGGAGGCGAGCGCGCGGGCGACCGCCACCCGCTGCTGCTGACCGCCGGAGAGCTGGCTGGGGCGGTGCTTGAGCCGGCCGGCCAGGCCGACGGTCTCCACGACGCGGTCCAGCCAGGCGCGGTCCGGCTTACGCCCGGCGATGTCCATCGGGAGGGTGATGTTCTCCAGGGCGTTCAGGGTGGGCAGCAGGTTGAAGGCCTGGAAGATAAAGCCGATCTTGTCGCGCCGCAGCTGGGTGAGCTTCTTGTCCTTCAGCCCGGTCAGCTCGACGTCGCCGATCCTGGCCGAGCCGCCGGAGATCGCGTCCAGCCCGGCCATGCAGTGCATCAGGGTCGACTTGCCGGACCCGGAGGGGCCCATGATCGCGGTGAACTGGGCCTGCCGGAATTCGACGGAGACGGCGTCCAGGGCGACCACCTGGGTCTCGCCCTGTCCGTAGACCTTGGTGAGATCCGTGGCGCGGGCGGCCACCGCGGTGGCGCGGGTGGCGGTGGAGACGCCGGAGTGGGTGGTGGTCACGGGGAGGAGCTCCTGTCGGGATGAGGACCGGCTGGTCCGCGGTGGCCGGATGCGGCCGCGTACTGAGGACGGCTTCCATCGTCAGTCAGGACAGGGGACGGGACGTCAACCCCTGTGACCGTCCTTGAACCGACCCTGGGGTGTACCCGCACACCCCCGCTCATCCCTGGGTAGGAGAGGGACCCTGAGAACCGCTTCCCGCCCCGGCCGCGCGACATGGCAGCGTCAGACCGCCTCAGGGTCATGTCAAAACATCATCAGGGCTGCATCGCTCCCCTCCCCGCCAGGCGTTGCCACGCCGACCGAGCCGGACGTCGCCCCGTTCCGGCCGCGCGTCGGACCGATCCGGTAGCCGTACGGCATGGGGCATGGCAGAGCCCCTCGACGGGGCATCGAGTTTCCGTCAATTCGGGCACGAATTTCGTTGTGGCGCCACACCGCAAACGTGGGCCTCAGGCATGTGCCGACGGCCTGTACCGGTCACTGATGCGCCCTCAGTTGCCAATAAAATAAGACAACCTCGGGATGTGCGGCCGATGTGCGCAGTGTGCTGCGGGCTACGCTCGTGCTGCCCTCTCTGAGGTGCCATGGGGGATCCCAGGCCCGGATGGTGGAATGCAGACACGGCGAGCTTAAACCTCGCTGGCCTTCGGGCCGTGCCGGTTCAAGTCCGGCTCCGGGCACACTGCGCCACAAGCCTTCTGACCTGCGAAAACAAGGCAATGAAGGTGCTCGGCGGAGTGACGGACGAAGCCGCGCGGCGCCGGCCGACGGGGTGGGGCAAGGGGCCCGGGTGCACCACCGCCGGGGATGTGATTGACGACCGTTCCGCTTCCGCTACGGGTTCCGCGTTTCCGTGCCTCCTCGCAGAGAAAACCGAACGGCGATCGACGGCCGCACGCCGAACGCCTGCCGCAATCAACTTGAATGTTGGATTTCCCCCGGCGTCGGGAATGCGCCATCCACAGCACCGAACACTTCGTCACGGACTCCTCGCCCCGCATGAAGTGACACGGAACGCCGCGTGCCCGAACTCCGCCTGCCCGAACACGGCCACGGCGTACCGCCGTTCACGGGTGGATCGGCCAACCGGGCGAGGCGGCAACCAGGCGAGGCGGCCGGCTGGACGAGGTGGCCAACAGCACGACCTAGCCGCCCCATTCCTCGGGCCCTCCGCCCAGCCAGTCGATGAGATCGGTCTCCTCGACCTCCACCTCATCCAGCGGGACATGCTCCGTCAGCCGGGCGTGCCGCAGGAACTTCACCAGATCCTCGATCCGGTGGGCGACCCCCAGGGGCCGGCCGTCGACCGTCACGCGCCGCGCCCCGCCGGGACCCGGCGGGTGGACGGTCACGCGTGGTGGCTTCTCGTACATGACACCAGGCTGCGGCCGGCACGGGCGGGGCGCATGTCGCGGGCCCGCTCCAGCCGCCGGACCCGGCGGACACATGATGACGGGCCGCCGCGGTGGGGGTGCCGCGGTGGCCCGTCTCTCCTTCCGGTTGTCAGAAAAGGCCACCGCCCCCGAAGAGGCTGTCACCCCCGCCATGGCCGTGGCCGCCGTGGCCGTGGCCGCCGTGGCCGTGGCCCCCGTGCCCGTGACCGCCATTCCAGACATCGGGACGATCGAGCTTGCCGTTCCAAACGTCAGGACGATCGAGATTGCCGTGCCAAACGTCGGGACGATCGAGCTTGCCGTGCCAAACATCGGGGTGCTGGTGGTCGAAGCCATGGCAGAACCCACCCCAGATATGGGGGGTATCAACCGTCACCTTCACGTTGTCATGGTGATGGTGATGGCCGTGGTGATGGTGATGGTGGTGGTCCTTCTTCTTTTTCTTCCCATCGTCATGGTGATGATGGTGATGGAGGTTGTCCTTCACGTGGTGATGCTGTTGGTAGCCGTCGCGGTGGCCGCAGCCACCACCACCGGCCTGGGCCACACCACTGAGCGGGATGATGGCAACGGCGGCAATCGCCGCGGCGGCCACGGAGTGTCCTATGTACCTGCGCATGACATTCTCCTGATTAGCGGGAAATCTGACAATCCGATGGATACCGCGTTCCCTTGCGAATCCCGCAGACACGACGAAGAGCCACCCCAATAGCTTCAAGGTTTGCTCCACCCGTGACGTGCATCAGGCAGAACGAGCTGGTGGGCGGCCCGGTCAGGGCCGGATGACCACAAGACCGTGCTATCGGTGTCCCCGCCGCGCGGCGGCAGTCGACCACCAGTGGATACGCCCCAACGGGACGAGCCATCGCGTCGGCGCCGATGCCCTGGTGCCGGATCAGTGCATCGGCCGGCCGCGCAAGACGGACGTCGCCGCCCTCGCGGCCGAGCAGCACCAGCACGCCCCGGTGAAGACACCCGTGCCTCGGGCCGGGCCACATGTTGGAGCGGTGCCGAGCGACGCAGCGGACGAACGCGACCCTCACCGTGCCCCCAACCCCTTGCCCTCCGTGCCGATCCCCCGCCCCCGAACCGACCCGCGGGCCGATCGAACACGTCAATACCGCTTACGGCTCCACGAAGTTGGCATACGGCGGCTCGCGTGGCTCTGGTCCAGGCACCACATGGCCGGGACGGCAGCTTCAACTGCACGCTCTCGACACCAGCCTCCGATATCGATCGCACCGCATCGATCGCACCGCTGAATTCTCATCATCGCGCCCGCGAAGGGTTACCGGGGCTGTCACCGACAGGAGTTGTCCGGGCATCAGGGCGGCCTTCGTATGATCCTGAACTCGGTTAAGCGGTACGGAAACTGGGCACGAAGTCCGTGGCGCTGGTCCTGCTCCGGCAAGGCCACCCGCGGGAATGCGTCCGCAGGACTGCCACGCGTCAACTGCGGTCGGGCCGGGGACCACATATGTGCCAACTTGCAGCGGATCCAGCACCGTCCGCACCTCATTGACGGAGCCTTACCGGGATCGGTCTGCCCTTCGAACCGCCATGCCCGGCCCGGCCGCCACCACGAATTCAAGCTCAGTGACACGAGGTAAAGCTCGATAAGACGTGGGAGAGCAGCGTGGCGAATGCCGTTGCGGCGCGGGAGATTTGTTGCGTGGCCGGACACGGAACGCGCAGCGTCGTGGAACCCCCAAGATGACTACTGCTAGTGTGCATCCAGTCACAGTAGGCAATCAGCCTCTATGTACCAGGTAATGAAGGACCGAGGGTTCCATGCGCAAGCTTCAGCAGATCGTGATCGTCGCCGCTGCGGCCGGCGGTCTGACCGCCGTCGGTGCCGGCGCCGGCACCGCCTTCGCCGGTGACAAGGGCCACGGCCCAAAGGTGAAAGAGCTCTACCGTCCGTACCAGGAGTGCAGTCCGCAGACGTTTGCCGAGAGCAACCTCCCGATCGGCGTGCTCGCCGTCCCGCAGACCTGGGGCACCACCTGCGGCCAGTTCAACCACGCGTTCACTGGCTGAGGCCGGGAGCGGCCGCACTCGACGTTCGTTGCAGGCCCTTCGGGGGACACCCCGGGGGGCCTCTTCGTTTGCGGCATGCCCGAACGAGGCGTGTGCGGTGGGATTTACGGACTTTGTGCAGTGTGATTGAACGACGATTCCGTCGCGGGATGGCACCCGGGGCGGCGTCCGATTGTGATGGTCATGGAATCCGGCGCGTCGTCGGGTTGTTACGGGAATTTCGTATTAGCTTGCCGTAACTGTACGAAGTCGATCGGTCACCGATCGCATCCGTTCAATCCCCGGAGTTGAAATGCGCAAGCTTCGTAAGGCTGCCGTCGTGGCAGCCGTTCTCGGCAGCGTCGGCTTCCTCGGCGCCGGTACCGCCGTCGCTGATGGGCACGGTGGGCACGGCCACAAGGACGGCACCAGGATCGGCCTCAGCCAGGGCAACCACTGCCGGTCGCACGACATCAACGTCAACATCCTCGGCGAGGTCGGCCTCGTCAACGGCCTCCTGGGCGGCGCGCTCGGCGGCGAAGGCTCGCCCGGCGCCCAGTCCACCCCGATGGGCTCGGAGCTGGGCTGCAACAACGCAGCCGACTTCGGCCAGCACCAGAAGAAGAAGCACTAGTAGTGGCAAGGGGTCCCGGCGTCCTGGCCACGGGCCGGGCGCCGGGACCCGCTTTTCAACCGTCTTCAGACCCAGGACACGGGCCGTTCGCGGCACATGGCGCCTGGGCATCGATCACTAAAGGGGAACGCAGTCATGTTCAGTCGGAAGAGGATCGCAGTCGTCTCGGGGATTCTGAGTGGCCTCGTCGTGACCTGCGCCGGCGCCACCCAGGCGTACGCCGAAGCGGCCTCGGTCAACTGTGGTCGCAACACCCGGGGCATCATCACCTGCACTCAATCCGGTTACACCAGCGACAACACCCCGTACGTCGTCCGCCAGACGCAGGACTGCCTGCCGCTGAGGCCCGTCAAGCTGCCCACGGACGGTGTGGTGAACACGAGCACCCTGATCGGGCCCTCCGTGTCCTGCTCCAACTCGTCGGCACCGTCGGGTGGAGGCGCCGAGCCGCCCGGCCCCGGATTCTGAGCCCCAGAGGCCGGCATACGAGCCTCGGACGGGGCTTGTCCGGGTCGGGTTGGCCTGCGCGACATGCTCCCCGTCTCACGTGAAGCCGGAGGCTCGTAGAGCATCCTCTCGAACGGTGGATGGCCGGACCGGTTTGATCCCGGACCCGGCCATCCACCGTTCTCTTGCCCGCGAACGCAGGGCGCGGGGATGGAAACCAGAGCCCCCAATCGGCACTATTCCGGTCGGAATATCCGACCGTCACAACGACATGCCATGCGACGGTCGTTGGTCGCCAGAGCCGATGTCGTGGTGTGCAGGTGTTCGTCGGAAAGGTGAGGCGGAGTAAGGCCGGCAGACTAACTAGGCTGTGAACGCGGCGTGTTGGTGTACGAAACGTAATCGCGATATTCGGCGGGTCTGGCGCGCAAAGCCGTGGTCGGATTCAGGAGCATGAAGGACGGGGCGTCGAAGGTCATACCGGCCACCGTTCCATTGCGCCTTCCGTGGCGCGGCTCTGTTCGCGGCGCCACCAACACCCCGAATAATTCCCGCCAGTGGGCAAATGGGTGACCGCGCATCGGCTCCCGTGACCCGGTCGGGGGGAAGGCTCGTTGCTCTCCGGGAGGGAGCAGCGAATGGGCCGTGCGCAGACACCGGTGGAAACGCTCATTCTGTGGTGACGTGGGCCGTCCGCGGCGGCTGCGACCCTCCAATCTCCCTGATGGGATGTCAAATGAGTCTTCAGCAGGCTTCTTTCGCGCTGGCCGGTTCGCGCGGCGCGCCCGGCCGTCTCCTGCGTTTCGTTGGCCATGACCGGTCGAGGCCCCGGCCCTCTCGGCGCGACACCGCCCGCACTCAGCGGGCCGCACGGCTCACCGGTTTGCCAATGAACGTGAAAAAAGGGGGGTGAGTGCCCCATGGAAAACCTGCTGACGTGCGGCCAGTTGGTGATCACTGACGCCCGTTGTCGGCTTCGAACGGTGCTGGAGGACGGTGCGGCGAGAGCCGTCGGGAGCTTGCCGAGGTTTCTGTGGGCCGACACGGGGGGTGTTGAGCGGCGAAATCCCATAGTGACTACGGTAAGTGTGTATATGCTCACAAAAGGTAGTCAAGGGGGGCTCCATGCACATGAAATGAAGGGTCAGAGTTCCATGCGCAAACTTCAGCAAGCCGCGATCGTCGCCGCAGCGGTAGCCGGTCTGTCCGCCCTCGGCGCCGGTGTCGGTTTCGCCAATGGTGTCGGGTACCAGAGTGGTTCGCACGGTGGTCCGACGGTCACTGCATGGGCAGCTTCTGCCTCGGGAGCCACTGCAGACGGCGGCCACAACAACTCGCACGGGTTCCACCCGCACGCCAGTGCTCCGCAGCAGGTTGCCGCGCCGCAGTACGCTCCGCAACCCGCGCCGCAGTACTACGCTCCGCAGGTGGCGCCCCGGTACGCAACGCAGGCGGCGCCCCGGTACGCTCCGCAGCCCGCGCCCCGGTACGCCCCGCAGCCGGCTCCGCAGGCCGCCCCGCGGCCCGCTCCGCAGGCCGCCCCGCAGCCGGCTCCGCAGGCCGCCCCGCAGCCGGCTCCGCAGGCCGCCCCGCAGCCGGCTCCGCAGGCCGCCCCGCAGCCCGTCCAGGAATCGGGTCACCGCAAGCACCACAGTGACGCGAAGCGCGTCGACGTCCGCCAGCAGACCCGCTGCCGGTCGCACGACATGAACATCGACATCCTCGGCTCGGTCGGGATCCTCAACGGCGTTCTGGGCAACGCGCTCAACGGTGAGGGCTCCCCGGGCGGTCAGAAGACCCGCCAGGGCTCGCACATGGGCTGCAACAACGTAGCCCGCAAGTAAGGGAAAGGGTCCCGGCGTCCTGGCCACGGTCCGGGCGCCGGGACCCATTTCTCGACCTTCGTCAGGCCCGAGCGCGGGCCGGTTCGCGGTGCATGGCACCCGGGCATCGATCATCAAAGGGGAACGCAGTACATGTTCAGTCAGAAGAAGATCGCAGTCGTCTCGGGAATCCTGGGCGGTCTCGCCATGACCTGCGTCGGTGCGGGGCACGCGTACGCCGGGGGATCTCAGGCCGACTGCGCCCGCGGCTCCATGGGCAGCACCTGCATCGACGAGAACGAAGTCGTCTACACCAGCAAGAAGGGTGACCGTGTCGTCAAGCAGCACAAGAACTGCTCGTCGAACTCCCGGCAGCGCGTGGTGTGGCCCCAGAGCGGTCTGCTGAGCCCCGGTGCGTCGAAGCTCGGGCCTGTCGTGAACTGCTCCAACCACACACCGCTGCCCAAGGGTTGAAAGATGCCCTACACCGGGATCTGAGGCTGAAACCACGGATGGCCGGGCCGGGGTGATCCCGAGCCCGGCACCATGGCGCCATGGGGATGTGGCCATTCGCAGACGGCACCGTGCCGAGTGTTCGGATGGGGCCCCTGGCCGCCCCGCGCCACCTATTCGTGCATCAGGCGCGCTGACGGGGATCAGCGCGCCTGATGCACCATCGCGTCGTGATAACGCGCGACGGTATGACCGTCGAATGCGATCCGATACCGACGGGGCCGGCTCAACCGCAGCAGTATGTGCAGCGGCTTGTCCGCACGCCCCGTGAGGCAGTTTCCTCCGCACGTCCATCATCAGCGCCATTGCGCCTGCGTCCTTTTCGGCTCGACCGCGAAGGGGAAGGGGCCCGCGCTGGACTCCGAAGAAGGCCAAAAAGGGGTCCCGGTGTCCGGCCTGCGGCTCGGACACCGGGACCCTATGCGGATACTTGCCGATGCTGTGGGACCCGTTTCGCTTACTTGCCGACGCTGTTGCTGCAGCCCATGGTCGAGCCCATGCTGGTGGACTGCGCACCCGGGGAGCCCTCGCCGCCAAGTGCGTTGGCCAGCAGACCGTTGAGGATTCCGACCTCGCCGAGGATGTCCACGTTAGTGTCGTGCGACCTGCAGTGGTTGCCCTGCTTGACCATCAGCGAGCCCATCTGGTGCTTTCCTCCGCCGTGCCCGTCGGCGTGGGCGGTGCCGGCGCCGAGGACGCCCATGCTGCCGAGGGCGGCGACCACGATGGCAGCCTTGCGAAGCTTACGCATTTTATCTCCGGTAGATTGAGCGGATGCGATCTGTGATTGATCGACTTCTTACAGTTAAGGCTAATACGAAATATCCGAAACCACTTGACGACGCGCCGGATTCCATGGCGGTCGCGAACTCGCGGGCACCCCGGGAAATGCCCGCACCCCGGCAGGTCGGGCATTGACCGGACGGAAGGGGTGCGGGCGCTCCGCCTCAACTGCTGTGTCTGGCAAGGAGTTTCGGCGGAAAGCCCGATGGTCCGGGCCTTTCGGCGGGAGCTGACGGGCTTTCATTCCGGCTATGGCCCGGACGCATTTAAATTCGGTTATATTATTTTCTGTGCACATGTCGAAGTGCGTCGAGCTGAACCAAGGCGGGACGATCACCTGATCCGAGGCGTTCGGTGCTCACCGGCCGGCGGGGCCGAGTGTGCGCGACAGTGCCACTGTGCGTACGCCGCAGGCGTTCCACCGTGCCCTAGGGGATCGGTGGAACGCCGATGTGACACCGGGTCAGGGATCCCTGGGGAGGCGTAAATGGTGCCGGGACGTAAATGGTCCCGGCACCGGGCTTGTGGCTCGGATGCCGGGACCTGTTTCGGATGCCTACGTGACTATTGGCTCTCAGGCGTGGTTGTTGCAGCCCATGGTCGACCCCATGTGGGTGGCCTGTGCGCCCGGGCTGCCCTCGCCGTTGAGCACATTGGCGAGCACGCCGTTGAGGATTCCGACCTCGCCGAGGATGTCGAGGTTGAAGTCATGCGACCTGCAGTTGCTGCCCTGCATGGCGTAGCCGCCGCCTTTCCCGCCGCCGTGACCGCCGCCGCCATGGCCGCCGTGCCCGTCGGCGTAGGCGGGGCCGACGCCGAGGAACCCGACGCTGCCGATGGCGGCTGCCATGACGGCAGCCTTGCGAAGCTTGCGCATTTCATCTCCGGTGGATTGAGCGGTTTCGGTCCGTGACAGACCGACTTCGTACAGTTACGGGAGGTTAGTACCGAAATAACACGAATCCGCACAGCGACGCGCCGGATTTTATGATGATCGCGAAGGATGCCTGGTTCGTCAGCCGCCCCGCACCGCGAGCAGGTCGGGCGCATGGGCGCGCCGGAACGGGCGTGGTGGCTCCCTGGTGTGACGGCACATCAGCTGCCGCGCACGCGAACGGGCCCTTCGAGGGATCACCCTCGAAGGGCCCGTCGCGACAACGCGTGAGCTCGCCTCAGTGGCCGGACGCGGTGGCGAAGGCGTTGGCCTGATGGTTGTGCTGGTGGCAGGTGACGCCCCGGGTCTGGGAGGCGGCGAGCAGGGAGACCGGAAGGTCTGCGTCGAGCAGTGCCGCCGGGCTGCACTCCTGGAACGGACGGAAGAGGTTGTTCTGATCCTGCTGGGCGGGGGTGGCCTGCGGGGAGATCTCAGGACTGAGCTGCGGGGAGAGCTGCGGATTGATCTGCGGGTTGACCTGCGGGGCGTCCTGCGGGGCGGCCTGCTGCGGATACGCATACGAGCCGGAAGCGGACGAAGTTGCCTGCGAACCGCTCCAGGCGCTGGCCTGGGGGTCCTGCTGCGGAACGGGGGGCGGGGCGGCACCGTACCCGACGGGAGTGGCGGAGCTGACGCCGGAACCGATGGTGGACAGACCGCCGGCCGCTGCGACGACGAGCGCGACCTGCTGAAGCTTGCGCATGGAACCCTCGGCCCTTCATTACCTGTGCATGGAAATCTGAATTACTTATTGGAGTCTTGTTCGCGCTAACAGTGGTAATCCTGGGGTTTCACGCTCTGCGTACCCCGTGTCGGATCGCAATGGAAGCCTCCGCAGCCCCGCGACGCCACCCGGCATCACAAGGAGCATCGGAGTATTTCCTCGGCAGCACCTGACGAGCCCATTCACTGTTCTCTCCCAGTGGGTAAAACGAGAATTCCCCTGGTCCGGTCACGGGAGCCGGAGCGCGGTCACCCGTTTGCCCGTCGGCGCACATCATCTGGGGTGGGCGTTCTCGTTCTTGTAGGAGCAGCGGTGTGGCGTGGATGCGAGGGGCAGCTGTGGGAGGTGCTCAAAGCGCCTTGATCTTCGTGCAGTTGAGGCTGGTGGCCTCTCGGCGCTTGACAGCACCCATGAGTGTGGGGCCCGATGACTGACGGGCCCCACACTCATATATGACGGAGTGACAGCCCCGGACAGCCGCCGCTCTCCGCGGTCAGTTGCGGGCGGAGGCGCGGCGGCCCCGGCGGTAGAGCAGGAAGCCGCCGAGCATCAGCCCGGCGCTGGCCGGAATCGCCAGGCCGATCTTTTCCGCACCCGTCTTGGCGAGCTCGGGGGTGTCATGGTGCTCGATCGCGCGCTTGGTCTCCGGGGGCGCCGACGGGCGATGGTCCGGAGTATCCGCTGTGTGGTGGTGCGGCGACGGCTTGTGATCGCGCACCTCCGTCTTGGGATCCGCTGAGTCGTCGTGGTGCGGCCGCTTGACGTTGGCGCAGTCGTTGCCGAACGCGACGTTGAGCGCGCCGATCACATTGCCCGAGTTGCCACATGCATTCACGGGTACGTGCACCGGGAGCTGTCCGAGGTTCCCGGACAGAATCCCCGCGGACCCCTTGGCTGCGCCCTTGGCGCCGCCCTTGTCGTCGTCGCCACCCTTTCCGTGGCTGTGAGAATCTACGTTGATACAGGTGTTGTCGAGCGTGGGGTTGAGCAGTCCGGGGACGTTGACTGTGTTGCCGCAGAAGTTGGCCGGGATGTGGATCGGCACCTGAAGCAGGTTGCCGGACAGAACGCCGGGCGAGCCGGCGGCCTTTCCCTTGGCGCCGGTGTCGGCGACGGTCGTGCCCGCGCTCGCGAGCAGCAGGCCGCCGGCGGCAGCCGAAGCGGCGATGACCTTTGTGATCACGTTTCTCCTTCGTGGCAGTGCGGTCACGACCGCGGACCGCATGAGGCTCAACGAGAACCATGCGGGCAGGCCACGAATTCAGCACTGTGCTCACTCTTTCAGCCCGGCGAATGCACTCGTTCGGCCCCAGAATTAAAACCAATTCCTATTTAATGAAGGGATGTTGTCTGTCTGGTCACTTCCAACTGAGGGTGGGGAAGGCATAGCTCTGGTGCGGCGGTCCGGCCGCTGGTACGCGGCCGACGCGACAGCCGACGACCACTCTGGCGGCTACTCACTCACGGCACGGAAACGACTCGCCGGAACATCCGATGCCCTGCCATGAAGTGGTGAACTGGTGCTGTAAATAGGCAGTTCAGTCCTGTGTGGTCATGGGTAAACCGTCCGGCAGCCCGGCGGGCTGCCGGACGGTGGTGACCGTGGGCTGCAATCGGACGGTCAGCCGCGGCCGAGCAGCGGCAGTTCACCGAGGTGGAACGGGCCGATCTCGGAGGTGGCCTTCAGGGGTACGCCCAGGAGGCCGATGGCGCCGCCCGGCGCGGGCTGTTCGGCGTGGGCGGGGAGCGAGAGGGCCCCGGTGAGAGCGAAGGCTCCCAAAAGGGTGGCGAGTGTACGGCGCATAGCGACTCCTGCTTCATCTCGTTTTGCTGGCATGCTGGTTGCGCGGGCCACCCTTCCACCCGTGGGAAGCAGGTCCCGAAGCCCACGCCAAGTGATCGCCTGATCGCACTAGTGGGAGAAACACGCAGGAGGCGCCGGCTTGCCGCCGGCACGAATGCGTCAGGCAAACTGCCGTGTTCTCGCGGGTGCTGGGGCCGCGGGCCCGTCGCGCCTTTGCCGTCAGATCTCCACCAACTCCCCGGAAGATTTACGCCAGTCGGCAAACGGGTGACGGCGCCTCGGCTCCCGTGACCGGACCTGGTGAAATCTCGTTCCCTGCTGGGAGAGAACAGCGAATGGGCCTTGGAGAACAGTGATTGAGCCCGTGGCGACCACGCCGGCAGTGTTGTCCGACGCGAATCAGAGGAGAGGTGATGGGATCCGCCGTCGGCTTCGATGGGCGTTGGAGGGCGGCACGCAGCGGGTGCCGCCGCGGGCCGGCGAGAGGCCTCCACCGTGGTCCGACACGGGGGTACGCAGAGTGTGAAACCCCAGGATTACCACTGTTAGCGCGAACAAGACTCCGATAAGTAATTCAGATTTCCATGCACAGGTAATGAAGGGCCGAGGGTTCCATGCGCAAGCTTCACCAGGCCATGCTCGTCGTCGCAGCGGCCGGTGGTTTCTCTGCCATCGGTGTCGGCGTCAGTCATGCCGACGCCCCCGTCGGGTACAGCGGTGCCGCTCCGGCTCCTGCTCCGCAGCAGTACGCTCCGCCGGCTCCCCCTCCGCAGTACGCTCCGCCGGCTCCCCCTCCGCAGTACGCTCCGCCGGCTCCCCCTCCGCAGTACGCTCCGCCGGCTCCGGCTCCTGCTCCCCGGCAGTACGCCCCGCGGCAGTACGCCCCGCGGCAGTACGCTCCGCAGCAGTACGCTCCGCCGGCTCCCGCACCGGCCCCCGTTCAGCGGCGGCAGCCTGCTCCACGGCCGCCTGCTCCGCGGCAGTACGCCCCGCCGGCTCCCGCACCGGCCCCCGTTCAGCAGCGGCGGCCGGCCCCGCGGCCGCCTGCTCCGGCCCCCGCTCCGCGGCAGTACGCTGCACCGGCTCCTGTTCAGCACTCCGCTCCGCACCGGCCCACCCATCATCACGCCACCGCATCGGCCACTTCGCTCGGTGAGTCGCTGGCTACCGCCTCGCACCATGCTCCGCACCACCAGGCCCCGCAGCAGTCGGCGTCGCCGATCGTTCCGCAGGTGAAGCCGGAGTCCAACCCGCAGGTCGCCCCGCAGGTTCGCCCGCAGGTCGATGTCCCGGAGGTCTTCCGTCCGCGCAACCTCCCGAACGCCGCCCCGCAGGTGAACCCGCAGATCAACCCGCAGGTCAACCCGCTGGTCAGGCCGCTGCTGTCGCCGGGCATCCCGCAGGTCAACCCGATGGGGCTCGGGCGGCTCGCGGCGCCTCCGGTGGGGGATGTCGAGCTTCCCCGGCTTGCCTGACCGTTCAAGGGCGGTTCGGAAGGGGCCCCGTCCCCGGAACTGATCGCTCGTCATCCCCGCGGCAGGGGGCGCCATCCGGCCCCGGCCGGGGGGTGTCCCGCTCGTTTCGGTCTGGTGACGCCGTGCGAGCGGTGCGGGGCATGTCCCGTCGACCTCCCGTCACTGTAAGAAGTCGATCTGCTGCAGATCGCACCCGCTCAATCTCAACGGAGAAGAAATGCGCAAGCTTCAGAAGGCTGCCTTCGTGGGCGCCGTCCTCGGCAGCGTCGGCTCCCTCGGCGCCGGTACGGCTCTTGCCCACGGCGAGGCGGGTGCCCACGACACCGACATCGGTCAGAGCACCCACTGCAGGACGCACGACATGAACATCGACATCCTCGGGGCGGTCGGGGCGCTCAACGGCACGCTGGGCAACGCGGCCAACGGCGAGGGCTCCCCGGGTGCGCAGCCCGCCAACATGGGCTCCAAGATGAGCTGTGACAACAACGCTCACTGAGCGCTGGTAGGCGGAAGGCCCGGTGACGAGCCTCAGGTTCGGCGCCGGGCCGTTTTGTTGACTCTCCCTCAGTTCCGCATGGGCAGGGCCGCCGGTGGATGCCGGCGGCCCCTACGCATGGTGCCCGTTGTCGGTCAGCGTTCCATCGGTCAGCGTTCCATGAGGGCGAACAGGCCCTCCCAGCGGGCGACGATCTCCTCGGTGGAGAACCGCTGGATGTTCTCGCGAGCGGCCTCGCCCATCGTGTCCCGAAGGTCCTTGTCGGAGATCAGGGTTTCCAGGTGCCGGGCGAACTCGGTGGTGTTGCCCGGGGGCGCCAGAAGGCCGTCCACGCCGTCCGTGATGATCTCGCGGACGCCCGGCGCCACATCGAAGGCCACGCAGGGAACGGCAGTCGCCATCGCCTCCATAGGGGCCAGCGGGAAACCTTCGCCGCGTGAACTCAGCGCGAAGACCGAGCCGTCCCGCAGTGCGCCGGTCACATCGCCGGTGCGCCCCATCCACTCGACGCTCGTGGCGACCCCCAGCTCGGCGGCCTGCTTGCGCAGCGCCTCCGCTTCCTCGCCGGAGCCGTAGATCCGCAGCGTCCAGTCCGGGTGCCGCGGCGCGACCTGCGCCCAGGACTCCAGGAGCAGGTCCACGCCCTTCTCCTCGTGCAGCCGGCCGATGCTGACCACGCACTGGCGGGACCGGTCGGAGGGCACGTCGGGGAAGAACGGCAGCGGGTTCGGCATGAAACCGACGTTGTCGAGCCGTTGGCGGATCCATTGGTCGGCGTCCTCACGGGTGAGCGGCAGCATCCGGTCGACGTCCGCGTAGAACCGCTTCACCCGCTGGAAGCGGGACGACTTGCGGCAGGTCGCGAAGGACTCATGGCTCATGCCGACGACCTTCAGCCCGGCGGTGTCGGCCAGCGCGACCCACTCCATGGCCCACACCTGGGTGACGATCACCACCCCGCCCGGACGGGCCGCCCGGAACAGCGTGCTCATCTTGGCGGCCTGTTCGCGCATCCCGGCCTCACGGGCGGTGCGGCGGCGCTGCTCGACGATGTTGAGCCGGTCCTTGAGGCCGCGCACGGGGCTGACGTTCGGCGGATGTTCGTCGTAGAGGGTGGTGGTCTTGTAGGGCAGGTTTTCGGCCAGCTCGTGGACCCGGCCTTCGGGAGGCGGGACCACGCCGATGACATGCACCCGGTGGCCGCGCTCGCAGAACAGGCGGGCCATCTGGTGCGACCAACTGGTGATGCCCCCCAGCTCGTTGACGCTGTTGGAGACGAAGAAGATGTCCCGCGGCTGGGCGGCGTTCGGCTTGCTCATCAACGGCTCCACTGTGCGAAGAACTGATCGACGATGCTCTGTGCGGCGTCGCCCCGGTCGTATTCTCCGAACTTGGCGACGAATTCCTTGCGGGCCGTCGCGTATTCCAGGGCCTGGGTTTCGAAGGACTTGATGGTCTCGTGGAATTCCTCTTCGGTACGGACCACCGGGCCGGGCGCGTCTTCCAGCAGGTCGAAGTAGGTGCCCCGGCCCTCGTGGACGTATGCGTCGTAGTCGTAGGTGAAGAACACCAACGGCCGGTCGAGCAGGGCGTAGTCGAACATCACGGAGGAGTAGTCCGTGATGAGGCCGTCGGCCAGCTCCAGCACGGGTGTGATGTCGTGGTGGGCCGATACGTCGATCACCCGGCCCTGTACGGTCGGCGGCAGCACCACGTGATTGAGGTAGTGCGACCGTACGAGCAGGACATAGCGGTCACCGAACTGGTCGGCGAAGCGCTCCACGTCGAAAGGCAGCTCGAAGCGGCCGTGCCGGCCGCCCACCTTGCGGAATGTCGGCGCGTACAGCAGCACGGTCTTGTCGTCGGGAATTCCCAGCTCCGCGGCGAGCGGCCCGCGTTCCCTGCGGCCCCGCTCCGCTTCCCGCCGGCGGCATTGGACCAGTGCGTCATTGCGCGGGTAGCCCACCCGCAGCAGGGTCTTCTCCTTGAGCCGGAATGCCTTGGCCAGAGTGTGCACATCGTGCTCGGAGCGGACCAGGAAACGGTCGAAGCGGTCGAGGGAACGCTGCTGCGCCGACTGCTCCTGCCGGGTGGTGGCCTTGAGCGAGGGCTGGTCGAAGCCCATCTTCTTGAGGGCCGAACCGTGCCACGTCTGGATGTAGGTGGTCTCCGGACGCTTGGTCAGCTTGAGCGGATAACTCTGGTTGTCCACCCAGAACTCGGCCTGCGCGAGGGCCTTGAGATACGGCATGGACCACCGCCGCACGAGGGTGACGCCCTTCGGGAAGTCCTTCGGAGAGCCGCTGTAGGACCAGATCGCCTCGAAGTCCAGGCCCTGTCGGCGCATTTCCTCGTAGATGGCGCGCGGGCTGTCGCTGAACTGCTTGCCCAGATGGCTTTCGAAGACGACCGTGCGCTTCTTGATGGGCAGCCGGCTGAACACCTCGTGATACACGCGGAGTTTGTTGTCCCCGGAGGCCAGGGTCTTCCGCAGTGTCCTCGCTTTGCGATAGCCCGCCTTGGCGAGCGTCCCCGGCTTTCCCCGTACACCGCGGGCGATCAGTTCCTGGACGCGCTCGCTGCCGCGGCCCTCGCTCACCAGGCGGAAGGCGAGGTGGCCCCTGACGGAGATATGCGGCTCGATGTGATCGGCGACCATGCGGGTCAGCCGCGGCCGGACCGGCAGCGGCCCCCCGGTCAGCTCGGTGTCGGCGACGGTGAGCCGGGTCGTGGTGCGCGCCCCGTCGACGTCCAGGGCCAGGCGGACGTCCCAGATGGTGTCGACGATGCCCAGGGGGCGCAGCCGTGCGGTGAGGTCCGCCGTGGTCTCCCAGTGGATGGTGTCGCCTTCGTGGCGCAGTACGCGGACCGGGAAGGTGAAGGATTGCAGGCTGCGCCGGCGGGCGCTGAATTCCAGAGTGCCGGTCAGTTCCGCGTCCGCGGGGATGACGCCGAGCGGATTGGTGATCCGGCCGGCCAGCGACGCCGTCCCGCCGACCTCGGAGAAGGCGGTGAGCTGGTTGCGCAGGAACAGCTTGTTCACCGGCTTCTCGTGGTAGCCGCTGTCGGTGACGTCGAGGACGCGGCGTCCGAACACGTCGTCGAAATGGCCGTCGCACCAGTAGATCCGGCCGTCGTGCTCGGCGAGCGGCGACGAGACCTTGTCGCGGTTGGTGAGCGTGTCCACCGCCGGGATCAGATTCTCCCAGTCACCCTGTTGCAGCAGATACGCACAGATGGCCTGAATGGGCTGGACGCGTTCATACGCCTCGGGGTCGATGCTGCCGAGGTATTCCCGGGAGAGCTCGGCGAACTCCCGGCGGTACGACTCGCTGCGGAAGGGCAGATCCCGCAGATGCAGTACCAGGTCGTGCTTGAGGAACTTGACGTCCTTCGCGAGCTTCATCTCGGTCAGCCCGCGCTCGGCCAGCAGCGCGTCGATACGCCGGTGGATCTCCAGCCGGTGGGCGTAGTTGGTCATCTCGTGCCGCCGGTTCGTCACCGACTTCACGGCGGCCTTCTCGTAGACGTGCCAGAAGTAGACCTGATTGGGGATCAGGGTGATCCGCTTCGCCGCGAGATAGGCATCGGCAATAAACATCAGGTCTTCGTAGAACATCCCCTTGGGGAACCGGAGATTGTTCTCGATCAGGAAATCACGGCGATAGCACTTGTTGGTGGACAAGGTGTCCCATACGAACAGGTCCGGCAATTCCGTGACGGACTCCAGCGTACGGGTCGCGGAATAAAGCCACGCATACCACTCGTCGCGCTTCTGGTTCCGGGTGTCCTTGTGCAGCCGCACACACAGACCGGAAACAATGTCCGAGCCGGTTTCCTCGGCCGCCTCCAGCAGATTCCGGCACGCATTGTGTTCCAGGACGTCATCGCTGTCCAGGAACATGACGTACTGGCCTGTCGTGTGCTGGATGCCGACGTTGCGGGGCTCGCCTCCCGCGCCGCTGTTCTCCGGCAACTGGAAGGCCCTTACCCGCCCTGAATGAGCGGCGGCGAGGTGCTGCGCCACTTCGAAGGAACGGTCGGTGCTGCAATCGTCGACGATCACCACTTCGACGTCCCGGAGCGTTTGATCCAGTACGGACTGGACAGCGGTCGGCAACCGGTCGGCGTCGTTGTAGACGATGACGACTACTGAGACGTCAGGCACAGGCACCTCTACCCTCTTATCGCTGCTGTTTGCCGCCAGAATAGACCCATCTGCACCCCCGGTCGTCGGCTTTCCGTGCCCCGACCATTACGGGTGGTGACCGGCATGCGCGGTACGAATCGGTGCCCGGCCGACCGGATCATGACGTCGGGTCATCGGCGCGACATCGCCGCGGATCCACAGGGCAGGGCAGGTTCCGGCTACCTGACAAGACGCTGCCTTCCGCGTTCCGGTTGCCTGCCGGGCGCCCTACTGGTTGCCTGCCCGGCGCCCTACTATGGGCCCCTTATCCGATTCGATATGCGGAATAAGGCGTTCGGGCACCTCCGGGGCCTCCCGTACGTCCTCCTCCTGGCGGAGGCATCGGACGGCGTTCTGGGGGAAGATCCTGCTCAGGAACTAGGGACGTGCCTTTGCCAAGCCATTACGCTTATGCGTCAAGGCCGCGCTGGGCGGCCATGGAGGAGTGAGATGAGGAGCAGTAACCCGGTCTTCTCGCGGCGGCAGTTCAGCCGCGGCACCGGCTACGCGGGCTTCAACGCAGCGCCGCAGGCCGGGGCCCCCGCCGCGAACCCCTACGCCGGAGCGAACCCGTACGCGCAGGGCGGCAACCCCTACGCGCCGCAGGACGCCACCAACCCGTACGCCCAGGGCCAACAGGGCCTCACCCAGGCACCGCCGCAGCACACGCCGCAGACCCGCCCGATGACGATGGACGATGTCGTCGCGCGCACCGGCATGACGCTCGGCACGGTGATCGCGGGTGCGACCGTCGGCTGGCTCTTCCTGACCGAGAGCCTCGGCTTCGCGATCGGCGCCGGTCTCGTCGCGATGGTGCTGGCGTTCGTCCAGTCCTTCAAGCGCAAGCCCTCGCCCGCGCTGATCCTGTCGTACGCGGCGCTGGAGGGCCTGTTCCTCGGTGCGCTCAGCGGCTTCATCAACGACCTGCCCAAGCTGGACGGCGCCCCGATGCAGGCGGTGCTGGGCACGATGGCGGTGTTCGTCGCCATGCTGGTCGCCTACAAGACCCGGATCATCCGGGTCACGGCCCGTTTCACCCGCTTTGTGATGATCGCGGCCCTGGGCTTTGTCCTGCTGTCGATGGTCAACCTGCTGTTCATGGTCTTCGCCGGGGGTGAGGGTCTCGGCTTCCGCAGTGGCCCCCTGGGCATCATCTTCGGCGTCGTGGGCGTGGTCCTCGGCGCGCTGTTCCTGGCCCTGGACTTCAAGCAGGTCGAGGACGGCATCGCCTACGGCGCTCCGCGCGAGGAGTCCTGGCTGGCGGCGTTCGGCCTGACGCTGACGCTGGTGTGGATCTACATGGAGATGCTGCGCCTGATCTCGATCCTGCGCGGCGACTGACGCCGGGCGCGGTGCCGGGGCCCCGGCACCGCGGCGCGTACGAAGGGCCCGTGGGCAGCTGCCCACGGGCCCTTCGGCGTTGAGGTGCACTACGGCGCCGGATGAAGCTGGCATCCGGTATCAGCGCTTGCGGGCGGCGCGCCTGAGGTCGTATTCATGGACAATCGCCTTGGCGTGTCCGTAGGCGAGGTCGTGCTCGCCACGGAGCCAGCTGACCTTTTCGTCGAAACGGAAGAGGGACGGTCCTTCTTCAACGGTGCGGAGCCATTCGGAGATATCCCGGCCGGTGCAGTGAGGGATGCGCGCGAGCATGTTCCGGTGGGTCTCTTCAGAAAAGAGTTGAGACATCGGCGCCTCCGGACGCGGTCGATGCTGGTTCTTCAGCACACCGTGCCTGAGCGTTGGGCCGTTGGCAACCACCCGGGAGTGGCGCTTAGGCTCATGACGTGCTTGACGTGACCCCTTTGCAGAGCGCCGTGGACGCCTTCGCCGACCGCCTCAGGTCGCTTCCGCGGAGCACCCTCGCCCGCGGCGCGGCCGCCGAAGGGCTCGCGCTGGCCCGGGAATTGGCGCTGCGAGCGCAACGGATCGAGCGCCCCGGGGAGGAGCCGTACGACCTGCCGGACGCCGGGATGTTCGCGGTCGGCGACCAGCTGGCGGTGGCCGGCCACGATCTTGTCGAGGCGCTGCGGCGGGCGGCGGCAGCTCCGGCGGATGACGTGAAAGTGGCCCCCGCCGAGGATCTGGCGGAGGCCGTACGGCTGGTCCGGGACGCGGCGGGCCGCTGCTAGCCGCCGTCCGTCAATGTCGTCAGAGCGAGGCGATCACGCGGTCGGCCAGGATGTAGACGCTCTCCTGGTGGCGCTCGCCCCAGGCGAAGGTCAGGGCGTACGCGCCGGAGATGCCGGAGCCGCCCAGCAGCACCGGGCGCCGGCCCGCTTGCAGCGCGTCGGCGACGCTCTCCGCGGTCTCACGGTGCCCCGGGGTCAGGCAGAGCGTGGTGCCGTCGGTGAAGACATAGACGTCCAGGGTGCCCAGCGGGCCGGGGCGCACGTCCGCGAGCGGGGTGCCCAGCCGGGCCAGCTCCTCCAGGCGTGCGACGGTGCGCTCGTGATCGCCGATGACCGGGGTGGGGGAGAAGTCCGGGTGCGAGGGGTGGCGCCGGCGGGCGGCGGCCAGCTCGGCGGACTCGGTCTCCTCGGCGGGCTCGAACTCCGGCGAGTCCAGGACCTCCAGCGCTTCGAGCGCCTCCACGGACTCCAGTGTGTCCATCGGCTCCGGGGCGTCCGGTCCCAGCAGCGGCTCCAGACCGGCCAGATCCGCCTGGCGGGGCACGAACGGCTGGCCGTCGAACCGGTCCAGGTCGAGCCGCTCGCGCTGGTCCGCGCGGGCGTCCAGCGGGCCCTCCTCGCCCAGGCCGGCCAGCCCGCCCAGCAGGGACGGGGCGTCGGCGGCGTCCCTGGCCTCCTGGGCGGCCCAGAACGCACGGGCCTCCGCCAGCTCCCGCTCCCGCTCCTCGGCCAGCGCGTCCGCGACGGCGGCACGTATGTCCGCCAGCGGGGTCTCCTCGGCCGGGGTCGTACGGGCGGCCGGGACGGTCGCGGCGGTCGCCGTACGGGCGGCGACGAGCTCGGCGTGCAGCTCGGTGATCTGGCGACGCAGTCCCCGCACGGTGTGCAGCGCCGCGGCACCCAGCACCACGGCCACGGCCGCAGCTGTCGGCAGGACCAGGTTCGTGACGGTCATGCACCCTCCGCACTTCGCTCGGCGGCCCCGTATTCCCGGGGCGCGCGCCTGTTCATGGACTTCCCTCGGCCTCCGGCCGGCGGGACGCCCTTGATGCGCTCGCTCATCGGCGTGCTCCGATAACAGAACGTCCCCCGACTTCCTACCTCAGCCTGCCGGGGGTCGGCGACCGTTCCCAGGGTGCTATGCCCCGGAATGTGCGGTCTCTTGGGCCCGATACGTTCCGGTGCACCCCCGCTGACCTGCAAAAAAGCTTCTCCCCCAGGGCGTTGGTCACAATCCTGGGGGAGATTGGGTCGCGATCTCATCACTGGGTGATGCGGGTCACGCGGTGTCGCTGTGCGTGTCCGGACGGCGGCGAAGGGTGCGCGCGGGGCGGGAGTTGGCGGACGGGCCGGAGGGCAGGTGCCGGGCACTCGTATCTCGCACCCGACCCCTACCCTCCGCTGCAGCTCAGCTCAGCCGCTCGATGACCATCGCCATGCCCTGGCCGCCGCCCACGCACATCGTCTCCAGGCCGAGCTGCTTGTCGTGCCACTGGAGGGAGTTGATCAGGGTGGTGGTGATGCGGGCGCCGGTCATGCCGAAGGGGTGGCCGACGGCGATGGCTCCGCCGTTCACATTCAGCCGGTCCAGGTCGATGCCCAGGTCGCGGTAGGAGGGGATCACCTGGGCGGCGAACGCCTCGTTGATCTCGACCAGGTCGATGTCGGAGATCGAGAGGCCGGCGCGCCGGAGGGCCTGCTTGCTGGCCTCCACCGGGCCGTAGCCCATGATCTCGGGGGAGAGGGCGGAGACGCCGGTGGAGACGATCCGGGCCAGCGGGGTCAGGCCCAGCTCGCGCGCCTTGGTGTCGGACATGATGACCAGCGCCGCCGCGCCGTCGTTCAGCGGGCAGCAGTTGCCTGCCGTCACCAGGCCGTCGGGGCGGAAGACCGGCTTGAGGCCGGCGACGCCCTCCATCGTCACCCCGGCTCGCGGGCCGTCGTCCTTGGCGACCACGGTGCCGTCGGGGAGCGTGACGGGCGTGATCTCCCGCTCCCAGAAGCCGCCCTTGATCGCCTTCTCGGCGAGGTTCTGGGACCGTACGCCGAACTCGTCCATGTCCTGGCGGGTGATGCCCTTGAGGCGGGCGAGGTTCTCCGCGGTCTGGCCCATCGCGATATACGCGTCCGGGACCAGACCGTCCTCGCGCGGGTCGTGCCAGTCGGTGCCCTCCTGCTCGGCGCGGGTGGCGGTGCGCGCCTCCGCGTCGGCGAACAGCGGGTTGTGGGTGTCGGGCAGGCCGTCGGAGGTGCCCTTGACGGACCGTGAGACGGTCTCGACGCCCGCCGAGACGAAGACATCGCCCTCGCCGGCCTTGATGGCGTGCAGCGCCATACGGGTCGTCTGCAGCGACGAGGAACAGTAACGGGTGAGGGTGCAGCCGGGGAGGTGGTCCATCCCCATCTGGACGGCCACGATCCGGCCGAGGTTGTGGCCCTGCTCACCGCCGGGGAGGCCGCAGCCGAGCATCAGGTCGTCGATGTCCCTGGGGTCCAGCTCGGGGATCTTGGCGAGGGCGGTCTCGATGATCCTCGCGGTCAGGTCGTCCGGGCGCAGATCCTTGAGCGAGCCCTTGAAGGCGCGGCCGATCGGGGAGCGGGCGGCTGAGACGATCACGGCTTCGGGCATCACACGGCTCCAAGAGAGGAAAGGCTCCGGCGCGCAGCGCCTCGTTGAGGTGTGGCGGTTGGGCGACGGGTGGGCGGATTGGCGGACTGTGAGGGAAGTTACCCGCACGTACTGCTGAGGTCACGGCATGAACGCTGTGATGCGGACCTCTTTTCTAAGCGGGCGCTTATGTGTCGTGGCGAGCGCTTGTGCGTCAGGTGGCGATCGGCGGCACCTCCGGCGCGTCCGTCGCCTCCGGCTCGGGCAGCTGGCGGCGCCTGCGGTGCTTGAGCAGGGCCCAGGGGGCCCGACGGGAGGCGGTGACCTCCGTACCGCCCTCGGACGCGGCCTGCGCCGCGGCCTGCTCGACGGGCAGGATGCCCTCACGGCGGGCGGCCTCCGGCCGCTCCTCCTCCGGCCACAGGCCGAGCGCGGCACACAGCGTCGGCAGTACGGCCATCGCGGCGGTGGCATAGCCCTCCGCCGACGGGTGGTAGTTGTCCGGGCCGAACAGCTCCCGCGGCCGTGCCTCGAACTCGGGGCCCAGCAGATCGCCGAGCGAGACCGTACGGCCGCCGCTCTCGACGACCCCGATGGTCTGCGCCGCCGCCAGCTGGCGGGACAGCCGGCGGGCCACCCAGCGCAGCGGCTGGTACACCGGCTCGATGGTGCCCAGGTCGGGGCAGGTGCCGACGACGACCTCACAGCCCAGGTCGGACAGCCGACGCACCGCGTCGGCCAGATGGCGCACGGACTCCGCGAACGGCATCCGGTGGGTGACGTCGTTCGCGCCGATCATGATGACGCAGACGTCCGGGGGCTCCCCGTCCGCCAGCAGCAGCTCCACCTGGCGCGCCAGATCGTCGGACTGGGCGCCGGGCAGGGCCACATTGCGGAAGTCGACGGGCAGTTCGGAGAGCGCGGCCAGGCCGGAGGCGAGCAGCGCGCCCGGGGTCTGGCCGGCGCGGTGGACGCCCTGGCCGGCGGCTGTGGAATCGCCCAGGAACCCGAGCCGCAGGGGCGGCCGGTCCGTGCGGTGGCCGAACGCGGCGCCGTAGCGGCCGTCGGCGCACGGTGGGATGTCGCTGGAGCCGCCGACCGTACGCCGGGCCAGCCGGACCTCGGTCAGCAGCAGGCCGACGGTGGCGACGCCGAGCAGACCGATCCCGCCGCCACCGAACGCGGCGGCGGTCGCGATCCGCCTCGCCACCCTTGCCCTGGACATCGTCACCGTCGTCGCCATCGGCCGGGCACCTCCCCGTGCAGCGCGTGCGCGCCCGCTGGCCCGAGGGCCGGACGGGCTCCCTGAATCGTCAACAAACTCCTACAACGGTTTGTGCCCCGTCGCGCACGGAACGCAACGCGGCGGACCGCCGACGGGGACGGGCAATAGGCTGACTGCACGGGCGCAGGACAGCGTGCCCCCGACCGCGGAGACCACCGTGCAGTTTTACGATTCGATGATTGAGCTAGTCGGCAATACCCCGCTCGTGCGGCTCAACAACGTCACCCGAGGGATCCAGGCCACCGTCCTGGTGAAGGTCGAGTACTTCAACCCCGGCGGTTCGGTCAAGGACCGGATCGCGGTGCGGATGATCGAGGCCGCCGAGGAATCGGGTGAGTTGCAGCCCGGCGGCACCATCGTCGAGCCGACGTCCGGGAACACCGGCGTGGGCCTGGCGATCGTGGCCCAGCAGAAGGGCTACAAGTGCATCTTCGTCTGCCCCGACAAGGTGTCGACGGACAAGATCAATGTACTGCGGGCGTACGGGGCCGAGGTGGTGGTCTGCCCGACCGCGGTGGACCCGGACCACCCGGACTCGTACTACAACGTCTCGGACCGCCTGGTGCGCGAGACGCCCGGGGCGTGGAAGCCCGACCAGTACAGCAACCCCAACAACCCGCGCTCGCATTACGAGACGACCGGTCCCGAGCTGTGGGCGCAGACGGACGGGCGGATCACCCACTTCGTGGCGGGCGTCGGTACCGGCGGCACGATCAGCGGGACCGGCCGCTATCTGAAGGACGCCAGCGAGGGCCGGGTCGAGGTCGTCGGCGCCGACCCGGAGGGCTCGGTCTACAGCGGCGGCTCCGGGCGCCCGTATCTGATCGAGGGCGTGGGCGAGGACTTCTGGCCGGAGGCGTATGACCGTACCGTCGCGGACGAGATCGTCGCGGTCTCGGACAAGGACGCCTTCCAGATGACCCGGCGGCTGGCCAAGGAGGAGGGCCTGCTCGTCGGCGGCTCCTGCGGTATGGCGGTGGTGGCCGGACTGCGGGTCGCGGAGCGGCTCGGGCCGGACGAGGTCGTGGTGATCCTGCTGCCGGACAGCGGCCGCGGCTATCTCTCCAAGATCTTCAACGACGAGTGGATGGCGGACTACGGCTTCCTGGAGGAGAGCGGCACCTCGGCGCGGGTCGGCGAGGTCCTCCAGCACAAGGAGGGCGCGCTGCCCTCGCTGGTGCACATGCACCCGGAGGAGACCGTCGGCGAGGCGATCGACGTCCTGCGGGAGTACGGCGTCTCCCAGATGCCGATCGTCAAGCCGGGCGCCGGGCACCCCGACGTCATGGCCGCCGAGGTCATCGGCTCGGTCGTCGAACGCGAACTGCTCGACGCGCTGTTCGCCAAGCGCGCGTCGCTCAGCGACCCGCTGGAGAAGCACATGTCCCCGCCGCTGCCGCAGGTCGGCTCGGGCGAGCCGGTCGCCGACCTGATGGCGGTCCTGGAGAACGCCGATGCGGCGATCGTCCTCGTCGAGGGCAAGCCGACGGGTGTGGTGAGCCGGCAGGATCTGCTGGCCTATCTGGCACGCGGGGTCGCCAAGTAGCCGCCGGTAGGGACCGGTACCGGTCCTGCGGAGTGCGACGACACCCTGGCGGCGGCCGCCCGTTGGCCCGTTCCGCAATCGTCACAGCGTCAAGTGGACGTCAGGAAACGGGCTGTCGCCGCAAGGTGTACGTATGCGTCACGTGTCGGCAGCACGGGCTTAACACTCGTACGGCACATTGAGACGCATGGCGATACGGAACCTCCGGAGCGGCTCCCGGACCTCCATCGCCGAGGACGCGACGACCGGACATGCACCCGGACCGCGTCCCTTGCGGGGACCGCCGTCGTCCCGCCCCCGGCTTCGGCCGGGGGTGGCGGTCCCCGCAATACCCTCTCCCAGCCAGGGATCCCCAGCCTGAGTCGTGGGAGTTACTCCCGGTCTCCGTCGCGGCGGGGCTCGCGGGTGGGTATCAGAGAGCGGAACCCCGGGCTGTGTACGGCGTTGACGGCGACGATGCCGGCCCAGCAGACCGCCAGACCGATCAGCCCGGCGTTCACCGCGGCGATCACGGACAGCGGTACCGCCAGCACCAGCGAGACCGTGGCGAAACCGAACCGGTCGGCGAAGCCGTTGCCCGCACCGCCGTCCTCGCTCGCGCCACGGCGCGGCGGGTGCACACCCCGCGCCACCTGCATCTGCTGTTCGGCCAACTGCCGCCGGACCCGCCGGTCGACATTCTTGTCCAGCTTGTCGAGGAAGGCTTCCACCAGCTCCGACTCGTACTCCGACCCCAGCTCCTTGCGCGTCTGGAGGGTCGCGTCGAGTTCTTTCCTCAGCTCGGGGTCGTGTGTTGCCATGCTCCCGAGAGTACGGACGAAGGGGCGGGGCGCGGTAGGGCTAACCCCCCGATCCGACCGTGGTCCGTGCCCCTGTGTGCCTGCTCCCTTCTCCCTCTTCTCCCTGCTTCCTCTGTTGTTTCCCGGGGTGGTCAGACCGTCGAGTGCTCCCCCGGGTGGTCAGGCCGGCCGGGGCGTCCAGCGGCCGCAGCTCATCCGCGTACGAGACCGAGACCCGGCGCATCAGCCCGTCCTCGGTGATGTCGTACTGGCCGAGGCGCCACAGCGGCGGCGAATAGGCATGCACCGAGATCGCGTCGTCCGTGGCGCCGGTGAGGCGGTGGATATGGTCCGGGCCGAAGCAGAAGGAGCTGCCCGCGCCGACGGCGGTGGCCGGATGCTCGCCGCCGATCCGGGGATTGGACTCGGTCAGTACGCCCTGGACGACGCGGACGGCACCCGAGGAGATGTCGTGATCGTGCCAGCCGGTGTCGTTCCGCCGGGTCCAGCACAGCAGCCAGACATCGACGTGCTCATCGCGGTGCAGGGACGCGTAGTGGCGCTCGGTGTCGGAGAACGCGACGTCCTCGCGCCACAGGCAGGGGCGGGCGGCCAGCTCGTCGACCAGGGCCTGGAGCTCGCGCTTGTCGAGATTGCGCTCGGGCAGGGCGCGGAACGGATCGGCGGGTGCGGGGGCGGCGGCATCCGTGGCTGCGAGGACACCCGTGGCGGCGCGGGCGCCGGCGGTGACGTCGGTCAACTCGGCGAAAGGCTGAGCGCGTTCGCTCATGATCCGGCTCCTTTCATCGGGCCCAGCAGACGGGCCGGGTTGGCGGTACGCAGGGCGTGGACGGCGGCATCCGCGCCGAGGTCGGGGATCGCAGGGGCCGCGTAGGGCCGGTCGCTTCCGGTGACGACGACATCGATGCCGACGGCCCGTACGAGGGCGTCCACCGCGCGGGTCCCGTAGGAGGACGTCTCGTAGAACGCGTCGCAGTCGACCCGGCCGCGGTCCCGGCCGCCGCCGCGGGCCATCAGCCGCTCACCGTGCAGCGGCGCGAGACCGGCGAGCGCGGCGAAACAGACCCGCTGGCCCGGGTGACGCGGCCGGCCGAACGCGCGGAAAGCGAACCAGGAGGCATGCAGCTGCTGCACATACGGCACCAGCGCGGGCCACCAGACGGGCGCGCCCCCGGAGGCCGACGGGGCGGCCCCCGGATGCACGAACAGCGGCCGGTCCATCCGCGCGGCGACATCCAGGAGTGGTGCGCAGTGGGCCCGGCCTTCTGCGTCGAGCAGGGCGGTGGCCGGGAGTTGCAGCCCCACGCAGCCGCGCGTCAGCTCGCGCCGCAGCGCTTCGGGGTCCGGCTCGGGCGCGGAGAGGCAGGGGGAGGCCCAGACGCGGAAGGGGGCGGGCAGGGCGAGTACGCCGTCATGAAAGGCGGTGAGCAGGGGCGCTGCCTCCTCGGGCGGCAGATATTCGATCCCGAGGGGACTGGAGAGCGAGACCAGGGCCAGATCGAGCCCGTCGGCGCGGGCGAGTCGGACACGGGACGCGATGTCGTGGTCGGCGGGGTCGACGTCGTACGGGGGCTCGCCGGGCAGGTGCAGCGTCCAGCCGGCCAGCCGCGGTGGGGTGGCACGGGCCCGCAGCAGTGCGATGAACCCGGGCGGCCAGAGGTGCTGGTGGACGTCGGTGGGCACGGGGCGGCGCCTCCTCGACCGTATTCGCCGGTTCCAGGGACCGTGGTCAACTCCTTGGTTAACCGCTTAACTGATGCGGTTAAGTGAAGCGGTTAACGGGGTGAGATGTCAAGGCTGTCGGGGGTGTGCGCCGCATCGGAGCGCGGAGGCCCCCGCGCTCCTTGGGTAGGCTTTCGGCATGGCCAGGCCAGAGAAGCGCACCACCCTCCGCGAAGTGGCCGAGGCCACCGGACTCTCCACCGCGGCCGTCTCCTACGCGCTGCGCGGCAAGCAGGTCTCCAAAGAGACCGAGGAGCGGGTGCGCAAGGCCGCCGCCGACCTCGGTTACGAAGCCGACCCGATCGCCCGCGCCCTGGCCAGTGGCCGTACCAGCATGATCGGTGTGCTGGCCGGTGATCTGCAGGATCTGTGGCAGCAGCACCTGATGGCCGCGATAGGGCGCGAACTGCTGGCCGGTGACCGCTACGCCCTGATCCTCGACGCGGGCGGCGACCCGGCCCGCGAGCTGGCCCTCGCCAAACAGCTCCGCGACCAGCGCGTGGACGGCCTCCTGGTCTCGCCCGTCGATCCATCCGCGGAGGGCTGGTCGAAGATCGCCGACACGGTTCCCGTGGTGTCCATCGGGGACGCGCTGAGCCGGGCCCGTACGGCGGGCGAGGTGCTCTTCGACAACCGCGCCGGGATCGACGCCGTCCTCGACTACCTCCGTGGCCTGGGTCACCGCCGGGTCACGGTCCTCACTCCCACCGGGCCCTCCACCCCCGACCGCCCCGCCGACGTCTATGTGCGCGAGGCCGCCGACCGCCTGGGTATCGAGGTCGAAGTTCTGCCCTGCGCCCAGGAGTTGGGTGAGGCGACGGCGGTCGCCAGGCGGGTCCTGGCGGCTGGGGGAGGGGGTGCGGCCGGTGGCGACAGGGGTGCGGTCGGCGACGGGGGCCTGGCCGGCGGCGATGGGAGTGTGGCCGGTGGCGGCAGGCCGAACGCCGTCTTCTGCTTCTCCGACTCCATCGCCTACGGCGTCTACGCGGCCGCCGCCGAGGCTTCGCTGACCATCGGCCGCGATATCTCCGTCGTCGGCTTCGACGACCACCCGGTCTCCCGGGTCCTCACCCCGCCCCTCACCACCGTCGACTGGGGCCTCACCGACATCGCCAAGGAAGCCGCGCGCCTGGCGGTGGCTGCCATCGAGGGCCGCCGGGTCCGCCGCAAACGCATCCTGTGTGCGCCGCGACTGTCGGAGCGGGGGTCTGCGCTGCGGGTGCCGGAGTAGGGATCGCGCTGCGGTTGCCGGAGTGGGATGCGCGTTGCGTGTGCCGTTATAGGGGTGCGCGTTGCGGGTGCCGTTATAGGGGTGTGCTGCGGGTGCAGTAGTACGGGCGTGGCGGTGTTGACCGCTTGCCGCGGACCGTCACGAATTGTTACGGAGTCGGCCGCTTGCCGCCGTGCTTCCCCTGCGTGCCGCCCGCATCCGCGTTTCCGACCGGACGGGCGTCCTCCCAGAGCGCGGTGACGTGCGAGGCGAACCGGTCGTACAACCCGTCTTCGCCGAGCCGGCGGAGATGGAACATGGGGGACTCGTCGCCCAGCAGTCCGGCGATATGCGGTGTCACGAGCATCTGATCATCGAATATGAAGACACTCAAGGCGATATGCGCGTCGCTGAAACGCGCCTCGATGTGCGGTGTGCTCTCGATCTTCGAGAGTGCGTCAAGAGTGATACGGATGCGGGTACTGACGGTGAGCGGGACGTCTTCGACTTCCTCCCGTCGAGCCGTGACCGCTGAATCGGGGTCGCCCACCAGGAACCGGACGTGCGCGCCGGCGTCGGCCTTTGCCTTGAGGCGCGCGCCCAGCCGGGGGTGGTTCTGCCACAGGAAGTAGTTCGTGTAACCGGCGAGGGTCAGATCCTGTGAGGCGCTGTCAATGAGGCTGGCCCACAGGGACGTCGGTGCGGCGCTGCGATAGGGATACGCCGCGACGATCTCGCGGGCGTGCCCTGTCTTGACGGCGGATCGCACCGCCCTGGGCCACAGAGTCACTGCGTCCACTCCTAGCACGCGGGCCGTATCCTCCTGCGCCGCCGGATGAGGGGCGCGCAGTGGATTACCCAGCCACCGTTCCACGGTCTTTGCCGATACCCCGACCATACGGGCTAGCTGGCCGGGCTTCACGCCCGCGTCGGCCATAGCGTCTCTGAGCGCCGTGTTCAAGAGTCCTCCCGGGGACGTTTGGGCCGCTTCGGACCCTAGGCTCAACTTGGCCCAACAGTTACCGGGATGGGAGTAAATCCGCCCTCCTGAGCGACCGATATTCAGGGCATGGACAGCAACTCGGTGAACGTGCACCGGCCTTTAGCGTTGGACAGCCGCCCGGGGACGGTCGGCGAGATCATGGGGGAGGACGACGGTGACCCTCATCCGTCACCGGAACACCGGCAGGAGCCGCCGCTCCGGCCGTCCTCGTCCGGCGCCGTGGTGTTCATTCCCGCGGGCCGGGCGGTGCCTCCGTGCCGTACGGCCTGCGGGCTGTGCCAGGCGGCGGGGAGGCAGGGATGATGCGGGTCTTCCGGCTGTGCGCCTGGCATGGAGGGCTGGCCGAGGCGCCCGTGCTCATCCGCACGATGGTGGGCTTCAGCGGGGCGGTGCGTGCCATGTATGCCTGCTCGCGGTGTGTCGATGCCTACCAGCTGAAGGTGCCGGGGGATGAGGAGCGGTTCCCTCGGGTGAGGTCGTCGGTGGGGGTGCCCTCGGCGGGGATGCCTTCGGCTCGGGTGGCGTCGACGGGGAGGTCCTCGGGGTGGAGGCCGTCGGGGTGGAGGTCCTCGGCACGGGGTGCGTCGGCAGGGGGCGCTGAGCCGTAGGGCGGTGGATACGGGCTGAGCCGTAGTGCGGTGAGTCGTCGGGCGGGGGATACGGGGCGCTGGTCCGCCCCGTTCCCTGGGACGCTCGTTCGCTCGGCCCGTCCTGCCCTCGTCCACGCGGCTCTTCCTTCTCCCGTCCGCTCGGCCGCGCGTCCGCTCGGCCCGTTCTCCCCGGTCCGCTCATCCTGCGAACCCCCGCCGGGAGGAGCAGACTGGTGGCCGGCACTCCGGTAGCGTCTGCACGTGAATGCCGACGGCCGGCGGAATACGCGATGTAACAGCAGCGCGCAGCGCTTCCACTCGGGGCGGTGGCGGGCGACGGGCGGGCGGTCGGCGAACGGGTGGTCGGCGAACGGGCGGGTGCTTGATGAAGCGGTCTTCGGTGGTGGGTGACGTCGGCGTCGGGGTCGAGGACGGCGGTCGACGGGACGCGCAGCAGGGCGAGTTGGCAGACCTGCTCGAAGCGCATCGTACGGAGCTGACCGGCTACTGCTATCGCATGCTCGGGTCCGCGTTCGAGGCCGAGGACGCCGTGCAGGAGACGATGGTGCGGGCCTGGCGGAGTCACGGCCGCTTCGAGGGGCGGGCGTCGTTGCGGTCGTGGCTGTACCGGATCGCGACGAACGTGTGCCTGGATCTGCTCAAGGGCAGCCGGCGCCGGGCCCGGCCGATGGACCTCGCGTCCCCGTCGAGTGTCGAGACACCGGTGGGGACGGGGCTGCCCGAGGCGGCATGGATCGGACCGGTGCCGGACGGGCGGGTGCTGGCGGATTCCGGGGATCCGGCGGAGACGGCCGTCGCACGCGAGTCGGTCCGGCTCGCGTTCATCGCCGCGCTGCAGCGGCTGGCGCCCCGGCAGCGGGCGGTGCTGATCCTGCGGGAGGTGCTCAGCTGGTCGGCGAACGAGGTCGCGGAGCTGCTCGGGAGTTCGGTGGCCGCGGTCAACAGTGCGCTGCAGCGAGCGCGGGCCACGCTCGCCGAGAGCGGTGAAGCGGCGGAGCCGGAACCGGCTCCGCCGCTGGACCATGAGCAGAAGGCACTGCTCAAGCGGTATGTGGACGCGTTCGAGCGGTTCGACATGGACGCGCTGACGGCCCTGCTGCACGAGGATTCGACGCTGTCGATGCCGCCGTACGAGCTCTGGCTGCGCGGGCCCGAGGACATCGTGAAGTGGATGCTCGGACCGGGCATCGGCTGCCGTGGGTCGCATCTGGTGCCGGTGGTGGCGAACGGGCGGCCGGCGTTCGGGCAGTACC
This sequence comes from Streptomyces halobius, assembly GCF_023277745.1. Lineage (NCBI taxonomy): Bacteria > Bacillati > Actinomycetota > Actinomycetes > Kitasatosporales > Streptomycetaceae > Streptomyces > Streptomyces halobius. The sequence goes on from NZ_CP086322.1 coordinate 5,937,274, forward strand.
GCGCGGGCGGTGAGCCGTGGGCGATCCAGGTGATCGAGACGGCGGGGGGACGGATCACCGGGCTGAATCAGTTCCTGGACACCGAGCGGCTGTTTCCGTTGTTCGGGCTTCCGCTTCGGTATGACGGGCGGTAGGCGGTCGGGGGGGCGGCCGCTTGGGGTCCTCGTGGGAGCCGGACCGCTGGTCGTACTCGACGGCAGCGGGCTGGGCAGCGCCGATGTCGCCGCCCTCGCGGAGCGCACCGCTCGCCCCGCAGCCCCCGACCCCAAGGCCCTCGCCCGCGCCGAGGAGTCCTGGCGCACCGCCCGCCGCCTCGCCGCCACCGGCCGCGTCTACGGGCGCAGCACCGGGGTCGGCGCCAACCGTACGGAAGACGTCGTGGCCGCCGACGCCGAACACGGCCTGCGCCTGCTGCGCAGCCACGCCGGTGGGATCGGCGACCCGCTGCCGTCCCGCGAGGTCAGCGCCATGCTCGTCGTCCGAGCCAACCAGCTGCTCGCGGGCGGCGCCGGACTCAACCCGGCCGTCATCGCCTCCCTCCTCGCCGCGCTGGACGCCGGCGCCCATCCCGTCGTCCACGAATTCGGCGCCGTCGGCACCGGCGACCTCACCGCTCTCGCCCAAACCGGCCTGGCACTCGCCGGCGAACACTCCTGGCACCTCGAACCGGGCGCCCGGGCACCCGCCCCCATCCCCCTCGACAGCAATGACGCTCTGGCCCTGATCAGCAGCAATGCCCTCACCCTGGGCCAGTCCGCGCTCGCGCTGGACGAACTGCGCCGCCTCCTGGCCGCATCGCTCCCCGTCGCCGCACTGTCCCTCCTCGCGGTCGGCGGCTCGTACGAACCGTTCGCCGAACCCGTCATGCGCGCCCGGCCGCACCCCGGGTGCGCGGCCGCCGCGGCACGTATCCGCACCCTCTCCGGCGTCCCCGACCGCCCCTCGCCGCCCCTGGGCCGCATCCAGGACCCGTACGGATTCCGCTGCATCCCGCAGATCCACGGCCCGGCCCTGGACGCCGCCGACACACTCGAAACGGTCCTCGGGGTAGAGCTGAACGCCGCCGCCGAGAACCCGCTGATCGGCGCCGAGGACCAGGCCGCCTACCACCACGGGAACTTCTACGCCGCGCACACCGCACTCGCCCTGGACACCTTCCGACTGGCCGTCCTGCAGACCGCCCAGCTGTCCACCGCCCGCCTCTCCGCCCTCTCCGAACCCGACTTCACCCGACTGCGGCCGTTCCTCGGCGACGCGGCACCGGCCAGCTCCGGCGTGATGATCCTCGAATACGCGGCGGGCGCGGCGCTCGGCGAAATGCGCGCGGTCTCGCACCCGGCCTCGCTCGGGCACGCCGTCCTCTCCCGCGGCGTCGAGGAACAGGCCAGCTTCGCCTCCCTCGGCGCCCGCCAGACGCTCCGCGCCTGCACCCACTACCGTCACGTCCTCGCCTGCGAACTCGTCGCCTCCGTACGGGCGTTGCGGCTGCGCTCCCGCGCACCCGAACCGGGCCTCCCGCTCGCCACCGCCTACACCCTCGCCGCCGAGGCACTCGACCCGAGGATGGAGGACCGTCCGCTGACGGACGATGTCGCGGTGGCGGCGGGGGTGCTGGATGGGCTGGCGGGGTGTGAGGGGAGCGGGAGATGACGGGTGGGGAGGAAAGGTGGGGATGAGGAATTCCGTACTGTCGTCGATACCGACGGACGGGCCCACTGGATTTCGGCGTACGACGTGATGTTCGACGTAACGGCGTGATCTCGGCGTACGGCGTGAGGTCGATGCACGGCGTGACGTCGATGTACGGCGTGAGGTCGATGTACCACTGACGTCGATGGGCCGATGGGCGTTGGCACACCATAAGGCCCCACAAGGACAAGGCCCCCGACCGGGCCGGGAAGAAGAGGCGATGAGCGGGGACGGGGACAACGGCGGCAACGGCGCGGCCGGCGGGACACAGACGGGAACGGCCGGCCAGAGGGCCGGGAAGGCGGCAGCGACCACGGACACCGGCACCGCCGCCCGCCTCCAGAAGCTCTTCGAAGGCCACCGGCTGACGCCCACCCAGCGCCGGATCGCACACTGCATGGTGCGCCGCGCCGCCGACGCGCCCTTCCTCTCCAGCGTCGAACTGGCCGAACTGGCCGGCGTCAGCCAGCCCTCCGTCACCCGCTTCGCGGTCGCCCTGGGCTTCGACGGTTACCCGGCGCTCCGCCGCCATCTGCGCGAGGTCACGCCCGCCGAGAAACCCGCCGGCGCTGCCTCGTACAACGAGTACCAGCAGGCCGTCCAGGCCGAGATCGACAACCTCCGACACCTGGCCGCGGCGCTCGCCGATCCGTCCTCCGTCATCGAGGCCGGCCGCCTCCTCGCGGCCTCCCGCCCGCTGCCGGTCCTCGGCCTGCGCGCCGCCACCGCCCAGGCCGCCGGCTTCGCGTACTTCGCCCGCAAGGTCCACCCCGACGTCCGGCTGCTGGCCGAGGGCGGCACCATGCTCACCGACCGCATCGACGCCGCCGTACGGGCCGGCGCCACCGCCCTGCTCTGCTTCGCCCTGCCCCGCCACCCGCGCGAGGTCGTCGACGCCCTGGAGTACGCCCGCGCGGCCGGTCTCACCGTCGCCACCGTCGCCGACAGCGCCTTCGCCCCCGTGGCCCACCACACCGACCTGCTCCTCCCGGCCCCCGTAGGCACCGGCCTGGCCTTCGACACGGCCTGTGCCCCCATGCTCCTGGGCCGCGTCCTCCTGGAGGCGATGTGCGACGACCTCCCGGACGCCCAGGCCCGGCTGGAGGAGTTCGACGCGAGGGCGGCGGAGCGGGGACTGTTTGTGGAGTGACGGGGTGTTCGTGGAGTGAGGGGGTGTTCGTGGAGTGGCAGGGGCTGCTTCGGTCTTTGCTCTCGTTGCTCGCTCCCCGTTCTTGCCCCCGCCCCTTATCCCCGCCGTCGTCCCCCGTCCTCGCCCCCCGTTCTCGTCCCCCGTTCCCGTTCCCGTTCCTCGATCCCTGGTGTCGTCTCTCCCGCGCCATCTCCGTCTCTCCCGCGCCATCCATCTCCGTCTCTTCCGCGCCATCTCAGGGAATCCTCATCCAGGCTCGCTACGATCCGCCGCCGAAAAAGCCGATACAGGAGTGACGGCGGGACCGGGTGACGTGGTGACATGGTCGCCCGGTGTGCGGTCGTCTCGGTGTGAGGAGGTCTGTCGTGGAGCGCGGGGCGTATGCGCTGGCGCGAGTGGCTGTGGTGGTGCGGGCGCCGGCCGGGTGGCTGTGGTGGCCCGGTTTGCTGGCTGCGGCCATCGGTGCGCTGGTGCCGGGGCTGACCGGCCGGACGATCGGGGTGCTCGCGGGCGCGGCGCTGTTCGTGATCGCGGCGTTCACGGTGTTCGCGGTGCGGCGCGGGCGGTACACGGCACTGGCCGGCGGGGCACCCCGCGCGGGGAAGGCCGTCATCCTGCAGGACCGGGCGGTCACCATCCGCGTCTGGCGGCGTGCACACCGCTGGTGGCTGCTGCTCGCCTTCCTGGCCGCGGTCGCCTGGTCGTTCGTACTGCCCACGACCGGTGGACTCCTGATGGCCGGGGCCGCGGTCGGACTGTGGGCCAAGGCGCTGTGGCTGGGCCACTGGGAGCGGGAGCACAACGCGCTGCTGTGGGTCCGTACGGAGTCGGCGGCGCGGGGCGGCGCCGCGGGCAAGGACGTCCGTGGCTACCTGACGACAGGGGAAGCGGCCGGGGACGCGGCTCCGGGCGGAGGGCGCATCAGGACCGGTGCACGCGCGTCGTCGGGTGGCGGCGGGGGACGATGATGGGGCGGCGCCGGGATTCCGGAGCGGGTCGGTGACCCGGCGGCATGCGCCGTATGGCCCTGCCCGAGTTCCCGTCTTCCCGAGTGCGCGCCTATCCGAGTCCCTGCAGCGCGTCCACATGTGCCGAGCCGCTCTCCGTGGTCAGTTCCTCCAGGGTCTGCGGGGTGCGGACGGTCGCGAAGCGGACAGTGCCGTCGGGGGCGGCCGCATAGCCGTAAATCCCGGGGCGGGGGAGGGAGTTGTAGGCGAAGTGGGTGGAGAAATAGTAGGCGCCGGTGTCCAGAAGGGCGGCGTGGTCGCCGGACTGCAGCAGCGGTAGCCGACGGTTCTCGGCGACCAGGTCACCGGCGAAGCAGCACGGTCCGGCGATGTCCTGGGCGACCGGAGAACCGGTCTTGGGGCGCCCCTGGGAATCGTACGCCGCGACCCGGACCGGCCAGAAGTCCGGGACGAAGACCGTACGGGTGGCGACCTGCGCGCCGGCGTGAGTGATCGCGATGGGCCGGCCGCCGGCCGATTTCGCGTACTCGACGCGGGCGAGGATCGTGCCGTGCTTGGCCAGCAGTGACCGGCCGAACTCGGTGACCAGCCCATAGCGCCCCGAGAACAGGCCGGGGACGGCCGACCGGAGCGCCTCGGCGTACGCGCGGAAGGTCGGGCTGATCGCGTCCGAGGCGAAGTTGACGGGCAGTCCGCCGCCGATGTCGAGGGTGTCGATCTGGCGTCGGCCTGCCTTCTCGTTGATCTCCTCGGCGAGGCCGAACAGCGACCGTACTCCCTCGGCCATCAGCTCCAGCGGCATGCCCTGGGAGCCGACATGGGCATGCAGCCGCGTCAGCCACGGCCGTTCGAGACAGGACCGTACGATCCAGTCGCGGGCGCCCTCGTCCCGCAGCGCGATGCCGAACTTGGAGGTGTCGGTGGCGGTGCTCATCGCCCCGATGGCGCCGCCGCCGATCTGCGGATTGACCCGCAGGCCGACGGGGGCGGTGGTCGGCGCGGAGGCCATCAGGCCGTCGATACGGACCAGTTCCTCGGGGTTGTCGGCGTTGACGGCGATGCCGAGGGCCAGCGCCTCCCGCAGTTCGGCGGGGGTCTTGGCGGGGGAGTCCAGGACCGTACGGGCGGCCGGGACGCCGGCGGCACGGGCCAGCGCCAGCTCGCCGGGACTGGCCACCTCGCAGCCCAGCCCCTCCTGAGCGAGCAGTCGCAGCACGGGTACGAGCGAGGACGCCTTGACCGCGAAGGCGTGCAGCACCGGGGTGCCGGGTGCGGCGAACTCCTCGAAGACGGTGTGGAGTTCGCCCGCCGACCGCCGGATGCCGATGACGTCGAGCAGCCCGACGACGGGCGCACCCGGGCCGACCAGCCCGTCCGCGACCGCTGCCGCTACCGCCCGGTCACGGTCGGTGCGGGCCTCGAAGCCAGCGGTGGGGTCGTTGGCCGTACTGCCGGCGGGCTCGGGGGCGGGTCTGCTGGTGGGGTGGGTGGCGGGGGTATGGGCTGAGTTGCCGGCGGGGCCGGTGGTGGGGGCGTTGGCTGCTTTGTTGCTGGGGCCAGTCGTGGGGCCATTCATGGGGCAACTTCATCACTGGGTGGGGCGTGGCGCCATCGGGATACGGGGCGTTCCCGCCGTTCTCCCCCTGCCCTCTACGCGGGCATCGCCCCGTTCAGTGCCGCCTTGCGGTGGCGTGCCGTCAGTCGGGAGCCGGACTCGCGGCGGGCGGCACGGCGCAGGAGGGGTATCGCGAGGAGGAACCCGAGGACGGCCCAGGCGGTCAGTACCAGGGCGACCATCGGCAGCTCCCAGGACCCGGTCGGTTCGGCGGCTCGCGCGGCGTCCGGCAGCAGCGCCGAGCGCAGGCCCTGCGCCATCCACTTGAGGGGGAAGACCGATGCCATCTGCTGGACCAGCACGGGCAGTGCGGTGATCGGGAACACCGCTCCGGAGGTGGTCAGCAGACCCATCGTGGGCACCATGATCAACGCTAGCGCCTCGCGCGGGTTGGGCAGCACGGCGCCTATGGCCGCGCCCAGCGGTACGACGGCTAGCAGCCCGAGCGTGGTCACCCACAGCAGGGTCAGCCAGCCGCCCGGCCCCTGCGGCAGCGGCCCGTCCACCAGCAGCGCCGCGGCTCCCAGGAGCAGGGCCAGGGCGCCGACCGCCATCACGACCACCAGCAGGCACTTGGCGACGAGATAGGCCGGTATGCCGCCGGGGGTGGCGCGCAGCCGCAGCAGGGCGCCTTCTTCCCGTTCGGTCACGAGCCTCTGTGGGAGGTTGATCAAGCCGACCTGAAACAGCAGATAAGCGGCGAAGCCCGCGACCACCAGATGGGCCATCGGGATGTGGGTGCCGGGTACGTTCTTGCTGACGTAACCGGCGATCAGCAGCGCGACGACCACATTGATCAGGTGGCCGGACATCTCCCGGGGATTACGGAGGAGATGGCGCAGCTCGATGCCACCGCGCAGGAAGCCGGCGCGCCAGTAGTGGCGCCTGGGGTGACCGGACCGGGCCTGTTCGGTACGCCTCGTGCGGCGGCCGTCTTCGCCCCGTCCGCCGCTCCCGCCGTGTCTGCCGTGCCCGCTGCGTCCGCCGCACCCGCCATGTCTGCCGTGCTCGCCACGGGCGTCTCGCCCGCGACGTCTGCCGGGTCCGCTGCCCCTGCCGCGTCCGCCGTATGGACGTGCCACGCCACGTCGGCCTTACCCGTCCCACCGGCCTTGCCGGTCTGGTCCGTGTGCTCCGTCTGCTCTGTGTGCTGCGTGTGCTCTGTCAGGCGGCCGGACAGCAGGACGGTCCCGCCGGTCACCACCATCCCCGCGACGAACGTGGCGAAGGACCCCCAGTTGTAGCGCGACCGGTGCAGCCGCACCTGGCTCCTGCGGCTGTAGATCACGGCCAGCGTGCCCAGCAGCGCGACGTAGGCGGCGACCATCAGCCAGACGCCCCACTGCCCGGCGGGCAGGTCGGGGAGGCGTCGACGTCGGCGGGTTGGCGTGGATGTGATGTCGATTGGCTGGAAAGTGGTGTCTCGCACCCCGTGCCCCTCCGCGCCCTGTTGACTAGACGTATTCAGGGACTTCAAGATGTGAATAGCTCGATCCACTCGATGGCTGATCCATTCGACGTCAGGGAGGCACGGCCCATGTCGGGACCGCGACCCGTGAGGGCACCGCGCGGTACGGAGCTGAGTGCTCGGGGATGGCAGCAGGAAGCCGCGCTGCGCATGCTGCAGAACAACCTCGACCCGGAGGTGGCCGAGCATCCGGATCAGCTCGTCGTCTACGGCGGCACGGGCAAGGCCGCCCGTGACTGGCGCTCCTTCGACGCGATGGTGCGCACGCTCACCACGCTCAAGCAGGACGAGACGATGCTCGTCCAGTCCGGCAAGCCGGTCGGCGTGATGCAGACGCACGAATGGGCGCCGCGCGTCCTCATCGCCAACTCCAACCTGGTCGGCGACTGGGCCAACTGGGAGGAGTTCCGCCGCCTGGAGGCCCTCGGGCTGACCATGTACGGGCAGATGACCGCCGGTTCATGGATCTACATCGGGACACAGGGCATCCTCCAGGGGACGTACGAGACGTTCGCGGCCGTCGCGGCGAAACGGTTCGGCGGCACGCTGGCCGGGACGATCACGCTCACCGCCGGGCTCGGCGGCATGGGCGGCGCCCAGCCGCTCGCCGTCACGATGAATGACGGCGTCGCCCTCTGCATCGACTGCGACCCCCGGGCCATCGAGCGGCGGATCGAGCACCGCTATCTGGATGTGCGGGCGGACAGCCTTCAGCACGCGCTGCGGCTCGCCGTCGAGGCCCGCGACCAGCGCAAACCGCTCTCCATCGGGCTGCTCGGCAACGCCGCGGAGCTGCTGCCGCGGATGCTCGCCGAGGGCGCGCCGATCGACATCGTCACCGACCAGACCAGCGCCCACGACCCGCTGGCCTACCTCCCGATCGGTGTCGACTTCGACGACATGGCCGCCTACGCGGCGGAGAAACCCGCCGACTTCACCCAGCGGGCGCGGGAGTCGATGGCCCAGCACGTCGAGGCCATGGTCGGTTTCATGGACGCCGGCGCCGAGGTGTTCGACTACGGCAACTCGATTCGCGGCGAGGCCCAACTCGCCGGGTATCAGCGGGCGTTCGCCTTCCCCGGCTTCGTCCCCGCCTACATCCGGCCGCTGTTCGCCGAGGGCAAGGGCCCGTTCCGCTGGGCGGCGCTGTCCGGTGACGCACGGGACATCGCCGCCACCGACAAGGCGATCCTGGACCTCTTCCCGAAGAACGCGTCGCTGGCCCGCTGGATCAAGATGGCCGGCGAACGGGTCCACTTCCAGGGCCTGCCCGCCCGGATCTGCTGGCTCGGCTACGGCGAGCGCGACAAGGCCGGCGAGCGGTTCAACGACATGGTCGCCGACGGGACGCTGCGGGCACCGCTCGCCATCGGGCGCGACCACCTCGACTGCGGCTCGGTCGCTTCGCCCTATCGGGAGACCGAGGCCATGAAGGACGGCTCGGACGCCATCGCCGACTGGCCACTGCTCAACGCCATGGTCAATGTCGCCTCCGGTGCCTCCTGGGTCTCACTGCACCACGGCGGCGGCGTCGGCATGGGCCGCTCCCTCCACGCGGGTCAGGTCACCGTCGCCGACGGCACCCCGCCGGCCGGCGAGAAGATCCGCCGGGTGCTCACCAACGACCCGGGCATGGGCGTCATCCGGCATGTCGACGCGGGCTACGAGCGCGCCGAAGAGGTGGCCGCCGAGCGCGGCGTCCGCATCCCGATGCGCGAAGGCGAGGGCGCGTGACCTCCTCGTTCCACGAGATGTGGGAGGAGCTGCGGCCCATCGGCCGCGACTCCTCCTCCGGGGGCTACCGCCGCTTCGCCTGGACCGGCGCGGACACCGACTGCCGTGCGTGGTTCCGGGCGCAGGCCGAGGCCCGCGGACTCGCCTACGAGCCGGACCGCAACGGCAACCAATGGGCCTGGCTCGGCGCGGCGACCTACCAGGACGTGGCCGCGGGCGACGCCGTCGTCACCGGCTCGCACCTGGACTCCGTACCGGACGGCGGCGCCTTCGACGGGCCGCTGGGTGTCGTCTCCTCCTTCGCCGCGCTCGACGAACTCCGGCGGAGGGGGGCGGAGTTCGACAAGCCCCTGGCGATCGTCAACTTCGGCGACGAGGAGGGCGCCCGCTTCGGCCTCGCCTGCGTCGGCTCCCGGCTGGCCGCCGGGGCGCTCACCGCCGAAGCGGCGCGGCAGCTGCGGGACGCGGACGGCATCACCCTGCCGCAGGCCATGGAGCGCGCCGGATACGACTCCGGGGGCATCGGTCCGGACCCCGAACGGCTCGCCAAGGTGGGAGCGTTCGTGGAACTCCACGTCGAGCAGGGGCGCGCCCTGGCGCTGTGCGACAGCGGTTCCGCTGCGGGTTCCGGCGCCCCGGTCGGCATCGCCTCCGCCATCTGGCCGCACGGCCGCTGGCGGTTCGACTTCCACGGCGAGGCCAACCACGCCGGCACCACCCGCCTGGAGGACCGCCGCGACCCGATGCTCAGCTACGCCGCGACCGTGCTCGCCGCCCGTGAGCAGGCCCGGCTGGCCGGGGCCCTGGCCACCTTCGGGAAGATCAGCGTGGAGCCGAACGGCGTCAACGCGATCCCCTCGCTGGTGCGCGGCTGGCTGGACTCCCGCGCCGCCGACCAGGACACCCTGGACACCGTCATCACGGAGATCGAGCGGGCGGCCGCCGAGCGCGCCGCGCACGACGGCGTGGACCTGACCGTCGTCCGTGAATCCTTCACCCCCGTCGTGGAGTTCCAGCACGCTCTGCGGGACGAGCTGGGCGCGATCCTCGGCAAGGCCGGGCACGGGACGGTGCCCGTCCTCGGCACCGGGGCCGGACACGACGCCGGTATTCTGTCCGGAACCGTCCCCACCGCCATGCTGTTCGTACGCAATCCCACCGGCGTCTCGCACTCGCCCGCCGAAACGGCGGCCGAGGACGACTGCGTCGCCGGTGTCACCGCACTTGCCGACGTACTGGAGGGGCTGGCGTGCCGCTGACGCCGCAGGCAACACCGACGCGGGCCACATCCACGACGTACTGGCTCGAACACGCCTGGCTCGGCACGCACGTCGAGCCGGGCGTGGCCCTGGACGTGGCAAACGGGCGGATCGCGGCCGTGCGCACGGGGGTGCCCGCACCGCCGCCCGGTGCCGTGGCCTTGCGCGGCTTGACCATTCCGGGCATGTGCAATACGCACAGTCATGCCTTCCATCGCGCGCTGCGAGGCGTCGCGCAGGTCGGCTCCGGGACCTTCTGGACTTGGCGCGACGTCATGTACAGCGTCGCCGACAAACTCACCCCCGAGAGTTACTTCCAGCTCGCCCGTGCCGTCTACGCCGAGATGGCACTGGCCGGCATCACCTGCGTCGGCGAATTCCACTACCTCCACCACGCGCCCGGCGGCACCCGCTACGACGACCCCAACGCGATGGGCGAGGCCCTCATCGCGGCCGCCGCCGACGCCGGTATCCGCATCACCCTCCTCGACACCGCCTACCTCTCCGCCGGCTTCGGCGACCCGCCCAACCGGCACCAGCTGCGCTTCTCCGACGGCACCGCCGCCGCCTGGGTCCGCCGCGCCGACGCCCTCAAGGACGGCCGCGAGCACGCCCGCATCGGCGCCGCCGTCCACTCCGTACGCGCCGTCCCCGCCGGCCAGCTGAGCACCGTCGCCGACTGGGCCCGCGAGCGGCGGGCCCCGCTGCACGTCCACCTCTCCGAGCAGACCGCCGAGAACGACGCGTGCCGCGACGCCCACGGCCGCACCCCCACCCAGCTGCTCGCCGACCACGGCGCGCTGGGCCCGCGCACCACCGCCGTGCACGCCACCCATCTCACCCCCGAGGACATCGGCCTGCTCGGCGGCACCCGCACCGGCGTCTGCATGTGCCCGACCACCGAACGCGACCTCGCCGACGGTATCGGCCCCGCCGTCCAACTCCAGGCCCACGGCAGCCCGTTGTCCCTCGGCAGCGACAGCCACGCCGTCATCGACCTGCTCGAAGAGGCCCGCGCCATGGAGCTCGACGAACGGCTGCGCTCCCGCACCCGCGGACACTGGACCGCCGCCGCCCTGCTGCACGCCGCCACCGCCGACGGTCACGCCGCCCTGGGCTGGGACGACGCGGGCGCCCTCCGGGCCGGTGCGCTCGCCGATCTCACCACCCTCGCGCTGGACTCCGTACGCACCGCCGGAGCGCCGCCCCGACTGGGCGCCGAGATGGCCGTATTCGCCGCCTCCGCGGCGGATGTGCGGCACACGGTCGTCGGCGGTCGGCACATCGTCCGCGACGGCCGGCACACGCTGCTCGCGGACGTCCCCACCGCCCTCGCCGAGTCCATCGCCGCCGTACGCGGCTGACGAGCCCGACGTCCGCCACGCCCCCCACGCGTCCGACGCCGCCGAAGGAGAACACCCCCGCGATGACGACGACCTCCGCGCCGACCACCGCCATCACCCACATCACCCAGCTCGTCACCAACGACCCCTCCCTCGGCGCAGGCCCCCTCGGTCTGATCCAGGACGCGACCGTCGTCATCGACGGCGACCGCATCGCCTGGGTCGGTGAGACAAGCAAAGCACCCGCCACTGACAACGCCGTCGACGCGGCCGGCCGCGCGGGCCTCCCCGGCTTCGTCGACTCCCACTCCCACCTCGTCTTCAGCGGTGACCGCACCGCGGAGTTCAACGCCCGGATGTCCGGCCGTCCTTACTCCGCAGGCGGCATCCGCACCACCGTCGCCGCCACCCGCGCCGCCACCGACGAGGCCCTGCACACCAACGTCGCCCGCTACCTCGCGGAGGCCCTGCGCCAGGGCACCACCACCCAGGAGACCAAGTCCGGCTACGGCCTCACCGTCGAGGACGAGGCCCGCGCGCTGCGCATCGCCGCCGCGCACACCGACGAAGTCACCTTCCTCGGCGCCCACATCGTCTCGCCCGACTACGCCGACGATCCCGACGGCTACGTCGACCTGGTCACCGGCCCGATGCTGGACGCCTGCGCCCCGCACGCCCGCTGGGTCGACGTCTTCTGCGAAAGGGGCGCCTTCGACGGCGACCAGGCGCGCGCCGTCCTCACCGCGGGCAAGGCCAAGGGCCTGACGCCGCGCGTCCACGCCAACCAGCTCGGCCACGGCCCCGGCGTCCAGCTCGCCGTCGAACTCGACGCCGCGTCCGCCGACCACTGCACCCACCTCACCCCCGAGGACATCGACGCCCTCGCCCACTCCCGGACCGTCGCGACGCTCCTCCCGGGCGCCGAGTTCTCCACCCGGGCGGAGTGGCCCGACGCGCGCCGCCTCCTCGACGCGGGCGCCACCGTCGCCCTGTCCACCGACTGCAACCCCGGCTCGTCCTTCACCAGTTCCATGCCGTTCTGCATCGCGCTGGCCGTCCGCGACATGGGGATGACGCCCGACGAGGCGGTCTGGTCGGCGACCGAAGGCGGCGCCCGCGCTCTGCGCCGTACGGACGTCGGCCGGATCACCCCCGGCGCCCGCGCCGACCTCGCACTGCTGGACGCGCCGTCTCACGTCCACCTCGCCTACCGGCCGGGCGTCCCGCTCGTAACGGATGTGTGGCGCCAGGGTGTTCGCGTCGGAGTGCGCGGCTGAGAAGTCCGAGTGCACGACTGAGAGGTCGGAGTGCACGGCTGAGAAGTCGGGCCGGCCGCCCGTAGGCGGGCCGCGCCGAGCAGCGCGGCGCGGCTGATCCGACGCACCGGACCACTTCCGGTCACGGCACCGGACCACCTCCGGCCACGGCAGACCGGCCCCACCCAGCAGAGGAGGGCCCGTCCCGAGTCACCTCGGGGCAGGCCCTCCTCTGCGCGGGCGGCTGGCGGCCAACGGGCCGGCAGTGACCGCGGTCACCTCACTCCTCGATCATCAGCCCCTTGCGGAGCCTGACGAGCGTGCGGGAGAGCAGACGGGAGACATGCATCTGAGAGATGTTCAGCTCCTCGCCGATCTCGGACTGCGTCATATTGGCGACGAAGCGCAGCGAGAGGATCTTGCGGTCGCGCGGCGGGAGTTCGGCGATCAGCGGCTTGAGCGATTCGACGTACTCAATGCCTTCGAGACCGTTGTCCTCATAGCCGATGCGGTCCGCCAGCGCGCCTTCGGTGTCGTCCTCTTCGGGCTGTGCGTCCAGCGAGCTCGCGGTGTACGCGTTGCTCGCCGCCATCCCTTCGACGACCTCGTCGTTGGTGATGCCGAGACGGTCGGCGAGTTCCTTCACCGTGGGTGCGCGGTCCAGCTTCTGCGCCAGTTCGTCGCCGGCCTTGGCCAGATCCAGACGCAGCTCCTGCAGGCGCCTCGGTACCCGCACCGACCAGCTGGTGTCGCGGAAGAAGCGCTTGATCTCGCCGACGATGGTCGGCATCGCGAACGTCGGGAACTCGACGCCACGGCTGAGCTCGAAGCGGTCGATCGCCTTGATCAGGCCAATGGTGCCGACCTGGACGATGTCCTCCATGGGCTCACTGCGGGAGCGGAAGCGGGAGGCCGCGAACTTCACCAGGGCGAGATTGAGTTCGACCAGCGTGTTGCGGACGTACGCGAATTCGTGGGTGCCTTCCTCCAGCGTTTCCAGACGCTCGAAGAGGGTTTTGGACAAAGCCCTCGCGTCCACCGGACCCACCTCGTCGAACGGCGGGATGTCGGGCAGACCCTCGATCTCGGGCATTCCCACGAAATCGGATTCGGCGGGGATGATCTGGGAAGGGATGTGTCCGGTCGGGTCGGACGGGGGTGTCGACGATGCGTGCTGCCGGAAGTGTTCGGTGCGCAATTCGTCGAGCCGGGGTGACATGGTCTCCTCCATCGTTCTCGGCATATGGCTGCCGATGCCTCTACGCGAAGCTACGGTGTGCGGCGCCTCCGAAGCCGGCCGTTTCGAATGTGTCCTTCTACGCCTACCTGGGTTTGCCGGAAGATGGCAAGTGCGGGTTGTCCGTATTTCGTGCAATATACGGATTGTTCAGCTACCCGTGAGCGTCATGAAGGCGTAGGGTTTACCGAGCGCAGTCGTAAGCAAATCAGTCGCCGAGACAGCAAGAGGGGTGCGCGCGCATGGGCCGCGGGACGGTCGGCAGTGCAAGCCAGGGCCGGCTACACGTCGCGATCCGGCATCACGGCGCCAGTGCGATCGTGACCGCCGCGGGTGAGCTCGATCACCACACCGCCGATTTGTTGCGTGAATCACTTGAGGGGTGCGTGGACGAGGGGTATGCACGCCTCGTAGTGGATTGCTCACCCCTTGAGTTCATGGACTCCACCGGACTGAATGTGCTGCTCGGCGCACGCCTGAAAGCGGAGGCCGCGGGGGGCGGAGTCCATCTGGCCGGGATGCAGCCGGTGGTTGCCCGGGTCTTCGAGATCACTGGCGCGGAGGCGGTTTTCACGGTGCACGACTCGCTCACAGAGGCACTCGCCGACTGACGTGACAGCAGTATCCGGAAGTGTTCATTCCGGGCACGTAGTACGTGTCACAACTTCCGTACCCAAGAAGTGGGTGTTCTCACGGTCCGCTCGGGCAGGAGACACCTGAATCCGTTTGAATCAGTCAGTAATCCGTTTCCGTGAGCAGGTATCTGTCTCCGTGAACAGGCGAATCGGTGAGGTGAAGCGCTGATGAGCACCACCCGGCCGTACCCGCCGGGCGACCTCGGCCCGGACCCGGGCAACGCCGGTGCTTCCGCCGCCGCTCCGGCCACCGCCCCGTTGGGGCAGGTCCGCCGGCTGCGCCTGGCAGGCACCCGAGGCGCCGTCGCGCGCGCCCGCGACTTCGCCCGGCAGGCCCTGCACGACTGGGGCTGGCTGCCGGCCGTCGGCGGCGACCAGCGCGCCGCGGCCGAGGATGTGCTGCTCGTCGTCTCCGAACTGGTCACCAACGCCTGCCTGCACGCCGAAGGGCCGGAGGAACTGCGGCTGCGCTGTACCGCCAAGGTGCTGCGGCTGGAGGTCGGCGACCTCGGCGCGGGGGCGCCGGCGCCGCGCAGCCCGCACCGCCCCGGGCGTCCCGGCGGCCACGGCATGTTCATCGTTCAGCGCCTCTGCCTGGACTGGGGCGTCGTGCGCAACCCGGACGGCGCGGGGAAGACCGTCTGGGCGGAGCTCGCCGCACCGTCCTGAAGGGCGGGGAGCCGGCGGAACTCCGGCGCGGGCCTCCGGGCCCGCGCTGTGTCGTGCGCGCGCCCTGCCGTGTCGTCGTATGCGCGCCCTGCGGTCACAGCAGACCGGCCCCACCCACTGCCGTGTTGTCGTGTGCGCGCCCTGCCGTGCGCCGGCCGGTCTGGACATCGGGGCTGTTCTTTGCCTTCCCTCGGCAAGGCCCCGGGCGTACCTTGAGCGCCCAATCTGATGTGCCGTCAGCAACATCCGGCGGTGCGTCCCGGGAGAAGGAGAACTCAAGGTGGCCCGCTTCTGCGAACAGTACGGCAGGCGCGCGCGCCGGGCGGCCGGCCTGGCCGCCGCCGTGGCGATGACGGCGGGGTCCGCGGTGATGCTCACCGCACCGGCCGCGCACGCCGAGGTCGTCGACGTCGACTACCAGTGCAAGACGCCGATCGGCAGCAAGGGCGCGATATCGCCCATCGACATCAAGGGCACCCCCAGCGGGGGTGCGTACAAACTCGTCATGTCCTTCCAAAAGGGTGTCTCCTCCAGCCCTGTGGAACTGGGGAAAGGTGCGATGAAGCCCACCGCGCTGATCCGGCTGGGCGGCGCGGAGAACGGTACGGTGCCGGTCGCCGGGCCCGCCAACGACAAGGCGATACCGGCCAACACCCCCATCAAAATCAGCGACTTGAGCGGTACGTACACACCCAAGGCCAGCGGCAAGGTCACCTTCACGGCCGCCACGCTCACCATCAAGGCCCTGGGGACGACCACCACCTGCACCCCTCGCAACAACCCCAAACCCTCGCTCACCCTGGACGTCAAGGGATCCGGCAGCACGGGCGGTGCGGCCACGGGCGGCTCCTCCGGCGGACAGCTGCCGCAGACCGGACCCGCCGACTCCGCCATCGCGCTGGGCACGCTCGGTGGCACGGTGCTGCTGGCCGGTACGGCGGGCGTGCTCTGGCTGACCCGCCGCACCGGGCAGCAGCGGGCCTGACGCGGGGACGCCCCCAAGGAGCCGCCGATGCCGTTCCGTACGCGTGCAACGGTCCTGGGCACGGTCCTCGCGACCGCCGCGGTGCTGCTGTGCCCCGCCGCGGCCGTGGCCCTGGCCCGCCCCGACGCCGCTCCGGCCACCGCGTCGGCACCGGACTGGTCCCTCGCGCCCGCCCCAGGCGACGGGGCCCGGCCGGGGCCGCAGGACCGCCCGTACTTCTATCTGGAGGGCGCGCCCGGCACCGTCATGAACGACCGGCTGACCCTCAGCAATCCCTCCGGGCGGTCCGTCACCGTACGGCTGCGCGGCACGGACGCCGGTTCGTGGATCGTGCTCGCGGCGCAGCAGGTCAAGGTGCCCCCGCGGACGCGCGCGAGTGTGCCGTTCTCGGTGACCGTTCCGGGGGACGCGGTTCCCGGTGACCACCCCGGGGAGATCACCGCGACCGGTGAGAGCGGAGACGGCGGGCGGAACGGGCGGTCCCGGGTGCGGGTTCATCTGCGGGTGACCGGGCCGAAGCTGTCCGCGCTGACGGTCGAGCAGGTGACGGTGAGCGGGCGGGGGAGTGCAGCGGTGATCCGGTACGCGCTGGTCAACCGGGGCAACACGGTGCTCAGACCGCGCCTCGCGGTGCGCGCCGACGGCCTGTTCGGCCCGGTGCTGCGCCGTGCCGCCCGCACCCTGCCAGTCGAACTGCGGCCCGGGGAGCGCGTCGACCGCACCGAGACCTGGCCCGATCCGCCGGGGCTGGACGCGGTGGAGGTACGGCTCACGGCTACGGCGGAGGGCGGGGCGCAGGGAGCGGCCACGGCCAGCTACACCCCGGTTCCGTGGGGCGGGGTCGCGGGGATGGGGGTTGTTCTGGTGGTGGGCGGGGGTGGCTGGGTTGTCGTACGGCGGCGGGGGAGGGCAGGGGCCGCGGATGCGGTGGGGGCGGTCCCGGACGCGGTGGGTGCGGAGGCTGAGGACAGGGGCGGTGTCGGCGGGGGAGGCGACAGCGGGGGCAGTCGGCCCGTCGGCGGTGACATGGCCAATGGCGTACGGGAACTGGCGAACGCGAGGACGGGAACCGGGACAGGCACCAGGACGGGAACGGGGACAGGCGCCAGGGCCGGAACCAGGACAAGCGCCAGGACGGGAACCAAGAAGGGAACCAAGAAGGGAACCAAGAAGGGAACCAAGGCGGGGTCAGGGGGCGATCGTGAGCGGTGAGATGGATCTGTCGACGGTCCTCATCGGAGCCGCGGTCGCGGTGCTCCGCTGCAGGCGACGCGTCATGGCCGGGCTCGCCCTGTGCGCGGCCGTTGTGCTGGCCTTGGTGCCGGGGACAAGCGCGTCGGCAACCAACGTTTCCATGGCCGACGTCGCCGCAGCCAAGGTCTCCGTGACCGACGTCTCCGCGGCCGACGGGCCCTCCGTACACGTCTCCAAGAAGGAGGCGGGCAAGGGCGGCACCGTCACCGTGACCGGGCGCGGCTGGCGGCCCCGGACGCTGCTCACCCTGCTGATCTGCGGGCAGAACATGATCGGCGGCACCAACGCCTGCGCCAACGGTGACGGACGGGCCGTCACCACCGACGCGCACGGCGCCTTCCGCAAGAGCCTCCCGGTGGCCGAGCCGCCGAAGCCCTGTCCGTGTGTGGTGCATGTGGCGACCGTGACCGGCGCGCCCGACGCCGCGGACGCCGTGTTCAAGGTGGCGGGCCACCCCGTCGCGCCGCTGCCCAAGGAGCGCACCGGCGGACGGCTGGCGGTGGTCGCCCCACCGCGGCTTGAGGGCAGCAGCGGCCTGCTGACCTGGTTCGGCGCCCCGCCGCAGCGCGAGCTGGCGGTCATGGTCGGCAATCCCGGCCCGGCGCCGGCCAAGGACCCGGTCTTCCAGGTGGGCACCTCGCACGGTGTGTTCGCGCCCGAGTGGGAGGAGCAGCAGTGGCGGGGGACCGTACCCGCCGGGAAGAAGGCCGAGGTCAGGCTGCCGGTGGAGCTGGCGGCCGGTGCGCACGGGGACTATCTGGTCTCCCTCAAGTACGGCGGCAAGGTCCTGGTGGAGCAGCCGTGGGGGGTCGGCATGCCGTGGGGCGTGACGCTCTTCTGGCTGCTGCTGTGTGTGGTCGTTCCGACGGCGGTGTTCCGCATCGGGATGGCGCTCGTGAACCGCGTACGTCCACGTCGTACGACGGCCACCGCCCACAGCCGTACGAGGACCACCGGTGAGCCCGCCGTGCTGCCCTGGTTCACCCCGGACACCGCACCGTCCACCACCACATCAACCGAGCGACCGACGTCGAAAGGTTCTGCGTGATGACGCTGATGAGACTGATGAGGCTGATGAAGCCGATGACGTTGATGGGACAACGGAAGAGCGCGGGTCCGGCCTCGGTGGCCGCGCTCGCGCTCGCGGGTGCGGGCGTCATCGCCGTGGCGGGGCCCGCCCAGGCGGCGGAAACGGCGTACCGGACGGAGTGTCTGCCGCCGCCGATCTCGGGGCTGCCGCCGGTCCAGGGCACCACGAAGGTGGAGGTCAGCGCGCCCGCGACGGCGAAGGTCGGCGAGGAGATCGAGGTGGTGTGGAAGACCGTCGAGGCGGCCTCGAAGAACCCCGACATCCTCGACCTGGCGGAGGACACCGTCCAGCCGACCGGCACGATCAAGGTGGCCGGGGCGCAGGCCGGGGAGCTGGCGATGCGGGGAGCGCGGGAGAATCCGCCGATTCCGAAGAACAGCCCGATGAAACTGTCCGATATGAAGGGGAAGTTGAAGCTGGAGGAGCCGGGTGAGGTCACTCTGACGCCCGGCTTCTACAACATCAACGTCAACAAGCCGATCTCCACGGACACCAAGTGCTCGCCCAAGGAGGAGGTGCGGCCCGCGGTCACCATCACGGTGACCGACGGTGGCGGGGACACGGGCGGGTCGACCGGCGGCACCGACGGAGGCGCGACCTCCGGGGGCGGCACCACCGGAGGCCCGACAGGAGGCACCACCGGAGGCACCGACGGCGGCTCGACAACCGCCGGAACCGGTGGCTCCGGTGGTGACCCCGACGGCACCTCGTACCAGGGCAAGGAGGTGAAGGTCCCCTACGCCTGCAAGACCCCCATCGGCGACAAGAAGGCGACCTCGCCGGTCCGGATCAAAGCGGTGAAGAAGGGCGGCGGTTACGACCTGACGGTGAGGTTCGGCAAGTCCGTCATGGACAGCCCGGCGGACATCCCCGAGGACTCGGTCAAGCCGTCGATGGATGTCGAGGTGGGCGGCGCGGACAAGGGGACGGTCAAGGTCGAGGGACCGACGAACCCCGAGCCCATCAAGTCGGGCGATCCGATCGAGATCCCCGACCTCAAGGGCACGTACAAGCCAGGCGCCGACGGCAGGACGACGCTGACCCCGGGCGTGCTCACCGTCGACGCCCTCGGGACGACCACGACCTGCACTCCGGAGAAGGACCCGGGCGTCTCGCTCGCGCTGGACACCTCGGCCCAGCCGGGCGGCACGTCCGGCGGCACATCGGGCGGTTCGCCGGGCGGCGCGGCCTCCGGCGGCAGCGCGGCGGGACCGGCCAGCGCCTCGGGCGGCAGCGGCGGCGGCCTGGCCGAGACCGGGGCAACCGGCCACGGCGACCTGATCGCGCTCGGCCTGGTCGGCGGCACCGTCATCCTGCTCGGCGGCGCAGTCGTCACGTTCACCCCGTGGCGGAGGCTGCGCGGCTAGGACCGGCAAGGGCGCGGAGTACGAGCAAGGGCCCGCCACAAGCAGGGCCGGCACAAGCAAGGGCCCGGCACGCGCAACGTGCCGGGCCCTTCCGTGGAGACGGACGGTGCTCGCGTCAGCGGACGTCGCCCATAAGCGCGACGATCTTCTTGCGGGACAGGTAGATCGCGAAACCGGCCAGCACCGCCATCCCGGCCTCGGCGGCCAGCACCGGGGGACCGCTCAGGTCCGCGCCGGCGGTGGAGAGCAGGCTGGTGATGCAGTCGCCCGCGGTGACGGCCAGGAACCACACGCCCATCATCTGGCCGGCGTACTTCTGCGGCGCCATCTTGGTGGTCACCGACAGGCCGACCGGGGACAGGCACAGCTCGCCGATGGTCTGGATCAGATAGATGGACAGCAGCCACATCGGGCTGACCTTCGAACCGTCCTCGGCCATCATCATCGGGATGATGAAGACGAAGAACGAGACGCCGATGAAGAACATCGCCATCGAGAACTTCACCGTGGTGCTCGGCTCGCGGTCGCGGTCGCGGCGCGCCAGCCACAGCCACACCCAGGCGAACACCGGGGCGAGGGCCATGACCCACAGCGGGTTGACCGACTGGAACCACGAGGACGGGAAGCTCAGCCCGAAGACCTGGCCGTCCGTCTTCGTCTCGGCGAAGACGGACATCGTCGAGCCCGCCTGGTCGAAGATCATCCAGAACACCGCGGCGGCCACGAAGAACCAGATGTAGCCGCTGACCTTGGTCTGCTCGGTGTCGCTCAGCTCCCGGTCGCGCTTGATGCGTGCCAGGACCGTGATCGGAATGATCAGGCCGAGCAGGGCGAGCGGGATCAGCGCCCAGTTCAGGGTGAAGTGACCGGAGAAGCCGACGATGCCGTAGAACACCGCGGCGATGGCGGCCCAGATCAGGCCCTTGCGCAGCCACGAGGCGCGCTCCTCCGCCCGCAGCGGGGTCGGCACGACGCTGGACTGCGGGCTGAGGTGGCGGGTGCCGATCAGGAACTGCGTCAGGCCCAGCGCCATGCCGAGCGCCGCCAGCGCGAAGCCCAGGTGCCAGTTGACGCTCTGGCCGACGGTGCCGATGACCAGCGGCGCGGCGAAGGCACCGATGTTGATGCCCATGTAGAAGATGGTGAAGCCGCCGTCCCGGCGCGGGTCCTGGGGACCGTCGTAGAGGTGGCCGACCATCGTCGACATGTTGGACTTCAGCAGGCCCGAGCCCATCGCGACCAGCGCCAGACCCGCGAAGAACCCGGCCTGACCCGGTACGGCCAGCAACAGGTGGCCGGACATGATGACACCCGCCGAGATGGCGACGCTCTTCCGCGGTCCCCAGATGCGGTCGCCGATCCAGCCGCCGGGCATGGCCAGCAGGTAGACCATCGCCACATAGACGGAGTAGATGGCCGCGGCGGTGCCCTTGTCCATCGCCAGGCCGCCGCCCTGGGCGGCCTTGTCGGCGTCCGGGCCGCCGGAGATCAGATAGAGCACGAGCAGGGCGCGCATGCCGTAATAGCTGAAGCGCTCCCA
This sequence comes from Streptomyces halobius, assembly GCF_023277745.1. NCBI lineage: Bacteria > Bacillati > Actinomycetota > Actinomycetes > Kitasatosporales > Streptomycetaceae > Streptomyces > Streptomyces halobius. Next base: position 5,958,533 of record NZ_CP086322.1, read on the forward strand.
CATCTCGGTCATGAAGAGAGTGGCCAGTCCGCGTGGGTGGCCGAAGAAGGTTTTGCCGCCGTCTGCAGGGGTTCCCTGCTGGGCGGAGCCCTTCGTCAGGCTGGACGCCATGGAAGATTCCTTGGTCTGCTGGGGGCGCGTGCGCAAGGCGCGCCCGTGTGGGGGTGACCGGCACCGGTGTAGTCATGCCCGCCCCCCCACGTCCGGGGGTTCGGCACCACGCGAAGGCGGCGCCGGGCAGGGCGGTCGTACACAGGGATCCACGCCCCCCGTGCTGCGCGCGCGGCGGACCCGGTCGTCAGGTCAATCACTGTGCTCAGGCCCGGTGGTGCCGGCCCTGCACACAACAGGGACCGATGACGCCAGTTAAGAGTCACGGTCCCGGAGTTGTGCGGCGGACGTCGGGACACCATACGTCCCGTTAACGCGGCACAGGAACCGATGAGACAACGGTCACATTACGAGGGGGAACCGTTCGGCCACCCCGGCGCGGCACCCTTCGATACCGCCCGCCACACGGACCACAGAGGGACCGCAGCTCACGGCCGTGATCACGCCGAAACGGTCCGTCGTGCCCCATCCGCGCAGCGCCGCCCCTTGGGCCTGATACATCGGTCTACCATCGGGCCATGACCCGTGTACTGCTCGCCGAGGATGACGCGTCCATCTCGGAGCCGCTCGCCCGCGCTCTGCGCCGCGAGGGTTACGAGGTCGAGGTGCGCGAGGACGGCCCCGCGGCGCTCGGCGCCGGTCTCCAGGGCAATATCGACCTGCTCGTGCTCGACCTGGGCCTGCCCGATATGGACGGCCTGGAGGTCGCCCGCCGGCTGCGCAACGAAGGCCACTCCTTCCCCATCCTGGTGCTGACCGCCCGCGCCGACGAGGTGGACACCGTCGTCGGCCTGGACGCCGGAGCCGACGACTACGTCACCAAACCCTTCCGCCTCGCCGAACTCCTCGCCCGCGTACGGGCGCTGCTGCGCCGCGGTGCCGGTGCCGAGCCCCAGCAGCCGCCCGCCACCCACGGCGTACGGATCGACGTGGAGTCGCACCGCGCGTGGATGGGGGACGAGGAACTCCAGCTCACGGCAAAGGAGTTCGACCTGCTGCGGGTCCTGGTGCGGGACGCCGGCCGGGTCGTCACCCGGGACCAGCTGATGCGTGAGGTCTGGGACACCACCTGGTGGTCGTCCACGAAGACGCTGGACATGCACATCTCCTGGCTTCGCAAGAAGCTCGGCGACGATGCCGCCAACCCCCGCTTCATCGCCACCGTCCGCGGTGTCGGCTTCCGATTCGAGAAAAGCTGAAAGAGCCTGCAGCCTGTGCGCCGTCGCCTGATCAATTCCACCCTCGCCGTGGTGCTTGTGGTGATCGCCGTCTTCGGCCTCTCGCTGGTCGTCGTCGAGACCCGCACGATCCAGTCGGGCGCGCAGGAGAGTGTGGCGTCCGAGGCGGTCCGACTGGTGGGGACCGTGGAGAGCCGGCTGAGCAGCGGCGAGAAGATCACTCCGGACGTCCTCTCCGAGCAGATCACCGCGAACCGCTATGCCGAGATCAAGGTGCCGGGCAAGCCGCCGATCGAGATCGGGGAACGGCCGTCGGACGAGGTCATCGAGTCGCATGCCGACGGCGAGCGCGGCGAGTCGGTCACCGTCCAGGAGTCCCGCTCCACGGTCAGCGCGGAGATCGGCCGGACGCTGCTGGTCATCCTGGCCGTCGCACTGCTGGCGGTCGCCGCCGCGGTCATTCTGGCCGTCCGCCAGGCCCGCCGGCTGACCGCGCCGCTCACCGACCTCGCCGAGACCGCCGAGCGGCTGGGCTCCGGCGATCCCCGCCCGCGCCACCGCCGCTACGGCGTACAGGAGCTGGACCGGGTCGCGGATGTGCTGGACGCCAGCGCCGAGCGGATCGCCAGGATGCTGACGGCCGAGCGCCGGCTGGCCGCCGACGCCTCGCACCAGCTGCGGACGCCACTGACCGCGCTGTCCATGCGGCTGGAGGAGATCACCGTCACCCACGACCCGGAGACGGTCAAGGAGGAGGCGACGATCGCGCTGGGCCAGGTGGACCGGCTCAGCGATGTCGTCCAGCGGCTGCTCACCAACTCCCGCGACCCCCGTACCGGCTCGGCGGTGGCCTTCGACCTCGACGAGATCGTCAAGCAGCAGATCGAGGAGTGGCGTCCGGCCTACCGCAGCGCGGGGCGGGCCGTCGTCCGCTCCGGGACGGAGGATCTGCGGGCGGTCGGCACGCCCGGCGCGGTCGCCCAGGTGCTGGCCACCCTGATCGAGAACTCGCTGATGCACGGCGCCGGCACGGTCGCGCTGCGCACCCGCGTCACGGGAAATCAGGCGGTCGTCGAGGTCAGCGACGCCGGCCCCGGGGTGCCGCCGGACCTCGGCTCGCGGGTCTTCGAGCGGACGGTCTCCGGACGTAACTCCACGGGGCTGGGGCTCGCCGTCGCCCGCGATCTGGCGGAGGCGGACGGCGGGCGGCTGGAGCTGCTCCAGCAGTATCCGCCGGTCTTCGCGCTGTTCCTGGCCAGGGAGGCCGAACACAGCGAGGGCTGAACCGCGAACGCAGCGAGGGAGGGCTGAGCCGAACACAGTGGGCGCTGAGGCGCGTACGGCTCCCCGCGCAGCGGAACCGTGCCCCTACCACCGGGAGGTGCTGCGCGACCGCTCGGAGTCGTCGGCGAGGAAGGACTCGGCGCTCACCACGGCCTCCCGCGCGGGCAGCGTACGGAAGACCCAGGTGCGGTAGGACCAGAAGCGGAACAGCGTGGCGACGCCGATGCCGAGGAACTTGAAGAAATTGCTCTGCAGCGGGCTGTCCCAGTCGAACCCGTAGGTCGCCGTGTAGAGGATGCCGTTCTCGATGACCAGGCCGACCACGCTGAACAGCAGGAAGAGGGAGAGTTCCCGGGTGCGGCCCCGCTTGTCGCGCTCGCGGTAGGTGAAGTAGCGGTAGCCGAGGTAGTTGGTGCCGGTCGCGATGACCGTCGCGATGATGCTGGCCCGGACGACGGGGATCTCGGTCAGGTGCCGTACGAGGTTGAACACCACGAAGTTCACGACGACCCCGGCGCCGCCGACCGCACCGAACTTCACCACTTCCCGTGTGAGCGCCTCCAGCCTGGACCGCAGCGCGCTCCGTTCACTCATGGTGATGGTTCAGCTCCCCGACGTGGGCGAATTCGCGGCCGTCAACGCTGGTCCGCTCCCTCATGCTAACCAGCGGCGGAAGGCGCCGCCCGCCACCCGATGACTCCGGCCGGACGCCGCCCCGCAGGCCCTTCCGCGGCCCGGACCGGGGCCGGGTCAACGGACCGTGACGCGGAAGTTGAGGCTCTGCGCGCCGGCTTCCTCGGCGGCTCCGGCGGCGCACCGGCGGCAGCGCACCAGCCGCAGATCCGTACGCCCGGCGTGCACCGCCCGGAAGTCGAGATAGCGGGAGCCGCCCGATCCGGAGGGCGGCGGCTCGTCCGGGTCGGCACGCTGGCCGGCGGCCTTCAGGACGGCCGGGTCGGGGCGGGGGGCGGCGATGATCCAGCGGTAGCCGTCGGCGGAGTCGCCCGCGACCTGTACGGTGAAGCGGTCGCCGGCCTCGACGGAGATCTCGGTGTCGTCCGCGTCATAGACCTCCGGCCCGGACAGCTGACTGATCACCGAGTGCGCCGCGATCAGGAGTGTGGCGATCGCCACGGCGATCACCAGCAGCCTGGTGTTGATCCTCGGTATGCCGCTGCCACCCATGGGGCCTCCCCGCCCTTCGCCGAGCCCCCGCCGACCCTGACCCTAGCCACCCTTGCCGATCTTCAGCGGAAGGATGGGTGAACATCGGCACTTGGAGGTTCGTCCAAGTGCGAGGGTCGGGGCAGTTCCTCCGTGCGGCTACCCTGGGGGCGTGACGTTCCCGGTAGTCGGCATGGTCGGCGGCGGCCAGCTCGCCCGTATGACCCACGAGGCGGGTATCCCCCTCGGCATCAAGTTCAAGCTCCTCAGCGACACCCCGCAGGACTCGGCGGCCCAGGTGGTCAGCGACGTCGTCATCGGCGACTACCGCGACCTGGACACGCTGCGCGCCTTCGCCCGTGGCTGCGATGTGCTCACCTTCGATCATGAGCATGTGCCCACGGAACACCTGCGTGCGCTGGAGGCGGACGGGATTCCCATCCGCCCCGGCCCCGACGCGCTGGTGCACGCCCAGGACAAGGGGGTGATGCGGGCCAGGCTCGATGCGATCGGCGCTCCCTGCCCGCGGCACCGCATCGTCTCCGACCCGGAGGACGTCGAGCGCTTCGCGGCCGAGGGGGACGGCTTTCCGGTGGTCCTCAAGACCGTCCGCGGGGGCTATGACGGCAAGGGTGTATGGCTCGTGCGATCCTCCAAGGAGGCCGCGGAGCCGTTCCTCGCGGGAGTGCCCGTTCTCGCCGAGGAGAAGGTCTCCTTCGTCCGGGAACTGGCCGCCAATGTCGTCCGCTCGCCGCACGGCCAGGCCGTCGCGTATCCGGTCGTCGAGTCGATCCAGGTCAACGGCGTCTGCGACACGGTGATCGCCCCGGCGCCCGGACTGGCCCCGCGGCTGTCCGCCGAGGCGCAGCGGCTCGCCCTGCGGATCGCGGACGAGCTGGAGGTCGTCGGGCATCTCGCCGTCGAGCTGTTCGAGATCCGCGACGCGGACGGCGAGCCCGCGGTCCTCGTCAACGAGCTCGCCATGCGCCCGCACAACTCAGGCCACTGGACCCAGGACGGCGCGATCACCTCGCAGTTCGCCAACCACGTCCGCGCCGTCCTCGACCTCCCGCTCGGTGATCCGCGCCCGCGCGTCACCTGGACCGTGATGGCCAATGTGCTCGGCGGCGACTATCCGGACATGTATGCCGCGTACCTGCATTGCATGGCACGCGATCCGCAGTTGAAGATTCACATGTACGGCAAGGACGTGAAGCCGGGCCGCAAGGTCGGACACGTCAACACCTACGGCGACGACCTGGACGACGTGCGCGAGCGCGCCGCGCACGCCGCCGGCTATCTGCGAGGAACGATCACCGAATGACTTCCCCCGCGAACCCCGTCGTCGGCGTCGTCATGGGCTCCGACTCCGACTGGCCCGTCATGGAAGCCGCCGCCAAGGCCCTCGACGAGTTCGAGATCCCCTACGAGGTCGATGTCGTCTCCGCGCACCGCATGCCGCGCGAGATGATCACCTACGGCGAGGACGCCGCCGGCCGCGGCCTGAAGGCGATCATCGCGGGCGCCGGCGGAGCCGCCCACCTCCCCGGGATGCTCGCCTCCGTCACCCCGCTGCCGGTGATCGGCGTCCCCGTCCCGCTGAAGTACCTGGACGGTATGGACTCGCTGCTGTCCATCGTGCAGATGCCGGCCGGAGTGCCGGTCGCCACCGTCTCCGTCGCCGGGGCCCGTAACGCCGGGCTGCTCGCCGCCCGCATCCTCGCCGCCCATGACCCCGAACTCCTCGGCCGGATGCGGGAATTCCAGCAGGAGCTCAACGACCAGGCCACCGAGAAGGGCAAGCGGCTGCGCAACAAGGTCGCCACCCCCAACGGCTTCGGCTTCGGCGGCGGCAAGTGAATGCCTTCGAGGCGGCCGCGCGGGAGCTGCTCGCCCAGTGGCCCGTCGTCGACGGCCACAACGATCTGCCGTGGGCGCTGCGCGAACAGGTCCGCTACGACCTCGACCGCCGTGACATCGCCACCGACCAGTCCGCGCATCTGCACACCGACCTGCCCCGGCTGCGGGCCGGTGGCGTCGGCGCCCAGTTCTGGTCGGTGTACGTACGGTCCGACTTCGCGGGCGACACGGCGGTCAGTGCCACCCTCGAACAGATCGACGCGGTAGGGGAGTTGGTGGCCCGCTACCCCGACCAGCTGCGTCTCGCGCTCACCGCCGACGCCATGGAGGCGGCCCGCGCCGAGGGCCGGATCGCCTCCCTCATGGGCGCCGAGGGCGGCCACTCCATCAACAACTCACTGGCCACCCTGCGGACCCTGCACCGGCTCGGCGTCCGCTATCTGACGCTCACCCACAACGACACCATCGACTGGGCGGACTCCGCCACCGACGAGCCGCGCCACCAGGGCCTGACCGCCTTCGGCGAGGAGGTCGTCAGGGAGATGAACCGCTGCGGGATGCTGGTCGACCTCTCGCACACCTCGGCCGACACCATGCGCGACGCACTGGGCGTCAGCACCGCGCCGGTGATCTTCTCGCACTCCTCCGCCCGCGCCGTCTGCGACCATCCGCGCAATGTCCCCGACGACGTCCTGGAGCGGCTGGCCGCCAACGGCGGGCTCGCGATGGCCACGTTCGTGCCGAAGTTCGTGCTGCCCGAAGCGGTCGCGTGGACGCTGCGCGCGGACGAGAACATGCGCGCCCACGGCCTGCAACCCCTCGACACGACCGAGGCCGGCAGGAGGGTCCAGCGGGCCTTCGAGGCCGCCAACCCGCGGCCCAAGGCCACCGCGGCCACCGTCGCCGACCACCTCGACCATATGCGTGAGGTCGCCGGCGTCGACCACATCGGCATCGGCGGCGACTTCGACGGCACCGCCTTCACCCCGGACGGCCTGGCCGATGTCGCGGGCTACCCGAACCTGATCGCCGAATTGCAAGGCCGCAACTGGTCGACGGCCGATCTCGCCAAACTCACCTGGCAGAACGCGGTCCGTACGCTGCGCGACGCCGAGGACGTGGCCCGTGCGGAGCAGCGCCGGCGCGGCCCGTCGCACGCCACGATCGAGCAGCTGGACGGCTGATCCCGCGGCCCGATGGCGCACCGGCGGACCGCCGTAGCGAGCCGCCGCGGCGGGGGCGGTCCGCCACGCCGGGATACGAACACATGCGCTAACCCGGACGGATCGCTCACCGCGAACCGTGCGGACACCCGTGCCACGGTGGGCCGTACCACTGTCCCACCAGGGAGAGCACATGGCCGATCTCGTGCCCGAGCAGCAGGAAGAGGACAGCCCGGCTGCCCCCGGTGACAACGCGGCGGGCCGCCGGATACCGAGGCCCCCGCTGCTGCTCAACCAGCGCGGACCGCTGGCCCGCGCCCACGCCCTGCTCGCCGCCCACCCCGTCGTCGACGGCTGCAACGGCCTGCCCTGGGCACTGCGGCAGCGCACCGGCGAGGACCCGGCGCCCGGTGCGCCGCCGCGGCGCATCGGCGATGACCGGGGCGCCGGCCGCCCTGTCGACCTCGACCACGGCGACACCTCCGTCCGCACCGACATCCCCCGGCTGCGGGCCGGCCGCGTCGGCGGCCAGTTCTGGTCCCTCCAGGTGCCGTCCGACCTGCCCGGCGAACAGGCCGTCGGTGCCACGCTGGAGCAGATCGACCTCGTCCACACACTGGTCCGCACCCACCCCCGGGCGCTGCGCCTCGCGCTCACCGCCGACGACCTCACCGAGGCCCGCAACCACGGTCGGATCGCCTCACTGCTCGGCTCCGCCGGCGGTCACGCCATCGACAGCTCGCTGAGCGTGTTGCGCGCCTTCCACCGGCTCGGCGTACGGGCTCTGGCGCTCACCGCGGACCGCAACACCCCCTGGGCGGACTCCGCGACCGATCGGCCCAAGGCGGGCGGGCTGACGCCGTTCGGCGAGGAGGTGGTCCGCGAGATGAACCGCCTCGGCATGCTCATCGACCTCTCCGGCGCCTCCGCCGACACCATGCGGCACACCCTCGCGATCACCAAGTCCCCGGTGTTCCTGTGCTGTTCGGCGGCCCGCGCGGTCACCGGCCACGCCCGCAACGTCCCCGACGACGTGCTCTCGCAGCTGCCCCGCAACGGCGGGATCTGCATGGTCACCTTCACCCCCGAGCACATCGCCCGCGACGGCGGCCCGGCCTCCGTACAGGACGTCGCCGACCATCTGGACCATGCCCGGACGGTGGCCGGCCCGGACCATGTCGGCATCGGCGCCGGCTTCGACACGGACACGGCCACAGAAACAGCCACAGCCACAGACACGGACGCGGCCCCGGACATGGACGCAGACGCCGCGTACCGCGGCCCGCTGTCGGATGTCGCCGGCTATCCCCAGCTGATCGCCGAACTCATCGACCGGGGCTGGTCGTTCCGTGATCTGTCCGGCCTGACCTGGGGAAACGCGCTGCGGGCGGTACGCGGCGCGGAGTGCGCCGCCCGCGCGGTCCGGTGCCGCCGGGTCCCGTCGACGGCGACGATCGGGCGGCTGGACGGGGCCCGGGGCTGACCGCCCCGCACCCGCTGAGGCGGACTCAGCCGCCACCCATGCCCAGCCGTCCCCCACGCTCGGCAGCCACCCGTGCTCAGCCGTCACCCGTGCCCGCAGCCACCGGTGCTCGGCCGTCACACAGGCACAGACAGAAGGGGTGGCCCGCCGGATCGAGATAGACCCGGAAGTCCCGCCCGTCCGCATCGCTCTGGACGAGCTTCGCGCCCAGCCCGAGGACCTTGCGCTCGGCCTCGTCGATGTCCGCGCGCCGTACGTCGAAGTCGAGGTGGAGCTGCTGCGGGTGCTCCTGGCCGGGCCACCGCGGCGGCCGGTACTCGCCGTCCACCTGCTGGAAGGCGAGGGCCCGGCCGCCGGGGGTGGTGACCTCGTACCAGTCGTCCTCCCCCTCGGCCTGCCGGCCGAGCACCCCGGCGTAGAAATCGGCGAGGGCCCGGGGGTCGGGACAGTCCAGCACCGTGACGCCGAGCTCGACAAGAGCCATGGCGTTACCTCCTTAGAGCATCAACCGGTAACTTCATTTACTGCATCATGGCCCCTTGCCGGTAACGTGGCAAGGGTGGCAGACCGATCGGCTCCGGACGCCCTGCTCCTGGTGCAGGACCTGGTGAACACCCTCGACATCGAGACGGGCGAGGACGCGCTGACCGCCGACGGTGGCCTGGGCGCCTTCCTCCGCGACCACAGCCTGCCGGAAACCCCCTCAGGGCACAGCCGGTTGACGGCGCTGCGGGAACTCTGCGAACTCCGCGAGGCACTCCGCGCCGTCTGCCTCGCCCACACGGTCCGCGCCGCACTCCCCGAGGACGCCGCCCGGACGCTGGACCGGCTGCTGGCCCGCGCCCCCCTCGTTCTGGCCATCGGCCCCGAAGGCGACGCGGTGCTGCGCCCGGCCCCCGGCCTCCAGGGCGCGGACCGGCTCACTGCCCGTATCGCGGCCGGAATCGCCACGGCCGTCGCCGACGGCACCTGGACCCGGCTGAAGGCATGCGAGGCCCACGACTGCCGGTGGGCCTTCTACGACAAGAGCCCGGCCGGCCGCAGCCGCTGGTGCACCATGGCGGTCTGCGGCAGCCGGGCGAAGATGCGGACCTACCGCGCGCGACGCGCGGAGTCCGACCGGTAGGTCGGCAGGCCGTACGGGCTGCCTACAGGTTGTACGGGCACCCACAGGCTGTACGGGTTACGCGCGCGGGCGGCCCAGCGCCCGGTACGTCCAGCCGGCCTTCCGCCACAGCTCCGGGGCGAGGGCGTTACGGCCGTCCAGGATGCGGCGCTCGGCGACGGCATCGCCGATCGTGGCCGGGTCCAGCTCGCGGAACTCGCGCCACTCCGTGAGGTGCAGTACGGCATGCGCGCCGCGCACCGCCTCCAGCGCGCTGTCCGCGTACCCCAGGGTCGGGAACAGCCGCCGGGCGTTCTCCATCCCCTTCGGGTCGTACACCGTGACCTGGCCGCCCTGGAGGTGGATCTGGCCGGCGACATTGAGCGCGGGGGAGTCGCGCACGTCGTCCGAGTCGGGCTTGAACGTCGCGCCCAGGACGGCGACCCGCTTGCCGAGGAATCCGCCGCCGACGGCGTCCCGCGCCATCTCGACCATATGGCCGCGGCGCCGCATATTGATCGAGTCGATCTCGCGCAGGAACGTCAGCGCCTGGTCGGCGCCCAGCTCACCGGCGCGCGCCATGAAGGCCCGCAGGTCCTTGGGCAGACAGCCGCCGCCGAAGCCGATCCCGGCCCGCAGGAACTTCTTGCCGATCCGGTCGTCGTGCCCGATCGCCTCGGCCAGCTTCACCACATCGCCGTCGGCCGCCTCGCACACCTCCGCCATCGCGTTGATGAAGGAGATCTTGGTCGCCAGGAAGGAATTGGCGGAGGCCTTCACCAGCTCGGACGTCGGATAGTCCGTGACGATGAACGGCGAGCCCTCGGCGATCGGCGACGCGTACACCTCGCGCAGCAGCTCCTCGGCCTGCTCGCTGGTGACCCCGACGACGATCCGGTCCGGGTGCAGGGTGTCCTCGACGGCGAAGCCCTCCCGCAGGAACTCCGGGTTCCAGGCCAGCTCGGCGGCCTCGCCCGCCGGGGCCTGCGCCGCCAGCTGCCCGGCGAGCCGGGCCGCGCTGCCCACCGGAACCGTCGACTTGCCGACGACCAGCGTGGGCCGGGTCAGATGCGGTGCCAGCGAGGCGAAGGCGCTGTCCACGTACGACATGTCGCACGCGTACTCCCCGTGCTTCTGCGGTGTGTTCACGCACACGAAGTGCACATCGCCGAACGCGCCGGCCTCCTCGTAGGAGGTGGTGAAGCGGAGCCGCCCGGTGGAGCCCTCGATCCCGGCGACATGGCGGCGCAGCAGCTCCTCCAGCCCCGGCTCGTACATCGGGACCCCGCCCCGCTGCAGCATCTCGATCTTCTCAGGAACCACGTCCAGGCCCAGCACCTCGAAACCCAGCTCGGCCATGGCGGCGGCATGGGTCGCGCCGAGGTAGCCGGTGCCGATCACGGTGATCTTGAGGGCCATGGATGCTCCAGACGCTTACAGGGAAAAGACCAGACGTTTCCCGGGAACGGACGCTTCCCGGGAAAAGGCGCTGACCGAGCATAGTCGCGCGCGGAACGGAACACTCAGCCGCTCGACCGCCCTCCTCGTACCTTGTTCTCCTACCCTGTCCCCGTCCCCATACCTTGTCGGCCTGGCTTGTCGGCAACCTCACGTACCCGGAACCCGGCCCGACGCCTAGAATCACGAGATGTAACGGGTTACTTAACGGTAGTTAGCACTTCAGTACAGCTCTCAGGGAGTGAGAAACGTTGGCGGGAACCGCTGATTTCGACCTGTACCGGCCGTCGGAGGAGCACGACATGCTCCGAGAGTCGGTGCGCTCGCTCGCCGAGGCGAAGATCGCGCCGTTCGCCGCCGCCGTCGACGAGGAGGCGCGTTTCCCGCAGGAGGCGCTGGAGGCACTGGTCGCCAACGACCTGCACGCCGTCCACGTACCGGAGTCCTACGGCGGCGCCGGCGCCGACGCGCTGGCCACCGTCATCGTGATCGAGGAAGTGGCCCGCGTCTGCTGTTCCTCCTCCCTCATCCCGGCGGTCAACAAGCTCGGCTCGCTGCCGGTGATCCTCTCCGGCTCCGAGGAGCTGAAGAAGAAGTACCTGGGCCCGCTGGCCAAGGGCGACGCGATGTTCTCGTACTGCCTGAGCGAGCCGGACGCAGGCTCCGACGCGGTCGGGATGAAGACCAAGGCCGTCCGCGACGGCGACCACTGGGTGCTGAACGGCGTCAAGCGCTGGATCACCAACGCCGGTGTCTCCGAGTACTACACGGTCATGGCCGTCACCGACCCCGAGAAGCGCTCGAAGGGCATCTCCGCCTTCGTCGTCGAGAAGTCCGACGAAGGCGTCTCCTTCGGCGCCCCGGAGAAGAAGCTCGGCATCAAGGGCTCCCCGACCCGCGAGGTCTACCTCGACAACGTCCGCATCCCCGCCGACCGCATGATCGGCGCCGAGGGCAGCGGCTTCGCCACCGCCATGAAGACCCTGGACCACACCCGCATCACCATCGCGGCCCAGGCGCTCGGCGTCGCCCAGGGCGCCCTGGACTACGCCAAGGGCTACGTCCAGGAGCGCAAGCAGTTCGGCAAGCCGATCGGTGACTTCCAGGGCGTCCAGTTCATGCTCGCCGACATGGCCATGAAGCTGGAGGCGGCCCGTCAGCTCACCTACGCCGCGGCCGCCAAGTCCGAACGCATCGCGGCCGGCGGCAAGGCCGAGGACCTGACCTTCTTCGGCGCCGCCGCCAAGTGCTACGCCTCGGACGCCGCCATGGAGATCACCACGGACGCGGTCCAGCTGCTCGGCGGCTATGGCTACACCCGCGACTACCCGCTGGAGCGGATGATGCGGGACGCCAAGATCACCCAGATTTATGAAGGTACGAATCAGGTGCAGCGCATCGTCATGGCGAGGAACCTGCCGCAGTAGGGTTTCCGCAGGTCAGCGGGCCATTTTCGGTGGCTCGCGGACGGTGATCGGCTTCCGGTCCGTTCGTGTCCGTTTCGGGCCGATCATGGGCGTCATGCTGGGGGGATCGACCCGCGAACGGGCAGAAGGTGGCGCAACGGACGCAACGCGTCAGGCGGCACCGTTGCGGCACTGCCGATCGACACCTCAGGGGCGTCACCGAAACCTTCGCGAAACTTTCGGTGACGCCCCTGGACGGCCCATCCAGATACTCCGCGAGACCGATCGCATCCACATAGCCGACCGGTTGCGAGAGAAGGCCACGGTGGATCCTGCCGGAAGCTATGGCCGTTTACGTGGAACGGACCGCAGAGCAGACGCTGAGGGGCGCGGCCTGCCTGGCCGCCTCCGAGCGCTCCGAGGCCGTCACACAAGAGATGCTGTCGGCCGCGTTCTCGCCCGTCCGCCGCTCCGTCCAGGATGCCGTTCGAGTCAGCAAGGGGGCGACGCCCCCAAGGTGAAGCGCCATCCGCTCAGCCTCGCGGAGAAGGTCCGCGCCCGCATCGACATGCACGGCGTTGGGCCACCTCTTCCCAGGTCCTCCCGTACGTCGGAGCGACCGCAGCGGAGGTCAAGTCACTGCCGGAGATCACGGTCACAGTGGAACGGTCAGGGAAGACCGGCCGACCAGCCACCGTTTTTACGCTCCGGGGTGACGATCCCGAAAGCGCAGAGCCGAGGGAAACCGTCACGGAGCCGATGCCGGCCGAACCCGAGCGTCACGTGAACCGGGCCACGGTCGTGCAGATGGACGCCTACCGCCCAGCGCCCACGCAGACTCCCGAGCCCGCGCCCCAACCGAAGCGCCCGGAACCGCTCGCGGACAACCCCTTCCGCGCGTTGCTCCGACCACTCGAAGGAACCAAAGAAACGCCCCTGCCCAGAAGGCAGGGGCGTTTCTTTGCTGGACGACTCATACGAGGCTGATTCCGGCCTGACCTTTGATCACGTCCACGGCATCACTGGTGAGCCACCTGAGCGGTACGACGGTCCAGCGATCACTGCCGGGCTTGCGCATCACGACGGCCTTACCGTCCTGTACCAGCTCGCAGCGCATGAACCCGTGATCCCGTTTGAGATCGTCCGCCAGGTGCTCGCCGTGGATCATCCCTGCCTACTCCCCTTCACGCTCCGCGTCGTCCGCCATGGACGTGTGCACGTCGCCGTTCTGAGAGACGCCGGTATCGGGATCTGTCGCCTGCCCTTGGTTGCCCTGCGCGTCCCAGGGTTCACCTGCGTTCTCGAAGTCCTTCCTACCCATTCTTGCGCTCCTTCCGGTACGGCGCTGTGGCGGCACAAGGACCGTCCCCGTGCCGTCGTGCAACCCCGTCCCCGACCGCTAGCCCTTCCTGTCGCTGAGCGATCGGGGGCGGGGGTTGGGGTGCCTCGGCTCCCCTGGGTCCGAAGCGGTTGCCCTCACTGCCCAGGGCAGCACCCCAGTTAAGGGGCGGACCAGGGCGAGAGTCTGAGCACGTCAACTCAGACGGGACACGACCTGTCCCTACCCTTGGCTTGTCCGGTCGGGGGACTTCCGGCTGTCCGCCACGGGGCAGCGGGCACGCCGGAGCTTGGGAAGGTCAGAAACTCTCAGCGGGGAGCCTGGGGCCATCGTCGGCTTTCTCCGGGCTGACTCGCGCCGGCGGCAGAGCTTCGAGGAGTTTGGCAGCCGCGCCGACTCGCAAGGCGCCCACGTCCACGAACGCGCGCCCGTTGCCAGTTACCCGGCCGCGCACTTGCGATACGTCATCCTCAGAGAGCCCGGCACGGATGAGGGCGGCCCGGACGAGCGCCGCAATGTGGTCCACCTCAGCACGTGCGCTCTTGTACTGCGCCATGGGGATCACGAGCACCGCCGCTTCACGAGCACCGCCGCTTCTTGTGAGGGTGACTCCGGATCTCTACGTTCACGTCCGAGACCTTGGACATGTCGCCGTTGGCCTGTGCCTCACTACGTTCCTCGCTCAACGCCATGCACACATCGCAGCCCGGTACCGGGGGCGGGTCGCTGTCGAGCCTCAGCGGCAGCTCAACGGGCGGAGCGGGATACGTCGTTGGGTTGGTCATGGGTGGACCCCTCGCGTCGTCCTGATGCCGACCACGCTAGGGAGAGCGGAACCTCAACTCATAGGCGATTGCATGAGGTTGCACGCCAATCACCCGAGGGCATCCAAGGCCGATGTGATCAGCGCGCGAGCGGGAGCCCCGTAGACCGCCAGTGCTGCCAGTTCCGCGAACGTCTCGGCGTACAGGGCTATCTCGCTTGGCTGCGTGATCGTGAGGTATCCAGAGATCAACTCGACGTTGACCTGCGCCGCGTCATAGATCCAGAACCCCTCGGCCGGCCAGCGCTCCCGATCCGGCGTCATGGGCACAACTCCCAAGCTGACATTGGGAAGTGAGGCAATCGAGACCAGGTGGCCAAGTTGTCCGGCCATGATCTCAGCGCCGCCGATCCCGGCTCGCAACACCGACTCCTCAACGAGGAACGCGAACTGCCGGTCACCCTCGTACAGGACCCGCTGACGCTCCATCCGGGCGGCGACCGCTTCGGCTACGTCGTCCACCAGGCCGCGCCGCTGCTGGATCGCTTGCAAAGCTGCCGTCGTGTACGGCTGCGTCTGGATCATGCCCGGCACGAGCCAGGAGGAGTAGGAGCGGAAACGGCGGGTCCGCTGGTACAGCGGCAGGCGGGCCTCCTGGGCCTGCTTGAGCCCTGCCCGCTCCATGCGTCGCCAGCCAACCCACATGCCCTCGGCCGTCCGAAGCATCGCAATCAGGTCTTCGGCCTGGCCCTCGGCCCCGCACGCTCGGCACCACGCCCGAATGTCGTCGGCGGACGGGGGTGTACGGCCGTTCATGATCCGGGACGACTTGGACCGGCTCCACTCGCAGCGATCAGCAAGTTCGGCCCCGGTCAGCCCGGCATCCCGGCAAAGCTCCCCGAGTCGATCCGCGAGAGCCTGCCGGGCCTCCTGGGCACTGGAAGAAGCAGAGACGGCCATGGTGTGCGATCAGCTCGGCCGGTACTCCGCGTGAGGAATCGCGCGCTCCCACGCCGCCTCGTACGCCGTGACGTACTGCGCGGCCAACGCCGGTTCGTGCAGAACCTCCATGCGCGGGCCGGTCCACTGACCCTCGCCGCTGAAGTGGTGCAGGATCACGGTTTCCTCGTCCATGACCCACCCGTCCAGCGCGGGGAGCAGCAGATCACGCGCCCGCGAGCGAGGCAGCCAACGCACGTCCTCACCTGCTGCGACGTTCGTAAACGTGCCGTCGTACTCGTACCGCACGTAGTCACTCAGTGGCTCGGAGACCACGCGCAGCCGCCGCATGACCACACCCCGGCCGGTCGTCTCGGCCACCACGTCCAGCCACGAGCGCCACCACGATTCACGGTCGGCCGGGTCGTACCGGTGCCCCTCCTGCCAGCGGATGAACTCGGGGTCATCCCGCATGTAGCTGTCCCGCATCTCAAGGTGCATCGCTGAGCGCTGCGCCTTCGCGAGAGCCTCACGAACCGCTGTTGCCACCGTTGTCCTCACTGTCCGGGCGGGGGATGAACTGGAGCATGTTTGCGGGCAGCCGGATCACGGTCTCGTGGTCCGGAACGTCCGTGGAGTGACCGGGCACCGAGCCGACTTCCTGCGCCTGCCGGACGGTCTCCTCGTCCGCCTTCCATGACTGGATGATCAGGTCGCCAGTTGTGTCTTCCAGCCAGATCGTGGGCGAGCCGTCATCGGGGGTGTTGGGCCAAATCCCCAAGAACTTTAGGGCCATTGGGCACTCCTCTACCGAGTCAGTTGCACGGATGTGCACGAGCCTCACTCTTCCGGCTGAGCAGCGTCAAGGGGGGCAGGCAGAGGGCCTTAGCCGCGAAAGATTCCATGCACGATCCTGAGCAGGGGGAACGCGGTGGCGATCCTGGGGGAATCCTGGGGGACCCCTTCAGGAGGGGGATCCATGCAGATCAGAGCCGTATGGCCTGTAAAGCACCCAGATTTATGAGGGAACGAACCAGGTGCAGCGGATCGTGATGGCGCGGAACCTGCCGTAAGTCAGCGAGCCGTATCCGGCGAGCGGACATCGCACAGGACGAGGGCCCTGTACCGCAACTGCGGTACAGGGCCCTGTGTCCTGGGCGCCCGCAGGCCATGCGTCAGTCGCCCGACACCGTGACCTTCTCGTCGTTCTTCAGCTGGCTGACCAGCTGCTGGAGCTTGTTCTTGTCCCAGACGAGGTTGCCGCCGTTGCTGCCGGAGACCGGCATGTTCATGGACTTGCCCTCGCCGCCCGTGACGCCCTTCATCGCGAAGAACATCTGGCCCAGGTCCCACAGGCTCATGTCCTTGTCGACGATGAGGGTCTCCAGGCCGGCGCCCATCGTCGGGTAGAGCTTGAACGGGTTGAGGATGGTGCCCGGCGTCGCGGCCTGGCTCGCCAGCGCGGCCAGGAACTTCTGCTGGTTCTTGGTGCGCTCCAGGTCCTGCGACGCGAAGGCGTGCCGGGTCCGGACGAAGGCGAGGGCCTGCTGGCCGTCGAGCGTCTGCTTGCCGGCCTGGAAGTCGGCGCCGGAGTCCTTGTCCTTGAACGCCTTGGGGATGTTCATCTCGACACCCCCGATGGCGTCGACGATGTTGGCGAAGCCGGCGAAGCCGATCTCGACGTAGTGGTCGATATGCAGCTTGGTGTTGTACTCGACGGTGCGCACCAGCAGCTCCGGGCCGTCCTCCGAGTAGGCCGCGTTGAGCTTGGTGTGCCGGCCGGTGCCCGGGTACTTCTTGCCGGAGTCGGAGCCGACGAAGGACGGAATCTCGACGTCCGAGTCGCGGGGCAGCGAGATCAGCGTCGGGCCGTTGCTGCCGTCGTGCAGGATCATCATCGAGTCGGTGCGCTTGCCCTCGGCGGAGCCGGTGTGCAGCTTCTTCTTCTCCTCGGCGGACATGCCCTCGCGGCTGTCGGAGCCGACGATCAGGTAGTTCGTGCCGTCGCCCGTCTCCGGACGGTCGATGACCTTGCTCAGGTCCACCTCGCGGCGCATCTTGCCGTCCGCCCAGAAGTAGGTGGCCACCGAGGTGATGAGGAGGAGTGCGACCAGCGTCAGCACGGTCAGCTTGATGCGGCGGCCCCAGCGGGGGCGCGGCCGGGCGCCATAGCCGTCGCCGGGATTGCGGTAGCCGTCCCCGCCACCGCCGCGGCCTCCGCCGCCGTAGACCTGGCCGGTGTTGTAGCCGCTGTCGTAGTCGTCGTAGCCCTGGGACTGCGGCGGCACGGTGCCCCGGCGCGGGGACATCCGCGGGGGCAGCGGCGGTTCGCTGCGCGGGTAGCCGGGGCCGGCGTCGCGCCGCACCGTCGGCATGGCGCGCGCGGCCTCCGGGTCGGCGCCGCTGCCGCGTCCGTACCGGTTGCCACTCTGCTCGCTGGGCCACTCGTTCATACGGGGAAGTGTGCATGCCACGGGCCTGCTCCAATAGGTCGGGTGCCGGATCGGGCCAGGGCTGTTGCAGAGCTGATGCAAAGCGACGGCGCTGTTCCGCCGCATATCGCGAAGGGCTGTGACCATCCCGACGCGGACGATGAGCCGTGACCATTCCGACGCGGACGATGAAGCATCCATTCCGGATGGTTTCCGGCGTGGCCGGTGCGACCGATGTCACGGGGCGGCGGCCCATGGGCGCGTCGGCGGCGAGAGGTACGTGACGGGCGGCTCATGGGCGCGCGAGCGGCGAGAGGTACGTCACGGGCGGCGGCCCATGGGAGCGTGGGCGGCGAGAGCTACGTCACGGGCGGTGTGGAGCGGGGCCGTCACAGCCCCCGCTTAGGCTGGCCGCATGACCGAACTCGTCACCAACAGCCCGGACGGCGAGCCGGCCGGCAAGCCGACCTCCGTCTCGCGCACCACGCTGTCGCACATCATGACCGCCGCCGACACCAACCTCCTCGGCACGGTGCACGGTGGCGTGATCATGAAACTGGTCGATGATGCGGCGGGCGCGGTCGCCGGACGGCACTCCGGCGGGCCCGCGGTGACCGCGTCCATGGACGAGATGGCGTTCCTGGAGCCGGTGCGGGTCGGCGACCTGGTGCATGTGAAGGCCCAGGTGAACTGGACCGGCCGGTCCTCGATGGAGGTCGGCGTCCGGGTCCTGGCCGAGCGCTGGAACGAATCCAGCCCGCCGCAGCAGGTCGGCTCGGCCTATCTCGTCTTCGCCGCCGTCGACGAGCAGGGCAAACCGCGCCGGGTACCGCCGGTGCTCCCCGAGACCGAGCGGGACAAACGCCGCTACCAGGAGGCGCAGATCCGCCGTACGCATCGCCTCGCCCGGCGGCGCGCGATCATGGAGCTGCGCGAACGACGGGCCGCGGAAGGGCTCGACGACACATGAGCGAGCGCAGCATGGGGGTCTCCCCGGCCGGAGGCTGGGGGAGGATCATGGAAAGGTGCGCGGCTCGCGGGTGCGAGGCCGAGCGGAGCGAGGCTTCGGCATGAGCGTCACCACCAGCTGAGCCAGCGCGGCGAGCGCCGCGCCGAGGGCGGTGCCGGCCGCCGCGCACAGCACATCGTCGATATCGGCGATCCGCCCGGCCCGCATCACCAGCTGTGCCGCCTCGATCACCACACACAGGCCCACACCCAGCAGGAACGCCGCGGCGGCCGGCCAGCGCGGCGCCGCGAATCGCAGCAACAGCGGCACCGGCAGGAACAGCGCGGCATTGGCGATCTGCTGCCGTACCAGCATCGCCAGCTCCGCGGGCTGCAGCTGGGCGCCCGGGTCGAACAGCCCCTCACCGGGCCGCCACCACACCGTCGCGTCCCCGGAGCCGATCGGCTGGCTGGGGGCGAGCGTCGCCACCAGGAGGAGCAGCAGCCAGCCGCCCAGCAGCGCCACGGCCGTGGCGCGCGGCGCGCTGCTGCCCGGGGCGCGGGCGGCCCACAGGGCGAGCGCCAGCGCCAGGGCCAGCGAGAGGGCGAGGAAGAGCGTCACCGTGGTGGGGGTGATGCCCAGTACGACCTGCCACACGATGCGCTCCTTGAGGGATCCGAGCCTGTCTTCCGTGCCCTGAACTGCTCATCCGCAGTTCCTTTTCGTGACGAGATTGCTCATCCGCAGCTCCATTTCGTGACGAACACCGTCTTGCCGTGCTTCATGACGCCCCGGATGCATTCGTCGGGGAGCATCTGGACACGGCCGCTCAGGCCCACGGCGCCGCGCAGCGTGCGCCGGCTGCCGAACCAGCCGGGAAATGCGGTGATCTTGGCGTTCTTGCGCTGATAGCCCAGCCGTACGGTGATCTCGTCGCGGACGCCGTCCCGCCGGTACGTCGCGGTGTACGTCCCGTCCGCTCCCACCGGGCCGCGCAGACACAGCCGACCGTGCACCAGAGTGCCGCAGCCGGTCGGGTCGGCGGGGGCCGGCGGCGCCGCGGCCGCGGTCGCCGCTACCAGGAGGAGTGCCGCGATGGCGACCCCGGACCGCCGCACACAGCGGCGCGCGTCCGGGCGGCGGTCCACGGGCGGCCGGAACCTGGATCGGGGAGACCGGAACTTGGAACGGGGCGAGGGGACGGTCATGCGCACACCGCCTCGTCACCCGTGATCGCCGAGAACCCGTCCCCCTGCTGTGGCGGTTCCTGCGCCCGCACCGGCCGCACCGCTGTGAAGTCCCGGCCGACCGTCACCCGCATCACCGGGCCCTGCCCCGCCACCGGGCGCAGCTCCGCGCCGGGCAGCGCGGTCGCCAGCGAACGGGCCGAGCGGTTCCAGCGCGGGTCGTGGGCGATGACGGTGCGTGGGGTGTCCATGGGGGAGGGGGAGGCCGAGGCCGGCGGGACGGTGGCGGTATCGGCGGCGGCATGGCCCGGCACACCGGCGGCATGTCCGGGCACTCCGGTGATGGTGAAGCCGGTGGCGCGCAGCTGCTCCGCGACCGTGGTGTCCAGGCCGGGCTTCGGCGTGCCGTTGTCGACCTGCACCTGGATCCGGGCCGGCGGCACCTCCACGAGCGTGGCCGGCTTCTTCTTCTTGGCCGGGTGTACGGCCAGCGCCTCGTCCCGGCGGATGGCGTCGAAGAGCTGCCGCGACCGCACCGGGTCCCAGCGCACGGTCGAGCCGACGCCCGGCACCGTGACGGCTCCCTTGAGCAGCGGTACGGAGGTGAATTCCGAGGAGGACGGGGTGAAGTCGCGCATCGCCTGTCCGAGGTCGGCCATGTCATTGGCGTCGAAGCCGCCGTCGGCCCGTACGGACTCCAGGATCGTGTCGGTGACGTCCTTGAAACGGATGGGGTTCATCAGCACTCCGGAGGAGGTGATCTTGTCGATGAGGGCGGCCAGGAAGCGCTGCTGACGCTGCATCCGGCCGAGGTCGGCGGAGCCGTCGAGATGGCGTGCGCGCACGTACTGCAGCGCCTGGCCGCCGTTGAGCACGGTCTTGCCGGCGGGCAGGTCCAGGCCCGAATAGCTGTCCTTCAGCGGCCGTACGGTACAGATCTCCACTCCGCCGACCGCGTCCACGCTCCGCATGAAGCTGGTGAAGTCGACCTCCAGATAGTGGTCGATATGCACCCCCGTCATGTGCTCCACGGTCCGCACGGTGAGGCTGGGGCCGCCCTCCGCGTACGCCGCGTTCAGCTTGACGGGGTGTTTGGGACGTGGTGTGCCGGTGGCGTCGTCGGTATGGGCGGGGACCTCGGCGTACGAGTCGCGCGGCAGGCTGACGACGCTGGCGCGGTCCCGGTCGGCGGAGAGGTGCACCAGCATCAGGGTGTCGGCGCAGTGACAGGGATCGCCGCCCAGGTGGTAGCGGTCCTTCTCCTCCTTGGAGAGCTTGTCGCGGCGGTCCGTGCCGACGATCAGGAAGTTCAGGCCGCTGCCGCCCCCGGGCCGGTCGTTCATGCCCTTGAAGGCGTCCACCCGGCCGATGCCGCTCTCGACGCCGGTGAACATGGCGTGGCCGACGCCGCTCGCGGCCAGTACGAGCACGGACGCGGCCGCGTACGTCCGCAGCCGCCAGCGCTTCCGCGGCGGTTGCCGGCGCCCGGCCGGGCTGCCCGGCACCGGGCGGTGGCGTGGGGAGCGGAACGGCGCGGTCACGGGGGGACACCTCCGCGGCGGACGGATGTGAGCGGTGGCCGGGCCCGGTCATGGAGGCCCCCGCGTGAGCCGGGAGGGGGAGCGGCCGGGACGGGGGGAGGGGCGGACGAATACGGTCAGCCCACCGTAGTCCCATAAGATCGGCTGCAAAGCGTCACACGCCGGGCGCCGGCCGCCCGGCCACCCGGCTGCCGTCCGTCCCCGTCCCCCGTTCGCGGTAACGTGAACCGCGATACCGCAGTCTCCCGGCGAGCGCTGCCGTCGATGGCGGCCGCCGCGGGCCGTACCCCCGAGGAACCATGCCCCAGCAGCAGCCCCCGGCCGTCTCCGTGATCATGCCGGTGCTCAATGAGGAACGTCATCTGCGCAACGCGGTCCGGCACATCCTGGAGCAGGAGTACGCCGGTGAGATGGAGGTGGTGATCGCCCTCGGCCCGTCCACGGACCGTACGGACGAGATCGCCGCCGAACTCGTCGCCGAGACCGCGTCGAACCCCCGGGCCCGGGTGCGGACCGTGCCCAACCCGACCGGACGCACCCCCGCCGCGCTGAACGCCGCGATCAAGGCGTCGCGCCACCCGATCGTGGTACGCGTCGACGGCCACGGCATGCTCTCGCCGGACTACATCGCCACCGCGGTACGCCTCCTGGAGGAGACCGGTGCGCAGAACGTCGGCGGCATCATGCACGCCGAGGGCGAGAACGCCTGGGAGGACGCGGTCGCCGCCGCGATGACGTCGAAGATCGGCGTGGGCAACGCGGCCTTCCACACCGGCGGCGCGGCGGGCCCCGCCGAGACCGTCTACCTGGGTGTCTTCCGGCGGGAGGCGCTGGAGCAGCAGGGCGGCTACAACGAGGAGTTCATCCGCGCCCAGGACTGGGAGCTGAACTTCCGCATCCGTGAGGCCGGTGGCCGGATCTGGTTCTCACCGGAGCTGAAGGTCCGGTACCGGCCCCGCCCGAGCATCAGGGCGCTGGCCAAGCAGTACAAGGACTACGGCAAGTGGCGGCACGTCGTCGCCCGTTACCACGCCGGCTCGATCAACCTCCGGTATCTGGCGCCGCCGACCGCGGTGTGCGCGATCGCGGCGGGCGTGGTCGTCGGCGCGGCCCTGACGCCGTGGGGGTTCGTCGTCCCGGCCGGCTATCTCGCGGCCATCACGGCGGGTTCGGTGCCGGCCGGCAAGGGGCTGTCCCTGAAGGCGCGCGCCCAGATCCCGGTGGCGCTGGCCACCATGCACATGTCGTGGGGTGTGGGCTTCCTGACCAGCCCGCGCTCCCTCGCCAGGAAGGTCATCGCCAGCCGCCGGCCGGCGGTGGTCGCCTCGTCGTCGGGTGCGGAGTAGGGGGTGCCTTCGGCCCCCCACCCCCCTGGAACGTGTACTGCGAATTCACCTTCATACACGCCTTGTCGTCCTCGCCGTTGAGCGCGTCCGCGCTGTCCGGGGCCTTGTCCGCCGGCTTGTCGTCACCCGCCTTCTTCGGGTACTCCGTCCCGGAGCGCCAGTCGTTGCCCACCACCAGCCGGAGCTCGGTGGCCGTACTGGACTCCCGTACCGCGCTCTTGGGCAGACCGAGGGCCTTGGCGAGCGCGAGCGCGTCGCCCCGCCGCTCCTTGCCCTTGTAGGTGAGCGTGGTGTCCGCCTGCCTGGTGAGACCGGTGTCGGTGCCGGCCGCCGTGTAGCCGAGGCCGGCCAGTCGCTGCTGGATGACGCCCGCACGGCCCGAGACCGGTCCCGAGAGGCTGCTGTTGGTGCCGTTCTGCACGACAACCTTCAGCTCGCTCTTGGGAGTTGACGGCTTGGGATCGGGCGACGGCTTCTTCTCGGCGTCCTTGCCGTCCAGCGCGATGTCGTTGCGCAGCAGCGCGAAGGTCTGCTCCGCCTCGCCGGGCTTGGGGATGACGTACTGCTCGCCGGCGCTGTACTGCCACGGCATGGTGGCCATCGTGATGCGCTTGGTCGGCACCCGCTGGAGGTCACCGCCCAGGTCGTAGAGTTTCTTGACGGTGTCGAGCTCTTCGTCGACGGTCAGCGCCTTGGTCGCGGCCTCCGCCAGATCGCGCAGCTCTCCGGGGTTGGTGAGCTTGGCGTCCTTCTTCAGCTGGCGGACCATCGAATTCATGTACATGTGCTGGGCCTTGGCCCGGCCGATGTCGGTGTTGTCCTCGAACCCGTAGCGGGTGCGCAGCCATTGGAGGGCCTGGACGCCCTTGACGGCGTGGGTGCCCTTCGTCAGCCGCAGTCCGCTGCCATGGCCCTTGCTGTCGTGCGAGTAGATATTGCGGTCGACGCACACCGGGACGCCGCCGATGGCGTCCGCCATGTCCACCACACCGGCGAAGTCGACCATCATGAAGTGGTCGATGTAAATGCCGGTCAGTTCCTGCCAGGTGGCCAGCGTGCAGCCCGGACCGCCGTGCTGGAGCGACTGGTTGATGGCACCGGTGGTCTGCGGATAGACCGTTCCGTCCTTGGGGTCGGTGCACTGGGGTATCCGTACACGGGTGTCCCGCGGGATGGACATCACCGACATGTTGCTGCGGTCGGCGGAGACATGCAGCAGCATCTGGACGTCGGCCAGCGGCTTGCGGTCGGCGTCCTGCCGGGCGCCGCCGAGCTCGATGTTCTCCTTCTTGTCCCGGCCGTCGGAACCCAGCAGCAGGATGTTGAGCGGGGTCTGCCCGAACGCGTTGGGGTCCGGCTTCTTCAGGCCGCCGCCGCCCAGGTTTCTCGGAGCCTTGCGCAGGTTGGAGTTGAGGTGCTCGTAGTAGAGATAACCGGCGGCCGCCCCGCAGACCAGCAGCAGGCAGAGACCCAGGGCCGTCCAGCGCAGCACTTTGCGGCCCTTGCCACGGCGCTCCCGCCGCGCTCTGCGGCGGCCGCCCCCGCCGGACGGGCCGTCACCCGCGTCGGCCGGTACGGCACCCTCCTCGGGCGGCTCCCAGCCCGGCGCGTCCGGTGGCAGGCCGCCGTCTTCGTAGGGACTGTCGTCCCAGCCCAGCGCCTGGGCACCCCCCGGGCCCCGACTCCCGTCACCACGCACACTGCTCTGCCGCATTCGGCCCTCTCCCCGTTGTCAGTTCTGTGGTGCGCTCGGCGCCCCTGGGAGGCGGCCGGTTCTCACTCTGTTCACTTGTGACGCAGATGTTCTTGTCTTCGTTCACTTGGCGCAGATGTTCTTGTCACCCGCGTTGACGTTCTGCACATCGTCAGGTGTTTCGGTAGGCGCCTCGATCGGCGTGCCCGGTGTCGTGAAGTCCTTGCCGAGAATGAGCTTCATCGGTACGCGGTCGCCGGCGTCCTGCGACGACTTCTTCAGCGCGCTCTTCGGCAGCCCCATCCACTCGGCGAGCGTGGCGGCCTGGTCGGCCTGGTTCGGGGCGTATTCGAGACGGGTGGTGGCCGCCTTCGACGGGGCGTTGCCGGCGTTGGTGGAGAGCTTGGCCGCCTTGACGTTCTGCAGCCAGTCCACGGTCTCCTGTGCCGCGCCGATCTGCCCGCTGCCGTTGCTGACATCGACCCGGACGAGCTCCGGCGGGGCCTTCTTGACCGGCGCGCCCTTCTTCTTGCCCTTGGACTTCTTGCCCTTGACCAGGGGGTGGTCCGCCTGCACCATCCGGAACAGCGGCTCCGCGCTGGCTTTGTTCAGTATGACGGTGGCCGGGTCCCTGGGGTTGTCCAGCACCGGCACCGTCGCGAAGGTGATCTTGTCGATGTCGACCTTCTTGAGGTCGTTGCCGAAGGCCAGCAGCTTCTTCGCGCTGCCGATACCGGTGTCGACGGTGAGTGCCTTGGTCGCCGCCTGGCTGACGCTGAGAAGCTTGCTGGGGCTGGAGAACGCGTCGGACTTCAGCTTGCGGATCAGCGAGCCGAGGAACTGTTGCTGCATCTTGATCCGGTCCAGGTCGCTGCCGAATCCGACGGCGTGCCGGGTACGGACGAACGCCAGCGCCTGCTCGCCCTTGACGATGTGCCGGCCGGCCGACAACTTCAGATGTGACTTGGGGTCGTTGATGGGTTTGGCCGTGCACACCTCGACGCCGTCGACCGCCTCGGACAGCTCCTTGACCGCGTTGAAATCGGCCATCATGAAGTGATTGATCTTCAGGCCGGTCAGCTTTTCGACGGTGCGCCAGGTGCAGCCCGGATCGCGGCCCTCCTGGCCGAGGCTGGTGTTGAAGCGCGCTCCCTGCTGGCCCGGGATGGTCTTCTCCGAGCCGTCCGCCTGCTTCGTCGGACAGTCCGGGATGTCGGTGATCAAGTCGCGCGGGATGCTCAACGCCGTCGCGTTGGACCGGTCTTCGGAGACATGCATCAGGATCGTGGTGTCCGCGTGCCCGACGCTGCCGGCATCGCCGTAGCCCTGGTTGCCCTTACCGGAGCGGGCGTCCGTGCCGATGATGAGGAGATTGACCGGGCCGTCGGTGACCGCGGGGTGCTCCTCGCCGACGTCGACCTTGCTGATATTGCCGTTCAGCTCCTGGTACAGGTAGAACACGCCGCCGCCGGCGGCGACGAGGACGAACCCCAGCGTCCCGGCCGTCCAGTACAGCGCCTTCTTCTTCCCGGACTTCTTCGGCTTGCGCTTACGGCGGCTCACCGGGCCCGCCGCTGATCCCATCGCCGCGCGCTCGGCGGCCCGTCGCGACGCCCGGCCGCCGGTGGGACGCTCGCCCGCCCCCTCTGCGACGGCCTCGCGACGGCGGCCGCGCTGGGTCGGCAGCGGGCGGGTGTCGGTGTCCCCGCCCGAGGAGGCCGAGGCCGTGCTCGTCGTGCGGCCGGTCGGCTGCGCCTGGGCACGTCTGGAGCGGGACCCGGTGCGGGGGGAGGGCCGAGCCACCGCCTGACCGGCAGGGTCAAGTCGCAGCTCGTAGTTCCCGGTGTCCGGATCGAACACCCACTGATCGGCGGGATCGACATTGTCGCCCGCACGCCCACGGCCTTGCGCGTCCACGGTGCCTTGAGTCCTCCGTCGGCGCCATCCCCTCAAGGCGCTCGGTCGGTCGATTGTGCGCTACACGGTTAACACGGTCACAGGTAACGGTCCGCCGAGTCCGGCAGACCGGAGCGCTCACACTATCCGCCCAGTTCAGCGTCGAGCGACGTCCGTGACAAATTCCACGTCCCTACAACTGGGCAATCCGCCCATTCCAATCGAGTCGTTGAGCGTACCTTTGCGTCGTCTTTATTCGCAGATCCCGCGTTCTGCGGTGGTTCCCGGAAAGGTCGGATCGGGACTTCCGGAGGGCGGGCGTGTTCCGGTGGCTTCGCCGTCCGGGGACGTGACTTCCCGGTCCTCCGCCGACCCCACCTTCACCGGAAGGTCCCTGCGCAGCTGCTCGAAGAGCTGCCCCGCGGCCGGCTGCACCAGCTCATCACGGCCGGGGTCGTAGCGGTAGGCCGTACGCGGCACGGTCAGGAACTGGATCCGTCCGGTGGGAATGCCACGCATGCTGCGGACCAATTCGTACAGCCCGGTGAGCGAAGCCAGATCCTCGTCCGTGGTGAGCGAACTCGTCGCGGCATCCAACAGCGGATACATCCGCGTCGGATTGAGGAGCACACCATTACTCTTCACTTTCTTCACGAGAGCGCCAAGGAACTCCTGTTGCCGTTCCATACGCTGGGTGTCGCTTCCGTTGCCCAAGCTCTTTCTGGCCCGGACATAGCCCAGTGCCGCCTCCCCGCGCAGTGTCTGGCGTCCCGCGGGCAGTACGAGATGTGCTTCCGGGTCGTTGATGGGCCGCGGCAGGCAGACCTCGACGCCGTCGATCGCGTCCACCATCTTCTTGAAACCGACGAAGTCGATGATCATGTGGTGGGTGATCCGGATACCGCTCATCTTCTCGACGGTACGGATCGTGCACGCGGCGCCCGCGAACTGGAAAGTCCAGTTGAACTGCACCGTTTGAGCGTCGACCTCCTTGCCGTCGGAGCGCCTGCAGTGCGGCGCCCGCACCATCAGGTCACGCGGGATGCTCACCGCGGTGGCGCTCTTCCGGTCCGCCGCGAGGTGCAGCAGGATCGTGGTGTCCGAGCGCTGGGTGCCGTTGTCCGTGCCGTACTCCCCGTTGCCGTCACCGCGCGTGTCGGAGCCGATCAGCAGGATGTTCTCGGCGTTCGGCGGGCCCGGGTCGGGCCGCTCCGCCTCGTACTTCTCCAGCTCGTTCTGGGTGTCGCGGTCGCTGCGGATATTGCCGTTGAGCTTGGTGAAGAGCGCCCAGCCGGTACCGGCCGCGAGCAGTACCAGCGCGGCGAAGCCGAGCGCGGTCCAGCGCATCCAGCCACGGCGGGAGCGCAGGGCAGGCGGCGGGGGGCCGTCGGACCCCCGCCGCCCCCCGGGGCGCTCGGGCCAGCCGCCGAATCTGGTCACGTGTGCGTCCCTCCCTCACGGAGTCGGCGGCGCGCCCGTATGCGGGGCCCGGTACTACAGGAGACGGGCGGACCCCGCGCAAGGTTGTACGCACTTGGGTGGTGGCACGTGCTCCAGGTTTGCCCTGTGCAGGGCTTTCCCCGCACAGGGTTTTCCCCGTGCTCACGGTTTTCCCGCACTCAAGGTTTTCCCGTATTCAAGGGTTTCCCGTACGCACGAGCATGGACCGAAAACGGCGGACCGGCCGGCCTTCGAGGGGCTCCGGTCCGCCGGACGGGGGAGCGACGGCCCCGGGTGGGCACCTCGTGTACCTCCCCACGCCCGAACGACGGCGCGGGGAACCCCCGCCGCTATGACCGGGAAGGCCCCGGAGCCTTGAACGTGATCTTCTCGCTGGTCTCGCGGGCTGCCGCCCCGTCAGCGTCCAGCAGCTCCGCATGGCGGCACAGCACCACCGAGCCGCCCGCCGCCAGCGGTGCGTACAGCCCGTACGACAGTCCCTGCCAGCTGTCGTACGGCAGCGCCGACAACACCCGCGGCGCCTGCGGCATCCCGGCCGCGGCGGCGTCGGCCAGGGCACGCGCCCCGATCCCGGCGCCGGTCAGCTCCGCCCCGTCGACGACCAGCGCCGGCGCGCCCGGGGCCACCGGAGCGAACGGGGCGAACCGGTCGCCCTGCGACGGCACCTCGACGGCGTAGTCCGCGAAGCCCGCCACGGGCTGCGGGAAGCGGCCGCCCAGTGGGCGCAGTGCCAGCGCCACCCGTTCACCTGAACAGGCGCGCGCCGCGTCGAGCGTGTCCGGGCCGCTGACGACGAGGTCCGCCGCGGCCGGATCGCCGCCGACGTCCGCGACCACGCCGACCGAGGAGCAGGCCAGCAGCCAGACGGCGGTCTGCCAGTGGGCGGGCAGCAGAAGCGCGAGCCGGTCGCCGGGCTCGGCGGCCAGATCACCCTGGAGAAGGTTGGCCGTCTTCGCCACCCAGTTGGCGAAGGTGGCGACGGACAGTTCCACGCGCTCACCGGTGGCGTCGTCGTAGAAGGTCACCAGGGGGCGGGCCGGGTCCGCGGCGAGGGCGGAATGCAGGAGGTCGGCAGGGGTGGGGTTGGCGTTCATCGCGCCTAGCGTACGCGGCGCTTGGTCCGGGCCGGCTGAGTGCTCCGCTGGGCTTTGCCTGGGCCGACGCTTTGGCTGTCCCGCCGTTGCGCCTGCGGCGGGCGTGGGTTTTTCGGGTGCGGTGACGGGCCTCCGGACTCCGTCCTGCGGCCCTCCCCCATAGCCTGAAGGGCAGGGGAGGTGCCCCCATCCTCCCGACGGTGGGTGGTAGGGGCCGGTGGGACACATGTCGTCTGTCGGGTGCCTGTGATCGCGACCACGGGGGGCACATGACCGACGACGTGTACCCCCACCGGTCTTCTTCCCACTCCCTCGGGAGGTGCTGGACCGCGGGACGGAGTCCGGAGGTCCGGCGCCGCTGCCGAACAGCCCCGCGCAGCGGCAACAGCCCACCGCAGGTGCAACGGCGGGACAGCCGAGGACGTCGGCTCGGGCACAGCGCAGCGGACGCCCACCGCAGGTGCAACGGCGGGACAGCCAAGAACGTGGGGCCAGGCACAGCGCAGCGGAAGCCCAGGCACAGCGCAGTGGACGGCGTCTGCCTAAACTGGTCCGCCGACCGACCGACCCCCGCAGGAAGCAGAGACGACAAGGTGACAGAAGCGATCCTCCTGGTCGGCGGCAAGGGCACCAGACTGCGCCCGCTGACGGTGCATACGCCCAAACCGATGGTCCCGGCGGCCGGAGTGCCGTTCCTCACCCACCAGTTGGCGCGTGCCCGTGCCGCGGGCATCGAGCACATCGTTCTCGCCACCTCGTACCTCGCCGAGGTCTTCGAGCCGTACTTCGGCGACGGGGCGGCCCTAGGGCTGCACTTGGAGTACGTGACCGAGAAGGAGCCGCTGGGCACCGGCGGCGCCATCCGCAATGTCGCCTCGCGGCTGCACTCCGCCCCCGGCGACCCGGTGCTGATCTTCAACGGCGACATCCTCACCGGCCTGGACATCCCGGCCCTGGTCGACACCCACCGCACCACGGGCGCGGATGTCTCCCTGCACCTCACCCGGGTCGAGGACCCGCGCGCCTTCGGTCTGGTACCTACCGACGACACCGGCCGGGTCACCGCCTTCCTGGAGAAGCCGCAGACGCCCGAGGAGATCGTCACCGACCAGGTCAACGCGGGCGCCTATGTCTTCAACCGGTCGGTCATCGACACCATCCCGGCCGGCCGCCCGGTCTCCGTCGAACGGGAGACCTTCCCGGGCCTGCTGGCCGACGGCGCCCACCTCCAGGGCATGGTCGACTCCACCTACTGGCTCGACCTCGGCACCCCGCAGGCGTTCGTCCGCGGCTCCGCCGACCTGGTCCTGGGCCGTGCCCCGTCCCCGGCGGTGCCCGGCGGCCGCGGCGACCGGCTGATTCTGGAGACCGCCGAGGTCGCCCCGGACGCGAAGCTCAGCGGCGGTACGGTCGTCGGCCGTGGCGCCACCGTCGGCGCCGGCGCGCGGATCGACGGCAGCGCCGTCCTCGACGGCGCGGTGATCGAACCGGGTGCGCAGATCCGCGACTCGCTGATCGGCGCCGGGGTGCGCATCGGGGCCCGTACGGTCCTGGACGGTGCGGTGATCGGCGACGGCGCACGGATCGGCGCCGACAACGAGCTGCGCGACGGCATCCGCGTCTGGTGTGGTGCCGGCATCCCGGACGGCGCGGTGCGCTTCTCATCCGACCAGTAGCCGCTCCGGCCGGTAGGCCGCTCAGACCAGTCGGCAGCAGAGAAGGCCGCCCGACCGGCAGGCGGATCTGCACGGGCCGGAACCGCCGTATCCCGCCCCGCCCCGCCGCGTCCCGAGTCATCCACAGCCCGAGTTGTCCACAGGCGGGCATCGCCCCGCACCCCATCGCTTAACCTGGCCGCATGCCCGCCCGCACCTGGGTGCCGCCCGGCCCCCTCGACCTGCACCGCACCCTGGGCGTGCTGCAACGCGGCCCCGGCGACCCCGCCTTCGCGGTGTGCGGTGACGCGGTGTGGCGGGCCTGCCGTACGCCCGAGGGCCCCGGCACGGTGTGTGTCACGGCCCGCCCGGCCGTCGGCCGCGTCGAGGCCGAGGCGTGGGGTCCCGGCGCCGACTGGCTGCTGGAGCGGCTGCCCGATCTGCTGGGGGAGTCCGACGACCCGGCGGCGCTGACCGCCCGGCACCGCATCGTGCACGAGGCGCGCCGCCGCCACCCCGGCGTCCGGCTCGCCAGGACCGGCCTGGTCCTGGAATCGCTGATCCCGTCGGTCCTGGAGCAGAAGGTCACCAGCGACGAGGCATACCGCGCCTGGCGGCTGCTGCTGCAGCGGCACGGTGCGCCCGCCCCCGGGCCGTGGCCGCGGATGCGGGTGATGCCGGACGCCCGCGGCTGGGCCCTGATCCCGTCCTGGGAGTGGCACCGCGCGGGCGTCGACGCCAAACGCTCCGCCGCGACCCTGCGCGCCGTACGCGTCGCCCACCGCATGGAAGAGGCCGCGCGGATGGACCTCGCCGACGCCACCCGCCGGCTGACGGCCATACCGGGCATCGGCCCGTGGACCGCCGCCGAGACCCTCCAGCGCGCCCTCGGCGCCCCGGACGCGATCACCGTCGGCGATCTGCATCTGCCGAAGATCATCGGCTATGCGCTCACCGGCCGCCGCGGCACCACCGACGAGCAGATGCTCGAACTCCTCGCCCCCTACGAGGGCCAGCGGCACCGCGCGGCCCGGCTGATCCTGCTCTCCGGACACACCCCACCGCGCCGCGCCCCCCGCTTCCCGGTCGGCGACATCGCCCGGCTGTGACCCCCTGTACCGGGAGGTGGGCCCGTGCGCCCCGGTGGGATCCCGTTCGTACGTCCGTCGGTGGGTCAGGGCATCGCGCTCCTGTGGACGTCCTGTGGGCGTCCGGCCGCGGGTCAGCGCATCACGACGAAGTCCGCACCGTCCCGGTCCGGCCGTTCCCGCGGCGGCGCCGCCGGGTGCCCGACGGCCACCGCGCCCATCGGATCCCACTCCGCGGGCAGCTCCAGGACCTCACGCACGACGTCCCGGCAGAACATCGTCGACGACACCCACGCCGAGCCCAGCCGCTCACCGGCCAGCGCCACCAGGAAGTTCTGGATCCCCGCTCCGCCCGCGACCACGAACATCTCCCGCTCGGCGGCGTTGCGCCGCGCGTCCGGGTAGGTGTGCGCGCCGTCCATGACCAGACACGGGACCACGAGATACGGCGCCTTCCGCAGCACATCGCCGCGCCGTATCCGCTTGGCGATGGACTCCTCGCGGAAACCGTCGCCCCGCAGATCCGCGATCCAGGCGTCCCGCATCGCGTCCAGCAGCCGGGTGCGCGACTCCCCGGACTCCAGCAGCACAAACCGCCACGGCGTGGTGTGGTGCGGGGCCGGCGCGGTCACCGCCGCCGCCACGGCCCGGCGCACCGCGCCACCGTCCACCGGGGCATCCGTGAACTCCCGGACGGTGCGCCGCAGCGTCACCGCCTGCCGTAGGGCCTCCGAGGTCCCCAGCCGGAACATATCGTTCGCCGCATCGCGCACCAGCGCCCGTGCCCCGTCGGCGTCGACGCCGTCCGCGACGACCTGGGGGAGCCCGCGCAGCACCGCGACCGGCAGCCCGGCGGCCTTGCCCTTCACCAGGTCGCCGGCGGCGGCCAGTTCATCGGCGGTGGCCACCACCGTGGCGCTGAGCGGATTGCCGTACGCGTCCACACCGCCCCGCAGATCGTCCAGTACCCGCACGCCGGCCGCCCCGATGGCGACATCGGTGAGCCCGGCGCGCCACGGCCGCCCGAAGGTGTCGCTGATGACCACGCCGACATCGACGCCGAGCGCCTCGCGCAGGCCCGCCCGGAGCGCGCGGGCCGAGGCGTCCGGGTCCTCCGGCAGCAACAGCACGGTTCCCGAAGGGGTGTTGGAGGCATCGACACCGGCCGCGGCCATCACCAGGCCCTGCCGGTTCTGCACGATCCGCAGCCCGCCGCGGCGCGCCACGACCCGTACCGTCTCCTGGTCGATGGCCGCCTCGCGGTCGCCGGCCTCGATCACCCGGCCCTCCGCCTTGCTGACGATCTTCGAGGTCACCAACAGGACGTCACCGTCGGCGAGTCCGGGCAGCCCGTCCCCGGCCGCCGCCGCGGCGATCAGCTTCACGAGGTCGTCGCCGGGCCGCACTTCCGGGATGCCCGGCAGCGCCCACACCCGGTAGCCGGGCACCTGCTTCACGCCGAAACCTCACTTCGCCCGGCCCCGCCTCCACAAGGCGCGCACCTTTTCCCGGATTCTCCGCTGCGGTCCATGGCCCTCCCTCTGGGGGCACCCCCACCCAGCGGTAGCTGGGGGACTCCGGCCGGGGGGACCCCCGTGCTCGGCTCACTCACGCCCGTACCTCCTCGGCCAGCGCCAGCGCCTCGCGCGCCATCGCGGCGGTGGCGTCCACATCCGTCATCATCAGCGGGACGGCACGGCAGCGGATCCCGGCCGCCTCGACCTCGGCCACCGCGGCCCGGTCCACGGAGTCGACCAGCCAGCCGTCCAGCAGCCCCGACCCGTAGTGCTGCGCCACCGCGGTGGCCGTGGCCTCGACGCCGACCGCCGCCAGTACCTTGTCGGCCATCCCGCGCACCGGGGCGTCCCCGACGATCGGCGACAGGCCGACCACCGGGACCCCGGCGTCCGCGATCGCCTCGCGGATGCCCGGCACCGCCAGGATCGTGCCGATGCTCACCACGGGGTTGGACGGCGGAAACAGCACCACATCCGCCTCGGCGATGGCGTCCAGCACGCCGGGGGCGGGCTTGGCCTGGTCGGCGCCGACCGGCACCACGGCGTGCGCGGGCAACGAGGCACGCAGCCGCACCCAGTACTCCTGGAAGTGGATCGCCTTGCGCTCGCCGTCCTCGTCGACGGCCACATGGGTCTCGATCCGGTCGTCGGACATCGGCAGCAGCCGTACGCCGGGCTTCCAGCGCGCGCACAGCGCCTCGGTGACGTCGCTCAGCGGATAGCCGGCGCTCAGCATCTGGGTCCGCACGATGTGCGTCGCGAAGTCCCGGTCGCCGAGCCCGAACCACTCGGGGCCGACACCGTAGGCCGCCAACTCCTCCTTCACCCGGAAGGTTTCGCCGCTACGGCCCCAGCCCTGTTCCTCGTTGATGCCGCCGCCGAGCGTATACATCACGGTGTCGAGGTCGGGACACACCTTCAGCCCGAACAGATGGATGTCGTCACCGGTGTTGCCGATCACGGTGATGTCCGCGTCCGGAGCCGCTGCCTTCAGTCCCCGCAGGAAGCGGGCGCCGCCGATACCGCCGGCCAGAACCACAATGCGCATGGAGGCAGTCTGTCAGGCGCATGAGGCAGTGGGGCAGTCGAAGGGCGACTCGGTGAGGCGGTCCGGCACCGGGGGACTTCAGCGCGTGGCGAGCTCCTCGGCCGACATCGCGTACCGGCCGCGGTAGATCGGCATCTCGGTCAGGCCGGGGAAGTAGATGTGCAGGCTGACGGCGGGCGTCAGGGCGTCATTGACGATCTCGTGGACGTAGCCCGGCGCGAAGACCTGTTCGGAGCCGGCCCGCAGTGTCCGGGGCCCGTCGGCGGTGTGCTCGGTCAACTCGCCTTCCAGGACGGTCAGTAGGCCGGAGGAGGGTCCGTGGTCGTGGCGGCCGGTGCCCTGGCCGGGGACCCAGCTCAGCAGCCAGACCTCGTAGCCGATCGGGGTCTCCCCTGCTCGGGCGGAGCCGAGAGCTTGGGGGACGGTGCGCAGCCGGTGGTACCAGCGGGTGGTGGCGTCGTAGCGGACGAGGGGGGCCCAGGAGTCGCGGTCCGCCGCGATCCGGCGTGCCAGGCCCGCGAAGCCGGCGACGGTGGCCGGGTGGGCGGGGACGGGCGGCAGCAGATGGGGGATGGCGAGCGGGTCGCCGGCGATCTGGACGTCGCTGTTCATGTGCTTCGGGTTCCTCGGCGGAAGAGCTGGGTGACGCGAGCGGGGCGGGCGGCGCGGCGCGGGCTCGTCCCGGTAGGGGGCGCGCGCTCAGGTCGCGGAGCGGGGGCGCTGCGGGGTGGTGCGAGCGGAAAAGCTGGAGCTCAGTGGCTTCGACAGCTGGAACAGCGACAGCGGGACTGCGCAGCGCAGAGCGACCCGTAGGCACGGGTCAGGCGGGGCGCGGGAGTCACTGGCATGCGCACAAGAAGACCGGAGTTCCCCGCGTGATGTCAACCTGATGCCGGTTTTACGGGGAATGATTCACCTCATCCGGTTACTGCGTTCGGTGAAAGGTTTGTGCATCCACCGGGCGGGAGAGGTCGCCCCCAGTCCGCGCTCCCCGACGCCGTTGCGTTCTTGTGATCTCTCTGTGATCTCCCCCGCTTCGGCGCGCGGGGTGCAACGTGAATGCCGTTCGGCCGCGTCTTGGGTGCTGAGAGGGGAGTGGCGGATGGTGAGCCATGGATGTGTCCTGGTTTTGGATGATTTGAACACTTTCCGCATATGCTTGGTTCCGCAGAGTGAATAAGAGGCCCAATAGCAGATCTCGGCTTGACTGGCCCGGATCAGCACACTTGTAATTTCACTCGTGTCGTTCAGCCGTTTTCGATCACGGCGAGATCACGGGGACGTAAAAGACAGACGAGGGGCGCACATGACCGAGCTGTTCCAGGAATTGCTGGTCGAGGAGGCGGAGGAGGAGCTCGGCTGGCAGGAGCGCGCGCTGTGCGCGCAGACCGACCCCGAATCCTTCTTCCCGGAGAAGGGTGGCTCCACCCGCGAGGCCAAGAAAGTGTGCCTCGCATGCGAAGTTCGCTCCGAGTGCCTTGAATACGCCCTCGCCAACGACGAGCGCTTCGGTATCTGGGGCGGCTTGTCCGAACGCGAGCGGCGCCGGCTCAAGAAGGCCGCCGTCTGACGATGACACGGCCGCCCGTCCCGCCAACGGCGCGAGGCCCCGCGGGCCCCACCGCCGTACCGCCCCAACTCCCCATATCCCCCTATAGCGAATATTCCGCCTCCAGCGCCCTGCCCGCCGGAGGCGGTTTGCCGTGTACGGAGCAGGCCGGTGCACCGACGCGAAGCATTAGTGTGGGGCCCCGTCCGAGATGCGCCAACGCCCCCACGGGCCGCAGCGTCCGCAGGACTCACCCGCCTCGTAGTCCGTCGCAGTGTCTTCCGGGGGCGGGGGCCCTCGGCGACTTCGCCGCGGGCCCCGAACTCCCGGGTCCGGAGGGCCCGTACCTCGATGTCCGTGCACAGCCAGTCGGCGGCCCAGTCCGCCCCATACGCAGCCGCCACCCCCGAGTTCCCCCGGCATGTCGTCACCGCCGTGATCGTCTCCCACGACGGCGCCCGCTGGCTGCCCGACGCGCTGGCCGGGCTGCTCGGCCAGGAGCGGCCGGTGCAGAACGTCATGGGCGCCGACACCGGCAGCGCGGACGACTCCGCCCGGCTGCTCGCCGAGGCCATCGGGGACCAGCGGGTGCTGCACCTCGCCCGCCGCTCCGGATTCGGCACCGCCGTCGACGAAGCCGTCCGCACGGCCGGGGTGCTGACCCCGGACGACCTGCCCTACCTGAAGCGGCCCAGCGGCTGGGACCCGGTCAGCCGCACCTGGCACGACGAGGCCTACGACATGCCGGAACTCCCGCACGGGGAGCCGGTCCAGTGGCTGTGGCTGCTGCACGACGACTGCGCGCCCGAACCGGACGCGCTCGCCGAGCTGCTGCGGGTCGCCGACGCCAGCCCCGCCACCGCCATCGTCGGCCCCAAGCTGCGCAGCTGGTACGACCGCCGCCAGCTGCTGGAGGCCGGCGTCAGTATCGCGCGCAGCGGCCGTCGTTGGACCGGCCTGGACCGCCGCGAGCAGGATCAGGGGCAGCACGACCAAGTACGACCTGTATTGTCCGTTTCCTCCGCCGGCATGCTCATCCGCCGTGACGTCTACGAGGAGTTGGGCGGCTTTGACCGCCGACTGCCACTGATGCGCGACGACGTGGACCTGTGCTGGCGCGCCCAGGCCGCCGGCCACCAGGTGCTCATCGCGCCGCACGCGATGCTGCGGCACGCAGAGGCGTCGGCCCGTGAACGCCGCCCCATCGACTGCGTCGGCCGGTCGGCGTCCCGCCCGTCGCCCGACCACCACCCCTCATCGAAGCGCTTCGCGCTGCGTGGTTCCACTCCGCACCGCGTCGACAAGGCAGGCGCCGTCTACACCCTGCTCGCCAACACCCGTGGCGCGCTGCTTCCTTACGTCCTGCTCCGGCTGCTGCTCGGCACCCTCCTGCGGGTCGTCGCCTACCTCCTCGGCAAGGTCCCCGGCCAGGCGCTGGACGAACTCGCCGGGCTCTTCGGCACCCTGCTGCGGCCCGGCAAGATCCTCGCCGCACGCAAGCGGAGAGGCCGGCCGGCGGTGGACGCGAGCGAGCTGCGACCGCTGTTCCCGCCGCCCGGCGCGACCGTACGCGCCACCGTCGAACAGGTCGCGGGCAACCTCGGCGGACGTGCCGCACCGGACGTCGCGTCGGCCGGACGGCACGGCGCCGTGGAATCCGGGCCCGGCGGTGACGACGCCGACTTCCTGGAGATCGAGCAGTTCGCCCGGCTCAAGCGGATCGCCCGCAAGCCCGCGCCGGTGCTCTTCCTCGTCCTGCTGCTGGTCTCCCTGATCGCCTGCCGCGGGCTGCTCGGCTCCGGCGCGCTGACCGGCGGCGCCATGCTGCCCGCGCCCGCGGACGTGTCCGACCTGTGGTCGTCCTATCTCGACAGCTGGCATGCCGTCGGCGTCGGCGACACCGCCCCCGCGCCCCCCTACCTGGCGATCCTCGCCCTGGTGTCGAGCATCTTCCTCGGCAGCACCGGCTTCACCGTCACCCTGCTGCTGGTCTGCTCCGTCCCGCTGGCCGGACTGACCGCCTACTTCGCCTCCCGCCCGCTGGTCGCCTCCCGGCTGCTGCGGGCCTGGGGCAGCATCGCGTACGCGTTCCTGCCCGCGACCGCCGGCGCGCTCGCCGGCGGCCGGCTGGGCACCACCGTGCTGGCCATCCTGCTGCCCCTGATGGCGCGTGCGGCCATCGCCGCGAGCGGGCTGCGCCTGCCGCACGGCGTACGCCCCGGCTGGCGCGCGGCCTGGGCGTACGCACTGCTGGTCGCCTTCACCACCGCGCTCACCCCGGTCGTCTGGCCGATCGCGGTCCTGCTCGGCACCGCCCTGCTGGTGCTGCGCTTCCTGGACGGGGGCCGGCACCTGCTTTTCGCGTACGTGCTGCGCTTCCTGGCCGTGGCGATCGCACCGCTCGTCGTGCTCGCCCCCTGGTCGCTGTCGCTGCTGACCCACCCCGGGCGGTTCTTCCAGGAAGCCGGGCTCGACTACGGCGCCGGCTCCGCCTCCGTACCGGATCTGATCGGGCTCAGCCCCGGCGGCCCCAAGGCCGTCGGGGGAGTGCTGCTGTTCGGCGTGGTGCTGGCCGCGCTCGCCGCCACGCTGCGCGGCGAGCGGCAGACCGCGATCCGTACCGCCTGGGCGGTGGCGGTGGCCGGGCTGCTGTGCGCGGCGCTCGGCAACGCCTCCGGCTGGACCGGGCCCGCGATGCTGGTCTACGGGCTGGCGCTGCTGTGCGCCGCGGTGATCGGTGCCGAGGGCATCCGCACCCGTATGGCCGCCCTGGGCTTCGGCTGGAAGCAGCCGGTCGCCGTGCTGATCGCGCTGGCCGCCGTGCTCGCCCCGCTCTACGCCGCGGTCAGCTGGATGATCACCGGCGCGGCCGGTCCCCTGGAGCGGCGCGACCCGGTGCAGGTCCCGGCGTTCGTCGCCGAGGAATCCGGCACCGCCGACCGCGCCCGCACCCTGGTCCTCGACGGCCGTCCCGGCCATGTCGACTACACCCTCGTCCGCGGCTCGGGCGCCCGGCTCGGCGACGCCGACCTGGCCGCCGAGGCCGGGGAGAACGCCCGGCTCGGCGGCATCGTCGCCAACCTCGTGGCCGGCTCCGGCGCCGACCAGACCAACCAGCTCGGCGGCTACGCGGTGCGCTACATCCTGGTGCGCGACGGGGCACCGCGCGAGATGGGCCGGGTGCTGGACGCGACGCCGGGGCTGACCCGGCTCAGCCAGCAGGACGGCAGCGCCCTGTGGCGGGTGGACCGGCGGGTCTCGCGGGTCTCGATCGTCGCCGGCGAGGCGAAAGACGGCACCCGGGCGGGCGAGGCGGCCCCGCCGATCGCCGTGGCGGCCGGGCCCGTCAAGGCGCACACCCGGGTGCCCGACGGCGACACCGGCCGGGTGCTGCGGATCGCGGACGCCGCCGACCCGGGCTGGCGGGCCACGCTCAACGGCACCCCGCTCAAGCCCGTGACCCTCGACGGCTGGGCGCAGGGCTTCCAGCTTCCCGCGGGCGGCGGCCGCCTCGACCTCACCCACGAGAACCCGCTCGGCCACACCCTCTGGCTCTGGGCCCAGGGCCTGCTCGCCGTCGTCCTGGTGGTGATGGCGCTGCCGGGCCGCCGCCGGGAGATCGACGACGACCTGCCCGAGGAGGCCGCGGCCGCCGTTGCACAGGCGGCCGGGGCATCGGGCGAAGGCCGCCGGGCGCGCCGGCTGCGGGCCGCGGCCGGCGCGGCCGGCGAGGGAGCCACTTCCCGACCCTCTCCCGCGTCGGGACCGCCCCCGGGGGACGGCCAGCCGATGCCGGCCCCTCCCACCGCCGATCCCATGACCGGGGGCATCCCCGGCCAGGACGCCGTACAGGGGGCTGACCCGTACGCGGCGGTGCCGCAGCAGCAGTCGTACGAGCAGTGGCAGGCCGCCCAGCAGCAGGGTCAGCCGGTCCAGCAGCCGGGCCACGGCGACCAGCAGCCCTACGCGCCCGCCGGCCCGTACGACACCCAGCAGCACACGTACGGGCAGCAGCCGTACCCGTCCACGGACCCCTACCAGGCCGACCCGTACGCCGCGGACCCCTACCAGGCGGGCCGGTACGACCTCTACGGCTACGGGCAGCAGCCCGGATACGACGGCCGGCAACAGCCCCAGCCCTACGACGACGGCACCGTGTACCCGGGGTACTCCGGCTCTTTCCCCGAGCCGCGCCGTGACGGGAGCGACCAGCAGTGAAGCGCACCATCATGTCCCTGACCGGCGCGGCCGTCGCGCTCGCCGCGGTCACCGGTGTCGCCGCCCTCGCGGCCCCGGGGGGCCAGACACCAGAGACGTCCGGTGGCGGCACCCGGCTGCCCGTCCAGCGCTCCGCGCTGCTCTGCCCGGCCCCGACCTCGTCGCAGGTCGGTGAGACGACGTACACCTCCTTCGCCCCCAAGGGCGCGGGCGCCGACGCGGCCGGGAAGGGCACCGCCAAGCTGCTCCCCGCCGGCACCGTCAAGGACACCGACGACGGGGACGGGAAGAGCAGCGACAAGGACGGGGACAAGGGCCGGGACAAGAAGGGGAAGGACGCGAAGGCCGAGGAGACCGGTGGGGATTCCGTCGGCCCCCAGGTCGTCTTGCCCCGCGACAGCAAGCCCGTCGCGCCCCTCCAGAAGGCCGGGAAGCCGGTCACCGCGACGGCCGACGGTGCCGACGCCCCCGCCCTGGTGGGCGCCGCCGACGGCGCGCTGGCGCCCGGCTGGACCGTCCAGCAGACCACCTCCGTCGCGGCCGGCACCGGGCGCGGACTGCTCGGCCTGACCTGCGCCGCGCCCGACACCACGTTCTGGTTCCCCGGAGTCAGCACCGACCGGGACCGCCGGGACTACGTCCACCTGACCAACCCCGACTCGTCCACCGCCGTCGTCGACCTCGAACTGCACGGCAAGGACGGGACGTTGACCGCGCCGGCCGGCGAGGACATCGCGGTACCGCCGCACACCACCGTCCCGGTGCTGCTCTCCACCCTCACCGGCACCCCGGTCACCAACGCGGCGCTGCACGTCAGCGCCCGCGAGGGCCGGGTCGGCGCGTCCGTCCAGGCCGGCGACAGCAAGCTCGGCAGCGACTGGCTGCCCGCCTCCGCCGACCCGTCCCCGAGCCTGGTCCTGCCCGGCATCCCGGCCGACGCCACCGCCGTCCGGCTGGTCGCCGTCGCGCCCGGCGAATCCGACGCCGACCTGAAGGTCCGGCTGGCCACCCCGACCGGTCTGATCACCCCGGCCGGTCTGGAAACACTGCACGTCAAAAGCGGCATGACCACGGCCGTCGACCTCAAGGACATCACCAAGGGCGAGGCCGGCTCGCTGGTGCTGACGCCCGCCGACGGCGACTCCAAGGCCCCGGTCGCGGCCGCGCTGCGGGTGATCCGCGGCAAGGGCGACAAACAGGAGATGGCGTTCATCCCGTCGTCCAGGCCGGTGCAGACCCGCGCCACGGTCGCCGACAACCGGGCCAAGGGCAGCACGCTCTCGCTGCTCGCGCCCGAGAAGGGCAAGGACGCCAAGGTCAAGGTCACCGCGTCCGCCGGAAGCGGCGGCGGCACCCCGGTCAGCAAGACGTACACCGTCAAGGGCGGCACCACGATGGCCGTGGAACCGCCGCGCCCCCAGGGCCTCAAGGGCTCCTACGCGCTGACCGTCGAGCCGGAGCGGGGCGGCGGACCGGTGTACGCGGCACGCACCCTGACGCTGCCGCAGGGTGGCATCCCGGCGTTCACGGTGCAGCTGCTGCCCGACGACCGGGGCACGGTGGTCGTGCCGACCGCGGGTCAGGATCTGTCGCTGCTGACGGACTGAGGCACTACGGGCGGCGGACGGGGGCACCCGGGCCGGGCGGACGGGACATCCCGCAACCGGGACCGGTGACGGGAGGGCAACCGGGACCAGTGACGGAAGCGCGACGGGCCTCGTGACGGAAACGGCAACCGGGACCCGTCAGAACGGCCACCGGGCCCCGCGACAGAAGGCCGTCCGCCGGCCGGCCTCACCGGTCCCGGCCGTCAGTCCTGCCCGTACCGCGGATCCACCGACTCCGGAGCCAGCCCCAGCAGCTCGGCGACCTGCTCGACCACCACCTCATGGACCAGCAGCGCCCGCTCGTCGCGGCTCTTCGTACGGATCTCCACCGGCCTCCGGTAGATCACGATCCGGTCGCGATGTCCGCCGGCGGCCGGCAGCACCCGGCCCAGCGGTACGGTCCCGTCGTCCGCCTCGGGCCCCGGCCCGTCGTGCCGGCCGAAACCGGGCACCTCGATAACCATGAAGTCGACCTCCGAGAGCTGCGGCCAGCGCCGCTCCAGCCGGTCCCGGGAGTCATACACAAGATCCACGAAGGCATCGGCACGGGTCACCGACAGCGGCACCTGAGGAGGCGCGATCGGGCCGCGCATGCCACGGCCATGGCGGTCGCGGCGGCGGATGCGCGGCTCCGTAGGTCGGGGCGGTACGGGGGTGTCCATCAGCATTGAGCGTAACCGTCAGGGCACGGCGCCGACCGGCGAGCGCGGCAAGACGCGCCATGTCGCCGAGTGACCGGACCGGTCCGCGTTGCGTTCGTTTGCCGCCCCGCATCGGATCGCGGATCTCCCGCGGAATGACATGAAATGCGCCTACTGGTGACGGCTGCATGACGGGATTCTTCGCCGCACGCCGGCCGCCGCCCCCGGCCCGACGCAGGTCAGGTCGAGCGGGTGCAGGTCAGACGCATCGGACGAAGCGGGACGACACGGTTGGGTGAGCCGGGGGAGAGTCGTCGCGGCCCGCTCAAGAGTGCGGTACCGTCCAACGTCGTGAGCCCTGTACGTCGCTGTTCGCGCACCGCGTGCGGCCGCCCCGCCGTCGCAACGCTGACGTACGTCTACGCGGACTCGACCGCCGTGCTCGGACCGCTTGCCACCTACGCCGAACCGCACTGCTACGACCTGTGCGCCGAGCACTCCGAGCGGCTGACCGCCCCGCGCGGCTGGGAGGTCGTCCGCCTCGCCCTGGACTCCGCCCCGGCGCGGCCGAGCAGCGACGATCTCGAAGCGCTCGCCAACGCGGTGCGGGAGGCGGCGCGGCCCCAGGAGCGCGCGGCGGGCGCGGGCGGTGGCGACGCCCAGCCGATGGAAGTGGCCCGCCGGGGACACCTCCGGGTGCTGCGGTCCCCGGACTCCTGAGCACACGGATCGCCGACCGGCGACGTTCCTCCCCACCGGCCTTCACACCACCCCCAAGGGAGGGGCCGGACCGCAGGACGGAGTCCGGAGGTCCGGCACCGCGGCCGAAAAGTCCCGCGCAGCGGAACACAGACCGCCGCCGGCGCAACGGTGGAGCAGCCAAAACGTCGGCTGAGGCACAGCGCAGCACATGCCCGCAGGCACAACGGCGAGCACCAGCCGGCTCAGGCAAAGCGCAGCGGACAGCCGACAACGGCGAGCACCAAGGCAGCCCAAGCCAAGCGCAGCACTCCCACCGCCCCAAGCCAAGCGCAGCGCACCCGCTACGTTTGGAACCCCACAAAACCCCCAGGAGGGCTGGCCCGTGACCGACCTGTCCCAGATCGTCAAGGCGTACGACGTGCGTGGTGTGGTCCCCGATCAGTGGGACGAGTCCCTGGCAGAGCTGTTCGGCGCCGCGTTCGCCGAGGTCACCGGCGCTTCCGCGATCGTGACCGGGCACGATATGCGGCCGTCGTCCCC
The DNA here is from genome assembly GCF_023277745.1 of Streptomyces halobius. Classification (NCBI taxonomy): domain Bacteria; kingdom Bacillati; phylum Actinomycetota; class Actinomycetes; order Kitasatosporales; family Streptomycetaceae; genus Streptomyces; species Streptomyces halobius. The sequence goes on from NZ_CP086322.1 coordinate 6,001,950, forward strand.
CGGCCTCTCGGCCGCCTTCGCCCGCGGAGCCGCCGTCCGTGGCGTCGACGTCACCGAGATCGGCCTCTGCTCCACCGACGAGCTGTACTTCGCCAGCGGCGCGCTCGGTCTGCCCGGCGCGATGTTCACCGCCTCGCACAATCCGGCCCAGTACAACGGCATCAAGATGTGCCGGGCGGGCGCGGCCCCGGTCGGCCAGGACACCGGCCTCGCCGACATCCGCGCGCTGGTCGAGCGGTGGTCGGACGAGGGCGCCCAGGAGCCGGAGGCGAAGCCGGGCACCGTCTCACAGCGCGACGTTCTCGGCGACTACGCCGCCCACCTGCGCGGCCTGGTGGACCTCGGCGGCATCCGTCCGCTGAAGGTCGTGGTGGACGCGGGCAACGGCATGGGCGGGCACACCGTACCGACCGTCTTCGAGGGACTGCCGCTCGAACTCGACGCGATGTACTTCGAGTTGGACGGCTCCTTCCCCCACCACGAGGCCAACCCGCTGGATCCGAAGAACATCGTCGACCTCCAGGCGCGGGTCCGCGAGGTGGGTGCGGACCTCGGCCTCGCCTTCGACGGCGACGCGGACCGCTGCTTCGTCGTCGACGAGAACGGCGCCCCGGTCTCGCCGTCCGCGATCACCGCGCTGGTCGCCGCCCGTGAGCTGGCCAAGAACCCCGGCGGCACGGTCATCCACAACCTGATCACCTCCTGGTCCGTCCCCGAGGTCGTCAAGGAGCACGGCGGCACGCCGGTCCGCACCCGCGTCGGCCACTCCTTCATCAAGGAGGAGATGGCCAGGACCGGCGCGATCTTCGGCGGCGAGCACTCCGCGCACTACTACTTCCGCGACTTCTGGAACGCCGACACCGGCATGCTCGCCGCGATGCACGTCCTGGCGGCGCTCGGCGGGCAGGAGGGACCGCTGTCGGAGCTGGTCGGCCGGTACGACCGGTACGCGGCCTCCGGCGAGATCAACAGCACCGTCGACGACCAGACGGGGCGGCTGGGCGCGATCAAGGCCGCGTACGAGGGCCGCGAGGGCATCGCCATCGACGAGCTGGACGGGCTGACGGTCACCGGCCACGACTGGTGGTTCAACGTGCGCGCCTCGAACACGGAGCCGCTGCTGCGGCTGAACGTGGAGGCCCGGGACGCCGCCACCGCCGACCGGGTCCGGGACGAGGCGCTGGCGATCATCCGCGGCTGAGGGCGTGCTGCGGCTGAGGTGGACGTGGCTCAGGGCGTGGCGTGCTGACGCCTGCGCGGTGTCCCGCTGACGCCCGCGCGGTGCCCCGCTGATGGACAGGGCGGGGCGGGGCCGGGGCGGCACCAAGTGGCCGGGGGCGGCCCGGGACTGGAGTGGCTCCGGGCCGGCCCGGAGCATCCATGCCGCACCCGGCTCGCCCGGTCCGCCCGGTCCCGGCCCCCCGGCCTTGCACGAACCCGCCCCCGCACCCCGCCCACCACGCGTAAGGTGCCGCTGAGCAGGCCCCCTCACCCCGTGCGGCGGTACGCTGGCCACGCCGCAACCACCCCGAAGGAGCAGCCGCCATGCCGGTCGAAGCCAGCCTGATCGAGATCCTCGCCTGCCCGGCGTGCCACGCCCCGCTGGAGGACCGCACCGCAGCTGACCCCGCCGAGCTCGTCTGCACCTCCGAGGACTGCGGTCTCGCCTACCCCGTCCGGGACGGCATCCCCGTACTCCTCGTTGACGAGGCGATCCCCCATAGCCCTGACGGCATGGGAGGTGCCCCCACCCCCGCCTGACCGGGCGCCGCCGGGCCCGCCCCGGCACCGCCCGGCATGTCCCCCGCCCGTACCGGCGATCGGAGGCCGCGCCCCATGCTCGACGAGTCACTCCTCGACACCCCTGACGCGCTGTCCGGCGCCGACCGCTTCGGGCTGCTGCGCGGCGTCGCCGAATCCGGCGCCCGGGTCCGTACCGCCGCCCGCAGCGCCGCCGAGGCCGGTATCCCCGGTCTGGTGCCCGAAGGACGGCCCCGCTCCCTCCTCGTCGCCGGACCGGGCCCCGCCGCCCCCGCCGTCGCCGAACTCGTCGGCGCGCTCAGCGGCGGCAGCTGCCCGGTCACCCTCATCCCGCCCACCGGCGTCGCCCCGCTCCCCGGAGCACTGCGCTGGTCGCTGCCCGGCTGGACGGGCCCCGCGGACCTGCTGCTGGTCGCCGGCCCGGACGCCTCCGACCCCGGCCTGGCCAAGCTGGTCGAGCAGGCGTACCGCCGCGGCTGCTCCGTCGTCGCCGTCACCCCCGGCGGCGGCCCGCTCGCCGAGGCTGTCGTCCAGGCCCGCGGCCTCGCCGTCCCGCTGGCGACGACCCCGTACGACGCCGAATTCGACGTCGAGGGCGCGCCTCCGGCAGCCCCCGGCACCCTCTGGTCACTGCTCGTCCCGATCCTCGCGGTCGCCGACCGGATCGGCCTGCTCACCGCACCACCCGACGCGCTCAGCCATCTCGCCGACCGCCTCGACCAGCTCGCCGAGAGCTGCGGCCCGGCGGCCGCCACCTACACCAATCCCGCCAAGGCGCTGGCCGCAGACCTCGCCGAAGTGCTGCCGCTGATCTGGACGGAAGGCGCCGTCGCCGGAGCCGTCGGCCGGCACTTCGCGACCGTGCTCGCCGGACTGGCCGGCATTCCCGCGCTCGTCGCCGAGCTGCCCGAGGCGCTCACCACCCACCGCCCGCTGCTGTCCGGCTCGCTGGCCGCCGGCGCCGACCCGGACGACTTCTTCCGCGACCGCGTCGAGCAACCCGCCGCCCTGCACGCCAGGATCCTGCTGCTGCGCGACCGGCGGGAGTCGGGGCCGCTGTCCGCCACCCGCGCCGCCAACGCCCTCGCCAACGAGTGCGAAACCGCGCTCAGCGAGCTCGAACCGGAGAGCGGCAGCGCTTTGGAGAGTGCCACGGAACTGCTCGCCATCACAGATTTCGCCGCCGTTTACCTGGCGCTCGCCAACACCGAGTGATCATGGGGCCCGGCCCCGCGGCAGCACCCGGAAACACACCCGGCCGTGCGGGGCGGCGCGGCCGTACCGCCGGACACGACGGTTACGCGGAAGCCCGCCGCACGCGATGCTGGGCAGTAGCCGGCCGCACACGACGGCAGGCAGAAGTCCGCCGCACGTGACGGTCCCGGCAGCCGGCCGCACACGACGCACAGCCGCATACGACACCTCAGGAAGCAGCACCCCATGGACCGCCTCGCCAACACCGTGCGCCCCTACGCCTGGGGCTCCACCACCGCCATCCCGGAGCTCCTCGGAGTCGAGCCGACCGGCGCACCGCAGGCCGAGATGTGGATGGGCGCCCACCCCGCGGCCCCCTCCCGCATCGACCGCGGCGCGGGCCCCGTCTCGCTGGCCGACGTGATCGACGCCGCCCCGGAGACGGAACTGGGTGCCGACGCCGTCCGCGCCTTCGGCCCCCGGCTGCCCTTCCTCCTCAAGCTGCTCGCCGCCGCCTCACCGCTGTCCCTCCAGGTCCACCCCGACCTGGCCCAGGCCCGGGCGGGCTTCGCCGACGAGGAGCGGCGCGGCGTCCCGATCGACGCCCCACACCGCAACTACAAGGACGCCAACCACAAGCCCGAGCTGCTCTGCGCCCTCACCCCCTTCGACGGCCTCTGCGGCTTCCGGCACCCCGCACAGACCGCGGACCTCCTGGAGGACCTGGACGTCGACGGCCTCAAGCCGTACGTCGACATCCTGCGCGCCAGCCCCGAGGAGTCCGCGCTGCGCGAGGTCCTCACCGCCGTGCTCACCGCCGACCGCGACGCGATGGCCGAGACCGTCGAGCAGGCCGCCGCCGGGGCCGGGCGCCTCGGCGCCGAGGAGGGACCGCACACCGACTCCTACGCCGCGTACGCCGCCATCGCCCACCACTACCCCGGCGACCCCGGCGTCATCGCCGCCATGCTGCTCAACTACGTACGGCTGCAGCCCGGCGAGGCACTCTTCCTCGGCGCCGGCATCCCGCACGCCTACCTCAACGGCCTCGGCGTCGAGCTGATGGCCAACTCCGACAACGTGCTGCGCTGCGGCCTGACCCCCAAGCATGTCGACGTCCCCGAGCTGCTGCGGATCGTCCGCTTCGCCTCCGGCGACCCCGGCATCCTGCGCCCCGAGGCGGACGGCACCGAAGAGGTCTACGAGACCCCCATCGACGAATTCCGGCTCTCCCGTTACGTCCTGGCGCCCGGCGGCGCCCCCCTCCCCCTCGACGCCCGCACGCCGCAGGTGCTGCTGTGCACGGCCGGTACGGTCCGCCTGCGGGCCCGCGCGGGCACGGCCGTGAACGGCAGCGTGGAGGTCGACGACACGGGGATCGCGACCGAACTGACCCTCGCCCCCGGAGAGTCGGCCTTCGTACGGGCCGGCGAGCACCTCACGGTCTCCGGGAACGGCACGCTTTTCCGGGCGACGGTCGTCGTCTAGCTGCCGTCTTGTCGTCGTCCGGGGGCAAGCGGGGAGCATGGGGCCTTCGGCCACCCGCCCCTTCGGCCACCCGCCGGAGAAGACCGATGGACGGCCTCATAGCGGTGTCCGGCCCACCGGCTGCAACAATGACCGCCGCACAGCATTAAAGCGGCGGTAAAACCCGGACGACGGTATGACGGGACGACGGAAGGACATGCGGCACCTATGAGCGCATCAGGCGGGACAAAGGCGATCGTCGCGGCGCTGGGCGCCAACCTGGCGATCGCCGCGGCGAAGTTCGTGGCCTTCGCCTTCAGCGGTTCGTCCTCGATGCTGGCCGAAGGCGTGCACTCCATCGCGGACTCCGGCAACCAGGGCCTGCTGCTGCTCGGCGGCAAGAAGGCCAAGCGCGCCGCGACCGAGGAACACCCCTTCGGCTACGGCCGCGAGCGGTACGTCTACGGCTTCCTGGTCTCCATCGTCCTGTTCACCATCGGTGGCGTCTTCGCCCTCTACGAGGGCTACGAGAAGATCGTCCACCCGCACGAACTGGACAACTGGTACTGGCCCATCGGCGTCCTGATCTTCGCGATCATCGCCGAGGCGTTCTCCTTCCGTACGGCCATCAAGGAGTCCAACGAGCTGCGCGGCAAGCAGACCTGGGCCCAGTTCGTCCGCCGTGCCAAGGCCCCCGAGCTGCCGGTCGTGCTGCTGGAGGACCTCGGCGCGCTGGTCGGTCTGGTCCTCGCGCTCGGCGGAGTCGGCCTCACCCTCGTCACCGGTAACGCCGTCTGGGACGGCATCGGCACCATGTGCATCGGCGCGCTGCTCGTGCTGATCGCGCTCGTCCTCGCCGCCGAGACCAAGTCGCTGCTGCTGGGCGAGGCGGCGGGCGCCGACCAGGTCGCCAAGATCCGCGCCGCTGCCGTCGACGGCGAGTGCGTCACCGCCCTGATCCACATGCGCACCCTCCACCTCGGCCCCGAGGAACTGCTGGTCGCCGCGAAGATCGCGGTCCAGCACGACGCCACGGCCGCCCAGGTCGCGGACGCGATCAACGCCGCAGAATCCCGCATCCGCGAGGCCGTACCGATCGCCCGGGTCATCTACTTGGAGCCCGATATCTACAGCGGCTCCAAGGCAGACGCAGGCAACAACCCGAAGAAGACCCCCGGCGGTCACTGACCGGCACCCTGACAGCGACCAGCCGCGAACCAGCCGCGGCCGACTACGACCGGCCGCAACCAGCGACCGAAGGCCCCGCACTCTTGACTGGTGCGGGAGCCTTCGTCTGTGCGGTGGTGCTGGGGTCGTGCTGATCCGGTGGTGCTGGGGATCTTGACGTGCGGGGCCTTGGCCGGGCGCAGACACCATGCGACACGCTGTGACCCTGGGAATACACCCAGCAACCTACGCGTTGTGGCCTGCAAGGGGCCCACGCACCCCCTAGGGGATCCGTTCGAACACCCCCTACGGGATCCCCCCTAGATTTCCCCGATGACGCGCAGCACCTCCGCCTCATCCGCGGCCTCCTGCAGCCGCGCCCGGAAGTCCGCATCCATCAGTTTCCGCGAGAGCAACGCCAGGATGCGCAGATGCTCGTCCCCGGCCGCCGCCTCGGGCACGGAGATCATGAACACCAGCTTGGCGAGCGTCCCGTCCAGCGAGCCCCAGTCGATGCCGTCCGCAGAGCGGGCGAAGGCGACCACCGGAGCGGTCACCGCGTCCGTCTTGGCGTGCGGAATGGCGATCTCCTCGCCCAGCCCGGTGGTGCCCTGCGCTTCACGGGCCAGCGCCACCCGGACCAGCTCGTCGACGTCCGCCACCCTGCCGGTACCGGCCGCCAGTTCGGCCATCTCGCGGATGGCTGCCCCCTTGTCGCGGGAGACGAGCCGCGTCTTCACCGTCTGCTCGGTGAGGTAGCCGGAGAGGACGTCGGCGTCATCGGCATCGGCGCCGTCCCTGTCCGTGTCGCCGCCGGCCGTGTCCACATCGGCCGTGGCGACGGGAGCGGCCGCCGGTTCCGTCGTCCCCCTTCCCGCCCCGGCACCGACACCCGCCAGCGCCAACGCCGGTTCGGCCGCGGGCTCCGGCTCCGGGGACGTCACCAAGTCGGCCCCGCCCTTCCGCCGCTCCGCGACATCCACCAGCGTCACCGTGGCGAGCGCCGTCACCACCGACCCGATGGCGACGGCGAGGAAGAACGCCGGCACTCCGCCGACCGCACCGAGCACCGCCACGATCGGCCCTCCGTGCGGCACCGCGTCCGTCAGCCCCGCCATGCCCGCGACGGCACCGGCCACCGCGCCACCGAGCATGTTCGCCGGAATCACCTGTGCGGGCCGCGCCGCGGCGAACGGAATGGCGCCCTCCGAGATCCCGAAGCACCCCATGAACAGCGCCGCCATCCCCGTCTCCCGCTCTTGTTCGGAGTAGAGACGCCTACGGATCAGCGTGGCCAGTCCCTGCCCGAGCGGCATGACCGGGATCGCCGCGGCACACATGCCCATCACGGTCTGGTTGCCGGACGCGATCAGCCCCGCACCGAAGAGGAATGCGGTCTTGTTGACCGGACCGCCCATGTCGAACGCGATCATCAGGCCGAGGACCGCGCCCAGCAGGATGGCGCTGGACCCGGTCATCCCGCCGAGCAGCTCGGTGAGATGCGTGAACACCCACGAGATCGGCCGCCCGATGACGTAGATGAAGAACAGCCCGAGCACGGTCGTCGCCACGATCGGGATCACGATGATCGGCATGATCGGCCGGACGAACTTCGGGACCCCGACCTTCTTGATCCACTGCACCAGATACCCGGCCAGGAAGCCGGTGACGATGGCGCCGATGAAGCCCGCGCCCGCCTCGGAGTCGTACAGCGAGCCGGTGTTGGCGATCCAGCCACCGATCATGCCCGGGACCAGCGCCGGACGGTCCCCGATCGCATACGCGATATAGCCCGACAGGATCGGCACCATCAGGGTGAAGCCGATGACACCGATGTCGTTCACATGCTTCCAGAACGACCCGTCGGGGATGACCAGACCGCCCTCGGGGTCGGTGTGACCGCCCAGTGCCAGCGATATCGCGATCAGCAGACCGCCCACCACGACGAACGGGATCATGTAACTGACACCGTTCATCAGCGCCTTGTACGCGACGCTGCGCTCCTTGCCACCCACACCCCCGCCGGGAGCCCCCGCGCCCCCTCCAGGAGACGTGGCCGCGCCGGTCCCTGGACCGCCCCCGTCGTACACGGACGCGCTCCGTACCCTCTCGATCAGCCGCTCGGGGTGGTGGATGCCCTCGGCGACCCCGACAGCCAAGACCTTCTTACCGACGAACCGGCCGCGGTCGACGTCCTTGTCCGCGGCGATGATGATGCCGTCGGCGTCCTTGACATCGTTGTCAGACAGTATGTTCTCAGCCCCGATCGAGCCTTGGGTCTCCACCTTGATCTCATGACCGAGGGACTCGGCGGCCTGGGCCAGCTTCTCCGCTGCCATGTACGTGTGGGCGATGCCGGTCGGGCAGGCGGTCACTGCGAGCAGCTTGAGCCCCTGCCCGCTCTTCCCCGCGCCCTTGGGGGGATCGGCTGGACTGGTGGTCACGTGTTCTCCTAACGCGCGTGCGCGGATCGTGCGGGTGTCCGCGCGCTCCCCGCATCCTGCAGTACGCGGTACCGGGAACCAACGGGTGTGACGGGGAACGCAGCTCCCAAGGCGCTCCGGCGCCCCGTCCAGCGCGCCGGAGACCGGGACACTGGGGCCGGGTGTCCTGCCGCGTCCGACCGTGAGCGCACGGGCAGCGCGGGGACAGCGCATGGATCAAGCCGATGCGGACTGGGGCCGCTGGGCCGATCGGTGTAGATTCGTGCCCAGTGCCAGACGTCGCTGCTGATGGCGGTCGGGCGGCCCGCACCGCGGACCGGCCGAGGGAGAGAGGGCCTCCGACGGACTGCGCTGCGGCCGGGGGTAGAGGTGCGTCCGCTTCCGCGTACGCTGCTTGCCCAGCCAACCGCTGGGCAACGGACCCCAGCCCGCGCCGCAGACTGCCCGAATCCACCTCGACCATCGAGGAGCAGCCCGTATGACGACCGCAGCCACCGGCCAGGACTTCAAGGTCGCTGACCTCTCCCTTGCCGCTTTCGGCCGTAAGGAGATCACTCTCGCCGAGCATGAGATGCCCGGCCTGATGGCGATCCGCAAGGAGTACGCCGCCACGCAGCCGCTGGCCGGTGCCCGTATCACCGGTTCCCTGCACATGACCGTGCAGACCGCCGTTCTGATCGAGACCCTGGTCGCCCTCGGTGCCGAGGTGCGCTGGGCCTCCTGCAACATCTTCTCCACCCAGGACCACGCCGCCGCGGCGATCGCCGTCGGCCCCAACGGCACCCCGGACAACCCGCAGGGTGTGCCGGTCTTCGCGTGGAAGGGCGAGAGCCTGGAGGAGTACTGGTGGTGCACCGAGCAGGCCCTGACCTGGCCCGGCTCGCCGACCGGCGGCCCGAACATGATCCTGGACGACGGCGGTGACGCCACCCTCCTCGTCCACAAGGGCGTCGAATACGAAAAGGTCGGCAAGGTCCCGTCGGTGGAGACCGCCGAGAGCGACGAGCACCGCGCCGTCCTCGAACTCCTCACCCGCGCGCTGGCCGAGAACCCGCAGAAGTGGACGAAGCTGTCCTCCGAGATCCGCGGTGTCACCGAGGAGACCACCACCGGCGTTCACCGTCTGTACGAGATGCAGCGCGACGGCGAGCTCCTCTTCCCGGCGATCAATGTGAACGACGCCGTGACGAAGTCGAAGTTCGACAACAAGTACGGCTGCCGCCACTCGCTGGTCGACGGCATCAACCGCGCCACCGACGTCCTCATCGGCGGCAAGACCGCCGTGATCTGCGGCTACGGCGACGTCGGCAAGGGCTGCGCGGAGTCGCTGCGCGGCCAGGGCGCCCGCGTGATCATCACCGAGATCGACCCGATCTGTGCGCTGCAGGCGGCGATGGACGGCTATCAGGTGACCACCCTCGAAGACGTCGTCGAGACCGCCGACATCTTCATCACCACCACCGGCAACAAGGACATCATCCTCGCCTCGCACATGGCGCGGATGAAGCACCAGGCCATCGTGGGCAACATCGGCCACTTCGACAACGAGATCGACATGGCCGGCCTGGCCAAGATCGAGGGCATCGTCAAGGAAGAGGTCAAGCCCCAGGTACACACCTGGACCCACCCGGACGGCAAGGTCCTGATCGTGCTGTCCGAAGGCCGTCTGCTCAACCTCGGCAACGCCACCGGACACCCCTCCTTCGTGATGTCCAACTCGTTCGCGGACCAGACCCTGGCCCAGATCGAACTGTTCACCAAGCCGGAGGAATACCCCACCGACGTCTACGTCCTGCCCAAGCACCTCGACGAGAAGGTCGCCCGCCTCCACCTCGACTCCCTCGGCGTCAAACTCACCACGCTGCGCCCGGAGCAGGCCGCTTACATCGGTGTCGAGGTCGAGGGGCCGTACAAGCCCGACCACTACCGCTACTGATCCCACCGATCCGCGCCGGTCACGACCGACCAGCGACTGATCACCACCAGCAGCCGGTGAACCCAGGCCCTCGCCGCTCGCGGCGGGGGCCTGGCCCGTAACGGCCCCGCGACAGGTCCGCGCGGCCGTCCGGCCGATCCCCCCACCGGCCCGCCCGAAGGACTGCATCCCCCATGCCCCGCGGCCACTACTCCCTGCACGACCCGCACGATCACACCCCCCTCGGCGAAGAGCACTTCCACTGCGCCACCGGCCCCTCCGGCTGGCGCTACGTCTCCCAGATCACCACCCCCTCCGGCGACCACGCGGGATCCGTCGACCTCACCCTCGACGACCTCGGCCGCCCCATCCGCCTGGAACTCCACGCCTCCGCCTGGCAGGTCCGCGGCGCCGCCCTGGACGGCGTCACCTGGGTACGCACCGACCCGACCGGTGAACACGCCACCGAAGGCAACGCCCCCGCCCACGCCTTCACCGGCGCGTCCCCCGCGTTCCTCATCGCCACCGCCCGCCTGCTGCGGCCCGCCCTCGGCGCCGGAGCCGTCCGCACCCGGCTGGTGGCCTTCACACCCCCCGTCCTCGCCCCCCGCACTCTCGATCAGTCCTGGGCCCTGGTGAAAAGCACACCACACGCCACTGACAACGCTCCCCTCATCGCCGACGAATACCAGGTCAACGACCTTGAGACGGGCGAACAGCACACCCTCCACATCGCCGGCGACGTGGTCCTGGCGGCCCCCGGCATCGAGCTCGAATCCCTGGAATCCCCACCGTCGACCTTCACCTGACGCCCACCCCGGACGTCCACGTCACCGCACACCGATGTCGGCCGACACCCACGCCACCGGGCATTCACGGCGCTGGGCATCCACGTCACCGGGCATCGACGGCCGTCACACGCCCGAGCCCGTACGTCCGACGGCCCCATACCTCGACAAAGGCCCCGGGCCCGCACCTCGACGCGGCCCCAGCCCCGCACCTCACACCGGCGGCGCGAACCCCGTCCGAGGCTTCCCCTCGCCGCCACGCTCGCCATCCGCCTGCACCGGCACCATCCCCGCCGGCCCCGAACCGCCACCGGCCCCCGGCACGCCCCCCGGCGGTGACCACGCCCCAACGGACACCCCCTGCCCCGCGGACGTCACACCTCCCATCCCCGACCTCTGCGCCGTCTCCCGCATCGCGCCCATCTCCCCCGTCGCCATCGCCGGCGCTCCCGAATACGCCCCGAAAGCCCGCTGCGACTCCCGGGTCTGCCGCTCACAGACCACAGCGGCCAGATACGCCACCGGGTACACCCCCGCCGGCCCCGCCGTCCCGGTGAACCTCCGCAAGTCCTCCGCCAGCCTCCCCGCCATCGCCGCGCCGACCTGCGCATCCAGCTGACCCACTCGCGACAGGTACTGCCGCACCGTCAGCCACCATCCGTCCGGCACCCGCGACAGATCCAACGCCCCGAGCTCCGCCACCAGCCACGGCGGAGGCGGCGGCAGTGCCACCCCCGCTTCCGCCACGGGAATCCGCTCCCGTACGACCAGGGTCCCCGCGAACACATCCCCGATCCGCCGGCCCCGTGCCGAGACCAGTGACGCGATGGACGCCACCACCCCCATCGTCAGCACGATCTCGATCACCCCGATCGCCCCGCGCACCAACGCATGCCGGAACCGGATCGGCCCGCCGTCCTCCCGCAGCACCCGAAGCCCGCACATCAGCTTTCCCAGCGACCGGCCGTGGCTCAGCGTCTCGACCACGATCGGTATCCCGACCTGCACCAGGACGAACGTCGCCACCGCGATGGCAGCCTCGGCGGCACTGTCCAACGACGACGTCGCCGACACCAGCAACAGCGACACCCCGATATAAAGCCCCCAGGCCACGGCAAGATCGACCATCACCGCCAGTGCCCGGCTCGCCAACCTGGCCGGCCGCAGCCCCAGCACCACCGCTTCACCCGTTACGAGCTCACTCACCCGTGCCCCATTCCCTCTCGTTCCCGGATACGCCGCCCACCCCACGCGGGGCACGGCCAGTCTGCCAAGCTGATCCGACACCCACCCACGGCGCTGCGAGGAGCGACCCCGTATGGACCTCGATGTCTTCATCACGGCACATGGCGCCGAATGGGACCGCCTCGAAGCACTCCTGCGCCGCAAACGCCACCTCACGGGTGCCGAGGCCGACGAACTGGTCACCCTCTACCAACGCGTCACCACCCACCTCTCCCTGCTTCGCTCCAGCGCCCCCGACCCCGCGCTGACCGGACGCCTCACCTCGCTCGTGGCGCGCGCCCGCAGCGCGGTCACCGGGGCCCGCAAGGCTTCCTGGCGCGACGCCGCGCGCTTCTTCACCACGAGCTTCCCCGCCGCGGTCTACCGTCTGCGCCACTGGTGGATGCCCACCGCGATCCTCTCCACCGCGATAGCCGCCCTCCTGGGCTGGTGGATCGCTGCCCACCCCGAGGTCCAGGCGGCCATCGGCGCCCCACAGGAGCTCCGCGCCATGACCCGCCCCGGTGGACAGTACGAGACGTATTACTCCAGCCACCCCGCCACGTCCTTCGCCGCCCAGGTATGGACGAACAACGCCCAGGCCGTCGCCCTCTGCCTCGTCCTCGGCGCCTTCGCCGGCCTCCCCGTCCTCTGGGTTCTCTACACGAACATGCTCAACCTCGGCGTCGGGATCGGCCTGATGTCCTCGGCAGGCCGTCTCGACACCTTCCTCGGCCTGATCCTTCCGCACGGCCTTCTCGAACTGACCGCCGTGTTCATCGCGGCCGGCATCGGCCTGCGCCTGGGCTGGACGCTGATCGACCCGGGCCCCCGCAGCCGCCGCACGGCCCTGGCGGAGGAGGGCCGCTCCGCCCTCGGCGTCGCCGTCGGACTCGCCGCCGTGCTCTTCGTCTCCGGCGCCCTTGAAGGCTTCGTCACCCCTTCCGGCCTGCCCACCTGGGCCCGCATCGGCATCGGCATCGCCGCCGAGCTAGCCTTTCTTGTGTACGTCTACGTCCTGGGAGGCCGCGCCGAACGGGCAGGCGAGACCGGCGACGTCGAGACGTCCGACCGTGAGGCCGCGCTCCCAACGGCCGCCTGATGTGCGTCAAGCGGCGCTGACCTGCTAATATCCTCTCGACCCGCGGAACCCGTTGACACGGGCGACAGGGGGAGGTAGATTTAAACGGTTGTGACGGACGCACAGGTTCGGCAGCAATGGTTAGCTCATATCTCCGCTTCGACTGGAAAACTCATTCAGCGAAGCGCACCGACCACTTACCGGAAGCCCCGGTCGATCAATTCGGCCGCCGCCTTCTGATAAAGTCGGAAAAGCCGCAAGGCGAAAATCCCCTCCGCGGGTAAATCGGAAACAAATCCGAGCCGGAAACGGCACGGACTGAATCTGATAAAGTCGGAAAGACCGAAAGGCGAAAGCCGGACGGTCGACCCCGCTCCAACAGGGGCCGGATACGGAAACGGATCTGGTAGGTTGGAAACCGCGAGGAAGCCGAGAGGCGGAATCGCACCGGCGGAAAACAGGACCGCGAGGATCTGGTAGAGTCGGAAACGCAAGACCGAAGGGAAGCGCCCGGAGGGCCTGGTGAAACAGGCGCGAAGGAAGCGTCCGTTCCTTGAGAACTCAACAGCGTGCCAAAAGTCAACGCCAGATATGTTGATACCCCGTCTCCTCTTGTGGAGATGAGGTTCCTTTGAAAGCCCACTCCGCTTTTGTCGGGGTGGCACACACAGCGAGGATGCTGTGAACCACCGGATTATTCCTCTGGTGGTTCCGCTCAACGCGAGTGTTCGACCGGATATCCGGTACACATTCACGGAGAGTTTGATCCTGGCTCAGGACGAACGCTGGCGGCGTGCTTAACACATGCAAGTCGAACGATGAAGCCGCTTCGGTGGTGGATTAGTGGCGAACGGGTGAGTAACACGTGGGCAATCTGCCCTTCACTCTGGGACAAGCCCTGGAAACGGGGTCTAATACCGGATATGACACACGGCCGCATGGTCTGTGTGTGGAAAGCTCCGGCGGTGAAGGATGAGCCCGCGGCCTATCAGCTTGTTGGTGGGGTGATGGCCTACCAAGGCGACGACGGGTAGCCGGCCTGAGAGGGCGACCGGCCACACTGGGACTGAGACACGGCCCAGACTCCTACGGGAGGCAGCAGTGGGGAATATTGCACAATGGGCGCAAGCCTGATGCAGCGACGCCGCGTGAGGGATGACGGCCTTCGGGTTGTAAACCTCTTTCAGCAGGGAAGAAGCGCAAGTGACGGTACCTGCAGAAGAAGCGCCGGCTAACTACGTGCCAGCAGCCGCGGTAATACGTAGGGCGCAAGCGTTGTCCGGAATTATTGGGCGTAAAGAGCTCGTAGGCGGCTTGTCGCGTCGGATGTGAAAGCCCGGGGCTTAACTCCGGGTCTGCATTCGATACGGGCAGGCTAGAGTTCGGTAGGGGAGATCGGAATTCCTGGTGTAGCGGTGAAATGCGCAGATATCAGGAGGAACACCGGTGGCGAAGGCGGATCTCTGGGCCGATACTGACGCTGAGGAGCGAAAGCGTGGGGAGCGAACAGGATTAGATACCCTGGTAGTCCACGCCGTAAACGTTGGGAACTAGGTGTGGGCGACATTCCACGTCGTCCGTGCCGCAGCTAACGCATTAAGTTCCCCGCCTGGGGAGTACGGCCGCAAGGCTAAAACTCAAAGGAATTGACGGGGGCCCGCACAAGCAGCGGAGCATGTGGCTTAATTCGACGCAACGCGAAGAACCTTACCAAGGCTTGACATACACCGGAAAACCCTGGAGACAGGGTCCCCCTTGTGGTCGGTGTACAGGTGGTGCATGGCTGTCGTCAGCTCGTGTCGTGAGATGTTGGGTTAAGTCCCGCAACGAGCGCAACCCTTGTTCTGTGTTGCCAGCATGCCTTTCGGGGTGATGGGGACTCACAGGAGACTGCCGGGGTCAACTCGGAGGAAGGTGGGGACGACGTCAAGTCATCATGCCCCTTATGTCTTGGGCTGCACACGTGCTACAATGGCCGGTACAATGAGCTGCGATGCCGTGAGGTGGAGCGAATCTCAAAAAGCCGGTCTCAGTTCGGATTGGGGTCTGCAACTCGACCCCATGAAGTCGGAGTTGCTAGTAATCGCAGATCAGCATTGCTGCGGTGAATACGTTCCCGGGCCTTGTACACACCGCCCGTCACGTCACGAAAGTCGGTAACACCCGAAGCCGGTGGCCCAACCCCTTGTGGGAGGGAATCGTCGAAGGTGGGACTGGCGATTGGGACGAAGTCGTAACAAGGTAGCCGTACCGGAAGGTGCGGCTGGATCACCTCCTTTCTAAGGAGCACTTCTACCGGGTCTTTCGGGGCTTGGTCAGAGGCCAGTGCATCAGCGAGTGTCTGATGCTGGTTGCTCATGGGTGGAACGTTGACTATTCGGCGCACTTGGTTGGTTGTCACTAGTACTGCTTCGGCGTGGAACGTGGGGATTGATGAGGTGGGTCGGGCACGCTGTTGGGTGTCTGAGGGTGCGGACTTGATGTCTGGCCTTCGGGATGCCGGCCCCAGTGAACTCGTCTTGTGTGGCGGGGTGGTGGGTGGCTGGTCGTTGCTTGAGAACTGCACAGTGGACGCGAGCATCTGTGGCCAAGTTTTTAAGGGCGCACGGTGGATGCCTTGGTACCAGGAACCGATGAAGGACGTGGGAGGCCGCGATAGGCCCCGGGGAGCTGTCAACCGAGCTGTGATCCGGGGGTGTCCGAATGGGGAAACCCGGCAGTCGTCATGGGCTGTCACCCGCTGCTGAACACATAGGCAGTGTGGAGGGAACGCGGGGAAGTGAAACATCTCAGTACCCGCAGGAAGAGAAAACAATTGTGATTCCGGGAGTAGTGGCGAGCGAAACCGGATGAGGCCAAACCATGTGCGTGTGATACCCGGCAGGGGTTGCGCATGTGGGGTTGTGGGAGTTTTCTTGATCGGTCTGCCGGCCGGTCGGCGAGTCAGAAACCGTATGGGTAGGCGAAGGACATGCGAAAGGTCCGGCGTAGAGGGTAAGACCCCCGTAGCTGAAATCTGTAAGGCTCGTTTGAGAATCACCCAAGTAGCACGGGGCCCGTGAAATCCCGTGTGAATCTGGCGGGACCACCCGTTAAGCCTAAATATTCCCTGGTGACCGATAGCGGATAGTACCGTGAGGGAATGGTGAAAAGTACCGCGGGAGCGGAGTGAAATAGTACCTGAAACCGTGTGCCTACAAGCCGTGGGAGCGTCGCACAGGGACTTGTTCCTTGTGTCGTGACTGCGTGCCTTTTGAAGAATGAGCCTGCGAGTTTGCGGTATGTTGCGAGGTTAACCCGTGTGGGGGAGCCGTAGCGAAAGCGAGTCCTAAGAGGGCGTTGAGTAGCGTGCCCAAGACCCGAAGCGGAGTGATCTAGCCATGGGCAGGCTGAAGCGCGGGTAAGACCGTGTGGAGGGCCGAACCCACCAGGGTTGAAAACCTGGGGGATGACCTGTGGTTAGGGGTGAAAGGCCAATCAAACTCCGTGATAGCTGGTTCTCCCCGAAATGCATTTAGGTGCAGCGTCGTGTGTTTCTTGCCGGAGGTAGAGCACTGGATAGGCGATGGGCCCTACCGGGTTACTGACCTTAGCCAAACTCCGAATGCCGGTAAGTGAGAGCGCGGCAGTGAGACTGTGGGGGATAAGCTCCATGGTCGAGAGGGAAACAGCCCAGAGCATCGACTAAGGCCCCTAAGCGTGTGCTAAGTGGGAAAGGATGTGGAGTCGCAGAGACAACCAGGAGGTTGGCTTAGAAGCAGCCATCCTTGAAAGAGTGCGTAATAGCTCACTGGTCAAGTGATTCCGCGCCGACAATGTAGCGGGGCTCAAGTACACCGCCGAAGTCGTGTCATTCATACAGGAGCCCTAACGGGTGTGTGGATGGGTAGGGGAGCGTCGTGTGCCGGGTGAAGCAGCCGTGGAAGCGAGTTGTGGACGGTTCGCGAGTGAGAATGCAGGCATGAGTAGCGATACAAGAGTGGGAAACTCTTGCGCCGATTGACTAAGGGTTCCTGGGTCAAGCTGATCTGCCCAGGGTAAGTCGGGACCTAAGGCGAGGCCGACAGGCGTAGTCGATGGATAACCGGTTGATATTCCGGTACCCGCTATGAAGCGTCAGCGCTGAGGCTGGTGATGCTAAGCCCGTGAAGCCGCCGTGGATCCTTCGGGTGAAGCGGAGTGGTGGAGCCGGTGAACCGAGCCAGTAGTAGGTGAGTGATGGGGTGACGCAGGAAGGTAGTCCATCCCGGGCGGTGGTTGTCCCGGGGTAAGGGTGTAGGTCGTGTGGTAGGTAAATCCGCTGCACATTTATGGCTGAGACCTGATGCCGAGCCGATTGTGGTGAAGTGGATGATCCTATGCTGTCGAGAAAAGCCTCTAGCGAGTTTTGTGGCGGCCCGTACCCTAAACCGACTCAGGTGGTCAGGTAGAGAATACCGAGGCGTTCGGGTGAACTATGGTTAAGGAACTCGGCAAAATGCCCCCGTAACTTCGGGAGAAGGGGGGCCATTTCTGGTGATGAGTTTTGCGCTCTGAGCTGGGGGTGGCCGCAGAGACCAGCGAGAAGCGACTGTTTACTAAAAACACAGGTCCGTGCGAAGCCGTAAGGCGATGTATACGGACTGACGCCTGCCCGGTGCTGGAACGTTAAGGGGACCGGTTAGTCAATCTTCGGGTTGGCGAAGCTGAGAACTTAAGCGCCAGTAAACGGCGGTGGTAACTATAACCATCCTAAGGTAGCGAAATTCCTTGTCGGGTAAGTTCCGACCTGCACGAATGGCGTAACGACTTCTCGACTGTCTCAACCATAGGCCCGGTGAAATTGCATTACGAGTAAAGATGCTCGTTTCGCGCAGCAGGACGGAAAGACCCCGGGACCTTTACTATAGCTTGATATTGGTGTTCGGTTCGGCTTGTGTAGGATAGGTGGGAGACTGTGATCTCTGGACGCCAGTTCAGGGGGAGTCATTGTTGAAATACCACTCTGGTCGTGCTGGATGTCTAACCTGGGTCCGTGATCCGGATCAGGGACAGTGTCTGGTGGGTAGTTTAACTGGGGCGGTTGCCTCCTAAAGGGTAACGGAGGCGCCCAAAGGTTCCCTCAGCCTGGTTGGTAATCAGGTGTTGAGTGTAAGTGCACAAGGGAGCTTGACTGTGAGACTGACGGGTCGAGCAGGTACGAAAGTAGGGACTAGTGATCCGGCGGTGGCTTGTGGAAGCGCCGTCGCTCAACGGATAAAAGGTACCCCGGGGATAACAGGCTGATCTTCCCCAAGAGTCCATATCGACGGGATGGTTTGGCACCTCGATGTCGGCTCGTCGCATCCTGGGGCTGGAGTCGGTCCCAAGGGTTGGGCTGTTCGCCCATTAAAGCGGTACGCGAGCTGGGTTTAGAACGTCGTGAGACAGTTCGGTCCCTATCCGCTGTGCGCGTAGGAGTCTTGAGAAGGGCTGTCCCTAGTACGAGAGGACCGGGACGGACGAACCTCTGGTGTGCCAGTTGTTCTGCCAAGGGCATGGCTGGTTGGCTACGTTCGGGAGGGATAACCGCTGAAAGCATCTAAGCGGGAAGCCTGCTTCGAGATGAGGGCTCCCACCCACTTGATGGGTTAAGGCTCCCAGTAGATGACTGGGTTGATAGGCCAGATATGGAAGCATCGTAAGGTGTGGAGTTGACTGGTACTAATAGGCCGAGGGCTTGTCCTCAGTTGCTCGCGTCCACTGTGTTGGTTCTGAAGTAATGAACTCGCCGTTGCCGGCTGGAGTTGTTATTTTCATAGTGTTTCGGTGGTTATTGCGTTAGGGAAACGCCCGGTTACATTTCGAACCCGGAAGCTAAGCCTTTCAGCGCCGATGGTACTGCAGGGGGGACCCTGTGGGAGAGTAGGACGCCGCCGAACTATTTTTGGGCTCCGGTTCCTGAATCCTTTGTGGTTCAGGAACCGGAGCTTTTTTGCGTTTCCAGAAGTTCTCGTGCCCGGTCGCTTCGGGCGCCGCGATGCTGAGCCGACGGCTGTGGGTACATGAGCAGAATGCGCGGTCGAGCGGGGACGAGATGACGGCCTTCCACTCACGCGTGCTGGCGGTGGCCGTCACCCTGACCGGGATCCATCCCGGAGAAGACCGATAGCCAGGCCGCCCGCCTGCGCAGAGGTACACATGGCGGGCGCCCACCGGGGTGCGACGAAGAGCGGTACGAGAAGCGCAACACTGTCGAGCGGGCGATGAACCGGCTCAAGCACGCACGAGCCGCAGCGACCCGTTATGACAAGCGCGGCTACATCTTCCTCGGCACGGCTACCGCAGCAGCCTTGGCCATTTGGCTTCGAACGTGATCGTCCGGACAAGTCCTAGAGGCGGCCGGCGGACTTCAGGGTGAGGTAGGTGTCGGCCAGGTCGGGGGCCAGGCGGGCGGGGGTGGAGTCGACGACGGTGATGCCGTGGTGACGGAGGCGGTCTGCGGTACGGCGGCGTGCGGCGCGGGTCTGTTCCGCGGCGGCTGCCGCGTAGACGGCCTGGGGAGTGTGGCGGCCGGTGGCCATTTCCTCGATGCGGGGGTCGGCGACGGACGCGACGATGAGTTCGTTGCGCTGGGTGAGGCTGGGCAGGACAGGGAGCAGGGCTTCTTCCACGGGGGCCGCGTCGAGGCCGGTGAAGAGCACGATCAGGGAGCGGTGCGGCGTACTGCGGTGGATGGTGGCGGCCAGGCCGCGGGCGTCCGCCTCGACGAGTTCGGATTCGAGGGGGGCGAGGGCGTCGGTCAGGGCCGGGAGGAGGTCGCGGGCGGAGCGGCCTTGCACGGAGGCCCGTACCCGACGGTCGTAGGCGAGCAGGTCCACGCGGTCGCCGGCGCGGGCGGCGAGGGCGCCGAGGAGGAGGGCTGCGTCCATGGAGGCGTCGAGGCGGGGGATGTCACCGACGCGGCCGGCGGAGGTGCGTCCGGTTTCCAGGACCAGCAGGATGCGGCGGTCGCGTTCGGGGCGCCAGGTGCGGACGGCGAGGGTTTGCCGGCGGGCGGTGGCGCGCCAATCGATGGAGCGGGTGTCGTCGCCGGGGGTGTAGTCGCGGAGGCTGTCGAATTCGGTGCCTTCGCCGCGGGTGAGGATGCTGGTGCGGCCGTCGAGTTCACGGAGGCGGGCGAGCTTGGCGGGGAGGTGCTTGCGGCTGGTGAAGGGGGGCAGCACGCGCAGGGTCCAGGGGGCTCGGTGGCTGCCTTGGCGGGCGGCGAGGCCGAGCGGGCCGTATGAGCGGACCGTGACGCGGACGGCGTGGTGGTCGCCGCGTCGGGTCGGCTGGAGCGTGGTGGTCAGGTGTCGGCGTTCGGAGCCTGGGATGCGCACTGTGTGGCGGGAGGCGGCGACGTCGGAACCGGGGTGGAACGAGCTGGGGGGCCAGGCGTCGCGGATCTGGGCGCGCAGGGTGCGACGGTCCGGGTTGGTGATGGTGAGGTGCGTGTGGGCTTGGCCCGTTAGTCGAACATTTGTGTCACCGATTCGGGTGAACTGGAGCTTTCGCACTGGCGCGGCGAGCGCCAGATCGCACAAAATTGCTATCAGCAAGGTGAGTTGGACGGTGAGGATGCCGATCCAGCTGGGTAGCACGAAGCCGACGAAGAGGGCTCCGAGTGCGGCGATAAGGGCGGTGCGTCCGGTGAGGGCCACGGCGTCGCCTCAGCGGGGGACGGGGAGGTGGGCGAGTACGGCGTTGATCACGGAGTCTGCGGTGACTCCCTCCATCTCCGCTTCGGGGCGGAGCTGGACGCGGTGCCGGAGTGTGGGGAGGGCGAGGGCCTTGACGTCGTCAGGGATGACGTAATCGCGGCCGGTGAGCCAGGCCCAGGCTCGGGAAGTGGAGAGCAAGGCGGTGGCGCCTCGGGGGGAGACGCCGAGGGAGAGTGAGGGGGATTCGCGGGTGGCACGGCAGATATCGACGATATAGCCGGTGACTTCGTGGGAGACCGAGGTCTTGGCGACCGCGGCGCGGGCCGCTTCGAGGTCGGCGGCGGAGGCTACGGGGCGGAGTCCTGCGGCGTTGAGGTCGCGTGGGCTGAAGCCGTCCGCGTGGCGGGCGAGGATGTCGATCTCGTCCTGTCGGGCGGGCAGTGGCACCGTGAGCTTCAGCAGGAAACGGTCCAGCTGGGCTTCGGGGAGCGGATAAGTGCCCTCGTATTCCACGGGATTCTGTGTGGCGGCGACGAGGAACGGTTCGGGCAGCGGCCGGGCTATGCCGTCGACGGTCACCTGGCGCTCTTCCATCGCTTCGAGCAGTGACGCCTGGGTCTTCGGGGGCGTGCGGTTGATTTCGTCGGCGAGCAGGAGGTTGGTGAAGACGGGGCCCGGCTGGAACGAGAACTCGGCGTTGCGTGCGTCGTAGACGAGCGATCCGGTGACGTCGCTCGGCATCAGGTCGGGGGTGAACTGGACGCGTTTGGTGTCGAGTTCGAGGGTGGCCGACAGGGCGCGTACGAGCAGCGTCTTGGCGACTCCGGGGACGCCTTCGAGGAGCACGTGACCGCGGCACAGCAGGGCGACGACCAGGCTGGTGACGGCGGGGTCCTGGCCGACGACGGCCTTGGCGATCTCGGTGCGCAGGGCCTCCAGGGAGGCGCGGGCGCTGTCGGCGGTCGGCTCAGCGGTCGGGGTGCTCACGGGGGGGATGCCTCTCTTGGGAAACGATCGAGGTTTCAAGTTCGTCGAGTTGGTCGGCCAGACGCACCAGGGCCTTGTCGTCCGCGGGGGGCGGGCCGAAGAGCAGAGCGTGCAGATCGGTGCCGGACGCGGCGCTCAGGCGGGTGTGGACGGCCGGAAGAAGGTTGTCGGGGGTGTGGGCGTGCGCGGGGAGCACGCCGACGAGGGGGGCGAGCCGGGTGCGGGTCGCGGAGCGCAGGACGGATGATGCCCGGTCGCGGGCGTTGGCCTGTTCGTAGAGGCGTGCGTGGCCCTCGGTGGTCTCGGCGGCCGGGACGGTGACCGGGAGCCGTTCGGGCACGAGGGGGCCGAGCCGGCGAGCGCGCCAGAGGGCCGCGATCACGGCGGCGAAGGCGAGTTGGAGCAGACCCCAGGTCCAGCCGGAGGGGATCAGGTCGAAGAAGTCGCGCTGGTCGTCCTGGGTGGCGGACGGGTCGCTGATGGAGGGGAGGTACCAGACCAGGTGTTTGTGGGCGCCGAGGAGTTGAAGGGCCAGCGAGGCGTTGCCGTGCTCGGCGAGGCGGTAGTTGTAGAGGAGGTCGGGGGAGCCGAGGAGCACGGTGTCGCGGCCGGCGTCGCGGGCCGGGAGGCGCAGCAGGGAGGGCAGGCCACCGCTGAGGTAGCAGCCGTCGGCCGTGGGGCGGGCCGTGGCGTAACGCAGGCCGCCCAGGAGGGCGTTGCCGGCGCGGCGGGCCTCGGGCAGGGAGCAGGCGGGGCGGCGGGCGGCGACATCGACCGGCTCTTTCGCCTCGACCCCCAGGGGAAGAGCGGCGAGGGAGGTCGGTCCAGGGGTGAGGAGGACGGTGCGGCCCGGGGTGTGCGCGGTGGCGGTGCGCAGGTCGGTGAGCTGACGGGGGGTGAGCAGATCCGGTTCGGTGACGAGGAGGGTGGTGTCGGGGCCCGCCGCGGCGGCGGCCGCCTCGGAGGTGGTCACGACCTGGGTGGTGACGCCGTGGGCGGCGAGCAGCCGGGCGAGTGCCTGGCTGCCGGGGCGGTCCGGCGAGCGGGGGTCGAGCCGGCCGTACTGTCCGCCCGACTGGAGGGCCGCGAGGACCACCCCGCTGATGACGAGCAGAAGGAGGGTCAGGAGCAGCCCGCGGGACCGGAGCCACAGGTGGCGGGCGGTGGGGGAGAGCGAGCTGGTGTCGGTCGTGGCCGTGGTCATCCGCGGCTCCTGGTCGAGGTGGCCAGGTGGGGCTTGGCGCGCTGCAACTCGGTGTCGAGGGCGCTCACTTGGGCGTACTCCCGTTCCGTGCCGGTGCGGCCGCCGTATGTGACGTCGTCGAAGGCGCGGGCCGCGGCGCGCAGCCGCTCGGCGTGCGAGGGGAGTGCCCGTCCGGCTTCGGCTGCTGCCTCGTCCGCGGTCCGGCCGGGCCCCGGGGTGAGCAGGGCTCGCTCTTCGAGAGAAAGGACGATGGCGCGCATGCGGTCCTGGATGGCCTGGCTCCAGTGGCCCGCGGCGGCGTGCGCCTCGGCGGCCGCACGGTGTTGGGTGGCGGTGAGGGGGGTGTCGGCGAAGAGCGCGCCGCTGGTGGTCGTCGGAGTGCGGCGAGCTGCGCCGAGCCGCAGCCGGAGGGCGACGATGAGCAGCACGACGACGGCGAGGATGGCTATGAGCCCGATCCAGCCGCCCGGTGTCGCGCCGGCGGCCGTGCTGAAGAGGTCGTCGACGCGTTCCCAGAACCAATTCAGGACCCGCTGGAACGGGTTGGGGTCGTGCTGGTGGTACCGCGGATCGGTCAGCTCGCGCTCCGCCGCCTCACGGGCGGGGACGCGTGGTGTCCTCACGGGTATGTCGTCGCCGGAGCTCGCTATGAGCCGTCCAAGCGCGCCGGTGCCCCCCTCAGCGGTCATCGCCTCAGCTTCCCGGTGGGGTGTCGGTGGAGCGCTGCCCGGTGCCGTCCGCGTCGGCCGACGCGGACGGCACCGGGGCCTGGTGGGGGACGGACGCCTCCGTGCCGTAGGCGGGGAGGCCGGCGGCGCGGGCGAGTTCGAGGTCGAGTGCCTCGCGACGGATGCGCTGGTCCATGTAGATCAGCGCGGTGACGCCGGCGCTGATCGGGAAGCTGAGGGTGGAGCTGATGACGGCGCCGACACCCAGCACGGTCAGGAACGTCCAGCCGGTGGTGCTGCCGGTGCCGTCCGCCCAGTTCATGAGGCTCTCGCCGTCGGCGAGGAAGGCGATGAGGGTGGTGGGGATCTGGACGGCGAACTCGACGACGAGAAGCAGGAGGTAGGCCAGGAGCTGGACGCCGAACACCCGCCACCAGGAGCCGCGTACGAGCTTGGCGGAGCGGCGCAGTGCGGCCATGACGCCCTGCTTCTCCAGCATCAGAGCAGGGGAGGCGAGACTGTAGCGGACCCACAGCCAGACGGTTACCACGGTGGCGGCCAGTCCGCCGAAGAGGGTGAGCACCAGGCCGAGATCCAGCGTGCCCGTGGCGGCGAGAAGGACGCCGGGGGCCAGGCCGAGGGCCACGATGGCCAGGAGGATCAGCGGAAGCAGCACGAGCAGGCCGAGGAGGCGCGGGAGTTGGGCCCGTGCGTCGTGCCAGGCTTCCGCGGCGGTCACCGAGCGGCCGAGGACGGCACGGCTGACGACCATGGTGAGCATCCCGGTCGCGACGAGGGTGGCGAGCAGCCCGATCAGCGAGGTGATGCCGGTGCCGGCGAGGGTGTTGGCCATGTCGCGCATGAGGTCGCGCAGCGGCGGACCGGAACCGTCGTCCAGGGACGACGCGGGACCGTCCTGGAACCACAGTCCGGTGACGAGCGTGACGGCGGTCTGCGAGATGACCGCGACGATCAGCGAGAGGCCGAGCACGGTGCGCCAGTGGGCGCGCATGGTGGCGATCGCGCCGTCGAGGATCTCGCCGATACCGAGCGGGCGCAGCGGGATGACGCCGGGCTTGACGGCCTGCGGTGCCGGGGCCCAGCCGGTGCCCCGTCCGGGGCCGCCGCCCCACCCTGCCTGGTGGCCGGAGCCCGCTCCGGCGCGGGTGCGGCCGCCGGTGCCGCTCTGGCCCGGAATGCCGGTGGGGGCCGACCACTGGCCGGCGGGCGGCTGCTGCTTGGACCAGTTCGGTGGCGACGGCTGCTCGGCGGGGCCGGGCCGGTCGTCCGTGGTCGGGGGCTGGGCGGGCTGCTCCTGGGTGCCGCGGTCCGGCTCGTCGGAGGGGGTGGATCCGGGCGAGGCCCAGCCCGGAGAGTTGTTCATCGTCGCTCCTTCTTGCTGCCCGTCCGCCGGGGCGGCGGGGATCCGGGGTCCGCGGTGGCAGTCATCGTTTCATGGCGGATGGCGCCGTGTACCCGTGCCCTCGGGGAGAAGGGACCTTCTGTTCGAGGGGTGGTCGGCGGCAGACTGAGCGGATGGGTGATCAGCAGGAGGTTTCCGAGGCGGGCGCGGCGGCGCTCCCCGTACCGTCGTTGCGTTGGGAGGAAAGACCCGAGGGGCCCGTTGTGGTCCTCCTCGACCAGACTCGGCTGCCGGCGGAGGAGGTCGAGCTGGTCTGCACGGACGTGCCGGCGCTGGTGGAGGCGATCCGGACGCTGGCGGTGCGCGGTGCGCCGCTGCTGGGCATCGCCGGTGCGTACGGTGTCGCGCTGGCCGCGGCGCGCGGGTTCGATGTGGACGAGGCGGCGCAGGCGCTGGCGCATGCCCGGCCCACCGCCGTCAATCTGGCGTACGGGGTGCGGCGGGCAACCGCCGCCTATCGTGCGGCGGTCCGGGACCGGGCCGGTGCCGGGGAGGCCGCCGCGGCCGCGCTGGCCGAGGCGCGCACCGTGCATGCGGAGGATGTCGAGGCCAGCAGGCGGATGGCGGAGCACGGCCTGGCGCTGCTCCGCGAGTTGCTGCCGGGTGGCGGCCACCGGATTCTCACGCACTGCAATACGGGTGCGCTGGTGTCCGGGGGCGAGGGGACCGCCCTGGCGGTGGCGCTGGCGGCGCATCGTGCGGGTGAGCTCCGCCAGCTGTGGGTCGACGAGACCCGGCCGTTGCTGCAGGGGACGCGGCTGACCGCGTACGAAGCGGCGCGTACGGGGATGCCGTACACGGTGCTGGCGGACGGGGCCGCGGGGTCGCTGTTCGCCGCGGGCGAGGTGGACGCGGTACTGATCGGCGCGGACCGGATCGCGGCGGACGGGGCGGTCGCCAACAAGGTCGGCAGCTATCCGCTGGCCGTCCTGGCCCGGTATCACCACGTTCCCTTCGTGGTGGTGGCGCCGGTCAGCACGGTGGATCTGGAGACCGAGGAGGGGGCGGACATAGAGGTCGAGCAGCGGCCGGGACATGAGGTGACGGAGCTCTCGTTGCCGTACGCGAGGGGTGCCGGGGCGGAGCGGAGCGGCGGGTTCGGGCTGGCGCCATGGGGTGCACAGGCCCACAACCCGGCCTTTGACGTCACTCCGCCGGAGTTGGTGACGGCGATGGTGACGGAGGCCGGAGTGGTCTCGCCGGTCACCCGGGGCGGGCTGGCGGATATGTGTTCCATGTCACGTTGGAGTAAGTCACGATCAGGTAATGGGATGATGGCCGAATGAAGGGACGCGTCCTGGTCGTCGACGACGACACCGCACTGGCAGAGATGCTCGGCATTGTGCTGCGCGGCGAAGGCTTTGAACCGTCGTTCGTGTCGGACGGCGACAAGGCGATTGCCGCCTTCCGCGAGGCCAAGCCCGATCTTGTCCTGCTCGACCTGATGCTGCCCGGACGGGACGGTATCGAGGTGTGCCGGCTGATCCGGGCCGAGTCCGGGGTGCCGATCGTCATGCTGACCGCCAAGAGCGACACCGTGGATGTGGTGGTCGGGCTCGAATCGGGCGCGGACGACTACATCGTCAAGCCGTTCAAGCCCAAGGAGCTGGTGGCCCGGATCCGGGCCCGGCTGCGGCGCTCGGAGGAGCCGGCGCCCGAGCAGCTGGCCATCGGTGATCTGGTCATCGATGTGGCGGGTCACTCGGTGAAGCGGGACGGGCAGTCGATCGCGCTGACCCCGCTGGAGTTCGATCTGCTGGTGGCGCTGGCGCGCAAGCCGTGGCAGGTGTTCACCCGTGAGGTGCTGCTGGAGCAGGTGTGGGGTTATCGGCACGCCGCCGACACCCGGCTGGTCAATGTCCATGTGCAGCGGCTCCGTTCCAAGGTCGAGAGGGATCCGGAGCGGCCGGAGATCGTGGTGACCGTGCGTGGGGTCGGCTACAAGGCCGGGCCCAGCTGAGATGACCCGGGACGGTTCGGCCCCGGAGGCACAACGGGGGCGCACCGTCGACCCGGCGAGTGAAATGTCCCTTTCGGGGAGATTGTTCGCTTGGTTGCTGCGCGGTGGGCAGTTGCTGCCCGACGGCGCGGTGAGCGGCCCGGTCCACCCGCTGCTGCGGCTCTTCAGCCGCTGGGTACGGCGCCCGCTGCTGCCCGCGCTGCGGCTGTGGCGGCGCAATATCCAGTTGCGCGTGGTCGCGACCACGCTGCTGATGTCGCTGGCCGTGGTGCTGCTGCTCGGCGTCGTGGTCGTCGGGCAGGTGCGCAACGGCCTGCTCACGGCCAAGGCCCAGGCCGCGCAGAGCCAGGCCGTGGGCGGCTTCGGCGTCGCCCAGAAACTGGCCGACGGCGGTGGCGGCGATGTCCTGCCCGACGATCACACCCGGACCGGCAATCGCGGCACCCAGGACTCCGCGACCTGGCTGACCAGTCTGGTCGAGCAGCTCGCCAGCGGCGGGCAGGGCGTCTTCTCCGTCGTGGCGCTCAGCTCGGACTCCGAGGAACCGTTCGGCGACTCCAGCCGGGGCACCCGCGGGCCGCGTGCCTCCGGGGACGTCGACCCCGAGCGCAGCGTGCCCGTCGAACTGCGCCGGAAGCTGGACGCCAAGGCGGGAACGTTCCGTCAGTACACCCAGATCAAGCGCATCGGGTCCGATGAGGGCACGCCGGCGCTCATCATCGGCAAGCGGCTCAACGATGTGAACAGCAACCAGTACCAGCTGTACTACCTCTTCCCGTTCAGCCAGGAAGAGGAGTCGCTGAAGCTGGTGACGGGCACCCTCGCGACCGCCGGGGTGTTCGTCGTGATCCTGCTCGGCGCGATCGCCTGGCTGGTCGTCCGGCAGGTCGTCACGCCCGTACGGATGGCCGCGGGGATCTCCGAACGGCTGGCCGCGGGACTCCTCCAGGAGCGGATGAAGGTCACCGGCGAGGACGACATCGCGCGGCTCGGAGAGTCCTTCAACAAGATGGCGCAGAACCTCCAGATCAAGATCCAGCAGCTGGAGGAGCTCTCCCGGATGCAACGGCGTTTCGTCTCGGACGTCTCGCACGAGCTGCGGACGCCGCTGACGACCGTACGGATGGCGGCCGATGTCATCCATGAGGCACGGGAGGACTTCGACCCCGCTACGGCGCGCTCCGCGGAGCTGCTGCGCGGACAGCTCGACCGCTTCGAGTCGCTGCTCGCCGAGCTGCTGGAGATCAGCCGGTTCGACGCGGGCGCGGCGGCGCTGGAGGCCGAGCCGATAGACCTGCGCGATGTGGTGCATCGCGTCATCGAAGGCGCGGAGCCGCTGGCCGAGCGCAAGGGCAGTCGCATCGTGATGCGCGGCGCCGAGCAGCCGGTGATCGCCGAGGCCGATGCGCGACGAGTGGAGCGGGTGCTGCGCAATCTCGTCGTCAACGCCGTGGAGCACGGCGAGGGCCGGGATGTCGTGGTCCGGCTGGCGTCCGGGGGCGGCCGCAGCGGCGGCGCGGTGGCGGTCGCGGTGCGCGACTACGGCGTCGGCCTCAAGCCCGGCGAGGCCACCCGGGTCTTCAACCGCTTCTGGCGCGCGGACCCGGCGCGGGCCCGTACGACCGGCGGTACCGGACTCGGCCTGTCGATCGCCGTCGAGGACGCCCGGCTGCACGGCGGCTGGCTGCAGGCATGGGGCGAGCCGGGCGGCGGCTCGCAGTTCCGGCTGACGCTGCCGCGTACGTCCGGCGAGGCGCTGCGCGGCTCCCCGATACCGCTGGAACCGGAGGATTCGCGGCGCAACCGCGGGCTCGACGCGGCGGGGGCACCGGGCGGCGCGTCGAGCCGCAAGGCGTCCACGATCCCGGTCCAGCCGCGCACGTCGGAGCCGCGTCCCGAGACCAGGCCGTCGGCCGATCCGGCGGCGCTGCCCGGCAACGGCGCCCGGGTGGTGCCGCATTCCGGGGGCATACCCAGTGGGCCGGCAGTCGGCAAGGGCGCGCACGCCGAG
Organism: Streptomyces halobius; assembly: GCF_023277745.1. Lineage (NCBI taxonomy): Bacteria > Bacillati > Actinomycetota > Actinomycetes > Kitasatosporales > Streptomycetaceae > Streptomyces > Streptomyces halobius. The sequence continues at coordinate 6,030,905 of NZ_CP086322.1, forward strand.
AGGCCGGCCCCCAACGGGTCGGCCGATGGCGGTGCGGTCGTCGATGGTGCGGTCACCGACGGTGTGGTCGTCGATGGTGCGGAGCAGGAGGCCGGACGGGGTGTGGATCGGGAAGGCGGGCAGCAGCGTGGCCGCTGAGCGGGAAGAGGAGCGCGGCGTGAGGGCACCGGCCCGTGCGCATGGCCGCAGGACGGCCGACGGCGCCGCCCGAGGGCGCCGCAAGCCCCCGGGGGCGCCCCGTGCGGCGCGGAAGTCCGCACTGCTGGGCTGTGTGGCGCTGCTGCTGGCCGGATGCGCGTCGATGTCGATGCCGGACAACGGAGAAGTCAAGGACGTCGCTCAGTCGCCGCGCGCCGAGGGCGACTCGGAGGTCCGGGTCTACGGCGTGCCCCCGCAGGACGGAGCGCAGCCGACCAATATCGTCCGCAGCTTCCTCGACGCGACCACCAGTGACGAGGCGGATTTCCGGACCGCCGTCCAGTATTTGGCCAAATCGGCCAAGCGGACCTGGCGGCCGTTCCAGGTCACCCATGTGCTCCAGGAGCGCCCGAAGCCCGAGCCGGACATCCAGCCCGACCGGGAGGACGCCGACGGCTATACGGTCACGCTCTCCGGCAGCCAGGTGGCGACGGTGGACGCCAACCACGCCTACACCCCGCAGGAGAAGCCGTACCGCCAGACGATCCACCTCATCAAGGAGGACGGTCAGTGGCGGATCGACCGACTGCCCAACGGGCTGGTGCTCGGTCAGTCGGACTTCCAGCGCATCTATCACTCCGTCAACAAGTTCTACTTCGCTTCCTACAAGTCGGAGTCGCGCGAGCCCAAGGCGGGCCGCAACGTCCTCGTCGCGGATCCGGTCTATCTGCGCCAGCGGATAGAACCGATCACGGCCAGTGTGAAGGCGCTGCTGTCCGGACCCGCCAACTGGCTGAAACCGGTGACGTCTTCGGCGTTCCCGCCCGGCACCCGGCTCGCCACCCGTGATCTGTCGCTGGACGACTCCAACGCGCTGCGGGTGAGACTCAGTAGACAGGCGGTCAGTTCCGGCAAGAGTCAGTGCAAACGGATGGCGGCCCAACTGTTCCTCACCGTCCAGGACATGACCCGGGCATCGAAGATCAGCGAGGTGGAACTGCAGGACGCCGACGGGGAACCGCTGTGCGCGCTGACGCAGGATCAGGCCGATCGCGACTTCACTCCGTCCCGGCACGCCGTGCACTCCGCCAACGAGTACTTCATCGACGGCGACCACAAGGTCGTCACGATGCCCGACTCCGCCACGGAACCGACGCCGGTGCGCGGGCCGCTCGGCACCGGCAAGACCCCGCTGCGCTCGGTCGCCATCTCGCGCACCGAGGACACCGCGGCCGGTGTGTCCAGCGACGGGCGTGCGCTGTACGTCGCCGCCATGGAGGACGAGGCCGAACGCGGCGATCCGCTGCTGACCAGCACCGATTCCGCCAAGGGCGGGGAGGGCGGGCTGACCGCGCCCAGTTGGGACGGTCTGGGCGATCTGTGGATCGCGGACCGCGACGCGCACGGCTCGCGGCTGCTGCGGATGCGCGAGGGCAAGGGTGCCCCGGAAGAGGTCGCGGTGCCCGGCCTGGGCAAGCGGCGGATCAAGGCGATCCGGGTGGCCGCCGACGGTATCCGGATCGCGATGCTGGTGGAGGACAAGGGGCGTACCACGCTCCAGCTCGGCCGGGTCGAGCGCGGCGGCACGTACGGGCATCCGGTGCTGTCGGTGCAGGAACTGCGACCGATCGCACCGCAGTTGGAGGATGTGGTGGCCGCGTCCTGGGCGGGCGGCAGCCGGCTGGTGGTCGTCGGGCGGGAGTCCGGCGGGGTGCAGCAGATGCAGTTCATGGAGACCGACGGTTCGGCGTCCAACGCGCAGACACTGCCCGGCGTCAACGGCGTCAAGTCGGTGGCGGCCTCGGAGGACGAGACCAGACCGCTGATCGCGGACGCCACCGAGGGCATCGTGCGGCTGCCTCCGGACGCGAACTGGAAGACCGTGGCGAAGGAGGGATCGGCACCGGTCTATCCGGGGTGACGGCGGAGAGCCCCGCAGGGGGTGGCCATGTTGTCCACATCCGCGGGGTTGTCCACAGGGGTGGCGGCCGGACGCGGAACGACGGGACAGTTGAGCCATGCAGGGGGTGTGGCGGGAACTGGCGGGTCTGGTGCTGCCGGTCGATTGCGCCGGGTGCGGTCGGCCGCGTACGGAGTTGTGTGCGGAGTGTCGCCGGGCGCTGTCGCGGGGTGGTCGCGGTGCGCGGCGGGTGCGGCCGGAGCCGAGTCCCGCGGGGCTGCCCCGGGTGTGGGCGGGTGCGCCGTACGCGGAGGAGGTGCGGGCGGTACTGCTGGCCCACAAGGAGCGGGGTGCGCTGCGGTTGGCCCGGCCGTTGGGGGCGGTCCTGGCCGGGGCGGTGCGGGGGCTGCGGCCGGGCGGTGGGCCGTTGCTGCTGGTGCCGGTGCCGTCGGCCCGGAGAGCGGTGGCCTGCCGGGGCCATGATCCGGTACGCCGGATCGCGCTGGCGGCGGCCGCCGAGCTGCGGCGGGCGGGGGTGGGGGAGGGGGCGGGGGCCCGGGTCCTCGCCGTGCTGCGGCAGCGCCGTCCGGTGGCCGACCAGGCCGGGCTCAGCGCCCGGCAACGGCTGGCGAATGTGGCGGACGCACTGCATGTCCGGGGTGGCTCCGGGAGGCTGCTGGTGGGGGCTCCAGTGGTGCTGGTGGACGATCTGGTGACGACGGGGGCCACGCTCGCCGAGGCGGCGCGGGCTGTCGGGACGGCTGGAGGTCAGGTGACGGGCGCGGCGGTGGTGGCGGCGCGTGGTGCCGTCGAAATCAACCGGAACTGAAAAGGAAAATTCATCGCCGCAGGTAACGGAGGGAGAAATTTCATCCAAACGGAGCAGGAGGCGTCGAGGGGGTGCCGACACCCGTCCAGGAGAGCTATGTTCGGTTGTGAGGACTTGGCGGACGTTTTGCCTCGGATGTCCTGATGCATACGTTAAGGGGCTTTGCAATGGCCCGGAAAGCGTGAGCTTGGAGATCTTGTCCTTGGGGGAGGAGGAGGTGAAAGTCGCCAAGTCTGAGGCTTCGGCACCCACCGGAGCCTGGTGCAAGAAGGCATCACTCCGCCTGCTGAGCGGAGCGATCCGGGAACGGAGTTCTGCGTGGACATCGTCGTCAAGGGCCGCAAGACCGAGGTGCCCGACCGGTTCCGCAAGCACGTGGCCGAGAAGCTGAAGCTGGAGAAAGTCCAGAAGCTCGACGGCAAGGTGATCAGCCTGGACGTCGAGGTGTCCAAGGAGCCCAACCCGCGGCAGGCCGACCGTTCCGACCGAGTGGAGATCACCCTCCGCTCCCGCGGCCCGGTGGTTCGGGCCGAGGCGGCCGCAGCCGACGCGTATGCCGCGCTCGACCTGGCTACCGCAAAGCTGGAGGCGCGCCTGCGCAAGCAGCATGACAAGCGTTTCTCGCGCCGCGGCAACGGTCGCATTCCGGCGAGTGATGTCGCCGTCAGCGTCCCCGACGCCGCGCGCCTGAACACCAACGGCGAACTCGCCGCCGCGAGCCCCAGTGAGCCGGTGGTGCCGGCCACGAAGATGGGGTCGATCGACGTCCTGGGTGAAGGTCCACTCGTCGTCCGCGAGAAGACCCACTCGGCGCCGCCGATGACGCTCGACCAGGCGCTCTACGAGATGGAGTTGGTCGGACACGACTTCTATCTCTTCGTCGACGCCGAGACCAAGCAACCGAGTGTCGTCTACCGGCGGCACGCATACGACTACGGCGTCATCCACCTGAACCCCGACTCGTTCGGGGAGGAAGAGCCCGGCGGCGCAGGCGGCGCGCTCGGCGGCTGACCCCGTCCGCTCGGTGCCCCCGGCGTGCGCCGGGGGCACCATCATGCTTGAGAAGGTGACGAGTTGAAGCCGTATAGAGTTGTGCCAGCCAGGGAGTTTGTGGGCGCAAAACGGCGACATGCCGGGGAGACGGTCGTATGGCAGTGATGAGGCTGGTCGCGGGGGGCTGTCGTCAGCCAGCCTTATCTCCGGGCTCTGGCTCTTCGGCCGAGTAGTTGACGGGGAGGAACGATGGGGGACAGCTTCGGGCCCGTGCGTGACCACGCGGACGACGACGGCGGTGCGGAGGGCGGCGACGGAGCGGGCGCGCCCGCGAGCGTGCCGCGCAAGGAGCCGATCCGCGTCCTGGTCGTGGACGATCACGCACTGTTCCGACGGGGCCTGGAGATCGTTCTGGCCCAGGAGGAGGACATCCAGGTCGTCGGCGAAGCGGGGGACGGCGCGGAGGCGGTCGACAAGGCCGCGGATCTGCTGCCCGACATCGTGCTGATGGACGTCCGGATGCCCAAGCGAGGGGGCATCGAAGCCTGCACCTCCATCAAGGAGGTGGCCCCCAGCGCGAAGATCATCATGCTGACGATCAGTGACGAAGAGGCCGATCTCTACGACGCGATCAAGGCCGGGGCCACCGGCTATCTGCTCAAGGAGATCTCCACCGATGAGGTGGCGACCGCGATCCGTGCCGTCGCGGACGGCCAATCGCAGATCAGCCCGTCGATGGCGTCCAAGCTTCTGACGGAGTTCAAGTCGATGATCCAGCGCACGGACGAGCGCCGGCTGGTGCCCGCGCCCCGGCTTACCGACCGTGAGCTGGAGGTCCTCAAGCTCGTCGCCACCGGAATGAACAATCGCGATATCGCGAAAGAGCTGTTCATCTCCGAGAACACGGTGAAGAACCACGTCCGGAACATCCTGGAGAAGTTGCAGTTGCACTCTCGGATGGAGGCCGTGGTGTATGCGATGCGGGAGAAGATTCTCGAAATCCGGTGATCCGACCCGGTGCCGGAAGCTTGCAGCTGCTCCCGGCCCGGCTTCCGACTCTTCCGCGCCCCCGGCTCCCGCGCGCCCAGCCCCTACCCGCTCACCCTCACGAGCTCGGTGCGCAGCGCCGCGGCCAGCTCGGCGTCGTCACAGCGCTCCAGGCGTATGGAGCCGCAGCCGACCCAGGCGGCGGCCTCCCGGAGTGCCTCGGCCATGGGGCGGACGGCCTTGGGCCCGTTCATCGAGACCTGGCGGGCGACGAGGGTGGTGCCCTCGCGTGCCGGATCCACCCGGCCGACCAGCTTGCCGCCGGCCAGCAGGGGCATCGCGAAATAGCCGTGTATCCGCTTCGCGCGCGGGACGTACGCCTCCAGACGATGGGTGAAGCCGAAGATCCGCTCCGTGCGCGGACGGTCCCAGATGAGGGAGTCGAACGGCGAGAGCAGGGCCGTGCGGTGCCGGCCGCGCGGCGGCGTGGCCAGCGCAGCCGGATCGGCCCACGCGGGCCGTCCCCAGCCCTCGACCTCCACCGGCACCAGCCCCGAGTCCTCGATCACCGCGTCGACCTGCCCGGCCTTGAGGCGGTGGTAGTCCGCGAGGTCGGCGCGGGTGGCCACGCCCATCGCCGCCCCGGCCTGGGCGACCAGACGGCGGAGGCATTCGGTGTCGCCGAGATCGTCGTGCAGCAGGTCAGCGGGGACGGCGCGCTCGGCGAGGTCGTACACCCGTTTCCAGCCACGCCGCTCCGTGCAGACGACCTCGCCGGTGTCCAGCAGCCGCTCCACTGCGATCTTGGTCTCGGACCAGTCCCACCATTCCCCTCCCTTCCTGCCGCCGCCCAGCTCGGACGTGGTCAGCGGGCCGTCCGCCCTGAGGCGGTCCAGGACGGCGGCGCAGGAGCGCGCGGCGTCCTGCATAACGTGCCAGCGGTGGCCCCTGGCGCGGTAGGCGCGGCGGCGGAACGCGAAGTGCGGCCACTCCTCGATGGGCAGGATGCAGGCGGCGTGCGACCAGTATTCGAAGCTGTGGGGCGCGCCATGACCGTTCGCGCTCCAGTAGGCGGCCTCGATCCCTGGGCGGCCGACCGCGCCGAGGCGGGCGTACGGCACCAGCTCATGGGAGCGGGCCAGCACCGAGATGGTGTCCAGCTGCACCGCGCCCAGTCGCCGCAGCATCCCGCGCACGCCCGCCCGTCGCCCGCCATCACCCCGGGCGGAAACTCCCCCGGACTCCGTCCGGGGAGACCCCCACCGCGCTGCTGTGACATCCCGGCGGTCCGGGGCGCCCAGCAGGCCCTGCGCCCGCAGGGCGATGCGCCGCGCGTCGTCATGCGACAGCGTGGTCACGGGCTGCGGCTTCGGCTCAGGCTGCGGCTTCGGCTGAGGCGGGGGCGGCGTCAGGGCGGTCATGCGGAAAAGCGTAGGGGTGACCACTGACAATGGCCCTGACCTGGGCCGTTGCCCGGTGGGCGGACTCATCCGGGGTACGGCAGGTAGAGCGTGGCGTCCGAGACCGGCGCACCGGCGGAGCCCGACGGTTCGGGCGGCTCGGGCAGATCGGACGGGAGCAGGGCACCGGTCCAGACGTCCCGCCGGGCGCCTTCGTGGATCAGCTTGGCGCGCTGGGTCCCCTCCATCCGGAAGCCGACCTTCAGGGCAACCGCCCGGGAGCCGTGATTCCCGGCCTCCGCGTGCCACTCCATGCGCTCCACCCCGAGATCGCGGAACGCCCAGCGCACCACCGCGCGGGCCGCCTCGACGGTGTACCCCTTGCCGCGGTGCTCCTTGGCGGTCCAGTAGCCGAGCTCGGCCTGCCGCTCCGGGGTGCGCAGCTGTGCGAGGCGGACCAGGCCCATCGCGCCGACCAGCGATCCGTCCTCCTGGGAGAGCACCGCGAACGGGTAGGCGATGTCATCGCGCCAGCCCTCCGGCGCGGCCGTGCCGACGAACTGCTCGGCGTCCTGGAGGCGGTACGGCGAGGGGACGCTGGTCCACCTGGGGATGTCGGGTTCCTGACAGGCGGCGTGCACCGCGGCCGCGTCCCCCGGCTCGAAGGGGCGCAGCACGAGGCGCTCGGTGGTGAGGGTGACGTACTCCATGGGGCGAGTCTGCTGCGGGGCCGGAGAGCACCGCGACGGGTTTTCGTGGCCGTTTCCGGCACCTTCTCGAGGCCTCGCGCGTTCACGTGGAGGAAGGGGATACGAGCCGTCGCGGCGGCGGACCTCCCGGCTCGGGAGCGTCCTCCCTTACGATGGCCGTTGCGGCGGGGCCTGCCCCCTTGGAAAGATGCCGCGCCCGCGCACCCGACCGTGCCAGGCCCAACCGGCAAGGAGACCAGCCCAAGTGTCCGTCTTGACGAAGATCATGCGTGCAGGCGAAGGAAAGATCCTGCGCAAACTGCACCGCATCGCGGGCCAGGTCAACTCCATTGAGGAGGACTTCGCGGCCCTCTCCGACGCCGAGCTGCGGGCGCTGACCGATGAGTACAAAGAGCGGTACGCCGACGGCGAAAGCCTCGACGACCTGCTGCCCGAGGCGTTCGCCACGGTCCGCGAGGCGGCGAAGCGGGTGCTCGGTCAGCGTCACTACGACGTCCAGCTGATGGGCGGCGCGGCCCTGCACCTGGGGTACGTCGCCGAGATGAAGACCGGTGAGGGCAAGACCCTCGTCGGCACCCTGCCGGCGTATCTCAACGCGCTCTCCGGCAAGGGCGTCCATCTGATCACGGTCAACGACTACCTGGCCGAGCGCGACTCCGAGATGATGGGCCGGGTCCACAAGTTCCTGGGCCTCACGGTCGGTTGCATTCTGGCCGACATGACGCCGGCCCAGCGCCGTGAGCAGTACAACCGCGACATCACGTACGGTACGAACAACGAGTTCGGCTTCGACTACCTGCGTGACAACATGGCCTGGTCGAAGGACGAACTCGTCCAGCGCGGCCACAATTACGCGATCGTCGACGAGGTCGACTCGATTCTCGTCGACGAGGCCCGTACGCCGCTGATCATCTCCGGCCCGGCGGATTCCGCCACCAAGTGGTACGGCGATTTCGCCAAGTTGGTGCGCCGCCTGAAGAGGGGCGAGGCCGCCAATCCGCAGCGCGGCATCGAGGAGACCGGCGACTACGACGTCGACGAGAAGAAGCGCACCGTCGGCATCCATGAGTCCGGGGTCAGCAAGGTCGAGGACTGGCTGGGCATCGAGAACCTCTATGAGTCGGTGAACACCCCGCTCGTCGGGTACCTCAACAACGCGATCAAGGCCAAGGAGCTGTTCAAGAACGACAAGGACTATGTCGTCATCGACGGCGAAGTCATGATCGTCGACGAGCACACCGGCCGTATCCTCGCCGGCCGCCGCTACAACGAGGGCATGCACCAGGCCATCGAGGCGAAGGAAGGCGTGGAGATCAAGGACGAGAACCAGACGCTCGCCACGATCACCCTGCAGAACTTCTTCCGCCTCTACGACAAGCTCTCCGGCATGACCGGTACGGCCATGACCGAGGCCGCCGAGTTCCACCAGATCTACAAGCTCGGCGTGGTCCCGATCCCGACGAACCGCCCCATGGTCCGCATGGACCAGGCCGACCTGATCTACCGCACCGAGCCCGCGAAGTTCGACGCGGTCGTCGAGGACATCGTCGAGAAGCACGGGAAGGGCCAGCCGATCCTGGTCGGCACCACCTCGGTCGAGAAGTCCGAGTACCTCTCCCAGCAGCTCAACAAGCGCGGTGTGCCGCACGAGGTTCTCAACGCCAAGCAGCACGACCGGGAGGCGTCGATCGTCGCCCAGGCCGGCCGCAAGGGCGCCGTCACCGTCGCCACGAACATGGCCGGCCGGGGTACGGACATCAAGCTCGGCGGCAACCCCGACGACCTCGCCGAGGCTGAGCTGCGTCAGCGCGGCCTGGACCCGGTCGAGCACGCCGAGGAGTGGGCGGCCGCGCTGCCCGCCGCCCTGGAGCGCGCCGAGGCCGCGGTCAAGGCGGAGTTCGAGGAGGTCAAGTCGTTCGGCGGACTCTACGTCCTGGGGACCGAGCGGCATGAGTCGCGCCGTATCGACAACCAGCTGCGCGGTCGTTCCGGCCGTCAGGGCGACCCGGGCGAGTCGCGGTTCTACCTCTCCCTGGGTGACGATCTGATGCGGCTGTTCAAGGCCCAGATGGTCGAGCGCGTCATGGCGATGGCCAACGTTCCCGACGATGTCCCGATCGAGAACAAGATGGTGACGCGGGCGATCGCGTCCGCCCAGTCGCAGGTCGAGCAGCAGAACTTCGAGACGCGGAAGAACGTCCTCAAGTACGACGAGGTCCTCAATCGCCAGCGCGAGGTCATCTACGGCGAGCGGCGTCGCGTCCTCGAAGGCGAGGACCTGCACGACCAGGTCAAGCACTTCATGGACGACACCATCGACGCCTACATCCAGGCGGAGACGGTCGAGGGCTTCGCCGAGGAGTGGGACCTGGACCGCCTGTGGGGCGCGTTCAAGCAGCTCTACCCGGTGAGTGTGACCGTCGAGGAGCTGGAGGAGGAGGTCGGCGACCGGGCCGGTATCACCGCCGAGTTCATCGCGGACGCCATCAAGGACGACATCCACGAGCAGTACGCCGCCCGTGAGGAGCAGCTCGGCTCGGAGATCATGCGTGAGCTGGAGCGCCGGGTCGTGCTGTCCGTCCTGGACCGCAAGTGGCGTGAGCACCTCTACGAGATGGACTACCTCCAGGAGGGCATCGGCCTGCGGGCGATGGCCCAGAAGGACCCGCTGGTCGAGTACCAGCGCGAGGGCTTCGACATGTTCACCGCGATGATGGAGGGCATCAAGGAGGAGTCCGTCGGCTATCTGTTCAACCTGGAGGTCCAGGTGGAGCAGCACGTCGAGGAGGTCCCGGTGGCGGAGAAGACCACGCTGGAGAAGGACCTGCAGGAAGCGGTGCCCGCGGCCGCCGGCCGCCCGGAGATCCGTGCCAAGGGGCTGGAGGCGCCGCAGCGCCCCGACCGGCTGCACTTCACCGCGCCCAAGGTGGACGGTGAGGGCAGCGTCATCGAGGGCGACTTCGTGAGCGAGGAGGACGGGGTCCCGGCCCGCTCCGCGGCGGACGGCCTGACACGCGCGGAGCGCCGCAAGGCCCAGAAGGGCGGCGGCCGCCGCCGCAAGAAGTGAGCGTCGCCGCCAGGGAGCGGTGAGCGCCGAGTGGTGGCAGGGCGTCCCGGCCGGAGATCGGCCGGGGCGCCCTGCGGCGTTGCGGTGGGCCGCCCCGGGGGCGTGCCGGTTCAAGGGGTCGGCCCCCACACCGTCCGTGTCGGGCCGATGTCCAGGGCGGTGCAGCGCCAGCGGGAGTCGGCGCCGAGCTCCAGCCGGAACGCGAGGGCCCGGAGGCGTTCACCGGCCGCGATCCGGGCGAACGCCTCGATGACGCCGCTGCGCGGGCGGCACAGCCCGCAGTCGCGCACGGTCGGGACGGCCTGCCGGCGGTCCGGACCGAGCACCGGCCGCAGCGGGGCCTGCGGGGCGAGCTCCACCAGCCGGTCGTACGCCGGGCCCAGCGCGTGCCCCAGGAGGGCGTGCACCGGCCGCTGTCCGCTGAGGGTGAGCAGCAGCTGATGGGCGAACCAGTGGTGTGGCCGCTGCTCATGGGCCCGGCGCCGGGCGCCCACGGTCGGCAGCGGGGCGCCGGCCGCGTTGACGGGGGTGCGCGGGGCGGGCCGGGCCGGCGTCTGCCGTCCCGGAGGCGGGCTGCTGGGGAGGGGCCGCCCTGGGGTGGTGCGGGCGGTGATCGACGGTGTGGCGGGGCGGGTGCGTCCCGGACCGAGTCCCGGCCCGCGTCCAGGGCCGGTGCCGCGCCCGGGCCGGCGGCTCGTGTCGGATGCGGCGGGAGTGTCCGTCCGGCGTGCGCCGGGTGCCCGGCGCGGGCGGGGGACGGTGGGCGTGGGCTCCAGAGTCGTCTCCTCCTGGCCGCGAGGGCCTGCCGTCGCGCGGGAACCGTCTCCCGGGTCGGGCGTGCTGAGCGATGTGGTCGTGCCGGTCATGGTGATCGTCCCCGTCGTGCCGGGCCCGGTTTGATTACCCGGCGGTAGCTTCGGTGGAGATCTTCTATCGGCGGCGCGGACGCGGCGGCAAGGCGGGAAGAGGGGGACGCGCGGCCCCGGCAGAGTTCACCCGTCCGTGTCACCGGCCCGGAATCAGGCCGCGAAACGGGGTCCGGAGAAGGCTCCGACGCGGGCGGCGCGGGGGTCGTGGAGGCGCCACGATGGGGGACTCACGCCCGTATGCTGGCTGGGCATTCTTCTGAGTCGAGTGAATTGAGCGAAAGCGACTGCCATGCGCGTCTATGTCCCCCTGACCCTTCCCGCTCTCGCGGAGGCACACAAGAGCGGCGAGCTGGGCCCCGGACCCCTGGACGCGTATGCCGTCACGCCCGCGCTGCGCGAGTGGTACGTCTCGGACGACATCGAGGAGCTGGAGTACGCGGCGCTGAACCGCGCGGCCCAGGCGTCGCTGCGCCGGCTCGCCGGGGACCCGCAGGCCCCGCGGCGGCGGGTCGTGGTCGCGGTGGACGTGCCGGAGGGGGCGGCGGTCGCGGATCCGGACCGGGGGCTCTACCAGTCGGCGCTGGGTGAGGTGCGGCTCGCCGGGCCGGTGCCGCTGACGAAGGCCGCGGCGGTGCATGTGGACGCCGCCGACGCGGAGGCGGATGTCGCGGCGGCCGCGGCGGCGCTGGGTGCCGCGGACCAGGGCGACGAGGACGCGCGGTTCACGGTGGACGGTGCCGAGGACCACGATCTGATGTGGTTCGGCGTGCAGGAGATCCCCCTCCTGCTCGGCTGAGACGCGGCGCGCCGGCCGCCGCAGAAGGGGCCGGAAGCGGGATGTGCGGATGCGGGCGCGGTGCGTTGTCAGTGGCTGCGGGTATTTTTTCTTCATGGGGATTCGTACGGGGAACCGCATGGGGGAGCGCATGGAGAAGCACGCGGCACACATCGTGTGGGACTGGAACGGCACGCTGTTCCACGACATCGATGCCGTCATCGCGGCGACCAATTCCGCCTTCGCCGAGATCGGCCTGGAACCGATCACGCTGGAGCAGTATCGGGAGCTGTACTGCGTGCCCATCCCGCGGTTCTACGAACGGCTGATGGGGCGGCTGCCGACGGAGTCCGAGTGGCTGGTGATGGACGAGACGTTCCACCGGCACTACATCGAACACCGGGTGAGCTGCGGCCTGGCCGAAGGGGCGGACGTCCTGCTTGAGGGGTGGCAGGCGGCAGGGCGCAGCCAGTCGCTCCTGAGCATGTACGGGCACGACGACCTGATACCGCTCGTGCGCGGATTCGGCATCGAGTCGCGGTTCGTGCGGGTGGACGGCAGGACGGGGCCCTCCGGGGGCAGCAAGAGCGCGCACCTGGTGCGGCATCTTGAGGCGCTGCAGTGGGTGGATCCGGGGCGTACGGTCGTGATCGGCGACGCGGTGGACGACGCGATCGCCGCGCGGGACGCGGGTGCGTACGCGGTGCTCTATACCGGCGGATCGCACAGCCGTGGCAGCTTGGAAGGTGCCGGGGTGCCGGTGGTCGACAGCCTCGTCGAGGCCGTCGAGGCGGCGGGCGGGATCGCCGCCGAGTAGCCGCCGTCCCGGACACCGTCGCGGACCGACGTCGCGTTGTGTCATCGCACATCTGATCGGAAGAAGCGTTGTCCGGATGGGCTAAGTTCCATGGATCCTTTTGTACGTAGAAGGCCGATGACGCCACCCCTGCCGAGAGCGATAGCCTTGCAGCGTGATCAGCGCGATAACCCGCGGGGGCGCCGAAGCCTCCGCCGTGCGCCCGGGACACCACCGTGACCGGGCGGTCGCTGGTCTTCGCGGCCGGGACTCGATGTCGGTTTTGTCAAAAGGAGTCGAATCCGACTCGGCCCTCTCCCATCACGGCATAGCGTCGAAAGCGACGGGACACCCCGCGCCGCGGCGGCGTTGTGCAGCTTCCACCGAGTTCTTCCACAACGTCACGCAACGGCGCGCGACAGGAGCCAGAGGACATGCAGACCAAGCTGGACGAAGCCAAGAACGAGCTGCTCGCCAGGGCCGCCCGGGTCGTTGAAAGCAGCCCGGCAGGGGGGACCCCGCTCCCTGGGCTCGACTCGGAGACCCTCACGGGATACCTCCAGCGCTACTACCTGCACACCGCCCCCGAGGACCTCACCGACCGCGACCCGGTCGACATTTTCGGCGCCGCGCTCTCGCACTACCGCCTCGCGGAGACGCGCCCCCAGGGCACCGCGAATGTCCGGGTGCACACCCCGACCGTCGAGGAGAACGGCTGGACCTGCAGCCACTCCGTCGTGGAAGTCGTCACCGACGACATGCCCTTCCTGGTCGACTCGGTCACCAACGAGCTCTCCCGCCAGGGCCGCGGCATCCATCTCGTGATCCACCCGCAGGTCGTCGTCCGCCGCGACGTCACCGGCAAGCTGATCGAGATCTTCGACGCCGGCGACGCACACGGCACCGCCGCGGAGCGACCGCACGACGCGGTCACCGAGTCCTGGATCCACGTCGAGATGGACCGCGAGACCGACCGCGAGGACCTCAAGCAGATCACCGCCGATCTGCTGCGGGTGCTCTCCGACGTCCGCGAGGCCGTCGAGGACTGGGAGAAGATGCGCGGCGCCGCGCTGCACATCGCCGACGACCTGCCCACCGAGCCGACCGCCGACGACCTGCGCGATCAGGAGATCGAGGAGGCCCGGGAGCTGCTGCGCTGGCTGGCCGACGACCACTTCACCTTCCTCGGCTACCGCGAGTACCAGCTGGTCTCCGCGCCCGCCGAGGACGGCAGCGAGGAGGACGTGCTGGCCGCGGTCCCCGGCACCGGCCTCGGCATCCTGCGTGCCGACCCGTCGCACCACGCCGAGGACGGCCACCCCGTCTCCCCGTCCTTCAACCGGCTCCCCAAGGACGCCCGCAAGAAGGCCCGCGAGCACAGGCTGCTCATCCTCACCAAGGCCAACAGCCGGGCCACCGTCCACCGCCCGTCCTACCTGGACTACGTCGGCGTCAAGAAGTTCGACGCCCAGGGCAACGTCATCGGCGAGCGCCGCTTTCTGGGGCTGTTCTCCTCGGCCGCGTACACCGAGTCGGTGCGCCGGGTCCCGGTCATCCGCCGCAAGGTCGCCGAGGTCCTCGACGCGGCGGGCTTCAGCCCGAACAGCCACGACGGCCGCGACCTCCTGCAGATCCTGGAGACCTACCCGCGCGACGAGCTGTTCCAGACCCCGGTCGACCAGCTCCGTGCCATCGCCACCAGCGTCCTCTACCTCCAGGAACGCCGCCGCCTGCGGCTCTACCTCCGCCAGGACGAATACGGCCGCTACTACTCCGCGCTGGTCTACCTCCCGCGCGACCGCTACACCACCGGCGTCCGGCTGCGGCTGATCGACATCCTCAAGGAGGAACTGAACGGCACCAGCGTCGACTTCACCGCCTGGAACACCGAATCGGTCCTCTCCCGGCTGCACTTCGTCGTCCGCGTCGCCCCCGGGACATCCCTCCCGGACCTCACCGACCGGGACGTGGACCGTATCGAAGGCCGTTTGGTGGAGGCCGCCCGCTCCTGGGCCGACGGCTTCGCCGAGGCGCTGACCGCCGAGGTCGGTGAGGAGCGCGCCGCCGAGCTGCTGCGCCGTTACCACCGCGCCTTCCCCGAGGGCTACAAGGCCGACAACAACCCGCGCAGCGCCGTCGCCGACGTCCAGCACCTGGAGCAGCTCACCCCCGAGCCGGGCCGTGACTTCTCGGTCAGCCTCTACGAGCCGGTCGGCGCGGGCCCCGGTGAGCGCCGCTTCAAGATCTACCGCACGGGCGAACCGGTCTCGCTGTCCAAGGTGCTGCCGGGCCTGAACCGCCTGGGCGTCGAGGTCGTCGACGAGCGCCCGCACGAGCTGCGCCGCGCCGACGCCACCGTCGCCTGGGTCTACGACTTCGGGCTGCGGGTGCCCGAGCACGTCAAGGGCGACGACGCCCGCGAGCGTTTCCAGGAAGCGTTCGCGGCGGTGTGGACCGGCGCCGCGGAGAGCGACGACTTCAACACGCTGGTGCTGCAGGCGGGCCTCAACTGGCGCCAGGTGATGGTCCTCCGCGCGTACGCCAAGTACCTGCGGCAGGCCGGGTCGACCTTCAGCCAGACGTACATGGAGGACACCCTCGCCAACAACGTCCACACCACCCGGCTGCTGGTCTCGCTCTTCGAGGCGCGGATGTCCCCGGAGCGGCAGCGGGCCGGCACCGAGCTGACCGACGGTCTGCTGGAGGAGCTGGACGGCGCGCTCGACCAGGTCGCCTCCCTGGACGAGGACCGCATCCTGCGCTCCTTCCTCACCGTCATCAAGGCGACGCTGCGCACCAACCACTACCAGAGGGACAGCCAGGGCCGCCCGCACGCCTACCTGTCCATGAAGCTGGACCCGCAGGCCATCCCCGATCTGCCGGCGCCCCGCCCGGCGTACGAGATCTGGGTGTACTCCCCGAGGGTCGAGGGCGTCCATCTGCGGTTCGGCAAGGTCGCCCGCGGTGGTCTGCGCTGGTCGGACCGCCGGGAGGACTTCCGTACGGAGATCCTCGGCCTGGTCAAGGCGCAGATGGTCAAGAACACCGTCATCGTGCCGGTCGGCGCCAAGGGCGGCTTCGTCGGCAAGCAGCTGCCCGATCCGTCGCAGGACCGGGACGCCTGGCTGGCCGAGGGCATCGCCTGCTACAAGACCTTCATCTCCGGTCTGCTCGACATCACCGACAACCTCGTCGGCGGCGAGGCCGTCCCCCCGAAGGACGTCGTCCGCCACGACGAGGACGACACCTACCTGGTCGTCGCCGCCGACAAGGGCACCGCGACGTTCTCCGACATCGCCAACGAGGTCGCCGAGTCGTACGGCTTCTGGCTCGGTGACGCCTTCGCCTCCGGCGGCAGCGCCGGCTACGACCACAAGGGCATGGGCATCACCGCCCGCGGTGCCTGGGAGTCGGTCAAGCGGCACTTCCGCGAGCTGGGCCACGACACCCAGACCCAGGACTTCACCGCCGTCGGCGTCGGCGACATGTCCGGTGACGTCTTCGGCAACGGCATGCTGCTCAGCGAGCACATCCGGCTGGTCGCCGCCTTCGACCACCGGCATATCTTCCTCGACCCGAATCCGGACGCGGCGACCTCGTACGCCGAGCGCCGCCGGCTCTTCGAGCTGCCCCGCTCGTCCTGGGCGGACTACAACACCGAGCTGCTCTCCCCGGGCGGCGGCATCCACCCCCGCTCGGCCAAGTCCATCCCGATCAACGCGCAGGTGCGGGCCGCCCTCGGCATCGAGCCCGGCGTGAAGAAGATGACCCCGGCCGATCTGATGCGGGCCATCCTCAAGGCGCCCGTCGATCTGCTGTGGAACGGCGGCATCGGGACCTATGTGAAGTCCGCAGCGGAGTCCAACGCCGATGTCGGGGACAAGGCCAACGACCCGATCCGCGTCAACGGCGAGCATCTGCGCGTCAAGGTCGTCGGCGAGGGCGGCAACCTGGGCCTGACCCAGCTGGGGCGTATCGAGTTCGCCATGGCCGGCGGGAAGATCAACACCGATGCGATCGACAACAGCGCCGGTGTGGACACCTCCGACCACGAGGTGAACATCAAGATCCTGCTCAACGCCGTGGTCGCCGAAGGCGATATGACGACCAAGCAGCGCAACCAGCTGCTGGCTGAGATGACCGACGAGGTCGGCGCGCTGGTGCTGCGCAACAACTACGCGCAGAACACCGCGCTGGCGCTGGCGCTCGCCCAGTCGTCCAGCATGCTCCACGCCCAGCAGCGCTTCATGCGCCGTCTGGTGCGGGACGGCGACCTCGACCGGGCGCTGGAGTTCCTGCCCACCGACCGGCAGATCCGCGAGCGGCTGAACACCGGTGGCGGGCTCACCCAGCCCGAGACCGCGGTACTGCTCGCCTACACCAAGATCACGGTCTCCGAGGCGCTGATCCGGACGGGCCTGCCGGACGACCCGTACCTCCAGCGGCTGCTGCACGCCTACTTCCCGTCGGCGCTGTACGACCGCTTCCCCGGCCAGGTCGACGGGCACGCGCTGCGCCGCGAGATCATCACGACGGTGATGGTCAACGACACTGTCAACACCGGCGGTACGAGCTTCCTGCACCGGATGCGCGAGGAGACCGGCGCGTCCCTCGAAGAGGTCGTCCGGGCGCACACCGCGGCCCGCGCGATCTTCAAGCTCAACCAGGTCTGGGACGACGTCGAGGCGCTGGACAACGTCGTCGCCGCCGATGTCCAGACCCGGATCCGGCTGCACTCCCGGCGGCTGGTCGAGCGCGGCACCCGCTGGCTGCTCAACAACCGCCCGCAGCCACTGGACCTGTCCCCGACCATCGACTTCTTCTCGGAGCGGGTCGCCACGGTCTGGGGCCGGCTGCCCAACCTGCTGCAGGGCGGTGACCTGGAGTGGTACCAGGCGATCCTGCAGGAGCTGACCGGCGCGGGCGTGCCCGAGCCGCTGGCCGTCCAGGTGTCCGGCTTCTCGTCGATCTTCCCGGCGCTGGACATCGTCGCCGTCTCGGACCGCACCGGCAAGGAACCGCTGGAGGTCGCCGAGGTCTACTACGACCTGGCCGACCGGCTGCGGATCAACCAGCTCCTCGACCGTATCCTGGAGTTGCCGCGGGCCGACCGCTGGCAGTCGATGGCCCGCGCGTCGATCCGTGAGGACCTCTTCGCGGCCCATGCGGCGCTGACCGCGGATGTGCTGGCGGCCGGCAACGGCTCGGCGACGCCCGAGCAGCGGTTCAAGGCGTGGGAGGCGGCGAACGCGGCGATCCTCAACCGCGCCCGCGCGACGCTGGAGGAGATCCAAGGGTCGGAGAGCTTCGACCTGGCGAACCTGTCGGTGGCCATGCGGACCATGCGGACGCTGCTGCGGACGCACAGCTGAGAGGTGCGTGAGGGGCGCCTGGGGCTTGTGGGCTCCGGGCGCCCTCGGCGTTGCGGGAGGGGGCGGGGGACCCTTAAGGGTTGGTCGAACGGATCCCTTAGGGGGTGCGTGCGCCCCTTGCAGGCCACAACGTACGGGCCAGGGGCGGATATTCCCGCCGCGCACCAAGCGATCGGCCAGACGTGACCTCGACTCGGCGCGACGCGACCTGGACACGGCGCGACGGGACCAGCGCTCGGTGGGACGGGACCCGGGCTCCGGGCGACGTGGCCTAAGCGCGGGTGAACTTCTCGTACGCGGACAGGACTTCGTCCGTCGGGCCGTCCATCAGCAGCTCGCCCCGCTCCAGCCACAGCACCCGGTTGCAGGTGTCGCGGATCGAGTTGTTGTTGTGGCTGACGAGGAAGACCGTGCCGGCCTCCTTGCGCAGTTCGCGGATGCGTGCTTCGGAGCGTTTCTGGAAGCCGCGGTCGCCCGTGGCCAGCGCCTCGTCGATCATCAGGACGTCATGGTTCTTGGCGGCGGCGATGGAGAAGCGCAGGCGCGCGGCCATACCGGAGGAGTAGGTGCGCATCGGCAGGGAGATGCTGCTGCCTTCCACGCCGGCGCCCTGCTCGTTGATGCCGGAGAATTCCACGATGCCGTCGTAGCGTTCATGGATCTCCTCGCGGCTCATGCCCATCGCCAGGCCGCCGAGGATGACGTTCTTCGCGCCGGTCAGGTCGTTCATCATCGCGGCGTTGACACCGAGCAGCGAGGGCTGGCCGTGGGTGTAGACGCGGCCGCTCGCGGGCGGCAGCAGACCGGCGATGGCACGCAACAGGGTTGATTTCCCGGAGCCGTTGGAGCCGATCAGGCCGATCGCCTCGCCTTCGTGGGCGACGAAGGTGACGCCTCGGACGGCGTGTACCTCGCGGGTGCCGGCGGAGGTGGTGCGGCGGACAATGCGGCGCAGCGCGGAGACGGCGCTGCCCCGGCCGCCGCCCGCGCCGTGCACCTTGTAGACGATGTGCACGTTGTCGGCGATGACGGTGGGGACGCGTCCGTCGCCCTGGTCATGTCCGTCGCCTTGCGCCCATCCGTCATCCTGGTCATGTCCGTTGCCCTGGTCACGTCCGTCGCCTTGGTCACGTCCGTTCCCCGGGTTGCGTCCCGCTGCCAGGTCGTGCCGCTCCGTCAGGTCGTGCCGCTCTGCGAGGTCAGCCACGGCCGTACTCCTCCTCCGCCTTCCAGAAGTAGACATATCCGCCGACGCCGATCAGCACGGCCCAGGTCAGGGCCAGCGGCCAGACATGGGGCGGCAGCGAGCCGGCGCGCACGGTGTCGATCAGGGCGTAACGGATCAGATCGATGTAGATCAGGGTGGGGTTGCAGTCCAGGGTCACCGCGATCAGGTGTGGCGCGTCCTTGGTGAAGGCGGACAGGTTGTAGAAGACGCCCGAGGTATACATCCAGGTGCGCAGCACGAAGGGCATCAGCTGTGCGGTGTCGGTGGTCCGTGCGCCGATCCGGGCCATGATCAGGGCAAGTCCGGTGTTGAAGACGGACTGCAGCAGCAGCGCGGGGATCATCAGCAGCCAGTGCCAGGTCAGCGGTACGCCGCAGGCGAGCACGATGGCCGCCAACACCCCCATCGAGAGCAGCAGTTGCTGGAGCTGGATGAGCGTGAACGCGATGGGCAGGCAGGCGCGAGGGAAGTGCAGGGCGCGGACCAGGCCGAGGTTGCCGGATATGGCGCGGGTGCCGGCCATCACCGCGGACTGGGTGAACGTGAAGACGAAGATGCCGGTGCACAGGAACGGGATGAAGTCCGGGATGCCGCGGCTGGTGTGCAGCAGCACGCCGAAGATCAAGTAGTAGACGCCCGCGTTGAGGAGCGGGGTCGCGATCTGCCAGATCTGGCCGAGCTTGGCCGAGGCGTACTGCGCGGTCAACCGGGCGGTGGCGAACGAGGCGATGAAGTGTCGGCGGGCCCAGAGCTGCCGGGTGTACGCGGGCAGCGAGGGGCGGGCGCCGCTCACCGTCAGGCCGTGGCGCGCGGCGAGCGCGCGCAGCGTCGGATCGGGGGCGGTAACGGGTACAGGTACGGCCCTCGTGGCGGGCGCCGGGGCCGGGGCCGGGGGAGCGAGGGGCTGGGGCATGGGGCCGCTTTCGTTCGTAGCCAACGGGGCGCGAGTAGTGGTGCGACGGAACGCATCCGTATCGTCGCGACGTCGACAGTACGAGGGCCTCACGTCGAAACGCAACCGTACCGTCGCGACGGTAAGCTCAAGCCATGGCAAAGAACGGCAGCGAGACAGACCACACGGCGGCGCGCCGATCCCCGGCCGGCGCCGCCGTCCTACGGGAGGACAAGACCACCGCGATCCGCGCCGCGGTCTTCGAGGAACTGGCCGCGGTGGGCTTCGCCCGGATGTCGATCGAGGGCATCGCACGACGGGCGGGCGTCGGCAAGACCGCCGTCTACCGGCGGTGGCGCTCCAAGCTGCAGCTCGTCCTCGACGTGGTCTCCGCGGTGGCGACGGCGGGCCTGCCGACACCGGACACCGGGTCGCTGCGCGGTGATGTGCGGATGCTGCTGGAGGTCGCGGCCCGTGCGCTGCGCCACCCGATGGCGTCGCAGATCATCCCCGATCTCCTGGCCGAGGCGGCGCGCAGCCCTGAGCTGGCGGAGGCGCTCAAGACGGCCCTCCACGACAGTCAGGAGGGTGTCGCGGCCGCCGTGGTGGCGAAGGCGGTGGAGCGCGGCGAGCTGCCTCAGGACGCGGACGCGCGGCCGGCGCTCGACCTGATGGCCGGACCGTTGTACTGGCGGCTGCTGGTCGTCCGGGACGAGCTGCCGGCGGGGTACCTCGACGCGCTGGCGGGGTCGGTGGTGGCGGCGCTGGGGGCGGAGTGAGGCGGGGGCTGTTGCGGGGCCCGTAGGGGGGTGGCCCCGGAAACCCCAGGGGCGGTCGAACAGATCCCCTCGGGGGTGGACGGGCCCCTGCAGGCCACAATGTGGTGGGCTCGGACGGTATTCCCGCGGCTCACCCCGTCACCCCCGCCTATCCCGTCACCCTCGCCTACCCCGAAGCACACGCCGCCCCATCACCCCACCTATCCCGACACGCCTGCCGTTCCCGTCACCCCCGCTTCCGACACCCCGTCATCCCCTGCCGTGCGTGGAGTCGGCAGTTTCGTCAGTCCGGTCGTCGCCGCCGCGGTGCGGGGGGACGGGGCCACGGTGCGCTGGTTCTTGGGCAGGACCTCGGGGGTGGCCTCCTGGCCGAGGAAGACGCGGCGGACCACGCGTTCGGCGGCGTGTCCGTCGTCCCACTGGCAGAAGCGGTCCCGGAAGGCGGCGCGCAGCTCGGTGGCGCGCTCGTCGTCCCAGCGGCCGCTGCGGAACGCGTCGATCAGCTCGTCCTCGGTGGTGGCGATGACGCCGGGAGTGTCGCCCGGCTTGCCGGACAGGAGGTGGAAGGTGACGCCGCGGGAGCGGCGGTAGGTGTCCCAGTCGTCGGCGTAGTTGATGATCGGCCGGTCGAGGTTGGCGTAGTCGAACATGATGGAGGAGTAGTCGGTGATCAGGGCGTCGGCGGCCAGGCAGAGCTCCTCGACGACCGGGTGGCCGGAGACGTCGATCAGCGTGCCGCGCTCCTGGAGCTCCTGGAGGCGGGAGTTCTCGCCGTAGAAGTAGTGGGTGCGCACCAGCAGGACGAAGTCGTCGCCGAGCTCGCGGGAGATCTTCTCCAGGTCGAGGCGGGGGACATAGCCGACCTGGTAGTCGCGCATGGTCGGCGCGTAGAGGACCGCGGTCTTGCCGGGGGTGATGCCGAGGCGTTCGCGGATCTCCAGGATGTCCTGTGCGGTGGCCCGGTAGTAGACGTCGTTACGGGGATAACCGGCGTCCAGCGACGCGAAGTCGCAGGGGTAGACCCGCTCCCACTGCTCGGTGGCGTGCTGGTTGGAGGAGAGCGAGAAGTCCCAGCGGTCGGCGCGCGTGAGCAGCTTGCCGAAGCTCATGCCCTTGGCGGCGGCCGGGTAGCGCTTCTGGTCGGTGCCCATCGACTTGAGCGGGGTTCCGTGGTGGGTCTGGAGGTGGATCTGGCCTTCGCGCTTGACCACGGCGTCCGCGAAGTTGACGTTGTTGATGAAGTACTTGGCGCGGGCCACGACCTCCCAGTAGCGCGGCGAGTTCACCACGACGTGATCGATACCGGCCGGGACCTGGTCGGCCAGGCTCTGCTTGACGACCCATACGCCGTGCACGCCGGGGGCCAGTTCCTTGGCCTTCTCGTAGATCGCGAGGGGGTTGCAGGACGGCAGCCGGTCCCAGTACGCGGAGTAGACCGCGAGGTTCTCGTCCAGCGGCTGGCGCAGCAGGGCCTGGTAGCGCAGGTTCACGGCCTTCTTCTTGGCCTGCCTGACCCGCTTGCCGGCATGCTTGCGGACCCTGCGCTGCACCTTGCCGGCGATCTTGAGGCCGGCCAGCGCCGGGTAGGCGTCCTTGGCGAGCATCGTGTACTTGCCGCCCGTCACTCCGGTGGGGCGGACGAAGCCGGCCGGCACCCGCTCGCGGTAGTCGCGGGCGGCGCGGTGGAAGAACTCGGCCTTGGCGTTCTGCGGCAGTCGGCCGGGCTTGTCCAGGATCGTCAGATAGTGGTCGATCATCTTGCCGAACATGTGCGGGCGCCAGCGCGAGAGTTCGGGGTGCGCGTCGAGATAGTCGAAGACCCGGGCGTACTGGCCGAAGACGTCGAAGTGCTTACGGCTGGTGGTGCGCAGGATGTTGCCGCCCTGCCGGCGCTGGCGGTAGTGCAGGCAGACCCGGTCCAGGAGCGCGATCCGCTGGGCGGTGATCAGTGCGCAGAACGTCCAGGGGGCGTCCTCGTAGTAGCCGGACGGGAAGGCGAAGCCGTGCTTCTCGATGAAGTCGCGGCGGTAGGCCTTGTTGCACACGATCTGCAGCAGGTCGAGGAGCTGCGGGCGGTCGGCGAGCGGGAAGACGGGCTCGCCGGACTCGTCGAGCAGCCCGGAGAGCCGATTGCGCCGGACGGACCCGTCCCAGTAGGTGCGTGCGTAGTCGAAGATGAGGATCTCGGGGTCGGCGGTGGCGGCCAACCGCTCGGCGAGGGCGCCCAGGGCGCCGGGAACGAGGGTGTCGTCGCTGTCGAGAAAGAGGATGTACTCGCCGCGGACCTTCTCCAGGGCGGTGTTGCGGGCCCGGCCCAGACCGACGTTCTCCGGGAGGTGCAGCACTCGGACGCGGTCGTCGCGGGCTGCGTACTCGTCCAGGATGGCGCCGCTGCGGTCGGGCGAGCAGTCGTCGACGGCGATGACCTCGAAGTCCGTGTGGTCCTGCGTCAGCACCGAGTCCAGGCACTCGCGCAGGAAGCCCTGCACTTTGAACACCGGGACGATGATGCTGAAGCGGGGTACGGCGACGGCGTCGCGGCCTCTCTCTGACATGCGGTGCTTACTCCTAGTGACGATCGAGAGCGGAACGCGGGAGATGGCTCCACGGCTGTGCGTTCTTTATCCGCGTATCAGACAAGTGTTCACTCAAAATGGTTGCAGTGGTTAACTAAAATTTTGGGTGATGCTCCTCACTCATCGCTGTAAGTGGGGACTTTTCAGGCGTGTGGAAGCTTGGGTGCCGCCGCATACGGAGGGGCCGGCGGCTGCGGGCGCATGCCCCGGCGGCCCGGCAGGAGCGTCCGGCGGGAGACCGCGAAGGTCACCGGGATGGCGAGCAGCGCCGCCACCAGCGGTGCCACCGCGCTGTTCATGCCGAACCACCCGACCAGCGTCACCAGGCCCGCGCTCTGTACCACATAGTTGGTGACCTGGGTCAGCGGGAACAGCAGGAACTTCGTCCACGTCGGCCGGGTGCGGTAGGTGAAGTAGGTGTTCAGGAAGAACGAGCCGACCAGGCTCACCACGAAGCCGCCGGTGTACGCCGCGAAGTACGGCAGCAGGCGGTGCAGCGGCAGGTAGCAGAGATAGAACGTCAGGGTGTTGACTCCGCCGACGAGCGTGAAGCGGGCTATCTGGCCCCATGCGACGGCTCGCGGGCGGGCGGCCATCACGCGACCTGTGAGGAGCTGGAGGCGGGACTCGGGGTGCGGGACGGGTGGATCCGCTGCGCGGGTGTGCCGTGGGACTCCTTGACCAGGAAGTGCGGCCGCCGCTTGGACTCGTAGTAGATCCGTCCGATGTATTCGCCGATCAGTCCGAGCATCACCATCTGCAGCCCGCCCAGGCCCACGATGATGGCCACCAGCGTCACATAGCCGGGGGTGCTGATCCCCCCGGCGAGGGCGGCGCCGATGATCCAGAAGGTGTAGAGCGTGGCGAGCGAGGCCAGGCCCAGCCCGGCGTAGATCGCCAGCCGCAGCGGACGGCAGTTGAACGAGAGCATGCCGTCGATGCCGTAGTTGATCAGTGAGCCGAAGCGCCACTTCGTCTCGCCGGCCTCCCGGGCGGCGTTGCGGTAGTCGAAGGTGATGGTGTCGAAGCCGATCCAGGAGAACAGGCCCTTGGAGAAGCGGTTGTACTCCGGCAGCGAGGTCAGCGCGTCCACCGCGGTACGCGACAGCAGCCGGAAGTCGCCCACTCCGTCGGCGAGTTCCACGTCCACCCAGGAGTTGACGGCGCGGTAGTACATCCGGGTGAGGGCGGTGCGCAGCCGCCGGTCACCGTCCCGGCTACGCTTCGCGATGACCTGGTCATGGCCGAGCTGATAGAGGTCCAGTATTTTCTCGATCAGCTCGGGCGGATGCTGGAGATCGGCATCCATGATGATCACCGCGTCCCCGGTGGCCTCCTTGAGGCCGGCCAGTATCGCGGGCTCCTTGCCGAAGTTGCGGCTGAAGGAGACGTAGCGGGTGGTGTCGCGGTGCTGCTGGGCGAGGGCGCGCATCCGGGGCAGCGTGCCGTCGGTGCTGCCGTCGTCCACGTAGCACAGCTCGTACTCCATGGCGAGGGAACCGAGGACCGCGCGGATCCTTCCGTCGAAACGTCCTAAGACAGCTTCTTCGTTGTAGCAGGGGACGACGATGGAGAGCTTCATTCGCTGGCCTTTTCGCCGGGGACAGAGGACGGTTCGGACGCCGTCCGCTGATGCGCCATTCTATAAATGTAATGTTTTGTCACGGTTTGAGAGGTGCATTGAGGGGAACGGTTCCGCCGTCCGCGGACCGCCGCGACGACCGCCACCATGGCCACCGCCAGCCCCGCCCCGCCGCTCACCGCCAGCCCCGCCGCCAAACCGGGCGGGACATACGAACACGCCAGCCGTGACGCGCCGGTACCCAGCGGGACGGTCAGCAGACCGCCGTAGGAGCGCGGGGCGCGGGGCGGACCGCCGTCGACCGAACAGCTCCAGCCCGGGACGGCCGGGACCGCCAGCAGCGCGCTCCCCGAACTGCCCGCGGGCAGCGTGGCCGTCAGCCCGTGGCCGCTCGTGGTGAGCTCGTCCGGCCCTTTGGCGCGTAGCGCGGCCACCGCCGCGGCCAGTTTGCGCGGGGCGAGGCAGCCGACGGGGTGCGGGGGGAGGTGTTGCCGGCCGTCTCCGGTGAACCGCACCGACACCGTGCCGTCTGCGGGCACCTGGCCCAGCACCCGCACGGGGTTGGCGGTCATCGCGCGGCGGCCGACGGCCCGGCTGCTGCCGCCCGCCCCGCTGACCCGGCCGGAGAACCAGGGCGCGTACCAGACGACCGTACTGCCCGGGGTGCACCGGCCCGTGAAGGTCGTTCCCCCGGCCGCGTCCAGCGTCCAGCCCGCGCGGTCGGGAACCGGGGCGCGGCCCCCGAGGACGGCCGGGCCGCGGCGCCCAGGCCCCGCGGCCGGTGTCAGTGACGGCACCTCGTACACGCGGGCGCCCAGCACCCGTTCCTGACGGGCGAACACCGTGCCGCCACCGTCCCGTGGCAGCGCATCGCGCACGGTCAGCAGCGGGGCCGCGTCCGAGCGCTGGAAGGCGTACCGGCCCGGCCGCCCCGCCACCGGGACCAGCGAGCTGCTGACGCCCATGAGCGCGCGGCCCACCGGGTCCTCGAAGCTGAGTGTGTGACGGCCCTTCACGTACCAGCCGGCGCCCAGACCGTGCAGGGTGCGGGCGGTGGCCGCGGGCAGATAGCTGCTGTAGTACGAGCCGCCCTCGCCGCCCAGCAGCAGCGGATCGTTGTTGGCGAACTCGTGCGGGCCCGGATCGGTGCGCGAGCGGGGCCAGTCGGAGCGGGCGGCCAGCCCGGCGCGCACGGCCAGCGCCGGCTCGCTGAGGGTGGTCTTCGGCCGGAACCACGCGATGCTGTCCCGCCCGGCCGTCACGGAGAACGCCGCCAACGCCGAACCGGACAGGACGGTGCAGGTCAGCAGGGCCGTGACCCCGGTCCGTACGGCGGTGGAAGGACGGCGGCGGCACAGCACCAGCAGTGCCGCCAGGGTCGCCGTACCGCCGCCCACCACCAGCATCCGGGTGGCGTCGCCGACCGAGCTCTGCGCCCGGCAGAACCAGGCGAGAACGGCGACCAGCACCGCCCCGGCGGCCAGTTCACCCGCCTGCGGCCGGTGCGCCAGCGCCAGCCAGGCGATCATGGTGAGGAGCCCGCCGAGGACGAAAGCGGCCCGGTACGGACTGCCGTTGGGCAGCGCGAAACCGTGCCACAGCAGGATCGTCGGCTCCCACACGAACGACGCCGTGATCCCCGCCGCCAGACCGCACCAGCCGATGCGCGCCTTGAGCGGCACCGCGCGGACGAACGGGAAGGCGGCCACCAGCAGGAGCCCCAGCATTCCGACGTACACATGAGGAGCCTCGGGAGCGTGCACGCCCCCATGGCCGCCCGGCAGCAGCTGCGCCACCAGCTCGCCCGGCGACGGCGGGCCGTCATAGGACGCCTCGGGCGCGGGCTGGGCGGCCCGGCTGGCCCGGAGCGTCACGGTCAGGACGGGCGCCGCGAGCGCGATGCCCGCCGGCGTCATCGAGGCGACCCGCGCCAGCGCCCGCAGCCGGTCACCGCCCGGCATCCCGTCGGCCAGGGCCAGCCGCAGGCCCAGGACCAGCGTCATCGCGAGCGTGGCCATCGCCGCCGTATAGAAGTTGCCCGCCCAGGACAGGGCGATCAGCAGGGTCCCCGCCACCCAGCGCCGCCGCTGCAGACCCCAGTCGGCGGCGATACCGCACAGCGGCAGCGCGACCAGGCCCCACATCCACATCGGGTCCGCGGCACCGTCGTGCACCACCCAGCCGCACAGGCCGTAGCCCACCGAGAGCAGCGCGCGCAGCCAGGACGGCCCGGGCCGCAGCCGGCCGAGGAAGACGGTCATCAGGGCGGCGGCGAGGCCGATGCTGAACAGCGTGACCAGGAAGACCGGGAAGTCGGCCAGCGCGCGCGGGAAGAGTCCGACGAGCCAGGAGAACGGGTTCATCAGATAGCTGAAGAAGTCGGCCAGGAACGGGACGCCGTAGCCGCTGCTCCAGTTGAAGAACAGGTCGCCGGTGGTGGTGCCGTGCAGCAGGTCCCACAGCCGGGCGTGGAACGGGACGAACTGATTTCCCAGATCGTTGACGGCGCGGGAGCGGGCGCCGAACGGGTAGCTGCCGTGGACCGCCAGCGCCAGGCAGTACGCCGCCATGGACAGCAGCGCCGCACACCCCGGTGCGGCCAGGTGTCTGGTGGTCGGTCTCACTGGTGCCGCGTTCTCCCTGCTCATCACGACGGTGAACGAGTAGATGACGCTGCGGACCGGGCAACCGGGCGGCCCCGGACCGCCTCGCGCGGGGGTGGAAGTGGCGGCTCCACCGGCGCTACAACACGATCAGCGAGACCGTACTTTACGGTAATTGTCTCAATTGCCCGTTTTATTGGGTGGGCAGGCGACGTTATTTTCCCCGAAAACGAGCGGGCCCCAGGGGGCGTCGTCACGCTCCCTGGGGCCCGCCCCGGCTCTCTCAGCCCCGCCGTGCCTCCGGGTGGTGGTGCTGCCAGCCCGCCCACGCCGACGTGATCATGTCGCGGACGTCATGACGGGCCTTCCAGCCCAGTTCGGCGGCGATCCGGTCGGCGGCGGCGACCACCCGGGCCGGGTCGCCGGGACGGCGCGGCGTCACCACGGGGGTGACGCCCTGGTGGCCGGTGAGCTCGATGATCAGGTCGATCATCTCGCGCACCGAAACCCCTTCGCCACGGCCGATGTTGAGCGTCAGATCACGCACCGGACCCCGCTCGGCGAGCCTGCGGGCGGCCGCCACATGCGCGTCGGCCAGATCGGCGACGTGAATGTAGTCGCGGATGCAGGTGCCGTCGGGCGTGTCGTAGTCATCGCCGAAGATGCGCGGGGCGGCACCCTCGGTGAGCTTCTCGAAGACCATCGGGACGATATTGAAGACACCGGTGTCGGCCAGTTCGGGGGCGGCCGCGCCGGCCACGTTGAAGTAGCGCAGACAGGCGGTGCTGATGCCGTGCGCCTTGCCCGCCGCGCGCGCCATCCATTCGCCGACGAGCTTGGTCTCCCCGTACGGGTTGATCGGCACACAGGGCGTGTCCTCGGTGACCAGATCGACGTCCGGCATGCCGTAGACCGCGGCGGACGACGAGAAGACGAAGCGGCCCACCCCGCCCGCGGCCATCGCCTCCAGGAGGATCTGCAGACCGTGCACGTTCTCCCGGTAGTAGTGCAGCGGCAGGTCGACGGACTCGCCGACCTGCTTCTTGGCGGCCAGGTGCACCACATCGGTGACGCCGTGCCCGGCGATCGTCTCATCGAGCAGCGCGCGGTTGAGCGTGGAGCCGACGATCAGCGGGACGCCCTCGGGGACCCGGCCGGCCACCCCCGTCGTCAGGTCGTCCAGGACGACGACCCGCTCGCCCGCCTGCCGCAGGGCCCGTACGACATGGGAGCCGATGTATCCGGCACCACCGGTGATCAAGTAAGACATAGCGCCAATCCTAGGCTTCGGAGAACAAGGACGGTGGGAACGGTTCAGCGGCGCAGACGACGCACCGCGATGCGCCACACACTGCGCAGCCCGGACGCGATCCGCAGGGACAGCGCCCCGCCGGTCGTCGCATACGGCTGCACCAGCAGCAGGAGATACCGGGAGCTGGGCAGCATCCGGCGGCGCAGGCCCGGCCCCGTGGCACGTAGCGAGGCACGGAAACCGGCGCCGTCCGCGCAGCTCACCTGCGCCATCAGATCCCAGGGCTCGGGGTCGGCACGGCGCCGCCCGCCGCGTTCCAGCAGGGCCGGGAGATCCAGCACGACCTCGGCGGTCCAGGAGGTGACGGAGCCGTTCGCGGCGGACTGGGCCGTGAGCGCCGCGGTGTGCACCGGGCCGCGCCGGTCGTCCACCCGCCGCCACAGCTCGATGTCGATGCTCACCGGCTCGGCCGCCGCCAGCCGCCCGTACATGTCGTGCACCCGCAGCCGCAGCACACTGCGGGAGCCGATCACCGGCTCCGCGTCGACGGTCACCGGCAGCCGGCTTATCGGCTTCGTGCCGAGCGCGTCCAGCTCCACCTCCGGCAGGTCCTCGGACCACACCGCGCCGCCCCCGGCCTCCGCGTACGGCGGCAGCAGCCGGCCGGGACGCGCCGCGAGCTGCGTCAGCCGCTCCAGGTCCCGCGGCGCCGCCGACGCCAGCACCACCCGCGCCAGCCAGCGGGCCGGGGCGCGCGCCGCCCGCAGATCCGCCTCGTCGAAACCGGCCAGATAGTCACGGGTCAGCTGCCACCACTCCGCCCGGTAGTCCGCACCCCGGGTGTGCAGTTCGCGCACGTACATCCGCAGATCGTGGTCGAGGAACTTGGTGTTCGCGGCATGCGCCAGCGCCTTGCTCCCGGCGTCCTGGAAGATCCGCACGCTGGTGCGGTGCGCGTCGATCCGCGCCTGCCAGTTGGTGACGTGCTTGCGGTCGAGAGAGATGGACTGCCGGTCGGCCGTCCGGCGCACATGCCAGACATAGACGCTCTCGGGGATCGTCACGATCCGCGGGGACGCGGCCAGCACCCGCGCGGTGAACACGAAATCCTCGTACGTGAAGCGGCCCTCGGGGAAGACGATCCCGTGCTCGGCGAGGAACGCCCGCTCGTAGAGCTTGTTGACGCACAGCGTGTCGCGGACCAGCTGCGGGCTGGACTCCGGCGAGCCGTGCACCGCCGCCTCGCGGTACAGGGCCGGCTGCCACGGCACATCGCGGTGCGCGGGCAGTTCGCGGCGGATACAGGAGCCCGCCACCACGGGGGCGTCATGCCGGAGCGCGGCGGCCAGCAGCGCCTCGGCCGCGCCCGGCGGCAGGACGTCATCACTGTCCAGGAACATCACGAAGCGCCCGGTGGCGGCCCGCAGACCGTCATTGCGCGGGGTGCCGCAGCCACCGCTGTTCTCGGTGCGATGGATGACCCGCAGCCGCGGCTCGGTGCGGGCGAGGGCGTCCAGGGCGGCGCCGGTGCCGTCGGTGGAGGAGTCGTCCACCGCGATCACCTCGACGGCGGTGGACGAGCTGCCTCCGGTGTTTCCCGACGCGCCCTGGGCGAGTGCGGAACGCACCGCATCGGAGACGTGGACGGCATCGTTGAAGGCGATGACGACGATGCTGATCTGCGCGGCTGGCGTGATGGTGGGCCCAGGCCGTGGCTCAAGGGCTTCTTTCACAGTCACTACATCTACATTTCGTGTCGACAGCATCTCTTGGCGCGAGCGGGATGTGGCCCCCGTTTCCGATGGGTCAGAGGGGGATTCCCGCCAAGGGGTTGCGCCCTTCGCCACGGTTTTCCACGTCATTGCCGTTTCGTGACAGACCGGAATACCGGGTTCGGGGCAGGGCCCGTGAGGGCTCCTGTACATGCAGTAACGACGCGAACGCCGCGCGATGCCGATACCGATACGGCCGATATGCGTGCGCACGCCCGTGGCCGCTCGCCGTTAGCGCACGCATGTGCCGGTGGCCGCTTGCCGGTTATGCGCGCATGTGCCGGTGGCCGCTTGCCATCGCGCGCACGCGATCACGGGCATCTGTCGTCACGTACGCACGCGACCACGGCCGCCGGCTACGTGACCGGCATCTCCGCGTACTGTTCAGCGTCTACCCGATCTGCGTCTACCCGATCCGCGTCCACCTGATCCGCGTCTACCCGATCCATCTGTTCGGTCTCCGTCTCCTCTGCCTCCGTCTCCTCGGTCTCCGTCTGTTGGTCACCGTCTACTCGGTCAGCAGATCCGCGACCCGGGCCGCCGCACCACCGTCGTCCCGGTGGCAGAACGTCTCCCGGAAGTCGGCGTACGCGTCCGCCCCGGCTGCCGCGATCGCCTCCAAGTCGCCCAGCGCGTCGACCAGTTCACCGGTCGAGGCCAGCAGCGGACCCGGCACCCGGGCCTCGAAATCAAGGGTGAAGCCACGCAGGGTGTCGCGGTAGTGCGGCAGGTCGGGCGTCAGGAACAGCATCGGGCGGCCGGTGTTCGCGAAATCGGCAGCCAGCGACGAGTAGTCGGTGACCAGCACATCCGCCGCCAGCAGCAGCTCGGCGGCATCCGGATGGGCGGTGACATCGAGGGCGAACGGCGCGTGATGGGCCGGCAGCCGGTCGACGACCAGCGGATGGCCGCGGACCAGCAGCACATGATCGTCGGCCAGCGCCCGCCGGGCCGCATCGAGATCGAGCGGCAGATGCAGCCGGTGATGGCCCGCGTCGTAGGCCCGGTCGTCGCGCGGCGTCGGCGCGTACAGCACGATCTTCTTGCCGTACGGGATACCGAGCCGCGCCCGCAGCGCCGCCGTGGTCCGCTCGCGGTCGGCGGTGAACAGGGCGTCGGTGCGCGGTAGTCCGGTTTCCAGCAAGTCGCCGTCGTAGCCGAGCGCCGAGCGCAGCACCGGGGTGCTGTGCGCGTTGGGCGACAGCAGCACGCTCCACTGGCGGCCGAGCCGCGGCCGCGGCGCCAGATGGGCCAGCCCGGCACACAGCGTGCCCGCCAGATCGGCGCCGATCCGCTTGAGCGGCGTGCCGTGCCACGTCTGGACGACCGTCTGGCCCTCCCGCCGCGTGAACCAGTCCGGCAGATGGGTGTTGGTGACGACCCAACGGCTGTGCGCCAGGGCACCGTGCCACTCCGCGCTGCCCACCACCACGGCACGAGCCGTCCGCGGCACCGCGGCCTGCGCATCACGCACCGCCCATAGATGCTCCACATCCGGCCCCCGGCGCACCAGTTCCTCATGCACGGCCCGCGGCGAATCCCCGTACGCGCGTCCGCCGAAGCTGCTGTAGAGGACGGCGTCCCGCAACGGGCGGCCGCGGTGCAGCGGATAGTGCCGCTCCCGCAGCATCCGACGGCGATAGGGCCCACGGTCGGTGACCGGCACCGCGGGGCCGGCCGCCACGAACGCCTCGTCGTACCGGTGCCGGTCCAGGACGAGCGGCTTGCCGCGGACCGTACAGGCCGCGGGCAGCCCGTCGAAGACCGCGGGCGCGAAACGGACCGGGGCATCCAGCGGCGAGCCCGCCGCGCCACGCTCCCGCAGGTGCAACGTCCAGCGGCCCTCCCGCAACGGCACCGACCCGGCCAGCGAAGGGAGCCCACCCAGGGGCAGCGCACAGTGGAACCGGCTCCCGTCCTGCATGACGGCGAAGGCCGTTTCGGCGGCGTGCGCGGTGTGCTTCAGCACCAGCTCGGTGGCGTGCGGCGCGGCGTCCGGCAACGTCCCCACGACCAGCAGCGTGCCGTCCGCCCCCCAGATGACCCGGTCCAGAAACGGCTGCGGAGTACGGTCGTGCAGCACGACATTCCCGGCCGCCGAGGCCGCCACCACCAGCTCGCGGCCGTGCGACAGCGGATACGCGACGGGAGCGAGACCGGGCGCGCACGCGAGCACATCCGTACCGCCGTCGGGCAGGACCAGCTCCGCCGCCCAGGACTCCGTGTGCACCGGCGGAATCGCCCGCGGCGCGCCGTCACGTGTCGGCCGCGCGGCAACGAGCGCGTCGAGACGTACCCGGACGGTGACCCGGAGGTGCCCCGCATCCCGCACCACCTCCCGCCGCTCCACGGGGACCGACACCACCCCTCCTGTGCCCTGATGCGTCAGCCGTAGGGCAACGGGCGCGGGACCGGGCGCGGTGGCGGTCGGCAGCGCTTCGGGCGCTTGACCGGATGTCGTCATGGTCGGCAGCACATCGGGCACCTGTCCTGGCGCTGTGCCGGTCGGCAGCGCTTCGGGAGTCGCCGCCGGGCCGGGCGCCATGACGGTCAGCTCCAGGACACCGCCCGCCACCGAGCGATGACCGGCCAGCCTCCGCGTACGACGCCCGACCGAGAGCCGGAGACGGCCGTTGGCGTACCAGGGGGTGATGCGGACGGGGGCGTGGCCGCCGTCCGTGACCTCGTCACCGTCCCCGCGCCCGTCCGTCCCGTCGCCGTCCCCCTCCCCGTCGCCGCCCACCTCGTACGTGCTGGGAAAGGCCCCGGACCCGCTCTCCGACGCGCACAACGCCGCCGCCCGCACCACACCCGCCGACGCCAGGAGCACCCCGACCGTCCAGTCGCCCTCCACCCAGCGCCCGCCCCTGCGCAACCGGCCCGGATCGAGTGTCACCTCGAAGCCCGACCAGTCGTAACAGTGCTGCTCCTGACCGGACTCGGCGGTGGCCTCCGGCATCGCCACCGGCCGCAGCGGCAGCAGAATCCGGCGCCGCCCCTGGGCGACCACCGCCGTCCTGAGATAGCTGTGCCGGGTCGCGGCATCCAGATTGCGGATATACGCGTAGCCGCGCAGCAGCAGCGCCCCGTCCCGCCACACCGCCTCCCGGACCCGGGCCGTGACGGGGAAGTCGGAACGCTCCAGCCGGGTCACGCCCGGCGGCAGTTCGAGCGGCGGCGAGAGCGGCAGGACCGCTCGCTTGCGCAGCGGCGGCCCGGTGACCTCGAAACCGGCCGGATTGCGCGCCTCGTGCGCGAGCAGCGCGAGCAGGTCCGCGAGCCGCCCGGCGCGGACCAGATACCAGCGCATCCGCAGCTCCACAGGGAGCGCGGGGAACAGCCGCGGATCGACCTGGGCGAGGAAGCCGCGGGCGCACTCCAGGAACACGGTCCGGCACTCCGGCGTGGCCTCCGGCAACGCCTCGATGAGCTCCGGCAGCCCGTCGGTGAGCACCGACCGGTCGTAGTCGTCCAGATACGCGCTCCACGGGGGGCGGGCCGGATCGGCGAGGAAGCGGCGGACACCGGCGATCGTCGCGAACCGGTCCCGTACGCTCCGGACGTCGATCCGGCGGTGGCGGCCGGGCCCTTCCGGGAGGCGCCAGTAGCAGACGTGCTCGTGCAGGACATCGACCGCCTCGGCGAGGAAGTGCGCGGGCAGCGTCACCGCCGCGTCGCACAACCCACCCTCGGGGAAGGCGAGTTGATGCCGCTCCCAGAAGGCACGGCGGAACACCTTGTTCCGGGCGAAGTGGTCGGAGAGCAGGGTGAGGTCCTGGGTGATGTGGGTGCGCAGGGTGGTTTCGCGGTCGGCCGGGTGGTACGGGGACTGGCGCCGGCCACCCGGGCCCAGCCGGTAGACATTGCCGGTCGCGAAGTCCGCCCCGGACTTGTCCAGCAGCCCGGTCAGATCCTCGTACGCGCGCGGCAGCAGCACATCGTCGGGGTCGAGGAAGGCGAGGTAGTCGGTGCGCGGATAGGCGTGCCGGACACCGGCGTTGCGGACCGCGCCGACACCGGGAGCGGCGGCCTCGTGGGACGGGCCACCGGGATGCGAGCCGCGGCTGCGCGAGCCGCCGCTGTGTCGGCCACCGCTGTGCAGGCCGCCACTGCGTCGGCCACCGCTGTCCGAGCCGCCGGGATAGGAGCCGTCGCTGTGCGAGCCGTCTGGATACGAGTCGCCGCCGTGCCGAACGATCCGGAACCGCGGATCCCGCTCGGCGAACCGGCGCGCCAGCCCGCCGGGCACACCGTCGCCGGCCCCCGCCTCCTCCGCCTCCTCCTCGGACCCCGCCCAGGACCCGGCGTCCACCAGCACCACATCCAGCTCGGTCAGCGTCTGGGCCGCCACCGACTCCAGGCACTCCTCCGCATCCCGCTCGGACCCCTCGATGCGATGGACCGGGACGACAACCGTGAGCCGAGGCTTCATACGCGCGGGACCGAGCCTTTCCGGACAGCCGAAACACAGGACACGAGACGGGCCGTTCAACTCGCCCATCAGGGACCCGGTCACCGGATCTGCGCTGAAAGGGTGAGACCACGCGGCGGCCCGTACGACGACATGCCGAATGCCGGGGGAAAAGGGCCGCGGCCAGGGCCGGGCCAGAGGTGCGGCCGGGCGGGGATCGGCCGCGGCCGGCTCGGCGCGCCGTATGCGCGGGCCCGGCCCGATGCCGTAGACCGTGGGTCACCGTCAGTCCTCCGCAGGCAGTACCCGGTGATCGGGTTCAGACATCGTCGGCCGCCGCCGCATTGATCCGCGTCAGCGCAGCCGCATCCGTATCCGCACACCCACGTCAGCGCATCCGTATCTGCGTCTGTATCTGCACATCCGTATCTGCACGCCTGTGTCAGCACCCCCGTTCAGTAATCCGCGTCCCAGGGAAGGTGACCGCGACCCGATGCCCGGCCGTACCGAAAGCACCGCAGCCTCCCCCAACCCAGCAACGATTACGGAGAGTAGTGAGTTGCCGCAGTCGGTGAAATCCGCCGCCCTCGCGCCCCACGCCTCCTCCGCGCGGCTCCCGGACCCCGCGCGGCTCCCGGACCGGGAGCAAGCCGACATTGCCTGGCAGCCCCTGCCCGCCCCGCCCAAGCCGTCCTACCGCCGTCATCTACGACACTTCGGCCCACGGCGCGGACCCGCCCGTCTGCTGGAGATCGGCTGCGGCACCGGCGGCTCGCTCGCCGGGTGCGCACCCGGCAGCGTCGGTGTGGACCACGACCCGCGGTCGGTGGCGCTGTGCCGGGAACGTGGGCTGACCGCTTACACGGCCGACGACTTCCTCGCGAGCCCGCACGCCCGGCCCGGCACCTTCGACGCGCTGCTCACCGCGCATGTCCTCCAGCACCTGGGAGACGAGCAGGTCGAGAGCCTGCTACGGGCCTATCTCCGCTACGTTCGGCCGGGCGGCGGCGTCGTACTGATCACCCCGCAGGAGGCCGGGCACCGCGCCGACCAGGCGCCTGATGCGCTGCTGACCCCCACGGCGCCCGGACAGGCGCTCGATGCGCTCGGCACGCATACTTCGGACGTGCGCGGACAGGGGCCCGATGCGCTAGGCGCGCATACTTCGGACATGCACGAACAGGCGCCCGTCCGCTTTACCGACTTCACGCTGCTGCGCGCCTTCGCGGAGACCGCGGGCCTGGCCGTACGGCGTATCTACTCCCACCCACTGCCACGCCCGGCCGGAAAACTGCTGCGCCGTAATGTGTTTGTGCTGGTGGGGCAGGTGCCCCGCTAGGGGCTCCTGGGGCCTGTCCGATGGGGCAGGGGCGGAAAGACCCTGGGGCCTGGGCTCTGCCGGCAAGCGTGCCAGGTGCGCGGGCCGGGCGACAGGGCCGGCCCGCGCACCTGGTGGTGGATCGCTCAGCGCCGCCCCGACGTGCGGGACTTCTTACGGGCGGCCACGATCGCCTTGGTGATGATCGGCGGCAGGACGTTCAGCGCGACGGTGCGCAGCGCACCGCGGCGCGGGTGGGGCTCTGTGCGAGGCCCCGGGCGCGCCGGAGGCGCCGTCGGCGCCTGGGCCGCCGGACGCTTCGGGGCGGCCTGGTCCCGGTAGCGGGAAACCGGATGCGCGGGCTCCTTGGCACCCTTGGCGCTCAGCCGGATCAGCGGGGCGTCATGGACGTACTGGACCTCGTGCCAGATGTCCTTCCGGGGCCTCAGCCACTCCAGCAGCGCCTTCTGCAGGGGCTCCGGGTCGCCCCAGGTCCCGTAGAACTTGGTGCCGGTGATGCAGATGGGACGCAGTCCCTCGTCGGCCACCGCCTGCCAGGTCGCGGCGGCCACGCCCGGACAGTGCTCGGCGCGGTAGTCGTCCATGACGACGACGCCGGTCTCGGTGAGCAGCTCACGCACCGCCAGGATGTCGCCGTGGACATGCTCGTACAGATGTGAGGCATCGATATGGGCGAAACGCACCGTGCCGTCCTCGACATGATTGCGGACGATCGAGCTGAGACCCTGCACGATGGTGGGCAACTCCCCATGGAAAGCAAGGTAGTTGGCCTCGAAAGCGCGGCGGGTCAGTGTCGAGTAGGACCGCTTCATCTCCTTGGAGTTGGAGGCGTCCTCGGCGGGGGAGTCGAAGAGATCGCAGACCGTGAAGCGCTCGTCGGCACGCAGCCGCGCCCCGAGAAAGATCGCGCTCTTGCCCATGTACGCGCCCAGTTCGAGCAGGTCACCCGACTCCGACCGCTGCTCCTGGTGGGCCAGAAACCAGTCGAAGAGCAGCTGGTCAGCGGTGAGGAACCAGCCTTTGACGTCGGACAGCCGGGCGGGGCGCGGGAGTTGTTCGGCACTCTGGTCTGCGGTGAGGGCAGTCATGTGCGGTCCGTCTCCAGACGGTCGGGAACCTATGGCGATGTTGCGACGCGGGTCTTGTCCGCGGGGTCTTGTCCGCGGGGTGTCTGCCGATATTTCTGCAGTTGTGATGCGGCCGGCACCGTGACCGGTCGCGTACGGGCGCGGACCCCCACCGGGGTCAGGGCGCCACGGCTCGACACGCATCCGTTCGAGCGCGGTACGTCGAGTACCTCGTGCACCTCGTGCACTCGGGTACGTCGTTTACCTCGGATACCTCGTGTACGCAATTTCCACGACAAGCCTCTGCCGCACCATGCGTTTCGCGGTGTGACCGTCATCGAGCGTCATCGTAGGGGGAGGAAAATGAACGAGAGATGGCCCGGAGCCCGGGGGAACCGGATTTCACAGGTCTCTTACGCCGAGGACGCCAGCGCGACTCCTCGTCCGTTCCCGATCACGTCCTGTCGGCGTCCGCGCCAGTGGTCGCGCCACGCTCACACCACCGGTCACACCACTCACAGGCCGCTGGTCACACCACCGTGCGTGCCCCGCCTCCTGCCCCTCACTTCACCGCGCCCGCCATCACACCCGACACGAACTGCCGCTGGAAGGCGAAGAAGACGATCAGCGGCACCACCATCGACACAAACGCGCCGGGCGCCAGCACATCGATGTTGCTGCCGAACTGCCGCACCTCCTGCTGGAGGGCGACGGTGATCGGCGGATTGCCGCTGTCCGCGAAGATCAGCGCGATCAGCATGTCGTTCCACACCCACAGAAACTGGAAGATGCCCAGCGAGGCGAGGGCCGGCCCGCCCAGCGGCAGCACCACCCGCGTGAACAGCCGCAGCTCGCCCGCCCCGTCCAGCCGGGCCGCCTCAAGCAGCTCGCGCGGGATCTCCGCGAAGAAGTTCCGCAACAGGAACACCGCGAACGGCAGCCCGAAAGCCGTATGGAAGAGGACCACCCCGGCCGTCGTCTCGAAGAGCCCGACCGCACCGAACAGCTTGGCCACCGGAATCAGCGCCACCTGAACGGGCACCACCAGCAACCCGACGACGACCATGAACCAGACGTCGCGGCCGGGGAACTCCAGCCAGGCGAAGGCGTAGCCGGCCAGCGATCCGATGACGACGACCAGCACCGTTGACGGGACGGTGATCGCCGCGGTGGTCAGCAGCGAGCCCATCACCTTGTCGTTGGCGAGGAGTTGGCTGTAGTTGTCCCATGTGACCTGGGCCGGCGCGCTGAAGATCCGCCACCAGCCGGACTCGCCGATCTGCCGGGGGCTGCGGAGCGAGGACAGCAGCAGCCCGACGCTGGGCATCAGCCAGAACAGCGCGACGAGGACGAGGAAGACCCGCATCACCCCGCCGCCGGTCCGCGCCGCGATGCGGCTGACCAGCGGCCGCTTGGCCGGAACGCGGCCGGCACCGGCGAAGCGCTCTGCCGGGACGGCACCGTCCACGGTTGTCATCGGCGACGCTCCTTCCGTATGCGCCGGAGATTGACGTACATCACCGGCAGCACGAGCAGCAGCAGGAACACGGCGATAGCGCTGCCCAGGCCCTCGTCGACATCCGTACCGAACGACGACTGGAAGAGCTGGAGAGCCAGCACATTGGCGGACCTGATGCTGGAGCCGCGCGCGATGATGTAGACCAGATCGAAGATCTTCAGCACATTGATCATGAGCGTGACCAACACGACCACCAGGACCGGCGCCAGCAGCGGCACCGTGATCCGCCGGAAGACCTGCCACTCGCCCGCGCCGTCCACCCGCGCGGCCTCCAGCAGCTCACGCGGTACGCCCGCCAGACCGGCCGCGATCAGCACCATCGCGAAGCCGGTCCACATCCAGACGTAACTGCCGATGATGGCGGGGGTGACCAGGGCCGGGCCGAGCCAGTCGACGCCGTTGTAGAGCGCGGCGAAGTTCGCGGCGGGGAGCCTGAGCCGGGCGCCGTCGGCCTTGTCGGCGGGCAGCGTGTAGGTGCCGTCTTCCGCCGTCGTCGCCGAGGCGACCACCCGGCCGTCCTTGACCGCCTCGACCTTCACACCCGCAAGGGCCTTCTCGTTGGCGTCTATGACATTGGGGCGGCCGCCGCCACCACGGGTGAAATCCAGCCAGACGGTGCCGGTGATGCTGCCCGGCCGCGGCTGGGCGACGGCCGCCGACCGCGCGTCGCGTACGTCGTCCGGCTGGACGGCGACCAGGGGCAGGTCCGCGGGGGAGGCGGGAGTGACCGGCGAGGCGGGATCGGTGGGAGTAGCGGGAGAGGCAGGAAAAGCGGGATCGGTGGGAGCGACGACAGAGGCCGGGGAATCGGGAGCCGCCGGGGGCGCTGAGGGTGTGGCCGGGGGTATTGAGGGGGCGGCCCGTACGGCCGACTTCGTGGTGAACGCGCCGCCGCCGGACGGTTTGAGATCCGCGTTGGGCCGCGGTCCGGCGCCCGGGAACGGCGCCGGTTCGGCGAAGGTGTCGTGCACACTCACCCACACCGCGTTGGCGACACCGCGCTCCGGATCCTGGTCGTAGACCAGCCGGAAGATGATCCCGGCCGCCAGCATGGAGATCGCCATCGGCATGAAGACGACCAGCTTGAAGGCGGTGCCCCAGCGGATCCGCTCGGTCAGCACGGCGAAGATCAGCCCCAGGGCTGTTGACACGGTCGGTGCGACCACAACCCAGATGACGTTGTTCTTCAGAGCGGTACGGATGGCGTCGTCCGAGAACATCTCGCCGTAGTTGCCGAGCCCCACGAAGCCGTTGCCGGACACGTCGAAAAGGCTGCGGTAGACGGAGAACACGATGGGATAGCCGACCAGCGCGCCGAGCAGCACCAGGGCGGGCAGCAGGAAGGCCGCCGCGACCCAAGGGCGCGCACCCATGAGGCTCCTGGGACGCCGCCCGGCGAGGCTCTCCGCGCTGCCCGCGCCGCCTGCGTTGTCAGCGCTACCCGCACTGTGCGTACTG
Source organism: Streptomyces halobius (assembly GCF_023277745.1). Lineage (NCBI taxonomy): Bacteria > Bacillati > Actinomycetota > Actinomycetes > Kitasatosporales > Streptomycetaceae > Streptomyces > Streptomyces halobius. The sequence continues at coordinate 6,071,219 of NZ_CP086322.1, forward strand.
TCCGTGCTGTCCGGTGAGGCGCTCATCGTGACGGTCCCCCGGTCCCGGTCGAGGTGGTCGGAGTCGGTGCTGTCGACGTCGGTGCTGTCGATGTCAGCGCCGTCGGCGTGGATGCGGTGCCGCCGGCGTCCCTGCCTCGGCTCACTCCCCGGACGACGTGAACGACTTGGCGGCGTCCCGCTCCAGCCGCGCCTGGGTGCCCTCGATGTCCTTGGGGTTCTTCAGGAAGTCCTGCAGGTCCTTCCACTCACCCTGGCCCGGCTTGCCGCCGAACCCGGCGGGCGCCTGATCGGACATGTCGAAGCGGAAGTCGTCGCCCGCCGCGATCAGCGCCTTGGCGATCTTCCGCATCACATCATCGGCGTACGCGGCCTGGTCCAGCTCTTTGTTGGGCGAGATGAATCCGCCGGCCTGCGCCCAGATCTTGGCGGCGTCCGTCGACGCCAGAAACGTCAGCAGCGCCTGCGCGGCCTTGCCGTCCTTGAGCGCCACGGCCACATCACCCCCGGTCACCACGGGCGACTTGGCCCCCACCGCGGGGAACGGGAAGACCTTGGCGTCCGTACCGACCTTGGCCTTGGTCCGGGAGATGTTGGCAGCGGCGTAGTCAGCGGACGAGACCATCGCGGCCTCGGGGGTCTCGCCGCTGAACGTCCGGGTGACGGACGTCGGGAAATCCGTCTGGAGCGCGCCGGAATTGCCGCCCGCGAGCAGATCCTTACGGCCGAAGAGCTGGCCCAGGGTGGTCAGCGCCTCCTTGACGGTCGGATCGGTCCACTTGATCCTGTGCTGCGCCAGCTGGTCGTACTTCTCCGGGCCCGCCTGGGAGAGATAGACGTTCTCGAACCAGTCGGTCAGCGTCCAGCCGTCCGAGCCGCCGACCGACACCGGCTCGACGCCCGACTCGGAGATGATCTGTGCCGTCTTGAGGAAGTCCTGCCAGGTCTTCGGCTCCTGCGCACCGGCGTCGTCGAAGGCCTTGGCGTTGTACCAGACCAGCGACTTGTTGCTGGCCTTGAAGTAGACGCCGTACTGCGTGCCCTTGTGCGCGCCGAGGTCCTGCCAGCCCTTGGTGTAGTTCTTGGCAAGCTGTGCCTTCGCGGTCGCCGCGAGCGGCTTGAGCCAACCCTTCTGCGCGAACTCGCCCAGTACGCCGACCTGTTGCAGCATCGCGATGTCCGGCTGGCCGCCACCGGCGATCTTGGACCCTACAAATCCGGCCATGTCATCGCCGCTGGGTACGAAATCGACCTTGGCGCCCGTGCGCTGCTCGAACTCGTCCAGCACCTTGACGAAGTTCTCCCGCTCGGCGCCCGTCCAGACGGCGGTGACCTGGAGCTTCTGGCCGTTGAGCTGGGGGAGTCGGACGGTGGGGGCGGTGCTGCCGCCCTTGCGGCGGTCGTCGCCGTCGCCGCCCTTGGCGCCGCTGCCGCAGGCGGCCAGCGCGAGGGAGAGGGCGACGGTCGCCGCCAGGCAGGATGTGGCGCGTGCAGCCGCGCGGTGGTGTCGTGTGCGCATCCCCGTAGCCCCTTGTCGTAGCCCCTTGTCGCCGCGAGCCGTACCGGGTGCGGAGGGCGCCGTGCCGCATCGTGCCGCGACGTCCCCGCCATGCCGTTCGCGTCGTGCCGTGCCGTGGTCTGGTGGGTGGTGCCAGTGATGCGGGCGGTGCCACCGGTGCCACTGGCGCCGGTGGCGTTGTGGTGGTGTTGTGCCGCTTGTGCGTGTCGTGTCGCCCCGTGCCGTGGCCCGTTGGCGGTGCGGTGGTGCCGTGCGTGCGATAGGTCTACGCCTCGATTACCAGGGCCGCAATACCGCGTTCCGCGCCAACTGGACTTTTGTGATAGGGCTGTTACGGGCGACGGGCAGGCCGGACCCGGGCGAGCTGGCGAGGCCACGAGCCGACCCTTGGCGAGGCGAACAGCGACACATGCCGACATATGCGCCCACTTACGATATATCAGCCGATATATCCGCTAAATCAGCACGTGCGCAGCCCCGCCTTCGGCCGCCATCTCGGCCGCCGTGCCACCTCCCGCAGGGACACCAGGGACACCAAGGGCAGGACGTACGGCTCTCCTTCACACCAAGGGCGGGGCGGACGGCGCTCCCGAGGACTCGGCGGCCCGCTGTAGGGCACTGGCCAGCAGGGCCAGGTCCGTCGGGCCGTTGCCCAGCTCGCGCAGCGGGCGCCGGGCCGGCGGGTCCCCCATCCGCTGCCACTCCAGCGGTACGACCGTCGGCCGCAGGGTGGAGGTCCGGGGTATCCGGCCAGTCACCCGGCCCACCTGGAACGGGGTCGAGGAGCCGTCCTCCGCGCGGTGCAGCCGCCCGCGGCCCGGCGGTACCGGCTCCGACAGGTCGGTGGCGGGCCCCAACTGAACGCGCAGACCGGCCCGTTCGCTGGTCGCGGTGTCGGCCGTACGCTCCGGATGGCCGGTGGCGGCGATCAGATGGACGCCCAGCGTCGCGCCGTCCCGGGCGACCGCCTCCAGAGCGCGCACCACGGAACCGGCGGCGGGCCGGCCCGTGCTGCCCAGCGCCGGGGACACCAGGGCGTCGAAGTCGTCTACGAGGACGAAGAGGCGCGGCATCGGCGCCGCCGCCTCCGCGTCGTCGGCGGACGGCGCGGGGGCGGCGGTCGCCGACACGGCCCCGCCGGACGGCGCCCCGTAGGCCGGCGCTCCGCTGCGCGCCCGTAGGCGGAGCGTCCCGGTGGTCGAGGCGGACGCCGGGGAGCCGCTCGACGCCGTCCCGGGCGGGCCGGGTGACCGGTCGGATGCCGTTGACGCCGAGGGGCCGGCTGACGGCGAGGGGGGCGGCGTCGAGCTGGGTGTGGGGCCCGGGGAGAGCGGGGGCGTCGTCGCGGTGTCCGCCGATGTGCCTCCGCCGCCTCCCTTCTCCTTGTTTCGGCAACGATTACGGAGAGTGATGAGTTCCTGCTCTTCGCTGCCGCCGTCATGGTTACTGCTTTCGGATGAACGCCGCGGCGCGATGATGCGCGGGGCCGGCAGATGTTTGGTGCGCCACTCGGCGAACGGTGTCCCGGCCAGTATTTCGGCGCGCCGCTTCAGTTCGGAGGTCAGCGCCTGCGCGAACTCCCGCATCCGGACCGGGTCCGAGGCGGCGAGATACGTCGTGACATGCGGCAGGTCCGTACACACCCGCAGGCCCTCGCCGCGATCGCTGCCGCCGCCGTCCACCAGCACCATCGACAGCAGATCCGGGCGGTCCGCGGCGGCCAGCGAGGCGGCCAGCGAACGCAGCAACTCGGTCTTGCCGGTGGCCGCCGCGCCCTCCACGAGGAGATGCGAACCGTCGGCGGCGAGATCGGCGGCAAGCGGGCCGTGCGGACCCGCGCCGAGCACCGCGGCGACGCTCGGCCGGTCGCTGTCCAGGGCGGCGGCCCAACGGGCCATCAGGGACGCGGGGGTGGCGCGGGCCAGCCCCAACTCGTCCAGCAGCCGGGTGGATTCGGGCAGCGGTACGGCCGCGCGGTGCACCGTACGGCCGCCGACCATCGTCGTCGTATCGGCCTCGCGCAGGGGCGCCAGCGCACGGGCGAACCGCTCGGCCCAGGCGTCGGAGACCGCGTCCAGCGTCGCGACCGTGCCGTTCGGCCCCGAGCCGGGCTGGACGACGCGCAGCGCGGTGGCGACATCGCCGCTGAGCACCGCCACCGCGCCGCATTCCCCGAAGGCGGGCGATGCCTTCCGGGCCGCCTCGTACGTCGCCGACAGCGGGGAGGAGGGGGAGGCGGCCGGGGTCTCCGCCAGACAGATCAGGTGGATTCCGGCCGCCGCGCCGCCCGATGCCAGCCGGGCCGCCGTCTCGCGCAGCGCCGACGACCCGAGATCGCCGTCGACGATCACAAGGGTGTACGGGCCCTGGTGGCGGGCGGCGGCGGAGGCGATCCCGGCGCGGTCGGCGCTGGGCCAGCCGGGGCCCAGCGGGCCGTCGTCCAGCCGCCGCACCAGCTCGGCCGTACGGGCCGTGGCCTGCTCCTTGTCGTAGGCGAGCAGCAGCCGGCAGTCCTGGCCGTGCGCCGGGCGGACGTGTGGCAGCCAGCCGAGCCAGGACCAGTCGGCGATCCGCTCTTCGGTGCTGCGTGCGCGGTCCGTGCTGATCAGGACGATTTCGAGGGTTCCGGGGGAGTGCAGCGCGGCGAGCTGGGCGACGGCGGAGCGGGCCAGTCCGGTCAGCCGGGCGCGCGGCCCGGCGAGACCGAGCGAGCCCGCTCGGCGCAGTTCGACGGTGACCGGCACGGCGTCCCGGCCACCGGATTTGGCGGCGGTGCCGAGCCGGACGGTCAGTGCGTCGGGGTGGTCCTGGCCGCGCTCCCAGAGGCGGGGGCCGGGCCCCAGTGCCGTCAGCAGGATCGAGGCGGCATCCGGCCAGCGTTCCGGCGCGGCGGACCCGGGGGAGGGGACGGCCTCGGCCGCGGGCGACGGGGGCGGCTCGGATGCCGGGCCCGCCACCGGAGCCGGGACCGGCGCCGGGGCGGCGGCCGGCTCTGCCGCGGACCGGCCGCCGGTCAGCCGCCGGGCCCAGGCGCCGATGCCGCCACGCCGCGCGCCCTTACGGGACACCGCGTCGGCCGGGGCCAGTGCCTGCTGCCCGCCGTGTGTCAGATCCTGCGCGCCGGATGGGGGTCCCTCTTGCTCATGGGGGTCCCCCCTGTTCGAGCGGAGCCGAGAACTTGGGGGAGCAGCCGAGAGCTTGGGGGATCTGTCCTGAGTCCGCTCCCGGACGCCGGACCCGAAGTCCTGGACGCCGGGCCCGAATCCGTCCGTAGAGGCTTCGTGCTGGGGGGTGCCGTAGGGGGTGCCATGGTCGTGGCCGTAGTTGCGGTCGTGGCCGTGGCTCTGGTCGTGGTCCGGGAGTTCGGTGTGCTGAGGGGGGCCGGTGGGGGCGTCGCCCGGAGCGGTGCCGCGCAGCGGGGTGTCCCGGCGGGCCGGTCCGCTTCCCGGTGCGCAGGCGGGGGTGGGGGGCGTACCGGCGCTCCGCCCGTTTCCGGCTCCCCGCACCTCGGCGCCGTAGGGGTCGTACGGGCCATCCCAGGAGTCCGGGGCGGCCGGGTGGCCCGCAGGGGACGCGCCGTCGGCTTCACCGGTCCGCGAGTGCCGTGCGCCGCTCTCGGGGTGGCCGGATCCGTACGCCCCGGGCTCGTGGCCCTCCGGGGCGGGCCACTGCACCACGGCGCCGGAGGACTCACCGCCCCCGGACGGCACGGAGAACTGCGGCCCCGCCGGGCTACTCATCCCGGCGTCCGCCTCCTCGGAGCCGTACGACGGCTGCGCGCCCCGAGGGGCGTACGACGCCTGTGTCCTCCGGGGGCTGTGCGACGACAGCGAGCCCTCGGGGACGTGCGGCGGCTGCTTGCTCTCGGAGCCGTCGGAGAGGTATGTCGGCTGCGCGCCCTGGGGGACGTGCGATGCGTGGCCGCCCTCAGGGCCGTAAGACCACAGAGCCTCAGGGCCGTACGACGACGGGGAATCCTGTGACGACAGCGAGCCCCGCGACGCCTGCTGCCTGCCCGCCGCCCCGTGACCATCGGGCCCGTCCGTACGCCCCGCCGCGATCCGCGCTGCGGCGGCCGCATCGGAGCCTCCCCGGAAGCCGCCGGCCGCCGCACCATCCGCAGCTCCCGCCCCGAAGCCACCGGCCCCACGACCCCGGGTCGTCCCCGCCCCAGGCCCCCCGGCTCCAGAACCCCTCACCGCTCCCACGCCCGTCCCGCCCGTCGTGCCCGGAGCGATCCGCAGATGGCCCTCCCCATCGGGTGTGGCCTGCAGCGCAGGATCCGGGGAGCCGGGGGACGCCTGGAGCCGGAGCGCCGATTCGCCGACCCGGAGCAGGGCGCCGGGCCGCAGCGGGGTGGGCCGCTCGCCGAGGTCGGTGCCGTCGACGGAGGTGCCGTTCGTGGAGCGCAGATCGGCGACGAGTACGGAGCCGTCCGGCTCGACCGTCACGGCGCAGTGCAGCCGGGAGACATCCGGGTCGTCGAGGGGGACGTCCGCGTCGGCGGAGCGGCCGATGCGGATCTGGCCGCCGTGGAGCAGATGGACGCCGCCCGCGTCCGGGCCCGAGACGACGCGCAGCCGGGCCGGGCCGTGCGGCAGGCCGTGCGCCGGGCTGGGGCCGGGGCCGTGGAGGGAGAGCACCGCGCCGTCGATCAGCGGTGGCTCACCGATCACCGCGCGCTGCGGATCGAGCCGCTCGGTCCCCGCGTACAGGGCGACGGGGGAGCTGCCACCGCCGCCGGGGCCGCTGCTTCTGCTGCCGATGTCCGCGCCGGGGCCGGCCACGGACGCCGCGAGCGAGCCGGCCACCGACGCCAGCGCGGTCCCGGCAGGGGCCGTCACGAGCACGTCGCAGGCCCGTGTGGTGTGGCCGCTGCGCGGCCCGAGGACGGTCAGCCGGATCTGCATCGCCGTCAACGGTCCCTTCTGCCGGGGAATCCGGCCGGGGCCGCGCTTTCGCGCTTCCCCCCGCCGCACCCGAGCACGTCGGCACGTACAAGTCCCTGGTGCACGTCGCGACAAAGACCGCGCGCCCCCACCGCATGCGTGCTGGGTGCATCCTCGCACCTGCCACTGACAACACGCCCGTCGACCGTCACTCCGTGATCTTGATTGGTCTTCCAAGGGACAAAAAGTGCCTGCTTGCGCGAGCGGAACGGTCTGATTCCGAATCGTCGTGATCGACGGCGGGGGCGTACGCGGCCGGACGGCGCGGTAGCCGCGCTCCTCCGCCCGCCCCCGGGCAACCATCTGCCCGCCACACACGTCTTTCCGACAAGCCCCGCCCGTCCGGCAAGCCGAAAGGCTTGTTCGACGGCACTACAGTGGGGCGAACGGGCCGCGAGCTGACCCAGCGGGCCAGGCAAGAGAACCACCACGACCAGGGAGCGCATGACGTGCGGCCGGTAGGCAGCAAGTATCTGCTTGAGGAGCCGTTGGGCCGCGGCGCCACGGGCACCGTCTGGCGCGCGCGTCAGCGGGAGGCGGCCGGGTCCGAGGCCGCCGTGGCGGGGGAGCCCGGTGAGACGGTCGCGATCAAGGTCCTCAAGGAGGAGCTGGCGCACGACGCGGATGTGGTGATGCGCTTCCTCCGGGAGCGCTCCGTTCTGCTGCGGCTCACCCACTCGAACATCGTCCGTACCCGTGACCTCGTCGTCGAGGGCGATCTGCTGGCCCTGGTCATGGATCTGGTCGACGGCCCTGACCTGCACCGTTATCTGCGTGACAACGGTCCCTTCAGCCCCGTCGCCGCCTGTCTGCTCACCGCCCAGATCGCCGACGCCCTGGCGGCCAGCCACGCCGACGGTGTGGTGCACCGCGACCTCAAGCCCGCCAACGTCCTGCTCTCCGGGGCGGACGGCACCGGCGAGATGCACCCGATGCTGACCGACTTCGGCATCGCCCGGCTCGCCGACTCCCCGGGCCTGACCCGTACCCACGAATTCGTCGGCACCCCCGCCTATGTGGCGCCGGAGTCCGCCGAGGGTCGCCGGCAGACCTCCGCGGTGGACGTCTACGGTGCCGGCATTCTGCTGTACGAGCTGGTCACCGGCCGTCCGCCGTTCGCCGGGGCGACCGCCCTGGAGGTGCTGCACCGCCACCTCAGCGAGGAGCCGCAGCGCCCCAGCACGGTGCCCGAGCCGCTGTGGACGGTCATAGAGCGCTGCCTGAGCAAGCAGCCGGGGCGGCGCCCCAGTGCCGAGAACCTCGCCCGCGCGCTGCGTACCGTCGCGGCCGGCATCGGGGCGCACGCCACCCCGGACAAGGCGGAGGCCGCGCTCGGTGTCGCCGCGCTGCTCGCGCCCGACCCGGCGCCCGCGACCGTCCCCGGGACGGGCACCGACGCCGGTCAGGGCACCGGCGACGCCGACCCCACCCAGGCCCTCCCGTCCCACGCCGGCTCCTACGACCCGACCGCGGCGACCAGCGTGCTGCCGTCGTCCGGCGCCCCGGGGCGCGGCCAGGGCGACGCCGAGCCGACCCGCGCCATGCCGCCGATGCCCCCGGGGCCGCCCTCGGGCGGACCGCAGGAGCCCGAGGGGCCCCACCCGTGGGAGTCCCAGATGCGGGCCGCCCGCGACCGCAACGAGCAGACCCAGGTCCAGCAGTTCCTGAACCCCGAGGACGACCCGCTGCGCCGCGCTCCGCAGCGTCGTCCGGCCCCGCAGCAGCAGCCGCAGTACCGCCGGCAGCAGGCCCCGGCGCCGTACACCCAGCAGCCGCCGCAGGCCCCGCAGCGCCGTCAGGAGCCGCCGCCGCAGCGCTACGAACCGCAGCGCCCGCCCGCCCCGGAGCCCCGGCCCCGCCGCGAGCCCCGTCAGCGCAGCGCCAACCCGATGAAGATCCCCGGCCTGGGCTGCCTCAAGGGCTGTCTGTTCGTCGTGATCATCCTGTTCGTGGCGAGCTGGCTGATCTGGGAGCTGACCCCGCTCCAGGAGTGGGTCGGCACGACGAAGGGCTTCTTCGCCCAGATCGCGGGGATCTACAACAACGTGTCGGACTGGGTGCAGAGGCTGAATCAGTAGGCGTGTGTGCCGTCGGCCCGGTCCGTGCCCCTCGGGGTGTCCTTCGGACGTGCCCCGCAGACGTGTCCCACGGGCCGCGCCGGTCGCTCTGACGTGCAGCAACGTCGATTTATCGACTTCCAACGGGCGATTTCCCCCACAGAAGTGAAGGTTGCCGCCAACCAGGGCACCGAACCCCCCGGCACCCGCGTAGCTTTGACGCCAACCTCAGCCCCCGCGGGACGCCCGGGGGCCCGACACGTCGGAGCAGTCTTGGCACGGAAGATCGGCAGCCGGTACACCGCTCACCAGATCCTGGGGCGCGGCAGTGCCGGCACGGTATGGCTGGGCGAGGGTCCCGAAGGGGCCGTGGCCATCAAGCTGTTGCGTGAGGATCTCGCCTCCGACCAGGAGCTCGTCGGCCGCTTCGTGCAGGAGCGGGCGGCGCTGCTGAGCCTGGACCACCCGCACGTCGTCGGCGTCCGCGATCTCGTCGTCGACGGCAACGACCTGGCACTGGTCATGGACCTCGTACGGGGCACCGATCTGCGCACCCGGCTGGAGCGCGAGCGCCGGCTGGCCCCGGAGGCCGCCGTCGCCATCGCCGCCGACGTGGCCGACGCGCTCGCCGCCGCGCACGCCGCCAGGATCGTGCACCGGGACGTCAAGCCCGAGAACGTCCTCCTGGACATGCAGGGCCCCCTCGGCCCCGGTGGCGCGCACCCCGCGCTGCTCACCGACTTCGGCATCGCCCGCCTCGTCGACTCGCCCCGCACCACCCGCGCGACCAAGGTCATCGGCACCCCCGACTACCTCGCACCGGAGATCATCGAGGGCCTCCCGCCGCGCGCCTCCGTCGACGTCTACGCGCTGGCGACGGTCCTGTACGAGCTCCTCGCCGGCTTCACGCCCTTCGGGGGCGGCCACCCCGGGGCCGTACTGCGCCGCCATGTCACCGAGAGCGTCGCGCCGCTGCCCGGTATCCCCGACGAGCTCTGGCAGCTGCTGCTGCAGTGCCTGGCCAAGGCCCCCGCCTCCCGGCTGCGCGCGCCCGAGCTTGCCGCCCGGCTGCGTGAGCTGCTGCCCGGCCTGGCCGGCATCCCGCCGCTGGACATCGACGAGCCGGACGCCGAGCATCCCGGGAACGAGGCGGACGGCGCGGCGTCCCCCGGGGCGCGCGACGAAACGCTTTACCCCCCGGTGGCACCGGGCGAGGCCACCCCGCCGCGCGGCGCGGTGCCGCTCGTCCAGGGCGCCGTGCCGGACTCCAACCGGGAGACGCACACCAGCATGCGCGTCCCGGGCCCGGACGAGCTCGCGGGCGGCGCGCACGGCACCGCGCGGGCCCCGCGCGCCACCGGCGAGCGCCGGGCGGGCTCGGCCCGGCACCGCTCGGCCCCGGAGGCGGCGCGCCGCCGGCGGATCAAGCTCGGTGCGGCCGCCGCCGCGGTGGCGGTGGCCGCCGGCATCGCCGTCGTCGTCGCCTCCGGCGACGACGACCTGGGTGACGCCAAGCCGGGCGTCCACCAGCCGGGACCGGAGGTTCCCTGACCTCCGCTGCGCTGTGCCTGAGCCCCACGTTCTTGACTGTCCGGCCGTTGCACCTGCGGTGGGCTGTTGCCGCTGCGCGGGGCTGTTCGGCAGCGGCGCCGGACCTCCGGACTCCGTCCTGCGGTCCAGCACCTCCCGAGGGGGTGGAAAGAAGACTGGTGGGGTACACGTAGCCGGTCATGTGCCCCCCGTGGTCGCGATCACAGGCACCCGACAGACGACATGTGTCCCACCGGCCCCTACCACCCACCGTCGGGAGGATGGGGTACCTCCCCTGCCCTTCAGGCTATGGGGGAGGGCCGCAGGACGGAGTCCGGAGGCCCGTCACCGCACCCGAAAAACCCACGCCCGCCGCAGGCGAACCCCTCACGGCGGGAAAGCCGAAAACGGCGCACGCCCGCCGCAGGCGCAACCCCCACGGTGGGACAGCCGACGACGTGGGGCGCACGCCCGCCGCAGGCGAACCCCACGGCCGGACGGCCGACAACGGCGAGCACCAAGACGGCCCAGGCAAAGCGCAGCGGACACCCGTTAGGCTGGGTGCGTGGCAGTCGTCGATGTTTCCGAAGAGCTGAAGTCCCTCACCTCGACCATGGGGTCGATCGAGGCCGTCCTGGACCTCGACAAGATGAGGGCCGATATCGCCGTGCTTGAGGAGCAGGCCTCGGCGCCGTCCCTGTGGGACGAGCCGGAAGCGGCGCAGAAGATCACCAGCAAGCTCTCCCACCTCCAGTCCGAGGTGCGCAAGGCGGACTCCCTCCGCTCCCGGATCGAGGACCTTGAGGTGCTCTTCGAGCTGGCCGACGCGGAGGCCGACCCCGATGCCCGCGCCGAGGCGGAGGCCGAGCTGGCCGCCGTGCGCAAGGCGCTGGACGAGATGGAGGTCCGTACGCTCCTGTCCGGCGAGTACGACGAGCGTGAGGCGCTGGTCACGATCCGGGCCGAGGCGGGCGGCATCGACGCCGCCGACTTCGCCGAGCAGCTGCAGCGCATGTATCTGCGCTGGGCCGAGCGGCACGACTACAAGACCGAGATCTACGAGACGTCGTACGCGGAGGAGGCCGGCATCAAGTCGACGACCTTCGTCGTCCACGCCCCGTACGCATACGGCACGCTCTCCGTGGAGCAGGGCACCCACCGCCTGGTCCGCATCTCGCCGTTCGACAACCAGGGGCGTCGGCAGACGTCCTTCGCGGGCGTCGAGGTGCTCCCGGTCGTCGAGCAGACCGATGTGGTGGAGATCCCGGAGACCGAGATCCGGGTCGATGTCTACCGGTCGTCCGGCCCCGGCGGGCAGAGCGTCAACACCACGGACTCCGCGGTGCGCATCACGCACGTCCCCACCGGCATCGTCGTCTCGTGCCAGAACGAGAAGTCGCAGATCCAGAACCGCGCTTCCGCGATGCGCGTCCTCCAGGCCCGGTTGCTGGAGCGTCGCCGCCAGGAGGAGCAGGCCAAGATGGACGCGCTCAAGGGCGACGGCGGCAACTCCTGGGGCAACCAGATGCGTTCGTACGTCCTGCACCCCTATCAGATGGTCAAGGACCTGCGGACCGAGTTCGAGGTCGGCAACCCGACGGCCGTGCTGGACGGTGACATCGACGGCTTCCTGGAGGCCGGTATCCGCTGGCGCAAGCAGCAGGAGAAGTAGGAGAAGTAGGGGGATCAGGACCCCGGGCCCCTGCCGGGTCGCTGCCCTCCCCGGCCCTTCCGGGTGCTTCCGGTCCCTTCCGCCATTTCGGCAGGCGTAAACAGGAGACACAGGAGACAACTGCCCCTTTTGGGAGGGCGGTTGTTTTTTGTTGTGGCGGTTAGGTCACAGTCGTACGTCCATGTAACGCCCAACTCGCGTCAATTCGGACATCGAGCCTTTAATCGACCTTGACGATGTTGGGAGAACTGGGAAGGGTGGGCGCGGCATGCGTATGTCTGGGGCGCGTGCGTGAACGGGGAGATTGAGTGGCCTGCCTCCTGTGCGGCGCCGTGACTCGGGTACCCCGCGATCGGCCAGTCGCCCCGTACAACGATGCTCCATTGACGAGTTCAGCTACTGGGGGTAGCAGGCACATGACGAAGAAGACGCGGCTGCGCGTAGCGCGTATAGCGGCCGGTGCGGTGATCGCGGCCGGTGCGTCGCTCACCGCTGCTGGCGCCGCCTCGGCGGCCGGTCCGGGCGACAGCGGCCCGAGCCAGGATGGCGGTTTCATCGGCGGCATCATCGGCGGGCTCATCGGCGGCGGCGACTCCGGCGGTGACACGGGCGGTGACACCGGTGGCACGGACGGTGGCGTGACCGGTGGTGACACCGGCGGCACCGACGGTGGCGTGACCGGCGGCGACTCCGGCGGCGAGATCGGCGGCACGGACGGCGGCACCGACGGTGGCGTCATCGGCGGCACGGTCGGCGGCACCGACGGCGGTGTGACCGGTGGTGACTCCGGTGGCACCGATGGTGGCGTGACCGGTGGCGACACCGGCGGCACGGACGGTGGCGTGTCCGGCGGCGACTCCGGTGGCGACACCGGTGGTGACACGGGCGGCGACACCGGTGGCCAGAACAGCGGTGGCCAGTCCGGCGGCAACAACGGCGGCAACGTCAACGGCGGCCAGAACAGCGGCGGCCAGTCCGGCGGCAGCACCACCGGCGGCGACGACACCGCCGGCACCACCGGTGGCAGCGACACCACCGGCGGTGACAGCACCGGCACCGGCACCGACAACGAGAACACCCAGCCCGTCGAGCAGCCGGGCCAGGGCAAGGAGCAGATCTCCGACACGCCTGGCCCGGCCAAGCAGCAGGCGAAGGGCGGGGAGCTGGCCGAGACCGGTGCCTCCGGTACGACCTTCCTGCTTGTCGGCGCGGCGACGATGATCGCGGGCGGTGTGGGCTTCCGCGTCCTGCCCCGTCTGATCAACAAGAACGCCGGCGGCGCGGCTGCGGCCTGACGCCGATACGCGCACACACAAACGAAGGGCCCGGGACGCAGTGTCCCGGGCCCTTCGGGGTTCCTGGGGGCCGACCACCGGTTTCACGGGCCTCAACGGCCGCGCACCGGTCTCAGACGACTTGGTGGAGCAGCACACCGACCGCGACCAGCGCGATCAGCAGTGCCACCAGCATCACGGGGTTGAGCTGGGTGAAGAACCCGCCCACCTGGTGCTGAAGCTGTGCCCTGCTGGCCCGGCACACGGGGCAGCGGCCCTCGCTCACAGGGGCCGCGCAGTTGGCGCACACCAATCGGTCGTACGTCATGCCGACCTCCTTCTTCACTGCGCCAACGCACCGGAAGGCGCATTGGTTCCCTCTCCCACTGTGCCAGGTCCGCGGCGGAACGGCGCGTCCCCCGGAATCCCGCCCGGAATCCCGCCCGGATTCCACCCCGGATCCCCACGGAACCCGAACGGAAATGTGCTCCTTTTGTCTGGTAGATGCCATGAAGAATCGCACCAACCACCGGCCATGACTGCACCGGAACGCGAGGTTCGCGTAGGGTCACGCACACCGACGGGAGCCGCAACCCGGCAACCCGTGCCCCTACCCAGGTCGACCGTGGTGCATCAGTGATCCGATTCGACAACGTCTCCAAGACCTACCCGAAGCAGACTCGCCCCGCGCTCAGGGACGTCTCCCTGGAGATCGAGCGCGGCGAGTTCGTCTTCCTCGTGGGTTCCTCGGGCTCCGGTAAGTCCACCTTCCTGCGGCTGCTCCTGCGCGAGGAGCGGGCCAGCCATGGCGCCGTGCACGTACTGGGGAAGGACCTCGGCAAGCTGTCCAACTGGAAGGTGCCGCAGATGCGGCGCCAGGTCGGCACGGTCTTCCAGGACTTCCGGCTGCTCCCCAACAAGACGGTGGGGCAGAACGTCGCCTTCGCGCTCGAAGTCATCGGCAAGCCGCGGGGGCAGATCCGCAAGACGGTTCCCGAGGTCCTCGAACTCGTCGGCCTCGGCGGCAAGGAGGACCGTATGCCGGGTGAGCTCTCCGGTGGTGAACAGCAGCGCGTCGCCATCGCGCGGGCCTTCGTCAACCGCCCGATGCTGCTCATCGCGGACGAGCCCACCGGAAACCTCGACCCGCAGACCTCCGTCGGCATCATGAAGCTGCTGGACCGGATCAACCGGACCGGTACGACGGTGGTCATGGCCACCCACGACCAGCAGATCGTCGACCAGATGCGCAAGCGCGTCATGGAACTCGAAAAGGGCCGGCTCGTCCGCGACCAGTCGCGCGGCGTGTACGGCTACCAGCACTAAGCGTGTACGGCCCCCAGCACTGAAAGGACGCCATGCGCGCCCAGTTCGTCCTGTCGGAGATCGGCGTCGGTCTCCGCCGAAACCTCACGATGACCTTCGCCGTCATCGTCTCCGTCGCCCTGTCGCTGGGCCTGTTCGGCGCGTCGCTGCTGATGCGCGACCAGGTCAGCACGATGAAGGGCTATTGGTACGACAAGGTCAACGTCTCCATTTTCTTCTGCAACAAGAACGACGCGGCCGCGGGCACCAACTGCGACAAGGGCGCGGCCACCCAGCAGCAGAAGGACGACATCAAGGCCGAGCTGGAACGGCTGCCGATCGTGCAGAAGCCGGTGCAGTACGAGTCCAGCGACCAGGCGTACAAGCACTACAAGGAGCAGTTCGGCGATACGCCCGTCGCCGGACTGGTCACGCCCGACCAGCTTCCGGAGTCCTTCCGGGTCAAGCTCAAGGACCCGACCAAGTACGACGTGATCAAGTCGGCGTTCTCCGAACGGCCCGGTGTGCAGGAGGTGCAGGACCAACGGGACACCGTTGAGCCGCTCTTCAACCTCCTCAACGGTATGAATCTCGCCGCGCTGGTGGTGATGGCGCTGATGCTCATCGTCGCGCTGATGCTGATCGTCAACACCGTGCGGGTGTCGGCGTTCAGCCGAAGGCGGGAGACGGGAATCATGCGGCTGGTGGGGGCGTCCAGCTTCTACATCCAGATGCCGTTCATCCTGGAAGCCGCCATCGCGGGCCTGCTCGGCGCACTGTTCGCGTGTGTGCTGCTGGTCGGCGGCAAGTACATCCTCGTCAACAACTGGCTGGCCGATAAGATCCAGGTCATCAACTTCATCGGCTGGGATTCGGTGGCCGCGGTGCTGCCCCTGGTGCTGCTGATCGGCCTGCTGATGCCCGCGCTCGCCGCCTTTTTCGCGTTGCGCAAGTACCTCAAGGTGTGAGCTTTGCCAAGGGGCGCCGTACGGTCAACTCGCCGTACGGCGCCCTTTTCTCGCCTAGACTCACCGGCATGTCGGGCCCGTGTTCGTACGACCGGCCTCGCCGCATCCGCCGCGGGGCGGCCCTGACGTTGGTCTTCGCGAGCGTGCTCGCCACCGGCGCGGCGACCGGCACCTGGAGCGACAGCGCCGAGGGCGCCGCCGGGGCGCGGGGCCCCGGGCCGACCGCCGCCGGACTCGCCCCCACCGACCGGACCGCGGACCGTACGGACGTCGAGCGGGCCGCCTCCCAGGCCTTCGAGGACGGCAAATCCGGCTCGAAGGCCGCCGACGAGGTGGTCAGCCGCAGCGGCGACCGCTGGTCGGCGATCTACACACCCGGTGAGTTCGAGGACTTCCAGCGTCAGTTGGACGGCCGGTACATCGGTGTCGGCCTCTGGCTGCGGCAGGCGGCCGGTGGCCGGATAGTGGTGTCCAGGGTCCAGCCGGACAGCCCCGCCGCTCGGGCCGGGATCGCCGTCGGCGACCGGCTGCGCGCCGTCGACGGCCGGGCCTCCCAGGGGCGTCCGGTCACCGAGGTCGTCGGTCGGCTGCGCGGCGACGCGAAGGGCCCGCACGGCCCGTCCGCCGCGGCCGGCACCCCCGTCGAGCTGGACCTCCAGCGCGGCGACCGCCGCTGGCGCACCACCCTGTACCGCACCCGCCTCAGAACCCAGAACGTCACCACCGCCCGCCCGGCCGGCGCCGACGGCCCGACCCGCATCAAGATCACGGCGTTTGCGAAGGGCACCGGGGAGGAGGTGCGCAGGGCGGTACGCGGCGCCTCCCCGCACGGCGGGCTGCTCCTTGATCTGCGGGGCAACACCGGCGGGCTGGTCACCGAGGCCGTCGCCTCCGCCGCCGCCTTCCTGGACGGCGGCCTCGTCGCCACGTACGACGTCCGCGGCAGCCAGCGCGCGCTGTACGCCGAGCCTCCCGGAAATCCCCGGATCCCCCTGGTCGTGCTGGTGGACGGCGGCACGATGAGCGCGGGTGAGCTGCTGGCCGGCGCCCTCCAGGACCGCGGCCGGGCGGTCGTCGTCGGCTCGCCGACCTTCGGCAAGGGCTCGGTGCAGATGCCCCGCGAGCTGCCGGACGGCTCGGTCGCCGAGGTGACCGTCGGCCATTACCGCACCCCGTCCGGCCGGGCCGTCGACGGCCGGGGCATCACCCCCGACCTGATCGTCGGGGACGGGGCGGAGAAACGGGCCCGCACAGTATTGAGTGGCCTCGGCACCGGTGCGTAGTGCGAAAATGGCGACACGATGACTAAGCAGACCAAGGACACAGGCAAGGGCAAGGACAAGACCCCCGGGCGTCGGCTGATCGCACAGCACAAGAAGGCTCGGCACGACTACCACATTCTGGACACCTATGAGTGTGGCCTGGTACTGACCGGCACCGAAGTGAAGTCGCTGCGGCAGGGGCGGGCGTCGCTGGTCGACGGATTCATCCAGATCGACCGTGGCGAGGCATGGCTGCACAACGTGCACATCCCCGAATACGCGCAGGGCACGTGGACCAACCACAGCGCCCGACGGAAGCGGAAGCTGCTGATGCACCGCGTGGAGATCGACAAGCTGGACTCCAAGAGCCAGGAGACCGGCCACACGATCGTGCCGCTGTCGCTCTATTTCAAGGACGGACGGGCCAAGGTCGAGATCGCGCTGGCCAGGGGCAAGAAGGAGTACGACAAGCGGCAGACGCTGCGGGAGAAGCAGGACCGGCGCGAGGCGGAGCGGGCGATCTCGGCGGCGCGGCGGCGTCAGCGGGCCTGACAGGGCTTTCCGACGGGGCTTCCCGGCTACCGTCGGGGAATACGCTGGCACCGTCGTGCGTTGTTCACGTACGATGGCGGCGCACCCCAGGAGGGTGTGCGACACCTTGGGGTGAACTGGGCGACCGGCTTACCTCAGGGGTGCTTGATAAAAAAACATGGGGATGATCGGTTTCGACAGCGGATGTCGAAGCAGGGGAAGCGAGTCGAGGAAGCGGCAATGATCTCGTTAACCATATGTCGCAACCAATAATCGCCAACACCAAGCGCGATTCCTTCGCCCTCGCTGCCTAAGTAGCGACTTGCGAAGTGTCAGCCCGGGGCTGTTCCCGACCCGGATCCTGGCATCAGCTAGGGAACTAAACTTCTAGACCCGGTCACGGGGTGTAGAAGGAAATCAAACAGTGACTGAGCCCGTCGGAGACTTGTCCGCGTGATCTCCGGGGCCGAGAAAAGCGCAGCGGACTGCACTCGGAGAAGCCCTGATTCCGCACCGTTGGACGCGGGTTCGATTCCCGCCATCTCCACTTCGTCGACAGGCGACGTGTGCCCGCGAATAGCGCGGGCACACGTCGCCTTCGTCGTATCTGCACGGGCTGCGCCCGCGTGATGCGGGGTTCTGCCACCCGCATCCCCTGTACCGGGGCGGGCCGGGGGCAACTCAGCGTGCACGGGACCTGAGCCCTTTCCGCCGACTCATGGTGACGGCCAGGGCGAGGGCGGCGGCCGTCGCAGGCATGACGTACGCCGGCCCGGGGCCCGCCAGATGGTCCACCGCCCAGCCGCCCGCCGCCGAACCGGCCGCGATACCGGCCAGCAGGGCGGTGACGGCCAGGGTCATCCCCTCGTTCAACTGGGCCGCCGGGGTGCGGGATTGGAGCAGCCCCATCCCGGTGACCATGGTCGGCGCGGTGGCCATCCCCGCCAGGAGGAGAGCGACGGCCAGGGCCGGCAGACTCCCCGTTGAGGCGGCGGCGAGGGGCAGCGGCATCAGGGCGGACATGGCGGCCACACAGCCCAGGAAGCGGCTGCCCGCCGGGCCCGTCGGCCGCAGCAGCCCGTAGAGCAGGCCCGCCGCACAGGAACCGGCCGCCTGGAGCGCGAGCATCCCGCCGGCCGCGGGCCGTACGCCGTGGACGTCCGCGAAGGCGATCGTCACGACCTCCAGGGAGCCGAAGACCGCGCCGGTGGCGAGGAAGGTGAGGAGGAGGGGCGACAGGCCCGGAAGGCGGAGCGGAGAGCGCGGACGCCCCGTCGTCCTGGGGGCGACGGGCGGCTCGGTACCGCGCTGCGCCGCGAAGAGCAGTACTCCCGTCAACAGCAGGGCGGCCGCGACCGCCGTACCCGCCTCCGGCAAGAAGGCGGTGCAGAGCAGTGTCGCCAGCACCGGACCGAGCATGAAGCAGAGCTCGTCCGCCGCCTGCTCGAAGGAATTCGCGGTGTGCCGGGCGGCGGGGTCGCCCCGGAAGAGGTGGGCCCAGCGCGCGCGTGACATTCCGCCGGTGTTCGGGGTGGTGGCGGTGGCGATGTACGAAGCGAAGAGGGCCCAGGCGGGCGCGTCGTAATGGACGCACAGGAGGAGGGAGAGGGAGCCGAGGGCGGCGATGACGGTGGCCGGGACGGCGATCCGGGACTGGCCGTATCGGTCGATGAGGCGCGCGGTCAGCGGCCCGACCAGCGCCGTTGCCGTCAGCCCCGTCGCGACGACGGCACCGGCCAGCGCATACGAGCCGCGCGTCCCGGCGATCATCAGGACCGCGCTGACACTGAGCATGCCCATCGGCAGCCGGGCCAGCAGATTGGCGGCGGTGAACGCGCGGGTCCCGGGGACGGCGAAAATCCGGCGGTAGGGGGCGGTGAGGGTGACCCCTCGTCCATGGCGACGTACGCGGGGGGACGGCCGTACGGGCGGGGACGGTGGTACGGGCGGGGCGGTGACGGGACGCGGGACGACGGAACGCGGGGCGACGGGGCGCAGGACGGCGGGGCGCGGGACGACGGGACGGGCGCCGAGGAAGAGGATCATGCCTTCTACCGTCGCGGCAGCCCTCGTCGCCCGTCCAACACCTGATCAGCACCCATTCACGCACCCGTGTTGTCAATGGGGCCTGCCGCCTTCCGCCTGCCGCGAATGCCAGGATGGCCCGGTGCCGTACGACATAGCCCCCCGGCTGCTGCGCGCCTTCACCGCCGTCGCCGACGAGCTCCACTTCACCCGCGCCGCCGCCCGGCTGTACGTGGCCCAGCAGGCGTTGAGCCGCGACATCCGGCGGCTGGAGCGCGAGTTGGGCGCCGACTTGTTCGTACGGACCACGCGCCAGGTCGCCCTCACGGCGCACGGGGCACGTCTGGTCCCTTACGCACGGCGGGTGTTGGCGGCCCACGACGAGTTGGCCGCCGCGTTCCGCGCCACGCCCGAGCGCCCGCTGCTGGTCGATGTCGGGGTGCCGATCGGTACGGCCCACCGGGTGCTGGAGGAGGCCCGGCGCCGGGTGCCCGACAGCTGCGAGCTGGTCGCCCGCTTCCACAGCGGGCTCACGGGTGCGGCGGAAGAGCTGCGGGCCGTACGGCTGGACGTCTCCTTCGGCCGCTTCGCCGCACTGCCACCCGCCGTACGGGCCGGCCTCGACCATCAGCCGGTCCGTCTGGAGCCGATGGCGGTGCTGCTCCCCGAGGAACACCGGCTGGCCGCACGGCCCACCGTCCCACTCGCGGAACTGACCGGTGAGACCCTGTACGCCGCCGCCGGGAACCCGCAGGCCGTCGAGTGGACGGACCTGGCGGCGCGCCTCTTCGAGGGGCGGGGGATCGCGATGGCCGCACCGTTCCCGGAGATCGAGGGTTCGCAGGAATTCACGCGGGTGGTGCGCAAGCAGGGGTGGGCGGTGCTGGCGAGCGTGGAGTTCATCGACGTGCCGGGGATGGTGCTGCGGCCGGTGGTCGATCCCGTACCCCTGTCGCCGGTGGGGATGGTGTGGCGGCGCGGGCTGAGGCATCCGGGGCTGGACGCGCTGCGGGCGGCCGCGCGGGAACTCGGCGAACGGGACGCGTGGTTGGCGCCTCCCGGGGACGGCTGGTGGCTCCCGGAGGCGGACGCCACGGCGATGGGCCTGCGCTGATCCGTACGCGATAGCTGGGGGACGACTGCGGACGACCGCGGATGTCCGGGATGAAGGCGGGCGAATACGGGCGGTTATGGACGACTGCGGATGACTACGGACGCGGAGGCAACCCCGGGCACGCGAAATCCTTCCTTAACGGCGGGAAACTTTATGCGGAACGAACAGGGACAGGGGGAGCCGTGCGGCGGCGCTCACTTCTCGCGGCGACGGCGGCCGCGCTCATTTTGACCGTCTTCGGCCTGGGGCTGGTCGGCTGCGGCTCACCGCGGATGGCGGCCCTGCACGCCGACTGCACGACCAAAGACCTGAAGTGGAAGCTCGCCGTCCTGAAGAAGAAGCCGCACAGCACACATCGTGAGGCCCGGCTCACCGCCGTCAACGAGGGCCCGGGAGCGTGTGTCTTCCGCGGTTTCCCGGTCTTCGAGGTCCATGTCGGCAAGGGCCCGGAGTCGGACGGGAAGGGGCGCGGCCAGACCATGCCGATCGACCTGCGGCGCGGCGGCACGGTGACGACCAGCCTGCGCTACAAGGACTCCGACCGGGGTACGCCGTCCGCCGCCTGCATGGTCAGCAATGACACGGCCGTGGTCGCCGCACCGCGCGACACCACGGGCGGCCGGGCGATAGCGGCCCGGGACGAGACGGGCGGACGGGCTCGGATGACCATCTGCGAGGACACGGTCTGGATGAGCCCGCCCAAGGAAATCGCCGAGTAGCCCCGGTTGTTACGGGGCCGCCGTTGCCGCGAAGGCGGCGAACGACGCCGCGTTGATGGTCGGGGGTTTCCAGCAGCACGAACGGGCCGTCGAGCCTGGCGTGAGTCGGGCAGTTCAGAGGCAGGATCTGAATCTGGACGCCGGGGAGCTCCGCGCATGTGCGCAGGTGGGAGTTCTGGCCGCATTACCTCGGGTCCACCGAGCCCGCCCAACAGGATGGCTCTGCGATGACGAAACTGGCGCTGACAGGTTTCGGCTTGTGCACGATCTGCTGACGGTCCTGCCGGGTTGTGACGCGCTGCTCGATCTCCTCTTCGGTGAGGTGCGGGATAACGCCGCTGCGCAAGGTGGCCCGTGCGTAGTCCGAGGTCTGGAGCAGACCGGGGATGACCACGTTCTCGTACCAGCAAAGCGCGATGGCCTCCCGCTCGAAATCCATGAACTCCTCGGCCCACACCGGGAACTTCTCCCGCTTCGGCAGCTTCTCCACACCCACCTTGAGCGCGCCGCCTGTCTTCAGAATCCGGTCGATCTCCACTGCCGGGCGCGGCAACAACGCCCGCCTCCCCTGCTCGATGAAGGCGATGGTCTGCTCGGACACGCTCACGAGATTGCCGAGTTCGCGTTGGGTGAGGCCGGCGTTCGCGCGGAACAGCGCCATGATCGCGCCGAGGACTTCCATGTTCGAGGACTGCCTGTTTCTTTGGCTTCATGCCGACCCGCTCCCCTGTGACGCCCTTCGTGACCGCGCGTGCACCCGTACTCTCCGTGGGTACGGGTCGGCCTGGATCAGCGCGGGATGGACAGCAGCGGCTGGTAAAGGCGGGTGTCGTCGGGTTCGCCGATCGGGTGGCCGTCGACGGCGACCCAGGCGCGGGCGCGGAACGGCTCCGTGCGCACCCCCGTGCACCACTGGGGCCAGCGGCCGCGCGTACGGCACAACAGGGCGGTGGCGAGGGAGCGTTGGAGGCAGCCCTGGCCCGTGCAGCGGGCGTTGACCGTGACGACGGCGTGCCGGGCCCGTAGCGCGTCGGGCGCGGTGGCGGGGCGGGCGCCGCGGCGTACGCGGTCCAGGACGCGGCAGATGGTGCGCGGGGAGCGGCGCGCCAGGAGCCGCGCTGCGGCGACGCAGCAGCGGGCGGTGCAGCGTTCGGTGAGGGTGAGGTGTGCGCGCGGGTCGATGGAGAGGGGGACGCTCAAGAGGTCACCAGCTTCGCGGACTTGAGGGAGGAGAGCAGGGCCTTTGTGTCCGCTTCGACGCGGTCGGCGGCCTCGGGGTGGCGGATGCGCAGTTCGGCGACGGCTGATGTGCAACTCCCGCCGGCCAAAAGGTGTTCAAGAATCAGAGCGCCGGTTTCGTTGAGTTGCCAGTAGCGGCCCGTTCGGGTGTTGAGGAGGATCATGCCGCCGGGGGTGCGGGTGCTGGTGATGTCGGGGGCGAGGGAGACGGAGAGGGGCATCAGGCTCCTTCGGCGGGAGATGCGGGGGCATGCGGGAGATACGGGATGCGGGAGGTAAGGGGGCAGCAGTCGCAGCTACGGGGCGGCCGTGGCGGTTGCGGAGGCAGGAGTGACAGCGGCCGGGGGCGGGAGTTGGCCGTACGGGAGGGAGCGCAGCCAGTATTCGGCGGCGAGTGTGGGGTCGAGGGGGAGCAGGGTGTGGGTGTGCGGATGGAGGGAGGTGAGGACGTGACGTAGGGCGTCGGGGCGGATCAGGCCCAGGCGGGCCAGGAGTGAGTCGTCGCAGAGGGCGGAGAGTGCGCGACGGTGGCGGCGTAGGCCCGCGTAGACCTCGGCGCTGTGGTCGCCTTTGGTGCCGCGGCCGAGCACGGCGTCGGGGACGAGGCCGCGCATGGCGGTGGCGAGCAGGGGCTTGTATGCGCCGGTCTCGGTGTGGCCGGCGAGACGGACGGTGAGTGCCGCCTTGATGACGGCGTCGTCGAGAAAGGGGGCTTCGTAGGCGACACCTTGGGCCGAGGCCACCGCGTCGATGCCGCGGACGATCTCTCCGGCGCGTACGGCGGCGCGTACGGTCTCGTGCTGAGCGCGCAGCGCCGCGTACGGCTCGGGCGCTTCGGCGGCCGCTTCGCGCAGCAGGCGGCGGACGGTGGTGACCGCGTCCGGGTGTGCCCAGGGCGGCATGCTGGGGGCGATCTCCCAGGCGGCGCCGGTGGTGCCGTGCTGCTCGGTGCAGGTGGCCAGCCACTGGGGGTACGAGTCGCCGTTCCAGAGGGTGTGCAGGCTGTCCCGGAGGGGGCGCAGGGGGTCGGGGAGTGTCCAGCGGCCGAGGCGCCGGGCCCTGAGGGGCTGGCGGGCGGTGCGGAGGTCGCGGCGGGCGAGTGAGTGCAGCGCCACCGGGCGAGGGTTCAGTGCCGCCGGGCGGGGGTCAAGTGCCACCGGGCGGGGGCTGAAGAGTTCGTCGCCGCCGACACCGACCAGATGCAGCCGGGAGCCGCGTTCGGCGACGAGGCGGGCGTGGTGGGAGAGCCGGGCACTCTCCCTGATCGCGGCGAGCGGGCCGGCCGGGTCGGTGTGGCCGGGGTCGGAGGGCGGGGTGTACCAGGTGGGCACCTCGGCGTAAGGAAGGGAGAGATGTTCGCCGACGTTGCCGCCGCCGGTGTGGTCGCCGGTGCTGAGGTGGGCCGCGCTGCGGGCGCTCCAGAGGTTGTCGTCGTTGGCCGGATCGCGGCACTGCCATGCGGTGGTGATCAGGCGAGTGTGCGGGGCGCGGGCGGCCAGGAAGCACAGGCTGGTGGAGTCCATGCCTCCGGAGAGGTCGGCGCTGAGCGTCCCGTGGCGCGTACGGACCCGGACGGCCGCGCTGAGGGCGTCCCGTACGGCCTCGGCGGCGTCCGGCAGGGGCGTGTCCGGTGCGGGCGGCTGCCACCAACGCCGCACGACGTGGCGGCCGTTGGGGGCGAAGGTGAGGTAGTGGCCCGGTGGTACGGCGTGGACCGACCGCCAGGCCTGGCGCAGGGCGAGGGGGAGCGGGGCAAAGGGGGTGAGCAGACGGGCGGCCAGGGTCTCTTCGTCGACGGTTCCGAGGTGGGGTGCGCGGTCCAGGCCGGTTTTCGCGGCCTCGCACCCCAGGGCGG
The DNA here is from genome assembly GCF_023277745.1 of Streptomyces halobius. Taxonomy (NCBI): domain Bacteria; kingdom Bacillati; phylum Actinomycetota; class Actinomycetes; order Kitasatosporales; family Streptomycetaceae; genus Streptomyces; species Streptomyces halobius. The sequence continues at coordinate 6,095,237 of NZ_CP086322.1, forward strand.
CCAGATTCTGGGGGCGGTTGCCGGCGACGGCGATGCCGCCGATGTCCGTGTGATGTAGCTGACGGTACGTCGAAAGACTTCCCTGGCAGCGGACTTCGGGACCGAAGGCCGCCATGAGAAAGAAGCTGCCGGGCAGGTCGCCTAGGTGTGCGCGGAGGTGGTCGCCGAGGTCGTCGAGGCTGGTCAGGCGGCGGAGCAGGCGGGTCAGCCCGTCCCGGGTGGCGGAGGTGGTACCGAGCAGTGCGATGCGGCGCGGGCCGATCCGTGCCGTGATGGTCTCGTCGCGGCTCCAGTGCCCGACGATCCAGGGGCGGCCGGAGGCGTACGGCACGATGCGGAGGGTTGGCCTCCGGTGCAGGCAGGCGATGAGCCGGTCGGCGGCGGGATGGTCGGGCAGGACGAGGAAATCCACGGCGCGGTACCGCTCCTTGGGCGCATTCCTTGGGTGCTGGGGGTGTGGGCCCGGAGGTCCTGCCGGGGCGGGGAGGCGCCTCCCGGCAGGACCGGTTCAGGACCGGTTACGGACGGCCGGTCGCTACTCCTGCCAGAAGTGCCCGCCGAAGGCATCGTGATGCCAGCCGACGAGTCCCGGTGTCAGCTCGGCGAAGTCGCCCACATCGGCCAGTTCCGGCACCTCGTACTCGACCTGCTCTACGTCCCCGCCGCACTCGGCATGCTCGACGTCCCCGCCGCACTCGGCCTGCTCGACCTGCTCGGTGTAACCGGCGTGCTCGCCGTACCCGACGTGCCCGCCGTACCCGGCGTGCTCCCGCGGCTGCTGAAGCTCCTGCAGCAGTTCCTGCATGAGATCCTGCATGAGTCGCACTTCCTTCCCTGGGGTGCTGCACAACCGCGCCGAGGACAGCGGAAAGTGTCGGCGTGACTACGTTCTGCTTCCGACGCAAAGGCTGGCAGCAGCCGCAGCCCGTTCCATTACCCCGAACGGGTGAACGCGGGGGCGCGCGAGGCGTGGCGGCGCGGAGCCTGCTCACCGCACGCCGTCGGGCCCCGTGAGAGCAAGGTTTCGCGGCGGTCACTTCCCGCCACGGGCCGGAAACGCGCCGTCCCTAGCTTCGAGGGAGATGGCTGGATCCCCCTGGGAGGCGCGATGACAACCGAGGCAGCACGTACCGGCGGCAGTAGTGGCAGGCGAGGAGGGCACTGGATCGAGCACTGGGATCCGGAGAACGAGACATTCTGGGCGGAGTCGGGCGAGCGGATCGCACGGCGGAATCTGTGGTTCTCCGTGATGTCCGAGCACATCGGGTTCTCCGTGTGGAGCCTGTGGTCGGTGATGGTGCTGTTCATGGGGCCGGAGTACGGGCTGGCCCCGGCCGACAAATTCTTCCTGGTCGCGGTGACGACACTGGTGGGCGCCGTGCTGCGGGTGCCGTACACCTTCGCCGTGGCGAAGTTCGGCGGGCGCAACTGGACCATCATCAGCGCGCTGATGCTGCTCGTGCCCACCACCGCCGCGTGGTTCGTGATGGAACCCGGCACCTCATACGGGACCTTCCTGCTGATCGCGTCGCTCACCGGTATCGGAGGCGCCAACTTCGCCTCGTCGATGACCAACATCAACTCCTTCTATCCGCTGCGGAAGAAGGGCTGGGCGCTGGGCATGAACGCCGGCGGCGGCAACATCGGCGTACCGGTCATCCAGCTGGTCGGCCTGCTGGTCATCGGTACCGCGGGCGCCGCGCATCCGCACATCGTGCTGGGTATCTACATTCCGCTGGTCGTCGTCTCGGCGGTGTGCGCCGCGCTGTTCATGGACAATCTCGCCCCGGTGAAGAACGACACCGGCGCGGCCAAGGACGCCGCCCGTGAACCGCACACGTGGATCATGTCGCTGCTGTACGTCGGCACCTTCGGGTCCTTCATCGGCTACAGCTTCGCCTTCGGCCTGGTCCTGACGACCCAGTTCGACCGCACGCCGCTGCAGGCCGCTTCCCTGACCTTCATCGGCCCGCTGCTGGGCTCCCTGGTCCGGCCGGTCGGCGGGCAGCTGGCCGACCGCTTCGGCGGGGCGCGCATCACCCTGTGGAACTTCGCCGCGATGGGCGCCGCGACCCTCGTCGTGATCTTCGCCGCTGTGCAGGAGTCGCTGCCGCTCTTCCTGGTCGGCTTTATCGCCCTCTTCGTGCTGACCGGTGTGGGCAACGGCTCGACGTACAAGATGATCCCGGGCATCTTCCAGAACAAGGCGCTGGAGCGCGGACTCACCGGCGAGGCCGCCGCGGCCTACGGCCGTCGGCTCTCCGGCGCCTCGATGGGCCTCATCGGCGCGGCCGGTGCGGTCGGCGGCCTGGGCATCAACCTCGCCTTCCGGCAGGCGTTCATGACGACGGGTTCCGGGACCCCGGCCTTCGTCTCCTTCCTGGCCTTCTACGCCCTGTGCCTGGTCGTGACCTGGGCCGTATACCTGCGGCGGCCGGCGGGCGCACGGTCCGCGGCGGAGCCGGGAACCGGCGAGGCGGACGAGGAGGCCCCGCGGCCCGTGTACGCCGAGGTCTGAGGCGCGCTTCCGTAACACGGGAGCGGGTTTCCGTAACAGTGGGGAAATGTCGAGGGACCGTGTCTGTCACGTGCTGTTGGCAGGCTCGGCTCCTTCATCAGGCCTTGTCCGGGGGCTTGGCAGTCGTGCCGGACGGGCGCGGCGGGCTCCGACCCGACGTGCTCCATGGGGCCGGACAGGGCCGCCCGTACCAGCCGGAGCCGCGGCGTTACGGGAGCACGAAATGCACCACACCACTCTGGGCGGAGCGGGACGACCATGCACCAACACCAGCAGGTTCAAAAGGAGCGGGATCACAGGGAGCAGCAGCCGGCGACGCCGGCGCCGGGCGTACGGCCGCTCGACGGGTTCACTGTCGGGGTGACCGCGGCCCGGCGGGCGGAGGAGCTGGGCACACTGCTGGAGCGGCGGGGCGCGCAGGTGCTGCACGCGCCGGCACTGCGCATCGTGCCGCTGCCGGACGATGACGGGCTGCTCGCGGTGACCAGATCGCTGATCGAGGACGCGCCGGACATCGTCGTGGCGACCACCGCCATCGGGTTCCGCGGGTGGATCGAGGCCGCCGAGGGGTGGGGGCTGGGCGAGGACCTGCTCGACCGGCTGGCCGGGGTGGAGCTGCTGGCGCGCGGCCCGAAGGTGCGGGGGGCGATCAGGGCCGCCGGGCTGACCGAGAAGTGGTCGCCGGCCTCGGAATCGATGGCGGAGGTGCTGGACCGGCTGCTGGCGGAGGGCGTCTCCGGGCGCCGGGTCGCCGTTCAGCTGCACGGGGAGCCGCTGCCCGGTTTCGTCGAGGCGCTGCGGGCGGACGGCGCGGAGGTCGTCGGCGTCCCCGTCTACCGCTGGATGCCGCCGGAGGACATCGGGCCGGTGGACCGGCTGCTGGACGCGGTGCTCGGCCGCGGGGTGGACGCGGTGACGTTCACCAGCGCCCCGGCCGCAGCGTCGCTGCTGCGGCGCGCGGAGGAGCGCGGCATACGGGACGAGGTGCTGGCGGCGCTGCGGCGGGAGGTGCTGCCGGTGTGCGTGGGGCCGGTGACCGCGCTGCCGCTGCAGGCGCACGACATCCCCACCCTCCAGCCGGAGCGCTTCCGGCTGGGGCCGCTGGTACAGCTGCTGTGCCGTGAACTCCCGGGCCGTGTACGACCGTTGCCGGTCGCCGGGCGGTGGCTGGAGGTCCGCGGGCACGCGGTCGTGGTGGGCGGAGAGCTGCGGCCGGTACCGCCGGCCGGCATGGCGCTGCTGCGCGCGCTGGCCCGCCGCCCCGGCTGGGTGGTCTCCCGCGCGGATCTGCTGCGGGCGCTGCCGGGGGCGGGGCGGGACGAGCATGCGGTGGAGACGGCGATGGCCCGGCTGCGGGTGGCGCTGGGCGCGCCGAAGCTGATCCAGACGGTCGTCAAGCGGGGGTACCGGCTGTCGCTGGACCCGCATGCGGACACCGACAAGTACGGGGGAGCGTGAGTTGTAGGGGCCCGGCCGGAGGTCCGCCGCTCTTCCGGTCGCTTCCGGGGCGCCTCGCCCCGGGGGCTGCCTCCTCTCACGCCACGTCCCCTCCTCGCCCCGGCTTGTTCCCTCCCTCACTCCGGATTGTCGACTCGGACCTCGCCCCGGCTTGGATTCGACTCGGGCCTCACTCCGGATTGTTGACGCGGATCTTGGACTGGCCGTGCGGGCGCTTCTCCCAGTCGTCCATGAAGCGGGCCTCCAGGCCGTGTTTGCGGGCCAGGTTCAGCAGCGTCTCGGTGCGGTAGTAGAAGTCCTCGCGCAGCACCTGGTGTTCGGTGCCCTCGGTGCGGTCGAAGGTGAAGTCGAAGAAGCCGCCGGGAGCCAGGACGCGGCCGACGTGTGCGAGACATTCGTCGATGACGGGGAGCGGTGAGTGCGAGAAGACGCTGTGCGCGTGGACGACGTCGAAGTGGGCGGCCGGGAGGAAGTCCAGCTTCAGATCCCTCGTGATGGTCAAGTGCGGGAGTTTGTGCTGGAGTTCGTAGGTCGTCAGGGTCTTCTTGGCGGATATCAGGATGTCCGGTGAGATGTCGACGCCGTAGTAGTTGCCCGTGTCCAGGTGGGCGATGAAGCGCCAGCCGGCCCGCAGATTGCCGCAGCCGATGTCGAGCATCCGGTGGCCGGGCTTCAGGCCGTGCTCCGCGAGATAGGCGAACTGCATCTCGCCCAGGGCCAGCCAGCGTTCATGGCTGCGGCTGCCGACCGCGGCCTCCGGGTTGCGGTCGGTGTCGGAGGCCATCACCGCGCGGTAGTAGTCGACGTGGTCGGGGTGTTTGAGGCGCAGCCAGGTGTCCCGTGCGGTGCGTTTCACGTACGGGGTGATGCGGGCCGGGTTGCGGACCGCGTAGCCGATCTTGTGGGTCAGGCTGGCGCGGTTTTTGAGCAGCGATTTGGGCGACATGGTGACCTTCGTCCTGGAGGGGGCGGAAGGGGTGGGGCGGAAGGGGCAAGGGGTGGTGGCCGCCGGGGGCGGTCCCCACGTCGGGACTATACGTTAAATGTATACGCGAGTTGTGTACTTGGGGTGTCTACCTGCGTGCCGGGATCGCGCCCGGGATTTTGACCTCCGTGTCCGGGGCTTCTGCCTCCGGTGTCCGGGGTGTCTGCCTTCCGTGCCCGGAGGCGTCCGCCTCCGGTGTCCACGCCGGGCGCGTGCCACGGAGGGTTCCGGCCGGCTTGCGCGCCGGGCACTCTGGGGGCACACGCGTTTGTTCGCTAAGGAGTGACAGGCACATGGCGGCGCCTCACGACCTGCGGTTCGACTGCGGGCGGATCTGCCTGGATCTGCTGGCCACCGGCGGCACCCCTGCCGAACGGCTCGCCGACCCGCAGCACTTGACGGCCTGGCTGGTCGGCGCGGGGGTGGTGCCGTACGGCGCCCCGCTGGACGGTGTCGACGGCGGTTGGGTCACCCGCTTCCGGGCGCTGCGCGACCTGCTGCGCCGTGTGGTGCACGACGAGCTACGGGGCCGGGCGGCCGACGCCGACCTGACGCAGCTCAACGCTACCGCCGAGGCCGGCCGGCCGCCCGCCGTGCGGGCCGTTCGGGCGGCCGACGGCACTCTGACCTGTGCTTTCGCCGGGACGCCGGACTGCGCCGGACTGCTGGCCGCGGTGGCGCGGGACGCCGTGGGACTGCTCACCGACCCGGAGGCGCGCGGCCAGCTGCGGCAGTGCGAGGGCGAGAGCTGCTCCCGGGTCTACCTGGACACCTCCCGCGGCCGGCGCCGCCGCTGGTGCTCCAGCGAAGTGTGCGGCAACCGGGAGCGGGTGGCGCGGCACCGGCGGCGGACGATGGGGCGGGACGCGGCGGAAGCGCCCCCGGCCGGCCCGGCCGCCCCGAACATCCCGGCCGCCCCGACGGTCTCCCGCGCACCCGTTTCCCCATCCACCGCCCCGCCCGCTTCCCCACCCACCTCACCTACTTCTGCCACCTCCCCACACACTTCCCAGTCCAATTCACCCACTTCCTCCCCCACCTCCCAGCGCGCCGCGAAAATTTCCGGCGGACCGTGAACGCACCGCCCGTCCCGTCCGTACTCCTCATCGCACGGACCCGCGGCGGTGCCCCCGGCTGCCGCCCCGACAGTCGCCGCCGCGGATCCGTACAAGTCCGATTCATAACAACAAGCCCGATCCGTGGCAAAGAGCACGATTCATGGCAACGAGTCCGATCCGTGGCATGATCCCGGCGCTGTTCCGGTGATCCGCGCTATCGACCCGGGAGTTGGAGTGCGCAAGGATGCCGGCGTGGCAGACAGGACGACACCTGACGAGGAGCTCATGCGAGCCCTCTACGACGACCACGCGGGCCCGCTCCTCGCCTTCGTCCTGCGGCTGGTGGCGGGCGACCGGCACCGTGCGGAGGACGTGGTGCAGGAAACGCTGGTGCGTGCCTGGCGCAACGCCGACCAGCTGAACCGCGCGACCGGCTCGATCCGGCCATGGCTGGTGACCGTCGCCCGACGGATCGTCATCGACGGCCACCGCAGCCGCCGGGCCCGGCCCCAAGAGGTCGACGCGACGCCCCTGGAGACGATGCCCGCCGCCGATGTGATCGACCGGGCGCTGCGCCTGATGACGCTTTCCGAGGCGCTGGGCGACCTGAGCCAGGCCCACCGGGAGGCCCTCGTCGAGACGTACTTCAAGGAGCGTACGGTCAGCGAGGCAGCGGCGGTGCTGCGCGTACCGGCCGGGACCGTGCGGTCCCGCGTCTTCTACGCGCTGCGCTCCCTGAGGCTCTCCCTTGAGGAACGAGGAGTGACGGAGTGATCCCGCCCACGCAGCCGGACCGGCACAGCGACGTCGGCGCCTATGCGCTGGGCGTCCTGGACGCCGCCGACACCGAACGGTTCGAGGCGCATCTCGCCGGGTGCGACCGGTGCGCCGCCGCACTCGAAGAGCTGATGGGCCTGCCGCCGCTGCTCGCCGAGTTCAAGGAGTCCGCGCCGACGCCGGAGACCGTGACCGCCGCCCCCGGGCGCGGTCTCCTGGACGGGCTGCTCGGCGAGGTCGCCGCCGCCCGCCGCGCCCGCGGCCGCCGTCGGCTGTCTCTGGTGGCCGCTGCCGCCGTACTGATCGTCGGCGGGCCGCTCGCCGCGGTCGCCCTGACGGCGGACCGGTCCGGGGACGACCGCCCGCCGCCGCTCGCGAACGCCGTCCGCGCCCAGTTCGACCAGGGGGAGAAGGCGGCGGCCGTCGACCCCGTCACCAAGGTCTCGGCGGGCGTCTCCATGGCGCCCAAGACCTGGGGCACCCAGGTCGTGCTCCAGCTCGCCAACGTCAAGGGTCCGCTCACCTGCGATCTGGTCGCCGTCGGCAAGGACGGCCGGCGGGAGACGGTCACCACCTGGGCGGTCCCCGAGGGCGGCTACGGCATCAAGGACAGCGACGTGAAGTGGAACCGGGAGCCGCTGTACGCCACGGGCGGGGCGGCCCTCAACCGCGGCGATATCGACCGCTTCGAGATCCGCACGCTGGAGGGCAAGCGGCTGGCCACCGTGGAGGTGTGAGGCGGGGGCGCCGGAGGCCGGGAGCGCCGGGCGGGTGATGTCCCCCTACGTCACCCTCGTACCGCCCCCATACCGCCCCTGATGCCACCCGTTGTCATGACCTTGGTCAGTTGTGACAGATGACCGGTCAAGGACGGAGTCACGTCCCCGTCAACATCCGACCGGACACGTCCGGTTTTGTGTATTTGGCCAGGTGCGCGCGGTGGCTGGTTCGCGTACGGTTGACGGCTGCCCTACGCACAGCAGAAGGGGGCCTGGGTGGCCGCGCAGAACGCCACGCACGCACCGGATCACGCTTCGGATTCCGTTCGCGACCGCGAGATCGAGGCCGAGCAGACGCACCTGGACCGCGTCTACCGGCGCCTTGAGGAGAAGATCCACGAGGCGGAGTTCCTGATGGACGACGCCGCCAAGCGCGGCCAGGTCGGCACACCCGGCGCGCTCGCCGAGCGCGACGCGCAGGTCTTCCAGGCCGGCGTCCATCTCCACCGCCTGAACTCCGAGTACGAGGACTTCCTCTTCGGCCGGATCGACCTGCTCCTCGGCAAGGACGGCAAGAAGGGCCCGGACGGCGCCTACACCTCCGTCGAGCCCGCCGACGGCGCGATCGAGGACAACCGCGCCGAGATCGCCGAGACGCTGCACATCGGCCGCCTCGGAGTCCTCGACGCGGACTACGCGCCGCTGGTCATCGACTGGCGCGCGCCGGCCGCCGCGCCCTTCTACCGCGCCACCCCGGTCGCCCCCGGCCGGGTCGTCCGCCGTCGCGTCATCCGCTCCAAGGGCCGCAAGGTCCTCGGCGTCGAGGACGATCTGATGCGCCCGGAGGTCACCGCCACGCTGGACGGCGCGGAGCTGCCGGCGATCGGCGACGGCGCGCTGATGGCCGCGCTGGGCCGGGCCCGCAGCCACACCATGCGCGACATCGTGGCCTCCATCCAGGCCGAGCAGGACATGGTGATCCGGGCCCCCGCCGCCTCCGTGACCGAGGTCGAGGGCGGCCCCGGCACCGGCAAGACCGCCGTCGCGCTGCACCGCGCCGCCTACCTCCTCTACCAGGACCGCCGTCGCTACGCGGGCGGCATCCTCGTGGTCTCCCCGACGCCGCTGCTGGTCGCGTACACCGAGGGCGTGCTGCCGTCGCTCGGCGAGGAGGGGCAGGTCGCCATCCGTGCCCTGGGCTCGCTGGTGGACGGCGCCGAGGCGACCGCTTACGACCCGCCCGAGGTGGCCCGGATCAAGGGCTCCAGCCGGATGCAGAAGCTGCTGCGCAAGGCGGCTCGCGGGGCGCTGGAACTGGCGGCCCCGGACGCGGCCGGGCCGGCGCGGGAAGCCGGGCCGGGCACCGGCCAGGACGCCCAGCTCTCCCTGGAGGACCTCATCACGGCGGCCGGGGACGGCACCGGCGACTGCACCGGGGGCGACGCGGCCGACAACGGTGCCAAGAACGGCGTCACGAACGGTGCCAAGAACGGCGTCACGAACAGCGCCAAGAACGGTGGCCAGGGCCGCCGGGCCCGCTCCGGGACCCCACGTCCCACGATGCCCACCCCACCCACCCCACCCACCCCACCCGCCGCGGGCCCGCCGACCCGCCTCCGCGTCGTCGCGTTCGGCGGCCGTATCGAGCTGGACGCCGACGAGCTGCACCGCGTCCGGCAGGCCGCGCTCGGCGGGACCGCGCCGGTCAACCTGCTGCGCCCGCGCGCCCGCCGGCTGCTCCTCGACGCCCTGTGGAACAAGTCGGGCGCCGGCCGCCGCTACACCGACCCCGAGCTGGCCGCCGAGGCCCGCCAGGGCTTCGACGAGGACATCACCACCGAGCCGGAGTTCCTGGAGTTCCTGGACGCCTGGTGGCCGGAGCTCACCCCGCGCGGAGTGCTGGCCGCGATGGCCGACGAGCGCCTGCTGGGCCGCTGGGCCCGGCGCATCCTCAACCCCCGCGAGGTGCGCCAACTGGCCCGCTCGCTGCGGCGGTTGGACGAGGGGGGCACCTCCCATGCCGTTAAGGCGATGGGGGACGGGCACGGCCCGCTGTCGGTGCACGATGTCGCGCTGCTGGACGAACTGCAGCTGATCCTCGGTGCCCCGATGCGGCCGGCGAAGCCGCGCGAGGTCGATCCGCTGGACCAACTCACCGGTCTGGAGGAGCTGTCGACCTTCGCGGACCGCACCTCCGCCGGCCGCGGCCGGCGCGAGCGGCTGGCCGAGGAACGCACCGACTACGCCCATGTCATCGTCGACGAGGCACAGGATCTGACGCCGATGCAGTGGCGGATGGTCGGCCGCCGCGGCCGGCACGCCACCTGGACCGTCGTCGGCGACCCGGCGCAGTCCTCGTGGTCCGACCCGGACGAGGCCGCGCTGGCCCGGGACGAGGCGCTCGGCGCCCGTCCGCGCCGCCGCTTCACGCTCACCGTGAACTACCGCAACCCCGCGGAGATCGCCGAGCTGGCGGCCAAGGTGCTGGCGCTGGCGATGCCCGGTATGGCCTCGCCGCAGGCGGTCCGCTCCACGGGCGTCGAGCCGCGGTTCACCGTCGCCGCATTGGACGGGGAGCGCGCTGCCGCCGCCGACGAGGCGCTGGCGCGGGCCACCGTCGACGAGGCCGGGCGGCTGCTGGACGAGGTCGACGGCACGGTCGGCGTCGTCGTGGCCATGAAGCGCCGCGAACAGGCCCGCCGTTGGCTGGCCGGGCTCGGGGACCGGGTGGTGGCCCTGGGCTCCCTGGAGGCCAAGGGTCTGGAGTACGACGCGACGCTGGTGGTCTCGCCGGCCGAGATCGCCGACGAGTCCCCGGCCGGGCTGCGGGTGCTCTATGTGGCACTGACCCGCGCCACCCAGCAGCTGACGGTGCTCTCCACCGGGAGCGACGAACCGGACCCGGACGGGGTGCCGGACCTGCTGCGCGACTAGGACCGGGCACGTATGGCCGCCGCATGCCGCCATTTGCCCTCGTACGCCGCCGTACGAGGGGTCTTGAAAAGCGGCCTCGAAGACGGGATTCCCTTCCGGGGATGGTTTGTTAGCCTTGGTGACGGCACCGGCTCGATCCAAGCCCCCGGGCCCAACCATCGTCGCTACGAGCGACCACTTGCCGCGAGGCGAGCATGGCGGGTCGGTGCCGCCAAACGTCAGCTGTGGGCGTCTCTCCTTCGGGAGAGACGCCCACAGCTGTTTTTTCGTGTGGCGGTGCTCACGCCGCACCCCCGGAAGAGGGGGTTCTACTTACCCGGCAATATCTCGTATGGTGGAATTTACCTTCCGAATGAGCTCCGCCGCATGACAAGAAAACGTTCGCAATACGGGGCGGCTACCACGTACTCCGCGGTAGGTGCGACGATCGGCAGGCAATCCAGCGACAGGTGAAAGCAGAGGAAGTCGGCCATGGCAACGGCGCCCAGCGTCTCGTACTCGATGACGGTTCGGCTGGAGGTCCCGGCCAGCGGGACCGCGGTCAGCCAGCTCACCACGGCCGTGGAGTCCTCCGGCGGGTCGGTCACCGGCCTCGACGTGACCGCGTCCGGCCACGAAAAACTCCGGATCGACGTCACCATCGCCGCCACCTCCACCGCGCACGCCGAGCAGATCGTCGAGCAGCTGCGCAACATCGAGGGCGTCTCGCTCGGCAAGGTCTCGGACCGTACCTTCCTGATGCACCTCGGCGGCAAGATCGAGATGGCGTCGAAGCACCCCATCCGCAACCGTGACGACCTGTCGATGCTCTACACCCCGGGTGTCGCCCGGGTCTGCCAGGCCATCGCCGACAACCCCGACGACGCCCGCAGCCTGACGATCAAGCGCAACAGCGTCGCGGTCGTCACGGACGGCTCCGCGGTGCTGGGACTGGGCAACATCGGCCCCAAGGCCGCCCTGCCCGTCATGGAGGGCAAGGCGGCCCTCTTCAAGCGCTTCGCCGGCATCGACGCCTGGCCGCTGTGCCTGGACACCCAGGACACCGACGCGATCGTGGAGATCGTCAAGGCCATCGCCCCCGGCTTCGCGGGCATCAACCTGGAGGACATCTCCGCGCCCCGCTGCTTCGAGATCGAGGCGCGGCTGCGGGAAGCCGTGGACATCCCGGTCTTCCACGACGACCAGCACGGCACCGCCATCGTGGTGCTCGCCGCCCTCACCAACGCGCTGCGCGTCGTCGGCAAGAAGACCGAGGACATCCGGGTCGTGATGTCCGGCGCCGGCGCGGCGGGCACCGCCATCCTCAAGCTGCTGATCGCGGCCGGCGTCCGGCACGCCGTCGTCGTCGACATCCTCGGTGTGGTGCACGCCGGCCGCACCGACCTGGTCGACGCCGACCCGGACTCGCCGCTGTGCTGGATCGCCGGCAACACCAACCCGGAGGGCGTCACCGGCACCCTCAAGGACGCCGTGGTCGGCGCGGACGTCTTCATCGGCGTCTCCGCGCCCAACGTCCTGGACGGCGACGACGTCGCGACGATGGCCGAAGGCGCGATCGTGTTCGCGCTCGCCAACCCCGATCCGGAGGTCGACCCGGCGATCGCCCGGCAGACCGCCGCCGTCGTGGCCACCGGCCGCTCCGACTTCCCGAACCAGATCAACAACGTCCTGGTGTTCCCCGGCGTCTTCCGCGGCCTCCTCGACGCGCAGTCCCGTACGGTGAACACCGAGATGATGCTGGCCGCGGCCGGTGCCCTCGCGGACGTCGTGCACGAGGACGAGCTCAACCCGAACTACATCATCCCCAGCGTCTTCAACGACAAGGTCGCGGGCGCGGTGGCCGGTGCGGTGCGGGACGCGGCGAAGGCGGCGGGCCCGGATGTGACGGCTGCCACGACGCTCTGATACGGCGCGTCGCGGGACACGCCGTCCTCAGGGCCCCCATAGGCTGGCGGGCAGCAATGGCCGCCGCCCTGTGGGTCCGGCCCGGAGCGGCATGGTGTGGAACGTCACCACCACGTGGCAGTGGCGCTTTTCGTGTGACCCTCCTGGGCGCCGGATTGGCTTTACCGCCGCAGGTAGGGGCAGGATGCGTATTCGGGCGCGAGGGTCTGACAGCAGACCCGGGTCCGGGGACTGTCCGAGGGCCCTGGCAGCATCGGCTTCGATCTCACGCCTCATTGGCAAGAAGAACACGGGAGTACAAACATGAACCGCAGTGAGCTGGTGGCCGCTCTGGCCGATCGCGCCGAGGTGACCCGCAAGGACGCCGACGCCGTTCTGGCCGCCTTCGCCGAGACCGTCGGCGAGATCGTCGCCAAGGGCGACGAGAAGGTGACCATCCCGGGCTTCCTGACCTTCGAGCGCACCCACCGTGCCGCTCGCACCGCGCGCAACCCGCAGACCGGCGACCCGATCCAGATCCCGGCCGGCTACAGCGTGAAGGTCTCCGCGGGCTCCAAGCTCAAGGAAGCCGCCAAGGGCAAGTAAGGCCCTCGGCGTGAGGGCCGGTGAGGCCCTCGGTAAGGCGTGATGGGGCGGCCATCCCTTTGGGGGGTGGCCGCCCTTTCGGCTGCTGGGGGATGGGGAATGGGGGATGGGGCGGATGTGGTGGCTGAGTGTGGCGGTCAATCCGCCAGGTCTACGTCCTCCAGGGAGGGCACGACGGCCGTACGGATACGGGGCACCCGAAGGGCGGGCCCCTCCCCAGTGCGAGACCCCAGGACGCCGTCCGAGGTCTCGCGTCGTCAGTGGGCTTTGAGGGATCAGACGGTTTCGGTCGCCGGCCTGCGCAGAGGGTGCTCGGTGCGCACGCGGGGCGCGGCGTGTGCCGGCATGGCCGGGCGCGGTCGAGGCCGAATGCGAGACGCGGTGCGGGCACACCCGTACCGCACTGCACCTCATCGGCCACGCCGAGGACATCCTCGCCGCGGGGTCCGAGCACCCCATCCCGTCATGGATGGACTGCTTCAGCCCGGCGCGGCTCGCCGTGTTCAAGGGCAACACCCAGTTGTGGGCCGGCCACTTGCCACAAGCGTGTACCACGCTCCTCGGCGTCCTGGAGGAGATGCCCGCCACCGAGGACGAACAACGCACCGTCGTCCACGGCGACTTGGCCGCTGTCGAAGCCGCGGTCGGCCGGCCCGAAGAAACCTGTCGGTACGCCTGCCCCGCCCCCACTCAAGCGGCTGTGGTGCGCCTTTGAAGGACACACGTCTTCTTCAAGGGCACACGCCGTCCTGGGGAGGCACGACATGGACCCGTCCATGTCGCAGCGTCCTGGACGCAGGGCCGTTCTCCGTCGCACTCACGGTGCCTGGCCGGCCGGATGGAAGCAGCGCAGAGCGGTCAGGTCCAGCGTGGTGGGGCTTTGGAATCGGCCGGGGCAGTCAGAGGATCACCTGACGTACTGCACGACGCTACGGGGTATGAGCGTTCAAGCGGTTGATCCAGGGCACGGCGCACGCGATGCGGCCGACCGACGCCGCTGCCGCCGTTTCTCCGCAAGCGGGGCCGCGCATGCGGGCGTTCCTTGCCGACGGCAGACACACACGCCGCCGCGAGCGGAATCGTCCGGCAGCAAGAGGCGGTGCGCACCCCAGAGGCGCGCACCGCTTCAGTCAAGCCAGATGCCGCTTGGCGCGGGCTCTCAGGAGCCCGCCGCCCCATTGGGCAGTTCCACTTGGGCGCCCAGGCTGACCAGCTTCTCCATGAAGTTCTCGTAGCCGCGGTTGATCAGTTCGATACCGTGGACGCGGGACGTGCCCTGGGCCGCCAGCGCCGCGATCAGGTACGAGAAGCCGCCGCGCAGGTCGGGGATGACCAGGTCGGAGCCCTGCAGCTTGGTGGGGCCGGAGACGACCGCGGAGTGCAGGAAGTTGCGCTGGCCGAAGCGGCAGGCGGAGCCGCCCAGGCACTCGCGGTAGAGCTGGATGTGGGCGCCCATCTGGTTGAGCGCGGAGGTGAAGCCGAGGCGGGACTCGTAGACCGTCTCGTGGACGATGGACAGGCCCGATGCCTGGGTCAGGGCGACCACCAGGGGCTGCTGCCAGTCGGTCTGGAAACCGGGGTGGACGTCGGTCTCCAGGGCGATGGCGTCGAGCGAGCCGCCCGGGTGCCAGAAGCGGATGCCCTCGTCGTCGATCTCGAAGGCGCCGCCGACCTTACGGAAGGTGTTGAGGAAGGTCATCATGGAGCGCTGCTGGGCGCCGCGCACGTAGATGTTGCCTTCGGTGGCCAGCGCCGCGGAGGCCCAGGAGGCGGCCTCCAGGCGGTCCGGGAGGGCGCGGTGGTTGTAGCCGTCGAGCTTGTCGACGCCGGTGATCCGGATCGTCCGGTCGGTGTCCATGGAGATGATCGCGCCCATTTTCTGCAGGACGCAGATGAGGTCCTCGATCTCCGGCTCCACGGCGGCGTTCGTCAACTCGGTGACGCCGTCCGCCAGGACGGCGGTCAGCAGCACCTGCTCGGTCGAGCCGACCGACGGGTACGGCAGTCGGATCTTGGTGCCGCGCAGCCGCTGCGGGGCCTCCAGGTACTGCCCGTCGGCGCGCTTCTCGATCGTCGCGCCGAACTGGCGCAGCACGTCGAAGTGGAAGTCCACCGGCCGGCCGCCGATGTCGCAGCCGCCCAGGCCCGGGATGAAGGCATGGCCGATGCGGTGCAGCAGCGGGCCGCAGAACAGGATGGGAATGCGGGAGGAGCCGGCGTGCGCGTCGATGTCGGCGACGTTGGCGCTCTCGACGTGCGACGGGTCGAGGATCAGCTCGCCGGGCTCGTCACCAGGACGCACCGTGACGCCGTGCAGCTGCAGCAGTCCGCGCACCACGCGCACATCGCGGATGTCGGGAACGTTGCGCAGCCGGCTCGGACCGCTGCCCAGGAGGGCGGCGACCATGGCCTTCGGCACTAGGTTCTTCGCACCGCGAACCCGGATCTCGCCGTCGAGCGGGGTGCCGCCGTGGACAAGCAGTACGTCGTCAGTAGAGACGGTCATGGATCTCGCGTTCCTGGAGACGGGCAGGGCCAAGGGGAAATGGTAAGGGCGTCGGAGGGGGTGTCCGTATGCCTGTGCAGGCTTCTTGCATGTAATGGCTTTGTCACAACACACTCGGCTACGATCCGCCTTTGATCTGTAATCGTTGTTTGGTCAAAAATTCACCAAAATGTCTTTAATGTGCGGTGAGGTCGGGGCTGATGCGGGCGTTCGGCCGTCCCGTGCGCCGGGGCTGCCGCCGTACGCCCTGAGCGCTCTCGCACCGGTCCGGCCGTTGACCCCCCGCATCGGGCCGAAGTGCGGGATCATGTGGCCATGACCGAGGT
Source organism: Streptomyces halobius (assembly GCF_023277745.1). NCBI lineage: Bacteria > Bacillati > Actinomycetota > Actinomycetes > Kitasatosporales > Streptomycetaceae > Streptomyces > Streptomyces halobius. The sequence continues at coordinate 6,111,008 of NZ_CP086322.1, forward strand.
GTCCTCGCTCACAGGCCGGCTGCTCGTCGCGACGCCCGCGCTCGCCGATCCGAATTTCGACCGCGCGGTGGTGCTGCTGCTCGATCACGACGACGAGGGCTCCCTCGGCGTGGTCCTGAACCGTCCGACGCCGGTCGGGGTGGGCGACATCCTCGCGCCGTGGGCCGCGCTGGCCGGTGAGCCGGGGGTGGTCTTCCAGGGCGGGCCGGTGTCGCTGGACTCGGCACTCGGGGTGGCGGTGGTCCCCGGCAGCGCCTCCGGGGACGGTATGCCGTCCGTCGGGGGCGGGGCGCGGCCCGGTGGTGCCGACGCGGAGGTGGCGGGCGAACCGGCCGCGGACCGCGCCGGGGGCGCGCCGCCCGGGGATGAGCCGCTGGGCTGGCGCCGGGTGCACGGCGCGATCGGCCTGGTGGATCTGGAGGCCCCGCCGGAACTCCTCGCGACGGCGCTCGGCAGCCTGCGGATCTTCGCCGGTTACGCGGGCTGGGGGCCCGGCCAGCTGGAGGACGAGCTGGTCGAGGGCGCCTGGTACGTCGTGGAGTCCGAGCCGGGTGATGTCTCCTCGCCCGACCCGGAGCACCTGTGGCGGGCGGTGCTGCGGCGGCAGCGGAACGAGCTGGCGATGGTCGCGACGTATCCGGATGACCCGTCGCTGAACTGAACGCGTCGACTGAGCGTCTCGACTGAGCCTCGTTCGGCGGCGTCTCGACTGGGAGTTGTGCGGTGGTGGCTCGGCTGGGGCCTGTGCGGTGGTACCTCGACTGGCGCTTGTGCGGGGCGGTTGGACTGCTGCTCCTCCGGCTGTGTCCCCGGCCGGAATGTTGTTGATGGTTGGATTATTGTGACGGCTTCGTCATGGGGAATTGTTCAGTGGCTGTCGCTATGGTGCGAGGTGTTGGGGACGGCGCGCGGACGCGATGGCGGGTCCGCGCTGGACGAACGGGGAGAGCGCCATGCAGAGGCCCAGTGTGCCCGAGGACCTGGATCATCCGCAGCGGCTGTGGGCGCGTGCCGTGACGCTGGCGGTGGTGGCGGCAGCCGTGGACGACTGGGACGAATTCACCTGGGGTGAGCGGGGATTGGAGTGCTGGAACGGCGGCGGCTCCTACTGGTGGCGGCTGAAGCTGTTCGAGGACGGCCGCGCGCTGCTGTGCGGCCATGCGGACGGCAGCTATACGCACGACGGTGGCCGGCGGATCGACTTCCTGGCCGGCGGGCCCGAGTGGCTGCCCCGGGAGCGGCTGCGGGACGACGCCCGGGGGAACCTCCTCGGCTTCCTCTACTGGTGGCAGCAGGGCGCCTGAGCCCGCGCCCCGTATCCCGGGAAAATGCCGGACGACGGTCTGGAGATGGCGATGAGCTGGGCCGCGTCCGGTGACGCCGCGATCGGGAGGATCGTCGACGATCTCGTGGCCCGGGCGGAGAGCGAGGTGGATCTTGCGGCGGCGGTCCGCGCCTTCATCGCCGCCGCCGAGGCCCGTACGGTCGGTGCGGACGACATGGCCGCGCTGCTGGGCGCGGTCTGCGGTCAGGACGCCTGGTACGAGATCCGGCCGGCGGCCGCGCTGGCATTCGCCGGCCGGCTGGTGCTGACGAGCGGCGACCGTGGCGGGGTGCCGGTGACGTCTGCCTGAACGGCGTGGGAGGCGCCCCCACGCGCCGCTGCCGAACAGCCCCGCGCAGCGGACACAGCCCACCGCAGGCGCAACGGCGGGACAGCCAGAGACGTCGGCGCAGCACCGGCTGCTGGGGCCGTGCGCGGACCGGGGCACGGTGGCCCTCGCCCTGCACAATGCGGCCCTCTACCTGGGCAGCGCGGTCGGCTCGGCGCTCGGCGGGCCGGCGCTGGCGGCCGGACTGGCCCCGTACGCACTGCTCTGGGCGGCGGCCGTGGGACTCGCCGCGCACCTGGTGGCGGGCCGTCGCTCCCCGGTTGCGCTGCTCGTGAGTACCCTTGGCTCCTATGAGCACTCTTGAGCCCGAGCGCGGGGCAGGTACGGGGACCCTCGTAGAGCCGACGCCGCAGGTGTCGCACGGCGACGGCGACCACGAGCGCTTCGCCCACTACGTCCAGAAAGACAAGATCATGGCCAGCGCGCTGGACGGCACTCCCGTCGTCGCGCTGTGCGGCAAGGTGTGGGTCCCGGGTCGTGACCCGAAGAAGTACCCCGTCTGCCCCATGTGCAAGGAGATCTTCGAGTCCATGGGCGCCGGCGGCGACAAGGACAAGGGCGGCAAGGACGGCGGCAAGAAGTAGCCACCGGGCGTAGCCGGCGGTTTTCCGCGGTGAGCGGCGGGTCGTAGCCGCTCACCGCATGGCGGTGCTTCCGCCATGGGTGCGGGTCCGGGTCCCTCGGGGGCCTGGACCCGTCGTCGTTCTGGAAGCCGGACGCGAACGACCGGGGCGGGATCATGGCAGCATCGATCGTGATGACCATCCCCGTGCTGGTCTTCTTCGTACTCGTACAGCGCCGGCTGGTATCGGGCCTGGGCGGCGCGGTGAAGGGCTGACGGCATGCCACACACAGACCCCGGAACCGGCTCCGGAGCGGACACCGGCACGGCCGCCGGAATCGGCTCCGGAACGGACAGCGGTACGAACACCGGAGCGGAGAACGGGTCCGGCACCGGAAGTGACCTGATTCCGGCGCCGCTCCGCATCGACGGGCCGTACCGCAGCGCCGTACGGCTCGGCGAGTCCACCGCGCTCGCGGCCGCCCCGGGCACCGAGGACACCGCGTGCTGGTTGCGCGACACCCTCGGCGCGGCCTTCGGCCTGCCCCTGCCACCCGGCCCCGACGACGCCGCGGACACCCTCTCCCTCACCCTCGACGGGGACCTCCCGGCCGAGGGCTACCGGCTGGACGCCGACGCCGCCTGGGGCGTACGGATCGCCGGCGGCAGCCCGGCCGGAGTCTTCTGGGGCGCGCAGACGCTCCGTCAGCTCCTCGGCCCCCGCGCCTTCCGCCGGGCACCGATCGCACCGGACCGGCCCCTCGCCCTGCCGCAGCAGAGCATCGAAGACGCCCCCCGCTTCCCCTGGCGCGGCATGCTGCTCGACGTCGCACGGCACTTCCTGCCCAAGGACGACGTGCTGCGCTGTCTGGACCTGCTCGCGGCCCACAAGCTCAACGTCCTCCACCTCCATCTCACCGACGACCAGGGCTGGCGCATCCAGATCACGCGTTACCCGAAGCTGACCGGGACCGGCGCCTGGCGGGCGCGCACCAAGCTCGGGCACCGCGCCTCCCCCCTCTGGGACGAGCGCCCGCACGGCGGCTACTACACCCAGGACGACATCCGCGAGATCGTCGCCTACGCCGCCGCGCGGCATATCACCGTCGTCCCCGAGATCGATATTCCCGGGCACTCACAGGCCGCCATCGCCGCGTACCCGGAACTCGGCAACACCGACGTCATCGACACCACCTCCCTGCGGGTCTGGGACACCTGGGGCGTCAATCCGAACGTACTCGCACCCACTGACAACGTCCTGCGGTTCTACGAGCACGTGCTGACGGAGGTCCTGGAACTCTTCCCCTCGCCGTTCGTGCACATCGGCGGCGATGAGTGCCCCAAGGATCAGTGGCAGGCGTCGCCGACCGCCCAGGCCCGGATCGCCGAGCTGGGCCTGGCCGACGAGGACGCCCTGCAGAGCTGGTTCATCCGGCACTTCGACCGCTGGCTCGCCGACCGCGGACGGCGGCTGGTCGGCTGGGACGAGATCCTGGAGGGCGGGAGCCGGGCGCCGGAAGGTGAGACGACGGAAGGCGAGACGACGGAAGGCGAGACGACGGAGCTGGGGCTGGCGGAGGCCGCCGTCGTCTCGTCCTGGCGCGGCTACGCGGGCGGGATCGCCGCCGCCCGCACCGGTCACGACGTCGTCATGTGCCCCGAACAGCAGGTGTATCTGGACCACCGTCAGCACGCCTCCCCGGACGAGCCGGTACCGATCGGCTATGTCCGCACGCTGGAGGACGTCCACCGCTTTGAGCCGGTGCCACCGGAGCTGACGGAGGAACAGGCCGCGCACGTCCTCGGCACCCAGGCCAACGTCTGGACCGAGGTCATGGACAGCCGGCAGCGCGTCGACTACCAGGTCTTCCCCCGGCTCGCGGCGTTCGCCGAGGTCGCCTGGTCACGGCTGCCGCCGCCGGCCGACCGCGACCACCAGGACTTCACCCGCCGGATGACCGCCCACTACGCCCGGCTCGACGCCCTCGGCGTCGACTACCGCCCGCCCGGCGGCCCACACCCCTGGCAGCGACGTCCCGGCGTGCTCGGACGACCCATCGACGGGGTGCCCCCGAACGTGTGAGCGGCGCGCCGGACCGGCGCAGGTCCCCACGCCTCGGGCGCCGGGGACGAAACCGGACCAGCATCCCGTTCCCGGACGGAACATCGCTTCGCGGACCCTCTCGCCCCGGTACCGGGAAGATGTGCCAGAGTTGCCACGTCCGGGCCGTGAACACGTACCGTACGGCGGAGCGGAACAGCCGGGACGCCAGGGAAGGGGCAGCTGGCTTGACCACCCACGCACCGCACGCGTCACACAAGGTGACGTTGCCGGCCTCGCTCGACGAGGCGGTGGCGGCGCTCACCGCCATGCCCGCCGCCGTGCCCGTCGCGGGCGGCACCGACCTCATGGCGGCCGTCAACGCCGGACTCCTCAGACCCGCCGCCCTGGTGGGCCTCGGCCGGATCAGCGAGATCCGCGGCTGGCAGTACCAGGACGGTCACGCGCTGCTCGGTGCCGGCCTCACCCTCGCCCGTATGGGGCGCCCCGACTTCGCGGCCCTGATCCCCGGCCTGGCCGCCGCCGCGCGCGCGGCCGGACCCCCGCAGGTCCGCAACGCCGGGACCCTCGGCGGCAATATCGTCAGCTCCGCCCCCACCGGCGACACCCTTCCCGTGCTCGCCGCCCTCGAAGCGACGCTGATCATCGCCGGTCCCGGGGGCGCCCGCCGTGAGATCCCGGTGAGTCATCTGCTGGCCGGCCGGGAGATGCTGCGGCCCGGCGAAGTCGTCGGCTTCGTACGGGTGCCGCTGCTGCACGCCTCGCAGACGTTCCTCAAGGCCACCGGCCGCACCGGCCCCGGACGCGCCACCGCCTCGGTGTCGCTGGTCCTGGACCCGGCCCGGCGGGGTGTGCGCTGCGCCGTCGGCGCGGTCGCCGCGATGCCGCTGCGCCCGCTGGAAGCCGAGCAGTGGGTCGCCTCGCTCATCGACTGGGACGGCCAACGCGGCCTGGTACCCGAGGCGCTGACCGCCTTCGGGGATTATGTCGCCGCCGCCTGCATCCCCGATCCGGCGCCGCCCGAGGACGGTTCGGAACCGGCGACCCTGCCGCCCGCCGCGCTGCACCTGCGCCGTACGGTGGCAGCACTGGCCCGCCGCGCACTTGGGAGGGCGCTCTCGTGAGTGAAGACAACCGTCATCCGCAGCAGCCGCACCCCGAGCAGGGCTGGCAGCCGCTGCCGCAGGGCGGTGAGTACGAGTCGGAGGCCACCGCCTTCGTCCAGCTCCCGGAGGGCTTCACCACCGGGGCCTACGGAGCCGGGCTGCCCAACGGATACGGCACCTCCGATCCGCTCGCCGCGCCCGGCCACGGCTACACCCCGCCGTCGTCGTTCGGCCCTCCGGTGTCCTCGCCGCCGGTCCCCGGTGGCGAGGACACCGGCGACCCGTCGGCGACCGGCCAGTGGACGATGCCGTTCGCGGACCCGTCGGCCGGATACGCCGACCCGTCCGCCGCGTACCCCGCCCAGGCCGCCCCGGCGGGCTCTTCGGGACACCAGCACCCGTCCGCGGGCTACCAGGGCGGCAGCGCACCCGAGGCGGCGCAGCCGTGGGGCAGCGGCGACCGGGTGGACTGGCCGGTCGCGGGCAGCGCGCAGGCGGCCGGCGGCTCCGGCGCGTGGTCGGTCCCGGCGGCGGCCGACGAGGGGTTGGAGGAGTCGGGCGAGTACCTGGTCGGTGACAACGGTCTGACGGGCTATCCGGGCCAGACGGGTCAGTCGGGTCGGCCGGGGCAGTCGGGGCCTGGTGGCCACGAGGGTGGTCGTCCAGGACATCCGGAGCAGCCGGGACATCCGCAGCGCCCGGGACGTCCGGGGCATCCGGAACACCCGAGGCATCCGGGGCGCCCGGGCCATGAAGCTCACGAAGGGCACGAACGTCACCAAGGTCATGAGGGGCTTACCGGGGCGGGTGACACCGCCGGTTACCAGGGTCAGGGCGGTGACTACTCCGGCACGTACGGGGGAGCCGGGGGTGCCGCGGACCCCGAAGAGCCCGGCAGGACCGGCCAATGGAGCTTCGCCACCGGACTGAGCGCCACCACGGGCCCGAGCGGCGGCTCCACCGCTACGGACGGTGCCGCCGGCGGCGGCACGGGCGGTGTCGACGCAGCGCACGGCACCGGGGCGCGGGACGGTGCGCACGGCCGCCGCCCGGACGACGCGTACGGTCGGGACGGCGGTCTGGCGGGTCGCGGCACGGGGCAGGGCGGCGAGCTGCCCGGTGGCGGCTCGTACGGGACCGGCGCGGACGGCGCGGACGCGGCGGCGGGCGGTGCGGACGCCGGTGCCACCGGCCATTGGTCGCTGCCGGCCGACGCGCTGGCCCAGTGGCCGCCGGCCGGGGAAACGACGCCTCGGCACGAGGAGGCGGAGACGGCCGGCACCGCGGCGGATGCCCGTGCGGATTCCGGTGCGGACGCCGGTGCCGCTACGCGTGCCGGCATGGACGCGGCTTCCGGTCCCCGTGCGGGCCAGGTGGAGCAGCCGACCCGGGCGGATCGGCCCGCCGAGCCGGACCGGGTGGCGGAGGCCGAGCGGTGGACGGTCCCGGCGGCCGACGGTGAACAGCCCGAGGAGTCCGGGGGGTTCGCGGCCGGTGCCGACGCAGGTGTGGGCGTGGCTGCCGAGGCCGACGCCGTCGCCGATGCCGGAGGCGTGGCTGACGCCGCCCCGGCCACCGGGTCCGCCGAGACGAGCGGGACGGGCGAGACAGGCGGGACGGGCGAGCACGCAGACCTCCCCACCGGCCACGCCGACCCCGCGGACGCCACCAGTACCCACGCCCCCGAGGCCGACCCCGCGGCCCCCGGCTTCGACGCCTGCGACGAACACCCCACCGCCTCCTACGTCCTGCGCGTGAACGGCACCGACCGGCCGGTCACCGACGCCTGGATCGGTGAGTCGCTGCTCTATGTGCTGCGCGAGCGCCTCGGCCTCGCCGGGGCCAAGGACGGCTGCTCGCAGGGTGAGTGCGGGGCCTGCTCGGTCCAGGTGGACGGGCGGCTCGTCGCGTCCTGCCTGGTGCCCGCGGCCACCACGGCGGGCAGTGACGTCCGTACCGTCGAGGGGCTTGCGCAGGACGGCACGCCCTCCGATGTGCAGCGCGCCCTCGCCGCCTCCGGGGCGGTGCAGTGCGGCTTCTGCGTACCGGGCATGGCGATGACGGTCCACGACCTCCTGAAGGGCAACCACGCCCCCAGCCGGCTGGAGACCCGTAAGGCGCTGTGCGGCAATCTGTGCCGCTGCTCGGGCTACCGGGGGGTGCTGGACGCCGTGGAGAAGGTCGTCAAGGACCGTGCGGAAGCGGCGGAAGCCGAGGCGGAGCCGGTGGCGGACACCCCGCGCATCCCTCAGCAGGCGGGCCCCGCCGACCCCACGGCGGGCCCGGTCCCCCACGACCCGCTCTCGCACGGGCCGCACCACGAGGGGCCGGGCGCCGATCCCCGGGCGGGAGGCGCCGTATGAGCAGGCGTAGCGAGCACATCACTGACGAGGTCCTGACATGAGCGAGCGCAGCATGGGGGTCCCCCCGGTCGGAGACTGGCGGAGAGTCATTGAGAGGTGCGCGCCTCGCGAATGCGAGGCCGAGCGGAGCGAGGCTTCGGCATGAGCGAGCGCAGCGAGCGAGTCATTGAGAGGTGCGCGCCTCGCGAATGCGAGGCCGAGCGAAGCGAGGCTTCGGCATGAGCGGCACGACCGACGGCGCCGGTGCCGTCACCGCGACCCCCGCAGCGGGTGTCCCGATCCCGCCCGTCGAGCCGCCGCAGCTCGGGCTGGGCGTCTCCCTGGCGCCCGCCGATGCGGCCGCCAAGACCGAGGGCACCTTCCCGTACGCCGCCGACCTGTGGGCCGAGGGGCTGCTGTGGGCCGCGGTGCTGCGCTCACCGCATCCGCGCGCGCGGATCCTGTCCGTCGACACCAAGCACGCGACGGAGATGCCGGGCGTGCGCGTCGTCGTCACGCACGAGGACGTCCCCGGCGACGCCGGACACGGCCGGGGCACCGCCGACCGTCCGCTCTTCGCCAAGGACGAGGTCCGCCACCACGGCGAGCCGATCGCCGCGGTGGCCGCCGACCACCCGGACACGGCACGGCTGGCCGCCGCCGCCATCGCCGTCGAGTACGAGGTCCTGGACGCCGTCACCGACCCGCAGCTCGCCTTCGAGGCCGAGCCGTTGCACCCCGACGGCAACCTCATCCGGCACATCCCGCTCCGTTTCGGCGACGCCGACGCGGTCGGCGAGGTGATGGTCGAGGGGCTCTACCGGATCGGCCGCCAGGACCCGGCTCCCGTCGGGGCCGAGGCCGGACTCGCGGTGCCGCGTCCCGACGGCGGCGTGGAGATCTACACCGCCTCCACGGATCCGCACACCGACCGCGATCTGGCCGCCGCCTCCTTCGGGCTGGACCCGGAACGCGTCAAGGTCGTCGTCACCGGCGTCCCCGGGGCCACCGCGGACCGCGAGGACCCCGGCATCCAGCTCTCCCTCGGCCTGCTGGCGCTGCGTACCGGTTGCCCCGTGAAGCTCGCGGCCACCCGTGAGGAGTCCTTCCTCGCGCATGCGCACCGTCACCCCACGCTGCTGCGCTACCGCCACCACGCGGACGCCGACGGCAAGCTGGTCAAGGTGGAGGCGCAGATCCTGATGGACGCCGGTGCCTACGCGGACACCTCCGCCGACGCGCTGGCTGCCGCCGTCTCGTTCGCCTGCGGCCCGTACGTCGTCCCGCACGCCGTCATCGACGCCTGGGCGGTGCGCACCAACAACCCGCCGTCCGGCCATATGCGGGGCGAGGGGGCGCTGCAGGTCTGCGCCGCCCACGAGGGGCAGATGGACAAGCTCGCCGCCCGGCTGGGACTGGAGCCGGACGAGATCCGGATGCGCAATGTGATGGCCACCGGTGATCTGCTGCCCACGGGGCAGACGGTCACCTGCCCGGCCCCGGTGGCGGAGCTGCTGGACGCCGTCCGGGAGGCGCCGCTTCCTGAGCTGCCCAAGGACACCCCCGAAGCGGAGTGGTTGCTTCCGGGCGGCCCGGAGGGCGCGGGCGAACCGGGCGCGGTGCGCCGCGGTGTCGGCTACGCGCTGGGCATGGTGCACATGCTGGGCGCGGAGGGCTCGGACGAGGTGTCCACCGCGACGGTCAAGGTCAGCGGCTCGGTCGCCACCGTCATCTGCGCCGCCGTGGAGACCGGTTCGGGGTTCTCCACGCTGGCGCGGCAGATCGTGCAGGAGACGCTCGGCATCGAGGAGGTGCATGTCGCGGGCGTCGACACCGACCAGCCACCGGCCGGCCCGGCCTGCCACGGCCGCCACACCTGGGTCTCCGGCGGCGCCGTCGAACGGGCCGCCAAGATGGTGCGTACCCAGCTCCTGCAGCCCCTGGCGCACAAGTTCGGTATGTCCACCGAGCTGCTCCAGATCACCGACGGCAAGATCACGTCCTATGACGGGGTGCTCAGCACGACGGTCGCGGAGGCGCTGGACGGCAAGGAACTGTGGGCCACGGCCCAGTGCCGGCCGCACCCGACCGAGCCGCTGGACGAGACCGGGCAGGGGGACGCGTTCGTCGGCCTGGCCTTCTGCGCCATCCGCTGCGTCGCCGATGTCGACATCGAACTGGGCACCGTCCGGGTCGTGGAGATGTCCGTCGCGCAGGACGTGGGGCGAGTGCTCAACCCGCGCCAGCTGCGGGCCCGTATCGAGGCCGGCGTCACCCAGGGCGTCGGCGCGGCCCTGATGGAGAACCTGCGCACCACGCGCGGCCAGGTCCGCCATCCCGACTTCACCGGTTACGTGCTGCCGACGGCACTGGACGCCCCGGACATCCGGATCGTCAGACTCGTCGAGGAGCGGGACGTGGTGGCGCCGTTCGGCGCCAAGGCGGCCAGTGCCGTCCCGGTGGTCACGTCACCGGCCGCCGTCGCATCGGCGGTCCGCGCGGCGACGGGGCGGCCGATCGGGCGGCTGCCCATCCGCCCCCAAGCGGCCGTGGCGCAGGCGGTGCAGCCCTAGCGGGCGGGCCGGGCGCTGGTGGAGCCGGTCCGCCCGACGGAGACGAGTGGAGACCCGGGACACCCGGTGAACGCGTAGGAAGGCGGCCCCCACAGTGTGGGGGCCGCCTTCCTACGCGTACGCGCGGTGCGTATCGAGGCCGTGGCGGGAATCGAACCCGCGTAACTCGCTTTGCAGGCGAGCCCCTCAGCCACTCGGGCACACGGCCGGATGAGGTGATGTCCCGACTCTAGGCCGCCGGGCGGGGGCGTGGGCAAGGGTGCCGTACGGGCTGCCATGAGACTGCAATACGGGGTTCACGAACCGGCGTCGCTCGTCGGCCGGCCGCGCTGCATGACGCGGTGTGAGGCGATGTGACCTCGGTCCCACCCCCGGGTGACCCGGGGCGGTAACCCCCGAGTGCGAACGGGGGCACCGGTAGGCTGACGCGGTTGCCGATCGCCGACCCGCCCGACGGAGACCGTGACTACCACCAGCGCCACCAGTAACCACCACCTGTCCCCGGCCTTCCCGGGCCGGGCCCCCTGGGGTACCGCGAACAAGCTGCGTGCCTGGCAGCAGGCGGCCATGGACCGGTACATCCAGACCCAGCCCAGGGACTTCCTCGCCGTCGCGACGCCCGGCGCCGGTAAGACCACCTTCGCGCTCACGCTCGCCTCGTGGCTGCTGCATCACCACGTCGTGCAGCAGGTGACGGTCGTCGCACCGACCGAGCATCTGAAGAAGCAGTGGGCGGAGGCCGCGGCCCGGATCGGAATCAAGCTCGATCCGGAGTACAGCGCGGGCCCGTTGGGCCGCGAGTACCAGGGCGTGGCGGTGACGTACGCAGGCGTCGGCGTGCGCCCGATGCTGCACCGCAACCGGATCGAGCAGCGCAAGACGCTGGTCATCCTGGACGAGATCCACCACGCCGGTGACTCCAAGTCCTGGGGCGAGGCCTGCCTGGAGGCGTTCGAGCCGGCCACCCGGCGGCTGGCGCTCACCGGCACGCCGTTCCGGTCGGATACCAACCCGATCCCTTTCGTGCAGTACGAGGAGGGGAACGACGGGATCCGGCGGTCGTCCGCCGACTACACGTACGGATACGGGAACGCGCTCGCCGACGGCGTCGTCCGGCCGGTGATCTTCCTCTCCTACAGCGGCAATATGCGCTGGCGCACCAAGGCGGGCGACGAGATCGCGGCCCGGCTGGGCGAGCCGATGACCAAGGACGCGGTGTCGCAGGCGTGGCGCACCGCGCTGGATCCGCGCGGCGAGTGGATGCCGAATGTGCTGCGCGCCGCCGATCAGCGGCTGACGGAGGTCAGGAAGGCGATACCGGACGCGGGGGCGCTCGTCATCGCGTCGGACCAGGAGCAGGCCCGCGCGTACGCGAAGCTGATCCGGGAGATCACCGGGGAGGGCGCCACCCTCGTGCTCTCCGACGACAGCGGCGCCTCGCAGCGCATCGATGACTTCTCGCGGTCGCACGACCGCTGGATGGTCGCGGTGCGGATGGTGTCCGAGGGCGTGGACGTGCCGCGGCTCGCGGTCGGCGTCTACGCCACGACGATCTCGACGCCGCTGTTCTTCGCGCAGGCGGTGGGGCGGTTCGTACGGTCCCGGAAGCGCGGCGAGACGGCCTCGGTCTTCCTGCCGACCGTCCCCATGCTGCTCGGCTTCGCCAATGAAATGGAGGTCGAGCGCGATCACGTGCTCGACAAGCCGAAGAAGGAGGGGGACGAAGACCCCTACGCCGAGTCCGAGAAGGAGATGGACGAGGCCAGCAAGGCGCAGGACGAGGACACCGGGGAGCAGGAGCAGTTCTCGTTCGAGGCGCTGGAGTCGGAGGCGGTCTTCGACCGGGTGCTCTACGACGGTGCCGAATTCGGCATGCAGGCGCACGCGGGCAGCGAGGAGGAGCAGGACTACCTCGGCATTCCCGGGCTGCTGGAGCCCGACCAGGTGCAGATGCTGCTGCAGAAGCGGCAGGCCCGGCAGATCGCGCACAGCAGGAAGAAGCCGGACGCGGAGGCGGATCTGCTGGAGATTCCGGCCGAGCGGCGGCCGGTGGTCACGCACAAGGAGCTGCTGGAGTTGAGGAAGCAGCTCAATACGCTGGTGGGCGCCTACGTCCACCAGAGCGGTAAGCCGCACGGGGTGATCCATACCGAGCTGCGCCGGGTGTGCGGCGGGCCGCCGAGCGCGGAGGCCACCGCCGGGCAGCTGAACGAGCGGATCAAAAAGGTACGGGAGTGGGCCACCCGGATGCGGTGAGGGGCTGCCCCGGCCCTTTCTTGTCCGCTCCGGCGGCCCGCCTCCCCGTAACGCCCGGACAACGGTTCAGCCCTCGCTGAAGGACAAACGGCTCACCACCTAGGGATCAGTCGGGACATTCCGGGCGGGAAAGACCGGATTCTGGACGGACTCTTCCGCTGACCGGACCGGATCGCTACTGTCCCGGTCACGCATACGCCCCGTGGCAGCGCCGCCGCGGAGCGCAGCCGGTGCCAAGCGGCCGGCGGCCTCTTGCGCGCGCTGCTACGGGACTCGCAGCGCGCCATGCGAAGCCGCCACTCACCTGAGAAGGGGGCGTCGTGACCGCGGAGACCTCTCAGACGCTCGACCGAGGACTGCGTGTCCTCAAACTGCTCGCCGATACGGACCACGGACTGACCGTGACCGAGCTGTCCAACAAGCTCGGCGTCAACCGCACCGTGGTCTACCGCCTGCTCGCGACGCTGGAGCAGCACGCTCTGGTACGCCGTGACATCGGCGGCCGGGCCCGGGTCGGCCTCGGAGTGCTGCGCCTGGGCCGCCAGGTGCATCCGCTCGTCAGAGAGGCCGCGCTGCCCGCGCTGCGCTCGCTCGCCGAGGACATAGGCGCCACCGCGCATCTCACCCTGGTCGACGGCACCGAGGCGCTGGCCGTCGCCGTCGTGGAGCCGACCTGGACCGACTACCACGTCGCCTACCGTGCCGGGTTCCGTCATCCGCTGGACCGGGGGGCCGCCGGCCGGGCGATCCTCAAGGGGCGGCAGGGCCGGCCCCAGGACGGCGGACTCGCCCTGACCCACGGGGAGTTGGAGGCGGGTGCGAGCGGGGCGGCGGCGCCGCTGCTCGGGGTGAGCGGTATCGAGGGGAGTGTGGGTGTGGTGATGCTCGCGGACACCGTCTCCGAGCGGGTCGGGCCGCGGGTGATCGAGGCGGCCCGCGAGGTGTCCGAGGCGCTGCGCTGAGCCGGGGCGCCGTGCTGAGCCGGGGACGTGCCGCCGGGAGGCCGGCAGGGCGTATGCGTTCGGCACGTGGGTCGTGTGGTGAGCCTGTTGCGCTGTGGTGAGGCCGCAGCGCTGCCGGAGGCCGGTGGTGCGACGGTCGCTTATGGTGGCCGGGTGTCTGCACGCACCCGCACCCTGGCGCTCTGCACCGCCCTCGTCGTCGCCCTGCTCGCCACCGCCGCCTTCGCGCCGCTGCCGTTCTCGGTCGCCTATCCGGGCATGACGGCGAATGTCCTCGGCGACGCCAAGGGCAAGCCGGTCATCACCATCACCGGCGCCGACACCCGCCGGACCACTGGCCAGCTGCGGATGACCTCGATCGTCGCCACCGGTCCGGACGCCTCCGTCCATCTGCTGGACGTCATCAAGGGCTGGTCCCGTACGGACCAGGCGGTGATGCCGCGCGACGCCGTCTATCCCGTGGGCGACACCACCGAGGAGATCGCGAAGCACAACGCGGCGCAGATGAAGAAGTCCCAGGAGACCGCCACCGCCGCGGCGCTGGGCCGGCTGCACCGGTCCGGCAAGGACGTCGACAAGGACGTCGAGGTCAAGCTGAGCCTGCAGGACGTGGGCGGGCCCAGCGCCGGCCTGATGTTCGCCCTCGGCATCGTCAACAAGCTGGACGGCGACGGCACGGGGCACGATCTGACCGGCGGCAAGACCATCGCGGGGACCGGCACCATCACCGCGGGCGGCAAGGTCGGCGCGGTCGGCGGTGTGCCGCTCAAGACGCAGGCCGCGCACCGCGACGGCGCCACGGTCTTCCTGGTCCCCGAGAAGGAGTGCGCGGACGCCCGCGCGGAGCTTCCCCAGGGCATGCGGCTGATCCCCGTGCGCACCCTGGACGGCGCGGTGGACGCCCTCAGGGCCCTGCGGACCGGGGCCAAGGTCCCGGCCTGCTGAGCCGGCCCCGCACTCCGACGGCTGGGCCGGTCCTCAACCCCACGGCTGGGCCGGCCACCAACTCCCACGGCTGAGCGGGCCCCCAACCGCCCCGGCTGGGCCGGCCTGGTCAGCCCTTCTTCCGGCCCGGTCAGCCCTTCTTGACGAACATCAGCCTTCCCTGATGAACCCCTTCTCGATCAGCCACTCCTTGGCGACCTCGTGCGGATCCTCGCCGTCCACATCGACCTTGCGGTTGAGCTGCTGCGCGACGGTGTTGTCGAGGGCCTTGGTGACGGGCGCGAGCAGTCCGGCGATCTGCGGGTACTTCTTCATCGTCGCGGCGTTCATCTCGGGCGCCGCGTTGTAGTTCGGGAAGAAGTGCTTGTCGTCGGCCAGGACGGTCAGGCCCATCGCCTTGATGCGCCCGTCGGTGGTGTAGACCTCGCCGAAGGTGCAGGCCGTGCCCTTGACGGTCTGGGTGTAGATGACGCCGGCGGACATCTTTCTGATGTTGCCCGGCGGGATGCTCATCCCGTACGCCTTCGCCATGCCGGGCAGGCCGTCGTTGCGGGTGGCGAACTCGTTCTCCACACACAGGGTGACCGCGTCGGGGTCCTTCTTCAGCAGCGCGGCGAGGTCCGAGAGGGTCTTGACGCCGTACTTCTTCGCGTTGGCGGGGTTGAGCGCCAGCGCGTAGGTGTTGTTGAGGGTGGACTGCGGAAGCCAGACGAGGCCGTTCGCCCGGTCGGCGTCGCGGACCGCCTCCCACTGCTTCTGTTCGTCGGGGATCGGCTTCTCGTGGCCGAGGTGGGTGATCCAGCCGGTGCCGGTGTACTCGTACATCCCGTCCGCGGCGCCGGTCCGGACCGCCTCACGGGCGCCGATCGTGCCCTGGATGTTGGTCTTGTCGATGACCGTCGCGCCGGCCGCCTTGAAGATCAGGCCCATGATCTGCCCGAGGATGATGTTCTCGGTGAACTCCTTCGAGGTGACGGTGAGTTGGGCGCCCTTGAGGGGCTCGCCCCGGCCGACGGTGCCGGGCTTGACGTCGTCGGTCATCGGGCTGCCGCTGACCAGGCCGCAGCCGCTCAGGCCGACGGCGGCGAGCAGCGCGCCGGCCAGCGCGAGCACGACGGAGCGGCGTCGGACAGGGGCAGTCCCCCAGGTCCCTCCCTCAGCCACCGCTGGGAGGTTTCCCCAGGGGGCGCCCCCACCCATGCCCTTCGGGTCGTGGCGGAGGGCTCCGTAGGGCGCCATCAGGAACTCCCCTCCAGGCCGCGCGGCCGCAGCAGCAGTTCGGCGAGCGAGGCCAGCCATTCGACCAGCAGCGCCAGCGCCACCGTCAGCACCGAACCGAGGACGAGTACGGGCATCCGCTGGGTGATGATGCCCGCCGAGATCAGGTCACCGAGGCCGCCGCCACCGCCGAAGGTGGCCAGCGTCGCGGTGCCGACGTTCAGGACCAGCGCGGTGCGCACACCGGCCAGGATCAGCGGTACGGCCAGGGGGAGTTCGACCCTGGTCAGGACGCCCGTGGGGGACATGCCGATACCGCGGGCGGCCTCGGTCAGCGTCGGGTCGATTCCGCGCAGCCCGGCGATGGTGTTGGCCAGGACGGGCAGCGTGGCGTAGATGACCATGCCGATGATGGCGGACCGGGCGCCGATGCCGAGCCAGATGACCAGCAGGATCAGCAGACCCAGGGCCGGGACGGCCTGCCCGAGGTTGGCGACCGCCAGCGCGAACGGGCCGGCCGCGCGCAGCCGGCGGCGGGTGAGCGCGATGCCCAGCGGGATCGCGATGATCAGCACGAAGAAGGTGGAGTACGCGGTGAGCTGGATCTGCTGGCGTAGCGCGAGCCACACCTTGCCGTCGTCGACCGCCTGGCGGGCGATGGAGTCCAGGGTGGTGTGGGTGAACCACAGCCAGGTGACCAGCAGCGCGACGGTCAGGAAGGCCGGCATGAAGGTCCACTTCTGCCAGCTGATCCGGCGCGGGCCGCGGGAGGGCGGGGCGGGTGCCTCCCCGGCCGCGATCTCCCGTTCCTCGATCTCGGTGGTGTCCAGGAAGGCCATGTCCACCGTGCGCTCGCCCGCCGACTGCCCCTCCCCGCGCGGGCCGCTCGCGTCGTCCCCGACGTCGTCCGGGCTCATGCCGACACCTCGCTACGCTCGGCCTCGCATTCGCGAGGCGCGCACCTTCCGATGATTCGCTCGCTACGCTCGCTCATGCCTGGCCCCCCGGGAGCCGTCCTGCTCATCGGGCGCGTCCCGCTGTGCGGCGGCGTCCAGGCGGTCCGCCTCCAGCAGTTGGTGGACGTTGTTCATCAGCGTCTCCATGTCGACCACGCCGATGTACTCACCGCGCCGTCCGGTCACCGCGACCCGGCCGGCGCTGTCGGTGAGCACCGCCTCCAGGGCGTCGCGCAGCGTCGCGTCCCGGGTCACCGTGTCGTGCACGAGGGTGCCGGCCCGCGCCAGTGTCCCCTTGGCGCGCGCCAGATCGCCGCGGCGCAGCCATTTGTACGGGCGGCGGTTCGGGTCGAGCAGCAGCACCTCGTTGGTGGTGCCGGAGCGCAGCAGCGCGACGAGGGACTCCAGGGGGGCGTCCATCCGGGCGGTCGGGAAGTCGACGAAGCCGACGTCCCGTACGCGGGTGAGGTTGAGCCGCTTGAGGGCGGCGCCGGCGCCCACGAAGCCGGAGACGAAGTCGTCCGTGGGGTTGGTGAGGATGGCTTCGGGGGTGTCGAACTGGGCGATGTGGGAGCGCTCGCGGAGCACCGCGATCCGGTCGCCGAGCTTGATCGCCTCGTCGAAGTCGTGGGTGACGAAGCAGATGGTCTTGTGGAGTTCGTGCTGGAGCCGGATCAGCTCGTCCTGCAGGTGGTCGCGGGTGATCGGGTCGACGGCGCCGAACGGCTCGTCCATCAGCAGCACGGGCGGGTCGGCGGCGAGCGCGCGGGCGACGCCGACGCGCTGCTGCTGGCCGCCGGAGAGCTGGCGGGGGTAGCGGCCGTGGAACTCGCCCGGGTCCAGGCCGACGAGGTCGAGCATCTCCTCGACCCGGCTGGTGATCCTCGCCTTGGACCAGCCGGTCATCTTCGGGACCAGGGCGATGTTCTGGGCGACGGTCATATGGGGGAAGAGGCCGGACTGCTGGATGGCGTAGCCGACCTTGCGGCGCAGCTTTACCGGGTCGATGCCGGTGACGTCCTCGTCGCCGATCCGGATCCGTCCGGACGTCGGCTCGATCAGCCGGTTGATCATCTTGAGGGTGGTGGACTTGCCGCAGCCCGACGGCCCCACGAAGATCACCAGCTCACCGGCCCGGATCTCCATGGTGACGTTGTCCACCGCCGGGACCGGGCTGCCGGGATAGATCTTCGTCAGATTCTCCAGCCGGATGCCGGCGCCGGAGACGGGCGGCGTGCTGGACTGCGTGGCAGGCGTCCCGTTTCCGGTCCCGGATGTCTCAGGCACGGATCCCCCTGGGAATGGTCAGACGTCCGATGAGGACGTACGCGGCGTCGAAGAGAAGGGCGAGGACGACGATTCCGACGGTGCCGGAGAGCACCTGATTGAGCGCGTTCGCGCTGCCCAGCGAGGCGATCCCGCGGAAGATCTCATTGCCGAGGCCGGGGCCCGAGGCATACGCGGCGATGGCGGCGATACCCATCAGCATCTGGGTGGCGACGCGGATGCCGGTGAGGATCGGTGGCCAGGCCAGCGGCAGTTCGACCCGGAAGAGCCGGGCGGCGCGCGACATGCCGATGCCCTTGGCGGCGTCGACCAGGGCCGGGTCCACCCCGCGCAGTCCGACGATGGCGTTCCGGACGATCGGCAGCAGCCCGTAGAGGGTGAGCGCGATGACGGTGGGGGCCACACCGAGGCCGACGAGCGGGATCAGCAGCCCGATCAGGGCCAGTGAGGGGATGGTCAGGATGGTGGCGGTCGTGGTGGTGGCCAGGCCGCCCGCCCAGTCGCTGCGGTAGGTGAGCACACCGAGGGCGACCCCCAGGACGGTGGCGATCACCATGCACTGGAACACTGCGCTTGCATGCTGAAGCGTATCCGTCAGCAGCTGGGTGTGCCGGTTGCCGACGTACTCCCAGAAGCTCACTCGGCGCTCTCCTCGGGTCAGTCTCCCGCCGCCTGCTTCACCAGCGGGATGATGCGCAACGGAACCGCGTTTTCCATGACGATCGCCGTCGAGGCCCGCACGATGCCATCAAAACCCACAACGCGGTCGATCACACGTTGCAGATCGGCGTTGGACCTGGCGACCAGTCTGCAGAGCATGTCCCCATGTCCGGTCGTTGTATGCAGCTCCAGCACCTCCGGAACGGTCGCCAAGTGGGCGCGTACGTCGCTGCCCTGGCCCTGTTTGATCTCAAGTGTCGCGAACGCGGTCACCGGATAGCCCAGCGCGGCCGGGTCCACATCCGGCCCGAAACCCCGGATCACTCCGTTCGACTGAAGCCGGTCGAGCCGTGCCTGCACCGTCCCGCGCGCCACCCCGAGCCGCCGGGACGCCTCCAGGACACCGATCCGCGGCTCCCGGGCGAGCAGCTCCAGCAGGGCCCCGTCCAAATGATCGATCGCCATCGCCCGTGCCTCCGTTTTTGATGGTCATCCTGCACAGATAGCCCGGCAGAACCGCCGTACTGCTATGCATAATGTCCAGCGGATCCACAAACTATTGCGCATCTTGTGGAACGGAGAGACTCTGCGGCCATGGCAGACACCACGATGCACACCAATCCCAGCACCCCCGGTACGGCCCGGCAGGCGGACCCCTTCCCGGTCAAGGGGATGGACGCGGTCGTCTTCGCCGTCGGCAACGCCAAGCAGGCCGCGCACTACTACTCCACCGCCTTCGGTATGAAGCGCGTCGCCTACGCCGGACCGGAGAACGGCAGCCGTGAGACCGCGAGTTATGTACTCGAATCCGGCGGCGCCCGGTTCGTGTTCACCTCCGTCATCAAGCCCATGACGGACTGGGGCCGCTTCCTGGCCGACCATGTCGCCACGCACGGCGACGGCGTCATCGACCTCGCCATCGAGGTCCCCGACGCCCGCGCCGCGTACGCGTACGCCGTCGAGCACGGCGCGACCGGCCTCACCGAGCCCTACGACACCAAGGACGAGTACGGCACCGTCGTCCGGGCCGCCATCGCCACCTACGGCCGGACCCGGCACACGCTCGTCGAGCGCTCCGGCTACGACGGCCCGTACCTGCCCGGCTTCGCACCCGTCGCACCCGTCGTCGAGCCCCCGGAGAAGCGGTTCTTCCAGGCCGTCGACCACTGCGTCGGCAATGTCGAGCTGGGCAAGATGAACGAGTGGGTGGCCTTCTACAACAAGGTCATGGGCTTCACCAACATGAAGGAGTTCGTCGGCGACGACATCGCCACCGAGTACTCCGCCCTGATGTCCAAGGTCGTCGCGGACGGAACCAAGAAGGTGAAGTTCCCGATCAACGAACCGGCCATCGCCAAGAAGAAGTCGCAGATCGACGAATATCTGGAGTTCTACGGCGGCCCCGGCGTGCAGCACATCGCCCTCGCCACCAACGACATCGTGGCGACGGTCCGTCAGATGCGCGCTGCGGGCGTCGAGTTCCTCAACGTACCGGATACCTATTACGACACCCTCGGCGAGTGGGTCGGCGACACCCGCGTCCCCCTCGACGAACTGCGCGAACTGAAGATCCTCGCCGACCGCGACGAGGACGGCTATCTGCTGCAGATCTTCACCAAGCCGGTCCAGGACCGCCCGACCGTCTTCTTCGAGATGATCGAGCGGCATGGCTCCCTGGGCTTCGGCAAGGGCAACTTCAAGGCGCTGTTCGAGGCGATCGAGCGGGAACAGGAGCGGCGCGGGAATCTCTGACGCGGAGGACCCGTCCCACGGGCCGTACACGATCTTCCGTGTACGGCCCACGGATGTCACGCTGGGCGGCATGGACCTCATCACACGTCTGCGCGCCGGACTCCCGGGTGACGCCATACTCACCGACCCCGACATCACCGGCTCCTACGCCCACGACATGGCGAGTTTCTGCGCGGCCGGCACGCCCGCCGTCGTGGTGCTGCCGCGCACCGTCGAGCAGGTCCAGCACGTGATGCGTACCGCCACCGCACTGCGCGTCCCGGTCGTCCCACAGGGCGCGCGGACGGGGCTGTCGGGCGCCGCGAACGCCTCCGACGGCTGCCTCGTGCTCTCGCTGGTCAAGATGGACCGGATCATCGAGATCAACCCGGTCGACCGGATCGCGGTCGTCGAGCCCGGGGTCGTCAACGCCGCCCTCTCCCGGGCGGTCGGCGCACACGGCCTCTACTACCCGCCGGATCCCTCCAGCTGGGAGGAGTGCTCGATCGGCGGCAACATCGGCACCGCGTCCGGCGGCCTGTGCTGCGTCAAGTACGGCGTCACCGCCGAATACGTCCTCGGCCTGGACGTGGTCCTCGCCGACGGACGCCTGCTGACGACCGGCCGCCGCACCGCAAAAGGCGTCGCCGGCTATGACCTCACCCGCCTGTTCGTCGGCTCCGAGGGCAGCCTCGGCATCGTGGTCCGTGCCGTCCTCGCTCTCAAACCGGAGCCGCCCCAACAGCTCGCCCTGGCCGCCGAGTTCCCCTCCGTCGCGGCCGCCTGCGCAGCCGTCTGCGAGATCATGGCCCGTGGCCACGCCCCCTCGCTGCTGGAACTCATGGACCGTACGAGCATCCGCGCCGTCAACGCCATGGCGCGGATGGGCCTCCCGGACAGCACCGAGGCGCTGCTGCTCGCCGCCTTCGACCACCCGGAACCGGCCGGCGAACTCGCCGCCGTCGGCGCACTGTGCACCGCGGCCGGCGCCACCCAGGTCGTCCCGGCCGAGACCGCCGCCGAGTCGGACCTGCTGCTGCAGGCCCGGCGGCTGACGCTGACCGCCCTGGAGCAGATCAAGGGCACCACGATGATCGACGACGTCTGTGTACCGCGCTCCCGGCTGGCCGCCATGCTGGAGGGCACCGCCGCCATCGCCGAGAAGTACGGCCTCACCATCGGCGTCTGCGCGCACGCGGGCGACGGCAACACCCATCCGACCGTGTGCTTCGACGCCACCGACGCCGACGAGTCCCGCCGGGCCCGCGAGTCGTTCGACGCCATCATGGCGCTCGGCCTCGAACTGGGCGGCACGATCACCGGCGAACACGGCGTCGGCGTCCTGAAGAAGGAGTGGCTGGCACGCGAACTGGGCCCGGTGGGCATGGAGTTGCAGCGCGGCATCAAGCAGGTCTTCGATCCGCTGGGGCTGCTCAATCCGGGGAAGCTGTTCTGAACCGGTCCGGGGAGGTTGTTCTGGACCGGGGGAGCGACCGGGGGAACGTCTTCTGACTCGGCATCGTTGGGGCAAACACAGGGGGTGCAGGCCCCTGTCGTAGGGGGTGCAGGCCCCTGTCGTGCCCATGCCCCACCTCACCGTAGAGTTCCGGCCATGGATTTCCTGCTCCCCGCGCTGTTCCTCACCGTGATCGCCGTAGCCACGACCACCGACCACCGACCGCCGCGCCAAGCAGCTGGACCGCAGGATCCAGCTCCTGGAGCGCAAGGTCGATCTGCTGCTGGCGCACCTCGGCGCCGAGGAGCCCGAGGACCCGGGGATGGCCGAGATCGATGAGCTGCTGCGCCAGGGCAAGAGGATCCAGGCGATCAAGCTGCACCGTGAACTCACCGGCTCCGGCCTTTCGGAGGCCAAGGAAGCGGTGGAACGCCGGATGCGGTGAAGGCCGTGACGTCGCCGGCGTGGCGAGGCCGTGGCCACGTCACGCCGGCATGCACGGCTAACGCCCTTTCTCCGGATGCGGCCCAAGCGGCCACGCCGTTACGCCCCGGCTTCCGGGGTCTCGTCCGACGGCCAGGGGTCGGTGCGGTCGAGACCGTCGCGCGGTGTCATGGCGAGCAGTTCGCTCAGCCCTTCGTCGAGGCCCGGATGCCCCTGTTCGGACCCCGGCGGCACGATCCGCAGGGTGCGCTCCAGCCACGCCGAGACCGCCCCGGCCGGGGCCTGCAGCAGGGCGTCGCCGTCCGGCGAGCTCAGTGCCATGCAGACCAGGCTGCGGCCGTCCAGCTTCGTCGGCCAGACCCGGACGTCGCCCTGGCCGCACGGCCGGAACACGCCCTCGACGAGCAGTTCGCGGGCGAAAGTCCAGTTGACGGGGGAGTCCGAACCGATGTGAAAGGTGACATGGACGGCATACGGGTCATCCGTCCGGTAGGTCAGCCGGGCCGGCACCGGAATGCTGTGCTCCGGAGACAGCACCAGGCCCAGTTCGAGTTCTCGTTCCACCACGGTGTGCATTGCGTCCGCCTCTCTGAATCTCCCTGTGCGGGCGCCCGGAACGGGCCCGCACACGGAGAGAGGTGTCATCCGCCGGTCTCTTACACGACTTCGCACAACTTTTTTCGCGGACCTCTTCCAGGTGGTCGTCGCCGGGGGAGAACGCCGGGGCCACCGGGGGTCTGATAGATGTGGACGCCGCGTTGCGGCAGACTGCACCCCACACCCACCAGGCCGAGCACAGATACGGGACTTCGGACATGAGCGCCCCTACCTCAGGATCCGCCGGCGACAGCCCTACGCCAGGCTTCTACCCGGACCCGTCCATCCCCGGCTACATCCGGTACTGGAACGGCGCCGCGTGGGTGCCGGGCACCAGCCGGCCGGCGCCGGCCGAGGGCGAGGCGATGCCCGCCCCGCCGCCCGGCGTGGCCACCGCGGCGCCGTCGCCCGCCCCGGCCCCGTCCCCCGTCGAGGAGACCGGGCCGGTCTTCCTGGACGAGGAGGCGGGCGACGGCACCGGAGTGCCCGCCGGAGGCGAGAGCGGTGAGGACGGACCGGCCGACGACCGCGCCGCGGGGAGCTGGGACGACCCGGCCCGGCGGCCCGGCACCGGTCCGGAACCGGCCTCCTCCTGGCAGGCCGACGCCTCCCGGCAGAGCGGCTTCGGCGGTGAGGCGGACCGCCGGGTGTCCTGGGGCTCGGCCGAGCAGCCACAGTCCCAGGCGCAGTCCGGCGCGGCCTCGTGGGGCGCGGTGCCGGCGCAGCGCGACGAGCGGTCGGGCGGTCGGGCGGCCGGGCCCGGGTCCGGCGAGGCGCCCGCCACGTCGTCCACCACGACGCCCGGACCCCGTAAGCCCGAGGGTCCCGCCGACGGGACGGTCACCATCCGTGCCGTCAAGCCGGGCGGCCGCGGTGACGGCGACGCCGTGGACCAGGGCACCACGGCGATCCGGGCGGTACGGCCGAACCCCGGAGGGACGGCCGGAGCGTCGGGAGCCGACGGTGCGGCCGGCGCGGCGAAGGGCAACGAGACCATGGCGATCCGGGTCGCGCAGGGCGGCGCCACCGGGCAGTCCGCCCCGCCCGGCACCACCGACCCGCAGCCGCTGCCGTCCGTCGGCACACCGCAGGGCCGTCCCCAGCAGAACCCGGGGCAGCAGCAGGGCGGGCAGGCGCCCGCCGTGTCGTCGGCGTCGTCGGGTTTTCCGCCGCAAGGCGGTGCCGCGGCCGGGGCGCCGGGCGACGACGGCGTCATCCCCTGGAAGCCGCCGTCCGCCGATGTCTTCTTCGCGGCGGCGCAGGCCGCACAGGGCCACCCGGCGGGCCTCGGCCGCCGGTTCGCGGCCCGGCTGATCGACACGCTGGTGGTCGGCGCGGCCGCCGCCGCGGTCGCCGTACCCCTGTGGGGCACCGTCACGGACCACATCGACGCCAAGGTAGAGGCGGCCAAGCAGTCCGGCCGCGAGGTGACGGTCTATCTGCTCGACGGCACCACCCTCCCGATCCTGGGCGCCGTCCTGGCCGTCCTGCTCATCGGTGGTGGGCTCTACGAGGCGCTGCCGACCGTCAAGTGGGGCCGCACCCTGGGCAAGAAGCTGTGCAAGGTGCGGGTGCTGGACATCGAGAGCCATGACACCCCGGGATTCGGTGCGGCTATCAAGCGCTGGCTGGTGTACGGCGTGCTCGGTGTCCTGGCCGTCGGTGTGGTGAACGTCGTGTGGTGTCTGTTCGACCGCCCGTGGCGGCAGTGCTGGCACGACAAGGCCGCGCGGACGTTCGTCGCCGCCGACTGATCGCCGGGCCCCGCACAGGGGATGTCCGAGCCTGACCCATCGGACGGACCCCCGAGCCCCATCGGACGGACCCCCGCGCCTGGCCCGTCGGATAGCCCCCGGGCCGGTCCGACCCCGATCCACCGGACGGACCCCATGGCCCGGGTCCCCCGAACGGACTTCGCCGGATGCGGCGGGCCGTGACAAGCGGTCGACTCGGGCCATGAGTACCGACCAGCCGAGTCCCGGCTCCGGTGAACCGCCGGAGCACGACCCGTTCCTGAAGAAGCCGCAGGGGCCGCCCGAGGAGGGCGCGCCGTCCAGCAGTTCCCCTTCCGGGGGCGGCACGGGCGGCGGAGGCGGCGGCGCTCCTGGTGGAACGCCTGGAGGAGCTCAGCCTCCTGGCGGCGAGCCCCCTCCCGGTGGTGCACCTCCCCCGCGCTACGAGGGCGGCCCCTACGGCGGCAGCCCGTATGCCGACAATCCCTACGGCGGGGAGTACGGCGCGGCCGATCCGCTCGCCGGGATGCCGCCGCTCGCCAACCGCGGCCGTCGGCTCGTCGCGCGCATCATCGACATCATCATCATCGGTGTCCCGGTCACGCTGATCATGAACGTCATCGTGGGCGGGGCGGACTACACGAGCGGCAGCCCTACGGAGACCGGCAAACAGGCGACGGTGTCCGGCGTCACGATGCTGGTGTATCTGGTGTACGAGGGGCTGATGCTGACCAACCGCGGCCAGACCGTCGGCAAGATGGCGATGAAGATCCGGGTGGGGATGCTGGCGAACGGCGCGGTGCCGGCCGGCCAGGCGGGTTGGATCCGGGCCGCGGTCTACACACTGCCGGAGATCGTGCCGTGCTGCGGCCCCATCTTCTGGCTGGTCAACGTCCTGTGGTGCACCTGGGACAAGCCGTACCAGCAGTGCGTCCACGACAAGGCGGCCAAGACCGTGGTGGTTTCCACGGCCTGACGCGCCCGCGTCGGATCAGCGGGAGTGCTCACCGACCCGGGCCTCGACGGCGCCGGTCGGCCGGGAGATCCTGGGGCGCGGCAGCCGCCCGCCCGGCGCCGGCACGGCCGTCAACGCGGCAGGCGCGGCGGGCGACTTGGCCCGTACGGTGTGCCGGCGGACCACCCGTGAGCTCCGCGACGTCCGCCGCGCGGGGAACGTCAGGGCGGCCAGCAGGCCGAGCCCGAGCCCCGCGAGGGCGATGACCGCGACCCCGATGACGGTCTGTGTCCGCGAGAGCAGCAGCATCGCGAGGGTGGAGAGGAAGACGGTGGCCGAACCGTAGACGAGCTGGGTGGCGGTCGGACGAGGCATGGCGGGATCCGTCCTCGGGTGGTCGGCAGGGTGTGTCGGTCAACGGGTGCCGTCGAAGGCGCGCCATCGAACGACCCTACGGTCCTTACTGCCCGGGCGGAGCGACGGGTAAGCGTGACCTAACCCACGGTTCCGGGGTACAGGGGGCGCGCGGCTCCGCCCGTGTGCGAACGGGCATTGGCGGAACGCCTGTTGGGGGCAGGGGTGCATGCCTGAGGGGCATATCCGACCCGCCTGTGCGGCGGGCCTGGTCCCCCGTCGGGACGGTGCGTCCCCCTCCCGTCGGGGCGGTGCGTCCGTCTCGCCGTCGGGCCGGTGTGTCCGGCGTCCGACAGCCGTAACTCGTGAACCGGGCAACATACTTCGCTGACGTGCCCAAGTCAAGATCTGTCTTTTCTTCGACGCTTCCGGTCGAATGCCCCTCGAACAGTGACCGTGTTCGAAGGGGAGGACCGCGCCAAGTGAGAAATCAGAGAAGACTTTTCAGACCGGCCGCCCTGGCCACGGCGATCGCCGCGATCGGGGCGGCCGCTTTGTCTTCGGGAGTGGCCACGGCCGACGGGCAACCCCCGTCGCCCGTCGCGCAGCGCCAGGATCCGGCCCCCGAGCGGACCGTGGACCACGACCTCAAGGGTCCGTTCAGCGACCGGCAGGCCAGTCAGCGCAAGGAAGCGCTCCAGCAGGTCATATCGGGCGACGCCACGGCGACCGAGCGCGCGGGCTCCCAGGTCGTCAAGCTGGGCAAGGGCAAGTACGTCGAGCTGGCGCGGCAGAAGACCGACCGGATCTTCACGATCCTGGCGGACTTCGGTGACAAGGTCGACGACACCACGATGTTCGACCCGGACGGCGACGGCCCCGAGCCGCCGGTGAAGAAGTACGGCGGCAAGCCCGGCCCGGCGCACAACCAGATAGCCGAGCCGGACCGTACGACGGACAACAGCACCGCCTGGCAGAAGGACTACAACCGGCAGCACTTCCAGGACCTCTACTTCTCGCACGACAAGAAGAAGCAGTCGCTGGCCAAGTACTACGAGAAGCAGTCCTCGGGCCGCTACTCCGTCGAGGGCGAGGTCTCCGACTGGGTCAGGGTCGAGTGGAACGAGGCCCGTTACGGCTCCAACTACTGCGGTCAGACCAACTGTGCCAACGCCTGGGACCTGGTCCGCGACGGGGTCGACCAGTGGGCGGAGGACCAGAAGGCCAAGGGCCGTACCGACGAGCAGATCACGGCCGATCTCGCCAGGTACGACCAGTGGGACCGCTACGACCACGACGAGGACGGCGACTTCAACGAGCCGGACGGCTATATCGACCACTTCCAGATCGTGCACGCCGGTGAGGACGAGTCCGCGGGCGGCGGCGCCCAGAAGACCAACGCCCTCTGGGCGCACCGCTGGTACGCGTACGGCACCGACGCCGGCAAGACCGGCCCCGCCGACAACAAGGCGGGCGGCACGCAGATCGGCGACACCGGCATCTGGGTCGGCGACTACACCATGCAGCCGGAGAACGGCGGACTCGGCGTCTTCGCCCACGAATACGGCCATGACCTGGGGCTTCCGGACGAGTACGACACCAGCGGCACCGGTGAGTCGTCGGTGGACTACTGGTCGCTGATGTCGGCCGGCTCCTGGCTAGGCCGCGGCAAGGACTCCATCGGCGATCTGCCCGGCGATATGAGCGCCTGGGACAAGCTGCAGCTGGGATGGCTCAACTACGGCAAGGCGAAGGCCGCCACCAGGTCGACGCACAAGCTGGGCGTCGCTGAGTACAACACCAAGCACAAGCAGGCGGTGGTCGTCGAACTGCCCTCGAAGGAGGTGACGACGGAGATCGTCCAGCCCGCGGAAGGCTCCCGGCAGTGGTGGAGCGACATGGGCAACGACCTGAAGAACACCCTCTCCCGGCCGGTGGACCTCACCGGTAAGTCCAAGGCGTCGCTGACCCTCCAGGGCTGGTGGGACATCGAGAAGGACTACGACTACCTCTACGCCGAAATCTCCACCGACGGCGGCGAGAACTGGACGCCCGTCGACGGCACCGCGAACGGCGAGCCCATCCCGCGCGACGGCGGCGACAAGCCCGCGCTGACCGGGACGGTGGACGCCTACCAGGACCTCGTCTACCCGCTGGACGCCTACGCGGGCAAGAAGATCGACCTCCGCTTCCGCTACCACACCGACGGCGGCGCCGTCCAGAAGGGCTTCACGGCCGACGCCCTCGGCGTGGTCGCCGACGGCGAGCCGCTGTTCAGCGATGACGCGGAGGGCGGCGACAACGGCTGGACCAGCAAGGGCTTCACGCGGATCGGGGCGTCCTTCACCAAGGACTACCCGCAGTACTACCTGGCCGAGAACCGCCAGTACGTGTCATACGACAGGACCCTCAAGACCGGCCCGTACAACTTCGGTTGGGCCACCGACAAGCCCCACTGGGTCGAGCACTTCCCGTATCAGAACGGTGTGCTGATCTGGCTGTGGGACACCTCGCAGCCGGACAACAACGTCGGCCAGCACCCCGGCCGCGGGCAGATCCTGCCCGTCGACGCGCACCCGAAGGCCGAGCGGTGGGCCGACGGGAAGCTGATGCGCAACCGCTTCCAGTCCTACGACTCGACCTTCACGCGCCACCGCACCGACGCGCTGAAGCTCCACAAGGACGGCAAGCCCGTCACGATCAAGGCCAAGAAGGGCGTCACGCTCTTCGACGACCGGCACGGCGTCTACTACGACAAGGCGAACCCGACCGGCGGCGTGATCGTTCCTGACACCAACACCAGGATCAAGATTGTCAAGGAGGCCGCGAACGGCTCCACCGTGACCCTCAAGATCGGACCGGCTGGCAGGTAACTGTCAAAACCGCAGGTCAGAATCTTATCGGCCGTCGCCTCTAGCGGGCGGCGGCCGATTAGCGTTTAGATGCGCTCGACAGTTCCTTGTTGACGCTAAGTCTCACGGGGGAAGAATGACCATGACCAGTGGCGGCTTCATCAGACTTCCGGGCGGAAGCGTGGTGGTCGCCCTTTCGCTGCCCAGACCGAGCCACAGCCCGCTGACCGGACCGTACGACGGCGACCACCGCGTACGGGTCCTGGTCCACGCCGTGAACCGGCAGCGCGCCCTGACCAGGCTGCGCAACCACGGGCTGCGCTCCGTCTACCTGCGCGGCAATTCCAAGCCGCCGACGCCGGACGAGATCACGGCCGTGCTGCACCATCCCGACGGGCTGGTGTGGCGCGGGGCGCCGGATGACGACACCGAGTCCTGGCACCCGATACGGGCGCTGCTGCGGGCCCCGGCCCAGACGCCGGCCCAGGTCCCGGCCCAGGCCCCGGTCCAGGCCCAGGCCCCGGCCCCAGCCCCGGTCCAGGCCCCGGCCCCGGTCCAGGCGCCGCAGGCCGCCGGCGCCTGAGCGCGGGCAGAGCTTCCTGGTGTGGCGGGTCTCCGGACCCGCCACACCGGCTGTGGACGGGTCTCAGCCGCCGGCCAGCACCGGCTTGCCGGTCAGCTCCGCGCCGGCCTCCCGCAGCTCCTCCAGCGCCCGCTTCGTGGTGTCCGGGGAGACGGCCGCGGTGAGGTCCAGCAGTACCTGGGTGCAAAAGCCCTCGTCGACGGCGCTGAGGGCGGTGGCCCGTACGCAGTGGTCCGTGGCGATGCCGACCACGTCCACCTCCGTCACGTCACGGGCGCGCAGCCACTCCGCCAGGGGGGTGCCGTGCTCGTCCGTGCCCTCGAAGCCGCTGTACCCGTCGCTGTACTCGCCCTTGTCGAAGACCGCGTCGACCGCTCCCGAGGTGACGGCCGGCGCGAAATTGGGGTGGAAACCCACTCCCTCCGTGCCCGCGACGCAGTGCCGGGGCCAGGAGCGCACATAGTCGGGGTGCTCGGAGAAGTGGCCGCCCGGGTCGATGTGGTGATCGCGGGTGGCCACCACATGGCGGTAGCCGCTGCCGGCCGCCTGGCCCACCAGGTCGGTGATGGCCGCGGCGACATCCGCACCGCCGGCCACCGCGAGGCTGCCGCCCTCACAGAAGTCGTTCTGCACATCTACGACGATCAATGCCCGGTGCATGGCGCGTGCCTTCCGGCTGGGAATCGGTGGAGGGGCGCACAGTGGTGGTGTGACCGAGGGTAGCCACTGCGCGGGCGATGCGGGAGGGGGTGCCGTGCCGGGTCGTGCCCGTCACGCGTGCTCGGTCGGCAGGACCGGCTCGCCCCGGGAGAGCTGGGTCGCCGACAGCGGCAGTCCGGCGCGGGCGGCGATATGCCGGTCGCGGGCGTCCTCCAGCGGCTCCCGGGCCACCACCTCGCCGCCGCGCACCAGCGGCACCAGCAGCTGCCGGCCGGCCAGCTCCTCCGGCACCGGCCCGGTGCCGACGACCTCGGCCTCCGCGACCCCGTCCGCGTCGAGCCGCCGGGCCGCCCACTTACGGCCGCCCGCCGAGGACTTGGCGCCCATCGACTTCTTCGCGACCGGCCGCAGCGGGGCGCCCGGCGCATCGGAGTCGGCGCGCGCGACCAGCTTGTAGACCATCGAGCAGGTGGGGTGCCCGCTGCCGGTCACCAGCTGGGTGCCGACGCCGTACGCGTCCACCGGGGCGGCCGCGAGCGAGGCGATGGCGTACTCGTCCAGATCGCTGGTGACCACGATCTTGGTCTTCCCGGCGCCCAGATCGTCCAGCTGCTGGCGCACCCGGTGGGCGATCAGCAGCAGGTCGCCGGAGTCGATCCGCACCGCGCCCAGGCCGGGCCCGGCCACCTCCACGGCGGTCCGCACGGCGGTGGCGACGTCGAAGGTGTCCACGAGGAGGGTGGTGCCGCTGCCGAGGGTGTCGACCTGCGCGGTGAAGGCGTCCCGCTCGGTGTCGTGGAGCAGGGTGAAGGCGTGCGCGCTGGTGCCGACGGTGGGGATGTGGTAGCGGAAGCCGGCCGCCAGGTCGGAGGTGCAGTGGAAGCCGCCGACGTACGCGGCGCGGGCCGCGGCCACCGCGGAGAGCTCGTGGGTGCGCCGGGCGCCCATCTCCATCAGCGGGCGCTCGCCGGCCGCCACCGCCATCCGGGAGGCGGCCGCGGCCACCGCCGAGTCGTGGTTGAGAATCGAGAGGATCACCGTCTCCAGGAGGACCGCCTCGGCGAAGGTGCCCTCGACCCGCATCACCGGGGAACCGGGGAAGTAGACCTCGCCCTCCGGGTAGCCCCAGATGTCACCGCGGAAGCGGTAGTCGGACAGCCACTGGAGCGTCGGCTCGTCGAGGATGCCGCGCTCGCGCAGAAAGCCGAGGATCGTCTCGTCGAAGCGGAAGTTCTCCACCGCGTCCAGCACCCGGCCGGTACCGGCGACCACGCCGTAGCGGCGGCCCTCGGGCAGCCGCCGGGTGAAGACCTCGAAGACCGAGCGCCGGTCCGCGGTCCCGGACTGCAACGCGGCCTGCAGCATGGTGAGTTCGTACTGGTCGGTGAAGAGCGCAGTCGACGGCACGGCCACCGGCAGCCCCAGGTCTGCTGTGTTCATGAAAGGAGATGGTACTCCCCATACTCGTCACTCTGACGATAGTGGGTGCCGCCGCTCCCGGAGGCCCTCGCGAGGGGGCGCGCGGCTCGCCGACGCTCCCGTGCGAGGGGCGTTTGTGCACCGCCCGCCCCCGGGTGGCAGCATGGGGCGTGTGAGCGCCCATCCGTCACCCACGATCACTCTCCGGATGTACCGCGGCACCCTCAGTGTGCCGGTGGAGATCGAGCGTCCCGAGTCGAGCGAGGCACCGTTCGAGGTCCCCGAACCCGATGTCCCGTGGGTCACGATCGTCCACAACGACCCCGTCAACCTCATGAGCTATGTGTCGTATGTCTTCCAGACGTACTTCGGCTACTCCAAGGACAAGGCGCACCAGTTGATGCTCGACGTCCATCACAAAGGCCGCGCGGTCGTCTCCAGCGGCAGCCGCGAGGAAATGGAGCGCGACGTGCAGGCCATGCACGGCTACGGCCTCTGGGCCACCCTTCAGCAGGACCGCTGATGGCCGGCCACTTCGAGCCGCTGCCCGGTGGCGGCGCCGCCGTTCCCCTCGACGAGGTGGAGATCTCCATCCTGCGCAGCCTGGCCGTGCAGCTCCTGGAGCTGATCGGTCCGGGCGAGGAGCCCGCCGACAGCGGCGGCGAGGACGATCTGTTCGCCTCGGTCTTCAACGACGGGCCCAGCGAACCGCCCGCCGACCCGGTCCTGGCCCGCCTGTTCCCCGATGCGTACGGCGGCCCCGACCTTGTCCCCGACGACGGTGTACGGGCCGCGTCCGCCGAGTTCCGCCGCTACACCGAGAACGATCTGCGCGCCCGCAAGCGCGACGACGCCCTCGCGCTGATCCGCTCGCTGGACGCCCTGACGCCCGCCGGACAGGGCGGCGCGGTGCTGCGTCTGAAGCCCGACGAGTGCCGGCAGTGGCTCGGCGCCCTCAACGACCTCCGGCTCGCCATCGGCACCCGGCTGGAGGTCACCGACGAGGAGGACGGCGGCGAGCTGCTCCGACTGCCGGACACCGACCCGCGCAAGCCGATGGTGATGGCCTATCTCTGGCTGGGCGGTCTGCAGGAAACCCTCGTCGAATCAATGATGGACTGACGTCCACGGGACCGGGGGCGTCGTGCCCCCGCCACGTCACCCCCTGGCCCTCTCGCGCCCCGCCCCCGGAGCGGTCATATCGGGGCGTAACACCCGTGGTGTTCGCTCAGCGGACGCTCAAATCCGGATAACGATCGCATCACCAGGTCGGTCTGTTGCATTGCCGATTTCGCCTTTTGTCCTATTTTTTCAGTGATCCGGCTCACGGTGCCGACAGTGCGGTGTCCGTTGATCTCCGAACGATCGTGATAGATCTTCACCTCCTGCCGTGTGCGACGCCACCCTTGTCGCCGCGGGAGCGCTGAGCCGGCCGACCGTCGGCGTGCAGGAACTCCATCCGGGGGGTCGGGACCCGACCCGGGCAGGCCGGGTCGGAATGGAGAAAGGCGCACCACACATGACCTCAGTGCAGGTCGACAAGGAACACGACAGCAACGAGGCCACGGAAGAAGCTTCCGGAGAGGGCTATCAGCGGGGTCTGGGAAACCGCCAGATCCAGATGATCGCCATCGGCGGCGCCATCGGTACCGGTCTGTTCCTCGGCGCGGGCAAGGCCATCTCGATGGCCGGTCCGAGCATCGTCCTGGCCTACGCCATCGTCGGCCTGGTCATCTTCTTCATCATGCGGGCCCTGGGCGAACTGCTCATGTACCGGCCCGTGTCCGGCTCCTTCTCCGAGTACGGCCGGGAGTTCATCGGCCCCTTCATCGGCTTTGTGACCGGCTGGACGTACTGGCTGTTCTGGGTCGTCACCGGCATCACCGAAGTGACCGCCGCGGCCACCTACATCCAGTACTGGAACAAGGGCATACCGCAATGGGCCTCGGCGCTCGTCTTCACCTGCGCGCTCTTCGGCATCAACCTGATCTCCGTGAAGATCTTCGGTGAGCTGGAATTCTGGTTCTCGATGGTCAAGGTCACCGCCATCATCGGCATGATCCTCATCGGCCTCGGCGTGATCACCCTCGGCTTCTCCGACGCCGGTGACACCGCCTCCTTCACGCTCCTGTGGTCCGACGGCGGCTTCTTCCCCCAGGGCATCGGCGGAACGCTGATGACGCTGCAGATCGTGATGTTCGCCTTCCTCGCCGTCGAACTCGTCGGCGTCACCGCGGGCGAGGCGACCGACCCGAAGAAGGTCCTGCCCAAGGCCATCAACACCGTCCCGTGGCGGATCGGCCTCTTCTACATCGGCGCGCTCCTCATCATCCTCTCCGTCGTCAGCTGGACGGTCTTCGAGCCGGGCGTCAGCCCGTTCGTCGCCGCCTTCCAGCAGATCGGCCTGCCGGCCGGCGCCGGCATCGTCAACTTCGTCGTGCTGACCGCCGCGCTGTCCTCGGCCAACTCCGGTATGTACTCCACCGGCCGGATGCTGCGTGACCTCGCCCTCAACGGGCAGGGCCCGAAGTTCTTCACCAGGCTCAGCAGGAACGGCCTGCCCACCTGGGGCACCGGCGTCTCGGTCGCGATGATGCTGTTCGGCGTCTTCATCAACTACAAGTGGCCGGGCGAGGCGTTCAACTACGTCGTCTCCTTCGCGACCATCTCCGGTATGTGGGCCTGGATCGTCATCCTGCTCTCGCAGCTGCGCTACCGGTCCAAGTCGGACCGCGGGCTGCTGCCCAAGTCCGAGTTCCGCGCCCCGGGCAGCCCGTACACCTCGGTCTTCGCGCTGGCCTTCATCGGCATGGTGATCGTGATGATGGCCCTCGACCCGGCCGCCCGGATCTCGCTCTACGCCGCCCCCGTGTGGGCACTCGTCCTGGCCGCGGGCTACCTCTCCATCAAGCGGCGGGACGCCGCGGCCCTGAAGGACGTGCCCGTCGCGTCCAAGAAGGACTGAGCCGAGGCCGCCGCCGGGCGCGTCCACCGGTCCGATCCGGCCAACTGTCCAGCATCCGGGCCCGTATGTACCACTCTTCGGTACGTACGGGCCCCAGCGCCCATCCGTCGCCCGCCACCACCCCAACCGGGCGCTTCGCGCACACCTCTTATCCTTGGCCGCATGCTGACCCTCACCAAGGCCCTCCACGACCAGATCGTCGAGCACGCCCGCAAGGACCACCCCGACGAAGCCTGCGGCGTGGTCGCGGGCCCGGCCGGCAGCGGGCGTCCCGAGCGGTTCATCCCGATGCTGAACGCCGCCCGCTCGCCCACGTTCTACGAGTTCGACTCCGCCGACCTGCTCAAGCTCTACCGCGAGATGGACGACCGGGACGAGGAGCCGGTGATCATCTACCACTCGCACACCGCCACCGAGGCATACCCGTCCCGTACGGACATCTCCTACGCGAACGAGCCCGGCGCGCACTACGTCCTGGTGTCCACCGCCGACACCGACGATGCCGGACCCTTCCAGTTCCGCTCCTTCCGCATCGTCGACGGCGAGATCACCGAGGAAGAGGTCGAGATAGTCGCGGAGTACGCCTGATCACGGGCGTGACCTGCGGGATCCCTGTACGCGCAGCCCCCCGCGGAGCGGCTTCCCCGGGTCCGCGTCCCACTTGGCGTACACCAACCGTCCGCATGATGGGACAAGGTTCCAATACCCGGACCGGGAATCGATACGATGACCGCATGGTTGACCACGACGTGAGCGAGAAGAGGAGGGGCATGCCGACGCACGCTCCGCTCGCCACGCGTCGCTCCGCGTCCGCCCTGCTGGGCGCCTTCGGCTGCGGAACCGCACGGCTGCACATCGACCTGTGCCGCCTCTCCAGCGCCATCTGTCCGCGCCGCGCCGCCTGACCCGCCCCGCACGGAGCCTCCCCGGGGCCGGGGACCCGGCCGCGGCGCCCACCGGTCCGCACCTCCCGCACCACCGCGTCACCCGGCGCTCCCGCACGCCATGCCACCACGGCGACCGCTGCTTCCGCCACTTCCGCCACCGCACTCCCACAGGAGCCCTCACATGGCCATCGAGGTCCGAATCCCGACCATCCTGCGCACCTACACCGACGGCCAGAAGTCCGTCGAGGGCAGCGGCGAGACCCTCGCCGACCTCTTCACCGACCTGGAGAGCCGCCACGCCGGCATCCGCGAGCGCCTCGTCGACGGTGAGCAGCTGCGCCGCTTCGTGAACGTCTACCTCAACGACGAGGACGTGCGCTTCCTGGAAGGCATCTCCACCAAGCTCGCCGACGGCGACAACGTCACGATCCTGCCCGCCGTCGCGGGGGGTGCTGCCGGGGCGCAGCCCCGTCCTGCCGGGATGGCGGTCGGGCGACGGGCGGGCGTCTGACGTGCGGTACGACTCCCCGCTGGCGGCGGTCGGGAACACCCCTCTCGTCCGCCTCCCGCGCCTGTCACCCTCCGACGACGTCCGCATCTGGGCGAAGCTGGAGGACCGCAACCCCACGGGCTCGGTCAAGGACCGGCCCGCGCTCCACATGATCGAGCAGGCGGAGAAGGACGGCCGGCTCACCCCCGGCTGCACCATCCTCGAACCCACCAGCGGCAACACCGGCATCTCGCTCGCCATGGCGGCCAAGCTCAAGGGCTACCGCATCGTCTGCGTCATGCCGGAGAACACCTCGTCCGAACGGCGTGAACTCCTCGCGATGTGGGGCGCGGAGATCATCTCCTCACCCGCCGCCGGCGGCTCCAACACCGCCGTACGGGTCGCCAAGGACCTCGCCGCCGAACACCCCGACTGGGTGATGCTCTACCAGTACGGCAACCCGGACAACGCCGGTGCGCACTACGCCACCACCGGCCCCGAGATCCTCGCCGACATCCCCTCCGTCACCCACTTCGTGGCCGGCCTCGGCACCACGGGCACGCTGATGGGCGTCGGCCGCTATCTGCGCGAGCACGTCCCGGGCGTCCAGATCGTCGCCGCCGAACCGCGTTACGACGACGTCGTCTACGGCCTGCGCAACCTCGACGAGGGCTTCATCCCCGAGCTCTACGACGAGTCCGTGCTCACCACCCGCTTCTCGGTCGGTTCCGAGGACGCGGTCCGCCGCACCCGCGAACTCCTCGCCGAGGAAGGCATCTTCGCGGGCATCTCCACCGGCGCCGCCCTGCACGCGGCGATCGGCGTCGGCAGGAAGGCGGTCCGCGCCGGGCAGAGCGCCGACATCGTCTTCGTCGTCGCCGACGGCGGCTGGAAGTACCTCTCCACCGGCGTCTACACCGCACCGTCCACCGAAGCGGCCATCGAGACCCTGAACGGGCAGCTCTGGGCCTGAGCTGCGCAGCCGTCCCGCCGGACCGGCCGGACACCGAACCCGCCCGCCGCCGTGGTGCCACACCACGGCGGCGGGACTTTTTTCCCTTGCGCGGCGTCGCCGAAGGCACGGCGTACGGCCGTACGGCGCTTGCCCCCGGACTGGTGATTCCGCCCACAGCTCGCCCCGCTGGAGGAGCCACACGCCCCTTTGCGCCTTACGCTCGTGGGCACCGCACAGAGCGCCGAGGCCCCAACACACAGCACGAAGCAGGCAAGGACCCTTCCCCAAGCTCTCAACTGCTCCCCCACGTTCTCGGATCCTCCCCAAGTTCTCGGTTCCGCTCGAACAGCGGGACCCCCATGAACAGGGGGACCATGAGCAGGGAAGGCCCCTGTCCCGCCGCCCCCGCCCACGGAGGTTCACGCCCGCATGAAGCTCACTGTCGTCGGATGCTCCGGGTCATTCCCTTCCACGGAATCGGCCTGTTCGAGCTACCTCCTGGAGGCCGACGGCTTCAGGCTGCTCATCGATATGGGCAACGGCGCCCTCGGCGAGCTGCAGCGCCACTGCGGTCTCTACGACCTGGACGCCGTCCTCCTCTCGCATCTGCACGCCGATCACTGCATCGACCTGTGCGGCTACTTCGTGGTGCGCTACTACCCGCCGGACGGCGGCCGCCGCGGGCCGGTTCCGGTCTACGGGCCGGCCGGCACCGAGCGCCGGCTGACCTTCGCGCACGCGGATCTGCCGTACGACGGGGCGATGAGCGAGGTCTTCGACTTCCGCACGCTGACGCCCGGCACCCTCACCATCGGGCCGTTCACCATCCGTACCGAGCTGGTGAGCCACCCGGTGGAGGCGTACGGCTTCCGCATCGAGCACGGCGGCCGCTCCCTGACGTACTCCGGCGACACCGGCCCCTGTGAGGCGCTGGACAGCCTCGCCGCGGACACCGACCTCTTCCTGTGCGAGGCGTCCTTCACCCACGGCAAGGAGGACATCCCGGACCTGCACCTCAACGGCCGGGAGGCCGGCGAACACGCCCGCCGGGCCGGCGCGGGCCGCCTGGTGCTGACCCACATCCCGCCGTGGACCGACCCGGACATCAGCCTCCGGGACGCCCAGAAGGTGTACGACGGGCCGGTCGAGGTCGCCAAGGCGGGGGCGTCGTACGAGATCTGAGACCGGCGCACGAGATCTGAGACCGGCGCATGAGATCTGAGACCGGCATAACATGCGCGAAAAGGGCCCCGGAAGATGGTTTCCGGGGCCCTTTTCGCGCGGACGGGATCCGAGTGGCCTACGCCTTCGTCAGGTCCTCGACCTCTTCCTCGGGCTCACGGCCCGGGGTGGGCAGATTGAACTTGGTGATCGCGAAGCGGAAGAGCAGGTAGTAGACCACCGCGAAGGCCAGGCCGATCGGGATGATCATCCAGGGCTTGGTGGCCAGGCTCCAGTTCAGCGCGTAGTCGATGAAGCCCGCCGAGAACGTGAAGCCGTCGTGCACGCCCAGGGCCCAGGTGACGGCCATCGAGACGGCGGTCAGCACCGCATGGATCGCGTACAGCACCGGCGCGATGAACATGAACGCGAACTCGATCGGCTCGGTGATACCGCAGACGAACGAGGTCAGGGCGAGCGAGATCATCATGCCCAGGACGGCCTTGCGGCGCTCGGGGCGGGCGCAGTGCGCGATGGCGAGCGCCGCGGCCGGCAGGCCGAACATCATGATCGGGAAGAAACCGGACATGAACTGCCCGGCGGACGGGTCGCCGGCGAAGAAGCGGCCGATGTCGCCGTGCGCGACCTTGCCCGCGGCGTCGGTGAACTCACCCAGCTGGAACCAGGAGACGGTGTTGACGAACTGGTGCATACCGATCGGCAGCAGCGCGCGGTTGATCAGGCCGAAGAGGCCGGCACCGCCCGCGCCGAGACCGGTCATCCACTCGCCGAAGCTGGAGATGCCGTCAC
Source organism: Streptomyces halobius (assembly GCF_023277745.1). Taxonomy (NCBI): domain Bacteria; kingdom Bacillati; phylum Actinomycetota; class Actinomycetes; order Kitasatosporales; family Streptomycetaceae; genus Streptomyces; species Streptomyces halobius. The sequence goes on from NZ_CP086322.1 coordinate 6,149,662, forward strand.
CGATGGGCTCCCAGATCAGTAGGAAGAGCACGCCGACTCCGGTGCCGACGAAGGCCATGATGATGGGGACGAGCCGGCGGCCGTTGAAGAAGCCCAGCCAGTCCACCAGCCTCTTGCGGTGGTAGCGCTGCCACAGGACCGCGGCCAGCAGGCCCATGATGATGCCGCCGAGGACACCGGGATTGTTGACGACCGGCTCGACCCACTCGCCGTCCTCGATGTGGCCTTCCTTGACGGGGAACGCCTTGAGCACATTGCTGTAGACCAGGAAGCCGACGAGGGCGGCGAGCGCCGTGGAGCCGTCGGCCTTCTTGGCGAAGCCGATGGCGACGCCGATGCAGAACAGCAGCGGCAGGTTGTCGAAGACCGCGCCACCGGCCGCGGCGAAGACCTTGCTGACATCGATCCAGCCCAGCCCGTCCTTGCCGAACACATCGGGCTGGCCGAGCCGGTTGAGGATGCCCGCGGCGGGCAGGACGGCGATCGGCAGCTGGAGGCTGCGGCCGATCTTCTGCAGGCCCTGGAACAGGCCGGAGCCCCGCTTCTTCGCGGGGGCCGCTTTGGTGGCGGCAGTGGCCGAACTCATCGGATTCCTCCTGGTGAGGCGGGCACTCGGAAGGGGGTACGGCCCGCTGCTGGTCTAAACCACTGGTGGTTTAGACCATTCTTAGCACGTGGTCAAGGCGCAAAGGAATCCATTGTTCCAAGTGGTTTGGACCACACGACGACCGGCCCCCGCGCCCGGCTCCACGACAGCCGCAGGCCAAGTGGCCAAAGCCCTGATGAGGGCCCTGCTACGCGATGTTCCCCGGCACTGCGCGATGCTCCCCCACTAGGTGATCTTCCCCCGCACTACTTGACGTTCTCCCGCTCCATCGCGTCCCCCACCTCGGCCGACTCGCGGCCCGGAGTCGCCAGATCGAACTTCGTGATCACGAAACGGAAGACGACGTAGTAGACCGCGGCGAAACACACACCGACGGGAATGATCAACCACGGTTTCGTCGCCAGCCCCCAGTTGATGACGTAATCGATCAGCCCCGCCGAGAAGCTGAAACCGTCATGCACCCCCAGCGCCCAGGTCACCGCCATCGACACACCCGTCAGCACCGCATGGATCACATAGAGCGCCGGCGCGATGAACAGAAACGAATACTCGATCGGCTCGGTCACACCCGTCACGAACGACGTCAGCCCGACCGACAGCATCATGCCCGACACCTCCTTACGGCGATGCCGCTTCGCACAGTGCGCGATCGCCAGCCCCGCCGCCGGCAGCGCGAACATCATGATCGGGAAAAACCCCGTCTCGAACTGGCCCGCCGCCGGATCACCCGCCAGGAACCGGTTGATATCACCGTGCACGACCGTGCCGTCCGGCTTGGTGTAATCACCGAACTGGAACCAGACGAAGGTGTTCAGGAACTGATGCAGCCCGACCACCAGCAGCGCACGGTTCGCGACACCGAAGATGCCCGAACCGATCCAGTCCATATCGCTCAGCCACTTGCCGAAACCCGTCAGCGCCTCACCGACCGGCGGCCAGACCCCCGTACACACCACGGCGAACGCCACCCCGACGAAGGCCATCACCATCGGCACCAGTCGACGCCCATTGAAGAAACCCAGCCAGTCGACCAGCTTCACCCGGTGCAGACGCTGCCAGAACCAGGCCGCCAGAAGACCCATCACAATGCCGCCGAAAACCCCCGGATTCTGGAACGTCGCCTGCGCCACCGTCCCGTCCCGGGCCCCGCACACCCCCGACCACGGCCCCGCCTGCGTGTACGTCTGGCCCGCGGCACAGTCCACCGGGAACTGATGCAGCACCGCGTAATACACAAGGAACCCCACCACCCCGGCCAGCGCCGTCGAACCATCCGACTTCCGCGCCATCCCGATCGCGACACCGATACAGAACAGCAGCGGCAGACCCAGCCCCGAATCCAGCAGCGCCCCGCCCGCCCCCGCGAACACCTTCGCGACGTTGTCCCACCCCAGCCCGTCCGCCCCGAACAGATCCGGCTGCCCCAGCCGGTTGAGAATGCCCGCGGCCGGCAGCACGGCGATCGGCAGCTGGAGACTGCGGCCCATCTTCTGCATGCCCTGGAAGGCGGCGGACGTCCACTTCTTCCTCGGCGCCGCCGACGCCGCATTCGCACTCATCCAAGCCCTCCAGGCGAATCCCGTCCCGCAGGCGGCCGGTCCGCCGACAACCGGCCCGTCGGCAATGCGGCCCGGCACTTACCGCATACTGGTGGTGTAGACCACTCGTGGTGCGGTTCTGGCCCCCGGCACGCACTCCGGGTGATCGCCATCCTTCGGTAGACAGCGGACCAACGCCCGCAAAGTTGGGCTGAACGTGCGTTACCGTGTGAAAACCGCACGGCGGAACCGCCGGCGGCCGAGACAAGCAGGAGTGGACATGGCCAGCAAGGCTGAGAAGATCGTCGCCGGGCTCGGCGGACTCGACAACATCGAAGAGGTCGAGGGCTGCATCACCCGCCTCCGCACCGAAGTCAACAACGCCGCCCTGGTCGACGAGGACGCCCTGAAGGCCGCCGGCGCCCACGGAGTCGTCAAGATGGGCACCGCCATCCAGGTCGTCATCGGCACCGACGCCGACCCCATCGCCGCCGAAATCGAAGACATGATGTGAGCTGACCACCCCACAGCCCCCCCAAGGGCCCCGCTCCGGACCGCACCACCCACACCGGAACGGGGCCCACACCATTGCCGATAGGGTCTACGCCATGTCTCGCATCGACGGCCGCACCCCCGACCAGCTCCGCCCCGTCACCATCGAACGCGGCTGGAGCAAGCACGCCGAAGGCTCCGTCCTCATCTCCTTCGGCGACACCAAAGTCTTCTGCACCGCTTCCGTCACCGAAGGCGTCCCCCGCTGGCGCAAGGGCAGCGGCGAAGGCTGGGTCACCGCCGAATACTCGATGCTCCCCCGCTCCACCAACACCCGCGGCGACCGCGAATCCGTACGGGGCAAAATCGGCGGCCGCACACACGAGATCTCCCGCCTCATCGGCCGCTCCCTCCGCGCCGTCATCGACTACAAAGCCCTCGGCGAAAACACCATCGTCCTCGACTGCGACGTCCTCCAGGCCGACGGCGGCACCCGCACCGCCGCCATCACCGGCGCCTACGTCGCCCTCGCCGACGCCGTCGGCTGGGCCCAGCGCAAAAAACTCATCAAGCACGGCCGCCAGCCCCTCACCGGCACCGTCAGCGCCGTCAGCGTCGGCATCGTCAACGGCGTACCGCTCCTCGACCTGTGCTACGAGGAAGACGTGAAGGCCGAAACCGACATGAACGTCGTCTGCACCGGCGACGGCCGCTTCGTCGAAGTCCAGGGCACCGCCGAAGCCGAACCCTTCACCCGCGCCGAACTCGGCTCCCTCCTCGACCTCGCCGCCGCCGGCTGCGCCGAACTCGACACCGCCCAGCGCGAGGCACTCGCCCGCACACTCTGACAGCGCGCACAGTCTGAGGGGACGGCGGTCCGACAGGGGAGGACAGGACAGGGCGCACAACACGGCACGACAGAACAGGCCGGGCCGGACCCCTGCCCCAACTGCACCCCCGCTGACTGCCGTTCACCCCCACTGACGCATCATCACCCCCGAACGCGGCGCCCTGGCAACCAATTCAGGGCGCCGCGCGTTTGTTCCTTTGCTCGTGCATGACCGAGCATGACCCGAGGAAGGAACCACTCCATGGCCCCGCGCACGCAACGTCAGCTTCCCCAGCACCGCCGCCACGCCACCACCGTCCTCGCCACACTGGCCGCCGCCGCGCTCGCCATACCGCTGCTCTCCGCCTGCGGAGCGGTCAACAAGGCCATGGACTGCGCCAACACCGCCAGCACCATCGTCGACAGCGTCGACAAACTCCAAAAGGCCGTCGGCAGCGCCATCGACGACCCCCAGGCAGCCAAAGAAGCCCTCGACACCATCGACAAGAACCTCGACAAGGTCAGCAAATCGTCCGACGACCCCGAGCTCTCCAAAGCCATCGACAAGATGAACGACGGCGTCAAGGACGCCCGCAAGGACCTCGACGCGGCCAAGGCCCCCGACCTCGCACCCATCTCCGACGCGGCCGGCGACATCACCAAGGTCTGCACCCCGGGATAATCACCCCATGCAGCCTCACACCGGCGGGCACCCCGCAACCCCGAACCGCCTCATTCTCGCCACCCGCAACACCGGCAAGATCGCCGAACTCCGGGCCATCCTGGAAGGCGCCGGCCTCGGCATCGAACTCATCGGAGCCGACACCTACCCCGACGTCCCGGACATCAAGGAAACCGGCGTCACCTTCGCCGAAAACGCCCTGCTCAAGGCCCACGCCCTCGCCAAGGCCACCGGCCACCCGGCCGTCGCCGACGACTCCGGCCTCTGCGTCGACGTCCTCGGCGGCGCCCCCGGCATCTTCTCCGCCCGCTGGGCCGGCAAGCACGGCGACGACCAGGCCAACCTGGAGCTGCTGCTGGCCCAGCTGGCCGACATCTCCGACGAACACCGCGGCGCGCATTTCGCCTGCGCCGCTGCCCTCGCCCTCCCCGACGGCACCGAACGCGTCGTCGAGGGCCGCCTGGAGGGCACCCTCCGCCACGTCCCCACGGGCACCGGCGGCTTCGGCTACGACCCGATCCTCCAGCCCGAGGGGGAGACCCGGACCTGCGCCGAGCTGACTCCTGACGAGAAGAACGCGATCAGCCATCGGGGGCGCGCTTTCCGGGCTCTGGTTCCGGTGGTGCGGGAGCTGGTGGGCTGACGACGGTGAAGGCCCGGCCCCACACGGGTGTGGGGCCGGGCCTTCGATTCCAAGGTCAGTACGGCCGGTGGGACTCGAACCCACACGCCTCAAGGGCACTGGTACCTAAAACCAGCCTGTCTTGCCAATTCCAGCACGGCCGCCAGCCACGGCCATACTACTCGTTGGTGGGCTTGCGGTGAGAGCTACCGTCGTCGGCGGCCACCTCGGCACCAAGTATCGGTCACTGCATGGCAGTTGGGGCACAGCAATCGCAGGTTCTCGACCCGGTTGTCCCGCCAATCGCCGTCGATGTGATCGACCTCAAGCGGCAGCGGCTCTCCCAGCCAGACCGCCTCAATGCCGCACAGAGCACATCGCTCCTCGATGCCGAGTTCGAGCATTGCCCTCTTGACCCGGTTGCTGGGAGTGCGCTTGGGGTGCGCTGACAGGTCCTCCACGAGGATCTCTCCGGGGGCGTGGCGACGTCGGCGGTCCCGCATGTTCTCCGCGCGGACCACGGTCGTGAAATGCGAGGTGTCGATCCCGTACGCCTTGATCCGGCGGCTGATGTGGGTGTGCTGGCCCCCGACGACCTCAAGCCCGAGATGCCGCAGCACCTCGCACATGTTCGTCGCGGCCGAGACCGCCGCCTGGAGGATCTCCCGCGTCCACTTGGCCCCCTCGCGCTCGAAGTGTGAGACGTCCACCCCCAGTTTCTTCATCCGGTCAAACACATACCGCCGCGTCGAACTCCGCGGATCCACCCCTAACTTCTCCAACGCCTCCGACAACGTCCGCGACGATCGGGCCGCCTCGGCGAGGCGCTCCCGGGTGTATGGGCTGACGGGCATGGCATCCCCCCCGTTGTGTTCGTTCGTTCCTCTCTCGAACTCCTCAACGAGTGAGTGACGCGATGGTTAGCCAAGTAGGGGAACGAACGTAAGGAAAAGGGAAGCGGGGGAGACGGAGCCGACGCGCCGGCGTCAGAAGCGGGGCTCCCTGGATTCGGAGCTGACGAGTTCGATGGCCTCCTCCTTGGTGGCTACCGAAGGAGGCGACCCTTCCAGCGGCAGCTGCGCCGTTTCCTTCATGCAGGCGACGGCGATCGCGCCCACGAGAGCGGCGCCCATTGTGTAGTAGGCGGGAACCATGATGTTGCCGCCGAATCCCTTCATCAGGGCCGTGATCACCAAAGGCGTGGTGCCGCCGAAAAGGGATACCGCGAGGTTGTAGCCGATGGAGAGGGAGCCGTAGCGGACGTCGGTGGGGAAGAGGGCGGGGAGGGCGGCGGACATGGTGCCGAGGAGGCAGACGAGGGAGAGGCCGAGGAGGGCCATGCCGGTGAGGACGGCGAGCATGCTGCCCTGCTTGACCAGGAGGAACGCGGGGATGGCCAGGAGGAAGAAGCCGAGCATGCCGGTCATGAGCAGCGGCTTGCGACCGTAGCGGTCGTTGAGTTTGCCGATGGTGGTGAGGACGCACATGAGGACGGCCATGGTGCCCAGGAGGATCAGGAGGCCGTGGGATTCCTGGTAGTCGAGGGTGTCCGTCAAATAGGTCGGCATGTAGGAGAGGAGCATGTAGTCGGTGATGTTGTAGGCGCCGACCAGGGCGACGCAGAGGATGAGGGTGGGCCACTGCTGGGCGAGGATTTCGCCGAGTTTTCTCCTGGGGGCGTTTTCGGAGAGGTGGGGGGAGTGGGGGAGGGGTGTCGTGGCGTGTGAGCCGGTGGCTTCCAGTTTTTGGAAGGCGGGGGTTTCGTCGAGTTTCACCCGGAGGTAGAGGCCGACGAGGCCGAGTGGGCCGGCGATGAGGAAGGGGATGCGCCAGCCCCAGTGGAGCATTGCTTCGTTGCCGAGGGCGGTGTCGAGGATGAGGACGATGCCGGCCGCTCCGGTGTAGCCGATGAGGGTGCCCATTTCCAGGAAGCTGCCGAAGTAGCCGCGTTTTTTGTCGGGGGCGTATTCGGCGATGAAGGTGGAGGCGCCGCCGTATTCGCCGCCGGTGGAGAAGCCCTGGACGAGGCGGAAGAGGATGAGGAGGACGGGGGACCAGAAGCCGATGGCGGCGTGGGAGGGGATCAGACCGATGGAGAGGGTGCCCAGCGCCATCATGATCATGGTGAGGGCGAGTACTTTCTTGCGGCCGATGCGGTCGCCCAGCGGGCCGAAGTAGGCGCCGCCGAGGGGGCGTACGAGGAAGGCGACGGCGAAGGTGGCGAAGGAGGACAGCAGGCTGGTGGTGTCGTTGCCGCCGGGGAAGAAGACCTTGCCGATGGTGACGGCGAGATAGCTGTAGATCCCGAAGTCGAACCATTCCATGGCGTTGCCGAGGGCGGCGGCTTTTACGGCGCGTTTGACGACTTTTTCGTCGGTGATGGTGATGTCGGTGCGTCGTAGTGGGGGATTTTTGCGGCGGGCGATGGCACGGAAGAGGGTCCGGTGGCGCTTGAGCGCTTCTTTGTCCGGGGCGTCCGGGGTGTGGGTCTGGACTGTGCGGACTGCTTCGGTGGTGCCGGTCGCCACAGGGCGTCCTCTCGGTCGGTCGGCGCGTGGTGCGCGGTGGGGGTACGACAGATGCGTCTGCGCAGTGGGGGCGTGGATCAAACCCCTTTGGCCGAATTTCGCTGTACGGGGCATGTATGGGGCAGGTGCGGGGCTTGTATGGGGCAGTGCGCGGCTTCTACGGGGCGGGGGGTGTGTTGGGGGTGCGCGGGTGGGGCGGTGGCGGGGGTGTGTCAGGGTTTTTCCCGGGTCCTGTTACAGGACTGGTACACAGCCGCGCGGTCACCGCAGTGTTCGGGCAACGAGGCTGTGTGCCGGGGAGGAGAGAGTGGCGCTGTCGAAACCTCTCTTTTCGTTCGAGTTTGCCGGTGGGGGTACTGGGGTGTGAGGGCCCCGGGAGGAGTACGTGATGACCGACCGCGCTGGGGCCCGCTGGGCTCGTGGGCGTACCGCTGTGACGGCCTTCGTCGTGGTGACGGCGCTGGCGGGCGGCGGGGTGTGGTTCAGCCAGGAGTCGAATCGCGCGTCGGCGGTGGATGTGGCGCCGAAGACCTCGGCGGCGCAGGGTGTGAAGTCGGCCGGCAAGCCCTCGGGGGGCCTGCCGGGCGTACGGGACTGCGGGTTCGGCACCCCGGAGATCAAGCCGGAGGTGATCACGTTGACCTGCGGGGACGCGGGGATGGTGGCGACGGCGATCAGGTGGGACCGGTATGGCTCTCGGGAGGCGGAAGGCAGGGGCGTGGTGCAGGTCGAGCAGACCGCCGCGGGGGCGGGGACGGGTGCCGTGTTCCCGGCGACGTTCCGGCTCTACGGCGCGAAGGACGTCGACGGTGCGCGGGCCTTCACCGGGCTTGAGGTGACGTATGAGGGGTCGACGCCGCTCGGGGACACGACGGAGATGTACAACCTCGCGTGATGGGCATTCGAGGCCGGATCGCCCTGGCCATTTCGGGAATGACGGCGCTGGCCGTGGTGGTGCTCGGGTTCTCCGTGCACCACATCGCCGATGCCGAGCGGGAGCGGTCGGCGCGGGCGTATCAGGACGACCGGCTGAGTTCGGCGCTGCAGATCTACGAGCGGGACGGGACGCTGGCGCTGGGGGCGCAGCTGAATGACGCGACGCTGCCGGTGCCGTTGCGGGAGGCGGTGTTCCGGGGCCGGTCGGGGACGTATCTCAGTGGCGGTGAGGATCCGCGGGTGTGGGCGGCGACGGGGGTCGGCGGTGGTGTGGACGGGGGCGCTCCGCAGCGGACGTTGTCGGTGTCGGCGGCGTTTCCGGATGACGATCCGGCGCGGGTGGCCCTGGACCGGGCGTTGTTGATCGCGGGGTGCGGCACGGTTGTGCTGATGGCGGTGGTGTCGTGGTTTGTGGCGCAGCGGCTGTCGCGGCGGCTGCGGTTGAGTGCGGCGGCGGCGCGGCGGATCGCGGCGGGTGCGGCGCCGGACGCGGATGCGCTGGCGAGCCATGGCCGGGACGAGGTGGCCGAGTTGGGCCGGAGTGTGCATCACATGGCGACGTCGCTGGCTGCCCGGGTGGAGGCGGAGCGGGAGTTCACCGCGGATGTGGCGCATGAGCTGCGGACGCCGGTCGCGGGGCTGGTGGCGGCGGCGGAGTTGTTGCCGCAGCCGCGTGCGGTGGAGATGGTGCGGGACCGGGCGCAGGTGATGCGGCGGCTGGTGGAGGACCTGCTGGAGGTGTCGCGGCTGGACGCGGGGGTGGAGCGGGCGGATCTGGATGCCTGTGAGCTGCCGTCGCTGGTGCGGGGGATCGTGCAGCGGGCGGCGCGTCAGCGGGGGGTGGACGAGGTGCCGGTGATGGTGGAGGGGGAGCCGCGGATCGTGGAGACGGACCGGCGCCGGGTGGAGCGGGTGCTGGTGAATCTGCTGGCGAACGCGGCGAAGCATGGGATGCCGCCGATAGAGGTGGTGGTGGCGGGTGCCCGGATCGTGGTGCGGGATCACGGTCCGGGGTATCCGGCGGAGTTGTGTGCGGAGGGGCCGCGGCGGTTCCGTACGGCGGCGCCGGAGCGGGGGACCGGGCATGGTCTGGGGCTGACGATCGCGGCGGGGCAGGCGGAGGTGCTGGGGGCGCGGCTGGATTTCGGCGCCGCCGCGGAGGGCGGCGCCGAAGCGGTGCTGGAGTTGCCGGACCGGACGGCGACAGCGCCGGGAATCGGTATGCCACTCACCGACAACGGCTCCTGCCCCGGGCCACCCTGACGCGGTGCGCCGGCCGTGCTGCAGTTGCCGGACCGGACGGTGGTGGTGGCGAGGTAGCCCCGGCTGCGTTGCCGCTCGTCGGGCCGCCCCGGTTTCGTGTCCCCGAGGCGGACCTGGTCTCCCCGCGTCGGGCCTTACAGCCCCAGATCCTTGATGATCTTGGCGACATGGCCGGTGGCCTTGACGTTGTAGAGGGCGCGCTCGACCTTGCCTTCCTCGTCGACGATGACGGTGGAGCGGATGACGCCGGTGACGGTCTTGCCGTAGAGCTTCTTCTCGCCGAACGCGCCGTATGCCGTGAGGACCTCCTTGCCGGGGTCGCCGAGCAGGGTGACCTTGAGGTCTTCCTTCTCGCGGAACGTGGCGAGCTTCTCCGGCTTGTCGGGGGAGACGCCGATGACGTCGTAGCCGTGGCCGGCCAGGAAGGCGAGGTTGTCGGTGAAGTCGCATGCCTGCTTGGTGCAACCCGGGGTCAGGGCGGCCGGGTAGAAGTAGACGATGACCTTGCGGCCCTTGTGGTCGGCCAGCGAGACCTGCTTGCCGTCGGCGTCGGGGAGGGTGAAGGCCGGGGCGGTGTCGCCGGTCTGCAGTCGCGCGGTCATGGCTCTCCTTAGGGTGGGTCCGTACGTCCCCGAGGTTAGCCAGCCGGGGCGCGCGGTGGGCCCCGGGGCGCCTCGGCGCACGAAACGGGGGTGCTGTGGGGCGCGTGGCGGGGTGAGCTGACAGACTGTCCCTCACGAGTGACGCGAGATGACGGAGGCAGCGCGGTGGCGGAGGCCAGGACCCCGGCGCAGATCGAGGCGGAGATCGCCCGCAGGCGGCAGGATCTCGCCGAGACGCTCGACGAGATCGGGGTGCGGCTGCACCCGCAGACGATCATCGGCGATGCGAAGGCGAAGGCCGCGGACGCGGTGGACCGTACGGCGGGGCGGGCGTATGTGGCTGCCAACCGTGCGGTGTCGCAGGTGCGTGGCCGGCTGGTGTCGGACGACGGGACGCCGCGGCTGGAGCGGATCATTCCGGTGGCCGTGGTCGGGGTGGCCGTGGTGGGGCTGCTGGCGCTGCGCGCCAAGCGGCGCCGTGGATAGGCCGGTCCGACGGGGCGGGGCCGGAGCCGGGGTCGGTGAGGCCCTGGGGTCTGGGGCGCCGTCGGGTGGCCGGTGAGGTGCCGTGACGGGTGACTTCGTGGTCCCGGTGGTGGCCCGCGGTGCGTAAGAGGTGTCGCCGGGCAGGTACGGTCATGCCGTGAGCCCGAATAACACCCACGACACCCATGACAAGCTGCCGATCCGGATGCTGCACGACCGTGTGCTGGTCCGGACGGACACCCCCGAAGGCGAGCGTCGCTCCAGTGGGGGCATCGTCATTCCGGCGACCGCCGCGGTCGGCCGCCGCCTGGCCTGGGCCGAGGTGGTCGCGGTCGGGCAGAACGTGCGGACCGTCGAGGTGGGCGACCGCGTGCTGTACGACCCGGAGGACCGTGGCGAGGTCGAGGTGCGCGGTGTGGCGTATGTGCTGATGCGGGAGCGCGATCTGCATGCCGTGGCCGCCGAGCGGCTGGAGGGGGCGGAGGACGCGACGGGGCTGTATCTGTAGCGGAGGACGCGACGGGGCTGCGTCTGGAGCAACATCTGGAGTGAACCCCGGATGACGGGCGGTGACCGAGGTCACCGCCCGTTTTGTCGGCGCTTTGCTAGCCTCGGAGATCCCGACGAGACGCGCCGTACCGGGTAAGGACAAGACGACGCACCCCTGGAGAAGACGTATTCCACGGAGGTGCCGTCATGGCATGGATCCTGCTCGCCGTCGCCGGTCTGCTGGAGGTCGGCTGGTCGATCGGTATGAAGTTCACGGATGGCTTCACCCGTTTGTGGCCCAGTGTGTTCACCGGTGCGGGCATCGTCGCCAGCATGCTGCTGCTGTCGTACGCGGCCAGGACCCTGCCGATCGGTACCGCCTATGGCGTGTGGGTCGGTATCGGGGCGGCCGGTGCGGCGGTGGTCGGGATGCTGGTGCTCGGTGAGCCGGCGACCGCGGCCCGGATCTTCTTCATCGTGCTGTTGCTGGTGGCGGTGGTGGGGCTGAAGGCGACGTCGGGGCACTGACCTCGGCCCCGGTACCAGCCCTGCCCATCAGCCACCCGGCCGTCCCGTCAGCCGCCCCGGCCCCGTCAGCCACCCGGCTGCCCCGCCTCGGACGCCCCGTCAGTCGTCCTCCTCCCACTCCCGCCACCGCTCCCCTCGCCCCTGGTACTCGCCCGGTCCCACGGTCGGGAAGTCCTCCGTGGGATAGGGCGGCGGCTCGTCGGTCGGGAAGGTGGGGGTGGGTGGTCCATCGGTCGGCTCGGTGGGGAAGTCGGTGGGCGGTCCGACGGTGGTGGGCGGCCCGGGGGTGGTCGGCGCGGTTTCGGTGGGCGGGGCCGGGGCGCTGGTGGTCGGCCGGGGCGAGGCCGACTCGGCGCTCGGGGCCAGCTCCAGGTCGAAGTGGCGGACCGGCTCGCCCGCCAGCGCGGCGGCGGTGTAGTCGGCCCAGATCTCGGCGGGGAAGCCGCCGCCGTTGATGCGCGGCAGGCCCGCCGCGCCGTACAGCGGCTCCTGGGCGGCGCTCTTCGGGTTCTGGCCCAGTACCGCGACCACGGTGGCGAGTTCGGGGGTGTAGCCCGCGAACCAGGCGGCCTTGTCCTCCTCCGCGGTGCCGGTCTTGCCCGCCGCGGGCCGGCCGGCGGCCTTGGCCGCGGTGGCGGTGCCGCCCTCGACGACGCTGCGCAGGATCGAGGTGGTGGTGTCGGCGGCGTCGCGCGAGATGGCGGTGCCTTCGGGGCGCTTGGGCAGTTCGAGGCGCTGGCCGCGCTTGGAGATCTTGTCGACCAGGGTGTACGGCCGTTGCTGGCCGTGGTTGGCGAAGGTCGCGTAGACCTGCGTCATGTCCAGGACGCTGGGGGTGGCGGTGCCCAGTGAGATCGCGCCCTGGGAGGTGCCCAGGCTCGGGGTGTCGGCGGGGATGCCCAGGTCGACGGCGGTGTTCTTGACCTGGGCGGGGCCGACGTCGATGCCCATCTGGGCGTAGACGGCGTTGACGGATTTGTCGGTGGCCTCGGTGACGGTGATCTGGCCGTAGGAGCGGTCGTCCTCGTTGGCGGGCGCGAAGCCGGTGGGGGAGCCGTCGCTGATGGTCATCCGCTTGTTGGTGCCGTCGTAGACGGTGTGGGGGGTGATCGGTACGCCGTCCTGGGTGGTGGAGTGGTTCTGGACGGCGGAGGCGAAGACGATCGGTTTGAAGGTGGAGCCGACCTGGTAGTCGCGGCGGGTGGCGCCGTTGACGTACTGCTTGGCGTAGTCGATGCCGCCGTAGAGGGCGACGACGCGGCCGGTGGCGGTGTCGATGGAGGCGCCGCCGGCCCGGACGTAGGTGTCGACCTTCCGTTTCTTGCTGAGCTTGTCCATCAGCCGGGTGTTGACCGCGTCGACGAGGGCGTTCTGGCGCTTCTTGCCGATGGTGGTGGTGATGCGGTAGCCGCCGGCCCGCAGGGTGTCCTCGTCGAGGATCTTGTTGGTGGTCAGATAGTCCTTGACCGCTTCGACGAGATAGCCGCGCTGGCCGGTGAGGCCGGCGGCCGCCTTGGCCGGTCCCGGTGCGGGGAACTCCATGGCGGAGCGCTTGGCCCGGGTGAGCCACTTCTTCGTCACCATGCCGTCCAGGACGTAGTTCCAACGCGCCAGCGCCCGCGGCTTGTTCTCGGGGTGGGCGGCGATGTCGTACGCGCTGGGAGCGTTGAGGAGGGTGGCGAGATAGGCGCCCTCGGCGGTGGTCAGATCCTCGCAGCTCTTGCCGTAGTACGCCTGGGCGGCGGCCTGGATGCCGTACGCGTTGCGGCCGTAGTAGCTGGAGTTGAGGTAGCCCTCCAGGATGTCGTTCTTGCTCACCTCGCGGTCCAGCTTGATCGCGATGAAGAACTCCTTGGCCTTGCGGGTGAGGGTCTGCTCCTGGCCCAGGTAGTAGTTCTTGACGTACTGCTGGGTGATGGTCGATCCGGACTGCTTGCCCTTGCCGGTGACGGTGTTCCAGGCGGCCCGGATCATCGCGGCAGGATCGACCGCGGACTCGGTGTAGAAGTCGCGGTCCTCGGCGGCCAGTACGGACTCCTGGACGGACTTGGGGATCTGGCTGAGGGTCACGTTCTCCCGGTTGACGTCGCCGTCGCGGGCCAGCTCCGACCCGTCGGAGTAGAGATAGACATTGCTCTGCGCCTTGGCCGCGACGTTGGCCGGCGGAATCTCGACCAGCAGATATCCGGCGATCATGCCGCCGACGATCAGCAGCAGGATGCCCAGCACCGTGCCGAGCACCACCCGCCAGGTGGGCACGAGCCGGCGCCAGCCGGTGCGCGGGGGCCGCGGCTTTCGGGGTTTCCCGCCGCCGTTCCCGCCCGCCGTCGACGCGTCGGGACGCGGCCCCCACTGCGGGGGGCCGGTGTGCTCCGGGCCGTTGTGCCGCGGATCCTCGCTCATGTCTGTATGGACTCCTCGGCCGCCGCCGATGGTTGTGCCGCCGGTGGTGGTGTCGCGGCGGACCGGTGTCATATCGGGAGGTCCCCTGAACGGAACACCCTGAACGGAAACTGTCGTCCAGTCAGAAACTGTCGCATCATACGGCCCGGTCAAGAAGGGTGCGCGCACCTGTGACCGCCCCGTGACCGGCCGAATGGCGCCCAGGACTCACCCGGAACGGTGAGAAAACCCGTGGTGCGGTCCACGCCCACGCGGCTAGGCTCCGGTGCTTTGCCGTCCCACGGCGGCGATCCACGAGGTGCTACGACGGCGGCTGGAGGGGCGCGGACGTGCTGTACGCGGCAGTGGCGGCCGGCAGCTTCCGGCGGTACGCGACGTATCGGACGGCCACCGTGGCGGGCGTCTTCACCAACACCGTCTTCGGCTTCATCCTCGCCTACACCTATATCGCCCTCTGGGACGAGCGGCCGCGTCTGGGCGGCTACGACCAGGCGCAGGCGGTGACGTATGTGTGGACCGGGCAGGCGCTGCTGGCGGCCGTGGCGCTGATGGTCGGCGGGGTGGACGAGCTGCAGGAGCGGATCCGGTCCGGTGACATTGCCGTGGACCTCTACCGGCCGGCCGACCTCCAGCTGTGGTGGCTGTCCGCGGATCTGGGCCGGGCGGCGCTGCAGCTGATCGGGCGCGGGGTGGTGCCGATGGCGGCGGGTGCCCTGTTCTTCCCACTGGCGCTCCCGTCGTCCACATTGACCTGGGGCTGCTTCCTCCTCTCCACGGCACTGGCGGTGGTGGTCAGCTTCGCGCTGCGCTATCTCGTCGCGCTGGCCTGCTTCTGGCTGCTCGACGGCGCGGGGCTGGCCCTGGTCAGCGGGCTGGCCTGCATGTTCTTCTCGGGGATGGTGCTGCCGCTGCGGGTGTTTCCCGGCGGCTTCGGGGAGCTGGCCCAGCTGCTGCCGTGGGCGGCGATGCTTCAGGTGCCCGCCGATGTGCTGCTCGGCGCGCGAACCGGCGGCTCGCTGCTGCGGGGGCTGGCGTTCCAGGCGGTGTGGGGTGTGGCGCTGCTGGCGCTGGGCCGGGTGGTGCAGTCGGCCGCCACGCGCAAGGTGGTGGTCCACGGTGGCTAGGGCCTTTCCGATGGGGCAGGGGCGGAGAGGCCCTCGGCGCGGGGCAGGCGGTCAGGGGCGGAAAGGCCCTGGGCGCGGAGCGGGCGGCGGTCGGTTGAGGACGGTCGCGCAGGGTGTGCGCGCGTACGGGCTGATCGTACGGATGTGGGTGCGCTCCACGCTGGCGTACCGGACGTCGTTCGTGATGATGACGGTCGGCAACTTCGCGGCCAGCGCACTGGATTTCGTCGCGATCATGCTGATGTTCTCGCAGATCGACGCCCTGGGCGGATTCTCGCTGCCCGAAGTCGCCTTCCTCTACGGCACGTCCAGCGTCTCCCTGGGCCTGGCGGACCTGCTGTTCGGCAGCATGGACCGGCTCGGCCGCCGGGTCCGCGACGGCACCCTCGACACCCTGCTGCTGCGCCCCGCACCGGTCTTCGCGCAGGTCGCCGCGGACCGCTTCGCGCTGCGCCGGCTGGGCCGGATCACCCAGGGCCTGCTGGTCCTCGGCTGGTCGGTGTCCCGGCTGGACGTGGACTGGACGGCGGGCCGGATGCTGATGGTGCCGCTGATGACGGTGTGCGGCGCGGCCATCTTCGCGGCGGTGTTCACCGCGGGCGCCGCCTTCCAGTTCTGGGCCCAGGACGCGGCCGAGGTGCAGAACTCCTTCACGTACGGCGGCAACACCATGCTCCAGTACCCGCCGACGGTGTTCGCCCAGGACCTGGTGCGCGGGGTCACCTTCCTCATCCCGCTGGCCTTTGTGAACTGGCTGCCCGCGCTGCGCCTGCTGGGCCGTCCGGACCCGCTGGGGCTGCCGGGCTGGGTGGACTTCGTGGGGCCCGCGGTGGCCGCGCTGATGTGCGCGGGCGCGGGACTGGCGTGGCGGTACGGCCTGCGGGCGTACCGCAGTACGGGGAGCTGAGGAGAGGCAGATGACCGAGCGGCTGACGACTGAGCGGCTGATCGAGGTGGACGCCGTCGAGAAGGTCTTCACCATACGGCGCAAGGCGGGCCGGCTGCGCCGCGTCAAGGACGAGGTGCGGGCCGTGGACGGCATCAGCTTCCAGGTGCCGCGCGGCGAGATGGTCGGCTATATCGGCCCGAACGGCGCCGGAAAGTCCACCACCATCAAAATGCTGACGGGCATTCTCGTTCCCAGCGGCGGCCGGCTACGGGTGGCCGGCATCGACCCGGCACGGGAGCGGACCCGGCTGGCCCGCCGGATCGGGGTGGTCTTCGGGCAGCGCACCACGCTGTGGTGGGACCTGCCGCTGAAGGACTCCTACGAGCTGGTGCGGCGGATGTACCGGGTCCCGGACGCCGCCTACCGCGCCAACCTGGACCGCTGCGTGGAACTCCTCGACCTGGCCCCGCTGCTGGACGTCCCCGTACGGCAACTCTCCCTCGGCCAACGGATGCGCGGCGATATCGCGGCGGCGCTGTTGCACGACCCGGAGGTGCTGTATCTGGACGAGCCGACCATCGGGCTGGACGTCATCAGCAAGGCGCGGGTCCGCGGGTTCCTCCGCGAAGTGAACTCCGAGCGCGGCACGACCGTCCTGCTCACCACCCACGACCTGACCGACATCGAGCAGCTGTGCCGCCGGGTGATGGTCATCGACCACGGGCGTGTGGTGTACGACGGCGGGCTGGACGGGCTGCGCGCGGCGGGGGACGGTGAGCGGACCCTCGTCGTGGACCTCGACCGGGAGCTGCCCCCGATCGAGGGGATCCCGGGCGCCCGCACGGTCCGGGTGGAGGGGCCGCGCCAGTGGCTGGCCTTCCCGGCGGCGCGGAGCGCGGCACCTGTGGTGGCGGCTGTCGCCGAGCGGTATCCGTTGGTGGATCTGTCGGTGCGGGAGCCGGACATTGAAGGGGTCATCGCTCGCATTTACGCGCAGCGCGATGAGTGAGGGGATGTGACGTTTCGCCTCGCCACGCTTTCGGCTCCCCGCCGCAGGGGGGCGTCTGCGGCGGGCGTGCGCCGACGTTTTGGCTCTCCCGCCGTGGGGGAGCAACGACAAACCCCCTGCGGCGGGAAGCCGACAACGGCGGGAACCGAGTCGGCGCCTAGGCCGTAGCCGGTTCCGACTGCTTGAGGTGCTCCAGGTTGACAGCGTCAGCCATCGCCTCGTTCCCCGCATCATTCGGATGCAGATGATCCCCGGAGTCATACGCCGGAAGCAACCGACCCGGCTCAGCCGGGTCGCGCAACGCCTTGTCGAAGTCCACGACTTCGTCGTAGACCGTGCCGGAGCGGATGATGCGGTTGACCTGCCGACGTACCGAGTCCAGCTGCGTGGAGTAGCCGCGGTGGCCGCCGAACGGGGTGAGCGTGCTGCCGGTGACGCGCAGGCCGCGGGCGTGTGCCTCGCGGACGATCTGCCGCATCCCGGCGACGAGTTTCTCCGGGTCGAGCTGGCGCGGGGACTTGAAGAGGTCGTTGAGGCCGATTTCGACTACCACGGCCTTCACGCCGGTACGGGAGAGCACGTCGCGGTCCAGCCGGGAGAGCACGCTGGGGCCGTTGTTGGGCGAGAAGCGGCTGCCGTTGACGAGCAGTCGGTTGCCGCTGATGCCCTGGTTGAGGACGCCGTAGCGGGGGGCGCCGGGTTCGTCGCGCAGCCGGGCGGCGAGGAAGTCCGTCCAGCGGTGGTTGGCGCCCGCGGTGGAGGTGATGCCGTCGGTGATCGAGTCGCCGATGACGACGACCGTGCCCTGTGCCGTGGTGCTCCACACGTCGACGCCGGTCAGATAGCGCCAGTACGGGCTCTGTTCGGTGTAGGCGGCGCCGGTGGTGTCCTCGGTGCGGTCGCCGCGCGCCAGGTAGGAGGTCTGACGGGCGTACGGGTGGTAGGTGGCGGGACCGGAGGGGGACGGGGAGTACGTGGTGACCAGGAGGTCGGCGTTGTGCGGGACGTTGAGGCGGACGGGGTCGCTGGTGACCGCGCCGCCGGCCGGGATGGTCACGGCGGGGCGGCCGCCGAAGTTCAGCCGGCGCATGGTGCCGGCCGCGGCGGTCGGGTTGCTGGGGGCGGCGGCCAGCGCCAGGGAGGCATGGCTGACGGACAGCGGGCGGGTGCCGTAGAGGTTGGAGAGCTGGATGCGGGCGGCCGAGCCACCGACGCTGGTGTGCACGACGTTCCGTATCGACATGCCCGCATAGCCGTCCAGGGTGCCCGGCTCGGCGGCCGCGGCGGCCGCGGACCAGGTGCCGACCCACTGGCCGGAGACCGCCGGGGCCGCGGGGTCGCGCGGCTTGTGCGGGGTGTTGCCCGGACCGCCGCCCGCGCCGCCGAAGCCGACGAATATCGCGGTCGAGATCAGCACCACCACGGCAGCCAGACCGGCGAGCACGGCGTAACCCACACTTTTGTTCATGCGGGAAAGGTCTCCTGGGGCAGGCGGAGCGCGACGCTCCGGACAGCGGGCAACGGCAGCGAGTGATCAGCGGCACCATTGCGGCCCGATCGGTGCTTCATGATTCCACGGGCCCTTCGGAGGCCACCCGGCGCCCTGGGCGATGCCTCCCTGACGTGGACGCGGGGAACTCGTGGTTCGTTCCGGGAGTAGGTCACAGTTGGACATACGGTCGGAACGGTCACCGGATGTGCGCCGGGACCGGGGCACGGACCGGTGGCCGGCCGTGCGGCCCCGGACCGGGCCGCACGGATGATGGGGCACGGTGGAAACGGTGGAGCGGATGGAACGCAGGAATGCGGCGGAAGCGCCGCCCGAAGGGGCCGCGGTGGCCGTGGGCCCGGCCACGCCGGTCGGCTTCGGCTACAGCGCCCTCGACGAGGCGAAGCGGCGTGCCGTACGGCGGATGAAGACGCTGGCCACCGGCCTGCTGCTGGCCGTCGCGGTGGTCTATGTGCTGGCGAAATGGGCGGCCTCCTCCGGAGCCGGCGGGTGGACGGGTTTTGTCGCGGCGGCCGCGGAGGCCGGCATGGTCGGTGCGCTGGCCGACTGGTTCGCCATCACCGCCCTGTTCAAGCGGCCGATGGGGCTGCCGATCCCGCACACTGCCATCATTCCTACCAAAAAGGATCAATTGGGACAGAGTTTGGGAGACTTCGTCGGGGAGAACTTCCTCTCCGGCGACGTCATCCGGCTCCGGCTGCGCTCCGTCGGCATCAGCGCCCGGCTCGGCGGCTGGCTCGCCGACCCGATGAACGCCGACCGGGTAACCGCCGAACTCTCCACCGCGCTGCGCGGCGCGCTGACCGTGCTGCGCGATACCGATGTGCAGGCCGTGGTCGGCGAGGCGATCACCCGGCGCGCGGACGCCCAGGAGATCGCGCCCGGCATCGGCGCACTGCTGGAGAAGGTCGTCTCCGAGGGTGGCCACAAGCGGGTGGTGGACCTGGTGTGCGGCCGCGCCCACGACTGGCTGATCGAGCACGGTGACTCCGTCACGGCGGCGGTCTCCGGCGGAGCCCCCGGATGGACCCCGCGGTTCGTCGACCGCAAGGTGGGCGACCGGGTCTACAAGGAACTGCTGCGGTTCGTCACCGAGATGCGGGACATGCCCGAGCATCCGGCGCGCGGTGCCGTCGACCGCTTCCTGAAGGACTTCGCGGGCGATATGCAGTCCGACCCGGACACCCGGGCCAAGGTCGAGCGGCTGAAGTCGGAGGTGCTGGGCCGCGGTGAGGTGCAGGATCTGATCGCCTCCGCCTGGGGCGCGGTCCGCGCGATGATCGTGGCCGCCGCCGAGGACGAGCGCAGCGAACTGCGACTGCGGGTGCGGTCCTCACTGCTGTCCCTGGGGCAGCGGATGTCCGTGGACGGGCGGCTGCAGGGCAAGGTGGACGGCTGGCTGGAGGGCGCGGCCGTCTATGTGGTGACGACCTATCAGGGGGAGATCACCGCCCTGATCACCGACACCATCGCCGGCTGGGACGCCGAGCACACCTCGAAGAAGATCGAGGCGCACATCGGCCGCGACCTGCAGTTCATCCGGATCAACGGCACGGTCGTCGGCGCGCTGGCGGGGTTGGCGATTTATACGGTGTCGCGTGCGGTCACCGGGTGACGCTGCGCTCGGCGTTCGCCGACTTGGTGCTCGCCTGCGGCGGGCTGCGCCTGCGGCGGGCGTGCGCCCCACGTTGTCGGCTGTCCCGCCGTGGGGTTCGCCTGCGGCCGGCCTGCGCCCCACGTTGTCGGTTGTCCCGCCGTGGGGTTCGCCTGCGGCGGGCCTGCGCCCGACGTTTTCGGTTTCCCGCCGTGAGGGGTTCGCCTGCGGCGGGCGTGGGTTTTCGGGTGCGGTGACGGGCCTCCGGACTCCGTCCTGCGGCCCGTCCCCTCCCGACGGTGGGTGGAGGGGGCCGGTGGGGCCCCATGTGGTCTGTCGGGTGTCTGTGTCCGGGGCCACAGGGTGCACATGACCGGCTACATGGCCCCCACCGGTCTTCTTCCCACCCCTTCGGGAGGTGCCGGTCCGCAGGACGGAGTCCGGAGGTCCGGCGCCGCTGCCGAACAGCCCCGCGCAGCGGCGACAGCTCACCGCAGGTGCAACGGCGGGACAGCCGACAACGTGGGGCGCAGGCCAAGCGCAGCGTAGGCTCTGATGGCGTGCAGAAACGTTGCGCCACGCTGCTGTGGCTCCTGGTCCCGTACGTGCTGTTCCTGGTGGCGCTGCCGCTGGCGAACCGCGTGACCCCGACCGTCCTCGGTCTCCCCTTTCTCTTTTTCTGGATGCTGCTGGCGACCTTGCTGACGCCGGTCGCGGTGTGGCTGGCCTGGCGCGGCGACAAGAAGCGGGGCCGGGTATGAACGCCACCGTCGCCACTGCCGTCTTCGGGGGCTTCATGGTGCTGACCGTGGCCCTCGGTCTGCTCGCGGTGCGCGGCCGGGGCTCCGGGGGCGGGCTTACGGAGTGGTCGGTGGGCGGCCGCAGTCTGGGCACCGCGTTCATCTGGGTGCTGATGGCCGGTGAGAGCTATACCAGCTTCAGCTATCTCGGGGCGGCCGGCTGGGGCTACAACGTCGGCGCCCCGGTGCTCTACGTCCTGGCCTACATGTCCTGCGGCTATGCGATCGGCTACGTCGTCGGCCCGATGCTGTGGGCGTACGCCCGCCGGCACGGCCTGGTCGGCATCACCGACATCGTCGCCCACCGCTACCGGCGGCCCTGGCTCGGCGCCGCCGTCGCCCTGCTCGCCACCGTCTGCCTGTTGCCGTACATCCAGCTGCAGATCACCGGCATGGGCACGGTCGTCTCCACCATCTCCTACGGTGCGATCAGCCTCAACTGGGCCTATTTCCTGGCCTTCGCGGTCGCCACCGGCTTCGTCGTGATCAGCGGGCTGCGCGGCAGCGCCTGGGTCTCGGTGCTCAAGGACGTCCTCGTCATCGTCACCCTCGCCTTCCTCGCGCTCTACGTACCGCTGCACTACTTCGGGGGCTACGGGCCCTTCCTGGACCGGATCGTCGCCGAGAAGTCGCAGTGGCTGACCTTCCCGGGGCACGCCTCGGGCGGCCTGGGCCAGGGCTGGTTCGTCACCACCACCCTCCTCAACTCCCTCACCGTGGTGATCTTTCCGACGACCGTGGCGGGCTATCTCGGCGCCCGCAATGCCGACGTACTGCGCCGTAACGCCATCTATCTCCCCTTCTACAACGTGCTGCTGTTCGTGCCGATGCTGCTGGGGCTCGCGGCGGTGTTCGTGGTGCCGGGGCTGACCGGCGCGGACTCCAATCTCGCCCTGTTCACGTTGGTGGTGGACGCTCTGCCGGCCTGGGCGGTGGGCCTGACCGGGGTGGCCGCCGCCCTCTCCTCCATCGTGCCGATGGCCGTGTTCATGCTGGTCATCGGCACGATGTGGGGGAGGAGCGTACTGGGTGCGATCCCCAAACTGGCGGACCGGCAGAAACTGTGGTCGCAGCTGGTCGTGGTGGCCGCGGGATCGCTCGCGCTGCTGTTGACCTACACCGCCCCCAACACCCTGGTCCGTCTGTCGCTGATTTCCTACGAGGGCATGGCGCAGCTCGTGCCGATGCTGCTGCTGGGGTTGGTGTGGCGGCGGCTGACGCTGCACGCCGCCGTGAGCGGCCTGGTTGTGGGCTTCGCGCTCGTCTGTGTGCTGGTGTTCAGCGGTCATGACCCGGTCTGGGGGATGAACGCGGGGATCGTCGGACTCGCGGTCAACGTGGTGGTGGCGCTGGCGGTCACCTGGCTGGGACCGCGCGCCGCGGACGACCGGCCGGACGACGAGGTGCTGGCGCTGGACGACGCGTTCCCCCAGGGGGACGCCGCACGGGAAGAGGAGCCCGCGCGGGATACGGCGCTCAGCCCTCCGGCGTCGTCGTGATCTTCTTGCCGTCCTTGGCGACCGCGAACCACAGTCCCTGCTTGCCCTGGCCGTTGATGTCACCGGGCTGCTTGTCTCCGGTGAACCAGTAGACCGGCCAGCAGTCGACGGCCAGCTGCCGGACGCCGTCCGGGCGGGTGACTGTGGTGATCAGCTTCTCGGGGATACCGCTGAGCTTGGAGCGGTCGGCGGGCTTGGCCGGCTTCCAGGTGTCCAGGCAGGCGTCGTTGCAGGCGAACTTCATCGGCCAGGCGCTGTCCTTGTTGAAGCGGTAGAGCGTCCGCCCCTTGCCGTCGACGAGCATCTCGCCGAGCTCGGGGTGGTTGAACAGCGAGACGTCGCCGGGCTTCTGGGCGCCCGCCTTCTTGCCGTCGGCGGCCAGCGCGTTCCAGGTGCCGCCGACGCCTTGGCCCTTGGTGTCGCCGGGCTGGGTGTCCTTGGCGTAGCGGTAGGCGGGCCAGCCGCCGATGGTGAGCTGCTTGATGCCGTCGGAGCGGGTGACCGAGCCGAGGTCGCTCTTGGCGATGCCCGCGGGGGCGGTGACGCCGTCGGCGGGGACCGGCGGCCAGGTGGTGGCGCAGGCGCCGGAGCAGTTGGACTTGGCCGGATCCGGGGTGTCCTTGTCGAAGCGGTACAGGGTCATCCCCTTGGCGTCCGTGACGACCGGCCCGAGCTCGGAGGACTGTGACAGCGCGAGCTTGCCCGCGGTGGGCCCGGCCTTCGCCGCCTTGCCGTCCCCGCCGCCCGCCTGGCCGCCGTATCCGCCGCCGTCGCCCCCGCCGGAGCCGGACGTCCCGTAGTCGTAGTCGCTGGTGCCCTGGCCGGCGGGCTGGACGGTGTCGGTGGTCGGGGTGCCGGCGCCCTGGTCGCCGCTGCTGCCGCAGGCGGCGGTCAGCGCCAGGGTGGCGACCGCCGCGGCCGCGAGTCCCGCACGACGTCGAGTGATCATGACTGCTCCTCTGTGGGTGGGGCTGTGGTGGCGTTGCCGAGTGGCTCGTGCTGTCGTGGGAGGAATACGCGGTGGGGGTGTGGCGCGTTCAGCCGCCGCGAAAGTTGTCATTCGGGCACGAAAAGACGGCCGCCGGACATCAGTTGGAGCCCTGAATGCGCAGCGCCAGCGCCGGGCAGCGGCGTACCGCGAGCTGTGCGCGGCGCCGCATCCGGGCCGGGAGCGCCATGTTGGCCTCCTCCGGATAGCCGTCCGGGCCGAGCCGTACGACACCGGGCACCACATCCGCACACAGGCCGTGGCCGCGGCACAGCGTCCAGTCGACCAGCAGCCGCTCCGGCTTGGGTGGCGGCGGGGGAGTGTCGGGCGGTGGTGGCGGCAGATGTCCGGGGACCGGCAGGGCCCCGGTCACCGGGCGGCCGCACCCGAACCCGCGCGCGTGGCGCTCGAACTCCTCGGGGAAGGCGGCCAGGGCCGAGGCGACGAAGCGCGCGGTGCCGTCCGGGTGGCTGCAGGCGCCGCGTCCGCGCACCGCGTCCATACGGGCGCGGACCTCGTCCAGCGCGGCGTCGCCCCCGCCCCGTACGGCCTCGTCGAGAACATCGGCCAGGGCCGGCAGGCCCAGGACACAGGGCCCGCACTGGCCGGCCGACTCGGCGGCCATCCAGCGCGCGACCCGTACGGTCTCGCCCGCGACGCAGGTGTCGTACGGCAGCGGTAGCACCGCGCCGGCGCCGAGGACCGCGCCGTAGGCGGCCAGCGCGTCACGGGACAGCCTCGCGGTCCCTGCGTCGTCCGGGGAGATGAACGTGCCGTGGTAGCCGCCGATCAGTACGCCCTGCCCGGGGTCGGTCCCGCACAGCGCGAGGATCTGGGTGAGCGGGACGCCGTACGGGGCCTCCACGACCCGGTTGCCGGCCACGGTCAGCAGCAGCGTACCGGGCTCGGCGGGCAGGCCCGCGGTGCGGTAGACGAGGGCGCCCATGCGTGCGGCGACGGAGAGTTGGGCGAAGGTCTCGGTGTTCGACAGCAGGGTCGGCACACCGTTCAGGCCGCGTTCGCTGGAGCGGACCTTGCGGCCGGAGGGGAGTCCCGGGCCGCCGCCCAGGCCGTTGGTGAGGGCGGTGCCCTCGCCGGTGACGAACCGCTCGGTCAGCAGGGTGACCCGCAACATCCGGCGCACCGGGCCGCGTTCGGCGATGGCCTCGCGCACCGAGTCCGCCACGTCCTCGCGGGTCACACCGATCGCGACCTCCTGCGCGCCGAGCGCCTCGGCGGCGAGCAGCGCGCCGTCCAGCACCAGATGCGGTACGTGCAGCAGCAGCGCGGTGTCCTTGAGGCAACTGGGCTCGCCCTCACTGCCGTTGACGACCACCGCCACCTTGCCGTCCGAGCGCTTCATGCCGTCCAGGACGGCGGACAGCTTGCGGGCGAACGGGAAGCCCGCGCCGCCGCGGCCGCGCAGATCGGTGTCCTCGGCGAGGGCGACCAGCTCCTGTGCGGTCAGCCGGGGCGGGGAGTCGTGCTGCGCCAGATGCGCGACCCGGTCCAGGCGCGGCATCGTGTCGAGACCGGCGAGCAGCCGCGGCGGACCCAGGGACGCCAGGGTCGGCACGGGGTCGGGCCCGGGGACGGCCGGCAGGGGGCGGGTGGGGGCCGGGGCGGTCACTGGTTCACTGTCCTTACTACGGGCTTCGGTTGGGTGGTGGTCGCCGCGGGCGTCGGCTCTGCGGGCGTCTGTTGGGTACTCGTCCCCACGGGGGCCGGCTCCGCGGGCGTCTGTTGGGCTCTGGTGTCCACGGTCTTCAGTTGGGCTCCCGCGTCCACGGTCTTCAGTTGGATTCTCACGTCCATGGACGTCGGTTGTGCGCTCGTCACCGCGGTCCTCGGTTGTGCGCTCGTCACCGGCGCACCCCCGGATCCCGGCGCACCCCCGAATCCCGGTGCTCCCCCGGCCCCCGGCGCACTCCCGAATCCCGGTGCTCCCCCGGATCCCGCCGTACCCCCGGATCCCGGCGCGCGCCGCGCGGCCACAGGGACTTGCCCGCCCCGCCCAGTCGCAGCGACCACCCCGGCATATGCAGCCGCAGCACCAGGCGTACGGCCACCGCGACCAGACAGATCACATATCCGGCAGTCGCCCAACCGGCCGCCTCCCGCCCGGCCTTGAGGCCGTGCACCAGGGCCATCGCCCAGGCGACGTACGCGCTCATGTGCAGCGCCCGCCACCAGCGGGAGGCGGTGTTGCCGGCGAACGCGCCGCGCACCGCGCCGGTCACCGCGACGGCGAGGAACACATACGCGGCGAGCGTGCCGAGGCCGATGAGGACCGGGCGGGCGCCGTCGGTGAACGGCACCGCGGCGGACAGGGCGCCGGTGTGCCCCTCGGCGACCTTCACCCAGATGTGCAGGCCGAGGAAGCCCAGCCCGGCGACGCCGGTGCCGCGGTGCACGGCCTGGGCGAGCAGCCGGTGGCCCGTGTGCAGCACCATCCGGTCGGTGGCGGCCAGGCCCCACAGCACCGTGACGGACAGCGAGACCAGCGCCAGCACGCCGGCGCCGAAGTCCAGGAAGACCATGGTGGTGTTCATCGCGCCGGAGTGCAGGGTGACGGCGAGGAAGAGCAGCAGCGCCGCCGGAAGCGCCGGGCGCAGCAACGGGGTTCGGGTGTAGCCGCCGCCCGGTGGTCGGTCCGGTACCCGCGGCGGCGGTCCGGGTTTCTCCCTCGGACGCCGGGGTCGGGGCCCGCTCGGCGAGGGCCGGGCGCGGTGCGCGTGCCGGCTCTGCAAACGGGGTGCGGACATCGAACCTCCCGGTGGGGGCAGCGGGATGTGAACCGAATTTCGGTGAAATCTCCCGGCGGCGGTATTTTTCGCCGCAGCTTTTGTTGGGGTGACCCCCGGTAACATTGAACATTCCGTGACCAGGCGGATACTCAGGGCCGTAATCAGGATGAGCAAAATCATCTCCGAACGCCCTCTAAATTTCCTAAGGTTTATCGCGCTGTGACAAATTCCTGCACCGGCGTCGCGGTCGCACACGGTGACTGTCGATGATGCCGACTCAGGCGCAGGGGCGGTGTCAAGCCCTGCCCCAGCCGCATCCCCGCCAGGATCGAGGTAGCGATGTGTGATCTCCTGAACCGCATCTGGTCGCGCCCCCGGGGCGAGTGGGCCCGGGAAGTGAGAAAGGAAATCCCGGGCCTCGCAGAGAAGGTGGTCGCGGAGTTGCAACGCGGATTTCCGCAATTGTCGGCACTTCTCGGAGATACCCCCGTGGAAGAGGCGCAATGGGCCCTGGAGCAGGCCCTGTTGACATGTCTGGGATACCAGAAGGCATCGGAGACCAAACGCCCGCAGGCGCCGTCCGTGGTCACTCCGATGCCCGTCGCACGTGCCCGCCAGGACCTGTTCGACGGTCTCTCCGGACGCCGGGAGGTCCCGGAGGGCGGCCTGCCCGAGCTGGCCCGCGCGGCCGGCTGGCCGGTCCCGGACACGCTCCAGGCCGTCGTCCTCGCCTCCCCTGCCGAGGCGCCCCAACTGGCCGCGGCGCTCGGCCATGCCCTGATCGGTGGCGTCGAGGGCGACACCTGTCTGTTCGTCCCCGACCCGGCCACCCAGACCAAGGGCCGCCTGGAAGCGGCGCTCAAGGGCCGGATGGCGGCCGTCGGCCATGTCGTCCCCGCCACCGAGGCCGCGTCCTCCCTCCGTTGGGCCCGCTACCTCCTCTCCCTCGGCCCCAGCAGGGTCGGCCCCGAAGCGCGCCCGGCCTTCGTCGACGACCACCTCTCCGCTCTTTTACTGCTCCAGGACGAGTCGCTGGCGGACGCGCTGACGTCGCGGTGGCTCGGCCCCCTGGAGGAGCTGACCCCGCGTCAGAGCGAGCGCCTCGAAGTGACACTCCTCGCCTGGCTGGAGGGTGGCGGCGCCCCCGAAGCCGCCAAACTCCTGCACGTCCACCCGCAGACCGTCCGCTACCGGCTGCGCCAGATCGAGAAGCTCTTCGGCCCCGCGCTTCGCGACCCCCGAACCCGCTTCGAACTGGAAATGGCACTCCGCAGCCGCCGCCTGATGGCCCACGTACGCAGTTACCGCGCCCGCGCCGGCCGCCGCGCACGGGCCGTCGCCTCCAGCATCCGACCATTGGGCATGGCGAGGGAGGCGCGGGTGAACGGGCTATGACGGACCGGAGGGAGTCCGGTGTCCTCCGGTGCCCTAGTGCCCCGTAGGGGCGGCCAATCGCCGCCGACTTCCCGACTGTGAACCGGGTTGCTGTACGTCCCGGGGTGCCGTGCTCCGCAGGGCATGGCACCCCGCCACCCGGCACGATCTCTGGAGCGAGGCCATGAAAGCACCCATGAAAGAGCCCGCGAACGGAACCACGATCGGAACCTCGAACGGCGTCGGCACCGTATCCAGGTACCCGACAGCGGGCCGGGGCCTAGGCCGCGGGTCGCAAGGACGCAAAGCCGGCGTACGTCAAGGCGCCACGCCGTATGGCGTGTGGGCCCCTGTAGGTTGACGCCGTGCGGATACCGGAATGCAGCGCCAGGCAGGTCATACGTGGCCTCGCGGCCGCGCTGTTGTTTCTGCTGCTCGGCTGTGTGAGCCATGTCTCGGCGGGTGGGCGGCTACCCGGGCCGGGGCGGCTCGCCGTCATGTTCGCGGTGCTCGCCGCGGTGGGCGTGGGGCTGACCCGCGCGCGTAGGGGCTTCGACGTCCAGGTGCTGGTCCTGGGTGTGGCCCAGCTGGTTCTGCACTTCGCGTTCCACACGGCCGGGACGGCGGCCGCCGAGGCCCCCGCCATGCCGTCCGGCCGGGCGCACCATCACGGCGGGATGGTGTCCGGCGTCGTCCCGGGCGCTGGCGGCCATCGCGAGATGTCGGTGGGCATGACGCTGGGGCACGGGGCGGCAGCCCTGGGGGTGGCGGTCTGCCTGGCTTACGGGGACCGGCTGGTACGGCGGCTGGCCGCGCTGGCAGCTCCCAGGATCCGCTTCCTCCGGCTGTCGCCGATCCCGCCCGCCCCGCCGCGGCTGCTGCCGCGCGGCCCGCGGGTTCTGGCCGCCAGGTACGGGGTGCTGCTCGCGCGCGGCCGGCACCGTCGAGGCCCTCCGCTGCCGCTGCCGGCCTGACGACAACGCACTCCCCCATGTTTCACCCTCTCCGCGTGGCCGTCGTTGCCCGTGGGGGGCGGCATGCGGCCATGCCTTGAGCGCGAAGTCAGACCGGCGTCGCGGCTTCTGCCGCGATATATGCCACATCACCCTGAAGCGGCGGTTACTTCACCCGACTTCATCCGGATTTCATCAGACTTCGCCCTGAGCGCCCGCGTCCATACCGACGGGCGCGTACCTGGAGTTCCGCATGTCCACTGTGCCCGAAGAGTCATCCAGAGCAACGTCCGCCGGACCTACCGACCAGCCGTCCGACACGGGCGCCTTTGCGGCGACGGCGACGGCACCGCACCGCCCATCCGCCGACGGCAGCTCCCGGCCGGACCGTTCCCGGCCGGACCGTTCCCGGCAGGGCGTGCGGGCGCTGCTCACACGCCTGCACTTCTACGCGGGCGTGTTCGTCGCACCGTTCCTGATCGTGGCCGCGCTGACCGGGCTCGCCTACGCCTTCGCCCCGCAGCTCGACCAACTGGTCTACGGAGACCAGCTGACCGTCGAGAAGCCCGAGGGCACCCCGCACCCGCTGGCGGACCAGGTCGCCGCCGCCCGCGCCGCTCACCCGGAGGGGACACTGGACTCGGTCATCACCCCCGCCGATCCGGAGGAGACCACCCGGGTCGTGCTGGCCGTCCCGGAGCTGGGCGAGAACCAGCGCACCGTGTTCGTCGACCCCTACACCAACGAGGTCAAGGGCGCGCTGACCACCTCGTTCAACTCCACGCCGGTCACCACCTGGCTCGGCGAGCTGCACCGCAACCTGCACCTGGGCGAGCCGGGCCGGCTGTACTCGGAGACGGCCGCCAGCTGGCTGTGGGTCATCGTCGCCGCCGGATTGGTGCTGTGGCTGGCGCGCCGTCGGTCCAGCCGGGGCCATCCGGTCCGGCGGGTGCTGATGCCCGACCGCGGCGCCCGCGGCGTGCGCCGCACCCGCGGCTGGCACGCCACCACGGGCCTCTGGCTGGCCGTGGGCCTGTTCTTCCTCAGCGCCACCGGTCTGACGTGGTCGAGCTACGCGGGAGCTCGCTTCGAGACCGTGCTGGACAAGGTCCACGCCCGCACTCCCGAGCTGAACACCTCCCTGCCGTCCGCTCCCGCCGGCTCCGGCGAGTCCGCCGGCCCGCACGGGCACCACGGCGGGTCGGCCTCGTCGAAGAAGACCGCCGACCCGATCGCCGACATCGGCCCGGTCCTGGCCACCGCGCGGGAGGCCGGGCTCACCGGAACCGTCAAGCTGACCCCGTCGGCGGACGAGCACAGTGCCTGGTCCGTCGCGCAGAACGACAAGGTGTGGCCGGTGCACCTGGACCAGGTGGCCGTCGACGCCGACAAGCGCGAGGTCACCGCCACCAACCGGTGGTCCGACTACCCGTTGCCGGCCAAGCTGACCAAGCTCGGCATCCAGGCCCACATGGGTGTGCTCTTCGGCCTGGCCAACCAGCTCCTGCTCGCCGCCACCGCCATCGGACTGCTCTTCGTCATCGCCTGGGGCTACCGGATGTGGTGGCAGCGCCGCCCCACCCGGGCCGACCGAAGCGCCCCACTGGGCAAGCCGCCCGTCCGGGGGGCCTGGCGCCGGCTGCCCCTGCCGGTGCTCCTGCTCGGCCTCCCGGTAGCGGCGACCATCGGTTGGGCCGTGCCGGTCCTCGGCGTCACTCTTCTCGGCTTCCTGGCCGTGGACATCGCCATCGGCCGCATCCGGCGCTACCGCCGGAGCCGTGACATCGCTGCCTCGACGAGCTGATCACGGGCGCGGGCCCGTGGCACCGGCACGTCCTGAGACCGTCGTGGGAGGGTGCGCTTACGGGTGCCCTCCCACGGGCGGCGCGGGGGCCACTGCGTCGTAGGGCTGTCCTGTTGTACGTCCCGGAGGTGCCTGCCCGTTGGCGCATGGCACCCCGCCACCAACGCGGGCCATGCAAGGGGCGCAGCCGCACGTTCATCCGCGTCGCGCCGCGCCCGTCGGCCACACCACATCGACCGGCAGACCGACCGCTCGCGCCTCGGAGACCACATCAGCGGTGCCCCCGCCCTTGCCCGACGGCGGCTCCCCGTTCCACACCGCAACGAGCCGGTCGGCCTGCTCCAAGAGCGCGCGGTTCGCCGCCTCGTACGCCTGTCGACTGGCGGTCGCGTGTTGCATCACCCGCACCTCGTCAGCCGCCTCGACCAGCCGGTCGAAGGTCTCGGCGTGATCGGGCTTGACCTTGGCCCGGCGATAGTCCCGGGAGGGCAGCACGACGACGAGCCGCCCGCCGACGGCGAGCACGGCCTCGGCGAACAGCGAGTCGGAGCCGGCCGCGATGCAAGAGACGCCGATCAGCTTCGTGCTGTCATAGGGCTTGAGGAGTCCGTCGAGCGCGGCACGCACAAGGGGCACGCTGTCCTGCGTCAGATCCATGTGCCCGTGACGGCGATGGTGGTCACGGTCATACCTCTCACTTTGACAGCTGGTCGCGGATTCTGGCCCGCACCTCGCCAACGGCCTGTGAGGCACTGTGCCCGACCGTGTACGGATACAGGCTGCTCAACTGAGTACGTACCCGGTTCGACCTCGTGCGGGTCGCGGCGTCCACGGCTCGGTGTGCCTGCTCCACTCCCCCTCTGATATCGCCAACGAGGAACTGACACGCTGCGAGTCCGATCATGTCCAGCGCGTGGCTGCGCCCAGCTTCCTGGCCACGCCGGGTGAGGGCGTCGCGAATCTCGTTCGCTGCGTCCTCGGCGTATGGGCGCGGGTCCTGGCGCGCAAGGTCGAGCAAGCGCCCACCTGTCACACCGGCGAGCTCAGCATCGTTGAAGTACGCGATCCAGTACGGCTCTTGTCCGCGCTCCGCTGCGCCGAGTGCGTCGGCCGCCTGCCCAGTGGCTCGACGAAAGGCTGACATACGTCCAAGGGCCGCATAGGCCCATGCCTCACGACTGTGGAGCATGGCCCGTACTCGGGGGTCGGCCACTCCGCGGGAACCATCCTGTGCGAGGCGTACCAGCTCCAGGGCGTCTTGCGGTCGGTCGCCGTAGAGCATTTGCCGAGCCATCCCCGCCAGTACATTGGCGCCGAAGGCCATGTCCTTGCCTGCGTGTGAGGAGCGCAGCGCAAGTCGGTAGTACTCCTGTGCCTGCCGTTGCAGTCCCGAATCCCAGGCCATCGTGGCTGCCGTACCGGCAAGTTGAGCCATGACCCGATGCAGGCGCTGTTCGATCTCGCGCGACTGATGTTCCTCCAGGTACCCCGCTACTTCGTTCAGTTGCCCGAGTACGGCCTTACGCCGCAGGCCGCCGCCGAATTTATGACCCGCCGTCGTGTCCGACCGGGGCGATCGGCCAGTGCCGTTCCGCCTCCGGGGGACGGCCGTCTACGCGCCTTCCACTGCGGCCGTGCCCGCATGCACGGAACCTTGCCAGCTTTGCCGCGAGAAAGGGCGCCAGTGATCGCCCGGTGCACTCACCGGTGACCTTTCCCACGGAGGGCCCACATTCCCCCGGCGGCTCCAGTCTCCGGATGGGAACGAAGACGGAGACGACAGGGGAGCACGAACCAGGGGCCGCCCGGCCCCCTCCCTGATCGGTCAGGCCCGGCCGCCCCGAACACCAAAGGCACCGTGCGCGGTACTCGGGGAGCACAGCCATTTGCGCTTCCGGGTACGACGTCGACGCGGAACTGTGGGACTCTCCCGTCGGCGGACAACGACGACCGCGACGCCCCGCCGGCTGGATCCCCCAGGTAAACGTCGGCGCTGTGCTCCGGACGTCCAAAGACCCCCAACGTCAGCAAGCCGCCGGAGTTGGGGGTCCTTGACTGCACGGCCCTGGGGAATCGCGTCTCAGGCGGCCATCAGCGGCAGTTCCGCCCGCTGTTGATGCAGGCGACCGCCCTGGCCATCAGATCCCGAGGCATCACATTGATGAAGTCGCCGTGGTCGGTCACCGGCTTGTGGAGTTGTTCGGGGAAGCTGTCCACGGCGAAGCCGACGCCGTCCGGGACGTCGTAGGTGATGCGCTGCACCAGCTGCGGTATGGCCGTGAAGCCGTTCGGGCACCGGCCGTTCTGGTCCGAGAACGCCACATGTGTACGGTGGTTGGCGCTGTCGATGTTCCGGCCGTCCCAGCAGTTCTGGAAGGCGAAGGTCCGTACGACGTCGGCGCCGTTGGGGCAGATCGGGTACTTGTCCTCCAGCTGGCGGTTCTCGAAGCCGACGCAGCTCCAGGAGGCGTTGGCGTTGGCCGTGCCGTTGGTGAACGCCTTGGCATCACCGGTGATGATTTTCAAAAAGCGCGGCATCTCCCGCACCTGCCCGGCCTGGTTGCCGCGGAACTGCAGGGTCACCGAGGACGGTCGCAGTATCGAGCCGACATTGCCGTCCTGACCGGCGCCCGGCACATTCACCGCGTTCCCGTCCAGTTTGCGCAGCACTGGCCAGTAGTGACTCGACTGGTCCCCGTTGTCGCAGGTGGTGCCGGACTGGGCGAGCTCGCGGTCGTTGGAGAAGGCGTCGGTGGCCTTGTTGCCGACGTAGTCGTGGAAGTGTTTGGCGCCGTTGTTGACGCCCGGGGTGACGATGACGTTGTCGGAGTTGAAGTGGCCGTTTTCATTGCGGCCGCACTCGGTGATGAAGGTGCCGGTGGAGGCGCCGCGCCCTTGGGGAGCGGCGAACGGCGGATCGCCGGCATTCGGCTCGACGGAGGTGATGTCGACGAAGTCGTCGGGGGAGGGGCCGCCCTGGATCTGTCCCTGCTGGCCGCCGACCTGGCCCTGTCGCCCGCCGTCCTGGTCCTGTCGCCCGCCGTTCTGGTTCCGCTCTCGTCGCTGCCAGAAGTACTGGCTCTGGCTCGTCGACTTGGTGGCGGCCTCTCCGTCCGAGCCCGTCCCCTCACCGGTGGGCTTGGTGGTGCAGGTGACCAGCTCCGTCAGGTAGTCGGGCTGCTCAGCAGCGTCCTTGGCGATCGCGTTCGCCATCGTCTCGATGGTCGACTCCCGCTGTTGCTTCAGTCGGCTGAGCACCTCCGTACCGCTGCTGCCGTCCATCATCTTCTCGTAGGCAGCGTGGACTTGATGGTCCAGGGCGACCAGCCCCTTGGAGACCTGAAGCCTGGCACCGCTCGGCACCTCCTGCAGCTTCTGGCCGACATCGGGGCAGGAGATGGTGGTCGCGGCCGCGGTGCGCTGCTCGCCGGCCGATGCGTCCGGCTCGGAGCCGCCGGCCAGGGCGGTGGTGGCCACCACCGCCAGACTGCCACCGCCCAGCAGGAGCGCGGCCGCGGCGACCAGCATTCTGTTCGTGAGGCGCGAGCGTTTGTGCGGGGAGGACGATTGCCCTCGCCCTCGCCCTCGTCCTTGCCGTTGTGGCTGTCGTTGGCTCATGAGATCACTTCGTTTCGTGAGGGTTGTGGGGGCGTGAGGGGTGTGAGGGTGTGGTGGATAGGTGTGGTTGGTGGGTTTTTTGTTGGGGGTGAGAGGGCGGGGGTGATTTCTCCTGAAACGGGAAAATCAGGAGGAGTTGAGCGTGCTGAAATCGACCATCCCGGTCTTCTCCAGCACGGTGATGTGATCCAGGACGATGTTGTTGGCACGGGTCGCCAGATTCCGCACCATCGTGTTCTCGCTCTGCGCCCGTACGAGCGCCACCAGCCCGAAGACCTTGCCGTGCGCCCGGCGCAACAACTGCGCGAACAGCGGGTCGAATTCGTCGCCCTGAGCGGCGCTGAGCTGGGCCAGCCAACCCTGCTGCTGGTCGGTCGGCTGATTGGCCAGCTGGATGCCCAGCGCGCGGCCCGCCTCGATGGCCCGCCGGTCCAACTCGGTGTGGCCCTCCACGAGATGGTCGCCCGCGGTCTTCACCGCGGGGCTTCTGCCGCGTTCCTGTGCCTGTCTGCCGGCCGGCAGCTCCCACAGGCCGGCGAGCCTGACCTTGCGTACGAAGTCCCGGTCCATCGCGGTCAGCGGGCCGTACCTGGTGTCCACCGTGCCACCGCCGTCGTCGTCCCACGACGGCGCGCTCTGGGCCACCGCCGAGCTCTCGCCGAACAGCTGCACCGGCAGCAGCAGCGCCGCGAGCGTGGCCACGAGCGCGCTGACCACCAGTCCGGTGGCGATGGTCCGTTCGGACATGGCGGAGTTGCTGACGATCGACCGCACACGGCCTCCCGGTTCGTCCCGACTGGAATGCCCCGGACGGTAGGCCGCGCGCGGGGCTTGTGGTCGCGGGTTCTCACGCCTGGACAAATAACGGCCGGGCCCGTCGTGGCACTGGTACGGTGCGCGATGCGGGGCCGGACGGAGGGGAGCGGGCCGGACGGAATCCGGCTGGACGGGTGGGATGGCGTGGTTCGGCGTGCGATCAGCCCCTCGGTGTGTGAACAGCTCCTCGGCATGCGAACCAACTCCGCGGCGTCCGAATACCCCTCAGCGCGCGAACAGACCGGCGGCCGCCGCCCGTCGGCGCTCCGCGCGCGTCTCGCGGATCTCGCGTTCCCCCTGCGCGTACATCGCGTCGATCTCCGCCGCGTACGCCCGGACGATCGCCGCCCGCCGCAGCTTCAGCGATGGCGTCATCAGCCCGGACTCCTGGCTGAGCTTCCCGGGCAGGATGCGGAACGCACGGATCGACTCGGCCCGCGACACCGCGCTGTTCGCGCGCGCCACCGCCCGCCGCACCTCCGCCCGGACCTGCTCCTCCGGCGACAGCTCCCGGTCGTTCCGGTCATCCCGGTCGTCCCGGCTGCCGGCCCGCGGCGCAGCCGACCCATCGCCCCGATGCCGCCCGGGGCCCTGAGCCGCCCCCTCACCCCGGCTCCAGCCGTACGCCCCCTCACCCCGGCCCCAACCGCCCCCGCCATGGCCCCGACTCCACCCATACGCGCCACCACCCCGGCCCCGGCCGTCCGCGCCCCGCGTGCCCTCCCAACCGTCCGCGTCCGCGCCCTCGTCCACGTCCTCCAGACCGTTCACCCACCGCCAGTGCGCCAGCGCCTCCGGATCCAGCGTGATCAGTGCGGTCACATACGGGCGATTGTCACCGATCACCACACACTGCGAGATCAGCGGATGTGCGTTCAGCCGCTGCTCCAGCGCCTGCGGTGCGACGCTCTTGCCGCTGCTGGTGATGATGATGTCCTTCTTGCGGCCGGTGATGACCAGGTAGCCCTCCTCGTCCAGATGCCCCAGATCACCGGTCGGCAGCCAGCCGCCGTACAGCCCGCTGCCCGGTCTGCCGCCCTCGTCGAGATACCCGGCGAACACCACCGCGCCTCGCACCCACACCTCACCGTCCAGCGCCAGATGCACCGCGCTGCCCGGCAGCGGACGGCCCACCGTCCCGAACCGCACCCGGCCCGGCGGCTGCACCGTGATCGCGCCGCTGGTCTCCGTCAGCCCGTAGCCGTCATAGACGGTGACCCCGGCGCCGGCGTAGAACAGCCCCAGCTCCCGGCGCAGCGGCGAACCGCCGGAGACCGCGGTATGCACCCGGCCGCCCAGCAGCGCCCGGATCCGGGAGTACACCAGCCGGTCGTAGACCGCGTGCCGGGCCCGCAGGAGCGGATCGGGGCCGCGCCCGGTGCCGTGCGCCTGTTCCGCGAGCGCCTCCGCGTACCGCACCGCCACCGTCATGGCCGCGTCGAACATCCGCCGCCGCCCGGCCTGTTCGGCCGCCCGGCGCGCGCGGTCGCAGAGCTTCTCGAAGAGATACGGCACCGCGAACACGACCGTCGGCCGGAACGACGCGAGGGCCGGCAGCAGCGCGTCCGGCGACAGATCCGGCTGATGCCCGAGCAGCACCCCGCCCCGTATGCAGGCCACTTGCAGCATCAGCCCGTAGATATGCGCCAGCGGCAGAAACGCCAGCAGCGACGGACGCTCCCCGGGAGGGGCGAGCAGATGGCCCCAGCCCGCGTGCAGGGTGTCGCACTCGGCGGCCAGATTGGCGTGCGTGATCATGCAACCGCGGGGGCGTCCGGTGGTCCCCGACGTATAGACGATCGCGGCGATCGAGCCCGGGGCGACCGCATGACGCAGCCGGTGCACATCGGCGTCGGCGAGCCGGGTGCCCTCCTCGGTCAGCCGGCGTACACAGTCCCGGTCCAGTTGCCAGATCCGCCGCAGCCCGGACCGCTCGTCGCAGGCCGCGGCGACGGTCATCGCCTGGGCCTCGCACTCGACCAGGATCGCCGCCACCCGCGCCCCGGAGAGGATGCTGCGCAGCTGCCCGGCGGAGGCGGTCGGGTAGACCGGCACCAGCTGCGCGCCGACCGCCCACAGGGCATAGCTGAACAGTGTCCACTCGTAGCGGGTACGGGACAGCAACGCGACCCGGGTGCCCGGCCGGACCCCGTCCGCCAACAGCCCTCTGGCCAGTCCCATGACCTCGTCGCGGAACTCCGCCGCGGACACCTCATGCCAGCCGGATTCGTCGGCACGACGGCGGGCGAGCTGGGCGAAGTCCGGGCGGTGTTCGGCGGTGTCGAAGACCGAGTCGGCGAGACCGCCGGTCCGCAGCGGAGCCGTCAGGGCCGGAACGCAGATGTCGCGCACAGCACCTCCTAGGTGATCCCCCTTCCCGCCGCCGTCCCAGCGGCAGGGACGGGCAAGCTACCGGCCGGTCTCGGGGCTGCCCAGGTCTCTGGCTACTCTTGAGCGGAAGCCGACAAGTCTTGGGTTATGGGTTGTGCGTGACGCACGACGCGTGACGGGTGGCATCACGCCTGAGTGACCGGTGACGCGATACGGGTTTCCGGGTACGGGGCACACGCCACCGGTTACGGGCACACGAGCCCACCGGTTACGGTTTATGTGCGTCCCACCGGCTTATGGGACGTGCGTTGTGCGGATGACACGACCGAGCATGGATGAGCGGAGCGGGAGGGAGCGCCGGATGCACCGCATCGCCGAAGCCTGGCGGCTCTACACCTCCGCGCTGTTCTTCCTCCTCGCCGGATTCCTCCTCGCCCAGACCGGTCTGACGACGGCTCTGACCGCCGCCGCGACCACCGCCGCGGTACTGCTGCTGTGCAGCGCCTTCCTCATCGCGGCCTTCGCCCGCCCGGTGCCGCCGGGCCGGATCCGTACGGCCATCCGCGACCGTGAGCGGCGTACCGCGTTCCTGCCGCAGCGCGATCCCGACGCGGCGGGCCGTCCCCGCCCCCGAGCACCGGGCCGTCCCCTCCCGACGGCCGCGTAGGCGCGAGGGCACAGCCGACTCCCTGGCCTCCTGGCACTGCCTGGACCCTGGCCCCTTCTCTCCTCCCCGAGTTGTGCTGCCCCGCGTCCGCGCGGCTCGTCACGCCGAATCCCCTGACGTCACCGTCACCCGGGGCGTCATTCCGGCACGACGAGACCCGTGGAGGGCTCACCCATGTCCGTTTTCGGCATTCTCGGCGATGCGCTGGCGCACGGCGCCGCGGCCATCGACCCGCTCTTCGGCGCCGCGGCCACGGCCGTCGCCATCGTCCTTCTCACGCTCGGCGTACGCGCCGCCCTGCACCCCTTGGCCCGCGCCGCGGCCCGCGGCGAGAAGGCCCGCGCCGCCCTCGCCCCGCAGATCGCCGAGCTGCAGCGCAAACACCAGGGCAACCCGGAACGCCTGCAGAAGGCGATGGCGGACCTGTACGCCAGGACCGGCTCCTCGCCGCTGGCCGGCTGTCTGCCGACGCTGCTCCAGCTGCCCGTCTTCTTCGTCATGTACCACCTCTTCTCCTCCGGAGGCGGCGGCGTCCTGGACCACACGCTGCTGGGCGCACCGCTCGGCGGCCACTGGACCGAGGCGCTCGCCCACGGTGGGGTCTTCGGGCCGCAGGGCCGGGTCTACCTCGGGCTGTTCGCCCTGATCGCGGTGGTGGCCACGTGGAACTTCCGGCGCGCACGGGCCGCGGTGGCCGCCGCTCCCGCACCGGCCGCGGGCGGCAATGGCGTGCTGCCCGGCACGGGCGCCATGGGGAAGCTGATGCCGCTGCTGTCGTTCGGGACGCTGATCACCGTTGCCGTGGTCCCGTTGGCGGCCGGGCTCTACGTGGTGACGTCGACGACCTGGACGGCCTGCGAACGGGCGATGCTGCACCGGGACCGGGAGGGGAAGAGCAAGAGCACGGACAGTGAGACGGGCAAGGCGGGCGAGTCGGACCTGGTGGCCAAGGCGGATGAGGCGGGCGCGGACGGCGCCAAGGTGTCGGCCGTCGACGCGTCCGCCACCGCTGCGTCCGCCACCGCCGCGTCCGACGGGACCCCCTCGCCCAACGCCTCGTCCTCGCGGCAGCGCTCACCGCGTCGCACACCGAAGAACCAGTCCCGCGCCGCGCGGCAGCGGGTCGCCAGGACAAGGGCGCGGTCAGCCTCATCCGGTACGTCCCGTTCTGCCCCTCGGTAACGGTCCCGACAACGCCGAGTCCCCTTGTCCACTCCGCGGACGGGGGTCTTGCGGACCGGACCCCGTTCTTGGAGGATCAGCCAAATCGCTCGATGGCCGTCCCCCATCGGCCGGCCCGGAAGACCCCTTCCGGGCCGACCCTTCGACCACGGGAGTGGAACCGATGAAGCTGATGCGTGTCGGAACGGTGGGGACGGAACGCCCGGCGCTGCTCGACCAGGCCGGTGTCCTCCGGGACCTGTCGGACCTCGTGCGGGACATCGACGGAACGCTGCTCGCGGACGACGAGGCGCTGGCGCGGATCCGTGCCGCCGCCGCGTCCGGCGAACTGCCGGAGCTCGACGCCGCCGGGCTGCGCACCGGCCCGCCGGTGGCCCGGATCGGCAAGGTCGTGTGCATCGGGCTGAACTACCACGACCACGCTCGGGAGACGGGGGCCGCGACCCCCCAGGAGCCGA
This sequence comes from Streptomyces halobius, assembly GCF_023277745.1. Classification (NCBI taxonomy): domain Bacteria; kingdom Bacillati; phylum Actinomycetota; class Actinomycetes; order Kitasatosporales; family Streptomycetaceae; genus Streptomyces; species Streptomyces halobius. Next base: position 6,189,030 of record NZ_CP086322.1, read on the forward strand.
TCATCTTCATGAAGGCCCCGGACACGGTCGTCGGCCCGGACGACACGGTGCTGGTGCCGCGCGGCAGCGTGAAGACCGACTGGGAGGTGGAACTGGCGGTCGTCATCGGCCGTACGGCCCGCTACCTGGAGACCGACGAACAGGCCCTGGCCGCGGTCGCCGGCTACGCGGTGGCACACGACGTCTCCGAGCGCGCCTTCCAGATCGAGCGCGGCGGCCAATGGGACAAGGGCAAGAACTGCGAGACGTTCAACCCGCTCGGCCCCTGGCTGGTGACCGCCGACGAGGTGCCCGACCCGCAGGCCCTCGGCATCCGGCTGTGGGTCAACGGCGAGCTGAAACAGGACGGCACGACCGCCGACCAGATCTTCCCGGTGGCCGAAGTCGTCCGCTATGTCAGCCGGTTCATGACCCTGTACCCGGGCGATGTCATCAACACCGGCACCCCGGCCGGTGTCGCCATGGGCCAACCGGAGCCCAAACCGTATCTGCGGGCGGGGGATGTGGTGGAGTTGGAGGTCGACGGGCTGGGGCGTCAGCGCCAGGCGCTGCGCCCCGCTTAGGCGGGTTCGCCTGCGGCGTGCCTGCGCCCCACATTGCCGGCTGTCCCGCCGTGGGGGTTGTTCGCCGCGGCGCCTGCGGCGGGCGTGGGTTCTGTCGGGTGCGGTGCCGCTCCTCCGGACTCCGTCCTGCGGAGCGTCCCCTCCCGACGGTGGGTGGAATGAGGCCGGTGGGGGCACGTGTGGTCTGTCATGTGTCTGTGATCGCGATCACAAGGTGCACATGACCGACTACGTGTACCCCCACCGGTCTTCTTCCCACCCCCTCGGGAGGTGCCGGTCCGCAGGACGGAGTCCGGAGGTCCGGTGCCGCTGCCGAACAGCCCCGCGCAGCGGAACACAGCCCGCAGCGTGGGGGTACCTCCCACGCCCTTCAGACAGTGGGGGAGCAACGGCGGGACAGCCAGAGACGTGGGGCTCAGGCAAAGCGCAGCGAACCCCCTGTGGAGGCCGACAGTTTCGCGGCCTCCAGCACCCGCAGCGCCCCCGCGGCCTCGGTGCCAGTCACCGGGGCCGCGCCACCTTCGTGCAGGGCGTCGGCGATCGCCCTGTAGTACGCGGGGTAGTCCCCCGGCAGGGTCGGTACGGGTTCGCCGCCGCCGGTCCGTGGGCACTCCCCGGCGCCCAGCCGGCCCCAGCAGCTCTCCGGTTCCACGCCCCAGTTGGCACCCTGCGTGCCGGGCCGCAGTCCCTCGCGCAGTGCGGTCTCCTGTGGGTCGAGGCCGTACTTGACGTAACCCGCACGGCTGCCCAACACCCGGAAGCGCGGCCCCAGCTGGGCGGCGGTGGAGCTGACCCACAGATGGGAACGGACGCCGCTGGTGTGGGTGACGGCGATGAAGGTGTCATCGTCGGCCTCGGCTCCGGGGCGGCGGACATCCGACTCGGCGTAGACCGAGGCCGCCGGACCGAAGAGGGTCAGGGCCTGGTCGACGAGATGGCTGCCCAGGTCGTACAGCAGTCCGCCGATCTCGGCCGGGTCGCCGGATTCCCGCCAGCCGCCTTTGGGCTGCGGCCGCCACCGCTCGAAGCGGGACTCGAAGCGCTGGATCTCGCCCAGCGTGCCCTCGGCGACCAGTTTGTGGACGGTCAGGAAGTCGTTGTCCCAGCGGCGGTTCTGGAAGACCGAGAGCAGCAGGCCCTGTTCGTCGGCGAGCGCGGTGAGCAGCTCGGCCTCCGCGGCGGTCGCGGCGAGCGGCTTGTCGACGACCACCGGCAGCCCGGCCCGCAGTGCGGCGGTGGCGAGGGGCATATGAGTCTTGTTGGGGGACGCGAGCACGATCAGATCGAGGTCGGCGGCGCGGGACAGCAGGTCCTCGGCGGAGTCGACCGTACGGACCTGAGGGTGCTCGGCACGGGCCTGGGCCTGCCGCTCCGGGTTGGCGCTGGAGACGGTGTCCAGGACGAGGCCGTCGGTGGCGGCGATCAGCGGGGCGTGGAAGACCGATCCGGCCAGGCCGTAGCCGATGAGGCCGACCCGGAGCGGAGGGCGGGCGGAGACGGCGTCGGGGGAGCCGGAGGCGTCGCGGGGGTCGCTCATGCGCTCCACTTAAGCAACGCTGTTGCCAAAGTGCAAGCAGTGGCGACAATGGGGGAGTGAGCAGCAACATCCCCGACGATCCGATCGCCGGCCCGCCGTCTCCGGACGCCCCGGCCGACGTCCCGTCCAGCCCTCCGCTCGGCCTGCCGTCCGATGCCCCCGGTGCCAACCTCCCCGCCCTGCGCGGCCACAACGCCGCCCTGGTGCTCGGGCTGCTGCGCGCGGCGGGGGAGGAGGGCGTGAGCCGGCTGGAGCTCGCCGCGCACACGGGACTGACGCCGCAGGCCGTCAGCAAGATCACCGCACGGCTGCGGGCCGACGGGCTGGCGGCGGAGGCGGGCCGCCGCGCCTCGACGGGCGGCAAGCCCCGTACCGTACTGCGGCTGGTCCCCGGCGCCCGGCACGCCATTGGCCTCCACCTGGACCGTGATGAGCTCACCGTCGCGCTGGCCGATCTCGCGGGGGACGCGGTCGCGGTCCGCCGCGCCCCGCTCGCCTTCGAGGCGGACGCCACGCAGGTGCTGGCCACCACCGAACGGGAGGTCGCGGCGCTCCGCGCGGAGGCGGGCGGGCCCCCGGTGCTGGGCGCCGGCGTGGCCTGCCCGGGGCCGCTCGACCACTCGGCCGGCGTGCTGCACCGGGTGACCGGCGCGCCCCACTGGGACGGCTTCCCCCTGCGGGATGCGCTCGCCGAACGCCTCGGCCTGCCCGTGGTCCTCGACAAGGACACCAACGCGGCGGCGCTCGGCCTGGCGCAGGACCTACGGGACGGGGGCGGCTCCTTCGCGTATCTGCATCTGGGGACGGGGCTCGGCGCCGGACTCGTCCTCGGCGGCGGCCTCTACCGGGGGCGGCGGACCGGCGCGGGTGAATTCGGGCACCAGGTGGTGCAGTTGGACGGGCCGCGCTGTGGCTGTGGCGGGCGTGGCTGTGTGGAGGCGCTGTGCCTGGCGGCGGTGGCGCGCGACGATCTGCCGGGCGCGGCACGAGTGCTGGGCGTGGGCGCGGCCAATCTCGTGGAACTGCTGGACATCGACCGGGTGCTGCTCGGCGGGCGCACCGTACTGGAGAACCCCGACGGCTTCGTGAACGGCGTCGCGGAGGCACTCGCGGCACAGGCCCGTACGCGCGGGGCGGGGGCGGCAGTACCCGTGGAGCTGGCCGGGGGCGGGGCGCGGGTGGTGGCGGACGGGGCGGCGCAGCTGGTGCTGGCACCGCTGTTCGGGGCCGGCAATGCGGGGCTTGGGGGGTACCGGGGTGCCCCCCCATGAGGGTGCATCGGGTGCCCCGTAAGGGTGCACCGGAGTGTCCCTGAGGGCGTATCGGGGTGTCCCTTAGGGTCGTTCGAACAGATCCCCCAGGGAGTGCATGAGCCCCTTGCAGACCACAACGTGGCGGGGCGGTGTTCCCGAAGCGGCGGGGCTGCGGAGGGTGGACGGAGCGTGGCCGCACGCGGCAGGTGTCAGCCGCTCCGGCAGGCCCCGGCGGACCCCGGCCGGCCGCCGCAGGCCGCTCCTGCCGGGGTCGGCCGGCTTCGGTTGGCTTCGGCCGATCCCACTAACCAGAATTGACGGGAAGTCATCTGATAAGGCGGGATTCGGGGGCTGGTCGGGTGCATACGAAGCCGGGGCTTCCGGCGGCGCACGGCGCGCGTGGCAGGGTCCTGCACACGCCCTTCCCGCGAACCTGAGCTGCGGAGAACCGCAATGAACCCGTCCGGCGCACGCCTGCGCACCTTACGTACCGGCCGAGCCGCACACACCGGCCGGTCCGTCCGTTCGGCCCGCATGGACGACTCGGTCCGTACGGTCCGTACGGCCCGCTCGGCCCGTGCTGTGCACGCCGGGCTCGCCGTCGGGCTGCTGTCCGGCCTGCTCGGTGCGGACTTCACGTTCGGTACGGCGCACGCCTCGGCGCAGGGCCGGCTGCACGGCCCGGCCCCGGGCCGTGCTCCCGTTCCCTCCGCCGCCTGCGGCCGCCCGGACAGTCCGGACTTCCCCATCTCATCCCGGGTGCACGGCGGCCCGGCCACCTACTCCTCGGGCGGCGGCTGGCAGACCTGGCAGCTTCAGCTGCGCAACACCACTGCCGCCGCCTGCGAGGACGTGCATCCCATCGTCGTCCTCACGGACGCGCGCCGCGCCCTGCGGCCCGAACGGATCCGGCTGGAGTTCCGCGACCCGGCCGACGGGGGCTGGCGGCCGGTTCCCTTCGAGTCCACCGACCACGACGAACAGATCGGTGTGTTCGGGAAGGAGGGGAAGGACGAAGCGGAGGAGAAGGTCGAAGGGGAAGAGAAGGGCGGAGGGGCGGAGAAGGAGGGGCGTGCGCTGGGCACGGGTGGTCGTGCGGGCGGGGGGCTGACCGTTCCGGGGAAGGGGACCCTGTCCGTGCCGATGCGGATGAGGTTCGAGCAGGGCACCCCGGCGGACCGGGTCACCGCCAATGTCACCACCGTCCAGCGCCGGGGCAGCGACGGTGAATGGATCGGCCAGTCCGGCGACTACCGCTTTGACATCCGTCCGGGCGCGCCCGCTCCGGCGGCCCCGATGACGCCCGCCATGCCCGGACTGCCGTCCTTCCTCGGTACGCCCCCGGGCGAGCCGCACCCGTCGCAGGACCCCACCTCCTCGTCGGAGCTCGCGGCCACCGGGCGCGGCTCACTGTTCGGGCTCGGCGCCCTGTTCGCGGGCCTGCTGGCCGGCGGTGCCGTGCTCATCGCCACGGCCCGCCTGCTCCGCCACCGCCTCCGGCGCTGAACGCCCGGCCGGGTGCCGGGCGACGGGGCGAGCGCCGGGCGGGCGGGTGACGGGTCGAGCGCCGGTGGCCGGGTGGCGGCACCGCCGTCCTCGTCGAGGCCATGCACGACTTCGGCGGCCAGGGCCCGGCCATGGACTTCCTCGACGGCCCGCCCGCCGCCGATGCCAAGAAGTTCCTGGACTACCCGCTCCCCGAGCCGGTCCAGAGCTGACCCGGTGGGCGCCCGGAGTGCTGCGTAAACGTGACGACGAGCTGATCCGGTAGGCGCCCCCCTCGCTTAGGGTGGGCACGTCGGCCGCATGTACGAGACGTGGGTCACTTGAATGACCCACGTCCGCGCGGAGGCGGCCGCGATCCTGGTCAATACGCACGGCAGGAGTCCGGCAGTGGCAGAGCGCAAGCCGATCGAGTCATGGCTCACGGATATGGACGGCGTGCTGATGCACGAGGGCATCCCGGTCCCCGGGGCGGACGCTTTCATCAAGCGGCTGCGCGAATCGGGCAAGCCGTTCCTCGTGTTGACCAACAACTCCATCTACACCCCGCGTGACCTGCACGCCCGGCTGAACCGTATCGGGCTGGACGTGCCCTGGGAGTCCATCTGGACGTCCGCGCTGGCCACCGCCCAATTCCTGGACGACCAGCGGCCCCGCGGCACCGCCTACGTCATCGGGGAGGCGGGTCTGACCACGGCCCTGCACGACATCGGCTATGTGCTGACCGATCACGCGCCGGACTATGTAGTCCTCGGTGAGACCCGCACCTACAGCTTCGAGGCCCTGACGAAGGCCATCCGGCTGATCAATGACGGTGCCCGGTTCATCGCCACCAACCCCGACGAGACCGGACCGTCGGCGGAGGGCGCGCTGCCCGCCACCGGATCGGTGGCCGCGCTGATCACCAAGGCGACGGGCGTCGAGCCGTACTTCGTCGGCAAGCCCAACCCGCTGATGATGCGGGCCGGACTGAACGCCATCGGCGCCCACTCCGAGACCTCCGCCATGATCGGCGATCGGATGGACACCGATGTGCTGGCCGGACTGGAGGCGGGGATGGAGACCTTCCTCGTTCTGACCGGGCTGACCCGGCCCGAGGAGATCGAGCGGCATCCGTTCCGGCCGTCGCGCGTGGTCGACTCCATCGCGGATCTGGTGGACCTGGTCTGAGGCGGGCGGGGGGCCGGACGGCCGCGCTGTCTGCTGTATCCGCGCTGTCTGTGTTGTCTGTGTTGTCTGTGTGGTCTGTCGTGTGGCGGCAGGCGGTGATGTTCACCCGCAGGCCGTGACGCTCGTCGGCAGGCCGTGACGCTCCCCTGAACGGCGCACCGCCGGCCCGCAGCGGATGCGAGCGGCCCCGCGCGGGCGGAGCCTTCGAGATATTCGGAGGTTCGCCATGGAGATGAGCAGCACCTCGGCGGTCGGACTGGTGCTGGCCGGCGGCGCGGCCCTCGTCGTCACGGGGCAGTTGCTGCGGCTGCGCCTGCGGATGCGGCGCGAGCGGGAGGGCGGTGGCGATGACGGCTGAGGAGGGGAGGGCAAAGGCGCCTGGCCCAGGGGGCGGTCGTCGTCCCGGTCATGGCCACCACCGCCCCGGCCACGGGCAGCCGCTGATCGGTGTGGCCTGGGCGGTGCTGCTGCTCGGGCTGTGGCTGTGGGGGAGCGGGATGACCGGCGGGGGCGCGGCGACGGCTCCCACCACCGGTGACATTGCGGCGGCCGGACGCCCACCGGGCCAGAGACCCTCGCACCCCGGCCACCCACCGGGCCACGCGTCCCCACAGGTCCGTGCCACCCCCTCCGGCCGGGCCTCCCCGCATGCCCACCACGCCCCCCAGGCCCAGGCATCCACACGCGCCCACCACGCCGTCGTCGCCTCCAGCACCGTCAAGCCCAGCCGGCTCACCATCTCCGTACTCGGCGTACGGGCCGGCATCGTCGAGCGCGGCCGCGACGAACACCGCTCCGGCAAGATCCCGTCCGACGGGAACGCCTCCCAAGGGCGCGTCTCCGACACGAACGCCTCCGACGAGAGCACCTCCGACGGGAACGCCCCCCACGGGAACGGCCCGGTGGTCCCCTCGCCGCCCGGCGCACCCGACCTCGTCGGCTGGGACGCGGCCGGCCCGCAACCGGGTGCGGAGGGCGTGGCGGTGCTCGTCGGCCGGGCCGACGGTGGCCCCCGGAGGGCCGTCTTCCACCGGCTGTCCGCCGTCCGGCCGGGGGACCGGGTGGACGTACGGCGTACGGACGGCAGCACCGCCCGGTTCACCGTCGAGGACGTCCGCATCCACGCCCGTGAGCCCCTCGACGCCCGGCAGCTCCACGAAGCCCATGAGCCCGACCGGTCCGAACTCCGGCTGGTCGCCTGGGGCGGTGGCGTCGACCGTGCGCGGCGCGCACACCCGGCGCACGTCGTGGTCTCGGCGTATCTGACGGGCTTCCGGAGGGCGGACGCGGTAGACGCGGCGGACGGCTGAACAGCGCGGCGGGCCGGTCGGCGCCCCTGTGCGTAAGCGCCTCCCCGCGCTCCGTGCCCGCCTCTCAACAGCTTCGCTACAGGACGGCTTCGGCGCGCGGCCGTGTGCCAGGATGGGTGCGGCCGGTGGTCCCGTTCCGGCTGAATTGTGTGCTCCGAGGGGGGAGTGGATGTACGGCAGGCGCATAACGCTCGGCGTGGCATCGGCGCTGGGTGCGCTGGTGCTCGCCGGTTGCTCCTCATCCGACGCCGGGCAGGACGACGGTGACATACCGGGCAAGCCGTCCCAGCGTCCCAAGTCCGTCGCACCGTTCTGGGTCAACCCGGACGGCAAGGCGGCCCGCCAGGTCAGTACCTACGGCAAGGACGGCAAGGCCGCCGACGCCCGGCTGGTGCACAAGATCGCGGCACAGCCGGTCGCCGAGTGGATCGGCGTCGACGACCCGGAGGCGGAGGCACGCGGTTTCACCGAGGCGGCCGCCAAGGCCGACCGCGCGGCCCTGCTCGTCCTCTACAACATCCCGCACCGCGACTGCGGCAGGTACTCCCAGGGCGGCGCCGCCGACGGCAACGCCTACCGGGCGTGGCTGGACGGCGTCGTCAGGGGCATCGGCGACCGCGAGACCACCGTCGTCCTGGAGCCCGACGCGCTGCCGCACATCGTGGACACCTGCACCCCGCAGCAGTTCCACGAGGAGCGTTACGCGCTGCTGACGGAGGCGGTCGGCAAGCTCAAGGCGCTGCCGCACACCAAGGTCTACCTCGATGCCGGCAACCCGCACTGGATCAAGGACCCGGGCCGGATGGTCGAACCGCTCAAGCGCGCCGGCATCGACCAGGCCGACGGCTTCGCCCTCAACATCTCCAACTACCAGACCACCGTCGAGAACACCAAGTACGGCAAGAAGCTCTCCGCGATGGTCGGCGGCAAGCACTTCGTCATCGACACCAGCCGCAACGGCAACGGCCCGGCCCCCGGCGGCGACGACCCGGAGAACTGGTGCAACCCGCGCGGCCGGGCGCTGGGTACACCGCCCACGGTCAAGACCGGCGATCCGCAGGTGGACGCCTATCTGTGGATCAAGCGGCCCGGTGAGTCGGACGGCAGCTGCAAGGGCGGGCCCAAGGCCGGTGCCTGGTGGCCGGATTACGCCCTGGAGCTGGCCCGTAACGCGAAGCCGGAGCGGGAGCAGGAGTAGGAGCAGGAGCGGAGGGGGCGGCGTGGCCGGGCTCGGCCGCCACACCCAGCCCCTCACGCAAGAGGCGCCCCGGGTCACGCACCCGGGGCGCCCCTCTGCCGGTCAGCTTCTCAGCCCGCTTTCTTCGCCGGCGGCACCTTCACCCACACCGCCTTCGACGGCGTCCCCTTGCCGTCCACCGCGGTCAGCATGTACCAGCCGGGCGGCACCAGCGACGGATCGTCCGGCAGGGTGACCGTCACCCCGTCCTTCGTCGTCGTGAAGTTCAGCGCGATCGACCGCTGTTCGACGTTGGTGACATGGGTGAACGAGCCGGGTCGCATCAGCCGCATCTTCTTGATCGCCGAGGCGTCCGGGGAGCGGAAGGTCGCCTTGCCGCCGAGGGCGACCGTCTTCTTGGGGCCCGGGTCCGTCAGCTCGGGGCGCGAGCCGTGGAAGAGATACGGCGGCGTGTAGAGGTCGATCTGCTGCTGGAAGACACCGGGCTTGGTGTTGTCCTTGTCGGCGAAGAGGGAGTCGGAGCCGAAGGTCATCACCCGGCCGTCCGGGAGGAGCAGTGCCCCGGAGTGGTAGTTGCGGCCCACCAGCGGATCGGCCACCGGCCGGGAGGTGTTGGCCTTCGGGTCGTACAGCTCCGCCTTGAGGATGTTGGAGGCGCTGCGCCCCCGGTAGTCGCCGGACCCGTTGGTGGTCAGCACGGTGTCGTCCGGCAGGATCACACTGCTCGGGTAGCGGGCCTTGGCGTACAGCGGCGGCCCGTCCTTGAAGCGCGGGGAGGGAGCGTGCAGATCCACGAGCCGCCTCTTGTCGGTGGCGCTGGGGTCCTCGCCGACCCCGCCGCCGCCGAGCACCATGTAACGCTGTTCCTGAGCGGGCGGCAGCAGCACCGACATCGACGTTTCGAGGATCTTCGGGTCGCTCATCCCGGGTATGGCCTGGAACTTGTTGGTTTTCAGGTCCCAGAGGCCGGGGGTGCGGCCGACGTCGGCCGGGCCGTAGCCCGCGTTGGAGCCGGTGTAGAAGATCCGGCCCTGGTCGGTGAGGAAGAGCGCCGGGTAGGTCGGGAAGAAGCGCTGCTTGGGCAGGTAGGTCCACTTCTTCGTCTTCGGGTCGAAGATCTCCTGCTTGCCGGGGACGACCTGTCCGATCTCGTCCAGTCCGGAGGTGGACAGGACCTTGCCGTCCTGAAGGGCGGTCAGGGTCGGGTACCAGCGGGCCTCGTTCATCGGGTCGAGGCGGATGTAGCGTTCGGCCACCGGGTCGAACTCGAACGAGTCCTTGATCCCCTGGAAGTCCTTCTTGTCGAAGGACAGCTTCTGCGCGATGCCGTAGAAGTTACGGGCGTCCGCGCCGGTCAGGCCCTCGATGCGGTAGTTGTCCTGGGCGCCCGTGGAGTACTTGCGGCCGTCCTTGAGGGCTTCGACGTAGACCCGGGCCTCGCTGTGCGTCACGGTGACCTTGCCGGTCGCCGGATCCTTGGTCTTCTTCGCGCGCGGCACCACGATCGGGTCCTTGGACGCGAATGTCTTGCCGTTCTCCTTGCCGGTGAAGCGCGTGCCGGCCGGGAACGTCCGGGGCGCGTCCGGGTCCTCGTTGTAGACGATCATGAGGCCGCCGGCCTTCTTCACATCGCCCTTCAGCGTCTCGTACCGCTGGGTGCCGCCGGCCACCAGGAGCTTGCCGTCCGGCAGTTGGGTGTGCCCGGAGCAGAAGAGGTCCGTGGGGGTGGGGATGTTCTTGAAGGTGTTCTTCTCCGGGTCCCACAGCACCGTACGGAACGACTTGGCCTTGAAGTTGGCCGCGTCATTGCCCGAACCGGCGACCAGCAGGACTTTCCCGGTGTGCAGCAGAGCCGCGTGGATCGTGTTGATGCGGTACTTGTCGGGGACGTCGACGACATCCCAGTGCCCGTTCTCCGCCTTGTACTCGGGCTTGTTGATCTCGTAGTGGTGGTATTTCTCCGAGGCGAATTCGTAAAGCGCCGGGCCGTTCATCCCGGCGAGTGCGAGCACCACCACCGTCGCTATCGCGATTCTGCGCGCGCGACGGCTCGGACGGTATTTCATGTGCGACGTCCCCCAAGGGCGATCTGGATGGTCTGTTCGGTCGTGGCCGGGTCAGTGGCCGTGGTGGCCCGGGTGTCCGGGGCGGGCGGTCCGTCGGGCGCCTGGGCCGCCGTCGCGGCGGTCGTCGCCCGGCGCCGCTTCTCGCGGCGTAGGGACGCCCGCCAGGCCGCGATCGGCGCGGCGGTGACCAGCAGGGCCAGCGAGGCCCATGTGATCATCGCCGGATGACTGTGGCCGAGCCAGAACGAGGACGCAAGCGAACCGCCGAAGACCACGATGAAGAAGAGATGCACCCGGAACGTCCCGAAGAGCGTGTCCGGGCTGGACGAATCGCCCTTCGGCGTCACCACGAACTTGCTCTTGCGGCGCAGTACGGCATCGAACAGCGAACGGGCGTAAATCGGCGCGGAAAGCGCGGACATCACCATGCCGGCCACCCCGCCGGACCCCTCCGGCTCATGCGGCGAGACATTGTGCCGACGGTTCCAGATATACAGCCCGATCTGCAGTGCCGAGGCATTGCCGTACAGCATCATCCACACCGACGGATCGATCTGCACACCCGAGGCGCCCAGACCCAGGAACAGCGCACAGCTGAGCGCCGCCAGAATCCAGTTCAGCGCCGACATCGGGTAGAAGATCACCATCATGGTGTAGTTGAAGAGCCGGCCGGGGGGCAGCGTGAACGGCGCCTTCCAGAACTGCTTGAGGATCGTCTCGTACGTCCCGCGCGACCAGCGCAGTTGCTGGGTGAAGAAGTCCGTCCAGGCCGTCGGCCCCTCGCCGACCGCGAGTACGTCCGGGGTGTAGACCGACTTCCATTTCTTCCCGGTCGCCGGATTGCGGTGCCGGTGCATTTCGAATCCGGTCGCCATGTCCTCGGTGATCGAGTCGTACAGCCCGCCGATCTGCTTCAGTGCCGTGATGCGTACGGCATTGGACGTACCGACGAACATCGGTGCGCCATAGCGGTTTCCGGCCCGCTGGATCAGCGCGTGGAAGAGGAACTGCTGGGACTCGGCGGCCTTGGTGACGAAGGTGTCGTAATTCCCGTACACCTGCGGGCCGATGACGAATCCGACATCCGGGTCGCGGAAGAAACCCAGCATTCGCTCCAGGTAATTGGGCAGCGGAACGTGGTCGGTGTCGACGGATGCGAAGTAGTCGTAGGAGTCGCCGTGCGCCTGGAGCCAGGCGTTGTAGTTGCCGTGCTTGGTCCTGGCGCGGTGCGGGCCCTTGGGCCGGTTCCATTCCGGCACGCCCTTGCGGGTGAAGTGGTGCACACCGAGTCGCCGGCAGACCTCCTTGACCTCGGGGTCGTCGCCCTCGTCCAGCAGCCAGACGTGCAACAGCCCCCGGTGGCGCACCTTGACCGCCGCCTCCAGCGTCTTCGTCACCATCGCGAGCGGCTCCTTGCCGGGCACGAAGGAGGTGAGGAAGGCGACGCGGGTGCCGTGCTCCGGGACGACCGGGACGGGGTCGCGGGCGACGAGGGTGGCATGCGCGTTGGACAGAACGTTCATGCAGCGGAAGAACTCGATCAGACCGATCGAGACGAGCATGACGACGTCCAGCACCGGCAGGAAGTCGAAGTCGGGATAGTCGCGCCGGGTCCAGTGGGCGGGCTGCAGCAGCCAGGCGAGCAGGCCAAGCGAGACCAGCGGCGCGGCGCCGAGCAGCAGGGCCGCCCGGATGCGGTGCGGCTCGTCGGCCAGCAGGGAGCGGTAGCGGACCTTGTAGGGCCTGCTCGGGTCGGGCTGGGTGAGCGGCCCGGCGAGGCGGCTGTAGTGCTCGTAGTCGTAGCGCGGCAGCGGCTTTCGCCGGGTGTACCGCTGCCAGTGCTGGCGTGGCACGCGCAGGCGTGTCGTCGCGGACGGATCGTACGAATGCTGCTGGCGGGCGTCGTCAGGCGGCGACGTCATTGAGTCCATCCCCCCGCACGCAACACCGGCTGCGTGCCCTCGCTGATGGCCGTACCTCGGTCCCCCTCGACCGACTCGGGCTCACTGATGTCGGCCGCCCGCGGTCCAAGACGCTGACGGCCATCTTCCGGTTTCATGATGAACGCTTGGCCGGCTTTCCGGAACGCCGGGCTCCGCGCTCAGGTCATGACGGCCGGGGTGTCCACGACTCCGGATCCCCAACAACTCGGCGACCACGGCCCGTTCGGCGATCCAACGATCCGTCCATCACGATCCGTCGATCCGTCCGACGTCCGGCACGACATCCGACTCATCATCCGGTTTGCCGAGGTCCCAGGTCAGGTTCCCGGACCGCCTTCATGATCGCAAGACTGAAACGCGATGTTTACGGACAAGAGTGTGCATTGCAGGACGGTTTATGGCGCAGGCCACATCACTTCGTTCCGGAACTGTGCAACCTCTGGCGGATGTTGTCGAAATGCTGTCGCACCGCCCACTCCGCACCCACCGCGTCACCGGCCCGCACCGCCACCACGATCTCCCGGTGCTGATGCCAGGTGGCCCGCGGATCCACCGTCGCCTCCGCCACCAGGTCCATCTGCACCCGGTGAAACGCCTCCCAGAACGCATCCAGCACCTCGCTCAACAACGGAATCGCCAGCCCTCGGTAGAGCACGGCATGAAACGCCCGGTCCGTCTGCGCCGCCACCGCACCCGACGCGGCCTCCCGCGCCATCCGCGTCACCAGCCCGTCCAGCTCCGCGAGATCGGCAGCCGGCATCCGCCCGGCCAGCCGCGCGATCAACCCGGCCTCGACCGCCTCCCGCAGCGCCAGCAGCTGCCGCAGACTGTCCTCACCCCGCAGATGCCCGGCCACCGTCCGGAACGCCAGGCCCTCGCTCATCGGCGCCATCGACATCGGCCCGACATACGTCCCGAACCCGTGCCGGATCTCCACGATGCCCATCGCCTGCAGCCCCTTGAGCGCCTCCCGCACGGAATTCCGGCTCACCCCGAGCAGCGCCATCAGCTCCGGCTCCGTCGGCAGCGCGGCACCGGACGGCAGCCGCCGCTCGATGATCAGCTTCTTGATCCGGTCCCCGATGTCGCGCGCCATGCGGTGACTCTGCACCGGCGGCTCGCGTTTGACCAGAGAAATGCCGGCATTTCGTCGCGCCGTACAAAAACGCGGGGAAAGGGGGCCCGCAGGGGCTCTCCACTGCTAAAGGATTGTCCCGCCGGGGGTAAAGCCTGCCGTCGGTCGACCGTCCGTCTGCTGTCCGTCCGTTGTCTGCCTGTCGTCCGTCTGTCGTCAGTCCGGCGTCAACGACACCTGCCTCGCCGTAAGTCGTCTCCATCGCAGTAAGTGCATCTGTCTCGCCGTAAGTCGCGTCCACGGAATGAAGGACATTGGGGCGGGCGGGCGATACGCATAGCGACACATGCGCCCGATACGCATAGCGACACATGCGTCACCGGGCGCACCGATATGGCGCTCGATTTGCGCCGGGATTTGCGCGAACGCGGGGATCGATAGGGGCAGTGACGGGCGCTGGAGCGACGCGAGAGGAATGCCCGACGCGGGCGGCGCCGCCGAGGCCGCTGCGGCATCGGCGCAACGACTGAGGCCCCTCGCATGGCGAGGGGCCTCAGTACTACGTGCGCCGCCAGGGACTCGAACCCCGGACCCGCTGATTAAGAGTCAGCTGCTCTAACCAACTGAGCTAGCGGCGCGCGCTGACCTGAAGAACTTTACACGAACTTCGGACGTGCTCCGTACCCACGACCTCCCCGCCCACACAGTCAATACCTGTGACCCCCGCCACTCCGTGCCTCGTCGCTGGCGACCACTGCCGCCGCCCTTACCCCACGGGACCCGCTTTCCTCGCGGGCCGAAAGTCCCGTGATCTCGGGACCTTCGACTGGCCGGCCGCCCGAATTGGTCTGTGAAGATCGAGTTCGTGGCCGGAGATCAGCGTTCGTGACCACGGGGCGACAACCTCCGTAGCCGGAAGCGGCGACGCCCCTAGCCAGAAGCAGATCAAGACGGATCAAGACCCGCGGCCGCAAGAGCAAGAGGGCATGGCCCTGGATCACAGTTGCACCGGTGCCACCCGTTGCACCGGTGCCACCAGCTGCACCGTCAGCACGCGGTGTCCATCACCCATCGACGGGCTGACGCGAGCACCAAGGCAGTCGGGGCAGCCAACGCAGTCGAGGCGAGAGAGCCCACCGACCCCGGAAGGAGCCGGAATGCCACCGCCGGGCGCGTCGCGTACGGCCGCGGGAGCGGTGGCACCCGTCCAGCGCGGACGTAGGGCCTGTCCGGTGGGGCATCGCCGGGCCCGGGGCGCAGCCTCTCCGGCGCCGGGCGCACCACCCCACGGCACTCCCCGGACGGCCTCCGCCCCGGCTGCGCCTCAGGCCGGCCGGGACCGCCCGCGCACCCCTTCCGGCCATGGCGTCCGTCACTCCTCCGTCGCCTCGGGGCAACCCCGCCCCTCGCGACAGCGTCTGCTAGGACGCGCGCCCCGGATTCGGTCCACCGGGACTCGCCCCTCCATCGGAAAGGTTGATCGTCGTGGTGTCGACAGCCCAGCGCACCCTTGAGATGTGGCTCCTCCTCGGGCCGGACGCAGTGGTTCCGGTGGCCGGCCGGTGCAGCTACCGCAGCGACCGCCCGTACGAGGTGGAGGTCGCCTTCATCAGCCGTGGCCGCACCATCGCCACCTGGCAGTTCGCCCGCGATCTGCTGCTGGACGGACTGGACGGCGAAGCGGGGGAGGGGGACGTACGGGTGCGGCCCGTCCACGGGCCCTACGGGCAGCGCCATGTGCACATAGACCTGTCCACCGACGACACCGTCTGCGCGCTGTCCGTGCGCGCGACGGAACTCACCTCATGGCTGGAGCAGACCACGGCCATCGTGCCG
Source organism: Streptomyces halobius (assembly GCF_023277745.1). Lineage (NCBI taxonomy): Bacteria > Bacillati > Actinomycetota > Actinomycetes > Kitasatosporales > Streptomycetaceae > Streptomyces > Streptomyces halobius. Next base: position 6,204,484 of record NZ_CP086322.1, read on the forward strand.
CCCGGCCAGGAGTCTCGCCATGTCGACATGGACGTCCATCTGGCTCGGCTGCTCGCGGGGAAGTGCTGATGACGACGACTGCCACTACGGCTACCACCATGACCGATGCCGAACGCGGTGAGCAGAGCACGTCAGCCGCCAGAACCCGGCGTACCACGCCCCGCGCGGACGGCCGGCCGGCCCGTGAGGCGGGGGTGACCCGGCCCGACGCGGGCTTGGGCTCCCGCCGGGCCGGGAGCGCCTCGGAGGCCGGGCCTGCTTCCGTTGCCGGTTCTGCGTCTGCGGGCGGTTCTGCGCCTGTGGGCGGGTCTGTTTCCGTGGGCGGGGCGGCTCCCGAGCCGTCGCGTGCCCCGGAGGCGGGAGCCGCCTCCCAGGCTGGGCCCGCGTCCGCAGCCTGGACGGCTTCCGAGGCGGGGCCTGCAGCCGCGGCCATGCCTGGCTCCGAGGCCGGGGCGACCTGCGCAGATGGCTCCCCTTCCGTGGCCGGGGCCCACACCGCAGGGGCCGCCTCCGCGGGTGGATCCGTCCCCGCCGCTGGATCCGCTCCCGCCGCAGGACCGGTCCCCGACGCTGGATCCGTCCCCCCGGCCTGGGCCGCGCCGGCCTGTCCGGCGGCGCACGACCCGCGGGCGCACGGCTTTCTGCCGGAGCGGCCCCCCGTCCGCTCCATGATCGGAACCTGGACCCGGCTGGACGCCCTCGCCCGCGCGGCAGCGGTCGCCCCGTGCCGCGAGAACGCCATCGCCATCGTCGAACGCGCCCACCACGCCGATGAGTTGAGCGCCCTGCGGCAACGGGTCTCACGTCTGTCACCGCGCAACGCCGAGGCCGCCGCGATGCGGGTGGCGATGATCGCGGTGTCCTGCGGCTGGAGCGGACTCGACCCGCTCGCACCCGCCGCACGCCAGGTCGCCGACGAGGCGTTCCTCGACCTGTGGGCAGCCATCGCCCACCGCATCGACCACGACCAGTTCATAGCGCTGCCCACCCTGGCGCTGCACAACTGGGCACCCGAGCGCAAACCGCGACGCCACATACCCATCGACCAACTGGCCCGTACGGAACAGCTCGTACCCATCGTCCGCTGGGCCCCGGAGGACCAGCCCCTCAGCCGCCTGGACCGCTTGATGCTGGCCGCCACCCGGCTCGAAGCACACGGAATCTGGCTCTTCCGCCTCGCGGAAACCCTCGCGGGCCGTTCACCCGACGACTCGTCCACGCCGACGGCCCTGCGCCGCCTGGTCCGTGTCCAGCACGCCTTGCGCGCCCAACTCCACTCCGAGGCCGCGGAACTGGCGGCCGCCCCGGCGACTCCCCAACAGCGCGCCGTGCTGGCCGCACTTGCCGAACAGGGCGCCCTGGAACCGCCCGTACTGCAGGCCGCGGACGCGGTACTGGGCGTCGGCGGACGTCGCATGGGCGAGGGCAGGCGGCAACTCGTCCGCCGCCACCTCCCGGCACAGCACCGCGCCTGGCTCAGCGCAATGGACCGTCACTGCGCCCCGGTCCGCACCCTCGCCCACCGAGGCGGCCCCGACGCCGCCGTCTACCGGGAGGCCCAGGAATCCCTCATCGCCCTCCGCCGCTCCTACACGGCCCTGGTACAAACCGCCGGCCAGCCGACAACCACCTCCCTCACAGCAGCGGCCTGACCACTCAAGCGCTCCTCCGTCTGGCCCTGCCCAGCGTTCCGGGGGGCTCGCCCCCACCCCCTCCCCTCTCCCCGCATTGCTCCCCGCGACTGCCTCCTCCCTGCTGTGTCCGCTCCTTCACCGCCCGTGATTGACGTTGCGAGCGGCGCACGCCGCAGGCGTCAGACCACGGGTTGGTCATGAGGGGGCGGTAGTACTGGGGGTTGAGGGGAGTACTGGGGGGTTGACGGGCGCGTTTGAGGGCGGCGTCGATTCGATCACTTCCTCGCCCACCCGGGCGAGTATCTGCACACCCCGACAACGAAGTGGGCGTCCCCGGAGAACCGAGAACGCCCACTTCCTACGTGCGCCGCCAGGGACTCGAACCCCGGACCCGCTGATTAAGAGTCAGCTGCTCTAACCAACTGAGCTAGCGGCGCGCGCTGACGAAAGAAATACTACCTGGTCCGTAGGGGTGCCTGAGACCACGCCCACCGGGCGCTCACCGCGGCGCCCACCGCCCCGACGGCACAGCCCACCGGACGGCCCTGCCAAACGACCTTGGCGCCCCGCCGCAAGCCCGAGTTCGCGGACGGGGCGGCACCCCGGACCGTACGGACCGGCCGACCTGAACCCGGCCGACCCGAACGGACCGTGCGCCCCCGGAGCCGGACCAGCGTCCGCCCGTCCCTCCCGCCTCAGATCGCCAGCGACAGCAGCACCGGCGCGGCCCCGCGGTTCAGGGCATCGGCGGCCTGGCGCAGACGGTGGGCGTGCTCCAGCGGCATCGACAGGGCGAGGCAGCCGACCGTCGATCCGGCCGTGATCGGTACGGCGGCGCAGACCGTGCCGACGGCGTACTCCTGGAGATCCAGTACGGGCACCGTCGGCGGCTGGCTGTCGAGCTTGTGGAACAGCACCTTCTCGTTGGTGATCGTCCGGGACGTGAGCCGGTCCGGGACGTGAGCCGGGCGGTCTTGTGACGTGAGAGGTGGTCCATGCGGCCGTCGTGGTCCAGCTGGGCGAGCAGGCACTTGCCGACCGCGCTGGCGTGTGCCGTGCGGCGGAATTCGGCCCACTCGTTGACCTTGGGCGCGGTCGGTCCGTCGGCGTAGTGGAGGATTTTCACCTCGCCGTCGATGTACCGGCTGACGTAGACCGCCGCGCCGACCGAGTCCCGCAGGTCGTCCAGGGTGAGCTGGAGCTTGTCCCGCAGCGCGCGGTCGCGGTCGCCGCCGGAACCCAGCAGGAGCAGCGATTCACCGACGACATACGCGCCGTCGGCGAGCTGTTCCACATAGGCCTCGCGCCGCAGCATCGACAGCATGTGGGCGAGGTGGCCCGTGGGCAGTCCGGTTTCCCGGGCGATCTGCACATCGGTCACGCCGTCGGCGCGCTTGGAGATGGTTTCGAGTACGCGAAGGGCGTACTGCACCGAATGGAACGGCGCGGTCGGCTCGGGCTTCAGCGCCACGGTGTCCCCCTAGCAGGTTGTTACCGCTTGCGTCGTGACCGTTGTTGGCGGACACGGTCGATCGGCGCAGCGCGCGACCGCTCCCGCACAACGGGCTCGTATCACGATAGCGGTGAACGGCCCTCGATGGAGGGGGTCTTGACTGAAAAGAGTTGCGTGCCCCTTTGCTGTACTGCGGCTTATGGCGTTGGCATATGTCGAGGTCACGGGGTGCGGGAGACCTTGGAAGGGTGCGGAACCGGCCGTGTGCGCGGCCGGTTCCGCGAGGGGGATGTCAGGTAGTCGGACAGACGTCAGGCAGACGGCAGGCGGGGCGTCAGGTAGACCTTTGAACAAAGGATCAGACAGGGCATCAGGCAGGACATTGATGGTAGCGGGGCAGGGTGTCGGAACTCGTCTCCTCTCAAAACAGATTCCCTGAAAACAGATCGACGGACCCACCCCATTTTCTCGGCTTCTCAGGACGTCATGAGTATCTTTTCGCCGCTGGTCGCCTTGACCTTGCCGCCCTTCCACGTGCTGACGTACCACAGGAAGCCGTGATTCTCCGCCATCTGGCGGTCGAAGTCGCGGATCTGCCGGCCGCCCTTGGCGTTGCCGTAACAGCGGTAACCGTGTGGGCCGTTGGCGTTGACGACGCCGCGTACCTCGATACGCGGGCCGTCTTCGAGGGTGTCGTCGACCGTAGACGCTAGATCTGGTTTCGGCCATAGGCCATCGACTTGAGGAACAGGCGAGCAGGCATGGGGGTGACGGAACAGGGGCGCAGTGGCGCAGCAGAGCGGAATTCCGGAACCCGGACGTCGTGTTGTGGGTGCGGGGAAACGTGAAAGGGCGGTGCGCCCCGGGTGACGGGGCACACCACCCTGCGGTGGATCAGGACGGACCGCTCAGAGCACCGCGCTCAGGAATTCCCGGGTCCGCTCGTGCTCCGGCTCGGTGAAGATCTTCTCCGGGGAGCCGGACTCGATGACCCGGCCCTGGTCGAACATCAGCACATCGTCGGAGATGTCCCTCGCGAAGTTCATCTCGTGCGTCACACAGAGCATGGTGATGTCCGTCGTGTGGGCGATGTCGCGCAGCACGTCCAGCACACCGGCCACCAGCTCCGGGTCGAGCGCCGAGGTGACCTCGTCCAGCAGCAGTACCTGCGGCCGCATCGCCAGCGCCCGCGCGATGGCGACCCGCTGCTGCTGGCCGCCGGAGAGCTGGGTCGGGTACTTGTCGAGGTGCTCGGTCAGGCCGACCAGATCGAGCAGCCCGCGGGCGCGCTCCTCGGCCTCGTCCTTGCTCAGGCCCAGGACGTGCACCGGTGCCTCGGTGATGTTCCGCAGCACCTTCATGTTGGGGAACAGGTTGAACTGCTGGAACACCATGCCGATGTTCTTGCGCACCTCGCGGATGTGCTTCTCGCCGGCCGGGACGAGCTTGCCGGCCTTCTCCTCGTGGGTGAGGTAGGAGCCGCCGACCTTGATGGTCCCCTCGTCCGGCTTCAGCAGCGTCATCAGCAGCCGCAGAATCGTCGTCTTGCCGGAGCCGGACGGGCCGATCAGGGTGACGTGTTTGCCGGAGGAGACCGTGAAGTCCAGCGAATCCAGGACCGTGTTGGTCCCGAAGCGCTTGGTGACGCGGTCGAAGCGGATCAGCTCACTGCCGTCCACCGCGGGGTTCGTTTCCTTGGAAAGGTTGCTGTCAGCGGACAAGGCGACGCTCCAGGACTCGCAGGAGGAGGGAAGTGGGGTACGAGATCACGACGAAGAGGACACCGACGATCGTGATCGGTTCCATGTAGTCGAAGGTGGTGGCGCCGATGCTGTTCGCTTCGAAGAGCATGTCGGTCACCGTGATGGCCGACAGCATCGGGGTGTCCTTGAACATCGCGATCACATAATTGCCGAGCGCGGGGACCACCCGGCGGAACGCCTGCGGCAGGATCACCGCGGTCCAGGTGCGGCGGCGCGGCAGGCTCAGCGCGGTGGCCGCCTCCCACTGCCCGGCCGGCACCGCGTCGATGCCGGCGCGGTAGACCTCGGCGGTGTACGTCGAGTAGTGCAGACCCAGTCCGATGACCCCCGTGGTCAGCGGTCCGAAGGTCACGCCCCAGCTCGGCAGCACGAAGAACAGGAAGAACAGCTGCACCAGCAGCGGGGTGTTGCGGATGAACTCGACGACGACGCTCACCGGCCAGGTCACCCAGCGGTTCCCCGAACGCAGCGCGAGCGCCCAGACGAGCCCGAGGGCGAAGGACACCAGCGAACCGTAGATCGTCGCCTGCACGGTGATCCACAGCCCGTGGAGGAGCTGCGGCATGATCTCGCCGACGTAGTCCCAGGACCAGGTATTCATCGGTTACCCCCCGCTGCCGCGATCTGCGTCTCCAGTTCCTCGACCGGAAGCTTGCGGGAGAACCAGCCCGCCTTCTCCGGCTTCTGGCCGATGGACGCCTTGGCGCGGCGCTCCAGCAGGCGCATCACCCGTGTGACGACGAAGGCGATCACGAAGTACATCACCAGGATGATCCCGTAGACCTGCGCGCTCTCACCGGTGGAGAGCCGGGCGAGCTTGGCCTGGAAGGTGAGCTCGCCGATGGACAGCAGCGATGCCAGCGCGGTGCCCTTGAGCAGCTCGATCAGCAGGTTGTTGAACGGCGGCATCATCTCGGGGACGGCCTGCGGCAGGATCACCTTTCGCATCCGCTGCCACGGCGAGAAGCTCAGCGCGATGGCCGCCTCCCGCTGCGCCGGGGCCACCGACTGGATGGCCCCGCGGACGACTTCGGACCCGTACGCGCCGTAGGAGAGGCCCAGCGCGAGGGTGCCCGCCCACATGCCGGCCAGCTGCCAGCCGAGCAGCGGCAGCGCGAAGAACAGCCAGAACATCAGGACCAGGGCGGAGGTGCCGCGGAAGAACTCCACATAGACACCGGCCAGGAAACGGACGGGCTTGTGGCGGGAGGTGCGCGCCATGCCGATACCGAAGGCCACGGTGCCCGCGAGCAGGGCGCTGTAGATCATCAACTGGACGGTGACCCAGACGCCTTCGAAGAAGAGTTGCCAGAGAGGACCGGTCATTTCTTGCAGAGCTCCTCTGCTGTCAGGTCCGTCATGAACTCCTCGGTGAATCCGAACGGTTTGGCGATCCGCAGGAGTTCGCCGCTCTTCTTCATCTTGTGCAGCTCGGTGTTGAACGCGTCCCGGATTTTGGTCTCCCCCAGCCGGAATCCGTAACCGCCGCCGTCCCGCTGCGGTTCGCCGTCGACCATGGGGGTGAACGGGTCGGTCATCCCCACCTTGGGGTGCTCACCGGTCTTCAGTGCCTCGATCATCGTCAGGGCGGTCCCCGCGAAGCAGTCGATGCGCCCGGCCTCCAGGGCTTCCATACCGGCGATCTGGTCGGGGTAGAGGGAGATCTGGCTCTTCTTGACGCCGTTGGCCTTGGCGTACTCGATCTCCGCGTATCCGACGCCGGTGCCCATGCGGAGGCCCTGCGCGGCGACGTCCTTGTACCTCTTGATCTTCTTCGGGTTGCCCTTCGGGACGAGGAAGCCGTCCTTCGACTCATAGTCCGGGTCCGAGAAGAGGACCGCCGCACAGCGGGCCTTGTTGATGAACATGCCCGCGACGATCACATCGAACTGCATCGAGTGCAGCCCGGGGACCAGTCCGCCGAACTCGACCGGCACCGGTTCGAAGTTCTCGACCCCCAGTCGCTGGAAGATGGTCTTGGCGACGGCGGGCGCCTCGCCGGTGAGCTCTCCGCGGCTGTTGATCGACGCGTACGGCGGCTCGCTGGCGATGCCCATCCGTACGGTGCCCTTGTCCCGCAGATCGTCGAGCAGATGTCCCCCGTCCTTCGCTCCCGAGATGTCCACTCGTGCGCATCCGGCGGTCGCACCGATCGCGCCGGCCGCACCGAACGCCGCCGCACCGGCAAGTAGCGAGCGGCGGCTGATCCCTTTTTTGTTGATTCCTGAGGTGTTCCCCTGTGGTGGAGGCATGGGCGCGCGACTACCCGACCCGGCTGAACATATGCCGATAGTTTCCAGCCCTTGATGTAAGCGGAAGGAGCATGTGTCGAAAGTCGGTATTGCGCCTGTATGGTTCCCGTGCGTGGCCCGGAATGCGGAATGTCGACGGCCGGTTGAGGGTCTCGCACAAAGTGCCTTTCCGGCTCTTCCGGGCCGAAAGCACTGAAGGGCTCACCAGTTCCCCTTTGTTCTGTGAAGGACCGGGTAGGAGGCCACATGGCTGACCGCTTCATCGAAGTCTCCCTGGACAAGCGCGGCGTGACCTGTACCGCCAAACTCCTCGACGACCGCGCGCCCCTCACCTGCAATGCCGTATGGGACGCGCTGCCGCTCGGTGGCGATGTCTACCACGCCAAATACGCCCGCAACGAGATCTACGCGCTCATTCCGCCGTTCGCCCCGGAGGAACCGCCGCTGGAGAATCCGACGATCACCCCGATCCCCGGCGACCTGTGCTACTTCACCTTCAGCGGGACACAGTTGGCCACCAGGTCCTACGGCTACGACACCCAGGCCGCGCACCAGGGCCGCCCCACCGTCGTCGACCTCGCCCTCTTCTACGAGCGCAACAACCTGCTGATCAACGGGGACGCGGGCTGGGTGCCGGGGATCGTCTGGGGCGCCGTGGTCGACGGCCTGGACCGGATGGCCGACGCCTGCCAGGACCTGTGGCGGGCCGGCGCCCTGGGAGAGACCCTCAACTTCCGCCGCGCGTAGGCGGATCGGCCGGCGCGGGCGGGGCCGGGATCTCCGCCGCCCCCGCCTCGTAGAGCGCGTGCGCGGCGCGCAGCACCAGCGCGTCCGCGTGCCGCGCCCCCACCAGCTGCACCCCGATCGGCAGCCCGTCGCCGTCCATCCCGCAGGGCACGGTCGCGGCGGGCTGCTGGGTGAGGTTGAACGGATAGGTGAACGGCGTCCAGCCCGTCCAGCGGGTGTGCCCCGAGCCGGCCGGGACCTCGGCGCCCACCTCGAACGCGGTGATCGGCTCGGTCGGCGTCACCAGCAGGTCGTACGCGCTGTGGAAGCGGCCCATCGCCTGGCCCAGCGCCATCCGCGTGTCCACCGCCGCCAGATAGTCCAGCGCGCTGTAGCGCGCGCCCTGCTCGCAGATCTCCCGCAGCCCCGGGTCGAGCACCTCCCGCTCCGCGTCCCCCAGGTGCTGGACGACCCGGGCCGCACCGCTGAACCACAGCGTGTGGAACGCCTCCACCGGGTCCTCGATGCCCGGGTCGATCTCCTCGACGGACGCACCGAGCCCGGCGAGCGTGTCGACGGCCGCGCGGACCGCCGCGGCGACGTCGGGCGCCACCGGCACCGCCCAGCCGAGCGACGGGCTGTACGCCACCCGCAGCCCGGACACCGGACCGTCCAGCGCCTCCCGGAAGGAGCCGGCCGCCGGCCCGAGCTGCGACCAGTCCCGCCAGTCCGGACCGGTGATCACATCCATCATCAGCGCCGCGTCCGCCGCGTCCCGGGTCATCGGCCCGACATGCGCCAGCGTCCCGAACGGGCTCGCCGGATAGAGCGGCACCCGCCCGTACGTCGCCTTCAGCCCGAAGATCCCGCAGAACGACGCCGGGATACGGACCGACCCGCCGCCGTCCGTGCCCAGACTCAGCGGCCCCGCACCCAGCGCCACCGCCGCCGCGCTGCCGCCGCTGGAGCCGCCCGCGGTACGGCCCGCGTCGTACGGATTGCCCGTGATCCCGTGCCGCGGACTGTCGGTGACACCCTTCCAGCCGAACTCCGGTGTGGTCGTCTTGCCCACGAACACCGCACCGGACTCCCGCAGCCGGGCGACCGACGGCGCGTCCTCGTCCCACGCCCCGCCCTGCGCCCGGACCGTCAGCGAACCGCGCAGCGTCGGCACGCCACGGGTCAGCAGGATGTCCTTGACGGTGACCGGTACTCCGTCCACCGGCCCGGCCGGTTCCCCGGCCCGCCAGCGCTCCGCCGACTCCTTGGCGGCGGACAGCGCCTCGTCCGCGTCGATCCGGATGAAGCAGTTCGTACGGGCCTGGGCGGCCTCGGCGCGCTCCAGCACCGCCCGGGTCGCCTCAACGGGGGAGAACTCGCCGGCGGTGTATCCGGCCGTGAGCCGGGTGGCGGTGAGATCGGCGAGCGAGGTCGGTTCGGTCGTCATACGTCCTCCGGGCGTTGGCCGCCCCGGGCGGGGCGGCGGCGGGAGTGCAGGGCAGGGGCGGGAGAGGAGGCGCGGGGACAGCGGGAGAGGAGAAGAGAAGGGGAGGAGAGGGGAGGAGAAGAGAATGAGGAGAAGAGAAGGGCGGGCGGGGATCGCCCGGCGGTGTACGGGGCGGGCGCCGGCGGCCGTGCCGCCGGCCGGCGCCGTCGCCCCCGTCACCGCACCGGGACGTACCCGAGGCGCTTGTCGACGAGGTTGTTCAGCGGCTCGCCGGCCGACCACCGGTCGAAGTTGTCCTGGAACTGCTCGGCGAGGGCGTCCCGCCAGCCCAGCGTGTCGCCGCTCATATGGGGCGAGACGATCAGATGGGGGACGTCCCACAGCGGGCTGTCCGAGGTCAGCGGCTCCTGCTCGAAGACGTCCAGCGCGGCCGCGGCGATCCGCCAGCCGCGCAGCGCCGCCACCAGGTCCGCCTCGACGACCAGCGGCCCGCGCCCGATGTTGATGAACCGGGCCTGCGGCTTCATCCGGTCGAAGGCCGTCTTGTCGAAGAGGCCGCGGGTGGCGTCGGTCAGCGGCGCCGCGCAGACCACCCAATCGGCTGTCGGCAGCAGGTCGTTCAGCGCGTCACTCGCATGTACGAGGCCGAAGTCCGGATCCGGGCGCCCCCGGCGGCCGACAAGATCGACCTTGCTGCCGAGCGCCTGCAGGGTGCCGCCGATGGCCCGTCCGATCGGCCCGGAGCCCACCACGACCGCTCGGGTGCCGGCCACCCGCAGCGTCTCGCGGTGCTGCCACCGCCGCTGCCGCTGGAGCTCCCAACTTCCGTAGAAGTCCTTGGCCATGGCGATCACCAGCCCGGCGACGTACTCGGCGATCGGCTGCTCGAAGACCCCGCGCGCATTGGTCACCAGGGTCTCGTCGGCGATCAGCGCCGGGCACAGCACCCGGTCCACGCCCGCGCTGGCGGTGTGCACCCACGTCGGTCTGGGCCCGCGTTCCGGCCATGCCTCGCGGATCGCATCAGAGGTGAAATCCCAGGCCAACAGCACGTCGGCGGAGGGGAGTAGGCCGGCCAGGGAGGTGTCGTCGGCGTAGATCACCCGGGCGCGGCCGGTGAGCCGGTCCAGCTTCGGCGGCGGGTCGGATCCGAGGACGAGGACCGTGGTTCCGGTGCTTTCGGACATAGGCCAGAAACCGTTCTGAAATGTGTGCCCGTTATTACTAAGAGGGCGTCGGCGGGATGCCGGAGATGCGAGGATTGACCACGCTAAGAAGTCGTATCTACCGTGTCAACAACGGCTCTGTCCCGACGTCCCGGCAAGTACCGGCTGCACCACATCCACGGCCACTGGCCTGGCCAGTCAAGCCCTTCGTTTCTTTTAGGGGCCTCCATGGACGTCTCCTTCCTGGGGGGCCCACAGCCTCAGCTCGGCGTGGGCGTTGTCGCTCCCTTCGACTTCGCGCTCGACCGGGAACTGTGGCGCTGGGTTCCCGACGATGTGTCCCTCCACCTCACCCGGACTCCCTTCGTGCCCGTCGAGGTCAGCCTCGACCTGGCCCGTCTGGTCAGCGAGCACGAGACACTGGACGCTGCCGTCCAGGCGCTATGCGCGGTATCACCGCAGGTCATCACCTATGCATGCACCTCCGGCAGCTTCGTCGGAGGGTTGGCGGGCGAGCGGGCCATGTGCGCTGCCATGGTCCAGGCGGGGGATGTTCCCTCGCTCACCACCTCGGGCGCGCTCGTAGAGGCGCTGCGCGAGATCGGCGCACGGCGCATCGCGGTCGTGACGCCCTATACGAAGTCGGTCACCGACTCCCTGGAGGACTACCTCGGCGAGGCGGGCATCACGGTCACCGGCCGCGCCTACCTCGGACTGACCCGGCACATCTGGAAGGTCCCCTACCGCGATGTCGTCGACATGGCCCGCGCCGCCGTGGTCGGTGCCGCCGACGCGCTCTTCATCAGCTGCACCAACCTGCCTACCTACGACGTCATCCCGCAGCTGGAGGCCGAGCTGCGGATGCCCGTCCTGTCCGCCAACCAGGTCACGATGTGGTCCGCGCTGCGTGCCATCGGCGTGGCCGCGGTAGGCCCGTACCAGGCGCTGCTCGATCCGGTGGCGCGGCGCGGACCCGCCGCGATGTCCGGATCGGAGCCCGGGGTGCCGGAGGCACGGCCGCGGGCCACCCCCGAGGCCGCCTTCGCCGGTCCCCCGGCACCGCCCGAAGGGGAAGCGGTCGTCGACGGCGCCGACGCGCCGCCCCTCCCGCCCGAGGAGCCGGGTCCCTTACCCCCGATCTGACGCCGTCCCGAACTGACGGACCTCCATAACCGCCGAGGTTTCCGCACCATCGGGCCATCTCCATATCCCAGGCAGACCCTCGCGCTGCCGGCGGCGTCCCCACCGCCGGCAGCGCCCCCGCACACGGGTCCCCGCACCCGCCACAACCCGCACCCCAGCCGTACATAAGGAGAGCACATGGCATCGGTCGGCTTCCTCTACCCCGGCCACTCCGCCGAGGACGACTACCCGCGCCTCGAAGCGCTGCTGGGCGGCTCGGTCCGCCTGCCGCTCGTGCACACCGATATCGGCGAGGACGCCCACCGGGTCGACGCACTGCTGGAGATGGGCTCCGCCGCGCGGCTCGGCGCCGGCGTCGCCGAGCTCACGGCGCGCGGTGCCGAGGCGGTCGTGTGGGCCTGCACCAGCGCCAGCTTCGTCTTCGGCTGGGAGGGCGCCCACGAACAGGTCAGGGAGCTGTCCGTCGCCGCCGCGCTGCCCGCCTCCAGTACGTCCTTCGCCTTCGCGCACGCCATCCGGGCGCTCGGTGCGCGGCGGGTCGCGATCGCCGCCACCTACCCGGCCGATGTCGCCGAACACTTTCAGGCGTTCCTCAAGTCCGCCGGTACGGAGGTCGTCTCGACCCGTGGCAGCGGCATCATCACCGCCGCCGAGGTCGGCACCTGGGGCCGCGCGGAGGTGCTGGCGCTCGCGCGGGCCGGCGATCATCCGGACGCCGAGGTGGTGCTGCTGCCCGACACCGCCCTGCACACCGCCGCGCATCTGCCCGCCCTGGAAGCGGAGCTCGGCAAGCCCATGCTCACCGCCAATCAGGTCACGGTATGGGAAGGGCTGCGCCTGCTCGACCGGGAGATCGCCTGCCCCGAGCTCGGCGCCCTGTTCACCCGTACGGCGCGGGGCTGATGACGCCCCGCCGGGAAGAGGAAGCGGCCGGGAACGGGAACCCGGCGCCCGCCCGGGAATAACCGGAGAGGTTCTCCGGTTGAACCTTCTCGCAGACCAGCGACGCGAGGAGGACCCGCACCGTGAGCGGCGAAGACGAGTACAGGGACACCGGTGACGGCATCCGGGGCACGGCCAAGGGCACCGCACCGGTCCCCCTCTCCGTGCTCGACCTGGTGACGGTCGGCGCCGGCCACACCGCGTCCGGTGCCATACGCACGGCCGTTGACCTGGCCCGCACCGCCGAGCGCCGGGGCTTTCACCGCTACTGGGTGGCCGAGCACCACTCCATGCCCGGCGTCGCCTCCTCGTCCCCGGCGGTGCTGCTCGCCCACCTCGCCGCGCACACGACGTCCATCCGGCTCGGCTCCGGCGGCGTGATGCTGCCCAACCACGCGCCCCTGGTCATCGCCGAACAGTTCGGCACGCTGGAGGCGATGGCCCCCGGCCGCGTCGACCTGGGCCTGGGCCGCGCGCCGGGCACCGACGGCGCCACCGCCGCAGCGCTGCGGCGCACCAAGCTCCCCCATAGCCTCAAGGGCATGGGAGGTGCCCCCACGCACGAAGGCGCGGACGACTTCCCACAGCGGCTCGCCGAGTTGACCCGCTTCCTCGACGACTCGTTCCCCGAAGGCCACCCGTACGCCAGGATCCACGCGGTCCCCGGCCCGGTGCAGGCCACCTCGCCCGGCGGTGTGCAGTCGGCGCACCGGCCGCCCCTGTGGCTGCTGGGTTCCTCCGGCTTCAGCGCCCGGCTCGCCGGAACGCTCGGCCTGCCGTTCGCCTTCGCCCACCACTTCTCCGCGGCCAACACCCTTCCCGCGCTTGATCTCTACCGGTCGTCGTTCCGCCCCTCCGAGGGGCTGTCCGAGCCCTATGCCCTGATCGGGGTCGCGGCGCTGGCCACCGAGGACGAGGCGGAGGCCCGCCGCCAGGTCCGCACCGGCGCGCTGTCCATGATCCGGCTGCGCACCGGCCGCCCTGGTCTGATCCCCAGCCCGGAGGAGGCGGCCGCGTACGAGTTCGACGAACGGGAACGCGCCTTCGTCGACAGCTGGCTCGGCAATGTCATCCACGGCACCCCGGACGCCGTCCGCCAGGGCCTGGACGATCTCGCCAAGCGCACCGGCGCCGACGAACTGATGATCACCGCCAACGCCCATGGCGGCGCCGCCCGCCTGCGCTCTTACGAACTGATCGCGGACGCGTACGGGCTGCCGCGGGGGTAGGGGGCCGGACGGGGAGGCGGGGGCGATCGTCGCCAGGCCGTCGCGGCAATTCCGCTCCCGGCCCACCCCACGAATTCCGCTCCCGGCCCCCGCCGCGGGAAGACCGCCCCGGCCCGCCGCGTTGCGGCCTGCAAGGGGCACACGCGCCCCCAGGGGATCTGTTCGACTGTCCCCTACTAAGGGCCGACTCCCCCTCAGGACCCACCCGGCCGAACTCAGGACCCACCCAGCCGACCCAAGATCACCCCGGACCCTCAACCCCGTGTGTCGCCCCCTCAACCCCCCGTGTGCCGCCCCCCGTCAAGGAGCGCCTCCACGCGGTCGGGGGCGACCGGCCGGGAGTAGAGCCAGCCCTGGCCGGTGTCGCAGCCGATCCGGCGGAGGCGTTCGGCCTGCTCCGCGCTCTCCACGCACTCCGCGGTGACCGTGAGCCCGAGCCGGTGCGCGAGCGAGACCAGCGCCTCCACGATCATCTCGTCCGCCGGGTTGGGGTGCTCCTGGGAGCGGAAGCCGTGGACGAAGGAGCCGTCCAGCTTCAGTACGGACACCGGGAGCCGGCTGAGGTAGGCGAGGTTGGAGTAGCCGGTGCCGAAGTCGTCGATGGCGATACGGACACCCATGTCACTCAGGGCCTGCAGCGCCTGGAGCGGGCGGCCGGCCGAGCCCATCACCGCCGACTCGGTCAGCTCCAGCTGGAGCAGCCGCGGCGGCAGCCCCGTCTCGGCGAGGATGCCGGCCACATCCGCGACCAGGTCGGAGTCCCACACCTGACGTACGGCCACATTGACGCTGACGAACAGCGGATCGTCGCCGGGGTGCGCCAGCTGCCAGGCGCGCGTCTGATAGCAGGCCCGCTCCAGGACCCAGCGGCCCAGCTCGACGATCGCGCCGTTCTCCTCCGCCAGGGCGATGAACCGATTCGGCGACAGCGTGCCGAACTGCGGGTGGCGCCAGCGCACCAGCGCCTCCACGCCCTGCGCGCGGCCGTCGTCCAGCCCGACCAGCGGCTGGTACTCCAGGGTGAACTCACCGCGTTCCACGGCCGGCCGCAGTGTGCTGGACAGCGCCTGCCGGGTCATCCGGTGGGCGTTGCGCTCCGGGTCGAAGAGCGTCCAGCGGGCCTTGCCGTCCTCCTTGGCCCAGAACAGCGTGGTGTCCGCGGCCTGCATCAGACCGGTCGCGGTGGTGCCGTTGGCGGTCCGCTCGACGACGCCGATGCTGGCCGACACCGACAGCCGCTGCCCGGCCAGGTCGAACGGCCGCTGCAGCGCGTCCAGGACGCACTGGGCGAGCTCGGCCAGCTGGTCGGTGCCGGTGGAGTCCTCCACCAGGAGGGCGAACTCATCGCCGCCCAGGCGGGCCACCAGATGTCTGCCCCGGCCGGGCCCGCGGTCCGCGGCGCTCTCGGCGCAGCGCGTCAGCCGTTGTGCCACGGCGCTCAGCAGCCGGTCGCCGACGCGGTGCCCGAGGGTGTCGTTCACCGCCTTGAAGCCGTCCAGGTCGAGATAGCACAGCCCGATCCGGCCGGTGCCGGCCGGATCGAAGGCGGCGGTCTCCAGGGTCGTGGCGAGGCGCTCGAAGAACAGGGCGCGATTGGGCAGCCGGGTCACCGGATCGTGCATCTGCAGATGCCGCAGCCGGGCCAGGAGGTCATGACGGTCGCTGATGTCCGCCACCGTCAGCAGGATCCGCTCCTCGCCCGTCAGCGGTTCGACGGTCACTTCCACCCAGACGGAGTGCCCCTCGGGGTGTTTGAGGCGGCGGGTGCAGCGCAGCCGGTCGCTGCGGCCGCAGAGCACTTCCCGGTAGGCGGTCCACACCCGCGGGTCGGCGCCGAGGTCGGTGAGGTCCGCGGCGGTGGCGGCGACCAGCTCGTCCGGGGCGGTGCCGACGAGTTCGCCGAAGGCGGGGTTGGCGGCGAGGACCAGCCCGTCGCGGTTGAGGACGGCCATGGCGACGCGGCCGGCGTAGAAGGCGGCGCGGTAATCGCCCAGCGAGGCGGCGGTGCCGTCGCACGACACGGCGGTGTCACAGGGGGGCACGCCGTCGCAGGGGACCGCCGGGGCGTGGTGGCCGCAGCGGGAGTCTCTGGTCGTACTGTCACGCTCCGTCACTGAGGAAAGCGTCGCTCCGGGCGTGCGGCCCGTGCCGTCGGGTTGTCCGCTCACTGCTCGCTCCCGCATGGCGCTTGTCTCGTGTGGAGGGGGGACCTCGCGCTGGAAAGTGTGGCGATCATAGAGGCTGGCGCAACGGCCGAGCCAGCGACGCAGCCGTGATCATCGGCACGCATGACGGAACTTCAGCCATTTCTGTCCGACTGTGTTCGCGTGGATTGCCCCGATGGTCGTTTGTGACTTTCCGTTACGAACGGATGGTGGTGCGCCGGTCACTCGTCTGGGTCTTTGAAACAGGACGAACAGCATTCAATCGCCACAGGGTGGAGCAGGCGTCCCGAATCCGCCTCTGGAGGTCGATGTGCTGCGCGCTCAGACACCCGACAGAGTGGACCGCGGCCATCTGCGGCGCCTCGGAGCCGTCGCCACGTCACTGAGCGCGCTGATCGCCACCTCCGTCGTCGCCGGACCCGCCACCGCCTCCGAAGCCGCCCTCTCCTGCGCGCTCGGACGCACCGGGGCCCACCACTCCGAAGGCGTCGACACCTGGAACACCGCCTATCCGCGCCCCGACCGCCCCCTCGACGCGGTGATGGTCTTCCTGTCCTTCCCGGACTCCGCGCCGGTCACCGACCCCGACGCGCTGTCCCGGGACTACTTCCCCGCCACCGCCCGCTTCTTCGACCGCGCCTCGTACGGCAGGTTCCAGCTGCGGCCGCACATCCACCGGCGCTGGGTCCGGATGCCGCGTCCCTCCGCCGCATACGGGATACAGCGCGACTGGGACTCCGGCCGTCGTGCCGCCTATCTGCGCGACGCGGTCGCCGCCGCCGACACCTCGGTGGACTTCAGCCGCTACGACATGGTCTATTTCGTCGCCGACCCGGACGCACCCGGCGTCGATTCGGACGCCACCAAAGTCGTCAATCTCGACCATCCGATGCGCGCGGACAACGCCGACCTGCGCCGCTTCGTCACCGTCTTCGAGCAGAGCCCACCGGACCGCAATGTTCTCGCCCACGAGACCGGGCATGTCTTCGACCTGCCGGACCTGTACCACCGGCCGGACGACGGCAAGGGGGACTGGGACACCTATGTGGGGGACTGGGACCTCATGGGCAGCCAGTTCGGGCTGGCCCCGGACCCCTTCGCCTGGCACAAGTGGAAGCTCGGCTGGCTCCGCGACAACCAGGTCGACTGCGCCGGGACGACCCGCTCCTCCCTGCACACCCTGCGCCCGCTGTCCGCCCCCAGGGGGCCGGGCGACGAGCACCGCCCGCGGCTGGTGGTGGTCCGTACGGGTCCGGACAGCGCGCTCGCCATCGAGGCCCGCGGCGCCGCCGGCAACGACCGGTCGCTGTGCACGGAGGGCGTCCTGGTCTACCGCGTACACAGCGAGACGTCGTCGGGCTCCGGGCCGGTGCAGGTGCTGGACGGACACCCGCGCACCGCGGCGTGCTGGGGCAGCTCCGTCTACCCGCCGCTCGCCGACGCGCCGCTGGGCGTGGGGGAGAGCCTCACGGACCCCGAGAACCGGGTCCGTGTCGAGGTCGCGGGGCGGTCGGCGGACGGCGACTGGACGGTCAAGGTGGGGCGCGGCTGACCGGCCGGGCGCGATCGCCCGGGCGTGTACGGGCCCGCGCGCATCCGGGGCCCGCGCGCATACGACGAAGGCCCTCACCGAGGTGAAGGCCTTCGTCTGTCGGTGCGCCGCCAGGGACTCGAACCCCGGACCCGCTGATTAAGAGTCAGCTGCTCTAACCAACTGAGCTAGCGGCGCCTGCTGACGTGGAAAACATTAGCATCCTGCCCGGGGACGGCGAAAATCGATAGTTTCAGCGGGCGGCAAGGGCCGGAACGGGCTGTTCAGGGGCGGTCCCGCCGTGGTTCGCGGCCGCTGCCCCGGCCGCCGCGCGGGCGGCACGGGCGACCGCCCACAGGAGGACGTCCGGACCGGGCAGCCAGGGACTGCGGACGTCCGGCGCGACCAGCCACCGGGAGGCGGACGGGGCGTCGGCAGGGTCCGCTCCCCCCGCAGGGTCCGCTGCCCCCGGGGTCTTCGTGGTGGCGTCGGCGTCCGGGGTCCGGGAGGGGCACAGCGGCGGGACGGTCACCGCGTCGCCGCTGCCGTGGCAGAGCAGCGGCGGGACGGCGGTGGCCCACGCGCCGCCGGTGGACCTCGTCGGCGGCGCACCTATCCAGTCGAGCAGTGTGGGCAGTCGCTGGGCGGTCCCCAGGGCCGCGAACAGGAGGATCCGGCCGCGGTGCGTCGCCACCGGCCCCGAGCCCGGCCCGGCGGACCATAACCGGTCCACCACGCGGCGGCCGAAGAGCGCCGGGGCGTTGATCACGTCGAAGGCGGTGCCGCACGGCAGCACGCTCGGCGCGTCCGGCCGGGCCGCCCACAGGGTGTGCATGGCCAGCGGATCAGGGCTGGCGGAGGCGAGCCAGTCGGCTCCGGCGCGGGTGACAGACGCCGTGGTCGGGAAGGGGGAGGGGAAGGGGTGGGGTGTTCCGGGCAGCCAGCTCATGCTGAGCCCTCGCTTCGCTCGGCCTCGCATTCGCGAGGCACGCACCTCTTGATTGTTCGCTCGCTCCGCTCACTCATGGAACCGGTCTACCGAGGCGACGTTGCGCGGTTGCGCCGAATGACGGAAACCGGGACGTGGCGGGGCGGTGAGGAGTATCGTTCGCTCCTCGCATATGCCAGCGGCTCATGATCACCGATCATGAGCCGTCTGGGTGTGAGGGGCGGATGGTGCGTGCGGGGTCGGGCGGCCCCTTGCCGGCCGGTCCCTTCGCCGGCCGGTCAGTCCCCGTCGCTGATGCGCGTACCGCCGTCCCGCATCAGCCCCTGACCGAACTCGATCATCTTCTTGGCGTAATCCTCGGTCCACTCCGCCCGCTCGGCGAGCACGGCCAGCGGCAGCCGGTCGAACCGCCGGGGGTCGGTGAGCTGGGCCGCGGCCATCGCCTGGAACTCCGTCGCACGGTCGGCCGCCGCGCGGAAGGCGAGCGCCAGCTCCGTGGCGCGGCTGAGCAGCTCGCGCGGGTCGTCCAGCGACTCCAGGTCGAAGAAGTGCTCGGGATCGGAGGCTGCCTCCGGCGGCTCGAAGAGCAGCGGCGCGGGCCTTCGGGGCCGGTGTGCGGGCGGCGCACCACGGGGGTCGGGAGCCGGCTGCGGCTCGGACATGGACATACCTCCTGGTTCGTGTGCCGCAATCCATTGTCGCGCTTCGCGCAAGTAGGCCTGTCATCTCAGCCTGTCCGGCGCCTGAGGACGACGCGGCCGCAGGCCCGTGTGCCCCACCGGCGACGCGCGGCAGCGGCGCTACCGACGCCAGACGACGCGATGTTCGTTCAGGTGCGCCAACACGGAGTGATTCGCCTCCCAGCCCTGGGAAAACAAGATCACCAAAGTTGGAGGCCAGGGCAGATGTAACAGAAGGTGGGCCTATGTCCAGTGCACGACTCTTGCCCGGTATGCGAGTCCTCAAAGTGCGGCGCATCAGCCGCGACACCGAGGACAGCTCTGCCCTTGCCCGCCAAGGTGAGGAGCTGGACGCCGCGACCGAGGAAGGCCGGTACCTCGTAGCAGGCGAGGTCGAAGACTCGACCGTCTCGGGTGCCGTGAACCTCGACGAGCGCCCGAAGCTGGGCCGCTGGATGAAGGACCCGCTCTGGCACGAGTGGGATGCCCTCATGGTCACCTCCCTGGACCGCATCACCAGGGATCAGCACCACTGGGACCGGTTCGCGGAGCGGTGCCACAAGGGCGGCAAGGAGATCGTCTGCCTCGATGACCCTGCCCTGGACATCCACACTCCCACGGGCCGCATGATCGCCTACATCAAGGCGACTCAGGCTCAGGAGTACCGGGAAGCGATCGTCAAGAAGAGGAAGAACCAGACTCAGTATTACCGGGACGAGAACCTGTGGGGCGGCGGCACCTGGCCGTTCGGATACCGCCCCGTCCTGGCGGACCACAAGGGTAAGCAGCGCTACAAGCTCATCATCGACCCCGTGACGGGTCCCCTGATCAGGGAGGCGTACGAGCGAATAGCCGAACAGGGCTGGTCCATGGGTCAGGTCTGCAACGACTGGAACGCGCGTCCCCGGCACCTGCCCGAGTGCCACGCCATCGGTAAGGAAGCCACAGCCGTGTGTGTCTGCGCCCGTGGCGTCCTCACGTCCCAGGACCACCAGCGGAGCGTGAACGCCGAGGGCAACAAGCCCGGGGCGAAGACCCATATCAAGGGCACCAAGTGGACCACTTCCACACTCGGCAAGATGCTGAAGAAGCCGGTCCTCAAGGGCGTTGCCATGCACAAGGGGGAGCCCCTGCTGAAGGACGGCATGCCGGTCAGGTGGGCCGATCCGATCCTCACGGATGAAGAGTTCGCCAAACTCCAGGTGGCCGTGACGAATCTCGGGAAGTACCGCGCAGGGATCAAGCCCAACGCTTCGCCTATGACCGGGGTTCTGTACTGCCCGTGCGGACTGAAGATGTACGAGAACAGTTCCCCCGCGAAGCTGAACACGGGGGAAGTCAGGGAGCACAAGTACTTCCGCTGCTCCTCCTGGTCCAATGGGACGGCCTGCCGGTTCTCTGTGTCGTGGCCGCAGGAGGAGCTTTACGAGGCAGCCGAGGAGGCGTTTCTCTCCAAGCTGGGCGAGCAGGAAATCGTGGAGCGGACCTACGTCCCCGGCAAGGACAACCGGCAGCAGATCAAGGAACTTGAGGCTGCGATGGAGAACCTTTCGCAAGCCATCGCCCAGGCCACGTCGGCCGTCACAGTGACCGCACTCACGGGCACCATGGAGCGCCACGCGGCGAACCTGGAAGAACTGAAGGCTGAGCCGTTCGTACCCGGTCGTTGGGAAGAACGGAGCATCGGCCAGAGCTACCGGCAGAAGTGGGCGGCCATGGTCACCTGGAAGGAGCGAGGGCCGTTTCTTCGTAAAGCTGGGTTCCGCATGTTTCCGGTCGGCAGCCCCAAGGGGCCTTCCGCAGTTGGGCTCATCACGCCGAAGGACTTGCCCGAGCGTGCTGATGGGGCCTTGCAAGGACTGTGGGACCCCAGTGAGGGCGAGGAGTACGAGAGCGGAGCATTCGCAGCCTTCCAGGCGTTGCTGTCTTCCCTCCTGGAGGAAGCGGAGGAACGCCGGGAGCTGAAGGAAGAGAAGTATCGGAGCGACTTCTAGAGCTCCGGCGGCAGCACCAGACCGAGGCCCCTGGGAGTCGCCAGGGGCCTCGACGCATTCCAACCGAGAGGACACACCCATGCCCCGTACTGCGCAGCCGCGCCGCTTGCTCAAGGCGACGTACGACGTGAAAGAGGAGTGGAGCCGCGCCCTGTTCGACGCGTTCGGGCCGGGCGGGCTCCTCGCCCGTGAGGCCCCGGAGTTCGGACGTGAACACCTGCTGTGGGCGCTGGCGCAGCTCCGGGCTGTGAACGGGCGGACCGGGGCGATGTTCACTGGGGACACGGAGATAGCTCAACGGCTCGGCTACAACACCAAGGACCATCCGGGGAAGGTATGCCGGGACGTGCTGACGCGGTTCGGGTTCTTCACCCAGCAGGGGAAGAAGGGGCGGGCGGCGAATCTGCACCTGTCTGCTCCGGCGGCGCTGTTGGATGACTACGAGACGTTGGCCGGGGCTGCACAGGGCGAGGTCGTTGCCGTCACCGACACCAAACCGCCCAAGCCGCGCAGCAAGGCCGGGGTGGTCGACGCTGCGTCACGGCCGGCTCACACCACTGAGAACGGGACCGCAGAAGTCTGCCCCGCGCATCCGGAAGGGGATTGCCCAGACCCGAACAACCCATTCGGCGGGGCCATTCCGTGGGGTACGGAGGTCTGCATGCACCTCCGTGCTGCATAATCGGCCCATTTCCCCGCTGTACCGGGGACTTAGTTAGTAGTGAGTAGTTGGTAGTACGTAGCTCTTAGAGCGTAGTTGGTAGTGAGAAGAGGGCCCCCTTGCCGGGGCCCTCTCTCGTTCATGAACTCAGGTCCAGGACTTGAGGAGTCCTGAACCAGCCCAGGCCATCGAGTGAGGACCTGACGAGCGAACGACAGAAGGGCCCACGAGATACAGAAGCCCATCCGTCTCGGTTGTGATCTGCATCCCTTTTCGGGAGTTCACCGACAGCCTTAGTGAAAATCTCACCGACGCATAGGGTGTGAGAAAAGCTCTCCGGATGGTGTCCCCTCGCCTCTCGAAGGACACCGACGTTAATAGTGGAGAGAGTTCCGAGGCCCTGGCCCCTACATGGTGGCCGGGGCTTCTTCATTTTTGGCTTCCGATTCGCATGGGAGCCAGCAACCGCAAGGAGTTCCTTATGTTCGATCGTCACGCTTTCGCTGCCCGTCGTATCACCCTTGGCCTGTCCGTTGAGGAACTGGCCGACGAAATGCTGGTTGCCCCGTCCACCATCTACCGGTGGGAGAACGGGGAGACCTGCCCGAGCCTGCGGATGCTGGTGCAGGCGTCCCGGCACCTGTGCACGCCGCTGCTGTCCCTCATGAGCGACGCCGACACCGAGCAGTACCGCAAGGCCACCGCAGTGGACGCCCTGCTTCGCGAGGGCGCCTGATGCCCAACATCGAGAGTGAGGAGTTCGCGGAGGCTCAGGCCGTGGCCGCCGACTCCGAGAACGACGAAGCAATTGCCGATGGCGTGGAGAGGGCAGCGGAATCGGACCTCACTGAGAGGGAATCCGAGGATGCCATCAAGGCCAAGGAAAAGTACGTTGCCAAACTCATTGATGTGACCATGGATGACTTGATCGGGAAGCTGAAGCGTAAGCGACCCGATCCGGAGTTTCTTGGGTTCGTGGATTACGGGCAGTTTCTCGGGACGGATGGCCTTCCCGATGAGAGCCGCATCAAGGAGTTCGTGACCAACCTTGAGAAGGACCCTCAGAAGGTTGAGGAAGAGGCGCAGTACGCCCAGGGCATAGGCGTGGGCCGTCACGGGCCGCCCCAGGCCGGGTATGCCCGCAAGACGCTTTCCCTTGACGCCCGTTACCGATAGCCCGCAGGAGGACCTTTGACTACTCACGCATACCAGAACCCCGGCACCAAGACGTTCGTTCCCGAGGTGTGGGACTCCGAACTCCTCACGCAGTTTGACCCGTTGCTGGTGTGGGCGTCTCCGCTCGTCACCAACCGGAAGTACGAGGGGAACATCAGCAAGCAGGGCGACACGGTTCACGTGAACTCGCTCCTGCGGCCGACCGTGGGCGACTACACCCTTGCCGACGGCATGACCTCACAGCGTCCGGAGACGGTGGATCAGATCATCCACATCACGGAGGCGAAGTACCTTCAGGTACTCACCGAGGCCATCGAGCAGCTCCAGGCGGCCGGTTCGCTGTCGGAACCGATCAACCGGGAGATGATCCGGGGCCTTGCCCTAGAGGCCGACACGTTCATGGGCGCCATTGTGGCTGCCGGGGCCACCGCGGCCCCGAAGGTGACCACCACGGCAGGCCAGGAACCACAGGCCCTGTTCACGGCGATTCTGGACATGATGCTCGCCCTGGACGAGAACGACATTCCCAACGACGGCAGCCGCTATGTGGTCGTCTCCCCGAAGGCGAAGCGCCACCTGATCGAGCACCCGAGCATCGCCAACGCCGCCGCGTACGGGGCCGCTGGCGCCACCGCCAACGGACACGTGGCCACGCTGGCGAACTTCAAGGTCCTGTCCACCACGGCCATGCCCACCGGCGTGGACATCGTGGCCGGTCACCCGGACTTCGCCACCTTCGCCTCTCAGTTCTCCGGCTTCCGTCAAGGCCAAAGCGAGAAGTACCGGGGTGACTACCTCGACAACGTCCACTTCTACGGCGGGAAGATCGTCCGCTTCCCGGCACTGGACACCAAGAAGGCGGACAAGACCTTTGACGAGACCAAGCCCACCAAGGGCATCGTGAAGGCGGCCGTGGAGTGGGCTACTCCGGCCTGACGCCGCATCCCCTCCGGGGCCTCTGCCGAACTGGCAGGGGCCCCGCTTCCTTTGTTCCTTCGAGCTGGCCCCGGAGCGCCCTCCCGTTCGCGCTCCGGAAGGCTGGCCGTCACCCACCGCGACCATCCAGGAGGCTCCACCATGCCCAAGCCACGAAACCCCCAGTCTCCGCACTCCCGATACCGGGAGGCGCAGAGGATTACCGTCCTGCCGCTCGACCACGGATTGCCCGTCCCGGATATGCCAGAGGGGCGGGAATGGTCGGAACATGAACGGGTCTACTGGCGGGAATTGTGGGAGACGCCGCAAGCCTCACAGTGGGACGATTCCACGGCCGGAATCGTGTCTGCAGTTGTCGTTTATTGGTCCGCGATCCTGGCCGGTACAGCGTCGAACACCCAGCACATGGAGTACCGCCATCTGACGAAATCGCTCGGTCTCACTCCGGAGGGAATGCGGGCGCTCGGCTGGGTGACGGGAGATGAATAGCAAGCTCGCTCGACGGAGGGCTCAGCAGAACGTCAGCACGCCACCCGAGCCCACAGGGCAGCAGGAGCACAGGGCGGGGGTCGAGTGCCGTTACGCCTGCTCAGAATGCTGGCTGAGCTGGTGCCTGCACACGGCCTGGCTGGCCGCAGACGGGGCGGCGGAACCGTGGGGCGACGGACGCCGACATGCTCCGGAAGCGTGCTTCGAGTGCTGAAAATTGATTGGCAAACATTCGATGGAAGGAGGGCACCCCTGGTGGGTCCTACGGAGAATCAATAATCCATTACCCCCCGTATTCATGCAATTAGAGTTATGTGTTTGTGATCTTGTATTTATATGGGCGTGACCTTTGGTCGGCATTGTTGATCTCGTACCGCAGTGAATGCGGGGCCGTTGAGGAAACCTCCGGCCACTCACTGAGACTTCACCTGTCAGCCTGAATCAAAGGAATGCAGCGCCATGCGTAAGACCGTTCTTGTACCTGTGCTCAAAGCGGTGTGCGATGCCCACCTGTCGAAGGACGGCAGCGAGGAAGAGGCGACGGAGACGCTGACTCTGGGGCACCGCACGTGGGACCTGTGCCTGGAGCACCGGGCCGTGTTCGCCAGGTACCTCGTGGATGCCCTGGGAGCCGGTCTGCCGGAGGCTGACGAATCACAGGATGAGCCCGAGCCTGCACCCGTCACGATGGTTGCCGAGCCTGAGCCCGTGCCTGTGGCTGAGCCGTCGCCCGTCGTGGCGGAGTGCGATGCGGAGGACGTGAGCGAGTCAGCGTCGGAGGCTGGGCCTGTGCCGTCCGTGATGATCAGCGGAGAGATCGACGGGTACGACTGGGAGTCGGCCCGTCAGGCCGTGCGAAACCTGGGCTACGAGGTAGTTGGCCGTGCGGACGAGTCCACAGTCCTACTGATCGTGGGTGAGGGTGGCGACCGCAACGGTACGAAGCTGCGAGACGCTGCGGAACGCGGACTGCCCGTGATGGACGTACGGACCCCGGGCCGGTTCCGGGACGCGATTCGGGCCGGTGAGTTGGTGGGCGGTGATCCGCTTCCGGAGCCTGCCAAGGTCGATCGGTCGGGCATGAGTGAGCGTGAGCGCAACAAGGCCGTACGGCGATGGGCACGGGCCAACGGCTACACCGTGCCGGATCGCGGACGCATCCCGCTCCACGTCCGCCACGCATGGGAGCTGACGCACAGGGACGCGCCGGAGGGAAAAGCGGCTGCGGCCTGAACGCCGCGCCCACCGTGCCGGGCGCCGAGTGCGCCCGGCACCCCCGGCCAGAGGCCACCCAACTAACCCTTCTTGAGATAGAGGCAGCATGAGCACCCCCGTTCTGTACGGTCCCATCGGTCGCGCGGTCCGCAAGATCGCCCCGTTCCTCGAAGCGGACGCATTGGGGGTGTACGTGGCCGCCCTGTCGATGTGGTCGGCCGCCATCGGTGGAACGGTCAAGGTCTCTTCCCGTGGCAACGCCCGGCCCGTGCTTCTGTGGTCGGCTCTCGTGGCCGGAACGGGCAGGGGCAAGGGAACCGCGCTGCGGGCGGCGCTTCACGTCCTGGACAAGTCTCTGGGTCGGTTCCTGGCAACCCACACCACATCCGGGATCACGTCCGGAGCGAGTCTGGTCAACCACCTGTGGGAGCAGCAGGAAGCGACCACCGAAACTGAACGGGGCCGGGACGTCCGGGCCCTGGTGGTGGAGGAGGAATGGACGGAGGTATTGAAGCGGGTCAAGCGCGACCCATCGTTCACCACCAAACTCCGCGCTGCCTGGGACGGGGCAACTCTGCGCAACACCACCAAGGAGGAGGCGCAGGAAATCCGTGATCCCGCCATGGTCCTCCATTCCCACATCACTCCGTCCGACTGGGCCAGGTACGTAGGCGAGTCCGAAGCGGCCGGAGGCTCGTACAACCGCATCCTGCCGTTCCTGCTGGGCTCAGTGCCGATGCTGGATGACGACCGGGTGAGCCTGCCCAAGGTGGACGGGGGAGACCTGTCCGACGCCTACGCATGGGCCACCGCCCGCCCCCGCGTGCTCGCACTCGGAGAAGACGCCCGGCCGCTGTGGCGGATCGTAAGGCGCTATGCCCGCATCCTGGGCGAGACGCTGCCGGAAGCACAGGCGGTGTACGTCGAACGGACCGCAGAGCAGACGCTCAGGGTCGCGGCCTGCCTGGCCGCCTCCGAGTGCTCCGAGACCATCACGGACGAGATCCTGACGGCCGCCTTCACGCTGGTACGCCGCTCAGTCCGGGACGCGGTGAGTGTCACCAGAGGTCAGACCGCGATTCGGGAAGTCCCGCAGCGTGGGAAGCGGCAGCCGCTCAGCATCGCGGACAAGGTACGCGCTCGGATCGAACTGCACGGCGGTGCTGCCACGTCGTCTCAGGTCCTCCCGTACGTCGGGGCGACCGCAGCGGAGGTCAAGGCACTGCCCGAAATCGCGGTGACTGTGGAACGGTCAGGGATGACCGGTCGACCGAAGACGGTGTTCACACTCCGCGATGCCACTCCCGATCACGCAGAGCAGCCGAACGAGGTCCCCAAGCCGCAGCCGGCCAGCGCGGAGCGTGACGACGCGAACCGCGCCACGGTCGTGCAGATGGACGCTTACCGCCCGGCACCCAAGCAGGCCCCGGAGCCCGCGCCCAAACCGAAGCGGTCGAAACCGCTCACCGACGTGAACCCCTTCCTGGCTCTGCTCTGAACCACTCGAACAAACCCAAGAACGCCCCCGTCGAAACGGGGGCGTCTCTTTGCTTAGGGCCTACTGCTGGCCGACGACGTTATGCGGATCGTCCAGCCACACCCGCTGTCCGTCACGATCGACCGACAGGCCGAACCGGGACCGTTCCGGCTTCCCCAAGTCATGCCAACTAAGGAACGCCTTCCGCACCTCATCCCACAATGCACGGGGCCCGTACTGCTCCACCTCGTACGTCTCCGCGTCCGGGGCGTATTCCACGGTCGCCCACGACTTCCGATCGTCCGCGAAGAACCACAGAGTGGCTTCCCCACTGTCGTCGTCCGCGTCGCACCACCGGTACCACGTATCCGTGAGGCTCAGGCCGGTGAAGAACGCCGGATCGTCCTGGATGACGTTCTGCGGCGCGATGTCGGTACTGCCCTTCTCTCCCTCCTCCCCGTGGTAGATGTCCGGGATACGCCCCGCACCGCCTCGGTGGGTGCGGTCCCACATGAAAGCCGGGTGACCGGAGAACGACCCCTGAGCTTTCCCGTTCATCACGTCCAGCGTCGCGTACGAGCCGTTGAAGAAGCTGCTGCCCCATGGGGTGACGATCCGCCCGTTCGGGCACTGCTCCAACCACGCTGGCGGTACTTCGCGCATAGTGCAGGTGCAGATGATCCGGTCGTACGGCGCGCCCCAGTGATGCCCGTCACGGCCGTTCCCGAGAATCGTCGTCGGGTGGAATCCCGCCCGTTTCAGGTTCTCCGCAGCGGTGGACAACACTGCCTCGTCAACCTCCACCGAGGTCACGTTGTTCTCGCCCAAGCGGTGAGACAACCAGGCGGCGTTGTAACCGGTGCCCGTACCGACCTCCAGCACCCGTTGCCCCTCCCGTACATCGAGCAGGCCCAGCATTTCGAGCATGATCGACGGCATGGAAGAGGACGAGGTGAAGAGCCGGAACGAGCCTTCCGGTGTGCTCTCCCCGTCGTTCACCTGGGTGACCACGGGCGCATCCGAGTAGACCGCCTGCAACCAGTTCTCGGGATCGGTGGAGAAGTCCCCTTCTTCGATGACCTCGGGAATGAACAGCGCGCGATCCACAGAGGTCACGGCGTCTCGCCACTCAGGCGGCAACACGCCCTTGCTCTTGAGCGCCTCCACGAGCCGCTGTTGCGTCGTCATGCGGCCTCACTTCTTCGGCGGCTCGTACGGCTTGGTCGGGCCCGGCGGCTTGTCGCGGTGGCCGTCGCTGTCGGACGTGTCGGGCCTGCCGGAGTGGTCTCCGCCCTTCTTGCCCATCTCTGTCTCACTTCCCGTTGCTGACAATGACATGACGGATCAGAAGCCATACTGCATACGGGACTTCTCCCGCTCCCGCCGCTCCATACCAGGAAACGCACGGTGGTCGAGTGCTCGCGTGAGCTGCGCCTGAAGGACCGACGCGTCATCGACGCTCAGGAACACTTCCTCCGTCGCGATGTGCACGGGGCCACGGAAGACCATGGCCGAGACCGCGACGTGGTCGCCGACCATACGTGCACCACCAGTGAGCTTCAGTCTGCGAGGGGCTTCGTCGTCCGCCATGCCAATGACGCTACGAAGGGCGGTAGTTGCCGGTCCACGAAGTTGCACGTTGTTGCAGAGCAATCAGTCGAGAGCGTCAATCGCCCTGCTAATCAAGGTCCGGGCGCGCGGCCCGTACACGGCCATCTCGGCGAGGCGTGCAAAGGCCCGCTTGTACACGTCCACCTCCGTCGGTGTCGTCACGGTGACCTTCGCGGCCAGCAACTCAACGTGGACCCGCTTGTCATCGAACATCGTGAACGTCTCTGGCCCCCACATGACCCGGGACGCAGTGCGAGGAATGATGCCCAGTGAGACGGCGGGGTAGGCCATCGCCGTCAACAGGTAGCCGAGCTGGCCGGCCATCACGGAGTTACTGCCGATGCGGTGGGTGAGTACGTCTTCCTCGATGAGCAGAACAACGCGGTGGAGGCCGTCGCGGATGATGTGGGACCGGTCCACCCGTGCGGCTGCGGCCTCGTTAACGTCGTTGGGAAGCCCCCGAAACTCCGCAATGAGGGACAGAAGGGCTCGCGCGTAGCCCTCGGTCTGGAGGAAGCCGGGCATGACCCGAGCGGAGTAGGCGCGAAACAGCGTCGTGCGTTCGTACAGTGGGACGCTGGCCTGTTGCAGCCTACGTAGGCCGGTGCGCTGCATTCGCCGCCACTCGACATACATCGAATCGGCGGATCGGGACGAGGCGATGAGGTCTGCTGCCTGTTCCTCGGCGTCACACGCAGTGCACCAAGCCCTGATATCGGAATCTGCCGGTGCGGTCTTCGCGGCCTCGATGCGAGACGTCTTGGCTTTGTTCCAGCCGCACTGATCAGCCAGCCCTTGCATCGTCAGATTCGCATCAAGCCGTAGGTCCTTGAGCCGTGCCGAGACGGACTCACGAGCGGCCTGGGCGCCGGAGAACGGAGACGATGGCATGGGCTGGCTGACGGGATGCGAGGCGGATGATCAGACCGTGTACTCCTCGTGAGGGATACCGCGTTCCCATACGGCCTCAAATGATGCAGCGAATAGCTTGAGGACTGCCGGTTCCGTACTGAACTCGTCAGCGACCAGAGAGCCGTCCCCGGCGAAGTGGTGAATCCTGGCCAATCGATCATCAAACAACCAATAATCATTGCCAGGAAGGGCAAGATCCGACGCGAGGCGGCGGGGCAGCCATCGGACCTGTTCCCCAGCACTGACGTTGGCACGTGTGACGTAGTGCTCCCAGCGGATGTACTCCGAGACCGGCTCGCTCACGATGCGGGCTCGGCGGATCGACACGCCCCGCGCCGCTGCTTCGGCAATCTGGTCGTGGAATCCCCGCCACCACGTTGCCCGGTCGTCCCAGTTGATCCGCGCTCCGTGTCGCCACGCAGCGAACCGCTCGTTATCGCCGTAGGCGTCCCGCATCTCCAGGTGGACCGCTGAGCGGTCTGTGTCCCTGATGACCTCAGCGAAGCTCGGCTGAGTGTTCTGCGGCATCGCATGCCTTCCTAATCTGCGGCACCATTCGCGCCGGGATACGAATGACAGCCTCGGTGTCAGGGATCGAACCGACCTCCAGGCACTTCTGCTGTGTCGCGTCGTCGGCCTTCCACCCTTGCAAGACGAGATCAGCGTTCTCGTCGTCAACCCAGACCGTCGGGCAGTGGTCGTCGTCCGTGTTGGGGTCCTTGCCGAAGAACAGTAGAGACATGGCTACCTCTCCCGCGTCGAGCATGTTGCGACTTGTTGCATGACCCTCACCCTGCGGGGGCGGCTCGTCAAGGGTGAGTACGAGCCAGCGGCCCCATGAGAGAGGGGCGGTTAGGCCATGACCTTGTGGTCTATGCTGCTGTGCGATCTTGTTTTCGGAGGCATCCGAACCCATGACTCACGGGCGCCAGCTCACGCGGTGCTCTTGCCAGTGATCCCATGTGGTGAACATTGCCTCCCAGCCGTCCGGGAACTTGACCGTGACACCCAGCTGCACCGGCTCCGTCGCCGGGTGTTCGTCCAGCAGCTCCGCGACGCCCGCCCGGCACACCACGATGCAGGCGTGCCGGTGCCGGGAGGCGAGTACGCACAGGCGGCCGGTCTCCAGATGGAAGGCGGTGGCGTCGGGGCGGCCGGAGAGCGGGTGCAGGACGACCGTGACATCGAACTCGCGGCCCTGGAGACGGTTGGCGGTGTCCACCGCGA
Organism: Streptomyces halobius; assembly: GCF_023277745.1. NCBI lineage: Bacteria > Bacillati > Actinomycetota > Actinomycetes > Kitasatosporales > Streptomycetaceae > Streptomyces > Streptomyces halobius. Next base: position 6,235,262 of record NZ_CP086322.1, read on the forward strand.
CGCCCGTCACCCCCAGGGCGGCGAGCGCGGCGCGGACCGCCGCCGCCTGATCGCGATGGGCGGTGCCGACCGCGATCCGGGCAGCCGACAGCGGTGCCGGACCGTGGGTGTGCTCGCTGGTCGTGGTGCCGCCGCGGTCGAGCAGCCGGCGCACCACCAGGGCCACCGCGCGCACCGCCTCCGGATCCGTGCGCGGCGTGTGGCGGGCGGGGAGTTCCAGCAGGCCCCAGCCGGATTCGGCGGCCTCGTCCAGGACCCGGTCCACGCCCGAGCCGTCGGAGGGCACATCGAAGGCGAGGTGCCGGTCGCCGTGATCCGTGCCGCTGCGGAACGGCGTGTACGGATAGAACGCGTCGGATACGAGGGGCGCGGCGGAAGCGGGGAGGCGCCAGGAGACCGGCAGGCGGTGCTGCGGCAGGTCCGGGTTGTGGGCCAGCAGGGTGGACACCGCGCTCGACGACGGGTCGTACGCCAGCCCGGCCCACTGCTCGGCGCCGACCACGCTGAACGGATCCAGCTGCCCCGGATCGCCGACGAACAGCGCCCGCTCGAAGAGCCCGGCGACGGTCAGCAGCGCATCGGAGCGCATCTGGTACGCCTCGTCCACGATGGCGTGCCGCCACGGCTCGTCGACCTTGGTGTACGCCCACTTCGCGGCCGTCGAGACGACGATGTCCAGCCCGGTCAGATCGGCCGCCTTCGCGGACGTACGGACCGCGGGCAGCTCCGCCAGCGCCGGGTCGAACGCGCCGGGCTCGCTGCTGTGCAGCCGGCCGACCGGCAGCTCCCGGTCCTTCTCGGCCAGCCGCAGGACGAGGTCGTCGACCTGGGCGTTGGTCTGCGCCACGATCATCAACGGGCGTCCCGCGGCGGCCAGTTCGCGGGCCGCACGGACCACGAGGGTGGACTTGCCGGCGCCGGGCGGGGAGTCCACGACCACGCCGCGCCGGCCGCCGTGCAGCGTGTCGTGCAGGATCGCGGCGGTCGCGGCGGTGGCGGCGGCCGCGGGGTCGAAGGAGCCCGTGGGGTTCAAAGGAAGTCCTCCGGGGTCATGAGGTCGGGGGCCTCTGCGGGTGCCCCCGCAGCGCACGGCGGCGGGCCGCCGTGCGTCCAGGGCGTGTCCTGGGGGTCCGGCAGCTCGGGGCCGCCGCGCGGGGCGTGCTCGAAGAGCGTCCAGCACACCGTGTCGTCCGGCTCCGGCACCGAACCGGGCTCCGGCGTCCGGCCCCGCCCCATTCCGCCCGTCAGCCGCACCACCAGCGCCCCCGGCTCCTCCAGGACGTACGACACGAACTCGGCGGTCTGCGTGCGGCCGTCCGCCAACGGGCGGTACAGCTTGGCGCGTTCGGACAGCTGCGGGCGGTCGGCCGTCCGCAGGGTGACCAGGGGGCGCGGCATCGGCCGCCTGCCCTCGGAGAACGCCGTCTCGACGGCCGTGACGGTGCCCTGCAGCGCCTCGCCCGCCAGCCTGCGCCCGGCCATCACCAGCGGGTCGTCCAGGGCCTCCTGGGCGTCCAGCTGGGCCTGCGCGGTCTCCCGCGAGGCCAGCTTCTGCGCGGCGGTGACCGCGTCGTCCCGCTTGGGCTGCGGCGGCTCCCCGGCGCGCACCCGGTCGCGGTGCGCCGTGTACGACCAGCGGTCGCGTTTCCAGCGGTCGGCGACCCGCGCGCCCTCCGGGAGGGCGCGCAGCAGGTCGATGCCGCGCCAGACGGCGTCCCACGTCGGCCGCAGCTGCCCCTCGATGAGGCCGCGGACCTCCTCCTCGGCGCCCGGCAGCCCGGCGTCGAAGCGGGCCATCGCGGGAGCCAGCAGCCGGTTGTCGAACGCCGGGTCGGTGGCCGGGCCGGCAGGCGGGCACAGCAGCTGGCCGTCCGCGTCACGCGCCGACTCGGCGCGCTCGGCCGCCTCCCGGCCCGAAAGGCCCGAGGCGCCCGCCGGAGGGTCGATCCAGGCGAGGAGCGCGCCCAGGTGCTGGTCCTCCAGCGGGCTCTGGCCGGTCGCCCAATGGCGGGTGAGCAGCCCCGTCATGGACAGCAGCAGACACGCGCCCGGCACCCGGGCCCGCTCGCCGAAATGAGTGAACCAGCGGCCCAGGAGCGGGACATGCGGCGGCGCGGGATACGGCGTCTCCGGATCCTGCTCGGCCGTCCGCCGGAACCGCATCGACCGGCCCAGCAGCCGGACGAAGTCGACGCCCGCGGCGCTCGGCACGATCAACTGCGGGGCATCCGCGCACAGTTCGACCTGGACGGGGACCTTCTTGCCGGTCTCCGGGTCGGTCTCCTTGCGCTCCTGCCACTCGACGACCTCCGCGAAGCCGTCCACATACGGCAGCAGCAACTCCGCCAGCTCGGCGAGGAACGCGAACCGCAGATCGCGGTTGCGCGGCTGCGGTACGGCCAGCAGCGCCGGCTTCTCGCGGTCCGTGCCGACCAGTGCGCCCAGCGGGGCGCCGGCCTCGCCGGAGGTCGTCAACGGGACGAAGACCAGGGGCTGTTCGGACAGATGGCGGTGCCGGACCGTGGCCAGCGGCCGGGCGCGGCCGGCCGCCACCGCCTCCATCCGGGCCAGCGTCTCGATCAGCGGCATACCGGTTCCTCCCTGCGGCCGGCCGCCGCGCCGGCCAGGGCCTCGGCGCGGAGGGCGGCCGCCCGGCGGAGGGCCTCGACGGCGGGGTCGTCGGGGGTGGGGGCGTCGGGGGGAGTGGTTGCGGTGGGAGGTGTGTTGGCGGGGCCGGGGGCTGTGTCGTCGGGGGCCGGGGTGGCATCGCCGTGGAGCGTCGCTCCGCTGCCCGGTCGTTCCCGCGTCGTCCCGGTGGCCGCCGCGAGGACGTCCTCGACGGTGCGCAGGCCGCCCAACTCGCCCCGTACACCGCGGCCCAGGGGCTCCACCGCGCCGTCCTCGCGGGACCGCCTGCGGCAGTGGAACGCCAGCTCGCAGGCGGCCAGGCACTCGGGGGCGTAGGCCGCGGCGACCGCGTCGACGGCCGCGGCCAGCTCCTCGGGCGGGCGGGTCGGCACGCCGTCGTCCGTCAACCGCAGATCGAAGGTGGTCCCCGGGGGGAGCGCGGCGGTGATCTCCTCGATGCGGGTGAGACGGGCCAGCTGCCGCCGGGTCGTCGCGAGCTGCTTGCGGATGTCGAGGGCCGCGGCGGTGGGGAGGTTGGAGAAGTCCTTCGGGCAGACCAGCAGTACCCGCTCCCCGACCCGGACCGCGCGGCCGGTCCGGGCGGCGACATGCCCGGCGACCGTCTCCAGAGCCAGGACGTACACCGCCGCCTGCCGGGCCGCGGCGCCGACCTTCGCGGCGTCCGCCGCGCCGTCGATCATCGGGAAGGACTTGATCTCGACGACCGTCCAGCCGCCGTCCGGATGCACCACCACCGCGTCCGGCTCCACATAGGCCGGCGAGCCGGCCACCTCGACGGCCAGCATCGGATGGTCCAGCAGGGCCCAGCCGCCGGCCGCGGTCGCCTCGCGCAGCGCCAGCGCCGTACGCGCCGCACGGCCCTCCGGGCCGGCCGCGGACAGATCGGGCAGGGCGACCGCCGCGCTCTCGGACGCCGCGCTGCCCGGCCGCAGCCGTTCGTGGAGCAGCCGCAGCAGATCCGCGCCGCCGTCGGACTTCACCCGGGACTCGAAGGAGTTGCCGCGGATGAGCGCGAACTGGGACTGGCCGTACGTCGCGGGCGAGCCGAGCGCCTGGGCGAGCGCGCTCTTGTCGATGCCCGCGCCGTCCAGCAGCGCGCGCCGCCGGCAGCCGGGGTTGGCGGCCAGCGCGGCGAGCGCGCGGGCATCCAGCGAGCGCGGCCGTACGCCGGGGCCGCGCAGCTCGGTCAGGCTCCGCCGCACGCCGGGACTCGGCGTCGGCTGCTCCGCCGGCGGTGCGGCCGACGCGGGTCGACTGTCGCGGTAGACGTTCACCCGCGGAAGTCTCGCATCCGGCACCGACACGCGAGGCGGTCACCCGAGAAAGGGCCCGTTCGGGATGTGCGGAGGGCTGGATCGGGACGTGTCCGGCCGGTTCGTGACGGGGTGCGGCCCCCACCCGCGCTCCCGCCCCCGCCTCCGGGCAAAACCGACCGATGGGTCATGATGGGAGGTCCCGCGGTCCGCGTCGGCATCAGGCCCCGCGTGTACCGTCCGCACCGAGCAACGAGCAGCCGAGGAATCGGCGAGAGGTTACGACCATGGCAGCGCGCATATTCCTGGCCAGGCACGGGCACACGGAGTGGGCCCTTTCCGGCAGGCACACCGGGCGGACGGACATCCCGCTGCTGGACGAGGGCCGGCGGGGCGCCAAGCTGCTGGGCGAGCGGCTGCACCGCACCCCCTGGAACGGCCTGCCCGGCGTCGAGGTCCGTACCAGCCCCCTGGTCCGCGCCAAGGAGACCTGCGAACTGGCCGGTTTCGGTGACCGGGCGCAGGAGTGGGACGCGCTGATGGAGGTCGACTACGGCGCGTACGAGGGCCTGACACCGGCCGAGATCACGGCGATACGGCCGGACTGGCTCCTGTGGCGCGACGGGGTGCCGGAAGGGGAGACGCTCGCCGAGGCCGCCGCGCGGGCCGACGAGGTCGTGGCCTGGGCCCGCTCGGCCGACCGCGACGTGCTGGTCTTCGCGCACGGCCACATCCTGCGCACCCTGGGCGCCCGCTGGCTGGGCCTGGACATCTCCTTCGGGGCCCGCATCCGCCTCGACCCGACGTCGCTGTCGGTGCTGGGCTGGGCCTACGGGGAACCGGCGATCGAGCGCTGGAACGACACCGGCCACCTGGGCTGACCGCAGGACCGGGGACCGGAGGACCGGTCGTCGGGCGGCCGGGCGACGGAACCGGACGGCCACCTCGGACGACGACCGCCACGGCAACCGCATTCCCACGACACCGCCGGCCCCACGACGCCGGTCGCCTCGGCCGACCGGCCGGCCGACGACCGGATCCACGCGCGGCCCGGCCGCGCCCCCGCCCCGGCCGCCCTCCGCCTCACCCCGTCTGACGCCCCGTAGTCTCCGCCCCGTCCCGCACCCCCGTCGACGTCGCGTGCCGGTCCAGGAATTCGGCGACCGTGCCGCGGGCGCGGTGCGGCCGCAGGGCGCGGGCGGTGCCGTCGAGCATGGTGCGGATCCGTGCCGAGTGGACCTGTTCCAGCAGGGCCAGCGTCCGGACCCCGGCCGCGGCGGCCTCCTCGGGGACGCCGCTGACGGCGAGATTGGCCGCGAGTTCCGCGGTGAACAGGGCGATGTTGCGGGTGAAGTGGGGGTCTTGGAGAGCGACCGCGCGGCGTGCGTGTTCCACCGCGCGCCCCCGTTCGCCCAGGGCCGCCCAGCACTGTGCCTCCAGGCCCTCCAGCTCGGCCTCGCCGTAGAAGCTCATCCACTCCGGGTCGTTGTCGCACGGCCCGCCCGCGAACAGCCGTTGGGCCCGTGCCAGTGCCTGCTCGCAGCCCGTACGGTCGGCCAGGCCCGCCCAGCCGCCCGCCTCGCGCAGGGCCAGCAGCGACAGCAGCCGGGGCGAGGCCAGATGCTGGGCGGCCTGTTGTGCGGCCTGGGCGGCGCGTACCGCCTCGCGTGGCCGGCCGGCGTCGCGAGCGAGGAAGGCCGTGTTGCAGAAGGCGTGCGCCTCCAGGGCGGTGTCGCCGCAGACCCGGGCGGTGGCCAGCGCCTCGGCGTAGTGTGAGCGGGCGTCGCCGTGCCGGCCCGAGTCGTGCGCCAACCAGCCGACGGTGATGGCGAGTTCGCCCGCACCGGTGTGCAGCCGGTCGGCGATCGTACGGTGCTGGATGTGGGCGTCGAGCATGTCGTAGGCGGCCCGCAGCGGCTGCGTGGCACGGCGGTAGATGCCTTCGGCGCCGTGCCGGTCGTCCAGCAGCCGGATCCGCCGGACGGCTTCCTCGACGGCGGTGGCTTCGGCCGCGCCGGCCCGGCCGCCGGACGGTGTGCGGGGGGCCGGGATGCTGACGTTGGCAGCGGCGGCGGGGTCCAGCGGATGCAGGGCGGTGAGGCCGAGGGCGGCTGCCGGGCCGCCGGTGATGAACGCGCGACGCAGCACGTCGCTCTCCTCGCAGTTCTGGATACGGGTATCGCGGTGGTCGGGGTCGGTTGCCAGGGGCGCGGCGCTGACCGCAGCCGTACGCGCCCCCCGTCCGCGTACCGTCTCGCGCGGTGCGAAGCCCATGTCCGGCAGCGTCAGGCCGGGGAACATATGCCGGAACACTCGCTCGTAGGCGTAGTTCGGGCACCGGATCTCCCCGGCCTCGACGCGCCCCACATAGCGGGCGTCGCACGAGACCTGCTCGCCGATCTCACGGGCGGCCCGTCGGACCGCCGCCGCGAACTCGCCCGGGGACAGCCGGCCGCGCAGCTGTCGGAAGGCGGTGTTCGGGCGGGCGGGTACGGTGTGGGACGACGCTGATTCTGCTGGTGGCGACGCCATGGCGGACCCTCTCCGTGCCCTCTCCGTGCCATCTTCGTGGCGATGCCGCGTCCTGGCGGTGCGGCGGGACGACCGTACCGGCCGGGGCTGTTGCGCCACTCGGAGTTTGGCCTACAAACCGGATATCTCACCCGCGATCTGCCATGAAGTGCCATCCTTTGCAGCGTTACGCCGCCGTAGCTGTTGACGTGCCGGGCCGTTAAACCCGGTGTAAAGAGGTGCGACGCGTGCAGGAGGAGGGGTTTTCCGTGGGGGAGACCGGCGTGAGCAGGGGCGTCAACGGATCCGACCACGGCGTGCTGCCGGAACCGGCGCAGCCGTGTGACCTCGTCACGGTGCCCGCCCGGCAGGGCCTGGAGGCGGTCGACATCCTCCGCCTGCGGGACGGCGTCGGCCCCGTTCTGCACGACGGAGCCTGCCTCACCCTCGGTTTCCTGGTGCCCCCGGGCACGGCCGCCGGATGGGACGTCCCGGGGAGCGCGTGCACCCAGACCCACGGACGCGGGATCGCGCTGGACACGGCGTACGACGGGGCGAACACCACCGGGGGCGCCGGGGAGCAGCCCGTGACGGGCACCGGCTGGCTGGTGCCCCCGGAGGGCGCGTACGCGGCCGCCACGGATCCGGTGGTGCTGCGGGCGGCGCTCGGCGAGGCGGCCCGCACGATCGAGGCCGTGGACCGCTGTCAGTAGCCGTCAATGGCCGTCAATGGGGGCCGTGTAAGGGGAGTTGACGGGACGTGCGGTGGGAGGCGGTGCGTCCGGGGTGTGGTGGCGGGCCCGTCCGGCTGGTGCCGGCCGGGCCCTCGGTGTCCCGGTGCCCGTTTCAGCGGGCGGGTTCTCCGGACGGCGCGCTGGTGGCGGCCTGGGTGCCGGCGGTGGCCGGGCGGGGGACGGTGACGCCGCCGTGCCGGTTCTCCAGCCGGCTGCGTACGCCCAGCATCAGCCGGTGCGCGGTGAACGTCGCGCCGTAGACGAAGCGCATCGACGGGCCGAACGACGGCGCGGTCAGCAGTCCGGCGAAGAACAGGCCCGGCCAGGACGACTCGAAACCGGGGCTCAGTTCGGGTGCCCGGCTGCTGCCGACGGTCCGCAGGGTGCCGCGCAGCCGGGCGTCGAGCAGCCGCAGCCGGCCGAGATCGGGGCGGAAGCCGGTGGCGGCCACCACGTGGTGGGTGTCGAGAGCGGTGACGCGGCCATCCTTATGGGTGAGTTCGAGTCGGACCCCGTCGTCATGGGGAAGCGCGGCCCTGATGCGGTGTTCGAAGAGGACCGGTACGGCGCGCTCGAAGCGGGGCCGCAGCCACCAGGCACCGGCCGGGCCCAGCGCGGACTCGGCGATCCGCACCCGGGTGCGGGCGGGCAGTCCGTGCACCGCCCAGGGGAGCTCCGACCACACCCAGCTCGGCCAGCCGGTGCCCAGACCGCAGTGCGGGTCGCTCAGCGCGCGCAGCCGGCCACGCTCCAGCGGCTGCGGCGGGGCGTTCCAGCGCAGCCGGCCGGCGCGGGCCACGACGCGGGGCCGGGCGCCCTGTTCGGCCAGCAGTGTCGCGGTCTCCAGGGCGGCCTGCCCGGCGCCGATCACCGTGACGTCCTGGCCGGCGAAACCGGACAGATCGCGGTGGTCGCTGCTGTGCGAGGTGAGCGGGGCGGGCAGCCCGCGCAGCGGTTCGGGGCGGTGGGCGAACGGCATGACGCCGACGGCGAGGACCACGGTCCGGGCCGCGATGCTCTCACCGGCGTCCGTCTCGACCCGGAACCCGCCGTTGTCCGGGCGTACGGCGGTCACGGTGACCTGCTCGACCTGGGGGATGGTCCGCTCGCCGAACCATCTGCCGTACGCGGTGAAGACGTCCAGGGGCAGCGGGACGCCGTGGCGTGCGGTGATGCCGCGGGCGGCGCAGTAGTCCGCGAGGGTGTGGTCGCCCGCGGGGTCGGACAGGTTGGAGGACCAGGGTTCGGACTTGAGGAACATGCCGGTGGGCATGTGGTCGCGCCATGAGGCCATCGGGCGGCCCAGGACCCGCAGGCTCAGCCCGGCCGCGGACGCGTGCGCGGCGATCGAGAGTCCGTAGGGGCCGGCGCCCACCACCACGAGGTCGTACATGGAAGTTCCCTGCTCTTTCTGATCGTGCGGGTGCGGCCACCGGGGAGCGTCCACGGCCGCGCTGGTCAAGGCTGTTGGGGCGGGCCCAGGGGGTGCGCGGGCACCGGGCGGGTCAGATGCGGCGCGCCGGTGCGCATCCGGTGCGCGCCCTTGCGGACGCCGCTGCACAGCCACGAGCCGGACATGGCCAGGGACGGCAGCGGGTCGTCGACGGCGAACCTCACCCGTTCCACGCCGTGGCGCCCGCCCGGTACCGCGTCCGGGGGGATGCCCGGGGTCGCCCGGTGAAGGCCGTGGCCACCGTCGACACCAGGGCGTGGTTCTCGGCGCGGAAGAGCCGTCCGGGCGCCGCGTCGGCGGCCTGCTGCGCGCTGCCGGGGAGGGCGGTCGCCGGGTGCGGCAGCGCCGGCTCCCGGCACAACCGGGCGGGTTCGGCCTTGTCGGCGACACGTTCGCGCAGGCCGGCGGGCTGGCCGGGGAGCAGGAAGCGGCCCGGCTGTCGGCCGGTGAGGCGGGCCGCGGCGCTCGTGCCGTGGTGAAAGGGGTCGGGGTCGGGCCGGAGCAGAAGTACGGGCACATCGGTGTCGAACGATGGCATGTGCGGAGTCCTTCACGTCGATGGACCGTGCGGGCGACGGAACTCGCCAATGGGCTATCAGAAGGCTTTCCGGCAGCCCATATGGGGATCCGCTGATTACCGTCAGGGATCAGCACGCCCTATTGCGGGCGTCCCCAAAGGAGTCACTATGTCCCAGCGCAGCCGGAGGCTGGTGGGCGCCACTCTCGGGGCGGTCACCCTCTGCCTGCTTCTTTCCTGTGCTCCTGTCCCCGTGCCGGGCCGTGCCGCCGTGGCCGAGGACGGACGTCATCCCCGTGCGGGCAGCGGCCCTCCGGCATATCCGGTGTCTCCGGTGCCCGAGATGCCGCTGCTGCCCCTGGGCGCTTTTCTCGGCTCCGACGAGGAAGGCGTACGGCGGCTGTCCGCCATGGAGCGCTGGCTCGGCGGTACGGATATCCGGGTCGGCCACACGTATGTGCCGGGTGACCGCTGGTCGGACATCGAGGGACGGCCGGAATTCCTCCGGCCGTGGGCGGACTGGCGCCTCGGGGACGACGACCGGATGTTCGTGCTGAACGTGCCGATGATGGAGCGCGACGAGGCGCACCTCCCGGACTCCGAGGTGCGCGGGCTGCTGCAGCGCGCCGCGGCCGGCGCGTTCGACGGGCATTTCCGTACGCTGGCCCGGCATCTGGTGGACCTGGACGTCCCGGACACCGTGATCACCCTCGGCTGGGAAATGAACGGGACCACCTACACCCATCGCTGCGGGCCCGATCCGAGGGCCTGGAAGGCGTACTGGCGCCGTATCGTCACCGCGATGCGCTCGGTGCCGGGACAGGAATTCCGTTTTGATTTCGCACCGGCCCGCGGCGCGAATGCCATCGGCTGGACGAAGTGCTACCCGGGCGACGATGTCGTGGACATCATCGGAATGGAGACCTACGACCGGCCGGCCGGCGAGACCTTCGACGCGATGGTCCATCAGCCGTACGGGCTCCAGGCGCAGGTCGATTTCGCGGACGCGCACGGAAAGGAGATCTCGTACCCGGAATGGGGGCTGTTCGACAACGGCGACAACCCGGAATTCGTCACGCGCATGCTGGAGTGGATCGCCGAGCACAGACCGCTCTACCAGAGCATCACCGATTACTGCCCGCACGGCGTGTGGCGGTGCCAGGAGAATCCGCGGTCCACCAGAGCGTTCCGCGCCGCGCTCTACGGCCTGACGGAGGACACCCCGCCCCCGGAGCGGGACCGGTGGGACAGCTGCGGTCCGTCCGACTCCGGGAACGGCGTCATCCGCCGCGCCGGCCGCGTACCGGAGCTCCATCGTCACCTCGCGCCTCTCGCCTGCCAGGTGTTCAGCCGCGCCCGTACGCCGCGCAGCGACGTCAGCCGTTCCCGGGCCAGGCCGGCCGCCGGCGCGCGGCCGTGTGTCTGCGCCGCATACAGCCGGCACGCCGGGGCCGCGGCCCCGGTCCCGGCGCAGGAGCCGTCGAGCAGCACATCGCAGAAGTCCGGGACGCTGCCGCCGAGCGCCCTCAGTACCGGCAGCGGACGGTAGGTCGGCATCAGCGGCGCCGCCCCGACCAGCCGGTCCGCGCGGCGCCAGGACGACCCGCAGCCGTCCCGGTGTGCCGTACGACAGCCACCAGGGGCACCGAGGCCGGGGAGGAGACCTGGCAGCGGCCACCAGCGGGGCAGCCGGCGCAGCCAGGTCCGCGGCCGGCCGGCCGACGCGGTGGCCGCGGGCGCTTCCCGCACGGTCCCCTCCACGGCGCGGCTCACCTCTTCGACAGCGAGGAGTCGGCGGCGGAGCGCGACCGGGCCGGGTCCGGCAGGGACACGTGCGAGGGGGCCGCCCCCGGCGTGGGCGCGCGCGACGGGAACAGCCGGGCGCCCGTCGTGACGACGAGGGCATGCTGGTAGACGGCCATCAGGGACTCGGCGGTGTGGTCGATGTCGTAGTGCTCCACGAGGGGCGGGACCGGCAGCCGGGGCGGTCCGGTACGGCGCAGCGTGCGGATGGCGGTGGACAGTTCGTAGGGGTCCGGGGCGCAGCGGCGGGCGCCCGGGGCCTGGCTCGCGGGGAGCTCGTCGACGGCAGGGCAGCCGCCGTGCAGGACGTGCAGCCCGGAAGCGAGTGCCTCGACGACGGCCAGGCCGAACGCCTCCTCCGGGGACGGTGAGACGAAGACGTCCATCGCCGACAGCAGACCGGGGATGCCGGGCTCCGCGTCCGGCACATCGCCGGTCGCGGGGCCGACCACCCCGCCACGGGTGCCCAGCAGATGGATCCGGGAGCCCGCGCCGAACTGCCGCGCGATCCTCTCCAGCGCCGTCCGCTCCGGCCCTTCGCCCGCCAACAGCAGGTGGACGCCGGAGAGATGGGTCACCGCCCGCACCAGGACGTCGAACCGCTTGCCGGGCACCAGCCGGCCGACACCGCCGACCACGAAGGCGTCGGTCGGCAGGCCCAGCAGCTGGCGGACGGCGGCGCGGAAGGCCGAGCGGTACATGAAGCGGTGCGCCTCGATGCCGTTGGGCACCACATGGATCCGCTTCCCGGGCACGCCCCAGCGGCTCAGCCGGTCGGCGACGGTGTCCGAGACGGCGACGGTCGCGGACCCCAGCCGTTCGGTGGCCCGGTACAGTCCGCGGGCGCCCCGGCTGAGCCGCCGGCCCTCCATGACCGCTTCGCCCAGGGAGTGTTCGGTGGCGACCACCGTCCGTACGCCGGCCAGCCGGGCGGCGATCCGGCCGTAGACACAGGCCCGGTAGAGGTGGGTGTGCACCAGGTCGTAGCGGCCGCGACGGATGATCCGGGCCAGCCGGGGGATCGTGGTCAGGTCCTGGTTGCCGGCCATGCCGAGGTGGATGACGGGGGTGCCGTCGGCCTCGATGCCGTCGGCGACCGGGCCGGGGTTGGTCAGGGTGACGACCTCGCAGTCGGCCGGCAGCCGGCGCAGCAGCAGCCGCAGCTGCTGCTCGGCGCCGCCGATGCCGAGGCCGGTGATGATGTGCAGAACTCTCACAGGGTGCCTCCAGCGGCCGGGTCGGCAGTGCTCGTGGTGGGGGTGGACTCTTCGGGCAGCGGGCGGCGGCGCAGCGGATGCAGCAGCCGCTTGAGATGCAGCCGCCAGGAGGTGTCGGCGGCGCCGATGTGCACCCGGGGCAGGGCGAGCAGCCCGGTCAGCGGGCCGGGGTCGATGGCGCAGGCGTAGCCGTAACCGGCGCCGCGTACCGCCTCGACGGCCCGGGTGTCGACGGCGCCGTAGGGATAGCAGAAGCCTTCCGGGGCCCGCCCGGTCAGCTCGGTGAGCAGGGCGCGGCTGACGGCGGTCTCCCGTACCAGGGTCACGCCGTCGGCGGTGGTGAGGTCCTGGTGCAGCAGTCCGTGGGAGCCGATCTCCATGCCGGCGTCGGCGACGGCGCGGATGCCGTCCTCGGTCAGCAGCGGCTTGCGGGGCCCGAGCGGGTCCCAGGCGTTGTCGCCGCCCGCCCGGCCGGGCATCACGAACACCGTCGCGGTGCAGTCGTGGCGGCGCAGCAGCGGCAGCGCGTCGGAGAGGAAGTCGGCGTAGCCGTCGTCGAAGGTCAGCCCGACCAGCCCGGTGCCCCGGCCGGCGGCGCGGGAGCGCAGCAGCGCGTCGACGGAGACGCCGCGCAGTCCGCGGTCGCGCAGCCAGCGGAGCTGACGGTCCAGCCGGCCGGGGGAGACGGTGATGTGGTACGGGTCCTCGGCGACCGAGTGGTACAGCAGCACCCAGGGCGGGTTGCCGCGGGGGCGGCGCGCGGCGGGTACGGGCGCGGGTACCGGCGCGGCGACGGGCGGGGCGTCGACGAGCAGGTGGCCTGCGGGTTCGGGTGCGACGGACTTGGGCTCAACGGTCAGGGGTTCAACGGACATGGGCGAGCCTTCCTGTGACGGCGACGATCAGCTGACGGAACTCGGGGGTCCGCAGGGTGGGGGCGGTCGCGGCGTAGACGGCGGCACCAGCAGCGCCCCCGCGGCCGCACCGAGCAGCGGAGGCGGGGACTGCGCGGCGAGCGGGTCGCCCATGGCCGCGGCCGTGGCGGCGGCCGGTGGCGGCCGGCCGAGTCCGGCGGCGACCCGGCGCACCTCGACGGTGACGACCCGGGTGCCGAGGCCGCGCAGCATCAGCAGCGCGGTGGCGGTGATACCGGCGTCGTTGGCGGCGGCGATGCCGTGCGCGCCCCACCACCGGACCGTGCACAGCCCGGCCACGACGGTGAGCAGCAGCCCGGCCGCCATCGCGGCGGCCGGGTACCAGGTGGGCCGGGCGGCGGCGGAGAACGGCCGGATGAGGGCGCCGGCCGGACCGTGGCCGAGCAGCCAGAGCGCGTGGACCCGCATCACCGACGCGGTGGCGGCGGTCGCGGCGGTGAACACGCCCCGCCGGAAGAGGACTTCGGCCTGGGGAGCGCAGGCGATCACATACGCGGTGCCCGGCAGCACCACCAGCTCGGCCGGCGTCGGATCGCGCTCCCTCCGGCGCCGGGCCCGGTCCGCCGCACCGTCGGCAACCGCCCGCGCGACGACGGGAAAGGCGACGGTGCAGAGCATCAGCGACAGCACCATCGGCGACTGCGCCGCCTTCTGTGCGTAGTTCAGTTGCGAGATGGCACCGGCCGGCAGCGGTGAGGCGAGGAACCTGTGGACCAACGCCGTCGCGACGCCCCCGAGTGCGACCCCCGCCGCGGCGGCCCCCACCCCCCAGGCCGCGTGCGGCGCCGGCATCGTGCCGATGATGCAGAGGTTGTACGCGACATGGATCGCGGCCGGCGGGACAACGCTGCGGTGGGCGCGCAGCGCGGCGCTGAAGTAGCCGGTGACACCGAAGGCGAGGACGGTCAGCGCGGTCAGCCGGGAGCAGTGGACGGCCGGGCCCGGCCCGGCCGCCACGCACCGGCAGGCACGGCACGGTCGGGCCGAGCAGCGCCGGTACCGGCGCGGGGCCGTGCACGAGGAACGCCGTGCCGGTGGTGGCCGGACCGTTCGCGGCGATCAGCGGGACGAGGGCGGTCCGGTGCTGTACGGCGCGGCCGGGGCGGGGCGGTGCGGCGGTGTCATGTCCGGGCCGGCGCGGCCGATGGACCGTGACCGCCGCCGGCCGGGGCAGGAACGGGGCGGCATGGGGCGCGTCCGCGCTCTCCGTCGTCATCGCCTGATCCGTTCCCTGCTCTCGGGGCACGGCAGGCCGAGCAGTTCGTGGTAGAGATCCAGGACCGCCGCCGTCGTTCGCCGTACGTCGAATGTCGTCCGCACGTGCTTCCGGGCCCGGCGGCCCAGCGTCACACGCAGCTGAGGTGCGGTCAGCAGACCGCACAGGGCCCGTGCCAGGGCGGCCGGGTCGTCCGGCGGCACCAGACAGCCGGCCTCGGCACCGGGCGGCAGGCTCTCCCGGGCCCCGCCCACATCGGTGACCACCACCGGGCGGGCACACGCCATCGCCTCCAGCGGGGCCAGCGCCATCCCCTCCCAGCGCGACGGCAGGACGACCAGATCCGCCGCGCGGTACCAGGGGACGATCTCGTCGGCCGCGCCGGCGAACAGCACGCCGGGCGGCGCGGCGTCCTGGAGCAGCCGCCGGTCCGGCCCGTCACCGACCAGCACGAGACGGGCGTCCGGGACCGCCGCACGCACCTCGGGCCAGGCACGCAACAGCGTCAGCTGGCCCTTCTGCGGACACAGCCGCCCCACGCACACCACCAGGGGCGTATCGGCGGACAGCAGTTGCAGCAGGCCGAGCGAGGCGTGCAGCCACCGCCGCGCCGCGGCGTCGGCGGGCCCGGGAGAGAACCGCTCCGGGTCCACACCGTTGTGGATCACCGCCCACCGGGCCGACACCCCCGCCGCCGCGCCCCGCAGCCGCTCCGCCTCGCTCACACACAGCACCCGGTCCGACCAGCGCACCGCGAACCGCTCCCAGGCGAGCGCCAGTCGCCCGGTCGTCCCCCCGGCCGCCTCGAAGGACCAGGCGTGCGGCTGATGGACGGTGGGGATCCGGCCGCGTACGGCCAGCCGGGCGGCCAGTCCCGCCTTCGCGCTGTGCGCGTGGACGAGGTCGGGCCCCGTACGCCGGATCAGCCGGGCCAGCCGCCGGGTTTCGCCGGCCGGCCGCCGCCCGGGGGAGCGCTCCGCGAACCAGACCGCCACTTCGGCGCCCGCCATGGCGACGTCCCGGTGCAGCCCGCCACCGGGCGGCGCGGCCACCACGACCCGCAGCCCGGCCGCCACTTGGGCCCGCACCAGGTCCGCCACGACCCGGGCGACCCCGCCGTCCACGGGCTGGGATACGTGGAAAACGCAGGGAACGCCGGGAACGTGGGGAACGGTGGGCCGCTCTTCGGACGGTACCTCTTGCGGCAGCACGTGTACTGCTCCCTGATCGCCGGGCTGACAGAAATCTCCGGGGGAATTCCCGGTGCCCGCCGCTCAGCGTCCGACGTCGGCCTGGACGAAGAGCGCGCCGAGCAGATATCCCTCATTGCCGGCTCCGAACCGGAAAGTGAGACGGTCGCCGCCGGACTGGAGAGCGGGGGTGATGTCGAATACGTCGGAATCAATTCCGAGGGTGTTCCGATAGGCTGGCTGCCGGGCCGTCTCCCGGCCGAAATCGGTGATGCTCGAATTCATCACATCATTCGCCGGGTTGGCCGCATCGGTAAGGCCGCGGGGCGGGCTCTTCCCGGCCGCCACGGAGAGCGAGTCATTTCCGGTGCCACGGTCCCCGTTGTATGCCACCACGCCCGCGCTGCCGCGTGCCCCGGCCGGGATCCGCATTCTCGGCAGTTTCACCGAAAGCGCCTTGCCGTTCGCCTTGACCGGCTGGAATCCGTCCCACAACGCCAGCCTCCGCAGCGGCATCCGGGCATTCTCATAGGCGACGACCAGCGTCCAGCCGCCCCAGGCGCCCGCCGTGGAACGGCCGTTCGCCACATTGACCTGGGCCACGGTGTACGCGCCGGAACCGCCGGCGCGCACCAGCTTGGTGACATCCGCGGACGCCTGGAAGCCATCGGTCCGGGAGGTTGTGCGATGCCCGGTGACGGTGTCCGCCAGTACCTCTTTGTACTGCCCGCCGGGCCGGGCCAGCAGCACCCGGCCGTTGTCCTTGTCCGGCTTCTGCTCGCCGGCCCGCAGATTGCCGCCCCAGTACAGCCGCGCGTAGCTGACCCGGGAACCGGCCGGCAGCCGCAGATCGGCGCTGCTGGAGTTATCGGTGTCGGGGTCGGAATCGATATCGGTATACGTCATCCGGTAGTGCCCGTTGGCTCCGCCGTAGCCCTGCTGGGCGTACCCGCACGACGTGCCCGCGCCGGCCGCCGTGGCATCGCAGGTGACCGAGGAGTTGGCCGCGCGCGTGATACCGCCGCGCTGGGTCACGTGATAGCGCTCATGGAAAGGAATTCGCGAGGATTCCTTGGGCGCCGGTGCGGCCACTGCCGAAGACGGGGTGGCCGACAAAACCAAGGTCACGAGTGCGCATACGGCGCCGTGCCCGGTGCGGTCCATCGACTTCCGCATGTCTCCCTCTCCGACTTCAATCAGTCAAACAGGAGAGCACTCTGACAGAAAGCATGTTGGGAATCGCAGCAGGCACGCCGTTGTGCCGGTCGGGGATTCCGATCAGCGGAATACCGGACTTCGTGCCGGTGACATCATGTCTTCCGGTTGGACCAACTTCTTAGCGCCAGGATGAACGACCGCATCCCCATATGTTTTGGTTCGTTGAGTGCGGTGCCCCATTCGCGAACTGAAAGGAGAATGGTGATGAAGCGGTTCGTCAAGACGGTCACGGTGGCCGCGGCCAGCTGTGCCATGGTGCTCGGTGGTGCGGGCATCGCCGGCGCCAACTGCTCTGGCAGCCACCATGGCCATGGCAAGGCCCATGCCAAGTCCCACGCCAAGGCTCATGCCAAGTCCCACGGCAAGTCTCACGGCAAGTCCCACGGCAAGTCCCACGGCAAGACCCGCGCCAAGGACCACGACAAGCGCGACCACGGCAAGGCCCGCCAGCACGGCGGCGACGGCTCTGTCGGGTACGGCGACGACGGGTACGGCTACGGCCACGCAGTCGCGAAGGGCCAGGTCGCGCACTCGCCGGGCATCGTCAGCGGCAACCTCATCCAGGTTCCGGTCAGCATCCCGATCAACGCATGCGGCAACAGCATCAACTTCATCGGTCTGCTGAACCCGGCGTTCGGGAGCATCTGCATCAACAAGTGATCTGACCTCCGGTCCGGAGGGGCATCGGGCCGGCCCGGGTCGCGCTCTGCGGTGGCGGGTCACCCGTGACATCGGTCACGGGTGACCCGCCGCTCTGCCCAAGGCGCCGGGTGACCGGTCCGACCAGCGGCGGAGGCCCGGCGTACGCGCGTCATACTGACCGCATGGGGAAGAGCAGACGCGGGCGCGGCGGCCCCGAGTCCGTCGTGGAGACGGTGCACGGCGGGGTCGCCGAGCTGCGGCCCGACCGGGACCGGCCGCGCGGCTGGACGCTGCTGATCGACGGCGCCCCGCAGTCGTATGTGGACCTGGCCGACCCGACCCATCTGGACTTCGCCTACCAGCGGCGGCTCGGACATATCGCCGACCTGGCCGCACCGCCCGGCAGGCCGCTGCGGGTCCTGCACCTCGGCGGCGGCGCGTTGACCCTGGCGCGCTATATCGCCGCGACCCGGCCGCGCTCCACCCAGCAGGTGGTGGAGATCGACGGCCCGCTCGTCCAACTCGTCCGCCGCGAGCTGCCGTTGGAGAGCGGCTGGCGGATCAGGGTGCGCGGCGGGGACGCCCGCGAGGGACTCGCGAAGATCCCGGACGGCTGGGCTGACCTGATCATCGCGGATGTCTTCGCCGGTGCCCGTACGCCCGCGCACCTGACCAGCGCCGAATGCGTCGCGGACGTCCGGCGGGCGCTGCGGCCCGGCGGCTGCTATGCGGCGAATCTGACGGACGGGCCCGCGAGCGCCAGGGCGGCATGCGGGGAGGCGCCGCTGCGCTTCCTGCGCGGCCAGATCGCCACCGTCCGTACGGTCTTCCCCGAGTTGTGTCTGACCACCGACCCCGCCGTGCTTCGGGGCAAGCGGTTCGGCAACGCCGTGCTGCTGGCGGCCGACCGGGAACTGCCGATTGCCGAACTGACCCGGCGGGCGGCGACCGATCCGGAGACCGGACGGGTCGAGCACGGGCGGGCGCTGCTGGACTTCACCGGCGGCGCGACGCCGGTCACCGACGCCACCGCGGTCGCCTCACCGTCCCCGCCGCCACAGGTCTTCGCCTGACGCGGGGCGCGGAACGGGCCGCCAACGGTCACGTCCGCCCTCCCCAACACCCCCGCGACATAGGCGTCTTCCGCTACACCTGCGACATCCATGACATCCCCTAGATCCCCTGAATCTCCTAAATCCCGTGCATTTCCTACGTCGCGTGATTGTTGACATCCACCATCGGCGGATGACCGTTCCAGGCGCAGATCACGGACGTATGGCCGCTCTTGCCGGTGAAGTCGACCCGGAGCCACTTGTCCTGTGTCCAGACCTGCATCTCCCAGTCCGCGTTCGGCGTCGCGCTCACCAGCTCGGCGGAGTCGCGGCGCAGGTCCAGGACGACCCGGCCGCCCACCGTGGAGTAGCTCTTGACCTCGCCACCGGAAGCCGATCCCGTCGACGGGGCGGCGGCGGGACCGCCCGTACGTCTGCCGCCGGAGCCGGACGGCGTGGACGGTTTCTCGCTGGGAGAGGGGCTGCGACCGGCCGTGCCGGACGGCTTGGGGCGGTGCGTGGAGGAGGCGCGCGGTGCGATATCGCCGTCCGCCTGGCCCCCCGACGAGGGCACCTGCTCGGACAGCGGCAGCGCGCGCGGCGCGTCGTACGCCGTGCCGGCCAGCACGGTGTGCACACCGAACCACGACAGCGTGACCGCGGCGCCGGTCGCCAGCGTCCAGGCCGCCACATGAATCAGACCTCGTTGCATTCGGCTCATACTGCACCACTGGCCCGCCCAGTTGCAGCCCGTCCCAGGCGGCGGACAGACCTCACTGGGCCACCTCCCAGCACCGGCCGGGGATGTCAACCCCGGTAAGGAAAACCGCCCGAATGGCGTACGGTGCCGCCCATGGCACGTGTGCTCGTCGTCGAGGACGATCAGTTCGTCCGCTCGGCCCTCATCCGGCATCTGACCGAGGCTTCCCACGCGGTACGCAGCGTCGGCACCGCTCTGGAGGCGCTGCGCGAGGTGGCGCAGGTCGGCTTCGATGTGGTCATCCTGGACCTCGGCCTGCCCGACCTGGACGGCTCCGAGGCACTGAAGATGCTGCGCGGGATCACCGACGTTCCCGTGATCATCGCCACGGCCCGGGACGACGAGGCCGACATCGTACGGCTGCTGAACGACGGCGCCGACGACTACCTCACCAAGCCGTTCTCCGTCGAACACCTCTCGGCCCGGATGGCGGCCGTGCTGCGCCGCGCCCGCGCCACCGCACCCGGTGCGGAGCCACCCTCCCGACTGATCCAGGTCGGCGGCCTGTCCATCGACCCGCTGCGCCGGCAGGCGACTCTTGACGGCGCCGCACTCGACCTCACCCGCAGGGAATTCGACCTGCTGGCCTTCCTCGCCGAGCGCCCCGGCGTCGTCGTCCCCCGCAAGGAACTGCTCGCCGAGGTCTGGCAGCAGTCCTACGGCGACGACCAGACCATTGACGTCCATCTCTCCTGGCTCCGCCGCAAACTGGGCGAAACCGCGGCGAAGCCCCGGTATCTGCACACCCTGCGGGGCGTCGGCGTGAAACTGGAGCCACCACAGTGAGCTGGGGGCACGTCCTGGGTGCACCACCCGGACGAAGTCCGGGGGAGGCGGCTGGAGGAGCGCGCGAGGCCGCCGGGCCGCAGACTACGGAGAAACCCGCACCTCTGGGCCTCCTCGCGGGCGGAGCAGCGAAAGTTGAGACCCCGTGAGATGGGCCCTGGTCAAGGTGGCGCTGGCGGTGACCGCGATGGTGGTGGTCGCGTTCGCCGTGCCCCTCGGGCTCGTCGTCAAGGAGATGGCCCGCGACCGCGCGTTCTCCAACGCCGAGCGGCAGGCCGCCACCATCGGCCCGGTCCTCGCCATCACCACCGACCGCACCCAACTGGAACGGGCGGTGGCCAGCGCCGAGACCGGCCGCGGCGGGCGGATCGGCGTCCATGTCCCCGCGAGCGGCAGGGGCGGCAGCCCCACCGAGATCGGCACCCGGCGGGCCGCCCCCGAGGACGTCGCGGCCGCCGTCAAGCTCGGCCGGGCCTCCATGTCCCCGGTCCGCGGCGGCTCCTCGCTGCTCCAGCCCACCGCCGTCGCGTCCGGCATCGCGGTCGTCGAGGTCTTCGTCCCCGACGACGAGCTCACCAACGGCGTCACCACCTCATGGGTGGTGCTGGCCGTCGTCGGCCTCGCGCTCGTCGTCGGCTCGGTCGCGGTCGCCGACCGGCTCGGCACCCGCATGGTGCGCCCGGCCGAGCGGCTCGCGGGCGCCGCACACGACCTGGGCAAGGGCAAGCTCGGCGTCCGCGTCCCGGAGGACGGCCCCAAGGAACTGCGCTCCGCGGCCGCGGCCTTCAACGCCATGGCCGACCAGGTCGTCCAACTGCTCGCCAACGAACGCGAACTGGCCGCCGACCTCTCGCACCGGCTGCGTACCCCGCTGACCGTGCTGCGGCTGAACGCCGCCTCGCTCGGCGACGGGCCCGCCGCCGACCAGACCCGGTCCGCCGTCGAGCAGCTGGAGCGCGAGGTCGACCAGATCATCCGCACCGCCCGCGGGCAGAAGGCCTACACCCAGCAGGCCGTCGCCGGGGCCGGCTGCGACGCCGCCGAGGTGATCCGCGAGCGGATGGCCTTCTGGTCGGCGCTCGCCGAGGACGAGGGGCGCACCGTCCGGGTCGCCGGCGCGGACCGCCCCGTCCGTATCCCGGTCGCCCGCCCCGAACTCGCCGCCGCCCTCGACGCGATGCTCGGCAATGTCTTCCGGCACACTCCGGAGGGCACCGCCTTCGCGGTGGATGTCCACAACGCCGAAGAGGCGGTGATCGTGCTGGTCTCGGACGCCGGGCCGGGCATCGCCGACCCGGACGCGGCACTGCGCCGCGGTCACGGGGGCGGCGGGGCCGGCTCCACCGGCCTCGGCCTGGACATCGTGCGGCGCCTCGCCGAATCGACCGGCGGCGATGTACGCATCGGCCGCTCCGTACTGGGCGGCACCGAGGTACGCGTCTGGCTCGCCCTCACCGAAGGCCGCCCCCGCCCCGGCATCCGCCGCGGTCACCGCCTACGCCGCAAACTCCGCACTCGCGGCCGCCGAGCCGCACGAGCGTAGCCCCGTTCCCGGCGGGAGTTCCCCGTCCCGGCGGGACTTCCTCCGTCCCGGCGGATTTCCCCCGCCCCGCGGGACTTTCCTCCGCTCCGTCCCCGCGGGAATCCCCCCGCTCCAGCGGCACTTCCCCTACCCCGCCGGAATACCGCCCCACCCCACCGCGTTGTGGCCTGCAAGGGGCACACCCAACCCTTAAGGGTTTTGGTCGCACGCCCCCTAGGGGACAACCCTGACCCCCGTCAGGGACCCCGCCAGGCCCCTGACCACCCCTCTTAACCGCCCCCTTCCCCACCCTTAAGGCGGCCATAATTCCGCCAACTGCCTTACCGAACCGGCCTTTTGTCCTTTTCGGAGTCGCTAGCGTGCGGGACACGTCCCAGCCCCCCACGTGACGACAGGCAGGTACCAGATGACTTCCGCACACCGTCGGCGCATCAACCGTACGGCCAGGCTCACCGTGACGGCGGTGGCCGTCGCGGTCGCGGCCGGCGGCGCGTTCGCCATCGCCGGCTCGGCCATGGCCACCAAGGCGCCACAGCGGGAGACCGCCCCCACGAAGGCGGCCGCCGGCTTCGCCCCGTATGTCGACACCTCGCTCACTCCCGCCTACGACCTGGCCGATACCGCCGCCAAGACCGGCGTGAAGAACTTCAACCTCGCGTTCGTCACCTCCGGCGGCGGTTGCACGCCCAAGTGGGGCGGCTCCGTCGAGCTGGGCGACGACCCGGTGGCCCGGCAGATACCCGCGCTGCGCAAGGCCGGCGGCGACGTACGGGTCTCCTTCGGCGGCGCCAACGGCTCCGAACTCGGCCTGGCCTGCGGCTCCGCCGGCGAACTGGCCGCCGCCTACGGCAAGGTCGTCGACCAATTCGAGCTCACCAAGGTCGACTTCGACATCGAGGGCGGCGCGCTCCCCAACACCGAGGCCAACACCCGCCGCGCCCAGGCCATCGTCCAGCTCCAGAAGAAGCACCCGGACCTGGACGTCTCCTTCACCCTCCCCGTCATGCCGGAAGGGCTGACCCAGGACGGTGTGAACCTGGTCGCCGACGCCAAGAAGAACGGCGTCGAGATCTCCGCCGTCAACATCATGGCGATGGACTACGGCCCCTCCTACAACGGTGACATGGGCACCTACGCCACCCAGGCCGCCACCGCCACCCAGGGCCAACTCAAGAAGGCCCTCGGGCTGAGCGACGCGGACGCCTGGAAGACCGTCGCCGTGACGCCCATGATCGGCGTCAACGACGTCCAGAACGAGGTCTTCAAGGTCGAGGACGCCACCCAGCTGGTGAAGTTCGCCCAGGACAAGCACCTGGGCTGGCTGTCGATGTGGTCCTCGACCCGCGACAAGGCCTGCGCGGACGACGGCTCCAACTCCGCGCAGCCCACCTGCAGTTCGATCGAGCAGCGGCCGCTGGACTTCACCAAGGCGTTCGCCGCGTACACCGGCTGACCTGACCGGCGGTCCGGTCCCGTCCCCCCACCCGGACCGCCCCCGATGCGGGGCGCAGCGGCTTTCACCCCCACCCGCTGCGCCCCGCCCTACGTATCCGGACCTTCTCCGGCGACCGTCCCGCGCTGCCTTGTGTGTCCGGACCTCCCTCGGCGACCGCCCCGCCTTACGTATCCGGACCTCCCTCGGCGGCCGCCCCGCCCCGCCCCGCCTTACGTATCCGGACCTCCCTCGGCGGCCGCCCCGCCCCGTACGGCCGCGCGGAACGCGATCGGGGTGGTCCCCGCCCGCCGCTGGAAGAACTTGCTGAAATTGGTGGCGTCGGCGAAGCCCAGCCGGTCCGCGATCCGGGCCGCCGACTGGTCGCCGTGCGCCAGCAGCCGCTTGGCCTCCAGCACCACCCGGCGGTCGATGAACTCCTTCGCCCCGATCCCGGCGGCGGCCTCGGTGGCCCGGGAGAGGGTGCGGGGCGCATAGCCCAGCGACCGGGCGTAGTCCGCGACCTGCCGGCTATGGGTGAACTCCCGCTCCACCGCGTCCCGGAACCGCAGATAGGTCTCTCCGGCCTCGCAGGTGCCCTCCCTCTCGCCCCCACCGTCCGCCGCCCCGGTCTGATGCGCGGCCCGCAGCACCAGTACGGCCAGCAGATGCCGCAGTACCGCACGGTGCACCTCCAGCGGCAGCCCGCCCAGCGCGTCGAACTCGCGGTGCAGCTGCCGCAGCGCGTCGTCCACCGCCCGCGCCGCCGCCCCTTCGGGGTGCCGTACGGCCGGCCCGTACCAGTCCTCGACACGGGCGGCGGCCGCGGTGGCCGGGTCCAGGAAGCCGGACTCGAAGAGCACCAGCCGCCCCTCGGCCCCGGTCAGGTCGCCGAAGTGCTGGACCTGGCCGGGCCGTGACCACAACAGGTCGCCCGGGGTGAGGACGTGTTCCCGGAAATCGACGCTGTGCACCAGCCGGCCATGGTCCAGCCGCAGCAGATGGTGAAAGCCGGGCCGGTGCGGTGTGGACAGCCGACAGGCGGCCGCCCGGTCGCGCAGTTCGGCCAGCGTCATCACCTCCACCCCCGCGGGCCGCCCGGCGGGCGCGGAGAACGCCACCTCCCGGATCTCCGGGACCGGCTCGCTGCCAGGGCTCGCGTCCTGTCGCGTTTTCACCATGACCCGTCCCCTCGCTACCCCGAAATTCCCCGCTCATGCCCCTAGCGTAGAAGACGTCAGCGCGACTGCTGACGGAAAGCGGAAGTCCTGAAGACGTCAAGATCCTCAGGGGCACAGTCGCAGAAGTCCAGTCGCAGAAGTCCAGTCGCAGAAGTCCTCACGGACACAGAGACCAACCGGGAGACCCACCATGTCCACCATCGCTCTTTTCGGGGCCAACGGCACCATCGGCAGCCGCATCCTCAACGAGGCCCTGCAGCGCGGCCACCAGGTCACCGCGGTCGTCCGCGACCCCGCCAAGATCACCACCAGCCATCCGAACCTGACCGTGACCACCGGTGACGTGCTCGACCCGGCCTCGGTCGCGGCGGTGGCCAAGGGTCAGGACGTGCTGGTGAGCGCGGTCGGCGGCGGCGACGGACCGGGGCACATCGCCACCATCAAGCCCGCCGCCGAGTCCCTCGTCGCCGGTCTGCGCACCCTCGGCGACGCGGCCCCGCGCCTGATCACCGTCGGCGGCGCAGGCTCACTGCGCACCCCCGACGGCACGCAGGTCTGGGACGCGGACGGCCTCCCCGAGTTCCTGCTGCAGATCATGCACGCGCACGGCGACGCCCTGGACTTCTACCGCACCGTCTCCGACGTCCGCTGGACCAACCTCAGCCCGGCCGCCACCATCGCGCCCGGCGAGCGCACCGGCACCTACCGCACCGGCCTCGACGACCTGGTCACCGCGGCCGACGGCAGCAGCCGGATCTCCGCCGAGGACTACGCGGTGGCTCTTGTCGACGAGATCGAGCGGCCCGCCCACATCGGCGAGCGCTTCACCGTCGGCTACTGACGGCGGCGGATGAAAAGGCAGCCGCCGGACAGGGCGAGCGCGCCGGCCATCATCACGGCGCCGACGAGGGTCGCCGGACCGGGCGGGTCCTCGCGATAGGCGGTGCTCTCGTATGTGACGGCCACCCTCGGATGCGGTGGTTGCCACCGTTGCGGCTGATACGGGGGCGGCGTGTCGCGCCACACCAGCGTCGTCCCGACGGCCGCCAGCACCAGCGCCGCGAGCACAACAACCAGCCTGGCGCGCCAAGGACGGCGTAATCGCATCATCATGCGCCGACCCTATGCCGGGTCTACGAGAACCCTCTGCCCGGCGTACGAGGCGCACGGGCACAGGAAAAGGGCACACAAGGCAGAAAGAACGGCCCCGGACCGCTTTCACGGTCCGGGGCCGATCCCTTGGGGTGAGTAACGGGACTCGAACCCGCGACATCCTGGACCACAACCAGGTGCTCTACCAGCTGAGCTATACCCACCACGACCGGGGCTTTTGTGGTGTCTTCCGCACCGGCCGAGAAAAAGTGTACAGGGTCCGGAGGGGTGCTCGCTCCCAGGTTTTGCGGGCCCGGGAGCGAGCTGCGTCACTGCGGTGCGGACTGCGCTTCGTCAGGGAGAACGTACTTCGCCGCGATGGCCTTCGCGGTGTCCGAGTCGGGTCCGGGCTGCGGCACGAAGACCGCCTCCCGGTAGTAGCGCAATTCCGCGATGGATTCACGGATATCGGCCAGCGCCCGGTGGTTGCCGTTCTTGTCCGGACTGTTGAAGTAGGCCCGCGGGAACCAGCGCCGGGCGAGTTCCTTCACGGACGAGACATCGACGATCCGGTAGTGAAGATAGCTCTCCAGCATCGGCATGTCGCGCAGCAGGAAGCCGCGGTCCGTGCCGACGGAATTGCCGCACAGCGGTGCCCTGCCCGGCTCCGGCACATGCCGCCTGATGTACGCGAGCACCTGCGCCTCGGCGTCCTCCAGCGTCGTACCGTTGTCCAGCTCGTCGAGCAGGCCGGAAGCGGTGTGCATCTGGCGCACCACCTCCGGCATGGTGGTCAGTGCGTCGGCCGGGGGGCGGATCACCACATCCACCCCGTCGCCCAGCACATTCAGCTCGGAGTCGGTGACCAGCGCGGCCACCTCGATGAGTGCGTCATTCGCCAGCGAGAGTCCGGTCATCTCGCAGTCGATCCACACCATGCGATCGTTCATACGTCTCACCCTACGGGGCGCTCACGCTGACCGGGGAGCACGGGCCGTCCCGCACCACGGCCGACCGGGGCTTCCGGCAGCCGCGCGGCGAAGGCGTCCGCATGTGGTTTGCCCGCTTCGCCCGGATCGGCGGCCGCCAGGGCGGTCGCCGGACCATGGCCCACCACGGTCGCGGAGAACCGGTCCGGTCCGCCGGCGACCGGTGCCGGCCGGTCCCCGCGCTCCGGCCGCTCGGCCCGCTCCGGCCGCAGCGCCGGCTCGGGTGCACCGCCCTGCGGCCGGCGCGCGCGGTACGCCGCGCGGTAGGCCGCCGGCGAGGCGCCCAGCTGCCGCCGGAAGTGCCCCCGCAGCGCGACCGGCGAGCGGAATCCGCAGCGCCCCGCGACCTCGTCCACCGAATAGTCGGAAGTCTCCAGCAGCCGCTGGGCCTGCAGCACCCGCTGGGTGATCAGCCACTGCAGGGGAGCGCTCCCGGTCAGGGAACGGAACCGCCGGTCGAAGGTGCGACGGCTCATATAGGCGCGCGCCGCCAGCGTCTCCACGTCGAACTGCTCGTGGAGGTGCTCCAGCGCCCAGGCGACGACCTCGGCGAGCGGGTCGGCGCCGATCTCCTCTGGTAAAGACCTGTCCAGGTAGCGCTGGTGCCCCAGCTCGGAGGCGGTACGGCGCGGTGGTACGACCAGCCGGCGGGCCAGCGCGTTCGCGGCGTCGGCGCCGTGGTCGGTCCGCACGATGTGCAGACACAGATCGATACCGGCCGCGGTCCCCGCGGAGGTGAGCACATCGCCGTCGTCGACGAAGAGCTCGCGGGGGTCGACATGGACGGACGGATAACGCTTGGCGAGCGTCGGCGCGTACATCCAGTGGGTCGTGGCCGGCCGGCCGTCGAGCAGTCCGGCCGCGGCGAGGACGAACGCCCCCGTGCACAGCCCGACGATTCTGGCCCCTTCTTCATGCGCGCGGCGCAGCGCGTCGAGCGCGGCGGGCGGCGGGGCCTGGGTGATGGATCGCCAGGCCGGTACGACGACCGTCCCGGCGCGGGCGATCGCCTCCAGCCCGTAGGGGGCCGAAAGTTCGAGCCCCCCGGTCGTGCGCAAAGGCGCATCTTCGCCAGCGCAAACAAGTAGCCGGTACCTCGGAACGCCGGCGTCCTGTCGGTCGATGCCGAAGACCGAGAGCGGAATGGAGCTCTCGAAAATGGGGCCGCCACTGAAGAGGAGCACCGCGACTATTTCGCGGCGTCGTCGGGCGGCGAGCTTGCGTGCGGCATCTGGTACGGCAGCGGAGTCCTGGCTCATGGCACTTAAGCCCCCCTCGGTCGTCTCGCCCTCTTGGTCCTGCACAGTTCCCCCGCCATAACTACCAAGATCGAATCTACTGTGTCCCGTGAGGATGGAGTGCCAAGTTCACCACTCACTGGTATGTCGATATGGCAACGTGGCGCGAAGCATTCGATCACGAAGCGTTCCACTCGTCGGGCCTACATGGGAAGTACGCGTCTCGGCTCTGCCCGTTCGCAGTAGGACACAACCATGCCCAGCGGTCCTTTCCGCCCTGCTCACACCAGGGTTGGGGGGTGGTTCGGGCAAGGTGGGCAACCGGGCGGGAAGTTGGCTGAAAACGGTCGCGCGCAGACTTGTGGGCGCTTTATTCGCCCGGCGTACGCCCTTCGTAGTACCGACCGCCCCCATGCGCTCCGGTCCGGATACGTCCCCTTCTGTTCCGGTGCCTGCCGGGGTTCTCGGCCAGCAGCCGGGCGGCGGTCCGTTCGGATCGCCGACACAGTGCGCGGCACGCACAGGTCACCGCCGTCAGACCGGCGGCGGTGCCGGCCGCGCCGGCCAGGGAGGCACCGCTCACGAGGAGCACGACGGGCACCAGGGCGCAGCTGAACGCGCCCCAGCGCACGACATCGCTCACTGGGTCGGGTGATCTATCGGACCGTACGGGCACCGAGCGCTCCCTTCGGACGGGCAGCTACTACAACGCCGCCGGCGATCATGAGTCACCGTGATGGGTACGTACGGGGCAGGGCGGGGCATTGCCATCCGCGCCACGCTCCGGCATGCTCCGGGGAACGTTCGAGGCCCCGGCCCCCTCGCGCGGCGTCCCGCGTCCGCGGCGGGTTCTGGGCAGCGGAGGAGTGGCGCCGTACTCTGGGGGTATCGGCTTGGGAAGATGATTCCCGGTCGTATCGTTCCTCTTTGAACTATGGCTCCCGCTCCTCGTCGAGCCAGCTCAGTCAACTGCCGGATCAAGTCAATCGCCGTTCCCCGCCCGCCCCTCCGCAAGAGGATCTCCTCGCCGAGACAATCCCATGGCCGGTCACAAGAACCCCGAACCCGCGGACCGCAAGCAGGTCGCCGATCCGATGGCGGACCTGGAAGCGGCGGAAGAGACACGCCACTCCTGCGACCCGGCTTTCCGGCACGGCGTCGTGGTCGGCTTCGACGGCTCCACTTCGAGCGAACGAGCATTGGCGTATGCAATCGGTATGGCCCGGCGCTTCAGCTCCGGGTTGATCATCGTCCATGTGGCCAACCGGCTGCCGACGACCGTCTGGGCGGGTTGTGAACCCCCGGTCTTCGTGGACGTACCGGATCACCGCACCGAAGTGCTCGGCCTGGAGCTCGCCTGCGCCGATCATCTCAGCGAGGTCCCGTGGATTCTCGTCGAGCGCGGCGGGGACATCTGCCATGAGCTGGAGGAGGTCGGCCGGGAGTACGAGGCCGACGCGATCGTGGTCGGCTCCACGCAGGGCATCGTCGGCCGGATCTTCGGCACGGTCGCGGGGCGGCTGGCGCGCCGGGCGCAGCGTCCGGTGATCGTCATTCCTTGACGCGGCTCTGACGTATCCCTGACGGCGGATCGTTGTCCCGTTCACCGTGCGTGTGGTGAACGCCGACTGACGGGGCGTCATGGCGAGCCCCGCACGGAACCTCGCACAGCGCGTCGTGAAGAGTGCCGGCGGCGGTGTTTCCCTCGGTGCGCAGAGGTGCATTGTGTGCTTGTGACGGGTAGAAAACGGTCATGTGAGCGTGCCTCGCGAGGAGTCCGGCGGTCGCGCACACGGCAACCACGTGCTGCCGGCCGGGAGGTGACGGATCCTGGGGGCGGCATCCCGCCGGCGTATGGGCGACGTCGGCAACAGGGGAGGCGGGGGTTCTGCGCGATGGTGGCCGCGCAGAACCCCCGCCTCTGTTCTCGCGCCTGAGCCGGCGCCGCTCTCGCGGAGGTGGTTGCTCGCCGAGGGGGTTGCTCCATTACCGCTTCGGTGGCATGAGGGAGGCTTATTCCACCGTGACCGACTTGGCCAGGTTGCGCGGCTTGTCGATGTCGCGGCCCAGGGCCAACGCCGTGTGGTAGGCGAGGAGTTGGAGCGGGATGCCGATCAGGATCGGGTCCAGCTCCGGCTCGTTCTTCGGGACGACGATGGTGTGGTCGGCCTTCTCCTGCTCCTGGTGCGCGACCGCCAGGATGCGGCCGTTGCGGGCCTTGATCTCCTCCAGCGCGGCGCGGTTCTTCTCCAGCAGATCGTCGTCCGGGACGATCGCGACGGTCGGCATCGCGGGCTCGATGAGTGCCAGCGGGCCGTGCTTGAGCTCCGACGCCGGGTAGGCCTCGGCGTGGATGTAGGAGACCTCCTTGAGCTTCAGCGACGCCTCGCGCGCCACCGGGTAGCCCCGCACCCGGCCGATGAACATCATCGACTTGGCGTCCGCGTACTTCGCCGCCAGCTTCCTGACCTCTTCCTCGCCCTTGAGGATCTCGTCGATCTGGCCGGGCAGCCGGCGCAGGCCCTCGATGATCCGCTTGCCGTCGGCGACGGACAGATCGCGGATGCGGCCCAGGTGGAGCGCGAGCAGGGCGAAGGAGACCACCATGTTGGTGAAGCACTTGGTGGAGACGACGCAGACCTCGGGCCCGGCGTGGACGTAGATGCCGCCGTCGGTCTCGCGGGCGATCGCCGAGCCGACGACGTTCACCAGACCCAGGACCCGCGCGCCCTTGCGCTTGAGCTCCTGGACGGCCGCCAGCACGTCATAGGTCTCACCGGACTGGGAGACCGCGACGTAGAGGGTGTCGGGGTCCACCACCGGGTCGCGGTAGCGGAACTCGGAGGCCGGTTCGGCGTCCGAGGGGATGCGGGCCAGCTCCTCGATCATCTGGGCGCCGATCTGGCCCGCGTGGTACGAGGTGCCGCAGCCCAGGATCTTCACCCGGCGCACCCCGCGCGCCTCGCGGGCGTCCAGGTTCAGGCCGCCCAGGTGGACGGTGGAGAAGCGGTCGTCGATCCGGCCGCGCAGGGCGCGGTCCACCGCGTCCGCCTGCTCGGAGATCTCCTTGTGCATGTAGGTGTCGTGGCCGCCCATGTCGTACGACTCGGCCTCCCACTCCACGGTGGTCGGCTCGGCCGAGGTGCGGGAGCCCTCGGTGGTGTACGTCCGGTAGTCGTCGGCCTTGAGGGTGGCCATCTCGCCGTCGTCCAGGGTGACGACCTGGCGGGTGTGCGAGACCAGCGCGGCGACGTCGGAGGAGACGAACATCTCGTGCTCGCCGATGCCCAGCACGACGGGGGAGCCGTTGCGGGCGACGACGATGCGGTCGGTGAAGTCGGCGTGCAGTACGGCGATGCCGTAGGTGCCCTCGATGTGCCGCAGCGCCTCGCGGACCTTCTCCTCCAGCTTCTCGGCCTGGGAGCGGGCGATGAGGTGGGCCAGTACCTCGGTGTCGGTCTCGGAGGCGAACTCGACGCCGTCGGCGGTGAGCTTGGCGCGCAGCTCGGCGGCGTTGTCGATGATGCCGTTGTGCACGACCGCGACCTTGCCCCCGGCGTCGAGGTGCGGGTGGGCGTTCTCGTCGGTCGGCGCCCCGTGGGTGGCCCAGCGGGTGTGCGCGATGCCGGTGGTGCCGGCGAACCGCTTCGGCAGCCGGGACTCCAGCTCACGGACCCGGCCCTTGGCCTTGGCGGTCTTCAGACCCGCGGCCTTGCCGGTGCCGCTCGCGTGGATGGCGATACCCGCCGAGTCGTAGCCGCGGTACTCCAGGCGCTGCAGGCCCTCAAGGAGCAGCGGAGCGACATCGCGTTTGCCGATATAGCCGACGATTCCGCACATACAGACCCTCCGAGAAAAACGTTGTGGCGAATGCTCTTGCCGTGTTCGTTGTGTGCTGCGTTCGAGTGCTCGACGGCCGGTGCCGCCCGGCGCGTCAGCCGTAGACGAGGCGGCGCAGCTGGCGTATGGAGAGCGCCGGCGGGGTGACGGCGCGGTGCGGCAGCTCGTCGGAGATCCGCTCGAAGATCGCCTCGTTCCGCAGCCCCTGGGACTGCAGCTCACGGTGTCTGCGGCGGACGAACCCCTCGGTGGTCTCGTCGAAATACGCGAGCACGTCCAGGACCACCCGGGCCGCCTCGCCGCGCTGCAGCGGCGTACTGCGTACCAGGTGGTCGATGAGGTCCTCATGGGACGGACGATGATCGAGCACGCGTCGATACTGCGGGGCCGCGCCGAGTTTCGCAAGAAATCTGCCCGCTATCGGGCAGGTCCATCGGGTGGCGGCCGGAAAGTGGCCTCAACCTTGACCGGATCCGGGGCACACGGTACGCATGGTCACCGTTCGGTCGCTCCATGCCATGCAGGACATGCCAGGTAAGACGCGCCGGGTCAGCATGACGACAGACACGCGTGTCGTCAGACGTGCGCGCACGCTGCTCTCGCCGAAGGGACCGCCGATGAGACGACGCAGAATACTCTTCCCGCTGCTGCTGATCGCGGCGGCGGGGATGGGAACCGCCGCCGTACCGCCGCAGCCCGCAGCCGCCCGTGCTGCCACCCCCCTGGACCAGGTGGTCCCCGCGCCCGCGTCGGTACGCCCCGGCGGGGAGCCGTTCACTCTCGGCGACCGGACCCGGATCCGTGTCCCCGGCGGCTCCGGCGAGGCCAAGCGGGTGGCCGGCTATCTCGCGGAGCTGCTGCGGCCCGCCACGGGCTTCCGCCTCCCGGTGACCACCAAGGACGGACGGGACGGCATCGTGCTCCGGCTCGGCGGCCACGGGACCAAGGGCCTGGGGGCGGAGGGCTACCGGCTCCGCTCCGGCGCCCGCGCGGTGACCATCAGCGCCGGGAAGCCCGCCGGGCTCTTCCACGGCGTCCAGACGCTGCGGCAGCTGCTCCCGGCGGCCGTCGAGGAGCGCACCGAGCAGCCCGGACCGTGGCAGGTCGCGGGCGGTGAGATCGCCGATGCGCCGCGCTACGCCTACCGGGGCGCGATGCTCGACGTATCGCGGCACTTCTTCACCGTCGCGCAGGTCAAGCGCTATATCGACCAGCTCGCGCTCTACAAGGTCAACAAACTCCATCTGCATCTCTCGGACGACCAGGGCTGGCGGATCGCCATCACGTCCTGGCCGCGGCTGGCCACGTACGGCGGCAGCACCGAGGTCGGCGGCGGACCCGGCGGCTACTACACCAAGGACGACTACCGCGAGATCCTGCGGTACGCCGCGAGCCGGTATCTGACGGTGGTCCCGGAGATCGACATGCCGGGGCACACCAATGCCGCGCTGGCCTCGTACGCGAAGCTGAACTGCAATGGCGTGGCGCCGCCGCTCTACACCGGCACCGAAGTCGGCTTCAGCTCGCTGTGTGTGCCGAAGAAGGTGACATACGACTTCGTCGGCGATGTGATCCGGGAGATCGCCGCGCTGACCCCGGGGCCGTATCTCCACATCGGCGGCGACGAGGCACACTCCACCAGCCAGGAGGACTATGCGGCCTTCATGGACAAGGTGCAGCCGGTGGTCGCCAAGTACGGGAAGACGGTGATCGGCTGGCACCAGCTGACCGCCGCGCGCCCGGCGAACGGCGCCGTCGCCCAGTACTGGGGCTACGACAAGACGAGCGCGGAGGAACGCGCCCAGGTCGCGGCCGCCACGCAGAAGGGCACCCGGCTCGTTCTCTCGCCCGCCGACCGCGCGTACCTCGACATGAAGTACGACAAGGACACGCCGCTGGGGCTGAACTGGGCCGGCTACGTCGGCGTCGAGCGCTCCTACGACTGGGATCCGGGCCGGTACCTGGACGGCGTGCCCGCGGGGGCGGTGCTCGGTGTCGAGGCGCCGCTGTGGACCGAGACGATCAGGAATTCCGCGCATATCGAGTACATGACGTTCCCGCGGCTGCCGGGGATCGCGGAGCTGGGATGGTCGCCGGAGGACACGCACGACTGGCCGTCGTACCGGGAGCGGCTGGCGGCGCAGGGGCCCCGGTGGGATGCCCTGGGGATCGGCTACTACCGTTCTCCCGAAGTTCCTTGGCCCACGAGGTGAGTTCCAAGGCCACCGAAACGACAATTCAGCAACCTTCGAGGTGAGCCCGCGAGCCGGGGCGACTGCCGGGCGCAGACCCTCGCCTGGGTCCGTGACTGCAAGGACTACGGCAAGGGGAATTACCGGCTGGGGTTCACCGACGGCTCCTGGATGCCGGTGTTCTTCCCCTCGGTCGTCCGCGAC
Source organism: Streptomyces halobius (assembly GCF_023277745.1). Taxonomy (NCBI): domain Bacteria; kingdom Bacillati; phylum Actinomycetota; class Actinomycetes; order Kitasatosporales; family Streptomycetaceae; genus Streptomyces; species Streptomyces halobius. The sequence goes on from NZ_CP086322.1 coordinate 6,268,909, forward strand.
CGCTTCGCCGCGCTCTTCCCGCATGCCCAGCACTGGAAGGCGCCGCTGCCGGACGTCCTGACCGGCCCCGGAATGACGCAGGGCCGACCGTGACGGGTACGCCTAGAACCCCAATTCCCTTGCGATCAGCATCCGCTGGACCTCGCTCGTGCCCTCGCCGATTTCCAGGATCTTGGCGTCGCGCCACATACGGGCGACCGGGTACTCGTTCATGAAGCCGTAGCCGCCGTGGATCTGGGTGGCCTCGCGGGCGTTGTCGACGGCGATCTCCGACGAGTAGAGCTTGGCGAGGGCCGCCTCCTTCTTGAACGGCTCGCCGTGCACCAGCCGGGAGGCGGCGTCGCGCCAGGCCAGCCGGGCGGTGTGGGCACGCATCTCCATGTCGGCGAGCTTGAACTGGATCGCCTGGTTGGCGCCGATCGGCCGGCCGAAGGCGTGCCGGGTCCTGGCGTAGGCCACCGACTCGTCGACGCAGCCCTGGGCGAGGCCGGTGGCCAGCGCCGCTATGGCGATCCGGCCCTCGTCGAGGATGCGCAGGAACTGGGCGTAGCCGCGGCCCTCCTCGCCCAGTAGGTTGGCGGCCGGGACCCGGACGTCGGAGAAGGACAGCTCGCGGGTGTCGGAGGCGTTCCAGCCGACCTTGGAGTACGGGGCGGCGACGGTGAAGCCGGGGGCGCCGGAGGGCACGATGATCGCGGAGATCTCCGGGGAGCCGTCCGGCTTTCTGGCGGTCACCGCCGTGACCGTCACCAGACCGGTGATGTCGGTACCGGAGTTGGTGATGAAGCACTTGCTGCCGTTGATCACCCAGAAGTCGCCGTCACGTACGGCCGTGGTCCGCGTCGCGCCCGCGTCGGAGCCGCCGTCCGGCTCGGTGAGGCCGAACGCGCCGAGCAGCTCACCGCTGCACAGCCGGGGCAGCCACGCGCGCTTCTGCTCCTCCGTGCCGAAGCGGAAGATCGGCATGGCGCCGAGGGAGACACCGGCCTCCAGGGTGATGGCCACCGAGGAGTCGACCCGCGCCAGCTCCTCCAGGGCGATGCCCAGCGCGAGATAGTCGCCGCCCATCCCGCCGTACTCCTCGGGGAACGGCAGGCCGAACAGGCCCATACGGCTCATCTCGCGGACGATCTCGTACGGGAATTCATGCCGCTCATAGAAGTCGCCGATCTTCGGGGCGACGACCTCGTGGGCGAACGCCTCGACCGTACGCCGGAGTTCTTCCAGCTCGGAGGGGAGACGGTGGTCCAGGGACATGGGAGTCACTCCTTGTGGGAGAGGGCTCGGACGGTGCGGGACGGGCTCGGCCGGCCCAGGACCTCGGCCATCCACACGCTGGTGGCGGTGAGCCGGTCCAGGTCGACGCCGGTCTCGATGCCGAGGCCGTGCAGCATCCATACGAGGTCTTCGGTGGCGAGGTTGCCGGTGGCGCTCTTGGCGTACGGGCAGCCGCCGAGGCCGCCCGCGGAGGCGTCGAGGGTGGTGACGCCGTGCTGGAGGGCCGCGAAGGTGTTGGCGAGGGCCTGCCCGTAGGTGTCGTGGAAGTGCACGCCGATACGGGAGGTGGACACGCCGGCCTCGTTGAGGGCGGCGAGCAGGTGGCGGACATGGCCGGGGGTGGCGACGCCGATGGTGTCGCCCAGGCTCAGTTCGTCACAGCCCAGGTCGATGAGGGCGCGGCAGACCCGGACGACCTGGGCGGGCGGGACCGGGCCCTCCCAGGGGTCGCCGAAGCACATGGAGAGATAGCCGCGGACGTGGCCCCCGGCGTCCTTGGCGCGGGCGACGACCGGGGCGAACATCGCCAGCGCCTCGTCGACGGTGCGGTTGAGGTTGGCCTTGGCGAACGACTCCGTGGCGCTGCCGAACACCGCGATGCGACGGGCGCCCAGCGCGAGCGCGCGGTCCAGGCCGCGTTCGTTCGGCACCAGGACCGGCAGCCGGTCCGGGCCGACATCGCTCACCATCGGGAACAGCCGCTCCGCGTCGGCGAGTTGGGGAACCCACTTGGGGTGGACGAAGCTGGTGGCCTCGACGGTCGGCAGCCCCGCGTCGGCGATCCGGTGGATGAACTCCGCCTTGACCCCGGTGGGGACGACGGTCTGTTCGTTCTGCAGGCCGTCGCGCGCGCCGACCTCATGGATCCGTACGCGGGTGGGCAGGCCCTCCGCGGGGACCTCCATGGGCAGTCCGGTGGTGGTCATGACGCACTCCCTTGCTCGCCGTCGGGTGCGGAGGCGGTGGGCCCGGCGGTGTCCCCGTCGGGTGGCGGGTCCTCGTGCGGGGTGACGGCGGCCAGGATCTGGTCCATGGCGACCGTCGCGCCCGCGGTGACGTCCAGTGCGGTGACGGTCCCGGCGTGCGGCGCGGCGACGACGTGCTCCATCTTCATCGCCTCCACCACCAACAGGCCCTGACCCGCGGCGACGTCATCGCCGACGGCCACCTTGACGACGGTGACGGTGCCCGGCATCGGGGCGGCGAGGGTGTCCACGCCGTGCGCCCCGGCTGCCCCGCGCAGCGTCGCCTCCACCGGGTCGTGGTCCTGGACGTGCCAGGAGTCGCCGTCCCGGCCGAGCCAGTCGCCGGCCCGGTGGAAGGTGTGCAGCACGCCGTCGACGGTGACCCGTACCCGGTCCGGGTCGACCTGCGCGCCCGGGGAGGCGGGTGGTACGTCGTAGGGGACCGGGTCGTGGCCGGGGACGCGCAGCCAGTGCCGGGTGGGGGCGGGCTCGCCGCCGAGCCGGAAGCCGGTCGGCGCGGCGAACGGATCGCGCCAGCCGCCGTCGGCCACGGCCGGCTCCAGGGCCGCCTGCCGGACCGCCGCGGCCGCCGCGTACACCTCGTCCGGCACCTCCGGGGAGACCAGCGCGGCCATGTCGCGCTCCACCAGCCCGGTGTCCAGCTCTCCGGAGACGACGTCCGGATGGGCCAGCAGCCGACGCAGAAAACCGGCGTTGGTGGGCACACCGAGGGTGACGGTCGAGGCCAGCGCCGCCCGCAGGGTGCGCAGCGCGGCCGCGCGGTTCTCGCCGTACGCGATGACCTTGGACAGCATCGGGTCGTACCGGCTGCCGACCTCCGTGCCCGGTGACAGGCCGGAGTCGGTGCGCACCCCGCCGCCGTGCGGTTCACGCAGCGCGAGGACGGTGCCGCCGGTCGGCAGGAAGTCGCGGGTGCCGCCGGTGACGGACACGGTCTCGGCGCAGATCCGGGCCTCGACGGCGTGCCCGGTGAGGGTGATGTCGGGCTGGCCGAACGGGAGCCGCTCGCCGGCCGCGATCCGCAGCTGCCACTCGACCAGGTCGATGCCGCGTTCTCCCGCGATGGTGGTGACCAGCTCGGTGACGGGGTGCTCGACCTGGAGCCGGGTGTTCATCTCCATGAAGAAGTACGAGGAAGGGTCTTTGCCGGGGACGATGAACTCGACGGTGCCGGCGCCCCGGTAGCCGCACGCGCGCGCCGTCTGCACGGCCGCCTCGCCCATGGCGGCACGCGTGGCGTCGTCCAGCAGGACCGAGGGCGCTTCCTCGATGAGCTTCTGATGGCGGCGCTGGAGGGAGCATTCGCGCTCGCCGAGGTGGACGACGTTGCCGTGGCCGTCGGCCAGGACCTGGATCTCGATGTGCCGGGGGCGGTCGATCCAGCGCTCCACCAGGAGGGTGTCGTCGCCGAACGCCCCGCGGGCGGCCCGGCGGGCGGCGGCGATCTCGTCGGCGAGCCGCGCCTCGTCCCGGACCAGCCGCATGCCCTTGCCGCCGCCGCCCGCGGACGGCTTGAGCAGCACCGGCATGCCGGTCTCCCGTGCGACGGCGGCCAGTTGACCGTCGTCGAGACCGCTGCCCGAAGAGCCGGGCACCACCGGGACACCGGCCGTCCGCACCGTCTCCTTGGCGCGGATCTTGTCGCCCATCAGCTCGATGGCCTCCGCGGACGGGCCGATGAAGGCGAGCCCCGCGGCCGTGCAGGCGCGGGCGAAGCGGGCGTTCTCGGCGAGGAAGCCGTAGCCGGGGTGGACCGCCTGCGCGCCGCTGCGGGCGGCGGCGTCCAGCAGCCGGTCGATCGCCAGGTAGCTCTCGGCGGCCGGGGCGGGCCCGATCCGTACGGCGGTATCGGCCTCGCGGACATGCCGCGCGTCCGCGTCCGCGTCGCTGAAGACGGCGACCGAGCGGATCCCGAGGGCGCGCAGCGTACGGATGACGCGGACGGCGATCTCGCCGCGGTTGGCGACCAGGACAGTGTCGAACATCGTCGTGGACATTCCCCTCATGAAGATCACATCCGGAAGACGCCGTAGCCGGGCGTGCCCAGGGGCGCGTTGGCACAGGCGGTCAGCGCCAGCCCCAGCACCTGCCGGGTCTCCAGCGGGTCGATCACACCGTCGTCCCACAGCCGGGCGGTCGCGTAGTAGGCGTTGCCCTGGGTCTCGTACTGCTCGCGGACCGGCGCCTTGAAGGCGTCCTCGTCCTCGGCGGTCCACTCCTGGCCGGCCGCCTCCAGCTGGTCGCGCTTGACGGTGGCGAGGACGGACGCGGCCTGTTCGCCGCCCATCACCGAGATCTTGGCGTTCGGCCACATCCACAGGAAGCGGGGGGAGTAGGCCCGGCCGCACATGGAGTAGTTGCCGGCGCCGTACGAGCCGCCGATGACGACCGTCAGCTTGGGGACGCGGGTGCAGGCCACCGCCGTCACCATCTTCGCACCGTGCTTGGCGATGCCGCCCGCTTCGTAGTCCCGTCCGACCATGAAGCCGGAGATGTTCTGCAGGAAGAGCAGCGGGATGCCGCGCTGGTCGCACAGCTCGATGAAGTGGGCGCCCTTCTGGGCGGATTCGGAGAACAGGATGCCGTTGTTGGCGACGATGCCGACCGGGTGGCCGTGCAGATGCGCGAAGCCGGTCACCAGGGTCGTGCCGTACTCGGCCTTGAACTCCGCGAAGCGGGAGCCGTCGACGATCCGGGCGATCACCTCGCGGACGTCGTAGGGCGTACGGGAGTCCGTGGGCACCACACCGTAGAGGCCGGCCGGATCGACCGCGGGCTCCGCCACGGGCCGCACCGGCCAGGGGAGCGGGGCGCGGTCGCCGAGGGTGGCGACGATGGTGCGCACGATCCGCAGAGCGTGCGCGTCGTCCTCCGCGAGGTGGTCGGTGACCCCGGAGGTCCTGGCGTGCACCTCGCCGCCGCCCAGCTCCTCGGCGGTGACGACCTCGCCGGTGGCGGCCTTCACCAGCGGCGGCCCGCCCAGGAAGATGGTGCCCTGCTCGCGGACGATCACGGCCTCGTCGCTCATCGCCGGGACATAGGCACCGCCCGCCGTGCAGGACCCGAGCACCGCCGCGATCTGCGGGATGCCGGCGCCGGACATCCGCGCCTGGTTGTAGAAGATCCGCCCGAAGTGTTCACGGTCCGGGAAGACCTCGTCCTGCATGGGCAGGAAGGCACCCCCCGAGTCCACGAGACAGAGACACGGCAGGCGGTTCTCCAGGGCGATCTCCTGTGCCCGCAGATGCTTCTTCACCGTCATCGGGTAGTACGTGCCGCCCTTGACCGTGGCGTCGTTGGCGACGATCACCGCCTCGCGGCCGGAGACCCGTCCGATGCCGGCGATCACCCCGGCCGCGGGGGCGGACCCGCCGTACATCCCCTCCGCGGCGAGCGGCGCCACCTCCAGGAACGGCGATCCGGGGTCCAGGAGGGTGTCCACCCGCTCCCGGGGCAGCAGTTTTCCGCGCGCGGTGTGCCGGGCCCTGGCCTTCTCACCGCCGCCCAGCCGCGCCGCCGCGAGCTTCTCGCGCAGCTCGGCGGCCAGCTCGCGGTGCGCGGCCTCGTTGGCCCGCCAGGAGTCGGACGCCGCGTCGGCGGTGCTCCCCAGCACCGGTGCCTGCTCCATCAGTACGCGCCCCCTCGCTCGGTCATCCAGGTTAGTGCTCGTTAACTCATTTCCTTCAGGTTAACGACCACTAACCCGGCTGTCTACAATTGGCCGCATGAGTAATGCGCACGTCCCTGCCCCGACCAGCCGCCGCGAGCAGATCCTCAAGGAAGCCGCCCGGCTGTTCGCGGAGCGCGGCTTCCACGGCGTCGGCGTGGACGAGATAGGGGCGGCCGTGGGCATCTCCGGTCCCGGCCTCTACCGCCACTTCGCCGGTAAGGACGCGATGCTCGCCGAGCTGCTGGTGGGGATCAGTGAACGGCTGCTGGCGGGCGGCCGGATGCGGATCGCCGAGAGTGGTGAGACCCCCGAGGCGGTGCTGGACGCGCTGATCGACGGCCATATCGACTTCGCGCTGGACGACCGCCCGCTGATCACCCTGCACGACCGGGAGCTGGACCGGCTCCGGGAGGCGGACCGCAAGCGGGTGCGGCAGCTGCAGCGGCAGTACGTCGAGCTGTGGGTGGAGGTCGTCCGCCGGGTCCACCCCGGGCCCTCCGAGGCGCAGGCCCGCGCCGCCGTGCATGCCGTCTTCGGCCTGCTGAACTCCACCCCGCACCTGGGCCGCCCGGGTGCGCTCCCGGGGCGTACGGAGGCGGCGGAACTGCTGCACCGGCTGGCGCTGGGGGCGTTCGGGGCGGTCGCGGACGGGCCGGTGGCGGAGCGGGGTGCGGAGTCGGAGGGGGAGCGGGGTGCGGAGCCGGTGGGAGCCGAGGCGGCGGGGGCCTGAGCGGCCGGCCGCCCGGGTGGTGCGGCTCGCAGCCGCAGCGGTAGTTCACCTCTGGACAGCTTTGATGACCGGCGGGTAGCTTTCGCTGAGCAAGCGCTTAGCCAGCGGCTTGGCCGGCGACCCGGAGGAGACGAGACACATGCGTCGCACTGTGTTCAACGAGGACCACGAGGCGTTCCGCGAGACCATCCGCGCCTTCATCGAGGGCGAGGTGGTCCCCGTATACGACGAGTGGTTCGCCGCGGGCCAGGTGCCGCGCGAGTTCTACTACAAGCTCGGTGAGCTGGGCATCTTCGGCATCGAGGTGGACGAGGAGTACGGCGGCGCCGGCATCGACTCGCACAAGTACGAGGCCGTGATGTACGAGGAGACCGCGCGCGCGGGCGTCAACTTCGGCGGCTCCGGCGTCCATGTGCTGCTCGGCCTGCCGTACATCAAGATGCTCGCCACCGACGAGCAGAAGAAGCGCTGGCTGCCGAAGTTCGTCACCGGCGAGGAGATGTGGGCCCTGGCGATGACCGAGCCGGGCACCGGCTCCGACGTCGCGGGCATGAAGACCACCGCGAAGCTCTCCGGCGACGGCACGCACTACATACTCAACGGCGCCAAGACCTTCATCACCGGCGGTGTGCACGCCGACCGCGTCATCGTCTGCGCCCGCACCTCCGGCCCGCGCGAGGACGACCGCCGCTTCGGCATCTCCCTGTTCGCCGTGGACACCGCGTCCGCGGGCTACTCCGTCGGCCGCAAGCTGGACAAGCTCGGCCTGCGGACCTCCGACACCGCCGAGCTCGCCTTCGTCGACGTCGAGGTCCCGGTCGAGGACCTGCTCGGCGAGGAGAACAAGGGCTTCTCCTACCTCGGCAAGAACCTGCCCTCCGAGCGCTGGGGCATCGCCTTCGGCGCGTACGCGCAGGCCGCCGCCGCCGTCCGGTTCGCCAAGCAGTACGTGCAGGAGCGCACCGTCTTCGGCAAGCCCGTCGCCGCCTTCCAGAACACCAAGTTCGAACTGGCCGCCTGCCAGGCCGAGGTGGACGCCGCGCAGGCCGTCGCCGACCGCGCCCTGGAGGCCCTCGACGCGGGCGAGCTGACGCCGGCCGAGGCCGCCGGCGCCAAGCTCTTCTGCACCGAGGTCGCGCACCGCGTCATCGACAAGTGCCTCCAGCTGCACGGCGGTTACGGCTATATGAACGAGTACCCCATCGCCCGCCTGTACGCCGACAACCGCGTCAACCGCATCTACGGCGGCACCAGCGAGGTCATGAAGTCGATCATCGCCAAGTCCATGGGCCTGTAGGCCCGGGGCCCGCCGAAGCGCACACACGTTGACCAGCGACACGCACATGACCAGCAATACGCACGTGACCAGCAATACCCACGTGACCGACGCACTCCAGTCGCTGCTCGATCTGCTCTCCCTGGAGCGGATCGAGCAGGACATCTTCCGCGGCCGGAGCACCGCCTCCATCGTGCCCCGGGTCTTCGGCGGCCAGGTCGCCGCCCAGGCCCTGGTCGCGGCCGGACGCACCGTCCCCGCCGACCGGCCGCCGCACTCCCTGCACGCCTACTTCCTGCGTCCGGGCGACCCCGGCGCGCCCATCGTCTACACCGTCGACCGCATCCGCGACGGCCGGTCCTTCACCACCCGCAGGGTCGTCGCCGTCCAGCACGGCCAGCCGATCTTCCACCTGTCCGCCTCCTTCCAGCTGCCCGAGGAGGGGCTGGAGCACCAGGAGCCGATGCCTCCGGCACCGGACCCGCTGGAGCTGCCCACCGCCGCCGAGATGCTGCCCCGCTACGCCGACCGGTTCACCGGCCCCGGCGTCGTCGAGCGGCTGCTGGAGTCCCGGGCGGCGATCGATCTGCGCTATGTCGACGAGCCGCCGTTCGCCACCGCGGGCGAGGCCCGCGACCCCAGGTCGCAGGTCTGGTTCCGCACCCAGGGCAAGCTCGACGACGACGGTGGGATCCCCCGCCCGCTGCTCGACATCTGCCTGGTCACCTATGTCTCCGACATGACCCTGCTGGACTCGATCCTGCTCGCGCACGGCCGGGGCGGCTGGGCCGTCGGCGACGTCGTCGGGGCATCGCTGGACCACGCCATGTGGTTCCACCGCCCGCTGCGCGCCGACGACTGGCTGCTGTACGACCAGGAGTCCCCCACCGCCCAGGGCGGCCGGGGGCTGGGCAAGGGGCGCATTTTCACGGCCGATGGGCAGCTGGCCGTGTCGGTGATCCAGGAGGGGGTCGTGCGGGTGCCGAGGGCGTAGCCGGGTGAGCGGCGCAGAGGTGCACGTCGGAGCCGCTGGTGCCATAGCCCGTGGGGCATGACACCCCCCCGCCACACCCCCCCGCTCGTCATCAGCCATCGTCCTCGTCCTCATGTCCCTCTCGGGACCAGGTGATGGTCTGGCCGTCGGGCGTGACCGTGACCTCGAAGTGATCGAGACCGGGGGCGCCATCGGACCGCCAGCGGGTGACGTACCGCTCGACGTCATCCCAGAGGCGACCCGGTCCGCCCTGCCGCACGGTCCATGTGCCGCCGGCCTCCTGGGTGAGGGCCGCCCATACGCCGGCGTCCACATCGATGAGGACATCTTCGGTCCGGCCGTCGCGCACCAGGCTGATGCGCTGGGCGCGGGGGGCGGCGAGTTGGGCGACGAAGCGCGTGTTCCAGTCGTCCAGGACATTGGCCGCGAGGCTCGCGGGGCGCTCCTCTCCGATGTCGAGGTCGGGGAGCATGCCGAGCGAGGGCGGGAGCTGGGGGCGGGCGAGCATGAAGGAGATCTGTCCGCCGAGGAAGCGGCCGCGGGCGGTCCCGTCCTCTCTGACGGTGAGCCGGGCGAGTTCGGAAGAGTAGAGCCACCCGCACAGAGTGGCCAGGATGAGGCCGCCCGGCTTGGTCTGCTCCACCCACGTGTAGGGCAGGTCGATCACGCCGCAGGTGGCGATGGTGCGGTCGCGTTTCCCGCCGTCTGCATGGCCCACGAGCCCGTCGCCGACCACCAGTTCGGGGAAGTATCCGCAGGCGCCAAGAGCCACGCTCGCGGAGGCGGACACGTCCGGGTCGACCTCCACGGAGGTCACGGCCTGGTCGCCAAGCCGGTGACAGAGCAGGCCCGTGGAATAGCCGCTGCCGATCTCCTGCACCGTGAGCCCGTCCTCGACGTGCAGCTCTTCGAGCATGCGTACCACCAGGGAGGGCATGGTGCGGGAGGAGGTCGGGGCGCGCAGGATCTCGCCCCGGATGTCGCGGGGGACGATCGTCCCGGCGATCTGCGTCACCAGGGACTCGTCGTCATAGCAGCGCTCCAGCCACTGCGGATCGTCCGGCAGTACCGGTCGCCACGCGGTCGGCCCGGGGCCATCGACCGGTTCGAAGAATCCGCCGCGCAGGAACTCATGCCGTGGGACCTCCTCTACGGCCGCCCGCCACGGCGCGGTGCGGAGGTATCCGCCGGCGGCAAGGTGTTCAGCGAGGCGGAGGCGTAGGGACTTGTCGTCGTGGGGCACGTGGGTTTCCTCTCCAGCAGATCAGCCATCGCGGCGACCATGGGCAGGCCGGTCTCCGGCTCCAGCCACGCCCACTGCCCGGACGGGTTGCACTCCAGGAACCACCATTGCCCTTCGCGGCCGATGGCGAAGTCGAAACAGCCGAAGACCAACCCGAAGCGGGCCAGGTAGCGGTAGAGGGCGGAGGTGAGGCCGGGCGGAGGCTGCACAGGGGTGTAGGTGAGCCGACCGTAGTCGGTACGCCAGTCCAACAGGTCCGAGTCGATGCGGACTGTGAACACATGGTCGCCGATGACGGTCACGCGAGCGTCCGCGACCTTGTCGACGCGCTGTTGGAACAGGTGGGCTGTGCCGGCAATCGCTTCGTCGATCTCCTTGGCGGCGACCTCGGCGACCTTCACCGTGCACGAGACACCGTCAGCGTTTCGGTACAGCGGGGCTGACAGCGGTTTGTAGATCACAGGCCCGTGAGTCTTGATGAAGGCGCGGGCCGCCTCCGGGGCGGACGTCAGGAGCGTTGGCGGGACCTGGAATCCGGCTGTGACAGCGGTGGCGAGGCCGGAGGGTTTGAACTCGGCGTCGCCAATGCGGTGGGGGTGGTTGACGTACAGGCAGCCCGGCAGGGACGCCATGACGCCGCCGAGACCATAGCGGGCCTGGGAGACGGCGAACCGGGCGGTCTGTTCGTCCAAATGCGGGAAGGTGAAGCCGGAGGGGCGCCGGTAGTACAGCGACCGCACACCGGCGAGGTCAGCCGTGCGAGTCGGCGTGGTGAGGGTGCCTGTGATGCCCTCGCTCGTGATCATGGCCGCAACCGACAAGGTGGCGGGGAAGTCCCCGGAGTCGAACCGCACGACCGGGACACCCCGGCCGTGCAGCTCATCAATCACCAGATCGGTTGTGGGGTCGTCCAAGTTGGTGACGACCAGAACCGGACCCGGATGTGTCACTGGTCGCTGTCGTTCCCGGTGTCCTGGTCCCCGCCACCGGAACCCCCGGGCCCGGCGCCGTCGGACGGGTTACCGGTGTTGGTAGGCGGGTTCGTGCCGGTGCTGGTGCCGTGCCCCGGCATCATCACAGGCTGTCCGTCCGCATCGAAGTAGCGCGCGGTCTGCGTCGCAGGGTCCAGCTCGGTACGGGCATAGCCGGGGGAGAACGCCGGGTAGGGGGCCATGCGCCGCAGGCCCCACGGTGCTGGGGTGTTGTGTCCGGATGGCAACGGTGTCCCGTTCGGGAGACGGTCGGAATGAACGAACACGGTGTTCCTCCTTCGTCGTGTACGGGCTTGTAGATCCCTGCCGGGGCTAGCTTCCTGTGAACGAGCCCGGCCTCAACAGGGGGCCTCGACGGCCCGGACGCCGACGCCGGGTGCGTCTGTGTCCGGGCCGGGCCCGCCGGCTGTCGAGGATTGGCGGGCGGCACGGGCCGGTCGGGGGAAGTTGTGCGGGCGGGGCGGCCGGAGACAGGCCACGGCGGCCCCGCCCTGGTCTACGCCAGGGGCGGCGCACCGCCCGCCGTCGGGTCGGTCGTGGACGTGTCCTCCGGACGGTCCGGGGCGTTGATGCCCGCCGCTTGCACGGCGTCGATGCACGCGGTGAGGCCGCGCAGCATCTCCGCCAGCTCCTCCTCGGTCAGCTCATCCATCCACGCGGTACGGGCCTTGAGGTCCGCACGCAAGAGATCAAGCTGCCGGTACAGCTCCCGTTGCCTGACGTGCCGGTTCCACATCTCCTCCGCCCAGTCGCGCAGCCGCGACCACGCGCCCGCGCGTGCCCTGGTCGTCATCGTCCCTCCCGCTTCGGGTGGGGGTGGTGGCGGATTTCGATGTTGCAGTCGATCGCCGTCGTCTTGTCTCCGGTGGTGTGCGCCTCTGTGCGCTGCCTGGCCAGGGCGGCGCACACGTCGCACCCGGCAACCGGCTCCGGCTCCGGCTCCGGTACCGGAGCCGGGTCCTTCAGGTGAACGGGGCGGCAGATACGGGGCATCAGCCCATCACCTCCACCCCGTGGATCCAGCGCGGCCCGGCCTCGACCCCGTGCACCGCGAGCCACAGCGCCCGTCGCCGTCGGCGTCGCAACCGCCGTTGCTTCCGTTCCTCGGGCGTGAGGACGTACGGGCGGACCAGGGCGGTGTCCTCGCCCCGCAGCAGCCCCGGCCTCCCGACGGGTACGGGGGGAACCACGAGCCTCGCCGCGTCCACGCTCCTCGTAGGGAGCGGTGAGCCGGCAGACCGGTGACGCCCTTGTGCGGGCAGTAACCGCCGCAGCAGCGTTTCGAAGATCGTGGCGATAGGCTTCGCCATTGTCATCAACCTCCCAGGGGTTGGTGGCCATGCCCCCGGACGTTCGCCGTGCCAGCAACGTCGCGGGGGTCTTTCGTGCCTTGCCCTGAACGACTTTCAGGGCTCAACCACCGTGGCCTGCTGCGTGGTTATGTGCAACAGAATCTGCTGGAGTTCAGCCTCAGCAGGAGAAGTGGCACATGCCAAGCTATGCGCATGGCTTCCGCTGCGCGCACAACGCATGCCAGCCTGCACGCAAGGCGGACGACGGCGCTCAAATGCGCCAGAATGGAGGGCACATGGCGGCGAAACCGCGGCCAACCGCCAGGCGCATCGGGCTCGGACAAGAACTGCGGCAGCTACGCAAGGAGGCCGGGCTCACCATCGCGGAGGCAGCAAGGGACATGCACTTCGACGAGACCACGCTTCAACGCGTCGAGACTGGTTGGAAGTCCTTCCGGCAGGCCGGTCATCTGCGGGAGCTGCTGGAGCGCTACGGCATCACCGACGAGGAGCAGGTGAACCGGCTCGTTGCCCTCCAGCGCGACGCATCCAGTCGTGAATGGTGGACCGGCACGGGAACCACCATGTTGTCGGGCATGCCGCGATTTCTCGGCGTTGAGTCCGCCGCCCGGGAGATCCGCGTCTTCCACCCGACCGTTATCCCTGGGCTCCTCCAAGCCAAGGGCTACGCGCGAGCCGTACACGAACTGCACAAGCCCATCGACGAGACGACAACGGAGTTCATGGAGCACAGCGTGCAGCTCCGCATGCGGCGAAAGGAGGCTCTGACACGCGATGACGAACCGATGAAGGTATGGGCGGTCCTGTATGAACCAGCGCTGCGTTACACCATCGGTGACGCAGACATCATGCAGGAACAGTACGCCGCTCTCGCCGAACTGGCCGCTCTGGAGAACGTGACCATACAGGTCCTCCCCCAGTCAGGAAGTGGCTACGTTGCCCTCCATGACGTCAACATCATGATTCTTGACGACGGCCTGCCCACAACGGTTCAGTCCGACACCCCGTGGAGCACCGTCGCGGTTACGGACAAGCCACGCGAGGTCAGGCGGTTCTCCCGCATGTTTGACGCCATGGTGGCAGACGCTCGGTCCCCCCAGGACACCCCCGAGTTCTTGCATCAACTATCGAGAGAGATCGCACGATGAACACCCAACCTGCCAAGGTGTCGGCACTCAACCTGGAGGACGCCGACTGGTTCAAGTCCTCCTACAGCAACAACGGGGGCAACTGCGTCGAGGTCGCCAACGGCCTCCCCGGCACCGTCCCGGTCCGGGACAGCAAGGACCCGCACAGCCCCGCGTTGGCCTTCTCGGCGAGCGGCTGGTCATCGTTCGTCGATGCCGTCAAGCGCGGTGAGTTCCGCGCCTGATCTACTCAGCAGGAGACCGAAGTGAACGGCCCCCGTGATCTTGGCGGGGGTCGTCGTCATGCCTGCGAACCGGGTGCGGGAGTTCGCAGCTTCGTGTACCCGGCTCGCCGGGTACAAAGGAATGCCGACGGCGTGGCCAAAACGAGGCGGTTGCGCCGTGGCCTGGGGGTGTCAGAGGCTCATCGGCGCACTCCGTTCATCTCGTGGCACGTTGTGACTGAAAGGTGGCGTGGATGTTCGCCTCCACAGACAGGCGCCCCGTGACAGACCCCGATCACCACGCGCGAGAAGCCGCCGTGTCCCTGTCCTCCTCGACAGCCGTGGTATCCCGGCAGGAGGTCCGGCACTCGTGAGCGACCGCGTCGCACAGCACTACGCCGATCTCGCCCACACCTACGACCAGACTTGGGGGCACCGCCCCGAATACCTGTCGTGGATGTGCGGACACATCGCCACCAGACTCCCGATCAGGCCCGGAACACGGATCGCCGACATCGGTGCCGGCACCGGACTGTTCCTCCAGCGTCTGATCGGCAACGCCTCAGCGCAAAGCCCGATCCTGTGCGTCGATCCCAGCGCCGCGATGCTCGCCCAACTACCGGACGACCCCCGGCTGCACCCCATCCACGCCGGCGCAGAAGAGGTGGCTATGGGACAGGCCACCCTTCCGTATGACCGGCTGCACGGCATCCTCATCAAGGAGACCATTCACCACATCAGCGAACTGGACACCACCCTCAAGGGCCTGGCCGAGCTGCTCGTGCCGGGCGGACGTATCCTCGTCGTCACGCTGCCACCGCGGCTGGAATATCCCCTGTTCCATTCCGCCCTGGACCGGTTCGCCGAACGACAACCGGATCCCCAGGACATCGCCGACCACATGCGGGAATCCGGACTCATCACCAGCTACGGGTGCGAGGAATATCAGGTACGCGTCGACCGGAACCACTGGATCGGACTGGTGGCCAACCGGTGGATGTCGGTGCTGTCGTCATTCACCGACGAGCAACTCACCGACGGCCTTGCGGAGATTCGGCGCCGGTACGCTCCCGGTGAGATCTGCTTCCCGGACCGGTTCGCCTTCGTGCTCGGCAAAAGGCCGTGACCTGTCGCGGGCTTCGGGCGAACCACCTGTTTCCGCCTAAGGGCCGGACCGGTGGGTTATAGGTGATTCACCGGACACGGCCCAGGTAGCTGGCCGGGGCATCGTGCCTGCCGGCTGGGGTGCGAGGGCGGCCCCTCCGGGAGGGACCCTTCAGACCAGCCCCGCCGCGTCCAGCAGGTAGGCGGTCAGCGGGTCGTAGTAGCGCGGGCTCAGGACGTGGTCGTCCAGCGGGATCGTCACCTGGAGTGTGCCCTCGGCCTCGCCCAGGAAGAGCGCCGGGTCGTTGCAGTCCGCGAAGCCCACCGCCTCGATGCCGCGCTGGCCCGCGCAGCCCGCCCAGCCGTGGTCGGCCATCACCAGGTCCGGCAGCGGGGCGCCCTCCCGCTCCAGCTGGTCGAGGATCGCCGCCATCGGGGCGGGGGAGTGGGTGTGCCAGAGCGTCGCGCCGCGCTCCAGCATCGCCACACCGGCGAACTGGACGACCAGGCCCTCGTCCACCGTCAGTACACCCGGTACGGTCACGATCTCGCAGCCCTTCGCCCGCAGTGCCTCGGCCGTGGCGCGGTGCACGTCCAGCAGCCCGCCCGGGTGACCGGTGGCGAACAGCACCCGCTGCCGGTCGGCCGCCGCCTTGCGCAGCACCGCGGCCGTGCGGTCCAGGGCGTCCACCGTCAGCTCGGGGTCGATGGTGTCCTGCCCGTGCCGGTGGTGCGGATCGTCGCTGACGCCGCAGCGCTCCGCCATCACCGCGAGGACGTCCTGTTCGTCCCTCCACCGGTCGCCGAGCTCCAGGCCGAGCCAGTAGTGGCGGTCGCCGTTGGCGAGTTTGCGGTAGTGGTCCAGGTTGTTCTCGCGGGGGGTGGCGACATCACCGGCGATCCGGGTCCGCACGAGATGATCGACAAGTTCGGCGCGCGTGGGGGCTGCGGCGGCAGCGGCTATCGGCATAGCGCCCATTGTGCCCGTACGGATCTGCCGGGGCGTGGGGGTTCCGCAGCGCGGACACCGGGCCGGGCACCGGGGGCGGGATACCGGAGGGTGCGCGGGGTCTGGATACCGGGTGTGCGGGGCCTTGCGCGGGGCCCGGATACTGGGGCGTGCGCGGGGTCCGGATACCGGGGTGTGCACAGGGCTTGCGCGAGGCCCGCAGTGCGCCCGGCGGCTACGATCGCCGGGGGATTTCCGGGTTTTCCCTTAGGCGTTTCCGGGCTGTGGGACCGGGTTTTCCCAGAGGTGGGCCGTACGGCGTAAAGGCACGGCGTAAGGGGGCGATCGGTGAAGGGTAAAGCAGAGAAGCCGCCGTGGCAGGTACGGGTACGCGCCGCCTCCGGCGGTGCGGTGGCCGGCGGGGGCACTCTCTGTGCCAACGGCACCGTCCTCACCTGCGCTCATGTCGTCCAGCAGGGTCGGGGACCGGACGGCCGGGGCGGCGTATGCGTCGACTTCCCGTTCCTGGAGCGGGGCAGCGGTATCCCGGCGCGGATCGTGCTCGCCGGCGAGCCGGACGTGATCGGCGGCCCGGACGATGTCGCCGTGCTGAGACCGGACCGCATCCCCTACGGGGCCGAGCCCGCCCCCATGGCGGAGAACACCGATCTGGCCGGGCACACGCTCGGCGCGTACGGATTTCCCGACGGCCATCCGGACGGCGTATGGGCGGGCTCGCGGGCCGGACCGCCGCCGGGCTGCTGCAGTTCGCCGCCGTCGGCGAACCGGGCCATCCGCCGGCCCGCGGGTTCAGCGGCTCGCCCGTATGGGACGAGGACCTTCAGGCGGTCATCGGCATGGTGACCGCCGTCGACCGGCTCGCCGCGCTGCGCACCGCCTACGCCGTCCCCGTGGAGGGCCTGCGGGCGCACTGGCCGGACCTGGCCGAGCCCAGTCCCGTACGGCTCTGGATCCACGATCCACACGGCGGGCCGCCGCGGATGGTGCCGCTGCGCACCACGGGCCCCAAGCGCCATGAGTTCTGGATCGGCCGCGGCGACGGCGGTCCGGACGAGCCGGACATCCTGCTGGCGTCCCGGCCGCCGCATGTCGTCAGCCGCTGGCACTGCCGGCTGGTCTGCACGTACGGCCAGTGGTCCGTGGAGAGCCCGATGGAGCGGGTGCGCACCTTTGTGCGGCACCCGGGGGACGGCCGTCCGCAGCCCGTACCGGAGCTGGGCCAACTGCGGCTGTACCACGGGGACACGGTGCTGATCCGTGCCGTCCTCTCCGCGTCCGATGAGCAAATGACGTCCGGCTTCTGGGAGTTGGAGTTCGTGGACGACCGCCACACCGTTCGGTAGCGTCGGATTCCCGCACCTCACCAGGCGCCAACGCCTCGTCTGTCTCAAGGTTTTGTGAAGTGAGCTCGTTCGAGTGACGGGGAACTACTCGTCATGATCGATTCGTCATCGACAGTGACGAAGGCATGGTGACGGCGACGAAGCACGACGCATGGCGAAGACGCTTGACGCATAACGAAGACGCGTAGCGCGTAGCGAAGACGCAACGGAGACGGAAGACAGGGCGAAGGACGAAGACAGCCGCCGCGTGTGGTCGCGGTACAGGGGAGGCTGGAGCATGACGAGACTGCGGACGACATTCATCTGGTGCGGGCTTCTGGGGGTCGGCTCCGCCCTGTTACTGAGCCTCACGGGAGCCACGGCGATAGTGCCGCCGCTCCACAGCCTCGTCGAACACGGCGGAGTGTCCCAGCTCCTCGCCACCTCCGTGCTCGCCCTCAATATCTGGGTGCTGTTGATGCTGCTCGCCCTGAGCGGCCGCAACAGCAGGGAGGCCGCATCGCTGGCCGCCGCGAAACCGAGGGGCCCAGGGCACGCGCGTACCGAGGTGCACGAGGCTCTGAAACAGGTCCGCCTGATGAGCGGCCGGGTCGAGCCGTCGCAGATCGAGTCCCTGGTCGGCGGCCGTTCCGCGGTCCGCGGGGCGCGCGCCGAGACGCCGTACGTCGTCATTCGCGCCCTGGTGTGGGCGCTGCCCGCGCTCGGCTTCATCGGCACCGCGGCGGAGATGTCGCGGTCGATCCGCGGGCTGAGCGGCGCCATGCGCGGCACCAGCAGCTACGCCGAGCTGAGCGGCGTGCTGGTGTCCGATGTGATCAGGCCGCTCGCCTCCGCCTTCGGCATCACGCTGTTCGCGCTCGGCAGCAGCGTCGTCTTCCATCTGCTGGTGTCGTTCGTGCACACCCGTGAGGAGCGGCTGCTGCTGGAGCTGGACGAACTGGTCCTTGAGCGGCTGTCCTCGGCTGCCGGAAGCGGGGCCGTCTCCGGCCGCGACCGGACCGCCGAGGCCGAGGCGGCGGCCGCCATGTCCCAGGCCATGCGCTCGGCCGCCGAGGAGATCCAGGGGCTGAACACCGAGGTGGGGCGGCTGGCGACGGAAGCCTCCCGAGTGCGGTTCGACGCGCGGGACGCCAAGCCCGACCGTGCCGAGGAGGTCATCCGGCAACTCGGTGCCATCGGTGCCCAACTGGCTGCCATCGGGGAGGGGCTGGACCGAGAGATGGTGCTGATGCCGGTGCGCGGTCAGGGCAGGGTTCCCGGCCAGGGCGGTTATCCCGGCGGTCATGGGCCGGCCGGCGGTCCCGGTGGGCCGGGCGGCCCGGGTGACGGAGTCCTGTGATGAGCGGCTTCGGCGGAGCCAGGGGTTTCGGCAGGCGGCGCGGCGGCGGGGACGGTGCGCCGGTGGAGCTGCGCTTCATCGACCTGCTGCTCATCATCATCGCCACCCTGATGTTCCTGGCCGTACTGCTCAGCCTGGTCAGTGCCAACACTCCGGCGGGCGAGCAGCAGGCCGTCAAACCGCCCAAGATCGAGGTCGCCACCACCAAGGCGCCGGACGCGCTGGCCGGCTCACCGTACGAACTCACCCTGGCGGCCGTCGGCGGCGTGGCCCCGTACCGCTGGGAGCGGACGGCCGGGCAGCTCCCCAAGGGGCTGCGACTCACCTCGAACGGCGTGCTCACCGGCCGCGCCGAACAGCCCGCCGATGGGCCCGGCCCGGTCCGCGCCACCGTCCGGGTGGAGGACTCCAAGGGCCAACGGGCCGAGCGCACCCTGTCGTTGACGGTGCGCCGGGCGGCCGAGGAGGGCGCCGAGCGGCCACGGCTGCGGGTCGTCTCCAAGACGGTCGCGGTGCCCGAGGGCAAGAAGGACGAGGCATATCCGGCACACCGCTTCGCAGCCGACGCGGGCAGCGGCCCCTACACCTGGGAGCCGGCCGGTGCCCTCCCCGGCGGTATGAGGCTCTCCCGCACGGGCGAACTGTCCGGCAAGCCCGCCGAGGAAGGCGTCTTCACCTTCGGCATACGCGTCAAGGACAGCACCGGCCTCCAGGCCGAGCAACAGGTGCGGCTCGTGGTCGGCGAGGTGCGCCCGGAGGAGGACGGCGATGTGTGGGACGCGCCGTGGTGGCTGCTCGCGCTGGGCGCGATCGGCGCGCTGGTGGTTCTGCAGATCCTGAAGATGATCTTCTTTGGCCGGCGGTCGATGGTGACGCCACCCGTGCAGGGGGTCTTCAGGCGCTGAACGGGGGTGCTGTGGAGGCGACGGTGGCACTGCTGACCGGTGGCGGCGGGCACCTGGAGCCGGGGTGCCGGAGGAGCGGCGGCATGTCGGCCGGTGGGCGGCGGGCCCCGGAACCGGACGGCTGGGGGGATGCGGAGAGCCTGCCGCCCGGCAACGGCGGCGGGTCGTGGGACAAACGGCCATGGGGATGCGGAGGGCCTGCCGCCCGGCAACGGCGGCGGCCGTGGAATCGATGTGCCGGCTCGCTGAAGCGCGGTGAACAATGGCCGCCGGTAAGGGTGTTGGGCAGGAAGGCCGGCGCGGTTACGGGCCGGGACGGGAGCGGACGATGGGATTCGAGTCGGATCCACGGGCGGGGCTGCGGCCCGGGGCCCGGCTGAGCACCGGCCATGAGGTGCGGGAGGTGCGCCGGGGCGGGTTCTCCGAGGTCGGTGTGGTCGAGGGCCGGCACGGCGAGCGGCTCGCGGTGAAGCGGATCCGGGGCGAGCTGCGGGCCCGCTTCGGCAGCGCGGCCGACCAGGCGTTTCTGCGCGAGTGCGAGGTCGCGGTGGCCCGGCTCGGGCAGGCGCCGTACACCGCCCGCCCGGTGCTGGCGATGCCCGCCCTGGAGCAGGTCGAGGACGGGCCGCGGGCGGGTGCCGCGGACGGCGAGGGGCGCGACACGGACGAGGGCCGGGTGGCGGAGGTCATCCGGGTGGCGCTCGGCCCGGCGCTCTTCATGGAGTACGTCGACGGGCCCGCGCTCGCCGAACTCCTGGCCGCCGGGCGGCTGTCGCTCAGCCAGTCGGCCCGGGTGTGCGGCGGAGTCGCCGGCGCGCTCGCGCACGCCCATGCCGCGGAGGTCTGCCACCGTGACCTCAAGCCCACCAACATCCTGCTGACCAGGGCGAACGAGGTGCGTCTCATCGACTGGGGGCTCAGCGGCGCCGGTGACCTCTCGGAGGTCACCACCCGGATCGAATACCTCTCCCCGCAGCGCGCCGAGCGGATGGATCTGGCGGCGCCCCCGGACGATGTCTACGCCCTCGGCATGATCTTCCACCAGTGCCTCACCGGACGTCTCACGGGCCACTGGCCGCTCGGCGACGCGGACGCGCTGCGCCGGGAGCCGGCCGCACGCTGTCCGGACGTACCGGAAGAGCTCGCGCACATCGTCGTGGCGATGCTCTCGCCACGCCCCGAGGACCGCCCCACCGCCCAGGCCATCGCGGACACTCTGCTGCACGGGGACCTGGCCGGCACCCTCGCGGAACGCGACCTCTACCGCCCGTTCTGCGGGGCCTGCGGATTCATCGGCGTGGAGGCGGCCGCGGGCTCGGGGCCGGGCAGGAGCACGGCCGGCGGGACGGTCTGCCCCATATGCGATGAGCGCCTCGTCCGGCGGGTGGACCGCGCGCCCGGCCCGGACATGGTGCGGATCCCGGCGGGCCCGTTCGTCCACGGACTCAGCGACTCCCAGGCCCGGCACGCCCTGATCACCGCGCGGATGGCGCCGGACGACGAGCAGGTCCGCCAGCTCACCGCCGACGGCCGCCCCCGCAAGGTGTTCTGCCGGAGCTTCGACATCGACCGCACCCCGGTCACCAACGCCCAGTACGCCGCCTTCGTCGACGACCTGAACTACCCGGAACCGCACGGCTTCAGGGAGGCGCTGGCCGAGGCCCCCGACCACCCGGTGACCTCCGTGAGCTGGCGCGACGCGGTCTGCTACGCCCTGTGGTGCGGTAAGCGGCTGCCCACCCCGCTCGAATGGGAGAAGGCAGCCCGTGGCGCGGAGGACGACCGGATGTACCCGTGGGGCAGCGCCTTCGACCGCGCCCGCTGCTCCGGCCCGCCCGGCGGCCCACCGCTGCGCACCACCCACACCTCCCCGGTCGGCGCCCTCCCCGCCGGACGGTCCCCTTGGGGCGTGCTCGATATGACCGGCAACGTCAACGAATGGGTCGCCGCGGGCAGCGCACGGGACTTCCGCGGGGTGCGCGGCGGCGCCGCGGGCGAGCTGCTGGAGGTGTACGGCCTGGTCTCGTACCAGTCGCAGGCCCGGGTGGACCACACCGACCCGGCCATCGGCTTCCGCTGCGCCTCCGACGTCGGCCATGAGCTGGTTCCGTACGAACCGGGGGAGTCGCCGCAGCCGTATACGCCGCCGGAGCCGCGCGGGCCTTGGGAGACGCCCGCACCCGCCCTTCGCGATATCCGTGACTTCCCCGAAAGGTTCCGATCCCCATGACCGATGGACTGCTCCGCTTCCCCCTGGACGGCGGCGGCGAGGTGACGGTGGAGGCCGGTCCCGACGCGTCGGGCATGGTGGGCGCCTCCCGTGGCGACGGTGCGATCACCACCGGCACCACCACCTTCAACCGTGCCCTGGACGGCGTACGGGACGCCGCCGACGCGGCGCTGCACAGCTTCGGCACGCTGGCGCAGCGTCCGGACGAGGTGCAGATCCAGTTCGGGGTCCGGCTGACCGCCGAGGCGGGTGCGGTGATCACCAAGACGGGGGTGGAGGGCCACCTCCAGGTCACCGTCACCTGGTCCGGCGGGGCCGGGCGGCGGCGTGAGCGGCCCGAGTGACCGCCCTGAGTGACCGGGCTGGGCACTCCGGCTGGTCGCTCGGTCGGCCCGAGTGACCAGCCCGTCAGCTGTCCCTGGCCGAACTGTCGAATCGGCCCCGCCCTCCCTCGCAGAAATGTCCATGTGCGGATTCCGAGGTCCTCCCTACCCTCCACCTCATGACCACCACATCCCCTGGGCCCGTGGGCCCCGTCGACTCCTCCCGTATCCCGCGCTACGCCGGTCCGGCGACCTTCGCCCGCCTGCCCCGCCTCGACGAGGTGTCCAGGGCCGATGTGGCCGTCGTCGGCGTCCCCTTCGACACCGGCGTCTCCTACCGCCCCGGCGCCCGCTTCGGCGGCAACGCCATCCGCGAGGCGTCCCGTCTGCTGCGCCCGTACAACCCGGCCCAGGACGCGTCGCCGTTCGCCCTCGCCCAGGTCGCGGACGCCGGCGATATCGCCGCCAACCCGTTCAACATCGACGAGGCCGTGGAGACCGTCGAGGCCGCGGCGGACGACCTCCTCGACACCGGCGCCCGCCTCATGACGCTCGGCGGGGACCACACCATCGCCCTCCCCCTCCTCCGCTCCATGGCGAAGAAGCACGGCCCGGTCGCCCTGCTCCACTTCGACGCCCACCTGGACACCTGGGACACCTACTTCGGCGCCGCCTACACCCACGGCACGCCCTTCCGCCGCGCCGTCGAGGAGGGCATCCTCGACACCTCCGCCCTCTCCCACGTCGGCACCCGGGGTCCGCTCTACGGCAAGAAGGACCTCGACGACGACGCGAAGATGGGCTTCGGCATCGTCACCTCAGCGGACGTCATGCGCCGCGGTGTCGACGAGGTCACCGACCAGCTCCGCCAGCGCATCGGCGACCGCCCCCTCTACATCTCCATCGACATCGACGTCCTGGACCCGGCCCACGCGCCCGGCACCGGCACGCCGGAGGCGGGCGGCCTCACCTCCCGCGAACTTCTGGAGATCCTCCGCGGGCTGGCGTCCTGCAATCTGATCTCCGCCGACCTGGTCGAGGTCGCGCCGGCCTACGACCACGCGGAGATCACCTCGGTGGCCGCCTCCCACGCGGCCTACGAGCTCACCACGATCATGTCCCGGCAGATCGCGGCGGCGCGGGGCTGACGGGACGGCCGAAATCGTGACGGCCCGCCACGGTTGCCGTGGGGGGCTGTCGGGATTGTGGACTTTCGGGCTGTCGGTCTGCCGGGCTGTTCGGTCGGCTTTCGGCTTCGTGTCTAGGAACGCAGCTGGTACATCCAGGCGGGCGATTCCGCGCCTCGGGCGTCGAGCGATTCAAGGCCCGTTTCGAGATGGACGCGCAGGTAAACACCCTCCATGCGGTTACGCGTCGCGGCGAGCATATGCACACCGGTGGTGAAGAAGTGAACCATCGTCAGGAATTTCTCCAGGTGCGACGCCACCACGAAGTCGTCGCTCCACGCAGGGGGTTCGTCCTCGGACGGCGTTCGGAGCACCTCACCGCTGCCACCGTCGATGACGACGGTTCCGCCCCACCACTTCCCGATACGGAAGAAGGGGCCCGTCCGGCCGGATTCCGGGGCGGCGGCCGGCCAGGCGACCTCCCTGAGCCCTGTCTCGGCAATGGGATCCAGCCCGAGCCCCACGACATCGACGGGCGGCAGGCCGATTTCGGTCAGAATGCGTTGTGCGGTTTCGTCCGTAAGCCCCGATGGCAGCGACCCGGCGGGGACGCGCTGGGTGAAATCGGATCCGAAGAGCTCGTCCAGCGCTTGGCGGGTCAGCGGCTCGGCCTCGGCCAGCACGGGGTCGTTCACCGGGCGATAGGGCCATACCAGCGCTTCATTCCGGAGCGGGGCGAGCTCGACGGGGTGAGCGGGACGGGTGGGATCATTTGAATGCGTCGGATCGGTTGGACGCGTCGGATCAGTCGAACGGGTTGGACCGGTTGAATGCGTTGCATCGGTGGAATGCGTTGAGCCGGTTGATTCCAGCGCGATGATCCCTCCGGAGCCCGCCAGGAGCCGTAGGCCGCCCAGCGTCAGGGAACACGACAGGAGATCCTCGTCGAGCCCCTGCAGCCCGGACGGAACGGCTGCCTTACGCAGCTGTTGGGCGGTGATGGGGGTGGTACGGGAACCCGGCCAGGAGAGCGACTCGGCGACTTCTTGGGGGAGTTCTTCCGCGAACGCGGGGAATTCCTGCTCACCGGTTTCCAGGTCCCAGATGCGGATGGCCCTGGTGAACTCACCGAAGCTCACGACGAGGTCCCGCTTGTCCTTGCGTACGGCGGTGAGGCTGACGATCGACCCCGGCTCGGTGAAACGGGCCTGCCAACCGCCCGGCGGCCGCCAGTGCGTCCACCGCACCTTCCACGGAAGCCGTACGCCGGAACTCTCGATTTCCCGTGCCCTGTTGGCGTCGCCGCGCGCCACGGCCATGAGGTGGAGCCAGGCCGCCCACTCGCGTTGGCTCGGGGGCGCAATGCCATTCAGGTGTGCGTAAAAGGCATCGGAGGCCCCGGAGTTTCCCGGTACGGGATCGGGCATACAGCTCAATGCGTCAAGGAGCGCATCCTGGGCGACGTTTGCTGCCAGTCGGCCATCGTTGATCAGCAGGTCCGATTCCCCGGCGTGCAGCGCATGCATCGGCAATGCCGTGGCGGCATACCCACCGATATCCCCGGACGCCTGCCACCCGTCGGCGTGGTACAGCCCGGCCGTATGGGCGCGAAGCCAGGCGCAGATACGGTGGTTGACCGCGCGGCGCAATGCGACGGGAGTACTGTCGCGCAGCCGGTCCGCGTCGTATTCATGGCAGAACCGAACCTGACCGGAATCGAGACGCAGCAGCGCGGGGTGTTCCTGTGCGAGCTGTGTGAGCCGCTCGGCCGTGGCGTGCTCGGCCCCGTGGGCCTGGGCCAACGCCTGCCATACCGGGATGGGGACGTGGCGTCCCTCCGCGAGGGCCAGGGCACGGATTTCCCGCACCACGGATTCGGATGCGATTGCCTCCGGCGTCCCGGCGTGGGGTACCAGGGTGAAGCGTCGCCGCTTCTCCCGATGGCCGTCGCGCCCGTCGCTGCCACGGATTTCATCGTTCTCGTGGCTTCCGTCGCTCACTTCGACGATGATGCCGAGCCCACCGCTCCGCGCCAGGTGATCGAGGTGAAAATCGGCGCATCGGCGCGGGTGTGACGAGTGCCTGGTGCGGCCTGCGCGCTGGGTGTTCGACAGCAGAACGAGCCGCCGCTCCTCGGCACGGTCCGACGGCGACCAGTCCGCGTCCGCCGCCCCGACCAGATCCACCTCGCAGATCTCGCAGATGGCGTCCTGGAGTTCCTCGACGGTCAGTCCCGTCGCGTCCAGCGATGCGGCGTCGGGAATCTCCTGGGACAGCCGTCGGAGAGTTTCCGTACGGCCCGACCGTGGCGGCCCGGCGATCTCGACCACTTCGGGGACCCATGCCGCGTCCTGCCACCATGAGGCGAGCTGCGGGAGGACGGCCTCTGGTGTCGTCCCTCGGTCGGACTCGTGGTGCATCAACTCTCCATGTGTCGTGCGGATGCCGGCGAGATCCCCCGAGGCAGGCTACTCCGGCTGCCACCACTACTCGGGCTGCACTCACAACTCCGGCTTCACCCACTACTCCGCCCTCGCTTACAGCAGTTGAGGAATGACCTTCACCCAGGTGTCGCCAATCCCTTTCATATATCCGTTGAATTCATTGGTGATGGACCTTTCCTTCGGAGTCCGGATCCTGTCCGTGCGCGCGTCCCGGGCGTCTCGCTGCTCCTTCAGCGCGGCTTCACGTTCTTCCGACGTCAGACTGGTGTCGTTCTTGATCCGCTGAATCTCCGGTTCGTACTCTCTCCGGAGGGCGTCGCGCTGCGCCACGCCCTCCGGGTCCGAGCGATACGTGGTGCTGTAATGCACCGGGACCCCATCCATCGCCGGATGGGTCCGCAGCCGATTCGAGCAGTTCGCGTGTCCTTCGCCCTTCCCGCAGGGCTCCCGCTCCGTATAGAGCCCCGTCACCTTGACATGCCGGCTCGGGTCGCTCGAACTCTTGCGCCGGTCAACCTCCGCGAGCAGCACCTTTTCGGAGTGCCCTGGCGCAAAGCCATGCTTACCGGCGGGGATCGAGGAGTCGACGATGTACTCGACGGAGCCATCAGGGCGTTGTACTTCCAGGACCGCGAAGTTCTTCCCGGTGAAATCAGGACGGTGATCGCCGGCCGCGTCCAGGAGCGCCTTGAGCCCCGGGCCCTTGTAATGGGTTTCCAGCCCCTTTTCCGCATTGCGCTGGTTGACCTCGTCGTAATCGATGCCCCTGGCCGCTTCCTTGATGTCGGGCATCATTCCGGGCCGGTGGGCGGGCGGCCACGCCGACCGTTCCCGAATGGCGGGGCCGGGACGATCCGTTTGGCCGGTGGGTTTTCCGTCCTCGTCCGTCCGGTCGACCGGGGCGGCGTGCTGCTCGTGGAAGGAAATGCTCATACGCGCGAGAGCCGCCACGACGGCGCCGCGTTGTCCCTGGCCCAGGTCGCTGAAATCGGGGTCCCGCAGCACCCTGTCCAGCTCGGCCTCGGTGAAGGTGGTGCGCCCCTCGGGACCGTGCTCCCTGGCCGTGCGGTCCAGCACCTGGGCCAGGGGGCTGCGACCGTGCTCATCCGTGCCGGGGTGATCGGGGCTGGCCCACGTCGAGAGGTTGTTGTGGGTCGTCTCGGTGTCGGTACGGAAGACGGGGTTCCGGCCGTCCGAACGCAGATCGTGCTGGGCCGGGTCCGGGGTGAGGCCCTGCGGGCTCTGCAGGTGCGGCCCTTCCGAACCGTCCTCGTTGGTGTTCAGCCGTACATGACGCTCCCGCTCGGTCTCCCCCTCCGGACCGTCGTTGTTGTTGTCCGTGCCGAGGTGGTTGTCCTGGTCGAGGTTGTTGTTCTGGTCGAGCCGTGGCCGTTTGCCGCCTCCCTCGTCGATGTCCATGTCGTCCGGGGGCCGGTCCCGTTTGTTCGGGTCGGAGCCTGCCGGTTCGGCGGCCGGGCGTCGATCGCTATTTGGGGTGCGGTTGTTGTCGGAGGTGCGGTCGTTGTCGGTGGGGTGGTCGTTGATGGGGCGGCGGCTGGTGTCGAGGGGGATGGCGTGGACGCCGTTGGTGCCGTCGTGGAGGGGTTTGTTGCTGCGTTGGCCGGTTTGGGCGTCGACGTAGGTGATGGTGCCGTTGTGGTTGACGACGTTCCAGGCGTGGGCGCGGCCGTTGTTGTCCTGGGTGACGATGACGGCTTGGGAGCCGTGGCCGTTGTTGCGGAGGGTGTTTTCGAGGCGGTTGAAGGCGTTGGGGCCGTTGCCGTAGTCGTTGAAGCGGGCGCCGAGGGTGTTTTCGATGCGGTTGCGGCCGTTGGTTTCGCCGTGGTCGGAGGGGGTGCCGTCGGGGTTGGTGTCGGGGGTGCGGTGGGCGGCGGCGGTGGGGTTGCCGGCGTAGGTGTCGGCGGCGGCGAGGGCGGCGTCGACGCAGTTGTTGTTGCGGCCGGGGGCGTCGGGGCCGGGGTTGTTGATGGTGTCGGCCCAGTGTGCGGGGTCCGGGGCGTGTTCGGGGGTGCCGTTGTCGTCTTTGGGGACGTTGTTTTCGACGTGTTGCTGGTGTTGGTCGGTGGGGCCTTCGAGGCCGCCGGGGCGCTCGCGGTTGCGGGTTTCGGAGGCCGGGGGATGCTCGGGCTGGTGCGCTTGGTTGTCTTGATCAGCTCGGTCGCCCTGGTCCGCTCGGTCGCCCTGATCTGTCCGGTCGGGCTGGTCGGGTTGGGTGGAGTGGTCGGGCTGGTCGGGCTGGGTGGGCTGTTCGGTACGGGAGTCGGGGCGCGGCTCTGGGCTCGACTGATCCTGGCGTGGGCCGTCGAGGCGCGGGTCGTAGGCCGGGCGGTCCGGGCGGCGCTGTTGGGTGACGTCCTGGATGGGCTGGGATCCGTCGGGGCGGCGGTGGGACGGGGCGGCAGGCGTGCCCGTCGATGGGGTGCCGGACGATGGCATGCCGGTCGTCGGGGTGCCGGTTGTTGGGGTGCCGCCGCGCGGTGGGGTGGCGTTCGGCGTCGTGGGGCCGCCCTGCGGCGGCATCACGGTGGGCGCGCCCGTCACCCCACCTGGGGCCGGCTGAGCACCCTGCGGGGACTGCTGCGGGGTGGAGGGGTTGCCCGGAGCGGACGGGGCGGACGAGGTGGAGGCACCGGGGTCTGCGGTCTGTTGGGTGGGCGGGGGCGCCGTCATGGTGTCCGCGGACTGGGTGGTGACCGTGGTGTCGTCGGGTGACGGATCGCGCTGCTGGACCGGCGGACCCGAGGACGGGGTGTGGTGCATGGGTGCGCCCTGGGAGGGAACGCCCAGGTGCGGCGTCGAGACACGGCTGCCGCCACCGCTGTTGGAGCTGTCCCCGTTGGTGGTGCTGTTGCTGCCGTCGGTGTGGCCGCTGCTGCTTCCGTAGCTGTCGCCGCTGGTGGGCGGGTTGCCGGCGATCGGGTCGGGGGACGCCGACGGCTGCGGTGACGGAGACGCCGCGTCCGGACGCGAAGGGCCGTCCGGGGAAGGTGTGGTGGGCTGACTCGGGGCGGACTGGTCCGGAGTGGGGGACGGGGACGAGGAACGGTCAGGGGCCGGTCCGGTGTCGGGTGCCGGGGACGCGTCCGGGTGCGTGGAGGAACCGGACACCGGCTGGGTGCTGGGGGAGTCCGGGGCGGGGCGGGCCGAGTCCGGGGTGTTGCCGGGCGTCGGCTGGGTGCCCGTCGTATCGGGCCCCGGGTGGGAGGCTTCCGGTGTGGGGCCCGTGTCGGGCGTCGCCCCGGAGTCAGGGGTGCTGCTGGTCTCGGGACTACGTCCGGAGTCGGTGTTGCCGCCGGAGTCGGGTGTGGTGGAAGACCCGTACGGGTTGTGGTCGTTGCCCCCGGTGTAGCCCTCGTCGAACGCGGTGCGCCGGTCCGGGGGCGGCAGGGGCTGGGCCTGCGGAACGCTGCGGTTGCCGTCCGTGCCCGGGGTGGCGCCGTCGGATCCGGAGGACGAACCGTCCGGCCCACTGGACGGCGATCCGCTGTCGGGAGTGCTGGAGGGACCGTTCCCGCCTCCGGTCCCTACGCCGGAATCGCCGGTGGAGCGAGGTGAGTTGACGACCCCACCGGCGCCGCTGGAGCTCGTATCGGTCCCGCTCCCGGAGCCCGTACCACTGCTGCTCCCGCTCCCGGAGCCTCCGGCGCTACCGCTGCCGCGGTCACCACCGCTCCCGGAACCACCGGAATTGCCCCCGGACCCGGACCCGGCACCACCATCGGACCCACTTCCCGACCCGCTGCCGGGCCCGCCCCCACCTCCCGTACTTTCACTCGCCCCGCCTCCGTCGCTCGCGTCCCCACCGCGCCCGGCAGCGTGATCCAGGCCGCCGCGGGCGTGCCCGCCCGCCCTGGAGCCCGCACCGTCACGCAGCGACTCGGCGAAGGTCTGGCCGGAGTTCTTGGCCGCCTCCACCCCCGCTTCCGTGCCGGTCTTCAGGCTGCGGCCGACATCGAAGCCCTTCTGGGCCCCGAAGTTCATGTTCACGCCCTGTGCGATGGCGTCGGAGATCATCGCCTCCAGCGCGGAGATGGCCGGCTCCTTGAGCGTCTCCATGATCGCCTCGACCAGCGCCTCGCGCGCCTCTTTCAGGATGCGGCGCACGATCATGCGGGTGGCCTGGGTGGCGCCTGCCGCGCCGATCTCGGAGAGCCCCAGCGTGAAGGGAGCGGCCGCCTGTGCCGCGATGATCTCCGCCGCGAGGATCGCCAACTGGGCGATCACCGCGACTTTCATCCCGATGATGATCCCGGCGCCCAGATCCAGTGCCACGGCGATCATCTCGGCGGCCGTACGGGCGTCATCGAAGTAGCCCGAGCCGTTGCCGGAGAACTTCTCCCAGGTCGTGCTGAAGCCGTCGATGCTGTCGCCGGAGTTCATCGACAGCACGTTGCCGGCGGCTGTGACGCCCTCCGACTGCAACTGCTCTACCGCCGCCGCGAATTCCCGCCACTGGTTGGCGGACTCCATCATCTTGTCCTCGTCACCCGTCGGCCAGTCGTAGCCGAGCATTTCGAGGACCCATTCGAGCCAGTCCGGAAGCATGAGTGACATGGCAGCAATCCCCCGTAGGACGGCGAAGCGACGATGAAGCGGGGGCGGGGCGTTGCCCCCTCGCCCCCTGGCGTGCCGGCGGGCGGTGTGCCTCAGGCGCCTACGGGGCCTCAGGCAAGGGCGCTGTTTCCTCGGGCCTGTTCGGCTGCTTCAGACGGTGCGGGGTAATGCTTCAGACGGTGCGGGGTAATGCTTCAGGCGTCTGGAGTGACGTTTCAGGCAGTGTGGGGTGACTTGAGACTGCTGATCATCTTGCTGTCGGCCTCGGCGTTGGCGACATGCCGCTTCATCAGCGAGTCATTGAAGTCCTCGCCGTCCTGGTGGTTGTCGGCCATGCTCTTCAGGGCGCCGCCGATCTCCTGGAGCCTGGCGGCCAGATGCCCCATCGATTCGTACATGCCGTCCCGCAGGCCCTCGTAGACCACACCGAACTTCTCGCCGATGTCGTCATCGCCCCACGGCGGGGTGCCGTCGCCCTCCAGGCCAATCAGCCCGTTCTGCAGCTTGTCCACCGCGGATTGATAGCGCCGGCCGACGCTGGTGAAGTCCTTGCCGCCGGCTTTCAGCGACGGGATGTCCGCTTGCAGTCCGTCCCCGGCCATAACTTCCCCCGATCGAGAGCTCGTCACGTACCGCACTGACATCACGAATTTTAGTCGCGGGCGCCCGTGGCGCCTCAAGGCCGCGACTGTCACAGGGATGTCACCGATGCCGACGGATCGGCCAGACGGCCCGTCAAGCCGTCGCAATGGAGGGGGGGTGGGGTGATGGCCGCGTGGCCGGCTCCTGGACAGGCAACTGCCTCAGGCAGCTAATGGCTTCGTCCGGACGGGATGGCTTCGTCGGGGCGCATCAGCAGCACATCATGCGTCCGTCAAGGTCCGCTCGCGCTTCCCCCGGCTCCGCCGGATTCCCGTAGCGCCGCGCGCGGTTGGCGCCCGGTGACATGCCCCGGCGTCAACCTCGTGCGTCCAGCGGGCCGCACGTCACCACCATGGCTGTCGTGACCGGCACATGCGTCGTGACGGGTGAGGAGGTGACGCGATCGCCCTCGGCCCCCGCCGACCGCCGTCAAGTCCGCTGCGCGCCCCCGCTCACCCGTCCCTGCAGCAGTCGCGACAGCGAGGCATGTACGTCCTCCACCGAGCGGTGCGGCTGGAAGGTCTGCCAGTCCAGGGCGGCCACCAGGACCATCCCGAACAGGGCCGAGGCGGTGAGCGGGATATCGAGTTCTTCGGTGAGTTCGCCGGTGGCGACGGCGTCCCGCAGGACGGATTCGACGACGGCGAGGGCCCGGCCGCGCACCAGCTTCACGGTGGCGCGCCAGGTGCGGTTGGTGCGCCAGAGTTCGGCGGCGTAGAGCTGGGTGAGGGCCGGGGAGCGGGCGCAGAAGTCCAGACCGGCCCGGATCATCGCGTCCAGGGCGTCGACCCGGCTGCCGCCCTCCGCCGCGGTGGTCTGCTCGGCCTGTCGCAGGGAGTCGGCCAGCAGGTCGATACCGTCCCGGAGGAGCTCCTCGTAGAGGACGTTCTTGCTGGTGAAGTTGTAGTAGACGGTGCCTTTCGCGACGCCCGCGCGGTCGGCGATCTCGTCCACGGTGGTGGCGGAGAAGCCCTGTTCGGCGATGAGGGCGACGGCGGCTTCGAAGAGCTTGCGCCGGGTGGCCTCGCGACGGGGGCCGGTGGCGGCGACGCGGCGAGGGGCTGCCGCGGCGCAGAGACGGGCCCCAGGGGCGGTGCCGTTGCCGGCACCGCCCCCACGGCCGGAGCGGATGCTCACAGGCTGAGTTCCGGATGCAGATCCTTCATCCGTACGACCTGCCGGCTGCGCGCCGCGAGAGCGGTGAGCGCCAGCGCGCCGAGGGTGAAGGCCGCCAGGACCACCGAGCCCTGCCAGACGATGGCGGTATCGCCGCCCGTGATGAGTCGGCGCAGACCGTCGACGACGTAACTCATCGGCAGGAACGGGTGGATGGCGGCGAAGAAACCGGGGCTGGTCTGCACCGGGTACGTACCGCCCGCCGAGGTCAGCTGGAGCATCAGAACGACCAGGGTGAGCACCCTGCCGGCCGGTCCGAAGTATGCGCTCAGCAGCTGGATGACCGCCGTGAAGCAGGCGGTGGCCAGCAGCAGGAAGCCGATCGTGCCGGCCGAGCGGGCCATCTCCAGGCCGAGGCCCCAGTGGAGTACGGCCATCAGGGCCAGCACCTGCGCCACTCCGATCGCGAACGCCGGCAGCCAGGAGCCGAGGGCTATGCGCCAGCCGGGCGCGCCGGCGGCCAGTGCGCGCTTGCCCAGCGGGGCGAAGAGCATGAACGCGACCATCGCGCCGACCCAGAGGGAGAGGGGTATGAAGTACGGCGCGAGTCCCGTGCCGTAGTTGGGCGCCTTGTGCATCGACTTGGCAGCCAGCTCGACCGGGTCGGCCATCACCTCGGTGCGGGCGTCGCGGTCCTTCTTGTCGTAGTCCGGGATCTTGTCGACGCCGCTCTCCAGCTCGTCGGCCAGCTGGTTGGTGCCGTCCTTGAGCTTGAACAGGCCACCGTTGAGCTTGTCCGCGCCGTCCTTGGCGTCGCCGACGCGGTTGTGGACCTGACCGGCTCCGTCGGCCACCTTGCCGGCACCGGTGGCGAGCGTGCCGAGGGTGTCGGCGAACCTGTCCGCGCCCTGGGCGACCTTGTGGGCACCGGCGTTGAGCTGGTTGATCTGACGGAGCGCGGTGTCCGCGTCCTCTGCGATGGTCGGGAACTGCTCGGCGACCAGCACAGCCCCGTCGTGGGCGGTGCGCAGCTCGTCGCGCAGCCGCTCGTCCAGCCCGGCCATGTCGCTGTGGACCTTCTCCGCCGAGTCGGCGGCCTCGGCGCCGTTCTCGGCTATCTCCTTCATCCTGGGGCAGCCGGGGTCGGTGGAGACAAGGCCGTCGCAGCGTTCCTGGTAGAGGGCCTTGGCGTCGTCGGCGTTCTTGCGGGCCTGCGTGGCGGCCTTGGCGACGGTGTCCGGATCCGGCAGCTTGTCGAGGATGTCGTCGAGCGCCTCGGTCACGCGGACGACGACCTTCGCCCTCTCGGCGAGCTCCTTGGCGTGCTTCTTGAGGTAGGGAAGATCCTTCTTGGCGAGGCCGCCGGCCTTCTCGACGAGTTCCTGCGTACCGTCCGCGACCCTGCCCGCGCCCTGGCTGAGCTCCCGGGCCTTGCTGACGGCCAGTGCCGTGCCCTTGCTGACATCGCCCGCACCCTTGCTGACATCGCCGGAGCCCTTGTTCAGCTTGCCGAGGCCGTCGGCGAGGTCGCCGGAGCCCTCCTTGGCGTTGCCCAGGTGCTCGTCGATCTCCCCGGCCCCGTCGGCCGCCTTCTCCGTCTCGTCGTGCAGATCGGAGAACGACACGAAGATCTTGTCGAGGAACGTCCGCGACGACTTCGCCGAGGTCTTGGCACGGATCTCGGAGAAGACGGTCTTCGATATCGAGCCGACGATGTAGTTGTTGGCGTCGTTCGTGCGGACCTGGAGCGCACCGGTCTGCGGATTGTCGCCGGAGCTGGAGGCGATGCGCTTGCTGAAGTTCTTCGGGACCGTCAGGGAGAGGTAGTACGTGCCGTTCTCGACGCCCTTCGCGGCGTCCTCGGCGCTGACTTCCTCCCAGTGGAAGGTGTTGCTGTCCTTGACGTTGTCGGCCAGTTCGGCGCCCGCGGTGATCTTCCTGCCGTCGGCGGTGGCGCCCCGGTCTTCGTTGACGAGGGCCACCGGGATCTTGTCCAGGCGGCTGTAGGGATCCCAGAAGGACCAGAGGTAGAGGGCTCCGTAGAGCAGGGGGATCAGCATCAGGGCGACAAGGCCCAGTCGGGGGAGCTTTCCCCTGCCGAAACGCCTGAGCTCAAGCGCGGCCAGTTTCGGCGAACGCATGCGCTGCTTCCTCCTCGTCGGTGTGGGCCGGGCCCTTCTGGCCGGGGGCGGTGGTGTTCTGGGCGTCCGGAGTCGTGGTGTCCTGGGCGCGGGAATCGGAGGTGTCCTGGGCGCCGGGAGCGGCGCTGTCCTGCGCGTCGCCGCTGCGGGCGTCGGCCGGGGTGGTACGGACGATCAGGGCGTCCGCCGGTGCGTCGCTGCCCACGGCCACGACGGTGGTGCCCGCCAGCGCGAGGTCCCGCAGCAGCCGCCAGGCCAGGGCGCGTTCGTCCGCGGAGAGCTTGAGATCCACGTCGTCGACGGCCAGCAGGCGCGGGCCGTGCATCACCGCGAGCGCGATCGAGAGCCGCAGCGCTTCGAGGCGCTCCAGATCACGGACGGCCGTGCGCAGGCCCTTCGGCAGGGTGGCGGGGTCCAGGCCGGCGGCCGCCAGCGCGGCGTCGATCCGCGCGCGGGTGGCGTCCTTGCGGCGGCGGCTCCATGGCAGGGAGCCGATCAGTGACCCGGTGAGCCGGCGGCCCAACAGGGCCTGTTCCTGGAGATGTTCGCCGGCTGTGAGAGCCGGTTCGAGGTCGGCGACGCCCGGTACGTGCGCGATCGCCGTACGGCCGCGCACCGTCCCCATCCTCTTGGGCAAGGGGAACCCGGCGACCGTCGCCGCGCCTTCGGTGATCCGCATCCGGCCCGTGAGCGCGAGCAGAAGGCAGGTGCGGCCGGAGCCCGAGGGGCCCTCCACGGCGATCAGTGAGCCCGGTTCCGCGGAGATGTCGACAGCTCTGAAAGCCCATCCGCGTGGGCCCTCGACCCCGATTCCCCTGGCGTTGACCGCCGCTCCCTGACGGGTGGTGTCCACAACACCCCTCCTTTGGTCTGACTAGTCAGTCTAAAAGTGTGCCGTACGCGTGGCCTTATTGGCCAATCGGGGCCATATGGCGAGCGAGCGCCGCCGCTCAGTGATCTGCCGAGCGCGGCGGCTCCCCGGCGGCCCGCTTGGCGTGTTTCTGTCGTGCCCCTGCGGCGGGCCGGGGCGTCGCCTTAAGGTGCCGTCACGGAGGACTCGATGGCGCACCCGAAGAATCGCTCGACGGATCACCCCACGGACCGCCCGGCAGACGGCCCGACCGGCCGCCCGGCGAGGCCGTCGGCTCGCCGTTCGCGCAGGCTGGTCGTCCCGCTCGTCGCCGGAGCCCTCGTCGCGACGCTCGCGCCCGCTTCGGCGCCGGGGACGATGCCCCGGCCGGCGGCGGCCGGGACCGTGGCGCCGCAGACCTCGCCCGGACCGTGCGCGAAAGGCACCGGCGGCCGCCAGGGCGGCCGGGACGACGGCTGGACGGCCACCGCCACCCGCATCGACCCCGAGGACCGTCACCACGCCTTCGTGGGCAACGGCTATCTCGGACAGCGGGTACCGCCCAACGGCGCCGGATACGCGGCCCCCGGCGGCACGACCGGCTGGCCGCTCAAGACCCCGGAATACGACGGGTCGTTCGTCTCCGGGCTGTATGCCAAGGGGCCCGAGAACGTCGAGGGCCGACAGGCCGTCGCGGCGATCCCCACCTGGACCACGCTCGACGTCACCACCGGCGGCCCGCGCTCGGAGACCTTCTCCTCCGCCACCGCACCCGGCCGGATCTCCCACTACCGCCAGACGCTCTTCCTGCGCTGCGGATTCCTCCGTACCTCGCTGACCTGGACGGCCGCCGACGGCCGCGCCACCGATCTGGTCTATGACGTCCTCGTGGACCGCAACGACGCCCACACCGGTGCCGTACGGCTGCGGATGACACCCCACTGGAGCGGCGCCGCGACCGTCACCGACACCCTCGACGGACGCGGCGCCCGCCGGATGTCGCAGGCTCCCGGCACCACCGGCTCCACCACCGGCTCCACCCACGGCGCCAAGAGGCCCGGCACGACGATGGACGTCGCGTTCCGGACGGACGGCACCCAGGTCGACGGTGCCGTCGCCTCCACTTTGCGCCCCGGCCCCGAGATCCACGCCAAGCTCACCCGACAGGAGCCTCGGCCGGCCGAGTTGAGCAATCGGCAGAAGGTGACCTTCCCCGTTCGCAGCGGGCGCTCGTACGAACTCACCAAGTACGTCGGCGTGGACACCGCACTCACCTCCCGCACCCCGCGCGCCGCCGCGACCGCCGCCTCGCGCCGGGCCGCGAGCCACGGGTGGGACGCGCTGTTCGCCCGGCACACGGCGGCCTGGCAGCGGCTGTGGCGCAGCGACATCGTGGTGAAGGGGCAGCGCGAGCTGCAGTCCTGGGTGCGGGCCGCGCAGTACGGTCTGCTGTCCAGCACCCGCGCCGGCAGCGCCAACAGCATTGCCCCCACCGGTCTGACCAGCGACAACTACGCCGGTGAGATCTTCTGGGACGCTGAGACCTGGATGTACCCGGGGCTGCTCGCGAGCCACCCCGAACTCGCCAGGTCGGTGATCGACTACCGCTACCGGACCCGGGACGGCGCCCGCGCCAACGCCAGGAAGCTCGGCCACGACGGGCTGTTCTACGCCTGGACCAGCGGCAGCAAGGGCGAGTTGCGCAACGAGTGCCACAGCTGGGACCCGCCGCACTGCCGGACCCAGAACCACCTCATGGGCGATATCGCCCTCGCCGCCTGGCAGTATTACCTGGCGACCAAGGACACCGGCTGGCTGAAGTCCCGCGGCTGGCCGGTTCTCAAGGGCATCGCCGCGTTCTGGGCCTCGCGGGCCACCCGTAACGCCGACGGCAGCTACTCCGTCAAGAACGTCGCCGGGCCCGACGAATACAGCAATGGTGTCGACGACGCGGTGTTCACCAACGCCGGCGCCGCCACCGCGCTGCGGCACGCCACCCGCGCCGCCGCCCTGCTCGGTGAGCCGGCCCCGGCCTCCTGGAAGACCATCGCCGACAATCTGCGGATCCCCTACGACGCGCGGCGCAAGGTCTTCGAGCAGTACGCCGGATACCGGGGCAGCACCATCAAGCAGGCGGACACGGTGCTGTTGATGTACCCGCTGGAGTGGCCGATGTCGCAGCGGCAGGCGGCCGCCACGCTGGACTACTACGCGGCGCGCACCGACCCGGACGGCCCCGCCATGACGGACTCGGTGCACGCCATCGACGCCGCGGGCATCGGCGAGCCCGGCTGCTCGACCTACACCTACCTGCTGCGCTCCATCAAGCCGTTCGTCCGCGGGCCGTTCGCGCAGTTCTCCGAGGCGCGCGGCGCGAAGGCGGGCGCCGGTGACCCGCTCGCCGGCAAACCCGCGCAGGACTTCCTCACCGGCAAGGGCGGCTTCCTGCAGACCTTCACCCACGGCCTGACGGGCCTGCGGCTGCGCGAGGACCGGGTGCGGCTCGACCCGATGCTGCCGCCGCAGCTCTCCGACGGCGTCACGCTGCGCGGACTGCGCTGGCAGGGGCGCACGTACGACATCGCGCTCGGCGCGCACCAGACCACCGTGCGGCTGACCGCCGGTGCCCCGATGCGGATCGACTCGCCGGAGGGCGAGAAGATCGTGAGCCGGGGTGTCCCCGCCGTCCTCAAGACCCGCCGCCCGGACCTCAACCCGACCACCAACGCCGCCCGTTGCAGGCCGGCCGGAGCGACCTCCGAGGAACCCGGCCTGTACGCGGCCGCGGCGGTCGACGGCAACACCACTACCGCCTGGGTACCGGACGCCGCAACCGGCACGCTCACCGTGGACCTGGGTCGGACCCGGCAGGTCGGGCAGATCACCCCGCACTGGAACGCGACCCGTCCGAAGTCCTACGTCGTGCAGGTCTCGCGCGACGGGAAGGAGTGGTACGGCACGGGCTACGGCGGCCGGACGCCGGCCCGCTACGTACGGGTCACGGTGCGCGGCGCCGCCGACGCGAAGACGCACCCCGGGATCACGGAGCTGACGGTGGCCCGTCCGGAAGCGCAATGAGCGTTCCGGTCTGGGCAGCGGCGGGTGTCCGTAAGGCGACACCCGGCCGTTACCGAGGGTGTGCACGCCGACGTCATGGGGAGTGTCCGCCTGGTTGTTTGCCGGCTGACGGGCGAGAGGTACAGCCATGCGCTTTTGTAGTGCCGGTGGCGTGGCTGCCGTGGCCGTACCTGAGATCAGCGTGGCGGCCGCGCCGCCTGCGAGTGCCACCGCGGCCCGGCGGCGATTCCGTTTCTTCATGTCACTCAGCGTGACCGTCACCCGGCCCCGGAACCATCAGGGACAACCCCCATACGCCCCTGACGCACCCCCGATGCCACGTCAGGGTCGAACCCTGATTTCGCCGCCCGACGCGGTCCGGATCGTTGCGGCGGGATGAAATCCGCCCGCGACAACGTTGGTGCCTTGCGTCAAGGTTGAGGTGTGGGAGGAAGCGCGTGGCGGGCACGGATGCGGAACGACAGGGCTGGGCGCGGCGGCTGGCCCGCGACTGCTGGCGGCACAAAAAGGATGTGCTGCTCGCGCTCGGCGCCTCGCTCGCCGGGATGGCCGTCATGGCGCTGGTCCCGCTCATCCCGAAGCTGATCATCGACGATGTCATCGTCACGCACCAACGGCCCCTCGCCCCCTGGGCCGGCCTGCTGGTCCTCGCCGCGATCGCCGTCTACGTCCTCACCTACATCCGCCGCTTCTACGGCGGCCGTCTCGCCCTCGACGCCCAGCACGACCTGCGGACCAGGATGTTCGCCTCGATCGCCCGGCTCGACGGCCGGAGGCAGGACGAGCTGAGCACCGGCCAGGTCGTCGGCCGCGCCACCAGCGATCTGCAGCTCATCCAGAGCCTGCTGTTCATGCTCCCGATGACGATCGGGAACGTCCTGCTCTTCGTGATCTCCCTGGTCGTGATGGCGGTCCTCTCGCCGCTGCTCACCGTCGTCGCCCTGGCCGTGGCCCCGGCCCTGTGGTTCATCGCCCGGCACAGCCGTGCCCGCCTCTTCCCGGCCACCTGGTACGCCCAGGGCCAGGCCGCCGCGGTGGCCGGCATCGTGGACGGCGCGGTCTCCGGCGTCCGTGTCGTCAAGGGCTTCGGCCAGGAGGAGCAGGAGACCGGCAAGCTGCGCGAGGCCAGCCGCCGGCTGTTCGCCGGGCGGCTGCGGACGGTCCGCCTCAACGCCCGCTACACCCCCGCCCTGCAGGCCGTGCCGGCGCTCGGCCAGGTCGCCATGCTGGCCGTCGGCGGCTGGATGGCCACCCAGGGACAGATCACCCTCGGCACCTTCGTCGCCTTCTCCACCTATCTCGCGCAGCTCGTCGGCCCGGTGCGGATGCTGGCGATGATCCTGACCGTCGGCCAGCAGGCACGGGCCGGTGTCGAGCGGGTCTACGAGCTGATCGACACCGAGCCGGTGATCGAGGAGCGCCCGGACGCGCATGAGCTGCCCGCCGATGCCCCGGCCACCGTCGCATTCGACGCGGTGACCTTCGCGTACGCACCGCTGCACACCAAGGACAGCGGGCCCGACGGGGGTGCCGCGGACGAGGAAGACGGCCGGCCCGGCTGGGGCGCCGCCCCCTCCGAGTACCCCGTTTCCGGCACCGCCCGCCCCGTCCTCGACGGCTTCTCGCTCCGTATGGAGCCGGGCGAGACCGTCGCCGTCGTCGGCACCTCCGGCAGCGGCAAATCCACCGTCTCCCTGTTGCTGCCCCGCTTCTACGACGTCTCCGCGGGCCGTGTCCTGGTCGGCGGCCACGACGTCCGCGATCTGACCCTGGAATCCCTTCGGGCCGCCATCGGGCTGGTCCCCGAAAGCAGCTTCCTGTTCTCCGAATCCATACGGGACAACATCGCCTACGGCCACCCGGACGCCACCGATGAGCAGGTGCGCACCGCGGCACGCGCCGCCCAGGCCGACGGCTTCATATCCGAGCTGCCCGAGGGCTATGACACCAAGGTCGGCGAGCAGGGACTCACCCTCTCCGGCGGCCAGCGCCAGCGCGTCGCCCTGGCCCGCGCCATCCTCACCGACCCCCGTCTGCTGGTCCTGGACGACGCCACCTCCGCGGTCGACGCCCGGGTGGAGCACGAGATCCATGAGGCGCTGCGCGGCGTCATGGCGGGCCGCACCACCCTGCTCATCGCGCACCGTGCCTCCACCCTGGCGCTCGCCGACCGGGTCGCCGTCCTCGACGGCGGGCGGCTGGTCGACATCGGCACCCAGGAGGAACTGGAGGGCCGCTGTGCCCTCTACCGCAGGCTGCTGACGGACCCGGAGGAGCTCGGCGCCGTCCAGCACGACCCGGCCGGCGCACTGGCCGGTGGCCCCTTCGACGGTGAGTACACGGCGGCGACCGGCGTGACCGATGGCGAGGCGGAGGCCGCCGAACCCGCCCGCACCGGATCGTCCGGCACCATCACCCCCGAGCTGTGGGTCCGCCGCGAGCAGGACGCCGAGGCGGGCGCGGCCGGTCCGGTCCCCGCGGCGGCCGTCGCGGCGGGTCCCGGCACCGCCGCCGCGATGGCCGGCCTGCCCCCGACCCCCGAGCTGCTCGCCCAGGTGGCCGCGCTGCCGCCGGCCACCGACACACCGGACATCGACGAGCACCAGGCCGTGCGCCCCGAGCGCTCCTACGGCCTGCGCAGACTGCTGCATGGCTTCGGCGGCCCGCTGGCCTTCGCCCTCGCGCTGGTCGCGGTCGACGCCATCGCCGCCCTGCTGGTGCCGGTCCTGATCCGGCAGGGCATCGACGAGGGCGTCCGACGCGGGGTGCTGGCCGGCGTCTGGACGGCCGCCGCGCTCGCCCTGGCCGTCGTGCTCGCCCAGTGGGCCGCGCAGGTCGGCGCCAACCGGGTGACCGGACGCACTGGCGAACGGATCCTCTACTCCCTCCGCCTCAAGATCTTCGCCCAGCTGCAGCGCCTCGGCCTCGACTACTACGAGCGCGAACTGACCGGCAAGATCATGACCCGGATGACGACGGACGTGGACGCGCTGTCCACCTTCCTCCAGACCGGCCTGGTCACCGCCGTCGTCTCGATACTGACCTTCTTCGGCATACTCGTCGCCCTCCTCGCCATCGACCTCCAGCTGGCCCTCGTCGTCTTCGCCACCCTCCCGCCGCTGATCATCGGCACGTACTTCTTCCGCAAGCAGAGCGTGCGGGCGTACGAGCTGGCCCGCGAGCGGATCAGCGTCGTCAACGGCGACCTCCAGGAGGCCGTGTCCGGCCTGCGGATCGTCCAGGCGTTCCGGGGCGAGGGGCGCGGCATGGAGCGGTTCGCCGCCCGCAGCGACGCCTACCGCCAGGCCCGGCTCCGCGGCCAGTTCCTGATATCCGTCTACTTCCCGTTCGTCCAGCTGCTGTCGTCCGTCGCGGCGGCGCTGGTCCTGACAGTCGGCGCCGGCCGGGTGGGCTCGAACACCCTCACCGCCGGTGCGCTGGTCGCCTATCTGCTCTACATCGACCTGTTCTTCGCGCCCGTCCAGCAGCTCTCCCAGGTCTTCGACGGCTACCAGCAGGCATCCGTCTCGCTCGGCCGCATCCAGGAGCTGCTGCGCGAGCCGAGCACCACCCCGCCCGCCGAGAAGCCGCGCGCCGTGCCCGCAGTGCGCGGTGACATCACCTTCGACAACGTGGACTTCCGCTATGGCGGCCAAGCGGGTGACGCACCGGCCGACCGGACGGACCAGGCCCTGGACGGCATAGACCTGACCATCCCCGCCGGCCAGACCGTGGCCTTCGTCGGGGAGACCGGCGCCGGCAAGTCCACCCTCGTCAAGCTGGTCGCCCGGTTCTACGACCCGACCTCGGGCGCCGTCCGCGTCGACGGCACCGACCTGCGCGAACTGGACCTGACCGACTACCGCCGCCGTCTCGGCGTGGTCCCCCAGGAGTCCTACCTCTTCGCCGGCACGGTCCGCGACGCCATCGCCTACGGCCGCCCGGACGCCACCGACGCCCAGGTGGAGGCGGCCGCGCGGGCCGTCGGCGCGCACGCCATGATCGCCACCCTGGAGGGCGGCTACCTCCATGAGGTCGCCGAACGGGGCCGCAACCTCTCCGCGGGCCAGCGCCAGCTGCTCGCCCTGGCCCGCGCGGAACTCGTCGAGCCGGACGTGCTGTTGCTGGACGAGGCCACCGCCGCCCTGGACCTGGCCTCCGAGGCCGTCGTCAACCAGGCCACCGACCGCCTCACCGGCCGCCGCACGACGCTTGTCGTCGCCCACCGTCTGACCACCGCCGCCCGCGCCGACCGCGTCGTCGTCATGGACCACGGCAGGGTCGTCGAGGACGGCACACACACCCAACTCCTCGCCCGCGACGGCCGCTACGCGGGGCTGTGGCGCACCTTCACCGGCGAGACGGAGTCGCTGGTGGCCTGACATCCGACACCGGTAAACCGGAGCGGTACCCCCCCTTTAGGGGGGTACCGCCATCCGCCTCACGGGGGCTGGTGGTGTCCGGGAGTCGCCGATAGGTTCGGCCCGACCTTTGCTATCCCAAAGGGAGGGTGCATGCGTAAGGCCATCAGATGGCTGCTCTCGCTCGTCGTGCTCATAGGCACGGTAGGCGCCGGCAGCACCGCGGCAGGGGCGGCCACCGCCGCCGGGCCGAAGAAGACCAAGGACATCAAGGACCGGATCCTCGCGATACCGGGAATGAGTCTCACCGAAGAGAAGCCGGTCGACGGCTAT
This sequence comes from Streptomyces halobius, assembly GCF_023277745.1. Taxonomy (NCBI): domain Bacteria; kingdom Bacillati; phylum Actinomycetota; class Actinomycetes; order Kitasatosporales; family Streptomycetaceae; genus Streptomyces; species Streptomyces halobius. The sequence goes on from NZ_CP086322.1 coordinate 6,311,623, forward strand.
CGCTATTTTGTCCTGAATTACACCCAGCCGATTGACCACCGGCACCCCGAGAACGGGACGTTCCAGCAGCGGCTGACCCTGCTGCACAAGTCGGTGGACCGCCCGACGGTGTTCTTCACCTCCGGCTACAACGTCAGCACCAAACCGAGCCGCAGCGAGCCGACAAAGCTCATCGACGGCAATCAGGTCTCTCTCGAATACCGCTACTTCGTCCCGTCGCGGCCCGATCCCGCCGACTGGAAAAAGCTGGACATCGAGCAGGCGGCCAATGACCAGCACCGCCTTTTCAAAGCACTGCACCGCATCTACGGCAAGAACTGGATCGCCACCGGCGGCAGCAAGGGCGGTATGACCGCGACCTACTACCGCCGCTTCTTCCCGCACGACATGGACGGCACCGTCGCCTATGTCGCACCCAACGACGTGGACAACGACGAGGACGCGGCGTACGACCGGTTCTTCCGGACCGTCGGGACCGCCCGGTGCCGTGCCGACCTCGCCGCCATCGAGCGTGAGGCGCTGCTGCGCCGCGAGGAGATGGTCGACCGCTTCCAGAAGTGGGCGGACAAGGAGAAGCAGACCTTCCAGCAGATCGGCAACGCCGACCGGGCCTATGAAGTCATGGTCACGGACCTGGTGTTCGGCTTCTGGCAATACCAGCCGGCCGAAACGGCCTGTGCGAAGGTGCCCAAGCCGACCGTCTCCACCGACGGTCTGTGGAAATGGATGGACGAGGTCGGCGGCTTCGACAGCTACACCGACCAGGGAATGGAGCGGTACACGCCGTACTACTACCAGGCGGGCACCCAGCTCGGCGAGCCCGGATACCAGTACCCGAATGTGAAGGATCTGCTGAAGTACCCCGGCATCAACAACTCCCGGACATTCGTGCCGAAGGACATACCGATGGCCTTCGACAAGAGCGCGATGCCCGACATCGACAACTGGGTGCGGCACCACGCCCACCGCATGATGTTCGTCAACGGCCAGTACGACCCGTGGAGTTCGGAGCACTTCGAGCTCGGCGCGGGCGCCCGGGATTCCTATGTGTTCACGGTGCCCGGCGGCAACCACGGCGCGAACATCGAAAAGCTGAAGGGCGCCGACCGCGCCAAGGCCACCGCCGAACTCCTCGACTGGGCCGGCGTCAAGGCCCCCGGGGACAAGAAGGCAGCCCCGCACCTCCCGTACGACAAGAAGCTCGACAAGCGGGAGATCCGGCGGATGCCGATGCTCCGGCCGTAAGCGAGGCGGCGACCGCCGACGGGACAAGGGCGCGCTCCCTCCGGGTGGGGGGAGCGCGCCCTTGCGGTTAGGCGGGGGCGTGTCAGTACGTCAGGCCGTGGCCGATCGGGTAGAGAACGGTGGCCGGGGCGTCGGCGCGCATCACCGGGACCGGCAGTGTGCCGTGCGGCTTCCGCTGCCCGGCGATCACCCGTGCCGCGGCCCGCAGTTCCACATCCGTCCAGGAGTAGCTCGCCAGGCCCGCCCTGACACCGTCCAACTGCGCGATGTCGTAGGGGTTGCGGACCGCCAGCTGTACCACCGGCTTCCCGGTGGCGAGCAGCGCGGCGACCAGCTTCCGCTGTGCTGAATCCGCGGTCACGTTGTAGGTGGCGACCACCGCGGCGTCCCGCCTGCGCAGCTCCGCCACGGCCTGGTCGATCTGTGCCTGTGTCGGCGTCGGGCCGGTGGGCAGCGCGCTCGCGGTGAAGCCGAGACCGGCGAGGGTGTTCGCCAGGACCGCGGTGGGCGGGCCGCCGGTGCCGGACGGGGATGCCGCGTCGACGCCCGCCACCAGCACCTGGCGCTCCCGGCGCCGGGACAGCGGCAGCAGCCCGCCGTCGTTGCGCAGCAGGGTGGTGGTGCGGTCCGCGATCCGGTCCGCGGTGGCCAGATGACGACGGATGCCGACGACCCGGTCCACCGCCTGGTGCGTCGTGTACGGATCCGTGAACAGTCCGCGCCGCTCCTTCAGCAGCAGGATGCGCAGGAGTTTCTGGTCGATGTCGGGCCAGGCCAGCTCGCCGCTCTCCAGCGCGTTGAGGACGGCGCCGTGCGCGAGGGCGAGGTCCGGAGGGTTGAGCAGCTGGTCGACGCCCGCTTCGAGGGCGAGGACCGGCACCCGGTCGTCGCCGTACTTCGCCCGTACGCCTGCCATGCCGAGCGAATCCGTCACCACCACACCGTCGTATCCGAGGCGTTCGCGCAGGATGCCGGTGAGGATCGGCCGGGAGAGGGTGGCCGGGTCCTCGCTCGTGTCGAAGGCGGGAACGACGATATGCGCCGTCATGATCGAATCGATGCCGGCGGCGATCGCGGCCTGGAAGGGTGGTGCGTCCAGCCGCTCCCACTCCTCGGGGGTGTGGTGTATGTACGGCAGCCCGACATGGCTGTCGGTGTCGGTGTCACCATGCCCGGGGAAGTGCTTGGCGCAGGCCGCGACACCGGCGCCCTGGAAGCCCTTCACCTCGGCGGTCACCATACCGGCCACGGCCTGCGGTTCGGCGCCGAAGGAACGGACGCCGATGACCGGGTTGGCCGGGTTGACGTTGACATCCGCGTCCGGCGCGTAGTCCTGCCGGACGCCCATCGCGTACAGCTCCTCGCCGGCGATCCGGGCCACCGTACGGGCGTCGTCACGGGAGCCGGACGCGCCGAGCGCCATCGCCCCGGGGAAGAGCGTGGCGGGCGCGCCGATACGGGCGATGATGCCGTGTTCCTGGTCGACGGAGAGGAGCAGGGGGACGGGGACGCGCTGGACGGCGGCGGCCTTCTGGATGCCGTTGGAGAGGTCGGCGATCTGGTGCGGATCGCGGGTGTTGTGCGCCCAGCCGAAGTAGATGATGCCGCCGACGTGGTACCTGGCGATCAGCTCGGCGGCATGGGCGACCCCGATCTCCTTCTGGTTCGCCTCGACGTCGGCCGGGTCCGGGGCGGTCGCGGAATGCCCGTAGACCCGCATCACGAAGAGCTGGCCGACCTTCTCCTCCGGCGTCATACGGGAGATGAGGCCCCGCAGCCGGGTCAGGACGGCGGGGGAGGGCGATCGGCTTCCGAGGGCGGGCCCGTCGGCGTGCGCGGGGGCGGTGCCCGTGGCACAGGCGGCGGCCGCGGCGGCCGCGGTGGTCAGGACGGTACGTCTGGAGTGCATGTGCGCTCCTTCCGGAGGGCTTCCTCGGCGAAGTGAAGGAAACTTCCAAGGAGACACGGATAGCCGGAAAACTATTGCCGGTCAATGACTGTGCGGGTGGTGGCGCCCAGGTATTGCGGGGCGGGCGGCGCTGTGTGAGGGGGCGTCAGTGTGCCCGGGAGGCAGGGGGCGGGGCAGGGGCTAGCGGGCCGGCGGTGCCGGTGACCGTACGGGGACCGGCGTGTCGAGGAGGCGCCGCAGGTGCTCGCGGCCGGCGGCCAGGAGGCCGGGCAGCTCGGCCGCTTGGGGGTACCAGCGTTTCTCGTACTCCCAGCAGAGCCAGCCGGGCTCCCGGCCGACCGCGCCGCCGGGGCCGCTGGTGCCGCCGGGGCCCGTCCCGTGGCCGAGCGTGGCCAGGACGGCGGCGAGCGGCACGGCCCCGGCGCCGAGCGGGAGGGGAGTGGGGTCCTCGGCCGAGGCGACGTCCTTGACCTGGACATAGCCCAGATACGGGGCGAGCGCGGCATGGGTGTCGAGGGGTTCCTCGCCGGCGCGCCAGGCGTGCAGGACGTCCCAGAGCGCGCCGACGTTGCGGTGGCCCACGGCGCCCAGGATCCGGGCGGCGGCCGCGCCCGTACGGTGCGAGTCATGGGTCTCCAGCAGGACCCGGACGCCCCGGTCGGCGGCGAGCGGCGCCACCGCGGCGAGCCGGCGGGCGGCGTCCGCCTCGGCCTCGGCCGCCGGGCGGCTCCCGCCACCGGGGAAGACCCGTACGAACGGCGCCCCCAGATCGGCGGCGAGAAACACCAGCTCGTCCAGCTCCTGCGCCAGCTCCGCCTCGGCGGCCGCGTCCTCGGCGGCGACCCTGGCGTATCCGGCGACGGCCAGGATCTCCACCCCGGCGTCGGTGAACCGCCCGCGCACGGCGGCCCGCTCGCGCATCCCGATCAGCGGGTGCACGGGCTCCTCCGGATGGGCGCGCAGCTCGACCCCCTGATATCCGGCCCGGACAGCCAGCCGGACGACGTCCGCCATGGGCATCCCGGGCACCCCAAGGGTGGAGAACGCGAACCGCATTCCGTCGTCGGTGCCACCCGTACCGGATCCCATACCGGATCCCCTGTCGGTTTCCATGCCGCTCCCCGCGCCGTCGCTCAGGTCGTCCGAGTCGGTTACGTCGTCACAGGGCCAGACGCCAGTCCTGGCCGACCAGATCCTGCCCGAAGCTATGGTGCGCCGACTCGGCGGTCAGCTCGAACCCGGCGCGCTCATAGATCCTCCGGGCGGCGGTGAGCACGGATTTCGTCCACAGCACCAGCTCGGTGTATCCGGCCTCGCGGGCGAAGGTCACACAGGCGTCGACGAGCCGGCCGCCCACGCCGTGTCCCCGCGCGGCGGGCTCCACGAGCAGCAGCCGCAGCCGGGCGGTCCCGGGCCGGGCGTCCCGAACGCACATCACCGCGCCCGCGCGCTCGCCCCCGAGCTCCGCTATCCAGGTGCGGTCCCGCTCCGGGTCGAAGTTCTCGGCGTACTCCGCGACGATCCGGGCCACCAGCGCTTCATAGCTGAGGTCGAAGCCGTACTCGGCGGCGTAGAGCGCGGCGTTCCGCTCCACCATCCAGCCGAGGCCCCCGGGCCTGGTGGTCCGCAGGCTGACCTCGGGGGAGGGGGCGGCCTCGGCCCTCTCCCGGGGAGCGTCCGCGTCCAGCAGGGTGCGGATCGTCCGCATCGACGACACCAGACGGGCCCGGTCGGCCACCGGGAGCGGCTCCAGCAGCGAGCCCACGGCGTCCTGCGAGCGCTCCTCCAGCAGGCCCGCCGCCTCCCGGCCGCCCTTCGTCAGCGAGATGCGCTGCCGGTGGGGATCCTGCTCCGATCTGCCGCGGGTGATCAGCTCGCGGTCCTCGAACCTGCCGAGCAGCCGGCTGGGATAGAGACGGCGTCCGAGACCGCATCCGGCACCCCAGCCGGTACGACGGCCCGGGCGGCGGCCGAGGCCACGTCCGACATCCGCGAGCTGCGCAGATTCAACCGCTTCTACACGAACCTCGTCGGGGCGCTCGACTACGGCCGGCATCTCTACACCCCGTTCACCCTCACCGAGGCCCGGGTGCTCCACGAGGTCGCCCATCACGAACGGGTGGACGCCGCCGATCTGCGGGCTTCGCTGTCGCTCGACGCCGGCTGTCGTCGTCGACCCCCGCCACCTTTGACTGAGTCAAGGGTACGCGAGGGATATGGACAGGCACACGGCTTTTTCGCGGACACGCACCGCGCCGGAGTGTCCGTGTCCCGCCGCGCAGGCCGCCGCCCCTCGGGGTAGAAAGCGCTTACCGCACGACGCCCGAATCCGCTGTGAGAGGGGCCCGGCCGTGACGCGCACGACCGTACGCATCGCCATGAACGGCGTGACCGGACGCATGGGATACCACCAGCATCTGGTCCGCTCCCTCCTCGCCCTGCGCGAACAGGGCGGCCTCGACCTGGGCGACGGCACCGTGATCTGGCCGGAACCGGTGCTCGTCGGCCGCTCCGAGCACAAACTGCGGACGCTGGCCGCACGCCACGGCCTGGACCGCTGGAGCACCGACCTGGACGCCGTACTCGCCGACGACGGCATCGACATCTACTTCGACGCCCAAGTCACCGCCGCCCGGGAGGAAGCCGTACAGAAGGCGATCGCCGCCGGAAAGCACCTGTACGTCGAGAAGCCCACCGCCACCGGGCCGGCCGGTGCGCTGAAGCTGGCCCGGCTCGCCCAGGAGGCGGGTGTCAAACACGGCGTCGTCCAGGACAAGCTCTTTCTGCCCGGCCTGCGCAAGCTCCGCCGCCTCGTCGAGGGCGGCTTCTTCGGCCGCGTCCTGTCCGTACGGGGCGAGTTCGGCTACTGGGTCTTCGAGGGAGACTGGCAGCAGGCGCAGCGCCCCTCCTGGAACTACCGCGCCGAGGACAGCGGCGGCATCGCGGCCGATATGTTCCCGCACTGGGAGTATGTGCTGCACGAACTCTTCGGCCCGGTCAGAACCGTCCAGGCGCACCTCACCACACACATCCCGCGCCGCTGGGACGAGTCGGGCACGCCCTACGAGGCCACCGCCGACGACGCCGCCTACGGGATCTTCGAGCTGGCGGGCGGCATCGTCGCGCAGATCAACTCCTCCTGGGCGGTCCGGGTGCACCGCGACGAACTGGTGGAGTTCCAGGTGGACGGCACCGAGGGTTCGGCCGTCGCCGGGCTGCGCCGCTGCCGGATCCAGCACCGCGCCGGTACCCCCAGACCGGTGTGGAATCCGGACCTCCCGGTGACCGAACCGTTCCGCGAACAGTGGCAGGAAGTCCCCGACAACGCCGCGTTCGACAACGGGTTCAAGGCGCAGTGGGAGCTGTTCCTGCGCCATGTCGTCCGCGACGAACCCTGGCGCTGGGACCTGACGGCGGGCGCCCGCGGTGTCCAGCTCGCCGAACTGGGGCTGCGGTCGTCCCAAGAGGGCCGCCGCCTGGACGTACCGGAGCCGGGCCGGTGACCGCCGCCCCGGTGGCCGCCGCCGTGCCCGCGCGTCCCCCGCTGCGCTCCCGTACGGTCTTCGCCGCCGCCCATGTCGTCGCCGACCCGCTCGCCGACACCACCCCGGACGGCCCGGCCGCCCTCGACTGGGACGCCACCCTCGCCTTCCGCCACCACCTGTGGTCGCATGGCCTGGGGGTGGCCGAGGCGATGGACACCGCGCAGCGCGGGATGGGGCTGGACTGGCCGGCCGCCGCCGAACTGATCCGCCGCTCCGGCGCCGAGGCACGCGTCGTCGACGGCCTGCTGGCCTGCGGCGCCGGTACCGATCAACTGCCGCCTACGGGCGCGTCATTGGCAGATGTCCAGGCCGCCTACGAGGAGCAGCTCGGGATTGTCGAGGACGTCGGCGGCCGGCCGGTCCTGATGGCGTCCCGGCAGCTCGCCGCGGCCGCCACCGGGCCCGCGGACTACCAGGAGCTCTACGGCCGGCTCCTGCGCCAGGCCGTGGAACCGGTCATCCTGCACTGGCTCGGCCCGATGTTCGACCCGGCGCTGGAGGGCTACTGGGGCAGCACGGATCTCGACGCCGCCACGGACACCTTCCTGCAGATCATCGCCGCGAACCCGGGCAAGGTGGACGGCGTCAAGGTCTCCCTCCTGGACGCCGGCCGGGAGGTGGCGCTGCGCCGTCGGCTCCCGGACACCGTGCGCTGCTACACGGGCGACGACTTCCACTATCCCGAGCTGATCGCGGGCGACGACCACGGCTTCAGCCACGCGCTGCTGGGCGCCTTCGACCCGCTGGCACCACTGGCCGCCGACGCCGTACGCCTCCTGGACACCGAAGGCCCCCAGGGTGCCGCACGCTTCCGGGCCGCTCTGGACCCGACCGTCACACTCTCCCGGCACCTCTTCCGGGCGCCAACCCGCTACTACAAGACCGGCGTTGTGCTGCTGGCCTGGCTCGCCGGGCACCAGTCGCACTTCAGCATGGTCGGCGGCCTCCAGTCGGCCCGTTCACTGCCGCATCTGCGGCGCGCCCACGAACTGGCCGACGGGCTCGGTCTGTTCCCGGACCCGGAGCTAGCCGCCTCCCGGATGCGCACCCTGCTCGCGGTGTACGGGGCGGCGGGCACATGAGCGAGCGCAGCGAGCGAATCGACGAAGGGTGCGCGCCTCGCGAATGCAAGGCCGAGCGAAGCGAGGTTTCGGCATGAGCGCCGGCACCCCCACCCTTCTCGCCCGCCTGAGTCTCAATCAGCAGACCGTCAGACAGTGGTCGCTCCCGGAGCTGGCGGACGGGTGCGCACGGGCGGGCGTGCGGGGCGTGGGCCTGTGGCGCGCGCCGGTGCGGGATTACGGGGTGGCCGCGGCCGCCCGGCTCGTACGGGATGCCGGGCTGAGCGTCACCAGCCTCTGCCGCGGCGGCTTTTTCACCGCTCTGGAACCGGGCGAGCGGGCGGCCGCACTGGACGACAACCGGGCCGCGATCGACGAGGCCGCCGCCCTCGGGACGGACACCCTCGTCCTGGTCTCCGGCGGACTCCCGGACGGCAACCGCGATCTGCGCGGCGCCCGGGAGCGGATCGCGGACGCGCTGGCCGAGTTGGGGCCGTACGCGGCGGAGCGGGGCGTACGGCTGGCGATCGAACCGCTGCACCCGATGTACGCGGCGGACCGGTGTGTGGTCTCCACGCTCGCCCAGGCGCTCGACCTCGCCGAGCGGTTCCCCGTCGAGCAGGTGGGGGTGGTGGTGGACACGTACCACCTGTGGTGGGACGACACGATCGGTGCGCAGATTGCCCGCGCGGGCGGCATGGGGGGTGCTGCGGGGGAGTGGGGGCAGGGCGGAGTCCTGTCGGTGAGGGGTGGTGGTCGGGTGACGGGGGAGTGGGGGCAGGGCGGAGTCCTGTCGGTGAGGGGTGGTGGTCGGGTGACGGGGGAGTGGGGGCAGGGCGGAGTCCTGTCGGTGAGGGGTGGTGGTCGGGTGACGGGTGGGCGGATCGCCGCCTTCCAGCTCGCCGACTGGATCACCCCGCTGCCCGAGGGCGTCCTCCTGGGGCGCGGGCAGCTGGGCGACGGATCGGTGGATCTGCGGTGGTTCCGGGAACGGGTCGACGCCACCGGCTATCGAGGGCCCGTCGAGGTGGAGATCTTCAACCCGGGGCTGTGGGCACGGGACGGCGCGGAGGTGCTGGCCGAGGTCGTGGACCGCTTCACGGCGCATGTGGTGTGAGCGCCCAGTGCCTGCGCCTGGGGGCGTACGCCCCGGGTACAACCGGTGACCGGAAAATAACTCAGCGGATATGTGCAACCGTTGGCGGTCCAGCGGGGTCATAGCTGATGTCGGCCTCGACAGGGGCGGTCCGGGGGGATCCGGAGGCCGGCGGAGGGGGATTCGAGGGGCCCGGCCATCGGACGGGCCCCTCGATGACGTCCCTGACGCGGGGCCCGAGGCGCGGGTGTCCGGCGCGTTGTCAGACCTCGGCGGTACCGTCGGGTTCATGGTCAACGCAGCCGTGGTGGAAGGGGTCCTGGAGCGGATCACCTACGCGAATGAGGAGAACGGTTACACGGTCGCCCGTGTCGACACCGGCCGCGGTTCGGGCGATCTCCTCACCGTCGTCGGCGCGTTGCTCGGCGCGCAGCCGGGGGAGTCGCTGCGCATGGAGGGCCGCTGGGGCTCCCATCCGCAGTACGGCAAACAGTTCACCGTCGAGAACTACACCACCGTCCTGCCCGCCACGATCCAGGGCATCCGCCGCTATCTCGGCTCCGGCCTGATCAAGGGCATCGGCCCGCGCATCGCCGACCGCATCACCGAGCACTTCGGCACCGACACCCTCGACGTCATCGAGAAGGAGCCCGGGCGCCTCATCGAGGTCCCCGGCCTCGGCCCGAAGCGGACGCGGATGATCGGCGCGGCATGGGAGGAGCAGAAGGCCATCAAGGAGGTCATGGTCTTCCTCCAGGGCGTCGGCGTCTCCACCTCCATCGCCGTGCGCATCTACAAGAAATACGCCGACGCCGCCATCTCCGTCGTCCGCAACCAGCCCTACCGCCTCGCCGCGGACGTCTGGGGCATCGGCTTCCTGACCGCCGACCGCATCGCCCAGTCCGTCGGCATCCCGCACGACAGCCCGGACCGCGTCAAGGCCGGCCTGCAGTACGCCCTGTCGCAGTCCACCGACCAGGGCCACTGCTACCTCCCCGAGGAACAACTGATCACGGACGCGGTGAAGTTGCTCCAGGTGGACACCGGCCTGGTCATCGACTGCCTGAGCGAGCTGGCGGCCGACCCGGAGGGCGTGGTCCGCGAACAGCTGCCGTCCGGCGCGGACGGCGAGGCGGTCACCGCGGTCTATCTGGTGCCGTTCCACCGCGCCGAGATCTCCCTGGCCGGCCGGCTCACCCGGCTGCTGCGCACGGACGAGGACCGGATGCCGGCGTTCCGGGACGTCGCCTGGGACAAGGCGCTGGCCTGGCTCGCCCGGCGTACCGGCGCGGAGCTGGCCCCGGAGCAGCAGGCGGCGGTGCGGCTGGCGCTGACCCGCAAGGTGGCGGTGCTCACCGGCGGTCCCGGCTGCGGCAAGTCCTTCACGGTCCGTTCCGTGGTCGAGCTGGCCCACGCCAAGAAGGCCAAGGTGGTGCTGGCGGCGCCCACCGGCCGGGCCGCCAAGCGGCTTTCGGAGCTCACCGGGGCGGACGCCTCCACCGTCCACCGCCTCCTGGAGCTCAAGCCCGGCGGCGACGCCGCGTACGACGCCGACCGGCCGCTGGACGCCGATCTGGTGGTGGTCGACGAGGCGTCGATGCTGGATCTGCTGCTCGCCAACAAGCTGGTCAAGGCCGTGCCGCCCGGTGCGCATCTGCTGCTGGTCGGGGACGTCGACCAGCTGCCGTCGGTCGGCGCGGGCGAAGTGCTGCGCGACCTGCTCGCCGATCCCGGCCCGGTGCCGGCCGTCCGGTTGACCCGGATCTTCCGGCAGGCCCAGCAGTCCGGGGTGGTCACCAACGCCCACCGCATCAACTCCGGAGTGCCGCCGCTGACCACCGGCCTGCGGGACTTCTTCCTGTTCGCCGAGGAGGACGGCGAGGAGGCCGGGCGGCTGACGGTCGATGTGGCGGCCCGCCGGATCCCGGCGAAGTTCGGTCTCGACCCGCGCCGGGACGTCCAGGTGCTGGCCCCGATGCACCGCGGCCCGGCCGGCGCCGGCGCCCTGAACGGCCTGCTCCAGCAGGCCGTCACCCCGGCCCGCCCCGACCTGCCGGAGCGCCGCTTCGGCGGCCGGATCTTCCGTGTAGGTGACAAAGTCACCCAGATCAGGAACAACTATGAGAAAGGGCGTAATGGCGTCTTCAACGGCACGGTGGGTGTGGTCACCGCGCTGGACACCGACGAACAGCGGCTGACGGTGCTCACCGACGAGGACGAGGAGGTCCCCTACGACTTCGACGAACTGGACGAACTGGCCCACGCCTACGCCGTGACGATCCATCGCTCGCAGGGTAGTGAGTATCCAGCGGTGGTGATTCCGGTCACCACAAGTGCCTGGATGATGCTGCAGCGCAATTTGTTGTATACCGCCGTCACCCGGGCGAAACGTCTGGTGGTGCTGGTCGGCTCCCGGAAGGCTCTCGGACAGGCCGTCCGCACCGTATCCGCCGGTCGGCGGTACACGGCGCTGGATCACCGGCTCGGCGGCGCGTTGTGATGTGCCGCCTCTTTCTCAATCGGGGCGAAGGGGAGCAGGATGGGCGCTCAGGCGGCACTGAGTGTCGCGAGGTAGCCCTATGGCCGACCCCGAGTGCACATCCAAGGTCCAAATGGGGGAAGGTATAGGCAGTCAGGGCACCTCGAAGAAGAGGCACAACGTCGGTGAGGGATGACGTGAGCGACAACTCTGTAGTACTGCGTTACGGGGACGGCGAATACAGCTACCCGATCGTCGACAGCACCGTCGGCGACAAGGGCTTCGACATCTCGAAGCTGCGCGCCCAGACCGGTCTGGTGACCCTGGATTCCGGTTACGGCAACACCGCGGCATATAAATCCGCGATCACCTATCTCGACGGTGAACAGGGGATTCTTCGTTACCGCGGCTACTCGATCGAGCAGCTCGCAGAGCGCAGCACGTTCGTCGAGACCGCGTACCTCCTGATCAACGGTGAGCTCCCCACCGTCGACGAACTCTCGAATTTCAAGCAGGACATCACCTATCACACCCTGCTGCACGAGGACGTCAAGCGCTTCTACGACGGCTTCCCCCGGGACGCCCACCCGATGGCGATGCTGTCGTCGGTCGTCAGCGCGCTGTCGACCTTCTACCAGGACAGCCACAACCCGTTCGACGAGCGGCAGCGCCACCTCTCCATTGTCCGGCTGCTGGCCAAGCTCCCGACGATCGCGGCGTACGCCTACAAGAAGTCGGTCGGCCACCCGGTCGTCTACCCGAGCAACGACCTCGGGTACGTCGAGAACTTCCTGCGGATGACCTTCTCGGTGCCCGCCGCCGAGTACGAGCTCGACCCGGTCGTGGTCAGCGCCCTGGACAAGCTGCTGATCCTGCACGCGGACCACGAGCAGAACTGTTCGACCTCCACCGTGCGCCTGGTCGGCTCCTCGCAGGCGAACCTCTTCGCCTCGATCTCGGCCGGCATCAACGCCCTGTGGGGTCCCCTGCACGGCGGTGCCAACCAGTCCGTGCTGGAGATGCTGGAGGGCATCCAGCGCGACGGCGGCGACGTCGACGCCTTCATCCGCAAGGTGAAGAACAAGGAAGACGGTGTGAAGCTCATGGGCTTCGGGCACCGCGTCTACAAGAACTTCGACCCCCGGGCGAAGATCATCAAGGCGGCGGCGCACGACGTCCTCTCGGCGCTCGGCAAGTCCGACGAGCTGCTGGACATCGCCCTCAAGCTGGAGGAGCACGCGCTCTCCGACGACTACTTCGTCTCGCGCAAGCTCTACCCGAACGTCGACTTCTACACCGGCCTGATCTACCGGGCCATGGGCTTCCCGACCGAGATGTTCACCGTGCTCTTCGCGCTCGGCCGGCTGCCCGGCTGGATCGCCCAGTGGCACGAGATGATCACGGAGCCCGGCTCCCGCATCGGCCGCCCGCGGCAGATCTACACCGGCGTCATCGAGCGCGACTTCGTGCCGGTGGAGCAGCGCTGACAGCGGACCGCCGAAGGCCCTGACCGAGGTACACGGAAAGCCGAGACCGACCGAAGTACGCGGCAAGACCGACGCGGAAAAGGAAAGCCGACGCGGAGACACGGAAAAGAGGAAACGCCCCGCCTCCGGATCCCCCCACGGGTCCAGAGTGCGGGGCGCTTCCCGTATCCCGGGGCGGATTCCCCCCACGGGATCCGTCCGGGCGTTCTCGGGTCGCACCGCGCTCTGCCGGGACGCGCACATACGGGAGGGCCGCTCAAAGCTCCCCGGGCGCGTCGCCCCGGCCACGCGTAGCCGCGCACGATCCCCCAAGATCAGCACGGCTGGTGCAGTGCAAGCCCCGCCGGGGTGCCTGCACTGCCCGGTTAGACTCACGACCCCCCTCAATGGTTACGTTCCGATGAGTGTGATCTGAGTCTCTTGCCATATGAGGGCGAATGCGGTCAAGGGTCGCGATCTGGAGATCGAGGCCCTGGTGTATGGGTCCTGTGTCAGTTGTGACGGCAATGTGAATTTCCGGAGCCGCGGGCCGAGTATGGCGGCCTTTGCCCCGCCAGGTTGCTTACCGAGTCGGGTTGTTTACCAGGGCTGGGTGCTTGACGGTCCATGCTGCTTGCCGGTCCGGGTTGCTTATTGATCCGGATGTGCGTGAGGCGCAGGCCGTCACCCGCTGGCGGCGGGCTCGGTCTGCGCCTCTGAGCGCGGCTGGGCGGACGCCGGGGTGCGCCGTGGTCAGGCCCGGCCCACGAGCTCGTAGCCCGCCTCGTCGACGGCGGTGCGCACCGCCTCGTCGTCGAGCGGCGCCTTGGAGGTGACGGTCACCCGGCCGGTGGCCGCGGCCGCCTGCACCGAGCTGACGCCGGCGATCTCCGAGATCTCGTCCGACACGGCCTTCTCGCAGTGGCCACAGGTCATGCCGGTGACCTGGTACGTGGTGGTCACGGCGCCGACCTGGACATCCGTGCCGCCGCCGGAGTGGCAGGAGCCTTCAGGGGTGCAGCAGGAGCTGTTCTCGGCCATGGGGATTCTCCTTGTGGTGCGGTGTGCCGGTGCGTCGACGTACCGATGGGCGGTGCGGCGGAGCGGCGGGTGTCGGTACGTCGTTGTTTCTCTGTACGTGCGTGAGGGTGCGTGCGCGTGCGTGCCGTGCGGAAAGTCTGCCGTGGCGGGGCGGCTCGGCAGCACGAGGGGTTCCGGTGACGACCGGTACCTCCCGACCTTCTCCCACTCTATACCCCTAGGGGGTATCAATCCAGCTCGGCACGTTGTGCCGCCCGGAGAGTCCCGGAATGCACGCGTTGCCGCGTGACCCGCCGCGCGTCAGCCTTGGGGTACGGACTCGGGGCGGATCCGAGGAGGCGGCCGGATGGACGTACTCGCCTTCTACGGCCTGCTGGCCCTCACCACCCTGCCACCGCTGGTGCCCAATTCCGGTCTGCTCGTCACCGCGGGCGTGCTCGCCTCCCAGGGCGACGCCTTCCTCCCCCTGATCCTGCTGGTCGTCGCGGGCAGCGCCTTTCTGGGCGATCTCCTGATGTACCTCGTGGCACGCCGGTTCGGCGGACCCGTGCGGGACTGGATGCGGCGCCGGCCCCGCCGCCGGGCACTGCTGGAGTGGACCTCCCGGAGCATCCAGCGCTACGGCCTGCCGTTCGTCATCGGCGTACGGTTCCTGCCCAGCGGACGGATCGTCGGCGCGCTGGCGTCCGGAGTCCTGGGCTACCCGCTGCGCAACTTCGCGACCGGCGCCGGCGTCGCCGAGGCGATGTGGGCGACATACTCCGTCGGTCTCGGCTACATCGGCAGCGCCGCCGCGGGCGACCCGCTCTATGCCGCCGGCATCGGCATCGGCGTCTCCTGTGTGGTCGCCGCGGTCGGCAGCGCCGTCCAGCGGGCGGCGCGCCGCCGCTCGGTTCGAGTACCGCCCGGCGAAAGCGGCGAGAGCGAGAGCGGCGGTCCCCGGAACGGAGAGGAGGAGGCGGCACGCCACGCCAGACCGTCAGGACGGCGCTGACCGGGCCCTTTACCCAGCCGCGGGGTGATTGTCGGTGGTCGCCCCTACCGTGTCCTCATGACGCATCGGACAGCGCCTCAGGTGGGGATCGAGCCGTGGACGGCGGCCGACCTCGGGCTGCTGCGCAGGGCCAACACACCGGAAATGACCGAGCATGTCGGCGGCCCGGAGGCCGAGGAGCAGGTGCTCGCGCGTCACCGGAGATATCTCGAACTCGACGGGCCGGGGCGGATGTTCCGCATAGTGCTGCCGCCGGAGGACGGGCCGGAGGGGGCCGTCGTCGGGTCGATCGGCTTCTGGGAGCTGACCTGGAAGGGGGAGACGGTGTACGAGACGGGGTGGGGTGTGCTGCCGCAGTTCCAGGGCCGCGGCATAGCGGTGGCGGCGGCACGGAAAGTCATAGCGGCGGCCAGGGTCGAAGGGCGGCACGGCTCCCTGCACGCGTTCCCTTCGGTGGCGCATAACGCGTCGAACACCGTCTGCCGCAAGGCAGGATTCGTCCTCGTAGGAGAGTGCGCATTCGAGTACCCCAAGGGGCGGCTGATGCGGTCCAACGAATGGCGGGTGGATCTGGCTGCCCGGGCGCGGTCGTAGCGGGGCCGGGAGGTCGCGGCGGGGCCGGGAGCGCGCCCGGCGGTACGACCGGCGGTACCGGCGGTACGACCGGCGGTACGGGCGAGACCGGTCATGTGCCCAGGACCGCGCCGCCGTGGCCGGACCCGGGGCTGCCGGTGGCGCTGCCGGTGACGCGTACGTCGGCGACAGCGACCGGCTGACCGGTTCGCCGCGAGCGTTCGCATGCCTCGGCGACGTACAGCGCCTCCAGCGCCTCGGCGGGCGAACAGGGGCTCGGCGTACGGCCGGCGGCGACATCGACGAAGACGCCCAGCTCGGTGACGTACGCGTCATGGAAGCGCTCCATGAACGTGGCGTACGGGCTGGCCGACCTCTGCCACGACGGCTTCGGCTCCGCCGACGGCAGCGGCGCGCGGTCGTCCAGCCCCACGATGCGGGCACCCTCGGAGCCGCATACCTCCAGCCGGACGTCATGGCCCGCGCCGTTGTAGCGGGTCGCGGTGACGGTGGCCAGGGTGTCATCGTCGAAGCGCAGCAGCGCCGCACAGGTGTCGACGTCGCCCCCCTCGGAGAAGAACGACGCACCGCGGTTGGCGCCCTGGGCGTAGACCGAGACCACCTCACGGCCCGTGAGCCAGCGCAGGATGTCGAAGTCATGGATGCTGCAGTCCCGGAACAGCCCGCCGGAGGTGGGGATATAGCCGGCAGGCGGCGGGGTCTGGTCGCTGGTGCACGCGCGCAGGGTGTGCACCCAGCCCAGTTCGCCGGAGCGCAGCGCCTCGCGGGCGGCGCGGTAGCCCACGTCGAAGCGCCGCTGGAAGCCGATCTGTACGGGCACGGTGCCGGCCTGCGCGCGCTCCACGACGCCGATGGTGCCCGCGACGTCCAGCGCGACCGGCTTCTCGCAGAACACCGGGACCTCGGCGTCCAGGGCCTGGTGGATCAGCGTGGCGTGGGCGCTGGTGGCGGCGGTGATCACCACGCCGTCCAGGCCGTCCGCGTACATCTCCTCGATACCGGCCGCGGCTCGTACGCCGAGGGTGTCCGCCAGCGACGCGGCGCGCGCGGCGTCCACATCCGCGACCACGATGTCCGTGACGCCGGGGACGTTCCGGAGGGTCCCGGCGTGGAACGCGCCGATGCGCCCGGTGCCGATCAGACCGATCTTCATGCCTCGATCCTTCCAGGGAGAGGGGAGAGGGGAGAGGGGAGAGGGGAGAGGGGAGAGGGGAGAGGGGAGCGTTGGGGCGTTGGGGCGTTGGGGAGGGAGGGGCTTGGGGAGTGGCCCATGGGGGCATTGTTGGAACGGTCCAACAAGTGCGTCCCGGGAACCCTGCATGTCCGTATGTCCGCATGTCAACCCTTCTGCAGGGCGGTCGTTTCCCGGTGTCGCCCCCGCCGTTGCCGTGCGTTGACGCCGACCTGCCCCAGTGGAAGGATCTCCAGCCATGGAACGGTCCAACGAACGCCTCGACACGCGGCCCGATGAGCGGGCCCATGGGCGGCCGGACAATGGGCAGTCCCGTACGGAACGGCCGGGTGCCGGGCGGCCCCCGACGATCCGTGGTGTCGCCGAGCGCGCGGGCGTCTCCAAATCGCTGGTGTCACTGGTGCTGCAGGGCTCGCCACGAGTCAGCGACACCAAGCGGCAGGCCGTGCTGGACGCGATCGAGGAGCTGGACTACCGGCCGAACGCCGCAGCCCGCAGTCTCGTCGCGCGCCGTACGCACACCGTCGGTGTGCTCCTCAACGACATGCGCAACCCCTGGTTCGTCGAGGTTCTCGACGGCCTGAACTCGCTGCTGCACGCGCACGGTCTGCGGATGCTCATGGCCGACGGGCGGCTCGACCGGCGGGCCGGGCAGGACTTCGCCCGCACGTTCCAGGAGCTGCGGGTCGACGGCATCGTCGTCGTCGGCACCCTGCCGGACACCGCGGGACTCGCCGAGGTCGCCGAGCGGCTGCCGACCGTCATCGCCGGCAACCACGGACCCCGGCTGGCGCGGGCCGACATCGTCGCCAACGACGACGAGCGCGGCGCCCGGCTCGCCACCGAGCACCTCATCGGCCTCGGCCACCGCCGCATCGCCCATATCGCCGGACAGGGCCTGGTGGGCGAGCTGCGCCGGCGCGGCTTCGAGGCGGCCATGCGCGCCCATGGGCTGGCGGCGGGCGCCGTCGTGGAGTCCGGCGACGCCACCGAGGAAGGCGGCTACCGCGCCGCCGTCCGGCTGCTCGATCCGGCCCGCGGCGCCGAACGCCCCACCGCCGTCCTCGCGTTCAACGACATCTCCTGCGTCGGCGCGCTGTCCGCCGCCGAGGAGCTGGGCCTGGCCGTGCCCGCCGACCTCTCCCTCGTCGGCTACGACAACACCTACCTCTCCCGTATCCGGCACCTCTGGCTGAACTCGGTGAACAACGCCAGCCACGAGGTCGGCCGGCGGGCCGCGCGCTGTCTGCTGGACCGGATGGAGCACCCCGACGCGCCGGCCGGCCACCAACTCGTCGCCCCGGGACTGGAGATCAGGGGATCGACGGCCCCGCCTCGGCGGGCCCAGGAAGAGCAGCGCCCGTCCGTCTAAGAGATGCTCTCTGCCCTGGCCGTCCGCCTATAAAAGGCACCCTCTAGGAGGTGCCCTCTAAGAGGCGCTCTCCCGCAGTTCGCGGTCGATCGCGCGCAACAGGATCAGCAGCATCCGGTTCAACGGTGTGCCGATACCGTGCCGTTCGCCGGCCCTGACCACCGCACCGGTGATGTACTCATGCTCCAGCGGACGGCCCGCGAGCCGGTCGTAGAGCATCGAGGAACCACCGTCGGGCGGCGCCAGGGCATAGAGCTCCAGGGTCCCTTCGACGTCCCGCTCGCCGATGTCCGCGCCCTCGGCACGCGCTACGGCGGCGGCCTCGTGAAGCAGGTCGCGCGCCAGACCGGCCACCTCGGGGTCGGCGAAGACACCGATCCGCTGCTGGAGCAGGGCGGTGACGGGGTTGGCCGCGAGGTTGGTGAACAGCTTGCGCCACGCGGCGGTGACGAAGTCGGCGACCGGCCGCACCCGCAGCTCACTGCCGGCCAGCAGGGCGGCGAACCGGTCGGCCAACGGACCTTCGGGGACATGCAGTTCGCTGGCGACATGGTGCAGGATCCGGCCGGGCGCGAGGCGTTCGGCGGAGATATAGACGATGGTGGGCAGGATCGGGGTGCCCTCGGGGGCGTACGGGGCCACCCGCTCCTCCAGGCCGACGCCGTTCTGCAGGACGGCGACGGCGGTGCCGGGGCCGCACAGCCGCCGCAGCCAGCCCTCGGCACTCGGAGTGTCCTGCGCCTTGGTGGTCAGCAGCACCCAGTCGACGGGCCCCACCTGCGCGGGATCCGTGGCGACACGTACCGCCGCGGTCCGGACCGTATCGCCGCTCTCGATGGTGAGGCCGTCCAGGGGGCTGCGTACGCACAGGGTGACGTCGAGGCCCGCCCAGTGGGCGAGGGCTGCGGCGTAACCGCCGATCGCGCCGGCGCCGATCACGGCGATCCGGCCGGCCGCCGGGGCCTGGGATGTCTGGGGCGCCTGCGGCGTCTCGGGCACCTGCGGTATCTGAGGCATGCGACGAGAGTAGGCCCCGGGGCGGCGGTGCGCGCGGGGCAACGCGGCGGGAGGTCAGGCCGGACGACGGGGCAGGTCCCCGGACGGCGCGGCCCTGGGACGCGCGTCGGCCCCACGCCGGTCGGGCGCGGGGCCTACGTCTACGGCCCCGAGGGGAAGCGGATCCAGGGGCAGTGGTTTCAGGTGCAGTGGTTTCAGGGGCGGCGGACCGCCCTACCGGATCAGTTCACCGGTTCGGTCCACCGGCCCCGTTCACCGGTTCGGTTCACCGGTTCGGTTCACCGGTTCGGTTCACCGGTTCGGTTCACCGGTTCGGTTCACCGGTTCGGTTCACCGGTTCGGTTCACCGGTTCGGTCCACCGGTTCGGTCCACCGGTTCGGTTCAGAGGCTCAGTCCACCCCCTCACGCCGGCCGCGATGGCCGGGTCGGCGCGCCACCCAGGCTCTGACGGTGTCGGCGAACCAGTAGGGTTTGCCGCTCTCCACCAGGTCCGGTTCCGGCAGGTGCCCGTGCTTGCGGTACGAGCGCACGGTGTCCGGCTGCACCTGGATATGCGCGGCGATCTCCTTGTACGACCAGAGCCTCCGGTCGGTCATCTCTACGCACCTCCTGAGCGCCGTCCGCAGAGCCGGTCAGGGGAAGCCGGCGGGGGCTGCGTACGGCGTAATGATCACCCTGTGCCCGGACAACGACTCTCAGTGACCGGCGAGGAGGGGCTGTTGATCGCTTGTGACGGAAGGCGCGCGCAATGGTGACAGCCGTGACGACGGCAGGACGGCTGTGACAGACATGTGGCGAGCCGGTCCTCAGCCGAAGGCCGACCTCCGCGCAGGTGGTGCGGAGGCGAGGAGTGATGCGGCGGGCCGGGGGATGCGCCGATGCGGTGGTGCAGCGGTGCGGTGGTGCTGTGAGGTGGTGGTGCGCGATCGGTGGTGGTTGCCCGTCGAAGCGGCTCTTCAGCCG
The DNA here is from genome assembly GCF_023277745.1 of Streptomyces halobius. Classification (NCBI taxonomy): domain Bacteria; kingdom Bacillati; phylum Actinomycetota; class Actinomycetes; order Kitasatosporales; family Streptomycetaceae; genus Streptomyces; species Streptomyces halobius. The sequence goes on from NZ_CP086322.1 coordinate 6,331,598, forward strand.
GACGCCGCCGTCCGCGCCTTGTCCGCCGTCCGCGCCTTGTCCGCCTTGCGCAGCTCGTCCTCCAGGTCCTCCAGGGCCAGCCCCCTCGTCTCCGGTGCGTAGCGCTTGCAGAACAGCAGCGACAGCACGCACATGGCCCCGAACAGCCAGAACGTGACGCCGGCGCCGAGCGCGTCCAGCAGCAGCGGGAAGGTCAGCGCCACGCCGAAGTTGACCAGCCACATCACGAACACCGCGGCACCCATGGCCAGTCCGCGGACCCTGAGCGGGAACATCTCGGCCAGCAGCAGCCAGACGCCGGTGTTGAGAGTGGCCTGCATAAAGGCCAGGTAGAGGACCATCAGGCCGAGCACGAGGTAGCTGACGGCCGTGGCGTGCGGCAACTGGAAGGACGCGCCGAGCAGGGCCAGCGAGACCGTCATCCCGGACAGGCCGGTGAGCAGCATCGGCCGTCGGCCCACCCGGTCGATCAGCGACATCCCGGCCGCCGTGGCGAGAACGGAGATGACGCCGACGGCGATGGTCGCGGTGATCGCGGCGTTGGTACCCAGACCCGTGGCGGAGAGGATCTTGGGTGCGAAGTAGATGACGGCGTTGACGCCGGTGATCTGCTGAACGGTCGCCAGACCCATGCCGACCAGCAGCAGTCGGCGTACCCAAGGGGTGCGCAGTTCCCGCCAGGCCCCGCGCCGCGCGTCGGCCTCCAGGCTGCGGGCGTGCTCGATACGGGCCAGCTCGGCGGCGACGTCCTCGGCGGGAAGGGTCCGACGGAGCACCCGGGCGGCTTCGTCCGGACGTCCCTTGCTGATGTACCAGCGCGGGGTGTCGGGCAGGAAGAAGAGACCGACGAACAGGGCCACGGCGGGCAGCGCGGCGAGCCCGAGCATCCACCGCCAGGCTTCCCAGTGGGCCAGGACGGCGTTGATGAGGTACGCCAGCAGCTGGCCACTGACGATCATCAGGGAGTTGAAGGAGACCAGTCGGCCGCGGATGTGGGGTGGTGCGATCTCCGACAGATACAGCGGGGTGATGACGGAAGCGCTGCCGACGGCCAGGCCGAGGACGAAGCGCGCGACGGCCATGAACGGGACGGTGGGCGCGAGCGCGACGGCCAGCGCGCCGCCGATGAACACCGCGCCCGCCCACAGCAGGGAGTTGCGCCGCCCCAGCGCGTCGGACATCCGGCCGCCGGCCAGCGAGCCGAAGGCCGCGCCGATCAGCAGCGCGCTGGTGATGATGCCCTCACCCAGAGAGGTCAGGCCGAAGTGGCTCTCCATGAAGGGGAGGGCGCCGGAGACCACTCCGGTGTCGTAGCCGAAGAGGGCGCCGCCCAGCGCGGCGATGGCGGCGATGGCGACGATGAAGCGCTTGGCGTGGCGTGCGGAGGGGCGGCGGGCCGGGATGTTCTCGGATATGGCGGAGGGCGTCCTCTGGCCGGTCGGGGCGGTCATCGTCAGCGCTCGTACAGCGCGGGCCGCTCGATCAGGTCGACCGTGACGCGCTCCCCGGTGGCCTGGGCCCGGACGCCCGCCTCACACACTGCGGCCGCCGCATAGCCGTCCCAGCAGCTCGGGCCCTCGACCTCGCCGCGGCGGGTGGCGTCCACCCAGCGCTGCACCTGCCGGTCGTACGCCTCCTCAAAGCGCTCGACGAAACCGGGGGTGATCGAGCCGCCCCAGTGGCCGGCCGTATTGACGAACACACCGCGGTCGTCGCCGATCCGGGCGGTGCCGCTCTCGCAGACCGCCTCGCAGCTGACCTGGTAGCCGAAGCCGCAGTTGACGAAGAGTTCGGTGTCGACGACCTGTCCCGCCGCGGTCTCGAAGAGGATCAGTTGCGGGTCGCTGAGCCCGTCCGGAGCGTTGCCGGTGGGTGCCGGGCGCAGCACGCGGACCGCCGCGATCTCCTCGTCCAGCAGCCAGCGGGTCACATCGATCTCATGCACCACAGAGTCGTGGATCATCATCGCGTTGGTGAAGCCGGGGGGTGTGTCGGCGTTGCGGTGCTTGTTGTGCAGCATCAGCGGGCGGCCGTAGGCACCCTTGTCCAGCAGGGATTTGAGGGTGAGGTAGTCGGCGTCGTAGCGGCGCATGAAGCCGACCTGGACGCGGCGGTGGCCCAGCTTCTGCTCGGCCTCCAGGACACGGAGCGCGGAGGCCGGATCCGGTGTCAGTGGCTTCTCGCACAGGACGGGGAGGTCACGGGCGAACGCGTCGAGCAGCGCGGCCTCGTGGGCGGGCCCGGGGGAGGCGATCAGGACGGCGTTCACGCCGGGGTCGTCCATGGCGGCAGTCGGGTCCGTGTACGGGGTACACCCCTCGATGCCGGCGGCGAGGTGGCCGATCCGGTCCGCGTCGATGTCGACGACCGCCGCGACCCGGGCGCCGCTGATCACGTCGTTGATCCGGCGTACGTGGTCGGCACCCATCCGGCCGGTGCCGATGACGGCCACACCGAGTGTCCCGTGCGCGGGCCCGGACCGTCCGTGCGAAGTCATGTCGTCCGAGGTCATCTAGTCCTCTTCACCCTTCTTTTCCTTCTTACGTGTACTGAGCGTGACGAGTGGCGAACTCCGGGAACGAATTACTCTCCGTAATCGTTGCCGGAGTACAAGGAGGCGGCGCAGGCACACCGGGGCGTCGCGAGGCACCGGGAAGGGGGCACCGAGAAGACAGGAGGGGGTATCGCGGAGCCGGGGGCGCGAAGGAAGGGAGTATCGCGAGGCGGGTGCGAGACGCGAGGCGGGTGTGTGGCGTGAGGCGGAGTGTGGCGCGAGGGAGGCGGGCCGCATGACGCGTAGTCAAGCCGATCCGCGGCGGCTCGGTCGGCTCACGCGCCGCAGGAGCTGAGCAAGCGGCGGGTGCGCTGGGCGATGGGGAAGGGCTGGTCGGGCGGGCAGGGGTACATGTCCTGCTCGACGATGGCGAAGAGGTCGACGTTCAGCGCCTGGGCGGCCTCCAGGACGGGCGGCAGCGCGGGCACGCCGAGCGGCGGCTCGCACATCACGCCCTGCTTGACGGCGGGCCCGAACGGCGTCCCCTTGGCGACGACCTCGGCGAGGATGTCCGGGTCGACCTGCTTGAGGTGCAGATAGCCGATCCGCTCGCCGTAGGTGCGGATCAGTTTGACGCTGTCGCCGCCGCAGTAGGCGTAATGGCCGGTGTCCAGGCAGAGGTTGACCAGGCGTGAGTCGGTCGCGTCGAGGAAGCGCCCGACGTGCTCCTCGGTGTCGATGTGGGTGTCGGCGTGCGGGTGCACGACGATCTCCAGCCCGAACTCGTCCTGCACGGTCTTGCCGAGCCGTTCCATGCCGGTGGTCAGGTGCTGCCACTGTTCGACGGTCAGCTCGCGCGGCTCGATCTCCTCGGCGGTCTTGTCGTCCCGCCAGAAGGACGGGATCACGACGAGGTGCTTGGCGCCCATCGCCTGGGTGAGCGTGGCGACTTCGGAGACGTGCGCCCAGGTTTTGTCCCAGGTGGCGGGGCCGTGATGCATCGAGGTGAAGATCGTGCCGGCCGAGACCTTCAGTTCCCGGGGGGCGAGCTCGTCGCGGAGCACGGCCGGGTCGGTCGGGAGGTAGCCGTACGGGCCGAGTTCGATCCACTCGTAGGCGGCCTCGGCGACCTCGTCGAGGAAGCGCTGCCACGGGACCTGCTGCTCGTCATCGGGAAACCAGACGCCCCAGGAGTCGGGGGCGGAACCGACGCGAATGTGGTCCAGAACGGGCGCAACGGCACGGGGTGCGGACATGCTGCGGCTCTCCTCTCGCGGTCGACGGTGACCGGGAAGGCGCGGGGGTCGAGTTGTGGGGCACAGCCTCTCTGTCACCCCGGGGAGTGTCAAGACTTCGTCCTGACATAAGGACAAGAGTTTGATGTGGATTGGTGGAGTTTGGTGGGCTTGGTGGATTTAAAGGCGGATGGGAATGGTGGGGATGTTGGAGGTATTGGGGTTGCTGGGGTAGTGGGGTAGTGGGGTGTGAGAGGGGTTGGATGGGTTTCGGGTGACCCTTGGGGCTCCTGGTGGTCGCGTACGTCATAATGTAAGGACAAACTGTTGACAGGGTCTGATCCGCCCGGTTAGACCTGTGCGCAGAGCCGAACCCGCCGGATCCGTACCCGCCGAATCGGAACCTGTCGAATCCGAACCTGCCGCGCCGGCCCGACCGAAGGGGCGCATATGACCGAGCCGTACGACCTCATCACGATGGGTCGCATCGGAGTGGACATCTACCCGCTGGACATCGGCGTGCCGCTGGCACGAGTGGAGACATTCGGGAAGTTCCTCGGCGGCTCCGCCACCAATGTCGCGGTCGCCGCCGCCCGGCTCGGCCGCCGCTGCGCCGTCATCAGCCGCACCGGGCGCGACCCGTTCGGCGACTACCTTCACCAGGCGCTGCGCGACTTCGGCGTGGACGACCGCTGGGTGACCCCGGTGGACGCCTACCCGACGCCGGTCACCTTCTGTGAGATCTTTCCGCCGGACGACTTCCCGCTCTACTTCTACCGCCGTCCCAAGGCCCCCGATCTGGTCATCCGCCCCGAGGAGCTGGACCAGGACGCCATCCGGGCGGCCCGTATCTTCTGGATCACCGGCACCGGGCTGTGCGAGGAGCCCAGCCGCAGTGCCACCCTCGCCGCGCTGGAGGCCCGTGCCAAGGCGGGCGTCACCGTCTTCGACCTCGACTGGCGGCCGATGTTCTGGGGCGGTGAGGGCGGTGCCTCCAAGGACGGCGGCACGTCCGGCGTCGCCGCGATGGCCGCCGCCCGCCCGTACTACGAAGCGGCCCTCCGGCATGCCACCGTCGCGGTCGGCAACGTCGACGAGGCCGAGGTCGCGACCGGAGTGCGGGACCCCGAGGCGTGCGCCCGGGCGCTGCTGGACATGGGCGTGGAGCTGGCCGTCATCAAGCAGGGACCCAAGGGGGTGCTCGCCGTCCACCGGGACGGCCGAACCGCCGAGGTCCCGCCCACCCCCGTCGAGGTCGTCAACGGCCTGGGCGCCGGCGACTCGTTCGGCGGCTCGCTCTGCCACGGCCTGCTCGGCGGCTGGGAACTGGAACCGATGATGCGTTACGCCAACGCCGCCGGAGCCATCGTCGCTTCCCGGCTCGCCTGTTCCTCCGCGATGCCGACGGCCGCCGAGGTCGACGCGTTCCTCGCGGAGTGGTGATTCCCGTGGATGTGCCTATGGGGGGCCTTGTGAATGTCCCTGCGGGGGCCTCGTGGGTGGCCCTACGGGCGTGCTCATGGGTGCGCTTATGAGGGCGAGGGCCGCCCTGGCCATGCCCGCATCGTCCGCCGCAGCTGTCGCGCCCGCCGCATCTGTGGCCTCAAGAAGGTGAGTTACGCCTTGACCCCTCGGATCAGTGACCTTGCGACGCTGCGGGCCCGGCACCCCGAAGCGATCGCGGAGGCCGCCGCCCGCCGCACCCGTCGCCCGCTCATCGGCGACAGCGGCCGGCTGATGATCGTCGCCGCCGACCACCCGGCTCGCGGCGCGCTCGCCGTCGGCGACCGGCGGCTCGCCATGGCCAACCGCCTCGACCTGCTCGAACGCCTGGTGCTCGCGCTGTCCCGGCCCGGCGTGGACGGCGTCCTCGCCACCGCCGACATCCTGGAGGACCTGCTGCTCCTCGGCGCCCTCGAAGGCAAGGTCGTCATGGGCTCGATGAACCGGGGCGGCCTCGCGGGCGCCGCCTTCGAGCTGGACGACCGGTTCACCGGCCATCGCCCCGAGGACCTCGCCCGGCTCCGCTTCGACGCCGGCAAGCTGCTGCTCCGTATCGACTACGACGACCCCGGTTCGCTGGCCACTCTGGAGGCCACCGCGCGCGCCATCGACGCGATGGCCGAGCGCGAACTTCCCGTCTTCGTCGAACCGTTCCTCTCCCGTCGCGTCAACGGCAAGGTCCGCAACGACCTCGGCGCGGAGGCCGTCCTCCGCTCGGTGGCCATCGCCTCCGGCCTCGGCGGCACCTCCGCGTACACCTGGCTGAAGCTGCCGGTCACCGACGACCCCGACGCGATGGCTCAAGTGTGCGACGCCTCGACACTTCCGACGGTGCTGCTCGGCGGCGACATCGGCACCACCGTCCAGGACCAGGAAGTCGCCTATGAGAAGTGGCGCAAGGCGCTGCGGCTGCCGACCGTGCAGGGACTGGTCGTCGGCCGCTCCCTGCTCTACCCGGCCGACGGAGACGTCGCGGCCGCCGTGGACACCGCCGTCGGGCTGCTCTGACCGGTCCGGCCCGTGCCGGCCGGTGCCGATCGGAGCCATGGCTGCCACGGCTGCCGTCGGTGCTGGGCGGGCCGGTCGCACCGGTTCCGATCCGCTTCGGCTCCGCTCAACCGGCCGGATTGCGTTTCAACCGGCCGGATTTCGTTGACTGTCAGTGGCGAGTAGGAGACTTGCAGTTATGAACGCTGAGACCTCGGAATTCCACATCAAGGCGGGGCGGGCGGTCGACGGACCGTACGCCCTCGACATCGATCCGAAGCGGGCCGGCTGGGGGTACTCCTCCCTCCGCGTCCTGGAGCTGCCGCCCGGCAGCCATCACTCCCTCGCCACCGGAGACAGCGAATGGATCGTGCTGCCCCTCTCCGGCGGCTGCACGGTCCTGACCGACAGCGGCGAGACGTTCGAACTGACCGGCCGGGAGAGCGTGTTCAGCGGGGTGACGGACTTCGCGTATGTGCCGCGGGACGCCCATGTGCAGATCGCCAGCGGGGCGGGCGGACGGTTCGCGCTGACCGGCGCCCGGTGCACCCGGCGGCTCCCGGCCCGCTACGGGCCGGCGTCCGCCGTCCCCGTGGAACTGCGCGGCACCGGCAACTGCTCCCGTCAGGTCAACAACTTCGCGGCGGCCCCCGCCGGCGGCGGTGCCGGCCAGGGATTCGAGTGCGACAAGCTCATCGCGGTCGAAGTGCTCACCCCCGGCGGCAACTGGTCCTCCTACCCGCCGCACAAGCACGACGAGTGCCGCCCCGGGGAGGAGGCCGAGCTCGAAGAGATCTACTACTTCGAGATCGCCGCCGCGGCCGCTCCCAGCGGGCGCGGCAAGCCGGGCCTGGGCTACCAGCGCGTCAGCCCCTCCGGGCACGGCCGCGGTACGGACGTTCTCGCCGAAGTCCACAGCGGTGACGCGGTGCTGATCCCCGACGGCTGGCACGGCCCGTCCATCGCCGCCCCGGGACACGACATGTACTACCTCAACGTCATGGCCGGCCCCGCCGCCACCCGGGAGTGGCTGATCTGCGACCACCCCGACCACGGCTGGATCCGCGCCACCTGGCCCGATCAGCCCGTCGACCCCCGACTCCCGCTCTACGACGCTCCCGCAGGAGACCCTCGATGACCGCCCCGAAGACCCGCCGTCTCACCGTCGCGCAGGCCCTGGTCGAGTTCCTCGCCCACCAGTACACCGAGCGGGACGGCCGCCGACACCGCCTGATCAACGCCTGCTGGGGCATCTTCGGCCATGGCAATGTGGCCGGGATCGGCCAGGCGCTCCTGGAATCCGGCGACGCGCTGCCCTACCTCCAGGGCCGCAACGAACAGGCCATGGTGCACGCCGCCGTCGGCTACGCCCGGCAGTCCGACCGGCTCTCCGCGCACGCCGTCACCACCTCCATCGGGCCGGGCGCCACCAACCTCGTCACCGGCGCCGCGCTCGCCACCGTCAACCGCCTCCCGGTGCTGCTACTGCCCGGCGACATCTTCGCCACCCGCCCCGCCGACCCGGTGCTCCAGCAGCTCGAAGTCCCCTATGCCGGCGACGTATCGGTCAATGACGCGCTGCGCCCGGTGTCCCGCTACTTCGACCGCGTCACCCGCCCCGAGGCGCTGATCCCCGCCGCCCTCCAGGCCATGCGGGTGCTCGCCGACCCCGTCGACACCGGTGCCGTCACCCTCGCCATGCCGCAGGACGTCCAGGCCGAGGCGTACGAATGGCCCGAGGAGTTCTTCACCGACCGCGTCTGGCGGGTGTCCCGCCCCGCCCCGGACGCCGCCGCTCTCGCCGACGCCGCACGGGCCGTCCGCGGCGCCCGCCGACCGCTTCTCATCGCGGGCGGCGGCGTCCACCACAGCGAGGCCGAGGACGCGCTGCGCGCCTTCGCCGACGCCACCGGCATCCCCGTCGCCTCCACCCAGGCCGGCAAGGGCTCGCTGCGCCACGACCACCCCGCAGACATCGGCGGCATCGGCCACACCGGCACCGCCACCGCCGACGCCCTCGCCCGCGAGGCCGACCTGATCATCGGCGTCGGCACCCGCTACACCGACTTCACCACCGCCTCCGCCACCCTCTTCGCCGCGCCCGAGGTGCGCTTCCTCAACCTCAACATCGCCGCCTTCGACTCCCACAAGCTCGGCGCGAGCGCCCTCGTCGCCGACGCGCGGGCCGGTCTCGAAGCGCTCACCGAGGCCCTGGCCGGCCACCGCGTCGACGCGGCGTACGAAGCGGGCTACCGCGCCGCCAAGGAAGAGTGGGAGCGCCGGGTGGATGCCGCCTACGGCGCCGCGGACGATTCCGTGCGCCCGTCCCAGACCCAGGTCCTCGGTGCCCTGGACGCCCTCGTCGACGACACCGACATCGTGCTCAACGCCGCCGGTTCCCTCCCCGGTGACCTGCACAAACTCTGGCGTGCCCGGTCCCGCAGGCAGTACCACCTCGAATACGGCTACTCCTGTATGGGCTATGAGATCCCGGCCGCCATCGGGGTCCGGATGGCGGCTCCCGGCCGGCCGGTGTGGGCGCTCGTCGGTGACGGTACATATCTGATGAACCCCACCGAGATCGTCACCGCGGTCCAGGAGGGCGTCAACATCAATCTCGTCCTCATCCAGAACCACGGCTACGCGTCCATCGGCGGGCTCTCCCAGGAGACCGGAGGTGAGCGCTTCGGCACCGACTACCGCTTCCGCGCCAAGGACGGGACGTATACGGGCGCGCCGCTGCCCGTCGATCTCGCCGCCAACGCCGCCTCGCTCGGTATGCGGGTGCTGCGCGCCGCCACGGTCGGTGAGCTGCGTGCCGCGCTGGCCGAGGCACGTTCCTCGGACCGCCCCACATGTGTCTATGTCGAGACCGAAACTGCTGACACTGTGCCGGGCGCGCCGGCCGCCCAAGCCTGGTGGGATGTCCCCGTCGCCGAGACCGCGACGCGACCTGCGGCGGTCGCCGCCCGTGAGACCTACGACCGTCACGCCGCCGGACGCCGCCGCCACCTCTGACCCCAGCCCGCTCGTCACCCAGAAAGGCCCCGCATGAAGACCATCAGCCACTGGATCGGCGGCAAGCCCGTCGAGGGCGTCTCCGGCAACTACGGGCCGGTCTACAACCCGGCCACCGGCGCCCAGGAGAAGCAGGTCGCCTTCGCCTCCGTGGGCGAGGTCGACGCCGCGGTCGCCGCCGCCAAGGAAGCCTTCCGCAGCTGGGGCACCAGCTCCCTGGCCAAGCGCACCTCGGTGCTGTTCCGGTACCGCGAGCTGATCGACGCGCACCGCGAGGAGATCGCCGCGCTGATCACCGCCGAGCACGGCAAGGTGCACTCCGACGCGCTCGGCGAGGTCGCCCGCGGTCTGGAGATCGTCGAGCTGGCCTGCGGTGTCCCCGAGAAGCTCAAGGGCGAGCTGTCCACCCAGGTGTCCACCCGGGTGGATGTCGCCGCGATCCGTCAGTCCCTGGGCGTCGTGGCCGGCATCACGCCGTTCAACTTCCCCGCCATGGTGCCGATGTGGATGTTCCCGCTGGCCGTCGCCTGCGGGAACACCTTCGTCCTCAAGCCGAGCGAGAAGGTGCCCAGCGCCGCCTTCCGGCTCGCCGAGCTGGCCGCCGAGGCGGGGCTGCCGGATGGCGTCCTCAACATCGTCAACGGCGACAAGGTGGCCGTCGACGCGATCCTGGAGCACCCGGATGTCGCCGCGGTCTCCTTCGTCGGCTCCACCCCCATCGCCCGGTACATCCACACCACCGGCACCGCCAACGGCAAGCGGGTGCAGGCGCTGGGCGGCGCCAAGAACCACATGCTGGTGCTGCCGGACGCCGATCTCGACCTGGCCGCCGACTCCGCGATCAACGCCGCGTACGGCTCGGCCGGCGAGCGCTGTATGGCGATCTCCGTCGTCGTCGCGGTGGGGGACACCGCCGACCCGCTGATCGGCAAGATCAAGGAGCGCGCCGACAAGCTGCGGATCGGTCCCGGCGACGACCCGGCCTCCGAGATGGGCCCGCTGATCACCAAGGCCCACCGTGACAAGGTCGCCTCGTATGTCGAGGGCGCCGCGGCCCAGGGCGCCGATGTCGTCATCGACGGCATCGGCTACACCGTCGAGGGCTATGAGGACGGCCACTGGATCGGCGTCTCGCTCCTCGACCACGTCACGCCCGAGATGGACGCCTACCGTGACGAGATCTTCGGCCCGGTGCTGTCCGTCGTCCGTGTGGAGACCTACGACGAGGCCATCGCCCTGATGAACGCCTCGCCCTGGGGCAACGGCACCGCGATCTTCACCCGCGACGGCGGCGCGGCCCGCCGCTTCCAGCTGGAGGCCGAGGCCGGCATGGTCGGCGTGAACGTCCCGATCCCGGTGCCCGTCGGCTACCACTCGTTCGGTGGCTGGAAGGACTCCCTCTTCGGCGACCACCACATCTACGGCAACGACGGTGTGCACTTCTACACCCGGGGCAAGGTCGTCACCACTCGCTGGCCCGACCCGGCGGACGGCGGCATCAACCTGGGCTTCCCCCGCAACCACTGACAGGGCTTGAGCCACTGACAGGGCTTGAGCCACCGGCAGGGCTTGAGCCACCGGCAGGGCCTCGCCAGGGGCCACGGTCCCGTCCCGCTGCCGGACCCCCGTCGGCAGCGGGACGGGACCCGCCCGCCGCACGGAGCCGGTTCGGCGGCGCCGTGCACGCGGGTGAGACCGTCGGCCGGAGCGTTGCTACCGTGCTCCCTCGCTGGCGTACCGAGAAGACCGGGGGACGAAATGCAGCAAAGTATGGCGCTGGCCAAGGGCGCGCGGATCACCGGTGGGGTGTTCTGCGCGTTGTTCTTCCTCAACTCCGCCTATTGGCTGGGCGTCGATCTCAGCACCTTCGGGATGGCGGGCGTCTGGGAGTCCTGGCTCGGGGACCGCAAGCCGGGCACCGACGCGGTCACCAACCCGCTGGTGCTCGGCATGGCCATCGTGCAGCTGAGCGCCACGATCGCCGCCTTCGCCGCGCGGCGCACGGCCGGCGGTCTGCTCGCCGTCGCCACCACGCTGACCTTCGCGACCGGCGTGCAGGTCATGATCAGCACCGGCAATTCCACCGACCTCACACGCTATTTCGTCTCGAACGTCGACCGGAACTCGGCGACTTTTCTCGCCGTCTTCCTGAACAGCCTGGCGCTGGCCTTCCTCGCCTTCTGCGCGGCCATCGTGCTGCTCGCCGGAATGCGCGCCTGGCCCCGGGCGACTCCCAGCGATCCGCCGATGCGGCCGGGCAAGGCGGCGGGCACGGTGTCCGGCCTGGTGCTCGGCGCGATGGCGCTGTGCTACCTGGCCTGGCACATTTACGTGCTGGTGCAGAACGGCGTCGACTCGTTCTCCGCGCTCTACCTCGGCAAGGGAACCCTCACGTTCCTGCTGGACCTGTCCCCCGGGTGGTACTCACTGGTCTTGCTCGCGTTGACCGCGATCGCCGGCCTGAACTGCCTGATGCGCGGCTGTGCGGCGCGCGGTCTGGCCATCGGCCTCGCGGCACTGCTGCTGCCGAAGGCTCTGGTGACCACGATCGTGCTGGCCGGTCACGACGTGCTGTTCCAACTGAGCGAGTACGCACCGGGCCTGAGCGTCATCAACCACATCCAGCTCTTCCTGGATCTGCTCGGCTCCCTGGCGATGCTCGCCCTGATGGGCAAGGGCGAGCCGGTCGCCCCCGCCTGGCAACCCCCGGCCCAGCTGCCGACGTTCCCCGCCCCTGGTTTCGTTCCCGGTCCCCAGGGCCCGCCGCCGGCCTCCTGGCAGCAGGGCCCGCCGATGCCCCAGCAGGGCCCGCCGATGGCCCCGCCCGTCGCCCCGCCGCCTCCGCAGGGGCCCCCGCAGGGCGGTGGTTTCGGGCCGCCGCAGTACTGAGGTCAGCCTTGTCGGCCCTGGTGCCGAGTGTCAGGCCTGCCCCGGTGGAGACCGTCGGGGCAGGGCCTGATTCCATTGGGACAATCACTCGATCACCGTTGAGACAAGGGAGGCTGATGCATATGGCCCGCCAGGCCCCTCGTCAGCATGCCCTTGTCCGGGCCGCCGCCTGAGCCGAGACGGGACAAGACAGGCTCGCGAGAGCGCGGCCCGGTCGTTCGGAAACGACCAGGAGTGTCGACGTGTCATCCGCCTTTTCCCCTTCCTCCTCTTCCCTTTCCTGTTCCCGGGCCGGTACGGATCTGCTGACCGCCCGTCTCGCGCTGGTGTCATGGTCCGGCGACGAGATCGCCGCGGTCCTCGCCGACGTACGACGGACGCACTGGGCCGACGGTTTCCCCGCCGAGGGCGACCGCGTCATCGCCGGTCTCCTCGCCGAACGGCCGGATGCGCTCGGCGAGTACGGCCAGCGGCGGATCGTCGAGCGGCGAGCGGCCTGGTGGTCGGCTCCATCGGGCTGTTCTGGCCGCCGAGTGACGGCTGCCTGGAGTTCGGCTATGGCATCGTGCCGTCCCGGCGGGGCCGCGGCTACGCCACCGAGGCGGTCCGGGCCCTCGTGGAGTTCGCCTTCACCGCGCCGGGTGTGCACACCGTGCACGCCGATGTGGAGCTGACGAACCCCGCGTCCTGCCGCGTCCTGGAGAAGGCCGGACTGGAGCGCCGGAGCAGCGACGGCAGGACCGCCCGGTACGGCGCCACGGCGCCGGAGCCGCACGACGGCTGATCCTGGGACTGTTCCCGGGCCTGTGCCGGGCGATTCCGGCCGGGGGCCGTACCACGGATGCGGTACGGGCCCCGCAGTCGGTACTTCGCTGGGAGGTCGTGCGGTTCAGCCCGGTGGACGGGGCGCCCGCCCCGGGCCGTACCTAGGATTCGCGTATGGATCTCCGACTGCGCGGGCGGAAGCTGTATGCGGCCGCGGGCGCCCTGGCCGTACTCATCGGAGGCGGCACCTGGGCTGCCGTCTCCTCGGACACCGCACCCGCGGTGCACCGCGAGGACCGGCGCCTCACGATGCCCGAGACGCCCGGCGGCAAGAAGGAGGTGCGGATCGACACCTCCTTCTTCACCGCGGATTCCGCCGGGGACACCGGGAAGGGCGGATCCGGTGCGCGTCGCCCCGCCGTGCTGCTCGGCCATGGCTTCGGCGGCAGCAAGAACGACGTCCGTGCGCAGGCCGAGCAACTGGCCCGGAACGGCTATGCGGTGCTGACGTGGTCGGCACGGGGCTTCGGGAAGTCGACCGGGAAGATCGGGCTCAACGCACCGGACGGCGAGGTGGCCGATGTCAGCCGGCTGATCGACTGGCTGGCGAAGCGTCCCGAGGTGCGGCTCGACAAGACCGGCGATCCCCGGGTGGGCGTCGCCGGCGCCTCGTACGGTGGCGCGATCTCGCTGCTGGCGGCCGGCTACGACAAGCGGGTCGACGCCATCGCCCCGCAGATCACCTACTGGAATCTGGCCGACGCACTGTTCCCCAACGGTGTGTTCAAGAAGCTGTGGGCAGGGATCTTCTTCACCACGGGTGCGGCGGGCGCTCCCACGGGTGCGGCGGGGGCTCCCTCGGACGCTCCCACGGGTGCTTCCGGCAGTACCGAGGCTCCCACCGGCACAGCCCCTGCTGGCCCCACCGGCCCCGCCGACCCCACGTCCTCCGGCGGCTGCGGAAGGTTCCAGACCGATCTGTGCACGATGTACGAGCGGGTCGCCGTCTCCGGCAAGCCGGACGCCGCGGCCCGTGAACTCCTTGAGGCCCGCAGCCCGTCCGCCGTCGGCGACCGCATCAAGGTGCCGACCCTGATCACGCAGGGCCAGTCCGACTCGCTGTTCCCCCTCGGCCAGGCCGACGCCATGCAACGGGCGATCAGCAAGAACGGCGCCCCCGTTGACGTCGACTGGATCGCCGGCGGACACGACGGCGGGGACCGCGAGACCGCACGGGTCCAGGCGCGTACCACCGCATGGTTCGACCGGTATCTGAAGGGCGACAAGAGCGCGGACACCGGGCCCGCGTTCCGGGTCAGCCGCAGCGGGGGAGTGGACTCCACCGACGGCACGGTGCGGCTGCGCGGTGCGAGCGCGGACCGCTACACCGGACTGGACAACGCGCCGCGGCGGGTGCGGCTCACCGGCCGCGCGCAGAAGTTCGCCAATCCGGCCGGCGCGGGACCGCCCGCCATCTCCGCGGTGCCCGGTACGGGCGCGCTCGGCAATCTCTCCGCCCTGGGCGCAGGTGGTCTCTCCCTCGACTTCCCGGGCCAGTACGCCCACTTCGACTCGGCACCGCTGCGCACCCCGGTGCGTCTCACCGGCAGCCCCGCCGTCACCGTACGGGTGGCCGCCAGTTCGCCGGACGCGGTGTTCTTCGCCAAGCTCTACGACGTCGGCCCGGACGGCCGCCGCCAGGTGCTGCCGTCCCAGCTCGTCACCCCGTACCGGGTCGAAAACGCCGGGCAAACCAAGGACGCTGAGGCGGGCAAGGGCGGCGGCCGGCGCATCCGCCTCCACCTTCCCGCCGTCGACCATGGCTTCGCGGCCGGCCACCGTATGCGGCTGGTGCTCTCCGCGACCGACCTCGGCTACGCCTCGCCCACCGAACCCGCCACCTACACCGTCTCCCTGGAGGACGGCGCTCCGCCGGCCACCACCGCGGACACCCCCGCCCCCGCCCGTAGGACCGCCGGGGAACTCGCCGTGCCCACCGCACCCCAGGTGCGCAACGCGGCCGCTCCGCTGCCCGCCTGGACCTGGGGCCTGCCCGCCGTGGCCGTCCTGATCGCCGCGCTGCTCCTGTTCACCGCCCGGCGCCGGACCGCGACGCCCGCCCCCGACCCGGCGCTCGCCGACGTTCCGCTGCAGATCACCGGTCTGAGCAAGCGGTACGCCAGGTCCGCCGACAGGTATGCCGTCCGGGAGCTGTCGTTCCGGGTGGAGAAGGGGCAGGTACTGGGGCTGCTGGGGCCCAACGGCGCCGGCAAGACCACCACGCTGCGGATGCTGATGGGCCTGATCCGGCCCGACGACGGTGAGATCCGGATTTTCGGGCAGGCGATCCGGCCCGGTGCGCCGGTGCTCTCCCGGGTCGGCGCGTTCGTCGAGGGTGCCGGCTTCCTGCCGCATCTGTCCGGCCGGGCCAACCTCGACCTGTACTGGCAGGCCACCGGACGGCCCGCCGCCGACGCCCACATCGACGAGGCGCTGGAGATCGCCGGCCTCGGTGACGCCCTGCAACGCGCCGTCCGTACCTACTCCCAGGGCATGCGGCAGCGCCTCGCCATCGCCCAGGCCATGCTCGGCCTCCCGGATCTGCTGATCCTCGACGAGCCCACCAACGGGCTGGACCCGCCGCAGATCCGCGAAATGCGCGACGTGATGATCCGTTACGCCGCCGCCGGACGCACCGTCATCGTCTCCAGCCACCTCCTCTCCGAGGTCGAGCAGAGCTGTACGCACCTGGTCGTCATGGACCGCGGACGGCTCGTCCAGGCGGGCCCGGTCGCCGAGATAGTCGGCTCCGGCGACACCGTGCTGGTCGGTGTCGCGGGAGCGGAGCCGCTGTCCGACACGCTGTGGGAGAAAGTCGGCGCGCTGCCCGGCGTCGTCTCCGCCGTCCGCGCCGAAGAGGGCCTGCTGGTACGCCTCGCCGAACCGGGCGGCACGCCCCGACTGCTCGCCGACCTCATCCGGATGGAGATCCCCGTGGACCGTGTCGGCCCGCACCGCCGCCTGGAGGACGCGTTCCTCACCCTGATCGGCGGTGACGCCCGATGAGCCCCACGGAGACAGCCGCCCCGGGGCCGGCGTCCTCGCCGTCCCGGCCGCCGGTATCCGCCGCGTCCGGCTACCGGGCGCGACGCACCCTCCCGCTGCGCGTCGAAGCGCTGCGCCAGTTCAGGCGGCGCCGCACGCTGGTGATCGCGGCGATCCTGACGCTGCTGCCGTTCGTGCTGGTCACGGCGTTCGCGATGGGCGGCGACCCGAGCAGCCGCGGCAACGGCCGGGTCACGTTGATGGACACCGCCACCGCCTCCGGCGCCAACTTCGCCGCCACCGCGCTGTTCGTCTCCGCGGGCTTTCTGCTGGTCGTCCCGGTGGCGCTGTTCTGCGGCGACACGGTCGCCTCGGAGGCCGGCTGGTCCTCGCTGCGCTATCTGCTCGCCGCGCCGGTCCCACGCGCCCGGCTGTTGCTGAGCAAGCTCACCGTCGGGCTGCTGTTCAGCGCCGCCGCAATGGTGCTGCTGCCGCTGGTGGCGCTGGGTGTGGGCACCGCCGCGTACGGCTGGGGCCCGCTCCAACTGCCCACCGGGGGTGCGCTGTCCGCGGGCGACGCGGTGCCGCGGCTGGCCCTGGTCGTCGGCTATATCTTCATCAGCCAGTTGGTCACCGCGGCCCTGGCGTTCTGGCTGTCGACGGTGACCGACGCACCCCTCGGCGCGGTGGGCGGCGCCGTCGGCCTGACCATCGTCGGCAATGTCCTCGACCAGGTCACGGCCCTCGAAGACGCGCGCGACTTCCTGCCCGCCCACTGGCAGTACGCATGGGCGGACGCGCTGCAGCCCCAGATGGAGTGGTCCGGCATGCTCCAGGGCTCGGCGGTCTCGGTGGCCTACGCGGTGGTGCTGGTCGCGATGGCCTTCCGGGGGTTCGCGAAGAAGGACGTGGTGTCGTAGCGGGGCGCCGGGGGCGGACTGTAACGGCGTCATGGCCCGCTCTCACACGCCGGTCGGCCCCCGCATGTGCGCGCTGACCCACCGCATCGTCCCCTCGCCCAGCCCCCGCACATACGTGTCACCGCTGTGCGTGCCGCCCGGAACGATCTGCAGCCGCGCCTTCACCGGCCCGTGGCCGTACCGGGCGATGAACTTCCGGACCTTCGGCAGCACCGTGGCCTCCTTGGAGCCGCCCTGGAACGCCACACAGACGGGCGGTCCGCCGCGCGCGATCAGCCGGCCGGCGAGCACCTCCGGATTGTTCGCGCGCTCGGCTTCGGCGTGCCCCTTCCACAGCGGGGAGTCGGGCACGATGTCCGGCCCGTTGGCGATCGCCACTTTGAAGGTGTCGGGGTTCTGCAGCACATTCTTCAGCGCCGCGAACCCGCCCGACGAGGAGCCCATGATCGTCCAGGCGTCGCGGGTCTTGAGGGTGCGGAAGTTCTGCCGTACGAGATCGGGTACGTCCTGGGTGAGCCAGGTGCCGATCTTCGGCTGCCCCGGTATGTCGCTGCCGTCGTAGTACCGCTCGTCATTGGGGTTGAGCACCGGCATGACGACGATGAACGGCAGGCTGGTGCCGTCCTTGGTCCACTGGGCGAGGTGCTCCTGCAGCGCGAAGTCGGGGCCGGCCCAGTAGTTGCGGGGATAGCCGTACGAGCCGGGCAGCGCCACCATCACCGGAAAGCCCTTGTCCGCGTTCCGCTTCTCGTAGTACTCCGGCGGCGCCCACACCCACACCTTCCCGGTGACCCCCGATTTCGGGCCGTGCAGGGTGGTCACGCCGATCGGGGTGTCCTCGCCCGCCCCGCCGACCCGGCGCTCCTCCTCGAAGGTGATCGGGTGCGTGGGCAGCTGTACCAGTGAGTGCGTGCCCGGTGGCGCGGCGTGCAGCGCGGCGCCCCCCTGGAGATCGCCGAAGTGGAGGGGGGAGGCGTGGGAGGTGCCCGTGCCGCAGCCGGCCGTGCAGGCGAGAACGGTCAGGGTGATCAGTGCGGTCACCGGGGTGAACAGGGCTCTGCGCACGGGTCCTTCTCCTTGCCGGACGGGCCGGGAGAGGTCCCGGCCGGCAAGCAAGAGGGGGCCGTGGCGGGCCCGGGTTTCGCCCGGGCGGTGTCGGGTTGGTCGCATCGACCGCACCGAAGACGGGCAAACCGTGCTGACCTGCCGCGTTTACGTGCCTCAGAAGGCGTGTTTACCGGGATTTTCCCGGCGGGGGAGAGGCGGAAGTGCGGGAGGTCCGGCGCGGCACGGAGCAGATCCCGCCACCGGTCGTTCCGGCCCCGTCCCCCACGGCACCCGCCCGCATTCCCACCCGCATTCCCACCCGTATTCTCTCGATATGACCTGGTCGCGCGCGCTGAAGGAGACCGCCCGCTCCGGGCTGAGCATCGAGCGGGCCAAGCTCACCCCGCTGATCGCCGTCCGCGGCTCGGCGGGCGTCGCCCTCGTCATCGGGCTGTGTCTGTGGCTGGGCGACCCGCGCCTCGCGGTCTCCTCCGCCTTCGGGGCGTTCGCGTCCGGCCTGGTCACGTTCCAGCGCAGCATGCGCCCCCGGCCGGTCCTGGCGCTCGCCGTCGCCGGCCCGCTGGCCGTCGCCACCTTCCTCGGCTATCTGGCCGCCCCGCACCTCCTCGTCTTCGTCCCGCTGCTCGCCGTCTCGGCCTGCCTCGCCGGGATGGCCTGGGCGATCGGCCCGGTCTCCGGGCTCGTCGGCACCCTGACCGTCGCGATCATGGTGGTCACCGTCACGCTGCCGACGACCGTCCTGGGCGCCCTGGCGCACGCCGCCCTGATCGCCTTCGGCGGCGTCGTCCAGGCCGTCCTGATCGTGCTCTTCCCGGTGCGCCCCTGGGGCGTGCAGCGCGACGCGCTCGCCGACGCGCTGGCCGCCGAGGCCGATTACGCCCGACGGCTGCGGCAGAACCCGGTCGCCCCGTTCGACCCTGCCCCCCTGATGGACGCCCGCCTCGCGTCCACGGTCACCCCGCGTCAGGCCAGACGCCGTCCCGTCCAGCTGCACGGCCCCCGCGGCCTCGCCGAGCAGCTCGGACCCGTCCTCGCCTCACTCGCCGACCCGGTCGTCGGCGCTCCGGCACAGGGCCCGGAACGCGACCGCGCCCGCGATCTGCTCGACGCCGCGGCCACCGTCCTGGACGCCGTCGCGCACGCCGTCCGGTACGCCCGCCCCGTCCGGCTGCCTCCCGAGGCGATGGCCACCCTCGAAGTCCCCGCCTCCGGCCCGATGCTCAGGGGCGCCGCCCGCCGCTCCGCCTACCGTCTGATCTCGCTGCTCGCCGACGCCGTCGAACTCACCGACGAGCCGGTCCAGGCCACCCGCCCCACCACCGGGGCCGAACGCGCCCATCTGCTGCGCCCCAGCGTCCCCCGGCTCGTCCCGGTGGCGCTGCGCGCCGTGCGCCGCGAGGCGCGCTGGTCCTCGCACATCTTCCGGCACGCCCTCCGCGTCAGCGCGGTCTGCTCCGCCGGCTATCTGCTGGGCACCGGCCTCCCGTTCGGTCACGGCTACTGGGTGCCGCTCACCTCCGTCATGGTGATGCGCCCCGACTTCGGCCAGACCTACTCCCGGGGAGTCGCCCGCTTCAGCGGCACCCTCGTCGGGGTCGCCGTGGCCGGCGCCCTGATGGCCCTCGCCCGCCCGGGCGCGTACGTCAGCGCCGGGGCGGCCGTCGTCTGCGTGTTCCTCATGTACCTGCTGATGCGTACCGGCGTGTCCGTGACCTCGGCATGTGTCACCGCCTACGTCGTCTTCCTGCTCGGCATCGCCGGCGAGGGCTGGGCACAGACCGTCCAGGAACGCAGCGTGCTCACCCTCTTCGGCGGACTTCTCGCGATGCTGTCCTACGCGCTGTTCCCCGCCTGGGAGACGCCCAAGCTGCGCGACCGCCTCGCCGCATGGCTGGCGGCCAACGGACGGTACGCGCTGGCCGTGTACGACCGTTACGCACGGCCCGCCGAAGGCCGTCCCCGGCAGGTCCGCGAGGCCCTGCTGGACGCCCGCGCGGCCCGCGCCGCCTGGGAGGAGAGCGAGGCCCGCGCCGAGAAGGAACCCGTACGCCACCGCGGCCTCTCGCGCACCTCGGCGCACGCCGCCGGCTCCGCGCTCGCCACGATGGGCCGGGTCACGATGATCCTGGAGGCGCACCTCCCCGACAAGGACGCAGAACCGTCGCCCGGTGCCGCCGCGTTCGCCGCCGAACTGCGCCCCTCACTGGAGCGGGCGGCGCACGCCGTACGCGAACGGCGCGCGCCGGACTGGAGCGCGCTGCGCACCGTATGGGAGCGGTGGGACACCGAGAGCGCGGGCCAGGGCATCGCGCTGCGTGCCTCGGATCTGCTGCTGGACGCGCTTGACGACCTCGCCGAGGCGCTGTCCCGGAGGCCGGGCGGGCACGGCCGGGCGGCACGGGACGTGCGGGACGACGAAAGCCCCTGAGGCGGACGGCGGTTGCCCGTCGGCGAGCCCGGAGGAAAGGGTTCCGGACGGGCGAAGCCGGACTCGACGGGCTCCGCACCTGCAGGCAAGAGCTCGACACTCGGGAGAAAACGCCACCTTCAGGAACCTTTCCGCCCTCCCAGTAGTCTAGATAATTGCCCCGCAATTGATGCCTTTGGCCAGTAGGTAAGCCATTGGTGCAGTCTGGGTGATGATGTCCGAGGAACCCCGGACTCGGGGCCGAGGCCCCCTGTTGGGGAGCCTGTCATCCGTCGAGAGAGAGCAAGCGAACTCCCCATGGCGTCCAGCACTTCGTCCGGTACGTACGACATCGGCATCGACCTCGGCACCGCCAACACCCTGGTGTACGCGCGCGGCAAGGGCGTGGTGCTGAACGAGCCGTCGGTCGTCGCCGTCAACGCTTCCGGTGCGATCATCGCCGTAGGGTCCGAGGCCAAGCGGACGATCGGCCGGACCCCGTCCGGGATCACCGCGATGCGTCCCCTGCAGGAGGGCGTCATCGCCGACTTCGACGCCGCCGAGCAGATGCTGCGCGCCCTCATGAAGAAGGCGCTGCCCACCAGCCGTCGCTTCTCCAGACCGCGGGTCGTCATCTGCGTCCCCTCCGGGGTCACCGGCGTCGAACAGCGCGCGGTCATCGACTCCGCCAAGGCCGCCGGTGCCCGCGAGGTGCATCTCATCGAGGAGCCGATGGCCGCGGCGATCGGCGCCGGGCTCCCGGTGGACGAACCGGTCGGCTGCATGGTGGTGGACATCGGCGGCGGCACCACCGAGGTCGCCGTCGTCTCCATGGGCGGCATCGTCACCGCCCAGTCCGTACGGGTCGCGGGCGACGCCCTGGACGCCGCGATCGTCAGCTACGTCAAGAAGAAGCACGCGCTGGCCATCGGGGAGCGCACCGCCGAAGAGATCAAGATCGCCATCGGCTCGGCGTTCTGGACACCGGCCGGGCTGACCGGGACCGACGACGGCGAACCCGGCGGACGCCGCACGTCCTTCACCGTCCGCGGCCGGGACCACGTCAGGGGACTGCCCCGGATCCAGGAGATCGAGGAGGAGGAAATCCGCAACGCGCTGGCCGAACCGGTCGACGCGATCGTCCGCGCCGTGCACCGCACCCTCGACGAATGCCCGCCCGAGCTCTCCGGCGACATCATCGAACAGGGCATCGCCCTCACCGGCGGCGGCGCCCTGCTGCACGGCCTGGACCAGCGCTTGCGGCAGGACACGGGGGTGCCGGTGATGGTGGCCGATCAGCCCCTGGACTGCGTCGTCAACGGCACCGCCAAGTGCGTCGACGAATTCGCCGCACTGCACGGCATGCTGACGGGCGCGAAGGAACAGCAGCGGAGGTCGGTGCGGTTGTGAGGTGCGGGGTGAGGGGCGGAGCAGGGCTCCCGTGCCGCCTCACCTACCCCTACCCCTACCCCCACCCCCTCCCCCAACCTGGCCGGATGTCGCCGCATGGCGACAGGCATGGCGACAGCCACCGTCCGCCGCACGCCCGATAGCGTCGACGGTGAACGCCGAGGGGTAGTGGCGGGGCAGTGGCGCGGCCGGTCGGAGCGCCGGTCCAGGGGAGTATGCAGGGGGAGTTGCGGCATGGTGGATCCCATATCCATCGGGGCGGTCACGGGGATTCTGCGCGCGGCGACCGGGTCCATGGCCAATGAGGCCGGGAAGCGGGCCTGGGAGTCGCTGGGCGGACTGGTCCGGCGGATCGCGGGACGCGAGGTGCCCGCACCGGCCGGCAGCGCCGAGCGCGAGGTGGTGGCGAGGCTGCTGGTCGACGGTGCGCGACAGGACCCGGCGCACGCCAGGGCGCTGGCCGCCTGGGTCCGCGGCGCGCCCCGGCCCGGGATCGCCGACGCGGCCGCCGTGCCGCGCCGGCTGCCCGGTTCCGTACGGTTCTTCACCGACCGTCAGCAACTGATGAAGCGCCTGAACCGCGAGGCCCGGCGCAAGGCCGACGGGCGTCCCAAGCTCGCGCTGGTCCATGGACCGGAAGGCATCGGCCAGCGCGCTGGCCATCCACTGGGGAAGCGCCCACGCCCGGCTCTTCCCCGAGGGGCAGTTGTACGTGGACCTCCGCGGGGGCGCGACGGCCGGCACCCTGGACCAGGCCACCATGCTGCGCCGCCTCCTACGGCAGTTGGGCCTCGCGGACGACGAGGTTCCGCCGGTCGTCGAGGACCGCGCGGATCTGTATCGCGCGACCGTCGCGGACCGCAGGCTCCTCGTCGTCCTCGACCATGCCCGGTCCGCCGCCCAGATACGGCCCGTGCTGACATCGGCGCCCGGGGTGTTCACGATCGTGGTCGCCCGACGCCCGCTGAGCGGCCTGGACGCCGTACCGGTCCCCGTCGGCCCGCTCACCGAGGGAGACGCCCGCGACCTGCTCGGCCAACTCACCGGGAAAGAGGCCATCGCCGCCGCGGAGGCCGCCCTGCCGGAAGTGCTCACCCGGTGTGCCGGTTCGCCGTTCGCCCTGCGCGCCGCCGCCGTACGACTGATGGAGCCGCCCCGCCGGAACCGGGAACCCGCCGTGCGCGACGACGACCCCGTACACATTGCCGCCGAGGACGCCTACCGCGACCTGCCCCCGGACGCCGCACGGCTCTACCGGCTGCTGGCGCTGCGCCCATGGCCCGTCCTCGGGCCGGCCGTCGCCGGCGCCACCGCGAAGATCAGCGAACCGGAAGCCGAGGCACTGCTCGCCGAACTGGCCGCCCGCCGGCTGCTGGAGACCACCCCCGACGGCCGCTACCGCTACCGCCCCTCCGTACGGCGCCATGCCGAGGCCGCCGCCGCTCGCGAGGACGGTATCGCCGGCTGCTCGGCCGCCGTCTCCCGTGGGGTGGCCTGGTCCCTGGAGTTCGCGGTACGCGCCGACCGCGCCGTGCTCCCGCAGCGCTGGCACCTCGGGCCGTTGTACGCGCGGCTGGAGCCCGGCCACCCGTACGCCGATCAGAGCGAGGCGCTGACCGCACTCGTCGGCGAGCTCGGACAGCTCCTCGAAGCCGTCCGCGCCGCCGAGGAGTTAGGCGACCGCGACTCCGTCTGCCAGCTGTGCGAGGCCCTGTGGTCGGTGCAGCTCAAGGCGGGCCGCCACGACGAACTGCTGCCCGCGCTCCGGGCCGGCACCCGCGCCGCCGACGCCCTCGAAGCCGACGCACGGGCCGCGGACGGCGCGTCCGAAGGGGCCCTGGCCGCGTCCCGGACGTCCGGACGGACACACACCCAACTGGCCCTGGCCCTGGTCGAAGTGGGCCGCTACGAGGAGGCCGAATCCGAACTCCGCGCCGCCGCCGACGCGGAACAGCGCGCCGGCCACTCCCGGGGCCGGGCCACCGCCGTCGAATCCCTGGGCCTGCAGCGGCTGCGGCAGTGGCGCTTCCACGAGGCGTACGACTGCTTCGACACGGCCGACGGCCTGTTGGCGGCCATTCCCCAGGACGGCGAGGGCGCCGCCGACGTGCCGCGCGCCCGTGCCCTCCTGGAACGCCACCGGGGCCGGGCGCTGCGGGGCCTCGCCCGCTGGGACGAGGCCGAGCAGCGGCTGCGGCGCGCCCTGCGCTTCTTCCGCGAGACCGCGGAGCCGTACAACACTGCCCGCACGCTCACCGACCTCGCCGAGACCCACCTCGACGCCGGCGCCCCGGCCGCCGCGCGCCCCTTGATCGACGAGGCAACCCGCCTGCTCCAGGGGGAGCGGGCAACCTTCCCCCTCATCCACCTCCGGGCGCTGGGCGAGCGTTGCCAGGGCGAGGTGGGGTGACGGCGGTAACGGGGGGCGAGGACGGCTGAGGAGGGCCCGGATCGGGGCGTCGGCAGTGACCGGGAGGGGTGGACGGCCGGGGTCGGGCCGGCCGGCAGCCGCCAGTGGGAGGCGTGGACGGCCTGGGCAGGGCGTCGGACAGGCACCAGGGTGGTCGAGGAGTCAGCCGACCGACGTGACCGTCACCCTGTGGGGAACGCCGCCCGTCCATACGGTCAGGCCGTCGGCCACCAGGTCCTTCAGCAGCGTGCCCCCCGGCCAGTGCGGCATGCAGCGCGGAGGCGTACGCGGCCGGATCGGCCCCTGACGGCGCCGCGGTGAGCCGTACGACCTCGCCCGTACGGGTACGCACGGTGCACGCGCCGGGCTCCGTGATGTAGGCCGCGAGCGCGCAGTTCTGCCACCGTGCCAGGACCTCCGCGCCCCAGCTCTCCGGTGGCCCCAGCCGGGGATCGTCCGCGTTCCCGTACCGGAAGATCACATCGGCCAACGCCGTCACCTCGGGGTCAAGACCGTCTTCGTGGACGGCCAGATGCGCCTCCACCTGCGCTTTCCCCTGTGCGTCCGGCTGCACGGCCCTCGCCACGACGTCGGACTCCTCACCCGGGGCCGTCTCCCAGTCCGTTTCCCGCGCCGCCTCCTGCGCCGATTCGGCGAACCGGCGCACCGTGACCTCACCCGTCCCCAGCAGCCGGGTCAGCACCTGCAGCGGTGCGGTGCGCAGCGGCGGCTCGTACGGCGGCAGGGGCAGCGGGTCGAGCAGTGCGGGCTCCGGCGGTTCGGGTATCCCGATCAGGCGGTAGAAGGTTTCCCGCAGGAGCGGCGCGGACTTGCCCGGTACGGACGTGGTCAGTTCGGCGGGGCCGGAGAGCGCACGGTGCCGGCCGATCAGCGTCTCGATCTGCCGCCGCAGCGGCTCATGCGGAGCGAGCCGGGGCGCGGTGCGGACGAACTCCGCCACCGGGGAGAGCGGGTCCAGCCCGTCGAGCGGTGCCGCGCCCAGGAGGACGGGGGTGCCGAGCGCGGCCGCGTAATACGTCACGGAACCGTGGTCCCCGATCACGGCGTCCGCGGCGATCAGCGCCTGCCGCCAGCCCTCCAGAGGGTCGAGCAGGGTCAGACCGCCGCGGCGCGCCCGGTTCAGCCAGGCTCTGATCTGGCCGGGGCCGTGGCCGTGCCAGATGTTGGGGTGGAGGACCGCCGCGAGCCGGTATCCGTCGGCCGGGAGTTCGCCGGTCAGCCGGGGGAGCAGGGAGGGCAGCGGGTCCGCCGCGCCGCCGTCCCCGAAGAGGGATTCCGGATTCCAGGTGGAGTTGAGGAGGAGCAGCCGCTGTCCGTCCCGTATGCCGAGCGCGCGACGGAACCGGTGGCGGTGCCGACGGGCCGCCAGCATCCGGTCGAAGCACGGATCCCCGGCGAGTACGGCGGTGGGGGCCGCCTGCGGACACGCGGCCCGGAGCCGTTCCAGCTGCTCGGGGTGCGAGAGCACCATCGCCTCCGCGACGGGGGTGCCGTCCGCGAGCAGCCACTCCGGCGACAACCCGAAAACCGGAGCACCGACACCCCGGCTCCCGGCTCCCGGCTCCCGGCAATTCCGCCACACCCGCCTGGAACGGCGACGACCCCGTACAGATTGCCAGCATCTGCACCCGCAGGTCGTCACGGAACAGCGGCAGCACATCCAACAGCCGGGTCGCAGAGGTCACGTTGTGCACCACGAACAGCACCGTTCGGCACCGTCCCCGCGTGCTCCACCGCCGGGCATCGCCCCCCACGGGAACCTGTATCCACCCACCCTGCTCCGTGCTCACCCGGCCCCCTGGTCGCCCCGAACCGCCTGTCACTTCACCACCACACGTACGGCCCGTCACGATAACCACGAGGCGGCACCGACCGCCCCGGCAGGCTCTCGATCTCGATACGTACGAGCCGACACCTACGAGACGATCGTCCGCGGCCTGCCGTTGCGGCCAGCCGTTCGCGAACTCCGACGCCCCTACGCCAGCCCAAATCCACGACATCACGACATGACTGGCCTTGATCAGTGGGGAACCCGTTCACGGCACGGCGGATTACCGGGCCGCCCCGATCCAGATACCGTCCTCGTGCTCGTTGTCGGGGCCGACCTCCAGCTGCAACTCCTTGGCCCCGTCAGGGGAGACGGAATGGGCGAACTGGCTCACCGCTTTCTTTCCGGGCAGCAGCTTCCCCGAGAACGGCTTCGTCGCGCTGTCGCCGTCGAAGATGTTTCCGGCCGACGCGCCATTGGCGTCCCGCACGGTCGGCAATGCGCTGGTGATGTCGATCGTCTTCTTGCTCCCGTTGACGATCGTGACCTTCACCTGAATCGCCAGATTGCCCTCTTCATGGCCGACAGCGACGCTGCCCGGCTGGTACGGAACGGGCTTGGCGACGGTGACCGTGACCCCGTCCGCGTATTTCCGCGTCTCACCGAAACGCAGCGGCTTTTCGGCGACCGGCTCCGAAGGGGCCGGGGACGCGATGGTCCGCTCGCGGTCGGCTTCCTTTTCCTTCACCTTGTCGGCGGCGTGCTTCACGAACACCACGGTGAGGATCAAGCCGATGATCGCGAGTACCACGGTGAGGCCGCCCAGAACGGTGCCGACGAGAGGCATCGCCTTGTTCGTGGCCAGCCCTTTACGAGCCCGGCTGTGGCCGACCAGGCCGAAGATCAGGGCAAGCAGGCCGAGAACGCCCGACAGCCAGAACAGAAACGGGATAAAGCCCAGGACCACGCCGACGATGCCGGTGACCAGCGACGCGATACCGAGGCCATTACTCGCCTGCTGGGGAGCCGGGGGAAACGGCGCCGGAAAGCCGGGCGCCGGGACATCGGCCGGAGGGGCCCATGGGTCCGGGCCGGGAGTGTGCTCAAGCCTGGCCATACACAGTCCTTTAAGGGGAATCAGAAAAAGATCACCCTAACAACTGCGTTGTCCGCCATTTACCGAGCCGGGAGGCCGTCGACGGATGCGGCAGGTGGTGTTACGACCAGATGCGGCCGGCGGCGCTACGGCCCGGATGCGGCCGGGGCGAGGGGCAGGGAGGCGAAGCCAGGTGTTACTGACGGCCGCAGACGTGGTCCGCCGGCTCGTCCTCCGTGACGATGCGGAGCCCGGAGCACCGCCGCGCAGCTTCCGTGGACTTGCAGTCCGGCATGGCGGTGATGCCCCCCGGAGCCCGGTGACAGGTAGTCACAGCCCGTCGGCCCGCAAGGCGGCCGGGAAGCCCGACCGCTCCCGCAAAACCCCTGCGCCGGCCCGCTGAAACGCCCCTGACCAGCAAAAAGACCCTCCCCGGAGGGGAGGGTTCAGGTAGGCGCCCCCGGCAGGACTCGAACCTGCGGCCAAGTGCTTAGAAGGCACCTGCTCTATCCGCTGAGCTACGGGGGCCGGGCGGTGGACGTGGATCACGGACCGCGGACAAGGATAGAGGTCCGGGTGCCTCGTCCCGGTTGCTTCACCTGCGTGGCACGTTGTGGAGGTTCGGTGAAGCGATCCCGATAATCGCAGGCAGGTACGAATTCTGCATCGCTTTTGGCGTCTCACGCCCACGGTGTTGTGCACTCGTTATGCCTGCGTCTTACGTGTCGCGATGGTCTTATGGGTCATCAATCCCGGTCTGTGGGGGTTTCTGCTGCGCACACGAGGGGTTATACGCTTCAAAAACACATCGAAATTGGGCATTCTGCACATGTGGCGACCTTGGACGTACGACCCCGGCTCATCGATGCACTGTCCGTACTGCGCGATCGCGTGGACGCCGTACGCTTTCCGCTGCCGCTTCGGGGCGCCGCCCGCGCCCGGCGGAACCGGGCCGAGCTGCTCGCCCAGCTTGACGACTATGTGATGCCCCGCCTGTGCGCACCTCAGGCCCCTTTGCTCGCCGTCATCGGCGGATCCACCGGAGCGGGCAAGTCCACGCTGGTCAATTCGCTGGTCGGGCGGCGGGTATCGGAGGCGGGGGTGCTGCGGCCGACGACCCGTACGCCGGTGCTGGTCTGCCATCCCGACGATCACCACTGGTTCGCCGGACCGCGGGTGCTGCCGCAGCTCACGCGGGTGTGGGTGCCCGGCCAGGACGGCGGCGACGGCGCTTGTGGGGAGAGCGGCTGGGGGGAGAGCCCGGCCGACGGGCGCCGGGGCGGCGACGGATTCGGGGATTCCGGGTGGGCCGGTGACACGGGCATGCCCACGGTGCGGATCGAGACGGAGGCGGCGCTGCCGAGCGGACTGGCGCTGCTCGACGCCCCTGACATCGACTCGCTGGTCGCCGGCAACCGGGAGCTGGCCGCCGAGCTGATCTGCGCGGCGGATGTCTGGGTGCTGGTCACCACCGCCGCCCGGTACGCGGACGCGGTGCCCTGGCATCTGCTGCGGACGGCCAAGGAGTACGACGTCACGCTGGTGACCGTGCTGGACCGGGTGCCGCACCAGATCGTCACCGATATCTCCGGGCGGTACGCGGAGCTCCTCCAACGCGCCGGCCTCGGCCATGTCCCGCGGTTCACCATCCCGGAGCTGCCCGAATCGGCCGGCGGCGGCTCCGGTCTGCTGCCCGCCACCGCCGTCGCCGCGCTGCGCGCCTGGCTGGAGCGCCACGCCCAGGACCCGGCCGCCCGCGCCGCCGCCGCGGACCGTACCGCCGCCGGCGTCCTCGCCTCGCTGCGCAGCCGCCTGCCCGCGCTGGCCGGGGCCGCCGCCGCCCAGCACGCCGCGGCGCTGCGGCTGGCCGGCCGGGTCGAGGAGGCGTACGAGGGCGCCGCGGAGCGGGTGCGGAGGGAGGTCGCGGCGGGCGAGGTGCTCTCCGGCGACGCGCGCACCCACTGGCGTGACCACGCACGAGGCGGCCGGCCGGACGAACTGCTGGACGCGCTGACGCAGGGGCTCACGGCTCTGCTGGCCTCCGCGGTCGAGGAGGCCGACGAGCGGGCCGGCGACGCCTGGCGGCGGGATCCCGCGGCGGCGGACGTGTCGCTGACGGCGGCCGGGGGCGCCACCGGGGCGGCCGGGCGGCTGGGCGTGGTCGTCCGGCGCTGGCGGCGCTGTCTGGAGGAACTGGCCGAGGAAGAGACCCGCGAGGCGCGCGGCGGACGGGCCGCCGAGCGCGCCGGCTCCGTGGCCCCGGAGGAGTCGGCGGCGTTGCTGGCCACCGCTCTGCTCGGCGGCCGCCGGGCACGAACCGCGGGTGAGAACCTCGCCGACCTGTTGGGGGCCCAGAGCGCGCTGCGGCTGTGTGACCGGGGCGGCCGGCTGCTGACGACATACCTGGAGCGCGCGCTGGACGGGGAGCGCGAGCGGCGGCTGGCCCCGCTGGACCAACTGTCCGTGCCACCGGAGCAGCAGGCCGAGTTGATCGCCGCGCTGTCCGTACTGCAGAAGGAGAAGGTGCTGGGGTGACCGCTTCCACGGAGGACACGGAGTCCGCTGAGCGGGCTGTGGGCGATCAGGCGGCGCCGGGCGGCCGGGCGGCCGGGGCGTGGGACGACGGGTTGATCGCACGGCGGGCACGGGACGGGGCGGACTCCCGGCCGGGGGTGCGGCATCGGCGTGGGGCACCCGTCGAGGGGGCAGTTGCCAGGTCGGTCGGAGGGCGTGGCGAGAGGCCGGGGGAGTCGTCCGTCGCCTCCCCTGATGCGTCGTATGACCTCGCGTCCCCTGATGCCTCCCATGGTGAGCCGATGTCCCCCAGTGAGCCGATCATTCCGGCGGACCTTGAAGCCGACCTGGTCGGGGATCTCAGAAGGGATCTCGGCG
This sequence comes from Streptomyces halobius, assembly GCF_023277745.1. Lineage (NCBI taxonomy): Bacteria > Bacillati > Actinomycetota > Actinomycetes > Kitasatosporales > Streptomycetaceae > Streptomyces > Streptomyces halobius. The sequence continues at coordinate 6,361,526 of NZ_CP086322.1, forward strand.
GGGGCTTCGGGGACGTGCGCGTGGGCGTCGACCTACGGATGGGCCTGCTTGAGGACGCCCGTGCCGGGGGGCCGGACGAGTTCCTCGCGTACGACCGGGCGCCCGGCGGGCGGCGGCGCGGTATGGGCGACGTGCTGCGGCCACGGCTGGACGCGTTGCGCGAGCTGACCGCGCTGTCCCGGAGCCGGCTGGCCGGCGAGACGCTCGACGAGGCGGGCCGGGTGCTGAATGCGGCGGACGAGCGATTCCGGCTCTCCGGTGAGCACACCGTCGTCGCCATCGCCGGTGCGACCGGAAGCGGCAAGTCGTCGCTGTTCAACGCGCTGGCGGGAGCCAGCCGTTCGCAGGTCGGCGCGCGGCGGCCGACGACCTGCGAACCGGCGGCCTGCGTGTGGTCGGACGACAGGCCGGGTGCGGAAGGGCTGCTGAACCGGCTCGGGGTACCGGCGCGGCGCCGTCACGTCCCGGTGGACGGCGCCCCGGACCTGCGCGGACTCATTCTGCTCGACCTGCCCGACCACGACTCGGCGGCCACCGGGAACCGTGCGCAGGTGGACCGGATGCTGGCCCTTGTGGACGCCGTGATCTGGGTGGTCGACCCGGAGAAGTACGCGGACGCGGTGCTGCACGAGCGGTATCTCCGCCCGTTGGCGGGCTACGCCGAGATCATGTTCGTGGTGCTCAACCAGGTGGACCGGCTGCCCGGGGACGCCGCGGACCAGGTGGTGGACGATCTGCGCCGGCTGCTGGACGAGGACGGGCTGGCACTGGGCGAGCACGGTGAGCCGGGTGCGGCGGTGCTCGCGCTGTCCGCCGCGACGGGGCAGGGCGTCGGGGAACTCCGCGAGACACTGGGCCAGTTCGTCGCCGAGCGGGGCGCGGCGGCCCGGCGGCTGGCGGCGGATGTGGACACGGTGGCCGAGCGGCTGCGGTCGGCATATGTGGCGGAGAGCCGGGTCGGGCTGACGGAACGGGCCCGCGCGGACTTCGACGCCCGGCTGGCCGAGGCGGTGGGCGCGGCGGCCACCGGGCGCGCGGCGGAACGCGACTGGCTGCGGCATGCCGAACGGGCCTGCGGCTCCCCGTGGGCGCGGCTGAGGGGGCGGCGCAAGGGGCGGCGGGCAGCGGAAGCGGAAGACGCCCCGAGGGGAAGCCGTTCCAAGCCAGGCCGCACCGATGGAGGCCGCGCCGGACGGGACCGCGGGTGTGCGGGCGGCGGGCCCGGAGGAACGGCCGGCGGTGTGGCGACCGAGACCGGCGTGGATGCCCGGCCGGCGGCGCGGCCCGTAGTGGAGCAGGCCGTACGGGCCGTTGCGGGTGAAGCCGCGTGCGGGCTGCCGACGCCCTGGGCGCAGGCGGTGCGCGAGGCGGCGGGCCGGGGCGCGGACGGGCTGCCGGCGGCGCTGGACCGGGTGGCGGCCGAAGCCGAGGCGTCCCTGCGGGGCGGGCCGGCCGCGAAGCCGCGGTGGTGGACGGTGGCTGCCGCACTTCAGGGGCTGCTGTTCGGGCTCCAAGTGGCCGGTGTGCTGTGGCTGCTGGGCGCGGTGATGGGGGTGGCCGACGGGACGGCATGGGCGTCCGCGCTGCTGCTGGGGGTCGTCGCCTCGGTGAGCGGTCCGGCGCTGACGTGGATGTGCGGAGTGGCGGCGCGCGCTCCGGCCCGGCGGTACGGGCAGGAGGCCGAACGGCGGCTGCGGAGCGCGGCGGCGGGCTGCGGACGGGCCAGGGTCCTGGAGCCGGTGGCCGCCGAGCTGCTGCGCTACCGCGAGGTGCGTGAGCGGTATGCGGTGGCTTCGGGCGTATGACCTGCGGTGAGTCGGGTGACATGCGGTGATTCGGGCGTCTGACGTGAGGTGAGGGCGCTGGACGGGCAGTCCATCCCTTCCGCGGGTGACGGAGTTATCCACACCCGGCCCGTCGTCCACAGCCCGCCGCGACGTTCGCCGAATCCGTGCAGCATGGCATCAACGCACAGCGAGAGCGAACGGGGGCGGGTCCGATGAACGACACGATGGTGACACTGGTGGGGAACGCCGCGACGGCGGTGGAGCACCGGCAGACGACGGCGGGTGTGCCGGTGGCGAGGTTCCGGATGGCGGCGACGTCCCGGCGCTTCGACCGGACGCGGGAGTGCTGGACCGACGCGGAGACGAGTTTCTACACGGTCCGGTCATGGCGCGCGCTCGCCGACAACGTCGCCGCGTCGGTGGCGGTGGGCGAACCCCTGGTGGTTCACGGGCGGTTGCGGGTGCGGGAAGGGGAGCAGTCTCCCGAGCGGGGCGGGCAGCGCTGGTTCGCGGCGGAAGTGGACGCCGTCGCGATCGGGCACGATCTCTCGCGCGGCACCGCGGCGTTCCGCAGGGTCACCTGGGCACGTTCGGTTCCCCTTCCGCCGCAATCGGCGGCGGCCACCGATACGCCGACCCCTGCGTCGACCCCGCCCCCGTCGGTCACAGAGTCGGCCGCAGCCACGAAGACGGAGAGAGCCGCGGCCGCGTCCGCCGTCGGTTCCGTGACGGCCTGAGAAGGCGGCCGTGCCCCCAAAGTCCCGGCGATTTATCGATAATGCCAGGTCAGGGTGGTCGAGGTCGGTAACGATTGCGATTCGGATCGCTTATGGAATGCCATTCCTGGGGACCTTGATGCGCCTGCTCCTTAAGATCCCACGAGTAGCTACGGGGGCTGACGAGTACTCACGGGGGCTGACCAGTTCTGCCGTTGAGTTCTTTGGGATCTTCCGGCGAGGCCCCCTCCCCACTCGACGGCCTCGCCCAGAGGGGAATTTCATGCTTGCGATGAAGAGGCGGGGCGCAGCCCGCCTTGCCGCCGCGGTCCTGGCCTCCGGCCTGGTCGCGGCGGGTGCGATAGCCACCGCGGGACCCGCGGCGGCGGACGACACGACCCCCGCGCACGGGGGCGCCACGGCCACGCTCGGCGGTCTGAAGACCTTCGACCAGGCGATCGTGCACGCGGACGGGCAGGACCAGCGCATCGGCGCCGGGCTCTTCGAGATGGCGGTCGACAACGGCGGCACGCTTCAGACATACTGCATCGACATCCACAACCCGACGCAGCAGCAGGCGAAGTACCAGGAAGTGCCCTGGAGCGCCTCGTCGCTGCACAGCAACGGTGACGCGGGCAAGATCCGCTGGATTCTGCAGAACTCCTACCCCCAGGTGAACGACCTGGCCGCGCTCGCCGCCAAGTCAGGCGCCGGGAACCTCACCGAGCGCACCGCCGCGGCCGGCACCCAGGTCGCGATCTGGCGCTTCTCCGACCACGTCAAGGTGGACGCGGCCGACCCCGCGGCCGAGAAGCTCGCCGACTACCTGGAGAAGAGCGCGCGAAACGTCGCCGAGCCCAAGGCGTCGCTGACGCTGGACCCGCCGGCCGTCTCCGGCAAGTCCGGCAGCCGTCTCGGCCCGGTCACCGTGCACACCAACGCCGACAGCGTCACGCTCTCCCCGGCCGCCGGCATACCGGCCGGCGTCAAGGTCGTCGGCAAGGACGGCACACCGCTCACCAGCGCTGCCGACGGCACCCAGCTGTTCTTCGACGTGCCCAAGGGCGCCGCCGACGGCAGCACCTCGCTGACCGCCCAGGCCGCCACCAAGGTCCCGGTCGGCCGCGCCTTCACCGGCATCGGCCGGCACGCCAAGAGCCAGACCCAGATCCTGGCCGGCTCCAGCGAGTCCACCGTCTCCGCGGCCACCACGGTCTCCTGGAAGAAGCAGGGCGCCATCCCGGCGATCACCGCCGAGAAGAACTGCGCCAAGGGCGGTGTGGACGTCACGGCGAGCAACAAGGGCGATGAGGCGTTCCGCTTCCAGCTCTCCGGCAAGGACTACGAGATCGCCCCCGGCAGGTCGCAGACCGTGACCGTGCCGGTGGCAGAGGACCAGTCCTACGAGATCACGATCAAGGGTGCGGGCGGCTTCAAGAAGACCTTCTCCGGGGTCCTTGACTGCAAGACCGCCGGCAGCGGCGGCGGCAAGCCCTCCTCACAGCCCAGCCCCGCCTCGGCGGGCGGCACCACCGGCGGCAACGGCGCCGACCTCGCCGAGACCGGCTCCAGCAGTGCCACACCGGTGATCGCCGGCGTCGCGGTCGTCCTCGTCCTGGTCGGCGGCAGCGCGGTGTTCTTCCTCCGCAAGAAGAAGACCGGCGCCAACGGAAAGTGACCGAGCGGTAACAGCACGATAGTCGACCGGTTCACCGGTCGGCAGTCGACGGGGAACTTGTGGCCCCGGAGCACAGCAGTCGCTCCGGGGCCACGGGCATCCGCCCGGCCCACGCCACACTGCTCCGCCGCCGTCGGCCCCCGTCCACCCCCTGGCACCCGTTTCCGTCGGGGGATGGACGTACGGCAAGATGGGTGTTACTGCCCTCGCGCGGCCACGCCGCACCACGGCCCAGGCGGCGGAGCCGCACACAGACCTGACAGATCCAAACTGCCGGACGGTTTCTCTTGGCTGAGTACATCTACACGATGCGCAAGACGCGCAAGGCGCACGGCGACAAGGTCATCCTCGATGACGTGACGCTGAGCTTCCTGCCGGGCGCGAAGATCGGCGTCGTGGGTCCCAACGGCGCCGGCAAGTCCACGGTGCTGAAGATCATGGCCGGTCTTGAGCAGCCGTCGAACGGCGATGCCTTCCTCTCCCCGGGCTACACCGTCGGCATGCTCCTCCAGGAGCCGCCGCTGGACGAGTCCAAGACGGTTCTGGAGAACGTCCAGGACGGCGCCAAGGAGCTCATGGGCAAGCTCAAGCGCTTCAACGAAGTCGCCGAGCTCATGGCCACCGACTACTCCGACGAACTCATGGAGGAGATGGGCAAGCTCCAGGAAGACCTCGACCACGCCAACGCGTGGGACCTGGACACCCAGCTCGAACAGGCCATGGACGCGCTCGGCTGCCCGCCCGGCGACTGGCCCGTCACCACCCTCTCCGGTGGTGAGCGCCGCCGCGTCGCACTGTGCAAGCTGCTGCTGGAGGCCCCCGACCTGCTGCTCCTCGACGAGCCCACCAACCACCTGGACGCCGAGTCCGTGCAGTGGCTGGAGCAGCACCTCGCCAAGTACCCCGGCACCGTCGTCGCCGTCACCCACGACCGCTACTTCCTCGACAACGTCGCCGGCTGGATCCTGGAGCTCGACCGCGGCCGTGCGTACGTCTACGAGGGCAACTACTCCAAGTACCTGGAGACCAAGCAGACCCGTCTGAAGGTCGAGGGCCAGAAGGACGCCAAGCGCGCCAAGCGCCTCAAGGAAGAACTGGAGTGGGTCCGCTCCAACGCCAAGGGGCGGCAGGCCAAGTCCAAGGCCCGCCTGGCGCGTTACGAGGAGATGGCCGCCGAGGCCGACAAGATGCGGAAGCTGGACTTCGAGGAGATCCAGATCCCGCCGGGCCCGCGCCTGGGCAACGTCGTCGTCGAGGTCGACAAGCTCAACAAGGCATTCGGCGAGAAGGTCCTCATCGACGACCTGAGCTTCACGCTGCCGCGCAACGGCATCGTGGGCGTCATCGGCCCGAACGGCGCCGGCAAGACCACGCTGTTCAAGATGCTCCAGGGCCTGGAGACCCCGGACTCCGGCGACATCAAGGTCGGCGACACCGTCAAGATCTCCTACGTCGACCAGAGCCGCGAGAACATCGACCCCGACAAGACCTTGTGGGCCGTCGTCTCCGACGAACTGGACTACATCAACGTCGGCCAGGTCGAGATGCCCTCCCGGGCGTATGTCTCCGCCTTCGGCTTCAAGGGCCCCGACCAGCAGAAGCCGGCCGGAGTGCTCTCCGGCGGTGAGCGCAACCGCCTGAACCTCGCGCTCACCCTCAAGCAGGGCGGCAACCTGCTGCTCCTCGACGAACCGACCAACGACCTCGACGTCGAGACCCTCTCCTCCCTGGAGAACGCGCTGCTGGAGTTCCCGGGCTGCGCCGTGGTCGTCTCCCACGACCGCTGGTTCCTGGACCGCGTCGCCACGCACATCCTGGCGTACGAGGGCGATTCCAAGTGGTTCTGGTTCGAGGGCAACTTCGAGTCCTACGAGAAGAACAAGATCGAGCGCCTCGGAGCGGAAGCGGCCCGTCCGCACCGCGCCACGTACAAGAAGCTCACCCGAGGCTGACCGACGTGCGCCACCTCTACTCCTGCCCCCTGCGCTGGTCGGACATGGACGCGTTCGGCCATGTCAACAACGCGGTGTTCGTCCGCTACCTCGAAGAGGCGCGGATCGACTTCATACGCCGGCTGGCGCCGGGGGGCGGCAGCACATCGTTCACGGGCGGCTCGGTCGTCGCCCGGCACGAAATCGACTATGTGCGGCCGCTGGTGCACCGGCCCTCCCCGGTGACCATCGAGCTGTGGGTGACGAAGATCAGCGCCGCGTCGATGACCGTCGCATACGAGGTCAAGGACGAGCCGGAGGAGGGGGCCACCATCTACCTCCGGGCCTCCACCGTCGTCGTCCCCTACGACTTCGCCGAGGCGCGTCCCCGCCGCATCACCGCGGAGGAGAAGGCCGTCCTCAAGGAATTCATGGACGACGCCTCACATCAGGAGGGGACCGTCGCCGTATGACGGCGCTGCGCCTGGCCGATGCCGGGGAGGCGGTGGATCTCGCCGCCTTCCTGGCCCGGCTGATCCACTACGACCGCGCCGCCGCGGTACGTCTCCAGGCCCGCGACGGCGTGCTCGCCGTCTTCGGCCGCCCACCGTCCTTCGAAGTACTGGCCATCCGCACCGCCCGGCTCGCCGACGACACCACCCTGGACGTCACCGTCTCCGCGGGTGAACTCCTCGAAGGTGTCCGGGAGTCGGCGGACACCGTGACCGTACCCGCCGCGGTCACCGGCCCGCCCTGGGCCGGAGTGCTGCCCCCGCGAGGCGGCTGGCGACGGGTACCGGGACTGCCCGCGCCCGACGCGCTGCTCCGCGCGGTGGCCGCCGCGGTCGCCGAATTCCGCGCCCGCGACGAGGCGCTCCCGCCACCGCACCGCACCCGCGCCGAACGGGACCGCATCGGCCGGGAGATCTGGTCGCGCACCCTCGGCGACACCCACCTCCCGCTCCGCGCCGTGCACGCCGCCCAGTCGCTGGGCTTCCTGCGGGCCGCCCGCACGGGCGCCCTGGCCGGCAGCGGTACGCCGCCCGGCACCGGCCAGGCCCCGCAACCGCCGACGCTTCTCGAAGCGGGCGGCTGGCTGCGCCTGAGCACCGCCTACGGCTCGATCGCGGTACGGACGGGCGGACCGGCGGGGCTGAAGGGGCTGTCGGGGCTGACGGTTACGCCTATGTGAGCGGGTCCGGGCCGCTGATATCTGCGTGAGCGGTTACGTCGGCCTGTGCGGTCCGGCCTCTGGCATCTGCCTGTGCGGTTATGTCGACCTGAGTGGTGCGCTGACCTGTACGGCGGCGCCGATGTGTGCGTGTCGCTGCCCGCAGGGTCACACGGTCTGGATGGTGCGTGTGCGGTCACACGGCCTGCACGGTGCCGTGGCCCTGACCATGAGGGGCCCGCACCTCCCCGGCGTGTGCCACGTCCGTATCGCCGGTGTATGCCACGTCCGCCTGGGCTGAGTGGCCGTCGCGCCCCGGCGCGCTGGTCCTCGACCCTTCGGCACCCGGCCCGTCAGTCCGGGGCGCCGGTCAGTCTGTGTCGGTCAGTCCGGGGTGTCGGTCAGTCCGGGGTGTTGATCATCGAAGCGGCCGCGTAGGTGAGGTAGTTCCACAGCTGTGTCTCGTGTTCCTCGGACAGTTCGAGGGAGTCCACGGCGTCCCGCATGTGCCGCAGCCACGCGTCGTGCGCGGCGCGGTCGACGGTGAACGGGGCATGCCGCATCCGCAGCCGGGGATGGCCGCGGCCGTCGCTGTACGTACGAGGGCCACCCCAGTACTGCATCAAGAAGAGCGCGAGTCGCTCCTCGGCCGGGCCCAGGTCCTCCTCCGGGTACATCGGCCGCAGCAGCGGGTCCTCGGCGACTCCCTGGTAGAAGCGGTGCACCAGACGACGGAAGGTCGGTTCGCCACCGACCTGTTCGTAGAAGGTCTGCTCCTGAAGCGTGCCGTGCGGAATCTTGTTCACGCGTCCATGGTGTCAGACGCGGCGGCCGAGGACTTCAGACGTAGGACGGGAGATGAGGCGGAGGACAGGAGACCAGACGGCGGACAGGAGATCACGAGACAGCCCGGGGAGTGATCTCCTCGATCGCTCCCCGGGCGCTCGTGCCGGCTTGTCGCTGTTAACTGTCGCTCGGCCCGCTGGTCAGTCCTGCGAATCAGTCCTGCAGATCAACTCTGCGGATCAGCTCTGCGGATGGGGCCTGCGATGCGTCCTGCGGATCAGCCGCGCCGGACGGTCAGTGTCGTCCAGGCACCGACATGCACCCGGTCGCCCTCATGGAGCGGCACCGGCACATACGGCTGGATCGGATCCTCGGCGAGGTTGATCGTCGTGCCGTTGGTCGAGTTCTGGTCGACGACCGCCCAGCTGCCGTCCTGCTGCTGCACCAGCAGTGCGTGCTGGTGCGAGACGCCCGGGTCCTCCGGCGGGCGGCCCAGGTCGATGTCCGGAGCCTCGCCGGTGCTGGGCCGGCGGCGGCCGACCGAGATCTGGCCGTTGGCGAGCGGGAGCACCTGCTCGGGGGAGTACGCGGGGAGGTTGAGCCCCGCCGCCTCCGGGCCGCTGCGGCCCATCATCGCCATGAAGTACTCGCGGTCCGGCGCTACGGCCACCACCCAGCCGTCACCGACGACCGCCGCCGCACCCTGCGGCGGCGCCCCGGGATCCTGGCCGGGGCCGGGCCCGTCGTTCCACTGCTGTTGATCGGGCTGTCGTTGCTGCGGAGGCGCCTGGTGCTGTTGGGGCGGCACCTGCTGCTCGAACGGAGCCTGCGGTGGCTGCTGCTCGAAAGGTCCGGGCTGCTGCGGCGGGAACGGCGCGGGCCGCTGCTGCTCGAACGGTGCCTGCGGGCCTGGCTGCTGCGGCGCCGGTGCCATCGGCGGGGCCGCGGTCTGCGCGCTCGGCGGGTTCAGCGTCCAGTCGTCGCTCTGCTGCTGCGGTGGCGGGCCGGGCTGACCGGCGGGGCCGGGGCCGGGCATGCCGGGCGGCGGGCCGGGCTGGCCTGGGTAACCACCGGGGCCGGGTTGGCCGGGCGGCGGGCCCTGCTGGGGCTGTTGAGGTGCCTGATGCTGTTGGGGCGGGAAGCCGTAACCACCCTGGCCCCCTTGAGCGCTGGGGCCGGGCGCCGGCGGCGGGAAGCCGTATCCGCCCTGCCCGCCCTGGGTGCCGGGACCGCCGGGCGGCGGTCCCGGCTGCTGACCGGTCGGCTGGCCGGCAGGCGGGGCGTAGGACGTCGCGGAATGCGTGAGGAAGTTGTAGTGGCAGCTCTCGCAGAACGGCGCCATCGCCTCACGCGGCGTACCGCACTGCGGACACAGCTCGGGCGGCGCGGACTGACCGGGTCCGGGACCACCGGGAGCGGGCGGCGGGAAGCCGTAACCACCCTGGCCGCCCTGGGGGGCGGGACCGGGGCCGGGTGCGCCAGGACCGGGCGCGGGCGGGGGGAATCCATAGCCACCCTGGCCGTCCTGAGGACCGGGACCGGGCCCCGGGCCGGGCGGAGGCGGCGGTCCGGGCTGGCCCGGAGGCGGGCCGGGCTGAGCGGCCGGCTGACCGGGCGGCGTGTTCAGGAACCCTGCGGGCAGAGAGGGCGGCGGGGCGCCAGCGCCCGCCATCCGGTGGCCGCACACCTCGCACCAGTCTTCGGCCACCGACTGGTGGCCGTTCGGGCAGGTCGGCATGTCGGTTCTTCCCCCTCCGTACCGTTGGTTCCGGCGGTACTGATCGGTTTGATCGTCGTTGTTTCTTTACGCGAACGGTTTACGTCGAGCGCGTCTTGAGTGCCATCTCGTTCGCCTCGGCCACCTTCGCCTTCAGTCGCACAGTACCCGTCGCCGCATCGACGACGTCCACCACCTTCGCAAGCAGTTTCGCAGTGTCCTCGTTCCCGGAGGCGAAAGCCAACTGCACAGTCCGGCCAGTTTCGCGGTGACGCCATCCATGCCGCCCGACTTGCGGGCATCCAGCCCCTGTTGGATGGCCTGCGCCCATTCATCCTGCCCCGTGTAGTGCGCGACTTGTGGGTCGGTTGATGTCGAAGCGGCTATGCGGGAACTGTGCCGGAAAAGGCCATGTCCTCCGTCGCGTCGCCCGTATCCGTCCGCACCGCCTGTACGGGCCCTGCGACAGCCCGTACGAGGACCGTATGCGGCGGTGGTGATCGCGTATGCGGCGGTGGTGGGCGCGTACGCGGCGGTGGTGGGCGCGGGACTCGTCGCCCCAGGGGGCGTCGGATGGTCCCCCGGGCGGGGGAGAGGGGCGACTGGGTGCGGCGGGTTGGTCAAGGCCTCGATCGTGGGCGCGACTTGCTTGATCATGGCGATCATGGCGGTCTCGGCCTTCTTGGGGCCTCCTGGCGGGCGTCCTGTCGCATGTGCTCGTCGGTCCTCCTGTTGTATGTGGTGCGCTTGCCGTACGCCTCGTGTGCCTTGCCCTGCGACGCCTTTTTCTTTCGGCAACGATTACGCAGAGTGATTGGTTCCCGACAGTGCCGGAAGCGCGACTCTCCGTAAGGTCGGCGGTTGCGTGTGGCAGATCGGTCATGCGCGTCCTGGTCCTGATGGCGCGGGGAACGGCAGCAGTGCCACCGTTACGTTGTCGTGGCCCCCGCCGTCGAGGGCGTGGGCGACCAATGTCCGGGCGGCGCCCAGCGGCCGGGCCGGCGCGTCGTACGGCAGCACCGCGGCCATCTGCGCCGCGGACTCGGCGTAGTTCCACAGCCCGTCCGTGCACACCACCACGACGCCTGGTCCGTCCGGTTTGAAGGACGCGGTGTGCGGTTCGACCTCGTACGCGTCCGCGCCGAGCCAGCCCGTGATGGCGTGGGCCCGCTCATCGGCGAGCGCCTCGGCCTCGGACATCAGATTGTTGGCGACCATCTGGGCCGCCCATGAGTCGTCCTCGGTGAGCCGGGCGGGGGGCGCCGTGCGGTCGTTCGGGATCCAGTACGCGCGGCTGTCGCCGACCCACCCGACGGTCAGCAGCCCGCCGCCGACCGCCGCGCCGACGAGGGTGCAGGCCGGGGCGTTCTCCTGGTGGTACTCGTCGGGCGCCGCGGCGGGGGCGTCGGCCAGTGCGTTGACGGCCGACGCGGCCGCCAGGATCGCGTCATGCATGGCCTGCTGGGGATGGGTGCCGCGGGGCAGCGATGCCCGGAGTGCCTCGGCCGCGGTTTCGGAGGCGGCCTGGGATGCCTTGTCCGGACGGGTCGCCGAGGAGACGCCGTCACAGACCACCGCGACGACCGCGGGGGTGCCGTCCGGCAGAGGTGCCGTGGCGAGTGCGAAGAAGTCCTCGTTGCGGTGGTGGCGGTGGCCGCGGTCGCTGACCGCCGCGACGGCCGGGGGCGTACCGCCCGCCAACTCCCGCTCCATATGGTCGCGTTCGCGTGACTGGGCGTGGCCGCAGTGCTCGCAGTGTCCGTCGGTGCCGACGGCAGTGCCCGTACGGCAGGCGGCGCAGATCCGGGTGCCTTGGGGTGGGGTGGCGGGTTGGGGTGACGGGGGTCGGAGCCCGGTGGGGTGAGGCGTGGTGGGCTCGCTCGGGGCGGTGGTGGCCTTGGGGTTCGCGGGGGCCTGGGGTGAGGTTGGGGGCTCGACGGGTTCTTTGGCTTCGGCGACGGCGTCTGCGATGGCCTCGTAGCCGGCGACGCGGGGGTCGGCGGGGCGAGGGCCGACGGCTGGAGCTGAAGGGGCTGCGGGTGGTGCCGGGGTGTTGCCGGCTTCGGTCGGCGGGTGGCCGGGCACCGGTGGAGCGCTGATTTCCGCGTACGGGAGGCGGGTCTGCGGGTCGGGCGGGGGCGGCCCGACCGGGGTGGCGGGGACTGGGGATGTGGACGGTGAGTGCGGTGGGAAGGGTGGGGCGGAGGTGGCGGGGACGGTGGGGATGGCGGGTGCGGATGGTGCGACAGGTGCGAATGGTGAGGGTGTTGGGGCGGGTGCGGGTGGTGGGGCCGCAGCGGGCGCCGGGGCGGGAGTGGGCACTGCGGCAGGGGGCGGAGCGGCGGCAGGAGACGGAGCCGCGCCTACGCCCTGGGGCGGCACGGACTGCGATGGCGCAGAGTGCGGAGGTACGGGGTGTGGCTGTACGGCCTGCGGTGGTACGGACTGCGCCGCCGTACCTCCCACCGACGGTGCGTACGCAGGCTGGGGTGGTGGCCCGTATGGCGGCGGGTGGCCCGCGCCGGTCAGGGCGATGGGCGGCTGTTCCTCCGGTGGCGCGGTGGGTGCCGTGCGGTCGGCGCCGCACCGCCCGCAGAAGTCGATTCCCGCGTTCCCCGCATCCCCCGCGTCCAGCGGCTCATCGCAGCTCGCGCACCGGGCCGGCCCAGTCACACTCATGTCACACCCACGTCCTGGGGCGGAAGCGGTTGGCCCGTTCCACCAGCTCGATCCTTTCGTCACCACGCTCCGCCAGCCGCGCGAGCAGGCGGTACGACCGCTCCAGCCCGAACCGCAGGCCGCGTTCGTCCAGCGTGCTGCCGAGCAGCGCCGGGCGCCCCTGGGGGGCGTGCCCGCCGTCCGGCCGGGCACCGTGGCAACCGGAGAGTACCCAGTCCAGGGCGCTGCCCAGTACCTCGGTGGTGAGGTGTTCGCGGCGCTCGGCGTCCAGCCCGAAGTCCGCGAGGGCTTCGACCTCTTCGGCGGCGGCCCGCAGGTCGGGCAGCAGCGGATCGTGGGGGGAGCGCCGGCGCAACCGGGCGCGGACCGCCGCGATCCGTGCCGCGGTGTAGTGGATGGACGACTCCGGGACGGACTCCAGCGCCTCGACGGCGCCCGGCCGGTCGCCCGTGGCCAGCCGCACCCGGGCCAGTCCGAACGCGGCGCTGACATAGCTGTGATCGGTCGCCCACACCAGGCGGTAGTACTCGGTGGCGTTGTCCAACTGACCCAGCAGTTCCGCGCAGACGGCCAGTGCCAGCTTCGGCGCGGCCTCTCCGGGGAAGGCGTCGTAGACCGCGTCGAAGGACAGCGCGGCGCTTTCGTGGTCGCCGGCCGTCAATGACACCAGGCCGTGGTTCCACACCACCCGCCAGTCGGCGCCCCATTCCTCGCCGGGCTGCGACTCGATGGCCTGCAGCGCCTCCCGCGCCGCCCCGGCCTCCCCCGTCTCCAGGTGGGCGCGCAGTGCCCGCAGCCGGGTCTCCAGGGAGTCGGCGGGCGCGGAGCGCAGCGCGGCGATCACCTCTCCGGGGCCGGCGGACATCAGCCCGGCCAGGAAACCGGCGTTGGGGTCGGCCGGGTCCACCCGTGGCGCCGGCAGCGTGAGCGCGGCGGCACCGGTGTCGAGGGGGCGCAGCGCGGGGCCACCGGGGGCGGCGGCAGCCCGACCAGGTCCGTCCGGCCCGCCCGCCGCCTCGCTCTCGTACGCGGCCCGCCCCGGCAGCGCAGCCGCAGCGGCAGTCGGCTCCAGAGCCACCGACCGCCCCGTCACGCCACCGGAGCCCGCCCGCGCTCTCTGGCCCGTCACCCCACCGGAGCCCGCCCGCGCTCTCTGGCCCGTCACCCCACCGGAGCCTGCCCGCGCCCTCCGCCCGCGGTGCACCGTCCGGGCGCCCAGCAGCGAACCGTCCCCCTGCTCCGCCGCCACCAATTCCGTGTCGACCACACGGAGTTCAGGACCGAACAGCACGGACAGCGACGGCCGCTGCTCACCCGTCTGCAGTGCCACGACCTCCCGCAGCACGCCCGTCAGCTGCTCGGCCATCTCCTCCGCGGACGCGAATCTGCGGGCCCGGTCCGGGTCCGTGGCGCGCACCAGCAGCCGGTAGAAGGACTCGTACGTACGGAAGACCTCGATGTTGTCCGGGTCCGGAAGGGAGTCCGCGAAGACGTTCGTATAGCCCTGGAAGTCGAAGGTGAGGACGGCGAGGGTGCGCGCGACCGTATAGAGGTCGGAGGCGACCGACGGGCCCAGCTCGGCGACCTCGGGCGCCTGATAGCCGATCGTGCCGTAGATCGGGCTCTCGTGGTCGTCCCTCCGGCGCACCGCACCCATGTCGATCAGCTTGAGCCGGTCATCCTGCTGGATGGCGTTGTCGACCTTGAAGTCGCAGTACAGGAGGTTGCGGCTGTGCAGATGGCCGAGCGCCTCCAGCGCCTCGATGCCGTAGGCGCAGGCTTGCTCGACCGGCAGCGGATCGCGCCGCCCCTGGGGCGTGCGCCGTCCGTTGGCGATGTCCTTGAGCGAGGTGCCGCCGACGTACTCCATGACGATGTAGCCGTCCAGGCTGCCCGTCGACGGGTCGAGATGCTCCACGAAGTTATAGATCCGCACGATGTTGGAGTGCTCGATCTCGGCGAGGAACCGCCGCTCGGACACCGCCGCCGCCAGCGCTTCCTCGTCGCCGGTGTCCAGCAGGCCCTTGAGCACCACCCAGCGGTCGGACACCGCGCGGTCCGTCGCGAGATAGATCCAGCCGAGCCCGCCGTGCGCCAGGCAGCCCACGACCTCGTACTGGCCGTGCACGAGGTCACCGGGCCGCAGCTTGGGCACAAAGCTGTACGGATGGCCGCACTTGGCGCAGAACCCTTCGGTGCGGCCGGGGCGTTCACCGCGCGACCGCCCCACCGGTGCCCCGCATTCCCCACGGCTGCAGAACCGCTTCCGTTCCGGGACCTCCGGATTCTCCAGCACCGCCGTGCGCGGATCGGGGCGCGGCACCTCCGGCACCGTCACCAGGCCCGCGCCCAGTCGCCCCCGGCCCGACCCCGCACCCGAGCCGCTGCCCGCGCTGCGCACGGAGACCGGCACCGATGCCATCCCGCGCGTCGGTTCGCCGCCGGACAGCGAGCGCGACAGTCGCCCGGACACCGAACGCCGGGACGGCGAAGAGCGGGATGCGCTGGAAGAACGGGGGGAGGGGTGGGAGGAGCGTGGAGGGCGGGAGGAGTTGGAGGAATGGGGGGAGGGAGGGCAGTGGGAAGAGGGGGATGAGGGGGAGGAAAGGGGCGACGCCGACCGCTCCGTGGGGGGCGAACCGGCGGCGTGGGTGGCGGCCGTGAGCGGAGACCAGGCCGGGCCGCCGGGCATCACGCTCGCGCACGTCCGGTTCGTCACCGCCGTGGGCGGCGCGGAGAGCAGGCCGTCCGGTGAGACGACCGGAGGCAGACCGCAGATGTCGCAGTAGAGCTCGCCACCGCCCACGTCCTCATAGCGGCCGGCGCACTCCCGCCGCTGGCATGCGGTCCCCGCCCCTTCCGTCACGATTCCCCCTTGTGCTCCGCCTCGTACGGAACAAACGCTTCCGCAGCCGCTTGCTGATAGCGCCACACCGCCTGCTCCGCCACCCGCAGATCACACGGCGCGCTCCACAGCATCCGGCGGGCCGCGTCATACCGCTCCATCAGCAGCGGATCCTCGGCCAGGCCGTACCGGACGACCTTCGCCCGGTACGCGTCCAGCCGGCCGCGCAGCTCAGCGCGCACCGCCAGCGGGGCCGTCACCGCGGTGAGCGACTCCCGGGCGCGGTGCAGTTCGTCCTCCGCCTGCTGCTCCAGGCTGTCCAGCAGCGGCGACAGACGGTGCCACTGCGCACGTCTGCGGTAGTCGGCGGCTGCCGCCAACTGCTCGTGCAGCGCCGTCGACGGGCCGCTGACCGCCGGCACCTCGGAGGCGGCGATCTTCGCCAGCACCTCACCGCGGGCCTGCCGCGCCTCGGTCAGCGTGCGGTCCGCCCGGGAGAGGATGTCGCGCAGCTGCATCAGCCGCCGCTCCGCGTCCTGCCGGACGTCCAGTACCGCCTCCACCTCACGCCGGATGTCCTCCAGCCCGCGGGCCGCACGGTCGTAGCGCGCGGTGTCCGGCCGTCCGCCACCGGGCGCGGAACTCCCCGTCGACGACGACACCCAGAACGCCAGCGGATCCGAGATCACCTGGCCGCGCAGCCGCGCCAGCTCGTCCGTGATCCGCTCCAGGTCGTCGCCCGCCGGATGCTCCCCGGGGCGTACCCCCACCGAATGCGCCAGCGAACGCACCCGCTGCAACTCGGCGGACAGCAGGTCTATCCGGGCCGGCAGCGCCGACCAGACGGTGTCGGCGGCGACGATGACATCGAGCGACCGCGCGTACAGCCCGTTGATCCGCTCGACGAGGCCCTCCAGGCTGAACTGCTCGCTCAGCGGGGTCGGCCCGCTCTCCGGGCCGCCGTCCGCCGCGGTCGCGCCCGGGACGGTCAGGGCGTTGCCGTGCAGCATGGCCGTCAGCTCCGCGAGGTCGTCGGGGGACGGCCAGCGGCGCCGCGCACGCAGTTCCCGTGCCGCCGTCAGCGCGGCCGTATAGATGTCGAAGAGCGACCAGAGGACGGTGATGGACCGCTCGGTGGCGGCCCAGCGCTCCTTGGTGATGCCGGACAGGTCGGCGCCCTCCAGCAGCCTGCGGCCCGCGTGGTCCTGCAACGCGAGCAGTGACGTCTCGATCGCCTCGTACTCGGCGCCGAGCCGCGCCAGGGCACGATCCACCTCCTCCCGGTCCAGCACCGGGGCACAGTGCCTCCCCGCGGAACCGGGGAGGGGGTCGGGGACCCCCATCGATCACCTCTCCAATACGCGTACGGTGCACGGCGGTTGGTGCGCCTGGGTCGCTGCTGCGGTGTGCTGTTCCCTCACTTCCCCATAGTGACGGCATCTTCGCGTGGTGACTGCTCCGGTACCGACGGCGGCGACGCTTTCGCCGCCTGCCCGTCTCGCACCGGCCCCGTCCCGACCGTCCCCGCCTTCCCCCTCCTTCCCCCTTCCTTCTCCCTCCTTCTCTTTCTGTCTCCATAGTGACGGCATCGGCCACCCTGCGGGGCGATCGGTCACTGTCGGTCGCCGTTGGCCGCAAGAAGCCGCCGTTGGCTGCCAGAAGCCGTCGTCAGCTGCTATAAGCCGCCTCAGTCGCGGTACTCCGGCGACGGCGGCCCCGATATCCCGGGCAGATCGGCCCGCAGCCAGGTGCGGTACGCCCGCATCCAGGGGCTGTCGGCCCCGCCGCTCCGGTAGTCCTCCAGGACCTTGTTGACCCGCCGGACCAGATCCGTGTCGTCCCGGTTCATCGCCACGCCGTACGGCTCGTCGGTGAACGGCTCACCCTTCAGCTCGACCGTCGGATCCTGCGCCGCCTGCGCCGCGGCCAGCGCGTTGTCCGTCACCACCGCGTCCGCCGCACCGAGCTGCAGCCTTACCAGACAGTCGAGTTGGTTGGGCACCGTCAGCACCTTCGCGCCGTGCGGCCGCGCCGCCAGCTCCGACTCGCCCGTCGAACCCGCCGCCGTGCACACCCGCTTCCCGCGCAGCGAACCGTCGAACGCCTTGATCTTCGACTTCTTCGGGGCGAGCACCTGCTGCCCGCCCTGGAAGTACGCGGTCGAGAACGCCACCCGCTTCTTGCGGGCGCAGTTGATCGTCATCGTCCGCACCACCATGTCGACGGTGCGCCGCTGGAGCGCGGGTATCCGCCGGTTGGTCGGCACGGCCTGAAAGACGACCTTGGCGTCCGGGCCGAGGATGTCCTTGGCGATCGCCCGCGCCAGATCGATGTCAAAGCCCTCCAGCTTGCCGGTGCCGGGGTTGCGATACCCCCACCGGTAGGTGTTCTGGTCGACGCCTACGACCAGTTGGCCCTTCTTCTTGATCCGCTCCACCGCCGCGCCGTCATCCGAGGACGGCCGCAGACTCTCCGCGGCGTTCCGCGACGTGCAGGTCGTCGCGGCGGGGTGGGGGGCTCCCCTGTGCATGGGGGTCCCCCCTGTTCGAGCGGAGTCGAGAACTTGGGGGAGCAGTCGAGAGCTTGGGGAAGCATGCGCCGTCCCCGGATCGTACGGACGAGGCACCGCCGGCCCGGACGAGCCACGCCCGCCTTCCGCGACCTCACCGCCCAGCGTGGGCACCAGCACGGCCGCGGCCGCCGTCATCACACACATGCCCGCCACGACGGGCGCCAGAGCGGCACGCAGATTCCGCAACCCTCGCGCGCACCCCCTCATGTCCCCCTCACCAGGCCCCCTCACCGGTACTCCGACAGCCTGCGCGCGATGCCCAGCACCGCACCCGCCGCCCCGACCACGGCCAGCACCGCGGCACCCACCGCCAGCCCGCCCAGCGCCTCCCGCCCGCCGTCCGCCGCCGACCGGAACTCGTCCTGCTCGTGCGCCAGCGCCTTCCGCAGCGCCGCATCCACCCGGTCGAAGGACTCACGGGTGGGCCGGTCCGTACCGATCACCTTGGCCAGCGCCTGGTCGTAATCGCCCTTGTCGTCCGCCGCCCGCGCCTCGGCATGCCGCGCCTGCCACTGCCGTACCTGCGCCAGCGCGTCCCGCACCGGGCGCCGCCCCGCGTCATCGTCCGCCAGTTCCAGCGCCGCCCCCAGCCGGCCGCCCGCCGCCGCGTCACCTCCCGCCAGGGACTTCATTCCGGAGCGGAAGCCGGTCTCATAGAAATCCTTCTGGTCCTTGGTCAGCACCGCCCCGCGCGCCACCAGCGTCAGATTCTCGTCCCCGCGCGCCTGCAGCGCATCGATCCGCGCCTCATTGAGCACCCGCAACGATCGGGCACCGTGCTCATACGCGTCACTCAGCCCCGCACGCGCCACCGAATGCCCGACCACCAGCCACACCAGGACGGCGACGGACGCCGCCGTCGCGGCCAACAGCCCCTGATTGAACACCCGGTGGGTACGCCGGTAATGACGGCGCTGCGCCCACCCCAGGGCGCCGATGGCCACCGCCCCGGCCGCCAGCGCCCACCACGGCCACGCCTTCGCCGAGGCGTAGTCCTCCGCCAGGCGGTCCGTCTCCGTGTCGTACAACGCCCGTGCCGCCGGGAGGAGTTCCGTGCGCATCCGGTCATTCGCATACCGCAGATACGCGCCACCCAACGGCAGCCCCTGCCGGTTGTTCGTCCGCGCCGTCTCGACCAGTCCCGCATACCGCGGCAGCAGTCTGCTGAGCTTCGCTATCTGCCGGTCCGCCGCATCCGAACCCCGGGTGTTCGCCGATGCCTTGACCAGCAGCTGGGATGCCGTCGCGATATCCGCGGCATAGCGGTCGCGGGTGGCCTCGCTCTCCTCGGCACCGGCCAGAAAGCCCCCGGCGGCCGTCGTATCGGCGTCCGCCAGCGAACGGTGGATACGCGCCGCGTCCGCGCTCAACGGCTGGCTGCGCCTGACGACGTCGTCCGCGGTCGCCGCGCGGTCCGCCACCTGCCAGGCCGTGACCGCGCCGAACACCAGCACCAGCAGGGCGAGTACCGCACCGATCACCCGCAGTCTGCCGGGCTCGGTCGTCACCGCGGCACGCACCTCGTCCAGCCCGTCGGCCCACGCGGTACGGCGCCCCGACGCGGACGCCGACTCGCTGCTGGTCGACACGGACGACACGGAACCTCCCCCTCGGTCGCTGACGGCCGGCCCGGCTCCCGCGCGGCACTCCCATCGAGCGCTCACGAGAACAGGTGCACGGTCAGCAGTATGTCCGCAGCCACTGACAACCACACGGCACTTGACCCGATCTTGTGCGGATCGCGAGGCGCGAAGCGCCCCCTCCGTGCCGGACATGTCTGCTCATGGGATGCCATTCCGCGAGGTCGGGCCCGACGCCTCTCGCCGGGGAGCAGTGGAGTCCAGGGGAGGGGCCCGGGGAGGGGCCCGGTGTGACGGCCGGCGCGCGATACCAACGACCTACGCCAAATACCCGCCGTCAATAGTCAGCACGCTCCCCGTGACGAACGACGCCTCCGGGCCGGCAAGGAAGACGATGCCTGCCGCGACCTCCTCCGGGCGTCCGTAGCGGCCCAATGCGTTGACCGAGCGCTGGACGTCCGCCGTTTCTCCGTCCGGTGAGTTCATGTCGGTGGCGACGGATCCGACCTGCAGGACGTTGACGGTGATGCCGCGGGGGCCCAGGTCGCGCGCCGCGCCCTTGGTGTAGCCGATGACGGCGGATTTGGCCGCCGCGTAGTCGGCTATGCCCTGGAAGATGGCGTGCTCCGCCAGGGCCGATCCGACGGTGATGATCCGGCCGCCGTCGCCCATGACGGGGCCCGCGGCCCGGATCGCCGCCACCACGCCGCCGACGTTGATGTCGAACTGGCGGTCAAGGGCCGGGGTGTCGCTGTCGGGTGCGTCGACGCGGCCGGTCACGAAGACCCCGGCGTTGTTCACGAGGATGTCGAGCGTGCCGAACGTCTCGACGACCTCGGCGACGAGCCCGGCGACCTGGCCGGGGTCGGCCTGGTCGGCCTGGAACGCGGCGGCACGGGCCCCGATGGCTTCGAGGCCGGCGACGACCTCCCGGGCCTTGCCGTGGGAGGCGGCGTAGCCGATCGCCACATCGGCGCCTTCCGCGGCCAGCGCACGGGCGGTCGCCGCACCGATGCCGCGCGAACCACCGGTTACCAGGGCCACTTTGCCGTTGAGCTTCTTCGACATGGGACGGTCAGCTCCGTTCGGAGTGCTGTAGCCAGTGGCTACTGGCCATCTGACGCCTGGCTCTCTGATCACCGAGCACGTGGTCGTCCGGCTCTTGGCCAACTGACTCTTGGTCATCGGTTACGCAGTTATGTACTAGTCGATCTAAAATGAACCATACAGGAGACGCCCGCGCCTCTCCAGCAGGAAGCCCCGGGGAGTTGGGAGGGAGGGGCCGGCTACGGAGCGCTACCCCCACGCCCCCCGGAGCCGCTCGTAAGCCCCGGTCCCCGCCCCCGCCCGGTCCAGGGCGTACAGCGCCGCGCCCAGAACCGGTGGCGCCGTCACCACCTGCGGTACGGCCTTGGGGGCGCGTTCGGCGAGGAGGTGGGACACCTGGTCGTGGAGGAGGGGATGGCGGGCGGCGAGGACGCCGCCGCCGAGGACGACCGGGACCGGTTCGAAGAGCAGATCCAGCCGTCGCAGGGCGACGGAGGCCATCAGGGCGATTTCCGCCGCCTGCTGGGACACGATCGCGCGGGCCACCGCGTCGCCGTCCGCCGCCACATCGAAGAGGCGCGGGGCCAGTTCATGGCGGCGCTGGTCGGGGACGTCCCGTAGATGGAGCGCTTCGATCAGTTCCAGCATGGTGGTCAGACCGAAGTGGGCGGGCAGGGCGCGGGACAGGACGGTGGGGGCGCCGCGGCCGTCCTCGGCGCGGGCCGCGTGCCACAGGGCCTCGTCGGCGAGGAAGGAGCCGCCGCCCCAGTCACCGGAGATCCGGCCGACGGAGGGGAAGCGGGCGGTGGCCCCGTGGCGGCCGAGCCCCGCGCAGTTGATGCCCGCGCCGCACACCACGGCGACGCCCACCCGGTCCCCGGCGTCCGGCAGCCCGGCCCGCAGCAGCGCGAAGGTGTCATTGCCGACGGTCACCGTCCGCGCCCATCCCCGGCCGGCGATCTCGGCCGTCAGCCCGGCCTCCTCGGCGGGCAGGTCGGCGTTGGCGAGATAGGCCGAGAGATGGGCGACCGGGCCTTCGAACCCGGCTTGTGCCAGGGCCGTTGACACCAGTGGCGCCAGGACGTCGACCGCGCGCCCGGGGCCCACCAGCGGCGGCTGGAAACCGCCGCCGCGGGCGGTGCCGAGCACCGTTCCGTCCGCGCTCACCAGGGCCACGTCCGTCTTGCTGTTGCCCGCGTCGATGGCGAGCGCCGTGCCGGTCAGGCCCACGTGAGGTGCTCCCGGTTGTGCGCGATCAGCTCGTCGGTGAGCCGGTCCGCGGCGTCGGTCTGGCCGATGAGCGGGTGGGCGAGGAGGGCGGTGAAGACGGCGCTTCTCCCGCCCTCCCGCGCGGCGCTTCTCCCGCCCTCCGCCCCGGCGTTTCTCCCGTTCCGCCGCCCGCCGCCCCGGCCGCCCGCCAACGCCGCCTCCAGCGCCAGGTGTTCGTAGGCCGTGACGTTCGCCATGAGCCCGGCGAACAGCGGCTCCACCGGGCGTACGGGCAGCGGTACGGCACCCCCGGCGCCCACCGTCGCGGGCACCTCGATCACCGCGTCGTCGGGAAGGAAGGGCAGGGTGCCGTTGTTGAGCGCGTTGACGATCTGGACGTCACCCGTGTCGCCCAACAGGGAGGACGTCAGCGCCACCGCCGCCTCCGAGTAGAACGCCCCGCCGCGCCGGCCCAGGAGCTCCGGCTTCTCGTCCAGGGCCGGATCGCCGTACGTGTCCAGCAGTTGCCGCTCGATGGCGGCGACCTCCGCCGCCCGGGACGGCTTGCTGCGCAGCTCCCGTACCACCTCGTCGTGCTGGTAGAAGTAGCGCAGGTAGTAGGAGGGGACGACGCCCAGGCGGTCGAGCAGCGAGCGGGGCATGCGCAAGTCGTCGGCGATGGCGTCGCCGTGTTCGGCCAGCAGCTTGGGGAGGACGTCCTCGCCTCCGACGCGTACCGCCCGCTCCCAGGTGAGGTGGTTGAGGCCGACGTGTTCCAGTGTGACCGCCTCCGGGCCGACCCCCAGCAAGTTGGCGAATTTGCGCTGGAAGCCGATGGCGACGTTGCACAGGCCAACGGCCTTGTGGCCGTGGCTGAGCAGTGCCCGGGTGACGATGCCCACCGGGTTGGTGAAGTCGACGATCCAGGCGTCGGGGCTGCGGCGGCGTACCCGCTCCGCGATGTCCAGGACGACGGGCACGGTGCGCAGCGCCTTCGCCAGACCGCCCGCGCCGGTGGTCTCCTGCCCGACGCAGCCGCACTCCAGCGGCCAGGTCTCGTCCTGATGGCGCGCGGCCTGCCCGCCGACGCGCAGCTGCAGGAGTACGGCGTCGGCGCCGTCGACACCGGCGTCCAGGTCATCGGTCCAGGTGACCCGCCCGGGGTGGCCCTGTTTGGCGAAGATCCTCCGGGCGAGCCGGCCGATCAGCTCCAGCCGGTCGGTGGCCGGGTCGATGAGGACGAGTTCCGCCAGCGGCAGCACATCACGCAACCGCGCGAAGCCGTCGATGAGTTCGGGGGTGTAGGTCGAGCCTCCGCCGACGACGGCGAGTGTGATCCGCGGGGACGGGGGGCGTCCCCCGGGGGACTGCGGCATGGTGGATCAGCCCTTCACTCCGGTGAGTGTGACGCCTTCGACGAAGGCTTTCTGTGCGAAGAAGAAGACGACGATGACCGGGGCCATGACCGGCGGCGTCGCGGCCATCGCCAGGTTCTTCCAGTTGACGCTGTGGGCGGTTGTGAAGGACTCCAGCCCGTAGGAGAGCGTCCAGGAGGCGGGGTTCTGCGCGGCGTGGATCTGTGGCCCGAAGTAGTCGTTCCAGCAGGAGAGGAACTGGAAGAGGGCGACGGCCGCGATGCAGCCTCTCGAAACGGGCGACGCTGTCGTCGAGGGCCTTCACCTCCCCCGGGTTGGACCAGCCGTGCCGGAACGTGGGCGTCACCGGCCTGGTCGGATCGTCACGATCACTGCCGACGCCCGGATTGGCGCAGCCCGACACCGGCAGCCCGGCGCCGGGCAGCGCCGCGGTGAGACAGCTGCCCATGCGCGTGAACGGCATGGCGGACTCCCTTGAGGACAGGGGAAGTGAGGGGATGGAACGGAGTTCGTTCGAACCGTTCACGCGATGTTTCACGCGGTCTTGAACACGGCATCGCGCGCCTCGGCCAGTGCCGTTTGCAGCGCGCCGATGAGAATCGGATTTTCCCCGATATCGCTGATCCGCAGCTCCGGCCGCGGCAGCGCGAGACCGGTGAACTCCTCTGCGACCAGGACCCGCAGCGGCTCCCCGCCGGCCTGGGCCACCTCACCGGACAGCACCACCAGCCGAGGGTCGACGACCGCGACCACGGCGGCGAGGCCCGTCGCGAGCCGGCGCGCCACCTCCGCCCGCACGTCGTCGCGGGCCAGCGCCTGCTCGACCGTACGGACCTCCGGGGCGCCGTACGTGTGCGCCAGCTCGACCACGCTCGGCGACCCGACGAGACGCTGGAACCCGCCGCCGGCATCCGGCCGCGCCGCGCTGCGATCGCCGCCCCGCGACAGGGGTGCGCCGGGCAGCGGCATATACCCGATCTCGCCGGCGCCGCCGGTGGCTCCGCGCAGCAACCGCCCGCCCAGCACGATCGCGGCGCCGACCCCTTCATCGGCCCACACCAGCACGAAGTCGTCGAAGTCCTGCGCGGCCCCGTCATGCTGCTCGGCGACGGCCGCCAGATTCACATCGTTCTCGATGACGATCGGCGTGCCCAGCACCTCGGCCAGCTCCTCCTTCAGGCGCCGCGAGTGCCAGCCCGGCAGGTGCGGCGCGTACCGCAGCGCGCCGGTCCGCGGGTCCAGCGCGCCGGGCGTGCCGATCACCGCCCCGTGCAGCTGCTCGCGCCCCAGCCCGGCCTTGGCCAGCGCTCCGTCCACGGCTGTCGCCACCAGCCGCGCGGTCCCGTTCGGCACTGCCTCGTCCGCCGCGTCTGTGCCGACGCGTTCCTCCCCGAGCACCTGCCCGGTGATGTCGGCGACGGCCGCGGTGATCCCCAGCTGGTCCACGGCCAGCGCGGCGATATGCGCCGCGACCGGATTGACCTCGTACAGCCGCGCGTTCGGCCCCGGCCGTCCGGTGACATTCCCGGTCGTCCGCACCAGCCCCGCGGCCTCCAGCCGGGCCAGCAGCTGCGAGGCGGTCGGCTTCGACAGCCCGGTCAGCTCGCCGATCTGCGTACGGGTCAGCGGCCCCTGCGACACCAGCAGATCGAGCGCGGCCCGGTCGTTCATGGCCCGCAACACCCGGGGCGTCCCGGGTGTCCCCCGCGTACCGTGCCCACCGGCCATGACCGCCACCCCGTTCCGCCGCGTCGACGGCCGCCGTCCTCGCGTCGGCGGGCCGGGCGGCATCTGTTAGGAAACCTTCCAGTTGATGGGAAGGTAGGTCGCGGGTCAGGGCCGCGTCAATGGTTCCTACGCGGCGAGTTGGCGGGAGCCGTAGTTCGCGGGCGAGGGGTATGGCTCCCGCATGATCCGCGGCGGGGCAGACAGCCCCACCAGGAGTCCGTGCGGGAGTCATGCCCTCAATTCCCCCTGAGTTCGGCGCAGATGACGAGGGGGGGGCTGCCCCGGCTGTCCGCCGGGGCTCCCCCCTTCATGCCGAAGTCCGGCCCGGCAGCGCCTACTTCCCCAGACGCGGCTTGGAGATCGGCTGCGACGCCGGCGACCGCGGGGAGGTCCGGGTGTCGAGGGCCGAGGGGGCGGCCAGGGCGGCGGACGGGTCGGTGGGCCGTTCCCCGGCTTCCTCCGGGGCGGGGCGCGGGGCCAACCGGATGTCGGCGGCGTCCAGAGCCCGCTTGATGCGCCAGCGCAGTTCGCGTTCGATGCCGAGGGCCTTGCCGGGCATGGCCTTGGCCGAGACGCTGAGGGTGACCGCGTCGAGGTACACCTCGCTCAGGCCGAGCACCTCCACCGGCTCCCACAGCTGCTCGTTCCAGGGCTCGGCCTTGGACATCTCCTCGCCGACGGTGGTGATGATCTCCCGGGCGCGGTCCAGGTCCTGGTCGGCGGCTATCAGGACGTCGACGTTCGCCGTCGACCAGCCCTGGCTGAGGTTGCCGATCCGTTTCACCTCGCCGTTGCGGATGTACCAGATGGCGCCGTTGGGGCCGCGCAGCTTGGTGACGCGCAGGCCGACCTCGATGACCGTACCGGTGGCCACACCCGCGTCGATCTCGTCGCCGACGCCGTACTGGTCCTCCAGGATCATGAAGACGCCGGAGAGGAAGTCGGTGACCAGGTTGCGGGCGCCGAAGCCGATCGCGACACCCGCCACGCCCGCGCTGGCGAGCAGCGGCGCCAGATTGATCTTCAGCACGGACAGCACCGTGAGGGACGCCGTGCCCATGATCAGGAAGGAGGCGGCGCTGCGCAGCACCGAGCCGATGGCCTCGGAGCGCTGCCGGCGGCGCTCGGCGACGGGGGAACCTCCCTCCCGGGCGGAGCCGGAGCCGGGGGAGAGGAGGCCGCCCAGCGCCGTGCCCTGGGCGGACGCGGTGCGGTTCATCCGCTCGATCAACTTGGTGATGGTGCGGCGTATCACATGGCGCAGCACCACCGCGATCACGATGATCAGCAGGATCCGCAGGCCGGACTCGACCCACGTCCCCCAGTTCTCCTCCACCCAGCCGGCGGCGTTGGTGGCCTTCTCCGTGGCCTCGTCGAGCGAGGTCGGGCCGGTGGAAACCGGTGCGGCGGCGCCCAGTGGTGCGGCGGCCGGAGAAGCGGACCAGTACACAGCAGAACCTTCCGTGTGGGACAGCGCACCCGGACCGCGGCGCCCCCCTGAAGGACCGCGGTGTCCCCCGGAGCCGGGCGGACGAACGGGGTGGACCAACCACACTAACGGGGCAACCGGGGCGGTCCGCGCCCGTGTTCGAGCCGGATGGCCACCTCGCAGGAGGGACGTGCGGCGGTGTGGTGGAAAACACCTCCGACCCGTTACGCGGTCATGGTGGCGCTCCGACCAGGCACCGGGGGACACTGTGGGGAGATCGTCCCGGCGCGAGCCACGCGCCGCCGGCGTACAAGGAGGCACCCGTGCCGCATGTCCTGGTCCTCAACGCGTCGTACGAGCCGCTCGGCGTCGTACCGCTCCGCCGTGCGCTCATCCTCGTACTCAATGAGAAGGCTGTGAGTCTTGAGGAGTCCGGCGCCCTGATGCACAGTGCGACCCGTGTCATCCCCGCTCCGAGCGTGGTCCGCTTGAAGCGGTTCGTGCGGGTGCCCTTTCGCGGCCCCGTTCCACTGACCCGCCGGGCGCTGTTCGCACGTGACGGCGGGCGCTGTATGTACTGCGGTGGCGTCGCAACCAGCGTCGACCACGTCATCCCGCGCAGTCGCGGCGGTCAGCACACCTGGGAGAACGTCGTCGCCGCCTGCCGGCGGTGCAATCACGTCAAGGCCGACCGCCATGTCGCCGAGATCGGCTGGCGGCTGCGTCATCAGCCCGCCCCGCCGTCCGGACTCGCCTGGCGGATCATCGGCACCGGGCATAGGGATCCGCGCTGGCTGCCGTACTTGCAGCCGTATGGCGCGGATGACGCCCTAGCCCGGATCGACGCCGTGTCGGCATAGGTCCGGGTTTCTGCGTCACAGCTCCGGGTTCCTGCGTCCTGGGGCCGGACGGGAGCCGCGCGTACGCAGCTCCCGTCCGGCCCCAGGACGGGAGCTCATCCGTCCCCGTGCGGGCCCTTCCCGCCGCCCCGGCCGCCCGGCTCCTCGCCCGCCCGGCCGGGGCCCGCCGCGCCCTGCTGCCCCACCACGGCGTATGCCTCCACCGACCAGAGCGAGTACCCGAACCGGGTGGCCCGCTTGTCGCCCTGCACCCGGACGAAGCGGACATTCTCGGCGTCCATCCGCACCGCCTCCCGGCCCCCCTTGCCGTCCCGTACGGTGGCCGCGGTCCGCCAGCTCCGGCCGTCCGGTGAGACCTGGACGCGGTAGCCGGCGGCATAGGCGTCCTGCCAGTTCAGGACGACCAGGCCGAGGCGGGTCGGGCGGGGCAGCGCGAACTGCAGCCAGGCGCTGTCCTCGGCACGCGAGGACCAGCGGGTCTTCGGGTTGCCGTCGGTGGCCGCGGACGCCGGGAACGCCCTGGTCTCGTCACCGGACGAGGTGGCCGCGGCGCCCCGTGCCAGGTCCTTGCCGCCGGTCCGCGGATAGACCCGTACGGTCAGCGTCCGCTCCTCGCCCCCGAAGGCGACCGGAATCTCATATGTCCCGGAGCGCGCGCCCTCGGGAACCCCGACCGCGATACGGACCGTGGCGGTGCCCCCGCGCGGCGCCGTGACCTGCTCCGGGGCGTGCACCGTGAAGCCCTTGGGCGCCTTGACCGTCAGCTTCTCCCGGACGTCACCGGGACGGCGGGAGAAGACCCGGGCGTCCACCGTCGCCCGGCCGCCGGTCTCCGCGTCCGCCTCCTTGCGGGACAGCTCCAGACCGGCCGGCGGGGTGTCGTCGAACCACGGGGTGAGCGCGTGGACGGACGGGGCCGCCGTGCCCTTCGCCCACGACAGCCGGACCGCGTCGGCCCGCAGGCCGTGCGTGTGCGACTCGGTCCAGCCGGTCGCGGAGAGCGGGCCCAGGCGCCGCCAGCCCGCGCCGGGGACCCGTGCCTCCAGGGAGACGGCGGTCGCGTCGGCGCCCGGTTCGGTCAGCGCGGTGATCGCGCTCAGCGGGCGGGGCCGCTCGAAGGGCACGGTCAGCGAGGTGGGATCGGCGCCCTCGGTGGGCCGCGGGGAGTCGCGGCGCGCACCCGTCCAGGCGTCGGCCTCGGTCATCGACCGCTCCAGGAACGGCGCGAGCACCCCCTTGCCGACCGTCACCGGGCTCCGCTTGATCTCCTGGCGCAGGCGCCGCGCGGTGCGCTGGGCGGACCAGGCGGTGTCGCCGTCGCCGTGGGCCTGCGCCATCAGCGTGTCCACGGCACGCTCACCGGCCCGGCCGTAACGGGCCAACTGCTCGGCCCACGGCCGCACTTCGGCCGCCAGATCCGAGTTCAGGTTCTTCGGCGCGGTGCTCATGGTGCGGAACGCGGCCCGCAGTGCCTTCGCCGCCTTCGCGAAGTCCGTGTCCCGGCCGGGCCTGCCCCGGTTGGTCGCGGCCTCCCGGGCCTTCCAGAAGCGGTCGATCAGCGGCCGCAGATACGCCGACTCGTCCCAGGCCAGGACGGACGACGCGGCGTTGCCGGCGAGGGCGCGCAGTGCGGCACGGGCCCGCGGATCGCCGCCCGCCAGATCGTCGATGGCCGCGTCCCAGGACTCCGACGGGTCGTAGGCGCGCGGATTCCAGGCGAAGTCCGCGGCCGTGAACAGCGGGACGCGGGAGGCCACCGGCTGCTCCATGGCGTTGGCGAGCAGCACCGCCGAGCCGGTGGCGACGGCCGGCTCGCGCCCCGTGTACGGGCCGAGGAAGATCCGGTCCCGGGCGTAGTCGTTGACCGGGTAGTTGTCCATGGTGACCAGCGGATGGCGGAACGCCGCGCGGGTGGCGGACAGTTCACCGCCGGTGATGGTCCGCGGCACCACACCGATGCCGGTCCAGGCCACCTCGACCCGGTCGTCGAGCACCTCGGACAGCGCGTCCCGGTACGCCGTCGCGCCGTCCTGGTAGTACTCGGTCGGCATCAGCGACAGCGGCGCCGACGCCGGGTGCCGCTCCCTGAGGTGCTCGGCGAGCGTGTTGGCCACCTTCGCCTGCGCCGCGGCGGCGGCCTGCGGGCCCGAGCCGAAGGTCTCCTCGTCGGCGCCGCAGTGCCATTCGCGGTAGCTGACGTCCTGGAACTGCAGCTGGAAGGAGCGCACCCCCAGCGCCCACATCGCGTCCACCTTGCGCCGCAGCGCCCGCATGTCCTCCTCGGACGACAGACACATCGCCTGGCCGGGGGCGATCGCCCAGCCCAGGGTGACGTGGTTGGCGCGGGCCCGCTCGGCCAGCGCCCGGAAGCCGGCACGTTCCCGGGCCGGGTACGGCTCGCGCCACCGGGCCTGCCGGAACGGGTCGTCGCCCGGCGCGTACAGATAGCGGTTCTGCTTGGTGCGCCCCATGAAGTCCAGCTGGGCGAGCCGCTGCGCCAGGCTCCACGGCCGGCCGAAGAACCCCTCGGTGGTGCCGCGCACCCCGGTGCCGGGCCAGTCCCGTACGACCACCGAGGCCAGCTGCCGACCACCGCCCTGATCACTGTCCGTGACCAGCTGCCGCAGCGTCTGCGCGGCGTGGAACAGCCCGTCCGGACCGACGCCGTCCAGCGCGACCGTGTCACGGCCCGCGACCTGGCCGACGGCGAGGCGGTAGCCGCCGGACGGCAGATCCCCGCGGGCGGGCGCGCTGAGCGCCCTCAGCGCGTCATCGGCCTGCTTCCCGCCGACCCGGATCACCGGCCCGGCAGCGGGCACCGGCTCGCCAGGAACCACCTGCCGGACCGTGTGCACCCCGGCGTCCCGCAGCAGCCCGCGCAGCACGTCCAGGGTGTACGGATCGGTCTCCACCGGGGCCACCAGCGCGACCTCGCCACCGAGCGGCACGGCGGCGCCGAGCTCCTTCATCGACTGGGGGCGCGGCCAGACGGCGGGCGGCCGCGCCGCACCGGCCGGCCGGTCGGGCCGGTCGGGGGTTCCGATGGAGGGATCCGCGGGCTGCGCCGCCTGCGCGCCGGGCGTACCGCCCAGCAGCCCCCCTATGACCGCGGCGGCCAGCGCGGTGGTCCCCGCCACCCGCGCGCGCGTGCGCCCGCTGCCCGCCTCGCTGCTCCTGCCGCCCCTGCCCCTACCGATTCTTCCGACGCTCCACACGCCCCGGACTCGCACGGCTGCTCCTCGTCCCCACTCACTGTGCGTGCCGACTCCCGCCGGCGCCCCCCGCCGATGCCCGTTCGGACAGACCTTCGGCTGTGAGCCCACCATTGTGGCGGTGAGGGTGTCAACCGCGAGATGGGGGGTCCCGGAGGCCGGTTCCGCCCGGCCGGGCGTGGTGCCAGTGCCAACGGGGCCCAGTGATCCGTAGCGCTGGGGAGGGGAGAGGGCCGCCGCGCAACAACCGGCGCCCGTAGCGCTGGGAAGCGGGGCGCCGCGCAGCAGCCGGAGCCCGCAGAACTTCCTTCCGGATGCCCGTTTCCTCCATACTCTCTGCGCCCTGCGGCGTCCGCCGCCGTGAAATCGCCTGCGACGGTACGATGTGAGGTGGCCCACGTTTGCTGTGTGGTGACGTCTGCGATCGTGTCCAGTGGGTAGGGCAGCCATGTCCTACTACCGATGAACGGGAGGCCCTGGTGGCCGCATCCGCTCAGCTGCTCCTCGATGCCCTGTCCTCCAAACCGGGAGGTGCGCAGATGGAGCCCGATCTGTTCGACGGAGTCTCCGACCCCGATTCCGGCCTCGACGGCTCCGGATCCCTCAGCTTCACCGAGCCGCCGCTCACCAGCGAGCCGCCGCTCGCCGACGCCGCCCCGCTGACCAGCGAGGTCCCCATCGCCGCGGAACTGCCACTGACCAGCGAGCCCACGGCCGCCGGCCTGGGCACGGAGTCCATGGAGGTCTGACGCCCCATGGGCCGCGCTCGGCTCGCCCGGTTGCACGGCATCATCACGTCCTACGCCCCCTCGCCGGGCAGGACCGTCCACACCGGTGACGACACCCTCGTCGCCGTGCTCGCCGCCCTCGGCGTCGACGCCTCGACCCCGGACGCCGTACGCGCCGCCCTCGACGCACACCGGGACGACGGGCGCACCCCCGACGCCCCTGAGGCCATGAGGGAGTGCCGCACCCTCCTCCCCCGTACCGTCGTCGTGCGCCCGCACCGGCCGCCCGACCTCACCGGGCTCCCCGAAGGCACCGCCCTGCGGGTGGAGACCGAGGACGGGCAGAGCCGCGAGACGGTGACGGAGGCCGGGCCCGCCCGCCCACCGGCCGCGCCCGGTCGGCGCCCCGCCGGGTCCCCGGACGCCGGCCCACGGGACCCCTCGGCCCGGCAGGTCCTCGCCGGGCTGCCCCTGGGCGTCCACGTACTCCACGCCCGCACCCCCGACGGCCGCTCCGCCCGCGCCCACCTCATCGTCGCGCCCGACCGGGTCCCCGCCCCGCCCGCCCGCAGCCACGGCTTCATGGTGCAGCTCTACTCGCTGCTCTCCCGGCACTCCTGGGGCATGGGCGACCTCGGGGACCTCGCCGACCTCGCCGCCTGGTCCGGCCGCGCCCTGGGCACCGGCTTCGTCCAGCTCAACCCGCTGCACGCGGCCGTCCCCGGCCCGCCCACCGACCCGTCCCCGTACCGCCCCTCCTCGCGCCGCTTCCCCGACCCCGTCCATCTGCGGATCGAGCACATCCCGGAGTACGCCCAGCTGACCGGCGCGGCCCTGTTACGCGCCGCCGAGCTGGCCGGCCGTGCCGAGACGCTGCGTACCGACGTCCTCGAACGGGGCGCGCTGATCGACCGGGACGCGGTCTGGGGCCTGAAGAAACAAGCCCTGGAGCTGCTCTGCGCGGTCCCGCTCACCCCGGGCCGGCGCGCCGCCTACTGCGACTTCCTCGCCGAACAGGGCCAGGCCCTGGACGACCACGCCACCTGGTGCGCCATCGCCGAGCGGCACGGGCCCGACTGGCGCGGCTGGCCCGCCGAGCTACGCGATCCACGGTCACCGGGGACGGCCCGGCTGCGCACCCGGCTGCTGGACCGGATCGACTTCCACTGCCGCCTCGCCTGGCTCACCGACCAGCAGCTCGGCGCCGCGCAGCAGGCCGCGCGGGACGCCGGCATGAATATGGGTCTGGTGCACGACCTCGCCGTCGGCGTCCATCCCTCCGGCGCCGACACCTGGGCGCAGCAGGACGCCTTCGCCGAAGGCATCTCCATCGGGGCACCGCCCGACGCCTTCAATCCCCGCGGTCAGGACTGGGGCCTGCCGCCCTGGCGGCCCGACGCACTGGCCGCCGCGGGCTACGCCCCCTACCGGGAGCTGCTGCGCGGGCTGCTGCGGCATGCCGGGGCGCTGCGTATCGACCATGTGATGGGGCTGTTCCGGCTGTGGTGGATCCCGGAGGGCCGTCCGCCGACGGAGGGCACCTACGTCCGCTACGACGGCGAGGCGATGCTGTCGGTGCTGGCCCTGGAGGCGCACCGGACCGGCGCGGCGGTGATCGGCGAGGACTTGGGGACCGTGGAGCCCGGTGTACGGGGCGCGCTCGCCGAGCGGGGGGTGCTGGGGACGTCGGTCCTGTGGTTCGAGCGGGATTACGGGGCGGGCGGGACGGTGGACGGGGGCGGCCCGGGGGCCGCCGAGGGCTCTGGGGAAGGTGGGACTGCCGAGCGCGCCGGGGAAGGCCGGGGGGCCGCCGGGAGCTCCGGGGGCGGTCCGGGGGCCGTTCACGGCTCCAAGGACGGCGAAGGACCGGGAGGCGCCGAGGACTTCGAGGGTGTCGAGGACTCCGGGTCCGTCGTGCCCGAGGCCCGGATCCTGGCCCCCGACGAGTGGCGCAGCGACTGCCTGGCCACCGTCACCACCCACGATCTGCCGACCACCGCCGCCCGGCTGTCCGGCGAGGATCTCGCGCTGCGTGAGCGGCTGGGGCTGCTGGCCGGCCCGCCGCAGCGGGAGCGGGCCCGTGCGGCGTACGAACTCGCCGAGTGGCTGGGTGAGTTGGCGCGCCAGGGGCTGCTGCCCGAGGGCGCGGGCGACGAGGAGGCGGCGGTCCGGGCCGTGCACCGTTTTCTGCTGCGGACCCCGGCGCGGATGGTCGGGGTGTGGCTGCCGGACGCGGTGGGGGACCGCCGGCCGCAGAACCTCCCCGGTACATGGGATGAATACCCGAACTGGCGGCTGCCGATCGCCGGTCCCGACGGGCGCCCGCAGACCCTCGAAGAGCTGGCGGCCTCGCCCCGACTGCACGCCCTGATGCGGGAGTTGTCCGACGGAAGCCGGTAGTGCGCCGGGCGTTGGCGCCCGCCGCCGCACCACCCTTCCGGTCCGTCGTGCCGTCCGGCACCATGCCCTGGACGCAGCCAGACAACCGACCGTTCGCCGGCTGATCATTCGACATGCGCCGCTCGTCCCCGTCAGGCCGAGGTGACCGTTGCGCCACCCCGGACGCGCGGGCCGCACGGGCGTCCGATACGTTGACTTCGTGAGCAACAAGGTCAACAAGAATGTCCTGCGCGCCGGAACCATCACCGCCGGCACCGCGCTGATGCTGCTGATGTCGTCCCCCGCGTTCGCGCTCACCCGCGACGATGGTGACGACCCCGGTCCGGGTCTGAGCGTGATCGAGACGCTCGGCCTCTATGTCGCTGCCCCCATCGTGCTCTTCCTGATCATCGCCGGACTGGTCATGGCGGGCGACAAGTCCCGCAAACAGGCCGGCTCCAAGGACTGACACCAGGCACGTGTGACGCCTCCGAGGGCGCCCACCGGTTCCTACGAACCGGTGGGCGCCCTTTTGTGTGCCCTGTGACAACGGGAGGTGTTTCCGCAGGTGAAATAGGGGTTATGGAGCGGCTATCGGGCGGTTTTATGCCGGTTTGGGAGGGGGGAGGTCTTTAACCGGGCCCAACCTACGATGACGTAACCTACGGCCCCGTAGGTCCCCGCCTACGGTCCCGTAGGTTTCGTCGTCCCCCGGAGTTCCCCCCGTGACCATCGCCCCCGCCCGCCACAACGGAACACGCGGCCAGGCCGCCTGGACCGACGCCCAACTGCTCTACGCGCTCGAAGAGGTCGTCGAGAAGGAACTCAACCGGCATCTGAAGGTCGCCAAGGAGTGGATGCCCCACGAGTACGTGCCCTGGAGCGACGGGCGGAACTTCGACGGGGTGCTCGGCGGCGAGGCCTGGGCCCCGGAGCAGTCCAAGGTCACCGACATCGGCCGGATCGCCCTGGTCGTCAACCTCCTCACCGAGGACAACCTCCCCAGCTACCACCACGAGATCGCCACCCTCTTCGGGCGGGACGGTGCCTGGGGCACCTGGGTGCACCGCTGGACGGCGGAGGAGGGCCGGCACGGCATCGTGATGCGCGACTATCTGCTCACCAGCCGCGCTGTCGACCCGGTCGAGCTGGAGCGGTTCCGGATGGCCCATATGTCGGAGGGCTTCGAGTCCGACAACGCGCACAGCATGCTGCACTCCGTGGCGTATGTGGCCTTCCAGGAACTGGCCACCCGGATCTCGCACCGCAACACCGGCCACCACTCCGGCGACCCCGTCTGCGACCGGATGCTGGCCCGGATCGCCACCGACGAGAACCTCCACATGGTCTTCTACCGCAATCTGCTCTCCGCGGCCTTCGAGCTGGCGCCGGACCAGACCATGTGTGCCGTCCGCGATGTCGTCACCGGCTTCCGGATGCCCGGCCACGGCATTCCCGGCTTCGAGCGGTCCGCCGCCCGGATGGCCATCGGCGGGATCTACAACCTGCGCATCCACCACGACGATGTGCTGCAGCCGGTGCTGCGCTATCTGAAGGTGCTGGACATCTCCGGACTCGGCCCGGCCGGGCTGGCGGCGCAGGAGGAGCTGGGGCTCTTCCTGGGCGGCCTCGACGGTCAGGCGCGGAAGTTCGACGAGCGCCAGGCGGCCATCCGGGCCCGCCGTGCGGCCCGCGGCGCATAGGCCGGTCCGGCGTACGCGCGATGCGTCAATCCTCCATTTTCTTAAGCTCCAATGAAAGAAAAAGCCAAAACACTTCGATAGACCTGATGAGTTATGGACTGCCACGGTGGACGCGCACCCACCACCGAGGGAGAGGAAACCGTGGCAGTCCTGGAGAGAGTCCGCACACACCGCATTCCGTCAGCGCCGGGACTGCAGGGGGTGGGCCTGGCGCTCGCCCTGACGGCGACCGTCGTCTGGTCCGGGAGCTTCGCCATGCGCCCGGGCGCTTGGACTTCTCCCCGGTACGGCGCTGACCAGCACCGTGACCGCCTACGCTGCCCGCATGGCCGACTGGGACATCAAGAAGCTGCGCATCCTGCGCACACTCCACGAGCTGGGCACGGTCACCGCGACCGCCGAGGCGCTGCATATGACGCCCTCGGCGGTCTCGCAGCAGTTGACCGGGCTCGCCAAACAGCTCGGAGTCACCCTCCTGGAGGCCCACGGGCGACGGGTGCGGCTGACCGACGCCGCGCATCTGGTGCTGCGGCACGCCGAGACGGTCTTCGCCCAGCTGGAGCGCGCCGATGCCGAACTCCTCGGCTACCTCCAGGGCGAGGCCGGCGAGGTGCGGGTCGGCGCGTTCTCCACCGCCGTCCCCGCGCTGGTCGTGCCCGCCGTCCAGGAACTGCGCCGTACCCACCCGGGCCTGGCCGTGGCCGTACGGGAGGCGGAGGCGGAGGCCGCGTACGAACTGCTGGCGGAGGGCAGCGTCGACCTCGCGCTGTCGCTCGCCGCGCACGCGCCGACCCCGCGCGACCCCAAGTTCAGCCGAGTCGCGCTGCTCGCCGACCCGCTGGACGTGGCGCTGCCGGCCGGTCATCCGCTGGCCGCCGAGCCGGGGCTGCGGCTGGCCGATCTGGCGGGGGAGCCGTGGATCTTCGGCGCCAGCGGCCCCTGGTCGCAGATCACCACCACGGCCTGTGAGAACGCCGGCTTTGTGCCCGAGCGGGCGCACGCCGCCGCCGACTGGAGCGCGATCTGGGCGATGGTCGCGGCGGGGATGGGGGTGGCGCTGGTGCCGCGGATGGCGATGGCGGGCGGTATCGGGGCGCTACGGGACGGCGACCGGGGCGCCGGGGTCGCACTGCGGGTGCTGCACGCCGACCAGCCGCGCCGTCATGTCGTCGCGGCCGTCCGGCGGGGCTCCGAAGGGGCGCCGGGGCTGTCCCGGGTGCTGGCCGCGCTCCAGCAGGCGGCGGAGGACTTCCGGTCGGCCTGACCATCAGTCGGCCTGGCCTTCAGGCAGCCACACCTGGCCAGACAGCAACCTTTCAATTTAACTGAACATAATGTCCAAAAACTTTCGATGGACCTGTGGGGTAGTCCGCGCGACTGTGGAACCGTCCACCACACCGGCCACACGAGGGGCAGAGATGACCACCCCAGCCGCCCACTCCACCGACCCGCACGCCAACGACGCCAACCCGTACGGCGGCGGCGACCCCTACGCGGACTACCGCGGCGGAGACTTCCCCTTCACCTCGCTCGTCGATCTCGCCGACCGCCGCTTCGGCGCCGGTGTCATCGCCGCGAACGACGAGTTCTTCGCCGAGCGTGAGAACCTGCTGAAGCCCGGCCCGGCGGTCTTCGACCCCGAGCACTTCGGCCACAAGGGCAAGATCATGGACGGTTGGGAGACCCGCCGCCGCCGCGGCACCGACGGCGACCACCCCTTCCCGGCCGACGACGAGCACGACTGGGCGCTGATCCGCCTCGCCGCTCCCGGTGTGATCCGCGGCGTCACCGTCGACACCGCCCACTTCCGGGGCAACTACCCGCAGCAGATCAGCGTCGAGGGCACCTCGCTGCCCGGCAGCCCCGGGCCCGAGGACCTGCTGGCCCCGGACGTGAAGTGGGAGGAGCTCATCCCGCGCACCCCCGTCCGCGGCCATGCCGCCAACGGCTTCGAGGTCACCGTCGAGCGCCGCTTCACCCACCTCCGCCTCAAGCAGTACCCCGACGGCGGCATAGCCCGGCTGCGGGTCCACGGCGAGGCCGTCCCCGACCCCGAGTGGCTGGACGTCCTCGGCACCCTGGACCTGGCCTCCGTGATGCACGGCGGCACCGTCGAGGACGCCTCCGACCGCTTCTACTCCTCCCCGACCCAGATCATCCAGCCCGATCTGTCCCGCAAGATGGACGACGGCTGGGAGAACCGCCGCCGCCGCGTCCGGGGCACCCACGACTGGGTCCGCTTCCGCCTCGCCGCACAGGGCGAGATCCGTGCCGTCGAGATCGACACCGCATACCTCAAGGGCAACTCCGCGGGCTGGGCGGCGCTTTACGGCTGCGACGGCGATCCGGCCGATGAGGCGTCCTGGTTCGAGATCCTGCCGAAGACCAAGCTGCAGCCCGACACCCCGCACCGCTTCACGCTGCCCCGGGCCGTCACCGCCACCCACGTACGGCTGGACGTCTTCCCCGACGGCGGCCTCGCCCGGATGCGGGTGCACGGCAGCCTCACCGAGGCCGGGCGGGCGGCCCTCGGCCGGCGCTTCGAGGCGCTCGACGGCTGATCCGCTCGACGGCTGATGCGCGCGATGGCCGGCCCAAGGGGCGGACCCTCAAGGGAGTTCGGATAAGGGAGTTCGAACAGATCCCCCAGGGGTTGTGCGCGCCCCTCGCAGGCCACAACGCGGCGGGCCTGGCGGTATTCCCGCCCTACGTTCCCGCGTCACGCGGCGGATGCAGGCGCGGTATGCCCGCAGCCTGGGCGGTATTCCCGCGGGGCGGGCGGGTAATTCCCGATTTCCGCCGGGCCCCGTAGGAGGGGGACAGGGCCCGGCGGAGACCGGTTCGCCCGGCGGACGGCAGCGCATGTCCGCGCCGCCGCCGGGCGGTACCACTTCCGTTCGCCCGCACCCTGCACCCGGGCGAGCGGGGAGGAACGGGAAGTATCGGGAAGAAAGACCGAGGGGGAAGGAAGACCGAGGGCGCCCCGGAACCACCGAGGTTCCGGGGCGCCCCTGCCCATCGGCTCAGCGCAGCCGTCAGCCGCCGGCGTCAGTCAGCGGTCAGCCGGCCGCCGCGTCCGCCGCCTGCGCCTTGAGTGCCCGTTCGATGCCCGCGCGTGCCTCCGTCACCAGTCGGCGCAGCGCCGCGCTCGGCTCGGCTGAGGCCAGCCAGGCGTCCGTCGCGTCCAGGGTCTCCTGCGAGACCTGCAGTGCCGGGTAGAGCCCTACCGCGATCTGCTGCGCCATCTCGTGGCTGCGGGACTCCCAGACGTCCTTGACCGCGTCGAAGTACCGCGCGGTGTACGGCGCCAGCAGCTCGCGCTGATCGGCCTGCACAAAGCCGCTGATCACGGCCTCCTGCACGGCGTTCGGAAGCGTGTCGGAGGCCACGACGGAAGCCCAGGCCTCCGCCTTCGCCTCGGCCGTGGGCCGTGCCGCGCGCGCCGTCGCCGCGTGCCGCTCGCCCGCCGAGGTCTTGTCGCGCTCCAGCTCCGCCGCGATGGCCTTCTCGTCGGCCCGCCCGGTGGCGGCCAGCCGCTCCAGCAGCGACCAGCGCAGCTCGGTGTCCACCACCAGCCCCTCGACGACCTCCGTACCGTCCAGCAGGCCCTGTAGCAGGTCCAGTTGAGCGTCGGTACGGGCGGTGGCGGCGAACGCGCGGGCCCACGCCAGCTGGTGGTCACTGCCCGGCGCGGCGGCCCGCAGCCGTTCCAGTGCCGCCTCCGTCCAGGTCGTCAGGCCGGTCCGACGCCACTGCGGGGCCGCGTACAGATCCAGCGCCAGCTTCACCTGACGGTGCAGCGACTGGACGACGCCGATGTCCGACTCCTTGCCGATGCCGGACAGCACCAGCGACAGATAGTCGCGGGTGGCCAGTTCGGCGTCCCGCGTCATGTCCCACGCCGACGCCCACGACAGGGCGCGCGGCAGCGACTCGGTGAAGTCGCCGAGGTGCGCGGTGACGGCCTTCAGCGACTCCTCGTCCAGGCGCACCTTCGCGTAGGAGAGGTCGTCGTCGTTGAGCAGGACGACGGCCGGCCGCAGCGTGCCCGCCAGCTGTGGGACCTCGGTCAGCTCACCGTCGACGTCCAGCTCGATCCGCTTCTTGCGGACCAGCTTGCCGTCCTCGTGGTCGTACAGGCCGATCGCGATCCGGTGCGGGCGCAGGATCGGCTCGCCCGTGGCGCCGGCGGGCAGCGCGGGGGCCTCCTGCCTGACGGCGAAGGAGGTGATGGTGCCGTCGTCGTCGGTGGCGATCTCCGGCCGCAGGATGTTGATGCCCGCGGTCTCCAGCCACTTCTTCGACCAGTTCTTCAGATCGCGCCCGCTGGTCTCCTCCAGCGCGCCCAGCAGATCACTCAGCCGCGTGTTCTTGTACTCGTGCGCCTTGAAATAAGCCTGGACGCCCTTGAAGAACTCCTCCATCCCGACGTAGGCCACGAGCTGCTTGAGCACCGAGGCGCCCTTCGCGTACGTGATTCCGTCGAAATTGACCAGCACATCGTCCAGATCCCGGATCTCCGCCATGATCGGGTGGGTGCTGGGCAGCTGGTCCTGCCGGTAGGCCCAGGTCTTCATGGAGTTGGCGAACGTGGTCCAGGAGTGCGGCCACCTGCTCCCGGGCGCATACGCCTGGCAGGCGATCGACGTGTAGGTGGCGAACGACTCGTTCAGCCACAGGTCGTTCCACCACTCCATGGTGACCAGATCGCCGAACCACATGTGCGCCAGCTCGTGCAGGATCGTCTCCGCCCGCACCTCGTACGCCGCGTCCGTCACCTTCGACCGGAACACGTACTGGTCGCGGATGGTCACCGCACCGGCGTTCTCCATCGCCCCGGCGTTGAACTCCGGCACGAACAGCTGGTCGTACTTCGCGAACGGATAGGGGTAGTCGAACTTCTCCTGGAACCAGTCGAAGCCCTGCCGGGTGACGGCGAAGATCTCGTCCGCGTCGAGGTGCTCGGCGAGCGAGGGCCGGCAGTAGATCCCCAGCGGCACGGTCCGCCCCTCGCCCTCCCAGGTGCTGTGCACGCTGTGGTACGGGCCGACGATCAGGGCCGTGACATACGTCGAGATCCGCGGCGTGGGCGCGAACCGCCAGACGTTCCCGCTCGGCTCCGGCGTCGGAGAGTTCGAGATCACCGTCCAGCCCTCGGGCGCCTTCACGGTGAACCGGAAGGTCGCCTTGAGGTCCGGCTGCTCGAAGGAGGCGAACACCCGCCGCGCGTCCGGCACCTCGAACTGCGTGTAGAGATAGGCCTGCTGGTCCACGGGGTCGATGAACCGGTGCAGGCCCTCACCGGTGTTCGTGTACGCGCAGTCCGCGACCACCCGCAGCTCGTTGCGGCCGGCCGGCAGCCCCGCGAGCGCGATCCGCGAGTCCCGGAACACCTCGGCCACATCCAGCGCTTCGCCGTTGAGCACGACCTCGTGCACGGTCGGCGCGACCAGGTCGATGAACGAGTCCGCGCCCGCCTCGGCGACGTCGAAACGCACCGCGGTCACGGACCGGTACGTCCCTCCTTCCTGCGCCCCGGAGAGGTCGAGATCGATCTCGTACGCGTCCACGGTCAGCAGCCGCGCCCGCTGCTGCGCCTCGTCGCGGGTCAGATTCGTGCCAGGCACCCGGTCATCTCCTTCGCCTCTTCATCGGAATCGGGCTCTTCGGCCATCCTTCCACGGTGCGGGTTCACCCGATCGGGGGCAGTGCCGGTTATCGCGATACGGAGGGGCCGCCGTCCAGCAGGCCGGCGCTGTGAACGATCACGATCTTGAGGCCGAGTACGAGGCGGCCTTTCGGGAGTGGGAGGCAGAGCGAGGACGCCGAGCTCTGGGACCTGACCACGGGGGACGGCGTCGTCTTTCCGCCAGCGTTCCGCCGGCCGAACGACCACGCTGGAGGCATGATCAAGTACCTCCCCCGCCCCATCCCCGCCGCCACCGCCGACGAACTCCGCACCGCCGACGACGCCGGACGCCCGGCCACGCCCATCATCGCCCGTGAGGACGGCGTGCCCATGGACTGCGTCGGCAGTCCGCTGCGCTGCTGTCTGCGGGCCATCGAGCCCGGTGAGGAGGTGGCGCTGGTCTCGTACGCGCCACTGCGCCGCTGGGCGGCCGCGACCGGGGCCGATCCCGGGGCGTACGACGAGCAGGGCCCGGTCTTCATCCACGCCGGGGCATGTGACGGTCCGGACGA
This sequence comes from Streptomyces halobius, assembly GCF_023277745.1. Lineage (NCBI taxonomy): Bacteria > Bacillati > Actinomycetota > Actinomycetes > Kitasatosporales > Streptomycetaceae > Streptomyces > Streptomyces halobius. Next base: position 6,402,860 of record NZ_CP086322.1, read on the forward strand.
CACCGTCACCGTCTCCGGGTATCCGTTCGCACGGCCGGGCGCGCTGCGGACGATCCGCCGCTACAACGCCGCAGGGCAGATCGTCGGCGGGCGGTTCTTCAAGATCCCCCTGGACGCAGGGGCCGGTTTCGACGCGGTCCTCGACGAGGCGTTCGCCGCCGCCGACGTGGCTCTGGTGCACGTACGCGCCCTGGAGTACGGCTGCTTCCACTTCGAGGTGCGCAGGACATAGGTTCGAGGCGCGCAGAGCATAGCGCCGGAACGACAGCGCGGGGCGGGCCGGTACGTACCGGCCCGCCCCGCGCTGTCGCGTCTCAGCCGCGCAGCTCCGCCGCGACCAGCTCCGCGATCTGGACGGCGTTCAGCGCCGCCCCCTTGCGGAGGTTGTCGTTGGAGACGAACAGCGCCAGGCCGTTCTCGACGGTCTCGTCCTCGCGGATACGGCCCACGAAGGACGCGTCCTGGCCGGCGGCCTGGAGCGGGGTCGGGACGTCGGAGAGGGCGACGCCGGGGGCGCCGGCCAGCAGCTGCTGGGCGCGGGCGGCGCTGACCGGGCGCGCGAAGCGGGCGTTGACCTGCAGGGAGTGGCCGGTGAAGACCGGGACCCGGACGCAGGTGCCGGATACCTTCAGGTCCGGGATCTCCAGGATCTTGCGGCTCTCGTTGCGGAGCTTCTGCTCCTCGTCGGTCTCGCCCAGACCGTCGTCGACGATCGATCCGGCCATCGGCAGGACGTTGAAGGCGATCGGGCGGACGTACTTGTCCGGGGCGGGGAACTCCACCGCCGAGCCGTCGTGCGTCAGCTGGGTGGCGTCCTGTTCGACCGCCTTGCGGACCTGGCCGTCGAGCTCCTCCACACCGGCCAGCCCGCTGCCGGACACCGCCTGGTAGGTGGAGACGACCAGCGATACCAGGCCGGCCTCCTCGTGCAGCGGACGCAGCACCGGCATCGCGGCCATGGTCGTGCAGTTCGGGTTGGCGATGATGCCCTTGGGCCGGTCCGCGATGGCGTGCGGGTTGACCTCGGAGACGACCAGCGGGACCTCCGGGTGCCGGCGCCAGGCCGAGGAGTTGTCGATCACGACGGGACCGGCGTCGGCGACCTTCTCCGCCAGCGCCTTGGACGTCGCGCCGCCGGCCGAGAACAGGACGATGTCCAGCCCCGAGTAGTCCGCCGTGGCCGCGTCCTCGACGGTGACCTCGGTGTCGCGCCAGGGCAGCGTGCGGCCGGCGGACCGCGCCGAAGCGAACAGCCGCAGCTGCTCCACCGGGAAGTTCCGCTCGGCGAGAATGCCCCGCATCACGCCGCCGACCTGTCCGGTGGCTCCGACGATTCCGATCCTCATGGGACTCCTTCTTTCTGACCTGACTGAGGCGTCTGCCTTACTGAGGCATCTGCACGGAACACCTGCTCAGTAGTGGCTCCATCATGTGTGTGAGACACATCGCCTTGTCCAATCCGTTCCATTCCGTGGCGGAACCGCGGCGCGATGGCGACGGAACGGCGGACGATGGTCACTCTCCGTGTGGGGCGGTCGCTCGGAGTGGTGTGGTTATCCCGTTGGGTGAACACCTGGTGACGGCGACGCGCCCCCGGGGGCAGGGGGCGGTGACCGGCCGGTGACGCGCAGATCCCTGTGCGGAGATGGGCAGGCGGCGTTGCGGCGGCGTTCACCCGGAGGTCAATTCCGCTGCCAACGATCCTCCATGACAGGGCAGTTGAGCTGCGGAGGGGCGACGAGAAGCCCCGTCCCGCCGCCACTGCTCCCGGCCGCCTTCGCGTTCGCACTCGGGGAGTTCGCGTATGTCCCGTATCCGGTCCGCCGCTGCTCTCGACCGCCGTACCTTCCTCGCCGCGACCGGCGTCGTGGGCGCCGCCACGGGGCTCGGGCTCACCCTCGGTATCGGCGGGGACCGGCCCGCCTCGGCCGCCACCGTCACCCCGGGCCCGCCGCCCGCCGCGCCGGTGCCGGTCCAGCCCCCGGCCGTCCCGGGCGTCCCCTACGAGCGCGGCACCACCCTCGCCTCCGTCGCCACCCCGCGCGGCACCTCCGGCTACCGCCGGCTCGCCGACGGCCCCGCCTGGGACCGGGTCGTCCGTGCCGATCTCGCGTCCGCCCGCCCCGGGCGTGATCAGCGGCGCACCGCGCTCGCGTCGTTCGTCCAGTTCACCGATCTGCACCTGGTCGATGTGCAGAGTCCGCTGCGCTACGAGTATCTGCGCGCCGAGACCGCGAGCGCCTGGCGGCCGCAGGAGGCGCTCTCCGTCGCCGGGGTGATCTCGCTGATCGAGCGGGTCAACGCGCTGCCGGGCGGGCCCGCCACCGGCGCCCCGCTGTCCTTCGTGATGACCACGGGCGACAACACCGACAACAACTCCCGGCTCGAACTGGACTGGTTCCTGACCGCGATGAGCGGCGGCCGGATCACCCCCAACTCCGGTGCCCCGCACCGCTACGAAGGCGTCCAGGACAGCGGGCTGACCCTGTACTGGCAGCCGGACAGCGCCCTGCGCGACGCCGACAAGCAGCTCGGCTTCCCACGGCTGGACGGATTCCTCGACGCGGCGATCCGGACCGTGCACAGCCCGGGGCTGCGGCTGCCCTGGTACTCCACGGTCGGTAACCACGACTCGCTGCCGGGCGGCTGCTACGCGCCCGGCGACCCCGACTTCGCCGAGATCGCCACCGGCGGCCGCAAGCTGGAGACGCTGCCCGCCGACGAGGCAGCGCAGGTGTGGAAGGCGGTCAAGAAGGGCCTCGACCCCAAGGGGGAGGACTTCAAGCGGCTGCTGAAGGCGCACGCCCAGCAGGCGCGGACGGTCACCCCCGACGAGCGGCGCGCGCCCTTCACCCGCGCCGAGTACCTCAAGGCCCATCTGGACCCGGCCCGCACCGGCCCCGGCCCGCACGGCCACGGGTACACCGCGGACAGCCTCGCCGAGGACCGGCTCTACTACACGTTCGCGATCTCCGACGATGTCCTCGGCGTCAGTCTGGACACCACCGACCCCGGCGGTCACTACACCGGCTCCATAGGCGACGGCCAGCTGGAATGGCTCATGCGGGTGCTGAAGAAGAACGAGCGGGGCGACAAGGCGCATGTCCTGGTCTTCAGCCACCACACCAGCAGGACCATGAACAACACCCGCCCCGACCCGGCGCGCCCCGACGAGCGGCGGCACGGCGGCGCCGAACTGGTGGAGCTGCTGTCCGCCCATCCCGCCGTCGTGGGCTGGATCAACGGTCACAGCCACCGGAACGCCATCAGCCCGCACGGCACCTTCTGGGAGGTCTCCACCGCCTCACACATCGACTTCCCGCAGCTCGCCCGGGTCATCGAGCTGGTGGACAACCACGACGGCACCCTGTCGCTGTTCACCACCCTGGTGGAATCCGCCGCCCCGCACCGTACGGACTTCACCGATCTGTCCCAGACCGGCCTGGCCGCCCTCTACCGCGAACTGTCCTTCAACGCCCCCGAGGCCCGCTCGGACCTGGCGGGCACGGCACAGGACCGCAATGTGGAACTGGTGCTGAAGCGGGGGTGACGGGGGCCGGGGCTAGCGAGGCAGCACCACCACATACGAGCTCGGCTCCCGGTCCGCCGCTGCCATCAGGGCCGTACGGATCACCGCGGCCTGCTGCTCGGGGGCCTCGCGCAGCGTGCGCGGGAGGCAGCGGATCAGGGTGATGCCCAGCCGCTCCAGATACTCCCGTTTGCGATCGCACGAGGAGTGCCGCGGGCCGTCCTCCGGGCGCGATGCCCTGGTGTCGATCTCCACGGCCACCGACTGCTCCGGCCAGAACGCGTCCACCCCGCCCAGGTGCGGCCCGCCCGGCAGTCGCAGATCGACGTTCCACAGCGGGTCGGGCAGGTCGCACTGGCGCACCGTCGCGTACAGCCGCTGCTCGGCCAGCGCCCGGCCCTCGGCCACCAGGGCGTCCACCGCGTCCACCATGTGCGGCCGGGTCAGCAGCCGGGCCCGGCTCAGCTCCCGTACCACCGAGGCGGCCTCGCAGTGCCCGCCGCGGACCGCCTCGGTCAGCAGCCGGCGCACCGTCGACACGTCGGCGAGCCGGGCCACCGCGTCCGCCAGCGCCCGGGCGACCGGAGCGGTGGGCACCCCGGTGATCCGCCGTGGGGCCGGCAGCTCCGGCGCCCGGATGATCTGCGCGAAACCGGTCGAACGCAGCCGCCTGCCCCGGCTGACCAGGACCTCGATCCGGTCCAGGGAGAGCAGCGGGGGAGCGGCGGCGAAGCCGTGCAGGGCGAGCGCCGCCAGACCGGTGATCATCGCCTCCGGTGCGGCGGGCCGCTCACCGCCCTGGCCGGGTACGCCGGTGCCGCGGGCGGTGGCGTACAGCAGGACGGCATGCAGCCGTTCCTCGCTGGTGGGCGGCCCCGGGTGCAGCACATAGACGCCGGGCAGCACCTGCTGCCAGGGGCCGCCGGGCCGGCACCGCTCGGCGGTCTCCGTCGCCGGGACGCCGTGATCGCGCAGCTGTCGCGCGGTCAGGACCCGGCGCTGGGCGTCGAAGAGGTGGCGGAGGGGGAGGGGGGAGAGAGGGGTGTCGTGGTTCATGACCCGGCCTTTCCCGCGCCCGCTCCGCCCCCTAACCGCTGTTACACGCCTGTATCGCAAACCGGACAACTCCGTACTAAAGTACGGGCGTTCGACTGCCGAAAAAGGCTGGTCGGGACCGGGGTTACGGCCTCGGCGCGGCGGCCTCGTCACAAGCCTGTGCCCGCAGCGCCCGCGCGAGATCGTCCCGCTCCTCCGACACCAGCCGGCGCAGCGCGGGCGCCGCGTCGGGATGCCCGGCCAGCCAGGCGTCCGCCGCGTCCAGCGTCCCCTGCTCCACCTGCCAGGCCGGGAACAGCCCGCGCACCACCACCATGCCGATCTCGATGGACCGCTCCTGCCAGACCCGCTCGATCATCTCGAAGTAGCGCGGCGCGTACGGGGCCAGCAGCTCCCGCTGCCGGAGCTGCGCGAACCCGCTGATCGTCGCCTCCACCAGCGCGTTCGACAGCGCGTCGGACTCCACGACATCGGCCCACGCCCGCGCCTTGACCTCCGCCGACGGACGGGCCGCCAGGCACCGCACCTGGTAGCGCTTGCCGGACGCGGTGTCGTCCCGGGCCAGCTCGTCGGCGACGGCGGTCTCGTCCAGCACGCCGTGCGAGACCAGCGGCTTCAGGAACGTCCAGCGCAGCTCCTGGTCCACCTCCAGCCCGTCGATCTTCGCGGTGCCCTCCAGCAGGCCCCGCAGCAGCTGGAGATCGGCGGTGGCCGAGGCGACCGAGGCGAAGTGCCGGGCCCACGCGAGCTGGTGGTCGCTGCCCGGGGCCGCGGTCCGCAGCTCCCGCAGCGCGCCCTCGGCCAGCTCCCGGGCGGCGTCCTCGCGGCGGTGCGGCGCGGAGTAGTGCTCCAGCGCCGTACGGGCCTGGCCGTGCAGCGACTGCAGCACACCGATGTCGGTCTCCCGGCCGGCGAACCGCAGCACCAGGTCCAGATAGTCGCGGGCCGGCATCAGCCCGTCGCGGGTCAGCCCCCACAGCGCGGCCCAGCACAGCGCACGCGCCAGGGGGTCGACGAGTTCGCCGAGCCGGGCCCGCAGGGTGGCCAGCGACCCCTCGTCGAACCGGATCTTGCAATAGGTCAGATCCCGGTCGTTGACCAGCACCAGCTCCGGCCGTTCGACCCCGGCCAGCTCCGTCACGACGGTGTGCGGCCCGGAGACGTCCACCTCCGCGCCGGCGTAACGCACCAGCGCGTTGTCGGCGTCCTGGCGTCGGTAGAGGCCCACCGCGACCCGGTGCGGCCGCAGATCCGACCCCTGTTGGACATGTGGCTCCGCCGCGTGGTCGGGCGCCGCCGCCTCCTGGAGGATGCCGAGCTCCGTGATCCGGTCCTGCGCGTCGTAAGTAACCTTCGGCGTCAGGGTGTTGACCCCCGCAGTCTGCAGCCAGGCGCGCGACCAGGCCGCCATGTCCCGCCCGGACGTCTCCTCCAGCACCGACAGCAGATCCGTCAGCCGCGTATTGCCGTACGCGTGCCGCTTGAAATAGCGCCGCGCGCCCTCCAGGAACGCGTCCTGCCCCGCGTAGGCCACCAGCTGCTTGAGCACCGAGGCGCCCTTGGCGTAGGTGATGCCGTCGAAGTTGAGCTTGGCGTCCTCCAGGTCATGGATGTCGGCGGTGATCGGATGGGTGGACGGCAGCTGATCGGCGCGGTAGGCCCACGACTTGCGCCGATTGGCGAAGGTGATCCAGCCGTCACGGAAGCGCGTCGCCTCCACCAGTGAGAACGCGCCCATGAAGTCCGCGAACGACTCCTTGAGCCAGAGATCGTCCCACCACTGCATGGTGACCAGATCCCCGAACCACATATGCGCCATCTCATGCAGAATGACGTTGGCCCGGCCCTCGTACGACGCGTCGGTCACCTTCCCCCGGAAGACGAACTCCTCACGGAAGGTGACGCACCCCGGGTTCTCCATCGCGCCGAGGTTGTACTCCGGCACGAACGCCTGGTCGTACTTCCCGAACGGGTACGGGTAGTCGAAGTGGTCATGGAAGAAATCCAGGCCCTGCTTGGTGACCGTGAAGATGTCGTCCGCGTCGAAGTGCCTGGCCAGCCCCTTGCGGCACAGCGCGCCCAGCGGGATCTCCAGCTCGGTACCGTCCTCGAAGGCGCGCCGGTAGGTGTCCGAGACGTAGTGGTACGGACCGGCTACCACCGCCGTGATGTACGTGGAGATCGGCTTCGTGGTCGCGAACCGGTGCCGCCCCTCCTCGACTTCCCCCTCCTGCGCCCCGTTGCTGAGCACCCGCCACCCCTCGGGTGCGGTCACCTCGAAGCTGAACGGGGCCTTCAGATCGGGCTGTTCGAAGTTGGCGAAGACCCGGCGGGCGTCGGCCGGTTCGTACTGCGTGTAGAGGTAGACCTCACCGTCCTCCGGGTCCACGAACCGGTGCAGACCCTCGCCGGTACGGCTGTAGGCGCACTGCGCGTCGACGACGAGGACGTTCTCCGCGGCCAGCCCGTCGAGCGTGATCCGGGTGCCGTCGAAGACCACGGCCGGGTCCAGGGCACGGCCGTTGAGGGTGACCGAGGTCACCGACGGCGCGAGCAGATCGGCGAAGGTCGAGGCGCCCGGCTCGGCGCAGCGGAAGCGGATCGTCGTCAGGGAGCGGAAGGTGGCCGCGGCCCCGTCGTGCCGCACCGCTGACCGGACATCGAGTGCCACGTCGTACCGGTCGACACTCAGCAGCCGGCCCCGCTCGTGGGCCTCGTCCCGGGACAGATTCTCACCTGGCACGCCGTGACTCCCTCGTCGTAGTCGTCGTTCTCGTCTCGCATATCGAACACTGGGAATCATGGCACGGGGGTCGGCTGTTGAACCGTCCACCAGCCGCTCTCACGAGGAGACCTAGTGTCCGAAACCGCCAAGACGCCGGCAGACTTCTGGTTCGACCCGCTGTGCCCCTGGGCCTGGATGACCTCCCGCTGGATGCTGGAGGTGGAAAAGGTCCGCCCGGTGGAGGTGCGGTGGCACGTCATGAGCCTGGCGGTCCTCAACGAGGACAAACTGGACGAGATCCCCGAGGAGTACCGCGAGGGCATGCTCCCCGGCGGCAAGTCCTGGGCCCCGGTACGGGTGTGCGTCGCCGCCGAGCAGCAGCACGGCAGCGAGGTGCTCGGCCCGCTCTACACCGCGCTCGGCACCCGGCTGCACAACCGGGGCGAGCGCAACACCCGCGAGACGATCGTCGCCGCCCTCGAAGACGCCGGGCTCCCCGTCGGCCTGGTCGACGCGGCCGGCTCCGACGCCTACGACGCCCAGCTGCGCGCCTCCCACAAGCAGGGCATCGATCTGGTCGGCCAGGAGGTCGGCACCCCGGTCATCGCCGTCCCCGGCTCCGACGGCGAGCAGATAGCGTTCTTCGGCCCGGTCGTCACCCCGGCCCCCAAGGGCGAGGAAGCCGCGAAGCTGTGGGACGGCACGCTGATGGTCGCCTCCATCCCGGGGTTCTACGAGATCAAGCGGACGCGGACGAAGGGGCCGCGGTTCGACTGACGCTCATGGGAGCGCCCCCGTACGTATCCGACGCACGGGGGCGCTCCGCCATTCCGCCCGCCCGCGTGAAGGGTGAGAAGACGATCACGAGGCGGGACGCATGGGGCCGCTACGGCCTCACGGCACCAGCAGCAGGTTGTTCGCCCGCTCCTTGGCCGACGTGTACCGCTTTGCCACGTCCTGCCAGTTGACGACCTGCCACATCGCCTCGATGAAGTCCACCTTCTGGTTCTTGTACTGCAGGTAGAACGCGTGCTCCCAGGCGTCGAAGACCAGGATCGGCACCGATCCCTGACCGACGTTGCCCTGGTGGTCATAGATCTGCTCGACGATCAGCCGGCCGCTGACCGGCTCGTACGCCAGCACGCCCCAGCCGGATCCCTGTGTGGTCGCCGCCGCCTTCGTCAGCTGCGCCTTGAACGCGGCGTACGAGCCGAAGCTCTCCGCGATGGCGTCCGCGAGCTCCCCGACCCCGTCGGCGGCCAGCGGCTCACCGCCGCCGTCCTTCGGGCCGGTCATGTTGTGCCAGTAGATGCTGTGCAGGATGTGGCCGGAGAGGTGGAACGCGAGGTTCTTCTCCAGCCCGTTGATGCTGCCCCACTGGTCCTTGTCGCGCGCCTCGGCGAGCTGCTCCAGCGTGTCGTTGGCGCCCTTCACATACGCCGCGTGGTGCTTGTCGTGGTGCAGCTCGATGATCTCGGGGCTGATGACCGGCGCCAGCGCCGAGTAGTCGTAGGGGAGTTCCGGAAGTGTGTAGGTCGCCATGCCGATCCCGCCTCCAAGCTGCGTATTCGCAGTAGTTGCAATCAATGTGCAAGAGCACGCTACCAGCAGGAGTGATCTTTGACCGGTTGTGGGGACCGTCCTGGTCCCAAAGACGTAAGGCGGGGCGGGACCTCGGACCGAGGTCCCGCCCCGCCTTGTGCCGGGGAGGCGTTGCGGTGTGCGCGCCCTGCTTCTCGTGCGGGGTCTCGCGCCCTACTTCTCGGGCGTCTCCGCACCCTTGGGCAGCGCCCGCTGCCGTATCAGCGCGATCGCGGTCAGCACCACCGCGAAGCCGCCGGTGAACAGCAGCTGTATGCGCTGGCTCTCATCACGCAGCATCAGCAGCAGCACCACGACGACACCGGCCAGCGCCACCCACGTCAGGAACGGGAAGGCCCACATCTTCACCACGAGCCGCTCGGGCGCCTCGCGCTCCAGCTGCCGTCGCATCCGCAGCTGGGCCACCGCGATGAAGCCCCACACCACCAGGACGGCCGCGCCGACCATGTTGAGCAGCCACTGGAAGACCGTCGTCGGCCACCAGAAGCTGAAGAGGACCGCGAGAAAGCCGAACGAGGAGCAGAGGATCACCGCGCGGCGCGGCACCCCGCCGCTCACCGTGGCCAGCAGCTTCGGGCCTTGGCCACGGGCCGTCAGCGAGAACGCCATCCGGGACGAACCGTAGATATTGGCGTTCATCGCGGACAGCAGGGCCACCAGGATGACCACGTTCATGATCTGGCCGGCCGCCGGGATGTGCAGATAGTCCAGCACCGCGACGTACGGGCCGTACTCGGCGATCGAGGCGTGGTTCCACGGGATGACGGTGACGATGATCGCCATCGAGCCGACGTAGAAGAGGGCGATCCGCCACATCGCGGTGCGCACCGCGCGGGCGACACCGCGGACCGGGTCCTTGGACTCGGCGGCCGCGATGGTCACCGTCTCCAGCCCGCCGTAGGCGAACACCGAGGCCAGCAGGCCGATCATCAGGCCGTCGACGCCCCGGGGCAGGAAGCCGCCGTCGCCGGTGAGGTGCGTGGTGCCCGGCGCGTCGGTGCCGGGAAGCACACCGAAGATGGCGAGCAGGCCCAGGACCAGGAAGAGGGCGATCGCCGCGACCTTCAGGGCGGCGAACCAGAACTCGAACTCGCCGAAGTTGCTCACCGCCGCCAGGTTCGTACCGGTGAAGATCACCATGAACAGCAGGACCCACATCCAGGGATCGGTGCCCGGGAACCAGCGGGTCATGATGTCCGCGGCGCCGAGCGCTTCGGCGGCGACCGCCACACACAGCAGCGTGGTGAACATCCAGCCGACGGTGAAGCCGGCCCAGGAGCCGATCGAGCGCTCGGCGTGCACGGAGAAGGAGCCGGAGGCCGGATTGGCCGCGGCCATCTCGCCGAGCATCCGCATCACGAGCATGACCAGGGCGCCGGATATCGCGAAGGCCAGCACGATCGAGGGGCCGGCGGCCGCGATGCCCTCGCGGGAGCCGACGAACAGGCCCGCGCCGATCACCCCGCCCAGGGCGATCATCGAGAGATGGCGCTGCTTGAGGCCGTTGGACAGCGAGGAGCCGCGGTCCTGGCCGGCGCCCGGGTCCGCGTCGGTCTGCTCGCGCGCGGGCGCGGCGGACGAGGGTGTCCGATTCATGTCGTACCTGTCCCAGTAGGTGAGGCGGAGCGGGGCGATACTGCGTTCTCCGGGGCTGCGGCCTGCGCGACGGTGGCGGCCTGGCCCATGGACCCCCGCCGGGACAGCGGGGTCACGCAGGGCTGTCGACGGCTCGGTTCCGGGGTCCTCGGTAAAACGCGCTAAGTCTGAGTGCCGGTGTCCGCTCAGGGCAACATCCGTGCAACGAATGTTCGGTATTCAGACGAGATCGTTACTGTCCGTGCCTGACAACGTGTCGATTGCGGCGCGGTGTGCGGCCGATACGGCACGGTGCGAGGTCCGGCTCGGGCGGCGCCGCCGGGTCCGGCGTCAGCTCGGGGGCGCCGCCGGGTTGCCTGCGCGGCGCGCCCGCAGTTCGCGTACGCCCGCGACGGCCAGCACCGCGGCGGTCGCCCCGGCCGACCACAGCAGCTGCGGCCGGGCCGCGTCATCGATCAGCATCAGTACCAGGACGCCGGCCATTCCCAGCAGCGCCGCCCAGGTCAGATACGGGAAGGCCCACATGCGGAGTGTCAACGTCCGCGGCGCCTCGCGTTCGATACGCGGACGCAGCCGCAGTTGGGAGACGGCGATCAGCCCCCAGACGAACAGCAGCACCGCGCCAACGGCGTTGAGCATGTAGAGGAAGACCGAATCCGGCCACTTCAGATTCAGCAGCACGGAGACGAACCCGAAGGCCACCGAGGCCAGTACGGCCCGGCGCGGCACCCCGCCGTCCGACACCTTCAGCAGCGCGCGCGGCGCCTCGCCCCGTTCGGCCAGGGAGAAGACCATCCGTGACGAGCCGTAGAGATTGGCGTTCAGCGCCGAGAGCAGCGCCACGAAGACCACGATGTTCATGATCTGGCCGGCGCCCGGCACCCCGATGCCGTCCAGCACCGCCACATACGGGCTCTCGCCCGGCCGCATCGACGACCACGGCAGCAGCGTCACGATGACCAGCATCGACCCCACGTAGAAGAACAGAATCCGCCACACCGCGCTGCGCACCGCCCGGCCGACCGCGCGCGCCGGATCGTCCGACTCGGCGGCGGCGATGGTCACCACCTCCAGCCCGCCGAAGGCGAACACCACGGCCAGCACCCCGGAGACCACCCCGGCCCAGCCGTTGGGCAGCAGTCCGCCCTGCCCGGTGAGGTTCGTCAGGCCGACCGGATGAGTATCCGGCAGCACCCCGAAGACGGCCAACAGGCTCAGCGCGAGGAACAGCACGATCGCGGCGACCTTGAGCGCCGCGAACCAGAACTCGAACTCGCCGAAGTTCTTCACCGCCGCCAGGTTGGCGACGGTGAAGACGATCATAAAGACCAGCACCCAGCCCCATTGCGGCACCGCGGGCACCCACCCGTTGGCGATCCGCGCCGCTCCGGTCGCCTCCACCGCCAGCACCACCACCAGCAGGAACCAGTACAGCCAGCCGACGCTGAAACCTGCCCAGCGGCCCAGCGCCCGCTCCGCGTGCACCGAGAACGCGCCCGAGGACGGCAGCGCCGCCGACATCTCGCCGAGCATCCGCATGATCAGCATGGCCAGTGCGCCCGCGATCAGATACGACAGCACGATGCCGGGCCCGGCCACCGCGATCCCCGCGCCGGAGCCCACGAACAGGCCCGCCCCGATCACCCCGCCCAGCCCGAGCATCGTCAGATGGCGCTGCTTGAGCCCGGCGGACAGCGGCTCTCGCTCGCCGGCGCCCTCACCGAGAGCGGTCTTCCCGGCGGTGGTCGGTGCGTCGTGCATGGGCTCGTACTCTCGCAAGCTGTTTGGGGGAACCCCACAGGTGTCCTCGGGGCGCCCCCAGTTTCACCGCACCCCGCGCGCTACCACAAAACCCGCGCCATGACGGGGCATCGGCCGTGATGAGCATCACGTGACCTGCGACGACATCCGCCCCACCACCATGGCCCGGCATTCCGGCGGTTGTTCGGAACTCTCCAAGCGGGCCGGTGCGGCTTTGTGACAGCCACACGATGATCGCCGGTGGCCCGCTGGACTAACGTCGACGCGTCCGTCCTGTCCCGGATCCCTCTCACACCTCGCGGAGTCCCGATGAGCACTGCCGTCCGCACCCGCCCCGGCACCTTCCCCCATGCTTCGCACGGGGGGACCCCCATGGGCGCGGTCCTCGCCGATCTGCTGCCGGCCGCCACCGCCTCCCGTGCCCGTGTGCGTGACGCGGCACTGGTGCTCGGCGGCGCCGCGCTCACCGGCATCGCGGCCCAGATCGCCGTCCCGGTCCCCGGCTCCCCGGTCCTGGTCACCGGTCAGACCTTCGCCGCCCTGCTGGTCGGCGCCTCGCTCGGCGCGGGCCGCGGTCTGCTCTCCCTCGCGCTGTACGCCCTTGTCGGCCTGGTGGGCCTGCCGTGGTTCGCGGGCGGCACCTCCGGCGCGGGCGCCACGTTCGGCTACATCGTGGGCATGTTCCTCGCCGCCACCGCCGTGGGCGCGCTGGCCCGCCGGGGCGGTGACCGCGGCGTGCTCCGCACCGCCGCCACGATGGCCGTCGGCACCGCGATCATCTACGCAGTCGGCGTCCCCTACCTCGCCCTGAGCACGGGCATGCCGCTCGGCCAGGCGGTCGCGGTCGGCCTGGTCCCGTTCCTGATCGGCGACGCGTTGAAGGCGGCGCTGGCCATGGGCGCGCTGCCGACGGCCTGGAAGCTCGGCAGCTCTCGCGGCTGAACCTCCCCCACGCTCAAGGCGCGGGGGACCCCATCGCTTTCGCGGAGGTGGTCGCTCGCCGTGGGGGCCTCAATTAATGGCCGAGGTGCTCAATGCCAGGGGGCGGGCCCGCGCTTGAATGGTGCGGGCCCGTCCTCGTCTGCGTGTGGCTGCCCGGATGGACGTCTTCATGCGCTGCCTGGTGGACGTCTTCGTATGCCGCCTGGGAGACGCCTTCGTACGCCGTCTGGTGGACGTCTTCGTATGCCGCCCGGTTGGACACAACCGCCCCACCGGGCCGGGCGGACACAACCGACCCAGCGGACACAACCGACCCATCAGCCCGAGGGGAACAACCGCCCCACCAGCCCGCCTCATTGGGAATGCCGCCCAGGAAAAGCCGCCCGGACAATCCCGCCCGCTCACGGGGAATACCGCCCCGCCCCACCACGTTGTGGCCCTGCAGGGGGCCCACGCGACCCTTAAGGGATTTCCCCCACGGCACAGCCCCCTCCCCCTAAGGGACCCGCTCAACTCCCCCTGAGTCCCGTCCCCCTGACTCCCGCGGCCGCCGTCGCTCCAGCACCAGCCCGACCGCCAGCACCACCACGGCCGCGACCACCGACAGCACCATCTGCTCGCGCCCGTCCGGGTCGTAGAACATATAGCCGATGACGAAGACGATCAGCCCGATCGTCGCGTACGTCAGCCACGGGTACAGCCACATCCGCACCGTCAGCCGCTCCGGCGTCTCCCGTTCGAGCACCCGGCGCATCCGCAGTTGCGAGAAGCAGATGACCAGCCACACGAAAAGTGCCACCGCGCCCGACGAATTCAGCAGGAACTGGAAGACCGTGTCCTTCGACGTATAGCTGAAGATGGTCGCGATAAAGCCGAAGGCGACCGAAGCCCAGATCGCGACCGCCGGCACACCGCCCTTGTTGACCGTCTTGAACGACTTGGGCGCATCGCCGCGCTCACCGAGCGAGAACGCCATCCGCGAGGCCGTGTAAAGCCCGGAATTCAGACACGACAACACCGCGGTCAGCACGACAATGTCCATCACGGTGCCCGCGTACGGAATGTCCAGCGACTCCAGCACCGCCACATACGGACTCTTGAGCACCGCCGGGTCGTTCCACGGAAGCAGCGTCACAATCACCGCGATCGAGCCGATGTAGAAGATCGCGATGCGCCAGATCACGCTGTTCACGGCCTTACGGACGGCCTGCACCGGATTCGGCGACTCGCTCGCCGCCAGCGTGACGATCTCGCTGCCCATGAACGAGAAGACCACCAGCAGCATGCCGGACAGAATCGCGCCGGGACCGTTGGGCAGGAATCCGCCGTGCCCGGTCAGATTCGCCATGCCGACCGCGTGATCACCCGGCGGCAGCCCGAATATCGCCAATGCGCCGACCACGATGAACACCACGATCGCGACGACCTTGATTCCGGCGAACCAGAACTCGAACTCGCCGAACGAGCCCACCGAAATCAAATTGGTGCCGGTCAGCACGATCATCACGATCAGCGCCCAGGCCCACTGCGGGACGGCCGGGACCCAGCCGGTGAGAATCGCGCCGCGGCGGCGGTCGCCTCGACGGCCAGCACCACCGACCAGAAGAACCAGTACAGCCAGCCGATCGTGAAGCCCGCCCAGCGGCCCAGCGCCCGGTCCGCGTACGCGGAGAACGACCCGGAGGCGGGGGAGGCCGCGGCCATCTCGCCCAGCATGCGCATCACCAGCACGACCAGCAGCCCGGTCAGCGCGTACGAGAACAGAACGCCGGGCCCGGCGGCCGCGATGCCGGCCCCGGAGCCCACGAACAGACCGGCGCCGATGACCCCACCGATGGCGATCATCGACAGATGGCGGTTCTTCAGTCCTGCCTGCAGCCCGTCCTGCGACTGCCCCCCGTCGGGTCCGGCACCGGGTTCTCCGGCGGCGGGGGCCGCTTTGGTGGTGGGGTGCGCGCCCATGTGCACCGTCCTTGTGTGGTTCACGGATTGGAACCCCAGCATTAGATCTTCGTCAACCCATGGATTGGAAGGACTGAAGCCAGATCGTTGCATGACACACTGAAAGGTCGCCCGCAACGCATACGTACGCAAGGTCCACTCGCGATTCCGTACGCAAAACCGCAAGCGCACCCGGAGGCGTCCGCCTCGCGCCGCCCGTGCCACACTCATCGCATGCGCGTGTACCTCGGCTCCGACCATGCAGGTTTCGAACTCAAGAACCACCTCGTCGAATGGCTCAAGGCCCATGGCCATGAGCCCGTCGACTGCGGCCCGCACATCTACGACGCACAGGACGACTACCCCCCGTTCTGCCTGCGCGCCGCGGAGCAGACCGCGGCCGACCCGGACAGCCTCGGCATCGTGATCGGCGGCTCCGGCAACGGCGAGCAGATCGCCGCCAACAAGGTCAAGGGCGTGCGGGCCGCGCTGGCCTGGAGCGAGGAGACCGCCAGGCTCGGCCGCGAGCACAACAACGCGAACGTCATCTCGGTCGGCGGCCGGATGCACACCCAGGACGAGGCGACGAAGTTCATCGAGGTCTTCCTCAGTACCCCCTACTCGGGCGAGGAACGCCACACCCGCCGTATCGACATGCTCTCGGCGTACGAGACCAACGGCGAACTCCCGCCCATCCCGGCCCACCACCCGCAGGGCTGACCGCCGCACACCGCCGTCGCCCGCCCGCCCCGGCCACCGGGACGGGCGGGCGCGCCCACTGGAGAGCACCGATGCCCGAGGGCCACACCATCCACCGCTCGGCAGCGGACTACGCCGACCGCTTCCTCGGGCGGAGCATCCGGGCGACCAGCCCGCAAGGCAAGTTCTCCGACGGCGCGGCCCTCGTCGACAACCAGGTGCTGGCGAGCACGGACGCCCACGGCAAGCACCTCTTCCTCGGCTTCGGTCCGGACGGGGCGGACCGCTGGGTCCACATCCACCTCGGCCTCTTCGGCAAACTCGGCTTCGGCGGCGCCCCCGCACCACCGCCCACCGACACGGTGCGCCTGCGTATCGCCGGCCCGTCCGGATACGCCGACCTCCGCGGGCCGACCACCTGCGCCCTGATCACCGACGCCGAGAAGCAGGCGATACACGACCGGCTCGGCCCCGACCCGCTGCGCCCCGCGGACGACGACGAGCGCGCCTGGCGGCGGATCGCCCGCAGCCGTACCACCATCGCGGCGCTGCTGATGGACCAGAAGGTCATCGCGGGCGTCGGCAACGTCTACCGCGCCGAGGTCCTCTTCCGGCACGGCATCGACCCGTACCTCCCCGGCCGCGACCTCACCCGCGCCGAATGGGACGCCATCTGGGCCGACTTGGTGTTCCTGATGCGCGAGGGCGTCCGGCACAATCGGATCGACACCGTCCGCCCCGAGCACATGCCCGAGGCCATGGGCCGCCCGCCGCGGGTCGACGACCACGGCGGCGAGGTGTATGTGTACCGCCGCGCCAACGGGCACTGCCATATCTGTGGCGGCGAGATCCGCACCGCCGGTCTCGCCGCCCGCAATCTCTTCTGGTGCCCGACCTGCCAGCCGGCGAGGGGCGCCGGCCGGGGCTGACCGGCCGGGCGCCCACCGTCAGCAGAATCAGAGACCATCCGACATGCCCCATTCATCCGACTCGCCGTACGTCCCCCGGGCTCGGTGCACGTCCGGCCCACCCCGGCCCCGCCGTACGCCCAACTCCCCGTACCACATGCCCCATTCGGTACCGTGCGGCACCGATGAAGCAGCAGTAATTCTGACGTCCCACGCCACTCCCGGCCGGATGATCTCCGGCAGCGCGACCGCATGTCGAACGCGATTTCCCGGCAATTCAATGGAGCGACGTGCGGCGAATCGACGCACCGCCGAACGGGTGGATAGGGTCCCAGAGCAATGGCAAGCGGCCCGGGAACGGAACCTCTGACGGCACGGATGCACAAAGGTCTGCACCGGGCCCGCATCGGCGTGCGCAAAGCCGGCGTCGACTACTTCCGCGGTGACGGCTCCGACTGGCCGGCGCTGGTGGCACTGCTCATCGCCATCGCCACCATCGCCACCGGCACCCTGTGGCACTCCGACTGGTTCGCCCCGACCGCCCTGGTCCTCCCGGTGATCGCCGGTGGACTGCTGCTGCGCCCCGCCAACCTCCTGGTGCTGTACGGGGCTTCCGCCTGTGCGCTGATCGTCGAGGCCGCGCTGTTCGGGCCGTACGACGAAGGACCGGACCGGATCACACCCGGCACGGTCCTGGTCGTCGCCGCGGTCGGGCTGTTCGGGCTGCTGATCGCGCAGTTCCGCAGCCGGGTCGGGGTCCCCTGGCGGCGGGGCGGCACCATGCTCTTCGACCTGCGCGAGCGGATCCGGGTACAGAGCAAACTGCCCAAACTGCCGCAGGGCTGGCACAGCGAGATGGCGCTGCGCCCGGCCGGCGGCCAGTCCTTCTCCGGCGACTTCGTCGTGGCCTCCCGCACCCAGGGCGGCAACATCCTCGAAGTCGTCCTGACCGATGTCTCCGGCAAGGGCATGGACGCGGCCTCCCGCGCCCTGCTGCTGTCCGGCGCGTTCGGCGGACTGCTCGGCTCGTTGCCGCCGCACGGCTTTCTCCCCGCCGCCAACGGCTATCTGCTGCGCCAGGATTGGCAAGAGGGGTTCGCGACCTCCATCCATCTCGTCCTCGACCTGGAATCCGGCGACTACGAACTCCTCTCCGCGGGCCATGTGCCGGCCCTCCAGCTCAGCGCGGGCACCGGCCGTTGGGAGGAGAAGACGGGGGAGGGCCCGCTCCTCGGGGTCTACGACGGGGCCCAGTTCGACTCGGTGAAGGGGACGCTGCGGCCGGGTGACGTCCTGATGATGTTCACCGACGGCCTGGTCGAGTCCGCCGACCGCGATCTCGCGGAGGGCATGGACCGGCTGACCGGCGAGGCGGAACGCTATGTCCACGGCGGTTTCGCGGGCGCCGCCTGGCATCTGATCGAGGCGGTCGCCAAGGACGTCAACGACGACCGGGCGCTGCTGTTGATCTGCCGGGACGGGTAGCCGCGCAGCGCCGTACGGGAATTCACCCGGATGAGTGAAAGCCGGCCTCGCCGCCCCGCACCGCGGCCGCCTCGGCATGACATCACGCCACGCCACCACGGCGTCACGCCACCACGACGTCATACAGTCGTGACGTCACGCCACCATGACGTCACGCCGTCACCCGCCGGCACGCTCCCGTGTCCGTGCCGTGTCCGCCGGGTCCTTCCGGAACGCCCAGTCCATCGTCGGCTCCATCGCGAAGCGGAACACCTTACGGACCGGCGGTGTGCACAGGGCCGTCACGATGACCGCCGCGATCAGCGTGACCGCGATCTCACCGAGCGGCGTGTGCAGCCATGCGTTGTCGTCGAACCAGCCCCAGAACCGTGATCCCTTGGCCAGGAAGCCGTGCAGCAGATAGCCGTAGAGCGTCCCCGCGCCCAGCGCGGTGCACCACATCCGCCGCCTGGGCACCCAGGAGAGGAAGCACGCCACCATCACGAGCGAGCAGCCCAAGAGGGCCGGCGTCATCACCAGACCGATCCACCAGGTGGTGCCCAACTCCTGTGCGCTGTCCCGGTGGTAGAACCACGCCGAGCTCATCCGGGGCGCCGCCCAGTACGCCGTCACCAGCGCGGCGGCGAAGATCGGCAGCGACGCGATCCGCACCGCACGCCGCTGCACCAGCCTGAAGTGCTCCGGCCGCAGTACCAGCCCCAGCACGAAGAACGGCAGGAACTGCAGCACCCGTTGGAGGTCCAGATCGTCTCCGATGTCCGGTGATACGGACGCCAGCACGGCGATGCACAGCGCGAGCGGAAGCGGCCACCGCACGATCTTCCACAGCGGGGTGGTCAGCCGCCAGACGAACAGGGCCACCAGGAACCAGGTCAGATACCACGGATCGAGCAGGCTGATCGGGTGCCCGGGATCGTCGTCCGCCCAGCGCTTGAAGAAGGCGTACGCCGTCTCGAAGAGGATGTACGGGACCGCGACGCCGGTGACCAGCCGCTGCAGCCGGTCCTTCCGCATGTCGAAACTGCGGGAGAAATAGCCGGAGATGACGATGAACGCCGGCATGTGGAAGGTGTAGACGAGCATGTAGAGCGCTTCGGCGGCGCGACTGCCCCCGGTCAGCGGCTCCCAGGCGTGCCCCATCGCCACCAGGACGATGGCCAGGTATTTCGCGTTGTCGAAGAACGCGTCCCGGCCGGGCCTCGGCGCGGCGGCCGACGCCTCCTCCGGCCCGGCCGACTGCTCGGCGGCGCGCGCCGTCCGGTCGGCACCCGCTGCCTCCTTGGCGGGCGGAAGCTCTCGTCGAGGTGTCGGCGCAGGGGGAAACATCTGACGCACCATAGCGGGGCGCGGCGAATGCGTAAAACCGTTGCCACAACATTCTCTATTTCGCCAGATGCCGCCGCTCATACCGGGCACATAAAGGCCGCGAAGAATGGAAAGAGTTTCCCGCGCGAACCCCCTCGGTCCCGCGCCGCGGGACCGAGGGACGCCACTCAGCTGCCCGGCTTTGTGCTCGTAAGTCCCCTTGAGTCAGGCGGTATCCCCCGCGGACGGCTCGGCAGGAATGTCCATTTCCTTAATGTTATGTCCGTATGGATCCGGTGGGGCCTCAACAGCCTCCGAATGCGTGACGCACGCCATGGAAAAGGAATTCACCGGTACGCGGACCGGCTGCACGGATACGCGATCCCTATCGCCCGCCGCCCCGGAGATAAATGATCAGGCCGGAATATTGGTGTGACGTCGGTCTCGGAATTCCCCCGGCCGAGCGCCCGGCCCGCTCCCGCTCGCCGCCTCCCGCCCGGTCACACGGCCGCCGGCGGCGGAAACCGGGCAAAGCGTTGGCCGATGATTCGTCACCCGCCTGCAGCGGGAAGAAGGTTGGTGGCACGATGGGGCCACGGGGGTGTGAGCGGCATGCCCCCAGGGGCCGGTGAGGCGTTCCGACCGAGGGTGTGATCAGTTGTGGCTCTATCGCTGTCCGTGGTGCTGCTGTTGGGGATCGTGCTGGTCGTACTGATCCGCGGAAACTCGATCAAGCCGGGCCCGGCGATCGTCGCGGTCCTCTTCGGCTTCTTCCTCGCGTCCACGGGCATGGCGCCGTCGATCCAACGGTTCTTCAACTCCGTGGCGGACACGATCAATCACATCAGCTTCTAGGCGCCGACCCCGCGGGCCGTCCCGCCCCCGGTCCGCCCCAGTGCGTCCCGGACGGCCCCCTCGCTCCGGCCCACCAGCGCCGATCCGTCGTCCGCGGTGATGATCGGCCGCTGGATCAGCCGGGGATGCGCCGCCAGCGCCGCGATCCACCGCTCGCGTCCGGCCTCCGTGCGCTCCCACGCCCCGAGCCCCAGCTCCTTCGCCTCGGCCTCCTGGGTCCGGGTGATCTCCCATGGCTCCAGGCCCAGCCGCTCCAGGACGTCGCGCAGCTCGTCCGCCGTCGGCGGCTCCTCCAGGTACCTGCGCACGGTGTACGCCGCGCCCTCCTCGTCGAGGATCCGCACGGCGGAACGGCACTTGGAACACGCGGGATTGAGCCAGATCTCCATGCCGCCACCTTATTGACCCGCACCACGGGTGCGAAGGGCCGGCGCGCGGTCCTCCCGGGGCGCCCGGCGTATGTCGCATGTCACCGGGGCCGGCGCCAGACTGGAAGCGGCGGCCCTGCCGGGCTCCGGCAGCGGCCGGGCCATGGAGGAGTCATGACGGCAACGGCGTGGGTCGACACTCCGGTCGCGATCGAGGGGGAGAGCGTGGACGTACGCGTCCAGGAGATCGGGGGCGGCATGTCCGCCGCCTTCGTGCGGCTCGCCAAGGGCACGGACCTGGCGCCGGCCTTCAAGGGCCTCCCGGACGGCCGGTGTCCGTGCCCCCACTGGGGATATCTGTTCAAGGGGCGGCTCAGGATGCGGACCGCGAGCGGCGAGGAGGTCTACCAGCCGAGGCAGGCGTTCTACTGGCCGCCCGGTCATGCCCCGGAAGCGCTGGAGGACTGCGAGTATCTGCACTTCTCACCGACGACGGAGTGCGACGCGGTGATCGAGCACCTCAAGTCACAGCTCGCGTGACGTACGGACAGCACGGCGCGCGACAGCGACAGCAAGAGGGATCGCGGCGAGGAAACAGCCGCCACACCAACGAGAAAGCAGTCACCACAACAACAAGGGCCGGGTCGAGGAAGTCCGGAAACCTCCTCTGACCTGGCCCTTTGCCATACGGAGCGGGCGACGGGAATCGAACCCGCGTAGCCAGTTTGGAAGACTGGGGCTCTACCATTGAGCTACGCCCGCGAGCGCCGCAGGTCGCAGGACCTCGGCACGCAGTGCATCCTAGCGGGTCGCGGCCGTGCGCCGCACACCGCATCCCCCGCGGCACCCCCCTCGGAACGGTGTCCCGGACAACTGGCAGCCGTACTGCCTGCGGCCATGTACCCTACGTGTCGCACCGACGGGGTGTGGCGCAGCTTGGTAGCGCGTCCGCTTTGGGAGCGGAAGGTCGTCGGTTCGAATCCGGCCACCCCGACCAGCGTTTTCACGCCAGAGGCACAGTCCCGCCGTGAGCCACGGCAGCCGGGCCGCTGACTGTTCAAGATCGCGTTGTGGGCGTCATCCTCCTTGCGGTTACTATGCAAGCTGCGTGCCCGTATGTCTCTGTATAGCGGGTGCGGTCGGCCGGGCCCGCATCGCCGGGTGCCGGAAGATCTCAGGCAAAACCCCAGAAGTCAGCCCCAAGGAGACCGAACCGTGAAGAGCGCCGTGGAGACCCTGAACCCGACCCGGGTTCGGCTCACTGTCGAGGTGCCCTTCGAGGAGCTCAAGGCCAGCCTCGACGCGGCGTACAAGAAGATCAACCAGCAGGTCACGGTGAAGGGCTTCCGTCGGGGCAAGATCCCGGCCCGCGTCATCGACCAGCGGTTCGGCCGTGGTGCCGTGCTGGAGGAGGCCGTCAACGACGCGCTCCCGAAGTTCTACACCGAAGCGGTCAACGAGGGTGAGCTGAACGTCCTCGGCCAGCCCGACGTCGACATCACCGAGCTGAAGGACGGCGAGCTGCTGGCCTTCACCGCCGAGGTCGACATCCGTCCCACTCTGGAGATCCCGGACTACTCCGGCATCGAGGTCGAGGTCGACGCCGTCGAGGTGTCGGACGAGGACATCGACAAGTCCGTCGAGCAGCTCCGCGAGCGCTTCGCCTCGACCAGCCCGGTCGAGCGCGCCGCCCAGGACGGCGACGTCGTGACGATCGACCTGGAGGCCAAGGTCGACGGCAAGGTGCTGGAGGACGGCGTCGCCCACGGCGTCTCCTACACCATCGGCTCCGGTGAGCTGCTGGAAGGCATCGACGACGCCGTGAAGGGCCTGGAGGCCGGCGGCAGCGCCTCCTTCACCTCCGAGCTCAAGGGCGGCTCCGCCGAGGGCGAGGAGGCCGAGGTCACCGTCAAGGTCTCCGAGGTCAAGGCCCGTGAACTGCCCGCGCTGGACGACGACTTCGCACAGCTGGCGAGCGAGTTCGACACGCTTGAGGAGCTCCGCGCCGACAGCGCCAAGCGCCTCGCCCAGATGAAGAAGTACGACCAGGCCACCCAGGCCCAGGAGAAGGTCCTGGACGCGCTCCTGGAGCTCGTCGAGGTGCCGATCCCCGAGAAGCTGCTCGCGGACGAGGTCGAGACCCGCAAGCACAACCTGGTGAACCACCAGCTCGGCCAGATGGGCCTCGACCTCGCGAAGTACCTGGAGATCCAGGGCAAGACCGAGGAAGAGTTCGACGCCGAGACCAAGGCGCAGGCGGAGAAGGGCATCAAGACCCAGTTCATCCTGGACGAGCTGGTCAACAAGGAGAAGCTGAACGTCAGCCAGGAGGAGCTCACCGAGCACCTCATGCGCCGCGCGCAGTCCTCCGGCATGTCTCCCGACCAGTTCGCCCAGGCCGTCGTCGAGGGCGGTCAGGTGCCGATGCTCGTCGGCGAGGTCGCCCGCGGCAAGGCGCTCGCGGTGGTCGTCGAGGCCGCCACGGTCAAGGACACCAACGGCGAGGCCGTCGACCTCGACGAGGAGGACGAGACCGTCGAGGCCGTCGCCGAGGAGGGCGTCGCCACCGCCGAGGGCGCCGACGAGACCCCGGCCGAGGAGAAGCCCGAGGCCTGAGCCTCCGCGGCCGCACCCGTTTCCTACCGTACGGGCCCGAACACGCACGCCCGCGTGTTCGGGCCCGTATGTCATACCGGACCGGTGAGCCTGCGCTCACAGCGAACAGTTCTCAATGCGGGATGGCGTTGTCCGACCTGCGCGTTAGGGTCCGTAGATACGAGGGCAGGGGAGTCCCTGAAACCGCGCCGGCGCACCACCGGGCGCAGGTCCCCGCGCCCCAGAAGACGACGCTGAGACGGCCGCCCCGGCCGTCCGACAACGAGCAGGTGGACACGTGACGATCCCGATGCCTTCCGCCGCCACTGAGCCGACCATCGGTGGCCTCGGCGACCAGGTCTACAACCGGCTGCTCGGCGAGCGGATCATCTTCCTCGGCCAGCAGGTCGACGACGACATCGCCAACAAGATCACCGCGCAGCTGCTTCTCCTCGCCGCGGACCCGGACAAGGACATCTACCTCTACATCAACTCCCCGGGCGGCTCGATCTCGGCCGGCTTGGCGATCTACGACACGATGCAGTACATCAAGAACGACATCGTGACCATCGCCATGGGCCTCGCCGCCTCGATGGGGCAGTTCCTGCTGAGCGCGGGCACCCCGGGCAAGCGCTTCGCGCTGCCGAACGCGGAGATCCTGATCCACCAGCCCTCCGCTGGTCTGGCCGGCTCCGCGTCGGACATCAAGATTCACGCCGAGCGGCTGCTGCACACCAAGAAGCGGATGGCGGAGCTCACCGCCTTCCACACCGGTCAGACCGTCGAGCGGATCATCCACGACTCCGACCGTGACCGCTGGTTCTCCGCCGATGAGGCCAAGGAGTACGGCCTCATCGATGACGTGATGGCCGCCGCCGCAGGCGTTCCGGGCGGGGGCGGCACCGGGGCCTGAGCCCGGTACCACTCGCCCCACAGCCACCCCAGCCCACTTGATCGCCACCAGGACGGTGAACACCACGATGAACAACTTCCCCGGCAGCGGCCCGTACGAGCGCACCAGGTCCGAGTACACGGGCCCCACGGCCGAGTCGCGTTACATCGTTCCGCGCTTCGTCGAGCGCACCTCACAGGGCGTGCGCGAGTACGACCCGTATGCGAAGCTCTTCGAGGAGCGCGTGATCTTCCTCGGCGTGCAGATCGACGACGCCTCGGCCAATGACGTCATGGCCCAGCTGCTGTGCCTGGAGTCGATGGACCCGGACCGCGACATCTCGGTCTACATCAACAGCCCCGGCGGCTCCTTCACCGCCCTGACGGCCATCTACGACACGATGCAGTTCGTCAAGCCCGACATCCAGACGGTGTGCATGGGCCAGGCGGCCTCCGCCGCGGCCGTGCTGCTCGCCGCCGGCACCCCGGGCAAGCGGATGGCGCTGCCCAACGCCCGTGTGCTGATCCACCAGCCGTACAGCGAGACCGGCCGCGGCCAGGTCTCCGACCTGGAGATCGCCGCCAACGAGATCCTGCGGATGCGCTCCCAGCTGGAGGACCTGCTGGCCAAGCACTCCTCCACGTCGGTCGACAAGATCCGCGAGGACATCGAGCGCGACAAGATCCTCACCGCCGAGGAGGCCCTGGCGTACGGCCTCATCGACCAGATCGTCTCCACCCGGAAGTCGTCCGTCTCCATCGGATAGCGGATTCGCCCGAACAGCGATCTTCGCGAAGTGAGCCGGAGCGTCGCTCCCTTGGATCGGCCGGACCGGCCGATGAACGACTGAACCGAGTCGGTCCAAGGGGGGCCCGTACGGGGGGCCCGGCAAGGTACCGTCGATAGGCAAGCACCCGGGTCCGCGGAGCAATGCGGATCCCAGGCGAAGGGGAAGCACCTCGTGGCACGCATCGGTGACGGCGGCGACCTGCTCAAGTGCTCATTCTGCGGGAAGAGCCAGAAGCAGGTGAAGAAGCTCATCGCGGGACCTGGTGTGTATATCTGCGACGAGTGCATCGACCTCTGCAACGAAATCATCGAGGAGGAACTCGCCGAGACCTCCGAGGTGCGCTGGGAGGAACTCCCCAAACCGCGGGAGATCTACGAGTTCCTCAACGGCTATGTCGTCGGCCAGGAGGCCGCGAAGAAGGCGCTCTCGGTCGCCGTCTACAACCACTACAAGCGGGTGCAGGCCGGCGAGAACGGCACCGGCCGCGGCGACGACGGCATCGAGCTCGCCAAGTCCAACATCCTGCTGCTCGGCCCCACCGGCTCCGGCAAGACCCTGCTCGCGCAGACGCTCGCCCGCATGCTGAACGTCCCCTTCGCCTTCGCCGACGCCACCGCCCTGACGGAGGCCGGCTATGTGGGCGAGGACGTCGAGAACATCCTGCTCAAGCTGATCCAGGCCGCGGACTTCGACATCAAGAAGGCCGAGACCGGCATCATCTACATCGATGAGATCGACAAGGTCGCCCGCAAGAGCGAGAACCCGTCGATCACCCGGGACGTCTCCGGCGAAGGCGTCCAGCAGGCGCTCCTCAAAATCCTGGAGGGCACCACCGCCTCCGTACCGCCCCAGGGCGGCCGCAAGCACCCCCACCAGGAATTCATCCAGATCGACACCACCAACGTCCTCTTCATCGTCGGCGGCGCGTTCGCCGGCCTGGAGAAGATCATCGAGGCCCGGTCCGGCGCCAAGGGCATCGGCTTCGGCGCCACCATCCGCTCCAAGCGCGAGATCGAGGCCAAGGACCAGCTCCAGGACGTCATGCCGGAGGACCTGGTGAAGTTCGGGATGATCCCGGAGTTCATCGGCCGCCTCCCGGTCCTCACCTCCGTCCACAACCTCGACCGCGAGGCCCTGCTGCAGATCCTCGTCGAGCCGCGCAACGCCCTCGTCAAGCAGTACCAGCGACTCTTCGAACTCGACGGCGTGGAGCTGGACTTCGACCGCCCGGCCCTGGAGGCCATCGCCGACCAGGCCATCCTGCGCGGCACCGGCGCCCGCGGCCTGCGCGCCATCATGGAAGAAGTCCTGATGTCGGTCATGTACGAGGTCCCGTCCCGCAAGGACGTCGCCCGCGTCGTCATCACCGAGGACGTCGTTCACTCGAATGTGAACCCGACACTCGTTCCGCGGAATCGGGGGGACTCGGGGGAGCCGCAGGAGAAGAGCGCGTAACGCGCGTCCCTGATATACGGAGCCACAGACATGCGGAGCCGCCCGGCAGCGAGAGCGCTGCCGGGCGGCTCCGTCATGACGTGCGGCGGCTCAGCTGGGCCGCCGCGCCTTACTTCTCCTTGCGGACCTCGTCGCGGATCTTGGCGGTCTTCTCCGCCAGCTGCTCGGCACCGGGGGCGTGTGCCTCGATCTGGCCGGGGTTGGTCCGCGACGGGACGTCAGTCGTCGAGACCATCGCGACCGCGCTGTTGTCGCCCCAGATGCAGGTGGTGGCATTGAAGGAGAGGGTCACTCCGCCTCCCCCAGCGGTGATCTTGTGCACCTTGCACTTCAGGACCGCGCCGTCGAAGCCGTCCGGCGAGTAGTCGGTGGGCCCCGTGGCGGTCTCCAGCTTCATGTTGTTCTCGCTGGAGTCCCTGCCCTTGAGGCTCTTCTCCATCCCCTCCTCCATCTTGGCGAACATCTGGTCCACCGCGGCCTCCGGGTCGGCGACCTTGCCGTAGGCGCCGATCACCTTCAACTGGAGCTTGCTGCTGTTCGTGTACGCGGCAGCAACACCCTTGCTCTCCGTGATCCCCATCGCCTTGGCCTGCTTGTCGTCCGTGAGGTCCTCGGGATCGTCGCCAGAGCCGGACGCCTTCTTGAACTCCCCGCCGAGCAGCGAGTCCTTCAGCTCGATCGTGTACGGCTTCACATCGTCACCCGACCCGAACACGAAGTACGCGCCCACGCCGATGGCCGCGACGGCCGCGATCGCGCCGATGATGAGGCCGATCTTCTTGCCGTTGCCGCCGCTCTCCGGCGGGCCCTGCGGGATGGTGCCGTACGGCGTCTGCTGGCCGCCCTGCTGGGGGAAGCCGTACCCGGGCTGCGGAGGCACCGGGCCGCCCTGCTGCGGCTGCTGGCCGTAGGGGCCGGGCTGCTGAGGCTGCTGGGGGTAGCCGTAACCCTGCTGCGGGGGCACCGGTCCGCCCTGCTGCGGGTAGCCGTACCCGGGCTGCGGAGCCGGCGGCTGCGGCTGGCCGTACGGGCCGGGCTGCTGCGGCTGCTGGCCGTACGGGCCGGGCGGCGGCTGGTTGTAGCTCATGGAGCGGTTCCCCTCGTGACAACTGACGGCAGCTGATGTTTATACGTTGCCGACATCTTCCCCGACGCCCCCGACAGCCGGTGCCCCGGGGGCGAAACCGATTCGAAGCTCCGACACTCGCGCCCGTACACTGTGCGTCGTGACCGAGAACACTCAGCAGAGCAGCCACAGCACCCCCGAACTGCCGACTCAGTACACGCCGGCCGATGTAGAGGGGCCGCTGTACGAGCGCTGGGTGGAGCGGGGCTACTTCGAGGCGGACGAGAAGAGCGAGAAGCCGCCGTACACGATCGTGATCCCCCCGCCGAACGTCACGGGCTCCCTGCACCTGGGCCACGCCTTCGAGCACACCCTCATCGACGCCCTGACCCGCCGTAAGCGGATGCAGGGCTTCGAGACGCTGTGGCAGCCGGGTATGGACCACGCCGGCATCGCCACGCAGAACGTTGTGGAGAGGGAGCTCGCCAAGGAGGGCGTTTCGCGCCACGACCTGGGGCGGGAAGCGTTCGTCGAGCGGGTCTGGCGGTGGAAGGCCGAGTCCGGGGGCCAGATCTCCGGCCAGATGCGGCGCCTGGGCGACGGCGTCGCCTGGTCGCGTGAGCGGTTCACCATGGACGAGGGCCTCTCCAAGGCCGTCCAGACCATCTTCAAGCGGCTCCACGACGACGAGCTGATCTACCGCGCCGAGCGGATCATCAACTGGTGCCCGCGCTGTCTGACCGCCATCTCGGACATCGAGGTGGAGTATCAGGACGACGAGGGCGAGCTGGTCTCGATCCGGTACGGGGAGGGGGACGAGTCCGTCGTCGTCGCGACCACCCGTGCCGAGACGATGCTCGGTGACACCGCGGTCGCGGTCCACCCGGAGGACGAGCGGTACGCCCATCTCGTCGGCACCGAGATCGAGTTGCCGCTCACCGGCCGCCGGATCCCGGTCGTCGCGGACGAGCATGTCGATCCGGAGT
The DNA here is from genome assembly GCF_023277745.1 of Streptomyces halobius. Lineage (NCBI taxonomy): Bacteria > Bacillati > Actinomycetota > Actinomycetes > Kitasatosporales > Streptomycetaceae > Streptomyces > Streptomyces halobius. Next base: position 6,431,416 of record NZ_CP086322.1, read on the forward strand.
TCGGCACCGGAGCCGTCAAGGTCACCCCGGCGCACGACCCGAACGACTTCGAGATCGGTCAGCGGCACGGTCTGCCGAGTCTGGCCGTCATGGACGAGCACGCGGTCATCACCGCGCACGGCCCGTTCCAGGGCCTGGACCGCCTGGAGGCCCGCAGCACCATCGTCGGCGCGCTGCGCGCCGAGGGCCGGATCGTCGCCGAGAAGCGCCCGTACACACACTCCGTCGGGCACTGCTCACGCTGCAAGACCACCATCGAGCCGCGGCTGTCGATGCAGTGGTGGGTCAGGGTCGGCCCGCTGGCGAAGGCCGCGGGGGACGCGGTCCGTGAGGGCAAGGTCGCGATCCATCCCAAGGAGATGGAGTCGCGCTACTTCGGCTGGGTCGACAATCTCCACGACTGGTGCATTTCGCGGCAGTTGTGGTGGGGTCACCGTATTCCTGTCTGGTACGGCCCCGACGGGGAAGTCGTCTGCGTCGGTCCGGACGAGGAGCCGCCGAGCGGAGAGGGCTGGCACCAGGACACGGACGTCCTGGACACCTGGTTCTCGTCCGGTCTCTGGCCGTTCTCCACGCTCGGCTGGCCCGAGCAGACGCCGAGCGTCGAGAAGTTCTATCCGAACGCGGTGCTGGTCACCGGGTACGACATCCTCTTCTTCTGGGTCGCCCGGATGATGATGTTCGGGCTGTACGCGATGGACGGCACCCCGCCGTTCCACACCATCGCGCTGCACGGCATGGTCCGCGACCAGTTCGGCAAGAAGATGTCCAAGTCCTTCGGGAACGCGGTCGATCCGCTGGACTGGATGGACAAGTACGGGTCGGACGCGGTCCGGTTCACGCTGGCCCGTGGCGCCAACCCAGGAGTCGACGTCCCGATCGGCGAGGACTGGGTCCAGGGGTCCCGCAACTTCGCCAACAAGATCTGGAACGCCACGCGGTTCGCGCTGATGAACGGTGCGACGGTGGAGGGCGAGCTGCCGCCCGCCGAGCGGCTGTCGGCGACCGACCGGTGGATCCTCTCCCGGCTCAACTCGGTCGTCGCCGAGGTCGACGCGTACTACGACGACTACCAGTTCGCGAAGCTGTCGGACACCCTCTTCCACTTCGCGTGGGACGAGGTCTTCGACTGGTACGTCGAGCTGTCGAAGACCACGTTCATGGCGGGCGGCCCGGCCGCCGACGCCTCGCGCCGGGTGCTGGGCGAGGTCCTGGACGTCACGCTGCGGCTGCTGCACCCGATCGTGCCCTTTGTGACGGAGACCCTGTGGACGGCGCTGACCGGCGGCGAGTCGGTGGTCATCGCCCAGTGGCCGGCCGCTGTGTCTGTTCCTGGGGCTGACGCCCCGGGTGGCTTCCGGGACGCGGCCGCGGAGGAGGAGATCGAGACCCTTCAGCAGGTCGTCACCGAGGTCCGCCGGTTCCGCTCCGACCAGGGGCTGCAGCCGGGCCAGAAGGTCCCGGCCCGGGTGGACCTGTCCGGTACGGCGCTGGCGGCGCACGAGGCCGCGATGCGTTCGCTGCTGCGGCTCCAGCCGGCGGGCGAGGGCTTCAGTGCCACCGCGTCGCTGCCGGTCGCGGGCGCCACGGTCGCGCTGGACCTGTCGGGGGCGATCGACGTCGAGGCGGAGCGCAAGCGGCTGACGAAGGATCTGACCACGGCCGAAAAGGAGCTGTCGCAGGCCACGGCCAAGCTGGGCAATGAGGCGTTCCTGGCCAAGGCGCCGGAGAAGGTCGTGGAGAAGATCCGCCAGCGTCGGTCTGCCGCCGAGGCGGACATCGAGCGGATCTCCGCGCAGCTGGCGGCGCTGCCCCAGGGGTGACGCCGCGCTTCGCCTGCGCCCCACGTCGTCGGCCGTCCCGCCGTTGCACCTGCGGTGAGCTGTTACCGCTGCGCGGGGCTGTTCGGCAGCGGCGCCGGACCTCCGGACTCCGTCCTGCGGACCGGCACCTCCCGAGGGGGTGGGCAAAAGGACGGTGAGGGTGCACGTAGTCGGTCGTGTTCACCTTGTGGAAGCGATCACAGGTACCCGACAGATCACATGTGCCCCCACCGGCCCTTTCCCCCCACCGTCGGGAGGATGGGGGCGCCTCCCATGCCCTTCAGGCTATGGGGGAGGGCCGCAGGACGGAGTCCGGAGGCCCGTCACCGCACCCGAAAAACCCACGCCCGGCGCGTGCGGGTACCGCCCACGCCGTTCAGGCAGTGGGGGAGCAACGGCGAACAATCCCCACGGCCGGACGGCCGAAAACGACGAGCAATCCAGCCGGCCCAGGCAAAGCGCAGCGGGAGACCTATGTCGGCCCAGGCAAAGCGCGGCGAACACCCTCGTAGACTTGTCGTCGTGAGCGAGCGCCCCGAAAACGACGACCCCGGCCCGACCGACCCCTTCGACGAATTGGTCCAGGCCGAGACGAACCGTGACCCCGATCTCGCGGTGATCGAGGCCGGCAGCCGGACCCTGCGCGCGCAGGCCGGACCGCCGCAGGGGGACGCTGTGCCCGCCCGGCCCAGCGACCCCGAGGTCGACCGTGCGCTGCGCGCGGTCGAGGAGGAGCTGGCCGGCCGCTGGGGCGAGACCAAGCTCGACCCGTCGGTCCAGCGCATCGAGGCGCTGCTGGACATCCTGGGCTCGCCGCAGCGCGCCTACCCGTCCATCCACATCACCGGCACCAACGGCAAGACCAGCACGGCCCGCATGATCGAGGCCCTGCTGACCTCCTTCGACCTGCGCACCGGCCGCTACACGAGCCCGCATGTCCAGTCCGTCACCGAGCGGATCAGCCTGGACGGCAGCCCGATCTCCGCCGAGCGCTTCATCGAGACGTACCGCGACATCGCCCCGTATGTGGAGATGGTCGACACCCAGCAGCAGTACCGGCTGTCGTTCTTCGAGGTGCTGACCGCGATGGCGTTCGCCGCCTTCGCCGACGCGCCGGTGGACATCGCCGTGGTCGAGGTCGGCATGGGCGGCACCTGGGACGCGACGAACGTCATCGACGGCGATGTCGCCGTCATCACGCCGATCGCGCTGGACCACACCGACCGGCTGGGGGAGACCCCCGAGCAGATCGCCGGCGAGAAGTCCGGAATCATCAAGAAGGACGCCACGGTCGTACTGGCCCAGCAGCCGGTGGACGCGGCGTCCGTGATGCTCAAGCGTGCCGTCGAGGTGGACGCCACGGTCGCCCGTGAGGGCATGGAGTTCGGCGTGCTCTCCCGGGAGGTCGCGGTCGGCGGGCAGATGCTGACGCTGCGCGGTCTGGGCGGGGAGTACCCGGAGATCTTCCTGCCGCTGTACGGCGCCCATCAGGCGCACAACGCCGCGGTGGCGCTGGCCGCGGTCGAGGCGTTCTTCGGTGTCGGCTCGGAGCACGCCCGTCCGCTGGACATCGAGACCATCCGCGGCGCGTTCGCCTCGGTGGCCTCGCCGGGCCGGATGGAGGTCGTCCGGCGCAGTCCGACCGTCGTGCTGGACGCCGCGCACAACCCGGCGGGCGCGCGCGCCGCGGCCGAGGCGGTGACCGAGGCGTTCGGTTTCAGCCGCCTGGTCGGTGTCGTCGGCGCCAGCGACGGCAAGGACGTCCGGGGCCTCCTGGAGGCGTTCGAGCCGATCTTCGCCGAGGTGGTGGTGACGCGTAACTCCAGCCATCGCGCGATGGACGCCGATGAGCTGGCGGCGGTCGCAGTCGAGGTGTTCGGCGCCGAGCGGGTGCAGGTCGAGCCGCGGCTGGACGACGCCCTGGAGGCGGCGATCACCCTGGCCGAGGAAGAGGGCGAGTTCTCCGGAGCGGGTGTGCTGGTGACCGGCTCCGTGATCACGGTCGGCGAGGCCCGGCTGCTCATGAGGAGGAGCTGAGCATGCGCACCCTGTGTGCGAGCACCCTGATAGGCGAGTTCTTTGTGATCGGCTTCGCCGGGCTGGTCGCGATGCAGCTCAGCGATCTGCCGACGGCCACGGTCTGGGCGGTCAGCGGGACCGCGATGCTGCTGAGCGTCCTGCTGTGCGGGATGCTCGGCCGCCCCGGGGGCGTCCAGCTCGGCTGGGTGCTGCAGATCGCGCTGATCGCGAGTGGCTTCGTCGTGCCGACGATGTTCTTCCTCGGAGCGGTGTTCGCGGCGCTGTGGTGGGCGTCGGTGCATTACGGGCGGAAGGTCGACGAGGCCAGGGCGAAGGCGGCTGCGGCGGGTTGATCCGCGCCGCGCTCGGCGGTGGCCCGGTGGCGCCGTTGCCGCTCGCCGTCGTCAGGTGTGTGGCTCGGCACGGAGCCCGGGCCGCTTCCCCGCCGTTGCCGGGGGGTGTTCCGCCCGACGCCCTACGCCGTGGTCTGATCGGCGAGTGCGGTCCGGGCGCCGTCGCTCCGAAGGCGCCCTGTAGCCTCGGCTCACCGCAGTCGAAGTTTGCAAGGAGCCGAATCCATGAGCCAGCGCACTCTCGTCCTTCTCAAGCCTGACGCGGTCAGGCGAGGCCTGGTCGGCGAGATCCTCGGCCGTATCGAGAAGAAGGCCGGCTGGACGATCACGGCGCTGGAGATGCGCAGCCTCGACCGTGCCCTTCTTGAGCAGCACTACGCCGAGCACGTCGGCCGCGACTTCTACGAGCCCCTGGTGGAGTTCATGTCCTCCGGTCCGGTGGTTTCGCTGGTCGTCGAGGGTGAGCGGGTGATCGAGGGCGTGCGGGCGCTGGCCGGTCCGACTGACCCGATTGCCGCACCGAGTGGGTCCATTCGTGGGGACTTCGGCACGATCACGCGGGAGAATCTGATCCACGCCTCGGATTCCGAAGAGTCCGCCGAGCGTGAGATCAAGATTTTCTTCCCGGGTATTTCCTGACTATTCATCAGCTGTATACCCCTCGTGACCAGGGGCGACCGAAGAAAACATCGGTCGCCCTTTGGCATATGAGCCACGAAAGGGGGAACGCATCTTCACGACACGTCGTCACCATTAAGGGTGGCGGGTGTGTGTACGGCTGACAATGGCGGAACACCCTCCCACCGTGTTCGAGTGCACGCGACTACGAACTACGATGGGGGCTTCCGCGCCTCACAGCGCATCACCTCCTGCCGACCTCAAGTAAGCATTCGCTACCAGTTGGGAAGGCCAGACGTATCCTCATGGGGAACAACATGTCGTTCATCGGCCGTGACATGGCTGTCGACCTCGGGACCGCCAACACGCTGGTGTACGTCAGGGGCCGCGGCATCGTTCTCAACGAGCCGTCGGTCGTGGCCATCAACACCAACACCGGCGGCATCCTGGCGGTGGGCGCCGAGGCGAAGAAGATGATCGGGCGGACGCCCGGCAACATCGTCGCGGTGCGGCCCCTGAAGGACGGCGTGATCGCCGACTTCGAGATCACCGAGCGGATGCTCCGCTACTTCATCCTGAAGATCCACAAGCGCCGCTATCTGGCCCGCCCCCGGGTGGTCGTCTGCGTTCCCTCCGGTATCACCGGAGTTGAGCGCCGCGCCGTCATCGAGGCGTCGACCCAGGCCGGCGCGCGGCAGGTGCACATCATCGAGGAGCCGATGGCCGCCGCGATCGGGTCCGGTCTGCCGGTCCACGAGGCCACCGGCAACATGGTCGTGGACATCGGCGGCGGTACGACCGAGGTCGCGGTCATCTCGCTCGGCGGAATCGTCACCGCCCAGTCCATCAGGGTGGCCGGCGACGAGCTGGACAACGCGATCATCCAGCACATCAAGAAGGAGTACAGCCTGCTGCTGGGCGAGCGCACCGCCGAGAGCATCAAGATCACCATTGGCTCGGCCCACGACTTCGACCAGGACGAGCACACCGAGATCCGCGGCCGCGATCTGGTCTCCGGCCTGCCGAAGACCGTCGTCATCTCGGCCGCCGAGGTCCGCAAGGCCATCGAGGAGCCGGTGAACTCCATCGTCGACGCGGTCAAGACGACCCTCGACAAGTGCCCGCCGGAGCTGTCCGGTGACGTCATGGACCGCGGCATCGTGCTCACCGGAGGCGGCGCCCTGCTCCGCGGCCTCGACGAGCGGCTGCGCCGTGAGACCGGCATGCCCATCCACATCGCCGAGGACCCGCTCGACTCCGTCGCGCTCGGTTCCGGCAAGTGCGTCGAGGAGTTCGAGGCCCTCCAGCAGGTCCTCGACTCCCAGCCACGCAGGTAGCACGACCTTCGCCCGACCGGCCCGCAGGCGCCGTGCGGCGTCCGCGGGGGTCGGGCAGCATGGCAGACAACGGCCGGTCCGTATGTCGTGTCCGGCTGATATACAGGCACAGACACGCCGCAGGCAAAACACCGACAATCCCGGTGCACTGACGCTTCGCCACCAGGCACCGCACACACAGGCACAACGCTCAACTCCCGAACGAGACCGGCGGGGCCCGCAGCCGGCCGGTCCTACGAGGAAGGACACGGCCGCCGCACGTGAGGGACACACGAGAGAGCCGGCTGCTGCTGGTGCTGCTGATCGCGATCGCGTTCGCGCTGATCACGGTCGATATCCGCGGCGGTGAACAGTCCCCGCTCGACGGTGCCCGGCAAGCCGCCGCCTCCGTCTTCGGCCCGGTCGAGGGCGGCGTCGCCCAGATCGTCGACCCGGTGGGCAACGCCGTCGGTGCGGTGCGGGACTCCGGTGAACGGCACACCCGGATCAGCCGGCTGGAGCACGAGAACGCCGCCCTCAAGGCCAAGCTCGGCTCCTCCGACCGGCACCGCAGCCGCGCCGCCCAGCTCGACAAGTTGCTCAAGACCGCCGGCACCGGCCAGTACGGCATCAAGGGCGCCCAAGTCATCGCCATCGGCGCGGCCCAGGGCTTCTCCTGGACCGTCACCATCGACGCCGGGTCCCGCGACGGCATCGCCCGCGATATGACCGTCCTCAACGGTGACGGGCTGGTCGGCCGGGTGACCACCGTCAGCGCCGACACCGCCACGGTCCTGCTGGCCAACGACCCGGACTTCGCCGTCGGCACCCGGATGGAGAAGACCAACGAGATCGGCTTCGGCAACGGCCAGGGCGGCCGCTCGCTGCGCGTCCAACTCCTCAACGGCAGGGCCGCGGTCAAGCGCGGCGACCGTCTGGTCACCTTCGGCTCCAGCGCCGACAAACCGTTCGTGCCCGGCGTGCCGGTCGGCGAGGTCGTCAAGGTCGAGCCGTCCAACGGCGATCTGACCCGCACCCTCCAGGTCCGGCCGTTCGTCGCCTTCTCCCAGCTCGACATCGTCGGCGTCGTCGTCGTGCCGCCCCGCCAGGACCCGCGCGACACCGTCCTGCCGCCCAAACCGGCCAAGCCCAAGCCGACGCCGACGGTCACCGTCACGGCCACCCCCACCCCCACCGCGAGCGCGCCTCCCAGGAGCTGACCGATGCGCATCAACCGGATCCTGCTCGCCACCCCGCTGGTGGTCGTCGCCCTGATCGTCCAGGTCAGCATCCTCGCCCGGCTTCAACTCCCCGGCGCCGTCCCCGACCTGATGCTGCTGGTCGTGGTCGGCCTGTCCCTGGTCTACGGCCATGTCGGCGGCGCCCTGACCGGCTTCGGCGCCGGCCTGCTCGCCGATCTCGCACCGCCCTCCGACCACGCCATCGGCAGCTACGCCCTGGTGCTCTGCGTCATCGGCTACGCCGCCGGCCTGACCCGGCCCGAGTCCGGGCGGCACCGCTCGGCGACGATCCCGCTCGTGGTCGTCGTCGGCGCCGCCGTCGGCTCGACCCTGCTCTATGCCGCCGTCGGCTCGCTGGTCGGTGACACCGCCGCCCGGCACGTCGGCATCGGCGGTCTGGTGCTCAGCGCCACCGTCTACGACCTGCTGCTCGCCCCCTTCACCGTCCCGCTGGTGATGGCGCTGGCCCGCAGGACCGAGAACGACGCGCTGACCGACGGCGTCGGCAGCCAGGGCGGCGCGGCCGGCACCCGCGAGTCGGGGTACGGCTGGCTCAGCCCCGGCACCGGCCTCCAGAGCGGCCGCGGTCTGCTGAAGCCGGGGCGGGTGGGCCGGCCGACCCGGGTGCCCCGGATCGGCAGCCAGCGCGGCGGACTGCTCACCAGGTCGGCCCGCAGCAAGGCCACCCGTATCAAGGGGGTCAAGCGGCTGTGAGGGAGCGGAGCGAGGGAATCATCGAAAGGTGCGCTCCCCGTGAATGGGGGGCGGGGCGTAGCGAGGTACCGGCTGTGAGGGAGCGGAGCGAGGGAATCATCGAAAGGTGCGCTTCCCGTGAATGGGAGGCGGGGCGTAGCGAGGTACCGGCTGTGAGGGAGCGGAGCGAGGGAACCGTCGAAAGGTGCGCGCTCCGCGAATGCGAGGCCGAGCGTAGCGAGGTACCGGCATGAGCGGTGCACTGTCCACGGGGGCGGCGCGGTCTGTGACCGCGGTGCGAGCCGGGCACGGGGCCATCGGACACGCAGTGGGGGCGCCATGACGAACATTCCGGGGAACGGCCGGACCAACCGGGTCACCGTCCGTCTCATCGCGATCCAGATCCTGGTCGTCTCCCTTCTCCTCACCCTCGGCGGCCGACTCTGGTATCTGCAGATCCGCGACGGCAAGGAGTACGCCGACGAGGCGAGGAGCAACCACGTCCAGCAGGTCATCGTGCCCGCCACCCGCGGCTCCATCCTCGACGCGCGCGGGGTGCCGCTGGCCGACAACGAGACCCGTCTGGTCGTCTCCGCCAGCCGTACCGAGCTGCTGAAGATGAAGGACGACGGCAAGGCCGTGCTCGGCCGGCTCGCCAAGGTGCTGAGCATGTCCGAGCAGGAGATCCGCAACAAGGTCCGGCTCTGCGACGCCGAGACCCCGCAACCCTGCTGGAACGGCTCCCCCTTCCAGCCGATCCCGATCACCGACGAGGCCACCACCCAGCAGGCCCTCCAGATCCGTGAGCGCTCCGAGGACTTCCCCGGCATCAGCGCCGAGCCCACCGCCGTCCGCCGCTACCCCGCCCCCGGCAAGGCCAACACCGGCCAGGTCCTGGGCTATCTCTCGCCGGTCACCGACGAGGAGATCAACGAGGCCAAGGACAGCAGTTCGCCGCTGCTGCGCTCCGACCAGATCGGCCGGTCCGGGCTGGAGCGGACGTACGACAGCGATCTGCGCGGCAAGGCCCATGTGAACCGCTACGAGGTCGACAACCTCGGCCGGGTCATCCGCGAGTCCAAGAGCGAGAAGGGCGAGGCCGGTTCCAGCCTCGTCACCAGCATCGACGCCCGCGTGCAGGCGGTGGCGGAAAAAGAGCTGGACCAGGCCATGAAGGACGCCCGCAAGCAGCACGACCGGAACACCGGCACCAACTACAAGGCCGACGCGGGCGCCGTGGTCGTCCTGGAGTCGAAGACCGGCCGGGTGGTGGCGATGGCCTCCAACCCCACCTACGACCCCAACGCCTGGGTCGGCGGCATCGACGCCAAGGACTACGCCAAGCTCACCGGCAAGAAGTCCAACTACCCGCTGCTGAACCGCGCCATCCAGGGGCAGGCGGCCCCCGGCTCGATCTTCAAGGTCATCTCGACCGCCGCCGCGGTCAACGCCGGCCACAAGTTCAACGGCAGCTACCCCTGCGGCAGCTCGTACACCGCCGATGGCCAGACGTACAAGAACTACGAGTCGCGGAGCTATGGCTCGATCAACCTGGGCCGGGCGCTGGAGGTCTCCTGCGACACCGTCTTCTACAAGCTCTCGCACGACGAGTGGAAGCGGGACGGCGGGGACAAGCCGAGGCCGGACGCCAAGGACTGGTTCTACAAGACCGCCCACCAGTTCGGCCTCGGCGCGAAGACCGGCATCGACCTCCCCAACGAGGTCACCGGCCGGGTCCCCGACCGCCAGTGGAAGAAGGACTTCTGGAAGGCCAACAAGGCCGGCTGGTGCGAGCAGGCCAAGGCATGGCCGAAGAAGAAGGACTTCGGTACGAAGCTCGCCCGGGAGAACTGCCTTGAGGGCATGAAGCTGCACGCCTACGACTCGATCAACTACGCCATCGGCCAGGGCGACACCCTCGTCACCCCGATCCAGATGGCGACCATCTACGCCGCGATCAGCAACGGCGGCACGCTCTACGACCCGACCGTCGGCAAGGCCGTCGTCAGCCCCGACGGCAAGCACATCCGGCACATCGAGCCGCAGGCGCACGGCAAGCTGCCGGTCGCCAAGAAGACCCTGGCGCAGATGGACAACGCCCTGGCCGGCGTCGCCGAGCGCGGTACCGCCGCCTGGCGCTTCCAGGGCTGGCCCCAGGAGAAGATCCCGATGCACGCCAAGACCGGTACGGCCGAGGTCTACGGCAAGCAGACGACGTCCTGGTTCGCCACGTACACCAAGGACTACACGATCGTCATGACCATCTCCCAGGGCGGTACGGGCTCCGGCGCCTCCGGTCCGGCCGTCCGCCACATCTATGACGCGATCTACGGGCTCAATGAGAAGGGCGAGATCGACCCGAAGGCCGCCCTGCTCCCGAAGCCGCAGACGACGCTGCCCAAGATCGAGGACGACGGCACGATCGTGGCCCAGCCCATCAAGCCCTATGTCCGGCCGAAGCCGTCGCCGTCCGCATCGGGGAGCCCCGAATGACGACCAGCCGCATCGTGCCCAAGGCGTTCTCCGTCCGCCGTTACAGCCCCGAACCCGGCACGTGGGGCAAGCTCACCGCACGCGACTCCGTCCTGCGCAAGCTGGACTGGATACTGATCCTGTGCTGTGTGGTGCTGTCCCTCATCGGCTCGCTGCTGGTCTTCTCCGCCACCCGCAACCGCATCGAGCTCAACCACGGCGACCAGTACCAGTACTTCCTGCACCATCTGCTGAACACCGGCATCGGACTGGCGCTGGCCGGCTGCACGATCTGGCTAGGCCACCGCACCCTGCGCGGTGCGGTCCCGATCCTCTACGGCCTGTCGGTGGTGCTCGCACTGCTGGTGCTGACCCCGCTGGGCGCCACCATCAACGGTTCGCGGTCCTGGCTGGCGATCCCGGGCGGATTCTCCCTGCAGCCCGCAGAGTTCGCGAAGATCACCATCACGCTCGGCATGGCGATGCTGTTGGCGGCCAGGGTCGACGCGGGCGACCGGGCATACCCCGGCCACCGCACCGTCGTCCAGGCCCTGGCGCTGGCCGCCGTCCCGGTGGCCGTCATCATGCTCATGCCCGACCTGGGCTCGGTCATGGTGCTGGGCGCCATCATTCTCGGCGTCCTGCTCGCCTCCGGCGCCTCCAACCGCTGGATCCTCGGCCTGCTGGGCGCGGGCGTCATCGGCTGCCTCACCGTCTGGCAGCTCGGTCTGCTCGACGACTACCAGATCGCCCGGTTCGCCGCGTTCGCCAACCCGAGTCTCGACCCGGCCGGTGTCGGCTACAACACCAACCAGGCACGCATCGCGATCGGCGGCGGCGGACTGACCGGCTCGGGCCTCTTCAAGGGCAGCCAGACCACCGGCCAGTTCGTCCCCGAGCAGCAGACGGACTTCATCTTCACCGTCGCCGGAGAGGAACTGGGCTTCCTCGGCGCGGGGTTCATCATCTTCCTGCTCGGCGTGGTGATGTGGCGCGCCTGCCGCATCGCCCGCGAGACGACCGAACTCTACGGCACCATCGTCGCCGCCGGCATCATCGCCTGGTTCGCCTTCCAGTCCTTCGAGAACATCGGCATGACCCTGGGCATCATGCCCGTCACCGGCCTCCCGCTCCCGTTCGTCTCCTACGGCGGCACCTCGATGTTCGCCGTCTGGATCGCGATCGGGCTGCTCCAGTCGATCAGGGTGCAGCGGCCGCTGTCGGCGGGCCGCTGAGGGCTCTCCCGGGAACTATGCCGTGGTGTCGTCCGCGTACAGCTCGAACCACAGGGACGTCGAACGGGTCGGCCCCTCGAAGGGGGTGGTGCCCCAGCGGTCGGCGAGATGGGCGAGGAGCAGCAGACAGTGGCCCGGCTCGGGGGCGGGCGCCGGGATCCGGGACGTCCCCTCGTCGTGGACGCTGATCCGGAGGCCGTCGTCGGTGGTCAGGATGCGCAGCAGGATGTCCGTGGACTCCGGGGCGCGCAGATGGGAGTGGGTCACCGCTTCCGAGGTGAGCAGCACCGCGGTGTCCAGGAGGGGGGAGAGGCCGGTCCGGCTCAGCACCGCACGGACGAAGTCTCGGGCGGCTTTCGGGGCGGTCGGCTGGTTCGGTGCCGTCAGGAGGTACGGGCGGGCGCCCGTCGAGACGCGGATGGGGGGCCGGGCGACGGTTGCGGTGGATGGGTGCACGGGTTTCTCCCTCCCCGAAGGGGTCGAGTGAGCGCCGGAGCGGATGTCACCCTGTGTGGATGGCTGTGACACACCGTAATCCACCGCCTGTCCTCCGGGCTACTCGCCCGCCTGGGTGTCCGGGCCTCCCGCGTTGACAGTCGGGAGTGGTGGAACGGGTGCGCCAGGAGGGTGGTCGACCGTCGGACGGATGGCTAGATTCGACACATGGCGGACACCGTGCGCGAAGTCGAGCGGAAGTACGAGGCCACCGACGACACCCGGCTGCCCGACCTGACCGAGGTGGACCGGGTCGCGGCAGTGGTGGAGCAGGGCGTCTCGACCCTGGACGCCACCTACTACGACACCGCCGACCAGTGCCTCGCCGCCGACGGCATCACCCTGCGGCGCCGCACCGGCGGAGCGGACGCGGGCTGGCATCTGAAGCTGCCGGTCGCGCCCGGGGTGCGGGACGAGGTGCGGGCGCCGCTCTCCGATGCGCCGCCCCGCGAACTGACCGCGCTCGTACGGTCCCGGGTGCTCGGCCGCCCGCTGGCACCCGTCGTACGGCTGCGGACCCGGCGCACGGTCCGGGTGCTCCAGGACGCCGCGGGCACGCCGCTCGCCGAGGTGGCGGAGGACGCGGTGTGGGCGCGGCGGGCCCGGCCGTCGGGTGCGGAGACGGGGGAGCCGGGCCCGGCCGAGGAGGCGGGGCAGGCAGGGCAGGTCGGCGAGGCCCGCTGGCACGAGATCGAGGTGGAGCTCACCGGAGGCGAGAACGGGGGCGACGGCGCCGAGCTGCTGGACGAGGTCGGCCGGATGCTTCTGGCCGCCGGGGCGCGCCCCGCCAAGGCGCCGTCCAAGCTGGCGCGGGCGCTGGACGAGACGGGGGCCGGTGAGCCGGCCGGCAGTCCGGCCGAGCACCGCGCCCCCTTCGCCGAGCCGCCCGCCGAAGGCGCCAAGGGGGCAAGGGGAGCCGGCAGGGCCGACAAGACCGGTAAGGCGGGCAAGACCGGTAAGGCCGGTAAGGCCGGTAAGGCCGGTAGAACCGGTAAGGCCGGTACGTCGCCCCCCACCGCCGGTGACATCGTCCTGCGTTATGTCCGCGAGCAGATCCGGGCGATCGTCGCACTGGACCCGGCGGTACGTCGCGAAGTGCCCGATTCCGTGCACCAGATGCGGGTCGCCACCCGTCGGCTGCGCAGCACGTTCCGGTCCTACGCGAAGGTGCTCGACCGTACCGTCACCGATCCCATCGGAGCCGAACTCAGGTGGCTGGCCGCCGAGTTGGGTGTGGACCGGGACCGTGAGGTGCTGACCGAACGGCTGCGCGCGGGACTGGCCGAGCTGCCCCGCTCGCTGCGCCTCGGACCGGTGGCCGCCAGGCTGCGGATCTGGTCGGTGCGCAGCCATCGCGGATCGCGGCGGGACCTGCTCGCCGTCCTGGACGGGGAGCGGTACCTCGCGCTGCTGAAGACGCTGCACGCCCTCCTGGAGGAGCCGCCGCTGCGGAAGGCCGCCGCGCGGCCCGCGCCGGAGGTGATGTCGGCGGCCGTGCTGAAGGACTACGGGCGGCTGGCCGGTCGCGTGGCGGCCGCGCTGGACGCGCCGCCCGGGGGCGAGCGGGACACGGCGCTGCACAACGCCCGTAAGGCCGCCAAGCGGACCCGTTACGCGGCGGAGGCGGCCACCCCGGCACTCGGCGGACCGGCGAAGAAGTTCACCGGGCGCACGAAGCGGGTACAGCAGCTGCTGGGCGACCACCAGGACAGCGTGGTGGCCCGCGCGACCCTCCGCGACCTGGCGGTCCAAGCCCACCGCGCCGGCGAGAGCGGCTTCACGTTCGGGCTGCTCTACGGCCGGGAGGAGGCTCTGGCGGCGGACCGGGAGCGGGAGCTGCCGGGGGTGTGGAAGAAGGTCTCGCGCCTGCGGCTGACCATATGAGTGGTCGATTCGTTGCACAAATGCACGGCCGCTCCGCCGGCGCGGAGGTGATCCGGTTTCGAGCCGCAGGCACCGGGACGCGCTGCGGTGCTCCCCGCCGCTGCGGGGCTACTTCAAGATCGTCGTGCCGAGGGGCGACTCCGGGCGGGTTACGCTTGACAGTCGCCCCTTGTCAGCCCACGAAGGTTCGAGATGTCCGAGTCGGTTTTCCCGCAGCTCGAAGCTCTGCTCTCGCATGTGCAGAAGCCCATCCAGTACGTCGGCGGTGAGCTGAACTCCACCGTCAAGGAGTGGTCTGACTGCGACGTCAGGTGGGCGCTCATGTACCCCGACGCGTACGAGGTCGGTCTGCCCAACCAGGGCGTCATGATCCTCTACGAGGTCCTCAACGAGCAGGAGGGCGTGCTCGCCGAGCGCACCTACAGCGTGTGGCCGGACCTCGAAGCGCTGATGCGTGAGCACGGGGTTCCGCAGTTCACCGTCGACGCCCACCGCCCGGTCAGCGCCTTCGACGTCCTCGGCGTCTCCTTCTCCACCGAGCTCGGCTACACCAACCTCCTGACGGCCCTGGACCTCTCCGGCATCCCCCTGGAGTCCAAGGACCGCACCGACGAGCACCCGCTGATCCTCGCGGGCGGCCACGCCGCCTTCAACCCCGAGCCGATCGCGGACTTCCTGGACTGCGCGGTGGTCGGCGACGGCGAGCAGGCGGTCCTGGAGATCACCGAGATCATCCGCACCTGGAAGAACGAGGGCCGCCCGGGTGGGCGCGATGAGCTCCTCTTCCGCCTCGCTCGGACGGGCAGCGTCTACGTCCCCAAGTTCTACGACGTCGAGTACCTGGCCGACGGCCGCATCTCCCGCGTCGTGCCCAACCGCTCCGGCGTCCCGTGGCGGGTCTCCAAGCACACCGTCATGGACCTGGACGAGTGGCCCTACCCCAAGCAGCCGCTCGTCCCCCTGGCCGAGACCGTCCACGAGCGGATGTCTGTCGAGATCTTCCGTGGCTGCACCCGCGGCTGCCGTTTCTGCCAGGCCGGCATGATCACGCGTCCCGTACGGGAGCGAAGCATCACCGGCATCGGGGAGATGGTGGACAAGGGGTTGAAAGCGACCGGCTTCGAGGAGGTCGGCCTGCTCTCCCTCTCCTCCGCCGACCACACCGAGATCGGCGATGTCGCCAAGGGCCTGGCCGACCGGTACGAGGACGACAAGATCGGTCTGTCGCTGCCGTCGACCCGTGTCGACGCCTTCAACATCGATCTCGCCAACGAGCTGACCCGCAACGGCCGCCGCTCGGGACTGACCTTCGCCCCCGAGGGCGGCTCGGAGCGCATCCGCAAGGTCATCAACAAGATGGTCTCCGAAGAGGACCTGATCCGGACCGTCGCGACGGCGTACGGGAACGGCTGGCGGCAGGTGAAGCTGTACTTCATGTGCGGTCTGCCGACCGAGACCGACGAGGATGTGCTGCAGATCGGCGACATGGCGGTCAATGTCATCGCCAAGGGCCGCGAGGTCTCCGGCAAGAACGACATCCGCTGCACGGTCTCCATCGGCGGCTTCGTGCCCAAGCCGCACACCCCGTTCCAGTGGGCGCCGCAGCTGTCCGCGGAGGAGACGGACGCCCGGCTCGAAAAGCTCCGGGACAAGATCCGCGGCGACAAGAAGTACGGCCGCTCCATCGGCTTCCGCTACCACGACGGCAAGCCCGGCATCGTCGAGGGCCTGCTCTCCCGCGGCGACCGCCGCATCGGCGCGGTCATCCGCGCCGTCTACGAGGACGGCGGCCGCTTCGACGGCTGGCGCGAGCACTTCAGCTACGACCGCTGGATGCAGGCCGCGGAGAAGACCCTCCCGGACTTCGGTGTGGACGTCGCCTGGTACACCACGCGTGAGCGCACGTACGAGGAGGTGCTGCCCTGGGACCACCTGGACTCCGGCCTGGACAAGGACTGGCTCTGGGAGGACTGGCAGGACGCCCTCGACGAGACCGAGGTCGACGACTGCCGCTGGACCCCGTGCTTCGACTGCGGCGTCTGCCCGCAGATGGACACGGAGATCCAGATCGGCCCGACGGGCAAGAAGTTGCTGCCGCTGACGGTCGTCAAGTAGCCCTGCTGGTACGTGTCTTCGGCCCGGCCACCGGAAAGTGAGTGGCCGGGCCGAAGCATGCCCGCCCACACTGGCGCGATGCCGCAGCTCATCGCGCCCACCACCGGCGTCCGCGCCTCCTTCCTCGCCGCCATGGAAGAATTCCGGGCCGAGTGATGAAACGCCGGTCTCCACCGGCCTCCTTCCCCCCCCACTCACGGGAGGGGAGCCCGCAGGACGGAGTCCGGAGGGCCGTCACCGCACCCGACGTGCCCACGCCCGCCGCGTGGGGGTACCTCCCACGCCGTTCAGGCAGTGGGGGAGCAACGGCGAGACGACAGGGGTTCTCCGAGGACCAGCGGGGCGGGAAGCTGCGCTTCTGGGTCGACACACGACGGCAGTCGGCGTAGAAGCATGCAGAGGTACCGGAATTCAGGGGGCGCGGCATGGAGCGGGGTCGGCATGAGCACGACGAACCGGGCGAAGGCTGTCTGACGCGGCTGGTCCGCGTCCCCGTACGTGTCGTGGTGCTGGTCGTGGTGGTGCCGCTGCGCATGATCTGGGACGTGCTGACGGCCTGCGGGCGAGCGCTGAACCGTACGGTGCTGTCGCCGGTCGGGCGGGCGATCGCCTGGCCGGCGGTCCGGGTGGCCGAGGGCGCGCTCTGGCTGGGCAAGGCGTTCTTCGTCTGGCCGTGGGTGGCGCTGTGGCGGTACGTCCTGGCGCCGGCCGGACGGGGCATCGCGGTGGCCGCGGTGTTCCTGGCCCGCTATCTCGTGGTCGTCCCGGTGACCTTCCTGGTGCGTTACCTGGTGATCGTGCCCGTGACATTTCTGGTGCGGTATCTGGTGGTCGTTCCGGCGGTGTGGCTGTACCGCACGGTGCTGACGCCGCTCGGCCACGGGCTCGTCCTGCTGGTGCGCGGTATCGGCATGGTCGTCACCACGCTCGTTCGGTGGATCGTGGTCGTGCCGGCCGTCGCGCTGTGGAGGTATGTGCTGCTGCCGGCCGGACGGGCGCTGGCCGCCGCGGTGACCGTGGTCGTCCGTGAGGTCGGGGACGCGCTCGGGCACTGCTGGCGGGCCGCCGGGTTCCTCTCCCGGGCGGTCGGGCGGTTCCTCGGACGGCTGCTGCGGTGGATCGTCGTCGAGCCGTGCCGCTGGGTGTACCGGAGCGTGCTGACCCCCTTCGGGCACGGCATCCGGGACGGCATCTGGCGGCCGGTGCGCCATGTCCTGCGGGAGGCCGGCCGGGCCACCTCGCGGGCGCTGAGCGCCGCCCGCGAGTCCGCCCGGCAGGCCCGCAAGGAGATCCGGCGCGCCCTGTTCGGCGCCCCCAGGGAGCCGGTGCGGGCCAAGGCCGCGCAGCCCCGGCGGGAACTGGGCGACTCAGCGGCACGTACTCTAGGTAAGACGTCCGGGCGCGACCTTTCCCCGCCGACGCGGGGGTGAACCCCGGAGGTGGTGTCTGGTAGCGCCCTCACACCAAGGAGAAGAACCACTGGGCAAGCGACAGCCCGAAGGCCCGCCGCCCGCTCCGGCGGTGCAGCGCATCCGACTGCGCTACACCAAGCGCGGCCGCCTCCGGTTCACCAGCCACCGCGACTTCCAGCGCGCATTCGAGCGGGCGCTGCGCCGCGCCGAGGTCCCCATGGCCTATTCGGCGGGCTTCACCCCGCACCCCAAGGTGTCGTACGCCAACGCCGCCCCGACGGGCACCGGCAGCGAGGCCGAGTATCTGGAGATCCAGCTCGTCGAGCGGCGCGATCCGGAGCGGCTCCGCAAGCTGCTGGACGAGTCGCTGCCGGCGGGGCTCGATGTGGTCGACGCCGTCGAGGCGCGCACCAGCGGGCTCGCCGACCGGCTGCAGGCTTCCGTGTGGGAGATCCGGCTCGACGGGGTCGGGGCCGAGGCCTCGGCGCACGCCGTCGAGGCCTTCCTCGCCGCCGCGGAGGTGCAGGTCGAGCGCCGTACCAAGAACGGCATGCGGGCCTTTGACGCCCGTGCGGCGGTGGCCCGCCTCGAAGCCGACGGGTGCGAGGGCGATAGGCCCGACGGCAAAGCCTGTGCGATACTGCGGCTGGTTGTTCGGCATCTGACACCTGCCGTACGACCCGACGACGTCCTGTCCGGTCTCCGCGCTACGGCCGACCTGGCGCCGCCGGTCCCCGCTGCGGTGACCAGGCTGGCGCAGGGGCTGCTCGATGAGGAGACCGGCACGGTGACCGACCCGCTGGCGCCCGACCGCGACGCTGCCACGGCCGCCCCATCCACGGCCGCCGGGCTGAGTGCCGCGAAGGCACCGAGTGGGGTCTCCCCGGCAGTTTCCGGGGAAGGTACCGCGTAGGACCGCCGTCGATGCGTCGCCGATCAGCCAGGGCGCCACCCCGGCCCGGCAGACGCACTGACCAGAAGACTTTCGCCGGTACCCGGCCCACGGGCCCGGCGAGCGAGACGACAGCTCCCGTGCGGCGCCCACGCCCCGGACGGCGGAACCGCGCTCATCACGCGGACCGCGGACGGAATCAGGCGCGGCGCCCGGGAGCGTGACGGGAGAACCGCCCGCATGCTCGAACCAATTGAGCCCACCGAACCCACACAGTCCCAAGACCGTGGGTCCGACGACAACAATTCACCCAGTGACACGCTGCCGCCGCGCCGCAGGCGCCGCGCGGCCTCCCGGCCGGCCGGTCCGCCGGCGGCCGGTGGCGCCGCGTCGACGGTGGTGAGCACGGAGCCCGGGGGAGGGGCCGCGCTCGCGGACCCGGCCCCCGACCCGGCGGGAGCGGGGGAGCCCCCGTCCGCCGAGGAGAGCACCGCGTCCGCGGTGACCTCGGGGGACGAGGCCAAGCCCGCCCGTCCCCGGCGCCGGGCGACCCGCAAGGTCAGCGCCCCGGCCGGGACCCCGCAGGTGAGGGGGACCGAGCCGGCCGAGACGCCGGCCGCCGCGCCCGCTCCTGTCGCCGAGGCGTCGGCCGCCGCGACGGCCGAGGGGGAGGCACCGCGCGCCCGTACCCGCCGGCGTGCGACCCGTAAGGTGACCGCCCCCGCCGTGGCCCCGTCCGCGAGCGCTGCCGAGCCGGTAGTGGCCGAGGCCCCGGAACCGGTCGCCGTCGAGGAGACGGCCCCGGTCGGCGCCCAGGAAGAGGAGGCCCGGCCCGCCCGTACGCGGCGCCGTGCCACCCGAAAGGTCACCGCTCCGGCCGGGTCCCCGCAGGGCGCCGCCGTGGTGACGGCCGAGGCCGCCGCCCCGGTTGCCGAGGAGGAGCCGGCCGCGCCCGTGGAGGAGGCCAAGCCGGCCCGTACGCGGCGCCGCGCCACCCGTAAGGCGGCCGTCGCCGAGGAAGCCGTCGAGGCGTCGGCGGCCGAGGCCCACGCCGTTGCGGCCGAGGCCGCCGAGACCCCCAAGCGCCGTACGCGCCGCCGCGCCGAGCGGGCCCCGGAGCCCGTCGAGCCGGTCGCCGAGGCGCCGCGTGCCGAGGAGGAGCCCGCGCCGGAGGCGCCGGCGCGTGGCCGCCGCCGGGCGCAGCGTCCGCCGACCGCCGTCTTCCAGGCGCCGGTCTTCACCGAGCCGATGTTCCAGACCCCGGAAAGCGCGGCCGCCGCCGCGGCCGCCGCCGCCCATCGGGACGAGGAGGCCGGGCCGGAGCCGGTCCAGGAGGAGGAGCCGGTCCAGGAGGAGCAGCCCACGGGCGGCTCGCGCCGTCGCCGCCGCCGTGGCGAGCGGGTCGCCGAACCGGTGCCCGTCGCGCCTGCCGAGCCGGATCTCGAAGAGGCGCCGGAGGCCGAGGAGGAAGCCGAGGCCGGGCGCGGCGCGGAGGAGACCGGCGAGCGCCCCTCGCGCCGCCGTCGTCGCGGCGGCCGTCGCCGTCGTCGTGGTGAGTCCGCCGAGGGCGCCGAGGAACTGTCCGCCGAGGGCAGGGAAGCCGCCGTGGCGGCCGAGGCCGAGCCCGAGGAGGGCGAGGAGCCGGCCGCGGAGCAGGGGGAAGCGGCCGAGGAACCCGTCGGTGGCGGCACCAGCAGCAGCCGTCGCCGTCGTCGCCGCCGCCGTCGCACCGGTGAGGCGGTCGAGACCGAGCCGAACGTCGACGAGCCGGAGCGCACGGTCGTCAAGGTCCGTGAGCCCCGCAAGAAGGAAGAGGCCGGCACCGGCTCCGACGAGGTGCAGTCGATCAAGGGGTCGACGCGCCTGGAGGCGAAGAAGCAGCGCCGTCGTGAGGGCCGCGAGCAGGGCCGTCGCCGGGTGCCGATCATCACCGAGGCGGAGTTCCTCGCGCGCCGTGAGGCCGTCGAGCGGGTGATGGTCGTGCGCCAGAACGGCGAGCGCACCCAGATCGGCGTCCTTGAGGACAACGTGCTCGTCGAGCACTACGTCAACAAGGAACAGTCGACCTCGTACGTCGGCAATGTCTACCTCGGCAAGGTGCAGAACGTCCTGCCGTCGATGGAGGCCGCCTTCGTCGACATCGGCAAGGGCCGCAACGCCGTGCTGTACGCCGGCGAGGTCAACTTCGAGGCGCTGGGCATGGCCAACGGCCCGCGGCGCATCGAGACCGCGCTGAAGTCCGGGCAGTCCGTGCTGGTGCAGGTCACCAAGGACCCGATCGGCCACAAGGGCGCCCGGCTCACCAGCCAGGTCTCGCTCCCCGGCCGCTACCTGGTGTATGTGCCCGAGGGCTCGATGACCGGTATCAGCCGCAAGCTCCCGGACACCGAGCGGACCCGGCTGAAGCAGATCCTCAAGAAGATCGTCCCCGAGGACGCGGGTGTCATCGTGCGCACCGCCGCCGAGGGCGCGAGCGAGGACGAGCTGCGCCGGGACGTCGAGCGGCTCCAGGCGCAGTGGGAGGACATCCAGAAGAAGGCGAAGGCGTCGTCCACCAGCTCGCCGAGCCTGCTCTACGGCGAGCCGGACATGACCGTCCGGGTCGTCCGCGACATCTTCAACGAGGACTTCTCCAAGGTCATCATCAGCGGTGACGGCGCCTGGGAGACCATTCACGGCTATGTCGCCCATGTCGCGCCGGACCTCACCGACCGTCTGCAGAAGTGGACTTCGGAGGTCGACGTCTTCGCGACGTACCGCATCGACGAGCAGCTGAGCAAGGCGCTGGACCGCAAGGTCTGGCTGCCCAGCGGCGGTTCGCTGGTGATCGACAAGACCGAAGCGATGGTCGTGATCGACGTCAACACCGGGAAGTTCACCGGTCAGGGCGGCAATCTCGAGGAGACCGTCACCCGGAACAACCTGGAGGCGGCCGAGGAGATCGTGCGCCAGCTGCGGCTGCGTGACCTCGGCGGCATCGTCGTCATCGACTTCATCGACATGGTGCTGGAGTCCAACCGGGATCTGGTGCTGCGGCGGATGCTGGAGTGCCTGGGCCGGGACCGTACGAAGCACCAGGTGGCCGAGGTGACCTCGCTGGGGCTGGTGCAGATGACCCGTAAGCGGGTCGGCCAGGGTCTGCTGGAGTCCTTCTCCGAGCCTTGTGTGCACTGCAACGGCCGCGGCCTCATCGTCCACATGGACCAGCCGACGGCGGCCGGCAACGGAGGCAAGCGCAAGAAGAAGGCCAAGGAGATCAAGGAGGTCAAGGCGGCCGGGGAGCGGCCCGAGCCGCCGGCCGAGGCCGAGCCTGTGGAGGCCGCGGAGCCCGTCGGGACGGTCGCGGCGGCCGAGGCCGCGGCAGAGCTGGAGCCCGCCCCGGTGACGGAGGCCGAGCTGCAGCCCGTGGTGGCCGGCGCCGACGAGTGGTTCGGCAGCCCGGCGGAGGCCGAGGCCGCCGCCGGACGCCGTGGCCGCCGCCGGGCGAGCCGGAAGGTGACCGCTCCGGCGGGCGCCCCCAAGGCCGCGGAGGCCGCCGCGATCGTGGTGCCGGCCGAGCCGGTGCCGGCACCGGCCCCCGAGCCGGAGCCCGTCGAGGGGGTGCCGGCCGCGGAGCCCGCACCGGCCCGTCCGCGCCGCCGGGCGACCCGTAAGGTGACCGCTCCGGCGGGCTCGCCCCAGGGGGCCGAGAAGGCCGCGACGATCGTCACGGTGGTCGAGTCGGCCGCCGAGACGCCGGAACCGGCCCCGGCCACGGAGTCGGTCGAGGCCCCGGAGCAGGCCGCCGAGGCGGAGCCGGCCAAGAAGACGGCGAAGAAGGCGACCCGTAAGACGGCCGCCAAGAAGACCGCCGCCAAGACGGCCACGGCGAAGAAGACGGCGGCGAAGAAGACCGCCGCCACGACCACGACCAAGAAGACGGCGGCGAAGAAGACGGCGACCAAGAAGACCGCGGCCAAGACGGCCACCACGAAGAAGGCCGCCGCCAAGAAGAGCACCACCAAGAAGACCGCCGCGGCCAAGAAGACCGCCGCCGCCGAGCAGCCCGGGCTGCCGTCGGTGTCGGCTTCCGCGGAGGACTGAGCACCATCCGGCCGGGGCCGTCGGCGGCAGCGTCCGTCGGCGGCCCGGGGCCGGTTTGACCCCCTGGTCAAGGCCCCGTAACCTTGACCGTCGGTGTCAATGGCACCAAGCCCCTGAGCAAACACCTCTCGGTCCGCCGAGAGAGGCCGCTCGTCCACTCGGATTCCACGGGTCAATCCCCACCCGTGTGAGCGGCTGGCGTCAGAGGATCGAAACCTAGCGAAAGAGAGTTCCGCGTGTACGCGATCGTGCGCACCGGCGGGCGCCAGCAGAAGGTTGCTGTTGGCGACGTCATCGAGGTTGACCGCATTTCCACCAGCAAGGTCGGCGACACCGTCGAGCTCTCCACGCTGCTGGTCGTCGACGGTGACTCGGTCACCAGCGACCCGTGGGTCCTGGCCGGCGTGAAGGTCCAGACCGAGGTCGTGGACCACCACAAGGGTGACAAGATCCGGATCCAGAAGTACAAGAACAAGACCGGTTACAAGAAGCGGATCGGCCACCGCCAGCTCCACACGGCGCTGAAGATCACCGGCATCGACGCTCCGGCGAAGTAAGGGACTGAGAAGACATGGCACACAAGAAGGGCGCATCGTCCACCCGGAACGGTCGCGATTCCAACGCCCAGCGGCTCGGTGTGAAGCGCTTCGGCGGTCAGACCGTCCTCGCCGGTGAGATCCTGGTCCGCCAGCGTGGCACCCACTTCCACCCGGGCACCGGCGTCGGCCGTGGCGGCGACGACACGCTGTTCGCCCTGCAGCCGGGTGCGGTGAGGTTCGGTACCCACCGTGGCCGCAAGGTCGTGAACATCGTCCCGGTCGCTGAGTAATCAGCCCCGGACGCACGCAGCAACGGGCTGCGGCCCGGGGGCGTCCCCCGGGCCGCACAGCCTCCGAGGGCGGACCGCCTTTTCCCGTGGACGCGGGAAGGCCGGTCCGCCTTCGGCGTGTTACCACTGAGACATCCGCTTGCCGCTGGGACAACCGCTGACCACGGGGAGACCGGCGGAGCAGTCACCCGCGGAGCACCGCGACATTCCCGCATGACCTGGAGGCACCCACCATGACCACCTTCGTGGACCGCGTCGAGCTGCACGTCGCCGCGGGTAACGGAGGCCACGGCTGTGCCTCCGTTCACCGTGAGAAGTTCAAGCCGCTCGGCGGACCGGACGGCGGCAACGGCGGCCGCGGCGGCGATGTGATCCTGGTCGTCGACCAGGACGTCACCACGCTCCTCGACTATCACCACCACCCGCACCGCAAGGCCACCAACGGCCAGCCGGGCGCGGGCGACAACCGCGAGGGCAAGAACGGCAAGGACCTGGTCCTGCCGGTGCCGGACGGCACGGTCGTGCTCGACAGGAACGGCGAGGTCCTCGCCGACCTGATCGGTCAGGGCACCACGTTCGTGGCGGGCCAGGGCGGCCGCGGCGGCCTCGGCAACGCCGCGCTGGCCTCCGCCCGCCGCAAGGCCCCCGGTTTCGCGCTGCTCGGCGAGCCCGGAGAGACCCGCGACATCGTGCTGGAGCTGAAGACCGTCGCGGATGTCGCGCTGGTCGGCTACCCCAGCGCCGGGAAGTCGTCGCTGATCTCGGTGCTCTCCGCCGCCAAGCCGAAGATCGCGGACTACCCCTTCACGACTCTGGTGCCCAACCTCGGCGTGGTGACCGCCGGTTCGACGGTCTACACCATCGCGGACGTGCCGGGCCTGATCCCGGGCGCCAGCCAGGGCAAGGGGCTGGGCCTGGAGTTCCTGCGCCATGTGGAGCGCTGCGAGGTGCTGGTGCACGTCCTGGACACCGCGACCCTGGAGTCCGACCGCGACCCGGTCTCCGACCTCGACAGGATCGAGGCGGAGCTGGCCGAGTACGGCGGTTTGGACAACCGGCCGCGGGTGGTCGTCCTCAACAAGATCGACATCCCGGACGGCAAGGATCTCGCCGACATGATCCGCCCCGACCTGGAGGAGCGCGGCTACCGCGTCTTCGAGGTCTCGGCAGTCGCCCACCTGGGCCTGAAGGAGCTGTCCTTCGCGCTCGCCGACATCGTGGCCACGGCCCGCGCCGCCAAGCCCGTCCAGGAGGCCACCCGGATCGTGATCCGGCCCAAGGCCGTGGACGACGCCGGCTTCACGGTCACGCGGGAGGGCGACGGCTTCTTCCGCGTACGGGGCGAGAAGCCCGAACGCTGGGTCCGCCAGACCGACTTCAACAACGACGAGGCGGTCGGGTACCTCGCCGACCGGCTCAACCGGCTCGGCGTCGAGGACGCGCTCCTCAAGGCCGGCGCGCGCGCCATGGACGGTGTGGCGATCGGCCCCGAGGACAACGCCGTGGTCTTCGACTGGGAGCCGACGATGGCGGCCGGCGCGGAGATGCTGGGCCGGCGCGGTGAGGACCACCGCATGGAGGCCCCCCGACCGGCCGCCCAGCGCCGCCGCGACCGCGACGCGGCGCGGGACGATGCGACCCAGGAGTACGAGGAGTTCCGGCCGTTCTGAAGGGCGTCCGGGGTCTGGCGGTTCCGGCCGTTCCGGCCTGCGGAGGCACCGCGGTCGACCTGCGCCTGCACGGAGGCTGACCTACGTGGTGACCTACGTGCTGACCTGCGTATCGGGCCCACCGGCAGGCGCACCCTCCGCAGGAGACCAGCCCGCGTAGTGAAGCCGGCCCCGGCACGAAGAGCCCTCCGCGGCGAGCCGCTCCCCACAACCCCAACAGGCCCCCGGGAGGAACCCTCCCGGGGGCCTGGCGTTCGTTCGGGGCCGGCCGTGCGCGGCCCTGAGCGCCCGTCTGCGGGCTAGACGGCGGCCGGTGCGTCCGAGGCGCCGTTGGACTCGCGTTCGGCCGCCTGAGGGGCTTTCACGTCCTCCTGAGAGCGCTGTCCGGGGATGCCGGCCAGTCGGCTCTCCATGCGCAGGCGGCGTTCGTCGGCCTTGGCGCACAGGTTCAGCGCGGCCTGGTTGAAGCGCACCAGGGACGGCGGGTCCGAGGGGCCGAGCAGATGTTCCTTGAGCTCCGCGCGCGCCTCGGCGAGGGTGTCCAGCTCCGGGTCGCGGACCGCGTCGAGGAGACCGGCCACACCGTCCGCCTCGGGGGTGAGGATGGTCGCCGCCCGCACGGTCGGGAAGTTCGCCCGGAACTCGTCCTCACTCATCCCGGAGGTGTTGGCGACCGCGTACGGCTTCTCGCTGCTCAGGTAGTCGGAGACGACGCTGGAGACATCGCTGATCAGCACGTCCGCCTGGTTGAAGCAGGAGAAGATGCCGGGGCGGGCGTCGGTGACGATGTGGTGCTCCCACTCGGGGAACGCGTTCCAGTACGCCTCCTCCCAGGCGGCCACGGCGGCGTCCACGGCGGCGGAGCGGCCCTCGGGCGGGGTGCTCTGCAGCCGCATCCGCTCCAGCTCGTCCGCGCTCTTGCGGAAGGCGGAGGTGGTCAGCGCCTGGAGTTCCTCGGTGCGGCGGGCCAGTTCGGCGGCGGCCTCGGGGCCGGGCCGCGTGCCGTCGCGTCGCTCGTCGGCTTCCGCGATCATCGCCTGGATACGGGCGTTGGCGGCGCCCGCCCGGGGATCGACGGAGCCGGTCATCGGGTGCGGCTTGTAGAGCAGCCGCACGTTCTCGTCGGCGAGCAGTTCCCGGACGATGTTCTCGCCGGCCAGGATCACCGAGGTGTTGCCCGGGTTGCCGTCCCAGCCCTCCCAGGTCGGGGCGTACAGCACGGTGGTGAAGCGGCCGGCCGGGGCGCCCTGGTAGGGCTGGATCGGCGCCAGCTGCGGGCGGCCGACCTCGACGACGTCCTTGTCCTCGACACCGATGTCGGCGAGCTGGTAGCGGTCGCGGGCCGCGGGGCCGGCCACCCACACCTCGTCGTACGCCTTCGCGTACGGGTTGCAGGAGGACAGCTTGTCGCTCTCGCCGTGGTTGGTGAAGGCGTGCTTGATGGAGGGGATGCGCAGGATCTGCGAGGTCTTGCCGGAGTTCGCCGGGTGCAGCAGCACCTTGAGCGTGGAGTGCTCCAGGCGCATCAGGTTGGCGACCTTGGGGATGCAGACGATCGGGATGTCCGTGGCCTCGATCTTCTGCACCATGAAGCGCTCGCGGAGCACGATGATCGGGTTGCCGTCCAGGTCGGCGAGGGTGCTCAGCCACATGTTGGCCTGGTAGGCGGACGAGGAGCCGCCGGAGAAGTACATGCCGACGGTCGGCCGGTACTCGGCCAGCCAGTTGTCCAGCCACTCCAGCGCGCGCTGCTCACCGACCGCACGCTTCTTCGGCAGCAGCCAGGTGCCCAGGTAGACCGTGCCGCTCGTGGAGAGTGCCAGGGAGACGGCCAGGCCGATGCCGCCCCAGTACGCGTCCGTGGTGATCGTGGTGAGCATCATGCCGGTCGTGGTCGGTACCGAGAAGCGCAGCAGCCGTCGGCCCGTCTGGCGGGAGAGGATGCGCGGCGGGGCGTCGGACAGGCCCAGCGCCGAGGCGTCGATGTTCCGCGTCACGAACGGCAGGGCGCGGGTCCTGCGGACCAGCACCGCGACCGCCTGGCACACGAAGTGCGTGCCGTAGAACAGCAGCAGGGTGATGGTCAGCGGCGCCTGCTCGTTGAGCGGGTTGATGCCGTCGATGTGCAGCAGGCCGACCAGTATCAGCATGTCGCGCAGCAGCTGGCGCACGGTGACGTCGAAGCGGATCCGCCCGAGCACGGAGAGCAGGCCGGGTTGCGTGTGCTGGAGGATCAGGTCGAGACCGAGGTTCACCACCGAGGCGGCGATGAACAGCGGAATGACGGGAAGCAGCGCACCGAGCAGCTGGGCGATGAACGCGACCATCATCGCGAAGAGTGCCGCGAGCTGAACGACTCGGCGTGGGGCGATTCCGGCGGAAGGCACGGGGGAGGGCTCCTGGCAGCAAGAAGGTCAGGGGGTGGCCGTGGGGGGCGGCCGGGTCCCGCGCTGCGACGCCGCCGGAGCGGCGATACGGGACCGATGGACACCCGACCGTATGACCTTGTTGGCCTTGGTGACAATCTGCTGTGGCTCTCATCACCGCGAAGCGGACCAATCGAACGCAACCCTTTGGCTGCTTCGTCCGTCTTAGGGGAATTCAAGGCGTCGGACATACCCCGGTAAGGGCCCCGCAGGCCGCCGACGGTACCCGGCGGAGGCGGCCGGGAGACGCCCCGCGGCGTCCAGCAGGGCGTCCGCCAGGCGAAACCGCGGCGCGGTTGTCGGCGGGCTGCCGTAGATTGCGGCCGTAGGGCAGCTGTACGGACTCCCGTGGACTTCCGTACAGGGGCGGATTCGCGAGCACAGGGGTATGCAGGTGGCAGGCGCGGCAGAAGGCGCACGTATGAGTGAGGGGGCGGCCCGGAGGGCCTCGGCCGAGGGCGGCGGGCGACGGGAGGACGTCGCGGACGCCCGCAGGATCGTGGTGAAGGTCGGTTCGTCCTCACTGACCACGGCCGCCGGAGGGCTGGACGCGGACCGCGTCGACGCGCTGGTGGATGTGCTGTCCAAGCACCAGGACAAGGAGATCGTGCTGGTCTCCTCCGGTGCCATCGCGGCCGGCCTGGCCCCCCTGGGGCTGGACCGGCGCCCCCGGGACCTGGCCCGGCAGCAGGCCGCCGCCAGCGTCGGCCAGGGCCTGCTGGTCGCCCGCTACACCGCGTCCTTCGCGCGCTACGGCCGCCGGGTCGGCCAGGTCCTGCTGACCTCCGACGACACCAGCCGCCGGGCCCACTACCGCAACGCCTGCCGGACGCTGGACCAGCTGCTGGCCATGGGCGCGGTGCCGGTCGTGAACGAGAACGACACCGTCGCCACCGACGAGATCCGGTTCGGCGACAACGACCGGCTGGCGGCGCTGGTCGCCCATCTCGTCCGCGCCGACCTGCTGATCCTGCTCTCCGACGTGGACGGCCTCTACGACGGCGACCCGTCCACCCCGGGCACCTCGCGGATAGCCGAGGTGCGCAGCCCGAAGGACCTGGAGGGTATCTCCATCGGCAGCGCCGGCAAGGCCGGGGTCGGCACCGGCGGCATGGTCACCAAGGTCGAGGCGGCCCGGATCGCGGCCGCGGCCGGCATCCCCGTGATCCTCACCTCCACGGTGCACGCCGCGGACGCGCTGGCCGGCGGGCGCACCGGCACCCACTTCCTGCGCACCGGCCGGCGCTCCGCCGACCGGTTGCTGTGGCTCGCGCACGCCTCCACACCGCGCGGTGCGCTCGTCCTGGACGACGGGGCGGTGCACGCCGTCCTGGAGCGGAAGTCCTCGCTGCTGCCCGCCGGTATCGCCTCGGTCGAGGGGGAGTTCTCGGCCGGGGATCCGGTGGAGCTGCGGGACGGCAGCGGCCGCGCGGTGGCCCGTGGGGTGGTCAATTTCGACGCCCGGGAAATCCCTCGTTTGATGGGTCGCTCGACCCGCGATCTGGCCCGTGAGCTGGGGCCGGCGTATGAGCGGGAGGTCGTGCACCGGGACGATCTGGTCCTGCTGCACCACTGAGGCCGGACGGCCGGCCTGCCGCGCCACTGACGGCCGTCACAGCGGGAAAACACCCGGGGCGCCGTCCGGACCGCGCGGCGAAGTCCAGCCTTTCCTTGGGGACCTTCGCGAAAACGCCCCCGCGACGGCCCGCGGGCTGGTCAACTTTGTTGCGGGGCGCCGTAGGGGAGCGGCGCCCGTGGCGCGACAGCGCACACGCCGAGGAACGACCGCACCATTCGGCTCCGCACCCCCGAGGGCGGAGCGCACCGCATCACAGGAGGCCGCCGGTGAGACGAGGGCGCCCAGGGGCACCGCCCCGAGGGACGGCGGAGCGCACGCTGACCAGCGTCGGAACCGGGGAGGACGCCGGTCGGACGGATGACGACGAGCGCGCGGAGCGGAACGGCACGGCACAGCCGGCACCGGAGGGGGAGCTCCGGGACGCGTCCCGGCTGTGGCACATCACCCTCAGCGTCTCGGGGGCCGAGGCCCCCTTGAAGGAGGTGCGGCGGTCGCTCGAACAGCTCGCCCACGACCATCCTTTCCTGCTGACCAGCCGCTACGCCAACGACCATGCGGAGATCCGCTACTGGGAGGAGGCGCGGGACCTGCACGATGCCGCGGCGGTGGCCCTGCGCCTGTGGGGCGAACACCGCTCGACGGCCAAGCTGCCCCCGTGGGAGATCGTCGGCCTGGAGGTCATCGACCGCGAGACCTACCACCAGCGCATCGCGGAGGGCTACGGCCCGCCGCCGGCCGCACGGGTCGGGGTACACCCGTATTAGCGCACCCTACGGGCGCACTGGTAGCGCACTGGTACGGGCGCACTGGTGCGGGCACTCGTCCGGGCGCACTCGGCGGCCCACGGGAATTCCGCCCGCCCCCGCCGCGTTGTGGCCGCGCAGGGGGCGTTCACGTCCCCTGAGGGAAACCCCTTAGGGGGCCCCTACAGGACATCCCGTAGGGGTCCCGTCCACCGGACACCCCCCGACGTCCCGCACTGTGAAATGCCGCATGGCCACGCCCCCGACCGGGCTAGGCTGCCGCCATGACCAGCAGCGCATCCCACACCTCACCCGTCCTCGACACCGCCCGTCGTGCCAAGGAGGCAGCCGCCGTGCTGGCGCCGCTGCCGCGTACGGCCCGGGACGGAGCGCTGCTCGCCATCGCCGACGCCCTGGTGGAGCGCACCGACGCGATCGTGGCGGCCAACGCCGAGGACGTCGTCAAGGCCCGGGAGGCCGGCACCGCCGCATCGATCGTGGACCGGCTCACCCTCACCCCCGAGCGGATCGCGGCGATCGCCGCGGACGTCCGCCAGGTCGTGGCGCTGCCCGACCCGGTGGGCGAGGTGGTGCGCGGCTCGACCCTGCCCAACGGTCTCGACCTGCGCCAGGTCCGGGTCCCCCTGGGCGTGATCGGGATCATCTACGAGGCCCGGCCGAATGTGACGGTGGACGCCGCGGCCCTGTGCCTGAAGTCCGGCAACGCCGTGCTGCTGCGCGGCTCGTCCTCCGCGTACGCCTCCAACAGCGCTCTGGTGGAGGTGTTGCGGGACGCCGTCGTGAGCGCCGGGCTGCAGGCCGACGCGGTGCAACTGGTGCCCGGCGAGAGCCGTGACGCGGTGCGCGAGCTGATGCGGGCCCGCGGCCTGGTCGATGTGCTGATCCCGCGCGGCGGCGCCTCGCTGATCCGTACGGTCGTCGAGGAGTCCACCGTCCCGGTGATCGAGACCGGCACCGGCAACTGCCATGTCTACATCGACGAGGCCGCCGACCCCGACATGGCGATCGACATCCTCATCAACTCCAAGGCACAGCGGCCCAGTGTCTGCAACGCCGCGGAAACGGTGCTGGTGCACGCCGGGATCGCGGAGAAGTTCCTGCCGCGCGCCCTGGAGGCGCTGACCCAGGCCGGCGTGGTCGTGCACGGCGACGCCGCCTGGCAGCAGGCGGGCCCCGGGCTGGTCGCTCCCGCCACCGACGAGGACTGGGCCACCGAGTACCTCTCGTATGACATCGCCGCCGCCGTGGTGCCCGACCTGGACGCGGCGGTGGCGCATATCCGCCGCTGGACCTCCGGCCACACCGAGGCCATCGTCACCACCTCGCAGGCCGCCGCCCGCCGGTTCACCCAGTTGGTGGATTCCACGACCGTCGCGGTCAACGCCTCCACCCGCTTCACCGACGGCGGCCAGTTCGGCTTCGGCGCGGAGATCGGCATCTCGACGCAGAAGCTGCACGCCCGTGGCCCCATGGGGCTTTTGGAGCTCACGTCCACGAAGTACATCGTCACGGGGGACGGACACACGCGTTAGCACCGTACGTCGTGGTGGACGGGGCAGGAGCCGTTGTGGGGTGCGGTTGGTGGTTCTCCCCGGCCGGATCCCTGCCCAAATCCACGGCCCGGGGCTAACCTGGACGGGTGCCGGACGACGTGGGGGGCCAGCCGTTCCCGGACGGTGAGGAGCCCGAAGAGCACCGCCACGGGAGCCACGGAAACGCGGACGAAGAATTCGCCTCCGTGGTCTTCGACGAGGATTTCGTACGGTCCGCGCGGTTTCGTGAGCCGTCCGCGGTCGAGCGGCTGCTGGCCGCCGCGGAGGCGCGCGCCGAGGCCGAGGCGTCCCGCTCGGGGTCCGGTGTCGGCCGCGACGGAACGAAGGGCCGGGAGGACCAGGACGGTCCGGATCCGGACGCCGACTACGACGCGTACGGCGAATACGGCCACGGGGACTACGACGACTACGGCCCGCGCACTCCGTACGGGCCCTACGGCGGGGCGCTGCGCCCGTATCGGGGCAGCGCGCGCTGGCACCGTCCGATCGCCTGGGTGCTGGCTGTGGTGATGGGCGTCGGGCTGGTCGCGCTGGCCTTCGTCGCCGTCTACCGCGGGGCTTCCGGCAGGAACCAGAACCCGGCGCCGCCGCCCGCCTCCAGCGGTGTGGACACGCCGTCCTCCGCCGGTGCGGACCCGCCCTCCGCCGGCGGGGGAGAGGGCGTGCAGAAAGTCCGTCCAGGGCTGTTGCCGTCCGCGTCGGCCGGATCCGGGCGGCCGACCGCCTCCGCGGTGCCGCGGGCCCACTGACGCCCGCTTGGGCTCCTCCTGGCGCGGCGCGTGGAAACGTACGGCGCCTCGTAGGGAAACGTGGAAACGTACGGCGCCTCGTAGGGAAAACCGTGGGTAACCGGAGCCGACACTGAAGTTGGGCCGCACCGGGGCGTTTACCGAGCCCCTGGCAGACCTACCCTAGTGGTATGAGCGGGCGTGGTGACCCTCCCGAAGGGACGCCCAACGGCGCCTCGGGAGGCGGTGAGGACGAATTCCGATCCGTTGTTTTCGACGAATCGTTCGTGCGAGCTGCACGGCTGCAGGAATTCTCCGCCGACGAGCGGCTCGGCGAGCACCATGCCCCGGCCGTCAAGACCCGGCACAGCTGGCTGCGGGCCGGCGGCTCCCGGCAGGCGATCCTGCTGGTGCTGCTGATCGTGCTCGCCTTCGGCACCGCCGTCTACATGGGCATACGCCACCCCTACCAGTCCCCGGACACCGTCCGGGCGCAGCCGCTGCGGTCCACGGTCGTGCCGCTCGCGCCGACCGGTACGGTGCCGGGCGCGACGCCCGCCGACCTCTTCGCGCACAGCCCCGCGGCCGACTTCCGTATCGGTGCCGCGGGCGTCAACTTGCCCGACGTACAACGCACCGAGCACTTCTCCGACGGCCAGATCGTCTCCGCCCTGAGCATCGCGAAGGACTACATCGTCCGCTCCTCGCTGGACCCGGCCACCCTGACCCGCGGTTCGGTGCGGCCGGTCCGGCTGCTGCTCGACACCGGCCAACTCGACCAGTTCGACCGGAGCTTGGCGCATCCCGACGACGACGGGCGGTATGCGGCGACCGGCTGGCTGGTCCGTTTCGACCCCAAGCGGACCGAGCTCGCCGACCGTGACATACGGGTCGACGGCACGCTGTCCGCCAGGGAGTTGAGCCCGGACGCCCTCGGCATCACCGCCGACTACACCTTCGTCTACGCCGTCCGGCCCACCAAGGACGCGCTGCGGAACGGCCCCACGGACAAGACCACCGGCAAGGTCACACCGGGCGCCGCCTCACTCTTCACCGTCCGCCGCGAACTGCACTTCCGCCTCAGCCGGGACGACCTCAACGACCACCGCCTGGAGGTGCTGCAGAGCAGGCTTCAGGCAGGACCGCTCGCCTGCTCCTCCAAGCCGGCCGACGCGCTGCGTCCACTGCTCGCGGGACAGCGCGCCGGCGTTGAGCGGCCGTCGGGCACCGACCCCTACTCCAGGAGCCGGGCCAACCCCTCGCTCTGCGGTGAGCTGGCGCCTACTTCCCAGCCGAACCCGAGTCACCCGATCCGGTAGCGCCGTCCGCGCCGCCGGAACCCCCGTCGGAACGCTGGCCGCCACGGAACACCGTGTCCCGCAGCTTGCCGCCCAAGTCGCCCGCGCCGCCCGCGATATCGCGGACCAGGCCCATCAGCGGGTCCTTGCTGTGGCGCACCGAGTCGGCGTAGTGCGAGGCGGAGTCCCTGAAGGAGTCGGACACCGAGGTGTCCTTGTCCTCGGAGCGCCGCGCGTAGTGGCCGTCCATGATCCGCTGGTAGTCGCGGCTGGCCGCCCACTTCTTCAGCTCGGCCGCCCGGACGGTGGTGAACGGGTGGCTGCGCGGCAGGATGTTGAGGATCTTCAGCACGGAGTCGCGCAGATCGCCGCCCGCCTCGTATTCGTCCGCCTGCGCCAGGAAGGAGTCCACATTCATCTCGTGCAGGTGGTTGCCGCCGGCCAGCTTCATCAGCCCGCGCATCGACGCCTGCAGATCCTGCCCGACCAGCAGCCCGGCGCGGTCCGCGGACAGCTCCGACTTGCGGAACCACTCACGCAGCGCGGTCACGATCGCCATGATCGCGACATTGCCCAGCGGGATCCAGGCGACCTTCAGGGCGAGATTCGTCAGGAAGAGCAGGATCGTGCGGTACACGGCGTGACCGGACAGCGCGTGCCCGGCCTCATGGCCGATGACCGCCCGCATCTCCTCCTCGTCCAGGAGCTCGACGAGGCCGGTCGTCACCACGATGATCGGCTCGTCCAGGCCGATACACATGGCATTGGGCTGCGGGTCCTGATTCACATACATCGGCGGGACCTTCTCCAGGTCCAGGATGTAGCAGGCGTCGCGCAGCATGTCGTTGAGATGGGCGAACTGCTGCTCGCTGACGCGGACCGAATCCGACAGGAAGAGCAGCCGCAGGCTGCGCTCGGGCAGCAGACCGCTCAGCGTCTTGAATACGGTGTCGAATCCGCTCAGCTTGCGCAGCGCCACCAGCGCCGAGCGGTCCGCCGGGTGCTCGTAGGAGCGGGACGAGATTCCGGGGAAACGCCTGCGGTCCCGGCTCGGTACGCTCTCGCTGCCGCCTGGGCTCTCCGTCATTGGGGCCTCCCCCTGTTCGACTGCGTGTGTTCAGACTAGAGGACGCCACTGACAGGCGAATGGATGCTCGGGCGTACGCTGGCGATCGCACCGAATGACCGCAGATGCCCGCACAAAAGGGAGCGCCTCGTCATGCCGAATCCGAGCCTGCTGCTGGCCGCGGCACAGGAAACCGCCAGGGCCGACGGCCCCGGCTGGCTGCTGCGCACGGTGATCATCGTCGGTTTCGTCGGCGTTCCCCTCCTCGCCTGGTTCCTGCTGCGCGGCTACGGCGGCCGGGACTGACGCCGAGGGCTCCGGGGGGCCGGGGGCGCCCCGGGGGCGGAGTCGCCGTGAGCCCGGGGTGAGCCGATGCTTACGATGTGGCGGAAGTCTCTGCCCGATCCCAGCCTGGATAGGTCCCGCTGACGATGAGCCTGCACACCACCGCACAGTCCCTGGTCTCCCTCGCCGCCGACGGACACGGGGGCGAGCACGAGAGCATCAACCCCTACCTGACCGGCGGCGGAGCCCTTTTTGTCCTGCTCCTCCTGCTGTGGATCACCACCCGCTTCAACCGGGACCGCTGAGCCTGAACACCCGGCCCCCGGTATCGCTCCCCGCCAAGTAGGGTCTGCACGCATGGGAGAGCACACAGGGCCCGTGAAGCGGCGACTCGGAGTGATGGGCGGCACGTTCGACCCGATCCATCACGGTCACCTGGTCGCCGCCAGCGAGGTGGCCAGCCAGTTCCACCTCGACGAGGTCATTTTCGTGCCCACGGGGCAGCCGTGGCAGAAGAGCCACAAGAAGGTGTCCCCGGCCGAGGACCGGTACCTGATGACGGTCATCGCGACCGCCTCGAACCCGCAGTTCTCCGTCAGCCGTATCGACATCGACCGCGGCGGCAAGACGTACACCATCGACACGCTGCGTGATCTGCGTGCCGAGCACGTCGACGCGGATCTCTTCTTCATCACCGGCGCCGACGCGCTCGGCCAGATCCTGACCTGGCACGACGCCGACGAGCTGGTCTCGCTCGCCCATTTCATCGGGGTCACCAGGCCCGGCCATGTGCTGGCGGACCCCGGCCTGCCCAAGGGCGCGGTGTCCCTGATCGAGGTACCCGCGCTGGCCATCTCCTCGTCCGACTGCCGGGCGCGGGTCGCCCAGGGCGAGCCGGTCTGGTACCTGGTTCCGGACGGTGTGGTGCGCTACATCGACAAAAAGCAGCTGTACCGCGACGACCGCTGACGGGGCTGACGGAAAGGGGCACCGGTGAGCGACCGACAGGATCCGTACGGGCCGCAGGACCCGTATGCCCACGACCCGTATGCCCGGGACCCGTATGCCCAGGAGCAACAGGGGCAGCCGGGCTACACCTATGACGCCTACGGGCAGCCGGTGTACCGCGACGCCTCGCAGCAGCCGTACCAGCAGTACGACCCGTACGGGCAGCAGTCCGCGCCCGCTCCGCCCGCCCCGTCTCCGTACGACGGCTACGACCCGTACCAGGGACAGCAGGAATACGGCTACGACGCGTCATACGGAGGCGGACAGCAACCCACCGGCTACTCACAGCAGTACGATCCGTACGCCCAGCCTCAGCAGCAGGAGTGGATCCCGCAGCAGGCCCCGCGGACGCCGTACGAGCAGGTTCCGTACGACGAGTCCCGCTACGGCCAGGGCGGGCCGCAGCAGTACGAGGAGCCGCGGCCGGCGCAGCGCCGCGCCCCGTCGGCGGGCGGCGCGGCGGAGAGCGGCGCCACGTCCCGTGCGTCCGGTGGCGCCGGCGCGTCGTCGGCCGCCCCGGAGTACCGCACCGAGCAGTTCTCCTTCATCGAGGAACCGGACGAGGACTCCGAAGACGTCATCGACTGGCTGAAGTTCACCGAGAGCCGCACCGAGCGGCGCGAGGAGGCCAAGCGCCGGGGCCGCAGCCGGATCGTCGCCCTGACCGTCGTGCTGGCCCTGGTGGTCGCCGGCGGCGTCGGCTATCTGTGGTGGGCGGGCAAGCTCCCCGGGCTGTCCGGCCAGGCCACCGGCCAGCAGGTCGCCGGAAAGGGCGAGAAGCGCGACGTCCTCGTGGTGCACCTGCGGGACACCAAGACCGGGAACAGTTCCACGGCGCTGCTCGTGGACAACGAGACCACCCACAAGGGCACCACCGTCCTCCTGCCCAACAATCTCGTCCTCGCCAAGGAGGACGGGACCCCCACCACCCTCGGCAAGTCCGTCAAGGACGAGGGCTCCGACGCGACCCGGGAGTCCCTCAACACCCTCCTCGGCGCCGGTCTCAAGGCCAGCTGGCGGCTGGACACCCCGTATCTGGAGAACCTCGTCGAGACGGTCGGCGGTATCTCCCTCGACACCGATGCCACCGTGCCCGGCGCCAAGAAGGGCGACTCCCCGCTGGTCAAGCAGGGCCGCGCACGGGACCTCAACGGGCAGGCGGCCGTCGCGTACGCCACCTACCAGGCGCGGGGCGAGTCCCAGGTCAAGCAGCTGGCCCGGTTCGGGCAGGTCATGCAGGCCACGCTGAAGAAGGTCTCCAGCGACGCGGACGGCGCCACCGCCATCGTGAAGGCGCTGCTGCAGGTGCTCGACCCGCCGCTCACCGAGGCCGAGCTGGGCAGCTCCCTGGCGCAGCGGGCCGAACTGGCGAAGACCGGCGCCTACCGCACCACCCTGCTGCCGGTGCAGGCGGACGGCACGCTCAGCCAGACGGCCTCGGACAGCGTCGTCAAGGACGTGCTCGGCGGCACCGTCAAGAACACCGACCCCGAGGCGACCGCCCGGGTCGCGGTCCGTAACGCCAGCGGCGCCCGGGACGCCACCGGAAAGGCGCAGGTCGCACTGGTCAACGGTGGCTACACCTTCGTCGACGACGGATCCGCGACGGCCGCCCGGACCACGTCCCAGGTGACCTACGCGGACGCCGGCCGGAAAGCGCGGGCCGAGGAGGTCGCCAAGACGCTGGGCCTGCCCGTGAGCGTGGTCAAGCAGGGCAAGGGCGCCTCGAACGC
This sequence comes from Streptomyces halobius, assembly GCF_023277745.1. Classification (NCBI taxonomy): domain Bacteria; kingdom Bacillati; phylum Actinomycetota; class Actinomycetes; order Kitasatosporales; family Streptomycetaceae; genus Streptomyces; species Streptomyces halobius. The sequence continues at coordinate 6,469,006 of NZ_CP086322.1, forward strand.
CGATGTCACCGTCGTCCTGGGGCAGGACTACAAGGGCTGAGCAAAGGTCCGGACGCGGGCCTGCCACCCGCCCCACCTGGGGTTCGGCCGGGACGGTCGGGCCCGGCCGGTGGGGCGGGCCCGATCGCGGACCGACGGGTGTGTTCGAAAAGCCATCCGGGGCTGTCGGTGGTCCGTGAGACCCTTGAGGGGTACCTGACCGCCGATCCGGCCACCCATGGCGGCGGTGGCGCGCCGCGACGCCGCCGCGAGCCGCCGCCCCGGCCGGAGACGCCGCCCCCGACCCGGAAAGCCGCTTGTGACCGCCACGGACCGTTCCATCGAGCTCATCAACGCCGCCGCCCAGGCAGCGGCCGACAAGCTCGCGCACGACATCATCGCCTACGACGTCAGCGACGTCCTCTCGATCACCGACGCCTTCCTGCTGGCCTCGGCCCCCAGTGACCGCCAGGTCAAGTCGATCGTCGACGAGATCGAGGAACGGCTCAACAAGGACCTCGGCGCCAAGCCGGTCCGCCGCGAAGGCGACCGCGAGGCCCGCTGGGTGCTGCTCGACTACGTCGACATCGTGGTGCACGTCCAGCACAGCGAGGAGCGCGTCTTCTACGCGCTGGAGCGCCTCTGGAAGGACTGCCCCGAGATCGACCTCCCCGAGGAGGCCAGGGCCACCCGGGGCAAGGCCGCTGAGTACGCCGAGGCCACCGCGGGTGAGCAGGACGGAGACCTGCGCTGAACGGCACCAAGCGCGACCGTGGTCGCCGCGTCGTCCTGTGGCGCCATGGCCAGACGGCCTGGAATCTGGAGCGCCGCTTCCAGGGATCCACGGACATCGAGCTGACGGAGGCGGGCCTCGGGCAGGCGCGCCGCTCGGCCCGGCTGCTCGCGGCCCTCAAGCCGGACGCCATCATCGCCTCCGACCTGCGGCGCGCCAGGGCGACGGCGCGCGAGCTGGCCGCCCTGACGCACCTCGACGTGACGTACGACGCCGCCCTGCGCGAGACGTACGCGGGCGCCTGGCAGGGGCTGACGCACGACGAGATCCTCGTGCGGTACGGCGAGCAGTACACCGCCTGGAAGCGCGGTGAGCCGGTGCGTCGCGGCGGCGGTGAGCTGGAGACCGAGGTCGCCGACCGGGCCGCCCCGTGTGTGCTCAACCACGCCGAGAAGCTGCCCGGGAACGGCACCCTGGTCGTCGTCAGCCACGGCGGCACGATACGCACCACCATCGGGCGGCTGCTCGGCCTGGACCCGCACCACTGGGAGGGTCTGGGCGGGCTGTCCAACTGCTGCTGGTCCGTGCTGGGCGAGGGCGCGCGCGGCTGGCGCCTGCTGGAGCACAACGCCGGCACCCTGCCGGAGCCGGTGCTCGGGGACGACGTCTGATCCCCGTATCCGGTCCCCGCGGCGGGAGCCCGGCCGACCGGATTTCACATCTGGGCAGGTCGCAGGCTAAAGTTCATCTTGTTCGCGGCGCCGCCGGGGGAAACCCGGAGGGCCCGGAACAAGACCCGGGGCTATAGCTCAGTTGGTAGAGCGCCTGCATGGCATGCAGGAGGTCAGGAGTTCAATTCTCCTTAGCTCCACAGCCCGGAAGATCCCGTCCCCGCCGTAGGGGGCGGGATCTCTGCGTTGGGCGACCGCTATGGCGGTGCCGGGCCTGGGCCTTCCGACCGCCCGCCTCTCCCCGGGGTGTTGGAGTTCGTACCCGCCGGCCTGGGTGGCGCGAAGGCGGGCCTGCCCCCTGCCGGTGGTCCGTGGCAGAATCGGACGGCGCTGCCAGGGGAGGAGATATCGCGATGCCCACGAGCATCCTTGAGGGGGTCAATGACCTGCTCGAAGTGGCCGAGGCGCAGGGGTACGACTGGCTGCCGGAATACGCGCTCCGCTTCACCTGTCCGCTCGACGGCCCCGGGGCCGTGTGCAGTGGAGGCAGTGATTCCGTCCTGCAGTGCCCCTCCTGTGGTTCCTCGCATGTCGCGCAGATGCTCGGCGACAACGGGGGGATTTCTTTTGTCTGTACGGCCTGCGGCCACAGTTGGAGCTGACTGATGGGCGCTCACAGCAGGAAATGCGACTGGTGCGGCAGCGGAACGCCGATCGTCCGTGACATGGAACCGGTCAACGCCGACTACCAGTACTGGTGCGAGGAATGCGCCAGAGCCCTGGTCATAAAGGGCGACCCCATCGAGACCTACCGGGAGCTCGACGGGGAACCGATCTACGGCCGGCTGCTGGACGAGCACTGCACGCTGAAGCGGTTCTATTCGTTCGCGACGGCGTGAGCCGGGTGTCCCGGGTGCGCCCGGTCCGGGATGGCGAGGACGAGCGGCGAGCAGTAGCGGTGAGGGGGAGCAGCGAGAGGTAGCGCCTGCCGCGCGCCCCGCTAACGCCCGTACACAGGTCGGGAGATGCCGCTCATCGTCGTCCGAGACCACGGCGACCGCAGGCAGGGAAGGGCGGCTGACGGCCTGTCATGCCACCGGAGGAGCGTGCGTACGGCCTTCGTCGGCCGAGCCGCCGGGGCTCCGGTCACGGCGCTCTCCGAGCCGCCACAGGCGGGCCGCGGTCAGTGCGAGCAGGGCCAGGCCGGCGAGCGGATAGCTGCCGGAGAGCAGCATCTGGGCGCCGTTCTGGTGGAGTTCCTCGTGCTGGTGCCAGCGGTGTGGCACCCACCACAGCGCGAACGAGCAGAACAGCAGGCCCATCGTGACGGTCGTCGTCCACCAGTGGCGGGCGGCGCTCCCGGTGTGGCGCAGCGCCTCGGAGCCGAGCAGGATCAGCATCGGTACGCTCCACACCCAGTGGTGCGACCAGGAGACCGGGCTGACCAGCAGCGCGGTCGCGGCGCAGGCGACGGCGGCCCAGGCGCGCCCTGGGCCTTCGGCCGGGGGCGCCCCCACCCCGCGCAACAGGGACCGTACGGCCAGGGTCAGCCCGAGCACCGCGGTCGGACCGGCCACCACGAGCCAGGCCGTGCCCGGGTCGTGGGTGTGCAGCAGCCGGGCGAGCGCGCCGCGCAGCGACTGGTTCGCGGTGATCTCCACCTCACCGACCCGGTCGGCGGCGAACACGATCTCCGTCCAGAAGCGGTGTGCGTCACGCGGCAGCACGAGCGCGGAGAGGGCGGCGGTGCCGAGGAAGGCCGCGATGGCGACGGCGGCCTGCCGCAGCCAGGGGTTCCAGGAGGCGCGTACCCCTGCGCCGGCGCGTATCCGCTGCCCGGCGCGGACGGCTCCGGCCAGCGCGAGAAAGACGGCGAACAGCGCGGGCGTGAGCTTTATGCCGGCCGCGATGCCGATGCCGATGCCCGCCCAGCGGTTGGTGTCCTTGCGGGTCAGATCCCACAGGACCAGCACCGCCAGGAGGAGGTTGATCTGGCCGTAGCGCAGCGTCGTCCACACCGGCTCGCACCACACCAGCAGGGCGGAGAGCGCGAGCGCCGCCGCAGGGCGGGGCAGCCGCCGGGGACGGCCCACCAGCCGCAGTGAGAGATGGACGAGGGTGACCAGCAGCAGGAGGTTGCCGGCGGTGGCCAGGGTCCGCATCGTCGGCACGCCGACCAACGTGAGCGGCGTGAACAGCAGCGCGGCGAAGGGCGGATAGGTGTTGGGCAGATGCGCCGAGGTCGCGACCATGTCGTAGAGGTCCTCGCCATTGCGGGCGGTCCAGCCCTCGGCGCGGTAGACCATGAGGTCGATCATCGTCACGTGGGCGAGGCGCTGGGCGGCCCAGAAGGCGGCGAAGGAGACGGCGCAGGCCACGGCCGCCGCCACGGTCGGGTGCCGGCGGACGAGGCCCCTGAGGGGGGCGGGGCCGCGGGGGGCGGCGGACTGTTCCAGCTCCAGCGCGGTCACGGCGTACGGCTCCCCAGGACGAATCGGGCACAGATCGCCGACAGTACCGCGCGTCGTGCCGGCGGGCCCCCGGGAGAACGATTTGGCGAAAGCCCCGGAGGGCCGTGTAATGTAGGCGATGCCGCAGCGGGGAGCCGCGGCGGAGCAGGACAAGGGGCTATAGCTCAGTTGGTAGAGCGCCTGCATGGCATGCAGGAGGTCAGGAGTTCAATTCTCCTTAGCTCCACAATATTCAGAGCGGGTCGTCCGAAGCGGGCGGCCCGCTCTGTTGTGCGCTGCGACAGATCCGGGCATACGGGCGCGGAGTTCCTCCCCGGGCGAGCTGATATCCGGTCAACGGGAGATCGCGGATGATGAGTTGCCGTTCCCGTACAGGCGCAGGGCCGGCGACGCCGTCAGGCCCGGACAGGGGCGCGTCCGCGTGGCGGAATCCTCGGCGCGGCCCCGTGGCACCCTGCGGTACCCTGACGCCATGCGTGCCGTACGCCTTCTGCTTAGCGGGCCGCGCTGATCAGTTCCGACCGGGCCATCCGCTGTGGCCGCCCGGGTCGGCATCGGCGCGGCGTCCCCTCCTGTGCGAGGGGCATTTTTGTTTCGGCGGGAACCGTGTCGCAGCAGCCGCAGGCAGAGACGATCGATGGAGCTTTAGGACGATGAGCGAGACGACTACCTCCCCCGCTGCCCATGGCGCGGGCGGTGCCCCCGCCGAGGTGGCTCCGCACCGCTATACGGCCGCGCTGGCCGCCGACATCGAGGCACGCTGGCAGGACTTCTGGGATGCGCAGGGGACCTACGAGGCCCCGAATCCAGGGGGAGGTGACCTGGCGGGCGACGCCGCGCTGGTCGCCCGCCCCAAGAAGTTCATCATGGACATGTTCCCCTACCCGTCGGGCGCCGGTCTGCACGTCGGCCACCCCCTGGGGTTCATCGCCACCGACGTCTACGCCCGCTACCAGCGGATGACCGGCCACAACGTCCTGCACACCCTGGGCTTCGACGCCTTCGGACTGCCCGCCGAGCAGTACGCCGTACAGACCGGCACCCACCCGCGGGTCTCCACCGAGGCCAACATCGTCAATATGCGGCGCCAGCTGCGCCGCCTGGGGCTGGGCCACGACCAGCGCCGTTCGGTCGAGACGATCGACCCCGCGTACTACAAGTGGACGCAGTGGATCTTCCTGCAGATCTTCAACTCCTGGTACGACCCGGAGGCGGACGCGGCGCGGCCGATCGACACTCTGGTCGCGCAGTTCGAGGCCGGCACCCGGCGGACCCCCGACGGCCGTCCCTGGGCGGAGCTGAGCAATGCCGAGCGGGCCGGCGTCCTGGGCGAGTACCGCCTGGCGTACGCCTCGGACGCGCCGGTGAACTGGTGCCCCGGGCTGGGCACCGTACTGGCCAATGAGGAGGTCACCGCCGACGGCCGGTCCGAGCGCGGCAACTTCCCGGTCTTCAAGGCCAAGCTGCGCCAGTGGAACATGCGCATCACCGCCTACGCCGACCGGCTGCTGAACGACCTGGACGCGCTGGACTGGCCGGAGGCCATCAAGCTGCAGCAGCGCAACTGGATCGGCCGCTCCGAGGGTGCGCGCGTCGACTTCCCGGTGGGCGACGAAAAGATCATCGTGTTCACCACTCGCCAGGACACCCTGTTCGGCGCGACGTACATGGTGCTGGCCCCGGAGCACCCGCTGGTCGCGGGCGAGAACGGCAACGGCTCCCTGGTGCCGGACGCCTGGCCCGAGGGCACCCACGAGGTGTGGACCGGCGGTCATGCCACCCCGGCCCAGGCGGTCGACGCGTACCGCAAGCAGGCCGCCGCCAAGTCGGACATCGAGCGGCAGGCCGAGGCCAAGGACAAGACCGGCGTCTTCACCGGCGTGTACGCCACCAACCCGGTCAGCGGCGAGCCGGTGCCGGTCTTCATCGCGGACTACGTCCTGATGGGCTACGGCACCGGCGCGATCATGGCGGTGCCCGCCCACGACAGCCGTGACTTCGCCTTCGCCCGGGCCTTCGAGCTGCCGATGCGCTGCGTCGTGGAGCCGTCCGATGGTCGTGGCACCGACCCGTCGACCTGGGACGACGCCTTCTCCTCGTACGACGCGAAGATCGTCAATTCGTCCGACACGGAGATCACGCTCGACGGCCTGGGCGTGGCCGAGGCCAAGGCGAAGATCACCGACTGGCTGGCCGCCAAGGGCATCGGCGAGGGCACCGTCAACTTTCGGCTGCGCGACTGGCTGTTCAGCCGGCAGCGCTACTGGGGCGAGCCGTTCCCGATCGTCTACGACGAGGACGGCGTGGCGCACGCGCTGCCCGAGTCGATGCTGCCGCTGGAGCTGCCGGAGGTCGAGGACTACTCGCCGCGCACCTTCGACCCGGACGACGCCGACACCCAGCCGGAGACGCCGCTGTCCCGCAACGAGGGCTGGGTCAACGTCGAGCTGGACCTGGGCGACGGCGTCAAGCGCTACCGCCGGGAGACCAACACCATGCCCAACTGGGCGGGTTCGTGCTGGTACGAGATGCGCTACCTGGACCCGAACAACGCCGACGCGATGGTCGAGCCGGGTGTCGAGCAGTACTGGATGGGGCCGCGCGAGGGGCAGCCGCTCGGCGGTGTCGACCTGTACGTGGGCGGCGCGGAGCACGCCGTACTGCACCTGCTGTACGCCCGTTTCTGGTCCAAGGTGCTGCACGACCTGGGCCACATCTCGTCGTGCGAGCCGTTCCACAAGCTCTACAACCAGGGCATGATCCAGGCGTTCGTGTACCGGGACAGCCGTGGTATCGCCGTCCCCGCCGCCGAGGTCGAGGAGCGCGACGGCGCGTACTACTACAAGGGCGACAAGGTCAGCCGTGTCCTGGGCAAGATGGGCAAGTCCCTGAAGAACGCCGTCACCCCGGACGAGATCTGCGCCGAATTCGGCGCGGACACACTGCGGCTGTACGAAATGGCGATGGGCCCGCTGGATGTGTCCCGTCCGTGGGACACCCGCGCGGTCGTCGGCCAGTACCGCCTGCTGCAGCGTCTGTGGCGCAACATCGTGGACGAGGCGACCGGCGAGGTCACCGTCGTCGACACGGAGCCGGACGAGGCCACTCTGCGCGCGCTGCACAAGGCGATCGACGGCGTCACCCAGGACATGGCGAACCTGCGCTTCAACACCGCCATCGCCAAGGTGACCGAGCTGAACAACCACCTGACCAAGGCGGGCAACCCGGTGCCGCGCACCGTCGCCGAGCGGCTGGTGCTGCTGATCGCCCCGCTGGCGCCGCATATCGCCGAGGAACTGTGGCGCAAGCTGGGCCACACCGAGACGATCGTGCACGCGGACTTTCCGGTGGCCGACCCGGCGTACGTCGTGGACGAGGCGGTGACCTGTGTCGTGCAGGTCAAGGGCAAGGTCAAGGCCCGCCTGGAGGTCGCGCCGTCGATCTCCGACGCGGACCTGGAGACGGCCGCGCTGGCGGAGCCGGCCGTGGTCGCCGCGCTCGGCGGCGCAGGCATCCGGAAGGTGATCGTCCGGGCGCCGAAGCTGGTCAATATCGTCCCGGCATAGCGGCCGGGCCGTGCCACGGCGGCGCTTCGGGCGCAGTACACCCGCGGTATAGGTGCTTTCCCCTACGGGCAGGTTAGGGGTTCGAAGGGAACCCCCGACCTGCCCGAGCCGTTACCGTGGAGACACAGGGCGCGGGCGTACGAACCGGCGCCGCCGAGACGTCTGGGGGACACCCATGGAAGTCGCTGTCGCGATCTTCGCGCTGCTCTTCGTGCTGTTCGTGGCGGCGGGGGTGTTCGTCGCCGTCAAGGCCGTCCAGGCGGCCAAGCGCGGCGTGGACCGCACGGTCGCCCAGGCCCGCAGAACCGTCGAGGACACCAGCCTGCGGGCCCGGCAGTACACCCAGCCCGGCGTGACCGGCGAGCTGGCGCAGCTGCGGCTGTCGCTGCGTACGTCCATGCGGGCCACCCAGGAGGCGCTGCGCACCGGTGCCCAGGAGGATGCCTCGCTCAGCGAGTCCCTGCGCCTCTTCGAGCAGCTCAGCGCCCATGGCCATGAGCTGGACGACGAGCTGAGGCGGCTGGAGCGGGAGCCCGACAAGGCCACCATCGCCGCCCGGCTGCCGGGCCTGAGGGAGCGCATGGAGCGGATCACGCACTCCGCGGAGTCGCTGCGCTGGGCGGCGCGCGACCGGGCCCGGAAGTTCGCGGACGACGGTCTGGCCGCGCTGAGCGACCAGATCGACATGGAGGCGGGGGCGCTGCGGCACTGGACGCGGGAGCCGTCGGTGGACGGAACCGCAGGGGTCGGCGACGGTACGGCAGGAGCTTCCGGGGGCGGTGCGCGGCCCGGTGCGGCTGACGGCTCGTACTCCTGGGGGCCTGCGGGCGAGGAGCCGTCGGATGCGGAAGCACCGCCGGCGATCACGGCCAAGGACCCGCGGACCCAACCGTCCTACCCGTGGCAGAAGGCCCCGAGGACGGAGGGCACTTCCCCCTGAGGGGGCGTACCCGAAGGGGCGACATCGGGGGTGGGGCGGGGTGGGGCTGGGCCTTCGGGGGCGAAGTCTTGGTGGGGGCGGGGTCTTCGGGGGGCGAAGTCTTGACGGCACCGCCCGGGGGCACTTGGCATAGCCTTGACGCGCCTTGGAAGATCTTGGGGTGGGCCCGCACTGTCGGGCTTCGGGATGGCCGGATAATCTCCCAGTCATGTCCCGCCATGTCGCGATCGTCACCGATTCCACGGCCTACCTGCCGCGGGCGGCAATTGAGCGTCACCGCATCACGGTTGTGCCGCTGACCGTCGTCCTGGGGGACCAGGCACTCGAAGAGGGCACCGAGATCTCCGCGAGATCCCTCGCCGAGGCGCTCCAGAAGCACCGGCCGGTGACGACCTCACGTCCCAGCCGCGCGACCTTCGAGGAGACCTATCGCGCGGTCGCCGCGGACGGCGCGCGCAGCATCATCTCCCTCCACCTCACCTCGGAGTTCTCCGGCACCTACGACGCGGCGGTGCTCGCGGCCAAGGACGCCCCGGTTCCGGTACGCGTCGTGGACACCGGAATGGTCGCGATGGCCCTCGGCTTCTGCGCCCTCGCCGCCGCGGAGACGGCGGAGGCCGGCGGGGACGTGGACGAGGCGGTGGCGGCCGCGGAGAAGCGTGCCTCCGGGACCTCCGCCTATTTCTACGTCGACACTCTGGACTATCTGCGGCGCGGTGGCCGGATAGGCGCTGCCCAGGCACTGCTGGGCTCGGCGCTCGCCGTCAAGCCGATCCTCCAACTGGCCGACGGGCGGATCGAATTGCGGGAGAAGGTCCGTACCGCGTCCAAGGCCATCGCGCGGCTGGAGGAGATCGCCGCGGAACGGGCCGGGGAGGGGCAGGTCGATATCGCGGTGCACCATCTCGCGGCGGCGGAACGGGCGGACGCGCTGGCGCAGCGGTTGCGCGACCGGGTGCCGGGGCTGAACGAGCTGCATGTGAGCGAGGTGGGCGCGGTCATCGGCGCGCACACGGGGCCGGGGCTGCTGGGGGCCGTGGTGTCGCCGCGGTGAGAGGGCATGGCCGGCTGCCCCGTGGGTGAGGGAGTTATCCACAACTGGCGGGTTATCCACGGGAATTGACGCTGATCGGCGGGATCGGCGTGCGGTGTTTAGCGTCGAGTGCATGACTTCTCGATCAGGTTCTGTGGGGTCGCCGGGGGCGTTCGTCGCGTCGGGTTCGGTCGGTTCGTTGGCTTCGCCGGCTCCGTCTGCATCATCCGTCTCATCCGCGCTATCCGCCCTGTCCACTTCTTCCACCTCGTCTGCCTCATCCGCCTCGTTTCCTCCGTCCGCTGCGTCTCGCTCCTCGGCTCGGTCAGGTGGCGCGAGTGCCGGGCCTGGCCGGGCCGTCGGCTCCGACCCGCGCGTTCGGCATCGTCAGCGGGAGCGGGCGCGCCGGCTCCGGCTTGGGACGGGGCGTGCCGAGCGGCGCCGAGATGCCACGGAGGCGGTGCGGGCGCGGGCCGCCGCGCTCTTCGCGGAGGGGAGTGGCGGTGGGGAGGGGAGCGGCGGTCTCGGTGTCGGACCTGCCGTCCATGCCTCACCCGCCGCCTCCGCCGGCCCCGTCGGCCCTGTGGAGCCGCCCGATGTGCCCGAGCCACCGGAGCGGTCGCACAACCCGTCGGGTGCGCGGCGCTGGCGGCGAGCGCGGCTTGCGGTACGCGAACGGCTCCCGCTGTGGGTGCAGTTACGGTGCGGAACGGATCCCAAGGCGGTCGCCGCTCTGGTCGTGGTGCTCGTGGTGGCCGTGGGCTTCGCCGTCCACCACTTCTGGGCCGCGCGCCCCGAGCAGGTACGCGCCCCCGCGGCCGACCGCGGTGTGACGGCGCCTGGCCCCGACTCCCGGCAGCCCCCGCGGCTGTCGCCGTCACCGGTGTCGTCACCGGCCTCGGTGGCGAACGGTCCGCCGGGCGGCGCGGATCGGCGGCTGGTCGTCGATGTCACCGGCAAGGTCCGCAGGCCCGGCATTCACCGGCTGCCTCCGGGGTCCCGGGTCACCGATGCGCTACGGGCCGCGGGCGGTGTGCTGCGCGGTGCGAGCCTGCGGGGGCTGAACCGGGCGCGGCTGCTCGCCGACGGTGAGCAGATCGTGGTCGGGGCCGAAGGGGCGGTGGGGGCCGGTGCAAGTGGTGGTCAGGCCGCTGCCGGGAGCTCGGTCAACGGTGCGCCAGGCACCGGAGCCGGGCCGAGAGGTCCGGTGAGCCTCAGCACGGCGACCGAGCAGCAGCTGGACACCCTGCCCGGAGTGGGGCCCGTCCTCGCCCGGCACATCATCGAATTCCGCAGCCGGCACGGCGGGTTCACATCCGTGGACCAGCTTCGTCAGGTGACCGGAATCGGTGATCGCCGGTTCGCCGAGCTGCGTCCCCTGGTGCAGCCATGACCGCCACCCGCGCCACGGTGCACGCCTCGGCGACATCGCCTTACGGTGCCTCGGATCCGCGCCAGGAGGGCCCCGTCGATCTGCGGCTGATCGCGCCCGCGCTGGCGGCCTGGGCAGCCGCGGCGATCGCCCTGGGCGCCCCGGGCGGCGGGATTGCGGTGGCCTGTGCCGTAGCGGTCGTCCTGGCGGCCGTGGCGTGGCGCGTGGCTCGGCGCAGAGCGGAGTGTGCGGCGGTGCCCGAGGCGGCAGGCGTCGGGCAGGCGTCCGGGCCGCGGCGGCCCGCTGCTCCCCGCCTCTGGTCGGCCGGCGCGTTGGCCGCGATCGCGGCGGTGCTGCTCTGTGCCGCTGCGGGGGCCGCTTCCGCGGCGCTGCATGCGGCGGATCTGCGACGTGGACCGCTGCCCGCTTGGGCACAGCGGTACGCCCGGCTCACGGTCGAGCTGGAGGTGACCGGCGACCCACGGCTGACCCGGCCCAAGGTACGCGGGTCCCACCGGACGCCCCCGGCACTGGTGTTCACCGCCGACGCCGTGCGCGTCACCGCTCCGGACGGCGTGGTGACGGCCGCTCGCACACCGGCCCTGGTCGTCGTACAGCAACGTGGAGGGAACGGCGGGGGCACGCCGTCGAAGCCGGAGGCCGCGCCACAGGACCCGGGCCCCCGTGGCGAGGAGCGTGGCGGGCCTTCCCGGGGATGGCGCGGGTTGCTGCCGTCGACCCGCATCCGTGTGGTGGCCCGCGCCGCCCCGCCGATGTCGCCGGGCGACCAGGTGGCCGCGGTGCTCCGTGTCAGCGCCGACACGCCGCCGCTCACGGTCAGCCCGCCGTCCGTCCTGCAGCGGCTGGCCGGGAGTCTGCGCGCCGGGCTCCGGGAGGCCACCGAGGAGCTGAGCCCCGATGCCCGTGCGCTGCTGCCCGGACTCGTCGTCGGGGACACCTCCCGGGTGCCGCCGGACCTCGACGACGCCTTCCGCGCCACGGACCTGACGCATCTGCTGGCCGTCTCCGGCAGCAATCTGACCATTGTGCTCGCCCTGCTGATCGGCCCGCCCCATCTCGCGGTACGTTCCGAACGCCGCGGGCTGGCACCGCGCCTGGGCCTGTCGCTGCGCGGCACCGCCATGATCGGCGGTGCGCTCGCGCTCGTCTTCGTGGTGGTGTGCCGCCCGGACCCGAGCGTGCTGCGGGCCGCCGCCTGCGGGCTGATCACGCTGCTCGCGATCGGCTCCGGCCGCCGCCGCTCGCTGCTTCCCGCGCTCGCCGCCGCCGTTCTGCTCCTCGTCCTGTACGATCCCTGGCTCGCGCGCAGTTATGGCTTCCTGCTCTCCGTACTGGCCACGGGCGCGCTGCTGCTGCTCGCCCCGCGCTGGAGTGCCGCTCTCCAGCGCCGCCGTATGCCGCCCCGTCTCGCCGAGGTGATCGCCGCTGCGGCCGCCGCGCAGGCGGTCTGCGCACCCGTTGGCGCGGTGATCGCCGCCCGGGTCGGGCTGGTCGCGGTGCCCTGCAACCTGCTGGCCGAGCTGGCCGTGGTCCCCGCGACCGTCCTCGGCTTCGCGGCCCTCGCCGTGGCCCCGGTTGCGCCACCGGTCGCCGAGGCGCTGGCTTGGTGCGCGGGCTGGCCCGCCGAGTGGATCGCCGGAATCGCCCGCACGGGGGCGGCGCTGCCGGGCGCGGAGTTGGGATGGCCGGGCGGCTGGGCGGGCGGGCTGCTGCTGGCGGCCGTCACCGTCGCCCTGGTGCTGGTGGGCCGAAGGCTGTTGCGCCGCCGGTGGTTGTGTGTGGTCTGTGTGCTGGCCCTGGTGGTGGCGATCTGGCGCCCGCCCCCGGTTACCCGGGTTCTCACGGGATGGCCGCCGCCCGGGTGGCGGGCCGTGGTCTGCGATGTCGGGCAGGGGGACGGCCTGGTCCTGGCGGCCGGGGACGGTACGGCGCTGGTTGTCGACACCGGACCCGAGCCGCGCGCCATCGACCGCTGCCTCACCGATCTGGGCATCCGCCGTATCCCGCTCCTCGTCCTGACGCATTTTCACGCCGACCATGTGGACGGGCTTCCCGGCGCGCTCCGCGGCCGTTCGGTCGGTGCGATCGAGACCACGACCCTGCAAGAGCCCCCAGGACAGGTTGCGTTCGTACGCGCCACGGCCGCGGCCGCCCGGGTGCCGGTGATCCGCGCCGTATCGGGGGAACGGCGCCGTCTGGGACCGCTCACCTGGGAAGTCCTCTGGCCGCCGCGCCCCCGCACGTCCGAGGTGTCGACGCCGTCCCCTCCCTCACCGGCCGACCACGGGCCCAACGACGCCAGCGTCACCCTGCTCGTCCGTACCGGTGGGCTCACCCTCCTGTTGCTCGGCGACCTTGAACCACCCGCCCAGCAAGCCCTGTTGGACACTCATCCGGAGCTGCCCGCCGTCGACGTCCTCAAGGTGGCGCACCACGGCTCCGCGTATCAGGACCCGGAGCTGATCCGCAGGCTGGCCCCGCGTCTGGCGCTGGTCTCGGCCGGTTCCGGTAACCCGTACGGTCATCCGGCGCCGCGCACCATCGGAGCGCTGCGCGCGCAGGGCGCCGGGGTGCTGCGCACCGACACCGATGGTGCCATCGCGGTGCTCGGCACCCGGGAGCGGCTCTCCGTGACGGTCAGCGGACGCCGGCGAGCCACCTGCCGCCGCGCCCGGGACCGCTGTGCGGCATCCCGTCGCCGCTCCCGGGCCCCGCCCCTTGGGCCCGGGGCCCGGCCGCCCGGAGTCCTGCCTCGGCGCTCCGCCCGGACCTGCCCCGGTGCCTCGCCCCGGTACTCCGCCCGGTGTCCGCCCGCGCCCCGTGAACCCGTCCCCGTACATCAGGGTCCGTAGACTCCAGGTGATGAGCATCAGTGATGAGGCCGAGTGGGGCCTGCGCTGAAGAACGGCCCCCACTGCACCCGATGCACCTGATGGACGCACACCTGAGAAAGGGCATGTGATGGATGACACCGCCATCGATGCCTACCTGCACCGCATCGGCGCCGACCGCCCGGCGTCCCCCGATGCCGAGGCGCTGCGCATGCTGCACCTGTGCCATCTGCGCAGCGTCCCCTTCGAGAACCTCTCCATCCACCTCGGTGAGGAGATCGTGCTCGCGGAGCAGCCGCTGCTGGACAAGATCGTCGGCGCCCTGCGCGGTGGCTTCTGCTACGAGCTCAACGGCGCTTTCGCCGTCCTGCTCGGCGGCCTGGGCCATGCCGTCGAGCTGCTGTCCGCCAGGGTCTTCGGACCGGACGGCTGGGGCATCCCGTACGACCACCTCGCGCTGCGCGTGCACACGCCCGGTGGGCCGTGGCTCGCGGACGTCGGCTTCGGCAAGCACAGCCACTATCCGTTGCGCTTGGACAGCCGGGTCGATCAGCCCGATCCCGGCGGCGTCTTCCGCATCGAGGAGACGCCCGACGGCGACCTCGACGTCCTCCGGGACGGCGCCCCGCAGTACCGCCTCGAACAACGGCCGCGCGCACTGGCCGACTTCGAGGCCGGCTGCTGGTGGCACCGCACCTCGCCCAGATCCCACTTCACCCGGTCCCTGATCTGCTCACGGCTGACGGAGACCGGCCGGATCACCCTCTCCGGCCGTAAGCTCGTGATCACCGGGGCGGACGGCGCGCGTGACGAACGGGAGCTGGACGAGCCGGAGCTCCTCCCCGCCTACCGGACCCATTTCGGCATCGCCGTGGACCGGATTCCGAGGCTGGGCCGGGCATCGGTGCCGGGCCGGACTCCGGTGCCGGGCCGGACTCCGGTGCCGGGCCGGTCACCGGCGTCGGGCGCACCCGGCCAACGGCCACCGGCCGACCGCTAGTCACCAGCCGCCGACCCCCGGCCGTTGGTCCCTGGCCGCCAGTAAGCAGCCCCCAGCCCCCAGTCATTGCTCGCCAGTCGCCGGCGGATGACCCTCGGCCGTTCACTCGGCTTCCCGCCACCCCTCGTGCTCCGCCGCGAGCTCGTCCAGCCGGCCCGGGTCGTAGGCGGCGTCCGAGTCCTCGAACACCACCAGCCACTGTGCGTCCTCAGCGTCGTCCTCGCCGGCCAGCGCGTCCCGTACCAACTGGGGTTCCTCGGCGAGGCCGAGCCGTTCCGTCAGTGTCTCGGACAGTTCCTCGGCCGCGTCGCGGTCGGGCAGCACCAGGACATGGCGCCGGTGTCGTACGTGTTGTGCATCGCTCACCGGACCATTGTCCGACAGCGGGACGGCGGCCCTGGTGCGGGCCCCGAGCCGCGTCCCGACCGGGTCCCGGTGGCAGACCCGGACGGCGCTGTCGGTGGGGCGTGGGATGCTGGACCGCGATGGCCAGGAAGACAGCTCACGACGACCCCCTTGCCCCCGTCACGATCGCGGTGGGTCAGGAAGACCTGCTGCTGGAGCGCGCCGTGCAGCAGGTGGTGGCGGCCGCCCGCGCGGCCGACGCGGACACCGACGTACGCGACCTCGCCTCCGACCAGCTGCAGCCCGGCACCCTCGCCGAGCTGACCAGCCCCTCGCTCTTCGCCGAGCGCAAGGTCGTGGTGGTGCGCGGCGCCCAGGACCTCTCCGCGGACACCATCAAGGACGTCAAGGCCTACCTCGGCTCGCCCGCCGAGGAGATCACCCTGGTACTGCTGCACGCCGGCGGCGCCAAGGGGAAGGGCCTGCTGGACGCAGCCCGTAAGGCCGGTGCGCGCGAGGTGGCCTGCCCCAAGATGACGAAGCCGGCCGATCGACTGTCCTTTGTGCGGGGCGAGTTCCGCTCGCTGGGGCGCTCCGCGACGCCGGAGGCATGCCAGTCCCTGGTCGACGCGATCGGCAGCGATCTGCGCGAGCTGGCCTCGGCGTGTGCGCAGCTGGTCGCCGATATCGAGGGCACCATCGACGAGGCCATGGTCGGGCGCTACTACACCGGCCGCGCCGAGGCGTCGAGCTTCACCGTCGCGGACCGCGCCGTGGAGGGCCGCGCCGCCGAGGCGCTGGAGGCGCTGCGCTGGGCGCTGTCCACCGGCGTCGCCCCCGTCATGATCACCAGCGCGCTCGCCCAGGGCGTCCGCGCCATCGGCAAGCTGGCCTCCGCCCCGCGCGGCGCCCGCCCCGGCGACCTCGCCCGCGATCTGGGGATGCCGCCCTGGAAGATCGACCGGGTACGGCAGCAGATGCGCGGCTGGACGGCGGACGGTGTCGCGTCGGCGCTGATCGCGGTGGCCGAGGCCGACGCGGGCGTCAAGGGCGGCGGTGACGACCCCGAATACGCACTGGAGAAGGCCGTCGTGGCGATCGCCCGCGCGGCACGGTCCCGCTCCCGCTGAGGCTGCCCGACGGGTCGGGTCCCGCCGCCCGCAGCCGGTGGACCACGCATCCGTACGGCACGCACCCGAGGGGCCGCACCCGTGCGGTACGTGCCCGTACGGAGTGAACCGCCACGCATCCGTGCGCCGCGTGCCCGTACGGATTTGCCCGCAGAGCAGCGGAAACGGGCAGAGCCAGCCCTACGGAAACCGGACTCCCCCAAGGGCTTTGCACGGAACCACCTCGGGTCGTTCCCCGCAGATCCCGAACGCCCCCACGGACCCTCGACACTCCCCGCGAACACCCACCCCAACCCGGCCCACGAAGAACCCCGCCCAACGAAGAACCTTGCCCAACGAAAAAACCCCGCCCGCCCCCGGGGGCATGGGGGCGAAGGCGGGGCCTTCGTACAACGTATGCGGCTCCTGCGGCGGAATCCGCCGGCCGGGCCGAGTGCGCCGCACCCGCGTGGCGAACGCAGGCCGCGTGCGGCGCGGTGGTGCATCGATCGGGGAGCGGAGAGAGGGGCCGCTGGGTCCCCGACCGCGGAGGGTGGACCGGTAACGGTCCGGGCAATGCGGTCGGACGAAGGTTCAGCCCTTGAGGGAGGAGACCTTCTTGGCCAGCGCCGACTTCTTGTTGGCGGCGGCGTTCTTGTGAAGGACACCCTTGCTGACGGCCTTGTCGAGCTTCTTGGCGGCCTCGGCCTGGGCGGTGGTGGCCTTCTGCAGGTCGCCGGCCTCGACGGCCTCACGGGTGCGACGGATCGCGGTCTTCAGAGAGGACTTGACAGCCTTGTTGCGCTGACGAGCCTTCTCGTTGGTCTTGATCCGCTTCATCTGGGACTTGATGTTCGCCACGAAAGAGCCTTTTCAGGTTCGTTGGAGTTTCGAGTCGCGCCCCGTACCGGTCCTTTCCTTGAAGAACCGGTTCCTTGAAGAACCGGCCCCTTCGTCGGAGACCGGTCATTCGGAGACCGGTCCCTATTGAGAGAGGGCACGAAGCGCAGTGGTCCAGGCTACCAGCAGGGCTTACGGCCGCCCAAACCGGTCCGGAGCCGCCGTCCGGGCCCCACCCGAACCGGGCTGGAGCCGCCGTCCGGGTCCGCCCCAACCGGGCTGGAGTCGCCGTCCGGCCCCACCCGAACCAGCCCGGAATCGCCGTCCGGGTCCGTCCGAACCGACCCGGAATCGCCATCCGCCCCCGCCCGAACCGACCCGCAGCCGCCGTCCCGGCCCGCCCGAACCGGACCGTGCGCGCCGCTCATGGGACGATGGGGGAGACATCACAACCGAGTCCCGCCTACATGCGTTCACTGAATGGAACCTGCGTGCCCGCGACCCCTACGAACGTGCCGGAGCCGAGCCGTACCGAGCCGGCTCTCCTCCGTAACTTCTGCATCATCGCGCACATCGACCACGGCAAGTCGACGCTCGCCGACCGGATGCTCCAGCTGACCGGTGTCGTCGACCAGCGGCAGATGCGCGCGCAGTACCTCGACCGCATGGACATCGAGCGCGAGCGCGGCATCACGATCAAGTCCCAGGCGGTCCGGCTGCCCTGGAGCCCCAGTGAGGGCGAAGAGGGCAGTGGTACCACCCACATCCTCAACATGATCGACACCCCGGGCCACGTCGACTTCACCTACGAGGTGTCCCGGTCGCTCGCCGCGTGCGAGGGCTGCATCCTCCTCGTCGACGCGGCTCAGGGCATCGAGGCGCAGACCCTCGCCAACCTCTATCTGGCGATGGAGCACGACCTCGCGATCATTCCCGTCCTCAACAAGATCGATCTGCCGGCCGCCCAGCCCGAGAAGTTCGCCGCCGAGCTGGCGAACCTCGTCGGCTGCGACCCCGAGGACGTCCTGAGGGTCTCCGCCAAGACCGGCATCGGCGTTCCCGAGCTGCTGAACAAGGTCGTCCGGGAGGTGCCGCCCCCGGTCGGCGTCAAGGACAGCCCCGCCCGCGCGATGATCTTCGACTCCGTCTACGACGCCTACCGCGGCGTGGTGACGTATGTGAAGGTCGTCGACGGCACGCTGAACAAGCGTGAGCGGATCAGGATGATGTCCACCGGCGCCGCGCACGAGCTGCTGGAGATCGGCACCAACTCGCCGGAGATGAAGGCCGCCGACGGGCTGTCCGTCGGTGAGGTCGGCTATCTGATCACCGGCGTGAAGGACGTCCGCCAGTCCAAGGTCGGTGACACCATCACCCAGCTCACCAAGGGGGCCGAGGAGCCGCTGGGCGGCTACAAGGACCCCAAGCCGATGGTGTTCTCCGGCCTGTATCCGCTGGACGGCTCGGACTACCCGGAGCTGCGTGAGGCGCTGGACAAGCTCCAGCTCAACGACGCCGCGCTGGTCTACGAGCCGGAGACCTCCGCGGCCCTCGGCTTCGGTTTCCGCGTCGGCTTCCTCGGCCTGCTGCACCTGGAGGTCATCCGGGAGCGCCTGGAGCGCGAGTTCGGCCTCGAACTGATCGCCACCGCGCCGAACGTGGTCTACCAGGTGGACATGGAGGACGGGACCGAGTACACGGTCACCAACCCCAGCGAGTTCCCGGTCGGCAAGATCGACACGGTGCACGAGCCGGTCGTACGGGCCACCATCCTGGCGCCGAGCGAGTTCATCGGCGCGATCATGGAGCTGTGCCAGAACCGCCGCGGCACGTTGCTCGGTATGGACTACCTCTCCGAGGACCGCGTCGAGATCCGCTACACCCTGCCGCTCGCCGAGGTCGTCTTCGACTTCTTCGACCAGCTCAAGTCCAAGACCCGCGGCTATGCCTCGCTGGACTACGAGCCCACCGGCGAGCAGACCTCCGACCTCGTCAAGGTCGACATCCTGCTGCACGGCGACAAGGTCGACGCCTTCTCCGCGATCACCCACAAGGACAAGGCGTACGCCTACGGTGTGCGGCTGGTCGCCAAGCTGCGGGAGCTGATCCCGCGGCAGAACTTCGAGGTGCCGATCCAGGCCGCCATCGGCAGCCGGGTCATCGCCCGTGAGACGGTCCGTGCCATCCGCAAGGACGTCCTCGCCAAGTGCTACGGCGGTGACATCTCCCGTAAGCGGAAGCTGCTGGAGAAGCAGAAGGAAGGCAAGAAGCGGATGAAGATGGTCGGCAGCGTGGAGGTCCCGCAGGAAGCCTTCATCGCGGTGCTGTCCTCGGACTCCTCGGGCGACGGGAAACCGAAGAAGTAGCACAGCCGAAGAAGTGGCGAAGTCGAAGGCGTAGCGAAGTCGACGAAAGAGCGCAGCCGAACGAGAAGCGCAGTCGGAGAAAAGCGAAGCCGAAGAAGAAGCAGCGGCGCCGAAGTCGCGGCACAAGTCGCAAGGGCGAGATTCCTCGCCAATCGGCATGTGTCACCACGTGTCACCGCAGAGCAGGGCGCCGGTCCCCGGAGGACCGGCGCCCTGTCGGCTGTCCGGGTGCGCGCCGTGGGCGGACACGGAGCGTGGCGCGGTGGTTCCCGTACAGTTCGAGTTGCGGGCGTGAGCTGCGGTTTTATGCTCAGTGCCGGGGAGTTTCGGGAGACGCGAGTGTCACGTGCGCCTTTCGCAGCGGTCACATCGTGAACGAGTCGGCCACAGACTCTTACGCACCGGCGAAACGCGCTCTACTCTGATCACTGCTCAAAGGTTACTCGCGAGTCACCAGCAACGAAGCGGGCCCCGGAGGATGCCGTGACGGACACCCACACGCTGATCGAAAGCCGGCCGCCCTCGGTGGCGAACCTCTTCCTGGAGCGGGTCGCGGCCACTCCCGATACCGAGGCGTACCGCTATCCCGTCCCACCTGCCTCGGGCACCGGCCCGGACGACTGGAAGGCGCTCTCCTGGGCCGAGGCCGCGGAGCGGGTCTACGCCGTCGCGGCCGGCCTGATCGCGCTCGGCGTCGAGCCCGAGGAGCGGGTGGCGCTGGCCGCCAACACCCGCGTCGACTGGATCCTCGCCGACCTCGGTGTGCTGTGCTCCGGCGCGGCCACGACCACGGTCTACCCGAGCACCAACGCCGAGGAGACGGCCTACATCCTGGCCGACTCCGGCAGCAGGGTGCTGATCGCGGAGGACGCCGGGCAGCTCGCCAAGGCCCGGGAGAAACGTGCCGAGCTGCCCGACCTGGCGCATGTCATCGTCATCGAGGAGGCGGACGCGGCGGCGGCCGAGGGCGACCCGGAGGGCTGGGTGCTCTCGCTCGCCGAGCTGGAGCGGCGCGGCGCCGAATACCTGGAGAAGCACCCCGGCTGCGTCAAGGAACGGGTCGCGGCACTGCGCGCCGACCAGCTCGCCACGCTGATCTACACCTCCGGGACCACCGGCAAGCCCAAGGGCGTCCGGCTGCTGCACGACTGCTGGTCGTACATGGCGCGGGCGATCCAGGCGACCGGGCTGGTCACCGAGGACGATGTGCAGTATCTGTGGCTCCCGCTGGCGCATGTCTTCGGAAAGGTGCTCACCGCGGGGCAGATCTCGGTCGGGCATGTGATCGCCGTGGACGGCCGGGTCGACAAGATCATCGAGAATCTGCCGGTGGTGCGGCCGACGTATATGGCGGCGGTGCCGCGGATCTTCGAGAAGGTCTACAACGGTGTCGCGGCCAAGGCGCGGGCCGGCGGCGGCGCCAAGTACAAGATCTTCCAGTGGGCGGCCGGGGTGGCCCGCGAGTACGCCAAGGTCTCGCAGGAGAACTTCCGGCGCACCGGCAACTCCTCGGTGCCGTTCGCACTCGGCGCCAAGCACAAGGTCGCCGACGCGCTCGTCTACGGCAAGCTGCGGGAGGCGTTCGGCGGCCGGCTGCGCGCGGCGGTCTCCGGCTCGGCCGCGCTCGCTCCGGAGATCGGCTACTTCTTCTCCGGCGCCGGAATCCACATCCTGGAGGGCTACGGCCTGACGGAGTCCAGCGCCGCCAGCTTCGTCAACCCCGGCGAGGCGTACCGCACCGGGACGGTCGGCAAGCCGCTGCCCGGCACCGAGGTGCGGATCGCCGAGGACGGCGAGATCCTGCTGCGCGGCCCCGGCATCATGCAGGGCTACCACGGCCTGCCGGAGAAGACCGACGAGGTCCTGGAGCCGGACGGCTGGTTCCACACCGGCGACATCGGCGAGCTGTCCCCGGACGGCTATCTGCGGATCACCGACCGCAAGAAGGACCTGATCAAGACCTCGGGCGGCAAGTACATCGCGCCGGCCGAGGTGGAGGGCCAGTTCAAGGCGGTCTGTCCGTTCGTCTCCAATGTGCTGGTGCACGGCTCCAACCGGAACTTCTGCACCGCGCTGATCGCGCTCGACGAGCCGACGATCATGGACTGGGCGAAGGAACACGGCGTGGCCGGCACGACCTACGCCGAGGTCGTCGCCACCGACCAGGTGCGCGAGCTGATCGAGGGCTATGTCAAGCGGGTCAACGAGGGCCTGCAGCGCTGGCAGCAGATCCGTAAGTTCCGGCTGCTGCCGCGCGACCTGGACATCGAGCACGGTGAGGTGACGCCGAGCCTGAAGGTCAAGCGGCCGGTGGTGGAGCGGGCGTTCAAGGATCTGCTGGACGAGATGTACGCGGGGGCGCGCGAGGAGTAGCGCACGCCCGCCCGGCGCCTTACGAGCCTGAGCAGGCCCTATGGGCGGAGCCGTTGCCACGGGGTGGTGCGGAGTGGTGAGAGCCGCTTCCGTGCCGCCCCGTAGGTGCGTGGCTCGGTACCCGTACCACCCAGTGACGTTACTGGGCGGCTGCCCGTCCGGGCGCACCGCGCGTCGGCCAACTCCCGTGGCGCGTCAGCCGAATCGTCCGTCGCGGCCACCCACTTCGGTGACTCGACGCTTATGGCTGCCCTCTGTCTGTCACCCTGTCGGTGGCGCATCCGGCGCTGTAGCGGAGCTGCTCGGGAGTTGGTCAATGAGGACGACAACTTCGGTTCATCGGGACGACGTCGCGAGGGCGACGGCCGGCGGGCGCTGTTGCGGCGGCTGCGGTGCGGGCACCCCGGGCGGCCCGGTCCGCTCCCTGCGGGTCAGCCTGCCCGGGGACCCGCGGGCCGCCTCCGCCGCCCGGCAGTTCGTCCGGGCCGCGTTCGCCGACTGGTCCGCTCAGGGGCTACCCGGCGCCGAGGGCCTCACCGACCGGCTCGCGGACGAAGCGGTGCTGCTGGTCAGCGAGTTGGTCACCAACGCCGTGGTGCACGCCGGCACCGCCGTCGAACTGCGCTGCCGGCTGGAGGAGGCGGGGCACCGGCCGGAGCAGGTGGCGTACCCGGAGGA
Source organism: Streptomyces halobius (assembly GCF_023277745.1). Taxonomy (NCBI): domain Bacteria; kingdom Bacillati; phylum Actinomycetota; class Actinomycetes; order Kitasatosporales; family Streptomycetaceae; genus Streptomyces; species Streptomyces halobius. The sequence continues at coordinate 6,491,334 of NZ_CP086322.1, forward strand.
CTCCGCGGAGCCGGACGCGTCCCCCGGCTTCGTACCGGGCGCGGACGACCCGGACGACACTCTCCCGGACTCTGTCCGGGGGGACCTCCATCGCGCGGGCGTCGTCATCGAGGTCTCCGATCACCACTCCGCACGCCCGGTGCGCGGACACGAGGCCGGCGAGGGCGGCGCAGCCTCCGAAAGCGGCGGCCACGGCCTGCAGTTGGTCGGCGCGGTCGCCGAGTCCTGGGGCATCACCTACCGCCACGCCATGAAGACCGTCTGGTTCCGGCTGCCCGCGGGCGCCCCCGAGGGCGGCGTTCGGCCCGAGCTGGAGGCCGACTTCGACAGCCAGCTGCTGCAGCACGGCCTGCGCGCCGCCGAGCTCCTCGCCCCGGCACCGCGCCGCGCCACCCGCGGGAACCGCGACGCCGGCTGGATCGACCAGGGGGCCCTCTCCTTCCTCGCCGAGGCGTCCGACCTGCTCTCCGGCCAGCTCGACGCCGATCAGGTGGCCTCCCTCGCCGCCCAGTTGACCGTGCCGCGGCTCGCCGACTGGTGCGCGGTATGGCTCTATGACGACGGCGACGGCGGCGCGCCCGGACGTGGTATAGCCGGGGACGCCGGGACGCAGCGGCTCGCTCGCGTCTGGCACTCCCACGAGAGCCTGATCGATTCGCTGCGGACGGCCCTGGAGAAGCAGCCGCCGGTGACGGCGGACAGCGGTACCGGCGGCCTCGGCAGCACACCGACCGCGACCGCTTGGCCCTGGCCGCACGATCCGGGCGGTTACGAGCCCGGCGGCGCGGCCCTGGCCTGCCCCCTGGAGGCCGGCGGCCGCCGGCTCGGCACCCTGCTGCTCGGCCGGTCCGGTCTGCCGCGCTTCCCCGACGAGGTCCTCGGCCTGGTCGAGGACCTGTGCCGCCGGGTCGCCCGCGCCGTCGCCACCGCCCGCGCCTACCGCCACCAGGAGCGCATCAGCCAGGTCCTGCAGCGCCGCCTGCTGCCCCCGGGCCGCGCGCTGGTGCCCGGCGTGGCGTCGGCGGTCGTCTACGAGCCGCGCGAGGGCGCCTGGGCGGGCGGCGACTTCTGGGATCTCTTCGAGGCCGGTGACGGCCGCTGGTGCTTCGCGCTCGGTGATGTCTGCGGCAGCGGCCCCGAGGCGGCCGCGGTGACCGGCCTGGCCCGGCCCGTACTGCGGATGCTGGCCCGCGACGGTTTCAACGTCTCCGAGGTGCTGGACCGGCTCAACAGGACCATGGCGCGGGAGGCCGCGGACTCCGTCGCGGCCGTCGCGGCGGCGGTGGCGGCGGCCGGGGCCGGCGCGGAGGCGCCCGTCGAACTCCGTGACGAGGGTGAACAGGCCCGCTTCCTGTCCCTCCTCTACGGTGAGATCGTCCCGTACCAGGGCGGCTCCGGCGGCGCCCGCTGCACCCTCGCCAGCGCCGGCCACCCGCTGCCGCTGGTACTGGGCGTGGACGGCGCGGTCCGGGTCGCCGCGGCGCCGCAGATGCTGCTGGGAGTGGTCGAGGACGCCTCGTACGTCAGCGAGTCGTTCGACCTCTGCCCCGGCGAGACGCTGCTGTGCGTGACGGACGGGGTGACCGAGCGCCGCTCGGGACGGCACCAGTTCGACGACGAGGACGGCCTGGCCAAGGCCCTCGCCGCCACCGCCGGCCGGGGCGCCACCGCCATCGCGGAACATCTCCGCAACGCCGTCCACGCCTTCGCCCCGAATCCGCCCGACGACGACCTGGCCCTGCTGGTCCTCCAGGCGGCGGCGAAGGAGACGGCGAACAGGGCACCGTAGGGCGCCGTAGGGCGCCGTCAGCGGGCGGAACGATTCCGCCCCCGCATGACGGACAATGGACCCCATGCCTTCCGCACTGCCTGATGGTGAGCCGATGCCCGAGGACGGGGCGCTGCCCGGTCCTGCGCTGACGGGGGCGGCCGAGCGGCCCCTCGGCTTCTATCTGCACGTGCCGTACTGCGCGACCCGCTGCGGCTACTGCGATTTCAACACCTACACCGCGAGCGAGCTGCGCGGTTCCGGCGGCGCCCTGGCCTCCCGCGACAACTATGCCGGGACGCTCGTCGAGGAGATCCGCCTGGCCCGCAAGGTACTCGGCGACGACCCCCGCCCCGTCGAGACGGTCTTCGTCGGCGGCGGCACCCCTACGCTCCTCCCCGCCGCCGACCTCGCCCGGATGCTGGCCGCCCTGCGCGACGAATTCGGCCTCGCCCCGGACGCCGAGATCACCACCGAGGCCAATCCCGAGTCCGTCGACCCGCGCTACCTGGAGGAGCTGCTCGCGGGCGGTTTCAACCGCGTCTCCTTCGGCATGCAGAGCGCACGGCAGCACGTCCTCAAGATCCTCGACCGTACGCACACCCCGGGCCGCCCCGAGGCATGCGTCGCCGAGGCCCGCACCGCCGGTTTCGACCACATCAACCTCGACCTGATCTACGGCACCCCCGGCGAGACCGACGACGACTGGCGCGCCTCCCTGGACGCCGCCCTCGACGCCGGCCCCGACCACATCTCCGCCTACGCCCTGATCGTCGAGGAGGGCACCCAGCTCGCCCGCCGGATCCGCCGTGGCGAGGTCCCGATGACCGACGACGATGTGCACGCCGACCGCTACCTGATCGCCGAGGAGGCCCTGTCGGGGGCCGGTTTCCGCTGGTACGAGGTCTCCAACTGGGCCACCAGCGAGGCCGCCCGCTGCCGCCACAACGAGCTGTACTGGACCGGCGCGGACTGGTGGGGCGCGGGCCCCGGCGCGCACAGCCATCTCGGCGGCGTGCGCTGGTGGAACGTGAAGCACCCCGGCGCGTACGCCCAGGCCCTGGAGGACGGCCGCTCCCCGGGCGCGGGCCGCGAAATCCTGACGGCCGAGGACCGCCGCGTGGAACGCATCCTGCTGGAGCTCCGCCTGGCGGACGGCTGCCCGCTGTCCCTCCTCGCCCCCGCGGGGGCGCGCGCGGCGGAGCGTGCGCTGGCCGACGGGCTGCTGGACGCGGGGCCGTACGAGGCCGGGCGGGCGGTTCTGACGCTGCGGGGGCGGTTGTTGGCTGACGCGGTGGTGCGGGATCTGGTGGACTGATGCTCGAACGAGTGAACCGATGCGAGGGGCCTGTGGCCCCTCCTAGGGTGCTCCCAGCCTGTGCCGCTGGAACTCCTCGGCCTTGAGCTGGACACCAGCAAGTTCGGCACACTTCCCGGCGTCAGGCCGCACTCCCGACCGTAACAAAATCAATCAACTCCTCCACCCGCCCGAGGAGTTGCGGCTCTAGATCCCGGTACGACCGCACACCCGACAGAATCCGCTGCCACGCCGCCCCCGTGTTCTCCGGCCAGCCCAGCGCCCGGCACACCCCCGTCTTCCAGTCCTGCCCGTGCGGGACGGACGGCCAGGCCGGAATGCCGACCGAAGACGGCTTCACCGCCTCCCACACATCGATGTACGGGTGCCCGACGACCAGCACATGCGCGTCCGTGACCGACGCCGCGATCCGCGACTCCTTCGAGCCGGGTACGAGGTGGTCCACCAGCACCCCCAGCCGGGCATCAGGACCCGGGGAGAAGGACCGGACGATCGCCGGGAGGTCGTCGATGCCCTCCAGGTACTCCACGACGACGCCCTCGACGCGCAGGTCGTCGCCCCAGACGCGCTCGACCAGGTCCGCGTCGTGCCGCCCCTCGACGTAGATGCGGCCGGCCCGCGCGACCCGGGCGCGGGCGCCGGGGACGGCCACCGAGCCGGAGGCGGTGCGCCGCGGGCGGTGCTGTCGTGGCGGGGCCGAGGGCCGCACGAGGGTGACGACCCGGCCCTCCAGGAGGAAGCCGCGCGGTTCCATGGGGAAGGTCCGGTGTTTGCCGAAGCGGTCCTCAAGCGTCACGGTCGGGCCCTGCGCGGTCTTCTCGCAGCGGATCACCGCCCCGCAGAAGCCCGAGGTCACCTCCTCGACCACGAGATCAGGCTCGGCCGCCACCTCCGGCGCCGGCCGCTGCTTCTTCCAGGGCGGGGTGAGGTCGGGGCTGTATCGGTTGGTGTGCATGGGGACCTGCTTCTCGGGGCCGGGTGGCTGGGTCGGGACCTGAAGGAAGGTATCGGGGACCTGAGGAACGTAAGAGGAAACGGCTCCTCAGGCGCGGGACACGCCGAAGCGTTCGGCCAGCGCGTCGCGTTGCTCACGGACGAAACGGGCATTCACCACGGCGCCGTGCCCCGGCACATACACCGCGTCCTCGCCACCGAGCGCCAGCAGCCGGTCCAGCGCCCCGGGCCACTGGTGGGGCAGCGCGTCGAGCCCCACGTCCGGCTCGCCGGACTCCTCGACCAGGTCGCCGCAGAAGACGATCTCCCGGTCGCCGCCCCGGCCCGGCACCAGCACCGCCAGATCGTGCGCCGTGTGACCGGGGCCGACATTGGCGAGCAGCACCTGCCGGCCGCCGAGATCGACGGTCAGCTGGCCATGGACATGATGGTGCGGGCGGACCACCAGATCGGCGGCCTCCGTCGCGGCGTCCCGGTCGACGCCATGGCGCATGGCGTCATATCGCAGCTCCTCCCGGTGGCGCCGCAGCAGATCGGCCAGGCCGGCCGCGCCGAACACCTCCACGCCCGCGAACGCGGCGGTACCCAGCACATGATCGAAATGCGGGTGGGTGAGCGCGACATGCGTCACATCCCGGCCCAGCACCCCGCGGATAGCGCGCCGCAGATCCGCGCCGTCGCGGACGGTCGCGCCGGTGTCGACGATCATGACACCGGCCGCTCCGGCGATCACCCCGACCGTCTCGTCCCAGCCGGGCATCCGGCGCCGGGCCACACCGTCACCGAGCTGTTCCCAGCCGGCCTCTTCCCAACCGGTCGTTTCCCCAGCAGTGTGCATACCGAGACGCTAGCTCTCTCGCGATAGCGTTGCCTGATGGCTGCCGCGCGGACCGGTGTTTCCCGGCCCGTCACACGTAGTCGGCCGGTTCCGGGGCAAGTACTGGGTACGGCCGGCCTTGCCGTTGCCGTGCTACCCGGCCGTACACTGGCTCCGGGCCTGGCACTCGGCCCGTGTGAGTGCCAGGCGGGACACTATCGGCGGACGACCGGACTGGAGGTGCGCAGGATGCTCAGTGAACGCAGGCTGGAGGTGCTGCGTGCCATCGTCCAGGACTATGTCGGGACGGAGGAGCCGGTCGGCTCCAAGGCCCTCACCGAGCGCCACCGGCTCGGGGTGTCCCCGGCCACGGTCCGCAACGACATGGCGGCCCTGGAGGACGAGGGATTCATCGCCCAGCCGCACACCAGCGCCGGGCGGATCCCGACCGACAAGGGCTACCGCCTGTTCGTCGACAGGCTCGCCGGCGTCAAGCCGCTGTCCGCCCCGGAGCGGCGGGCCATCCAGAACTTCCTGGACGGCGCCGTCGATCTCGACGATGTCGTGGGCCGTACGGTCCGGCTGCTGGCGCAGCTGACCCGGCAGGTCGCGGTGGTGCAGTACCCCTCCCTGACCCGGTCGACGGTGCGGCATGTGGAGCTGCTGGCGCTGGCCCCGGCCCGGCTGATGCTCGTACTGATCACGGACACCGGACGGGTCGAGCAGCGGCTGGTCGACTGCGAGACGCCGTTCGCCGAAACGTCCCTGGCGGATCTGCGGGCGCGGCTCAACAGCCGTGTCGTGGGGCGCAAGTTCGCGGATGTGCCGCGGCTGGTGCAGGATTTGCCGGAATCCTTCGAGCAGGAGGACCGCAGCACGGTCTCGACAGTGCTGTCGGTGTTGCTGGAGACTCTGGTGGAGGAGACCGAGGAGCGGCTGATGATCGGCGGTACCGCCAATCTCACGCGCTTCGGGCACGATTTCCCCCTGACCATCCGGCCGGTGCTGGAGGCCCTGGAGGAGCATGTGGTGCTGCTCAAGCTGCTCGGGGAAGCCAAGGACTCGGACATGACCGTACGCATCGGGCATGAGAATGCCCATGAGGGCCTGGCGTCCACCTCGGTCGTCACGGTCGGCTACGGTTCGGGCGACGAGGCAGTCGCCAAACTCGGCGTGGTCGGACCGACCCGCATGGACTACCCCGGAACGATGGGAGCGGTACGCGCAGTGGCACGTTACGTCGGACAGATCCTGGCGGAGTCGTAAGTGGCCACGGATTACTACGCGGTCCTGGGCGTTCGGCGCGATGCATCCCAGGACGAGATCAAGAAAGCTTTCCGGCGGCTGGCGCGCGAGCTGCACCCGGACGTGAACCCGGATCCCAAGACCCAGGAGCGGTTCAAGGAGATCAACGCCGCTTACGAGGTGCTGTCGGACCCGCAGAAGAAGCAGGTCTACGACCTCGGCGGCGACCCGCTGACGCAGGCGGGCGGGGCCGGTGGCGGCGCCGGCGGCTTCGGCGCGGGCTTCGGCAACTTCTCCGACATCATGGACGCGTTCTTCGGCACGGCCTCGCAGCGCGGACCGCGCTCGCGCACCCGCCGCGGCCAGGACGCCATGATCCGGCTCGACATCGAGCTGACCGAGGCCGCCTTCGGCACGACCAAGGACATCCAGGTCGACACCGCCGTCGTGTGTACGACCTGCTCCGGCGAGGGCGCGGCGCCGGGGACCTCGGCGCAGACCTGTGACATGTGCCGCGGCCGCGGTGAGGTCTCGCAGGTCACCCGGTCCTTCCTCGGCCAGGTCATGACGTCCCGGCCGTGCCCCCAGTGCCAGGGCTTCGGGACGGTCGTGCCGACGCCGTGCCCGGAGTGCGCGGGCGACGGACGGATCCGCTCCCGCCGCACCCTCACCGTCAAGATCCCGGCCGGTGTCGACAACGGCACCCGGATCCAGCTCGCGGGCGAGGGCGAGATCGGCCCCGGCGGCGGCCCCGCCGGCGACCTCTACGTCGAGATCCACGAGCTGTCGCATCCGGTCTTCCAGCGGCGCGGCGACGATCTGCACTGCACGGTCACCATCCCGATGACGGCGGCGGCGCTGGGCACGAAGTGCCCCCTGGAGACGCTGGACGGGATGGAGGAGGTCGACGTCCGTCCCGGCACACAGTCGGGGCAGTCGATTCCGCTGCACCAGCGGGGTGTGACGCATCTGCGCGGTGGCGGCCGGGGCGATCTGATCGTCCATGTCGAGGTGCAGACGCCGGGCAAGCTGGACCCGGAGCAGGAGGAGCTGCTGCGGCGGCTGGCCAAGCTCCGTGGTGAAGAACGCCCCACGGGCCAGTTTCAGCCGGGGCAGCAGGGGCTCTTCTCGCGGCTGAAGGACGCGTTCAACGGGCGGTAGGCGGTCGGCCGGGGGCCCGGGGTTGGCTCTCGGCGGGCCCCGGACTCGGTTCCGCGAGTGGGTTCGCGGGTACGCGTAGGTCTGGGGCGTTGTGGACCCTTAGGGGATTTCCCCTAAGGGTCCACAACGCCCCAGCCTGTCTCTACCCCGCCCTCCCCCCGAATCCCCCTCCCCCCGAATCCCCCTCCCGCCGAAGCCCCCGGGAGCACCTCCCCACGAACCGGTCCCGGCCCCGCCCGCGTTCGGGACGGCGCGCCGGTCGTGACACGATGTGGCCATGCCCACCGCGCTGACCGATCTCTGCCGCTACCCGATCGTGCAGGCCCCGATGGCGGGCGGCACCGCCCGCCCGGAGCTCGCCGCCGCCGTCAGTGAGGCCGGCGGTCTCGGCTTCCTCGCCGCCGGGTACAAGACCGCCGACGGGATGTACCAGGAGATCAAGCAGCTGCGCCGGCTGACCGGGCGGCCCTTCGGCGTCAACGTCTTCATGCCGCAGCCCACGCTCGCCGATGTCACGGCCGTCGAGGTCTACCGCGAGCAGCTGGCCGGCGAATCGGCCTGGTACGAGACCCCGCTCGGCGAGATCGACCCGTGCGGCGGCGTCGACGACGGCTACGACGCCAAGCTGGCGATCCTCCGTGAGGATCCGGTGCCGGTGGTCTCCTTCGCGTTCGGCTGCCCGCCCCGCGCGGTGCTCGACTCGCTCGCCCAGGTCGGTACGTACACCGTCGTGACCGTCACCACCGTCGCCGAGGCGCAGGCCGCGCAGTGGTCCGGCGCGGACGCCGTCTGTGTCCAGGGCATCGAGGCCGGCGGCCACCAGAGCACCCACCGCGACGATCCGCAGGCCGACGGCACCGGCGCCGGCATCGGGCTGCTCTCCCTGGTCGCGCAGGTCCACGAGGCGGTGCGGATCCCGGTCATCGCCGCGGGCGGGCTGATGCGCGGCGCGCAGATCGCCGCCGTGCAGGCCGCGGGTGCCGCCATGGCGCAGCTCGGCACGGCCTTTCTGATCACCCCGGAGTCGGGCGCGAACATCCTGCACAAGCAGGCGCTGACCAACCCGCTGTTCACCCGCACCGAGCTGACCCGGGCGTTCTCCGGGCGCCCGGCCCGCGGCCTGGTGAACCGTTTCCTGCGCGAGCACGGCCGGTACGCCCCGGCCGCCTACCCCGCCGTCCACCACCTCACCTCGGGCCTGCGCAAGGCCGCGGCCAAGGCGGGCGACGCGCAGGGCATGGCGCTGTGGGCCGGGCAGGGCCACCGGATGGCGCGCGAGCTGCCCGCCGGGCAACTGGTGGAGGTGCTGGTCGCCGAACTGGACGCGGCGCGCGCCGGGTTGACGCGCGGCGGCGCCGGAGCCGTGTCATGACGGCGCCGGTCTTTCTCGTCGAGTCGCTCACGGGCGTACGGGCCGGCGGCACGCTGACCCTGGACGGGCCGGAGGGCCGGCATGCGGTGTCGGTGCGCCGGCTGCGGGTCGGTGAGGAGATCGTGCTGACGGACGGTGGCGGTACCGGCGCGGAGGGCACCGTCGCGGCCGTCGAGGGCAAGGACCGGCTCACCGTCGCGGTCACCGGGATCCGTACCGAGGCCACTCCGACGCCGCTGATCACCGTGGTCCAGGCGCTGCCCAAGGGCGACCGCGGTGAAGTGGCCGTCGAGACGATGACGGAGACCGGTGTCGATGTCATCGTCCCCTGGGCGGCGGCGCGTTGTGTCACCCAGTGGAGGGGGGAGCGGGCCGCCAAGTCGCTGGCGAAATGGCGTGCCACGGCCCGGGAGGCGGGTAAGCAGTCGCGCCGGCTGACCTTTCCCGAGGTCGCGGACCCGATGACGACCAAGCAGGTGGCGGCGCTGCTCGCCGGCGCCGACTTCGCCGCCGTCCTCCACGAGGAGGGCAGCAGCCCGCTCGCCACCGCCGAACTCCCCGCCACCGGCCGTATCGTGCTCGTCGTCGGCCCCGAGGGTGGGGTGTCCCCGGAGGAGCTCGGCGCCTTCGCCGAGGCCGGCGCCAAGCCCTACCGCCTCGGCACGGCCGTGCTGCGTACCTCCACCGCCGGCACCGCCGCCACGGCACTGCTGCTGGGCCGCACGGGGCGCTGGAGCTGAACGCCCGCGGGCGGGAGGCTCACCATCGTCACACACCCCACCGACAACGCGACGGTGCGCCGACCGGCCCTCAGGAGCCCGTCGGCGCACCGCCGTTATGCCGTGCCGGAAAACCGCGGCCGTGCCCGGAATCCCGCGGCCGCGCCCAGGAGCGCCGGCCGGGGCGTCAGGCCAGCAGCTCGGCCTGGAGAGTGATGTTCTTCACGCCGGCCAGCGCCTGGCTCACCGGGCAGTTCGCCTTGGCGTCCGCGGCCGCGGTCTGGAAGTCCGCCTCGGACAGGCCGGGGACGCGGGCCTTGACGGTCAGCGCGATGCCGGTGATGCCCTCACCCGGCTGGAAGGTGACCTCGGCCCGGGTGTCCAGGGAGGCGACGGTGTACCCCTTGCCCGCCAGGCCGTGCGAGAAGGCCATCGAGTAGCAGGAGGAGTGTGCCGCGGCGATGAGCTCCTCGGGGCTGGTGGTGCCGTTCGGCTGCTCCGCGCGGGCGGGCCAGTTCACGTCGTATGTACCGATGTTGGAGGAGGACAGGGCGACCTGGCCCTTGCCCTCCATGAGGTTGCCTTCCCAGTGGGTGGTGGCGGTGCGTGTGGTTGCCATGGTGCATAACTCCCGGTTGTGGGCGAAAAGAGGTCTGCGGGCCCAGCTTAGTGATCGCGGGAGCCCGCGCCCGAGGCACGCCCACGCCGTGTGGGGGCGCGATGGCGCCCGCGTACGGCGCTCCGGGTAGCATCCGAGGCCGTGCGCACCGTGCGTACGCCCGATGATCTGGAGGAGCCACCGGTGGCGGGAGAACCGCAGGCCGATTGCCTGTTCTGCAAGATCGTGGCGGGGGAGGTGCCGGCGACCATCGTCCGGGAGACCGAGACCACCGTCGCGTTCCGCGACATCAACCCCCAGGCCCCGACGCATGTTCTGGTCATCCCCAAGTCGCACCACCCGGACGCCGCGAGCCTCGCGGACGCCGATCCGCAGGTGATCGCCGACATAATGCGTGAGGCCCGTAAGGTCGCCGTCCAGGACAAGGTCGAGGACCGGGGCTACCGGGTCGTCTTCAACACCGGCTCCGGCGCCGGTCAGACGGTCTTCCACGCGCATCTGCACGTCCTGGGCGGCCGCGGCCTCCAGTGGCCCCCCGGTTAGCCGGCCGTGTCCGTACGCGAGCTGGTCGTCCTCGGCACCGCGAGCCAGGTCCCCACGCGGCACCGCAACCACAACGGCTATCTGCTGCGGTGGGACGGCCAGGGGCTGCTGTTCGACCCGGGTGAGGGTACACAGCGTCAGATGCTGCGGGCCGGGGTCGCCGCCCACGACCTCGACCGGATCTGCGTCACCCACTTCCACGGCGACCACTCGCTCGGCCTGGCCGGGGTGATCCAACGGATCAACCTGGACCAGGTGCCGCACCCCGTCACCGCCCACTACCCGGCCAGCGGGCAGCGTTTCTTCGACCGGCTGCGCCATGCCACCGCCTACCGCGAGACGGTCTCCCTCACCCAGCAGCCGGTCAGCGCGGACGGCGAGCTGGACCGCTGCGCGTCCTACACCCTGGAGGCGCGGAAGCTGTCGCATCCCGTCGAGTCGTACGGCTACCGCCTCGTGGAGCCGGACGCCCGGCGGATGCTGCCCGACCGGCTGGCCGCGCACGGCATCACCGGACCGGACGTCGGTCGGCTGCTGCGCGCCGGAGAGCTGAACGGCGTCGCCCTCGACGAGGTGAGCGAGACCCGGCCCGGCCAGCGGTTCGCGTTCGTGATGGACACCCGGCTGTGCTCGGGGGCGTACGCGCTCGCGGAGGGCGCGGACCTGCTCGTCATCGAGTCGACGTTCCTGGACGAGGACATCCAACTGGCCGTCGATCACGGCCATCTGACGGCCGGGCAGGCCGCCGGCGTGGCCATGGACGCGGGCGTCCGGCATCTTGTGCTGACACATTTCTCGCAGCGCTACTCCGACCCCTCGGAGTTCGAGCGGCAGGCACGCGCAACGGGCTTCACCGGCGAACTCACCATCGCCCAGGACCTGATGCGCGTGCCGCTCCCCAAGAGGCGCTGACCGCGAGAGGCGGTTACGGGAGGTAGTACATCGGGTTCGGCATCTTGAAGGTCCGGTCCCCGTAGCCGCCGTTCAGATCGCTGTACTGGTCACCGAAGTTGGCGACGATGTCGTAGCCGAGGGACTCGATGTGCTTACGGGTGCCCGACTTGAACTCGGTGGTCGTGCAGCCGGCGCCGCAGGGCAGGTACGGCGGCGGGTTCTCCTTGTTCTTCAGGTAGACGTGCGTGCGGTCCAGCGGCACCCCGTAGCCGACGTTCTTGAGGTTGCGTACGCTCCACTCGCGCTGCTTCTCCTTGCGGCCGGTCAGGAAGAAGACCTCGGCGCCCTTGTCGTGCGCCCAGTTGACGAGCCGGTTCATGCCGAAGACCGGGTCCATGTCGGTGGACTCCAGGTACGTGTCCTGGCTCTCCGGGGTGTAGGCGAAGCCGACCTGGAGCTCGTAGTTGTAGGTGAGCAGGGTGGTGTCGTCCATGTCGAGGACGATCGCGGGCTTGGCGTCCCCGGCCCTGCGCTTCTCGGCGAGCGCCTTGCCCAGGTAGGCGCGGGCCTTGGCCTCGATGCCGCGGACCTGGCGGGCGTAGTTGCTGTCCGGGGAGGCGTAGTGCTGGCCGTCGGCCGTGACGGTGTCCCCGTAGTACGCCTTGATCTTGTCCTGCACCTGGGTGAGGTTGGGGATCTCCTTGTCGGTGCGCGGCACGGAGTGCTCGGCGGTGGCCTGGCCGATGCCGAACACGGCGGTGCCGGTTATCAGGGCGGCGACCGCGGCGCCGCCGAGGCGGAGGCGGCGGGAGAGGGCGGGGCGCGGCATGCGCGGCTCCTAAGGGAGGTGTGGGGGGCCTGGGTTGGTCGACCGGGGACCCAGGGGGCTGAAGGACCCAGGTAGATCTAACAGAGGCTGGCCTCCGTATCTACGCGCGAAGATTCAATGATTGGTAAAGACTGGCAGGACGCTCCGCTGCGGGCTCCCTACGCCCCATCTCCCGCGTGGATGTCATCTCCATACAGAGACGGGTGCCGTGATGGCCGACCCCGCCGCCTCCCCAGGGACCCGGGGCGGCGTTCTGTGCACCCGCCCAGGAGATCGCGGCCGTCCGGGCACTGGCCGCCGCCTTCCCGGGCCGGGCGCTCAACTCGACCGCGACCGGCTGAACGCGCTGCACCGCCGATGGCCGGCCGACGACGGCACGCTGCGTTCGCGTGACGACGCGGCCGCCATGCACCTGGCCGACCCCGACCGGGTCACCCCGCCGTCCCGCGCTGGTGACCTGGGAGGCTGTACCCAGGCGCATGGCCGCGGCCGTATCGCGGCGTCGGCCGTGATCCTGTGCGCCGGCGCCCCGCGCGCGTACGGTATGGCACGGCTCGGTGGCTGTGCGCCACAGTGGTCCCCTACCTGATCTTTGAGAGGGGCTGACCGAATTGGCACAGGAAGTGCGCGGCGTCATCGCGCCGGGGAAGAACGAACCGGTCCGGCTGGAGACGATCCTGGTGCCGGATCCGGGCCCCGGCGAGGCCGTGGTCAAGATCCAGGCGTGCGGGGTGTGCCACACCGATCTGCACTACAAGCAGGGCGGCATCAGCGACGACTTCCCGTTCCTGCTCGGGCACGAGGCGGCCGGGGTCGTGGAGGCGGTCGGTGACGGGGCGACGGATGTCGCGCCCGGGGACTTCGTCATCCTCAACTGGCGTGCGGTGTGCGGCGCGTGCCGGGCCTGTCTGCGCGGCCGCCCCCAGTACTGCTTCGACACGCACAACGCGCGGCAGAGGATGACGCTGAAGGACGGTACGGAGCTCAGCCCGGCCCTCGGCATCGGCGCGTTCGCCGACAAGACGCTGGTCGCCGCCGGGCAGTGCACCAAGGTCGACCCGGAGGTCTCGCCGGCCGTCGCCGGGCTGCTGGGCTGCGGGGTGATGGCGGGCATCGGTGCCGCCATCAACACCGGCGGGGTCGGCCGCGGCGACTCGGTCGCGGTCATCGGATGCGGCGGCGTGGGCGACGCGGCCGTCGTCGGCGCACGGCTGGCCGGGGCGGCCCGGATCATCGCGGTGGACATCGACGACCGCAAGCTGACGCTCGCCCGGTCCATGGGCGCCACCCACACCGTCAACTCCCGTGCCACCGACCCGGTCGCCGCGATCCGCGAACTGACCGGCGGCTTCGGCGCGGATGTCGTCATCGAGGCGGTCGGCCGCCCGGAGACGTACCAGCAGGCGTTCTACGCCCGCGACCTGGCCGGCACCGTCGTCCTCGTGGGCGTCCCCACCCCGGACATGACCCTGGAACTTCCCCTCCTGGACGTCTTCGGCCGCGGCGGCGCCCTCAAGTCCTCCTGGTACGGCGACTGTCTGCCCTCCCGTGACTTCCCGATGCTCATCGACCTGCACCAGCAGGGCCGGATCGACCTCGGCGCGTTCGTCACCGAGACCATCGGCATCGAGGACGTCGAGGGGGCCTTCGCGCGGATGCACGCGGGCGATGTGCTGCGTTCGGTGGTGACGCTCTGATGGCGGCCGGCATCGATCACCTCGTCACCTCCGGCACCTTCTCGCTCGACGGCGGCACCTGGGACGTCGACAACAACGTGTGGATCGTGGGCGATGACGACGAGGCGATCGTCATCGACGCGGCGCACGACGCCGAGGCCATCCTGAAGGCGCTCGGCGGCCGGACGTTGCGCGCGATCATCTGCACCCACGCGCACAACGACCACATCGACGCCGCTCCGGCGCTGGCCACCCGTACCGGCGCGCGCATCCATCTGCACCCGGACGACCTGCCGCTGTGGAAGCGGACCCACCCCGACAACGCCCCGGACGCGGAGCTGGCGGACGGTCAGGTGCTCACCATCGCGGGGACCGACCTGACGGTGCTGCACACCCCGGGGCATGCGCCCGGCGCGGTCTGCCTCTACGCCCGCGACCTGGGCACCGTGTTCACCGGTGACACCCTCTTCCGGGGCGGCCCCGGTGCCACCGGCCGGTCCTTCTCGGACTTCCCGACGATCATCGAGTCGATCCGGAACCGGCTGCTGACCCTGCCGCCGGAGACGGCGGTACGGACCGGCCACGGCGAGGGGACGACCATCGGCGACGAGGCGCCGCATCTGGAGGAGTGGGTCCAACGGGGGCATTGAGCCCAGGCCCCGGCCCGTCACTCCTCCCCGGCCGCCCGCTCCAGGATGCGGGCGGCCACCGCCGGGGAGTCCACCAGCGGATGCAGGGCCAGTGCCCGCAGTGCCGCGTCCCGGTCCTTGAACGTCGCGGCCTCCACCGCCGCCCGTTCGACCGCCTTGACCTGCAGCATCAGCCCCAGCTGGTCCTCGCGCAGCGGCCCGCAGGGCAGGGGACGGGCGCCCGTCGAGCCGACCTCGCACACCGTCTCCACGATCGCGTCCGGCGCCAGCTGCGGCACCGTCGTCCCGTTGCGGACGTTGAGGATCAGCCGGGCCCCGGTGTTGCCCGCGATGGCGTGCATCAGGGCCAGCGCGACCCGGTCGTAACCGCCGCCCTCCAGATCATGGCTGTCGCGCTGCCAGCCGCCGCCGGCCTCGCGGCTGTGTGCCATGTACGTCTCCTCGCGCTCCAGCCGGGTCCGCTCCCACAGCGTGTACGCCGCCTCCGGGCCGTCCGCCGCCGCGGCCCGCTCGAAGAAGCGGCCCTGCTGCTGGTCGAGGAATTCACCACGGGTCTCGTCGGTGTCCCGCAGGGAGTGCAAGGTCTCCCGGCGGAAGTAGTAGTAGTGCAGATATTCGTTCGGCAGTGCGCCCAGGGCGCGCAGCCAGTCGGCGCCGAAGAGCCGGCCCTCCTCGAACGAGCCCAGCGCGGTGTCGTCGGCGAGCAGCCCCGGCAGCAGCTCGACGCCGTCGACGCTCAACGCACGCAGCCAGCCGAGGTGGTTGAGCCCCACATAGTCGTACGAGACCCGGCCCGGGTCCTGGCCCGCCGCCGGGTCCGCGCCGGCCGCCCGGGCCGCCCGGCGCACCAGCCCTACGGGTGAGTCACAGATCCCGATCACCCGGTCACCCAGCACCTGGGACATCGCCTCGGTGACCATGCCCGCCGGGTTGGTGAAGTTGATGACCCACGCCTCCGGCGCGAGCGCGGCGACCCGCTCCGCGATCCGCAGCGCCACCGGGATGGTCCGCAGCCCGTACAGCACGCCCCCCGCGCCGACCGTCTCCTGGCCGAGCACGCCCTCGGACAGCGGGATCCGCTCGTCCCGGATACGCCCCGCCGTGCCGCCCACCCGTATCGCGGAGAAGACGAAATCGGCGCCCGTCAACGCGTCCTCCAGATCCCGCGCCACCCGTACCGCGACCGGTTCGGGACGCCCCTCCGCGAGCCGGGCCAGAATGCCGGCGATCACCCGCACCCGCACCGGATCGGTGTCGTACAGCGTCACCTCGGAGACCGGGCGTGCCGGGTCGTCCAGGAGCGCGCGGTAGACCAGCGGCACCCGGAAACCGCCACCGCCGAGAATCGTGAGCCTCATGGGGCGGAACGTACCTCAGCATCGGGCACACTGGCGGCACCCGCCGGAATGAGAGGGGCGAGCACGGTGAGCACTGGTCCACGCGGTGTCCCGACGGAGGTTCCCGAACCCGCGCACACGGGTGCCGTGCCGGCGGTGCTCGATCCGCTGGCCGCGGTGCGCGCCGAGGGCGATCCGCGCACCGACGTCTATCTCACCGGCACGGTCTTCCTGGACATCATCTTCACCGGCCTGGACTCCGCCCCGGTACGCGGTACCGAGTCCTGGGCCCGGGGCATGGGCTCCAGCCCCGGCGGCGTCGCCAACATGGCCACCGCGCTGGCCCGCCTCGGGCTGCGCACCTCGCTGGCCGCGGCCTTCGGCGACGACAAGTACGGCGAGTACTGCTGGGAGGCGCTGGAGCAGGGCGAGGGCATCGACCTGGCGCTGTCCCGTATGGTGCCCGGCTGGCACTCCCCGGTCACCGTCTCCATGGCGTACGAGGGCGAACGCACCATGGTCTCCCACGGCCATGAGGCACCGCCCCCGGAATCCGCCTTCGACGGCAAGCACGCGCCGGGCTGCCCCCCGGCGTCCCGCGCCTGCGTCGCCTCGCTGGTACCGGGCCGGCGGGAGGGCTGGCCGGGCTGCGCGGCCGGCCGCGGCAGCCGCATCTTCGCGGACGTGGGCTGGGACGACAGCGGCCGCTGGGACCCGGC
Organism: Streptomyces halobius; assembly: GCF_023277745.1. NCBI lineage: Bacteria > Bacillati > Actinomycetota > Actinomycetes > Kitasatosporales > Streptomycetaceae > Streptomyces > Streptomyces halobius. Next base: position 6,507,955 of record NZ_CP086322.1, read on the forward strand.
CGACCTCGCCGATCTCGAACACTGCGAGGCGTTCCTGCCCAACGCCGAGGAGGCGATGCGCTACACCCGCACCGACTGCCCGCGCGCGGCCGCCCGCAAGCTCGCCGAACGGGTCCCTCTCGCGGTGGTCACCATGGGCGCGGACGGCGCCTGCGCGGTGGACGCGCGGACCGGGGAGACGGCCGAGGTGCCCGCCATCGCCGTCGAGGCCCTGGACCCGACCGGCGCCGGCGATGTCTTCGTCGCCGGATTCGTCACCGGCACCCTGGCCGGCTGGCCGCTCGCCGACCGGCTGTCCTTCGCGGGGCTGAGCGCCGCCCTGTCGGTGCAGGAATTCGGCGGCTCGCTCTCCGCACCCGGCTGGGCGGAGATCGCCGCGTGGTGGCAGCGGGTCCGGATGTGCGGGGCGGGGGCGCCGGAGGAGCTGCGCCGCCGCTACGGGTTCCTGGACGCGGTGCTGCCCGCGGCGTACCGGCCCGCGCCGCGGGCCCGCGCCGTCCCCACGATCGGCTTCCGCCGGCCCGCCTGAGGCCGGGTGACGGGGGCCGGCGGCCGCCCTCGGCAGGTGGCCGGGGAAAAGCCTCGGGTGTTGTCGGTGCACCGTCGTACTCTGGTATCACCCAAAGGAGTCGAGTGCAGAGAGAGGGATGAGCAGGCCAAGAGCCGGCCCATGACTCAGACACCCACGCAACCGCAGGCGCACGCCCAGTTCACGGTCCCGCCGAAGCACCCGATGGTCACGGTCCTGGGATCAGGAGACGCGCTACTGCGCGTGATCGAGAAGTCCTTCCCCGCGACCGACATCCATGTCCGGGGCAACGAAGTCAGCGCTGTCGGCGACGCCCATGAAGTCGCGCTCATCCAGCGCCTGTTCGACGAGATGATGCTGGTGCTCCGCACCGGGCAACCGATGACGGAGGACGCAGTGGTACGCTCCATCGCCATGCTGCGCGCGGCGGAGAACGGCGAAGGAGCAGCGGAGACACCCGCCGAGGTGCTCACCCAGAACATCCTCTCCAACCGCGGCCGCACGATCCGTCCCAAGACCCTCAACCAGAAGCGCTATGTCGACGCCATCGACAAGCACACGGTCGTCTTCGGCATCGGCCCGGCCGGCACCGGCAAGACGTATCTCGCGATGGCCAAGGCCGTGCAGGCGCTGCAGGCCAAGCAGGTCAACCGGATCATCCTGACCCGCCCCGCGGTCGAGGCCGGCGAGCGGCTGGGCTTCCTGCCCGGCACCCTCTACGAGAAGATCGACCCGTATCTGCGCCCGCTCTACGACGCGCTGCACGACATGCTCGACCCCGATTCGATCCCGCGGCTGATGGCGGCGGGGACGATCGAGGTGGCGCCGCTGGCCTATATGCGCGGCCGGACGCTCAATGACGCGTTCATCATTCTCGACGAGGCGCAGAACACCAACCCCGAGCAGATGAAGATGTTCCTCACCCGCCTCGGCTTCGACTCGAAGATCGTGATCACGGGTGATGTCACCCAGGTCGACCTCCCCGGGGGTACCAAGAGCGGTCTGCGCCAGGTCCGGGAGATCCTGGACGGTGTGGACGATGTCCACTTCTCCCTGCTGACCAGCCAGGATGTCGTCCGGCACAAGCTCGTCGGCCGTATCGTCGACGCGTACGAGCAGTACGACAACCGCAACGGAAAGTAAGAACCCCCTTCATGTCGATCGACGTCAACAACGAGTCCGGCACGGACATCGACGAGCAGGCCGTCCTGGACGTCGCCCGCTACGCCGTTGCCCGGATGCGTATCCACCCGCTGTCCGAGCTGTCCGTCATCGTCGTGGACGCCGAGGCCATGGAGCAGCTCCACATGCAGTGGATGGACCTCCCCGGGCCGACCGATGTCATGTCCTTCCCGATGGACGAGCTGCGTCCGCCGGCCAAGGACGACGAGGAGCCCCCGCAGGGGCTCCTCGGCGACATCGTGCTCTGCCCCGAGGTCGCCAGGAAGCAGGGCGAGGAAGCGCCGACGGCGCACTCCATGGACGAGGAGCTGCAGCTGCTGACCGTCCACGGCGTGCTGCACCTGCTCGGTTACGACCACGAAGAGCCCGACGAGAAGGCCGAGATGTTCGGCCTGCAAGCGGCGATCATCGACGGCTGGCGGGCGGAGCGGGGCCTGGCCGGCCCCTCGCCGGCCCCCACCGTGACCTGACCGGGCGCCCCGATGACCACCCAGCTGATCGCGGTCGCGGTGCTGCTCGTCGTGATCGCCTGGCTCGCCGCCTGCGCGGAGACCGGTCTGGCGCGTACGACGAGCTTCCGTGCCGAGGAGGCCGTCCGGTCCGGCCGCCGTGGCAGCGCCAAGCTCGCCGCCGTCGCCGCCGACCCCACCCGCTATCTCAATGTCGCGCTGCTGGTGCGCGTCGGCTGCGAGATGGCCGCCGGCGTCCTGGTCACCTACGCCTGTCTGCGCTCCTTCGACGAGACCTGGCACGCGCTGACCGTCGCCATCGGCGTGATGGTGCTGGTCTCCTATGTCGCCGTCGGCGTCTCACCGCGCACGATCGGCCGCCAGCATCCGCTGAACACCGCCACGGCCGCCGCGTACGTCCTGCTGCCGCTGGCCCGGATCATGGGTCCGGTGCCACAGCTGCTGATCCTGATCGGCAATGCCCTCACGCCCGGAAAGGGCTTCCGCAAGGGCCCGTTCGCCTCCGAGGCGGAGCTGCGGTCGCTGGTCGACCTCGCCGAGCAGGAATCGCTGATCGAGGACGAGGAGCGCCGGATGGTGCACTCCGTCTTCGAGCTCGGTGACACCCTCGTCCGTGAGGTGATGGTGCCGCGTACGGATCTGGTGGCCGTCGAGCGCTACAAGACCATCCGCCAGGCGCTGACCCTGGCGCTGCGCTCCGGTTTCTCCCGTATCCCGGTGACCGGGGACAACGAGGACGACATCGTCGGCGTGGTCTATCTCAAGGACCTCGCCCGCAAGGTGCACATCAGCCGGGACGCCGAGACCGAGCTGGTCTCCTCGGCGATGCGCCCGGCGGTCTTCGTCCCGGACACCAAGAACGCGGGTGATCTGCTGCGCGAGATGCAGCAGGACCGCAACCATGTCGCGGTGGTCATCGACGAGTACGGCGGCACCGCCGGCATCGTCACCATCGAGGACATCCTGGAGGAGATCGTCGGCGAGATCACCGACGAGTACGACCGGGAGCTGCCGTCCGTCGAGGACCTCGGCGACGGCCGCTACCGGGTCACCGCCCGGCTCGACATCGGCGATCTCGGCGAGCTCTACGGCCTGGCCGGGCTGGACGACGAGGACGTCGAGACGGTCGGCGGACTGCTCGCCAAGCTCCTGGGGCGGGTGCCGATCGCGGGTGCCAAGGCCGAGGTCGACTTCTCCGATCACGCCTTTGACCCGGATCTGAAGGCGCTGCGGCTGACCGCCGAATCTCCGGCCGGTCGCCGCAACAAGATCATCACGGTGCTGTGCGAGCCGATCCGCGCGGAGGGCGGGAGCGGGGCCGAGGAGCAGCGGACCGGCGGCCGGGCGGATGGCTGAGCCGGCGGCGGCCGGCCCTCGGATGTGGGGCGGTGGCCGCCGGCCGGGCCGGTGCCCTCCGGGAATTCCTCCCGTAATTCGTCAACGGCTAACTTTTCTCGCGCTTTCCTCCTGATCCCGAGTGCACTGGAAATGTTCTGAATTCCATGTTTCGGGAAGCTGGATTCCGTCGATCGGGCCATGGAAAGATCTCTCGTGAGGTTGCCTAAAAAGCGTCAACCGTTTTGCGTGAGAGGGATGTTGAAGCAGAATGCGTGCACTCGATGCCGCGGCCGGCCTGGTCGTGGTGGCGGCCCTGCTGACCGGCTGCTCCAGTGGTTCCGGCGACTCGGGCGGCGCCGAGCGCGTCAAGAGCTCCGGGAGTTCGGAGAGCAAGGGCGGCGGAGGGGATTCCGCGGCGAGCGACGGCAAGCGCTCGGTCGAGTTCAAGGTGGCCTCGGACCAGCCGGTGGACCTGGCCCTGGGCGGCGTCACGGAGAACAGCGGCGAATCCGTGGACATCAAGAACGTCAAGGCACCGTGGTCCAAGACGTACCAGGTGGACCCGGACCGTTACCCGAGTATCGCGGCGGCGCCGGTGGACGCCGGCAAGAAGGGGAAGATCAGCTGCGAAATGCTGGTCGACGGAAAGTCCGTCGACACGGATTCCGGTCAGGGCACCGGCAGTTCCCTCGCGGTGAGCTGCAGCGGCAGTACGTGACGCGTACGTGCGGGACAGCACGTGAGAGACAGCGGAGCTGACGGGCGGGTTGCCCCGGCGCCGGGGAGCGGGGCAGCCCGCCGTCTTCAGCCTCCGCACGACGACGTCCGCCGAGGTCCGCCGGGCCGGATCTCAGCGGCGGCGCGGCTTCGGGCCGGACCTCAGCCGCGGCGCGGCTGACGGACCCGCCGCAAACCCGCCGTGACCAGCACCGCGACCACCGCGACCAGGGCCGCGTCCAGGCCCAGGCCCAGCTTGATGCCCCCGAGGGTGGCATCCGCGAAGCCGCTGCCTCCCCCGTTGGCCCCATGGGAGGTGCCCCCATCCTGAAGGGCCGCGATCCGGGCCGAGGCGGCCGCGCTCAGCAGCGGGATGCCGATGGTGATGCCCACCTGCTGCGAGCTGGTGACCAGACCGGTCGCCAGCCCCTGCTCCGCGTCCGGTACGCCGGAGGTGGCGATCACGCCGTACGAGATGATCGCCCACAGGTGGCCCAGGCTGGCGAGGCTCACCCCGGTCAGGGCCAGCCACATCCCGGAGCCGGTGCCCAGGCCCAGCAGCGCGGCGGTGCAGCCGGCCTGCAGCAGCAGCCCGGCCAGCAGGGTGCGGTGGGCGCCGAGCCGGCCGATGACCTTCGGGGCGACGGCGCCCGCGGCCGCCGAGACCACCCCCTGGACACCGAAGATCAGGCCGGTCTGGAAGGCGGACAGCCGCAGCACCTCCTGCAGGTACAGCGTCAGCAGGAAGACGACGGCGCTCATCATCGAGAACGTGGTCAGGCCCGCCAGATTGCCCCAGGCGACGGTACGGCGGCGCAGCATCGGCAGCGACACCAGCGGCTGCGCGGCCCGCGACTCCACGAGGACGAACGCGGCCAGCAGCACCAGGCCCGCGACCAGCGACACGATGACGTCGGGGCGGCCGAGGCCCTCCTCGGCGGCGGTCGACAGGGCGTAGATCAGGGACAGCAGACCGCTGGTGACGGTGACCGCGCCCGGGACGTCGATCCGCGGGCGCTCCGGATGCCGCGACTCGGTCAACAACGCCGGGGCCACGGCCAGGACGGCCAGCCCGGACACCGCCAGCAGGCCCATGGTGGAGCGCCAGCCCAGCCCGTCGGTCATCACCCCGCCCAGCACCATGCCGATGGTGAAGCCCAGCGAGAGCACGGTGCCGCTGATGCCCAGGGCGCGTTCGCGCTGCGGGCCCTCCGCGAAGGTGGTGGTCAGCAGGGACATACCGGTGGGCACGATGACCGCCGCGCCCAGCCCCTGGAGTGCCCGCCCGGTCAGGAAGGACGCCGGGGACCAGGCCAGCGCGGCCAGCACGGAGGCCGCGGTGAACAGCGCCAGCCCGACGAGGAACAGCCTGCGCCGCCCGAAGAGATCGGCGATCCGGCCGAAGAGCAGCAGGAAACCGCCGGAGGGCAGCGCGAACGCGGTGACCGCCCACTGCAGATCGGCCTGGCCCATGCCCAGGTCCTTGCCGAGCACGGGCAGCGCCACGTTCAGGATGGAGAAGTCCAGCGCGATGATGAACTGCGCCGCGCAGAGCAGCAGCAGGATCAGCTTGGTGCGGGTGGTCATCCGCGCGGCGGCCGGATCGGCGGCGGGTGCGGCGGCCTGAGCAGCCGTCACCCCGGAGGAGGCCGGTGCGGCCGGCCGGTCGTCGGGACGGAGGGTTGTGTCGATTGGCATGCAAGGAGCGTGCGGGCCCGGAATACGGAGTGGGGAGCGGGAACTTATCGTGGTGTCCGCACCACCAGCCACGCCGACAGGGGGAGGAACGTGGCCGACGCAGCCCCGACCCACACCGCCCGCGACACCTCGCGCCGCCGCCAGGAGCTCCGGGAGTTCCTGACGAGCCGCCGGGCACGGGTGACGCCGGCCGAAGCGGGGCTGCCCGACGGCGGCCGCCGCCGTACGCCCGGCCTGCGCCGCGAGGAGGTCGCCGTCCTCGCCGGTGTCGGCGCGTCCTGGTACCAGTGGCTGGAGCAGGGGCGCGATATCACCGTCTCATCGCAGGTGCTGGACTCGGTCGCCCGAGTGCTGCGGCTCAGCGGCGCCGAGCGCCGGCATCTGTACGTGCTGGCGGGGCTGAATCCGCCACTGCCGCGATCGGAGCACGACGCGCAGTATCTCTGCGACGGGATGCAGCGGCTGATCGACGGCTGGATGCCCTACCCGGCGCACATCATGGACGCCTACTGGAACAACATCGCCTTCAACGAAGCGGCGAAGCTGGTCCTGGGCCACGGCCGCCCCGGCATCTCGTCCAACTGCCTGATCGCCTTCTTCACCGACCCGGTCTACCGGGCCCGTGCCAAGAGCTGGGAGCGCAACGCCCCGATGGTCGTCGCCCAGTTCCGCGCGGCGTGCTCGGAGCGTCCCGACGACGAGGGCTTTGAGGCGCTGATCAGTGAACTGTCCGCGGTGAGCGTGGACTTCGTACGGCTGTGGGCGCTGCGCGACATCCAGGACAGCGGCCAGATCCACAAGGAACTCGAGCACCCGCTGGTCGGCACTCTCCGGTTCGAAACCACCAAACTCCGGGTTCCCGCCCGCCCCGACCTGTCCGTGGTGATGCACAACCCACTGCCGGACTCGGATACGGCGGCGAAGCTGGCCCGGCTCGTATCACCGGAAGGGCGCGGACGGGACCCCCGCGCGACCGGGGCCGAGCGTGGGGGAGGGCTGTACCCGGTCGCCAGTTGATCCCCGTGCGGCCGGTCGCCGGGTGATCCCCGTACGGACGTCATGGGAGTGGCGCATATGCTCGCCCGTATGACCGAAGCCACACCGCTGGACCCCGAAGACCGCAAGATCATCACGCTCGCGCGCTCGGCGCGGGCCCGTAACGGCGTGCCCGAGGGCGCCGCCGTACGCGACGAGACCGGACGCACCTATGTCGCCGGCACCGTAGCCCTGGACTCGCTGCGGCTCAGCGCGCTGCAGACGGCGGTGGCGATGGCCGTCGCCAGCGGAGCCACGTCCCTGGAGGCCGCCGCGGTGGTCACCGAGGCCGAGCGCGCCGCCGACGCCGACCGCGCGGCCGTCCGCGACCTGGGCGGCCCGGAGACCCCCGTCCTGGTCGCGGGCCTCGACGGGGTCCTGCGCACCACGGTGCCGGCGGGCGACGCGTAAGCCCGGACGGGCCGCGCCCCGTCCGGCGCGGCCCCAGTACCCCTCGCCCGCGTGGTCGGCGACGCGTAAACGATCGGGGAGAATGGTCGCCATGAGCGTTCGTACAGACTCCCCCGCCCCGCACCGCGCCGGCTTCGCGTGCTTCGTCGGCCGCCCCAACGCGGGCAAGTCCACCCTCACGAACGCTCTCGTCGGCACGAAGGTGGCCATCACGTCCACGCGGCCGCAGACCACCCGCCACACGGTGCGCGGGATCGTGCACCGTCCCGAGGCACAGCTGGTCCTCGTCGACACCCCGGGGCTGCACAAACCGCGCACGCTGCTCGGCGAGCGGCTCAACGATGTGGTGCGCACCACCTGGGCCGAGGTCGATGTCATCGGTTTCTGTCTGCCGGCCGACCAGAAGATCGGCCCCGGCGACCGCTATATCGCCACCGAACTCGCGGGCATCAAGAAGACCCCCAAGGTGGCCATCGTCACCAAGACCGACCTGGTCGACTCCAAGACCCTGGCCGCGCAGCTGATCGCCATCGACCGGCTCGGCAAGGAGCTCGGCATCGAATGGGCCGAGATCATTCCGGTCTCGGCGGTGGCGGCGGAGGTCGCCGAAGAGGAGCTGGGAGGCGGCACCTCCGGCAAGGGTGCCGGCGGGCGCGAGGCCGGCCAGGTCTCCCTTCTCGCGGACCTCCTCGTCCCCCTCCTCCCGGAGAGCCCGGCGCTCTACCCGGAGGGCGATCTCACGGACGAGCCCGAGCAGGTCATGGTGGCCGAGCTGATCCGCGAGGCAGCGCTGGAGGGCGTACGCGACGAGCTCCCGCACTCCATCGCGGTGGTCGTCGAGGAGATGCTCCCGCGCGAGGACCGCCCCGCCGACAAACCGCTCGTCGACATCCACGCGAATGTCTACATCGAGCGCCCCAGCCAGAAGGGCATCGTCATCGGCCCGAAGGGCAAGCGCTTGAAGGAGGTCGGCGTCAAGTCCCGCAAGCATATCGAGGCACTGCTGGGCACGCCCGTCTTCCTCGATCTGCACGTCAAGGTGGCCAAGGACTGGCAGCGGGACCCGAAGCAGCTGCGGAGGCTGGGGTTCTGAGTCGTTCTGTTGGCACGCCTGCCGCGCGGCGGTAGCCGCATGTCGTGTGCAGCCTCGATCTGCACGTCAAGGTGGCCAAGGACTGGCAGCGGGACCCGAAGCAGCTGCGGAAGCTGGGGTTCTGGCGCGGGGTGCCCCTCGGGGGACGAGTCGGCGTCGGACCTTACCCGGACCTGACTCACCCCTGGAAGTCCGATGAAGTTCTTGAAAACGCGGCCGACTTGCGGTGGATTGTCCCGGTTGGCTTTTGCGGGCAAAGCGGGGCGACTCGGGTGGCCCGAGCAAGATCTTCATCGGCCCTTCCAGGTTGGTCGAACAGAACCCCCAAGGGTTGCTTGCGCCCCTTGCAGGCCACGACGCGACGGGCCCGGCGTGGCATTCCCGTTGCGTCCCCCTCACGCCACCCCCCGCACCCGCCGCACCAGCACCGCTCCCAGGAGCCCCGTCCCGGCGGCGACCAGGTACAGGACCCGGTAGCCGCCGAGGTGGTTCACCAGGGGGGCGGCCAGGACCGGGGCGGCTACTTGGGGCAGGGAGTTGGCGATGTTGATGAGGCCGAGGTCCTTGCCGCGGTGGGCGGCGGCCGGCAGGACGTCCGTCATCAGGGCGAAGTCGACGGACGTGAAGACGCCGAAGCCGATGCCCAGCAGCGCCGCCGCGCACAGCGCCCCCGGCCAGGTCTGCCAGACCGCCAGCAGCACGGCGGCCGCCGCCATCAGCACACCCGCCCACCGCACGAACGGCTGCCGGCGGCCGATCCGGTCGGACCAGATGCCGCCGATGACGACGGTGCCGAGCAGCGTCGTGCCGTTGACCGCCGTCAGGACGAGCACGCCGCCGTCCGGGTCGGGACGGTGCAGGGCGTCCCGGAGGTAGTAGAGGAGGTAGAGCAGTGTCAGCGCGTTGCCGAGGTTGATCAGAAAGCGGGTCAGCCAGGCCCAGCCGAGGTCCGGGTGGCGGCGCGGGCTGATCCAGAACCCGGCGAGGAAGCCCCGCCAGGTGAGGGGCGGGCGCCGGCCGGCGGGCAGGACCAGGTCCCTGTGCAGGAGGACGTAGGGGAGGGCGGCCAGGAGCGTAAAGGCCGCGCAGGCCAGATAGCCCGCGGCCAGTCCGCCTGCGAGGGTGGCGAGGGCGGTGCCGGCGAGGACGCCCAGGATCTGGGCGGCGCCCAGCCAGCCGCCCACCGTGCCCCGCTGGCGGTGCGGCACCCGGTCCGGGACGGCTGCGGTGACCGCCGCGAAGGCCGCGTTCAGGGTGAGCTGCACCAGGCACCAGCCCAGCACCATCAAGGGGACGGTCCGCGCCGACGCCAGCAGGGTCAGGGCGGCCGCCCCGCCCAGTACACCGGCGAGGATCCACGGGGTGCGGCGCCCGTAGCGGGACGTCGTACGGTCCGACAGGGCACCGAAGAGGGGGTTGGTGAGGAGGGAGATCGCGGCGCCGCAGCCCGTGACCCAGGCCAGTACGGTCTCCTTGGCGGTGCCGGGCGGCGCGACCTCGGCGGCCTGCAGAGCGAGCAGGATCTGGATCGGGCCGTACCAGCCGGCCCAGATCGCGCCGTTGGCCAGCGAGAGGGCGGCGGTCCAGCCGCGGCCGACGCGCGCGGACGGCTCCGCCAGCGCGGACGGAACCGCTGTCGCCGATGGTCCGGCGGTCGGTGCCGCTCCGCCTGCTGCCGCCGATGGTCCTGCGGCCGCTCCCGCCCCGCCTGCTGCCGCCGGCGGCTCCGCGTCCGCTCCCGTCCCGCCCGATCCTGCCCGGCGCCGCCTGCCCCCGCCCGCCACGGACCGCTCGCCCGCGCCCGGCCGGCTCATCCCCGGGCCTGGTCGCGCAGCGTGTCCCGTAGCCAGTGGTAGGAGGATTTCGGCGTACGGGTCAGCGTCCGGTAGTCGATGTGCACCAGGCCGAACCGCCGTGCGTACCCTTCCGCCCACTCGAAGTTGTCCATCAGGGACCACACGAAGTAGCCACGCACGTCGACCCCGGCGGACAGCGCATCGTGGAGGGCCCGCAGATGGGCGTCGAGGAACGTGATGCGGTCGGGGTCCTCGACGCCGTCGTACGCGCAGCCGTTCTCGGTGATCAGGACCGGCGGCAGGCTCGCCCCGTACCGCTCGCGGAAGGACAGCAGCAGCTCGGTGAGCGCCTCGGGGACCACCGGCCAGCCGAAGTCGGTACGTGGACGGTCCTCGATCTCCCTTGGGGCGAAGGGGAGTTCGGGGGGAAGGGAGATTCCGCCGAACTCGGCGGGGCCGGCCGCCGCCGGGTCCGGGGCGCCGACCAGCGTCGGCTGGTAGTAGTTGATCCCGTACCAGTCCAGCGGCTGCGAGATGATCTTGAGGTCGTCCGCGACGGGGCCCGGCAGCAGTGCCGCCAGCTCCTCGTCCGGGTAGCGGCCGAGCAGGAGCGGGTCCGCGAAGAGGCGGTTGAGCAGGACGTCGTAGAGAGCGGCGGCCGCACTGTCGGCCTCGGTCCGCGAGGCCGGCCAGGTCGGGCCGTGGGAGTTGGCGATGCCGATGTTCGTCGCGCCCCGGGCGCGGAGCGCCTGGACGGCCAGGCCGTGGCCCAGCAGCTGGTGGTGGGCGGCCGGCAGGGCGTCGAAGACCAGCCGGCGGCCGGGGGCGTGCTGCCCCAGGCCATAGCCCAGCAGGGTCAGTTCGGCGGGCTCGTTGAGTGTGATCCACCGGTCGACGCGGTCCCCGAGGCGGGCCGCGACGGTATCGGCGTATGCGGCGAAGTGCTCGGAGGTTTCCCGTGCGAGCCAGCCTCCGCCCGCGACGGAGCCCCTGCCCGCGACGGAGCCCCCGCCCGCGATGGAGCCGCCGATGTCGCCGGTCTCCAGCGCCTGTGGAGTGTCCCAGTGGAACAGCGTCGGCACCGGCTCGACCCCCGCCGCCAGCAGCTCGTCCACCAGCCGGTCGTAGAAGTCGAGCCCGGCCGGGTTCACCGCCCCGCGGCCGTCCGGGACGATGCGGGGCCAGGACACCGAGAAGCGGTAGGCCCCGACTCCGAGCCCCCTGAGCAGGGCGACGTCCTCGCGGTAGCGGTGATAGTGATCGGTCGCGACCCGGGCGTCGGACCCGTCCTTGATCCGCCCCGGCCCGTCCGCGAACGCGTCCCAGGCCGAGCGCCCCCGCCCGTCCTCGTCCACCGCCCCCTCGATCTGCTGGGCCGAGGTGGACACTCCCCACAGGAAGTCCCGGGGGAAGCGGGGGAGCGGGGTGAGGGAGGTGAGAGGGGCTAGCGGGACGGGGGAAGGATCCGGCGCCGTGGTCATGCACGGATAGTCGTAACCGTCGGTAACAGTGTCAAGGGGTCGCAGTGCCAAGACGTCTGCGAGGAGGGGGAGTTGGCGTGCGCGACCGGGCGGTGGAAGTCGACCGGGTGGGGAAGTCGACCGGGCGGCCGAGGTCCCGCACGCCGTCCGTCGCCCGTCAGTCCCCCTCCTTCAGCACCCGCGTGATCAGCTTCCGCTGTGCGTCCGTCAGCCGCGGATCGGAGCAGTACGTCGTCCGCTCATCGACGGTGATCTGATAGCTGAAGCCGTCCGGCACCCCGACGGGGGGCTCTTCATGGCCGGCGGCGAGGGATGCTTCGGCCAGGGACTGCCACTCGTCGGCGTCGGACCGCTTCGAGGCGTCGACCTCGCCGCGGCGCTCGGTGCCCGCGAAACCACCGGTACGTCGGATCTGAATACGCATAGTGCCCTCCTACCCGGTACGGCGGCGGGGTGCTGCCGGGATGCCGGGGATTCCGCTATTTGCCGCCCCCCGTTCCGGTGTCCTTGCCGGTCACCCCGACCTGCGACCACGCCTTGAGCAGTGCCCGGTGCTCGTCGCTTTCGCCGAAGCGGGCGCGGGCGGCGTCGAGGGTGAGCCGCGCGAAGTCGGCGAACCGGGCGTTCTTGGCGAGCTTGCCGCCGGTCAGCACGTCGTACCAGATCTGCCCGGCCCGCTCCCAGGCGTTGCCGCCGAGATCGGTGGCGGCCAGGTAGAAGGCGTGGTTGGGGATGCCGGAGTTGATGTGCACCCCACCGTTGTCCTTGTCCGTGTGGACGTACTTGTCCATTGTCGCGGGCTGTGGGTCCTTGCCCAGGACATCGTCCTCGTACGCGGTACCGGGCGCCTTCATGGAGCGCAGCGCCTTACCGCTGTCGACTCCCGGGCCGAGGAGCCCGGCGCCGATCAGCCAGTCGGCCTCGGCGGCGCTCTGGCCGAGGGTGTACTGCTTGATCAGGGCGCCGAAGACGTCGGAAATGTGCTCATTCAGCGCGCCGGACTGGCCCTCGTAGTCAAGATTGGCGGTGTACTGGATGACGCCGTGCGTCAGCTCGTGGCCGATGACGTCCACGGGGATGGTGAAGTCCAGGAACAGGTCGTTGTCCCCGTCGCCGAAGACCATCCGCTCGCCGTCCCAGAAGGCGTTGTCGTACTTCTCGCCGTAGTGGACGGTCGCGTCGAGCGGCAGGCCGGCGCCGTCGATGGACTTCCGGCCGTAGACCTTCAGATAGAGGTCGAAGGTGGCGCCGAGGCCGGCGTGCGCGCGGTTGACGGAGCCGTCCTGGGAGGGCCCGTCGGACTCCTCGTGCACTTTGGTGCCGGGCAGTTCCTCCCGGTGCTCGGCGTCGTAGATGGTGCGGTTGGGTTTGTCGGCGGCGGCGCCCGGCTCGCCGGGGGTGCGGCCCTCGGCGGCGATCTCGCGGCGGTGGGTGCGCCGCAGGTGGTCGTGCTCCAGGGTGCGGCGGGCGGGCTCGTGCCGAGCGGGGTCCTCGTGCTGCGCCAGGGTGTCGAGGACGTGCGGCGGGATGATGGTGCAGAAAACGGGAGCGGCCGGGTGGTGAGGGGTCACAGTGGAGTCCATACGCAAAACGGTGGCATTGCGTGACGCGGCTGTCACTGCCTGCCGCCGAGATTCCTGAATACGTGTGGTCCGTCGCACTTGCGGCGTTACGTCCGTCCGGTCCCGCATACTGATACGCGACCGCCGATGACGGCGTACCTCAGCTAGGGTGCTGTGCATCATGCGTTTCGGGCTGCTTCTCCTTAGCTGCCGCGGCGAGGGCCTGTAGTCGTAGGCCGACCCCCTCCCCGCGGAGTTCGGTGTTGCGATCTTTCGCCCCCGTCGGCCTCCCCTTGAGGACATACGAGGAGCCCTACGCACCATGACGAATCCGTCGAGCCCCGCAGCCAGCGCCGTCGGCCGCCGTACCCCGGTCACCAACGCGACGCGGCTCCAGCGGCCCTCCGGAATGCCGGTCCACAAGTACCGCCCCTACGAGGCCGTGGACATCCCCGACCGCACCTGGCCGGACAACCGCATCACCCAGGCCCCCCGCTGGCTGTCGACCGATCTGCGCGACGGCAACCAGGCCCTGATCGACCCGATGTCGCCGGCCCGCAAGCGCGAGATGTTCGATCTGCTGGTGCGCATGGGCTACAAGGAGATCGAGGTCGGCTTCCCGTCCTCCGGCGAGACCGACTTCGCGTTCGTCCGCTCCATCATCGAAGAGGGTGCGATCCCCGAGGATGTGACGATCTCCGTCCTGACGCAGGCCCGCGAGGAGCTGATCGAGCGGACCGTCGAGTCGCTGCGCGGCGCCCACCGCGCCACCGTGCACCTCTACAACGCCACCGCCCCCACCTTCCGCCGGGTCGTCTTCCGCGGCTCGAAGGAGCAGGTCAAGCAGATCGCGGTGGACGGCACCCGGCTGGTCATGGAGTACGCCGACAAGATCCTCGGTGAGGAGACGGTCTTCGGCTACCAGTACAGCCCGGAGATCTTCACCGACACCGAGCTGGACTTCGCGCTGGAGGTCTGCGAGGGGGTGATGGACGTCTGGCAGCCCGAGGACGGCCGCGAGATCATCCTGAACCTGCCCGCCACCGTCGAGCGCTCGACGCCCTCCACCCACGCCGACCGCTTCGAGTGGATGAGCCGGAACCTGTCCCGGCGCGAGCACATCTGTCTGTCCGTCCACCCGCACAACGACCGCGGCACCGCCGTCGCCGCCGCCGAACTGGCGATCATGGCCGGTGCGGACCGCATCGAGGGCTGTCTGTTCGGGCAGGGGGAGCGCACCGGCAATGTCGACCTGGTCACCCTGGGCATGAACCTGTTCAGCCAGGGCGTCGACCCGCAGATCGACTTCTCCCAGATCGACGAGGTCCGCCGCGCCTCCGAGTACTGCAACCAGATGGAGATCCACCCGCGCCACCCCTACGCGGGCGATCTGGTCTACACCGCCTTCTCCGGCTCCCACCAGGACGCCATCAAGAAGGGCTTCGACGCCATGGAGGCCGACGCGGCCGCCCGGGGCAGGGGCGTCGACGAGATCGAGTGGGCGGTCCCGTACCTGCCGATCGACCCCAAGGACGTCGGCCGCTCCTACGAGGCCGTCATCCGTGTCAACTCGCAGTCCGGCAAGGGCGGTGTGGCCTACGTCCTGAAGAACGACCACAAGCTGGAGCTGCCGCGCCGGATGCAGATCGAGTTCTCCCGGACGATCCAGGAGAAGACCGACTCCGAGGGCGGCGAGGTCACCCCGAAGGACATCTGGGCCGTCTTCCAGGACGAGTACCTGCCCACGCCGGGCAACTCCTGGGGCCGTATCCAGCTCAAGAACGGCCAGACCACCACCGACAAGGACGGCGTGGACACGCTGACCGTGCAGGCGGAGGTGGACGGCGTCGAGACCACGCTGGTCGGCACCGGCAACGGCCCGATCTCCGCGTTCTTCCACGCGCTGCAGGGCATCGGCATCGACGTCCGTCTGCTGGACTACCAGGAGCACACGATGAGCGAGGGCGCCTCCGCGCAGGCGGCCTCGTACATCGAGTGCGCGATCGGCGACAAGGTGCTGTGGGGCATCGGCATCGACGCGAACACCACCCGTGCCTCGCTCAAGGCGGTGGTCTCGGCGGTCAACCGCGCGGGCCGCTGACCCTCCCCCACGCCTGAACGGCGCGGGGGCCCATCCGTCCGGGGGGGCTGCCGGCCGCACCCGGCAGCCCCGCCAACCCCTGGTTCCGGCCAAGTCCGGTACGGCCGACGGGAGGCCCGTACGGGTGTTCCCTTGTTCGGGGGGTGCGTCCTGACGGCGCCCTGACCGGCGTCAACCGGAATCGGCGTCTCCCCTGGAAGGGTTGCGGGCCTTCGTCATCCGGCCAGTAGTCCGGTACGAGGTGCTGACGCCACATCATGGATGTGGCTAACATCACGCCCACATGGCGATGGGGCGGTGGGGCACCACCCGTGCCTGCAGGCCACGGGGGAGTTAGGGAGGAGTGGCGTGATGCACAAGGTGTGTGTGATGGGCGTGCGCACGTCCTGGCGTACCGTTGCCGACGGTGAGTTCTTCTGCCCGGACTGCGGCGGCGACCGCAACTACCTCCGCCAGACGGGCCGCCGCCGGTTCACCGTCCTCGGCGTCCCCGTCCTCTCCCGTGGCGCCGCGGGCCCGGTCCTCGAATGCTCCGCCTGCCGCGGCCGCTTCGGCCTGGACGCCCTGGACCACCCCACCACCGTCCGCTTCTCCGCGATGCTCCGGGACGCCGTCCACACCCTCACGCTCGCCCTGCTGGCCGCCGGCGGCACTTCGTCCGGCGCCGTGCGCGACACCGCCGTCTGTACGGTCCGCGCGGCGGGTTTCGCCGACTGCTCCGAGGACCAGCTGCTCACCCTCCTCGCCGCCCTCGCCGCCGACACCGGCCGCCTCACCGGCACCTACGACGCGGTCACCGGCGGCGACTGCGGCCACAACGGCCTCGACCCGTGCGGCACCGCACTGGCCATAGAGCTCCATGAGTCGCTGGATCCCCTGGCGCCCCATCTCGCCCCGGCCGGCCGTGAGTCCCTCCTCCTCCAGGGCGCCCGCATCGCCCTCGCCGACGGCTCCTACACCCCCGCCGAACGCGAGGTCCTCAGCACCGTCGGCGCGGCCCTGCAGCTGGCCCCGGCCGATACGGACCGCTTGCTGAGGGCGGCGCGTACGCCGTCCTGACGCCGGCATACGACGACCCCGCCACCAGAGAGGTGGCGGGGTCGCGCGCGTGCGAGAGCCGGTCGGCCCCGCGTCACCGGTCAGCCCCGTGTCAGCCGCACCGGCACCGCTGCGTAGCCGCCCGCGATGAAACCGCCGGCCGGTTTCAACGCTTCAGCGGAGACGGCCAGTTGGAGGTCCGGGAACCGCGAGAAGAGGGCCGGGAGGGCGGTGCGGGCTTCCAGGCGGGCCAGCGGTGCGCCCAGGCAGCGGTGGACGCCGTGGCCGAAGGCCAGATGCTCGGTGACCTGCCGCTGGACGTCGAACCGCGCGGCCGTGTCGCCGTGGAAGCCGGGGTCGCGGCCGGCCGCCGCATACGCCGGGAGGATCGCCTCGCCCTTGCGGATGGCGGTGCCGTCCGCAAGGGCGATGTCCTCGACGGCGAAGCGGAGCGGGAGGCTGGCGATGCTGGGGGCCCAGCGCAGCGTCTCCTCGATGACGTCGTCCCAGGAGGACCGGCCCGTCAGGACCAGCGTGAGCTGGTCGGGGTGGGTCAGCAGCGCGGTGACGGCGTTGCCGAGGAGGTCGACGGTGGTCTCGTGGCCGGCGCCGATGACGAGGAGCAGGGTGTCGAGGAGCTCCTGTTCGGTCATCCGCTGTCCGTCGTCGTCCCGGGCCGAGACCAGCAGGCTGGTCAGGTCGTCGGCGGGGGCCTTCCGCTTGCCGGCGACCAGGTCGCCGAGCAGGGCGCCGACGGCCGCCGCGGTGGCGCCGGCCTCTTCCGGGGTGGCCGTGGTGTCCATGATGGCCTGGACGAGGCGGGCCAGTTCGGCGCGCGGCTCGCC
The DNA here is from genome assembly GCF_023277745.1 of Streptomyces halobius. Taxonomy (NCBI): domain Bacteria; kingdom Bacillati; phylum Actinomycetota; class Actinomycetes; order Kitasatosporales; family Streptomycetaceae; genus Streptomyces; species Streptomyces halobius. The sequence goes on from NZ_CP086322.1 coordinate 6,525,251, forward strand.
CTCCGGGAAGCCGAACAGCTCGCAGATGACCTGCATGGGGAGGGGATGGGTGAATTCCTCGCGCAGATCGACGACCGCGCCGGCGGGGACCGCGTCGAGGCGGTCCAGGAGTTCCGTGGTGATGCGCTCCACGCACGGGAGCATGGCCTCGGTGCGGCGGGCGGTGAACGCCGGGGCGATCAGCTTGCGCAGCCGCCGGTGGTCGGCGCCGTACGCGGTGAACATGTTGGTGACGCCGATCCAGGACTGCAGCCAGCTGCCGCGGATCTCCTCGCGCTGCCAGGCGGGCCAGTGCGCGCGCGGGTTCTTGGAGACGCGGGGGTCGGTCAGCAGCTCCTTGAGCAGGGTGTGGCTGGTGACGGCCCAGGCGGGGATGCCGCCGGGGAGTTCGACCCGGGCGGCCGGGCCTAGCTCGCGGAGGCGGGCCGCCTCTCCGTGGATATCTGTTCCGACCGGGTCGATGACGACGGGCTGCTGTCCCTGTTGTGCCATGGGGTGGCTCCTGCCTGGTCGGGGGTGATCGGGGTGAAGCGGGCGGGGAGAGCGGCCAGGGCCCGGTGGAAGGCGCCGTTGCGCCACACCAACTCGCTGTGGTCCACGGCGAGTTCGATGTCGGAGAGCCAGGCGGTGAGCCGTTCGATCGCGGTGGTGGCGATCAGGAGTGCGTGCCGCTTCACGGGGCAGGCGTGCGGGCCCGCCGCCCACGCGAGATGGGAACCGCCGCCCGAGCCGGGCCGGTCGAGCGTCGTGGTGCCGAACTGGCTGTTGGCGGCCGCGTAGGACACCATCACCAGCTGCCCCGCGCGGAGCCAGGTGCCGTGGAAGAAGACGTCGCGCAGCGGGAAGTGGGCGGAGTAGTTGGTGAGCGGCGGGTCGTGCCACAGCACCTCGTTGATGGCGTCGTGCGCGGTCAGCGCGCCGCCCGACAGGGTGTTGTAGTAGCGGTCGTCGGACAGCATCCGGGCGAGCGCGTTGCCGATGAGGTTGGCCAGCGGTTCGTTGCCCGCGCCCATCGTCAGGATGATCTGGTGGACGAGTTCCTCGTCGGACAGCTCGTTGGGGTGGTCCATGAACCAGGAGGTCAGGTCCGGCCCGCGCGCTGCCTTCTTGGCGCCGACGAGCTCCATGATGCACGTCGTGAACTCCTCGTTGGCGGCGGCGGCTTCCTCGGGGGAGTTGCCTTCCAGCATCCCGGCGATGGCCGCGATGAGCCGCTCGCTGTAGGAATCGGGCATGCCGAAGAGGCCGTTGAACATCAGCAGCGGGATCAGCCGGGCGTAGTCGGCGATCAGATCGACCCGGCCGTCCTTGCCGAACCGCTGGATGAGGGTGTCCGCGGCCTGGTGGGTGCGGGCACGCAGCTCATGCGGTTCGACGAGCCGGAAGCTGTCGGTGATCACCTCGCGATAGCGGGCGTGCGCCGCGCCGTCGCTGAAGAAGACGTTGGGGCGCCAGCCGATCATCGGCATGATCGGCGAGTCGGCCGGGACGGTCTGCATCCAGGCCCGGGAGTCCTTGGACCAGGTGCTGTCGTCGTGCAGCAGGTCCAGCGCGGCCCGGTAGTCGGTGACCAGCATCGCGGTCACGTCCGGCGCGATCTCGACCGGCGCCAGCGCGCCGTACTGCCGCAGATGCCGGTAGAAGCGGTGCGGGTCGGCGGCGAAGTCCGGTCCGTAGAGCTTCAGGGGCGCGTGCGGGTCGGGCTGGGCCGGAGTCTGCGGGGCCTCCGGCGGCGGTACGGCGTGTGCCGGGCAGCCCGGTGGCGGTGTGGCACCCGGCTGGTGCGGGGAAGTCACGGGTTCTGGTTCTCCTGGGGCGTGTGGTCCAGGACATGGCCGACGAGCGCGATCAGCGCGTCGACGGACTGGTCCCGGTCGCGGGCGTCGCACAGCACGAGCGGCGTCTCGGGGTGCAGGTCGAGGGCGTCACGGAGCTTCTCGACGCTGTGCTGCGGCGCGTCGGGGAAGGTGTTGACGGCGACGGCGTAGCGCAGCCCGGCCTCCTCGACGATGTCCATCACCTCGAAGGAGTCCGCCAGCCGGCGGGTGTCCGCGAGGACGAGGGCGCCCAGCGCGCCGCGGGCGATGTCCTGCCAGAGGGGACGGAAGCGCTTCTGTCCGGGCGTGCCGAACAGATAGAGCACCAGGTCCCCGGGCAGGGTCAGCCGCCCGAAGTCGATGGCGACGGTGGTGGTGGTCTTGTCCCGGACACCGGCGAGATCGTCGACGATCGCGCCGGTCTGCGTCATGACCTCTTCGGTGTGCAGCGGCGGGGTTTCGGACAGGGCACGGATGAGCGTGGTCTTGCCGACTCCGAACGGCCCCGCGACCAGGAGCTTGACCAGGGTCTGGTCGTCGCCGGAGAGATACATGCCGCCATTGGCCGCGCCGGTGACAGCGCCGGTGACCGCACCGGCGCCGGTGCTAGGACTTGAGAGAGCGGAGTCCATCGAGAACCCTCTCCAGGATCTGCCGGTCGAATTGCTCGGCTTCGGGGATGGGGACACGGGCGTGCAGGCGGCCGGCATCGACAAGATCGGCCACCAGCACCTTCACCACGCTGACGGGCAGGTGGAGGTGGGCTGCGACCTCGGCCAGAGACAGGGCCCCGGGCTGGAGCAGCTCCAGGATCCGGCGCTCTTCCGGGCGTACGTCACTGGTGACCGGCATCCCCGCGGTGTGCAGCAGGGAGAGCCGGTCCAACGTGTTGCGGCTGGGTCGGGCGCGTCCGCCGGTCGCCAGATAGGCCGGTACGAGGCGCCTGGTGCTCTGGCGCGGGGTCATGCCGGATTACCGAGGTCCCGCGCCGGGCTGTTCATGACCTTGTTGCCCAGAGTCGTCACCTGGATCTGCATATGGTGCGCGACGACGCCCATGTTGACCTCGGGAGCGGCGAAGACGGCCAGACAGGTGTTCTCGCCGGCCGGTATCGCGAAGACCCAGCCCTCCTCGGACTCGATGACAGTCTGCCGCAGCCGGGCGTCGTCCTGGCCGGCGAACGCCGCGGTCACGGCGCGTCCGGCGCCCTGGAGAGCGGACATCATCGCCGCGACGCCCTCGGCGGCGTCGCGCTGCAGGCCGGGCGAGGAGCCCTCGATGAATCCGTCGCCGGAGATGACGGCTGCGTGGATAACATGCGGCAGCTCCAAGAGGGGGGCCAGCACCCAGGACTTGTCCTCGGTGACACGGCGGCGAGTGGGGCTGTTCATCAGTGGGCGTTCCCTTCGGGACTGCGAGGGGGTTCTGACTGGGCCGCGGCCCGGCCGGATTCGGTGCCTTGCTGGAGTGCGGCCCAGCGGGAGGCGGTCTCTTCCGGAGAGCGCGAAGGAATCGATTCGGCGCGGGGGGCGCTCTGTTCGAGCTCGGATGCCGGCTTACGGCGGCGCCGGCGCGGGAGTTCGCCGTCGGCGGGGGCGGCGGGCGCGGCAGGACCGGCAGCGGCAGTGTCGATCCGGGCCGCCGGGTCCGGCGCGGCGGCGTGCCGCGCGGTGGACGGCGCGGGCGCGGCGGGCGCGGCGGTCGAGGGGGGCGTCGCGGCGCCCGTGGGCAGCACGGACGAGGACCGGTCCGGCACGCCCGGACGGTGCGGCAGCGGAGCCATCACGGACATGGGCTGGGTGCTCTCGTCGAGGACGGTGAGAAGGGGATCGCCGGGGATGTAGACGACCGCGCGCACCCCGCCGTACGGGGACGGCTCCACGTGCACGCCGAAGCCGTACTGCCGCACCAGCTGGCCCGCGGCCGCGAAACCGGACCGCGGCGGGTCGCCGAGCTGGGTGAGCAGCAGGCCGTCGGCACCGGACAGCAGCTCCATCGCCAGCTTGATCTCGTCGTCGTGCATGCCCACGCCGTAGTCGTCGATGATGACCGACGCGCCCTTGTTGCCCTGCTGGAGGGTGACGGTGACGGGCAGTTCCTGGTGCGAGTGGTGCAGCGCGTTGGCCAGCAGCTCGGTGATGGTGATCGCGACCGGCTCGACGGCACGGGCGACCACCGCGACCGGATCCCGCAGCTGGTTGCTGACCTGGACGCGCTCGTAGCCGCGCAGCCGGGAGGTGGCGCCGACGACCAGCTCGGCGAGGTAGGAGTCCTCGCGGGTCAGTCCCGGCCAGGCGCCGCACACCACGGCGGTGGCCTGAATCCGGCGCAGCGCCTGCTCGTTGAGGAAGTCCGCGTCCAGCAGGTCCTGGGCGATCTGCGGGTCGTCGTAGCGGTGCTGCATGTCCTGAAGGGCCGTCTGGAGCCGGTAGAGCAGCGCCTGGATGGTGGTGGTCGCGCCCCGGAGGGTGGACTGCGCGGCCGCGTCGACGCGTTGCCGCTCACCGGCCACCGCCTCGCCGACCTGGTCCAGTACGGCGGTCAGCGCGTGATCCGTCTCCGACCCGGCGAACCGGGAGTCCAGCAGCCCGCGTACCGGGACGTGCGGATGGGCGAGGGCCATGGTGAGGTCGGGGAGCCGCGTTCCGGCCAGATGCCGGATCTCGGCCTCGGTGGCCCGCAGCCGGGCCGACAGCTCCGTATTGCTCTGGAGCGTGGCGCTGTTGTGTTCCTCAGCGGCGGCGAGGCGCTGTCTCAGATCGGCGCGCTGCTTGTGTGCGCGGACCATGAGCGCCGCCAAGACCACGGCGGCGGCCGTACCTGCGCTGAGGCACCACAACAGCGCCTCCGGTATGGATGTCATCGAGATCCTCGTGTGGGTCTGGGTCGGCCTGCCGTCACGGCTGAGAACTGCCGATCATCCCCGGATGCTACCGGGGAGTTGACGCGCCGTGAGCTGGATCGACGGCGCGGACTGACAAGTACGGTAGGTCACGTTCCCCCCGCGATGCCCCGGACAATGGCGTGATGTGGCCCTGTCATCCCGGCCGGTGGGGCCAGGGGCGCCCCTGGCCGCCCGCGTGATGCGCGAGAATGGCCGCATGCTGCTGTGTCCCGCGGGCCCCTGTGCCCGAGCGCGGCCGCGCCGCGGACCGTACCCCCGGCGCCCGAGAACCCGAGGAGGTGCGCGATGAGCCTGTTCCGCGACGACGGCATCGTGCTGCGCACCCAGAAGCTGGGAGAAGCGGACCGGATCATCACGCTGCTCACCCGGGGCCATGGCCGGGTGCGGGCGGTGGCCCGTGGCGTACGCCGGACGAAATCGAAGTTCGGGGCGCGGCTGGAGCCCTTCTCCCATGTGGATGTGCAGTTCTTCGCCCGGGGCGGCGAGCTGGTCGGGCGCGGTCTGCCGCTGTGCACCCAGAGCGAGACGATCGCGGCGTACGGCGGCGGGATCGTCACCGACTACGCCCGTTACACCGCCGGCACCGCGATGCTGGAGACCGCCGAGCGGTTCACCGACCACGAGGGCGAGCCGGCCGTCCAGCAGTATCTGCTGCTGGTCGGCGGGCTGCGGACGCTGGCCCGCGGCGAGCACGCACCGCATCTGGTACTGGACGCCTTCCTGCTGCGCTCGCTCGCCGTGAACGGCTACGCACCCAGTTTCGACAGCTGTGCCAAGTGCGGGCTGCCCGGTCCCCACCGGTTCTTCTCGGTGTCGTCGGGCGGTGTCGTCTGCGGGGACTGCCGGGTGCCGGGAAGCGTCGTACCCTCCTGTGAGGCCATCGGACTCCTGGGCGCGCTGCTCACCGGCGACTGGGAGACGGCGGACGCCTGCGAGGCGCGGCATGTCCGGGAGGGCAGCGGGCTCGTCGCGGCGTATCTGCAGTGGCATCTGGAGCGGGGCCTGCGCTCCCTCCGCTACGTGGAGCAGTAGCCGGTCCGCCACAACCGGTGCACCCGAGACATACGACGCATACGACACATAGGAGACGTGGGCCGCATGGCACGACGCGGGATTCTGGGCCGTAACCGGCGGGAGTACGAGACGCCCGAGCCGCACTCTTCCGGTGCGCGGCCGCCGAAGATCCCCGGAGAGCTCGTCCCGAACCATGTGGCGGTCGTCATGGACGGCAACGGCCGGTGGGCCAAGCAGCGCGGGCTGCCGCGTACCGAGGGCCACAAGGTCGGCGAGGGCGTCGTCCTGGACGTGCTCAAGGGCTGCATCGAGATGGGTGTGAAGAACCTCTCGCTCTACGCCTTCTCGACCGAGAACTGGAAGCGGTCGCCCGACGAGGTGCGCTTCCTGATGAACTTCAACCGCGATGTGATCCGGCGGCGCCGGGACGAGATGGACGCGCTGGGCATCCGGATCCGCTGGGTCGGGCGGATGCCGAAGCTGTGGAAGTCCGTGGTGCAGGAGCTCCAGGTGGCGCAGGAGCAGACCAAGAACAATGACGCGATGACGCTGTACTTCTGCGTCAACTACGGAGGCCGGGCGGAGATCGCGGACGCCGCGGCGGCGATCGCGGCGGATGTGCGGGCCGGCAAGCTGGATCCGGCCAAGGTCACCGAGAAGACCGTCGCGAAGTACCTGTACTACCCGGACATGCCGGATGTGGATCTCTTCGTCCGGCCGTCGGGCGAGCAGCGGACGTCGAACTATCTGATCTGGCAGAGCGCGTACGCCGAGATGGTCTTCCAGGACATCCTCTGGCCGGACTTCGACCGCCGGAACCTGTGGGACGCCTGCCTGGAGTACGCCAAGCGCGACCGCCGGTTCGGGGCCGCTCCGGAGACGGACGGGCAGCCGGCCACCTGAGCCGGACGGTCATGCACGACGGGCCGCCTCCCTCGGGGAGACGGCCCGTTCGTGCTGATCGTGTGGTGTTACTGCCCCTCCGGGGCCCGCTGCGCGCACTCTCCGCAGGTACCGAAGATCTCGATGGTGTGCGCGACATCACGGAAGCCGTGCTCGGCGGCGATCTGGTCGGCCCACTTCTCGACCGCGGGTCCCTCGACCTCGACGGCCTTGCCGCAAGTCCGGCACACCAGGTGGTGGTGATGGTCGTCGGTGCTGCACCGGCGGTAGACGGCCTCGCCGTCGCTGGTGCGCAGCACATCGACCTCGCCCGCGTCCGCCAGGGACTGCAGCGTCCGGTAGACGGTGGTCAGCCCGACCGAGTCGCCCCGGTGCTTGAGCATGTCGTGGAGTTCCTGCGCGCTGCGGAACTCGTCCACCTCGTCGAGTGCGGCCGAAACCGCGGTCCGCTGCCGCGTCGACCGGCCGCGTACCGGAGAACCCGCGCTCGTCGCCACCGTTGCCTCCCTAGGACGTCAGGTCTTCCCCCCGCACTTGGGGCCCTTCCCGCGCCCTGGAGCGTGGGGGACTCCGCGGCCATTGTGCCAGGCGGTGATCGGAACCCTGGCTGGACGCTCTCACACCTGCGGCGCTGTGTGTGCCGCGCCGCCGCGCAGGACCGTCACGCTCGTGGTCACACGCTGACGTCGTCCGCCGGGGTCCGGTCGCCCGGTATCTCCAGAGTGCACCCCTTGGCCGTTTGCGCGGCAGCCTTGGCGCGTTTTTTGGCCAGTGGCGCGGCCAGGGCCGTGAAGATCACGAACAGTCCGATGGCGAGGAGCACGATCGTCGCGCCGGACGGTACGTCCACGTAGTACGAGGCGGCGGTACCCGTGAGGGTGACCGTGACGCCGATCCCGATGGCCAGGCCGAAGGTCAGCGCGAAGCTGCGGCTGAGCTGCTGGGCGGCCGCGACGGGGATCACCATCAGCGCGCTGACCAGCAGCAGGCCGACGACCCGCATGGCGACGGTGACGGTGACCGCGGCGGTGACCGCGATCAGCAGGTTCAGCAGTCGCACCGGGAGCCCGGTCACCCGGGCGAACTCCTCGTCCTGGCAGACCGCGAACAGCTGGCGGCGCAGACCGACCGTGATCAGCAGCACCAGGGCGGCCAGCACACAGATCGTCGTCATGTCCTGAGGCGAGACGGTGGTGATCGACCCGAAGAGATAGGTGCCGAGGTTGGCGTTGGAGCCGGCGTCGGAGAGGCTCATCAGCATCACACCGCCCGCCATACCGCCGTAGAACAGCATGGCCAGCGCGAGATCGCCACGGGTCCTGCCGTACCAGCGGATCAGCTCCATGACGACGGAGCCGAGGACGGCGACGGCGGTGGCGACCCAGACCGGGCTGGTGTTGAGCAGAAAGCCCAGACCGACGCCGGTGAGGGCGACATGGCCGATACCGTCGCCCATCAGGGCCTGACGGCGCTGGACGAGGTAGATGCCGATGGCCGGCGCGGTGACACCGACGATCAGGGCGGCGAGCAGGGCCCGCTGCATGAAGGCGTAGTTCAGGATTTCCATCGGATGTGCGGCCCCCTAGCTCAGCAGTCCCGTACGGACCGGCTCCGCGGCCGCGTCGGCGTGCGGATGGACATGGTCGTGGCCGGGCAGGGCGTGCTGGCCGACGGCCTCGGGCGGCGGGCCGTCGTGCACCACACAGCCGTCCCGCAGTACCACCGCACGGTCTATCAGCGGCTCCAGCGGACCCAGCTCATGCAGCACCAGCAGCACCGTGGTGCCCACGCCGACCTGCTCGCGCAGCGCCGTGGCCAGCACCTCCTGGCTGGCCAGGTCGACGCCCGCCATCGGCTCGTCCATGATCAGCAGTTCCGGTTCGCCGGCCAGCGCGCGGGCGATCAGCACCCGCTGGTGCTGGCCGCCGGAGAGCGCGTTGACGGAGTCCTTGGCGCGGTCCGCCATGCCCACCAGCTCCAGTGCGCGGTGCACGGCGGCCCGGTCGGCCCTGCGCAGGACACCCAGCTTGGTACGGGCCAGCCGCCCGGCGGTGACGACCTCGCGGACGGTGGCGGGGACGCCGCTGGAGGCGGTGGTGCGCTGCGGGACATAGCCGACCCGGGCCCAGTCCGTGAAGCGCCGGAACTCCGTGCCGAAGAGCGACAGCTCGCCGCCGGAGAGCGGGACCTGGCCGATCACCGACCGTATGGCCGTGGACTTGCCGGAGCCGTTGGCGCCGAGCAGGGCGACGACCTCGCCGGCCCGCACCGTGAGGTCGACACCGCGCAGCACCGGGCGCGCGCCCAGCGACGCGGTGGCCCCGCGCAGGTCTACGACCGGTTCGGACAGCGTCTTGTTCACGGGGCCTCCGTCACATGCGGGGTGGCTGGGGTGCTCACTTGCTGCCGAGCGCCTTCTGCAGCGCGGCGAGGTTGGCCCGCATCACGCCGAAGTAGTCCTTGCCGCGCGACTTGGCCGTGATCCCCTCGATCGGGTCGAGGACATCGGTCTTCAGGCGCAGATCGCCGGCCAGGGCCTTCGCGGTGGCGGGGTTGGCGATCGTCTCGAAGAAGACCGTGGAGACGTGGTGCTTCTCGGCGAGGCTGTGCAGTTCCTTGACGCGGTTGGCGCTGGTCTCCGACTCGGGGTCGAGGCCGCTGATGGCCTCCTGGGTGAGGCCGTAGCGCTCGGCGAGGTAGCCGAAGGCCGCGTGGGTGGAGATGAAGACGTCCGAGTCCCGGTTCCTCAGGCCGTTCTTGAAGTCCGCGTCCAGCGCTTCCAGCTTCTTCACCAGGGTGTCGGTGTTCTTCTGGTAGTCGGCCTTGTGGTCCGGGTCGGCCTTGGCGAGGGTCTTGTTCACACCCTTGGCGACCTCGGCGTACTTCACCGGGTCGAGCCAGATGTGCGGGTCCTTGCCGCCCTCTTCCTCGTGGCCGTGCTCGTCCTCGTGCGCGCCCTCGCCCTCGTGGCCGTGGCTGTCGACCTCGGTGCCGTGCTCCTCCAGTGTGGTCAGCGAGCCCGCCTCGGCGACGTTTTCGACGCCGGACTGCTCGACGGCCTCGTCGACGGCGGGCTGCAGGCCCTTGAGGTAGACGATCGCGTCGGACTCGCCCAGCTGGGCGGTCTGCTTCGGGGTGAGCTCCAGGTCGTGCGGCTCCATCCCCGGCTTGGTGAGGTCGGACACCTCGACGTGCCTCCCGCCGATCTGTGCGGCGAGGAACTCCATGGGATAGAAGTTCGCCGTCACCTTCACCTTGTCGTCGCTGCCCGCGGCGTCGGACGTGGAGCAGGCCGAGAGGGCCAGGAGGCCGAGCACCGAGGCTCCGGCGACGGCAACGGATATGCGGCGGCGTATGTTCATGACTGTCATTTTCAACAAAGTTGGAAACGATTGTCAACAAAGGTGATGGTGACGCCGGACGGGCGCGGACGGATCATGATCTGGAGCGATAACGGCCCGGAACCGATTTGATCCGGGGGGTACGGCCGCCGGTACCCTGAACTATTCGCGCAACCGTCTCCCGACCGCCACCCCTCATCGAGACGCTACGCGCCGCCCCTGTCCATCGTTCGTCGTCGTAATGAAGAGAGCACCGTGGCCGCCGACAAGATCGATACCATCGTCAGCCTGAGCAAGCGCCGTGGCTTCGTTTACCCCTCCAGCGAGATCTACGGCGGCTCCCGCGCTGCCTGGGACTACGGTCCCCTCGGCGTTGAACTCAAGGAGAACATCAAGCGTCAGTGGTGGCGCACCATGGTCACCTCGCGCGAGGACGTCGTCGGTATCGACTCGTCGGTGATCCTGGCCTCCGAGGTGTGGCAGGCGTCCGGTCACGTCGCCACCTTCACCGACCCGCTCACCGAGTGCACCTCCTGTCACAAGCGCTTCCGCGCGGACCACTTGGAGGAGGCGTACGAGGCCAAGCACAACCGGTTCCCCGCGAACGGCCTCGCCGACATCAACTGCCCGCACTGCGGCAACAAGGGCGGCTTCACCGAGCCCAAGCAGTTCTCCGGCCTGCTCTCCACCCACCTCGGCCCGTCCCAGGACACCGCCTCGGTGGCGTATCTGCGCCCCGAGACCGCGCAGGGCATCTTCACCAACTTCGCGCAGGTGCAGCAGACTTCGCGCAAGAAGCCGCCGTTCGGTATCGCGCAGATGGGCAAGTCCTTCCGGAACGAGATCACGCCGGGCAACTTCATCTTCCGCACCCGTGAGTTCGAGCAGATGGAGATGGAGTTCTTCGTCAAGCCGGGCGAGGACGAGCAGTGGCAGGAGTACTGGATGCAGCAGCGCTGGAACTGGTACGTCGACCTGGGCCTCCGCGAGGAGAACATCCGGTGGTTCGAGCACCCGGAGGAGAAGCTCTCGCACTACTCCAAGCGCACCGCTGACATCGAGTACCGCTTCCAGTTCGGCGGCTCGGAGTGGGGCGAGCTGGAGGGCATCGCCAACCGCACCGACTACGACCTCTCCTCGCACTCCAAGGCGTCGGGCCAGGATCTCTCCTACTTCGACCAGGAGGCCGGCGAGCGCTACACCCCGTTCGTCATCGAGCCCGCGGCCGGTGTCGGCCGGGCGATGCTCGCCTTCATGCTCGACGCGTACACCGAGGACGAGGCGCCCAACGCCAAGGGCAAGATGGAGAAGCGCACGGTCATGCGCCTCGACCCGCGCCTGGCGCCGGTCAAGGTCGCGGTGCTGCCGCTGTCCCGCAACCCGCAGCTGTCGCCGAAGGCGAAGGGTCTCGCCGCGGACCTGCGCAAGAACTGGAACATCGAGTTCGACGACGCGGGCGCCATCGGCCGCCGCTACCGCCGCCAGGACGAGATCGGCACCCCGTTCTGCGTCACGGTCGACTTCGACACCCTGGACGACAACGCCGTCACGGTGCGCGAACGCGACACGATGAAGCAGGAGCGGATCAGCCTGGACCAGATCCAGTCGTACCTGGGGGCACGGCTGCTGGGCTGCTAGGTCCTTGCGGGGCGGGGGCGTATGGCCCGCGGGGTGGCTCCCGCTTCGCTGGCCTCAGGCGCCGGTCGGGCCCGGATCATCCGGGCTTGGCCGGCGCTTTTGCGTGCGGGGATCAGGAGCGGGGGCGGCATGGCCCTGGACCGTGGGTCCTCGCCCAACTCGTCGCGAGGGGAAGCCGCCCGACTCCTGGGAGCTGGCTGCGCGTTTGGGCCGACCCCATTGGCCGACCCATTTGGCCGGCCCGGCTAGCCGGTCAGCCCTCGCAGGAGCAGCTCCCGGACCGCCTCGAAGTCGTCGCTGATCGTGGGGCTGGACCACTCCGGGGCGTAACAGGGGTCGTGGAAGCGGCCGGTGGCGTTGAAGACGGCGCGGGCGGCGGTCGGGGGGGAGGGGGTGTGGAAGGCTCCCTCGGTGACACCGGCCTCGATGATCGCGGTGAGCTGGGCTTCGAGATCGGTGACATGGCGGTCCACCACCCCGCCGCTCTCGCCGATCAGGGTCATATACGTGGCGAAGAGCTCGGGGTCGTCGCCCGCCTTGTGCCGCTTCGCCTCGAAGAGGGCGGTGAGCCAGCGGTCGAGCCGGTCCGGGGCCGGGCCCTCCGCCGCGACAATGGCCGAGAGCTGCTCGCTCGTACGGTTCAGCCACCGCTCCGTGACCGCCTCCCGCAGCGCCGCCTTGGTGCGGAAATGGCGGTAGACGCTGCCGTGGCTGACACCCAGGGCACGCGCCACATCGACGACCGTGGCCTTGGCGGGGCCATAGCGGCGCAGCACCTCCTCGGTGGCTTCGAGGATGCGCTCGGGGGTCAGTGTCTCGGGGGGCATGGGGCGGGCCGGCCTTTCGGGGTGAGCGGGACAGGAGGCGGCGTGCGGGCACACCCGGTGGGTGTGTGCGCCGGGTACCTACGGACGGTACCCGGCGCCCCCGGCACACGCCCTGGCGGTCAGCGCTCGCTGTCCAGGTGGGCCATCTGGTCGGCGGGGTAACGCTCGCCCGCGGCGGCGCCGGCCGGCACCGCACGCTCTATCGCAGCCAGGTCCTCGGCGTCCAGCGTGAACTCCGTGGCACCCAGCGCCTCGGCCAGCCGGTCCCGGCGACGGGCGCCGACCAGCGGGACGATGTCCTCGCCACGGGAGAGCACCCAGGCGATGGCGGTCTGGGCGACCGTCACGCCCTTCTGCTCGGCGATCTTGCGCAGCGCGTCCACCAGATCGAGGTTGCGGTCGAGATTCTCGCCCTGGAAGCGCGGGCTCATGCCACGGAAGTCGTTCGCCGCCAGCTTGCGGTCACGGGTGAAGTGGCCGCTGATCAGGCCGCGGGACAGCACGCCGTACGCGGTGATGCCGATGCCCAGCTCGCGGGCGGTGGGCAGGATCTCGTCCTCGATGCCGCGGGAGATCAGCGAGTACTCGATCTGGAGGTCGGAGATCGGGGCGACGGCGGCGGCCCGGCGGAGGGTCTGTGCGCCCACCTCGGACAGACCGATGTGGCGGACGTGTCCGGCCTCGACCAGCTCGGCGATGGCGCCGACGGTCTCCTCGACCGGGACGGCCGGGTCGACACGGGCGATCCGGTAGATGTCGATGTGGTCCGTGCCGAGGCGCTGCAGGGAGTAGGCGGCGAAGTTCCTGACCGCCTGGGGGCGGCCGTCGTAGCCGGTGAAGGCGCCTTCGATGGTGCGCAGGGCGCCGAACTTGACGCTGGTCAGCGCCTTCTCGCGGGCGGCCGCGGGGGCCGTGCGCAGGGCTTCGTTGATGAGCAGTTCGTTGTGGCCCATGCCGTAGAAGTCGCCGGTGTCGAGCAGGGTGATGCCGGCGTCGAGGGCGGCGTGGAGGGTGGCGATGGACTCGGTGCGGTCGGCGTCGCCGTAGAGGGCGGACATGCCCATGCAGCCGAGGCCGAGGGCGGAGGTCTGCGGGCCGGTGGTGCCGAGGGTGCGGGTCTGCACTGTGCGCTCCTGAAGGGGTGGGGACGGCGTGCGAGCCGGGGTGTGAGTGGGTCGCGCTGAGGCGGCTCGTGCCTCGACTATGGCATGTCGACTGACAGATATCAATAGCTGTCAGTCGAATTTTGTTGAGCGGGAGGGTCGAGGGCCGTCAGCGCACCGCACGCGGCAACCGCAGCGCCAGCGCCGTCGTGACCAGCACGATCGCCAGCTGTGCCAGCAGCGCGGCGACGAGCGCGTCGCGGATGCCGAGCGACGGGAGGAGCGAGAGAAAGAGCGTGCCGAGCGTGGCGACGCCGAGCGCGAGGCCCGACTGCTGGGTGGTGACCATGACGCCGCCGCCCACCCCGGCCTGCGCCACCGGCAGCTCGCTCAGCACGATGCGCATCAGCACCGGCAGGACCATCCCCTGACCGATGCCCAGCACGGCCATGCTCGGCGCGAGGCCGGCCACCGACACATCGGGCCAGCCGGCACGCATGGTCAGCGCCAGCGCGATCAGCCCGGTGGCCTGGATCAGCGAGCCGGTGAGCACCACCCGCCGCCCGAAGCGCCGCACCAGCCGCGGACCGGCCAGCGAGGCCAGGAAGAACGTGACGCACAGCGGCGCCAGCGACAGGCCGGCGGCGAACGCCCCGTAACGCAGGCCGGTTTGGAGGGCGACGGCCACCACGAACATAAAGCCGCCGAAGCCCACCGAGAACGGGACCATCATGGAAAGGCCACTGTTCATGGAGGGGATGCGGAACAGGGACGGCGGAATCAGCGGCGTACGGCCCGCGCGTTCGGCGCGGCGCTCGACGACGACGAACGCGGCGGCGGCGAACGGGAAGACGGCGAGGAGCAGCCAGGACCACAGGGGCCAGCCGGCCGTCCGGCCCTCGGTCAGCGGCAGCAGCAGGGCGATCAGCGTGGCGGCGAGCAGCGCCGTACCGGGGCCGTCCACCCGGGTCGGCCGCGGGGAGCGGGTCTCGGGCACCGTACGGACGGCAAGCAGCCAGGCCGCGGCCGCGATCGGGACGTTCACCAGGAAGACCGCGCGCCATCCGGAGCCCGCCAGGTCGGCGGAGACCAGCAGCCCGCCGAGCACCTGGCCGACGGCGCTGGAGACGCCCGCCGTGCCGCCGTACAGGCTGACCGCCTTGGCACGCCGTGCGCCGGTGGTCGTGGCCTGGATGGTGGCCAGCACCTGCGGCAGCAGCAGGGCGGCCGTGGCGCCCTGGGCGACCCGGGCGGCCACCAACGTCCAGGCGTCCGGGGCCAGTCCGCAGGCGAGCGAGGTCAGGCCGAAGGCGGCCAGGCCCCAGAGGAACAGCCGGCGGCGCCCGGCCATGTCGCCGAGCCGTCCGCCGAGGACGAGCAGCGTGGCGTAGGCGACGCCATAGCCCGCCACCACCATCTCCAGGACCGCGGGGCCCGCGTGCAGATCACGGTCGATGGTCGGCAGCGCGACATTGACGATAAAGAAGTCGATCATGGGGAGGGCAGCGCCGAGCAGGACGGTCAGCAGCCCCAGCGGGGTCAGGACGCGCGGGGCCGCGACCGGCCCGGGTGAGGTGACGAGGGTCTCTGGGGCGGCGGCCCGTGCGCGGGCAGCGGCGGCGATGTCGGTATCGGTATCGGAGTGGCTCACGGGACACGACGATCGTCCGCCGCCCAAAGGGGTACCAGAGTCTTCTCATCCTGGTATCGGCGCTACCTGGCAACCGGATGGCGCCTCCGGCACCCTGGGAGCATGACCGTGGAGCTGACCATGCCGCAGGCCACCGCGACCCGCGAACGAACCGGCGAACCGTCCGTCAACCGGACCGTCAACCGGACCGGCGAACGGACCGTCAACAAAACCGTTTTCGGGGCCGGAGAAGGCAACCGGACCGGCGAAGGGACCGCCGCCCCACGTGCCGGCGACGCCGTCCGCCGCGCCGAACTCGCCGCGTTCCTGCGCAGCCGGCGGGAGCGGATCACTCCCGAACAGGTCGGCCTGCCGCGCGGCAGCCGCCGTCGTACCCCGGGGCTGCGCCGTGAGGAGGTCGCGCATCTCGCCGCGGTCGGCGTGACTTGGTACACCTGGATCGAGCAGGCCCGCGACATCCAGGTCTCACCGCAGGTCCTGGACGCGGTCGCCCGCGCGCTGCTGCTGGACCGCGCCGAGCGCCGTCATCTGTTCGCGCTGGCCGGGGCGGTCGATCCGCTGCCGGGCACCGAATGCACCGGCGTCCCCCGTGAGCTGCTGCAGATCCTGCACCAGCTCGCGCCGTTCCCCGCCGTCGTACAGAACAGCCGGTTCGACATCCTCGCCTACAACAGCACCTACGGGCAGCTGCATTGCGGCCTCGACGCGCTGCCCGAAGAGGACCGCAACTGCATGTGGCTGGCGTTCACCCACCCCGAGTACCGGGCGAGCATGGGCGATCCGGACAGCACGGTGCGTTTGATGGCCGCCAAGTTCCGGGCGTCGATGGCCGAGCATGTCGCGGAGCCGGCCTGGAAGGCGCTGGTCGCGCGGCTGTCGGAGGCGTCGCCCGAGTTCCGCGGGATCTGGGCGCGGCATGAGGTCGTGCGCCCGGTCATCGGCACCAAGGTCGTCCGGAACGCGAAGGTGGGCACCCTGGAGCTCTCCGCCACGAGTTTGTGGACGGGCCCCAACCCGGGCCCCAAGCTGCTGTCTTACACGCCCGTGGACGAGACGTCCCGGGAGCGCCTGGAGCGGCTGCAGGAACTGGCCAACGCCCAGGGGTGATCCGGAACCGGGCCGCCCGGTCACTTGGACACCCGGCTCCCGGCTCCCGGCCCTCTGCGAACTCGCCTCGGCCGCCCTACGAACCAGCCTCGGCCGCCCGCTGCCCCCGCAGCAGCTCCTCCTCGAACAGCTCCGGCGTACGGCGGGCCGTGGCGCGCGCCCAGCGGCCGGTGGTCAGGGCGCCCAGCAGCAGGATCGCCGCACCGCAGCCGCTGATGATCCACCACGCCGTCCGGCCGGCCGCGATGAAGTCGCCGTCACCCCTCGCCGCATGCGTCCCGCTCGCGATCACCGCACCGATCACCGCGACGCCGAGCGACTGCCCGACCTGCCTGCTGGTGGAGGCGACGGCGGCCGCCACACCGGCCTGCGCGCGCGGCATCCCCGACACCGCCGTATTCGTGATGGGGGCGTTGACCAGCCCGAAGCCGATGCCGAACAGCACATAGCCGGTGAACAGCGGCGCCGTCGTCGACTGGGCGTCGAACCCCGCGAAGAGCACCCCGCTCAAGCCCATTCCCGTACCCGCCAGCAGCAGCGGCAGCCGGGGCCCGCGGCCGCCGACCAGCCGTCCGGACAGCGGCGCGAAGATCAGCGTCATACCGGCCATGGGGAGCATGAAAAGACCGGCGCCAAGCGCGGACAGGCCACGGACGTTCTGCAGGTAGAGCGTATTGACGAAGAGGAAGCCGCCGAGCGCCGCGAAGGCGCAGACCGCGATGACCGTCGCCCCGCTGAACGGCGCGCTGTGGAAGAAGCGCAGGTCGATCAGTGGCTCTGCGCGGCGCCGCTCATATGCGATCAAGGCGCCGAGTGCGATGAGTGCCAGCAGCGCGAATGCCAGGATCCGCGCCGACGTCCAGTCCTCCTCCGGGGCCTCGATGATCGCGTACGTCAGCGAGCCGAGCAGCGCGATCACCAGCAGCTGGCCCACCGGGTCCACCCGGCGCGGCCTGGGGGCGCGCGATTCGGGGACGTAGCGCAGGGTGAGGAGGAGCGCGAGGGCGGCGATCGGGACGTTGATCCAGAAGATCGAGCGCCAGCCGACGCTCTGCACCAGCAGCCCGCCGATGACCGGCCCGGACGCCATGCTGATGCCGACGGTCCCGCCCCACACCCCGATGGCACGGGCCCGCTCCCGGGGTTCGGTGAAGGTGTTGGTGATGATCGACATCGCGACCGGGTTGAGCATCGAGCCACCGGCCGCCTGCACCATGCGGAAGATCACCAGCCAACCCAGTCCGGGTGCGAGGCTGCACAGCAGCGAGCCGGTCGCGAAGACGACCAGGCCGGTCCCGAAGATCCGGCGTCGGCCGAGCCGGTCGGCGGTCGAACCGGACAGCATCAGCAGCGACGCCAGGACGAGGGTGTACGCGTCGATGGTCCATTGCATGCCGGATACCGAGGCGTGCAGTTCGCGCTGGAGGGACGGCAGCGCGACGTTCAGGACGGTGGCGTCGAGACTGACGATCAGCAGGCTCAGACAGCAGATCGCCAGCACGAGGAGGCGCCTCGGCCGGCTGAGCTCAGGCATGGTTGAACGCTACGACGATCCGCCGGCCGACGGCCCCGGCGAGGCCGCCCGCGCGGTGCGGGACAATGGGAGGCCGCGGCGGCCGGAACGCCCGTCGGCCGCTGCCGTGACCACCTCCCGCCGAGGACGCCGAAGGACTCCGCTTTCCATGACTCTGCTGCAGATCGGACCGCACGCGGTGCAGCCGCCGGTGGTGCTCGCACCGATGGCCGGGATCACCAACGCCCCCTTCCGGACGCTGTGCCGGGAGTTCAGCGGCGGCAAGGGCCTGTTCGTCAGCGAGATGATCACGACGCGGGCGCTGGTCGAGCGCAATGAGAAGACCATGCAGCTGATCCACTTCGACGCAACCGAGAGGCCGCGCTCGATCCAGCTGTACGGCGTCGACCCGGACACCGTCGGCAAGGCCGTCCGCATGATCGCCGAGGAGGATCTCGCCGATCACATCGATCTGAACTTCGGCTGCCCGGTCCCCAAGGTGACCCGCAAGGGCGGCGGCTCCGCGCTCCCGTACAAGCGGAATCTGCTGCGCTCGATCCTGCACGACGCGGTGGCGAACGCGGGCGGGCTGCCGGTGACCATGAAGATGCGCAAGGGCATCGACGACGGCCACCTCACCTACCTCGACGCGGGGCGGATCGCGGCCGAGGAGGGCGTCACGGCGATGGCGCTGCACGGGCGGACGGCGGCCCAGCACTACGGGGGCACCGCGGACTGGGACGCCATCGCGCGCCTCAAGGAGCACGTCCCGGAGATTCCGGTGCTCGGCAACGGCGACATCTGGTCGGCGGACGACGCGGTACGGATGATGCGGGAGACCGGCTGCGACGGGGTGGTCGTGGGGCGCGGCTGCCTGGGGCGGCCGTGGCTGTTCGGCGATCTGGTGGCGGCGTTCGAGGGCACCGGAACGTATGCGGAGCCGACCCTCAAGGAGGTCGCGGCCGTGATGCTGCGGCACGCCACGCTGCTCGGCGAGTGGCTCGGCGACGAGATGCGCGGCGTCATCGACTTCCGCAAGCATGTCGCCTGGTACACCAAGGGCTTCTCGATCGGCTCCGAGATGCGCCGGAGCCTCGCGGTCACCTCGTCCCTCGACGAGCTGGACGCGCTGCTGTCGGAGCTGGACCTGGACCAGCCGTGGCCGGTGGGCGCCGACGGCCCGCGCGGCCGTACGTCGGGCCGCAACCGGGTGGTCCTCCCCGACGGCTGGCTGGACGACCCGTACGACTGCACGGGCGTGGATGCGGACGCGGAGCTGGACACGTCGGGCGGATGACGCCGCCGGGCGCCCGGCCCGCGCTACCGTTCCAGCCCTTACGGGGTACGGAGCGAGGAGACACCGTGGTGAGCGGGTACCGGACCATCGGGGACACGGAGAAGGCGGTACGGGCCAGGATCGGCGACACGCCCGTCCGGCACGAACGGATGGCGGCGGTCGCCGGTATCCACCGCGCCGCGGCCGCCGTACGGCAGCACTTCGAGAACTCGGTGCTGCGCGCGGCCGAGCTGACCTGGACCGGCTTCGTGGTGCTGTGGGTGGTGTGGATCCGGGGCGAGACGGAGACCCGCCGGGTCGCCGAGGAAGCCGGGATCTCCAAGGGGACGCTCACCGGCGTCGCCCGTACGCTCCAGGGCCGCGGCCTGCTGGAACGCCACGGCCACCCCACCGACGGCCGGCTCGCGCTGCTCTCGCTGACGCCCGAGGGAGAGCGGCTGATGGCCACTACCTTCCCGCTGTTCCACGCCGAAGAGGTCTTCGTCACCGAGGAGTTGAGCGACGACGAGGCGCTGACGCTGGCGGATCTGCTGCGCCGGATCGTGGTCCGGGTCGAGACGCACGGGGCGGACCGCCGGCGGGAACTGCTGGACGGCGAGGACCCGCGGCCACGGCGCAGCGGACGGCGGGCCAGGGGCGTAGCCGGGGCGGCGGGGAGCGGGGGAGTACTGGGTGCGGCGGGGAGCGGGGCGGGCTCGCCGCCGGTGTAGCCCCGGCCGGTTTCGGTATACGACCCCGCACGTTCAGGCGCCGTTCCCGCCGCCGCACGAACTATGGCTTGATCCCGACGTTCAGGGTCCCGTGCTGGGTGGCTCGTTTGCATGCCTGGATCGACCCGGAATGCGGGGTGCGGCACCCGGCGAACGGGTGGGCGAGGGAGGCGATCCCTGGTCCGGGCGCTGCTTGACGGGGTCTCGGAAGGGGTCCGGATGATGGGATCGAGGATCGCCTGAGCGCGTGATTCTCGCCACCCTTGATAGGTGCTGCGCTCAGATGAGCGCTCATTGGAGTGTTCCACCTCTCCAATGGTGGCACCGGGTGCCACGCCGCATCTGTTCGAGTGATCGAGACATGCATTGCGCTGAGTAGTTCATAGCGCTCCTTCGACTCCGTTGCGGAGTGTTGCGTTCAGCTAGTGAAGGCACTTGCCGGGCGGGGATCACTTTCGATCTGCTGGCTGACGGCGGGTTACGCACGCATGTCGACCAAGTGGACGTACCCATGAGCCTTCGATCTGGGTATGTTCCTGGCCGTCAGGGCAGCCGTCCGCGAGGAGTCCAGTCCCGTGTCGGAAACACAAGATCCCCACGTAACCCAGCCTGTGTCCACGAAGTTCGTCTACGACTTCACCGAGGGCAACAAGGACCTCAAGGATCTGCTCGGCGGCAAAGGTGCCAACCTCGCCGAGATGACCAACCTGGGACTTCCCGTCCCTCCAGGCTTCACGATCACCACTGAAGCCTGCAAGGTCTATCTGGAGAGCGGCAGCGAGCCCGCGGCACTGCGTGCCGAGGTCTCCGAGCACCTCACCGCCCTGGAGCGGAAGATGGGCAAGAAGCTCGGCCAGGCCGACGACCCGCTGCTCGTATCGGTGCGTTCCGGTGCGAAGTTCTCGATGCCCGGCATGATGGACACCGTCCTCAACATCGGCCTGTCGGATGCGTCGGTTTCCGGCCTCGCGGCGCAGGCCGGCGACGAGCGGTTCGCCTGGGACTCCTACCGCCGCCTCATCCAGATGTTCGGCAAGACCGTGCTGGACGTCGACGGCGATCTCTTCGAGGAAGCGCTGGAGGACGCCAAGCAGGCCAAGGGCGTCACCGTCGACATCGACCTGGACGCCGTCGATCTGCGCGCGCTGGTCGGCCGGTTCAAGGACATCGTGGCCAAGGAGACCGGCCGGGAGTTCCCTCAGGACCCGCGCGAGCAGATGGACCTCGCCGTCCGCGCGGTCTTCGACTCCTGGAACACCGACCGCGCCAAGCTCTACCGCCGCCAGGAGCGCATCCCCGGCGACCTCGGCACCGCGGTCAACGTCTGCTCCATGGTCTTCGGCAACCTCGGCCCCGACTCGGGCACCGGCGTCGCCTTCACCCGCGACCCGGCCAGCGGCCACCAGGGTGTCTACGGCGACTACCTGCAGAACGCCCAGGGCGAGGACGTCGTCGCCGGTATCCGCAACACGATCCCGCTCGCGGACCTGGAGGCGATCGACAAGGCGTCGTACGGCGAGCTGATGCAGATCATGGAGACGCTCGAAACGCACTACAAGGACCTGTGCGACATCGAGTTCACCATCGAGCGCGGCAAGCTGTGGATGCTGCAGACCCGGGTCGGCAAGCGCACCGCCGGTGCCGCCTTCCGGATCGCCACCCAGCTCGTCGACCAGGGCCTGATCGACGAGGCCGAGGCCCTCCAGCGGGTCAACGGCGCACAGCTCGCGCAGCTGATGTTCCCCCGCTTCGACGAGAGCGCCGACGGCAAGGGGGGGACCGCCACGATCGGCCGGGGCATCGCCGCCTCGCCGGGCGCGGCCGTCGGCAGGGCCGTCTTCGACTCGTACACCGCCGTCAAGTGGTCGCGCTCCGGCGAGAAGGTCATCCTCATCCGCAGGGAGACCAACCCCGACGACCTCAACGGCATGATCGCCGCCGAGGGCATCCTCACCTCCCGCGGCGGCAAGACCTCGCACGCCGCCGTCGTCGCCCGCGGCATGGGCAAGACCTGTGTCTGCGGCGCCGAGGAGCTGGAGGTCGACACCAAGTCCCGCCGCATGACGACCCAGGACGGGACCGTCATCGAGGAGGGCGACACCGTCTCCATCGACGGCTCCACCGGCAAGGTCTACGCCGGCGAGGTACCGGTCGTGCCGTCCCCGGTCGTGGAGTACTTCGAGGGCCGGATGCACGCCGGCGCCGAGGACGCGGACGAGCTGGTCAAGGCCGTCCATCGGATCATGGCGTACGCGGACCGGGTGCGCCGGCTGCGCGTACGGGCCAACGCCGACAACGCCGAGGACGCCGCCCGCGCCCGCCGGTTCGGCGCCCAGGGCATCGGCCTGTGCCGCACCGAGCACATGTTCCTCGGCGAGCGGCGCGAGATGGTCGAGCGCCTCATCCTCGCCCACACCGACGCCGACCGGGATGCCGCGCTCGCCGAGCTGCTGCCGCTCCAGCAGGCCGACTTCACCGAGCTGTTCGAGGCGATGGACGGGCTGCCGGTGACCGTACGGCTGCTGGACCCGCCGCTGCACGAGTTCCTGCCCGACATCACCGACCTGTCGGTACGCGTCGCGCTGGCCGAGGCCCGCCACGAGAAGCACGAGAACGACCTGCGCCTCCTGCAGGCCGTGCACAAGCTGCACGAGCAGAACCCGATGCTGGGTCTGCGCGGTGTCCGTCTCGGCCTGGTCATTCCCGGTCTGTTCGCCATGCAGGTACGGGCGATCGCCGAGGCGGCCGCCGAGCGCAAGAACGCCAAGGGTGACCCGCGCGCCGAGATCATGATCCCCCTGGTCGGCACCGTCCAGGAGCTGGAGATCGTCCGGGAGGAGGCGGAGCAGGTCATCGCCGAGGTGGAGCAGGCGCGCGGGGTCAGTCTCAAGCTCACCCTCGGCACCATGATCGAGCTGCCCCGCGCCGCGCTGACGGCCGGTCAGATCGCCGAGTCCGCCGACTTCTTCTCCTTCGGTACGAACGACCTCACGCAAACCGTCTGGGGCTTCTCCCGCGACGACGTCGAGGCCAGCTTCTTCACCGCCTACCTGGAGAAGGGCATCTTCGGCGTCAGCCCGTTCGAGACCATCGACAAGGACGGCGTGGGCTCGCTGGTTCGCAGCGCCGCCGCGGCCGGCCGGGTCACCCGCCCGGACCTCAAGCTCGGGGTCTGCGGTGAGCACGGCGGCGACCCGGAGTCCGTCCACTTCTTCCACGAGGTGGGCCTGGACTACGTCTCCTGCTCCCCGTTCCGCATCCCGGTCGCACGACTGGAGGCGGGCCGCGCGGCCGCGGAGGCGAAGGGCAGCGACAGCCGCTGACCCGTAGGGGCCGCCACGTGCGCCGTGGCACCCCGGCAAGACCACCGGAGCCGGCACTGTATGGCACCCGACCCTCAGCCTCGCTGTCGGCTCCGGTACCTCAACGAGGGCGGGACCTGTGCGGAGGTCCCGCCCTCGCTTTTTCTCCGGACTCCCCCCTCGGGAGCTGCCGCCATCCCAGTCGGCGGGGGAAGGCGGCCTTCAACGGATCTGCTGAGCGGTCGGTTATTTGCCCATCACCCCCCACGGGATCGAGCAAGCCGTTCCGTTCGCACCGCCGTTGAATTGAGTACAGCATTCCTGCCACCCGCCCGGTGGCGCGACCCGTTTCAACTCTGGCCAAAAGGGCATGGTGACCGCGCGTGTTGGCGTGCATACTCAGGCGTGCCGGGGGCCGAGTAGGAAAACCTAGTGTGGGGGTTCGGTGTTACGCGTCCATTTCAGTGGACTCGATCTGGCACGCGTGCGGATTGCCGCACGCCCTGACGCGCTGTGGGAGACCGTCTTAAGTTTTCACCGACTACGCGACCGACGTGACGATTCGGCGTTCGGGAAATGGCGCGCGGAAACCCGCGGAAGGTTGAATGGCGAAGCTCGTCTGCTGGCTCCGCTCGTTCCCACCCGCGGCTATTTTCCCGATTTCCTGACGCCCGCCGAAGGGCTCCTCGGCATGGACGAGGCGCTGTCCGCGCTGCGCGAGACACCCGCCGCCCGCCTGCACGACGAGCTCTCCCGCCTCTCCACCGCCCGCCCGCTGCCGTCCTGGATACGGGCCATGGCCGAGGGGGAGACGCGTCCGCTGGGCCGGCTCGCAGGAACGCTTCAGCGCTACTACGAGGCGGCCGTCGCCCCGTACTGGCCACGCGTACAGGGCCGTATCGAGGCCGACCGGGCCACCCGGGGCAGGGCGCTCCTCGACGGCGGCGCGGACCGGCTGCTGGCCTCGCTTCCGCCGATGCTGCGCTGGCGCGCGCCCGTCCTGGAGGCGGACTACCCCGTGGACCGCGACCTGCATCTCAACGGCCGCGGCCTGCTCCTGCTGCCCTCCTACTTCTGCCGCCGCACCCCGGTCACCTACCACAACCCGGAGCTGACGCCTGTCCTCGTCTACCCCGTCGAGCATCAGGCGCCCCGGCTGACACCACCGCCCCCGCCCGAACGCTCCCTGGGGCGGCTGGTCGGCCAGACCCGCTCCGCGATCCTCCAGGGCATCGGCGTCGGCTGCACCACCAGCGAACTCGCCCGCCGCGTCGACGTCTCCCTGGCCTCTGCCAGCCAGCACGCGACGGTCCTGCGAGAGGCCGGCCTCCTGGTCACTCTGCGCCAGGGCAACGCGGTGCTGCACACCCTCACCCCACTGGGCGCGGCCCTGCTACGCGGGGCGAGGCCGCCGGAGGGGGCGGCATTGGAGAGGTTGGGGTGAGGGGGCGTGGGGGAGGCGGTTTTGACGCGGGCGTGGGCGGGGGGCGGTTGGTCGTACGGGCGGTGCGGCCGTACGGCGGCCGCCCGGCGGGTGGCGGATACGGCCGCCGGGGCGCTTAATTCGGCCGGTCGCCGGCGATTGCGACGCGTTCCGCGAGCCGGGCGGTGCGGGGCGTAGTCATTGACCGCGTAATGCTGAGTGGCGCGGTTGTCCCGGAACGCAACATCTCCCGCCCGCCAGCGGAACCGAATCTGAAATTCCGGAACGTGCGCCCGCTGGAACAACAGCCGTAACAGCCGATCGCTCTCGGCTTCCTCACGTACCAGGATCTCGCGTACCAGGATCTCAAGTCCCAGCATCCCAAGTCCCACGATCCGAGTTGTGAACGAAACATTGACGAATAGCATCCGCCGCCCCGTCTCCGGAAGACGGCATACCACTCTCCGGATGACGGCCGTACCACCGCATGGTCAACGGGTGGAACTCGCCCTGAAATAGCGAGAGTTG
The DNA here is from genome assembly GCF_023277745.1 of Streptomyces halobius. Lineage (NCBI taxonomy): Bacteria > Bacillati > Actinomycetota > Actinomycetes > Kitasatosporales > Streptomycetaceae > Streptomyces > Streptomyces halobius. The sequence continues at coordinate 6,550,330 of NZ_CP086322.1, forward strand.
AGCCGACGGGCAGAAGCGGCAGAAGCCCGGCGGACAGTCGTGCACGGCGGTTGCCCTGTCGATCGCCCCGTCGGTCCACTCCTTGCTGTCCGGCGCGAGATTGACATACGCCGCCGCCGTATCGGCCCACATCGTGTCGCCGCCCGTCGGCGGCACCTCGCGCCGGGCAGGCGCCGGGCCCTACCGCCCGGAACCGGCCTTCCACGAGGGCGCATCGGAACAACCCCCATGAGGCCGGGCCGAGCCGAAGTGTCGGACCGTCGGGATCTTTGGAGTCGCGTACGGCGACGGTATGGGGGATGTTGGTGGCGACCTCGACGCACACGTCTTCGTGATCGCTATGGCTGGACTTCCGGAAGGTCGAACTCCGACATGGCTCAGAGTCCTTGGCTGAGATGTCTGATGAACGCTCGCGAATCGCTCTCGCTGCGGGCTTGCTGTGCGATTCCTTCGAACAGCTCATCATGCTCGGCAGCTCCCTCTCCGTCTTCCAGCCACGGAGGACGGCGAGGGACCTGGATGTAGGCCACGTCCATCGCTCCGGGTCCGGCGAACGAGAGGACGCTGAAGCCGCAGCAAACGGACCGCCCGCCTGATCGCCGAATGGAGCAAGCGGCCAACCGGCCGACAACTCCCGCCTGTTGCTGTCCGAACTGGCCACCAACGCCGTCCTCACTGCGGCGTACGCGGTTGCCTCTTCCGCATACGCCTCCCCCTCACCGACTCCGTACTCCGCATCGCCGTCACCGACGCCCGCGGCGAACTCCTCCTGGCCCCGCGCGAGTCCGCACCCGACGCCCCGCACGGCAGGGGCTTACATCTGGTCCGTACGCTAGCCGCCCACGTGGGCATTCATGTGCTCGACATCGGCAAGATGGCCTGGTGCGAACTGGACCTCAAGCAGAGCCGGATCACATAAGTTCGGCCGCGAAACGCGATAGCGCCTCTACGAGGCCGCTTGGTGTTGCCGACTGTGCCGACCTTGCGGACGCTGCTGGCGGTAGAGGGCGATGGCGCTCTCGGTGGGCAAGTTGGGGACGGTGACCGTTTCACCGGTGCCCTCGGCCACACGAACTTCGCGCCACCCGGCGGGGTTGGGCTGAGGCCGGCCTGTCGCGTGGTCACCCGCTCCGGCGACTGCGGCGGTGCGCCCGTGGGCATCCACGAGAACACTGCAGTGTGCCTGTGCACCTCACGCAGAATCGACGCACCGGCCGTCCCGGACGGATCAAGCAGGTAGGCCGACCGGCCTCCAGGGCGATGGGAATGCCACCAGTCGCTGACGGCGGTGATGGCCTCAGAGGCTGAGGTGCTTTCTGAAGCACTTTCGTGGTTCGTCATTGCGTTCCCACTGTCGCGTCGATCCGCCACTGCGCCACCTGATTTCCCGTCAAGGCCCGGCTCGCCTACGTCGTATGACCCGTAACGGCGGAATCGCTGTTCATCGGTGGACGTGCCGGCGTCGGCAAACAACGGTCATCGACATCATCCGCACGGCAATGTGACATGGCCACAGGCTTGGCGGCGAGGCCGGACGCGCGTTGGTTCGATGGCTGATTCACGAGCCGCTGATGGATTCTGCTCGCGGATGAACTGAGGTGAGGACGGGGCGCAGCCCGGCCCTCACCTGAGGTAGGAGTACCGCCTCCGTCAGTAGGATCCGAGATCGTCCAGGTCGCCTTCGAAAACCTCGTCCCAGTGATCACCGGTTTCTGTTGCGGGGTCGATATCCTCGGCCCATTCCCGGAGACTCCACCGGGCGTCCAGGGCTTCGGCGAGAGTGGGCAACCAGCTCATGCGGTACTCGCAGTACAGTCCCAGCACCGTGAGGAATTGAGGAATACTGCTGGCCAAGAGAACTGTGGAATAACCGCTCTCCGTGTCCTGGAGGACTGACCCGCTCGATCCGTCCAGCACCACGGCTCCACCCATCCATGACCCGAGTCGGTAGAACGGACCGTCGGCCTCTGGTTCCGTGGCGTCGTCGGGCCAGACGAATTCCAGCAGTCCCTGCTCGTCTAGAGGGAGGGTGGAGAGAAACGGGATCTGTCCGGTCAGGTAAGGCATGCCGACCGTGGTCAAGAACTCTCGGGCCGCAGTATTACGCAGCCCGTCGGGCAGGGCGGCGTCACCGATGGTTCGGCAACTTCCGGTACCGAATACCTTTTCCAGCCACGACTGCGATGGGGCATTTTCGGCGAGTGCCTCATCGGGGCACTGCCAGGTGGCGGCACTCGTGACCGGTCCGAGGTATGGGCCGGTACCCCATCTGCCGGTCTCAGAGTCGGCCGTGTGCAGCACGTCAACGGCGTAAAGTCCGCCTTGCCCACCCACCACCCAGCGCCCTCGTCCCGCAGGTTTGGTGCGCCTGTTTATATCCGGCGTTCTGGGTGCCGGCCGGGCCGCGTCCTCCTGAAACTCCGTCGGTGGGCTCGTCGTGTCCTGGGTATGCGGAACTCGCACCACCGTCTCGGTGCCTACTTCGATGCCGTCGTCGAGAGTGAAGGCCCGTTCCACATACTGCTCATTCAACGGTCCGCCCATGTCGTCGTACTGGACGACCCTCCGCATGACGGCGACCGGAACCTCACCCCTGCGTTGAATTCGCACCTGGTCCACGCGGCCTACTTCGCCTTCGATCGTGCCGAAGACACCGTACGGTCGGTGATGGGACCAAAGTGTCCGCCAAGGCATTTCGACTCCGGTGCGGGCGAGTCCATCCGCGACGTCATGCAGCCCACGGTTCACTGCTGCCCAGTGCAACCAGGAAACCCATTCGCCATGCGAGAGGGGATCAACTCGCTGCGTTTCCAGGTAATGGATATCCGCTGCGAGAGTTCCCTGTGGTACGCCCATCGGCCAGCCCGCCGCGAGCCCTTGCAGCAGCCCGTAGCGTTCGACACCGGCAAGCTTTTCGCCATCGGACAGCAATTCATCAAGGGCGCCACCGAGCGCGGCGTGCAGAGGCAATGCCTGAGCGGCGTACCGAGCCAGCGGGGAAGCAGGGGTGGTATGCAGGGAGAGATAGCGGAAAACGCGTCGCTGATCCGTGGCGGAGATGGCGCTTTCCTCCCGAGCCATCAATCGCACCGCTGGGTCAATGAAACCAACGTTTTCGATGCCCTCTTCGTCGACTTCTACGGAGAGGTGGTCCGGGTACTGGGCGATGAGTTCGCGCAGCTCGCCCTCATTTTCGTCGGGCTGGTACTCCAGGGCATTGCACAGCGCTGCCCATACAGGGAAGGAAACCCTGGGCGTCTCGGCTGTTGCGAGGAGCTGAGCGGCGCGCTGTTGCCATATCGCACCTGTCTCACGGTTGCGCTCGACCTCGTGGTCGCGCCCGGGCCCATTCGTCCTGGCGCCGTCACCAGTGAGTACTTCCGGCAGGTGTCGACGATGGGGGACGCGAGTGCGCTCGATGTCGCCTTCCACTACGGCCCGCAGGCACCGGCGATCGTCGCTGCCGAAGCGCTCCGCAACCATACGCAGCACACGCCGGGGCTCCGTCGATGTGATAGTGCGGCCGGCCCATTGGGCGTTGGCCAGCAACACGACCGCATCGCGGCTGATGAGCCCTTGTGCATCCCAGAGACTTGATCGTCGCTCACTGGCATCTTCTGGAGACACCCCCAGCCCCAGCAGTACCTGCCGTACGACTTCCTCGGCGCTCAGGTGGAGGCAGTCGACGAACACAGCATCGGTCATGTGTCGACGGACGTTGTCCAGCACCGGACCCGCACCCGAACCGGTCACTTCCCGCAATACGAGCACGCCGCCCTTGCGTCGCGGCTCGCTGAGCCAAGCATCCAGCTCCGGAAGAGCTGTTGGAGGTGAGCCCACGTTCTTGCTCTCCGATCGACGTCATGGGGTTGTCTGGGGCGGCACTACACCGGCGTCCTTGGCCCGTGCCGCAGCCATCCAGATGCGCAGCAACTCACCACGGTACTGGCTCATGTCTCGGTCGAACTCCTCCTTCACGCGGGCACGGTCCGGGTTTCCGGCGGCTCGCGCAGCGGCTTCCATCTGTTTGGCCTCCTTGAGTTCCTCCCGTGCCTCCCTGAGTCGGGCGCGGTCCTCCTTCAGGGTGTCGCTGCCCTCCTGCTTGGATTTCTCCACAGCCGACTTGGCTTCGTTAACCTTTTGCTCCGCCTCGGCCAGATTTGCTCGTGGACCAACTTCTCCGTCGGTCGGTCCCTTCCGGTAGCCGATTCCGTAGTCGACAATCAGAGGATTCTTCGGCTGGCCTTCGGGGACCGCGAGGCCCCGTTTGATGCGGGCCCTATTGCTACGGGCCCGCCCGTCGGTGTCCCGGTCCATTTCGTGCGTCAGGTAGTCGGAGCAGTTTGCTCCGCCGGTGCCGGTTTTATCTCCGCAGGGCTCGAATTCGGTATACATCCGTACGGCCTTGAAGCGATCGCCATGCTTCTCCTCGACCTGCCGTGCCCACTCGCCCAGATGGGGCTCGGAGTGATCGTGGTGATGCTCCGAACTACCAGGAATGGACGAGTCGATGACGTAGTGGATGTCGACCAAATTCCCATCCTTGTCACGCTCCTCCATCATCAGAACGGCATAATTCTTTCCGGACATATCAGGCTGGAGTACGCCCTGTCCGTGCCTGCTGCGCAGGTCGAGAAAATCATTGTCGATCTTCTCGACAGCGCTGTCCGTCGCGTTCTTGCCCCCCGCTTCCTGGCGCACTGCATATGCGCGAGCGTCCGCAGAGGGGCCCTGGCCGCCTACCACATGGCTCTCGTGCAGGGCGTGTCCCGGCTTCGACGAGGTGCCTTCAGGGGCGGCGGCCTTGGTCCTTCCCGGGTCCATGGAGACAGGGCTTTCTCCGACCGCGTGTGCCCCGTGGTACGCCGAACTCAAACGTCCGATCCCACCGATAACGGCGAGCTGAGTGCCCTCGTCGAGTTCATCGAAGCCCTTGAGGAGCTGGCGTAGCCTATTGAACGTGATCTTGCCGTTGGCATGAGCTTCTTCGGCGGCGCGATAGAGGGAACCGTCGTTGGCCCAAGCGCGTAGTGGCGTGAGGGCTCCCTCAAGGCCCACCTGGCGTACATCGTGCGATTCGCGGAGCCGACGTTGTGAGTCTTCGCCAAGTTGGCCGTAATGACGTTGGTCGCCATCTTGCGTCTCGCCGAATTGAGCAGATCCGCGCGTACGCTCCTGGTCGAACTTGGAACCATCTCCTGTGGCGCCGGCAGGTTCGGCGGCCGGGCGGCGGTTGTTCTCGGTGGCGTGGTCGTCGGTGCTTTTGCCGCCGGTGGGGTGGTCGTTGAGGGGGTGGCGGTTGGCGTCGAGGGGGATGGCGTGGACGCCGTTGGTGCCGTCGTGGAGGGGTTTGTTGCTGCGTTGGCCGGTTTGGGCGTCGACGTAGGTGATGGTGCCGTTGTGGTTGACGACGTTCCAGGCGTGGGCGCGGCCGTTGTTGTCCTGGGTGACGATGACGGCTTGGGAGCCGTGGCCGTTGTTGCGGAGGGTGTTTTCGAGGCGGTTGAAGGCGTTGGGGCCGTTGCCGTAGTCGTTGAAGCGGGCGCCGAGGGTGTTTTCGATGCGGTTGCGGCCGTTGGTTTCGCCGTGGTCGGAGGGGGTGCCGTCGGGGTTGGTGTCGGGGGTGCGGTGGGCGGCGGCGGTGGGGTTGCCGGCGTAGGTGTCGGCGGCGGCGAGGGCGGCGTCGACGCAGTTGTTGTTGCGGCCGGGGGCGTCGGGGCCGGGGTTGTTGATGGTGTCGGCCCAGTGTGCGGGGGCCGGGGCGTGTTCGGGGGTGCCGTTGTCGTCTTTGGGGACGTTGTTTTCGACGTGTTGCTGGTGTTGGTCGGTGGGGCCTTCGAGGCCGCCGGGGCGCTCGCGGTTGCGGGTTTCGGAGGCCGGGGGATGCTCGGCCTTGTCCCGTTGGTCGTCCTGATCCGTCCGGTTGGAATGGTCGGCGTGGTCGGACCGGTCCTTGTTGTCGGACTCGTCGTGGTTGGCCCCGGGACCGTCCTTGTGCGCCGACGGGGCCTCGTTGCCTTCCGCGCTTTCCTCGGGGCGAGGAGCACGGTTGGCGTCGTCGGGGCGCGGGGTGGTGTCGGTTGCGTCCGGCTCGATGTGGTCGTCGGGCCGCTCGGCGTCCAGGGTTGGTGAGCTGTCGCCGGTCTCGGGTGCTGCTGCCGGATGCTGAGGGTTTTGAGGGTGGTGCGGGGCCTGCTGCTGGTGCGGGTTGCGGGTCTGGGGCTGCTGGTGAGGCTGCTGGGTGTACGGCCCTGGCTGTTGCTGATGGGGCTGTTGTGCGTATGGGCCGGGCTGCTGGGGATGTGGCTGCTGATAGGGGCCCGGTTGTTGCTGTTGCTGTTGTTGCTGGGTGTAGGGGCTCGGCTGCTGTTGTTGTTGCGGGTGAGGCTGGGCGTGCTGGGCCTGGGCTTGCGCCTGCTGCTGGGCCTGGGCCTGCGCTTGCTGCTGGTTTTGCTGGGTGTTGGCCTGCTGCTGATTCTGGGGAGTCTGTTGTTGGGGAGTTTGGTTCTGGGCCGTGGTCGGGTCGAAGGGCTTGCGGTCAGCGTCGAGGACCAGGTGCCAGACGTTCTTGGCGGCGGTGTTGATGGGCTGTTCGCTGACCTTGCCGGTCTGGCTGTCGACCCAGACGACCTTGCCGTTGTGGTTGACGGCGTTGAACACATGCGCGCCGCCGGGGTCACCGTTGGGCTTGTCCGGCCAGGTCACAAGGACAGCTGCCGCTGCGCCGGGGCCGGCCTTGCGGAGGTCATCGGCTATCTGGTGGTAGCCGTCCTTGGAATTCGGGCCGGAATTACGGAACTTCGCTCCCGTGTACTCCTCGATATTGCGGGTGCCTTCACGCTCGCCGGAAGCACGGTCGATGCCGCCCTTGCCGTCCGGGTCGTAGGTGCGGACCGCGGACACCTGCGGGTTGCCGTACCAGGACTCCATGAAGGACCGGGTGCAGTCGGCGCAGTTGTTGGAGCGCCCGAGGACGGTATGGCCGCCGTCGTTCTGGAGCTGGGCCCACGGCTGGAACGGGTCGTTGAACGCCCGCGGAGTGCCGTCCGGGTACCGCGGGAAGCTCGCTTCCAGTGCCTGCTGGTCGTGTGGGAAGGGTGAATACAGGCCGTTCGGCTGGACGTTGAGGCCGATTCGCACGTCGGTGTGGCTCCGCAGGTTGGAAGGCTGCGGGACCGGCGCCTGCTGCTGTTGCTGCTGGTGCGGGAGGGGCTGGGTTTGGTTGGCGTCCGGGTGGTGCGGGGCGGGCTGCTGGTGGGGAACCGGCTGCTGCTGAATAGGCTGTTGTTGAGACTGGTGTTGGGGGTGCTGCTGGGGGGTCTGCTGCGGGGTTTGTTGCTGAGTGGGGGTGTGGCTTTGCAGCGTGGGCTGTGAATGGTGTTGCGGTTGCTGCTGCGGCCGCTGTGACTGCTGGTGCTGGTGCTGGTTGGACTGCTGGTGCGGGTGGGGGGAGTTGGGGTTCGGCGCGGCGGGGGCTTGGGTGCCGGGGTCCGACGGGGCCTGGTTGGTGGCGTCGCTCTGGAGGCGGTCCGCACGGGTGGGGGCAGGCTGTTGCGGCGCGTCCGGGCGGGTGGGGGAGTCGGAGCGGGCCGCGTCTGGGCGGGTGGGGTTGTGCTGTGTCGCCTCGGGGCGGGTGGTGTCGGGACGGTCGCCGTCAGGGCGGTTCGTGTCCGGGTGAGTGGTGTCGCTGCTCGGGTGCGCGGGGGGCTGCGGGGGCCGGTTGCTGTCGGCCTGGCGGGGTGAGTCCGGGCGCGGGGTGTCGGGGGTCTCGGGCTGGGAGTTGTCGCTGCGGGCTGGGCCGTCGAGGCGGGGGTTGTGCGGGGGGCTATGGGGGCTGGTCCGCTGGGTGTGGTCTTGGACTGTTTGTGAGCCGTCGGGGCGGCGGTCGTTGCCCGGTGGGGAGGTAGGCGCATCGCGGCGGGGGCCGTCGAGGCGGGGATTGTAGGCGGGGCGTTCCGGCGTGGGCTGCTGGGTGACGTCGCGGACTGCCTGGGAGCCGTCGGGGCGGCGGTTGGGGCGTGCGGAAGGGTTGCCGCTTCCGTTGGCGGGGGTGCCGCCGGGTGTGGTGGTGCCGGGGCCGCCGCCCTGGGGCGGCATGGCGCCCGTCATCGGGCCGTTGGCCTGCGGGGTGTTGGACGGCTGTGCCTGTTGGGGGGCGGGTGAGGGGGTGCTGGTGGGGTCGGCGGCGCGCTGGGTGGGTGGGGGCGCGGTCATGGTGTCCGCGGACTGGGTGGTGACGGTGGTGTCGTTCTCGTCGCGGACGGTGGGCATGGGATCGCCGGGGGCCGGGTCCCGTTGCCCGATGGGCTGGTTGGCGGACGGGGTGTGGTGGACGGGGGCGCCCTGGGGTGCGGTGCCACCGACGTGCGGCATCGAGGTGCGTCCGCCGCTGCCGGTGGCCGAGTTGTCCCCGTTGCCCGTGCCGTCGTGGGGAGCGTTGGAGGGGGTGGGGTCGCCGTAGGAGGGCGGGTTGCCGGCGACCGGGTCGGTGAGGGCGGAGGGGGTCGGCTCGGGTGCCGGTGCAGGCGCCGGTTCTGGAGCAGGTGCAGGTGTTGGTGTTGGTGACTGGGGCGTGTCTGGGTGTGAGGTTCCGCCTTGGTGGGGGGACTGGTCCGGCGTGGGCTGGGTGCTGATGGGCTCCGGGGCGGGGCGGGCACCGGGTGTGTTGTCCGGGGCCGGCTGGGTGCTGATGGTGTCCGGGTTGGGGCGTGCGGAGTCGGGTGTGTTGTCCGGGGCCGGCTGCGTGCTGATGGTGTCCGGGGCGGGGCGGGCTGCGTCCGGGGTGGTGTCCGGAGCGGGCTGGGTACTGATCGAGTCCGGGTCCGGGCGGGAGGTGTCCGGGCTGGGGCTCCCGTCCGGGGTGCCTCCGGACTCAGGGGTGCTGCCGGAGTCGGGGGTGTTGGGCGTCCCGTAGGGGCTGTCGTTGCCGCCCTGGTAGCCCTCGTCGAACGGGGAGCGCTGCTCCGGAGGCGGCAGCGGCTCTGCCCTGGGGGTGTCGGGCGTGGAGTCCGGGCTGTTGGCGGGACTGTCGGGGGACGGTTTGCTGCTTGTACCCGTCGGGTTGGTGCTCGTACCCGCGTTGTCCGAAGCGCGAGGGGTGTGGCTGGTGGAGCCGCCGCTGTCCGAGCCGCTGCGGCCGCCACCGCTGCTGGAGTTGCTGCTGCTGGAGTCGTTGGACGTGCTGCCGGAACCACCACCGTCTGAACTGCTGCCCGAGTCATTGCTTGAGCTGCTGCCCGAGCCACTGCTGGAACCGCCGTCCCCCGCCGACGAGCCCCCGCCGGACGTGGACGAGCCGCCATTGGACGAGCCGCCATTGGACGACGAAGAACCCCCGTCGGACGACGATGTGTTGCTTCCGGAGCCCCCGCTGTCGCCGGAGCCTGCGCCGTCTGCGCCGTCACCGCCGTCTGCTCCGTCGCTGCCATGCCCCGCAGCGGATTCCAGGCCGCCGCGAGCACGCCGGCCTGCCCGGCTGCCGGCCCCGTCGCGCAGGCTCTCGCCCAGCGTCTCGCCGGTGTTCTTGATGGCGTCCGTGGCGGCTTTCTGGCCCTCCTTGGCGGTGCGGCCAAGGTCGTAGCCGTTCTGGGCGCCGAAGTTCTGATTGACGGTCTGCGCGATGAGGTCGGAGGCCATCGCCTCCAGCGCGGATATGACCGGTTCCTTGGCCGCCTCCATAATCGCGTCGAGGAGCTGCTTGGCGACTTCCTTGAGGATGCGGCGGACGACCTCGCGGGTGGCCAGTGTCGCGGCCGCGCCGCCTATCTCTGAGAGGCCGAGGGTGAAGGGGGCCGCGGCCTGGGCCGCGATGATTTCGGCGGCCAGGATCACCAACTGGGTGATGACGGCGATTTTCATGCCGATGACCAGGGCGGCAGCGGCCTCGAAGGTGAAGGCGATGACTTCGGCGGCTTGGGCGGCGTCGTCGAAGTAGCCCGAACCACCGGAGAACTTCTCCCAGGCTTTGCTGAACCCTTCGACGGAATCGCCGGCGTTGGCGCCGAGTACGTTGGCCGCGTAGGTGGCGCCGCGGGACTGGTGCCCCTCCACCTCTGCTGCGAACTGACGCCACACCTGGGCGCATTCGATGAGTTTGTCCTCGTCCGCGGTCGGCCAGTTGAAGCCGAGCATCTCCAGGACCCACTCGACAGAGTTCGGCAGCATGATGGACAAGGTGGAACTCCCCCGTGAATGTTGTGTGTGGCATATGGGGCGGGCAGGAAGCAGCGAATCCTGGCCGCCTCTCAACCAAGGACCGGCGAACCGAAGGCTTTACAAGAATTCCGCACGGCGCGTAACCGTGTCCGGGGGCGGCTGCTTCGTCGGGTCCTGCCACGCCTGCTTGTTCTCGACGTGCTGCTTCATCAGCGACTCGCTGAAGTCCTCGCCCTCCGCGTAATTCGTGGACATCGACGTCAGGGCCTTGCCGATTTCCTGGAGTTTGGAGGAGAGGTGGCCCATGGATTCGTTCATGCCGTCGCGGACGCCCTCATAGACGACGCCGAACTTCTCGCCGATCTCGTCATCGCCCCACGGCGGCGCACCGTCCTTGCTGGCGAACGACGTCAGACCGCCCCAGAACTGCTCGCCGAACGACTTCTCCTCCGGCGCCTTCTCGTTGCTGGGGTCGGCGGGCGGCCCCGCGCCCAACGCGTGCAGCCCGTTCATCAGCCGCACCACCGACTGGTAGAAGTCGTCGCCCAGCTTCACGAAGTTGGTGCCCTCGGCCTTGAGGGACTCGACATCGGTCTGGAACCCGCCTGCGCCGCCCACAACATCCCCCATGTTGGTAATGGTTACTCCATGAAATCGTCAAGCCAAAGCTTAACGGGCGCCACTGACACACCACCAGGACTCTCCTGGTGAGCAGCTGTCGAGCTCAGGCGCCGTTCGGACGGTAGGTCCCGTGGTAGAGCTCCACCGCGGCCTCCGGTGGGAAGTTGGGCAGGAACGACACCTCGCCGTCGGCCTTGGCGATGACGACGTTGCTTCCCCCGAGCTCCATGGGAGGGGCGGTGGGGTCCTCGGGGCGCGGCCAGCTCGCGTGGATCAGGTAACCGATGTCGAATTCGTGCACGAACAGGCCGGACGGCCCGCCGGGTGAGCCGACCTCGCGGAAGTGATTCCGGCCGATCTCCAGTGCCTCGTCAGCGTTCGCCGGTACGGGCTGCGGTCCGGTCGGTTCGGCCTGCGGGGGAAGCGGGGGAGGTGTGGGGGGCAGGCCGGGAGTGCTGCCCGTCCGTTCGGAATCGGTCATGTGCTGTCTCCTTCGGCGCTGAATTCGTCGATGGTCAACCTAACTCACGCCGTGGCTGCCCAATTGGTTCACTGGCCCTGCCTGCAGAGGGCAGCCGATGCGCCCAGCGTGGCTACCGTCGGAGCATCCATATGCTCAGCGTCGGCAAGGGAACGTCGGCAAGGCGACGTCGGTAAGACGGCGCAGGCAGGACAGCGTTGACAAGGCGGCGTCGGCAGGCCGGTGCGGTGCGGAGTGGAGCGGCGAGATGAACAGGGACAAAGGACAAGGGACATGAGCAGCTGCTGGGAGCTGCACGGAGCTGCGGTCCTCCTGCGGCCTGTGGTGAAGGAGGACATCGCGACGCTCGACCGGATCGTCCGCGAACCGGAGGTCGCCGCCTGGTGGTCCGTTCCCGATGACTACGACGACATGCTGGCCATCGTCTTGGACGGGCAGGTCATCGGTGCCATCCAGTACGACGAGGAGACCGACCCCGAATTCCGCCACGCGAGCATCGACATCTTCCTCACGACAGGCCGCCATGGCCAGGGCCTCGGCACGGACGCCGTACGCACGCTCGCGCGCTGGCTGATCCACGAGCGCGGCCATCACCGCCTGACCATCGACCCCGCCGTCGCCAACACCGCGGCGGTCAACAGCTATCGCAAGGTCGGCTTCAAACCGGTCGGCATCATGCGCGCATACGGGCGTGACTACCGCACGGGCGGCTGGGCGGACGGTCTGCTGATGGATCTGCTGGCGGATGAGCTCACCTGACGGCGTGGTCGCCCACCGGTCCTCCGGGGGTCGTCGGGGGTCCTGCCACGCCCGTTCGCCCACCGGGCTTCCGGGGGCCGTCGGGCCCTGCCACGCTCGTTCGTCCTTCACGAGACGCCCCGCGCGGCGCACTCGAACCCGTGCAGCTCAGCCGAAGGCAACCCGTTCCAGCCAGAAGTGGAGCAGACGATCGTCGCCGAAGATTTTCAGGCTTGCGCTGTTGGCGGGGCGTCGGCGGTACACGAGCAGCAGGAGGTCGGTCAGCGGACCGCGCACGGCGACGGTGGCCTTTCCGTGGGCACGGCGCCAGGCGAGGGTGTCGCCGGTGAGGTCGACCAGCCATTCCGCCGCGGCCTCGGGCGGGGTGTCGGTGGCGTGGAAGTGGAGGGTGCGGTCGGGGCCGAGCAGTTCGCGTCTGTCGGGATGGAAGTCGAAGATCTGCGGCAGCGAGCCGAGCTCCATCCATTCGTCGAGGGCGTCGAGGGCGACATCGACGTCGACGTCGACGGTGAAGTCGGCACCGACGGCCAGGGCAGCGTCGGCCCGGTGAATGAGCGTCTCATGGGCCATCCGACGGGCGAAGAAGCTCGTCTTTCCCGCATGGCCGGGCATCGGGTCCACACCTCGGCGTCCGGACCGGCGGCGCGCAGCGTATCGGCCAGTTGCGCGGCGCCCTCGGCGAGCCAGGGGTCGAGTACGGCGGGGTCCTCGTCCGTGTACGGGGACAGGTCGCGGAAGTGGTCGTCGGACGGGGACCGGGACGCTCGGGTGCGGACGATGGTCTCGACCCAGCGGTGTGAGCCGCCGAGATGGCGTGCGAGCTGGCCCACATTCCAGCCGGGGCAGGAGGGCACGGGCGTCGTCAGATCCGCGCCCTCCGCGCCCCCGGCGTCGTTGATGAGGGTTCTCAACCGGTCGGACTGGCTGATGATTTCGGCACAGTGGTCGTCGTAGGTCACATGACGTTTCATGACGTCACGGTACGGCCCACCACTGAAAATCAGCCGCTACAACGTGCGGGCCGCCTCCAGGCGGAAGCGCAGCCGGCAGATGACCGCGTCCGTGTCGCGGCGCACCGCGTGGGCGACGACCGCGCCGCGCTGGTTCTGGAGCAGCCGCTGCCAGAGGCGGGCGGGTTCCACCTCCGGGATCAGGACGGTGACCCGGGTGCCGGATCCGGCACCCGCGCTCCCGGCCCCGGGCCGGTGTGCGGTCAGGTCCTGGATGTACGCGGCTATCGGCGGTCCCACGGAGCGTGTGATGGCGGGGAGTTCGAGAAGTTCCACACCCGGGTTCCAGAGTTCCCAGTCGCGGCGCAGCGCCTCTGTGGCCTGGCGGTCCTCGGGGCTGTCGAAGGTGACGGTGACCGCGACCACCTCATTGCCCAGGGACACCGCCGCATTGAGGGCCTCGCAGGTCAGACGGGAGAGGTGGGAGACGGGAACGAGGACGAGGGAGCGGTCGCGGCGCGGCGGTTCGGGGACGCGGCCCAGGCCCAGTCGTTCACCGATCCGGGTGTAGGCGCGGTGCACCGCCTCGAAGGCCAGGATGAGGAGGGGGAGGGCGATGGCGATCAGCCAGGCGCCTTCGGTGAACTTGATGGCCGTGACGACGATGGTCGAGATGCCCGTGAGCAGGGCGCCGAAACCGTTCAGCAGCGTCTTGCCGCGCCAGCCCGGGGAGCGCTCGGCGCACCAGTGCCGGACCATGCCGACCTGGCAGATGGTGAAGCCGACGAAGACGCCGATGGCATAGAGAGGGACGAGGGCGTTGACGTCGCCGCCGGAGAACAGGAGCAGGGCCGCGGCGGCTCCCGCCAGAGCGAGTACCCCGTGGCGGTGCACTTGGCGGTCCGCCTTCAGGGAGAAGACATGCGGCAGGTAGTTGTCCCGGGCGAGCAGGCTCATCAGGACCGGCAAGCCGCCGAAGGACGTGTTCGCGGCGAGGGCCAGCAGCAGCACGGTCGCGAACTGGATGACGTAGAAACCCCAGTTATGGCCGAGCGCCGCGTCCGCCAGCTGGGCGAGGACGGTGACGCCCTCGACCGGCTGGAGGTGGAAGCGGCCGATGAGGACGGCGAGGCCGACGAGCATGATGCCGAGGAGCGCGCCCAGTGCGACTTCGGTGCGCTGTGCGCGCTTGGCGGCCGGCGCGCGGAAGGCAGGTACCGCGTTGGCGACGGCCTCCACACCGGTCAGCGCGGAACAGCCGGACGCGAACGCCTTGAGGAGGAGCAGGGCGCCGACAGCGGTCGCGTTGTGGGAGAGAACGGAGGCATGGCCGTCGGCGGTGACGGTGGAGGCCGGCGCGTCCCGGAACAGGCCGACGACGATCACCGTAAGGACCGCGCCGACGAAGACAGCCGTGGGCAGGATGAACGCCTTCGCCGAGTCGGCGATGCCGCGCAGATTGACGGCGGTGACGAGGACCAGCACCGCCAGGCAGATCCACCGCCGGTCGCCGTAGAGGGAGGGCAGAGCGCTGGTCAGCGCCGCCACTCCGGCCGTCACGGAGACCGCGACGTTCAGGACGTAGTCGAGGATGAGGGAGGCGGCGGCAACCAGGGCGGTGCGGCGGCCCAGACGGGTTTTGGCCACCGTGTAGGAACCTCCCCCGTCGGGGAAGGCGGCGATCACCTGGCGGTAGGACGCGACCAGTACGGCGAGCAGCGCGACGATGGCGAGGGTGATGGGCAGGGTGAAGCCGAGCCCGCGGGCACCCGCGGCGGCCAGGACCAGCACGATCGCCTCGGGGCCGTACGCGACGGAGGCCATCGTGTCGAGGGAGAGGGCGGCCAGGCCCTGGAGCGCGGTGAGGCGGTGACGGGCGTCGGCTTCGGGAGCCGTCCCGTGGGCCGTGGCGGTGTCGGGAGCCGTCCCGGTGGCGCTGGCAGTAGCGGTATCCGGAGTCGTCCCGGAGGCCTCGGGCGCGACCGGCTCTGCGGCCACGGCGTGGGTGGCCGGATCCGGGGGCTCCTCGGGCCGGTGTGCGGGTCGGGACACCATCGACATCTTTCGTCGTACCTCCGTGCGGCATCGTGCGGGACCAGCTCAGCGTGCGGGGCGTGCACGGCGGCGGCTTCCGGCCTTGGCGGTCCCCTGGCGGGCGCCGGGGTGTTCTTCACGGGGCCTTGGCGGGGGTGGCGTGACCCGGCTCGGGACCCGGGAGCGGGCGTTGTCGCCGCCTGCCGCTGCCTGCCGTCGTGGTATGTCCTTGCCGCATCAGTGGTACGCCTTGTGATACAGCCCATCGAGGTACGCCCCGCGCTATGCCCCGTAGAGGTCCACCTCGTGATACGCCCCATCGGCGCATCAGCGGTACGTCAAGTTTTCCCGTCGCTGTGTCAGCGCCGTATCAACGCTTTCGGCGCCCCGGCTCCGCCGCCCTA
The DNA here is from genome assembly GCF_023277745.1 of Streptomyces halobius. NCBI lineage: Bacteria > Bacillati > Actinomycetota > Actinomycetes > Kitasatosporales > Streptomycetaceae > Streptomyces > Streptomyces halobius. The sequence continues at coordinate 6,565,734 of NZ_CP086322.1, forward strand.
GCGTCGGCTGTATGGGACGACGACGTGGCCTGGGGCCCGAATTCACGACAGACGACGGGGATGACGGGGATGAGGCGGGCGCCGGGGGCGTTGCGGGAGCGACGAGAGGGACCGGATATGGGCGCGCGGCAGACAGCCGATCGGCGGTACCCCCACCGCCTTTGTGCGACCGCGGGACGGCTCATGACCGGACCTGGGCGTCCGAGTTGCGCGCCGCGCTCTGGTGTACAGCCGGACTGCTTGCCCTCTTGCTTGTGGCCGACCTCGCCAACCGGACTCTCGTCCCGTGGCGTTTTCTCTGCTGGACGGCACTCGCGCTGGTGCTCTTCGCGGTCCTCTACCCGTCACGGGTGACGGCCGACGAGCACTGGCTGGCCTCCCGTGGCCTGCTGCGTACTCGCCGGGTCCGTACGGATCTGCTGGTTCTCGTCCGCCGCGGGGACGGGGTGGCCCCGAGGCTGGTGCTCCGTGACGCGGTGGGCGGCCGCGTCGAGCTGGACCCCAAGGTCCTCACCGCCAACCCGGTGCTGTGGCACCGCCTGGACCAGGGCGTACGCCGGTCTCGCGGCCGTGGCCTGCTCCGCTGCGGAGCGGCCCCGCTGCAGGCGCTGGCCGATCGTATCGATCATGACGGCGCGCGGGCGGTGTTCGAGGCGTCGGGACTGGAACCGGGGACCGGGCGGGAACCGGGTGCGGAGTGGGGCTGATTCCGGGAGGCTTCGGGGCCGCAACGGGCTGCATCGGCCCGCATCGGCCTCATCGGGCTGCATCGGCGAGGGCGTGGGCCCTGGGTGATGACGGCCCGGTGACCTTGCCGGCCCGGACCTGTCGGCCCAGTGGCCGTTACCTGCCCTGCATTTCGGCGGCCGCCCGCAGGTCGCGGTAACGGATCAGGCGGATGCCGCAGAAGTCGTCCGGCCCGTCCGCCGAGTCCATCAGCGCGGCGATGGCCCACAGGACGATGAAGAGGTAGCCACCCAGCCAGCGGCGGAACAGCCGGGCCAGGCGGGGGCGTGCGCCGGTCTTCTCGTAGATCACCCGGGTGCGGGCGGCGAACTTGCCGATGCTGGCGCCGGCTGTCCGGGCCAGGACCACATGGTTGAGGAAGCCGAAGCCGAAGCCGCTGCCGAGGGTGATGAGCAGGGCTTTCGCGAAGGGCAGATCGGATTCCGAGGAGACGAGGAAGCCGATGAAGAAGGCGGTGAGGGCCAGCAAACCGTCGAGGGTGACCGCCCCGATGCGGCGCATGTCGCCGGCGGCTTTGGGGATATGCGGGGCCGCCGCCCGGGAGACGGGTCCCTGCGGGTGAGGAACGGGCGGTTGCTGCTGGTACGGATACTGCTGTGCCTGCTGCTGGCTGTGTGACGGCTGGCCATACGGCTGCTGGCCGTGCTGCTGCTGTGGGTGCTGTTGGCCGTACGGCTGCTGGGACGGCGGGCCTTGCCGATGCTGCTGCTGAGACGGCGGGCCTTGCTGGTGCTGCTGGGGCGGTGGACCCGGCTGATACGGCTGCTGATATGGGTTCTGCTGCCCCTGCCCCTGCCCCTGCCCCTGCCCCTGCCCCTGCCCCTTCCGATGATGTGGCTGCTGAGGCTGCTGCTGCGGAAAGGATCGGTCGTACATGGTCACGGATCCTTCCATGGCTGGTATGGATCGTTCCATGGCGCAGACCGGGCGTCAGCCGCAGGTCAGGACGTAGCGGGCGGGGGGAAGTCGTAACGGACGTCCGTGAGTTGTTCCGAGGCGGTCCACAGCCGCTCGGAGATCGAGTCGTTCTTCGTCCACGGCGCGCGGAAGGACGAGGCGGGGGCGCCGCGCAGGCCGTTGCGCGGGCCGATGAAGGAGTCCGGTTTCATGTGCGGGGCGGTGGCCGCGCAGAGGGTGCCCAGCGCGCCGGCCTCCGGGGACTGGGCGATGAGGCGGTTGCCGAGCTCCATGACCCGTTCGGCGGACCGGCGGCCCTCCATCCGGGGGCCTGTGGCCTGCAGATTCGTGGCGGCGTAGCCGGGGTGTGAGGCGGCCGCGATGACGTGCGAACCGGCCGCTGCCAGTCGCCGGGTCAATTCATGAACAAAGAGCAGATTTGCGCTTTTCGACCGCCCGTAGGCGGTCCAACGCCCGTATTTGCGCACGCTGTTGAGGTCTTCGAGAGCAACGTTGGCGATGGCGTGCATCATGCTGGAGACGGTGACGACACGCGCTCCGGGGGTGGCCAGAAGCCTGGGCAACAGCAGCCCGGTCAGCGCGAAGTGTCCGAGGTGGTTGGTGCCGAACTGCATCTCGAAGCCGTCGGCGGTGGTGCGGTACGGCAGCGCCATCACGCCCGCGTTGTTGACGAGCAGGTCGAGGCGGTCACCGTCGAAGTCGTCGAGGGCGGCGGCGAAGTCCCGTACGGACGACAGGTCGGCCAGGTCGAGCGGCCGCACCTCGGCCTCGGCGGTGGGGACTTCGGAACGCAGCCGCTCCAAGGCGGCGGCACCGCGCGTCTCATTGCGGCAGGCCAGCAGCACGCGGGCGCCGCGCCGCGCCAGTTCGCGCGCGGTGACATAGCCGATGCCGCTGTTGGCGCCCGTGACGACTGCCGAGCGGCCGGTCTGGTCGGGAATGTGGCTGGTGTTCCACCGGGTCACGCCTGCACTCCTCCGTGGGGGGAGTGCCAGGGTATCCCCGAGGGGAGGGCGAGTCGGCGGTGGTCGGCTCTTCGGGGTGCCGGTCAGCGGGGCGGCAACCCTTAGGGGGGCCGTCAGGGGGATCCCTTAGGGGCGGGCGGTCGGATCCCCTAAGGGTTGCAAGGGCCCCTTGCAGGCCCCAACGCGGCCGGGCGGGACGGTATTCCCCGATTTCCCGGCCACCCCCTTCCCTGCCACCACCCCTCCCGGCCGCCCCCGGCCGCCCCCGGCCGTTACGCCTCCCAGCCGTTACGCCTCCCGGCCGTCATCCCGCCCGGCCGTCATCCCGCCCGGCCGTCATCCCGCCCGGCGTCCCCCCCCGGCCGTCACACTCAACGAACCCGCACCTGATACGCCCGGACCGAGACCGACGGGTCGTCCAGGCACTCCCCGGTCGCCAGGTCGAAACGCTGCTTGAGCAGCGGTGATGCCACGAACGGGCGGTCGGCGGCGGATCCCGTCAGGCCGCGGGAGAGGACATACGCGCCGGTGAACGGATCGCGGTTGGCGATCGCGTACGCACGGCCGGCGCGGTCGACGAACAGCGCGATCTGTTCACCGTCCGGGAGCAGGGCGGCGACGCCGCGCCCCGGCGTGAGGTCGTCCAGCGCGCAGACCGCGAACCAGCCCTCGGGGCCGAAGACCTCGACCGTGGAGGTGGCGTCCGGGGCAAGCGGGGCGTGGGCGCCCGTAGCGGATCCCGTAGCGGCATGAGAAGACCCCTTCGCGGCATCAGGGGCCGCTGCGTCAGAGGTCAGTGCGTCAGAGGTCGGTGCGGTGGTCATCAGGCGGAGGTCCCTTCCAGGGTGCGAACGGGCAGGGTCGGGCCGGCCAGCACCGTCAGGTCCGGCTTGACCTGGTCGCGCTCCGGCACGAACCGGACCGACGGGTCCGGGGCGTCGGGCGCGTTGACGAAGGAGACGAAGCGGGCCAGCCGGTCGGGATCGGCGAGCGTTTCGGCCCATTCGTCGCGGTAGTTGGTGACATGCGCGGCCATCAGGGACTCCAGCTCGTCGCACAGTCCCAGCGAGTCGTGGACGACGACGTCCCGTACGTGGTCGAGGCCGCCCTCGATCCGCTCCAGCCAGGCGGAGGTGCGCTCCAGCCGGTCGGCGGTACGGATGTAGAACATCAGGAACCGGTCGATGAGGCGGATCAGCTCGCCGTCGGAGAGGTCCTGGGCGAGCAGGTCGGCGTGGCGTGGATCGGCGCCGCCGTTGCCGCCGACGTACAGGTTCCAGCCGTTCGACGTGGCGATGACGCCGAAGTCCTTGCCGCGCGCCTCCGCGCATTCGCGGGCGCAGCCGGAGACCGCGGACTTCAGCTTGTGCGGCGAGCGCAGGCCCCGGTAGCGCAGCTCCAGGTCGATGGCCATCCGGACGGAGTCCTGGACGCCGTAGCGGCACCAGGTCTGCCCGACGCAGGACTTCACCGTGCGCAGTGCCTTGCCGTAGGCGTGTCCCGACTCGAAGCCGGCGTCCACCAGGCGGGTCCAGATCCGCGGGAGCTGGTCGACCCGGGCGCCGAACAGGTCGATCCGCTGACCTCCGGTGATCTTGGTGTAGAGGCCGAAGTCACGGGCCACCTCACCGATGACGATCAGCTTCTCCGGGGTGATCTCACCGCCGGGGATCCGCGGCACGATCGAGTACGAGCCGTTCTTCTGCAGGTTGGCGAGGAAGTGGTCGTTGGTGTCCTGGAGGGCGGCCTGCTCCCCGTGGAGGACATAGCCGTCGGCGCCGACGGTGGGCGCGAGGGAGGCGATGATCGAGCCGACGGTGGGCTTGCAGATCTCGCAGCCGTCGCCGTCCCTGGCCTCCGGGCGGCCGTGCGAGTCCAGCAGCTCGGCGAAGGTGGTCAGCCGCAGGGTACGGACGACCTCGTAGAGCTCGGCGCGGGTGTGCGGGAAGCAGCCGCACAGGCCCTTGTCGACGGTGACACCGCTGGCCTCCAGCTCGTCGTTGACCAGGGTGGTGAGCGCCTTGACGCAGGAGCCGCATCCGGTGCCGGCCTTGGTGCACTTCTTGACCTCGGGCACGGTGCCGCAGGAGTGCTCGGTGACCGCGGAGCGGATCGCGCCCTTGGTGACGTTGTGGCAGTTGCAGATCACGGCGTCGTCCGGGAGGGCGGACGGGCCGAGGGCGACGGGCCCGCCGGTCCCGGCGGGGAGTACCAGCTGTTCCGGGGCGAGCGGGGGCACGCTGCCGGTCAGCGGGCGCAGCATGCCGTACGCCTCGGCGTCGCCGACCAGCACACCGCCGAGCAGCTCGCCCTCGGAGCCGATGACCAGCTTCTTGTAGACGCCGCTGCGGGAGTCCGCGTAGACGACGTCGAGGCACCCTTCGGTGGTGCCGTGCGCGTCGCCGAAGGAGGCGACGTCCACGCCGAGCAGCTTGAGCTTGGTGGAGAGGTCGGCGCCGGTGAAGTCGCTCTCCTGCCCGGCGATGGTGTCGGCGGCCGTGCGGGCCATGTCGTAGCCCGGTGCGACCAGGCCGTAGACCCGGCCGTCGACCGCCAGCGCGCATTCGCCGATCGCGTAGACGGCGGGGTCGCTGGTGCGGCACTGCTCGTCGATGGTGATACCGCCCCGCTCGCCGACCGTGAGGCCGCAGTCCCGGGCGAGCTGGTCGCGGGGGCGGACACCGGCGGAGAAGATCACGAGGTCGGTGTCGACCCGAGAGCCGTCGGAGAGTTCCATGGCGGTGACCGCGCCGCCGTCGCCCGCGACGATCTCCTTGCCGCCGACGCCGGTGTGCACCTCAAGGCCCATGTCCTCGACGGTGCGGCGCAGCGCGGCGCCGCCGCCCTCGTCGACCTGGAGGGCCATCAGCCGCGGGTTGAACTCCACGATGTGGGTCCGCAGCCCGAGTCCCTTGAGCGCGCCGGCCGCCTCCAGGCCGAGCAGTCCGCCGCCGACGACGACACCGGTGCCGGAGTTCTTGGCGTACTCCTCGATGGCGAGCAGGTCCTCGATGGTGCGGTAGACGAAGCAGCCCGTGCTGTCCTTGCCGGGCACCGGCGGAACGAACGGGTAGGAGCCGGTGGCCAGCACCAGGGTGTCGTAGCGGACGGTCAGGCCGGAGCGCGCGGTCACCGTGCGGGTGTCGCGGTCGATCGTGGTGGCCGGGTCGCCCAGGTGCAGTTCGATGCCGTGCCGGGCCATGAAGCCGGACTCGGTGAGGCTCAGTTCGTCCGGGGTGCGGCCGGCGAAGTACGACGTCAGCTGGACGCGGTCGTAGGCCGGACGGGGCTCCTCGCAGAGCACGACCACCCGCGCGCGCTCGGTGACGCCGCGGTCGGTGAGCTCCTCAAGGAAGCGCTGGCCGACCATGCCGTGTCCGACGAGCACGATGGTGGGGCGGGCGGGGGTGGCGCCCGGGGTGGTGTTCTGGTGCGGGGTGGCGGCTGCGGCCATGATCAGAAGCCTCCATCGGTGGTGAGCAGGTGGAGCAGGGGGGCTGTGGGGAGCGGCTCATCGCCCTCCCAGGTGCGGGCGAGCGCGCCGACAGTGCCGAGATCGCCGAGGAGGATGCCGCCGACCAGCCGGTCTCCGCGCACGACGACCTTGCGATAGGACGTCCGGGTGGCATCGGAGAGGCGGACGACGTCGTCGCCGGGGAGCGGGGTGGTCTCGCCGAAGGCGGCGAGGTCGAAGGGAAACGAGGGGTGGTTGGTGGGGGATGTTGACGCGGGGGCCTCCTGGGAGGCCAGGGTCAGCCGGGTCAGGGCGCGGGTGCCGGTGTACGGGGCGGTGCCGGACGTCACGGGTGTGTTCGGCCCGGACGGCGCTTCGGTCAGTGCGTGGGGCAGTACGCGGGCGAGCGCGTCGGCCTGTTCCTGGGCGGCGCCCGCCAGCCCGTAGACGGTCCCGTTGTGCTCGGCGCAGTCACCGATGGCGAAGATACGCGGATCGCTGGTGCGCAGGGTGTCGTCCACGCGGACGCCGCGGCCGACGTCCAGACCGGCGGCCTGGGCGAGCCCGGTGCGCGGCCGGACACCGCAGGCGAGGACCACCAGCTCGGCGTCCAGGCGGAAGCCGTCGGCGAGCTCCACGGCGCGTACGGCGCGGGGCGCGGGGGCGGCGGACGACGCTTTCGCCGACTCCGACCTCGACTCCGGTGTCGATGCCGAAGCCGGCTCCGACGCCGATTCCCACTCCGGCGCCTGCTGCCGCGGACCGGTCCCGATCCCTCGTACGCGGCACTCGGTGTGCACCTCGATGCCGAGCGCGGCCATGTGCTTTCCGAGCAGCTCCGCGGCATCCGCATCCAGGTGACGCTCCATCAGGTGTTCGCCCTGGTGCGCCAGGACGACCTGGGCGCCGCGCCCGGCCAGCGCGCGGGCCGCGGAGACCCCGAGCAGCCCGCCGCCGATCACCACGACCGGTGCGCCGGGACGTACCGCGGCGGCCAGTGCCTGGCAGTCGTCCATGGTGCGGAAGGGGTGCACACCGTCCGGGAGATCACCACCGCCGGCGGTGAAGAGCCCACGGAGCGGGGGCAGCACCGGGTTGGCCCCGGTGGCCAGCACGAGGAGGTCGTACGGAATGTCCTGACCGTCGTCGCACAGCACCCGCCGGGTGTCCCGGTCGATACGGACCGCCCGGACACCGCTCATCCGGCGCGCTCCGCTGCCGGGCGCGGGCAGCTCGATGACCTCCGGCGCGTAGCGGCCCGCGAGGACCTCGGCGAGCAGCACACGGTTGTACGGCGGGTGCGGCTCCTCGCCGATGACGGTGACGGAGAGGGGGGCGGTGACCGCGTTGGCCACGGCGGCGCCGGAGCCTGCCGGGGCGGCGGGCGCGGCGGTCAGCTGGCGGGCGAGCCGGGCACCGGCCATCCCGCCGCCGATCACCACCACTCGCGTTGTCGGAGTCATGCTCGTCAGCCTGCGTCGCGGCTGTTACCCGCCCGCATCCCCCCTGTTTCCCCCGCGGAACGCTGCGCTCAGCGAGGCGGTGACCGGTGTGTGAGGGCGGGGCGCGAGTGCGCACCGAGGAGCATGAGCACGGATGAGTACGCGTACTCCTGCGGCTGGTGACCTGCACGGCCACCATAGGCCCATGCGCAGACGTACGCACAGAGCCCCATGGCGGCCGCCGCCGTCCTGGCCGCCGCCGTACCGGTCGCGACGTGGGGACTGGTCGGGCAGAACGACGACCGGGGCCTGCCCTCGTACCGGCTGGACCATGCCGTTGCGCCCCTGGACATCCCGGCCGGTCCGGACATCAAGATCGGTGTGGCCGCTCTGCTGCTCGCCGGTGCCGCCGGGGTCCTGCTGGCTCGTGCCTCGCACCGCGGGACCTTCGCACCCCGGGGGTGGCAGGTCCTGGGGCCGCTGATCATGGCGGGGCTGATGATCGGCTTCGGATGGCGGGTGCTGACCGCCGGGGTGGTGGGCGCCGACATCGGGGCCGGCCTGGTGATCATGTTCGGTGGCCCGGTGGTGGCCGGGCTGCTGCTGTGGGCGGTGGGCCGCGGGGTCTGGCTGGCGCGGCATCGCGACGGAGACGGTGGCGACCGCGGCCCGCGGACCAGGGTCGCTCCCGGGGGCGCATAGGGCTCTGGGGCCTGAAGGAGTCACGGGGGCTGAGGGAGTCACGGGGTCTGAAGGAGTTACGGGGCATCGCCGAGGGCCGGCGAGGGGCTGCGGGCCGGAGATGCCCCGTATACGGTCCGTTGGCCCTGGCCCTGGCCCTGGCCCTGAACTTGGCCTTGGGGGTGGCCCCTGCCTTGGCCTTGGCCCCTGCCTTGGGTTCGCCCTTGCCCGCCCGGTGCGGGGTCGCTGGGGACCACGCACGTCCCGCCGCCGGAAGGTGTCGGTGCCGCCGTGGAGTCAGGGCGGTGCGCCGGGCGGGCGCACCGCCCCGATGCCGGCGAGGCGTCAGCCGGCCGCCTCCGTCGGGCACAGCCGCCGCGGCTGTGCGTCCGTACGCAGCTTCGCGTCGACGCAGCCGCCCGGCAGCCCGTGGTACGCCGTCCCGCCGAAGTTGGCGGTGACGGTCAGCGCGCCGTCGCCGAAGGCCGTGCGCTGCACGGTGCGGTCGACGGTCAGCCAGCGGAAGGACGTCATCCGCTCGGTGCCCGCGACGCGGTGCAGCGGTGCGAAGTACTTCTGCAGCGCAGCGAGTTCGGGTCCGTTCCTCGTCAGCGTCGGGCCGTCGAGGACGTAGTTGAGAGGCGTGTTGTAGAGCATCGCGAGCAGCGCGCGGGTGGTCTTCTGGGCGGGCAGCTTCTCGTACGACAGCTCCCAGCGCTCCGCGTTGACCAGTGAACTGTGCAGCGCCGTCTCGTAGAGCGGGATGCGGTACTTCGGGTCGTACATGGCCGTGACCAGCTCGTCGGGCAGCCGCACCGGCTTGAAGAAGGTCTTCGGGGCGTTCTGCGGGTAGTAGCCGCCCCACTTCTGCTTGTCGCGCTCCAGCTCCCACAGGCCGTCGGCGACCGGGGTGCCCGCCCCGTGGTCAAAGGCCAGCACCTGGTTGGCCCAGGGCTGGGCGGTCTCGGATCCGAGGACGAGGTGCCGCGACAGCCGCCGCATCCGGGCGAGCCGGTTCTCGCGGTCGCCCGCCTTTGTCATCTCATGACCGGCGCCGTGGTCGCGGAACAGCTCACCGGTCGCGTCGACGTCGAGGAAGTAACTGTCCGCCCCGTTGGCGACCATCGAGCGGGTGTGCTCGGCCAGATAGTGCTTGGCCGGCTCGGCCTTCTCGAAGGCGCGCGAGCTGAGATAGCAGCCGCGCCCGCCGAAGCCGGTCTGCGGTGTGCCGTCCGTCTTCCGTACGCAGAAGTCGGGATAGACCCGGTCCGGCCAGGCGGAGTTGGGGCTGTCGGCCGTCTTCGGGTCCTGGCCGTTGGCGAACGAGTCGTACGGCCCTACGAGGTAGCCCGCCTTCTTGGCGGCCCGTACCGCGGAGGCGTCCATCCCATCGGGACCGGAGTCGTAACCGAGCCACATACGGTCCACCCCCAGTCGCTGCAGTTCGCGGACACCGGACGCGGAGCGCGCGTCGCCCCAGAGGTAGGCGTGGAAGGCGCCGAGCAGCTTTCCGTCGGCCGGGTTCTTCTTGATCTTCTCGCGGAGGCTGCCCAGTTGGCCCGTCTGGGAGAGGTAGGAGCGGTAGTCGGCGGCGGCGGCGACCGGATTGCCGTCGGTGAGGGAGAAGGAGACGGAGTACGTACGGGTGCCCTCGCCGGCGTCGAAGGCGTGGGCGGCCGTGGTGCGCAGCCGCCCGCCGGTGGAGGTGAAGCGCAGGGATGTGCCGAGGTCGGTGGGGGTGAGATAGCTGACGCCGTGCCCGCGGCCGGACACGCCTTCGCCGCTCAGGGAGTAGCCCCACAGGGGCAGGGACAGTTCGGCTCCCACATCGACCGTGCGGCCGGCCAGGCCACCCCTCTTCGAGTTCCAGAAGGCGTCCCGTACGGGGATGTCCAGGCCCTGGCCGCGCGGGAGCTGGACGGCGGAGGCGGCGGGATCGGTGCCGGTCACCGGCCAGCTGAGGGAGCCGTCACGGTCCGACCGCAGCGCGATCCGCAGCCGTCCGTGGTCCGAACTCGCCGTCACACTCAACCCCTTGACGGGATAGCTCCAGCGCGCCCCGTTGGCCGTACCGGTCACCGGCCCCGGCTCGCCGAGCTCACCGGCGGCGGGATCGGACAGCACCAGCCGCCGCCCGTCGTCCGTGTGCGCGGTCACCGCCAGCGAGGTGGTGTCGACGACGGCCGTGCCTCCGGTCACGGGCAGTTCGAGGCGGTGCCCCTGGAGCGTGGCGGCGGACGCGCCGTCACATCCGGCGACGCCGAGCGCGGTAGCGGTGAACGCGAGGGAAGCGGCCAGCACCCGTGTGCCACGGCGTCGCCGCACGCGGCCGGCCGATGAACCTGAACTGTCCCCGGAGACATCCCTGCTTGTGATGGATTCCATGGTGAATGTGGATACGGGGCATGCCTAAGAACGTTCTAAGAGAGGCCCTGAGAGGAGGGATCGGGGGCCGCCCCCTTCTCTCCCCTCTCTCCCCCTCCCCCCGGGCCGCCCCTCCCCACCTCTCCTCTCCTCTCCTCTCCTCTCCCAAGACGTCACTTCACTTAAGACGTCACGTCACTTCACTCCCTCCAGTAGTGCCATGTCCTCCTCCGTGAGCGTGATGCGTGCCGCGTCGAGGTTCTCGTCCAGGTGAGCGGGCGAGCTCGTACCCGCAACCTGCGCAGACTCGCCTCGCACATCGCCCGAAGCCGCTGCGGCCGCCCCGCGATATGCCAGACGTCCGGCCCTGTCCGGACCACCCCTCCCTTCGTCGCGATCACCAGCCCTTCCGGATACGGATGCAGGGCACGCGCCACCAACTCCTCGGCCACATCGGGGCCGTAGTTGTCGGCGGTTTCGATCAGCGTGACCCCGCGCTCCACAGCGCGGCGGAGCAGCGCGACGGAGCGCTGCGGGTCGTCGTGCCGAGGACCCCAGTAACCGGCGCCGACGAGCCCGCCGGTCCCGAACCCCAGCCGCCGTACCGGCAAGTTTTCACCGAACGGAAAGTGCGTTTCAGCGTCCATAAACCGGGAGCCTAGGCCGCACGCCCCTTCATAAGATCACTCAGTGCCCCCTCACATAGATCTCTTCACGTTGACCCTCCTCTGCTTGGCCGCCCTCGCGGCAGGCTGGATCGATGCCGTGGTGGGCGGCGGCGGCCTCCTGCTGCTCCCCGCCCTGCTGGTCGGACTCCCGCACACACCCCCCGCCTTTGTCCTGGGCACCAACAAGTCCACCGCCATCGTGGGCACCGCCGCGGCCGCCGTCACCTACGTCCGCAAAGCCCCCATCGATCTATGGACTGCACTGCGCATCGGCCTTGCCGCGCTCGCCGGATCACTGGCCGGTGCGTTCTTCGCGGCCGGCATCAACAGCGAGGTGCTACGCCCGCTGATCATGGCCGTTCTCGTGGCGGTGCTCGCCTTTGTCCTCTTCCGCCCCGCCTTCGGAGCCGCCCCCGCGCCCTCGGGCCCGGTCACCCGGCAGCGGGTGCTGGCGGCGATCCTCATCGCGGGCCTGGGCATCGGCTTCTACGACGGCCTGATCGGCCCGGGGACCGGCGCCTTCCTCGTCATCGCGCTCGCCGCCGTACTGCATATGGACCTGGTCACGTCCTCCGCCACCGCCAAGGTGATCAATGTCTGTACCAACGTCGGCGCCCTGACGATGTTCGCGATCCAGGGCACTGTGCTGTGGCAACTCGGCGCACTGCTCGCACTGTTCAATCTCGTCGGTGGCATGGTCGGCGCCAAAATGGCCCTGAAACGCGGCGCCGGCTTCGTCCGGGGCGTACTGGTCGTCGTGGTCGTCTCCCTTCTGTGCAAACTGGCCTACGACCAGTGGCTGGCGGTCTGACCCGGCCACGGTTCGTATTCGATCCCTTACTCACCCCTCAGAACCGGCAGTGGTACATCCGCGCCATATCCCGCACCCTCGGCACCAGCGCCATCAACCGAGCCGGCACCCGGTAGGCCGCCGGAAGTAGGTTGCTGCGGCGATGGCGCGGGCGGCCCGCGATGTCGAACCACCGCACCCCTGGCCCCGGATCCAGGCGGTGGACGCGGGCGTCGAGGCCGCAGCCCAGATGCACACCACCGCGTCCTCGTTCGAGCGACTGTTCATCGCGCGGCCGTAGAGCCTGGCGAGGAGGTTTTCCTCCTCCTCGGTCAGATGCGCCTTGCCTTCGGACTCGTCATGCTTCAAGAGTACAGAACATTCAGAATGATATGAAGATTCGAGAGGAAGAAAAATGAGGAAGATGGAGGGCAATGGTGGGTGACGTGCGGGGCGGGGTTGGGCTTGAGGCTGGGATGACGGCCGTCTCCGGTCGTCCCGCCAACTGTCCCCGGCTACCCGCCCGTTGACCGCGGCGAGCCCCGCCCCGCCGCGGCGACCGGCGGTTTCGGCACCTCTGTGACGGCCGTCAGCAGTACCGCCGAGTCCTCGACCGCCAGCAGCCCATGCCGCTCGTGCGGGAGCCCGGTGACCTGACCGGCGGCCAGCTCCTCCTGCCCGGCGGCCCTGGTCAGCCGGACCCGCCCGCGCAGCACCTGCAGGCTCCCTGCCGGGGGCGAATTGTGCTCGTCCAGCGCGGAACCCGCGGTCAGCGCGATCACGGTCTGTCGCAGCGGCCCGTCGTGCAGAAAGAGATGGGCGCTGCGGCCGTGGGCGGAGGCCCTGGCGTCGTCGATCTCCATACGGGTGAGGGTGTTCAGGTTCTCCATGGTGCGGGCCTTTCGGGTGCGGACCGCCGGCGGGGCTCCTCCTCACCTCCGTCGGTGTTCCTCTCCATCCTTGCCGGTGCCCGAGCGGGCGCAACCGGGGCGTTCGGGGCGGGGCGGGGCGTATGTACACCTACCGGGGCGTCCGGGTGCTTGACCATGACGGGGCGGGCCCGCCGCTACCGGGGTGATCATCGTCATCCGTACGATGCGACGCGAGGTGATCAGTGCCGATCGAACGTCCGCCGTGCCGAGCCCTTCCGCCATGCCTCCGTGCCGGTCCCGGCCTCAGCCCGTCCTGGTCTTCGTTCCGGCTCTTGTCCCTCGTTCCCTCGTTTCCTTGTCCCGCGTTCCTTCCCCGTTCCCGTCCCCGGACTTTCCACCTCCGTCCTCGTCTCGAAGGGTGCACCACCGTGGCCGACCCGACAGCCCTGAACGAACCGCCCGAGCCGTCCGCCCCGCCGCGCGACGTGGGGGAGCCGGCCCGTTTTCTGACCGTCATGACGACGATCGACAGCGAGCAGAAGGCCGAGCGGCTGGCGCGTGGTGCGATCGAGGGGCGGCTCGCGGCCTGTGCGCAGGTCAGTGCGCCGGTGACCTCGGTGTACCGCTGGGAGGGCGCCGTCGAGACCGGCCGGGAGTGGCAGGTGCTGTTCAAGACGGTGGTCGCGCGTTACGAGGCGCTGGCGGCCTACCTCCATGAAGCGCACGACTATGACACCCCCGAGATCATCGCCACCCCGATCACCCACGGTGGCTCCGGTTATCTGTCCTGGGTCGCAGAGGAGACGAGCTGACGTGCGGAGGCGCCCCGAGGCGGCCGAGCGAATCGAAACGGCCGAGGGAGTCGGAGTAGTCGGGGGAGTCGGAGTGGCTGGTGGGGCTGATGTGGCCGAGGCGTCTGGAGCGGCTCGTTCCCGGCGTCCCTGGAGGAGGACGGCGGCGGCCGCGCTCGGCGTGACACTGTGCCTGGGCACGGCGTCGGTGAGCGTCGCGTCCGTCTCCGGTGCCGACACCGGAAAACCGTCGGACCCCAACAGCTCCACTAGCCCCACCAGCGCCGCCAGTCAGGCCGAGACCGGCAGCCCCACCACGCATGGCGGCCCCGTCGAGCACGACAGTCGCAGTAACCATGACGGCCCCGCCGAGCACGACGGTCGCAGTGACCAAGACAGCCCCGCCGAGCGTGGCGACGGCCGCGACAGTCCCGGCAGCGGCGACAATCCCGGTGGCCAGAACAAGCCCCGTATACAGGCCAGCACCATCAACCCCGGCGCCGACTGGACCAGCCGTGACGCCGCCGCGTACTGGACACCCCGGCGCATGGCCGACGCCGCCCCGGCCGAGGACGCCACCCAGCCCACGGGCGAGGACCCGACGCGCACCACCTCCCGGCCCGCGCCCGCCGCCGGCCCCGGTGACGCCCAACCCACCCCCACCGCACGCCACTTCGACGGCATCCCGACCGTCGGCGTGCTGTTCTCCCTCGACGGGGACGCGCGGGCGCACCACTGCACCGCCAGTGTGGTGCACAGCCCGCGGCGTGATCTGATCCTCACCGCCGGGCACTGCGAACCGGGTACCAACGCCGCCTTCGTCCCGCAGTACCAGTCGGGCGCGGACACCCAGCCGTACGGGGTGTGGGCGATCAGCGAGACCTTCGCTTACCCCGGCCGCGGTACCACCGGATCCGCTTCCGATCTCGACTTCGCCTTCGCCACCGTCGAGCCGGACGAACTCGGCCGCCCGATCGAGTCGGTCACCGGGGCCAACGTCCTTGCCGCCACACCCGGTTACCACAACAAGGTCACCGTCACCGGCTACCCCAACGTCCGCAACGACCCGGAGGACCGGGCCGTGAGCTGTGACACCCGCACTTCCCGGCTGGCCGGAACCCGTCAGCTGCGCATGGAATGCGGGGGGTTCTACGGCGGCACCTCGGGCAGCCCCTGGCTGACCGACGTCAGCGAGCAGACCAAGACCGGCCGGATCATCGGCCTCATCGGCGGTCTCAACGGCGGAGGCCCCAAAGGTCCGGACAACCACCGGATCTCCTACAGCCCCTACTTCGGGACGGCGATCTTCACGCTCTACGCCCGCGCGACACAGGAGTGAGCACGCCAGGAACCGGCGGAGGCGCTACCGCAGCGCCTCCGCCAGCCCGTTCTCCGGTGGCCCGAGGAAGTGCGGATCCGTCCGCAGCAGCGCCTCCGCGGCCGCCTTCCCCGCCGCGAAGATCTCCCGTACGCCGCCGGCCCAGGTCAGATCGTGCCGGGCGGCGACTCCTACGCCGTACGACTCGATGCCGGCCGCCTGGCACAGCGCCACCGCACGCCGGATGTGAAAGCCCTGGCTGACCAGCACCGCCCGGTCCTCCGGTGCGCACGGCTGCGGGAGTCCCAGGTGTCGAAGCCCGCGTAATCGCTGACGATCTTCCGGGCCGGGACGCCGTGCCGCAGCAGATAGCCGCGCATCGCGTCCGGTTCGTCGTAGTCGCGGCGGCTGTTGTCGCCGGTGACCAGGATCGCGCGGACCGTGCCCCGGTCGTACAGCTCGGCGGCCGCGTCCAGCCGGTGCGCGAGATACGGCGACGGCTCGCCGTTCCACAGGCCCGCGCCGAAGACCACGGCGACCGGCGCGGCGGGCGCGTCCGCGACGGTGCCGACGCGTGGGCCGCCCGTCGCGTTCATCCAGGTCGCGGGGGCCAGCGCGAGCACTGTCAGCACCACGACGGCCTGGTACATGCGGCGCCACCCTCGCCGGGTCCGCGGCAGCCGTATTCGCCGTCGAACCAGCCCCACGCCTCGCATGCGTACTCCCTCTCCCGCCCGCCTACGGGTGCGCAGGCCCGTACGCGGACCCGCGCTCGTGCCCGTACGCGCACCTGCACTCGTGCCCGTACGCACCTGCGCTCGTACCCGTGATCGATCTCGACAGCTGCGACGCCCGCCGACCTGGCATGGTTGCAGTGGGGCCGCCGATCCCGACGACGGCGGCAGCGCACGGCCGGCCCGTCCGAGCGGGTTGCCGCCCCCCCCCGCGAAGTGCCAGCCCGGAACGGATGAGAGGATCCCCCGCACATGAGCACCGAGCACGGGCGCCTGCCGTTCTTCGTGTACGGGACGCTGCGCCCCGGGGAGGCCAACTACGGCTGGGCGCTGCGCGGCAGGACCGCGTCCGAGGAGCCGGCCCGGATCGGCGGCGCGCTGCTCTACGACGGCCCCGGGTACCCGTATGCCGTCGCCGGGCCCGAGGACGCGGTGGTCCACGGGGACCTCGTCCGGCCCCGGGACGCCGACTACGACGAGGTGCGCACGGTGCTGGACCGGCTGGAGGGCTACGCCCCCGGCGACCCCGGGAACCTCTACGAGCGGGTGGTCACCGAAGCCGTGTGCCCGGACGGCAGGACCGTACCGGCCTGGGTCTACCTGGCGGCCGAGCCGCTCGCCGCCCGGTTGCGCGCCGTCGGCGTCCCCATCGAGAGCGGCGACTGGCTGAACGCCACCGGGGTCGCGCGGGCCCGGCGGCCGCTCGGACCCGGTGCCCCGACCACCCGGGACCACACCGCCGGTTAACCTGGACGATCGCTCCCGTACGGAGGGCCACCCGTGAACGAGGCCCTTTCCCGTACCGGGAGAGCCATGACGTGCCCTACCCGTACCGCAGAACAGGTGTCACCCGCGTGCCTTCCCTCACTTCCACCACCTCCCCCTCGGCCCCCAAGCCCCCGCTGCCCAAGGCCGAACTGCATCTCCACATCGAGGGCACCCTGGAACCCGGGCTGGTGTTCGCGCTCGCCGAGCGCAATGGCATATCCCTCCCGTACGCCACCGAGGATGCGCTGCGCCGGGCCTACTCCTTCACCGACCTGCAGTCCTTCCTGGACCTCTACTACGCGCTGATGGATGTGCTGCGCACCGAGGACGACTTCGCCGACCTCGCGAACGCCTACCTCGCCCGCGCGCGGGAACAGGGCGTACGGCACGCCGAGATCTTCTTCGACCCGCAGGCGCACACCGCGCGCGGCGTCCCGATGGGCACGGTCATACGGGGCCTGGCCCGCGCGCTCGACGGCGCCCAGGAGACGTACGGCATCAGCACCCGCCTGATCATGTGCTTCCTGCGTGACGAGAGCGCCGCATCGGCCCTGGAGACCTTCGAGGCGGCCCGCCCGTATCTGGACAGGATCACGGCCGTGGGCCTGGACTCGGCGGAGGTCGGGCACCCGCCGTCGAAGTTCGCGGAGGTCTACGCGCTGGCCCGGGAGGCCGGGCTCAAGTGCGTGGCGCACGCGGGGGAGGAGGGCCCCGCCGCCTATGTGTGGGAGGCACTGGACGTCCTCGGGGTGGACCGGATCGACCACGGGGTGCGCTGTATGGACGACGAGCGGCTGGTGGCCCGGCTGGTGGCGGACCAGGTGCCGCTCACGGTCTGCCCGTTGTCGAACGTCCGCCTCCGGGTCATCGACGATCTCGCCGACCACCCGCTGCCCGCGATGCTGGACGCCGGGCTGCTGATCACCGTCAACTCCGACGATCCCGCCTACTTCGGCGGCTACGCGGACGACAACTTCACCGCCGTACGCGAGGCGCTCGGCCTCGACGAGGAGGCGCTGCGCAGGCTGGCGCGCAACTCGTTCCGGGCGGCGTTTCTTGACGAGGAGACGCGTGCGACGTATGTGAAGGAGGTTGACGCGTACTAGTCGGCGGGTGTCGGTTGACGCGTGTCGGTCGGCGAGTGCTGGTTCGACGTGCACCAGTCGACGTGCACCAATTGGTGCGTACTGGCTGAACGCTTCGGGAATACCGGCTGGGCGTCGGTGCGTTGTGGCCCGCAAGGGGCCTTCGCGACCCTTAAGAGTTCCGTCCCCCAACCCCTAAGGGGCGCCCCGCGGCGCCGCGCTACCCCCGCCCCGACCCGCTCCTACGCCCCCACCCGCTCCACCCGTACCGCGCATACCTTGAACTCAGGCATCCGGGATGTCGGGTCCAGCGCCGGGTTGGTCAGGCTGTTGGCTCGTCCCTCGCCCGGCCAGTGGAACGGCATGAAGACCGTGTCCGGGCGGATCGCACCGCTCACCCGGGCCGGGGCGACCGCGCGCCCCCTCCGGGAGACCACCGCGACCGGCTCCCCGTCGGTGATGCCGAGCCGCTCCGCGAGCCGCGGATGGAGCTGTACGAACGGGCCCGGCTCGGCGCTGTTCAGCTCGGCGACCCGGCGGGTCTGCGCGCCCGACTGGTACTGGGCCAGCACCCGGCCCGTCGTCAGCACCACCGGGTACGCCTCGTCCGTGTCCTCGGCCGCCGGGCGGTGGGTGACCGGGACGAACCGGGCCCGGCCGTCCGGCGTCGCGAAGCGGTCCAGGAACAGGCGCGGCGTACCGGGATGCACGGCCGGGGAGCCCCCCTCCGGGTCCCCCGCCGTGCGTCCCTCCGGAGTCCCCGCCGTTCCTCCCTCCGGGATCTCCGGGGCTCCCGCCGAGCCCACCCCCGAGGTCTCCGGGGCCCTCGCCGAGCCTTCCCCCGGGATCTCCGGACACGGCCAGAACACCCCGTCCTCCTCCGCGATCCGCCGGTAGGTGATGCCCGAGTAGTCCGCCGGTCCGCCCGCCGATGCCCGCCGCAGCTCGTCGAAGACCTCCTCCGGTGCGGTCGGGAAGCCCTTCTCCCGGCCCAGCCGCGCCGCGAGTCCGCTGAGTACCTCCAGGTCCGTACGGACACCGGGCGGCGGGTCCAGCGCGCGGCGCCGCAGCAGCACCCGGCCCTCCAGGTTCGTCATGGTCCCGGTCTCCTCCGCCCACTGGGCGACCGGCAGCACCACGTCCGCAAGCGCGGCGGTCTCCGACAGCACCACATCCGCCACCGCCAGGAACTGCAACGACCGGATACGCTCCTCCACATGGGCGGCCCGTGGCGCCGAGACGACCGGGTTGGAACCCATCAGCAGCAGCGCACGGATATCGCCGCCCAGCGCTTCCAGCAGCTCGTACGCGCTGCGGCCGGGCCCCGGCAGCGAGTCCGGGTCGACGCCCCACACTTCCGCGACATGCCGGCGCGCCTCCGGGTCGTCCAGCTTGCGGTAGCCGGGCAACTGGTCGGCTTTCTGGCCGTGTTCGCGGCCGCCCTGGCCGTTGCCCTGGCCGGTCAGGCAGCCATAGCCGGACAGTTCCCGGCCCGCCCGTCCGGTCGCCAGACACAGGTTGATCCACGCACCCACCGTGTCGGTGCCCTTGGCCTGCTGTTCCGGTCCGCGCGCCGTCAGCACCATCGAGGATTCCGCGTCGCAGAACAGCCGTACGGCTTCGCGGAGTTGGGGGACCGGCACGCCCGTGATGCGCTCGACCAGTTCCGGCCAGTGCGCCATCGCGGCGGCCCGCGCCTCCGCCCAGCCGCTGGTCCGCTCCGCGATGAACGCCTCGTCCGTCCGGCCCTGCGCCACCACCAGGTGCAGCAGGCCGAGTGCCAGCGCCAGATCCGTGCCGGGCCGAGGCGCGATATGCAGATCGGCCTGTTCGGCGGTGCGGGTGCGGCGCGGATCGACGACGATCAGCTTGCCGCCGTTCTCCCGCAGCTCCGTGAGGTAGCGCAGCGCGGGCGGCATGGTCTCGGCCAGGTTGGAGCCGACCAGGATGACGCAACCGGTCCTGGCCACATCGGTCAGCGGGAACGGCAGCCCGCGGTCCACGCCGAACGCCCGGCCGTGCGCCGCCGCCGCCGAGGACATGCAGAAGCGGCCGTTGTAGTCGATCTGCGAGGTGCCGAGCACGACCCGGGCGAACTTGCCCAGGGTGTACGCCTTCTCGTTGGTGAGTCCGCCGCCGCCGAACACGCCCACCGCGTCCCGGCCGTGCGCCGCGCGGGTCTGCCGCAGGCCGTCCGCGACCCGGTCCAGGGCCGTGTCCCAGGTGGCAGGTTCGAGTGCCCCGGTGGCGGGGTCGCGCACCAGGGGGGTCGTCAGCCTGGCCCCTGGGGCCAGCAGCTCGGGGGCGGTACGGCCCTTGCCGCACAGCGCGCCCCGGTTCACGGGAAACGCGGTCCGCTCGACGACCTCCACCCCCGGCCCCGAGGGCCGCAGCCCCATGCCGCATTGGAGAGCGCAGTAGGGGCAGTGGGTGTCGACTGTCGCGGCGTTCATGTGCGTCAGCGTGGTACGCGCGTGTTACATGCGCGGAACACCGCTGTTTCCGGCGCGCACCAGGCGCCTCCCAGCGGGCCGGCGGCCGGCGGAGGCCGGACGGCACATGGATGTCGCAACGGGGAAACGGAACTGCAACGTCCGGCTGCCAGGCTCACGCCATGACGGAGTCGATACCGCACCAGCCGGCCCCGGCCGCCCCGATCGACCTCGCACCGAGCGACGACCGGGCACCTGGCAACGACCCGGCGGCCGGCAACGACCCGACCGTTGGCAATGCCTTGGCGCCGAGCGGCGACCCAGTGGCTAGCAATGACAGCCACCGTGGCGACGGCAGCGAGCATCGCCGAGCGGACCTGGCCTCCGCCGCCCCGCCCGTGGGGACGGCGGAGCTCGCCATCGAGATCACCGACCGACTCAGCAGTCAGCTCAGCAGGGTCCGCCTGTACGGCTTCCGGCGGCCGGCCGCGCCCCGTCCCGACGCCCGTCCGGCCGTTCCCGACGTCGTACGGCAGCGCGCCCGGAAGCCCCCGCGCCCCGCCCCCGCGCCCACCCTCGTCGCGGTGGCGCACGGCAGCCGCGATCCGCGCGCCGTGCACACCGTCCACGCACTGCTCGACCGGGTCCGCGCGCTCCGTCCCGGCCTGCCCGTACGCCTCGGCCACATCGAGCTGAACCGGCCACTGCTCGCCGACACCCTCGCCGGGCTGCGCGGCGAGGCGGTTCTCGTACCGCTGCTTTTCGGCCGCGGCTACCACGTCACCCACGACCTGCCCGCCGCGCTCGCCGCCGCGCCCCACCTGACCGGCCGGATCGCCACCCCGCTCGGTCCGCACGCCCTCCTGGCGGAAGCACTGCACGGCCGGCTCCTGGAGGCCGGGTTCGGCGACGCGCACCTGGAAACCGGGTCCGGCGACGCGCTCCGGGAGTCGGGGTTCAGCGATGCGCTCCTGGAGGCGGGGTTCGGCGACGCGCTCATGGAGGCGGGGTCCGGCAACGCGTCCGCAGCGCCCGCGCCCGCCGAGTGCGCCGCGCCAGCCTGCTGCCGCTCCCGATCTCGCTCCGGCGCCGGACGCACCGCGGTGGTGCTGGCCGCCGCCGGCTCCCGGGCGGCGCGCTCCGCCGACGACACCGCGCGCACCGCCCGGCTGCTCTCGGCCCGCCTCGGCGGCATCCCCGTCCTGCCCGCCTACGCCTCCGCGGCCACCCCGACCGTCGCCGAGGCCGTCCGTATCCTGACCGCCCGCGGCCACGACCGGATCGCCGTCGCCTCCTGCTTCACCGCCCCCGGACGGTTCGCCGCCCAGTGCGCGGCCGCCGCCCCCGGAACCGCCGCCGCGCCCCTCGGCGACCACCCCGCACTCGCCCGTCTCGTACTGCACCGCTACGACCAGGCGCTCCTCGCGCGTACCGCATCCGACCCGGACGGCATCAGGGCGGCTACCGTCACTGTATGACGGGCACACCTTCGACCACCGGCCAGGACACGGACGGCCCCGGAGCGGGCCACGACGCCACCTCCGGCCGGACCCCCGACGGCCCCGGCGCGCACGCCCACGCCACCGTCGCCTCCCTGGCCGACGACACCCGCGCCCCCGACACCGCCGGCTACACCGACGCCGACGCCGAGCGTTGGGTCCCCGAGCCCGACAAGCGCCCCGGGCGGACCGCTTTCCAGCGCGACCGGGCCCGAGTCCTGCATTCCGCCGCGCTGCGCCGACTCGCCGGCAAGACCCAGGTCGTCACCCCGGGCACGCTCACCCACGCCTGGGACGCCAGCCCGCGCACCCGGCTGACCCACTCGCTGGAGTGCGCCCAGGTCGGCCGCGAGCTCGGGGCCGCCCTCGGCTGCGACCCGGACCTCGTAGAGACCGCCTGTCTGGCGCACGATCTCGGCCACCCTCCCTTCGGGCACAACGGTGAGCAGGCGCTCAACGAGGTCGCCGCGCCCTGCGGCGGTTTCGAGGGGAACGCCCAGTCGCTGCGGCTGCTGGCCCGTCTGGAGCCGAAGCGGTTCATCCCGGCTCCGGACGGCGGGGCGGTCAGCGTCGGCCTGAACCTGACCCGCGCCGCCCTCGACGCCGCCACCAAGTACCCGTGGCCACGGGGCGCGCACCCGACCGACCCGGAGTCCTCGAAGTTCGGCGTATACGAGGACGACCTGCCGGTCTTCGCGTGGTTCCGGCATGGCGCGCCTGTCGCGGCGCGCAGCTTCGAGGCGCAGGTCATGGACTGGTCCGACGATGTGGCCTACTCGGTGCACGACGTCGAGGACGGGCTGCACGCCGGACACCTCGACCCCAATCTGCTGCTCGCCGACGGCGAGCGCGCCGAGATCTTCGCGGTCGCCGGTGAGCGCTATGCGCCGGGCGCGGACCCGGAGGCGCTGGCCGAGGCGCTGGACCGCCTCCTGGAGCAGGAGTGGTGGCCGCACGGCTACGATGGCACCGCGCTCGCCCAGGCCCGCCTGAAGGACGCCACCAGCCAGCTGATCGGCCGTTTCTGTCTGGCCGCCGAGACCGCGACCCGGGCCGCCTACGGGACCGGTCGGCTGACCCGCTACCGGGCG
Organism: Streptomyces halobius; assembly: GCF_023277745.1. Taxonomy (NCBI): domain Bacteria; kingdom Bacillati; phylum Actinomycetota; class Actinomycetes; order Kitasatosporales; family Streptomycetaceae; genus Streptomyces; species Streptomyces halobius. The sequence goes on from NZ_CP086322.1 coordinate 6,588,353, forward strand.
GAGCTGATGGTTCCGGCCGAAACACGGCTGGAATGCGCCGTTTTGAAAGCCGTCGCCGACCGGTACGTCATGCAGCGGCCCGACCAGGCGGCACTCCGCGCCGACCAGCGTGTGGTGATCGCCGAACTGGCCGAGGCGTTGCTCGCCCGCGCCCCCGACGGCCTCGATCCGCAGTTCCGTTCGCTTTTCGACGCGGCCGCCGACGACACCGCCCGTATGCGGGCCGTCATCGACCAGATCGCCGCTCTCACGGATATCTCGGCCCGCTCCCTGCACGCCCGCCTCACCCGCCCCCCTGGTCACGCATGGGGCAACCGCGGGTGACCCTGGAGGGGAATCCCCTTCCCCCATCACGCTCCCTGCGGGACGCTCGAACAGGACGGTTTCGAACGGGGAACGACAGAAACACCAGGGGAACGACAGAAACACCAACGGAAGAACACCAACGGGGGCATGGCGCACGAGTGGCACCGAGCGGGGGACCAACCGGGGGCGTTCACGGACGCGGAAGCGGACGTACGGCACCGCAACGAGGAGGAAGCACGTGGTCGACGCACACCAGACGTTCGTCATCGTCGGGGGTGGCCTGGCCGGGGCGAAGGCAGCCGAGACACTCCGCTCGGAAGGCTTCACCGGCCGGGTGATCCTCATCTGCGACGAGCGCGACCACCCGTACGAACGTCCCCCGTTGTCCAAGGGGTACCTGCTCGGCAAGGAGGAGCGGGACAGCGTCTTCGTCCACGAGCCGTCCTGGTACGCGAGGGAGGACATCGAGCTCCATCTCGGCCAGCCCGCCGTCCACTTGGACCGGGCGGCCCGCACGGTCCGCCTCGGCGACGGCACCCTCGTCGCCTACGACAAGCTGCTGCTGGCCACCGGTGCCGAGCCGCGCCGCCTGGACATCCCCGGTACGGGCCTGGCGGGCGTCCACCACCTGCGCCGCCTCGCGCACGCCGAGCGGCTGCGCGGCGTCCTGGCCTCGCTGGGCCGGGACAACGGCCATCTGGTCATCGCGGGCGCGGGCTGGATCGGCCTCGAAGTCGCCGCCGCCGCACGCTCGTACGGTGCCGAGGTGACCGTCGTCGAGGCCGCGCCGACGCCGTTGCACCATGTTCTGGGCCCCGAACTGGGCGGCCTGTTCACCGATCTGCACCGCGAACACGGCGTCCGCTTCCACTTCGGTGCCCGCTTCACCGAAATCATCGGGCAGGACGGCATGGTGCTCGCGGTGCGCACCGACGACGACGAGGAACACCCCGCCCACGACGTCCTCGCCGCCATCGGCGCGGCCCCCCGCACCGCTCTCGCCGAACAGGCCGGACTGGCCCTGGTCGACCGCGCCGACGGCGGGGGAGTGGCCGTCGACGCGTCGTTGCGCACCTCCGACCCGCACATCTACGCCGCGGGCGACGTGGCCGCCGCCGACCACCCCCACCTCGGCACCCGCCTCCGCGTCGAGCACTGGGCGAACGCCCTCAACGGCGGCCCGGCCGCCGCCCGCGCCATGCTCGGCCAGGACGTCGGCCACGACCGCGTCCCGTACTTCTTCTCCGACCAGTACGACGTCGGCATGGAGTACTCCGGCTACGCCCCGCCCGGCAGCTACGACCAGGTCGTCTGCCGCGGTGACGTCGGCAAGCGGGAGTTCATCGCCTTCTGGCTCCGCGAGGGCCGGCTGCTCGCCGGGATGAACGTCAACGTCTGGGACGTCGCCGGGCCGGTCCAGCAACTGATCCGCGCCGGGCACCCGCTGGACGCCGACGCCCTGGCCGATCCGACGGTACCGCTGGAGTCGATGCTCCCGTAGCGTGCGGGTATGACGCAGAGTCCCGCCCGTCCCACTGGCCCCGGATCGGGCGTCCCGGTCACCGTCACCCTCGACGATGTCCGGGACGCCGCCGGGCGGCTGGCCGGCGTGGCACACCGCACGCCCGTACTGCGCTCCCGCACCCTCGACGCGCTGGTGGGCGCCGAGGTCTTCGTCAAGTGCGAGAACTTCCAGCGGGCCGGGGCGTTCAAGTTCCGCGGCGCCTACAACGCCCTCTCGCGGCTGTCACCGGAGCAGCTGGCCCGTGGCGTCGTCGCCCACTCCTCCGGCAACCACGCCCAGGCGCTCGCCCTCGCCGCCCGGGAGCTCGGCAGCAACGCCGTCATCGTGATGCCCGAGGACTCCCCGCGGTCCAAGCGCGACGCCACCACCGGGTACGGCGCCGAGATCGTCGCCTACGACCGCTACACGGAGGACCGCGCCGCCCTCAGCCGACGGCTGGCCGAGGAACGCGGGCTGGCCCTGATCCCGCCCTACGACCATCCGCACATCATCGCCGGACAGGGCACCGCCGCCCTGGAGCTGATCGAGGAGACCGGTCCGCTGGACGCGCTGGTCGTACCGGTCGGTGGGGGCGGGCTGATGGCGGGCGCGGCCACCGCCGCCACCGCTCTGGTCCCCGGCATCCGCATGATCGGTGTGGAGCCGGAGGCGGGCGACGACACCAGGCGCTCCCTGGAGGCCGGGCACCGGGTCGCCATCCCCGTACCGCGTACCCTCGCGGACGGCCAGGCCGTCGAGACACCCGGCGAGCTGACCTTCCCGGTCGTCCAGCGGCTGGTCGAGCGCATCGTGCTGGTCGGCGACGACGAGATCCGCGCCGCCATGAAGCTGCTCTTCGAACGACTGAAGATCGTCAGCGAGCCGAGCGGTGCCAGCGCCCCGGCGGCCCTCCTGGCCGGGCGCATCGGCCCTCCCCCAGTGCCCGGACGGTCCGGGCGGTGCCCCCATCCGCCCCGTATCGGCGTGCTGGTCTCCGGCGGCAACATCGGCCTGGACCGCTTCCTGGAAGTGATGGGCTGACCCCGGCGGGGTCCCGCCGACGGCTCCGCGGCCGGGACTGTCCGACCCCGGCCGTAGAATTCACGCGTGGCAGGACGGATCAACGATGACGATGTGAAGGCGGTGCGGGACGCGGTCCCGATCGACGCCGTCGTATCCGAGTACCTCCAGCTCCGCAACGCCGGCGGCGGCAACCTCAAGGGCCTGTGCCCCTTCCACGACGAGAAGTCCCCGTCGTTCCATGTGAGCCCCGCCAAGGGGCTCTACCACTGCTTCGGCTGCCAGGAGGGCGGCGACACCGTCGACTTCATCATGAAGATCGACCACCTCTCCTTCGCCGAGACCATCGAGCGCCTCGCCTCCCAGGCCGGCGTCACCCTGCGCTACGAGGAGGGCGGCTACACCCCCGGCCGCCAGCAGGGCGAGCGCACCCGCCTGGTGGAGGCCCACAAGGCCGCCGCCCAGTTCTACGTCGAGCAGCTCGACGCGCCCGAGGCCGAGATCGCCCGGAAGTTCCTCGCCGAGCGCGGCTTCGACCAGGCCGCCGCCCAGCACTTCGGCGTCGGCTACAGCCCGGCCGGCTGGGACCACCTCACCCGCTTCCTGCGCGGCCGCGGTTTCAGCGACAAGGAGCTGATCCTCTCCGGCCTCGCCCAGGACAGCCGCAGCGGCAAGCCCATCGACCGCTTCCGCGGCCGGCTGATGTGGCCGATCCGCGATATCGCCGGCGAGGTCGTCGGCTTCGGCGCCCGCAAGCTCCGCGACGACGACAACGGCCCCAAGTACCTCAACACCCCAGAGACCCCCATCTACCGCAAGTCCCAGGTCCTGTACGGCATCGACCTCGCCAAGAAGGAGATCGCCAGGACCAGCCGCGCCGTGGTCGTCGAGGGCTATACGGACGTCATGGCCTGCCATCTGGCCGGCGTCACCACCGCCATCGCCACCTCCGGCACGGCGTTCGGCGAGGGCCACATCAAGATCCTCCGGCGGCTCCTGATGGACAACGCCCGCGCCGAGGTCGTCTTCACCTTCGACGGCGACGCGGCAGGCCAGAAGGCCGCCCTGCGCGCCTTCGAGGACGACCAGAAGTTCGCCGCCGAGACCTCCATCGCCATCACCCCCGGCGGCATGGACCCCTGTGACCTGCGGCTCGTCAAGGGGGACGAGGCGGTCGCCGGCCTTGTCGAGTCCCGCACCCCGCTCTTCGAGTTCGCGCTGCGCCATGTCGTCTCCCAGCACAACCTCGACACCACCGTCGGCCGCGCCGCCGCCCTCGACGAGGCGGCGCCCATCGTCGCCCGCATCAAGAACAGCTCCATCCAGCACGAATCCGCCGTCCAGCTGGCCGGCATGCTCGGCATCCTGGACACCCAGTTCGTGGTCAAACGCGTCGCCCAGCTCGCCCGCTGGGCCCGCGAGCGCGGCCGTGACGGCGGCCCCGGGCCGGGCCGTCAGCAGCACCGCGCCCCGGCCCCCGCCCCCGAGGAGGCCCGCCCCGCGCCTCCCCGCGGCCCCGCCCTCAACCTCCGCAGCCCCGCCCACCGCGTCGAGCGGGAGCTGCTGAAGCTCGCCCTCCAGCGCCCCGACCTGGTCTCCCCGGCTTTCGACGCCTACGGGGCCGATGAGTTCACCGCCCCGCCCTACGCCACCGTCCGCCAGTGCATCGAGGACGCCGGCGGCACCACGGCCGGCGCCGCCGACACCGGATACGTCGCCCGGGTCCGCGACGCCGCCCCCGACGACACCGTCCGCGCCATGGTCACCGAGCTCACCGTCGAACCGCTGCACACCCGCCGCGAGCCCGACGAGGCATACGCCGGCGTCCAGTTGGTCGCGGTCCGCCTCGCCGCCGTCAACCAGCGGGTATCCGAAATCCGCGGCACCCTCCAGCGCCTCGGCCCGCACGCCGACCCCCAGCACCTCGCCGCCGTCCAGAACGAACTGTGGGTGCTCCAGCAGTACGGCCAGTCCCTGCGCGAACGGGGCTACGCGGCGCTCTAGAGCGCCGCGTGGGACACGGCGCACCACCCCTCCCCACGCCCCGCCGTAGCCGCCCGGTCACGGACCGGACTCAAAAAGTGGTCGCACGCCCCTCGTGGCGGGAGTGTGTCGTACCCCACACTGAGGAGCGGTGCCTGAGTCCTCGGAGCGCGGCGGATCCGGTCACACCGACCGTGGATCCGCCGCGGAACCGCTCGCGACGTACGGGACGGTCAGCGGCTCGGCCGCGGCCGTTCCCGACCTTTCTGCCGCCCCAGCTGCGATCACCCTGGAGGTCGCCCCCGTGCAGACCCAGACCCTCCCCGATGCGTCGGCCCTCTCAGAGACGGCCGTGTCCGAGCCCGTCATCCGCGACCATCCCCTGGCCCGTGCCGTACCGCCGGAGCCGATCGTGGAGCCGGTCACCGTGCCGCAGCAGGCCGGACCGCCCGCCGTCGAGACGCTCACCGAGGAGGTCACGGTCCAGCCGTCGCCTCGCCCCGAAACGGGCGGACCGTCCGCCGATCTCTTCCGCCAGTACCTCCGCGAGATCGGCCGGATCCCGCTGCTGTCCGCCGCCGAGGAAGTCGAGCTCGCGCGCCGCGTCGAGGCCGGCCTGTTCGCCGAGGTGAAGCTCACCGACACCCCCGACCTATCCTCCCAACTCGCCTTCGACCTGGACAAGTTGGTGGTCCTCGGGCGGATGGCCAAACGCCGCCTCATCGAGGCCAACCTGCGTCTGGTGGTCTCCGTCGCCAAGCGCTACGTCGGCCGCGGGCTGACCATGCTCGACCTCGTCCAGGAGGGAAACCTCGGACTGATCCGCGCCGTCGAGAAATTCGACTACGCCCGCGGCTACAAGTTCTCCACCTATGCCACCTGGTGGATCCGTCAGGCCATGTCCCGCGCCCTCGCCGACCAGGCCCGCACCATCCGCGTCCCGGTCCATGTCGTCGAACTGATCAACCGCGTGGTGCGCGTCCAGCGCCGGATGCTGCAGGAGCGGGGCTACGAACCGACTCCCCAGGAGGTCGCCGCCCATCTCGACCTCACCGAGGAACGCGTCAGCGAGGTCCTGCGGCTCGCCCAGGAGCCGGTATCCCTGCACGCTCCCGTGGGCGAGGAGGAAGACGTCGCGCTCGGCGATCTCATCGAGGACGGCGACGCCACCTCACCCGCCGAGTCCGCCGCGTTCCTGCTGCTCCGCGAACACCTCGACGCGGTGCTGTCCACCCTCGGCGAACGCGAACGCAAGGTCGTCCAGCTCCGCTACGGCCTGGCCGACGGCCGCCCCCGCACCCTTGAGGAGATCGGCCGCATCTTCGGCGTCACCCGCGAACGCATCCGCCAGATCGAGTCCAAGACCCTCAACAAACTCCGCGATCACGCTTTCGCGGACCAGCTCCGGGGGTATCTGGACTACTAGGCCCCGGGCTTGGCGTCCGGCCAGGCCGGACCCGCCCCGCCCGTTTACGGCTCCCGCTGGAACGCCCCCGGGTAGGCGTCGTCGCGCACCGCCAGATACTGCTGCCGTACGGCCTGCCCGACCGGCAGTTCCTCGCCCGGCTCGAAGATCTGGCTCGCGGCCGCCGGCCACTCCGGTGGGTCGACCCACGCGGATGCGCCGCCCGGCCCGGGTTCCGCGCCGGCGGCCGGGAGGAGCGTGCCGTGCGCGACACCCAGCGCCCATGCGGCCTGCCGGGCCGCGCCCAGGGCCGCGTACTCCGCGGGCTGCGGCACCACGACCTGCACCCCGAACAGCCCCGGCGCCGCCGCCTGCACCGCGCCCAGCTCCGCGGCCGGGCCCAGCAGGAACACCCGGCGCACCACCACACCCCGCCCGCGCAGCACATCCAGGGCGTCCGCGAGCCCGCAGAGCATGCCCTCCACGGCCGCCCGCGCCACGTGCTCCGGCTTCATGCTCTCCCGGCGCATCCCGTGCAACGATCCGGCGGTGTGCGGCAGATGCGGCGTTCGCTCACCCTCCAGATACGGCAGCAGCACCATGCCGCGCGCACCGGGCGACGACTTCAGCGCCAGCGCGGACAGCCCCTCCAGATCCGTCCCCAGCATCTCGGCCGTACCGCGCAGCACCCGCACCGCGTTGGTGGTGTGCACCACCGGCAGATGCCGGCCCGTCGCGTCCGCGAACGAGGTGATGGTGCCCGTCGGGTCGGCCAGCGCCTCGTGATGGATCCCGAAGACGGACCCCGAGGCGCCCAGCGACACCACGGCGTCGCCCTCCCCGACGCCCAGCCCGAAGGCGGCCGCCATCGTCTCGCCCGTACCCGCGGAGATCAGCAGCCCCTCGGGGGTGAAGCCGGCCGTCCCCGACGGCCCCAGCACCTCCGGCAGCCGCACCTGATGGCCCAGCGCCAGCTCCACCAGATCCGGCCGGTACGACTCGGTCGCCGCCGACCAGAATCCGGTCGCCGAGGCGCCGCCACGGTCCGTCGTACGCCGCGCCGGCCGCCCCAGCAGCTGCCACGCCAGCCAGTCGTGCGGCTGCATGACCTCCGCGATCCGGGCCGCGTTCGCCGGCTCGGTACGCGCCAGCCAGCGCAGCTTCGTCACCAGATGCGCCGCCTGCGGCACCGCCCCGACGGCCTGCGCCCACGCGGACCGCCCGCCCAGCGAGTCGATCAGATCCGCGGCCGCGCCCTGCGCCCGCTTGTCATTGCCGAGCAGCGCCGGCCGTACGAGATTGCCGTCGGCGTCCAGCGGCACCAGCCCGTGCTGCTGCGCCGAGACGCCGATGGCCTGCACCCCTTCGAGCAGCCCGCCGCCGGCGGCCTCGCCGAGCGACATCAGCCAGGCTTGTGGGTCGGCCTCCGGCCCCTTCTCGACGGGGTGTGGCGCGTACCCCTGCCTGATGACGGCACCCGTGTCCGCATCGCAGACGACGATTCGTGTGCTCTCGGACGAACTGTCCAACCCGGCGACTTTCCCCATGGACCCAGATGATGCCCCATGGGACGCATAAGGAGAGAGTCAGGGTTTGCCCGGACACGCCGTGTCGACGGTCCGGGGCGGTGCAGGCGGGGGCGGAGCGGCCGGTCGCTCAGGTGTTGCTGGTGCCCCAGTCGTCCTCATCGTTGGCCCGCTGCTCCCGCAGCGAGCGGACCCGGTCGCTGACGGGGCCGGGCAGCCGGTCGCCGACCTTGGCCGAAACTTTGTCAAAGGCCCTGGCCGCGGCCTCGCGCCCGGTCAGCGAGACGGTCTCGACACTGTTGCGGACCGTGGGGTTCTGCGCGACCCGCTGTGCGCTCTTGCGCAGCTGCTCATACCGCTCCCGGCCGGCCCGCGTACCCAGCACGTAGCCGATGCCCAGTCCCGCGATGAACGTGAGCCGGTAGCGCATGGCTCCACCCTTCCCTGTCGTCGGTCTCGCTCGGTGCCGTGCGCCTACCCTCCGGCGCCCGAGATCACCTGAGGTGACCTGAGGCGATACCGATTGGCGGAGCACCCCCCTGCTTGCGCTAATGTATGTGTCGCAGCGAGCGCGTGCCGTCCGGAAGACCGGACAGCAGTGCATTCGAGGCACAGAGCAATCCCCTGTAGCTCAATTGGCAGAGCAGCCGGCTGTTAACCGGCAGGTTACTGGTTCGAGTCCAGTCGGGGGAGCTCAATCCCCTGTAGCTCAATTGGCAGAGCATTCGGCTGTTAACCGGAGGGTTACTGGTTCGAGTCCAGTCGGGGGAGCAGAGGAACGAGGACCCCGGGAAGGGGTCCTTTTTCTTGTGCCGTGGAACCGAACCGCCGGTGATCCAAGTCCTCTTGGGCGTGCCTCGTCGCGCGACGAGGCCCCTCACGGGCAGCAGATCGTATGAGCGGCTATGCTGCGGCACACGGCGCGCACATTTGTGCGCGACGCGCCGTGGAGGGGCGGTAGCTCAGCCGGTTAGAGCAGCGGACTCATAATCCGTCGGCCGTGGGTTCGAGTCCCACCCGCCCCACCACTCGGCCCAGGTGCAGAACCGATCTGACCTGGGCATACGGTGCCCCGGCTGGTCTGGCCCGGCCGGGGCTTCGTGCCGTCCAGGGCCGGCTGCGTGAGCAGCGGCGGTGCCGGAGGGTGTTGCCCGGCGGGCCCGGGGGACCAGCTTGGCGGCCCTGTCGGCGACCTCACGGTCGACCTGCGGCAAGAGGCTCGTGTAGGTGTCCGAGGTCAGCGTGACCTGGGAGTGCCGCAGCGTTTCCTTGATCGTATGGAGATCGCCGCCGGCACGTGGATGAGAGCCGCCGCCACGTGGCGCAGATCCCGCAGACTGATCGGCGGCAGGTGGGTCGTGGCGCAGATGCGACGGAAGGTGTTTGAAAACGGTCTCAGGGTGCAGCCACGAGTCATCCTCCTGCGTGAAGATCTTGCTGCGTGAAGATCTTGCCGGTGTCCTTCCACGCCGCGCCCCACTTGAGCCGCTTCTTGTTCTGCCGCGCCCGGTGCGCCCGCAGGGCCTCCACCGTCTCGCCGTCGAGCGAGATCGTGCCCCGCTCCCGACCGTCTTCGGCTCCGACTCGTACGACTCCCGGTTGTCCACGACGATCGCCTTGGAGGGGTCAGCAGACCGCGGTCGAGGTCGGTGTCCGTCCAGCCCTGCCCCACGCCCTCACCGCGCCGCAGACCGCGATGCGCTATCAGATGGAAGAAGGCGTGGAGCCGGTCCTCCACAGCGGCGTCCAGAAAGACACCGAGCTGCTCCGGGGGCCACACCATGACCGGACTCGGCTTCACTCCCGTCGCCCGCCACCGCTCCACCCGCTCGTCGGTCCACAGCAGCGCCTTGGGCCGCTTGCCCGACGCTCGACGTGGGAGGCGGGGTTGAACGTGATGAGCTGCTGAGTGATGGCGGCGTTCAGAGCGGCCCGCAGCGTCCGCCGGATACTCTGCCGTGTCGCCGGACCGGTGATCTTGCGGAACGGCTTCATCTGAACGCCAGCCGGGCCCGCTCCTCGGCCAGCCTCGCGCGCTCAGCGGCAGGCGGTCGACTGCGCTTGCCCCACTTGCAGCGGGCGGCCTGCTCGCGGCGAGCATCGTTCTCCGCCGTGATGACCTCGTAGTCGTCCGCGATCCCGTCGAACATCTCCACCAAGTGGTTGATGTTGAGGCGTTCGAGCCGATGGTCCCCGATGCGCGGCTCGAGGCGGACGCGGATGTGCGACTCATAGCCACTGGTCGTCGTTCTGCGGGTCTTTTTCGACGCGAGCCACATATCCAGCCACTCGCCGACGGTAAGGCGCGAGGTGAGCGTCTGGCCCGTGACGAACCGTCGGCGGGTCTCCTCCCTGTCCGGGAGCGGGGCCTTGTCCGCGGCCATGGTCTCCAGAAGGTCGGCTATGCGCCTGCGCCCCTCGTCGTCGCTGTCCGGCAGCGCGAGGAGCCCTCGCACATGGTCGAGGTCGTCCTGGGCCTCGGTCTCAACGACGATGTGGTGCACCCTCGCGTTTTCCCGCCGCGGCGAGGAGGTGCCGCTGACCACGACTGAGCTCACGGCGGCAGCACCGCCGGGGCGCCTCCCACGCCTCGGAGCGCCGCATGCCCTTCAACCAGCCGACGTAGGAAACTTGTTCTCGTGCCGTCAGCCCTGGGACGCATTCGACGTGCTGTGGGAGCCAGGACACGTGCCGCCTGTAGGTCTTCACATCGGTTCGCCGAGTGGTGGCCTGGTTCCCGTAGCTGACGATGCCCTCGTCAGGGCGCTGCATGGAGGCCGTGAGGCTGAGCACCGTGCTCTTGCCCGTGCGATCGGGGGCTACCGGTGATTGGCCATCCTTTCGAATGCCGCTCCGGGCGGGGCTGGGTGGCGAGTGTCAGCTTCTAGCCGTCAGCCGTGCTCCGGGACTGCCGAGCCGTCGGCGGTACTCGGTAAATTCTGGCTCCGGGCGACCGAACGTGAGTTGGTGGAGACACCGTTGAAGTCGGCGTGCACCTTGCGGGCGATGTCGTCGATCATCTTCACGCTGGTGGGCATGCTGTCAGTGGTCGGCGGTGAGGACGGAAAGCCCGTAGTCGTGTCCCCCTCCGGTGAACGCGCCGACGCTGTGCACTCGCCACCCGCCACCGGTGCGTTGCAGCCACCCGTTCTTGACATGGACCGTCGCCTCGCTCGGCGCGTCGGCGGGCACACCCCATCGCTGGGGTTCACATCGTGGCGTGGCTGGCTCAGCAGCCAGCAGCCGGTGTCTGGAAGGTTCCTTGGCCCTTCACCCACATCACCCTGATAGCGGGAGCGCACCGCTGAGCGTCGTCCCATTTCGTCCAGGTCTTCGACTTGGTGGTGCCGGATTTCTGTGTGAACTGTCCGCCCCAGGAGGTGTTTCCCTTGTAGGTGTAGCCGAGCTTCGCGGTGATCTGGCATCACCCTCCTCCGGATCGTCCAGCTTCTCCTTCTGGCTGGCACGGGAGTCGACCTTGCCGGTCGTGGCGTCCACATAGACGGGCGGTATTTCCACCGAGGGGTCGTCTGCGGCGAAGGTCGTAAGCCATTGGATCCGCCACTTGCCGTCACGTTGAACTGCCAGCAGTTCACTGCCGGCGGGGTGGATGCCCTCTGCCCGTCCGGGACGCTTCACGTCGCCGAGTGCGGTCTGCTCGGCTTGTTCCTTCTTCACCTTCAAGGGAGGGAGTCCACTGGGATCTTCTGCGGTGCGAGCGAGAAGTTGGGACACCCAGCCGGCGGTATTGATCTGAACGTCCAGCCGTATGGGCATCAAGACCCCTGAGTCGGCGCGCCGCCGCCAGCTCACCATCCATCCGAGTTCGGCCTTGTCACCGACGGGGTAGACCTGCGGCGTAGCTGCGTGCAGTTCTTTGGCGAAGTGGGCCTCGGCGTAGGTTCGGGCGATGCGCAGGGCGTCTTGTTCACCCGTAGGCGCGTTGCTGACTCCGGAAACCGGGTAGCTTGCCGACGTGGTCTCACTGGAGTTCTCCAGGCTGACCGTGAGCTGGTCGGTGTCAGGCCAGGAGAGTTCGGCAAACCCCTGGTCCAGGGCGATGAGCAACTTGTCAGGAACGTCCTCCACGCCGGACTGAAGTTGCACATTACTGATGACATATCGGTCACCGAACGCCTTGTGTATGGCCTTCTTCGCCGCCGCCTTCTCCTTGCTTCCGGTGAATTGCAAACTGGTGGCATCGACCGAAATCAAGGTCACCCATGCCGTGCAGACAACACCGGCAACGAGCAACGCCACACCAGCAGCGATTGCGCTCCCCCGCGCATGTGTCCGCGCTGGGGCGACCCGGCACTTGGTCAAGTGCAAGATTCCCCACGAGGCCAAGGCGCCGACGATCCCGCCAAGGGAGTTCATCTGGAGGTCGCTGCTGTCGCACCCCCGGCTGACACCGGGCAGCAGCGTCTGCAGCAACTCGGTTGCCAGGGACAGCAGCACGCTGCCGACCAGCACAGGCAGAAGCGCCCGCAGAGCCATCAGCCCAAAGAAGCCGATCGGGAGAAAGAGCAGAAGGTTCAGCAACCCCTGCTGCGTGGCAAACGGTTCGGCGATATCACGGTTGATGATGCAAATGCTCGATGGGCCTGAGAATTCTCCCCCGCTCGGCAGAAGGAGAGTCAAAGCAAATTCGGCTCCGACGGATGCTCCGAGGGCCGCGAAGGGCCACGGTCGTCCAATCGTGCGTTTTGTGAGAAGGAAGCAGATCGCAGCCACGACGAGCACAGCTGTGGACGCGATGACTATGAAGTCAGTCTGACCTTTGAATATGGCAGTGAACACGAAGTGCAGCGTCCCAATACTCAAGAGAACAAAAGAAGTTGAAGCACTGACCTCCCTGGACTGCATCCTGGAGGCAAGGGCACGAGTCTCAGTGGGTGCAGTCGGCAGGCGGCGTCTGGAATGTCTGCCGCCCGCTTACCTGCAGCATCCCGACCGTGGCGGAACAGTACGAAACACCGCTTCAGCTGCTGGTCTTGGTTGTTCCGCTGCTCTGGCTGAACCAGCCACCCCGGTGAGGTGACGTCTGCGACACGACACATGTGCACGCTCATTGACAGACCGTCCCTCGGCAGGCGCGCCCGGACCGCGATCGCACCCCGCAGCGCGCGCCGGATAAACCTCGCGGTACGTGGGCGGCGAAGTGGAGCCGTGATCGGTACGCGTACGTCACCACCACCGGGCAGTGCGTCACTGTGAGTTGATCGTGGCCGAGCAGGGTCAGGTGCCGGACTGTTCCGGACGGCTACGGAGTGCGAATCGGTCTGATGCCGTGCGAGCAGCACGAGCAGTAGGACCGCGGTGACGGTTGGGGCGTCGCCGGTAAGGGGCAGGGTGCGGGGAGTTACAGGATGCGCCAGCAGAGACATCCGCCAGCAGGACTCTGGTCACGTGCTTGGGTATCAAGGATCGTGCTCCGGAGTGGTGTCGTAGTTGTGCAGGCGGGTTCCGTCGGGGCCGTACACGTTGAGTACATAGCCCTGATCGAGGCGGATGCCTTGCCGGGTCAGGAAGGAAGCCAGGTTGGTGGCGAAGTCGTCGAAGTTCTTGTAGCCGGCCTTCTTGTGGGTCCACACGCTCAGCATGAGCACGCCCTTGCGGTTCTTCGTGTGGTCGATGCCGTAGACGTCGGCGTCTCCTCCGGTCTCGCGGTAGCGGTCGGCCAGTTCCGTGCCGGCCTGCGAGGAGGTTGCGGTGGTGGTCGGCGGGCCCGATGGACGAGCTTCGCCGGAGAAGTCACACCCTGTGAGAAGAACGGCAGCAGTCAGAAAGAGAACAGGCAGAATTCGTCTCATCGCGCGAGTGTCCTCGAAGCTACGGCTTCACGGTGACAGTGAGGGGTGGAGTGCAATCCACCCGCATTACTGGCGAGACCCCGTGTCGACGCGATGATTGTGCTCCAAACAGCAAGGCGCAGCCTCGGCCTTGAGCTCTTGGTCATTAGCTGTCCCCCTTGAATCAACGCAGTGATCGTGAGCCGGGATGGCTGTCCGGCTCCCATCGCTGAAGCTGGCCCCTGCCTGGAGCTGGAAGGTTGTTTGTCGGGTCACCGCTCGCAGGGAGCCCGAACTGTGCCCCTCAAACGCATCCCGGAGGTCTTTGGTCGGCGGCCCGATGGTCAGTCGAGCCAACATGACCGTAGGTAGTTGATGCGCCTTAAACAACTGAACAAGCGTCACCTAAGTGGCCAAACGGGGTAAGTTGTAGCTATCGCTCTATATGCCGCTCATCACGGTTGCATCATCCAGAGCTACGAAATCGCAACGAGGTGGGAACAAATCGACTAACAATCCTGCGTGGTGACAGGGCGTTGGCAGAGGCCGTGGCCGCAACATCGCTGGAATGCGTAACCTGATGGCCGGGCACGTCGCCTGGCGCACGTTCGTGCGCTCGTTGCCCACGGGAGTGTCACGAAGGTGGCACGGGAGTTGGACAAGTCACGGACGCTTATGGGCCCGGTGGTCGAGGGAGTACGCCTGGGTGATGCGGGCGATGGCGTACGACCGTGAGCAGGACCGTGTGTTCCTCGCGGAGCAGCGGCAGGCCCGGCGGGATATCACCCGTCGGCACGCCAAGCTGGCGCAGGCGTTCTTGAGGAAGGCCGTGGCGCGCTCTGGGCCCTTGATCTGGGCGTGCTGTCGCCGGGCGAGCTGCTGCGGTGCTTTTAAAGGTCGCGGCCGCGCCACGCTGCCCGTGACGCCCGGGGAGGCATCACGGGCAGGCGGGTCAAGCATCGGGGCATCGGGGCGATGAGTGCCAAGTTCGGGTGGGCTTCGGAGTGCCGGGAAGAAGCCCCGGCACTCCGCGCGAGTAGTCGCCACACACATGTTTCGACGCAGATCAGAAGCGATATGTGGCACTCCTCATGCGTGAGCGATGCGTGAGCGGACGCCCCCGGACCGCCTCCGTGAAGCCTGCTCAGAGACTGTCCGAGCTGGACATCATCACCCATCTGACCTGCGACAATGTCCGCGATCTAGATAGGGCCGCCATGGACGACATGGCGGCCCTTTTCCCGGTTCCGGGGCAGCGGACGGTGGCGGCTCTAGACCACCGGTGGGCGGCCCAGCCTCGTCATACGCCACACCGTGCGCCAGCGCATCGGCTTGCGGCGGCCGCACGGGGTCCGGACTCCTTCGGCGAAACCGCCGGCCCAGGCCCGCAGCCCCGCCGCCGACCGGCTCCGGGCAGCGGTCAGCAGCGCCCACACCCCCAGGTAGACCGGCACCAGGACCGCCGGGAGATGCCGCTTGGCCAGCCACACCCGGTTTCTGGCCACCATGCGGTGATAGACGGCGTGCCGGGTGGGCGACGTCCAAGGGTGCTGCAGCACGATCTCCGGCTCGTAGCGGATCCGCCAGCCGTCGTCCAGGGCCCGCCACGCGAGGTCGGTCTCCTCGTGCGCGTAGAAGAAGTCGTCCGGCCAGCCGCCGATTCCGTCCAGCATCGGCATGGACAGCGCGTGACCGCCGCCGAGGAACGTCGTGACGAGGCCGCCGCGCGCCGGGTCTCCGACGCGGAGGCGGGGGACGTGCCGTCGCTGGGTGCGTCCCCGTTCGTCGGCGATCCGAAAGCTCACGATCCCCAAGGCGGGGTCGCGCGCGTACAGCTCTTCCAGCCGGCTGAAGACGTCCGCGCTGATCAGCAGTCCGTCGTCGTCGAGGTCGACCACCACGTCCACGTCTCCGGACGTGCGCAGCTCCTCCAGCGCCGCGTTCCGGCCGCCGGAGACCCCCAGATTCTCGCTCAGCTCGATGCCCGTCGTGCCGTCGGGCAAGGGGGGCAGCGGGGAGCCGTTTCCGACGACCACGATCCGGGTCGCCGGGAGGTCCTGCTTGGCGACCGAGTCGAGCAGCGCCTGCAGCTCGGCGGGGCGGTTCCCCATGGTCAGGATGGCGACGCCTACGCGCAGATGAGGCACATGAATGCTCCGTTCTGGTGACTGGCGGAGGATGCTAGCCGTCATGGCGTGGTGAGGGCGGATATGTGTCGTACGGGGGTGCGAGTGCCGCCCGACCTGGCCTTCTCTATGGAGCTGCGGCCGATCTCCGAAGACTTCGTGCCCCAGGCGCCGGCTGTTTCCGGTCTCGATCGCGATCGACTGCCGGGTGAGGCGCCGTCCGCCGAGAGCGCGATGGCGGCTGCCGCAAGTTGGGCAACGGCTGAGGACGCCGCCGAGCCGGCCCACGTCTTCGAGGCCGTGGTGCGCAGCCGCGGCGGTGGCTGATGGCAGCGGCCAGGGCGTCAGGACTCGGCGGCCTCCCCGTCGGCCAGGATGCTCGGGCGGGCGACGAACTCCCTCTCCGGGCTGAAGCGCACCGCGAGGCCGTCGGCCAGGGAGCGCAGCGCGCCGGCGCAGTCACCGCGGAACGAGGAGCCGTGCATGACGGCCAGCGTCCGCGGCTTCAGCTTGGCGAGGGAGCGCAGCGTCTCGACCGCCGCGGTCAGGCAGGAGGTCTGACGGAGCATCTCCTCGGCTTCCAGAGCGACCTCGACCAGATCGTCCTCGGTGACCGCGGGGCCGTTGCCGACGTGGGTGAAGAGGTCACCGCACAGCAGCGTGCGGGTGGTCTCCTCGTACAGCACCCGTGACTCCCAATTATGCGGCACATGCGGGGTGTTGAGGTTCCGGACACGGCGGCGGCGCACCTTCTTGCCGCCCAGGTCGAGCGTCTCCTCGTGGGCCATCGGGCGCGGCGGACGGTCGGCCAGGTCGTTGAGGGAGACCAGACAGCCGAGCAGGCCGTGGGCCACCTCGGCGTGCGGGGCCGCGGCCAGGAACTGGTTCATGGCGCCGCACTCGTCCGCCTCGACATGCCCGAAGGTCAGCCAGCGCAGCCGGTCCAGGGGCACCACCCGGCCGACGGCTTCCGAGACGGCGGGGAACAGCGACCGCATGCCCGTGTGGAAGAGCAGCGGTTCCTCCGCGTCGACCAGGAATTGGTTGAAGGTGAACCCCGCGGGCGGCGCGATCTCGGGTACGAAGGTGGATACCCGGTAGATGCCCTCGGCTATCTCATCGACGGATGTCTCCATGAGCAGCACGTCCTTCCAGCACCACCCCCTGCCCATGGTAGATCCGGGAAACGGGTCGTGCCGGGCGAGGTGGCCGCCCGCTTCCCCGCGGCGCGGAGTCCGAAGTGGGGCCCGGCGATGTGTTCGTCGTCTCTCCCGGGCATGACGCCTGGGTCGTCGGGGACGAACAGTGCGTGGTGAACGACTTCGCCGGCGGTATGGCGGCCGAGTACGGCAAGGCGAACGGGGAGTGACAGGCCGGGTCTTCCGGAATGACGAGGTTCTTCCGTATGTCGGAATGCGGAATGCGGAATGCGGCATGCGGGCTGTCGGGTATCGGCGTGTGGTCGCCCACGCCGATTCGTCTGTCTTCAGGTGTCTAGGACGGCGTCCCGTGGGCAGGGGAGCGGGACGGTCCGGCACGCGCGGCGGAACAGGGCGCACGGTGTGCTTGTTACCCCAGCTGGACACTTACGGGACACCCACGACAGATCGGAAGCAGGCAGGCATGGCCACCATTGAGCTCACCAAGGACAACTTCGACGAGATCGTCTCCGGCGGCGATTTCGTCCTGATCGACTTCTGGGCCGAGTGGTGCGGCCCCTGCAAACAGTTCGGCCCGGTCTTCGAGCGGTCGTCCGAGAAGCACGACGACCTGGTCTTCGCCAAGGTCGACACGGAGGCACAGCCCGAGCTGGCCGCCGCCTTCGAGATCCAGTCCATCCCCACGCTGATGATCGTCCGCGACAACATCGCGGTGTTCGCCCAGGCGGGCGCGCTGCCGGAGGCCGTCCTGGAGGACGTCATCGGGCAGGCCCGCGGACTGGACATGGACGAGGTACGGGCCTCGGTCGCGGAGGCCCAGCAGGGTGGGCAGGCAGCGGGCGCGTGAGTGAGCTGCTGCTGATCCGGCACGGCGAAACCGAGTGGAGCCGCGCGGGGCGGCACACCGGCTGGACCGATCTGCCGCTCACCACCGCAGGTGAGGAGCAGGCCCGCGCACTGCGGCCGCTGCTGTCCGGCCGCAGGATCGGGCGGGTCCGCGCCAGCCCGATGGCGCGGGCGCTGCGCACCGCCGAGCTGGCGGGTCTCGCGCGGCCGGAGACCGATGCCGAGCTGCGGGAATGGGATTACGGCGGCTACGAGGGCGTCACCACGGCCGAGATCCACCGCGGCAGGCCCGGCTGGTATCTGTTCACCGACGGTGTCGCCCCCGGGCCCGAGGAGCATCCCGGGGAGTCGCCCGAGCAGGTCGGGGCGCGGGCCGACCGGGTGCTGGCGCGGATCGCGCCCTGGCTCGATGCCGATGAGGGCGATGTGGTGCTGGTGGCGCATGCGCACTTTCTGCGGGTGCTGACCGCCCGCAGGCTCGGGTTGCCGGCCGCGGCGGGCGGACTGTTCACGTTCGAGACCGGGACGGTCGGGGTGCTGGGGAGTGAGCACGGTCGGCCGGCGGTGGTCGCGTGGAACGCCCGGAGCCTTTGACGCGAGCGGGGGGCTGTGAAGACTCCGGGTCGTGAGGTGGTCTGCGCCTGTGAGGTGGCCTGGGCCTGTGAGGGGCTGCGCGGGTTACCGGGCTACGGGGCCATCGGGCCGCCGCGGGGCTACCGGGCCATCGGCCGACGGCTCACCGGGCCATCGGGTCGAGGTGCAGGGGTTCCACCTTGCCCTCGATCATGGCGCCCAGTCCCTGTACGGCGCAGGTGCTGGGGAAGTCCGCGATATGCACCGGCATGGTGGTGGCCTGATGGATCATCGACTCCAGGCCGGGGATCAGCGCGCTGCCGCCCGCGAGCATCAGACCGCGCTCCCCGAGGTCGGCGACCAGGTCCGGCGGGCAGCGGCGGAGGACCGCCCCGATGCCGTCGAGAATCGCGGTCAGAGGGGTGGCGACGGCATGCCGGATCCGCTCGGGGTCGACGAACACGGAGCGGGCCTGGCCGCTGTGTACGTCCCGGCCGTGCACTTCGTTCGCACCCGAGGCGGCTCCGTCGCCGTTCGAGAGCAGCAGGTGCATCGGGCGTACGCCCCGGCCCCGCAGCATCAGCTGGTGGTGCAGCCGCAGATGCTGGATGACCGCGTGATCGATGGCATTGCCGCCCACGGGGACGGTCTCGGCGGCCACGATCGAACCGAGTGAGAGCACCGCGACCTGTGTGGTTCCGGCACCGCACACCACGATCATGGTCGCTTCGGGGTGCTCCACCGGGAGTCCGCAGCCGACGGCCGCGGCGATCAGCGTGTCGACCAGCTCCACCTGGCGGGCGCCGACGCCGGTGAGCGTCTCCACGGCGGCCCGCTGGGTGAGCGGATGGCTGCCGTGCGGGAGGCAGACCGCGGCCCGCAGCACGCGCCGACGCCACCAGCCCCTGCGCAGCTTTTCGCTGATCAGGCTGCGCAGCAGCCGCTGGGCCATGTCGATGTCCACCACGGTGCCGCCGGTGACCGGGCGGAACACCCGAATGTGGTCGGGGGTGCGGCCGTCCATCTTCTCGGCCTGGGTGCCGACGGCCAGCATCGCGCCGGTGCGGACATTGACCGCGGCGGCGGTCGGTTCATCGATGAGCAGGCCCTGGTTCTTGACATACACCCTGGTCCGGGCCGCGCCCATGTCGACGGCGGTCGAGCAGCGCCGCAGCTGGGCCAGGCTGATGGTCATGGGTGATTCCTCCCCAAGGGGACTGGTATGGATGGAGTACTCGCACGTGACCATGCGCACCTGATCACTCGTACGCCATCCTCCGGTCGTGGCACGTCAGCTGCCTGCTGGGGAGGGCCAGTCGGGGGACGGGAGAAGCGGCGTGGCGCCGGGGCCCGCCCCCTGGCTCGGGGGCGGAACGGCTCTAGTCCACGCGCCGCTGGAACAGGCCCCAGGTGAACTCCGCGACGAGGGCGTGGGGCGTGCCGTCGGGGCCGGGGGCCGTGCAGGCCAGTTTCCATCGGGTGGGCGCGCTGCCCTCCATCGGGCGGGCCGGGGCGAAGGCGCGGGCGACCTCGTCGACGGTGCAGGACCAGGGGGTGAGGTCCGCGGTGGTCCGGAGCTCGGGGGCGGCGGCGCCGGGCGCCCGCACCAGCCAGGCGTTCCAGACGGTGCCGCGGGCGGCGGCGAGCACCTCGAACCGCAGATCGGGCCAGAGGGGGACGGGCCAGGTCAGTGCCTGGCAGGTCAGGTCGCCGAGGGGCCGGGTGGTGACGGTTTCGGGGGTTCCGAGCAGCGCGCGGTAGGGCTGCACTCCGCCCGCCCGCGGTGTGTGCATCCGGGCCTGCCAGCGGCGGTTGGCCTCGCGCATCTCCGCGCGGGAGACGCCCAGTTCGCGCAGCGCGTCCTCGACGAGGCCGGGCTGGTGGTCGGCCATGCGGCGCAGCAGGACGAGTTGGAAGGCGAGCGGTCCGGGCAGGTGGGGCGGGGCGGGGGAGCCGGCGGGCGGGTCGTTGTCAGTGGTGCGGTTCATGATGGACATGGTCGTGGACGGTGCGGGTCGCGGGGGAGCCGGGACGGTCGCCGTCGGGGAGGAAGAGGACGGAATTGACGTAGCGGCGGTGCGGCGCGAGGGAGCGGCGCAGCAGCCCGTGTTCGGCGACGTGGGAGGTGCGGGACTGGTGAGCGGACAGATCGAAGTCGGCCAGTGGTGTCCAGTGGGCGTGCGGCAGGACCCAGCCGCGATAGCCGCGGGCGGCCGTCCAGTCCAGTACCGGCCCGAGCGGCTGGATGCGGGTCTCCAACTCGACGAAGAGCGACGGGTGTTCGCGCTCGATGAGGTCGGCGGCGCCGCGCAGCACCGCCAGCTCTCCGCCGTCCACGTCGATCTTGATGAGGGTGACCGCGGCCAGCCCGAGGGCGTCCAGGGGGAGGCAGGGCACGTCCAGGGCGGTGCCGTGCAGTCCGCGGCGGACGAGCGAGGAGACCCCGCGGTCGCCGCGGCCGTCCGGGGGCAGCCAGAGGGTGGCGCAGCCCGCGCGGTCGGTGGCCGCGGCGGAGACCACCTGGACATGCGCCGGGGAGACGGAGGCGAGCAGCCGGGCGAGGTGGGGGACCGGCTCGATGGTGACGACACGATCCGCGCGCCGGGCCAGCCGCCGGGTCCAGGGGCCGTACCACCCGCCGACGTCCACGGCCGTGCCGCCCGGCGGGCAGAAGTCGGCCAGCCGCCGCAGCTCCGGTTCGAACCGCGGATAGAGCCCGGCCGCCAGGGCCGACACCAGCCGGCCGGGGAGCCGCGGGCCGAGCCGGGCGGCGAGCGTCACGACCGTGTCTCCTGGTCGGCGGTGTGGTGCGTGGCCTCGGGTGCCGGGGCGGAGGTGGCCGAGCCGATGGTGGCCGATCCGGTGCTGGCCGGGCCGGTGGTGGCCGGGGCCGAGGGGGATGGTGCGATGTTGGCGTCGGCTTCGGTGTCACATGTCAGGGATCCGGTGTCCGCGAGGTGGCGGAGGATGCGGACGTGTTCGGCGTCGGTGACCTGCTCGCCCGAGGAGGGGAGGAGCTGGGGGATGCCGTCGGCGATCGGATAGCGGCGCCGCAGCCGGGGGTTGTAGAGGGCGTCGTCGGGGGTGAGGAGGGACAGCGGGCCCTTGTCGAGCGGGCAGGCGAGGATCTTCAGCAGTGGGTCATCTGGCTTCATGGCTCAACTCCGTTAGGGGGGAGGGTGGTTCACCGGCAGGGGATTCACCGGCAGAGAGTTCAGAGGCAGAGGGGTCACGGGCAGCGGAAGAGGTGGTGGCCGGGGCGGGGTCGGGGGCTCGGGCCGGGGCGCCGCGGTCGTGGCGGGGAAGTGCGAGCAGGACGGACAGGGCGACGGCCGTGCCGCCCAGCCGGAGCGCCAGCCGTACCGGCTCGGCGGGTAGCGGTTCCCCGAAGGCGACGGTGCCGCAGGCGACGGTGAAGACACAGGTGACGGTCGAGCAGACGGGGACGATGACGGAGGCGCGGCAGCGTTGCAGCGCGGTCTGGGACAGCACCAGGCCGGTGGCTCCGGTGAAGACAAGGAGGTACGGGTAGGGCGAGCGGAAGAGTTCCGCGGCGGCGCCCGGGATGTCGCGGGTGGTGAGCAGTCCGGAGACGCCCTTGATGGCGAGTGAGCTGACGCCGTAGAGCAGGCCGACGGCCACTCCGTAAGGGACGCCGGCGGTCGGCAGACGGTGGCGGCGCCTGGCGCGGCGTTCCGCCGAGGCGTACAGCAGCAGCCCGGCGGCCAGCGACGGCACGGCGATGGCGAGCAGCCGCGCGGGCGGCGCGGTACGGGCGATGGCCCGCGCGTCATCGCCCTGGAGGGAGGCGACGACCAGCACCAGCGCGACGAGGATCGCCACGATGCCCTGCCGCTCGCGGCCGCTGGTCCGCTCGCCGAGCACCACCGAGGAGAGGAGCAGCAGCAGGACCAGACCCGAGACGAAAATGCCCTGAGCGGCGGCGAGGGGGAGGGTGCGATAGACGGCGAGTTGGGCGGCGAAGCCGGCGGCCAGGGCGAGCGAGCCGCCGAGCCACAGCGGGCTGCCGACGAGATGGCGCACGACCCGGGCGGGCTGCCGGGTACAGAGCGCGGGCAGCGCGGACAGCGCGCGCTTCTCCAGCACAAAGCCGGTGCTGTAAAGGACGTTGGCGAGCAGCGCGGCCGCCACGCCCCACCACAGCATCGCCCTACTCCCTTCTCCGGCGGGCATGCGCGAGCAGGATGGAGGCCAGCGACGGGACATGGCACGCGGCGCGGTCGAGGGGCCGCAGCGGGCGCGGCACATCGTGATACGGCGCGCCGGCGATCCGTACGACATCGAAGCCGGACGCGGTGAGAAAGCCACGGAGCGCCCGGGCGGTGTAGAGGCGCAGATGGCCGACGACCTGGGTGCCGGGCCGGCCGTGGACATGTCGCATGCTCACCTCCGAGAAGACGGGCTGGACCCCGGCGAGCAGGAGTCCGCGGTTGTACCAGGCGGCGAGATTGGGGGTGGAGAGCATCAGATGACCGCCGGGGCGCAGCACCCGGCGCAGTTCGTCCAGGGCCGCGTCGGGGTCGACGAGATGCTCGACGACCTCGCCGAAGAGGACGGCGTCGGCGGAGCCGGTCGCGAACGGCAGCCCGCCGTCCGTCAGTTCACCGCGTACCGCATACGGGACACGGGTCGCGGCGCGGCGCAGCGCGTCCTGCGACCAGTCGACGCCGACCAGCCGGTGACCGGCGAGGACGCCCGCGGCGGTGGCGGCCGCGGTGCCGTCGCCGCAGCCGATGTCCAGGATGGTCGCGGCCGGCGTCCCGGTGCGTACCGGGCCCAGGGCGCGGGCCAGCAGCAGGGCCTGCCGTCGGCTGCGGGCATCACCGGAGGCGACCGGCACGGCGGGGTTCTCGTAGAAGTCGCGCAGTCCGGCGGGGGTCGGCGCGGGGCCGGGGGAAGGAGGAGCGGTCGGGGGACGGGTCATCGGGCGCCTCCTTCGGCCCGGGGCGCGGGCGGAGTCGGGGGTGGGGCCCAGGCGGTGGCGGCGAGCGAGCTCTCGAAGAGCTCGCCCAGCCGGGCGCCGGCCGCGTCGTCCAGGAGGGCGTGCGACCAGCGCAGCGCGAGCTGGACGCGGCCGCCGACGGAGACGGTGGTGACGGTCAGCCCGCGCGGCATCCGGGCCGGGGCGGAGAACCACACCGCGGTCGGGCGGCCCGCGTCACCGAAATCCAGCGGGTAGGGGATACGGCCGATGTTGGAGAGGAGCGTGGTGGACGTCCAGGGGGCGGCGACGGTACGCAGCGCGCGGGTGACCGCCCCGCGCAGTCCGACGGGCAGTACGGGAGCGGTCAACAGCGCTCCGGCGAGCCCGAGTTGGGATCCGGTCGTGGACTTGAGGGCGCGGGTGCGGGCGGCCGTACGACGCAGCAGCCGGGCCACCGCGCCGGGGTCGGGCGGGTCGGCGGTGAGCAGCTCGGCGTCCCGGCGTTCCTCGGGGCCGAAGCCCACCGAGACCAGCCGGGTGCCGTTGCCGATGGGCATGTCCGCCCCGCGCGGGCGGTCGTCCACGGGCATGGTGACGACGACGGGGGAGGCGGGGACATCGTGCAGCCGGTTCCAGCGGGCCGCCATCAGACAGGTGGCGACGAGAAGTTGATCGTTGACGGTGTAGCGCGCCCGGCCGTCGACGCGCGGCGGCCGGGCGGGAACGGGGAGCTCGGTGATGAGCATGCCGTTGTCGGTGAGGGGGTTGGTGCCGGTCTTGGTGCCGGTGTTGATGGCGGTGTTGGTGGGGGGCTGGATGAGGTCGCTGTGCTCCTGCCACCGGCTGCGCTCCCGGTCGTGGCCGACGCCCTGCGCGTGGCTGTGCTCCTGCCGCTGGCTGGGGTCCTGTTCGTGGTCCTGGTTCTGCTCGCGGCGGTCGTTCGGCGTGTGGTCGGGGGCGAGGCGGGCCGGGCGGGCGAGGCCGTGTCCGGGGCCCGCGGCGTCTCCGGGGCGGTTCCGGTCCCCGGCGGGTCCGGTGGCGCGTACGGGCGGCGGGGCCGGGGAGTTGTCCGCGCCCCCGTACAGCTCGGCGGCGGTGGCCAGCACACGGAGGCAGGCCGGGCCGTCCAGCGCGGTGTGGTTGATGGCGAGGAACAGTACGGTGCCGTCGGCCGCCCCCGGGCGTTCGATCACCTCCAGCCGCACGGGCGGCGACGCGTCCAGGGGCGGGCAGCCCGCGAGCGCGCGTTCCCGGGCCCGTACCAGCGCGTCCGGGCCGGGTGGCGGGAAGACGACCGGGTCCACATCCGGGGCGGCGGTGAGCTCCCACTCGTAGCGGCGGCACCACCGGCGGACGGGGGCCTGGCGCATCAGGACGCGGGGGTGCCGGGTGAGCGCCTGGTGGAACGCGGCGCGCAGGCGCGCAGGGTCGACCCGCCCCGGGAGGTGCACCTCGATGTGGACGGTCTCCGGCTCGTCGTCCTGGAGGCAGTGCCGCGCGATCTCGTCGACGACGGGGAAGGGGACGCGGGCGAGGACGGGTTGGCGGGCCGTGGCCGTCGGCGGGCCGCCGGACGGTTCGTGCCGGGCCGGTTGCAGTGCGGTCATCAGCTGGTCTCCTCCCCGCTGCCGCCGGGGCGGACGGGGCCGTCGGGGCCGTCGTCCCGAGCCCGGTCGGCACCGCCCGGCCGCCTCCGGTCGGCCCAGTCCGGCCCGCCGGACCGCGTCCGCCCCTGGGCCACGATCGGCCGCCCGGCCTCGGCCGGCACACCCGCCCTGGACGGGCCGCGCCGCGCCGGTCCGCCCCGCGTCCCGGCGCTCCCGGTTGACCGCCCGGCGTCTTCGTCCCGGCCGCCCGGCTCCCCGTGCCCCGTCCCGCCGTCCCGCCGCCGACGGGGCAACGGTGGTGCGGGTGGAGGCGACGGCGGCGCGTATGGACCGGACGACGGGGGTGACGGGGACGAGGTCGGCGCGTACGGACCGGATGACGGGCGCGACGGGAACGACGGAGACGCATACGGACCGGACGACGCCGGCGAGAGGCCCGGATCAGGCATCTCCGCCGGGCCGTCCGCGACCGCGCCCCGTCCCGTCGGCCGGTGCCGCACCGGTACGGTCACCACTGCCGCCGCGAGCGCCAGCAGGGCCAGCGCCTGGGCGGTCCCGCTGAACGCGCCCTCGCCGGCGGCGGCCGGCCCGCCCGCGCCGAGGGCCGCCGTAGCGCCCGCGCCCAGCATGGCGAGGAAGGCGAGCGGCAGCAGCAGGTCCGGCCGGAAGCGGGCGAGCAGCGCCAGCAGCGGCACGATCAGGGCGTACGGCCCCGCTGCCATCGCCACCACCACGGTGAGCGCCAGCGTGCCCAGCACCCAGGACGGCGCGGGCGGGGCCTGCGCGTCCGGTGGCGGGGTGCGCGGGGTGCGCCGGACGAGGGCGGAGACGATCAGCAGTGCGATGCCCAGGGCGCCGCCGATCAGGCCGAGGTGGTAGGCGGTGGCCGGTTCGTAGAACAGCTCGACGGTGCCGCCCGCGCCCGCCGGGACGAGGAAGCCCTGCTGCCAGCCGTCCAGGCGGAGGGGCGTCAGTTCCCGGCCGTTGAGGGTGGCGCGCCAGCCGTCGTTGGCGTTCTCGTACATCTGGAGATAGGCGGCCCTGCCCGCTCCGACGGCGACGGTGCGGCGATCGCCCGCCCAGTCCCGGGCGGTGACGTCACGTACCGGAGACGCAACCGTGGAAGCAGCCGAGGACGCCCCGGGTGCCCCGGCCCCCTCCCCCCTCCGCAGCGTCACATCCGTCAGGGCCAGTGGGCCCTGGTCACCGGCCTCCACCCGGTGCTGCCCGGACGGCAGTTCCAGGTGGCCGTCGCGGGCCTCGCCGGCACACAACTCCACCTCGACCGGGCGGCGTTCGGTGAGATCGCGGACGTGTCCGGAGGCGCGCGTGGCGTGCAGTACGCCGTCGACGGCGAGCATCGGGCCCTGGCCGCAGCCGACCGAGAAGCGTTCGTCGGCCGGCGGCCGCGGGGTGCGGTAGGCGTCCAGCGCCGGGAGATGGACCTCGCTGAGGCCCACCGGCAGCTGGAGGGCCTGCCCGGCGACGGGGTTGTGCAGGGTCAGCGGCTTGACCTTGCTGATGGTGATGTCGAGGCGGTCGGTGGTGATCGGGTCGAAGCGGGCCTGGCCGTTCTCGTCGACGCCCGCGGTGGCCGCGCCGTCGGGCGAGTTGATCAGTATCTGCTCGGGCCGGGTGGAGATCCCGCCGGCCGCGGCCAGCACGATCTGGTCGATCTTCTTCTTGCCGGGCCAGCGCAGATGGAGCGTGGGCCGGTCGCCCGCGATCCAGGCGGTGGTCAGATCGCCGTCGACGAGGTTGCGGGGGCTGAGCGACGGGCCGAAGCCGAAGCCGGTGGAGTCGGCGGTGGCGGTGATCCGGTCCTTCTGCCCGGGTGCGATCCGGTCCAGCAGCCGGTCGAGTTCGGGTCCGGGGACGGCCACCGCCTTGCCGGAGATCTCGTAGGACGCGCCGGTGCGCGTACGGAACTGGCGGTGCAGCCCGTTCTCGGCGGAGACCGGGGAGAGTCCGCCGGGATCGCTGCCCCGGTGGAGGGAGACGGTCTCGGCGGGGGCGCCGGAATCCTGTGCGTCGGCGGGGAGTTGGAGGAGACGGGTGACCTGCACGCCGGGGACGGAGACCTCCGCGAAGCCGGCGCCGGAGAGGCCGGCGCGCGGGGTCTGCGAACCGAGGATGGTGACCTTCAGCCAACGCGCCTTCCCGGCCGGGGCCTTGACCTGCTGCGGGGACCCGTCGGGCCGCAGCGGGCTCTCGGCGCTGCCGCGGTCGGTCTGGACGCGTACGGAGGTCGGGGCGGCGCGCAGACCGTCGCCGGGCAGCGGAGTGAGCGAGATCGACGACGGGACGGTCGTCGGCCGGGTGAAGGCGATCTGCACCCACTGGCCCACGGGGTCGCCCGCGCTGCCCTCCGCCCAGGCGGTGTCCGGGTTGCCGTCGAAGGCGTTCACCGGGTCGTACTGCGGCAGGTGGAAGAGCCAGTTGCCGCTGGTGGAGGCGGTGACGGAGCGGGCGCCGCGGAGTACCGCGGTGGTCTGGTGCGCGATGCCGGAGGTGGGCAGGATCTGCCGGGGCGGCCGGCCGGGGTCCTGGACGCTGTCGGGATGGTTGGTCTCGTCGGCCGTGTACGTGTACGACGTATTGCTGTTGACCAGGCCGAAGCGGGTGTCGGCGCGGCGCAGGCCGTCGGCGGTGAGCTGGAGCGACGGGGTGCCGATGCCGGGGTGATGGTCGCCGGCCAGGATGGTGGGGCGGGAGCGCAGGGCGGGGTCGGCGGACAGCTGGAGGAGGGCCTCCGGGCCGCCGCTGAGCCGTGCGGTGTCCGCGACGGACTTGGCGGTGACCGGGCCGGGCTCCGGAGTGTCGCGGGGCTCGTAGATCTCGACGGAGCGCTGGCGCGGGTAGAGGCCCTGGATCTGCGGCGGTGTCCCGGCGGGGATCCTCCCCCCGGTGGTCAGCGGGCCGAAGGCGGCCACCTTGCGGTAGCCGGATGCCTCCAGGGTGCGTGCGACGGTCTGCGGTGGGACGTAGCCGATCTGGTCCGGATCGAGATCGTTGCGTACGACCACGTCGTGGATCCCGGCACGGCCCAAGTGGTCGCGCAGGCCGGGGACGTGGGCGCCGGTCAGCAGGGCCTGTTCGACGGCGTCCAGGGCGCGGCGGGAGCCCGGGGTGCCGAACGGGACGAAGTCACGCTGCGCCCAGGGGGACCGGGCGAGGACGTCCAGGGGCTGGTCGATCGGCGAGCCCCAGGTGTAGATGCCGTGTGCGGTGGCGGGGACGACCAGGGCCCGGTTGTCGGGGGTGTGGGTCCTGAGCCAGTCGGCGGTCCGCTCCCAGTAGCCGGGGAGTTTGGTGAAGGCGCCGGGCTGGAGGACGCTGCCGGTCAGGAAGGGGAGGGCGAGGGCGGGCAGGACGAGGAAGGCGGTGAGGAGCGGGAGCCGGCGGCGGGCGGGAACGCGGCGGGTGCCCCGGCGTTCCGCGACGACCTGGAGCAGATGCGCCAGCCCGAGGGTGAGCGCCAGGGCGAGGCCGGGGGCGAATTTGTAGATGTTGCGGAACGGGCGCAGCCAGCCGTTCAGCCAGTCCTGCCACAGGCCGTGTGCGGGGCCGCCCAGCGCACCGCCGTATCCGGCCAGCGTGATGAGCGCCACGGCCAGCACGGTCAGCAGCAGCCAGCGCCGCTCGGGCAGATCGCGGCGGGCCAGTCCGGCCAGGCCGAGCGCGGCGGCCAGCGCGGAGCCGAGCACCGCGAACGCGTTGGCCGTCATGGTCAGACCGGCCGGCAGCCAGGGTTCGCCGAAGTTGAGATAGCCGACCCAGTTGCCCGCGCCGCGCAGCAGCTCGGTGGCGGACATGGTGCCGGTGGTGGTGTCGGCCTGCTCGATGAACGGCATGAAGTCCTCGCCGTGGATGCCCAGCAGGAGCAGCGGTACCACCCACCAGGCGGTGGCCAGCAGCACACCGGGGATCCACCAGGCCAGCAGCTTCGGGCGGCGCGGCCCCGTACGGGAGAGCAGATACAGGCCGACGGGTAACAGCGAGGCCAGCGTCGAGGCCGCGTTGACACCTCCCATGAAGGGGATCAGCAGTGCCGAGCGGGTGGCCGCGATTCGGGCGCTGACCTGTGCGTTCGTCAGTGGCAGCAGCACCCAGGGCAGCAGCGCGCCGGGCAGCGCGGCCGCGGAGGTGGAGCCGATGACGATGGTGAACGTCGGCCACAGGGCGTAGCAGGCGGCGGCCATCGTCCGGGACGGCGCGGTGCCGAAGCTCAGCCGTTCGGCCAGTCGCAGCGCGCCCCAGAACGCGGCGGTCACGATCAGCGACATCCACAGCCGCTCGGCCAGCCAGACGGGGAGGTGCGCCAGATCCGTCAGGCCGTAATACGGGAGGGTCGGGAAGGCATAGCCGACGTACTGGTCCGCGATACCGCCGAAGCCCGCCCGGTCGTGCCACAACTGCCCGAGGTCGCCAAGGAACCGCCAGGGGTCCGTCGTCACGCCCAGCTTGGTCTCGAAGGTCATCTTCCCTGGTGAGGGGGCCAGAAAGCCGACCAGGGTGAGCGCCCAGAACCCGAACAGCCAGCGCCTGCCACGAGGTTGGCCGGACGGCGGGGCGGACGTGGACGTGTCCCCGGTGTCGGGCGATCCCGGGGACATGGACGGTTCGAGGGTCTGGGTCATGACAACCGCCGGGGGACGAGGGGCGGCCGGCCGGGGAAGCGGAGCAAGGTCATGCCAGCCGCCGGAGGATGAGGAGGAGGTTCCAGGTGGCGAACTCGCGGACGCCGGGGAGGCGGGGAATGGTCTCGGCGAGGAACGGTGCATAGCGCGAGCGGGCCGACACGACGGCGATGTCGTCGCGGGCGCGCACCTGACGCAGGGTGGGGCCGATGTGCACGGTGAAGAGGTTCTCGCCCAGGGTGTGCTTGGCCGGCCGGCCGGTGCGCCGCCGGTAGCGGGCACGGGCCCGCTCGGCCCCCAAGTAGTGCCAGGGCGCGGTCTCATGGCCGCCCCAGGGGGACAGCCAGTTGGTGAAGGACACATAGATCAGCCCGCCGGGGCGGGTGACCCGGACCAGTTCGCTCAGGAAGGTCCGTGGGTCGGCGACGTGCTCCAGCACGTTGGACGAGAAGCAGACATCGGCGGCGCCGTCGGCCAGCGGCAGCAGATAGCCGTCCGCGACCACCGCCCCCTCGGGGACCCGGCCGCGGGCGGTCAGCTCCGCCGTATCGGGCTCGAAGAGATAGCCGTGCGCGCCGCGGCGCCGGAACTCCTCGGTGAAGTGCCCGCTGCCGCCGCCGATGTCGGCGACCACCGCGCCCTTCAGCGGGATATGGCGTTCGACCTGGTCGGCGGCGTCGCGGGCGAGCAGCCGGTAGCACTGTTCCGGTTCGGCCTGTTCCCGGAGGAAGGCCCGGAAGAGGGCGTAGGACCTGCGGAGCGAGGGGTCGCGCACCGGTGCCTCACCGCCTGCGGAGCGTGTTGACGAACGCCTCCGCGGCGACCGCCCGGAAGCTGCGGACCGTATGGCTCCATCGGAAGCGGGCGGCGCGCTCCGCGGCGGCCGCGGCCAGGGCGTCCCGGCGGCGGCCGCTGAGGGCGAGGGTGCACCAGTGCGCGGCGAACGCGCTCTCGCCACGGGCCAGCAGACCGGTGACGCCGTCCTCCACGGAGTCGCGCAGGCCGGGGATGTCGAAGCCGACAGCGGGGGTCCGGCGCGCGGCGGCCTCCATGACCACCAGGCCCCAGCCCTCGACGAGCGAGGGGTGCAGCAATACCCACGCAGAACAGAGAAGTTGGTGTTTACGCTGCTCGGATATGTGGCCGGTGAAGGTGACATCGGGGCCGGCCATCGCCGTCAGCCGCGCCCGCTCCGGCCCGTCGCCGACGATCACGATCCGGCCGCCGGTCACCGGGCGCACCCGCTCCCACAGACGCAGCAGCAGATCGATGCGCTTGTACTCGACGAGCCGCCCCATGGCCAGGAAAAGCGGTTCCGGCGCCTTCGGCACGAGCGGTCCGGGCTCTTCGACACCGTTGTGGACCAGGCGGATACGGTCCGGATCCACGCCGAGGCCGTGCAGCGCGGACGCCGTCGAATCCGAGACGGCGACCATCAGGTTGCGGCGGTGGGTACCGGCCAGCGCCCAGTGCTCCAGACGGCGGCCGAGCCGGGCGGCGGGCCCCGGATAGCGCATCCGCCACAGGTCCGTATGGACGTGGTTGACCAGGCACAGTGTCGGGCCACGGTGCCACAGCGGCGCCAGATACGGCATCCCGTTGCACACCTCGACCAGCAGATCGCAGGCGCCGACCCGGCGGGCCAACTGGCGGGGCGCACGCAGGAAATGACCGGCGTCGCCGCCCGCGGACACCACGCGGTAGTTGCGGATGGGGGCACCTCCCTGCTCGAGCGGAGCCGAGAGCTTGGGGGAGGCCGGTCCGCCGCACAGCAGGGTGACCTCGTGGCCGTGTGCGGTGAGCCCTTCGGCGATCCGGTCCACCAGGAGCTCGGAACCGCCGGCGGCGGCGTTCCCGAGGTCGCGGCGGGCCAGGAAGACGATACGGCGGGGAAGCGGGGGCGGCCCGGACGAGGGGGGTGCGGGCAGGGGGGACGGCGGGGGTGGTGCGAGGGGCGGTGACGGTGGTACGTGCTGGGGCATGTGCGCTCCAACTCGTCTCAGGGTGCGGTACCAGCGGTGGGGGACGTACTGCGCTGAGTCGTTCGGGGCTGTGCTGCATCATGCTGCGGTGCTGGACGTGCTACCGGGCCGGCGTCCGGAGGTACTGCGGTGCCGACGCGCGGAACCTACTGGTGCTCGGGTGTTGCCGAACTGCCGTATTGCTCGGGTGTTGCCGTGGTGGCGCTGAAGGTATGTCCGTGTTGCCGAGGTATTGACGTTCTGCTGCGGTGCCGTTGCCGTGGTGTTTCGGAATTCTGCCGACTGGAAGCACGGTCGTCTGCGTGTGGGGTGGATAGTTTTCGCCGCCGTGTTCGATACGGCTACTCACCGGGATGACAAGTCCGGGGTCCGTCCTCGCTGACGGATCCGCACTTCGCTCAGGGCCTGCCGATCCGCCTCCCCCACGTTCTCGGCCGCTCCCCCACGTTCTCGGCTCCGCTCGAACAGGGGCGACCCCCATGACCAGGGAGGTGCCCCCATCCGCGCACCACCAACACCACGCCCACCAGCGCAAGCACGCCGCCCGCCGCCGCGGCGCCCACCGGGAGCCTCTCCCCGACCAGCGCCAGCTTGTCGCTGTCGGCCTTCGCCAGCGCCACCTGGGCCCGCTGCGTCGCGGGCGTGAACTGGAGGTGCTCGCCGTCCAGCAGCGTCACCGCGTCGCGCCGGGCACCCGGCGCCCGCAGCGTCTTGCGCGGCGAGATCGAGGCATGGATGATCCGGCCGGTGCGCCGCTCGACGACCAGCTCGATCCCGGAGTTCGCATACCACTCCTCGGCCTGGATCTGGCCCTGCGTCGGCCGCCCGACCAGCCGGCCGGGAACCTGCCGGCTGCCGGTCCGGGTGGGCCGTACGGTCCCGGTGAAGCGATAGCCCCGGTACCCCTGGATCGTCTTCGTCCCGGCGAAGCGGAGCGGCACTGCGGCGCCCAGTGTGTTGTCCCACCAGCGGTAGCTCTTCTTCTGCACATCAAAGGGGAATTTGAGGTACGCATCCCCGTCGAAGCGGGTCGGGGCCTCCTCGCAGCAGTGCACCGGGGCATTGCTGCGCCGGTCGACGACCCAGCGTTCGGTGGTCCACTGGAACGCCTTCCGCGGATCCTTCAGGGCCAGCGTCTTCGGGGTGTCGACCGTCGTGGAGACATCCCACACGGCCCGCCCGCTCGCCAGGCTCGCCGGGACGTCGCCCAGCACATGGCGGGTGATGGTGATCTTCTGCCGCTCCCTGGTCTTGAGTGACGTGGTGTCGAAGTAGGCGCCGCGTCCGGTGAAGACCGTGGTGACATCGACATCGACCGGGGTGACCTTGGCCCGCGGCTCGACGTACCAGGCCAGCATGGGCGCGAGGACCAGCAGGAAGACGCCGAGACCCAGCAGGACCAGCGACAGGGGCGAGGCGGTGACCGGGACTCCGGCCCGCTCGGACCGGGCCGAACGGTCGGGGCTCGTACCGGAATTACGCATAACGAGCACTCCTGGAAGCGGTGGGGGACACGCCCTGGTGCACGTGCGGCGTCGACTGACGCGCCATGGGCCGGGAAGGTAAGCGAACACTTGACAGGGCGTCAATGCCCTTCCAGACTCGGCAAGCACCACGACTGACGTGGTGCCGCGCTGTGGGAACGCGGCATCGAGCCGGACCCGTGGGCGCAATCCGCCCCGGGCCGGACCGTGTGCCGTACCAACTCGACGGAGGCCGACAAACGGCCTCCGCCATCGACGAAGGGGCTCGCCGCGCCATGCACCGAATGCTCGCCGCCGTCCTGACCGCGCTGGCCGCCGCCGCCCTCGCCGTGGGCGCCGGGTGCGGCATCGTCGCCGCCCTGGAAGTGCCTCCCGAACAGCCCAATGTGCCGCTGGTGACCTTCGACCGGACCGGCGAGTAGGGGGCCGGGCGTGACGAGACCGGGTATGACGAGGCGGGTCTCGGGCAGTGCGTCACCGGCCGGGCGTGGTGACGGGGGACGGGGTGTGGTGACCGCCGTCCGCTCGGCCTGGCGGGAGGTCCCGCCCTACCAGGTGCGGCGGTTCGCCGCCCTGGCCATGGACGAGGTGCCCACCCTGGCGCAGGACATCCTGCGGGAGATCCGTCACGAGTACCCCCAACTGCCCCTCATCCCGGATGAGTTCGGAGAGCCGCAGGCGCTGGTCGGCATCCGGCAGTCGCTGGAGCACTTCGTGGAGCACATGACGGCCGGGCTGGACCGCCCGCATGTCCACCCGCGTGTCTTCCAGGACTTCGGCCGCGGCGAGGGCATACAGGGCCGCAGCCTGGACGCCCTCCAGGCCATCTACCGGCTCGGCGTACGGCTGGCCTGGCGGCGGCTCGCCGAGATCGGCCAGCAGGTCGCCATCCCGGCCCCGGCGATGTACGAACTCGCCGAGTCCGGCTTCGAGTACCTCGACGGACTGGTCGCCGAATCCGTACGCGGCTACGCCGAGGCCGCCGCCCGGCAGGCGGGCGAGCGGCTGAGGCTGCAACGCCGCCTGATGGAGCAGCTGTTCGCGGGCGATTCGGAGGTGGCTGCGCGCGGCGAGGGGTGCGGGGTGCGGCGGCAGCGACGGGACAGCGGCGGACCGGCGAGCGTCGCCGACGACGCGGGTGATCCGGTGCCCGCGCTCGCCGAGGTCGCCGCCCGGGTCGGCTGGCCGCTGCCCGAGCGGGTGGCGGTCGCGGTGCTGATGCGCCCGGCCCGGGAGGCGGTGGCGCCCGCCGTCGCCTCGGACGTCCTGCTGGACATGGAGTGCGAACGGCCGCGGATGGTGGTGCCGGAACCGGACGCCCCGGGGCGGAGGGAACTGCTGGCGCGCGCGGCGGCCGGCTGGTCGGGCGCGATCGGGCCCGTCGTACCGCTGCCGGACGCCGCGAAGTCGCTGCGCTGGGCCGGGTCCGCGGTCGGCCTGATAGAGCGCGGAATGCTGCCCGCGGGCGAGCTGCTGCAGTGCACCGAGCACACCGAGGCACTGGTCCTGCTGCCGCCCGAGGAACTGATCGACGACCTCACCCGCCGCCGTCTCGCGCCGCTGACCCGCTGCGGCCCCACCCACGCCCGCCGGCTCGCGGAAACCCTGCTCGCCTGGCTGGAAACCCGCGGCGGCGCCCCCGAGGTCGCCGCCCGGCTCGGCGTCCATCCCCAGACCGTGCGCTACCGGCTGCGCCAGATACGGGAGTTGTGGGGCTGCGAGATGGACGACCCGGACCGCCGCTTCGAACTGGAACTGGTGTTACGGGCACGGAGGTTACGGGGGGAGTTGGGGTAGGGGGCGGCGGCCCGTCCCACGCCCCGCCCGCGGCAGCGTCAGCTGAAATCGAGGTCGCCGGTACGCGTCCGCTTCAGCTCGAAGAACGTGTCGTATCCGGCGAGGAGCCGGGCGCCGTCGAAGGCCCGTGCCGCCTCCTCGCCGCGCGGGATGGCCGTCAGGAGCGGGACCCAGCCCTCGTCCAGCAGTGCGCGGTACTTCGAGGGGAGGTCCTCACGGCCCTCGTTGAGCACCGAGAGGCTCATCACCCGGAAGCGCAGATCCAGCTCCCGGTGCCGCTCACCGGCTCGGGCCGACGCGCCTCCTCGGGGCGGCGCACCCACTCGGGCCGACGCATCTGCCCGGCTGACGCGCCTACTCGGGCGCGATGCCCAGCATCCGCTGGAGCAGCTCCTTGAGCAGCGTCCGCTCGGCGACGGTCAGCTGGCCGAGGGGCTCTCGCGCGAAGTCCAGCGAGGTGCGCAGCCGCTCGGCGGTGCGCTCGCCCTCGGCGGTCGGGGCGGCCAGTTTGACGCGGCGGTCGGCCGGGTCGGGGCGGCGCTCCACCAGACCGCGGGACTCCAGACGGTCCACGATGCCGGTGATGTTCGACGGCTCGCACCTCAGGCGCTGCGCGACCCTGCGCATCGGCAGCGGCTCGACGCAGAGCAGGCTCAGCACCCGCGCCTGGGCCCCGGTGAGGGAGTGCTCGGCCGCGGCGTGCTCGTACTCCTCGTAGTAACGGGCGACGACGGTGCCGATGAGGTCGACGACCTCGACGGTCAAGGGGTCTGCGCGCGGAGTCATACACAGGAGGATACCCACATGCTTGACAACATGAAATATCGGGAGCATGATTGTTTCAGAACCTGAAACATTAGGAGGATGGCGCTATGCCCGCACTGCCCACGACCAGCCGCGAATGGCACCTCGTCGCCCGCCCGCACGGCTGGCCCACCCCGGAGGACTTCGCGCTGCGCGAGGCCGCGGTGCCCGAGATCGGAGAAGGCCAGATCCTCGTCCGCAACCAGCACTTCTCCGTAGACCCGTACATGCGCGGCCGGATGAACGATGTGCAGTCGTATGTCCCGCCGTTCCAGCTGGACCAGCCGATGGACGGCGGCGCGGTCGGCGAGGTCATCGCCTCGCGCGACGATTCCTACGCCGTCGGCGACCACGTCCTGCACGGCCTGGGCTGGCGCGAGTACGCGGTGCTGGACGCCGAGCGCGCCGCGAAGGCGGATCCCTCGCTGGCTCCGCTCACCGCCTACCTCGGTGTGCTGGGCATGCCCGGCCTGACCGCCTACGCGGGCCTGCTGGAGGTCGCCTCCTTCAAGGAGGGCGACGCCGTCTTCGTGTCCGGCGCGGCCGGCGCGGTGGGCAGTGAGGTCGGCCAGATCGCCAAGCTCAAGGGCGCTTCCCGGGTCATCGGCTCCGCCGGCTCCGACGAAAAGGTCAGGCTCCTGGTGGAGGAGTACGGCTTCGACGCCGCCTTCAACTACAAGAACGGCGATGTCACCAAGCAGCTCAAGGAGGCCGCGCCGGACGGCATCGACGTCTACTTCGACAACGTCGGCGGCGACCACCTCGAAGCGGCCATCAGCGCGCTCAACGTCCACGGCCGCGTGGCGATCTGCGGCATGATCTCGATGTATAACGCCACCGAGCCGTCCCCGGCACCGCGCAACCTCGCGTTGGTGATCGGCAAGCGACTGCGCCTGCAGGGTCTGCTGGTGGCCGACCACGCCGACCTGCAGCCGCAGTTCGTCAAGGAGGTCTCCGCCTGGATCCGCTCCGGCGAGCTGAAGTACGACGAGACCAAGATGCAGGGCATCGAGAACGGCGTCGAGGCGTTCCTGGGCATGCTGCGCGGCGAGAACACCGGAAAGATGATCGTGAGCCTGGACGGCTGATGGTTCACGGCTGACAGGCGACGGCGGCAAGGCCGACGGCTGTCGGTCGGCCTGCCGGCCGGCGGGGGAGGAGAGGCAACGCCCCTCGGCCTCACCTCCACCCCCTTGCGCCCGCCCGCTAGGCTCGGCCGCAAGCCGTCGCGATACGTGGGCGCGAGTCGCGGCGAACCACAGGAGGATCTCGTATGTCCATCCAGACCGTCGACGTCGTCTACACCGCCGTCGCCACCGCCGAGAACGGCCGGGACGGCCGCGTCGCCAGCGACGACGGCAGGCTCGACGTGGTCGTCAACCCGCCCAAGGAGCAGGGCGGCAGCGGCGCCGGCACCAACCCCGAGCAGCTCTTCGCGGCCGGGTACAGCGCCTGCTTCCAGGGCGCGCTCAGCGTCGTCGCCCGCCGGGAGAACGTGGATGTCTCCGGCTCCCGGGTGACCGCCAAGGTCGGCATCGGCAAGACCCCGGCCGGCGGCTTCGGCCTCACGGTCGAGATCGCCGCCTCGATCCCGAAGGTCGACGCGGCCACCGCCAAGGACCTCGTGGAGAAGGCGCACCAGGTGTGCCCGTACTCCCACGCCACCCGCGGCAACATCGAGGTCAGGCTGACCGTCGACTGAGACGGCTCCGCCGGAGGCCCGTCCTCAGCACAGTCCGAAGCCGAGGGCCGTACCCCAGCGGGGTGCGGCCCTCGGCCGTTCGTGGGGGACGACACCCCGACGCCTCTTCCGTGACATGGGACACATTGCCGATGTCTTGACGCATCCACCGTGTAATCGATTTCGTGAAGGCTTGCAGGAACTCGCGAAATCGATTACACGGAGCGGCGACGGCGCCATGGCGAACATCAAAGACGTGGCGGAGCGGGCGGGGGTCTCCGTCGCCACCGTCTCCCGGGTGCTCAACGGCCGCAGCCCCGTCGCCGAGACCCGTGAGCGGGTGCTCGCCGCCGTCCAGGACCTGGGCTACCGCCCCAACAACGTCGCCCGCGCACTGCGCACCGCACGCACCGGCACGCTCGGCCTGATCATCAGCGACCTCACCAACCCCTTCTTCACCGAGCTGGCGGACGCCGTCGAGGACGAGGCCCGCAGCCTCGGCTACAGCCTCGTCATCGGCAACGCCGGCGAACGCCCCGACCAGCAGGACGACTACATCCGGACCCTGCTGGACCGACGGATCGACGGCCTGCTGGTCAGCTCGGCCGGCACCGGCTCGCCGATGCTCAGCGAGGCCGTCGCCTCCGGTACCCCGCTGGTCCTGCTGGACCGCGCGGTGCCCGGCGTCGACGCCCCCTGCGTACGCGCCGACGGCCGCGCCGCGCTCACCGAGCTCGCCGCCCACCTCGCCGCCCTCGGCCGCCGCCGCCCTGCGATCATCGTCGCCCCGGCCGGCACCCCCACCGGCGACGAGCGCCTGGACCTCTTCCGTACAGCGCTGGCCGCGCACGGCATCGCGCTGCCGGACGAGCGTGTGGGCGCCACCCTCGATCTCCAGCACACCGGCGGCCGCCGGGTGATGAGCGACTTCCTGGACCTGGCCGAGCCGCCGGACGCGGTGCTCGCCACCGACAACCTGATGGCGCTGGGCGCGATGGACGAACTCCGCGCGCGCGGCCTGCGGGTCCCCGACGATGTAGCGCTGGTGGTCTATGACGACGTGCCGTGGTTCGCGCACACCGATCCGCCGCTGACCGCCATCACCCAGCCCACCCGCGAACTGGGCCGGGCCGCCGTGCACACCCTGCTGGAGTGTGTGGAAGACCGCCGTCCCGACTCGGTGCTGCTGCCCGCTCGCCTCGTAGTGCGCCGTTCCTGTGGCGAACCCGGCACCACCGACGGGCGGACCTCCGACTGACGCGTCTCCGAGAACGGACTCCAGACCCACGCGACAACAGAACCCAGAGGCAGACACCCGACAGAGAGGGGCAGCGCATGACCGGCGTCAAAGATGACGTACCGGGCGGCCGCGAACTGCTGCGTGTGGAGGGGGTGACCAAGTCGTTTCCGGGGGTGCGCGCGCTGGACGGGGTGGATCTCAGCCTGCGCACCGGTGAAGTTCACGCCCTCCTCGGCGAGAACGGGGCCGGCAAGAGCACACTCATCAAGATGCTGTCCGGCGCCCACCGTCCCGACGGGGGCCGGATCGTGGTGGCCGGTCAGGAGGTGCACATCCGCTCCGCGCAGGACGCGGCGCGGCTCGGCATCGCCACCATCTACCAGGAGTTCACTCTCGTCCCCGGTCTGACCGTGGCCGAGAACATCTTCCTCGGGCGCCGGCCGCGCACCGCGCTCGGCCTCGTCGACAAGAAGACGATGCGGGCGCGGGCCGCCGAGCTGCTCCAGCGCGTACGGCTGGACGTCTCCTCGGACACCCCGGTCGCCGAACTCGGCATCGCCCGGCTGCAGATGGTGGAGATAGCCAAGGCGCTCAGCCTGGACGCCCGCGTCCTGATCATGGATGAACCGACCGCGGTACTCAGCTCCGAGGAGGTGCAGACCCTCTTCGGCATCGTCCGCGAACTGCGCGCATCCGGCGTCGGCATCATCTTCATCACCCACCACCTCGATGAGATCGGCGCACTCGGCGACCGGGTCACGGTCCTCCGCGACGGCCGCTCGGTCGGTGAGGTACCCGCCACCACCGACGAGGACCGGCTGATCCGGCTGATGGTCGGCCGGGACATCGCCGAGCAGTACCCGCGCCGCCGCCCCGACGAGCCGGGCGCACCCCTGTTGCGGGTGCGCGGTCTGACCCGGCATGGGGCCAAGGGCGCGCGGGGCGCACCGGCCGGACCGGTCTTCGAGGGCGTCGACTTCGAGGTGCGGGCCGGTGAAGTGGTCGGCCTCGCCGGGCTGGTGGGCGCGGGCCGTACGGAGTTGGCGCGGGCGGTCTTCGGCGCGGACCGCTATGACGCCGGGACGGTCGAGGTGGACGGCAAGCAGCTGGCCCGTGGGGACGTACGGGCCGCGATGCGCGCCGGGCTCGGCCTCGTACCGGAGGACCGCAAGGGCCAGGGCCTGGTCCTGGACGCCTCGCTGCAGGACAATCTGACGCTGGCCCGGCTGGACCGCGACGCCCGTGGCGGGTGGGTGGACCGGCGCCGCCAGCGGCGCCAGGCGGCCGCCGTCGCCGGGCAGTTGAAGGTCCGGATGAGCGGCCTCGGCCAGTCCGCCCGCACTCTCTCCGGCGGCAACCAGCAGAAGATCGTCATCGGTAAGTGGCTGCTGGCCGAGGCCCGGCTGCTGATCCTCGACGAGCCGACCCGGGGTATCGACGTCGGGGCGAAGGTCGAGATCTACCAGCTGATCAACGAGCTGACGGCGGCCGGTTGCGCGGTGCTGATGATCTCCAGCGATCTTCCGGAGGTGCTCGGGATGAGCGACCGGGTGCTGGTGATGGCGCAGGGCCGGCTGGCCGGGGAACTCCCGGCCGGGCGGGCCACCCAGGACGCGGTGATGGAACTGGCCGTCCGGGCCCCGAAGTTGGCGGCATCGGTCGGTGCCCCGCAGTCGGCGGCCCCGGGCCCGGCTGCCTCGGCGAACGCCGCCACCGGGACCGTACACACCATGAACAGTCCAGGTCAGAGCGCGATGGAGGGCTCGGATGACTGAGCTGCTGAAAGCCCCTGCGGACATGCCACCGGCCGCCGGCCGGGAGCACGGCCCTGGGCAGTGGTTCATCCGAGCGGTCCTCAGGAACGGCCCGCTCGGCGGACTGATAGCCCTTGTCGTCGTGATGGCGGCGCTGTCCGAGGACTTCCTCAACGGACAGAATCTCCTCAACGTCGGTGTCCAGGCGTCGGTCACCGCGATCCTCGCCTTCGGCGTCACCTTCGTGATCGTCTCGGCCGGTATCGATCTGTCGGTCGGCTCGGTCGCGGCACTGTCCGCCACCGTCGTCGCCTGGGCCGCCACCGTCGAGGGGCTGCCCGTCTGGCTCGCGGTGCTGCTCGGCCTCGCGGTCGGCGGGGCGGCCGGACTGCTCTCCGGCGCCCTGGTCGCCTACGGCAGACTGCCCGCCTTCATCGCCACGTTGGCGATGCTCTCGATCGGCCGCGGCCTGGCCCTGGTCCTCTCCGGCGGCTCACCGATCGCCTTCCCCGGCGGGGTCAGCAGGCTCGGCGACACCCTCGGCGGCTGGCTCCCCGTTCCCGTGCTCGTCATGATCGCCATGGGGCTGGCCGCCGCACTGATCCTGGCCCGTACGTACACGGGGCGCGCGATGTTCGCGATCGGCGGCAACGAGGAGGCGGCCCGCCTCTCCGGCATCGACGTCAAGCGCCGCAAACTGGCTGTCTACGCGTTGTCCGGCCTGTTCGCCGCGGTCGCCGGCATCGTGCTCGCGGCCCGGCTCACCTCCGCGCAGCCGCAGGCCGCCGTCGGCTACGAGCTCGACGCCATCGCCGCCGTCGTGATCGGCGGGGCCAGCCTCTCCGGCGGCTCCGGGAAGGCGTCCGGCACGCTCATCGGCGCCCTCATCCTCGCCGTACTGCGCAACGGTCTCAATCTGCTGAGCGTGTCCGCCTTCTGGCAGCAGGTCGCCACGGGTCTGGTCATCGCGCTCGCCGTCCTGTTGGACACCCTGCGCCGCCGGAGCGCGCGATGAGGGCCGGGACGAAGAGGCTGCCCAGGCCTATGGCGCAGGCGCCGGCCGGGCGTACGACGGAGACGCTGCCCAGGCGTATGAGCAAGGCGCTGCCCAGACGTATGAGGAAGGCGCCGGCCGTGCGGACGAGGACGGCCGCCCGGATCAGGGCATCGCTCGCGGCGGGGCTGGCCGCGACCCTCGCCCTCGGCGTGGCCGGCTGCGACCGCGGCGGCGACACCGACCTCGGCCTCGCCCTCTCCACGCTGAACAACCCGTTCTTCATCGGCATCAAGGAAGGGGCGCAGGCCGAGGCGGACGCCCGCGGTCTGCACATCAACATCACCGACGCCCAGAACGACCCCACCCAGCAGATCAACCAGATGGAGACGTTCACCAGCCAGGACGTCCGGGCGGCGATCATCAACCCGGTCGACTCCGACGCCGCCGTCCCCGCCGTCGGTGTCGCCAACCGGGCCAAGGTGCCCGTCATCTCCCTCGACCGCGGTGTCAACGGCGGCGATATCGGCTCGACCATCGCCTCCGACAATGTGGAGGGCGGCCGTCTCGCCGCCCGGACGCTGGCCGAAGCGCTGGGCGGCAAGGGCAAGGTGGCCTTCCTGGAGGGTCGGCCCGGCACCTCCGCCGCCCGCGAACGCGGCCAGGGCTTCGAGGAAGGCATCAAGGAGTACCCCGGTATCCAGGTCGTCGCCCGGCAGCCCGCCGACTTCGACCGCACCAAGGGCATGGATGTGATGTCCAATATGCTCCAGGCGCACCGCGATATCGGCGGGGTGTTCGCTGCCAACGACGAGATGGCGCTCGGCGCGTCCAAGGCGCTGGGCGGCAGGTCCGGCGCGGAGGTGAAGGTGGTGGCGTTCGACGGCACCCCGGACGGCGTCCGCGCGGTCCGCGACGGCAGCCTCACCGCGACCGTCGCCCAGCAGCCGAAACTCCTCGGCAAGCGGGCGGTGGA
This sequence comes from Streptomyces halobius, assembly GCF_023277745.1. Classification (NCBI taxonomy): domain Bacteria; kingdom Bacillati; phylum Actinomycetota; class Actinomycetes; order Kitasatosporales; family Streptomycetaceae; genus Streptomyces; species Streptomyces halobius. Next base: position 6,630,498 of record NZ_CP086322.1, read on the forward strand.
CTGGGCCCTGAAGGCCGCCCGCGGTGAGAAGCTGCCGAAAACGGTCAAGGTGCCGGTGGTACTGGTGACGGCGGAGAACGCCGCACGGTTCGATGGCTGACGCGACACAGCGCGAAGGCTGACGCCGCGGAATCCGACGGCGAGGACGGCGGTCCGGCCCGGGTGGGCCGGACCGCCCGGAGACACATGGGTGAGAGGGAAAGGGAGAGCGGCGGATGTACGACGTCCTGGTGGTCGGCTCGGCCAACGCGGATCTGACGGTACGGGTGGAACGGCGGCCCGGCGCGGGCGAGACCGTACTCGGCACGGACCTGGTCGAAACGGCCGGCGGCAAGGGCGCCAACCAGGCGGCCGCCGCGGCCCGGCTCGGCGGGCGCACCGCGTTGCTGGCACGGGTCGGCGGCGACGCCTTCGGCGAGCTGCTGCTGGCTGCCCAGCGCGAGGCGGGCACCGATGTCGCGCCGGTGATCGTGGACGCCGCGGCCCGGACCGGCACCGCGATGATCATCGTCAGCCCGGACGGCGACAACAGCATCGTTGTCTCACCCGGCGCCAACGCCGCGCTCAGCCCGCGGGATGTGGCCGCGGCGAAGGACATCATCGCCGCTTCCTCCGTGGTCTCCCTCCAGCTGGAGATCCCGATGGAGAGCGTACGGGCCGCCGCTGCGACCGCCGAGGACGCCTGCACCCGTGTGGTCCTCAACCCCTCCCCGGCGCCCGAGGCCCTGGCGCCCGAACTCCTGGCCTCGGCCGACCCGTTGGTGGTCAACGAACACGAGGCCCGGCAGCTGTCCGGTCTCACCGACGGCAAGCCCGCGGAGTGGGCGTACGCGCTGCGGGAGAAGGGGGCCCGCTCGGTCGTCGTCACTCTCGGCGGGGACGGCGCCCTGGTCCTGGACGCCTCGGGAGCGCAGGACGTCCCGGGTGTGCGGGTCAAGGCCGTGGACACCACGGGCGCGGGCGACGCCTTCACCGGTGCCCTCGTCACCCGCCTGGCCCGCGGCGACGCTCTCCCCGACGCCGCCCGCTTCGCCGTACGCGTCGGCGCCGCCGCGGTCACCAGGCCGGGCGCCCAGCCCTCGTACCCGAGCCTTGCGGAGCTGGACGAGCTGCCGGAACTGCCGGGGGACTGAGCGCTCCTGTTGGCACCCGTCGGTCCCGTCGGCCCGCACCTTCCGGTCGGCCTGTGTGGCTCCTCACCATGCCCCGTCGCCCCCGTTCGCCGTCATCAGCCGCTGTGCCGCTGTCCCCCGTCGCGTCCTCATCGGCCGGTCACTTCCCTGCAACCGTCAGGCCCGTCAGGCCCCTGCGGACCGAGCTCCTTCGGTCCGTACAGGGCGTGCTCCGCACCCGGGGGGCGAGCCGGGCGTCCTCGGGCGTGACCGCCATTTCCTGCGGATCGGCCGCTATCGCCGCCACGTCGTAGCGCGACAGCGCCAGTTCGGCGAAGACCACCGGACCCGCGCCGCGGCCGGCCGCCTCGGTGACGAGCGCGGCCATCCGCGCGGCATTGGCGTCGATATCGCGCGGGACCGGCGTGAACTGTGCGGCAGCAATGATCACGCGCCCATGATGCCCGCCGCGCCCGCCACGCGTGTGAGCCTGTGGATAACTTCCTCGCGCCCAGGTGGCGGGTGTGGCCGGCGGGGCGCCGCTCGGGTGGCGGGGGCGGGGCCGGAAAATGGGGACCGCGCGTCGCCCCGCCCCGACTACCCCCGCGCCACCTCCCCCGCCGCCACTGTCACGATCGCCCGCACCTGCCCGGTGATCGCGACCCGGTTCCGTACGAAGACGGGATCGCTGACCTTGCCGCTCGCCGGGTCCGTGTTGCCGGGCCCGAACGTCAGCACCGGCGTGTGCAGATGCCCGCCCGCGAGCCCCGGCCGCACCGCGTCCCGCAGCAGTGTCGCCCGATAGGCGATCTCGTTGGAGAGGTAGTCGCCGCCGCCCCCGGCACGGGCCGTCGACCCCGGAGTCGGACCGTCCGGCCGCTCGACCGGCTCCGTGCCGCCCGCCGGGATCTCCGTGACGGCGGTGTTGTCGCGGACCGGATACGGCCCGGTGCCGGCCGCGACGATCCGCTCGTACGGCAGCGTGGTGGTCGTCCACTGCGGCTGCGGGTGCACCGTCGGCACCCTGTCCGGAATCGGTACCGTCCCGGTCGCGGACTCCCGGGCGTTGTCCGGAGAACCGCCCCGCCAGGCCCCGTTGGTCCGCTCCAGATCGAACTGCCCCGGTCGCCCCTGGCTGACGGTGGTGAACAGATCCACCTGCCGCGCCCCGCGCCGGACATGCGGAAGCAGCGTCCGCTCCACCGTCCCCTCCGCGAAGTCCGCCCACCGCACCGGGAAGACCGCCGTCTCGATCCGGGCCGGCCGCCCCGACGCGGTACGCACCGTCGTCCCGTCCAGCGCCAGCGCCGCCGCCCCCGACGGATTGCTGCGCCGCACATCGTCGTCCAGCTGGAACGGATCAAAACCGGTCACGACGACCCGTAGTACGTGTTTCCCGGCAGGCAGGTCGATCGAGTCCTGGCCTCGCGAAGTCCGCTCCAACAGGCCGACAAGTGCCTCCCGTTGGGACGCCGACGGCGTGAAACCAGGCTGCCATTCCCTCAGTTCCCTGGTCATTCCGAGCCGCGCCCAATACAGCGGCCGATCGTCGTCCCGGCTCAGTCCCGCCCGTCGCCCGCCACCGCCCTTCGCAGGAGCTTCGCGCCCCTCATATTCCGCGGGCCCGCGCCCCTGCGCCCGGTCCACGGCCCGCCGCCACAGCGCGCGCCCTTCGCGTGCGACATACCGCTTCGCCTCCGGGTACGTCGTCACCCGCGCCAACCCGCGTGCGAACTCCCGCTCCCACCGGGCGAATCCGCTGCGCCGCAGGATCTCCTGGGGCGCGGCCTGAGTCAGCCGTTTCTCCTCGACGGTGGCGGCCGACGTGTCACCGGAGGCCGCCGTGGCCGCTTCCGGAGCCGTCAATGACAGGGGGACCGCGGCGATCACCGCGAGACCGAGTGCGCCCAGCTTGGTACGTATGTGTCTCATGGGGTGAGTAAAGCGGGTACGCGCACCGGAACGATAGAGCTACCGCTGCCGGACCGATCACGCAAACCCTCACCGCTCACGGAAAATCCCCCGGGGCCCGGCTGTCTCAGCCCTTCACCCCTTCACCCCCGCCCCGCCCCAGCAGCGCGAGGAAATCCCGGAACGACGCCGGCATATCGACGTTCTCCGGATCCAGCAGCCACTGGAGCTGGAGCCCGTCCATGACGGCGACCATGAGGGGAGCCGCCTGCTCCGGCGTCAGGCCGCCGGGCAGCGAATCGCCGAACTCGGTCCGGAGGAGGACGGCCAGCCCTTCCCGTACGGCGCGGAAACGGGACTCGAAGAAGTCCCGGGCGGGGTGGTCCTCGGTGACACTGTCCGCGGACAGGACCGTGTAGGTCTGGACGATCCCGGGGCGGGTGGCGTTGTAGTCGACGAGTTGGGCGAGGGTCTCGGTGCGCCAGGCCCCGGAAGACGCCGCGGCGGAGGCGAAATCCCAGCGGTCACGCTCCTCCAGGACACCGACCAGCAGCTGTTCCTTCGTGGGGAAGTGGTGCAGCAGCCCCTGCTGGGTCAGTCCGGCGCGCTCGGCGACGGCGGCCAGGGACGTACGGCGGTAGCCACGCTCGGAGATCAGCTCCATGGCGGCCTGCAGTATCGCCGCACGCCGCTCCGCACGCTGGGCTGCCCGCCCGCCGCCACCGCGCCGCGAACCCGGCCGGGTCCCGGCACCGGACGTGTCCTGATCTCGTGCGGCCAACGGGTCTCTCGCGTTCACCGGGCGAGCGTAACCCGCGGGGAATTCCCCGCCATCCCCTGCGCCGAAATATAACGGAACGATAACTTCCCCTACTAGGTGCACGGTGGGAGGGTATGAATTCAGGCCATGGCCCCGGACGCCCGCCCAGGGAGCGCCGTATGACCACCCACCGCACCGAATACGCACCCGCCGTGACGAAGGCGCTCGCCGGGCTCGATCTCGACACCAAGGTCCGGCTGTTGTCCGGCCAGGACATGTGGACGCTGCCGGCCGTGCCCGGCATCGGGCTGCGGTCGCTGGTGATGTCGGACGGCCCGATCGGGGTGCGGGGCCGGAAGTGGGGCGGCGGGGATCCCTCGGTCGCGCTGCCCAGTCCTACGGCGCTGGCCGCCACCTGGGACCCGGAGCTGGCCCGTCGCGCCGGTCATCTCCTCGCCCAGGAGGCCCGCCACAAGGGCGTCCATGTACTCCTGGCACCGACCGTCAATCTGCACCGCAGTCCTCTGGGGGGCCGCCACTTCGAGTGCTACGCGGAGGATCCGCTGCTGACCGGCGCGATCGGCGCCGGGTATGTGCGAGGTGTGCAGGAGGGCGGGGTCGGTGCCACGGTCAAGCACTTCGTCGGCAACGACGCCGAGACGGACCGGCTCACCGTCGACAACCGTATCGCCCCGCGCCCGCTGCGCGAGCTCTACCTCGCGCCCTTTGAGTACATCGTCAAAGACGCCCGCCCCTGGGGCATCATGACCGCCTACAACCAGGTCAACGGCACGACGATGACCGAGCACCGCTCTCTCGTCAATGAAGTCCTCCGTGGTGAATGGGGATTCGACGGCTGCAACGTCTCCGACTGGACGGCGGCCCGCGACACAGTGCGCGCGCTCCGGGGCGGCCTGGACGTGGCGATGCCGGGGCCCCGTACGGTCTTCGGCGCGCCGCTCGGCGCCGCCGTACGCGCGGGCGAGGTCGCCGAATCGGAGGTGGACGACGCGGTGCGCCGAGTGCTGCTGCTCGCTGCCCGTACGGGATGCCTGGAAGGGGTGCCGCCCGCCGTCGACCCGGCGGACGTCCCCCAGGGGATCGACGGCCGGGCGCTGGCCCGGGAGATCGCCCGGCGGGCGTTCGTACTGCTGAGGAACGAGCCGGGGTGGGACCGGGCCGGCGACGGGGCCCGGCGGGCGCTGCCGATCGACGCGGCCGCGGTGCGCAAGGTCGCCGTCATCGGGGCGGCCGCCCGGGATGCCCGGGTGCTGGGCGGCGGCTCCGCGACCGTCTTCCCCGAGTGGATCGTCTCCCCGCTGGAGGGCCTGCGCGCCGCGCTGCCCGACGATGTCGAGGTCACCTTCGAGATCGGCGCCGATCCCCGCACCAGGGTCCCGCACGCCCGCGCCGGTTTTTCCCTGCGCGCCCGCTATCTCGCCTCCGACGGGCAGCTCCTCGCCGAAACACCCCAGTTCGACGGACAGGTACTGACCGTAGGAGACCTCCCCGACGGTGTCACCCGGCAGAACCTCGACGCCGTCGAGCTGACCGGCAGCTTCACCCCGCAGCGCACCGGCAGCCACACCCTCGCGGTCTCCGGCACCGGCGATCTGCGGCTCACCGTGGATGGCGCGGTGCTCTTCGACGAACGCTGCGTCCCGGAGGGCGGCGACCCGTTCGAGGCGTTCATGAACCCCGTGGAGCGGCGGGTGACGACGCAGCTGACGGCCGGCGAGGAGGTCGCGGTGACACTGCGGTTCGTGCCGCTCGACCTGGGCCTGGGCGACGGAACCTACGCGATGGGCTTCGCCCTTGGGCACAGCGAACCGCGGTGCGACCCGGACGCCGAGATCGAGGAGGCGGTCCGGGCGGCCGCGGCCGCCGATGTGGCGATCGTGGTCGTCGCCACCACGGAGGAAGTCGAGTCGGAGGGCTTCGACCGTACGGACCTGAGGCTGCCGGGCCGCCAGGACGAGCTGGTCACCCGGGTCGCCGCCGCCAACCCGCACACCGTTGTGGTCGTGAACTCCGGCTCCCCGGTGGAGCTCCCGTGGCGCCACCAGGTGCCGGCGGTGCTGCTGAGCTGGTTCGCCGGTCAGGAGGCCGGCGCGGCGCTGGCCGACGTCCTGCTCGGCACGCATGAACCGGGCGGCCGGCTGCCCACCACCTGGCCCGCCCGCCTCACGGACGCACCAGTCACCTGCGTAACCCCCACCAATGGCCAACTCGCCTATTCCGAGGGACTGTTCATCGGTTACCGCGCCTGGCAGCGACCCGGCACCCCGGCTCCCGCATTCCCCTTCGGCCACGGCCTGGGCTACACCGACTGGGCCTACGAATCGCTGGACGCCACCCCCGATGCGGTCCGGGTCCGGCTCCGCAACACGGGGAAGCGGCCGGGGCGGGAGGTCGTACAGATCTACCTGGCGCCCCGGCAGGACCGTGCCGGGGAAGCGGTCGAGCGTCCGGCCCGCTGGCTGGCCGGCTTCGCCGTCGTGGAGGCCGGCCCGGACGAGGCCGCGGAGGTGGAGATTCCGCTGCCGGACCACGCCTTCGAGGTCTGGGACGAGGCGACGGCCCGCCGACGCCGGATCAATGGCGTCTACACCGTCGAGGCGGCCCACAGCGTCGACGACCGCCGCCTGACCACAGAGATCACCGCCAGCTGACTTCCACGGTGGCCCTTCAGGAGTTCACCACCGACACGTCACCGCCACTCGTCTCCGCCGTCACCTTGTGCGCGGAGCGGTCGTCCGTCGGCACCGACACCGTGCGGTCGCCACCGCTCGTCGAGGCATCCACCGCGTACGAGCCCTTGGGGAGGCGGATGGTGACATCGCCGCCGCTGGTCTGCCCCGACACCTCGTCAGGCACCCGGGTCAGGGCGACGTCCACATCCCCGCCACTCGTCTCCACCTCCGCCTTCCGGGCGGCGGAGTCCTCGACGGTGATGTCTCCGCCGCTGGTCTCCGCGGCGATCGCGCCGGACGTGCCGCGGATCGTGATGTCCGCGCCGCTGGTGTGCAGATCGACGGAGGCGCTACGCGGCAACAGCACCTTGTAGTTCACCAAGCAGCTGCTCCTGGTGAAGCCCTCGCACTCCTCGGCCTTGAGGGTGAGCCGGCCGTCCTTGACCGAGTGGTCGGGGCTCGGTTTGTTGTCGTCGCTGTACGCGTACTTCTCCGTCACCTTGACCGAGCCGCCGTCGGCTATCGGCACGATCTCGATGTTCCCGCCCTGCGTGGTCGCCGACAGGGCCGTGACCTTCCCGTCCACGGTGTACGTACGCTGCCCCTTCTTGGTCGGGCCGAACCCGGAACAGCCGGTGAGCAGTACGGTCAACGCCCCGCAGGACAGGACGAGGTGAGTGGCGCGGAGCCGGGCCATGGTGTGGTGTCTCCCGAAGCGGTCGAAGGTTACTGATCGTCAGTAGTCAGTAGTCGGTCATAAGCCATCAGGCGGTCAGGACGTCATCCATCCTTCAGCCCCAGGCCCCGCTCGGTCGTCACCAAAGGGGATGAATTTCCCTCTCCGATCCCCTAAGGGTTTCCCTGAGACCAACCCTGACAGCGGCCGCCCCGCCGCCTCGCCGCCCCATCAACCACCGTCCACCGGCCACCACCAGCCCCAGCGCTATCGCGTCGTGATCGTCCGAAACGCCAGCGCCGCCAGCTCCCGCTGCCCCCGGACGCTCGGGTGGAACCAGTCCCAGGTGCTCAACTGCCGATCGGTGAAGGGGTAGTCGAAGACGGCCCCGTCGAATCGGCAGAGGGCGTCCTTGCGGCATACGTTCTTGAGCGCCGCGTTGTACGCCATCACCCGCTTGCGTACCCGCTCGCGCCGCTGTTCCGCCTTCTCCGTCAGATCGTCCGGGGCGCGCAGCATCGACCCGCAGATCCCCAGCTTCCACACCTGCTTGCCGAGCGGGTTCTTGCGCCCCTCCGACCACAGCCGCCGCAGATCGGGCACCGCGGCCACATACACCTGGGTGCGCGGCAGGGTGCGCCGCAGTTTCTTCATGGCCGCCTCGAACTGGGCGCGGAAGACGGCCTGCGGGGTCATCGCCCGTACGTTGCCGCGGCAGGCGTCATTGGCCCCGATCAGGACCGTGACCAGCTCGGGTTTCCGGACGGCGGCCGCCGCCACCTGGTCCGGCAGATCGCTCATCAGGGCGCCGGTCCTGGCGTAGTTCCAGCTGTGGGTGGCGGGGTTCGCGACCAGCCGCCGGGCCAGGCTGTCGACCTTGGGGTCGGTGCCGGTGGCCCACGAGACCTGGGGGCAGTCGGAGAGCACCGTGCAGGCGTCGAAGCCGACGGTGATGGAGTCGCCGAGCGCCGCGATCGAGGCGGGGTCGGTGCGCCAGGTGGGCGCCGGTTTCGCGGCCGGGCGCTTGGCGGACGAGCTGCTGTGCGGGGCGGCGGAGTTACCGTCGGAACCGCAACCGGCGACGGCGAGCAGGAGGGTGGAGGCTGCGGTGAGCGAGGACAGGACGCGGGCCCGTCGGCGCCGGGGGCGGACGGGTCGATTGATCTGCGTCATCCCCTGTCCCCTCCGGCGTGCGAGTGATATCTCTTCGGTACCGACGGTACGTCACCCCCACACCGCCACCGCGCGGTAGCTTTGGCCGTGCCTGCCCGGCGGTGACGCAAAGTGGCACGTGCAGTCGGCACAGACAAATTACATCACGTCATTTCCTGTCCCTTTTGTGGCAAATTGCGCCTAATGGTGTTTACTGTAGGTCACCTCGCATGCTGGTGCCGAAGTGATCAATGGGGCAGAATGTCAGCTGTCCCGGCCGCAACCGGAACGGGCACGAGGCCGCTGGGGAAGGCGAACCTCGAACCGCACTGGAGGTCCCGGTGACGACACGTGGAGTTCTGTACGTCCACTCCGCTCCGCGCGCGCTGTGCCCGCACGTCGAATGGGCCGTGGCGGGCGTCCTCGGTGTGCGCGTCAATCTCGACTGGATCCGCCAGCCGGCGGCCCCGGGGACGTGGAGAGCCGAGTTCTCCTGGCAGGGCCAGGCCGGCACCGCCTCCAAGCTCGCCTCCGCGCTGCGCGGCTGGCATCTGCTGCGCTTCGAGGTGACCGCGGAACCCTGCGCCACCGCCGAGGGCGAGCGCTACAGCTCCACCCCCGAACTGGGCATCTTCCACGCCGTCACGGGCCTGCACGGCGACATCCTCATCCCCGAGGACCGGCTGCGCGCCGCCGTCGCCCGCGCGGCACGCGGCGAGACCGAACTGGCCGCCGAGGTCTCCAAGCTGCTCGGCAAGCCCTGGGACGACGAACTGGAGCCCTTCCGGTATGCGGGCGAGGGCGCCCCGGTGCGCTGGCTGCACCAGGTCGTCTGAGGAGCCAGGCACCGGCCCGGTGGCTCCACCAGGTCGTCTGAGCCCCCGTAGGGCGCCCTGCCGCTGCCCGGAGTTGCTTCGCGCGAAGGCCCGCCCGGTCGATGACCGGGCGGGCCTTCCTCTTACGCGACGACTGCCGCAACCATCAATGGAGCAACCCCTGCGGCGAGCAACCAGCGCCGCGAAAGCGGAGCCGGTTCAGGCGCAAAGGGGCGGCCGCGTCAGACCGACCGGAACGCCAGCACCACATTGTGGCCGCCGAACCCGAACGAGTCGTTCAGCGCCGCGATCCTGCCCTCGGCGGGCAGCTTGCGGGCCTCGCCCACCACGATGTCCGCGTCGGCCTCGGGGTCGAGCGTGTCCACGTTGATCGTCGGCGGCGCCGTCCGATGGTGCAGCGCCAGGATCGAGGCGACCGTCTCGACGCCGCCCGCGCCACCCAGGAGGTGGCCGGTCATGGACTTGGTGGCGGAGACCGCCATGTGGTCGACGTCGTCGCCGAAGACCTTGCGCAGCGCCTTCAGCTCGGCCAGGTCGCCCTGCGGGGTCGACGTGGCGTGCGCGTTGACGTGCATGATTTCGGCCGGGTCGAGGTCACTGTTGTCGAGCAGGTTCTGCAGCGCGTGCGCGATGCCGTTGCCGGACGGCTCGGGCTGCACGATGTCGTGGCTGTCGGCGGAGATGCCCTGGCCGACGGCCTCGGCGTACACCGTGGCGCCGCGCTTGGCGGCGTGCTCGGCGGACTCCAGGACGATCACGCCGGCGCCCTCACCGAGGACGAAGCCGTTGCGCTCGGTGTCGAAGGGGCGGGAGGCGCCCTGCGGGTCGTCGTTGTTCTTCGACATCGCCATCATGTTGCCGAACGCGGCGATCGGCAGCGGGTGGATGGCCGCCTCCGTACCGCCCGCGACGACGATGTCCGCACGGCCCGTACGGATCATCTCGACGGCGTAGCCGATCGCCTCGGAGCCGGACGCACAGGCGCTGACCGGGGTGTGCACACCGGCGCGGGCGTTCACGTCCAGGCCGACGTTGGCGGACGGGCCGTTGGGCATCAGCATCGGCACCGTGTGCGGGGAGACGCGGCGGACGCCCTTCTCCTTGAGGATGTCGTACTGGCCCAGCAGGGTGGTCACCCCGCCGATGCCCGAGGCGATGACCGCGCCCAGCCGGTCCGGGTCGACCGTGGTGTCCTCGCCGGCCTTGGCGGTGAAACCGGCGTCCGCCCATGCCTCGCGGGCCGCGATCAGCGCGAACTGCGCCGAGCGGTCCAGCTTGCGGGCCAGCGGCCGGGGGAGGACCTCCGCCGGGTCGACGGCCGCCTCGGCGGCGATGCGGACGGGCATGTCGGCGGCCCAGTCCTGCTGGAGGGTGCCGACGCCGGAGTGACCGGCGAGCATGGCCTCCCAGGTCGAAGCGCTGTCGCCACCCAGCGGTGTGGTTGCGCCGATACCGGTGACGACCACGGTGCGATTGGTCGCGTTCACGGGAATTCTTACTCCACGGGTAGAGGGGTCTGAATCGACGGCGCCACCGCGGGGTGGCGACATGCGCGGAAGAGCTGGATCAGCTCTGGTTCTTGATGATGTAGTCGGTCGCGTCGCCGACGGTCTTGAGGTTCTTGACGTCGTCGTCCGGGATCTTGACGTCGAAGCGCTCCTCGGCCGCGACGACGACCTCGACCATGGACAGTGAGTCGACGTCCAGGTCATCGGTGAAGGACTTGTCCGCCTGGACGTCCTCGGTGGGGATCCCGGCGATCTCGTTCACGATCTCGGCGAGACCGGCGACGATCTCTTCCTGGGTGGCGGCCATTGTGGCGCTCCTTCGGTCTTCATAGGGGGAACTGCGTCTTTTTACAGTGAAGCTCTGTGCAGTGGCCGACACGTACGAAGACGTACGGCACTGCGCAGATCTTGCCTAGGGGAGGGTAACGACCGTCGCGGCGTACACGAGACCCGCCCCGAAGCCGATGACCAGCGCGGTGTCCCCGCTCTTGGCCTGCCCGGTCGCCAGCAGCCGCTCCATGGCGAGCGGAATCGAGGCGGCCGAGGTGTTGCCGGTGGTCTCCACGTCACGGGCGACCGTCACGCTCTCCGGCAGTTTCAGGGTCTTCACCATCGAATCGATGATCCGCATATTGGCCTGGTGCGGAATGAAGACGTCCAGGTCCTCCGGGCTGACGCCGGCCTCGTCCAGCGCCTGCTGGGCGACCTTCGCCATCTCGAACACCGCCCAGCGGAAGACCGCTTGGCCCTCCTGCGTGATGGCGGGGAACTTGATGTTCCCCTGGCTGTCGAGGGGCAGCCGCGACACATCGCCGATGCGGAGGTCGTCCCACGGCACGGTCTGCTTGATGGTGTCGGCCTTGTCGCCCTCCGAGCCCCAGACCGTCGGGCCGATCGCGGGCTCGCGAGCGGGGCCGATCACCACCGCGCCCGCGCCGTCACCGAACAGGAAGGCCGTCGCACGGTCCTCCTTGTCGGTCAGGTCGCTGAGCCGCTCCACGCCGATGACCAGGACGTACTCCGCGGAGCCCTCGGTGACCATGCCCTTGGCCAGGGTCAGTCCGTAGCCGAAGCCCGCACAGCCCGCCGAGATGTCGAACGCGGCCGGCTTGCCCGCGCCGATCAGATGGGCGATCTCGGTCGCGATGGCCGGGGTCTGCTTGAAGTGCGAAACGGTCGAGACGACCACCGCGCCGATCTGCTCGGGCGTGATGCCGGCGTCGGCGATCGCCTTGCCGGCCGCCTCCACCGACATGGTGGCGACGGTCTCGTCCGGGCCCGCCCAGTGGCGCGTGGCGATGCCCGACCGCGAGCGGATCCACTCGTCCGACGAGTCGATGTGCTTGAGGATCTCCTCGTTGGGCACCACACGGGTCGGGCGGTAGCCGCCGACGCCCATGATCCGCGCGTACGGGGCGCCCTTCGAGGGCTTGATCTTCGAGGTCATGCGCTTCGGGCTCCTCTTCAGGCCATGGCGGCGGAGTGCTCGGCGATCAGCGTGCGGGCCACGTCGAGGTCGTCCGGGGACTTCAGCGCCAGGGTCCTGACGCCGGGCAGTGCGCGCTTGGCGAGACCGACGAGGGTGCCGCCGGGGGCCGCCTCGATGATCGCGGTGACGCCCAGCTCCTTGAAGGTCTCCATGCACCGGTCCCAGCGCACCGGGTTGGCCATCTGGCCCACCAGCCGCTCTATGACCTCGGTGCCGGAGCTGACGACCTGGCCGTCCTTGTTGGAGACGTAACGGGTGTGCGGTTCGGCGGGGGCGAGCTCCTGTACCGCCGCTTCCAGGGACGCGACGGCCGGGGCCATGTGGTGCGTGTGAAAGGCGCCGGCGACCTTGAGCGGCATGACCTTCCGCGTGCCCTCGGGCTTGTCCTCGGCCAGCGCCGCGAGCTGTTCGGCGGTGCCCGCGGCCACGATCTGCCCGGCGCCGTTGACGTTCGCCGGGGTCAGGCCCAGCTTCTCCAGGTGCGGCAGCACGGCCTCCGGCTCGCCGCCGAGCAGGGCGGACATGCCCGTCTCGGTGACGGCCGCGGCCTCGGCCATGGCCAGGCCTCGCTTCCGTACGAGCGTCATGGCCTCGGCGTCGGAGAGGACGCCGGTCAGCGCGGAGGCGGCCAACTCGCCCACGCTGTGCCCGGCGGTGGCGCCGACCAGGCGGGAGAAGTCCTCGGCCGTGGCGAACAGCTGCCGTGCGGAGACCAACGCGGAGGCCACCAGCAGCGGCTGCGCCACCGCCGTGTCACGGATCTCGTCCGCGTCGGCCTTTGTGCCGTAGTGGACCAGGTCGAGGTCGATGGCGGCGGACCATTCACGGAGCCGGTCTTCGACACCGGGAAGGTCGAGCCAGGGAGTCAGGAAGCCGGGCGTCTGAGCGCCTTGGCCGGGAGCGACGAGTACGAGCACCCTCACACTCTCTCTTGTGGGAGGTTCTGGTCGCCCGTGGGGACAGGGACGAAGAACCATCGGGGTAATTGTTGATGTTCGACAAAAGTCTAGAGTTGCGCCTCACCGTCAGCCAGACGCCCCAGGATCAGCGCGATCCGCAAGGTGAACGCGGAGCGCACATCGGACGGCGACCAGCCGGTGACGTCTGTCACACGTCGCAGCCGATAGCGCACGGTGTTGGGGTGCACGAACAACATCCGGGCCGCGCCCTCAAGGCTGCTCGCCTGTTCCAGATAGACGCTCAGCGTCTCCAGGAGCGCCGACCCCGCTTCCTCCAGCGGTCTGTAGATCTCCTCCACCAACTGCTCCCGCGCGACCGGGTCGGAAGCCATCGCGCGCTCCGGCAGGAGATCGTCCGCGAGGACCGGCCGCGGGGCGTCCGGCCAGGCGGCGCACGCCCGTAGTCCGGCGGCCGCGGCCTGCGCGGACCGGGTCGCGGCGAGCAGGTCGGAGACCACCGGGCCGGCCACCACGGGACCCGCCGCATACGGGCCGATCAGCGCCTTCGCGGCCTTGAGCGGATTGTCCGAGCCACCCGCGATCACCACCAGACGGCTGCCCAGGACACCCGTCAGCACCTGGAGCTTGGCGTGCCGGGCGGCCCGCCGGATCGCCTCGACGGTCAGCTCGCTGTCCCCGTCCGGGGCGGTGCCCAGTACCACACAGACATGTTCCGGAGAGTTCCAGCCCAGCGCCGCGGCCCGGGAGACGGCGCCCTCATCGGCCTCTCCCGACAGCACCGCGTTGACCACCAGCGACTCCAGCCGGGCGTCCCACGCGCCCCGCGCCTCGGCGGCCTGTGCGTAGACCTGCGCGGTGGCGAAGGCGATCTCCCGGGCGTAGACCAGCAGCGCCTCCCGCAGGACGGACTCATCGCCGGGCGCCGCGACATCGTCGATCGCGGACTCCATGACCTCGATGGTCGTCCGGACCATCTCCACGGTCTGCCGCAGGGTGATCGCCCGGGTCAGCTCGCGCGGTGCGGTCCCGAAGACATCGGTGCTGATGGCCTGCGGCGTCTCGGGATGCCGGAACCATTCGGTGAACGCGGCGATACCGGCCTGCGCCACCAGGCCGATCCAGGAACGGTTCTCCGGTGGCATCGCGCGGTACCACGGCAGTGTGGCGTCCATGCGGGCGATGGCCGCGGCCGCCAGTTTGCCGGCCGACTGCTCCAGGCGGCGGAGAGTAGCCGAATGCGGGTGCGCGTCGCGCGATGCGGGTTCAGACACGGGGACAAGCCTGCCCTATCGGGATGAGGAGGTGAGGTGGCGGGGCTACCGTGGCGCCATGATTGACGTGTGCAGGGGCGCGGAACGCTATCGGGGCGGCGATGCGGAGGCCGGGATCGAGACACTTCACGCGTTCTCCTTCGGGCCGCACTTCGACCCGGACAACCTGCGCTTCGGCGCGCTGATCGCCTGCAACGAGGAGCACCTCGCGGTCGGTGCCGGCTTCGACGAGCATCCGCACCGCGACACGGAGATCGTCACCTGGGTCGTCGAGGGCGAGCTGACGCACCGCGACTCGACGGGCCACGAGACCACCGTACGACCCGGCGATCTTCAGCGGCTCAGCTCGGCAGGCGGGGTGCGGCACATCGAGCGCAACGACGGCGCGCTGCCGCTGCGTTTCGTACAGATGTGGCTGACCTCGGCCGGCCATGTCGGCGGCGAGCCGGAGTACGACGTGGTCCGCGGCATCGCCGACGGCACCCCGTACGCGGTCCCACGGGCCGGCGCGATGCTGCATCTGCGCCGCCTCGCCGACGGGGAACGCACCGCGGTCCCGGACGTGGCGCGGGTGTATGTGCACGTGGTGCGGGGCGCGGTCCGGATCGGCGAGTGGCGCCTCGACGCGGGCGACGCAGCGCGGATCGCCGACGCGGAGGGGCTGGAGCTGACGGCGGCGGGGCGGGCGGAGTGCCTGGTGTGGGAGATGGGGCCGGAGGAGACGTCTGTGTAGTTCAGCTCAGCTCGGCGAGGACCGCGTCGGTGAGGACCGGCCAGGCTTCGATGGCCCACGGCCCGAAGGCCCGGTCGGTCAGCGCCACACACGCCGCTCCGGTGCGCTTCCCGTCCGCCCGCCCGGCGTCCGGGTCCACCCACAGAAATGTCCCCGACTGCCCGAAATGCCCGAACGTGCGGGGTGAGGACGACGCGCCGGTCCAGTGCGGCGACTTGGTGTCACGGATCTCGAAGCCCAGTCCCCAGTCGTTGGGCTTCTGGTGCCCGTAGCCGGGCAGGACACCCGTCACGCCGGGGTAGGCCACCGAGGTCGCCTCCGCCAGCGTCTCCGGCGCGAGCAGCCGCGGCGCCTGCAGCTCGGCGGCGAACCGGATCAGATCCGCGACGGTCGAGACGCCGTCCTTCGCGGGCGAGCCGGGCAGCTCGGTCGCGGTCATACCGAGCGGCTCCAGCACCGCCTCGTACAGATACTGCGGGAAGGGGATGTCGGTCGCCTTGGCGATATGGTCGCCGAGCACCTCGAAGCCGGTGTTGGAATAGAGCCGGCGGGTGCCCGGCTCGGCCATCGTGCGCTGCTCGTCGAAGGCCAGGCCCGAGGTGTGCGCGAGGAGATGACGGACCGTGGACCCCTCCGGGCCGGCCGGTTCGTCCAGCTCGATGGCACCCTCCTCGACGGCCAGCAGCGCGGCGTACGCGGCGAGTGGCTTGGTCACCGACGCCAGCGCGAAACGGTGCGCCAGCGGTCCGTACGTCCCGGCCACCGTGCCGTCGGCGCGTACGACGGCGGCGGCAGCGGTGGGCACCGGCCAGTTCTCGATCATCCGCAGGCTCTGCATGTCCCCGAGCCTAAAGGGTGCCCCGACGCCCTCAAATTCCGGTCAAGTCTTCCCCGCATCGGCGCTTGCCTGGAGTGCACTCGAAGTCTCTAGCGTTGGAGAAGTCGAGAGATCCGGGGAACGGAACCGGGGAATTCCCAGGAACGTTCCACGGGCACTATGGGCACGCTACCGGCACGTTCGGAACACGTCCGGGGGGCGGGTCCGGGGCCGGAGTCCGGGGGAGAAGCTTCCGGGGAGATGGGGAGACGCGGCATGACGGTGACGCAGAGCGAACCGCTGACGGACGGCGAGATCGCGACCGACGAGCGGCCGGGCGGACTGCGCGAGCGCCCCGACACCCTGCCGGTCGCGGTCCGCGCCTGCGCGGCGACGCCCGTCCACCCGCGGCCGACCGGCCGGGACCGGTACACGATCAGCGAAGTGGCCGAGCACACCGGCCTCAGCGCCCACACCCTGCGCTGGTACGAGCGCATAGGTCTGATGCCGCATGTGGACCGTACGCACACCGGGCAGCGCCGTTTCACCAACCGTGACCTGGACTGGCTGAGCCTGGTGACCAAGCTGCGGCTCACCGGCATGCCGGTCGCGGACATGGTCCGCTACGCCGAGCTGGTCCGGGCCGGCGAGGCCACCTTCACCGAGCGCCGGGAACTGCTGACCGCGCACCGTGAGGACGTACGGCAGCGCATCGCGGAGCTGCACAGCACGCTGGACATACTCGACTACAAGATCGGCATCTATGCCGACACCGGGCTCAGCGTCGGATAGACGCTCGGCCCGGAGGGGTGCTGAGCACAGAGGGGTGCTGGGCCCGGGGGTGCTGAGTTCGGAGAGGCGCCGAGCTCCCCAGGCCATGCCCCCGCCCCGGCTCACGCCAATCCCAGCGCGAAGACCGCGAACCCCATGGCCAGGACGGCCGCGACGGCGCGGCGCAGGCGGGTGACGTCGGTCCAGGGTGCCTCGAAGCGGTGCGTGGTGCGGCCGATGAGGATCAGGGCCACGGCGAAGACGGGCAGCCAGGCGAGCCGGGCGAGGATCCAGCCGAGGGTGTCGGGCGCGAGGGTCAGACCGGGGACCGCGTCCGGACCGAAGAAGGACGCGGGCACGGCGGCCGAGAGCATCGCCGTCTGGTGCCAGCACAGGATCGTCATCGCGGAGAGATTGATGACGACGACCGGCGCCCAGAGGGCGGGTCGGCGCAGCAGCTCCGCGATGCGGTCGCGGAGCAGGATCGCCGCGCCGGACTGCGCCGCCGCCAGGGCCAGGACCAGCAGCGACGGCGGGTGCGAGTTCGTACGGTCCTGGCCGGGGACGCCGACCATGCTCGCCGGGTAGTGAAAGAACAGCAGCAGCGCGGCGAACAGGGCGGCGCCCCCGAACAGCAGTGACCAGGCGGCGCGCCTGCCGAGCCGCTTCTCGCCCCAGGAGACGCCGAGTTGATAGGCGAACATCCAGCCGGGGAGGAGATTGAGCAGGCTCAGCCAGGAGGGCAGGGAGTCCGCGAGCGGTCCGTAACGCAGGAAGTCCACCACGGCCACCGCGGCGAGCAGGGGTGCCGCGGCCCACGAGCCCATCCGCCGCGCCGCATGTACGCAGTACGGCGTCAGTGCGGTGATCGCGGCATAGACGCCGACGAACCACAGCGGCTGGACCACCAGCGTCGCCCCGGTCCGCAGGGTCGCCTCCGGCACCCCCGTCACGTACAGCAGCGGGAGCAGCAGCGCCCATACGGCCGTCACCCCGAGCACCGGGCGGCCCAGCCGTACCAGGCGGCCGCGCAGCCAGCCGCCGGTGGACCCGCCCTGTTCGATGGCCCGCCGGTAGGACAGCACCGAGGCATGGCCGCCGACCAGGAAGAAGATGCCGAGCATCTGCAGCACCCAACTGGTGGGCGAGAGAAGGCCGAAGGCGGACAGCGGGCTGGCGTTGTGCAGCGCCCCGTCGGCGTCGAGGGTGAATCCACCGAGCAGCCAGTGACCGGTGGGCACGGCGAGCAGCGCCAGGGCCCGCAGGCCGTCGATGGCGCGGTCACGGTGGGCGGGGGTGCGCTGCTCGATCGAGCGGACTGCTTTCCGGACTGCTTGCCAGGTTGCTTTTGGTGCGGTTTCCGGGGCTGCTCTCCGGCCCGTACGGCCGGCGGGTGCGAGGAGTGCGATGGCCATGAGGTGTCCTTGAGGCGAGGAGTGACGAGGAGGCCGGGGGCGGCGGGCCCGAAGTGGGCGCTCACCGCACCTCGGCGTAGCGGCCGAGCACGATGGCGGCGAAGTTGCGCAGGGAATCCGTACCGGGGGCCAGATATCCGGTGTGTCCCTCGGCCCGCTCTGCGGAGACATGACGAGCGCCGAAGGCGGGGCCGGCGGGGTCCTCGCCATGGCCGAGGCCCAGCAGTTCGACGTTCGGGATGTCGCCGATCCAGTCGGACGCGTCGCGGGCCGCCCAGACCCGTGCCGAGGTACGCAGGTCCGCCACGCTGTCCCGGCGCATACCGGGCGAGCCGAAGACGACCAGGTCGGCGATCTCGCCCTGGCCCACCTCCGGTGCGGCCAGTCCGCAGACGACGGACCCGTAGCTGTGGCAGAGCACGGTGGGGGCCGGGGCGCCGGTGGCGGCGAGACCGGACAACAGACGGGCCAGCCGCGGCGCACCGGCCTCCGCGAGCCGGCCGGTGGCGGCGTCAGGACCGAGCCCCACCGGGGTGGTGTACCCGGCCCAGGCGATGACGGCCGTACGGGTGCCGGGCGCGTCGGCGGTCATCCGGACACGCAGCGAGGTGGCCATGCCGGTCGGAGTGCCGTACGGATCCTTCGCGCGGTCGAAGGAGGCCAGATCGATGTCCGAGCCGGGCACGATCACCGCAGTGCGTTCGGCGGTGGTCAAGTCGCCGTGGACTTCCGCGACGTGACCGCGTCCACGCGGATCGAAGGCGAGGATGTGACGGCCGGGTGTGAGCAGGTCGGCGCAGCGGCCGGCCGCCTTCCTGGCCTGCTGGTGATCCTGGAGGGTGCCGGCCGGGTCGGTGGCACGGGCCAGCTGACGGTCCCGCTCGGCCTTCAGGGCGAGGGCGTTGGCCTCGTACCGCAGGGTGACCGGCGCACCGTCGAGATTGCCCACGGTCAACGGATGCCGGGCCGCGAGGGTGTGCCGCTGGGTGTCGGTCAGCGAGGCGAAGAAGCGGGCGACGTCGGAGGGGGCCGCGGTCGCGGGGTCCGGCAGCCGGACGCCGAGGGAGTGGTCGGCGCGCCAGGCGGCGGCGCCGGGCGGCGGGCCGGTGACGGCGGTCTGTGCGGAACCGGCCGCCCACCCGCCGGTTCCGGCGGCGATGGTCACCGCGAGTGCGGCGGCGACGAGCGTGCGCTTGCCGCGCCGAGTGGCGCTTCGCAGCACGGACATGGTGGCGTCTCCCTCTCCCGTTGGTATGGCAGAGGGAAACGTAGGAAGAGGGTGTATGACGCGGCGTCACACCGCGGAGCCAACTCCCAGGTGATACTGGGGTATGGGGTGCCGGTCCCGCTCGTCCTCAGGACGGAAGTGCTGTCCCCACCCCCTTACTGGGGCCGGCCCCACCCTCCTTCAGGGGGTCGGCCCCACTCGGTCACCGGTCTCCGGGTGTGACCAGGCCGGACTCATACGCGAAGATCACGGCCTGGGCGCGGTCGCGCAGCTCCAACTTGGCGAGGACGCGGCCGATATGGGTCTTCACCGTCTGCTCGGCGAGTACCAGCGCATCGGCGATCTCCTGGTTCGACAGACCACGGGCGATCAGCTCCAGGACCTCCGTTTCGCGCGGGGTGAGGCCGTTGAGCCGGAGGGAGGTGCGGTCCTTGCGGAGGGCCGGGCGCCGGCGCGCGAAGTCGGCGATCAGCCGCCGTGTCACCGACGGCGCGAGCAGCGCCTCACCGGCCGCCACGACGCGGACGGCGGAGATCAGATCGGCCGGCGGCGCGTCCTTCAGCAGAAATCCGGACGCACCCGCGCGCAACGCTTCGTATACGTAGTCATCGACATCGAAGGTGGTCAGCATCAGCACCTTCGGGCGGTGGGTGACGCCGATGGGCGGATCGAGCAGCTGACGGGCCGCCTCCAGCCCGTCCATCTCGGGCATCCGCACATCCATCAGCACCACATCCGGATGCACCCGGCGGCTCAGCTCCACGCCCTGCACGCCGTCCGGTGCGTCGCCCACCACATCGATATCGCTCTGTGCGGCGAGCAGTGCGGCGAACCCCGCCCGCACCATGGCCTGGTCGTCGACGATGATCACCCGAGTGGTCATGCGGAGGGAAAGTCCTTTGCGGAGTCGGGAGCCGAGGAGGCGGAACCTGTGCGGGCGGCGTTCCCGGGCCGTGTGTCCCGAGACTGTGTGTCCTCGGACCGTGCGTCTCCGGACTGTGCGTCCCCGGACGACGGCGCCCCGGTCAGCGGGAGCTGGGCCGCGACCCGGAAGCCGCCGTCCGGCAGCGGCCCGGTGTCCAGTGAACCCGCCACCAGACGCACCCGCTCCCGCATCCCGATCAGGCCATGCCCGGTCCCGGTGGTCTCCAGCGGCGCGGACGGCGCGGGCGGCGCGGAGTTGACGACCAGGACCGTCAGCCGCGAGCCGTCCGCCGTCGTCTTCACCGACACCCGGGTCCGCGCTCCCGGCGCATGCCGTACCACATTGGCCAGCGCCTCCTGCACGATCCGGTACGCCGACAGATCCACCGCCGGTTCCAGCGCCACCGGCTCCTCGGGCAGCGTCAACTCGACCGGCACACCGCCTCGGACGGTCCCTTCGACCAGCTTCGGCAGTTGTCCGATCCCCGGCTGCGGGGTCTTCTCCGGATCGCCGTGCCGCTCCGAATCCTCGCTGCGCAGCACCCCCAGCAACCGCCGCATCTCCGCCAGCGATTCGCGCGCGGTCGCGGCGATCGCCCCGAACTCCTCCTGGGCCTCCTTGGGTATCCCGCTGATGCGGTACGGGGCGCTGTCGGCCTGGACCGTGATCACCGACATGTGGTGGGCGACGACGTCATGCAGCTCGCGGGCGATGCGGGTGCGTTCCTCCAGCAGCGTCCGGCGGGCGCGCTCCGCCTCGCTGATGGTCTCCTGCTCCAGCAACTTCCGCTGGGTGTCGCCCCGTTCCCGCAGGGCGGCGCCGATCAGCAGCATCACGCCGGAGAGGACGAACAGCAGTACCGAGGTGCCTTCGCTGTGCTCGGGGGTCAGCGGCTCGGCGAGTATGCCGGCCGCTCCGGTCGTCAGCCATACGGCGACGAGGGTGCGGCGGTGCTCACGCAGTGACAGCGCCAGCATCAGGACGAGGTAGCCGACGATCACCGTCGGCGGCCAGGGCCAGGCGCGGCCCGCGACGCCGTCGGTCCCGATGAGGGCCAGTGCGCACCCCACATCCGCCGCGAAGATCACCCACCACGCCTGGAGCGGCCGGGCCACCGCGAGCAGCAGCGGAGCGGTCTGCGCGGTGGCGAGCCCGCCGGCCAGCCCGCCGTTCATGCCGTAGTCGTTGGCCAGGACGTTGATACTCGACGGCAGCAGCGAGACCGCGAACACGAACGCGACGAAATAGGGCAGCCAGCGCAGCCAGCGGTTCTGGACCGTCCCGAACAGCGGGGTGCCGGGCCCGGCCGGGGTGCCGAGCTCGACGACGAGGACACGCAGCGCCTGCCGCGCGGCGCGCATCGCCCGGCTGCGGGCCGACTCGCGCCCGGCGCTGCGGGTCGGCTCGCGTTCTGTGGTGAGAGATCGTCTGGACATCGCGAAATCAATGTAAGCGGCCACCGCTCGCCCAGGCGTCATACCAGGGTCCGGCCTTTCGATCCGTACCACGGTACGACCCGCACCCGGCGGCCCGACGGCCCGGCGGCACTCGCGCCCGGCCACGACGATCCCGCACCACGCCACAGCCACATCGGCCCCGGCGCACGCGAAGCTCCCAGCAAACGCCGAGCCCAACTCCCCGCCCCTACGCGGATTCCCCTCAAGCCCCCAAAGAGCCCTGAGGTTGGGCGGGCAGATCCCCTAAGGGTCGCAAGCGCCCCCTGCGGCCCCCAACGCAACCGACTGGGCGGGTATTCCCACGGCGACAGAAACCTCAACACGCCCCCACCACGACCCCCTCAACACGATCCCCCCAACACGACTCCCCCAACAGGCCCCGCAACACGAACCCCAAACGAACTCTCAAGCCGCCCCCGAGCGCAGCCTCGCCCCCTAAAGCTCCGCCAACAACTCCGCCTTCTTCGCGCTGAACTCGTCGTCCGTCAGCAGTCCCGCCTTGTGCAGCTCACCGAGGTGCCGGATCCGGTCCGCGATGTCCGCCGGGTCCCGGCGCGCGTCCCCGGCACGGCGTACCGGCTCGCGGGACGCGGTGTCCTGTGCCGGCTCGGCGGCCCGTACGGCCTGCAGCACCGAGGCCGCGAACGGCAGCGACTCGTGGACCGGGCCGTAGCCGAGGCCGAAGACCACCGCCGCCGGGTCCTGGTCGGCCTCGTCGGCCGCCGCGTCCCGGCCCCCGCGCTCCAGCAGCCGCAGATAGCCGTTGAAGATCTCCGGCGAGCGCCACTCCACCCCGGCCAGCTCGCCGACCGTGAAGGTCTGGTCGCCCCGCTTCCACTTCGCGGACGACGCGCCCGTCCAGAACCACCGGAAGGCGACCGACCGCCCGTCGAAGGACGCCTTGCCGTCGTACGCCTTGAAGTGCAGCGGCGGTTCCGGAGCGGCCACCAGATGGCGCTCGGCGGGCTCCTTGGAGGCGGGCCCCAGCGCGGTGCGCAGCTCGTCGGCGTAGTACTCGGCCAGTGTCCCGTGCTCGGCCGGCAGCACCAGCCGGTACGGGTCGGCGTCCTCCTTGAGCTGTCCGTCCGCCGCCTCCATCAGAGGGTCGGCGCCGTGCCGTGGCACGGCGTGCAGCACCACCGTGCCCCGTCTGCCCTCGGACAGCTCGACGGACCTCAACGCCTCGTACGGAATGCGTCGCTCGCCGAGCGCCTGGAACAGCTTCGGCCTGCGGATCCCCCGTTCGAAGCGGATGAGTACGGAGTCCGTATCAAACTCCCAGACGGCGTGAAAACCGGCCAGCACATCACCCATGCGGCTCATCGTATGCGCGGGGTCGCCCGCCCGTCCCCCTTCCGGACACCTTGCGCTACGCGCGTCATAGGGCTCCCGGCCCCTCGCCCCGGCTCCTGTTCCGCCCGGGTCATCCCGGTTTCCGCGGGTCCGGCCCGTCCCCGGGCGCGGGGCGGGACTGCGGAAGGCCGTACGGCGTCCCGCCCTCAGACGAGACCCGAGTTGCACTGGGGGTCATCGGTCGCGCACTTCAGGGAGCCGGTCGCACCGACCCCGAGGAGCGCGAAGTTGCGCAGACTGCGGGTGCCGGGCGCGAAGTATCCGGCGTGTCCGACGGCGCCGTCGGCCGACAGGATCCGCGCGCCGAAGGACGGATCGACCGGGTCCGCGCCGTGGCCGAGCCCGCCGACCTCCAGGTACGGCACGTCCTGGATCCAGTCGTCGGCGTCCCGCATCGCCCACACCCGGGCGTGCGTGCCCAGCCCGGAGCGGCTCTCCGCGCGCATGCCGGGGCTGCCGGCCACCGCGATGTTCTCGACGTTCTCCGGCAGCTCGTGGGCGGCGACACCGCACACCACGGACCCGTAGCTGTGGCAGAACAGCGAGACGGGCCCGGAGGTGGGCAGCGACTTCACGAGCGCGCGCAGCCGGACCGCGCCGTCCTCGGCGAGCTGCCCGGTGGCGGCCTCGACCCCCAGGCCGGACGGCGCGGTGTAGTCGGCCCAGGCGATCACCGCCGTACGGGTGTGCGGCCGGGCGTCCCGCTGGGCCGCGTACAGGGACTTCGCCATGCCGACGGGGGCGGTGGTCGCCCGCGCGGTGCGCTCGAAGGTCGACAGATCGGTGTCCACCCCGGGTACCACGACCGAGACCCGGCGGGCCTTCGTGAGGTTGCCGAAGACCTCCGCGGCCCGGCCGCCGCCGGCCGGATCGAAGGCCAGGATCTGCCGGTCGCCGCTCATCATCGACTCGAAGCGGTGCACCAGCCGCCCGGCCTCCTGGCGGCCGACCGGCGTCAGCCGTTTGTCGCCCATGCGCTGCTTCTCGATGGCGTGGGCGTCGTCGAGCGCCATCCGGTTGGCGCGGTAACGCAGTTGTACGGGGGCGCCGCCCATATTGCCGACGGCCAGCGGGTACCGGTGCGCGAGCTCCCGGCGTTCGGCGCGGTCGAGCGTGGCGAAGAAGGCCCGGATCGCGGCCGGGGCGCCATCGGGGTCGGGCAGCGGACGCCCCTGGAACGTGGCGCGCTTCCACGCCTCTCTGGCGGTGGCCAGGGGATTGGCGTCCACCTTGGTTTCTCTGATGGCCGTCCATCCGGTCATGGCAAGCATCACGAACACCACCACCAGGGCGAGAGCGGCGCGCCAGGCGGTGGACTGCAGGAAACCGGAAGAGGGGCCGAGCCCTGGGAAGGAAGTCACCGCGAGCCACCCTAGGAGACGCGGCAGGGCGCCTGCCGAGGCCGTGAGTCATATCACGCAACGCGGCTGACATTTCCAGCAAAACGGACATCGTTGGGGTGTTTCCGGTGCTCAGCCGTGCAGAGGTGGTCTCAAGGGGGGTGGTTAAATGATCACGCAGGGGTGGGCTCCTCTTACCGCGTGTCGGCCCCGCTCGGCGCGTGCCTCCCGCTCATTGCCGTGTCCCGCTCACCGCGTCCCCCAGTCGTCGTCCATCGCCGGCGACAGGTGATCGAGGTAGGACTTGGTCAGTTCGCGGATGGACGCCACGCTGCAGTCCTGTCCCTCACCCCACACCTTCCCGGCCACCCGCATCACCCCGCTGAACGCCGCGACCAGCACCCGTGGCCGCGGATCGGTGTCCACGTCCAGCCCCTCACGCCGGGCGATCAACTGGGCGATCTCCTCCTCCAGTTCGGACGAGCGTCGCAGATGGACGGCGACCAGCGCGGGCGTCGACTCGATCATCCGGTAGGTGCGCATGTGCAGCTCCACCGGGATCACCGATTCGATCGCACTGCCGATGTCGTCCCAGGCGACCATGACGGCGCTGCGCAGCGCCGTCAGCGGGGCCTCGCTCGCCGGCCGCGCCCTCAATTCCTCCAGGAAGCGCGCCTCCACCATCTTCTGGACGGCGAACGCGACCTCTTCCTTGTTGGCGAAGTACCGGAAGTATGTGCGCTGGGAGACGTCCACCGCCTCGGCGATCTCGTCGATCGTCGTCGCGTCGTACCCCTGCTCCGTGAACAGCTCCAGCGCCGCGCGGATCAGGGCGTCGCGGGTGCGCTGCTTCTTACGTTCGCGCAGCCCGCCGGTGGGTGCCGTCTGCGGCGTCGGGGTCGCCATCCTGCGCCGCCTTTCCAGAGGGTTATCGCTGATCAGGATACCTGTGAGGTAAATGACAGTTACCGACTCATGAATTACTTTGTCAACTGTCAGTGGCTGACATTAGCCTCGCTGTATGACCTCTCAGACCCCGGTTGCCGAGCGCGCACCGGACCTTCCCGTACCGGAGCCCCGCAAGGGGCTGCGTGGCCATCCGTGGCTGACCCTCTTCTCCGTCGCCATCGGCGTCATGATGGTCGCCCTCGACGGCACGATCGTCGCCATCGCCAACCCGGCCATCAAGCAGGATCTGGGCGCCTCGCTCGCCGACGTCCAGTGGATAACCAACGGCTACATGCTCGCCCTGGCCGTCTCGCTGATCACGGCCGGCAAGCTCGGTGACCGCTTCGGCCACCGCCAGACCTTCCTCATAGGCGTCCTCGGTTTCGCGGCCGCCTCCTGTGCCATCGGGTTCTCCGGCGAGGTCGCGCTGGTGATCACCTTCCGTGTGCTGCAGGGCCTCTTCGGCGCGCTGCTGATGCCCGCCGCGCTCGGCCTGCTGCGCGCGACCTTCCCGGCCGAGAAGCTCAACATGGCGATCGGCATCTGGGGCATGGTCATCGGCGCCTCCACCGCCGGCGGCCCGATCGTCGGCGGACTGCTCGTCGAGCACGTCAACTGGCAGTCGGTCTTCTTCATCAACGTGCCGGTGGGCATCCTGGCCCTGGCCCTCGGCCTGGTGATCCTCAAGGACCACCGCGCCGAGAAGGCGCCCCGCTCCTTCGACATCCCGGGCATCGTGCTGCTCTCCGGCGCCATGTTCTGCCTCATCTGGCCGCTGATCAAGGCGACGGAATGGGGCTGGGGCGACATGAAGACCCTGGGCTTCCTGATCGGCGCGGTCGTTCTCTTCGCACTCTTCGCCGTCCTGGAGACCAAGGTCCGCGAGCCGCTCATCCCGCTGCGGCTGTTCCGCTCGGTGCCGCTGACCGCCGGCACCGTCCTCATGGTGCTGATGGCCTTCGCCTTCCTGGGCGGCCTGTTCTTCGTGACGTTCTACCTCCAGAACGTGCACGGCATGAGCCCCGTCGACAGCGGACTGCACCTCCTCCCGCTCACCGGCATGATGATCGTCGGCTCGCCGCTCGCAGGCGCCCTGATCACCAAGTTCGGCCCGCGGATTCCGCTGGTCGGCGGCATGATCCTGACCGCCGTCGCGATGTACGGGATGTCCGGTCTGGACACCGGCAGCGGCACCGGCCCGATGTCCGTCTGGTTCGCGCTGCTGGGCATGGGCCTCGCACCGGTCATGGTCGGCGCCACCGAAGTCATCGTCGGCAACGCCCCGTTGGAGCTCTCCGGTGTCGCCGGCGGGCTGCAGCAGGCCGCGATGCAGGTCGGCGGCAGCCTCGGTACGGCCGTGCTCGGCGCGGTGATGGCCTCCCGTGTCGACGACCGGCTCCCGGGCAACTGGCAGTCGGCCGGGCTCCCGCCGGTCCCGCCCGAGAAGATGTCCCAGGCGGCCGACGCCGTCTCGGCCGGCATCGCACCGGTGCCGAAGGGCACCCCGCCGGAGATCGCCCAGAAGATCACCTCGGTGGCCCACGACACCTTTGTCTCGGGCATGGGCCTGGCCTTCACGGTCGCCTGCGGGGTGGCGATCGTCGCGGCCGTCGTCGCCACGCTCACCAAGCGCGGTGCCAACGCGGAGGCGGGCGCCGGCGCCGGCCACGTCTGACCGGCGCGGCTCCGCACCACCGGCGGCAGCGCGCAAACGGCGCGCGGCGGGCCGTGGGACACCTCCCAGCGGTAGCTGGAGGCGTGCCCACGGCCCGCCGCGCGCCGTTTGCGCGCTGGGGCGCGTCAACCCCCGTTCCGGGCCGCCGGACGGCCCGTCCGCCGACTGCCCGGCGCTGATGGGCAGCCCGCCGGACCGCCGAATCCCTCATCCGGATGAACGGTCCCGGGAACCGGCCACCGCACCTTGGAGGACCGCGTGCGGGGTGCATCGAGCGCCCTGCGGCGCGGGCCCCGGAGAACGGTTTCCGCGGGTCGCCCCATCGCCGAGGCGCACGTCAACATGGCGCACCACCACCCCGCCCCGATCCGTTCCGCCTGTCCACATACCTGATCCGGGTGGCCTCTCCGCCACGGCCTTGGCAACCGCGCCGCGCACTCGCCAAGCTCGATTCCGAACCCGCGGCGGGCGACCGGCCCGCCGCGGCACGCCAACGCCGTACGGCACCACCACATACGCGGCCGAACGCCACGTCGTACTCCACGGGGGAGAGATCCAATGCGTATCCGCACGTTCCGCACCACCGCGCTCGTCACCGGCCTCGCCGCACTGGCCGCCGCGCTCGCCGCCCCGTCCGCTCTCGGGGCTCCGGCCCCGCACGCCGCCTCGGGTGGCCACACCGCCGCCTCGGGCGACTGCTCGGCCGGCCAGCTGTGCCTCTGGCCGAAGGCGGACTTCGGCGGCCGACGGCACACCTACGACCTGTCCGGCACCGGCATCGAGAGCTGCGTCCCGCTGCCCGAGGGAGTCAGTGCCGCCTCGCTCGCCAACCGCACCGGCCGGCCGGTCACCACCTACCAGAGCGCGGAATGCGCCGAGACCGGCGAGTTCGACACCTACCCGGGCGGTGGCAGCTGGGTGCCCCAATCCCCTTACCAGGTACGTGCGTTCAAGATCTGGGAGCGCTGAGCGGGGAACCGGACGCCGGGGCCGGCGCCGCCTGGGTGTCGGCCCCGGACAGCCGGTCGACCTGCTCCCGCAGGGCCTGCACCTCGGAGGTCAGCGCCTCGATCGCCGCCGTCTGGCGACGGCCCTCGGCGTCGTCGTGTTCGAAGCGGGAGATGAACCACGCCGCGATGTTCGCGGTGACCACACCGAGCAGGGCGATACCCGACAGCATCAGTCCCACGGCGAGCGCCCGCCCCAGGCCGGTGGTCGGCGCGAGGTCGCCGTAGCCGACCGTGGTCATGGTGGTGAAGGACCACCACACGGCGTCGCCCAGGGTCTTGATGCTGGAGCCCGGCGCGTCCCGCTCGGCCTTCAGTACGGCCAGCGATCCGAACATCAGGAGGCCGACCACCGATCCGCCGACGTAGGTCGTCAGCCGCACCTGAACGGCCATCCGGGCGCGCTGGCCGACAAGCAGCAGCGCGGACACCAGACGCAGCAGCCGCAGCGGTTGGACCATGGGCAGAAGCACCGCGAGCAGGGACAGCGGCTGGCTGCGCACAAAGTGCCAACGGTCCGGCGTCAGCCACAGGCGTACGGCGTAGTCGAGGGCGAAGGCGGCCCACACCACCCACTCCACGATCTGGCACGCCTTGTGCAGCCAGGGATCGGCGTCGGGCGACACGATGGGCACGGCGTAGGCGAGGGCGAAGAGCACCGCGAGCCACAGCAGCGGCCGCTGAGTGCGATGTTCCCAGTGTTGTTCCGCTTCGGCTCCGCGCATGCGGCCCATCGTAAGGAATCGGTTCCCGGCCGGCGCGGAAGGGTACCTCGGATCCCGAGACCTGTGGGGCCCCCGGCCGGAATCACCGGCCAGGGGCCCCACAGATCAGCACGAGTCGGCCAGGGCTACGCGTCGCCGCCGGCCTCGCCCGCCTCGGCGGCGGTGACATCCAGCAGCTGGTACCGGTCGATCGCCTGCTTCAGCAGCGAGCGGTCCACCTTGCCCTCCTTGGCGAGCTCGGTGAGCACGGCCAGGACGATCGACTGCGCGTCGATGTGGAAGAAGCGGCGGGCCGCACCACGGGTGTCCGCGAAGCCGAAGCCGTCGGCGCCCAGCGACTGGTACGTGCCCGGGACCCAGCGCGCGATCTGGTCCGGCACGGAACGCATCCAGTCCGAGACCGCGACCTTCGGGCCCTCGGCGCTCTGGAGCTTCCGCGTCACATACGGGACGCGCTGCTCCTCCTCCGGGTGCAGCAGGTTGTGCTCCTCGGCCGCCACCGCGTCGCGGCGCAGCTCGTTCCAGGAGGTGGCCGACCAGACGTCCGCCTTGACGTTCCACTCGTCCGCGAGGATCCGCTGCGCCTCGACGGCCCACGGCACCGCCACGCCCGACGCGAGGATCTGGGCAGCGTGCCGGCCCTTCTCGGCGGGCCGCACGCGGTGCAGACCCTTGAGGATGCCCTCGACGTCCACATCGGCGGGCTCCGCCGGGTGCAGGATCGGCTCGTTGTAGACGGTCAGGTAGTAGAAGATGTCCTCGCCATGGGGGAATTCGGCGCTCGCGCCGTACATCCTCCGCAGACCGTCCTTGACGATGTGCGCGATCTCGTAGCCGTAGGCCGGGTCGTACGCGACACAGGCCGGGTTGGTCGACGCCAGCAGCTGCGAGTGGCCGTCCGCGTGCTGCAGGCCCTCACCGGTCAGCGTCGTACGGCCGGCGGTCGCGCCGAGCACAAAGCCGCGCGCGAGCTGGTCCGCCATCTGCCAGAACTGGTCACCGGTGCGCTGGAACCCGAACATCGAGTAGAAGACGTAGATCGGGATCAGCGGCTCGCCGTGCGTGGCGTAGGCGGAGCCCGCCGCGATCAGCGACGCGGTGCAGCCCGCCTCGGAGATGCCGTCGTGCAGCATCTGGCCGGTCGGCGACTCCTTGTAGGCGAGCAGCAGTTCACGGTCCACCGACTCGTACTGCTGGCCCAGCGGGTTGTAGATCTTCGCCGACGGGAAGAACGCGTCCATGCCGAAGGTGCGGTACTCGTCGGGCGCGATCGGCACGAAGCGCTTGCCGATCTCCTTGTCCCGCATCAGGTCCTTGAGCACCCGGACGAACGCCATGGTCGTGGCGATCTTCTGCTGGCCCGAGCCCTTCTTGGCGCCCGCGTAGACCTTGTCGCCCGGCAGCTGCAGCGGCTTGCTGCGCACGACACGGGTCGGGACGTAACCGCCGAGCGCCTTGCGGCGGTCGTGCATGTACTGGATCTCTTCGGAGTCCCGGCCCGGGTGGTAGTAGGGCGGGGCGCCGTGCTCCAGGTCCTTGTCCGGAATCGGCAGGTGCAGCCGGTCACGGAAGCGCTTGAGGTCGTCGACCGTCAGCTTCTTCATCTGGTGGGTCGCGTTGCGGCCCTCGAAGTTCGGGCCGAGGGTCCAGCCCTTGACGGTCTGCGCGAGGATCACCGTCGGCTGGCCCTTGTGCGCCTTGGCCGCCGCGTACGCCGCGTAGATCTTCTTGTGGTCGTGACCGCCGCGCCCCAGGTGCAGGATCTGGTCGTCGGTCATGTTCTCGACCATGGCGCGCAGCCGGTGGTCGTCACCGAAGAAGTGCTGGCGGATGTACGCACCGGTCTCGGTGGCGTACGTCTGGAACTGGCCGTCCGGCGTGCTGTTGAGCTTGTTGACCAGGATGCCGTCGCGGTCCTGCGCGAGCAGCGGGTCCCAGCTGCGGTCCCACACCAGCTTGATGACGTTCCAGCCGGCGCCGCGGAACTGCGACTCCAGCTCCTGCATGATCTTGCCGTTGCCGCGGACCGGGCCGTCCAGACGCTGCAGGTTGCAGTTGACGACGAAGGTCAGGTTGTCCAGGCCCTCACGGGCGGCGAGGGACAGCTGGCCGAGCGACTCCGGCTCGTCCATCTCACCGTCGCCGAGGTAGGCCCACACGTGCGACGGGGAGGTGTCGGCGATGCCGCGGGCCTCCATGTAGCGGTTCATCCGGGCCTGGTAGATCGCGCCGAGGGGGCCGAGGCCCATCGAGACGGTCGGGAACTCCCAGAAGTCCGGCATCAGGCGCGGGTGCGGGTAGCTCGACAGACCGTTCGGGGCCTTGGACTTCTCCTGGCGGAAGGCGTCGAGCTGGGGCTCGGACAGCCGGTCCAGAAGGAACGCGCGGGCGTAGACGCCGGGGGAGGCGTGGCCCTGGAAGAAGATCTGGTCGCCGCCGTCGCCCTCGTCCTTGCCCCGGAAGAAGTGGTTGAAGCCCACGTCGTAGAGGGAGGCGGAGGAGGCGAAGGTGGCGATGTGGCCGCCGACGCCGATGCCGGGGCGCTGGGCGCGGGACACCATGACGGCCGCGTTCCACCGGGTCGCGTTCAGGATCTTGCGCTCGATCTCCTCGTTGCCGGGGAAGAACGGCTCGTCCTTGGTCGCGATGGTGTTGATGTAGTCCGTGCTGCGCATCTCGGGCACGGCCACACGCTTCTCGCGGGCCCGCTCGATCAG
This sequence comes from Streptomyces halobius, assembly GCF_023277745.1. Classification (NCBI taxonomy): domain Bacteria; kingdom Bacillati; phylum Actinomycetota; class Actinomycetes; order Kitasatosporales; family Streptomycetaceae; genus Streptomyces; species Streptomyces halobius. The sequence continues at coordinate 6,661,937 of NZ_CP086322.1, forward strand.
GCGAAGCATGAGGTAGCGGGCACGTTCCCGGCCTCGCTCATCGACGGCAGCGTCGAGCGAGTCGAGCCATTCCTGGGTCTCTTCGGGATCGAAGTCCGGGACCTGGCTGGGAAGGCCGCCAATGATGATCGGGTTTCGATCGGATCCGGAAGCCACGCTGTTCCTTCGTGTTCGGGTCGTGTCGTGCTCGGCACGCCGTTGCTGCTGCGCACGGGGACGAATGCGGTCTGTACTGTCTGTGGTGTCGGTGTCGCGCCGTCTTCCATCGTGTACCGAGCCACACGGCTACGTCATCTCTACCGCCGGGTAACCGACGGCCGGGAGAGGGGCACGGAAAGGCCGGTTTCTCGGGTCGGCCAAATCGCAACCATACGCCCATGTCGAAAGTCCCTCGCGTACGGCCGTGCGCCTCCCGAAAACGGACCCGGCGCGCGGCCGGCACCCCCCAAAGGGCCCAGCCGCGCGCGTATACCCCACAAACCCGGCAGAACGCTGTGGTGTGAATCACTTCGCCGTGTCCCGGTGGGGTCGTGGTTGAGGCGAGACGCGTTCAATCGTCACCGTTTCGGCGGTCTCGACCTCCGGGTACTTGCGCGATCCGCCCGGCCCGTGTGGACTACGCCCAATGCTCCGCGCACGCGCGGGGCCCAAAAGCGTTTTCCGAAACATGACAGGAGGCAATCCGTGAGCGCGACCGCGGACCACGCGGAGACGAACCTTGCCGTAAGGCTGGGTTTCAAGCCCGACCAGGTGGTCCAGGAGATCGGCTACGACGATGACGTCGACCAGGAGCTCCGTGAGACCATCAAAGCGGTCACCGGCACCGAGCTGGTCGACGAGGAATACGACGACGTGGCCGATGCCGTGGTGCTCTGGTTCCGCGAGGACGACGGGGACCTGACCGATGCGCTGGTGGATGCCATCGCCTACATGGAAGAGGGAGGTTCCATCCTCCTGCTGACGCCGAAGACCGGCCGCGACGGCTACGTCGAGGCGAGCGAGATCAGCGAGGCCGCGAGGACCGCGGGCCTGTCCGCGAGCAAGAGCGTCAGCGCGGGCAAGGACTGGACCGGCAGTCGCCTTGTGACCCCGAAGGCAGCGGCGAAGAGGCGCTGAGCCCGGCCCGCCCCGGCGTTCGTCACCGAGCCCCCTCCGTCCTGTTCCGGAGGGGGCTCGGCCCTGTTCAGGAGGGGTTTCTCGGGGCGTTTGGCCCGGCGCGTAGGGTTGGGCGCGTCCAGTTGAGAGAGCGAAAGGGAAGCAACCCCATGGCGATCGAGGTCGGCACCAAGGCTCCGGATTTTGAGCTGAAGAACCAGCACGGCGAGCTGGTCAAACTCTCCGACTTCCGCGGTGAGAAGGCCGTCGTCCTGCTCTTCTACCCCTTCGCGTTCACCGGTGTGTGCACCGGCGAGCTGTGCGCGCTCCGTGACGAGCTGCCGAAGTTCGTCAACGACGACGTCCAGCTGCTGGCCGTCTCCAACGACTCCCCGTTCTCGCTGCGCGTCTTCTCGGAGCAGGAGGGACTGGAGTACCCGCTGCTGTCGGACTTCTGGCCGCACGGCGAGGCGTCGCGGGCGTACGGCGTCTTCGACGAGGAGAAGGGCTGCGCGGTCCGCGGCACGTTCGTCATCGACAAGGAGGGCGTGGTGCGCTGGACCGTCGTCAACGGCCTGCCCGACGCCCGCGACCTCAACGACTACGTCGAGGCGCTGGAAAACCTCTGACCCTGGCCGCGTCCCGACGGACGCTCCCGGAGCCGTCGTCCCCGACATCGGTGTCCCTCGGCGTGCGATATCTGTAACTCGTCGGGAACCCGTCACTAGGATCGATTCGTTGATCTGATGCCATGCACGTTGGGGGCGCAAATCTTTACGTACCCCTCGAATCTAAGGGAGGACTCGTGGGAGTCAGCCTCAGCAAGGGCGGCAACGTCTCGCTGACGAAGGAAGCCCCCAATCTGACCGCCGTCCTCGTCGGTCTGGGCTGGGACGCGCGTACCACCACCGGTACGGATTTCGACCTGGACGCCAGCGCCCTGCTGACCAACGACCAGGGCAAGGTCGCCAACGACCAGAACTTCGTCTTTTTCAACAACCTGAAGAGCCCGGACGGTTCGGTCGAGCACACCGGCGACAACACCACCGGTGAGGGCGAGGGCGACGACGAGGCCATCAAGGTGAACCTCGCCGGAGTGCCCGCCGATGTCCAGAAGGTCGTGTTCCCGGTGTCGATCTACGACGCCGAGACCCGTCAGCAGAGCTTCGGCCAGGTCCGCAACGCCTACATCCGCGTCGTCAACCAGGCCGACGGCAATGAGCTGGCCCGCTACGACCTGAGCGAGGACGCCTCGACCGAGACCGCCATGGTCTTCGGCGAGCTGTACCGCAACGGCGCGGAGTGGAAGTTCCGTGCCATCGGCCAGGGCTACGCCTCCGGCCTGCGCGGCATCGCGCAGGACTTCGGCGTCAACGTCTGACCGAGCTCAGCCATCTCGTCCGGCGCCGTACGTCCCCACGGGGCGTACGGCGCCGGGCGTGCTTGACAGCGACACGGGCCGCGCCGGAGTGCGGCCCGCACCGAACCGGGGAGGAAGCGAACACTATGGGCGTCACGCTCGCCAAGGGGGGCAACGTCTCCCTGTCCAAGGCCGCTCCGAATCTCACTCAGATCATGGTCGGCCTCGGCTGGGACGCGCGCTCCACCACTGGAGCGCCGTTCGACCTCGACGCCAGCGCGCTGCTGTGCGAGTCGGGCCGGGTGCTGGGGGACGAGTACTTCGTCTTCTACAACAACCTCAAGAGCCCCGAGGGCTCCGTCGAGCACACCGGCGACAACCTCACCGGTGAAGGCGAGGGCGACGACGAGTCGATCCTGGTGGACCTCTCCCAGGTGCCGCAGCAGGTCGACAAGATTGTCTTTCCGGTCTCGATCCATGAGGCCGATGTGCGCGGCCAGAGCTTCGGCCAGGTCAGCAATGCTTTCATCCGCGTCGTCAATCAGGCCGACGGCTCCGAGCTCGCACGCTACGACCTGAGTGAGGACGCCTCCAGCGAGACCGCGATGATCTTCGGCGAGGTGTACCGGCACAGCGGTGAGTGGAAGTTCCGCGCGGTAGGCCAGGGGTACGCGTCGGGCCTCAGAGGCATCGCTCTAGACTTCGGGGTCAACGTTTCGTAAAGGCGCCGCGCCGCGCGCGCGGAGACCCCCACACAGCAAGGGATTGGGTAGGCAGTGCTCCTGAAAACCTTTGGCTGGTCGTTTGCCGTCACGGCGCTCGGCCTGGCCTTCGCCGGCGTGCTCTGGGGGTGGCAGGGGCTCGCGATCGTCGGAATCCTGTCCATCCTGGAGATCTCGCTCTCGTTCGACAACGCCGTCATCAACGCGGGCATCCTGCGCAAGATGAACGCGTTCTGGCAGAAGATCTTCCTCACCATCGGCATCCTCATCGCGGTGTTCGGCATGCGGCTGGTCTTCCCGGTCGCCATCGTCTCGATCACCGCGAAGCTCGGGCCGATCGAGGCGGTCAACCTCGCCATCCACGACCAGGCGAAGTACGAGGAACTGGTCACCGGCGCCCACCCGTCCATCGCGGCATTCGGCGGTATCTTCCTGCTGATGATCTTCCTCGACTTCATCTTCGAGGAGCGCGACTACAAGTGGCTGGCCTGGATCGAGAGACCGCTGGCCAGGATCGGCAAGCTCGACACGCTGTCCATCATCATCGCGCTGGTCGTCCTGCTGGTGACCGCGATGACGGTGGCCACCGATGTCTCGCACGGCGGTGGTGACAAGAGCGTCACGGTGCTGCTGTCCGGCGTCGCCGGCCTCCTCACCTATCTCGTCGTCGGCGGAATCTCCGGCTTCTTCGAGGCCAAGCTGGAGGAGGACGTGGACGAGGTCGACGAGGAGGGTGAGGGTGCCGCGGCGCCCGCGAAGAAGAACGGGACCGGTGCGGCCGTGGGCCTGGCCGGCAAGGCCGCGTTCTTCATGTTCCTCTACCTGGAGGTCATCGACGCGTCCTTCTCCTTCGACGGCGTCATCGGCGCGTTCGCCATCACCAACGACATCTTCATGATGGCGCTGGGTCTGGGCATCGGCGCGATGTACATCCGTTCGCTGACGGTCTTCCTCGTCCGCAGGGGGACCCTGGACGAGTACGTCTATCTGGAGCACGGCGCGCACTACGCGATCGGCGCGCTGGGCCTCATCCTGCTCATCACTATCAAGTACGAGATCAACGAGGTCATCACCGGCCTGATCGGCCTCGTGTTGATCGCCCTCTCGTTCTGGTCGTCGGTGCTGAAGATCCGGCGCGACAGCAAGTCCGAGAGCGGATCCGGGACCAAGCCGGAAGTCCCGTCCGGAGTGTGACGCGGCGCTGATTGAGGAACGCTCTCTGCGGGGCGGCCATGGGGTGCGGACCTCACGGCCGCCCCGCGGCATTCGGGGCTGAACAATGGGGTGGGCAAGGTGTCTTTCCTGGAGAAATGGTGGCGTGGTGGTGCACCGAAGTACGACAACGGCGGGGCGTCGTACGTCGTCGAGCTGACGAAGCGGAATCCGGTCATCTCGCTGACGAAGCAGGGGGCGGCCACCGGGCATCTGAGGGTCAATCTGCACTGGCAGATGCGCACCTCGGACCTCGGTGAGCAGCGCCGGGGCAGCCTGCTGCGGCACCCGGGCAAATTGTTCAAGCCCGAGGTGGTGCAGGCGCAGGGGCCGGCCGTGGTCAAGATCGACCTTGATCTGGCCTGTATGTACGAGCTCGAGGACGGCACCAAGGGTGTGGTGCAGCCGCTGGGCAATTTCCTCGGCGACCTCAACTCCCCGCCGTTCGTGAAGCTCAGCGGCGACGACCGGTTCGGCTCACCGTCCGGCGAGACGCTCTACCTCAACATGGACCACCGCGACGAGATCAAGCGGATGCTGGTCTTCGTCTATATCTACGACGGGACGCCGGCGTTCGACCGTACGCATGCGGTGGTGACGCTCTATCCCAGCAATGGGCCGCGGCTGGAGATCAAGCTCGATGAGCGGGCGCCACAGGCCCGTTCCTGCGCCATATTCATGCTGGAGAACACCAAGGGCGAGCTGACGGTGCGTCGCGAGGTGAAGTACGTCTACGGCTTCCAGGCGGAGCTCGACCGGCTGTACGGCTGGGGGCTGCAGTGGGGCCGGGGGTACAAGTCGAAGGTGTGAGAGCGGGACCGGGGCGTGGCGTCCGCGGGCGCGCTGCCCGGGGCCGGTGGGCGGCCCCGGGGGGACCGGTGGGTGCCGGTTGCCGCTAGCGGCGCTGGAACTGCGGGCCCTGGGGCGGCAGTACGAACGACGGGTCCGGCACGAAGGGCTGTTGCTGCGTCGGGTAGCCGTAGGCCGAGGGAAGGTGCGGCTGCTGCTGGGGCGGCTGTGGATAGCCGTATGCGGACGGCGGTTGCTGCGGGGGCTGGTACTGGGGCGGCGGGCCCGGATAACCGTACGTGGGCGGTGACGTCGGCTGGCCGGGCGGCTGGGCCGGTGGTGGCGGAACGTTCTGCGGATAGCCGTAGCCGCCGCCGGCGGCGGGCTGTGGCGGGGGCGGCGGGGACGCGGCGGCCCCCGAGGGCAGCGGGGCGGCGGAGAACGGCTCCGGCATCGGGTCCGGCACATGCTGGGTGACGGCTTCGGGGTCGGCCCCCGGATACGTCTGCGGGGCCGCCGCGGACGGTGCTCCGACGGCCTCTTCCGGCCAGGCACTGGGCGGCGGGGACGCCGGGGCGGGGGGCTGGTCGGTGGTGCTCGGCTTCGGGGTGTTCGGGCCGGCGGTCTGCGGTTCGGCGGTGCCCGATTCGGCCGAGCCGGGTTCGGTGGTGGTCGGGGCGCTGGCGGCTTGCTCTCCTGTGGTCGGTCCGTCGGCGGCCGGCCGGCCTGCGGTCGGTTCGCCTATGGGCGACGGATCGTCGGCGGGGGCTGTGGGGGCCGCGGCGGTCGGGGCCTCCTGGGTGGGCGCTTCCGGTGCGAGCGGGGGCGCTTGCCCGGCGGCCGGGGAGTCGTCCTCCTCCACCGAGATGCCGAACTCGGTTGCCAGACCGACCAGACCGCTCGCGTACCCCTGCCCCAGCGCGCGGAACTTCCAGGTCTCGGCGCGCCGGTACAGCTCCCCGCAGATCAGCGCCGTCTCATCGCCCGTCTCGGGCACGACGTCGAACACCGCGATCGGATCGTCATCGCCGTCTCCGGCCGCGTCGAAGAGGAGCATGCGCAGATCGGATACCAGCCCGAAGGCGCCGCCGTCCGACGACGCGGTCAGGACGACCCGGTCCACGGACGGATCCAGAGCGGACAGATCCGCCTCGATGGTGTCCGTCAGGCCGTCGGCGAGGCGGGTCTTGGGCAGATGCCGGACCAGGCCGCTGGGGTGCCGCGGCTGGTTGTAGAAGACGAAGTCCTCATCGGAGCGCACGCGTCCCTCGGCTCCGACCAGCAGCGCCGAGGCATCGACATCGGGGACACCGGCGCCGGGCGTCCAGCGCAGCACGGCCCGTACGGCCGTGGCGTCGAGGGGTACGTTCGACCCTTTCAGCATCGCGTGCGTCATGCGGTAATCCTGCCTTCCCGGAGGTCGCAGCGACAACGCGGGGGCCTGTGCGAACGTGCACGGGGTGTGCTCGTGGATATCGAAGCGTCTCGCCCGGGTTACGAGATTTTCACGCACCGGGGAACCAACCCTTCTCCCGCACACGTACGATTACCGGCTGGATCCAGACAGCGAGACGCAGCGGGTGTGCCCGGGTCCCGCCTGTATACGGGGAGTTGTATGCGTCATTTTGGGCACCTTGCGCCCGACATCCGGAAGAGCTTGTTCCACCAGGAGCCCGCGGAGTTCACCGCTGACTCCCCGGCCCGCATGCTCGCGGTAGCCCTGGGTGCCACGCTCTACAGCCCTGCCACCCGGCCGAAACTCGCCGCCGACATCATCAAACAGGCGGGTCTCGGCGTGGTGTCCATGGTGCTGTGTCTGGAGGACTCCATAGGGGACGGGGATGTCGCGGCCGGCGAGGAGAATCTCGTCCGGCAGTTCGCACTGCTCGACGAGGCGGCAGCGGGGGGCACCGACCTTCCGCTGCTGTTCATCCGCGTCCGTGAGCCCGGTCAAATACCGGATCTGATACGCCGGATGGGGGCCACCGCGCGCAGACTGTCCGGATTCGTACTGCCGAAGTTCACCGCGGAACGCGGAGCCCCGTTCCTGGAGGCGCTCGTCAAGGCCGAGTCCGCCTGCGGACGGCGGCTGTTCGCGATGCCGGTGCTGGAATCTCCGCAGCTGCTGCATCTGGAGAGCCGCACCGAAACCCTGCAGGGGATCGCCAGGACCGTTGACGCATACCGGGAACGGGTGCTCGCCCTGAGGCTCGGCGTCACGGACTTCTGCTCGGCCTACGGGCTCCGCCGGGCACCCGACATGACGGCGTATGACGTCCATATCGTGGCCTCCGTGATCGCCGACGTGGTGAATGTGCTGGGCCGGGCGGACGGTACGGGCTTCACGGTGACCGGCCCGGTGTGGGAGTACTTCCGGCTGCACGAGCGGATGTTCAAGCCCCAGCTGCGACGCAGCCCCTTCCTGGGGCGGGCCGAGGAACTGCGCACGGCACTGATCGAGCACGACATGGACGGTCTGCTGCGTGAGATCGAGCTGGACCGCGCGAACGGACTGCAGGGCAAGACCTGTATCCATCCCTCGCATGTCGCGCCGGTGCACGCGCTGTCGGTCGTCAGTCACGAGGAGTTCAGCGACGCCGCGGACATCCTGCGGCCCGAGCGGTGCGACGGCGGGGTCATGCGCTCCGCCTATACGAACAAGATGAACGAGGTGAAGCCGCATCGCGCCTGGGCGGAGCGCACGCTGCTGCGCGCCGAGGCGTTCGGCGTCGCGCACGAGGGCGTCGGTTTCGTGGAACTGCTGGAGGCGAGCCTTCCGCAGGCGTAGCACGGGCCGGACCGGCTCCGGAAGGATCCGGACGGCGGAGCGGCCGGGCAGGAGGCACCGGACGATGACGATGACCAGGTCTGCGAAGAACGCGACGAACGACGTGACGAGCGGTGCGATGAACGACGTGATCAACAACGTGCGGAACGACGCGCCGAACGACGCGACGAGGTCCGTGGCCAACGGCCGGGCGGAGAGCGTCCCGGGGAACGCGGCGAACGATGTGATGGAGGAGACGGAACGCGTGGTGTGGACCGGAGAGTGGGTCGCCGAGCGGCTCGGTGTCTCGCTGAGCGGCGGGGACGAACTGCCCAAGCTGCTGGGTCTGGCACTGCGACGCAACCCCAAGCGGGCCCATCTGCTCGTGTCGAACGTGCTGGGCAAGCATGTACCGCAGCGGCCCGGAGTGGTCCATGGCGCCGGCGTCGGACTGGGGCGGAGGGTGCGGGAGCTGCTGGGGGACGAGGCCGCCGCCCGGTCCGTTGTCCTGGGCTACGCCGAGACCGCCACCGGACTGGGGCATTCCGTGGCCGACGGGCTGGCGCTCGCGCCGTATCTGCACTCCACCCGTCGGCCGGTGGCGGGCGTCCCGCAGGTGGGCGGCTTCGAGGAGGAGCACAGCCACGCGACCTCGCATCTGCTGCTTCCGGAGGACCGCGACCTCCTTGCCGGGGACGGCCCGCTGGTGCTCGTCGACGATGAGTTCTCCACCGGCAGGACCGTCCTGAACACCATCAAGGCGCTGCACACGCAGTTCCCGCGCGAGCGGTACGTGGTCGTCGCCCTCGTCGACATGCGCTCCGACGCGGACCGCACCCACCTGGAGGAGTTCGCCGCGGAACTGGGCGCCCGCGTCGACCTCGTGGCCCTGGCCGCGGGCGGCGTACGCCTCCCGGCGCATGTCCTGGAGCGTGGCCGGGAACTCGTCGCCGCCCATGAGTCCCGCACGGTGGCCTCGGCGAACGCACCGGCCACGGACGTGGTACGGGTTGCCCTCGACTGGCCCGCCGGACTGCCCGACGGCGGACGGCACGGCTTCACCCCCGCGCACCGCGAGCGGCTGGAGGCCGGGCTGCCGGCCATGGCGGCCCGCATCGCGGAGCACGTGGACGGCGCACGCCGCATTCTCGTCCTCGGCAACGAGGAGCTGATGTATACGCCGCTGCGGCTCGCCGAGGCCCTGGACAACCAGCTCGCCGACACCACGGCCGGCGCCGGTGCGGCGCAGGCCGGCGAGCCGGGCCCGCCGGCCGACGGCGCCGGGGTCTATTTCTCGACAACCACCCGGTCGCCCGTGCTCGCCGTGGACGACCCCGGCTATGCGATACGGACCCGGCTCGCCTTCCCCGCCCACGACCGGCCCGCCGACGGACCGGGGGAGCGGTACGCGTACAACGTCGCGGCCGGCGCCGACCCGGCGCGCCGCTTCGACGCCGTCGTGGCCGTCGTGGACTCGTACGGCGACCTCCCCGAACTGCACGCCGCCGGCGGTCTGCTGGACCGTCTCGCCGAGCACACCGACCGGCTGCTGCTCGCCGTCATCCCCGCGTACGTCCCGCGGTCCGGGGCCTCTTCCGAGGCGTCGCCCCCTGCGCCGTCCGAGCACCGCGGTCGGGCGGCGGACGAGACCGCCTCCTCGCACACTCCGCAACGACAGGTCCGTTCCATGCACCTCCCCGAGCCGCTGCGCGGCCCCGCCTTCTCCTCCTACGCCCCCGAGGAGGTCGGCTGGCTTCTGCAGGACCTGTCCGACGTCACTCTGGAAGCGCCCACCGAGGAACGTGAGGAGGCGATTCAGCGCGGCGGAGCCCACTACGCCGAGTCGCTGCCCGTGGAGTACCAGCCGAGCGACCAGTACCAAGCGCTCTTCCACAGCGCGCTGCAGACGTCCGCGAGCCGGATCGCGCGGGCCGTCGGGGCCGTCACCGAGACCGTGCTCGCCGAGCGCACGAAGAACCCGGTGCTGGTGTCGCTGGCGCGGGCCGGCACACCGGTCGGTGTGCTGATGCGCCGCTGGGCGCGGCACGCCCACGGCCTGGAACTGCCGCACTACGCCGTCTCCATCGTGCGTGGCCGGGGCATCGACACCACCGCACTGCGCTGGCTGGCCGCCCACCATGACCCGGCGGATGTCGTCTTCGTGGACGGCTGGACCGGAAAGGGCGCCATCACCCGCGAACTCGCCGAGGCGCTGGCGGACTTCCCGGGATTCGACCCCCGGATCGCCGTACTCGCCGACCCCGGCAGCTGCGTCGAGACCTATGGCACCCGCGATGACTTCCTCATCCCGTCCGCCTGCCTCAACTCCACTGTCTCCGGGCTCATATCGCGCACCGTCCTGCGCGATGACCTGGTGGGCCCGGACGACTTCCACGGCGCCAAGTTCTACCGTGAACTGGTCGGCAGCGATGTGTCACGGGCCTTCCTGGACGCGGTCGGCGCGCGGTTCGCCGACGTCTCCGAGGCGGTTGCCGCGGACGTGAAGGAGCTGGCCGCCGCCGACCGCACTCCCACCTGGGAGGGCTGGGCGGCCGTCGAGCGGATCAGTGGGGAGTACGGCATCCACGATGTGAACCTCGTGAAGCCCGGTGTCGGCGAGACCACCCGGGTACTGCTGCGCAGGGTCCCCTGGAAGGTCCTCGCCCAGCGGGGTGCCGGGGCCGATCTCGATCATGTGCGCCTCCTGGCCGAACAACGGGGCGTGCCCGTCGAAGAGGTCGACGAACTGCCCTATACCTGTGTCGGGTTGATCCACCCCCGCTTCACCCGCGGGGCCACGGGTGCTGACGGCAAGGCGGTGGCCTCCTGATGAGCGAGCGCAGCGTGGGGGTCCCCCCGGCCGAAGGCTGGGGAAGTGTCGGCATGAGCGCTATCGTCGCCAGCGACCTCGACCGCACCCTGATCTATTCGGCCGCCGCGCTGAATCTCGCCATGCCCGACGCCGAGGCGCCGCGGCTGCTGTGTGTCGAGACATACCAGCGCAAGCCGCTGTCCTATATGACGGAGACGGCGGCCGGACTGCTGGCCGAACTGGCCCGCGCCACCACCTTCGTGCCGACCACCACCCGCACCCGCGAGCAATACGGACGCATCCATCTCCCCGGCCCTGCACCGGAGTTCGCCATCTGCGCCAATGGCGGTCACCTGCTCGTACGGGGTGAGTCGGACCAGGACTGGCAGCGCACCGTCGCCGCGCGGCTCGCCTCGCAGTGCGCGCCCCTCGACGAGATCCGCGCGCACCTCATCCGCACCGCCGACCCGGCCTGGCTGCTGAAGGAACGCGTCGCCGAGGACCTCTTCGCCTACCTCGTCGTGGAGCGTCCGCTGCTGCCGGAAACCTGGGTGAAGGATCTCACCGACTGGGCGGAAGAACGCGGTTGGACCGTTTCTCTGCAGGGCCGCAAGATCTACGCCGTACCGAAGCCGCTCACCAAGAGCGCTGCTGTCGAAGAGGTGGCCCGCCGCACCGGGGCGTCGGAGGTCCTCGCGGCCGGCGACTCCCTGCTCGACGCCGATCTGCTGCTGGCGGCGGACCGCGGCTGGCGGCCCGGACACGGTGAGCTGGCGGACTCGGGCTGGCAGGCCCCGCACGTCACGGCGCTCGACGAGCGTGGTGTCGCGGCGGGTGAGGAAATCGTCCGGGCCTTCATCCGCGGCGTCGCCACCCCGGGCCGCGCCCGCTGACACGTACGGTGACACAGGCCGCCACCGCGAGCGCCCCTGCCACGAGCACCGACTTCGCACAGACATCCACATCAGCGGCTTCGACGCGAGCGTGACCGTGCGCTCGCGCCCGGGCAGCGCGCCCACGCCGTGCAGCGCCATCGCGCCGGTCACCGGCGTCGTCCACGCGGGCGCGGAGAACAGCTGCACCGCCGCGGTCGGTTGCGGGGCCCGCCGGCGGCGGGATCACCTCGCTGGGCAGCGGCGGGAAGAGAAAGGGAAAGTTGAGAGGTATGGGTTATGGGTGGCCGTGCTCGGTTAGTCTCGCCGAGCGGTTGGCTGCGCGCCTGCGGAAGCCGGCCGTGACCATCGGCCGGGATCAGGAGGAGACCGAGTGACCGAGTCCAAGAGCACGCCGATCACGGCGGAGATGTACGACTACGTTCTCGCCCACAATCCCCCATTGGACTCCGTGCAGCGGGGGCTCGTGGAGACCACGCACCGGCAGTTCCCCGAATCCGCGATCATGCAGTCGGCGGCGGAGCAGGGTGCCTTGCTGGCGTTCCTGCTGCGGCTGATCGGGGCGCGGCATGTGGCCGAGGTGGGCACGTTCACCGGGTTCTCCGCCTTGTGCATGGCCCAGGCGCTGCCCGCGGACGGCACGCTGATCACCTGCGATGTTTCCGAGGAGTGGACGGCGTACGGCCGTGAGGCATGGGCGAAGGCCGGTGTCGCGGACCGTGTCCAGCTGCGGCTCGCACCCGCATTGGACACCCTGCGGGCCATGCCGGCCGAGCCGCATATCGACTTCGCGTATATCGATGCGGACAAGGCGGGCTATATCGGCTACTGGGAGGAACTGGTGCCGCGGCTGCGGCCCGGGGGCCTGATCGTCGCGGACAACGTGCTGTTCCACGGCGAGGTCGTCAACACGGAGGCCACCGGACCGGCCCGAGCGATCAGGGAGTTCAACGACCATGTGCGGGCGGACGACCGGATGGAGGCGGTGATGCTCACCGTGGCGGACGGCGTGACGGTGGCGCGTCGGCGGTAGGGCCCGGGCTGCGGGGAGGGGGCTCGAGGCGCCCGGCCGAGCGCCCGGGGTCTCCCGGCCTGCCGGCGGCGCCCCATGGGATCACCCTGCCAGGGCGGCCCCATGGGATCACCAGGGCGCCCGTTGAGCGCCCCTACCCGCAGCAGCCGCCCCCGCAGCAGCCGCCGCCCCCGCCCCCGCCGCTGGGGGCGGGGGCGGTCGCGGAGCCGCCGACGGCGACGGTGGAGAGCAGCTTCACGGTGTCCTCGTGGCCCTCGGGGCAGACGGCCGGCGCGGAGGACTCGGCCATCGGCCGGTTCACTTCGAAGGTGGTGCCACAGGGGCGGCACCGGTATTCGTAACGAGGCATGGCCACAGATTAGCTGTGGCGCAGGTCAGCGCACGACGGTGCCGGGCGGTGCGCTCAGCATGCCGAGTTCGGCGCGGGTCGGCGCGCCTTCCCAGTCGCCCGGGGAGGCGACCGCGAACGCGCCGGTGGTCACGGCTCGCTCAAGGCGTCCGGCCAGGTCTTCGCCGTCCAGCAACGCCGAGAGATAGCCCGCTACGAAGGCATCGCCCGCTCCTACGGGATCCACCGCCCGTACCGGCTCGGCGGGCCGGTGCAGTGAGCCGTCGTGGGTGAAGGCCGTCGCCCCGTCGGCGCCGAGTGTGACGATGACCTCACCGACGCCCAGCTGCCGCAGCAGCCTGGCCTGGTCCGCGGTGGTGGCTGCCGGGTCGCGGGCGAGGGACGGGGCGCCCTCGTCCGCGGCCTCATGCCCGCCCGTCGCCCTGTCGCGGATATCGTCCCCGCCCGTGGCCCTGCCGGGGATCTCGTCCTCGTTCGTCGCCTTGTCGGAGGTCGCCTCCGTGTTCGTCGCCGTGCGGGGGATCCCGTCCCCGCTCGTCGGCAGGCACAGGGGCAGCTCGTCGTCCGAGGCGATCAGGGTGTCCACGTACGGAATCCACTCACGCAGGACCGCGGCGGCTTCTTGCGCGGTCCAGAGTCGTGCACGGAAGTTGACGTCGAGGCAGATCAATGAGCCGTTTTGGCAGGCGAGTCGGAGGGCGAGGCGTGCCGCCGAACGAGCCGTGGGGCTCAGGGCGGGGGTGATGCCCGTCAGGTGCAGTACGCGAGGTGGGGCGGCGGCGAAGACCCGCTCGATGGCGTGGGGCTCGATCCGCGAACCGGCCGATCCCGCACGGTAGTAGTGGGCCCGGGTGACCTCCGGCAGCCGTGGCTCGAAGAGGATCAGCCCGGTCGGGGCATCCGGGTCGGTCGCGGCGCCGGAGATCTCGACGCCTTCGGCCCGCAGTGTACGCAGGACCAGTTCTCCGGCCTCGTCCTCGCCGACCGTGCCCGACCAGTGGACGAGGTGGCCGAGCCGGGCCAGGCCGATCGCGACATTGCTCTCCGCGCCGGCGATGGAGACGTTCATCGTGCCGCCGAGCTTCAGCGGGCCGCTGCCCTGCAGGGCGACCATCGTCTCGCCGAAGGTGAAGACGTCCGGCCTCGGGCGGGTCTCCGGGGCCGGATGCCCCGTATGACCTCGCTGCCCCTCTTCCGTAGCCTGATCCCGCTGCCCGCTCATCCCGCTCATCCCGCTCCCACCGCCTTCAACTCCGCCGCGCGCCGGCGCAGGCCGTGCAGGTCGGGTCGGCAGGGCCCCCTTGACCACTCCACGAGCCTCTTGACCACTCCGCGAACCCCTCACCACTCCGCGAACCCCTCACCACTCCGCGAACCCCTCACCACTCCGCGAACCCCCCATCCGCATGACGCCAGACCGGGTTCCGCCAGGCATGACCTCTCTCGTCGGCCTTTCGCACGGCGGTCTCGTCCACCTCCACACCGAGCCCGGGGTGGTCGGTCCGCAGCAGCGAGCCCTCGTGGAAGCGGAACGGCTCCGGGTCCACGACGTAGTCCAGCAGTCCGGCGCCCTGGTGGTAATGGATACCGATGGACTGCTCCTGGACGAGGAAGTTCGGGGTGGTGAAGGCGACTTGGAGGCTGGCCGCCAGCGCGACCGGCCCGAGCGGGCAGTGCGGGGCGAGCTGAGCGCCGTACGTCTCCGCGAGTGCGGCGATCCGGCGTACTTCGGAGATGCCGCCCGCATGCGAGACATCGGGCTGCAGGATCGCGACCCCGGCCTGCAGCGGCACCAGGAAATCCGGCCGGGTGAAAAGGCGTTCACCGAGTGCGAGCGGGATGTTGGAGGCGTTGACCAGGTCCGGGAGGGCCGCCATGTAGTCGGGCAGGACGGGCTCCTCGACGAACATCGGCGCGTACTCGGCCAGCAGGGGGAGGAGACGGCGGGCATTGGCGGGGGAGACCCGGCCATGGAAGTCGAGCCCGAAGTCCCTTCCGTCACCGAGGACTTCACGTGCGGTCTCGGCGCGCAGCAGGCACTCCCGTACCTCGGCGCGGCCTGCCACGGGCGTCATCCGGCCGCAGCCGTTCATCTTGACGGCGGTGAAGCCCGCTTCGATCTGCGCGGTCAGCGCGTCCCGGATCGCGTGCGGTTCGTCGCCGCCGACCCATGCGTAGGCCCGGATCCTCTCGCGGACCGGCCCGCCCAGCAGCTGGTACACCGGCAGGCCGTGCCGCTTCCCCTTGATGTCCCACAGCGCCTGGTCCAGCCCGGCGACGGCGGACGACAGTACGGGGCCGCCCCGATAGAAGCTCCCCTTGGTCATGACCTGCCAGTGGTCCTCGATACGCGAGGGATCCTGGCCGAGGAGATACTCGGCCAGCACTTCCACGGCCGCCCGCACCGGCTCGGCGCGCCCTTCGACCACCGGCTCGCCCCAGCCGACGACGCCCTCATCGGTCTCCACCCGTACGAACAGCCAGCGTGGCGGGGCGAGAAACGTCTCGATGCGGCTGATCTCCATGCACCGGACCGTCCTTTCGGCAGCGGGCTCGTACGCGTCCTCCTACCCGCCCGGCGCTCACCCGCCCACCCCAGCACCCGACCGGATATCGTCCCCGAACCCCGAACACCCCCCGCCGGATGCCGTCCCCCAACCCCTCCGGAGCACTGCTCGTCCCTACGCGTCCTCAGGCATTCTCAGGCCACCTCAAGCATCCTCACTGGCCGGCAGATCCAGCAGTTCGAGCATCGAGACGTAGGCCCCGTCGGCGTCCCGGTCGCGCACCGCCTCGACGACCTTGGCATGCGCGGCATGCGGATACGCGAACGCGCCGCCCGCGCGCGCCGCACGGTCGCGCCGCACGATGACGGGCACGATCACTCGGTGCATCTGCGTGTAAAAGCGGTTGTTCGACGCGTTCAGCATCGCCGTGTGGAAGAACGCGTCCGCGCGGACGCGCATCACGGGATCAGTGTCGGTGGCGGCCATCACCTTCAGCGCGGCGTCGAGCGCCGCGAGATCGTCGTCGGTGCGGCGCTCCGCGGCGAGCGCTGCCGCCGCGGGCTCGATGGAACGGCGGAGTTCGAGCACGTCGGCGAAGAAGTCCGAGGAGGCGCCGACCGTGAGCTTCCAGCGCAGCACATCGGCGTCCAGGAGGTTCCACTCCTCCTCGGGGCGCACGAAGGTACCGCGCTTCTGGCGGGCGTCGAGCAGGCCCTTGGTGGACAGTACCTTGATCGCCTCACGCAGCACTGTCTGGCTGACCTGCAGTTCTGTCATCAGGTCCGGCAGGGCGAGAGTGTCGCCCACACCATAGGTGCCGTCGAAGATCCGCTTCGCGAGCGCTTCGACCGTCACCTTGTGGATCCCGCGTCCCGCGTATGAGTACGAGGCTGTGTTCCCCAACTGCCTCATGGTGATGCTCCCTGCTCATGGGCGGCGTCGCTGTGCACGCCCTCGTGTCGCCATGCACGCCCTGCGTCAAGATCCGGTAAATGCGCATAGGCCCGCGACAATTCGTAATTAACGGTCTGCTCATGAGTGAGGGCGTACCGGGTACATCGCACCCAGGCACGCCCTGGCGTCACGTTTTTCACGACCTCACGAGCCCACGACGGGACTCTCGATCCGATGGCCCCCTCAGTCGGTCTCCCTCTCCTGCTTGCTGCCGCGAGCCCGGCCGGCGCCGCTTCCGCTGTCGACATCGGTCCTGCCGTCGGCGAGCATGCCGAGCTGTCTGTGCTCGGGCCACTGCCGAGCCCGCAATGCCTGCCGCCCGGCCGTCATACCTGGTATGGGGTGCATCTGCCCGCGGTCGAACTGCTCCGCTTCCGCGGGATGCCGGGCTCGCCAGTACGGGTTGTCGTGCGACAGCCCGCCGCTGACCCGCCCGTACATCCCGAAGACCAGCAGCATCAGCCCGACGACGAAGCTGAACAGCACGTTCTGGATCTTGAAGGCGAGGAAGTTCAGTCCGGTCTGCAGGAGCGCCAGGTTCACGAAGCCGCTCAGCAGGAAGAGCAGGCCGAACACCATGTTGAAGGTCGAGGCGAAATTGCCGCCGATCACCATGGCGCCGAAGAGCAGCACTCCGACGACGATCGAGAGCACGCTGAGGGCGCCGTTGGTGTTCAGGCCCGCCACGGTGTCGCCGCCGGTGTCGAAGAATCCGATGTTGTGGGTGAGGCCCAGGATGCCGAACGCCACAAGCACCAGACCCATCAAACCCGCGCCGACGCGGTAGACCTTGCTGAGCCGGTGATCCACCGGCAGATGCTCATCGAGCCGGGGGTGAACCCTGAACCACCGGAGGAGTCTCCAGGGCCTGAACAGGTATTCTTCGGGAGCCCCAGTAGCCATGTCCGGCCTCCTTCGCGAAGGTGTGCCGCCTGGGCCGTACTCCCCTCCAGGATCCGCCCAGCCGTCGCTTCACGCCATCGCGACCGGCCCCGCCGCCCCGCTCAGCCGCCCGCGCCGCCCCGGGCCTCCCGGATCTCCTGTACCACCCGGGCCGCCGTCCGCCGTACGGCCTCGGTCTCGGTCAGGAAGTGCCACCAGTCCGGATGCCGCCCCTCCAGGCTCGCGACCGCGCGGTCCAGCCGCGCCACCGCGTCGTCCAGCGGGCCGGCGTGCCGCGGATCGGGGGTGCTGCGCCCCGCCATGGCCAGCCGCTGCGCATCCCTGATCGCGAAGCGGGTCCGCTCGATCTCCTGCTGCCGGTCGAACGACACCGCGTCCAGCCGCTGGAGCCGGTCGCCGGCCGCCGACACCGCCTCGTCGGTGGTGTTCAGCAGCGCGCGTACGGTCGCCAGCAGGCTCGTGGCATCCGCCCAGCGCTGCTCGTCCCGCGCTTGCTGCGCCTCCCGCAGCTTGACCTCGGCCTGCCGGACGGACTGTGCCGCCTGCTCCGGTACCCGCTGCAGGTCCTGCCAGCACGCCGCGCTGTACCGCCGGCGCAGCTCGCTGAGGACGGGATCGACCTTCCCGGCCCGTGTCGTGATCGCCTGTGCGCGCGTCCGCAGCGAGACCAGCCGTTTGTCGATCTCCGCTGCCTTCTCCGGCAGCCGCTCGGCCTCGCTCCGTACGTCATCGGCCTTGCGCCGTACGTCGTCCGCGCGCCGGATCGTGTCCTGTACGCCGTGCTTCCCGGCGCCCTGATTGAGCTTGGTCAGCTCCGGGCCGAGCGCCGCCAGCCGTGCCGCCAGATCATCGGCCTTGAGGCCCTGCGCACGGACCGTGTCCAGAGCGTTACTCGCCGCCAGCAGTGTCTGGCGGGCCCGCTCCACCGCCGGGGCCAGCCGCGCCAGCTGCGTCTCGGCGGTCTGCAGCAGCGGCGCCAGCCCGTGCGCGAACCGGTCGAGGTCACTCTTGACGCGCTCCAGCTCCTCCTTGGCCCGCGTCAGATCGGCCCGTGCCCGCGCCGCGGCGGCGCCGTCCAGGTCGTCGCGGTCCAGATCGTGGGAGTCGACGGCGGTGATGTAGTGGTGGCTCACCTCGTCGATCCGCTTGCCGAAGGCGTGATATTCCTCGGCGGCCCGGCGTGCCGGCGGCGAGTCGTCGACCGCGGTGATCGTCTCTATCGTGATCCGCAGATCCCGCTGGGCGGTGTCCAGCTCGTAGAACGCCGCCGCCGCGGCATCCTTGGCGGCCTGCGCATCGGCCCGCTGGCTCTCTCCGCGCCCGAACCAGCGGCGCGTACCCCCGCCGGCGAACGCGGCCGGTGCCATCGCGGCCAACAACGGCAACGGCAGCAACACGAGCGCCACCGCATCCCGGACCGGGCCCCTCCGGGGGCGACGGCGTGCTCGCTGCTCGTGTGGCTGCGTGTGTGTCGCCGTCACTTACCTCTCCCGCTCAGATCGTCCAGGGCCGTCATTCTCCCACTCACGGAAACGAATGTGCTGACCGGTAAGTTCGCAATTCGTGCACGGGTTTGCCGTGCGGCCCCGTCGGCAAGGTACTCTGTCGGCTCGGCCAGGGCGCATAGCTCAGCGGTAGAGCGCTGCTCTTACAAAGCAGATGTCACAGGTTCGATCCCTGTTGTGCCCACTGCAGGTCAGAGGCCCCCTGGAGTGATTTTCCAGGGGGCCTTTCATGATCGGAATCCACACCGAGTCCACATCCCCAGATGATCATGAGTTTGTGGATCCTTCCAGGTCGGTGATGAGGCGCCACGGATGGTGAGCGCCTCGGGGGGCCTGTGTCGCCCTGCGTGGCTGACCATGGGCCGCGGTCGGCATCGGAGCCGCCCCCCGTGTAGGAACGCGACGCCTGATGCTCGCGTGATCGTTGTGGCGGAGGGCCCGCGCGTGCCCTGGGAGCACTGGACGGCAAGGCCATGAGTGGCCTGGTCGAGGACTGCGAGGAACGGGCGGGGCGCCGTCGTCCACCCCGAGCTCAGCCAACAGCTTGGTGGATGGGACGTCGGAGCTCGACACCGCATGGGGAGGCCCCGTCGACCAGGGGGAGGAGGTCGACGGGGCCCGGTGGGAAGCCCGCCCCGGAGTCGGTGGGGCAGGCTTCCTGTCATGAGGCCGACGGCGGCGTCGCCGGGTCGGGTGGCTCGGGCAGGTCGGGTGTGCCGCACTCGTCCGGCTCCGGGCAGAGTCGGGCGAGGCGTTGGTTCGCAAGGTCGACGGCGTCTCGCAAGGAGCCGCCGCTGTTCGGGTAGAGCTCGTCCTCGACGCGCCTGAGACGGTCTTCGATGGCGCTCACGCGTGCCATGACTCCGGGGCGGCCTGGCACCCCCGGGCGCTCCTCCTCGCCGGCCCAGTCGTCCATGAACTCCTCGACTCGGCGAGCGAGGCGTAGCGTCCCTCGCAGGCCCCGCCAGACGACGGCGGTGACGCTGGCAAGGACGGTGATCACGCCGCCCCAGACCAGCGCCACGTCGACAGCCGGGATGCCAGTCGCCCCCACGCTCAGCCTTCGGTCGGTTCGACGCCGTCCGAAGTGCGTGGGGTGTGCTTCGCCTGCCAGCCGGTCGCGAAGGTGATGAGCGTCGGGACGATTGCGAGGATGAACGGGCTCAGGGTGTCCGGCATCCACTCCAGCAGCCGGGCGTTGTCCTGTACCGCGGCGAGGATGCCGAGGAGGCCGGTCGATCCGAGGTAGGCGGCGGCAGAGGCCGCGGTGACTTTCTTCTCTACAGGTGCGTTTGCCATGTCAGGTCCTTCCTGGTCAGTCGATGACGTCGAAGCCGTGCTTGTCGCCGAGGGAGGTGAGGGAGTCCCAGCCGGGGATGCCGTCCGCGGGCTGGCCCGGTTTCCGGCCGCGGAAGCCGCACCGCTCCTGCCACTGGGTCGTCGCCGTGAGGGTCGTCGTGCCGAAGTGGCCGTCGAGGTACGTCTTGGCCAGCAGGCCCTCGTCGACGAGGGCGGCCTCATACGTCTTGACGCCGCTGTAGGTGACGGGCTGGCCCTTCGCCGGCGGATTGCTCCGCGCTGCGGCGATGAGCCGGGACAGGGAGACCTTCGGCCGGGACGGGCTCGGGAGTGCGCGGGGCTTGCTCTGGCCGAGGCGGGAGGCGATCCGGTCCCTCATGTCCGGCATCGTGAAGCCCTTGGGGTCGATCTTCCCGGGCTTCCACTCCAGGTGTCCGATGACGGAGCGGGCGCCCCAGTGGTGGACGCGGCAGATCGCCGCACTCACGCGCTCGATCGCGTCCAACTGGGCTTTTGGCCAGGGGTCGTTCCCGTCGCCGAGGTTCTCGCACTCGAACCCGTAGAACGCCCGGTTGCCGTCCGTCGTCCGCTCGTTGTCGGCGGGTAGGGCGCGCTCCGCGATGACCGCGGACAGGACGTCCGGGTCGCCGAGCCCGGCGTGGTTGGCCCGGCCGTACCCGGTGAGGTGGACCCGCCCGTCCTTGGTGATCACTCCGTGTGCGAGCGGGCCCGGGAGGGTGCGGTAGCCGTCCCGCACGATCCGCACCGTGTCCCTGGTGCCCTTGGTTACGGTGTGATGGATCATCACGCCATGCACGCCGCCCCACGGGCCTTTGCGGTTCCGGTTGCGCCTACGCCAGTTGCCGACCTCGACGACCTCCACGCCCTCGTCGCGAAGGGCCTTCAGGAAGCGGGCGGCACTCATCGGATCCGACATCACACGGCCTCCGGCGGGTGGATGCAGAGCTTGAACTCCGCGAGGACGACGTTGCGCGGCGCGCAGTCGTTGTGCGCGACGCGGAGCGCGAGCGGGGTATCCGGGTTCACGTAGATGCCGTGGCTCTTGGCGTAGAACTGCCCGCCCGGGGTCGGCACTCTGTGCTCGGTCGCCGTGGTGTCGTTCGGCGACGAGGTCAGGCCCAGCGGGTCCCGGACATATTGGTCGCGCAGCTCGGTGTAGCCGCCGGTGGCGCTGGCCGGCTCCCAATGGATCATGGCGTAGAGGTGGCCCCACCCAGACTGGGACGGCCAGATCAGGCCGCTGCGGTCATCGGTCGCCCAGTCGGCGACCACGTACTCGTCGGGCTGGTCGACCTGGTGCATTCCGAACACGTCGGTGCACTCCGCCGACCCGTAGGGGAACCGGAGGATTTGATAGCAACCGGGCTGGATGAGCTGAGGTGTGTCGGCTTTGAGGGAACACACCTGTACGCCGGGAGAGGTGAGGCCACGGGCAGGCACGGCGATCAGCTCCAGTGAGGAGGACTCGGCCCGGCCCACAACCAGCGGCAGCGCAAGGGAGTGTAGCTCCCCACCGTCAGGACTCGTCGGGCCCGCCAGCCGAGTGGATGGCGAGCTTGAACTGCGCGAGGATGAGGGTCTTCGCGCTGCTGGCGTTGTGACCGACGCGCAGGGCGAGGGGCACGCCCGGATGGACGAAGATCTCGTGGTGCTTGGTGAAGACCTGGACCCCCGGGCTCGGTGGCCGGTGGTCGGTACCCGTCGTATCGACCGGGTCGGAGGTCAGGCCGAGCGGGTCACGCACGAACTGATCGCGCAGCTCCGTGTAGTCGCCGGCCTCCCACTGGATGGCCGCGGTCAAGTGCCCCCAGCCGTCTTTCGACGGCCAGATGAGCCCTGAGCGGTCCTCGGTCTTCCAGTCGACGACCTGATAGCCGTCGGGCTGTACCGCTTCGTGCATGCCGTGCGGGTCGTACGGCTCAACGTCGTACGGAAACCTGACCACGTGGTACTGACCGTCAGTGGGAATCGTCTGCGGCTGGCTGGTGCTGCGCATCAGGGAGACGACCTGGACGGCCGCGGGCGCTTCCGGCGGCGGAGGCTGTTCGGCCTGCGCCACGCTGATCGTGTAGGGGTCCGTCGCGGAACCGTTGCCGACGACGATGACACCGTCGCCGGCCACGAGGGCGCAGGCGCAGGAATCGGTGCCACATCCGCAGCGAGCCATGACAGGGCCTTCCCGTAAGGGGGAGTCGGCCCGGCCCACAACCAGCGGCGCATGTCATACAGATGGTACGTCCTGCTGGTCTGGCCCTTCGCGTTCGGGCGGGCGCGGTCGGACTCGCGCTTGGGTGCGAGTCCGGGCATAGCTCACCTCCACCGGCCGATCGGGAGGCTTGAAATTGTCGGTACGGGCACCTGATTAATTCTTCTTCCCATTATCTAAGCGGAGAAATACCGGAAATGCCGTCATGCGGTGGTTCTTGCCCACCCATCGCAGTACGGCACGCCCGCGCCGCTGCGACTTCTCCAGGGCGTCGGGGAGCTCGGAGCGGCGAAGAGGACAGCTGTATAATCAAACTTTTCTCTGCGGAGGGGGGCCATCCGTAGAGAGCATCGGTATGAAGGGGGATCGTGAAATGGCATGGGGGACCACACCCACACCGCCCGCTTCGGGGGCAGGGAACAACATCACCCAGATCCAGAACCCGGCCAAGCTGCGCCAGTGCGGGCACCGCTCCATGGAACTCGGGGGTGAGCTGCACACCAAGGGGCACAGCGCCAAGGACGAGACTGCAGGGGCCGCTGCGGCCCTCAAGGGTGCTTCCTGGGACGGCGATCTGGGCAGGGCCATGGACAAGACGACGGAGACCTGGGGCGATCAGGTCGAAAGCCTCGTACGGACGATGCGCGAGATACACGCCAAGTGCACCGCTACCGCTGACAACTACGAGCAGACCGAGCACGAGAACGAAACGGCCTTCAGGGTTGTTCCGCAGTCCCCCACGCCGTTTGGATGAGGTGAGAGACCATGGTGACGTACGAACAGCTCTACCACCTCGATCTGAAGAAGCTGAACGCCGCTGTCGAGGCGTGGGACACCCAGATACGCCAACTCCAGTCCCTGGATGACGCGTTCACCTCCGACGTGTCAAAAACATTCCAGCAGGCCGGTTGGCGGAGCGGCGACTTCACCTCCGTGATGGCGGCCGAGAAGGTCAAGGAAGCCGACAGGGAGCTGACTGAAGCCGTCGCGGAAGCCAAGGGCATACGGGGCATCTTGCGCGACGCCCACGATCGACTGAAGAAGCACAAAGCGGACCTCGTTGAACTCGCCGATGTCGAGGCACCGAGCCGGGGCCTGGTAGTCAGTAGCACCGGGCGTGTTCATGTCCGGAACGACCCTGCAAAAGATCTAACGGGCCTGGATGACGCCGAGAAAAAGGCGGTTCTTGCCGCTCAGAAGGAGAAGGTCGACGACGTCACCGGCAAGATCGAAGACATTCTCTTGCGCGCAGGAGCGACGGATGAACTTTGCGCAGAGGCCCTCCGGCGCAACGTAGACGGAAAAGCAGAGAGCGGCTTCAACTCAACGGTCTACACCACGGTAAACTCCTACAAGAAGTCGATGAAGGAGACCCCGGAACGGGTGAGCACGCAAGGAGCGCCTTTCGGGAGTAGTACGATTAAGCCCGTCGCGGAGTTTTTGAGCTACAAATCTTGGATAAACGGCCTGGGTGCGGCCGTCCACGGAAAGGGGAGTGAGGCGTGGAATTATTTCCTAGGAGGGACTGGCTCGGCTGCCGTATCGGCAATGAGCACAGACGCAGGAAAGTCCCTGACGGGATGGAACCGTGCCGGTAGCGTCCTGAACAAGGCTGGAAGCGGAATACTGAAGTTCGGCTCAAAGGTGTTCGGATTCCCTGTTTGCCTAGCCGCCACAGGGATCGACTACGCCTACACCCCAGAAGCCGATTCAGCGAAGCTAGAAAAACACACCAGGACAGTGGCCCCGGGAAAGGTCAACGCAAAATACTGACCCAGGATGATTGGCATCTCAGATGAATGAAGAACCCGAGGGTAGCGAAAAAACCAAGAAAACACCCTTCCTCAACCGCGTCATCAGCAAGTCCGGGAAACGTCACCCTTTCCTGATGCTCGCCCTTTCCCTCTTCGCTATAGTTATCGGGATAGGCGGAGTGCAGAGCATGTTCACTCCTGAGATGAATCACGCCAAGTCCGCTCTCAATATACTAGTGGGACTGGGTGGCGTCATTTATCTGGCAGCTCTTATCGCAGATCGAAAGAAGAAGTGATTCTTCCGTGTCGGTTTGGCGCGTTCAAGCGGGGGTGAATCTCCGTCCTGCAGAACCTGCGGTCATGCCAGCGTCCGCTCGCAGCCTTCGGCGCGGACAGCGTCCGGACAGTTCCGGGGACTGCTGTCCGGACGGTGTCCTCATCCGTAGAGTTCGATGATGACGATGCCGTTCCCGCCCTCGGTTCCGGGAGTACTGGAGTCGTCCCGGGCGTAGCCTCCGGCCGCGCCACCGCCGTAGCCTCGGGGGGCGCCGCCACCGTTGGATGCCCGCTGGAAGCCTCCATGGCCCAGGTGGGATTCACCGCCCTCGCCCGCCAGGCCGTCAGTCCCGCTAAGGCGGATGCATCCGCCTCCGGCGCCGCCGCCGCTCGCCCAGTCGCCGCTTCCGGCGAGCGGGGCGGGGATACCGGAGTAGCACTGCAAAGACGTCCCGGACGTCATGACCGCGGTCCCACCCGCGCCGCCGTTCGCGACGACGAATCCACCGAAGGAACTGTTCCCACCGGCGCCGCCGTCGGACGACGTCCCACCGGCCTCACCGCCCGCGCCGACGACGACGGACTCCACCGCACCGAGCGTGGCCGCGTCGATCAGAGCCTCGCTGTAGCCACCGCCCGCTCCGCCCGGCCGCGTCACCAGCTGGCCGGCAGCGGCTGTCGCACCGGCCGCGCCACCCCCGGCCGCCTGCACGCGCACCTTGATGCGCGCCAGCCAGGGGTAGTCGTCTTTGACGAACTGGTGGTTCCCGGGCTCTTTGACGTACACGATGTCGCGCAGCCCTTGAACGCCCGGCTTGAGGCAGAGTTCACCGTCGTTGTTGACCTCGAAGTAATCGCCGCATGCGCAGACAGACGCCATACCAGGCCCCTTTGTGGGATGTCAGTTCAGCGCCCGGCCCACAACCAGCGGCCCCACCAATCTACTGCCGCGGTGCGGCAGTCAGGTGGACGGCGATGCCCGGCCCGGCCGGGGCCCGGCGCGGCACGAGCGTCCACACCCGCACCGTCACCGCCTGCGGAGTCGCGTCCTCAAGTACCGCCAGCAGCAGCCCGTCCCCCTCAACGAGCGCGGTGACAACGGGCGGTGCGTCCAGCGGGGCCGGGAGCGTCCACGTGGCGCGACTGTCCTCGCCGGTGACGACCACGGCGGCCGGCACCCGGCCCGGCGGCCCGGGGAGTGCCTTGACAGCGGGCTCAGCCTCGGGTGTGGGACGCCGGCGGCGCCGGTTCGGCATGGTGCGCGTCCGGCGGTCCAACTCTTTGAGCACGTCGACCAGGGGGTTGTCGACGCTGCGCCGGGCGGCGGATCCTCGACGGGCCACGGTCACACTCCTGACGGGAACAGCTGCACGGCCACGCTCTCGCCGTCGCCGTCTTCGGCGACTTTGAGGCCCTGGATCTTGAGGGACTGGGCGATGGTGCGGCATGTCGTGGTCGTGGTGACGTCCACGCACCAGCCGGGCACCAGTGAGGCGATGTCGACCGCGGCGTCCGGGGCGAGGGTCGTTTCCTGGCTGGTGTCGATGACCACCGGAGTCGGCACGCTGCCGCGGAGCTTGGACCGGGCGGCCGCAAACGCCGACGGGTTGTCGAGGATGGACGTCTCCTCGGTGGCCCGCTCCAACAGCCCGTAGTAGTCGTGTCGTCCGCCGGCCACGCCTTTGATGTCCGGGTCGCTGTCGTCCTCGGGTTGCTTGCCGTGGACGACCCACCGGGTCGCGAGGTTGGTGCCGTCGCCGATGACCTGGAGCCCGGCCGGGAAGTCGGCGTCGGTCAGCGAACCGACCCGCGCGCAGTGGTCTTCCGGCATGAGCAGGATTGTGGAGCCGACGGCGGTGAAGTCCAGGCCGGTCTCCGCCAGGTCGCGCAAGTGATCACCAATCTGCCCGACGTCCTGCTGGTACTCGCGGTCGCCGCGGATACGGGTCGGGGCGACGACTTCGACCGTGTGGCCGGGGTCGTCGGGCTCGAAGCCGTCAGCGATGAGCCATGTCGCGATCTGGGTGAGGTCGGTTGCCCGGAAGCGGATGTCCTCGTGCGGGAGGCGCCGGTCGAGCCAGCCCAGGACGTCGATAGCCGCCAGCTCGACGGTGTCGCGTCTCCACGTCGGCGTGACGATGGGCCCCTCCCACACGGGAACGCTGCCACGGAGCGGGTCGCTGCGGTAGATCACGAGTTTGTGTCGCCACTCGCGGACCCGGCCGAGCGCGGCGCAGCAGTCCCCCTCGGGTTGAATGACCACCTTGGCCGTGCTGACGTCGTCGAGGGCCCTGGTCCACTCCACACTGAGCAGCGTGTCCGCCTCGGTGACGACCGCCCCGCCGCGGTCGACGATCCGCACGGTGTGGCTGCCGCACCCCATTCGTGACATGGCCGGGCCCGCCTTCCTGTCGGCTTCGGCCCGGCCCAAAACCAGCGGCGTCCCAGTCGAGACTACCGAGACTGGCCGACAGAGTTCCTTACTGATCACAGTCCCTGAAACCGAGTCGCACCCAATTGAGAATGGGAGGTGTGCAAGCTGAGGTTGCTGGTCACAGGGCTGGTGTGCGTGGGCATCGGGATGCTCGTGCTGGTCGCTGGCAGGTGACTTTGGTGAAGATCGTCGGTCATCGGGCGACTTCGCGGTTCGTGAGGACCAGCAAGGCCCTGACCAGGGCGGTCACCCAGGCGGGGTCGGTGCGCACCTTGCCGAGGACGCGCCAGTTCTTGAGGTGGGCAAAGCCGTGCTCGACGGGTGCCCGGACGGCCGCCAGTGCCGTGTTGGACAGCTTCTGGCCTCGCGTCAGGGGCCGGTTCCGGGCGGCCTTGTAATCGCAGGCGTGACGCCCCGGAATCGGACCAGGTCGGCGACACAGCAGCCGTGACACAGGGATACCTTGCCCCTCCCGCCAAGATCCTTAACAGCAGCCCTAGCCCGAAAACGCCAGCGGGGCTCCCCGCCCACAAGAACGGGAAGCCCCACCTGCCTGCCTGCGCCGGTCAACCGGCCATGGCCGCCACGACCAGCGCAACAGCCGCACCGCACAGCAGCACCACAAGCGGCCATGCCAGCCAGCCGCGCCCGGTACGCCTGCGCCACAGCACCAGCCACAGCGCACACGCCGCCACGAACACGACCGTCACACCGCTCAGCTCGCCCTCCCGCCACGCCACCCGCACGGCGCCAGGGTTAGCACCCCATACAAGGAGCGCAACGAGGACGCCCACGGTCAGCGCACACACCGCTTCCAGCAGCCTGCTCATACGGTGCCCTTCTTCTCCGGCGTCTCCGTCAGGTCAGTGCGCGGGCGGAACGGACGGCTTGACCTCGACGGTCTCCGTCTTGCGGCCTTCTGCGTCCGTGCTGGTGGACTGCTTCTCCCCGGCCCGGGGACCGGCCACGGACGCCTGGGGCGCACGGCGGGACGTGATCCACTGCCGCTCCTGCATCCCCCGCGCCCTCCCGCGTTCTCACCTCGACCTGTTGACGGATCGTAGGCGGGGGCCGGTCGTAGGCGCAGCCGAACCCGGCCGGCCCCGCCCGATGATCTACGCCATGGTCATCGGCCGCCGAACGGCACGAGTATCCAACTCGCTATTCACACCAGACCTGTGACCTGCGACTTCACGATGCACACCGCTCAATTAGGTAAGCGCCGGGACGAAGCGCGGACTGTCCGCGGCCTGCCCGAGGGTGAGGATGATGGACAGCGGGCGGCAGCGCCGGTCGGTCGCGAGGTGCATCTTGCTGGTCAGCCCGCCCCGGGCACTGATGCGACCCGCAGGCAGGTCGCATCAGTGGGGCTCGGAGCCATGCCGCATCACAGAGCCTCGGCTCCACTTGCCATTCAAAATGGCCCCACAGCCACCTCAACACACATATGGGCCAAGGGTTTTCATCGAGGCTTCCAAGCCTGGGCGGCCTGGCAACCCGACCGCACTACGGGCTTCACACCACGGGCCTTCATCGGCAAGGGGATTGGGCACCCACACCTCACCCCGCAAAGGTAAATCGAGCAACTTTCCTTTACTCAATCAAAATGAAGTCTATATTTGTGCTTTGCGTCACATCTTTCCCGGTCTGGGTCTGGTGGGATGATTCCCGACCACGGCACGCATAGCCGCCTCCGTCGCCACAGATGGGGGCTCTTTGCTGTGCCGAAAACACTCATAAAAAGAGGTACGGGGCGTGCAGACCAGCACCACCATCCGCCGCATGTCCAGCCGACTCACGACCGCCACAGTGGCCGTCACTGCTGGCGCGGCACTCTTGGCCTCTGCCCTACCGGCCAATGCCCAGGCGAACACCAGCCAACCGGGGAATGCGGAACAGGCTGCTGCGGTCGTGGAAAAGGCGACCGGGACCGCAGATATCGCCTCCTCGGCGGCGGCCCCGGGCGCGCCGCTGACCAGGACCGTCACCACCACCGAGGGCAGCGCCGTCACGGTCACCACGCCGGACACGGCCACCGGCACCCTCAAGGCCACCACCGACAAAGGCTCTTCGCTCGGCCTGACCCTGCCCGGTG
Source organism: Streptomyces halobius (assembly GCF_023277745.1). Lineage (NCBI taxonomy): Bacteria > Bacillati > Actinomycetota > Actinomycetes > Kitasatosporales > Streptomycetaceae > Streptomyces > Streptomyces halobius. The sequence continues at coordinate 6,690,923 of NZ_CP086322.1, forward strand.
CCAAGGCCGTGGCAGGCGTCAAGGCTGGCGTGGGCACCGTCGTCTATCCCGACGCCGCACCCCACACCGACCTCGCCGTCCAGCCCACCACCGATGGCGGCGCCCGCACCCTGGTCACCCTCAAGGACGCCAAGGCGTCCACCAGTCAGCGCTTCAAGCTCGATCTGCCGGAGGGCACCAAGGCCGTCAGCAACGGTGAAGGCGGATACGACCTCATCCGCAAGACTCAGGGGGGCGAACCCGTCCTGGTGGTCGGCGCCATTGACGCGCCCTGGGCCAAGGACGCTGATGGCAAGAAGGTCCCCACTGCCTACAAGCTCGACGGCAACTCGCTGATACAGACCATCGAGACGAATGAGACCACCGCGTTCCCCGTGGTCGCCGACCCCGAAGTCAGTTTCGGCTGGAACGTCTACTACAGGTTCAGCAAGGCCGAAGTTAAGAAGTATGCGAGCAAGGTGAAGTACGCATCAGGCGGCGCGGCCCTGTGCGGATTTCTCGGCGTACCCGCGGCCGCGGTGGCCTGTGGTGTCGTCGCAGGGGGGATCCTGACGCACTTCCAAGGGGTATGGTCCTCGGCCGCCAGGTACAACAAGTGCGTGGAGGTTAAGGTCGGTTACACAGGTATTTACGGCGGAGCAAAGAACTACAAGTGCTGAAGGAGAGGTGGACCATCGTGCGCCGATTCCTCACGGCCGAGCCGTCCAACCCGTATGTGGCCAGTGCGCTGGTCACCGTCCTGCTCTACGCGTGCATGCTGATCGTGCGCCTCGTGCTCTCAGCTTCACTGTTCCAGGCCATGGACATCGCCTTCGTACCCGCGGTATTCGTCCTGGCACTCGCAGTGCGACTCCTCACCGCACGACGGAAGGGCAGAGTCTGACCCTACGCCGCTGACACAGCCTGCGCCTGTTGCCCATAGGGTGGCAGGCGCAAGTCAGTTGGGGCTCGGCTTGCCGACTGGTGCCATGCCATTGGGCGACTCTGTCAGTACCCCCGGCCCGATAGCGACAGCACGACCCGGGCGTCCTCGGCGGCCGGGAGGATCGCGTCGGCCTCCAGCAGCACGCAGTAGGAGTCGCAGTCGAGGAGGGGGAACTGGAGCGGGCCGCCGCCTGGGCCGTACACGTCCGGGGCGCTCTCGCAGCCACCCAGGCACGCCACGTTCGCCCTGCCGATCTGCCCGTCGAGGGTCACCACGCCCCCGGCCGGCACGAACCCGACCTCGAACACGGCGGTGGGATTGCAGCGTTCGACGACAGCGACCTCCTCGCACGTCATGCCTGTGTGGACGGCCGTGCGCTCGTAGATGCTGATCGTCGCGTGCCGCAGGTCCTGGCTTCCGGCGTGTACCTCGATGATCGGCACCGAACCGAACCAGCGAGGGAACGCGCTGAGGTCGAGTTCGTATGCCTCACTGTTCACTGCAATGGCTTTGCAATAACAGGTCTGTGGCGGGGGTGGGAGTGGAGGGGCGGGTGTGCGGCAGCGGGGGTTGTTGCAGAGGTCGTCGGGGTCCGGGCACTTCGCGAGGCGGCAGGTGTCGCACGGGCGCTGTGCGGTGTCCTGGTCCGGCCACACGAGTTTGCAGTCCGCGCCTGTCTGAGTGAACTCGACGAGGACGCCGTCCGTGCATGCCGGGGATTCCTCAAGTTCCAGGCAGACGGGCGGAGGCTTGGGCGGGGCTGTGGGGTCGTGTACGCACCAGGTGATGCACTGGGTGCCGTCGTCCGTGGGCACGGGGACGTCGAGGAGCGGTGTGGGCGTCGTCCACGTCCACGGGGTGCCGGCGGTCAGGACGAATTCCACGGTGATCACGTCTGCGCCGACGGAGCACTGGCCGGCGGTGCAGCCGCTGCCGTTGCGGGCGGTGGGGGTCGGCCCGCTGGTCAGAGCGACCCGCCGCAGGGTGCGCGCGTGCCGGTCGGTGAACTCCTGCGGAGTCATGTCCGCGTTCGGGCAGCAGTTGAAGAAGGTCAGGCAGTCGCCGCCGCACCCGTCCCCGGTGCAGCCGGTCAGGGCCTCGGCGAGCCAGTGGAGCCCGTATTCGACGCCGCAGCATGTGGCGCCCAGCAGGATGCCGGTCACGGTGAGGGTGCGCGGCTGTACGCGGGCCGGGCCGAGCGCAGCCCCGCCGGCCACCGAGGGGGACGGCGTACGGGTCACCGGGTTGTCGTCCAGGCCGTCGACGGACAGCACCATCAGCCCCGCGAACTGGGCGGATTCGGGGAGGTCCGGGTCGTACCACGGCGCACCGTCGGAGGCCGGGTCGGTGTACTCCTCGTCGCCCACCAGGTCCGCGGTGAACGTGTCGCACCGGCAGGCGTCGATGCTGTCGAGTGGGCTGCCGACGGTCTCCAGGTACGCCGCCAGGCGGGCGTGGTTGGCGATCTCCAGCCCACCCAGTTTCAGGTAGTGCTCCAGCACGACAGCTCCTTAGATGCCGACCGACACGGCGAGCCGGTTGACGACGCGGTGAGCGGTCACGTTCGCGTCCCCCACCTCGTACAGGTTCCAGGTGTGGTGATGGACCGCCCGCGGCCCCGAGGCCGCCCCCTCACCGCCGCTCTTGGCGGCACCGATGATGTCCAACAAGCCGGACTCCTGGGCGAGTTGGCGGGCGCGCTGCGGCCTGGTGAGCGGGATGATGACTTCCGGCCCGGCCTCGCCGACGAGACCGACGACCGGGGAGTTGACGATCCCGCCGTTCGCGAACGGCAGCAGGGACCGCACAGGCCCCGGAAGCCCGCTCTTGATCTTCGACACGATCCGCGAGCCGATGTTCCCCAGGCTGTTCACGATCCGGCCCGGGAGGCCGGAGAAAAACGACACGATGCTGTCGATCAGCGAGCCCACCGCGCGCCTGGCGGCGCCGACCGCGTTCGAGAACGCGTTGGCGATCCGGGATCCGATGGAGGAGAGCGCGGATCCGATCCGGCCCGGGAGGTTGGAGAAGAACGATACGACGGAGGAGCCGAGGTTCCGGGCCGCGGAGAGCGCGGCGGAGCCGGCGGACCGGAAGAGGCTCATGACCTTGCCCGGGAGGGCGGCGAGCGCGGAGCCGATCCGTCCTGGCAGCGCGGCGAAGAACGACACCGAGGAGGAGACGAACGATGAGATCGCCGAACCGGCCGCGGACGCCGCACGGGAGAACGCGCCGGCGATGGTGGAGCCCAGCGACGCGAGCGCGGAGAGGATTTTGCCGGGCAGCTCAGTGAAGATCCAGATCACCCCGGCCAGCGCGGTCAGCAGCGCAATACCGATCGCCGCGACCGCGTTGACGAACAGGTCCACCAGGAGGCCCGGGAGCGCCGCCAGCGCGGAGCCGATCCGCCCCGGCAGCGCGGCGAAGAAGTTCACCACCGACGTGAACGCCGTACTGATCCAGGTTCCGATCGATGTCACGAGGTTCGTGAAGAACGTGGAAACCGTCGTCCCGAGCGATGAGAGCACGCCCGTGATCACGCTCGGCAGGTTGCTGATGAACGTGACCGCTGACGACAAGCCGTTGACCAGCCCGGACAGGACCGTGACCACGCCCTGGATGATCGGGACAACCGCGTTGATGATCACCCAAGAGGCGAATCCGGCCGCGATCTCCAGGATCGGGGCGAGTAGCCCGATCACGCGGGCGTTCAGCGGTGCCAACGCGGCGAGGAGCCCGGCGAGCGGCGGCAGGATCGGAAGCAGCGCCTGCACGAGCGCGGCGAACGCCTCGATGATCGGCGGCAGTACCGGCAGCAGCGCGTCCGAGAGAGCAGTGATGACCGGGGCCATCGCCGTCGCAAGCGTCACGAGGACCCCGGCCACGGTCGACAGAACCGGGGCGAGCGCCTGGATGAGCGAGGCGACCTGCTGACCGATGCCAGCCGCGAGCGGCTTGATAGCTGTCACCAGCGTCGTGAACGCCTGTGAGATTTTCGGGAGGACCGGCATCAAGGCGTCGGCGAGCGCCTTGATGATCGGTGCGAACAGCGCCGCGAGGGTCCGGAGCGCTGGCGCGAGCATCTGGGCGATGGTCGCGACGAGTTGACCGGCGAGCGGAAGAATCGGGGCGAGTGCGGACAGCACGGCCCCGATGGCTGCCCCGACCGGGGCCAGCGCCGGACCGATCGTGGCGAAAGCCTGGCTGAGCGCCTGCGCGACGACCTGGAGGGACGGGGCGAGTGCTGCGATCGCAGGCCCGAGCGCATTGATCAGACTCGTCAGCGCGGGGCCGAGGGTGGAGAAGACCGGGGCGAGTGCGGCCGCGATGGCGCCGATCTGCGTGACGACCGCGGACAGGATCGGGCCGAGCTGGGCCGCGATGGTCCCGACGGTCCGGAAGATGTTGCCGAGAGCCTCTTGCCCCTGCGTCGAGTTGACGAACTCGCGGAAGGATCCGGTGATCTGCTGGAGGTTGTTGAGGAATCCGCTGCCGGCATCCCCGGCGGCCTTGAACGCGCCGGAGATGATGTGCCCGACGTTCGAGACGATCCCGCCGAGCTGCTGGAAGACGGCGCGGGCGGTCTCCACCCACGCGACCGCCTGACCGCTGCGGGCGGCCTGCTGGAGGAACGTCGCGAACCGGGCGGCGGCACCGGACAGCGCGCTGCCGAGTCGCGCGCCGAAAGCCTCCGAGATGGCGCCGCCCATCTCCAGGAAGCCCTTGACGACTTCCCCGATCTGCGCGCCGAGCCCGGCGAGTACGGAAGACGTGCCGGCGAAGATGGAGTTGATCGCCGCGATGGAGCGCTGTGCCTGGATCGCCTCCAGCGCGTTGCCGGCGATGACGCCCCACTGGGCGGCGACCGAGGTGAGGCCCTTCGTCAGGGGTCCGCTCAGCGCCTCGGCGGCCTGGGTGATCTCCCTTTCGAAGACGCCGAAGAAGGAGTCCTGTACGGCGTTGCGCAGCGACTCGAACGCGGGCTTGAGGGCGCGGACCTCCAGCGCGGCGGCGCGGGCCTTCGGCGAGAGCTGTTCCAACGACTCCTGGAACTGCTCCGCATCCGCTGTCAGGGCCGCTTGGAAGGCGTCCGAGACGCCCATGAGGGCGAGGCGGAGCCCGCCGAGGGCGGCCTGAGCGCCGAGGATCGCCGCCGGGGCCGCAGCGATGATCCCGACCGCAGGGGCGAGCGCGGCGACGAGGCCGCCGACGGCGGACGCAGCGCTGGCGGCAGCGATGCCAACAGCGCCGAAGACGAGGAGGCCGCGCAGCGCACCGGCGACTCGGCCGGCGATGCCGCCGAGGCCGGAGAGTGCGCGGCTGAGCCGGTCGTTGTCGACGTTCGCGTTGACCGGGACGTTGATGCCCGGCGGCCGGTGCGCGCGGATACGGGCGTCGAAGCCGTCGAGGTCCGGGACGACCGGCACGCGGATCTCCAGCCCGCGAAGGACGGCCAGGAGTTGCGCCTCGAACCGCTGGAGGTCCGGCTCGATGGGGATGCGGATCGCGTCGAGCTGGGAGCGGAGCCCGGTGAGCAACGCGCGGTTGAAGCCGCTCAGGTCCGGCTCGACCCTGGCCTGGACGGCCCCGGCCGCGGTGATGCCGCGCTGGATGTTCCGCCGGATCTGCGCGCCGACGGTGCGTGTACCGCGGTCCAGCGCACGCTCGATGCGGTCCGCGAGGTCGAGCGCATCGGCGACGACCCCGGAGTCATCCAGGGTGATCGTGATCCGGGCTGAGCCGTAGTCTTCCTCGCCGGCCACCGGGCAACCTCACGGGGTGTGTGGTTGCCCGGCCCAAAACCAGCGGCGTACGGCGGGGCACGCGGGCCCTGCCGTGATTCCAGACTAGCCGGTGTGCCTCCGGGTGAGCTTGGTGTCCTCCGCCGCCAGCTGGGCCGCGAGGGCCTGTGCCTGGGCGCGGTCCATGCGCATGCCGGGCGGGCGGACGCGCCGACTGCCGCGTCGGCCGCCATCAGGTGGGGCGTACAACTTCGCCCGGTTCCGCGCCCGTTCGGCGTCGTCCTCCGCCGCCTGGTCCATCGCGACCTCAGCGGCGTTGAGCATGCGCCTCAGCGGCCACGCGTGCGGGGAGATGCCTTGGAGGGCGAGACTCCCGTCCCACGCCTCCCAGCCGGCGGCGAGGCTTGCGCAGAGCCGCCAGACGACGTAGGAGGGCGCTGGCCGCCACCGTAGAGCTCAACAACCCACTCCAAGAGCTCGACCAGAACACGGTCAGGCAGACGCAGCGCGTCCACAACGCGGGCGCCGCCCCGCACCTTTGCCGCGTATGCCTCCGCCTCTGCGAGGTCGCTGAACGACTCCAGCCTCTCGCCGGCCTTCACGACGTCGAGCCGGGTGAACAGCCTGGCCGACTCTCCCAGCATCAGGCGCGCCAGGAACGCACGCAGCGCCCGGGACACTGCCCGCAGTTGGCCCGAGTCGACATTGGCAAGATCGTTGATGTCGACACCGATCGGCTGCTGTGCCTCACGCAGCTCGGCATAGGCGTCCATGAAGTCGTCGCCCATGACCTCGGGTTGGAACTCCAAGGCAGTGTCTCCGACCTGGGCGACGTGCGGCTCGGTATTGAGTGCGAAAGTCCTCGTGGCCACGGGTGGCTCCTTGATCTGCCCGCACGGACGCCCGGCCCACAACCAGCGACGCAGCAGGAAGGGTAGCCGTTGGCCGGAACTCACGCGGGCGCCGGTAGCCAGCGCTCTGCAGTGCACTCACGTGTGCCCTCCAGGCAAGGCCTACGATGTTGTGCGCATGGCGCGTTAAACCGCGGTCACGGTCCGGAGGCGGCTGGCTATGAGCCCCTATGTCGCATACCTCAGATGTCCTGCGCTGGAGGTTCTTCGGTGCCGGAACCGCCTTGCTGGTCGCCTTCGCTGTCGCCGCCATACGCCGCCATCGTGACGGAGATCGCTTCGGGGAGCTGGCCGAGCTGATGGAGCGCGAGTGGTTCAGCGCGGGAAAGATGTTCTTCACCGTACTGGTCGGGCTCGTGGGTTCGTGGGCGGCGGCCTATATGGGCGGGACCCGCAGCGGGCTACCGGAATCCGTTCCGATCCTGTTTCCGCTGGGCATTGTCGCAGCCTTCGCCGTCTGCCGCCTGACCGCCAAGGGCGACGGCAATCCGCTGCGGGTGAAGGCGCTAGTTCTGTTGGCCGCGCCGCTGCCGCTCGGTGCGATGATGACAGGCTGGTGACCTTTCCCCGCCCATGCTTCGCTCCCATGCTCCCGGGCGGGGGCGAAGCATGAGCGAGCATTCCCTTGCCGATGCAGATAGCAGTACTGTTCTTTAAGCACTCTCATTAGCGCATAGAGTACTTGCCTTCAGCCGGTGCACCTGAATCGTGTAAAGCGCAGCCGACCACCAGTACAACGCTGCCCCCCAGATTGCTAGTGCCCAACCAACAATCTGGGCGACTTCCGCATAGAATCCCTGCCCGTCCGCCAACAAGAGGAGAGGGAAAGCGTACATTAGATTGAAAGTCGCCGCTTTTCCAATGAAATTCACCTGCAACGACCCATAGCCACTCCTCCGCAAGCGGACTACGTTATACGCCATGAAGGCATCGCGCAGCAGGAGCAATACCACCAGCCACCATGGAATAATTTCGCGAGCTAGGAGTGCGGTTAGTGTGGCGAGCGTATAGAGGCGATCAGCAGCAGGGTCCAGGGCCTGACCAAGCCGACTGATTTGGTTCCAGCGCCTTGCCAGCTTTCCGTCAAGATAGTCAGTTGCCCCACTAAGCGCCAAGAGCGCAATAGCCCAGCCATCAAGGCTTGGGTTACCGAAGCATGGCTGCAATACCATCCAAAGGAATGCGGGAACCCCTGCAACGCGTAGAGCGCTCAGCAAGTTTGGAACAGTCAAGACGCGATCAATAGGCACCTGACCCTTCTCGCATACACTCAACCGAACACACCCCAGCTTCTCGTCTCTCCACGTGAACTCCGCAGATCTTACCAGACACTCACTCTCTGCCACTTGCACATAATTTTCCACCTCGGCGGAAACGGTACGGCCGCCAAAATCCTCCGATGAACTTCCACGAAGAGTTTTCCATGGCAATCGCGAATTGCCACAGCCAAAAAAGACCGCCGGAAACGCTCCCGGCATGCGGGCGCGTACACCTCTCGCCGTCCAGATCTGCTCTGCGCGCCTGCTCAACATCTGGTTAGAGATTCAACTACTTGCGGTGCGCTCTTGAAGACACGGAGGAGAGAGCGGCTCTGGAGAGAGCTGGCGGGATCTACTACACCAAATCAACCATAGAGGCCAAAAGGTACAAGGTGACCACGACATCGGAACGCATTGTTCAACTTGCGCGGTATTTCATCTCTTGTTACTTTTCTCCGGTTGTGAGACCGCGACCACAGTTATTTGCCGCCCACTTCAGGGGCTGCAAATAAGCTACCTAAACCGTCGCCCAAAGGGGCGTCCTTGATTCAAGCAATAGGGGCAGGTAATGCAGAAAAGGCAAGTAGCAAAAGCTCTGGGGGCTGCTGCGATAGTTCCCTCTATTCTGCTGGCAACCGCGGGCAACGCTTCTGCGTGGGACCGGAGGGTGGACTGGAAGAATGTAGCCACCGGTGCCTACCTTACCGAAAGCGGAACTTCGTTGCGAAAGGTTGGCGGCTGGTGGGAAACCAAGAATTCCGACGGCACATTCAAGCTCAGGTGGGCCGGCTTCGGCTCGGGGTATGAATGCCTGGACAGCAACTCCAAAGGCAGCGTCTACGTGATTCAGTGCAACGGCGGGAATAACCAGAAGTGGTACGAGATTAAGACCTCTACCGGATGGAAGCTCAAGAATAAGGCCACTGGCCGCGTTCTTGACACCGCACATGGTAAGGCTTACACGAAGCCTGACAATGGCAGCAAGTACCAGAGGTGGCGCTAATTCATCAGGCGTCGCGGCAGAATAGGGAAGGGTTCAAACTGCGCGGTGCGATGAAAGCCTGCTAACTGTATTTGGTAGTGAGTTTGAGGCACTCAAGGTGGGCTGGACCCTTGGACGGCTTATCCCGGGGTACGGTCCACCCGTGCTTTGTCGTTGCGTGCACGGAGGACGCTTCATCTTGCCAGCCTGCTCGTGGCCTGGCCGACAACTCCCAGCGGCCCGCGCGCAGCGCCCGCCCGAGGAAGTCTTTCGGGCGGATACCAGGGTGGTGGACGACGGCAGCGAACACCGTCCAGCCACCCACGTCGTAGTTGCCCACCCGGCCCGGTGCTTCGCGGCGGGCGATGCCCGCGACCCATTCCGTACGGCGGCACAGGCCGCGCCCGGCGATGCTGCCCCCGGGCGCGGCGCAAAGGGCCGGGCACGTGTAGAGGCACAGAAGTTGGGACTTCTGCGTCTCTAGGACAGGCGGTAGCGGGCTACCGCGAACGACAGGCCCTGAGTGCCGTCCGGCTTGGTCACTGTTGCTCCACCGGCAACAACCAGTCTGGAGCCGACGATCTCAGAGCCGCGCCACACGTCCGGGCCGCCGCTGAACGACGTGGTCACCATCCCACCGGTTCCGAAGCCGGTGTCCAGACTGCCGTCCTTGGTGTACCGGGCCACCAGCGTGTTGCCGTCCACTGGGTCAGCAGGGAACGCCGAGGTGGCGCCCCGCATACCGGAGACCACAACCTTGCCCGTGGACTGCACCTGCACGTCGCGGGCCTGGTCCACCTTCGCCGTCACATCGGTAACGACCTTGCCGTCACCGCCGAAGCTGGTGTCCAGGCTGCCGTCCGAGTTCAGGCGCACTACGCCGATCTTCCCGTTGCCCTCGATGTTGAACGGGTCGTTGACGTTCGCCACCCCAGCCAGGACGATCTTGCTGTGGTCCAGGTCCACGCCGAACGCCAGGTCGTTCAGGGGCGTCAGGGGCACCGCTGTGAAACCGACTCCGTTGAAGCTGGTGTCGAGCCGGCCACTGGTGGTGAAGCGGGCGGCGAGGACGGCGTTGGTGTTGTCCGCGGTGGTCTGGAACCCTGCGACCACCGCGCGGCCCGAGGAGTCGAGCCGCAGATCGAAGAAGTGGCTGGCGGCCAGCACGGTCGGCTTCTCCCAGCCGGTACCCGAGCTGCCGTAGGTGGTGTCCAGGCTGCCGTCGGGATTGAAGCGGGCGATGAACGCGTCCGTGTTCGCAGCACCGACAGCGACGATCTTCCCGTCCGACTGCTGGGCGATGCCCCGGAAGCCGCTGCCGACTCCGATGTTCAGCGTGACCTTGCCGTCACCTCCGCCGAACGTGGTGTCCAGCGACCCGTCCGGGTTCAGGCGGGCGACCGCAGCGCTGGCCGTCTGCTCGTTCGGGCCGGCGAGACCGGAGACAAGGACCTTCCCGTCCGACTGGACGAACACATTGCGGGCGAATTGGGTGTTCGGCGCGTCGAAGAACCTGAACTGCACCTTGCCGCCATTGCCGAAGGTGGCGTCCAGCGACCCGTCGGGGTTGTAGCGGGCCAAGGCGAACTGGGCCGTGCCGCCCACGACCGGCAGGTTCAGGCCGCCCCTGCCAGCGGCGATGATCTTCCCATCCGGCTGCACTGCCACATCGTTGGCGATGTCCGGCTGTGCGGGGGTCCCGCTGAAGTCGGTGGTGGTCTTGCCGTCGCTGCTGAATCTGGTGTCCAGGTCACCGGGCGCGGCCACCGCCGTAGGCGCGAAGGCCACCATCACGCCCAGTACCAGTGCACAGATGGCTGCGGTGCGCGCCCTCGGTGCCGAACAGCCCTTGAAGAGCCATTTTGTGGTCATGACGACACTCCTCACATTCGACGGGTAGTACGGCTAGTGCCCTGCTCGCAGGGCCTCGCCCATGAAGTCGTTCGCCGAAGTCCCTGGGTGGTGCACGACCTTGGCGAACGCGGTCCGGCCGCCGCTGTCGAAGCGGAGCGCTTTCGCTCGGCGGGGGCGGATGACGTGCGGACGGGTGCCGTTGAGGACGTAGTGCACTGCCGGGTGATCGCACACGATCACGCCCTGGAGGCCGCGTGGCCCGCTCTGGATCTTCCAGCTGAGGTAGGCGCCCATCGTGCCGGGCGCCTTCCGCTGCGCGATCCGCGCGACCTTCTCCGTGCGCTTGCGCAGGCCACGCTCGGCGAGGCCGCCGCGGAGCCGGAGGAGCCGCGAGATGCGGCCCGGATCGATCCTCACCTCAACGCTCATCACGCCCCCTCTGGGCACTTCACGCAGCCCGGCAGGGCCACGGTGACGCGCTGCTCCACCCCGACGCAGCCGCCTTCGGGGCCGAGGGTCCGCTGCTGGCCCATCACGAACTTCCGGCCGCGTCGGCCGCCTCCGGTGCCTGGCAGGCAGCAGTACAGGGCGTTGAAGACGGTGACCGCGTCGACGTGCACGATCCGCGCGGCCTGCTCCAGCTCCTGACAGGTTGGTGGGCAGCCCTGTTCGTCGACGGTCGGGGCGCACCGCAGCAGGGTGACGGCGATCTCCACGGCGGTCGTCGTCGGCGGCTGGCAGTTCCGTGCTCCCTGCACGGTGCGGTCCTCGTTCGGGAACGGGTTCGTCGGGTTCAACCGCACGACGTTGACGGAAAGCTGCCCGCCGTCGCCGCTCCCGCTGCACGGGTCGCCGCACGAGTCCCACGCCACGGCGCCCGGCACCACGCAGGCGCGGCACGGGCAGGCGGGCTGACCGTCGACCTCCTCGGCCGTGGCCTGGAGAGCGGCGCACACGCAGCCGAGCACGGCCTCGGTGAGGTCGTGGAGGGCAAGCGGGGTCAGCGGCATCGTCTCGGCTCCTTCACGGCCAGGTCGTGACGCGGGGGCGGCGGAAGTCCGGGCTGTACGCCTTGCTCGCGGAGCCGAGGCGGTGCGGGTTGACTGTCGCCAGCCAGGCGTCGCAGATCGGCAGCCCAGTCCGGCCCTCGCTGTAGATGACCGTGGGGTCGGCCATCTCCATCTCCAAGCCCTGCCTGGTGACGCGGGTCGCGTTGCGGTTGACCTTGCAGCCGCAGGAGGAGCCGCCGCCGCAGCCCTTGATGAAGTGACAGGTCAGCTCCGACACGGCGGCGATTGCCACCTCATCAAGGGGCAGCCCGGTGCGGTAGGTGACTGCGAAGGTCCCTGGGGTGCCGGGCGGGGCGGCCATGTCCTGGCACTCGGGCCAGCATCCACCGTCGGTGCGCACCAGCCGACCGGGCGCGTCCACCCGGTAATCACCGATCACATTGGCGTCTGGGTCCGGGCGGGCCAAGGTCTCGGCGTCCACGTCGACGGACACGATGTCGTAGACCGGTCCGGGCAGGTACACCTCGCACAGCTCACCGCACGAGCAGTCCGAACGACACCCGCAGACCGAGGCATTGCGCCACTGGCCGTCGATGCCGATGTACGGAATCCAGGGGCCTACGCTGCCCCACCGCACCGTCAGCGGGTAGGCATCCAGGCAGGCACGGCGGCACGGCCGCACCGTGACCGGGCACGACGGCCCCCACCGCATTCCCGACAGCCGCCACAGCATGATCGAGGCGACCCGACTCCACCGCTCGATCGTCTCCGCGCTGGTGTCCTCGGGCAGGCCGCAGCAGGAGAGATCGACCGGCCACGGATCGCACGGCGCCGTCGTGATCACGAGCGCCCCCCGGCCTCGTACGGGCACGCTCGGGGGAAGGAGCGGCGGATGAACTGGCCGACCTGCCCGTGCGCGAAGCTGTCCGGCATCGTCGACAGGAACACCGAGTCCTGGTCGAACTTCGGGGACCGGTTGAGGACCTTCACGTCCCGGATCTCCGCACCGCCGATGTTGTTCAGCACGCCGTAGGCGGTCCGCTTGTGCACGACGTCGAGGCGCCGGCACACGTCGAGCGCTTTGAGCATCCCTGTCTTCTCGACGGGGAGCGGGACGTGCAGCTCGTACGACAGCGGGTTCTCGTGCCCGAGAGAGACGAGGAGATCCCGCGTCGCGCGCAGGCCGCGCAGGTACCGTCCCGGCCGCTGCACGCGGCCCGCGTAGTACGCCTCCACCCGGGAGACCGGGCCGCGGTGCAGCACGGGCACCCCGTCGGGCTGCGGCGCCATGACGAAGAAGTCGTCATTGCACAGCAGGAACGTCTCCGACACGCCCTGGTTCAAGCACGCGGCCCGCACGCCGAGGGTCGTGTTCTGGTACTTCGTGCCGTCCTGGTCTGTTGGGATATGCCGCACATCACGGACCCATGTCGGCAGGTGGCCAACGATCCATACGTGCCGGTGCGGGACGTTCGCCGCCCACGACCGCAGCGCATAGCGCAGCTGCTCGTTCGTGGCACCGACCCGCACGGGCACGACGATGTCGACCTCGGATGCCGTCATCATGGCCGGCCGTCAGGAGGAGGAGTCACACAGGACCGGGGTGTACGCGCACACCGGCTCCGGCGGCGCGACGGTCGTCACGAAGGTGCGCCGGTGGCAGTTCTTCCCGACCGGGGTGAGCATCGGGCCCGGAGTGCCGGCCGCGTCGACCGGCATCACGTCGTACGGTCCGGATCCCCAGCCGCCGCCGGCCCGGGTCGCCCCGTTCAGGACGAGCGAGACAGCCTCGGAGCCGACTTCGAGGTCACCGAGCTGGCCGTTCGTCACCCAGGGCAGCAGGAAGTAGATCCACGCCCCGTCGCCGCTGGCGTCGGCGTCGCACACGTCCTCGCCCAAGACCTCGGCCCACAGCTCAATCGCGAAGCCGCTGTTGCACTGGATGGAGCAGTCGTCGTAGCCGATCGGCGTGCCGTCAAACCCGTACATGACGGGGTTGCCGGTCGTGATCTCGATGAACTCGGGGCTGACGGTGAAGAAGTTCAGCTCCAGGTCGTAGCCGTTGAACGTCGGACAGCCCCTCTTGAACCCGCACTGGCGGCCGTTCGCGGCGGTGTAGGTGACGTCTTGGCCTTCCTCGACGTTCGCGTTCATCGCCAAGGTCGCGAAGCAGTCGAAGGTGAAGCCGTTGTCCTCGCCGCAGACAGGGCGGCCGCAGCCGTCCAGCCGCGTGACTCGGATGACGTCGGCGTTTGCGATCAGCGGGCACGGCATGCCGGGAACCTCCAACCCTCCTGGAGGCCCGGCCCAAAACCAGCGGCGCAGTCACCAGCATAGCTAGTGGCACTTCCGATCCGTCTCACAGCGACGATCGGGGCATGGCGGCTAGACAGCCAGCCGAATGTCCTGATGTGACCATAGGTGCGAAGGATGCATATGATCTTGCTAAGGCGTGGTTCGCGACGTCTTCGGCCGGTACGGGGGATTACTCCCAGCTCTTCTACGCCATCGCTAAGCGGTCTGACCACCTGGTGGCGTGAGGGAGAGGAGCGGGCTGGTGACGCTGAGCTGCGCCGCCCTGCTGTCTATGCTGCCAAGGAACAATGAAAAATCAGTGGAAAATCCGAATGACAGCGTTTATGGTGACGCTGTCAATTTTCTTCACCGGGGGAATGGGGGCGGCGGCTGCCGCTGAGTCGCAGCAAGCCACTTCAGCGCTTACGAAGTGCAGCACACTACCCCTCAAAGAAAAGCTCTCATGCCTCAAGAAACTCCTTCATGACGCGAAGATTAGCGCCAGATTGGTAGTTCTATTCATCGCTGAGCATGAATGGCATAAAGAGACGAAGAGTCGCTTGCCCGAGCTGTATAAGAAATCGCAGAAGCTGAAGAAGCTCGCTCAAGCTGCTGTCGACCATAAAATCACGGCGGAGGACCTGAAGGACCCGCATATCGCTAAGGCGGTTGCCGGGGAAAAGGCAGCGATCAAGGCTCTCGATTCGTACTTCAATGTTTTCTATGAAGCGGCACCTCTCATGGTCCAGCTCGTAAAGGCCGAAGTCGATCTCATGGTCGGGCTTGCTCCAATTGTGGATTCTACTGCCAAGACCCTCAAGGATCCTGAATTGAAGCATGCGTTCGACGAGATGAACGCAGGCTTCGGTCAAATGAATCATGCCCTCACGGGTCTGAACGTCGCCTCGGCTCAGATAAACCGCGGTTTGAATCAAATGAACCATGGCTTGAACGAGATGAACCACGGTCTTGGCCAGATGAATGAGGGTCTTGATCTGATAAACGAGGCTGTTGACGGGGCCAACCGGGGCATTTCTAAGGCCAATAGCGGCGTCGCCGGGATGAACAGGGCTATCGATGACCTGAACAAGTCACTCAAGAGTGGTGCCCTCTCGAAGGACGGCAGCCCCTTCAAGGATCTCGACCTTTCTGGCATCGACGAGTATATCCACGGTGGCCCCTTGCCGGTGGAGAGCAAGGCGAAGCAGGCCATCACTTCCGCAATAGTGAACTTTGTCCCTGTAGTGGGGGATGCGAAGGGGATTGTGGAAGCCCTCACCGGTGAGGACTCGGTAACCGGAGAAAAGCTCTCCCCTGTCGATCGTGCTCTCGGTGCCGTCATCTTCCTGCGCTGGGTGAAGGCGGGTAAGTCGGTTATCACGGCCGGCGATCTGGCCAAGGCCGTAAAGAACGAAAAGGCATTCAACAGGGTCGGCAGTGTCCGCTGGGGAGCAGGAGGCGGAGGCAAGACTGCGCTCGGAGACTCATACAAGACGCCTATCACTGAAGATCTGCGGAAAATAGTCAACCCTGGAAACGGAAAGACTAACTGCCGCGCGTGCGTCCTGGGAGTCGAAAGAACTCTGGACGGCACCCCAGCGTCAGCACTCCCCAAACTGCGTGGCGGGAATTACAAAGTTCTAGAGAAATACTTTCCTGGCAAGAAGTTCGTGAAGAGGTCGTTGTCCAATATCGTCAAGGACGTCAAGAAGGCAGGAGACGGCGCGCGGGGTATCGTGTACGGGGGGAACCCAGATCTGGCTCACGTGTTTAACGTGATCAATCGTGACGGCGATGTAATATTTTTGGATGCTCAGGTGGGGCGTGCATCACCCAAGGGATATAAAATCTATCGGTTCATGAGGACGAAATGACGCTAAGTCAATCTGAAGCCTTGAAGGTCGCGGAGGAGCTGCTTGCGCGAGAAACAGGCCCCTACGACCCCGTACTCAAAATCGATTACGAACGAGTGAGGGAAAAGGGCGGGATTCTCATTGCCCCCTACAACGGCGAAGAATACCTGAGGACCCGAAACTGGGATGACATGTTGGTCGGTCTCTGCCCAATTCTCGTGGACCTCACCACCGGACACGCACGCCTAGGTACAGTCGAAGAAAGACCTTTGTGGGAGGAATAAATCTCACTATGCCCCCGTCCAAGGATTTTTTGGACGGGGGCGCTTCCCGTCGCAGAGGCGCTGGCCATCTCCTTCAGGGAGAGTGTCACGATGAGAATCGTGAAACACTAGGGAAAGCGCGGTAACCGAGGCGCGCTTTCCCTAGTTATCGCACCCGGCGTCGGCGGAATCGTTCTGGGCCGCGTGCCAGCGTGGTGTGGAACCATCGGGTCAGTTCCTCCCGGTTCTGTCCGCACTCTGCGACGAGGAGTTCGTCAGGGACGCGGAAGTGGTAGGGGCGGGTCGGCCGGGGGACGATGTCGCCGACGGGGACCGGAGCGAGGCGCATGCCACGGGTGTCGGCCAGGTAGGCATATCCGTAGGCGCGGATGTAACGGCCAGTCGGGTCGTGCCGGCGCCAGAACGCGGAGCGTGCGGCGCGCTGCTGGGAGCCGGGCGACAGGGCCTCGTAGACGATCGCGCGCTCGATGCGTGAGGCCGGGGCGATGTTCTCCAGGTGGTAGATCGGCACGTGGGGGACGCGAACGCGCTCGTAGCCTCCCTCGACCGGCGAGGGCGGGGTCTGGATGCTCCCCTTGGTGAATTCTTGGTCAGGGAGGAACGGGAACAGCCTGGGGCGCCACTTGTCGCCCCAAATGCCATCGGTGCGGTAGCTGGTGAGCGTGAACATCTCGCGGAGCGGAAACTGGAAGATGCGACGGTGGCGCTTGGTGATGAGGCCGCGCACGACGCGCTTGGCGCGGCTGCCCCACCGCTCGTCGGGTGAGGTGACCAGGACCCAGTCCCACGGGCGGATACCGGCGTCGATGAGGGCCTGGCGCTGCATCAGCCGGTAGTCGCCCTCATGGACCCACAGCTCCCCTGTGCGGGCGCGGTCGTCGACGATGACCAGCTCATCAACCCATGCCAGATTCTCCCGGAACTCGTCCACGAGCCACTCGGGCTCGTAACGCCAGCCGCCTACCGCGAAGATGCGTGGCCTGTGGGCGGTCATTTGGCCGCCCCGGTCTGGTCGTCGCTGCTCTGGCCTTCCTCGTCCTGTCGTGTGCTGCGGCGGCCCTCTTCTCCTGGTGGTGCTGTTGATCCGGGCTGCCCGGTACGGGGTGGCCGATGGCGATGGCGCCGCAGAAGATCCCCTCGCCGAAGATCCGCCGGAAGTGGTCACGGTTGAACTGGCGGATGTTGGGGTTGACGTATGTCGTGGCCAGGCCCAGGTCTGTCGCGCGGAGCATCACCTGCTGGATGACCGCTCCGGCGTCCAGGAAGGGCATGAACTCCACCTCACCGGGAGCCTTGTACGTCTCCTCCCTGGCCATGAGCAGCAGCACCCAGGGGGCACGGTGGATCCAGCCGACCCCGCCGACGAGGAGCCCGCTGAGAAGGGCGAGTTCGTCTCGTGAGTCGACCTCGACGGTGGACACGCCGCGCCGGTCGCAACTGGAAGGGCACAGGCCGATGGCTTCCCGCACCTGGCCGCGAAGGTCTTCCTGAACGGGCCTGGCGTCGTACATGCGGTCGCTGTGCCGCTGCCGCATGATCTCGATCAGGGTTTCCTTCTTGCGGGCCTGGTGTGCCAGATAGCGGGCTTGGGACTCGTCGACGACGTCGCTCATCGTTCTCCTGGGGACAGCCGGCGTGGTGGCGCGGGGTGGGACAGCCGTTGGGTCATTCAGTTGGCGAACTTCCAGGCGCGTGCATGCCTACGTATGGCAGTTCGCGGTCTCTTCGCCCGGGTCGGCTGATAGCCGACAGGAATCCGTCACACCGGCTCCCCCAGATACGGAAAGTCGTCGCGCAGCGTGCCAGCGTCCGATGCATCCAGCCCCATGTCCACGGGCCGGGCCAGCACCAGGTGGAACATCGCCTCCGCGGCGTCCTCGACGAGGTTACGGCCGTTGTACTTACCGTCGGTGAACTTCGCGTCGCTGCCCACGCGGTAGTGCAGGATGTCCGGGACGATGCGCTTGCGTACCTCGATGGCGTACGCCTGCGCGTCGCCGTCGTAGCCGTTGGCCGCGACGGCACGAGCAACCATGTTCTGGATCTGGTCTCCCCAGGTCGCAGCGTCGTCCGCGGGTTCAGCGGACCCGAAATCGTCGGCCTCGTTGAAGCCAAACAGTGTGCTGGTGAGGGGAATTGCTGCGCGGTCCGTTTGCCGCCAGTCATCACCAGCGTCAGTCGGAACGGCAATGGCGCCCCATACACCGATGGTTGGAGCCCTCTTCAGAAGAAGATTGGGGACCTCAACCACAATGGCCTGGACATTCGTGCCGGCGAACAGATTCGTCGCCTGTTCCGGATCGAAGTCGCCGAGGTCAAGTTCGCTTCCGCCTACGACGGCTGTGCGGACGGCAGTGACAACGGGCCCCGCGATGTAGAAGGGATCTCTCGCGGCACCTGCCCAGAGTCGGACGCCGCTCAGCCCGGTAACCGCCTCGCCGGTAGTCGTGCGTGCGAGGACGAGCTGTTGGTCACACGCGGCCGGGCCGGCCACCAGAGTCAGCGTGGCTGCCTGTCGCCCGCCTGCGTCCAGATCACCGAAATTGACGCGGAGCGTCAGGTCCTCACGGGCGTCCCCGGTGATGTCAATTTTGAATTCGTAGACAGCCTCATGATGAAAACCTCCCGTCCCAGATAGGGGGTTGGTGTTCATCACGAAGACGGTGCCGGTGGCTCCCTGAAACGCGTAGACGTCGCTGATGTCGAGACGCGGGTCGTTCTTCGCGGTCAGGCCATCGAGGTGGTCAGACATGAGGCTCCTTAATGGGGAGAGGGACGGCACGAGATCCCGAATTGGCCTACGTACCTGCCAAGTTGGTGCCAGTGCCTCGGTTTCGGGTATGGATCTGGCGTCGGTGGGTGTCACGGCCGCGTGCCGTGGTGAACTCGCGGTCGCAGAGGTCGCATCCATACGGGCCTGCCTCCGCGTCGGTGCGGTTGTCGACGGCACGGTTGCTCCGGTCCATGCCTCCGGCGGCGTCCTCCTGGTCCCGGCCGCCGGTGTCCAGGGGGATGGCGTGTTGTCCGTACGTCCGTTCCGGGACGGGCGGGGGCGGCCCGGCCTCCACCTCCAGCTCGGGAGGGGCCCAGGCGGATTCGGAGCCCCCGCCAGGGACGCTAAACACCGGATCGTCCGGCGCTGGCACGGTGAGTGCGTCGGGCGTGGCCACGCCGAGGAGTTCGGTAAGCCTGGACGTGTCGGCGGCCTGGCGCGCCTGCTTCGGCCGCGTGAGCGGGATGGTGACCTCGGGGCCTCTCGTACCCGTCAGGGCCTGGCGGTGCTGCTCCTGGTCCTCGTCGGGCGAGACGTAACGGTGGCCGTCGACGTGGGAGCCGATGAGCAGTCTCTCGGGTACCTCCGTGAACAGGGCGGCTGGCACGGCGAAGGCGTTCGGTCCGACAGTGCGGATCTTCGGCGTCTGGGCGACCGCCCACGCGGCGAACTGCTGGCGCTGCTCGGCGGTGGGCACGACATGGATGAGGTCGGACACGACGGGGCTCCTCAGAAGGTCGTCTGCACGGTGACCGCGCACACGGTGCACGTCGTGCCGACCACGTACGTCCGCTCGACCAGCACCCGACGGTCGTTGTTACGTGTGTTGACGGACGCTCCGGGCCGGTCAGGGATGGTGACCGACGGGCCGCGGCGGATGACGAGGGGCCCGGTGATGTACATCCAGGCGGTACCCGGGTCCGCTGGGACGCCGCCGGGACCGGTGTTCTCCGCGCTGTATCCCGCGCCGATGACCACGCAGTTCCCGGCGAGAGTGCGCAGCCCGCCGGTCGTCGGGTCCTCGCGGACGAGGTCGCAACAGCCCAACAGAGCGGCGACGCCCGCTGGGACGTGGAGGGTGCCGACGCCGCCGTACGACTCGGCGAGACAGCCCTCCAGCACGGCGACGCCCTGTGCAACGCTCAACGGCCCCTCGACGGGGGTGAGGTCGACAGCGTCCTGGATGAGCTTGGACCGCCAGAACGCGGCCTCCAGCCCTTGCTGCTCGCCGAGGGACAGCGTCGCCTCGGCGTGCTCGCGGGCCTCGTTGTACGACCAGCCGATCGTGGAGCACTCGGATCCGGCGTACAGGGTGATGGGCTCGGCGTGCTCGGTCTCCGGTCGGCAGAACTCCTTGGTGCCGGGGGCGTCTCCCAAAGACTCCTCACCTGGCGACTCGTCGCTCGGGGACTCGTCCAGGCACGGGTCGGTCCAGGACTGGACGGGGCAGCAGCCACGGGCCAGCCATTCGACGCCCAGCAGCTCGTGCTCATCGGATACGTCCCGCACGTCGGTGCACGGCGTGTTGAGGATGCCGTGCGGGAGGGGGGTGCCGTCGATCGCCTCGACGTATTTCCGCAGACCTGCGGCCATCGAGTCTCAGCTCCTTCTCTCGGGGCGGCTGGCGCCACACGAAGCACCGCCCGCCACAGTCACGGTGCGGACGCGGTCAGGACTCGCCGATGGTGATGAGGGTCTGCCCGCCGGTCTCGCCGCTCGGGAAGACCGGGACGGTGACGTAGCGGGTGTCCACGGAGCGGTCGACGAGGGTCACGCACTCCTCCGCGAACAGCGCGGTGTAGTCGTTCGTCGAGAACTTCGTGCTGTCGTGGATGACGCCGAGGTTGACCTCTTCACCGCGACCGAGCTGGAGCTGCCCGGCCGGATACATCAGGAACGACACCTCATCCGGCCACACGGTCGCGGCGGTCGCGCCGCCGATGTCGGCGGGCACGGCGGGGGCGAGGTTGCGCGCCCACTGGATGCCGACACCGAGGGGGGTGAACACCTGCTGCACATCTGCGGTGCTGACCTCTTCGATACTGACGCCATTGCGGCGGGCGACGTCGGCGAGGAACAGGTTCCGCGACCACCAGGGGAACACGACTTCCAGGCTGATCGATTCACACAGACTGTGACGCTCGATCATGTCGGCGGCCTGGAGAGCGACTGCCGAGAACACCGCCGAAACCGCGCCGAAGCTGTCGCCCATCTGGACCGGGGTCGCCGATTCGACGGCCTGCTGGAACAGCACGCTGCGGATGCGGATCTCGTGGGCGACCATGGCGTTGCGCAGGTACCAGGACACCAGCTCTG
Organism: Streptomyces halobius; assembly: GCF_023277745.1. Lineage (NCBI taxonomy): Bacteria > Bacillati > Actinomycetota > Actinomycetes > Kitasatosporales > Streptomycetaceae > Streptomyces > Streptomyces halobius. The sequence goes on from NZ_CP086322.1 coordinate 6,712,127, forward strand.
GGAAATGCCGCTGGGTGAGAATGCCCGCTTCGAGGCACACCCCGACCGCGTCGCAGCGGGCCTCGATCGGGTCCGGGCAAGGGATCTTGAAACAGGGCTTGGTCGCGCCCGAGATGTCGTCGGCTTCGGTGTGCACCCACGTCATCGCGGAGACGTCCAGGCTGGGGGTCTTGTAGTAGCGCAGACCACCGCGGGCGAGCTGGATCTCGGGGGCGTCCCACAGCATGTCGGCACACGCGACATCGGTCAGGTCGTAGACGGTCTCCGAGGGCGCGCACCAGCCTCCGGACGCGACCAGGTCGCCCTGGGGCAGGCGCCGTTGATCGGCAGCACGCAGCGCGACTTCGGTGCCTTCCGGTGCCGAGCTGGAGTCCGTGACGATCAGCTCCGGCGGGTACGGGTGCCGGTAGGAGATGACCTGGCCGACGCCGCCGCCCGCCGTCTTCAGGGCGTTGGCGCGGGAGATGATCCCGGCGGTGATGTCGGAGAAGCTGAGCGGCGCGCCGGGGGTGTAGCCGGGGACGTCGACGGCTGCGGTGATGCTGGTGGTCGGCGCGGGCGGCTCGGGCAGGACGCGGGGCTGGCGGCGGCGCACGTGGGAGAGGTCGAGCGCGGGACGATGCACGACCGCAGCGGTAGCGGTCTTCGGCTCGGACTCCGGCTCCGGCTCCGGCTCGGCGGCGGGCTCGGGCTCGGCCGCTGCGGTGGTGTCCTCGCCCGCCGGGGTGTCGTCGGCTGGCTCAGGGTCGGCGTCGCCGCCACGGACCTGCGCGGCCAGAGAGTCGATCTCCGCGGCGGCCTGTTCGGCGGCCTCGGTGCGCGCGGCCTGTTCGGCGCGGATGTCGTTGACGGCGGTCGCGAGCGTGCGGAGCTGTTCGAGGTCCTTCGGCGTGACGGTGGAGGATGAGGACTTGGCATCGAAGGCGGCGACCGCACCCTCCAGGAGCTCGGAGAGCTCGGTGTCGTCGAGTGCGGTGATGTCCTCGGGGAGTTCGAACTCGGCCATGGGACGGATCTCCAGTGATCGCTCTTGGAGACCCGGCCCAAAACCAGCAGTCGTCGTGAGGGAATCTTAGCGGCCCGCCGTGCGGTGCGGGCCGGTCATGTCAAGGGGCGCTGCTACTTCGCCGTGGTCGTCGTGCCGGGCTTCGCCTTTTCCCGGATGCTGCTCTGCGGGTAGCGCTTCGACACGGTCTCGGCCGTCGGCTTCGAGGCGGAGGTGAACACGACCTTTCCGGTGGCGGTCACGACCTCCCACTGCTGGCGCTTCGACTGGCAGGAGCAGGGCATCAGGCGTCTCCGTCTCGTGTGGTGCCGGCCATGCTGGCGGCGATCTCTTCCCGGGCCGGGGCGACGGCGGCGGCCAGCCGCTGTACCTCCGCGCGGGCTGCTTCGGCTCGCTCGGCCTCGCGCCGGTCGAGGGCGGTGAGGAGGCCGTCGAGGAACGTGGGGCTGGCGACGAGGGCTGCGGCGAGGGCGCTGGCGTCACTGGCCGCGGCGGGCTGTCCGGACGTGTCCGCGGCCTGTCCGGACACCGGCTGTCCGGAGACGTCCGTCGCGTGTCCGGGCGTCGTGTCCGGGCTGGTGAGGAGGCCGGACGCCGACGCGGCGAGCGCGAGGTTTGAGCGCTCGGCAACGGCGGAGGCGAGGAGCGGGGAGGAGTGTCCGGGCACGGGGACGGACAGCACGGCGCGGAGCTGCCAGCGTCCGGCCGGGCCTTGTTTCATGTGGTAGCTCGGCTGGCACGCTGCGAAGACGTTGCGGTCCCATTCGGACAGCCAGGGCGCGGCTGCGCCGGAGAACCACAGGCCCCGGGAGTTCATGCCGACGGTGACGATGCCGGCGACGGTGCGGGTGTCGTCGAACTGGCACGCCGCGCTCTCGCACTCGGCCCCGTCCCGGTGGTGCGGGGCGTTCATCGTGAAGGCCCCGGCGCGCACCAGGGATCCGTCATCGAGACGGAACTTCGCGCGGAGGAAGTGCGTGAGGTCGATGTCCCCCAGCGACTCGACGGTGAGGTTGCGGCCCGGGTATCCGGCGTGGGGCTCCCCGGCCTGCGCGACCCATCCGTAGATCCGGCCGTCGGCGTAGTGCACTCCGCCGCTCCCGGGCGGCAGCTCCTCCTCCGTCGGCTCGCGGAACCATGCGGCGGGCATCGGGTCCGTGTCGCGCATCGCGGTCCAGGCGGATGCCTCCAGGTCCCCCATGGGCTCCTCCTCGTCCTCCCACGGCGGCCGAAGGGCCGGGTCGTCGTAGGCGTCGGCCAGCCGGGCGTACAGGTCCTCGGCACGGTCCCGGAGCGTGTCCCGGTCCCACTCGGCGTCACGGTTGTCGTGCACCGGGAGGCTGGTGTCCCCGGAGAGGGCGGCGGCAACGTCCATCCCCTCGGGGAGCGTTGAGGCGCCGACGTACTGGCCGCGGGCCAGCCGCACGATCCTGCCGGCGTTCGTGGCGCGGGTGAGGTGCCCACGCGCCACCACCATGCTCATGCCGAGGGCCTGCGCGACCTCCCGCGCGCCGACGGGCACCGGGGAGGCCGAGACGTAGGAGACGACGCGGTGATGGTCCGGGCCCGGGGCGGCGGCCGCCACCGGGGCGGCGTCCTCCTCCGGCTCCTCCGGGGCGTCGTCAAGGACGATGCGGGCTCGGTCGTAGGCGGGCATCGACACCAGCGTCGCGCCCCGTACGCGGGCGCGGGTGATGCGCAAGAGGAGGTCCCCGGAGCTCTCGGAGTGCACGACGACGCCGGTCTCCGGATCGTCCGTGTCGCCGGCCGCTGCGGTGAGGACGCCGGTACCGGCGAACGCGGTCCGCACGGCGGCGGCGCAGATCGCGCCGCCCGGGCCGGTGATGAACTGCACGCTGTGCCGGGAGCGGGACAACGCCACGCCGGAGGCGGACCACTCCGGGAGGGTGTTCGCGGTGACGAAGAGGGAGCCATCTTCGAGACGGAGGACGCTCACGGAAGGCAGGGACGCGGCGAGCGCGAGGATCCCGTCCTTATCCTCGCTCGTCGTGCGGTCGACGAATTCCACGTCTACGTCGTCGAGGTCGACCGAGATGCCGAGGGGTGCGCCCTCCTCCAGGAGCATGACGGCATCGGCGCCGGCGGGGCGGCCGGGGTAGAGGACGCCGCTCGCGGTGATGCGGTCGCCGTCCCGGCCGATGCGCTGGATCGCCCCGGCGAGCTCCGCGCCCTCATGCCCCATCAGCATCTCGTCGGCGTACTGAAGCGGCCACGGGCCGCCGTCCCAGTAGAGGGAGCCGGGTGAGAACACGCGGCCGTCGCCGGTCTCCTGGTTCTCGAACGCGATCGCCGTGTCACCGGGGGTGGACCAGGTGCGGGCGGGCATCGCGGCCGCGGTCATGTCGCCGGGCTGGTCTTCCATGGGGGCCTCCTCCTGGGGGCCGAGCGGGATGTCCGTGTACTCACCGGCGAACGCGACGCGGAGTCGGTTGAACGCGACCTTCCCCAGGCGGTCTTGCAGTTCGGGGAGGAGGCCGGGGTCGTCGGAGTAGGCCGCGGCGATGTGCGGCGCCCAAGGGGTGTACTGGACGGGCAGGTTCTCGGTGTCGATGCCCTCGGCGTTGCGGATGGTGTAGACGGCCTGCTCGTGCGCGTGGTGGAGGAGCGCGGCGTCCGCGGTGCGATCCTCCGGGGACTCGTCGCCGACGGCCCACACCCAGCACGGGGAGTTGCCGTTCCCGTTCCAGTGGTTGGCGCCGAACAGCCGGGCGCGGATGGGGCCGGTGAGGTTGTCCCGGGCAGCCTCGGTGAGCGTGTCGATGATGCTCGCGCGGGCGGTATCGTCGAAGTCCTCTCCCTCCCCGAGGTAGTACAGGGTGAGGTGGAGCTGGCCCGCGGGCTGGCCGCTGTCGAGGGCGAGCCGGGCCGCGTCCTCCTCGGCGGGCATGAGCGCGATCATCGCGCCTGTGTGGGGGCCGCTGGCAGCGGTCACCGTAGGCGGGGAGGGGTCCATCCCGGTCTCCTCGGCATCGAAGGCGTCGCCCCGCTGAGGGGCCTTTGATTCGTAGGCGGCGGTCCGTTCGGCGCGTGCGAGAGCCAGAACGCACCGGCAGTTGATGACGAGCTCCGGCGGGGCAGTCGGATCTGAGGGGGCGGACATGCGGACCCCACCGAGGTTGAACGGCTCGTCCAGGAGGCGGAGCTGACCGTTCATCGTGGCGTGGGCGTCGCGGACGCGGGTGTCCCGGCGGGTAAGCCACTGCTTGACGAGCGGCCGGTCCGGGGCGGCAAGGTCCCGGCCGGCGGCGAGCGTGGCGGTGTTCCAGGCGCGGGCGGCCTCGGTACGGGCGATGCGCTCCTCCCGCGCGTCCCCAAGCTGCGCCCCCTCCCGGGCGAACACGGCGCGGAGCCTGGCACGTAGCTGCTCCATGTCCTCCCCCGCGTCGAGACCTGCCGCGAGCTCCCGTGCAGCGACGTCGGAGAGCCGGTCACCGATGGCGCGCAGGAGGTGCTCGGTCCTCTCGGCGTAGTCGCCAAGGGAGGCGGGAAGGTTCCGGCCATCCTCATGACGTCCGGGGAGGTTGTCCCAGTCGTCCGGGAGGGGCGCGTCGACGTCCTCCGCGCTACGGTTCGCGGCGGTCTCGGCGACGCCCAGGAGGCGCCGCACGAGGCGCGGCACACGCTGGCTCCACATACGGGAGATGCGGGCGACAGAGAACCGGGCGGCCACCAGCTCATCGGCCGCATTGAGGGCGGCGGTGAACTCGGCGGCGACTTCGGTCAGGGCCTCGCTCACCGCGGCGGCGATGTCTTCCTCCGCCGCGGTGAGCGCGTCCTCAAGGCGGTCAGGCACGGGGCGCCTCCTCGGGGTCATCGCAGATCTCGCACCACGCCCAGGCGCCGACCGTGGCGACGCCGTCCGGGGTGAGGAGCAGCACCGTGCCGGTGAGGCGGGTGTACGCCTTGCAGGCCGGGCACCAGTCCTCGCCGACGTCCGTCCCGGGCGTGAGGGTCACGGATGCGCCGGGCGCTGGCGCGGCGGCCGGGCCCGGGAGGCGGTGCTGCTCCTGGCCGGTCATGAGGCAAGCGCCAGGCACGGCGTGCGCAGGACGCCCGTCGTCTGCTCGAAGCTGTGCGGGATGCCGGCAGCGATGAGCTCCCGGCAGTAGTCATCGAGGGCAGCGGTCAGGCATTCGGGGTCGAGACCGTAGCGCGTCGCGATCTCCGGGACGCGGGCCCAGGCGCCGTCGAGCAACTTCCACTGCTCGACCTGTCCGGCCTCTACGGGGAGGAGGGTGTGGAGGCAGGCCGGCGCGATCTCGCGGGCGCGGGCGCGCTCGGACCGGGGGCAAGCGGGGGTGCGTTCGAGCTTGCGGCCGGCAGCAGAGAGGGCGGCCCAGATGAGGCCGTCGGCGGCGGCGAGGACGCCCTCATGGCGCGGATCGCCGGCCGATGCCGGGAGGGTGTCCGGCTCGCTGGTCGACTCATCCACCGGGAGGTCGGCGCTGTTGGTGCTGTCGGGGACCGGGCGCTGCTCCTCGGTGCTGGGGGCGTCGGACTCGTCGAAGCCGGTTTCGCGGCGCAGCGCTCTGGCCCCGATGACGCCGCGATCGAACACTTCGAGGGCGGTCTGGGAGCGGTTGGCGCGCACGCGCAGCTGCGATGAGTCCACGCCAACGAGCCATTCGGTCGCGTCGGTCTCGCCTTCGCTTTCGAGCAGGGGGCGGAGCCAGTGCTCTGTGTATGCGTGGGCGACGACGGCGAGCCGCGGCTCGATGCCGAGCTGGATCGCTTCCTGGGTGAGCGTCCAGGCGCCCCAGTGGTTGACGTCGCCGAGGCCGAGGAGGAACTCGGCGGGGATGTCCGCGGCCGTGGCGAAGCGCCGGATGTTCTCCTCGCGGAGCTTGATCGCCAGCTCGTCGAAGTCCGATTCGAAGGTGAGCCTCTGGATGGAGCCGACCATCTCGGCGGGAACTTCGAGGAGGATCGGCACGGTCGCGGCGGCGGAGTCGGGCTCTCGGATGGCTGTCTCAGCGACCTGCATGAACACGTCGATCAGGTCGTCTTCTGCATCACCCTGGGCCGGGCTGGTCGGGAACCGGGTGCCCTTGGGCACGACGAGGACTCCGCGGCCGGTGAGGCGCGAGAGGGTGACCGCGCGGACGGCCGCGCCCAACAGTCGTAGTTCCTCCAGCTCGTTGAGGCTGCCCAGGACGGGTGAGTCGGCCTCCATGTGCTTCTCGGGGCTGGGGTCCCACACGCGGATCGCAACAGGGTCGAGGTCCGAGGGCGGGCCGTCGTCGTCCACGGCCGGGATCGCCAGCTGCTTCCCGTCGACCGTCGCTTCGAGTCCGGCGCCCCTGCTGCTGATCTCCAGGACTGACACGACGTGCCAGTCCGCACCGCCGTCCTCACGGGGCCGGATGACTGTCCAGCCTTCGCCGGCGACGGCGAGGTGACGGCCGTACTCGCGCAGGAGTTGAGCCTGCCCGTCCTGTCCGCCGGCGATCTCGGCGACGATCCGGGCGGCCGGATGTCCGGCGGGGGCGGGTTCGATCACACCGTCCGGTCGTCGCCGTCCCGCGTAGAGGCGGGCGCCACTCATGGCGTTCGCGACCCAGTTCGCGAAGGAGCGCACCTCGGGGGTGCGGTAGAAGCTCCATGCCTTGGTCTGGTCGCTGCGCGACTGGGTCTTGGCCGAGGTCTTCGCGGTGCGCGCGGTGTACCGGGCCGCTGTGGAAACGAGTTCGCGGGTCATGCGGCGGAAGCCTCCCGGGTGTCGTCCCAGCGGTTGAGGAAGACGGCAACGCCGGCGACGGCGAACCATTCGAGGCCGTGGAGGAGGAGGGGCGTACCGGTCCACTGGTCGGTGGTGAGGAGGTACGCGGCGAGGAGGGCGCCGGAGATCCACCAGCCGAGGCAGTAGACGCAGGAGATGAGCGTCACGACGAAGGTGCGCGTCGCCGACTCCGGGCGGCGCTCGTGCCAGGCGTGGATACGGTCGCGTACGGGGTCGAGGATGGTGTCGTGCACGGCGAGCTGTGTCGCGCGGTACCCGGCGAAGCCGAGTAGGGCGAGTTCGGTGAGTTCGATCAATGGTCGCCCCTTGCGGATGTGATCCTCCGGTTATCGGCGGAGCATCATAGGCCACCTGTCGAACTCACCCCTGGGGCCAAGTGCCCAGGTCAGCAGGTCAATTCAGATCATGGCCGTAGGCGGGGGCACGGGTACGCTGGTCTCCGGGGCGTCGGCGGCTGAACCGGTGAAGTGCCTGGGCGGCGTGAGATCGATGCCCTGCAGCGGCTGGCGCCCCTATCTTTGCTCTATGGCTGATCACCAGGACGAGGGGCCGGACACCGGGCCACCGTTGCGGCTGGTGTTGTTGGAGACCTACGAGGGCCGGGAGGCCGTGATCTACGGTCCTGGCCCGGAGTACGCCGAGGTGGGCATTCTGTTCGCGCCGGCGGAGCTTCTGGCCGAGGAGTCCTAACGACGGCCGCCCGTACGGGCCGTGCCCCCTCCGCCGATGGTGCGCCCGTAGCGGGACGCGGCGGCGCTGGAACGCCCGGCCGTGTGCGCTGGCGAGTGCACCGTGGAGGCGGCGAGGCTCTCGGCCCAGAAGGCCATCGCGACGGAGTCCCCCCGGTCCGGGGAGCGGCCGAGCCGTGCGACGAGGTCCTCTTTGCGCTCCACCTGGATCCGGGGCGGCACGCCCGTGGTCACGTCCCATGTCGGGGCGGTGAGGTCCGAGAGCAGCAGGTCATCCGGCGGCAGCATCAACTCGGCGCCGAACGCGGGGTCGAGCAGCTCCCGCATCCGCCAGTACGCGGCGCTGCGCACGTTGGTGAAGCCCCATTCCCCGTCCCTGGTGCGCACTTTGGTCCTCGCGGCACCTGTGTAGGGCAGGACGGGCACGCCGAGCTCGCGGAGCCGGTCCACCACGCCACCACCGACACCCATGGAGTCCACGACGGGCACCAGGCCAGTGTCCTCGTCGCCGACAGCGGCCTGGACGCGGGCGGTGGTCTGCATCGTGTCCTCCCGCTCATGGACGACCAGTTCCACGATGAGGTGGCCGTGACGGTGGGCGAGGACGGTTGCGTCTCCGCCAGAGCGGGCGACGTCCACGCCCAGCACGCGCCGCCCTTCCACCGGGGGCCGGCCGTCGGCGTCCCACGCAAGCCACCGTTCCACAGCAGCCTCCACCCAGGCGAGCGGGATGACGCCGTCCTCGTCCGCAGCCCGGAACTCACCCAGCACACGGTTCGCGTACAGGGCGGAGTCCTCGCCCCACTGCCGGGCGCGCTGCTGCGCCCAGTCCGGGCTGATACGGCCGGCAGCGACGGCCTCCGCGAGGGTGACGTGCCGGGTATACCAGTCCTCAAGTCCCGGGGCGCGGCGGTGGATGTCGTAGAACCGGCCCGAGGTCGGCCCCGGCGTACTGATGGCGAGGGCGAATGCCTCCGGCAGCCCGTCCATCCGTCCGCCGGAGAACGCGCCCTCGATGGCGTCCCACGTGGCGTCCGGCACAACCTTGGCCTCGTCCACGAGGTACAGCAGGGAGTCCGCGTGGGCGCCCTCGATCAACTCGGCTTTGCTGGACGCGACCGCCGAGGCGGCGCCGTGCACCAACTTGAGGTTGAGGGAAAGTAGTTCGGACAGCTCGCTGAACGGCTCCCGTCCGAGCACGTCCCAGCGGATGCGCCGTGCCCACTTGTGGATCTCCGGCCACAGGTAGACGGACAGGTGGCGCCACGCGCTCGCCGTGGTGAGCACCTTCCAGTCCACCCCGGCCGCATCCCGGGTGGTGGCGAACCACAGCACCACCCAGGCGGCCGTGCCGGTCTTGCCCAGACCATGAGGCCCGCGTACCGCGACGCGGCGCCGGGGCGGCAGGGCGTCCAGCACGTCTCCCTGGTACGGGGTGACGCCCTGACCCTCCGGCCAGTCCAGGACCTCCCGCGCCCAGGCGGCCGGCCGGTACATGTACCGCTCCTGGGCCTGCAACCGGCGCTCCAGGCCGGCGAGATGGGGGCGCAGCTCGGCCGGAGCCCCCCGGGCGAGGCGCAGCCGGTCCGCGCGGGGCATCTGCCGGTAGGCGGCCTCCGCGTCACGCGTCAGCATCGTCGGCCGGCGCGTTGCGGATGATCTCCATCAGGTCCTCGGCGGTGATCTGCCCAGTGACGTCAAGATCCAGCTTGTCCGGCTCTGCCAGCCCGTACAGCTTGACCACACGGTCCGTGAGCCGCGCGGCAGTCTCCACGGCTTTGAGATCGCCCTTGAGCGCCTTGGGCCACACGGCGGCCAGGAGCCGGTGGTACCGGCGGGCCTGGATATCCCGCAGCGTCCCGGCCTCCTTCTTCACGTCGGACAGGTTGGCGTGGAGCGCACGGTCCACGTCGGTGTGGGCCGCGCCTCTGGAGGCGTAGCCGAGGCGTTCGGCGATCGTCTCGTAGTCCAGGCCGGCGAGCACCATCTGAATCGCGTTCTTGCGGCGCTCAGCGACCTCGGCCCTCTTGGCTTTACTGGCGCTCATCCGTCACCGCCTCCGTTCGCATGTCTCCGTTCGCATGTCCCTATTGGTTCGCACATCCGGCCTGGTTAGGACATGAGGCGGTGGAGCTCGGCGCGCGCCTCGGGGTCCTGTTGGAAGCGGCCGGTGTAGGAGGCGGTGACCATGACGGAGCCGGGCTTACGGGCGCCTCGGTGGGCCAGGCAGCCGTGTTCGGAGCGGATGATGCACGCGGATCCGAGAGGCGACAGGTGGGCGTCGAGGGCGGCCGTGACCTGGCGGGTGAGCTGTTCCTGTGTCTGGAGGCGCCGGGCGTACACGTCCAGGACGCGGGGGAGCTTGGACAGGCCGGCGACGGGGGCACCCGGGGCGGGCTGGTAGGCGATGTCCGCGTGGCCGGTGAAGGGCAGCATGTGGTGCTCACACAGGGCCGTGAACGGTACGCCGGTGACGACGATGGGCCCGCCGTCGTGGTCCACGGGGAAGGTGCGGGCGAGGTGAACGGCCGGGTCCTCGTCGTATCCGGCAGTCATCTCCGTGAGGGCGCGCAGCACGCGGGCCGGGGTGTCGACCAGGGCGGGGCTGTCCGGGTCCAGTCCTCGGGCGGTGAGCCAGGCGCGCAGGCCGTCCGCGTAGGCGCCGGCGGCGGCCGTGGCCAGGTCGGCGGGGGCGGTCGGGGTGCGGGTGGGTGCGGTGCTCATCAGCGTGCCCTTTCGTCGCCCCACGCGTGGACGTGGAGCCGGGTGGTCAGGTTGAAGCCCGCGCGGATGGCAGGGTCCGCGAGGAGGCGCAGCCGCTCGTCCAGTTCCCCGGTGGTGGTGCCCTCGGGCATGACCCACACCTCGTGCGGGGGGATGCCGTACGCGGCGGTGTGGGCCGCGGCCTCCTGGATGTCGGCGGGGGTGCGGCACACGAACTTGAAGGCGGCCCGGCCCGTGTGGTGGAGCGCGGTGAGGGCGTCCGGGCGGATCCGCTTGTCCGTCGGGTCGTTGGAGTGGGTGAGCTTTGGGGAGACGTTGAAGCGGGTGACGGCCGCGGCCGTGGCCGGTGTGGGGGCGAGGGTGCCGTTTGTCTCGACCTCCACCTCCACGCCGGCGACGTTGAGCGTGGCCAGCAGTGCGGCCCATCCGGGCTGTTGCTGGTGCAGCAGTGGTTCCCCGCCCGTGATGACCACGATGCCGGGGCTACCTTCCAGGACGCGGGCGACGAGCTCCGGTACGGGGGTGCGGGTGAGCTCGGCGCGCAGGTCGAAGCGGGTGGCGTCCCACGTGAACGGGGTGTCGCACCATGAGCAGGCGAGGTTGCAGCCGCCCAGGCGGAGGAAAGAGGCTCGGCGCCCCATGCTTGGGCCTTCGCCCTGAACGGTGGGCCCGAACACCTCCGCGACGACCAGCGTGTCAGCCGTGGTGTCGGGGGCCGGGGCGGTCACGGTGCGGTCCAGGTGGCGGCGTTGACGTGCGTCTCGCTCACGCGGACCTGGGTGACCCGGGCGCCGGGCGCGCGCACCAGCTCCGTCAGGGCCTCACCGGCGACTCGGGCCAGCAGGCCGGCGACGTTCTCCACGGTGGGCCACCCGGGCACCTGGTGGACCTTGCAGCCGTGGGCGGCCAGCAGTGGGACGAGCGGGTCATCCGGGCCGAGCATGACGCCGTGGTCCAGGTGCTCGTCGATCCACCGGCGCAACTGCTTCTTGAAGGGGCTGAATTCCACGACCAGGCCTTGCGCGAGTTCCGGGGACTCGGCAGTGACCTCGGCCCACCAGGAGTGGCCGTGGAGGCTCTGGCACTTGCCGGGCAGGTGCGGCAGGCGGTGCCCGGTCTCGAAGTTGTGGCGAACCGTTACGGCGTGCGACATCACTGGGCTCCCTGCTCGTAGGGGCGGGCGACGGTGTAGCGGGTGGTGGAGTTGTCGTGGCCGATGGCGTCGTGGACGCCGACGACGTCCAGGTGGAGGGCGCGCAATGCGTACTGGCCGCCCCACTCCTCCCACTCCGGCGCGATGTAGCCGTCCAGATGGGCCCAGAGCCGGTCCGCGACGTCCTCGTTCGTGGCGTCCTTGAAGGGGCGGCGGGTCAGCTCGTGGATACGGGTCTCCAGGGCGGCGTTCGTGTCCGCGAAGGAGGGGTATCCGTGCCGGCCGATCGTGTCGTAGACGACGGTGACGGCCCCGGTGTGGGAGTGGGCGCGCAGTCCCATGGGCCGGTTGACGTTGGTGAAGAAGATCGCGAAGGGGCCGACCTCGACGGTACGGATCAGCGGCTCGGGCTCGGGGTTGGTGGTCATGGGGTGGGTGCCTCCTGTCGGGCTGCCTGGATACCGGCCGCGGCGTGGTAGAGGTTGGTGGAGTTGGCTTCAGCCAGGTACAGGTGGAGACCCGGGGTGGCAGGGCGTGCCCCGCCCCGGGTGACGGGGTTGTGGGGGCCGGGCGGGATGGTGATGGGGCCGTGACGGGCGCGGAGGTATTCCTCCGCGCGGCGCCACGCGACGGCCGCGAGGGCAATGGCGTCCGTGCGGCTGTAGGTCTTGCGAGTGGCAAGGGACAGCGGGCTGATGTGGTGGGCGCGCACCAACTCCCGGTGCCGTAGCAGGGCGTCGCGATCGCGCATCATGAAGTTCGTCCAAGTGCCGTTACTGGGGTCGAACATCTGGATCACCCCGAAGCGGAACCCCTGGCCCCAGGAGGATGAGTCCACGCTGTAGAACGGGAACTCCCGCAACGCGCGCCACACAGTCATGCCGAACCCGTGGAAGACGGCCCGGCCGTCAGCGAGCCTGAAGGCCTTAGCGAGCCACGGCAGTACCTCGCTGACCGGGTTGCCCAGCAGCTTGCCGAGGGCGATGTACGTGTAGCCCTCGTCCAGGTAGCGCTCCAGGTACTCCCATGGGTCGCCGGTGTGGAAGACGGGGATCGGCTCCAAGCCGTAGAGCTCCAGTTCCTTCTGGTTGCGCCACGTGGCCTCCGGGCCGCCGATGACGTCCAGGTTGGCGTACAGGGTCAGTTCCCGGTCCCACTTCTGGCACCAGGAGGCGTAGTCCTCCAGGGTCAGGTGGATGCCCATGGTGCGCGCGGAGTGGGCGCCGGAGTCCCCGAAGATCATGTTCACCGGGGTGGCGAGCTTGCCGGTGAACTTCCGCATGTCCTTCGGGCGCCAGAACGCGAACGAGCACAGGGCCTTGAACGGCTGGTCGGTGCCGCCGAGAGTGTTCATGCCGCGGCCTCGGCGCGGTGCTTCTCCACCTCGTCCAGCAGGTGGTGGAGCTTGGCCTCGTCGTCCTTGCCGAGGTGGGCGTCCAGGGCCAGGCGCCACCGGTCGAACGTCTCGGAGTCCACGGTCAGTTTGATCTGCGGGCGGAACACGTCCTCGTTCGGCTCGCCGTGGTGCTCGGCGAGCTGCTGTACTTCGTCCGGCGGGGCGGCGAGCAGGGCGGTGATGTCCTCGACATCCTGGGGTGTGTAGCCGGTGCCGTCCAGGTCTTCCAGGGAGCCCAGCAGTTCCGACAGGGCTTCGAAGTCGTACGTGCCGAGGTCTGCGGCCCGGTTGTCCACGATGTTGATGCGGCGTGCGGTGTCCTCGTCGCACGTGACGAGCTCGCAGCGGGCGCCGGGCTCCCATGCCGGGTCGTTCTGGCAGATGCCGCACGGCTTGGTGCCGCCGCTGGTCTTGACGGTCTGGCCGCAGTCGCCGGAGCCGTGGGCGTCGAGGGCCTGCATGGTGTGGTTGCCGGCGAGGACGATCAGCGGCCCGTCGGTGATCTGCCGGACGACGAGGGAGCGGTACTGCCCGTTGCGGCGGAGGCTCTGGAGGATGGTGTCGACGTTGCCGCGCTTGGCATTGCCGGGGAACGGGGTGAGCTCATCGAGCGGGAGGTGCGCGGTGCGGACGTAGGTGGCCTGTTCGGTCATGCGGGGCACTCCCCTGTTGGTGGTGGGCGGACTCGAGGACGCGGGTGCTGTACGGGGTCACTGGGGTGCGGCGCGGGCGCGGTCCAGCAGGTAGTGGAACCGGGCGGCGTCGTCCCCGGGGTTGGGGCAGGAGGCGGTGAGGTCGTAGAAGTCGTCCCGGGCCTCCGGGGGGACGGTGAACCGCAGCACGGGCCAGAGGCCGTCGTCCTCCGGGTGCCGGTAGGTGTCGGCCAGTTCCTCGATCGTCGGCGGCGGGGCCAGGAGGCGCAGGACGTCGCTCTCCGTGTAGCCGGTGGCCTCGTAGTCCTCGTCCATGAAGCTGAGGAGGTCGGCCAAGGCGTCAGGGTCGTAGCTGCCGAGGTCCGCGGCCCGGTTGTCGACCAGGTTGATCCGGCGCGCGGTGTCCTCATCGCACGTGACGAGCTCGCAGCGCGCGGCCGGCTCCCATGCGGGATCGTTCTGGCATACCCCGCATAGGCGTTGTTCGCCATCCACGGTGAAGGACTGGCCGCAGTCCCCGGAGCCGTGGGCGGTGAAGGCGGCCATCGTGTGGTTCCCCGCGAGGACGATGAGCCGGGGGGAGGGCCTCCGGAGCTCGCCGGTCGCGGCTAGGTCCGGCTCCGGGGCGGGGATGTGCTGGACGACGAGGGAACGGTACTGACCGTGTCGGCGCAGGCTCGCGAGGATGGTGTCGGTGTCCCCGCGTTTGGCGTTGCCGGGGAACGGGGTCAACTCCCGGAGCGGCACGAGTGCGGTGCCCTGGTAGGTCGCCTGTGTCATGGCCTGGTCCCCTTATCGCGTGGTGGCAGCGGAAGAGGATAAGCGGAGGGCGCGCCTTGCTCCCGTGGATGGTCTCTATGCCTGATCAGAAACGGAGTTGATGTGGGCGAGGCCCGTATGCGGATGTGGCCCGCCGGGCCGGTAGCGGGCGTCGTCGCGGGCCGGGTCAGGGGGCGGTGCGGCGGGCGGCGCGTTTGGTGTCCCGCTCGGCCTGCCACTGCCGGAACGAGCGGCCGGCCATGCGGCGTTTGAACTGCGGGATGTTGTTCGCGGGGATGCCGACCGGGGCCGGGCCGAGGACGGCCAGGAGATCGCTCGCGTCCTGAGAGTGGTATCCGGCCGAACGGATGGCGGCTTCGTCCGGGAAGACGTCCGCGACGCGGTCACCGGGCCGGATGAGGTGGTCCTGTTTGCCGCCGTAGGAGAACACCCACCGGAGGTTCCGGGGCGGCGCGGGCTCCACCAGGCGCCTGAACCTGCTGATCTCCTTCGTGTAGCAGTAGAAGTTCACCGAGGGGCGGAACGCGACCAGGCGCAGCCAGGCGGCCAGGTAGTGGTCGCTGAAGAAGTCGCCGGCATCGTGGATGCGGATCCAGCCGCCGCGGTGGCGGGGGTGCGCGAGCTCGGCGGCCATCTGCCGTTGCCAGCCCGGGAGGTCGTCCAGCACGTACTGGAGGTTTTGTTGGTGGCGCTCAACCACCCCGGGGAAGTTGTACGTTCCGTTCCTGGCGTAGCAAGCCTGGGCGCAGACCCCGGCGGCCGGGCAGGTCTTGATGACCCGTCCGTCCCGGAGCCTGGTCGCAAGGGCTGGGATGGTCCAGTTCCACACGCCGTCCGCGCGCAGTTCGCTGTTCTGGGTCAAGAGTTGGTCCGGGCGCCTTGGGCGTCGGCGCCGGGGTGCCGGGAGGCGGACGGTGCTCATGACGGCTGGATTCCGGCGGCCTTGAGCAGCGCGGGGGCGGTGACCACCCCGTCATGGGAGTGGCGGGAGTCCAGTACGGCCGTGAGGGCCCGCAGCGCGCGGAGCACGATGGCCGGCGCCGCCTCGCCGGGGAACACCTCCCGTGCAGCCGACACCAGGCGGGCGGCCTCGTCGCGATCGGCGGGGAGGTAGGTCAGGGTCATGATCACGTGTCCCGGCGGCGGGGGTGCCGGCGGGGCGGAGTCGGCGGCCGCGGCTGGGCTGCTGACGGTGTCCGGGGCGCCGGGTGTCGCGGCGGGGCCGGTGCCGGCGGGCGCGGGCGGCTCCTCCTCGTCGGCAGCCTCCTCGATGGCGGTCAGCAGGTCGGCCAGGTCCTCGTCGGTGTAGCCGGTGCCGCCGAGGTCATCGTCCAGGCCGGCGATCAGCTCCGCGAGGGCCTGTTCGTCGTAGGTGCCCAGGTCCGCGGCCCGGTTGTCCACGAGATTGATTCGGCGCGCGGTGCCCTCGTCGCATTGGACGACCTCGCACCGGGCCACCGGGTCCCAGGGCTGGTTCCCGCACACCCCGCACGGCCGTTCCTCCTCCCCGACCTTGACGGTCAGACCGCAGTCGCCGGGGCCGTGGGCGGCGAGCGCCTGGGTGGTGTGGTTGCCCGTGAGAATGACGTACCGGTCCGGCTCGACCGAGCGGACCACGAGTGAGCGGTACTGCCCGTTGCGGCACAGGCTGTTGAGGATGGCCCCGACGTCCCCGCGCTTCGCGTTGCCGGGGAACGGGGTGAGTTGGGTGAGCGGGATAGTGTCCGTGCGGACGTAAGTGGCCTGGCTCATCGGCTTATCCCCTGGTCGCGTCGGAGAGGGCGAAGAAGGATAAGCGCAGGCGCGCGCCTGCCCGTTCGGGAGCGGCCGGGTGGTCTGTAGCCGGAGGGGGCAGCGAAGGGCCCGCACGCAGGTGCCTGGGCGCTGTGCGGGGCGGGTCAGGTGAGCTGCGCGCGGAGATCGGCGGTGCGACGCTGCCCGGGGGATGCGCGGCACGCCCCGACTGCCCGGCCAGCCGCGGGCGGTACAAGCCGGCCGCCGTCGAGCTGAAGTCGGCCCCGAGAATCGAGGAGGATGCTCCCATGAGCGAGCAAGTGAATGTGCGCGTACTGCTGTTGTTCGGCGATCAGGCCGAGATCGTGGCGGACGTTCCGCCGGAGGAGCGCGCCGAGCCTGTGCGATACCCGGCAGCGGAAATCGCGGAGGCGATCGGCCTGCCGGCGGCCGAGCTGCCCGGTAAGCGGCTAACGGCTGACGTCGGCCCGGATGACCGCCTGGCCGGGTGGCGGCTGGCGTAGCCGCTGATCAACAGCCCCCAGCCGTAGGCAGTCGCCCCGGGTGTTGCGATTCGCTAATTCAATGTTGTAAGTTACTAATCAAGCGGAAGGGGCCGCAAACCCCAACCGACCACCAACAGGAAGGACGGACACCATGTCCGATGAACGAGAGCAAACCCTCAGGGAGTTGATGGAGGAGCTCAGCGGCTACAGCGGGGCCGTCGCCGTCACCCTCGAAGCCCTGCCGGTCCCGATCAAACTCCCTGGAAGCGAGAGCGAGGACACCGACCTCGCCCGCGAAATGCTGCCCGCAGTCATCCGCGCGTTCGAGATCTTGAACGAGCAGCCGCTCCCCAAGGAGCAGCAGACTTGGGCAGCCGCCGCACTGCTCCACTGGATCACGGCCGCCGAGTCGGTTCTCATCTACGCCCTGCGTGGTACGAGGTACAAGGCCGAAGCTGCCGTGTTGAACATCGTCCTCGGCGAGGCAGTCCTCGCCGACCTGTTCGAGTGGCTCGACAAGCAGGATGGCACCGCCTGATCCACTAACCGCCCCCGGCAGCCAGCCGGGGGCGGCCCCATAGGGGGATCCGTTGACTCACCCCGCCCCGCTGGGCCTTGGCCTAGCGGGGCGGGGTGCTGCAAAGGGCGGGGTTTGAACCCGCAACCGACTCCCCAGGATGTTGCATTTAGCTAATCGAGTGCTGTAATCTACTAATTAAATGGAAGGGGCCGCAAACCCCAACCGACCGCCAACAGGAAGGACGGACACCATGTCCGATGAGCGAGAGCAAATCCTCCAGGAGCTAATGAAGGAGCTTGGGCTCTACACCGCGGGGCTCACAATCACCCTCGTAGCCCTGCCGATCCCGATCAAGCTCCCCGGGAATGAGGGGGGAGGCGTCAACCTCGCCCGCGAACTGCTGCCCGCAGTCATCCGCGCGTACGAGATCGTGAATGAGCAGCCACTCCCCGAGGAGCAGCAGGCGTGGGCTTGCGCGGCGCTGCTCCACTGGATCCTGGCCACCGAGTCGATTCTGGTCTACCCGGTCAACGCCAGGGAGTACCGCGCCGACGCCGCCGTGCTGAACATGAGGCTCGGCAAGGCAGTCCTCGCGGACCTGCTCGAATGGCTCAACAAGCAGGACGACATCGCCTAATCCACTAATCGCCCCCGGCAGCCAGCCGGGGGCGACCTCACATGGAGACCACTTGCGGCACCCCGCTCCACTGACCCTTGATCCGGTGGAGCGGGGTGCCGCAAGTGGCAGAGGTCGAGCTCCCAGCTGTTGCGTTTGACTAACTGAATGCTGTAAACTGCTAATCAAGCGGGAGGGGCCGCAAACCCCGACCGACCACCAACAGAAAGGACGGACACCGTGTCCGACCGACAAGACATGGAACTCGGCGAATTCGCCGAACAACTCACCGACACCTACCGGGATCTGGTCACCACCTGCCTGAACCTGCCGGTCCCGATCACCCTGCACGCTGGCGTGGTTCGTCCCGCCGAGGCGTACCCAGCGGTCACCCGGGTGATCGACCTCATCGAGGACCAGCCGTTGCCGGAAGAGCAGCAGATGAACCTGCAGGTCGCCTGCTGCATGTGGATGGCGGCCCTGGACCTGTACAAGCTCCAGGCCGGGGAGGCGCGCAAGTACCGGCTCGAAGGTGCTGCAATGGCACTCGCCCAAGCCGATATCGCCCTGGCCGACCTGGGGTCCTGGCTGCTGGAGCAGCAGGAACAGCAGGACTGATCAAAACTCAACCCGCTGCCCCCGGCACCCAGCCGGGGGCAGCCCCACGACCAGCGAAAATAAGAGAGACCGGCGGGGCCGAGCCGAAGCCCACAGGCGCCACAACGCCTGTCGCAAAACCCCACCGGTCACCACCCCAGAAAGGGGACGCACCCATGGTAGACCCAGCCCCCGAGGGCGAAACACTGGCCGAGATCGCCCGCCGCACCGGCCGCCCGCTCACGACCGTCCGCAACACCTGGACGCGCCACCCGCACTTCCCGGACCCAATCGACAAGCGCGGCCGCTGGAACGTCTACGAACCGATCGCCATCGACGGCTTCATCCGTGACCACATCGACCGCCAGGCCGTCCAGCTGGAGCCTGATCGGCTCTACACCGCTCAGCACCTAGAGGCGGCCGGCATCGGCATTCGCGCAGGCACCATCCGAGCCGACCTCACACGCGGGCGCTGGCCCCAGCCCGACGACACCACCGACGGCGTCAACCGCTGGTACGGCCGCACCGCCGCGAAGGCCCTCGAGAAGCGCCGCGGATACCGCCGCAGCCGCGAGAGGTAGAGGCAAAGGGGCTGTAGAGGCAAAGGGGCTCTGCGCCTGAGACGGTCAGCGGGGCCGTGGCATGCATGAGGACCCCTGAAGGACCTATCCGCAGCGGCTGCCGGTCGGGTCCTAACGGAGGTGGCCTACAGCTGCTCCGTGAGCTGCGCCCGGAGGTCGTCGACGTCCTCGTATGCGACCTCGGTCATGACGTTGGTGTCGTCGCCCTGCTCGTCATCCCAACGCTGGTCGTACACCGGGGCGCCGGGGCGGATGAGGAGGCTGTCCCCGTCCCTGGTGACGGCGACGGTGCCGGTGCGGGGCGCACCCGTCCACTCTCGCCAGGCGAGGTGTCCGGTGACCTGGTCGAGGGCGGCGAGGATGCATGGGACGTCGGCCACCGGTACGCGCATCGTGTCGCGGTCGACGCGCTCCGCGCGGAGTTCTGCGGTCGGGCCGGTGACGGTGAGGTAGAACGACTCCCGTCGGATCTCCGTCTTGTACGGCCCCATCGCCGTCGTGGGCTGCTGGATGGCTCCCATATGTTGGCTCCCTCGGTGCTGGTGACGGTGTCAGGCTATCGGCGGGTGTACGGCGGGAGATCACGTTCCGCTGGGTCAGGCGTCGGCCGGCTCGGGCCGGTAGACGTCGTGGACGGCTTCGGCGATCTGCTCGGCGCACCGCTCGCCGGTGATGTTCTGGGTCTTGCAGACGCGCCAGGTGAGCGCGACCGTACCGGCCAGCGACACCTCCACAGGGGCGCCGTCGGCCCCCGTGGTGGCGATCCAGCCGCGCTCAATCAGCTTCTCGGTGGCGGCCGGGGGAATCGTGCCGTGCAGGCCGCAGGCGATGACCGTGCCCCTCTTGGACAGGTTCTGGAGCTTGGCGTGCCCCGAGGTGGAGATGATCAGCAGATCGCTGGCCTGCCGGGCGGTGAGGTACTTGGGGCGGGCGTGGAAGCCGGGTTCCAGCCGGATACGGCTGCTGCCCAGGGAGAGCGTGACCGCGCCGTACGCCTCGGCCTTGACGCTGCTCAGGCTGTCGCGCCGGGCGAAGTGGTCGCGTACGAGCGCGGTGGCTTCCAACACTGTGACGGGGGTGGTGATGCCCTCCACCATCGGGTCGGCGTCGTAGTGGTACGCGCGGTGGGAGGTGAACTTGGCGGCTCGGGCAACCAGGGCGGTGAGGTCGTTCTTGATCATGGCGGCTGGTCTCCAGTCCGTTCAGCGTCGTGTCCGGACAACCTGCCGAGGCTGTCCGGGCGGTGTCGGGCGGATCGGTGTCCGCGCTGGTCGAGGCGTGTCCGGCGCGGGTCCGGACACGCCTCGGGCTGTCAGATCTCGGCGTCTTCGGCGGCCGGGGTAGTCCCCTCGGCGGGGTCCTCGACGTGGTCACACCGGAGCCCGCGGACCTCTTCCCAGCCGTAGCGGTCGGTCCAGGAGTAGCCGGTCGTGACGCTCACGCTCTTGGGGTTGGAGCGGGCGACCTGGCGCCACCGGCCGCGGATGAGGATCCGGTCGCCCTTATGGACGTTGGTCTTGGAGTACTGCCCGTACAGGCCGGCGGCCGTCGCCTCCTCCAGGACCTTCCGGTCCCTGGCGATGCGCTCGACGAGGACGGCGCGCTCCCCCTCGTACTGCTTGCGCAGCGTCTCCGATCCGGTCTCCGGGTGCATGCTCAGCCGGGCCATGCGGCGGTCGAGGGAGCGGAGTTCGGCTTCCAGTCGCTCAACGCGACGAGCGGTGACGTCCGGGCGCTCCTTGTACGCCTCCGCGCGGCGGGAGCCCTCGATCCGGGCCGGCATGCGCTTCGCCTCCTGGGCGGTGAGCGCGCCGTTAATGGCGGTGTCCACGGAGCGCTCCAGCAGGCGTCGGTGCGCCTGGCCGCGCTTGCCCGGCATGACGGGCTGGCCGAGCGGGAGGTGTTCCACCATCGCGTCGGAGGCGCGGTGCAGGGCCTCCGACTTGGCGGCCAGCTTCTCGCCCTTGGCCTTTAGTGCGGCGCGGCGGTCCTCCAGGCGCTCGTGCTGGGCCTCGCGCACGGTGGCGTTGTCCCGGACCGTGTCGTCGATCTCGACTGTCACGGTGTGGCCGGCGGCCTCCAGTTCCTTGGCTGCGGTCTCGATCGCGACGAGGCGGGCGGCGCGGTCCCGGGTGTTCTTGATGTATAGGAACCCTGCGGGGCCCTTGGTGAACCACCAGTTGTCGCGCAGGCCGCGGAGGATTTCCCAGACGCCGTCGCCCCTGCTGGAGCCTTCCAGAATGGTTCCGTCCGCGTGGGTGTGGCTGATGGTGATTTCGGACATGGCTGTGCCTTCCGTGTTGTGCGTGGGGAGGGGCCAGGGGTCGGTGTCCGGACGCGTCCGCGGAGGTGGGGCGGATACGTCCGGACACCGACCCGGAGCGGGTCAGGGGCGGAGGTCTGCGACGAGGGCGGTGGCGTTGTCCGCGTGGGTCGGGTCGTTGGCGAGGGCCAGCGCGACGGCGGTCTCGGTGAAGTGCGCGGCGGCCTCGGCCGGGTCGCCGGTCAGGTAGTCGGAGAGGTGGTGTCCGGCGTCGTGGTGTGGCTCGTATGCGCCGTCCGAGGCGAGGAGCAGTCGGCAGTTCTCGGCGGGGACGGTGACGGCCTCGATCGCGGGGTGTTGCACCTCAGCCTGGACCTCCTCGTCCGTGTCTGCGGAGCCGAGGCATGAGGTGAGCTGGTTCCGGCTGCCGCCCTTCGACCAGAGGAAGCACGGCGGGTAGACGCGGCGGCGGTTGTGGTCCGCGGTGAGGCAGCGGAGGCTGCCACGGACGAGGACGTACGCCCGGGAGTCGCCGCACCAGGCGACGGTGAGCGGGCGGCCGGGGGCACTCACGGCGACGATCGCGGCGGCCTTCGGCATGTGCTCGCGCAGGTAGGAGTCCTGGCGGTCCCGCTCGGCGGCATACGCGGCATACACGGCGCGGAGACCGGCCTCGGCGTCGCCACGGCGGGCGGCAGTCCTGGCGAGGCGGGCGGCGGCGGCGCGAACCCAGTTCCGGACGTTCTCGGTCTCGCCGATGCCGTCAAGGAGGACGAAGGCGCGGGCGCCGTTCACGGTGCGGACGGCGGTCGCATCGCACTGGGCCTTACGGGTGCCGATGAGCTGAGCGGCGGCGTAGGTGTGCATGGTCGGGTTGCTCCGTTCAGTGCGGTGAGGCGGGAGGACCGGGGCCGCCCCGGGCGGGGCGGCCGGGTGGCGGAGGCAGCTCATTCGGCGGCGAGCGGCGAGATCCGCTTCTGCGGGGTCTGCGGCTCCTCCTCCTTCGCAGCGGCACCGTCCTCGTGGAGCAATTCGAGGGCGTACTCGGTGTAGGAGAGGAAGGAGCGCAGGCCCTCGCGCTTGACGCGGTCGATCTCGTTGGTGATGGCGCTGGTGCTCACGGACTCGCGGTACTCGACGAGGACCCGGAATGCCTGCATACGGACCTTCTCGACGGCATCCCGCACGCTGCCCTTCCGCTCGGCGATGGCGAGGAGGTTCTTCCAGGGGGCGGCGTTCGCAGCGGCTTCCATGACCGCGGCGTAGTCGAAGCTCGTGATCTCTGCGGTGCCGGCGAGGCGGTCCGCGAGGCGGGCGCGGGCGGCGCCCTCGACGGCAATGACGCTCTTGGCGTGCTCCGTGATGGCGGCGGCGATGCTCATGACGTTCCCTCCCGGTCGGGCCCTGCGCCCTCCCTGACACTTCAATATTTGCGCTCTCATGTTGCAATGTCAAGTTGCAACATGAGGATAATCGTTCCTGATCTCGCGAGCCGGGGGTCTACGCGGTGAGCTCAGCGGCAACGAACGCGGCAGTGGTTTACCGCCGGGGGGCGGCCTCCTGGGCCCGGACCTCCTCGCGGCTGTCCCCGTACACGGCGAAGTCGACACAGGAGCGGCGGCGCCAGCGCGGGAGCAGAGGAGGCCGGCGCGGCCCGGTTCGGCGTGCGGGGGCCGGGCGGTGCGCCCGGCCGGGGAGGGTCAGGAGGTGGCGGCGCGAGTGAGACGGTAGGTCTGGCGCTCCCACCAGCCGTCAGCGCAGAGGGGGCAGTCCTCCGGGCAGGCGCCGACCCAGCAGTTTGGCACGTACCGGGGCTCGTCGAGGTCGAAGCCCTCGCCGGAGGGGACGGGCCGGACATGGCGGCCGTACTGATCGAAGACGCGGTGGACGCCCTGCGTAAGGACCGCATCCGTCTCGCCGGCCACGTAGAACTCCTCCGTGGCGGGGTCGTACCACTCGACGTGAAGGTGCCGGGCCATGTGCCCGAGCGGGAGGATGGCGCCGAGGAGAGCCCCCGTGGTGTCGCGCACCTCGTACCCCGTGACGGGGTTTGTGCCGTCCACATGTCGCCGACCCACGTCCAGGCGCGCACCTGGGCGCCGGCCGTGCGGACGAGGAGGACGGTGACCTCCTCGACGGTCCAAATGCCCCGGGAGACGGTGAGGGTGCGGACGGTGCGGCGCATGGGGTTCCTCCTGGGTGGGGTGCTGCCCGGGGCGGGGGCCAGGCGCGGTGCGCCCGGCCGGGGGGAGTCGTGGGTAGGGATGCCGGCGCTGTTGCAGTAGTGGGCGACGAGGCTCTGCCCGACGGCAATGACGGCCTCTTTGGGCGTGGCGCTGTCGGTGTCAGGCTCGGCCACGGCGAGGAATCCGGCGGCGGTGAGCGAAGCGAGGAGGGCGGCGGCACGGCGTCCGGCGGCGCGGTCAGTTCGCGGCGGGGCGGGGCGCGGTCTCGCCCATCCAGACGGTGCGACCTTCCTTGTCGAGGCGGCGGCGCTTCTCGCGGGCAAGTGGGATGCCCCGGTCGGCCGCGCGCCAGAACTCCGGGCCGTGCGGGGCACCTCCGGGGCGGGTGGCGTGCGCGAGCTCGTGGACGATGACGTACCGGGCGAGGGAAGGCGGGAGCTGGAGCGACTGCCAGGCGAGGGTCACCCGGTGGCGGGCGGGCTCGTACTTGCCCCAGCGTTTGCGGCCGATGTTGGCGACGCGTAGTTCCGGGAGTGGCGCACCAGAGGCCGCCATACGGCACCAGAATCTGGGCGCTTCCTGCCGGAGCCATGCGGTGCCCTGCTCGCAGTACCAACGCACGATGGGGCGGGCGCCCTCGCGGGCGAGGAGGTCCCGTCCGGCGTGGAGCCAGTAGCCGGTGTCGGTGTGGACCCGCTCGACTGGCGCTGTGCCGTCGACCAGACGCAGTCGGGCCGACCGGCCGAGCCACATGAACCCTTCTCCATCGACCAGTTCCGGCGTGGGACCCGCCGGGGCGTTCTCGCGGGCGCGGAGGACGTGGCCGGCGATGCGGGGCCGCATGCGGCGGAGGATCTGGACGGTCTCGTCGGATTCAATGGTTGCCGGGACGGCGACGGTGAGGGCAGTTCCGCCAGGCTCGACGGTGACGCCGAGGGCGCGGCGGCGGGCACTGACGCGGACGGTCACGGTGAAGCCGTCGAGGACGCCGGAGGCGGTAATGGCGGCGGCGATGCGGTCGGTCTGGGTCGGCACGGATGATCTCCGTTCTGTGCGGGCTGAGGGCAGGTCAGGAGGCGGAGTCGGCGCTGCGGACGCCGAGGCGCCAGCCGTCAGCGAGTGGGGAGCGCCAGTTCTCCCGCACGAGGGCGGGCACTGGGACGCCGGCGTAGGTGCGGGGCACGTGCGCGGTCGCCTTCGGGAGGGGGATCTCCGGGGCGGCGGGCTCCGGTTCGGGCTCGGGGGCCGGGGCGGTGATGTAGTCGGCGACTTCGTTCGTGGTGGCACCGGGGCCCCACTCGCGGCCAGGGCCGACGACCCTCCACAGATCCCCGTGGCCGATGTAGGTGATCTCCCAACAAGTGCCGGCGTGCTCGGCGAGGAGGGTGACGCGGGAGAAGGGCTTGATGTCGCCGAGGTAGACACCGGCGGCGGTGAGGGCCTCGGCGAGTTGCTGGCGGGCGGTGGCGGGGATCGTGCGGGGCAGGAGCGACACAGCGGTTCTCCGTCCGGGGGCGTCGGGGCCGGGCGCAACGGGCGCCCGGCCGGGGCGGCGTGGGGTCAGGCGGCCAGGAGGATGTGGGCGGCGATCCGGTGCTTGCACGGGTGGAGGCCCTTGATCCCGGCCGGGCAGGTGCAGGCGGCGCGGTGGGTCTTGTAAGTGGCGGAGCCGTCGGAGGAAACGGCGAGGAACACGCGGTTGGCGCGCAGTGGGATGAGTCCGCCCTGCTCCAGCAGCTCCTGCGCCTTGGCGACCTGGTGGGGCTTGTACTGGGCGACGACCTCCGCGCGGGCGGCGGCGCGGACCTTCTTGCGGCACTTCGGGCCGTAGCCGTCGGGGCTGGCGTTGCGGAGTACGCGGCGGCACTTGAGGCAGCGGGTGACGTTCTCGGCGGTCTTCGTGGTCTTGGCGTTCATCGCTGCTTCCCTCCGTTTCGTCCGGGCCCCTCGCCCGTCCTCACACCCATAGTGTTGCAACATGAAGATGCAACGTCAAGTTGCAAATAGGGGGTGCGAGGGCCTTTCACCCGGGCGGGTCATGAGGGCCGGCCGCGTGACGGCCGAACGCCCCAGACCTCCATGGAGGCGGGGCGTTCCGGGGGTGAGGCTCGGTCAGGCGGTGGGGGCCACCCAGAACTTCGAGGCCACGCCCCCCAGGTAGACCTCCCGGCCGGTCACGTCCTCGGCGCGGCGGGTGCCGTCGATCCAGGTGCGGGCGATCGTCAGCGGCTGGCCGGTGCACTGCTTGCGGTCGCCGGCCGGGCGGAACCCGTGCTCGCCCTCCTGGCCGTACAGGAGGAACGGGGCCTCCATGCCCTTGAGGGTGCGCCACTGCGGGGCGGCGGCCAGCGCCTCGGGCTCCTGGACCGCCGGGGCCGAGGCCTCCCCGGGGGCCGGGGTGGGCCCGTCGGCCACCGGGGCCGAGGCGCGCGCGGCTTCGCGGTTGTCGATGACCCGCTGGACCTCCCGGCGGCGGCGCAGCATCCGGGTCGCGGCCAGGACGGCGGTCATGTCCACCGGGCCGGGCTCGGCGGGGGCGTCGGCGTCCACGGGGGTGCCAGTGGCGTCCACGCGGATCGGGTCGGCCTCGCCGCGCACCCACACCCGCTCCCCCTGGGCGTCCCGGACGAGGATCAGCGCCACCTTGTTGACCGTGAACCGCTCCTCGACCGCGTTCCAGCGGGGCATCCGGCGCAGGGTCGCGATGGTCTCCAGGACTGCGTCGCCATCCACGTGCAGGGCGCGGTCCTCGGCGTCCCGGCCGTTGAGGTAGAGCTGCTCCACGGCGGCGGTGTAGGCGGTCACCTCGACCCGTCCGACGGCGGGGGCCTCTTCGGCGGCCGGCGCCTCGACCTCCGCGACGACCGGGGCCTCCTCGACGGCCGGCTCCTCGACCTCCGCGACAGCCGGGGCCTCCTCGACGGCCGGCGCCTCAGCGGCCGCGGCCTCCTCCAGGACCTTGACGCAGGAGGTGCACTGCTTCCGCATCTTCGCGGCCTCCTGCTCGGTCAGGACGCGGCCCACGGTGCGGTCGCACAGAGTGTCGAGGCTGAACTTGGCGGTGGTGAAGTGAACCTTCCGGCCGTTACCCACCTGGGCCGGGCGGACGTTCGCGGCCTGCTGCATCTCGGCGGTGATCTGGTTCATGACGTCCTCCATGCGGTCCGGGGGGCTTCCCGCCCCTCTCGATACCCACAGTGTTGCAACATGAGGTTGCAATGTCAAGTTGCATGAGATGAGGGAGGCCGGCCCTCGTACTGAGGGGCCGGCCTTCCTGCTACCTGGGGGTGTCACCCCTGGCGCTGGTCCTGCGGTACGTGGGCGAACAGGCAGTGCGAGGAGCGGAGCATCTTCTCCGTGGACCAGCCCCGGCGGCGCATCCGGTCCTCCAGGCAGTCCAGGGCGGCGCCGTAAGCCGGGTCGTCGTGGCGCACGATCCTGCCTCCCTCCAGCCAGTACAGGGCCACCCGCCCGTGGCCGCGCGGGTCGATCACGTACCCGCGCACGTCCTGCTCCTCCTCGGTCGGCTCGCTGATGTCGTGCCGGTCAGTGAGAGCGGCGTGCTTGAGGCCGTCCAGAGCCTTCCGGGCCGCGGCCACGTCGGGGTGGTCCACGTGGCGGGGGGCGCATCCCTTCGTCGTGCCGTCGTGCTGGACGATCACGCCCTCCAGGGCGGGGCGGGCCGGGGCGGCCTCGGCCGGCGCCTCGTCCCCGCGCAGGGCTTCCAGTCCGAGGCGTACCTCTGCGAGCGGGCGGGCGGCGAGCAAGGCCACCGGGTCGTGGCCTGTGGGGGCCAGGGTGCCGGCCTCGTGGTGGGCCTCGACGGCGCGGTCGGCCTGCCACCGGTGCTCCGTGCCCACCTGGGGGATCAGTCGGCCGAGGCAGGTCACCCACCCGTACCTGGCCTGAGCGCCGTACCCGGTGCGGAAGGTCCACCCGATCCGGCGGGCCCGGTTCTCGGGCGCGGCGACGGACTGGAAGGCGTGGGCGGTGGAGTAGACGGCGCGGGCGGTGAGGCGGGCGGCGGCCTCCTCCAGGACGGCGGTGCGGTGCTCCGGGTCGGTGGCGTCTGGGTGGTCGCACACCCCGCACAGGCGGTGGGTGGGGGTGCCGTCGACGGCCTCGTCGGCGGTCTCGACGGCGGTCACCCCGCACGCGTGGCAGCGCACGTCGTGGCGTCGGATGCGGCGCCGGTAGGTGAGGCGGTCGTCCAGGGTGAAGGGGGCGGCGGTGTCGTCGGTGAAGGTCACCAGGACGTGGCGGGTGTCGCTGGGGTGGCAGTCGTGGACGGTGCGCTCCTGCTCGTCCCACACCACCACGTCGCCGGTCTGGGCCGTGCAGGCGAGGAACGTCGGGCGCGGCGGGGCGTAGGAGTAGGCAGTGGTGTGGCGGCGGGTCAGCTCCTCGCGGTGGGCGCGGGGGGACTTGAGGCTGCCGGGGCAGGGGCCCATGGTGCCGGGGTTGCGCTCGTGGACCGCGAGGTTGCCGGACTGGTCGGCGGGGGCGGTGTGGTCGGCGTAGCCGCACAGGGCGCGGGGGCCGGTGTAGCCCTGGGGTCCGTGGAACGTCAGCTCCTCGGCGTGGTGGCAGTTGTGGGCGATCCACTGGGCGCCGCCGTCCACGATCACGTGGGCCGGTTCGCCGGCGACCGTGGCGGCCATGGCCTGGACGGTGCGGGTGATGCCGTCCGCGCACACGATGAGGTCGCCGGGCTTGAAGGGGCCGGGCTGGTTGCGCTCGGCGATGCGGTCGGCGGTCGGCTGCGGCAGGAAGGAGCCGTAGCGGCGGGCTTGGGCGGCGATACGGTTGTCCGTCTCCGCGCGGTGCCGGGCGGTGTCCTGGGCGGCCTTGGTCTTGTGGGCGGCCAGGGCGGCGGCGCGCTGGGCGGCCGGGTCGGGGCGCTGCGCGCGGCGCTCGTCGTCCAGGACGGCCATGGGCAGCATCGCCTCCGCGCCGGAGCGGTAGGGCTCCAGGCTCTTGGCGTAGGTGCCCGTGCTGGTGATCCAGCCGTACCGGGAGGAGGTGGTGCGGGTGGCCTGGAAGGTGTACCCGAGGAACTGGCCGTTCTCATCGTGGCAGGACTGGAAGTCGTGGGCGTCCGGCCACGTCGTGGTGACGATGCCGCGCGCATGGTCGGGCATGAGCTGCGGCGCGGCCGGCGCCTCGGCGGGGGTGGCGGGCCGGACGATGGCGCGGAAGAGGGCCGGTCCTGCGTAGGAGTCCATGCCGGCGATGGTCCAGCCGAGGGCGGCCAGGGCCTCGCCCGCGTTGCGCTGCGGGTCGTACGGGAGTTCCGCGGTGAACACCGGCTCCGCGCTGCCGTCGCGTGTCACGGTGATCCGGTCCGTGCCCTGGATGGTCTCGTAATCCGCGAAGTACCGGTCCCCTTCGACACGACGGTGGAGGACGTGGGGGGCCACGTTGCTGGTGGTGCCGTCCTCGAAGCGGACGGCCTGGTACTGGTACGGGCTGCGGTCCACCGTCATGCCGATCGTCGTGCCGGCCTTCTCCCCGCCCTCCCAGCGCATGACCACGGCGGTGCCGTCCGCGTAGTAGGTCAGCTCCGGGTCGAACATCGTGGCCGGGGCGGTGAAGTCCTCGGCGAGCGGCTTGACCGTGGCCGGGGCGGACTCGGGGGCCGCGGCCGGGGTCTCCCCTGCGGCTGGGGCGTTGTCGGCGGCGCGCTGCTCGGCGACCTTGACGCAGCGCTTGCAGTGGTCGCCCATCTTGGCGGCCTCCGCGTCGGTGAGCGCGCGGCTGATCCGGCGGCTGCACAGGGTGTCCGTCTGGACGCTGCTGGCGGCCATGTAGTGCGGGGTCTTGCCGTTGCCGACCTGGGCGGAGGTGACGTTGGCGCGCTCCTGGAGCGGGGCGGTGGGCTGGGCCATGGAGTCCTCCATGCGGTACGGGGGCGGGCTGTTCACCCGTCCAGTACGCATAATGTTGCATCCTTGTCTTGCAATGTCAAGTTGCAACTCAATGCGTAATTCGACGCGCGGCAGCGCTACTGCGTTGCAACCTCACGTGTCTAGACTGTGCTCCATGGCGACCCGCGACCCCGCACAGAAGGCGACGGCAGACCTCGACCGGCTGACCTCGGCATTCACCCAGGCCAAGGAGGAGCTGGAGTCTGCCCGCGCCCCGCTCCACGAGGCGATCGTCCGGCACCTCAAGGCGCGTAGCGCTCCACCGGGCAAGATCGCGGAGCACACCCCCTACGACCGCAACCACGTTGGGCGGATCGCCAAAGCTGCCGGAGTGCCTCCGCTGCGCGGCCCGGACGCCGGCCCCGCCCCGGTCTACGACGACAAGACGGAGGCCAAGGCCCTCGCGGAGCTGGACCGCCTGACGGCCGAGTACGAGCAGGCGGACGAGGGCGTCGAGGAGGCGCGCAAGCCCCTCCAGGTCGCCATCGTCAAGTACTACGCGGACCGCACGCTGACGCCCGGGGTGATCACCCAACACTCCCCGTACGACCGCAACCACGTTGGGCGGATCGTCAAGGCTGCCGGCGCCCCGTCCATCCGCGGCTAGGCGGTGTCTCTTCGATCACGTAGCTCGTTGTTCTGGTCATGCTGAGCAGGGGGGACCTGACGGACGGCGAGTGGGCTGTGCTGAAGCCGCTGCTGCCTGTGAGCAACAACCGGTGCGGCCGCTGGCGGGATCACCGCCAGGTGATCAACGGGATCATTCACCGTCTCAGCACCGGCGTGCAGTGGCGTGAACTGCCTGAACGCTTCGGCCCCTGGAAGACGGTCCATAAGCGGCACGCGCTGTGGTCGGCCGACGGCACCTGGGAGAGGCTCCTCCAGCACGTCCAAGCTGTTGCCGACGCCGCGGGCGACATCGACTGGGACGTGAACGTCGACTCCACCTCCGTACGGGCCCACCAGCACGCCGCCGGAGCGCCCAAGAACCCACCGCCCGTCCCACCCGGATCCTCAAAAGGGGCGCCACGAAGATCAGTTCACGTGCACGCGCACATCACCCTGCGGCTCTTCCTGGAGGAGGCGGTGCGGCAGGCGAAGCCCTCGGCCGCTCCCGCGGGGGACTGACTACCAAGATCCATGTTGTTGCGGAGGGCCGCTGCCGCCCGTTGTCCTTGCTAATCACGCCGGGGCAGCGGGCGGACTGCACCCAGTTCGAGCCGGTCATGGACCAGATCCGCGTTGCCCGCGCGGGGCTCGGGCGTCCCCGCCGCACCCCGGACAGCGTCGGTGCCGATAAGGCGTACAGCAACCGCAAGATCCGCACCTACCTCCGCAAACGCGGCATCCGGCACGTCATCCCGGAGAAGAAGGACCACAAGGCCGCCCGTTTGCGTCGGGGTTCACGCGGTGGCCGCCCTCCAGGCTACGACAAAGAGCGGTACAAAGCTCGCAATACGGTGGAGCGGGCCATCGGAAAGCTGAAGCAGTTCAGAGCCGTGGCAACGCGCTATGACCAGCGAGGATACGTCTACCTCGGTACCGTCACCGCGGCCGCACTCCTCATCTGGCTCCGGTCCTAACCGGGAGGGACTCGGGGTCGGGCATGCACCCGCGACCGGGCCCGCCGCCCAAGCGACGTGGGATCATGCGGCCGGGTGGTACTCCATCTCGTACTCATCGCCCACGAGGCTGGTGCGCTCGAACCCGGCCTTGCGATAGAACGCCTCAGCACGGCTGTTGTCCTCGTGCACGAACAACCGGACCCGACTCAGACCCTTCCGTGCCAGCGACCAGCCGACGGCGGTGCGAAGCAGGGCTGGCGCCACGGTGCCACCCCGGTGTTCCTCCCGCACGAATACCGCGACAACATGAGCTTGCTGCTGCTCAACGAGCTCGCCAGTGAAGTCCTGCGCTCCGGGCTCTTCAACCAGCACCGTCATCGTGCCCGCCCAGTCGCCCTTGGGTCCCTCGGCCACGAACTGACATCGGTGCGGCTCTCCTTCAGCGCCCCTGGCGGTGCGGTCCTTCCAGAACTTCTCGGATTGGGCCTGGGCTTGTTCATAGGTCTCCAGAAACGCGATAGGGGCTACCGGATCTCTCAGCGCGGCCAGTCGAAGCTCCTTAACAACAGGCCATTCATCTACCCGCACTTGCCTGATCACGTAGTCACCACTCATGCCGCCCATGGTTCGATCGGCCACAGCACGCCTGCAACTGATTTGAGCTCAGCAGAGCCTGCACCACCTAGATCGGGGAGACACCGCCTAGAGAGGCCGAAAGTCCGGGGGCGGCGAGGGGTCTATTTCTTCCACGAGATGGTGGTGGATGGTTCTCCGTCCGTCTCGGCGGTAACGAGTACACGTTCCACGGAGTGGGTGACGTAAGCGCGTCGGATCTCTACGGGTAGGTCGTGGTCCCACTGGTGGCGGGCGTGGCGTGGTGAGACAGGAAAAGGCTGGTGGATCTCGCCGCCTTCCGCGAGCAGGATTTCCTGTGCGAGGGCGAGTTTGCGCAGGGATTCGGCAGTGAAGACGCGGTCGATGATGGCTTCAGCGACGCGACTTTCCAGAAGTTCCATCCCGATCGTCACGCAGTTGTCAGGGCACTGATAGTGATCAACGTTGGTGGTGAGGTTGAGGTTGCAGGCACCGCACCGAGCGATGCCGGCCAGGAGTGCTTCGTCACCGGTGGAAGCCGGTTGCTGTAGCGCAGCGGTCGGCTCTGGGGTAGAGCGGCGCGGCAGGGTTTGGGGGATGAAGTCCACGGTGAGCAGATCTGGTCGGCTGGCGGGGACCATGAGCACGCATTCCCAGATGACGTAGGGCCCCTGTGCCGTGCGCCAGACGAGACACTGTCCGTCGGGTTGGCCGGCATCGGGGCAGGCTGTCTCCCACAGCCCTGAGGGAAGGCCCGCGCGAAGAGACTGCAGTTCTGGGGCGTCGGGGTCGGCGGTCAGCGCGTCTCGCAGTGCAGTGGTGTAGGCGGCTGCGGCGTCCTCCCAGTTCGCCAGACGGTGCCGAGCCTCTTCCTGGAGCAAGACCCATCGCAGCAGGCTCGCCCCGGGAGCGGTGCATTCCGGCAGTTGGTCGGCGAAGAACCGGTTGCAGTCCACTACGCGCCAGGTGTGGTCGACGACGAGCGCGGGATAGGGCTTCGCGTGCAGGAGGGCACGCTCACCGTCGGACAGAGGGGTTCCCGGGAAAGCGAAACAAGAGCGTTGGTCCTTCGGGATATTCAAGGCGTCGAGAACGGTGGAGAGTGCGCGACTTCCTGGCCAACCGCGGCTCGATTCCAGCATGGTGTAACGAAGTTCAGAGATTCCCGCGGCCTGGGCGACCTGCGCAGCGGACAGCCCCTCTTGCATGCGGTAAGAGAGGAGAACTTCTTGGATGCTGGTGGAGATCACGTCATTTCCTTCAGGTGGTGGCGGAGGAGACACCCGGCGTCCAGGCCGCGGCCCCCGTGCAGGGGAAGTCGTGGCAAGGCTCAGTCGGCCGGGCTGTGCGTGTCGGTGTAGCGGCGAAAGGCGAGGACGGCATTGTGGCCGCCGAATCCGTAGGAGTTGCTCAGCACCAGATCCCCCCTCTTTGGCAGGGGCCGTGGTGCGCCGGCGACGATGTCGAGGTCAATACCGTCGTCCGGGTTGTCGCAGCCGATCGTCGGCGGGATCAACCGGTGGTGCAATGTCAGGATGGTGGCGACCGCCTCCACCCCGCCGGCAGCACCTTGGAGGTGGCCCAGAGCGCCCTTGGGCGCCGTGACGGGTATGTTCGCGCCGACTCCGAACACCTCCCGCAGGGCGAGGGCTTCGGCGGCGTCGCCGGCCGGGGTCGCGGTGGCGTGTGCGTTGATGTGAGCCACCTCGTGCGGGCGCGTCCTGGCATCAGCCAGGGCCTTGCGCAGGGCATCGACGATGCCCGCTCCGTCGGGCCGTGGGGCGACCATGTGGTGGGCGTCGGCTGACAGGCCCCAGCCGGCGGCCTCGCCGTAGATCCGGGCACCGCGGGCGCGGGCGTGTTCCTCCGCCTCCAGGATCAGAACGCCGGCTCCTTCGCCGAGCACGAACCCGTCGCGTGCCTTGTCGAACGGCCTTGATGCCGCCTGCGGCCCCTCCGTGCCGGGGGACAGGGCCCGCATGGCCGTGAAGGACGCCATCACCGACGGCGTGATCACCGCTTCCGTGCCGCCCGCGACCACGATGTCCACGTGGCCGTCCCGGATCCGGTCGATGGCCTGACCGATCGCCTCCGTCCCCGAGGCGCACGCGGACACGACGGTTCGCGCCTCCCCGCGCGCACCGAGGTCGACAGCCACCTGGGCCGCCGCGCTGTTCGGCACCACCATGGGCGCAGTGTGCGGGGAGACGAACCGCGCGCCACGTGCGCAGAGGGTGTGATCGGCAGCGACGAGCACCGGAGCTCCGCCGATGATCGTGCCCATGGACACCCCAACGCGCCCGGCCTCCAGTGCCGCGTCCGGGATGTCCTCGAAACCGAATCCGGCATCTGCCCACGCCTCGCGGGCGGCGAGTACAGCGAACTGGGCACAGCGGTTCATGGTCCGCATCTCGCGGCGTGACAGCAGTTCCGTCGGCTCGACGGCGGCGGGAGCGGCGATACGCACCGGGAGCTCGGCGAACTCCTCGTCGTGAAGCTGCTGAACTCCGCACCGGCCCTCCAGCAGCCCCTGCCACGTGGCGGCCGCATCCCCGCCCAGCGGCGTGATGGCCCCCACACCCGTGACGACCACACGGCGCCGGCCTCCCAGCGGAGGCTCTGCACTGGCAGACGAAGGGGGAATTGCAAGGTTTGTGATGTCTGCCACTGCTTATCTTTCGAATTTCTGCGTTCGTGTTGCCTGCGAATCATAGGCCAACTAGTCCTTGATCGTAAATTCGCCCGTTTTTGCGGAGAGTGTGCCGATCGCGGTGGAGGCCGTCACGGAGAAGCCGGCCTACCGATGTGCCACCTGGCCCTCGGGTGGCGGTCGTAGCTCTGCCGGGGGCTGGGAAGCCGTCGACGGAGGTGGAACAGAAGACACTGGCTGTCGTGGCAGGCCAGACTGTGAGTAGGTGATGGAGGTGAAGGGATGAGCGTTGCCAGCTTTACGCACCACGGGCCCTGGACCGTCGAGGACGTCTTGGGCCTGCCCGAAGACCGGACCGTCCGCTACGAGCTGCTGGGGGAGTCGCTCGTGATGTCCCCCGCCCCAGGCCTGCGCCATCAGCGCGCAAGCTTCCGGCTCCACGTCGCCCTGGACGCGGCCGCCCGTGCTGCCCGCGCTCCGGTGGAAGTGCTGGAGGCCATCAACGTCATCCTGCCGTCCGGCCTGGTCGTGCCGGACATCGTCGTCGCCGACGTGGGCGCGACCGCCGAGGACGGCGTCAGCATCGACGCCGACGCGGTGCAGTTGGTCGTCGAGCTCGTCTCACCCGGCAACAAGATCATGGACCGCAAGCTCAAGCCCCTGCTGTACGCGGAGGCCGCGGTCCCGCACTACTGGCGCTTGGAGTTCGACCCGGCCCCGCGCCTGATCGTCAGCGAGCTGGACGGCGGCCGGTACGTCGAAACGGCGACCGCCCTGCCGGGCACCGTGACCCGCATCAAGGAGCCGTTCCTCTTCGAGATCGACCCGGCCGGGCTTGCCCAGCCGCAGCACAGAGGCTGAGCCCCAACCCCCTGCTGGCCTGCTGGGCCGAACGGGGGAGTCCGGCTGTCAGCTGGCGCGATATCGTGGAGCGCCTGATGACCGCTGACTTTCATGATCTGGCAGGAGTGCCCCGCGTGGCCGAGGACCCCATCGCGCACACGAGCTCGATGCACTGGCCCGCCGTGTCGAGGCGGTCGAAGACCGCGTCGAAGCGCTGCAGGTGCAGTCGGGCGGCAACTTCGCGGCCGTGATCGAGGGACAGGCCGCGCTCCGACGTGAGGTCCGGGACGGCTTCACCAAGGTCAGCGCTCGCTTCGACGCCCTTGAAACGAAGTTCGACGCTCTTGAGACGAAGATGGACCGCAATCAGGCGCAGATCGTCGAGCTGCTGACCGCGTTGGTCGGCAAGAACCCGAACGAGAACTGATCATCCTGCTCGTGGTCGGTACGGCCGTCACCACATGCCGGATGACGAGCTGAGCCGACGGATACAGAAAGCTGCCCGGACCTGAGGTCAGGTCCGGGCAGCTTTTCGTTGTCGGCTCAAGCGGCAGACACCGGCCGCGGTGGAGGCGCTGGTGCGGGAGAGGGGAGGGCTTGGAGTGCGGCGAAGTGCCGGCCGGCGACGGATCCGGGGCCGAGGAGCAGGCTGCCCGGCGTGAAGTGCGGTTCGCCCAGGTGCCGTTCAAGGGCCGGCAGGTAGGACCAGCGCACGCTCGGGTGGGCCGAGTGGGCGTAGTGGTGCAGGTCTCCGTATGGGAGCCAGGTCACTGCGGCGATACAGGCCAGGAGCCGGTTGCGTGGGTACAGGCGCAGGCAGCGGCCGGCCTCCCCCCAGGCCGGGGCACCGGTGCGGGGCTCGGGGTTGAACCAGGTGTGCTCGGCGAGCAGGCTCATCCAGGCGAGCTGCGGATACAGGAGCAGGCGCAGGACGAGGCGCCTGCGACCAGGCCTGGCCAGTCGCCGATCAGGTAGCTGGTGGCTGCGGGTACGGCGGCGAAGGCGGCCAGGTGGCCTGTGGTGGGGGAGTGTGGCTTCGTCGGTGTAACGCGAGAACGGTTGATGCCGAGTTCGGGCAACAGATGTTGATCAAGCGGGTCCAAGATGTTGTCGAGTCCGAGAACGCCTCGTCGGCGTGTCGGCCGAACCCGGTGCTTGCCCCGCGGTCGGTCTATGAGGCCAAGGCGGCGCGGTGACAGAAGCAGTGGCCTGAGCTGACCGTGCCGGACTGGCCATCCGCAGACATCACGGCGCCTTCAGACCTCGACCGCGTTCATGACCGGATCTCACCTCGCGTGCCGGGCCGATGAGGTCATCGGGGTAGCTTGCGAAGTCTCCCGGAGGCGCCGAGCGGAGGTCTTCGATGCCGTAGCGCATGACTTGGGAGTGCCAGGCGATCTGCCGCTGCCACCCTTGAACCGGCCGTTTTGGGCGCCCTGCTTGGCGCGGCCGAACTCCCACTTGTGGGTGGAGTCGATGTCGATGAAGGTCACCTGGACGGCGCCGGGGAGCAGCCTGGCCTATGTCACCATCTGGGGCATGAACCAGCGGTGAATTGGGGGAAGTTGGAGAGCAGGCCCGTGGGCGAACGAGCGCAGTAGCGTGCGCCAGGCGACGCGCCCGGCCATCTGGTCACGCACTTCCAGCGACGTTGCGGCCGGGCCTCTTCCTACCCTCTGTCGCCATGCCTGCCGAGTAGTCGTTTTGTTCCCACTTCGTTACGTTTTCGTAACCCCAGATAACACAACCGTGATCCGACGGTCAATGGTCTGATCTTCGCCCGCCCGCATCT
Organism: Streptomyces halobius; assembly: GCF_023277745.1. Lineage (NCBI taxonomy): Bacteria > Bacillati > Actinomycetota > Actinomycetes > Kitasatosporales > Streptomycetaceae > Streptomyces > Streptomyces halobius. Next base: position 6,748,663 of record NZ_CP086322.1, read on the forward strand.
TCGGGATCTCTCGCGGAAGATGCGGGCGGGCCCCCGCTCATATCGATCCACAGAACTCAGTAAAATCATCAGGAGAAGAAGTGCTGCTGACCATCGCCGCATTGCTCGGCTTGGGGGGCGCTATCACGGCTATGGGAGCCCAGGGCCCCTTGAAGAGACTCAGCTGGGCCATTGCTGCTATTTCCCTGGGCGCTCTCTTGCTCACCTTCCTGCTGGGCCCGGTGGCGATTTTGGTCGCCGTCAGTGCCTATGGTGTCGCACTGGCCGTCTTTCCCCCCTTCGCACGCTCATCACACACGGCCCTGGTGCGGTGGTTGCTCACTGTCCTGCTGGCAGAGGTGAGCCTGACCACGTACTTCATCGCCACAGAGACCGACATGATCGCCCTGTGGCTCATGCTCTTCGGACCCGGCACGCTCGCTTCGGCGGCCCGGCTGACAACAGAGGCGCGCCAGCACAGCGGTACGGCACCGCGGGACTAGAGCGTGTCTCTTTGATGGGCTGGTTGGTTGATCGGATGTGTCTCTCCGGCTGCTGATCACTGATGCGATGTGGGACCGGATCGAGCCGTTGATGCCGGCTCATCCGGCCCGTGGACGACGCTGGGCAGACCATCGCCGGACTCTCGAAGCCATCGCGTGGAAATACCGCACCGGCTCACCATGGTGATGTCCCACAAACCGGAGCCGGTGGCGGTCTACCGGCCTGGTTCGCGGCCCGGAATCGCGGTTGCTGACCAGATCACTCCGTTACGGGCAGGCACTCGGTGAGCAGGTCGATGACGTCGTGCCAGGCTCGCTGCGCGTGCTGTGGGTGGTAGCCGACGCCGGGACGCACGGTGTGGTCGACCGGTGGATGGTGGAAGGCGTGAAGGGCTCCCCCGTAAACCACGAGGCGCCAGTCGACGCCCGCGGCCTGCATCTCTGCGGTGAACGCGTCCCGTTGGGCGGGCGGCATGATCGGGTCTTCCGACCCGACCCCGGCCCACACCGGGCAGCGGATGCGCGCCGTCTCGCCCCGTCGGCCTGTGGTCAGTGCGTTGACTGTGCCGATCGCGCGTAGGTTGACGCCGTCGCGCCAGTCTCCGCCCCGGCCAACTGCGACAACGTCACCTGAGACCAGCCGCGAATCCAACAAGGTCACGTGAGACAGCGAGAACGTTGCGAGAGACGGGACAGGGGAAGACAACCGTCCTCTGGACTGATCTGTCAGCAGGCATGAAGTCGGCGCGCGCCTGTGTCACCCTCAGCTCAGAGCATCATTGTCATGAATGCGCTATTTGGGTCAGGTCGGTAGCCCGTAAATGGCGCACAGTAGGAAAACCCGAATTTCTCGTACAGTTTCCGGGCGGGCAAGAAGAACTCTCCGGCGCCGGTCTCCAAACTTAGCCGAGTGAACCCCATGCGCCGGGCCTCTGCGATGATGTGCTCCAGCAGCAGGGATGCGATCCCGCTCCGCTTGTGTGTCGGCGTGGTGCGCATCGACTTCAGCTCCGCGTGCCCCGCGTCCAGCCCCTTGATCGCGCCGCAGCCCACCAGGGTGTCGCCGTCCAGGACGGACCAGAACGTCATCTCCGGCCTGCGGAGCTCGTCGAGATCGAGGGCGTGCTTGCTCTCCAGCGGCGTGACGGACCGCATCTGCTGGACGTGCTCGTCGAGGAACCGGGCGATCTCCGGGCCGGACAAGTCGTCTACCACGATCTTCACTTCGTTTGCCCTTCCTTGGGACTCTCGGTGCCGCGGGTGCTCCGTCGTGTTGCCCATCCTGCCTGAGGTCGGGGGTGCTCTTCGGGGCGTTCGGCGAGTTCGACCCGTCACCCGGCACCCGTCACCCGGCGCTGGACAGCAGCGTGTGGAAGCAATCCGCCCCGAACTCGAGCGCCGAGACAGCGATGCGTTCGTCAGGGCAGTGCAGCCGGTCGCGGTAGACCGTCTCCGGTTCGTGCAGCAAGGGCATCCATCCGAAGCACTGGATGCCGAGTCGGCTGCTGAAGAGACGGGCGTCGGTGGAGGCGGTGGTCACGATCGGCAGCGGCACGCCGTCCGGGTCCTTGGCCTTGAGCACGTTGGCGAGCCTGTCGTAGAAAGTGTCGAGTCGCGGCGGCGGGCTGAGCTCACCCTCCACGAACAGTTCCAGTTCCAGCTCCGGTCCGACCCGTTCCCGCAGCAGCCCAATGAACTCCTCGGTGGTGAAGTCGCCGGGCAGCACACGGCCGTCGAGTTCGACCGTGATCTCCGTCGGGTGCACATTCGTGCCTGTGCCGCCCCGCAGCACGGTGACACTGACGGTGTGTTGGACGATCGAGCGGAGGTATCGGACGGTGGACTCGTCCAACCCGTCGAGGACGCTCGGGTCCCTGGGGTCGATCCGGAAAGCATCGACCCGTTCGCTGATGTCCGGCGGCAAAGCGTTCGCCAGCTCTTTCAGCATGCGGTCCACGACCGGCGTGTGCTCGACGCCCAGCCCGCCGTCGGCGAGCGATTCGAGCAGCCTACGGAGCTTGTTGACGGCTCCGCTGCCGGAGGCCACACGGGAGGCGTGCCCGCCCAGCCCGCGCAGCGTCACCCGCACCCAGCACGTGCGCTTTTCGGCGACCACGATGGGGTGCAGGCGCGCGTACCGGCCGAGCCCGAGTTCGGCCCCGCCGTCCTCGCCGATCGCATACCGCACCCCGGCGAACAGCTCCGGATGTCGCTCGACGAGGAAGCGGGCACCAACCGTACTGCCGGTCTCCTCGTCGGGCATGACGGCTAGGACGACGTCCCCGGCCGGCACGTCGCCGCAGGCCCGCATCCGGAGTAGGGCCGCCATCATCATGGCGAGATGCCCCTTCATGTCGACGGCCCCGCGCCCCCAGAGCTCTCCGTCGACGATCTCGCCCCCGAAGGGCGGCCGGGTCCATGCCTGACCCTCGACGGGGACAACGTCGACGTGCGCATGGAGCAGCAGCGGCGGCTCAAGCCCGCGGCCGGGCAACCGGGCGACGAGATTGGGGCGGCGGGGGTCGGACGCCAGGGTCCGGGTCTCGATACCGGCGCCGTCGAGCACACCGCGTATCCACTGGACGCACTCGGCCTCGTCACCGGGCGGATTCACCGTGTTGAACCGGATGAGCCGCTGCGCGATCCACACCGGTGACGTCCCCGGCACCGCCGAGGATCCGGTCGCCCCGGGAGGCGGAGAGGCCGGTGAGTGTTGTGGTTCCGTTGTGCTCACGATCATTGCTCCTTGGCCGGGGCGGGCCCGGCGGTCGCGGCAGATGCCTGGGCGTCCTGTAGCCGGGTCAGCGCCTCGCGCATCAGCGGTTCTCTGTGGACGAGCGCGATCCGTACATGCCCCGCACCGGGATTTGTCCCGTCCGCCCCCTCGTCGGCGAGATACCGGCCGGGCATGACGGTGAGGGCCTGTTCCCGCCAGAGCCGACGAGCGGTCTCCTCGTCGTCCGCCACGGGAAGCCAGAGGAAGAATCCGGCGTCCGCCCGGCGGTAGCCGGAGACGTCGCGCAGTAGCTCGTCCGCCAGCGCCCAGTTGGCCGCCAGGCCGGACCGCGCTGCGGACACATGCCCGTCGTCCGTCCAGAGGGCAGCGGCAACGGCGTTGACGGGCGCGGGTGTCGATACACCGCACGCCCGGTTGTAGGCGGCGTACGCCGCCACGCTCGCGGGGTCGCCCGCGGCGAACCCGCTGCGCAGCCCTGGTGCTCCCGACCGCTTGGAGAGGCTGTGCAGCACGAGGTGCGGGACGGGCTCGACGCTGTCGTCGGCGACCAGGGACAGATATCCGGGTGGCAGCCGCCCGTACGACACGTCTGTGTAGCACTCGTCGACGATGAGCCACGCCCCCGCCATCGCGGCGGTCTTGGCGAGCGCGCGCAGCGCGTCGGGCGGGAGGATCTCTCCGCGCGGATTGCCCGGGTTGCACACGACGATCGCCGTCGCGCGTCCGCCGGCCGCGCGTACGGACGCCTCAACGGGTGAAATGTCTCCCGGCCGGTCCAGCGTGTAGAAGACCGGGCGCGCACCCACCGCTTCCGAGGCCGCGGGATAGGTCGGGTAGTAGGGGTTCGGCATGACGACGGAGGGGACGCCCGCCCCCCAGTGCCGCGCCGCAGCCAATGCGATCGCCACGGCCACCGCCTGCTTCGTGCCGGGGGTCGGTTCGACCGCGGTCCTGCCGTCGCCCAGGCTCTCCCGTACCCCGAACCGGCGCTGAAGCCAGCCGGTGTACGCGGCCCGCAGCTCGGCGGAGCCGCCGAGCTGCGGGTACCGGGTCCAGCCCGCTGGCTCCGCCAGGAGCGCCGGCTCGATCGCCGGTGCCGCCAGCCGGGACTCCCCGAGATGCAACAGGACGGAGTCGAGCCCGTCGGGCGGGGAAACGCCATCAAGCAGTTCCCGCAGACGGGCGAAGGCGCTGCGGACAGGGCTGCTCATCGCTCAGTCTCGCACCAGGTCGTTCAGCGCCGTCTTGCCGCGTGTCCGCTCGTCCGCGTACTTGACGATCACCGCCGAGTAGACGGAGATGTTCGGCCGGTCGCGGTCGGCGCGGGCGCCAGCGACGACCACGGCGTTCTCCGGCACCTCCCCGTAGCACACCTCGCCGGTCGCCCGGTCCATGATCGGCGTCGAGCGGCCCAGGAAGACGCCCATGCCGATCACCGCGCCGCGCCGTACCCGGACGCCCTCGGCGATCTCGCTGCGGGCCCCGACGAAGACCTCGTCCTCGATCACGACGGGATCGTCGCCGATCGGCTCTAGTACGCCGCCCAGACCGGCACCGCCCGAGATATGGCAGCGCTCGCCGACCTGTGCGCAGGAGCCGACGGTGGCCCATGTGTCGATCATGGTCCCCGCGCCGACGTAGGCGCCGATGTTCACGAACGACGGCATGAGTACGGCACCCGGCGCGACATGGGCGCCGTGCCGGACCACCGCGCCTGGTACGACGCGGACCCGGGACTTCTGGAAGTCGCTCTCGTCCCAGTCCTCGAACTTGAGCGGAACCTTGTCGAAGGTCCGGGGCTGTCCCGGGCCGCCCTTCACCACCGTGTTGCGGTGCGTCAGAAACGATAGGAGGATCAGCTTCTTGACGAAGGTGTCCACCACCCAGGAGCCATCCACGGGACTGGCCGCCCGCAGCTCACCGCGGTCAAGCGCCGCCAGACCGGACTCGATGTGCGGGGTGAGGGCGAGGAGCTCCGCCTCGGTCAGGTCGGAACGCCGCTTGAAGGCGTCCTCGATCGGTGTCCTGATGTTCGCACTGCTCACTTCGGTTCTCTTGCTTCCTGTGTGGGAGCCGGCCCGCCGCGCGACAGCACGGGCTGCGGCTGCCAGCGGGCGGTGGCGAGGTAGTCGTCGAAGGTCTCTGCCCGTCGGATCTCGACGATGTCCCCATCGTCGGTCAGCAGCAGTTCGGCCGGCCGCAGCCGCCCGTTGTAGGTGAAACCCATGGAGTGCCCGTGGGCGCCGGTGTCGTGGATGAGGGCGAGGTCTCCGACCGCTGGGTCGGGCATGGGCCGGTCCACGGCGAACTTGTCCATGTTCTCGCAGAGCGCGCCCACCACGTCGACGCGCACCTCGGGTCGCCCTGAAACAAAGGGCAGGCTCAGGTGGTGGTAGGCGCCGTAGTATCCCGGTCGCATGAGCGCGGACATCGACGCGTCCAGTCCGACGATCTCCCGTGCCTTACGGGAGCGGTTGATGACGCGCGTCACGAGGATTCCATGGGGTCCTGTGACATAGCGTCCGCACTCCATCAGGATCCGGGGCCCGCTTCCGGGAAAGCAGCGCCGCCGTGCCTGGATGACGGCGTCCGCATAGGCGGTGAAGTCGAACGGCTTGTCCTCGGGCCGGTACGGGATGCCCAGGCCGCCGCCGATGTTGACATAGTCGAGTGTGATGTCTGCCGCGGCGGCCACCCGGGCGCCCAGTTCGATCACGTCGACCGCGGCCCGCGCGGCCCGGTCGACGTCCAACTCGTTGGCGCTGATCATGCCGTGAATGCCGAAGCGGGTTGCTCCTCTACGACGGGCCTCCCGGTAGACGTCGACGAGTTCCCCGGCGGGAACGCCGAACTTCGTGTGGGCGGCGTCCCCCATGAGGGCCGAACCGGCCGCCAGGCCGTGGGGTGAGACCCGGAAGGCCACGGTCTCAGGCAGGGTGCGCACTCTTTTGAAGAAGGCCCGGTCATCGAATGTGATCAGGGCCCCGGCCTCGAGTGCCTGCTCGTACTCCGCAAGCGAGGTGTTGTTAGACGTGAACACCACGTCGTCCCCGACCGCGCCGACCCGACGGGCCAGTTCGAGCTCGACAGGCGAAGCGCAGTCGAGGCCGCTTCCCTCGGCCAGGAGAAGGGACAGTACGGCAGGGTTCGGCAGGGCCTTGACGGCGAAGTACTGCTGCATCGGTACGCTCGCGTAGGCTTCCACCATGCCTCGGTAGGTGTGGGTGATGCCACGAGCGTCGTAGATGTGGAACGGAGTGCCGTACGCGGCGACAATCTCCTTGAGTATCGGCAGAAGCCTTCGGGCGAACCCATCCGAAATGGGCAATGTTCCCCCTCCTTCCTTCCGGACCTGGACGCGTCGTCTACGGGACGCGCACGACGCAGATGGTGCGATTCCGCATTCCGCTGATGGGGCGCAGGTACGGGAAGTAATAGCTCTCCACGGAGGAGAACCCAAAGGACGCCAGGCTCTCCTGGAGGTAGTCCTTGGACAGGAACCAGAAGTCCTGGACACGTTGGTGCGGCTCGAAGGCAGCATCACGGTCGAACGGGGCGTCGTTGGAGAACACCAGGTGGGCGCCCGACTTGAGGTTGAGGCTCACCAACTTGCGCAGCGCGGGCCGAATCTCGTCCCCCGCGTCGAAGAGGTGACCGAGGAACCCGTCCGCGTAGACCGCGTCGGCCCCGGCGACGTCCTCCGGCCGCAGCGCGTAGTAGTCGGCGACGAAGGCGTCGACGCCCTTCTTCCGGGTGAGTTCGACCGCTTCCTCGTTGACGTCGATCGCACGCACCGAGCGCTCCTGAGCGGCCAGGTCGCCCTCGACGAAGCCGTTGCCGCACCCGAGAGAGAGGACGCTCGCGCCCTTCTCGGTCAGCGACATCAGCTTGAGCAGTATGTGAGACCGGTACTCGGGGACATACGTGGAGGGGGTGACGGAGTCGTTGAAGGCCCCGCCGCGCTCCCAGATGGCGTAGATGGTCTCGTCGGCCTGGTAGGCAGGTCGCAGGTCGGTGTAGTACTCGCGGACCACATCGAGATTCTGTTTTTCCTCGATCATCATCGTCCTCCTAGGCGGCGGAGCCGTCGGTCGTGTGGATGTGCTCCTGCGTGTATTCGACCGACCTGGCGGGCAGTCGGCGCAGCTCGGCGACGAGCGCCCGCAGCGGGGCGTCTGCGGCTGGACCGAAGTTCCGGTGCACTGAGACCGCCGCGTCGGCCCGGTCGGCGAGCAGCGTGTCGGCTAGGACCCGGGCCAGCGAGCGCAGGCCGGCCAGGACGGCCTCGGAATCACCGGTCAGGCGGGGCCCGTTCTCCTCGTCGAGGAAGAGGGCGCCCAACTGGACGAAGTACGACAGCTGCAGCAGCATGCCGTCGCTGTCGGGGAAGTGGCCGAGGCCACGGTCGACGTAGCGCAGGCACTCCGCCAGGTAGTAGGCGATGACGTCGGCCGGCGCCAGACCGAACTTCGGTGCCCATACATCGGCGAGGATCACGATGCCGAAGACATCGGCGGCGACCTCCTGGAGGACGACGGAGGCCCAGCGGTCGGCCGCGTTCAGGCCCTTGTAGTCGGTGGCCGGACGGTGCACGCAGTGGCCCAGCTCGTGGCTGAGCACGCCCAGCACCGGGATGGCGTCGAAGAGTTTGTCGCTCGGGTTGAACTTCGTAGTGGTGTCCACGTAACGGGCCGCCAACGGCGCCGAGATGTTCTTCAGCAGCGCACGGTGCGTGTTGCCGAAGTAGAACGTCTTCTTGAAGGGCGAGTACTTGACGCCTTCGTCCTCGGGTAGGAAGTAGGCGATGTGCTTGGGGTGCAGGTTCCCCTCGCCCGCCATGTGGAAGAGGTGGGTCGCGCCGAACGCCGGCACGTCGCCGAGGCGGAGATCGGCATGGAGGCCCCGCAGGTACCCCTCAACCTCGCCCCGGTCCTCCAGGGCCCGCTCCACGAGGGCCTGGCCGCTCGCGTCTCGACGGCAGGCGAATGCCGTCGGGAGGCCCTTGACCTCCTTGCCGTACCAGGTGGAAATCTGGCCGGATACGACGGTGAACTCCTCCTCAAGAGTGGCGAGTTGCCTGAGAGTCTCGTCGTTGTAGCCGTCCTGGACGGCGGCGGCGCGGAGGGTGACGGCTCGGCGGTCGTCTTCACCCGGCAGGTGTGCGCCGACGGCGCGCATGGCGTCCGCGATGGGCTGCGGGTCGTTGAAGCGGCGGCGAGCGGGAATACCGATCTCCTTGACCTTCTGCCACTCCGCCTCCACCGCGGACTTCAGCACGGTGAGGCTGCGCAGGAAGTCAGGTCCGAAATCCGGGGTGTGCTCCGCGAAATTCAGGCACGATATCTCGTAGCTGGAGGAGGGCGGCCAGAAGGGGCTGCGGTGCTTGTGATAGGTGCCCGCCTTGTCGAGGTTGTGCGCGTAATCGAAGCGATCGACTGCGAATTCTTCAGACATTGGGTTTCCCGTTCTGGGGAAGCATGTTCCGGTCACCGTCGGCTACTTGAGCGTGAAGAGTCTGTTCTCGCATTCCCATTCACGAATGGTCGCGTGGTCGTCCTGGAGGACTGCGACGTCGGCATGAGTCATGAAGACGATGCCGGGACTGGAGAAGAGATCGGTGGTGACGTCCACGCGGTCGCCGGGGGCGGGGGCCTTCTGGAGCCAGGTCCGGCTGCTGAGCGTCGCGAGCAGTTCGGTGTAGAAGGACTCCTTCACCACGCCCGTCCGGCCGGAGATGAACTGGACCTGCCACAGCGGGTACCGGTGGTTCCGCTGCATTCCGGCGAATCGCCCGGCGTACGCCTCGCCCTCGACGACCAGGTTCGCGACCAGGTCGAGCATGCTGATGCCGACCGTGTAGTTCGCGGCGGGGCGGTTGAGCCCGCCGGACAGGCGCGTGGCGCATTCGATGAGCGTCGGGCCCTCGTTGCCGACCATCAGTTCCGTGTGGTGGGCACCCCAACGGATGCCGAGCGCGTCGAGCACTCCGTGGACGTACTCGACGATCGGCCGCGTCTCGGACGTGGTGGGGTCCAGCAGGACACTGCGGTCGTAGATCAGTCCCGCGCCCGGCACCTGGATCTTGTCCGTGCGCCAGATCTCCGTGATGACATGTCTACCGTTCCCGCTGATTCCGTTGACGAAGTACTCCTGCCCAGTGAGAAAGCGCTGGGCGAGCACCGCATCGTTGCGCTCACCTATCTGATTGATGGCTCCGTAGAGACGACGGAACGCCGTTTCCAGTTCGGCCTCACCCTTGCAGACGGTCACGGAATCCGTACCCGCGCTCGCCTGGGGCTTGAGAACCACCGGCCAGTTCCCGGTCCGTGCCCAGTCGAGGAGCCCCTCGAAGTCCCGGCCCAGGAAGTGGTCCATGCTGCGCAGTCCCGCCTTCTTGAGGCGGTTGTGCATTTCGTACTTGTCCCGGTGGGAATTGCTGTCCGCCGGGTCGTTCCCTGGAAGTCCGAGCTCGTCGGCCAGCAGGTCGGCGACGATGACCCCGCTCTCCGTGCCGGGCAGGACAGCCGAAGGGCCGTAACTTTCCAGCGCCCGAGCGAGACCGGCGACGTCGCCCTCGTAGGCGAACTGATCGATGTACGCATCCGGGTCGAAGGTGGCCTGATAGTAAGGAGGAACATTGCTCAGGGCGGATACGTGGATACACCTCCAGCCGTGCTCGGCCATGACGGCCGGCATCTGCGATCCGGAAGAATATCCGTCGACCACTACCAGTACCTTCTGCTTTGTCGCGCTCACTCCAGCTTCCCCTTGTGGATCATTCGCGTGCCGTAGACGGTGAATACCGCGACCACGGCACATCCGGCGGCGGATGCGACGGACCAGTCCATCCGGTCGTCGAATCCCTGGAACAGATAGGTCAGGATCGGGGCCAGCGAAAGTAGCGCGGCCACCGTGAACGGCTCGGAAAGGATGATTCCGCGCTGGAGCGGCCAGAGGGGCGCGATGACTCCAAGTACGGTGGCAATCGCGAGCAGACCGGCCTGCGAGGTACCCCCGACCGAAAGACCGGGCCCGGCCAGGGCGAGCCCCGCCGCCACGAGGAGCAGCAGATGGAAACGGTGCGTCATGATTCGCGTGGCGCTCCACGCCCGCTCCGCCAGTTGCTTCGTGGCCACGGTGTTCAGCGCCTGGGAAACACCGCCGACCACCGCGGCCAGCAGTCCGACCACGGAGGCCGCGACGCTGACGTCCTTGAGCCCTGACTGCCCGGTGAACGAGGCCCAGGCCAGCAGCCCGGCGCCCAGCAGGACGCCGGTGGCCGGCACATAAATCCAGCCGGAGAACCGCCGCTTGCGCAGAAAACGCTCCAAAACGATAGTGCACAGCGGACCCAGTCCACCCATAATTGCGCTCACGATGGCCGGCTCGATGAAATGCAGTGCATAAAAGTAGCCGATCCAGTTGAAGGCGCTGGTCGTATTCAGGATCAGCAGCGGTACGACCGACCGTCTGTCGATTTTCAGTGCGCGCAGCCCGTTCCGTGCCACCAGCAGAATTCCGAAGAACACGCTGCTGACGAAGAAGCTCCAGAATAGGAACGTGAACGGATGCATGCTCTGCAGCAGATTCCCGGAGAACACCGCATTGGCGTTCGCTAGGACGAGGAAGGTCGAGACATAGGCGATTCCCAGTGTCGACGAGCCCTTTTTGGGCGGAACCCCGGGAGCGTGTTCCGACTCCGCGCGGGTCTTCGTCTCAGTCATCCAGGTGCCTCTCCATGAAGATGCTGAGAGGGTCGTCACGGTAGGAGCCGAAGGGTCCGCGCTCGGCGTACCCGAAGGTGCGGTACAGGGCGATGGCCTCGGGCTGGGCGACGCCCGTCTCCAGTCGCATGGTGCGGACGCCCTCGACGCGAGCTGCCGACTCAAGGGCGGCGAGCACTTGGGCGCCTACGCCCTGCCGACGGGCACCAGTGTCGACACACATCCGCTTGATCTCGCCGGTACGGTCCGGATACAGCACCACGGCCCCGCACGCGAGCGGGGCGCCCGACGCCTTGGCACGGGCCACCAGGAACCGTACGGACGGCGAGCGCAGTTCCTCGACGTGCAGCATGTGGACGCTCTCCACCGGGTACAGCTCGTGCGCGTACTCCTCCGACCGGCGCAGCATCCGGGCCACTGTCGGCTCTTCCGGGTCACCGGGGGTGACAGTGAACGACCGGTCGGCTACCCCTGCTCCGGTGACGTCCCCCGTCATGCGGCCCCCTTCCGGTGGTCCTCCAGCACCAAGGCCGCGCCCTTCTCGCCGATCATGAGGCTGGCGGCGTTGGTGTTGCCCGAGACGATGGTGGGCATGACGGACGCGTCGATCACGCGCAGTCCAGCCACGCCGTGCACACGCAGCCGCTGGTCAACCACGGCGTCGGCGTCGCTGCCCATACGGCAGGTGCCGACGGGGTGGTACGAGGTGTCGCCGTGGTCGCGCGCGTACGCCAGCAGTTCCTCGTCCGTCCGGACCCCGCGGCCCGGCGTCAGCTCGTACTCGCGGTAGGGGGCGAGACTGGGCCCCTCGACGATTCGCCGGGCGATCCGCATGCCGGCCACGAGCGTGGTCCGGTCGAGTTCCGTGTCGAGGAAGCGCGGCCGGATCGCGGGCGGCGTCAGCGGGACGCGGGAGCGGATGTGGATGGAACCCTTCGACTCGGGACGCAGCTGGTACACGCCCACGGTCATGCCGGGGGAGGTGTCGAGACGCCGGGTCGATCCGGCGCCGTAGCTGGCCGGGGCGAAGTGGAACTGGATATCGGGGCGGGTCTCCTCCTCCGCGGACCTGACGAAGCCGTAACCCAGGGCGATGGGCAGGCTCAGCAGCCCGCGCCGGTTGCGTACGTACTCGGCGACCTCCCGGACCAGGCCGAGTCCACGGGACCGCTCGTTGAAGGTGATCGGCTGCCGCACCCGCCAGCGCAGCCGGGCGGCGAAGTGGTCCCGGAAGTTCTCGCCGACACCGGGGAGGTGGTGGACGACGGGCACTCCCACGGCGGCGAGGGTCTCCGCCGAACCGATACCGGAGAGTTCCAGCAGCTGCGGCGACTGCACCGTACCCGCGCTGACGATCACTTCACGGCGGCAGACGGCCCGATGGACCTCGCCCTTATGCCGGAACTCCACACCGGTGCAGCGCTTGCTGGCGAACTGGAGTCCGCCGACGTGCGCCTCCGTCAGGAGGGTCAGGTTCGGGCGCTGCCGGGCCTGCTCCAGATAGGTGCCGGCCGCGGAGGAGCGGCGCCCCTCCGCGTGGTTGACCTGGTAGTAGCCGAAGCCTTCCTGGTCACCGGAGTTGTAGTCCGGGTTCTCCGGATAGCCGGCCTTGACGGCCGATTCGAGGAAGGCGTTACACAGTTCGTCTCGTTCACGCGGGAGACCGACCGAGATCAGGCCGGTCCGGCCGCGGTTCTCGCCGCCGATCTCGGGCGCGCGCTCAAGGCTCTTGAAGTAGGGAAGCACATCCGCCCAGGACCAGCCGGGGTTGTCGAGCGCCGCCCAGTCGTCGTAGTCCTCCTTCTGGCCGCGGACGTAGATCATGCCGTTGATGGCGTTCGACCCGCCGAGGAGCCGGCCTCGGGGAATCCGCACGCTGCGTCCTGCGATGGTCGGATCGGCGTCCGTCTCGAAACACCAGTCATACTTCGGATTGCCCATCAGCACCGTCTCGGCCGCCGGGATGGAGAGGAGCGGGCTGTGCCGCTCGCTGCCCGACTCAAGCAGCAGCACACTGATCGACGGGTCCTCGGTGAGCCGCCCTGCTAGCACACAGCCCGCGGCGCCCCCACCGACGATGATGTAGTCGTGCGTCTTCATGACCGACCCGCTCACGCCGCGACGGAGGCCGACCGACGGCCCGAGATGGTGGTGCGGTGCATCAGGCGTGTGTGCGCGACATCGTCGTAGTAGGTCGCCCGGTGCATCGCGCTGCGGTTGTCCCACAGGACGATGTCGCCCGGCTGCCACTTGTGGCAGTAGGTGAACTGGGGCTGGACAGCGAACTCCTGGAGGAATGTGACCAGGGGGAGGCTCTCCTCCTCGGACATCCCCTCGATCCGCCACGGTACGTTGCCGCCGACCATGAGGGCCTTGCGGCCAGTCTCCTCGTGGACACGGACGACGGGGTGGGGCACGTCGCCCCACTCGGCACGTTCCTCGGCGGTGGGCGCCGGGCGGTCGGGGTAGTTGTACGGACGGGACTGGACCCGGCTGATGATGACCTTGAGGTTCTCGACGCGGTTCTTGACGGACTCGGGCAGGGCGTCGTAGGCGGCGTACATGTTGGCGTACCAGGTGTCGCCTCCGACCGGCGGCACCACACGGGCGTGCAGCATCGAGCCGACCGGCGGATCGGTGAGGAAGTGGCCGTCGCTGTGCCAGACACGGCCGCTGTACGCCGAGCCCACCGGCTTCCCGTCCTTCTTGAGATTCGACAGGATCAGGATCTCGGGGTGCTCGCCGTCGCCGAACCGCGAGCGGGTGTACATGTATATCTCGCCAAACCGCTTGGTGAACGCGATGTGCTGCGCGGGGGTCATGGTCTGGCCCCGGAACAGAAGAATCGTCGTGTCGAGCCATGCCTTGTAGACACGCTCGAAATCGCGGTCGGAGATGTCGCCCGCGACGTCGATTCCGCGTACTTCAGTGCCGATACCGTCGGTGATGGGTACGAGCTCAAGCATGAAGGATCTCCCTTGGGTTTCCTACGGGGGATGAGGTGCTCACGAGGTGCTCCGGCGAGCGTCAGCCGAGCGACACCCCGTATTCGTCGACCCAGTTGTGCAGCTCTACCAGTTGGATCAGCAGTGCGGCCTGGTTCGATCCGCCCGGCAGCTCCGAACGGATCGCGTTGGCGCTGATCTGCTGGATGAGCCCGTTCATCCTCGCGGTATCGAATATTCCGGCCAGGGGAGATGCCTCGTCGTTGACGATCCACGACGCCTCGCGGACGAGTGTCCGGTCGTAGGACGGATTCTGGACGTGCGGGTAGGCGCTCTTCTTCCGACTGGCGGTGCTCGGCGGAAGAACATCCGCCATGGCCGCCTTGAGCAGGCCCTTCACGCCGCCCCGCGACTTCATGGCCCACGGTACGTTCCACACGTACTCGATCAGCCGGTGGTCGCAGAACGGCACCCGTACATCCAGGCCGAGCGAGGCGCTCATGCGCTCCTTGCGGTCGAGGATGACAGCGAGCGGCCCGGAGAGGCCGAGGTAGAAGATCTCCCGCATCCGCGCGTTCTCGGCGTCCTCGCCGGGCAGCCGGGGGACGTCCGACATCAGCTGGGAGTACCGCGCGAGTTCGTCCTCCTCCGGCTTGATCAGTGCGGTCAGTTCCGGGGAGAGATGGCGCGAGAGCCTGGGGCCGTCTCCGAGCCAGGGAAAGTGGCCGTGCTCGAACACGTCCTTTTTGAAGAAGTACGGGTAGCCGCCGAAGACTTCGTCCGCGGCCTCACCGGTCAGCGCGACGGTGGAGTTGTTGCGGATCTGACGGAAGAGCAGGTACATCGATGCGTCGAACTGGCCCCATCCCGGGAGGTCACGGGCCTTGCGGGTGGCTGGGATAACGTCCAGCAGGTCCTGCACCGTGGCGGTGAGGGTGTGGTGGCGGCTGCCCATGTACTCGGCGGCGGCTGCCGCGTAGGGAGCATCGATGTCCGGGCGCAGCTCGGTCGCCACGAAGTGCGCCAGGTCGCTCTCGAACTGCACGCAGTAGGTGTCGAGGGTCCGGTCGGCGCCGTCCTGGCGTAGTCGGCGGACGGCGAGCGCCGCTATCGACGTCGAGTCGACTCCGCCTGAGAGCATGCTGCTGAGTGGCCCGGCCGAGATCAGTTGGCGGCCGACGATGTCGTCCAGCAGATCCCGGACATGGCGTGCGGTGTCGTCGAAGGAGTCGCGGTGGGGTTCGCTGGTCAGCTGCCAGTAGCGGCGTCGCGTCAGACCGGACTCCGTGTATGTCAGCACATGTCCGGGTTGTACCTCGCGGAGCCCGGTCAGTGGTGTCTCGCCGGGCAGGGCCAGTCGAGGCTGGAGGGCGACCGGGAGCATATGGAGGTCGAGCCGCGCTTCGAAGCGCGGATTGGCCATGATGCCCTTCGGAACGGATGCGAAGAGAATGCCGCCAGGGTATTCGTAGTAGTAGAGCGGCTTGACACCCAGACGGTCGCGGCCGAGCAGGAGCTTTCGAGTTCGTCCGTCCCAGATCGCGAATCCGAAGGCGCCGTTGACACGGTCCACGCATCGGTCACCCCAGAGCAGGTATGCCTGGAGGAGAACTTCCGGGCAGGCGCCGGTCTTGAGGACCCCACCGGCGCCTTCGATTTCACGGGCGAGTTCCGGCAGATTGTAGATTTCTCCCGCGACGGCGACGGCCACCGTCTCCGCTCCGATTCGCTCCTGAAGGGGCTGCTCGGCCGGGACTTCGGAGGCGATAAGGGCTTGGTGGCCGAGTGCGGCATTCTGGGAAATCCAGGTTCCCTTGGCGTCAGGGCCACGGGTCTGCATCGCGTCCGTCATCGCATGGATGACACTTTCCTGCATGCTCAGATCATGACGAAAATCAATCCAGCCCACCAAGCCACTCACTAGATCATCTCCTGGGGCACGCTGTCCACCTCCGCCGAAAATGAGCAGGGTGGAGCGCAACGAGAAAGCGGAATCGGTAAGAGAGAAAAGGTAGGAAAGACGCCCGAGCGGCTTTCCCGGGGCAGCCTCCCCCTGATGACTACTGAACTTCGCCACGTGATGTCGCTGGCACGGCGGCCCCGGCCTGCGGCAATCAGCTACCGAGGTGCGACATCACGCGAAGATCATCAGTAACCCCAGCCGGTGTCGTTGATGTCGGCGGCGGTCGCCCGGCCCCAGCCCCTGTCATTCGAACCCGTTCCGGCCAGTGGGGCTGTGAGGCCAGCCACCACGGCCAGCGCCCCTCGAACAACAAGAATCTTACAAAAAAGCCTCATAACGCCCCCTGGCTGTTTCGGGACTTGACGATGCCCACTGCCGGTGCGCCGTTGCACCCCCCAGGGCCTGACACTGAACACCATGGCATGTCGCACATGTTTACGGACTGACAGGACTGATCATGATGCTGCATGGCACCTTGCTGACAGGCTCGCGAAACAGACTTAATTGAGGATACTGATACATATGGGTGAGTTAGTTGCTCGAGAAGCGCTGGAGCGCGTGTATGGGTATGCACTGAGCAGAGGGATAGGCCAGGGCAACTGTGTCGCCGAACTCACCAAGGTGCTCGGGCTGCACGCAGCCGACATCGAGTCCACGATCCAACAACTCTTAAAGATGGGACTGTTGCGCGAACTGCCCAACCAGGAGATAGCCGCAGTGCCCCCCGAGGAAGCGGTGAGCCGGCTGGTCGGCCCGCTTGAGCGCGAGGTGCGTGCGCGACGCACCCGGATCGAGGAGACGCGGAGCCTGTTGATGTCCTTCCTCCCTGTCTTCGAGGTCAGCCTTGCCGCACGCCAACAGCCCAGGCCATTCGAGTTGCTGGAGGAATTGTCCGTCGTCCGGGCGGCGATCGCTGAGCTGGCTGCCGCAGCCCAGGAGGAAATCCTCACGGCCCAGCCTGGCGGCGCCCGCCAGGAGAGCATCCTCGAAGAGGCTGCACCGCGCGATGAGGCCGCCCTCGCGAGAGGGGTGCGGATGCGCATCCTCTACCAGCACACGGCGCGCTTCAGTCTGGGGACCACGGCCTACGTAGAACGCGCACAGAACGGCGGCGCCCAGGTCCGCACCCTGGACGACTACTTCCCCCGCTTTCTGATCTTCGATCGGAAAACCGCCGTGCTCACCGTCCTCGGCCACCCTCAGGCGGCGTTGCTCGTCCGCGAACCCAACGTCGTGGCATTCATGATTGAGATGTACGAGCGGATGTGGCTCACCGGCGACCCCTACACCGCCGATCACGGCAGGCGCAGCGAGATCTCCGATGACCTCAAGCAGGCCATCGTCCGGCTCCTGGTCAAAGGTATGACCGATGCCTCCATCGCGACCCGACTCGGTATGTCCGTACGTACCTGCCGACGCCATATTGCCGACCTCATGACCGAACTGGGCGCGCAGAGCCGATTCCAGGCCGGTCATCTGCTCGCCGCCCGTGAGACCAATCCCGAGTCGCGGGTGGAGTGCGATCTCTGATCGGTTCGACCCCTCGAGGCCAGTTCCCCAGGGGTCCGCACGTCACGGCACCGCAACCGAGTCATCCCCGGTCCCGCCTACAGCCGTGTCCGCGTTGCACACCCTCTCCGAACAGCACAGTTAGAGCGAACGGGTGAATGCCGAGTCGCCCGCCGGACGGGCCAGCCAAGTGGAGAAAGGCGCCCCGGGATGGGACGGTGTCTTGGGTCCGGCCTCCAGTTAGCGGTTGCGCGCCGTCGCCGCCTCCAGCCAAGCAGGGAGGCACCCGACGCGCGCTGTTGTGCGGGGACTTGGGGTGTGACGTTGGTCCGTGTCGCTCGCGCAGCCCCTTCGCTGTGGGCGGCCTACCTCCAAGCCAGCGCGTAGACCAGGCAGACGAGGCTCGCTCGCTCCGGCCCCAGAAGTTGCCCTCGGTGCCGTCCAGACGCTGGTGATCGCGTTACACCGCGGCCCGCCCGACGCCGCCGAGACCGCATCCGAGCACACCTGTGAATCCTGCGGAGCCCCGGCCGCATCCGCTTGCGCGGCGACGATCACCGCACCTGGATGCAGGCTAGCTGCGACACCTGCCGTACGCGCCCACCGCACCGGGCCGAGCCGACGGACGGCAAAGCAATCACCTCTTAGCAGCCACCGGCGGGACGCCGACAACACCGATCTTCTCGACGTCATAGGCAACCCCGCCCGGGTCACACAGAACCCGTTCCGGTAAGTCGCGGGCGGCTTTATACCCGGCGATCCCCGGTTAAGGAAACCGGGGATTCTCCGCACCATTGATCCTCCCACTGTCCGCTCCGTGGAAGGACCTTTGTGCCCGAAGCCCTACGTTCACCTATCGTTCCAGCTGGCACACTCACCTCACACAGGCATGATCTCAGTCACACAATCGTGCAGGAAAAGGGACACGATGAATCGTCGCAACGCGACACGCACGCAGGGCGCCGGCCTCGTGTAAAGCGACACGACCTGCGTGGGACACGGTGTCTGCCGACACAAAGCGGAACGGCCTGGTGCCGCTCGGCTACGACACCGCCCTGGCCCTGGAGATCATCCCGTTCAAGGGCGGCACCAAGGGCTACCTGGCCAGTCCCGAGCAGCGGCGCCGGTACCTGGAGGCGCTGAACCCGGCGGCCCGCGCCACCACCGGACAGCCCATCAGCCAGCATCTGGGCCCTTACCTCCTGGTCAAGGGCTTGTTTTTCCTCGCGCTGATGAAGCCCACCGACCCCGCGCGCATCGACAAGCACCTCAAGTGGCAATACCGCCGGCACCTATTCATGGAGGTCCTGGAGCAGTATGAGCGCACCGGAGCAATCGACCCCGCCCGCTTCCCCACCCTCGACGACTTCGCCGCTCGGCACAGCGCTCCCGGCCATCCGTGACCGCGACTACCTCCTCGACCGCGCGGGCGTCATCTTCAAGGTGATCGGCGATGTCCACCCGGGCACGCACTGGTTGGGGTATGTGAAGTACCCCCCGACTCGCGCGGCGACCGGACGCTGTTCGGCCGCACGTACCGGCAAAACACCGTCGTATCCAAAGCCTTCGGCCTCTTAGTCGACCGGCCCGAGTGCTACGTCTACTCGCCCGCCGTCGGCTGCGTCATCACCGGCGTGCCCCGCGAACTGCTGGACGGCTCGGCGGTCAGCAAAGACCTGCTGGCCATCATCGACTGGGTCGTGGACGCCGGCGCCGCCGACGTTATCGGCGTCACCGGCTCGTTCCTGGTCGGGGCGTGCAACGCCCGCTCCGACATCGACCTGGTCTGCTACGGACCCCGCGGATACGAAGCCGCCCAGGCCCTGTTCGCCGAGCGGGCGCTGATCCAGCCGTACGAGGGTGACGCCCAGACTCGGCTGTACATCCGACGGGCGAAGTACATGACAGGCAGCTCGTTCGACGCCCTGATGCGGCAGGAAGCGCGCAAACTGCAGGGACTGACCACCGGCGCCGGCGCACACATCAACTGCGAGCCCCTGCGCGCCGACGGCGACCGAACCCTCGCCGGGGTGGTCGCCCAGGAAGTCGGCGCGATCAGCGTGCTGGCCCGCGTGACCGACCACACCGAGGGCCTCGCAACGCCCGCCGTCTACGGCATCGCGGTGGACACCGTCATCGGGTCAGCGGCCCGGAAAGGAGTTGTC
The DNA here is from genome assembly GCF_023277745.1 of Streptomyces halobius. Taxonomy (NCBI): domain Bacteria; kingdom Bacillati; phylum Actinomycetota; class Actinomycetes; order Kitasatosporales; family Streptomycetaceae; genus Streptomyces; species Streptomyces halobius. The sequence continues at coordinate 6,768,188 of NZ_CP086322.1, forward strand.
CAGGCTGAGGAGCGGTTGTTACCGTCACGCCAGCGCGAGAGACGCGTGCTCAGCGGGACAGGGAGGTTGATGAATATGGCTGCCGTCGGCCCTCATCAGCATGCCCTCGTCCGGCCCGCGCGATAACAGAGCGCGGCCGGGTCGTTCCAACGACCAGGAGAGACACGTGTCTTCCTCTTCTTCGGGTCTGTACGGTCTCCGGTGTAATTGATGATCAAGGAAGAGACATCAAGTGACTGACACCGTGACCGAGTCCGTGGCCGACGATGACCAGGCGGAACCGTCGCTGGAGAGTGCGGCGGTCGAGCAGAAGCTGATCGACCAGCTCGTCGAGCAGGCCCGGAGCAAGGGGCTGCAGCTGACCGGCGACGGTGGGCTGCTGCAGCAGCTGACCAAGACGGTTCTGGAGTCCGCCCTGGAGGGCGAGATCACCGACCATCTCGGCTATGACAAGCACGACCCGGCGGGCAAGGACGGCGGCAACTCCCGCAACGGAACCCGGTCGAAGAAGGTACTGACCGACATCGGCCCGGTCGAGATCGACGTGCCCCGCGACCGCGAGGGCTCCTTCGAGCCGGCCATCGTCAAGAAGCGGCAGCGGCGCCTGACCGGCGTGGACGAGATGGTCCTCTCGCTGTCCGCGAAGGGCCTCACGCATGGCGAGATCTCCTCGCACCTGGCCGAGGTCTACGGCGCCGACGTGTCCAAGACGACCATCACCGCGATCACCGACAAGGTGATGGACGGCATGACGGAATGGCAGAACCGCCCGCTCGACCGCGTCTATCCGGTCGTCTTCATTGACGCCATCAACGTCAAGATTCGCGATGGCCAAGTGGCGAACAGGCCGATCTACGTGGCGTTGGCGGTCACCGCCGAGGGGCACCGCGACATCCTCGGCCTGTGGGCCGGCGACGGCGGCGAGGGTGCGAAGCACTGGCTGCGGGTGCTCTCCGAGCTCAAGAACAGGGGCGTCGAGGATGTCCTCATGCTGGTCTGCGACGGGCTGAAGGGGCTGCCCGACGCGGTCGGCGAGGTCTGGCCCCGAACTGTGGTGCAAACGTGTGTGGTTCACCTCCTGCGGGCGTCGTTCCGCTACGCGGCCCGCCAGGACTGGGGCAAGATCGCGAAGGCGCTCAAGCCCGTCTACACCGCGCCGAGCGAGGACGCGGCGACGACACGGTTCCTGGAATTCGCCGAGGTCTGGGGAAAGAAGTATCCGGCGATCGTCCGTCTCTGGGAGTCCAGCTGGGCGGAGTTCACGCCTTTCCTGCAGTTTGATGCGGAAATACGCCGGATTGTGTGCACGACCAACAGCATCGAGAGCGTCAACGCCCGCATCCGCAAGGCCGTTCGCGCACGCGGGCACTTCCCCACGGAACAGGCCGCTCTCAAGTGCGTCTACATGGCCGTCATGAGCCTCGACCCGACCGGCTCCGGCCGCAAACGCTGGACCATGCGCTGGAAGGGCGCGATGAACGCCTTCGACCTGGCCTTCGACGGCCGCCTCACCGCAGGCCAACTCTAGCCACACCAACCCCAGTTACACCGCTAGCTTTACAGACCCTCCACTCCCGACGCCGTCATCGCGGGCATCCTCAACCGCCAACAACGCCGCACAGCACGGGGATTGTCATACACCGCCAGTAGAGTCCAGTCCCTGCGACACCACTGGAACATTGACTGCCACCAGAAGAACCCGCAACAGCAGGAAGGAGAGCTGGTCACCGTGGCCCAAGCCGCCGCCGACCTCGGCCTGGCCCCCTCCACCCTGCACCGCTGGCTCAACGACGGCTTCATCGCAGGCGAGCAGATCACCCCAGGCGCCCCCTGGCGCATCCGCCTCACCGACGAACTCCGGGCCCTGTTCGTCGATACCGCCCCCGCGGGATGGCTCGCCATGCTCGAGGCCACCCTCGCCCACGGTGTCTCCCGCCAGACCCTGTTGCAGCGTGTCAAGCGCGGCGAGCTCCGCGCCGTCCACGTCCGCACCGGCCGCAGAAAGGGCCTGCGCATCGAACCGCCAGCCCCTCAGAACAGCCTCTTCTGACATCCACAATCAGCGAAAGGAGCAGTGTGACGATGCTTCCAAGCAAGCCTTGATGTCGCCCTCGATGTCCCACTCGTAGTTTGACGGCTTGCTGGTGCAGTGGTGGATTTCGGCGATGGCATCCTGAGCCCGCCGGCCAGGCCGATACCCGTAACTGGACGGGTAGAAATCGACCTCGAAGATCGGCTCCAGAACCAGCTTGAGGGCCATCTGCGCCACCCGGTCACGCAGAGTCGGGATACCCAGGTAACGGACCTTGCCGTTCTTCTTCGGGATCACCGCCTGCTTGACCGGAAGCGCCGTGAAGGACCCGTCTTTGAGGGAGGAGCGCAGCTCCTCCAGAAACGGAATCACTCCGTGACGTTCCTCGACGTGATAACGGGTTAACCCGTCCACGCCTGCTGTCCTGGCACCCCGGTTGCCGGACACCCGTTCCCAGGCCACCAGCAATGTGGCCCGGTCACAGACCAAGTTGAATACATCCTTGAACCGTCGATGCGGCTCATTCCTTGCCCATCGGTGCAGCTTGAGCTGATGATCGAGTACCCGCCGCTCGGCCGCCATACTGCCCGGCCAAGATATCGGCGGTGCGTCGTTGTTCAACAACGTTCCTCCCCGACAGCAGCTCTGCTGCTATCACGCTGTCGCCCTTTCCCGTGTGACCGGCTTTCCCGGACTCTGAGTACTACGGCGACTCCGCCACGATCTGGCATCATCAGCGGGCGTTGCGCCTGCCCGCCGTCCGACCGGCTGCCGGACGGGAAGGGCGATGCCAGATCGCTTCCCACGTTCACTGAGAATCTCTGCGACGGCTTCGGTGCCCGGCTTTACCCCGGCAGCATCGCCACGGACCGCATATCGCAGTCTTGGTCCGGGCCTCCCGGCGCCCACAGGCTAAAGACGCCGGAAGAGGAGAGGCCACCGGATAGAGCACTCTCCAGCACTGCGGCGCGGCCCATCCACCAGATTCGGCAGACCGCTGACGACTCACGGGGCTTCAACCACCGATTCAGTTTCCTTACACCCATTCCGTCTTCGCTTGCGGGCACGAACCGCCTGGTGGTGTCGATTCGCCCCTACGTTGTCGAGGCCGCTTCCGGCGTCACCCCCAACCCGGGGATCCACCTGCCTCCAGCTTCAACCAGTCACTGCGATGACCAGCGGCGGGTTCCTCCTCCCGCTCGATTCCTCAGCGCCTCGTGGCGCACAGCCCGTCTCATCGATGATCAGAACACCGCCAGGCTCGCCGAGGCGTTCGGCGGTATATGCCTGCACATCGTCGCGGATCTCGTCCGCGTTCCAGCGGGCCCGGTTGAGGAGGTTCTGGAGCCCATGAGGTGTGCCGTGACCTGCATGTTCAGCCAGCTGCCAGCTGTTCTTCCGCCCCACCGGACCGAGCAGGGCCCGCACGTAGTCCCGCATCCGCCGCCGCAGATCAGCCCGGCCGAACCGGTGACCAACCCGCAGCAGCACCTCCTCAAGCTCCCCGGCCCACACCTCGGGCTGCATATCATCTTGCACGATCAGCACAACAGCGATCACACTCAGCCGGTCACGAACTCCCGCCACCTGACTGCCAGTCAGCTCGCTACACTCAGAAACAGATCCCTGACCAGCAGGAATAGCAAACTGCAACTGGAGTAATAGAACGCGGCCAGGTTGAACGCGGTGCGCAAGAGGTTTACTCCGTGTAGGTGGTGACGTCGTTGATGAAAACTTTAGGCTCGCCAACGGTTCGCGTATATCCTGAAATGTCTATTTCACTGGACTCCTTCTTTGTTAGTCCAGGCTCAATGTTCCGGATATCGAAGGTCTGCGCAAATACCGGAGTTTCGCCATTGCTGATAGCGACATCGATGCTGTAGCTCAGTTCCTTCTCAGTTGCGTTGCTCGCGGTGACGACGAGGTTGATCACCGACACTTCCACCGTCGCCGCGACCTTGACATCGCCGAGCGTGACCGTCTTGGTCTTCCCGTCATAGTTGACGACCGGAGTCGGCTCCTCATCCGGCGTCACGGTCTGCACCGGAGGTTTAGTTGTGGCACCTGGTGATTCTTCGGAGGTGATCACACATCCGGAAGCCAACATCAGTGCAGGCAGTACGACATAGAGGGTCCATTTGATTCGCACACAAGCCTCCCACTGGGGGGATGACATTATCATCATGATTCTGCCACCCATCGATCAGCAGCGCAGTAGAGACGTGAAAGGTATTAAGTCGTGACATGTGAACTTTCGGCATGGAGTCAGATCACTGAGTGGATTCGCGAGAACGCACCGCGCTCCTACGCACAGCTCCAGGAAGGTGCGACATCGGATGCCTTGGCGCACACTAGAGCGCGACTGGGAACACCGCTGCCTGAAGAGCTGTCATCCATGCTGCACATGAACAACGGCGTGCAGGTCGACCCCAATGATCCGGACGGCATGCGTCCTCGCCGGTCCGGTGAATTTGTCTCTGACTTCTACAGCATCCTCTCGACGCATTTGATCACCCGTGTCAATGAGCACATGAATGCTGTCTACAACGGCGGGGAACAAGACGGCGAGTGGAAGCACCATTGGGTTCCCTTCGCCGTCGAGAGCGACTGGCTATACGGCCTGTTCATCGACGGCACCACCGGGGCCGTCGGCGAATGGTCCGACGGCGGACCCATCGAAGAGAACGTCTACCCGTCGCTGTCAGCCTTTCTGGAAGAGTCGTTCCAGCTGATACAGAGCCGTGCCGGTATCTATAACGAGATGATCGTCTGGGACATCGACGACCTCGACCAGGAGGATCTTGACCAACTCACCTGACCGCAAACACACTGTGGTCCCACCAATTCCCTTGGTGGGGCCACAGTTTTATGCTCTGTTACAGGGTGAATCCGTCGAGGTCGACCCAGTACTGGTCGTCCTGCATAAGACGCTGCTCCTTGATGAAGTCACCGAACGGACGCATGGACTGAGTGTTTTGCCAGTTCGACATCGAGGACCGGCCACATGGCTCGCTCCAGTTCGGCGCCGGGTAGTCGGGGCGCAGGTGGATGGAGATCGTGTCGTCGCTGTTGCGCTTGATGTAGGTCTGCACGCACTCGGCGCCGCTGTAGTCGACGGGGTTGGTGCCGCCGTTGGAGTTCGGGTTGCCGCCGCTCTGGTAGGCGTTGGCGAAGGCGAACTCGTCACAGCTGATGGAGTCGGTTGTTCCCCACAGGTCGGTGAACAGGCCGGTTCCCGCGTACGTGCGCCACTTCCGCTTGCAGATCTTCTGACGGTTGCGCTTGTGCTGGGTCTTGCCGCTGCCGTCGTCGGACATCTTGTCGGCGAGGTACTTCAGCGGCTTTCCGCTGCTGCGCTTTCCGTAGACGATTTTCGTCTTGTCCCACATCAGGGCGATGTGTGCCGCTGCGCCGCGGAACTTCTTGGAGTTCATGACGTAGGTCGGCTTGTAGCCGGAGAAGACACAGCCGGTTCCGGCGTTGATGACCTGGTTGTCACAGCGGATGTCCAGTTGGGACTTCTCGACTTCGAGTGGGTTCCTAATCGGGTCACCGTTGGTCGAGCCGGCGAAGGTCCAGTACGGGGTGATTGTGTTCGTGGTGTCCTGGCTCGGCGTCCACTTCATGCGTGTGGTGATGGTCCTGCGGAGTGTGTCTCCCTTCTTCCACGTCTTGGATCCGTCCCAGTTCGTGCTGGTGATGGCGCAGTAGCCACGGCATTTGGCCCGGTAGTCCAGGTTGACCGTGTTCATCGCGCCGTTCATCGACTTCAAGGAGAGCGTGGTGACCTGCGAGAACTCGGCGCTCTTGGGGTCGAGGTAGATCGTGTTGTAGTAGTCGAAGCTCGCTGTGCCGTCTGGTTTCCCGTTCTCGAAGTGCGTGACGTACAGAGTGTCGTGGATGCAGGCGTTGGCGCGCTTGCGTTCGATCGACACCGAGGCGATCGAGCACGAGGTCGGACTGCTCAGCGACATCGTGCTGGCGCTGGTGGTGGATCTGGTTCCGGGGAGTGCAGGGAAGAAGCCTCCGGAGATTTCCTCTGACGGCTCGATGGGTTCCGGGTCCGCCGCGCTCGGGTTGGGCAGCGGGTAGGTGCCGAACTTCGTGCCGTTGTAGGTGCCGGGCACGAAGGCGATGGCGTCGAAGGCGATGTCCGCGTCTCCAGTGCCGCCGTTGAAGTTGTCCAGCCGGACCTCGGGCGTGGTGTTCTTGAAGTAGTAGGCGCCCAGGTCGACCCACTTGTTCGACTGGTTGGCCTTCTGTGAGATCGTCGCGTCGATCTCACCCTCGTCGGTTTTGATCCAGTAGGTGGCCTTCTTGGTCTGTGCCCCGTGGTCGGGGATGTGCGCGAAGACCTTGGCCTGGCCGGAGGTGTTGTTGATCGGACCGTTCAGCTTCCACGTGCCGGTGACCTTCAGCCGGTTGGCGTTGGCCGGGTAGCTCTCGGGTGTACGGGTGTGCGTGAACCAGAAGTGATTGCCGTAGCCGGCGCCGATCTGGTGGGTGTCGATCTTGCCCGGGTAGGTGTTCATCGTCAGCGTCGACTCATCCGGGCGTTCCATGGTGGTCTGCCAGGGGGTGAAGTCGAAGGTGAAGGTGCCGTCGGACTTGATCGCTCCGCAGCCGCGGTTTGCGTCTACGCCTGCCGGTGTGACGCCGTTTTGGACGTCGTCGACGATCAGGGCGTTCGTGGGAAGGCCGGTGTCGCAGCGGGGCGGGTAGGAGTTGGCATCCGGCTGCTCACCGTAGCTGGTGGTGAAGCGGTGCACGGCGTTGCCGCAGGTGCTGTCGCTGTTGCAGTCCTTCCACTCATCCGGGCTGATGGGCTTGTCCCACCAGCAGTGCAGCCAGTGAGGATCGTCCCGGTTGGCGTCCAGGTTGCAGGCGCCTTGGCCGGGGTCGTTGGAGTCGTTCTCTCCGATCTTGGCCGGGTCACAGTTGTTGGAGGCGTCGCAGAACAGGTCAACCGGCGGCTTGGCCCGGGCCCGGTTGTACTTCGCGCTGCCGGGGGTCAGGGCGTCGCCCGCGGCGCCGCCCCACCATGCGTAGCGGTATCCGGCCTGGAAGTCGCCGGGGGCGAACATGGCCTCGATGGGGTGCCCGGCCCAGCCGATGACCTTCTCCTCGTACGGCCAGTCCTGCGGGTGCGCGGCGTGGCTGTAGTCGTCGTTACCGAAGACGTTCTCCAGGAACGGGGTGCGGTTGGACTTCCACAGCGGGTTGGCCGGGTTATTGGTCCAGCCGACGCCCTTGTGTCCGGCCGCGTCGGCGCTGGGGTAGAAGCCGGAGTTGTAGGCCCACAGAGCGAAGAACCAGTTCTCGATCCAGCGGGGGTGACCGCCGTTGATCTTCATCCCGGCGTTGTAGGTCTCGTTCCACTTCTCAGAGAGGATCTGCGCACCGGCGGCGATATTCGCGGTGTAGTCCACGGCGACGGCCTTCTGAGCGAGCGGGGACAGCGTGGACTGGCCCTTGTTCGGCAGGCGCATGCCGTCGGTGGCCTGGGTGATGCCGTAGCCGCAGTCGGCGTCGAACCAGTTGATCCGCCACGGGTCGAGCTGTTCGCCGGAGGCGGCATAGTCGACGCCGTAGTAGTTGCCGATCAGGGGGTTCGCGGTGACGCCGGGCACGGCGAAGCGGGTGGCCTGCCACATGTTGGATTCCTGCGCGGTGATGCCGAGCATCACCTGTGCCGGGATGTGCCACTTGTCGGTGACGTCGGGGTCCTCGTTGTCGAGGGTGCCGTTGGGGTCACCGGCGAGGGGCTTGGCGGGGAAGAGGCCCTGGGGCTGGTAGCCGCCGACCCCGGTGTTCTTCCAGTTCGCTGCCCGGTAGAAGTTCAGCTCACCGACGATGGCCTGGTCCACGGCCCATTCGATCTGGCGTGGGGTGGGCTGGAACGCCTGGAGCTTGACGCTGTTGCGCTGCACAGCGCAGGTACGCTCGTCGGCCTTCTCGCTCGGGTTGTTCGGGTCGCCGACAACGGGATCGGTGAAGCCGGTGAGGACCTGCGTGCGGAATGTCTGGGTGGACATGCCGCCCTCGTCGATCTCGCCGTTGGTGCCGCCCTGGGGCTTGGGGCCCGACAGGGTGGGCGAGGTCTTCCCGGAAGACTGTGTGCTGGGGGTGATGTCCAGCTCGGTTGTCTTCTTCGTGGCCAAAGCGGTGAGCTTCAGGCGGGCCGGGCGCGGCTTGGAGGCGTCCTTGGGGTTGATGAGGGTGGTCTTGCCGTCAGCCCAGTGCGAGGTGTGCGCGGTCTTGCCTGTGGTGGAGATCAGGGCGCCCTTGGTGAGACCGCCCGGTTTCTTCACCGCCTTCGGCAGGCCGGTCTTGGTGGTCGCCTTGCCGGTGATGAAGGCGGTTCCGTCAGCCGAGCGGGTCAGGTCCCAGTCGGTGAGCTTGCCTTCAGCCAGGGTGGTCGGCTTGGACGTCCCTGTGACGCGCTTGGCCCGGGAAAGAGGCTTCTTGCCTGTCTTGTCGTCCAACTCCCGGTCGATGAAGGTCACGCCGCCGTCGGCGTCGGCGGTGAGCTGGAACGGCACGGTCTTGGTGCGTACCAGCACTTTCTCCTTGGTGCCGTTGATACGCACGAGCTTGTTGCCGTGTGCGGCGACGATGCCGTCCTTGGTGGGGATGGCTGAGGTGACCTGGCCGGGGAAGGCGACCGGCTGTGCGGCCTTGCCCGTCTTGGCGTCCACGCTGATGAGCCGGGTCTGCTGCTTGGTGTCGCCGTCCCACGTCATCTGGGAGAAGACGGCCGTATCACCGTTGCCGCAGCCGGGGCTGAAGTAGGCCAGCGTCGCGGTGTGCGGCAGCTTGGTGACCTTGCCCGTGTCCAGGTTGACGATGGTGGTGAACGCGCCGCGCACCATCAGTTCCGGCTTGTTGGTGAACATGCGCGGGGCGTAGGCGACGGCGGCGTACTTACCCGACTCGGTGACGCAGTGGTTGCCGATCCAGGTGTCGGAGGCGAAGCCGTCCTCGAAGAGGGTTGCTGCGGTCTTCAGCGCGTAGCCGTCCTTGGCCTTGCCGGTCAGCACGTGCAGGCCGGTGCCGTCACCGGAGAGGGTGACGATCCGGTCGGACGACTTGGTGTAGTCGGCGCCGAGGAGACCCTTGCGGTCCTCGACGGGGATCGCCGACGGCTTCGGCTGGCCCTGGGGCGCGGGAGCGTCCGAGGCCAGAGCGTCGGCGGCGCTTTTGGGTACGGTGCGTTCTCCGGCACTGGCGGTACTGACCAGTGAGGTGGTCATCGCCATGGCCGCCACGATGGCGGTTATGACAGTGATGGGTTTTTGTCTCAACAGTCCTCTTCCTGAATCTCGACAAAGCGGAGGCCGCCCCCGCCACACCTGTCCCCAAGGTGACGGGGGCGGCCTCCACGGCCATGCGGCAAACAGTCAGCCCGTGATCACGGCCTTGGCAGCCTTGGCATCCTTGGTCCGGTCCTGCTTGATCTCGTGGAGCTTGGTCTGGTTGTCCTTGATCTGCTGCCGCTGGATCTTCGCCTCAGCATCGGACCAGACCTTGACCAGGCCGGTCTTCTCTTTGCAGTCGATGTCGTCGACCGCGAGGGCGATGTTCTCCTTGCTGGCTGTGTCCCCGGCCGGAGCGCCCTGCTCCATCGCCGCATAGGGGTCAGCGAGCCCGGCGTGGCCCTTGCTCTTCATGCAGGAGGACCAGTCGGCGATCACGTTCTTGACCGCTGTGGTCTCCTGGGACTTCAGCAGCGACTCGCCCAGCAAGTTCGCCACGGTGAAGTGGTCCGGCTCCGGGGCGTCCAGCTTGGTCTTCGCCCAGCCGATGCAGCCGCCCTTGTGGGTCTTCTTGCCGTTGATCTCCGCACGGGCAGGCTTGGTCTTCGGGGGCGCGGCGAAGTAGCCGCCGTCGCCCTTGACTTCGCCGACCGGCTTCGGGTTGCCGGGCTTGGTGTGGCCGGTCAGCGCCTCGACCTGGACGCCGGGAAGGTCGGCGAGCGGCTGCTCGGTGTGCCCCCTCAGCTCCGGCGGCAGGTCGTAGCCGTACTTGGCGGCCTCGGCGCGGTCGGTGATGCCGTAGCGGCGCTCGATGTTCGCTTCGTTGTTGTTCGGCGGCGGGTTCACACCCGGCCGGGGAAGGTCGACGGTGAAGCCGTAGCCCTTCATGCACTGCTGCTGAAGTATTCGGTTCGCCTCGTCCCAGTCGACGCGCTCGGCGTAGGGGGTGGCGTACTCCTCCAGCGGCAGGGACAGGCCCTTGGCCAGGCCGGTTTCCGGAACCGGCTTCGGCCAGTTCTTTTTCTCCACCAGCGGGCGGTCCTCGCCGACTGGCTTGGAAGCGTCCGAGGTGCCGGCGGAGCAGGCGCTGAGCGCCAGGGCGGAGGAGAGGGCCAGCACACCGGTAGCCATCATCTTCGTGCGCATGGATCCTTCTTTCTCAGGCGAAGTGCGACGACGCATTGTTGTTCTTCAGCGCCGATATCAGGTTGGTGTGATTACAGTCCCCCCATCCGCCGTTCGGCTTGAAGTATTGCGCTGTGCCGCCGTAGCCGGAGTTGTAGTACACGGCGTAGCCGTCATCCCGGGCGCAGTTCTGCACGGAGGCCGAGTTGTTTTTCATGTACTGGCCGTCTCCGTTGCTGCCGCTATCGAAGACGTAGCGGTATGTGTCCAGGGTGGAGCCCTGGTACCTGGCGGTTCCCCGGTGGTCGTACACGTTGCCGTAGAACGTGGCGTAGGCGGATACGTACCTTCCGTCCTTCACCGCGTACTGCTTGGAGTTGTAGAACAGCCAGAGGTCGCCGTAGGAGCAGCTGATCCACGGGACATCGCAGTTGTCGGAAACCTTCCAGGTCCCCGCCTGCGCCGGAGCGGCAGTCATCACCACGCCACCGACGGCGACAGCGGATGCCAGAAGGGCGCCGATCTTATGTCGAACCTTCATGCGTCACTTTCTCTATTGCCGCGTCAGCAATGACCACAGGCAGACGATCTGATGGCACATTGGCCGTGTCTCGGAAGGTCAGTCCCGGCAGCTGTAGTTGATCCACGGAACCTCGCAGTTGCTCGTCGTCGTATACGTGGCCGCCTGCGTTGGGCCTGAGTCGACCATGACGAGCGCGGCTCCGGCCGCGATGCTGGTCACTGCTGCTCCTGTTCGGGAACGTGTTATCACGTTGTCCGTACCCCCCTCTTATGCCCGCGTGTCGGCGAACCGGACATGCCAAAGTGATCAATGTCGAGCTCACTGTCGGGGGAGCGACATGCCGCACTCCAGTGCCCCCACTCCCAGCGGCGTCGCCACACTGCGCAAGCAGTGTTGACATGGTCCTGTCATGCAGATGCGCGCCCGCGCGTCTTTCGCCCCGCCCGGAACCCCCATAGGAATTCCCTCGCCGACAAAGCCAGTCGAGAGAGGACCCTATGTAGGGGCTACGTGAAGAACCAGTGGAGGAAATCCGGGCATTCAAGGCATCACGCCGCGGGCCCCTGTGATCTCGGACACGGTTGCACTTGATTTGGCATCGGTCTGGCAACGTCCATCCGCGTACGCGCACCGGGGACGAGGCGGGGGCGCAAGCACACCACCTGGCGCAACGGCCACCCGGAGAGGCGCTACCCCCAGGTCGGCGACCTCGATCTGAAGATCCCCGAGGTGCGGACCGGGTCGTTCTTTCCCTCCCTGCTGGAGCGCCGCCAGCGCTTCAACCGGGCACTGTTCGCTGTGGCGATGGAGCGTATGTGCACGAGGTGTCCACCCACTCGGTGGACACCCCCAACCCAGATGCCAATCGCTGATGGCCGCGACGCGAGCCGACACAATCCATGGACCGGCTGCGAACTCACTTGCTGGCCCTCATAATTGGGCCACGTGGCCTGTGGGTTCCTTCACCAACCCCTGCGAGTTTCCACGAACCTGTCGGCTTCTAATTGTGGTGGCGCCTGCGTGAGGGCCGGCCAGCGCCAGTGGAAGCACCTGCTGACCGCCTTCCCCGAGCGGTACGCCCACGCCGAGCAGCAGGAGCAGGGCATCCGCGCCTTCCTCGACAAGGACGTGTCGATCCTCAAGCGCGTACGCGGCGGCGTCACCCACCGCCTCACCCTGGCCCAGCTGCGCAGCGAGCAGGAAGGGAGCGACGCCGCGTGAGCGCCTGCACCTGCCCCTACTGCCGCAAGCCCGCGGCCCTGGAACCGGAGGCGCAGCCGGTACCCGAGCCGGTCGAACTCCCCAGCGCGCCATGGGCGTTCCGGGTCCACTCGCCGGACCGAGCCCCGCAGGGCTGCACCCTTCACCCGGATGGCACCATCACGTCCGTCATGGGCGGCCAGTTGTGGCGGTGCGGGCAGAGCTTCGACGAGATGCGCGCGATGGGCTGGGGCGACTCCCACATCGAGTGGGATCCCGGGCCGCTCGACGAGACCGAGCAGTAGCGCGAGGCGGCGGAGGCGTTCAGGAAGAGATCGCCCTGTGACAGGCGCGGGAACGCAGACGCTCGCCGTAGAGCGGGCGACGGCGCCACCCTGGCTGACCGGGCCGCGGTGAAACCCTGGAAACCCTTGGACTCCATATAACGACCCGTTGTAATGTCTTGGTGCTGCCCCGGGCAGCGCAGCGGCTCATCGAGAGCCGGTCCGCCTCGCCCTCCGGATGGAGGGGGTCGGGGCTGGAGGCCGGGTAGGAGTCCCAGACCGCTCCATGAAGGGCTCACCGCTCGCGAGGTGGGCCCTTCCGCGTTTCCCGCGTCGGCCGCACGCCGGTGGCATCCGCCGCCGGCCCGCAGGCTGTCGGTTTCGGGGTCACGCTGCCCGGGCGGAGGGGACCCTGTGGTCATACGGCTCCCAGCCGCGCAGGTGGAGCTCCTCGGCGGCCTGGGCGTCGAGCCGCGCCATCACCCAGAGATGGGTGTCTGGCAGGAGATCGCGGGGGATGCCGACTGCGTCCACGATGGCCGCAGTTCTGGCCTGGGCGAGTATCTGCCCCCCGAACCAGCTCTCGAGGGAGACGAGCGTGGTGGATCTTCCGGCTCGGACCACTGTGGCGCGGGTCGGTACGTGCCGCTTCATGCCGCCCCCTTTTGCGTGCGTTGTGCTGCGTGGGGGTGAAGGGATCATGCACCCGTTTTGGCTGAACCGGTAGTGGGGTGGCTGAAATATTTCCGAACGTGTGCGCGCCCCATGGGGGGGGCTTCAGTCGGGCAGTCGCCTGGAGCCGGGCACGGCCGCGCCCGCCCGGGCGGTGATTGCCGCGCAATCACCCCCGACCGCCTACACGCGATGGTGCACGACCAGCGGCCCGGCCTCCACGCGGGCCCTGCGCTCGAGCTCCTTCTCCCACACCTCGTCGGTGCAGCGGCGCGCCACCTCGGCGGCGATCGCCTCCTGCAGCGCGGCCTCGGCGGCCTGGTCGCGACGGACGGTCGCGGCGTCGGCCAGCTCCTGGAGCCGGGCCGCGGACGCTGGCAGCGCCTCCGGCGGCGTGACGGCGGAGGAGCGCAGGAGCCGCTGCAGCTCGTCGAGGACGGCGCCCAGGTGCTCCTCGCGGGCGGCACGGGCCAGCCGCGTACGGGACGACTCCAGGGCGGCCAGCTCCTCCGCCACCGCCTCGCGGTCCGCGTCCAGCGCGAGGAACCAGGCGACGCGGGCGCGGCCTGCGGCAGGCCGGTCGGGCAGCCGGGCGCGCAGCGCCGTGATGGCGGCCGTCAGCGCCGGGCGGGCCTGCCCTGCGGCGGCCCGGGCGAGCATGCGGGCCTCGGCGGCTTCCTCCGGCGTGTGGAACACGGCGTCGGCCGGCAGGCGGTCGACGGCAGGGCACCGAGTGCGGACCGCGTACTCGGCGCTCGCCTGCCATTCGGCCCGGGTGGGCCACTGGCGCGTGGCGGACATGCTCACTCTCCCTGCATGGCAGCGGCTTTGGAGCGTAGCGGGGCCGGGCGGGCCGGCGGCGCACCCGGCCGTGGCGGGTCAGCGGGCGCTGGCGGTCCGCGGCGCCTGGTGGGCGGACTCGAAGACCTGGTGGAAGGTGCGCAGCTTCGCGTCCTCGCCCACCGCGGCGGCGCGCACTGGACGGGCCTGCTCCCAGTAGCGGCGCCTCTCCTCAGCGGCCAGCAGGGCTGCGGCGTGCGCGCGGAGCTGCTGTTCGGAGAGGGCGCCGATGCGCCACTGCAGTTCCCAGGTCGCCCGCCGCTTGAAGCGGTACCGCCCGCGTGCTTCCGGAGGCAACCCGCCCCGGAGGAACGCTCGTTGACGGTCGGCTACTTCACCGGCTTCCACGACCCGCAGCGCCGGGTGGTGAACTGCCCGTCCCTGGCCCGCACCGTTACCCGCACCTCCTGCGCCGAGGTGGCGAACTGGTTGTCCAGGATCTCCCCGGAGCGCGACGTCCGCTCCCAGTAGCAGTCCCGCAGGGCCCCCGTCGTGCGGTACGACCCGGGTGGCATCTTGTCCGGCCCGCTGCCGACCTCGTACGTCCCGTCGGTGAACCACCGCTCGTACGAACCGTCCACGGCTGCCTTCAGCGTCTTGGCGTGCGCCGGGCAGAACCTGGCGATGCCGTCCTCGAGCACCGCTTCCCCGTCCTCCTTGACCAGCTCTTTCTCCGCCAGCCATTGCGCCCGCGATTCCAGCTCGTCCTCGCCCAGCAGCTCGCAGTACCGCTTCATCGCGTCCGCAGCCGAGGCGGTGCCCTGTCCGTCGAAGTAGAAGCTGGAGCCCAGCACGATCGCGTTGAAGTCCTCCTCCGGCGACGCAGTCGGGGACTCGTTCCCTTCCACCGCGGCCGCGCTGACCGTCGGTGACGGCTTCGCAGACTTCTTCGCGACAGCCCCGCGCGAACAGCCCGACAACACCACCATCGCCGCCGCGGCCGCGACGATCCCCACCCCAGGTACACGTCTCTTCCGCGCAGAATCGCACCAGGAGACGGCCAGAGAGGCCGGAACCGCCAAACTCGGGCGGTGGACGGCCAGCACCCCGAGCTCGGGGTACCTGCGGGGTGCCGGCCACTCCCAGTCTCCAGCGAACCGTCGTCGCGAACACGGCGGGACGGCCTCATCGGGTGACGGCAGCACAACGCCCTCTCTGGTGGCACCGGGGAGGGCGGACGTCGGCGATCGCGCCCGCAGTGGCCATCACCCCTGTGCGGAGGAAGCCACCGCGACAGCAGGCCAAGCGACCGTAGCAGCAACTTCGGCGCCGTTTAAGGGGCTTTCTGCTCGTCACGCCGGTGCTGCCGGGCGACAAGGTGCACCGCCCGGTTCCCGTACGGGCCACCGCGGCCCCGCGGCCGCATCCCAGCACCACACGAACTGATGGCCTGGCTCGACGGTCATGCCGAAGTCGTACACACCAGGCCGACCGATCCCCAACCACGCGTCCCACGCCTGCTCCACCTTGTCCGCCAGGCGCCGCGGCCCTCCCTGATACGCGATGGTCGTCCCGTCGCCCTGGGCGGAGAGCGTCGCCCACGACGCGGCGCCGTCGTGGAGCCAGGCGTTCACGCCGTCGTCGTCCACCGCCGTGGCGATCTGTACCTCGGGCAGCGCGACGCGCAGCGCGAACAGCAGGTTCCAGTCGGCACGCAACGGCGCCAGGTCCCGTACGACCGGCCGCTCGTTCGTGGCAGGGCCTTCTCCGCGAACCTGGCGGAAGTCTCGGCCGGCCTCCGCCGTGCCGCGGGCGGGCATGAACTGCGCCAGACCCTGCATCCAGCCGCTGGCCGATCGACAGTCCTCGGCGACAGTGAGCGCGACGTGGCCCAACCGGCCCCATGGTGTGACGATCCGCCCGCCAGGCCGGGTCTGGGCCACCCAGGCCCATGGGACCCAGTCGACGGCGTACGTCGCGATCACGCGGTCGTACGGCGCGCTCTTGGGCCAACCCTCGGCGCCGTCGCCGACCTCGACGGTCACCTCGATGCCCAGCGTCTCCAGACGCTCCCGCGCCCGTGCGGCGAGCGCTGCGTCGGCCTCCACGGTGGTCACCCTGCCCGGGCCGGCCAGCCAGGCGGCCAGGGCAGCGTTGCGGCCGGTGCCGGCACCCAGCTCCAGCACGTGATGGCCGGGCTCCAGCAGCAACGAGTCGAGCATGTCCACCACGACCGCCTCGCATGACAGGCTCGACGACGGCAGGCCGTCGGTGACCTGGATGACGGCGGCCTCGTCCGGCCCGGCGTACACCTCGGCCGCCCATCCCTTGGGGGCGTGACCCCGGTCCACCGGGGCGTAGGCGTGCCGGTCCCAGCGCCACAGCCGGTCCGGAGCGAACCAGTGTCGGGGCAGGGCGTCGACGGCCTGGCGGATCCACGGCGACCGCGCGGGCCAGCCGCCACGCTGTTCCATGTCGGCCGCCAGACGCCGACGCTCCTCGATGAACTCGGACACGGGCCCCTATTTCTTGTGCTTGCCGTCGGACGGGGGTGGCTGCGGTACCTGCCCGTCACTATTGCCGGGCGGCGGCGTCCCCTGCCCAGGATCCGGCGGCGGCTTCTCGTGCTTCCCCATAGCGCCCCTCTCGACAGAACCGATCCCAGCATGGTGACGCAGAATCAGCTCCCTGCGGTAGAGGGCTTGTACGGGGCGGGTGCGACCGGTAGAGCTGTGCCGCACACCGCGCGGGCGGCGTGCGGCACAGTCAGCCGGGGTTCAAGGGCGTGATTCCGGTGCCCGCGTACAGCTCCGGGGCCAGGGACAGCACGGTGACGGGCTCACCCGGACGGGAGATCCGCAAGGCGGTCAACGGGCCCGACCTGCCCGCGTGCTGGCTGCTGGCCGAATGGCCTGCCGACCAGGAAGGACCAGTGCAGTTCTGGCTCTCCAACCTGCCCTCCGATACCCCGCTCACCACACTCGTGCGGCTGGCGAAGCTGCGGTGGCGCATCGAGCATGACTACCGCGAGATGAAACAGGCCCTGGGCCTGGCCCACTTCGAGGGCCGCACCTGGAACGGCTGGCACCACCACGTCACCCTCGTCTCCGCCGCCCACGCCTTCTGCACCCTCCAGCGACTGGCCCGAGCCCCAAAAGAAACGGCGCCGGCCTGAGCCTCTACCAGGTAGTCCGCGAGTTACAGACGCTCCTCGCGGTCTGGGCCGGCGCCTGCCCCACCTGTCACCGCGACATACCCACACCCACACCAACCTGACCAAGCCCTACTAGTGCTCGATTCCTCTTTCGCTGGGTATATGTGCTGGTGGCGGGGTGGTTGCGAGTGCTCGGGGGCGGGTGCTGGTCGATGGTGTTACGGGCACGGCCGGGCCGTGATGATGATGAGCTTGCGGTGATCCGGCGGCTGGCACGGGCGCGGAAGGCTCCGCGAGATCTGGTGATGCGGGCGCGAATGGTGGATCTGAGCTGGGCCGGATTGCGGGTGCCAGCAATCGCGGATGAGGTCGGATGCGGGCAGAAGACTGTGCGCCGCTGGCTGCACCGCTTCAACCGTTGTGGCCTGGAAGGTTTGGAGGATCTCGGTGGCCAGGGGCGTAAACGGCGGATCACCGAGACGGAGCGGTCACGGATCATCGCTCTGGTCAGAATGCCGCCTCCGGGCCGTCTGACGGTGCAGGCAGGCGGGGACCTGGCGGCAGCGGACGAGTCGGGCCCGCCGGAGTGGACGCTTGATGCGCTGGCCACTGTCGCCCGCCAGGACGGGATCGAGGTGGGACGGTCTCAGGTGCGCAGGATCCTGCTGGCCGAGGGTGTGCGCTGGCGCCGTACTCGGTCCTGGACCCGTTCGAAGGACCCGGATTTCGAGGGAAAAGGACGAGGATCGTCGGCCTGTACACCAGCCCGCCCGACGGTGCGACGGTCGTCTGTGCCGACGAGCTCGGGCCGGTGATTCCGCGAGCCTTCCCGCCGGCGCCGGGCTGGTCGCCGGACGGTCACCGCATCAAATCCGAAGTCGACTACAGCCGCGGACCGGAGAAGACCTGGGTCTACGGTGCCCTGCGGATACGGGACGGCCACGAAATCACGATGACCGCCTCTTCCCGCAATAGCGTCTTCTACCAGCAGTTTCTGCAGAAGGTCGAGAACGCCAACCCGGTCGGTGACATCTACGTGGTCACGGACAACCTGTCTTCGCACAACAGCAAGTCCACCCGCGAGTGGCTGGAGGACCATCCCCGTATCCACCACGTCTTCATCCCCGTCGGCGCCTGCTGGCTCAACCTCCAGGAAGGCTGGTGGCGCATCTTCCGCAAGACCGCACTCGCCGGACAGTCGTTCGCCGGACCACCCGATATCGAGCAGGCCACCCGCCTCGCAACCACACAGCTCAACAGCCGAGCCCGGCCATGGGTCTGGGGCAGACCCGCACCGCCAACCCGCCCTCTACGGCGCCGATATATGTACACCGTTTGAGGAATCGAGCACTAGGGCCTGTGTCGGGTGGGTGGTGAGGTGACGGGGGGTTCACGTCGCTTTTATATGACTTGACTCTTTTTCAGAAAATCTTGAGACTTCGGAGTGTCCGCCCTGTACACATCAGATGCGCCGACCTCCAGTGGGCGGCGCAGGGCGGCACCAAGTCTGCGCTGTACACGTCAGATCGCCCCTGTTGGGGGTAGAGGGGTTGTTGAAGGCACGATGTCGACCAGTTACACCACTTCCGCACGTGTGCGGAGGGTCCTCACGCGCGGGGTCGTTGCCGCTACCGCGCTGGCCGCGGTCACGGGTATAGCCGCGCCGGCCACTGCTGCCGCCGCACCGTCGGCAGCGGCGAGCCAGGGCGCTGATGTCGGGACCGGTGAGATGGAGCGGGTCAAGGCGGCGGCCGTGGTTGGCCTCGACCCGACCCCGGACGTGATGCTGCTCAGTGACCGGGACTTCATCTTCGCGCTGTGGGAGAAGGTCAAGGACGCTGGAGAGAGCAAGATGGCGGTGCGCCTGGCCGCCGAGGAAGCCCTGGCCAGCATGGTGGCCGAGGACCATGTGCGGTTTATCACCACCGGCATCCACGAGGCGTACAAGGTCGACAAGCAGCGTGAGCAGGAGAGGGCGGACGACGAGCGAGAGGCCCGGCAGGCCAAGGCCCAGGCGCTGATCGCGGTGGGCATCCCGGTCACCCCGGAGCTGCTGGGGCTCAGCGACGACAATTTCATCCGCAGGGTCATGAAGCATCCGGATGCTGGGCCGGAGGTGAAAGTGGCAGCGGCGCGTGCTCTGGCCGGCGGGCCGGTGCAGTGGCGGGAGTTCATCACCGACGGCGCACGCCAGGCGAACGCTCGGGATGTGGAAAACGAGATCAAGGAGTTGGAGAAGAAGAGCAGCAAGGAGGCGCAGCGTCGCAAGGAGCTGGCAGCCCGCACGGACACTGCGGCGCTGTTCGGCATCGCACCCTCCCAGGCGATGCTTCGCCTGGGGGATGACAACTTTATCCGCGAACTGCTGCGTCTTGCTCCCGCTCATCTCAAGGGCTCCGAGCTCGTCGCCGCGGCCCAGCATGCGCTGCTCAGCTCCGATCCGGCGGATTGGAAGCAGTTCCTGCACACCAGTGCCGAGCAGGCCTACAAGCGTGACGCCGAGGCCCGCCGCAAGAAGGTCGCCGACGCCAACCGCAAGATGGTGCTGAAGGTCCAGGCGGCGGCCGAGAAGACCGGGATGTACCCCAACCTGGTCGCAGCGGCTAAGAAAGCACTGGCCGGCAGTGACGAGGACGTCGCCGAATTCCTCAAGGAGGACAACCTCTACCGGGCGGCGCGGCAGTCGTTTGTGTCGGGCGACCCCAAACTGGCCGCCGACCCCGGCGGCAGGTCCAGCTGGTATATCCGCCAGTCCAGTGCCGATGGAGGCGCGGCCTTTGTCGCCCCTGTCGACGACGCGAGCAAACAGTCCGTTCGTGAGGACGCCACCTGGGTGGTCAAGGACGCGCTGAACGGCCAGCGCGGCTGCTACTCCTTTGAGTCGGTGAGCAAGCGTCATTACTACCTGGCGGCCCAGTCCAACCTCCGGGTGAGGATTTCCCCCGACGACGGCAGTGCGACGTTCCGTAAGGACGCCACCTGGTGTGCCCGCAAGGGCGTGAACGGCTATTGGACGTCGTTCGAGTTGGCCGGCAAGCCGGGGTACTGGCTGCGCGCGCATCAGGGGGGCCTTTCCGTGAGCCGCGCGAACGCCAAGGACAAGGCCTTCAAGGCAGAAGCCACCTGGGCGGTCTTCCCCCCGCTTGCCCGCTGACCGGCCGTCAACCGAATCCCCCTTTTTTGAGCAGAACGGAAGATCCTCTATGCCTTGGACCCTGCGGGCGGCATTCGCCGCCGGTGCCAGTGCCGCCGCACTGATCGGCAGCGCGAGTAGCGCCCAGGCCGCCCAGCCCACGCCCCGCGCCTCTACTGCCGCGCCGTCGGTCGTGCAGTTTCAGAACGAGCACAGCGGCAAATGCCTGACCATCGCGGGCGGCCGCCTTGCCAACGGCGCCAACGCCGTCCAGGAGACCTGCGCCGACGGCGCGGACAACCAGGCCTTCGAGCTGATCCACGCTGGCAAGGCGACCTTCATGGTGCGGGCCAGGCACAGCGGCAAGTGCCTCGAAGTGGAGAACGGTGGCAAAGGCCCCGGCGCGAACGTTCAGCAGTGGTGGTGCGTCAATGTTCCCCATCAGCGCTGGCAGCTGATCATGGTCGACGTCGCCAACAAGCTCTACGAGCTGCGCCCCGCGCACGTAGACAACCGCTGTGCGGGCATCGCCATGTCCAGCAAGGACGACGGTGCGAACACGCTGCAGTGGACCTGCAACCAGACCACGCCTGAGCACTGGCGCCTCAAGCCGGTCACGGCCTGACGATTCGGCAAGCCGCAGAGCGCCCGCACCACAGGACCGGGCGGCGTTGAGCCGTATGTATCTACACGACAGAAACGGAATTTCACGATGACACGGAGCATCCGAGCCGCGCTGGCCGTAGCCGGCAGCCTCGCCGCCCTGGCCGGCGGTGCGTCCACCGCGCACGCAGCAGGGGCTTCCCCTTCGGCTGACAGGGTCCAGACCGCCGCCAAGGACGCTGCTTCAGGGAAGGGCGACATCGTCCAGCTTCAGGTCGCTCACAGTGGCAAGTGCCTGGCCATCGGGGGCGCCAGGACCAACAACGGCGCGAATGCACTGCAGTGGCACTGCAATGGGGGCAAGGAACAGCAGTGGCGCGCCATACCCGCCGCAGGCTCCTCCTACGTGCTGCGTAACGTACACAGCGGCAAGTGCCTTGAGGTGAGGCGGGAGGACACCAAGGCCGGCGCGAACGTCCAGCAGTGGCAGTGCATCGACGCCCCCCATCAGCGTTGGCAGTTGATTCTGACCGACCCCGCCGGCAAGCTCTTCGAGCTGCGTCCCACGCATGCCGACAACCAGTGCCTGGGCATCGGCAAGTCCAGCAAGGCTGACGGTGCCAACGCACTGCAGTGGAACTGCAAGAACATCGCCGACCAGCACTGGCGGATTCAGCTGGTCAAGTGACCACCGGTCCACACCACGCGGGCGCGATGGTGAGTGTCCGAATGCTGCGCAGGGACGGATCGGTAAAGACGTATCCGTCCCTTGCGTAGGAGTGGTGAAACCGATTTCGGTAAGACAGGCCTGGCGCATCGTATGCGTCTTTCCCTTCCTGCTGTGCATGGCCTGTCGGGTGTTTCTTTAGGGGTTTTGAGTGAGTCGTAAGTGGTGGGCTGCGCAGGCGTTGACGGTCGGTGTGCTGGCTGGTGCGGGTGGTGTCGCATCCGTCGTACCGGCATGGGCACAGGCCCCGCCTCCTGCTGCCGTGGCTGACAGGTCGTCCGGGCAGCGGTCCGAGAACCCCGCGAGCATCGCGGCTGCTGCGGCCGTGCAGGCGCGTGCGCGCGTTCGGGCGACAGCGCTGTCGTACCTGCCGGCCGAGATACGGGTATCGGCGTGGAACGCGTTGCGCAGTTCGCGGGGTGATGAGGCGATCGCGGAGTGGCTCGCTCCTGGCGGCGGCTATGACTTCGCCAAGCAGTGGGCCGGCAGTACCCGGGCGAGGAACAAGGCCTTTTGCCAGCGGGTGGTGCGCACGCACACCCAGCAGTTCTCGCCTGCGGTGCGTCAGGCGGCGGAGCGTGCGCTGAAGGGCTCGGCGGCCGATCAGGCTGCGTTTGTGAAGACCGGGTACGCCCAGGCCAAGGAACGGGACCGGGCGACGCGGGAGGCCGACGCCGCCCACCGGCAACAGGTCGCCGACAGGGACCGGGACTTCGTACGGGGGCGTGCTGAGCATGACCCGGGTGAGCAGGTGCGGGTGGCGGCGCGGTGGGCGCTGCGGGACGGCGCCGGTGACGAGGATGTCGCGGAGTTTCTCGGCTACGGCTGGATGAGCGGTGCGGCGTTGGACCTGGAGGCCTATCGGATGCGGACCGCGGACGCCGATGTGCTGCGCCACCGTGTCCTGTCCCGTCTGGTCAAGAAGGCCGAGGCGGCCGAGGACGCGGTGCAGGCCTCGGCCGATACCGCCAAGGCCCGGGCCGAGGCCGGACGTGCCTGGAAGGCGGTGGCTGGGCACGCCGGTGCCGCGTACCAGGCGTGGCTGGCCGAGCGGGACGCCGCTAGGGCACAGGCGGAGAACTGGAAGAAGATCGCCCAAGCCGCCCAGGAGACCACGGACGGGCTGTGGAAGAACATCGCCGGCCAGGCTGAGGCGAACCAGGACGCCTGGGCCAGGGAACAACAACAGGCGGACCAACAAGCGGCTTTCTGGAAGGACATGTCCGACCAGATCCAGGACGGCGAGAGCCGCGTCAAGGACTGATCTTGTCAAGGCCCGGACACACGGAACCTATCGGCGCTCCTGCCGTTTCCTAGCGCTTCTGTTGTGGTGTCAATCATCCCTGCCTTGCAGGCATATGCAGGGCAGGGTGCTTTTTTATATTTCTATTCACTAAAAAGTGAGGTTATTACCCTTGATAGGTAGATTCCGGTCTGATCCTGGCCGGTCACGCGGTCGTGTGGCCCAGGCAGCGGCAAAGGCCGTGTCCACGGCCGTGGTCGCGGCCATGCTGGGCGGCATTTCGACCCAGGCCGCTGCCGCCACACTCGCTGCCGCGCCGCCTGCCCGCCAGGGCTCATTCACCCAGGCTCTGTCCACCCTGGACCGTGCGGCCGCTTCGCTGCCGAACACGGCCCCGGCGCCGGCTGACGCTCCGCCGTCGAAGCTGGAGAGGATGAGCCGGGACTGGGACCGGGAGATGGTGGAGAGCTACGCGGAGTTCGACGAGTTCGAGGAAGTCCGCGAGGCCGCCAAGAAGGCCCTAGAAAGCAGCGATCCGAACGCGATCCGGGAGTTCCTGGAGCACGGTATGGCCGAAGCCCGCAAGCGGGCCCAGGAAAAGAAGGACGACACCGACGCCAGCAACCGCAAGAAGATCGAGGCGATGCGCGGCACGGGTGGGCCGCACTTCAACGCCGAGGTCGAACGCGTTCTGGGACCTAAGGCCACGGCCAGGGACCGGGCCGACTTCCTGGCCTTCGGTGCCAAGATCGCCCGAGAGCGGGATGAGAAGGACGAGAAGACCGCCAAAGAGCGTGCGGCCGAACTCCGCCGCCGGGTAGAGATGCTGGCCGGCGTCGGCGGGCCGGAGGTGAAGAAGGCCGCGCAGGCCGCGCTGGATGCCGGCAATGACAAGGCGATCGCCGAGTTCTTGGACAAGGGCTATCAGATCGCCGCGCAGAAGGACGCCGACGACCGGGCGGCGCATGAGAAGGCGCAGAAGGAGGCCTTGGAGGCGGCGGAGAAGCTGCAGGATCTGGCGGAGCGGACCGCCCGCGCGGCCACGGCGCGTACCAAGCTGATCGACGTTCATGGGGATGCGGTCAGGGCGCTGAAGGACGCGTCCAATGCGATGATGCAGGCGGCTTCGGCCTCGCGTGAGGCTGACCGGATGCTGTCGGCCGACCGGGCGGGCAAGCGCCTGTCCGACTACGGCAACGTCAAGGCTGAGGTCGCCCGGCAGGTCAAGTACGCCATCGAGGCGGCAAGGGCGGCCAAGGTGGCGGCCCTGCGGGCCAAGGTGCAGGCCGACATCTTGGTGGAGAGCGGGCTGACCCACGGCGTCCAGTGGGCCGAGGTCGCCTATGGCATCGAGGCCGCAGCTGACGCGGCGGCCAAGGCGGCCCAGACCGCCCAGCACGCCGTGGACGCCACCGAGGCTGATGCCAAGGGGCTTCACGCCAAGAACCGGGCCGAGCTGCATGAGCAGCAGGCCAAGAAGTGGCGGGCCAACGCCGAGCAGCAGGCCAAGGCCGCAGCGCACATGGCTGCTGCCGCCCAGAAGCAGGCGAAGATCGCCGCCGATGCCGCTGCCCGGGCCAAGCGGGCCCGCTTTGATGCGGAAAAGGCTCAGCGGGCGGCGTGGGAGCACGCTAAGAAGACCCGCCAGGCCCGCCTCGAAGCCGAACGGCAGGCCAAGATAGCCGCCGAACAGCGCAAGGTCGCCGAACGCGAACGCAAGCTGGCCGCCCAGGCACGAGCCCGCGCCGAACGCGAACGCAACGCCGCCGCGGCCGCGCGGGCACGCGCGCAGGCCGAGGCGCGTACCGCGGCAGCACTGCGGGCTCAGGCCCAGGCCGCGGCGGCGCAGGCGGCTTCGGCCCGGGCGAGCGCCGCGGAGAAGGAAGGCATCTCCGCCAAGGCCGACCAGAAGGCCCGCAGCGAGGAGAGCAAGGCCCGCGAGGCGCGGAACAAGGCGTTTAAGGCTGAGCAGGACCACCAGGCCAAGGAAGCACGGGCCAGGGCGATTGAGGCGATGGCCGCCTCGGGCCGCGGCACCGCGGCCGCAGGCGAGGCGAAAGCCGCGGCGAAGGCAGCACGGGCGGACGCCAACGCCGCCGGAGCAGCAGCCAACCAGGCCCGCAGCGCGGCCGATGGGGCCAGTGGGGCGGCCATACGCTCCCGTGCCGCGGCGACCGAAGCCGCCGGGCACGCCGCCCGAGCACGGGCCGCGGCAGCCCAGGCCACCGCACACGCCGCCAAGGCCAACGCCGCCGCCAACAACGCCGAGGCCGCCGCCGCCAAGGCGAACGCCGCGGCGAACAAGGCCGAGGCCCAGGCCGCCGCCACCCACGCCGCAGCCCAGCGCGCCAATGCCAAGGCCGCCCAGGCCACCGCGCAGCAGGCCCGCGCCGGCATCGCCGCCCACGAGTCCGCCCGCCTGGCCGGGCTCACCGCGATGCACGCCAGCAACGCCTTGCAGGCGGCTAACCTCACCAGGGATGAGGCCGACGGCGCGGCCCGTGAGGCCGCGATGGCCCGCATCCAGGCCACCATCGCGGTCCAAGCGGCCGGCGCCGCCCGGACCACCGCGGCAGGTATCGCCGACCCGGCTAACACCGCCATCACCCTGACCGCGCCGTTCTCCGGCAAGGACATCGACGCCGACTTCGCAGCGCTGGTCGCCAAGGCCGCCCTCGAGACGGGCAAGGAGCAGGTCGACGCGGCCGAGGCCAAGGCCACCGAAGCGCTCAAAGCCGCCGAGGCCGCCGAGGCCGCGGCCAAGCGGGCCGGCGCGCAGGTAGCACCGGCGTTCAAGGCCGCCGCCGACGCAGCCCGCTCCACCGCGAACGCGGCACGCTCGACCGCGAACGCGCTGAAGTCCGCCGCCCAGGCGGCCCAAGATGCAGCCAAGGCCAGGGCAGCAGCAGCATCCGCTAACAAGGCCGACACCCAGGCCCAGGCCGACGCCAAACAAGCTCGCCAAGCAGCCAACCAGGCCTACAAGGACGCGGCAGCGGCACGCAACGCAGCCACCCAGGCAGAGGCCGAAGCAGCCCGCGCCCGCGGCGTTGCCGCCGACGCGCAGAAGCAGGCCAACGCCGCCAACAGCGCCGCCAGTCAGGCCGAGCACGAAGCCAGCGTCGCCCAAGGCGCCGCAGCCCAGGCAGAAAAGGACGCCGCCGACGCCAACAGCTTGGCCGCTTCCGCAGAGAAGCACGCCAAATCTGCGGAAGAAGCAGCCAAGAACGCCAACAAATACGCCAAGGAAGCCGACCAAGCGGCCAAGAAGGCCGAGGAATACCAGCGCGAACAGGAACGCAAGCGCCGCGCAGAAGCCGCCAAACAAATGGGCAAGAGCGGCGGCCCCGGGCTGAGCAATCTAGATAAATGGGCCCTCAAAAAGGCCGGGATGACACCAGAGGAGTACGAGAAGGCCCGACAACTCGCGGACAAGGGAATCACCGATTTCTTGAAGGAAAACGGCGGCAAGATCCTTGAAGAGCTCCTCGGCCTTGACGACATAAAGAAATGCTTCACTGAAGGCAACGTCGAAAGCTGTTTCTGGACGCTCATCGGTGCCCTCCCCTGGGGCAAGGCCCTCCAGGCCATCAAGGAGCTTCCGGCGATCTCCAAGGCTGTCGTCCGCATTGTCGGCGGATTCAACAAGTTCCTTGAAGAGTCTGCTACAGCAAAGAAGCTGATGAGCAAGGGCCAGGAGACCCTGAACAAGTTCCGCCGGTCTCCTTCATGTGCGGTGAATTTGAGCCAAGCAGCGGAATACAATAGCTTCGCGCCTGAAACCTTGGTGCTGATGGGCGACGGTACTCGTCAGGCGATCAAGGAAGTCCGGGCGGGACAGCAGGTTCTCGCTACTGACCCTGGTACCGGTGAGACCAGCGCACGGGCGGTCACCAAGGTGATCAGCGGCGAAGGTCGAAAGAACCTTGTCGAGATCACTGTCGACGCCGACGGCGAAGCTGGAAGTGCCACCGGTACGGTCACCGCCACTGACGGGCATCCGTTCTGGGTGGACAGTCGGGGGCGTTGGCTGGATGCCGCGGAACTCAAGGCGGGTGACTGGCTTCGCGCCCCGAACGGTGAACTGCGTGAGGTCGTTGGCACCCGTGCCTGGACCGAGGTCCGCAAGGTTTACAACCTCACTGTCGAAGGCATCCACACCTATTACGTTACTGCGGGCGATGTTCCCATCCTCGTCCACAACGTTGGAGGTATGGACGGCTGCGGTGACGCCGCCTACAACGGTACGCTCCACATCCGTGATGAGGCCGAAGCGGAACTGAAGAAGACTGGTAAGCCTGGCAGCCATCATTTCGACATGACGGATGACCAGCTGGCCGATTATCTCGACGGCTTTGCTGGCCGGGGTGACGGAGCTCCGATGAAGAGCGGTGGAAAGGGCTGGTACGACCAGGAGCGCGGCGTCGTCGTCATTCAGAGGAATGAATACTCGATGACGGCGTACAAGGATACGGTCGAGGCGTTCAAAAATCGCCTGTCGAAGAGTTAGGGTGACGAATGCGTGTCAATGCAAGCGCTGGGCAGATCATCATTACGGTCGACAGTGAAGAGCTCATGCGGGTGGCCTGCGTCATGGCTGAGTCCTTGAGTATGCTCTCGCGACCCGAATTCTACATCCGGACGGGGTGCGCAAAGCCGAACGTCGAAGAACTGGTGCAGTGCCTGCAGGACGTTGCCGATGGTACGGCGACCGGGTTCGAACTGGATGTTCCCGCTGGCGTTGAGGTGGTAGAGAATCCGCCTCGCCCAAGGCGCTAGCACTACAGCCGACGTTCCGGGTCAGCACGCTGGGGTTCTTCCTGGTGAGCATGACGAGAGCGGACCCGCAGCTGACCGATGGTCAGTCCTGAATGCCTTCGGCGACGCCGTTGGCCTGCGAAAACGCGGAAGTTCCGTGGCAGCGGCGGTAACCCGTGGGGTGTGGACGCCCCGGTTCCGTTCATCGGTGACGGGCCCGGGAACCGGCCGAACAGTGTGGTGCACTGTGACGAGCCAGCGAACGAATTCACCGTCAGCCTCACCCGGTAACCGGGTCGGGCACCAGGTGATCTAATACAACGAGAAAGGGAGGGGCCGGCCCTTACTGGCCGGCCTCCTCCCCTCTTCACGCATCAAGGGAGAATTCCTCATGGGCTACCTGTACATAGCCTTCTTCGCTGCCTTCCTCTACCTGGCGCCCGTGATCCTGCTATGCGTAAAGGTCGCGAACAAGACAACGGCGAAGACAGGCTGGGCCATCGCCTTCGGCCTACTCATTTTCCCGGTCATCCTGCTGGTCATCGGCGGGGTGATCGACGCGAACGGGGCCGCGTCATGACCATCATCGCCACAGGCATAGCCGCCTTGTTCATGGCCGTCGGGTTCGCCTGGCCGTTTCTTCCCCTCGTGGTGTATCCATTCAACCGCTGGCGCGGCATGTGGGCCGCTGTCTACTGCGGTATCACTGGCTTCATCGCCGGCTACGTCATCTTCCGCTACTCCCACCACATGACGGGCACGTTCTTCCAAGCCTCGGTCTACACGTCGGCTGCACGGATCGCCGTTGAGCTGACAGGAGCCATGGAAAGGTTCCGCCGCCGGCGGCCAGCACGCGTCCGCAAGTAGAGAGAAGCGGGCGTCTACCCTCCTCATCGGTGCCCCGATTCGTCACGCCGGTGCTGCCGGGCGACAAGGTGCACCGCCCGGTTCCCGTACGGGCCACCGCGGCCCCGCGGCCGCATCCCAGCACCACACGAACTGATGGCCTGGCTCGACGGTCATGCCGAAGTCGTACACACCACTCCGACGCGGGCTCGCAGTACACATCGTTCACGCTCGCCGAGCACCTGGACGCGGCCGGCATCGCAGCCTCGATCGGCTCAGTCGGGGACGCGTATGACAACGCGCTCATGGAGTCCACGATCGGCCTGTTCAAGACCGAGGTGATCAAGCCCCGGCGGCCGTGGAAGACGCTGTCGCAGGTCGAGCTGGCCACCGCCGAGTGGGTCGACTGGTACAACCACAGCCGCCTCCACGGTGAGCTCGGCCACATCCCGCCCGCCGAATACGAAGCCAGCCACTACCAAGCAACCACGAAACCCCAGGTCACAACCACCATCTGAGCTCTCTACCGAACCCGGGGCGGTTCAGACATCGACGCAGCCTCATCTCAAATGATCGAGTGGCGGGGCGGCGGACCGGATGTATGGGCCTCCGACACTGCCTGAAGCCTGGGGGCTTGGGGGACCAGTGAAGCTCACCTGGTCCCCTGTGCGAGCATCCCCGAGCACCAGCCAGCCGCGGGCCCAGGACCCAGCCGACGACGGCCGTACGCGGCCGCTCGACTAGCGCCCTCGTCCAGAGTCACCGCCCCGAGGCGTCTCGCCGGTGTGTCCCCAGCACGGGTGCTGCAGTGGTGCTGCTGGTTAGGCTGGCAGGCCGTGGAGCATGACCGCGAAGTTCGGGGAGTCCGGGAACGGCTGACGGTTCCCGACTTTCCGGTACCCCCATGCCTCGTATAGCGTCTGCACCTTCGGATGGTTGGGGTCGACCAGGAGCACAGCCAGGGCTTCGGGCCTGTCCTCCAAGAGTGCGGCGTGTAGCCGCTCAGCTGTGCCGGTTTTGCGCCACTTCGGCCGTACCATCAGCTCAGACAAGGAGAATGTCGAGTCATCGGCCGGCGGATCATTCACGTGCTCGCGCCACCACTCACGGCCCGGCGTGGCCGGGGCCCCGTACGCGAATCCGACCGGTTCGCCTCCGTCGTAGCCGATCACGCACGCGAACCCGGCATTGCCGCCCCAGTGGTCGACAAACCAGGGGAACCGCTCATCGAATTCGGTCATGTCGTTCGCGTAGGCGTCGGCGTGAACGTCGAGGAGGGTTTGCCTGATCTGCGGTAGGTCATCGTGCACGAAGTGGCGGAGTTCGACGGTTGCCGTGGTCACGGGATGCTCCATTCGTTCCGGTAGCGGTCGGTCCACTCGTGCGCGACATGCGCGGACGGGGCCAGGGTGAACAGGTCGCGTTGGAAGTCGCCGAGGAGCTGACGCATGCGGCCGGGGAGCGGGTCCCCGTCCATGATCGTGAAGATGTCCGCGCTGGTGGCGCATGCCTGTTCAGCATCGCCTTGATGCAGCTGGGCGAGCGCAAGGCGCGCGGTGGTGTGCGCGCGGTTGCGCCGGTACGTCTCGGGGAGGGCGGACAACGCCCGGTACGCGGCGGCCTCAGCCTCCGTCGGATGGCCGACGACGTCGCGCACGATCGCGGTCAGCGAGTACAGCTCTGCAGGACCGTAGAAGGCGATCCAGGGCGCCCGCGGATCCGCTAAATCAGCCTTTTCAAGGGCGTCTTCGGCGCGGCCAAGTGAACGCAGGGCTGCGCGATGATCCCCGGCGTGCGCGAGCCCAATAGCGGTCCGCGCACAGACGAGTGAGGCATGCAGCGGGGAGCGGCGGGCTACGGTCGTTGCCTGCGCGGCCTGGGCAGCGGCAATGGCCTCGCC
This sequence comes from Streptomyces halobius, assembly GCF_023277745.1. Taxonomy (NCBI): domain Bacteria; kingdom Bacillati; phylum Actinomycetota; class Actinomycetes; order Kitasatosporales; family Streptomycetaceae; genus Streptomyces; species Streptomyces halobius. The sequence continues at coordinate 6,798,424 of NZ_CP086322.1, forward strand.
GTAGTCCTTCCGCTGCCGGGCGAGCATGGCGCGGAGGTTCCACACTTGCATGGTCATGTCGGGGTCCTGGGCCATGCCTGCGAGGGTCAGCGCACGGTCAAGGTGTTTGCCGGCGGCGTCGAGCTGTCCGGCGTCGATCAGAGACCATGCAGCGGTTGCGACGAAGTCGGAGGAGACGGCGAACAGGCGTTGGCGTACGCGTTGTGTGGTGGACCGGCGTTGGAGTCCTAGGGCCTCGTCGGCTCCGGCGAGGGCGGCGCGTTCGAGGGCGGTGTGTCCGCCGCGCTCGGCGTCAAGTGCGACGAGGTTCTCGACGCTGTCACGGAGTCGGATCACGTCGGAGGTTCCAACGCGTGGCGGGCGGGTTATGCGGGGTACGGCGACGGCGGCGGCGGTGCTGGTGGCCGCGCCGACGAACCGGCGGCGGTGCACGGGGTCCTCCGGTGGTGCAGTTGGGGGTACGGGGTTGGTGGTGCCTTTCCCCCGAGGCACGAAGCCTAGGTCTGCGACGGTTCGACCAGTGATGGCCTCTAAAGCGCGGCGTTGGCGCGCTTGGGGCCACCGGTTCTCTCCGGACTTCCATCGGAACACTGTGCGTTCCGACGTGACGCCAGGGCGGCCGGTGAGGTCGCGGATGGCTTCGTTGACCGCGTCGGCCAGCTCAGCGGCCGACATGCCAGCGTCCTTCATCCAGGCGGTGAGGTGTTCGTTTCTGGTCTCCGCCATGAGGACACGTGACCCATCGCATCGAAGGTTGAGCGGTTTCAGCGAAGGCTGGGCACAGAATCGCGAGGCCGGACCGGGTGAGGCCCTCGTGCCGCACGCTGTGCCCGTTGTGCGAGCCTTGTCGGCCCTGCCTCGGCCAGCCCACTCAACCTTCACGGAACATCACGGTAGGTGGATAGGCTCGCCACGGATAGTAAAGAGCGGGTCAATTCGTCAGCTTCCACGCGAGCCACCCGCGCAATTTCGTCATGCACAACGAGCGGTGACGGTCGGTTAGCTGGTGTGTACGGCCCCGTCGCGCCCGGGTCCCCCGAGGGCACGGCGGGGCGCCGAACCCGACCGCGAGCGCGAGGCGATCGATATGACGACGCGCGGCACGACCCCCCTTCCACCGACCGGCGGACTCGTGGACGCCCCAGTGCTCCACTGCGAGGCGTTGACGGACCGGCAACGCCAGGGCTCCTCGTGTTGCTGGTGCAGCGGCACCCCCGACCGCCGATTCCCTGTCCCAGCACTTCGTACGGTCGGCGTCCGCCTGTACGCCTGCGTCCTGTGCGCTGGCATGTACGGCGTTTCTGAGGTGTCCCGGTGAGCGCCGCATCGTGGGCAGTACCACCGTCCAGCACGCCGGCCGCGCTCTACATCTGTGCCCGACGCCCCGGGACCATGTCGACCCAGCCGGAGGACAAAGCACTCGCGGAGGGCCAGGCGCACGCCGAGCGGCACGGCTGGCCGATCCTGCACACCATCACCGACCCCTACGACGAGGCGAACCCCCAGCAGCGCCCCGGATGGCTCCGGGTACGCACACTGGCCGCCGCCAATCGGATCGGCGTCGTCATCACCCGCTGGCCTGCTTCCATCGCTCCCGAATCGCTCCACGAACTGCGGCACGAGGAGATCGGGAAGTTGGCCGCGGACGGCTGCACGGTGGACTACTCCTGGTCGTCGCCGATCTCGACGGAGAGGGCGTGAGCGGCGCGCATGCGGCGCCGGCGCCGCGACCGTCGGAGCACGGACGAGACGGGTTAGCAGGCGCGTTGACGGTGCTTGGTCTCATCGGCGCGGCCCCGCCGGCCCTGGTCGCCGGTCCGCGCCTCGCTGACGCCGTCGCCATCGCCGTCGAGCGCGCGGACGCCGAGCCCGGTGGCGGGCCCTTCCCGCACGGCGGTCGGCCACCGTACACACCCTCTACCGCCGTCGAGGAGGCATCTTGACCCGCACACCCGTACCCACATCCGCGGACCTGTTCGCGCTCAGCACCGACCGGATGCGCCGCGCCGCGCACGACCTGTGGCCCGACGGGACGCTGTCCTTCGTTGATCACGTGCCCTCGGTCACCGGCTACGTCCACCGCGTCCGCATCGACGGCCGGGACCTGTACGCGAAGGATTCCATCCTTGGCCTGTCCCTCGTTTCGGTCCTGCGGGGCCTGGCCGGCGACTGGGACGCCGTCTGTGCCGCACAGCTCGCCTACGCCACCTCTCCCGCCTCGCTGTTGGCGCGGGAAGCCGCACAGCTCCGTGCCCTGAACGCGGCCGGGATCCGCGTGGGCCGCTGCGCCGGATATGCGGGCGGGGTGCTGTTCACCGAGCCCGTGACCGGTCCGACCCTGCTGGACCTGATTGCCAAGGAGCCGTACCGCACGCGGGATCTACTCGGGCGGGCCGTGGCCGGACTCGTACCGCTCCAGCACCCGCTCGTGATCGCCCAGGTTGATGCCGCGCCGATCCAAGAGCGCAGTATCGATGGGACGTTCCGCCGGAAGTTCAACGGCATTTCCGGCCGCCACTACATCAGCGCCCTCGGTGCTGACCGGCTCGGCGAACATACCCGCCGCGGCGCGGTCGTCGTGCTCGGCGTTGTGGTGGACCGGCTGCTGCGCCTCAGTCTCACCCCTGCCCCGGGTCCGCGCGACATTGTGTACGGGGACCTGAAGCCCGAACACGTGCTGTTCCCGGACGGTGCGGACGAAGAGCCGGTGTTCATCGACCCCGCCCTAACCCGCAGTCCGATCTGCGCGGATGTGGGGAAACTCGTCTCGCGTACAGTCCTTGCCGTGATCGCGGCGCCGCCGGTCGACGGCCCGGCCGCGGTGGTGGACGGCATCGCCGCCTTCACCCACGACCAGTCCCGTGAACTGCGCGGCACGGCCCGGGGACTGTGGTGGCGCCGGCTGATGGTGACGTGGCTGATGGACACGGTCAACATCCTGTCCACCTACCTCACCGCCCCGGCGGCCCTGCCGCTGCCCGAGCACGCCCGCGCGGTACTGGACCAGACAGAGGCACTGTGCACCCTGCTGGACCGCATCAGCGCCGCTCTTGTGGCCGGGACAGCCGCGGATGCCGCCTGGCAACTCGGCGTGCAGGCAATCGTCGAGGCAGCGGACCGGTGACCGGCCAGACGATCGGCATCATCGGTGCCGGCGCGATCGGACAGACCGTCGCCGCTCTCCTGACCCATGAGCCGTGGTGCACGCAGGTGTTAGTCACCACGCGCACCACCGAGCGCGCCCGCGGCCTGGTCACCGATCTGGAGGACATGCGACAGGTCGCCGCATCCCCCGCCCGAGTACAGGCAGCCACAGCGGCAGACCTGTTCGGCAGTGACGCGCTGGTGATCTGCCCGCGCGCCACCTTCACCAACACCGCGAACCGGGATGTGCGCATGGCCGGCCTCGCCGCAAATGCCCCGCTGATCGCCGGCCTCGCCCGCACCCTCACCGGATACGCCGGTGTTGCGGTCATGGTCACCAACCCTGTGGATGTCCTCGCCCGCCTCTTCGCCCGTATCAGCGGCGCCGCCACCTACGGGGTCGGCTCCGCAACCGACACCGCCCGCTACCGCCTCACCCTCGCCGGCCACTACCGCGTGCCGGTCGAAACCGTGGACGGCTACGTGATCGGCGAGCACGGCGACCACGCCGTCATCTGCGCCTCATCCACCACCGTGGCCGGCGAGACGGCTCCGGTGCCGCTCGACCTGGTACGGACCGAACTCACCGCCCGGCCACGCCGCATCAACCAAGGGATCGGCCGCACCCGGTGCGGCCCGGCCGCCGCCGTCCCGTCCGCACTGCGGCACCTGACGGGCTACCGGGACGGGACCGACGTCCTGTCAGTCAACCGCGAAGGCGTATGGATCGGAATTCGGTTGCGCATCCGTTCCGGTCAACCAACCGTGCACCCCTTGGTCCTGGACGAACGTGAGACCGCCCAGTTCCTCGCCGCCCGGACCAAGCTCAACGCCGCCTATCAGCAGATCCAACACCACGAGCAAGGAGAGGCCCTGTGCCGCTGACCGCAACTCGCATCCAGGCCGACACCGCCACGGTCACCGTCGCCAGCCAGACCGCGGCCGTCACCGACTGGTCGCGTCGCTACTTCGGTCCCTGGTGGAACGCCGCGGCCATCGACGCGCCGGGCCCCGGCGGCATCGCCGAGGGCGGCGGCCTGGTCCTCGCCGATGTCGACCCGGCCCGCGTGGACGACATCATTGCCCTCACCCGTGAGCACGGCCGCCAGCAGACCACCTACGCGAACGCCCGTACCGTGGTCACCTGCGTGGGCGAAGTCACGTACGCGGTGCAGCCCGAGGAGCGGCTCGGCTACCAGGCCGACGGCCGCCGCTTGGTCATCGTCGGCGACCAGTCGGAGCCGGTTGCCGTCGCCGCGGCCCGGCTGGCGCGCGAACTCGTCCGCGGTCAGCTCCTGGCCGACGGCTGGACCGTGCTCCACGCCTCCGCCGCCACGCAGAATGAGGATACGGTCCTGACCCTGGGCGGCAAGGGCGCCGGCAAGACCACCACTGCCCTCCTCCTGGCCCGCGCCGGATGGGGCATGCTCGCCAATGATCGCGTCTTCGCCCGTCCCACCCCAGATGGCCTCGTGAAGGTGCTGCCGTGGCCGTCGGCCGCCGCCATCGGCCTTGGGCTCCTGGACGCGATCGGTCTGTACGACCAGGTGCGGGAAAGGGTTCTCGCTGGCGGGCAGCTCCACCCCACCCAGCACCCCAAGGTGACCCAGGCCCTCATCGATGGCAGCCGCGAGCCGCTGTGGCGCGAGGACGGCAAGGAGCTGAAGCCGCAGTTCTTCCCCGACCAGCTCTCCACTTGGCTCGGCCTGAGCCTGGCCACCAGCACGACCGCGGCCGGGCTCCTCTTCCCAACCATGAATCCTGAGGCGATCCCCGCACTCGTCGAAGACGACCGCGCCCTGACCGACGCGGACCTGTTCACCGCCAAGACCGAAGACCGCTACCCCGACATCTTCAACCTGACCCCCACCGCCGCGGCCGGCGCCCAAGCGCTGACCGAGCACCTTGCCCGCCTCCCCCGCCGGTCGGTGCTCCTCAGCCACGACACCGACGCGAACACGGCGCTTCTGGTCAAAACCGCCGAGGAGATCACGGCCGACCTGGAGGCACAGTGACGAAAGGGAGCGTTGTGCGACGACAACGACCAGGCGCCACATGAGCGACCGTAACGCCCAACTCCTCTACGTGGCCTTGCTGGTCGCGGTGATGGTCATGCTCGCGTTCGCCATCACGCACTGCTGAAGCCCCCGCCCCGTCCGGAACGCCTCCCCGTGGTGGCCGGCCGGGGTGGGACCGGGCTCCGGTCGCCGCCCATCCCACCAGGTGGCGGCCGGAGCCACCACCAATGACAAAGAGGGGAGGCCGCCCCGTGCAGCATCGGACATGGGTCGTCGGCGAGTGCTGGAGGTGCGACCGCATCGGCGTGCCGGTGCTCTGGCTCGGCCCGGTACAGACCGACCTCGGGACCGGCCCCTTCCAAGCCTGCGAGCCGTGCATTCTCCGCCTGGAGGCGAAGGTCTACGCCTATGCCGAGCAGCGCGACACGGCCTGAAAGTCCCCGCCCCCGGCCGTGCAGTGCGACGACGTATGGCCGGGGCGCGGGTCACCACACACCGACCTGGCCCGGGGCGCCGATGCGGCGCTGGCTTTGTTCTGACCGAGGAGCACCATGGAATTCAACTACCTCTACGAGACCGGCGACGCACCCGGCCGGCCCGCCCGGCACACGTCGGTGAGCATCAGCGCGTTCGGCGTGCGGATGCAGGCTGACGGCCGTACCAGGTGGCAGGCATGGAAGGTCATCCGCCGCGAGCATCCGGTGCTGGCATGGGCGGCGCCGCTGTACGTCGGCCTGCTCCTGGGCCTGGCGGTCGCGGTTGCCCTAGCTGTGACGTGACGGTGGCGCTGCCCGCGCGGCCCTTCGTGGACCTCCTGCCGCCCGCCAAGGCTGAGGACGAAGAAGTGGAGTACTACCGGGAACGGTTGGAGGACCCCGCGCTCATCGAAGCGGGTGCGGCGGTCCTCATCGACCGATACGCGCTGCTCGCCGTCCCGGCGGCCGGCCAGCGCCGCGGCGGCTGCCTGCCCATGCCGGACGTCGTGACCGCGCTCGCCGTGCGCGCGGTGCTCGCTGGCCGACCGGGCTTCCCTGATGTCCGGCTGCGCTGGTCCCCGTACCTCGACGCCTGCCACGTCGTCGAGTGGGGCGAGCGTCCCCCGGTTCATGAGGACGACGCGGCACACGGGCGGTTCTACGGCTACAGCGCCGAAGCCATCGCACGATTCGAGGCCGGCCATGTAAGACCTCAAGGCGGAGGTTTCTCAACCGCCCGCCTGTCGGCATCGGCGCAACTCATGGCCGGATCGGCGAGCAAGGTCGAGAAGGAGGAGCCCAGTGACTAACGTCCCTGAAGTGACTACAGATCAGCCTCAAAACCCCACCGTCGAACAGCAGTTGCGCGATGAGATGGTCAGGCAGCTCGTCGACCTAGGCGCCGCCCGGAGCCCGCACGTCCTGACCGCGTTTCGCAAGATCCCCCGGCACCTGGCGGCACCCGAGGAGGACATGGCCAAGACGTACCGGGCGGAGCAAGCCACGATCACGAAAAGGGACGCCAATGGCGTGGACATCAGCTCGGTGTCCGCTGCCCGCGTGCAGGCCATGCAGATCGAGCAGGCGGACATCCGGCCTGGGATGCGCGTGCTGGAGATCGGCTCTGGTGGCGTCAACGCCGCGTACGTCGCTGAGATCGTCGGTGCGGGTGGCCTGGTCGTCACCCTGGACATCGATAGCGAGGTCACCGGGCGGGCCGAGAAGTTCCTGGCTGAGACCGGCTACGACCGGCAGGTGCGGGTCGTCACCGCCGACGGTGAGTACGGCCTTGCTGAGTTCGCTCCGTACGACCGCATCATCGTCACGGTGCAGGCCGCAGACATCCCACCGGCGTGGATCGACCAACTCGTGGAAGGGGGGAGGCTCGTCGTCCCGCTGCGGATGCGCGGCATGACGCGCACGGTGGCCTTCGTCCGCGATGAGGCACGCCTGGTCAGCGACGGGATCGAATTGTGCGGCTTCGTGCCGATGCAGGGCGCCGGCGAGAACAGGGTGCATCTGGCCATGCTCCACGACGCCGAGGGTGAAGAGGTCGCCCTACGCTTGGACAGCCATCCCGAGCCCGATGTCCAGGCCCTGCGCGCCGCCCTTCACGAGCCCAGCATCAAGGTGTGGTCCGGGGTGACGATCGGCGGCATGGAGTCGAAGGACCACCTGGACCTGTGGCTGACGACCGCCCTGGACAACCTGCCTCTCATGGCGGCGAAACCCGCGGCCCGGCAGCGCGGCATCGTGGCCGGGGTCTCCCCGATGGGCATCCCGACCCTCGTAGACGGGGTCAGCTTCGCCTACCGCACATCGCGCCGGACCGACGACCCTGACAGGTGGGAGCTGGGCGCGGTCGGCCACGGGCCGGAGGGTCAGAAGACCGCCGAGCGCCTGGTCAAGGAGATCCAGGTGTGGGACCGCGAGCACCGCGGCCACCAGGCGCACATCGAGGTCTACTCGGCGGGCACGCCGGACGATCAGCTTCCCGCGGGCCGGCTCATCGACCGGCCGCACACGCGGGTCACGATCTCCTGGCCGTGACGCCCCGGCGTTGCGCTCAGGAGGCACCACCAGCACGACCGAGCACATCCACAAACCCCTCTATCCGAGGAGACGAGATGTCATCGCGTACGACGCTGAAGACAGGTACGGAGTTCACTGCTGACGGTGAGTCGTCGGACTTCGACCTGAAGATCGAGACCGTGGCCTCCGCGCCTGTGGTCGGGGCCCTGCTGAACGACACCGGCGACGGCTGTGGCCAGACCTGCGAGTCCGCCTGCTCCAACAGCACCTGCGGGTGACCCCACAGCCCGGGGCGGGCCGGGCAGCCAACCCACCCGCCCCGGGCGCTGCATCCCCCTACGGAGGCACAGCCATGTACCACGCAGCTGACGCGAGCATGATCAGGGCGTCCGTGTTTCCACTGACGGCCACGCTGCCCTCCTGCCCCTCTCCCGTCGATGACGCTGCCGACGACGCCGACAACTGCCGCCAGTGGATCGCCAAGGTCTGGGCCGACGATGCCCGTGCTGGTGCCATCGAACTCGCCGCGCCCGTCCTCGCCTCCGGGATCCGCAAGGTGATCGACGGAACTGCCCGCCGTTCCCGCATCCGCCGTACAGCGCTTTCCCTGACCCGCTACCTGCTGCGGATGCAGTACCGCGCCACCCCGTTCGGGCTGTTCGCCGGCCCCGCACCTGCGCGCGTCGGCCGCGCGGCACACGTCCGCTGGGGCACACAGCGCAAGGCGTTCGCCAGGGCCGACGCGACATGGCTGCACGACATCATCACAGCCTTGGAACAGGACCCGGACGTGCTGCGGCACCTGCCTGTAGTGGCCGATCCCACCTGCACCGTGCGGGGTGCCCGGATCGCCGTCCCACACCAGCCGGGAGCCAAGGGGCCCACCGAGACGACGCTTCGGCGCACTCGCGCCGCGGAGATGGTCCTCGCCCTGGCCCAGTCACCCACCACCGTCAGCGCCATCGTGGCCAAACTCCACGCCGAATACCCCGACACTCCTACCCAGACGATCGAGGCCATGGTGTGCGACCTGATCGCCCACCGTGTCCTACTGACCAGCCTTTATGCCCCGATGACCTGTGACGACGCGCTTGGCCACCTGGTCGCGCAGCTCGACACGTTGGCCCTGGCGGCCACCCCGGTCGCGCCGACGGTCGGGAAGCTGCGTCACGTCTACCGGCTTCTCTCCCGACACGACCGCGCCCACCCGGTCGAACAACGGGTGCTCCGCGCGCAGGCCACCGCCGCAATGGGCGGCCTCACCGGCACCGCCGACCGCAGCCTTGCGGTGAACTTACGTCCAGACTGCGACATCGTCCTGCCCGAGGCAGTCACGCAGGAGGCCCAGCGGGCCCTGGAGGTCATCGCCCGCATCTCGCCGTACCCAAACGGCACCCCAGCCTGGCGGGACTACCGCGTCCGGTTCCTGGAGCGCTACAGCATGGGCACCGTCGTGCCGGTACGCGACCTCACCGACCCCGACACGGGCCTCGGCTTCCCTGCCGGCTACCGCGGCACGATCCTGAAGCGTCCCATCCTGGCCACAACGCCCCGCGACGAACACCTCCTCGCCCTCGCCCAGGACTCCGCTGTATCCGATCAGCGCGAGATTGTCCTCACTGAGGACGACATCGAGGCCCTGTCCAATGGCACACCCACACAGGTCCCCGCACACATACAGTTCAGCTTCAGCGTGCTTGCGCAGTCCACGCGCGCCCTGGACGAGGGCCGTTTCCTACTGTCCACCGTGGGGCTGTCCCTCGCGGCTGGCATCACCACCGGCCGCTTCCTGACAATGCTGGAACGGGCGGACCTCGACCGAGTGGCCGCCATCCACGCCTCCCTGCCCACGCTGACTTCGGGCGCCGTCCGCGGACAGGTCTCCGGCCCTCCGCTGAAAGTGCCGATCAACAACGTCAGCCGGACCCCGCTCGTCGCCTCCGAGCTACTGGCCGTCGGCGAGCACAACCCGGACGTCACCCGAGACCTCGATGACCTGGGCGTCATCGCCGACGCCACGCGCCTCTATCTGGTGTCCCTCTCCACCGGTCGGCTGATCGAACCGTCGGTCATGAACGCCGTGGAGCTGAGCAACAGCACCCACCCGCTGATCCGCTTCCTGTGCGAAGTGCACCGCTCCCACACCACCGTCCTCGTGCCGTTCGCCTGGGGAGCTGCGGCCCGGCTTCCGTTCCTCCCAGAGGTCCGCGTCGGCCGCACCATCCTGTCCGCAGCTCGCTGGCGACTGCGTGCCGGCGACCTGGGGGAGGGGGACGATTGGATGCGTCGCTTCACCAACTGGCGCATCCGCTACGGCCTGCCACGCACCGTCTACCTCGGCGGCAGCGACCAACGCCTAAGACTCGACGTCGATGTTCCCGCCCATCAGCAACTATTGCGCGCCGAACTCCGCCGCCACAACACCGCCGTGCTACACGAGGCGCCGGAAGAGAGCGCCTTCGGCTGGATCGACCGCGCCCACGAGGTGACCATGTCCTTCACCTCCGACCAGCAGCCCGCCCCGGCGCCCGCGTCCCGCACAGCCACCGCAGCGGACCGGAACTCTGGCCGCTTCCCCGGGACATCGGAGTGGGCGTACGTGAAACTCTACGGCAGCGCCGCGCGGGCACCGGAGGTGCTGACCGCACACCTTCCGCGCCTCCTGGGTGACTGGGGTGCCGTCCCGCCGGCAGCGTGGTTCATCCGATACGCGGACCCCGAGCCGCATGTGCGGCTTCGGCTGCGGCTTCCCTGTCCAGAGGCGTTCGGCACGGCCGTGCAAACGGTGACTGCGTGGGCGGCAGAGCTGCGCGATGAGGGCTTGATCCAGCGTGTTCAGTGGGACACCGACCAGCCGGAGACCGGCCGCTACGGAACCGGCGCCGCGCTGGAAGCTGCGGAAGCGTACTTCGTGGCCGATTCGACGGCCGCCCTCGCACAGATGTCCCTGGCCCTGCCCACTGACCTCCAGCCGGCCATCACCTCGGCGTCGTACGTCGACGTCGCAACCGGCTTCCTCGGCTCCCGCTCGGCCGGGCACGAGTGGCTGATCCGCCACCTGCTCCGCAGCGACGGCGAGATGGTCCCCCGCAACATCCAGTCCCTTGCCCTACGCCTGTCGGAGGGCAACGGCCGGGCCGTGCTCGCCGACCTCGACGGAGGTGACGCCGTAGCCAAGGCGTGGCAGCTGCGACGCACAGCGCTCGACCACTACCGCCAGTCGCTCGACGCTGACGGAATCTCCCCGGCCAGGGTGCTTCCGTCCCTGCTGCACATGCACCACAACCGGGTCGCAGGCATCGACCGCGACGCCGAATCCGCCTGCCGCCGCATTGCCCGCGCCGCGGCCCTGTCCTGCACTATCCGCCCCGAAGGAGCACAGCGGTGACCACCGCCCTGCACACCACCGACACGTCCCTACCCTCCCGGCAGTCCCTCGCGCACGGCCCTCTCGGGGCAGCCCTGCTGCACGTAGAGCGGGCACGCCGCCGCACCGGAGACTGGCAGGACGTGCACCGTGCCCTGTCCGAGATCGGGCCCTTGATCGACGGCGAGGACTCCAACCTCTACCTCGGTGCACCTGCGATGGCCTTCGTCTTGCACCTGGCTGCCGACGGCACCGACCGGTACGCAGGGGCGCTGCACACCCTCGACAACATCGTGGCCACCCACACCCGGCGCCGTCTGACCGCCGCGCACGCCCGCATCGACGCGGGCCGCCGCACCGCGTTCGCCGAATACGACGTGTTCCGCGGCTTGACCGGCATCGGGGCACTGCTGCTGCGCCGCCAGCCACAAGGACCGGAAATGAAGGGCGTGTTGGAGTACCTGGTCCGCCTAACAAAACTGGTGACTGACCCTGCGGGTGAGAAACGGCCCGGCTGGTGGGTGGGGCATGCGCCGGCCAGCGACACGGCGGCTACGCCGGGCGGGCACGCGAACGCCGGTATCGCGCACGGCATCACCGGCCCGCTCGCCCTCCTGGCCCTGGCCATGCGCGCCGGGGTCACCGTGGACGGCCATGAGGAGGCCATACGCCGTATCTGCCGGTGGCTTGACCAGATCCGCCAGAGCGACCATCGCGGAACCCGATGGCCCCGGTGGAGCAGCAACCGCGGCCCCGCCCTCGCACTGCCAGCCACGCCGTCCTGGTGCTACGGAACGCCCAGCCTGGCCCGCGCACAGCAGCTCGCCGCGATTGTCCTGCGCGACGACGAGCGCAAGCGGATGGCCGAACGGGCACTGCTGCACTGCCTGAGCGATCCGCACCAACTCGACCAGATTGCAGACCGGGGCCTCTGCCACGGGTTTGGCGGCCTCCTGCGTACCGTGCAGCGTGTCGCCGAAGACGCGGATGTGCCAGCTCTGTTCACCAACCGACTCGGCCGGATCACGGACCGGTTCCTCACCGCCGAGGCACCCGAGAAGACCGGGTTCCTCGTGGGGAAGACCGGTGCGGCCCTAGCCCTTCTCGACGCCGAAACCCAACCCCAAGGGCAATGGGACGTCTGCCTTCTGCTGACGTGAGAGAGACACGCATGCTGCACAACATGAGCCAGGTCGAAGACGCTGTTCTGGCCGTCCTCAGCGGGACACCGATCGAAGACGCGGCCCGGTCCGCGAGCACCTCCCCCGAACGGCTGGCCGATGCCATCGAGCGCTACCGAACCGCCGGCCGGGCCGCGCTCGAAACCCGCCCCTCCGGATGGCACCAGGTGAACATCCGCTTCGCCGACTACCCCACCGCAGAGCGCGCCTTCCGCGCCTACCTGTTGCCCGCCCTCCGCGACGAGCCCATCGGCGCATGGTGGTTCGTGCGGAAGTACCCGCACTGGAGACTGCGCGTATACCCGGCACCGGGCGCCACCGCAGAGGAGGCGGTCGCGCACCTCACCGAAGCGCTCGACGACTCTGTCTCCTGGGGCGTGGCCAAGGACTGGCGGCCCTCCCCTTACGAACCGGAAGTCGTCGCCTTCGGGGGCACGGACGGGATGGCCCTTGCGCACGAACTGTTCCACACGGACAGCGTCGGCGTCCTGGAATACCTACGCCTCGCCACCGATGGCCACGACGGAATGTTCGACGCCAAGGCCACCTCACTGCTCGCCATGACACTACTGATGCGGGCTGCCGGCCTGGAGTTCGGCGAACAGGGCGACGTGTGGGGACAGGTCGAAGAACGTCGCCCCCTAGCGGACGACGTGTCCCCGAACCAGGTCAGCGGCATGGTGAACACCCTGCGTCGCCTGCTCCTGATCGACGCTTCACCCCTGCTCGCCGACGGCCCCCTCACACCCGTGAAGAACTGGATCCAAACGCTGGAGCGGAACGGCCAAGCCCTCGCGGACGCCGCAGACGACGGGCGACTCAACCTCGGTCTGCGCGGCATCCTCGCGCGCCACGTGTTCTTCCACTGGAACCGCATGGGGTTTACGATCCGGCAGCAATCTATCTGGTCACGCGCCGCCCGGGAGGCCGTTCTCGGACGTTGACCGAGGGACGCCTGACAATCGTATCCAAGCACCAGGCCGCACTCCCCGCCCCACCGGAGCGGCGGCGCCGGCGTGTGGCGCCGGGGCATGGCCAGGGGCGCGGCAGCGGCCGGGAACGGGGCCTGGCAGCGGCCGGGAACGGGGCCTGGCAAATCGTGCACCAGGCGACGGCCGCCGTCGGCGAGAAGCCGATCAGAACGCTGTGAGCGCGTCAGCGACTTGCTGACGGTTGCGGCACCACCAGCCGATCAGCGTGGAGGCGGCGGTGAACAGGTGGTCGCAGGATTCATCGCCCTTGTCGTAGTGCATCTTGAGCTGCCACACGTCACAGATGCGCTCCCAGCGCTGCCGCTCGGCGGCCTCCGCCAGCACTGCGGCTGGCAGTTCGCTGGCCTTCCGGTATCCGCCGACGAACGCCGCCACCAGCTCCAGGTCCAGGCCGTGCTCATCCCCTGAGCCGAACATCACCGGCAGCGTCGCCGTGCGCACGACTTCGTCCGCGTATGGGCGGACCGCGAGCCGGTCCCAATCCAGCACCGCACTGACCGATCCCTGCTCCCAAAGGAGGTTCAGATCATGGAAGTCCCCATGAGTCCATCCGGCCGGGCCCCGCTCACCGTCCTGGGGCCGCTGGTCGGCCCACCGCTCCAGCAGCTCCGTGCGCTCGACGAGCGCCCGCTCCACCGTCGCATCGAATCCGCTCTCTCCCGCCGCAGCTTGGCGGCCATAGTGGGCGAAGCGATCGGCTGCCTTCTTCGGCGCGGTGATGATCACGGGCACGGTGGCCGGGGCCTCGGGCATCGCGACTGCCAGCTCGGAGTGCAGCTCGCCGAGCAGCGCCCCGACAGCGGCGGCGCGGTCGGGACGCCACGAGCGGGCAGGAACCATCTCCCCCGCCGCCCACGGAGTGAGCGCGTACAGACGTCCGCGCACGGCGGCGAGGGTGTCTCCGTCCGTAGTGGTCACCGGAGCCGGCACCAGCAGCCCGGCCCTGGCCAGAGCCCGGGTCGCGGTGTGCTGGCGGCGTGCCTGGTCGGGGCCGACGTCGACGACCTCTTTGAGGGCGTACCGGCCGGCGGCGCAGCGCACGGACCAGTTGCGGTTCATCAGCCCCTCAGGGATCAGTCGCACTTCCTCCGGGGCGGGCAAACCGAACGCCGACAGCGCCTCGGTGCAGACCTCCTCATCCGTACGGTCTGCCGTCTCCATGCCCGCGCTCCTCATCCGTCCCGCTCGCCCCCGGCCTGCTCCAGGGTGCCCGAGCCTACGGAGCACCAGCGTGATCACGGGGAGGCTCCCGTGAAGCGCTCCTCGAACGTGCGACCCGGCGGCAACCGGCCAGTGCGGGTGGTGGTGGAGGGGCTGTGCCTGGCCGGGAAATCCACGATCGTCGCCGCCCCTCGCCCCACTTCTGGGCGCGCACGCGGTGCCCGAGTACGGTGACCTGGCACCGCTGCCACCGTGGCCACCCGCCGACACCGGCGCCGCGCGAGCCGGCCTGGACCACCTCGCCAGCGTCGAACGGGCACGTCAGCCGCAGCCGCCCGCCGCCTGACCACAGCGGGCGCGCTTCTGCTCCCTCTTACACACCTCGCAGTACGCGGTGCCGTCCGGCTCGTACCGGCCATGCTCGGCCTGATCGTGGCCGTGCCGGCAGTACGGGCGCCGTTCCGTGCCCCCGGTGAGGTAGCGCAGTTGCTTGCGGGTACGGATGCGGCCGGGCTCGTCGTCGACGTGGGCCGGTGCAATGCAGTGCTTGAACTCGCACTCCGCCCGCACCTGGCCGACTGGGTCGCGACCGGTGCGCTGCCGGAAGGCGATCGCCGCGGGACTGTAGGACTTCTCCCGGAACCGCATGACCGGTGTTCCACTCGGCGATCCGCGCTCGCCAGTCCACTCCAGGTGTCCGCCGTCGACGGGCCGGACGCGGGCCTCCCACTTCTCCTCAGCGGTGGTGAAGGTCGGCGGGACGTACATGATGCCGGCTTGGCGGCGGATGCGGCGCACCGCGACGCGGTCCACGCGGAGCTTCCGGGCGATGGCCTCGCTGCTCATCTGTCCCAGGAGCGCGCGGATTTCGGCGTCCTTCGGGTGCTTGCGGGGTGGCCGGGTCCTGATGGTCGCCGGGCCGAACCCGCCCTCCCGGCGGATGCGGGCGATGGTGCTGACGTCAGCATTCACCCGGCGGCCAATCTCCGCGTCGGTGTGCCCCTCGTCGAGGAGCACGCGGATCGCCCGCTCATCCGGGTGCGGACGGCGGCGCCAGGCGCTCCGAGGCGCTGGGGGAATGCCGGCCGCCTTGCGGATGGTGGCCACGGCTTTCTCGCCGACGTACAGCCGTCGGCGAACCTCACTGTTCGTCAGGCCCTCTTCCAGGAGCGCGCGGATCTGGGCCTCCTGCGGGTGCGGCTGGCGGGCGTAGGGGCCGCGCTTGCGGGTCTCGGTCACTGGGCGGTCGTCTCCGTGGTTTCAGGCCCGGCGGCGGCCGGGTGCATGTGGGGCGGGTAGCGGTGGGTGCCGCGGCCGGCGGCGGCGAGGGCGCGAGTGACCGCGCGGGCGCCGTAGCGGCGCGCGGCCTCCTCCTCACCGAGCTCGGCGACGGCGCCGTGGACACCTCAAGGTCCGCCGTGCTGGCGGCCGTCTGCGTCCGGCGGGTGCGGATGCGACACAGGAGGCAGGCGCCGCCGCTGTCCGGCTCGACCGGGCCGTGCGGGTGCTCCGGGCACGTCGTGCCCGTCCGGCCCGCGGCTGTGAGGAGGCGCCGGACGCGGTCGAGGCCGGCGCCGATGGCGTGCAGGACTTCGGGGGTGATGTCCTGCGGGGCGGTCCGGGCTGCGTTCTCGCCGATGGTGCGGAGTGCGGTGAGGAGTTCCGGCAGGACGGTGCGGTTCACGCGCCGCTCACCTCCCGGGCCTCCTCCTGCTGGGCGTAGTGGCAATCCGGGCACCGGCCGCCGGGTTTGCGGTGCCGGTACTCCCGGCCGCACCCGCAGATGCGCAGCGGGGCCAACGGGTCCTCCTGGATCACAGGAACATGCATGGGAACGATCGGGAGGGGCTCGGTCCGGGACGGCACCGGGGTGAGGAACGCGCCTTGAACAGGCCGTTGTGTTGTCTCCGGGGTGCCCTCGGGGCGGATCTTGCATCCGTGGCAGAGCGTGCGGCTGAAGCGAACCAGCGGGATTCCGCATCCGGTGCACCGCCGGGACAGCTCGCCGTCGTCCGTCGGCTGGGGGGATTGATCTTCTTCATCTCGCGCGCCTGCGCGGACCGGTGGCTGAGGTACTACATCAACCCTCTCCTGGGATACCTCGTGGGTACTACCTGGGTTGTTCGGGCCACAGCGGCCCGAACCGTTCGGGCCACTGTGGCCGGAACCCATTCGGGCCGCAGCGGCCCGTTCTCCCTCCTTGGCACTCTCGGGAAGTTCGGGCCGCTGTGGCCCGTTCTCCTCTGCCTTCGAGTTCAGGCCGCTGTGGCCCGAACTTCCACCGGTGCTCTTCTCGTCTGCGGAGTCCTTCCGAGGCCGGGCGGTCGCCTTGAGGTGGTCGTCGGCGGCCTTCCAGTCCGGCCAGGGGGTGATGACGAGGAAGTAGAGAGCCGACCGGCCCCGGCGGCGCTCACCTTCAAGGCCGACGACTCCTGCCCGGATCGCAGCGTCGATGTAGCGGCGGCCGTCCTTCTCCCGGCATCCGGCCGCCTTGGCGAGGTCCTGGATCCGGATCGGCTTCCGGTCGCCGCTGAACCGGAGCTCCCCGGAGGCGTTCGCCATCGTGCGCAAGGCATAGAGCATCGTGAGGAAGCCGCCCTTGAGGGAGGGCGGCATATCGCGCGTCCAGCGCCAGGCGAGCGCGTTGCCGAAGGTGTGCGGCACGCTGCCGGGCCGTGGGACCTGCTCGTCGTCGCTCACGAGCACCCTCTCTCGTCAGTCCTGGTCTGGGGCGGTCCTGGTGGCGTTGCGTCCCGTAAGTCCGCCCCCGGGGGGTGTCGGCCCCGGGCCGCGGTCGCCGTCACGGCGCCTCACCCAGCAAGCCGCCCAAGCTGTACGCCCGGGCCTGCGTCCAGTCGACGGCATGGCCGGCATCCTCGGTGAGCGTCGCGGCGGAGTAGCACGGGGTGCACAGCAGCCTCACGAGCCCATCCCGGCGTGACCGGTGACGGCACAAGTGCCGGGGCAGACGGCATAGCGCGCATCGGCCCAGGGGCGGCAGACGCCCCGTCACCGGCTCCACTCCGCCTCGGTAGCCCCCCGAGCAGCGGTGAGGTCCGCGGCCTCCCAGCAGCGCAGCAGCGACCGGCGCTGGCGCGGCGCGAGGAGAACGTACCGGTCGTACACCGACCGCACCCGGGCGGCTGGCACCGTCCAGCTTGGGAACCGGTCTTCCGTGGACGCTTCCAACTCGCCGACGGGCTCGACCGTGTAGAGGTCACCGCGCGGGAACTTCGACGCGTAGAACCTCGCGTACTCCCGATCGCTGGTGATGTAGACGCGGTCAGGCCGGGCGGTGATCGGGTCGACGGTGCCAAGTCCGGGAACGTGCGGCTGCTGGCCGGCCGCCTTCGCGGCGCAGACCGCACAGCCGTCGACGATGTTCGGCAGGTGCGGGGTGATGAGGTCCCCAGGACGGAGGCCGGGCACGCCGCCGTGGAAGAACCGGACGGCACGGCGTGGCTCGGGGGCTGAGGTCATGGAAAGGCTCCGGCGGTGATGCGGTGAAGGGGGGCAGACAAGCACCGGGCGCAGTGACACCGGGGGCTCGGGGCGGCATACCCCCGCAGGTGTCCGGACCTGTCCGGACACCCGGACGGGCGGGGTATCCGTGCTGGTCAATGCATCGGGGCATGTCCGCCGCGCGGGCGGAGCTCGACGCCCTCCTCCCGAAGCAGGGTTCGGACCGTGCCATATGAGAGGCCAGCGGAGAGGGCGAGGCCGCGAATCGTCGACCCACCCTTGTAGTCCCGGGCGAGTTCGCGGGCCTTCGCGCGGCGTGCCTCCCCAGTGAGCCGGGGCCGGTAGGTGCGCGGGCCGAACGGGGCGGTAATGCTCATGTGCGGGGGCCTTCCTGAGATGAGAGGGCAGCGCGGCGGTAGAAGGAGGAGACAAGTGCAAGGAGGGCGCACACCGACTCCGTCCGGGCCCGGTCGCCGGCCGTGTGGGCAACGGCGTAAAGGGCGGAGGCCATCGGCACGTCACCGTGGTCGTAGGCGGTGAGGAACCGGGCGGCGAACAGCCGGTGGGCGTCGTCGGCCGGGACGTCTACGACGAGGCCCGGCCCGTACCCGTGCGGGTAGAGGACCGGCAGCACCGCACGGCCGGTGTCGGCCACGGCGCAGCACAGGCCAAAGACGTCGGCAGCGTCACCGCGGCAGGTGATGTCATCCAGCACGACCGCGGCCCGGCCGAGGTCACCGTCTAGCAGGTGCCGGAGAACGTCCTCTATGAGCGGCGCGAGGGCCGCCGGGCCGATCACAGCGCCGCCGGCCGAGCCGCGATGTCCGCCTCGGCGACGGCGGACAGGCATGCGGCCTCCGCGTCCTCCGGGTCGATGAGGACCGGCGCCAGTGCCTTGCGCTCACCGCGGGCGACGTACCGGCGGTCAATGCCGGCGTGCGCCCACTGCACCGTGATCTCGCATGCCTTGATCGCCTGAGACTCCTCCCTGGAGCCAGGGACCAACTCATGAATGAGCAACGCCAGTTCACGGGCCGCCTCGCAGATACGGGCCTTTATGGCGATGCGGTCCCCGTCGGTCTTCGGCGGGGCGAATCTGATCTCGATCTCACGCGGGCTGATCGCCATCACAGGGTTCCTTTCTGGTAGGCATCGACCGCCTCGGCGGCCTGTTGGGTCAGGGCGTTTTCGGCGCACGTCTTGTGTGCCGCCTTCCGGCTGGAGTCGCGGAGGTTCGTCGTCTCGCCGCAGTAGCGGCACGGGAGTTGGTGCTTCGACCAGTGCACGGACGACGTCCAGTTGAGGAGCCCGCTCGGCGGGATCTTCACGCGCCGGGGGCTACGCCGCGGACGCGCGGGCATCGGCCTGCTCCTCCTCTCGCTCTGCCGCTTCGGCGCGCTCGCGAGCCAGGCGCACCAGGGCACGCCGCTCGTCCGTGTCGAGGCCGCCCCAGATCCCCAAGGGCTCCCTGCGATTGAGGGCGGTGGTCAGGCAGTTCGAGCGCACAGGGCAGCGCCGGCAGTAGGCCTTGGCTTCCTCGGTGAGGAGGAGGACCAGGCCCACGTCGCCGTCCGGGAAGAAGACGTCAGGCTCCTCCGCGCCGCGGCATGCGGCGTGCCGGGCCCAGTGCTCGGGCCGCGGGAGATTGTCGGGTGCGTATCGGCTCGGACGAGGCATCAGAGTGCTCCTGCTCCGTCGTGTCCGGGGGGGTCCGGACGGTTGTCCGTGGTCATGTCCGGAGACGTGTCCGCGCAGTTCAGGGCCGTCTCACCGGAAGGCGCCGGGGGGTTATCCGGGGTTGTCCGGACGCCGGCCCGGACGACTTTCCAGAGTGGCTTCCGTCGTCCCCGGTGGCGGCCGGACGGCCGGAGCTCCCACCACGCGAGGAACGCAAGCACGGCGAGAACCACCGGCGCCCACACGGGGAAGGTCTCGATCACGGGGAAGGCGAGAGAGCCAAAGACGAGGAATGCCTCAAGGACGTCCATCAGCCACCCCGCCCTCTTGCCGCCAGCGGACGACGGTGCGTGCCGCGATGAGCCGGTCAGCGATGACCGCGACTGAGAGGCCGGTCGCGGTCCTCTCCAGGGCGGCGTGCCGCTGTTCCTCCTCTGTGAGCTCCGGCAGTGGCGGGGCACCGTGGATGACCCGCTCAACGGCAACCAGGTCGATTCCGCGGTACCACGTTGCTCCCACAGGGATCACCGGGCTACCTCCGGCCACGTCACCTTGGCGAGCCGGTCCCGCTGAACCTTGGGGAGATCGACGGGCGGTGCGCCGAGCTGGTCCAGCCCGGCGCACCAGAGCCACCAGGCATCGCACTGGTTGTCATCAGGGAACTCCCGGCCCGCGCGCTTGTACGCGGCCATCGCCATAGGGACCTTGTCGCCGGATCCCTTGCCGGTCGCATACGCCTTGAGCGTCGCGGCCGTCACGAGGGCGTACGGGACGCCGACCTCGATCAGCACGGCGCGGACGACCCCGTGCACCATGCTGACTGCCTTCGCTGCAAAGCTGTTCTGCGGGATGTCCTCCAGGACCACGAGGTCCGGCGCCGGGCCGAGCCCGAGGTGTTCACCACCGACCGCGAGGCGGGCGGCCTCAGCGATCTGCAGGAGGCGGCGGTCTCCGTCCTTCGCCTGCGTCTTCACCGTGGCCGTAGAGCCGTCCCGGTAGGCGATCCCGGTCCCAGCAAGGGACAGGTCGAAGGCGACCACGCACGGGCCGTTAGCAGTCCGGACGCACTTCGGGCCGAAAGTCTCGGTGGTCACTGGTCACCTGCCGTTTCGTGACCGCATTCCCAGCAGCGCCGTGACCCGTCCGCACGAATGGCGTGCGGACGGATGCGCTGCTCGCGCGGACAGAGGTCGAAGTCGGTGGCGTCGATCTCCCCGGCCGCAAAGAGGGTGGTGAGGTCGGCGTCCAGGGTGAGCTCCGTTTCCGGGTTCTCGTCGACGGCAGTCGGCACGGTCACCGCGACGAGACCGGCGGGGAGCGAGTCGGCTGCCGGGGCGAGTGCTGGACCGGTCGCGGGGTGCCAGCCCCGCGACGGCCACAGGCAGGCCGCCGACACGAGCCCGGCACCGCACGCCAGCACCGAGCCCATGACGAACGGGGCGTTCACTGCGGCTCACCCGCCTTCGGAACCGGGGCGAGCGTCCCAGCCCGGTCGACGGCCTCCCGACACATGAAGTCGTGGGAGCGCTGCAACTGCCTGATCTGGATATCGAGGCTTGCGCGTGCCCGCTCGGACAGCTCCAGGCGACGCCGCAACTCCGAGTTCTCCCGCTGTAGTCCGGCGGTGTCCACGCTCTGGCCGGCGACGGTGTCCACGTGCTGGCCGACGGCCAGCTCCTCCCGGGCGCCGTCGAGCTCGGCGCGCAGGCGCGTCAACTCCACGCGGGCGGCGGCGAGATCAGCGGCCTTCTGGCGTTCAGCAGCGCGACGCGATCTACGGCTCATCACGGGGTACCGTCCTCTCGCTGGGCGGGAATCAGAGGCCACTCGGTGCGCACCCCGGAGGCCAGCGCCTCCTTGCCAGGCGTCCGAGCGAAGTAGTCGCGCAGCCCGGCCTGCTGCTCAGCCGCCCAACACACCTGCTGCTCGTGCAGCTCATCGAGCGGCGTCTGCGCCAGCCACCGGTGCCGGTTCGCGATCTTCCAGACGACACCGCAGGCGGCGACCGCGTCCGCGCCACAGTCGTGTGCCGCGCCCAGCGGCACCACGTAGTGGCCGCACAGGTCTTCAAGGCGCCGGCCGCCCCTCCGGTACCGGTCGACGTGCTTGTCCAGCACGCGCGGGTCCAGCACCCTTGGCACCGACGCGGCGAACAGCGACTTCACCCCGTACCGGGCGGCCTCGGCCTCCAGCATCGTCAGGTCGAACGCCGCGTTCATCACGACCAGCGGCAGGCCCTCGTCGACCAGCTCAACAAGCGCCGACATGATCTCGGCGACCACGGCCCCGGCCGGGCGGCCCGCAGCGCGGGCCGCCTCGGTCGTGTAACCGTGCACCGCCATCGCAGCCGCGGGGATGTCCACCCCGGGATCCGCGATCCAGGTACGCATCTCGTTGGGCCGGCCGCCGCCGTAGCGGACGACGGCGGCCGTCACGATCCGGTCCGACTCGGGATCCACCCCAGTCGTCTCCAGGTCGAACCCCACCAGGGAGCGGCGATGCCAGGTCACCGGCGGCGCCCCTTCCCCCCTCGACGGGACTTGCGACTGGCGCGCTTGGGCTGCATCCGCTTCCTCGGCAGCGTGGCGACCTGCCGGGACTCCTGAGAGCCCTCAGCCGCCTTGTGCGCCGCGGTGGCGTCGGCGAGGAGCCTCGCGTCCTCGTCCGGTGTGTGGAGGACCTGCGTCTGCCCGGCGTCACCGGCATCGTCGGCCTTCCCGAGCTGCACCAGCTCGGCCGACATGGGCACCACCTTGTGCAGCCGCCGCAGCGCCGACTTCTTCCACATGTCGTCGAAGTGGGTGTGCCAGAAGGTGTCCTCCCGGCCTTCGGCCTTGGCCCGCTGGTACGCCTGGCTGTACTCGTCGCGGATCTCCTCGGCGTCCTGGCGCGTCAGGATGACGACCTGGGAGCGGGCGCCGCCGGTCATCCAGCAGAACGCGTACGCGAGGATCGGCTTCCCGCGCTGCTCGCGGGTCAGCTCCAGCGCGGGCTTGTGCGTGAAGTCGAGCGGGGGAGGGGCGGTGGGCTCGTAGTTCCACTCGTCTCCGGCATGGATCATCCCGACGTGCACGCTGCCGACCCGCCCGGAGCGGTACATCAGCTCGACGTAGCCCTGGTACATCGGCACGAACACCGCGAGCTTGCCCTCGCGTCGGATGACCGCGTGGCGTCCGTCCGGCACGAGTCCGAACCGGGCGCACGTCAGCAGCGCCTGGAGCAGGCTCGCGGGGGTGCAGCGGACCAGGCCGGGCAGGACCGCCCGCACGGCCGCGAAGAACGCGCCCTGATCGACGTGGGAAGGCAGGGCCTTCGTGAAGTGCTCGCCGTACCGCTCCAGCCAGGACAGGACGGCGTCGGTGGTCTCGCCGCCGTCCTGCCGCTCAGCGGCGTGCAGTTCCTCGGCTGTGCTGCCGTCGACGGTCTCGGCGGGGCGTGCCGTCGGGAGCTTCGCCGGGTGCCGGGCCTCTTCGGTGGCCGCGCGGACGCGGTCTTTCAACGTGCTCGTCACGGTCACACTCCCTTCTCGGGCACGTTCAGCACACGGGCGCGGTAAGCGGCGTACGTCTCGGGGTGGTCGGCCTTGAGCCGGTCGGTGTCGATCGCGGGGACCAGGTGCGTGTACGCGGCGGCCAGCTCCGGCTCCGCCTCACGGAACCTCTTCGCCGCGAAGACGCCGTTGGCCTTCCAGGTCCACGCCGGCCTGCCGTCGGCCCTGGCGATCTCGTTCTTGCCGGTCAAGGCCCGCATCTCGTTCTCGACGGTCCGCAGCTCGTCGGCGAGGGCCTTCACCTGGGCCTTGAGGTCCGCGCGGCGGGCGCGCAACGCCTTCGCCGTCGCGAGGTCGATCTCGGCGATGGCCTCGGGCTTGACCGACCACAGCTTGGCCAGCAGCTCGGTGGTGGCCTCCAGACCGTCGGCGGCCGGGGGCAGGCCCTCAACGATGTGCCGCTGGTACCACCGGCCGCACGTCTCGACGAGCCAGCCGATCATCTCCTCGTCCCGCTCGATGCGGTGCCAGCGCAGCTTGTTGCCGCCGACGAGCGCAGCAACGTAGCCGACGTCCCAGCCGCCGACGGCCATGTACCAGTGGCACTGGATCGCCGGGGAGTCCGGGACGCCGTCCTCCCAGTCCGACGCCTGGTACTCGCTGCGGTTCTTGCACTCCACCGGCCCGGTGACCGCACCAGCGTCGTCGAGCGCGTACCGGTCGACGTTGGCGAGCATCCACGAGCGCTCGTTGTGCACGAGGGTGCCGGGCGATGCCGCGATCGGGACGCCCGACCTCTTCGAGAACATGCGCGCGATGAAGTCCTCGATCTCCGTACCGATCTCGGCGGCCTCGCTCGTCACGTCGTCCTGGCGGCCGTGCTTGGCCTCGAAGACGTGACGGGGCCCGCGGTACTTGTCCAGACCGAGAATCGCCGCGACGTCCGAGCCGCCGACCCCGGCCCGGCGGATCGCAGACCACTCCTCGCGGGTGGCGGAGGAGGGCAGCAGCAGGCGGGCGGTCGGCGCCCCCGACTGCTCAACACAATAGGTTGCAGTGGTCACTTGGGGTCCTTCCGGAAGGTGTTGAGGCGGCGGGCGCCAGCCAGGGCTTCGATCTCGGCAGCGAGGCGGACGGGGTCGGCGGCCGACCAGGGCGCGGTGGCGAGGTCGGCGCCGTCGTCGATGTCGGCCATGGCCTGATTGAGCACGGCGCAGTACCGGTCCGACTCTTCGTTGGAGGCGACGCGGAGCCATGCCACGTCGTCGATGGGCCGCTGATCGCGCGGGAGGTCACGCAAGGGAGACCACATCCCGGCGGCAGTTGGGGCACCGGAGGCTGACATACTCGCCGTCACGGGCCTGGTAGTTGATCCGGCCGTCCTCGCATGCGGCGCAGGCGGCTCGGTCGGCGGCCAGCTCGGTCAGGAACACTGCCGCCTGCCGCGCGGACATGTGGCCATGGCGGGCGGTCAGCTCCTCCTGGATGCGGCGCGCGGCCTCCTCATGTCCGTTGCGAGCGAGCCATGTCACGGCCTGCTTGGCGTGCAGCCCACGCACGTTGGCGGCGCCTTCGTTCAGCAGCCGCACGGTGTCGGTGTACTCGCCGGCATCTGCCGGGCCAGTGACGGCCCGAGTGGCGTCCTCTTGGTCCTTCTCCTCGATGTCCTGCTGCCGGGCGCGGTGCTCGGCCAGGACGGCGGCGTACGTGTCGACGTGGCCGCAGGGGTTGCTCCAGCGGTCGACGCTGTACCACTCACCGTCTTCGCAGAACCGGTACGGCACCGCCTCACCGCGCGGTCCACCACAGACCGGGCAGACCGCCGCGATCATCACGGTCGTGACCCACACCCCGACGTAGTCCCCGCCCGACCCGCGGTTCGCCACCCGGTAGCTGACCGTTTCCGGCATCGGGGCCGGGGCGGGCCCGTCGCCACCGACGTAGCGCACCCAGACGGCCGTGCCATCCTCGTGCTGCGCCTCGTACGCCTCGAACGACCCGGCAGGCTCATAGGAGGGGATACGGTCCGCGTGCGGAATGCGGCGCACAGCGCTCTGCGCGCTGGCCCGGTTCGGGTAGACCACGGCGAGCACCCACTGGCCGCGCCGGGCGCGGGCCGCGGTCGCGGCGGCAGGGTGGTTGGGCCGGGCTCTGAAGGTGGAACGGCTCTTCACCGGGCACCTCCCTGGCGGGGGAAGCGCGCGAGCATGGAACGGGCCTCGCGATGCGAGGGATGCCGCAGGGCCGCACAGTGGCGGCAGTCGGCGGGGTCGTGCTTCTCCTCGGGGGAGACAGTCGCGTTGCGGTAGGCGACGAGGGACGCGGGCAGCAGCGTGAAGCACGCGATCATGGCGGCCAGGAGGACGGCGCTCATCGGGCGCCTCCTACGGGGACCGGCAGCGCCGTACTGGTGGTGGACTGGGGGCTAAAGTTGCGTGGCAAGGCGGGCCTCGATTCGCAGTGGTTGAGGTGTTGCCTGGTGAGTGGGGCTGTTCGGACCCGGCACGGTCCGGGCAGCCCCGAATTCGGTGTTCAGGCCGTAGCGGCGGTGCGCTCGGCGTCCTCGATGACCCACTCCTTCACGCGGGCCAGGTCGAAGCGGCGCCCGCGGAACGGCGTCTTCTCGACAGGGCAGCCGCGGAGCACCCACTGGTTCACCGTCCAGTCGGAGACGCCGTAGAACGCCTCCAACTGGGCCTGGGTCAGGAGTGGTTCGAGGCCGAGCGGGGCAAGGACCGTGGCGCGCTCAGTAAGAGTCTTCGTCGCCATAGGATTCACACCTTTCTACCGTGTCAGTTGAAACCGAAGGCGCGCCGAGGCCGAAGAGGCGATGAATGGGCCAGTCGAGCGCTTCAGCGACGAGCCACGCCGTCGCGAGTCGGCAGGCATCTCGCGCCGTCCCCCCTCGGCCGGCGAGACGACCGATCGTCGCCGGGCTAACCCCGCGCCCTACCGAGTCGAGCCGCTTGGTCCGCTCGGCAAGCTCGGGGCCGGACACCCCGTTGGCTCGCATCGCATCCCTGAGCGGCTGGCCATTGCCCTTGCGATACAGCTTGGTCATATGGACCTCGCGCCGAGTGATGTCTGGATCGGCTAGTGGTTCCGCCGTTGACACATTTCTACAGTGTCAGTGTCAGCGAGGTCAACACAGGCTGGCTGAGTTTTAGCGTGCCCGCCGCAGCACACCCCGACACACAGGCGCACCAAGGATCACAGGGGGCGCACCGCCTCCGCGCCATGCTTCTACTTTCGCTTGTAAAAGTAGAAGACCACCGGGCATCCTTGCCAACGTGACGAACGAGGAGCGCCCCGAAGACCTCGCGCAGCTGCTCGCTCACCTGAAGTCGGAATACGACGTCAACGAGAGCGAGATCGCGCGCGCCATCGGCGTCGCCCCAGCCACGGTGAACGCCTGGACGAACCGCAAGCGCGGGACCAGCCGCGGCCCCAACCCGGACAAGCTCCGCGCCCTCGCGGCAGCCTTTCCCAAGTTCACCGAACAAAGGATCTTCGCCGCCGCCGGCCGCAAGGCTCCAGGCCCCCTCAGCCCGGACGCCGAACAGCGAATCCTTGAGCTGTACCGCGGCCTCACGCGAGAGCAGCAGGAGATCACCGAGACCCAGATGCGCGCCCTGAACGAGGCGAACCGCAACTAGTGCTGCGACCGCATGGGTTCGCCCCCGTGGGGCGTCAACCGCCGCAAGGAGAGTGCCGGGAAGTGAACTTCCACAGCCTGTCGGCCGGGTTGCCAGGAACGACGGACTTGGGCATCCAGCATCCTTCCTCAGAGCCGGTCAACTGGAAGCGAGACTCCTCAGCCCCCTCCGGCCAGCATCACGAGCCTGCCGCGTTCGGACTCCGCCGGTCTTGTACGTTCCTGACATGACCGGAGACCAATCCCGCACGTCCATCAGCGCCTGGAGGCCATCAGTCCCAGGGATCGCCGAGGTCTTCCACGCACGCTTCACCGATCACGCGTATCCGGCCCACACCCACGACACGTGGGACCTGATGATCCTCGACGACGGATCGGTCGACTTCGCACTCGACCGCCGCCGCCATCAGGCGACGGGCACCGCCAGCGTCCTCCTACTACCTCCCGGCGTCCCCCACGACGGTCGAACCGTCACAGTGTCAGGCTTCCGCAAACGCGTCCTCTACCTCGACGACTCCGTACTACCCGAGCGCTTGGCCGGCCGTGCAGTGGACTCTCCGGTTGTCACCGACGGGCTGCTGCGCCATCGGATCCACCAACTGCACGCCGCTCTCGTACACGCCGAAGACGGATTCGAAGCCGAGTCCCGCCTCTCGTTCATCCGTGAACGGCTCCACTCCCACCTCGACGCGCTCCAGCCCCGCGCACCGGGACGCGAGGCAAGCCGGCTCGCCACCGAACTGCGGGAACTACTGGACTCACGGATACACGCGGGTATATCCCTGCGCGAGGCCGCTGCCATCCTGCACGCCCACCCCACACACCTGATCCGCTGCTTCAAGCAGACACACGGCCTGCCGCCACACAGCTACCTCACGGGCAAGCGCATCGATCGGGCACGTCGACTTCTTCTCGACGGCCACCGGCCCTCCGAGGTCGCTGCAATCGTGGGATTCCACGACCAAGCCCACCTAAACCGACACTTCACACGCCACGTGGGCACCACACCCGCGCGGTACCAGCGCACGCGCACCGGTTCTGCCCAAACTTCTTCCTTACGCTGCCGCGGATGCTCACATCCCGCCTCCGTGGTCCCTGCCTCGACCATCACCCTGGCGAACCCATGCGGTCCGCGCTCTAGGCACCGTGTGACCGGCGGGCGGCGCAAACCTTTGCGGTCCGCAGCGCGAAGCTGCGACCTGCGAAGATCGTCTCAGTCCGGCTGGCGGCCAGCTGCCCGATACATTGAATCGCAGCAGGTCAGGGCCACCTAACTTAGATCGTTTCACTTCACATTCCGTGCTCCGGAAGTTACGGTCAGGGGCTGTCGGCCCGGTCAGCTGTTCGCCGCTGCCCTCCCCCACGGCTGCACTCGAACCTGTTCTCTGCTGCCACGGGGGAGTTCAGCATGTGCATACGCGTCCGGTACGCGTCCGTCCGCTCGCGCGAGACTCCGTGGGATGCTGATAACGGCGTGATCACGGTCCCGGACGGGCTCTCTGAACCCCTCGTTCTCCGAGCTGTACGGGCCGTCCTCACGGAACTCGCCATCCCTCAGCCAGACTTCGGTGCACTCTGCTGGTGTGGGGCTCCCGTTGTGCTGGTGCCCCCTGCACCCGAGCAGCGAGGAGGAGACGAGGTGATCATCCTTGACGCGTAGAGCGATCAACTCACGGCAGATCCGCGGCAAGAGCTGCGGGCGCAGCCTGTACATGGAGGAGTACCCGCCACTCAAGTACCCCGAGCGCAAGCGCCGGCGCGACTGCATCGGCTCATGGCAGGCCCGATACCGCGACCCGTCCAGCAAGCAGGCGGCGAAGGGCGAAGCCGAAGACATCCTGGACTCCGCACCCGCGTCCGCCAGAGGATGACGACCGAAGCGCGGAGAGATCGCCCTCGCCGCGTGGAGGGAGAAGCAACCGCGCCAGTCAAAACGACGCACCACGGCGATCATGGGATCCAGCCTGCGACGCAATCACTCTCCAGGACACTCTCCCGCCCGCCTTCGCGCTCCGACACCACGAAGGCCGTCCTGCCTCAAACTCGCCACCCCTAGACCCGAATTCGGGCACGATGCCGCTGCGGGACACCGATACGAACGCTGCCCCGCGTACCCAACCATCGAAGAGACGGAGAAGTGATCCGCCTTGGCGGCTAAGAACACCCCCGTACAGATCCCCAGCCGAGCCTGCGGCTGCTGGGACTGCCTCATCGACTACCCCCCATCCCTCTACGGCCCCCGGCCGCCTCATGACGAGTGCCAGGGCATGTGGCGCGTGCGCTACCGCAGCACTGACGGCAGGCAGCGCAGGAAGAGCCTCCCGTCGTACAAGGACGCCGTGCAGTTCCTCGCGCAGCCCACGGAGGAGGCAGGGCACCATGGGGCGTAGAGCGACCAACAACCCCCGGCAGATCCGCAGCAAGAGCTGCGGGTGCAGCCTGTGCATGGAGGAGTACCCGCCACCCAAGTACCCCGAGCGCAAGCGCCGGCGCGACTGCATCGGCTCGTGGCAGGCCCGATACCGCGACCCGGCTGGCCGGCAGACGGCGAAGAACTTCGACAAGAAGGGCGAAGCCGAGGACTTCCTCGACGAGGTCCGCACCCGCGTGCGGCGCCGCACGTACAACGACCCGAAACGCGGCGAGATCACCCTTGAAGCATGGTGGGCTCTATGGTGGCCCGCCCACGAGCCTCAGCGCATCACTACGAGGAACCGCAAGCTCAGCTCGTGGACCGTCCACATCCAGCCCAAGTGGGGGCAGTACAAGCTCAACGCCCTCACCTACCTCGACATCCAGGCATGGGTATCCCGGGACCTCAAGGGCTACGCCACGCAGACGAAGGTACTCGAGCTGCTCAACATGATGCTCCGGGACGCCGTCCGAGACCAGCGCATCCCGTTCAACCCGGCCGACAACGTCACCAAGACCGCGAGCCCGCCGGTGAAGCACCCGGACGACCTGAGGCCGCCCACCACGGAGCAGTACGAGCTGGTGCGCGCGGCTCTGCCGGTCTGGTACCAGCCCATTGCCGACTTCGCCGAGGAAACCGGCCTGAGGTGGGGGGAGTTCACCGGCCTTCGCCGGCTCTACCTCGACCTGGAGGAGGACGTCATCAAGGTCAGGGAAGTGGTCATTGACGACCGCGGCACCCTCCGACGCCAGGGAGTTCCGAAGACGTCGGCCGGCTTCCGTACAGTGCCCCTCACCCCCAAGGCGAAGAACGCGGCTCTAACCATGATCGAACGGCTTAACCCGGCGGAGACCCAGACAGCCGTCGACTCCGGTATGCACCCAGAGGAACTGATCCTTCGTGGGCCGCGCGCTGCCACCACCAAGATGATCAACGGCAAGAAGGTGACCGTAGACGGGGTCCTGAGCAGGAACAACTTTCGCCGGGTCTGGATTACCGCCATTCAGCAGGCCGGGATCGCGCGCATGGTCAAAAACCCGGAGACCGGACGCAAGGAGTGGTGGCCCAGGGTCTCCGACTACCGCGACCGATACGCCTCGCGACTCCACGAGGCAGGCATGTCCGAGGTCGATGTGCAGTACGTCCTCGGCCACGAGCGCGGAGGCAAAGTGACGTGGCTATACACGCACCGCGGCGAGAAGGCGGTGCAGAACGCGCGCGAGGCACTGAGTAACGGCCGTCACCTGAGGGCAGTCTCGTGACCTGGGGCGGGGCTGGAGTCCACATCGAGTCCACAAAACCCCCTCGGTGGCTCTCACCGAGGCTCGGTGAAACCGCGATTCGCTGACTCGCGCCCGTCCTAACCTGCACTCGGGGCACCTCGGTAGGACTCTGCAAGACTCACATGGCAGCTCATGTGATCTTACAAAGCAGATGTCGGCGGTTCAAATCCGTCTGTGCCCACCAGCCAAAAGACCCCCTATCGATCATGGTAGGGGGTCTTTGACATCCGGAAATGACATCAACGACAGTGATCAGCCGGAGGCGGGTCGCCGCTTCAGGAGCCGATCCATGTGGCTCACGGCCTCACGCTGTGTGTCCTGAACGACGTGAGTGTACGTGTTCATCGTGATCGCGATCTGGCTGTGTCCCAAGATCTCCATGACGACGCGGGGAGCCACTCCCGCCGCGGTGAGCAGGGTGGCGCAGCCATGGCGCATCGTGCAAGCGGATCACCCGCAGATCCGCGTTCTTCGCGACGCGAGTGAACGACCGGTACAGGTTCCGCGGCTCGATCGGCCGGCCCGTGCGAGTCGTGAAAACGTACCCCGTCTCTGCCCAGTCCTCCCCGGCACGCTCCCGCATGCTGGCCTGCCTCATGCGCTGCCACCGGAGAGGCGCGAGGCAGATGGCCGGCAGCGGCAGAGTCTGACGACGCCGACGGCCCTTGGGATCATCGTCGTACGCTTCGCCGCCAACCCGCTGCCGCTGTTTCCGTACCCGGATCTCCCGCCTATCAAGATCCACGTCTGCCCAGTGGAGACCGACGATCTCACCCCGGCGGAAGCCGAGCGCGATGGCTAGCACGAAGGCCGCATACAGCGGATCGCGTCGGGAGGCCGAGAGGAACGTCAGCGTCTCGTCCAGCGACCAGGGGGAGAGATCGCGGGACTCCGGCGACGGTGGCTCGACGAGCGTGGCGACGTTCCGAGTGATCAGCTCTTCCCGGCAGGCTGCCATGAGTGCAGTGCGGAGCACCCGGTGAGACTCCTTGGCAGTGGCGGCCGACTTCTTCTGTTCCATCTGCCGTAGGAATCGCCGCACGTCGCCGACAGTGAGCGATTCGAGACGTTTCGTCCCGAGCATTGGCACCAGGTAGAGCCGCACATGGATCTCGTATTTCGCGTACGTCGTGCGCTTGCGACGCGGCCAGATGATGTTCTCCAGCCAGTACGGCAGCCACTCGGAGAGCTTGGCAGAGCGGGTGGGGACGGGGACGCCGCTGTCGACCTTGGCGAGGAGTTCACGGCGCTTGGTGTCGCACTCGGCCCAGGTCTTGCCGTAGGCGAACTTGCGGGCGCGGGTGCCGTCGGGCTGGAGGACGTAGACGGCGGCCTGGTAGCGGCCGTCTTTGCGCTTGGTGATAGTGCCGGCCCCGTTGGGGTTGCGCTTGCGCTGCTGTGTCATCAGGCGGCCTCCTCGATCCGGTTGCGGATGTAGTCATGCAGCGCGTTTTCCGGGATGCGCCGGGAGCGGCCCTCGGTGATGGAGACGAGGCGCTTGGAGCGGATCAGGTCGTAGACCTTGGAGCGGCCGAACTTGATCTCGCAGCCGCCATGGGCCGCTCTGAAAGTTGGGTGTCCCAGGTGGAACGCGGCGTCCAACCGGTTGAGCGACTGTCTGTTCTGCAAGCACTGGCCGACGCACTCGGTGTAGCTGTGCGCGATGTACGCCCGGATGCCGCAGAGCCAGAGGAGCCGGAGCAGCCGCACCAAGTCGAGAGCAACGACCTCGACGGGCTGCGAGTAGCGCTCACGGGGCACCCTGCACTTGGGGCCCTTTTCGATGCGCGCGAGGTCACGACAGATATCGAGTTGAGTGCTTTGCAAGCGCAAGTGGATGAGGCATGGGAGCTCGCACACGCATCGAGTTACGCAGCGCTGAGTGATCGTCTGGCTGCCTTGTTGCCCCAGATCGAGACTGCTGTGCGACGTGTTCCCGCAGCTGACCGCACCGTGCTCCACGCGCTAAGGGCACGCGCCTACCAGGTGGCAGCGGCAAGCTTTGTACGCCAAGGCGAACCTGATGCAGCATGGGTCGCAGCAGATCGAGCACTCCAAGCAGCGGAGTTGGCCGGCCAGCCGCTCGAAGTTGTTGCGAGTCTCTTCCGGATGGCTCATGCATTCCTTCGGCAGCAGCACACAGAGCAGGCCGAACAAGCGGCAAAGTCGGCCGTCGATGTACTGACTCCACGCGCCGAATCGCCCGACTGCCCTCCAGAGGAGCTCTCCCTGCTGGGGGCGATGAACCTGGTTCTGGCTGTGATCAATGCTCGTGAGGGGAAGCGAGCGGAGACCCATCAGCACATCGATCGAGCAAGAACCCTTGCTGCACGTCTCGGGGAAGATCGAAATGACTTTGATACGGAATTCGGCCCGACGAACGTGGAGATTCACGCGGTGAGCACCGCTGTGGATCTTGGCGATGCAGGGATGGCGTTGGATGTAGCGAGTGACGTCGACGCGGGTCGACTGTCCTCGGAGCGTCAAGCGCGTTTTCTGCTTGACGTGGCGCGAGCTCACGCGCAGCGGCGACACGTCGGTGAAGCTGTAGCCGCTCTCCTCGAAGCTGAACAGCTGACACCGGAGCAGATCCATTCCCGCCACCTCGCCCGAGATGTGATTCGGGAGTTGGTTCAGCTCTCCAGCCCCCGAGTTCCCAAGGCATTGGCCGAGTTGGCGGAGCGTACGGCGATCGCGTAGCGGAAGCTCATCGCATAGGGGACCTGTTACGGGTTTCTCTACCTCATCAAGCACCCGGCTGCGCTCCGCTCCGCCGGGCGGGCTTCCGGCTTCGGCTCGCGCGACGCTCCTGCCTGCGGCCCGCTCCGCGCGGCCTACGCCGACGCCCGCCCACAGGTAGGCACGAGTGCATGAGAGAGAACCGGCCGGCACCCGGGGCGGTCGGCTCCACGGCTTTACCCACCTCCCCGGTTCGGGTCCCGCGTCGAGCAAGACCAGGGGGCCACTCGGACACATTGCGGGCAGGGGACAAGCCTGCCCGAGTTGCTGGCAAGCGTACGGCCCCCTGATCATGCTCGACCCCAAACCGGGCAGGACACCGGCCAAACCCGCGGAGCCGACCTCACAACGTCGCGTCAGCTTGCCGTTAGCTCCATAAATGCGAGGATTGTTAGGGCTCCATCTTCAGCTGTTCTCAGCGACCTTGTGGCCGGTAGTTCGCATTGAGGGGGTTGTGGTGCCTACGCGGGCCATCGTGGCCAACCTCTGGGCAGAAAGGCCGGTGATGAGGGTGACGCGGCTCGTCTGCCGAGTTCAGGGCGCGCTAGGACCGTAGGCAGACCGGTCTTGAAAACCGGCAAGCTTGATACGCCGTCGCAGCATCGGTCCTCGAACAGGAGTGGCCGGCAGCCAACTCATAGCGTCAGTCGCGTGCGTGTGGGGCGTACCCGCCCCACACGCATGACGTCTTAGGGCCTTGCTCATGGGGTCGCCCTGCCGCCGGTGACGGGCCCTTCCGGCTCGGGTGCCTGCGGCCCCTGTACGTACGCGTCGAAGAATTGGTCCACCCGCGGGTCGTCGGCAGAGGTGACGGCCAGCTGGTGGCCCCAGGCGGTCAGCTTGACCGGCGCGCCCTGGCCGGGGACCGGACTCATCATCCGATAGGGCACGCCCTCGACCTTTTTCCTGAACGCGTTCACGACACTCCGCGGTGCGTTCTCCGCGTATGTCACCCACACGACGCCGTGCTCCAGGGAGTGCACCGCGTGTTCGTTGCGCAGCGGCCGGTCGTAGACGTCGCCGTTGGCGTTCTGCCAGGTCGGATGATGCGGGCCGCCCACGGGCGGGGTCGGGCCGCCGGAGTAATCGACCGGACCAAGCACATGGTGGCGCTGCAGGTTGCCGTAGACCTGCTCACCGGGGACGTTGGCCTTGTCAGAGTCGACGCTCCTCGCGGCCACGCGGGCGGTGGGGGACCCGTCGTGAGCCGAGGCGATCGCCGTGACGCCGACGACCACGGCGCCGGCGACCACCACGGCCGTGGTCACCGCCCACAGCCGCCGCTTGAGCCGGGCGTACCGGGCCTCACAGTCCCCCGGCCTACCGCTCGAAGACTCGTACTGCTGCTGATCCTGTGTCATAGCCGGAATGTATGGGGGAGAAAAGAGCGGTATTGGGCATTGTGGGTCCGATGCGCGTGTCCGAGGGGACCGGGAAGTCGCCGCGAGACGCCACACGGCCCGGAATGACACCTAGGGCGGTACCCAGCGGTCAACGACGGGCACAGTGGCAAGCCGACCTGCACGGCCACGGAGAACTCCTCGAATGAGCCGTGACTCCAGCCGGACCTGGATGGACGGAGGTGACGTGCATTGGAGCGCCCTCCGGGCCGTCTCTGGGCCGTGAAAGGACGCTCAACGTCGTTCGTACAGTGGCGCGCTCCACCTGGACACCAGGGGGCAAGCCCGCTCCACTGGCGTGTGGGTCGAAGGCAGACGGGATGGGAGCTGGGGTAGGGGTGGGTGGCGAGGTGGAGGCTGGAGGGGAGGGCAGAACGACTGCGGTACAGCAGCGAAGTACAGCAACCACAGCAACCGCCCCTGTCCAGCAGCGCCCCTTCCGGACCACTCGACAGCCGGTGTGACCGTCAACGACCGATCTCTGTAGAGCTACGGATCAGAAGCTGTCTGACATCCATCGCTGACATCAACGGCGGCGGATGCCAGCAACCAGCGGAGGACCGGCCCGACCGCATCGTCCTGAGGCTGGTTCTCCGTCCCGGGCATCCGATCGAACTTACAAAGCAGATGTCGGCGGTTCAAATCCGTCTGTGCCCACTGCGAAGTCGCAGCTCAGAGGCCCTTTCGTGCAATGGCGCGGAAGGGCCTTCGCTGTTGCCGTACACGCCTCGTACACATCACGCGGCCAGTACCTGGTCGTGACGTCGCCGAGACAGCGGCGAGCGGAGGTCGCCGGCAAGCCTCTGACACGTAAGCGTGCGTAGGCGCCGGTCGGCCGACCAGCAACGGTACGGACTCGATGAGCGCTTCCCCCTCCACAACGCCGGATACCGAACGGTAATGTCGCGTTCTCGCCGGTGGAACAGGACCGACGGGTGAGCGCGAAGGAGCCCTCATGGCGACGGACATGCACCCTGCGCATTCGGGTGGGAGGGCCGACAGGGCGGACCTCGACTGGTGGCAGCGCGCGTGGAGTCACCGCGAGGAACTGCTGCGGGTGGCCCGCCGCAGGTCCATGAGCGCCGAGGACGCCGAGGACGCCGTACACGAGGCGATGCTGCGCGCCGCCGAGCATCCGCAGCTCGACGACGAGCGGCTCGGCGCCTGGCTGACGACCGTGACCATACGGCTGTGTGTCGACCGGTACCGGCAGGTCAGCCGCGAGGCCGAGGTGCGCAGCAGCCCCAAACTGGTTGCGCCGTGCCCGATGCCGGTCGACGAGACGGTGTGCGACCAGGCGGAGGCGCGGTGGCTGGCCGCGCGGAGCGGGGAGCTGCCCGCGCGGCAGGCGGAGGCGATCCGGCTCAAGTCCGAGGACCTGGACGTCGGTCAGGTCGCCAAGGAGATGGGCCTGAGCTACCGGACGGCCGAGTCGCTGCTCGCCAGGGCCCGGCGCACGCTGCGCACAGCGCTTGCCGCCACCCTTGGTCTCGCCCTGTGGCTGTGCGGGCGCGGAGGGCCGCGTACGGGCGGGAACGCGCAGCTGGTGACCGTGGCCGCGACGGCGGCGACCCTTGCCGTGGCGGGACTCGTCCTGCCGTACGTCCACGACGGGGACCGGCCTGGCCCGGCCCGGCCCGCACCCTCCGTCTCCGATGGAGCCGGGGACGCGCGGAACCCGGGGAGCGGGGCGCCGCCCTCGGCCCGCTCCCGCCCGGCCGCGTCGACGACCAACCCCGGCACGGCGCCGGCCGACGGCCCGCTTCCCGTGGTGCCGTCCCTGCCCGAGGTGCCGCTCCCGATCCTGGAAACACTGACCGCGGTGCCCGACCCGGACGTCCCCGAGATACCGCTCAAGCCGCCAGAGGTGTCCGTCCCCCCGGCCCCGTCCGCCCCCGCCGCCCCCTCCCCCTCCGCGACGGCCCCTTCCGTACGTTCACCGGAGAGCTCCAAAACGGCCCCGAAGCTGCCCGGCGACGGCATCGTGCCCTGATGTCGCGCCTGTGGCGACCTGCGGTTCCGTCGACGTACGCCCTTCCCGCACCCTTCCCGCACCGGACTCGCCGGACGTCCGGGGACGGCGTCACACATGTCCCGTAGACACCCCGATAAACACCCTGATGAACACCCCCGGTACACACCCCGATGACGCCCCGGTAAAAAACTTCGGTCTCTCCGCGACGGACGGGGCGCCCTTCCCCGTAGAGCAGATGACGGAGCTGCTCACGGCGAAGGGTGAACCGGATGGGTGTCGAGATCTGCGTGGAAGGGCTGACCAAGTCCTTCGGCGACCAGGTCATCTGGCAGAACGTCTCGCTGGAACTGCCCGCCGGAGAGGTCTCGGTCATGCTGGGCCCCTCGGGCACGGGCAAGTCGGTCTTCCTCAAGAGCCTCGTCGGACTGCTCAAGCCGGAGCGCGGGTCGATCCGCATCGCGGGCACGGACATCACCAAGCTCCGCGAGCACGACCTGTACGAGGTACGGAAGCTGTTCGGCGTGCTGTTCCAGGACGGCGCCCTGTTCGGGTCGATGAATCTCTACGACAACATCGCCTTCCCGCTGCGCGAGCACACCCGTAAGCAGGAGAGCGCGATCAGGAAGATCGTGCTCGAGAAGATGGACATGGTCGGTCTGATCGGCGCCGAGGACAAGCTGCCCGGCGAGATATCCGGCGGGATGCGCAAACGGGCCGGTCTGGCGCGGGCACTGGTGCTCGATCCGGAGATCATTCTCTTCGACGAGCCCGACTCGGGCCTCGATCCGGTACGTGTGGCCTATCTCAACCAGCTGATCGTCGACCTCAACGCGCAGATCGACGCGACCTTCCTGATCGTCACGCACGACATCGCCTCGGCCCGTCAGGTCCCCGACAACATCGGGCTGCTCTTCCGCCGAGAACTGGTGATGTTCGGCCCCCGCGAGAAGCTCCTGACCAGCAACGAGCCGGTCGTACGGCAGTTCCTGAACGGCCGGATGCGGGGGCCGATCGGCATGGCCGAGGAGAAGGACGCCGCCACGATGGCGCGCGAGGCCGTGCACTTCGGCAACGACGGCGCGGTCGACAGCGTGGGCGTCGCCGAGATGACCCCACGGCTCCTACCGGGGCCCGGAATCAACCGCCCGCCCCGCTGGCAGGCGATCGCCGAGTACGAGGAGGGTGAGAGGTGAGCGGCGCATGAGTCTGTCACCCAAGGGGGCGCTGCGGCACTCGGGCAGCCTCTTCGCGATGAGCCTGGATGTGCTGCGGACGCTGCCGCGACGCCCGTTCCAGGTACGGGAGTTCATCCAGCAGTCCTGGTTCATTGCGAGCGTCACGATCCTGCCCACCGCGCTTGTCTCCATCCCGTTCGGGGCGGTGATCGCATTGCAGATCGGCAGTCTGACCCGGCAGCTGGGCGCGCAGTCGTTCTCGGGCGCCGCCTCGGTGCTCGCGGTGCTTCGGGAGGCCTCGCCGATCGTCACCGCGCTCCTTATCGCGGGGGCGGGCGGCACCGCGATCTGCGCGGATCTCGGGGCGCGCAAGATCCGCGAGGAAATCGACGCGATGCAGGTCCTCGGCATCGACCCGATCCACCGCCTTGTCGTGCCCAGGGTCCTGGCGTCGATGGTCGTCGCGGTGCTGCTCAACGGCCTGGTCTCGGTGGTCGGGGTGGCCGGCGGCTACTTCTTCAACGTGGTCCTGCAGAACGGCACTCCCGGCGCCTATCTGGCCTCATTCACCACCCTCGCCCAGCTGTCCGACCTCTGGGCGGCGGAGCTCAAGGCCCTGGTCTTCGGAGCCATCGCCGCGATCGTCGCCTCGTACAAGGGGCTCACCGCCAAGGGCGGTCCCAAGGGCGTCGGTGACGCGGTGAACCAGGCCGTGGTCATCACCTTCATGTTGCTGTTCGTGACGAACTTCGTGATGACCGCCGTGTACTTCCAAATCGTCCCGCAGAGAGGGTAGTTGATGCGGCTTCGCGACCGCCCGCTCCGCTCGCTCGAAGAGCTGGGCAGCCAACTGGCCTTCTACGGCCGATCCCTGGCCTGGACAGGCCGCACCCTGCGCCGCTACAAGAAGGAGATCCTTCGCCTGCTCGCCGAGGTGAGCTTCGGCCGTGGCGCCCTCGCCGTCATCGGCGGCACGGTCGGCGTGATCGCCTTCCTGTCCTTCTTCACCGGCACCGAGGTCGGACTGCAGGGCTACACCGCCCTCAACCAGTTGGGCACCTCCAACTTCGTGGCGTTCCTGTCGGCGTACTTCAACACCCGGGAGATCGCTCCCCTGGTGGCGGGCCTCGCCCTGTCCGCGACGGTCGGGGCCGGGTTCACCGCGCAGCTGGGCGCGATGCGGATCAGCGAGGAGACCGACGCGCTTGAAGTGATGGGCGTCCCCTCGCTGCCGTTCCTGGTGACCACCCGGATGATCGCCGGTTTCGTTGCGGTGATCCCGCTGTATGTGGTCGGCCTGCTGTCCTCGTACTTCGCCGCGCGCACCATCACCACCGGCTACTACGGGCAGTCCGCGGGCACCTACGACCACTACTTCCAGCAGTACCTGCCACCGGTGGACGTGCTCTGGTCCTTCGGCAAGGTGATCGTCTTCGCCGTCGTGATCATCCTGGTGCACTGCTACTACGGCTACTACGCGAGCGGCGGTCCGGCCGGGGTCGGTGTCGCGGTCGGCCGTGCGGTGCGTACCTCCATCGTCGCCATCAACGTCCTGGACTTCTTCCTCAGCCTCGCGATCTGGGGCGCCGTCACGACCGTACGAATAGCGGGGTAGGACAGATGAGGATTCCGATCTCTCCTGCTTCGCGCGGCGCCAAGCTGCGGCTGTACGGCATCGTGTTCATCGCGGTCATCGCGCTGCTGCTCTCCCTTTCCGTCGCCGTGTACCAGCAGGTGTTCACCTCCGTCGTACGGATCACGCTGCAGGCCGACACCCTGGGCAACCAGCTGGAGCCGCGGGCCGACGTCAAGCTGCGCGGCCTCCTGGTCGGCGAGGTCCGCGAGGTGCGGGCCGACGGTGAGAAGGCGACCCTCGGCATCGCCCTGAAGCCGGAGCACATCGCCCGGATCCCGTCCGATGTCCACGCGCGGCTGCTGCCCAAGACGCTGTTCGGCGAGAAGTACGTCGAGCTGGTGGAGCCCCGTAAGCCGTCGGGCCGGCACATCCGCGCGGGTGACGTCGTCACGCAGGACCGCACCACGGTCGGCATCGAGGTGCAGCAGCTGATGAACGATCTGCTGCCGCTCCTTCGCACCGTGCGGCCCGCCGATCTCAACGCGACGCTCTCCGCGTTCGCCACCGCGCTCGACGGACGCGGCGACCGGATCGGCGCCAACCTCACCCGCGTCGAGCGCTATCTGCGTCGCCTCAACCCGCATCTGCCGTCTCTGAAGGAGGACATCGCGCGCTTCGCCGACGTCGCCGAGGTGTACGCCGACGCGGCGCCCGACCTGATGAGGATCCTGCGGAACTCCGTCACCACCAGCCGCACCCTCGTGGAGAAGCAGGACCAACTGGCCGCCGCCCTCACCGCGACCGCCACCGCGGCCGGCACCGGCGAGGAGTTCCTCGACGACAACGGCGAGCGCCTGATCACTCTCGGCCGGGTCTCCCGCCCGACGCTGGCGCTGTTCGCCCGCTATGCGCCCGAGTATCCCTGCCTGCTTGAGGGCCTGGTGCGGCAGGACAAGGCGTCCGAAGAGACCTATCGAGGCGGAAAGATGCGTATCACCCTCGAATTCGTCCACCCGCAGCCCGCGTACGAGCCCGGCGAGGAACCGCGCTACGCGGACCGCTCGGGCCCCAACTGCCGCGGGCTGCCCCATCCCCGGGTGCCCGCCGGGGACGACCAGCTCAACGACGGTACGAAGCCCAACAAGGTCGGTGGGCGGTCCGGCGCGGCCACGATGTCCTCGACCGAGGCCGAACAGCGGGCCGTCGGCTCCCTCGTGGCCCCGGTGATGGGGGTGCCGGCGGACCAGGTGCCCCCAGTCGCGACGCTCCTCTTCGGCCCGATGGCGCGCGGAACGGCGGTGAGCGTCGCATGAAGGTGGGACGAGCCACGGAAACCGCGGTGCCTTTGGTGAAGTTCCTGCTGTTCGCGGTGGCGACGGTGGTGGCGACGGCGCTGCTCGCGGCCACCATCGTCAATATCTCCTTCACCCCGCAGCACACCTACCGCGCGGTGTTCAGCGATGTCACCAGCCTGGAGGAGGGCGACGACATCAGGGTCGCCGGGGTGCGGGTCGGCGAGGTCGAGGGCATCCGGATCAAGGACCGGACCCGAGCCGAGGTCACCTTCACCGTCACCCAGGACCGGCCGCTGTTCACCAGCACCGGCGCCGTCATCCGCTACCGGAGCCTGGTCGGGCAGCGCTACATCGCGCTGACCGAGGGCGCGGGCGGCAGCACACCGCTGCGGCCCGGGGGCCGGATCCCGCTGTCCCGGACCCAGCCCGCGCTCGATCTGAACGCGCTGCTCGCCGGGTTCAAGCCGCTGTTCGCCGCGCTGAGCCCCAAGGACGTGAACCAGCTCGCCGCCGAGATCATCAAGACCCTGCAGGGCGAGGGCGGCACGGTCAACAGCCTCCTGGCCCACACGGCGTCGCTCACCACCACCCTGGCCGACCGCGACAAGCTCATCGGCTCCGTGATCGACAACCTCAACGAGGTGCTCACGACCCTGGACAAGCGCGGCGCCCGCTTCTCCTCGCTGCTCAAGCAGTTGCAGCGGCTTGTCTCCGGACTGTCCGCGGACCGTAAGCCGATCGGCGACTCGCTGGTGAACATCGGGCGCCTGACCGAGGCCGCCTCGGGCCTGATCGAGGAGGCACGGCCCCCGCTGCGGGACGACATCAAGGAGCTGGGCGAGCTCACCGGAACGCTGAACGACAACGAGAAGACCGTGGAGGGCGTGCTGAAGCGGCTGCCGAACAAGCTCAACAAGTTGACCCGGACCGCGTCCTACGGCTCCTGGTTCAACTTCTACCTCTGTGACTTCGACGGCCGGGTCGTGCTGCCGAAGACCAAGGAGGTGCTCACTCCCGAGCTGCATGTGGCACGGGCGAGGTGTGGCGGATGAGGCTGCGTGTGCCGCGCATACCGCGGCTGTCCCCGCAACGGCTGTCCCCGAGCCGGATACGGCTGTCCCCGCAACGGCCACGGAGGCGTGGGCGGATGACCCCGTTCCGTGAGCGGAACCCGGTGGTGATCGGTGTCGTGGGTCTCACCACCCTCGGCCTCATGACCGCCGCCGCGTTCAACGCCGACAGCCTGCCGCTGATCGGCAACGGCGAGACGTACAGCGCGGCCTTCTCGGAGGCGGGCGGGCTCAAGCCGGGCGACGAGGTACGGATCGCCGGGGTGAAGGTCGGCAAGATCGACGAGGTCGACCTGGACGGCGACCATGTGAAGGTCACCTTCAAGGTCAAGGGCGAGCCGGAGTTCGGCACCAGGACCGGCGCGTCCATCCGGATCAAGACGATTCTGGGCTCGAAGTACATGGCACTGGAGCCCAGGGGACCCGGGCAGTTGAAGCCGGGCACCGAGATCCCGGTGGACCGGACGACACCCGCGTACGACGTCGTGACCGCGTTCAGTGATCTGACCACCACCACGGAGAAGGTCGACACCGACCAGCTCGCCAAGGCCATGGACACCATCTCCACCACCTTCGAGGACTCCCCCGCCGAAGTGAAGGCGTCCATCGAGGGTCTGTCGAAGATCTCCCGCACGGTCGCATCGCGCGACAAGGAGCTGCGCGAACTCCTCGACCATGCCAACGGGGTCACCGAGGTGCTCGCCGACCGCTCCGGCGAGTTCTCCACCCTGGTCAAGGACGCCGACAAACTGCTCACCGAGATCGCCAAGCGCCGGGCGGCGATCCGCACCCTCCTCAAGAGCTCGGCCACGCTCGGCGTCGAGCTCTCGGGCCTGGTGGCGGACAACCGCAAGGAGATCGGCCCGGCGCTCAAGGGCCTGGACTCAGTGGTCTCGATGCTGGAGCGCAACCACTCCAGCCTCGAACGCAGCGTCCAGCTGCTCGCACCCTATGTACGGCTCTTCACCAACACCCTCGGCAACGGCCGCTGGTTCGACAGCTATATCCAGAACCTGGTCGCCGCCCCGGTGGTCCCGCGGACGGGAGACTCGCGATGAGCAAGCACGCACGACTCCTGCGGCGGACGGCTCTGGTGACCGCTCTGGTCCTGGTGGCCACGCTCACCGTGGTGCTCTGGCCGCGCAGTGAACCGGTGCGCGTCACCGCGTACTTCCCGCGCACCGTCGGCATCTATCCCGGTTCGGACGTCCGGGTGCTCGGTGTCCGGATCGGCGAGGTCAAGGAGATCGCCGCGGAGGGCGAGCGGGTGCGGGTGACCCTTGAGTACGAGGACGAGCGCAAGGTCCCCGCCGACGCCAAGGCCGCGATCATCAACTCCTCGGTGGTCAGCGACCGTTATCTCCAGCTTCTTCCGGTGTACCGCAAGGGCCCGGTGATGCGGACCGGCGATGTCATTCCGCAGAGCCGTACCGCCGTACCGGTCGAGCTGGACCGCGTCTTCGACAGTCTGCACACCACGTCGGAGGCGCTCGGCCCGCGCGGCGCCAACAAGAAGGGCTCGCTGTCCCGGCTGCTCGGGGTGAGCGCGGACATCCTCGGAGGTCAGGGCGAGAACCTGCACCAAACCGTGGAGGACCTCTCCTTGGCCGTCACCACCCTCTCCGACGGCAGGGGCGACCTGTTCGGCACCGTACGGAACCTGCAGCTGTTCACGGCCATGCTCGCCAAGGACGACAAGAGCGTGCGGTCGTTCAACGCCAGCCTGGCGCAGGTGGCCGACCAGCTCGCCGGAGAGCGCGAGGACCTCGGGGCCGCGCTGAAGCACCTGGGCGTCGCACTCGCCGATGTGCAGGAGTTCGTCAAGAAGAACAAGAAGTCGCTGACCTCCAATGTGAAGGGGCTCAGCAAGGTCACCAAGGTGCTTGTCACCCAGCGGGCCGCGCTCGCCGAGATCCTGGAGACCGCGCCGGCCGGCCTGTCGAATCTGCAGAACGCCTACAACCCGAGCTCGGGCACCCTCGACACCCGTAACAACGCCGAACAGGCACAGGACCCGGCCGCGCTGCTCTGCTCGCT
This sequence comes from Streptomyces halobius, assembly GCF_023277745.1. Classification (NCBI taxonomy): domain Bacteria; kingdom Bacillati; phylum Actinomycetota; class Actinomycetes; order Kitasatosporales; family Streptomycetaceae; genus Streptomyces; species Streptomyces halobius. The sequence goes on from NZ_CP086322.1 coordinate 6,842,041, forward strand.
GCTCGGCACCACCGGTGAGAAGCAGGCCGCGGAATGCAAGGACCTGAGGAAACTCTTCGACTCGCTGCCCAAGGTGCCGCAGGCACAAGGGGTTTCGGGCGCGGAGCCGAGCGACAGGACCCTCGGCGGAATCCTGGAGGTCGGGGTATGAGCGCGCTGCGCAAGGGCGGGACGGCCGCCTGGGCCGCGATCGGTTCGCTGCTGTTGGCCGGCTGCGAGTTCAATGGTCTGTACGACGTCGAGCTGCCCGGCGGTGCGGCCAAGGACGCGGGCGCCTACCGGGTCACGGTCGAGTTCCGGGACGTACTCGACCTGGTGCCGCAGTCGACGGTGAAGGTCAACAACGTCACCGTGGGCTCGGTCGAGAAGGTGGAGCTCGACGGCTGGCACGCCAAGGTACGGCTGCGGGTTGCCGGTTCGGTGAAGCTGCCCGACAACGCGGTCGCCGATCTGCGGCAGACCAGCATGCTCGGCGAGAAATACGTGGCCCTGTCCGCCCCGCCGGACAGCGCCCCCGCCGGCAAGCTCAAGGACGGCGCGCGGATTCCGCTGTCCCGCAGCGGCCGCAACCCGGAGATCGAAGAAGTGCTCTCCGCGCTGTCGGCGCTGCTCAACGGCGGTGGTGTGGCCCAGCTCAAGACGATCACCACGGAGCTCAACAAGGCCCTGGACGGCCGCGAGAACCGGGTCAAGTCGTTGCTGAAAGAGCTGGACACGTTCGTCGGCGGTCTCGACGGCCAGCGCCAGGAGATCGTGCGGGCGCTCAAGGGCATCGACCGCCTTGCCAAGCGCCTCAAGAGCGAGAAGAAGACGATCGGCGATGCCGTCGACACCGTGCCGCCCGCCCTCAAGGTGCTCGCCGACCAGCGCCGCGATCTGACGAAAATGCTCACGTCGCTGTCGAAGCTCGGTCAGACGGGCACCAGGGTGATCGACGCCTCGCGCTCCGACGTGATCGCCAATCTGAAGCAACTGCGGCCGATCCTGGAGCAGTTGAACAAGGCGGGCGACGATCTGCCGAACTCCCTGGAGCTGCTGACGACCTACCCCTTCCCGCGCGGCGTCACCGACGCCATCAAGGGCGACTACGTCAACCTCAAGATCACCGCCGATCTTGATCTGGCGAGCATCTACGGCAATCTCGCCGACGACCCCAAGAAGAAGCCGGACGGTTCGGACAAGCCCGGGCTTCCCGAGGTGCCGGAGACGCCGAAGCTGCCGGACGTCCCCGGCGTTTCGGACGCCCCCGAGATCCCTGAGCTGCCCGACGACCCGAAGCTGCCGGCCACCCCCGACGACCCGGCGGACCCGGGTGGCGGCGGTGAGCAGCTGTGCCCGCCGGTGTGCGCAGGCCGGTACGCCGCGTACGGGAACGGGGGCGCCGAGGGCTCTCCGCCCGGGATCAACCTGGCTCTGGCCGAGCTCCTGCTGAGGGGGATCTACTCGTGATCACACGTATGGTCAAGATCCAACTGCTCGCGTTCGCCACCGTCACCGCCGTGGGCGTGAGTTACGTCGGCGCGCGGTACACCGGCATCGGCGACGCCCTCCTCGACCGCGGTTACACCGTGCGCGCCGAGTTCGCCGAATCCGGGGGCATCTTCCAGGGGGCCGAGGTCACCTATCGCGGGGTGCCCGTGGGCCGGGTCGGGCAGCTCGAACTCGCCGGCTCCGGCGGGGTGTCGGTGGCGCTCGACATCGAGGACGGGGCGCGGATTCCGGCGGACACGCTTGCGGTGGTGGCGCACCGTTCGGCGATCGGTGAGCAGTACGTCGATCTGCAGCCGCGCACCGACTCCGGGCCGCTCCTCAAGGACGGCGGCACGATCGCCCGCGGTGACACCCGGGTGCCGCTGGCCACCACGGAGCTCGTCCTCAGCGTGGACCGCCTGGTCAACTCCGTCGGCAAGGAGGATCTACGGGTCACGGTCGACGAACTGGGCAAGGCCTTCAAGGGGACGGGGCCGCACCTCAGCCGTCTGGTGGACTCGGGCAATGAGCTGGTCGAGTCGGCCTCCGGCTCGCTCCCCGAGACGATCAGGCTGATCGAGGACTCGCGCAAGGTCCTCAAGACCCAGTCGGAGCAGGGCTCGGCGATCAGGTCGTTCTCCAGTGACCTGGCCGATCTGACCGATGAACTCAAGTCCCGTGACGGGGACATCCGCAGGCTGATCGGGTCGAGCGCGCCCGCCGCGCACGAGGTGGACTCGCTGCTCAAGGCGAACCGGACCCAGCTGCCGGTACTCCTCGGGAATCTGATCAGCGGCGGCCAGATCACCGTGGCACGGCTGCCCGGGGTGGAACAGGCCCTGGTCACCTTCCCCGTGACCGTCGCGGGCAGCTACACGGTGGTGCCGGGCGACGGCACCACGCACTTCGGCATGGTCGCGGGCAAGGACGAACCGGCGCCCTGCCGTCAGGGGTACGGCACCCAGCGGCGCGACCCCGCGGACACCAGCGATCGCCCGGCCAACACCGGCGCACGCTGCACGGCACCACGCGGCGGCGACACCTCGGTGCGCGGCGCGCAGAACGCCCCCGGCGCCTCGGCCCGCTCCGGCGGGGCGGACCGGGCGGCGTACGTCACCCCGTACGACCCGGACACCGGCACCGCCGTCGGACCGGACGGAACGCCCGTCGAGATCGGTTCGACGGGCGGCGAACAGAACGCGTTCGGAAAGGACTCATGGCAATGGCTGCTCGTAGGACCGATGGCATGAGCGGGGGGCTGATCTCCCGCCCGGTCGGGGGCCTGAGCTCCCGCCCCGTACGGGCGCTGCGCCGCCTCGGCGCCAGGCTCGCGGGCGCCGCCCGCGGCGGCCGCGCCATGGCCGCGGGACTCGCCGTGGCCACCGCCGTGACGACGGCGCTTGCCGTCTGGCTCGGCGTCCAGGTGTACGAGCAGCGCGCGGCGGAGCAGCGGCACCAGGACATCCTGGCCGCGGCCAGGCAGTCGGCCCTGAACTTCACCTCGCTCGACTACCGGCACTACGAGCGGGACAGCAAGAACGTGCTCAAGGGCGCGACCGGTGACTTCAAGAAGCAGTTCGCGGCGCAGACCGCGCAGCTGACGAAGCTGGTCGCCAAGAACAAGTCGGTCTCCAAGGGGCAGGTCCTCGAAGCGGGCATCACCCGGGCCGACGAGGACTCCGCCCGTGTTCTCGTGGTCGCCGACAGCAAGGTGACCAACACCGCCGCCCCCGATGGCCAGGCCCGTACCTACCGGCTGCAGCTGGACCTCGAGCTCAAGAACGGCAGCTGGCTGACGTCCGGCGTCGAGTTCGTCGGCTGACCGCGGCAGCCCGTAAAGCGCATGACCCCGTAAGACGCATCACCCCGCCGTGAGGAGAGACACCGTGGCGAACATCAGCACCCGAGGCCGCGGCACCGGACCCGGCTCACCGGGCCGGCGCTCCTTGACCGCGGCCGCCCGCGCCGCAGCCAAGCGGGCCGACGGCAGCCGCTCCGGGGCGCAGGACGTGCTCGACGGCGTACCCGAGGATCTGGTCAACGACCTGACGGGGCTGCCGCCCGTCGAGAAGGTGGTCGGGAAGGTCCTGCTCGCGAAGGCGGAGTCCGATCCCGGGCCGGACCCGGAGAACCCGGACAACGAGTCCCGGGACCCTCGGACGCCGGACCCTCAGACGCCGGACCCGGAGGCCCCGGACCAAGAGCCCCCGCCCCGCGGGCGCCGGCGCGCACGGCTGAGCGCCGTCCTTGCCCTCCTGACCGTGGCGGGCCTCGTCGCGGTCGCGGTGCTCGGGTGGCGGTACTGGGAAGGCCGCCAGGTCGAGGAGGCGCGGGCGCAGGCCCTCGCGGCCGCGCAGAAGGCGGCGCCCGTCGTCCTGTCGTACGACTACCGGCACCTGGACCGGGATTTCGCCGCGGCGCGCGGCCATCTCACGGGCTCCTTCCGCGATGAGTACGGCAGGACGACCAAGGCGGTGGTCGCGCCGACCGCGAAGAAGTACAAGGGGGTGGTGAAGGCCTCCGTGGTCGCGCCGCCCGACGGCGGTGCCCCGGCGGCCTCGGTGGCGTCGGCGTCGGCGGGCAGCGCCGTTGTGCTGCTCTTCGTCAACCAGGTCACCAAGAGCACTCAGGTCTCCGGCTCGCGCATGGATCTGAACCGGGTCCGGATGACCCTCACGCGTACGACGGACGGCTGGAAGGTGAGCGCCGTCGACGCGCTGTAACCGGGCCTGCCACCGACCTGTCACCAGTGACGATCCACTTCGAGAGCGCCTCGGTGACGGCAGTGGGCCTGCGTTCGCCACGCGGGTGCGGCGCACCCGCCTCGCGAACCTCGGTTCCGCCCCGGGCGGTGAGTTCCTGCCGCGTTTCAAGAATGGCCGGCTGCCGCGGGAGCCCGACGGCTGGCGGGTGCACAGCGTCGGGGCCTTCACCGGCGGCGGCCACGATTACGGCATGGCCGTCCTCTCCCACGGAAACCACACCATGGCCTACGAGGTCGGCACGGTCGAGGCGGCGGCCCGGGCCTTTGAAGGCGACGGTGAGCGGGGGCTGAGCACCCCGGATTCCGCCGCGGCGGCATCAACCGGCGACTCGGCATGCGGAGTTGGACGCTCGCGGCCGGCCGTCCGGCGTCGCGGGAAGGCTGACGCCTTCGGCGTGGTTGTTCACGATGAGGGGCTGTGTACGGCCGTGAGCAGTGACTTGAATATTCAAGTAATTGCGAATTACTCCACGACTCCTGTTCCGCGGCCTGCCGGCCTACTCCTCGACACGGGAAGGAGCGCTCGCCATGATGTCCCCTCTCGACACATCGGCGCGGCATGAGTCCTCTCTGCATGGCTTTGACGTGGGATTGCTCGTACTGCGGCTCGCGGTCGGGCTGACCATGGCGGTCCATGGCACCCAGAAGCTGTTCGGCTGGTTCGGGGGGCCCGGGCTGGACGCCTCCGGGAAGTTCTTCGAGATGAGTGGCTACTCGCCGGGCAGGACGATGGTCGCCATAGCCAGCCTGAGCGAGCTGCTCGGCGGGCTCGGGCTGGTGCTCGGTCTGCTGACCCCGCTCGCCGGCGCGGCGATCTTCGGCACGATGATCAACGCGCTCGCCGTCAAGTGGGACGGCGGCTTCTTCGCGCCCGAGGGCGTGGAGTACGAGATGGTGCTGGCCACTGCCGCGGCCGCCCTGGCGCTGACCGGTCCCGGCCGCTACGCCATCGACCACTTCCTGCCCGTCCTGCGCGCGCACCGGCTCGTCTACGGCGTCATTGCGTTGGTGATCGGCGCGGTGGCTGCCGCCGTGCTGCTGCTGATTCGGAATTAGCGGACGGCTGACATCGAAGCGCGGCTTCGCCGCGGGAGCGGTGCGGAGGAAGTAGAGGTAGTAGAGGTAGTAGAGGTAGGCGGACGCAGAGGTTCAGGAGCAGGGCCGTGACGCGGTGCCGTTTCAGGCGTCATGGCAGGAGATCGGAGGTCCCATGTCCGTACGACGTCTCAACCACGCGGTTCTCTACATCCGCGATCTGGCGCGGTCCGTCGCCTTCTACACCGATGCCCTTGGACTCACAGTGGACGCCGAGATCCCTGGACGGGCCGCCTTCCTCAGCGCCCCGGGCTCGCTCAACGATCATGACCTGGGACTGTTCGCGGTGGGACCGGACGCGCCGGGACCGGAGGAGGGCCGGGTAGGACTCTATCACCTGGCGTGGGAGGTCGGCACGCTCGGCGAACTCGTCGCGACCCAGGCACAGCTCAGCGCCAACGGCGCGCTGGTCGGCGCCAGCGATCACCTCGTCTCCAAGTCCCTGTACGCCAAGGATCCGGACGGCAACGAGTTCGAGGTGATGTGGCGGGTCCCGCGGGAGGACTGGCCGGACGCGGACGAGCCGAACCGTGTGCGGCCGCTCGATCTTCCGGCGGCACTGGCGCGCTGGGGTCCGGATCTGATGACGGGCGCGGCGGCCGGCTCGGTCACCTGAGGGACCGCGCGCCCGAGCGGCCGCGGCTGCGCGGCGGGTCATGGCGGCGGGGGCCACCGCCATGGGGCACGTCAGTCGGTCGGGCCATGCCAGTCAGCCGGGTCACGTCATCAGTACGGCAGCGACGACAGGAAGGCATGCAGCTCCTGGTCGAAGAGCGCGGTGTTCTCCAGGTTGACCATATGGGCCGCGCCCGGTATTCGGATCCGCCGGGCGCCGGGAACGGCGAGCGTGATGGCATGGGCGTTGGCGGAGATGTCTCTGCTGTCGAGGTCGCCGTCGAACACCACCGTCGGTACCCGGATCTCCGGCAGCCGGTCGGCGGCGCCGACCTCGATGGGCAGGCCGGCACCCAGGCCATCGGCGTGCACCTCGGCATTGGCCTCGGCCGAGGCCCGCATCCGCTCGCGCATTCCGGGGTGTACGGCGGACGGTTCGCGATGCGGCCCGTCCACCCACATCCGCAGGAAGTGCTCCACATACCGCTCCGCGCCGTCCGGTTCGCCGATTGCCGTGACCTGCGCCTTGATGTGCTCCAGGACGAACGGGTCGGTGAAGGCGCGACCGCTGACGCCGGGTGAGGCGAGCGCGAGGGCCGTCACCCGCTCCGGGTGCGCGAGGGCGGTGTCGAGCGCGATCCGGGCGCCGTGCGAGAGCCCGACCAGCACCGCGCTCGGGACGTCCAGCGCGTCGAGGAGCGCCCGCAGATCGTCGTGGTTGGCGTAGTCGCCGGTCACGGAGGAGGAGAGGCCGTGGCCGCGGGCGTCGTAGCGGATCGCGCGGAGGCCGGAGTTGACGAGCCAGGCGAACTGCTCGTCCCACATGTGCTGGTCGAGCATGCCGCCGTGCAGGAGCACCACCGCGGGACCCGAGCCGGCCGTCTCGTAGAACAGCTCGCCGTCGTCGATCGGCACGATGCCGTTGTCGATCTCGGACCAGTCGCTGATTACGTGGGTCATTCTCCGTGCTGTCCTTTGTGTGGCGAAGGCGGTGGGGTGTCCTGGCTGTTGTCGGCACCGGAACGGCGGATGCCGGAACTATCGGGATCGCCGTTGGTGCCGGAACTGCCCGGAACACCCGGTTCCTTCGATGCAACGCCTGAGCCGCTCGCCAGGTGCCGGAATTCCTCACCGAGTCGGTCCAGGACGCGCAACGCGGTGGCCACCTCGGCGGCGGACAGGTCGGCCAGCCCGCGCCGCAGCTCGGTCGTCTCGAATTCCTGGACCCCGCGTATCAGCTCATCCCCCTCGGCGGTGAGCTTGATCAGGGACGAACGGCGGTGCGCGGGATTCGTGGCCGCCACCACCAGACCCAGCTCCGCCGCATGGTTCACCCAGCGCTGCACCGGCTGCCGGTCGAGTTCCAGGATGCGGGCCAACTGCGGGACCGTGCGCGGGCCTTCGGTGCGCAGCGCGTCCAGCAGGGCGTGTTCGCCGGCGGTCATGCCCGTGCCGGCCAGCTCGCGCTCGACCGCGCGCACGATTGTGCGGTGCAAGGGCCACAGGCGCCGGATGACGCTGTAGAGGAGTTCTTCGGTAGGGGCCGGGCCGGCGGCCCCGTCGGCACAGGGATCCACCGGAGAGGCCGCCCCGGCGTCCCTCTCGGTGTCTGCCGCAGCCTCTGTCGCAGTGACTGTCGCAGCGTCTGTCTGAACGTCCACCTCGTCGACACTCATGATGTCATGATGACATCGTTGATGTCTTTTGGGAAGGGTTTTGAGGAGCGTCTCGACGACCAGCGGCAATCCCGCGACCGGGGCCGCTTCCGCCGGGGCTTACCCGCCCGGCGGTGGCGGAGCCTGTTCCGGCGTGAAGGTGATGACGAGATCGGCACGGTCGCGAGTCGCCGCCACGAGGCGGGCATTGGCCTCGTCCGAGGCATGCACGAACCGCTCCGCGTCGGCGCGGGGCCGGCCGAACCGCTCATGACGGCCGATCAGCCGCCGGACCCGCTCCCGGCCGTCCAGCTCCACGTACCAGACCTCGTCGAGCAGGTCCCGGACACGCGCCCAGGGGGCGGAGTCGAGCAGAAGGTAGTTGCCCTCGGTGACGACGAGGGGAACGCCGGGCGCTACGGGGATGCTCCCGGCCACCGGCTCCTCGACGCGGCGGTCGAAGGCCGGCGCGTAGACGGCGGTGTCCGGATCCGGAGAGCGCAGACGTGTCAGCAGCGCCGCGTATCCGGCGGGATCGAAGGTGTCCGGTGCGCCCTTGCGGTCGGTGCGGCCGAGCCGGTGCAGCTCGGCCTCGGCGAGATGGAAGCCGTCCATCGGGACGAGCGCCGCCTGTCCGGCCAGTTCCGCCACGATGTGGGCGGCCAGGGTGGACTTGCCGGCGCCGGGCGGGCCGGTGATGCCGAGCAGGCGGCGTCGCGTGGGAGCGGCGGAGGCGGCGAGCCGGCGGGCGCGGGACAGCAGGTGCTGGGGATCCATGGTGCGTCCATCGTGCCTGAAGCGGCCTGCGGCGGCCCGAGGCGCCCTTGCCCCTCGGCCGGTGGGCTCACCGGGGGCTCAGGCCCGACCGGCCGGACGCGCCCTGGTTTCCGTCCCCGGTGGAGGTGCTCGCCTGCCCGGTCGCGGCGCCCAGCCGCCACAGGGACGTGACCTCGGCCGCGCGGGCCACATGGAGCGGATCGGAGGTGTCACGGGCGCGCGGATGGCGCGGAGTGACGTCGAGCCGGTCCAGGACCGTGAGCCCGGACTTCGTGAAGCCGTCGAGCAATTCGGCGTGCGGGCGCAGCCCGAGGTGTTCGGCCAGGTCGGAGAGGATCAGCCAGCCCTCGCCGCCCGGTGTCAGATGGTCTGCCAGGCCGTTCAGGAAGCCGTGCAGCATCCGGTTGCCCGGGTCGTACACCGCGCGTTCCACGGGCGAGGTGGGCTTCGCCGGGACCCATGGGGGATTGCAGACGATCAGAGGGGCGCGGCCGGGCGGGAACAGATCCGCCTCGACCACCTCCACCTGTCCTGCCACGCCCAGCCGTTCGGTGTTCTCACGGGCGCACGCCAGCGCGCGCGGGTCCTGGTCGGTGGCCACGATCCGCCGTACGCCGCGCCGTGCGAGCACCGAGGCCAGTACGCCGGTCCCGGTACCGATATCGAACGCCAGCTCCTGGGTGGGCAGCGGGGCCTCCGCCACCAGGTCGACGTATTCGCCACGGGCCGGCGAGAAGACGCCGTAGTGCGGATGGATGCGGTCACCGCCGAGCGCCGGGATCTCGACGCCCTTCCTGCGCCATTCGTTGGCGCCGATGAGGCCGAGCAGTTCCCGCAGGGACACGAGCGAGGCGGCGGGGGCGGGGGGCGCGGCGGCCTCCGGGGCGTCGGCGGCGCCTGTGGTCCCCCCGGTCTCCGGGGCCTTTGCGGCCCCGGAGGGCTCCTCCGACGGCGACGGCCCGTAGGCCCGTGCGCAGGCTTCACGTACATCGGGAGCGCGGTGCAGCGGGATCCCGTACCCCGCGTCGAGGGGGATCAGCAGCATGCCCAGGATGCGGGCGCGCTGGTTCTGTGCGGCACGGTGCAGATGGAACGCCTGGGTGACATCGGCCGGGGGCGCCTTGCGCGGGCGGCGGTCGATACGGCGGGCCAGCGCGTTCAGCAGCTGGCGGGCGTTGTGGAAATCGCCGCGCCACAGCAGCGCGGTGCCCTCGCAGGCGAGTTTGTACGCGTCGTCGGCCTTCATCCGGTCGTCGGCGATGACGATCCGGCGGGGCGGCGGCGCGTCGTTCTCGGAGCGCCAACGGGCGGAACGGGCCTCGTCGGCCTCGGTCCATTCGACGACCGGCGGAGAGTTCACCGAATTGTGCCTCGCGTTAGTGGTTCGTAACCCCTCCTCCTGGGAGCCGCGGTGGTGCGACGCCGGGCCGGGGCCCGGGAGCGCGGCGGCAGCCCGCGGGGGCGGCCGGGGGTGGGGTGGTGACGGTCGACTCTACTCCGTGACGGGCCGTCCGTAACGGGACGGGACCGCCGTCCGCGAACGGGACGGGAGCCATCGGCCACCGACCGCCCACCTCGCTCACGTCCCTCATCGTCGCACCGGGGTCCGACGACCGGCCACGGAATTTCAGTGGGCGGTGCCCCGGTCCGGACGGCGCATCAGGAACGCCGCGGCGGATCCGGCGGCGAAGAGGGCGGCGACGGAGATGCCGGTGCTCACCCAGGAAGCGCCGAGCCACTGGCCGCCGAAGTAGCCGAGGCTGACGCTGTACGCGGCCCAGGCCAGACCGGCCAGCGCGGACCAGGGGAGGAACTCGCGCACCGTACGGTGCGCCACACCGGCGCCCAGGCTGACCACCGAGCGCCCGGCAGGCGCGAAGCGGGCGAGTACGACGAGGCCGCCGCCCCCGCGGGTGAGCGCCGCGCCGAGTCGTTTCTGCGCCGCGGTCAGCCGGCGGGAGCGGCCGATGGCCCGGTCGAACCGGTTGCCGCCGCGCCAGGCCAGCCGGTAGGCGACCATGTCGCCGAGCACCGAGGCGCCGGCGGCGCACAGCACCAGGGAGAGCATCTCGGTCAGGTGGGCCCCGCCGCGTACGGAGGCGCCGACGCTGACGACCGCGTCGGCGGTCCTGGTGCCGGCGGCCGTGGTGGCCGCGGTGATCACCAGCACCCCGCTGGGCAGGATCGGGACGAACACATCGAGGACGACGGAGAGACTGACGATCACATACACCCACGGGGTGCCGCTGAGGGACCCCAGGTTCTCCAACAACGTCCTTCTCCCGTCCGGCACCCGCCGCGATGTCGCGTGGGGCGGCAGGGGCGGCTTTACAGCCGTACAGCGTACGCCGGGCGTCGACGGGCTCGTGACCTGGGGTGGGATGTGTCGCCCGGGTCACGGATCCGCTGGTCGCGGGCGCTTCCCCGGCCCTGGCCGGCGCCGCCCCCAGCTGTCCCCGCCCCGATCACCCGACTGCGCCGCGCGTCGCTGGGCGCGAACGGGAACGGTAGGAGCGCTGCGCCTGTGCGCTGGGCACAGGGCGGCTCGGAACGGAGGACCGGACGATGGTGGCAGGACGCAGGGTGCGGGCGGTGGGACTGGCGGCGGGAGTGTTCGCCGCGGCCTCGATGACATTGACGACGGCGATGACCACGACGGAGGCGAGGGCCGAACCCAGGCCGCTCGTGCCCCCGAAGGCCGCACCGGCGGCCGGGCCCGCTTCCCCGGCGGGCGCCACGGTGCTGCCCGCCCCGGCCGTACCCGTGCCGGACAAGAGCTTTGTGCGGCCCGTCTGGCTGCAGGCCCACGGCTGGTTCGCGCCGCCCAAGAAGTTCAAGCGGTCCAGAGCCGTGACATACGACCTGAAACGGGTTCCGGCCGGCGCCCGCGTCAAGGTCGGGGAGTTCGCCAGGCGCCACTCCACGCTGATCGCGCTGAAGGTGTGGGGACTGCAGCCGGGCCGCACATACGGCGCGCATGTGCACACCAAGCCGTGCGGGGCGAAGCCCGACGACTCCGGGCCGCACTACCAGCACCGCAAGGACCCGCACCAGCCGTCCACCGACCCCACGTACGCCAACCCGAAGAACGAGGTGTGGCTGGATTTCACCACCGACCGCAAGGGGTACGGTGCGGCGCTGGCCCGGAATGACTGGCGTCTCCGGCCGGCCGGAGCACGGTCCGTCGTCATCCATGAGCACCGGACCGCGAGGACTCCGGGCAAGGCGGGCACCGCGGGCGACCGGCTCGGTTGCTTCACCGTGCCGTTCGAACGGTCGGGCCTGCACGGGCCGTTCAGCAGGCGCTGACGACACGGCCCGTACGGCGACAAGGACTCAGCCGTACGGGCCGTGCGTGCGCCGGGAACCCAAGGGCACCCGGCGGCGAGAGACCACGGGTTGTGGCAAGCGAGAGTTCACGGCCCGTCAGGCGACGCTCGGCTCGCGCTCTGCCGTGGTGACCTTTTCCTGCTGCCGCGCTCCGAAGAAGAAGCGGTCCAGCGACCAGGCGCCGGGGCCCATGAAGACGATCAGCAGGAAGGCCCAGCAGAACATCGCGGACGGTTCGCCGCCGTTCTGGATCGGCCACAGCGCGGAGCCCTGGTGGGCGGAGAAGTACGCGTAGGCCATCGAGCCGGAGCTGATGAACGCCGCCGAGCGGGTGCCGAGGCCGAGGAGCACGAGGGCGCCGCCGGCCAACTGGATGACGGCCGCGTACCAGCCGGGCCAGCTGCCGGCCGGGACGGTGGCGCCGGTGCCCATCGCGCCGCCGAGGACACCGAAGAGCGAAGCTGCGCCGTGGCAGGCGAAAAGCAGCCCGACGACGACGCGGAAGAGTGCCAGGACGTGCGGTGCGGATCTCTGTGTGAACGCGTTCAGGGATGAGGACGCGGGAGCGGACATGGAGGGACTCTCCTCGGTATATGGGGACGGTACAGGGGGACGTCGGCAATCAATTGAGCTCTAGATTAGGGACGCCTTACCTTTGCTTGCAAGTTCAAGTTCTGGCGTGTTCGTATCTTTTTCTGGACCGTTATCGGACACGCGCCCCGGAGACGGGACCGGACCGGCACCCCGGCCCCGCTCATCGGCCCCGGCACCCGCCGGCCCAGCGGCCTCGACCGCCACCCGCAGCGCCGCCCGCGCCACCGCGTCCGTGTCGGCCAGCGTCACCGACCCCACACCGGGGCGCGCGCCCGCCGCCGTCACCCAGTGCACGCCCTCCGTCGGCACCCCCACCGCGAATCGCCCCGGATGGTGCCCGCCGTCGGCCTCCACCAGGTGGTACGGGCTCGCCGACACATCCAGCCCGCCCGTCTCGTAACCGTCCACGGTGTGCGGCCGGCACTTGCCGTCGGCCAGCAACCGGGACAGCAGCACGTCCCCGGTGCGCCGCAGATCCGGCTCCGGCAGCCGCGCCTCGATCAGCGCCCCTGCCGTCACCCGCGCCCCCGGAACGTCCGGCGAATGCGCCGTGAAACCGGGCCCGCCCCCGGGAGCACCGAGGGAGATCTCCATCCGGGGGCCGAGCACATCCAGCACCCCCGCCTCGATCAGCGCCGCCATCTCCTCTATGCGGCGCCGCGGCGGCCCGATGGACAGGAATGCGTTGAGCGGCGTGTACCAGCGGTCCAGGTGGTCGCGCCGGGACGCGCCGGCCAGCCCGCCGTGGTCGACGATCCGGCGCAGCTCGTTGCGCAGGTCCCGCAGCACGTCCAACGCCGCCTTGACCGGCCCCGCGACGTTGTCCTGCCGGGCGTGTGCGACGTCCTCCCGCAGATAGGCCAGCAGCCAGGCCCGGAACGCGGCGGGGCCGTCGAACCGCTGGTCGGTGTGCGGCCGGGAGACCCGCTCCCAGTCCCAGCGCTCCGCCGCCGCGATACCGAACGCGTCCAAGGCGGCGGCCTCTTCGGGACTGCCGTGCGCACTGCCGAGGAATCGCTCCCGGAACCGCTCCCGGAGCGCGGCTGTGCCAGTGCCGGACTCCGCCGGGCCCCCGCCCACCGCCCCGCGCCGCCGCAGCAGCGCTTCGTAGTAGACGGTCTCCACCTCCTTGGCCACCAGGGGCCAGACCTCCGCCAGGAAGTCGGGAAGATCACCTGCATCGGCGCGCTTACGGAAGGCGGCTATCACATCCGGCGTCAGCAGCAGCGGCAGGTGACGGCCGTGCGCGCCCTTCGCGTTGTCGCCGCGCGCCTGGTACGGGACGCCGCGCCGGGAGCCCGCGTACAGCCGCGGCTCGCGCCCGGACGGCACATACGTCAGGGTGCCGTCCGCACCGCGTACGAACCGGCCGCCGCGGCCCGTCGTCAGCAGCGCCATGTGATCGAAGAAGTTCAGGCCGAGGCCACGCAGAAGAACCGGGCGGCCCGGGGCCAGCGCCGGCAGCTCGGCAGCGAGATCGGCGGGATTCGCGGGCGGCAGATAGCGCAGACCGCGCCCGGCGGCGTAGTCGGCGCATCGTCGCTGCTCCGCGTCGGGGGCGGTCGGCACATGGCCCTGGGCGAGGACCACCGCCCCCAGGCCGCGCAGCGTACGGCCGTCGTCGAGGGTGAGCGACTGCCCGTCGGGGGCCTCGTGCAGCCGCACCGCGCGGGCGGTGTGCGGCACGACCGTCACGCCTTCCGGGGCGGTGCGCACCGTGCGGCGGAAGACCCATTCCAGATAGCGGCCGTACAGCGCCCGCCCCGGATAGTCGTCCGGGCCGACGTCACACCCCTCCCAGGCGTACAGACTCGGCCCGGTACGTATCGGGCCCGCGCACTCCACGCTGTCATCGGTGAACAGCGTGACCTGCGACGCCACCGTGTTCATCAGCAGCTCGGACGACTGGTCGGTGCGCCACACCTGACCCGCACCGGGCGGAGCGGGGTCGATGACATGCACGGTCAGGCGGGCGCCCGGGGCCAGTTCGGCGGCCGAGGCGCAGATCCGCTCCAGAACACTCGTTCCGCGAGGCCCCGCGCCGACGATGGCGAGGGCGGGCCGGGCGCGGCGGTCGGCGGTGTGGTCGGCCAAGAGGGGCTCTCCCAGGGGCAGGCGGATGGCCGGCGGGCAGGGCACGGTCATCAGGGGCGGGCGACGAGTCAAGGGGGCGACGAGCGAAACGTGCGCCCCATCATCACCGCCCGACCCGCCGGCACAGCACCCGGGGCGCCCCAAGAAGTCAGCCGGATCCGCAGGTGAACTGCCCTTCGCTCAGTGCCCGGTGGGGACCGAACCACCCTCATCGCCGCTTTCGTCGGCAACCGGCTCACCGGCCGCCGAATCCCGCCATACCGTCACCAGGCGGACGCCGCCCTGCCGTCCCCTATGGGCCCGGTCCAGCCGCAGTCGCGCGCTACGGCCGCGCAGCGTCAGCGTCATCAGCTGATTGCCGAACCACGGGCCGTCCGTACGCCGCCACTTCAGCGGCGGCCGTCGCAAGCGCCCGTGCCGGGCCAGCACCTTGCCCAGCCACCGCCCGGACCGGCTCCATCCGAAACGGAAACCGGCCCGCAACGAGGCGGGGACGCTGTTGTGCACGGGGGAGCAGGTCAGTTGCAGCACCCGGCTCGTGGGCCGGTGGCCGCTCGGCGTACGGACCTCCGCGGCGTGCGCCCGGTCGCCGACGCCCTGCCAGTGCGGCTCCGCCACGTACGCGTGGTGGACGTCCCCGGACAGCACACACACGGTGGCCGGCGCGTCCTCACCGGAACCGGCCACCGCGATCAGATCGGTGAGCGCGGCGAACGACTCCGGGAACGCCGCCCAGTGCTCCAAATCGGCCCGTTGGCGCAGGAATTCGCCGGCACGGGCCCAGCGGGCGCCGCGCTCCCCGGCGCACAGCGCGGCGTTCCACCCCTCCGCGGCATGGATGAGATGCGGCAGCAGCCAGGGCAGCGAACTGCCGATCAGCAGGTGGTCGTAGGAACCGCGGCCGTCCATGACCGCCTCGCGCAGCCATCCGGCCTCGCTCTCGCCGAGCATCGCCCGGTTGCCCTCGTCCAGGACCCGGTCGGCCCGGGTGTCGACCATGACGAGGCGTACCCGGCCCAGGTCGCGTCGGTAGCTCCAGCGGGCACACGCCGGATCGGCGTCCGCGCGGGCCGCGAACTCCCGTACGCGCTCGCTCCCGTCGGGTGCCTCCCGCACCTGGTTGTAGAGCTTGTCGGCGGCCAGCTCGGCGGGCGAGAGATTCCCCAGGTGCTGATACACCCAGTACGACATCAGGCCGCCCAGGACGCGCTCGTGCCACCAGGAGGTCGCGCGCATCCGGGCCAGCCAGGCGGCGGAGGTGTTCCAGTCGTCGATCACATCGTGGTCGTCGAAGATCATGCAGCTGGGGACCGTGGACAGCAGCCAGCGCACCTCCGGGTCGAGCCAGGACTCGTAGTAGAGGTGGGTGTACTCCTCGTAGTCGGCGACCTGCTTCCAGGGCGGCTCGGTGATGTCCCGGCGCTCGGCCAGAAACCGGGCGGTCGCCTCGGACGTCTGGTCGGCGTAGACCTGGTCACCCAACAGCAGCAGGACGTCCGGGCGTTGGTGACCGGGGTCGGTGTGCAGAGTGGCGGCGAGGGTGTCCAGCGCGTCCGGGCCGATGGGGTCGTGCGCGGCCTTCGAGGGCGTCGCCGACCAGCGGCAGGAACCGAAGACGATGCTCAACGGGTCCGTGGCGGAGGCCGGGAGGGTACGGATGGTGCTCTCCGGAAACCGGCCGCCGGGCAGCGGCCAGACCAGCCGGCCGTCCAGCAGCACCTGGTAGGGCGTCTCACCGCCCGGTGTCAGGCCGGTCACCGGCACCAGCGCGTAGTGGTGTCCGGCCACCTGCCAGGTGCGCTCCGCGCCGCCCGCGCCGTCGTCGCAGCGGATCCGCACCTCGCACGGCCGGTCGGTCTCCACCCACACGGTCGCGCTGTCCGCGTCGACGTACCGCAGCAGCGGCCCCAGGCGCAGTCCGGGCATCGGTGCCCCTCCCGTCATCGGCGGCTACGCCAGTCGTGGCGTGGTCAGAGGATAGGAGCATGGGCGCCGGAGGGGGGCGGAAGGGGCGCGGCGGGGCGTTGCGGGGGTGTGCGCTCGGGCCGTTCCGGGGTGCCGCAGGGGCCGCGGGGGCGTGCTGGGGGTGTCGAGGTTTTCCGGGCGCGGACGGTGACGCGGTGCGGCCGCCGGCCGGTGGGCCCGGTCGGCGGCCGCGTGGTCGCCGCTCAGTCGCGTGGTCGTCCCTCAGCGGTGCCCGGTCGCCCGGTCGCTCAGCAACCGTCGAGGATCTTCGTCAGCGCGGCCTTCTCCGCGGAGTCCGCCGTCATGCCGTACGCGTGCTTCACCCACACCCACATCCGGGCGTACTCGCAGTGGTACGACGCCTGCGGCGGCAGCCACTCCGCCGGGTCCTGGTCGCCCTTCTCCTGGTTGACGTTGTCGGTGACGGCGATCAGCTGGGAGTGGGCGAGGTCGTTGGCGAGCTGCTGACGGCGCTCGGTGGTCCAGTCCGCGGCGCCCGACTTCCATGCCTCGGACAGCGGGATGACGTGGTCGATGTCCAGGTCGGAGGCTTGGGTCCAGGTCGCGCCGTCGTACGCCGAGACCCATGTGCCGCTCGTCGCGGCGCAGCTGCCGTCCTGCTCGACGTCCGTGCCGTCGCGCTTGAGCACCACCTCACGGGTGTTGCAGCTGCCGCCCTGGTCGATCCAGTGGGGGAACTTGTCGCGGCTGTAGCCGTCCTGCGGGCCCTCGGCCTGCTTCTTGATCTCGGCGAGGTAGGTGCGGGCGGTGGCCGCGTCGGGCGGACTGGGCGGCGCCGCCTGGGCGGTCTGCCCGCTCAGTATCAGCGCGCAGACCAAGGCCGCTGCCGAACCCGCGGCGAGTGATATATGACGCGCGTAGAACTTTGCCATCGAAACTCCCGTGATGTGGGGGGATGTTGATGTGAGGGAATCCGAAGTCGGGGTGAGGGAGTTGGGGTGGGGGAGTCGGGGAGTCGGGGAGTCGGGGTGGGGGAATCCGAAGTGGGGGAAGTCGAGGTGGGGTAGCCGGAGAGGGGAAGTCGGCGTGCGGTGCGCGCCCATGGTGGCTGCGCGGGGTTTCCAGCGGATGGGCCGCAGGTAACAGAGTGACGACATGTTCACGTCAATTCAAGCGGATTGGCGGAGCGCCGTACGACGGTCGGGACGCGTTCGGTTGGGGCGCGGGCGTGCGCTCCGGCCGGTACGCAGGCGCGCGTTCCGGTCCGGATGAACCCGCACATCCGCACGTAACGGTGATGACGCCCCTACAGTGAGCGCGTGCTGCTGCCGGTCAACGCCACCCTCGGGGTCATTCTCGCCGTCCTGCTGGTCGCCGCCGTGGCCGTCGCCGCCCTTGCGCACCTCGGCCACTCCCGCGGCATCGCCGTCGCCGGTCTGCGTGCCGCTGCCCAACTCACCGCCGTCTCCTATCTCATCGGCTGGGTCGTCGGTGCGGTCCCCTGGCTGTTGTGTTTCCTCGCCCTGATGTACGCGGTGGCGGTACGCACCGCCGGACGCCGGATCACCCATAACCGCACCTGGTGGTGGGCCGCCGTGCCGATCGCCGCCGGCGTAGCGCCCGTCGTCGGTCTCCTGCTGCTGACCGGACTGGTGCCGCCGCGTGGCATCACCCTCATCCCCGTCGTCGGCATCCTCATCGGGGGTGCGTTGACCGCCACCGTCCTCGGCGGGCGGCGCGCGCTGGACGAACTGGAGAGCCGTCGCGGAGAGGTGGAGGCGGGCCTTGCGCTCGGGCTGCTGGAGCGCGACGCGCGGATGGAGATCGCCCGTCCCGCCGCGTCGGACGCGCTGCTGCCGGGCCTCGACCAGACTCGGACGGTGGGGTTGGTCACACTTCCCGGCGCCTTCGTCGGGATGCTGCTGGGCGGCGCCTCGCCCGTACAGGCCGGTGCGGTCCAGCTGTTCGTGCTGGTCGCCCTCATAGCGGTGCAGGCGGCGGCGTGCGCGGTGGTGCTGGAGCTGGTCGCCCGTGGCCGGATCCACCGCGTACCCTTGGCGGAAGCAGAAGGGGAGTAGCTCTTCGCCGGACCGTCGACATACTGCGGGCCCTTGCGGCTCGCCGGCGCCCGGAGGCCGGTATACGGACCGAGACGTGTCCGCGCGGGTCACCACGTATCCGTGTGAATCACACGTGTCCGTCCGGTCACATGTGTCCGTGCGGATCACTTGTGATCGTGCGGACCACACGTGTCCGTACCGCGCCAGCGAGACCTTCGGCCGCAGTGTTTGACGCTGCCGTGCCGAAGCGACCCCTTTTCCCGGGCTTTTCGGCGCGGCCCGACCGAACGAGGTGCCCAGCCCGTGTTCAGCTCCACCGTCGCAGTCGTCGCCTTCGGCGTCGTCTTTCTCGCCGAGCTGCCCGACAAGACCGCCCTCGCAGGCCTGATGCTCGGTACCCGCTACCGCGCCTCCTACGTCTTCGCGGGCGTCGCCGCCGCCTTCCTGGTCCATGTCGCGCTCGCCGTCGCCGCGGGCAGCGTGCTCACGCTGCTCCCGCACCGCCTCGTCCAGGCGGTGGTCGGCGCCCTCTTCCTGGCCGGCGCGGCCGTCCTGCTGTTCCGGAAGGACGGGGGCGAGGAAGAGGTGACGAAGCCCGCCGACCAAAGCTTCTGGAAGGTCTCCGGGGCGGGCTTCATGATGATCCTGGTCGCCGAGTTCGGCGATCTGACCCAGATCATGACCGCCAACCTCGCGGCCCGTTACGAGAATCCGCTCTCCGTCGGCCTCGGCGCGGTCCTGGCCCTGTGGGCCGTGGCGGGCCTGGGCATCCTGGGCGGCCGTACGCTCATGAAGTACGTGCCGCTCAGGCTCATCACCAAGGTCGCGGCCTGCGCGATGCTGCTGCTGGCGGGGCTGAGTGTGTGGGAGGCCGTGGCGGGGTGAGGGGGCGGCGGGGGCCTGGGGGCGCGGCCTGGGAGCGGTTGGGGCCCTGGGGGTGCCGGTGGGTGGTTCCAGGGGGCGTAGCGGGCGGCCCCGGGGGGCTTTTCCCGCCGTCTTTGGTTTTCCCCGCCGCCCACCCCCCTTCGGGGGGTGGGCGGGTGTAGTGGTGAGGTTTTGGCCGGCTCACACCCGCGTGATGCGTGCGCCGCCCCCCGCCTCACCTCGTCACATGTACGGCGATCCCGCCGTCCCCCAGTGCCTCGACGCTGATCTGGGTGAGGTCGCGTACGTGGACGGTGGGTGCGAACTCGACGGCGCGGTCGCCGACGCCGACGACGCGCATTCCCGCGGCCCGGCCCGCCGTGATGCCCGCCTCGGAGTCCTCGAAGACCAGGCAGTCCTCCGGGGCGAAGCCCAACTCGGCGGCGCCCTTGAGGAAGCCCTCCGGGTCGGGCTTGCTGGCGCTCACGTCCTCCGCGGTGATCCGCACGGGCGGCATGGCCAGCCCCGCCGCGCCCATCCGGGCCTCGGACAGGGAACGATCGGCAGAGGTGACCAGGGCGTGCGGGAGGCCGGCTATCGCGTCCATGAAGGCCGGCGCGCCCGGGACCGGCACCACGCCGTCCACGTCGGCGGTCTCCTGCGCCAGCATCCGGTGGTTGTCCGCCATGTTGAGCTCCAGCGGACGGTCCGGGAGCAGCGCCGCCATGGTGGCCCAGGCCTGCCGACCGTGGACGACCTTGAGGACATCGTCCGCCGGCAGCCCCTGCTCAGCCGCCCAGTGGCGCCAGCAGCGCTCGACGACGGCCTCCGAGTTCACAATCGTGCTGTCCATGTCCAACAGCAGGGCGCGGGCGGTGAGCGTGGTGGTTGCCGTCATCGGCGGGCTCCTGAGCGCTACGAGTGGAGAGTGTCCGTACGGAGAGGGCCGCAAGGAGTGCCGTACGGAGATGGCTGTAGGAAGTGGCCGTACGGAGTGGTCGTACGTGGAGGAGAGGCGAGTGCTGCGAGGCGAAGAGGGCGAGGGGCGAAACGGGCTGGCGGCGATGAACACAAGCGGTCCCGCCCGCCGGTCAGGGAGTGCGGGCGGAACCACTTTGTTCCTACACGATACAAAACGGTCCGGGGTGCCGACAACCGGCCCCGGCAGCACCTCTCCCGTGCCCCCGTCAGAGCGTCAGAGCACCGGCAGTGCCTCTTGCGGTGCCCCGGCCGTCGCCTCCGCCCGTGCGCCGCTCAACGCTCCCTCACGGCCCGCTCACGGCCCGCTCACGGCTCGCTGGTGTGCGACTCCAGGGACGCTCGTGTCGCCGCGCCATAGACGCCCTCCGGGTCCCCCTGCACCCCGTACACCCACTGATACCGCGCCACCGCAGCCCGTACGTCCGCGTCGAACCGGCCGTCCGCGTACCCCGGATAGAGCGCCAGCTGTTGCAGCCGGTTCTGCAGCTCCACGACCTCCGGGCCGCTGGACCCCTCACGCAGCACGACCGGCCCGGTGGGCGGGGCGCTGTCGCCTGGGTCGCCAGGGGAGTGCGTCACGCGTCCGACGGCGTGTGTGGGGGCGGGAAGGGGCGGCGCCAGGGGCCGGGACGGCCGCACCGTGGTCCCGGCGGGCCCGACGCCGCTCGCGGCCGACGACGGCGAGTGTGTAGCGGCGGGGGAGGGCGGCCCGCTCCGGCCCTCGTCGTCGGTCGGGATGGCCGCGGTGGGCCTACCGCGGTCGGGGAGCGCCGTGCGGTCCTGCTCCCTGCCGGACAGCACCTCACTGCTGATCAGCACCGCCGTGGCGGCCACCGCGGCCCCGGCGGCCGCCAGTACGGCCGGGAACGCACGCTTGCCGTGGGCGGGCGGCGGGGGAGGGGAGGAGCCGGGCGGGCTGGGCGGGATCGGCGTCGTGGAAGACGAGATCGCCCTGAAGGTCGCCCCCGAGCGGCGATATACCCGGTGCACGAGCGCCGCCGGGATGGGGGACGGGCCGGGGCACGCGGCGACGACCCTGCCCACGGCACGTCCGGCCGTACCGCCCTCGGCGCCGATCTCGGTATCTAACCAGGCCCCGCCGTCGACCCCGGCCCCCATCCCGACACCGGCCTCGGCAGCGGCCGCGACATCAACGGGGACCCCCGCCACGACCGAGCCGCCCGAGCCGGCACCCCTGTCCCAGCCGCCCTCGTTCCAGCCCCGGATCCCGTACTCGTCACGGCTCCCGCCCCGGTTCGGCAGCGACACATAGGGCCTGACGCGCAACGGATCAAAGTCCTCCGCTTCGGCCGCCGCACACAGACACATCGGCCGGCCGTCGCCACGTACGGGCGCTGAGCAGTGCGGGCACACTTCTGGCGTCACGGTGGTCGCCTCCCGGGTTGAGCCCTTGAGCCGGCAGCGATTATCCAGAGGCCGCCCCGGTCGGCACAGGCGCTCCCGGGCATCCAGCAGGCATCCGCCAGGTGTCTCCCGGGCAACCGCCGGAACGCGAGCGCACAAGCCGTACGAAGCGGCGACAGGTGCACACGACCGCCCTCAAGCCCGGACAACCACCACCCCGCCGGTGCGGCACCCCAACCCCGTGGAACGTCCTCTCAGCGGGCCATATCCGCCAGAACCGCCCACGATGGAAGAAGCCTGGACGACGGCCGGAACCGGCCACGTCCCGAAGCCGGCACAGCGGCCACGGGGAAGCCCGAAGCGACCAGTCCGGCACACCCGGGCCGACCGCGAGGAAGCCCGGAACACCCAAGCCGGACATGAGGAACCCCGAAGCAACGAACCCCGATGCAACCAATCCCGAACCCCCACCCCCCCCAAAAAAAGACCACCCCCAAACCCCCACCCACAAACCCCCAAGCCCAGAACAGACAAAGGGAGACGCACATGGCCCAGCACACCAGCGCTCCCACCGTCCCCGGCGAGCCCCGGTCTCCGCGGACCATCATGGTCGCCATCGGTGCGCTGTTGCTCGGCATGCTCGTCGCGGCGCTCGACCAGACCATCGTCGCCACCGCGCTGCCCACCATCGTCAGCGACCTCGGCGGCCTCGACCACCTCTCCTGGGTGGTCACCGCCTATCTGCTCGCCTCGACGGCCGCGACCCCGCTGTGGGGCAAACTCGGCGACCAGTACGGCCGCAAGAGGCTGTTCCAGACGGCCATCGTGATCTTCCTGATCGGCTCGGTGCTGTGCGGTATCGCTCAGAACATGGGGCAGCTCATCGCGTACCGGGCGATCCAGGGCCTGGGCGGTGGTGGCCTGATCGTGCTGTCGATGTCGATCGTGGGCGACATCGTCCCGCCCCGCGAACGCGGCAAGTACCAGGGCCTGTTCGGCGCCGTCTTCGGCGCTACGAGCGTCCTGGGGCCGCTGCTCGGCGGGCTGTTCGTCGACCACCTCAGCTGGCGCTGGGTCTTCTACATCAACGTCCCCGTCGGGGTGATCGCGCTCGCCGTCATCGCCGCCGTGCTGCACATCCCGGTCCACCGGACCCCCCACCGGATCGACTACCTGGGCACCGGCCTGATCGCCGGCGTCGCCGCGTGCTTCGTCCTGATGGCCTCGCTCGGCGGCGTCAGTTACCCCTGGGACTCCTGGCAGATCGTGGGGTTCGGTGTACTAGGCGTCGTCCTGCTCATCGCGTTCGTCCTCGTCGAACGCCGGGCCGCGGAGCCCGTACTGCCGCTGCGCCTGTTCACCCTCCGCACCTTCACCCTCACCGCGGTCATCGGCTTCGTCATCGGCTTCGCGATGTTCGGCTCGATGACCTACCTGCCGACCTTCCTCCAGGTCGTCCAGGGGGTCTCGCCGACCATGTCCGGTGTGCACATGCTGCCGATGGTGCTCGGCATGCTGCTCTCCTCCACCGGCTCCGGGCAGATCGTCAGCCGCACCGGCCGCTACAAGGTCTTCCCGATCGCCGGCACCGGCGTCACGGCCATCGGGCTGCTGCTCCTGCACCAGCTCGCCCCGGACAGCAGCGACGCCGCGATCAGCGCCTACTTCTTCGTCTTCGGCCTCGGGCTCGGTCTGGTCATGCAGGTCCTGGTGCTCATCGTGCAGAACGCGGTGGCCTACCAGGACCTGGGCGTCGCCACCTCCGGCGCCACGTTCTTCCGCTCCATCGGCGCCTCGTTCGGCGTCTCCATCTTCGGCACGATCTTCGCCAACAAGCTCGGACCCCGGATCGCGGACGCCCTCGCCGGGCAGCAACTGCCGCCCGGTGTCGACCCGTCGAGGATCGCCGAGGACCCGCGTACGGTCGCGCAGCTGCCCCCCGGCCAGGCGGCCGGCGTCCTCAACGCCTACTCGCTCTCCATCACCGATGTCTTCCTCTACGCCGTCCCCGTGGTCCTCGTGGCCTTCGTCCTGGCCTGGTTCCTCCGGGAGGAGCCGTTGCGCAGCAGCGTCACCGCCCCCGAAACCAGCGAGGTGGTCTCCACCAACCCGGTCGAGCGCTCGTCCCGCGACGAATGCGCCCGCGCGCTGTCCAAACTCGGCAGCCTGGAGGGCCGCAAGCACATCTACGAGAAGATCACCGCACGGGCCGGGCTCGATCTCAAACCGGCCGCCAGCTGGCTGGTGCTGCGCATGCACCGCTATGGCTCGGTGGAACCGGGACTGCTCGTCGAACGCAGCAAGGTGCCGCTCGGCGTGATCTCCGAGGGCGTACGGCAGATCGAGGAGCGCCATCTCGCCGTACGGGAAGGGCTGATGCTGCTGCTCACCGACCGCGGACGGGAGACGGCGGACCGGCTCTCGGCGGCCCGGCAGGAGTCGCTCGCGGAGATGCTGGGCGACTGGTGGACCAAGGACCGGCCCACCGATCTCACCGAACTCGTCCAGCAGTTGACGGCGGAACTCTGCGGCTCGGACGCGGAGGAACCCCAGAATGGCGACGCCCGGCCGCACCTGGGGACGCCCCGGCCGCCGGACCTCGCGAAGTGAGGCCCGAGCCGGGGCCTGGGCCCCGGCCCGTGCCAGAGGCCGAGCCGGGGCCCGTGCCCGGGACCGAGCCAGGGGCCGAGCTAAGGCCCGATCTGGGGAGCAGCGCTCAATCCCCGCTCATTCCAGCGGGAGCACCACTGCTCACCTCTCAACGGAGTCGCTGACGGAGCCGCTTCTCGAAGAAGATCTCCGTGTACGGGTCGTCGTGGTACGGAGCGATCTCGCCGAAACCGTGCCGTCGGTAGAGCGCGACGGCCTCCACCAGATCCCGCCGGGTGTCCAGCCGGACCCGCTCGGCGCCCATCCGGGCCGCGGCCGTGTCGGCGGCCGTGAGCAGCTCGTCCGCGCAGCCCAGGCCGCGCTTCGCGGGCCGTACGAACATCTGCTTCAGCTCCGCGGTCCGCGCGTCCAGCATGCGTACGCCCACGCAGCCGGCCGCGATGCCGCCGTCCCGGGCGACCAGCAGCAGGCCGTTCGGCGGCCGCAGATCGCCGCTCGGATACTCCGTCACCCCCTCGTCGATCTCCGCGGCCGTCGAGCGACGCCCCTCATGCAGCGCGAAGTACCGGTCGGCGACCTCGGTGTAGTACTCGCGGAGCAGGGTCCTCGCGTCCGGTGAGTCGACCGGCTCGGCGCGGACGGCCCAGGGGAGACGAAGGGTGGCGGCGTCGCTCATGGCGTCATTCTGGCCGCGGGGGCGGGACGGAACGCAACGGATTTGAGCGACACCACCGGTCGGGATCGAGCGCCGCCACCAGTTGGGATGCGAGTGACGTCACCGGTCGGGATGTGCGCGACGCCACCGGTCGTCACAAGCGGTGCTCAGGCCCCCTTGGGGCCCGCCTGCTGCACCACCTCGAAGGACCACAGCGTGGACCCGGACGCGGCGGGCTTGGGCCGCTCGCCGCCCTCGCCACCCGGGGCGCCGCCCTGGTGTGCGGCCTTCATCGGGCCCTCCATCCACGCCTGGAAGGACTCCTCGTCCCGCCAACGGGTGTAGACGAGGTACTGGTCGGTGCCCTCCACCGGCCGCAGCAGCTCGAACCACTCGAAACCGTCCGAGGAGTCCACCGTGCCGGCGCGGGACGCGAAGCGCTTTTCGAGGGTCTCGCGCTGTTCGGCGGGGACGGTCAGAACGTTGATCTTCACGATGCTCATGCCGACCATCGTGCCGCATGGTGCAAAAGGGGTGTGGACCAGGGCTGGGACGCCCTGGTGCCTCACCCGGGCAGCCGCAGCCCCTATGGCGCACTGTGGGCGGGGCGCCCAGCGGTCACCCCCCCGGGCGCGTCACCGTGCCGTGCCGGCGCAGCCGGACCATCGCCACGGCCGCGACCCCCGCCACCGCGAACAGCCCGCCGGTCGCGAGAATCCGGGCCGGTATTCCGCCCACCCTCAGGAGCGAGTACCGATAAGTCGGGGCGGAGAAGCGAGCGGAGGACCGGCCGAACCGACCTCAGGCAGTGGCCGTGGCGCCGCCCCGAGCCGCACCGCGCACCATCTCCCGGGCCTCGGCCTCCGTCTCCACCGCAGGCGGCGACCCGGGCAGCGGCTTCCGCGCGCTCTCCGGTATCAGCAGTACGGCGATCCCCCCGACGACGGCCGCCGCCATCATGTAGTACGCGGGCGTCATCCGGTCACCGGTGGCGCCGATAAGGGCCGTCACCACCAGCGGAGTCGTACCGCCGAAGAGCGAAACCGAGATATTGAAGCCGATCGACAGCGAGCCGTAGCGCACCTTCGTCGGGAAGAGCGCGGGCAGCGTCGACGGCATGGACGATGTGAAGCACACCAGCAGCAGCCCCAGCGCGCCCATGCCCAGCGCGATGGCGATCAGCGATCCCTGCCGGATCAGCAGCAGCGCGGGCACGGACAGAACCAGGAAGCCCACACACCCCGCAGCGATAACGGGCCGGCGTCCGAACCGGTCGCTGAGCCGCCCCGCGAACGGCTGGACGCACATCATCAGGACCATCACCGCGAGCACGACCCTCAGCGAGTGCGCCTCGTCGTACTTCAGTTCCGAGGTCAGATAGCTCGGCATGTACGACAGCAGCATGTAGTCGGTGACGTTGAAGACCAGCACGAGCCCGACGCACAGCAGCATGGCCCGCCACTGGCCGAAGACCATCTCGCCCAGACCGATCCGCTTCTCGGCCTCGCGGCGCGCTTTCTCCTTCGCCCGCGCCTCCTTCTCCAACTGCGTGAACGCCGGCGTCTCTTCGAGCCGCATGCGCAGATAGAGACCGATGATGCCCATCGGTCCCGCGATCAGGAACGGAAGGCGCCAGCCCCAGGAGTGGAGATCGTCCGTCGTGAGCAGCGCGGTCATCACAGCGACCAGTCCGGCACCGCCCACATAACCGGCCAGTGTGCCGAACTCCAGCCAGCTGCCGAGGAATCCACGCCTTTTGTCAGGCGCGTACTCGGCGATGAAGGTGGACGCCCCGCCGTATTCCCCGCCGGTGGAGAAGCCCTGCACGAGCCGGGCGACGAGCAGCAGAATCGGCGCCCAGACACCGATGGCGGCGTAGGACGGGATCAGGCCGATCGCGAAAGTCCCCGCCGCCATCATGATCATGGTGATCGCCAGGACCTTCTGCCGGCCGATCCGGTCACCGAGCGGCCCGAAGACCATTCCGCCGATGGGCCGTACGAGAAATGCCGCGGCAAACGCCCCGAACGTCGACAGCAACTGCGCGGTCGGATTCCCGGACGGGAAGAAAACATGCCCGAGAGTGACCGCGAGGTAGCTGTAGACGCCGAAGTCGAACCACTCCATCGCATTGCCGAGCGCGGCCGCCGACACCGCACGCTTGACCATCGCCGGATCGACGACGGTCACCTCACCGGCTCCGCCGACCTCGCGGGCCTCAGGAGCCCCATCGGCCGTCCGCTTCTCCAGATCGGCCGGGTCGGATGCTGCGGGGGACTGCGTCGGCACGTGCTCGCTCGCCTGCGCTCTCTTGGACGACTGCATGACATCGCCCGCCGACGCCAGGACGGACACGGGGGCAAAGGTTGACCATAGGGGCAGAACGGATCATCACGGACAGTACGCAGGTGATCGCGCAGGCAGCCCCATACCTGCTCCCAGCAGCGAAAACGCCCCCTGAGGGGGCGTTGCGCAGGACTTCGGCATGTGATCCATCTCGCGGCGATCAACCGCAACCGTCGCGCCCTGTGACGCACCGCACGCAGGAAGACGGCGCGGCGGCACACCCCGCCGCCGCGCCGATGGATCGTCGCGTTCCTCAAGGATCCGGCATCCCGGCATGTCCCGCCACTCGGGGCTTGGTGCATTTGTGCCTGCGAGTGCAACGGGGTGGCTACTCGGGCTACGGGTGGAATTCAGCGTGCCGCGGGTGGAATTCAACGTCCGCGATGTTGCGTGAGTTGGGTGAAGCGCAGGGCAGGCAGGCTCACCGCACGGTATTCACGCCTCGTAGAACGGTGCCTCCCCCCGGCTCGATCTCGAAGTCGGGGGCAGGGGAGACCGCTCAACCGTACCGAACCGGGAGCTCCTTGACACCGTTGAGCCAGGCGGAGCGGAGCCGGCGCGGGTCACCCGCCAGGGAAATTCCGGGCATGGCATCCGCAATGGCGTTGAAGATCAGGTTGATTTCCAGAACCGCAAGGGATTTGCCGAGACAGAAGTGCGGTCCGCCGCCACCGAACCCCAGATGGGGATTGGGGTCGCGGGTGATGTCGAAGACCTCGGGGCGGTCGAAGACGTCGGGGTCGTTGTTGGCCGAGGAGTAGAAGATCCCGACGCGCTGCCCCTGCTTGATCTTCGCGCCGCCCAGCTCGGTGTCCTGGGTGGCGGTGCGCTGGAACGAGATCACCGGCGTGGCCCACCGCACTATCTCCTCGGCCGCCGTCTCGGGGCGTTCGCTCTTGTAGAGCTCCCACTGCTCGGGATGTGTCAGAAACGCATGCATTCCATGCGTGATGGCGTTACGCGTCGTCTCGTTTCCGGCCACCGCCAACAACAGTACAAAGAAACCGAATTCGTCGGAGCCGAGATTTCCCTCGTCCTCCGCCGCCACCAACTGGCTCACGATGTCCTTGGCCGGGCACTGCTTTCGCGCTGCCGCGAGATTCATCGCATACGAGATCAGCTCCATGGCCGCATTGGCGCCGACCTCCTCGGTGATGGCCAGTTCGGGATCGTCGTACGCGACCATCTTGTTCGACCAGTCGAATATGCGGGCCCGGTCGTCCTGAGGGATGCCGATGAGCTCGGCGATCGCCTGGAGGGGCAGCTCGCAGGCGATGTCCGTGACGAAATCGCCGGAGTCCCTCTGCCGCACCCCGGCGACGATCCGCGCCGCCCGGTGGCGCAGTGCGTCCTCCAGCGCCCGGATGGCGCGCGGGGTGAAACCGCGCTGCACGATCTGGCGGACCCGGGTGTGCTCCGGCGGGTCCATGTTCAGCATGATCAGTTTCTGTGCGTCGATCTGGTCGCGGGTCATGGACGCGTGGAAGCGGATGATCGAGGTGTTGAGGTTCGCGGAGAAGACGTCCGGCTTGGTGGACACCTCCTTGACGTCCTCATGGCGGGTGACGGCCCAGTAGCCGTCGTCGTCGAAGCCGGCGACGCCGTGCGGCTGGGCGTTCCACCAGACGGGCGCGGTCTGTCGCAGCTGCGCGAACTCCGGGAGCGGGACGCGGGTTTGATAGACGTCGGGGTCGGTGAAGTCGAACCCTTCGGGCAACGCGGGGCATGGCATCGGCGACTCCCGGTCCGATCCGGTCGGACAGTCGGCGGCGGTGTGCGATCAGGCCGCCCAACTGATACTGACGGCGCATCAGTTCTCAATGGCCGCGGTGAAGGTAGTAACGAGTTCTATAAGTGGCAAGGGTCATGGCGGCACTTGTTGCGGGCGAGGGAGGTGCCGTGCCGCCACGATCTCTGTCGCTGGCCGAACTCCGGTTACACGATGGGGGGCTGACGTCCAGCCAAGTTGCAGACGTATGCCGGACAAGGGTGCTGCACGCCTCTTGCGCCCCCAGGGCGCGGCTCATCAGACTGTTTCGATAACTAGAACGCGTACTAGTTCTTCTTTCCGTGGGCGCCGGGACGCCCACGGTCGCGAGGAGAGGACGAGTCAGGCATGGCCGCGGAACCCGTCATCGTCGAAGCCGTACGCACCCCCATCGGCAAGCGCGGAGGCGCGCTCGCCAACCTTCACCCCGCCTACCTCCTGGGCGAAACGTACCGCGAACTCCTCGCCCGTACGGGCATCCAGCCCGACTGTGTGGAACAGATCGTCGGCGGCACCGTCACCCATGCCGGCGAACAGTCCATGAACCCCGCACGCAACGCCTGGCTCACCATGGGCCTCCCCTACGAGACCGCGGCGACCACCGTGGACTGCCAGTGCGGATCCTCCCAGCAGGCCAACCACATGGTCGCCAACCTGATCGCGGCCGGCGTCATCGACATCGGCATCGGCTGCGGCGTCGAGGCGATGTCCCGGGTGCCGCTGGGCAGCGGCTCCAAGCACGGCCCCGGCAAGCCCTGGCCCGACGAGTGGAACGTCGACCTCCCCAACCAGTTCGAGGCAGCCGAGCGCATCGCCCGCAACCGGGGCCTGACCCGCGAGAACGTCGACTCGCTCGGCCTGATCTCCCAGGAGCGGGCAGCCGCCGCCTGGGCCGAGGAACGCTTCAAACGGGAGACGTTCGCCGTACAGGTCCCCACCACCGAGGAAGAACAGGCCGCCGGCCAGGGCATGTGGCGGCTGGTCGACCGTGACGAGGGGCTGCGCGACACCTCCATGGAGGCACTCGGCGGCCTCAAACCCATCATGCCGACCGCCGTCCACACCGCGGGCAACTCCTCACAGATCTCCGACGGCGCCAGCGCACTGATGTGGGCCTCCAAACGGATGGCGCGCGCTCTCAAACTCAAGCCGAGGGCCCGCATCGTCGCCCAGGCGCTGGTCGGCGCCGATCCGCACTTCCACCTGGACGGACCGATCGACGCGACCCGCGCCGTGCTGGGCAAGGCCGGTATGTCCTTGAAGGACATCGACCTCGTCGAAATCAACGAAGCCTTCGCCTCCGTCGTCCTCTCCTGGGCGCAGGTCTTCGTACAGGACCTGGAGAAGGTGAATGTGAACGGCGGCGCCATCGCCCTGGGGCACCCGGTCGGAGCCACCGGGGGCCGTCTGATCGCCACCGCACTGCATGAACTTGAGTGCAGGGACAAGGAGTTCGCCCTGATCACGATGTGCGCGGGCGGGGCACTGGCAACGGGCACCATCATCCAGCGGCTGTAGCGCGGACGTGGGGGGAGGTCCCTAGAGGGGGCGCCGCTTTCTCTGCATTTCTCCAACCTGAGGATGAGGAAAACCATGGCAAAGTTGGGTGGAAACCCTCATGTCGCATCGCGCAAGATCCACGTAGCGTCGACGACATGACCAGAACTCAGCGGGTCAAGACCGCATCGGGGAGTAACCGACGCTCATTACGTGCCTTGGCCGCCGGCACCGCCATCCTGCTCGCGGCCCTTGCACCGGCCCCGGCGCTGGCCGCCGACCAGCACACCATCGCGAGCACGAACGCGGCAACCGCCGACACCGCGCGGACCGAGCACGGGCGGGGCGCTCTGCTCTCCATCACTCCCCTCGGCAGACAGAGCCGTGCCGAGGTCATCGCCCAGGCCAAGAAGACGGGCCTGGAGGCCGATACCGCCCGGCACGGCGTCGCGGCCTACCGCCTCACCTACCGCACCCTCACCCCCGACGGCCACCCCACAACCGCATCGGGCCTGCTGGCACTTCCCATGAGCAAGAGCCACCACCTGCCACCCGTCGTGCACACCCACGGCACCCTCGCCTCCCGCGCGAATGCGCCCTCGGTCGCGGAACGCCTCGACCGGTCCGTCTCGACGCTGTACGCCTCCGCCGGACGTGCCGCCATCGCCCCCGACTACCTCGGCCTGGGCACCGGCCCCGGCCATCACCCCTACATGGACGCCCGCTCCGAGGCATCCGCTTCGCTGGACATGCTCCGCGCCGCCCGCTCCGCGGCCCCGAAGCTCGGCGCCGCCCTCGACCGCAAGGTCTCCGTCACCGGCTTCTCGCAGGGCGGGCATGCCGCCATGGCGCTCGCCCGTGAGCTGGATCGTGGCGCCGATCCCCGTTTCCGGCTCGGCATGCTCGCGCCCGTAGCGGGCCCGTTCGACCTCGACGGCAGTGAGCTCTCCGGCATGTTCGACGGCAGGGTGGACCCCCAATCCGCCGTCTTTTACCTCTCGTACTTCCTGACCGCCCAAAACCGCCTCCAGCTCCACCCGCTCTACAACCACCCGAGCGAGGTGTTCCGCGCCCCCTACTCCGATCGCGTGGAAGACCTCTTCGATGGCACTCACTCGGAAGACATGGTCAGCAAGCTGCCCAAGCGACTGGAAGACCTGCTGACCGACGCCTGGTACAAGAAACTCCAGCACCCCTCCGGCGCCCTGCTGGAGGCACTCCGCGTCAATGACCGCACCTGCGACTGGACCCCGCGCCGAGGTCTGCCGATCACCCTCTACACCGCCGCCGGCGACCGGGACGTCCCCATAGCCAACGCCCGGAGCTGCGCCCGGGAGCTGGCGGACCATGGCGCCGACCCCAAGATCGTCGACCAGGGAGCCGACGCCGACCACCACACCTCATTCCTCCGCTCGGCACCCTCCATAGCCCGCACCCTCCCGGTCGCCGACTGAGCGGGTCTGACAGCGCAGCCATGGGCGGGCCGATCCGTCGGGGGCATGAAGCCCAGGGGGCGGCGCCTGCAAGCCCGGGGCCCGCCCCGGACGGGCACGGTCATGAGGCCAGGACGCGTCCGCAGTCCAGAGACGCACGGCGAGTTCGACGCGCGGCGAGCGCACGGTGCCCGCCCACAGTGATCCGGAGACGCGCCCTATGGCCGCTTCTGGGCCCGGTGTTCAGGGGTGGAGGAGGCGGGAGCACTGGAGGAGGAGGCGGGGGTGGGGGAGAGGGAGAGGGAGGGGGAGGGGTCGAAGGAGACAGGGGCCGCGAAGGCGGCCCGGCGCGTGGCGCGGCGTAGGGCCTTGAGGATGGTGCCGCCCAGGGTGAAGGTGAGGATCACGGTGACGACGGCTCGGGGGAGGTCCCAACCGAGGGAGGTGGCGAGGCAGTAGGCGATATAGCGTGCGAGGTTTTCGTTGAGCGGGTCGCCGGGGACGAAGGAGACGCCCGACGCCATACCGGCGATGTAGGGCCAGCCCTGGAGGTTCATGATGAGTCCGTAGACGACGGCCGCGACGGCTCCGTAGACGGCGAGCAGGGCCAGTTCGCGGCGGCCGCGCAGCCGGTCGGGGCCCGGGAGCAGGCCCGCCCCCATCGACACCCAGCCCATCGTCAGCATCTGGAACGGCATCCAGGGTCCGACCCCGCCGGTCAGCAGCGCCGAGGCGAACATCGCCACGGACCCCAGGACAAAGCCGAAGCCGGGCCCCAGCACCCGGCCCGCCAGCACCATCAGGAAGAACATCGGCTCGATCCCGGCGGTGCCCGCGCCGAGCGGGCGCATGGCGGCGCCCGCCGCGGCGAGTACGCCGAGCATGGCGATGGCCTTCGCGTCCAGGCCGGTGTCCGCGATCGTCGCCACGACCACGGCAAGCAGCAGCGGCAGCAGAGCGGCGAAGAGCCACGGCGCGTCTTTGGAGTGCGCCAGCCCGGAGGCGGAGTCGGCGAGTAGCGGCCAGCCGAACGCCATGACGCCGATGGCCGAGACGAGCGCCAGAGCGGCGATGGAGCGCGGCCCGAGCCGTACGGCGCGAAGAGAGGAGGGGGGAGAAGAGGAAGGAGGGGAGGGGCGGGGCGACAGGGGATCGGTGTCCGGACGGTGCAGCGTCATGCCGTCGGCTCCAGGGCGCGGGCGACCTGGGGGACGGTCAGCCAGGGCAGCGGGGCGAGGACCTTGGCGACCTGGGGCGCGAAGGAGGGGGAGGAGACGACGACCTCGTTGGTGGGCCCGTCGGCGACGATCTCGCCGTCCGCGAGGATGACGACGCGATGGGCCAGTTCGGCGGCCAGTTCCACATCGTGCGTGGCCAGGATGATGGCGTGGCCGTCGGCGGCCAGCCCCCGCAGCACCTCGATCAGGCGGGCCTTGGCGGCGTAGTCGAGGCCGCGGGTGGGCTCGTCGAGAAGGAGCAGCGGCGGACAGGCGGTCAGGACGACCGCCAGGGCGAGGGCGAGGCGTTGGCCCTCGGACAGATCGCGGGGGTGGACGGAGTCCGGGACATCGGGCAGCAGCCGTGTGACGAGTTCGCGGCAGCTCCCGGCGGGGGCGTCCGCGTCGTGGTCGGCGGCGGTGCATTCGGCCGCGACGGTGTCCGCGTAGAGGAGGTCGCGGGGTTCCTGGGGGACGAGGCCCACGTGCCGCAGGAGGGTGCGGGGGCTGGTGCGGTGCGGGGTGACGTCGCCGACGCGTACCGCCCCGGAGGACGGCGTGTGCATGCCGACGAGGGTGGTGAGGAGGGTGGACTTGCCCGCCCCGTTGCGGCCCATCAGCGCGAGGGTCTCGCCCGGGCGGACGGTGAGGTTCACCCCGTGGAGAGCCTCGGTGAGGCCCCGGCGGACGCCGAGCCCCGACACCGCCGCACAGGGCGAATCGGCAGGGGCCAAGGCACCGTTGACCGGCGAGGCGGGGGCGAGTCCCCGCAGGCGGGTGCGGAGCGGCGCGGCCTTGCGGCGCGCGTCGCGTACGGAGAGGGGGAGGGGAGACCATCGGGCGAGCCGACCGAGGGCGACGACCGGCGGGTGCACCGGGGAGACGGCCATGATCTCGGCGGGGTCGCCCATGAGCGGGGCCGCACCGGGAGACGGCAGCAGAAGCACCTGGTCCGCGTACTGGACCACCCGCTCCAGCCGGTGTTCGGCCATCAGGACCGTCGTCCCGAGGTCGTGCACCAGCCGCTGCAGCACCGCCAGCACCTCCTCGGCGGCGGCCGGGTCCAGCGCCGACGTCGGCTCGTCCAGGACCAGTACCTTGGGGTGTGTGGTGAGGACCGAGCCGATCGCCACCCGCTGCATCTGGCCGCCGGAGAGCGTGGTGATGGCGCGGTCGCGCAGGTCGGCCAGGCCCAGCAGATCCAGGGTCTCCTCGACGCGGCGGCGCATCACGTCCGGGGCGAGGCCCAGCGACTCCATCCCGTAGGCGAGTTCGTCCTCGACGGTGTCGGTGACGAAGTGGGCCAGCGGGTCCTGGCCGACGGTGCCGACGACATCGACCAGTTCGCGCGGCTTGTGGGTGCGGGTGTCGCGGCCGTCGACGGTGACCCGGCCGTGCAGGGTGCCCCCGGTGAAATGCGGTACGAGCCCGCAGACGGCGTTGAGGACGGTCGACTTGCCGACGCCGGACGGGCCGACGAGGAGACACAACTCCCCTTCGGGAACGGTCAGGTCGATGCCCTGTACGGCGGGCGTCGGTGCGTCCCCGTAGGTGACCGAGACCTGCTCGAACCGGATCACGGGTGGGGCTCCTTCTTGGACGGATCTACGGACGAGGGGCGGGGAGACGAGGGCGTCGGCGGATGGTCGAGGGGAGTGACGGGACGGGCGGGACCGGACGGGCGACGGTTACGGCTGGGGCGCGCCCCGCCTGCCTCGCCCGGCGGGCGCGGCGCGATGAACCCCGGCAACAGGCCCAGGAGGACGCAGGCGGCCGGCCAGATCGGGAGGACCGGGGTGGTGAGAGGAACCGCGGGCGGGTGCAGGGCCACGGCCGCGTAGTCGTTCGCCCAGATCATCAGGGCGGCGACGGTGACGCCGGAAGCGGAGACCAGCCAGGCACGCACACCCCACCGTTCGGGCCGGTAACGGGTGCGTACGGAGCGGCGGCCGCCGAGCCACAACCCGGCCAGCGCTGCCCCCAGCCCGGCGAGCAGCAGCGGCAGCCCGTAGCCGCCTCCGGCGTCGCCCAGCAGCCCGTACGTCCCGGCGCAGACGCCGAGCAGCCCGCCGAGGGTGAGCACGGAGGTGGTGTGCCGTACGGCACGCGGCACTTGGGCGGTTCGGCCGTAGCCGCGCGTGTCCATCGCCGCCGCCAGCGCGACCGAACGTTCCAGCGCGCCCTCCAGCACCGGCAGTCCCACCTGGAGGAGTGCCCTGAACCCACGGTCGGGGCGGCCGCGCAATCGCCGGGCGGCGCGCAGCCGCTGTACGTCGGCGACCAGGTTCGGTGCGAAGGTCATGGCGACGACGACTGCCACGCCCGCCTCGTAGAGCGCGCCGGGCAGTGACTTCAGCAACCGGGCGGGGTTGGCGAGTGCGTTGGCGGAACCGACGCAGATGAGCAGGGTGGCCAGTTTCAGACCGTCGTAGAGCGCGAAGACCATGCCCTCCGCGGTGACCCGGCCGCCGATCCGGACACCCTTCGCCCACTCGGGAACCGGGACTTCGGGGAGGGTGAGGAGCGTGTGCGTACCGGGAATCGGCGAGCCGAGGAGGAACGCGAAGACGAGGCGGATGGCGATCACGACCAGTCCGAGCTTGACGAACGCGCCGTACGAGCGGGCCCATGGGGCGTCCGTACGGCGAGCCGCGACGACATAACCGGCGACGCCGATCAGCAGCCCCAGCAGCAGCGGATTGGTGGTACGGGAGGCCGCGGTCGCCAGCCCGAGAGCCCACAGCCACCAGGCGCCGGCGTGCAGTGCGTTGCTGCGGGTTGTCTGCAGGGCGCGTGGGGCCAGCTGGGCGCGCGGGGACCGTGGGGCGCGCGGGGTGTGGGGGGCGCTCATCCGCGTCGGCGGCGTGCCTGCCACACGGCGGCCGCGCCCAGCACGACAACGGCCGCGATGCCGCCGAACACCCCGGCGGACGGGCCGCCATCGGCTCCGTCGGCCCGGTCATCGGAGCCGCCGTCGCCCCTGGCCTCGGCCGTCGGCTTCCCGGAGCGCGGCGACGCGTCCGACGACGAGGACGCGCCCCCGGTCCCGCTCACCTCATCCGCACACCCCGCCTTCGGATAGCCCGCGATACCGCACAGCAGCGCGTTGGAGCCGTAGCGCAGCGGGCGGGCGACCTGGGCCAGCGCTTCGCCCGCCGATGCGTCCTCGGGCACCTGGGCACATGCCGTCCGGGCCTTCGGCGGAGTCTCGCCGCCGGGAGCGTCCGCCGCGGTGCCGAAGTCGATGACGACGCCGAGCCGCTTGGTGCCGTCCGTGGCGGGCGTGTCATGGCAGATCGCGTCGAAGTCGGCGGTGGCGCGCGGTCTGCCGTCCGACGCGGAGTCCGCGCTGACGGCGAACCGGAAGCCCTCGACGGTGCCGTCGGCCGGACGCAGCGTGCCCGGCCCCTCGGCGGCGTACGCCCAGGAGCCGGCGCCCTTACCGCCACCGCTGTCGCCGCTCTTACCGGTCCAGAAGGACCAGTAACGGTACTTCTGCGCCTGGGCCCGGTCCGGTGCCTGGGCTTGTGCCTGGGCTTGGTTCGGTGCTTGTGCCTCTGCCCGGGCGGGCGCGGCGGCCGGACCCGTGACCGTACCGACGACGACCATGCCGACCAACAGCAGTGCGCCAATGATCCGGCCGCCCCGCCCAGGCCTCTGCGCCGGTCGCGCCATCAGCCCTGCGACCGGCTCCGCTATCGGTCCCGCCACCGTCATCCCCGAACGCCGCATCAGCGCCCGTTCTTCTTATTGCGGCCGCTCAGCAGGAAGCCGATACCCGCGCCGATCGCGAGCCCGATCCCGATGACCCACCACAGCCCGATGCCGCCTTCCCCGTCCTCGGTGTCCTTCTCCGGCGTCGCCGACGGCTCGGCGCTGCCGGCCGGCTCGGGGCCGGTGCCGTTGAGCGCGGCCACCAGATCCGTGCCCCCGAAGGAGCGCGGGTCGGCACCGGTCGCATGCGCGACGAGCACCAACTGGGCATACGCGGCCGGGCCGTTCCGCTCGGCCCAGTCCGCGGCGTTCTTCTCCAGCCACTCCAGGGGCTGCTGCGCGGCGGCGCCGTGCCCGCCGGCGGCCAGCGCGAGGACGGCGTCCGCCGTGTTGCCCACGTCGGGCTGCTTCTCCGCACCCGGCATCGCGGACAGCAGATGCTGCCCGTTCTTGTCGAGCTGCGCGACGAGGTAGGCGTCCGCGCCCTCCGCGGCCTGCCCGGGATCCCCCTTGCCGTCGTCGCTGCCCTGGCCGTCCTTGCAGGTCAGAGGCTTGACCTTGGCGTCGGCGTGCTTGTTGGCGGGCTCGACGACAAACCCCTTGCCCAGCGCCCCCAGCGCGGCGGCCGCGGTGGCGTCGGCGTTGGGGGGGAGCGCGCCCTTCTGCGGCTGGAAGGCGAACGCCCCACGCTCCTCCTCCTTCGCGTCACACCCCAGCCGGAACGCCAGCAGCCCCTCGTACGGCGTCCTGCCGCCCTTCTCCGACGTCACCGTCTCGGGCTTCCCGCCCGCCGAGGCGAGCGCTCCGATCACCACCGCGGTGGAGTTGGCGTCGCTCGGCGAGCCGGGCATCGAGCTCCAGCCGCCGTCGCCGTTCTGTACGGACTTCAGCCAGGCCACGGCCTTCTTCACGGCGTCGCCGTGCCCACCGAGCGCGGCCAGCGCCTGCACCGCGGCGCCCGTCTGGTTCGTGTCCCGCATCGTCTTGGCGTCGCAGGCCGTGGCCGGATCGGCCCGGAAGGCGGCGAACGCGCCGTCGGCGCACTGCTGCCCGGTGAGCCAGTCGACGGCAGACGTCGCGGGCCGCACCCCCACCGTGTCCTGCGCGAGCAGCGCGAGCGACTGCCGCCATACGCCGTCGTACTGCGGGTCCTTGGTGCCGTAGAGACCGCCGGGCAGCTTCTTCGATGCGGTGGCGGGCGCGGAGCCGGCGGCGGGCGTGGCGAACGCGGCGGGGGCGGCGGCCGCACCCAGCACGGCCGCGACGGCGCATGCTGTGACCGTCCGGCGTGCCAGGACGGCGAAGGGGGTGGCGGCCTGGGGAGCCACAGGAGCCAGGGAAGCCATGGGGGCCATCGGGTCGGTGCCTCTCGGGTCGGTTCGCAGCGGTGATGCGGGGGTGTCGCGGCGCTGATACAGCGGGGTACGCGGCTTCAGCGAATACGCAGCCGCGCTCGGCCGACCCCCGCGCGGCGGTCGCCGGACCGTACGCGGTGGCACCGGGCTCTGCTCCGTATACCTCGACGGTGCCGTCCGCCGGCCGTCCACGGAAGCGGGCGGTCCGGCGGCGGGAGCCTTGGTCGTGCCCCACCGGGTGCTCCGGCTCGTACGGCCGCGTGCGCCGCTGAGCGGTCGCGGTGCGCGGACGGTCGTCCTCACGGTTGCGGGTCAGCGCCGGATTTCCACCGGCTTCCCCCGATCGGGCACACATGAAGTTGTCCCGCACACCTTAACCGGCGCCCGGCCGCGCCTCGCTCTCGCGTACGGCGCTGGCGGCGCAGCCGCTCACACCGCCCGGTACGTCGCCGGGTCGGAGCCCGGTACCAGCTCGGCGTGGCCCAGCTTCACCAGGCGGCGGAGATGAGCCTCGGCCTCCGAGACGGCGATGTTCCGGGACCCGTAGGGGATCTGTTCCCAGGGGCGGTTCCACTCCATGGAGACGGCGAGCTGCCATGGGGTGAGCGGAACGCGGAGCAGCGCCCTCAGCCCGGCGAGCCGCTCTTCGTGGTGCGCGATGAGCTCCCGTACGCGTCCCTCCGCACCGGTGAACGCGTGCTGATGGGCGGGCAGCACCTCAGCGGGCGCGATCCTTCCGACCCGCTCCAGGGAGTCGAGGTAATCGCCCAGGGGGTCGGTGACCTCTCCCACGCTCTCCGGGTCCTCGTACAGCCCGATGTGCGGGGTGATCCCGGGCAGCAGATGATCACCGGAGAAGAGCCGGCCGAAGCCGGGGCGCCTGCTCCCGTCGCCGTGGGCGTCCTTCCCCGGATGCTCCTCCTCCAGATGCAGGCACACATGCCCCGGCGTGTGCCCCGGCGTCCAGATGGCGCGCAGCCGCCGCCCCGGCAGGTCGAGCAGCTCGCCGGGCGCGATCTCCCGGTCCGGCAGCGCGGCCCGCAGTCCGGGCAGCGACCGGCCGCCCCCTTTGGCGCGGGCCTCTCGCAGTGGCGCCAGGTGGTCGTCCGGAGCTCCGGACGTCGCCAGCCTGGCGATCAGGAAGTCCAGCCACTGCCGAGGTTCCGCCTCGCGGGTGCGGCGGACCACGTCCGTGTCGGCGGCGTGCATCGCGATCCAGGCGCCGGACGCCTCCCGGACCTTGGCCGAGAGGCCGTGATGGTCCGGGTGGTGGTGGGTGATCAGTACACCGTGCAGGTCGGTGAGGGTGAAGCCGCACGCGCCGACGCCCGCGACGAGGGTGTCCCAGGCGTCCGGATCGTCCCAGCCGGTGTCGATGAGCACCGGCCCGCGGTCGGTCTCCACGAGGTGGACGAGGGTGTGCCCGAGGGGGTTGTCCGGGATCGGGACGGCGATGCTCCACACTCCGCCCCTGTGGTCGATCACCTGTGGTGCCCCGGCCTCCGACATCCCGTCCCCTCTCGACGCGGCATCCGTCAGCCCACTATAACGAGAACGTGTTTCAATCCGGCCTGAGGAGACCCCATGGGGAGGGGGTGGCGTTCGGCCGCACCGTGGACTCCTCCGTCTGGAACTGGTATCAGTCCCTGTGGGTCGTAATCCTGACGTGGCGTCAGGAGGAGGGGGCGTCATCCGGCCCCATCGCCCACCAGATCCATGCCCCCAACTCCCACCCCCATCGCCCCACCACCCCACCCACCCATCACCCCGAACCCCACCAACCGTCGGACCGTCGGGAGGCGGCAGCCATGAGCGACCTCGACCTCGTCGAGCACGAGAAGCTCTACATAGGCGGTGAGTTGGTCGACCCGGCCGGCAGCGACACGATCGAGGTCGTCTCACCTCACACCGAGCAGGTCATCGGCCGTGTCCCGCACGCCTCGCGGGCCGACGTCGACCGTGCGGTGGCCGCCGCCCGTACGTCCTTCGACTCCGGGGTCTGGGCGAACGCCCCGTTGGCGGACCGGATCACGGTGGTGACCCGTATCAAGGACGCCTTCGCGGCACGCGGCGAGGAGATCGCCAAGGTGATCAGCTCCGAGAACGGCACCCCGTACACGGCCGGCGTGATGGTGCAGTCGCTGGCCGCGACGCTGGTGTGGGACGCCGCGCTCACCGTCGCCCGCGATGCCGCCTTTGAAGAGCGGCGGACCGGAATCCTGGGGCCGCTGATGGTCCGGCGCGAACCGGTCGGAGTGGTCGCGGCCGTCGTGCCGTGGAACGTCCCGCAGTTCACCGCCGCCGCCAAACTCGCGCCGGCGCTGCTGGCCGGCTGTTCGGTGGTGCTGAAGGTATCGCCGGAGACCCCGCTGGACGCGTATCTGCTCGCCGAGATCGCGACCGGGGCCGGGCTGCCGGAAGGGGTGCTGTCGATCCTGCCCGCGGACCGGGAGGTGAGTGAGTACCTGGTCGGCCACCCGGGCGTGGACAAGGTGTCGTTCACCGGCTCGGTGGCGGCGGGCAAACGCGTCATGGAGGTCGCGGCCCGCCATCTCAGCCGCGTCACCCTCGAACTCGGCGGCAAGTCCGCGGCGGTGATCCTGCCGGACGCGGACCTGGACGCGGCGGTGGCCGGCATCGTCCCGTTCGCCTGGATGATCAACGGCCAGGCATGTGTGGCCCAGACGCGGATCCTCGCGCCGCGCGC
This sequence comes from Streptomyces halobius, assembly GCF_023277745.1. Classification (NCBI taxonomy): domain Bacteria; kingdom Bacillati; phylum Actinomycetota; class Actinomycetes; order Kitasatosporales; family Streptomycetaceae; genus Streptomyces; species Streptomyces halobius. The sequence continues at coordinate 6,882,933 of NZ_CP086322.1, forward strand.
CCGTTACGACGAGATCGCCGAACGGTTCGCCGCGGCCGCTGACACGCTCACCATGGGCGACCCGCTGGATCCGGCCACCGAGCTGGGCCCGCTCGTCGCCCGACGTCAGCAGCAGCGGGCGCTCGACTACATCGCGCTGGGTCGGCGGGAAGGCGCCAAGGTGCTGGCCGGCGGCGGCAGGCCGAAGGGGCAGCCGACGGGCTGGTACGTCGAGCCGACCCTCTTCGGCGAGGTCGCCAACTCCATGCGGATCGCCCGCGAGGAGATCTTCGGCCCGGTCATCTGTCTGCTGCCGTACGACGACGAGGCGGAGGCGGTACGGATCGCCAACGACTCCGAGTACGGGCTCTCCGGTTCGGTGTGGACGGCCGACGTCGATCACGGCGTCGACATCGCACGGCGGGTGCGTACCGGTACGTACTCGGTGAACACCTTCAGCATCGACATGCTCGGCCCGTTCGGCGGCTACAAGAACTCCGGGATCGGGCGGGAGTTCGGGCCCGAGGGCTTCGCCGAGTATCTGGAGCACAAGACGATCCATCTGCCGGCGGGTGCCTGATGGGGGACCGCTGGCGGGTGGCGGTGGACCGGAGCGTGTGCGTCGGGTCGGGGATGTGCGTCGGCGCGGCGCCGGACGGCTTCCGGCTCGACTCGGCACGGCGGTCGCACCCCGTGGAGCCGGAGGCGGACGCGGCGGAGAGCACGCTGGCGGCGGCGGAGGGGTGTCCCGTGGAGGCGATCAGTATCACCGCCGTCGGCAGCGGTGAGGTGGTGTTCCCACCGGAGGAGTGAGGGGCGGGGGCTGCGGTCCTCTCAGGGTTTTCCCCTAAGGGTTCGGTCGGCCCCCGGTTGACCAACTACCCGAGCTGGCGGGAGGGTTAACGTGCCCTGGCTCCCGGATTCCCTGCTCCGGGCCCCGCATCCGCCCCAGGCGCTCAGTCCCCCGACCCGGTGCTCAGTTCCCCGACCCCGGTGCCGTCACCTCGATCAACCGGCACACCGTCTCGATGTCGATCTTCACCTGGGCGATCGAGGCCCGCCCCGACAGCCAGGTGATCAGTGCCGAGTGCCAGGTGTGCTCGATGACCCGGACCGCGGACAGCTGCTCCGGGGTCGGGGGCCCGTCCAGCCCCATCGCGTCCAGGATGATCGCGGTCGTCAGCCGGGAGACGGTGTCCACCTCCGGGCTGACCGACCGGTCGGCGAAGGTCAGCGCGCGCACCATCGCGTCCGCCAGATGCGGCTCGCGCTGCAGCGCGCGGAACGCCCGCATCAGGGTCTGGGCGACGCGTGCGCCCGGGGCCTCCTCCGTCGGCGGCCGCTTCCGCAGCGTCTCGTGCATGTGCTGCAGCTGGTCCTGCATGGTCGCGACCAGCAGGTGCACCTTGGAGGGGAAGTAGCGGTAGAGGGTGCCGAGCGCGACGCCCGAGGACTCGGCGACCTCTCGCATCTGTACGGCGTCGAAGCCGCCACGGCTGGCCAGTTTGGCGCTGGTGTGCAGGATGCGGCGACGCCGGGCCTCCTGACGCTCGGTCAGGGGAGGACTCGCGGGAAGCGTCGGCCTGGCCGCCTTGGATTCCGTGGTCATGTGTCCCATTCCGTGGCATTCGGTCCGCGATGGGGTGAGTGCCGGTCGTGTGATCGGCACAGCATGGCAGGGGGTCGGGTCGTGGCGCGAATCACCTGGTGCGCCTCTGTTCGCCTCGTTCTCGGCCGGTAGATTCGGAGCTTCCGAACTGGTCGGTAGCCGACCGCCGGGCGATCACCGACCGATCGGTTCTGAAACTTGTTCTAGATTACCGCCAGCGGTTACGCTCCGGCGAAAGTCCAGTGAGAAGGGGGCCGAGCGTGACCGCAGAGGCCGTCCAGGCAGCCGCGCCTCGCCCCGCAGAGGCCCCTTCGGGCGCCGCCCCGGCACACGGCGGCCGGCCGGTGCGCGCCGAGGCCACCGCCGCGAGGGACCACGGGCGTCCGGTGCGCGCCGAAGCCACCACCTCGCAGAACCACGGGCGTCCGGTGCGCGCCGAAGCCACCACCTCGCAGGACCACGGGCGCCCCCTGCGCATCGCGATGCTCACGTATAAGGGGAACCCGTTCTGCGGCGGTCAGGGCGTCTACGTACGCCATCTCTCCCGCGAACTGGCCCGCCTCGGCCACACCGTCGAGGTGATCGGCGCCCAGCCCTACCCCGTCCTCGACGACGGGGTGACGCTGACCGAGCTGCCCAGCCTCGACCTCTATCGCCAGCCCGACCCGTTCCGCACGCCCAAGCGCGGCGAGTACCGCGACTGGATCGACCTCCTCGAAGTCGGCACGATGTGGACCGGAGGCTTCCCCGAGCCGCTGACCTTCTCCCTGCGGGCCCGGCGTCATCTGGCCGCCCGCCGGGGCGAGTTCGATGTCGTGCACGACAACCAGACCCTCGGCTACGGCCTGCTCGGCGGCCCCGGCGCGCTCGGCGCCCCGCTGGTCACCACCATCCACCACCCCATCACCGTCGACCGGCGGCTCGACCTGGACGCCGCCGACGGCTGGAGGAGCCGTGCCTCCGTCCGCCGCTGGTACGGCTTCACCCGGATGCAGAAGCGCGTCGCCCGCCGGCTGCCGTCCGTCCTCACCGTCTCCGGCTCCTCCCGCCAGGAGATCGTCGACGACCTCGGCGTAGGCGAGAGCCGCATCCATGTCGTGCCCATCGGCGCCGACACCGACCTCTTCTCGCCCGACCCGTCCGTCGCCGAGGTGCCCGGCCGGATCGTCACCACCTCCAGCGCCGATGTGCCCCTCAAGGGCCTGATCCACCTCGTCGAGGCGCTCGCCAAGGTCCGCACCGAAAACCCGGACGCGCATCTGGTGGTCGTCGGCAAGCGCGCCGACGACGGGCCGGTCGCCGCCGCCATCGAGCGGCTCGGGCTCTCCGGCGCCATCGAATTCGTCAAGGGCATCAGTGACGCCGAACTCGTCGACCTGGTGCGCGGCGCCGAGATCGCCTGCGTCCCCTCCCTCTACGAGGGCTTCTCGCTTCCCGCCGCCGAGGCGATGGCCACCGGCACTCCGCTCCTCGCCACCACCGGCGGCGCCATCCCCGAAGTCGCGGGCCCTGATGGCGAGACCTGTCTCGCGGTGTCCCCGGGTGACGCGGGCGCGCTCGCGGCCGGACTGCTGCGCCTCCTGGGCGACGCCACGCTGCGCCGCCGTCTCGGCGAGGCCGGCCGGGAACGGGTGCTCGCCCGCTTCACCTGGCGGCAGGCCGCCATCGGCACCGCCGAGCGCTACCGCGAGGCCATCGCCCGCCAGCCGGACCCGGCCGCCGTCGCGCGCACCCGGGGCAGAGCGCCCGCGCCGAGCACCGCCGAACCCGTCTAGTGCGCGGCCCGGCCCCGACCGAGGCCCCGGCACCGACTGCGGCCCAAGTCCCCATCACACACGCCACATACATCACACACGCCACATACATCGCATACGCCGCCGTCCACCCCTTAAGTCCTTCCCGCCGTCCTTCTCCCAGCCACCACCGCCCTGAACCGCCGGACGAAAGCAGAACGCCGTGCTGACCGTCGACTTTTCCCGTTTCCCGCTCGCCCCGGGCGATCGCGTACTCGACCTGGGCTGTGGCGCGGGCCGGCACGCCTTCGAGTGCTACCGGCGCGGCGCGCAGGTCGTCGCCCTCGACCAGAACGGCGACGAGATCCGCGAGGTCGCCAAGTGGTTCGCCGCGATGGAGGAGGCCGGCGAGGCCCCCGCCGGGGCGTCCGCCACCGCCATGGAGGGCGATGCGCTGGCCCTGCCGTTCCCCGATGAGAGCTTCGACGTCGTGATCATCTCCGAGGTCATGGAGCACATTCCGGACGACAAGGGCGTCCTGGCTGAAATGGTAAGGGTGTTGCGGCCCGGCGGCCGGATCGCCGTCACCGTCCCGCGCTACGGCCCGGAGAAGGTCTGCTGGGCGCTGAGTGACGCCTACCACGAGGTCGAGGGCGGCCATATCCGCATCTACCGCGCCGACGAGCTGCTCGCCAGGATGCGTGAGGCAGGACTGGAGCCGTACGGCACCCACCACGCGCACGCGCTGCACAGCCCCTACTGGTGGCTGAAATGTGCCTTCGGGGTGGACAACGAGAAGGCCCTGCCGGTGAAGGCGTACCACAAGCTGCTGGTCTGGGACATCATGAAGAAGCCGGTGGCCACCCGGCTCGCCGAGCAGGCGCTCAACCCCGTCATCGGCAAGAGCTTCGTCGCCTACGCCACCAAGCCGCACCTCCCGGAGACGGCGGCCACCACGGAAGCCACGACGCCGGCCACGGAAGCCACGGCGGCAACCACCGCCAAGACCACCACGGCCACCCAGGGCACGAAGTCCGCCAAGAACACCACGGCCACCAAGGGCACGAAGGCCACGAAGTCCACCAAGGGCGCCAAGGCCGCGAAGTCCACCTCCCGGGCCACCGAGAACGCCAACACCCCCGCCTCGGGGGCCGCCAAGTGACGACTCCCGGGCGTACCGAACGGCTGGTCCTGCCAGGGGTGCTCACCGCCGAAGACGCGGTCCGCACCGTCGCCGGCATCGTGGCGACCCAGCGCGAGGACGGCGCGATCCCGTGGTTCCGCGGCCACCACCTCGACCCGTGGGACCACACCGAGGCCGCCATGGCCCTGGACGCGGCCGGCGAACACGAGCGCGCCGAGGCCGCGTACGACTGGCTGGTGCGGCATCAGAACCCGGACGGGTCCTGGTATGCGGCCTACGCGGACGGGGACGGCCAGGCCCCCACCGACCGGGGCCGCGAAACCAACTTCTGCGCCTACATCGCCGTCGGCGTCTGGCACCACTACCTCTCCACGAGCGACGAAACCTTCCTCGACCGCATGTGGCCCGCCGTGTACGCGGCGATCGAATACGTCCTGGAGCTCCAGCAGCCCGGCGGTGAGATCGGCTGGAAACGCGAGGACGACGGCACCCCTGTCAACGACGCGCTGCTGACCGGCTCGTCATCCGTCTACCAGGCGCTGCGCTGCGCCCTCGCGCTCGCCGAACAGCGCGAGGAGCCGCAACCCGACTGGGAACTGGCCCTCGGCCGCCTCGGCCACGCCCTACGCCGGCACCCCGAACGGTTCCTGGACAAGTCCCGATATTCCATGGACTGGTACTACCCGGTCCTGGGCGGCGCGCTACGGGGACCGGAGGCCACCGCCCGCATCGACGCCGACTGGGAGCGCTTCGTCGTACCCGGCCTCGGCGTGCGCTGTGTGGTGCCCAACCCGTGGGTGACCGGCGGGGAGAGCGCTGAACTGGCCCTCGCGCTCTGGGCGATGGGGGAGTCCGAACGCGCCGTGCAGATCCTCAAGTGGATCCAGCATCTCCGCGCCGAGGACGGCATGTACTGGACCGGCTATGTCTTCGACGACGAGGCGATCTGGCCACGCGAACTGACGTCCTGGACGGCCGGCTCACTGCTCCTCGCCGTGGCCGCGCTGGGCGGCGACGAGGCCACCACCTCGGTCTTCGGCGGTGAGGGGCTACCAACGGGCCTGGACCCGGACTGCTGCAGGTAAGGGGACGGCCGGTGGGCAAAGGGATGTCCTGTTACGGGTAGGTACGGCAGCGCCGCCCCGACAATGCGCCGCCGGCCCGTAATAGAGAAGGCTGAACCATGGGGCCGCGCGTTATCGTGCGGCCCCATGACACTTCAGGGCTCGCTTACCCATGAGCGCTACTGCTCCGAACTTCTCGCCGAGGTCCCGCACGAGGTCGCCGCCGACTGTCTGGAGGAATGGCTCCAGTTGTGTGCCCTGCCCATGGTCGCGGAGCGGTGGGCGGCCGGCGGAAAGAAGCTCTTCGGGCCCGGCCGCAGCATCGGGCTGCACGCCACCGACAGCCCGCCCGGACTGCACGCCGAGTGGTTCCTCGACCTGACGGGCGAGCGGCTCACCCACCGCCGCACCCACGAGAAGGCGGCGGTCACGCTGCGCGGCCGGCTCACCGACGTCCTGCGCGTCTTCTACCGGAGGCTGCCCGCCGACAGTGACCGGGTCGAGGTCCTGGGCGACCGCGCGCTCCTCGACCGGTGGCTGGAGGCGGCATCCTTCGCATGATCCATGCCCTCGCATGATCCATGCCCTCGCATGACCCGTGTTTTCGCATGAAACCGCGTCTTCGCCAGAGCCGCGTCGGTCCCGCGTCAGGAGTTCAGCTCCGCCAGCACCCGCAACGTGTCCCGGTCCGGGGCGGTGACCAGCAGATCGGTCACCGGTCCGGCACGCCACAACTCCAGCCGTTCCGCGATCCGTTCGCGCGGGCCGACGAGCGAGATCTCATCGGCGAAGGCGTCCGGGACGGCGTGTACGGCCTCGTCCCTGCGGCCCTGGAGGAAGAGGTCCTGGACGCGTCTCGCCTCCTCCTCGAAGCCCATGCGGGCCATCAGGTCGGCGTGGAAATTCCTGGCCGCGTGCCCCATGCCGCCGATGTAGAAGCCCAGCATCGCCTTCACCGGCAGCAGGCCCTCGGTGACGTCGTCACAGACCACGGCGCGTGCCATCGGAGCGATACGGAAACCCTCCGAAGCGTCTGCCAGCGATGCCCGGTAGACATCGGTACGCATCGGTGACCAGTACAGCGGCAGCCAGCCGTCCGCGATCCGGGTCGTCTGGGCGATGTTCTTGGGGCCTTCCGCGCCCAGCAGGATGGGCAGTTCTGCGCGCAGCGGGTGGGTGATGGGCTTGAGGGGCTTGCCGAGGCCGGTGCCGTCCGTGCCGCGGTAGGGGTGCGGGTGGAAGAGGCCGTCCACTTCCACCGGCCCTTCCCTGCGCAGCACTTGGCGGATGACGTCGACGTACTCGCGGGTCGCGGTCAGCGGGCTCTGGGGGAACGGCCGCCCGTACCATCCCTCGACGACCTGCGGACCGGACAGCCCGAGGCCGAGCATCATCCGTCCGCCGGAGAGATGGTCGAGGGTGAGCGCGTGCATCGCGGTGGCGGTGGGGGTGCGGGCGGCCATCTGCGCGATGCCGGTGCCCAGGGCGATCCGGGAGGTGTGGGCGGCGATCCAGGTGAGCGCGGTGAAGGCGTCCGAGCCCCAGGCTTCCGCGGTCCATACCGAGTCGTAGCCCAGGCGCTCGGCCTCTTGGGCGAGTTCGAGGTGCCGGGGGTCGGGGTCGCGGCCCCAGTAGCCCAGTGCCAGACCGAGTCGCATACGGCTCGCCTCTCCACGGGAGCACACTTGAGTCTCCTGACGCGCCGTCAGTCTGCTGTGTGTGGGCGCACTGTACGACCCGCCCGCGGGCAACGCAACGGCCCCCCGCCCGCGAGGGGCGAGGGGCCGTGAAAGGACCGCTGTGCGTCCGGGGTCAGCCGCGCTGAATACCGGTGGTGTCCTGCAGGACGCCGCGCCGGCCGTCCTGGGTCTGCGCGATCAGGGCCTGGCCGCGCTGCTCCACCGCGAGGTACCAGGTGCCGGGCGCCAGTTCGGCGATCGGCGACGGCGAACCGTCCTCGCCGTAGAGCGGGCGCGCGACGGGCACCGCGAACCAGAACGGCGCGAAGTCCGAGGGGGCACCGCCCGCCGGGGTGGCAGCCGCCGGGGCCGCGGCCTGCGCGGCGTCGGCCACGCCGCCGGCCGGAGCCGGCTGGCCGCCGTAACCCGGCTGACCCGGCTGGCCGGGCTGAGGCTGACCGGCCTGGGGCTGCTGACCGCCCGGGTAGCCGTACCCCTGCGACGGCTGCTGGACACCGGGGTAGCCGTAACCCTGGCCGGGGACCGCGCCGTACGGAGAAGGGGCCGGCTTCGGGGCGCCGACCAGGGCGACCTTCAGCGCGGGCACCAGCGGGGTGGCCACCGCGCCGCCGGCCAGGATCAGGGCGGCGATCAGGCCGACGATCAGGCCGGCACCGGCGTTGTTGGCGTCGATGATGGTCCAGAACGCCGTCCACGCGGAGAAGATGGTGAGGCCGACACCGAGCTGGGAGAGGTCGAGACCGGCGACCTTGCGCGGCTGCGACAGTGCCCGACCGAGGACGATGAGCCCCATACCGATCACGCCGGCGAGGTACATGCTCATGACGATGGGCAGTACGTCCCAGGCGTTCCCGCTGTCGTAGTTCGCCGCTTGCTGTTCGCAGTACTTGGCATACGGACCGGAGCAGTCCGGACCGCCGGAGAAATCGAGGAACGAGGCGATGAACAGCAACACCGCTGCTCCGATCACCACGCCGTCGCCTCTAGTGAGGGAGCGGATGTTCACGTAAGGGTCCTTTGTCGGTTTCGAGGAACTGGTCGTCGCTGTCGCTGGCGCGCGGTGCGGGGCACGGCGGAGGCCCTCCATCGTAAAGGGGAACCTATCGCCGAGTCCGCCGGGCCGTCTTCTTGATATCGACGGGTTACGGGGGCCGGGCGGGTGAGCGGGCCGGAGCGGTATCGGCGGTTGTGCCGGGGCCGGCCGGTGTCCGCGGTCACCGCGTCAAGAAGTCCGTAATGCCCTCGGTGATCCCACGCGCTGCCTTTTGCCGCCACTGTGCGTCCGTCAGCTGTGCCGCGTCCTTCGGGTCTCGCATATTGCCGCACTCGATGAACACCTTCGGCACGGTGGAGAGGTTGAGGCCGCCGAGGTCGGACCGTATGTCCAGCCCCGTGCTGCCGCCCACGTAGTTGGACGGTGCGCTGCCGGTCACCGCCACGAACCGGCCGGCCACCCGCTCGCCCAACTCGCGTGAGGGCGCCACGATCGGCGAGGTGTCGGCCGCGCCGGCCTTGACGCGCGCGGGGAGGATGACATGGAAGCCACGGTTTCCGGTGCCCGAACCGTCGGCGTGGATGGAGATCGCGGCGTCTGCGTGCGCCTTGTTCCCGGCGGCGGCGCGCTCGTTCACACACGGCCCGTACGGGCGGTCGCCGTCCTGGGTGAACACGACCTCGGCGCCCTGCTCCTGCAGGAGGGTACGGGCGCGGCGCGCGACGTCCAGGGTGAAGGCCGCCTCGGCATAGCCGTCGTTGGTGGAGGTGCCGGTGGTGTCGCACTCCTTGCGCCCGGTGCCGATGTCCACCAGGCGGGCGATCTCCCGGCTGTGATCGCGGTTGCGCGGATTGTGACCGGGGTCGATCAGTACGACCTTGCCCTTGAGGCTGCCGCGCGGGCTCCCCTGAGGCGTGCCGCCGCCCCCCGGGTCCTCGTGCCCCTTGGAGTGCCCGGGGGCCTCTGGATCCTCCGGACCCGGGGAACGCGTACCGCCGGTACCGCCGTGACCGGCCTTCCCGCCGGCGCCGTCCGCGCTGCCGCTCGCCGCCGCGCCCGGCCCGTCCGGCGCGGCGCGTGGCGGCTCGCCGCCGCTCAGCGGCCGCCAGATCAGCCAGCCCGTGACACCGGCGACCACGAGGGCGGCCAGCGCGATGACGAGGGCGCCGCGCGGGCGGCGGTGCGGAGGGAAGGTGCTGCCGTTCGACACGTCGCGATCCTAGGGGGTGTCGTCGGACTCCGGTGGTGGCCTGCCCGGACACCTCCGGGTGTTGCCTGTTCGGATGCCTCCGGCCTGGCCCGTTCGATGCCTCCGGGCGTTGCCTGGTCGGATCTTCCGGCGGTGGCCTGTTCGGATGCCTCCGGCCGTGGCCCGCTCAGATGCCCGGGCCGGTGCGCCGCAGTACGTGCAGCGAGCGGTGCGCCGAGATCTCGGTGAAGGCGCCGGACTCCAGGGCCCTGCGGTACACCCGGTACGGGGCTTGGCCGCCGTCCGCCGGATCCGCGAACACATCGTGGATGACCAGCAGGCCGTCGGGCGCGAGACGCGGTGCCCAGCCCTCGTAGTCGGCGGTGGCGTGCTCATCGGTGTGCCCGCCGTCGATGAAGACCAGGCCCGCCGGCGCCCGCCAGAGCGCCGCGGCCTGCGGCGACCGCCCCACCAGGGCGATCACATGCTCCTCCAGCCCGGCGGCGTGCAGGGTGCGGCGGAACGTGGGCAGGGTGTCCATCCGGCCGACCTCCGGGTCGACGACCGTCGGATCGTGGTACTCCCAGCCCGGTTGCTGCTCCTCGCTGCCCCGGTGGTGGTCGACGGTGACCGCCGTCACGCCCGCCTCGCGCGCGGCGTCGGCCAGCAGGATCGTGGAGCGCCCGCAGTATGTGCCGACCTCGATCAGCGGCAGCCCGAGCGCGCCCGCCTCGGCGGCCGCCGCGTAGAGGGCGAGGCCCTCGTCGACGGGCATAAAGCCCTTGGCCGCCTCGAAGGCGGCCAGAATCTCCGGCTTGGGAGCGTCGGTCATGGGCTACCTCCTGTGGACGGGCGCCGCGAAGCGGGCGCCTGGGGCCGGTTGTCCGAGGTGTACGTCTTCGTCTTACCGGGGCGTACGTCCTGGTCATCGTGCCGTACGGAGGGGTGGGGGACGCGGGCGGGGCGGGATCACGGGGACGGCGGGGTCGTGGCCCCTCAGCAGCGTACGACGGCCGGCCGGCGGCAGCACCGGACGGAGCTCATGGGCGCCGGAGGAAGCTCATAGGGGCGGTCGTGGCACGGGGCTGGGCGCGACCGTCGCCGTGCTGTGGGCTTGCCGCGCTGCGCATAGGGCGCGCATCGGCGCCGGGGAGACGTGCGCGTTGCTGTCCCACCGTCATTTCGTCGCGGCTTCCCTCGTTTCCGTCGGAATGAAACGTGTTCTAGTCTGCCCGCATGGGGATCGGAATCACGCAGGAGCAACGTGACCTGGCCGGGGCGGCGCGGGGCTGGGCGGCGCGGGCCGTGCCGCCCGAAGAGGTGCGCAAGCTGCTCGACGCCGGGCCGGGGCGCCGCGGCCGGCCCGCGTACTGGGGCCGGCTCGCCGAGCAGGGCCTGCTCGGCCTCCACCTCCCCGAGGCCGACGGCGGGGGCGGCGGTGCACTGCTGGACCTCGCCGTCGTCCTGGAAGAGCTGGGCCGCGCCGCGCTTCCCGGCCCGTACCTGCCGACCGCCCTCGCCGCCGAGCTGCTGCACCGCGGCGGCGGCCCCCGTCCGCTCGTCCGGGCGCTGGCGGACGGTGAGCGGATCGCCGCGGTCGCCCTCGGCGCCGGCTCCCTCACCGCCGTAGCGGGACCGGACGGCTATGTCCTGGACGGCACCGCGCCGCCCGTCCTCGCCGGTGGTGACGCGGATCTGATCGTGCTGGCGGCGCGAACGACCACGGAGGCGGGGGTGGCTGCGGAGGCGGACGCGGAGGGAGACACGGGGGCGGCGGGGGCAGCCGCGGAGCCGTACGTGAAGGAGTCCGCGGGGGCAGAAGCGGAGGCGCCCCGTGCGGCTTCCGTCGGCCCCGTCCGCTGGCTGGCCGTCGACGCCGCGGCGCTCTCCGTACGCGTCCAGGAGAGCACCGATCCGACCCGGCCGACCGCCGAGGTGCGCGCGGACGGTGTGCCGGTGCCCGCCGAGCGGCTGCTGGCCCTCGACAGCGACCTCGTCCGCGATGTCGCCGGGGTGCTGTTCGCCGCCGAGGGCTGCGGGACCGCGGCCCGGGCGCTGCACACCGCAGCCGAATACGCCGCCGTACGCGAACAGTTCGGCCGCCCGATCGGCCGGTTCCAGGCGGTCAAACACCTCTGCGCCGACATGCTCGTACGCTGTGAACAGGCCCGCGCCCTGGTCTGGGACGCGGCGCGGGCGCTGCGCGAGCCGCCCGAGACGCGCGGTCCGGTCGCCTCGCTGGCCACCGCGACCGCCCTGGACGCCGCGTTCACCTGCGCCAAGGACTGCCTCCAGATCCTCGGCGGCATCGGCTTCACCTGGGAGCACGACGCCCATCTCCACCTGCGCCGCGCGACCGTGGCCCGCCAGCTGCTAGGCGGCGGCGACACCCATCGGCTGCGCGCCGCCCGGCACTGCGCCGAGGGCGCCCGCCGCGCGCTGCGGCTCGAACTTCCCGCCGAGGCGGACGGTTACCGCGCACAGGCCCGTACCGTCATCGACGGCGTACGCGGCCTCGACCCGGCGGCCGTACGCCGCGTGCTGGCCCCCACCGGCTATGCGGCCCCGCATCTGCCGAAGCCCTACGGACTCGGCGCGGGCCCCGTACAACAGCTCGCGATCCAGGAGGAGTTGGCGGCCGCCGACGTGGACATCAGTGATCTGGGCATCGCCACCTGGGTCGTCCCGCCGCTCCTCGCGTACGGCACCGAGGCGCAGCGGGAGCGCTATCTGCCGCCGTCGCTGCGCGGTGATCTGCTGTGGTGTCAGCTGTTCTCGGAGCCGGAGGCCGGGTCGGACCTGGCGTCGCTGCGGACCCGCGCCGAGCGGGTCGACGGTGCGGACGGCGGTGGCTGGCGCATCAACGGGCAGAAGGTGTGGACGTCGGCCGCCCGGGAGGCGAGCCATGGCATCCTGCTCGCCCGCACCGACCCGGACGCGCCCGAGCGCCAGGGGCTGACCCTCTTCCTCGTCGACATGGAGACCTCGGGGATCGACGTCCGCCCGCTGCGGGAGATCACCGGCGACGCACTCTTCAGCGAGGTCTACTTCGACGATCTGCTGTTGCCGTCCGACGCGGTCGTGGGCGAGGTCGGCGGCGGATGGCAGGTCGCCCATGCCGCCCTCGACAACGAACCCGTCCACCTGGTCGACCAGGTGACCTTCGACGCCGGGCTGCGGGAGCTCATCGACCGCTCGGCGGAGCTGGACGGATCGGTACGGGCGAGGGTGGGGGCGCTGGCCGCCGAGGCGCACGCCCTGGCCTGCATCGGGCTGCGTACCACGCTTCAGCGGGTCTCCGGCCTGGAGCCGGGTGCCGGCGCCGCCGTCCGCAAGCTCGTGCAGAGTGCGCACCGGCAGAAGGTCGCCGAGCTGGCGCTGGAACTGCTCGGCCCGGCCGGGGCGGTACGCGAGGGCGCCGGTGAGCGGGCCCTGCACGACTTCCTGACGTCGCGCTCTCTGACCATCTCCGGTGGGACCGCTCAGCTGCGGCTGAACGTCATCGCGGAACAACTGCTGGGCCTGCCGCGCGACCCGGATCCCCGCCCTCTGATCTGAGCCCCGGCTCCTGTCCCCGCCCCCATCCCCATCCCCGTCTCCGGTCTTCGACTCCCGTCCCAGTCTCCGGTCTTCGGCTCCCGTCTCCGTCTCCCGGCTTAGGACTCCCGTCAGGTGGTGGCTACACCGATATTCCGATGCGGGGTGTCAGTGGCGAATGCGAGCATGGCCCGCATGCCCCCGATACCCGCCCCTGCCACGCCCTCGGCACACTCCCGACGGACCTCCGCACCGGCCTGGCTGGTGATGCTGCTGGTCTGCTCCGGCCAGTTCCTCGTCATTCTGGACGTCTCCGTCGTGAACGTGGCACTGCCCGCCATGCGGTCCGGCCTCGGCCTCAGCGAACTGGGCCTGCAATGGATCGTCAACGCGTATGTCATCACCTTCGCGGGCTTCATGCTGCTCGGTGGCCGGGCCGCCGACCTCTTCGGCCGTAAGCGGGTCTTCGTCCTCGGGCTGGCGCTCTTCACGGTCGCGAGCCTGGGCGGCGGGCTGGCACAGGAGCCTTGGCAGCTGATCGTGGCCCGCACGGTCCAGGGCGTCGGCGCGGCGGTGCTCTCCCCGGCCACCCTCACGATCCTGACGACGTCGTTTCCGGCGGGCCCGGCGCGCACCCGCGCCATCGCCACATGGACGGCGGTCGGCGCGGGCGGCGGCGCGGTGGGCGGTCTGGTCGGCGGGGTGCTCACGCAGTATCTGTCGTGGCGCTGGGTGCTGCTGATCAACGTGCCGGTCGGCGCGCTCGTCCTGGTGGGCGCGGTGCTGTGGCTCACCGAGAGCCGGCAGGGCACGGGTCGCCGGCTGGACGTCCCCGGCGCGTTGCTGGTGACCGCCGGTCTCGGCCTGGTGGCGTACGGCATCGTGCAAACCGAGACACACGGCTGGACGTCGGCGTCCGCGCTGCTGCCTCTGGCCGCCGGGCTCGTCGTGGTCGCGGCCTTCATCGCCGTCGAGGCGCGCGCCAAAGCCCCGTTGATGCCGCTGGGGCTCCTCCGGATGCGCTCGGTGTCGTCGGCGAACGCGGCGATGATGCTGGCCGGCGCCGCGATGTTCTCCATGTGGTACTTCCTGTCCCTCTACATGCAGAACGTCCTGTCCTACTCACCGCTGCAGGCCGGGCTCGCCTTCATCCCGCACTCCCTCAGCATCGTCCTGGGCTCGAAGATCGCGCCCAAGCTGATGACGCGGCTGGGGGCCAAGGCCCTGGCCATCACGGGCGCCGTGGTCTCCGCCTGCGGCATGGTCTGGCAGGGGGCGCTGGGCGCCGACGGGACCTACCTCGGCACGCTCCTCGGTCCCGGCATCCTGATGGCGCTGGGCGCGGGACTGACCGCGACGCCGGTCGCCGCCATCGCCACGTCCGGCGCCGATCCCGCCGATCAGGGCCTGGTCTCGGGACTGATCAACACCTCGCGCCAGATGGGCGGCGCCCTGGGCCTGTCGGTCCTCTCCACGGTCGCCGCGGCCCGTATCGAGAGCGGCCATGGCCCGGCGGCCCTGGCCGGCGGCTACGGCCTGGCGTTCCAGGTCGGCTCGGCGGTGCTGCTGGCCGGCATCCTGCTGATGGTCGTCGCACTGCCCCGGAGGCGGACGGAGACGAGCGGGGAGCGGACGGAGACGGCCGGGGAGCGGTCGGAGGTCGGCAATGAGCGGGTGGAGACCTCCGTCGAGCGGGCGGGGATCGGCAACGAGGGGGCGGGGATCGGCGACGAGGAGGCGAAGGCCGGCGACGAGAGGGACGCGACCCGCGACGAACGGGTGGCGGCGGTCAGCGAGGGGGCCAAGGCCGTCAACGACTGAGGCACCCGTATCTGACGTATCTGACGCATGGGGGCACCCGTAACTGACATGGCGTCAGGGCATGGTGTCGGGGCACTTCCCGCCCCCGCCCGAATCGGCTATACATGAGCCATCGGCTAGAACGCGTTCTAGAAGAGTCTCGCGGGTACCGCAAGGGCGCGGCCGGCCGACCGGAAACGACCCCGGCACGGCCGACGGTGCGGACGGCCGGGCCGGGGTCTTCACACCGTGGTGAAGGAGCCGACCGCCCCATGCCCATCGACGCCGCCAAGGCCACCTCCGCCGAGCCGCGGACCACCGACCTGTCCTGGGACCACAAGGACGTCCAGCTCTACCACCTCGGCATCGGAGCCGGCGCCGCCACCCCCGAGAAGCCGCACGCCGCGACCGACCCCGACGAGCTGCGCTACACCCTGGAGAGCGCGCTGCACGTCCTGCCCAGCTTCGCGACCGTCGCGGGCGGCGGGATGGCGGTCGTCGGCGGGCTGTCCGCCCCCGGCATCGACGTAGATCTCGCCGCTGTCCTGCACGGCGGCCAGACCGTCACCGTCCACCGCGCCCTCCCGGTACGCGGCCGTGCCACCCAGACCTCCACCGTCCCCGCCGTCTACGACAAGGGCAAGGCGGCGGTCATCGTGCTGCGCTCCGAAGTCGGTGACGACGACGGGCCGTTGTGGACCTGCGACACCCAGATCTTTGTCCGCGGAGAGGGCGACTTCGGCGGCGACCGCGGCCCCGCCACCCGCCTCGAACTCCCCGACCGCGCCCCGGACCTCACCACCGAACGCCGCATCCGCGAGGATCAGGCGCTGCTCTACCGCCTCTCCGGCGACTGGAACCCGTTGCACGCCGACCCGGAATTCGCCAAGCTCGCCGGCTTCGACCGGCCGATCCTGCACGGTCTGTGCTCGTACGGCGTCACGCTCAAGGCCGTCGTCGACACGGCGCTCGGCGGCGATGTCACCCGCGTCCGTTCCTACCGCACCCGGTTCGCCGGGGTCGTCTTTCCCGGCGAGACGCTACGGATCCGGGCGTGGCGCGAGGTGCCCGAGCCGGGCCGCATTCAGGTCTCGGTCACCGCGGTGGACCGGGACGACGCGCCCGTCCTCGCCGACACCGTCGTCGAGCACGGCTGACCCACGGGAGCCGCTCGGGGATCCGCGTGACGGTCCCGCACGACGGTCCTGCGCGGCGCCCTCGCGCGACAGCACACAGCCACGAAGGCCACGACATCGCACGGCCTCGACAGCACACAGCCACGAAGGCCACGACAGCACACGGCCACGACAGCACACCGCACGCGTCCGTACGTACGAGAGGAGCCGCACCGTGCGCGCAGCCGTACAGCACGAGACCGGGCAGGACAAGCTCGAAGTCCTCGACGACGTCGAGGCGGTGGGCTTCGGCCCCGGCAAAGTCAGGATGCGGGTACGGGCCACCGGGCTGTGCCACTCCGACCTCTCCGCGATGAGCGGGGTGCTGCCGCAGCCCGCGCCGTTCGTCCCGGGGCACGAGGGCGCCGGCGAGATCCTCGACGTGGGTGACGGCGTCACCGGGCTGAAGCAGGGCGACCGGGTGCTGATGTGCTGGCTGCCCGCCTGCGGCGGCTGTCCGTCCTGCAAGCGCGGCCAGGCCCATCTCTGCCTGAGCGGCTTCCTGAACGCCGGCACACCGAACTTCAAGCGCCCCGGCGGTGACGTCTTCGGCTTCGCCGGGACCGGCACCTTCGCCGAGGAGGTCGTTGTCACCGCCAACTGCGCGGTGCCGATCCCGGACGACGTGCCCTTCGAGATCGCGGCACTCATCGGCTGCGGGGTCACCACCGGACTCGGCGCGGCCCTCAACACCGCCCAGGTGGTACCCGGTTCCTCGGTCGCGGTGATCGGCTGCGGCGGCGTCGGCATCTCCGTCATCCAGGGCGCCCGGGCCTGCGGCGCGGCCCAGATCGTCGCCGTCGACCTGGTGGCCGCCCGTCGCGAGGCCGCGCTCCGGTTCGGCGCCACCGAAGCGGTCGACCCGGAGGGGCTCGCCGACGCCACGGCCCGGATCACCGCGGGGGAGGGCTTCGACTACGTCTTCGAGGTCGTGGGCACGTCTGCCACCGCCCGTGTCGCCTACGAGACGACCCGGCGCGGCGGCACGCTCTGCGTGGTCGGCGCGGGCGCGCTGGACGACCACTTCCAGGTCAATATGTTCGAGCTGTTCTTCGACGAGAAGCGCATTCTGCCGTCCCTGTACGGCGGCGGGGACGTGCTGCGCTCCTACGAGCGGACCATCACCCTGTGGCGGGCCGGCCGGATCGACCTCGAAGGGCTGATCACCCACCGCGTGCGGCTCGCCGAGATCAACGAGGCACTCGACCAGATGCGCACCGGCACCGCGCTGCGTACCTGTATCGAGACCTGACGGAGCGTCTGTTACGTCCGCGTCTCCGTTACGTCCACGTCCGCAGTATGGGGAAGGGCGCCGCACCGTGTGTCACCCATCCCCCCACCCCCATCGCGATCGGAGAGGACAGAAATGGCACAGGCAACGCCACTTGAGGGGCTGACCGCGATCGTCACCGGTGCCGGGCGTGGCCTGGGCCGCGCCGAGGCGGTGGAACTGGCCCGGCTGGGCGCGGCCGTGGTCGTCAACGACCTCGGGCAGCCGGGCCGGGACGGGACCGGCGACGCGTCCGCCGCGCCCGCCGAGGAGGTCGCCGCCGAGATCCGCGCGGCGGGCGGCCGGGCCGTCGCCCATCTCGGGGACGTCGCCGACTTCGCTCAGGCCCGTGCCCTGGTCCAACGGGCCGTCGAGACCTACGGACAGCTCGACATCCTGGTCAACAACGCGGGCATCCTGCGCGACCGGATGGTCTTCTCCATGAGCGAGGACGAGTGGGACTCGGTGATCCGCGTCCACCTCAAGGGCCACTTCAACACCACCCACTTCGCCGCGGCCCACTGGCGCGCCCGCGCCAAAGCCGCCGGCGGCCCGGTCCACGGCCGGATCGTCAACACCTCCTCCGAGGCGTTCCTCGCGGGCTCGGCGGGTCAGCCCAACTACGCGGCGGCCAAGGGCGGCATCGTCGGTCTCACCACCTCCACGGCACTGGCACTGGCCAAATACGGTGTGACCGCCAACGTGATCTGCCCGCGCGCCCGCACCCGTATGACCGAGGACGTCTTCGCCGGCGTCCCCGCACACGGAGAGGGCGGGGCCCCGGGGGAGGGGAAGGTCGACCCGCTCGCGCCCGAACATGTCTCGCCGCTCGTCGGCTATCTGGCCTCACCGGCCGCGGCGCAGGTCAACGGCCAGCTGCTGGTCGTGCACGGCGGGATGGTCGCCATTGTCGAACGTCCCCGGATCGCCGCCAAGTTCGACACCGTGAAGGAGTCGTTCAGTTACGAGGAACTGGACGGTCTGCTGACGCCGTACTACGCGGAGCGGCCGCCGGACGAGACCTTCGCGGCGGCCGAGGTGCTGAGCCTCGGGCGCGGCTGACAGCGACCGGCGGAGGTGGTGGAGAGCGACCGGCGGAGGCGTATGGCCGTGGCCGCCCCCGCGGTGAGCGGTGCGGCGGCCACGGCCGTACGCATGGGGGCGGCGGAGAACCGCCGGACCCGCCGAGGGCTTGCCCTGCGACGGTCCTCAGGCGTTCTGGGCCTGCTTCTCCCGGCGGTGCCGCCCGTTGACGGTGACCGCGGCCTCTTCCGTGGCGGCCGGGCCGCGGTGCCTGCCGGAGCTTGCCGCCTCGGCGGCCTGGGCGGATGCCTCCTGGAGGCTCGCTTCGGTCGTGTCGGTTCGGGCTTCGGACATGGAAAGAGTCACTCCGTCGGATCGCTTACACCTATACGCGACGGGACCTCCCCCAGCTGCCGCCCGGAAAACCCGGGCAGTGCTGTCGGCGGCCGGTCAACCGGCTGCGCAGCCCCCCGCCTGAAAATTCTAACGGGGCGGGACGGTGTGCCCGATGGTGCCTACCGGGCCGCCAGAGGCGCCTGTTGCAAGGGTACTGGCCTGCATGATTGCGGATCCGCGGGCCTGTTGTGCGGTGTCCTGACGGCGGCCTTCGAATGTGCGGATGGTGTGGAGCGCTTGTCGGGATCCTCGAAAGCCGGGACCATCCCGCCGCTCACCCGGGGCGGAAGACCGCCGCTCACCCGGGGACGGAGTTCATCACTCAGCCGAGGCCGGATCCCGCCGCCCGCCCGGGGGCCCTCGTCCGCCCCGGTACCTGCCTCATCGCTCCCTCCGGGACGCCCCTGATCGCCCACCCCGGGACGGGAACCGCCCCCGGCGTTCCCCGTAACTCCCGTAGCCCCTGTCTCCGTCACCTTCAGCGGTATGGCCATCCGCGCCACCCCGCACGGCACCGCGTCCGTCGCGTACGGCAGCAGCAGTTCGCCGTCCGCCGTCCACAGCCCGGCCCCCGCCAGCCACCCCACCGGCGCCGGCAGTTGCCGCAACTGCCGTCCCGAGGGCCGCCATACGCCCAGCCAGGTGCCGCTCGCCGCATCGATCCGGAACGCCACCGCACACCTCTCCGGCATCAGCGTCTGCCCCGGCTGCACCGCGAACGGCGTCACCACCGGGTCCACGGTGTGGGCCGGGTTCGCCGCGTCCGCCGCGTAGGCCGGCCGCAGACACTCCGGGAAGCGCACCGGTCGGCTGCTGCCGAGTACGCCCCAGCCCAGCCGGTCGTGCCCGGGGGCGTCGGACCGCACGATCAGCAGCCCGCTGTCCGGATCGGCCAGCAGCAGACGGTCGTTGCTGTCCTCCGTGATCTGTAGCAGCGGGCTGGTCTCGCCGCCCCGCTCCAGATCGACCACCACGGTCTTCGTCCGCCCGTCCAACTCCCGGTCCAGGGCCAGCAGTCGGCCCCCGCGGTCCAGCCAGGCGCCGCCGGTACAGCGTCCCGGCACCGTGGCGACCCGCTCCGGTCCGCGGGCGCCGCCGTGCACCAGCCACAGCGCGGTGCCGTGCCCGCCGCGCGCCAGGGCGTAGCAGAGCACCCCGCCCGGGGCGGGCGGCAGCAGGGTCAGCTCGGGCGCCGCCACGGTGCCGAGCGGGAGTTCGCCGGTCCCCGGGCCCGTCGGGTAGAGCAGCGACAGCGCGAAGTTGTCGGCGACCCGGCGCAGGATCAGTACCCGGCCGTCCGCGAGCGGCAGCAGTTCACTGTCCGGCTCCTCGGGCTGGCTGCCGGGCAGCGGTACGGCGTACGGCTCGGGGCCGCCGACCGTCCAGCGCTCCGGGAACCAGCTGTCCCCGCCTTCGTCGTCACGGGTGAGCCGGGCGGCGTACGAGCCGTCGGCGGCGATCGTCAGCGCCGGTCGGCGGGGCCCGTCGAGCGCCCGCTCCTCCTGAGTGGCACAGATCGTCATCGCATGACCACCTCCAGTCAGGGACCGAAGCTAGGTTTCGCACTTCCGGCCGAACAACGCGTGCTGCCGCACTTCACGCATAAGGGTGGCGGTTGTTCCGTTCGCCGGTGCCGGACGGTGTGAGTGTGCTGGCGCCACCCGGCCGCCGGGTCCGCCGGGTCCGTGTGATCCCTCGTGGACCGGCGGCCGGTGCCTCCGGCGACCGTGACGGGGCGTCGGGGCACTCGTGAGAGGTAACCTTCCCCCCGTGCCCGCACTGTCTGAAGTCCTCGCCGCGCTCGACGCTCTCTGGCCCCCCGAGCGGGCCGAACAGTGGGACGCCGTCGGCTCGGTCTGCGGAGACCCCGAAGCCGGGGTCCGCCGTGTGCTGTTCGCCGTCGATCCGGTCCAGGAGATCGTCGACGAGGCCGTCACGCTCGGCGCCGACCTGCTCGTCACCCACCATCCGCTCTATCTGCGCGGAACGACGACGGTCGCCGCCTCGACCTTCAAGGGCAAGGTCGTCCACACGCTGATCAAGCACGACATCGCACTGCATGTCGCGCACACCAACGCCGACACCGCCGACCCCGGCGTCTCGGACGCCCTGGCCGGTGCCCTGGACCTGCGGATCCTCCGGCCCCTGGTGCCGGACCCGGGCGACCCGGCGGGCCGTCGGGGCCTGGGCCGGGTGTGTGAGCTGGCACACCCCATGAGCCTCGCCGACTTCGTCCGGTACGCCGCCGCGCGGCTGCCGGCCACCGCCCAGGGCATCCGGGCGGCCGGCGACCCGGAGCGGGAGATCCGTACCATCGCCGTCTCCGGCGGCTCCGGGGACAGCCTCTTCGATGACGTACGGGCGGCCGGCGTGGACGCGTTCCTCACCGCCGACCTGCGCCATCACCCGGCCTCCGAGGCCACCCAGAACACCCGCAACGGCCCGTCGGCGCTGCTCGACGCCGCCCACTGGGCCACCGAATGGCCGTGGTGCGAGCAGGCCGCGGCCCAGCTCGACGCGGTCTCCGACCGGCACGGCTGGGGACTGCGCACGCATGTCTCCCGTACGGTCACCGACCCCTGGACCGCCCACGCGGCGTCCGCCCCGCTCGCCACCCCGACGCACACCACAGGAGCCCCACGCTGAACGCCGCGCCCGCCGACCAGATCCGCCTCCTCGAAGTCCAGGCCTTGGACGTCCGGCTCACCCAGCTCGCGCACAAGCGCAAGAACCTGCCCGAGCTCGCCGAGCTGCAGACCCTGGAGGCCGACCTCACCCAGCAGCGCGACCTGCTCGTGGCCGCGCAGACCGAGGAGAGCGACACCAGCCGCGAGCAGACCAAGGCGGAGCAGGACGTGGACCAGGTGCGCCAGCGCGCCGCCCGCGACCAGCAGCGCCTGGACTCCGGCGCCGTCACCTCGCCCAAGGACCTGGAGAACCTCCAGCACGAACTGACCTCCCTCGCCAAGCGCCAGGGCGACCTGGAGGAGGTCGTCCTGGAGATCATGGAGCGCCGCGAGGCCGCCCAGGAGCGGGTCGCCGAGCTCACCGACCGGGTCGACTCCATCCAGGCCAAGGTCGATGACGCCGTCGCCCGCCGGAACGCCGCGAGCCAGGAGATCGACGCCGAGGCCGCCACGGTCACCAAGGAGCGCGCGCTGACCGTCGCCGACATCCCGGCCGACCTCGTCCGGCTCTACGACCGGATCCGGGCCAAGGAGGGCGGCGTCGGCGCGGCCCGCCTCTACCAGCGCCGCTGCGAGGGCTGCCGGCTGGAGCTGAACATCACCGAGCTCAACGACGTGCGGGCGGCCGCCCCCGACACCGTCCTCCGGTGCGAGAGCTGCGGCCGCATCCTGGTCCGTACGCCCGACTCGGGTCTGTAGGCCATGGCACGTACGTTCATCGTCGAGGCGGACGGCGGTTCCCGGGGCAACCCGGGCCCGGCCGGCTACGGCGCGGTCGTCCTCGACCCGGCGACGGGGGAGGCGCTGGCCGAGGCCGCCGAGTACATCGGCACCGCCACCAACAACGTCGCCGAGTACAAGGGTCTGCTGGCCGGGCTGCGGGCCGCGTACGCGCTGGACCCGGAGGCGCGCGTCCGGGTGCGGATGGACTCCAAGCTCGTCGTCGAGCAGATGACGGGCCGCTGGAAGATCAAACACCCGGACATGAAACCGCTGGCCGCCGAGGCCAGGACGGTGTTCCCGCCCGACCGGGTCAGCTACGAGTGGATCCCCCGGGAGAAGAACAAGCACGCCGACCGGCTCGCCAACGAGGCGATGGACGCCGGCAAGATCGGCAAGCAGTGGGAGCCGGGCGCCTCGCGCGCGGCACTCGCCACCGCCACTGCTGCCGCTCCTGCCCGCAGCGCCGCCGCACGGGCCGCGGACGAGGCCGCCGAGACGGCCGCCGCCCCGAAGGTGGGCTGGGGCGCTCCCGACCTCGGTGTGCCCGCGACCTTTGTCCTGCTGCGGCACGGCGAGACCGCGCTGACGCCCGAGAAGCGCTTCTCCGGCAGCGGCGGCGATGACCCCGAACTCTCCGCCGCCGGCCGCCGGCAGGCCGAGGCGGTCGCCGCCGCGCTGGCCGCCCGCGGCACTGTCCAGGCCATCGTCAGCTCACCGCTGCGGCGCTGCCGCCAGACCGCCGAGACCGTCGCGGCCCGGCTCGGCCTGGGGGTCCGGACCGACGACGGGCTGTGCGAGGCCGACTTCGGCGCCTGGGAGGGGCTGACCTTCGCCGAGGTGCGCGAGCGGTTCCCCGACGACCTCGACGCCTGGCTCGGCTCCGCGAAGGCGGCGCCGACCGGCGGCGGCGAGTCGTTCGCGACGGTCGCCCGCCGGGTCGCGGTCGCCCGCGACAAGCTCATCGCCCGGTACGCGGGCAAGACCGTGCTGATCGTCACCCATGTGACGCCGATCAAGACGCTGGTCCGGCTGGCGCTGGGTGCCCCGCCGGAGTCGCTGTTCCGTATGGAGCTCTCCGCGGCGTCCCTGTCGGCGGTCGCGTACTACGCCGACGGCAATGCGTCGCTGCGGCTGCTGAACGACACCTCGCACCTGCGGTAGCGGGGAGTTCTCCGCGTACGAAGGGGCCCGGCACATGGAGAGATGTGCCGGGCCCCTTCGTGTCGCGGGGATACGCGCGGCGGGGCTACGGGTTGTGGGGACACGCGCTGCGGGGATACGCCTTGCGACGGCACGCGTTGCGGTCAGGCCCCCGACTTCGCTGCCTCCTGGGCGAGTTGGCGTACGCGGTCCCAGTCCTTCGCGGCCAGCGCGTCGGCCGGGAGCATCCATGTACCGCCGACGCAGGGCACGTTCGGCAGCGCCAGATACGACGGTGCGGACGCCGGGCCGATGCCGCCGGTCGGGCAGAACCGGGCCCGGGGGAGGGGCGACGCGAGGGACTTCAGGTAGGCGGCGCCGCCCGCCGCCTCGGCGGGGAAGAACTTCATCTCGGTGAGGCCCTCGTCCAGCAGTGTCACCACCTCCGAGGCCGTCGAGACACCCGGCAGGAACGGCCCGCCGGAGTCCCGCATCGCGCCCAGCAGCCGCGGCGACCAGCCGGGGCTCACCAGGAACCGGGAGCCGGCCGCACCGGCCGCGGCGACCTGGTCGGGGGTGAGCACGGTGCCGGCGCCGACGACCGCGTCCGGGACCTCGTCGGCGATCGCCCGGATCGCGTCGAGCGCGGCCGGCGTCCGCAGGGTCACCTCGATCGCGGGCAGCCCGCCCGCGACGAGCGCACGGGCGAGCGGCACGGCATCCGCGGCGTCGTGCAGCACGACGACCGGGATGACGGGCGCGAGCCCGAGCAGGGAGGGGAAGGGGGAGGCGGCGGCGCTGGTCACGCGCTCCATGGTGCGCCGATTCGTCCACTCTTCGCAACGGCCGTTGTGCATACTGCAACGACTGCGACGAGGGGCATGCGTATGCTCGGCGGTCCTACAACTCCGTCACGATCACATCGAGCGCCCACGCCTTGCCGGCCTTCGCCGGGGCCTGCGCCTCCACCACGTAACCCAGCCCGCGCAGCGCCTCCACCAGCTCCGCCGGACCGGCCGGTGAGAGCCCCGCGGTCAGCAGATCCCGGACCAGCCGGCCCTTGGTCGCCTTGTTGAAGTGGCTGACCACGGACCGTTTCTCCACACCGTCCACGATCTTCGACTGCAGCACCCGCACCGTGGCCGTACGCCCCGCGACCTCGCCCTCGGGCTTCCACGCCGTCGCATACGCCGCCGACCGCAGATCCAGCACCAGCCCGCCCGTCGCCCGACCACCGCCCCTGCCGGAGGCTCCCCCGGACTTCGTCCGGGGGGACCCCCATCGTGCCACCTCTCCTGATGCGGCGGTCTCGGGCATCACCTCGGCCATCGGCTTGCGCCAGTACGCGCCCAGGGCACCCAGCCCCGGCAGCTTCACGCCCATCGAGCAGCGGTAGGACGGAATCCGGTCGCCGATCCGTACGGCGCCCCACAGCCCCGAGAACACCAGCAGCGACTCCTCCGCCAGTCGCCGCGCCGCCGCGTCCAGGGACGCGAGCCCGAGGGCGTCGTAGAGCACCCCGGTGTAGATCTCCCCGGCCGGACGCGTACCGGCGGTGCGCAGCCCCGCGTTCTTGGCGATCTCGCCCTTGAGGCCGTCGCTGAGCCCCAGCACCTCCTGCGCCTTGGTCTCGTCCGCCGCGCACAGCTCGACGAGTTCCTCCAGGACGGCCGCGCGTGCGGCGGCCAGCCCCGGCAGCGACAGCGAGTCCGCGTCCAGCGGCGCCCCGGCCTCTCCCGCGGCCTTCCCTTCGGACGGCGGCAACAGCACGAGCACGGTGTTCTCCTTCACGGCGGTACGAGCGGGGTGCGGCCCCGGAAAAGCGTATGGCCTGCGGCGGGCTGCAAGCACCCGCCGCTTGCCGAGGGGTTGTCGTCGGACTCCTGTCGACCGCGCACCCTTCTTGATCAACCCGGAGCCGTACACCGCGCCGGGAGCGCCCGCCCGCCATACGCTCGGTTTCATGCCCCGTCGCCATATGCATGTGATCGACGCAGCCGAGGCCCCGCTGCACGCCGCCCTGCGTGAGCTGCGTGGACAACTGGAGATCCCGGACCACTTCCCGCCCTCCGTGCAGGCCGAGGCGGACAGCGCGGCCCGCGCCCCCCGGATCCCCGCCGGCGACGGAGAGGTGGCGACCGAGCACACCCTGGACGACGCCACCGACCTTCCCCTCTTCACCATCGACCCACCCGGCGTGCTCGACCTCGACCAGGCGATGTTCCTGTCCCGGCGGGCCGGCGGCGGATTCCGCGTGCACTACGCCATCGCCGATGTCGCCTCCTTCGTGACACCGGGCGGCGCCCTGGACGCCGAGGCACACCACCGTGTGACCACCCTCTACTTCCCCGACGAGCGGGTACCGCTGCATCCGCCGGTGCTGAGCGAGGGCGCCGCCGCCCTGCTGCCCGACCAGGACCGCCCGGCCGTGCTCTGGCAGCTCGACCTCGACGCGTACGGCGCCCTGGCCGGCACCTCCGTACGCCGGGCCCTGGTCCGCTCCCGCGCCCGGCTCGACCACACGGGCGTCCAGCGGGTCCTCGACGACAAGACGGCCGAGGAACCGCTCGTCCTGCTCGGCGAGATCGGCCGGCTCCGTGAGGAACTGGAGGCGGCCCGGGGCGCGGTCTCCCTCACCGTCCCCGAGCAGGAGATCACCGAGCACGACGGCCGCTACACCGCCGACTACCGCGCCCCGCTCCCCGTCGACGGCTGGAGCGCCCAGATCTCCCTGCTCACCGGCATGGCCGCGGCCAACCTGATGCTCGCCGCCGGCACCGGCATCCTCCGTACGCTGCCCTCCGGCCGGGACGGCTCGGTCGCCCGGCTGAAGCTGACCGCCCGCGCGCTCGGCGTCGACTGGCCGCACCACACCTCATACGACAAGATCATCCGCGACCTCGATCCGCGGCGTCCCGGTCACGCCGCCTTCCTCCAGGAGTGCACCACCCTGCTGCGCGGCGCCGGCTACACCGTCTTCGACGGCACCGCACCGGCCGCCTCCAAAGCGCGGCACGCCGCCGTAGCCGCCCCGTACGCGCATGCCACCGCCCCGCTGCGGCGGCTGGTCGATCGCTACAGCTCCGAGCTGTGCCTGGCCGCCTCGGCCGACACCGCGCCGCCCGAGTGGGTCCGCACCGCGCTGCCCGGCCTCCCCGCCGAGATGGAGGCCGGCACCCGGCGCGCCAACGAGGTCGAGGCGGCCTGCGTCGAGCTGGTGGAGGCGGCCCTGCTGCGCGACCGGGTCGGCACGGTCTTCGACCACGCCCTGGTCGTCGACCTCGATGCGGACGACCCCACCCGGGGCACGGTCCAGCTCTACGACCCGGTCGTGATCGGCCATATCGAGACCACCCCGCAGGGTCCGCCGCTGCCGCTCGGGCACTACCTGCGGGTCCGCCTCATGGCGGCGGACCCGGGCCGGGCGGCGGTCCGTTTCACTCCGGTGTGAAGCCCGCCTGGTTCTCTCCGGCATGGCGCCTGCCTTCTTCACCCGGCGTGGCGCCCGCCTGCCCAACGGCATCCGGAGCCGCGGCCGCTCCCGGTGCGCTTGCCGGCTTCACCGCCTCCCGCAGGGCCGCCACCGCGCCCCGGGCGTCATCGGCATGGAACCGCACCGTACGCACCGCCGTCCGCCGCCCCGACAGCCGTACAGCCGTGACCGGTTCGGTCAGTTCGACGGTGACGGAGGTCTGCCCGCCCACCGCCATCTCCAGCAGCCCGTCCCCCTCCTCCCCGTGCTTCCCCTTCTCCCCCTTCGCCCTCTTCTCTCCCTGCTTCTCCCTTGCGAAGCGCAGGTCGTGGCGGACCGAGGCGATCCGCTCCAGCGGTATCCGCAGATCGAGCTGGGCGCCGTTGCGCAGCCGCAGTTCGTCGGAGCCCAGGACATGCGGCCGGGTGACGGCGGCGGCGTGCAGCTCGAACACCATCAGCACGGTATAGACGTCCAGGACGAGCATGATCGCGTGCGCCACCGGGAGGTCGGCCAGCATGACGGACACCCCCACCGTCTCGACCACGCACACGAAGCCCCAGCCGAACAGCAGCGCGGCCTGCGCCCGTGCGTAGCCGTGGGCTTGCGCGTCCGCGCTCACCCCGTCCCTGCGCCGCGCCACCCACAGCCCCAGGCTCACCATCCACCGAGCCTCATACGCGGCCAACAGCCGCAGCTTCCCGCCCCGCCCCGTCCCGCTCGTGCTGGTCCCGCGCTGGCTCGTCGCGCTCTGGCTGTTCCCGCGCCGGCCTGTCTCACCCCGGCTCATCGCGTCCGCTCCGCGATCAGGCGCATCGCCTCGCGCACGGCCGCCGCCTGCGCGGGCGCGAAGTCCGCGAAGAACGCCTTCAGGAACCCGTCCGCTCCTTCCGCCGCCTCCCTCGCCACCGCTTCCCCCGCCCCTTCGCCGATCTCGGCGACCACCGAGTCCGGCAGCCAGTCGCTGATGGCGCGCGCGGCCCGGGCCACCCGTGGATCGTCGGGCCCGGCCTGGGCCAGCTCATCGAGCAGCGCATAGACCTCGTACATCCGGTCCATCGCGCCCGGCGCCGCCGCCGACTCCTTGAGCAGGGCCGACAGCCGACCCCGCGCCTGCTCGCCGCCCGCCACCGCTCCGAGTGGAGGCTCACCCGGACTCCGCCCGGAGTCACCCCCATCGCACCTCGGCCTCCGGCGCGCGCCCGCCACCGACTCGATCAACGCCAAGACCTCCCGCTCCTTCACGGCCATCGCGGGCTCCGGGCCGAGCAACCGCGCCGAGACCTTGGCCATCTCCCCGAAGAGCGCGGCCAGTTCCTCCGACACCGGGCCCTCCGGGGGCAGCCCGCCGTCCTCCACCGCCCGCTGCAGCAGCGTGGCGATCCGGGCCCGCCGCGCCCGGATCGCCTCCTCCTGCCGCGCCAGATCCGCGTCCAGTTCGCTCAGCACCTCGCACAGCTCCCGCCCGGCGTCGTCGGCGGTCACATCCCGGACCTCCTCCAGCCCCAGCCCCAGCTCCGTCAGCCGCCGCACCCGCGCGAGCGCCACCGCGTCGCGCAGCCCGTATTCCCGGTAGCCGTTGGGCCGCCGCTCCGGCTCGGGCAGCAGCCCGAGGTGGTGGTAGTGGCGTACGGTCCGCGTGCTGACCCCGGCCAGTGCCGCAAGCTCTCCGATCCTCATACCGCCCAGGAGAAACGTTGACGTCGCGACAAGGTCAAGCACGCGCCCCGCGAAGGTCAAGCACGCGCCCCTCGTACGTACGGGTAGCATGGTCCACACGGCGGACGAGCCGGCCGGACGGCCGCGTGGAGATCCTTCTGGTCTCCCCGAGGAACGTCCGGGCTCCACAGGGCAGGGTGGTGGGTAACGCCCACCCGGGGTGACCCGCGGGACAGTGCCACAGAAAACAGACCGCCGGGGCCGCAAGGCGCCCGGTAAGGGTGAAACGGTGGTGTAAGAGACCACCAGCCTCCGAGGTGACTCGGAGGGCTCGGTAAACCCCACCCGGAGCAAGGTCAAGAGGGGGCATCGGCTGATGCCCCTGCGCGGACGACCGAGGGCGGCCCGCCCGAGTCCGCGGGTAGACCGCACGAGGCTGTCGGCAACGGCAGCCCTAGATGGATGGCCGTCTCCCCCCGGCCCGCAAGGGCCGGGGGCGACAGAACCCGGCGTACAGGCCGACTCGTCCGCCACTCCGCCCTTGAGCAGGGAAAACACCCTGCTCAAGGGCGTTCGGAGCCCGGTCGGGCTGCCCGTTCGTACCTGCGGTCTCTTGCGAGTGCACGCGCGAATGTGCACCCGTTGTGCATCGGTTGTGGGCGCGTGTGCCGGGGTCCAGGGGCAGCGCGTCGAAAGGGTCACCGCACGGTCATCAACGGCATTCTCTTTCCGCCAGCGGACTGGCATCCCATGGCGAGACCCGCCGACACGGTTCGGGAAAGGGAAGACCGTGCATGACCGTCATTGACGACGGTCGGCGGACCGCACCTGGGGCCGGGTCCTGTGGGCCGGGCCGTTGTCCAGGCCGACGGCGATGTGGGAGGACTCCCAAATCCTCGACAACTGACGTACCACTGCCCGATAAACCCACACCGCCCTCGACGAGGCACGCTCCCACAGCTTTGAACTGCGCGACGAGCAAGGGAAGTCAACTACGTAGAAAGGAGGAACACATGCAACATACCGTCTTCCGTCGCCCCCGTGATCACCGATGTGATCACGGGGGCGCTCCCGGTCCCAGGAACGGAGTTCTCCGGATTTCCCTGTTTTCCTGAGTTCGACCCGGGTCAGGCTGGGGTCGTTTGCATGGAGCCCGTGGCGGCGAACGACTTCAGGCCGTTCGGCTTGGTGCATTCGGTCGGATTGCTTCCGCCTACGGCCTCCACGCGGAATTTCTCTCCCTTGAATTCACCGGATTTTACGGTTCCTTGGATGAGGTTCCCGCCCGTCACGTTCGTCAAGGTCCATTCCACAGTGGAATTCAGTCCATTGCTGGAACCGTCGTTCCAGAAGATGGTGCCCTTGCCTTTGATCTCGCCGGTGGTACAGCTGAAGGGGCCTGATCCGTGGCCCTCCATCCGGGCGGAGGTGATGTCCGGGTTGGAGGTGGTGCAGACGGCGCTGGTGACGGCGACCTCGAACGCCTGGTTGTCCATGTCCAGGGCGTCGATACCCGGCGTGAACTTGCCGCTGACCGTCGAACCGTTGCAGGTGCTCGCGGCGTGGGCGGGTGCGGCGGTCCCCAGCATCGAAAGGGTGCCGAGCAGCAGGGTGAGAATGGTCAGGAACGTCGTGCGGCGGCGTGGCCGCGATCGTTTCATCTTGACCTCCTTACAGGGGCTGAGTGCAGGAATCGGCTATGCCTGTCAACCCGTCACTTTATGAAGTCATATTGTCCGGCATTCCGTCAATGGGGTGGCCGGGCCCAAGTGAAGCTTGTTCAAAACTCGGGTACCAATGACCTTTTCGTGCGGTTCGGTGTCCGATTGAATGAACGTGCTGCGGCTATTTATTCGAACACGCCCAAAGGGCGTGTGATCTGTGTGGCGGGTGTTTGGTCGGGTGGTGACTGTGGTGTGGGTGCGTCGTCGTGGGGCTTGTGAGTTCTCGGCGCCCGTATCGCAGTGATGTGTCCGATGCCCGACGGGCTCTGATGGAGCCGGTTTTCACGGCGTGCCGGGCCAGGAGGGCCGGGCCGGGTACAGCGGCCCGGGTGCACGATCTGCGGGAGATCGCCGACGCGATCCTGTACCGCCGCCTGACCCGCGACTGCGAAGCCCTGCCCCAACGATCCCGGGCGATGGCCCACCGGGGGCATGTCGAACACGGTGGCTTGCGTCTTTCCGCCGGGCCCAGCTGGTCGGCACAGGCGCTGCCCGCCCGGATGGCGGGCGCGAGCAACGCCCAGGAAGCGAGGGAATGCCCCGTTTCACAGCAAATCTTCCGGGTGGCCTATCATCGACGAATGATCTTCATCGTCGTCAAGTTTCCCGTAAAGCCCGAGCACGCCGAAGAGTGGCCGAACCACGTCGAATCCTTCACCCGGGCCACCCGCGCCGAACCCGGCAACCTGTGGTTCGAGTGGTCCCGCAGCATCGAGGACCCCCACACCTACGTTCTCGTCGAGGCCTTCAAGGACGACGCCGGCGAGGCGCACGTCAACTCCGACCACTTCCGCGCCGGCCTCGAAACCATGCGCCCCCTGCTGCGCCGCACCCCCGACATCGTGAGCACCACCATCGAGGGAGCGGACGGCTGGAGCGCGATGGGCGAGATCACCATCGACTGACGAGCCGACCGTCATGTTCGGTGCCTCGGTCTGTGACGATGCCGGTCTCATGCCACCCAGCGCGTACGGTCCGTGTCGCCGACCCGGACCGCGAGTTCGCCGTCGACGGCCGCCGCGATGCGCTGCACCGCCTCCGTGCACACCTCTTCGGGCAGGGTGTACGGGATCCGGAGCCGGTGCTCGAACGTTCCCGGGTCCGCGCCGAAGCGCGCCCCGCCCTCGATCCGTACACCGTGGTCGAGCGCGGCCGCGGCCAGCGCCGACGCCACCGGGCGCCCCAGGTCGACCCAGAGGGAGAGGCCGCCGGGCGGCAACCGCCAGCGCCAGTCGGGTAGTTGGTCGGCCAGGGCGGCCGCGAGGGCGTCGCGCTGGGCGCGCAGCCGTGGCAGTCGTTGGGCCAGTACGGCATCGGTGCGTTCGAGCAGGCCGATCGCGACCAGCTGGTCGAGGGCGGACGTCGCGATGTCCGTCGGCACCCGGTGCGTAGCCAGTTCCGTGACCAGCTGGGAGCTCGCGCGTGCCCAGCCGATGCGCAGACCGCCCCAGTGGGTCTTGCTCAACGAGCCCACGGTGACCAGCTGTTCGGCCGCGCGGTGGGTCGCGAGTGCGGCGAAGGGGGCGGGCGCCGGGACGTCGAGCGCGATATCGGTGAGGGTTTCGTCGACGATCATCCAGGTGCCGGTGCGGCGGGCCGCGTCGAGGAGGCGCAGGCGCTGCTCGGCCGGCATCAGGTTGCCCGTCGGATTGTGGAAGTCCGGTACCAGATAGGCGAGTCGGGGCGCCGCCTGGCGCAGCGCGGACTCGGCCAGATCGCTGTCCCAGCCGTCCTCGGTCACCGGCACCGGAGTGGTGCGCAGTCCGGAGCGGCGGAGGGCGTCGAGGACCACGGCGTACGAGGGGTTCTCGACCAGGA
Organism: Streptomyces halobius; assembly: GCF_023277745.1. NCBI lineage: Bacteria > Bacillati > Actinomycetota > Actinomycetes > Kitasatosporales > Streptomycetaceae > Streptomyces > Streptomyces halobius. The sequence continues at coordinate 6,914,769 of NZ_CP086322.1, forward strand.
CGCGGTCGCCGGGGCGGCCGAGCAGCCCGAGCGTGAGGGAGACCGCCTGCTGTGCACCGGAGGTGATCAGGATCTGGTCGGGCAGCGTCGGCAGTCCGCGGCGGGTGAACCGGTCCGCGACTGCGGCCCTCAACTCCGGGAGCCCGTAGGGGTGGTAGCCGGCGGTTGCCGCGAGACGGGGCAGCTGGGCACTTGCCGCGCCGAGCGCCTCGGCGAGCTCGGACTGGGGCGCGAAGGGCGCGGCGAGGGCGAGATCGATGAGGTCGTCCTTGGGCGTGAAGGCGGCCACATTGGACGGCCGCCGCCCCTCGGGCAGCACGGTCCAGGTGCCGGAGCCGCGCCTGCTGTGCGCATAGCCGCCCTCGCGCAGCAGGTCGTACGCCGCCGTCACGGTGGCCCGGCTGACGCCGAGTGCGGAGGCCAGCTCGCGTTCGGCCGGCAGACGGGTGTGCAGGGCGATGCGTCCGTCGAGCAGCAGGGTGCGTACGCCCTGCGCGAGGGCGCGGTAGCCGGGGCGGTCGCCGGCCGTGGCGCTGAGCAGTCCGGCGAGACGGTGGCTGCCGAGCGTCCTGTCCACGGAATGGTCCACGTGAATGTCAGCCATGCCAACTTCCCTTGATTGGCCCTGCTCTTCAGGCCAATGACTGTACAGACTCGCAGTCAGGCGGCCGAGGTGGCCTGGACGCCGCGGAACCGCCGCGGCTGCCGGGGCACGCGGGACAGGAGGAACCGATGATGAGCGGGGACGGCGTGAGCGGGGACGACAAGCGGGTCGTGGTCGGAGTGAACGGCTCGCCGGCGAGCCTGGCGGCGCTGCGTGCGGCCGCCGCCGAGGCCAGGAGCGGTGGACGGCGCCTTGTCGCGGTGTATGTCTGGGAGCCACCGGAGGGCGAGGTGCTCTATCTGCGCAATCCGGAGCGCATCTGGGCCAGTTACTGGAAGGAGCAGGCCCGTGGCCGCCTCGACCGCGCCTTCAACGATGCCTTCGGCGGTACGCCGCCGGGACTCGACGTCGAGCGCAAGGTGGTCCGGGACCGGCCGGACCGTGCGCTGCTCGCCCTTGCGGACGGCCCGGACGATCTGCTGGTCATCGGTGCCGGGGGGCATCGGGGGCGGGTGCGGCGGCGGATCCAGAACCGGGCGGAGAGTGCCGTGCTCACGGTTCCGGCGCCGTCGCTCCCGAAGGGGATGCGGCGCCGCCTGCGCCGGGTGAGCCCGGCGGACTTCGCGGAGGTGTCCTGACCTGACCTGTGGTGTCCGTGGTGTCTGTTGCGCCTGTCGGTCGCGTTCCGTCCCGGGGCGGTCGGCGCCGGGGCATCCCGCGGGCGACGAGTACCGGGCGGGTCTCGAACAGGCCGTCGACGCCAAGTGGCCGGCATCGAACCGCCCCACGCGGCCGACGCTGAGGTCATGCCCGGACGACCATTGTGCGGACGCTGCTGGTAACGACCTTGGGAGCGACTGATTTCGGGACATGGGGGCTTGGGGGCTTGGGGCACGAGGCCGACAGCCGCTGCAGCCCGTCCGGTGTCCCGTGACCTGCGTACTCCGTGAGCTGCCAGCCGTTCTTCCTGCCGACCGGCCCCGGCAGGCCCCGCACGTAGTCCCGCATCCGCCGTCGCGGCTCCGCGCGGCAGAACCGTCCACCCACCCGCACCAGCAATGACTCCAGCTCAGCTGACCACGATCCGATCTCCATACGATCCGCACCGGACCGACGTCGCACCGCGACGACACGTCACGAACCATCGGCGGCGATGGTGGTCAGTCGGCGGAGTCCATGTCGATGGTGGTCAGTCGACGGAGTTTATGAAGGTGAGCATCCGGTTGTTGATCTGCTCCGCGTGGTCGATCTGCGGTCCGTGGCCGGTGTTCGAGACGATCTCGGCGCGGGCGCCCGGTATCAGACGTGGGACGCGCTCGGCCTGGCGTTGCGGGTGCACGAGGAGGCTTCGCTTGCCGAGCAGGAGGAACAGGGGGGTGTGGATGGTGCGCAGCTCGTCCGCGCCGAGGGGGAGTGGGGCCGGTCGCCGTATGCGATAGGCGCGGACGCCGGACCTGATCATCGTGCGCAGCTCGGGCACGACGAGGACCGGCTGCTCCAGCCAGGCTGCCAGGCGCGGGCGTAGCGCCTTGGGTACGAAGGTCGCAAGGAGGCTGGCGAAGATCCAGACGAAGAAGCGCAGGCCCACCTTCTCCAGTCCGCCGGGGTCGAGCAGCGTCACGGAGGCGAGGCGGCCGGGCTTGCGGTGCGCCTGGTTCAGTACGAGCCAGCCGCCGTAGGAGGAGCCGATGAGGTGGACGCGGTCGAGGCCGAGGCCGGCGAGTGCCTCGTCCAGCCACTGGGCGGCGCGTTCGGGCTGGTGGAGGGGTTCGCGCTGGACGCTGCGGCCCGGGTCGCCGGGGGTGTCGAGTGCGTAGACGGGCCGGTCGGCGCTGAGCGCGGCGGTGTTCGGGTACCACATGGCAGAGCAGCTGCCCGCACCGTGCACCAGCACGACCGGGGTGCGGGACTCGGCCGCGGGGTCGGTGGGGCCGTACCGGTAGACGTGGGTCGTCCCGAAGCTGGTCTCCACGTCGAGTTCCGCACGGATGCGCGCGCCCATCGCGTAGACCGCGTCGCAGGCCGTGAAGTACCGGTCGCGCAAGGCGTCGTTGACGTAGCGGCCGACATCGGCGCGGGCCGCGGTCCTGGTCTCGGACACGGTGAGTCACCTCCGGAAGCGGTTCACTTTTCGTGGTACGACCGTACCACATTGGTGGTACGGCTGTATCATCAAGGTGCCCCCTGGCGGGCCCGGAGCCAGGAATCGACGAGCGGAGACGCGGCTGATGCCGAAGCGTGTGGACCACGAGGAGCGGCGCACCGAGATCGCCCAGGCGCTGGTCCGGGTCGCCGGACGGCGCGGACTGCACGCGGTGGGAATGCGCGATGTGGCGGCGGAGGCAGGGGTGTCGCTGCGGCTGGTGCAGTACTACTTCGAGACCAAGGAGAAGTTGCTGCTCTACGGACTACAACACCTGGCCGCCGGATTCGGTGAGCGGGTCGCCGCCCGGATCCGGGCCGCCGGGGAGAACCCGGGGCCGCGCGCGATGATCGAGGCCATGCTCTTGGCGTCGTTGCCGGCCGACGAAGAGAGCCGCGCCTTCCACCTCGTCTACACCTCGTACGCCGTTCTGGCAGCGACCGATGCCGCGCTTGCCGCTCAGCCCTACATGAAGGGCCCCGACGCCGCGGAGGACACTGTGACCGGACTGCTCCAGCAGGCGCAGGACGCGCGTCTGACGCGGCCCGGTATCGAGGCACGTGTGGAGGCGATCAGCCTGCTTGCCATGGCGGCGGGGCTCGGGACCAGCGTCCTCGTCGGCCAGCGCAGCCCGGATGCCGCCGCCGCCGTCCTGGACCACCACCTGGACCGGATCTTCCGAGACGGCGGACGCAGCGACTGATCGCCATCGGCTACGAGGCGGGTCAAAGTTTCAGCGTCACCGTGCGCGACATCAGCAAGGCGAACTGCGTCGTTCAGTCCGCGAAGGACGCGGCAGGCGATGCAGTCCGGATCAACGGTGTGATCTATGTCGACGGCGAAGGAATGCCAACGCCTGTGCCCCTTCCATCCGGTAGGCCGAAGCCGGCCGCCACCGGGCCCACCGCCACACCCCCTGTCGCCGACCACTGACACTGTCGTGTCGTCCGACGATGGATTGAAGATACAAGGTAGTTCTCCACAACCGCAGTGCCGGTGAACCGCGGTGCTGGTGTCCGGGGCTCTTCGCAGCTCCATCGCCCGATGGAGTGACGGACCCGAATGGGCACCACCGCGACCGCTCCGTGATTCCGGGCGCTGCCGAGGGCAACGCCCCTGGTAGGGCCGCCTTCTCAGGGTCTCGGGCCCATCTCCGGGATGAGTGTCGCCCATGGGCATCCGATGCAAGGGGCGCCGGTACCGGAGTACGGGGAAACGTGCCGTAGGCCCGAAATCGGCGCAGGCGGAGCGCGCACGGCGAGGCCGACACCTCACCGGACAGCGACGACACCGCCGAGCCCGGTGCCTGAGCGTCACGCTCAGCTACCCGTCGGTTGGCTCGCCGCTCGTCAACGGCACCCCAGGCAGGAGAGTTCAGCAGGCGGGAGAGTTCAGCGCCGATGCTCTCGCCCGGGAAGAACCGATCGCGGCAGGGCACGCGTACCGGGTCCCGGCGACGAGGAGCGCCGGGACCGCGATCGCTGCAGACCGCGTCCACGGACATGACTCACGGAACCCGCCCGTGTGCCGTTGTATTGAGCAGTCACGCGTGACCGTGCACGCGGTGTGCATCGTGGTGATCCCGGCGCGGCGTATGCGCAGGTCGCAACACCTTCGAGCGGAAGCGCCGATCATCCCCGGCGGCTCCACCCCACCCTGGCCGTGGTGGACGGGCCGTACGGCTGCTGGCCCGGAACTGCTCGGCGGTCATGACTCATGCCGAGCCGAGGGGGCGCCGGTCGTCTGTGCCCCGTCCACCTGAACGGGGGGCGGTGGCATCCCACGTCAGTCACGCTGTAGGTACGTTGGGTGAGGCGCCAGTCGGGCAGGCCGCGGCGCGATACCCAGGACGTGCAGATGAGCAGATCACGAATGCCCACCACCGCTCGCCTGACGCTGGCCGGGGCTGCCGCCCTTGCCATGGCGGGCGCCGCCCTCGCCCCTCCGTCGCCCGCCCGGGCCGATCCCGCGGGCCGTCCCGAATACGTCGCGCTCGGCGACTCCTACAGCGCCGGGGTATTCGTCCGCCGCTGGGACGAGCAGGACGGCTGCGGCCGCTCCTACCGCAACTACCCTCACCAGGTCGCCGAACGGCTCGGATACGCACTGAAGGACGTGACCTGCGGGGGCGCCGAGGTCGGCGACGGCGTCTTACAGCGGCAGCCGGCGTCCAAGGTTTACGGACCGCCGACGACCCCGCCGAAAGGGGGCTGGTCCGCACGGCCCGCGCAGGTGGACGCGCTGTCCTCCGGCACCAGGGTGGTGACCGTGAGTGTCGGGGGCAACTCCATCGGATTCGGGTCGATCCTGGCCAAGTGCGTGGCGGAGGGGAGTAGTTCATCGCAGCCCGCGCCCTGCCAGGACTACTTCACCAGCGGTGACGGTGCGCAGTGGCTGAAGAAGCGGCGCGATCAACTCGACCGCGACCTCGGTCACATGATGGACGTGATCCGCGGCCGCGCGCCGAACGCCAAGGTCGCCGTCGTCGGTTACCCGGCCATCGCCGCGAAAAGCGCCGGCTGCGACTTCCTGAACTGGAAGCAGCTCGGCACGATCAAGAAGGCCGATATCTCCTGGATCGACAGGTTCGAACGGGACGTCAACGCCCTGCTCGAAAAGCACGCCACCGACCATGACGCGGACTATGTCGACACCTACGGCCCCAGCGCGGCGCACGGGGTATGCGAGAGCGGCGGCGCGAAGTGGATGTACGGGATCCGGGACGACCTCACCGGTGACGGAGACCAGGCCGACAAGCCATCGGAGAAGTGTCGCAAGATCCCCGGCACCGCTGAAGCCTGCACCCTCGTCCACCCCAACGCACGGGGGCTGGACAATCAGGCGCGCCAGGTGATCCGGGCGCTGGCCTCGGGAGGTTGACCGGACACGCGTCCGCCGCACCGGGAGGCATGGAACGGGTCGCGGCGTTTCCCCTCCTGGCGTGGACGCCGGCTGTCGGCGTCCACGGACTGATCCGCCAACGAACGCGCATGCAGGATGCGGTGAACTGAAAGCGGTGGTGATGCCCCGGATGCCCCTGCCCGGTCCTCGCGGATCACCTTCGGACAGGCTGCGGCGGCGGGGAGCGCATGACCGCGATCACCAGGTTCCGGCCGCTGCTTTGCGGCTGGCGTGTGAGCTAAGGACTCCGGAACCGTGTACTCCAGGTCGGAGCCGTGTACTTGAGGTGTGGTTTCCGAGCCGGAGCCTCAGCTGTTGGCCAGGGTGCGGTCGAGGAGGGGGAGCAGGCGGTCCCAGTGGCGCTGCAGTGCGGAGGGGGCGATGCTCTACGAGCACCGGGCCAACCGGCACGAACCGTAGCAGTGACGATCAAAAACCCGACCGATGCCTGGAGGTTGACCAGTGCGTCCGGGATGCCTTCGGCGTTGAAGGCGTCGATCCGGCGGGTGAGGTCCTGCTGGGAGGTGCTGACGCGGGCGCATCTGACCGGCTGGACCTGACCCGTGCGGACAACCCGCACATCTCCTTCAGCGCGGGCATCCACTACTGCAGCAACGCCCCGAGCGGAGGCCGAATTTGCGATCCGGGGCTGCGGGAGCTGATCGTGGAGGTGTGAGCACGGCCGTCCGGCCGTGCTGCTGACACGAGGCAGGCCACCCTGACGCCCTCGCGTGGGCGGGTGGGTGGCCTGCCGAGTCGTGTCAGACACCCCATGTCGTTGAAGGTCAAGCGGCATGGGGTTGGGCGTGGTGCGACCATGCGGTCGCTTCGTCGTAGCGGGTTCGTGTTTTGAGGCAGCCGTGGAGGATGCCGACGAGGCGGTTGCCGACCTGTCGCAGGGCCGGGTTGTAGTCGATGTCACGGGCGCGTTGTTTGTCGTAGTAGCGGCGGGCGCCGGGGGACGCCCGCAGGGCGCAGAACGCCTGGCGCTGGAGGGCATCGGCGAGACGGTTGTTGCGGACGTATCGGGCCTGGACGGTGCGGCTCTTGCCAGAGGCCCGGGTGACGGGGCTGGTCCCGGCATAGTTCTTGCGTGCCTTCGCGGAGGCGTAACGGGTGGGATCATCTCCGAACTCGGCGAGCACCCGGGCCCCGGTGATCTCCCCGATGCCGGGCATCGAGAGGTAGATCTCAGCGTCCGGGTGCGCGAGAAAATGCGCCTTCACCTGCTCTTCCATCCCGGTGATCTGCTCGTTCAGCGCGATGATCAGCCGCGCGTGAGCGGTCACGGCTGCCGCGTAGGCTGCGGTGACCTGCCCGGGCAGGGCGAGCTGTCGCTCGCGGAGCGCGGCCTGGATGGTGGCCGCCTTCGCGTCGCGGTTGCGTCGGCGATGCCGGGCCAGGACGGCCGTGACCTGAGTGCGGGTCAGCTTCGCCGCCGTGGCCGACGTGGGCGCCTTGATCAGCAGTTCCATGGCGTCGGAGCTGGTCAGAGTCAGGTCGGCGTAGGCGGTCAGGGCGGCGGGAAAGTACTCGCGCAGCGTGCTGCGTAGCCGCTGGAAGGTGCGGGTTCGTTCCCAGATCAGGGTCTGGTGGGCGCGGGCGACGACCTTGACGGCCTGGGCCTGGCCGCTGTCTCCGGCCACCGGCCGCAGCTGGTCGCGGTCGATGCGGACCATGTCGGCGAGCGCGTGCGCGTCACCCTTGTCGCTCTTGGCCCCCGAGGAGGCGTACCGCTCCTTGAACCGGGCCACCTGCCGGGGATTGATCGCGTAGACCTGGTAGCCGGAGGCAACCAGGGCCTGGACCCACGAGCCCCGGTCGGTCTCGATCCCGACGACCACCTCCCCAGGATCCAGCTCACCGCCGTGACGGGCGATGAGTTCGTGGAGCCTGGCGATGCCGGCGACTCCTTCGGGCAGGTTCGCGGTGGCCAGCTTGCGGCCGGCCTCGTCCTGGAGCTCGACGTCGTGGTGGTCTTCGGCCCAGTCGTCACCGATCAGCAGCAACAAACCCTCCCCAAGTGTGTTCTCGTTGCGCGTCGTAGCCTGCGGAAGGCACGGCGCGCGGCCTAATGGACCCAGTGCTCACGCCCCGCGGGGCGGGCACGCCACCCCATCAGCGGTCTGGCCTCCCGGCCACCAGCAGGGGCACGGTCTGACACCAGAACTCGACTGCTTCCGGCGGCGATAGTGCTCACCTGCTGGCGGCTACGGAACCGAGCATTCCCCGGCCCCGTAGCTCCCATTAGGCGGACTGTGCCTTGTCGTAGAGGTCCTTGGCGTCATCGCCGAAGTAGGGGCCGAACATGGTGTCGGGGAGGAACTGGTATCCGAAGCTGTTCACGGAGGACTGCAGGCCGGTACCGGTGGATTCGTCGAACGAGGTGAACCACGGGCCGCCGCTGGAGCCACCGGTCATGTTGCAGCTCAGGCCGTGGTCGTCGGAGAGCAGCGGGTCCTTGATCGTGGTGCCGCTGCAGTAGATCAGTTTGCTGCCGTCGTACGGGTCGGCGGCGGGGTAACCGAAGGCGTACATCTCTTTTCTGTAGCCGGTGTTGAAGGCCAGTCCCTGCCCGCCGACGACGTCGGTGAGCTTCTTGCCGTCGAGCGGCCCCACGACCGCGGCACCGACGTCGAAGTTGATGTCCTCGCTCGCCGTCCACTGCGGAGTGGCGAGCGTCGTGGTGGCCGCCCACTTGCCGTACGGGGCCTGGCCGTCGTGGTAGCCGGGCACGAACACCCAGTCCTTGTGCCAGGCGCCGTCCATCTTCACGCAGTGGCCGGCGGTGATGACCGTGCTCTTGTTTTCGCTGGTCACCGCGTTGCCGGAGCAGGATGCCTGACGGCCCTGGTAGGTGAAGAACACCCGTCCCGCGGTCTTGACCACCGCGCCGCCCCCGGTCCACGGCCCGCCGGCCTCGGGGATCGTGGACGGCGTCTGCGGCAGCTTGGGGAGGGTGGGCTTCACCAGTCGCTCGGCACCGCGCCGTACGGCCTTACTGAGCGCGCCCGGGGATGGGGGAGAAGTTGAGAGCTCGGGGGAGGGCAGCAGGTCCAACGGGGGCGCCGAGCGCATCCGTTCCGCCGTCCAGAACGACACGAGACGGGACTGTGAGCCGGCCGCTGATGGCTCGGCGGCGCCCGCCGCTCCGGTCTGGAGGAGCGAGGCGAGCAGCGTTCCTACGGCTATCAGGGCGCCCATGGCGGCGCGGGGGACACGAGGGGGTCGGCTCACGCATGACTCCTTCTGCAAGGGCCCGCGCGGCATGGAGCGCGGGCCGAGTGGGGGCCGGACGGCGTGTGTGGTGCCGTCCGGGCAGACGAGCGGTGCGGATGTGAATCGGAGGACCGGTGTGTGAGGAAAAGGGTCCCACTGGAAGCGGCCTGCTGTAAGGGGTCGCGCAGTAGCCGATGGTGAAGTGACCGAACCCGGTACCGCCGTCAAGGGCGTGATGACCGGCGGAACTTGAGGAGATTCACGGCGGGAAGTTCCCGGAAGCGCCGTGATGCCTCATGCGTCAGACATCGTATGCGTCGGACATTGCGTGTGCGTCAGGCATCGTGTGTGTCAGGAATCGTGGGCGGCAGGCATCGCTCTCGCCGATGACCTCGCCGTACCCGTCACGTGCGACCGGGGACACCCCGTGCGCAGTTCGACCGTCAACTCGACCGTCAACGGGCCGGGACGCCCCGGGTCGTGGCCCTGGTGGAGGGTGAGCGTGGCCGGGTCGGCGACCAGCGCGGTCAGGAACGCCGTCTCCGAGTAGCCGAGTTCGGCGGCGATGGCGGGTTGTGCGGCGTCGTCCAGGTCGGCCGCGTCCAGCACGACGCCGGCCGGGTTGCCGCCCTTCGGGTCGTTCGAGAAGGCGGTGTAGCGCAGGACCTCGGGGGCCTTGCCGGTCTCGGCGGCCTCGGAGGTCTCGGGGCGTCCTGGGCGGTCTCGTTCGCTGTCATGGCCGGGGAACCAGCCGGTCGCCCGTCCTGTTCCCCATCGCGGGCCCGCCGCCTCAGCCCCGGCCGATATACGGCATGTTCGTCGCCAGCACCGTCGCGAACTGCACATTGGCCTCCAGTGGCAGCGACGCCATGTGGACGACGGTACGGGCCGCATCCGCCGCGTCCATCACCGGCTCGACGGCCATCCGGCCGTTCGCCTGGAGGATGCCGGTCTGCATCCGGCCGGTCATCTCGGTCGCCGCGTTGCCGATGTCGATCTGGCCGCAGGCGATGCGGTACGGCCGGCCGTCCAGGGAGAGGGACTTGGTGAGGCCGGTCGTCGCGTGTTTGGTGGCGGTGTACGCGATCGAGTGCGGGCGGGGGACCTGGGCGGAGACGGAGCCGTTGTTGATGATCCGGCCGCCCTGCGGGTCCTGCGCCTTCATGGCGCGGAAGGCGGCCTGTGCGCAGAGGAAGGAGCCGGTCAGATTGACGTCGACGACCGTGCGCCAGTCGTCGTACGACAGCTCGTCCACGGGGGCGGGCCGGCCGAAGGTGCCCGCGTTGTTGAAGAGCAGGTCCAGCCGTCCGAAGCGATCGTGGACGGCGGCGAAGAGGGCGTCGACGTCTTCGGGGCGGGTGACGTCGGTCGGTACCGGCAGGATCGTGACGCTGTTGCCGCGCTCACCGGCGTCGGCGTGAGTGGTGCTGCCGGCCTGGCCGTACAGCCGGGACGTCTCCTCCAGGGCCTCCGCGCGGCGGCCGGCCAGGACCACCTGCCAGCCGGCGTCGAGCAGGGCGTGGGCGACCGCCCGTCCGATGCCGGAGCCGGCGCCGGTGACCACGGCGACCTTCCTGGGCTGAGTGTTCTGTGCCATGGCGGCAGCGTAAGGGGCCTACGGGGAGATGCGGGGGCGGCCCGCTCAGTCGCCGTGGCAGCGCTGGAGCACCGCCGCTTTCGTCGCGGCGAACTCGTCCTCCGCGAGGCCCCCGTCCCGGCACGATCCGTACGGCGTCGCCGTCGAAGGTCCATGGGCCGTTCCGCACCATCGGTTCCGCCATGCCCGAATCCTGCGGAGCGGGCATGGCGGCCCGTCGGGGTCGTGCCACGGGATGCGCCGATTGTCCGGGGGCGTCCGTTGCGGGTCCAGTCCTCATCCTCCTGTCATGCATGCGTCGTACACGGGACAGCGGCACGCCGTCCCCCGCCCCTCCAATCACGGGTGTCAACCACCGTCAGGGGAGGGGCAGATGACACACCACGCAGCCCACGAGCAGGCGAACGCAGACCACGGCCCCGAGATCCGGGCCGCAGGTGCGCTCCTCGCGTCCGCAACCCGACCCGCAACGGCAGGCGCAGGTGCGCTCCCCGCGCCCGCATCTCGACCCGCACCGGCGGGCGCCGCCGCGAATCTCGGCCGCCGTCGCTTTCTGACCGTCACCGGCGCCGCCGCCGCGCTCGCCTTCGCCACCAACCTGCCGGCCACGGGCGCGTACGCGACCGAGGCCGACGCGCGGAAGATCACCGAGAACCCCTTCACCCTCGGTGTGGCCTCCGGCGACCCCCTGCCCGGCTCCGTGGTGCTGTGGACGCGCCTCGCCCCGCGCCCGTACGAGCCGGGCAACGGGATGCCGGACGCCAGGGTCGCCGTCCGCTGGGAGGTGGCCTACGACGAGAAGTTCAGCCGGCTCGCGGGCCATGGACGGGCCGACGCACACCCGGAGTTCAACCACTCCGTGCACATAGAGCCCACCGGCCTCGCCCCGGACCGCGTCTACTACTACCGCTTCCGCGCCGGCGACTGGATCAGCCCCGTCGGGCGCACCCGCACCGCGCCCGCCCGCGGCGCACAGATCTCCGGGCTGAAGCTCGGCGCCGTTTCCTGCCAGGCGTACCACGACGGCTACTTCACGGCGTACCGGCACCTCGCGCAGGAGGACCTCGATGTGGTCTTCCACCTCGGCGACTATCTCTACGAATACCCGGTGACGGCGGTGGGCGGCGCCCGCAACTACACCGACCGCACCCTGCCGGACCTCTTCAACCGCGAGACGGTCACCCTGGACGACTACCGGCTGCGGTACGCCCTCTACAAGTCCGACCCCGACCTGCAGGCCGCACACGCCGCGCACCCCTTCGTCGTCACCTGGGACGACCACGAGGTGGAGAACAACTACGCCGCCGACATCAGCGAAAACCGACTCCCGCCCGCCGAATTCCTGGCCCGCCGGGCCGCCGCCTACCGCGCGTACTGGGAGAACCAGCCACTGCGCCGCCCGCAGCGGCCCGACGGCCCGGACGCCCGGCTCTACCGCCGTGTCCACTACGGACAGCTCGCCCAGTTCGACATCCTCGACACCCGCCAGTACCGCTCCGACCAGGCGTACGGCGACGGCTGGCAGACGCCGGGCCCCGCTTCGCAGGACCCCGCGCGCACCCTGACCGGCGCGGCGCAAGAGCGCTGGCTGATCGACGGCTGGCGTGCGTCCTCGGCGCGCTGGAACGTGCTGCCGCAGCAGGTCACCTTCTCCGAGCGGCGCAATGCCACCGGCGCCGACTACAAGGTCAGCATGGACGCCTGGGACGGCTATCCGGCCTCCCGCGAGCGGCTGCTGACGGGCGCCGCAGCGGCCGGGGCGGACAACCTCGTCGTGCTCACCGGCGATGTGCACGTCCACTACGCCTTCGACATCAAGCGGGACTTCGGCGACCCGGAATCGCCCACCGCGGGTGTGGAGTTCGTCACCACCTCGATCTCCAGCGGCGAGGACGGCGCGGACAGGCCCGCCAACTGGGACACGTACCTGGCGGCCAACCCGCACCTGAAGTTCTACAACGGCCGGCGCGGCTATCTGACGGTCACGCTCGACCAGCACACCGCCCGCGCCGACTACCGCACCGTGACCGCCGTCACCACTCCAGGGGCGCCGGTCGGCACGGCCGCGTCCTTCGTCTCGGAGGCGGGCGACCCGGGGCTGAAGTCCGCCTGAACGACGGGTCTCGGGCCTTTGGTCGTAGGTCCGACGAACCAGGCCGAAGCGGGCCGGGACCCGTCCCGTGCATGCCACCATGGTGCATCGCTCGATGACCATGGAGACACTCATGACGGACCCCGGCCACGGTACGGCCGAGAGCAAGGACCTGCCCGCCATACCCGGGCGGGACGCACCGGCGGCACCGGTCGCGTCCCGCCGCACCAGCCTGCTCGTCACCCTCGTCCTCGGCGGCCTCACGGCGGTCCCGCCGCTCTCCATGGATATGTACCTCCCGGCCCTGCCGCAGGTCACCGCCGTTCTGCACAGCCCGGCCGCCACCGTGCAGCTGACCCTCACCACCTGCCTCGCGGGCATGGCCCTGGGGCAGATGATCGTCGGCCCGATGAGCGACAAGTGGGGGCGCCGCCGTCCGCTGCTCGCCGGCATGGTGATCTACATCCTGGCCACCGCGCTGTGCGCGGTCGCCACCAGCGCCGAACTCCTCATCGCCTTCCGCCTGTTGCAGGGCCTGGCGGGCGCGGCCGGCATCGTGATCGCGCGGGCGGTGGTGCGCGATCTCTACGACGGTGTGGCGATGGCCCGGTTCTTCTCCACCCTGATGCTGATCTCCGGGGTGGCGCCGGTCGTCGCCCCGCTGATCGGCGGCCAGATCCTGCGCCTCACCGACTGGCGCGGTGTCTTCGTCGTCCTGACCGTCGTCGGCGTGCTGCTCACCCTTCTGGTCTGGCGCACGCTGCACGAGACGCTGCCGCCCGCACGCCGGCACTCCGGCGGTCTCGGGCAGACGCTGCGCACCATGCGCGATCTCCTCGCCGACCGTCACTTCTCCGGCTATCTCCTCGTCGGCGCCTTCGCGTTCGCTGCGCTCTTCGCCTATATCGCCGCTTCGCCGTTCGTCGTCCAGGAGATCTACGGCGCCTCCCCGCAGACCTTCAGCCTGCTGTTCGGCGTCAACTCCGTCGGTCTGGTGCTGGTCGGCCAGCTCAACGGAAAGGTGCTGGTCGGCCGGGTCGGCATGGACATCGTGCTGGGCATCGGGCTGGCGCTGATCACGGCCGCCGCGACCGGTCTGCTGCTGATGGCGTCCGGAGTGTTCGGCAGGGTCGGCCTGGCGCCGATGGCCGCCGGTCTCTTCCTCCTGATGGCCCCCATGGGCCTGGTCCTGCCGAGCGCCAACGCCCGCGCCCTGATGCGCACCCGGCACGCGGCCGGCTCCGCCTCCGCCCTGCTGGGCACCTCGACGTTCCTTCTCGGCTCGGTGGCCTCCCCGCTGGTGGGCATCGCGGGGGAGCGGACCGCCGTGCCGATGGCCGTCGTGCAGCTTTCCTGCGCCGTTTTGGCGCTGTTGAGCTTCCTGGGGATGTGCCGGCCATGGCAGCGTAGTGGGGAGACCACCGAGCGTACGTCCGGCGAGGGGACCAGGCTCTGAACACACCGCGGCTCGGACACGGCACGCCCGCTCAGGCGGGACTCGACCCCGCGTGGCTGGAGCGGCTGGTGCGGGGTGTGCGGGAGCTGCCCGAGGGGCGGCCGGCCTGGTGCGCGGGCGCCGTCGTCCTGGCCGGCCGCGGCCCGGTCGTCGCCGCCGAGGCCGCCGCGGGCTGGGCGCTGCGCTATCGCTGCTACGACCCCGAGCGGGACCGCGGCATCGAGCTGCCCCGGGAGCGCTGGGAGCCGATGAGGGTGGGTACGGTCTTCGATCTCGCCTCGGTCAGCAAGATCTTCACCGCCATCGCGGCCATTCAGCAGGCCGAGCGGCGCGGCCTGGACCTCGACGAGGAGGTCCGCGCCCATCTGCCCCGCTTCGCCCCCGGTATCACCGTCCGCCAGCTGCTCACCCACACCTCGGGGCTCCTCCCCGAGCTGCCGTTCCACGACCGCCGGGGGCGGGCCGGGCAGCTGGCGCCGCTCTGGGAGGAGGCGGCCGCGCCGTCGGGCCCGCACGGCACCTACCGCTACTCCGACCTCAATCTCATCGCGCTCCAGCTGGTGCTGGAGCAGGTCACCGGACGCCGCCTGGACACCCTCGTACAGGAGGGCATCACGGGCCCGCTGGGCATGTCCAGCACCTCCTACGGCCCGCTGGCGCCGCTGGGGGTGGCGGCGACCGAGGACCAGCGGCGGCCCTGGGCCAAGGCGGAGCGCGGCATGGTGCGCGGGGAGGTGCACGACGAGAACGCCTGGGCGCTGGGCGGCGTCGCCGGGCACGCCGGCCTCTTCTCCACCGCTCAGGACCTGGCCGTGCTCTGCCGGGCGCTGCTCAACGGCGGCGCGTACGGCACCGCACGGATCCTCGGACCGGACGCCGTGCGCGCCCTGCTGGACCCGCCCGGCCTGGGCTTCGCCGTCGACCAGCGGTATTTCATGGGCGAGTTGGCGGGCCGGGGCGCGGCCGGTCACTGCGGTTTCACGGGCACCAGCCTGGTCCTGGACCGCGCCACCGACACCTTTCTGATCCTGCTCGCCACCACCGTCCACCCGGTCCGCCGGAACGGCGGCAGCGGCCCCCGCGCGGCGGCCGCGACCCGGCTGGCCCGTGCGGTCGCCTGCTCCGGCCGGGCAGGCGGCGCACCCGTGCGGGACCCGTAGAATTCGTCCAATGCACGACGAACTGCGCGCCGCACTGGCCGGCCTGCTCGACGGCCTGCCGCCCACGCACGCCGCGCAGGCCGTCGACCGGCTGATCGCCAACTACCGGGGCCGTACCCCCACCGACGCGCCGGTCCTCCGGGACCGCGCGGATGTCGCCGCGTACGCCGCCTACCGGATGCCCGCGACCTTCGAAGCGGCGCGGGCCGCGCTGTCCGCCGTCGCCCTACGGGTGCCGGACTGGTCGCCGGCCACCCATGTCGACATCGGCGGCGGCACCGGCGCCGCCACCTGGGCCACCGCGGACCTCTGGCAGGGACGGCGCAGCACCGTACTGGACTGGGCGCAGCCCGCGCTCGACCTGGGCCGTGAGCTGGCGGCCGGGAGGCTGCCGGACACCGACTGGCGGCGGCGGGTCATCGGCGACGGACTGGCCGTCCCGCCCGGCACGGATCTGGTGACGGTCTCCTACGTCCTCGGTGAGCTGCGGCCGGAGGCCCGGCGCGCGGTGGTCGCCGCGGCGGCCACCGCGCAGGCCGTGGTCCTGATCGAGCCGGGCACCCCCGACGGCTACCTCCGTATCCGCGAGGCCCGCGACCAGCTGATCGCCGCCGGACTGCGGATCGTCGCGCCCTGCCCGCACGGCGACGGCTGCCCGATCGTCCCCGGGGCGGACTGGTGCCACTTCGCCGCCCGGGTCAGCCGCTCCTCGCTGCACCGCCAGGTCAAGGGCGGCTCCCTCCCGTACGAGGACGAGAAGTTCAGCTATGTCGCGGCCACCGCCTTCGAGGCCCCCGCGGGGGAGCCGGCGGCGCGTATCGTCCGCAGGCCCCAACTCCGCAAGGGGCAGGCCCTGTTGGACCTCTGCACGGCCGATGAGGGCCTGCGGCGGGTCACCGTCACCAAGCGGCACGGCGACGGGTACCGCGCGGCCCGCGACGCGTCGTGGGGCGACGACTGGCCGCGTTCCTGACGCGCCTCCGTGTGGGCGGTTCACCTGCGCCGTTTGTTCTCTTGAAGCCTGCGCAGCAGTTCACGGCGCTGCGCCTGCGGATCGGGGCGGCCGCCGCCGTTCCGTCCGCCGCGCAGCGCTCCGCGGGAGAGCTTGTTGCGGGTGCCTCCGACTCCCAGCATTCCGCCGGCATGTCCCTTGCCCATGTCTGATCCCTTCGTCGATCGACCGGCCGATTTCGCGTGATGCGCAGTGGGCGAGACGGAACGTCTCGATCACTGTTCAGGATGAGGCGAGACGCACCGTCTTGTCAAGACGATACGTCTCGCCTCTTTCTCGGTAGAATCCCCCCATGGCCAACAAGACCGCCCCCGACTCCTCCCGCCGCAGCGAACGCTCGCGCCGCGCGATCCTCGACGCCTCCCTCGCCCTCGTCGGCGAGGTCGGCTACGACAAGCTCACGATCGAAGGCATCGCCTCCCGGGCCGGCGTCGGCAAGCAGACGATCTACCGCTGGTGGCCGTCGAAGGCCGCCGTCCTGCTGGACGCCTTCACCGCCGGCGTGGACGAGGACTACGCCCAGGGGCTGCCCGACACCGGCGATCTCACGGCGGACCTCAAGTCCGTACTGCACGCCACCGTCGACGAATTCAACGACCCGGCGTTCCAGGCCCCCTACCGCGCCCTCGCGGTGGCCGGCGCGAACGACGAAGAACTGTCCCGTACCTTCGTCTCCCGGCTCATCGAACCCGGCATCCGCGTCTATGCCGACCGGCTGCGCGCCGCCCAGGAGTCCGGCGAGGTGGCCGCCGACGCCGATCTGCGGGTGGCCGCCGAAATGCTGCTGAGTCCCTTCTCACAACGCTGGCTGATGCGTACCGGCGAACTGACCTACGACTTCGTCGACACCCTCGTCGACCTGGTCATGCGTGCGCTGCGCCCCGGTTCCGAGTCCGTCTGAGACCATCCGGCAACCTGCCGACCATGGCTTGAATTGCCCCTATTCGCCCGCCCTTCGTTCACCGCGGATCTCCACACCGGTCACCTGAGAGGCGCGAAGGTGGCAGCATTGATCCCACACCACCGCTCGAAGTGAGGGGATAGATGGAACGCAAGAGCAGGTTCTCCCAGTGGCTGCGCCGGCCGAAGAGCGGGTCGGACGGCGGCGATACGGACACGGGATCAGCGGTCGCGCCCGGCCGTGCGGACCTGCTGCTGGCCGCGTCCGCCGCGGGTTTCCCCATCGCACCGGCGGCGCACCCGTCCGGCTACGGCTGTTCCTGTGAGCGCATCGGCTGTCCCACCCCCGGCCGGCACCCCGTCTCCTTCGGCTGGCAGACCGTCGCCACCACCGACCACGACAAGGTCGCCCGCTGGGTCCGCACCCTCCCGCAGGCCAACTTCATCACCGCCACCGGTATCGCCCACGACGTCCTGGACGTCCCCGTCGAAGCGGGCCGCAGCGCCCTGGGCCGGTTGGACGCGGCGGGCATCGAGGTCGGGCCCATCACCCTCAGCGGCGCCGGCTTCGGCGACGGCCGGATGCTGTTCTTCACCGCCACCCGCGGCACCCCGGACGACGAGGACGAGTGGTGGCCCTGCGAACTGGACTGCCATCCCGAGACCCTGGACGACCACCCCGGTCTCCGCTGGCACTGCCGCGGCAGCTATGTCCTCCTGCCACCCTCGTTCCTGCCCGGCGAACAGCCCCCGGTGACCTGGCTGCGCGGCCCCGAACTGCCGCTCCCCGACCCGCTGACGCTGCTGGAGACCCTCACCGACGCCTGCGCGGAGTACATCGACCGCCGCCCCGACCACGAGACGGCGGCCTGGTCCCCTTTTTGCGCCTGAACCGGCGCCGTCCCCCAGCCAACGCGGGGAGGTGCCCCCACTCGCGGAGGTGGTAACTCGCCGTGGGGGATGCTCAATCGATGGTTGCGCGACAGGGGCCGCCGATCCGGGGCCCTTGCCCGTTGTTCGTGCGGCGATTACAGCGCCTTCGCCGACGTTATCCGCTCGACCCGGTTCAGGATCCGGATCTTGCCGTCGGCCCCCTTGGCCGGGACCTTCACCGCCTGCCCCGAGACCCAGGTGAAGGTCATCCGGTTGCTGTTCTTCCATGACCCCTCGACGAGGCCCTGGAGCTCCTTCGTCACGGAGATCTTCGCGCCCTTGTACCACGTCTTCTGCATATGGGAGACGGTGGAGAAGAACACCAGCGCACCGCCGTCCTTCGTCCGCAGCGCGACCGGCGGGTAGCTCGCGGGCTGGTCCTCCCACTGGAGGCGGGCACCGATCGGATGGGACTGCTTGACGCGGTTCGCCCGCAATGTATCGGTGTACCTGCCGGGCGCGAACTCGTCACCCTTGCCGGTGTTGAGGTAGTCCGCGTATGTCTTGCCCAGTTTGCCCGGGTCCACCTTCAGGCCCGACGTGCTGTCGGCGGGCACCGCCTCGGCGTAGCCGCCCTCCGTCTTCAGCTCCGGCGCCCTGTTGTTGGGGAACGTGGCGAAATACACCGCGCGCCATTGCTCTTCGATGCTGTCGCGGCTGAACACCAGGAACCACCGCATGGCGTTGCCCTTGGCGTCCGTACGGTTGGTGAGGGCGTCCGCGAGGAAGTACTTCGGCCAGCCCGCTTGCTTGGGCACCGCGACGTGCTCGTCGTGGAACTTCAACGGCCGGAAGTTCGGGTAGCCCTGCGGCCGGACACCACGCGCCGCCTTCAGCCCCGCCTGGTCGATCGCGTGCAGCGCGCCCGCCTCGTAGGAGGCGTTGAGCTTCGGGTCGAGCTTGCGGTTGGCCTCGGTGTAGCGCTCCGCGAAGTACTTGAGCGCCTTGACGCCGTCAGCCTCGGACACCGCCGGCAGCATCTCCTTCTCGCCGTGCACCGTCATGCAGCCGCTCAATATCACCAGCGCCGCCGCTGCCGACGTCAGTGTTGCGGGCACCCGGAACGGCGACCTGCGTGTCATGGGGCTCGGGCTCCTTCGGGGCGACCGGGGCGGACTGGGTGGCCGCCGGGGTGGCACGATTCGGCGCAACCCTACCGGGGGCCAGGAAGAACACGAGCGTCGGGATCAGATACAGAGCCCACACCGTGACCTGAAGGACGGTCGGGTCCGGCTGGAAGTTGAAGACGCCCTTCAGCAGGGTCCCGTACCAGCTGTCGGCCGGGATCTGCTCGCTGATGTCGAACGCCCTGCTGCCCAGCCCCGGCAGGAAATCCGCCTCCTGGAGGTCATGGAAGCCGTACGCCAGCACGCCCGCCGCGACCACCACCAGCATGCCGCCGGTCCAGGTGAAGAACCGCGCCAGGTTGATCCGCACCGCACCCCGGTAGAACAGCCGGCCCAGCACCACGGACGTCAGCAGCCCCAGCAGCGCCCCGGCCAGCGGCCGTACGCCGTCGTTCGCGGACTGCGCGGCGGTCCACACGAACAGCGCGGTCTCCAGGCCCTCCCGGCCCACCGACAGAAACGCGGTCACCACCAGCGCCGTGGTGCCCATCGCCAGCGCCGCGTCCAGCTTGCCGTGCAGCTCCCGCTTCAGATGCCGTGCGGTGCGCCGCATCCAGAAGACCATCCAGGTCACCAGGGCCACCGCGATGATCGACAGCAAGCCGCCGAGCGCCTCCTGCGCGGTGAACGTCAGCGTCCGCGAACCGAACTGGAGCGCCGCGCCGAATCCGAACGACAGCGCCACGGCGAGCGCGACACCGCTCCAGACCGGCCGCAGCGCCTCCCACCGGCCGGTCTTGACCAGATAGGCGATGAGGATGCACACGACGAGGCCGGCTTCCAGCCCTTCACGCAGCCCGATCAGATAGTTGCCGAACACGTCGGTTCCTCCCCTTCCTTCGCGACTTGCGTGATGAATTCGACAACATCAGGCAGAACGGCCGAAAAGCTCCCGGCCCCACCAGTCGTTCTTGTCGCGGACGCCCGGCGGGACGGCGAAGATGCCCGAACCGACGTGCTGGATGTATTCGTTGAGCACATCGTCGCGCGCCAGGCTCTGCTGGATCGGGATGAACCCGTTCCGCACGTCCCGCTGGTACGCGAGGAAGAACAGCCCGGCGTCCAGCCTGCCCAGCCCGTCCGTCCCGTCCGTGAAGGAGTAGCCGCGGCGCAGGATCCTCGCCCCGCCGTTGGTGTCCGGGTGCGCGAGCCGTACGTGCGCGGTGGGCAGCATCGCCTTGAGATTCGGCTCGTCCCGCTCGCGCTTCTCGCCGACCGGAGCGCCCTCACCCTTGTCCCGGCCGAAGATGTCCTCCTGCTCCTTGAGCGAGGTGCGGTCCCAGGTCTCGATATGCATCCGGATCCGCCGGGCGACGAGATACGAGCCACCCGCCATCCAGTCCGGGCCGTCCCTCCCGCCCACCCACACATGCTTGTCGAGGGCGGCGGTGTCGGTGCCCGAGATGTTCCGGGTGCCGTCCTTGAAACCCATCATGTTGCGCGGGGTCTGGGCCTCCGGCGTTGTCGAGGAGGTCTTGCCGAAGCCCAGCTGCGACCAGCGGATGGCGATCCTGCCGAAACCGATCCGGGCCAGATTGCGGATCGCGTGCACCGCGACCTGCGGATCGTCCGCGCATGCCTGGACACACAGATCGCCGCCGCTGCGCTTCCTGTCGAGATTGTCCCCGGGAAACCGCGGCAGATCGATCAGTGCTTCGGGCCGCCGGCCCTTGAGGCCGAACCGGTCCGTGCCGTCCTTCTCGAAGAGCGTCGGACCGACGCCGAAGGTCAGGGTGAGCCGGGACGGCGGCAGGCCCAGCGCCTCACCGGTGTCGTCCGGCGGCGCCTCGGCGAGCCCGCCGACCGCGCCCTCCCCGACCGCAGCGCCCGCCGTCATCCGCGCCGCCGCCTTCGTCCACGCCTTGAGCAGCGCGATCAGCTCGGCGCGGTCGTCGGTGGTGACATCGAACGCGGCGAAGTGCAGCCGGTCCTGGACGGCGGTGGCGATACCGGCCTGGTGCGTGCCGTGGAAGGGGACCGCGGCGCCGAGGGTGTCGTCCGGGACGGCAGGCCGGCCGTCGCTGCCGGGGCGCAGCGCCACGGCCGTGCCGCCGGCCGCCACCGCGCCGAGGGCCAGCCCCGCGCCGCCCCAGCCCAGCAGCGAACGCCGGGAAGGCGCCCGGCCGTTGGCGTCCCCGGTGGCCGGCTCGTCCCCAACGGCCGTGCTCTCGACGGACGTACCGTCGTCGTCCCGCGTCATCATGACCCCCTGCCTCGCGGCGGACTACTTGGTGGTGACCACGGCCGCGGCCAGCTTGGACAGCGGCTCGGCCAGCGCGTTGACACCGTCGGACAGCTCCTTGCGCGCACCCTTGCCGACCGTGTCGTACGAGACGAAGCCGTCGGCGGAGTCGCTGTCGCGGTGCTTGTCCAGGCGCTTCTCGATCGCCGCGAACTGCTTGTCCAGCTCCTTGGCCAGCTCCGGATCGTTCTTCGAGGCGACCGGCCTCAGCAGCTCGTACGCCTTCTTCGCACCCTCGACATTCGCCTGGAAGTCGAGCAGATCGGTGTGGCTGTAGCGTTCTTCCTCGCCGGTGACCTTGCCGGTGGCCACCTCGTCGAGCAGCTCCTTGGCGCCGTTGGCCATGCTGGTCGGGGTGATCTCCGCGGTGCCGACCCGCTTCTGCCAGTCCTTCAGGTCGGCGATCAGCCGGTCGGCGAGCGCGGCGTCCTCGTCGGAGATCTTCTCCGACTCCCACAGGGCCTTCTCCAGCTTGTGCCAGCCGGTCCACTTCTGGCCGTCCGACAGGCCGTCCTCGCGCACGTCCACCTTCGGGTCGATGTCACCGAACGACTCGGCCACCGGCTCGGTGCGCTCCCAGCCGACACGGGAGACGGCGTACGCCTGCTTCGCCGCCTCGACGTCGCCCGCCTTGACGGCCCGGGCGAACTTCTCCGCCCTGGGCAGCGTCTCGTCGGCCTGCCGCTGTACGTACTTGCGGTACGCGGCGACCGCGGCATCCAGCTTCGGGTCGCGCTCGGCGGTGGCGCCCTTGCCGGTCGCGGTCACCTTCTGCCGGATGCCGTCGCCCTTCATGCCCGGCTTGCAGGCGATTTCGTACGCACCGGGCTTGATCTCGGCGGTGATCTCCACGCTGGTGCCGGGGCCGATGTTCTCCCGCTCGGTGACGATCCGGTCGCCGGGCGCGTAGACATACACCTCGGTGACCTTGGAGCCCTTGTTCTCCACCGCGAGCCGGACATGCCCGGCGGGGAACTCCTTCGTGGACAGCTCACAGGCGGTGTCGGACGCGGTCACCTCGATGGCGCCCTTGCCGCCCCCCTTGCTGTCGTTCTTCTCGGCACAGCCGGCGACGGCGGTGAGGCTCGCGGCCACCGCGATGGCGGTGACGACGGAAGAACGAAGGGCTCGCATACGGGCTCCAGGCGGCGTCGTCGGTCCGGGCGGTACGGGGCGGCGCAAAATAAGGCTGGCCTAACTTAACCGAGGCTTACCTGGATTCCGCCCGCTCTGTCCAATGATTCGGCTCTCACGGACCACGCCCCGGTCGCGGAGCAAAGGGGCATAAGGCCGTGGAACGGATCGGCCCCGCATCCCGAACACCCCCACTGACCAGTGCTGTTGAATGGCCGTATGACCGAACTCGATGTGCTCCGGGTGTTTTGCGGCCCCGACGGGGCGGGCGGGAACCCGCTGGGTGTCATCCGCGACGGCTCGGCCCTCCCCGGTACGGCCGAGCGGGCCGCGCTCGCCGCCGAACTCGGCTTCAGCGAGACCGTATTCCTCGACGACGTCACACGCGGCACCGTCGATATCCGCACCCCCGGCGTCCGGCTTCCGTTCGCCGGGCACCCGCTCGTCGGCCTGGCCTGGCTGCTGCGGAGCCTGGGCCGGCCGCCACGGACCCTGCGCCCACCGGCCGGCGAGGTCGCGGTCCGCTACGACGGGGATCTCACCTGGGTGCACGGGCGCATCGAGTGGGTCCCCGGGCGCCGGACCGAGCGGTACGCCTCGGCTGCCGAGGTCGACCGGCTGCCCTCGCCGCCGCCGGGGGAGGGCTGGCTCTATGCGTGGGCCTGGCAGGACGAGGCCGCCGGTGTGGTCAGGGCGCGGGCCTTCCCGCGGAGGGGCGACAACGTCGTGGAGGACGAGGCCACCGGCGCCGCCGCGCTGCTGTTGACTCATGAGCTGGGCCGCCCCCTCGACATCCGTCAGGGCGTCGGCTCGCAGATCCTGACCCGCCCGCGGGCGGACGGGACGATCGCGGTGGGCGGACGGTGCGTATTGCTGCGCCGTAGTGGCTGATCCGGCACTACGGGTGCGTGTCGGTACGCCGTAGCGGGCGATGCGGCAGAGCGGTCGAAACGCCCGCCCGGATCCCCCCGTTACGCGGTCAGCGGGAACTGTTCGCCCAACTCCCGGAAGACCGCGGTGTTCAGTGCGAACGCGCGCTTGCACTCATCGACCATCCGCTGCTTCTCCAGGTCGTCGACCGGCAGCGCGTCCAGCAGCTCGCGGTACTCGCGCTTGAAGGCGGCGGGGTTGGCTATGTCCTCGAAGACGTAGAACCGTACGCCGTCGCCCTTGCGCGCGAAGCCCCAGGTCTTCTCGGCCGTACCGCGGATGATCTGGCCACCGGAGAGATCACCGAGATAGCGGGTGTAGTGGTGGGCGACATAGCCGGCCGGCCATTCGCGGGCGCAGACCGTCACCCGGTCCGCGTACGCGGCGGTGGCCGGCAGCGGCTCCAGGCCCGCCCGCCAGGCCGCTCCGCCCAGATGTGCCAGATCGCGCTCCAGCTCGGCGGTGCGGGCCAGCTCGGGACGGATGAAGGGGCCCGCGACGGGGTCGTGGGCGAGCGCCTCGGAGGCATCCTCCAGCGCGCGGTAGACGAACCACAGCTGCTCGGTGTAGCGCCGGTAGGCCGAGACACCGAGTCTGCCGCCGAGGAGGTCGCTCATGAACGAGGAGTTCTCGGCCTCCGTGTGCTGCTCGTGGGAGGCGGTGCGGATGACCGTCGAGAAGGGTGGGGACGACGGGGGCGGGGTCGGGCTGGGCGCTTCCAAGGCGGACCTCCGGGGCCGAGGGGGAGCGGACGGGAACGGGCTGGACTCCACCGAGCACTCGAACTTAGGGTTACCTAACTACTTTGGGTCCCATGAGTCAACCTTGTTCCCGACGCCCTGTCGGTAAAAGTCTACCGAAGTCCCCCGCCCCCGTCAGGACGTCGAGTCCCCCGCCCCCGTCTGGAAGTCCTTTCCGGCAGTTCTGCCAGGCGGTCCGGGCGGAGCGGCCCGTCAGGGGAGCGTGAGGATCTCCGCCCCGGTGTCCGTCACCACCAGCGTGTGCTCGAACTGCGCGGTCCGCTTGCGGTCCTTGGTCACGACCGTCCAGCCGTCGTCCCACATGTCGTAGTCGTAGGTGCCCAGCGTCAGCATCGGCTCGATGGTGAAGGTCATGCCGGGCTTGATGTCGGTGGTGTGGTGCGGGCTGTCGTAGTGCGGAACGATCAGGCCGGAGTGGAACGACGCGTTGATGCCGTGGCCGGTGAAGTCACGGACCACGCCATAGCCGAACCGCTTGGCGTACGACTCGATGACCCGGCCGATGATGTTGATCTGTCGGCCCGGCTTGACGGACTTGATCGCGCGGTTGAGCGCCTCACGGGTGCGCTCGACGAGCAGCCTGGACTCGTCGTCCACCTCGCCGCACAGATAGGTGGCGTTGTTGTCGCCGTGCACACCGTTGATGTACGCGGTGACGTCCAGGTTCACGATGTCGCCGTCCTTGAGGACGGTCGAGTCCGGGATGCCGTGGCAGATGACCTCGTTCACCGACGAGCACAGCGACTTCGGGAAGCCGCGGTAGCCGAGCGTGGAGGGGTAGGCGCCGTGATCACACATGAACTCATGGGCCACCCGGTCCAGTTCGTCCGTCGTCACACCCGGCGCGATCAGCTTGGCGGCCTCGGCCATCGCCTGGGCGGCGATCCGGCCGGCGATCCGCATCCGCTCGATCGTTTCGGCGTCCTGCACCTCCGGCCCCGTGTACGGGGTGGGCGCGTCCTTCCCGACGTACTCGGGTCGCGGGATGGAGGCGGGGACGGGACGGGTGGGGGAGATGATCCCCGGGGCGAGAAGCGACTGACCAGACATATCAGCGAGTGTATCCGCGGGCCGTCGGGCAGGATGGCGGCACGGGAGCCAACCACAGGAGGCGGCAATGGCGCTGTTCAAGAGGCGTACGGTCGGCAGGCCCGGCGAGTGGTTCTACTGCCTCAAGCACGCGACGGTCGAGGAGGGGCCGCAGTGCCGGGCCGCCGACCGGTTCGGCCCGTACGCGACCCGTGAGGAGGCGACGCACGCCATGGAGACGGCGCGCGAACGCAATCTGGAGTGGGAGACCGACCCCAGATGGCATGACAAGGGCCGGGGCGACGAGCAGAACGACGGCGGCTGACCGGGCGTGACCCCAGTGGTCGGGCGTGGCCGGCTCAGGTCGCGGCCGGGTCGGAGTCCGGGGCCCGGCCGGTGCCGGTGGCCCGGTCAAGGACCCCCGTGCCGGTCCCGTCCCCGGTCGTTCGCCGCTCCCGCGTCCGCCGGGCGTGCTCGTCCGTGCGCGCGTCGTACGCCAGCAGCTTCGGCAGGGTCAGCGCCAGCAGCCCGACCGCGCCGACGCACAGCACACCGCCCGCCCAGACCGAGGTCCGTACGCTCGTCAGCGCGGCCATCCCGCCGATCCGGACCTGGCCCAGCTGCGGGCCCACCGAGTACGACAGCAGCTCGATACCGGCCAGCCGGCCGCGCAGCTCGTCGGGGATGGTCTGGTTCCACATCGCCGAGCGGAAGATGCCGCTGATCATGTCGCAGCAGCCGGCCAGCGTCAGCAACAGCAGCACCAGCCAGACGTTGGGCATCCGCCCGGCGGCGATGATCGCCAGCCCCCAGGCGGCGGCCGCCAGCACGACCGCACGGCCCTGCCGGTGGACCCGTGACGTCCAGCCGCTGGTCAGGCTCACCAGCGCGGACCCGGCGGGGAGTGCCGCGTACATCAGACCCAGCGCCCACGGGGCGTCCAGCTCATCGGCGAGGAACGGAAAGATCGCCAACGGGAAGGCGAACAACATCGCGGTGAGGTCGATGGCGTACGTGCCCAGCAGCTCCTTGCGGCTCCAGGCGTAGCGCGCGCCCTCGGCGATACCGCGCAGCGACGGCTTCTCGGCGTCGTGCGACGCGGGCGACGGCGCCAGCTTCCGTGCGAGCAGCACCGAGACCGCGAAGGTGGCGGCATCGGCCGCGTAGGCCCAGCGCAGCCCGGCGTACGCCAGCAGCCAGCCGGCCACCGAGGGGCCCGCGATGGTGCCGATCTGCCAGCGCAGCGAGTTCAGGGCGGCGGCCGCGGCAAGCTGCTCGTGCGGGACGATCCGCGGCACGATCGCGTCCAGCGCCGGGCGCTGCAGACCGGTCAGCGCGCTGGCCGCCGCGGCGATCGCGTACAGCGGCCACACCAGCGGATCCGGTCGCAGACTGTTGAGCAGCAGAAGGACGGACAGCAGGCCGAGCGCGACCTCGGTCCAGACGATGAGCCGACGGCGGTCCAGGGCGTCGGCGAGCGCACCGCCGTAGAGACCGAAGACGATCAGCGGGACGATCTCGACGGCGCCCAGCGAACCGACCACCAGGGTCGAGCCGGTCAGCTCCTTGAGCTGGAGCGGCAGCGCGACAAAGGTCAGCGCGCTGCCGAAGACGGTGATCGCGCCCGCGCACCACATCAGCCGGAAATCGCGCGAGGAGCGCCACGGCGCCAGGTCGGGCAGCAGGGCGGCCGCGCGACGGGGCGGGGGAGCGGGCGAGGGTGAGGGGCCGTCGGAGGTCACGACGCACCATCGTGCGCGGGCGGCACGGCGAGGTGCAAAGGATTTACCGGGGGTGAAAGGGCCTACCGGGGTGGTGCGGGAGGGTTACCGGGGTGGGGGAGACATCGGTGGGGGCACCAGCGCTCGGCTCCTCACCAGCGGGGCGGCGGCGGAGCGGTCAGCCCGTCGGCCAGCCGGGCCAGCCGGTCGCGGAAGCGCCGGTGCGGGCGGGGCGCGGGCCCGCCGTTCTCCCCGGCGGCTGCGCTGACCAGATGCTGGAGGGTGTCGAGGCCGAGGTCCGGCGCACCGTCGGCGGGGGATCCGGCAGCGGGCTCGGCGGCGTCGACGGGCGTGGGCGGGGGCGCGGCGAGCGCGTCGTGGGCGAGGGCGTGCAGATCGCGGTCGCCGCCGTCCAGCGCCAGCACCGTCGCGCCGTTGCGGCGGGCGTCGTGCACCCGCTCCAGCAGTCCGGCGCCCGGCTGCTCCGGCGTGACGACCAGCAGCGTCTCGCCGCGCCCGGCGGCCTCCAGCCTGCCGAGCCCCACCGACAGATGGGCCGGCGCCCCGCCGGGCACCCGGTGCCGGACGAGCGTCGGCGACAGCTCCGGCAGCCCCGACCAGGCGGCCTCGTCATCGAGATGGGCGGCCAGATGCCAGGGTTCGTACACGGCGCTGCCGACCAGCAGCAGCCCGCCGCCGTGCGGGACGACGGAAGCGCGCAGCGACCCGGCGAAGCGGCGGGTGGCCTGCACCCACTCGGTTCCGGCGAGGACCTCGCGCAGCAGCGCGACCCGTACGGCATCCATGGCCCGGCATCCTGCCGCAGTGGGGAGCGGTTCGGGGGCGGCTTCAAACCCTGTCACCCGTACGGGAGTTTGATCAGTCCCGCCGCAGTGAGCCGACGTCCTACCTCCCGCACGGACTCCTCGCCCAGCGGGACTTGCGGGATCGCGGTGGTCCCGCACTCGATCACGCCGAGGAGCCGGAGGGCCGCCTTGAACGCGCCCAGCGCCGAGGAGCTGCGGCCCATCTCGCTCTCCGGGCCGACGTCGGTGATCGAGAACAGGGTGACCAGGCGCTCCTGTTCGGCGGCCGCCCGCTCCCAGTGACCGGCCCGCGCGGCGTCGTAGAGCCGGACATAGCCCGCCGGGTCGACATTGCCGAGGCCCGGGACGACGCCGTCGGCCCCCGCCAGCAGCGCGGCGTCCACGGTCAGTTCGGAGCCGGTGAGGAGGGTGAAACCGGGCGCGGGGCCGGTGCGCCGGGCGGTGCGGCCGCCGAGTCCGACGAGCAGCCGGCGCAGTGCGCCGTCGTCGCCGCTGCTGTCCTTGAGCCCGGCGAGCGTGCCGTCCGCCGCCAGCTCACGGACCAGTGCCGGGGGCAGCTTGCCGTGGACGGCCATGGGAATGTCGTACGCGAAGAGCGGCAGGCCGACGGCCGTACGGATCCGGCGGAAGTGGTCGGCGATTTCCCGGGGGTGGGTGCGGGTGTAGAACGGCGCGGTGGCGACCAGAGCGTCGGCGCCCAGGCCGGCGGCTTTCCCGGCGTGGTCCAGCACCCGAGCGGTGGTGGTGTCGATGACCCCGGCGAGCACCGGAACCCGTCCGTTCACGGCCTTGACGACGACTTCCAGGGCAGTGCCGCGTTGTGCGTCGGTGAGGTAGGCGGCCTCGCCGGTGGAGCCCAGCGCGAACAGTCCGTGCACGCCGGCGTCGAGGAGGTGGGTCACGAGACGGGCGAGGGAGGAGGTGTCGACCTCGCCCCGCGCGTCGAGCGGGGTGCAGACCGGCGGGATGACGCCGTGCAGTGGTGCGGGCAGTGCCATGGGGGCTCCGGCGTGGGGGAGGTGTGGAGGAGCTGCGCAGTCCTCCGGGGAGAGGACATGGGATGTTCTGTGTCTCCGTCACCATAGGGCAGATGCATCGGCGTTCGGTGTATCCGCGGGCCCGGAGCAGGGGGCCCCGTCCGGAACCGGTTTCTCCGGACGTGGGCAGGTCGCCCCGGCCGCACCGCACGATCTCGGTGCTCCGGCAGCGGGCCGTCGTCGTCCCCCGGCTCGATGCGCGGCAACCCTGCGCCGGAGTGCCCACGGCGTCCGGTTCACCAGGATTTCACCCGGCGTCGAGTGTCCCTTTGCCGACGCAAAACGTGGCATGTCCGGTGCCTTGACGGTCAGTTGGGCGCTCCTTATGGTCGCCGCAGGACAGCGGACATCCGCTGTCCGGCCGTTGGGGGTGACCCGTGGCGTACGAGGGCTCAGTGCCGTACCGGGCCGGGACGGAGGGCTACGCGAGCTTCCGGATCCCGGCGGTCGTACGGGCGCGCTCCGGGGCCGTCCTCGCCTTCGCCGAGGGCCGGGTCACCTCGGCCGCCGACCACGGTGACATCGACCTCGTCCTCAAACGCTCCCACGACGGCGGCCGCACCTGGGACCCGCTCCAGGTCGTCGCCCGCAACGGCACCGGCACCGCCGGCAACCCGGCCCCTGTCGTCCTGGCCGGCGGACGGGTGCTGCTGCTCCAGGTCCACAGCGCCGCCGACGCCACCGAGGACCGCATCCGCCGCGGCGAGGTTCCCGCCGCCGACGGCCGTCGGGTCTGGATCCAGCACAGCGACGACGACGGCGCCACCTGGAGCCCGCCGCGCGAGATCACCGGCCAGGCCAAGCGGCCGGAGTGGCGGTGGTACGCCACCGGGCCCGGCCATGCGCTGCGGCTGCGCCACGGCCCGTACGCCGGACGGCTGGTCGTTCCCGCCAACCACTCCACGCCGCCGAGCGACCCCTCCGACGCCGGGACCGAAGCCCGCTACAACGGCGGCCACGCACTGCTCAGCGACGACGACGGCACCACCTGGCGGATCGGCTACACCGACAGTGACACCGACCGCTCCGTCGCCCCCAACGAGACCACCGCCGCCGAACTCCCCGACGGCAGCCTCTACGTGAACACCCGCACCGAGTCCGCCGCGCCCTGGCACCGCGCCGACGCCGTCTCGATGTACGGAGGTGCGCACCTCGCCGCCCCCTTCCGGCCGCAGGCGGGCCTGGCCGGACCGGTCTGCCAGGGCAGCGTGCTGCACCTCGGCGATCCCGACGCGCTGCTGTTCTCCGGGCCCGCCCACCCGGCCGCGCGTGCCCTGATGGCCCTGCGCGTCAGCCGCGACGGCGGCCGGACCTGGCGGACCGCGCACACCGTCTCCGGGCTCCCCGCCGCCTACTCCGACCTCGTACGCCTCGACGACGCGAGCGTCGGACTGCTCTACGAGACGGGCGACTTCAGCGCCTACTCGACCCTTACGTTCCGCCGCATCCCCGTGGAGGAGCCGGATGACCAGCAACGACACGCACCGTAGAGCGGTCTTGGGCACGGCGGCGGCGGTCGCCGCGGGGTGGGCGCTCACCGGCTGCGGCGACGGCGGGCGCGACGCGCCCCGCGAACGCGAGAAGGGACAGCGGATCAATCTGACGTTCTGGTCCTGGGTGCCGGGCATCGACAAGCCCGTCGGCCTGTGGAACCGCACGCACCCGGAGGTCCAGGTCACGGTCGAGAAGGTGTCGGCGGTCAACGGCCAGCAGTACGCGAAGATGCACGCCGCCATCAAGGCCGGCAACCCGCCGGACCTGGGCCAGATCGAATTCCCCGTCGTCCCCGGCTTCCTGCTGGACAACGGACTGCTGGACCTCGCCCCGCTCGGCGCCGCCCGCCACAAGAACAAGTTCTCCGGCTGGCAGTGGCAGCAGTCCGTGTTCGGCAAGGGCATCTACGCCATTCCGCAGGCATCCGGGCCGATGGGCCTGTTCGTCCGCCAGGACCTCTTCGACAGATGGGACGTCGGGATCCCCCGGACCTGGGACGACTACGAGGCCGCCGCCGAAGCCGTCCGCAAGAAGGGCGCCTGGATCGAGACCTTCGCGCCCACCAACGGCAACCGCTTCGCCGGACTCTGCTGGCAGGCCGGCGCCGAGTGGTACGCCCACGACGGCGACACCTGGATCGTGCACATCGACGACGAACCCAGCCGCAAGGTCGCCGACTACTGGGAATCCCTGGTCAGGCGGAAACTGGTCAAGACCATCCCGGACCGGCAGAACGCCTGGTACAAGGACCTGCAGACCGGTGCCATCGCGGCCTGGGTGGGCGCCAGTTGGGGCGATGCGCTGCTGATCGGCAACGCCCCCGGCACCAAGGGCGGATGGCGGGCCGCGCCGCTGCCGCAGTGGCAGGCCGGCGGCCAGGCGTACGCCAACTGGGGCGGCTCGACCACCGCCGTCTTCGCCAAGGCGAGCTACCCCAAGGACGCCCTGGACTTCGCCGTCTGGCTCAACACCGACCCCGAGTCCATCGCCCTGCTGATCGACGGCGGCTATGGCTTCCCCAGCGCCAAGAAGGGCTATGCCACCGGCGACCTCGACCTCGACAAGGACTTCTTCGGCGGCCAGGCGTACAGCAAGGTCTTCGCGGACGCCGGGGCACATGTCGACACCAGCTGGCGGTGGGGACCCGGTGTCGACACCCTCTACCAGCGGCTCGGCGACGCCTTCACCGAGGCGCTCGGCGACGGCGGTTCCTTCCGCTCCGTCCTGAAGAAGGTGCAGGGCCAGACGGTCTCCGACCTCAAGGGCAAGGGCCTGAAGGTGGAGAGCGGCGGGTGAGCCGGGACACCCTGAGCCGGCCCGCACCGGCCGCCCGTCAGCGGCCGCGCCGCGCCTCCCGTACCGAGGCGCGTAACGCCCGCGCCGCGGCCTGCTTCGTCCTGCCTTTCTTCGCGCTCTTCGGCCTCTGCTTCCTCGCCCCGATCGGCTACGCCGTCCACCAGAGCCTGCGCAGAACCGAACGCACCGGCCCGCTCGGCCTCGGCGGCCAGGAACACGACGTCTTCGCCGGACTCGCCAACTACGCGCACGCCCTCGCCGACGACCGCTTTCTGACCGGCTTCGGCCGGGTCCTGCTGTTCGGTGCCGTCCAGATCCCGCTGATGATCGTGCTCGCGACGGCGCTGGCGCTGCTCCTGGAGAGCGCGAGCGCCCGCGGCGTCACCTTCTTCCGCAGCGCCTTCTTCCTCCCCTACGGCGTGCCCGGCGTCATCGCCTCGATTCTGTGGGGCTTCCTGTACGTCCCCGGCATCAGCCCCCTGGTGAAGATCGCCGACGTGGCCGGCTGGGACGTCGACTTCCTCGCCCGCGGCACCGTCCTGTGGTCCATCGCCAACATCGTCACCTGGCAGTTCACCGGCTACACCATGCTGGTGCTGATCGCCCAGCTCAAGTCCGTGCCGGAGGAGCTCTACGAGGCCGCGCGGATCGACGGCGCCAACGCCTGGCAGGTCGCCCGGCATGTCAAACTCCCGCTCATCCGGCCCGCCCTCGTCCTCACCACCGTCTTCAGCATCATCGGCACCCTCCAGCTGTTCGCGGAACCGATGGTGCTGCGGCCGCTCGCCTCCTCCATCGACTCCGGCTTCACCCCCAATCTGCACGCCTACAGCGAGGCGTTCGTCGGCAACAACCAGCATGTGGCGGCGGCGGAGGCGGTCCTGCTCGCGCTGGTGGCGTGCGTCCTGTCCTTCGGCTTCCTGCGGCTGGTGGGCCGCCGGGGTGAGGATCGGGGATGACCCGGTTACCGCCCCGAGCGTGCAGGCCGCGGCCATCGGTCCCCGTACGGACGACGCGGCCACCGGTCCGAGGGCGTACGACCCGGCCACCGGTCCGCTACCGGATCATCACCGCCTCGCTGCTGACCATCGCCGCGCTCTACTTCCTGGTGCCGGTCTACTGGCTGACCGTCTCGGCCACCAAGAACAGCGCCGATCTCTTCGGCACCTTCGGCTTCTGGTTCTCCGACGACCCGCGGCCCGTCGGCCACCTCGTCGACGTCCTCACCTACGACCACGGCGTCTACGTCCGCTGGTTCGGCAACTCCCTGCTCTACGCGGGGATCGGTGCGGTCTGCGCCACCCTGCTGTCCGCCGCGGCGGGCTACGCCCTGGCCAAATTCCCGTTCCGCGGCCGGGAGGCGGTCTTCAACGTGGTACTCGCCGGGGTCCTCATCCCGGGGACCGCGCTCGCCCTCCCCCTCTACTTCCTGTTCAGCGCGATGGGCCTGGCCAACACCTACTGGGCGGTGCTGATCCCCAGCGTGGTCAGCCCGTTCGGCGTCTATCTGTGCCGGATCTACGCGGCCGCGGCCGTCCCCGACTCCCTCCTGGAAGCGGCCAGGATCGACGGCGCGGGCGAGGCGAGAATCTTCGGCGGGCTCGGGCTGCGGCTGATGACGCCCGCACTGGTCACCGTCTTCCTGTTCCAGTTCGTGCACATCTGGAACAACTACTTCCTGCCGCTGGTGATGCTGTCCGATTCGTCGCTGTACCCGATACAGCTGGGACTGACGTCATGGACGGGCTACGCGGACCGGCAGCCGGTGCTCTACCAGTTCACGGTGGGTGGCGCGTTTCTGTCGGTGGTGCCGCTGATGGTGCTGATGACGGGGCTTCAGCGGTATTGGCGGACGGGGCTCACGGAGGGGAGCGTCAAGGCGTGAGGGCGGCGTCGTCAGGGGGCGGGCTGCTTGCCGTGGGGGTGTTGGCGGGTTTGCTGTGATGGTGCGGTCCGTGTGCCGTGGGGGTGTCGGCGGGTTCGCCGTGACGGCGGGACCTGCCGGGCGCCCGTCCTGCCGAGGCGTGACAGTATCGCTGTCATGACTACTTCTGACGATGCCCAGCCCGTGAACGCCGCGACCGCGGCGAAGGCCGCCCTCAAACGTGACCCCTGGGACCTCCCGGACGTCTCCGGCCTGGTGGTCGGCGTCCTCGGCGGCACCGGCGACCAGGGACGCGGCCTGGCCTACCGGTTCGCCGTGGCCGGCCAGAAGGTGATCATCGGCTCCCGGGCCGCCGAGCGCGCGCAGGCCGCGGCGGACGACCCCCAGCTGAGCGGCCTGGGTGTGGAGGGCGCGGACAACGCCGAGTGCGCGCGGCGTAGCGATGTCGTGATCGTCGCGGTGCCCTGGGAAGGCCACGCCAAGACGCTGGAGGCGCTCCGCGAGGAGCTGGCCGGCAAGCTCGTCATCGACTGCGTCAACCCGCTCGGCTTCGACAAGAAGGGCGCGTACGCGCTCAAGCCGGAGGAGGGCAGCGCGGCCGAGCAGGCCGCCGCGCTGCTTCCCGAGTCGCGGGTCACCGCCGCCTTCCACCACCTCTCGGCGGTGCTGCTGCAGGACCCGGAGACCGCGGAGATCGACACCGATGTGATGGTGCTCGGCGAGGCCCGCGCCGACACGGACCTGGTCCAGGCGCTGGCCGCCCGTATCCCCGGCATGCGCGGCGTCTTCGCCGGCCGGCTGCGCAACGCCCACCAGGTCGAGTCGCTGGTCGCCAATCTGATCTCGGTCAACCGCCGCTACAAGGCGCATGCGGGGCTGCGGGTGACGGATGTGTGAGGCCGGTTGCCGGTGAGGGGCTGAGGCCGGTTGCGGCGGCTGACGGGGAGGGCCGAGGCCGGTGGTCCGCACCGCTGACGGGCGCGCGTCGGGCATGGGGGACACTGGGGAGGACCGCACCACTCCCGACAGGAGCCGACTCGCATGCCCTCCGCCACCTCCCGCCCGGTCCCGCGCCTCGCCCTCTGGGCAGGCGTGGTGTGCGTCCTCGCCGTCGCCGCGGCCGTCGTCTCGTTCGTACGGGGCAGCTGGCTCGGCGTGGTCTGGATCCTGATGGCCGGTGTGTCCAGCAATATGGCGTGGTTCTATCTGCGCAAGGCGAAGGCGGAGCGGGCGGCGCGCGGGGAGGACGCGGCGGCGGGCTGAGGGGACCGCCGAGGCCGGGGCCGCGCGATTCGGCGCGGTTCACCGCGGACCGGCGCGCCTCACACCAGCCCGCCCAGCGGCGGCACCTCCGGTCCGCCCTGCCAGAAGCGGAAGTACTCCTGGCCCCAGTACGTGTCCCATGGGGAGATGCCCATGGCGCGCAGGATCGCGTCCACCGCGCTGAAGAAGACGTGGTTGATCTCCGGCACCCACAGCAGCCCGAAGACCGCCAGCAGCCCGAACGGTGCGAACGGCTCCACCTGGCGCCGGAAGCCGTGCGACAGCCAGGGCTCGATCACGCCGTAGCCGTCCAGCCCCGGCACCGGCAGGAAGTTCAGGATCGCGGCGGTGACCTGCAGCAGCGCCAGGAACGCCAGCGCGTACCGGAACGGGTCCGGCACCCCGGACATCTGCTTCAGCCAGAACGGCGCCGTCATCACCAGGGCGAACAGCACATTCGTCAGCGGCCCGGCCGCCGAGATCAGGCTGTGCCGCCAGCGCCCCTTGATCCGGCTGCGCTCGATGAACACCGCGCCGCCCGGCAGCCCGATCCCGCCCATGATCACGAAGAGCACCGGCAGCACGATGCTGAGCAGTGCGTGGGTGTATTTGAGGGGGTTCAGGGTGAGATACCCTTTCTCGCCGACCGAGAGGTCGCCGCTGTGCAGCGCGGTGCGCGCGTGGGCGTACTCATGCAGGCACAGCGACACCACCCAGCCGGACACCACGAACAGAAAGACCGCGAAGCCGGTGCTCGCGGCCGGCTGCCCGCTCCAGACGGCCCATGCGGACACCCCCATGACGGCGACGAGCGCGAGGAAGACCGGGCTGACCCGGCGGTCGGCGCGCGGGAATGCTGTGGTCATGGTGCGGGGCTCCCGGGGATGTCGTGGTGGGCAGCCATGACGGTATCCGTGGTGCGGCGGCCTGCGCACGGGCCCCGTCGGGTAATCCCGGCCACGGGACATGGCGAAGGGTCCGCGCAAGGGACCTGCCGAACGGGTCCGAGCCAAGGGCGGCGGCCGAAAGGTCAGCGCGCGAGGTCGGCCTGCCGAAAGGTCCGCGCGAGGGGGCCCGCTCGCCCCGCTCGGCTGCATCCGGTCATCGGACGGCGTCAGATCAGCGGCATCTGGTCATCGGACGGCGTCGGAGGGCCACCGGAGCAGCCGGCCGATGGCCTCGGGACAGCCGTCCGACGGCCATCGTGCCTGGTCATCGGCGTCTCTCGGCCTCCGGCCGCGGAAAACGACGCGCGGCACCGGGCGACTTCCGGGCAAGCTGGACCGGGGCGGTGCCCCCAAGGGGGGCGACAGGGACCCGGCGCCCGCCCCCAGGCGGGGCCCGGGGTGCCCGGCCCCGGCATCGGGTCTTTCCGGGGGCCGCATCGGGGTCTTTTCCGGGACCACATCGGGGCTTGTCCAGGGATACGAGGAGTGTGAGCGGAGCGTGGGCAGCACGGCCGTGACCGACAATGGCTCAGTGCGCTACGGAATTCTCGGCACGACCAGGGCCGACCGGGCCGACGGCACCCCCGTCGCCCTCGGTGGTGCACGCCTGCGTGCCCTGCTCACCGCCCTCGCCCTGCGGCCTGGGCGGGCGCTGACCTCGGACGCGCTGATCGCCGACATCTGGGGCATGGACCCGCCCGCCGACGCCGCCGGGGCCCTCCAGGCGCTTGTCGGCAGGCTCCGCCGCGCCCTGGGGCACGCCGCGGTCGCCTCCGTCGACGGCGGCTACCGGCTGTGCGCCGAGCCCGACGCCGTCGACCTGCACCGCTTCGAGCGGCTCACGGCGGAGGGCGGTCGGGCGCTCGCCGACGCGGACCCGGCCCGCGCCGCCGCCCTCCTCGACGACGCGCTGGCGCTCTGGCGCGGCCCGGCCCTGGCCGATCTGCCCGACGCGGGCGTGTCCGCCGCCCGCGCCGAGAGCCACCGGCTGGACGCCCGGCGCACCCGCCTCGCCGCCGAACTCGCCCTCGGCCGGGCCGGGCAGGCGCTGCCCACCCTCACCGCCCTGTGCCAGGACCACCCCCTCGACGAGCCGCTCCAGGCGCTGCGCCTGCGCGCCCTGCGCGACGCGGGCCGCAGCGCCGAGGCACTCGCCGCCTACGAGGAGATACGCACCGACCTCGCCGACCGCCTCGGCGCCGACCCCGGCCCGGAGCTGCGCGCCCTGCACACCGAGCTGCTGCGGCACACCACCATCGGCGCCACGGGTACCCCCGCCGAGC
The DNA here is from genome assembly GCF_023277745.1 of Streptomyces halobius. Lineage (NCBI taxonomy): Bacteria > Bacillati > Actinomycetota > Actinomycetes > Kitasatosporales > Streptomycetaceae > Streptomyces > Streptomyces halobius. The sequence goes on from NZ_CP086322.1 coordinate 6,951,762, forward strand.
GTCCTGCCCCGCCGCCTCCCGTCCCGCTCCCCGCCGCCCGCCCCGGCAACCTCCGGGCCCGCCTCACCTCGTTCGTCGGACGGGACACCGACCTGGCAGCGCTCCGCGCCGACCTCGCCGCGCACCGCCTGGTGACGCTGCTGGGGCCCGGCGGCGCCGGCAAGACCCGGCTGTCGCAGGAGGGTGCCGAGGTCGCCGCGGCCGCCCTCCCGGACGCCTGGCCGCACGGCGTATGGCTGGCGGAGCTGGCCCCGCTGGACGATCCGCAGACCGTGCCCGAGGCGGTGCTCACCACGCTCGGCGCCCGCGAGACCGTCGTCCGCGGCACCACCGCCGAGGGCCTGCGCGCCGCCACCGACCCCACCGCCCTGGACCCGCTCGCCAGGCTCGCCGAGCTGTGCGCCGGCCGCCGGATGCTGCTGGTCCTCGACAACTGCGAGCATCTGATCGGCGCCGCCGCCGAGCTCGCGGAGCGGCTGCTCGCCGAATGCCCCGGCGTCACGGTGCTGGCGACGAGCCGCGAACCGCTGGCCGTACCGGGCGAGGTGCTGCGCCCCGTCGAGCCGCTGCCCGACCCGGTCGCGCTGCGGCTGCTCGCCGACCGCGGCGGCGCCGCCCGCCCCGGCTTCCGCGTCGAGGACGACCCGACCGCCTGCGCCGAGATCTGCCGCCGCCTGGACGGTCTGCCGCTCGCCATCGAACTCGCGGCCGCCCGGCTGCGGTTGATGACGCCACGTCAGCTCGCCGACCGCCTCGACGACCGCTTCCGGCTGCTGACCAGCGGCAGCCGCACCCTGCTGCCCCGGCAGCAGACCCTTCGCGCGGTCGTCGACTGGTCATGGGACCTGACGGACGAGCCCGAGCGCGCCGTGCTGCGCCGGCTGTCCGTGTTCGCCGGCGGCTGCGACCTGGGCGCGGCCGAGGACGTGTGCGCGGGTGACGGCGTCGACCGGCGCGAAGTGGCCGCGCTGCTCGGCTCGCTGATCGACAAGTCGCTGGTGGTGGCGGCCCCGGCGCCCGGGGGGCAGATGCGTTACCGGCTGCTGGAGACGGTGGCCGAGTACGCCGGTGAGCGGCTGGACCAGGCCGGCGAACGGGCCGCCGCCGAACGCCGCCACCTCGTCGCCTACCGTGAACTGGCCCGCGCGGCCGACCCGTTGCTGCGTGGCCCCGGCCAGCGCACCTGGTCCGAGCGGCTGGAGCTGGAACACGACAACCTGCGGACCGCGCTGCGCCGCGCCATCGCCGCCCGCGACGAGCACGAGGCGCTGTGCCTGGTGCTGTCCCTCCAGTGGTTCTGGTCGCTGCGCGATCACCGCAGCGACGCCCGCCACTGGTCGGCGGCAGCCGGGGCGCTCGGCCCCAACCCCTTTCTGTCGCCCGTCAAACCCGCCCCCGACCTGCCGGAACGGCCCATCGACGGGCCGCCGCCGCTGGACCCCGAACAGCTTCTGGAGGCCCGCCGGGAGGTCCGGCTGGTCCACCTCGCCAGCCTCGACAGCGATATCGAGGCGCTGCGGGCGCCGGGGATGCGGGAGGAGCTGGCCGGGATCCGCACCGCCTACCGCAGCGGGATGCCGCAGACCTGCAAGGTGCCGGGCGCCATGTGGTTCTACGCGGTGCTGATCACCGGTGCGTTCGAGGAGGTGGAGCAGCTGGTCGACGGCGCGGTGCGCGCCTGCCGCGACTTCGGCTACGACTGGGAGCTCGCCTTCGCGCTGCAACTGCGCTCCAAGGTCTTCAACGAGCGTCCCGGCGGGCTGGAGCGGGCGACACGGGACGCCGACGAGGCGCTGCGGATCTTCCTCCGGCTCGGCGACGCGTGGGGCGCGGCCGAGGCGCTGTCGGGGCGCGGCGAATCCCACGAGAAGCGCGGCGCGTACGCGCTCGCCGCGCAGGACTACCGCGCGGCGATGGTGCACGCCGAGGACCTGGGGGCGCACGGTCAGACCCTGATGCTGCGCACCAGGCTGGGCGGCGTCCTGATCGAGGACGGCCAGGAGGAGGCCGGCGAGCGGATGCTGCGGGAGGTGCTGGAGGCCGCCAAGGACCAGAACAGCGGCCGCGACGCGGTGCCGTTCGCCCATCTGATCCTCGCGATGTGGCTGACGGTCTCGGGGCGTACGCGGGAGGCCCGCGGTGAACTGCTCGCGGCGCGCGAGGTGCTGGGGCCGCGTGCCCCGGATCTGTTCGCCGGGATCGTGGAGTCGGGGCTGATCGGGCTGGAGGTGGACGAGGGGCGGCGCGGCCCGGATCTGCTGCCGAGATTCCGGAGGGCCCTGGAACTGCTGGAGGATCCGTGGACGGAGATCTTCGCCCCGGAGCTTCCGGTGATCCAACTCCTCACCGGGGCACGGGTGGTGATGGCCGCCCAGGGCGAGCGCGGCGCACGGACCGCGGCCCGGCTGCTGGGGGCGTACGACGCGCTGCGGGCGCCCGAGCCCGTACCGACGCTGATCGCCCGCACCGACCGGGCACGCACGGAGGCGGCGGCGCGCGCCGCGCTGGGTGACGCGGCGTACGAGTGGGGATACGCCGAAGGCGGCGGCCTCACTCTGGAGGAGGCCACCGCCCTCATCTGACGCGAGCCGGGCGAGGGCTGTGACTCCCGGGGCCACCGGGCCCCGGGCACGTCAGGTCTTGTCGCGGAACTTCCGGACCGCGAGCGGCATCGTCACGGCCGTGATGCCGACCGCCCAGCCGAGGGTGACCAGCGTCGGGTGCGCCACCGCGCCATCGCCCGTGATCAGCGCACGGGCCGCGTCCGCGAGGTTGGAGAGCGGGTTGACCTCGGTGAAGCCCTCCAGCCAGCCGGGCATCGACGTCGGCTTGGCGAAGATCGACGAGCCGAACTGCAGCGGCATCAGCACCAGCATCGCCACGCCCTGCACCGCCTGCGGGGTCTTCATGGCGAGCCCCAGCAGGATGAAGATCCACATCAGGGCGGCGCCGAAGACTATGGACAGCACGATCGAGCCGAGGAAGGCGAGGATGCCGCCCTTGATCTCCAGGCCCAGCAGAAAGCCCATACCGAGCAGGATCGCGATGGCGACCAGCATCCGGCCGACCTCGACGACGATCTTGGCGATCAGGACCGAGGACCGGGCTATCGGCATCGTCCGGAAACGGTCCATGACGCCCTTGCGGAAGTCCTCGTTGACGCCCGTGCCCACCGCCATGGCGATGTTCATGCCCATCATCGCCATCATGCCGGGCACCAGGTACTGGACGTATTCCTGCTGGTGGCCCTTGCCGAACATGGCGCCGCCGAAGACATACACGAACAGCAGGATGAAGATGACCGGCATCAGCACGGCGTCGAACATCGACTCCGGGTCGTGCTTGATCTGGAGGGCGTTGCGCCGCGCCAGTGCGCCGATGTGCCGCAGATTGGCACGCACGCCGATCCGGCCCTCGTCGGCGCCCGGCTTCACGCGCGGCGCCGTCACCGTTGCGGCCGTCATGCCGATACCTCCGCGTACTGCTTCTCGTCCGTCAGGTCGTCGATGGCCTCCGAGGTCTTCTGGCCGGTGATGGCCAGGAACACCTCGTCCAGGCTGGGGAGATGGGTGCTGATCCCGGCGAGGGTGAAACTCTGCTGGCCGAGCACATTGACCACGGCCGTCAGCTGTTCATCGCTGATGATCGGGACGTTGACCACACCCCCGTCGTGGTCGGCGGTCGCACCCGCGATGCCGTCCAGGCCGGCCTGCGCGATGACGCCGACCATCCGCTCCAACTCACCGGCGTCCGTCGGCCGGATCTGCAGCGTCCGGCCGCCGACCTTGGCCTTCAGCTCGTCGACCCGGCCCTCGGCGATCACCCGGCCGCGGTCGATGACCGTCAGCTCGTTCGCCAACTGCTCGGCCTCTTCCATGTACTGGGTGGTGAGCAGCACCGTCGCGCCCTCACGGACCATCCGCTGCACCTCTTCCCACACCTCGTTACGGGTGCGGGGGTCGAGGCCGGTGGTGGGCTCGTCCAGATACAGGACGGCGGGCCGGCCGATCATCGAGGCGGCCAGATCCAGCCGGCGGCGCATACCGCCGGAGTACTTGCCCGCGGGGCGCTTGGCGGCCTCGGTCAGGGAGAACCGCTCCAGCATCTCGTCCGCCCGGCCGCGGGCGTCCTTACGGGAGAGATCGAGCAGCCGCCCGATCATGTAGAGGTTCTCCCAGCCGGAGAGCTTTTCGTCGACCGAGGCGTACTGCCCGGTCAGGCCGATCGTGCGGCGCAGCGCGCGGGGCTGGCGCACCACGTCGTAACCGGCCACGAAGGCGCTGCCGGCGTCCGGCACCAGGAGGGTGGACAGGCAGCGCACGAGGGTGGTCTTCCCGGCGCCGTTGGGCCCGAGCACACCGAGGACGGTGCCTTCCCGCACGTCCAGATCCACACCGTCGACGGCCTTCACCTCGCCGAAGTGCTTGACCAGACCGCGCACCTCCACGGCGTTTCCGCCCTGGGTGGTCATCTTCTGTCGCGTCATGCCGTCAACGGTGCCAGCCGCCACTGACAACGCACCGACAGATCACCGACAGCCAGCTCGGAGCGCCGACAGCCAGCTCGGAGCGCCGACAGCAGGACGGACGCCGTCGGCGGCCGCGACCGGCCGCCGACGGCGTCCACCGCGACTCCCGGAGGAACGCGACTCCTGGTGGAAGGTGTGTCTAGTGGAAGGTGTGTTCCTCGGCCGGGAACGTCCCGCCGACCACATCCTCCGCGAACGCCTTCGCCGCGCCGCCCAGCAGCTCCCGCATCTCCAGATACCGCTTGACGAACTTCGGCACCCGGCCGGACGTCATCCCGGCCATATCCGTCCACACCAGCACCTGTGCGTCGCAGTCCAGGCCCGCGCCGATGCCCACGGTCGGAATGTGCAGCGAACGGGTCACCTCGGCGGCCAGCTCGGCCGGCACCGCCTCCAGGACGACGGCGAACGCACCCGCGTCCTGGACCGCCTTGGCGTCCCGGAGCAGCTGCTGCGCCGCCTCCTCACCGCGGCCCTGGACGGGGTAGCCGCCGAAGGCGTTGACCGACTGCGGGGTCAGCCCGACATGCGCCATCACCGGGATCCCGGACGAGACCAGCAGCTCCACCTGGTGCGCGGAGCGCTCGCCGCCCTCCAGCTTGACGGCGCCCACCCCGGCCTCCTTGACCAGCCGGGTGGCGTTGCGCAGCGCCTGGACCGGGCCCTCCTGGTACGAGCCGAAGGGCAGGTCGCCGACGACGAGGACGCGCCTGGTGCCGCGGACGACCGCGGCGGACAGCAGGGTGGTCTCGTCCATCGTGACCGGCACGGTGGACTCGTACCCGAGGTGGCAGTTGCCCATCGAGTCGCCGACGAGCAGTACCGGGATACCGGCCTCGTCGAAGACGGAGGCGGTCATCGCGTCGTAGGCGGTGAGCATCGGCCACTTCTCGCCGCGCTGCTTGGCCGCGGCGATGTCGCGGACCGTGATACGGCGGGAACTCGTGCCCCCGTACAGCGACTTGTCGCCGGCGGCGGGCTTCTGGGGCGGCTTGGGGGTGTCCTGCGGAGCGGCGGGCGGCGGGGATCCCGCGACCGGCATTCGGGCAGGCGAAGGCTGCGTCATGGTGACGGCTCCTGTTCATCATCTCGAGGCGCCCTGACGGCGTCCCCGGACTCCCGTCCATGCTGGCATGCCAGGTGCGACGAGGGAAAGGGGCGGTCGTCAGGGCCCGAGGGCCGCCGGTCCGGGGGCCGCCCTCCCGGCGTCATCGATGACGATCGATACGGAAGATCGATACGGGTCGGTTTTGTGCCGATGAGAGATCGATACGGAACAGGTTCGTATCGAAAATGTCGTACAGTGCTCCCATGGCCTCCGTATCGGACACACAGAGCTCCCCGGGCTCCCCGGACCCACCGGACATACCCGCCGCCCGCCAGGTCCCCGACCGCATCCACCGCCGTCGCTGGGCGATCCTGTCCGTCCTCATGCTCAGCCTGCTGATCGTGGTGCTGGACAACTCCATCCTCAACGTCGCGATGAAGACCATCGCGACCCCGGCCCCCACCGGCCTCGGCGCCACCCAGAGCGAGCTGGAGTGGGCGGTCAACGCCTACACCCTCGTCTTCGCCGGGATGCTGTTCACCTCGGGTCTGCTCGGCGACCGGCTGGGCCGCAAGCGGGTGCTCCTCTTCGGCATGGTGGTCTTCGGCATCGGCTCGGTCCTCGCCGCGACGGCCGGATCGCCCACCGAACTGATCGTCTTCCGCGCGGTGATGGGCCTGGGCGGCGCCTTCGTCATGCCCGCCACCCTCGCGATCCTGATGAACGTCTTCGAGCGCGACGAGCAGCCCAAGGCGATCGGCATCTGGGCCGGCGGCGTGGGTCTGGCCATCGCGATCGGCCCGGTCGCCGGCGGTCTGCTGCTCGACCACTACTGGTGGGGCTCGGTCTTCCTCGTCAACGTACCGATCGTGCTGGTCGCGCTGGCCGCGATGCTGCTGCTGGTCCCCGACTCCAAGGACCCCCGCCCCGGCCGGCTCGACCCGGTGGGCGTGCTGCTGTCCGTCGTCGGCCTCGTCCTCCTCGTCTACGGGATCATCAAGGGCGGCCAGCTCGCCGACTTCACCGACCCGGAGGTGGTCGGCACGGTCCTCGGCGGCCTCGCCGTCCTCGCCGGCTTCGTCGTGCACCAGAAGCGCAGCGACCACCCGTCCATCGACATGGGCCACTTCCGCAAGCCCGCCTTCTCGGCCGCCGTCGCCGCCATCGCGCTGGTCTTCTTCGCGCTGATGGGCGTCACGTTCTTCATCGTCTTCTACGTGCAGAGCGTGCGGGGCTACACCCCGCTGCAGGCCGGACTGCTGATCCTGCCGCTGGCCGCCGCCCAGATGATCTTCGCGCCGCGGGCCCGGCATGTCGTGGACCGCTTCGGCGCCCGCGCGGTCTGCACCGCCGGCATGCTGGCGGTCGCCGCCACCATGGCGGGGATGCTGCTCCTGGACACCGACAGCCCCATGTGGATCATGGAGGTGCTGTTCTTCCTCCAGGGCGTCGGCATGGCGCACATCATGCCGCCGGTCACCGTCTCGCTGATGCAGGCGATGCCGCGCGAGAAGGCCGGCTCCGGCTCCGCCGTCAACAACACCTTCCGGCAGGTCGGCGGCACCCTCGGCGTCGCCGTCCTCGGCTCGCTGCTGTCCACCGCCTACCGCGACCGCATCCAGGCCAAGATAGACGCGCTGCCCGGCATCCCCGAAGCCGCACGGCACGCGGCCGGCGAATCCATCGAGGCCACCCTCGGCCTCGCCCGCCACCTCGGCCCGGCCGGCCGGCCGCTGGCCGACGACGCCGAGGCCGCCTTCGTCCACGCCATGCACGTCACCGCCCTCGGCTCGGCCGGCGTCGCGCTGCTCGGCGCCGTGGTCGTCGCGGCCTTCCTGCCGGGCAGAACGGCAGCGGCCCCGCCCGCCGCGGAGCCCCGGGAAGAGGAGAAAGCGGGCATACAGGGATGAGCCGGGCCGTAGGCGGTACGGAGACGGCGGCAGCCGGCACACCACCGGAACGTCCGGTCCGGCCGCGTCGGGCAGTCCCCGAGCGCCGCGGCAGACCGCGCAGCGCCGCCGCCGACACCGCCATCATCGAGGCCGTGCTGCGCATGATCGAGGACGGTGCCTCCATCGGCGAACTGTCGATGGAACGCATCGCCCGCGAGGCGGGCGTCGGCAAGGCCACCGTCTACCGCCGCTGGCCCGGCAAGAGCGCGCTGATGCTCGACGTCATGCGCTCCCTGGACGAGCCGGGCCCGCAGCTCAACGGCGCCTCGCTCCGCGACGACCTGGTCTCCCTGCTGGAATTCCTCCGTCGGCGCGGCCTGGCCAAGCGCAACTCCGCGCTGCTGCGCACCGTCGTCAGCCATGTCCAGGCACAGCCGGAGCTGTGGGCGGAGTACCACGAGACGGTCGTGCAGGCCCGCCACGAGGCGCTGCTCGACGTGCTCCGGCGCGGGATGGCCAACGGCGAGATCCGCGCCGACCAGGACGTCGAGACCATTTCCGACCTCTTCGTCGGCCCGATGCTGGCCCGCGCCGTCCTCCACGAGTGGAAGGAACTCCCCGAGGGCCTGGCGGAGGACATCGTCGACATGGTCCTGGAAGGCGTACGCCCCAAGGAGCGGCCGGAGCCCGGCTGAGCGGCCACGCCGGACGCGGGGCCACCGCCGGGGGCTGCGCGGGGCGACGACTGAGGGTGGACGTCCACGCCCGACGCGGGGACACCGCCCGACGCCCCGGGGCCGCCGACCGATCCCCGCCCCATGACCGAACCATGCCCGTTCTGTCACAGTGGCGTTCACCTGCCCTGTGCCGGAACCCCGGCCCACCCACACCCCGTCCTCATTTCTAAGAAAGCGCGTTACACACCATCGCCTAGGGTCAGCAACCACAGGCGAGGCGCACCAGGGCAAGGCAGTGAGGACAGCGGGATGGCGCAGGCATTCATGACGGAGCCGGGACAGGGCGAGACCCCTGAGCGGACCGGTTCCCGAGCCGGCCGCCTGCTGAACTGGTGGCGCCCCGAAGGGATGTGGCGGCGCGGCATCGTCCTCGCGGTGCTCGCCGTCCTGCTCGGGCTGCTGATGTTCCTGCACGCCCGCGTCCCCAACGCGGTGGGAAACCTGGGCAGTCTGCTGGAGACCTTCCTGCCGTGGCTGGGCCTCGCCGTCCCCGTACTGCTGCTCGTCGCGGTACTCCGCCGCTCGGCGACGGCGCTGGTCGCGCTGCTGCTGCCGGCCGCCGTCTGGATCCACCTCTTCGGCGGCCAGGTCACCGACAAGGCCAGCTCCGGCGGCAATCTCACCGTCGCCACCCACAACGTCGACGCGGACAACCCCGACCCGGTGGGCACCGCCCGGAAGATCATGGCCTCCGGCGCCGATGTGGTGGCGCTGGAAGAACTGGCCGGCACCGCCCTGCCGACGTACAAGAAGGAGCTGGCGAAGACCTACCCGTACAGCACCGTACAGGGCACCGTCGGCCTGTGGAGCAAGCGCCCGCTGTCCGACACCGCGCCGGTGTCCATCAAGATCGGCTGGAAGCGGGCGCTGCGCGCCACCGTCACCACCGCGGACGGCCAGAAGGTCGGTGTCTACGTCGCGCATCTCCCGTCGGTACGGGTCAAGCTCGCGGCGGGCTTCACCGCCAACCAGCGCGACGGCAGCGCCGAGGCGCTGGGCGAGGCGATCGCCGCCGACCCGCTGAAGAAGGTCATCCTGCTCGGCGACCTCAACGGCACCATGAACGACCGCGCGCTGGCCCCGGTCACCTCACAGCTGCGGTCCGCCCAGGGCGCGGCGGGCGACGGCTTCGGCTTCAGCTGGCCGGCGGCGTTCCCGATGGCCCGGATCGACCACATCATGACCAAGGGCATGGACCCGGTCGCGTCCTGGGCGCTGCCCCCGACCGGCAGCGACCATCTGCCGATGGCGGCGCGGGTGAAGCTCTGACGTCGGCCGGATCCGGCGGGTCGTCCGGGCCCGCCGGGCCGGGACGACCCGTGGGCCGTCGGCGATGTGGTGCATCTGACGCGGGTTTTTCACGCTCCGTTCTCCCATCGGAATTGCGCGCCTGAGAGACTTTGTTCCGTAACCGAACTTAATGTCTCTCCCTCCTGCCCGCGTGCACCGCCCGCACCCGCACGCAGCCCCATCCCCGAAAGGTCTCGGTCCTCCATGCCCTCGGCTCTGCTCGCGCTCGCGATCTCGGCCTTCGGAATCGGCACCACCGAATTCGTGATGATGGGCCTGCTGCCCAACGTCGCGGACGATCTGGGCACCTCGGTACCCACCGCCGGCTACCTCGTCTCCGCCTACGCCCTCGGCGTCGTCATCGGCGCCCCCCTCCTGACGGCCCTCGGGTCCCGCATCCCGCGCAAACGGATGCTGGTCCTCCTCATGGCCGTCTTCACGGTCGGCAACCTCGCTTCCGCACTGGCCCCCGGCTTCGGCCTGCTGATCGTCGGCCGGCTGCTGGCCGGACTCCCGCACGGCGCGTTCTTCGGCGTCGGCGCGGTGGTCGCCGCCCGGCTGGTGCGCGAGGGCCGCCAGGCCCGCGCCGTCGCCACCATGTTCCTCGGCCTGACCATCGCCAACATCGTCGGCGTCCCCGCCGCCACCCTCCTCGGACAGCACCTCGGCTGGCGCGCCACCTTCCTCGTCGTGACCGCCATCGGCCTCGCCGCGATGGCCTCCCTGGCCCGGCTGATCCCGCCGCTGTCGGCCGAGGAACGCACCGGCCTGGCCCGCGAACTGCGCGCCCTCGGTGACCGTCAGGTCCTGCTCGGCCTGCTCACCACCGTCTTCGGCTTCGCCGGCGTGTTCGCCGTCTACAGCTACCTCGCCTCGATGATGACCAAGGTCACCGGCTTCACGGAGGGCTCGGTCCCGCTGGTCCTGGCCCTCTTCGGCATCGGCATGACCCTCGGCGCCCTGGCCGCCGGCCCCCTCACGGACCGCGCCCTGCGCCCCACGCTCTACAGTTCGCTGGCCGCCCTCGCCCTCGTCCTGGCCGCCTTCCACTTCACCGCACAGGTGAAGTGGGCCGCCCTGGTCACCGTCGTCCTCATCGGCGCGATCGGCTTCCTGACCACCACGCCCCTCCAGATGCTGGTCATGAACAAGGCCCAGCAGGCCCCCACCCTGGCCGCCGCCTCCAACCAGTCCGCCTTCAACCTCGCCAACGCGGGCGGCGCCTGGGTCGGCGGCCTCGCCCTTTCGGCAGGCTGGGGCTGGACGTCCCCGACCCTGGTCGGCGCGGCCCTGGCAGCGGTCGGCCTGGCCGTCGCGGCGCTGGCCGGGCTACTGGACCGGGGCGCCCACGACACATCCCGCATCGTGGCGCGCAGCGCGGAAACCGCCGTGCCGGCGGAACGGTCCCAATGACGCCCCCGCTGCGCCTTGCCTGAGCCGACATCCTCGCCCCGCCGTGGCTCCCCCACTGCCTGAAGGGCGTGGGGAGGTACCCCCCACGCTGCGGGCTGGTCGCCGCTGCGCGGGGCTGTTCGGCAGCGGTGCCGGTCCTCCCGAAGGGGGTGGGGAAAAGACCGGTAAGGGTACACGTAGTCCGTCGTATGCCCCTCGTGGACGCGGACACAGGCACCCGACAGACGACATGTGCCCCCACCGGCCTCTTTCCCCCACCGCCGGGAGGATGGGGGTACCTCCCATGCCCTTCAGGCTATGGGGGAGGACCGTAGGACGGAGTCCGGAGGTCCGTCACCGCACCCGAAAAACCCACGCCCGCCGCGTGGGGGTACCTCCCACGCCGTTCAGGCAGTGGGGGAGCAACGGCGAAACACCCTCACGGCGGGGCAGCCGACAACGTGGGGCGCAGGCCAAGCGCAGCGTCACCCCTCGCGCCAGTGATTGGTAATCGGCAACCGCCGGTCCTTCCCAAAACCCTTGGCGGAGATCTTGGTGCCCGGTGGGTACTGGCGGCGCTTGTACTCGGCGTGGTCGACCATCCGCACCACCCGTGTGACCAGTTCCTCGTCGAAGCCCTGCGCCACGATCTGCTCGCGGCCGCGGTCGCGGTCGACGTACAGCTCCAGGATGCGGTCGAGGATCTCGTAGTCCGGCAGCGAATCCGTGTCCACCTGGCCGGGGCGCAGTTCGGCGCTCGGCGGTTTGGTGATGCAGTGTTCCGGGATCGGCGGGGTCTGGCCGCGGTCGGCGGCGGCCTGGTTGCGCCAGCGGGCGAGCTGGAAGATGACGGTCTTGTAGACGTCCTTGACGGGGCCGTACGCACCGACCGAGTCGCCGTAGAGCGTCGAATAGCCGCACGCCAGCTCGGACTTGTTGCCGGGGGCGAGGACCAGGTGGCCTTCCTGGTTGGAGATGCCCATCAACGTCGTGCCGCGCAGCCGTGACTGGAGGTTCTCCTCGGCGAGGCCGGTCAGGGAGAGGGACCCCATGTACGCGTCGAACATCTGGCCGATCGGCACCGTACGGAAGTTGAGCCCGGTACGGCGGGCGAGCTCGGCGGCGTCGGTGAGGGAATGCTCGGAGGAATAGCGGGAGGGCATCGCCACCGCGTGGACATGCGACGCGCCCAGCGCGTCGCAGGCGATGGCGGCGACGAGGGCGGAGTCGATCCCGCCGGAGAGTCCGATGACCACGCTGCGGAAGCCGTTCTTGGCGACGTACGCCCGCAGACCGACGACGAGCGCGGTGTAGATCTCCTCCAAGTCGTCCAGGCGTTCCGCCTCGCCACCCAGGGTCTCGGGGGGGTAGGGCGGCAGCGGGTCGGGGGAGAGCACCACATGATCGATGCGCAGCCCGTCGTCCACGACGCCCGACAAAGGCTCCGGCGCCGCGTCCGGCAGTTCCAGATCGACCAGGACACACCCTTCGGCGAACTGCGGCGCCCGCGCGATCACCCCGCCGTCCTTGTCGACCACGATCGAGTCACCGTCGAAGACCAGCTCGTCCTGGCCGCCGATCATCGCCAGATAGGCGGTGGTGCAGCCGGCCTCCTGGGCCCGCTTGCGCACCAGATCCAGCCGGGTGTCGTCCTTGTCCCGCTCGTACGGGGAGGCGTTGACGGACAGCAGCAGCCCGGCCCCGGCCGTACGGGCCGCGGGCACCCGGCCGCCGTCCTGCCACAGGTCCTCGCAGATGGCGAGCGCGACATCGACGCCGTGCACCCGCACGACGGGCAGCGTGTCGCCGGGCACGAAGTAGCGGAACTCGTCGAACACGCCGTAATTGGGCAGGTGGTGCTTGGCGAAGGCGAGCGCGACCTCGCCGCGGTGCAGCACCGCGGCGGCGTTCTGCGGGGCACCGGCGGGCCGCCCGTAACGCGGCCCGTCCTGCTCGCCGCGGTCCAGATAGCCGACGACCACCGGGAGTTCGCCCAGGCCCTCCGCGGCCAGCCGGCCGGCCAGTGTCCGCAGTGCGACCCGGCTGGCCTCCACGAACGACGGACGCAGCGCCAGATCCTCGACGGGGTAGCCGGTCAGCGCCATCTCCGGGAACGCGACGAGGTGCGCGCCCTGGTCGGCGGCGTGCCGGGTCCAGCGCACGATCGTCTCGGCGTTCCCGGCGAGATCGCCGACGCAGGAGTCGATCTGATTCAGGGCGAGACGAAGTTGAGGCACCCCGCCAGTGTAATCGTCTTTCTGACGCAATGGGCGGGGTGCCGGTAACTCCTGTGCCAGGTGCTGGTTCTGCGCCTGGTGGTACGGGAGTGCTGGGGCTGGTGGTACGGGTGCGCTCGGTGTGTGTTTGCGCGCTTGGAGTGTCCTTGCGCGCTCGGTGTGTGCCCGGTGCTCCGGTACTACTTCTGCCGGTAGCCGAGGACCGTCATCATCCCGGACTCCGAGTGGTAGACGTTATGGCAGTGCAGCATCCACAGGCCCGGGTTGTCGGCGTCGAAATCGACGTCGAGGGAACGGCCGGGCAGCACGATCGCGGTGTCCTTACGGGGACCACCACCCGGCAGCCCGAAGGTGTGCCCGTGCAGATGCATCGGGTGCCACATGTCGGTGCGGTTCCGGAAGGAGAGCCGGACCCGCTCGCCCGCCCGGACCGCGTAGCGCTGCGACGCCTTGTACGGCTTCTTGTTGATGGCCCAGTCGTACGCCGCCATGGAGCCGGTGAGGTCGAGCTTGATGATGCGGTCGGGGCGGCGCGACGTGGTCCGTACGGACTCGGCGGCCTTCAGCCGGTCCGCGGTCAGCAGCCGCCCGTCCAGCTCCTTGGGGCGGGCGGACGGGCCGGGCGCCGCCCCGCCGCCGGTACGCAGCACGGCCAGCCCGGAGCGCTTCTTGCCCTCGGCGAGCGCGGTGAGCGGAAAGGCGCCGTCCTTCGCGGTGACCAGCACGTCGTAGCGCTCGCCCATGCCCAGCAGCAGCGCCTCGGTCCTGGCGTGCTCGACGGGGAAGCCGTCGGTGTGCGTCACGGTCATGGTGTGGCCACCGAGCGCGACGCGGTAGGCGGTGTCACCGCCCGCGTTGATGAACCGGATCCGGATCCGCTCGCCGGGCTTGGCCCGGAACGTCTGCGGGTCCTTGGCGGTACGGCCGTTGACCAGGTGGTACGGGTGATTCACATCGCCCGCGTCACCGCCCAGCAGTTTGCTGGTGGCGCCCATCAGCATCCGCGACGGTCCCCCGGTCCCCGAGCGGCCTTCCTGGCCCGTGCCGCCCATGCCCGCGTCGCCACCGTCGGCGTGGCTCATGCCGCCCTTGTCCCCGTGGTCCATGCCGCCGTGGTGGGAACCGCCCTGGTGCTCCATCCCGCCGTGCCCGGAGCCGCCGCCCATGCCCTTGCGCAGCTCGGCGAGGACCGTGTCCGGGGTGCTGCCGTCCACCCCGTCGAGCCAGTCGTCCAGCACGACCACCCACTCCTTGTCGTACGACAGCGGCTCCTTCGGGTCCTCGACGATCAGCGGCGCGTACAGCCCGCGATCCTGCTGCACGCCCGAGTGCGGATGGAGCCAGTACGTGCCGGGGCGGGGGACCGCGAACCGGTAGGTGAAGGAGGCGCCCGCCTTGATCGCGCGCTGGGTCAGGCCGGGGACGCCGTCCATGTCATTGCGCAGCGCCAGCCCGTGCCAGTGCAGGGACGTGGACTGTGGGAGGTGGTTGGCGAGGGTCAGTGCGAGCGTCTCGCCCGCCGTGACCCGGACCTCCCTGCCGGGCAGATCGTCGCCGTACGCCCAGGACTTGACGCTCCGGTCGCCCAGCTCCAGCCGGGCCGGGGTGGCGGTGAGCGAGACCTTCCGTACGGGGCCCGCGCCGCGTTTCTTCTCGGCCGCGGTGACTTCGGGGCCGTCGGGCGAGACATAGCCGGCCGGCGCGGTACCCGGTCCGGAGTGGTCCATGCCGTGCTTGCCGTCCGTGCCGCCGTGGGAGCCGGAGTCCCCGGTGGAACAGCCGGCCAGGAGGCCGCCGCCGACGACGGCGATCCCCGCGCCGAGCAGGGCGCGGCGGGAGTGGGCGGCGTGCGTGATGTGGGTGGCGTGCGTGATGTGGGTGGCGTTCGTGGCGCGAGCGGAGTGCGTCGCGTCTGCGGACTCCGTGGGCTGCACGGACTCCGTGGGCTGTGCGGGCTGCATCGGCTGTGTACGCATGGTGGAGAGCGCCTCGTGGGTGTCGATGGTGATGTGGGTGAGAGCGCGGAGCCGCGGACGCGGGCAGGCGTCGGTGGCCGGGGGCGCTCCTACACGCGCAGCACCGACAACCGGGCGAGGGTTTCGCGGCGGGGCGGTGACGGTATCGGCCGCGGACCGCGCAGCAGAAGGACGCGCAGGGCGGCCGGCAGACCGGCCTCGCCGTGTCCGAGCAGCACTCCGGCGCCGAGCAGCACCAGCAGGGCCGGCACCCAGAAGGAGAGCGCGGCCCGGCAGACCGTGCCGAGGTCCATGGCGCCGCCGTCGGTGTCGGTTGCGGAGTGATCGGGGGAGTGGTGCATGGAGTGGCCCGTGGGGCGCGCCTCCGTGGGGTGCGCGGTCGCGGCGTGCCCCGCCAGGGGGGGTACGGCCATCGGGTGCGCACCCGATGCCCGCACATTCGTGGCGTGCGCACCCGTGGCGTGCGCGTCCATCGCATGCGGACCGGTAGCGTGCGCGCGGGCCACCGTCGCCGAGAGCGTGGCGTGCCCGCCGTGCCCGCCCGTCGGATGCCCGAACGTATGCATCGTGACGATCCCGGCGATCAGCGCGGCGAACAGCAGCAGCCGACCGCACCAAGCGGCGGCCTTCCCCTGCTCGCGCCTCTGCTGCTCGCGCATCGCGGACCTCTCGACGGAACGTGGGGCCCAGCTGACGGACCCTTCGCAAACCCTTCGCAGCCTACCCCCGAGGGGTATCGGTTCCCGCATCGGCTCACCGCTCGCCACCGTTTGCGCCGGTATCAGCGCATTGCCGTCGTCCGCCCGCCTATCCTTGGCCCCCGCGCCACCGGCTCACCGGCGTCCGTGCCACCGGCCGGGCCCACCCGACCACCAGGATGTCCGTGACCCCGACCCGTACCGTCCGCTCCCGCCACGGGGCGGCCGCCGCCGTACCGCTGCTGCTCGGTGCCACCGCGTACACCGCATGGGTCCTGGAGGTGGTGATCTCCACCGGCCTCAACCCCGTGCAGGCGTACGTCAGTGAGCTCGCCGCCGCCGACCAGCCGCTCGGCGGGCTCTTCCGGGCCACCGACCTGGTCGCCGGCCTGCTGGTGCTGACCGGGGCGGTGACCGCGCTGCTCACACTGGAGCGCAGGCCCTGGGCGACGGCCGGCTGGGCCGCGCTCGCGCTCTTCGGCGCCGCCACCGCCGTCGACTCCCGGCTGCCGCTGAGCTGCGCGCCGACCAGCGACCCGGCCTGCGCCGCACGTGAGACCGCGGGCCTGGTACCGGCCACCCACACCGCGCACGCCATCAGCAGTTCCCTCGCCATGACCGGCGCGCTCGCCGCCCTGGTCCTGCTGACCTTCGCCGCCCGCCGCTACGACTGGTGGCCGTCGCTCGGCCGCTTCGGCCCGCCCCTGGTACTGGCCGAACTCGCCGCCACCTTCTGGACGCTGGCATCGGTCGCGGCCTTCACGACGGGCAAGGGCACCTGGGCCCTCGGCGTCGGCCAGCGCCTCCAGGTCCTGTTGGTCGCCGTCTACGTAGCGCTGCTCGCCCGCTGCCTGGCCCGCGGACCGGAACCCCGCGAGCCGAAGCCGGTCGGATCCGAGCCGCTCGGGCCGAGGTCGGCCGGACCCGAGCCCCACCAGCCGGAGTCCCGCAATCGGGAGACCCGCACACCCGAGCTCCGTGAGCCGGAGTCCCCCCAACGGGAACCCCGGAGTCCGGAGCCCCCCAAACCGGAGGCGCACCCATGAACAGACCCCCCACGCGCCTCCGCAACCCCACTCCTACCCTCACACCCACCCACCTCCGTCTCCCCACGCCCATCCCCGGCCGGATCCTCCGCATCGACGGCATACCGCTGCACGTCCTGACCGAGGGCGCCGGCCCGGTGTGTGTCCTCAGTGGTGGCCTCGGCATGGCCTGGTTCGACTGGGACGCGGTCGCCGCGCTGTTGGCCCCGCACCGTACGGTGGTCCGCTTCGACCGGCCCGGCCTCGGCCTGAGCGCCCCGGCGCCCGCGGCGCCCACCCTCGCCGCCGAGGCGCACCGGATCGCCCGCCTCCTGGACGCGGTCGGCCATCCGGGCCCGGCCACCGTCGTCGGCCACTCGCTCGCCGGCTTCCACGCCGAGGCGTTCGCCCGGCTGCACCCGGACCGCTGCGCCGGGCTCGTGCTCGTCGACGGCAGCGTCGAGGCGGACCCGCGGCCGCGGCTCCCGCGCCCGGTCCGTACCGCCTGGGCGAACGGCGTGGCCACCGCCCTCTCCGCCGCCGGCATCCCGCGCGCCCTCGGCCCCACCGCACGCCGTCTGATCGACCGCGCCTCGACCGTCGGCAGCCATCCGCCGCACCCCTGGGTGCGCGCCGGGTACCGCACCTCCCGGGTGCTGCGCGCCTGCGTCCTGGAGAACGCGACCTACCCCTACCAGGCCGCCGAACTCGCCGCCCTGCGGCCCGGCCACCCGATGCCCGCGGTACCGGTGACCGTCCTGGCGGCGTACGACGGCAGCGAGGCGGCGCGCGAACTGCGCTGGCTGGAGCGGCAACGGGCATTCGCCGCGGAGCTGGGCGGCGGGTTCGCGGTCGCCGCACCGGCCGGTCACCTGGTGATGGCCGACGCCCCCGAGGCAGTGGCACGCGCCGTGCTCACACAGGTGTGACCCGTACTGGCACAGCTGTGACCCGTACTGGCACCAGCGCGCGACGAAATGCAGAAAGGATGCGGTGAGAGGTGGAGAGACGCAGAGAGCGATGAGCTCCCCGCCCATTACATACTGTGAAGTATGTCGTGGCCGGTGGAGTCGCGCCGGAGGACACGGCCCGCCGGTTCTGATTCAGGCCAAGGGTGCGTAATGTGACGGTAACCCCCTCACGTGATACTGGTGTGCCACGCACGTACTTCGACGGGCGTGGACAGGCCGATTGACCTGCAAGGATTGGTGACCCATGGACAAGCAGCAGGAGTTTGTGCTCCGGACGCTGGAAGAGCGCGACATTCGCTTCGTCCGGCTGTGGTTCACCGACGTACTCGGGTTCCTCAAGTCCGTCGCCGTCGCACCCGCCGAGCTGGAGCAGGCATTCGACGAGGGCATCGGCTTCGACGGCTCCGCCATCGAGGGATTCGCCCGCGTATATGAGTCCGACATGATCGCCAAGCCGGACCCCGGAACCTTCCAGATCCTGCCCTGGCGCGCCGAGGCCCCCGGCACCGCCCGGATGTTCTGCGACATCCTCATGCCGGACGGCTCACCCTCGTACGCCGACCCGCGCTACGTCCTCAAGCGCATGCTGGCCAAGACCTCCGACCTCGGGTTCACCTTCTACACCCACCCGGAGATCGAGTTCTACCTGCTCAAGGACAAGCCCGTGGACGGCGCGCGGCCCACCCCCGCCGACTCCTCCGGCTACTTCGACCACACCCCGCAGAACGTCGGCATGGACTTCCGCCGCCAGGCGATCACCATGCTGGAGTCGATGGGCATCTCGGTGGAGTTCAGCCACCACGAGGGCGCGCCCGGCCAGCAGGAGATCGATCTGCGCTACGCCGACGCGCTCTCCACCGCCGACAACATCATGACGTTCCGGCTGGTGATGAAGCAGGTCGCGCTGGAACAGGGCGTGCACGCCTCGTTCATGCCGAAGCCGTTCTCCGAGTTCCCCGGCTCCGGCATGCACACCCACCTCTCCCTCTTCGAAGGCGACCGCAACGCCTTCCACGAATCGGGTGCCGAATACCAACTGTCCAAGGTGGGACGGTCGTTCATCGCCGGACTGCTGCGGCACGCCGGGGAGATCTCCGCCGTCACCAACCAGTGGGTCAACTCCTACAAGCGCATCTGGGGCGGCGCCAACCGCACCGCGGGCGCCGGCGGCGAGGCCCCCTCGTACATCTGCTGGGGACACAACAACCGCTCCGCGCTGATCCGCGTCCCGATGTACAAGCCCGGCAAGGTGGGCTCCGCGCGGGTGGAGGTCCGGTCGCTCGACTCCGGCGCCAACCCGTACCTGTCGTACGCCGTGCTGCTCGCGGCCGGCCTCAAGGGCGTCGAGGAAGGCTACGAACTGCCGGCCGGCGCCGATGACGACGTGTGGGCGCTGTCCGACTCCGAGCGCCGGGCGATGGGCATCGCGCCGCTGCCGCAGAACCTCGGCGAGGCCATCGAGCTGATGGAGCGCAGCGAACTGGTCGCCGAGACCCTCGGCGAGCATGTTTTCGACTTCTTCCTCCGGAATAAGAAGCAGGAGTGGGAGGAGTACCGCTCCGAGGTCACCGCCTTCGAACTGCGCAAGATGCTGCCCGTGCTCTGAGCCTTCCGGGAGGCCGCACCGCCATGGCACCACCCGCTCCGCAGGGACGGCGGAGCAGCGCCTTCACCCGTCTGCTGAGGCACGGTTTCACCGGCCCCTCAGCGGCCGGGCGGCTGCTCGACGCCCCCGAATTCGCCTCCGTACGCGGTGACTCGGTGCTCCTCGAAGCGCTGGGCGCCACCGCGGACCCCGATCTCGCGCTGCTCGGCCTGTCCCGCCTCGTCGAGGCCCTGGAACCGGACGAACAGCAGGTCCTGCTCAGCACCATCGTCACCGCGAAACCGCTGCGCGACCGGCTGCTGGGCGTGCTGAGCGCCTCCGAGGCGCTCGGCGACCACCTCGCCCGGCATCCGCGCGACTGGCATTCCCTGGTCACCTACGAGTCGGCCGATCTGCACCCCACCACCCCCGAGTTCGAGCAGGCGCTCGCGGAGGGCATCTGGGGCGAACGGGGCGCCGGCCGCTCCCGCGCCGACGCGCTGCGCGCCGCCTACCGGCGGTGCCTGCTGGGCATCGCGGCCCGCGATGTGTGCGGCACGACCGATGTCGCCGAGGCCGCGGCGGAGCTGGCGGACCTGGCCACCGCCACCGTGCGGGCCGCCCTGCAGATCTCCTACGAGGAACAGGCGGGTGACGCGGCCGTCTGCCGGCTGGCCGTCCTCGCCATGGGCAAGTGCGGCGGCCGTGAGCTGAACTACGTCTCCGACGTGGACGTCATCTTCGTCGCGGAGGCCAAGGACGGCGTGGACGAGGCCAAGGCCCTGCAGTCCGCCGCCCGGCTCGCCGCCCGTATGATGCGGCTCTGCTCCGACGTCACCGCCGAGGGCACCATCTGGCCGGTGGACGCCAACCTGCGCCCCGAAGGCCGCAACGGCCCCCTCGTACGCACCCTGCCCAGCCACCTCGCCTACTACCAACGCTGGGCCAAGACCTGGGAGTTCCAGGCGCTGCTCAAGGCCCGCCCGATGGCCGGCGACCTCGAACTGGGGCAGGAGTACGTCGACGCGCTGGCACAGATGGTGTGGCACGCCGCCGAACGTGAGAACTTCGTCGCCGACGTCCGGCAGATGCGCCGCCGCGTCGTCGCGAACATCCCCGCGGCGCAGGTCGACCGGGAACTCAAGCTCGGCCCCGGCGGACTGCGCGATGTCGAATTCGCCGTCCAGCTCCTGCAGTTGGTGCACGGCCGCAGCGACGCCACGCTCCGCAGCCCCACCACCCTGGAGGCCCTGGGCGCCCTCGCCGCCGGCGGGTACGTAGGCCGCCAGGACGCCGCCGCGCTGGACGCCGCCTACCGCTTCCTGCGCACCCTGGAGCACCGCATCCAGCTGCACCGGATGCGCCGCACCCATCTGATGCCCGAGGAAGAGGCCGATCTACGGCGCCTGGGCCGCTCGATGGGTCTGCGCACCGAGCCGGTCGACAGCCTCCGCAAGGAATGGAAGTGGCACGCCCGCGAGGTGCGCCGCCTGCACGAGAAGCTCTTCTACCGGCCGCTGCTGGACGCCGTCGCGCATCTGGAGACCGGCGAGACCCGCCTCTCCGCCAAGGCGGCCCGCCACCGCCTGGAAGCCCTCGGCTACGCCGACCCCGTGGCCGCGCTGCGCCACCTGGAGGCGCTGGCATCCGGGGTGACCCGTAAGGCGGCGATCCAGCGGACCCTGCTGCCGGTACTCCTCGCCTGGTTCGCGGACTCCGCCGACCCGGACGCCGGACTCCTCAACTTCCGCAAGGTTTCCGACGCCCTCGGCAAGACGCCCTGGTACCTGCGGCTGCTGCGCGACGAGGGCGCGGCCGCCGAGAACCTCGCCCGGGTGCTGTCCGCCGGGCGGTTCGCCCCCGATCTGCTGCTGCGCGCCCCCGAAGCGGTCGCGCTGCTCGGCGCGCCCGACGGGCTGCGGCCGCGCGGCCGGGCCGCGCTGGAGCAGGAGGTGCTGGCCGCGGTCGGCCGCGCGGACGGCGCCGAGGCGGCGGTCGCGGTGGCCCGCGGGGTGCGTCGCCGCGAACTGTTCCGCACCGCCGCCGCCGACCTCATCGGCGCGTACGGCACGGAGGGCATCCCGGCCGAGGTGGACCACGGCCATGCCATCGACGCCGTTGGCGACGCGGTCTCCGACCTCAACGCCGCGACCCTCGCCGGCGCCCTGCGCGCCGCCGTCCGCGAGCAGTGGGGCGACACCCTGCCCACCCGCTTCACGGTGATCGGCATGGGCCGGTTCGGCGGCCACGAGCTGAGCTACGGCTCCGACGCCGATGTCCTCTTCGTCCACGAACCACGCGAGGGCGCCGACGAACAGGAGGCCGCCGAGGCCGCCCAGGCCGTCGCCAACGAGATGCGCCGGCTGCTCGAACTCCCCTCCGCCGACCCGCCGTTGCCCATCGACGCGGACCTGCGCCCCGAGGGCCGCTCCGGCCCCCTGGTGCGCACCCTCGCCTCCTACGCCGCTTACTACCGCCGCTGGTCGCTGGTCTGGGAGGCGCAGGCCCTGCTGCGCGCCGAACCGGTCGCCGGGGACGCCGAGTTGGGTCGGCGTTTCATCGAGCTGATCGACCCGCTGCGCTATCCGGCCGAGGGTCTCGGAGAGGACGCGGTCCGCGAGATCCGCCGGCTCAAGGCCCGTATGGAGTCCGAACGGCTGCCCCGCGGCGCCGACCCGACCACCCACACCAAGCTCGGACGCGGCGGCCTGAGCGACGTCGAGTGGACCGTCCAGCTGCTCCAGATGCGGCACGGCTGGGAGCTCCCGGGGCTGCGCACCACGCGCACCCGCGAGGCACTGGCCGCCGCGCACGCGGCCGGGCTGCTGGACACCGAACATGCCCAGATCCTGGACGAGGCATGGGTGCTGGCGGCGCGGGTGCGCAACGCGGTGATGCTGGTCCGCGGCCGCCCCGGCGACACCTTCCCGGTCGACGGCCGACAACTGGCCGCGGTCGGCCGCTACCTCGGCTACGAGGAGGGCCACGTCGGGGAGATGCTGGAC
The DNA here is from genome assembly GCF_023277745.1 of Streptomyces halobius. Taxonomy (NCBI): domain Bacteria; kingdom Bacillati; phylum Actinomycetota; class Actinomycetes; order Kitasatosporales; family Streptomycetaceae; genus Streptomyces; species Streptomyces halobius. The sequence continues at coordinate 6,974,146 of NZ_CP086322.1, forward strand.
GACTATCGGAGGGTCACGCGGAGGGCGCGGGGGGTTGTGGAAGAGGTCTTCTACGCAGCGTGACGCTGCGCTGTGCCTGCGCCCCACGTTGTCGGCTGTCCCGCCGTGAGGGGTTCGCCTGCGGCGGGCGTGGGGTTTTCGGGTGCGGTGACGGGCCTCCGGACTCCGTCCTGCGGCCCTCCCCCATAGCCTGAAGGGCATGGGAGGTACCCCCATCCTCCCGACGGTGGGTGGAAAAAGGCCGGTGGGGCACAGGTCGTCTGTCATGTGTCTGTGATCGCGACCCACGGTGCACATGACCGGCTACGCGTACCCCCACCTCTTCCCCACCCCTTCGGGAGGTGCCGGTCCGCAGGACGGAGTCCGGAGGTCCGGCGCCGCTGCCGAACAGCCCCACGCAGCGGCAACAGCTCACCGCAGGTGCAACGGCGGGACAGTCAAGGATGTCGGCTCAGGTCAAGCGCAGCGTCGCCCCAAGCGGTGAGGCATGTTCCCGTACCACACAACAGCAACCCCGAACCCGAAGCTCAGGCACAGGGCCCCGCCGATCGCGTCCAGCCAGAAGTGGTTGGCGGTGCAGACGATGACGAGCAGGGTCAGGGCGGGGTAGAGCAGGCCGAGGACCCTGGCCCACAGCGGGCGGGCCAGCATGGCGATGGTGATGCCGCACCACAGGGACCAGCCGATGTGCATCGACGGCATCGCGGCGTACTGGTTGGACATCGACGCGAGGTTGCCGGATGCTATCGAGCCCCAGGTCTCGTGTTTGATGAGGGTGTCGACGAAGCCGCCGTCGGGCATCAGCCGCGGCGGCGCCAACGGGTAGAAGTAGTAGCCGAGCAGGGCGATGCCGGTGGTCGCGAAGAGGGCCAGCCGGGCCGCGGCGTAGCGCCCCGGGTGCCAGCGGTAGAGCCAGACCAGCACTCCGACCGTCACGATGAAGTGCAGCGTCGCGTAGTAGTAGTTCATCGAGACGATGAGCCACGTCACGGAATCCACCGCGTGGTTGACCGTGTTTTCCACGGCGATGCCGAGTGCCTGCTCCGCCCGCCAGACCCAGTCGGCGTTCCTGAGGGCCTGTGCCTTCTGTTCGGGTACCGCGTTGCGGATGAGGGAGTACGTCCAGTAACTGACCGCGATCAGCAGGACCTCGAACCAGAGACGGGGCGTACGCGGCGTCCGCAGCCGGGCCATCCGGCCACTGACTGGCGGGAGGTCCGGGGCGGCCCCGCTGGGTTGCAGGGTGGCCGGACGGCCGTCCAATGTCCTCATAGTCGCGTCGCCCATAGGGAGACAGTTTGCCAGAAACCGGTTTGTCGCCGATCATCCTTCGGTCGGGTATTCGATGGTCTGTATCGGTCTCAAGGGGGAGGCCCGGCCCTCACGATTCTCGGGCCTGTCCCCGAAAAAACTGTCAGGGGCCGTGGCCTTCAGGACGACCGGAGCGGCTTCGGAATCCGCGCCGGCTTCGGGGCCGAGGCGGTGGAACCGCGGACCACCAGCTCCGGATGGAAGATGAACTCGCTGTGCGGGGCGGGCGTACCGCCGATCTCCTCCAGGAGCGCGCGTACCGCCGCCTGTCCCATGGCGGGCACCGGCTGCCGGATGGTGGTCAGGGGAGGATCGGTGAAGGCGATGAGCGGTGAGTCGTCGTAGCCGACGACGGACATCTCGCGCGGTACGTCCAGGCCGCGCTGCCGGGCCGAGCGGATCGCGCCGAGCGCCATCATGTCGCTGGCGCAGACGATGGCCGTACAGCCCCGGTCGATCAGCGCGGCGGCCGCGGCCTGGCCGCCCTCCAGGGTGTAGAGGGAGTGCTGGATGAAGGCGTCCGCCTCGGCGGGCCCCAGGTCCAGCTGTTCCTGCATGCTGCGCAGGAACCCCGCAATCTTGCGCTGGACGGGGACAAACCGCTTGGGGCCGACGGCCAGGCCGATCCGGCGGTGGCCCAGGGCCACCAGATGCGTCACGGCCAGATGGACCGCGGCGCGGTCGTCGGGCGAGACGAAGGGGGCCTGGACCTTGTCGGAGAACCCGTTGATGAGGACGAACGGCACGCCCTGGCCGCGCAGCTGCTCGTAGCGCTGCATATCGGCGGAGGTGTCGGCGTGCAGTCCGGAGACGAAGATGATGCCGGCGACGCCGCGGTCCACCAGCATCTCGGTCAGCTCGTCCTCCGTGGAGCCGCCGGGTGTCTGTGTGGCGAGGACCGGGGTGTAGCCCTGGCGCGTCAGTGCCTGCCCGATGACCTGGGCGAACGCCGGGAAGATGGGGTTCTCCAGCTCCGGTGTGATCAGGCCGACCAGGCCGGCGCTGCGCTGCCGCAGCCGGAGCGGGCGTTCATAGCCCAGGACGTCGAGGGCGGCGAGCACGGACTGGCGGGTGGCGGCGGAGACGCCGGGCTTCCCGTTGAGAACTCGGCTGACGGTGGCCTCGCTGACACCCGCCTGTGCTGCGATATCGGCCAGTCGGGCGGTCATGGGGGGACTGTACCGTTCGCGTCTCAGATTGCCCACCAGGTGCAGCTGTCGCCGGGGAGTACGGCCGTGCCGCCGTTGACGGTCACCGGGACGCTGGCGAGCAGCGGGCTTCCGGGCAGCGGGATTTCCCTGTCCTGGGTGAGGGTGTTGACGGTGCACAGGACGCCGGGGCGGGTGAAGGCGAGCACGCCGTCGGGGGACGGCTGCCAGGTCATCCGCCCGTCGCCGAGGCCCGGCAGCCGGCGGCGCAGGGCGAGCGCGGCGCGGTAGAGCTCCAGGGTGGAGGAGGTGTCGCCCGTTTGGGCCTGAACGGTCAGGGTGCGCCAGTCGGCGGGCTGCGGCAGCCAGCTGCCGCCGGGGCCGAAGCCGTACGGCGGCTGCTCGCCGGACCAGGGGAGCGGCACCCGGCAGCCGTCGCGGAAGCCGTCCTGGCCGCTGCTGCCGGAGCGGCCGTCGGGGACCGCCTCGTCATCGTCACCGGTGCCGGGGCCGGAGCCGGCGGGGTGCGGGGTCCGGCCGCCGCGGAAGAAGGCCGGGTCCTGGCGGACCTCGTCGGGCAGGTCGGTGACCTCGGGCAGGCCCAGTTCCTCGCCTTGGTAGAGGTAGGCGGAGCCGGGCAGGGCGAGCATCAGGAGGGTGGCGGCGCGGGCGCGGTCGAGGCCGCCGCCCAGCCGGGTGGAGTGCCGTACGACGTCGTGGTTGGAGAGCACCCAGGTGGTGGGGGCGCCTACGGAGGCGGTCGCGGCGAGAGAGGCGTCGATGACCCGGCGCAGTTCGGCCGCGTGCCAGCGGGTGTTGAGGAACTGGAAGTTGAACGCCTGGTGCAGTTCGTCGGGGCGGACGTAGAGGGCGAGCCGTTCCGCGTTGGGGGCCCAGGCTTCGGCGACGCCGATCCGGTCGCCGCCGTAGGTGTTCAGCAGTTGGCGCCAGGAGCGGTGGATGGCGTGCACCCCGTCCTGGTCGAAGAACGGCAGCACCTGGGAGCCGATCAGCTTGGCCTGTTCGCCGTGGCCGATGTCGGGCAGTCCGGGGGCCTTGACCATGCCGTGGGCGACGTCGATGCGGAAGCCGTCGACGCCGAGGTCCAGCCAGAAGCGCAGGATGGCGGCGAATTCGTCGGCCACGTCCGGGTTGTCCCAGTCGAGGTCGGGCTGTTCGGGGGCGAAGAGGTGGAGGTACCAGTCGCCGCGGTCGGTGCGGGTCCAGGCGGGGCCGCCGAAGACGGACTCCCAGTCGTTGGGCGGGAGTTCGCCGTGCGGGCCCTTGCCGGGGCGGAAGACATAGCGCCGACGGGCGAGTTCGGGGTCCTGGAACCAAGGGTGCTGGTCGGAGGTGTGGTTGGGCACGATGTCGACGATGACCCGCAGGCCCGTCTCGTGGGCGGTGCGGATCAGGTCGTCGGCGTCCTGGAGGGTGCCGAAGAGCGGGTCGACGGCGCGGTAGTCGGCGACGTCATAGCCGCCGTCGGCCTGCGGTGAGGCGTAGAACGGGGTGAGCCAGACGGCGTCCACACCCAGGTCCCTGAGGTACGGCAGCCGCTCGCGGACGCCGCGCAGATCGCCGATGCCGTCGCCGTCACTGTCGGCGAAGGAGCGGACGTACACCTGGTAGATGACGGCGTCGCGCCACCATCCCGGACCTCGGCCCGGTGCGGGGGCCTGGGGGGCGGGGCTGGGGGAAGTGAGCTCCTGGGTCATCTGCCGTCCCTGTCGAGGTCAAGAGTCCTGCGTCCGTCATGCCGTTGTGTCAGTCGGTGCTTTCAAGGAATCAACGCTCGGGCGGACACGGGGTGACGGGGGAGAGGGGCAAGGGGGTGCGGTTCCGGCCATAGTGTTGCACTTCGTTCCGGAGTTCTTGCAGCAATTTTGCGCAAGCTCTTTCGGTTTGTTTGCGGCGCTGTTACGTTCCAGACCGCCATCTGAGGCGTTTCCCTAAGGAGTTCACATGCGGCGTGGCATACGTGGCCTCATAGCCACCGCGCTGGTAGCGGGCCTGGCACTGGCAGCGACAGCGTGCGGTGGCGGGGAGGACAACGGCGGCGACGACAGCGGGGGTGAACTGTCCGGAACCGTTACCTTCTGGGACACCTCCAATGACGCCGAGAAAGCGACTTACAAGAAGCTCGCCGAGGGGTTCACCAAGGAGCACCCCAAGGTCCGCGTCAAATATGTGAACGTGCCGTTCGGCGACGCCAACGCCAAGTTCAAGAACGCGGCCCCGAACGGAGAAGGCGCCCCCGATGTGATGCGCACCGAGGTCACCTGGACCGCCGACTTCGCCAACCTCGGCTATCTCGCACCGCTGGACGGCACCCCCGCCCTCGACAACACCGAGGACTACCTGCCGCAGGCCCTCGGCTCCACCAGGTTCAAGGGCAAGACCTACGCCGTCCCGCAGGTCATCGATACCCTCGCGCTCTTCTACAACAAGAAGATCCTCAAGGACGCCGGTGTCGAGGTTCCCAAGACCTTCACCGAACTGGCCACCGCCGCCAAGAAGATCAAGGCGAAGACCGGCGCCACCGCCCTCTATCTGCGCGGCGACGACGCCTACTGGTTCCTTCCCTACCTGTACGGCGAGGGCGGCGACCTCGTCGACGCCCGCGCCAAGATCGTGAAGATCGATGACGGCGCCGGGGTGAAGGCGTTCCAGACGATCAAGAGTCTGGTCGACTCCAAGGCCGCCATCACCGACGCCACCGACGGCCAGGAGAACCAGCTCAAGGCTCTCAAGGACGGCGATGTCGCGATGGCGATCGACGGCCCCTGGGACATCGAGGGCGCCCGCGCCGGCAAGGCGTTCAAGGACAAGCAGAACCTCGGCGTCGCCCCCGTCCCCGGCGGCAGCAGGGCCCAGGGCTCCCCGCAAGGTGGCTGGAACCTCTCCGTCTACGCCGGCAGCAAGAACTTGCAGGCTTCTTATGCCTTTGTGAAGTACATGAGCTCGGCCAAGGTCCAGCAGCAGACCACTGAGAAGCTGAGCCTGCTGCCCACCCGTACGTCCGTCTACGACGTACCGGCGGTGAAGAACAACGAGATGGTGAAGTTCTTCAAGCCCGCCGTCGACGGTGCCGTCGAGCGGCCCTGGATCGCCGAGGCCAACTCGCTCTTCGAGCCGATCAAGGTTCGGATGAACAAGGTGCTCACCGGCACCGCGACGCCGGAGCAGGCCGCCAGGGCGACCGGCGACGCCTTCCGGAAGCTGCTCAAGGACTACAAGTGACCTTCGCTGTACGGCTGCGCCGGGCGCTGGGCACCCACTGGTACGCATGGACGATGGTCGCCCCGGTGGTGCTCGTCATCGGGGTGATCATCGGCTATCCGCTGGTGCGCGGCGCCCATCTCTCGCTCACCGACGCCAACGAGGCCAATGTCGAGCGGCACATCGGCGTCAACCACCTCCCCGCCACCTACGAGTTCACCGGCCTGGCCAACTACCGGGCGGTGCTCTCCGACCCCGTCTTCTGGGACCGCCTGGGCTGGACCGTGGTGTGGACGGTCGGCTGTGTCTCGCTGACCTTCCTGATCGCCCTCACCCTGGCGAACATGCTCAACCGGAAGCTGCGCGGCCGCACCTTCTACCGCCTCGCGCTGATTCTGCCCTGGGCCGTCCCCGCCTTCATCTCCGTCTTCACCTGGCGGATGCTCTACAACGAGAAGAGCGGCATCCTCAACAAGCTGTTGGCCGGCGGCGGTATCGACGCTGTCCCCTGGCTCAACGACCCGACCTGGGCGAAGCTTTCGGTCATCGCCGTCAACGTCTGGCTGGGCGTGCCGTTCATGCTCGTCGCGCTGCTCGGCGGCCTGCAGTCCATCCCCGGCGAGCTGTACGAGGCCGCTGAAATGGACGGCGCAAACGCCTGGCAGCGCTTCCGCAACATCACCATGCCGGGACTGCGGGCCGTCAGCAGCACCGTCATCCTGCTCTCCACCATCTGGACCTTCAACATGTTCCCGGTGATCTTCCTGCTCACCCGGGGCGGGCCCGGCGACGCCACCGAGATCCTGGTGACCTACGCCTACCGGCTCTCCTTCGTCGACAGCCCCCGCAACTTCTCCCAGTCCGCGGCCTGGGGCGTCCTGATCCTGGTGCTGCTCTCGTTCGTCGCGGTGATCTACCGCCGGGCACTGCGCAAGCAGGGAGAGGTGTGGTGACCATGCGTACCCACCGCAACAAGAGGGGCCCGCTGGCCTCGGCCGGGCTGCACACCGCCCTCCTCGTCGCCACGGCGGTCGCCGTCTTCCCGCCCCTGTGGCTGCTGGTGACCTCCTTCAAACCGCGCAACGACGCCTTCTCCACCAGCCTCGTCACCCACTTCACCGTGGCCAACTACACCCACGTACTGGCCGACACCACGTTCCTGACCTGGTTCGGAAACTCCGTGATCATCGTCGGGGTGACCACCGTCCTCGGGGTCTTCATCGCGGCCACCACCGGCTACGCCGTCAGCCGCTTCCGCTTCCCCGGGATGCGGCCGCTGATGTGGCTGCTGCTGATCACCCAGATGTTCCCGGTCGCGGTGCTGATCGTGCCGCTCTACAACCTGCTGGCGAGCCTCAATCTGCTCAACCAGCCCGCGGGCCTGGTCGTCACCTACCTCACCATCGCCGTCCCGTTCTGCGCCTGGATGATGAAGGGGTTCTTCGACACCATCCCGGTGGAGATCGACGAGTCGGGCCGGGTCGACGGGCTCAACCCCTTCGGCACCTTCTGGCGGCTGGTACTGCCGCTGGCCCGCCCCGGCCTGGCCGTGACCGGCTTCTACACCTTCGTCACCGCCTGGGCCGAAGTCGCCTACGCCTCCGCGTTCATGACCGGCGAGGAGAACCTCACGCTCGCCGGCGGCCTGCAGACCTTCGTCAACCAGTACACCAACGACTGGGGATCGATGACCGCCGCGGCCGTGATCATCGCCGTGCCGGCCGCGCTCGTCTTCGCCTTCGCCCAGCGCCACCTCGTCTCCGGACTGACCGCCGGAACCACCAAGGGATGATATGACCCAGCAGCACTACGCCGCCCCGTCCGCCCCCACCGGCCACCGCCCCGGCGCCACGGGATGGTGGCGCGACGCGGTGATCTACCAGGTCTATCCGCGCAGCTTCGCCGACGGCAACGGCGACGGCATGGGGGATCTGGAGGGTGTCCGCAGCCGGCTGCCGTACCTGCGCGACCTGGGGGTGGACGCCGTCTGGCTCAGCCCCTTCTACGCCTCCCCGCAGGCCGACGCCGGCTACGACGTCGCCGACTACCGGGCCATCGACCCGATGTTCGGCACCCTGCACGACGCCGACGCCGTCATCCGGGAAGCCCATGAACTGGGCCTGCGCATCATCGTCGACATCGTCCCCAACCACTGCTCCGACCAGCACGCATGGTTCCAACGGGCGCTGCGCGAGGGCCCCGGATCGGCACTGCGCGAGCGCTTCCACTTCCGCCCCGGCAAGGGCACGGACGGCGAACTGCCGCCCAACGACTGGGAGTCGATCTTCGGCGGCCCCGCCTGGACCCGGGTCCCCGACGGGGAGTGGTACCTCCACCTCTTCGCCCCGGAACAGCCCGACTTCAACTGGGAACACCCCGCCGTCCAGGACGAGTTCCGCTCCATCCTGCGGTTCTGGCTGGACCTGGGCGTGGACGGCTTCCGCATCGACGTCGCCCATGGCCTGGTCAAGGCCGCCGGGCTGCCCGACATGGGCCACGGCGACCAGCTCAAACTGCTCGGAAACCAAGTGCTGCCGTTCTTCGACCAGGACGGCGTGCACGCCATCTACCGCTCCTGGCGGGCGGTCCTGGACGAGTACTCCCCCAGCCTTCGGCCGGGGGTGCTCCCAGGGGACCGCATCGGCGTCGCCGAAGCCTGGACGCCCAGCGCCGACCGCACCGCCCGCTACCTGCGCCCCGGCGAACTGCACCAGGCGTTCAACTTCCACTACCTCAACACCGGTTGGGACGCGGCGGGCCTGCGTGAGGCCATCGACTCCTCGCTCGACGCGATGCGCCCGGTCGGCGCCCCCACCACCTGGGTGCTCTCCAACCACGACGTCGTACGCCATCGCACCCGCCTCGGCGGCGGCCTGCACCGCGCCCGCGCCGCGGCCCTGCTGATGCTGGCGCTGCCCGGCTCCGCCTACCTCTACCAGGGCGAGGAACTGGGCCTGCCCGAGGTCACCGACCTGCCCGACGAGGTCCGCCAGGACCCCGCGTTCGCCCGGAAGTCCGGGGAGAGCGGGCAGGACGGGCTGCGCGACGGCTGCCGGGTGCCGGTCCCCTGGTCCGGCGACGCGCCGCCGTACGGCTTCGGCACCGGCGGCAGCTGGCTGCCCCAGCCCGCCGACTGGGCGGGGCTGACCGTGCGGGCCCAGACCGGCGACCCGTCCTCCACCCTGGAGCTGTACCGCAGCGCACTGGCCCTGCGCCGCACCCACCCCGGGCTCGGCGCGGGCGACGCGGTGGAGTGGCTGGACGCCCCGGACGGTGTCCTGGCCTTCCGTCGTCCGGGCGGCCTGGTCTGCACCGTCAACACGACGGATGCCCCGGCCCGGCTGACCGCCCCCGGCAAGCTGCTGCTGGCCTCCCGCGAACCGGCCGAGGACGAGGGAGAGTTCGCCGTGTTCAGCCTCCCCGCCGACACCACCGTCTGGTGGGAGGCGTGACCCTGCCCGCTTCCCGTGCCACTCCGCGCCTGGCCGATATCGCCGACCAGGCGCGGGTCAGCGAGGCGACCGTCAGCCGGGTCCTCAACGGCAAGTCGGGCGTGGCCGGCACCACCCGCCGGCGGGTGCTCGGCGCCCTCGACGTCCTCGGGTACGAACGCCCGGTACGGCTGCGACGCCGGAGTGCGGGGCTGGTCGGGCTGGTCATCCCGGAGCTGACCAACCCGATCTTCCCGGCGTTCGCCCAGATCATCGAGCAGTCACTGGCCGGACACGGCTACACCCCCGTCCTGTGCACCCAGATGCCGGGCGGAGCCACCGAGGACGAGCTGGTCGAGCAGCTGGAGGAGCGCGGTGTCACCGGCATCGTCTTCCTGTCCGGGCTGCACGCGGACACCGGCGCCGACCCGGCACGCTACGCCCGGCTGACGTCCCGGGGCGTCCCGTTCGTGCTGATCAACGGCTACAACGAGCGGATCGCCGCGCCCTTCGTCTCGCCGGACGACGACGCGGCGGCCCGGATGGCGGTACGCCATCTCGCCGAGCTGGGCCACGAGCGGATCGGTCTCGCCGTCGGGCCGGCCCGCTATGTGCCCTCGCGCCGCAAGGCGGAGGGGTTCCTGGCGGCGCTGGGGGAGTCGTTCGGCCTGTCGAGGGGGCAGGCCGAACGACGGGTCCGGCACACCCTGTTCAGCGTCGAGGGCGGTCATGCGGCGGCCGCCGGTCTGCTCGACGCGGGCTGTACCGGCATCGTCTGCGGCAGTGACCTGATGGCCCTGGGGGTGGTGCGCGCGGCCCGGGAGCGCGGGCTCGACGTACCGGCCGCGCTCTCGGTCGTGGGCTTCGACGACTCCCAGCTGATCGCGTTCACCGATCCGCCGCTGACGACCGTACGGCAGCCGGTGCAGGCCATGGCCTCGGCGGCCGTGGGCGCGCTGATCGAGGAGATCCGGGCCCGCGCGGAGGGGGTGCAAACCCCCGTCCAGCACACCGAGTTCGTCTTCCAGCCGGAGCTGGTGGTACGGGGCTCGACGGGGCCGGCGCGGGAATGAGCGGGGGAGTGCGGTACGGCGCTGTGCCGTGTGCGAGTCCCGGGTGGTGACCGGTCCGGCCGGCCGGGCGCGTGGGGTCCGGCGGATGAGTGCCGGACCCATCGGCCGGCCGGAGCGGTTCGGTTCGAACGTAACATCGTTGCAATATCTTGCGTAAGGTATTGCAAGGAAGAATTCCCACGACTACAACGATCAACGGCCTCTGGAGCAAGGCGCGTTGCCGGGCCATGTCACTCCCGACTCCCCAGGAGGAGCCATGTCCCCCACCGCACGCCGGACGCGCAGTCGCGTGGCCGCCGCGCTCGCCCTGATCGCGGGTGCGGCCGGGCTGCTCGCGCCGCCGCCGCAGTGGGCGCAGGCGGCGCCGCCCGGTCCGGCCAAGGCCGAGGCCCAGTGGATCGATCGCGACACCGTGGTCTGGAAGGGCGCGGAACGCGCCCCCGCCCGGCTGGGGTTCGGGGATCAGGGACGGAGCATCCGGCTCGCGCCGGGCTCCCTCACCCCCGCCGAGCGGGCCACGTATCCGCATCTGAAGGACTTCCCGGCCTTCCTCGTCGACCCCCGCGACCAGGGCCTGGCCCGGACGGCCCTGCGGGAACGGCTGGTCGCCACCCAGCGGTCGGCGGACGGTCGGCGCGCCACGACCGGCGTGCAGATCCCCGGCGTGCTGGACGATCTCTACGGTACGGCCGCCGCCAAGACGGCACTGGGACCGGTCTTCCGGGACGGCCGCCCCACCCTCTCCGTCTGGGCGCCGACCGCCCGGACCGTGGCGCTGGAACTTGACGGCCGTACGGTCGCGATGCGGCGGGACGACGCGAGCGGGGTGTGGCGCGTGCGCGGCGAGCGCGACTGGGCCGGCAAGCCGTACCGGTATGTGGTGACCGTCTGGGCGCCCATTGTCCGCAAGACGGTCACCAACAGGGTCACCGACCCCTACTCCACCGCGCTGACCGCCGACTCCGGCCGCAGTCTCGTCGTCGACCTCGCCGACCCCAAGCTCGCCCCCAAGGGATGGACGCACCTCAAGAAACCCACTGCAGTGCCATTGCGCAAGGCCCGCATCCAGGAACTGCACATCCGGGACTTCTCCGTCGAGGACCGCACCTCCCGCCACCCCGGTCAGTACCTCGCCTTCACCGAGTCCGGCTCGGACGGTATGCGGCATCTGAAGGACCTTGCACGCAACGGCACTTCCTATGTCCACCTGCTCCCGGCGTTCGACGGCGGGACCGTCCCCGAGCGGCGCGCCGACCAGGCGCGCCCGGACTGCGACCTGGCCGCACTGCCCGCCGACTCCGCACAACAGCAGGAGTGCGTCGGCGAGGTGGCCGCCCGCGATGCCTACAACTGGGGCTACGACCCGCTGCACTACACCGTCCCCGAAGGCTCCTACGCGTCCCGGCCGGACGGCACCGCCCGCACTCTCGAATTCCGCCGGATGGTGCAGGGCCTCAACCGGACCGGCCTGCGCGCCGTCATGGACGTCGTCTACAACCACACCGTCGCCGACGGCCAGGACCCGCGATCCGTCCTGGACCGGATCGTGCCCGGCTACTACCAGCGGCTCCTCGACGACGGCAGCGTGGCCACCTCCACCTGCTGCTCCAACACCGCCCCCGAGCACACCATGATGGGCAAGCTCGTCGTCGACTCCGTGGTCACCTGGGCCAAGGAGTACAAGGTCGACGGCTTCCGCTTCGACCTCATGGGCCACCACCCCAAGGCCAACATCCTCGCCGTCCGCAAGGCCCTGGACGCGCTGACGCCGGAGAAGGACGGTGTCGACGGCACGTCCGTCATCCTCTACGGCGAGGGCTGGAACTTCGGCGAGGCCGCCGACGACGCCCGGTTCGTCCAGGCCACCCAGAAGAACATGGCCGGCACCGGCATCGCCACCTTCAGCGACCGGGCCCGCGACGCGGTCCGCGGCGGCGGCCCCTTCGACGCCGACCCACGCGTCCAGGGCTTCGCGTCCGGCCTCTACACCGACCCCAACCCCTCACCCGCCAACGGCAGTCCGCAGGAACAGCGGGCCCGTCTCCGCCACTACCAGGACCTCATCAAGGTCGGCCTCACCGGCAACCTCGCCGACTACACCTTCACCGACACCACGGGCCGCCGCGTCAAGGGCTCCCAGGTCGACTACAACGGCGCCCCCGCCGGATACGCCGCCGACCCCGGCGACGCCCTCGCCTACGCCGACGCCCACGACAACGAAACCCTCTACGACACCCTGGCCTTCAAGCTCCCGCGGCACACCACGGCCACGGACCGCTCACGCATGCAAGTCGTTGCGCTGGCCACCGCCGCCCTTTCGCAAGGTCCCGCGCTCTCCCAGGCCGGCTCGGATCTCCTGCGCTCCAAGTCCCTGGACCGCAACTCCTTCAACAGCGGCGACTGGTTCAACGCCCTGCACTGGAACTGCGCCGACGGCAACGGCTTCGGCCGGGGACTGCCACCGGCCGCCGACAACAAGGACAAGTGGCCCTACGCCAAGCCCCTGCTGGCCGACCCCGCCCTCCGCCCCGGCTGCGCCGCCATCATCCACACTGCCGCCGCCTACCGCGATCTGCTCCGCATCCACGCCACGGAACCGGCCTTCGGCCTGCCCACCACCGCCCGGGTCCAGTCGGACCTCTCCTTCCCGCTCTCCGGCAGGAACGAGACCCCCGGCGTGATCACCATGCGGGTCGGCAACCTCATGGTCGTCTTCAACGCCACCCCGCACCCACAGCACCAGACCGTCGACGCGGTCGCGGGCCGGCCCTATGCGCTGCACCCCGTCCAGGCCCACGGCGCGGACCGGATCACCGCCACCGCGTCCTACACACGGCAGTCCGGCACCTTCACCGTCCCGGCCCGTACGGTCGCGGTCTTCCGCCACGGCTGAACCCCGCTTCGCCACGGTCTGCCCCGCCCGTCGAGGCAGATCGTGGCTCCGCCACCGCACGGGGCCAGGCCCGCCGACCTGATCGTCCCGACAGGCGCGCCTGACCACCGACGTGCACCCCCACCGTCTATTCCCCACCCCCTCGGCAGGTGCCGGTCCGCAGGGCGGAGTCCGGAGGTCCGGCGCCGCTGCCGCACAGCCCCGCGCAGCGGCAACAAGCCCGCGGCGCTGGGGTACCTCCACGCCTTTTAGGGCTCCCCTGCCGTATGTGTGGGTCAGGCTGTCGTGAGTTGGCGGCCGGGGAGGGCGGGGCCCGGCGCCGCGCACTGCACCGTCGTGAGGGTGCGGACTGAGTTCCACGTCAGCCCCGGCCGAGGACGCAGAACTCGTTGCCCGCCGGGTCGGCCAGGACGACCCAGGAGACGTCACCCTGACCCACGTCGGCCCGTATCGCGCCGAGGCCTTCGAGCCGGGCGACCTCCTTCGCCTGATCCTCGACGGGGTCGGACATCACGTCGAGATGGACGCGGTTCTGTACGACCTCGTCGTCGAGCGTGCGGCGGAACTCCAGGTACGGCCCGACGCCCTTGACGGAGCGCAGCAGGGCGCGGTCGTCGGTCAGCTCGTGGACGGTCCAGTCGATCGCCTCGCCCCAGAACCGGACCATGGCCCGTGGGTCGGCGCAGTCGACGACAACGGCGGCTATCGGCCCGGTGTCCCGGTAGAGCTCCCGGGGCTCCAGGACGCTGAACACGTTGCCTTCCGGGTCGGCCATCACCGTCCACGGCGCGTCGCCCTGGCCCCCATCGGCGGGCGTCGCCCCGAGCTCCTTCAGACGTGCGACCAACTCCGCCTGATGGGCGTCGGAGGTGGTGGCGAGCTCGATGTGCACGCGGTACTTCACCGTCTCCGGGTCCGGGACGCGGACGAGATCGATGCAGACGGCGGACGGGTCCGGCCAGTCGAAGCCCACGGGTTCCAGGTTGGTGACGCCGGGCCCTTCGCTGGAAACATCCCAGCCGAGCACCTCCGCCCAGAACTGGCCGAGCGCAGAGTCGTCCCGGGCTTTGAAGTTCACCTGAACCAGTTGCAGCGTCATGCCGCATACCCTAGGTGATCCCCCATCGGGCGGGCGTGCGAATTCAGGCTCTCCTGCTGCATGTACGGCTCAAACACCCCCACGACGGGGGACGCTAAAACGTCGGCTCAGGAACGCGCAGCGGTCCCCCCACCGGCTCGTCCGCCAACATCCGGCGGACGAGCCCCGCCATCTGGGCGTCGTACGTCGCACTCACCGCCGCCAACGCCGCGAAGTCCTGTACCAGTTGCCGCTCCAGCTCTGCGCGTGGGACGCGCTCCTGCTCCGCGTGCGGGACGGGTCGGCCGTCCAGCCACAGCAACGCCGTGGTCTCGGCCAGCGAGATCCATGACCGGATCACCAACTCCATCCGTGTGGTGGGCTGTTGGACGTCGAGATGCGCGAGGATCTGTTCGTAGGCGGCCTGGCGTACGCCGTCGATCAGCGCGCTGGTGCGGCTCGAACCGATCGCCGGGCCGCCCCGCATCAGCGCGGAGAAGCCGGGACCGTGTTCGTCCACGAAGTCGAAGAACCGCTCCATGACCCGCAGCAGCCGGGCGCCGAGCGGGCCTTCGTGCGGTTCCACGAAGCGGGCCGTGAGCTCCTCGGCGGCGCGGCGCAGCGCGGCCTCGTAGAGCTGCCGTTTGCCCGGGAAGTAGTGGTAGACCAGCGGCCGGGAGATCCCCGCCGCCTCGGCTATCTCGTCGATCGAGACCTCTTCGGGGGAGCGCCGGCTGAAGAGGTCGAGCGCGACGGCTATCAGCTGCTCGCGCCGTTCCTCGACACCCATCCTGCGGCGCGTCCCGGTCGTCATGCGCACCACACTAACGACCCGGGACGCCGCACGGAATCACACGGAATCACACGGAGTCCCGGGCGGTCGCCGGATGCGCACGGAGGCGGCGGGGGACGGTGTCACAGATCGAGGACGAGCCGCTCCCCGCGCGCCCTCGATACGCAGATCAGCAGGGAGTCATCGCGCTCGGCGTCCGTCAGCAGATCGTCGCGGTGGTCCACCTCACCCGCCAGCACCCGCTGTTGGCAGGTGCCGCAGAACCCCTGCTCGCAGGAGTACGGGAGGTCCGGCAGCGCCTGGTCGCGGATCGCCCGCAGCACGCTGGTGTCCGCGGGCACGCTGACCGTACGGCCGGTGCGCCGCAGCTCCACCTCGAACGGGACGTTCTCGCCGGACGGTGCGGGCGCGGCGGGGGCGAACCGCTCGGTGTACAGGGTCAGTCCCTCGGCCCCGTCGGGCAGCAGCGCGGCCACCGCGTCCATCAGCGGTCCGGGCCCGCAGCAGTGGACGGCGGCGTGCGGGGGCGCGGCGGCGAGCGCCGCCGCGAGGTCGGGGCGGCCGTCCTCGTCCTCCGCGACCACCGTCAGTCGCCCGCCGTCGGCCCCCGCGAGCTTCTCGGCCTCCGCCAGGAACGGCATCGACGCCCGTGACCGCCCCGCGTACACCAGCCACCACGGCACCCCCTCCGCCGCGGCCTGCCGCACCATCGGCAGGATCGGGGTGATGCCGATACCGCCGGCGATGAAGAGATAGGCATGGCACTCGGCCAGCCGGAAGCGGTTGCGGGGTCCGCGTACCTCGACCTCGACGCCCTCGTGCAGCTTCTCGTGCACCTCCCGCGAGCCGCCGCGGCCGTCCTCGATCAGCCGGGTGGCGATGGTGTACGAACCGCCGTCCGGCCGCAGTGCGTCGGCCGGTTCCCCGCACAGCGAGTACTGGCGCACGGTGCCCGACGGCAGCACCAGATCGATATGCGCGCCCGGCTCCCAGCCCGGCAGCCGCTCGCCCTCCAGGCGGAGCGTCACCACGCCGTCGGCCGCCGCCGCGCGCGCGGCGACGCGGAGCCGCAGGAGGGGCGTGCGGTCCCGGCCCTGTCCCGATATCGGCTCCTCCAGGGCGGGCAGCGGCCACAGTGGGGAGGTGTTTATCCGGCGCCGTAGCGCCCGGCGGGCGAGCAACGCGGCACCGGCGACCATGAGTACGGCGCGTATTCGGGGCAGTGCGGGCATCTCAGGCACCTCCGGCCGCGGCCTCGGCCGCGGTCGCGGCGGGGGAGCGGTTGAGATAGGCGACGGCCTGTGCGGTGCTGCCGTGGTGGGAGGGGTGGTAGGTCCGGCTCAGATACTGGGGGATGGAGCGCAGCATGGCTCCGGGCGTGGGCAGCATGCCCTGTCGTCCGGCCCGCAGGAAGTCCTTGAACGTCGCCTTGCCATCGGTCAGCGACGGGTCGTTCGCCATGAAGAACCGCGTGCCGCGCTGCCAGAGGAAGACCAGGGCGGAGAAGGCCGTGGCCCACGTGCGGACCCGTCGCCGGTAGCCGCCGTCCAGATGCACGAAGACATCGAAGGCCACCGACCGGTGCTCGACCTCCTCCGCGCCGTGCCAGCGCAGCAGGTCGAGCATCGTCGGGTCGGCGCCCTTGGCGTCCAGCGCCTCGGCGTTCAGCACCCAGTCGCCCAGGAACGCGGTGTAGTGCTCGATCGCGGCGATCATCGCGACCCGCTCCATCAGCCACCATTTACGGGCCCGGCCCGGCGGCAGCGTCCGGTCCCCGAGCAGCTTCTCGAAGAGCCAGTCGACCTGCGCGGTGTACGGCGTCGGGTCGAGTCCCAGCTCCTTGAGACGGGGCAGGACGTCGTCGTGCGCCTGCGAGTGCATCGCCTCCTGGCCGATGAACCCGATCACGTCCTCCCGCAGCCGGGGGTCGCGTATGTGGGGCAGCGCCTGCTTGTAGACATGCACGAACCAGCGCTCGCCGGCGGGCAGCAGCAGATGCAGCACATTGATCGTGTGGGTACTGGCCGGATCGCCGGGGATCCAGTGCAGGGGAGTGTCCGTCCAGTCGAAGGCGACATTGCGGGCCTTCAGCGGGATGTGCTCGGTGGCGACCGGCTGGGGCCGCAGCGAGGCCATGTTAGACATGGCGTCAATGTACTCAGGGGTAAGTACTGGCGGTACCCCTTGGACGGGAAAGGTTGGGAGGGGCGGGAGGGGCGGGAGGGGCGGCGCGTGCGAGGGGTGCCCACGGGGCCGGGGGAGAGCTCCGCCCGGACCCGTCCCCCGGCCGCCCCCACCCCCTCAGTGCAGTGCTTCCACCCTGCTGCCGTCCGCCAGTCGTCCCGCCAGCTCCGCGCGGTCGCCCGCCTGCGCCTCGACCGCCAGCAGTCGGCCCGCCGTCTTGCCGTGCACCCCGCCGGTCGCCTTGATCGAGGCGACCTTCTCGCTGCCCGCGGCCAGCAGCCACCACTGGCCGTCCGCCGCCTTCCACAGCACCCCGGCCAGCGCCTCCGGCGCCCGCGGCCCGCAGGCCGTGCCGTCCTCGGCGCGCGCCGCCACCACGCCCGGCGCATACGGCTGCCCGCTCGGCGCGGGCGCCTGGAACAGGGCCATCGTCCGGCTGCCCGACCCGCGCCAGGTCTCCGCTCGGGCGCACACCCAATCGGCGCTGCCCGCACCGTCGGGCAGCGGCTGCTGCGCGAACCCCCAGGCATTCACCGCGCGCACCCCCTGCCCGCGCACCGCCGGCAGGCCGTACGCGCCCACGCCGTCCTGCCCTCCGGGCCGTCCACCGCGCCGGGTTTGCCCGGCGAGCCGTACGTCAGCCGCGCCGGGGTCAGCTCCCCGAGGTCGGTCAGCAGTTCGTCACCCATCCGCAGCGCCGGCCATGACGAGCACCTCCGCTCCGGGCGCGGCGCCGGTACGGGATCGGTCAGACCATGCGCGTCGATGTGCAGCGCCTGCCCCGCCTCGTCCGGCTTCAGCATATCGACCAGCCGCGCCGACGTCACCCAGGGGGCCGTCAGATACCGGACGTTACCCGTCGTACGGCCCACCACCAGCGCGTCCGCCGACGCCGCCTGAGCACCGTCGGTGCGCGCGAAGTCCAGCGCCGCGCCGGAGCCGTCACCCCGGCCCTCGCCGTCCGCGGACTCGGCGTACCGCACCACCCGCAGACCGTCGTGGAACAGCACCACCACGGCGTGGTCGACCACGCCGGCGAACAGCAGCTGCGGCGGTCCCGCCGCCGGTCCGGTCGCGGTACCGGGCGTCGCGGTGACGGACACCCCGGCGCCCGGCCGGGCCCATACCGCCAGTGCCCGCCGCAGCAGGGCCTTGTCGCCGACCTTGTCGCCACGGGCCGGCCAGGCCGAGAAGTCCTCGCGCGCCGCGCGCTTCCACGCGCTCGCCGGCAGTACCGTCAACTTGCCCGGATCCAGGGCCGCTTCGGCCGAGCGATTCCGCGTGTACGGGGGTGCGGCCGCGCCGTCCGGGCCCCAGCCGCCGTCCGGCAGCGCCAGCAGCGTCCCGCACACCAGCGCCGCCGCGCCCGCCGCCAGCGCCGCCCGTACGTGCTGCCGCCGCCGGATCAGGTCCGTCGGCCGGGCCTGGAGCGCGCACGGGTCGAACTCCACCGACTCCAGCAGCGACCGGTCCCGGCTGCCGGCGGGTGTCGCCGCCTTGGCCGCCTCGTCCAGCGCCACCCGGGCCCCGTCGACGCCGGCCGCCTCCAGCACCCGCCGCGCGTCCTGCGCCGGCAGCCGCTCCAGATCACGCAGTACGTACGCCGCGCGGGCCGGTCCGGACAGCGCCGACAGCGCCTGGTCCAGCGAGAGTTCATCGGCGCCGCCGGAGCGCGGGAAGAGCCGCAGCCCCCACACCTGGGGGAGTGTCGGCGGCAGTGCGGGCAGTCGCCGCGGCCGGGCGGCGGCGAGCGCGGCGCGCAGCACGCGCAGCCGCAGAAAGGCGTAAGCGGGATCGGTCGCCGCGTCCGCGCCGCCGCGCCGGGCCGGCAGACCGAGTTCGCTGCCGTCCGTACGTCGGCGCGGCAGCGACCGCTGCACCACCGCATGGGCGGTCAGGACGCGCCGACTGCGTGCCATGCCGGGCGGCAGTACGAGATAGGCCAGCCGAACCAGCCGGGGATAGTGCTCGACCAGCGCCGCCTCGGCCTGATCGACGTCGATGCCGTTGACGCTGTCGCCGCCGTCAACAACGGTGCGGTCCGGACGCGGGGTTGTCGCCTGCTGCTGCTCCACGTTCGGTGAAACGAGTGAATCCTGTGATGGTCACCCGCGGTACGCGAGCGCCCGCGGGTGATCGGAAAGACCTCCGCTACGGCCTTTTGTCCAGGTCGAACTCGCCGTCCCGCGCGCCCAGGACAAAAGCGCGCCACTCCGCCTCCGTGTAACGCAGGACCACATCCGGGTCCTTGGAGTTGCGCATCGCCACCGCGCCGCGCTCCAGGAAGGCGATCTCCACCGCCTCCTCGGCATCGCCGGGCGGGCGCTGCCAGGTGGCGTCGGAGATGTCGAGGGCGTAGAGCCACTCCTTCTCAGCTGCGGCACTCATACCGTGATCCCCTCGCTCGTGATCCGTTCCCGGTCAGCGTACGCCGGTGGTCAGGTCATCTGCCAGCGGCCGAACCCGGCCGTACCCCGCGTCCCGGCGTTCGTCGTACCGGAGTTGGCCGCGCACTGGTGCAGCCCGGCGTCCTGCCGTGCGGTGGCCCCGGGGACGGTGACGGTGGCGATGTCGCGCCAGGTGGCGCCGTCGTCCGTGGAACAGGCACCGGTGTAGGTGCCGGATCCCGTGCCGCTGCCGGAGCGGCGGTCCGGCCCGCGGGTGAGCCGGAGCAGTACCGGCGCGGTGACGCCGGTGAGCCGTTCGTAGGCGTCGAGGGCGCCGTCGCCGTCGGAGTCGTAGGACAGCACCACCCCGTTGCCGGGGGTCACCGAGAGGTTGAGGAAGCCGAGGGCGTCCGATGAATCGGGGGCGGGGGAGGCGAGACGGTTGCGGACGATGAGGCCGGCGCGGGCCCAGGGGCCGGTCGCGTCCAGCCCGGTCACCTCGGCCGTCATCGACCCGCCCACGGCGAGCGCGCCCGCGCGGAAGACGGCGCCGAACTCGGCTGTGGCCCGCCACAGATCCGCCCCCGCGCCGCTGATCGCGAAGCGGCCGTCCAGCTGGCCGAAAACCGCCTCATTGGTGGTCACGGTCTTCAGACCGGGATCCAGCGGCCCGGCGACGTACAGCGTGCCGTGCCGGGTCGCGCGGACCCGGGGCTCGCCCTTGGGGCCGTACTCGACGGTGAGGTCGTACGGCAACGGCTGCAGCGGTGTCGTCGGCGGGCCGGCGGGGGCCGTGACCCGCCAGCGGGTCTCGCCGGTGGCGCCGGGCGGCAGGGAGGGCAGCGACACCGGGCCGGTGGCGGTTCCGCCCACCCCCTCCGGCACCGTCAGCGAGAAGTCGACGCGGCCGGTGGCGCGCAGCCCGTTGGCATTGCGCAGTGCCGCCGTCACCACCCCGCGGCCGCCCGGCGGCAGCGCGGACGGCACCGCGGTGACCTTCACGGTGCCCTGGTACGGAGCCCTGGCGAGGGTGTCGTGGACCCGCCGCGCGATGCGGTACGCGTCGGCCGTGGGACGCAGCGGGTACTCCTTGCGCGCGCGGGTCCAGGGCTCCTCGACGGCGTACCAGTCGAACGGCTTCGGCGGCCGGCCCGCCGACAGCGCGTCCGCGAGCTCGTCCAAGTACGCCTGCCACTGCGGAAGATGGAAATCACCGATCAGGCCGTGCCAGTCGCGGTTCGCGTAGTTGGCGAGCCTGCCGCCGTCGGCGGTCTCCCGGTCCGCCCAGGTGGTGATCAGCGCGCGGGCGCTGTGCTCCAGCCGCGCCTCCTCCTCGGCGTTGGACGCGCTCGCCCTGGCGTCCGCCAGCCACGGCCCGAGCAGAAACGCCCGGTGCGCGCCGGCGACCTCGTCGCTCAGCCGCATCAGGCGCAACCACAGCCGGGAGAGCGCGCGGAAGGCCGCCAGATCCTGGCGCCGGTAGGCGTCGTGGAGCTGGGGCAGCAGCTGCCAGGACCGGTTGGCGAGGCACTGCCGGGCGGCGTCGGTGAGGTCGTAGCGGTACGCGTCGCTGCCGCGCAGCTCGGGGCGTACGGCGAGCAGCGCGGCGAAGGCGGGGTCGAAGGCCGCAGGGTCGAAGGCCGGGCTCTGGGTGGCGTAGACGGTGCCGGCGCGGGCGGTCAGGCTGGGTCGGGCGGCGAACAGCGAGTCGTGCGGGCGGCCGTCCTCGCTGCTGATCTCGTACGCGCTGGTGCGCAGCGCGCTGAACGCGGCACGGGCACCCTTGTCGCGGCCGCCGTACCGGGCGTCGGCGTAGTCGTCGAACCACGCGGCGCGGTCCACCGGGCCTGTGCGCCAGGCCAGTTCGCTGAACAGCTCGAAGGCCGCCGGGTCCCGTTCCGCGGCCTCCGGCATGTACGCGGTCCCGGCCAGCTTGCTGCCCGGTTTGTCGCGCCAGGCGGTGAAGCGCCGGGCCCAGATGTGGGTCTTGGCGCCGATGGTGGTGCGGCCGCCGAAATTGGGGATGCTGCCGAACGCGTACGGCACCCCGCCCCAGTCCTTCTCCCGGTCGGTGACCGCGTCCAGATCGCTCAGCCCGTCCACGATCAGCATCCGGTCGTGGTCGACGGCGTCCAGGAGGTCGCGCCGCGGGTTGCGCTGCCAGCCGAGGACCACCCAGGTCGCGCCGGGACGGGCGGTCCGCAGGGCCCGTTCGACGGCGCGGGCGGCATCCGGCACCGGGATGTCCCCCGGGTTGCCGCCCTCATGCAGCAGATCCATCTTGAAGAGCTCGGCGGGGCCGAGGAGTTGGCGCTGGTGGCGGTAGAACGCGGCGGCGGCGTTGGCGAACACCCCCGTACGGGGATCGAGCCAGTCGGGGCGTTTGAGGCCCGCCCATTCGCCCTGCGGCACGGTCTTGGGCGCCGTCGCCGCGGCCCACATGCCACCGGGATTGCGGGCGGCGAAGCCGTTGGGGACGGTACCGAAGTAGCCGGGCAGCACCGGGCGCATCCCCAGAGACCGCAGCCGGTCGGTGATCCGCCGCCCCAGCTCGGCCCGTCGGCCGATGAGCGCGGCGCTGGGCGGACCGTCGTAGCCGCTCATGTTCTGCAGCAGCCACCACGGCTGGTGCGAGGGCGCCGGGATCCAGGCCCGTGCCTCGGCGTCGGAGTAGCCGAGATCGGTGAGCAGCCGGTGGTAGACCGCCTCGGAGCCGGGCGTGACCAGCACCTCGTTCACCCCGTGCAGTGCGAGGAGGTCGATCAGCCGCTCCCAGCGCGGCCAGTCCGCGTACGGGGCGGTGTAGCCGTCGTGGGTGTCGTTGAGCGCGAAGCGGTGCGGGAGCGCCGTGGCGCGTTCGAGGGGCGCGGCCGGGGCGGGCAGCTCGGCGGGCAGGTCCAGCTGCTGGCCGGCCCAGGACAGATGCGCCCGGCAGGTGTACCGGAGATACCAGTGGACGCCGGTGAGCAGGGTGGCGGGTGTGGTGGCGGCGACCGTGATCCGGCCGGGTGCGCCGTCGACCCGGAAGCGGTCGGTGCCGCCGTCCCCGGTGAGCGGCACCAGGCGGAACTGGCCGGCGTGCCGGGGCAGCAGCCGGTCCAGCGCCGCTCGCGCGGGGGCGGTGTCGTACGACGCCGCCGGCGCGCGCCGCATCAGGGGCGGGGCCGCGGCGGCCCCGCCGAGGGCGGCCCGGGCGCCGATCGCTCCAGCGGTTCCCAACAGTGCGCGTCGTGAAGGTCGGCTGCGCCTTGCGGTCACGAATTGCCTCCGTCCGTTATCGGCTTTCCCGCCGTTGGGGGGGCGCCTGCGGCGGGCTTGCTCCGTTTTCGGCTGTCCCGCCGCGGGGGGTGCGCCTGCGGCGGGCGTGGTTCTACGGGTGCGGTGACGGCCCTCCGGACTCCGTCCTGCGGGCCGTCCCCTCCCGTGGGTGGGTGGTGAGGGGCCGGTGGGGGCAGGCGTTGAGTGTCCAGTTTCGATGTGATCGTTTCCACTGGGCGCGCGTGATCACTTAGGTGTACCCCCACCGTTTCTCTTCCACCCCCTCGGGAGGGGCCGGGCCGCGGGACGGAGTCCGGAGGCCCGGCACCGTCGCCGAACAGCCCCGTGCAGCGGCAACAAGCCCGCGGCAAGCGCCACGGCGGGACAGCCAGAACGTGGGGCCCGGGCAATGCACAGCGGACAGCCGGAAACGGTGAGCAACAGAGTCCGAGAGTTCGGCGGAGCCTCACTCCCCCGCTCCCTGCGCTTCACGCGCCCGGCTGTCGGGCACGGGAACAGTCTCCCGCGTAGAGAACGCCAGGTCATTGGGTTCCACAGCCTCCCCACTCCCCATGGAGGGCTCTCATGAGCATGGCATCGACCGCGTCCGCCGCCGTCCACGGCACCGTCCCCACACCCGCCACCGACCCGGCCGCCGTTCCGGCCTCCACCGACCCGGCCGCCGCCCCCGGCTACACCGCCGTGATCGCCGACACCGACGAGCAGATCCGGGCCGCGCAGCGGCTGCGCCACCAGATCTTCGGCGAGGAGATGGGCGCCACCCTGCACTCCCCGCTGGCCGGCCATGACATCGACGCCGTCGACGCCCTCGCCGACCACCTCGTCGTCACCCACACCGCGACCGGCGACGTCGTCGGTACCTACCGGCTGCTGCCGCCCGGCCGCAGCTCACGGCTCTACTCCGACGGCGAGTTCGATCTGACCGCCCTGGCCGCGCTGCGTCCCTCCCTCATCGAGGCCGGCCGCTCCTGCGTCCACCCCGACCACCGCGGCGGCGCGGTCATCAACCAGATGTGGGCCGCCCTCGCCCGCTACACCCTGCTCTCCGGCCACCGCTACCTCGCCGGCTGCGCCTCCGTCCCGCTCGCCGACGGCGGTACCGCGGCCGCCCACGCCTGGGCGCTGGGCCGGACCCGCTATGTCGCCCCCGACGGGCTCCAGGTCACCCCGCACCACCCCTGGCACGCCACCGTCCCCCTCCCCGGCCGTCCCAGCGTCGCCCAGCTCCCCCCGCTGCTGCGCGGCTATCTGCGCATCGGCGCCTGGATCTGCGGCGCGCCCGCGCACGACCCCGCGTTCGAGACCGCCGACTTCTTCGTCGTCCTGGACATGGAACGCCTCGGCGACCGCTACCGCCGCTTCTTCCTGGGGGAGCGGTGAACGGACCCTGGGACGTCTGGTCCGCCTGTACGCCGGACTGCGCCGCCCACGCCGTGCCGCGGGTACGGCCCGTCGAAACCGCCCTGCGCTGCGCCGCGTTCGCCCGTGCGGTGCGCCGCGCCCTGACGGACGGCGAGCGGATGGCCGATCCGGTGCGGCTGCGCTCCCACGCCCGTGCGCTGCTCACGGCGCTCGGGATACGCCGGGAGGGCACCGCGGAGCGGCTTGCCGCGCCGGTGGCCGCCGGCGGTCCCGGCACCCTGATCGTCGTCAACCACATCTCCTGGCTCGACATCCCGGCGCTGCTCGCCGTCGAACCGGTGACCCTGCTCGCCAAGCGCGAGGTCGGCGGCTGGCCGATTGTCGGCGGCCTGGCCCGCCGCGCCGGTACCCACTTCATCGACCGCGAGAATCCACGTCAACTCCCCTTCTCCGTCCGCGAATTGACCGAACTGCTGGATTCCGGGCGCTCGGTGGCGGTCTTTCCCCAGGCCACCACCTGGTGCACCGCCGAACAGGGCGTCTTCCGCCGGGCCACCTTCCAGGCGGCCATCGACGCGGGCGCCCCCGTCCGCCCGGTGACCCTCCGCTACAGCCAGCAGGGCATCCCCAGCACGGTCGCCGCCTTCTGCGGCGAGGACACCTTCGCCGCCTCGCTGCGCCGGGTGCTCGCGGCCCGCGCGCTGACCCTCCACCTCACCGCGCATCCGCCACTGACGGCGGACGGCGACGGTCTCGGCCGACGGTGGCTCGCGCGCCGGGCGGAGAGCGCCGTCCTCGGCGGGCGGGCACCGACCGAGCCGGTGGACCGCGGGCCCGTCCGGGGGCTGCCGTCGCCACGGACGAGGGAACCGGTGGCCGACCGGCATGTTTGAGCGGCTCGACCGGCTCGCCGAGCCACTGCTGGGGCTGCTGGACTCGCCCTGGCTGTGGCTGATCGTCCTGCTGGTGTCCGGCCTGGACGCACTGCTGCCGTTCATGCCCAGCGAGTCCACCGTCGTCCTGGTCGCCGTGCTCATCGGCCCCGATCTGCCGCTGCTCGCCCTGTTGACGGGCGTCGCGGCGGCCGGGGCGCTGGCCGGTGACTGTCTTGGTTACGCCATCGGGCGGTACGCGGGCCCGCGCGCTGTCGCCCGGCTCGTGCGCGGCGAACGCGGGCGGGCCCGGTACGCCCGCGCCCGCGCGCGGGTCGAACAGCATGCCGCCCTGTTGATCGTCGCGGGCCGCTTCCTGCCCGGCGGGCGGGTCGTCTCCGCGCTGTCCACCGGCAGCGTCCGCTATCCGCTGCGCCGCTTCGTCGTCCTGGACGCGGCGGGCGCGAGCCTGTGGGCGCTGTTCAGCTCGGCGCTCGGCGGGTTCGGTGGGGCGGCGCTCACCGACTCCCCGGCCAAGGGGCTGCTGTTGGCCACCGGGATCGGGTTGGTAGTGGCGGGCGGTGTGGCGGCTCTGCACCGGCGAGTGGTGCCCGAACGGGGCGATTTCGGTGGAGGCGCGGCCGGGGGTGCTGCCGCGGACCGGGCGGGGGAGTGCGCACCCGCCCGGCCGGGCCCGTGGCCGGAGCAGCGGGAGCGGGCCTGAGCCGCTGCTCAGACGCTGGGCACGTACTTGTAGCCGACCCGCCGAACCGTCACGATCGACGACCGGTGCTCGGCGCCCAACTTGCGGCGCAGCCGGGCCACATGGACATCGACCGTGCGGCCGTCGCCGACATGCCCGTATCCCCATACCGTGGTCACCAGATGGTCGCGGGTGTGCACCCGGTGCGGATGGGCGACCAGATGGGCCAGCAGCTCGAACTCGAGGAACGTCAGGTCCAGCGGGCGGCCCTGGACGTGGGCGGTCCGCTGTTCGCGGTCGACGCGGACGAGGGCGTCGTCGGGTGCGGTCGGGGACGCTGTTGCGGTCGCGGTGGCCGGGAACGCTGCTGCGGGTGCCTTCGCTGCCGCTGGGTTCGCGGGCGGCCCGACGGTCGGCACGGCTGGCGGCAGCGGGGCGGTGGCCTGTTCCGCCGGTACGAGCACGAGATAGCCGACCATCGGCGGCCGGCCGGGCAGTGCGGGCAGACTGTGCTGCGGCGCCGGCAGCCAGGTCGCGCCGGAGTTCAGCAGCTCGGCGAACTCTTGGACGCTGTGGTGCGGTGGAGGTCCCCCCGGCCGGAGGCTGGGGGAGCCGCCACTCGGGGCGGTGGTGGGCGACGGGTGGGATTCGTCGGGTGCCACGGCACGCAGCCGGTGGCGGTACGGGCCTGGGTGGGCGGGAACGGCGGCCGTCGTGGAAGTGGCGGGAAGCGTACGGATGTTCGTCATCAGGGTCAGCTCTTTCGCGCAGTGGGGCGTCGGGGACGTCATGCGCGCGGGCAGGGCTGGGGACGCCGGTCAGCGGCGTCGGTGAGGTAGGTGCGGGCCCGCGCTCAGTGCGCGCGGCAACACAGACGGTCGAAGGCGTGCGCCTGCCGGGACGGCCAGAAGGGCTCCAGGTCGCTGCGACCCGTCGCGGTGTCGATAAGGCTGGCCATGCCCCCATTGAACCAGACAGCCGGCGACCAAGGGAACGGAGTTGCCGGCGGCGACGGCGCGGGACGGCGGTGACCGCGTGCCCGGCCGGGCCGCGCCTACGGGCGTGCCTGTCCTCCACGGACCACCGCCCCCATCCCCGCACCTGTCCCCGCCCCCGCACCTCTCCCCGCTCTTGTCCCCGCCCCCGCACCTCTCCTCGCTCTCGTCCCTGTCCCCGTCCCTATCGCCAGGCCGAGAGCGAGCGCCGTCAGATGGCCGGCGTCCGTGAACGTCCGACCGGGGCGCAGCACGGGCCGGATCCCATGCGCCAGCAGCCCCGCCGTCGCCGCGGCCCGCGCGCCGCGGTGCGGGACGGTCGCGGCAAGAGCGCCGAATGTGGCGTAGAACCCGTAACTCGCTCCGACATCGAGGGCCCGTACGGTCGCCTCCGGGAGGTCTTTCCCGCGCCCCCGGGCGCGCAGGCCCCCGTAGACCAGCAGGCTCGCGCCGATGTGCCCGGCGGCGAACACCCCGGCCGCGCGCCGCGGGCCCCAGCGCGCCTCGGCCGTACCGAGGGCGGCGAGCAGCGCGGCGCCGTACGGCACCGGCAGCGGCTCCTCGACGAACGCCGCGCTGGTGACCAGCGTCCCCCAGCGACCGGCCCGCAGATTCCCGACGTTGGTGGAGTGCCTGCGCAGCAACTCCACGCGCCTCTCACGGGGCAGCCGCGCGGTGGCATACGCACCCGCCTGCACGGCGCCGACGTACAGGGGTGTGACCCAGGGGATCCGGCGACGCGCGAGGCCGCCGAAGCGTTCGCCCCAGGGCGATTTCGGCCTCATCTCGGACGACCGCATCTCAGGCTCCCGTGGGCAGCCGCTTGCGCCAGTCCAGCGGCGTGACCTCGATGACCTTGCGCGGAGTGCCGTTCCACTCCACGGGCAGTCCCGCTTCGGTCAGCGCGGCCACGACGGCCTTGCCGACCTCCACGCTGTCCCGCCCGGAATCCGCGTAGGCGCCGTACCGGATCGAGAGGCCGCCGTCGTCCGCGACCGTTTCGGTGTCCTGATGGTGGAAGAAGACGAAGCCGTGGTCGGACTCGGCGCGTTCACCGTCGATCTCGGACAGTGCGCAGCGGCTGCAGCAGCCGAAGTTCATCCGCGCCGTCAGCCCCTGCCGCTCCAGCGCCGCGAACACTTCCGCCACCCTGTCCGCGTCCGTGACCTCGGGCCATCGCGCCTGCTCGGCGAGCCGCTCCTCCCACAGGGAAGCGACGATCCGTCGCGCCTCCTCCGGCGTGACCGGAGTACTGTCCGGGTCGAAGGCGTCGCTCACGCCCTGCACGACCTGATGAAAGCTCCGGAAACCGGACCGTATGCCCTTGCGGGCCTGCTCCTCGGCCGCCGCTCGGGTCTCCGGATCGAGGTCGGGCGTCGCCCCCAGGTCCGCCGGCTGCCAGTCGAGCGCCGTACGCCAGGTCTCGACGCCGCGCGCCCAGTCCAGGAAGGCCGCCACGACCCGCCCGGTGTCCGTGGTCTCCGCACGGAAGTGCTGGTCCGGCCCGCCGTCGCGGTATTCCACCGCGAACGGCCTTGCGCCCTCCCGCCAGGTCTGCACAAATCTCTGCGCCTCTTCGGGGATCCGCTCGACGACCACGAAATGGTCGTCGTCGGCGCCGATCCGCCCGAGCAGGGTGGTCAGCTCGGCTGCGGTCGGCCGTGAAAGCACCGGTCCGGTCTCGGTCTTGACGGTGATCGGAAGCATGCCTACAGCGTGCCATCCGCCACTGACAATCGCCGTGACCCGCCGGAAGGCGAAGGGGCCGGGCACGCGAAGGGGCCGGACCACACGGCCCGGCCCCAACTCACGCTCTTCGACTCATGCTCTTCGACTCACGTCACGGTCTCCGACGCATGCTCGCTCTCTCAGCCGGCTCAGACCTGCCCGCGCCGCTCCAGCTCCGTGCAGCAGGTGTCCACGATCAGCCGGGTGACCACGTACGGATCGACATTGGCGTTCGGCCGCCGGTCCTCGATGTAGCCCTTCTTCTCCACCTCGACCTGCCAGGGGATACGCACGGAGGCACCACGGTCGGAGGCACCGTAGGAGAACATGTCCCATGGGGCGGTCTCGTGCGCGCCGGTCAGCCGGTCCTCGATGCCGGTGCCGTACTGGCGCACGTGCTCCAGGGGCTTGTCACCCTCGCCCAGCGCCTCACAGGCCGTGATGATCGCGTCGTAGCCCTCGCGCATCGACCGGGTGGAGAAGTTGGTGTGCGCGCCCGCGCCGTTCCAGTCGCCCTTGGCCGGTTTGGCGTCGAGCGACGCGGAGACGCCGAACTCCTCCGCCGTACGGTGCAGCAGCCAGCGCGCCACCCACATGTGGTCCGAGACCTCCAGCGGCGACAGCGCGCCGACCTGGAACTCCCACTGGCCGGGCATGACCTCGGCGTTGATGCCGGACAGGCCCAGGCCGGCCGCCAGACACAGGTCGAGGTGCTTCTCGACGATCTCCCGGCCGAAGATCTCGCCGGCGCCCACGCCGCAGTAGTAGCCGCCCTGCGGGGCGGGGTAGCCACCACCCTCGGGGAAGCCGAGCGGGCGGTCACCCTTGAGGAAGGTGTACTCCTGCTCGATGCCGAAGAGCGGCTCCTGGCCGGCGAACTTCTCCGCCACCGGACGCAGCAGCGCACGGGTGTTGGAGGAGTGCGGCGTGAGGTCGGTGTTGAGGACCTCGCACAGCACCAGTACGTGATTGCCGCCACGGATCGGGTCGGGGCAGCTGAAGACCGGCTCCAGGACGAGGTCCGAGGAGTGGCCTTCGGCCTGGTTGGTGCTGGATCCGTCGAAGCCCCACCGGGGCAGCTCGGCCCCATCGGCAAGGATCTTGGTCTTGGAGCGGAGCTTGGCGGTCGGCTCGGTGCCGTCGATCCAGATGTACTCGGCCTTGAAGGTCACGGGGTCCTCTTACTACGGGTAGGTGCGGGCACGTGTGCGGACGTGCTGCCGCACTCTCGCAACCGGCCGTTTCTCGTCCGTTGCCCGTATGTGAATCGCAGGTTACTCAGTCGGACAAGCTTGCGATCCGTACATAATCGCACCGGAATGAGCGGAAATGCTCGCTGGGGCGCCTGAGCAGCCCGGCCTCTTGGCCCCCTGGGGAACGCGACCATGCCAGCCGCACTCAACGGCCATCAACCACCATCAACCGCCACCGACCACCCTCAGCGGTGTACCCTCAGCAGCCCTTCGAATCCCAGATGGCGGACCCGTCGCATCAGCTCCTGGCCGCTGATGCCCATCGCCGCCGCGGTGGCGCCGATATGCCAGTCGTGTGCGGCGAGCCGGTGCAGCACATGGCCGCGCCGGACCTGCTTGTCGGAGAGCCGGAACGTCTTGAGGTAGGCGACCCGTCCCCTCCCGTCCGTGATCGTCTCGCCGATGTGCTGGGTACGGTGCAGCGCGAACGGCGGCAGGAAACGCGACAGCCGGAACCGCCCCATGCGGTACACCTGCCGTACGTCGTACGAGGCATCCAGCAGCGCGCCCGCCATCAGGCCGTCGTGCTGTAGCTCCCACTCCCGTTGGCACCGCTCGGCCGCGGACCGCAGATCCGCGAGCGAGGTGATGTGCTCCGGCGAGATCCGCGCGGTGAACTCCGGCACCGGCCCGCCGTACAGGGCGAACTGGTACATCAACTCGCCATACAGGTCGTGGAGCAGGGAGGGGTGCAGCGCCCGGTAGTCGTCCGGATGCGGCACCACGAACGCGGCGGCCAGGGCATCGGCGACGTACACCAGCACCCCGCACTGGCCGGGGTGGATCTCGAAGATGCGCAGCGCGTCGCCGAGCCCGCGCACCTGGCCGCCCCGGTACGCCGTCTCGGCGCGGGGCGAGAGGCCCTCGCGCACGGCACGCCTGGTCCACTCCTCCCACACGACCGACGGGCCGCCGAAGTGCAGCGCCAGATAGCCGTCCAGAGCGAGGTGCAGCGGCAGGAACCGCAGCCCCGACCGCCCGCCGTCGGAGGTCCGGGCCTTCGGCCGCCGCTGGACCATCTTGCGCGGGAGGTGCAGCGGCGCGCACGCCACCGGACCGCGCTCATCGCTCAACTGCGAGCCGTACGAGGCGGCGGGCGAGCCGTCACCCGTCCAGTTCGCCACAAAACCGTGCGGGATATACGAGGTGTGCCGGTCTGCCGCGACGGTCGAAGGGCCACTGCCACAGCTCTCGTCATCCGCGTACACCTCGCGATGCAGCCGCAGATCGGTGATCGGCTCCGCGCGCACCAGCGGGACGAGGCGGACGCCACCCCACACCTGCGCCGGACGGACGCTCAGCCCGCTCAGATCCAGCCTGCTCATGCCGAGACCTCGCTCCGCTCGCCCTCGCACGCGCCCAGCGAGCACCCCTCAATGGCTCCCTCACTACGCCCGCTCATGCCGCACCACCCGCCCCGTCCGGGACGTCCTCCAGGAACCGCCGTACCCGGTCGTCCAGATGGGCCCGCAACTCCGCCAGCCCCGTACGGCCCTCCGCGAACCGCGCGAGCTGCGCCAGCGCCGGGAGATCCTCGGCCATCCGCACCCCCGCCGTCGGCACCGAGGCCGACAGCCGCCGCACAGCAAAGTCCTCCGCGTCATACACCGGGTTGAGGTGTACGACGGAAGTACGGCCCTCCCGGTCGATCCTGGTGCGCCAGGCCCGCAGCACCTCGCCGGCCATCCCCGGCGGAGCGTTGTCCCAGCCGTCCGAGACGATCACCAGCCGCTCGGGCGCGCACTCCAGCGCGTCCAGCAGCCGCATCCCCAGCGGTGTCGGCCCGTAGGGGTGGGCCAGCAGCGCATCCTGCCGCCCCGACGTCCACAGCGGCACATACGCCCCGGCCAGCGCCTCCAGCAGAAAGTGGCAGGCCAGCGCGACCGCCAGCGGACGGCGCCGTTTCTGTCGCGAACCGGTGGTGGAGAAGCTGTCGTCCAGGACGGCCGCCACCCGGCCCCACGTCCCGGCCTGCGCGCCCGCCGCACGCCGTGCCGCGGCCCGCAGCGCGGCGGTCAGCTCGGCGCGGCGCGCGGCCCGGTCGTCGAGGGACAGCCCGAGGACATACGAGGCGAGACGAGTCAGTGGCATCCGGGTGAGGTCGGCGGCCGCGGTATCGGCGCCGAGCGTACGGGCCGACTCCTGCGCCCGCAGCCGCTCCAGGCGGGTCATCCGCGGCGCGATGTTCTCCAGGAAGGCACGTCGGCCGATGCCGTGCGCCGCCGCGAACCCCTCGGCGACGGTGAACGGCAGCTCGTACACGGCGCCCTGCTCGTAGTGCGCCCGGCGCCAGGCGTCCAGCAGCGGGGTGGCGAAGCGCTTGCGGCGGCGCGGCGCGAAGAGGAAATCACCGAGCTCCGTGGCGAGCTCGCCACCAACATCGCCATCGGCCTCGCCACGGTGCCCCAGGGGCAGATGCGCATGACGTGCCGCGCACTTGAGGCCGGAACGGTACTTCACGGCGTCGAGCGCGGGATCCGGCCGCGCGGCGAGCCAGTCGCGCATGATCGCGCGGGTGCGGCGGTTGTTGACCTTGGCGGTCCGCAGCGCCCGGAACAGGCGGTACACGCGCGGCGCCGGGAGCCGCGCCAGCCGGGCCGCGATCAGCCGCCCCTCGGTACGCCGCTCCTCCGCCGTCACCTCGCCCGCCGTCTCCAGGAGCCGCCGCACGATCAGCGCCGCGTTGTGGTCGTTGATGTCGAGTGCGAGCGAAGCGGCGTACAGGGGGCGGTAGTTGACGCGTACGTACTCGTGCAGGAAGTCCAGCGACATCCGCTGCTCGGCCTCGCCGGAACGGAATTCGCGCTGGCCGGTGGAGGTGATCGCGGCGTGCACGAACAGCAGCACGTCCTCGGCCGCGATCAGCTCCGCGTGGCGCCCCTCGATTCGCTTCGCGTGGCTCTCCACGCCGTCCTCCCCCGTAGTCGGTCGCCGGCCGGGGAATGAAGGCACGAACAGCGAATCGTTGCTTTGCAGAGCAGGTCCGGAAGTCGCGCCGGAGTCCCGCGGCCGGCGCGAGGGATTCTATTGCCTGGGCCGATCTGGATCTTGCCGTTTGTGGCTTCCCCGCCGTGGGGGTCGCCTGCGGCGGGCTTGAGCCCCACGATTTTGGCTGTCCCGCCGTTGCACCTGCGGTGGGCTGTTGCCGCTGCGCGGGGCTGTTCGGCAGCGGTGCCGGACCTCCGGACTCCGTCCTGCGGTCCGGCACCTCCCGAGGAGTGTGGGAGAAATCCAGTGGGGGTACCTCCCACGCCGTTCAGGCAGCGGGGGGAGCAACGGCGAACAACTCCCACGGTGGGACAGCCAAGGGCGTCGGCTCAGGCCCCACCGCAGACGAACCCCCACGGCCGGATGGTCGACAACGACGAGCAAGCCGGCCGGCCCCGGGCAAGCGCAGCGGAGACCCAAGTGGGCCCAGGCAAAGCGCAGCGGACGACGTTGAGCAGCGGGGATTGTCAGTGGTCCCCACTAAAATTGGGACCAGTCAGTGAGGGTTCACCGTTGCTACAGGAGGTTGTTGATGGCCGCTGCCACACTCATGACGAAACCTCTCCCGACCCACCCGCTGCCCAAGAAGCCGCTGCCCGCTGGATGGCCGCGTGAGCGGTACGAATCCCACAACCGCCGGCTGAAGGCCATGCGCCTGGCCATAGCCCTGCTCGACACCGGCTGCTACCGCCCCGAGCAGGCCAACAACCGTAGGATCCGCGCCACCGCTTCCGCGATAGGGGTGCATGTCCCCTCCGACACCACCTGCCGCCTCGTCCGAGCCCTCCTCTACGACAACTGCTGACGGGACATCAGGAAGACTGAGCTGCAAGGGGTAAGGCGTAAGGGGTAAGCCGTGGGCCGCACGTCATACGGCGGCCGTATGTCCCACGGCGACGGCCGGCTCCGGGGCCCCCGGAGCCGGCCATCTCACCGCGCCTCATTGGAGCGCGTCCCCGCCCCATCGATCTCCGCCACCTCCGCGAGCGCCTCCCGGAGCCACTCCACCCAGAACGTCTCCAGGCTGATCCCGGCCCGCAGCACCAGCCGCCGTAGCCGGTCATCGGGCGAGGTCGCGGACGCGAAGTCGCGGTGCTCGATCTCGGTGTACTCGGCCAACTGCCGCTCGTGCAGGGCGAGATGGCGCCGCAGTTCGTCATCGAGCCCCGCGCACCCGACCACCGCTGCCGCGCGCAGCCGCAGCAGCAGCGCATCGCGCAGGGGCTTGGGGTCCTGCTTCCCCGACGCCCACTGCGTCAGTTCCGCGCGCCCTGCGGGCAGTACCTCGAACTCCTTCTTCTGCCCGCGGGCCGGCTGCTCGCTGGGCAGGGCCCGGATGTACCCGGCCTGCTCCAGTTTTCCCAGCTCGCGATAGATCTGCTGATGTGTGGCGGACCAGAAGTAGCCGATCGACCGGTCGAATCTGCGCGTCAGCTCCAGCCCCGACGACGGCTTCTCCAGGAGGGCGGTGAGGATGGCGTGCGGCAGGGACATGGGGGAATCCTAGGGTCTGGCCGTCACCGGCCCGCGGCGGGTCATCCGGCCACTGCGGCGGGCCTTCTGGTCCCTGTCACCCGGGCCGTCCGGCCACCTCCGTGGGCCATCCGGTCACGGCGGCCGCCGGTCCCGTCACCGGCCGTGGCGGGCCGCCCGCCCGCCGCGGCGCCGCCTCACAGCCCCGCCGCCAGCTCCGTCCCCTGCTGGATGGCGCGCTTGGCGTCCAGCTCCGCCGCCACGTCCGCACCCCCGATCAGGTGCACGGCCCGCCCCTCGGCGCGCAGCGCCTCGTACAGCTCCCGGCGCGGCTCCTGCCCGGTGCACAGCACGACCGTGTCCACGGGCAGCGTCCTCGCCGCACTGTCGATCGTGAGATGCAGCCCCTCGTCGTCGATACGCTCGTACGTCGCGCCCGCAACCATCGTCACTCCCCGGTGCCTGAGCTCCGTACGGTGGACCCACCCGGTGGTCTTGCCCAGCCCGGCACCGACCTTCGAGGTCTTGCGCTGGAGCAGATGCACCTGCCGGGGCGGGGTGGGGCGCTCGGGCGCGCGCAGTCCGCCGCGCTCGCCGTAGGTCGTGTCGACGCCCCAGGTGCGGAAGTACGTCTCCGGATCCTGGCTCGCCGCGTCACCGGCATCGGTCAGGAACTCGGCGACATCGAAGCCGATACCGCCCGCTCCGATGATCGCGACGCGTTCGCCGACCGGCGCGCCGTCCCGTAGTACATCGAGGTAGCTGACGACGCTCGGGTGGTCGACGCCCTCGATCTCCGGGGTGCGCGGCGTGACCCCGGTGGCGACGACGATCTCGTCGTACGTGTCGAGGTCACCGGCCGTGACGGCGGTGTTCAGCCGTACCTCCACGCCGTGCAGCGCGAGCTGGGTGCGGAAGTAGCGCAGTGTCTCGTCGAACTCCTCCTTGCCCGGCACCCGCTTGGCGATGTTCAGCTGGCCGCCGATCTCGTGCGCGGCGTCGAACAGCGTGACGTCATGGCCGCGTTCGGCGGCCGTCACGGCGCAGGCGAGCCCGGCGGGCCCGGCGCCGACCACGGCCAGCCGCTTGCGCAGCCGGGTGGGGGAGAGGACCAGTTCGGTCTCGTGGCAGGCGCGGGGATTGACCAGACAGGAGGTGATCTTGCCGCTGAAGGTGTGGTCGAGGCATGCCTGGTTGCAGCCGATGCAGGTGTTGATCTCGTCGGCCCGGCCGTCCTTCGCCTTGCCGACGAAGTCGGGATCGGCGAGGAAGGGACGGGCCAGTGACACCATGTCGGCGCGCCCGTCGGCGAGCAACTCCTCGGCCACGTCGGGGGTGTTGATCCGATTGCTGGTCACCAGGGGGATGCCGACCGACCCCATCAGCCTCTTCGTCACCCAGGTGTACGCGCCGCGCGGCACCGACGTCACGATGGTCGGGATCCGCGCCTCGTGCCAGCCGATGCCGGTGTTGATGATCGTCGCGCCCGCCGCCTCGATCTCCTTGGCCAGTGCGATGACCTCCGCCAGCGATGAACCGCCCGGCACCAGATCCAGCATCGACAGCCGGTAGATCAGAATGAAGTCCGCGCCCACCCGCTCCCGGGTACGCCGCACGATCTCCAGCGGGAACCGCACCCGGTTCTCGTACGCACCGCCCCACCGGTCCGTACGGTGATTGGTCGCACCGGCGATGAACTCATTGATCAAGTACCCCTCGGAGCCCATGATCTCGACACCGTCGTACCCGGCGGACCGGGCCAGCTCCGCCGCCCGTACATAGTCCTCGATGGTCTGCTCGACCTCGTCGTCGGTGAGCGCGTGCGGGGTGAAGGGGCTGATCGGCGCCTGGATCGCACTCGGCGCGACCAGCGCGTCGTGATACGCGTACCGTCCGAAGTGCAGGACCTGCATCGCGATCCGGCCGCCCGCGGCATGCACCGCGTCGGTCACGGTGCGGTGCTGCGCCGCCTCCGCCTCGGTGGTCAGCTTGGCGCCGCCCTCGTACGGCCGGCCCGCCTCGTTCGGCGAGATGCCGCCGGTGATCATCAGACCGACGCCGCCCCGGGCGCGGGCGGCGTAGAAGGCGGCCATCCGGGCGAAACCGTTCTCGGCCTCCTCCAGCCCGATGTGCATGGACCCCATGAGTACACGGTTCGGCAGCGTGGTGAAGCCCAGATCGAGCGGGCTCATCAGGTGCGGGTACGGGCTCATCCGGGGGCCTCCTCGCGCAGCGGTCGTCAGGCATGGTTCTAGACCACCCGGAGCAGTTATGCAACAAGTTGCAAAAGATCGCCGTTCCGTCGCGACGAAGCTCACATCGCCCGGTCGCGGACGCGCCCGGGATTCGCGATTGTCGAGTGCCTGTGCGGAAATACTCCGCTTCAGGAGTTGACCAGTCACAGAAGGTAAGGGGGCGGTTGCGGGGTGCAAGCGGAACGGCCACGACGACAACGACATGAGCGGGGTCCTGCACGCTCCCGGCGTGGAGGCCGGGACCGTCCACGGAGAGATCCGCATCCGCACCGAACCGCCTGCCCCGCGCCGGGTGCTCTGGCGGCTTCCGCCGCCCGTCCCGCTCACCGGCCGCGCGGCGGAACCGACCCGCCTGAGCGCCCTCGCGTCCGTGTCGTCCGGGAGGGCCACGGCCCGCCGGCCGCGGTGAGCGGACTCGGCGGGGCCGGCGAGGCCGCCCCGGCTTCCCCGAACCGGTGACCGGTGGCCGCACCGTCCGGCGCTTGACCCGTCCGTAGCGCGATTATGCAGCGCAGCGGGGGTGTTGATGGGTGTGACGTATCACAGACAACTACGGCAGCGCTATGGGAGCTTCAACTGCAGTCCTTGTCATGCGAGTTACCGCCGGTCAGCCCTGTATGCGAACCGGTACGTGGAGAGGATCGAATGAGCACTCTGGAAGCCCTGACGCTTGATCACGTGGTGGACACGGACCGGTATCCGCTGTCGGAGCCCGACAGCGCCGAGGGACAGGCCGTGGTCTCCCGCGTCCGGCGCGAACTGTCGACGCTCGGCTGCACCGTCCTCCCGGACTTCATCCGCCCGTCACTCCGCGATGTCCTGCGGCAGGAGTGCTCGGCGATCGCCCCCCGCGCGCACTTCGACGTGGAGACCGTCAACGTCTACAACATCGCGGTGGACTCGGCCCTGCCCCAGGACCACCCCGGCCGGCTGGCCTTCGAGCGGGGCAACGCGTTCGTCGCGAGGGACCGTATCCCCACGAACTCCCTCATCAGCCAGCTCTATTCGTCCGAGGCGTTCCAACGCTTCATCGCGAGCTGCTTCCAGCTGCCGCAGCTGTACGAACTGGCGGACCCGCTCTCCGGGCTGGTCCTCAACGTCGTCGAGCCGGGCAAGGAGCACCCCTGGCACTTCGACACCAACGAGTTCACCGTGAGCATGCTGACCCAGGAGCCGCGGGGCGGCGGCGACTTCGAGTACTGCCCCAACATCCGGTCGGCCCACAACGAGAACTTCGCCGACGTACGGGACGTCCTCGACGGCCGAGGCGGCCACCTGGTGCGACGTCTCCCGCTCCGCCCCGGTGACCTGCAGCTCTTCAAAGGCCGTTACTCGCTGCACCGGGTGAGCCCCGTACAGGGCGAAGCCGCACGCCACTCCGCGATATTCGCCTACAGCGAGCGTCCGGGCGTCATCGGCAGCGTGGCCCGGACCCGGCAGCTGTTCGGCCGCGTCCGCCCCGAACACCTGGCGGCCGAGGGCCGGTCCGTACGAGGCGATCAACTACTGGACTGACCACCACCCTGGCAAGACGCCCCCAAGCCCCACCACGCCGCCCCGCCCCATCCCGCACCTTCACCCACCCCCATCCCCATCCCCATCCCCATCCCCATCCCCATCCCACCCACCCGAATCGAGCCACAACTTGAACGCGCATCCGCACCCGCACCCGCACGTGCACACCAACCAGGCAAAAGCCCCCACTCTCACTCCCAACACACCCCCCACTCTCCCCACCCCATCCACCTTCGCGAACGAGAACACCCTCCCGCGCGTGCCACTGCCCACCCTGGAGGCGAGCTGTGAGCGGTTCCTCGCCTGGTGCGCACCGCTGCTGACCGCCGACGAGCGGGCGGCCACGGAGGCGGAAGTGGCCGCCTTCCTGCGGCCCGACGGCCCCGGCCGGGTGCTCCAGGCGGCGCTGGAGGAGTACAACGCCACCGAGGGCGTGCACAGCTGGCTCGACACCTTCTGGCCGTACCGCTACCTGGGCCGCCGGGACCGGATCGCACTCAACGCCAATTTCTTCTTCCTCTTCCAGGACTCCAGCCGGCCCCAGGTGGAACGGGCGGCGGGGCTCATCGCCGGCGCGCTCAACTACAAGCGCCTGCTCGACCAGGAGCTGATCCCGCCCGTGGTGCAGCGCGGCCGGCCGCACACCATGGAGCAGAACAAGTACCTCTTCTCCACCACCCGAATTCCCGGGCCGGAACAGGACACCGTCCGCGCCCCGTACTCCACCGAGCACCCCGGACCGTCCGACGCCCGCCACATCGTCGTCTTCTTCCGCGGCGGCATGCACAAGCTGGACGTACTGAGCACGGACGGTGTGCCGCACAGCCTGGACGACCTGGCAGCGGGCCTGCGCGCCGTCATCAGATCCGGCACCGAGCAGGGCGACACCGACGCCGCCACAGACACCGACGCCGACTCCGCCCCCTCGGTAAGCCACCTCACCACCATGGCCCGCGCGGAGTGGGCAGCCGCCCGCCAGTCCCTCCTCGCCGCCCACCCCCGCAACCGCACCACGCTCGACGACATCGAAACCGCCCTGTTCTGTGTCTGCCTGGAGGACTTCGCTCCCGCGGACACCCAGGAGGCATGCGACGAACTCCTCTACGGCGACCGCGGCAACCGCTGGTTCGACAAGGCCGTGTCCCTGATCGTCTTCGCCGACGGCCGCGCGGGCATCAACGTCGAGCACTGCGAACTGGACGGCACCACCATCCTCAGCTTCGTCGACACCCTGCTCGGCACCGAACCGGAGGAGCACTCCCGCCAGTCCGGCGCCCGCTCCCTGGGCCTGCCCGCCCTGGCGCCCCTCACCTTCACCCTGGACGACGCCCTGCGGTCCCAAGCGCGCTCCGCCGCCCACTCGTTCGAGGAGTACGGGGCGCACACGGCCACCCGCACCGTCGCCTTCGACGACTTCGGCGCCAACACCGCCAAGGCACTCGGCGTCTCCCCGGACGCGTTCGTCCAGCTCGCCTACCAGCTCGCCCACCAGCGCGCCAAGGGCCACCTGGGCGCCACCTACGAATCCATCGCCACCCGCCAGTGGCGCCGCGGCCGTACCGAGGCCATGCGCGTCGTCACCCCGGAAATCCAGGCATTCGTGGCGGCCATGCAGGACCCGGCCACCGACCCGGACGCCCGCCGCGCCGCCTTCCGCACCGCCGCCGAAGCACATGTCACCCGCGCCAAGGAATGCCAGGCCGGCGACGCCCCCGAACAACACCTCTGGGAACTGGAACTCATCCAGCGCCGCCGCGGAACCGAACTCGGCGTCACCGAACAGCCGGCCCTCTACCGCACGCCGGGCTGGCTCACCATGCGTGACGACTACCTGAGCACCAGCTCCGCCCCGTCCGCCAACATCCAGTACTTCGGCTTCGGCTCCACCAGCAGCCGCTGCATCGGCGTCGCCTACGTCCTCCTCCCGGAATGCTTCAACATCTACCTGAGCACCCCCCTCCCGGTAGCGGCCCCAATGCACACCTTCGCCGACCACCTCCGCAGGTCGGTACACGAACTACGCGTCCTCCTGGCCTCGGACCGCACCCCGGCCTGACCACACGGACCGGGCCCGCCACCACACGGGCCCGGTCCGCCGCCGCGGCGGCCCGATCGACGTCGGACGATTGCCCGACTACCGCCACCCACCAACCAACTACCGACCGATTACCCACCGATTACCGACCGGCTCCCAGCCGACTACCGACCGGCTCCTGGGCTGACTTGACTCCCGGCGCCGACTACTTCAACAACCTGGACATCCGCCGGTCCGCGAGAACCCGGCCACCGGTCTGGCAGGTGGGGCAGTACTGCAACGCCGAATCGCTGAAGGACACTTCACGGATCGTGTCCCCACAGACCGGACAGGGCTCCCCTGTCCTCCCGTGCACCCGCATCCCGCCCTTCTTCCCGGCCTTGATCTCCCCCAGATCCAGCCCGCGCAACGAGGCCACCGCCTCATGCAGCGTCGTACCGATCGCCTCATGGAGCCGCGCCACCTCGTCCTCGGACATCCCGGCCGCCGGCTTGAACGGTGACATACGGGCCGCGTGCAGGATCTCGTCCGAGTACGCGTTCCCGATCCCCGCCAGCACACTCTGGTCCCGCAGCACGCCCTTGATCTGCCGGCGCTGCCCCCGCAACATCCCGGCCAAGTCCGCCTGCGTAAAGGAGCCGGACAGCGGATCGACCCCGAGCCGAGCCACCCCGGGAACCTCCTGCGGATCCCTGACGACGTACAACGCGAGGTGCTTCCGGCTGCCCGCCTCGGTGACATCGAACCCCGCGCCATCGGGCGCCAGCCGCACCCGGAGCGCCAACGGCCCCTTCCCCGGCCGCGGCGGCACGTCCGGCAGCCGGTCGCTCCAGCGCACCCAGCCCGCCCTGGCCAGGTGCATCATCAGATGCAGGTCCCCGGCCCACAGATCGAGGAACTTCCCGCGCCGCGCCACCCCGCCGAACACCCGGCCCTCGAACGCGGTAACCGGCGGCTCATACGTCTTCAACGCCGCCACGGAAACCACGCACATCCCCGCAACGGTCCGGCCCACCAGCCGCTCCCGGAGAAACCGACCGACCGCCTCCACCTCCGGCATTTCAGGCATACCCCCAGTCTGCCCCACCACCATTGCCCCGCCCCCGGGACCTCACCAGGACCTCACCGGGTTCTCACCGGCCCCCGACACCCGGCCGGGAAACGACTGAGGCCGTCTCCCGCAGTGGGGGAGACGGCCTCAGGACGGCCGTCGAGCGTGCTCCTAGGTGTCGAAGTAGAGCTGTGGAAGACCCATGACCAGCACGAATGCGCCTTGCTGAAGTTGACCGGTGCACAACGGGTGCACGTCCGGCCAATGGCAACGACGCCCGTGCCGAGGGCGTCACCACGCCGGTCTCCCCGGTCGAACAGGCCCACCGGCCGGACTCACGGGTGGGGTATCGGCCTGCGGGCTCAGTCGAGCAGCTCGGTGGCCCGGCTCTCGGCCGCTGCGATCACCACTCCGGCCGCGATAGCCGCCGCGGCGCACCGCGTACGACCGTTCCTCGCCAGTACGCTGCCGAGGGCGCCGAGGGCGGCGGCGCCGAGGTAGATGGCCATCCAGGCACCGAGCCCGGCGCCGCTCAAGAGCCGCAGCCCGGTGATCACCAGACAGGCCGCGGCGACGACCAGGGCGATCCGTGCGTGGCCCCGCCGCGCCGACTCCGGCGACGTACGGCCGCCACTCGCGACCGCCGCGTCACTGCGCTCCTGGAACCTGGCCCGCAGCTCGGCCGCCGGCACAGGGGCGTTGCCCGGCTCGCGATGCGGCTCACGGTTCGGGTCACGATCCGGGGCGGCACCCGGCTCCTGGGATCCCATGCTGTTCCTGCCCCCACTCGTCGGCCGTGCGGCCGGTGTCAGTCTGCGCGGCCCACAGGTGCTCGGCCGAGCCTAGCCAACCGGGCACACGGCTCTGCCGGAGGGCGGTTGACGACCTTCGCGCCCTGATCGACCGCGTACTTGACGGTTGAGGTCCCGGGTCGGGCCCCGGGCCACCGAGGCGCCCCGGCCGCGGGCGGCCGATACAGCGGTCACTACGATGTCGCCCATGACTGCCAGCACGCCCACCCCGTCGCCCGCACCGGACGCCGCAGTCATCCGCATGGGGCGTCGCCTGCAGCGCAACGCGGCCGCTGTCGCGGGCGTGATCGGCCTCCTCGTCCTCAACGGGGTGGTCGGCATCATGGCCGGCAGAGAGCCTGTGCTCGTGCGCGCGATTCAGGCGGGTCTCCTCGTTCTGCTCTTCGTGGGCATCGGCATCTTCGCGTTCGTCCGGGTCCGGAAGCGGCGCGACCAGAGACTGAGCCTCGACCGGACCGGCGTCTGGTACCACGACGGGACTGCCGAGCAGGTCATCCCCTGGGACGCGCTCGCCGGGGCCGGGCTCTACTCCAGCTCTCTGGGGCGTGCCGGGCGGGTGTACTCCCTGGAGCTGTGCCCGAACCGGCCGATCGACCGCGATGATCCGGTTCTGTGGCCCTTCGTACGCGACGAGGAGCCGCTGGACCCGTCGCTGCCGCGGTTGCGCTACCGCATCCGGCTCATGCGCGGTACCCATCCCCAGGTCGCGGAGGCATTCCAGCGCTGCGTCCCGCAGCTGTGGCTCGGTGAGGCCGAGGTCGGGTTCGGCCACATCGGCCGGCCCGACGTCGAGGGCCACCGGGCACGCACCGGCGGTCATGGGAACTGATGTGTCCGGTCAGGTCCCCAACTCCCCACACGTCTGTGACGGTTCCGTGACAGCAGCGCGT
Source organism: Streptomyces halobius (assembly GCF_023277745.1). Lineage (NCBI taxonomy): Bacteria > Bacillati > Actinomycetota > Actinomycetes > Kitasatosporales > Streptomycetaceae > Streptomyces > Streptomyces halobius. Next base: position 7,016,877 of record NZ_CP086322.1, read on the forward strand.
CGAAGGGGGCTGCAGGAACCGGGATAGGATCCGGGCGGTCCGTATGCCCATGGATACGTCTGATACGACCACTGCGCGTGGTGGCGACCGGAGCGACGCCGGATGCTCACCGGACACAGACGCAACCGCACCGCCACGAAGAACACGAAGAAAAGGTAGTCACGTGTCAGATGAGCGCGAGCCCTCGCGACAGGTCGACGACTCCGAGTTCATGGAGATCGCCAAGGATCCGGCTCAGGCCCGCGTGCTCCGGAAGGCTCTTGAACAGCTTGCGGGTGGGGGTGCCGGGGAGGCCCTGCAGGAGATGGCGAAGGAAGTCCTCTCCGGCCGTATCGGCCTCCGCGACGCCGTGAACGTCTCCGCCTACAGCGAGGCGATCACGGAGAATTCCCAGCACTTCATGCGGGAGTGGGAGCAGCTGCCCGAGAAGGAGCGCCACAACCTCGCCACTGAGGGTGAGCGCTATATGCAGGAGCAGCAGCGAGAGATCGACGACGAGCGCCGCGAGGCGCAGCAGCGCAACAACCCCGGAGCGGGGCACAAGGCAGCACGGCACAACGGCAGCGGCTGGTCTGCCTACTAGTAAAAAATCGGGGGAAAGTTATGAGTTTCCGTGTACAGCCCGGCGACATCTCCGCCTACGGCGGCATGATCGGTCGTGCGGAAGAGAACATGGCGGCAGCCCAGAAGTTCCTGAGGGACAACTCTGAGCTGGGCGTCGGCAGCGGCGATGTCCCCGGCGAGCTGTGGCAGCTCGTGGTCGGTAACCATGAGCCGACTGTGGACAAGGCGCAGCGGGCCCTGAAGGCATTCGAGAACGCCCTGAGGGCGTCCGCCGCCGAGCTGAAACGATCCGCCAAGTACTACGAGCAGACCGACCAGGAGCAGGCGGAAAAGGTCGACGGCATCTACAAGGGCGGCAGGGGACCCACCAAGGGCGCAGCCTCCGACGTGGGCGACGGCACCTTCAAGGACCAGAGCGACGCCGCGGCAGCACTGGACACCAGCGAGAGCTTCTCGGAGTACCTGGGCCGCCAGATCCAGGAGCGCAAGGACGGACTCATCGGCGACCGTGCCAAGGCCATCGGGGAGGGCAACGCCCTCACCATACTGGGCACCGCCCTCGATCTGGTCAGCCCCACCACGTTGGTCAACGAGGCCGTGAAGTTCTTCCTGAACATCGACGTCTTCGGCGAAGTCGCGAAGAAGTTCGCCGGCGACTGGGGGGCCTATGAGACCGCCGCCGACACCTGGGGACGCCTCGGCCAGTTCTTCACCGCGGTCGGGGACAACGTCTCGTCCGGGAACAACCTCCTCAGCAGGACCTGGGAGGGCAATGCCGCCGAAACTGCCTGGGAGTACTTCAACACCCTGGCCCAGAAGCTGAGCGATGCGACCTCCAGCTACGAGACGCTCCAGGAATCGTACAAGGAAGTCGCCACCCACATCGCCGAGCTGGCGGAAGGCGTCAAGGCCGCCATGATCATGATCTTCGACCTGGCCATCATGGCGCAGATCGAGATGTCGGCCGCCGTGGCTGCGGCGTCCACCGGTGTCGGCCTCATCCTGTCGGGTGTGGGGGCGGCCGCGGTGGCGGCGAAGGTGGTCATCATGCTCGACAAGTGGGCCGACATCATCAACATGTTCACCGTCGGGTACGCCGTGATCAACGCCGCCTTCGGCGTCGCGGGCAACGCCGTCGACGGGCAGCTCGACTCCGTGAAGTCCTTCCCCCTGCCGGGCGGTGCGTACGACCACCAGGCGGTCTAGGTGTTCCGTCCACGGAGGTTGGTGACGGATTCCACGGTTGGGTGAACTTGAACGAGTGAGGGCCTTCCGGGTTCGGTGCGGATTGCGACGTCCACACACGAACGATCAGATGGCCCTCATGCCCCACCGTAATGCACCCTTGACCGAGACCGGCCGTCTGCGTCTGGCCCGCTGCGTCGTCGAGGACGGCTGGCCGCTGCGGCGGGCCGCCGAACGCTTCCAGGTCTCACCGACTACCGCGAAGCGGTGGGCGGACCGCTGTCGCCAGTGCGGCGAGGCCGGGATGTGTGACCGCTCTTCGCGTCCGCATCACAGTCCGCGTCGGACCCCGACCCGCACCGAGCGGCGGATTGTCAGGGTCCGTCTCCTGCGCCGCTGGGGACCGGCCCGCATCGCCTGCCTGCTGCGGTTGAACCCCGCGACCGTGCACCGCGTCCTCGCCCGTTTCCAGCTCGCCCGCCTGGCCCACCTGGACCGAACCACCGGCCGCGTGATCCGCCGCTACGAACACGCCGCCCCGGCGACCTGGTCCACGTCGACATCAAAAAGCTCGGGAACATCCCCGACGGCGGCGGCCACAAGGTCCTCGGCAGGGCCGCCGGCCGCAAGAACCGCGCCAAGGCCGGTATGAGCTTCCTGCACACGCCGTCGACGATCACTCCCGCCTCGCCTGCAGCGAGATCCTCACCGACGAGAAGAAGGAAACCGCCGTCAGATTCCGGCAGCGGGCCCACGCCTACTTCACCACCGCCGGAATCACCGTCCAGCGCGTCCTGACCGACAACGGCTCCTGCTGCAAGTCGCACCTCTGGCGCAACACCCTTATAAAACAAGGCATTTCACAGAAGCGCACCCGGTCCTACCGGCCCCAGACCAACGGGAAGGTGGAGCGGTTCAAGTGCGCCACGAGGCGCTCTGTCGTATCCCCGGCATAGCCGGGAGGAATTCGAGAGGAGGTTCCTGGGCCTAATGGCTTACCTGGATCCGAAAGGTGAAGGGGACCAGAGCATGCCAGGAAACCAGCAGCCGGGTCCAGGTGCCAGGGACGGCGTGCTGGGAAGGCCCGCGTGATACGGCGAAGGCTTGACTGCCTGAATCCCAATCTCCAGGAGATGGAAGTTCACATCCACCGGAAAGACACCCGAAACCGGTGCCAGCCCTGCGGAGACCGGGTTGAACGGACTCCGCAACGCTCGGGCCAGGAGCGATGCCCAGTGAGGGCATTCAAGGAGATGAATGGGGCGCCTAAGTCACGCTATGACGTGCGACAGAGACGAACGTGGGATCGCCTGACGGGCGCGAACCCCCATGGCGACGGAGGCCCGTAGCAGTCGCCGGAGTCACGACCGGCCAAGGAGGACGGGAAAGCCGACCGCATCGGGCGAAGGGGGCCAGGTGATCGGACACCCGAAGTCGGGAGGTATGCGAAATGCAGAGCGCCGAAACGGTGCTGGGTGTCCTGCGTGAGCGCGGCAGACGCGGTCTGCCGTGTGAGGAACTGTATCGACAGATGTTCAACCCGCAGTTATATCTGCTGGCCTACGGCCGCACCTACTCCAACAAGGGGGCGATGACGCCGGGGGCCACGGGGGAGACCGTGGATGGCATGTCGATAGGGCGGATCGACCGCATCATTGATGCGATGCGCCACGAGCGCTATCGGTTTCATCCCGTGAGACGGGTCCATATCCCGAAGAAACAAAAGGGGAAGACTCGGCCTCTCGGCCTGCCTACTTGGTCGGATAAGTTGGTCGGTGAAGTGGTGCGGCTCTTACTGGAGGCGTATGACGAACCGGTCTTCTCCGGCAGATCCCACGGATTCCGTCCCCGAAAAGGCTGCCACACCGCGCTGCGCGACGTGGCCCACACCTGGACAGGGGCGACCTGGTTCATCGAGGGCGACATCGCCGACTGCTTCGGGAGCCTCGACCACGAGGTCATGCTCCGGATCCTCGGCGAGAAGGTCCACGACAGCCGGTTCCTGCGGCGTCACCTACCGGCCCGACCAACTCGGCGGCCTGCCCCTCGACCGCTTCCACGCGGCCCTCGTCGCGGAGGGCGCGACCGAGTTCGACCGGCCCGGCTCCACCCGCCCCCTGAACCAGCTCCCGCTCTACCAGCAGCCTTCCCATCTCCTGCCCGGCTACCCGAACACCCGCAGCCGATACAGGGAGAGTGACTTCGCCGTCGCTGAGAAGGCGCACACGCACACGATCAAGCTGCCCGTCTGGCACCGAGAACAGGATCTGAAACTGGCAGAGCAGTACGTCAGCGCGGCCAGGAAGGCCAGCGAACACCACAAGGAGCTCCTGTGACCATGACCTCCGACCTCGCCCGAACCTTGGCAGAGGAGGCCGAGGCCGAAGGCATCACCACTTTCGTGGCCGCGGCCGTCGTCACCGACACCGACCTCATCCTCCTGGTCCGCCGCAAGCCGGACGACTTCATGGGCGGCCTGTGGGAGATCCCCTCCGGTCATGTGGACGCCGGAGAGAGCATCCTGGACACGGCCCGCCGCGAGACGCTGGAGGAGACCGGTCTGACCGTCGCCTCCGTGGACCGCTACCTCGGGCACTTCGACTACGAGAACAGCCGCGGCACCACCACCCGTCAGTTCAACTTCGGCGTCACCGTCTCCGAGACCGGGTCGGTCATCTTGACCGAACACGACCTGCACCAGTGGGCCGCCCTCGTCGGCGACCTGCCGGGCGTCACCGACGGCGTACAGGAGGTTCTGGCCTGCGTGTAGGACCAACGATGGGTGTCGCCCGAACCAGGCCAGGCGGTGGGTGTCGCCACAGGAGGTCGGTGAAGCCACGAGGGCCGCTCCCCCCGGATATGGGGTAGCGGCCCTCGTGTCGTTTCTGACGTCAAGTCAGGAAAGGGGGCAGGCGGTGCACAAGGGGGCGGAAAACAGCTGTGACCTATGAGAACTCGCGAGAAGAGTTTCCGCAGGTCACAGCTGATTTTCCAGACTTACGCCCAGGTCGCCGGGCGGCGGCTCTTAGATGTCGTAGTACAGGTGAGAAACGTCCCTGACCTGCACCCTTCCTAGGATCGAGCGATTGCCGGTGCACAACGGGTGCACACAATGGACGTCACCGCAGCCCGGAGGCCGGAATCCTCACCGAGCCGCTGGCTTACTGGGCGACAGCTCGTCCCGCGGAGTCACCAGGAAGCGGTGGTCACCCTCGCCTCGTTCCTGCTCTGGGCAAGAGATCACGTTGAACACGGACCCTGGCTGCCTGAGTTCTCCGTCGTCCGAGATGCTGCTTCTTGGGGCCGTGGCTCGTCGAGGTACTGGTCAGCCCAGGCGCTGATGATGTGAGCGGCCCGCTGCGCCTGCCCTCGCGCGGTCAACAGATGGTCCGCGCCTTCGAGTGAGATGAAGCTTCGCGGGTGCCGTGCCTCCTGGAAGATCTCCCCGGCATTGGAGATGTCGACGGTGGAGTCGGTGGGCGAATGCGCCACGAGGAGTGGAAGGTCCACCTCGCCGATCCGGTCGCGCAGGTGAGCCCGGCGGACGTCCTCGACGAAGGCGCGCTTGAGAACCAGGGTCCTCCCGCCGACGAACCACTCGTGCGCCCCGTCACTGAGGACGCTATCCAGGACCGAGTCGTACTGCCGCTCGACGTGACTGGGATCGACGGGCGCCGCAATCGTGGCCAGCGCGCGGAGGCCGACTATCTCGCGCGCAGCTGCGATCGCGGCGGCGCCTCCCCACGAGTGCCCCACCAGCAAATCCACCGGAGTCCCTCGCTCCGCCATGAAAGCAGCGGCACGGACAGTGTCCTGCACCTTGACGGTGAAGGAACCGTCCCCCCAGTCGCCCTCGGAGTCTCCGATCCCGAGATTGTCGAAGCGCAGCATGCCGATCCCCTCGCGTGCCAGCTGCTTGCTGACGCGTGAGGCGGCCGGTGAGTCCTTGCCCAGGGTGAATCCGTGTACGAAGAGCCCCCAGCCACGGATCTCGCCCTCCGGCAGGTCGATCACTCCGGCCAGTTCGGGGCCGACGACGCTCGGGAATCTCACTTTTTCGTTCATGTGTGGCGCTCACCTAGGCAGGGACTGATCGTGGGACAGGGAGACGAGAGCGACACTAGCCGGTGTCGCCGCGAGACGAGGAGCGGCGGAGCGGTGCCACGCACTGCTCGTCGCTCTCGACGAGTGTCAGCCGCACTCCGGGTACCGTGCCCCACCCGACCCCGCTCTTTAGAGGTCGAAGTAGCCATGGGAAGCGGCTCTGACCGGTGACGACGTGTGCCCTGCGAGTAGGTCGGTGCACTTCGCGGGGGAGGGGTGGCGGGGCGGTGTTTCGATCGCTCCCTGGTGGCGCATCTAGTCCCTCATGACCGACACACCACAGGAACAGCTCGACGGTTTCGTGCAGGCCATCAACGATCTTCACTTAGCCACCGTGCGTGACGAGGACGCTCGCAGGGCATCCGATGCCGCGGCCAATCTCCACTCGGGCAGTGGCTACCTCTACGCACCGACGGAGGTTCTTGAGGCGTTCTCGCGGGCCATCGAGATCGGCTAGGCGGCGGCCTTGCAGGACGTGCGCCAAGGCAAACTAGACATGGACATCCAAGGGTGGCGGCCTGAGCTGTTCGAAGACGATTGACCCGCGCAATCCGTCGTCAGGCGGCTGACCGGTAGCGCCGGCCGATCGCCTTGCGGGCCTTCTCAACCGCGCCCGTCACACGGTGGACGTAGCGGCGAAGGGTGAACGCTGGATCCTCGTGTCCGAGGAGGTCGGCGAGCGTGTAGACGTCCACGCCCTCGTTGATCGCCTCGGAGGCGAAGAGGTGCCGCAGGGCGTGCATCATCTTGTCGCGGCAGGCTTCCCACTTACGCCCCTTGCCAACTGGCTTGTCGTTGATGGCCTTTATCGCGCCGATCGCCTCCAGGGCACCCTTCCAGAGGTAGTTGAAGTAGTTCTTGTTCGGCGGCTTGCGCTCCCGCGTGGTGAAGACCAGGCGCACGGTCACCGGATCACCGCCTTTGGTGATCCACGGCAGGGTCACTTCGACCGGCGGGTGCTTGCGCATGTGCTCAGTGAGAAGCATCGCCAACTCGCCATCGACCGGCACGAAGCGGTCCTTGGGATCGTCATTCGTGCCGCCCTTCGGCGGGGCGAAGACCAGCGTGCCGCGGTCGTGGGTGATCTGGCGTCGTATGTGAACGACCTTGTCCTTCTGCAGCCAGTTGACGTCCTCGGGGCTGAAGCCAAAGATTTCGCCCTGCCGCATGCCCAGACCTCGGCCGCAGTCGACTGTGGCCTGGTAGCACTCGGGCAGGTGCGGCCGTAGGGCATCCGTCTGTTCCCACGACAGCGGTACATCCTTCGCCGCCTTCTTCGACCGCCTGGGCTTCACGCGCTTGACCGACCCGGTCTCGCACGGGTTCTTCGGGATGAGGTCGTCGTCCACCGCCATGGCGAGGATCGACGACAGGTGGGTGAAGATCAGGCCGACGGTCGTCTCGTCGAGCACCTGAAGCCGGCGCTTGATCCAGGTCTGGATGGTGGAGGGCTTGATCTGCCGCAGTTTGAGGTCTCCCAGCGGCTCGATGATGTGGTTGCGGACACGGGACTCGTACTGGTGGTACGTGCGCGGGTTGTCGAACGTTTGGTTCTCCAGCCACTGCTTGGCCACCGCCTTGAGCAGCGTGTCGCCCTTCTTAGGCGCTATGTACGTACCGTCGTCGACGGTCCCCAGCATCCGCGTCAGGTGCTGCCGGGCATCCTCATACCGCTCGAAGCTCTCGCTCTGTTGCTGCCCGTTGGGATCCCGCCAGCGCGCCAACCAGCGCTTTCCGCGCCCGTGCTCGCGGGATGGCACCTTGCCGTGGGCCCTGCACTTCTCCTCGCCTGGCCCCGGCCGCTTTTTGTGCCAGCGGTCGTAGGGCTCAGCCACGGTGACCCGCTTCCTGCGCGGCACCTGATGGCTGCAAGAGGGCCATGGGAGAGATACCGACGGCCGCAGCGATGGTGGCGAGGTCGTCGACGTCGCAGCGTCGGCGGATGCGCTCGATGCGAGAGATCGCGGTATGGGACAGGGGGCGGCCTAGCTCGGCGACGAGGGCGGCGAGCTGGCGTTGGCTGACGCCGCAAGCGAGGCGGAGGCTTTCGATGTTGTGGGCGGTTTGGATTCCGGTGTAGCCGATTTCGACGGGGCGCTTTGACATGGCGATGTTGTAGCTCGAGTTCCCGGGTTTGGGGAAACCGTAATTCCGCTGTATAAGGAGGCGCCCTGCGCGACGCGTGGTGCTGTCGCTGTGCGTCTGGATGGTTACAGAATTGGCGGCCGGGTTTTGTGATATGTTCCCGCGCCTTGCACCCGCATGGGGCTTCCGATGACTTGTCACACCTCCATGGCCTGGCACTTCAGGAAGGATCCGGCGATAAGTGGAGCGCACCAGCAGGGCGTCGCGAAGCTGACATGAGCAAGTGGTCTGTTGCCCTCGGCTGTGTGGAATGTGGCCCACCCTCACTGATCGGTGGTTCGACTCACCGGTTTTCAATGTCGTGTGTGGATGCCGTTTGGTGCGGCCGCGAATTATCTGCAAGATGGCGCTGGATGTTGCGGAAGATGCGTGGCTATGTTGTCCACGCCGCCCGCCCAATTCAGCGAAGGGGAAGCGAATGAAGCACACTGAGTCCCGCCAGGATGCCGGCAAGCACCGTCGCGCGCTGGCGAGTCCGCAGGAGATTTCCGACTACCTCGGCATCCCGGTGCGGACGCTGTACCAGTGGAAATACCGGGGCACCGGCCCGAAGGTCCACAAGGTTGGCAAGCATCTGCGTTACCGGTGGACGGAGGTCGACGCATGGCTCCAGACCCAGTCCCTGGATCTGGTCGCCTGAGCCTCCGGACGACGAAGCGGCCCTCGGCGCGTCAACGCCGAGGGCCGAAGAGTCCCAACCGACCGCCCATACCTGAACGATGACGACGGTGGCGCGGAGCCTGCACGCTTCGTACCACCGGGTGAGGAACGTCCTTGAACCACCCTATGACGGAGCAGCCCGCCGCCGCATCCCACCAACCCACCTGGCCACCGGTCGCCATCCCCGGTCAGGTCGGTGCCCACCGCGCGGCAGTGCCCACCGGTGACCGAGAACCGTCGACCCCACCGGCCAGTGCGACGGGCGCCTCGGACACTGGCGGCTCCCCGACCGAGAACCGGGCAACGGAGAGCGCCGACCGTCCAGTCCCCCCGTTCGTTGGCCCGCTGACCGAGGGCGCTCACCTGCTGGGTGAACTGCGGTCAGCGATCGAGACGTTCGTGGTCCTGCCCCACCGGCAGGCTCTGGACGCGGTCACATTGTGGGTGGCCGCCACGCACCTGCAGCCCGCCTGGCAGCACGCCCCGCGCCTGGCGGTGGTGGGCCCGGCGAAGCGGTGTGGCAAGTCGAGGCTGCTGGACGTGTTGCACGAGACCGTCCACGACCCGTTCATCACGGTCAACTCGACCCCGCCGGCCATCTTCCGCTCCATCACCGCCAACCCGCCCACCCTCCTGGTGGACGAGGCGGACACCATCTTCGGCAGCCTCAAGGTGGCAGAAAAGAACGAGGAGATGCGAGGTCTGCTCAACTCCGGCCACCACCGCAACCGGCCGACCACCCGGGTTGCGGGAAATGACCACCAGCCCACCAAATTCCGCACCTTCGCGATGGCCGCCCTGGCCGGCATCGGCGACCTGCCCGACACGATCATGGACCGGTCGGTGGTCATCCGCATGCGCCGCCGCGCACCGGGGGAGAGCGTGCGGCCCTACCGCTCACGCCGCGACACCCCTGCTCTCAACACCCTGCGGAAGCGGCTGGCGGCTTGGCTCGGCCCACACCTGGAGGAGGCTGCCGACTCCGAGCCGGTCATGCCGGTCGAGGACCGCGCGGCTGATACCTGGGAGCCGCTGATCGTCGTCGCCGATCTGGCGGGAGGCCCCTGGCCCGCCTGGGCCCGTACCGCCTGCCAGATGATGACCGCATATGAGCAGGGCCAGGAAGAGGACCACGGCGGGCTGAAGATCCGCATCCTGGCGGACATCCGCCAGGTCTTCACCTCATACGGCAACCCCGACGCGCTGCCCACCGAGAGCCTGCTCGCCGCCCTGCGAGCCGATGCGGAAGGGCCTTGGGCCGAGTACGGCAACGGCGGGCTGAGCGCACGTGGCCTGCAACTCCTGCTGGCCGACTACCAGATCAGGTCCGCCAACCACCGCTTCGGAGATATTGGCCAGCGCAAGGGCTTCTCACGCAGCCAGTTCACCGACGCCTGGATGCGCTACTGCCCTCCACCCGCGCGCACTGCCCCGTAACCCGGTCTCACTCGTCCCACCCGTCCCCGCGCAGGTCAGCGCGGGGACGACTCTCTGCGCGGGACGAGTCCACCCGTCCCGCGTGACCGATCGATCGTGCGCCGATACGAGTTGACCCGTACCACCGGATGCGACCCTCCACGCCCTGACCAGGCATGCAACGGGTGGGACGGGTGCAAGGCCGCCCGGCACAGAGACCGACGCGGCCGCCACGCCGAAACCCGCACAGCAAGCTGTAGCTTCCGAAACTCCTCCGCAGCCCGTGGCCGCGGAGGAGTTTCGGAAGCGCATGCCCCGCCCGGGACGGGCGGGGAAGCCCGGCACCAGGGGGCGCCGGACGTGGATGCGGCGACCGGGGGGCGGATCGCAGCGAGGAGGCCACTGCTCAGCTTTTCGCCGTTGCTGCAGTCGCTGCATCGCGGAACGGCTTCCCCGTCGCCCACTTCCGCACCGTGGCCAAGTGCTCTGGCAGCAGCCCGATGTACGGATCCGGCTGGACGAGCAAGGTAGGGATGCCGCCGGCATCGCGCTCCGCTGCCCATTCCTGGTCGAGGTCGGTGAAGTCGTCGTCGATCCAGGCGACCGGCGCGTCCGCGAGCCAGGTGTCGATGTGGTCGCGTTTCCACAGGTAGCCGTTGGGATGGCTGGTGGTGATCTGCGGATGCGGGAGGTCGACGTACGGGATGGGCGGGAGCCCGAGGAGCGGTCCGATCAGGGTGGTGGCGTCCTGGCGCCAGCTGGTGCACCAGACCGGTGCGACCACGCTGCCATGGGCTACGTCCATGACCATGGGGCCGTGGGCCGGGTTGAGCCAGATAGCGACCGGATCGTCAGCACTGCGGCCTGTGGGGATGACATCGTGGCGGGTGTGGGTGGCGGGGGTGGTCCCGTCGGCGCTGGGGAAGGGTATGAGGACTCCGTCGATGTCGAGGAGCAGGTAGGGCAGGTGCATCGGTTCCTCCGTGGGAGCGGCGGGACGGTTCAGTTCCTGCGGGCGGTGATCAGCAGGGCGGTCGGCCAGTGGCCGAGGCGGACGTCGCGCAGTTCCTGGCTGGAGGTGATTTCCAAGCCTGCATGGGCCAGGTGAAGCCCCCAGCGGTCGGCATCGAACTCCCAGCGGGCGATGGGGAGTCGGGTGAGGTCGGGAAGGGTGACGAAGTCTTGGTGGGGGCGGTCGTCCGTCGAGGGCCGACGGCCGGCGCGGCGCGGGTGGGGGACGGAGAACGCCAGAGTGCCGCCGGGGGCCAGATGATCGGCGATGGCGGGTAGCAGGAGCTCGGGGGCGACGAGGCCAATGGCGCCGAAGACCGAGTAGATCGCGTCGTACCGATCGTCAGTGGCCTGGAGGTAATGGAGGGCGTGACCGGCGACGAACCTGGCGCCGGATAGCCGCCCGTAGTGAGACCGGGCGCGGCGGATCTGCAGCCCGACCAGGTCGATGCCGGTGACCGTCGCCCCGCGGTGGATTGCGACATGGGCAACGTTGTGACCAGGGCCGCAGCCGAGTTCCAGCACGTTCCTGCCGCGCAGGTCGGGTCCGAGTACGTCAGAGTCGGGGCCTTGGCCAGGGCGCGTGCCCCATTCCATGCGGGTAGGCACGGCCAGCGCTTCGGCTGGTTCGGCCGCGGTGCGCTGGAGGGCGTGGAGGTGCCAGGGGGAGGCTTGGGCGAGCATCAGACGTCCAGGAGTTGGAGGACGTCGGCGAGGTGGCGGCGCACGACCTTGATGTAGCCGGGGTCGGTGGCCGGGTCGTTGATCCAGCGGATCGCCTGCTCCATGAACCACTCGACGGCCCACATGCGGTGCCAGCCCAAGGCCCATGCTTCAGCGGTAAGACCACCTCGCGAGGCAAGTGCGTCCGGGGCGCCGCCCTCGACGACGTACTGCTCCAGGAAGACGCGCAGGCGCACCGGATCGGGCGCGTCCAGCGTGCCGTGCCAGCTGGCGAGGTCGAGCAGGCCGGGTCCGGTGAAGGCGCGGGCGAAGTCGAGCAGCCACCAGCCGTTGCGGCCGATGTGGAGGCTGGTGGGGTGGAACTCGGAGTGCACCCAGCCAAACGGCTCCAGCATCGCCCCCTGAACGCGAGCGGCGGCGGCTCGGGCGAGCCGGTCGAGGGCCTGCTCGACGTCGTCGGTGTCCTGCCAGCGATCGGCCTTGCGGAGCTGACCAAGGTGGTCCATCGCACGGCTCGGCAGGGCTTGCAGCGCCTGTTCGTCGAGCAGGGGAAAGGCAGATGTCGTGGGCGCATCGTGCAGGACGACCGCGGCAGCAGCAGCATCGAGGTCGTCCGCCTCGCGCATGGGAGTGCCGAGGTCTTCCATCAGCATGCCGAGCTGGCCTTCATGCACGGCGGAGGCGAGCACTCTCGGCACCGGGATGCCGTGGGCATGGGCAAGCCGCAGGGCCTGGTCCTCACGGTCGAACGGCCTTTTGGCGTACTTGAAGATGGCCGTGGTGCCGTCGGGGAACGTCACCCGCTCGACGCCGGACATCGACCACACCCGCACTTCCTCCCGGACGGGAGGCTGCTGGCCGGCGACCAGGAGCAGGTCAGTGAGGAGTGCGGCGGTAGGGGTCTCTTCCATGGGGTTCTCCAGTGGGGGTGGCGGCGTCCGGGGCGGGCGAGTTGAGCTGGCCCGCCCCGAAACCGTGCAGGCTGATGCAGATAGTGCGGCTACGCGGCGTCGGTCACCCGGTGCGCGTAGACCTCGTCGATCCAACCGGCCTTGAACTGGGCCAGATCATCACGGAAGGCGGCCATCGACGCACCGTAGGGCGCGACCACGCCGCCGGACTGGTCCGGCACGGACTGGCAGCCATGGACAAGTCGTCCGCCGAGAGCGGCGTGGGCCTTGATGGCCTCGATGCGGCGGTGCTCGTTGAACCAGCCGCCGTGGTAGATCTCGTCGAGCATCCCGCCGGTTTCGTCGTCCAGGTCGAAGACGACGGAGGTGGCGGCGGGGAAGAACCAGCAGGGGCCGACGTTGGAGATGTGCCCGTCCAGCTCCACCTTGTTCAACGCCATCAGCGTCGCCGCCTCCCGCAGCATCCGCAGGTGATCGGCGGTGATATGCGGCAGGCCGAGACCGGCCAGGTGTTCGTTGCGGAACAGGTACGCGTACACCTGGTACGCGGTGGCCAGGACGCGGGTCGCATCCGAGGTGGACTCGGCGTGTGCCTTGATGAAGTCGAGCGCGAGCTGCTCAACCGTGCTCTCGGTGGTTTCTTCCGCCTGCAGGAGCTGGGAGCGGACCAGCTCCCAGTCGGCGATGAGCCAGGTGTGGGACTCGAAGCGGAAAAAGTACTCGGCCGGGTCGATGCTGATGCGTCGCCCGTCGACCTGGATGCCGGGCAGGCGGCTCCAGCGCGGGTCGAACGCCTCGGGCAGCTCGACCATGATGGTCGTGGTATCGATCGTGGTCACCGGTATCTCCGTCTCTCATCGGCCGGGCCAGGGCGTAGGAATGCCCGAGCCCGGTGCGGACGTACGGATCTGGGACCGCCCGAGCCAAGGAGGAGCCTGGCTCACGGTGGGATGCCGTCCCGGGCGGTTGCTGATAAGTGAACCGCTCGCTACGCACAGTGGGTACGGTGAAGAGCACGCCGAGCGGTATACGCGGTTTACAGCTCCTGATCGGGGAGGTCGTGACAGCGCCCAGAGGAACCAACTCCCGGCTGCGCGAGACGATCGCCGCTGCGGGCTGCACCTACGAGGCACTTGCGAAGGAGGTACGCCGTGTTGCGGCGGAGAACGGCGACCTTCTGCAGACCAACAAGTCCGCCATCTCTCACTGGGTGAACGGCACCCGCCAGCCAATGGGCCAGAGCCCGGCCTATCTCGCCGAGGCCCTGTCCCGCCGCCTCGGGCGCACGATCACTTTGGCCGACATCGGAATGCAGGGTCCCGAAGACCTTGTGCCAACGAGCGCCGATCCCGTGGTCGCAGCAACTGACTTGGGCCGAGCAGACGTTGAACGCCGCCGCTTCCTGGCCGTCGCAGCCTTCAGCGCCGCAGGCGTCGCCATGCCGCTCGGCTACGACCACGAAGCCACCGCTCGCCTGCTCCGAATACGTGCTGGCCGAACCACTATCGGTGCCGAGGACGTTGACGTAGTACGCCAGATCACCGCCTCGTTCACCGCGGCCGACGAACGCCTCGGCGGCGGCCACGGCCTGACCACTGTCACCGCCTACCTCGCGGACACCGCCGCCCCTATGCTGCGGGCCCGCTTTCCGTCTGAGGCCCTACGGCGGGCCGCCTTCGGTGCGGTCGCGGAACTCGCCTACCTCGCTGGCTGGAAACACCACGACCTCGGCCACGAAGGCGCTGCCCAGCGCTACTATCAGGTCGGTTACCAACTGGCCTGTGAATCGGACCCTCACGGCCACGCAGCCTGGATGATGCGGGCCCTTGCCCACCAAGCCCTCAGCCTCAGACAGCCCCACCACTGCGTCGACCTCGTCGAGAACGCCTTGTCACGAGGGCTCGGCTATGTCGAAGGCCAGACTGAAGCCCTACTCCACATCACCCACGCCCGTGCGTACGCCGCCACGGGCGAGAACGGGCCAGCCGCCCGTGCCCTCCTTGCAGCCGAGGACGCCCTGATCCGGGACGACGACCCGCAGCCCAACTTCTCCCTCGTCAGCGGACCCGCCGCCGGTACCGTGGCCAGCCACACCGCCCGAACGCTGACCGACCTCGCTGACCACGTCGGCACCGAGCAGCAGCACCGTGACGCCCTCACCCGCTGGGACCCCGTGAAATACAAGCGCGTCCATGCCCTCACCCACGCCGACCTCGGCGACAGCCTTGCCGCTCAGGCCCGCGCCGACGAAGCCATCGCCGCCTGGACACAGGCGGTCGACCTCATGGCGGGCATGGCCTCGGACCGCACCCGCAAGGCGATCTCCTCCATCAGGCCCACGCTCGCGGTCTACCAGCGGCGCAAAGTTCCCGGCGCTGCCGAACTCGCGCGCCGCGTGCGCGAGGCACTGATCTAGCATGCCCACCAACCCGGCCGACGAAGGGACCATCGTGGCTCAGCCGAAGACCGACCACCCCCGCTCCCAAGCCCTCAAGCCCGCACTCGAATCCATGACCCTTCTGGTCGCGGCCGTCATCGTCCACGATGAGGAGACCGATCGGGTCGTCCTCCTGCAGCGCAGCGAGCAGGCCAAGTTCGCCCAGGGGATGTGGGACCTCCCCGTCGGCAAGAGTGAGCCCGGCGAGCCGATCACCGATACGGCCGTCCGCGAGCTGCACGAAGAGACTGGCCTCATCGTGAAGCCCGAGGCTCTTCGCATCGGTCACGTCATCCACGGAGCCTGGGGCGTTGAGGCCCCCAACGGCTTCCTCACCATCGTCTTTGTCGCCAACGAATGGAGCGGCGAACCCGAAAACCGCGAGCCCAAGAAGCACGCTCAGGTGCGGTGGGTCAAGACAGACGCCATCCCCGAAGAATTCGTCGACACCACTGCCAGCGCGCTTCATCGCTACCTGAACGGCGGGCCGGAGGTCTCTTTGGACGGCTGGGCGTAGCGTTCCAACGGTGGCGGGTGACGTCTCCTAGCGTCATCACAGGTGTCGCGCCACTGAGTTGCTTCCTTACGCTGGAACAGGTCGCCCAGCACGCCGCGCAGGGCACTGGCGGTTGTCGGTATTGCCTCAGTGACGTGCAAGAGGTTTGTTGCTTCGAACGTATTGATAGTTCTGTGGCGTTTGGACACTGACAACACACAAGGCGTCGAGCGGGGCTTCGCAGCGGGGGAACCTCAACAGGTATTCGGTAACGATCTGCGTTGGTACGTAGTCGATCTGCTCGTACATCACGCGGGCCGGTTCGCTGAGCTGGTCGGCGAACTTGTGGAGGAACAGCAGCGGCTGATGGCGATGGGCGCGTTCGCGGCCCAACATGGACGGCACGGGCGGGAGACGAGTGAAGTCGACAACCTTGCAACTCCCGCGAGATCTCGACGGCGGCGAAAGTGACCCACTCATCAAAGGTGCGAACGGTGGTCTCCAAAATCCGCGGTTTCGGGATCTTGAGCACCGTAGAACATGGGGATTCCCGCAGGGCTCATCCGATTCGCCTGTGCGGCAAACTCTCGCGGTGCAGTGTCGAGTCTTGAAGCGGCCCCCGAGACCGTCGGCTCCTTGTGGGATTGGGCCCGACAAATGCGGTACCCGGCCAGCAAGGGCGTGATGAGACCCGGCTCGTGGACCAGCTCGCCGACTCTGTCGAGGATGCGACCGGCTGGCACTTCCTCTCACTGCTCCGGCTCTTTCCCGCAGAGGAAGCTTGAGGGCGAGGTCCTCCGCGATACAGCTGCACCACGTCATGCTGGGTGAGATGGATATCAGGGGCACTGTCGTGACCGCGTCGCGCAAGAGAGGACGTCGTACTCGAGGGAGAACTGCTGAGGCAGCCTACTCTGGGCCGACCCTTGTATGGCGCATAGAGCGGGGCTACGCGGCTCCGCTGGCCCGCCACTCAGGGGCGTCAGTCTCTTCGTGAAACTCCAGCAGGTGTGCACCGGCAAACCGTTCCATGGCCGTGCGGACCTCGGCGGGGGTAACGTAGAAGAACTCCCGGCGCAGGTTGATCCGGTTCACCCGGCGGTCTTCGAACTCCTGGTGCAGGCGGCGCTCCAGCCCGACGGCATCCTCACTGAAGATCAGCGCGTGCACATCGAAGCGGAATGGCACCGATGCATCGCCCAACTCTCTGATTCGGTCCATAGGTTCTAGTCGCCGGGTCATTCCAATCTTAACCATATGCTCGCCAAAGGAACCGATGTTTGAGATCACGTACACGTAGCCGGCCCGAATGTTCGCCTCGCGGTAGTCGACAGCCTCGATTGCCACGTCGACCTCCGCAAGCTTCGTTTCCAGGTGGGACACCGACGCCGGATCCGCCGCACCTGTTGAGGCCCGCAGCCGCTGGAGCGCGCTGAGGTAGTGATCGCGCTCCTTCTCCAAACGCGCGCGCTCACGTTCGATCTCGCGTTGAAGCGTCTCCTCCTCGCGCTGCTGTGCTCGCATTTCCCGTCTGTACTCCTTCTCTTCCTCCTGTTTAGCAAGGTAGTCGGCGGTCAGTTCCAGCTCCCGAACCCGCAGTCGGTGGTATGCCTCAGAGATCTGGATCCGCATGGTGCCCCCGAGCCGGGCGATGGTCTCCCGGGACTTCTCCAACCGGTCGACCTGGGAGTGCAACCTGTAAGGACGCATATTGCGCACCGCATAGTCCGCCTCGGCGTTGTACGCCCGAAGCAGCAGCTTGGAGAAATCGCGGACCAGCTTCCGTCCCTTCGCAGCGGAACCATCTACCTGCCAGTCTGTGGCCGATAGCACCGCTTGCCCGTGCCTCACCATCGTCTTAAGGCGGTCTTTGAGCTCCTGGAGCTCGGCCTTGTATGCGATCGCGTCGTCCAGCTGGTGCCGGTACTCATAGATCCCGACCTCCTGCAGCATCGCTGTCTCATCGGTCAGGACAATGCCCTGTTGCGCCTGCAGAAGTCGCTGCTCGGCTAGCTCCGCCTCGTGCAGCACGGCGTCCCGTTGCCGCCGCGCCTCGTCCAGCTGAGTGCTGAGTTGCTCCGACGCTCGCTCCGCCTTCTCCACGAGCAGTTCCTCATGACGAGCGGCGCCGGCTGTCCGTGCGGCCTCTTCTTGGGCCATCCGCTCCCGCAGTCGCTCGTGATCAGACCTCAACCTCCGGGTCTCGGCGACCAACTGAGCTGCATCGAGGCCTTGGATGCGGGCCACCTGCTCCTCAGCAGCGGCTTTCTCGGCAGAGCAGCGATCGCATTCAGCCTGCAGGCTCTCCACCTCTGCCGCTAGCCGGGCATTCTCTGTGCGAACCTGCTGTGCCTCGGCTTCAGCCTGTCTGCGGCGCCGCCTGAACAAGCCGGTCGCAAGACCACCGCTGGCACCCGTCGCCTCGCTACGTCTGCTTCCGAGAGCGGCCTCTGTCGACTGCGGCGAGCCTGGCATAGCCGACAGAGCATCCTCGCGGGCATCGGGAGCGATGACATCTGCCTCCGGGACGTGCCCCGGCCGCCCCCAACCAGGTGCCGAGGACTGTGGAGCCCAACGTCGCCCTCGGCCCGGCTCCGATGCGGTATCCAGTTCGTCGGGGACCTCGATCCACAGTTGCCAGCCCGGGGGTGGTGGCGGCCACGCCGGGTCCGGCCGCCACCCTTCGGGAGGGACCCATCCCGGAGGGGGCTGCGGCCACGATGGCGGCGGATTGAAGCGGTGGGCCATGACAGGCGCCCTTCCGCGAGAAGGTAGGGGACATTCCCTGACATCCATCATGCCTCACGCGCCGCCCTTCCCGCCCAGGCCAGTGTCTGGGAGCGAATTCGATGACGACGACGCTGTAGATCTGCAGCAGCGACTCTGAAGCCACGACTGCCACTCGGCTCACTTCCTCATCACCACGCACGGTCAGAGTGAAAGCCATAGGGACCATTGGCGCGCCCCTTCGCCTCGTGCAGACGGTGGACGACTACCTCACTACCTGGCTGGCAATGAGGGTCCTCGTCGCTAAGCCGACCACACTGGCCCGCTACCGCGACTACGTCATCAATGATCTCGTCTCTGATTTGCGGCGCGACGAGTGAGGGCGACTGCGACGGCGACCCCCGCATCGCCCTGCACGACCGGACCACGCGTCGAAGCGTTCTCCGGAGTCGAAGAGAGCCTCTTCTGCTACCTCACAAAAGGACACCTGGAGAAGTACCGAGGCGACGTGTACGACCGACGGCTAACTTGGCCGACTGAGTCCTGGGACGCCGAGTGGGGAGGCGCGGTCTCCGTACAGTCGGACGGCTCGGTACTGGCCATGCGTCTGCTATCCGCCGAGCAGCCCTAGCCTGACCCCTCAAGAGAACGTTTAGGGCCGCCCCCATACACGGGGGCGGCCCTAAACACTGTGATTGACGCTACGTCAGAGATTCGGCCGACCGGTGCACACTCGGTGCACGAGAGGGTGGAAAACAAGCGGGAACAGCGAGAACTACCGAGAGGTGTTTCCGCAGGTCACAGCCTGCTTCCAGGGCTTCAGCCCAGGTCGCCGGGCGCTGCCTCTTAGATGTCGTAGTACAGCTCGAACTCGTGCGGGTGCGGCCGCAGCTGGATCGGCGCGATCTCGTTGGTGCGCTTGTAGTCGATCCAGGTCTCGATCAGGTCGGAGGTGAAGACGCCGCCCTGCTGGAGGTACTCGTTGTCGGCCTCCAGGGCGTCGAGGACAGCCGGGAGGGAGGTGGGGACCTGGGCGACGCCCGCGTGCTCCTCGGGGGCGAGCTCGTAGAGGTCCTTGTCGATCGGCTCGGCCGGCTCGATCTTGTTCTTGACGCCGTCCAGGCCCGCGAGGAGGAGGGCCGAGAAGGCGAGGTAGGGGTTGGAGGACGGGTCCGGGGCGCGGAACTCGACGCGCTTGGCCTTCGGGTTGGAGCCCGTGATCGGGATCCGCATGGCCGCGGAGCGGTTGCGCTGCGAGTAGACCAGGTTGACCGGGGCCTCGAAGCCGGGGACCAGGCGGTGGTAGGAGTTCACCGTCGGGTTGGTGAAGGCGAGGAGGGAGGGGGCGTGCTTGAGGATGCCGCCGATGTAGTAGCGGGCGGTGTCCGAGAGGCCCGCGTAGCCCTGCTCGTCGTAGAAGAGGGGCGCGCCGGCCTGCCACAGGGACTGGTGGACGTGCATGCCGGAGCCGTTGTCGCCGAAGATCGGCTTGGGCATGAAGGTCGCGGTCTTGCCGTTGCGCCAGGCGACGTTCTTCACGATGTACTTGAAGAGCATCAGGTCGTCGGCGGCGGCCAGCAGCGTGTTGAACTTGTAGTTGATCTCGGCCTGGCCGGCGGTGCCGACCTCGTGGTGCTGGCGCTCGACCTTCAGGCCGGCCTTGTCCAGCTCCAGGGAGATCTCGGCGCGCAGGTCGGCGAAGTGGTCGACCGGCGGGGCCGGGAAGTAGCCGCCCTTGTAGCGGACCTTGTAGCCGCGGTTGTTCTCCTCCGACCCGGTGTTCCAGGCGCCGGCCTCGGAGTCGATGTGGTAGAAGGACTCGTTCGACTTCGTCTCGAAGCGCACGTTGTCGAAGACGTAGAACTCGGCCTCGGGACCGAAGAACGCGGTGTCCGCGATGCCGGTGGAGGCGAGGTACGCCTCGGCCTTCTTGGCGATGTTGCGCGGGTCGCGGCTGTACTGCTCGCCCGTGATCGGGTCGTGGATGAAGAAGTTGATGTTGACGGTCCTGTCACGGCGGAACGGGTCCACGCGGGCCGTGGAGAGGTCCGCGCGCAGGGCCATGTCGGACTCGTGGATGGCCTGGAAACCGCGGATCGAGGAGCCGTCGAAGGCCAGCTCGCCCGCCGGGTCGAAGGCCGCTGCCGGGATCGTGAAGTGCTGCATCACACCGGGCAGGTCGCAGAACCTGACGTCGACGAACTTGACGTCCTCGTCCGCGATGAACTTCTTGGCCTCGTCGGCGTTCTGGAACATCCAACTCCTCCTAGCCCGGTCACCGGTCGGCGGACGCGGGATTGCTACTCGGAACGCGACCATGTGCGGTGGCGCGCTCGCCCGACCATAGGCAGGCGGGATTTCCCAAGCATGACCCATTTGTTTCGCGGAGGTTAACCGGCACGCGGTCGTCCTCACCCTCCAGTGTGCGCCTCCAAAGGCGCTCCACGTCCGTCCGGAGGCGCTCCCGGTCCGTCTCCGCGGCCCCTGGGAAATCGAGCGTATGCGGTCGCAGTACCGTGGACGGGTGGACAACAGGCAAGCAATCGGATCGTGGATCTCCGGGCCCCGTGCGGCAGCCGAGGACATGGGCGTCGAGTTCGGGTATCGAGGGGAGCGGCTCGGGCTGCCCGAGGAGGGGCCGGGCTCGATCGCGCGTCCGGGGCGCCGCCTGGCTGCGCTCTTCATCGACTGGGCGCTGTGCATGATCGTCGCGTACGGACTGCTCAGCGGCGGTCGGCCGCAGGCGGCGAGCAACTGGGCGCTGGTCGTCTTCGCCGTGCTGAGCATGCTGACGGTCGGCACGGTCGGCTTCACGCCCGGCAAGCGGCTGCTGGGCCTGCGGGTGATCGCGGAGGACGGCGGCCGGCTCTCGCTGCCCCGGGTGATGCTGCGCACGATCCTGCTTGTTGTGATCATTCCGGCTGTGATCTGGGACCGTGATGGCCGGGGTCTGCATGACCGTCTTGCTCGGGCTGTGCAGGTCCGGATCTGATCCGTGGGGGGTGTCTGGAGTTGACGCCCGGACAAGCGCGGATCTCCGGGGCGGCCTCGTACGGGGGATCGGCCTGGTACGGGCCTGCGCGTCTGATCCGGTGCGGCCCTGGATCTGCTCCCCTCTGCACCTCGGGATCTCTCCCTCCCGACTACGGCCCCGGATCGTAGACGATCGCTTTTTTGGTCTCCCGGTCCGCGCTCCATATGGCCCTGGACAGTGCCCACACGGCCGCCAATTCCGCCCCCGCGGCACGTCGGCAACCCCACACACCGCAGCCCCACACATCACACTCCCCCACACCCCTCACCGAACAGAACGCCCCGGAGCTCTCCGCTCCGGGGCGTTCTGTTCGGGCGTTCTGGGCGGTCGTTCAGCGCATCTTGCCGCCGCCCTTGGGCATCCGCATGCCCTTCGGCATCGGCCCCTTCGGGACCGGCATGTTGCTCATCAGGTCGCCCAGCGCGCGCAGCCGGTCGTTGACCGCCGTCACTTGGGCGCCGGGCAGGACGCGCGGCAGCTTCAGCAGGGTCGTGCGGAGCTTCTTCAGCGGCACCTGGTCCTCGCCGTCGCCCACGACGATGTCGTGCACCGGGGCATCGGCGACGGTGCGCGCCATCCGCTTCTTCTCGGCGGCCAGCAGACCGCGGAGACGGTTCGGGTTGCCCTCGCCGACCAGCACGATGCCGGCCTTGCCGACGGCGCGGTGCACCACGTCCTGGCTGCGGTTCATCGCCACGGCCGGGGTGACCGTCCAGCCGCGGCCGACGTTCTCCAGGACGGCGGCCGCCGCGCCGGGCTGGCCCGCCATCTGCCCGAAGGCGGCCCGCTCGGCGCGCCGTCCGAAGATGATCGCCATCGCGAGGAAGGCCAGCACGAAGCCCAGGATGCCCGCGTAGACGGGGTGGTCGATCCAGAAGCCGATGGCCAGGAGAACGCCGAATACGACGATGCCTACGCCAGCGACGACAAGACCGACCTTGGAGTCGACCCGACGGGTCATCTTGTAGGTCAGGGCGATCTGCTTCAGTCGCCCGGGGTTCTCAGCGCCGGCGGCGCCGACAGCGCCCTCAGCTTTTACCTTCCTCGCCATACAGCGCAGTCTACGTGGCCTGTGGACGCCCGGTCGCCGCGGCCTCCAGTACGTGCTGTGCCTCGTACCGGTCCTTGGCCCGGCGGCGGTCCTCCAGGACCGATGTCCAGGCGTTGCGGCGGGCGGTGCGCTGTCCGCCGCGCATCAGTAGGGCCTCGACGGCACGCAGGGCACCGGTGACGGAGGGAATGGGGCGGGCGGGGGCGCGGAGCGGCGCTGCCTGCATGGGGCGGTCTCCCTAAGAGTGGTCGGCGGGGCGGGAGGGGGGAGTGGGAGCAGTGCGTACAGTCATCGTCACGGAATGGTGTTACCAACGGATGACCTGCTGGTCAAACCCCTATGAAACGTTGACGCGACCCCACGCCCCCCGGCGTGGGGGAGTGCGGGCCGCGTCTCTCAGCATGTGCCACGATTCACAAGACGGCGCGCCGAGCCGGCTCAAACCGCCTGACTGGCCGCCTCGCCCTCGCGCCGCTCGATGGCCTGCTGGTAAAGGCGGCCGGCGCGGTAGGAGGAGCGGACCAGCGGCCCGGACATGACGCCGGCGTAGCCGATCTCCTCGGCCTCCTCCTTGAGCTCCACGAACTCGGCGGGCTTGACCCAGCGCTCGATGGGGTGGTGGCGGACCGACGGGCGCAGGTACTGGGTGATCGTGATCAGCTCGCAGCCCGCGTCGTAGAGGTCCTGCAGCGCCTGGCTGATCTCCGCGCGCTCCTCGCCCATGCCCAGGATGAGGTTGGACTTGGTGACCAGACCGGCCTCGCGGGCCTTGGTGATGACCTCCAGCGACCGCTCGTAGCGGAAGCCGGGGCGGATGCGCTTGAAGATGCGGGGGACGGTCTCGACGTTGTGGGCCAGGACCTCCGGGCGGGCGGAGAAGACCTCGGCGAGCTGCTCGGGGACCGCGTTGAAGTCCGGGATCAGCAGCTCGACGCCGGTGTCCGGCATCGCGGCGTGGATCTGCCGGACGGTCTCCGCGTAGAGCCAGGCGCCGCCGTCCTCCAGGTCGTCGCGTGCGACGCCGGTGATGGTGGCGTACTTCAGGTCCATGGTCTGGACGGACTCCGCCACCCGGCGGGGCTCGTCGCGGTCCAGCTCCTGGGGCTTGCCGGTGTCGATCTGGCAGAAGTCGCAGCGCCGGGTGCACTGGTCGCCGCCGATGAGGAAGGTCGCCTCGCGGTCCTCCCAGCATTCGTAGATGTTGGGACAGCCCGCCTCCTGGCAGACGGTGTGCAGACCCTCGTTCTTGACCAGGCCCTGGAGGTGGTTGTACTCGGGGCCCATTTTCGCCCGGGTCTTGATCCACTCGGGCTTGCGCTCGATGGGGGTCTGGCTGTTCCGGACCTCCAGGCGCAACATCTTGCGGCCGTCGGGTGCGACTGCGGACACGTCCGGCTCCCTACCACTTCGTTTCTTCGGCGTACCCCAGGGTACGCCCGTTGATTCGCACGTCTTTACGCGCACGGCAACCCCGTATGAAGGGGCCGTATTCCTGGCCGCCCCGGGCCGTCCGTCAGACCGCGCGGGGGAGCAGCTCGGCGCCCTCCAGGACGTCCCGCAGATGCCTCTCGACGACGGGCAGCACCTCGGTGAGGGTGACCTCACGGCCCAGCTCGCCGGCGAGCGACGCCACACCGGCGTCCCGGATGCCGCACGGCACGATCTTGTCGAACGAGGTGTTGTCCGGGTTCACGTTCAGCGCGAAGCCGTGCATCGTGACGCCCTTGGCGACGCGGATGCCGATCGCGGCGAGCTTGCGGTCCTCGCGGCGCTGGCCGGCGTTGGACGGGGCGTACTCCGGGCCGTTCAGCCGCGGGTCGAACAGCTCGTCCGCCGCCCGCGGGTCGAAGTCCAGCTGCAGCCCGCCCAGGGCCGCCCGCTCCTCCAACGGGTCGCCCAGCACCCACACACCGCTGCGGCCCTCGATCCGGGTGGCCTCGACGCCGAATTCGGCGCACACCCGGATCAGCGCCTCTTCGAGACGGCGCACATGGGCGACGACGTCCACGGGGCGCGGCAGCTTCTGGATGGGATAGCCCACCAGCTGGCCGGGGCCGTGCCAGGTGATCTTGCCGCCGCGGTCCACGTCGACGACGGGGGTGCCGTCCAGCGGGCGCTCGTCCTCGGTCGTGCGCCGCCCGGCCGTGTAGACGGGCAGATGCTCCAGCAACAGGCAGGTGTCCGGGATCTCGTCGGCGAACCGGGCGGCGTGCACCCGGCGCTGCTCCTGCCACGCCGTCTCGTATTCCACGGCGTCCGCTCCGAAGCCCAGATGCACAAAGCGCAGCCCCTCGGGTGCGGGGGTCTCCCCCCGAGAGATCGCAGTCACGGCAGCTCCTCTTCGAACCTCTGTTGCTTGTCGCTGCGACGTCTGATGCCACGGACCGGCCCAAGCGCCCCTGCCACTGTACGGGCGCCGGTCGCGGACCCGGCGGGCGGCCGTTGCCGAGTGTGCCGGCGGAGCGCCGTCCCTGCTCACACGATCGGATGAACGCGAGGCACAGGCGGACAGAAAGGCCCCAAACGCCGTTACATTCACGCCGTCCCACAAGGGCGAGGAGCGTGCCGGAAGAGGGTGAGCCGAGCCCGGCAGCCAGGCCCGGAAGGCAGGAGACCGGTAGAGCCGATGACCGAACGACCCCCGCAACACACGCCGAACCGCCAACTCGCCGCGCTGATCGCCGAGGCGGGATTCTCCAATGCCGGGCTGGCCAGACGGGTCGATCAGCTCGGTATCGAGCACGGCCTCGACCTGCGCTACGACAAGACCTCGGTGACCCGCTGGCTGCGCGGCCAGCAGCCCAGAGGCACCACCCCGGCCCTGATCGCCGAGGTGTTCACCCGCCGGCTGGGGCGTCGGCTGTCCGCCCAGGACCTCGGCCTGGACGCCTGTGCGCCGGTGTACGCCGGGCTGGAGTTCGCCGCGACCCCCACCGAGGCCGTGGACATCGTCAGCGGCCTGTGGCGCAAGGACTCCGGCAGCCATGCCGAGCTCCGGAAGATCGCCTTCACCCCGGCCGGGCTGGTGGTGCCGAGCCGCGACTGGCTGATCGGCCGCGCCGACGACCGGGTCGCCCGCGGCGACCCCGGCGCCGACGGCTCCGGCCGGGTACCCGCCCAGGGCCGTATCTCGGTGCCGCGGCAGCGCCAGACCGACCGCGTCGACCGCGTCCAGGGCGGCCGGGTCACCTCCGGCGACATCGCGGCGCTGCGCTCGGTCGGGGAGCTGTTCCGGGCGCTGGACCACGCCTACGGCGGTGGCCACGCCCGGCAGGCCCTGGTGCGCTATCTGGAGCACGAGTGCGAGCCGATGCTGCGCGGCAGCTACGGCGAGGCGACCGGCCGCCGGCTGTTCGCGGCCGCCGCCGATCTGACCCGGCTGGCCGGCTGGACCTCGTACGACATCGCCGCGCACGGCCTGGCGCAGCGGTACTTCGTGCAGGCGCTGCGGCTGGCCCAGGCGGCCGGCGACCGGCCGTACGGCGCCTACGTCCTGGTGACGATGAGCCGGCAGGCCGTCTATCTGGGGCACGGCAGGGAGGCGGTCCAGCTGGCGCGGGTCGCGCAGCAGGGCATCGGCGGCAGCGCGCCGCCCGTGGTCCAGGCGCTGCTGCACTGCGCGGAGGCGCGCGGGCATGGCCTGCTCGGCGAGGTCCGGGCGTGCACGGCCGCCCTGGCGCGCGCCGAGCGGGCACTGGAGACCGCCCGGCCCGGTGACGAAACCCCTTACTGGGCGCGGTTCTTCGACGAGGCGCAGCTCGCCGACGAGCTGGCGCACTGCCATCGCGACCTCCAGCAGTACCGTGCGGCCTCCCAGCACGCGGAACGCTCGCTGCAGCTGCGGGCCGCCGGCTTCGCCCGCAGCCGGCTGTTCTGCCGGGTGGTGCTGGCCACCGCCCGGCTGGGCCTGGGCGAGCTGGAGCAAGCCTGCACGCTGGGCGCCGAGGCGGCGCTCCAGGCGTCCGAGATGCGATCCGCACGGGCCCACGAATACGTCCGGGACTTTGAACGCCGTCTGGAGCCTTACCGGGACGCGGCGGCCGTGCGGGGCTACCGGGACCGGGTGGCCGCGCTGGGGTAGGCGTGTCCGCTCCGTTGCGGGCGCACCTCGGCGTGTACCGCACCAGACACCGCGAGCCCGCTCTCCGGGCGACGACGGGACGTCGCGGGCACGTCCTGCGGGCCCGTCAGGCCGCCGTGCGCAGGGTGTTCGGCTCGGCGCGGTCCGGCAGGCCGAAGTCCTGGAGCAGGGCGCGGGCGGCCCGGCGGCCCGAGTGCAGCGCGCCCTGGAGCGTGCTGAGGTCACGGTGATCGCCGCACACATAGAGCCCCGCCAGCACCCGCACCGGGCGCTCCGGGTCGTGCGGCGCCGGCATCGCGGGCACCGAGTACGGGTCGTGATGGGAGGTCAGCAGCCGCCAGTCCTCGGTCGCTGCGCCGTAGATCCGCTCCAGCTGGGGCCGGACCGTCTTGTCGAGGACGGACACCGGCAGCGCCGCCGCCGCGCCGAGCACGGTCGTGGTGATCAGCGACTGGCCCGGCGGCGTACGGGACGGGTCGATCGCGCCCGCCACGTACGTATAGGCGACCGGGCCGTCCGCCGGCAGGATCAGCGCCGTGTGGCGGGACGGCGCGCTCCGGCCGCGGCCCGAGCCCGCGGTGTGGTGCAGCACGGTCACCGGATGGAAGGCGGGCACCCGCAGTCCCGGGAGCAGCTCGGCGGCGTCCCGGGCGCCGGTCGCCACCAGCACCGCGCGGCACGGGATACGGCCGTGTTCGACGGTGCAAACGCCCGTGGTGGACACGGAGGTGGCGTGCACGGACGTACGGACCGTGCCGGGCGGCAGCTCGGCGGCGAGCAGCTCGGGGACGGCCGAGGCGCCGCCGGCCGGCAGACACAGCCGCCCGTCCGCGAAGGCACGCAGGGCCTGTGCGGCGCCCCGGCTGGAGCCGCGCAGCCGCGGATCGCACAGCAGCGCGCCGAGCAGCGGCCGCAGAAACGCGTCGTGGGCGCGCGGCGGGAAGGCGGGGCGGTGCGCCAGGGCGTCGCCCACCGGGCGGTCGGCGGGAGTCGACGGGGCGGCACGGTCGCCGTTGCGGTCGGTACGACGGTCGCCGCGCCCCTCCGGACGCCGGTCCGTCCACCGGTCGGAACGGCGTTCGGCGCGTACAAGGGCGCGCGCCGCGGAGAGTGCGCCCCTTGTGCTCCGGGCCCCGCTGATGCGCTGCGCCCGTTGGCCGTTGTGGAGCATCAGACCCGGCGCGAACGGGCGCAGGGCCAGCCCGCCGAGGCCGGGAGTGCGGCGGAGTTCGGCGGGGGAGAGGACCAGCGGCCGGCCGCCGCGGTCCAGCCGGAAGCCGTCGATCTCGTCGGTGGCGGCCCGGCCCCCGATATGCGGCGCGGCCTCCAGGACGGTGACCGACACTCCCGCGCCGGTCAGATGGCGGGCGGCGGCGAGGCCGGCCACGCCGGCCCCGACAATGACGACGTCCACGGTCGATGCGGTGCGCAGCACAAGCCCCTCCCGAGGTCTGTCCCAGCGGCGGCGCACCGGTCTGCTGCCCGTGCGGTACCGAGGGATGCGGAGATGTGTGTGCGAGGACGTTAGGGAGACGGGTGGCGCGACGGACAGGGGCGCCCGGGGGCGCGTCGGAGCGCCACGGTTTATGGTGCCCGGTGTCCGGCCGTACCTCACCGGTTGTTTCACGCCGCGATTGCGGGCGCCGTCGCCGGGGGGCGCCGTGTGGTGGCCATGTGGTGGCGGTTACGCCCCCGGCTGCGCGGCCCTGCCGCCGTCCTACGGAGCGGTCCGCAACGCCGCCCGTACGGCGTCGGTGATACGGGGGTGGGCGAACACGAAGCCCGAGTCCAGCAGCCGCTGCGGAATGACCCGCTGGCTGCCCACGACGTCGTCGGCGAACTCGCCGAGGGCCAGGCGCAGCACCGGTTCGGGCACCGGGAAGAGCGTGGGGCGGTGCAGGAGGCGGCCCATCACCGCCGTCACCTCGCGGTTGGTGACCGGTTCCGGGGCGGTGAGGTTGACCGGGCCGGTCAGGGTGTCGGTGGCGATCAGATGGCGGAGCGCCGCGACCTCGTCGTGGAGGGAGATGAAGCTCCAGTACTGGCGGCCGTTGCCGAGACGGCCGCCGAGGCCCAGGCGGAAGACCGGGAAGAGCCGGCCCCAGGCGCCGCCCGAGCGGGCCACGACCAGCCCGGTGCGGGCGAACACGGTACGGATGCCCGCCTCCTGGGCCGGCCGCGCGGCGTTCTCCCAGTCGACGCAGACCTTCGCCAGAAACCCCGTACCGGCCGGTCCGCTCTCGTCCGTCAGCCGGTCGCCCGTGTCGCCGTAGTAGCCGATCGCGCTGCCGCAGACGAAGACCCGCGGCGGGGCGTCCATCGAGGCGAGCGCGGTGGCGATGGCCTCGGTGCCGCGCACCCGGCTGTCGCGGATCTCGCGCTTGTAGGCCGCGGTCCAGCGGCGGTCGCCGACTCCGGCGGCGGCGAGATGGACGAGCGCGTCGCAGCCGGCCAGACCGGCCGTGTCGACCTCCTGGCTCCGGGGATCCCAGCGCACTTCGTCCGCGGCCCCGGGCGGGCGCCGGACGAGCCGGACGACGTCCTCGCCGTCCGCCCGCAACGACCGTACGAGCTCCGTGCCGATGAGACCGGTCGAGCCGGTGATCGCAATCCGCATGGGGACATACTGCCCGCTGAGCGGGAGTGCGGGCGGTATCCGGGGGTGCGGGTGTGGGTGCGGCGTGCGGGGCAGTCCCCCGTGGTCCCACACTTATGGCCGGAAACGGTCCCACAGTCGGGGAAACCGTTCCGCCAGAGCGCCCTCGTCCTCGAAGTCGATGACGGTGCCGAGGGGTTCGCTGGGCTGTGGCGGCAGGCCGAGGTCCGGCATCACGGACCCGGTCAGCTGCTCGTACGCCTCGTCGGCGGCATAGCCCAGGTCTTCCGCGTCGCCGTCCGTCTCCTCGTCGAAGTCGTCCAGGAGGCCGGCCAGGTCGTCCGCGTCGTGCAGCGCGCCCTCGAAGAGCTCCCGGCCCTGGCCGATCAGCCAGCAGCGGAAGTAGTCGAACGCGTCGTCGCTCGCGCCGTCGAGCAGGATGGCGGCCGCGGCCCACAGGTCCCAGGTGTAGGCGCGGTTGTAGCGCGATTCGAAGTGCCGGGCGAAGTCCACGACGGAGTCCGGGTCCAGCCGCAGCAGCCGCTCCACCAGCACATCGGCCTGCTCCTCGGCGTCGCCGTCGGCGGTCTCGCGGGAGCCGTCGATCAGCGCCCAGAACTCCGTCTCGTCCATCACCGCTCCAGAATCGGCCCTGCCGCCGCGTCCCGCACGCGGAGTACCCCAGATGCGACGCGGTCGTCGTCCCGACCGCCGGTCCGTGGGGCGGGCGCCCCGTGTTCCGGCCGGGTGACCGCCCCCGGAATCATTCGTTGGAAGGCGTGCAAACACGGCAGAACCCCCACTTTGTGAAGGGCTGTTTCAGGCCATGTCCATGGACGAACGCACCCGCGCCGATGTCGAACGGGCAGAGGCAGCCCTCGTCGAGCACTATCCACGGCTGGTCCGCCTCGCCTATCTCGTCCTGCCCCCCTCGATGGGCCGGCACCGCCGGGTCCTCCTCGCGCACGGCCTGGTCCAGCGGGCGCTGCCGCGGGCCCGGCCGCGCCGACGCATCCGCAGGCTGCCGGCCCAACGCGGCCCGATGGGCGAGCGCGGCTACGGCCTCGTACGGCTGCGCACCCTGCGGTCGGCACTCGCGTACGAGGGACGGCCGCAGGGGCCCGCCGTACTGTGGCCCGCCGTGCCAGTCGTCTGGGGGCTGCGGCTCTTCCCCCGGGCCGGCGGCGCCGATGAACTCGCCCTGGACCAGGCGCTGTCCGCCGTCCCGGCCGCGGTGCGGGCCGCCGTCGGGCTGTGGCACCTGGAGGGGCTGGACCGGGACGCGGCCCGCGGTGTGCTGGCGGCGGCCGGTGTCGCTGACCCGGACGCGGCGCAGCGGACGGCCGGGCAGCTGGACCGGGTGGCCACGGCGGGCGCCGCGGCGCTGCTGAACTCGGGGGAGTTCGACCCGTGCACGGTGCAGATCCGGCCGACGGACCTGCTGCGCCGACGGCACCGGGTGCGGGCGGCGGTCGCGGTGACCGCCGTACTGACGGCCGGTGCGCTGCTGGCCGGAGTGGCGGGCGGCGCCCCGGACCCGTCGGCCGGCGAGTCGCGGCTGGCCACCGCCGCGCAACAGGCCCTGGACCCGGCCCGGCTGCTGCGCACCCCCAACGAGGGGTGGGCCGGCACCGCACGCGTCGACTTCACCGCCTGGCCCGCCCGCGGCCGGGAGACCGGGGACCAGAAGCTGCTGGCGCGGGCGCTGCGGGTCTGGGCGGCGCCGCCCGAGGACGCGCGGATCGTCACATCCGCCGGAACGTCCACCCGGCCGCCGGACCGCCCGCCCCGGCTGCTGTACGCGGGCCTGATCGACAACGTCATGGTGGTGGTCTTCCACGACGGCGGCGGTGGGCGGCTGGTGCGCTACGCGGAGCCCGCGGAGGCCACGCCGACGCTGCACTTCGCGCGGGTCGACCACGCGGATATGACGACCGGCGGCGCGCTGGTGATCGGGCGCGGCGCCGGCTGGATGCGCTACCTGGTCGCGCCATGGGTCGCCGACGCCGCGACCCGGGATCTGCTCGCGCCCGACACCCCGGCGCGCCCGCTGCGGCTCGCTCCGGACGGGGTCACCAACCGGGTGCCGACCCCGCCCGAGGCGGGCGCCGCCTGCGGGAGCTGGCCGGTGGTCCAGTTCCAGGCCTCGGAGCGGATCACAGCGGGCGAAACCTTCCTGGTGACCGACCTCGGCGATCTCGCGCCGGTCCGGCTCACCTCGTCGGGCGGTGTGGCCGGTGCCCCGGCGCTGCGGAGTTGGGCCCGTACGGCCTGCTCGTTGCGCGCGCTACGCGGGGCGGGCGTACGGTCCGTCAACAACTGGGGGTTCGCGCGGCAGAGCCTGCCGGAGGACGGCGGCAGCGCGGACTGGGTCTGTACCCGCGCCGACACCTGGAGAGGCCCCGGCCATGTCACGGTGCGGCTCCAGGCGCCCGCCGCCGGACCGGCCGCCCCTGGCCTCGTCGCCGGACGTGCCACGGACACCGCGGCCTGCAGCCGCTTCGGCCGTCCGGTCGTCGGCGACGTCCACTGGCAGGCGAAGTCCGGGAAGTGGTACCTGCTCGCGGCGGGCAGCCCGGAGGTCGCCGGCATCGACGCCACCGGCGGGGTGCGGGCCACCACCGACGGGGGCACGCTGGCCGTGCCCGCGGCGCAGCACGCCCAGGCCGAGGTCACGGGGCGGCTGCGGACGGGGACGAGGGTGCGGGCTGTGGGGTCTTGAGGGGTGGAGTTGGGGGTGGGTGTGGTTTACGGGGCTTCGCCTCCGAAAACAGTGGTGTGCAAGGTGACTTGAGGCGTTTTGGAGCGGATGTCACACCGCCCGGTTAGGGTCGTGTTCATGCAGCTCGGGTATCAGTTCAGGCTGTACCCGAGCGCCCCGCAGAAGCAGCGGCTTGCCAGGGAGTTCGGGTGCGGTGCTCTGGCCGGGCCGGAAGACGCCGCTTGACAACGGCGGCCAGGCGGGAATCTCCACCCTCCGGGGTTGGAGAGCGGCAATTCGAGGATGTGGTCTTCGGAGGGCGGGAAGCGAGCGCGGCGGACTACCGGTACCCGGCTCCCGTCAGGGCGCGTCGTCGTCATCGGCGTAGAGCGCAGCCGTGCGGCGGGCGGCGGCCGCGAACCGCTCGCGCAGCTCGGCGGGCGCCAGCACCTCGCCCTCCGGGCCGAGCGCCAGCAGCTGTGCGTACGCGACCTCGGCTGACTCCACGGCCAGGGTGACGGTTATTCGGCCGTGGTCATCGGGCGGGCCCGCCTTCGCCACTGCCTCCTGGGCGGCCGCGCGGTCCGTCACGTACGGCAGCTGCCGTACGCCGCGCGCGGACAGCCGGACCACGATCTCATCGCGCAGGATCGAGCGCGTGAACTCCTGGGCCCGCTCGGCCCAGAACGCGGGCAGATCGAAGGAGGCGTCGCGGCTGAAGCGGTCCTGGGCCGGCTCTACGGCGACGAACCGGTCGACCCGGTACACGCGGCAGCCGGCCCGCCGACCGGCCACCGCTCCGTCTGCGGCCGTATCTGCCGTGTCCGTCGCGTCGGTCGCGCGCGCCGCCAGATACCAGACCCCCGCCTTCAGCACGAGGCCGTACGGCTCCAACTCCCGCTCCACCTCGGTGTCCTTGCGGCGGTAGCGGGCGGTCAGGCGGCGGTCGTCCCAGACCGCGTCGGCGACGGCGGGCAGCAGGGCGGGGGTCTCGGGCTCCTGATACCAGCCGGGCGCGTCGAGATGGAAGCGCTGGGCGGCGCCCGCCGCGGCGTCCCGAAGCTCGGGCAGCAGCGCTGCGGACACCTTGAGCCGGGCGGCGGACGCGGCGTCCGCGAGGCCCATCTCGCGCAGGGCGGCGGGCACTCCGGACAGGAAGAGCGCCTCCGCCTCGCTGCGGCCGAGGCCGGTGAGCCGGGTGCGGTAGCCCCCGATGAGGCGGTAGCCGCCGGCCCGGCCGCGGTCGGCGTAGACGGGGACGCCGGCCTCTGACAGGGAGAGAACGTCCCGGGCGACCGTGCGCTCCGAGACCTCCAGATCGCGCGCCAGCTCGGCGGCCGTCATCGACGGTCGCGACTGGAGCAGCAACACCATCTTGATCAGCCGGGCAGCACGCATGAACACATCATGCCGGACCCTATGGACAACGCCCGGAAAACCTCTCCCGCCCAAGCACTCCGCCCACCCCCGAAGGGGGGTGGGCGGAGGGGAAAACAAGCCCCCTTACAGCCCGTACCGCTCCCGAGCCTCCTTCACCGTCTCCGGCTTGACCTCGCCCCGTCGGGCGAGCGCAGCCAGGGACTGGACGACCACCGACTGCGCGTCGACGCCGAAGTGGCGGCGGGCCGCCTCGCGGGTGTCGGAGAGGCCGAAACCGTCTGTCCCGATGGAGACCCAGTCCTGCTCGACCCACGGGGCGATCTGGTCCGGGACCGCCCGCATCCAGTCGCTGACCGCGACGACCGGGCCGGGCGCCCCGGCCAGCGCGCGGGTGACGTACGGGATCCGGTCCTCGCCTTCGAGGCGGGCGGCGTCGCATTCCAGGGCGTCGCGGCGCAGCTCCGTCCAGGACGGTGCCGACCAGACGTCCGCCGCCACGCCCCAGTCGGCGGCCAGCAGCCGCTGCGCCTCCAGGGCCCAGTGGATGGCCGTACCGGAGGCCAGCAGCTGCATGCGCGGAGCGTCCGCCGTCCCGTCGAGCGCGGCCTCCTCGGTGGCCTCCTTGAAGCGGTACAGACCGCGCAGGATGCCCTCCTCGACGCCCTCCGGCATGGCCGGCTGGACCTTGGTCTCGTTGTAGACCGTGAGGTAGTAGAAGACGTCCTCGCCGGCGGGGTGCTCGGGCGTCGCGCCGTACATGCGGCGCAGGCCCTCCTTGACGATCACCGCCACCTCGTAGGCGAAGGCCGGGTCGTACGAGAGTGCCGCGGGGTTGGTCGACGCGATCAGGTGCGAGTGGCCGTCGGCGTGCTGCAGGCCCTCACCGGTCATCGTCGTCCGGCCGGCCGTCGCGCCGATGACGAAGCCGCGGCCCAACTGGTCGGCCAGGGCCCAGAACTGGTCGGCGGTGCGCTGCCAGCCGAACATCGAGTAGAAGATGTAGAACGGGATCATCGGCTCGCCGTGCGTCGCGTACGACGTCGCCGCGGCGGTGAAGTCGGCGAGCGAACCGGCCTCGGTGATGCCCTCGTTGAGGATCTGGCCGTCCTTGGCTTCCTTGTACCAGAGGAGCTGGTCGCGGTCGACGGGGTCGTACGTCGCGCCCTTGGGGGAGTACAGGCCGGCCGTCGGGAAGAGCGACTCCATGCCGAAGGTACGGGCCTCGTCGGGCACGATCGGGACCCAGCGCCTGCCGGTCTCCTTGTCCCGCATCAGGTCCTTGACGAGGCGGACGAACGCCATCGTCGTGGCGATCTCCTGGCTGCCGGAGCCCTTCTTGAGGGCGTCGAACGCCTTGTCGGCGGGCAGCGGGAGCGGCTTGGGGACGACCTTGCGGGCCGGGGCCGGGCCGTCGAGGGCGGCGCGCCGACGGCGCAGGTACACCATCTCGGGGGAGTCCTCGGCCGGGCGCCAGTACGGCACCTGGTCGCCCTCCAGCGCGCTGTCCGGGATGGGAAGTTCGAGTGCGTCACGCATGGTGCGGAACTCCGCCATGGTGAGCTTCTTCATCTGGTGGTTGGCGTTACGGGACTCGAAGCCCGCGCCCAGGGTGTAGCCCTTGACGGTCTGCGCCAGGATGACGGTCGGCGCGCCCTTGTGCTCGACGGCCGCCTGGTACGCGGCGTACACCTTGCGCGGCTCATGCCCGGCGCGGGAGGTCTGGAACAGCTCCAGCAGCTCGGCGTCGGAGAGCCGGTCGGCGATGGCCTGCAGCGACGCGTTCGCGCCGAAGAAGTGGTCGCGGAGGTAGGCGGCGTCGCGGGTGGCGTACGTCTGGAACTGCGCGTCGGGGGTCTCGCGGAGGCGGCGCAGCAGGGCGCCGTCCGCGTCGAGCGCGAAGACCTCGTCCCAGGCCCGGCCCCAGAGGGCCTTGACGACGTGCCAGCCGGCGGCGCGGAACTGGGTCTCCAGCTCCTGCACGATCTTGAAGTTGGGGCGGACCGGACCGTCGAGGCGCTGCAGGTTGCAGTTGATCACGAAGGTGAGGTTGTCCAGCCCTTCGCGGCCCGCGAGCGCGAGGGCGGCGGTGGACTCGGGCTCGTCCATCTCGCCGTCGCCCAGGAACGCCCATACGTGGGAGTTCGCGGTGTCCTTGATGCCGCGGTGCTCCAGGTAGCGGTTGAAGCGCGCCTGGTAGATCGCGGAGAGCGGGCCCAGGCCCATGGAGACGGTGGGGAACTCCCACAGCCAGGGGAGGCGGCGCGGGTGCGGGTAGGACGGCAGGCCCTCGCCGTCGGCCTCCCGGCGGAAGCGGTCGAGGTGCTCCTCGGTGAGGCGGCCTTCGAGGAAGGCGCGGGCGTAGATGCCGGGGGAGGCGTGACCCTGGATGTAGAGCTGGTCGCCGCTGCCCCCACCTTCCTTGCCGCGGAAGAAGTGCTGGAAGCCGGTCTCGTAGAGCCAGGCCGCGGAGGCGAAGGTGGCGATGTGCCCGCCGAGGCCGAGCTGGGAGCCGCGGGTGACCATCGCGGCGGCGTTCCAGCGGTTCCAGGCGGTGATCCGGGCCTCCATCGCCTCGTCGCCCGGGAAGTCGGGCTCGGCGGAGGTCGGGATGGTGTTGACGTAGTCCGTCTCCAGCGGCGCGAGCCCGGGGGCGTCGGTGTGCTCCAGGGCGCGGCGTATCAGATACGCGGCACGGTGCGGGCCGGCGGCCTGGGTGACGGCGTCGAGCGATGCGCGCCACTCGGCGGTCTCCTCGGGGTCCCGGTCCGGGAGCTGGTCGAGCTGGCTGTATGTGCGGCGCACGGGATCGGGCATGGGTGGCCCCTTTCCGGACGGTTGGTCGGGGAGTGCGAGTGGGTGCTTGGCAGGCAGGGGTGTCGCGCCCCGACGTACGACGATACGCCTCTGATCGATGATCGATCAACGCTCGGTGGGCGAATCACCGCAGGTCGGCACGGGGTGCCGGATTTTTGGGCACCCCGTGCCAGTGCCGGTGCCGCCCTCAGACCCGCGGCGCGCAGCTCAGCACATGCGCCTTCAGCAGGCTCCCGATCCTCGGGTCGCGCCGCCGGAACGCGTCCACGATCTCCTGGTGATCCTGCGCGTGCGAGCGCTGCTCCGGGCTGAACCAGCGGATCGAGAGCGTCGTCCAGACCTCGATGCCCAGCGACTCCCAGGTGTGCAGCAGCACCGAGTTCCCGGCCGCCCGTACGATCTCCCGGTGGAAGGCCACCGTGTGCCGCACCTGCGCCTCCCCGTCGCCCGCCCGGTCGGCCTCCCGCAGGGACGCCACCTCGCGCTCCAGGGCCGCGGTGTCCTCCGCCAGTCGGCCGGCGGCCAGCTCCGCGGCCACCTGCTCCAGCCCGGCCCGCACCGGGTAACTCTCCTTGAGATCGTCCGCGGTCAGGTTCCGTACCCGTACGCCCTTGTTCGGTGCCGACTCGATCAGCTGCAGCGACTCCAGCTCCCGCAGCGCCTCGCGTACCGGCGTCTGGCTGACCTCCAGCTCCACCGCGATCCGCCGCTCCACGATCCGCTCGCCCGGCTGCCAGCGGCCGCTGACGATCCCCTCAAGGATGTGCTCGCGGATCTGCTCGCGCAGCGAATGGACGACGGGCGGGGTCATGGGGTTGCTCCTTCAGAGCGGTGGTGACGAAAGCGGCAAGGAGTGAGACGGGGAGGAGCGGCGGGAGGAGTACGGGTGGTGGGGTGCCATTATCCGGGATGTCTGAAGGGCCCCGCCCGGTACCGGGATGCGCGAAAGGGCCGGCCCCGGTGCGTACGGGATGCGTACGTACCGGGGCCGGCCCCTTTCACACCTACTGCTGGGTGCCTACGGGACCCAGCGGCCAATCTGGATCTCGTTGCGATCCTCGGTCACTCGGAGGGAGCGGCCGTCAGAGGCCGATCTCGGTCTCGAACTCCGCGGCCTCCAGGATCTGCTTGACCGTGGTCAGGTAGCGGGCGGCGTCGGCGCCGTCCACGAGACGGTGGTCGTAGGAGAGTGCGAGGTAGGTCATGTCGCGCACCGCGATGGTCTCGCCGAGGTCCGGGTGGTCGATGACCACCGGGCGCTTGACGGTGGCCCCGATGCCCAGGATGCCGACCTGGTTCGGGGGCACGATGACGGTGTCGAACAGGGCGCCGCGCGAGCCGGTGTTGCTGATGGTGAAGGTCGCACCGGACAGCTCGTCCGGCGTGATCTTGTTGGCCCGGACCTTGCCCGCCAGGTCCGCCGTCTTGCGGGCGATACCGGCGATGTTCAGGTCGCCGGCGTCCTTGATGACCGGGGTCATCAGGCCCTTCTCCGCGTCCACCGCGATACCGACGTTCTCGGTGTCGAAGTAGGTGATGGTGCCCTCGTCCTCGTTGATCCGGGCGTTGACGACCGGGTGGGCCTTCAGCGCCTGGACAGCGGCCTTGACGAAGAACGGCATCGGGGAGAGCTTGACGCCCTCGCGGGCCGCGAACGCCTCCTTGGCCTTGTTGCGCATCTTCATGATCTTGGTGATGTCCACCTCGACCACGGAGGTCAGCTGCGCCTGGCTGTGCAGGGCCTTCATCATGTTGTCGCCGATGGCCTTGCGGATGCGCGGCATCTTGACGGTCTGACCGCGCAGCGGGGAGACCTCCAGCGCCGGAGCCTTGGCGGCGGCCGGGGCGGCAGCGGCCGGTGCGGCGGCCCTGGCGGCCTCGGCGGCGGCGATGACGTCCTGCTTGCGGATCCGGCCACCGACGCCGGTGCCCTTGACCGTGGCGAGGTCGACGCCGCTTTCCGCGGCGAGCTTGCGCACCAGCGGGGTGACGTACGCGCCCTCACCCGCGGCCGGAGCCGGGGTGACGGGGGCCGGAGCGGCCGGCGCCGGTGCGGGCGGGGCCGCGGGGGCCGGGGCGGCGGGCGCGGGGGCCGGTGCCGGGGCGGGCGCCGGTGCCTGTGCCGGCGCGGGTGCCGGGGCGGCAGCCGGGGCCGGGGCGGCCGGAGCCTTGGCGGCGGCCGGGGCGGCACCGGCGGCACCGATGACGGCGAGCTTCGCGCCGACCTCGGCGGTCTCGTCCTCGCCGACGACGATCTCCAGCAGGGTGCCGGACTCCGGTGCCGGGATCTCGGTGTCGACCTTGTCGGTGGAGACCTCCAGCAGCGGCTCGTCGGCCTGGACCTCCTCGCCGACCTCCTTCAGCCAGCGGGTGACGGTGCCCTCGGTGACGCTCTCGCCGAGCGCGGGGAGGACGACGTCCGTGCCCTCGGCGCCGCCCGCGGGGGCGGCGGCCGGGGCCGGAGCCTCGGGAGCCGGGGCCGGCTCGGGCTGCGGCTGCGCGGCCGGGGCGGGCGTCTCGGCGGCGGCCGGGGCAGGGGCCTCGGCCGCCGCACCGGTGCCGTCGTCGATGATGGCCAGCTCGGCGCCGACCTCCACCGTCTCGTCCTCGGCCACCTTGATGTTGGACAGGACGCCGGCGGCAGGGGCCGGGATCTCGGTGTCGACCTTGTCGGTCGACACTTCGAGCAGCGGCTCGTCGGCCTCTACGCGCTCACCCTCGGCCTTGAGCCAGCGGGTGACGGTGCCCTCGGTGACGCTCTCGCCGAGCGCCGGAAGGGTTACGGAAACCGCCATGGTTTCGGTTGCTCCTTACGAATTGCGGAAAGTGGTCGCGCCCGGACTCGGGTCAGTCGTGGGAGTGGAGGGGCTTGCCGGCCAGGGCCAGGTGGGCCTCGCCGAGAGCCTCGTTCTGCGTCGGGTGCGCGTGCACCAGCTGCGCAACCTCGGCCGGCAGAGCCTCCCAGTTGTAGACCAGCTGGGCCTCGCCGACCTGCTCGCCCATACGGTCACCGACCATGTGGACGCCGACCACCGCACCGTCCTTGACCTGGACGAGCTTGATCTCGCCCGCGGTCTTGAGGATCCTGCTCTTGCCGTTGCCCGCGAGGTTGTACTTGAGAGCGACGACCTTGTCGGTGCCGTACAGCTCCTTCGCCTTCGCCTCGGTGATGCCCACCGAAGCGACCTCGGGGTGGCAGTACGTCACGCGCGGCACGCCGTCGTAGTCGATCGGCACGGTCTTCAGACCGGCCAGCCGCTCCGCCACCAGCATGCCCTCGGCGAAGCCGACATGCGCGAGCTGGAGGGTCGGGACGAGGTCACCGACGGCCGAGATGGTCGGCACGTTGGTCTGCATGTACTCGTCGACCAGGACGTAGCCGCGGTCCATCGCGACGCCCTGCTCCTCGTAGCCCAGGCCCGCCGAGACCGGCCCGCGGCCGATCGCGACCAGCAGCACCTCGGCCTCGAAGGTCTTGCCGTCGGCGAGGGTGACCTTCACTCCGTCGGCGGTGTACTCGGCCTTGTCGAAGAAGGTGCCGAGGTTGAACTTGATGCCGCGCTTGCGGAACGCGCGCTCCAGCAGCTTGGAGCTGTTCTCGTCCTCGACCGGGACGAGGTGCTTGAGACCCTCGACGATGGTGACGTCGGTGCCGAAGGACTTCCACGCGGAGGCGAACTCGACGCCGATGACGCCGCCGCCCAGCACGATCGCGGACTTCGGCACCCGGTCGAGCTTGAGCGCGTGGTCCGACGAGATGATGCGGTCGCCGTCGATCTCCAGGCCCGGCAGCGACTTCGGCACGGAGCCGGTCGCCAGCAGGATGTGGCGGCCCTGGACCTGCTGCCCGTTGACCGCGACGGACGTCGGGGAGGACAGCCGGCCCTCGCCCTCGATGTACGTCACCTTGCGGGAGGCGATCAGCCCCTGCAGACCCTTGTAGAGGCCCGAGACGACGTCGTCCTTGTACTTGTGGACACCCGCGATGTCGATGCCCTCGAAGCTGGTCTTGACACCGAACTGGTCGGCCTCGCGGGCCTGGTCGGCGATCTCACCGGCGTGCAGCAGGGCCTTCGTCGGGATGCAGCCGTTGTGCAGGCAGGTGCCGCCGAGCTTGTTCTTCTCGATCAGGGCGACGTCCAGGCCCAGCTGCGCCCCGCGCAGGGCCGCGGCGTAACCACCGCTACCGCCGCCAAGGATCACTAGGTCGAAAACGGTGCTGGCGTCGTTCGCCACGTCACGTCCTCCATGCATGGGTACGCCGGAGCCGGTCTCCGATGACCGGGCGGCGGCTGTTGTTCGGCCGCTTTACTTCGGCCCTGGTAAAGGGGGGCCCTGTCCTGCCGAGAACCCATCTTTGCACTTGTTGCCGGGAGACGAGACGGCGGGCCGGGCTGCGGGGCGGCTGATCAAGCGCCCCAGGGCGGTTACCGGTGCGAACGCGCGTGCGAAAGGTACCGGCGGCGCGAAGCGCCACCTGCGAAGGGTGGTGGTGGGAGACGGGTGGCGGATTTCGTTGAGGGCGAACGTACCGGGAACGCACACGTACGGCCCCTCGCCGTGAGCTCGGGGCCGTACGGACAAAACAGACGAGACGGGAAAGGCCTCAGCCGAGGTCGCCCGCGGCGGTGCGCTCGGCGAGCCGCACCAGGGTGCGTACGGCGGAGCCGGTGCCGCCCTGGGGGGTGTAGCCCCAGGGTGAGCCCTCGTGGAAGGACGGGCCCGCGATGTCCAGGTGCGCCCAGGGGACGTCCTCGCCGACGAACTCCTTCAGGAAGAGTCCGGCGACCAGGCCGCCGCCCATCCGCTCGCCCATGTTGGCGAGGTCGGCGACCGGCGAGTCCATGCCCTTGCGCAGATGCTCGGGCAGCGGCATCGGCCAGGACTGCTCGCCGGCCTCCTCCGCGATCTCGTGGACCGAGGCGCGGAACGCGTCGTCGTTGGCCATGATCCCGAAGTGGCGGTGGCCCAGCGCCAGCACCATCGCGCCGGTCAGCGTCGCCACGTCCACGATCGCGTCCGGCTTCTCCTCCAACGCGCGGGTCAGCGCGTCGGCCAGCACCAGCCGGCCCTCGGCGTCGGTGT
This sequence comes from Streptomyces halobius, assembly GCF_023277745.1. Lineage (NCBI taxonomy): Bacteria > Bacillati > Actinomycetota > Actinomycetes > Kitasatosporales > Streptomycetaceae > Streptomyces > Streptomyces halobius. The sequence continues at coordinate 7,057,959 of NZ_CP086322.1, forward strand.
TGAGCACCTCGACCGTCTTGCCGCTGTACATCGTCAGCACATCACCGGGACGGGTGGCGCTGCCCGACGGCATGTTCTCGGCGAGCGCCAGCCAGCCCGTGACGTTCACCTCAAGGCCGAGCCGGGCGGCGGCCACGACCGCGGCGAACACCGCGGCCGCGCCGCTCATGTCGCACTTCATGGTCTCGTTGTGGCCGGCCGGCTTGAGCGAGATACCACCCGAGTCGTAGGTGATGCCCTTGCCGACCAGCGCCAGGGTCTTCTTCGCCTTGCTGTGCGTGTACGCGATCCGCACCAGCCGGGGCGGCGCCTCCGATCCCTGGCCCACGCCGAGCAGGCCGCCGTAGCCGCCCTTCTTGAGCGCCTTCTCGTCCAGCACCTCGACCTTGAGCCCGAACTCCTTGGCGGCGGCCTGCGCCTGCGCCGCGAAGGACTTCGGGTCGAGGTCGTTGGAGGGCGTATTGATCAGGTCGCGGGCGCGGTTGACCTCCGCGGCCAGCGTCTGCGCACGCTCGGCGGCGGCCTTGAACTCCTTGTCGCGCGGCTTGCCGCCGAGGATCGCGACCTCCGCCAGCGGCGCCTTGGTGTCGTTGCCCTTCTTCGCACCCTTGGCGGGCTTCGCGCCGTTGCCGTTGCTGCGGTACGCGGTGAAGGCGTACGCGCCGAGCAGCGCGCCCTCCGAGATCGCGGCGGCCGCCTCGGCGTCCTCGACGGGGAGCGCGAAGCCGGCCTTCTTCGAGCCGTTCAGCGCGCGGGCCGCGCTGCCCGCCGCGCGCCGCAGCGCCTCGTTGTCGTAGGCGTCGCCCTTGGCCGGGGCATCGCCGAGGCCGACCGCCAGTACGACCGGAGCCTTCAGGCTGTCGGCGGCGGGCAGCTTGGTCACCTCGCCCTCGGCACCGTTCGCGCCGAGGGTCTCCAGCACGGCGGCGAGCTTGCCGCCGAAGGCCTTGTCCACGGCCTCCGCACCGGGGGCCACGACGACGCCCTTGGCGCCCTTGGCCACGCCGACGACGACGGCGTCCGCACGCAGCGTTGCGGCGGAGGAAGTGCTGAGGGTCAGTGCAGTCACGGTGATAAAGGTCCTGTTCCGTCGGGGAATCCGTATTGCGCCTTGAGCGCTGCTGCGGCCGAGCCTACGCTCGGCGGCGCCGCGAGGCCCTGTCAGATACCGTCCGACTCGCCCCGCGTGGCCTGCGGATGGCTCGTTTCCCCTGGTGAAGGGCGCTCAATCGGCCAGCGTGCCGGGGGTGTTGGGGAGGACGACGGGAGTCCGACGACCCTGGGTTCTTCGGTTCAGCCGAGCGCGAGCACGATCAGCGCGGTGAGCCCGGCGCTCTCCGCGAGCGCGCCGAACACATCACCGGTCACCCCGCCGAACCGCCGCCGGCAGTGCCGCAGCACCAGTTCGGCGAGCCCGAGGCCGGCCGTCACCGCCAGGGCGGTGTGCAGCGCGCCGTACGGGCCCCGCAGCGCGCCCGCGGCGGCACACAGGGCGGTCACCAGCGCTGCGCAGAGCAGCGCGGCGCGCGCCGGAACGGTGCCCGCGACCGCCGCGCCCAGCCCCTCCGGCCGGGCGGCCGGCACCCCCGCACGCGAGGCGAGGGTCAGCGCGCAGCGCGCCACGACCGCCGCGACGGCGGCCGCCAGAGCGCCGCGCGCCCAGCCGTCCGCGTACAGCTCGTACAGCGCGGCCACCTGGGCCAGCAGGGTGAACAGCAGCGTGATGACCCCGAACGGGCCGATATCGGACTGCTTCATGATGCGCAGCGCGTCCTCGGCGGGCTTGCCGCTGCCCAGGCCGTCGGCGGTGTCGGCGAGCCCGTCCAGATGCAGCCCGCGGGTGAGCGCGGCGGGCACCGCGGCGCTGCCGACCGCGGCGAGCAGCGGGCCGCCGCCGAGCAGCAGCAGCGCCCCGCCGAGCGCCGCCGCGCACAGCCCGACGACCAGCCCGGCCAGCGGCGCGCAGAGCATCCCGCCGCGCGCGGTCGCCCGGTCCCAGCGGCCGACGCGTACGGGGAGCACGGTCAGTGTCCCGAAGGCGAACCGCAGGGCGTCGCCGGGGGCCGCCGGCAGGGACGTGTCGGGGGTGTCGGTCACCGCGGCAGGCTAACCCGGCTCGTACGGCGTTCCATTGCCGGCCCCGATCGTCTCGCGCCGCAGCAGCTCCCACGCCGCGCACAGCACCAGCACCACCAGCACCGCCGCGACATGCTCCTTGCCCGCCAGGTTGTTCTTGATGAACACGACCTCGAAGACCATCGCGGCCACCACCAGCGCACAGGTCAGCCAGGCGCGATAACGCCAGCAGACGAAGACCGCGAGGCCCACCACGGCCGCCGACGGACCGGTGTCGATGACATACGCGTCGGACCCGGGAAGTCCGATGGGGCTTTCCGGACCGATCCAGATGCCGATCCGGGCATATATCGTCCCGGCGAGTGTGGCGGCATAGGCGACCAGCATCATCAGCCGCCAGCCGATACAGATCTCGGCGATTCCGAATACCACGAGTATCTGCGCCAGCGCACCCCAGACCGGCAGATCCAGCGCGGGCACGAAAATCGACAGCGGAGTGCGCAGCAGGGCCAGCCAGATGTGCTCGTCGGCCTGCACGGATCCGATGTTCTGGACCGGTTGATAGCCCCAGGGCTGATTCTGTACGAGCTGGAAAATCAGGGTCAGACATACCGCGGTGAGCGTCACCGGAACGGCCCGCAATTTCTTCGCGGCGAGCGTGGACCACACCGTTCCCAGGAGCGGTCCCCACTCGGCACGCGCGGCGCGACGCAGCACGGATACCCCCCGCCGCTCCGCCCGTGCCTCAGTCATCTCACGTTCTCCAAATGCTTGCGGTGCAGCCATTTCGGCAGACCGGGTGCTTCGAGGAATCCCTCGGCGCGAGCGGCGGCTATACCGATGCGCAGCAAATCGGTGCTCTTTTCGAAGAGCATGTACCGGGGTTCCCAGATGGGGTGGTATTTCGCATTGGCGCGATAGAGCGATTCGATCTGCCACCACCGGGAGAAGAAGCTGAGCAGCGAGCGCCACAGGCGCAGCACCGGACCCGCGCCGAGTCGCGATCCACGTTCGAAGACGGAGCGGAACATCGCGAAGTTCAGTGAGATCTGAGTGATCTCCACCTCTTTCGCGCGCTGGATCATCTCCAGGACCACGAACTCCATAAGGCCGTTGTCGGAATCCCGGTCGCGCCGCATCAGATCCAGTGAGAGCCCCTTGGCGCCCCAGGGGACGAAGCTGAGCAGGGCGCGCAGCTCGCCGTTTCCGTCGGTGCATTCGAGCATCACACAGCGCCCGTCCCCGGGGTCGCCGAGCCGGCCGAGCGCCATGGAGAAGCCGCGCTCGGTCTCCCCGTCGCGCCAGTCGTCGGCCAGCCGCAGCAGCCGGTCCATCTCCGCCGCCGGTATGTCCTCATGGCGCCGGATACGGACGCTGTAGCCGGCCCGCTGGACCCGGTTGTACGCCTGCCGGACGGTGCGCATCGCACGGCCGCTCAGCGTGAACTGCTCGGTCTCCACGATCGCTTCGTCGCCGAGCTCCAGCGCGTCCAGCCCGTGCCGGGCGTAGATCGTGCCGCCTTCCTCGCCGGCGCCCATCACGGCCGGTGCCCAGCCGTGCGCGCGGGCCTCGGCCAGCCACCGGTCGATCGCGCCGGGCCACGCCTCGGGATCGCCCAGCGGGTCGCCGGAGGCCAGCGACACCCCGCCGACGACGCGGTAGGTGACCGCCGCCTTGCCGCTGGGGGAGAACAGCACGCTCTTGTCGCGGCGCAGCGCGAAATAGCCCAGCGAATCCCGGTCGCCGTGCCGCGCCAGGAGGGCCCGCAGCCGCTCCTCGTCGTCCTCGGTGAGCAGGTCGGTGCTGCGTACGGACCGGAACGCCGCCCACAGCACGGCCATCAGCAGTGCCGCACTCAGCACGTTGATGACGACATCGACCCAGTTCGGGGTGTCGATCCCGGGGAACGCGCGGTCGTCGGCGGCGAGCGACACCAGCCGCATCACGCCGTACCGCCAGCGCTGCAGGAACGTCGCCGACCCGGCGGACGCGTCCTGGGCGGTGTTGGTGACGTCCACCAGCAGCGCCGCCAGCAGCGAGGCGGCCAGCAGCCCGCCGGCGGCGGTGACCGCGGCCAGCTTCGGGTTGGCGCGGTCGCCCTTCGCGTAGAACTCCCGGCGGCCGACGACCAGCGCCCCGAAGAACAGCAGCGTCAGCGCCAGCGACACCCAGTTCTGCGTATGCCCCCGGAACTCCGGCGCGGTCGCCAGCGCGACCCCGAACAGCAGCAGAAGCAGCCCGGACAGCACCAGGTTCAGGATCCACGCCGCGCGCTTGCGCCGCCGCAGCGTCACCGACAGGAACAGCGAGAAGGCGCCGGACGCGAAGCCCGCGGTGAGCAGATACGGGGTGAAGAACTCCTCGACGTTGTGCCGGCGGATGTCGTTGCCGAACGACACCCACACCGCGCTCAGGAGATTCACGAAGGTGACGATGCGCAGATACCAGACACCGAACGCGGCGCCGCGCTGTGACCAGGGGCCGCGGGGGCGGTCTTCATCCGGACTCAAGCGACTTCTCCCATTAAGCGTGATCTTATGGGGCGTCGCGGACGGTCCGGATGCGGCCGCCGGCCGCGGCCGGCGCCGCTCAGTCGCGTACGGGCAGTTCCGCCGCCAGGGCCGCGGCCGCCTGCACCATCGGCAGTGCCAGCAGCGCCCCTGTCCCCTCACCAGCAGTGACGCCGTGATCGAGGAGAGGGTTGAGTGCGATCCGGTCCAGGGCCTTCGCCTGTGCCGGCTCCCCGCTCGCCTGCCCGGCCAGCCACCAGTCCGGCGCCCGGAACGCCACCCGCTGCGCCACCAGCGCACAGGCCGCCGAGACCACCCCGTCCAGGATCACCGGCGTCTGCCGTACCGCGCTCTGCAGCAGGAAACCGGTCATCGCCGTGAGATCCGCGCCGCCGGTCGTGGCCAGCAGCTCCAGCTGGTCGCCGAGCACCGGCCGGGCCCGCCGCAGCGCGTCCCGGATCGCCCCGCACTTGCGCATCCACGCCAGATCGTCGATCCGCGCCCCGCCCCGGCCGGTGACCACCGAGGCGTCCGTCCCGCACAGCGCGGCGATCAGCGTGCTCGCCGCCGTCGTGCCGCCGACGCTCAGATCGCCCAGCACCACCAGATCCGTGCCGGCGTCCGCCTCCTCGTCCGCGAGGGCCATACCGGCCCGGAACGCCGCCTCCGCCTCCTCGGCGGTCAGCGCGTCCTCGACATCGATCCGCCCCGAACCGCGCCGCACCCGGTACCGGGTGACCTCCTCGGGCAGCTCCGCCGGATCGCAGTCCACCGCCATGTCCACGACCCGCGGCCGCGCCCCGGCGCCCCGCGCCAGCACCGCGGCCGGGCTCACCCCGTCCAGCACGGCCCGCACCAGGTCCTTGGTGCCGCCGGCCGGACGGGCCGAGACACCCAGCTCCGCCACCCCGTGATCACCGGCGAACAGCAGCAGCCGGGGCCGCTCGACCGGCCGCACGGGCACCCGCTGCTGCGCGGCGGCCAGCCAGGCGCCCAGCTCGTCGAGCCGGCCGAACGCACCAGGCGGCACGGCCAGCCGTGCCCGCCACTCCTCGGCGTCACGGCGCACACCGCCATCGGGGCGCTCGATCAGGTGGGCGAAGTCATCGAGGTTCAGGACGCTCATTGGGCGCAGGTTACCGTCAACGCGGCGCTGACCACGCGTCATGGTGCCGGCGGCCCCCCACCGGGGGCCGTGGGGCCGGTCCGGTGGGGCAGGGCCGGGCCCGCGACCCTGTCCCACCGGACCGGCCCTACCGCGCCGTGAACCGCACCTCGCACACCAGCGGCGGCCACCCGCGCAGCACCGGAAGACGGCCCAACGGGGCTCCCCGCAATGGGAGTTCACGCACCGCGGCGATGCCCGGATGGGTGCTCGCCAGCCGCGGCAGATCGGCCCGGTCCAGCCCCCAGCGCACCGGAGCGGGCCACCGGCCACCGGCCAGCACGGCCCCGCGCCCGGCCAGGACGGCCGCCCGCCGCGACACCGCGTCGAAGACCAGCGCACCGCCGGGGAACCGCTCCGCACAGGCCCCCAGCAGTGCTCGCACCGCGAGCGGCGGCAGCCGCGTCAGCACCCCCTGCGCCGTGACGATCACCCCGCGCCGCGGCTCCCCTACCGCGTCCAGCCAGCCATGATCGGTCACGGCACGGGCGACCGTACGCCGCCGCGCCCCGTCCGGCAGCAGCATCCGCCGCACCGCGGCGGTCTCCGCCGGCTGTACCGACAGCCAGGTCAGCCGCCCGTTGTCCAGCCGCCAGAAACCGGTACCGAGCCCCTCGCCCAGCGCGACCACCGTCGCCTCCGGATGCCGCGCCAGATAGGCGCGGACGGCGGCGTCGAAACGGTGGCGCTGCGCTTGGCTAGGGCCGACGTTTCGGCTTTCCCGCCGTGGGGCCCGCGCCTGCGGCGGGCCTGCGCCCCACGTTGTCGGCTTTCCCGCCGTGAGGGTCTGTCGCCGTTGCTCCCCCACTGCCTGAACGGCGTGGGAGGTACCCCCACGCGGCGGGCGTTGTTGTCCGGGTGCGGTGACCGGCCTCCGGACTCCGTCCTGCGACCTTCCCCCATAGCCCGAACGGCATGGGAGGCAGCCCCGTCCTCCCGGCGGTGGGTGGAAGGGACCGGTGGGGGCGGGCGCTTCGTGTTCGGATTCCGTCACGTCTCAAGAGCACCCGCCGCCGCGTCGGCGGGCAAGCGGACACGGGGCCCGTCGGGCCGCCGTCATCCACGCAGCGCAGCGAGCCACGCGGAGCCGTCGGTGGCGCGGTGCGGCCGGCGGCACGCACAGTAAGGGGGCCGGCAGCGCCGTCAGCCGCGCAGCGCGAGCGCCTGGCCCGCGACGACCAGCACCACCTGCTCGCACTCGGCGCCGAACGCCGCGTTCAGCCGCCCCAGTTCGTCACGGAACCGGCGCCCCGCCGCGGTCGCCGGAACGACCCCCGACCCCACCTCGTTGCTGACCGCCACCACCTGCCGGTGCGTCGCCCGGACCGCCGCCACCAGCGCGTCGGTCCGCTCCCGCAGCGCCCGCCGGCCGCCCGCCTCCCAGGTCTCGTCGTCCCATGCCCCGACCTCGTCCATGGCGTGCGTCAGCCACAGCGCCAGACAGTCGATCAGCAGCGGTGCCGCATCGGCGGGCCGCCCGGTGCCCGGATCGGCGCGCGGCCCGGCCGCTGTCATGCCCGGCCTGGCGGCCTCCAGCAGGGGCACCAGATCGCAGGTCTCGGCGGTACGCCAGCCGCCGGGCCGCCGCTCGCGGTGCAGCGCCACCCGCTCCGCCCACTCCGCGTCGCCCTCCCGGGTACCGCTGGTGGCCACGTACAGCACGTCCGGGAAGCTCGCCAGCCGCCGCTCCGCCTCCGCCGACTTCCCGCTGCGCGCCCCGCCCAGGACGAGCGTGCGGCGCGGCACCTCGGGCGGCGCGGAGGGCGCGGGATACTCGCCGACCACCACCGTGCCGCCGTCCGGCACCGTACGCGCGCCCGCCGCCGCCAGCCTGCGGTGCAGCTCGGGCCCCGGCGGCACGGTGTGGTCGATGTGCACGGCGACCACATCCGTCGCCGCGTCCACCGCCCCGCTCGCCCGCAGCCGGGCCAGCGCGTCCGGCCGCCCCAGGACGTCCAGCAGCACCAGGTCGTACGGGCCGCCGCCGCCCATCCCCTCGTACCCGCCGCCGTTCCCGTCGCCGAGCCCGGCCGGGGCCGCGCCGGGCGGCAGATACAGCAGCCGCTGTCCGTCCACACCGCCGACCTCGTAGCCGGTACCGGGGATGTCCACGGCGATCGCCCGCACCCGGTGCCCGCCGAGCAGCGCCAGCTCCCGGCCGTCCGCGACCCGGCCCGGCGTCGGCAGCCCGGCCGGCACCTCCATGGCCGGTCCGTCGTGCGGATGGGAGAGCAGCACCTGCCGCACGCCCGCCAGCGACTGGCCGGCCCGGGCGGCCGCGAAGGCGGGCCCCGGCGTGAGGTCGATGAGCAGCGCGCCGTCGATCAGCACCGCGGTCGCCGCCCGCGCCTCCCCGCCGACGGCGGTGGCGCAGGCGGCACATGGGCAGCCGGGGCGCGGCAGCCCCTGCGGGGCTCCGGTGCCGAGGAGAGTCAGTTCCACCCGCCGATTTTCTCCCGTCCGGGGCCGATCAGCGCGCGGGGGGATGGCCCGACACGGCCGTTAGATGCGACGGGCCGATCTAAGCTGCTGATCAGCACGGAAAGCACAGCACCGCGGGCAGGGGGCGTACCGCAGTTCGGCGCCTCACCACGGCCCGTGGTGGCACACAGACGTACTCGGTGGGATTCCAGGAGGCGGACATGGCGTGGACGTGGCGGTTCGAGAAGGCGGACGGTACGGAGGCGGTGCCCGCCGTGGAACCGGAGGAGTTCACCACGCAGGGGGACGCGGAGTCCTGGATCGGTGAGAACTGGAAAGAGCTGCTCGAAGGCGGCGTCGACCAGGTCACGCTCTTCGAGGACGGCACGGAGGTCTACCCGATGAGCCTGCACGCGGCGAACCCGGAGACGGACGCGGGCTGAGCGCCGGCGGGGGCGGGGCCGAGCGCCCCTCGGAGCCTCAGCCCCGCACCCCGCACAGATGCAGCAGCGCCGCCACCCCGCGATACGGATCCGTCCGCCCCGCCCGCTCCTCGGCGGCCAGCAGCCGCGTCAGCTCCTCGTCGGACTCCGGCGCGTCCGCGTCGCCGGCGAGATCGGTGAAGACCCGCACGCCGTACCAGGTGTGCAGCGGTGCGCCGATCCCGGCCAGTGTGGCGGTCAGCGCGTCCAGCCGGTCGGCCCGTACCCGCAGCCCGAGGCGGTTGGTGTACTCCGGTTCCTGCCGGACGGTGTTCCTGAGACCACCGAGCCTGCGGAGCCAGGCTGCGGCCCCGCCTTGGAAGCCGGACCCGGACGGAGTCCGGCTCAGGGCCGCTCCCCGCGCTTGACCTGCGGCTTCGGCAGCCGCAGCCGGCGCATCTGGAGCGTGCGCATGACCGCGTACGCCTTGACGCCCTTGGTGTTCTCGTCGGGGAAGCGCTCCCGCACCTGCTTGCCCAGGCGGGTCCAGATGACGATCGAGTCGAGCACGATCGCCACGATGATCACGAGCCACATCAGCAGCGCGATGGTCTGGATCTGCGGCACCCGGACCATGGTGAGCACCAGGATCAGCACGGCCATCGGCAGGAAGAACTCCGCCACGCTCCAGCGCGAGTCGACGAAGTCCCGCGCGAACCGGCGCACCGGACCCTTGTCGCGCACCGGCAGATAACGCTCATCGCCGCTGGCCAGGGCCTCCCGCTGGCGGGCCATATCGGCGCGGCGGGCCTCCCGGGCCGCCTTCGTCGCGTCCTTGCGGTTGGTCGGCGTACTCGCTCGGGACCGGCGCTGCGACTGGGCTTCGCTGCGCTTGGGCGTCGGGCGGCCCTTGGGGGCCTGCGGGTCGCGGGGCTGCTGGGGCTGGTCCGCGGTCGCCTTGGCGGGCGCGGCCTGCTCATCCTTAGAACGGCTTCGGAACACAACCCCCAATGTACGTGGTCGCCCGGTGTGGGCCGGAGTCCGACGGGGAACGATCCGGCAACGGCGGCGGCGTACGGGCCCGCCGCTCCGGAGCCGGACCAGGAAAAATACGGTCGTACGGAGGCGGATCCCCGTGCTCCGCCGGGACGGAACGGACGTTCGTAGCGGGACGGATCGGACGTCGTATCAGGACAGAGCGGACGGCGGAGCGGACACCGTGCCGGGGTCCCCGGGCGCGCCATACTCCCTGCAGGGGAGAAGACGGAGCCGCCGATCGTCCTGCAGGAGGAGCGCATCCGGGGCTGAACAGTGCGGTAATGGAGCCAAGGCCCGTACTGTGGGGTCTGTAGGTATGTGCTGGAGCCTAAGCCCGATGTAACTCGGTCAGAAGGGGGCGCGCGAGGCCCATGAGCGGCGATGGTGTCATGAAGCGGATGGGGATGATCTTCCGCGCGAAGGCCAACAAGGCCCTGGACCGGGCCGAGGATCCGCGCGAGACCCTCGATTACTCGTACCAGAAGCAGCTGGAACTGCTGCAGAAGGTGCGCCGGGGCGTCGCTGACGTGGCGACCTCCCGCAAGCGCCTGGAGCTGCAGCTGAACCAGCTCCAAGGCCAGTCCTCCAAGCTGGAGGACCAGGGCCGCAAGGCGCTCGCGCTCGGCCGCGAGGACCTCGCCCGCGAGGCGCTCTCCCGCCGCGCCGCGCTGCAGCAGCAGGTCACCGACCTGGAGACGCAGCATCAGACGCTGCAGGGCGAGGAGGAGAAGCTCACCCTCGCCGCCCAGCGCCTCCAGGCCAAGGTCGACGCGTTCCGCACCAAGAAGGAGACGATCAAGGCCACGTACACCGCGGCCCAGGCCCAGACCCGTATCGGCGAGGCGTTCTCCGGCATCTCCGAGGAGATGGGCGATGTCGGCACGGCCATCCAGCGGGCGGAGGACCGGACCGCGCAGCTGCAGGCCAGGGCGGGTGCCATCGACGAGCTGATGGCGTCCGGCGCGCTGGACGACCCGTCCGGCATGGCCAAGGACGACATCGCCGCCGAGCTGGACCGGCTGTCCGGCGGCACCGATGTCGAGCTGGAGCTGCAGCGGATGAAGGCCGAGCTGGCGGGCGGCCCGTCCGCCGGGCAGCAGGCCATCGAAGGCGGCCAGGCCGACCAGGCCCAGCCGTCCCAGCAGCAGGACCAGCCGCGTTTCGACAAGCAGTGAGGGTCGTGGGCGGCTAGCCTCGCAGTGATCGTCGGACCGGACCAAGGGAGATCGTCGTGATCGTACGGATCATGGGCGAGGGCCAGGTGAAGCTGGACGACAGCCATTTCATAGAGCTCAACAAGCTGGACGACGAGCTGCTCGAAGAGATGGACAGCGGTGACACGGGCGGCTTCCGGCGCACCCTCGGTGCGCTGCTGGAAGCGGTGCGCCGACTGGGTACCCCGCTGCCCGACGAATCCCTGGAACCGTCCGAACTGATCCTCCCGCCTCCGGACGCGACCCTCGAAGAGGTCCGGGAGATGCTCAGCGACGACGGCCTCATCCCGGGCTGACACCTGCTCCGAAGCGGTCCGGGCAGGCGCGCACCGCGCACGGTACGCACCGTCCCGGCATCGCTCCTCCAGCGCACAACGGTCGGCGCCCCGGTCCCCTGTCGGGCCGGGGCGCTACCGTTTGCTCTTGTGACCTCTCTCGATCCCGGAACGGACGCGCCCGGAGCGGCTGTGCCCACACAGGCGGTGCCCCGCGCCGACCGCTTCCGGTGGCACCGGAAGCATCCGCTCGCGTTCGACGCCGCCCTGGCCGCGGCCGTCTTTGTGGCGATCCTGTGCGGCTCCGTGGCCGAACCGCATGGTCCGCACGGCCCGCGCTTCGGCGACCGCCCGCTGCTGGCCACGACCGTGGTGCTGGCCGCCCTCGCCTGCACCGCCCTGATTCTGCGCAGACGGCTGCCCCGTACGGTCCTCGCGGCCACGGGCTCGCTGACCATCGTCGAACTCGTCGTGGAGTCCAGCGACCCCCGCGCCCCCGTCGCCGCGGCCTCCGTGATCGCGCTGTTCACCGTGGCCTCCCGCACCGACCGGCCCACCACCTGGCGGGTCGGCGCGCTCACCGTCGTCGTGCTGACCGCCGCCGCGATGCTCTTCGGGGAACACCCCTGGTACGCCCAGGAGAATTTGGCGATCTTCGCCTGGACGGGCATGGCCGCGGCGGCGGGCGACGCGGTCCGCAGCCGCCGCGCCTATGTGGACGCCATACGGGAGCGCGCCGAACGCGCCGAGCGCACCCGCGAGGAGGAAGCCCGGCGCCGGGTCGCCGAGGAGCGCCTGCGGATCGCCCGCGAGCTGCACGATGTCGTCGCCCACCACATCGCCCTGGTCAACGTCCAGGCCGGGGTCGCCTCACACGTCCTGGACAACCGCCCCGACCAGGCCAAAGAGGCGCTGGCGCACGTCCGCGAGGCATCCCGCTCCGCGCTGGAGGAGCTCCGCGCCACGGTCGGCCTGCTGCGCCAGTCCGACGACCCCAAGGCGCCCACCGAACCAGCGCCCGGCCTCGGCGTCCTGGACCAGCTCGTCGACGGATTCATCCGCGCCGGGCTCCCCGTCGACCTGGAGATCCAGGGCCCGCCCGGCACGGATATCCCCCACCCGCCCGGACCCCTGCCCGCCTCCGTCGACCTCACCGCCTATCGGGTGGTCCAGGAGGCGCTCACCAACGTCCGTAAACACGCCGGGGAAGGCGCCCGCGCGACGGTGCGGATCCTCCGCTCCGAGGAGGCGCTGACGGTGACCGTCCTGGACGACGGCGCCGGCCGGGCCGGAGTGCCCCGCCAGCGCGGCGACCGGCCCGCCCGGGAGGCCCCCGAGCCGAGGGAGAGCGGCGGCGGTCACGGCCTGATCGGGATGCGCGAGCGGGTCTTCGCGCTGCGCGGCACGGTCGTGACGGGCCCACGCGCCGCCGGCGGCTTCCAGGTGCGGGTCACCCTGCCGCTGCAGGCCGCCCGTACGCCCGAGACGATGACGCCCGGGACGACATGACAACCGGGACGACATCGGCTGAGACGAGATGACGGTCGAGACGACATGACGGCGGAGACATCATGACGGGGGAGACGACATGACGACGATCAAGGTGCTGCTCGCCGACGACCAGACGCTGCTGCGCAGCGCCTTCCGGATCCTCGTCGACTCCGAGCCCGATATGCAGGTCGTCGGGGAAGCCTCGGACGGCGCCCAGGCGTACGAGCTGACCCGGTCGACGGGCGCCGATGTCGTCCTCATGGACATCCGGATGCCCGGTGTGGACGGTCTCGCCGCCACCCGCATGATCAGCGAGGACCCCGAGCTCACCGGCGTCCGGGTGGTCATCCTGACCACGTTCGAGGTCGACGACTACGTCGTCCAGTCGCTGCGGGCCGGCGCCAGCGGCTTCCTCGGCAAGGGGGCCGAGCCCGACGAACTCCTCAACGCGATCCGTATCGCGGCGGCCGGCGAGGCGCTGCTCTCACCGGCCGCGACCAAGGGCCTGATCGCCAAGTTCCTCGCACAGGGCGACGGTCCGTCCGACGGCGGGCCCGGCGGCCGGGGTGACGAACGGCTCGCCACGCTCACCGGCCGCGAGCGCGAGGTGCTGGTCCTGGTCGCCGGCGGCTTGTCCAACGACGAGATCGCCGAGCAGCTGGCGGTCAGCCCGCTGACGGTCAAGACGCATGTCAACCGGGCGATGGCCAAGCTCGGCGCCCGCGACCGGGCCCAGCTGGTGGTGATCGCGTACGAGTCGGGGCTCGTACGCCCACGGGTGCAGTAACGGGGGGAGCCCCGTACTCCGGGTGCGGTACGGGCCGTGGCCCGAAACCGACCTGCGAGCGAGGAAATCCGGCCAGGGCATGGCCGAGGGTGTAGGTGGGCCCGCAAAGGCCCCGCCGACGTATTCGGAACAGAAGAAGAGAGACCCCACCCATGTCCTGGCTGTCCCGGCTCAGCCTCGTACAACGGGGCCTGATAGCGCTGATATCGGTCGTCGCGATCGCCTTCGGCGCCATCGCGATCCCCCAGCTCAAGCAGCAGCTCCTGCCGTCCATCGAATACCCCGCGGTGTCCGTGCTGGCCCCGTATCAGGGCGCGTCGCCCGATGCCGTCGAGAAGCAGGTGATCGAGCCGCTGGAGGACGGAATCCAGGCGGTCGACGGCATCAAGAGCGTCACCTCGACGTCCAGCGAGGGCTCGGGCGTCCTCATGGCGCAGTTCGACTACGGCAATGACTCCAAGCGCCTGGTCGCCGACGTCCAGCAGGCCGTGAACCGCGCCCGCGCGAAGCTGCCGAAGGACGTCGATCCGCAGGTGGTGGCCGGCTCGACGGACGACATGCCCACCGTCGTCCTCGCCGTCTCGTCCGCGACCAAGGACCAGCAGACCCTTGCCGACCAGCTGCGCCGCAGCGTCGTCCCGGACCTGAAGAACATCGACGGCGTCGGCCGGGTCACCGTGGACGGCGTCCAGGACCGGATCGTCGCGGTCACCCCCGACGACAAGAAGCTGGCCGCGGCCGGGCTGACCACCCAGGCGCTCGGGCAGGCGCTGGAGGCCGGTGGGACGTCCGTGCCCGCGGGGTCCTTCGCGGAGCGCGGGAAGAGCAGGACCGTGCAGGTCGGCGCGGGGTTCACGTCCGTCAAGCAGATCCAGGACCTGATGGTCACCCCGGCGGCGGGCGCGGGCGGTTCCGGCCCCGGCGGTCCGGCGGCCGGTAACGGCGGCGCGGCCGACGGCCCGTCCGCCGAGCCCGTCCGCCTCGGCGACATCGCCACCGTCAAGGAGGAGCCGGCCACCCCGACCTCCCTGACCCGCACCAACGGCAAGCCGAGCCTCGCCGTCATGATGACGATGGACCAGGACGGCAGCGCCGTCGCCATCTCCGACGCGGTCAAGGACAAGCTCCCCGAGATCCGTCAGGACCTCGGCAAGGGCACCGACGTCACGGTCGCCTCCGACCAGGGCCCGGCCGTCTCCAAGTCCATCGACTCGCTGACCACCGAGGGCCTGCTCGGCCTGATCATGGCCGTCATCGTGATCCTGCTCTTCCTGCTCAGCCTCCGCTCGACCCTGGTGACCGCGGTCTCCATCCCGCTCTCCGTGGTCATCACCCTCATCGTCCTGTGGACCCAGGACCTCTCCCTCAACATGCTCACCCTCGGCGCGCTGACCATCGCGATCGGCCGCGTCGTCGACGACTCCATCGTCGTCCTGGAGAACATCAAACGGCACCTGGGCTACGGCGAGGAGCGCCGCGACGCCATCCTCACCGCCGTCCGCGAGGTCTCCGGAGCGATCACCTCCTCCACCCTCACCACGGTCGCGGTCTTCCTCCCGATAGGCGTGGTCGGCGGTATGGTCGGCGCCCTCTTCGGCTCCTTCTCCCTCACCGTCACCGTCGCCCTGCTCGCGTCCCTGATCGTGTCGCTCACGGTCGTCCCGGTCCTGTCGTACTGGTTCCTCCGCGCCCCGAAGATCCCTGAGGGCACCACCGCGGACGAACTCCGCCGCAAGGCCGAGGAGAAGGAGACCCGGAGCCCCCTCCAGCGCCTCTACGTCCCGGTCCTCCGCTTCGCCACCCGCCGCCGGGTGACGAGTCTGGTCATCGCCGTCGCGATCCTCATCGGCACCTTCGCCATGGGCCCGCTGCTGAAGACCAACTTCTTCGACCCGGGCGACCAGGACACCCTCACCCTCAAGCAGGAGCTCACGCCCGGCACGAGCCTGGGCGCGGCCGACGAGCAGGCCAAGAAGGTCGAGAGACTGCTCGCCGACACCCCCGCCGTCAAGGACTACCAGGTCACCGTCGGCTCCTCCGGCTTCATGGCGGCCTTCGGCGGCGGCACCGGCGCCAACCAGGCCACGTACCAGGTGAAGCTGACGGACTCCGCCGACTCCGGCAAGGTCACCGACGACCTGCGGGCCGGTCTCGACAAGCTCGGCAAGAGCATCGGCGACACCACCGTCACCGCGGGCGGCGGCTTCGGCAACCAGGACCTGAGCGTGGTCGTCAAGGCCGGCGACGCCGACGTCCTCAGGAAGGCCAGTGAGCAGGTCCGCAAGGCCGTGGCGGGCCTCGACGACGTCACCGACGTCCAGAGCGACCTCGCGCAGAGCGTGCCCAGGATCTCCGTCACGCCCAACTCCAAGGCGGCCGCGGCCGGTTACAACCAGGCCACGCTCGGCGCCACGGTCGCCCAGGCGGTACGCGGCACCCCCAGCGGCAAGGCCGTCCTGGACGACACCGAGCGCGACATCGTCATCAAGGCGGCCCGACCGGCCACCACCGAGGCCGAGTTGAAGGATCTGGCCGTGCCGACCCCGGCGGGCCCGGTCAAGCTCGGCGACATCGCCACCGTCAAGACCGTTCCCGGTCCCGTCCAGATGACGCGTATCGACGGCGCGCGCTCGGCGACCATCAGCGCCGAGCCGACCGGCGACAACACCGGCGCGGTCAGCGCCAAGCTGCAGAGCGAGCTCAAGGCCCTGAAGCTGCCGGACGGCGCCACGGCGGAGATCGGCGGCGTCTCGCAGGACCAGGACGAGGCGTTCTCCTCGCTCGGCCTGGCCATGCTGGCCGCCATCGCCATCGTCTTCATGCTCCTGGTGGCCACCTTCAAGTCCCTGATCCAGCCGCT
The DNA here is from genome assembly GCF_023277745.1 of Streptomyces halobius. Taxonomy (NCBI): domain Bacteria; kingdom Bacillati; phylum Actinomycetota; class Actinomycetes; order Kitasatosporales; family Streptomycetaceae; genus Streptomyces; species Streptomyces halobius. The sequence goes on from NZ_CP086322.1 coordinate 7,074,218, forward strand.
GATCCTGCTCGTCTCGATCCCCTTCGCGGCGACCGGCGCGATCGGCCTGCTGGTCGCCACCGGCACCCCGCTGGGCGTCCCGGCGATGATCGGCATGCTGATGCTGATCGGCATCGTGGTCACCAACGCCATCGTCCTGATCGACCTGATCAACCAGTACCGGTCGCAGGGCCACGGCGTCGTCGACGCGGTCATCGAGGGCGGCCGCCACCGCCTCCGCCCGATCCTGATGACCGCCCTGGCCACGATCATGGCGCTGCTCCCGATGGCCCTGTCCATCACCGGGGACGGCGGCTTCATCTCCCAGCCGCTCGCCGTGGTCGTGATCGGCGGCCTGATCACCTCCACCCTGCTGACCCTCCTCCTCGTCCCGACGCTCTACGCGATGATCGAACTCCGCAAGGAGCGCCGGGCGAAGAAGAAGGCCGCGAAGCGGGCGAAGAAGGCGGGCGCGCGGTCGGACGAGGCCGACCGCACGCCGGATCCGGCCGGGGTGTGACCAAGCCCCGCCGGTAGCACCGGTAGATGCCGAATCAGCCCGTCCCAGCCGACCGCTGGGACGGGCTGATCTGCGGAAACGGGCGACCGGGAAGCTGCGCCGCCGCACGAACGGATGGTTGCGGCGAGCTCTGCCGGGCACGCATGGCGCCATGCCCTCGCCGAGCCGACTGGTGGAAGTCCTGCGCAACAAGGGCGCGCTCACGCCGGATTGGGCACCGGCCGTAGCGGCGGTTGACCGCGCCTGCTTCCTTCCCGACACGTTCGAGGTGGGCGACCGCACCGTCTCTACGGCCGCATCCGCGACTGGTACCACGCGACGTATTGGCTGTTCGACGACGCGCGTACGTCATGGGCCACGGTCGAGTACGTTCCCGGTCACGATACGTACGAGACGGAGCAGTACGGTCCGCGTCGGCTGTGGGACGAGGCGGAGGCCGCGTACGTCGACTGGACGGACGCGGGGAGCCCGTCGCGCGACCGGTACGGGATCACGGTGACGGGGGAGGGGCAGCGGGTGTGGCTGGATGCGGCGTCTGCCGCCCCGTCCCAGCGGGCGGCTGGGACGGGCTGACCTGGTCTTTTATCCCTCGCTCTGGAGGGCGGCCAGGAAGGCCGTCCAGGAGGCGGCCGGTATGGCTAGTACTGGACCGTGGGGGTTCTTGCTGTCGCGTACGGGGACGACGCCGGGGAAACCGTCGGCGACCTCGACGCAGTCCGCATTCTGCGTGTTGCTGTAGCTGCTCTTACGCCAAGTGGCATTGCCCAGTTCGGGGCTTACTCGCATGGCACGTGCCTCTCCATCGCCTTCCGGATCCTCTCCGCAGAATCCCGTGGAGATAGAGCGTATGCGCGAAGCTTGTCGTAGAGCGCCACACGGCGGTTCACAGCTGCTGGGTCCTCGAAGAGGCGGCCGTCGATGTGCCCCTCTTCCCAGGCCACCGTTTGCCCGACCGAGGTCTTCACGAGCGCCAGCGGGCCAGCCATCAGCGCGTGTTCACCGTGCTCGAAAGGGAGCACTTGAATCGTGCGGGTCGGCGTATCGACGTGCGAAAGCAACGCGTTCAGCTGTGCGTGCATGACCTGGGAGCCGCCGACAGGGCGGCAGAGGATCGCCTCGTCCAGGATCGCCCAATGCCGCCTGGACGCAGCGGAATGCAGCTGCTCTTGACGGTCGAGCCGAGCCTGCACACGCTCCTCGATCATTTCCCGGGTGACGTCGGGAGGCGCGCTCAGCAGGGCGCGGGCGTACGCCTCGGTCTGTAGCAGCCCAGGCACGAACTGCGTCTCGAAGACCTCGATGGCCTCTGCCCGCGCGTGGAATTCCATATACCGCCGGAACCGGTCCGGATGCGTCTCCTTCCTGGCCAGCTGATACAGGCCGTAAAAGTGCTTGTCCGTGCCGAAGGCCGCATCCAGGGCGGCCGGCAGATCCGGCGGTGGCATCAAGTCCGCCCTCTCGATGCGCGCGAGCGTGCTCTTGCTGGAGTTCAGGATGTCCGCCAGCTGGGCCAGCGACAGCTTCGCGCTCTCGCGGTGGCGGCGCAGCTCCGATCCGAAGTAGTGGCGGGCGGAGACGTACGGGGTCAGTTCCTGCGGCGTGAACTTCATGCGACTCGGCTCTCTGTCGTCCCACACTCAACTCTGGGACGGAACGCCCCTGTTGAGGCCATATCCCCTCGGGCAACGATGGCGATACACACGGTAATCACCGCTGCGTACGACATGCCAGACCCCCGCGACCTGGCCGGGTCCGGGGGCATGGCCAACCTGAGAGAGCAGGTCGACATGGCCCAAGTTACAGCGAAACTCGTCTTGTTACTGCTGCGCCGCGTCATGCCCGCCACCGGGCGCCACCGCGCCCACGTCCCCCCGAGCCCGCCACGCCACCGGCACGTACCCCCGCCGCCCCGATACCGCCGCCGCCCCGAGGTCCCGCTCTGCGGTGACGCGTCCGAGCTGATCCGGCCGTACGCCCTCACCCCGGAAGAGTTCCGCGAGCGGCGGACGCAGTACGTGAAGGCGGGTGCCCGATGATGCGCGACGACGGCACCCCGCTGCGACTCCTGCCCTGGACCACGCTGGACGGCGCGCCCTGCTACCTGAGCACGGACGACCCCGACAGCCGGCTGTCCCTGCTGGCCGACGATATCGAGGACGAACTGCTGGTCGGCGCCGAGCGCGTGCTGGCCAACGTCAGCCCACAACTCGCCGCCCCGGGCGCCGATCCGCAGGAACTGCGCCGTACGGCCGTCTGCCTCATCATCGCCCTGAGCGACGCACTACGAATCCGCAACAGCCGGGGCGACGGGCTGCCGGAGTCCTGAGATCGGGATCGCATGGTGGACCACGACGAGCCGGCCGCCGGACCTGGGCGGCGGCAGCTCGCCGGAATCGCCGTACCGCAGCATCCGTACGGCCGCCCAGGCCAGATTCACCTCGGTCAGGGCCGTCTGGTAGAGGCCGGCGGAGGCCCTGGCGTTCGCTTCGAGCAGCACCGGGCGCCCGTTCCAGTGGCGGAACTGGACGTTGGAGAGGTAAGCGAGCCCGAAGTGGGCGACGACTCGCCGTGCGAGCGCCGTCAGCTCCGGGGCGTCCAGCATCGTCCGGACCTTGCCCTCCTTGGCCCGGGGGATCGCGGTCACCAGCCTGCCCACCGCATCCGACAGACAGTCGACACTGATCTCCGGCGGATCCAGATACGGCATCACGATGAACGGGCGGGCGGGCTCGCCCCGTTTCTCGGCGCGCCGCAGCGCGTCCGCGGCGTCGGCCACCGACACCCGGGGCTGCGGGGGCAGTTCCAGATCCGAGACCTCCAGCGGCGCGTCGTCCAGGACGCGGAAGCCGTTGGCGGAGTACTCGCCGGCCGGTTTCAGGCACAGGCGGACGCCCGTCCGTGCCATTTCCGCGACCGCGTTCCGCAGCCCGTCGGCGTCGGCTATCACCCGCCAGGGGGCGAGCGGAACGCGTGCGTCCTCGGCGGCCGCGTAGGTGCGGCTCTTGCTGGTCACGAGCCGGGCGGTCGCGGCGGGCGAGCACATGACCTTGGTGCCGATCCTCGCGAACGCCGCCGCGTGGTCCGCGAACGCCGCGAGACGCGCGGACGGCATCACCACATCGATGCCGTGCCGCCGGCAGAAGTCGAGCGCGAAGCCGAAGAACTCGTCGTCGCCGTCGCCGTCGCGGCCGCTGGCCGCTGGCTCGATTCCGGCCACATCGCAGGCCCGCAGCGCCGGTGCCGCCGGGTTCGTATGGGTGCCGAAGATGCGGACATCGGCGTGGTCCGGGTTCTCGCGAAGCATCGGGATCAGGTGCATCCTGTCGGGCCAGATCCCGTTGAACCAGATGCGTACGTCCACCGTCGCACCTCACTTCCGATGCACCGATGCACCGGGACCGCGGTGCACCGGGACCGCCCGAAACGCCTCACCGGTGTCGTGATCAGCGTGACACACAGGGCCGGGGCCTGCACGAATCACCATTCGTGCAGGCCCCGGCCCAGCTTTCCCCGCCGCGCGCCTACGGCAGCGCCAGCATCCGCTCCAGCGCCAGCTTCGCGAAGCTCTCGGTCTCCTTGTCGACCTCGATGCGGTTGACGACCTTGCCGGCCGCCAGCGACTCCAGCGCCCACACCAGGTGGGGCAGGTCGATACGGTTCATCGTCGAGCAGAAGCAGACCGTCCTGTCGAGGAAGACGATCTCCTTGTCCTGGTCGGCGAAACGGTTCGCCAGGCGGCGGACCAGGTTCAGCTCGGTGCCGATCGCCCACTTCGAACCGGCGGGCGCGTCCTCCAGGGTCCTGATGATGTGCTCCGTCGAGCCGACGTGATCCGCCGCCGCCACGACCTCGTGCTTGCACTCGGGGTGGACGAGGACATTGACGCCGGGGATGCGGGCGCGGACGTCGTCGACCGAGTCCAGCGAGAAGCGGCCGTGCACCGAGCAGTGGCCGCGCCAGAGGATCATCTTCGCGTCCCGCAGCTGCTCGGCGGTCAGGCCGCCGTTCGGCTTGTGCGGGTTGTAGACCACGCAGTCGTCCAAGGACATCCCCATGTCGCGGACGGCGGTGTTGCGGCCCAGGTGCTGATCGGGCAGGAACAGCACCTTCGCTCCCTGCTCGAAGGCCCAGTCCAGCGCCCGCTTGGCGTTCGAGGAGGTGCAGATCGTGCCGCCGTGCTTACCCGTGAACGCCTTGATGTCGGCCGAGGAGTTCATGTACGAGACGGGCACCACCTGCTCGGCTATGCCCGCCTCCGTCAGCACGTCCCAGCACTCGGCGACCTGCTCGGCGGTCGCCATGTCGGCCATCGAGCAGCCGGCGGCCAGGTCGGGAAGGATCACCTGCTGGTCGTCGCCGGTGAGGATGTCGGCCGATTCGGCCATGAAGTGCACACCGCAGAAGACGATGTACTCGGCGTCCGGCCGGGCGGCCGCGTCCCGCGCGAGCTTGAAGGAGTCGCCGGTCACATCGGCGAACTCGATCACCTCGTCGCGCTGGTAGTGGTGTCCCAGGACGAAGACCTTGTCCCCGAGCTTCGCCTTGGCGGCGCGGGCCCGCTCGACGAGGTCGGGGTCCGAGGGGGCCGGCAGGTCACCGGGGCACTCCACACCGCGCTCGCTCTTCGGGTCGGCCTCGCGGCCGAGGAGGAGCAGGGCCAGCGGCGTCGGCTGGACGTCCAGGGGCTGGGCGGTGGTCACGACACGCACCCTCTCTTCTCTGCAGACAGCTCTGAGGCATGCGACCCCGCTCGGGCGCATGCCTTTTCGTCTATTTGACATTATCTATCATAACCGGTTCACGTCACTTTGACGATGGCCATAGTGTCGATGTGACGCATCACCGCCGTCCCGCCCCGCCTCGCGTGCCCGGCCCCGGGCACGCCTCCCGCATATATCCGGCGTGTCCGGACGCACATCTGCGCCCGTGCGACGGTGTGCGAGCATGAAGAAGAGAAGTTGCGCCCAGCCGGAATTAATCCGGGACGTCTGCGGTTGCAGTCTGTTGCATCCGATGACAAGCGGTCCGTACAACCCGGGAGAGATGTAGATGAGCGTTCAGGACGAGACCACCGTCAGCGACGGCATCATCCTGTCCGACGCGGCCGCGTCGAAGGTCAAGAGCCTGCTGGAGCAGGAGGGCCGGGACGACCTCGCGCTGCGGGTGGCCGTTCAGCCCGGTGGCTGCTCCGGCCTGCGCTACCAGCTCTTCTTCGACGAGCGTTCGCTCGACGGCGATGTGGTCAAGGATTTCGACGGCGTCAAGGTCGTCACCGACCGGATGAGCGCCCCCTACCTGGGCGGTGCCTCCATCGACTTCGTCGACACCATCGAGAAGCAGGGCTTCACGATCGACAACCCGAACGCCACCGGCTCCTGCGCCTGCGGCGACTCCTTCAGCTAAGGGTCATCGGGTACGACAGAGGCGGCGCCCCCGGCGGGGCGCCGCCTCTGTCGTGTACGGCTTCCTGTCGCGGCCGCCTACCGCGCGTCCTACCGCTTCGGCACGGCCTCGCCGGTCGACGCGTCGATCACCTTCCGCCCGTCCAGCGGCTTCTCCAGCGTCACCGTCTTGGTGAACTCCTTGGCGATCTTCACACAGACCTGGCCCGGGTGCTTCTCCTTGCCGGTCACCTGCGTGCGCACCGCGGTGTCCGACTCCTCCGCGCTCACCGTGTACGTGCTGCACACCCCGCCCCAGAAGTGCAGCGTCAGCTTCCGGCCGTCGTCGCCGACCGCGTACTCCTCCAGCGCCATCGCCCCGGGCTTCCCGGACGGCTTCGGCGGCGACTGCCCCGGGCTCTGTGAGGTGCCGTCGCCGTCCCGGTGTGCCAGATACTTCGGATGCACCGCCGGGTGCGTGACCGTCGACGTGGCATGCGGTCCGTCACCGGCGCCCGGCTGCCGCACCGTGTAGAGCCAGGACGGCACCAGCGCCTGCCCGCCCTTCACATACTGCACCGCGAGCCCGAAGACCGCGCCGGTCACCTCGGCCGGCTTCTGCGCCTTGGTCGGCGCCGGCTCGCACGGCGCGATACCGGCCCCGCCGTCCCGTGCGGTGTGCGGCGCCTCGCAGTCGCCCGGACGGTTCTGGCCCCCGCCCCGCGAGTTCAGCTGCTCCAGCGTCTTGTCCGCGCTCAGCACCGGATAGACCGCACCCTTGGCCGGGACCGCCAACTGTCCGCTGCCGCCGACCACTTGGCCGTCCGAGCCGACCTGCAGATCGCTCTGCCAGCCATACGTCGGCAGCCCGCCCAGCACCGGATCCGCCGTGACGATCCGCACCGCGCCCGACAGTCCGCTCGCGTCGAGCTTCGCGCTCTGCTGGCCCAGCGCCGCCAGCACCGGCTGGACGGCCTGCTTCGCCTTCTCCGGCGACACCGCGCCCTTGCCGCTGCCGTCGTCCCGGGTCGAGGCGTCCCCGCCGCTCCGGTAGGACGGACAGCCGGGCCGGCTCGACGGCGCACCGGAGTCGTCGCCCGTCCCCGGCCCGGGGGAGGCGGGCAGCGCGCAGTTCGTCCCGCCCGGGGTGCCGTACTGCGAGTACGTCCAGGAGCCGGAGCCGGTCTTGGTCACCTGGAGCACGGGATGGCGGGCGTCCTGTGTCACCCCGCCGACCTTCCAGGTATTGCCCTCCGAACGCACCTTTCCGGCCATATCCAGCGCCTTCGCCAGCCGTTCCACCGCCGCGCGGCCGATCTCCCCCTGCGGGCGGTACACGGGCGCGGACTCCGGGCCGCCGGGCAGTTTCTTCACGGCCCGGTACTTCGCGCCCTGCGGGTTGGGCTCGCCCACGGCGATGCCACCGCCGGTGTAGCCGTCCAGCGCGAGCGGCGGCGGATCGCCCTGCGCCGCGGCGTTCGTCCCGGAGTCCCCGCCCCTGGACGCGGACGAGGCCCAGTACGCCGCGCCGCCCCCGGCGAGCAGCACCGCAGCGGCCATCGAGGCGACGACCAGACGGGTGCGTCGCCTGCGCTCCGTGGGGTTCGCACCGGCAGGGGTGTCGGGGGTGTCCGGTGTGTCCTCGGTGTTCACCGCATCGCTCCTTCGGCTCCGGTGGACATCTGACGTGCCATCCTCCGTGGGGGACGTCGGTGTGACGGAGCCGGGGCGCACATGGTTCCCGGTACGAGCCGGCCGGCCCGAGGGCAGCGCCTGCCGGCGTACGGCACCGGTCAATCGGTGTACGGCAGCCGGTCACCTGGCGTTCGGTCGCCCAAGTGGCCGTTCAGTCGCCGTAATTCAGTCCCCGTAGTCCGACATCCCGTCGACCAGCGCGGCCGACTCGTCGGGAACCTTGACGCCGTGCAGATCGGACGCCCGGCCCGGTGGCGGTGTCTCATGCTCCCCGGCCTTCCACCGCGGCGCCATCCGGGCGCAGTCCCCGCGCAGCTGGTCGAGCGACTCCGGATCCGTGGCGCCTTCGCCCCGGGAGTGCCCGGCGGCGGCCGGGTCGGTGGCGGAATCCGTGGACGCCTTCGGAGTGACGGCTTTCACATGCTTGGTCATACGAGGAACCGTACGCACCTCGCGGCCTGCGAAGAAAGACCTACTATTGGGTAGATTCGCCAGGTAGGAGGGTTCAGGACGACCGGGTAGCGTAGCTCCACGTCCGACAGCCCTACGCCTCCCGCAGGAGCAGACCCGTCGTGCGTATCGCAGTCACCGGCTCCATCGCCACCGACCATCTGATGACCTTCCCCGGCCGCTTTGCCGACCAGCTGGTCGCCGACCAGCTGCATACGGTCTCGCTCTCCTTCCTGGTCGACGACCTGGACATCCGGCGGGGCGGCGTCGCCCCCAACATCTGTTTCGGCATGGGCCTGCTCGGCCTGCGCCCGATCCTGGTCGGTGCCGCCGGCGCCGATTTCGCCGAATACCGCGCCTGGCTCGACCGGCACGGCGTCGACACCGCCTCGGTCCGTATCTCCGAGGTTCTGCACACCGCCCGCTTCGTGTGCACCACCGACAGCGACCACAACCAGATCGCCTCCTTCTACACCGGCGCGATGACCGAGGCCCGCCAGATCGAGCTCCAGCCGGTCGCCGACCGCGTCAACGGCCTGGACCTGGTGCTGATCGGCGCCGATGATCCCGAGGCGATGATCCGGCATACCGAGGAGTGCCGCTCGCGCGGCATCCCGTTCGCCGCCGACCCCTCCCAGCAGCTCGCGCGTATGGAGGGCGACGACATCCGCGTCCTCGTCGAGGGCGCCGAGTACCTCTTCACCAACGAATACGAAAAGGCCCTGATCGAGTCCAAGACCGGCTGGACCGGCGACGAGATCCTGGACAAGGTCGGCACCCGCGTCACCACCCTCGGCGCCCAGGGCGTCCGTATCGAGCGGAACGGCGAGGAGCCGGTCGAGGTCGGCGTCCCGCAGGAGGACGGCAAGGTCGACCCCACCGGCGTCGGCGACGCCTTCCGCGCCGGCTTCCTGTCCGGCCGCGCCTGGGGCCTGTCGCTGGAGCGCTCCGCCCAGCTCGGCTGCATGCTCGCCACTTTGGTGATCGAGACCCTCGGTACCCAGGAGTACGAGCTGCGCCGCGGCCACTTCATGGAACGCTTCACCAAGGCGTACGGCGACACGGCAGCCGAGGAGATCCGCGCCCACCTGGCCTGATCGCCTTCTGTCACACGGTGAGGGGCGGGGACGTGCAAGGCGTCCCCGCCCCTCACCGTCTCAGGCCCGGCGTCGCACCACGTACGCCGTTCCGCCCGGCGCGCTTCGCTCGCCGACGAACTCCTGGTCGCGCATGGTGCACCACGCGGGGATGTCCTGACGTGCCGCCTCGTCGTCGGAGAGCACCGTCACCGTGTCGCCGACCGGCACTTCGTCGATGACCTTCGCCAGTTCGATGACCGGAATCGGGCAGCGCTTGCCCAGTGTGTCGAGAACAAGGCCGGATTCCTCCGCCCCGGATTCCTCCGCTCCGGTCTCGTCCCCTCCGGTCTCCTCCACCCCGGCCCCGGCCGGGTCCGGGGCTGCCGCCGTCGGTACGCCCAGCCGGTCCCGTACCGACCGCACCGCCTCCGGCAGCACCTCCAGGAAGCGGTCCACGTCCGTCTCGGGCGTGCCGTACGGGAGCGAGATCCGGACATTCCCCTCGGACAGCACGCCCATCGCGCGCAGCACATGGCTCGGTGTCAGGGTGCTGGACGTGCAGGACGACCCCGACGACACCGAGAAGCCCAGCCGGTCGAGTTCGTGCAGCAGGGCTTCCCCGTCGACATAGAGACACGAGAAGGTGACGAGGTGGGGGAGACGGTGGACGGGCGCGCCGACCACCTCGACGTCCGGGACCAGCTCCGGCACCCGGATCCGGATCAGGTCCACCAGCCGCCGCAACCGGGCCGCTTCGTCCGGCCCGGTCCCCGCCGCCGCGCGCAGCGCCCGCAGGGACGCCGCGGCGGCCACGATCGCCGGGAGGTCCTGGAACCCCGGGCTGCGGCCCGACTCCCGCTCGTCCCGCGGCCCCTGGGGCGAGAACCGGGTCCCCTTGCGGACGGCCAGCAGCCCCACCCCGGGCGGGCCGCCCCATTTGTGAGAGCTCGCCGTCATGACGGACCAGGCGCCGGGTGCCGGGCCCCAGGGAAGGGACTGGGCGGCGTCCACCAGCAACGGCACACCCGCCTCCTGGCAGAGCTCGGCCACTTCCTCGACCGGCTGCTCGGTCCCCACCTCGTGATTGGCGGACTGCAGGCAGACGAGCGCGGTGTCCGGCCGCAGCGCGGCGGCGACGTCCCCGGCCGTCACCCGGCCCGTACGGTCCACCGCGATCTCGGTCACCGTGCCGCCGGCCGCCTCATGGGCCTCGGCGGCGTGCAGCACCGAGGAGTGCTCGACGGCGGAGTGCAGCAGCTGCCGGCCGACACGCCGTCGGGCGGCGAGTGTGCCGAAAATGCCGGAATGTACCGCCTGCGTACCCGAAGGGGTGAAAACCAGCTCGTCGGGGCGGCAGCCCACGGCCTCCGCCGCCGCCTCCCGGGCGGCGTCCAGCAGCAGGCGGGCCCGCCGCCCCTCGCGGTAGAGACGGGCCGGGTCGGCCCAGCCCTCGTCGAGCGAGGCGAGCAGGGCCTCCCGGGCGACGGGATGCAGCGGGGCGGAGGATGCGGCGTCGAAATAGGGCACGTATCAGACGTTAGTCCTCCGTTGGCCCTCCGGGTGGAGCCGGTCGCCATGGCCGGTACCGGGCCTGCCGTCGGCGCCGGTCCCGGGCCGATGTCGGCCCCGGCCGGCCGGGGAGGCCCTCGTCCTGCGGGTGACGCCGGGAGGGGTGGTCAGGGGCGGCCCGGGACCCGGGTGGGGCGAGGCTCCGGAACGGAACGGGGGGCCGGCTGCCGGTCACGCCGTCAGATGCCTGGTGGGAGCGGAAAATCGGAGGTCCGGGCGACGGCTTCCGGAAGCCCCGGGCACCCCATCGGAGGGCGACGCGGCGCGTTGGGCACCCTCCCCGCGCGACCCCAAATAGCGTCCAGTAGGGTTTGGTCCGCATAAACATCCAAACCCCTGCCCGACGCAGGGCGGCGACCGACCAGCGAGGTAAGGCCGCAGCCGACCGCGCGGGCGAGACTCTCGGGAAGGCGCTACGTGAGTCCCAACGGCTCCGACCGCTCGTCGCGGCGCCCGATGCGGCGGAAGCTGCCGCAGGTGCTTGCTGCGGGCCTGGTCCTGGCGACCGCGACTGGTTGCACATATAAGGACTTCCCCCGCCTCGGCATGCCGACGCCCGTCACCGACGAGGCGCCGCGGATCCTCTCTCTTTGGCAGGGCTCCTGGGCCGCCGCCCTCGCAACGGGTGTGCTGGTCTGGGGTCTGATCATTTGGAGCGTGATCTTCCACCGCCGCAGCAGGACCAAGGTGGAGGTCCCCGCACAGACGCGGTACAACATGCCGATCGAGGCGTTGTACACGATTGTGCCGTTCATCATCATCGCGGTGCTCTTCTACTTCACCGCGCGCGATGAGAACGCTCTCCTCAAGACTTCCAAGAAGCCGGACCACGTCATCAACGTGGTGGGCTTCCAGTGGAGCTGGGCGTTCAACTACATGGAGAACGTGGACGGCGACAAGTCGACCACGAACATCAACTCCAAGGCGCTCTCCGCTCTCCCGGACAAGTGGAAGAAGAGCGCTCCGGCCGGTGCCGAAGGCGTCTACGACGAGGGCACCCCGGGCGAGCGCAACCCGCAGAACGGCAACCCGGGGCCGACCCTGTGGCTGCCCAAGGGCGAGACGGTCCAGTTCGTCCTGACGTCGCGTGACGTCATCCACTCCTTCTGGGTGGTGCCGTTCCTGATGAAGCAGGACGTCATTCCGGGCCACACCAACGTCTTCGAGGTGACTCCCAACAAGGAGGGCACCTTCATGGGCAAGTGCGCCGAGCTCTGCGGCGTCGACCACTCCCGGATGCTCTTCAACGTCAAGGTCGTCTCCCCTGAGCGGTACCAGGAGCACCTCAAGGAACTGGCGAAGAAGGGCCGGACCGGTTACCTGCCGGCGGGCATCGCGCAGACGGACCACGCCAGGAACGCGGAGACCAAGAACCGATGAGCATCCTCAACGAACCCCAGGGTGCCGCCGCAGCAGAGGACTCGTACGAGAACGAGCTGCCGGTGCGCCCGAAGCAGCCGGGTAACACGGTGATCAAGTGGCTGACGACCACTGACCACAAGACCATCGGCACGCTGTATCTGGTCACCTCGTTCGTCTTCTTCTGCGTCGGCGGCCTGATGGCGCTCCTCATGCGCGCCGAGCTGGCCCGTCCGGGCACGCAGATCATGTCGAACGAGCAGTTCAACCAGGCGTTCACGATGCATGGCACGATCATGCTGCTGATGTTCGCGACGCCGCTGTTCGCCGGATTCGCGAACTGGATCATGCCGCTGCAGATCGGCGCGCCCGACGTGGCGTTCCCGCGGCTGAACATGTTCGCCTACTGGCTCTACCTCTTCGGCTCGCTGATCGCGGTGGCCGGCTTCCTCACCCCGCAGGGCGCGGCGGACTTCGGCTGGTTCGCGTACTCGCCGCTCTCGGACGCGGTGCGCTCGCCGGGCGTCGGCGCCGACATGTGGATCATGGGTCTGGCCTTCTCCGGCTTCGGCACGATCCTCGGTTCGGTCAACTTCATCACGACGATCATCTGCATGCGCGCGCCCGGCATGACGATGTTCCGGATGCCGATCTTCACCTGGAACGTGCTGCTGACCGGTGTGCTGGTCCTGCTCGCCTTCCCGGTTCTGGCCGCCGCGCTGTTCGCCCTGGAGGCGGACCGCAAATTCGGGTCGCACATCTTCGACGCCGCGAATGGCGGGGCACTGCTCTGGCAGCACCTCTTCTGGTTCTTCGGCCATCCAGAGGTCTACATCATCGCGCTGCCGTTCTTCGGCATCGTTTCCGAGGTCATTCCGGTGTTCTCCCGGAAGCCGATGTTCGGTTACATCGGTCTGATCGCGGCGACGATCTCCATCGCCGGCCTTTCGGTCACGGTCTGGGCGCACCACATGTATGTGACGGGCGGTGTGCTCTTGCCGTTCTTCTCCTTCATGACCTTCCTGATCGCGGTCCCGACCGGTGTGAAGTTCTTCAACTGGATCGGCACGATGTGGAAGGGCTCGCTGTCCTTCGAAACACCGATGCTGTGGGTGGTCGGCTTCCTGATCACCTTCACCTTCGGTGGTCTGACCGGCGTCATCCTGGCGTCGCCGCCGATGGACTTCCACGTCTCGGACTCGTACTTCGTCGTGGCGCACTTCCACTACGTCGTCTTCGGCACCGTCGTCTTCGCGATGTTCGCCGGCTTCCACTTCTGGTGGCCGAAGTTCACCGGCAAGATGCTGGACGAGCGGCTCGGCAAGATCACGTTCTGGACGCTGTTCGTGGGCTTCCACGGGACCTTCCTCGTCCAGCACTGGCTGGGCGCCGAGGGCATGCCGCGGCGTTACGCGGACTACCTCGCGGCCGACGGCTTCACGGCGCTGAACACCATCTCGACGATCAGCTCCTTCGTGCTGGGCCTGTCGATGCTGCCGTTCCTCTACAACGTCTGGAAGACGGCGAAGTACGGCAAGAAGATCGAGGTCGACGACCCGTGGGGCTACGGCCGCTCGCTGGAGTGGGCGACGTCCTGCCCGCCGCCGCGGCACAACTTCCTCACGCTGCCGCGTATTCGCTCCGAATCCCCGGCGTTCGATCTGCACCACCCGGAGATCGCCGCTCTGGACGCGCTCCAGAGCCACGGCCCTTCGGCTGACAACGCCGTCACCGGCGGCAAGGAGGCGGGCAAGTGAAGATCCAGGGCAAGATGTTCATCTGGCTCGGCGTCTTTATCCTCGCCATTGCGATCGTCTATGGCGTGTGGTCGAAGGAGCCGGCCGGCACCACCGCGCTCTTCCTGGCGTTCGGTCTGGCCGTCATGATCGGCTACTACCTGGCCTTCACGGCCCGGCGGGTGGACGCGGGCGCGCAGGACAACGAGAACGCCGAGGTGTCGGACGACGCGGGCGAGCTGGGCTTCTTCAGCCCGCACAGCTGGCAGCCGCTGGCCCTGGGCGTCGGTGGCGCGCTCGCCTTCATGGGCGTCATCTTCGGCTGGTGGTTGCTCTACTTCTCGATGCCGGTGATCCTCGTGGGCCTGTTCGGCTGGGTCTTCGAGTACTACCACGGTGAGAGCCGCACGCAGTAAGGCGGCACACACACCGCACGGGCGGGCCCGGACACCTCAACAGGTGCCCGGGCCCGCTCCGTTTCGCCCGCTCCGTTTCGGCGTAGGGGAGACCCGTTTGCAGTCTTCCAGCGCGCTGAATCAGGTGATTCTTCATAGTTTTGGGGCATGAGCCACAGACCTCGAACCCGGAAAGTGCTGAGCTGCGGCCTTCTGATAGTGCCCCTGGCGGTGAGCGCCGCTGCTTGCGGGAACTCGTCGGAGTCGCTCTCCGCCCAGCCCTACGACGCGGCCGACCAGATCTCCGCCAACATCCCGGACGGCAAGCGCAAAGCGGATCCGAACAAGCCGCTTGAGGTCTCCGTCAAGGATGGCGAGGCGCGGATCACGGACGTGACCGCCACCGACGCCTCCGGCCGCTACATACGCGGCGAACTGAGCGCCGACGGCAGGCGCTGGCACACCACCGTGCCACTGGCCGCCGGCACCCGCTACACGGTGCGGGTCAGCACCGAGGACGAGGACGGCTCCCCGGGCCGCAAGACGTTCGTCGTCGACACCACCGACGCCGACAACCGGCTCCGTGTCGCCTTCGGCCCGGACAGCGGCACCTACGGCGTCGGCCAGCCGGTCACCGCCGAGCTCAGCCGCCCGGTGACCGACCCCAAGGCACGGGCCGTCGTCGAAAGCGCCCTGAAGGTCGACTCCACGCCCCGCGTCGAGGGCTCCTGGCACTGGGTGGACGACAAGTCGCTGCACTTCCGCCCGAAGGATTACTGGCCCGCCCACGCCACCATCGCGGTGCACAGCAACCTGGAAGGCCTGAAGATCTCCGGTGGGCTCTACGGGGGATCCGCCAAGCCCGTACGGCTCACCACGGGCGACCGGGTGGAGGCCATCACCGACGCCTCGTCGCACCAGATGACGGTGCTGCGCAACGGCAAGGCGGTGCACACCATCCCCGTCACCACCGGCAAGCCCGGCTACTCGACCCGCAACGGCGTCAAGGTCATCCTCGGCAAGGAGAGCTTCGTACGGATGACCAGCGCCAGCATCGGCGCCTCGGACTTCTACGATCTGCCGGTCTACTGGGCCACCCGGGTCACCTGGAGCGGCGAGTACGTACACGCCGCCCCCTGGTCCGTCGGCGCGCAGGGCGCGGCCAACGTCAGCCACGGCTGCACCGGGATGTCCACCGCCAACGCCCAGTGGTTCTTCAACAACGTGCAGGTCGGCGACATCATCAAGGTCGTCAACAGCGAGGGCGAGGCGATGGCGCCGTTCGGGAACGGCTTCGGCGACTGGAACATGCCCTGGAAGGAATGGCGCGACGGCAGCGCGCTGCGGAACAAGGGCGCCACCAGGACAGGAGCGGCCGAGCGGGAGCCGCGGACCGACGACTCCGCCCGGCTGCGTCCCGAGCTCTGAGGGCGGCTCGGAGGAGGCTCACAGCGCCGCTCAGACGGCCGCCGACACCTGGGTGAGGAGCCTGCGGCGCAGCAGAGAGGCCAGCGCGTCCGCGAACGCCACCGGGTCCAGGGGATGTGTCACCGCGGCGTCCGCCCGGCTCCAGGTGGCCAGCCAGGCGTCCTGCGGGCGGCCGATCAGCAGCAGCACCGGGGGGCACTGGAAGATCTCGTCCTTGATCTGCCGGCAGACGCCCATACCGCCCGCCGGCGCGGTCTCGCCATCCAGTACACAGACATCGATACCGCCCTGCTCCAGGGCCTCCAGGACGGCGGGCTGGGTGGCGCACTCCACGAGCTCGACCGGCGGGACATCGGCGGCGGGCCGCCGGCCGACCGCCAGCCGGACCTGCTCGCGGGTGTTGGCGTTGTCGCTGTAGACCAGCACCGTGGCAGTCGCCTGCATCGTTCCTCCACGCTTTCGTAGCGGCCAGCATCGGGTCGGACCTTGGGCGGATGCTACTCCCGCAGGGGCCTTCGCAGCAGGGTTCGTCGCTGTCCAAGATCTGACCGACGGGCCGTCAGGACCGGCCGCGGCGGGCGGCGGGGGCCCCGGCCGGAGCGGGACTTCCCCCCTTCGGGCGACTGGCGGAATGGTCCGGACGAGCAGGGCATACGTCCTTGACACACCGAACGGGACCCCCCGGAGTGAGGGCGGGATAAGCGACCGACATAATGTCGGTCGTGGCGACAGCAACGACAGTAGAAACCGGGCACGCGCACCCGTCGGTCAATCGGCCGAACCTCACCAGCGTCGGAACCATCATCTGGCTGAGTTCCGAGCTGATGTTCTTCGCGGCCCTCTTCGCGATGTACTTCACCCTTCGATCGGTGACCGGGACCGAGTATTGGAAGGAATCGGCCGAAGCGCTGAATCTTCCCTTCTCGGCGACGAACACCACGATCCTGGTACTCAGCTCCCTGACCTGCCAACTCGGTGTTTTCGCAGCCGAGCGCGGCGATGTCAAGAAGCTCCGGACCTGGTTCGTGGTCACCTTCATCATGGGTGCCATCTTCATCGGCGGTCAGGTCTTCGAGTACACGGAGCTGGTCACCGGCGAGGGCATTACGCTCGCGTCCGGCCCGTACGGCTCGGTGTTCTACCTGACCACCGGTTTCCACGGACTGCATGTGACGGGCGGTCTGATCGCCTTCCTGCTGGTCCTGGGCAGGACATACGCGGCCAAGAGGTTCACCCACACGCAGGCCACCGCGGCCATCGTCGTGTCCTACTACTGGCACTTCGTCGATGTCGTCTGGATCGGCCTCTTCGCCACGATCTACCTGATCCGGTAACCGGTGCGCGGCCTGGTTGCCGCGCCCGCGGTTCCGACAGACATAGCCAAAGCATCGACGCAGAAGATCCTGACACCGGGGTAATCCGTGAAAAAGCTCTCCGCACGACGGCGCCATCCGCTGGCGGCGCTCGTCGTCCTACTCTTCGCGCTGGCGGTCACGGGGGGGCTGTACGCCGCGTTCGCGCCGGCGGACAAGGCTCAGGCCGAAGACTCCGCCCAGTCCCTCGCCATCGAGGAGGGCAAAAAGCTCTACGCCGTCGGCTGTGCAAGCTGCCACGGCACCGGCGGTCAGGGCACCTCCGACGGCCCGAGCCTGGTCGGCGTCGGCGCCGCAGCCGTTGACTTCCAGGTCGGCACCGGCCGGATGCCGGCGCAGCAGCCCGGCGCCCAGGTGCCGCGGAAGAAGAACATCTACACCAACGCCCAGATCGACCAGCTCGCGGCGTATGTCGCGTCGCTGGGCGCCGGCCCGTCCGTGCCGGACAAGGAGCAGTACAGCCCGGAGGGCGCCGACATCGGCAAGGGCGGCGAGCTGTTCCGTACGAACTGCGCGCAGTGCCACAACTTCACCGGTAAGGGCGGCGCCCTGACCAACGGGAAGTACGCACCGACGCTTGAGGGCGTGTCCCCGAAGCACATCTACGAGGCCATGGAGACCGGCCCGCAGAACATGCCTTCCTTCGGCGACGGCAGCCTCTCCAAGGAAAACAAGAAGGACATCATCGCGTACCTGGAAGCCGTCAACTCCGATAAGACCGAGAGCCCCGGCGGCCTGCCCCTCGGTGGCCTCGGCCCGGTGGTCGAGGGTCTCTTCGGTTACATCTTCGGGCTCGGTGCGCTGATCGTTGTCGCCATCTGGGTCGCTGCCCGGACTACGAAGGCCAAGAAGTCATGAGTGAGACTGGACGACACGCAGACGTGCCAGAAGAAACCCTTCCCAGTGAGCGGGAGACGGCTCACGTCGCGGTGGAGAAGGCGGAGAACCCGTTCGCCGATCCGGGGCTGCCGCCCCACGAGCACCGCATCCAGGACATCGACGAGCGGGCCGCCAAGCGCTCCGAGCGCACCGTCGCGTTGCTCTTCGTGGTGTCCATGCTCGCCACGGTCGGCTTCATCGCCGCGTACGTGGCCATTCCGGTCGACAAGGTCGTCTACATCTGGCCGATCGGTCTCACCAGCGCGCTGAACTTCTCGCTCGGTCTGACCCTCGGTGTGGCGCTCTTCTGCATCGGTGCCGGCGCGGTCCACTGGGCCCGCACGCTGATGTCGGACGAGGAGGTCGCCGACGAGCGGCACCCGATCGAGGCGGAGCCCGAGGTCAAGACCAAGGTCCTGGCGGACTTCGCGGACGGCGCGAAGGAGTCCGGCTTCGGACGGCGCAAGCTGATCCGCAACACGATGTTCGGCGCGCTGGCCCTGGTGCCGCTCTCCGGCGTCGTCCTGCTGCGCGACCTCGGGCCGCTGCCCGAGAACAAGCTGCGCACCACGGGCTGGAAGCGGGGCATCCGCCTGGTCAACCAGTCCACCAACCTCCCGCTGCGTCCCGAGGACATCGCGGTCGGCTCCTTGACCTTCGCCAAGCCCGAGGGCCTGGAGGAGGACGACCACGACTTCAACAACAAGATCGCCAAGGACGCCCTGATGCTCGTGCGGCTCCAGCCGCAGGACATCAAGGACAAGCGGGAACTCGAATGGTCGCACGAGGGCATCGTCGCGTTCTCGAAGATCTGCACGCATGTGGGCTGCCCGGTCAGCCTGTACGAGCAGCAGACGCACCACGTGCTCTGCCCGTGTCACCAGTCGACCTTCGACCTCGCTGACGGCGCCCGCGTGATCTTCGGCCCGGCCGGACACGCGCTGCCGCAGCTGAACATCACGGTGAAGGACGGCTTCCTCGAAGCCGCGAGCGGCTTCGAAGAGCCCGTCGGCCCGAGCTTCTGGGAGCGCGGATGAGTAACGAAACGGCCGCGACCACCACGCGTCGCGGCAAGGCGCCGCGGGGCGAGCGGGTCGCCGACTGGGCGGACGGCCGGCTGGGCATCTACAGCCTCGCCAAGGCCAATATGCGCAAGATCTTCCCGGACCACTGGTCCTTCATGCTGGGTGAGGTCGCGCTCTACAGCTTCATCATCATCATCCTGACCGGTGTCTATCTGACGCTGTTCTTCCACCCGAGCATGGCCGAGGTCGTCTACCACGGCTCGTACGTGCCCCTGCACGGGGTCCGGATGACGCAGGCCTTCGAGTCGACGCTGAACATCAGCTTCGACGTCCGGGGCGGGCTGCTTATAAGGCAGATCCACCACTGGGCGGCCCTGGTCTTCCTGGCCGCGATGATGGTCCACATGATGCGGGTGTTCTTCACCGGCGCGTTCCGCAAGCCGCGTGAGATCAACTGGCTGTTCGGCTTCCTGCTGTTCGTGCTGGGCATGTTCACCGGCTTCACCGGCTACTCGCTCCCCGACGACCTGCTGTCCGGCACCGGTGTGCGGTTCATCGAGGGCGTCATCCTGTCGATGCCGCTGATCGGTTCGTACCTGCAGATGTTCATCTTCGGCGGGGAGTTCCCGGGCCACGACATCATTCCGCGGTTCTTCACGATCCACGTACTGCTGTTGCCGGGCATCATGCTGGGTCTGCTGGTGGCACACCTGATCCTGGTCTTCTACCACAAGCACACGCAGTTCCCGGGTGCCGGAAAGACCAACAACAACGTCGTCGGTATGCCGCTGCTGCCGGTCTACATGGCCAAGGCCGGAGGCTTCTTCTTCCTGGTCTTCGGTGTGATCACGGTGATCGCGGGGATCGCCAGCATCAACCCGGTGTGGGCGATCGGCCCCTACCGAGCCGACCAGGTGTCCACCGGCGCCCAGCCCGACTGGTATATGGGCTTCGCCGAGGGCCTGGTGCGTGTCATGCCGGGCTGGGAGTGGGACTTCTGGGGTCACACCCTCAACTTCGGTGTGCTGATCCCGATCCTGGTCTTCCCGCTGGTCCTGATCGCCATCGCGGTCTACCCGTTCGTCGAGTCCTGGGTGCGGGGCGACAAGCGCGAGCACCACATCCTGGACCGTCCGCGCAACGCCCCGACCCGTACCGCCTTCGGTGTGGCCTGGCTGGTCGCGTACTTCGTGATGCTGGTCGGTGGCGGTAACGACCTGTGGGCGACGCACTTCCACCTGTCGATCAATTCCATCACCTGGTTCGTCCGGATCGCGTTCTTCGCCGGGCCGGTGCTGGCCTTCATCGCCACCAAGCGGATCTGCATGGGTCTGCAGCGGCGCGACCGGGACAAGGTGCTGCACGGACGCGAGTCCGGGGTCATCAAGCGGCTGCCGCACGGTGAGTTCATCGAGGTCCACGAGCCGCTCGACCAGGAGCAGCTGCATGTGCTCACCCAGCACGAGCAGCCCGAGCCGATCGAGCTCGGCCCGGAGGTCGACGAGAACGGCGTCAAGCGGAAGATCACCCGGAGGCAGAAGCTGCGCGCCAAGCTCTCCCAGGGCTACTACGGGAAGGACAATGTCATCCCGAAGGCCGCGGTGGAGGAGTACCAGGAGATCACCAGCGGCCACGGCCACCACTGATCACCGCGGCGCCTCGGCACCGTAGGCAACGCCACCCAGAGGGCCCCGTCCGTCGTTCGGACGGGGCCCTCCGGCGTGTCCGGGGGTCGGTAGGGTGACGGTGAGAGCAGGAGACGAACCAGGAGTGTGGACCATGAACGCGGTGACCCCGGTAGGCGGCGACGGCGTGGCGGCCCACACCTGGCCGGGCCTCCTGAACGCCCTGCTCGACGGCCGGGACCTCACCGCGGACGACACCGCCTGGGCGATGGACAGGATCATGCGGGGCGAGGCCGGCGACGCCCAGATCGCCGGCTTCGCGGTGGCCCTGCGGGCCAAGGGCGAAACCGTCGCCGAGATCTCCGGCCTCGTCCGGGCCATGTACGAACACGCCCGGCTGATCGAGGTGCCGGGGCCGAGCGTGGACATCGTCGGCACCGGCGGCGACGGCGCCAAGACCGTCAACATCTCCACCATGTCGTCGATCGTGGTGGCCGGTACCGGCGCGAAGGTCGTCAAGCACGGCAACCGCGCCGCGTCGTCCGCCAGCGGCGCCTCCGACGTCCTGGAGAAGCTCGGCGTCAACCTCGATCTCACCCCGGAGCGGGTCACCGAGGTCGCCGAGGAAGCCGGCATCACCTTCTGCTTCGCGGTGAGGTTCCATCCCGCGCTGCGGCATGTCGCCCCCGCCCGGGGCCAGCTCGGCATCCGTACGACCTTCAATGTGCTGGGCCCGCTGACCAACCCGGCGAAGGTCCGGGCCCAGGCCACCGGTGTCGCGGACACCCGGATGGCGCCGATCCTGGCCGGGGTGCTCGCCGAGCGCGGCTCGTCGGCCCTGGTGTTCCGCGGGGACGACGGCCTGGACGAGCTGACGACGACGGCGACCTCCCGGGTGTGGATCGTTCGGGACGGCACGGTGCGCGAGGAGTCCTTCGACCCCCGGGACGCCGGGATCCCCCTGGTGCCGGTGGAGGCGCTGCGCGGCGCGGACGCGTCGTACAACGCGGATGTGGCGCGCCGGGTGCTGGACGGCGAGACCGGGCCGGTGCGGGACGCGGTGCTGCTGAACTCCGCGGCGGCGCTGGTGGCCTTGGAGCCCACGGACGCCCCGCTCGCGGAGCAGATCCGGGCGGGTGTCGAGAAGGCCGCCGAGTCGGTCGACTCCGGGGCGGCGAAGCGGGCGCTGGAGCGCTGGGTGGCCGCCAGCAACCGGTGAGCGGAGCGGCGCCGCGCCGCATGTGACGCAGGGCCCAGTCCGCCATACGGACTGGGCCCTTGCGCGTAAACGCTCTTGTGGCATGATTCTGCGCAGGTCACGAGTGACAGTGCGACAGGCCCCGGCCCGCTGTCCGGCAACCCTCCTTCCGTGGCGGGGTGCCCCGGGTGATGACCGGGCCGCAGGCAGCGAGGTCTGCGGCAAGCGCGGATCCCTCGCCAGGGATCCTGGTCTTCGAGGGAGCTCCTTCCGTGATTCAGCGAATGCGATAGGGCCGACGGCCCCTTTTCCGCACCCTTTTTCTCTCCACGCTGCGGCGCCACGCCCTGCCCTTGTCACACCCCTGCACGCGTGCGTCCGCAGCGAATTCGCTTACCTCTTACGGGAGATCGCCATGCCTGTTTCCGCTGTTGCCGCCGACCGTTCCGTTTGTGCCCCGCTGCCGGTTCTGGGAAGGGATGTCCGCGTCCCGCTCGTGACCGGCGGCGAAGTCGACTACGCCGCGCTGGACTACGCCGCCAGCGCGCCGGCGCTGCAACGGGTCTGGGACGACGTCGCCGCCTACGCGCCCTACTACGGCAGCGTGCACCGCGGCGCCGGATACCTCTCGCAGCTCTCCACCGACCTCTTCGAGAACAGCCGCGCCACCATCGCCGCCTTCCTCGGCTGCCGCATCGAAGGGGGCCGGGGCGAAGCCCCGTCGGGCAAGGGTGGTGGGGGGCGACGGGAGGGCGACCAGGTCGTCTTCACCCGCTCCACCACCGACTCCCTCAACCTCCTCGCGTCCGCACTCCCGGACCGCACCCGGGTGTTCGTCTTCGAGACCGAGCACCACGCCTCGCTGCTGCCGTGGGAGCGGCGCCCGGACACCGCCGTGACCTACCTGAACGCACCGCGCACCCCGCAGCAGGCGGTGGACACCCTGGAGCAGGCGCTGGCCGCACGCGACCCCTACGGCCCCGCGCTGGTGTGCGTCACCGGCGCTTCGAACGTCACCGGTGAGCTCTGGCCCGTCAAGGAGCTGGCCGCCGCCGCCCACGCGCACGGCGCCCGCATCGTGCTCGACGCCGCGCAGCTGGCGCCCCACCACCCCGTCGACATCACCGAACTGGACGTCGACTGGGTCGCCTTCTCCGGTCACAAGCTGTACGCGCCGTTCGGGGCCGGTGTGCTGGCCGGCCGGGCGGACTGGCTGCAGGCGGCCGAGCCGTATCTCGCGGGCGGCGGCGCGAGCCGCACGGTGGCCCGCCGTACGGACGGCGGCGTGGACGTCGAGTGGCACACCACCGCGGCCCGGCACGAGGCCGGCTCGCCCAACGTCATCGGCGCGTACGCCATCGCCGCCGCCTGCCAGGCGCTGACCGAGGCCGGGTTCGACGGCCTGGTCGCGCGCGAGCAGCAGCTGATCACCCGGCTCCGGGAGGGCCTGGCCGAGGTGCCCGAGGTGCGCGTCCTCTCGCTCTTCGGCGAGGACGCGGCGCGGGTGGGTGTCCTCTCCTTCGTCGTCGAGGGGTGGAACAGCTCGCACTTTGCGGCTGCGCTGTCCGCGGAGTACGGCATCGGCGTGCGCGACGGCCTGTTCTGCGCGCATCCGCTCGTGCGGACCCTGCTGGGCAGCGCGCCGGAGGAACCGGGGGAGTGCGGCGCCCCGGAGGCCGCCCCCGGCGAGAAGTCGCTGAACGCGATCCGGGTGAGCTTCGGCGCCGGGACGCCGGACGAACATGTGGAGCGGTTCGTCCGGGCGGTCGGGGAGTTGGTCGCCGACGGTGCGCGCTGGAAGTACGGCACGCAGGACGGCCGTTGCGTTCCGCTGCGCTTTGCCTGAGCCGACGTCTTTGGCTGTCCCGCCGTTGCTCCTCCACGCCGTTCGGGCAGTGGGGGAGCAACGGCGAAACACCCCGCGGCGGGGAAGCCGGAAACGTCGGCGAACCCCCGCCGCAGGCGCACCTCTCACGGCGGGGAGGCCGAAGACGGCGCAGGCTCGCCGCCGGCGCAACCAGCACGGCGGGACAGCCGGAACGTCGGCTCGGGCAAAGCGCAGCGGACAGCCGAAAACGTGGGGCTCGGACGCTACGCGTCCAAGCCGATGGCGAACGCCGCCTCCAAGTCATGCTGCGAATACGTCCGAAACGCGATATGCGTCTCGGTCGAGACGACGCCCGGGATCCTGCTGATCCGGCCGGGGATGACATCCGCGAGCTCGTCGTGCTCGGCGACCCTCACCATGGCGATCAAGTCGTGCGCCCCGGTAACCGAATACACCTCGCTGACCCCCTCCAGCGCGGCGATCTTCTCGGCGATCTCCGGGATCTGGTCCACGCTGGTCTTGATGAGCACGATCGACGTGATCACGGCTGGCTCTCTCCCTCGGTGGCCGGGTCGTTTCCCCTGGTGGGCACCACACTATCCCTCCCGTAGCGGACCCATGCGTACAGGAAGCCGAGCGCGAAGCCGACCACATGCGCCAGGTAGGCGACTCCGGGGCCGTTGGGGTCGTCCTGCGCGGCCTGCCACTGCAGGACGAACCAGAAGAGCAGCACGATCCAGGCGGGGAAGCGCAGCGGCAGGAAGAACAGGAACGGGAAGACGCTGGTCACCCGGGCCCTGGGGAAGAGGTAGAGGAAGGCGCCCAGGATGCCGGAGATCGAGCCGGAGGCGCCGACCAGGGTCTGGCCGGAGGTGGCGTGCGCGGCGGCGTAGCCGAGCAGTGCCAGATAGCCGGTGCCGAGGTAGAAGGCGAGGAACGGCAGCCGGCCCATCCGCTGCTCGGTCATGGCTCCGAAGACGTACAGGAACAGCATGTTGCCGAGCAGGTGCAGCCAGCTGCCGTGCACGAACAGCGCGGTCAGCGGGGTGACCAGGGCCCGTACCGAGCCGCTCCACAGGTCGGCCGGGATCACACCCCAGCGCTCGAAATAGGCGGTCTGGGCGTGCAGCAGGGCATCGCCGGTGCCGTATATCCGGGTGAGGCCCGAGGCGGGGCCGATGACGAAGAGTGCGCAGCACAGGGCGGTCAGCAGATGCGTCATCCGGGAGAACACCGAGGTCAGGGATCTGGCCGGACGGGGCGGCCGGGGGAAGCCGGGGGAACGGAAGAAGGGGGACGGCGCCGTCATGAGGTGATCATGACTCAATGCCGGGCAATCGGGACAGAGCGCCTCGCCGCGTCCCGCGTCCTGGGCAGCGCCCGCACCCGCCCGCCGTCAGGCCGTAGGGTTACAGGCAGTACTTTGCGTACTTCCGCAGTCCGACGGCGTACCGCGTGAACCGCGCAGCAGCACGAGATCGACGAGCACGAAAGAGGACGAGACGATGGCTGTTCCCCTGCCGACGGCCGAAACCCGGTGGCGTTGCACGCTGTGCGGCAACCTCACGCGTTTCGATGTGACCCGCCGTTCCAAGGTCGTGGAGTACGTCCACCTGGACCTGGCGGGGGAGCCGAAGGTGGAGGAGCGCGACGTGCTCACCGAGAGCATCGAGTCCGTGCGCTGCCGCTGGTGCAACGCGGTCGACCAGGTCGAGCTGGTGGACCGGCCGGGCGCGAGCGCCTGAGATCGGAGCGATGCAGCCGTGGTGGAACGTCCGGAAAGGGAGCGGGGAGCGGAGCCTGTCGACGCATCCGAGGGTGCGGCCGACGAGGTGCTCGACCGTCCGCTGCCGGAGGGCGTACGGCGCCGGGTCGTGGCGCTCACCGCGGAGTCGTTCGGCGGCCTGACCGTCGCCGAACTGCCGCCCCCCTTGCGGCAGTACGCCCGTTTCACCCCGACCCGCCGGGCCAAGTTCGCGGGGAACGCGATGGCCGCCGCGCTGGAGAGCGACCCGGTCTTCCGGCAGCGGATCGCCGGCAAGCTCCGCGAGGCCCAGCCGGAGCTCGCCGAGGCGCTGGACGGGGGCACCGCGCCCGCGGCCGCCGACCCGTTGGATGTCGCCGCGGCCGCCTATGTGCTGCGTCCCGAAGGCTGGGTCAAGCTGGTCGCGGCGGCCGGTGAGGAGGCCCAGCGGGCCCGCGCCGAGCGGGCCGGCCAGGAGGCCGAGCGGGAGCTGAACCGGCTGCGCGAGGAGCTGGCGCGGGCGCGTACGGAGGCCCGTGCGGATGCCGAGCGGATCCGGGGCGACCTGGACGCCGTCCGCAAGGAGAACGAGTCGCTGCAGCGCAAGCTGCGCAGGGCGCAGAGCGACGTCAAGCGCGGTGAGGCCGCGGTGCGCAAGGCCGAGGCCGCGCTGGAGGCCCAGCGGTCCCAGGCCGCGACGGAGAAGACCGCGACGGACAGCGAGGTGCGCCGGCTCAAGGCCCGGGTCGCCGAGGTCGAGGCGGCGTTGGAGACCAGCCGGCGGGCCGCTCGCGAGGGCCGCAGCGTCGAGGACATGCGGCTGCGGCTGCTGCTGGACACGGTGCTGGACGCGGCCCAGGGGCTGCGCCGCGAGCTGGCGCTGCCGCCCGCGAGCGTGCATCCGGCGGACACCGTCGACGCGGTGGCGCCGGGCAAGATGACGCCGAAGGACATCGCGACACGCGCGCTGTCGGAGACGGACCCGGCGCTGCTCGACCAGCTTCTGGCCCTGCCGCAGGCGCATTTGGTGGTGGACGGCTACAACGTCACCAAAACCGGCTATCCCACCATGCCCTTGGACAAACAGCGGCTGCGGCTGCTGGGCGGGCTCGCGGTGCTGGCGGCGCAGACCGGCGCGGAGATGACCTGTGTTTTCGACGGTGCGGAGCTGGCGGCGCCGGTGCTGCTCGCGCCGCCGCGCGGGGTGCGGGTGCTGTTCAGCAAACCGGGCGTAACGGCCGATGAGTTGATTCGTCAGCTGGTAAGGGCCGAACCGCCCGGCCGTCCGGTCGTCGTGGTCTCCACGGACCGGGAAGTGGCCGACGGTGTGGCGAAGGCCGGCGCGCGGCCGGTCGCATCGGCCCTGCTCCTCAAGCGACTTGCCCGCACCTGACCTGGGCGATATGTCCCCTACGGGCCGTCTCTGAGCGTCAACTTGCACTCACTGCCAGTGTGATGTTGGTAAAGGATGAGCCGCGTGAGGCATTTTTTTCCTGTGAGGATTTGAAGCGATCATAACTCGGTTACTAAGGTCGGGCCTCGATCCTTCATGCAGATGATTATCCAACCGGGATGGTCAGTGAAGGAACCGCCGAGTCCGCGGCGTTCGCGCGGAGCCGGGGCCTTACCCCCACTTCCCGGTAGGCGGCTGGAGGAAGAAGGAGCTCGCCCCCGTGGCGTCCCACCGTCGACCCAAGCAGCCGAGCCGCACTCGCGTCACCGTGCTCACCGCGACCGCAGCCGCGGCCGTCGCCCTCTCGTCCCAGGCCGCCCAGGCCGACCCGGCACAGTCCAAGAAGGACGTCAAGGCCAAGGTCGACAAGCTCTACGAGGAGGCGGAGGCGGCGACCGAGAAGTACAACGGCGTCAAGGAGGAGCAGGACCAGCTCCAGAAGGAGGTCGAGGACCTCCAGGACAAGGTCGCCCGTGGCCAGCAGGAGCTGAACGAGCTCCGCAAGGGCCTCGGCGCCGTCGCCTCCGGCCAGTACCGCAGCGGCAGCATCGACCCCTCTGTCCAGCTGTTCCTCTCCGGCGACCCGGACACCTACCTGGAGAAGGCGTCCACGCTCGACCAGTTGAGCGGCAAGCAGGCCGAGCAGCTGAAGATCATCGCGGACAAGCAGCGCCGGCTGGCCCAGGAGCGCGCCGAGGCCGCCGGCAAGATTCAGGACCTCTCCGAGACGCGCAAGGCGCTCGGTGCCAGGAAGGACGAGATCCAGGGCAAGCTCGCCAAGGCGCAGGAGCTGCTCAACACCCTCACGGCCAAGGAGCGCGCCGCGCTGGCGGCCGCGGAGGAGCGCGCCAACCGCAGCAACGAGCGGGTGAACCTCGGCGACGACGTACCGGCCTCGCAACGCGGAGCGGCCGCCCTGTCCGCCGCGCAGACGAAGATGGGTTCGCCCTACGTCTGGGGCGCCACCGGCCCGTCCTCCTTCGACTGCTCGGGCCTGACCTCCTGGGCCTATCAGCAGGCCGGCCAGTCGCTGCCGCGCACCTCGCAGCAGCAGGCCAACGCCGGTACCCGCATCGGCTCGCAAGGCGCCCTCAAGCCCGGCGACCTGGTGCTCTTCTACGGCGACCTGCACCACATCGGCCTGTACGCGGGCAACGGCCAGGTGCTGCACGCGCCGAAGCCGGGCGCGAATGTGCGCTACGAGTCCATCAACAACATGCCGTTCATGTTCGGCGTGCGCGTCTGAAGCGTCCGGACCGTCTGAAGGCGGTGGGCTGAAAAGCCTCAGAATGCTCTCAACGCTCCGCCCGAACGGGCGATTTGCGGCCCCTGCCACTGACTTCCGCCCCGCCGGTGACCTGCGACGTCACCGGTGGGGCGGCGTTTTGGGCACGGGCAGCGGTCTTTGGCCGGTGCGGTGCCATCCGGTTACTGTCTGGCCTCGCACCAGCTGCCGGTCACCGACCGCCCTCCCGGCGGCAGGGACCGCACAGGGAAAAGGAGTGCGGCTCTCGTGGCGTCCCATCGCCGTACCTCGCAGCCCGGCCAGACCACGTTCACCGGTGTCACCGTCCTGTCGGCCGCGCTGGCGACCGCGACCGCGGCGCTCTCCGCGCCTCCGGCGTCCGCCGAGCCCCCCGGGCAGCCCGCGGCCTCCGACGCGCCGACCGCGCGTCTCGACACGCTCTACGAGCAGGCGGAGCGGGCCACCGAGAAGTTCAACGGCGCCGACGAGCGGGCCAGGGCACTGCGGCATGAGGTGGCACACCTCCGGGACCGCACCGCCCGCGCCCAGGAACGGGTCAACCGGATGCGCGGCCGGCTCGGCGCGCTGGCCGCCGCCCAGTACCGCAGCGGCGGCATCTCCCCCACCGTCCGGCTGCTGCTCTCCGAGCGGCCGGAGAGCTACCTGGAGAAGGCCGCCGCCCTCGACCGGCTCGACCGCACCTACGGCGGGGAGCTGCGGGACCTCCGGGCGGCGCAGTGGGAGCTGGACGAGTGGCGCCGGGAGACCGCCGAGAAGCTGGGGGACCTGGCGGTCAGCCGCAAGGCCGTGGCACGCCACAAGAAGAACGTCCAGCGCAAGCTCGCCACCGCGCAGCGGCTGCTCAACGCGCTCCCCAGGGACGCCAGGACGGCCTACGACCGGGCCTCCAGGGGCCTCGACCGGGACGAGGCCCTCCCGGACCTCTCCGACGTCGTACCCCCCTCCGGGCGGGCCGCCGCGGCCGTCGCCGCGGCCCGTGCCGCCGTCGGCGCCCCGTACGCCTGGGGCAGCAGCGGGCCCGCGGCCTTCGACTGCTCCGGACTCACCCAATGGGCCTACGGCCAGGCCGGCATCTCCCTCCCGCGCAGCTCACAAGCCCAGCGCGCGGCCGGCCGGCCGGTGCCGCTCGACCAGGCGCAACCCGGTGACCTGGTCATCTACCGGTCGGACGGCAGCCACGTCGGGATGTATGTCGGCAACGGGCAGATCGTGCACGCGCCCTACCCGGGGGCGCGGGTGCGCTACGACCCGATCGGCATGATGCCGATCGCGGGCGTGACCCGGCCCTAGAGGCCCAACGGAGTCCTGGCCAGAGGAGTGATACCGAAGCTCCGCCATGGCCGAATCCGTCTCCATGACCGAATCCGTCCGCCTCGCAGCCGCGCGCACCTGACGGCTCCCCGACCGGCCCGCGCCCGTACGACGGGACCCCGGACCCGCTCATCCAGCCGCATCCCAGCGTTTTTGCCCCGCCCGCACCGCACATACGATCGGCCGCATGTCGGATCAGCGGGCGGGACGGCGATCTCCGTCGCGAACCGGGGCGGCCGTCGCCGTCCCGCTCTTCGCGCTGCTCGCCCCGCTCGCCGCCTGTGCGCCCGAGCCGTCGGCCTCCCGCTACCCGGACGTGCAGCGGATGCTCGACGCCCGTGCGCGGGCCGTCCAGGAACGGGACGCCGCCGGCTTCCTCGACTCCGTCGACCCGCGGGCCGCCGGTTACCGCGACCGGCAGCGGCAGGTCTTCGGCCGGCTCGCCGCCCTGCCGCTCACCGACTGGCACTACGACCTCGTCTCGGCCGGCGCCTTCCCGCTCCCGGACGGCGGTCGCGGTGGCCGGCGGCTGGCCGCGGAGGTGCGGCTGAGCTACCGCCTGAAGGGCTATGACACCGCGCCGGTCACCGCCGTCCAGTACCTCACGCTGACGGAGCGGGACGGCCGCTGGCGGATCTCGTCGGACACCGACGGCGCGGCGGCGGGCAAGGCCGGCACCCGCCAACTGTGGGACCAGGGCCCGGTGCGGCTGGTGCGCGGCCGGTACAGCCTGGTCCTCGGCGGCACGGCGGACCCGGCGCGGCTGCGGGAGCTCGCGCGCCGGGTGGACGCCGCGGTGCCCGCGGTCTCCGCCGCCTGGAAGGGGAAGTGGTCGCGGAAGGTGGTCGTGGAGGTGCCGGACTCCGTGGCGCGGATGGCGCAGCTGCTGGGCGGCGACGATCCTTCCGGCTATGCGGGGATCGCGGCGGTGACGGCCGGCGAGGCGGGTGGCTCCCCAGGGGGTCCGGCCGCCGCGCCGGCGGACCGGGTGATCATCAACCCGGACGCGTACGAGGAGCTCAACGAACTCGGCCGCACGGTCGTGCTCACCCATGAGACCACCCATGTCGCCACCCGTACGGTCACCACCCCGGCCACCCCGCTGTGGCTCTCCGAGGGCTTCGCGGACTGGGCGGCCTACCGGGGCACGCACCATGAGCCCGCCACCGCCGCCCCCGAACTCACCCGCGCGGTCGCGACCGGCCGCTCGCCCGCCCGGCTGCCGAGCGACGCGGACTTCGGCTTCACGACCGGCGCGGACCGGCTGGCGCGGGCGTACGAGGGCGGCTGGCTGGCCTGCCGGATGATCGCCGACAAGTGGGGCGAGGCTCGGCTGCGCGCCTTCTACCGGGCCGCGGGGAAGGGCGGGGGCGGGACGTCGGCCGGGATGGTGGTGGCGCCGATGGAGGCGGTGCGGCCGACCGCGACGGGACTGCCCAAGGCGGCGGCCACGACGGGTTCCGGAGCGGGTGACGACCACGGCCGGCCGGTCCGGGCCAACCCGGTCGACCGGGCGATGCGGACCCAACTCGGCGTCGGACTGGCGGAGTTCACGCGTCAGTGGCGGGTTTATGTGCAGGAGCAGCTGAAGGGCGGGAGGGAGGCGCTGAAGTGAGCGCCGCCTCCGCCGGGCCGCGCTGAGCGATGACCGCGTCCCGCTCGGTGCCGCCACCGCGCCCGCTCGTGTTCCCCGGCCTCCCCGCGCCCGTCGCCGCCCACAGCCGCCGGCAGGCGATCAGTGACGCGGCGACCAGCAGGCCGTTGCGGAGCGCGAGCAGCGCGACGCCCCGCAGATCGCTCGCCACGACATGCGTGAACGAGACCGGGAATTCCAGCAGCGTCACCCCCGTCGCGAGCAGCACGAGTACCGTCGGCAGCGCTTGCCGGCTGGCGCGTACGGTCATGCAGACCCCCGCGAGACCCACCAGCCAGAGCATGTACTGCGGGCTGATGACCCGGCTGGTGGTGGTGAACAGCAGGGTGGCGGTGAAGGCGGCATCGCAGAGCGTCGCGGCGCCGAACTCCCGGGCGCGCAGCCGCCACAGCAGCAGCCAGCCCAGGGCCGTGAGGGACAGCGCGAGCGCGAGGGCGCTGACCAATGGGACCCCCGGACCGAGGAATTCCACCGAGCCGTAGTTCAGCAGTACTTCGCCGCTCCACCCGAAGTGCCGGGCGATATGGAAGACCAGCGCGCCGAGCGACTCGATCTCCGTGCCGCGGTCGCGCTGGAAGGTGACGAAGGCGAGCGCGCCGGGCGCGACGGCCACGAAGAACACGGTCAGCCCGGCGGCGGTGCCCGTCGCGCTCAGCCACAGGGCGCGCGCCCGTCGACGGCGTGGCGAGGGACACGCCGCCCCGCACAGCAGCAGCACGGGCCACACCTTCAGCAGCGCACCGAACGCCACCAGCGCGCCCGCCACGCGGGGCCTGCGGGCGGCTGCGAAGAGCGCCGCGACGGCGACGGCGGTGACCATCAGGTCGTAACGGGCATACGCGGTCGGGCCGAGCAGCGCGACGCCCACGATCCACACCCAGGCCCCGAGCGGCCGGTTGCCGGGCCTTCGGCCGGCGCGCAGGAAGAGCGCCAGGCCCGCCGCGTCCACGACGAGGACCAGGGTGAAGAACGCCGGCGTGTAGTCGAGGAACGGCAACAGCCCGGGGCCGAGGACGGGGAGCGCGGCGGCCGGCGGATACTGCCAGGTCACATCGTCCAGCGGGAAGGTGCCGGTCTTCAGGATCTCGTACCAGCCCTGATAGATCACCGAGATATCGCTGGTGACGTCGGGTCCCGGAAGGACCAGCACCTTGGTGACGCACAGCAGCAGGACGGCGCGGGTCGCCGCCCAGACCACCACCGGGAGGTGCACCCGGCGCGGGCCGTCACCGGCGCCGGCGCTGCTGCTGACCGTCTGATGGCTCACTGGACCTGCCTGACTCCGTCGCTGGTGGCTGCTCACGACCGTAGGGGAGGCGCGACCGGGAAAAGGCCCGGCCGCTCCGCCCCCGGGCCCGGAGCCCGTCCTCCCGGCCCGGGGCCGGTACCCTCGGCCGGGACCCTGCGCACACCGCCCGCCGCCCGACCGTCGAGAGACCAGCGTGCACAAAACTCTGATCGTCACCAACGACTTTCCGCCACGGCCCGGCGGCATCCAGGCATTTCTGCACAGCATGGCGCTCCGCCTGGACCCCACCCAGGTCGTCGTCTACGCCTCGACCTGGAAGCGGAGCGCGGAAGGCATCGACGCCACCGCCGCGTTCGACGCCGAGCAGCCGTTCCCCGTGATCCGGGACCGTACGACGATGCTGCTGCCCACCCCCCGGGTGACCCGGCGCGCCACCGCGCTGCTGCGCGAACACGGCTGCTCCTCCGTCTGGTTCGGCGCCGCCGCCCCGCTCGGCCTGATGGCGCCCGCGCTCCGCTCGGCCGGGGCGCGCCGCATCGTGGCGACCACGCACGGCCACGAAGCGGGCTGGGCGCAGCTGCCGGCCGCCCGCCGGCTGCTGCGCCGGATCGGCGAGGGCACCGACACCCTCACCTACCTCGGCGAGTACACCCGCGCACGGATCGCCGGGGTGCTCACCCCGCAGGCCGCCGCGCGGATGGTGCAACTCCCGCCCGGCGTCGACGAGAAGACCTTCCACCCCGGTTCCGGCGGCGACGCCGTACGGGCCGCACTCGGCCTCGCCGACCGCCCGGTGGTGGTGTGCGTCTCCCGCCTCGTGCCGCGCAAGGGCCAGGACACCCTCATCGAGGCGATGCCCGCCGTCGTGTCCGCGGTGCCCGACGCCGTGCTGCTGATCGTCGGCGGCGGCCCGTACGAGAAGGAGCTGCGCGCCCTGGCCGAGGCGAAGGGCGTCGGGGAGTCGGTGCGCTTCACCGGCGCCGTGCCCTGGGACGAGCTGCCCGCCCACTTCGGCGCGGGCGATGTCTTCGCGATGCCCTGCCGCACCCGCCGCGGCGGGCTGGACGTCGAGGGCCTGGGCATCGTCTACCTGGAGGCGTCGGCCACGGGACTCCCGGTGGTCGCGGGGGACTCCGGGGGCGCGCCGGACGCGGTCCTGGACGGCGAGACGGGGTGGGTGGTGCCGGGCGGTTCCCCCACGGCCGCCGCCGAGCGCGTCATCACTCTGCTCAAGGACCCGGCCCTGCGCCGCCGGATGGGCGAGCGCGGCCGGATATGGGTGGAGGAGAAGTGGCGCTGGGACCTGCTGGCGGAGCGGCTCAAGGAGCTGCTGTAGGGGTTCCCTGAGGGAAGGCGCCGGGGAAGGACGCCGAGGGGAAGGCGTCGCCGCGGCAAAAAAAGCTCCGCCATCGCGGTGCGCGGCCACGACGGCGGACCCCGGGTGAGCCGGACCGGCCGGCTCACCCGCGGCTAGGCGCGATAGATGGCCTCGATCTCCTCCGCGAAGTCCTTCGCCACCACATTGCGCTTGAGCTTCAGCGACGGCGTGACATGCCCGGACTCCTCGGTGAACTGGGTCGGCAGGATACGGAACTTGCGCACCGACTCGGCCTTCGAGACCGCGGCGTTGCCGTCGTCGATCGCGCGCTGGACGGCGGCCAGCAGCTCCGGGTCGTCGGCGAGTTCGGCGGGGGTCACCGTCGCCGGGTGGTCGTGCTCCTCGGCCCAGCGCGGCAGGAACTCCTCGTCCAGGGTGACCAGCGCGCCGATGAACGGCCGGGCATCGCCGACGACCATGCACTCGGCGATCAGCGCATGCGCCCGGATGCGGTCCTCGATCACCGCCGGGGCGACGTTCTTGCCGCCCGCCGTGACCAGGATTTCCTTCTTGCGGCCGGTGATGGCGAGGTAGCCGTCCTCGTCCAGGGTGCCGAGGTCTCCGGTGTGGAACCAGCCGTCGGAGAGCGCTTCCTTGGTCGCCTGCTCGTTGTTCCAGTACTCCGTGAACAGATGCTCGCCGTGCAGCAGCACCTCGCCGTCGTCGGCGATCCGGACGACCGAGCCGGGCAGCGGCTGGCCCACGGTGCCGATCTTCTGCCGGTCCCAGGGGTTGAAGGCGGTGGCCGCGCAGGACTCCGTCAGGCCGTAGCCCTCCAGGACGGTGAAGCCGATGCCGCGGTAGAAGTGGCCCAGCCGCTCACCGAGCGGGGCGCCGCCGGAGATGGCGTGCGCGGCACGGCCGCCGAGGACCGACCGCAGCTTGCCGTAGACCAGCCGGTCGAAGACCTTGTACTTCAACTTCAGGCCGAGGGACGGACCTTCGGGGGTGTCCAGCGCGCGGCTGTACGCGATGGCGGTGTCCGCCGCCTTGTCGAAGATCTTGCCCTTGCCCTCGGCCTGCGCCTTGGCGCGCGCCGAGTTGTAGACCTTCTCGAAGACCCGGGGCACGCCCAGGATCATCGTCGGCCGGAAGGAGGCGAGGTCGTCGGTGAGGTGCTTGATGTCCGGTGCGTGGCCCAGCTTGATGGGCGCCAGCACCGAAGCGACCTGCACCAGCCGGCCGAAGACATGCGCGACGGGGAGGAAGAGCAGCACAGAGGCCTCACCGGTACGGAACAGCGGCCGCAGGCGCTCGACGGTGTTGCCGCACTCGGCGAAGAAGCTGCGGTGGCTGAGCACACAACCCTTGGGACGGCCGGTGGTGCCGGAGGTGTAGACGATGGTGGCGGGCGCGTCCGCGTCGGCGAGGGCGCTGCGCTCGTCCACCTCGTCGTCGGTGATGCCGTCGCCCGCGGCCCGCAGCCGGGCGAGGGCGTCCCGCTCGATCTGCCAGACGTTCACCAGCGTGGGCAGCCGGTCGCGGACCGACTCGACGGCCGCCTCGTGCGCGGGGGTCTCCACCAGGCACGCCACCGCGCCGGAGTCGCCGAGGATCCACTGGATCTGCTCGGCGGAGCTGGTCTCGTAGACCGGGACGGTGATCCCGCCGGCGCTCCAGATGGCGAAGTCCAGCAGCGTCCACTCGTAGCGGGTGCGCGACATCAGGCCGACCCGGTCACCGGGCTGGACGCCCGCGGCCATCAGCCCCTTGGCCGCGGCGCGGACCTCGGCGAGGAACTCGGTGGCGGTGACGTCCTGCCACACGCCGTCCACCTTGCGGCCCATGACCGCGACATCAGGGTGCTGCGCGGCATTTCGGCGGATCAGATCCGTCAGGTTGCCGTCCGCGGGGACCTCGTACAGGGCCGGAAGGCTGAACTCGCGCAAGACTGCTGCTCCTCATAGGCGCCGGCGCCACGACGCTGTGTGCACACCGGTTGCGGTCCATGATCATGCGGGGGGATCGGACTGCCCGGACGTTACCCACCGGTATTGCTGTGGGGATAGGGGGTCACGCCCAGATGTTTGATGCGTCACACACTTGGAGACACGCCAGGCGACTGCTCCGCGCACACTAGTCCAGACCGCCGGTGACCGGGAAGTAACCGCAGGTCCAGGGCCCTCCCGACCGCGGCCCGCGGGATCTAGGGTGGTGCCATGCGTGTGCATGTGGTCAGTGACGTCCATGGGAACAGCCGGGACCTGGCGCGCGCCGGAACCGGCGCCGACGCCCTGGTCTGCCTCGGTGACCTGGTGCTCTTCCTCGATTACCACGATCACTCGCGCGGTATCTTCCCCGACCTCTTCGGCGTCGCGCACACCGACACCCTGGTCGAACTGCGCACCGCCGGCCGCTACGAGGAGGCCCGCGCACTGGGCAGCCGGCTGTGGGGCGAGCTGACCTGGGACGGCGTCAGCCGGGAGTCACTCATCGAAGGCGCGGTCCGCAGGCAGTACGCGGAACTGTTCGCCGCCTTCCCCACGCCCACGTACGCCACCTACGGCAATGTCGACATACCGCACCTGTGGCCGGAGTACGCCGGACCCGGCACCACGGTCCTGGACGGGCAGCGGTTGGAGATCGGCGGCCGGGTCTTCGGGTTCGTCGGCGGCGGACTGGCCACGCCGATGAGGACCCCCTACGAGATCGGCGACGAGGAGTACGCCGCCAAGATCGAGGCGGTCGGCGAGGTCGACGTGCTGTGCACCCACATCCCGCCGGACGTCCCCGAACTCTGCTACGACACCGTCGCCCGCCGCTTCGAGCGCGGCAGCGCGGCGCTGCTGCACGCCATCCGCCGCACCCGGCCCCGCTACGCGCTCTTCGGACACGTCCACCAGCCGCTCGCCCGCCGGATCCGGATGGGGAGCACGGAATGCGTCAATGTCGGGCACTTCAGCGCGACCGGGACGCCGTACGTCCTGCAGTGGTAGGGCCTGTCCGGCGGGTCAGGGCCGGAAAGGCCGCGGCGTCCGGCACGGCGCGTCGCAAGGCGCCGGAGGGTCCTGACAGCGGAGCTATCAGGACGTTTCGGCAACGCCGCGAGGTGCCGTGCCGGACGCCCCGGGCCCGGCCCTGACCCACCGGACAGGCCCTACGGCCGGCGCGGCACGGGACGGCGGCCTTCGCCGTCGGCGACGGGCCGGTGGCCGAGAGCCGACGGGCCCGTCGGCCAGGGCCTGCTGGTGTCCGTCGGCCGTTGCCCGCGCGGTAGCCTTCAGCAGCAGAGACAGCAGAATGACGCGAGTCGGCGGACCGGCATGAATCGGCATGGAGGAGTCACGGCGATGGCCGAACACACCAGCTCTAGCATCACGATCGAGGCGGCGCCCGCCGCGGTGATGGGAGTGATCGCCGACTTCGACCGCTACCCGGAGTGGACCGGCGAGGTCAAAGAGGCCGAGGTGCTCGCCAAGGACGACCGCGGCCGCGCGGAACAGGTCCGGCTGCTGCTGGACGCCGGCGCGATCAAGGACGACCACACGCTCGCCTACACCTGGACCGGCGAGAACGAGGTCAGCTGGTCGCTGGTCAGGTCGCAGATGCTGCGCGCCCTCGACGGCTCCTACCGCCTCGCCGCGGTCAAGGGCGGGACGAGTACCGAGGTGACCTACCAGCTCACCGTCGACGTCAAGATCCCGATGCTCGGGATGATCAAGCGCAAGGCGGAGAAGGTCATCATCGACCGGGCGCTGGCCGGGCTGAAGAAGCGCGTCGAGGGCGGCGGCACCACGGGCGGGACCGTTCCCGCGCCGGCGGACGGGACCGAGCCAGCGGACACCGCCGACCCCGCCAAGAAGCTCTGAGCGTGCGCACCCTCCTCGTCACGGGCCCCGGCGGCGCGGGCCGCACCACGCTCGCCGCCGCGACCGCTCTGGCCGGTGCCCGGCGGGGAGCGCGGGTACTGCTGCTCACCACCGAGAGCGACGCTCCGGAAACGGTGCTGTGCTCCGGGCGCCTCGCCACCGACGCGCCCACCCCGGTCGTCCCCGGCCTGCACGCCCGCCGGATCGACCCCGCCGACCGCTTCCGCCAGGAATTCCTCGCCTTCCAGGAGCGCGCCGGCGCCGCCTTCGACCTGCTCGGCGCGGCCCCCCTCGAAGGGGACGAACTCACCGAACTCCCCGGCTCCGAAGCCTTCGCGCTGCTGCACGCGCTGCGCACCGAACACGCCTCGGACGCCTGGGACTTGGTCGTCGTCGACACCCCGCCGGCCGCCGAAACGATCCGGTTGCTCGCGCTGCCCGCCCAGGTCCGCCGCTATCTGCGCCGCCTGCTGCCGCCCGAACGCCAGGCCGCCCGCGCGCTGCGCCCGGTCCTCGCCCAGCTCGCCGGCGTCCCCATGCCGGCCCAGAAGCTCTACGAGGCCGCAGAGCGCTGGGAGAGCGAACTCGCCGCCGTCCAGCGGGTGATCGACGACCCCGGCACATCCGTACGCCTCGTCACGGAGGCGGGCCCGGTCGCCGCCGCCAACCTGCGCACCCTCCGCGCCGGACTCGCGCTGCACGGCCG
Source organism: Streptomyces halobius (assembly GCF_023277745.1). NCBI lineage: Bacteria > Bacillati > Actinomycetota > Actinomycetes > Kitasatosporales > Streptomycetaceae > Streptomyces > Streptomyces halobius. The sequence continues at coordinate 7,112,308 of NZ_CP086322.1, forward strand.
CCGTACCGACGCCGTCCTCGTCAACCGGCTGCTGCCCACCGGCTCGGCCGACCCCTTCCTCGCCGCACTCTCCGGCAGCCAGCAGACCGCCCTCAAAGCGCTCCGCGGGGAATTCCCCGACCTCCCCGTCCACGAAGTACCGCACCTGGGCCGCGACCCCCAGGGCGTCGAGGAGCTCGACGAGCTGATCGACGGGCCCACCAGCGGCATCGGCGACACCGAACCCGCCGACGCCGCGCACCCCGACCCCTGGACCGTCGAGGACCGCCTCGCCACCGACGGCATCCTCGTCTGGCGCGTGCCGCTGCCCGGCGCCGACCGCGACGCCCTCGGCCTGGTACGTCGCGGCGACGAGATCGTCGTCACCGCCGGCCGCTTCCGGCGGATCCGTACGCTCCCGTCCGCGCTGCGCCGCTGCGCCGTCTCCGGAGCAGGGCTGCGGGACGGCGTCCTGGACATCCGTTTCACCCCCGATCCCGCGCTGTGGCCCGGGACTCCGCCGGGGGACCGGTCCGGAGATCCGCCGGGGAACCGCCCCGGGAGTGCGTGAACGCCATACCGCCGTTCGGGTAACGTCAGAAGTGAGTTCCGCCGCGGAGCGCCGGTCCCGCGTACCCTCCCGGCCCACGCCGCCCCGCACCAGCCAGTCACCGCACCGCCCCGCCGTACCCGCGCCGCAGGAGTCCACGGAGATCATCATGAGCGATGCCACCGAGCGTCCCGCCGACCACACGGCCGATGTCGATGCCGACGCCTGGGAGACGGCGTGCGCCGAGGACCTCGCCGCGCTCAAGGCCCGCCGCCGTACCGAGAACGGACCGCAGCCCGGCAGCGCCGCCGAGGAGCTGCGCAAGCTCGCCGAGGCCGTGACCGACAAGCTCGGCGGGATCCAGCTGCCCGGCGCGCTCGGCGGCCCCGCCGCCCAGGGCGCCGTCAACCAGCTGTTCCGGCAGGCCAAGGCCGCCGTCGAGCCGGTCATCGAGCGCAACCCCGATGTCTTCGACCACCTCGCCGCGGCCGGCTCCGAACTCCTCGCCGCCTACCGCTCGGCCGTCGAGAGCAGCGAGCGCCGCTGGACCCGCGAGTCCACCGGCGACCGGCCCGGCGACGCCCCCGGCACGGCTCGCGGCGACGATCCGCGCGACGACGACGGCCCGACCGGCACCGAGCGCATCGATCTCGACTGAACCCGCCTCCGGTACGGTGGGTCCCGGCGGGGTTCGAGCGAAAACTGAGGGACACATGGGACTCACCATCGGCGTCGACATCGGCGGCACGAAGATCGCGGCCGGCGTGGTCGACGAAGAGGGCTCGATCCTTGAGACGTGCAAGGTGCCGACCCCGCAGACCACCGATGCGCTGACCGAGGCCATCGCGGACGCCGTCCGCACGGTAGGGGCCGACCACCAGATCGAGGCGGTGGGCATCGGAGCCGCCGGCTATGTCGACGAGAAGAGGGCCACGGTCCTCTTCGCACCCAACATCGACTGGCGCCACGAACCGCTCAAGGACAAGGTCGAGCAGCGCGTCGGCCTCCCCGTCGTCGTCGAGAACGACGCCAACGCCGCCGCCTGGGGCGAGTACAAGTTCGGCGCCGGCCAGGGCCACAGCGACGTCATCTGCATCACCCTCGGCACGGGCCTGGGCGGCGGCATCGTCATCGGCAACAAGCTGCGCCGCGGCCGGTTCGGCGTCGCCGCCGAGTTCGGCCACATCCGGGTCGTCCCCGACGGCCTGCTCTGCGGCTGCGGCAGCCAGGGCTGCTGGGAGCAGTACGCCTCCGGCCGCGCTCTGCTGCGCTACGCCCGCCAGCGCGCCTCCGCCACACCCGAAGCCGCCACGGTGCTGCTCGCCCTCGGCGACGGCACCCCCGACGGCGTCCAGGGCAAGCACATCAGCGAGGCCGCCCGCCAGGGCGACCCGGTCGCCATCGACTCCTTCCGCGAACTGGCCCGCTGGGCCGGCGCCGGCCTGGCCGACCTGGCCTCGCTCTTCGACCCCTCCGCCTTCATCGTCGGCGGCGGCGTCTCGGACGAGGGCGAACTGGTCCTCGACCCGATCCGCAAGTCCTTCCGCCGCTGGCTCGTCGGCAGCCAGTGGCGCCCGCACGCCCAGGTACTGGCCGCCCAACTGGGCGGCGAGGCGGGGCTGGTGGGGGCGGCCGACCTGGCCCGCCAGGGTTGACGAACGCCCCTTTGCGCCCAAACCGGCGCCGCTCCCGCGGACGTGGTTGAGCGCTGTTGGGATTGCTCAATTGACGGTTGCGGGTAGTCGCTGCATAGATCTTTCAGCGCCCGTCGCGTCCCCCGAGGATGCGACGGGCGCTGTTGCTGTTGTCCTAACCTGGCCCTCCGACCATCCCGGCGAGAGGATCCGTCCTTTGACCTCGCTCCCCAACTCCCGCACCGAAGACGACGGTTCGGCCGTCATCCGGGTGCTCAGCTACAACATCCGCTCGCTGCGGGACGACCGGGCGGCGCTCGTCCGGGTCATCCGGGCCTGCGCCCCCGATCTCGTGCTGATCCAGGAGGCGCCGCGGTTCTTCCGCTGGCGCAAGGCCGCCGAGCGGCTGGCCCGCCGGAGCGGGCTGGTGTATGTCACCGGCGGCGGCACCACCGCCGGCCCGATGATCCTCTCCACCCTGCGGGTCCATGTGGAGCGTACGGAGGACGTGCTGCTGCCCCGCACCCCCGGCCTCCACCAGCGCGGTTTCGCGACCGCCGTGGTCCGGATCGGCCGGGCCCGGCTCGGTGTGCTCAGCTGCCACCTCAGCCTCGCCGACGAGGAGCGCTATACGCAGGCCGGGCTGCTCCTGGACCGGCTGGTGCGGCTGGACGTCCCGTATGCCGTCGCGGCGGGCGACCTCAACGACCCGCCGGACGGCCGCAGCTTCCAGCGGCTGGCGGGCGCGCTGACCGACGGCTGGGTGGCGAAGCCATGGGGCGGCGAGTTCACCTCCACGCCCCACGAGCCACATCAGCGGATCGACGCGGTGTTCACGACGCCGGGTGTGGAGGTGCTCGGCTGCGGTGTGCCCCAGGGGCTGCTCGGCGTGCGCGAGGCGGATCTCAAGGCCGCCACGGACCATCTGCCGGTGCTGGCGGCACTGCGGGTGCCGGCCGGCTGACGTTCACACCACCGCGCCGCTGCCCGGTGTCCCGTCGTCGTCCTCGTCGTCGTTCTTCATCCGGGCCACCAGCGTGGCGAAGCCGCCGAGGAAACCGCCGATGCCCAGCAGCGTGATCCACCACGTCACCGGCTGCTGCAGCAGCGCCATCACCACCAGCAGCAGCGGACCGCCCAGTACCGCGATCCAGGCGAACTTGGCGGTGACGTCGGCCTGCGGCAGCGGAGGCGGCTCGGGCGGGGTGAAGTGGCCCTCGTCCGCCTCGTCGAAGTCGTCGTCGGACGGCTCGGCGGCGCTCCAGTCGCGGGGGCCTACGCCGGGGGCGTAGACGATGAAGCTGCCCGGCCGGGAAGCGTCGCCCGTTCCGCTGTCCGAGGCGGCGTCGGGCTTTGTGTCACCGTCCGCCTTCGGGCCGGCGCCGCCCTCGGCTTGCTCGCTGTCCTTACCGCTCTGGTCGCCCTTGTGGCCTTCGCCGTCCCCGCCGCCGGCCCTCTTCTCGTCCGCCTCCCCGTTCGCCTTCTCGTCCGCGTCGTCGCCCCCCGTAGGGAACTCCGGCTGCTCGCCGTAGCCCGCGACGATCTCGGCCCACGCGGCCTCTTCGTCCAGCGGGTCCCGGGGGTCGCGGGGGCTACGCTCCGCCACTGGCCGCCGCCCCCTCCTCGGCCGTGGCCGCGCGCGCTTCCGGCGCGAGCCGGGTGATGAAGGCGAAGGTGTCCCGGAAGATCTGCTCCGCGTCGTAGTCCAGCGTCGCGACGTGGTAGCTGCGCTCCAGGAGCGTCTGCCGGACGTCCGTCGACGACACCCGGCTCAGGATGCGCTCGGAGTCCACGGGCGGTACGACATGGTCCTGCGGGCTGGTCATCACCAGCAACGGCTGGGTGACGCCCGGGAGTTCGGCGTCCACCTGCTGGAAGAAGCGGCGCAGCGAGTACGCGGCGTGCAGCGGTACCCGGTCGTAGCCGACCTCCTCGGCGCCCGGCTCGGCGATATCGCTGGCGATCCCCTTGGTGGACCGTACGAGGTGGCGCAACACCGGCAGCAGCGGCGCCGCCGCGTCATGCACCTTGTTGCCCGGATTGACCACGGCCACCCCGCTGATCGCGTCGCCGTGCCGGGCCGCCAGCCGCAGCGCCAGGGCGCCGCCCATGGACAGCCCGCAGACGAAGACCTTGGTGCAGCGTTCGCTCAGCGCGCGCAGTTCGCGGTCCACCTCGGCGTACCAGTCCTGCCAGGTGGTGAGCTGCATGTCCTGCCAGCGGGTGCCATGTCCGGGCAGCAGCGGCAGCGAGACGGTCAGCCCGCGGTCGGCGAGATATTCCGCCCAGGGGCGTACCGACTGGGGGGAGCCGGTGAAGCCGTGGCACACGAGAACGCCGACCTCTCCGCCGTCACGGCGGAACGGCTCGGCTCCGGGAAGGAGCGGCACCGGGAGACTCCGATCGATGAAGGGGCTGCGAGTTACCTCAGGGTACGCGGAGCGACCGTGACCGGATAGGTCCGACGGGGGCTGCCGAAGGGGGAACTCCGGGGACGGCCGCGGGCGTCCTGCCGGGCGGCCGGCGGGACGTCGCAGCCCTGTCGCCGCCCCGTCGCGGCGAGCGGGGCGGCGGGGCAGGTTAAGGTCTTTGCGTCACACACAGGAGGCAGTCGGTTGATCTACGGCGCAATGAAGTTTTCCATCGGCGGGTCGCTGAAGCTTGCCTTCAGGCCCTGGGTGGAAGGCATCGAGAACATTCCCGCCGAGGGTCCGGCGATCCTCGCGAGCAACCATCTGTCCTTCTCGGACTCCTTCTTCCTGCCCGCGGTGCTCGACCGCAAGGTCACCTTCATCGCGAAGGCCGAATACTTCACTTCCCCGGGTGTGAAGGGGAAGCTGACGGCGGCGTTCTTCAAGGGCGTGGGCCAGCTCCCGGTGGACCGCTCGGGCGCCCGTGGCGCGGGCGAGGCGGCGATCAAGAGCGGTATCGAGGTGCTGGAGCACGGTGAGCTGTTCGGCATCTACCCGGAGGGCACCCGCTCCCCGGACGGCCGGCTCTACCGCGGCAAGCCGGGCGGTCTGGCGCGGGTCGCGCTGGCCACCGGGGCGCCGGTGATCCCTGTGGCGATGATCGACACCGAGAAGGTGCAGCCTCCGGGCAAGATCATGCCGAAGATGATCCGGCCGGGCATCCGTATCGGCAAGCCGCTGGACTTCAGCCGCTATCAGGGCATGGAGGGCGACCGCTTCATCCTGCGGTCGGTCACCGATGAAGTCATGTACGAGATCATGAAGCTGTCCGGCCAGGAGTATGTCGACATCTACGCGACGGCGGCGAAGCGCCAGATCGCGGATGCCGCAAAGAAGAAGGCGGAAGCGGAGAAGGCGGAGAAGGCGGGGCACGCCGTCGCGGAGAAGAAGAGCAAGCGCAGGGGCAAGGGCAAGGCCGAGGCCGGGGCGTAGCGATGCCCGGCAGGGGGTGGGGGCCGGCATGACGGATGCCGAGATACGGACCGTGAGCAGACGCAAGGGCAAGCGTCCCAAGGTGCTGCGGATGTCCGTCGAGCTTCCTCTGTGGCGCGCGCTCACAGGCTACCGGATCCTCACCCTGGTCTACACGCTCGTCCTCGTCGCGCTCTCCTACGACAAGTACGCCCATCCGCTGGGGGCGGCCGCCTACATGGGCGCGCTCACCGTCTGGATGGCGCTGACCTGGCGGCGTACCACGTCCGCCGAACGCTGCACCCGGCACTTCCTGATCGCCGACCTCTCCTTCGCGGTCGGCGGCATCCTCCTCACACCGCTGGTCGACACCCACGCCCGCATCATGGACGGCGCGCCCACGCTGCCGTCCATCTGGACGGCGGGCGCGGTCCTGGGCTTCGCGATCAAGGGCGGCTGGCGCTGGGCCGCGGCGGCCTCCGCCGCCGTCGCCGTCGCCAATCTCCTCGAACGCCAGGAGCTGGCCCGCGACACCGTCCACAACGTGGTCCTGGTGTGGGTGGCCAGTGTCGCCATCGGCTATGTCGTCGAGGTGGCCCGCGCCAGTGAGCGCACCCTCGCCCGCGCGCTGCAGATCGAGGCCGCCACCCGCGAACGGGAGCGGCTGGCCCGCGATATCCACGACAGCGTGCTCCAGGTGCTGGCCATGGTGCAGCGGCGGGGCGCCGCGATCGGCGGCGAGGCCGCGGAACTGGGCCGGATGGCGGGCGAACAGGAGGTCGCGCTGCGGACGTTGGTCTCCAGCGGGCTGGTGCCGCCGCGACAACGGACGAACGGGGCGGGCCCCGCGGCGCCCTCCGGCGCACCGGCGCCGAGGCCCGCCGCCCCGCTGCCGGACCGGCCCGGTGCGCCGTGCGACATCCGGGCGCTGCTCGGGCCGTACGCGGGCGCCGGTATCACCTTCTCCGAGCCCGGCGCCCCGGTCGAGCTGCCGGCCGTCGCGGCGGCGGAGCTGACGGCCGCTGTCGGTGCCGCGTTGGACAATGTGCGAAGGCACGCGGGGCCCGACGCCGAGGCGTGGATCCTGGTGGAGGACGAACCGGACGAGGTGATCGTGACGGTGCGCGACGACGGCCCCGGCATTCCCGAGGGGCGGCTCGCCGACGCCGAGCGCGAGGGCCGGCTCGGGGTGGCCCTGTCGATCCGCGGACGGTTGCGGGAGCTGGGCGGCAGTGCGGACTGGATCTCGGTCCCCGGCCAGGGCACGGAAGTGGAGTTGAAGGTCCCCAAGGGCGGTGCGCCCGAGGGCGGGAGACGGGGGAAGGGTACGGCGTGAGCGAGCGTAGCGAGCGAGCCATGAAGAGGTGCGTGCCGAGCGAATGCGAGGCCGAGCGGAGCGAGGTCTCGGCATGAGTGAGCAGACGGGCCTGAAGGTCATGGTGGTCGACGACCACCCGATGTGGCGGGACGCGGTCGCGCGGGATCTGGCCGAGGCCGGGTTCGACGTGGTGGCGACGGCCGGGGACGGCCCGCAGGCGGTGCGCCGGGCGCAGGCCGCGTCGCCCGACGTACTGATCCTGGACCTCAATCTGCCGGGGCTGCCCGGCGTCCAGGTGTGCAGGGAACTGATGGGCACCGATCCCGCGCTGCGGGTGCTGGTGCTCTCCGCGAGCGGAGAGCACGCCGATGTGCTGGAGGCGGTCAAGTCCGGGGCGACCGGCTATCTGCTGAAGTCGGCGAGCACCGGGGAACTGCTGGACGCGGTGCGGCGTACGGCCGCCGGCGACCCCGTGTTCACCCCGGGGCTGGCCGGTCTGGTACTGGGCGAGTACCGCAGGCTGGCGACGGAGCCCGCCCCGGCGACGCCGGACGAGCCCGGCGCGCCGCGGCTGACGGACCGGGAGACCGAGGTGCTGCGCCTGGTCGCCAAGGGGCTCTCGTACAAGCAGATCGCCGAGCGGCTGGTCATCTCGCACCGCACGGTGCAGAACCACGTCCAGAACACCCTCGGCAAGCTGCAGTTGCACAACCGCGTGGAGCTGGTGCGGTACGCGATCGAGCGGGGGCTGGACGGCGCGTAGGCGCGTAGGCGCTAGGGGGCCGCGTAGACCCTTCGCGTAGACCCTTAAGGGTTGGTCGAACGGAACCCTTGAGGGTTGGGTGCGCCCCTTGCAGGCCACAACGCGGAGGGGCGGGGCGGTATTCCCGGTACGGGGGCGGTATTCCGGTACGGAAGGCCGAGGGACCGGGGCGGTATTACCGGTACCGCAGACCCATCCGGTCCCGCTCGTACGGGTGAACGCCGTGCGTCAACTCCCCGGCGAATCAACCGAATCGCCCCTCACCTCGTCCCAGGGTGACCCAGATCACCATTAGCGTGACCAGGGTCGGCTCATTCATGGCCGTGTGCGCGGCCCTGACGGGATGTAGGTGAGGCAACGATGCGGATCGGAGTACTGACGGGCGGCGGCGACTGCCCCGGTCTGAACGCGGTGATCCGGGGCGCCGTCCGCAAGGGCACCCAGGAGCACGGATACGAGTTCGTCGGCTTCCGCGACGGCTGGCGCGGGCCGCTGGAGGGCGACACGGTCCCGCTGGACATCCCGGCGGTCCGCGGCATTCTGCCCCGAGGCGGCACGATTCTGGGCTCGTCGCGGACCAACCCCCTCAAGGCGGACGACGGCGTCCACCGGATCAAGGAGACGCTGCGCAAGCAGGAGGTCGACGCGCTGATCACGATCGGCGGCGAGGACACCCTCGGCGTCGCCGCCCGCCTCCACGGTGAATACGGCGTGCCCTGCGTCGGCGTCCCCAAGACCATCGACAACGACCTCTCGGCCACGGACTACACCTTCGGCTTCAACACCGCCGTCGGCGTGGCCACCGAGGCCATCGACCGGCTGCACACCACCGCCGAATCCCATATGCGGGTGCTGGTCGTCGAGGTGATGGGCCGGCACGCCGGCTGGATCGCGCTGCACTCGGGCCTGGCCGGCGGGGCGAATGTCATCCTCATCCCCGAGCAGCGCTTCGACATCGAGCAGGTCTGCCGCTGGATCGACTCCCGCTTCAAGGTCCGCTACGCCCCGATCGTGGTCGTCGCCGAGGGCGCGATGCCCAAGGACGGCCAGATGGTGCTCAAGGACGGCTCCACCGACTCCTTCGGGCATGTCCGTCTGTCGGGCGTGGGGGAGTGGCTGGCCAAGGAGATCGAGGCGCGTACGGGCAAGGAGGCCCGGACCACGGTGCTCGGGCACACCCAGCGCGGTGGCACCCCCAGCGCCTTCGACCGCTGGCTGGCCACTCGCTTCGGGCTGCACGCCATCGACGCGGTGCGGGACGGCGACTTCGGGAAGATGGTCGCCCTGCGCGGTACGGACATCGTCCGGGTGCCGATCGCCGAGGCGACCGCGAAGCTCAAGACCGTCGATCCGTCGCTCTACTCCGAGTGCGGCGTCTTCTTCGGCTGAGCGCTGCCCGTTCCCGACGCCGCCCGCCCGCTCCGGACGGCACCACCGAGCGATGGGCCGTATATTCGGCATATTCGGCCTATCGCTCGTAGCGGGAGAAACGGATGGCGTAGCGGGAGTGTCGGCAACGCCGTCGTCGAGGACGCAGAAGGTGTGGGAGACGTAGAGGGCATCGGCAGCGCGGGAAACGGGACCGGCGGGAGAAGTCGTGGAGATCGTCGCATTCGGCGTGCAGGCGGACGAGCAGCCGCTGCTGGCGAGGGCCTTCGAAGGCCGTCACCAGGTCCGCAGCCTGGATGTCGTCCTCAACCGCGACACCGTCCCCATCGCGCACGGCTACGAGATCGTCAGCAGCAACGTCAATGCCGATCTGAGCGCCGATGTCCTGCAGACCCTCTCGGCCGGCGGCACCAAGATGATCGCTCAGCGCGCCACCGGCTTCAACAACATCGATCTGGAGGCCGCGGCCGACCTCCTCATGACCATCGGCCGGGTCGCCGCCTACTCGCCGTACGCGGTCGCGGAATTCGCCTGGGGCCTCGCGCTGGCCGTGAACCGGCATCTCGTACCCGCCGCCGGCCGCACCCGGCACTTCGATTTCCGGCTGGACGGCCTGATGGGCCGCGATCTGCGCGGCCGTACGGCGGGTGTGATGGGCACCGGCCGGATCGGCGAGGCGTTCACCCGGATCGCCCATGGCTTCGGTATGCGTCTGCTCGGCTGGGACATCGCCGAGAACCCCCGCTGTGCCGCGCTCGGCATGAAGTACGTCGGCAAGGACCAGCTCTTCGCCGAGGCGGACCTGGTCTCCCTGCACGTCCCGCTGCTGGAGACCACCTGGCATCTCGTCGACGCGAGTGCGCTGGCCGCGATGAAGGACGACGCGATCCTGATCAACTCCAGCCGCGGCGGGCTGATCGACACCGCCGCCCTCGTCGAGACGCTCAAGGCGGGCCGGCTGACCGGCGTCGGCCTGGACGTCTACGAGGAGGAGGCCGGGCTGTTCAACTGCGACCGGTCCCTGGACGTGATCAGGGACGACATCCTCGCCCGCCTGATGACGTTCCCGAATGTGCTGGTCACCTCGCACCAGGCGTATTTCACCGAAGAAGCGGTCGGCCAGATCATCGAGACCACCGTGACCAACGTCCAGGACTATCTGGCCGGCCGCACCAACGAGAACATGCTGGTCACACGAGGACAGCTGCCAACAGCCCCGCGATGACCCCGGCGCCGTCCAGCGTCAGCACCGACTCGGGGTGGAACTGCACCCCCGCGAAGCCCGGACCGCGCAGCGCGTGCACCTCGCCGGTCGCCGCGTCCCGACTCAACTCGATGCGGTGCATGGCCAGTTCGGCGGCTGTGGTGTCATCGCAGCGGGCCGTGAAGGTGTTGTAGAAGCCGACCGTCTCCGGGCGCCCGAAGAAGTCGATCCGCTCCTGTGCGCCCTGGAACGGCACGTCCTTGCGTACGATCTCCAGTCCCAGCTCGGCGGCGAGCAGTTCGTGCCCGAGGCAGACCCCCAGAATTGGGCGGTCCGAAGAACCTCGATGAGGGGATGGGGAACTCCCCTGCTCGAACGGAGTCGAGAGCTCGGGGAAGGCCGGGCGACGGGCGGGCCCGTGCTGGTGCTCCGCTATGAGTTCCGCCGTCAGCGAACGCAGAAAACGCATCTTGGGGTCGGTGGTGTCGGACGGGTCGCCCGGCCCCGGGCCCAGCACGACCGGCCCCCGGTGCGCGTGGGCGGCCTCGCGCAGTCCCGGTGCGTCGTAGCGGCGGACGGTGACGGTCAGTCCGGAGGTGCGCAGCAGATGCGCCAGCATCGCGGTGAAGGTGTCCTCGCCGTCGATGACCAGTGCGTGGCCGCTCAGCGCCGCGGTCGGCGCGGTGCTCCGCATCCGCAGCCAGAAGGGCGCGAGGTCGGCGCGGCGGGCGTCCAGCGCGGCCCGCACCCGCGGATCGTCGGCCAGCCGCGGCGGCTCCCCGGCGGCGCCGCCCGCACCGTGGCCGGGCGCGGGCCGCACCCCGAGGGCGGTGAGCACCCCGGCGGCCTTGGCGTGGGTCTCGGCGACCTCGCCGTGCGGGTCGGAGGCGCGGACCAGGGTGGCGCCGACGGGCACCCGCAGCCCGCCTCCCCCGCTCTCGGCTTCTCCCCCACTCTCGACTGCGCTTGAGCGGGGGGACCCCCATGAGCGGGAGGTGCCCCCACCGGCGATATCGGCGGTACGGATCAGGATCGCCGAGTCCAGGGTCTGCGCACCCCCGGCGTCCCGGCCGATGAGTGCCAGGGCGCCCGCGTAGTAGCCCCGCCCGCGCCCGTCAGGGCCCACCGGCTCATACCGCTCGATGACCCGGCAGGCGTTCTGCACCGGCGACCCGGTGACCGTCGCCGCGAACATCGTCTCCCTGAGGACCTCCCGCACATCGAGGGTGGACCGGCCGCGCAACTCGTATTCGGTATGGGCCAGATGGGCCATTTCCTTGAGCCGGGGCCCGATCACCACACCGCCCTGGTCGCCGACGGTGCACATCATCTTCAGCTCCTCGTCCACCACCATGGACAGCTCCTCGACCTCCTTGCGGTCGCCGAGAAACGCCAGCAGGCTCTCGGGGGTGGGACCGCCGGCCGGATACCGGTACGTACCGCTGATCGGGTTCATCACGACCGTTCCCGCCCGTCGCCCGCCACCCACAGCCGAGAGCGCTTCGCGCTCGCCCCTCCCGCCTGTCATCCGGACGTGCGCCTCGGGGCTGGCGCCCACCAGCGTGCGCACCCCGGGCCGGTGGACGACATACGTCCAGTACGCGCCGCGCTCCCCGGCCAGCAGCCGGCGGAACAGCGCCAGAGCGTCGGCGGCCGAGAAGCCGTCGATCACTCCTTCGAACGTCCGGCGGATGACGAAGTTCGCGCCCTCACCGGTGCCGATCTCGTCCCGGACCACCCGCTCGACGATCTCCGCGTACGCCGTGTCGTCCACATCGAACGCCCCGTCCGTCACCCGCACGTCATGCGCCGGAAGGGCCGCCAGCAGTTCGTCCAGGGGGAGTTCGGCGGTCTCCCGGGGGCGCAGCACGGCCAGCGGAGTGCCGTCGTCGTGCGCGCGGAAGCCGCGCTCGCGGATCTGCCGGAACGGGATCAGTGCCAGCGCGTCGGTCACGGGCGCGTCCGGCACACCGTCGCCCAGCGGGATGTCGGCCAGCAGCTCGACCTCGTCCACCTCGCCGATGAGCACTTCGACGGTGGCGGGGGAGCCGGCCGTGTCCCGCCCGGGGGTGCGGCGGCGGAGCAGGGCGAACGGCGGGCAGGCGGGGTCGAGCAGCCGCCGGATGAGCGCGGTGGCGGCCGGGGTGGCGTCGGTCGGTGCGAGGGGCTCGCGGGGCATGGCGGTTCCTTCCGGGGGAGCGAGGAGAGGAACGGCCGGTGAGAACACTGAAGGCCGCCCCTCGGGCGGCCTTCGCGGAGTGTGTGGAGTGCGCGCGAATCAGTGGGCCGCCGGATGAGCGGTCCACCACCAGTTCATGTTCATGGCCGGTTGCGCGTGCATGGGGCGCACCCTACCGGATGGTGGCCAGGAACTTGCCGAGTGCTTCGTCGAACAGATCGGGCCGCTCCAGGTTCGGGAGATGGGCGGCCCCCTCGATGACGGCGAGCGTCGCGTCCCGGATGTGCCGGTGCAGGAACTCCGCGTCGGAGACCGGGGTGTAGCTGTCGTCCGCGCCGACCACGACCAGTGCGGGCACTGCGATCCGCCGCAGCAGTCCGGTGTAGTCGGGACGTTCGGCCCGGCCGCGGAGCGCCGCGGCGGCTCCCTCGGGCGGTGCGCCGAGCATCATCCGGCGGACGTGCGCGGCGACCTCCGGCTGCCGCGCGATGGTGTACGGCGCGATCATCTTGTCCAGCACCTCGTCCGTGTAGCCGCGCATGCCCTCCCTCAGCAGCCGGTCGGCGGTGGCGTTCCTGATCGCCTTGCCCTCGGCGGTCTCGCCCTTCGCGAAGGTGTCGGCGAGTACCAGGCCGCGCAGCCGCTCCGGGAACAGCCGGGCGAACTCCATGACGATCTGGCCGCCCATGGACAGCCCGCCGAGCACGATCCGCTCGGCCGACAGGCCCAGCGCGTCGAGGAGCGCGGCGAGGTCACGGGCGGCCTGACCGTCGGCGAGGTCGGCCGCGGCACCTACGTCCGCGCCGCACAGCACGCCCCGGGGCCCGCGCTCGCCGAACCGGCCGCCCCCGCCGCCGGCACCCGCGTCAACCTCGAACTCAACTACCCCGTCGTCCCCGAACAGGCCGCACTGCTCGCCGACGGCATGACCCCGCTGCTGCGCCCCGACGCCCTCGAAGCGGTGATGGGCCCGGTCGGTCCGGCCGGCACCCTGGCGGCCCGCAGCGCCGCGGCCGGGCTCCTCACCCGCGCGGGACTGGCCGGCGCCGATCCGGAACGGATCCTGTTCGCGGGCAACGGGCGGCAGGCGGTGGCCGGCGCGGTGGCCGCGCTGGTTCCGCCGGGCGGCCGGCTGGGCGTCGAGGAGTTCACCTATCCGCTGGTCAAGGGCATCGCGGCGCGGATCGGCGTGACCCTTGTACCGCTCGCGACGGACGCGTCCGGGCTGTGCCCCGACGCGGTACGTGCCGCCCACCGCTCCGCCCCGCTGCGGGCGGTCTATCTCCAGCCCACCCTGCACAACCCGCTCGGTGTGACCATGCCGCCCCAGCGGCGCGCCGAACTGGCCGAGACTCTGCGGGAGCTGGATCTGTGGGCGGTGGAGGACGCGATCTGGTCGTTTCTGCAGGAGGGCGCGGACGGGGGCGCGGCCGGGGAAGGGGGAGTGGGCGAGAAGCGGCCGGAGGTGTTCCGCGCCGTCTACGGTGCGGAGCCGGCCGGGCCCGCTCCGCCGCTCGCCCCGGAGCCGGCCGGCCTGCCGGGTGCGGCGGCCGCGGGCCTTCCCGGCGCCCCCGGGATGCAGTCGGCCCCCTTGGTGGGGCCCGCCCCCGTATCACCGTTCGCCCCCTTCACCCCCGGGGTGCCGCGCGGCGCGGGGCTGCCGCTGCCGCCCCGCGTACCCTTCCCGCCCGGCCCGCCGCTGCCGCCGCTCGCCGCGCTGGCGCCCGAGCGCACCGTCCTCGTCGACAGCCTCTCCAAGCGGTTGGCCCCCGGCCTCACCGTCGGTCTGCTCCTCACCCCCGCGCCGCTGACCGACAAGGCCGCCGCAGCCCTGCGTTCCGGCGGCTGGACCGCCCCCGGCTTCGCCCTGGAAGCCGTCACCCGCTGGCTGGCCGACGGCACCGTGGACCGCGTCGTCCGCGCCAAACGTCGGGACGCCGCCGCCCGGCAGGCGCTGGTCCGTGAGCACCTCGAAGGGTTCGACGTACGGACCGGCCCCCGCTCCTACTTCGCCTGGTGGCAGTTGCCGGACGGCTGGCGCGCGGAGTGCTTCCTGGCCGCCGCCGCCCGGCGCGGCATCGCCGTCACCCCGGCCACGGCGTTCGCGGTCGCCCCCGAGGGCACGCAGGGCGCCGCGCCCGCCCCGAACGCCGTACGCCTCGGCCTGGCCGGTGCTCCCATGACGCTGCTGCCGTACGCGCTGAGCACGCTCGCGGCCATCGCCCGCGGCGCTCCGGAGGACGCGCTCCCGGAGTGAGCGGGGCTTCCGAGGGGCCGGGCATCGCGTGCCGTGCCCGGCACAGCGCGCGATGTGGAGCGTGTCTCATAGTGCGGTCGTCGTGCTGGACGCCCGCCAGGAACCCGTAATGTTGGGCATGTGACCGTGAACGCTGAAACCCACGCCGGTGGCAACACCTGGCGAGATCTGCCCGCGGCGCAGCAGCCTGACTGGCCGGACCAAGAGGCTCTGCGCGATGTGATCGCGGAGCTTGAGTCCTATCCACCGCTCGTCTTCGCGGGCGAGTGCGACCAGCTGCGTGAGCGCCTGGGAGCCGTCGCCCGTGGTGAGGCGTTCCTGCTGCAGGGCGGCGACTGCGCGGAGGCATTCGACGCCGTCTCCGCCGAGCACATCCGCAACAAGCTCAAGACGCTCCTCCAGATGGGCGCCGTACTGACCTACGCCGGGTCCGTCCCGGTGGTCAAGGTCGGCCGGATCGCCGGCCAGTACAGCAAGCCGCGCTCCAAACCCACCGAGACCCGCGACGGGGTGACGCTGCCGACCTACCGCGGCGACTCCGTCAACGGCTTCGAGTTCACCTCCGAGGCCCGGATCCCGGACCCGCAGCGGCTGAAGCGGATGTACCACGCCTCCGCGGCGACGCTGAACCTCGTCCGCGCCTTCACCACCGGCGGCTACGCCGACCTGCGCCAGGTGCACGCCTGGAACCAGGACTTCGTGAAGTCCTCGCCCTCCGGGCAGCGTTACGAGGCGCTGGCCCGCGAGATCGACCGCGCGCTGAACTTCATGAACGCCTGCGGGGTGGACCCGGAGGAGTTCAAGACGGTGGAGTTCTTCTCCTCGCACGAGGCGCTGATCCTGGACTACGAGTCGGCGCTGACCCGCGTCGACTCGCGTACCGGCAACCTCTACGACGTCTCCGGCCACATGGTCTGGATCGGCGAGCGCACCCGCCAGCTGGACGGCGCGCACATCGAGTTCGCCTCCCGGATCCGCAATCCGATCGGCGTCAAGCTCGGCCCGACCAGCACGCCCGAGGACGCGCTCACCCTGATCGAGCGCCTCGACCCGGATCGTGAGCCGGGCCGGCTGACCTTCATCACCCGCATGGGCGCGGACCAGATCCGCGACAGGCTCCCCGAGCTGGTCGACAAGGTCACCGCCTCCGGCGCCCAGGTCGCGTGGATCTGCGACCCGATGCACGGCAACACCTTCGAGGCGGCCTCGGGGCACAAGACCCGTCGCTTCGACGATGTGCTGGACGAGGTCAAGGGCTTCTTCGAGGTCCACAAGAGCCTCGGCACCCACCCGGGCGGCATCCACGTCGAGCTGACCGGCGACGATGTCACGGAGTGCGTGGGCGGCGGCGACGAGATCTTCGTCGACGATCTGCACCAGCGCTACGAGACCGCCTGCGACCCGCGGCTCAACCGCAGCCAGTCGCTGGACCTGGCGTTCCTGGTGGCGGAGATGTACCGCCACCAGTAAGCGGGACTGCGCGCAAGCCGGACGAACGCAGTGGGGCACGGATCATACGATCCGTGCCCCACTGCGTTGTGCAGCACCCGCCGCGGCAGGTAAGGTAAGGGTAACCTCACTCAAGATCAGCCGGATCGACGAGCCAATCCTCTCGGGGGTGAAACCGCGTGTACGTCTGCTCATGCTTCGGGATCACCGAGCAGCAGGTCCGCGAGCACGCGGATACGGGCGCCTGCACACCCCGCCAGATCGCCTCCGCCTGCAAGGCCGGCACCGACTGCGGCAACTGCGTACGCCGCATCCAGGCGCTGCTCGGCCGTGGCGCCTGCCCCCGGCGTGAGCTCATCGACGAGGGTGCGCCCGAGCCGCTGGTCGCGGAGGCGGCCGAAGGGGTGCTCGCGGGGTTCCCGGGGGCCGCGTAACCCCCAGGGGCCGTTCGGGTGGGCGGTGGACGGCGGGCCGGGTGAGCATGACTGGTTCTCCGGTTCTTCCCGGTCGTCCCGACTCAGCTCGGCTGCTCGATCTGCTGGGCGATGTAGAGCGCCTCGCCGAGCTTCTCGATCAGCTCCAGCTGAGTGTCGAGATAGTCGATGTGATGCTCCTCGTCCGCGAGGATGTCCTCGAAGATATTCGCCGAGGTGATGTCGCCCTTGCTGCGCATCAACTCGATACCGCGCCGCAGCCGGTCGATGGCCTCGACCTCGATCTGCCGGTCCGCCTGGAACATCTCGGTGACGGTCTGGCCGACTCGTACGTGGAAAAGTCGCTGGTAATTCGGCAGCGCTTCGAGGAAGAGAAGACGATCGGTCAGCACCTCGGCGTGCTTCATCTCGTCGAACGACTCGCTGCGGGTGTACTTCGCGAGCTTCGTCCAGCCGAAGTTCTCCTGCATCTTGGCATGCAGGAAGTACTGGTTGATCGCGGTCAGCTCGGCAGTCAGCTGCTCGTTGAGGAATTCGATGACCTCGGGGTCGCCCTGCATGGCAGCGGGCTCCTTCCGCGCGTGAACTGGGCAGATGCCGCGCATCCTCGCACCGCCCGGAGCGAGCCGTCCAGTAAGTTCACGCTTAGTACGAGTTGCCCGAATCCTTCCCTCCCTGGTCCTCGGCACCCCTCCCGGTCTGACAACATGGAGGACATGGGTCAGCCGGAACGCCGCGAACAGGAGCATCCTGAGCTCCCTCCGGGGCAGCGACTTCAGCGGGGCTGGCCGGTGACGCACTACGGGCCGGTGCCGAAGTTCCGCCCCGGGCGCTGGGAGTTCCGGGCCTTCGGCGCCACCGCGGGCGGCGCCAAACACTGCTGGTCGCACGAGGAATTCACGGCACTGCCGTATGCGACGGTCGTCTCCGATATGCATTGCGTGACCAAATTCAGCATGCTGGGCGCCGAATGGGGCGGGGTGCTCACACGGACAATCCTGGAGCTTGCGCCGCCCGCGCCGGATGTCACCCATGTGATGGTGTGGGCCGAGTACGGATTCAGCTCGAATTTGCGGCTGGCGGATTTCGCCGCGGAGAACTGCATCTTCGCCACCCACCGCTCCGGAGAACTGCTCACCGCCGAGCACGGCTTCCCGGTCCGGCTGGTCGTCCCGCATCTGTACGCCTGGAAGGGCCCCAAGTGGGTCCGCGGCATCGAGTACATGACGGCGGACCGCCGCGGCTTCTGGGAGGAGCGCGGCTATCACAACCTCGGCGACCCGTGGCGCGAGCAGCGGTACTCCTACCAGGAGGAGCCGGGCGAGGGCCCCGAACTCTGAGACCCGGCCCTCATGCGCAGAGGGAACGGCCGTCAGCCGCCGCGCAACTCCTTCAGGCGGGCCACGTCCGCGGCATGCCCCTCCTTGCCGCCCGGCGTCTCGATCATCAGGGGCACGCCCTCCGTCGCCGGATGACGGAACAGCTCCCCGAAGGGTTCCGCACCGATGTGCCCGGCGCCGATGTTCGCGTGCCGGTCCTTGTGGGCGCCGACCACGTCCTTGGAGTCATTGGCGTGGATCAGCTTCAGCCGGCCCTCGCCGGTGACCTCCACCAGCTCGTCCAGCAGCGCCTTCATCCCGCCCGGCGCCGCCATGTCGTGACCGGCCGCGAAGGCATGGCACGTATCGAGGCAGACGCCCAGCCTGGGGTGCCGGTCCAGCACGTCGAAGTACGGCCCGAGATCCTCCGCCAGTGCGCACAGCGAGGCGCCCTGGCCCGCCGTCGGCTCCAGCAGCAGCCATGGGGCGTCGTCGTGCGTCAACTCGTCCAGCAGCGGCCGCATCCGCTCCCTGACCTGCGCCAGCGCCTGCGCACGCGGCCGCCCGCCGGTCGCCGAGCCGGTGTGCACGACCACCCCGAGGGCGCCGATCTCCCGGCCGCGGCGCAGCGAGTGCCGCAGGGAGGCCACGGACTTGTCGACGGTCGCCTCGGTGTGCGAACCGAAGTTGATCAGGTAGGGGGCGTGGATGTACGCCGGGATGCCGTCCCGTGCGCAGGCCGCCCGGAACGCCTCGTCCTGCCCGGGGTTCCCGGGCGGCGTCGCCCAGCCGCGCGGATTGGCCACGAAGACCTGCACGGTCTCGCCGCCCAGCTCGCGGGCGTAGGGAAGGCCGACCTTGGCCAGGCCGCCGGCCACCGGCACATGGCCGCCGACCGGATTGCGTGCACGGGCGCGCTGCTCGGCGCGCTCTGGGGACGGGGAAGCGGACGGGGAAGTACTCACGCTCCCAGGGTGCCAGGTGGCCCTTGGGCGGCGTCCGGCGGATGACGGACGGCGGTTATGGAGCCGCCGGAGCGGGCTGGTCGCATCGCTGCGGCGGTTGCGGCGCTGCCGGAGCGACACCCCCTGGAACCGGCTAGAGCGCTCCCTTCAGCCAGATGGTGATCGTGCTGCTCTTCGGCGCCTGCTCGCCGCCCTCGACGGACTGAGAGTCGACCGTGTCCTGCGGGAACAGGAACGGCTTCTTCACCTCGACCTGGAAACCGAGGGCCGACAGCTTCCGCTTGGCCTCGTCGACATGGGCGCCGGTGACATCCGGGACGGTGACCATCTCCGGCCCCTTGGAGAGGGTGAGGGTGACGGTGTCGCCCTTGCCCAGCTCCTTGCCCTCGCCGGGCGACTGCTGGGCGACGGTGCCCCGGTCCTCCTGGGAGAACACCGGCTCGGCCGCGAACTTCACCTTGAAGCCCTCGTCGCGCAGCGTCTCCGCGGCGTCCGCCTTGTCGTCGCCGATCACATCGGGCACCTTGATCGCGGACCCGCGGCTGATCGTGAGCGCCACCGCGGTATCGGGCCGCCGCTGGCTGCCCGCCGCCGGGTCGGTACGGATCACCGAGCCCTTGGCGACCTCGTCGCTGAACTCCCGGCGCTCGGTGCCCGGGATGAGCCCGCGGTCCCGCAGCTTGCGCTTGGCGTCCGCGACCGGGGTGCCGTTCAGCTCCGGAATCGTGACGATCTCCGGGCCGCGGGAGACGGTGATGGTGACCGTGCCCGTACCGCGGATCCGCTGGCCGTTCGCGGGGGCCGTGGCCATCACATGGCCGCGCTTCACATTCGCGCTGAAGCTCCGCTTCACCGTCACGCCCAGTCCCTCGTCGCGGAGCGTCCGCTCCGCCTTGGCCTGCGGCATGTCCAGCACCGCGGGGACGGTCGTGAACTGGCCGGAATTGATGTACCAGACGCCGGTGCCCACCCCGAGGACGAGCAGCACGGCCGCGATGACGGTCAGCAGCCGGTGCCGTTGGAGCAGGCCAGGACGCGGCGCCGCGGCGGGCACCGGACGCAGCCGCGTCGTACGGTCCGTGGGCGACACCGCGTCCGCCGGGGGCACCTCCAGCCGGCTGGT
This sequence comes from Streptomyces halobius, assembly GCF_023277745.1. Classification (NCBI taxonomy): domain Bacteria; kingdom Bacillati; phylum Actinomycetota; class Actinomycetes; order Kitasatosporales; family Streptomycetaceae; genus Streptomyces; species Streptomyces halobius. Next base: position 7,132,254 of record NZ_CP086322.1, read on the forward strand.
GCGGTTGAGCCCGTTGAGATCAGCCTCCTCGGCGGGCAGCGGCATCTGGACGCCGCCCCGGGGGAGCACATCCGTACGCGCGGCCTCGCCGCCGCCCGCCGCAGGGCCAGCGGCGGGCTCCTCCTTGGCCTGCGGCGGCACGATGTCCAGCTGCTCGTCGGTCAGCTCCGCACGGGCCGCCCGCGAGCGGGACAGCAGCGCCACCGCGTCCTGCGCGCGCTGCTGCGGGTCACGGGCGGTGGCCAGCGCCACCAGCTCGTCCAGCTGCGGCGCCAGCCCCGGGACGAACTCGGACGGTGGCCGCACATCCTCGTGCAGGTGCTGGTAGAGGATCTGCGCCGCGGTGCTGCCGGTATGCGGCTTGCCGCCGGTCAGCATTTCGTAGAGCACCACGCCGCAGGCGTAGACATCCACCCGGGCGTCCGCGGTGCCGTGCTCCATCTGCTCGGGCGCCAGATACGAGACGGTTCCCAGGACCGAGCCCGTGGAGGCGGTGGTGTGGGTGTCGACGGTGCGCACCAGGCCGAAGTCGGCGACCTTGACCCGGCCGTCGTCGCCGATCAGGACGTTCTCCGGCTTCATGTCCCGGTGCACCAGGCCGGCGCGGTGCGCGGCGCCCAGGGCGGCGAGGACCGGCTCCAGGATGTCCAGCGCGGCCCGCGGCTGCAGGGCGCCCCGCTCGCGCAGCACATCGCGCAGTGTGCACCCGGCCACGTACTCCATCGCCAGATAGACGTACGTACCGTCCGTGCCCTGGTCGAAGACACCCACCACATTCGGGTGCGACAGGCGCGCGACCGACTTGGCCTCACGGATGAACCGGTCGACGAACGCGTCGTCCAGGGCCAGGGTCGGGTGCATCACCTTCAGCGCGAGCACACGGTCGAGCCGGGTGTCCATGGCCCGGTACACCGTGGCCATGCCGCCGGCGGCGATGCGCGCCTGAACGCGGTAGCGGCCGTCGAGCAGCCGGCCCACGAGTGGGTCCTGAAGGGTCGTATCCACGGCAGACGAGTCTACGAGCAAGCACTGACACGTCGAGCGCCACGGCGGCGACCCGGGCCGTACTGCAGCCGAATAGTGACAGGAACACGGCAGGCGGGGGCGGGGGGCGGGGGCGCTGACGCGCCATCCGCGCCCGCCCCGAAACTGCACCACTACACCCGCCCACCCCCCGAAGGGGGTGGGCGGCGGGGAAAAACAAGGGGTTGGGGAAAACGAAAGCGGGAAAACGAAAGCGGCGGGAAAACGAAAGCCGCGGTTGCCCCGGAGACCCCACCCCTCAGAACGCCGGCCGCTCCGGATCAAGCTCCGCCACGCCCTCCGTCGGCGAGGACGCCTGGGCGAAGTGGCGGCGCGGGATCCGGCCCGCGCGGTGCGCCAGCCGGCCCGCCTCGACCGCGTGGCGCATCGCCTCCGCCATCAGTTCCGGCTCCTGCGCCCGGGTCACCGCGGACGCCAGCATCACCGCCGCACAGCCCAGCTCCATCGCCAGCGCCGCGTCCGAGGCGGTGCCCGCGCCCGCGTCCAGCACCACGGGGACGCCCGCCCGCTCGGTGATCAGCTGGAAGTTGTGCGGGTTACGGATGCCGAGGCCGGAGCCGATCGGCGAGCCCAGCGGCATGATCGCGGCGCAGCCCACGTCCTCCAGTCTGCGGGCCAGCACCGGGTCGTCGTTCGTATAGGGCAGCACCGTGAAACCGTCGTCCACCAGGGTCTCGGCGGCGTCCAGCAGCTCGATCGGGTCGGGCAGCAGGGTCCGCTCGTCGGCGACGACCTCCAGTTTGACCCAGTCGGTGCCGAGCGCCTCCCGGGCGAGCCGGGCGGTGAGCACCGCCTCGCCCGCGGTGAAGCAGCCCGCGGTGTTCGGCAGCACCCGGATCCCGTGCCGCGTGAGGACGGACAGCACCGAGCCCTGCACGGTCGGGTCCAGTCGCCGCATGGCGACCGTCGTCAGCTCCGTCCCGGAGGCGAGCAGCGCGCGTTCCAGGACGTCGAGGCTGGGCGCACCGCCGGTCCCCATGATCAGACGGGACCGGAAGGTGGTGCCGGCGATGGTGAGCGGGTCGGGGCCCGGGGCGGGGGCCGTTGCCCGGATCGCGGTATCGGTGTGGGTATGGGTGTCGGCCATTCCGCGATCAGCCTCCCTGGACGGCGGTCAGCACTTCGACGCGGTCGCCGTCACCGAGCGTCGTGGCGGGCCACTGGGTGCGCGGCACCACGGTTTCGTTGACCGCGGCGGCCACCCCGGCGGGCGCCGTGGACAACGTGGCCACCAGCCGGTCGAGCGTCAGGCCGCCGGGGATCTCGCGGGGCTCCCCGTTGACGGACACGGACACCGTGGGGACACCGGGGGTGCCGCGGTTGCCGGGGTCGCTCATGCCGACACTCCCTCAGCCTTCGGCCGGGGGGACCCCCACGCTGTGCTCGGCCTCGCATTCGCGAGGCGCGCACCCTGCCATGACTCTCCTCCCGCCTCCGGCCGGGGGACGCCCATGCTGCGCTCGCTCATACGGGCTGCTCCTCCCGGACGCGGGCGCTCTCCGGCCTCGGGCCGCCAGCGGCGGCGAACCGCGCCGGGGAGAAGGCACGGGCCTCTTCCGGGAGGCTCCCGGTGGCCAGCAGCTCGGCCATCGCGTCGCCGGTGACCGGGGTCAGCAGCACCCCGTTGCGGAAGTGGCCGGTGGCCAGGTGGAGGCCGGGCAGCCGGGACGGGCCGAGCAGCGGGGCGTTGTCGGGCGAGGTGGGGCGCAGCCCGGCGATGGTCTCGACGAGCGGCAGCTCGGTGATGCCGGGGACCAGCTCGTGCGCGTCCCGCAGCAGCTCGTAGACGCCGCCCGCGGTGACGGTGGTGTCCCAGCCCAGCTCCTCGCTGGTGGCGCCGACGACCAGTTCGCCGTTCTCCCGGGGCACCAGATAGAGCGGCCCGCCGCGTACGACGGCCCGCACGGTGCGCGACAGGAAGGTGGAGCCGCCGGCCGGCGCGTCCGGCATGCGCAGCCGCAGCACCTGCCCCTTGACCGGCCGCACCGGAGGCAGCACGTCCTCGGGGACACCGGCCAGCCGCCCGCTGTCGCTGCCCGCGGCCAGCACCGTCTGACCGGCCGACAGCCGTGTGCCGTCGGCGAGTTCGACGCCCGAGGCGCGGCCCCCGGAGACCGTCAGCCGCGCCGCCCGGCCGTGGCGGAAGGTCACACCGGCCCGTTCGCAGGCGATCAGCAGGGCGCTCGCCAGCCGGCGCGGGTCGACCTGATGGTCGCCGTCCACCCGCAGGCCGCCGCGGACCCCGGGGGCCAGCATCGGCTCCAGGCGGCGGCACTCGCGCCCCGACAGCCACTGTGAATCCAGCCCGGACCGGGTCTGCAGGGCGTGCAGCTCCCGCAGATGGGCGCGGTCGTCGGCGTCCAGGGCGACGGCGAGGGTGCCGCACCTCCGGTAGCCGATCCGCTGTCCGCTGGCCTCCTCCAGCTCCGCCGTGAACCGCGGATAGCGGCCCGCGGAGGCGAGGTTGAGGCCGAGCAGGGTCTGCTCGCCGTAGTGGAGCTCGGTGACCGCGGCCAGCATGCCGGCCGCGACCCGGGCGGCCCCGCCTCCCGGCGCGGGGTCGGCCACCGTGACGGCCAGCCCGCGGCCGGCCGCCCGCCAGGCCGTGACCAGGCCGATGACGCCGCCCCCGATGACGAGGACGTCGGGGTGCCCCGGTGGAGCGCTCGACGGTGTCGGTGCTGTGGCAGATGGATGCATGGGCGTCCAGCCCCTCCCTTCGCCGGCATGACCCGGATCAGGTTCGTACGGTCGGAGGCCGGACAGCCTCCCTCTCAGCCCGGTGCGTCCGGGCTCCCGCGAGTGCGTGCATCCGTCACCCTAATACGGGCCCACGACGCGTCGTAAGGGAGCGCCCGGAGCCCCGTACGGGCGGCACCCCGGGGTGGCCGATCGTGACGCTGTGTCAGAGATCTCCTCGCGCGGTGCTGCGAGTGGCGCGACACCCCGTCCTACAGTGATCGGGTGAGCGAGCAGAGCACGTCTTCCCAGGCACCGGACCGCACGCCGCGCGTCGTGATCGTCGGCGCGGGAATAGCGGGTGTGCAGACCGCCGTCGCCCTGCGCGAACAGGGCTGGCGCGGCGCCATCATCCTGCTCGGCGACGAGCCCCACCGGCCCTACGACCGCCCTCCGCTGTCCAAGGCGGTGCTGCTCGGCAAGGCCGAAGGCTCCGCGTTCGACGTCGACTTCGACGGGCTCGGCATCGACCTGCACCTCGGCCGCCGGGTCACCGCCCTGCGCCCGGAGGCCCATGTCGTCGAGACGGCCGAGGGCCCCGTCCCGTACGACTACGCGGTCCTCGCGACCGGCGCGGACCCGATCGTGCTGCCCGGCAGCGAAGGGCTGCCCGGCGTCCACCTGTTGCGCACCCTCGATGACGCCGAACGGCTGCGGCCGGTACTCGCCGCCCAGCGCAAGATCGTCGTCGTCGGGGCCGGCTGGATCGGCGCGGAGTTCGCGACCGCGGCGCGCGAGTCCGGCTGCGCGGTCACCGTCGTCGAGGCCGCCGCCCGCCCGCTGGCCGGCGCGCTGCCCGTCGAGGCCGCCGCCCCTATGGCCGACTGGTACACGGAGGCCGGCGTCGATCTGCGCACCGGCGCCTCGGTCGCGTCCGTCGCACCGGGCGCGGTCACCCTCGTGGACGGTACGACGCTGTCCGCGGACGCCGTGGTCGTCGGGATCGGCGCCCGGCCCGCGACCGGCTGGCTGGTCGGCTCGGGCGTCGCCCTGTCGCTGCAGGACGGCTCCGTCCTGGCCGACGAGCATCTGTGCACCTCCGTCCCCGACGTCTACGCGGTCGGCGACTGCGCCTCCTTCCCGTCCACCCGTTACGGCCGCCGGCTGCTGATCCACCACTGGGACAACGCCCTCCAGGGCCCCCGCACGGTCGCCGAGAACATCGCCCGGGAACCGGCGGAGGGCGTGGTCTACGACCCGGTCCCGTACTTCTGGTCCGAGCAGTTCGGCCGGTTCGTGCAGTACGCGGGCCACCATGCGGGCGCCGACGAGCTGATCTGGCGGGGCGACCCGGCCGGCGCGGCCTGGTCGGTGATCTGGCTGCGGGAGGGCCGGCTGGTCGCGCTGCTGGCCGTCGGGCGGCCGCGGGACCTCGCCCAGGGGCGCAAGCTCATCGAGCGGGGCGCCACCCTCGACCGCGGGCGGGCAGCGGACGCGTCCGTCCCGCTGAAATCGGCGGTGAGCTAGGACTTCTCGTCCAGGGGTGCCGGAGGTGTGCCAGGGGCGGCGCGGGCGCGGGCCGGCCCCTGATGGCGACGCCCGGCTACCGACTGTCAGTGCGAGGTGGCAGGCTTGTCCCGTGACCGAGATTGACGCAAAGATCGATGGACTCGTCCCCGCCTGGCTCACCCTCCCCGACATCGCCGAGGAGATCGGCGTCGAGGTGACGCGTGTGCGGCAGCTGGTCAAGGAGGGGCAGCTGATCGCGGTGCGCCGCGGCGAGAACAGGGCACTGCAGGTGCCGGCCGATTTCATCAAGGACGGCAAGGTCGTCAAGGGGCTCGTCGGGACCCTGACACTGCTGCGCGACGACGGCTTCGCCGACGAGGAGATGCTGGAGTGGCTCTTCACCGCCGATGACTCCCTGCCCGGCACCCCGGCGCAGGCGCTGCGCGAGAACCGCGGCACGGAAGTGAAGCGCCGGGCGCAGGCACTCGCCGTCTGACGCGGCGGGCGCGAGCGCGCTGCCATCAGCAACCGCACCATCATCCGTAACCGCACCGGAGGGGCGTACGGACCGGAAGGCCCGGCCCGTACGCCCCTGACCTGGGGGGAAACCGCCCGATGAGCACCGCACGACAGGCCCTGTCCGAGGCCCGGCTGTATCTGTGCACCGGCGCCCGTACGCGACAGGGCGATCTTCCGCAGTTCCTGGACGCGGTGCTCTCCTCGGGCGTGGACATCGTCCAGCTGCGCGACAAGGGCATGGAGGCCCGCGAGGAGATCGGGCATCTGGAGGTCTTCGCGGACGCCTGCCGACGGCACGGCAAGCTGCTGGCGGTCAACGACCGCGCGGATGTCGCCCATGCCGCCGGCGCGGATGTGCTGCATCTGGGGCAGGGCGATCTGCCGGTCCCGGCGGCCCGTGCCATCCTCGGTGCGGACGTCCTGATAGGCCGGTCCACCCACGCCGAGGCCGAGGTGGACGCCGCGGCCGCCGAGGCGGGGGTGGACTACTTCTGCACGGGACCGTGTTGGCCGACGCCCACCAAGCCGGGCCGTCACGCCCCCGGCCTGGACCTGGTCCGTTACACCGCCTCGCGCGCCCCCGAGCGCCCCTGGTTCGCGATCGGCGGGATCGACGCCGGCAATCTGGACGAGGTGCTGGAGGCGGGCGCCCGCCGCGTCGTGGTGGTCCGCGCGATCACCGAGGCGGACGATCCGGGGGCCGCGGCGGCGGACCTGGCGAAGCGGGTACGGGCCTGGGGCGCCTGAAGCGGGGCCGCAGGTCGGCGCGGCTTGAAGGGCGACGCCTGCGTGGTTCGTCGGTCCGTAGCCGGTTTCTGGCCGATCGATGGCCGGAACATGTCCAACCAGTGGACATGAAACCGGCTAACCAGGCATATCGCTGCCATCGGTTGGTGTGCGCCTGCCAGGTGACTAACCTGCCCGTATGGCCCTAGGAACAGCTTCCACCAGGACTGATCGCGCCCGCACGGTGCGCGAGCTGCTGGCTTCCGGCAAGCAGTCATATTCGTTCGAGTTCGCGGCCCCGAAGACCGAGAAGGGCGAGCGGACCCTGTGGAACGCCATTCGCCGGATCGAGGCCGTCTCGCCGACCTTTGTCTCCGTGACGTATGGAGCCGGCGGCACCTCTCGTGAGGGCACGGTGCGCGCCACCGAACGCATCGCCACCGACACCACCCTCACCCCGGTCGCCCATCTCACCGCCGTCAACCACTCCCTGGCCGATCTGCGCAACATCATCGGGCAGTACGCCGACGCCGGCATCCGCAATATGCTCGCGCTGCGCGGCGACCCGCCCGGCGACCCGATGGGCGAGTGGGTGCGGCACCCCGAAGGCGTGTCCTACGCCGCCGACCTGGTCCGGCTGATCAAGGAGTCCGGCGACTTCTGCGTCGGAGTCGCGGCCTTCCCCGAGATGCACCCGCGCTCGACGGACTGGGACTCGGACGTCGCCCACTTCGTCGACAAGTGCCGGGCGGGCGCGGACTTCGCGATCACCCAGATGTTCTTCTACGCCGAGGACTACCTCCGGCTGCGCGACCGGGTCAGCGCCGCCGGCTGCTCCACGCCGATCATCCCGGAGATCATGCCGGTCACGAACGTGCGCCAGATCGAGCGTTTCGCGCAGCTCAGCAACGCCGCCTTCCCGCCCGAGCTGGCCGACCGCATCCTCGCCGTCAAGGACGACCCGGCGGCTGTACGCTCCATTGGCATCGAGTACGCGACGGACCTGTGCGCGCGCTTGATGGCCGAGGACACTCCCGGGTTGCACTTCATTACCCTGAACCACTCCACGGCGACCCTGGAAATCTACGAGAATCTGGGGCTGCACCAGCAGTCCTGATCACGGTGGCCGGAAACCGGCGGAAGAGGGGCGTATATGGGCTGGACGGTCCTCTACATCGCGTTCGGCCTGGTGGCGTTGTGGCTCCTCGGTGAGGTCCTGCTCCAGTACAAGGCCCGGCTGCGCTGGCGGCTGCTCGCCTTCACCGGCTTCATCGGTGTGGTGGTCGGCGTCATCATCCCCTCGGTCATCGTGATCGGGGCCGGCGCCATCGCCTTCGCGGTCGGGCAGACGAATGTGACGCTCTCCTTCAAACGCGGCTTCTCCACCGGCTGGGCGCTGGGCGGCAAGCCGGGGGAGAGCCGGCGCCGCCGGGTCCGCTCCGACGGCGCGCCCGCCCAGCCGACGCTTCAGGTCTCCGGCCTGGAAGCCGTACCGCTCACCGGCGCCACCGGACAGGGCACCGACGACCAGAGGACGCCCGCCGGCCGGGACGCCTACCAGGGCGTCCAGGACGGCTACGGGCAGGGGGCGGCCTACGACGCCGCCGACGGCGCCTTCGGCCAGGACCCGTACCAGGCCCAGCACCAGGCTTACGGGAGCCAGGACGACGGCTACGACGGTGGCTACGCCCCGCAGCCGGCCTACGCGGGCCAGGACGGCTACGGCCAGGCGGACGCCACCGCCGTCTACGCCCCGCAGCCGATGCCCGACGAGACCGGGCAGTACGGCGTCTACAGCCCCGACGCCCGCGCTCAGCACGGCGATTACCCGGCCTACGGCGCGTACGGCGCAGCCTTCGGCAACGGGGACAGCGACGGCAACGGCTATGCGTACGGCGGCGGTTACGATCCGGCCGCCGCGGGCCAGGGCGCCTACGCCGACCCCTACGCGGCGTACGGAGACGGCCAGGGCCAGCAGGCGCCCTACTCCGATCCGTACATCGGCGCCCAGCAGTACGCGGCACAGTACGACCCCTATGAGCAGCAAGACCCTTATGGGCAACCTGTGTACGCCCAGCAGCAGGCGTATGGCGGCATAGCGTCCGACGGCCAAGGCCAGCCGCTGGGGCACGGGTACGGCGAGACACCGCCCGGCGGGGCCTGGGTCCCGCAGCAGCGCGACGGTGCGCTCCCGCCCGAGCAGCCGCCGTACCCGCCCTATCAGCAGCAGAGTTACGACGACCAGCAGTACCGCTACTGAGCCCAGGCCGCGCTACGCCGTGACACCGACGGCACCCTTACCCCCCGCCTCCGTCCTCCCACGGACCGCCTCTCTCACCGACCGCCCGTCACGTCGACCCGCGCCAGTCGTCGCCGTTCACGATCAGTCCCGCGACGATCGCGCCGGACATCCCGGCATGCGCCGGCCCGCCGCCCGGGTGCGACCAGCCGCCGACCGCGTAAAGCCCCGGTATCCGGGTGTGGTTGGCGGGGAGCAGGAAGCGGCCCCCCTGCCCCGCCAGCGCCGGGCCGGGCACCAGCTCGCCCTCCTTGGGCGGCAGGACCTCCCGCCACAGCACCCGCTCGCGCAGCCCGGGGACCGCGGCCTCGGCGATCTCGGTCAGTCGGTCGGCGGCCGCCTCAAGGGCCGCGCCGCCCGGCAGGGCGCCCGGGGCCACCGGCGCGCTCAGCGTCACGGCCTCGTGGTCGTCGTCGGGCCGGGAGGCGGGATCGTCCGGCCGCAGCACCGTCACCGTGGGGCTGGCACATATGGTCCGCGGAACCGCGCCGGTCCCGAACACGGCCGCCAGCTCGGCCGCGCGGTCCGTGGTGTGCACGACCGTCCGGTGCGCGGTGTCCCCCGGCCGGGCGCCTCGCAGCGCGAGCGCGACGGTGAGCCGCCCCGGTGCCTCCTCGGGACGGGCGCTCGGCCGGACGTCGTCCGCGCCCCACGGCAGCCCTCCCGGAAGTATCGACGCCAGCCGGGCCGGAGCGATGCCGGCGACCACGAACTCCGCGTCGGACACCCGGCCGTCGGCCAGTTCCACGCCCGCCGCCCGGCCGTCCTTCTCGACGATCCCGGTCACCTCGGCGCCGAAGCCGAACTCCACCTTGCGGGCCAGACAGCGCTCGTACAGCGCCTCGGCCAGAGCCCGCATGCCACCGCGCGCATACCAACTCCCGAAGGTCTGCTCCATGTACGGCAGCACGGCGGCGCTCGCCGGGGCGCTGCGCGGGTCGAAGCCGTACGCCGGCGCATGGCTCTCCAGCAGGGCGATCAGCCGCGGGTCGGCCAGCTCGCGGTGGGCCACCTCGGCGAGGGTGGCGGTTGTCGGGCCCTTGCCGCGGCCGAACAGCCCGCGCCTGCGCACCGCCGGATACGGATCACGGCCCAGCACCTGCCAGTCCGGCCGCAGGGGCTCCTCCAGCAGCGGCCGCCGGGTGGCGTCCCAGGCGTCCCGGGCCCGGTTGATCAGGGCGCTCCAGCGCTCGCCCGAACCGGCGCCCAGCGCGCCGTCCAGCGCCTCCACCACCCCGGCCCGCGAGGCGTTCGGCAGCGAGACGGCGGTGCCGTCGGCGAAGAGATGGCGGCTCGCGGGGGCGACCTGCGACAGTTCGACGCACTGTTCCAGCGGCTCACGGCCGGTCTTGAGGAACAGGTCGCGGTAGACGGCCGGCAGATGCAGCAGACCGGGACCCGTGTCGAAGGCGAAGCCGTCCCGGGCGAACCGTTGTACCGCTCCGCCGTACGTCGCGCCGCGCTCGAACACCGCCACCCGGTGGCCCGCGACGGCCAGCCGGGCAGCGGCAGCCATCGCGCCCATCCCGGCGCCGATCATCGCAATCCGTGCCATGCCTGCGACTTTAGCCGGGGCCACTGACAACGCCCGCACGGCGGTGGCTCAGCCCGGCGGCGCCACCACGCCCTCCGCCGCGGCCCGCCGCTTCTCCTCGCGCCGCAGCCGCCTGCGCTGCAGGAACCGGCGGATCCGGGACCACAGGAAGATCACCAGCGCGATGCCCGCGATCAGCAGCGTCCCGGCGATGACCGCCGCGGCCACCGGATGGAACACGGCGAACGCGATCAGCGCGGCGACCCCCAGATCCTCGGCGATGCTCAGCACGATGTTGCTGGCCGGCTCCGGCGAGGTGTTGACCGCGATCCGCGTGCCCGCCTTGACCAGATGGCTCAGCAGTGCCGTCGAGCCGCCCACGGCGCCCGCCGCCAGCTCGGGCAGCGAGCCGTTGTGACCGGCCAGCAGAGCGGCCACCACGCCGCCCGCGACGGGGCGGATCACCGTGTGCACGGAGTCCCACACCGAGTCCACGTACGGGACCTTGTCGGCGACGGCCTCCACGAGGAACAGCACCCCCGCGACGATCAGCACATCGGTGCGCTGGAGCGCGGCGGGCACCTCCTCGCTGACGCCGGTCGCGCCGAGTATGCCGAAGAGCAGGACGACGGCATAGGCGTTGATCCCGCTTGCCCAGCCACTGGTGAAAACCAAGGGAAGTACAGACACGGGCAAGATCGTAAGCGAGCGCTGGTTTCCGGTGCTCAGGTTTGAGTATCCGTACTCAGACGCCCGGATGAGTAGGTACGCGGATGGGCCCGGCCCCCTCCGGACGGAAGAGTGGTGACCACGGAAGGGACGCGGCGCCGCACCGCCGACACGGGGCGGCGGAACGGCGCGGCTCCCGGACGTGACGGGGGGACACGGGGGAAGTACGGGGGCTCCACGGGGGACACGGGGGAGCACGGGGGAAGCGCTGTCCTGGTCGGATCGATGGGGGAACGATCCGTGCCAGGGCAGCGCGCTTCGTCGTGTGGGGCCACGGGCCGTGCTGGTGCGCGCCGTACCGACCATACGGCGCGCATTCACGTCCCCGGGGCAGGGCGGTCCGACGGCGGCCCCTACGCCGGGCGGCCGGTGACCCGCCCCTGGAGGAGCCGCGACAGCGACGCGTGGACATCGTCGATCGACCGGTCCGGCTGGTAGGACTGCCAGTCCAGCGCGGCCACCAGGACCATCCCGAACAGCGCCGAGGCGGTCAGCGGAATGTCGATCTCCTCGCTCAGCTCCCCACGGGCCACCGCCTCCCGCAGCACGTCCTCCACCACGGTGATGGCCCGCTCACGCACCACCATCAGGGTCGACTGCCAGGCGCGGTTGGTGCGCCACAGCTCGGCGACGTAGAGCTGGGTGAGCGCCGGGTAGCGGGAGATGAACTCCAGCCCGGCCCGGATCATCGCGTCCAGCGCGTCGATCCGGCTGCCGCCCCGTCCGGCCACCTCCTCCGAGGCCGCCTGCAGGGAGGTCGCCAGCAGCTCGATGCCGTGCCGCAGCAGCTCCTCGAAGAGGACGTTCTTGCTCGCGAAGTTGTAGTAGACGGTGCCCTTCGCGACGCCCGCCCGCTCGGCGATCTCGTCCACCGTGGTGGAGGAGAAGCCCTGTTCGGCGATGAGCGTGACCGCGGCCTCGAAGAGTTTGCGACGGGTGGCATCGCGGCGTGTAGTGGAGCTGTCCATGGGGGCGATTGTGCCGGTCCCCGCGGTGTCCCCGCTCACAGGCTCAGCTCCGGATGCAGGTCCTTCATCCGCACCACCTGGCGGCCACGGGCCGCCAGGGAGGTCAGCGCGAGCGCCCCGACGGTGAACGCGAGCAGCACCAGTCCGCCCTCCCATACGGGTTCCAGACCGCCGCCCGTGATGAGCCGGCGCAGCCCCTCCACGATGTAACTCATGGGCAGGAAGGGGTGGATGGCGCCGAAGAAGCCGGGACTGGTCTGCACCGGATACGTACCGCCCGCCGAGGTCAGCTGGAGCATCAGCAGCGCCAGCACCAGGATCCGGCCGGCCGGCCCGAACTGCGCGTTCAGCCACTGCACGATCGCCGAGAAACAGGCCGTGACCAGCACCAGGAAGCCGATCGTGCCGGCCGCGTACGCCATCTCCAGGCCGAGCGCGAAGTGCAGTACGGACATCAGGGCCGCGGTCTGCAGCACCCCGATGGCGAACACCGGAAGCCACCCGGACACCGCCACCCGCCAGGAGGACGCGCCCATCGTCAGCGCCCTCCGGTTGAGCGGTTTGATCAGCATGTACGCCACCATGGCGCCGACCCACAGGGACAGCGGGATGAAGTACGGGGCGAAACCGGTCCCGTAGTTGGGCGCCTTGTGGGCGGCACCCGAGGAGAGCCGCACCGGATCGGCCATCACCAGGGTGCGCGCGTCCCGGTCCTTCCTGCCGTAGTCGGGAATCCGCCGCGCCCCGTCGTGCAGCCCGTCGGCCAGCTTCGCGGAGCCGTCGGAGAGCTTGAACATGCCGCCGTTCAGCGTGTTCGCGCCGTCCTTGAGACGGCCCACACCGGAGTCGAGGTCGCCCATGCCGGACGCGGCACGGCCGGTGCCCTGGTGCAGTTCGCGCGCGCCGTCCGCCACCCGGCCCGCCCCGTCGGCGAGTCGGTCCGTACCGGCCGCCAGCTTGCGGGCGCCCGCGGAGACCTTGTGCGCACCGTCGTTGAGCGCGTTGATCTTCTTGACGGCGGCGTCCATGTCGGCGCCGAGAGTCGGCCCGTGCTCCGCCAGTTCGCGGGCGAGGTACTGCAGCGTCCCCAGGTCCTTGTCGAGCTGGTCGAGGTTTTTCTGGCCGTGGACGTGGGCGCTGACCTCCTCGGCCTTGGCCGCCGCGGCCGCCGCCTGCTGTGTGATCCTCTTCAGCTCGGCGCAGGACGTGTCGAGGGGCAGCCCGCTCTCGCAGCGCAACCGGTAGAAGCGGTCGAGGTGGTCGGAGATCCCCCGGGAGAGCTTCGCCCCGGTGGCGGCCGCGGCGGGCAGCTCGTCCAGATGGTCGCGGACCGCCTGCGAGCCGTCCGCGACCAGCCGCGCGGCCTCGCCGATCTCCTTGCCGTGCGCCCGGATGAAGGGACCCACCGTGTCGGCCATCCCGTTGACGGCGTCGGCGAGTTGCTGGGTGCCCTGGGCCACCCGCCCGGATCCGTCGGCGACCTGCCGCGAGCCGCTCGCCGCGGTGTCCGCCCCGCGGGCGAGATCGGCGCTGCCCCGGCTCAGCCGCCCGGCGCCGGCGTCCAGGTCCCCGAGGCCCCGCACCAGCCGGCCGCTGCCGTTCTTCGCGGTGCCCAGACCGTCGGCCAGTTCACCGGTGCCGTCCTCGGCCTTGCCGATGCCGTCCGTCAGCTCGTCGGCGCCGTCGGCGGCCTCCTCCGTCCTGCCGTGCAGTGTCGAGAAGGAGACGAAGATCTTGTCGAGGAAGGTCCGTGACGCCTTCGTGGAGGCCGCGGAGCGCACCTCGGAGAACACCGTCCGGGAGATCTGCCCCACGATGTAGTTGTTCGCGTCGTTCGTCCGCACCTTGAGGGCGCTGGTCTCCGGGTGGTCCCCGGAACTGGAGGCGATCCGCCGGCTGAAGTCCTCCGGGATGGACAGCGAGAGGTAGTACGTGCCGTCCTCGACCCCCTGCTTCGCGTCCTCGGCGTCCACGTCACGCCAGTCGAAGACCTTGCTGTCGCGCAGCCCGGTGACGATGCTGTCGCCGGCCGCTATGCGCGTGCCGTCGACGTCCGCGCCCTCGTCCTCGTTGACGAGCGCCACCGGGATCTTGTCCAGCCGCCCGTACGGGTCCCAGAAGGACCACAGGTAGAGCGCACCGTACAGGAGCGGCAGGAGCAGCAGTGCGACCAGTGCCGCGCGCGGCAGCTTCCCCCTCCCGAACCGCTTCAGCTCAAGCGCGGCCAGCTTCGGCGAGCGCATCGGCGGCCTCCTCCTCAGTGGTTGCGGGGGCCTCGATGGCGTTGCCGGTGCCCTGCTTCGGGCTGCCGGTGCGTACCAGCACCACGCCCGCGGCCTCCTCGCCGCCCTCCGGCGGCTCACTGCACACCGCGACCACCGTCGTGCCCGCCGCCGCGAGACCGCGCAACGTCGCCCAGGCCGCAGCCCGTTCACCGTCCGACAGCTTCAGGTCGGTGTCGTCCACGGCCAGCAGTCGGGGGCCGCCGATCAAGGCGAGCGCCACGGACAGCCGCAGCGCCTCCAGTCGCTCCAGATCGCGCACCGACGTACGGATTCCCTTGGGCAGCGACTCGACGTCCAGGCCGGCCGCTTCGAGCGCGGCGTCCACCAGAGCGCGCGCCTCGGCCCTGCGCTCCCGGGGCGGTCGCAGCAGCGCGCGCACCGAGCCCCCGAACCGGCCCTGCAGCAGGGCGCGTTCCCGGAGATGCTCGCCCACGGTCAGTGCGGGATCGAGCTCGGCGACGCCGGGTACATGGGCGAGCGCGGTGACCGCCCGGACCGCGGCCCTCTTCCTGGGCAGCGGCAGACCGCCGACCTCGGCGGTTCCGGCAGCGGTCTTCATCCGCCCGGTGAGCGCGAGCAGCAGACATGTCCGACCGGAACCGGAAGGTCCCTGTACGGCGATCAGCGAGCCGGGTTCAGCTGTGATGTCGATGCCCTGGAACGCCCATCCGCGGGGGCCCTTGACCCCGAATCCCGCGGCCGTGACCGCCGCCCCGTGCGGGGTGCTGTCCACGATCCCTCCTTGAACTGACTGGTCAGTTCAAAAGTATCGGCAGCCCACCCCCCTTTCTGCAAGGGGGTGTTGGGAATCCGCGGGGGATTGCGCTGGATGAGTCGGTACAGCCGGATCAGTTGGTTTGGTCGGTTCAGCCGATTCGTTCGGTTTGGACGGTTGGGCTGGGCTGGTTGGTTCGGTTGTCTGGTCTGGTCTGGGCCGGCCGATTCGGCCGATTCGGTGAGACCGGCTGAGGATCCGGCGGGGCTGTCGGCGGCCGTTGGGGCCCTGTCGGAGTCTGTTGGGGCTGCGGGGTGTCCGCTGGGGGCTGCTGGGGGTCTGTCGACGTCTGTCGACGTCTGCCGAAGCCTGTCGGAGGCTGTCGGAGGCTGGCCGGAGAGCTGCCGAACGGTCCGCAGGGGCCTCGCCCTTGTCCGGTTTCCGGCGAAATCCCAGGTCAGCGTCGATTGTCAGTGGTGTACCTCACGATGGGGCCATACGGTCCCGAATCGGCATTCGGGCCCGAACCGGCATGCGACGACAGGAGGTTCGTCATGGCAGCTCGTCCCACAGCGGGCGGCTCCGCTGCGTACGGTCCCCCGAGCGATGTCCACCCCGTCCTGCGGCGGACGGCAGCGCCACCCGCCGCGCTCGATCTCCTCGCCAAGGCCCACCACGGCCTGGCCGAGGCACGGACCCTGGAAACCCCCAACGAGCGGTTCGCCACGGCTCATCTGGCCGCGCTGCGCACCGCCGCCGCCGTCCTCGCCGTGCGCGGCAGGCCGGAGCACGGTACGCCGCAGGCAGCGGATTCGTAGCGCCTGGGAGGTTCTCCCGGAGGTCGCTCCCGAACTCGCCGAATGGAGCGCTCTGTTCGCCGCCGGAGCCGCCCGCCGGGCCAAGGCGGAGGCGGGTATAGCCGGCGCGGCGAGCCGCCGCGACGCCGACGATCTGCTGCGGGACGTGGGCATGTTCCTGCGCCTCGTGGAGCGGATGCTGCTGCTCCGGCCGTCCCTGCCGCCCCAGCGGGCGGGCTGAGGGGAGGCTAGGGCGGGGCGCGGTCTTGGTGGGGGGAGCCTGGGCCTGGGGTGGTGCTGGGGTCCTGTGCTCGCGTCTGGGCCGGGTCTCGTCCGGGGGAGGAGGCGGGTGCGTCCGGGCGGAGGAGGGGTGTGGGGGTGGGTGGGGGCGGGGCCCCCGGGGGGAGAGAGGGAGAGGAAAAGAAGCGCCCCGCCCCCTGCCCCACACCCCATACAGCACCTGTGGAGACGCCAGCGCCGCAGGCTGCGGGCGTCTCGGAACGCGTTCCGGGCCCGGAACGCAATAGGGTGGTGAACACTAGATGTTCATGCCCCCGCCGAGGAGCCACCCGCCGTGTCTGACCCGCTGCGCCCGCGCGCATCCCTTCGTACCGCCGTGGTCTGGGAGGTCCTCAAGGACGCCCTGGAGCGCCGGGTCAAGGCGTCCGGGCGTGCGGCCCTGGACGTCCTCGACACCGGAGGCGGCACCGGGAACTTCGCCGTGCCGGTGGCCCGCCTCGGCCACCGCGTCACGGTCGTCGACCCCAGCCCCAACGCCCTCTTCGCCCTGGAACGCCGGGCCGCGGAGGCGGGCGTCGCCGACCAGGTGCGCGCCGTCCAGGGCGACGCGCACGGCCTCTTCGACGTCGTCGAGCGCGGCGGCTATGACACCGTGCTCTGCCACGGCGTGCTGGAGTACGTCGACGACCCGGCCGAGGGCGTCCGCCACGCCGTCGACGCGCTGCGCCCGGCCGGCACCCTCAGCCTGCTCGCCGCGGGCCTGGGCGGCGCCGTGCTCGCCCGCGCCCTCGCCGGGCATTTCACCGAGGCCCGCCACGCCCTCACCGACCCGGCCGGCCGCTGGGGCGAGGGCGACCCGGTGCCCCGCCGGTTCACCGCCGAGCAGCTCACCGACCTGGTCTCCGGCACCGGCCTGACCGTCGGCGCGGTGCACGGCGTACGGGTCTTCGCCGACCTCGTCCCCGGCGTGCTGGTCGACACCGAGCCGGGCGCCATGGAGGCACTCCTCGAACTGGAGGCGGCGGCCGCCGAGCAGCCCGCTCTCCACTCCGTCGCCACCCAGCTGCACGTCCTCGCCGAGCGCGAGTGACCGCACCACGTCCCGGACCACCGGCCCGACTGCCGGGTGCAGTCGGCCACAGGCCACCCGATCAGCCTCTTCTCCCCGTATGATCGGGGTACGACGTTCCGGCATGACGGACAGGCGGGTGGGGAATGCAGGCAGCACCACCACCGGCGGCCGCAGCGGCCCGGACAGTGAACTGGCGCAGAGGGGCGGGTTTCACGGGGGCGATTCCCTGCCTATCCTGAAGGGGTCGCACCCGGTCGCCCCCCGCGACCGACGAGTAGGAGGTCTCCGTGCCGCTCTCGGAGCACGAGCAGCGCATGCTCGAGCAGATGGAGCGAGCGCTGTACGCCGAAGATCCCAAGTTCGCGACAGCGCTTGAGGGAAGCGGGCTGCGCACGTACACCCGGCGACGGGTCTACCAAGCGGTCGCGGGCTTCCTGGTGGGTATCGGGCTGCTCATGGCCGGAATGGTCTGGCAGCAGATCTGGATCAGCGTGGTGGGCTTCCTCGTCATGCTCGGCTGCGCCGTACTCGCGGTCACCGGATGGCGTAAGGCCCCCAAAGCCGGTGAGCAACAGTCCGGCGCGGGCTCCGGGGGCACTGAGGCCCCCCGCCAGGCCAAGCAGCGGCGTTCGATCATGAACCGCATCGAGGACCGCTGGCAGCGACGCCGCGACGAACAAGGCCACTGACTCCGCCGAGCGTCAGGGAATCGTGCCTTCGGGCCTGACCCGCGAATTGCCGCACAGCGGCCGCGGATCAGGCCCGAATCGCTGTCCGGTCCGCGTCGCCAACGACAATCCCCCCAGCCGCCGCGGGCAGCCGTTAGTCGACGGTGACGCGATCCTTCGCGCCAAGTTTTCGCAGGTCTGTGCCCGGATTCTTGGTTTTCCGGGATTTCCCCCGCCCAGATTCTTGGCCCTCCGGGATTCTCCCTCGGCCCGAGTCCTTCGCTCCGCCCGGAAAACGTGAATATTTCCTCCGGAATGCGTCGTGAGAAGGCGTCCGTAAGAACTCTCGGGAAGAGCCCCGAGAGCCTGCCGCGAAGAGTTCTCCGCACGGAGGGGCGGGTGCCGGGAAATACGGCGACGCCGAGCAATGGCGAACGCCGAGAATGGCGAATGGCGATCGTGTAATGGCGGGCTTCGTGCGATGAGCGAACGCCCTGGGGTGACGTCAACACCGTGGAGTGGCGCCAATACCGTGCGAATGCGGGCCGAGCCATTTCCGTATGGCAGGGCCCCTGCCGTACGGGGCCGGTGCCCTACGCGAAACCGATTCCGTACGGCGGGTCGACGCGCCATCACGGCCGACGGCTGCCCCCGGTCGCAGCGCCGAGATCTCCCGCCCAACGCCCGCTAAGCCCGCTGCCGTCCCGGGCGGAGGGCCGCCGCCGCGCGCCGGATCGCGATGACCGGGCGGCGGGTGGCGCAGCGGGCGACGAGGCCCGTCCAGCGGGCGGAGACGGCCCACAAGAGGCGGACGGCGGAGCGTGGGGCGAGGCGGGCGCGTAGCCGGAGGCCGCGGGTCGCCTTGGCGTGCAGTCCGGCGCGTATCCGTGTCACATCCGCGGCCAGACCGGAGGCCGGGCGCGGCTGCGGGGCGTACAGGGCCTGTTCCACCGCTGCCGCCACCCGGCGGGTGGCGTCGGCGTCCTCCGGTGGCAGCTGCCCGACGCGTACGATCCGGGCGGCCGCCTTGCGCGGGGTCAGCGAATCGTCCGGCAGGATGCCGTAGTCCCAGCCGGTGTCCAGCAGCTCCCGCCAGGCGGCGAGGGTGGCCGCCGCCTCGTCCCCGCCCGGTCCGCCGCCCGCCAGTCTGCGGGACCGGGTGCGGATCCGCCACAGCAGGGGGAGCACGGGCAGCAGCAGGACGAGCAGCGCGGCGAGCGCGATCCCGGCGACGGTCCAGGCGGACGGCGGGCCGCCGTCCGACGGGCCGGCACCCGACTCGGCCGGCACCGGGACGCACGCCGCGCTTCCGGGCCGCGCACCGGGGCCGCAGGTCGGGTCGGGGGAGGGCTCGGCCGACGGGGCGGAGGGCCGGCTCGGTTCCGGGGCGGGGCGGGCGGTGTCGCCGCTGTCCGCGGTGTCGGGATAGCTGTAGTCGGGGACGCTGCCGCGGCTCGGGGTCGGCTCGAAGCGGGTCCAGCCGACGCCCTCGAAGTACAGCTCGGGCCAGGCGTGCGCGTCCTTGAGACCGACCGATGTCGTGCCGTCCGGCTGCTTGGTGCCGGGGGTGAAGCCGACCGCGACCCGGGCCGGGATGCCCAGCGTCCGCGCCATCGCCGCCATCGAGAAGGAGAAGTGGACGCAGAAGCCCTCCTTCTGCTCCAGGAACCGGGCTATCGCCTCGGTGCCACTGCCCGCCCGGACCTCGGTGTTGTAGCTGAAGCCGCCGTAGAGCGCGAACCACTCCTGCAGCTTGACGGCCTTCTCGTAGGCGTTCCGTGTGCCGTGGGTGACCTTCCGTGCGGTCGCCCGCACCACGGGCGGCAGCGAGTCCGGCACCTCGGTGTACTCGCGCAGCAGCCGCTGGGGCGGTGCCGGGGCGTCGGCCAGCTGGCGGGGTGTGGGCCGTACCTGGAGGCTCTCGACCTGGTACTGCACTCCGCGGGTGTTCTGCCCGCGGTCGCCGACGAGGGTGCGGCCCTGGGGCTCGAAGCGCCAGCGGCCGGCGATGTCCACCCGGGACGCCGGGTAGGGCAGCGGCAGCCAGTTCTGGGCGTACCAGCCGGCGGTCGAGAGGGAGGTGTTGATCCTTTCGACGTCCACCCCGGGGCCGAGGCCGGGCGGTTGCGGCAGCCGGTCGGGGACGTCCGTGACCGTGCGCTCGGACGGTTTCCAGGCGGTGCCGTCGAACTGGTCCAGGGCGACGATCCGCAGATACAGGTCGCGGGTGTCGGTCGTGGTCGTGCGGTAGTTGAGGACTTCCTTGTCCTCCGGCTGGTTCAGGCTGTTCTGCAGCGACACCAGCGGGTTCACGGCGGAGATCGTGCCGCCGCCCCCAGGACCCTTGCCATCGCTCGTCCGGCCGAGCAGCCCGCCGCCCAGAGAGGGCAGCGCGGCGGGTACGACCAGCGCGATCCCGAGCACCAGGGCGCCGATCCTGCTGCCGGTGCGGAGCGGGGCCGGTGCCGGCCCGCCGGGATCCGCGACGCTCCGCCCACCGCCCGGGGCCGTGCCGCCCGCGGCGCCGAACACCCGGCCCCACTGGGACAGCCGGTCGCGGCCCTCGGCCAGCAGAAGCAGCAGATAGCCGGCCGCCGCGATCAGGAACCACAGCCAGCCCGAGCCGCCCTGGGACAGCCCGGCGGCCACCGAATAAAGGGCGAGCAGCGGCAGCCCGGCGGGAGCGGCGTTGCGGTAGGTGACCGCCAGCGCGTCCACGGCCAGGCCGATCACCAGCACACCGCCGACCAGCAGCAGCCGGATGCCGGGTGTGACCGGGGCGGGGATGGCGTACCGGCCGACGTCCTGGACGCCGGCCTGCATCAGCCGGCCGAAGGCCGCGAGGGCGTCCGGCCCCGGCAGCAGCCCGCCGATCGCCTGGGCACGGGTGAAGAACAGGGTCATCAGCAGTACGCCGGTCAGTGCCTGGGCACCGATGGTCAGCGGCCTGGCCAGCGGGACCCGGCGGGCGAGCGCGCCCACGCCGGTCACGATCCCCAGCAGGATCACCGCCTCGAAGATCCAGCTGACCGGATCCACCAGCGGCAGCAGTGCGCAGGCCGCGCACAGCGTCGCCACCGCCGCGCACAGCGCCAGCCGCCTCCGCCCACTCATGCTGAATCCTCGCTCCGCTCGGCCCCGCATTCGCGAGGCACGCTCCGCTTGCTCATGCCCCGCCCTCCGCCGTGGTCGACGTCTCGGTCCCCGCCGTCGGCTCCAGGCGCACCCCGGCCCGGTCCGCCGTCCGCCACACGTCGGCGAGCGAGGCCCCGGGGGCCACCGGCAGTGCCGTCCAGCCCGCCTCGCGCAGCATCCGCAGCCGTTCGTCGAGCGGAACCTGGCCGCCGGAGAATCTGATCCCGCCGGGGCCCCGCGTCCAGTCGTCGTCGTCCAGGACGAAGGCGACGGCCGCGCTGCTGCGCTGCCGCATCCGCCCGGCGACCGCCGCCTGCTCCTCGTCCAGATCGCCGAAGAACGCGATCAGCAGCCCTTCGTCGCCGCCGCGCAGCACGTCGTACGCCGCCGAGAGTCCCTCCTCCTCGGAGTGCTCGACGACGGCGAGGGTGTCCAGCAGCAGGCCCGCGGCGTCCGCGGACTCGGTACCGCCGGCGCCGTCCGGGCCGGGCACCGAGGCGCCGGTGTCGGTCAGCAGCCGTACCGAGAAACCCCGTTCCAGCAGGTGCAGGGCGACGGACGCGGCGCCCGTGACCGCCCACTCGAAGGCCGAGTCCGGTCCGGCGCCCCGGTGGGCCGTGTACCGGGTGTCGAGGAGCACCGAGCAGCGCGCCTTCTGCGGCTGCTCCTCCCTGCGGACCATCAGCTCGCCGTGCCGCGCGGTGGACCGCCAGTGGACCCGGCGCAGATCGTCCCCATGGCGGTAGCCGCGCGGGATGACATCGTCCTCGCCGGCCAGCGCCAGGGAACGCTGCCGCCCGTCGCCGTACCCGGACACCTCGCCCGCCGGCCGGACCGCTGGCAGCGGCTCCACCCGGGGCACCACCGTCAGGATGTCGGAGGCGCTGAAGGAGCGGGTCATCTCGCACATGCCGAAGGGGTCGGAGAGGCGCAGCTGCAGCGGGCCCAGGGGGTAGCGTCCGCGCAGGTCGGAGCGGACGCGGTAGGTCACCTCGCGGCGGCCGCCGGGCTCCACCCGGTCCAGGACGAAGCGGGGCTGCGGCCCGAGGACGTACGGCACACGGTCCTGGAGCATCAGGACGCCGGTCGGCAGCCGGGAGACGTTCTCGACCAGCAGCCGGACCCGGGATTCGGCGGTCGCGGGCACCCGGGCGGGCGAGAGCGTACGGCTGCCCGCGATGCGGTAACGGGTGCGGTGCAGCACGAGGACGCACACCAGCGGCAGCGCCGCCAGCAGCAGTCCGACCCGCAGCAGGTCCGCCTCTCCGAGGAAGTACGAGCACAGCGCGGCGGCCAGCCCGGCCGCCAGGAACGACCGGCCGCGTGTCGTCAGCCCCCCGAGGGCCGCCCGCAGACCGCCCTGCTCCGGTGCCCCCGTGTCGTCCCCGCTCCCCCCGTCGGACATCACAGCCCCCGTGCCCCGGGCGGCTGCTGGAGACGGCGATTGTGGGAGTGCTGCCGCCAGGGCTGTGCGGACGGGTCCGGCACCGGGGTGCGCCGCAGGATCTCCAGGACGATCTGCTCGGCCGTGCGGCGGTTCAACTGGGCCTGGGCGGTGGGCAGCAGCCGGTGCGCGAGCACCGCCACCGCCAGCGACTGCACATCGTCGGGCAGCACGTACTCCCGCCCGGCGAGCGCCGCCGCGGCCTTCGCGGCCCGCACCAGATGCAGCGTCGCCCGCGGCGAGGCGCCCAGCCGCAGATCGGGGTGGCTGCGGGTGGCCGCCACCAGATCCACCGCGTATCTGCGCACCGCTTCGGCGACATGGACGGTCCGCACCGCGTCGATCAGCTTCACGATCTCGTCGGCGTGTGCGACCGGCTGGAGTTCGTCCAGCGGGGAGGGGCCGCCGTGCACGTCCAGCATCTGCAGTTCGGCGGCCGGGCTCGGATAGCCGATCGACACTCGCGCCATGAAGCGGTCCCGCTGCGCCTCCGGGAGCGGGTAGGTGCCTTCCATCTCCACCGGATTCTGCGTGGCGACGACCATGAACGGGCTGGGCAGCTCGTAGGTCTGCCCGTCCATCGTGACCTGGCGCTCCTCCATGGACTCCAGGAGCGCCGACTGGGTCTTGGGCGAGGCTCGGTTGATCTCGTCGCCGATCACGATCTGGGCGAAGATCGCGCCGGGCTTGAACTCGAACTCCTGCCGCTGCTGGTCGTAGACGCTGACGCCGGTGATGTCGGAGGGCAGCAGATCCGGCGTGAACTGGATGCGCCGTACCGAGCAGTCGATGGAGCGGGCCAGCGCTTTGGCGAGCATCGTCTTGCCGACGCCCGGCACATCCTCGATGAGCAGATGCCCCTCGGCCAGCAGCACGGTCAGCGAGAGCCGTACGACCTCCGGCTTGCCCTCGATCACACCTTCCACGGACCGGTGCACACGCTCGCCCGTGGTGGTCAGCTCTCCCCCTGCTCCCGGCTCCTCCGCCACGCTCGGCCTTTCCCCCACGCTCGGCCTTTCCTCCAGGTTCGGCTTCGCCCGCGCGGGGGGACCCCCACGCATGGGGGGAACCCCATGCGTGGGAGGACCCCCATGGCTCGCCCGTTGGTCATACGTCGTCACTCGGCCCTCCTCGGCCCCGCCCCGCACTCTTCAGGAGAGCAGGGGCTCCCCATTCAGGGCCGGTGCCCCCCTTGTGCGGACCCGGCCACCCCGCTTCACGACGTCGCTCGCGGCAACCGCCGGAGCAACGTCATGTACGCATTCTCGCCGTCCGCAAGCCCTCGCGTCATGGCCTGTGGATAACTCCGGTTGTTATGTCCGGACCATCCCCGGCACTCCCGCCACCTGCGCTTCGCTCCGGACACCCCCGGTCCGCCGGGGCGTCAGGGCCGCGGCTCGATCTCCCGCAGCAGGCCGGTTGTCACATCGAACACAAAGCCTCGGACGTCGTCCGTGTGCAGCAGGAAGGGCGAGGTGCGCACCCGCTGCATGGACTGGCGTACGTCCTCGTCGAGATCCCGGAACGCCTCGACCGCCCAGGTGGGCCGCTGGCCGACCTCGTCCGCCAGGTCGTGCCGGAAGTCCTCGGTCAGGTTCAGCAGACCGCAGCCGGTGTGGTGGATGAGGACGACCGAGCGGGTGCCCAGGGCGCGCTGGCTGATCGTCAGGGAGCGGATGATGTCGTCGGTGACCACACCGCCGGCGTTACGGATGGTGTGGCAGTCGCCGAGCTCCAGGCCGAGCGCGGCGTGCGGGTCGAGCCGGGCGTCCATACAGGCCACCACGGCGACCTCGAGGACCGGACGGGCATCCATGCCGGGGTCGGTGAAAGCGGCGGCGTAGCGCCGGTTCGCCTCGACGAGGCGGTCGGTGACCGTCCCCGAGCTCTCAGCTTCGTTCGAGCAGGGGAGCCCCCTGTCACCGGCGGGGACGGCGGCGCGGTCGGCGGACGGGGGCATCGGCTGCGACGCAGATATGGACATGCCTTTACCGTAAGCGTCGGGGCTGAATCCGGCCGCCTGGGAGAACGGGGCATAGGGGGCAAGGGCCACTCCTTGTGAGGTAACCCACATGTGTCTCCTCATCGCCCCCGTCCGGGTGAGAGGGCCGTGCGAAGGGCGGACACACGCTGTCGCGGGACGCGCGGAAACCGGTTGATTGACCGGGGCACCCGGTGGACTAAAGTGGCGCGAAGTGGGAGGCGTGACGCTCTCCTTGGATCCCGAGTCCTGACGTACGCGCCTCGTACGTACGGCTCGGCCTCCTCCCGCTCCACCGGTCCTCCGACGTCACTTCCCCGTCGCCGGAGCACCACTTCCCCTTCAGAGCGGGCGGGGACCAAGCGGTACGTGCGGCACTACCCCAGCCAACGGCCGGGGGGACCCACCTGCCGCCACCCATCGGAAGGCGCATGAGTAGCAACACACGCCACGTCCCGGTCATGCTCCAGCGGTGTCTGGACATGCTCGCCCCTGCGCTCACCGAGCCCGGTGCGGTCGTCGTCGACTGCACGCTCGGTCTGGGAGGGCACAGCGAGGCGCTGCTCTCGGCCTTCCCGGCGGCCCGTCTCGTGGCCCTCGACCGCGACCCGGCCGCCCTGAAGCTCGCGGGAGAGCGGCTGGCCCCGTACGGCGAGCGCGCCACCCTGGTGCACGCCGTCTACGACGAGCTCCCCGAGGTCCTCGACCGGCTCGGGCTGCCACGGGTCCAGGGCGTCCTGTTCGACCTCGGCGTCTCCTCCATGCAGCTCGACGAGGCCGACCGCGGCTTCGCATACGCCCAGGACGCCCCGCTGGACATGCGCATGGACCAGTCGACGGGCATGAGCGCCGCCGACGTCCTCAACACCTACGCGCCCGGGGAGCTCGTCCGGATCCTGCGTGCCTACGGGGAGGAGAAGCAGGCCAAGCGGATCGTCTCGGCGATCGTCCGCGAGCGCGCCAAGGAGCCGTTCACCAACAGCGCACGGCTGGTCGAGCTGATCCGTGACGCGCTGCCGCAGGCCGCCAAGCGCACCGGCGGCAACCCCGCGAAGCGCACGTTCCAGGCGCTGCGCATCGAGGTCAACGGGGAGCTGGCGAGTGTGGAGCGGGCCATTCCGGCCGCCGTGAACGCGCTGGCGGTCGGTGGCCGGATCGCCGTGCTCTCCTACCACTCCCTGGAGGACCGCCTGGTCAAGCAGGTTCTCGCGGCAGGAGCCGCCAATACCGCGCCCCCGGGGCTCCCTGTCGTCCCGGAGCGCTACCAGCCCCGCCTGAAGCTGCTGACCCGGGGCGCGGAACTCCCCACGGAGGAGGAGATCGCCGAGAACCGCCGCGCGGCCCCCGCCCGGCTGCGCGGCGCCGAGCGCATCCGCGAGAACGCGGAGGGCACGGCGTGACCGGCCAGGGGCTCCCGCGCGGAAGGCAGGGACGCCTCTCCGTGCTCTTCCCCTCCGGCGCCGGCAACGCCGCGCGCACCCCTTTTGTGCTGCTGGTCGTCGTGCTGCTGGGCTCCGGCCTGATCGCGCTGCTGCTGCTCAACTCCGCCCTCAACCAAGGGTCGTTCGAGCTCAGCAAGCTGGAGAAGGAGACCGAGGACCTGACGGACGAGCAGCAGGCGCTGCAGCAGGAAGTGGACGCGTACTCCGCCCCGGACGCCCTCGCCAGGCGCGCCCGGAAGCTGGGAATGGTGCCGGGCGGCAACCCGGCGTTCCTGCTGCCGGACGGCACGGTCCGGGGCAAGCCCAGCCGGGTGAACGCCGACGGGTCGCTGGTGATGAAGGCCCCTGCCGCGCCATCGCACCTGAGGCCGCTCAGGGCACCGGGGACGGCGGGCTCGCCGGCCATGCCGGTCGCCCCGGTGATGCCGGGGGCCCCGGGGGCGCCCACCGCCGCACCGTCGGTGCCGTCAGGTTCCGCCGGCTCCACCGCCCCCTCCCCGACGCCCTCCGGCAGGTGACCCCGTGACGCGCAATGCCGCCGCCCCGTACCGCGCACCCGCTGCCCCGGACGGGAGAACCCCCGCGCCCCCGGAGCACGCGGTATGACCGAGCCCAGGGACCCCCGCCGCCGTGTACCGCGCCCCGCCGGGCGCGGCCGGGCCGGCAGCCGTGGCGGTTCGGCCGGACGCGGCGGCCAGGCCGGCCGACGCGGCGCCCTGCATCGCCCCGCCGCCAAGCGGACCACCCCGAAGCCCGCCGTCCCCGGACCCTCGGCGGCCAGGTCCTCAACGGCGCCCAAGCAGTCCGCCAAGCAGGCCGCCCGCCCCGTACGTCCCCGCTCCGGCCCCGCCCTGCTCCGCCTCGGCAGCCCGCGCCCCCGGCTGCGGCTGGTCTCCCTCGGGCTGACGGTGGTGATGCTGGTCTTCGTCGTACGGCTCTTCCAGGTGCAGGCCGTGGACGCCGGGGCGTTCGCCGCCAAGGCCAACGTGAACCGCTATGTCCCGGTCAAGCTGGCCGCCGAGCGCGGTGCGATCACCGACCGGGACGGCGTGAACCTGGCCACCACCGTGGACGCGTACGACATCACCGCTGACCCGAGCCTGCTGGCACCCGACAAGTCCAAGATCGACGACGCCCCGCAGCGGGCCGCCGCGCTGCTCGCCCCGATCCTCCACCAGGACAAGGCCGCCCTCGCCAAGAAGCTCGCCCGGCCCAAGGCGCGCTACGTCCTGCTCGCCCGGCAGCAGACCCCGCAGGTCTGGAAGAAGATCAAGGCCCTGCGCAGGACCCTCGACGCCAGGGCGGCCGCCGACCGCAAGCACGGGCCGAACGTCCTGGTCGGGATCTTCGCCGACAAGCACAGCAAGCGCGTCTACCCCAACAAGGACCTCGCCTCCGGCGTCCTCGGTTTCGTCAACCGCGCGGGCAAGGGCGGCGGCGGCCTGGAGGCGCTCCTGGACAAGCGGCTGGCGGGCAAGGACGGCAAGCTCGTCTACGCCCAGTCCGGCGGGCGCCGGGTCCCCACCGCCGACGCCCAGGAACATCCCGCGGTCCCGGGCAGCGACGTCGAGCTCACCCTCGACCGCGACATCCAGTGGGCGGCGCAGCGGGCGATCACCAAACAGGTCGCGAAGTCCGGGGCGGACCGCGGCTACGTCGTCGTCCAGGACACCCGTACCGGCGAGATCCTGGCGCTGGCCAACGCGCCCGGCTTTGACCCGAACGAGGTGGCGAAGGCCGACCCGGCGGCGCTGGGCAACGCCGCGCTGTCCGACGCGTTCGAGCCGGGCTCCACCAGCAAGCTGATGTCGATGGCGGCCGTCCTGGAGGAGGGCGCCGCCACCCCCGCCACCCGGGTCACCGTGCCGAACCGGCTGCACCGGGGCGACCGGCTGTTCGCGGACGACATCGACCACCCCACCTGGTACCTCACGCTCAACGGCGTCCTCGCCAAGTCCAGCAACATCGGCACGATCCTGGCGACCGGCCAGCTGGGCAGGACCCAGCGCGAGGCCAACCAGGTGCTCTACTCCTACCTGCGGAAGTTCGGGATCGGGAGGCCGACCGGGCTCAGCTTCCCGGGGGAGACGCCCGGCATCCTGGCCAAGCCGCAGGACTGGAACACCTCGCAGCAGTACACGATCCCGTTCGGCCAGGGCCTGTCCCTCAACGCCGTCCAGGCCGCGTCCGTCTACTCCACGATCGCCAACGGCGGCGAGCGCATCGCCCCCACGCTCGTCCGCGGCACCACCGGGCCCGACGGCCGCTACGTCCCGGCGCCCAAGCCCGCGAAGAACCGGGTGGTCAGCGAGAAGACCGCGCGCGAGCTCGCCACCATGCTGGAATCCGTGGTGGACGACGAGGAAGGCACCGGCGCGAAGGCGAAGATCCCCGGCTACCGGGTGGGCGGCAAGACCGGCACCTCCAACCGGGTGGACCCCCGCACCGGCCGCTACCACGGCTACACCGCCTCCTTCGCCGGCTTCGCGCCCGCCGACAAACCCCGTATCACCGTCTACTGCGCCGTCCAGAACCCCACGCGAGGCAGCTACTTCGGCGGCCAGGTGTGCGGTCCGATCTACCAGCAGGTCATGGCGTTCGCGCTGAAAACCCTCCAGGTCCCGCCGACCGGCGCGCAGCCCCCGCGACTGCCGGTCACGTTCAAGCCAGGCCAATGAAATCGAGGCAAAACCGCCGTGACGACCATCACTCCCGACGGAACTCCCGCATCCGGTAACTGCTCCTCGGCGCGGCCCTCGCTTCGCCCCGGGCCCGACCGGCCCGGTACGCTCACCGCCGTGTCACGCTCTGATCAGTCCCCCAACGCCCAGACCGGTGAGAAGGGCGAACCCGGCAAATATCCGGGAGCTCCTCGCCCTGAACGGGTCCGCCCCACCCCACTGGCGGACCTCGCCGAGCAGCTGGGCATCCAGGCTCCGGCCACCGGTACCGACGCGCCCGCGACGGTCACCGGTATCACGCACGACTCCCGCGCGGTCCGCCCCGGCGACCTCTACGCGGCCCTGCCCGGCGCCCGTCTGCACGGCGCCGACTTCGTCGCGCAGGCCGCCGACCTCGGCGCCGCCGCGATCCTGACCGACCCGTCGGGCGAGGAACGCGCCGCCGCGACCGGTCTGCCGGTGCTCGTCGTCCACGACCCGCGCTCCCGTATGGGTGCAGTGGCCGTCTCCATCTACGGGACGCCGGGCGACGACCTCCTCCAGATCGGGATCACCGGAACCTCCGGCAAGACCACCACCGCGTATCTGATCGAAGGGGGCCTGCGGGCCGCCGCGGCGAAGGCGGATGGCGGGCTGACCGGCCTGATCGGCACCGTCGAGACCCGTATCGGCGACGAGCGCATCAAGTCCGAGCGCACCACCCCGGAGGCCACCGACCTGCAGGCGCTGTTCGCCGTCATGCGCGAGCGCGGTGTCCGGGCGGTCGCCATGGAGGTCTCCAGCCACGCGCTGGTCCTCGGCCGGGTCGACGGCTGTGTCTTCGACGTAGCGATCTTCAACAACCTCAGCCCGGAGCACATGGAGTTCCACTCCGGCATGGAGGACTACTTCCAGGCCAAGTCCCAGCTGTTCACCAAGGCCCGCAGCCGCGCCGGCGTCGTCAACCTCGACGACGAGTACGGCAGGCGGCTGGCCGAGGGAGAGTCCGAGGTCCCGGTCACCACCTTCTCCGCGGAGGGCCACCCGGACGCGGACTGGCGCGCCTCGGACGTCGAGGTGGGGGCGCTCGGCTCGACGTTCACCGTGCACGGCCCGGAGGGGGTGACGCTGCGCGCGGCGTCCCCGATCGCCGGCCCGTTCAACGTCGCCAACGCGCTGGCCGCGATCGTCTCGCTGGTCGTCGCCGGCGTCGACCCGCAGACCGCCGCCGACGGTGTCGCCGCGGTCCCCGGCGTCCCCGGCCGTCTGGAGCGCGTCGACGCGGGCCAGCCCTATCTGGCCGTCGTCGACTACGCGCACAAGACCGACGCGGTCGAATCGGTGCTGCGCGCCCTGCGCAAGGTCACCACCGGCAAGATGCACGTCGTCCTGGGCTGCGGCGGCGACCGCGACCCGCACAAGCGCGTCCCGATGGGCGCCGCGGTCGCCCGGCTCGCCGACACGGCCGTCCTGACCTCCGACAACCCCCGTACCGAGGATCCGCTCGCGATCCTCGCCACCATGCTCGCGGGCGCCGCCGAGGTGCCCGTCCACGAACGCGGCACGGTGCTGGTCGAAGAAGAGCGGGCCGCCGCCATCGCCGCCGCCGTCGCCCGTGCCGAGCCCGGCGACACCGTGATCGTCGCCGGCAAGGGCCATGAACAGGGCCAGGACATCGCCGGAGTGGTCCGCCCCTTCGACGACCGCCAGGTGCTGCGCGATGCCATCGAGGACTCGCTGCGGTCGCAGCGGTCGCCGCAGCCGAACCACCAGGGATGACACACCGCCATGCGCGCACAATCCTTCCCGCTACGCCCGCCCTCCCCCAGCTACCGCTGGGAGGTGCCCCCGGCCCGCCGCCACCCTCCGGTGGAAGCCCTTCGGGCCCTTCAGCCCCGCGCCGGGGGTGACCTGTGATCTCCCTGTCCCTCGCCGAGATCACCCGCATCGTCGGCGGACGGCAGCACGACATACCGGACGACGGTGTCCAGGTGACCGGGCCGGTCGTGTCGGACTCCCGTCAGGTATGCCCCGGCGCCCTGTTCGTGGCCTTCGCCGGTGAACGCGTCGACGGCCACGACTTCGCCGCGGGCGCCGTCGAGGCGGGCGCGGTCGCCGTCCTGGCCGCCCGCCCCGTGGGCGTCCCCGCCCTCGTGGTCGACGACGTCGTCGCCGCGCTCGGCGCCCTCGCCCGCGCCGTCGTCGAGCGGCTGGGCACCACCGTCGTCGGCCTCACCGGCTCGGCCGGCAAGACCAGCACCAAGGACCTGATCGCCCAGCTCCTGCAGCGGCACGGCCCGACCGTCTGGCCGGAGGGCAACCTCAACAACGAGATCGGGCTGCCGCTGACCGCGCTGCGCGCCGAGTCCAACACCCGGCATCTGGTCCTGGAGATGGGCGCCCGCGGTGTCGGCCACATCCGCTATCTCGCCGGGCTGACGCCCCCGGCGATCGGTGTGGTGCTGAACGTCGGCACCGCGCACATCGGCGAGTTCGGCGGCCGTGAGCGGATCGCGGAGGCAAAGGGCGAACTCGTCGAGGCGCTGCCGTCGGCGGAGCACGGCGGGCGCGCGGTGCTCAACGCGGACGATCCGTACGTACGTGCCATGGCGTCCCGTACGAAGGCCCGGACGGTGTTCTTCGGCGAGGCCCCGGACGCCGATGTCCGCGCCGAGAATGTCCGGCTCACCGGTCAAGGGTGCCCCGCCTTCACCCTTCACACACCCTCCGGGTGCAGTGATGTGACCATGCGGCTGTACGGTGAGCATCACGTGTCGAACGCGCTCGCCGCGGCCGCCGTCGCCCACGAGTTGGGCATGCCCGCAGACGAGATCGCCACCGCGCTCTCCGAAGCCGGCACGCTCTCCCGCTGGCGGATGGAGGTCACCGAGCGCGCGGACGGCGTGACGGTCGTCAACGACGCCTACAACGCGAACCCCGAGTCCATGCGAGCGGCGCTGCGAGCGCTGGTCGCGATGGGCGCAGCCGCCGAGGCGAAGGGCGGTCGTACGTGGGCGGTGCTCGGTGAGATGGCCGAGCTCGGCGAGGACTCACTCGCCGAACACGACGCGGTCGGACGGCTGGTCGTCCGGCTCAACGTCAGCAAGCTCGTGGCGGTCGGCGGCAGGGAAGCGGCCTGGCTCGACATGGGCGCCAAGAACGAGGGTTCGTGGGGTGAGGAGTCGGTGCACGTGTCCGACACGCGGGCGGCGATCGACCTGTTGCGCAGCGAGCTGCGACCGGGAGACGTCGTGCTGGTGAAGGCGTCCAGGTCGGTGGGGCTGGAGCGGGTCGCCGCAACTTTGCTGGACGAGGGCACTGAGGGTGCTGTGGCCACTGAGGGCGGAGCCGCGTCCCGATGAACACGATGAAGCAGATCCTCTTCTCCGGAATGATCGGGCTCTTCCTGACCCTGATCGGCACTCCGCTGCTGATCAAGCTGCTGGCCAAAAAGGGGTACGGGCAGTACATCCGTGACGACGGCCCGCGCGACCACCACAGCAAGCGCGGTACCCCCACGATGGGCGGTATCGCCTTCATCCTGGCCACCCTCATCGCGTATGCGCTGACCAAGGTGATCACGAGCAGCGACCCCAGCTTCTCCGGTGTGCTGGTGCTGTTCCTGATGGCCGGCATGGGCCTGGTCGGCTTCCTGGACGACTACATCAAGATCGTCAAGCAGCGTTCGCTGGGCCTGCGGGCCAAGGCGAAGATGGCCGGCCAGCTGATCGTCGGCATCGCCTTCGCGGTGCTGTCGCTGCAGTTCGCCGATCTGCGCGGGCAAACCCCGGCCTCGGACCGGCTGTCCTTCACCCAGGACTTCGGCTGGCAGATCGGCCCGGTGCTCTTCGTCATCTGGGCGCTGTTCATGATCCTGGCGATGTCCAACGGGGTGAACCTCACCGACGGCCTCGACGGTCTGGCGACCGGCGCCTCGGTGATGGTCTTCGGCGCGTACACGTTCATCGGCATCTGGCAGTATCAGGAGTCCTGCGCCAACGTGCCCACCGCGGCCTGTTACGAGGTCCGCGATCCGCTCGACCTCGCGGTCGTCGCCTCGGCGCTGATGGGTGCCTGCTTCGGCTTCCTGTGGTGGAACACCTCACCCGCCAAGATCTTCATGGGGGACACCGGCTCGCTCGCCCTGGGCGGCGCCCTCGCCGGCCTGGCGATCTGCTCCCGTACGGAGCTGCTGCTGGCCATCCTCGGCGGACTGTTCGTCCTGATCACGATGTCCGTGGTCATCCAGGTCGGATCCTTCCGGCTCACCGGCAAGCGGGTCTTCCGGATGGCGCCACTCCAGCACCACTTCGAACTCAAGGGGTGGTCGGAAGTCCTGGTGGTCGTCAGATTCTGGATCATCCAGGGCATGTGCGTGATCGTCGGACTCGGCATCTTCTACGCCGGCTGGCAGGCGGCCAAGTGACCGCCCAGCAGCGGCAGCGGTTCGCCGGCCGGCACATCACCGTCGCCGGCCTGGGCGTGAGCGGTGTGCCCGCCGCCCGCGCGCTGGCCGGCCTCGGCGCCCACGTCACCGTCGTCAACAGCAGCGACGGCGAACGCGAGCGCGCGCAGGCCGCCGAACTGGAGCCACTGGGAGTCACGGTCCGGCTCGGCGACGGGGACACGCTCCCCGAGGGCACCGAGCTGATCGTCACCAGTCCGGGCTGGAAGCCCACCAGCCCGCTCTTCCTCGCGGCCGAGAAGGCCGGCATCGAGGTGTGGGGCGATGTCGAGCTGGCCTGGCGGCTGCGCGGGCCCGATTCCGCGCCCTGGCTGGCGGTCACCGGCACCAACGGCAAGACCACCACCGTCCGGATGCTGGCAGCGATTCTCGAGGCGGCCGGTCTGCGCACCGCCGCCGTCGGCAACATCGGCATCCCGCTCGTCGACGTGGTGCTCGGCGAAGGCCAGGAGGGCGGCGCGTCCTACGACGTCCTCGCGGTGGAGCTCTCCAGCTACCAGCTGCACTGGGCGCCCTCGGTACGGGCGCACTCCGCGGCCGTCCTCAACCTGGCCCCCGACCACCTGGACTGGCACGGCTCCATGGAGGCGTACGCCGCCGACAAGGGCCGTGTCTACGAGGGCAACACCGTCGCCTGTGTCTACAACGTCGCCGACCCGGCGACCGAGGACCTGGTCCGGGCGGCCGATGTCGAGGAGGGCTGCCGCGCCATCGGCTTCACCCTCGACACCCCGGGGCCCTCCCAACTCGGCGTCGTCGAGGGCATCCTCGTCGACCGCGCCTTCGTCGAGAACCGGCGGCAGCAGGCCCAGGAGCTCGCCGAGGTCGCGGACCTGGCGCCCGCTTCGGGACCGGCGGCCCCGCACAACATCGCCAACGCCCTCGCGGCGGCAGCGCTGGCCCGTGCCTTCGGCGTGCCGGCCGCCGCCGTACGCGACGGACTGCGGGCCTTCCACCCGGACGCCCACCGCATCCAGCACATCGCGGACGTCGGCGGCGTCCGCTACATCGACGACTCCAAGGCCACCAACACGCACGCCGCCGAGGCGTCCCTGGCGGCCTACGAGTCCATCGTGTGGATCGCCGGCGGCCTGGCCAAGGGCGCGACCTTCGACGAGCTGGTGCGCGGGTCGGCGGCGCGGCTGCGCGGCGCCGTGCTGATCGGCGCCGACCGGGCGCTGATTCGCGAAGCGCTGGCGCGACACGCGCCCGAGGTCCCGGTCGTCGACCTCGACCGGACCGACACTGGGGCGATGTCCGAGGCGGTCCGGCAGGCGACCCGTCTGGCCGAGCCCGGTGACACCGTCCTGCTGGCCCCGGCCTGTGCCTCGATGGACATGTTCGTCAACTACAACACGCGGGGCGACGCCTTCGCCGACGCGGTCGGTGAGCTGACCGCGGCGGATCACTAGCCCGTCCCCGCATCCGTCGGGCAGCCGCGGCGAGCGCACCTGTGGAGGGGACGAGAATGGCCGTCAGACCGGCGAGGACGGGGCGGGCGGGCGGGGGCTCGCCCGCTCCGCGCCCGGCCCGCCGGACCTCCGCGGTGCGCCCGTCGCGCGGTGGACGCGGCGGGGGCCCGCGCGCCCCCCGTACCGCACGGCGGCTCTACGTCCGGGCGAAGCGGGCCTGGGACCGGCCGCTGACCGCCTACTATCTGATCCTCGGCGGCAGCCTGCTGATCACCGTCCTGGGCCTGGTGATGGTGTACTCGGCGTCCCAGATCAAGGCCCTGCAGTCCGGACTCGCCCCGACGTACTTCTTCCGCAAGCAGCTGCTCGCGGCCGTCCTCGGCGGCGGGCTGTTGCTGCTCGCCTCCCGGATGCCCGTCAAGCTGCACCGCGCGCTGGCCTATCCGCTGCTCGCCGGTTCGGTGTTCCTGCTGTGCCTGGTGCAGATTCCGGGCATAGGGGTCGCGGTCAACGGCAACCAGAACTGGATCAGCCTCGGCGGCCCTTTCCAGATGCAACCGAGCGAGTTCGGCAAGCTCGCGCTCGTCCTGTGGGGCGCCGATCTGCTGGCCCGCAAGCAGGACAAGAAGCTGCTGGCGCAGTGGAAGCATCTGCTGGTGCCGCTGATCCCGGCGGCCTTTCTGCTGCTCGCGCTGATCATGCTCGGCGGCGACATGGGCACCGCGATCATCCTCACCGCGATCGCCTTCGGGCTGCTGTGGCTGGCCGGCGCCCCCACCCGGCTGTTCGTGGGCGTCCTCGGCGGCGCCGCGGTGATAGGGGCGCTGCTGATCGGGACCAGTGCCAACCGGATGGCCCGGCTCGCCTGCATCGGCGCGACCGATCCGGGCCCCGGAGACCAGTGCTGGCAGGCCGTCCACGGGATCTATGCCCTCGCGTCCGGCGGATTCTTCGGTTCCGGGCTCGGCGCGAGTATGGAAAAATGGGGAGAACTCCCCGAACCGCACACCGACTTCATCTTCGCCATCACCGGGGAGGAACTGGGTCTGGCGGGGACGCTGTCGGTGCTCGCCCTCTTCGCGGCTCTAGGCTATGCGGGTATCCGCGTGGCCGGACGCACGGAGGACCCCTTCGTACGGTACGCCGCGGGAGGCGTGACCACCTGGATCACGGCCCAAGCCGTGATCAACATCGGTGCGGTGCTCGGCCTGCTGCCGATCGCCGGTGTCCCGCTCCCGCTGTTCTCCTACGGAGGCTCCGCCCTGCTGCCGACGATGTTCGCCATCGGGCTGCTGATCGCCTTCGCGCGTGACGAGCCCGCGGCACGGGCGGCGTTGACGGCCCGGTCGAAGCGGAAGCCGGCATTCGGTAGAAGGCCGGCTGGGGTGAGATGGAAGACGATGAGACGGCGCGTCAAGAAGCGGCCGTCCGGAGAGCGGTGAATTTCGGTGCATGTCGTACTCGCCGGTGGGGGGACCGCCGGCCACATCGAGCCCGCGCTCGCCCTCGCGGACGCCCTGCGCAGGCAGGACCCCACCGTGGGGATCACGGCACTCGGCACGGAGCGCGGCCTGGAAACCCGGCTCGTCCCGGAGCGGGGCTACGAGCTCGGTCTGATCCCGGCCGTCCCGCTGCCGCGCAAGCCCACGCCCGAACTGATCACCGTCCCCGGGCGGCTGCGCGGCACGATCAAGGCCGCCGAGCAGATCCTGGAGCGCACGAAGGCCGACTGTGTGGTCGGCTTCGGCGGCTATGTGGCGCTGCCCGGCTATCTGGCCGCCAAGCGGCTCGGTGTGCCGATCGTCGTTCATGAGGCCAACGCCCGCCCCGGCCTCGCCAACAAGATCGGCTCCCGGTACGCCAGGTTCGTCGCCGTCAGCACCCCGGACAGCAAGCTGCGCGGCGCCCGCTACGTCGGGATCCCGCTGCGCCGCACCATCGCCACCCTGGACCGCGCGGCGGTCCGCCCCGAGGCGCGCGCCGCCTTCGGTCTCGACCCCAACCTGCCGACGCTGCTGGTGTCCGGCGGTTCGCAGGGGGCCCGCCGGCTGAACGAGGTCATCCAGGCCGCGGTGCCGTCGCTGCAGCGCTCCGGCATCCAGGTCCTGCACGCGGTCGGCCCGAAGAACGAACTGCCGCACGTGGACAACATGCCCGGGATGCCGCCGTATGTCCCGGTACCGTACGTGGACCGGATGGATCTCGCGTACGCCGCGGCGGACATGATGCTCTGTCGCGCGGGCGCCATGACCGTCGCCGAACTGTCCGCCGTCGGGCTCCCGGCCGCCTTCGTCCCGCTGCCCATCGGCAACGGCGAACAGCGGCTCAACGCCCAGCCGCTGGTCAACGCCGGCGGCGGCCTGCTGGTCGATGACGCCCAGCTGACCGCGGAGTGGGTGCAGAGCACCGTGCTCCCGGTGCTGGCCGATCCGCACCGGTTGTACGAGATGTCCCGTGCGGCCTCCGAGTTCGGCCGCAGGGACGCCGATGAGCTGCTGGTCGGCATGGTCTACGAGGCGATCGCCCAGAACCGGTAGCGGACGAGAGAGAGCAGGGGAGCGTGGCCGAGACCGCCCGGCGTGGCGCGGGGAACCAGAAGCAACCGCCGGCCGGCCCGCCCGCTTCCCCGGCCGCGCGCGCGCCTGGGTTCCTCCGGTCCCGTGTTCCCCCGCGCCCGCCGGGCCGGCGCGGACTGATGATCACACTTGCTCTTGTGGCACTCTCCGGGGCCTTCGGCGTCTGGGCGCTGTACGGCTCGGACTGGCTGCGCGTGGCACACGTCAGCACCGCCGGTACCAAGGTCCTGACACCGGATGAGGTCATCGCCGTGGCCGACGTCCCGATGAACACCCCGCTGGTTTCGGTCGATACGGACATGGTGGCGCAACGGCTCCGCGCGCGCCTGCCACGTATCAAAACCGTTGCCGTAGTGCGCTCCTGGCCGCACACCATCGATCTCGAAGTGACCGAAAGAACGCCGGAACTCCTGATGCGATCGGGCGGAAAGTTTGTCGAAGTGGACGCCGAGGGAGTCCGATTCGCCACCGTCGCCACCGCCCCCAAGGGCGTTCCGCTTCTGGAAATGACCGCGGCGGACTCCCCGAGTCTGCACCGGTTCGGAACCGACCGGCTGCGCCGCGCCGCGGCCGTCGCCGTCGCGCATCTCCCCGAGACCGTGCTCAAGGAGGTACGCACGGTCCGTGTACGGTCCTACGACTCCCTCACCCTCGAACTGACGAGGGGCCGCACGGTCCTGTGGGGAAGCGAGGAACGGGGTAGGCAGAAGGCAAAGGTCCTCGTCGCGCTGCTGAAAGCGGCGGGTGACGCGCGCCACTTCGACATCTCGGTGCCCAGTGCCCCGGCGGTGTCGGGGAGTTGACGTACGGAGTCGCAGGCCAGCACCCTGGATGGCTACGACTATGGGTGATCACATAGGGTGAAAAGAAAAACGGGAGGTTCGGCGTGTTCGTTGAACGTGCGCGCCTTGTCGACTTAGTGTCTCGTTCCAAAGGGACTATGGAACCAAGGAACACAGGTACAGGTAACCCTAAACTTCAACGTTAGGGTTCGGGTCGGCAATACGGACCGTCCCAATCGGCATCAGTCGGCGTCCACACGGAATGTGAGGCGGCGACACGTAAATCGAGGCGAGAGGCCTTCGACGTGGCAGCACCGCAGAACTACCTCGCAGTCATCAAGGTCGTCGGCATCGGCGGCGGTGGCGTGAACGCCATCAACCGGATGATCGAGGTCGGGCTCAAGGGCGTCGAGTTCATCGCGATCAATACCGATGCGCAGGCGCTGCTGATGAGCGACGCCGACGTCAAGCTCGACGTCGGCCGCGAAATGACGCGCGGACTCGGCGCGGGCGCCAACCCGGATGTGGGTCGTAAGGCGGCCGAGGACCATCGCGAGGAGATCGAGGAGGTCCTCAAGGGGGCCGACATGGTCTTCGTGACCGCGGGTGAGGGCGGCGGCACCGGCACCGGCGGGGCGCCCGTCGTCGCCAACATCGCCCGCTCCCTGGGCGCCCTGACGATCGGTGTGGTCACCCGGCCGTTCACCTTCGAGGGCCGCCGTCGCGCCAACCAGGCCGAGGACGGCATCGCCCAGCTGCGCGAAGAGGTCGACACCCTCATCGTGATTCCCAATGACCGGCTGCTGTCCATCTCGGACCGCCAGGTGAGCGTGCTCGACGCGTTCAAGTCCGCGGACCAGGTGCTGCTGTCGGGTGTCCAGGGCATCACCGACCTGATCACCACCCCTGGCCTGATCAACCTCGACTTCGCCGACGTCAAGTCCGTGATGTCGGAGGCCGGCTCCGCCCTGATGGGCATCGGCTCGGCGCGCGGCGACGACCGCGCGGTGGCCGCCGCGGAGATGGCGATCTCCTCGCCGCTCCTGGAGGCGTCCATCGACGGCGCCCGCGGTGTGCTGCTCTCCATCTCCGGCGGCTCCGACCTCGGTCTCTTCGAGATCAACGAGGCCGCGCAACTGGTCAGCGAGGCCGCGCACCCCGAGGCCAACATCATCTTCGGCGCGGTGATCGACGACGCGCTGGGCGACGAGGTCCGGGTCACGGTCATCGCCGCGGGCTTCGACGGCGGCCAGCCGCCGGCCCGCCGCGAGGCGGCGGCGACCGGACTGACCTCCGCCAAACGCGAGGAGCCGGCCCCGGCCCCGGCCCCGGCCCGTCCGGCCGCCGCGCCGGCCGAGCCGCGGCCGTCGTCCTTCGGCGGCCTGGGCGCGGTGCCCGTACGGGACGAAGAGCCGGCCCCGGCCGAGACCCCCTCGCTGGGTGAGGTGCCGGCGCCCCCGGCGAGCGCCCCGCAGGTTCCCCCGGCCCGTCCGTCCTACGCGGACAGCGCGGCCGAGGAACTGGACGTTCCCGATTTCCTGAAGTGACCGAAGCACCCACGTGATAGGGCAACAGCACCACGAGAGCGGCGCGCACTTCGCCTTCACCGACAGGTGGGGCGGGGTGAGCGCCGCTCCGTATGACCAGCTCAATCTGGGCGGTGCGGTGGGCGACGCCCCGCAGGCGGTCCGGGCCAACCGCGAGCTCGCGGCCAAGGAACTCGGCCTCGACCCGGCCGGGGTGGTCTGGATGAACCAGGTCCACGGCCGGGACGTGGCGGTGGTCGACGGACCGTGGCAGTCGCACGCCGGGGACATCCCTTGTGTGGACGCGGTGGTGACCGCCCGCCGGGGCCTCGCGCTCGCCGTGCTGACCGCCGACTGCGCCCCGGTGCTGCTCGCGGACCCGGTCGCCGGGATCGCGGGGGCCGCGCACGCCGGCCGGCCGGGCCTGGTCGCCGGGGTCGTCCCGG
Source organism: Streptomyces halobius (assembly GCF_023277745.1). Lineage (NCBI taxonomy): Bacteria > Bacillati > Actinomycetota > Actinomycetes > Kitasatosporales > Streptomycetaceae > Streptomyces > Streptomyces halobius. The sequence continues at coordinate 7,171,907 of NZ_CP086322.1, forward strand.
CCGCCGTCGAGGCGATGGCCGCACTGGGGGCCGAACCGGGACGTATCCTCGCGTACACCGGGCCAGCCGTCTGCGGGCGCTGCTACGAAGTGCCCGAGGCGATGCGTTCCGAGGTCGCCGCCGCGGTCCCGGAGGCCTGGTCGACAACCACCTGGGGCACCCCGGCGGTGGACGTCATCGCCGGAGTACGTGCCCAACTTTCCGCGGGCGGGGTGCAGTTGAGTGATGATTCCCACATCTGCACGCTGGAATCGGCGGACCACTTCTCCTATCGGCGCGACCGCACGACCGGGCGGCTCGCGAGTTACGTATGGCTGGACGGCGAGCAGTGACGGACGACCGCAGGACACAACTGGCCGACAGTCTGGCGCAGGTGGAGGAACGTATCTCCGCGGCCTGCGCCAAGGCCGGCCGGCCGCGTGACGAAGTGACCCTGATCGTGGTCACCAAGACCTACCCCGCGAGCGATGTCCGGCTGCTCGCGGAGCTGGGGGTGCGGCATGTCGCGGAGAACCGCGATCAGGATGCGGCACCCAAGGCCGCCGAATGTGCTGATCTGCCCCTTACTTGGCACTTCGTCGGCCAGTTGCAGACCAACAAGGTGCGGTCTGTGGCCGGTTACGCCGGAATTGTTCAGTCGGTCGACCGCCCCAAGCTGGTCACCGCGCTCTCCCGGGAGGCGGTGCGCGCGGGGCGTGAGCTGGGCTGCCTGATCCAGGTGGCACTTGACGCCTCGTCGCAGGACGCGCGGATCGCCGCGCGGGCCGACCGCGGAGGCGTGGCGCCGGAGGGTGTGCCGGAGCTCGCCGAGGCGATCGCCGGTGCCCAAGGTCTGCGGCTGGACGGTGTGATGACCGTCGCGCCGCTGTCCGGTCCGTATGCCGGACGCCAACTCGCCGCTTTTGAGCGACTCATGGAAATCTCATCCGACCTGCGCGCGACCCATCCTGCTGCCAACATGGTGTCAGCAGGGATGAGCGCGGACCTCGAAGACGCCGTTGCGGCCGGGGCGACACATGTGCGCGTCGGCACTGCGGTACTCGGAGTCCGACCACGGCTCGGGTAACGTCGCCAAGCAAGTCGGACCACAGCACAAAATATGGTCATTCCCGCAAAAAGCGGGCATGCCGAGTGGATCCAAGGCACCTGGTGACGGAGCCGATCCACCACAGAGCGGAGGACGCAGAGAATGGCCGGCGCGATGCGCAAGATGGCGGTCTACCTCGGCCTCGTGGAGGACGATGGGTACGACGGCCGGGGGTTCGACCCCGACGACGAGTTCGAGCCCGAGCTTGATCCGGAGCCCGATCGGGGACGGCGGCAGCAGCACCACGTGCAGGCCGAAACGCGCCCGGAACGGGAGGAACCCGTCCGAGTGGTGACGCCTCCGGCGCAACGCGAACCTGCTCCTCTCGCCCCGGAAAGCGGACGACCCGCGCGAATCGCCCCAGTGGCATCCATCACACCCGACCGCCCAAATCTGGAGAAGAACGCACCGGTGATCATGCCCAAGGTTGTGTCCGAGCGGGAGCCCTACCGCATCACCACGCTGCACCCCCGGACCTACAACGAAGCCCGTACCATCGGGGAACACTTCCGTGAGGGCACTCCGGTGATCATGAATCTCACGGAGATGGACGACATCGATGCGAAGCGACTTGTCGACTTTGCGGCCGGTTTGGTGTTTGGTCTTCATGGAAGCATCGAGCGGGTGACGCAGAAGGTGTTCCTGTTGTCGCCTGCTAACGTCGATGTCACGGCGGAGGACAAAGCCCGTATCGCAGAGGGCGGGTTCTTCAACCAGAGCTGAGACGCAACACCGGGCACACCGAGGCCGCGAGGCCGCCGAGGATCAAGGGGAGAGGGACGCGCGAGATGGGTGTTTTTGGGCAGGTGATCTACATCGCGCTGTACTGCTTCTTGATCGTGCTGATCTTCCGGCTGGTGATGGACTATGTCTTCCAGTTCGCCCGTTCATGGCAACCCGGCAAGGCGATGGTGGTCGTTCTGGAGGCCACCTACACTGTGACCGATCCGCCACTCAAGCTTCTGCGGCGGGTCATTCCGCCGCTGCGTCTCGGGGGCGTGGCGCTCGACCTGTCCTTCTTCGTATTGATGATCATCGTGTACATCCTGATCACCGTCGTGAGGTCGGTGTTGTTGGTGTGAACGATACGGTCTTGCCGATTGCCGACGACTACGTTGAGGTGAAGTAGAGATGCCGTTGACCCCCGAGGACGTGCGGAACAAGCAGTTCACGACCGTCCGCCTCCGAGAAGGCTATGACGAGGACGAGGTCGATGCCTTCCTCGATGAGGTCGAAGCCGAACTGACCCGCCTGCTGCGTGAGAACGAGGACCTCCGCGCCAAGCTGGCCGCCGCCACCCGCGCCGCCGCCCAGAATCAGCAGCAGCAGGGCCTGCGCAAGGGACCCGACCAGCAGCAGGAGCAGCAGCAGCGTGGCGGGGCCCCCGTGCCCGCCGCCATATCCGGTCCGCAGCCGGTCCCGCCGCAACAGCAGCAGGGGATGGGTGGCCCGCCCCAACTGCCTGGTGGTGCACCGCAGCTGCCTCCCGGTCCTGGTGGCCACGGCCCGCAGGGTCCGCACGGTCCGGGTCCGATGGGCCCCGGGGGTCCGATGGGCGGCCCGATGGGCGGCCCCGGCGGCCCGCAGCAGCAGGGCGGTCCCGGCGGTGACAGCGCCGCGCGTGTGCTGTCGCTGGCACAGCAGACCGCCGACCAGGCGATCGCGGAGGCCCGCTCCGAGGCCAACAAGATCGTCGGCGAGGCGCGCAGCCGTGCCGAGGGCCTGGAGCGGGACGCCCGCGCCAAGGCCGACGCGCTGGAGCGGGACGCGCAGGAGAAGCACCGCGTGGCGATGGGCTCGCTGGAGTCGGCCCGCGCGACGCTGGAGCGCAAGGTCGAGGACCTGCGTGGCTTCGAGCGCGAGTACCGCACCCGCCTGAAGTCGTACCTGGAGAGCCAGCTGCGCCAGCTGGAGAACCAGGCCGATGACTCGCTGGCCCCACCGCGGACCCCGGCGACCGCTTCGCTGCCGCCGTCCCCGTCCATGGCGTCGGCCGGTGCGGGCACGATGGGCGGCAACCACACCATGGGTGGCAACCAGTCCATGGGCGGCAACCACTCGATGGCCGGCCCGTCCAGCGGTGGTCCGTCCTACGGCGGTCAGCAGCAGATGTCGCCGGCGATGACCCAGCCGATGGCTCCGGTGCGGCCGCAGAGCCCGCAGCCGATGGGCCAGGCGCCGTCACCGATGCGTGGCTTCCTCATCGACGAGGACGACAACTGATGCCCGCGTAGGGCACGTAGTCGGCAATCAGAGCCGGGCCCCGAGGGATCTTCCCTCGGGGCCCGTGCTCTTTCGCGTGCGTGACACCTCGGATTTGTGTGCGTGACACCTGGGGTTCGTGTGCGTGTCACCTCAAGCGGTGCCGCAGATACGGCTGGGACCTGCCCGGTGGGTCAGGGTCGGAAAGGCCGCGGCGTCTGGTGGCGGGGCACCTCCCCGTGCCCGTCCAGGGCTACGGGGGAGCATCGCAAGGCGCCGGAGCGTCCTGGATGGGGGGCACCTCCCGTGCCCTTACGGCATGGGGGAGGAGCTATGAGGGCGTTTCGGCAACGCCGCGAGGTGCCGTGCCCGGGGGCACCTCCTGGAGGTCCCCAGCGTTGGCTGAGGGGGTTGGTTGGGGGCGCGTCGCGGGGCCGGCCCCGACCCACCGGACAGGGCCGGGCCCCCGGCGTGCGGCGCCGGGGGTCCAGCCGCGTCGGTTATGCCTTGCGCAGGCGGAACGTCAGGCCCAGGGCCTCGTCCGAGAAGACCTCGCCGTAGCCGTCCCCGGTCGGCTCGCCGGCGGCGAAGTCCGTCGCCAGGACCTCGTCGGAGATCAGACCCGCGTGGTCGGTCAGTGCCGTACGCAGCTCCTCGTCGGCGGACTGCCAGCGCAGCGCGATCCGGTCGGCGACGTCCAGACCGCTGTTCTTGCGCGCCTCCTGGATCAGACGGATGGCGTCGCGGGCCAGGCCCGCCCGGCGCAGCTCCGGGGTGATCTCCAGGTCGAGGGCGACCGTCGCGCCGGAGTCGGAGGCCACCGACCAGCCCTCGCGCGGGGTTTCGGTGATGATGACCTCGTCGGGCGTGAGGGTGATCGTCTCGCCGTCGACCTCGACCGTGGCTTCGCCGTCGCGCAGGGCGAGCGAGAGGGCGGCGGCGTCGGCGGCGGCGACGGCCTTGGCGACCGCCTGGACGCCCTTGCCGAACCGCTTGCCCAGGGCACGGAAATTCGCCTTGGCGGTGGTGTCGACCAGCGAGCCGCCCACGTCGGAGAGCGACGCCAGCGAGCTGACGTTGAGCTCCTCGGCGATCTGCGTCCGGAGGTCCTCGGACAGGTCCGCGAAGCCGGCCGCCGCGACCAGAGCGCGGGACAGCGGCTGGCGGGTCTTCACACCGGACTCGGCACGAGTGGCCCGGCCCAGCTCGACCAGGCGGCGGACCAGCAGCATCTGCTCGGAGAGCGTCGGGTCGATCAGCGAGGCGTCCGCGACCGGCCAGCTGGAGAGGTGCACCGAATCCGGGGCGTCCGGGGTGACCGGGACGACCAGGTCCTGCCAGACCCGCTCGGTGATGAACGGGGTGAGCGGCGCCATGAGGCGGGTGACGGTCTCGATGGCCTCGTGGAGGGTGCGCAGCGCGGCCGCGTCACCCTGCCAGAAGCGGCGTCGGGAGCGGCGGACGTACCAGTTGGAGAGGTCGTCGACGAAGGTGGACAGGAGCTTTCCGGCGCGCTGGGTGTCGAAGGACTCCAGGGCTTCGGTGACGCCGTCCACCAGCGTGTTCAGCTCACCGAGCAGCCAGCGGTCCAGCAGCGGGCGGTCGGCCGGGGCCGGGTCGGCCGTGGAGGGCGCCCACCCGGACGTACGGGCGTAGAGCGCCTGGAAGGCGACGGTGTTCCAGTACGTGAGGAGGGTCTTGCGGACGACTTCCTGGATGGTGTTGTGGCCGACGCGGCGGGCCGCCCAGGGGGAGCCGCCGGCGGCCATGAACCAGCGGACCGCGTCGGCGCCGTGCTGGTCCATGAGCGGGATCGGCTGCAGGATGTTGCCCAGGTGCTTGGACATCTTCCGGCCGTCCTCGGCGAGGATGTGGCCCAGGCAGACCACGTTCTCGTACGCGGACTTGTCGAAGACGAGGGTGCCGACCGCCATCAGCGTGTAGAACCAGCCGCGCGTCTGGTCGATGGCCTCCGAGATGAACTGCGCCGGGTAGCGCTTTTCGAAGAGCTCCTTGTTGCGGTACGGGTAGCCCCACTGCGCGAACGGCATCGAGCCCGAGTCGTACCAGGCGTCGATCACCTCCGGGACGCGGGTCGCGGTTTCCCGGCACGTCGGGCAGGCGAAGGTGATCTCGTCGATGAACGGGCGGTGCGGGTCCAGCGTCGACTGATCGGTGCCGGTCAGCTCGGTCAGCTCGGCGAGCGAGCCGACGCAGGTGAGGTGGTTCTCCTCGCAGCGCCAGATGGGCAGCGGGGTGCCCCAGTAGCGGTTGCGGGAGAGCGCCCAGTCGATGTTGTTGTTGAGCCAGTCGCCGAACCGGCCGTGCTTGACCGACTCCGGGTACCAGTTGGTGTTGTCGTTCTCCCGCAGGAGGGCGTCCTTGACCGCGGTGGTGCGGATGTACCAGGACGGCTGGGCGTAGTAGAGCAGCGCGGTGTGGCAGCGCCAGCAGTGAGGGTAGCTGTGCTCGTAGGCGATGTGCTGGAACAGCAGCCCCCGGGAGGAGAGGTCCTGAACCAGGGCCTCGTCGGCCTTCTTGAAGAACTGGCCGCCGACCAGGGCCAGTTGTTCCTCGAAGGTGCCGTCCGCGCGGACCGGGTTGACCACCGGCAGGTCGTACGCCTTGCAGGTCCTGAGGTCGTCCTCACCGAAGGCGGGGGCCTGGTGGACGAGGCCGGTGCCGTCGTCGGTGGTGACGTACTCGGCGTTGACGACGATGTTGGCGCCCGCCAGCTCGACGAGGGAGAACGGGCGCTCGTAGGACCAGCGCTCCATCTCGCGGCCGGTGAAGGACCGGCCGGTGGCCGTCCAGCCCTCGCCCAGGGCCTTGTCCAGCAGCGGCTCGGCGACGACCAGCCGCTCCGTGCCGTCGGTGGCCACGACGTACGTGACGTCCGGGTGCGCGGCGACGGCGGTGTTGGAGACCAGGGTCCAGGGGGTGGTCGTCCAGATCAGGAGCGCCGCCTGGCCGGCCAGCGGGCCGGAGGTGAGGGGGAGGCGGACGTACACCGACGGGTCGACGACCGTCTCGTAGCCCTGCGCCAGCTCGTGGTCCGACAGGCCGGTGCCGCAGCGGGGGCACCAGGGGGCGACGCGGTGGTCCTGGACCAGCAGGCCCTTGTCGAAGATCTCCTTCAGCGACCACCAGACCGACTCGATGTACTGCGGGTCCATGGTGCGGTACGGGTCGTCGAGGTCGGTCCAGTAGCCCATGCGGGTGGTGAGCTCGGCGAAGGCGTCGGTGTGCCGGGTCACCGACTCGCGGCACTTGGCGTTGAACTCGGCGATGCCGTACGCCTCGATGTCCTTCTTGCCGTTGAAGCCCAGCTCCTTCTCCACGGCCAGCTCGACAGGGAGGCCGTGGCAGTCCCAGCCGGCCTTGCGGCCGACGTGGTAGCCCTGCATCGTCCGGAACCGGGGGAAGACGTCCTTGAAGACGCGCGCCTCGATGTGGTGGGCGCCGGGCATGCCGTTGGCGGTCGGGGGGCCCTCGTAGAAGACCCATTCGGGCCGTCCCTCGGACTGCTGGAGGGTACGGGCGAAGACCTTCTGCTCCTGCCAGAAGTCGAGCACGGCGTGCTCAAGGGCGGGAAGGTCGACCTGGGCGGGTACCGGGCGGTACTGGGGTTGCGGACTCATCGGGGGCTTCCTCCGGCGGACACCTGCTGCGTTCTCCGTCCGGAGGGACGAGAGCTCGCGCTCCCGCGGTACCACCCTCCTTGGCGGCGCAGCTGCACCGCCCCCTCATTGGGGTCGCGCTGCCGGTTCTACTCGCCCCGCGGATCTGCGGGGCTTTCTTCCGGCGACTCCGGGGTGATCTTCACATCGCGCACGCCCCCGGGCTCGCACCGTCCCCGGGTCGCTGCTGGCTGCGTACGACGCTACTCGTCCCATCAATGCCTTTCGCTGGGCCCAGTGTACGGGGCCGCGCCGACAGGGGCCGACCGGTTTTCCGGAAGGCGGCCCGGAGACGAGGGCGCGGGGCGCCGTCCGGCAGGCACTTGTATCCGCGCCCACCAAGCCGCACCGCCAGCGGCTCCTGCCCGGCCGGCCCGCCGCGGGGCGCGGTCCGGCGCATGTGCGTGACCCGAATGGCGACCCGTCGCGGGCCGGCGTGCGCGCCCGTCCCTGCCGGGGGCGCCCCGGCGGGTTACGGGGCGGGGGACGGGGCACAACCGAGACAGACCTGGCCTTCGGACGGGGTGGCCGGACGCGTCGGGCGGTGCGTCCCGTTGCCGCGTGCCGTGCGGCGATTTATCGTTCTCGTCACGATTCGCGAACAAGATCACATATGTGAAGGGGTCGCGGCCATGGTGGCGAAAGAGACCGCCGCGGAGCGGAGCACGACGCCTGCCGACGAGGCCGACGCGAAGCAGCCCGCACAGACGACAGCGCAGAAGAAGCCGGCCGCGAAGAAGACGGCCACGAAGAAAGCGGCCACCAAGAAGACCGCCACGAAGAAAGCGGCCACCAAGAAGACGGCCACGAAGAAAGCGGCCGCGAAGAAGCCGGCCGTGAAGAAGGCGGCGGCGAAGAAGACCGCCACGAAGACGACGGCCGCGAAGAAAGCGGCGAAGAAGGCTCCGGCCAAGAAAGCCACCGGCACGGTGGCCGCCTCGTCCGACGCCACGAAGACGGGAGCCAAGACGGTGGTGGCGAAGAAGACCACGGGTGCGGCCGGCACGCACGCCAAGGAGTCCGCGGTGCCCAAGGCCCGGGTGTCCGCGGCGCCGGACGAACTCGCCGTACGGCCGGGCGAGGAACCCTGGACACCGGGCGAGGTCGCCGCGGCGCGGGCCGAGCTGATGGCCGACGTGGAACGGCTGCGCGCCGAGATCGCCACGTCCGAGGACGCCATCGCCGGACTGATGCGGGACGGCGACGGCGCGGGCGACGACGAGGCCGACACCGGCTCCAAGAACATCACCCGCGAACACGAACTGGCGCTGGCCTCCAACGCCCGCGAGATGCTCCATCAGACCGAGCGGGCACTGGGCCGGCTGGACGCGGGCACGTACGGGCTGTGCGAGAACTGCGGTCGGCCGATCGGCAAGGCGCGGATGCAGGCGTTCCCGCGCGCGACGCTGTGCGTGGAGTGCAAGCAGCAGCAGGAGCGGCACTGACCCGGGAGAATCGTTAAGGCGGGCTACCCGGGTCCCGCCCCGGCCGCACGCATGTGCCGTACTCTCGTCCTCGGAGCCTGCCGTGGACCCCGGCCGGGTTCATGGGCAGGCCCCGGGCCAGGTACGGCTTGGCGGCGGACTCAACGGGCTGAGGGACTCACACGTGGCAGAGGCGGAACGCACTACCGGTACACCGGAATCCGAGCCGGGTTCCGGAGCGGATCCTGTGGCGGACACCGAGCCGGGCAAGGGGGCGGACCCCGTGCCGGACAGCGCGGAGGGACCGGTGGCCGATCCGGAGCGGAGCGCGGGCCGGGGCCCGCGGCGGATCGGGGCGCTGCTGCTCGTCGCCGCCTTCGTCTATCTGCTGGACCTGGGCAGCAAGCTCGTCGTGGTCGAGAAGCTGGAGCACCACGCGCCCATCGAGGTCATCGGGACGCTGCTGCAGCTCCATGTGATCCGCAACCGCGGCGCCGCGTTCGGCATGGGCGAGGCCCTGACGATCTTCCTCACGATCATCGCGGTGGCCGTGATCGTGGTGATCGCCCGTATCGCGCGCAAGCTCTACAGCGTGCCCTGGGCGATCGCGCTCGGACTGCTGCTCGGCGGCGCCTTCGGCAATCTCACCGACCGGATCTTCCGTACGCCGGGTGTCTTCAAGGGCGCGGTGGTCGACTTCATCGCCCCGGCGCACTTCGCGGTCTTCAACCTCGCGGACTCCGCGATCGTCTGCGGTGGCTTCCTGATCGTGATTCTGTCCTTCCGGGGGCTTGATCCGGACGGCACGCTGCACAAGGACTGAGCGGCACCCCGCAGCGGGGCCGGGCGGGGCAGGAGCCGTTGGTGGTGCCGTTCGGTGGGTGGGGTGAGGGGCTGGGCGGTGGCTCCCCGCGGCGGGGCCGGCCGGGGCAGGAGCTGTTGGTGGTGCCGTTCGGTGGGTGGGGTGCAGGTGCCTGCGGCCACCGGCCGTCCCGGTCCTTCGGGCCCGGTCCCGGGGCCCGGGAGCGGCCGCGGACAGGGCACCGTAACGGGACTGCCATACTCGTGGGGTGAGCACGCTTCCCGAGATCCGCACCCTGCCCGTACCGGACGGCCTGGAGGGCGAGCGCGTCGACGCCGCGCTGGCCCGCATGTTCGGCTTCTCCCGGACGAAGGCCGCCGACCTCGCGGCCACCGGGAGGGTCCGGGTCGACGGTGCCGAGGTGATGAAGTCCGAGCGGGTGCGCGGCGGCGCCTGGCTGGAAGTCGAGATGCCGCAGGCCGCGCCGCCCGTGCAGATCGTCGCGGAGCCCGTCGAGGGCATGGAGATCGTGCACGACGACGCCGACATCGTGGTGATCGCCAAGCCGGTCGGCGTCGCCGCGCACCCCAGCCCCGGCTGGACCGGCACCACCGTCATCGGCGGATTGGCCGCGGCCGGCTACCGCATCTCCACCTCCGGCGCCGCCGAGCGGCAGGGCATCGTGCACCGCCTCGACGTCGGCACCTCGGGCCTGATGGTGGTCGCCAAGTCGGAGCGCGCCTACACCCTGCTCAAGCAGCAGTTCCGGGACCGTACCGTCGACAAGCGCTACCACGCCCTCGTCCAGGGCCACCCGGATCCGCTGAGCGGCACCATCGACGCCCCCATCGGCCGGCATCCCCAGCACGACTACAAGTGGGCGGTCACCGCCGAGGGCAAGCCGTCGGTCACGCACTACGACCTGATCGAGGCGTTCCGGGCGGCCAGCCTGCTCGACATCAAGCTGGAGACCGGGCGAACCCACCAGATCCGGGTGCACATGGCCGCCCACCGCCACCCCTGTGTCGGCGATCTGACCTACGGTGCGGACCCCACCCTCGCCAAGCGGCTGGGCGTCGACCGGCAGTGGCTGCACGCGGTACGGCTGGGCTTCGAGCACCCGTCGGACGGCGGCTGGGTCGAGTTCGAGAGCGCCTATCCGGACGATCTGCAGCACGCGCTGGACACCGTGCGGGACGAGAGCGCGTGAGCGGTCGGGCGGGGATGAGGAGCGCGTGAGCGGTCGGGGCAAGGGGAGCCCGTAGGCCGACGGGGCTGCTGAGGCGGTCGAAGCCACCGGGGCGCCCGGTCACCGAGGGCCGGGGGGGACCGGGCACCGCGGTCTCTGAAGTCGTCGGAGCCGTCGGAATCGTCGAGTCCGCCGAGGTCGTCGCGTTGCCGAGCCCGCGGAGGGCATCGCGTCATCGCATCGTCGCGGACGGTGAACCGGCGGCCTGTCATGTCATCCGGCGTGCTTCGGCTGCTCGGTTTCGATCGTGGTCGTGGCACTCTTGGGCGGAAAGTGATCGAAAGCGACTCCGGAGCGTAGCCTCGTGGGCCAGCTGGCTCTGATGTTCGTCCTTCTCCTCGGAGCCGTCGTCATGGTCCCGGTCGGCGACCGGCTGGGGCTGCCGTCGCCGGTGCTGATGACCCTCGCCGGGGCCGTGCTGGCGCTGCTGCCGTTTGTGCCCGATGTCGAGATCCCGCCCGAGTTCATCCTCCCGGTGGTGCTGCCGCCGCTGCTCTACGCCGCCGTGCAGCGCACCTCCTGGCGGCAGTTCACCGCCAACCTCCGGCCGATCCTGCTGTTGGCCGTCGCGCTGGTCTTCGCCACCACGGCGGCCGTCGCCGCGGTCGCCCAGGCCGTGGTGCCCGGTCTGCCGCTGGCCGCCGCGGTGGTGCTCGGCGCGCTGGTCGCCCCGCCCGACCCGGTCGCCGCGACCGCCGTCGCCGGCAAGCTCGGGCTGCCCCGCCGGATGGTCTCGATCCTGGAGGGCGAGGGGCTGTTCAACGACGTCACCGCCATCGTGCTCTACCACGTCGCGCTCGCCGCGGCCGTCAGCGGCACCTTCTCGGTGCCCGCCGCGCTCGGCTCGCTGGTGCTCTCCGCGGTCGTCGCCCTGGCCGTCGGGCTGGTGCTCGGCTGGCTCACCAACAAGCTGATGGGGCTGCTCGGTGACCCGACGCTGCAGATCGGGCTGACGCTGCTGGTGCCGTTCGTCGCCTATGTGCTGGCCGAGGAGCTCCGGGGGTCCGGCGTGCTCGCGGTGCTGACCTGCGCGCTCTTCCTGGCCGAGTACGCGGTCGACGCCGACGACGTGATGGGCCGGCTCGCCGGATACACCTTCTGGGAAGTCGTCGACACCCTGGTCACCGGCGTCGCCTTCGGGCTGATCGGTCTGGAGCTGCACAACATCTTCGGGACCGCGTCCGGCCGTTGGGGCCAGCTGCTCGGCGCGGGCGCCGTCGTCGTCGGGGTGGTCGTCGGGGTCCGTCTGCTGTGGCTGCTGCCCGCATCCTGGCTGGCGAGGCGGATGCACAGACGCCGCGACTACGACGAGGACATCCCGATGAGCTGGCGCGAGACGCTCGTCATGTGGTGGTCGGGAATGCGCGGGGTGGCCTCGGTGGCGCTGGCGCTGGCCATTCCGTACACCGTCGACGGCGGGGCCGGCTTCCCCGCCCGCGACGAGATCCTCTTCATCGCTTTCGCGGTGGTGCTCACCACCCTCGTCGTCCAGGGCCTCACCCTGCCCTGGCTGGTGCGCCGGCTGAACGTACGGGCCGACACCGATGCCGAGGACGCGCTGGAGCGGGAGCTGGCCCTGCGGGTGATCAAGGCGTCCAAGCGGCGGCTGAGGGAGATCCTGGCGGTCGAGGAGCTGCCGGAGGAGGTCAGCGACCAGCTGGCGCGCCGTGCATACGACATCGGGGCCCGTATCGCGCCGGACATCGTCGACGACGAGCGGCGCGAGCTCGTCGAGAAGCGGTTCACGCGGCTGAAGAAGGTGCAGCGCATCCAGGGCGAGATGCTCTCCGCGGCCCGGCACGAGGTGCTCGCGGCCCGCAGCGAACCGGGCGCCGATCCGGAGGTGGTGGACCGGGTGCTGCGGCATCTGGACATACGGAGCCTGCGGGGGGCTCCTTAGGGAGCGGACCCCGCCTGGCTAGGGCTTGTCCAGCTCCGCCTCGGGCCGGTCCGTGTGGCCCGCGCTGTCCGGCCGGCCCGCCCGGAGTCCGTCCCGCTCCACGGGTGCCGTCGTCGTGCTGATCCGCGGCAGCGCGTACGGGTGCTCGGTACGGAGCCACTCGATCATCCGCTCGCGGACCTCGCATCGCACCGTCCAGATGGTGTCCGCGTCCCGGGCGGTGGCCAGCGCGCGCACGACGATCGTGGACGGTGTGGTGTCCGTGACCACCAGGCTCCAGGACCGGCCGTCCCAGTCCGGGGAGTCCTGCAGGATCTGGTGCAGCCGCTGCCGCATCTCCGCCACCGGCGCGGAGTGATCGAGGTGGAAGAACACCGTGCCGGTCATCTGCCCCCCGCCGCGTGACCAGTTCTCGAACGGCTTGCCGGTGAAGTACGACACCGGCATCATGATCCGGCGCTCGTCCCAGGTCCGTACGGTCAGGAAACTCAGCGTGATCTCCTCGACGGTGCCCCACTCGCCGTCCACCACCACCGTGTCGCCGAGCCGCACCATGTCGCCGAAGGCGATCTGCAGCCCCGCGAAGAGATTGCCGAGGGTGGACTGGGCGGCGATACCGGCGACGATGCCGAGCACACCGGCCGAGGCCAGCATGGACGTGCCGACCGCCCGCATCTCGGGGAACGTGAGCAGCATCGAGGCCGCCGCGACGACGATCACCACGGCCGTCACCACGCGCTGGATCAACGTCACCTGCGTCCGCACCCGCCGCACCCGCGCCGCGTCCCGCGCGCTCGCCGCATAGCGCGAGTACCACGACTCGACGAACGCCGCCGAGGCCCGAACGAGCAGCCAGGCGGTGGCCGCGATCAGGACCAGGGTCAGCGCCTGGCCGACGGCCGCGGAGTACTGCCGGACGAGCTCCAGCCCGCTCTCCTTGTACGCGGTGCGCAACAGGGCCGTACACAGCACCACTTGCAGCGGGAGCCGGCAGCGGCGCAGCAGATCCCACAGCGGCGTCTCCGGGTGCGCGGTGTCGATCCGGTGCAGCGTCCGGTCGGCGAGCCAGCCCAGGATGAGCGTGACCACGAGCGCGCCGCCGACCACGACGATCGGACGCAGCACGTCCTCCAGGGTCACAAGTGCCTCCTCGGTGCGGTGTGCTCGGGACGGATCGACGGTCCCACCGACCGTAACTGGCACGATGGGGGGAGTGCGATCCAACCCCAGGGAAGTGATGTCAGTGCCGGCCTCCGCCGAGTCCCCGACCAGCGGGTCCTTGACGATTGTCCTGTTTCATTCGGTGTGCGGGGTGCGCCCCGCGGTGCATGCCGCGGCGGACCGGCTGCGGGCCGCCGGACACGAGGTGGTCGTCCCCGATCTGTTCGACGGCCGCACTGCCGACTCGGTGCAGGACGGCCTGGCCGTCAAGGACGATATCGGCAAGGACGAGCTGCTCAAGCGGGCCGTCACGGCCGTCGCCCCGTACTCCGACCGCGGCCTGGTCTATGCCGGCTTCTCCTTCGGCGGGGCGGTCGCGCAGAATCTCGCGCTGGCCGACGACAAGGCCCGCGGACTGCTCCTGCTGCACGGTACCTCCGACATCGCGGAGGGCGCGGAGGCCGACGACCTGCCCGTACAGCTCCATGTCGCCGACCCGGACCCGTACGAGCCGCACGACTGGCTGAACGCCTGGTACCTGCGGATGCGCCGGGCGGGCGCGGATGTCGAGGTGTTCCGTTACGCCGGCGCCGGCCATCTCTTCACCGACCCCGATCTGCCGGATTACGACGCGGAGGCGGCGGAGAGCACCTGGAAGGTGGCGCTGGGTTTCCTGGCCGGGCTGTGAGCCGCGGGGAGACGGACGGGGGCCGCTGGGCTGTGAGCCGGGTGGAACCGGCTGGTGTGACGGGCTGTGAGCCGGGAGACAGCCGGGCTGTCGGTCGCGGGCCGGGGCATCCGGACACGGGGCCGAGCTCCGGTACCGGGCCCCGCGCCCGGCCCCCGCGCTTCGGCCCTCCCGTACCCCGGTCCCCGCGCCCCCGGCTCACCCCACCGGCCGGTCGGCCCGCTCCACCCGCTGCGTGCCCGACCGCGTGCGGTACGAGCGCAGCAGCTCGCTGGTGGCGTTCGGGTCGGTCCTGTCGGAGATCCCGAAAAAGTCCATCTGTGTGCGCTCGGCGGTGACGTCGAGGACGCCGTAGCCGTGCGAGTCCATGTCCAGCCACTTCACATGGCGGTTGGCGGCCCGGATGGCGGCGACGCCGGCCAGCGAGACGGTGTGCGGGGCGACATGCAGGAAGTCGTCGACGTTGTCGGAGGTGACGGAGGTGACCACGAACTCCGTCGCCACCGGCGCGGTGACCGGGTAGGTCGCGGCCTTCAGCGGTACGTCGTTGGCCCAGGCCATATGGATGTCGCCGGTCAGGAAGACGGTGTTGTCGATGCCGCGGTCGCTGAGGTGGCCGAGCAGCTCACGGCGGTCGTCGGTGTAGCCGTCCCATTGGTCGGTGTTGACGGCCAGGCCCTCCTTGGGGACTCCCAGCAGCTCGGCGAGCGGGGCGAGCAGATATGCGGGTATGGAGCCGAACGCGACCTGCGAGACCATCACCGAGGTGCCGACCAGTCGCCAGGCGGCGTCCGAGCGTTCCAGTCCGGCTTTGAGCCAGTCCAGCTGGGCCCGGCCGGTGAGCGTCCGCCCCGGGTCGTCGACCGCGCCGCTGCCCGGCTCGGCCTGCGCGTCGCGGAACGACCGCAGGTCCAGCAGATGCAGATCGGCGAGGGTACCGAAGCGCAGCCTGCGGTAGGTCGTACCGGCGGTGGAGGGGCGGACCGGCATCCACTCGAAGTACGCCTGTTTGGCCGCGGCCATCCGCTTCGCCCAGGATCCCTCGGTGTCCGGGCTGTGGTTCACCGCACCGCCCGACCAGGCGTTGTCGGCGAACTCGTGGTCGTCCCATATGGCGATGACCGGGTGCGCGGCGTGCATGGCCAGTGCGTCGGGGTCGGTTTTGTGGACGCCGTGCCGGGTGCGGTAGTCGGCGAGCGTGAGCAGCTCGTGGGCGGGGGAGTGCGGGCGTACGGCGGACGCGAAGTCCGGGAATTCGCCCGACTTGTACTCGTAGAGGTAGTCGCCGAGATGCAGCACCGCGTCCAGGTCGGTACGGGCCGCGAGGTGGCGGTAGGCGGAGAAGTAGCCGGATTCCCAGTTGGCGCAGGAGACCACGCCGAAGCGGACGTTGCCGGCTGAGGTGGTGGGGGTACCTCCCATGCCCTGAGGGCTATGGGGGATGGCGGGGGCGGTGCGGGTGCGGCCGACGGGGGAGTGTTCGCCGTCCACGGTGAAGCGGTAGTAGTAGCGGGTGGCCGGGCGCAGACCGCGGACGTCCGCCTTGACGGTGTGGTCGGCGGCGGCCGAGGCGGTCACGCTGCCGTGGGCGACGACGGAGGCGAAGTCCTGGTCCGTCGCGACCTGCCAGCCGACCTCGGTGTCCGGGCCGCGACCGGAGCCGGGGGTGGCCTCGGCGGTCGGCGTGACACGGGTCCACAGCAGGACGCCGTCGGGAAGCGGATCACCGGAGGCGATGCCGTGCCGGAAGAACCGGCCGCGCTCCCCGGCCTGTTGGGCGTGCGCCGTGGCGGCGCCGGCGAAGGGCAGCAGTGCGGCGGTGGCGGCTACGGCCGTGACGGCGGTACGACGGGAGATCTGGTCATGGTCGGTCACGGGCGATAACCCTACTGGCCGGTAGGGAGGAGTGGGAGGGCGAATTCCCGGGAATTCCGGGAATTCGCCCACCTGTTGCCTGTGCGGCACTCAAGTCCCGTGGCGTGAGGGCCTCATAGGCCGCTCAGTTCTCGCGCGTCGGGTCCTTCTCGCCCTCGCGGATGCCCTTTCCCTCACCCTTGTCCTTGTCTCCACCCTTGCCATCGTTCTTGCCCGCTTCCGCACCCTTCGCCGGACCGAACTCCTTGTCGATCATCTTCTTGAAGTTGGCGTTCGCGAGGGCGCTGTACTGCGCCTGCGTCATCTGCTGCTGCGGGATCTGGTCCATCACCAGCTTCTTGTCGCCGTGCATGAAGGTCGGCGTGCCCCGCACCCCCTTGCGTCCGAACAGGTCCGCCATCCTCATCGCCCAGGGGTCGTACGTGCCTTTCTCGACCGCCGTCGCGAACGCATTGTTGTTCTTCAGCTCGGGCACCTCGGCGGCGACCTTGAGCAGCTCGGAGTCCTTGCCGTAGACGTCCTCGCGCTCATCGGGGTGGAACTTGGCCGAGTACAGGGCCGACTTGTATTTCAGGAACGCGTCCGGGCTGACGTTCAGTGCCGCGCCGAGCGCGCTGAGCGCGTTCTTGGAGCCCTCGCCTCCCGCATTGCCGTCGATGAACGCGTACATGGTGAAGCGAACCTTGTAACGGCCGTCCTTGATGTCCTTGTTCAGGGTCTCGCCGCTGCTCTGCTCGAAGGCGGCGCACGCCGGGCAGCGGACGTCCTCGAAGACCTCCAGGGTCTCCTTGGCGTTCTTGTCGCCTATCAGGATCTCGGTGCCGTCCTTGCCCTGGGTGTGCGCCGGTTTGATCACCTTGGCCTCCTTGGCGGCCTCCCACGCCGTGGGCTCGTTCGCCTTCAGCACGGCGAAGCCGATGCCGCCCGCGACGGCCAGGACGCCGACGACGGATATCGCCACGACGAGTTGGCGGCGGATCCGGTCCTTCTTCTTCTGCCGTTCGCGCTCGGCGCGGATCCGTTCGCGGGCGGCGGACTTGTTGCTCTGGCTGTTGCGAGTGCTCATGGTGTGTCCCGATTCCTCGGTGCTGTGGGGGCTGATGGTGTGTACGGGCTGCTCGGTGGCTGCTTCCCTTACGGGTGCGCGGGCGGGCCGCGCCGCAGCACCCAGTGCGCCAGGAGGGGGAGCGGGCGAGCCGGTGGCACGGGGTGCGGCGGCCGGATCCCGCGGCGGAGCCAGGGCGGCGCGGCCGCGGCCACCGCGACCGCCAGCAGCAGCGGCCGGAACGCGCGGGCCGCCGCGGCGCGCAGCAGCGCGTCCAGTGCGGCGTCCCCCCGGTGCAGCCAGGCGGCGGCGAGCAGGCCGACGGCCAGATGGGCGGCGAGCAGCAGCCAGGGAGCGGTCGCGGGCATCACGGGCGGAACCGGGCCGCCGGGGTGCGCTTCCCCCATGGTCTGAAGGGCATGGGCGGTACCCCGGGCCAGCGGGGTGCCCAACTCTCCGCCGCGGCACAGCAGATCGACGCCCAGGGAGCGCAGCGGGCCGGTGACCGGGCCGCCGGCCGCTCCGTAACAGGTGTGCTGCCAGGCGGTGAAGACGGTGTCGGCGGCCAGTTCCAGAGGGAGCAGCAGTGCGGCGATCCGCCAGTAGCCGCGCTCGCGGCCCGCCAGCGTGTACGCCGCGGTGAAGACGGTGGCGCAGACCGCGGCGACCGTCACCGGCGGCAACGGGGTGCCGGAGAGCAGCACATGGGAGGCGCCGGACAGGGTGGCGCACAGCGCGGTGAACAACGCGGCCCGCGCCGCCCTGAGTTGAACTGCCGACGAGGCCCCTGGCCGGGCCCCGGGCCGCACTCCCGTCCCCTGCATGCCGGGAGTCTGCCATGGGCACGGCGCCCGTCCGGGTCAAGATTTGGCATCGGGACGGACATCGGCCGGCGCACGGGGACGCGCGCCGGCCGATGTCATGATCTCGCCGGGGTCAGAGCCGCACGGTCTTATCGCACGGGGCCACTGCGTGGCCCTGCCTCACCGGCTCGCTTGATCAGGCTTACTTCAGGGCCTTGTCGACCATGGAGGTGAAGGTCGCCGGGTCGGACGGGGCCGCCTTGCCCTGCGGGGTGTCCGTGCCCAGCACCGTGCCGTTGAGCTTGACGGTCGGGGTGCTTTTGACGTCCTTGACCTTGTTGAACGCGTCGGACACCGCCAGCGCCCACCGGTCGTAGGTGCCGGCCTTGACGGCCTTCTGGAACTCGGCGTTGCCCTTGAGCGCCGGGACGGTGTCCGCGATCTTGATCAGGTAGCCGTCTTCGGCGAACTTGTCCGGGCCGGTCTCGTCCGGATGGAACTCCTTCGAGAACAGCGCCTCCTTGTACTTCAGGAAGGCGTCCGGGCCGACGTTGAGGGCGGCGCCCATCGCGCTCACCGCGTTCTTGGAGCCGGTGCCCCGGAGGTTGCCGTCGAGGAAGGTGCCCAGGTGGAAGGACGCCTTGTACTTGCCGTCCTTGATGTCCTTCTGGACCGTCTCGCCGACCTTCTGCTCGAAGTTGGCGCAGCCGGGGCAGCGCGGGTCCTCGAAGAGGTCCAGGGTGTTCTTGGCGTCCGGCTTGCCGATGACGATGGTGGTGCCGTCGGCGCCGCTGGTGTTGGCCGGCTTGATGAGTTTCGCCTTCGCGGCCTTCGCCCAGGTGTCGCCGCCGCTGCCGCTGCCGCCGCCCGAGTTGGCGACCGCGAGGCCGATGCCGCCGGCGACCGCCAGCACGCCGACGACCGAGCCGCCGACGAGCAGCTGCCGACGGATCTTCTCCTTCTTCGCCTGCCGCGCACGCTCGGCGCGCAGCCGCTCGCGGGCTGCCTGCTTGTTGGCCTGGCTGTTGCGATTGCTCATGACTGTTTCTGCTCCGTGGGAATCCGTGGGAAGGGTACGTGCTGTCGGAGGCGTACGCGCGCGCTATAGGGCGGGGTACGCGTGCTGCGGGGCCGTAGGGCCTCAGGCAGCGAGCACGCAGGGCGGTCCACGGCGCACGACACAGTGCACCAGCAGCGGGACGGCACGGGCGGCCGGACCGGGCCGTACGGGGGCGGGCACCGCGCGGCGCGGTGCGTCCGCCGCGCCGACGACCGCGAAGGCGACCAGCAGCGGGCGGAACGCGAAGCCGGCCACCGCGACCAGCAGCCGGGCCAGCGCGGCCTCGCCGCGGCGCAGCCAGGCCGCGGCCAGCAGCCCGATCAGCAGATGCGCCGCGAGGAGCAGCAGCCAGGGGGAGGGGGGTGTGGCGGTGTCCCCGGACAGCCGCGCCAGCGGAGCGCCGACCTTGCCGCCGCCACACACCAGATCCACGCCCAGGGAGCGCAGCGGGCCGCCCAACGGGCCGCCGGCCGGGCCGTAACAGGTGTGCTGCGCGACGCTGAAGACCGTGTCGGCGGCCAGTTCCAGGGGGAGCAGCAGTGCGGCGATCCGCCAGTAGCCGCGCTCGCGGCCCGCCAGCGCGTAGGAGATGGCGAAGACGGCGGCCGAGAGCGCGGCGACGGTGGTCAGCGGCAGCGGCATACGGGACAGCAGCACATGGGACGCCGAGGACAGCGTGACGCACAGCGCTGTGAAGAGCGCCGCGCGTAGTGCCCGCAGGTGTGCCGCCGAGATGTCCATCCCCGCGAGTGTGCCATGGACGGGGATAAACGGCGCTTAAGGGGGTGTGAAGCGGTGTGTACCGGACGGTCGTATGGTGGGCCGCCTCCGGACGAGCCGCCCCGGACGAGCCGCCCTACAGCCCGGGTATCCGGCCGTTGCGGAAAAGATCCACGAAGATCTGGTGGTCGGCACGGGCCCGGGCGCCGTAGGAGTGCGCGAAGTCCACCAGCAGCTCCACGAAGCCGTCCTCGTCGGCCGTGATGGCGGCGTCGATGGCGCGCTCGGTCGAGAACGGCACCAGGGAGTGGCCGCTCTCGTCGTCCGCGGCGGCGTGCATGGTGGCCGTGGCCCGGCCCAGGTCGGCCACCACCGCCGCGATCTCCTCCAGGTCGTCGATGTCCGACCAGTCCAGGTCGACCGCGTACGGCGAGACCTCGGCGACCAGCTGGCCCGCGCCGTCCAGCTCGGTCCAGCCCAGCCACGGATCGGCGTGGTCCTGCAGGGCGCGCTGCGAGATCACCGTGCGGTGGCCCTCGTGCCGGAAGTACGCGCGGACCTCGGGATCGGTGATGTGCCGCGAGACGGCCGGGGTCTGTGCCTGCTTCAGATAGATCACCACATCGTTCTCCAGGGCGTCGCTGTTGCCCTCCAGAAGGATGTTGTACGAGGGCAGACCGGCCGACCCGATGCCGATGCCCCGCCGGCCCACCACGTCCTTGACGCGGTAGGAGTCCGGGCGGTCCAGGCTCGACTCCGGCAGCGTCTCCAGATAGCCGTCGAACGCGGCCAGCACCTTGTAGCGGGTCGCCGCGTCCAGCTCGACGGAGCCGCCGCCCGCGGAGAAGCGGCGTTCAAAGTCACGGATCTCCGTCATCGACTCCAGGAGCCCGAACCGGGTCTGCGAGCGGGCGTCGCGCAGCGCGGCCAGCAGTGGGCCGGTGGCGGTGTCGAGGGAGAACGGCGTCACCTCGTCCCCGGCGGAGCCCCGCGACCGGGAGGCCAGTATGCGGATGCGCTCCCGGTAGGCGGCGGCGTAGGTCAGCACCAGGTCGGTGATCTGCTCGTCGCTGAGTGCCTTGGCGTAGCCGATCAGCGCGACCGAGGCGGCGAACCGCTTGAGGTCCCAGGTGAAGGGGCCGACATACGCCTCGTCGAAGTCGTTGACGTTGAAGATCAGCCGGCCCGTGGAGTCCATGTAGGTGCCGAAATTCTCGGCGTGCAGATCGCCGTGGATCCACACCCGGCTGGTCCGCTCGTCGAGATACGGCCCGGTCTCCTTCCCGTCGTCCAGGTCCCGGTAGAACAGGCACGCCGTGCCCCGGTAGAAGGCGAAGGCGGAGGCCGCCATCTTCCGGAACTTCACGCGGAAGGCCGCGGGGTCGGCGGCGAGCAGCTCCCCGAAGGCGGTGCCGAAGACGGCGAGAATCTCCTCGCCGCGCTGCGCGGCGTCCTGCGCCGGGGCGTGCTGGGACGACATCGCTGAGTGCCTCCTGAAGTGCGGAAACGTGTCGGTGATCAGGGTCGGACGGTCACCCGGACCCGACTGTGACAACGGGCGAGGCCACCCGCGAGTGCCCGGCGTCTGTCAGTGCGGAGTCGTAGACTTCGTGACCGTCTCACCTATGCGTCGAGACCGTCCACCAACCCGTCGCGCGCCCACCCGTCGCCCAACCACCACCCCTCATAGAGGCGCTTCGCGCCACACCTGTTCACTCGGAGGTCTCCCGCCGTGGCAAAGCCGCCCTTCACCCACCTGCACGTCCACACCCAGTACTCGCTGCTGGACGGTGCGGCGCGGCTGAAGGACATGTTCAACGCGTGCAACGAGATGGGCATGACGCATATCGCCATGTCCGATCACGGCAACCTCCATGGTGCGTACGACTTCTTCTTCTCCGCGAAGAAGGCGGGGGTGACGCCGATCATCGGGATCGAGGCGTATGTCGCCCCGGAGTCGCGGCGCAACAAGCGCAAGATCCAGTGGGGTCAGCCGCATCAGAAGCGCGACGATGTGTCCGGTTCGGGTGGTTACACGCATAAAACGATCTGGGCGGCGAACCAGACCGGTCTGCACAACCTCTTCCGGTTGTCCTCGGACGCGTACGCCGAGGGCTGGCTGCAGAAGTGGCCCCGGATGGACAAGGAGACCCTCGCCCAGTGGTCCGAGGGTCTGATCGCGTCCACCGGCTGTCCTTCGGGGGAGCTCCAGACCCGGTTGCGCCTCGGCCAGTTCGACGAGGCCCTGAAGTCGGCCTCCGAGTACCAGGACATCTTCGGCAAGGACCGCTACTTCCTGGAGCTGATGGACCACGGCATCGAGATCGAGCGCCGGGTCCGCGACGGCCTGCTGGAGATCGGCAAGAAGCTCGGCATCCCGCCGCTGGTGACCAACGACTCGCACTACACCTACGCGCACGAGGCGACCGCCCACGACGCGCTGCTGTGCATCCAGACCGGCAAGAACCTCTCCGACCCGGACCGCTTCCGCTTCGACGGCACCGGCTACTACCTGAAGTCCACGGAGGAGATGTACGCCATCGACTCCTCGGACGCCTGGCAGGAGGGCTGCGCCAACACCCGCCTGGTCGCCGAGCAGATCGACGTCACGGGGATGTTCGAGAAGCGCGACCTGATGCCGAAGTTCGACATCCCCGAGGGCTACACCGAAGTCACCTGGTTCCAGGAGGAGGTCCGGGTCGGCATGAAGCGCCGCTACCCGGGCGGCGTCCCCGAAGACCGGCAGAAGCAGGCCGAGTACGAGATGGACGTCATCATCCAGATGGGGTTCCCGGGCTACTTCCTGGTGGTCGCCGACTTCATCATGTGGGCCAAGAACAACGGCATCGCGGTGGGGCCGGGGCGTGGCTCCGCGGCCGGTTCGATCGTCGCCTACGCGATGGGCATCACCGACCTCGACCCGATCGAACACGGGCTGATCTTCGAGCGGTTCCTCAATCCCGAGCGCCTCTCGATGCCCGATGTCGACATCGACTTCGACGAGCGCAGGCGCGTCGAGGTCATCCGGTATGTCACGGAGAAGTACGGCGCCGACAAGGTCGCCATGATCGGCACCTACGGCAAGATCAAGGCGAAGAACGCCATCAAGGACTCCGCGCGCGTGCTGGGCTACCCGTACGCGATGGGCGACCGCCTCACCAAGGCCATGCCCGCCGACGTCCTCGGCAAGGGCATCGACCTCGACGGCATCACCAACCCCGAGCACCCGCGCTACTCCGAGGCGGGCGAGATCCGGGGGATGTACGAGAACGAACCGGACGTGAAGAAGGTCATCGACACCGCCAAGGGCGTCGAGGGCCTGGTCCGGCAGATGGGTGTGCACGCGGCCGGCGTGATCATGTCCAGCGAGACCATCACCGATCACGCCCCGGTCTGGGTCCGGCACACCGACGGCGTGACGATCACGCAGTGGGACTACCCCAGCTGTGAGTCGCTCGGCCTGCTGAAGATGGACTTCCTGGGCCTGCGGAACCTCACCATCATGGACGACGCCGTCAAGATGGTGGAGGCCAACAAGGGCACCAAGCTGGAGCTCCTTGACGTCCCGCTCGACGACCCCAAGACGTACGAGATGCTCTGCCGCGGTGACACGCTCGGCGTCTTCCAGTTCGACGGCGGTCCGATGCGGTCGCTGCTGCGCCAGATGCAACCCGACAACTTCGAGGACATTTCCGCCGTTTCGGCCCTCTACCGGCCGGGCCCGATGGGCATGAACTCGCACACGAACTACGCGGAGCGCAAGAACGGCCGCCAGGAGATCACCCCGATCCACCCGGAGCTGGAGGAGCCGCTCAGGGAGACCCTCGGCCTCACCTACGGCCTGATCGTCTACCAGGAGCAGGTGCAGAAGGCCGCCCAGATCATCGCCGGTTACTCGCTCGGCGAGGCCGACATCCTGCGCCGCGTGATGGGCAAGAAGAAGCCCGAGGAGCTGGAGAAGAACTTCGGCATCTTCCAGGCGGGCGCCCGGAAGAACGGCTATTCCGACGAGGCGATCCAGGCCCTGTGGGACGTCCTGGTCCCGTTCGCCGGCTACGCCTTCAACAAGGCGCACTCCTCGGCGTACGGCCTGGTCACGTACTGGACCGCGTACCTCAAGGCGAACTACCCGGCCGAGTACATGTCGGCGCTGCTGACCTCGGTGCGGGACGACAAGGACAAGTCGGCGGTCTACCTGAACGAATGCCGCCGCATGGGCATCAGGGTGCTGCCGCCGAACGTCAATGAGTCCGAGGCGAACTTCGCCGCCCAGGGTGACGACGTGATCCTCTTCGGCCTCACGGCGGTCCGCAACGTCGGCCAGAACGTGGTCGATTCGATCATCCGCTGCCGCAAGGCGAAGGGGAAGTACGCCTCGTTCCCCGACTATCTCGACAAGGTCGACGCGGTCGTCTGCAACAAGCGGACCACGGAGTCGCTGATCAAGGCCGGCGCGTTCGACGAGATGGGCCACACCCGCAAGGGGCTGACGGCGCACTACGAATCGATGATCGACAATGTCGTCCAGGTCAAGCGCAAGGAGGCCGAGGGGCAGTTCGACCTCTTCGGCGGGATGGGCGACGACAGCGCGGACGAGGGACCCGGCTTCGGGCTGGACATCGAGTTCTCCGACGTCGAGTGGGACAAGACGTATCTGCTGGCCCAGGAGCGCGAGATGCTCGGGCTGTACGTCTCCGACCACCCGCTCTTCGGCCTGGAGCATGTGCTGTCCGACAAGGCGGACGCCGCCATCGCCCAACTGACCGGCGGTGATTACGCGGACGGCTCGATCGTCACCATCGGCGGCATCATCTCCGGCCTCCAGCGCAAGATGACCAAACAGGGCAACGCCTGGGCCATCGCCACCGTCGAGGACCTCGCCGGCTCCATCGACTGCATGTTCTTCCCCGCGACCTACCAGCTGGTGTCCACCCAACTCGTCGAGGACACCGTCGTCTTCGTCAAGGGACGGCTCGACAAGCGTGAGGACGTCCCGCGGCTGGTCGCCATGGAGATGATGGTCCCCGATCTGTCGGAGGCGGGGACGAACGCCCCCGTGACGATCACCATTCCGACGGTCAAGGTCACCCCGCCGATGGTCGAGAAGCTGGGCGAGGTGCTCAGCAGCCACCGCGGCTCCACGGAGGTGCGGATCAAGCTCCAGGGCGCGCGGAAGACCACGGTGCTGCGGCTGGACCGGCACCGCGTCACGCCCGATCCATCGCTGTTCGGTGATCTGAAGGTGCTGCTCGGCCCGTCCTGCCTGGCGGGCTGAGCCTCCCCCGGACTTCGTCCGGGGCCCCCACGTGCCGACCGGCCTTGAGGGGCGTGCCCGCAATGGGTGCGCCCCTCAACTCATCTGTGGCATAAATCAGTTGTGATCGTGCAAGGTGACTGTTCGGTTGTGATCGTTCAGTAGTGATCGTTCAGTTGTGACCGAAGCGCCGCTCGCGGTTCTTGCGTGCGAGGTCCCCAGGGGTCACGTCGGTGGACTTCGTCTGTGCCTCCATGGCCGTCCTCCGGGCTTCCTGCCGGCCGCGCTCGGCGGCGGATGCCCTCTGTTGCTGACTGCGGTCACGGTTCTTGCTCTTGGCCATGATCGTGCCTCCTGGAGGGGATCCTGGGATCTGGGCCGGGACCAGACTTACACGTCGGACGGAACCGCGCATTTCGGGCAATTACCGTGCGTATTGTGGCCGGTTACACCCTGTACCCAGGATCCCCGCCGAATCCGCCACGCCGATGATCCAGTTGGGGCAGATAACCCTCGTACGGTCGGGCAGACTCGAAGGAAGCCGAAGAGAACTCGCGCCGCAGGCCGAGCCGGGGGGCGACCGGACAGCACCTCAGGGAAGAGGGTGGAACGTGGATCGCTGCGTCGTCCTGGTGGACGCCGGATACTTGCTCGGCGCCGCCGCGAGTCTGCTCGCCGGAGAGCCTGCCCGGTCCCGGATCACCGTCGATCACACCGCGCTCATCCAGGGCCTGCGGCAACGCGCCGAAGCCGATACCGAACGGCCGCTGCTGCGGATCTACTGGTTCGACGGCGCCCCCGACCGCGTCCCGCAGCCCGAGCACCGCCGCTTGCGTGTGATGCCCCGGGTCACCGTCCGGCTCGGCGCCCTGACCCGCAGCGACGGCCGCTGGGCACAGAAGGGCGTGGACGCCGCCATGCACGCCGAGCTGACCGAGCTGGCCCGCAACCGCGCCTGCTCCGACATCGTGCTGGTCACCGGGGACGGCGATCTGCTGCCCGGTCTGATGTCCGCCAAGGAACACGGTGTCGCCGTCCACCTCTGGGCCGTGCAGGCCGCGGACGGCGACTACAACCAGTCCGAGGACCTGGTCGCGGAGGCCGATGAACGGCGGGTGCTGGACCGCGCCTGGATCACCGGCGCGGTTCGTGCCAAGGAGCTCGGCGGCCCCTGCGCCCCGCCGCCCGCGCCGCGGCCCGAGATCGCCGCGATCCTCTCCGCACCGCTGCCCGAGTCCGCCGTCGCGGCGGCAGCGGCGGCCGCCGCCCCGTCGTCCGGACCGGACACCGCCGAACGCGGCCACGAACGCAACGGCACCAACGGCACCGAGCGCCCCGCCAACCAGAGCGGGGACGCCACCTCCGGCGGCGGCAAGGTCGTCCCCACCCCCAAGGACCTGGCCGGACTGGGCCGCGCCCACGCGGCCGGTCAGGGACCCGGCGGCCCAGGCGGCGGCCAGCCCTCGCCGGCGCCCAGCGCGACGCTCCGCTGGTCGTCGGACAAGGGATGGGTCGAGCGCGGCGGCCCGGTGGGCGAACCGTCCGAGACCGTCTCCCTGCCGACCCTGGCCCAGCTCACCAGCGCCGAACAGCGCTGGGCCGACCGCGAGGAGGACATCACCGCCGTGAGCGGCGACCCCTTCGAGGTCGGCCAGGTCTTCGCCCGCCGCTGGACCGAGCGCCTCTCCGACACCGCTCATCTCCAGCAGCTCTCGACGGAGTACCCGCGTATCCCGCACCGGATCGACGGCGAACTGCTGCGGTACGCGGCCCGCTTCGGCCTGCTCGCCCACAAGGACGACCAGATCGACGAGCACGACCGCTACGCCATCCGGGCCGGTTTCTGGCGCGAGGTGGATCTGCGGACGGCGGCCGAGCACGCACCGACGGGGGACTGAGGCCCGAAGGTGTGTGCCACAACGCGGCGGTTGCGGGCCGGTGATCCCGCAGCAGGGAGCCGAGGCGGGTATGTCCGTTGCGTCCCCCGCGCCGGCGCGTCCCCCGCACCGAACGGACACCGGCTTCCGCGCCCCGGGCGCGGACCGGGCCGGTGACCCGCGGCCGGGCGGTGCCCCGGGGACGCGTACCCTCGTAGCTCGTGAGGACGGGCGCAAAGCAGGTGGAGCGTGGCGGGCCGGTGTGCGCCGTGCGGGACCTGGTCAAGACGTACCCCGCGACGCGCGGGCGACGCGGGGCGGAGCGGACCCCCGCCGTACGCGCCAACGACGGCATCAGCCTGGAGGTACGGCGCGGAGAGATCTTCGGTCTGCTCGGCCCCAACGGTGCCGGCAAGTCCACCCTGGTCCGCCAGTTGACCGGGCTGCTCCGCCCGGATTCCGGCAGCATCCGCGTCCTCGGCCACGACCTGGTGCGCCACCCCGAGCGGGCCGCCCGGCTGCTCGGCTACCTGGGCCAGGAGTCCACCGCGCTGGACGAGATGACCGTCGCGCTGGCCGTGGAGACCACCGGCCGGCTGCGCGGACTCGGCGCCCGCGAGGCGCGCGCCGAGCGCGACGCGGTGGTCCGCGAGCTGGGCCTCACCGCTATCGCCGGACGTGCCCTGAAGAAGCTCTCCGGCGGGCAGCGGCGGCTGGCCTGCTTCGCGACCGTGCTCATCGGCGAACGGTCGCTGCTGGTGCTGGACGAGCCGACCACCGGTATGGACCCCGTCGCACGGCGTGCCGTGTGGGACGCGGTCGACCGGCGCCGGGCCGATCGGGGCGCCACCGTCGTGCTGGTGACGCACAACGTGCTGGAGGCGGAGAGCGTGCTGGACCGGGTCGCGGTGATCGACCGGGGCCGCGTCATCGCCTGCGACACGCCGGGCGGGCTGAAGCAGCGGGTGGGCGAGGAGGTCCGGCTGGACCTGGTGTGGCGGGACCGCCCGCCCCTGGACGTACCCGAGGTCGCCGCGCTCGCCCCCGCCGCCCACGTCTCCGGCCGCCGCTGGACCCTCCGCCTCCCCGCCGACCAGGCCCGCTCCGCGGTGGCCTCCGTCACCGCCGGCCCCGCCTTCGCCGCCCTCGACGACTTCACCCTTGCGACACCCAGCCTTGAGGATGTGTATCTGGCGCTGGGTGGGCGTGCGGAGGGGTTGGTGAGGGCGTGAGGCGGGGGCGAGTGTCGGCCAGGGCGCCGGGTGCTGAAGGGGGGACGCGCGATGGTCGGGGGCCCGAGGGCTGCCGGGGCCGCGTCCCCGGGGAGTGAAGTGCGGCGAGGAAGGCTTGGTGACGGCGTGAGTGTGGTTCCCGCGCAGGCGGTGGCCGGGACCGGGGCACGGGAGGCCCGGGACGTCCCGGCGCGGGCGGAGGACGGCCAGGCCGCCCCGCTGGCGCCGGCCGCCCGTCTGCTGCCCGCGCTCTGTGCCGTCTACCGCGCCCAGCTGTCCCGGGCCCGGGTCGCCCGGATCCCGCTGCTGTTCGTCGCCACCTTCCAGTCCATCGGGATCATGGTCCTGATGCGCGGGGTGGTCGACGGCGGCGACGAGGCACGGGCCGTCGTCTCCGGTGCCGCGGTGCTGGTGGTGGCGTTCGTGGCGCTCAATCTGCTGGCGCAGTACTTCGGCCAGCTGCGGGCCGGCGGCGGACTCGACCACTACGCGACGCTGCCGGTGCCCCCGGCCGCCGTGGTGCTCGGCGCGGCCGCCGCCTACGCCTCGTTCACCGTGCCGGGGACGGTGGTCACCGCGGTCACCGGTTGTCTGCTCTTCCAGTTGCCGATGACCCACCTCTGGGTGCTGGCCGCCGTGCTCCCCCTGTCCGGAGCCGCGCTGGCCGGCCTCGGCGCGGCCCTGGGCCTGCTCGCCCCCCGTCCGGAACTCGCCACGCTGTGCGGTCAGTTGGGTATGTCCGCCGCGCTGCTGCTGGGTGTACTGCCGGCCGACCGGCTGCCCGCGGCGATCGCCTACGCCCGGGATCTGCTGCCCTCGACCTACGGGGTGGAGGCGCTGGCCCGCAGCTTCGACACCCGTCCGGACTGGCTCACGGTCACCGCGGACCTGGGCGTCTGCGCCGCCGTCGGCGCGCT
The DNA here is from genome assembly GCF_023277745.1 of Streptomyces halobius. Lineage (NCBI taxonomy): Bacteria > Bacillati > Actinomycetota > Actinomycetes > Kitasatosporales > Streptomycetaceae > Streptomyces > Streptomyces halobius. The sequence continues at coordinate 7,200,883 of NZ_CP086322.1, forward strand.
GTCGCTGGCCATCGCGACCTGGGCGTACCGCCGCGCCGCGACCCGATGACCGGCAACACGGACCCGAACGGGCGTCCTGCTTCCGGCCACACCACGCCGACCTGGCACGATGACGGGGTGACCGCACCGCTGACGCCACGCAACAACCAGCCGCCCGAAGAACCGCAGCGCCCCTTCGCCCCACCTGCCCACCCGTCGCCCGCCCACGCCTCGCACCGCCCGGCCGCGGACGGAGGCGGCACCGGCGGCTCCGCCCACGCCCCCGGCGAGGGGCACCCCCACGGCCACGGGTCCGGCGACGGCCCGGAGAACGCCCGCGAACTGCGGGAGAGCGTCGTGATCGCGCTCTTGGTGACGGTGAGCGGTGCGCTGCTCGGTGTGCTGTGGGCGTGGCTGGCGCCGCATGTGCCGCTGATCTCGGACAGCAAGAGCGTCTATCTCCAGAACACCGAGGGCGAAGAGGCGATCGGCGCGGACGCCGTGTTCCTGCTGCTGGCCATCGGCTTCGGTCTGCTCAGCACCGGCGTGGTGTTCCTCTTCCGCCGGCGTGGCGGGATTCCGCTGGTCGTGGCCCTGACGATCGGCGGTGTGCTCGGCGCGGTGCTGGCCTGGCAGCTGGGCATGACGCTGGGCCCCACGCAGGACGTGGTCGCACGCGCCAAGGAGGTCGGCCCCGGGGTGCCCTTCGACAGCCCGCTGCGGCTGCAGGCCATGGGCGTACTGCTGGCCTGGCCTATCACCTCGATGGCGACGCAGCTGCTGCTGACCCTGCTGTTCGCGCCGCACGACCCGGAGCCGGCGGGACCGGTGGTGCCGGACTGGTCCGGCTACCACCAGCAGAATCCGCCGAAGCCGGAGTGAGCCGGACGGGTCTCAGGCCGGCCGCCTTCCGTGGTTGGCCCGGCCCTTCCTGACGCGCCACTTCCGCTTGCGGGTCCGCTTCGACATCGCGTGCCTCCTCCCGGCGTGGCCCCTCCGCGGGGCGCCTCCTCGGGTCGTAGCCGAGGAGGCGTGCGCCGTAAAGGTCCCGCGCCGGGACGCGGCGGCCGTCCGGTGCCCGCGGCGGCCGTTCTCGGCCACCGCGCACCGGCCGCCGCCTCGTACGCGCACCGCCTCGTCCGTGCGCCCCGTCAGCCGCGGGCGATCGGCGCGAACCGGGCGCCGGTGAGCGCGGCCAGATCGGCGGGGGACAGCTCGACCTCCAGGCCGCGCCGGCCCGCCGAGACACAGACCGTCGGCCGGCCCTCGGCCGACGCGTCCAGCACCGTGCGCAGCCGCTTGCGCTGCCCCAGCGGCGAGATCCCGCCCACGACATAGCCGGTGCTGCGCTCGGCCGCCGTCGCATCGGCCATGGTGGCGCGCTTGCCGCCCACCGCGGCCGCCAGCGCCTTGAGATCGAGGGAGCCGGACACCGGCACCACCGCGACCGTCAGGGTGCCGTCCACCTCCGCGAGCAGCGTCTTGAACACCTGTTCGGGCGACACCCCGAGGGCCTCGGCGGCCTCCTCCCCGTACGAGGCGGCGGCCGGGTCATGGGCGTAGGAGTGCGTCGTGAAGGGGACGCCTGCCTCGGTGAGGGCGACCGTCGCGGGCGTACCGCCGGCGTTCCCGGACTTCTTCGACGACTTCTTCGCCACCGTCTTCTTGGCCACCGTCTTCCTCGCCAACGTCTTCGTGCCTCGCGTCAGTTGGGGCTGGTCGGCTGCCGGGTGAGGTCCACCGCCGGCAGCGACGGGAGCTTATCGAGCAGCGCCGACTCATGGCGAAGGAGTTTCAGCTCCTGGCGGAGCCGGGTCGCGGTGTCCGGCGCCTCCAGCAGCCGCTGCTTGGCGGGCACGTCCAGCACCGCGGCGGCGGCGACGAGATACGACAGCACCGACGGATCGGCCGGCAGGTCCTGGCCGCTGGACAGGGTCCGCTCATGCGCCCAGGCCAGCCGCTTCTGATAGGTGCGGAAGGTCCGTACGACGCCCGAGGCCAGCGCGCCGGCGCCCTCGCCCCGGCTCTCCTCCAGTTCCTCCAGCTCACCGGTCAGATACGGTCCCGAGGCGTCCACCGACAGCAGCCGGAAGCGGGTGGTGCCGGTGGCCAGCACCTCGTAGCCGGTGTCGTCGGCGGCCGACTTCGGCCGGATGGTCGCCGCGTCCGCGATACAGCCCACCCCGTGGAACGCCTGGACCGGATCGTCCCCGAAGCCCGCCGCGGGACCCTCGGCCGTCGGCAGCGTGGCGTCCGGCATGCCCAGGGCGGTGGGGGCGACCTCCCGGCCGTCCCGGATCGCGACCACGGCGAAGCGGCGGTCGTCCTCGGGCCGGGAGAGCAGATCGCGCATCATCGCCCGGTACCGCGCCTCGAAGACGTTCAGCGGGAGCACGAGCCCCGGGAACAGTACCGAGTTCAACGGGAAGAGCGGGAGGCGCACGGAAGTCACAACCGGTAAGCCTATTGCCTGCGGCCCCGTGGTCCGTCACCCAGACCCGTCCCTCCTGCCGGGGCCCTTCCCGCTACTGCCGCCGCAGCAGCCGTGACGCCCCCGTCGCGACCGTCGTGGCGAGCACCCAGCCCGCCAGGATCAGCACCGCCGCCACCCACTGCGCGCCGCCGGACGGTTTCCAGGCGCCGCCCTGGTAGAGATCGATCACCGGCAGCAGCAGGTCCAGGGCGTACAGATACGGGTTCCAGGGCGGCGACTCGCCCGGCTTCAGCGGAGGCGGCGGATGCTCGGCGAAGTAGACCGTGCCTATCGCCCACAGGATCGCCATCCACACCGCGGCCCGCCCCGGCCGGTAGCCGTACGCCACCGTCCAGTCCTGCAGGAACCCCCAGGACTTCGCCGCCAGCGGCAGCGTCTCCCGGCGGCGCCGCTGCTTGGCCAGCAGCACCTCCCGCGCGTCGGCGTCCTCACCGCTGGTGCGCAGCGCGGTGGCCAGCATCTCGTACGGCTCCGGCGCGTACTCCGGGGTCGCCGCGGCCACCCACTGCAGTCGCAGCGCGAGCGGGAAGTGGCCGCGCGGTATCAGCGTCTCGTAGGCGAAGCCGGCCATCCACAGCCCGCCGAGCCCCGGCCAGCTCGCCGACTTGTCGACCAGATTGACGACCCGGGCGCCGGAGAGGATCACCCGGCCGCGCTGCGGACGCTCGCCGAGAAACCGCAGCTCGGGCGTGTGGATACGGCGCAGCGACAGCTCCTGGTCGGACTCCATGATGAACCGGGCGTGCTCGAAGTCGACCGCGTCACCGAACCGCCCGTCGTCGAGCCGCATCCCGCCCTCGCACTCGAAGCGCTGCATACGGGTGCCGCGGGAGGGGGTGTGCGCGATGCCGTACGGGGGAGTCGCGGCGCTGGAGAACGGGGAGTTCGCCAGGCCCGCGGCGGTCAGATACAGCGTGCGCTCGACGGTCAGCTGCGGGGCGTTCAGCGCCCGGCGGCCGAACGGGTTGCTCAGCCGGCTGCCGCGCAGGCTCAGCGACACACCGATGGTGGCGCCGCGCAGCGACAGCTCGCCGTAGGACTCCATCATCTCGGCCTGCAGGTCCTGTGCGACGGTCAGCCCGTCCGCCATGATCGACCGGCCCTGCCGGTCCTTGTGCACCACGGCCTGGCTGAGCAGCAGATCCGTGCCGATCTGCGCGTCCGTGAGCCGGACGCCGGAGCTCACCGCACAGCGCGGCAGATGCAGATCGCCCTCGGTGTGCAGCCGGGCCGCCTCCAGCCGGGGGATCGCGCAGTTGATCATCCGCAGCGTGGTGAACCGGCTCTCCGGCAGCAGCACCTCGGCCTCGAAACGGCAGTCCCGCAGTTCCACGAATGGCTCGATTGTGCCGCCCGCGACATCCAGCTTGTCCGTGATGTACGCGCCGGTGAGCTTGAGCGCGGAGACCCGGCCCGGCTGGGCGGGCGGCCCGTCCAGCAGCAGCAGCGACACCACCCGCCCGCGCACCCGGCGCTCCGGTCCCCACAGATGCTGTCCGTGCGGATCGTCCCTGGCCGGATCGCCGATGTGCAGATCGCAGGTGCTGCCGTTCCGGAACGCCTGCCACATGCTCCATTCCGCCGATGTCAGCTGCAGGCCGGTGGGCGCGTCGCCGTCCCCGGGCTCGGTCACTGTGGGATCCCCCTCCCCTTGGTCATGTTGGTCATGCGGTGCGGCGCGGTCCGTCGTGCGGTGCGGCGCGGTCCGTCGTGCGGTGCGGCGCGGTCCGTCGTGCGGTGCGGCGCGGTCCGTCGTGCGGTGCGGCGCGGTCCGTCGTGCGGTGCGGCGCGGTCCGTCGTGCGGTGCGGCGCGGTCCGTCGTGCGGTGCGGTGCGGCGCGGTCCGTCGTGCCGTGCCCACACCCGCCCCGTAGCCGTCCCCGTACGCCTTGTGGAACCCCCTGCCCGCCGGGTGACTGCTTGAACACGAGTGGTCAGGGCCAACTCCGGTCAACTTCGGGCGGCCGGTCCGGCATGCGTCCAGGTGGCGCATCGCTGTGTATCACTGAGTGATACGCGCGGACGGGCGTGAGATCGGGTCTGAGACACTGGGGGCGTGATCTCCCGAATCGACCTGCGCGGTGACGTCCTCCCCGAGGGCGGCGCCCTGCGCGATCTGCTGCCCCGTGCCGAGTTCGACGTGGAAGCCGCCCTGGAGACGGTGCGGCCGATCTGCGAGGACGTACGCCATCGCGGCACCGCGGCGCTGATCGATTACGCGCGGCGGTTCGACGGCGTCGGGATCGAGCGGGTACGGGTCCCCGCCGACGCGCTGGCCGGAGCCCTCGACGGGCTGGACCCGGCCGTACGGGCCGCCTTGGAGGAGTCCATCCGGCGCGCCCGGATCGTGCACCGCGAGCAGCGCCGTACGGACACCACCACCAAGGTCGTCCCCGGCGGCACGGTCACCGAGCGCTGGGTCCCCGTCGAGCGTGTCGGTCTCTACGTCCCGGGCGGCCGCTCGGTCTACCCGTCGTCCGTCGTGATGAACGTCGTCCCGGCACAGGAGGCGGGCGTGGCCTCCCTGGCCGTGACCTCGCCGCCGCAAGCCGACTTCGGCGGTCTGCCGCACCCGACCATCCTCGCCACCTGCGCCCTGCTCGGCGTGGACGAGGTCCACGCCGCCGGCGGCGCCCAGGCCATCGCGATGTTCGCGTACGGCACCGACGAGTGCCGGCCCGCCAACCTCGTCACCGGCCCCGGCAACATCTATGTCGCCGCCGCCAAGCGGCTGCTCAAGGGCCGGATCGGCATCGACTCCGAGGCCGGGCCCACCGAGATCGCGATCCTCGCGGACGACACCGCCGACCCGGCGCACCTCGCCGCCGACCTGATCAGCCAGGCCGAGCACGACCCGATGGCCGCCGCCGTCCTGGTCACCGACTCCGTCGAACTGGCCGAGAAGACCGAGAAGGAGCTGGAGCCGCAGATCGCGGCCACCAAGCACATCGAGGACCGGATCGTCCCGGCCCTGTCCGGCGAGCAGTCCGCGATCGTCCTCGTCGACGGGATCGACGAGGGCCTCACCGTCGTGGACGCCTACGGCGCCGAGCACCTGGAGATCCAGACAGCCGACGCCTCCGCCGTCGCCGCCAGGGTCCGCAACGCCGGCGCGGTCTTCGTCGGCCCGTACGCGCCGGTCTCGCTCGGCGACTACTGCGCGGGTTCCAACCACGTCCTGCCCACCGGCGGCTGCGCCTGCCACTCCTCCGGCCTGTCCGTCCAGTCCTTCCTGCGCGGCATCCACGTCGTGGACTACACCCGCGACGCACTGGCCGAGGTCGCCCACCATGTGGTGACCCTCGCCGAGGCCGAGGACCTCCCGGCGCACGGCGCGGCGATCAAGGCAAGGTTCGACTGGAAGGTTCCGGGCGGCAAGTGACCCGTATCGACGATCTCCCCATCCGGGACGAGCTGCGCGGCAAGTCCCCGTACGGTGCCCCTCAGCTCGACGTACCCGTACGTCTGAACACCAACGAGAACCCCTACCCGCTGCCCGAGCCGCTGGTCCGGCGGATCGCCGAGCGGGTGACCGACGCCGCCCGGCAGCTCAACCGCTACCCCGACCGGGACGCCGTCGAGCTGCGCACAGGGCTGGCCCGCTACCTCACCCGCACCGGCGGCCACGAGGTCACCAAGGACCAGGTCTGGGCCGCCAACGGCTCCAACGAGGTCATCCAGCAGCTGCTGCAGACCTTCGGCGGCCCCGGCCGCACCGCGATCGGCTTCGAGCCGTCGTACTCCATGCACGGCCTGATCTCGCGCGGCACCGGCACCGGCTGGATCTCCGGACCGCGCGACGACGACTTCACCATCGACGTCGAGGCGGCGGTGGCGGCCATCGCCGAGCACCGGCCCGACGTGGTCTTCATCTGCTCGCCGAACAACCCCACCGGCACCGCCGTCGAGGCCGCGACGGTCCTGGCCCTGTACGAGGCGGCGCAGGCGGCCAAGGCCGACAGCGCCGGAGCCCTGGTGGTGATCGACGAGGCGTACGGCGAGTTCAGCCACCGTCCCTCGCTGCTCCCGCTGATCGAGGGCCGGCCGAATCTGGTCGTCTCCCGGACCATGTCCAAGGCGTTCGGCGCGGCCGGGCTCCGCCTCGGCTATCTCGCCGCCGACCCCGCCGTGGTGGACGCCGTCCAGCTCGTCCGGCTCCCGTACCACCTCTCGTCCGTCACCCAGGCCACCGCGCTCGCCGCCCTGGAGCACACCGACACGCTGCTGAAGTACGTCGAGCAGCTCAAGACCGAGCGCGACCGGCTGGTGGACGAACTGCGGGCGATCGGCTGCGAGGTCACCGCGTCCGACGCCAACTTCGTGCAGTTCGGCCGGTTCGACGATGCGCACACCACCTGGCAGGCGATCCTCGACCACGGCGTGCTGGTCCGTGACAACGGCGTACCGGGCTGGCTGCGGGTCACCGCGGGCACGCCGGAGGAGAACGATGCGTTCCTCGACGCGATGCGCGCGGTGCTGAAAGAACGCAGTCCTAAGGAGAACAAGCGATGACCCGGGCACTGCCCCGTGTGGGACGCGTGGAGCGCACCACCAAGGAAACGACGGTGCTGGTCGAGATCGACCTCGACGGCACCGGCCAGGTCGATGTATCGACCGGCGTCGGCTTCTACGACCACATGCTCGACCAGCTCGGCCGGCACGGCCTCTTCGACCTCAAGGTCAAGACGGACGGCGATCTGCACATCGACACCCACCACACCATCGAGGACACCGCGCTCGCGCTGGGTGCCGCCTTCAAGCAGGCCCTCGGCGACAAGGTCGGCATCTACCGCTTCGGCAACTGCACCGTCCCGCTGGACGAGTCGCTCGCCCAGGTCACCGTCGACCTCTCCGGCCGCCCGTACCTGGTGCACACCGAGCCGGAGAACATGGCGCCGATGATCGGCACGTACGACACCACCATGACCCGGCACATCCTGGAGTCGTTCGTCGCCCAGGCCCGGATCGCGCTGCACGTCCACGTCCCGTACGGCCGCAATGCCCACCACATCGTGGAGTGCCAGTTCAAGGCGCTGGCCAGGGCGCTGCGTTACGCCAGCGAGCGGGACCCGCGGGCGGCAGGAATTCTCCCGTCCACCAAGGGAGCGCTGTGAACGGCCTCTCCACCGTCTTCATCGTCCTCGGCCTCTTCCTCCTCGGCGGCGTCTACTCGTTGTGGAAGCAGCAGCTGCCCAAGAGCGTCATCACGCTGGTCGCCATCGGCTCCGCGATGTGCCTGGCCGCCGGCGTACTGCGGCTGGAGGTGTGGAGTTGACCGCCGCCAGGAAGAAAGTCGTCGTCTTCGACTACGGCTTCGGCAACATCCGCTCCGCCGAGCGGGCCCTCGCCCATGTCGGCGCGGAGGTGGAGATCACCCGGGACTACGACCGGGCGATGAACGCCGACGGTCTGCTGGTCCCCGGTGTCGGCGCCTTCGCCGCCTGTATGCGTGGCCTCAAGAACGCGCGCGGCGACTGGGTCGTCGGCCGTCGGCTGGCCGGCGGCCGCCCCGTCATGGGCATCTGCGTCGGTATGCAGATCCTCTTCGCCCGGGGTATCGAGCACGGCGTGGAGACCGAGGGCCTGGACGAGTGGCCCGGCACGGTCGGCCCGCTGAAGGCCGACGTCGTCCCGCACATGGGCTGGAACACCGTCGAGGCCCCCGAGGGCTCCCGGCTCTTCGCGGGCCAGGACGCCGACGCCCGCTACTACTTCGTGCACTCCTACGCCGTGCACGCGTGGGAGCTGGAGACCACCAACCCGCATATCGCCGCACCCCGGGTCACCTGGGCGCGGCACGGCGAGCCGTTCGTGGCCGCGGTGGAGAACGGGCCGCTGTGGGCCACCCAGTTCCACCCCGAGAAGTCCGGCGACGCCGGCGCCCAGCTCCTGACCAACTGGATCAAGACCCTGTGAGTCCCGAAGTGAGTCGCGACATGCCGAAGCTTGAACTCCTCCCCGCCGTGGACGTCCGGGACGGCCAGGCCGTCCGTCTGGTGCACGGCGAGTCCGGCTCCGAGACCTCCTACGGCGACCCGCTGCAGGCGGCGCTCGCCTGGCAGCATGCCGGCGCCGAGTGGCTGCATCTCGTCGACCTCGACGCGGCCTTCGGCACCGGAGACAACCGGGCGCGGATCGCCGAGGTCGCCCGCTCCATGGACATCAAGGTCGAGCTGTCCGGCGGTATCCGCGACGACGACTCGCTGGCCGCGGCGCTCGCCACCGGCTGCCGCCGCGTCAACCTCGGTACCGCCGCCCTGGAGACCCCCGAATGGGTCGCCAGGGTCATCGCCGAGCACGGCGACAAGATCGCGGTCGGTCTGGACGTCCGCGGCACCACGCTGCGCGGCCGCGGCTGGACCCGCGACGGCGGTGACCTCTACGCGACCCTGGAGCGCCTCAACTCCGAGGGCTGTGCCCGCTATGTCGTCACCGACATCAACAAGGACGGCACCCTCCAGGGCCCCAACCTGGAGCTGCTCAAGAACGTCTGCGCGGCCACCGACCGTCCGGTCGTCGCCTCCGGTGGTGTTTCGTCCCTTGACGACCTCCGGGCGATCGCCACCCTGGTACCCGAGGGTGTCGAGGGCGCGATCGTGGGCAAGGCGCTCTACGCGAAGGCGTTCACCCTGGAAGAGGCGCTGGCGGCAGTGTCGTAACGGTGTACCGAAAGGCGGCGTGATGACCATCGAGCGCGTACGGACCGACAGTCACTGGGAAGCGGCCATCGGGCACGCACGCGCCGTGGCGGCCGGCGACCGGGTCCTGGTCGCCGGCACGATGCCACTGGTCGACGGCGTCCTGCAGGGTGAGGGCGACCCGTACGAGCAGACCATGGCCGCCTTCGGCAACGCGCTCGCGGCGCTCGAACCGTTCGGCCTCGGGGCCGACGCGGTCGTCCGTACGCGGGTGTACCTCACCCACCTGCGCGATGTGGACGCGGCCGCCCGCGCCCACAAGGAACTTTTCGACGCCGATCCGCCGGCCTCGACCCTGGTCGTGGTCTCCGGATTCGTCGATTCCCGCGTCCTGGTCGAAGTAGAACTGGAAGCCTTCAGGCAATCGGAAGGTTTCGGAGAACTGTCAGAGAGGCCCGAACAGACATGACCCTGGCGGTCCGAGTCATCCCTTGCCTGGACGTCGACAACGGCCGGGTCGTCAAGGGCGTGAACTTCCAGAACCTGCGCGACGCGGGCGACCCCGTCGAGATGGCCAAGATCTACGGTGAGGAGGGCGCCGACGAGCTGACCTTCCTCGACATCACCGCCTCCTCAGGCAACCGCGAGACGACGTACGACGTGGTCCGCCGCACCGCCGAGCAGGTCTTCATCCCCCTCACGGTCGGTGGCGGCGTCCGTACCACGGAGGACGTCGACAAACTGCTGCGGGCCGGCGCGGACAAGGTCGGCGTCAACACCGCCGCCATCGCCCGCCCCGACCTGATCCGTGAGATCGCCGAACGCTTCGGCAGCCAGGTCCTGGTGCTGTCGGTCGACGCCCGGCGCACCGACGCGGGCACCCCGTCCGGCTTCGAGGTCACCACGCACGGCGGCCGCCGCGGCACCGGCATCGACGCCGTCGAATGGGCGCACCGCGCCGCCGAGCTGGGCGCCGGCGAGATCCTGCTCAACTCCATGGACGCCGACGGCACCAAGGACGGCTACGACATCGAGATGATCGAGGCCGTCCGCCGGAACGTCACCATCCCCGTCATCGCCTCCGGCGGGGCCGGCCGCCTGGCCGACTTCGCGCCCGCCGTGTCCGCCGGCGCCGACGCGGTCCTGGCCGCCTCCGTCTTCCACTTCGGTGACCTGCGCATCGGGCAGGTCAAGGGGGCGTTGCGGGAGGCGGGGCACCCGGTGCGCTGACAAGGCGGATGCCGGACGGGTGGACACCGGACGGACGCCGGACGGGTGGATGCCGGACGGGCGGGGACCGGCTCAGCGGCCCTTGCGTGCCGCCCGGAGGAACTCGCGGTTCATCGTGGTGATGCTGAAGAGCGGGATGCCCTTGGGGCAGGCCGTCGCGCAGGCCCCGGTGTTGGTGCAGCCGCCGAAGCCCTCGGTGTCCATCCGCTCCACCATGTCCAGGACCCGGCTCTCGCGCTCCGGGGCGCCCTGGGGCAGGGAGTTGAGGTGGACGACCTTGGCGGAGGTGAAGAGCATCGCCGAGCCGTTGGGGCAGGCCGCCACACAGGCGCCGCAGCCGATGCACTCGGCGTGCTCGAAGGCGGTGTCGGCGGACGGTTTGGGGACGGCGGTGGCATGGGCCTCGGGGGCGGCGCCGGTCGGTGCGGTGATATAGCCGCCGGACTGGATGATCCGGTCGAAGGCGGACCGGTCGACGACCAGGTCCTTGACCACCGGGAAGGCCGCGGCGCGCCAGGGCTCGATGTCGATGGTGGCGCCGTCCTGGAAGGACCGCATGTGCAGCTGGCAGGTGGTGGTCCGCTCCGGGCCGTGGGCGTCGCCGTTGATGACCAGACTGCAGGCGCCGCAGACGCCCTCACGGCAGTCGTGGTCGAAGGCCACCGGATCGTCACCGGCGAGGATCAGCTCCTCGTTGAGGGTGTCGAGCATCTCCAGGAACGACATGTCGGAGGAGATGTTGTCGACCTCGTAGGTGGTCATGGCGCCGGGGGCGCCGGGGTTCCGCTGGCGCCAGACGCGCAGGGTCAGCCTCATGCGTAGCTCCGCTGAGTGGGGTGGACGTACTCGAAGAGAAGGTCTTCTTTGTGGAGGGCGGGGGCCTCGCCGGTTCCCTTGAACTCCCATGCCGCGGCGTAGGAGAACTCCTCGTCGCGGCGGGCGGCCTCGCCGTCCGGGGTCTGGGACTCCTCGCGGAAATGGCCGCCGCAGGATTCGGTGCGGTGCAGGGCGTCGAGGCACATCAGCTCGGCGAGCTCCAGGTAGTCGACGAGGCGATTGGCCTTCTCCAGCGACTGGTTGAATTCTTCGCCGGTACCCGGGACTTTGATACGCCGCCAGAATTCCTCGCGGATCTGCGGAATCCGGTCGAGAGCCTTGCGCAGCCCCTCCTCGGTGCGGGCCATTCCGCAGTATTCCCACATGAGTTCACCGATCTCCCGGTGAAAGGAGTCGGGCGTACGGTCACCGTCGACGGCCAGCAGCCGGGCCAGCCGTTCCTCGGTCTCCCGCATCGCCGCGACAGCCGCCGGATGTCCGGCGTCGACGTCCTCGTGCTGCGGATGGCGGGCGAGATAGTCATTGATGGTCGAGGGAAGGACGAAGTAGCCGTCGGCCAGGCCCTGCATCAGCGCCGACGCCCCGAGCCGGTTGGCGCCGTGGTCGGAGAAATTGGCCTCGCCGATCGCGAACAGCCCCGGGACCGTGGTCTGCAGGTCGTAGTCGACCCAGAGCCCGCCCATGGTGTAGTGCACGGCGGGATAGATCCGCATCGGCACCTCGTACGGATTCTCCGCGGTGATCCGCTCGTACATGTCGAAGAGGTTGCCGTATTTCTCCTCGACCTTGTCCTTGCCCATGCGGGCGATGGCGTCCGCGAAGTCCAGGTAGACGCCCTGGCCGCCGGGCCCGACACCGCGTCCCTCGTCGCAGACGTTCTTCGCCGCCCGGGAGGCGATATCGCGCGGTACGAGATTCCCGAACGCCGGGTAGATCCGCTCCAGGTAGTAGTCGCGCTCGTCCTCGGGGATATCCGTAGGCGAACGGGTGTCGCCTTGCGCCTTCGGTACCCAGATACGCCCGTCGTTGCGCAGCGATTCACTCATCAGCGTCAGCTTGGACTGGTGGTCACCGGTCCGCGGAATACACGTGGGATGGATCTGGGTGAAGCAGGGATTGGCGAAATAGGCGCCCCGCCGGTGCGCCCGCCAGACCGCGGTCGCGTTCGAGTTCATGGCGTTGGTCGACAGATGGAAGACATTGCCGTAGCCGCCGCTCGCCAGGACGACGGCGTCCGCGAAATAGTTGTCGATCCGCCCGGTTACCAGGTCACGGGCGACGATGCCGCGCGCCCGCCCGTCCACCACGATCACATCCAGCATCTCGGTCCGGGCATGCAGGTTCACCGCCCCGCCCGCGATCTGCCGGGAAAGCGCCTGATATGCCCCGAGCAACAGCTGCTGCCCGGTCTGCCCGCGTGCGTAGAACGTCCGGGACACCTGGACACCACCGAACGACCGGGTGTCGAGCAGCCCGCCGTACTCCCGCGCGAACGGCACTCCCTGCGCCACGCACTGGTCGATGATCTCCACCGATATCTGCGCCAGCCGGTGCACATTCGACTCCCGCGCACGGAAGTCACCGCCCTTGACGGTGTCGTAGAACAACCGGTGGATGGAATCCCCGTCATTCCGGTAGTTCTTCGCCGCGTTGATACCGCCCTGGGCCGCGATGGAATGCGCCCGCCGCGGCGAGTCCTGATAGCAGAACTGCTCGACGTGATAACCCTGTTCGGCGAGTGTGGCCCCCGCCGCACCGCCCGCGAGGCCGGTGCCGACGACGATGACGGTGTGCTTGCGCCGGTTGGCCGGATTGACCAGCTTCGCTTCGAAGCGGCGGGTGTCCCAGCGCTCGGCGATCGGGCCCTGGGGCGCTTTCGTATCGGCGACCGGAGTGCCGGTCGTGTAGTCGGTGTAGGTCACGTCAGCTCACCAATCCGGTCATGACGGCGACGGGTACGGAGACGAAGCCCACCGTCAGCAGCAGTGCGAGGGCAGTGGCGGTGGTCTTGAGAACGCGGTCGCGGCCGGGCCGGTTGGTGCCCAGGGTCTGCGCCGCACTCCAGAATCCATGCCGGATATGCAGCCCGAGAGCGAGCATCGCGACGATGTAGATGACATCGCCGTACCAGGTGGAGAAGGTCGCGACGACATTCGCGTACGGGTGGCCGGACGCGGCGCGCGGATTCACCGTCAGCGTCGTGAGATCCAGAATGTGCCAGACGATGAACAGGCCGAGGATGACACCGCCCCAGCGCATCGTACGAGTGGCGTACGACGCCCCTGCCTTCTTGCGGGAATACTGCGTGGGCCGGGCGGCGATATCCCGGCGGCTCAGCTGATACGCGGCCACCGCATGCGTCACGACAGCGGCGACGAGCACCACCCGGGCGATCCACAGAAACCACTCATGGTGCAGAAAAGGCTCGCCGATCGTCCGCAGCCACTCCGCATAGCCGTCGAATTCCCCGGCCCCGAAGAAGATCTTGAGATTGCCCAGCATATGGACGACCAGATACAGCAGCATCACCACGCCGCTGACGGCCATCGCCGTCTTCTTGCCGACGGTCGAGCCCCACAGCAGGCCCGCGAAGGACGGCCGTCGATCCGTCCGAGTGTCCAGTGCCATGAGTCCTGACGTTAGGGGCCGGCGGCCCGATCAGTCCAAGACATGCTCCGGCTCATCTCCATAGGCGCTGGCTATCGTCGCCTAAGATGCGGTCCATGCAGCTGCAGCAGCTCCGCTACTTCACCGCGGTGGCGGACACCCGTCACTTCACCCGCGCCGCCGAACGCGAGCATGTCGCCCAGCCCTCGCTCTCCCAGCAAATCCGCTCCCTGGAAGGGGAGTTGGGGGCCGAACTGTTCCACCGCGCCCGCGGCCACATCACCCTCACCGACGCCGGCGAGACCCTCCTCCCGCTGGCCCGCCGCATCCTCGCCGACACCGAGACCGCGCGCCGCGAGGTCCAGGAGGTCGCCCAGCTGCGCCGCGGCCGGCTCCGTCTCGGCGCCCCGCCCAGCCTCTGCGCCAGCCTCGTCCCCGACGTCCTGAGCACCTTCCACACCGCCTACCCGGGCGTCGACCTGATCGTCACCGAGGACGGCTCACAGGACCTGGTCCGCGCCCTGGCCGACGGCGCACTCGACCTGGCCCTGATCATCACCCCGCTCCCCGGCCAGGCCCCCGCTCTGGCCACCTCCGCTCTGCTGCGCGAGGAACTCGTGGTGGTCTCCGCTCCCGACCGCCCCGCCCCGGCGGGCCGCCGGACCCGCATCCGTGTCGAGGATCTGCGAGGCCGCCCGCTGGCCATGTTCCGGCGCGGCTACGACCTGCGGGAATTCACCACCGCGGTATGCCGCGCGGCGGGCTTCGACCCCACCTTCACCGTGGAGGGCGGCGAAATGGACGCCGTCCTCGGCTTCGTCCGCGCGGGCCTGGGCATCGCCGTGGTCCCCAGCATGGTCGCCGAACGCTCCGGACTGCGTGTCACCCGCTTCTCGACCCCCGGCATGCACCGGGTCATCTCGGTGGCCCACCGTGGCGATGTCTCCCCGCCCCGGGCGGCCAGGGAACTGGAGCGCATCCTGATGGAACATCCGGGGGTGGGGTGTCCTGACGGGGGAGCGGCCGGGCTGAGCTGGGGTGGGGCTTAGGGGTGGCGACCCTTAAGGGGTATGCGAACAGAACCCTTAAGGGGCGAATGGGCCCCCTGCGGGGCCGCAACGCGGGGGCGCGATGCGGTATTCCCGCGGCGGAGGTCAGGGGCGAAGTTTCCGCGACGGAGGCCGGCAGCGGTCTGGGCGGAGTTTCTGACTCGCCCGCCCGGGGCGCGGCGTTGTGGCGGGTGCCGTACCCCGGTCGTAGGCTGGCCGTATGTCGACCCATGCGAAGCGTGAACGGCTGCTACTCGCCGATCTGTTGGAGAGCGCCGGACCGGACGCGCCGACGCTGTGCGAGAACTGGACGACGCGGCAGCTGGCCGCGCATGTGGTGGTGCGCGAACGGCGGGCGGACGCGTCCGGCGGGCTCCTCGTCAAGGCGCTGGCGCCCCGGCTGGAGCGGGTGCAGGCGGAGTTCGAGACCAAGCCGTACGAGGAACTGATCCAGCTGATCAGGACCGGCCCGCCCCGGATGTCGCCGTTCGCCTTGAAACAGATCGACGAGGCGTCCAACACCGTGGAGTTCTATGTCCACGCCGAGGATGTGCGGCGGGCGCGGCCCGGCTGGACGCCCCGCGAACTCGATCCCGTCTTCTCCAACGCGCTGTGGACGAGGACCGAGCGGATGGCCCGGGTGCTGGGACGCGGTTCGCCGGTGGGCCTGGTGCTGCGGCGGCCGGACGGCCAGACGGCGGTGGCCCATCGCGGCACTCCGGTGGTCACGGTGACCGGGGAACCGGGGGAGCTGACCATGTTCGCGTTCGGCCGGCAGGCCGTGGCCGATGTGGAGCTGGACGGCGACAAGGAGGCGATCGCCAAGCTGAGCGAGGCGAAGCTGGGGCTGTGACGCGCCCGGCCCCACCCGGCTCCGGCCGTACCGCTCAGGTCCCACCGGGCTCCGCCCCCACCGGGCCCGGCCGTACCGCGCAGCCGCCCACCACCGCACAGCACCCCACCTCACCCCCGCGGCAGCAACACCACGCCCACCCCGACCGCCGCCAGAAACACCACCACCAGCACAACCACCGCGACCCTCCCGGCCCGGTCCGGATCCGGCGGCGGAACGGGCGGCGGCTGCTGGTACATGCCAGCAGGATGCCGCACGGCACAATGGACACCATGAGCAGCCGCGCCACCACCATGCTGGACCCCACCATCGCCGCCCGCCTCAAGCGCGGTCCCGACGGCCTGGTCCCGGCCATCGCCCAGCAGTACGACACCGGCGAGGTCCTGATGCTCGGCTGGATGGACGACGAGGCGCTGCACCGCACGCTCACCACCGGCCGCTGCACCTACTGGTCCCGCAGCCGCCAGGAGTACTGGGTCAAGGGCGACACCTCGGGCCACGTCCAGCACGTCAAGTCCGTGGCCCTGGACTGCGACGCCGACACCCTCCTCGTCAAGGTCGACCAGGTCGGCGCCGCCTGCCACACCGGCGCCCGCACCTGCTTCGACGCGGACGTGCTGACCACCGCCCCGGCCCCCGGCCCCACACCCCCCACCACCTCGGGCCCGACTCCCCCCACCGCCTCAGGCACCTCTTCGCCCGCCACCTCACCCCAGTAGGCTCCGCTGCCATGACCACGGGAACCACCGGCACCGCCACTCCGGACCTCGACACCTTCCGTACGCTCGCCAAGGACCGGCGGGTCATCCCCGTCACCCGCCGCCTCCTCGCGGACGGCGACACCCCGGTCGGGCTGTACCGAAAACTCGCGGCCGAACGCCCCGGCACCTTCCTCCTGGAATCCGCCGAGAACGGCCGTACGTGGTCGCGCTACTCCTTCATCGGCGTCCGCTGCGCCGCGACGCTGACCACCCGCGACGGCCAGGCGCACTGGCTCGGCACCCCGCCCGTCGGCGTGCCCACCAGCGGCGACCCGCTCGCCGCCCTGCGCGCCACCGTCGAGGCGCTGCACACGCCCCGGGACCTCATCGAGGACGCCGGGCTGCCGCCGTTCACCGGCGGCCTGGTCGGCTACCTCGGCTATGACATCGTGCGCCGGCTGGAGAAGATCGGCGAGCTGACCACCGACGACCTCCGGCTGCCCGAGCTGACCATGCTGCTCACCTCCGACCTGGCGGTCCTCGACCACTGGAGCGGCACCGTCCTGCTGATCGCCAACGCGATCAACCACAACGACCTCGACACCGGCATCGACGAGGCGTACGCGGACGCGGTGGCCCGGCTGGACACCATGGCCGACGACCTGGCCCGGCCCTCGGCGGCCAGCGCCGCGGCCCTGCCGCCGTCCGCCGTGCCCCCGTACACCGCGAAGTGGGGCGGCGAGGACTTCCAGGCGGTCGTCGAGGACGTCAAGGAGCGCATCCGGGCCGGGGAGGCGTTCCAGGTGGTGCCCTCCCAGCGCTTCGAAACCCCGTGCACGGCAAGCGCGTTGGACGTCTACCGGGTGCTGCGGGCCACCAACCCCAGCCCGTACATGTACCTCTTCCGGTTCGACGGCGGCGAGGACACCACCTTCGACGTCGTCGGCTCCAGCCCCGAGGCGCTGGTCAAGGTCGAGAACGGCCGGGCGATGGTGCACCCCATCGCCGGCACCCGCCCGCGCGGCGCCACCGTCCAGGAGGACCAGGCGCTGGCGGACGAGCTGATGGCCGATCCCAAGGAGCGCGCCGAGCATCTGATGCTGGTCGACCTGGGCCGCAACGACCTGGGCCGGGTCTGCGAGCCGGGCAGCGTCGAGGTCGTCGACTTCATGTCGGTGGAGCGCTACAGCCATGTCATGCACATCGTGTCGACGGTCACCGGGCAGGTCGCCGAGGGCCGTACCGCCTTCGACGTGCTGACCGCCTGCTTCCCCGCGGGCACCCTCTCCGGCGCGCCCAAACCGCGCGCCCTGCAGATCATCGAGGAGCTGGAGCCGACCCGGCGCGGCCTGTACGGCGGCTGCGTCGGCTATCTCGACTTCGCCGGCGACTCCGACACCGCCATCGCCATCCGCACCGCCCTGCTGCGGGACGGTACCGCCTACGTCCAGGCGGGCGCCGGCATCGTCGCCGACTCCGACCCGGTCGCCGAGGACACCGAGTGCCGCAACAAGGCGGCCGCCGTGCTGCGCGCCGTGCACACGGCCAACCACCTGGGGAAGTAGCCCACCGCCGGTGGTCCACCGGGCGGGACCACCAACGGCTCCTGCCCCGGTCCACCCCGTCGCGGGGTACCCCGCGCGCCGTGGCCCGTCGACCGGTACGCGATAGTGGTACGCGTGAGTGCCGCACCCCAGCCCCGTACCGACGCCGAGCGCCCCGACCAGGCCGCCGCACCCCGCGGCGCCAGGCGCAGCCTCGCCTTCGCGCTGCTGGCCGGTGCGGCCGGCGCCGGCCTCGCGCTGCTCGCCGCCGGCCGCACCTGGGCCGAGGGCACCGCGGTCCTCGCCCAGGGCGCGCTGCCGCGCAGCGTGACCGGCGGCGATGTGACGGGTGTGCCCGGCGCGCTCGCCGTCGTCGGCCTGGCCGCGCTGGTCGCCGTCTTCGCGGTACGCCGGGCCGGCCGGATCGCGGTCGCCGCGCTGCTCGCGCTCAGCGGCCTGGGCATCATCGTCGCCGCGGTGCTCGGCAACGCCGACACCTCGGCGCTGCGCGAGAAGGCACAGGCCGCGGTCGGTCTGTCCGGCACCGATGTGCATCACGTCACGCACACCGTCTGGCCCTGGGTGGCCGTGGCCGGTGGCGTGCTGCTGCTGATCGCCGGACTGCTCGCACTGCTCCATGGCCGTCACTGGCCTGCTATGTCGGGCAAATACGAGCGCACGCCGGGCGGCGCCCGTGGCCCGCGGCGTGCCGCGGCCCCGCCGGACCTGGACCGCCCGGAGGAGATCTGGAAGTCCCTGGACCGCGGTGAGGACCCGACCCGGTAATCGGGCCGCCCCCGGCATCGGTGACAATGGTCGACGAGGATCAAGCGCGCGGACCCCGGCGCGAGAGAGCAACGAGGAGCACTCATGTCGAGCAGTGGCCACGGACACACCCCCGCCGCCTGGACCGGCGTCATCATCTCGTTCATCGGTTTCTGTGTCGCCGGTGTCTTCACCGTGATGGCGAATGTGCCCGGTTTCTGGGCCGGCGTCGTCCTGATCGGACTCGGTGCCGTGGTCGGTGGCCTGATGCGCGCGGCCGGCATGGGCCAGTCCCCGAAGCGCTCCGTGCAGCCCCGCCCCCAGGCGAAGGCCCAACTGCAGGAGGGCTGACCCCCGCCCCGGCGGCGCCACGCCCCGCACCACCCGGCACCCCTGACGAAGGCGCCGCTTCCCGGCCGTACGCACCCGTGGTGCGTGCCTGTCCGCCATCCGTGACCACCCCGCACGGCGGCCGGGAAGCGGCGCCGATTGTGTGTACGTAGCCTGTAGGGCGGCCAGCCCAGGCGCCTGACGCGCGTCCCTGGCCGATACGGCGGACCAGCCCAGGCGCCGTTGCGCGTGGCTGGCCCGTACGGCCCCCACCAGAGGTGCCCCAGCGCGTACCGCAGCACAATCGGCAACGTGACCGACCCCGCGGCCCAGTCCCGGCCGACAGCCCGGCCCGATGCCCCGCAGGTGGCCCCCCTTCGTCGGCTGGCGGCGCCCCTTGGCACGCTCGCCGCCGTCACCGCCGCCTTCGCCTACGTGGGCGCCGTCGACCCCAACGAGCCCGGTCATTACCCCGTCTGCCCGCTGCTGCACCTCACCGGCATCTACTGCCCGGCCTGCGGCGGCCTGCGCAGCGCACACGCCATCGCGCACGGCGACCTCGGTGCGGCACTGGGCGCCAATGCCCTGGCGGTGGCCGGCTACGCCGCCTTCGCGTTGTTCTGGCTCGTCTGGCTGGGCCGGGCAGCGCGCGGACTCCGTACGGCGGGCCCGCAGCCACGCACCGTCCACTGGTGGACGGTGGCCGGCCTGCTGCTGGCCTTCACGGTCGTCCGCAACCTCCCCTTCGGCACCGTCCTGAGCCCATGACCGGCAGAGGACGGCGACTCATCGGGCGTCCCCCACCTCTCCGCCCGCCACCGTACAAACCCCCACCAACTGTGGAGAAGTCCAGGTGGTGGGACCGCGGTCAACCGGATGCGAGACCTGTGCCCCATGACGGATACCATCGGAGTGCCTGCTGGGACGGCCTTTCGCCCCATGGGCCACTGTCCACCTCCACCGTTCTAGAAGGAGGCCGCTCGCGTGAGTGTGCTCGACGAGATCATCGACGGAGTCCGCGCCGACCTCGCCGAGCGGCAGGCACGCGTCAGCCTCGACGAGCTCAAGGAGCGTGCCCAGAAGGCACGCCCGGCCAGGGACGGCGTGGCGGCCCTCAAGGGCGAGAACGTCACGGTGATCTGCGAGGTGAAGCGCTCCAGCCCGTCCAAGGGCGCGCTGGCCGCGATCGCCGACCCCGCCGGGCTCGCCGCCGACTACGAGGCGGGCGGCGCGGCGTGCATCTCCGTGCTCACCGAGCAGCGCCGGTTCGGCGGCTCGCTGGCCGACCTGGAGGCGGTGCGCGCCCGGGTCGACATCCCCGTCCTGCGCAAGGACTTCATCGTCACCGCCTACCAGCTGTGGGAGGCCCGTGCCTACGGCGCCGATCTGGTGCTGCTGATCGTCGCCGCGCTGGAGCAGGAGGCGCTGGTCTCGCTGATCGAGCGGGCCGAGTCGATCGGGCTGACGCCGCTGGTCGAGGTGCATGACGAGGAGGAGGTCGCGCGGGCCGTGGACGCCGGCGCGCGGATCATCGGCGTCAACGCCCGCAATCTGAAGACCCTGGAGGTCGACCGGGGCAACTTCGCCCGGGTCGCCCCCGAGATCCCGGACCATATCGTCAAGATCGCCGAGTCCGGGGTGCGCGGTCCGCACGATCTGATCGCCTACGCCAACGACGGCGCGGACACCGTCCTCGTCGGCGAATCCCTGGTCACCGGCAAGGACCCCAAGACCGCGGTCGCCGACCTGGTCGCCGCGGGGTCCCACCCGGCGATCCGCCACGGCCGGTCCTGAGCGCCGGAACGGAACCCACCGACATGACCGCCACCGACGCCAGGCTCCGCCGCCCGGCCGCCCGGGGACCACACCCGGGCCCGGCCGGTGCGCGCGCCGCGTCGGGGGCCGTCCGCGTCCCGTGTCCGGCACTGGTCCGCGGTTTCCCGCCCGTCTCCCACCACCGCCCCGAGCCGAGGCGCTGCGCGCTGCCCCCATGGCATCGTGGCTGCCGGGCCCCCGCGCGTCGGGTGCACGGACGCCGGGTCAGGTACCACATCGGCTCCGAGCCGGGACAGATCAACGGCATGCGATGGCGACCGGAGCACGCGCGCTGACGCCTCGCCGACGCACCACTGACGTTCCGTCCCCACGCCGGACCGGCCACCGCCCGTCTCCACGCCGGCGGCGCCGTCCCCGGGCCGTGGCAGCGACTCCGCGCGGCGCGCGACGCATACCGTGATCCTCCATCCCGACATAACCGGACTTCCGGGGCGACTTCCGTCCCGGCCTAGGAGTGCGTCAGATGTCCTCCGAATTCTTCGTTCCCGACCCCGAGGGACGCGTGCCGAGCCCCACGGGCTATTTCGGCGCCTTCGGCGGCAAGTTCATCCCCGAGGCGCTGGTCGCCGCGGTCGACGAGGTAGCCGCCGAGTACGAGAAGGCCAAGGCGGACCCCGCGTTCGCGGCCGAGCTCGACGAACTGCTGGTCAACTACACCGGGCGCCCCAGCGCGCTCACCGAGGTGCCCCGGTTCGCCGAACAGGCGGGCGGTGCCCGGGTGTTCCTCAAGCGCGAGGACCTCAACCACACCGGTTCCCACAAGATCAACAACGTGCTGGGTCAGGCGCTGCTCACCAAGCGGATGGGCAAGACCCGGGTCATCGCGGAGACCGGCGCCGGCCAGCACGGCGTCGCCACCGCCACCGCCTGCGCCCTGTTCGGCCTCGAATGCACCATCTACATGGGCGAGATCGACACCCGGCGCCAGGCGCTCAACGTCGCCCGGATGCGGATGCTCGGCGCCGAGGTCATCGCCGTGAAGTCCGGCAGCCGGACCCTCAAGGACGCCATCAACGAGGCGTTCCGGGACTGGGTCGCCAACGTCGACCGCACCCACTACCTCTTCGGCACCGTCGCCGGGCCGCACCCCTTCCCGGCGCTGGTCCGTGACTTCCACCGGGTGATCGGCGTCGAGGCCCGGCGGCAGATCCTGGAGCGCGCGGGGCGTCTGCCGGACGCCGCCCTCGCCTGCGTCGGCGGCGGCTCCAACGCCATCGGCCTGTTCCACGCCTTCCTCGGGGACGACTCCGTCCGCCTGATCGGCTGCGAGCCGGGCGGGCACGGCGTCGAGACCGGCGAGCACGCCGCCACCCTCACCGAGGGCAGCCCCGGCATCCTGCACGGCTCGCGCAGCTACGTCCTCCAGGACGAGGACGGCCAGATCACCGAGCCGTACTCGATCTCGGCCGGCCTGGACTACCCCGGCATCGGCCCGGAACACGCCTACCTCAAGGACACCGGCCGCGCCGAGTACCGCGCGGTCACCGATGACGCCGCGATGCAGGCGCTGCGGCTGCTGTCGCGGACCGAGGGCGTCATCCCGGCGATCGAGAGCGCGCACGCGCTGGCCGGCGCGCTGGAGCTGGGCCGCGAGCTGGGCCCGGAGGGCCTGCTGCTGGTGAACCTCTCCGGCCGCGGCGACAAGGACATGGACACCGCCGCCCGCTACTTCGGGCTGTACGACGACAGGGACGGCGCGGATGTCAACGGCGCGGTCCAGCCCACGGGCGAGGGGGAGAAGTGATGGCGGGCAATCTGGAACTGCTGAATTCCGTGCTGGCCCAGGCCCGTGCGGAGAACCGTGCCGCGCTCGTCGGCTACCTCCCGGCCGGTTTCCCGACCGTGGACGGCGGCGTCGAGGCGATGGTGTCGATGCTGGACGGCGGCTGCGACATCGTCGAGGTGGGGCTGCCGCACAGCGACCCGGTCCTGGACGGCCCGGTGATCCAGACCGCCGACGACATCGCGTTGCGCGGCGGGGTGAAGATCGTCGATGTGATCCGTACGGTCCGCGAGGTGCACACCGCCACCGGGGCGCCGGTGCTGTGCATGACGTACTGGAACCCCGTCGACCGCTACGGCGTCGAGCGGTTCGCGGCCGATCTGGCCGAGGCGGGCGGCGCCGGCTGCATCCTGCCCGACCTGCCGGTCGAGGAGTCGGAGGTGTGGCGCAAGGCCGCCGAACAGCACGGACTGGCCACCGTCTTCGTGGTCGCGCCGAGCAGCCGGGACGAGCGGCTCGCCAAGATCACCGCGGCCGGCAGCGGCTTTGTCTACGCCGCGTCGCTGATGGGGGTCACCGGCACCCGTGAGTCGGTCGGCCGGGAGGCGCAGGACCTGGTGACCCGTACCCGCGCCATCACCGACTTGCCGGTGTGCGTGGGGCTCGGTGTCTCCAACGCCGAACAGGCCGCCGAGGTGGCCCGGTTCGCGGACGGCGTGATCGTCGGCTCGGCGTTCGTCAAACGGCTGCTGGCGGAGGACGACGCGGAGGCCGGGATCGCCGGGGTCCGCGCCCTGGCGGGCCGGCTGGCCGAGGGCGTACGCAGGCGCGCGTAGGCGGGATCCGGCGGCGGCCCGCGCCACGGGCACCGTCCCCGAGAGGGCGATACGGACACCGTCCCTCGAAAGGGCGAACATCGGTGCGGAGGGGTGTGAGGGCACCCCTCCGCTTCGTTGTCCAGGGGCATGAGCCAGAAGAACCATGACGGAAAGAGCAGCGCCCGCGCGCGGCTGCAGGCACAGCGTGAGAAGGAGAAGGCGCGAGCCCGGCGCCGCCGTCAGGCGATCGTCGCCGGGGCGGTGGTCGCGGCGCTGGCGGCCTCCGGCGGCATCGCCGTCCTGGTGGCGTCCGGCGGGGGCGGCGACACCGACAGCAGCGCGAAGGTGGTGGTACCGAAGGAGGCCAGCGGCGGCGACAAACCCGCCGTCCCGGTGGGCGCGGGCGACGCCCCGTCCACCCTCACGGTGTGGGAGGACTTCCGCTGCCCCGCCTGCCAGCAGTTCGAGACCGGCTTCCGGTCGGCGATCAAGGAGCTGGTGGATTCCGGCCAGCTCAAGACCGAGTACCACCTTGTGACGATCATCGACGGCAACATGGGCGGCCAGGGCTCCCGTAACGCCGCCAACGCCGCGCTCTGCGCCCAGGACGCCCGCAAGTTCCGCGAATACCACGACGTACTCTTCGCGCACCAGCCGCCCGAGCAGCAGGACAAGTTCGGCGACAAGCAGTACCTCCTCCAACTCGCGGGCAAGGTCAAGGGATTGGTGACCGACACGTTCACCAAGTGCGTCAACGACGGCACGTACGACGGCTTCGTGGCGAAGTCCAACACCGCCTTCAGCAAGTCCGGATTCAGTGGCACGCCGACCGTGCTGCTCAACGGCAAGGACCTGTCGACGGTGAAGGGCGGGCAGATCACCCCGTCGGAGTTCAAGAAGATGGTGCGGGACGCCAACAAGGGGAAGCAGCCGGGGAAGCCGGCGAGCCCCGCTCCGGGCAAGCCGGGGAGTCCGGAGAAGCCGGAGAAGTCGGGGAACGCCGCTTCGGCGGAGCCGGTGAATCCGGAGCGCCCGGGCAGTCCGGGGGACTCCGCCGCGGTGCCGCCGGGGAATCCGGCCGGGTCGGCCGCGCCCTCCTCGTAGTGCCCTCCTCGTCGACGGACGAGCCGCCCGATGACCCGGATGCGCGGTCTCATGGCATACGGGAGCGGGGTCGTTACTGAGCCGTTGCCGGGCGGGTTGTCGCCGACCGCGCCCGGCACGGTAGCGTCGGTCCTGCCATGGACCTCGCATTCATTCCCAGCCCGTCGACCGGTGTCGTCCATCTCGGCCCGATCCCGCTGCGCGGCTACGCATTCTGCATCATCATCGGCGTCTTCGTCGCCGTCTGGCTCGGCAACAAGCGCTGGATCCAGCGCGGCGGCCGCTCCGGAACCGTCGCGGACATCGCCGTATGGGCCGTGCCCTTCGGGCTCGTCGGCGGACGCCTCTACCACGTCGTCACGACGTACCAGCCGTACTTCGGCAAGGACGGCCACCCGCTCGACGCCCTCAAGGTCTGGGAGGGCGGCCTCGGCATCTGGGGCGCGGTCGCGCTCGGCGCGGTGGGCGCCTGGATCGGCTGCCGCCGGCGCGGTATCCCGCTCCCCGCGTACGCGGACGCGCTGGCGCCCGGCCTGGCCCTGGGGCAGGCGATCGGCCGCTGGGGCAACTGGTTCAACCAGGAGCTCTACGGCCGTGCGACCGATGTGCCGTGGGCGCTGGAGATCAGCTCCGACCCGGCCATCGGACGGGTCGCCGGCACCTACCACCCGACGTTCCTCTACGAGTCCCTGTGGGTCATCGGCGTCGCGGTGGTGGTGATCTGGGCCGACAAGCGCTTCACGATGGGCCACGGCCGGGCCTTCGCGCTCTACGTCGCCGCGTACTGCGCGGGCCGCGCGTGGATCGAGTACATGCGGATCGACACGGCGAACCACATCCTGGGCCTGCGGCTGAACGTCTGGACCTCGATGATCGTCTTCGTGCTGGCCGTCGCCTACCTGGTGATCTCCGCGAAGAAGCGGCCGGGCCGGGAAGCGGTCGTGGAGCCGGCGCAGGTCGCGGTGGCCGAGGGCGCGGCGGCGGCCGGTGACGGCGGTGACGCGGCGGGCAGCGGTGCGTCCACTGCCGACACGTCCTCCGGCGAGAAGGTCTCGGTCGAGAAGGCGGCGGACGCGGAGTCCGGGCCCGACGGCGAGGGCGAGGCCGACGCGAAGCCCGATGCGGAGGCCGAGGCGAAGGCGGCTACCGAGGCTGAGAACAAGTCCGAGGCCAAGACAGAGGCCGAGGAGTCCCCGGGTGCCGGGGACGGCGACGCCGCCGAGGCCGCCGGGAGCGGCAGCACCAAGAAGTCCTGACGACGTACGCCACCGGCTGACGAGCGCCGGGCGGACTCGCCGTGTCGAGCCCGCCCGGCGCTTCGCCGTTCCCGGCCGCGGAGCCCGTTCTCAGCGGCGCCGGTGCGCCAGGGCCAGGACACGCTGCGCCCCGGCGACCACCGCCGCGTCCACGAACCGGCCGTCCGGAAGGGCCTGCGCCCCGGCGTCCGTCGCGGTGGCCTTCATGATCTCCTCCGCCGCCTCGATCTCCTCGGCGACGGGCAGATAGGCCGCCTCGATGACCGGCAGCTGGCGCGGATGGATCGCCGCCCGCCCCAGGAACCCCAGATCCCGGCCGTGGGCGCAGGACCGGGCCAGCCCGTCCAGATCGCGTACGTCCGGGTGGACCGACTGCGGCGGCGGGGCCAGTCCGGCCGCGCGCGCGGCGTTCACGGTCCGGCCGCGCGGCCAGGCCAGCCCCGCCTCGTCCCGCAGCCCCAGCTCCGCCCGGAGATCGGCCTCGCCGAGCGCGATCCCGCGCACCGCCGGGTGGGCGGTGGCGATGGCGAAGGCGTGCTCGACGCCGAGGGCGGATTCGATCAGGGCGTGGAGGGAGGGGAGGGCCGGGAGTCCGGGTGCCGCGGTGGCCCAGTCCGCGGCCCGGTGGATGTCCTGCGGGCCGTGCACCTTGGGCAGCCGCAGCCCGGCGAGGCCCGGCAGCGGGGCGAGGGTGCGGATCTCGGTGCCGGCGAGCGGGCCGTTCAGGGCGTTGACCCGGACGTGTACCGGTACGGGGCCGGGCGCCGGGTCGCTCAGCAGCTCGGCGGTGGCGCGCAGCGCGTGCTCCTTGCGGTCCGGGGCGACCGCGTCCTCCAGGTCGATCACGACGGCATCGGCGCCGCAGCCGAGCGCCCGGGCGACTCTGTCCGGGCGGTCGCCGGGCACATAGAGCCAGGTCAGCGGGGTCGGATCAGGGTCGGCGGGCACGGTCACAGCGCACCCGCCGCACGCAGTTCCGCGATCTCGGGGCCGGTCAGGCCGAGGCCGGCCAGCACCTCGTCGGTGTCCGCACCGTGCGGGCGGCCGGCCCAGCGGATGGCGCCCGGCGTCTCGGAGAGCCGGAAGAGGACGTTCTGCATCCGTACCGTGCCGAGCTCGTCGTCCGGGACATCGGTGAGCGAGCCGAGCGCCCGGTACTGCTCGTCCGCCATCACCTCGCGGATGTCGTAGACCGGTGCGATGGCCGCCTCGGCCTTCTCGAAGGCGGCGAGCACATCGGCCCGGTCGTGGCGGGCGATCCAGCCGCCGACCGCCGCGTCGAGTTCATCGGCGTGCCGGGCCCGCCCGGCGCCGGTCGCGAACCATGGCTCGTCGATCACCTCGGGCCGGCCGACCAGCCGCAGCACCCGTTCGGCGACGGACTGGGCCGAGGCGGAGACGGCGACCCAGGAGCCGTCGGCGGTGCGATAGGTGTTGCGCGGCGCGTTGTTGGCGGAGCGGTTGCCGGTCCGCGGCTGGATATGGCCGAGCTGGTCGTACCAGAGGGGGTGCGGGCCGAGGACGGTCAGCATCGGTTCGATGATCGCCATGTCGACGACC
Organism: Streptomyces halobius; assembly: GCF_023277745.1. Taxonomy (NCBI): domain Bacteria; kingdom Bacillati; phylum Actinomycetota; class Actinomycetes; order Kitasatosporales; family Streptomycetaceae; genus Streptomyces; species Streptomyces halobius. The sequence goes on from NZ_CP086322.1 coordinate 7,228,206, forward strand.
TGGCCCCGTCCGGTGGTGTCCCGGCCGCGCAGGGCGGCCAGTACGGCGTACGACGTGGCGAGCGCGGCGATGGCGTCGGCGAGGCCGAACGGCGGCAGGGTCGGCGGGCCGTCCGGCTCGCCGGTGAGCGCGGCGAACCCGCTCATCGCCTCGGCGAGGGTGCCGAAGCCGGGGCGGCGGGCGTACGGGCCGAACTGCCCGAAGCCGGTGACCCGGGTGAGCACCAGCCGCGGGTTGCCGGCGGAGAGCTCCGGCCAGCCCAGGCCCCATCTCTCCAGGGTCCCGGGCCGGAAGTTCTCGATGACCACATCCGCTTCGGCGGCGAGCCGGAGCAGCACGTCGCGGCCGCCGGGCGTGGACAGATCGAGGGTGATCGTCTTCTTGTTGCGGCCCAGCAGCTTCCACCACAGGCCGATGCCGTCCTTGGCGGGCCCGTGGCCGCGTGACGGGTCGGGCCGGCGCGGATGCTCCACCTTGATCACCTCGGCGCCGAAGTCCCCGAGCAGGGTGGCGGCGAGCGGACCGGCGAACAGGGTGGCGAGGTCGAGCACCCGCAGCCTGGTGAGCGGGCCGGCGGCGGGGGTGTCGGAACGGGGGAGTGCGGATGGGGGTCCCCCCGTGCCCTTGGGGCATGGGGGAGGCTCCGCGGCGGACGGGTCTGCGGACGGGGCGGCGGGGTGTGGGCCGGTCATGGTGCGGATGCCTCCAGGGGGTCGGGGCGGCGGTCGGCGGGAACCAGGGCGGCGGTGCGGGCCGCGAGGGTGTCGAAGCCGATGCCGTCCAGTCCGCCGACCGTGGTGGCGAGCCGGTTGCGCAGCGGCTCCGTCCAGCGGGCGGGGAGCGCGGCGGGGGTGCCGGCGAGCAGTCCGGCGATCGAACCGGCCGTCGCGCCGTTGGAGTCGGTGTCCCAACCGCCGGACACCGCACGGCAGATGGAGCCGCTGAAGTCACCGTCGGCGTGGGTGAGCGCGGCGGCCACCAGCGCGGCGTTCGGCACGGCGTGCACCCAGTGGTGGTGCCCGTAGGCGGTGTGCAGTCGGTCGACGACGGCCGCGAATCCCGCCGCCGTGCCCGTCGGCTCGTCGCGTGCCGCCCTGATGCCGAAGCGGACGGCCCGCGCCAGCCGGGACCGCCCGGGGATCACCGCGAGCCCGGCTCGCAGCGCGCTGCGCACCCCCGCGCTGCGGGCTGCCGCCCTGCCGCCCGCCGCCGTGCCGCCCGCCGCCGTGCCGCCCGCCGCCGTGGCGACGGCGGCCGCCGCGAACATCGCCCCGTACACCCCGTTCGCGGTGTGGCTGAGAGTGGCGTCCCGCCAGGCCGCGGCGGCCGCGGCCACCGGGTCGCCGGGATGGGTCCAGCCGAAGATGTCCGCGCGGATCTGCGCGCCGATCCACTCCCGGAACGGGTTGCGGTGGCGGGCGGTGTGCGGCGGCTCGATGCCGTCGAGGAGATTGCGGTACGCGAGGCGCTCCGCGGTGAACGTCCGGCCGGCCGGCAGCTCGTCCAGCCACAGCCGCGCCACGTCGGCGGTGCGGAAGTCGTGCCCGTGGCGTTCGAGGAGCAGCAGGCCGAGGAGGGGGTAGTTGAGGTCGTCGTCCTCGGGCATCCCGTCGATGTTCTCGGCGAGCGAGGTGGCCCGGCTGCGGCGGTTCCAGGGGTGCCGCGCGGCCACCGCCCGGTCCAGGCCGAGTTCGGTGAACCAGGAGATCAGCGGCCAGTTACCGGTCGAGCGGGCGAGCGCCCGGATGCCGCTGAGCGGCAGCTTCTCGACGGGCTTGCCGAGCAGACAGCCGGCCGCCCGCCCGACCCAGCCGGCCTCCAGCCGGGCGGTCAGCGCGGCCGCGCCGGGGCAGGGGGTGCTACGGAGCGCCGGGCTCGCGGCGTCCTCGCGTGCCGCCTCGATCGCCGCCAGGTCGGTGGGCTCGTCGGCTTCCAACGGGCAGGGCAGCAGGGCGAGTTCGTCGAGCAGCTGCCCGGCGAGTGCGCGCAGCGACGGGTCCGCGGGCGCCGGGGAGGCGCCCGCCCGCCCGGGTGCCGGGGCCCCGCCCGCCGCTCGCCACCGGTGCGCGATCCCGGCGGCGTCCCGGCCGTCCTCGGCCGCCTGCCGCAGCTCGTGCCCGATGAGGTCCTCGGGCTGCACCCAGGTCAGGCGCAGGGGGCGGGGCCGCGCCGACGCGGCGGCGTGTACTGCGGTGGCGGTCACCGCACGCTCCCCGCGATGGCCGCGAAGGCCCGTTCATGCGCGCTGCGGCGGGCCCGGTCGCGGCTGAAGATCTCCCGGGTGACCTTGGCCAGCGCCGCCGCGGGGGCGTGCAGGTCGAGGCGGCTGGCCCGGGCGACCTCCGTGCTCCACTCGTCCGGCACGGCCGACGCCCCGCGCAGCGCGCCGACCAGCGCCCCGCTCATCGTGGCGATCGAATCGCAGTCCCGCCCGTAGTTGACCGACCCGAGGACGGTGGTACGGAAGTCGCCGCCGCCGACGAGCAACATGCCCAGGGCGACCGGGAGTTCCTCGATGGCGTGCAGCCGGGACGGGCGGCGCGCGCCCAGCGACGGGTTGCGGTAGTCCGGGCCCACCGTGTCGAAGGGGATCACGGCCTCCCGCAGCGGCGTCAGCGCGGACTCGAAGTCGCGGTGTGGCGTGGCGGCTTCGCAGACCGCCTCGATCGCGGCGCGGGTGCCGTCCTTGGCGAGCCGGAGCGCGCTGTCGACGACGGAGGCGGGGGTGGCGTCCGGTGCGCACGCGGCGGCCACCGCGGCCGCGAAGACGCCCGCCGCCTCCCGGCCGTACGAGGACTGATGGGCCCCCGCGATGTCCAGCGCCTCCCGGTAGGCCCGGTCCGGATGGGCGGCGTTGACGATGCCGACCGGCGCCATGTACATCGCCGCCCCGCAGTTGACGATGTTGCCGACGCCCGCCTCCCGTGGGTCGGCGTGCCCGTAGTGCAGCCGCGCCACGATCCACTTCTCGGCCAGGAAGATCCGCTGCAGCGGCAGCGCCTCGGTCTCCAGCTCGGGGATCCAGCGGGGGGTGCCGATCAGGTCGGGTACGAGATGGTCGGCGACGTCGTAGGCGTCGAGGTGGTCGCGGACCTTCTCGTAGACCCGGACCAGCGCGTGCGTCATGAGGGTGTCGTCGGTGACATGGCCGTCGCCCTTGTGGTACGGCGCGATCGGGCGTGCGGTGCGCCAGTCGTCGTGGAACGGGCCGACGATGCCGGTGACCCGGCCGCCGTGCCGCGCCACGATCTGCTGCGGGGTCCAGCCCTCGACGGGCCCGCCGAGCGCGTCGCCGACGGCGGCGCCGGCCAGGCACCCGGCGGCCCGGTCCTCCAGGGTCGGTGAGGGGGTGTCCGGCGCGGCCGGGGTGCGGGAGGGGAGCGTCGAGGTCATGTGCGCAGGAGTCCTTCCGATGGGTTGGGGGGCGGGGGAGGAGATGCGTTGGGGGATGGAGGAGGCGTGCCGGCCGGTGGGGGAGAAGAGGCGCCGGCCGGTGGGGGAGCGGTGGCCGGGGCGCCGCCCTCGGCGGCGGGGAGCGGGCGGGGCTCCGGGGCGGTCGGTTCCGTACCGGCGAGCCGGCCCGCCAGTTCGACGAGATCGGTGCCGGCGAGCCGGGGCAGCGCGCAGCCGGAGAGCACCCGGCAGGCGTCGCGCCAGGTCCGGGGCAGGGCGCGGGTGCCGCCGAGCGCGCCGGTCAGCGCCCCGGCCAGGGCGGGCGCGGAGTCGGCGACCCGGGACAGGCAGGCGGCGGCCGGCACCGCCTCGGCGACCAGTCCGTCCGACGCGACGGCGAGGGCCAGCGCGACGGGGACGGTCTCGGCCGCGGCGATGCCGTAGCTGTAGACGTGGTCGACGATCTCGTGCTCCAGCACCGGCACCAGCGCGAAGGCATGGCCCGGACGGCCGGCCCGGCCGGCGGCGGTGCGGGCGAGCCGGACCGCGTGCAGTGCGTTGCGGCGGATCTCGGTGCCCTCGGGGAGCTGCTCCAGCGCGGTGTCCACACAGTCGCCGGCCGTCGCGCCGCCGAACGCGGCCGCCACCGCCGCGGCCATCGCGCGGGCGCCGTACACCCCGTCGCCGTCCTGTGTGTAGCGCGCGTCGTACTCGGCCAGCGAGGCCGCCGCCGACGGGTCGCCCGGGTGCACGACGGCGAGGACGGCGGCCCGTACGCAGGCCGCGTCGTCGAAGAAGTGCGGGTTGTCGTGGCCGGTGGCGGGCGGCCGCAGCCCGGTTGCGAGATTGCCCAGCCCGGCCCGTACGGAGATCCGGGCGCGCAGCGGCAGCACCGCGGACTCCACTTCCGGCGCCCGGTCGGCGGCCGCGGCGACCTCGCTCGCCAGCGCGTTCCAGGCGAGGTCGAGGGCGGCGCGGATCCGGCGGCCCCGGCCGAGGTCCTGCCTCTCCGACCGTTGTGGATCCGCCTGCGGCGTCTGGGGGTACCTCCCGGCGTGAGCCGGGGGAGCGCCGCAACCCGCGGGGGCCGGGGAGGCAGGGCCTCGGTCGCCGAGCTGTGCCCCGGCCGCGGTGAGCACCGATTCGGCGGTGAAGGCGGCCCATTCGGCGTCGTCGGAGGGGCCCAGCCGCAGCGGCTCGGGCGGCTGGTTGAGGGCGATCGGGACGGGCAGCGTCGTGGTGGCGTTCTGCTCGGCGAAGGTGTCCAGCTCGCGGGTCAGCCGCCGGGTCCACTCGGGCATCCGTGCCGCCCGGTGCCGCGCCGCGGGCCATCCGGCGGCGTCACCGGAGGCCAGCCCGAGCAGCAGCCCTTCGATACGGTCACGGGCACGGGCGGCTGCGGCCGGGTCCGCCGCGGCCGCGGGGCAGGGACGTTCGCGGCTCATGCCGAACCCTCGCTCCGCTCGGCCTCGCATTCGCGAGGCGCGCACCTTTCCATGATTCTCCCCCTGGGGGCACCTCCCCGCGGTAGCCGGGGGACTCCGGCCGGGGGGACCCCCATGCCGTGCTCGCTCATCCGCCGACCGCCTCCACCGGCCCCGGCGGGCCCGCCGCACCCGCTTCCCCCGGTGCCAGCAGTTCCGCGATGTCCAGTACGTGGTAGCCCGCCATAGACGGCAGACAGCTGCCGCGGGCCGGGCCGATGGCGGCGCCCCAGGGCTCCGGGATCGCGGCGGCGCCGGCCAGCGCCCCGGCCAGCGCCCCGGCGACCGCCGCCGTGGTGTCGGCGTCCCGGCCCATGTTGACCGCGGTCAGCACCGACCCGGTGAAGTCGCCACGGGCCGCGGCGAACGCCCCGAAGGCGAGGCCGACGGCTTCGGGCGCCAGGTCCGTCCAGGGATAGCCGCCGACGACGACGGCGGAGCGTACCGCGCGTTCGGTGCCGAGCTGGGTGATGCCCGGATCGTGCCGGGAGCGCTGGGCGGCGCCGACCGCACGCCGCAGCGAGCGGGCGGTCCAGGAGTCCTCCGGGACGACGGAGAGCGCGGCGGCGATCACGGTGTTCACCGCGTCGACGATGGGGGTCCTCCCCGGACCGATGGGGGTCCCCCCGGTCGAACCGAGTGGTGACCGGGGGAGGAGTGGAGACCGGGGGACTGTCGGAGGTCCTTGGGGGAGGGCGACCATCGCGGTGGCGACCCCGGCGGCGACCGCCCGGCCGCCGTAGATGCCCTCGCCGTCGTGGCTGACCGTGCCGTCGATGGCGACCAGCCGGGCGGCCTCGGCGGGCCGTCCGGCGGCGAACACCCCGAACGGCGCGGCGCGCATCGCCAGGCCGTCGCTCCAGGCGTGCCGGTGCTGCGCCGAGATGGGGGCGGCGAGGCCGCGGCGCAGATTCTCCAGGGTGCCGCGCTCGCTGAACCCGGCGCCGCGGAACGGCCCCTCGTCGCGGTCCGCGATCCACTGGTGCCAGGCGGTCTCGACATGGGCGACGGTCAGCGCCGAGCCGTGCCTGGCGAGCAGCAGCCCGGAGAAGATCGCGTACTCGGTGTCGTCGGTGCCGGCCGGATCGTCCTCGACATACCCCTCGATCCGGCCCCAGCGGTGCCGGATCTGGGAGGGCTTCATATTCTCCGCGGGTGCCCCGAGCGCGTCACCGACCGCGAGCCCGAGCATCGCGCCCCGGGCCCGGTCGCGGAGCGCGCCGGCGACGGTACCGGGGGCACCGTCGCCACCGCCGTCGGCGGCGGGCCGCGCCGCGCGCTCCGGTGCGCTCATGGTGGGCGCCCTTCTGTCCGTCGGTGTCGGCCGTGTGGTTCGCACCCCCCGCGCCGGTATCCGTCCCACGCCGGGCCCCGCTCTCCCTCCCGGATTCGGCAGGGTCACCCGGTCGACTCCTCCGGGAGGCGTCCGACGTCGCCCCAGGACCCCGCCGAGACGGCGTGTGTCTCAGATCACAGATCATCGTGCTCCGTAAAGCCGCAGGTCAGAGCGGTAAGTACGGCCTTCCTTGCTAGCGCGGAGGGTGAATTCGCGCATAGCTTCGAGGTGTTCCAGGGGGAAGTGCCGTCATCGGCCCACACCTCGCTGAAGGGAGTAGGTCCAGAAATGTCGGTCATGGAGATCATGGACGCCACGGCGCCGACGCATGTCGCCCACCGTGACAACCACACCCACCGCGATGTGAACGGCGGCTGGCTGCGCCCCGCCGTCTTCGGCGCGATGGACGGCCTGGTCTCGAATCTCGCCCTGATGACGGGTGTGGCCGGCGGCTCGCTGCCGCCGCAGGCGATCGTGCTCACCGGTCTCGCGGGGCTGGCCGCCGGCGCCTTCTCCATGGCCGCGGGGGAGTACACCTCGGTCGCCTCGCAACGTGAACTGGTCCTCGCCGAGCTGGCCGTCGAACGGGCCGAGCTGCGCAAGCACCCCAAGGACGAACTGGACGAGCTGGCGGCCCTCTACACGTCCCGTGGCGTGGACCCGAAGCTCGCCCGGCAGGTCGCGGAACAGCTCTCCGAGGACCCCGAGCAGGCGCTGGAAATACACGCCCGCGAGGAATTGGGAATTGACCCGTCCGACCTTCCATCCCCCACTGTCGCCGCCATTTCCTCCTTCGGTTCATTCGCTCTGGGCGCGCTTCTGCCTGTTCTTCCTTACCTGTTGGGCGCGACGGCCATCTGGCCGGCGGTGCTGCTCGCACTGCTCGGACTCTTTGCGTGCGGGGCGGTTGTGGCCCGTGTGACGGCCCGCTCCTGGTGGTTCAGCGGACTGCGCCAACTGGCCCTGGGCGGTGCCGCCGCCGGTGTGACGTATGCCCTGGGAGCGCTCTTCGGAGTCGTCGTAGGGTGATGCGCCATGCGAGTGACCACATAATTAACGTGTTACTCGACGGTTTCGGTTTGTTGACGGCTGGGCATAAGGCCGAAGCGTCGCGGGCAACGTCGCCTGGCGATCGCCGCTTGTGGGATGGCATTGTCCGTCCGCGTCCTTGAATCACCGCCCCGAGCGGTGTCCGCATGATGGAAGGCTCTATCCACTTTTTGGGAGTCGGGCCATCCTGTAACCTGCACGAAAATTTCGCGGAGGGCCAACGTCGTCCCTCGGCCATGCCTATGCCACGACGACGTTGGGAGAGCCGATGCGTTCCGCGTCCACGCACTCCGCGACCACCAGCAGCGACGCCGCCGCCTGGTCGCCCATGGACGGGCGCCCCGCCCAGCAGGGGATGTACGACCCTCGCAATGAGCACGACGCCTGTGGCGTCGGCTTTGTGGCCACCCTCACCGGCGAGGCCAGCCACGCGTTGGTCGAGCAGGCGCTCACCGTCCTGACGAATCTGGAGCACCGCGGTGCCACCGGCTCGGAGCCCGACTCCGGTGACGGCGCCGGCATCCTGCTCCAGGTGCCGGACGCGTTCCTCCGCGAGAACGTCACCTTCGCGCTCCCCGAGGCCGGCGCCTACGCCGTCGGCATCGCCTTCCTGCCGTCCGACGCCCAGGAAGCGGCCGCCGCCGTCTCACGCATCGAGACAATGGCCGCGGAAGAGGGCCTGGACGTCCTCGGCTGGCGCATCGTCCCGGTCGCGCCCCAGCTGCTCGGCAACGGCGCCCGCGCCACCATGCCGGCCTTCTCCCAGCTGTTCGTCGGGGACGGCGAGAACACCGGTCTCGCGCTGGACCGCAAGGCGTTCGCGCTGCGCAAGCGCGCCGAGCGCGAGGCCGGCGTCTACTTCCCGTCGCTGTCCTCGCGGACGATCGTCTACAAGGGCATGCTGACCACCGGCCAGCTGGAGCCCTTCTTCCCGGACCTGTCCGACCGCCGCTTCGCCACCGCCATCGCGCTGGTCCACTCGCGGTTCTCCACCAACACCTTCCCGAGCTGGCCGCTCGCCCACCCGTACCGCTTCGTCGCGCACAACGGCGAGATCAACACGGTCAAGGGCAACCGCAACTGGATGCGCGCCCGCGAGTCCCAGCTCGCCTCGAAGCTGTTCGGCTCCGCCGACAATGGGCACAGCGGTGACGGGGACGCCGAAAAGCTCGCGCGGATCTTCCCGGTCTGTACCCCGGACGCCTCGGACTCCGCCTCCTTCGACGAGGTGCTGGAGCTGCTGCACCTCGGCGGCCGCTCGCTGCCGCACTCGGTGCTGATGATGGTCCCCGAGGCGTGGGAGAACTCCACCGCCATGGACCCGGCCCGGCGCGCCTTCTACCAGTACCACTCCACGATGATGGAGCCCTGGGACGGCCCGGCCTGTGTCACCTTCACCGACGGCACCCAGGTCGGCGCGGTCCTCGACCGCAACGGTCTGCGCCCCGGCCGCTACTGGGTCACCGACGACGGCCTGGTCGTGCTCTCCTCCGAGGTCGGCGTCCTGGACATCGACCCCGCCAAGGTCGTCCGCAAGGGCCGCCTCCAGCCCGGCAGGATGTTCCTGGTCGACACCGCCGAGCACCGCATCATCGAGGACGACGAGATCAAGGCGCAGCTTGCCGCCGAGCAGCCCTACCAGGAGTGGCTGGACGCGGGACTGATCGACCTGGCCGATCTCCCCGAGCGTGAGCACATCGTGCACACCCACGCCTCGGTCACCCGCCGCCAGCAGACCTTCGGCTACACCGAGGAAGAGCTCCGCGTCATCCTCGCGCCGATGGCCAAGGCCGGCGCCGAGCCCATCGGCTCGATGGGCACCGATTCGCCGATCGCCGCGCTCTCCGATCGCCCCCGGCTGCTCTTCGACTACTTCACCCAGCTATTCGCGCAGGTCACCAACCCGCCGCTGGACGCCATCCGCGAGGAACTGGTCACCTCGCTGATCTCCTCCCTCGGCCCCCAGGGCAACCTCCTGGAGCCGACCGCGGCCTCCTGCCGCAGCGTGACCCTGCCGTTCCCGGTCATCGACAACGACGAACTGGCCAAGCTGGTCCACATCAACGCCGACGGCGATATGTCCGGCATGAAGGCCGTGACCCTCTCCGGCCTCTTCCGGGTCTCCGGCGGCGGCGAGTCCCTCGCGGCCCGCATCCAGGAGATCTGCGACGAGGCCGAGGCCGCCATCGAGGACGGCGCCCGCCTGATCGTGCTGTCCGACCGGCACTCCGACGCCGAGCACGCGCCGATCCCCTCGCTGCTGCTCACCTCCGCCGTCCACCACCACCTCATCCGCACCAAGCAGCGCACCCAGGTGGGCCTGCTCGTCGAGGCCGGTGACGTCCGCGAGGTGCACCATGTCGCGCTGCTCATCGGCTACGGCGCGGCCGCGGTCAACCCGTACCTGGCGATGGAGTCCGTCGAGGACCTGGTCCGCGCCGGCACCTTCCTGCCCGGCGTCGACGCCGAGACCGCCATCAGGAACCTGATCAAGGCGCTCGGCAAGGGCGTCCTGAAGGTGATGTCCAAGATGGGCATCTCCACCGTCGCCTCCTACCGCGGTGCGCAGGTCTTCGAGGCCGTCGGCCTGGACGAGGACTTCGTCGCCAGGTACTTCCACGGCACCGCCACCAAGATCGGCGGCGCGGGCCTGGACGTCATCGCGCAGGAGGTGGCCGCCCGGCACACCAAGGCGTACCCGGTCTCCGGCATCGCCGCCACCCACCGCGCGCTGGAGATCGGCGGCGAGTACCAGTGGCGCCGCGAGGGCGAGCCGCACCTCTTCGACCCGGACACCGTCTTCCGGCTCCAGCACTCCACCCGCCAGCGCCGCTACGACATCTTCAAGCAGTACACCGAGCGGGTGAACGAGCAGTCCGAGCGGCTGATGACGCTGCGCGGTCTGTTCTCCTTCGAGTCCGGCCGGGCCGCGGTCCCGCTGGACGAGGTCGAGCCGGCGTCCGAGATCGTCAAGCGCTTCTCCACCGGCGCGATGTCCTACGGGTCGATCTCCCGCGAGGCCCACGAGACCCTCGCCATCGCCATGAACCGGCTGGGCGCCAAGTCCAACACCGGTGAGGGCGGCGAGGACCCGGAGCGGCTGTACGACCCGGCGCGCCGCTCGTCCATCAAGCAGGTCGCCTCCGGCCGCTTCGGTGTGACGTCCGAGTACCTGGTCAACTCCGACGACATCCAGATCAAGATGGCCCAGGGCGCCAAGCCCGGTGAGGGCGGCCAGCTGCCCGGACACAAGGTCTATCCGTGGGTGGCCCGGACCCGGCACTCCACGCCGGGCGTCGGCCTGATCTCCCCGCCGCCGCACCACGACATCTACTCCATCGAGGATCTGGCCCAGCTGATCCACGACCTGAAGAACGCCAACCCGCAGGCGCGGATCCACGTCAAGCTGGTCTCGGAGGTCGGCGTCGGCACCGTCGCCGCGGGCGTCTCCAAGGCACACGCCGACGTGGTCCTGATCTCCGGTCATGACGGCGGTACCGGCGCCTCGCCGCTCACCTCGCTCAAGCATGCCGGCGGACCGTGGGAGCTGGGCCTGGCGGAGACCCAGCAGACCCTCCTCCTCAACGGCCTGCGCGACCGCATCGTCGTGCAGACCGACGGCCAGCTGAAGACCGGCCGCGATGTCGTCATCGCCGCCCTGCTGGGCGCCGAGGAGTTCGGCTTCGCGACCGCCCCGCTGGTCGTCTCCGGCTGCGTCATGATGCGCGTCTGCCACCTGGACACCTGTCCGGTCGGCATCGCCACCCAGAACCCGACGCTGCGCGAGCGGTTCAGCGGCAAGGCCGACTACGTCGTCAACTTCTTCGAGTTCATCGCCGAAGAGGTCCGCGAGCTCCTCGCCGAGCTGGGCTTCCGCACCCTCGACGAGGCCATCGGCCACGCCGAGCTGCTCAACACCTCGAAGGCCGTGGACCACTGGAAGGCGCAGGGCCTGGACCTGGCCCCGCTGCTGCACGTCCCCGAGCTCTCCGAGGGCGCGGTCCGCCACCAGATCACCGTCCAGGACCACGGCCTGGAGAAGGCGCTGGACAACGAGCTGATCAAGCTCGCCGCCGACGCGCTGGCCGCGGACACCGCCGAGGCAGCCCAGCCCGTACGGGCCCAGGTCGCGATCCGGAACATCAACCGGACCGTCGGCACCATGCTCGGCCACGAGGTCACCAAGAAGTTCGGCGGTGCCGGTCTGCCCGACGACACCATCGACATCACCTTCACCGGCTCGGCCGGCCAGTCCTTCGGCGCGTTCCTGCCCCGCGGCGTCACGCTGCGCCTGGAGGGCGACGCCAACGACTACGTCGGCAAGGGCCTCTCCGGCGGCCGCGTCGTGGTCCGCCCGGACCGCGGCGCCGACCACCTGGCGGAGTACTCCACCATCGCGGGCAACACCCTCGCCTACGGCGCGACCGGCGGCGAACTGTTCCTGCGCGGCCGGGTCGGCGAGCGGTTCTGCGTCCGTAACTCCGGTGCCCTGGTGGTGTCCGAGGGCGTCGGCGACCACGGCTGCGAGTACATGACCGGCGGCCACGCCGTCGTCCTGGGCGAGACCGGCCGCAACTTCGCGGCCGGTATGTCCGGCGGCACCGCCTACGTCATCGACCTCGACAAGGACAACGTCAACAAGGAGCTCGTCGACGCCGTCCACACGCTGGACGCCACCGACGAGCAGTGGCTGCACGACGCGGTGCGCCGCCACCACGAGGAGACCGGCTCCACCGTCGCCGAGAAGCTCCTCGCCGACTGGGACACGGCCGCCGCCCGCTTCAGCAAGGTCGTCCCGGCCACCTACAAGGCAGTGCTCGCCGCCAAGGACGCCGCCGAGCGAGCGGGACTCTCCGAGTCCGAGACCCACGAGAAGATGATGGAGGCGGCGACCAATGGCTGACCCCAAGGGCTTCCTGACCACCGACCGCGAGGTCGCCAAGACCCGCCCCGTCGGCGAACGCGTCAAGGACTGGAACGAGGTCTACGTTCCCGGTTCGCTGCTGCCGATCATCAGCAAGCAGGCGAGCCGCTGCATGGACTGCGGCATCCCCTTCTGCCACAACGGCTGTCCGCTGGGGAACCTCATCCCCGAGTGGAACGACTACGCCTACCGCGAGGACTGGAGCGCCGCCAGCGAGCGGCTGCACGCCACCAACAACTTCCCGGAGTTCACCGGCCGCCTGTGCCCGGCCCCGTGCGAGGCGGCGTGTGTCCTGGGCATCAACCAGCCCGCCGTGACCATCAAGAACGTCGAGGTCTCGATCATCGACCAGGCGTGGGACAACGGCGATGTCACCCCGCAGCCGCCGGAGCGCCTGTCCGGCAAGACCGTCGCCGTCATCGGCTCCGGCCCGGCCGGTCTCGCCGCCGCCCAGCAGCTGACCCGCGCCGGCCACACCGTCGCCGTCTACGAGCGCGCGGACCGTATCGGTGGTCTCCTCCGCTACGGCATCCCCGAGTTCAAGATGGAGAAGCGCCACATCAACCGCCGCATCGAGCAGATGCGCACGGAGGGCACCAAGTTCCGTACGGAGGTGGAGATCGGCCGCGACATCGACGCCGCCAAGCTGCGCAAGCGCTACGACGCCGTCGTCATCGCCGCCGGCGCCACCACCTCCCGCGATCTGCCGGTGCCCGGCCGTGACCTCAAGGGCATCCACTTCGCGATGGAGTACCTGCCGCTCGCCAACAAGGTGCAGGAGGGCGACCTGACGGTCTCCCCGATCACCGCCGAGGGCAAGCACGTCGTCGTCATCGGCGGCGGCGACACCGGCGCGGACTGCGTCGGCACCGCCCACCGCCAGGGCGCGGCCTCCGTCACCCAGCTGGAGATCATGCCGAGGGCGGGCGAGGAGCGCAGCGCCAACCAGCCCTGGCCGACCTTCCCCATGCTCTACAAGGTCACCTCCGCGCACGAGGAGGGCGGCGAGCGGGTCTACTCCGTCTCCACCACCCACTTCGAGGGCGACGAGGACGGCAACGTCCAGGCCCTGCACCTGGTCGAGGTGGAGTTCAAGGACGGCAAGCCGGAGCAGAAGCCCGGCACCGAGCGCCGCATCCCGGCCCAGCTGGTCACCCTCGCCATGGGCTTCACCGGCACCGATCAGCACAACGGCCTGGTCGAGCAGTTCGGCCTGGAGCTCGACGCACGCGGCAACATCGCCCGCGACGGCGACTACGCCACCAACGTCCCCGGCGTGTACGTCGCCGGTGACGCGGGCCGCGGCCAGTCGTTGATCGTGTGGGCCATCGCCGAGGGCCGCTCCGCCGCCCGCGGTGTGGACCGCTTCCTGACCGGAGCCAGCGCCCTGCCGGCTCCCATCAAGCCGACGGATCGCGCGCTGACCGTGTGACAGCGTGATGGCCCGACGGCCCTGTATGTCCCGTACAACGTCGTACGGAACAACCCGGCGCCTGCCCTCTCCCCGACCGGAGGGCAGGCGCCGCGTGTCCTTTCCGAGTACGTGCTAGGGCGTGCGGGTCGTCGACGAGCCGTCCCGCTGCGCCGGGAACCGCCGCCCCAACCGCTCCGCCAGCTCCCGCGCGGGCACCGGTACGGGCTCCCGCGGCGGCGTCCCCGAAGACCGGAAGTCATGCACCGGCGGGGCCCACGCCGACAGTTCGACACCCCGGTCGCCCCTCGGCAGCACCCACCGCGGGTCCGCGTGCACCCGCAGCACCTGCGCCTCGAAACGCGTCCACGCGCCGTCGGTCACCGTCAACTCGCTGACGCAGCGCGCCTCCAGCTGCAGCGGGTAGTGCGCCAGCCGGGGCGGCCGCACCATCTCGGACGGTTCCGTCAACGCCGCGTCCGCCGTCGACGGGCAGCCGTCCGCCGAGGTCACGGCTCCCTCCTCGGTGGCCGTACCGGCCGGTGCGAGGTTGAAGACCACTTCCGGGCGTACCACGAGATTGCGCGCGGCACGGCCGCGCGCGGGCAGCCGGCCACTCACGACCGGGCCGAATTCCCAGGTGATCTCCAGCTCGACCAGCCCGTATGTCCCGTCGTCGTTCTCCGTGGACAGCAGTGCCTGCGCGACCGAACTGCTCTTCTCCAGCACGCATTTCATGATTCTTAGGATAGAAGCCGAACCGTTCGGTGTTCACCGAAGTGTGATGTCCCCTTACTCTCTGCATACTCTCTGCACATGAACCGACGGGATGCCGATCACGAAAGTACCGCCGAAACCCCGGACCTGGCCGCCCTCGCGGCGCTGCTCGCGGACCGCACACGCGCCGCCATCTGCATCGCCCTGCTGGACGGCGGCTCCTGGACCGCGGGCGAACTGGCCGAATACGCCGGGGTGGCACCCTCCACCACCACCGAACACCTCAACCTCCTGGTCGCCGGCGGGCTGCTCGCGGAGGAACGACAGGGCCGGCGGCGCTACGTACGCCTCGCCGGACCCGACACCGCGGAAGCCCTGGAGAACCTCGCCGGGCTGGCCCCCTACCGTCAGGTCCCGGTGCGCTCCCTCGCCGAGGCCAACCACCGCAGGGCGCTGCACCACGCCAGAACCTGCTACGACCACATCGCGGGCGCGCTCGGCGTCGCCATCGCCGAGACCATGACCGAACGCGGCCTGCTGGTCCGGGACTACGGACTGACGCTGACCCGGGCCGGCGCCTCCTGGCTCGCCGCCCTCGGCATCCCCGACCCCGGCCCGTCCGCCGCGCACCGGGCCCATGTCCGCACCTGCCTCGACTGGACCGTACGCCGCCAGCACCTCTCCGGCGCGGTCGGCGCCGCCGTGTACCGGCACGCCCTGGGCCAGCGGTGGATCGTCAAGGCGCCGTCCACCCGCATCCTCACCCTCACCGAGGGCGGCCGCGCGGCCTTCCGCCGCCATCTGGGGCTGCCCGAGAGCGCATTGTCGCCGTCCCTGGCACTGGTGCCGCCAGGCGCATGAGGCGGGGCCGGTCACTCGCGGGACGGCGGCCGCCGCTCATCCCTTCAGGAGCTGCTTACCGGTGGCCGCGTCCACGAGCTCGCGGTCGTCCAGGGGGCTCTTCAGCGTGATCTCCACCTTGTCGGTGACGAGCTGTGAGGTGCACATCCCGTTCTGGTTCTTCTTCTTGCTCCAGCCGGCGACCACCACGAGATCCTTGGACTCATGGGTGTGCACGCCGTACTTGGCATCGCACGCACCGTGCCCGACGGTCACCGTGAGCTCCCGAACCGCGGTGTTCCTCGGGCGGTCCGCGCCGGTCAGCGGCAGCATCGTGTCCTTCCGGCCGGAGACGGGGGAGACCTTCGGCCAGTCCCGCACGATCTGCTCCGCCCGCTGCTCGAACGGATCCTTCTGCTTCGGGGGTGCGGTGCCCACGGTCTGTGTCCCACTGCCGCAGCCGGACAGCGCGACGGCGCCGGCGGCCGCCATGGCGAGCACGGCGGTGCGCGAACGGGAGCGGGTACGGGAGCCGGTGCGGGGGCGAGTACCGCTCATGTGCTACCTCCTCGGGTCGTCGATGGGACGCGGCGGTCAGGAGACGGGTTCCGTTCGCCGTGCCCGCCCGCCGGGGCCCGTTCGCCGTGCGCTCAATCCGCCCAGGGCGCAACGCCGGGGCGGGTGGTCGCGCGCCCGTTAGCGTCCCGGTCATGGACTCGCTCGTCGGGATCACCCCGATCACCCAGGACGTCTGGCACCTCCCGTTCCCTGTCGGGTATGTGTATGCCGTCGCACTGCCCGACGGCGGCTACGCGGTCGTCGACACCGGCGTCCCCGGCTCCGCGCCCGCCGTCCTCGACGCGCTCGCCCGGCTCGGCGCGCGGCCGGGCGATCTGCGGCAGATCGTGCTCACCCACTCCCACCTCGACCACATGGGCTCCGCCGCCGACCTGGCCGACGCCACCGGCGCCCGGGTCCTGGCCGGCGCGTACGACGCACCGGTCATCCGCGGCGCCGCCCCCGAACCCCCGCCCGTGCACACCCCGGCGGAACGGGAGCTGCACGAAGGGATCATGGCCGAGCTCGCCGACGCCGGGCTCCCGCCGCTGCGTCATGTCGAGGTCGATGTGGAGCTGCACGACGGGGACACCCTGGACGACTGGGCGGAGCCCGTCCGTGTGCTGCACGTGCCCGGCCACACACCGGGCGGGATCGCGCTGTACCTGCCCGAGAGCGGACTGCTGTTCCCCGGCGACATCATCGGCTCCGGGGGAGGCCGCGCGGTCCTCGGCCCCTTCAACGTCGACCGCGAGGTGGCCCTCGCCTCCTTCCGCCGGCTCGCCGCCCTCGACGGCCTGGAAACCGTGTGCGTACCGCACGGCGAGCCCATCCGTACGGGCGCGCGCGACGTCCTTGCGGCGGCCACCCCGGAGCGGGACTGGCTGTGAGCCGGTGCGGCCAGGGCCGACGGTCGGCCCACGCGCCGCGCTCCGGGCGCACCCGCGCAACGCGCTCTAGGTATCGCAGTCCAGCAGCGTCTTGCACAGCCCGCAGCGCGCTTGCAGCCGGCCGCGCACCGGGACGCGGATCCGCTGGTGGCAGGTGGGGCAGGGGAACGACACCCGCAGCGGCGCCGGGCCCTCGAAGACGTAGCCGTCGCCGGGCCCGCGGACCGGACCGCCGCGCTTCGGATCCTGCGCCGTACGCCGGTCCTTGGCGTAGCGGAGCCGGGCGGTCCAGCTCGCGGCGGCCAGCGGGGGCCGGCGGGTGTCCGCGCGGGCCCGCGCCTGCCCCGCCTTGTAGGCGTCGTACGCCTGCGGGCTGGTGAACCACGGCGCGGGATCCTCGCCGAAGAACTCCGCGCGCTTGGCGAGCACATAGCCGAACTCCTCCGGCGTCAGATAGCCGAGCTTCTGCGAGAACGGGCCGTGTTCGCGATACGCGTCCAGCAGCAGCCAGCCCGCGCCGAGGTAGGTGGTGGCGGTGTCGGTGAGGATCTCGTTGTCGGGCGTGCCGGGGAACGACAGGTCCAGTCGGTGCAGATAGACATGCATCACCTCGTGGGCGAGCGCGGCACCGATGTCCTTGCGATGTGCCTTGAAACGTTCGTTCAGCTCGATGAAGTATTCGGGACCCGCGGTGAGTTCGACATACGCGGCATGGTCGATCTCCCGGAACGAGACGACCATCCGGGCATCGGGCAGCCGCAGATGACGGACCATCGCACGGGCCACCCGCTGCACGCCCGGATACAGGTCCTCGCTGTCGTCGAAGGCGACATCGACGGGCGGCACGGATACCGCGAAAGTGCTCACCGTGTCGTACGACAGGCGTTTGAAGAGCGCCGTGATGGCCGAACGCACCTTGTCGATATGGGGAAATCCGTGCTTGATGTCACCGCTGCCCGTTGTCACCCGGCCACTGTACGGGGGTCGGGACTGCCCGGAATGCGGCTTACAGGGCATGGGTAGTACGGAAGTTGGCCGGATGCACACCCTTGTCACCCTGATCCCTCTCTCCACATAATCACAGGGCGCTTTACGGACTCATCCCCCACTGGGTCCGGACGCTGCGCGGCGTGCTGCCTCTTTCCACGCGTTCTCCTCGGCGGCCACGTCCGGCTCCGGTGGGTTGGCATGGGCGCGTCAGCAACGTGCAACCCCCCACGAAAGGAAGCCAGTTGCGCAGCTATCTGAAGTACCTCAAGAGAAGCGCCGCGGTCGGCGCGGTCGCCCTGGCTGCCTTCAGCCTCCAGCCCGGGGCCGCCTCCGCCGCCCCCGAACCGACCCCCAGCGGCGGCAGTCAGACCAGGGTCGTCGGCGGCACCCAGGCCGAACAGGGGGAATTCCCCTTCATGGTCCGGCTGTCGATGGGCTGTGGCGGCGCCCTCTACGAGAAGGACATCGTGCTCACCGCGGCGCACTGCGTCGACGGCAGCGGCCCGAACACCTCCATCACCGCCACCGCCGGTGTGGTCGACCTGGAGGACTCGAATGCGATCACCGCAAAGTCCACCGAGGTTCTGCAGGCCCCCGATTACCAGGGCAAAGGCAAGGACTGGGCGCTGATCAAGCTCAACAAGGCGATAGACCTGCCGACCCTGAAGATCGCCGAGGACGACTCGTTCAACAACGGTGACTTCGAGATCGCCGGCTGGGGCGCCGACAAGGAAGGCGGCGACCAGCAGCGCTACCTCCTCAAGGCGACCGTCCCCTACGTCGACGACGCGGCCTGCCAGCAGGCGTACGGCGACCAGCTGACGCCGGGCGAGGAACTCTGCGCCGGCAAGCTGGACACCGGCGGCGTCGACACCTGCCAGGGCGACTCCGGTGGCCCGATGTTCCGCAAGGACGACTCCGGGGCCTGGATCCAGGTCGGCATCGTCTCCTGGGGCGAGGGCTGCGCACGGCCCGGCAAGCCCGGTGTCTACACCGAGGTGAGCGCCTTCGCCAAGGACATCCAGAAGGCCGCCGGGGAACTGGGCGGCGGAAACGGCTGAGAAGCCGAGTGAGGCGCGGGCCCGGGGAGCACCTCCCCGGGCCCGTCCGCGTCGCGGCCCGCGGATGGTGGCCACCGCGGTGCGGCTCTGGTCCTTCCGTCCGGGGCGGCGGCCGACAGGGATGACCGTACGGCCGATGGGCACCCGTCCGGCCGCCGTATAGCCTGAGCGGGTGTCATCGACGGCGAGGCGCCCTCGAAGCCGTCGAGCGACTGCGCCCCGACGTGCTGCTGCCGGACATCCGGATGCCCAAGATCGACGGCCTGGAGGTCACCCGTCGGCTGTCCGAGCGCGCGGCCGCCCACCCGGAGTACGGGAAACCGCGGGTCGTCATCGTCACCACCCTCGACCTGGACGCATATGTGCACGCGGCACTCCAGGCCGCGCTTCCGGCTTCCTCCTCAAGGACGCCGGCCCCGCCATGCTCGTCGAGGCCGTACGGGCCGCCGCGGTCGGCGACTCGCTGGTCTCGCCCGCGCACCCGTTGGTCCAAGACCACCCGTAAGTCCAACACGTGTTCCCCCTTTGTCCATGGGCGCGAGCCTGGCGCACCCAGCACGCTGGCCAGCGATAGGCCATGCAGACGAGCCGTGCAGGTGCGAAAGAGGACAGCGCGCTTGAATGCTCCCCCCGGAGGGAGAGGATTCCCGGCTCAGGCAGCTCGCTGACGCAGCGCCTCAGCGGGTCTTACGTCCTCAACACCAGCCGGGTTCAGACCAGCCCGGATCAGCATCACACGGGCGGAGTTCTCGTACGGCCCCGCACGCGGTGCAGGCAGAGGTTCTCTCGGAAAGAGGTAGTGCGTGCTTGGTTCTCGCTCCGCACTGCGCACAGTCCATCGTGGTGTGCGCGGGGTGTACCAGGTGCACGGCACGGCCGTGCTTGCGGCCCCTCTCGATCAGGGCCGCCTTCGCCGCGCCGATGGCGGCATCGGCCGCCTTCTTGGCCATGGTGGTCTTGGCGAGGAACTTCGGCCGGAAGTCCTCCACCGCCAGGGAATCATGGTCGCGAACCACGGCTTTGGCCCATTTGCGGGCCGAGTCCTGCCGCTGCCTCGCCACCTTCTTGTGCAGCTTGGCCGTCTGCTCTTTCGCGGCTTTGTAGCCGTTCGAAGCGGCCTGCCCCCTGGCCGGCTTGCGGCGTGCCATCATCCGCTGGTAGCGGGCCGGCTTCGCGGCGGCCTTCTTTCCATGCTCGGCGTGGGGAAGGGCGTGGGCGTCGGATGTGGTGGTGGCCGTCTGCTGCACGCCCCAGTCGACACCGATCACGCCCGCCCGGCGATGCTGCCAAAGCCGGTCCTTGATGTCCTTGAGGGCTTTGGCACGGGACTTTCCGAAGTCCCGTATGAGCCGCTGCTGAGGGACGCTGGAACCTTCTCGCAGCCACGGCGTTTTCCGCCTGGCCTCGGTCAGCATCTCGTCGAGGGCGGCCGGTCCGCACTTCTCGCCCTCGCGGTGTGCCTTCTTCGACCGGGCCACGCACTCGTTTCAGATCCACCGGCACCGGTCCCACTCCGTCAGGAGCGTGCCCAGCGCCATGCGCGACACACGCACACGGTAGGTGTACCGGGCTTGCCCGGCGTCCTCACTCGTCCGCGCCGCTGTCGTCATGACCAACAAACCACCTGGGAGGTACGACGGTTGAACGATCCCGACCCCCGCGCGCTGCCGCACCTCCGTGCGGGGTGGGCGCCGAATCGCCCGGGAGGCGATTCGGCCTTCCCTTCCCTGCTCCGCAGGAGTCCGATTCCGTCCCGCAAGCGGGAGGTACCTCCACCCCGGCCCGGGGGCCGGGGCGTCCTCGGAGGAATCGCGTGAACGTACAGACAGGCGCCCGCCGCGGGCCCAGCCGCAGAGAGGTCGTCGCGGCCACCGCGCTCGCCGGGGCCGCCGCCGCCCTCCCGCTCGGCACGCGCCCCGCCGCGGCCGCGGAGCGTGCCGGCGAGACGGTGCTGCGCTCCGACGCGCTGGAGGTCCGCGTCGACACCGCGTTCCCCCGCGTCATCTCCTACACCGACCGCGGCACCGGCGCCGTTCTGCACGGCCAGGAGACCCCGGTCGCCCAGATCCTCATCGACGGCACCGCCCGCACCCCGAAGGTCGGCCACCGGGCCGGCGCCGACCGCGCCACATACACCCTCGCGTTCGACGGCGGCACCACCGTCGACGTGGCCATCACCGTCCGGGGCCGGCAGGTCACCTGGCAGGTCACCGGCATCACCGACACCCCGGCGCTGCGCATCGGCACCCTGGAGATACCGGAACTCGCGCTGCTGAGCGTCCGCAGCGACCAGCCGGGCGCCACCCTGCTCGCCGCCCGGATCGACCTCGACAAGGCCAAGAGCGGCGACACCCTGGTACGGGTCACCGCCGGCACCCCCGCCGAGGCGTCGCCCACCGGATGCGCCTACGCGGTGGTCGCCACCGACCGGCTGGCCGCCGCCATCGAGACCAACACCGTGTACGACATCCCCACGGAGGGGACCACCTGGGAGAACGGCCGGCTGTGGCGGCAGACCGTCCAGGGCGACGGCTTCGTCAAGGCACAGCTGGCGTGCGGTCAGTGGACGTACCGGGCGGCCGGGCGGCCGGTGGACGCCACCGATCCGCTGCCGTACGCGACGGTGATCGTCACCGGCGACCGCAACGGCGACGGCAGGATCGACTGGCAGGACGCCGCGATCGCGCTGCGCGACATCATGGTGACGCCGCTGGGCGCCGACGATCAGCATCTGCGGGTCGTCCCGCACATCCCGTTCAACTTCGCCAGCCAGGCCACCCACCCGTTCCTGGCCACCCTCGACCACGTCAAACGGATCTCCCTGGCCACCGACGGACTGCGCCAGTTCACGCTCCTGAAGGGCTATCAGTCGGAGGGTCACGACTCCGCGCACCCGGACTACGGTGGCAACTACAACCAACGGGCGGGCGGCCTCGCCGACCTCAACACCCTGCTCCGCGCCGGCAGGAAGTGGCACAGCGACTTCGCGGTGCATGTGAACGCCACCGAGTCGTACCCGGTCGCGCACGCCTTCTCCGAGACGCTCGTCGACAAGGACGACGAGCAATGGGACTGGCTCGACCAGTCCTACCGCATCGACGCCCGCCGCGATCTGGTCTCCGGCGACATCGCGCAGCGCTTCGCCCAGCTGCGCCAGGAGACCGACCCGGCCCTGAACACCCTCTACATCGACGTGTTCCGCGAATCGGGCTGGAACTCCGACCGCCTCCAGCGGCAGCTGCGCGACCAGGGCTGGCGGATCACCACCGAATGGGGCCACGGCCTGGAACGGTCCGCCCTGTGGGCGCACTGGGCGAACGAGACCGACTACGGACCCGACACCTCGCGCGGCATCAACTCCCAGCTGATCCGCTTCGTCCGCAACCACCAGAAGGACGTCTTCGCCGACAAGTGGCCGACGCTGCTGGGCGCCCCGCGGATGGGGAACTTCGAGGGCTGGACCGGCAAGACCGACTGGCACGCCTTCTACAAGCTGATCTGGACCGACGCGCTGCCCGCCAAGTACCTCCAGGCGTACCCCGTCAAGACCTGGGACGCGCACGAGATCACCTTCGAGGGACCCACGAAGACCTCCGTCAGCGACGCGGACGGCACCCGCAACATCACCACGGACGGGCGGCTGGTCTACGACGGCGGCACCTATCTGCTGCCCTGGGAGCCGCGCCGGGCCACCGACCCGGCCCGGCTCTACCACTACAACCCCCGTGGCGGCACGACCGGGTGGCAGCTGCCGCGCGGCTGGGCGGACGCCCCCGAGGTGTATGCGTACCGGCTCACCGACCAGGGCCGTACCGACGAGACCCGGCTCCCGGTCAGCGGCGGCCGGATCACCCTCACCGCGACGGCCGGCGTGGCGTACACCGTCCACCGGACGAAGGCCCCGGCGCAGGGCGACCCCGGCTGGGGCGAGGGCACCGCCCTGACCGACCCCGGCTTCCACTCCGGGACGCTGGAGGGCTGGCAGGTGACTGGCCCGGCCTCGGTCGAACACAGCGAGTTGGGCGACTACGAGCTGGTCATCGGCGCGGGCGGCGCCGCCACCGTCGGCCGGCGGACGGCCCGGCTGGCCCCCGGAGACTATGCGGCGTCGGTGCAGATCGAGGTCGGCGCGACGGCGGGGGAGCGGCGCCGGGCCGGGCTTACGGTCCATACCGCCGACGGGGTCACCGCCGCCAACTGGACCGACACCTCGACAGCCGGCAACTACGTGGCCGCCGACCGCAAGTCCGGCACCCGCTTCCAGCGACTGTTCACCCACTTCACCGTCCCGGAGGGCGGCGGCCCGGTCACCCTCACGCTGACCGCGGCGGCCGGCCGGGCGCGGATCCGCTACGACAACCTCCGGGTCGTGCCCGCCCGGCGGACCACCGGGAACGGCACCCTCGTCCACGAGGACTTCGAGAACGTCCCCCAGGGCTGGGGCGTCTTCGTCAAGGGCGACGCCGGCGGCATCACCGACCCGCGCACCCATATCGCCCAGCGGCACGCCCCGTTCACCCAGCGCGGATGGAACGGCAAGGCCGTCGACGACGTCATCGACGGCGGCCAGTCCCTGAAGTCACGCGGCGAGAACAGCGGACTGGTCTACCGGACGGTGCCGCACACCGTGCGCTTCACCCCGGGACGCCGCTACCGGGTCACCTTCCGCTACGAGAACGAGAAGGCCGGGCAGTACGCGTGGGTCACCGCGGTCGACGAGCCCAAGCCTCGCGAGCTGACCCGGCAACCACTGCCGGTCGCCGCCCAACCGGCCACCTGGGCCTACGAGTTCACCGCACCGGCCGACGGCGCGGCGTGGGTGGGGCTGCGGAAGGTGGGGGAGGACGGGAAGGCGGAGTTCGTGCTGGACGCTTTCGAGGTGCGGGAGGTGTAGTGCGTGCCGATGACGTGGGCTCCCCCCTCCGCGCGGCAATACCGCCCCGGCCCGCCACGTTGTGGCCTGCAAGGGGCCCGCCCACCCCTTAGGGGAATTCCCCTAAGGCCCCCCTAGGGGACCCCCCTAAGGGCCCTCACCCCGGCCCGCGGGGATACAGACCGGGTGCCCCGCCCCTGCCCCCACGAGGGGCGGGGCGCCCTCCAGCTCCCACACCAGCAGCTCGTTCTCCCCCTCACGCAGCACCGGGCCCGGCACGAACAGGGTGCGCTGCGGCCCGACGTCCCAATAGCGGCCCAGGCAGAAGCCGTTGATCCAGACGAAACCGCGGGTCCAGCCGGGCAGCGCGAGATCGGCGTCCCCGGGACGGCAGCGCAGGGTCAGCGTCCCCCGGTAGAGACCCTCCGGCCCGCTGCGCACGGGCAGCGTCTCCCGGGAGAAACCCTCACCTCCCGCACCCCCGTCCACCTCCACCGCCCGGAACGGCACCTTCCCCAACGCCCCGGCCTCCTCCAGCGCGTCCAGCCGCAACCCCCGCGCCCGTACGCCGTGCAGAAACTGCCGCTCGTGCAGCAGACCACCGGTGATCCCCTTCGGCTCCGCCAGCCGCGGCCCGTAGTTGACCCGGCCCAGGGACTCCACCCACAGCTCCACCGACGCCGGCCCCGGCACCTCCCCGACCAGCGCGTCCTCGGCCTCCAGCACCGCCCGGCGCACCCCGTCCACAGACACCACCGCCCGGTCCCGCAGCCCCGTCACCCGCAGCGGATACGGGCCGCGCGGCCCCGGTACCGCCACCCGGTAGCGGACCACGCCCCGGTCCACCCCCAGCTCCTCGAA
Source organism: Streptomyces halobius (assembly GCF_023277745.1). Taxonomy (NCBI): domain Bacteria; kingdom Bacillati; phylum Actinomycetota; class Actinomycetes; order Kitasatosporales; family Streptomycetaceae; genus Streptomyces; species Streptomyces halobius. The sequence continues at coordinate 7,252,594 of NZ_CP086322.1, forward strand.
CGTCACCGGACCGCCCGCCGACACCTCCGCACCACCCAGCGCCTCCATCACCTCCCCGGCCGGCGCCCACTCCTCGACCACCGCCCGCACCGGAGCGGGGAGCATCCGCGGCGGCTCCGGAAGCTCCGGCAGCGGCCCGTCCGCCCACGCGGCGAGCACCTCGCGCAGCCGCCAGAACTTCTCCGTCGGACGGCCGCGTTCATCGACCGGCGCCTCGTAGTCGTACGAGGTGAGCGTCGGCCGCAGCGCCCCGTCATGCAGCTCACCGGCACGGTTGGCGCCCGCCCAGCCACCGAAGTTGCTGCCCCCGTGCGCCATGTAGAGATTGACCGAACCGCCACACTCCAGAATCTCGCGCAGCGCCGCCGCGGCGTCCTCCGGAGCGCGCGGCACCGGGGCATGCCCCCAGTGCGCGAACCAGCCGCACCAGAACTCCATACACATCAGCGGCCCCTCCGGCCGGTGCCGGCGCAGCGCGGCGAACGCCTCCCGGGCCCCGGAACCGAAGTTCACGGTGGCCAGGACCCCCGGAACCGAGCCCCCGCTCAGCATGTGGTCCTCCGGTCCGTCCGACGTGAACAGCGGTACCCGCACGCCCCGTTGACGCAGCAGCTCCACCAGACGCGCCAGATACACCGGGTCGCTGCCGTACGAGCCGTACTCGTTCTCCGCCTGCACCATGATCACCGGCCCGCCGCCCGGCCCGTCCGGCCCCGATGCCACGCCGCACTGCCGCGCCACCACCTGCGGCAGCAACCGCGCGAACCAGGCATCCACCGCCCGCAGAAACGCCGCATCCCGCGTCCGCACCCGCCGTCCCAGCGGCCCCGTCAGCCACTCCGGCAGCCCGCCGTTCTCCCACTCCGCGCAGATGTACGGGCCGGGCCGGACGATCACCCACAGCCCCGCCGCCCCCGCCGCGTCCAGGAACCGTCCCAGCGCCTCCGGATCCCGGAACTCACCGGGTCGCGGCTCGTGCAGATTCCACGGCACATACGTCTCCACGCAGTTCAGCCCCATCGCACGGAGCATCGCCAGCCGGTGCCCCCACTGCGCCTCGTGCACCCGGAAGTAGTGCAGCGCCCCGGACAGCAGCCGCACCGGCCGCCCGTCCAGCACGAAGTCCCGCTCACCCACCATGAACCGTGCCACAAGCCCCACCCCTTGATCAATCCGCGCAGGTCACGCGTATCGATCACCCTCACCCTCTGGCGGCGCGGCGGTCCATGGACAAAGATCGGCTGTGATTGGACGGTTCGACGTTTCGACGGAGCTGAACGGATACCCACGCACCGACGGGAGCCCGGACATGTACCACACCTGGATGCGGTACTTCACCCCGAGCCCGGTCCACCACCGGCTCGGCCTGGTGTGCCTGGGCGTCGGACTCCAGCACGGCACACTGCCCACGGTGGGCCCGCGCACCCTCGACCACCACGTCGCCATCATCATCAGCGACGGCCGCGGCTGGCTCACCGCACCCGACGGAAGGCGCCACTCCGTCACCGCCCCGGCCCTGCTGTGGCTCCTGCCCGGCGTACCGCACCACTACGGCGCCGACCCGGAAACCGGCTGGGACGAAAGCTTCGTCGACTTCACCGGTCCCGCGGCCGACACCTACACCGAACTCGGCTACATCGAGCCCGAGCGGCCCGTCGTACCGCTCGCCGACACCGCCCCGGCCCGCGCCACCGTCGGCAAGATCGCGCGCGCCGCACGCCGCGGCAACCCCCTGCTGGAGGTGGAGACCTCCGCCGCCGTCCACGAACTACTCGTCGTGCTGCGCCGCGCACGGGCCGACACCGACGCCGACGGCGAACCCGTCCTCCAGGCCCTCGCCCGGGACGCGTTCCTGCCGCTGTCCGTCGCCGAGCACGCCGCCCGGCACGGCATGACCCCAGCGGAACTGCGCACCGCCGTACGCCGCGGCGCCGGCTGCAGCCCCAAGGACTATCTGCTCGGCATCCGCCTCGGCCGGGCCAAGGAACTGCTGGTGGGCACCGAACTCCCGGTCGCCGCGGTCGCCCGCCGGGTCGGCTACGACGATCCCGCCTACTTCAGCCGGCTGTTCACCCGCCGGGTCGGCATCGCCCCGGTACGCTTCCGCGACCGACAGGCCCGCAGCGTCCCCGGCGGCTGGTCCACGCAGATCCCGGACCCGGACAACCCACCGCTGGTCAGCAGCTGACCGGGCCGCACGGCAACGGCGACGCCCGCACACCCGGACGCCACCTTCGAAGCCGCTCAACGGCGTCCCCCCGGTCGGTCCGGCCCGCCCACACCAGGACCCCACATCTCCCCGCCACCCGCCCCAGCCCGTACGGCAGCATGACCCCATGCCCGCACTGCAGCGCGACGAGGCGCAGACCCGAGCCCGACTCATCGACGTCCACCGCTACGCCATCGCACTCGACCTCACCCAAGGCGACGACCACTTCGGCTCCCGCACCGTCATCCACTTCACCGCACACGACACCACGGCCCCGCGCGACACCTTCGCCGAGCTCAAGCCCGCCGAGCTGCACACCGTCACCCTCGACGGCCGCCCCCTCGACCCGGAAACCCTCACCGGCAACCGCCTCCCCCTCACCGGCCTCACCCCCGGCGACCACGAACTGCGCATCGACGCCACCATGCGCTACTCCCACACCGGCGAAGGCATGCACCGCTTCGCCGACCCCGCCGACGGCGAAACCTACGTCTACACCCAGCTGTTCCTGGACGACGTCCAGCGGGTCTTCGCCGCGTTCGACCAGCCCGACCTCAAAGCCGTCTTCGAGGTCTCCGTCAAGGCCCCCGAAGACTGGACCGTCCTCGCCAACGGCATCACCCAACACCTCGGCGACGGCCTCTGGAAGGCAGCCCCCACCCCCCGCATCTCCACCTACCTCGTCGCCGTCGCCGCCGGCCCCTGGCACTCCGTCCGCACCGAACACGCCGGACTGCCCTTCGGCATCCACTGCCGCCGCTCCCTCGCCCCCCACCTCGACGCCGACGCCGACGAAATCCTCGACATCACCCGCCGCTGCTACGACCACTACCACCAGGTCTTCGACGAGCCCTACCCCTTCGACTCCTACGACCAGGCGTTCGTCCCCGAATTCAACGCCGGCGCCATGGAGAACCCCGGACTCGTCACCTTCCGCGACGCATACGTCTACCGCTCCGCCGTCACCGACACCGAACGCCAGACCCGCGCCGTGACCATCGCCCACGAAATGGCCCACATGTGGTTCGGCGACCTCGTCACCCTCCAATGGTGGGACGACATCTGGCTCAACGAATCCTTCGCCGAATACATGGGCTACCAAGCCCTCACCCAAGCCGCCCTCGGGGGGTCCGGGGACACTCCCCCCGGAAAGTGGGGCAAGGAAACCTGGACCGCCTTCGCCCTCACCCGCAAAGGCTGGGGCTACGACGCCGACCAACGCCCCTCCACCCACCCCGTCGCCCCCGAACACGTCCCCGACACCGCCTCCGCCCTCACCCACTTCGACGGCATCTCCTACGCCAAGGGCGCCTCCGCCCTCCGCCAACTCGTCGCCTGGATGGGCGAGAAGGACTTCCGCACCGGCATCAACGGCCACTTCGCCCGGCACCGCTTCGGCAACGCCACCCTCGCCGACTTCATCGACTCCCTCGCCCGCGCCACCGACCGCGACGTACCCGCCTGGGCGGACTCATGGCTGCGGACGACCGGCATCGACACCCTCACCCCCGCCCTCGACCTCCGCCACGACACCTGGCGCCTCGACGTCACCCACACCGGCAGTCGCCCGCACCACATCGCCGTCGGCGTCTACGACCAGGACCCCGCCGGCACCGGCCGCCTCACCCTCCGCGACCGCTTCCCCCTCGACATCCCCCAAGAAGAAGGCCGCACCTCCCGCACCTTCCCCACCCCCGCACCCGCCCTCGTCGTCCTCAACGACAGCGACCTCACCTACACCAAGATCCGCTTCGACCCGACGTCCTGGCAGACCCTCGCCGGCTCCCTCTCAGGTCTGCCCGACCCGCTCACCCGCGCCGTCGTCTGGAACGCCGCCCGCGACATGGTCCGCGACGGCGAACTCCCGCCCACCGCCTACCTGGACGCCGCCCGCGCCCACCTCCCGCACGAAACCGACCTCGCCATCATCCAAGGCGTCCTCACCTTCGCCCGCACCCAGATCGCCGACCGCTACCTCACCCCCACCGACCGCCCCACCGCCCTCGCCACCCTCACCGCCCTCAGCCGCGACATCCTGCGCCGCACAGAAGGCAGCGAAAACGGCGACAGCCACCACAGAAACGGGCTCCGCCTCACCGCCGTACGCGCCCGCATCGACAGCGCCACCACCCACGAAGCCCTCCAGGACTGGCTCGACGGCGACAGCGTCCCCGGCGGCCCCGCACTCGACCCCGAACTGCGCTGGCGCATCCACCACCGCCTCGCCGTCCTCGGCGCCACCACCCCCGACATTATCGACGCCGAACTCACCCGAGACCCCAGCGCCACCGGCCACGAAGGCGCCGCCCGCTGCCACGCCGCTCTTCCCGACCCCGCCGCCAAACATGCCGCCTGGCAGGCCCTCTTCACCACCGACGACACCAAAGCCCTCTCCAACCACCTTTTCACCGCCACCGCATCCGGCTTCTGGAACCCCGAACAACACGACCTGCTCCGCCCCTACGCCGCCCGCTACTTCACCGACGCCCCCGCCCTCGCCGCCCACCGCGGTCCCGCCCTCGCCGAAGCCACCGGCCGCCACGCCTTCCCCACCCTCATCGACGACACCACCCTCCGCCTCGGCGAAACCTGCCTCACCGACGCCGACCCGACCCCCGCCCTGCGCCGCAAACTCATCGACCAACTCGACGATCTGCGACGGGCGTTGAAGGTCCGCGCCGCCAACACCCCGGCGGCCGGAGGCTGATGGCGCCGCCCCCTCGCGCAGCCTGACGACACGGGTGCCGCCGGAGCAGAAACCAGCGGCACCCGAACACAAGCGGCCAGCCCCGTACCACGAACGGGTGTAACCCTTCCAAACCGTGGATACGCAGCGTGCCGGGAAAGTAACTTAGGGCGCCCTTAGGTCCCGAGAGACCGCACCCCACTTCCCGCGAAGAAGAGCACACTCATGCCTGTGCCCCCTGCCGGCACCGCCCTCGCAGGCGGCACCAACGGCCCCCGCGCCCTGCGCCCCCTCCTCGACACCGTCCTCGACGCCCTCACCACCGGCGCCGAACACCGCGCAGGCCCCCTCCCACCCGGCGGCCCCGACACCGTCGCCCGCACCGTACGCGCCGCCTGCACCCCCGTCCTCCCCGAACACGGCACCGGACCCCACGACGCACTACGTACCCTCATCCACACCCTCACCGCCGGCGCCGCCGACCCCGCCGACCCGCACTGCACCGCCCACCTGCACTGCCCGCCCCTCGCCCTCGCCACCGCCGCCGACCTCGCCGCGAGCGCCCTCAACCCCTCCATGGACTCCTGGGACCAGGGCCCCGCCGCCTCAGAACTGGAAGCCCTCACCAGCCGCACCCTCGCCGCCCTCGTCTACCCCCAGGCCACCGACCCCGACGCACTGGTCACCACCGGCGGCACCGAATCCAACCAACTCGCCCTCCTCCTGGCCCGCGAACCCCCCCACCACCCGCCCGGCCCCACCAGCAACGCCCCCCTCCGCATCATCTGCGGCGCCAACGCCCACCACAGCATCCACCGGGCCGCCTGGCTTCTCGGCCTCCCCGAACCCCTCACCCTCCCCACCCCCAACGGCACCCTCAACCCCGACACCGTCCACACCACCCTCGCAACACACTCCGGCCCCACCGGCCCCACCTTGCTTACTGCCACCGCAGGCACCACCGACACCGGCGCCATCGACCCCCTACCCGCCCTCGCCGACATCGCCGACCACCACGGCGCCCGCCTCCACATCGACGCTTCCTACGGCGGCCCCCTCCTCTTCAGCACCACCCACCACACCGCCCTCCGAGGACTCGCCCGAGCCCACACCGTCGCCCTCGACCTGCACAAACTCGGCTGGCAACCCGTAGCCGCCGGCCTCCTCGCCGTCCCCGACCCCACCACCCTCGCCCCCCTCGCCCACCGCGCCGACTACCTCAACGCCGACGACGACACCGAAGCCGGCCTCCCCGATCTCCTCGGCCGCTCCCTCCGCACCACCCGCCGCCCCGACATCCTCAAAATCGCCGTCACCCTCAAAGCTCTCGGCCGCACCGGCCTCGGCGAACTCGTCGACCGCACCCTCACCGCCGCCCACACCCTCGCCGACCTCATCGAGGCCCACCCCCGCTACGAACTCCACTCCCGCCCCACCCTCAGCACCGTTCTCTTCCGCCCCACCGGCGCCGACCCCACCACCCTCGCCACCATCCGCCGCACCCTCCTCGCCGACGGCCACGCCGTCCTCGGCCGCGCCACCACCCCCACCGGTCTCTGGCTCAAAGCCACCCTCCTCAACCCCCACACCCAACCCGGAGACCTCACCACCCTCCTCAAACTCGTGGAAGGCCACACCCCCCGATGACCACCCCAACCCCCGACACCAACCCCGCCACCACCACCCCCGACGAACCCCTCGACCTCGTCGGCATCGGCATCGGCCCCTTCAACCTCTCCCTCGCCGCCCTCGCCCAGCCCCTCACCCACCTCCACACCGCCTTCTACGACCAGAACCCCACCTTCCACTGGCACCCCGGCCTCCTCATCGACGGCACCACCCTCCAAGTCCCCTTCCTCGCCGACCTCGTCACCCTCGCCGACCCCACCAGCCCCTGGACCTTCCTCAACTACCTCAAAACCCGCGGACGCCTCTTCCCCTTCTACTTCGCCGAACGCTTCCACCCCCACCGCGCCGAATACGACGCCTACTGCCGCTGGGTCAGCCAACACCTCACCGGACTCCACTTCGGCCACCACATCGACGCCATCCGCTGGAACCCCGAACGCGACCTCTTCGAAGTCGACTTCACCCAACTCGACACCGACGGCGAAGCCGAAGCACTCGGCCGCACCCACACCCGCCACCTCGCCATCGGCATCGGCACCGCCCCCCACATCCCCGACCCACTACGCCCCCTCGCCGACGCCCCCACCGTCCCCGTCATCCACTCCGCCGACTACCTCGACCACCGCGACACCCTCCTCGCCGCCGACCACATCACCGTCATCGGCGCCGGCCAGTCAGGCGCCGAAATCTTCCTCGACCAGCTCCGCGCCCGCCCCACCGGCCACGAAGGCATCCACTGGCTCGCCCGCACCCCCGCCTTCGCCCCCATGGAATACAGCAAACTCGGCCTCGAACACTTCACCCCCGACTACACCCGCTACTTCCACGCCCTCCCCCAATCCGCCCGCGACGACCTCCTCCCCGCCCAGTGGCAGCTCTACAAGGGCATCGACCACGACACCCTCACCGCCATCCACGACGAGCTCTACCGCCGCACCCTCCACGGCGGCTGGCCCGACACCACCCTGACCCCAGGCGTCGCCGTACGCACCGCCGGCCGCGTCGGCACCACCAAAGTCGAACTCCACCTCGACCACACCCAACAAGGCACCCGCTCCCGCCTCACCACCGACGCCGTCGTCCTCGCCACCGGCTACCGCGAACGCCGCCTCGACACCCTCCTCGCCGCCCTCGACCCCTACATCCGCCGCGACGCCGCCGAACGCCCCCGCATCGACGCACACCACCGCCTCGTCCTCGACCCCTCCATCACCGGCTCCGTCTACGTCCAGAACGCCGAACGCCACACCCACGGCGTCGGCACCCCCGACCTCGGCCTCGCCGCCTGGCGCAGCGCCACCATCCTCAACTCCCTCACCGACACCACCCCCTACCCCCTCCCCACCCGCACCGCCTTCACCACCTTCGGCCTCCAACAACCCACCACCAACCCCGGCGCCGTCCCCCGCCAGGGCTCCACCCTCGTCCCCCGCCACTGACCCAGGGCGGCGCTGCCCCCAGCGCCGTCCCACCCCCCCACACTCCCTATGCGACCCTTCAAACACACCCCCCGGCCCCCACCCACACAACCCAGGAGCCCCCACCATGACCGACCCCACCCAAACCCCCGCAGAAACCCACCCCCACACCCCCCTGCCCTACGGCACCCCCGACACCCCCCGCCTCGCCGTACGCGGCGAAGCCCGCCTCGAAGTCGACCCCGAAATAGCCCGCATCGCCATCACCGTCACCGCCCGCGGCACCGACCGCACCACCGCCCTCGCCGACCTCACCCGCCGCAACGAACAAGCCCTCACCCTCATCAAGAGCTACGGCGACACCCTCGAAAAACTCGAAACCGGCACCTTCAGCCTCACCCCCCAACTCACCGAAAAAGGCCGTACCGAACGCATCCGCGCCTACCACGGCCGCGTCACCCACACCGCCACCCTCAACGACTTCACCACCCTCGGCGAACTCACCACCCGCCTCGCCGACCTCGAACTCACCCGCGTCGACGGCCCCTGGTGGGCTCTCCGCCCCCACTCGCCCGCCCACCGCGACGCCCGCACCCAAGCCGTCCACGAAGCCGTCCAACGCGCCCGCGAATACGCCGAAGCCCTCGGCGCCCGCCTCGACGCCCTCGTGGAAATCGCCGACCTCGGCGCCGAAAACACCCCCATGCCCGCCCCACCCGGCGCCACGCGCTCCTTCGCCGGCTACGGCGGCGCCCCCGCCCCCGCAGGAGCCACCCCCGCCCTCGACCTCGAACCCCAACGCCAGACCGTCCACGCCCACGTCAACGCACGCTTCACCATGACCCGTCCCACACTCTGAGACGACACGCGACGCACAAGACCCGGCCGGACCCACCCCACCGAGGCGAATTTCCGCTCATCAGAGCACCCCCGCGCCCATTCCAAGACTTGTCAACAGCCTTTCATCAAACGGACGTTGAGCAGTCGCCTCTCCACAGTTCCCTACCAACCGGTAGGTCATAGGGTCGAAACATGCGCCGAGCAAAAATCGTCTGCACACTGGGACCTGCAACCGACACGTACGAGCAGATCAAAGCACTCGTCGACGCCGGAATGGACATCGCACGCTTCAACCTCAGCCACGGCACCTACGCCGACCACGAAGCGCGCTACCACCACGTCCGCAAAGCCTCCGAAGAAAGCCACCGCAGCGTCGGCATCCTCGCCGACCTTCAAGGCCCGAAGATCCGCCTCGGCCGATTCCGCGAAGGCCCCGTACTTCTCGAACGCGACGACGAGTTCACCATCACCGTCGAACCCGACATCCACGGCGACCGCCAACTCTGCGGCACCACCTACGACGGCCTCGCCACCGACGTCACCCCCGGCGAACGCATCCTCGTCGACGACGGCAAAGTCACCCTCGAAGTCACCGACGTCACCGGCCCCGAGGTCCGCACCAAGGTCATCGAAGGCGGAATGATCTCCGACCACAAGGGCCTCAACCTCCCCGGCGTCGCCGTCTCCGTCCCCGCACTCTCCGAAAAGGACCAGGACGACCTCCGCTGGGCCCTGCGCACCGGCGCCGACATCATCGCCCTCTCCTTCGTCCGCACCGGCCGCGACATCGGAGACGTCCACCGCATCATGCGCGAGGAAAACCGCTTCCTCCCCGTCGTCGCCAAAGTCGAGAAACCCCAGGCCGTCGACAACATCGACGACATCGTCGCCGCCTTCGACGGCATCATGGTCGCCCGCGGCGACCTCGGCGTCGAAATGCCCCTCGAAACCGTCCCGATCGTCCAGAAGCGCGCCATCAAACTCGCCAAACGCAACGCCAAACCGGTCATCGTCGCCACCCAGATGCTCGACTCGATGATCGACAACTCCCGACCCACCCGCGCCGAAGCCTCCGACGTCGCCAACGCCGTCATCGACGGCACCGACGCGGTGATGCTCTCCGGCGAAACCAGCATCGGCAAATACCCCACCGAAACGGTCAAGACGATGAGCCGCATCGTCGAAGCCGCCGAAGAGGACATCCTCGCCAAGGGCCTCCCGCCGCTCACCGTCACCAGCAAACCCCGCACCCAGGGCGGCGCCGTCGCCCGCGCCGCCGCCGAAATGGGCGACTTCCTCGGCGCGAAATTCCTCGTCGCCTTCACCCAGTCCGGCGACACCGTCCGCCGCCTCTCCCGCTACCGCTCACCGATCCCGCTCCTGGCCTTCACCCCCGACCCCGCCACCCGCTCCCAGCTCAACGTCAGCTGGGGCGTCGAGACCTTCCTCGGCCCCACCGTCAACTCCACCGACGAAATGGTCGCCCAGGTCGACGAACAGCTGTTGAAGATCGGCCGCTGCGAACGCGGCGACATCGTCATCATCACCGCCGGCTCCCCACCCGGAGTCCCCGGCTCCACCAACCTCGTCCGCGTCCACCACATCGGCGAGTCGGACACCACGAAGTAGCCACGCCCGTAAGCCTGTTGAAGCTGGGCCGAGGTCCTGACTGCCGTCCCTGTCAGTACTTCGGCCCGATGTGTCGGTCCATGAGGGCCACGGAGGCTTTGCGGGCGACGGAGATGTTGTAGGGCTCCTTGCCGCGCCGGGTGACTTTCCACTCGACGCCGACGTTGCTCAGCGTCTCCGAGAAGAGGTCGCGGATGTCGTCGGACTTGTTGGTGAAGAAGTACCGCGGGTACTCGTAGCGCTTACGCTCCCCGCCGACCTTCCGCGTCGTCCAGTTGGTGATCCGACAGCCGTCCGAGTGGATCAGGCCCCGGACGAACTCCCAGGGGTACTCGTCCACGATCTGCTGCTGCCACGGTTCGAGCACGATCGACCGCTCGTGCTTCCTTCCTTCGCCGTGCTGCGGGAACATGCACCATAAGTGCTTGGAGTAGACCTTCACGTTGTGGCAGCCGGTCCTGCGGACCCGGCACACGGAGTTGTCGGGGAACACCGCACGCATTGCTGCTTCGCAGTCGTCCATCAAGCCGGGCCAGGTGTCGCCGCACGCGATCATCAGGCTCGGTGCGCGGTGGCCGGAGTACTGGATGATGTGGCCGTCGCCGAGGTAGAGCGCCAAGAGGTAGGATTACGCGGCTGCGTCGAGCTCGCGCCCGTCGCAGCGCGGGCATTTCGGGCTGTGGGGGCCCGGTCACTCTCCGCGCTTGGCGCGGTCCATGTGTCGCCAATAGCCGATGGTGCCGAGCGGGACACCCATTTCTCGGGCGACATCCGCGTTCTTGGCCCCGGCTCGGAGCCGAGCGATCGCCTTCTGTCGCACGCCTGTGCCATGAAAGATCATGGCATCACTGTGCGTGACGACTCGATTCCGCGGAGCGAAACGCCTGTAATTCACGAGAACGTGAAATTCCGCTTGTTCAGAAGTGCCGGGTGCGGGATTCGAACCCGCACGCCCTTTCGGACAGATGCTTTTGAGGCATCAGCGTCTGCCTGTTCCGCCAACCCGGCTCGCTGCTCAAGACACCCTACCGTGTGCGTAACGGTGGTCGCCTCTAGGTAGGCTGCAATGGCACCACCTGCCTGGAACGAGGAGTCCCGTGAGCGCCGCCGAGCCCGAGCAGCCCGCCACCGAAGACGATCAGTCGCACGTCCCGCCGTTGACCACGCGCGTCGTGATCGCCGAGGACGAGGCTCTCATCCGTCTCGATCTCAAGGAGATGCTGGAGGAGGAGGGCTACACCGTCGTCGGTGAGGCCGGGGACGGTCAGACAGCCCTCGAGCTGGCCCGGGAGCACCGCCCCGATCTGGTGATCCTGGATGTGAAGATGCCGGTGCTGGACGGTATCTCGGCGGCGGAGAAGATCGCCGAGGAGAGCATCGCGCCGGTGTTGATGCTGACCGCGTTCTCGCAGCGTGAGCTGGTGGAGCGGGCCCGGGACGCCGGTGCGATGGCGTATCTCGTGAAGCCGTTCTCGAAGAGTGATGTGGTGCCGGCGATCGAGATGGCGGTGAGCCGGTTCACGGAGCTGAAGACGCTGGAGAAGGAGGTCGCGGACCTCACGCAGCGGTTGGAGACGCGGAAGCTGGTGGATCGGGCGAAGAGCATTCTGCAGACGCAGTACGGGTTGACGGAGCCGGCGGCGTTCCGGTGGATCCAGAAGACGTCGATGGATCGTCGGCTGTCGATGCAGCAGGTTGCCGAGGCGGTTATTGGGGACGCCGAGGAGAAGAAGCAGCAGAAGAAGGACCAGTAAGGATCAGTAGGGGCCAGTTGGGCCCGTGCGCTCGCGAGCGACCCCGTACCGGTGATCGGTGCGGGGTCGTTTGTGTGGTGCAGGTATTGCGTGGTGCGGGTTGTGGTCGGGGGCTAGTCCTCGCCGAGGTATGCCCTGCGGACGGATTCGTCGTGGAGGAGTGTTTCGCCGCTGCCGGAGAGGGCGATTGTGCCGATTTCCCTGACGTGGGCTTGGTCGGCGAGGGAGAGGGCGGCTTGGGCGTTTTGTTCGACGAGGAGGATGGTGGTGCCTTGGGCGCGGAGTTCCTGAATGGTTTCCATGATTTTCTGCATCATGATCGAGGAGAGGCCCATGGAGGGTTCGTCGAGCATGACGAGTTTGGGTCGGGACATGAGTGCGCGGCCCATGGCGAGCATTTGTTGTTCGCCGCCGGAAAGGGTTCCAGAGGCTTGTTTGCTGCGTTCGCCGAGGATGGGGAAGTGTTCGTAGATTTATTGGATGTCGGCGTCGGTTCCGGTGGTGTCTTTGCGGAGGAAGGCTCCTAGCTGGAGGTTTTCGGCGATGGTGAGGCGGGGGAAGAGGCGGCGGCCTTCGGGGGAGTGGGCGAGGCCGCGTTCGACGATTTTGTGGGCGGGGCTGCCGGTGAGTGGTTTGCCGTCGAAGGTGATGGTGCCGGCGAGGGGTTTGAGGAGGCCGGAGAGGGTGCGCGGGGTGGTGGTTTTTCCTGCGCCGTTGGTGCCGATGAGGGTGACGACTTGGCCGGTTTGAACGGTGAAGGATATGCCTTTGACGGCTTCGATTTTGCCGTAGGCGACGCGGAGGTCCTTGACTTCGAGTAGTGCGGTCATGGGGTGTCTCCGGTCTCTTGCTCGGTTTCCTCGGTCGCCTCAGCTGTTTCGGCTGTGCCGTTCCCGTTACCGTTTCCGCTCCCGCTTCTGCTCCCGTTGCCGACGGGTGTGCCGAGGTAGGCGGCGATGACGCGTTCGTCGGCCTGGACGGCGTCGGGTGTGCCTTCGGTGAGTTTTTGGCCTCGGACGAGGACGGCGACGCGGTCGCAGAGGTTGAAGATGAAGCGCATGTCGTGCTCGATGACGAGGACGGCGGTGCCTTTTCCGCGTATGGCGAGGACGAGGTCTTGGGTGGTGCGGGTTTCTTGGGGGTTCATGCCGGCGGTGGGTTCGTCGAGCAGGAGGAGTCCGGGTTCGCTGGCGAGTGCGCGGGCGATGTCGAGCTTGCGTTGTTCGCCGTAGGGGAGGTTGCGGGCGAGGTGGTCGCGTTTGTGGTCAGGCCGGTGAATTCGAGGAGTTCCATGGCGCGTTGTTCTGAGGTGCGTTCGGCTCTTTTGAAGCCGGGGCCTCGGAGGAGGGCTGAACAGAGTCCTTCTTTTGTGCGGGTGTGGCGGCCGACGAGGGTGTTTTCGAGGACGGTCATGTTGGCGAGGAGGCGGATGTTCTGGAAGGTGCGGGCGATGCCGGCTTGGGTGACGAGGTGGGGTTTGTGGGAGAGGTGGGTGCGTTGGTAAGTGAGGGTGCCTTCGGTGGGGGTGTAGAGCCCGGTGTGTCGGCTTGGTCTTGTCGGTGGGTCAGCTCTTGCCGAACTTCTTGAATTCGGCGCTGAATCGGGAGGCCCACTTGCCCTTGTCGACCTGGTAGGCGGTGATCACGGTGTTGGTGGTGTCGCCGTACTGGTCGAAGGCGACGGGGTCGGTGACGCCGTCGAAGGTGACCGTGTTCATGGTTCGGTGACCTTTTGCGGGCGTCGTCGGGGCTGATGTGTTCGGTGCCGGCGATCTTGCCGCCGAGTTTGGTGAACTGGTCCTTGAAGGAGGTGGCCAGGCCGACGCCGTAGGTGTTCTGGTCGTCGATGATGTAGGCGGTTTTGAGCTTCAGCTTCTCCCAGGCGTACTGGCCGTCGAAGGCGCCTTGTACTTCGTCGGTGGTGGCGGTGCGGAAGTATGTGGGGAAGAGGCGGACGCGTTTGTTCTCTTTCCAGTCCGGGCCCTGGGTGAGGTCGGGTGTGGTGTTCGCCGGGGATATCAGGGTGAGGTCGTTCTGTTTGGAGATCTGCTGCATGGACTGGGCGACGCCGGAGTTGAGAGGGCCGACGATGCCGAGGACGTCCTTGTCGCCGGCGAGTTTGGTGGCGTTCTGCTGGCCGACGTTGGGCAGGGCCCTGTCGTCGAGGGCGTCGAGTGTGCAGGTGATGCCTTTGACTTCGCCGGTTTTGTTGGCGTTGTCGACGGCGAGTTGGGCGGAACTGCGGATGCCCAGGCCGAGGGCGGAGAGTTCGCCGGTGGTGGGGCGTCGAGGCCGATGACGACGGTGGTGCCGGAGCCGTCGCCGCTCTTGTCGTCGGCGCGGGAGCCGCACGCGGAGCGCGTGAGTGCGCCTGAGGTGACCGGTCCGGCTATCGGATGCGTGGGGGGTGGGGGACCGCGCTTCTTGTGGGGGCTGGGGGCGATGCTGCCTTGCGTGTGTGTTACGCAGCGTTACGGAAATGGGTGCGGCCCCGCTCCCGGTGTCCGGGGGCGGGGCCGTGGTGGTGGGGGCCCTTGGCGGGCGAGTCGCGCGGGGGTCAGACGCGGTAGGTGTCGGCGTCCACGTCGCGAAGCATGCAGGTCAGGCGGGCGGTGCAGAGCCGCTTGTGGTGTTCGTCGGTGACCGCGATTTCGTAGGTGGCGGTGGAGCGGCCCCGGTGGACGGGGGTGGCGACGCCGGTGATGAGGCCGGAGCGGGTGCCGCGGTGGTGGGTGCAGTTGAGGTCGACGCCGACGGCGAGTTTGGTGGGGCCGCCGTGCAGCATCGCGCCGATGGAACCGAGAGTTTCGGCCAGGACGGCGGAGGCGCCGCCGTGCAGGAGGCCGTAGGGCTGGGTGTTGCCTTCGACGGGCATGGTGCCGACGACGCGTTCGGGTGCGGCTTCGAGGACCCGCAGGCTCAGCCGCTCGCCGAGGAGTCCGGCGGAGAACAGCGCGGTCAGGTCGAGGCCGAGGCCGGCCCACTGGTCGAGGACCTCCTGCGGAAACTTGGTCGTGCTCTGCTCACCCATGGACTGCGTCTCCGTTCGCTCGCGCCTGATCGTCGTCGATCTGTGCTGTTCCTATCAGGCCACTGAGCACGCGCTCGGCGTGGGGTCGCCGTCGCCGCCCGGTGGCCTGCGGCCGGTCAGCTCCCGCGTGGGCTCTCCAGGCGGATGACCAGGCACTTCGCGACCGGGGTGTTGCTGGTGTCGGCGGTGTGGTCGAGCGGGATGAGGACATTGGTCTCGGGGTAGTAGGCGGCCGCGCAGCCGGGGGCCGTGGGGTAGTGGACGACGCGGAAGCCGGGGGCGCGCCGTTCGCTGCCGTCGGTCCATTCGCTGACCAGGTCGGCGTAGGCGCCGTCGGCGAAGCCCAGCGCGCGGGCGTCGTCGGGATGGACGAGGACCACGCGGCGGCCGTTCTTGATGCCGCGGTAGCGGTCGTCCAGGCCGTAGATGGTGGTGTTGTACTGGTCGTGGGAGCGCAGGGTCTGCAGCAGCAGGCGGCCTTCGGGGGTTTCGGGGTGGTGCACCGGGGCGGCGGTGAAGTTGGCTTTTCCGGTGGCGGTGGGGAAGTGGCGGCTGTCCCTGGGGGCATGGGGAAGGGTGAAGCCTCCGGGGCGGGCGACTTTGGCGTTGAAGTCCTCGAAGCCGGGGACGACGCGCGCGATGCGGTCGCGGAGTGTCGCGTAGTCCTTCTCGAACGCGTTCCAGGGTGTGCGGCTGCGGTCGCCGAGGACGCGGCGGGCCAGGCGGGCGACGATCGCGGTCTCGGACAGCAGGTCGGGGCCGGCCGGCGCGAGGCGGCCGCGGGAGGCGTGCACCATGCCCATGGAGTCCTCGACGGTGACGAACTGTTCGCCGCTGTCCTGGAGGTCGCGCTCCGTACGGCCGAGGGTCGGCAGGATCAGGGCGCGGGCGCCGGTGACCACGTGTGAGCGGTTGAGTTTGGTGGAGACGTGGACGGTGAGGCGGGCGCGGCGTACGGCGGCCTCGGTGACGGCGGTGTCGGGGGTGGCGGAGACGAAGTTCCCGCCCATCGCGAGGAAGACCTTGGCCTGTCCGTCGCGGAGCGCGCGGATGGCGCGGACGACATCGAGGCCGTGTTCGCGGGGCGGGGCGAAGCCGAATTCCTTTTCCAGGGCGTCGAGGAAGTCGGGGGTGGGCCGTTCGAAGATGCCCATGGTGCGGTCGCCCTGGACGTTGCTGTGGCCGCGTACGGGGCAGACGCCGGCTCCGGGGCGGCCGATGTTGCCGCGCAGCAGCAGGAAGTTGACGATTTCCTTGATGGTGGGGACGGCGTGTTTGTGCTGGGTCAGGCCCATCGCCCAGCACACGATCGTGCGGCGGGAGGCGAGGATCATGCGCAGCGCGCTGTCGATCTCCGCGCGGGTCAGTCCGGTGGCGCGCAGCGTGGTGTCCCAGTCGTCGTCGGCGCGCGCGGCCCGTGCGAACTCCTCGTAGCCGTGGGTGTGTTCACGGATGAATTCTTCATCGATGACGGCGTCCGGGCCCGTGCCGGAGGCGCTCGACGACGCTTCGAGGAGGAGGTGGTTGAAAGCGCGGAAGAGGGCCTGGTCGCCGCCGAGGCGTACCTGGAGGAAGAGGTCGGTCAGGCGGGTGCCGCCGCCGGCGAGTCCGCGCGGGGTCTGTGGGTTCTTGAAGCGTTCCAGGCCGGCTTCGGGCAGCGGATTGATCGAGATGATCTTTGTGCCGCCGGCCTTCGCTTTCTCCAGGGCGGTGAGCATCCGGGGGTGATTGGTGCCCGGGTTCTGGCCGGCGATGATGATGAGGTCGGCCTTGTAGAGGTCCTCCAGGAGGACGCTGCCCTTGCCGACGCCGATGGTCTCGGTGAGCGCGGAGCCCGACGACTCATGGCACATGTTGGAGCAGTCGGGAAGGTTGTTCGTGCCGAATTCCCGGGCGAAGAGCTGGTACAGGAAGGCGGCTTCGTTGCTGGTGCGGCCGGAGGTGTAGAAGACGGCTTCGTCGGGGGAGCTGAGCGCGGTGAGCTCCTCGCCGATGATGTCGAAGGCCCGCTCCCAGGAGACGGGGACGTAGTGGTCGGCGCCCTCGGCCAGGTACATGGGGTGGGTGAGGCGGCCCTGCTGGCCGAGCCAGTAGCCGCTGCGTCCGGCCAGGTCGGCGACGGAGTGGGCGGCGAAGAACTCCGGGGTGACGCGGCGCAGGGTGGCCTCTTCGGCGACGGCCTTGGCGCCGTTCTCGCAGAATTCGGCGGTGTGCCGCTTGTCGGCCTCGGGCCAGGCGCATCCTGGGCAGTCGAAACCGTCCTTCTGGTTGACCCGGAGGAGGGTGAGGGCGCTGCGGCGCACACCCATCTGCTGCTGGGAGACGCGCAGGGCGTGGGTGATGGCCGGCAGGCCGACGGCGGAGTGCTGAGGTGCGCTGACCTCGGGTGCGTCCTGGACGGGGTCCGACGCGGGCGGCTTGCCTGCCATAGCGCGCTCTCCTTCGAGCCGTGTCCTGTGCCGTCCCCGCCGGGCCCGGCCGTGCCGTCCTCGCGGGCGTCACTGTGCTGCGCTCCACGGGGGCGGAGCGTTTGCCGTACGGATCGTTGCCGTACACATCCGATCCTGTCACGTGCGGCACGCGCACGCGGCGGGGACGGCGTCGGACGGCCGCCCGTGACGGCCGCCGGGGGTGCGCGGACGGTGACGGCGGGGGTACGGGCGGCGACCGCGGCGGGGATTGTCAGTGGGGCGTGGCAGGATCGAGGACGTGGCAGCAAAGGCAGCGAAGAAGAGCGAAACGACCGGCAGCGCGGCAGCGGCGGGCGGCCGCCCCCACCTGCTCCTGATGGACGGGCATTCCATGGCGTACCGGGCGTTCTTCGCCCTGCCCGTGGAGAATTTCACCACCGCCACGGGACAACCGACCAACGCGATCTACGGCTTCGCGTCGATGCTCGCGAACACCCTGCGCGACGAGGCGCCCACGCATTTCGCGGTGGCGTTCGACGTCTCGCGCAAGACCTGGCGGTCCGCGGAGTTCGCGGACTACAAGGCGAACCGCTCCAAGACCCCCGACGAGTTCAAGGGCCAGGTCGAGCTGATCGGTGAGCTGCTCGACGCGATGCGGGTCAAGCGGTTCGCGGTGGACGGCTACGAGGCCGACGACGTCATCGCGACGCTCACGGAGCAGGCCACCGCCCAGGGCTTCGAGGTCTCGATCGTCACCGGCGACCGCGACGCCTTCCAGCTGGTCTCCGGGGACGTCACCGTCCTCTACCCCACCAAGGGAGTCTCGGAGCTGACCCGCTTCACCCCCGAGAAGGTCACCGAGAAGTACGGCCTGACCCCTGACCAGTACCCGGACTTCGCGGCGCTGCGCGGCGACCCGTCCGACAACCTCCCCGGCATCCCCGGCGTCGGCGAGAAGACCGCCACGAAGTGGATCAACCAGTTCGGTTCGTTCGCGCAGCTGGTGGAGCGCGCCGACGAGGTCAAGGGCAAGGCGGGCCAGAACCTCCGGGAGCACTTGGAGGCGGTGAAGCTCAACCGCCGGCTGACGGAGATGGTGCGCGATGTCGAGCTGCCCTGCGGCCCGGAGGCGCTCACCCGCCAGGCGTACGACCGTGAGGCGCTGAAGGTGTTCCTCAACGCCCTGGAGATCCGCAACCAGGGCCTGCGGGACCGGCTGCACGCCGTCGACCCCGGTGCGGAGGAGGCCGCCGAGGAGGCGGCGCCGGCCGCCGGCGTCGAGGTCGACGGCACGGTTCTCGGCACCGGCGAGCTCGCCCCCTGGCTGGCCGAGCACGGATCGGGCCCCCTCGGCGTCGCCACCGTCGACGTCTGGACGCTGGGCAGCGGCAGCGTCGCCGAGGTGGCGCTGGCCGCCCCGGACGGCCCGGCCGCCTGGTTCGACCCGTCCCAGCTGGACGAGGCCGACGAACGGGCCTTCGCGGCCTGGAGCGCGGACGCCACCCGGACCAAGGTGATGCACAACGCCAAGGGCCTGATGCGGGTCTTCGGCGAACACGGCTGGCGGATCGACGGCGTCTCCATGGACACCGCGCTCGCCGCCTATCTGGTCAAGCCCGGCCGCCGCTCCTTCGCGCTGGACGCCCTCTCCATCGAATACCTGGGCCGCGATCTGGCCCCGGCGGCGGCCGGCGACGGGCAGCTGGCCTTCGGCGCCGACGAGGAGGCCGAGGCGGACGCCCTGATGGGGCAGGCGCGTACGGTCCTGGACCTGGGCGTCGCGTTCGAGACCAAGCTCGCCGAGGTCGGCGCCGCCGAGCTGCTGCGCGAGGTGGAGCTGCCGACCAGCGCGCTGCTGGCCCGGATGGAGCGGGCGGGCATCGCCGCCGACCGCGGCTGGCTGGAGCGGATGGAGCAGCAGTTCGCGGGCGCGGTGCAGCAGGCCGTCAAGGAAGCGCATGCCGCCGCGGGCCATGAATTCAACCTCGGCTCGCCCAAGCAGCTGCAGGAAGTCCTCTTCGGCGAACTGGGCCTGCCCAAGACCAAGAAGACCAAGACCGGTTACACCACCGACGCCGACGCCCTGGCCTGGCTCGCCGCGCAGACCGACAACGAACTGCCGGTGATCATGCTCCGCCACCGTGAGCAGGCCAAACTGCGCACCACGGTGGAGGGGCTGATCAAGACCATCGGCGCGGACGGCCGCATCCACACCACCTTCAACCAGACGGTGGCCGCCACCGGCCGGCTGTCCTCCACGGATCCCAACCTGCAGAACATCCCGGTGCGCACGGACGAGGGCCGGGCGATCCGCCGCGGTTTCGTCGTCGGCGAGGGCTACGAATCGCTGCTGACGGCCGACTACAGCCAGATCGAGCTGCGGGTGATGGCGCACCTCTCGGAGGACGAGGGCCTGATCGAGGCATTCACCTCCGGCGAGGATCTGCACACCACGGTCGCTTCCCAGGTCTTCTCCGTCCCCAAGCAACAGGTGGACGCGGAGATGCGCCGCAAGATCAAGGCGATGTCCTACGGCCTGGCGTACGGTCTGTCGGCGTTCGGCCTGTCCCAGCAGCTGGGCATCCAGCCCGATGAGGCCCGCAAGCTGATGGACAACTACTTCGAGCGGTTCGGCGGGGTGCGCGACTACCTCCGGCGCGTCGTCGATGAGGCCCGCGCCACCGGCTATACGCAGACGGTCCTCGGCCGCCGCCGCTATCTGCCCGATCTCAACAGCGACAACCGTCAGCGCCGCGAGATGGCCGAGCGGATGGCGCTCAACGCCCCGATCCAGGGAACCGCCGCCGACATCGTCAAGATCGCGATGCTGAAGGTCGACGTGGCACTGCGCAAGGCGAAGCTGGACTCCCGGCTGCTGCTCCAGGTCCATGACGAAATCGTGGTCGAGGTGGCCCCCGGCGAACGCGAGAAGGTCGAGGAGCTGGTCCGCCGCGAGATGGCGGGGGCGGTCGAGCTGAGCGCCCCACTGGATGTCTCGGTCGGCTCCGGCAAGGACTGGGAGTCGGCGGCGCACTGACGCACCGGGGGCGGGGCCGGGGCGGGCCGCACACCGGCCGACGTGTGGCGGCGCCTGGGAGACGGTCACTCAGCGGTGGCCGTCCCGGGGCCCGCCCCCTCCCCTGCCGCGGTACCGGACGGGGACTTGGCGCCCGACCGGGACACGGCGCGGGGCCGCTCCGGCGCAAGTATCGCCGGCTGCCCCGGTTCGCCACTGCCGGCCGCCCGGGGCCGACGCGCCCTGCGGTGCAGCAGCCGTACGGCCACCGCGTAGCAGGGCAGTGCGATGGTGAGGCCCGCGCCCGCACCGAAGAGCACCGTCGGCACATAGTCGAACCACGACGCCATGCCGCCGTAGACGGCGTATGCCCGTAGTGTCCGGTGCACGGCGCCGAGGAGAACGCACAACGCAACCGGCGCGGTCAGCAGCAGCCGCATCCGGACGGTCAGCGCGGGGATGGCCTCGGTATCCACGGCACCCCGCGCGGTCTCCACGGCGCCAGGTGCCGGGCCCATGGCATCTCGTGCCGAGCCCACGGCACCCCGCGCGCCCGCGTCTCGCAGCCCCGTCCACAGGAACCAGCCGATCCCCGCCAGCGCAACCGCCGAGGTGCCGTACTGCACGTACGTGTAAACCGGCAGACCGCCCACCACATCGTCCAGGCCGGGAACCAGCCGGGTCCCCCAGCGGCCCGGGTGGGTGAACGCGTCCCACACCACATGCGTCGCGGAACCGAGCGCCGCCGAGACGTAGAACCACCCTGCCAGTGTGGCGAGTTGACGGGGGCCGCGCGGATTCCAGGGGCGGCCCAGGACAAACCCGTACGCCCGCCCCTGCCATGCCCTGGGCGGCAGGGCCAGCAGCGGTTCGCGCAGCAGCAGCCAGCCGCCGACGAGTACCACCGTGACCAGCACATCCATGGTCAGCACGCCGGGCAGACCATGCGTCACGTCGCCGAACCGCATGGCGCCCGGCACCAGCGTGGCCGCGAAATACGTCATGTCCGGCGCGAACGACCCGGCGACAAGCGCCGAGGCGACCAGCGGACCGCGCGCCACGCCCGTCCGGCGGATGGCCGGAAGCACGGCAGCGGCATGGCTGAGCGTGAACGGCATACGCCTCTCCTTGATTGATCCGGATCATTATGTCGGCCCATGAGAGCGGTAGCTGCTCGGCCCGAGTTGTCGTAGTGTCACCTGAGTTGGAGTGCGGGCGAGCGCCGGGGGCGCGCGCCACCGCATCGGTATGCGGTGGGGGCACCGCGGGAGGGGACGGCACCTATGGCAGCCACATTCCGACGACGGTTCCTGAGGGGAGCGGCCTCAACGGTCGTGGTGGCGCTGGCGTGGGCCGCACTGACCGCCTCCCAGGCGCCGGGCGCCACCGGACGGGAGCGGGACCCGGCCCCGCCGCCCGCCGACACGTCCATCGACGGCGGATCGACCTACTACACCGACCTGCCGCCCCTCAACAGCCCCGTTCCGCCCCGCAGTCCGGACCACCCGGACGGCGACGGCAGTGACAACAGGGACGACAGCGACAGCAGCGGCACCGGCCCCGCCGAGGCGGGCATCCCCGCCACGGTCCTGGCCGCGTACAAGAAGGCCGCGTCCCGCCTTGCCGGGGCCGCTCCGGGCTGCCGCCTGTCCTGGCAGCTGCTCGCCTCGATCGGCAAGGTGGAGTCCGGGCAGGCACACGGCGGAGCGGTCGATTCCGGGGGTACCACTTTCCGGCCGATCCTCGGCCCGCAGCTCAACGGCCACGGCTTCGCGCGTATCGCCGACACCGACGGCGGCCGCTATGACGGCGACCGCACCCATGACCGCGCCGTGGGCCCGATGCAGTTCATCCCGTCCACTTGGTCCAACGGCGGCCCCGACGGGGGTGGTTGGGGCGCCGACGGCAACGGCGACGGCGAGAAGGACCCCAACAACATCTTCGACGCGGCACTCGGCGCCGGCCGCTATCTCTGCAGCGGCGGCCGCGATCTGACGGCGCAGCGCGACCTGAACCGGGCGATCCTCGGCTACAACAACTCCACGGACTATCTGCGGACGGTGCTGTCCTGGTACGCGTTCTACCGCGAGGGCACGTACGAGGTACCGGACGGCAAGGGCGTGCTCCCGGTACGCCGGGCCGGCTCGGGGAGCGAGGGCGGTCGCAGCGGCCACGGTGACGGGAAGGGTGACGGCCCGGGGGCACACCACGCTCAGGCTGCCGACAAGCCGCGCAAGCCGGGGGAGGGTGGCAAGCCAGGGAAGGGCGGCACACCGGGGAAGGGCAACGTGCCCGGGAACGCCGGCAAGTCTGCCGCACCCGGCAGGCCGTCCAAGCCCGGTGCGCCCGGGACGGCGGCCAAGCCCGGCGAGCCCGACGCCGGTACCACGCCACAGCCGACGCCCACACTGCCCACACCGCCCACAACACCCACCCCGGCTCCCACCCCCACCCCGAAGCCACCCACCAGCCCCACCACGCCCACCAACCCCGCACCCCTCACCGTCCTCGAACGGGTCGGCGACAAGGACCTGACCGCCACCGCAGGAGCCGAGTTCGCGACATCGCCGCAGGTCCGCGCCGTGGACGCGGCGGGCAAGCCGGTAGCGGGCATCCCCGTCCGCTTCCTCCTCACCGGCACCACGGACGCCCGCTTCCCCGGCGACGCGACCGCCGTCACCGTCACCAGCGGCGAGGACGGCCTGGCCACCGCGCCCACGATGCGCGCGGGCGACCGGCCCGGGTCCTTCACCGTCCGGGCGCAGGCCGAAGGCCGCCCCCTGCCCGCCGTCGCCTTCGGCATGACCGTCCAGGCCGGGCCCGCACCGAAGGCCGACACGCTCACCCGTACCTCCGACGAGGAGCTGACGGCGACCGCCGGCGGGGCCTTCCCGGACGACGCGGTGGACATCAAGGCGACGTATCGGGGCAAGGCCGCCGCGGGCGTGGCCGTCACCGCGACCATGGTCGCCGACGACCAGGAGCAGCCCGTGGAGAACGACAAGGGCCCCTACGTCAAGGACCCCGAGGCCACTGGCGCCGACCGGCACGAGCCGCTCCGCGCCCTCACCACCCTCACGACCGACGACAACGGTCTGCTCACGCTCCCGAAGATCCACACCGATACGCACACCGGGACGTTCCTGCTGCGCCTGACCACCGCCGACGGCGCCGTACTCACCGTCGAACTGAACGTCGCGCCGCCGGCCGACGGGTAACTCCCCACCGCCGTAGTTCTCGTCGCACCGCCGTCCGGCCTCCCAGGGCAGGACGGCGGTGCGACGTGTTCTCATCTGAGCCGCCCCTTGCTACGGTGCCCCAGCCCAGCCCCCTGACGCCCTATCAGTTCAGCGCCCAGCGACCACGGTTCGCCGAAACCGGCGATCACCAGTCACCGCTCGCCGCTCACCGATCTCCGACGACCGCTCGCCGCTCGCCGACCACCGGGAGGCCGACCATGCGCGCCCTGACCGCAGCCGCCGTCGGACTCGCCGCGGCGCTCGCCCTCATCTTCACCATCACGGCGACCGGCGCGCCCAGCGGCCGGACCTCCCCCAAGCCGCTGCTGACCACCGTCCCCAAACACCCCTGAGGGAGGACGTCACCGCCATGCGCCGTAAAGCCAGCCTCGTCCTCCTCGCCTTCGCCGTCTTCTTCACCGCTCTGTCGCCGTTGCTGCGCTGGTACGCCTTCCCGCGGCTCGCCAAGATCCCGCCGAGCCAGTACCAGGAGATGGTCCTGGAGGCCAAGCCCGCCACCCTCATCGACTACGGGACGATGAAGGCCGAACGAGTACCCAAGATCACCATCGTGCAGACCCTCAAGGGCAATGTCGCCGAGTCCGACCGCATCGAGCGCACCGCGGGCCGCGACGTCGTCGTCTGGGACACGCTGACCTACGTGGCCGGACCCGACGGCAAGATGGTCTCCGAGATCCCCGAGCGCTATATCTTCGACGCGCACTCCCAGGAGCCGGTGCACGCCACCGGCGAGATGGTCGACGGCGACCCGGTCCGCCGCGAGGGCATCGAGTACAAGTGGCCGTTCCTCACCGAGCGGCGCGACTACACCTACTTCGACGCCCAGACCCGCACCTCCGCCCCCATCCACTACAAGGGGACCCGCGTCTTCCGCGGCCTGGAGGTCTACTACTTCGAGCAGACCATCCCCTGGACCAAGGTCCCCCTCCCGAAGAAGATGCCGGTCAAGGGCATCACCCCGGAGGCCGTCGAGAAGATGGGGACCACCCGCTGGTACACCACCAAGCGGATGTTCTGGGTGGACCCGGTCACCGGAGCGCCGGTCAACGGCCAGGAGATCCACAAGGAAGAGCTGCGCGGCGGCGATCTGCTGCCGGGCGGCGGGAAGGCCACCGCCTTCGCCGGCCATGTGAGGATGCGCGACGACTACGTGGACTCCACCGTGGCCCTGGTGAAATCCCAGCGGACCCTCGTACTGCTGCTCACCACCTACCTCCCCTGGGGCTTCCTGGTCCTCGGCGCCGCGCTGCTCGCGTTGAGCCTCCACCTGGAAGCCCGCAGCCGCCGTCCCGGCCCCGGCCGCGACGCCCGGCCCCGCGAACCGGCGCCCGAGCCGACGCCCGCTTAGGCACCCCAGCCGCTCGCCCGGACGTCAGCCCCGTTTGAGCCGGGCCGTTGTGTGACGTGTCGGCTCGGCCATCGAAGGGTTCTCCGGCCAGGGGTGCTTGGGGTAGCGGCCGCGCAACTCCGCACGCACGGACCGGTATCCGTCCCGCCAGAACGACGCGAGATCGGCCGTGACGGCCGCCGGGTGCCCGGCGGGGGACAGCAGGTGCACGAGGACGGGCACCCGCCCGTCCGCCACCCGCGGCGACTCCTGCCGGCCGAACATCTCCTGCAGCTTGACGGCCAGCACCGGCTGCTCACCGCTGTAGTCCACGCGCACCCGCGAACCACTGGGCACCTCGATACGCTCCGGCGCCAGCTCGTCAAGACGCGCCGCGTCACCGGTCGCCCACGGCAGCAGACGGGTCAGCGCCTGCCCCGCGTCGATCCGCGCCAGATCGCCGCGCCGTCGCACCTGCCCGAGCTCCACCCCCAGCCACTCCTCGACGCGCTCCACAAGCGCCGCATCCGACACATCGGGCCATGGCGCACCCAACTCCCGGTGCAGAAAGGCCATCCGCTGCCGCAACGCCGGCGCGCCCGCCGACCACCGCAGCAGCCCCAGGCCCTCCTGCCGCAGCCCGGACACCACCGCCTCCCGCAACAGACCGGGATCCGGCGCCGTGAGCGGACGGGCCGCCAGCTCGATCGCCCCCAGCCGGGTCACGCTCCTGGCCACCACCTCCCCGTCGGACCAGCCGACCTCCTCGCCCGAGGAACACAGCGCCCGTGCCGCGGCACACGCCGTCTCCTCGTCGATCACCGCCGCGAGCCGCACCCGTGCGGACGCCGCCGCCACCGGCCGGTCGGCCACCGCGACGGCCAGCCATACCGCATCCCGCAGGCGCGAACCGTCCCCAGTGCCTGGAGGGCTTGGCCGGCGCCCCCATCCGGTGCCCACCCCCGGACCGTGCCCAGTCCCGGCCAACTCGGCTCTCGTCCCGGAGGCCATGAGGTAACTCCCGGCCCCGCGCGCCCGCGCCACCCGCTCCGGAAACGCAAGCGCGGCGATGAGCCCGGCGACAACGTCGTCGCTCGGGCCCCGACTGCCCCAGGCACCCCCCGACCCGGGCTCCTCGCCTGCCCCCGGAGCCTGAACGTCTGCGCTCTGGCCCGCCCTGGAAGCATCGCCGTCCGCGCCCTCGCCCGATCCCGAAACCTCGACGCCCGAGCCCCGACCGGCCTCCGAAACCTCGACATCCAGGCCTCCACCGGCCCCCGACGCACCGACCGCCGACGACAACCGCCGCGCCTCCTGCCGCCACCTGACGGCGTACGCGTCACCACCACGCCGCGCCGTACGCCACGCATCCGCCAGATCATCCCCGTACGCGCGCGGCGGCTCCTCGCTCAGCAGGGCCACCACCTCCGCCGCCCGCCGCACACCGACCTCGCGCGCGCCGTCCAGCAGCGCGCGGGCCAGCCGCGGATGCAGGCCGAGCCGCGCCATCCGTACGCCGCGCTCCGTCGCCCGGCCTTCCGCGTCCACCGCGCCGACCGCCTTCAGCACATCCCGCGCCGCCGCAAGCGCTCCCGCCGGTGGTGTGTCCAGCAGGGCCAGCCCGGTCGCCGCCGGATCCCCCCAGCACGCCGCCTGAAGCGCGAACGCCGTCAGGTCCGCGACCTTGATCTCCGGGTCGGGGAAGCGCGGCAGCCGCCCGTCCTCCCCTTCTGACCAGCAGCGATAGACCACACCCGGTGCCTCGCGCCCGGCCCGCCCGGCCCGCTGACGCGCCGCCGCCCGCGAAGCCCGTACCGTCGTGAGCGCGCTCAGCCCACGCGCATGGTCCATCCGCGGCACCCGCGCCAGCCCGCTGTCCACCACCACACGCACACCCGGCACGGTCAGGCTCGACTCCGCGATCGACGTGGCGAGCACCACCCGCCGCCCGCCATTGCCGCCGCCCAACACGGCGTCCTGCACCTCGGCCGGCGCGCGACCGTGCACCTGCAGCACCTCGGCATCCACCCCGGCCAGCTCCCCGGCCACGCGCCCGATCTCCCCGACCCCGGGCAGGAAACACAGCACATCCCCCGACCGCTCCCGCAGCGCGCGCCGCACCACGCCCGCGACATGCGCCAGCAGCGCCGGATCGACCCGCATCCCGTGCGCCGGTCGCACCGGCCGCTCCGGAGGCGCCCACACCACGCCCACGGAATGCGACACGCCCGCCGCCTCGACCACCGGCGCGGGCCCCTCCGCACCGCCCAGCAGCCGGGCCCACCCCTCGGCGTCAGTCGTCGCCGACGCCGCCACCAGCCGCAGCTCCGGCCGCAGCGTCTCCCGTACGTCCAGCAGGAAGGCCGCGCAGGTATCGGCGTCCAGATGCCGCTCGTGGCATTCGTCGAGCACCACCACATCGACACCGGCCAGCTCCGGATCCCGCTGCAGCCGCTGCAGCAGCACCCCGGTGGTCACCACTTCCACGGCCGTACGGGGTCCGGCCCGCCGCTCCCCGCGCACCGTGAACCCCACCTGCCCACCCGTCGCCCGACCACCACCCCGGCCGGAAACTCCCCCAGACTCCGTCCCGGGGGACCCCCCTCGCGTCGCTCCTTTTCCGACCTTCTCGCCCAGCAGCCAGGCCATCCGCCGTGCCGCGGCCCGCGCCGCGATCCGGCGCGGCTCGGCGACGAGCACCCGCCGCACCGGCCCCGCGCCCGTCAGGCCCGCGAGCTCCAGGGGCACCAGGGTCGTCTTGCCGGTGCCCGGCGGCGCGCAGAGCACGGCGGTGCCGGGGCCGTCGGGCCCGTCAAGGGCGGCACGCAGCGCGGGCAGCGCGGTACGAACGGTCAGCTGATCGAGGACGTCGCGACGGATGGCGTGGCGGATGTCGTGGCGGGTCACGTCATCAGTCTGACGGCCGGGTCTGACAGTGCCGTCGGCCGCCCGTGCCCGCCGTCAGTCGGCCACGCACACAAAGATCGCTGTCCCCGGGATCAGATGACCGCGCAGCGGCGACCAGCTGCCCCACTCCTGCGTGTTCCAGTCCGGCCACTCCGGTTCGACGAGGTCCGCCAGCCGGAACCCGGCGGCCACCACGTCCCGCACCCGGTCGCCCATCGTCCGGTGGTGCTCCACGTACACCGCCCGCCCGGTCTCGTCCTGCTCGACATACGGTGTGCGGTCGAAGTAGGAGGCGGCCACCGACAGGCCCTCGGGACCGGGCTCATCGGGGAAGGCCCAGCGGACGGGGTGGGTGACGGAGAAGACGAACCGGCCGCCCGGCCGCAGCACCCTGCGTACCTCGCGCAGCACCCGCACCGGATCCGCGACGAACGGAATCGCGCCGTACGCGGAGCAGGCGAGGTCGAAGCAGCCGTCCCGGAACGGCAGTGCCCCCGCGTCCGCCTCCACCAGCTCGGCGTCCCCGTCCGTCCCGTCGGCGATGCGCAGCGCGTGCTGCAGCTGCCGGTGGGAGATATCGAGCGCCACCGGGAGGGCACCCTGGGCCGCCAGCCAGCGGGAACACTGCGCCGCGCCGGCGCCGATCTCCAGGACGCGCCGCCCCTTCAGCTCCGCCACGGGCCCCAGCAGCCCGGCCTCCGCCTCGTCCAGTCCCTCGGGGCCCCAGATGAAACGGTCGTCCCCCAGGAAGGCGCCGTGCTCGCTCTGGTACTCGTCCGCGTTGCGGTCCCACCAGCCGCGACTGGCCCGGCTGCTCTCGGCGTCCGAGGCACCACGACGGGTCGCCTCCGGTTCGTAGTCTTGGTTCATCGCGCCCGTCGTCGTAGCCTTCGCTGTGCTTGTCGCTGCGGGGACTGTGAGGCGGTTTGGCCTCGTGGAACATCGCGTGTGCCGGTTATGGGGCGTTCTGTCCCGGGTGTGCGCGTTCGCGCATTGACCGTGTCCGGCTGCCCCCGTATGCTACAAGTTGCGCTGCGGGCTTGCGCGCCTCGGACGGAGCAGGCCGCGCTCGCATCTGTTGTATGTCCCCTCGGTTCTCGGGTGCCTTTCCTCTCGGGTTGGCGCTTCCTTGGCTGTCCGGCTTCATCAGCTGCGATACGGGCTCTCGGCGTAGCAGTACCTACGACTTCAATGTCCGTACCGGAGCCCTTTCCCACATGACGAGCAGCACCGAGACCACCGCCACCACCCCGCAGGTTGCGGTCAACGACATCGGTAACGAGGAAGCCTTCCTCGCCGCGATCGACGAGACGATCAAGTACTTCAACGACGGCGACATCGTCGACGGCGTCATCGTGAAGGTCGACCGGGACGAGGTCCTGCTCGACATCGGTTACAAGACCGAAGGTGTGATCCCGAGCCGCGAGCTCTCGATCAAGCACGACGTCGACCCCAACGAGGTCGTTGCCGTCGGCGACGAGATCGAGGCCCTGGTCCTCCAGAAGGAGGACAAGGAAGGCCGCCTCATCCTGTCCAAGAAGCGCGCTCAGTACGAGCGTGCCTGGGGCACGATCGAGAAGATCAAGGAAGAGGACGGGATCGTCACCGGTACCGTCATCGAGGTCGTCAAGGGTGGTCTCATCCTCGACATCGGCCTCCGCGGCTTCCTCCCGGCCTCCCTGGTCGAGATGCGCCGCGTCCGCGACCTCCAGCCCTACGTGGGCAAGGAGCTTGAGGCCAAGATCATCGAGCTGGACAAGAACCGCAACAACGTGGTCCTGTCCCGCCGTGCCTGGCTGGAGCAGACCCAGAGCGAGGTCCGCCAGACCTTCCTCACCACCCTCCAGAAGGGCCAGGTGCGCTCCGGCGTCGTCTCCTCCATCGTCAACTTCGGTGCCTTCGTGGACCTGGGCGGCGTCGACGGTCTCGTCCACGTCTCCGAGCTGTCCTGGAAGCACATCGACCACCCCTCCGAGGTCGTCGAGGTCGGCCAGGAGGTCACGGTCGAGGTCCTGGACGTCGACATGGACCGCGAGCGCGTGTCCCTGTCGCTCAAGGCGACCCAGGAAGACCCGTGGCAGCAGTTCGCCCGGACCCACCAGATCGGTCAGGTCGTCCCGGGTAAGGTCACCAAGCTCGTTCCGTTCGGTGCGTTCGTCCGCGTCGACGAGGGCATCGAGGGCCTGGTCCACATCTCCGAGCTGGCCGAGCGCCACGTCGAGATCCCGGAGCAGGTCGTCCAGGTCAACGACGAGATCTTCGTCAAGGTCATCGACATCGACCTGGAGCGTCGCCGGATCTCGCTGTCCCTGAAGCAGGCCAACGAGTCCTTCGGTGCCCACCCGGAGGAGGTCGAGTTCGACCCGACCCTGTACGGCATGGCCGCGTCCTACGACGACCAGGGCAACTACATCTACCCCGAGGGCTTCGACCCGGAGACCAACGACTGGCTGCCGGGCTACGAGGCCCAGCGCGAGGCGTGGGAGCAGCAGTACGCCGAGGCGCAGCAGCGCTTCGAGCAGCACCAGGCCCAGGTCATCAAGTCCCGCGAGGCCGACGAGCAGGCCGCGGCCGAGGGCGCCGCGGCTCCCGCGCCGGCCAGTGGCGGCAACACCGGTGGCGGCAACGCCTCCGGCGGCTCGTACTCCTCGGAGACGGCGGACAACTCCGGCGCCCTGGCGTCGGACGAGGCCCTGGCCGCGCTCCGCGAGAAGCTGGCCGGCGGCCAGAGCTGAAACGCTCACACCGCTAGGCACTAGCCGATAGGCGAAGGCCCGTCCCCCCTCTTGGGGGACGGGTCTTCGCTGTGTGTGGGTGGCCGGGCGTCGGTGGTGTCGCCGCTCGACTCCCGGGCGGCGGCCGGTGTACCGGGGGTCAGCCCACCGGGACGCCCGGGTTGGCGGTGCCGCGGCCGCCGGTGACGGTGTTGTCGCCGCCGATGGTGACCGGGCAGTCCGACGCGTCGTAATGGGTGATGTTGAAGCCGTAGCGGTCGGAGCCCGTCGCGTCGCTCAGGTCGGACTTGTTGCCACGGAAGACCGCTCCGCAGCCCCAACCCGCTGCTGGCTGTGGGTCTCGTAGCCGTTGTTGGTGGTGTGGCTGCCGGTGTTGTTCTCGACGACGACGTCGTTGCCTTTGACATCGCCCCAGGAGTCGTCGAAGTCGGCTCCGGTCAGCCCGCTGCCGTCAAAGGTGTTGCGCTGATCCTCGCGCGGGTCGTGCTTTCCTGGATGTCGATGTTCTCGCCGCCGACACCGGGGCCGATGGTGTTGTCGAGGATCTGGACGTTGTCGCTCTTGTCGTCGGTGCCGCCCGCGCTGCCGACGTACACCCCCTCGCCCATGCCGCTTCCGTCCTTGCCGGTATCACGGATGGTGGAGTTCTCGATGACGCCGTCCTTGCCGGACTTACGGAAGTGCACGCCCTCCATATCCAGGTCATGGACGGTGACGGAGTCGATGACGACACCGTTGGAGGCATCCATCATGATGCCCTTCTGGCCGCCGGTGACGGTGATCCCTTTGACGGTCCAGTACGAGTGACGGGCCAGTACGAGGCGCCGTTGAGGTGCAGTCCATAGCCGCCGCTCGCGATGGGTTCGGCCTTCGACCAGCCGGTGCGGGTTGCCAGTGACGCGGCGGCCGACACGGTCAGGAGGGGGCCGGTGCGCAGCCGGCGTGGGGTGTGCGGCCTGGGGACGGGGGGCGTCCGGGCGTCTCGTAAGGCGAATGGGCGGCCGCTGCGAAACGTGGCGTGATCTCGACTCCGCGGCAGGCGCCGGAAGGCGGCACTGCAGGACCGTAAGGACTGCTCGGGAATGCGGGGGCGGCGCTGGGCGTTCTTGCACACGGACATGAGGAGGAGCGGTCACTGTGTTGGATCCCCACGGGTTGTACGAATGGGAGCCGAGCGGGCTCGCGGCGGTGGAGGCCATCGCGGCCAGGGACTCCGCCGGGCTGGTGTTGCTGTACCACTTCGACGGCTATATCGACGCCGGAGAGACCGGCGACCAGATCGTGGAACGGCTGCTGGGCGGCCTGACGCACCGTGTCATCGCCCGCTTCGACCACGACCGGCTGATCGACTACCGGGCCCGCCGCCCGCTGCTCACCTTCGAGAACCACCGCTGGACCACATATGAGACGCCCGGTATCACGCTGCGACTCGTCGAGGACGCGACGGGGGCGCCGTTCCTGCTGCTGTCCGGCCCCGAGCCGGATGTGGAATGGGAGCGTTTCGCGGCCGCGGTGCGGCAGATGGTGGAGCGGCTCGGCGTGCGGCTCTCGGTCAGCTTCCACGGCATTCCGATGGGCGTCCCGCACACCCGCCCCGTGGGCATCACCCCGCACGGCAACCGCACCGATCTGATGCCCGGCCACACCAGCTTCTTCGACGAGGCGCAGGTCCCCGGCAGCGCGGAGGCGCTGATCGAGTTCCGGCTGGCCGAGGCGGGACATGACGTCCTGGGCGTGGCGGCGCATGTGCCGCACTACATCGCCCGGTCCGCGTACCCGGATGCCGCGCTCACGGTCCTGGAAGCCGTGACGGCCGCGACCGGCCTGGTGCTGCCCGGCGCGGCACATGCGCTGCGTACGGAGGCGCTGCGGACGCAGGAGGAGATCGAACGGCAGATCTCGGAGGGTGACGAGGAGTTGGTCGCCCTGGTCAGCGGGCTGGAACACCAGTACGACGCGGTGGCGGGGGCCGAGACCAGGGGGAACCTCGTGGCCGAGCCGATGGAACTTCCCACGGCCGACGAGATCGGCAGGGAATTCGAACGCTTCCTGGCGGAGCGGGAGGGGGACGGGGGAGGGGCGTGATCTGAGTCCGGTGTTGCCGGGACGATGAGGTGGCTGAGGCCGTGTTCGGTGATGCGGCTGAGGCCGGCGTTCTGCGGACCGTATAGCGTGGGCCCATGGTGAAGGTGGGGCTGACCGGCGGAATCGGCGCGGGCAAGAGTGAGGTCTCGCGGTTGCTGGCGTCGTACGGCGCGGTGATCGTGGACGCGGACCGCCTCGCGCGCGAGGTCGTCGCGCCGGGCACGCCCGGACTGGCGGCTGTGGTGGAGGAGTTCGGGGACGGCGTCCTCACCCCGGACGGCAGCCTGGACCGGCCGAAACTCGGCGGGATCGTCTTCGCCGACCCGGAGAAGCTCAAGGCGCTCAACGCGATCGTGCATCCGCTGGTCGGCGCACGCTCGGCCGAACTGGAGGCATCGGCAGGGCCCGACGCGGTGGTGGTACACGATGTGCCACTGCTGGCGGAGAACGGCCTGGCACCGCTCTACGACCTGGTCATCGTCGTCGACGTCGCACCGGAGACCCAGCTGGACCGGCTGGTACGGCTGCGCGGAATGACGCAGGACGAGGCGAAGGCACGGATGGCGGCGCAGGCGACCCGCGAACAGCGGCTGGCGGTCGCGGACATCGTCATCGACAACGACGGGCCGCTGGCGGCGCTGGAACCTCAGGTCCGCGCGGTGTGGGAGCGTCTGCGGGGCGCGTGAGGGCGGACGGTAGCCTCGCCGTCATGAGCGCTACCGATCTCGACTCCGAGGCCCCCGCGTCCTTCGTCGTCAACGTCCCCGGCATCGCCGACGCGGAGCTGGAGCCGGAGCCCCTGGACCCCGAACAGATCGTCTCCGGGGAGCCGGTGGTGACGGGCAAGGTGCTGTCGGAATCTCCGGACGGCCGCCAGATCCGCGGCATCTGGCAGATCACGCCCGGCGTGGTGACGGACACCGAGGCCGACGAGCTGTTCGTGGTCGTCAGCGGCCGCGCCACGATCGAGGTCGAGGGCGGCCCGGTGCTGGAGGTGGGGCCCGGCGACGCCTGCGTCCTGCGCGAGGGCGACCGCACGCGGTGGACCGTGCACGAGACGTTGCGCAAGGCGTACCACATCAGCGTGTAGGGGCAGGCGGCAGGCGGTGAACGGGCGTTGTCGGCGTCGTGTTCGGCTGCTGCCCACAGCGCGTCGGGGTTGACCCTGTCGCCGGGGGGGAATGCGGTGTCTGGCGGGATTGTTGTGCCGCACGTGACGCCGTATGGCGGGCGGCCGATGCTGCCCCGACGGAGAGGGAGAGGAGACGGCCGTGCCCGAGCGCACCCCCGAGACCCATGTCATCGACTTCCGAGCCGCGGAGCATCTGCTGGCAGGCCGCGACCCACGGGGCGCGATCAGGCTTCTCGACCCGGTCATCACGGCATATCCCGAGAACACCGCGGCCCGGCTGCTGCGCGCCCGTGCCTTCTTCCATGCCGCTCAACTCCGCTCTGCGGAGCTTGAGTTCCAGCTCGTGCTGGAACGCGAGCCGGACAACGCCTTCGCGCATTTCGCGCTCGGCCGCACTCTGGAGCGCGCCAACCGCCCCGAGGAGGCACGGCGTCACTTCCGTCTCGCCGCCGCCCTGGAGCCACGCCCGGATTTCCTCGAAGCCGCCCGCTTCGTCCGCGACACGGGAACCGGGGAGAGCTGATGGCTGACCGATCGGATCCTGCCGGCCTCCCGCATCCAGCCAGTCTTCCCATCCAGCCGGTCGTGCGATGCCCGCGATGCCGGCGCCGTCTTCCCCATGCGGCCGATCTCCCCCGACTCAGATGTCCCCGTCCCTAGGCCCCTAGGGCGCTCTTCTCCTTTGCCCGTAGCCTGTGGCGCGTCTGCGGAAGGCGTCGTTCCGGCCCAGGTCGGGCTCGTAGGGGGGTATCTCCCTGCCCGGCTGGTAGTGCGCTCCTTGGTGCATGTGCCGAATCACCATGGCCAGGTCGGCGACTGCCACCGCCGCCAGGGCGGCGCACGCCGCTGCCCATTCCGGCCGGCCTGCCATCACAAAGGCGGCTGTTCCGAGGATGGCCCAAAACAGCCCGAACAGCGCCAGCCCACAGCGCATCCTCAGCGGGCTGCGTGCGTGAAGGGGTTCATCTCCCGTACGCATCGGCAACCATCTCCACCCCCAGCATCCTCCCGTTCGGTGGGGCCGTCACCTGTCCCTCCGCGTCGATCGAGCACTCGCCGTAACGGGCGGTGCGCTGCTCCGGCGGTCGGTCCTGGTCCCCGCGCTGCCGTCTCCGCGATCGCGATCGCATGCGTTGGTCTGCTGCTTGGCTTCCTTGGCCTGCTCGGGCTGCTCGTCGGCGGGGCGGGGGTCGCCCGCCGGGTGTGTGTTGATCCACGACAGTCCTCCGATGTCGAGTCGTTTCCGGCGCGTGTCACCGCTACATACGCCAAGCGCGCCTCGTCGATATCGATGGGCCCGGGGAGCGGCGCGCCGTCCTCGCCGTGTTCGTCGAGATCTTCGGGGCCGGTGAAATCGTCCGCGACGCGCACGCTCGCCCACTCCCTTCCCTTGGCCCGATGGGCTGTGGAGACCGTCACCTCGGCCGCTTCCTCGGACGTCAGCCGGGACAGGGCGCGGAGCAGCGCTTCCGTGCCGTGCTCGTCGACGAGTTCCACCAGTGGCAGCAGGTCGCGGCCGGCCGGGTCACATTCCGCGTACTCGCGCAGTTCCGCCCAGGTCTCGAAGAGCATCAGCTCGGGGTGGGAGGTGCGGCGTCCGGTCTCAAGGTCATGAGCGGCCCGCGCCAGCGCGCTCAGTGCCTCGCCACCGCCCGCGAGCGCGACGCGGCGGCCCGCCTCCAGCTGCCGTATCACCTCCACCATCGCCCCGACGTTCGATCGGCAGAGGATCGCCTGTGGCTCGCGGAGCGTGGTCAACTCCGTGGCCAGCAACGGCGATCCGGTGAGCCGGATCGGTGCGCCGACGATCGTCAGCCAGCGGTTGGCCTCGGCCGCGAGCGTGGGTCCGAAGCGGAAGGAGCGGGAGAGGCTGAGCTGTCGGCCGTCGAATCCGGTCATGACGTCGCGCGCGCCGCGCCAGCCGTAGATCGCCTGGGCCGAGTCCCCGACGAGCACCAGCTGGGCGTGGTCGCGCTGCGCCGTGAAGACCTGCTCGATCACGGGGTTGGTGTCCTGGGCTTCGTCCAGGAGCAGGAAGTCCCCGGGGATGACTGGATCTCGCAGGGCCCACATCTCGAGGTAGTGGTCGTGTTCAAAGCGCACGACGCCATGGTCCGGGTGTTGCAGATCGGCCCAGGCTTTGCGTGCGTAGGGGAGGACGAGGCCGGCGAGTTGATCGTGCTGGGACTCTGATTCGGCTCCCCGTAAAGGCGGGACGTGGTGGCGCGCGATCTCTTTGTCGGCCGACTGACAGAATCGCGTGACTGTGCGCAGGGCCGTGTAGGAGAGTGCCTTGTTGTTGACCTTGCGTGTGCCGATGTGTACGGACATCCCGTCGTCGATGCCCAGGGCGGCGCCTGTTCTCCAGCCCGCTTGGCGAGGGGCGTTCATCCGCGCCGCGTACCTTCTGCCGACCGCGGTGTAGGCGAGGGAGTGGGCGGTTCCGCAGGTCACTTCGGAGGGGAGGACGCGGGCGGCGTCGCGCGCGATGGCTCTGTTGAAGGCGATGTAGCGGCCGAGTCGGCCCTGCCGCCGCGCTTCGTGCGCGAGCATCGCGAGGCTTGTCGTCTTGCCTGTGCCGGCACCGGCCTGGATCACGAGATGCGAGCGGGCCCGAAAGGCGTCGGCCGCGGCGGCCTGCTCGGCTGTGGGGGTGTGCATGGGAACTCCTCAACGACACTGGGCAGTTACTGAGCGTGATGTTATTACTCACTGTAACGGATCTCGGAGTGATGTCGAGTGGTGATTCGCGGCCTGTGGATAACTCCGGTCCAACCCTTTTGAGGTGGCCGAACGTGCCGTCGTCGACCGATGCCGGCCTGCGCGGGGGAGGAATTGTCAGTGCCGTCTGCTTCCATCGGACTCACGCAGGGTCGCTGCGGCGGGACCGCCGCAGACGGCCGCATCGACAGGGGGAACGGACGGCATGGGCATCGCGTGGGGATGGGGAACCAGATCGCAGTGCGACCGTAGACTCGCAGGTCGGCGCCGCGAGACGGAGCCGGGCCCGGCAGACCGGGCAGACCCGGCAGGCGCCGGCATCGGCGCGGGGGGATCGGCCTCCGAGGGATCGAAGACCGAAGGATCAATCGCGAGGGGACGGCATGGATAGCTGGTGGGAGGCGGCCCGATGTGCCGTGGTCTTCCTGCCCGCCCAGCTGCCGCGTGCCGGGAAGCTCGCGTTCTGGCGGCCCGATGGTGGCCCGCTTCCGGGTGTTCGGCACGGAGGGGGAACGGGAGATCAGGAGCCGGCCGCCGAGCCGGCACAGCTGACCGTCGCCCGTCGCCATGGAAACGGCGCACGCCACCGCACGGTCCCCGCCGCGCTGCTCCCGCCGGCAGAGGCCGTACCGCTGCTGGTCCGCGCCCGGCACGATCCGCACGCTCACCCAGCCGCGGCCTGCTGGGGTGCGGCCGCCTTGCACGCCTTGCACCTCGCCGCGCGCGGAAGGCTGCTGCCGGGGCTGACCGCCGACGACACCGACGCCTGGCGCGCCGGTCCCCTGGACCCGGAGGACGTCGCGCACCTCCGGGCCATCGCCGCCGCCATGCCCGCAGAGGCATACGCGGTGCCGCTCCCCGGGAGCCGCCCGCTCCGGCTGCCTGACCCGGCGTCCCTGGTGCGGCTCTTCGTGGACGCGGTCGTCGACGCACTGCCGCGAACCCCCGCCGCCGAGCTCGTGGTCGGTGCCCCGTTTGCCGCGACAGCACCGCAACATCTGCCCCGCGCCCGGCAATGGGCCGCCGAGGTCGCGGCCGGCGTCGACGCGGGGGTCCGGCTGTCGTTGCGCCTCGACCTCTCACCGCACCGGCTCTTCGACGCCACACGCGACATCGCCGCGGACGGCGGCGGGCAGGAGCGCAGTGCGGCGGCCGCCGTCCTGCAGGTGCACAGCCTCACCGACCCCACCCTGGTCACCGACGCCCGCCAACTGTGGGAGGGCGTAGCCCCCGATGGCTTCGGCCCGCGGTCCCGCGTCGACACCCTTCTCGCGCTGCGCCGCGCCGCCCGCGTCTGGGCCCCGCTCGGCCGCGTCCTGGAGCGGCCCGTCCCCGACGTACTGCCGCTCAGCGAGGACGAGTTGTACGAGCTGCTGGGCGCGGCCGCGCCACGACTGGGCGCCGCCGGCGTGGCCGTGCACTGGCCCAAGGAGCTCGCCCGCGGTCTGACGGCCGCGGCGGTGCTGCGCCCCGCACCGGGGTCGGCAGCGGACGGCTTCGGCTTCTTCGACACCAGGGAACTCCTGCAATTCCGCTGGCAGGTGGCGATGGACGGCACACCGCTGACCGAAGCGGAAATGGACGCCCTCGCCGAGTCGCACCGCCCCGTGGTCCGGCTGCGCGACCAGTGGGTACTGGTCGATCCCGCGCTCGTACGCAAGGCCCGTAAACGCGAACTGGGCTATCTGGACCCGGTCGACGCACTCGCCGCGACCCTCACCGGCACCACGGACGTGGACGGCGAAGAGGTCGAGGTGGTGCCCCTGGGCGCCCTCGCCGCGCTGCGCGGACGCCTGACCACCGAAGCCGGCCCGCTGCCCCAGCCGCCCGGACTGCGGGCGACCCTCCGCGACTACCAACTACGGGGCATGACCTGGCTCGACACCATGACCTCGATCGGCCTCGGCGGCTGCCTCGCCGACGACATGGGCCTCGGCAAGACCGTCACCGTCATCGCGCTCTACCTCCATCGGCGGCCCACCGCCCCCGTCCTCGTCGTCTGCCCCGCCTCCCTCCTCGGCAACTGGCAGCGCGAGATCGAACGCTTCGCTCCCGGGACGCCCGTACGGCGCTTCCACGGCGCCGGCCGCAGCCTCGACGGCCTGGACGGCGGCTTCGTCCTGACCACCTACGGGACGATGCGCAGCAGCGCCGCCCAACTGGCCGGCCGGCCTTGGGCATGGGTCGTCGCCGATGAGGCACAGCATGTGAAGAACCCGCGGTCCTCCACGGCCAAGGCGCTGCGCGGTATCACGGCGCCGGCGCGGATCGCCCTCACCGGTACCCCCGTGGAGAACAACCTCTCCGAGCTGTGGGCCCTCCTCGACTGGACGACTCCCGGGCTCCTCGGTTCCCTCAAGACCTTCCGCGCATTGCACGCCCGCGAGGTCGAGGGCGGCGCGGATCCGGAGGCGGCGCAGCGGCTGGCCAGACTGGTGCGTCCGTTCATCCTCCGCCGCAGGAAATCGGATCCCGGTATCGCGCCCGAACTCCCGCCCAAGACGGAGACCGACCACCCGGTGGCACTGGGCCGCGAACAGGCCGCGCTGTATCAGGCCGTCGTCCGCGAGACGCTCTCCCGGATCGAGGGCGCCGAGGGCATCGCGCGCCGGGGCCTGGTGATGAAGCTGCTCACCGCCCTCAAGCAGATCTGCAACCACCCCGCGCAGTATCTGAAGGAGGCCGCGCCCGGCCTGGCCGCCCGCTCGGGGAAGCTCGAACTCCTCGACGAACTCCTGGACACCATCCTCGCCGAGGGCGGCGCCACCTTGGTCTTCACGCAGTACGTGGGGATGGCGCGGCTGCTCGAACGGCACCTCACCACCCGCGGCATTTCGAACCAGCTCCTGCACGGCGGGACCCCCGTAGCCGAACGGGAGAGGATGGTCGACCGCTTCCAGTCGGGGCACGCCCCGGTGTTCCTGCTGTCCCTCAAGGCGGCGGGCACCGGTCTCAACCTCACCCGCGCCGGCCACGTGATCCACTACGACCGCTGGTGGAATCCCGCGGTGGAGGAGCAGGCCACCGACCGTGCGTACCGCATCGGCCAGACCCAGCCCGTCCAGGTCCACCGCCTGGTCGCCGAGGGCACGGTCGAGGACAACATCGCCCAACTCCTCACCGCCAAGAGGGCCCTGGCCGACGCGGTGCTCTCCGGCGGTGAGGCCGCGCTCACCGAACTGTCCGACGCCGAGCTGGCAGACCTCGTCTCCCTGAGGAGGCCCGCATGAGCCCCCGCCGCACGCCCGGCCGTCACGCCGCCGGCGGCCGCACCGCCGCGGCGGAGCGGTCGGTCCGCGCGGACCGTTCCCGTACGTTCCCGCCGCTGCCGCCCCGCACCGGTGCCCGAGGTCTGTTCGCCGCATCCTGGTGGGGGAGTGCCTGGCTGGACGCCCTGGAGACCACGGCCCTGGACAGCGCCCGGCTCGCCCGCGGCCGGGCCTACGCCCGGGACGGCCATGTGGACACCATCAACATCACACCGGGCCGCATCATCGCCACCGTACGCGGCAGCAGGCCGCGTCCCTACAGCGCGGAAGTCCGCCTCGCACCCCTCACCGACGCGGAATGGGACCGTCTCCTCGACGCCATCGCCGCAGAGCCCGCCCAGCTCACCGCCCTCCTGGCCAAGAAGCTGCCCAACGCCTTGGCCGAAGGAGAGGTGCGCCTCCTCCCGGGGCCGGGCGACCTCGTGCCCCGCTGCTCCTGCCCCGACAGCGGATGGCCCTGCAAGCACGCCGCCGCGCTCTGTTTCCAGGTGGCCCGTCTGCTGGACGCGGACCCGTTCGTCCTGCTGCTGATGCGCGGCCGTGGCGAACGCGAACTTCTCGACGAACTCTCCCGCCGCAACGCCACCCACACCGCCCGCGAGAGCCGTGGCCATGCGCTGGTGTCCCCGTCGCCCGGTGCCGCAGGCTCCGCACCCGGGGCCGCCCGAGCGGCCACCGGACACCCGGGTGGACAAGCCCCTGACGCTCTTTCCGGAGCATCCCCGGGAGAGCACGCCACGCCGACAACGCCCACGTCCCACGGCGTCCTCGCTCGTGAGGCCCTGGCAGACCGTCCCCGTCCGCCGCTCCCGCCGCCCCTGCCCGCACCCCGCCAGGCCGGGCGACCGCCGGCCCTCCCGGACGCCGGCGGCCTCCCTCTCGATCCGGCCGCCCTCGAATTCCTGGCCGCCGACGCCGCGGCCCGCGCTCACGCCTGCGTGGCCGCTGCCGGAAGCCCCGCCTCCGGCGGTGAACGGCCGTCCGTCCCCAGCCCGTTCCCGGCGCTGCCCCCATGGGGGGATGCCATCCGCCTGGCCGCCACGGCTCACCCCACCGCCGGTCTCACCTCCACCACCCGAGCGCTCTTCCGCGACCTCGCGGCGGCCACGGGCCGCACCCCCACGGATGTGGCCCGCGCCGTCGCCGCCTGGCGTCAGGGCGGACCCGAAGGGCTCGCGCTCCTCGAATCCACCTGGAACCCCCCGGCCGGCGACTTCGACCGGGCCCGCGGCGCCCTCCTCGCCGCGGACCTCCCGGCCCTGCGCCCGCGCCACAATCACCTCACCGCCCCCGACCGGGGCATCCAGCTCCGCTACGGCCACGACAACCGCTGGTATCCCTACGAATCCGAGCCCGGTGCCGAGGACTGGTGGCCCACCGGGCCGGCGGACCCCGACCCCGTAGGCGCCCTCACCACCCTGCTCGCGCGATGACTAACCTCAAGGCCGTGGAAGGTCTCGACACACTCACCCGATCCCTCGCACAGCGCACCCCCGAGCAGCTCGCCGCACTCCTCACCCGGCATGCCGAGCCGCTCGCCCGCCGGCCCGCGCCCACCCGACTCCGTGGCCTGGCCAGTGCCTTGTGGTCGTACGAAACCCTCCACCACCTGGTGCTGCACCTCGACCACCCCCGGCTCCAGGTGCTCGCCGCCACCGCGCGCATCAGTCAGGACCGCGCCGGGCGCGAGGCCCCCGCTCCCGCCGCGGGCGCCGACTACCAGTCCCTGATGGCACACCGGCTGTCCTTCCCGCAGCTGGCCACCGAACCCGTCCCGCCCGAGGATGTCCATGCCGCGCTCGGCGCCACCGCACCGGGCCCCGCGCGTACCGCCGCCGAGAGCGCCCTGGACTCCCTCTACGAGGACGGACTCGCCGCCCCGGCCGAGGACGGCGGCATCGTCGTCCCGCCGCGCACCCCGCAGCTCCTGGCCGCGCACGACCTCGGTCCCTTCGTCCCGCACGCCCCGCAGCCCACCCCCGACGCCACGGCATCCCCCGCCCGCCCCGGACTCCCCGCGACCACGCTCGCCCCGACCTCGCCGTACGACGAATCCCGGGCCGCCGTGGCGCCCCTCGCCGCCACCGTGGAACGCCTCCTCGCCTCCCTGGCCACGCGACCCGCGGCGCTGCGCAAGTCGGGCGGCCTGGCCATCCGCGAGATCAAACGACTGGCCAAAGCGGCCGGCACCACCGAACCGCACACCCGGCTCCTTCTCGACCTCACCCTCGCCGCCGACCTGATCGCGCTGACCCGCACCCCGGCCGGCGTCACCGCGCTCCCCACCGACGCCTACGACGACTGGCTCACCCGCCCACCAGGCGAACGCCTTGCCCCCGTCCTCGCCGCCTGGTCCGCCCTCTGGGCCGTCCCCACCCACACTCCCTTCGGGGAGACCCCGACCGCATTGGTCCGCGGACACGACCGGCACGCCCCGGCCCTCCGGTACGCGCTCCTGGCCGCCCTGGCCGCCGTCCCCCTCGGCGCCGGAACGCCCCTCCCGCCTACGGCAGCCGCCGACGAGCAGGGCGCCTTGCCGGAGCTGCTGCGGACAGCCGCCTGGCACCGGCCCCTCGCCCTCGGCGGGCAGCCGATGGCCGAGGACCGCGCCGCGCACACCCTGCACGAAGCCGCCTACCTCGGCCTGACCGCCCACGGCACCCTCACCCCCCTGGGCCACGCGCTTCTCGCCGACCCGCACTCCCTCGGCGAACCGCTCCGCGCTCTGCTCCCGCCGCCCCTCGAACGGGCCCACTTCCAGGCCGATTTGACCGCCGTCGTCGCCGGGCGCCCCGCCGCCGCCCTCGCCGAGCTGCTCGCCTCCTCGGCCGACCGCGAGTCCGAAGGCCACGCCGTCACCTGGCGCTTCACCCCCGCCTCCGTACGGCGCGCCCTGGACACCGGCCGGACCGCCGACACCCTCCTCGACGACCTCACCGCGGCCTCGGCGACCGGCACCCTGCCGCAGCCACTCGACTACCTCGTCCGGGACACCGCCCGCACCCACGGCCGGATGCGCGTCCTGCCCGCCGCCTGCTGCATCCGCTCCGAGGACGAAGCCCTGATCGGCGAACTCGCCGCGCACCGAGCCCTGCGCGACCTCGGGCTCCGGGCCATCGCCCCGACCGTCCTGGTCAGCGGCCGCCCTCCGGCCACCACCCTGGAGGCCCTCCGCGCGGCGGGCTACGCCCCCACCCTGGAGTCCGACACCGGCACCACGACCGTCGAACGCCTCCCCGCACATCGCACCAAGGCCGCCACCCCCAGCCGGGACCCGGGCGCCCCGCTCACCCTGGCGAAGCGCCTCCTGGGGCACGCACCGGAGGACCAGGAGGACCTGCAGAGCAGCCGAGCATGACC
The DNA here is from genome assembly GCF_023277745.1 of Streptomyces halobius. Classification (NCBI taxonomy): domain Bacteria; kingdom Bacillati; phylum Actinomycetota; class Actinomycetes; order Kitasatosporales; family Streptomycetaceae; genus Streptomyces; species Streptomyces halobius. Next base: position 7,296,012 of record NZ_CP086322.1, read on the forward strand.
CGTAGGCCTCCAAGGGGCGTTGTGCGCCCGACTACTCGTACTCCGTGCCGCCCTTACGCGTCAGGTACGTGCCGCCGACGACCTTGGCGATGGCCCGCCCACGACGGAGCTGTAGCGATCACTCAGCGGACGGACGACCACACCCTCCCGGAGGCGCACCGCACGCCCGGACAGTGTCTCGCGGCCCTCGGCCGGCACCATCACCCGCCGCGCGTCAAACAGGCCGCTGAACAGCATCGGCACCAGAAGGAAGCCGCCCGTCCAGCACGCCGTCGCGTCGTCAGTGGCGTCACGTAGCGTTTTCCGCGAGGGAAGGTGATGCCCGCAGGCAGCTCCTGGGGCGCGTCCGCGTCAGTCTGCCGGTTTCCTTCTGGTGCCCCCGCCGATGCGCCTCAGCGCTGTCGGCCCCAGGCCGAGTCGGAGGGAGAGGCGCCGGGAGGCGGGTTCGCCGGCGGGGGGAGTCGAGGCCGTGGAGGGTCCCTGTGGATGCTGAGGGGCGGGTACCAGGGGCGTGGACGCCGAGGCGGTGGGTGACGAGGGCGGGGCTGAGGCGCCGGACACCTTGGAGGGGGATGAGGCCGATGTGCCCGAAGCCGGCGAGCCGTTGGACGCGTGGCGGAGGAAGCGGGCCGCCGGCCTGGCGGGTGTGGCGATGTCGACGTACCCGCGGCAGACGGCGGGACGGAGGGTAGCGGTGTGCAGAACGCGGTGCGCGGTGTCGCGCACCAGCCGGGAGGCCGAGGGGAGCCGTGGCCTGATGGTGCCGGGGGAGGGCGAGGGAAGGCCCGTGCCGGTGGCGAGCGTCCAGGGCGCCTGGACGAGGCGGCCGATGCTCCGTTGCAGGCCGTGGGCGAGCGTCGGGTCGTCCATACCGTGCCGGTGCAGCGCGTCGCGCAGTGCCGCGGCGCCATGGGCCGCGAGGGACAGGCCCTGGCCGTGGTCGGGATTGAACGCCGCCACCGCCCCGCCCAGGGCCACGAATCCGGTGGGCCAGGACCGCAACAGCTCATAGTGACGCCGGCGGTTGGCGGTGTCGCGGGAGAGCCGTACCTCGCTCAGCGGCTCGGCGTCGGCGATGAGCTCACCGACGACGGAGTGCGGTAAACGCCGGGCGAACGGCACGAACCGGTCTGCACGTTCGGACGGGCGGTCGCTCCCGGCACCGGTGAGCGTGACCAGCCAGCGCCCGCCCTCGATGGGCACCAGCGTCGCCGTCCGCCCGGGAACCGAGCGCCCGGGAGCGGTGTTTCCGGTATCCGAACGGACGGTGATCGGCGGGCAGTTCTCGGCGCCGACAGGCGCACGGAAGATACGGGTGGCGCAGACGACCCCGGCGTCCGCGACCTCTTCGTGGACGGCGGGCAGACCCAGTCCCGTCAGCCGGGCAGGGGTGGTGGAGTGCCGGCCGGTGGCATCGACGATGAGGTCGGCATCCAGCCGATACGTTTCGCCGGTGACGGTGTCCCGGGCCCGCACCCCGGTGACATGCTCCGCGGTGCCCGTCAGCTGCTCCGCGTCGGTGCCGTCGAGGACGGACACTCCGGGGAGGACCGGCACCTGCCGGCGGATGACCCGGTCGAGCAGATCGCGGGAGCAGGCGATCAGGTGCTGCGCCCGGCCGCGGCGCAGCCGGCGCTGTCGGGGCGTACCGACCAGACCCGACGGCAGCGGGATGCGGCGGGCCCCCTCGGCCGCCCAGCGTTCGAGCGTGCCGGGCAGCAGGGCCTCGACGAGCCGGGCGCCGTCCGTGGCCAGCAGATGGGCGTGCCGGGCCTGCGGCAGGTCCGTGGGCAGAGCGGGCGTCCGCGGCAGCCGGTCCCGCTCGACGACGATGACATCGGCCTGCTCGGCCAGCGCCGCGGCCGCGAGCATCCCTGTGAAGCCGCCGCCCAGCACCACGGCGAGGTGCGGGTGTGTGAACTGGAGGCCGCTGTTGCTCGTACTGCTCGATGCGTTCATGGGCAGTCCCGTTCTCGGCGGTGGAGCGCGATTCCCGGGCGAGGGTGCGGCGCGTCCAGATGAAGGGGTACGGCATACGGGCGGGACCGTCTGCGGACGGTGGCGATGATGGTGCCGGTCGCTGCCGTGAGCGAGGCCCGGAATGCGACGGGCACGGATGCCGCGGTCCGCAGGATGCGCAGCGGCGCTGACGGAACTGGTAATGCCCGTTGCGGGTCCCGGCAGGCCGGCGCGCTTGCCGGCCTGCCGCCCCCCGTTTTCTCCCTCATGATTCCCCCTCAGGCCGTCCCGCCCCGCCATACGTACGGCGGCGCTCTCCGCCACCCGCCCTGTGTCACCGGGTGGCAGGGGGCGCGGGCATCCGCCGTTGCGGAGTTGCCCTGCCCCGGGGAACGCGGCCGTCTCATCCGGCCGACGGTGGACCCTGTTCGGGATCGTAGGCGGCGCAGATCACATCCGGTAGCCGTGATCGATCGAGGGGCGCGAGGGAGCCACCGCCCGGATACCGGTGGGTATATCCGAAGTAAAACGCTGCAATGGGGAGAAAACGCTCCGAGGGTTTCTCGCAAGGAGAGAAAGCCCCCGGGGATTTCTCGTGAGGCGCGGACGGGGAGCCCGCAAATGGCCGTAGGGTTGGCGCGAAATCATCGCGTTTCGGCGGGCGGTCGAACACCCTGCCTACCCTGTGCGGGCACCACACGTGAGAACCAGAGGGAGATTCGTGCGCGCGATCGTGATGCGAGAATTCGGCGGCCCGGACGTGCTGCGGCCTGAGGACGTTCCCGAGCCAGAGCCCCGCGCCGCCCACGCACTGGTCGATGTGACCCTGGCCGGTATCAACTACGCGGATGTGCACGTACGGGGGGACTCCTATCTCGCGCCCGTGGAGCTGCCGTACATACCCGGCAACGAGGTCGTCGGGACCGTGGGCGGCGGACGCCGCGTCGTCGGGCTGACCCGCGGCGGCGGCTATGCCGAGCGGGCGCTGCTGCACCGCAAGGTCACCTGGGACGTGCCCGACGGCATCAGCGACGAACAGGCCGTAGCGCTGGCGCTCCAGGGCAACAGCGCCTGGCATCTGCTGTTCACGTCGCTGCGTGTCTCCGCGGGCGAGACCGTCGTCGTCCCGGCCGCGGCCGGTGGCCTCGGCTCGCTGGCCGTCCAGCTCGCCGCGCGCGCCGGGGCGAAGGTCATCGGCCTCGCCGGCTCCGCCGAAAAGCGCAAGCTGGCCGAGGAGTTGGGTGCCCACGCGGTGGTCGACTCGACTGCGGAGGACCTCACCGAGCGCATCGTGGAGGCGGCCGGCGGCCCCGTCCAGGCGGCGCTGGAGATGACCGGCGGCGTCACCTTCGAGCGGACCCTCGCAGCCGTCGCACCGCGCGGCCGGCTGGCGGTGTACGGTTTCGCCGGCGGCGAGATGGCGAGTGTGCCGACCCGGGACCTGATGGAGCGGTCCATCACCGTCTCGGGCTTCTGGCTGCCCCAGCTCTACGCGGACCGTACGGCGCTGCCGACCTCCATGCGGGCCCTGTTCGACGCGGTCGCCGACGGCTCGCTCAAGCCGCTGACCGGCGCCGTCTACGCCCTCGGTGAGGCGGCCCGCGCGCACCACGACCTGGCCGCCCGCACCCCGACCGGGAAACTCGCCCTCGACGTCGCCCGGTGACGCAAGGGGCCGTAAGGGTACCGCGGTTCCGGGGGGCACGCTCCGGGGCCGTCCACCGGCCGGCGCCGGGGAAGCCGCGGGCGACGGGTACGTCGGTCCGCACCGGAATTGCCGTGCGCCTTCGGGCGCGGATCACTGCCAGGGGAGAGAGCACACGATGGGCAACAGCACCACAGCGTCGGGATCCTCGGCTCCGGCCGCCGCTTCGGGCACCACCGGCACGGTGCGGAGGGCCACGGGCCGTTCCAAGACGGCGCGTCAGGCACCCAGGAGCGCGTCGGCCGCGGGCTCCCGGGCGTCGGGATCCGGCCATGCCGAACGGGTCTTCCTCGTCCAGACGGCGTTCGCCGAACTCGGCGGATCTGCCCACGGACCTGGTGAGATAGCTGAATTCACCGGCCTGGACGACTCCGTCGTCTACCGGATCCTGCAGTCCGGTATCTACCAGCGCATCTTCGAACGCGTGGACCGCGGCCTCTACCGCCTGCGGACCTCGGCGGCCCAGCTCGCCTTCACCGCGCTCGACCACCGCCTCGACGGCGCGACCTCGCAGACGGTGCTCCGCGAACTGCGGATGGCCACCGACGGCGGGCTGGCCTTCCTCTACATGGTGGCGCCGTTCTCCGGCGCACAACGGCAGTGCGTCGACATGGCCGTCGGCGACTCCGACCTGGCGGAGCTGGGGATGACGCCCCGCGATGTGCTGTCCGTGACGCGCTCCCTGCGGACCGGTGCTTCCGGGCGGACGATCCTCGCCTATCTGCCCGACGTGCTCCAGCAACGGGTGCTGGCCGAGCCCGTACCCGAGCAGGCCGGACCGGGCGTCTTCCGGGACAACGACGCCCTGCTCAGATCCCTTGAGGAGGTCCGCGACCTGGGCCATGCCCTGGGCTACGAGGAGTGCATGGCCGGATGGAACTCCTGCGCGGCGCCCATCATGTGGGACGGCGCCATCATGGGCGCGGTCCTGCTCCTCAAGCTCAAGTCCGAGATGCCGGTGGTACCGGACGGCGTCATCGAGGCGGCGAAGGAGGCGGCGGCCGAATTCAGCCGCTACGGAGCGGCCCGGCCGGCCGCGGACCAGCCCTGAGCCGCGGCGGCCGGACTCCCGCCTGGTCATCCATCGGCCCGCTGGGACGAAGCGGCGATCGCAGGCGACCTGGAGGTCTCCCGCGCGATCTGGCGACGGCCCAGGAGGAGGGCGACGAGGACGGGTGACGGGGTGACCGCCGCATGGCCGCTGTGGCCGCGTCGTCTGCTCGGCCAGGACCCGGCCGCTGCGGCCGAACTGCGGGCCCTGCTGGACGAACTGGCGCCGGAGAGCGGCCGGGGACGGGTGGGCGAGGTGCACAACACCATCAGCGGTGGAGCGCAGCACGGCCCGGTGATCCAGTCTGTGTGATCTCCGGTTGCACGTACACCGCACACCGGGCGGGCCACTTCCCGGCCGACCCCCTCCGCGCCGTACGCCGCGCGGCGGGGCAGAATGGCGGGGTGCGGCTCGAAGCGATCACCTGGGAACGGCTGGCCGACGCGCTCGCCGAGCACATTGCCGCGATGACGGCGAAGGACGGGAGCCCGTGGCTGCGGGTGGCCGTCGACGGGGCTCCCGCCGCCGCCCCCGACGCCCTGGCGGAGCGGCTCGCCGAGGCGCTGCGGATGCGGGGGCGGGCGGTGCACAAGGCCCGCGCGTACGGCTTTCTGCGCCCCGCCTCCCTGCGGCTGGAATACGGCCGCCGGGATCCGGACGCCTTCCACGACGAGTGGTTCGACCGGCGGGCCCTGTGGCGCGAGGTGTTCCAGCCGCTGGATCCGGGCGGCTCCGGGCGGGTGCTCCCGGATCTGTGGGATCCGGTGGCGGACCGGGCGACGCGCAGCCCATACGTGGAACTGCCCCCCGGCGGCGTGCTGTTGCTGCACGGTCCCCTGCTGCTCGGTCATGGGTTTCCCTTCGATCTCTCCGTTCACCTGAAGCTGTCGTCGGCCGCTCTCGCCCGCCGTACCCCGGAGGACGAGCGCTGGACGCTGCCCGCCTTCGCGCGCTACGAGGACGAGACGCGGCCGGAGGAGGCCGCGGATGTCGTCGTACGGGCCGATGATCCCCGCCGCCCGGCATGGAGCGGACCGGACTGAAAGCCCGCACCGGACGGGCCCTGCGGCCCGCGACCCCCGCTGCGAGCCGCGAAGAGGCGAGCTTGCGCTGCGTTCTCACAAGCGGCGGAGGCGATAACCAAGCCGACGACGCCACGCCCCAGGACATTGGGGTGTCAGGACGTGGAGCCCTAGCCGTGGGGCAGGCTGTGAAGCGTCAACCCCCACCGTGCCGCACTCCGGCACGGATGGGACTTTGCCCCTCGCAAGGGGCAGAGGTTGTCAAGAGGAGAACGACGGCCGTGGCAAGGACCCGCCGGTGCTGGTGCCGCGCCCGGCCACGGCCGGCGCGGGCCCAGGCCCGCCGGGCCGTCAGGTGTCCGCCTGGGCCAGGAGCTTGGTGACGGTGTTCCAGTTGCGGCCGGTGGCCGTCACCCCGAGCGGGGCGCGGCTCACCGCGTCGGCGAGCTTGGAACGGCCGATGCCGTTGGGGTACCACAGATACAGCTCACGGCCGATCAGCCGAAACCGGTATCCGGTGCGAACGCGGCGGGATCGAGCGCGTCCAGCCCGGCGGTGTCGGCCGGCACCGCCGACAGGAACGTGACATGCAGGCTCCTGGGCTCCGGTGCGGCCTGCGGAAAGGGATTCGCGGCGACGGCGGCGCTCAGCTCGTCGCGGGTACGGACGATCACCGGCACCGACAGCCCCGGCTCGGCGGAGATTCGCTCCTCGATGGCTCGGGCGGTCTCCTCCGGCGCCGTACCGGGGTCGGCGAAGACGATATTGCCGCTGTGCAGCAGGACGGAGACTTCCCTGAAGCCCAGGGACTCGGCCGGCGCGAGCTGCCGCGCCTTGGGGAAGGAGTGATGGCCTCCGACGTTGATGCCGCGGAGCAGAGCGATCTGACGGGACGTGGCACTGCCATTCGTAGGTGCCGTACGCCGACGGGGACGAGGAACCGGGAAGCGTTCAGAACAGGGGCGAAGGAAGGACACCTTCGAGCGCCAGCAGCTGTCGCTTGGTCTCCAGACCGCCGTTGAAGCCGCCGATTCCGCCGTCGCTCGCCACGACGCGATGGCAGGGGACGACGACCGGGAGCGGGTTGGAGCCCATCGCCGCGCCCACTGCGCGGGCGGACCCCGGCTCCCCGACCCGGTCGGCGAGGTCCTGGTAGCCGACGACACTGCCGTACGGGACGCCGTCGGCCAGGGCACGCAGGACCCGGGCGTTGAATCCGGAGGTCAGCGACCAGTCCAGGGGGACGGCGAAGACGCGCAGCCCGCCGGCGAAATAGGCGGTGAGTTCGGCGGCCGCCGTCTCCAGATGGGGTATCTCCGGGCGCGGTGCCGAGCCGAAGAACTGCTCCAGACGGCTCAGCGCGCGCCGGGTCGTCGGGCTGTCGGCATGGAAGACGACCTCGGCCAGGCCCTCCCGGGTCGTGGCGAGCAGCAGGGGCCCGACGGGGGTCTCCAGCCGCGTCCAGCCCCAGTCGCGCGAGCGCGCGTGTCCTGCGTCCGGCTCCGCGTCCGCCGGTGGCACCGGCGCCGCGTCCCGCTCTGGATCCCGCTCTGTATTCGTCACGTGATCAGCGTAGGACCCACCACTGACAATGCGACGCCGAGCGGGCCGGACGGACCCGCCCGTACCCGCTCGGCGTCGGCCGCGACCTCAGTCGTCGCGGCCCTCCAGCGCGTCGCGTACCACGTCCGGCTTGTTGGTGATGATGCCGTCGACGCCCAGGCCGGCGACCTTCACCGCCGTCGGACCGTCGTCGACGGTCCAGGTGTAGAGCTCCATCGGGCGCCGGTGCGGACCCTTCAGCCCGTGCACGGCCTCGACGTACTCATGGGTGACCGCCTTGTGGTGAGGATTGATCTGGTCGCAGTACTCCGCGTACTTGGGGAGGTCGGCGAGCGACGGTTTGCCCAGGAAGCCCGTCTTGATGTCCCGCCGCAGGCCGTGGACGTTCTTGAGGGCGTCGGCGTTGAAGCTCTGGATGATCAGACGGCGCTTGACATGGCTCTTGCCCAGCCAGCCCGCGCGGTGCAGCTCGGAGAGAGTCTGCAGCTCGATCCCCGGGTAGAGCTCCGGCGACTTCAGCTCCATCAGCAGTTTCTGGCCGTTGTGCTCGACCCGCTCCAGGTACGCCTCAAGGGTGGGCACATGCTCACCCTTGAACTCCGGTCCGAACCAGCTGCCCGCGTCCAGCTTCTTGATCTCGTCGAGGGTGAAGTCCGCGACGTTCCAGGGCGAGCGGTCCGGGAACACCTGCTCGACATCGGTCGTCCGGGCGAGCGAGTTGTCGTGGAGGATGACCAGCTCCCCGTCCTTGGTGCGCTGGACGTCGTTCTCGACCCAGGGGAACCCCAGCTCGTGGGCCGCGTCGACAGCGGCGAGGGTGTTCTCGGGCGCGTAGGCCGAGGCGCCGCGGTGGGCGACCGTCACCGTTCTGTGCCCGCTGGTCGCGGCCTGGCTCGCGGTTGCGGAGGGGGCGAGCGCGGACAGACCCAGGAGCGCACCGACGACGACGGTGGCGACGGGGCGAATACGCATACGGACTCCTCGTGACGTCGAGAACGTGAGCTGACGTGAAGCGACGGGAACCGGGTCGGACGGGCGTCGGACAGGCAGAGGCTCGCAGCCGGGCCCGAGCGGCAGGTGGGCCTGCGATGGACAGATGTTGAACGAGAAGTGGCCGGTGATACGTGTTTGAGCGCCGTCGTTGCAGGGTGCCCGGAATGGCCGTGCGACAGACGTACGCCCCGACGTCGTCCAACTTGCCGGAGCCACGGCATCCGCGCATCTCGGCCGACGGGGCGTCACCCATCGGCCTTCTGACCGGTTTTGGTGTTGCGGATGATGTGGGAAGGCGCTATTGGCGGCGGGCGAGCACACGGTGACGTCACGGCAGTCCTGGAACGGGAGCCTGCGGAAGGGGAGGCGTGGGAAACACGAGGCACCGGAACGGAGGCACCGGAACACGGGACGAAGAGAGGAGCCCGAAGGGGCTCCCGAGGGGCCCGAGTGAGCTCCCGGGGGGACGTCCACCGGCCGTCGGCCGGGGCACCCGGGCCGAGGGGTCCGCCCGCCCGGCGAGCCCGAGCGGGCGGAGCCGGCGCCGGAACCGGTCTCCGGGCCGCGGCCGTGTCCGGCGAGTGGCGGCCGACGGCCGCCGCGCGGTGCCCGCCGCCTCCGAGCTCTCAGCGAAGCCGCTGGTCGGAGCAGCTCTGCCGCCGGTTGTCAGTGGGGGGTCGTACGGTGGATGCCATGCGGCCCGTATCGAAGATCGAACGCACGGTGGCGCCTTTCGAGGTCGTCAGCCCCTACCAGCCCAGTGGCGACCAGCCGGCGGCCATCGCCGAGCTGGAGCAGCGCATCCGCGGTGGTGAGAAGGATGTCGTTCTGCTGGGTGCGACCGGCACCGGCAAGTCGGCGACCACCGCCTGGATGATCGAGAAGCTGCAGCGGCCGACACTCGTCATGGCGCCCAACAAAACCCTCGCGGCCCAGCTCGCCAATGAATTCCGTGAGCTGCTGCCCCATAACGCCGTCGAATACTTCGTCTCCTACTACGACTACTACCAGCCCGAGGCGTACGTCCCGCAGTCCGATACGTACATCGAGAAGGACTCCTCCATCAACGAGGAGGTCGAACGGCTGCGCCACTCCGCGACGAACTCGCTGCTCACCCGGCGCGACGTCGTCGTGGTCGCGTCCGTGTCCTGCATCTACGGCCTCGGTACTCCGCAGGAGTACGTCGACCGGATGGTGCCGCTGAGGGTCGGTGACGAGTTCGACCGTGACGAGCTGCTGCGCCGCTTCGTCGACATCCAGTACACCCGTAACGACGTGGCGTTCACCCGCGGTACGTTCCGCGTCCGCGGCGACACCGTCGAGATCTTCCCGGTCTATGAGGAGCTGGCCGTCCGCATCGAGATGTTCGGCGACGAGATCGAGGCGCTGTCCACGCTCCACCCGCTCACCGGCGAGGTGATCAGCGACGACCAGGAGCTGTATGTCTTCCCGGCCAGCCACTACATCGCCGGCCCGGAGCGGATGGAGCGCGCCATCGCCGGGATCGAGGCCGAGCTGGCGGATCGTCTCGCGACGCTGGAGAAGCAGGGCAAGCAGCTGGAGGCCCAGCGGCTGCGGATGCGCACCACCTACGACATCGAGATGATGCGGCAGATCGGCTCCTGCTCGGGCATCGAGAACTACTCGATGCACATGGACGGCCGCGAGCCCGGGTCCGCGCCCCACACCCTCATCGACTACTTCCCGGAGGACTTCCTCCTGGTCGTCGACGAGTCGCATGTCACCGTCCCGCAGATCGGCGCCATGTACGAGGGCGACGCCTCGCGCAAGCGCACCCTGGTCGACCACGGCTTCCGGCTGCCGTCCGCCCTGGACAACCGACCGCTGAAGTGGGAGGAGTTCCTGGAGCGCATCGGTCAGACCGTCTATCTCTCCGCGACCCCCGGCCCGTACGAGCTCTCCCGGAGCGACGGGTTCGTGGAGCAGATCATCCGCCCGACCGGCCTGGTCGACCCTGGGGTGGTCGTCAAGCCCACGGAGGGGCAGATCGACGATCTGGTGCACGAGATCCGGACGCGTACGGAGAAGGACGAGCGGGTCCTGGTCACCACCCTCACCAAGAAGATGGCCGAGGACCTCACCGACTACTTCCTGGAGCTCGGTATCCAGGTCCGCTATCTGCACAGCGATGTGGACACCCTGCGGCGTGTGGAGCTGCTGCGCGAGCTGCGGTCGGGCGAGTACGACGTCCTGGTGGGCATCAACCTGCTGCGGGAGGGCCTCGACCTCCCCGAGGTCTCCTTGGTGGCGATTCTGGACGCCGACAAGGAGGGCTTCCTCCGGTCCGGTTCCGCCCTGATCCAGACGATCGGGCGTGCCGCGCGCAATGTCTCCGGTCAGGTCCATATGTACGCCGACAAGGTCACCCCGGCGATGGAGAAGGCCATCGAGGAGACCAACCGCCGCCGGGAGAAGCAGCTCGCGTACAACAAGGAGAACGGCATCGACCCGCAGCCGCTCCGTAAGAAGATCGGCGACATCGTCGCGACGATCGCCCGCGAGGAGGTCGATACCGAGGAGCTGCTGGGCACGGGCTTCCGGAAGGCGCCGGAGGCCAAGGGAGACAAGGGGGCCAAGGGCAAGGCGCCGGTCCCGGCGCTCGGTGCGCAGGCGGCGAAGGGCAAGGGCGCCAAGGCCGGCGCGCCCCTGACGGACCGTCCCGCCGCCGAACTGGCCGAGCTGATCGAGGAGATGACGGAGCGGATGCGGGCCGCCGCGGCCGAGCTGCAGTTCGAGGTCGCCGCCCGGCTGCGTGACGAGGTGAGTGAGCTGAAGAAGGAGCTGCGGCAGATGAAGGAGGCCGGGGTGAGATAGCGGGCGGGGAGCGGGTGTCCGGCGAAGCGTCCAGCGGACGGTGCCCATCACCCCGGCGAGGGTTCCGCCGCACGTCGGGCGGCCGGAGTGTTGCAGAAACGCCACAAACAGCGGGGCTGATGCGTCGTCGGTCCACCGTGGTGCGTAGGGTCGAGAGGGTCGCCCAAACGGCGGGCGGGGACAGTTTCAGGGCAGTGCAGAGAGGGGACGGCGCGTGTCGGTCAATTTGTCCAAGGGACAGGGCATCAGCCTGCAGAAGTCCGACGGAGGGACGCTGACCGCGGTACGGATGGGGCTGGGGTGGCGCTCGGCGCCGCGCCGTGGCCTGTTCGGGCGGCGTACCCAGGAGATCGACCTCGACGCCTCGGCGGTGCTGTTCGCCGACAAGAAGCCCATCGACGTCGTCTTCTTCCAGCATCTGATCAGCGACGACGGCTCGGTCCGGCACACCGGCGACAACCTGGTCGGCGGCGCGGGTCAGGGCGGCGACGACGAGGCGATCCTGGTCGACCTGGCGCGGGTGCCGGTGCACATCGACCAGATCGTGTTCACCGTCAACTCGTTCACCGGTCAGAGCTTCGCCGAGGTACAGGACGCCTTCTGCCGTCTGGTCGACGAGACCAACGGCCAGGAGCTGGCCCGCTACACCCTGACGGGCGGCGGCAACTACACCGCGCAGATCATGTCCAAGGTGCACCGCGTGGGCGACGGCTGGTCGATGACCGCCATCGGCCAGCCCTCCAACGGCCGCACGTTCCAGGACGTCGTGCCGGCCATGGTGCCCTACCTGTAAGCCGGCACACCGTAGCGGCAGCGCGCACCGGGCCGCGCGGCCGCCGCATTCCGGGCGGCGTGCCCGTCGCCCGGCCGGTACGTACGACAACAAGGGGGAAGTTCGATGACGGCCGAGCTCGTCCGGGGGCAGAACCATCCACTGGACCGGACCCGAGTGGAGATCAGGGTCGCGGCGGGCGGGCCCGTCATGGCCGGGGTCACCCTCGGCGACGAGCAGGGCAGGCTGTCGGGCACCGAGGCCGTCGCCCATCCGGGGGCGCCTCGGCGTACCGGTGTCGAGGTTCCCCGCCAGGCCGCCGCCGAGCACCGCATCGCGGTGGACCTCGACGCGCTGTCCGAGGCCGTGCACCGGGTGAGCGTGCTGCTGGCGCTGCCCACCGGCATCGGCGGGCTGACCCGTTTCGGCGCGGCCGCCGCGCCCTCCGTCGCGGTCACCGGCCTCGACGGCACCGGCATCGCCGGTTACACCATCACCGGGCTGGGCGCCGAGACCGCCGTCGTCGCCGTGGAGCTGTACCGCAGGCGGGGCGCCTGGAAGGTGCGCGCCGTGGGCCAGGGATACGCCGACGGCCTCGTCGCGATGCTGCGCGATCAGGGTCTGCCGCAGGCGACGGAGCTGGCCGCGGAGATCGAGGAAGCGGTCAGCCTCGGGCACGCACGCGCGGTGCCCGCCCCTGTGGCGGCGGCCCGTTCCGAGCGGCCCGGTACGGGCGCGGCGACCGGGGCCGCCCCGGGCCGCCCCGCTCAGGCGGACACCCCGGGCACCACGGACGGATCCGCCAAGGACTCCCCGGAGTCCGCCGCCCCCTCGAACGGTGGCCCCATCGACTACCGGCACCCCAAACGCCGCACCACACCCAAGCCGACCCCCGCCAGGGCGGCCGCGAACGCCCCCGCCGGAGGATCCGCGGCCGACGGCTCCCCGGCGCCGGTGGCCGGTGACGCCTCCGGGTGGAGCATGGAGGAACGGCTCTACAACCAGGTCTGGGGCATGTTCGAGGACTTGGCCCGTTCGGTCGCGGCCTACCGCAGCGCCTCCGACTTCGCCGAGTCCCGGCTGGAACAGGAGCTCGACAAGGCCCTCGGCGACCCGCGCGACCGCCTCGGCACGGCCGCCGATGTCGCCCGTGCCACCGCCCGCGACAAGCACGCCTCTCTCGTCGCGCAGGCCCGCGCCGCCCTCGACCGCGATCTCGCACAGCTCACGGCCGAGGCGGATGTCGTGGAGCCCGCGCTGCCGCCCGCCCTCGCCCGCTGGGACAACCCCGTCTGGCAGGGCTACCACGTCCCGCTGGAGCGCCCGATGGCGCTGCGCCTGGGCGATCTGCATCTCCCGGAGGTGCTGGATCTGCGCATCCCCATGCTCGTACGGCTCCCCTTGGAGCGCGGGTTGTGGATCGACAGCGGGCCTGGCTCCTATGTGTCGGGCGCCGGTCCGGAGCCCAGTCGGGAGTACGGCCGCCGGGAGTTGGGCAGCGCGCTCACGGACGGCACGTCGAACGCGGCCGAGCTCGGCCGGCTCGCCATGGAGACGGCCGTCGCCATCGCCGCCCGGATGCTCGCCGTCCACCCGCCGGGCGACTTCGCGGTCCAGGTCATCGACCCGGGCGGGACCGCGGGCCCGGCGCTCGCCCCGCTGCTGGAGACCGGCGCCCTGCGCGAGGCCCCACCGTCCGGGGCCGCGGGCGTGGCCACGGTCCTGGAGGCGCTGACCCGGCGGGTGGATCTCGTCCAGATGGCCGTGCGCAACCGCGCCGCCGACTCACTGCCACCGGACATCGACACCGCGGATCAGCTGCTGATCGTGCATGACTTCCCGCACGGCTTCGACGACCGAGCCCTCACCCAGCTTCGCTATCTGGCCGATGAAGGCCCGTCGGTCGGCGTGCATCTGATGATGGTCGCCGACCGCGCCCAGAGCCAGGAGTACGGCCCGGTCCTGGACCCGCTGTGGCGCTCCCTGCTGCGGATCACGCCGGTGCCCGACGCGCATCTCGCCGACCCCTGGGTCGGGCATGCCTGGACGTATGAGCCGCCACTCGTCCCGAAGGGCAGCCAGGTGGTGCATCAGGTCCTGGGCCGGCTCGCCGAGGCCCGCCGCTGACGTCCCGGGGCGCCCGGATCTCGCCGAGCGCCCCGGGCAACGGCCACCGGGACCGAACTTTTCCCTCACCCACTCCGACCTGCAGTTTTACCTTTTTCTTTACTATCACTTGGCGTTCCTTTACTCTTCTCTGTGCGGAGGGGAGTATTCCTACTGCGGCGTACCCGTCATCACGGATTGCTGACTTCACGAGATCCCGGGGCGCCGGCCCGCCATACACGCGGGCGGAAGAGACCTCCGGCAGCGACGACGCTGTGAGTGCCGTACGACTCTGCCGGAGGAGCAGTGGACGTTTCCCTGACCCTGTGGGTGCTGACCATTCTCGGTCTGTGTGCCCTCATAGCCGCCGATTTCTTTATCGGAGGACGTAAACCACACGAGGTCTCTCTCAAAGAAGCCGGAATCTGGACCGGTGTCTGGATCGCGCTTGCCGCGCTCTTCGGACTCGGGTTGCTGCTGTTCGGCGGCGGCGCACCGGCCGGTGAATTCTTCGCGGGCTTCATCACCGAGAAGTCGTTGAGCGTCGACAACCTCTTCGTCTTCGTCCTCATCATGAGCAAGTTCGCGGTCCCGGCGGTCTACCAGCAGCGTGTGCTGATGGTCGGTGTACTGATCGCGCTGGTGCTGCGGGCCGGCTTCATCGGTGCGGGCGCCGCGATCATCGCCAACTTCTCCTGGGTGTTCTACATCTTCGGAGCTTTTCTTGTCTGGACCGCGTGGAAGCTCATCAAGGAAGCGCGGGCCGAGGCGGAGGACGAGGAATTCGAGGAGAACCGCTTCCTGAAAATGGTCGAGAAGCGTTTTCCGTCGACCGACAAATACCACGGCACCAAGCTGTTCGTCGTCGAGAACGGCAAGCGGCTGATGACCCCGATGCTGATCGTCATGCTGGCGATCGGCACCACCGATGTCCTTTTCGCGCTGGACTCCATTCCGGCGATCTTCGGTCTCACCCAGGACCCGTACATCGTCTTCACCGCCAACGCCTTCGCCCTGATGGGACTGCGTCAGCTCTACTTCCTGATCGGCGGCCTGCTGAAGAAGCTGGTCCACCTCTCCTACGGGCTGTCGGTCATCCTGGGCTTCATCGGGGTGAAGCTGGTGCTGCACGCCCTGCACGAGTCCGGAGTCAGCGTTCCGGAGATCAGTATTCCGGTCTCGTTGGGCGTCATCTGCTCGGTCCTCGTCGTCACGACGCTCACCAGCCTGCGCGCCTCCAGAAAGCAGGCCGCGGCGGAGGCCCCGGAGCTCACGGAGCTCACCAAGGACAAGGACAGTGTCGACGCCTGATGCCCTCGGTGCGGCACCTTGCCGCACCCTGGCGTACCCCTGACGGCGGCCCGTGCGCACAGGCGGCCCGTACGCACAGCGGCGGGCCGCCGTCCCGTACGCGCTACCAGCCGCGCTCGCGCCACTCCGCGAGATGCGGGCGCTCGGCGCCGAGCGTGGTGTCGTTGCCGTGGCCCGGATAGACCCAGGTCTCGTCGGCCAGTTGGTCGAAGAGCTTGCTCTGCACGCCGTCGATCAGGCTGGCGAAGCTCGCTGCGTCGCCCCAGGTGTTGCCGACACCTCCGGGGAAGAGGCAGTCCCCGGTGAACAGATGCGGGGCGCCGTGCGGGTCGTCGTAGATCAGCGCGATGCTGCCCGGCGTGTGGCCGACCAGGTGACGTGCCGTCAGTCCGACCCGGCCGACGGTGATGGTGTCGCCGTCGCCGACCAGGACGTCCGTGGGGACGGGGATGCCCTCGGCGTCGTACCGCCCCGCGTAGGTTCGCGCGCCCGTCGCGTCGACGACCTCGCGCAACGCGCCCCAGTGGTCACCGTGCCGGTGCGTGGTGACGACGGATGCGATGCCGCTGTCGCCGATCAGGGTGAGAAGGGTGTGCGGTTCGGCGGCCGCGTCGATCAGCAGCTGCTCGTCCGTCGCGCGGCACCGCAGCAGATAGGCGTTGTTGTTCATGGGACCGACCGCGACCTTCGAGATCATCAGGTCGGTCAGCTCGTGCACGTCGGCCGGTCCGCCGACCTTCACTACTCCGCTGTAGGCCATCATGGGATCACCTTAAAGCGGCGGGACGTCGGGCAGCGCGGAGCCGGAAGTGTCGAGTTCGCCGCCGTCGCCGCGGCCGGTCAGCCAGCCGACCAGGGCCGCCGCCGGACCCGACACCACAAGGGTGGCCCCGCTGCCCGCCCCGGTACGCCACTTCCGCCCGTCGTCCGTACGCAGCTCCAGGGCGGGCAGGTCCGGGTGCCCGGCGAACTTCACCGTGGACAGGAACGTCAGCTCGCTGTCGAGGAACGCGGCCGGCAGCTCGTCGACGGTGTAGCCGACGCCGAGATCGACGTGGTGCAGCTCGACCTCGGCCAGCCGCCGCAGCGGCAGCCGGTCGGCCCGCTCGATGACACCGTTGCGCATCTCCACCTCATACGCCCGGCGCTCCTCCGGCAGCGCCTCCACCACCGCGTCGAAGCGCTCGGCGCTCTGCCGCAGGTCTGCCAGATGCTCGGCCAGCGGGCGGTCGGCGTCCCGGGCGATATCGCCGTCGCGGGCCGCGGCGCTGGCGTACATCGGCGCCGGCACATCGGTACGCGCCCAGGTGAGCAGGTTGACCAGGGCGTCCGCGTTACGCGCGAGATGGGCCAGGACATGACCGCGGGTCCAGTCCGGGAGCAGCGACGGTTCACCGATCGCCGCATCGTCCAGCTTGGCCACCGAGATGAGGAGCCGGTCGGTGGCCTCGCGGACGGCGGCCACATCGTGCGGGAAGTCTGGCGGGGTGAAGGTCATGGTCCGACGCTAGCGCCGCGACGGCGA
The DNA here is from genome assembly GCF_023277745.1 of Streptomyces halobius. Taxonomy (NCBI): domain Bacteria; kingdom Bacillati; phylum Actinomycetota; class Actinomycetes; order Kitasatosporales; family Streptomycetaceae; genus Streptomyces; species Streptomyces halobius. The sequence goes on from NZ_CP086322.1 coordinate 7,312,854, forward strand.
GTTCGGGAGTCGGTGGGCGGCTATCCGGGGCGTACGCGGGTGGTGCGCAAGGGGCGGATGGCGCGCACCGGGGCCTGAGGGGCTCGCGTGCGCAGCCCGCGGCCCCCGGGCTGCCGCGTCCCCGGGCCGCTCAGCTCGCCGCGGTGGAGGGCCCTGGACGGTGGGGTCCCCCCCCGTAATGGGGGCCCCGGTCGAGCGGAGCCGGGAGTGGGGAGAAGCCGAGAGCGGGGGAGGAACCGAGACTGGGGAGAAGCCGAGAGTGGGGGATCGTCGGAGTCCTAGGGGGAGGGCGTCCCGAACCACCGGCGCAGCGAGGCGTCCAGCTCGTCCAGCGCGGTCGTCGCGTCGGCGGGGGAAGCCGCTACGGGGCCGGCGGGCGCGCCGTCCCGTATGTCCGCCGCCCAGGCCGTGTACCCGTCGGGGCGTACCAAGAGGCCGCCCAGGCCGGGCCGCTCCGGGCAGGCGGCGGTGACCAGCCGCACCCGATCGCCGTAGCCCTCGGCGCGCTTGCGCAGATCGGGATCGTCGGCAAGATCGAGCAACAGCCCCTGCTCTCCCTGCAGTTGGTCCCCGAGTCTGCTGCCGTCGGACAGGACGAGGTCGGGGGCGCTGTGCCCGGTGAGCGGATGGTCGCCGGGCAGGTCGTAGCGCTGCCAGACGCCGGAGATCTTCTTGGCGAAGAAGGTGGTGGCGGTGACCGTCTCCGTCAGTTCGGCGAGCACACCGCGGAGCGCGCGGGTATGCGACTCCGGCCGCATCAGCGCCACCTGGGCCCGGGTCCACTCCAGCACCCACGCGCCGATGGGGTGCCGCTCGGCCGTGTAGGTGTCCAGCAGCCCCTCGGGTGCCCAGCCGTGCACCGTCGCGGCCAGTTTCCAGCCCAGGTTCGTCGCGTCGCCGATGCCGAGGTTCAGCCCCTGGCCGCCGAAGGGCGAGTGCACATGCGCCGCGTCACCGGCCAGCAGTACCCGCCCCGCCCGGTAGCCGGGCACTTGGCGGGCGTTGTCCGTGAAGCGGGTCGCGGAGTGCACCTTGGTGATCGTGACGTCCGGCACGCCTGAGACCTTCCGCAGCGAGGTCTGCAACTCCTCGGCGGTGACGGGTGCTTGGCGGTCGGCGGGCGGTCCGTCGAACTCCACGGTCAGGATCCGGCCGGGCATCGGGCCGTGGACGTACGTCCCGGTGGCCGTCCAGTTCCAGCCGGCACCCAGGGCGTCGGCGCCGGTCATCTCCACGACGGCCTGGTGGCCGGTGATCTCGGGATCCGTCCCGGGGAACGGGAACCCGGCGAGCCGGCGAACCGTGCTGCGCCCGCCGTCGCAGCCCACCAGCCAGCCGGCGCGCAGCGAGCCGTCCGAGGTGTGCGCGGTCACGCCGTCCTCGTCGGCGTCGAAGCCGGTCAGGTGCGCACCGCGGCGCAGGGCGACGCCCAGTGCGGCGGCGCGGGCGGCGAGCAGCCTTTCGAGGGCTGCCTGCGGCACCAGGCCGACGTCGCCGGCCGGTCCGGCCTCGGCGAAGTCCGGGTCGGACTCGTCCAGCAGGTCGCCGCGCAGCATGATGCCCGCGAAGTGCCCGGCGAACTTGGGCGGCTGCCGCACCCCCGAGGCGCCCGCCGCGCGCCGCTGCCGCAGGAACGAGCTGAACTTCTCGATGGCGCCCCGCTGCGCCTCCGCCAGGTATGGCAGAGGAGACGCGGGACGGCAAGGGGCGGGCCGAGGGCCGGAAGGGCGGCGCCGGTCGTGTGTGGGCGGAGACCGGTTACGCGGTGGACGACAGCCGGCTGACGCTGCGCGAGCGGAAGAAGCTGCAGACCCGCCAGCGGATCTCCGGTGAGGCGACGCTGCTCTTCATCGAGCGCGGCTTCGACAACGTCACCGTCGCCGAGGTGGCGCGCGCTGCCGAGGTCTCCACGATGACGGTCTTCAACTACTTCCCGCGCAAGGAAGACCTCTTCCTCGACCGGATTCCCGAGGGTCAGGAGCTGATCACGCACGCGATCCGGGAGCGCGGGGCGGACGAGTCGCCGCTCGCCGCGCTACGCCGGCTCGCGCTGGACCTGCTGGCGCAGCGGCATCCGCTGGCGGGGGTGAGGGAGGACTTCACCTACTTCTGGCGGACGGTGCTGGAGTCGCCGGCGCTGCGCGCGAGGGGGCGCGAGGCGGTGGAGGAGATCGAGGGCGTGCTGGCCGGGCTGCTCGCGAAGGCGGCCGGGGACGATGCCGGGGCGCGCCGCGGTGACGCCGGTGATCCCGGGCTGGCCGCGGCGCTGATCGTCGCGGCGTACCGGGTCGCCTACGCGGGCGCCGCGGCCCGGCTGCTCGCGGGTGACCCGGTGGACGAGGTGGCCGTCGAGCAGGCGGCGGTGCTGGAGCGGACCTTCGACGCGCTGGAGCGGGCGCTGTCGGGCGGGGGATGACGGGGCGAGCGTTGGCGTACGGGAAGTGCGCCGGGTGGTGCGCGACGGCGCGCACTAGCCTGGTGAGGGGGGACGTGAGCAACCGCAGGTGACCTCCTCGGCAGCCTCGGCGGGTGAGCCCGGACGAGGCGGGAAGCACTGACAGAAGCGGGTGAGAAGTCAGCCGGCGCGTCGCGTCCGGTGTGGCGCGGGAGGGGCAGTGCGTCCGGACACGTCGGGAGGCGTCGGGTTGTCACGAGGCTCTGGAGGTAGCGGTGCAGAAATTCGAGGACAAGGCGGAAGTCGAGATGCGGCTGGCTTCCGAGAAGATGGCCGCGGAGCTGGCGCGCAAGCGCCGCGAGAAGGAGGCGAAGGCCGAGGACGGCGCTGACCAGGCCCCCGCTGCGGCTGACACGTCACACGGGGACGCGGCGGCGGACACCGGCGACGAGGAGCGCTAGCCTCGGCCACGTCGCCGCCGTCTTCGGTGGCGGCGTGGGTGAGTGGGCTGGGGCGGGAAGGTTGCGGGCCGACGACACGTTTGGGTGAACAGGGCTTGCCAGGCCCGTAAATCGAATACGCGTGCTATAGGCTCGTCTATGGCATCACTCAGACAGTGCCGCGGCGGTCCCCATACCCTGGGGCGGGGGCTCCGCTCGTCGCTCCGCCGCCTCTGCTCACTCACCGAGCGGCGGACGCAGAGCCGCGGCTCCCGCCCCTCTTCCCAGAAAGGTGCCGACCGGCGTGGCCGACCGTCTCATCGTCCGTGGCGCTCGCGAGCACAACCTCCGCAACGTCTCGCTCGACCTCCCCCGCGACTCCCTCATCGTCTTCACGGGGCTCTCCGGGTCGGGCAAGTCCTCGCTCGCCTTCGACACGATCTTCGCCGAGGGGCAGCGGCGCTATGTCGAGTCGCTCTCCTCCTACGCCCGGCAGTTCCTCGGGCAGATGGACAAGCCCGATGTCGATTTCATCGAGGGCCTGTCCCCGGCGGTATCGATCGACCAGAAGTCCACCTCGCGCAACCCGCGCTCGACGGTCGGCACGATCACCGAGGTCTACGACTACCTCCGGCTGCTCTTCGCCCGCATCGGCAAGCCGCACTGCCCCGAGTGCGGGCGGCCGATCGCCCGGCAGTCGCCGCAGGCGATCGTCGACAAGGTGCTGGAGCTCCCCGAGGGCAGCCGCTTCCAGGTGCTGTCCCCGCTGGTGCGCGAGCGCAAGGGCGAATTCGTCGACCTCTTCTCCGACCTCCAGGCCAAGGGCTACAGCCGGGCCCGGGTCGACGGCGAGACCGTTCAGCTCGCCGAGCCGCCCAAGCTGAAGAAGCAGGAGAAGCACACCATCGAGGTGGTCGTCGACCGCCTCACGGTCAAGGAGTCCGCCAAACGCCGGCTCACCGACTCCGTCGAGACCGCGCTCGGGCTCTCCGGCGGCATGGTCATTCTCGACTTCGTCGACCTGGACGCGGACGACCCGCAGCGCGAGCGGATGTATTCGGAGCATCTGTACTGCGCCTACGACGACCTGTCCTTCGAGGAGCTGGAGCCCCGCTCCTTCTCCTTCAACTCGCCCTTTGGCGCCTGCCCGGAGTGCACCGGCATCGGTACCCGCATGGAGGTCGACCCCGAGCTGATCGTTCCCGACGAGGAGCGCAGCCTCGACGAGGGCGCCATCCACCCCTGGTCGCACGGCCACACCAAGGACTACTTCGGCCGCCTGGTCGGCGCCCTGGCGGACGCCCTCGGCTTCCGTACGGACATCCCGTGGGCCGGGCTGCCGCAGCGCGCCAAGAAGGCACTGCTGCACGGCCACAAGACCCAGATCGAGGTCCGCTATCGCAACCGCTACGGCCGCCAGCGGGCGTACACCACTCCCTTCGAGGGCGCCGTGCCGTTCGTCAAGCGGCGGCACAGCGAGGCGGAGAGCGACAGCAGCCGGGAGCGCTTCGAGGGCTATATGCGCGAGGTGCCCTGCCCGACCTGTGACGGCACCCGGCTCAAGCCGATCGTGCTCGCCGTCACGGTCCAGGGGAAGTCCATCGCCGAGGTCGCGGCCATGTCGATCAGCGACTGCGCCGACTTCCTGCGCGAAATGACGCTCAACGCCCGCGAGAGGAAGATCGCCGAGCGGGTCCTCAAGGAGGTCAACGAACGGCTGAGGTTCCTGGTCGACGTCGGCCTGGACTACCTCTCGCTGAACCGCGCCGCAGGCACTCTCTCCGGCGGCGAGGCCCAGCGCATCCGACTCGCCACCCAGATCGGCTCCGGCCTGGTGGGCGTGCTCTACGTTTTGGACGAGCCGTCCATCGGCCTGCACCAGCGCGACAACCACCGGCTGATCGAGACCCTGGTCCGGCTGCGCGACCTCGGCAACACCCTGATCGTGGTCGAGCACGACGAGGACACGATCAAGACCTCCGACTGGGTCGTGGACATCGGCCCCGGCGCCGGCGAGCACGGCGGCAAGGTCGTCCACAGCGGCCCGCTGGCCGAGCTGCTGGCCAACAAGGATTCCGTCACCGGCCAGTATCTGTCCGGCAAGCGAGCCATCCCGATGCCCGCCATGCGCCGCCCCGCCGCCCCGGGCCGGCAGCTGACGGTGCGCGGCGCGAAGGAGAACAACCTCCAGGACATCGACGCCTCCTTCCCCCTCGGAGTGCTGACCGCCGTCACCGGCGTCTCCGGATCCGGCAAGTCGACGCTGGTCAACGACATCCTCTACACCCACTTGGCGCGCGAGCTGCAGGGCGCCAAGACGGTGCCCGGCCGGCACACCCGGGTGGACGGCGACGATCTGGTGGACAAGGTCGTCCATGTCGACCAGTCGCCGATCGGCCGGACCCCGCGCTCCAACCCGGCGACGTACACAGGAGTCTTCGACCACGTCCGCAAGCTGTTCGCGGAGACGATGGAGGCCAAGGTCCGCGGCTATCTGCCGGGCCGCTTCTCCTTCAACGTCAAGGGCGGCCGCTGCGAGAACTGCTCCGGCGACGGCACCATCAAGATCGAGATGAACTTCCTGCCGGATGTGTACGTGCCGTGCGAGGTCTGCCATGGCGCGCGCTACAACCGGGAGACGCTGGAGGTGCACTACAAGGGCAAGTCCATCGCCGAGGTGCTGGACATGCCCATCGAGGAGGCGCTGCACTTCTTCGAGGCGGTGCCGACCATCTCCCGGCATCTGAAGACGCTCGACGAGGTCGGCCTGGGGTACGTCCGCCTCGGCCAGCCCGCACCGACGCTCTCCGGCGGCGAGGCGCAGCGCGTGAAGCTGGCGAGCGAGCTCCAGAAGCGGTCGACGGGCCGTACGGTCTATGTCCTGGACGAGCCGACCACCGGTCTGCACTTCGAGGACATCAGCAAGCTGATCGCGGTGCTGTCCGGGCTGGTCGACAAGGGCAACTCGGTGATCGTCATCGAGCACAACCTCGAAGTGATCAAGACGGCCGACTGGGTCGTCGACCTGGGTCCGGAGGGCGGCAGCGGCGGCGGACTGATCGTCGCCGAGGGGACGCCCGAGGAGGTCGCGGCGGTCCCGGCCAGCCACACCGGCAAGTTCCTGCGGGAGATCCTCGGCGACCGGGTCAGCGATGCCGCGCCGTCGGGGAATCCGGGGCCCGGGAATCCAGGGCCGGGGAACCCGGTGAAGAAGATCGCGACGGCGAAGCGGCCGGCCAAGAAGACGGCGGCCAAGAACGCGTCGGCGAAGACGGTCGCGGCGAAGTCGAATGCGGTGAAGACGGCCACGGCCCGGACGGCAGCCAAGAAGACGGCAGCCAAGGAGACCGCGACCAAGGCTCTGACGAAGAAGGCCGCCGCGAAGAAGACGGCGACGCGGGCCCGTCGGGCGACCTGACGCGTCCGAGGGGCGGCCGGGGTGCGGTGCGGCCGGGGCGAACTGACTTCCCATCAGCTCGCCCCGGACGTATACCCCGGTTCGCCGCTCACTCCAACAGTTCCGACGTGAACGGGGGCTCGGCGCCCGCGCGCGAGCAGGTCACGGCGGCCGCACGGGCGGCAAAGCCGAGGATGTCGCGCCAGTCGTCGGCGCCGAGCGAGGCGACCGCGGCGCGGGAGAGGGCGTCGTGGGCGTCCAGCCGGTGCAGCAGCGCGGCATTGACCGTGTCACCCGCGCCGATGGTGTCGACGACGGCCACTCGCTCGCCCGGCACGGCCAGCGTGCCGCCGCCCGGTGTCAGCACCGTCAGGCCGTCGCCACCATGGGTGAGGACGATCGCCGCGGGCCCCGCGCCCAGCCACTCCCGCGCCGCCGCGGCGACCGCATCCGGCCCTTCCGCCTCCGCCAGCCACAGCGCGTCCTCCTCCGACAGCTTCAGGAGGGCGACATGCGGCAGCCAGGCGCGGAAACGGGCGCGGTAGGCGTCCGGGTTCGGGATCAGCCCCGGGCGGATATTGGGGTCGAGCGCCGTGAACACGCCGCGCCGGGCCTCGCGGCGCAGCAGCGCCTCGTACGCGGTCGCGCCCGGCTCCAGCACGAGCGAGCAGGTGCCCAGCGACAGTGCGCGGACCGCGTCGGGCAGCGCTGCCGGCAGGCTGAACAGACGGTCGGCGGTGCCCTCGACATAGAAGCCGTAGCCCGCGGAGCCGTCCGCGCTGACGTCCGCCACGGCGAGGGTGGTCGGCTCGCTGCCGCGCTGCACCAGCGAGATGTCCACGCCGCCGGCCCGCAGCCCGTCCAGCAGCGTCTCACCGAAGGTGTCGGTCGACACCCGCGAGCAGAACGCGGTGGGCGAGCCGAGCCGCCCCAGAGCGACCGCGGTGTTGTAGGGCCCGCCGCCGCGCCTCGGCAGCAGTGCGGGCAACTGCCCGTTCCCGGACGGGGATTGAGGGCTGGGGACGAGGTCGATCAGCGCCTCGCCGGCGACGACGATCACGGGGTGCGGTTCCTTTCCTGGGCAGCCGGGGGAGTGGTCGGAGGGCCGGCCGCGCGTGGGGCCGACGGGCCGGTATCGGGGCAGCCGCACGACGTACGGTGCACGAAGGCGCAGGGCAGACGGAGGGCGCGCGGCGGGCGGTCCGGCTGCTCCAGCCGCTCCAGGAGCAGCCGGACCGCCGCCGTCCCGATGTCCTTGCTGGGCTGCGCGATCACGGTCAGCCGGGGCTCGAACAGATCCGCCCAGGAGAAGTCGTCGAAGCAGGCCAGCGCGATATCGCGGGGCACCTGGAGGCGCATGTCGCGCAGTGCACGGAGGGCCCCGATCGTCATCGCGTTGTTGGCGGTGATGATCGCGGTGGGCGGTTCCGGCGCGGCGAGCAGACGGCGGGTGGCGTCCTGCGCGCCCACCGCCTCGGAATTGCCGCCGGCGAGCAGTTCCGGCGCGGACGGCAGACCCCGGGCGCGCAGCCCTTCGCGGTAGCCCTGGACGCGCTCGGCGGTGGTGCTCAGCCCGGGGAGCCCGGCTACCAGGCCGATCCGGGAGTGTCCCAAGTCGGCCAGATGCTCGACCAGTTGACGTACCGGGCCGGAGTTCTCCGCGCACACCTGGTCGTGGCCGTCACCGACCCGCCGGTCCAGGAAGACCGTGGGGACCCCGCGCCGCGTCAGATACCCGGCCATCTCGGCGGGCTCGGCCGACGGCGCGACGATCATGCCGTCCACCCGCCGCTCGTGCAGCAGCTGGACGACCTTGCGCTCATGTTCCGGGTCGTCGTGCGGGTCGGCGATCAGCAGACTGTAGCCGGCCGCCAGCGCACCGGCCTCGACGCCCTGGAGGATCTCGGTGAAGTACGGGTTGCCGATCGCGGAGACCGCGAGACCGATCGAGCGGGTGCGGGCGGTGACCAGCGAGCGGGCGAGGGTGTTGTGGGTGTAGCCGAGCTCGTCGATGGCGCCGAGCACCGCGGCGCGGGTGGCGGGGCGTACCGGCCGGGTCTCGTTGAGCACGTGCGAGACCGTGGCGACGGAGACGCCCGCGCGCCGTGCCACATCCACCATGGTCGTCATCCGGCTGTGCTTTCCTTCCTGGCCCCGGGCCGCGGCCACCGTTCCGGTAGCTCTCCATGCCACGCCCTTGAGCGCACCGCCCCCACCTCAGCACACTCGGGCGTAAACGTAAACGTTTGCGTAAGCGCTTTGCGTAAGCGCTTACGCAGGTGCTTGCGCGCAGGCTGCCTTCCGGGCGCCGAACCGGCACGACGTCGTCAGGACGCGCCGGTGCGCGCACGCGGCACCCGCCGGAAGCGGAACGATCTGTACCGGTATCGTCGGAGCCGAAATCGTACGCAGGCGGATCCGGAGGCGGCCCGAAGACGGATACCTGACGACGGATGCCCGACGATCGATGTCTGATGGCCGACAGGTGATGCCGACGTCCTGCGACCGGCGTCGGACGTCCGATGTCGGATGTCCGACGCTCGAAGGCCATCACCGCCCCGTGCCGACCCATCCCTGGAGCAGCCATGAGCCAGTCCCCCGCCCGTCGAACCATGCTGCGCGGGGCCGCGCTCGCGGGTGCCGCCGGCTTCGGGCTGGCGGCCTGCTCCCCGGAGAACGGCGATGCGTCGGCCGGGCCCACCGCGCCGGTCGACCTGGGGTCCGCCGCCGAGGTGCCGGTCGGCGGTGCCAGGCTCTACCGGGAGGACCGGCTCGTGGTGTCGCAGCCCGCCAAGGGCGAGTTCAAGTGCTTCAGCGCCAAGTGCACCCACGCGGGCTGTGTGCTGACCGAGATCGAGAAGAAGCAGGGCACCTGCCCCTGTCACGGCAGCCGCTTCGACGTCACCACGGGCGAGGTCATCCAGGGGCCGGCGTCCGATCCGCTGCCCGAGGTGCCGGTCAAGGCCGAGAACGGGAAGCTGATAGCGGGCTGAGGCCGCGCGGTGCCCCGGCAGCAGCCGGTCTCCGCTGGTCCCACCCGCCGCTCGCTCAACCCCAGTCCCACCCGATCCCCAGGATTCCGGGCCGTACCCCCTGCTCCACCAGATGGACGGCGCGGTGTCGGCCGCTCAGTGTCAGCTCCTGCTGGCCGCTGCGCGGGGCGCCCGCCGAGACCTGGGTGAAGCGCCGGCAGCGCACCGGCAGCGCCGCCTCGTCGAAGCGGACCTGAAGGACGTACTGCCCGCCGCCGAAGCTGAAGCCGCGGACGTACTCGGTGCTCGGGCCGCCGCTGCCGTCCTCGAAGACATAGCCGAGGACATGGGTGTCGCCGGCCCGCAGCCTGGCGTCGAAGAGCAGCTCGGCGACCACCACCCCGGTGTCCGCGTCCCCGCGCACCCGCCCCAGCCGGCAGTTCTCCACGGCGCGCACCTTCACCCGGGACGGATCGCAGCCCGTGTCGCCCCGGTGGATGGCGATATAGCGGTCCACGCCGTCCCGGTGTGCGCGGACGACCTGCAGCGATTCGCGTTCGCTCAGCTCGCGCCGCGGCCCGATGCGGACCCGCTCGTGATGTCCGACGGTGTGCAGCCCGCCGTCCGCCGGGGTCTCCAGCTCGGCGAACAGCTGCCGCAGGGCGTCGGCGGGCTCCACCAGAGAGCGGTAGGAGCGGGCGGCCGGACGCTCGGCCTCGGGACGGACGCCGCCTTCGGGCACCAGAAGACGATGCAGGGAGCGCGCGGGCAGGTCGAGCACCTCTTCCAGCGCGCGCACCGCCCGCAGGGATTCGGGGCGCTGGGGGCGCCGCGCCCCCTGTTGCCAGTAACTCAGGCTGGTCACCCCGACCTTGATACCGCGCTGTGCGAGCTTGTGCTGGACGCGGTGCAGGGCGAGGCCGCGCGCCGTGAGCGCGCTGCGCAGGGCCAGATGGAACGGGCCGGTGCGCAGCAGTTGTGCCAGCTCGGCGGATTCGGGAGTGTTTTGTGCCATTGCCTCAATCCTCCGGCGCGCGGGTGAACGTTCACAACCCGTTCGCACGCCGCGCGCTCTCCCCGCATGTTCACTGCAGTACGCCGGGCACCCGATGTTCACATCCGGGGCCCACCCGTCCACACCCACATGTCACTCCGAATTGAAGCGTGTTGACCCACGTACGACAACACCTGATGCTCCTCATCAGCATCCGGATGCGCTCCTCTCCCCCCCCACCCCCCTCGGGAGGAACGCCATGACCCGTGCACCCCACGCACGACGTCCGCGCCGCAGATGGTTGTCGGCCGCGGCCGTCGGCGCCGCGACCCTGACCGCGCTGACCGCGCTCCCCGGGGCGACCGCCTCGGCAACCGCGCCCCTCGCGCCCTCGGCGCACGCCACCGGTGCCGCGCAGAGCGCCGTCGCGCCGCGCGCGGTCAACCGCCTCGACATCACGATGCAGGCGCAGGAAAGGTCCAACTGGTGCTGGGCCGGCGCCGGCAACACCATCGCGGACTGGTACGGCAAGAACTACAGCCAGAACCAGTTCTGCAACGCCGCCTTCAACCGACAGCAGGGCACCGCCTGCCCCAACAACCAGGCCACGCTGGGCCATGTGCAGAACGCATTCGACTGGATGGGCATCAACTCCGGCTCGTATGTGACCGGCTATCTGCGCTACAGCACCGTGCAGAGCGAGATCAACGCCAAGCGGCCCATCGAGACCCGGATCCAGTGGTCGTCCGGCGGCGGCCACATGCACACCATCTACGGCTACGACACGGCCAAGAACTGGGTTTACTGGGGTGACCCCTGGGCCTCCAACAACCGGTACAACTGGGGCGACTTCGACTACTACGTGAACGGCAGCTCCTTCTCCTGGACGCACTCCCTCTACCGGATAGGAGCCTGAGGCCATGACGAAGCGCACCGCTCGCACCGCTCTTCGCGCCGCCGCCACCGGGACGCTCGCCGGCGCTCTCATCGGCCTCGCCCCGCACGCCGTCCTGGCCGCGGAGGCCCCCGCGCCGCCCCGGGCCCCGTCCCGTGCCGGCCTCGACGCCGCCCATGAGGCGGCGGCCGCGCCCGCGACACTGGACACCCTCACCCGGTTCTTCGCCCGTGAGGCGGCCCGGCACGGTGCTCAGGGCGACGCTGCCGCTACGGGCACGGCGAAGACCGCCCCGCACATCGAGGGCAGCACGGTCCCCGTCTACGTCCTGTCGCCGGACTTCGTCCGCGGCAAGACCGAGGCCCCGGTCGCCCGGCTGGAGTTCCTCGCCAGCAAGGCCGTCGCCGCCGACGGCCGGACGGTCACGGTGCGGACCGTGCGGCAGGGCACCGCCTGGAAGGTCGTCAACATCGCCAGCGGCGACGACGAGACCCGCTACCACGCCGCCGGGGCCGCCAAGCGCGGCGCCGGGACGGTCTTCCACGAACCGCAGATCGACGCCTGGTACGTCCAGCGGGGCGACCGCGTCGAGCCGCTGGACGCGGACGCGGTGAAGGCGGTCGGCGCGCACGGCACCTCCGTCGCCGCCTATCAGAAGCGGGTGGCGAAGGCGTACGGCGACAAGCTGCCCGGCTCGGCCTACGACAAGCGCGGTGAGGCCGGGGGCTACGGCCCGCAGGCCGCTTCCGGGACCGCCCCGTCCGCCGGGGAGAGTGCCCGCAAGCAGCCTGTCGAGGCCGATGCGCTGGCCGGCGACGGCGTTCCGGTGGCCGCCGCCTCGACCGTGGCGGGTGGCGCCGCCCTGGTCGCCCTCGGGCTGTTGGGGACCGCGGCGCTGCGCCGGAGGCGCGCCCGCTGACGGGTGCGGGGCCCGGCGGCCCCGGGAGGGGGCTGGCTGACGGATAAGGGGTCCGCGGTGTCCGGGGGCGCCGGCCTGGTGAGACTGCGCTCCGGCTCCCGCACCCCACCCACACACCCTCCCCCGCCCCCCACCCCTGCCCTCCCCCCGAAGGGGGGAGGGCAGCAAACGCCCCCACCCCCTCCGCCCGACGCCCCTGATTGTCAGTGGCGGTCAGTAGGGTGGTGGACATGGCAGACCCCAGCACCTACCGACCCAAGCCGGGACAGATCCCCGACTCGCCGGGGGTCTATAAGTTCCGCGACGACCACGGCCGGGTCATCTACGTGGGCAAGGCCAAGAGCCTGCGCCAGCGCCTGGCCAACTACTTCCAGGATCTGGCCGGGCTCCATCCGCGTACGCGCACGATGGTCACCACCGCCGCCTCGGTGGAATGGACCGTCGTCTCCACCGAGGTCGAGGCGCTCCAGCTCGAATACAGCTGGATCAAGGAGTTCGACCCGCGTTTCAACGTCAAGTACCGCGACGACAAGAGCTATCCGTATCTCGCGGTGACCCTCAACGAAGAGTTCCCGCGCGTCCAGGTCATGCGCGGCGCCAAGAAGAAGGGCGTGCGCTACTTCGGCCCGTACGCCCACGCCTGGGCGATCCGCGAGACCGTCGACCTGATGCTGCGTGTCTTCCCTGTGCGTACGTGCTCCGCGGGTGTCTTCAAGCGCTCCGCCCAGATCGGCCGCCCCTGCCTGCTCGGCTACATCGGCAAGTGCTCCGCCCCCTGCGTCGGACGGATTTCGGCCGAGGAACACCGCGAACTGGCCGAAGAGTTCTGCGACTTCATGGCCGGCCGCACCGGCGCGTACATCCGCCGCCTGGAGCGACGGATGCAGGACGCGGCCGAGGAGATGGAGTACGAGCGCGCCGCCCGGTTGCGCGACGACATAGGGGCGCTCAAGCGGGCGATGGAGAAGAGCGCCGTGGTGCTCGCCGACGCCACCGACGCCGATCTCATCGCCGTCGCCGAGGACGAACTCGAAGCCGCCGTCCAGATCTTCCACGTCCGCGGCGGCCGGGTGCGCGGCCAGCGCGGATGGGTCACCGACAAGGTGGAGGCCGTCACCACCGCCGGCCTCGTGGAGCACGCCCTGCAGCAGCTGTACGGCGAGGAGCAGGGCGACGCCGTCCCCAAGGAGGTCCTGGTCCCCGCGCTCCCCGAGCCCGTCGAGCCGGTCCAGCAGTGGCTCTCCGGGCGCCGTGGCTCCCAGGTCTCGCTGCGCGTCCCGCAGCGCGGCGACAAGAAGGACCTGATGGCCACGGTCGGCCGCAATGCCCAGCAGGCCCTGGCCCTGCACAAGACCAAGCGCGCCTCCGACCTGACCACCCGCTCCCGCGCGCTGGAGGAGATCGCCCAGGCCCTCGGCCTGGATTCGGTGCCGCTGCGCATCGAGTGCTTCGACATCTCCCACCTCCAGGGGGAGGACGTCGTCGCCTCGATGGTGGTCTTCGAGGACGGTCTCGCCCGTAAGAGCGAATACCGCCGCTTCCAGATCAAGACCTTCGAGGGCCAGGACGATGTCCGCTCCATGCACGAGGTCATCGGCCGCCGCTTCAAGCGCTATCTCCAGGAGAAGGAGAAGTCCGGTGAGTGGACGGAGGAGCCGCCCGCGGACGCCCCGGTGGAGGACGACGGCACCCCGGACGCGATGGCCGGCCGCGCCACCGACGAGAACGGCCGCCCCAAGCGCTTCGCCTACCCGCCCCAGCTGGTGGTCGTCGACGGCGGCGCCCCTCAGGTCGCGGCCGCCCGCCGGGCCCTGGACGAGCTCGGTATCGACGATGTCGCCGTCTGCGGTCTCGCCAAGCGCCTCGAAGAGGTCTGGCTGCCGGACGAGGACGATCCGGTCGTGCTGCCCCGCAGCAGCGAGGGCCTCTACCTCCTCCAGCGCGTCCGCGACGAAGCACATCGCTTCGCCATCACCTACCAGCGCAGCAAGCGCGCCAAGCGGCTGACGTCCTCGCCGCTCGACTCCGTCGCCGGCCTCGGGGAGAGCCGCCGCCAGGCCCTGCTGAAGCACTTCGGTTCGCTGAAGAAGCTGCGGGCCGCGACGGTCGACGAGATCTGCGAGGTCCCGGGCGTCGGGCGCAAGACCGCCGAGACGGTCGTCGCGGCGCTGGCCGGGGCGGCACCGGCCGCCCCCGCGGTGAATACCGCCACAGGAGAGATCATTGAGGATGACGGGGCCCCGCCGGCCGCGTCGTCAGCAGAACGGGGGCAGAACAGATGAGCACACCGCACGAAGAGCAGGAAACCGAGAGAGCTGAGAGAGACGGTGCACAGGTGAGTACGGGCACGACCGACCAGGGCGAAAGCGCCGCGATCCCCGAGCTGGTGATCATCTCCGGGATGTCGGGCGCCGGCCGGAGCACCGCCGCCAAGTGCCTGGAGGACCTCGGCTGGTTCGTCGTCGACAACATCCCGCCCGAGCTGATCCCGCCGATGGTCGAGCTGGGCGCCCGATCCCAGGGCAATGTCGCCAAGATCGCGGTCGTCGTCGATGTCCGCGGCCGCCGCTTCTTCGCCAATCTCAAGGAGTCACTGGCCACCCTCGACGCACAGAACGTCAAGCGCCGCATCGTCTTCCTGGAGTCCTCCGAGGAGGCCCTGGTGCGCCGCTTCGAGTCGGTGCGCCGTCCGCACCCCCTCCAGGGCGACGGCCGGATCGTCGACGGCATCGCCGCCGAGCGCGATCTGCTGCGCGAGCTGCGCGGCGACGCCGACCTGGTCATCGACACCTCCAGCCTCAACGTCCACGAACTGCGCGCCAAGCTGGACGCCCAGTTCGCCGGCGAGGAGGCCCCCGAGCTGCGCGCCACGGTCATGTCGTTCGGCTTCAAGTACGGCCTCCCGGTCGACGCCGACATGGTCATCGACTGTCGCTTCATCCCCAACCCGCACTGGGTGCCCGAGCTGCGCCCCTTCACCGGCCTCAACGAAGAGGTCTCCGACTACGTCTTCAACCAGCCCGGCTCCAAGGAGTTCCTGGACGGCTACGCCGAGCTGCTGCGCCTCGTCGCCGACGGCTACCGCCGCGAGGGCAAGCGCTATGTGACCATCGCCGTCGGCTGCACGGGCGGTAAGCACCGCAGCGTCGCGATGTCCGAGAAGCTGGCCCGCAGGCTGGTCTCCGAGGGCGTCGAAACCGTCGTCGTCCACCGGGACATGGGGCGCGAGTGACCGGCCGCGCACGACGGCTCCACCGGGTCCGCAGATTCGTTCCCGGCAGCCGTACGACCAAGGGCGCCACCCCCAAGGTGGTGGCGCTCGGCGGCGGCATGGGCCTGTCCGCCTCGCTCGCCGCGCTGCGCCGTATCACCGGCGATCTGACCGCCGTGGTCACCGTCGCCGACGACGGCGGCTCCAGTGGCCGGCTCCGCGACGAGCTGGGCGTCCTGCCGCCCGGCGATCTGCGCAAGGCGCTGGCCGCCCTGTGCGGCGACGACGACTGGGGCCAGACGTGGTCCCGGGTGATCCAGCACCGCTTCCAGAGCGAGGGCGAGCTGCATGACCACGCCGTCGGCAATCTGCTGATCGTCGCCCTGTGGGAGCAGCTCGGCGACCATGTCCAGGCGCTGGACCTGGTCGGCAAGCTGCTCGGCGCGCACGGCCGGGTGCTGCCCATGTCGGCGGTCCCCCTGGAGCTCCAGGCCCAGGTCAGGGGCCACCACCCGGACCGTCCGGACGAGATCGGCACGGTCCGCGGCCAGGCCACCGTCGCACTCACCCGCGGGGAGGTGCAGTCCGTCCATATCGTCCCCGAGGAGCCGCCGGCCGTCCCCGAGGCGGTCGCCGCGGTGCGCGACGCCGACTGGGTGGTGCTCGGCCCCGGGTCCTGGTTCTCCTCCGTCATCCCGCATCTCCTGGTGCCGGAACTGCGCGAGGCGCTGGAGGAGACCAAGGCCCGTAAGGTCCTCTCGCTCAACCTCGCGCCCCAACCGGGCGAAACCGATGGCTTCTCACCGCAGCGTCATTTGGAGGTTTTGGCCCGACACGCCCCTAAACTCGCCTTCGACGTGGTGCTGGCCGACAAGGCCGCCGTGCCCGACACCGAAGGTCTGACGGCTGCCGCCAAGCAGCTCGTGGGCAGCGAGGTCGAGCTGGCGGCGGTCGCCGCACAAGGAGACGGCAGGGCGGCGGCCGGGGTAGCCCCCGACCGGCACGACCCGGAGCTGCTGGCAGCCGCGTACGACCGTATTTTTCGGATGCATGGAAGGATCGGCCCATGGCGATGACGGCTGCGGTGAAGGATGAGATCTCCCGGCTCCCCGTCACCCGGACCTGCTGCCGGAAGTCGGAGGTCTCGTCGATCCTGCGGTTCGCGGGAGGTCTGCACCTGGTCAGCGGGCGCATTGTGATCGAGGCGGAGCTGGACACCGGCATCGCCGCCCGCCGGCTCCGCAAGGACATCCTGGAGATCTTCGGGCACTCCTCCGACCTGGTGGTGATGGCCCCCGGCGGGTTGCGCCGCGGCAGCCGCTATGTCGTCCGTGTGGTCGCCGGCGGCGACCAGCTGGCGCGGCAGACGGGCCTGGTGGACGGCCGCGGCCGCCCCATCCGGGGGCTGCCCCCGCAGGTGGTCTCCGGTGCGACCTGCGACGCCGAGGCCGCCTGGCGCGGCGCCTTCCTCGCGCACGGCTCGCTCACCGAGCCCGGCCGCTCCTCCTCCCTGGAGGTCACCTGCCCCGGGCCCGAGGCCGCCCTTGCGCTGGTCGGCGCGGCCCGCCGGCTCGGCATCGGCGCCAAGGCCCGCGAGGTGCGCGGGGTGGACCGTGTCGTTGTCCGGGACGGCGATGCGATCGGCGCGCTGCTGACCCGCCTCGGCGCCCATGAGTCGGTGCTCGCCTGGGAGGAGCGGCGGATGCGCCGCGAGGTCCGCGCCACCGCCAACCGCCTCGCCAACTTCGACGACGCCAACCTCCGCCGCTCGGCGCGGGCCGCGGTCGCGGCGGGCGCGCGGGTCGCCCGCGCCCTGGAGATCCTCGGCGAGGAGGTCCCCGAGCACCTCGCGGCGGCCGGCCGGCTGCGCATGGAGCACAAGCAGGCGTCCCTGGAGGAGCTGGGCGCCCTCGCCGACCCGCCGCTGACCAAGGACGCCGTGGCCGGCCGGATCCGCCGACTGCTGGCGATGGCCGACAAGCGCGCCCAGGACCTCGGCATCCCCGGCACCGAGTCCAACCTCACCGAGGAGCTCGCCGAAGGCATGGTCGGCTGAACCGGAGCTGAGTCTTCTCCACGCGCGCCCTCGGCGCCCGTCCATGGGTGCCCGGGGCGTATGTGTGCAGCCGTCACGAGAGGGCGCGTACGGGCGGACGTTCAGAGGGGCCGAAGGCCGCTCACCTGAGCACCTTTGGTCGCCGATGTCAATGTCACGTACGTCTCGTCTAGGGGGTAGGGTCGGAGGCGGTCGGGGACATCCCATACAGCTCGGCGGTGTATATACCGTCGTACCAACGAGGAGATCGGTTTCGTGACGATCCGCGTAGGCATCAACGGCTTTGGCCGCATCGGTCGCAACTACTTCCGCGCGCTGCTGGAGCAGGGTGCGGACATCGAGATCGTGGCTGTCAACGACCTGGGTGACACCGCGACCACTGCGCACCTGCTGAAGTACGACACCATCCTGGGCCGTCTCGAGGAGACGGTGTCGCACACCGAGGACACCATCACCGTCGGGGACCGCACCATCAAGGTGCTCTCCGAGCGCAACCCGGCCGACATCCCCTGGGGCCAGCTGGGCGTCGACATCGTCATCGAGTCGACCGGTATCTTCACCAAGCGCGACGACGCCGCCAAGCACCTTGCCGGCGGCGCGAAGAAGGTCCTCATCTCGGCTCCGGCCAAGGACGAGGACATCACCATCGTCATGGGTGTCAACCAGGACAAGTACGACGCGGCCAACCACCACGTCATCTCGAACGCCTCCTGCACCACCAACTGTGTGGCGCCGATGGCCAAGGTTCTCGACGAGAACTTCGGCATCGTCAAGGGCCTGATGACCACGGTCCACGCGTACACCAACGACCAGCGCATCCTGGACTTCCCGCACAAGGACCTGCGCCGCGCCCGCGCCGCCGCGGAGAACATCATCCCGACCTCGACGGGTGCCGCCAAGGCCACCGCCCTGGTCCTCCCGCAGCTCAAGGGCAAGCTGGACGGCATCGCCATGCGCGTCCCGGTCCCCACCGGCTCGGTCACCGACCTGGTGCTGGAACTCGACCGCGAGGTCACCAAGGACGAGATCAACAACGCCTTCCAGAAGGCCGCCGAGGGCCAGCTCAAGGGCGTGCTGGAGTACACCGAGGACCCGATCGTCTCCTCGGACATCGTCAACTGGCCGGCCTCCTGCACCTTCGACTCCGCGCTGACCATGGCGCAGGGCAAGCAGGTCAAGGTCGTCGGCTGGTACGACAACGAGTGGGGCTACTCCAACCGTCTGGTGGACCTGACCGTCTTCGTCGGCGGCCAGCTCTGACCGGTGTGACCACCAAGTCACCGCAGATGTAAGGACGGGGCTCGTACGACGCGATGAAGCGTCGTACGGGCCCCGTGCTATGACTGACTTTCCGAACAGAGCCACGGAGTCACCATGAAGACGATCGACGACCTCCAGGTAGCGGGCCAGCGGGTCTTCGTCCGCGCCGACCTGAACGTGCCGCTGGACGGCACGACCATCACCGACGACGGCCGCATCCGCGCCGTCGCCCCGACGATCGCCAAGCTAGCCGAGCGCGGCGCCAAGGTGATCGTCGCCTCCCACCTGGGCCGTCCCAAGGGCGCCCCGGACCCGGCCTTCTCCCTCGCCCCCGCCGCCGCGCGCCTCGGCGAACTCCTCGGCCGGGACGTCGCGTTCGCGACCGACACCGTCGGCGAGTCCGCCCGGTCCGTGGTCGCCGCCCTGGCCGACGGACAGATCGCCGTCCTGGAGAACCTCCGCTTCAACGCGGGCGAGACCAGCAAGGACGACGCCGAGCGCGGCGCCTTCGCCGACCGGCTCGCCGCCCTGGCGGACCTGTACGTGAGCGACGGCTTCGGCGCGGTGCACCGCAAGCACGCCTCCGTCTACGACCTCCCGGCGCGCCTCCCGCACGCCGCCGGCGATCTGATCGCCACCGAGGTCGGCGTGCTCAAGAAGCTCACCGAGGACGTCAAGCGCCCGTACGTCGTCGCGCTCGGCGGCGCCAAGGTCTCCGACAAGCTCGCCGTCATCGACCAGCTGCTGGAGAAGGCCGACCGCATCCTCGTCGGCGGCGGCATGGCGTACACCTTCCTCAAGGCCAAGGGCCACGAGGTGGGCATCTCGCTGCTCCAGGAGGACCAGGTCCCGGCGTGCCTGGGGTACCTGGCGCGGGCCGAGAAGCGCGGCGTGGAGTTCGTTCTCCCCGTCGACGTGCTGGTCTCGGCCGAATTCCCGGACCTGAAGACCAAGGCCCCCGCGGACTTCGGCACGGTCGACGCCGACAAGATCCCCGCCGACCAGGAGGGCCTGGACATCGGTCCGAAGACCCGCGAGCTGTTCGCCTCGAAGATCGCCGACGCCGAGACCGTCTTCTGGAACGGCCCGATGGGCGTCTTCGAGCACCCCGACTACGCCGACGGCACCAAGGCCGTCGCGCAGGCGCTGCTGGACAGCGCCGGTTTCACCGTCGTCGGCGGCGGCGACTCGGCCGCGGCCGTGCGCCTGCTCGGCTTCGACGAGAATGCTTTCGGCCACATCTCGACCGGCGGCGGCGCCAGCCTCGAATACCTCGAAGGCAAGACGCTCCCCGGCCTTGCCGCTCTGGAGGACTGAAGAACCGTGAGTGACCGTACCCCGCTGATGGCGGGCAACTGGAAGATGAACCTCAACCACCTTGAGGCCATCGCGCACGTCCAGAAGCTCGCCTTCGCGCTCACCGACAAGGACTACGAGGCCGTAGAGGTCGCGGTGCTGCCGCCCTTCACCGACCTGCGGTCGGTGCAGACGCTGGTCGACGGCGACAACCTCAAGATCAAGTACGGCGCCCAGGACGTCTCGGCGCACGACTCCGGTGCCTACACCGGTGAGGTCTCGGGATCGATGCTCGCCAAGCTCAAGTGCACCTATGTGGCCATCGGGCACAGCGAGCGCCGCCAGTACCACGGCGAGAACGAAGAGATCTGCAACGCCAAGGTCAAGGCCGCCTTCAAGCACGGTCTGACCCCGATCCTGTGCGTCGGGGAGGGCCTGGACGTCCGCAAGGCGGGCAACCAGGTCGCGCACACCCTCGCCCAGGTCGACGGCGCCCTGAAGGACGTCCCGGCCGGGCAGGCCGAGACCATCGTGATCGCGTACGAGCCGGTGTGGGCCATCGGCACCGGCGAGGTCGCCACGCCCGAGGACGCGCAGGAGGTCTGCGGTGCGATCCGCGGCCGCCTCGCCGAGCTCTACAGCCAGGAGCTGGCCGACAAGGTCCGCATCCAGTACGGCGGCTCGGTCAAGTCCGGGAACGTCGCGGCGATCATGGCGCAGCCGGATGTCGACGGCGCCCTGATCGGCGGCGCGGCGCTGGACGCGGACGAATTTGTGAAGATCGTCCGCTTCCGCGACCAGTAGCGGCTATGACGACGGGCCCGGCCCGTCGTACCCTGTCGGGGCCGGGGCCGGTGTACAGCGCCGTCCGGCCCCGCGTTGTTCGATCTTCAACCGAACATCGGTACGTTCCGTCCGTCAGTCCTAGAGAGTTGGTCCAGCCGTGGTCATCGGGTTCTCGATCGCCCTCATCGTCTTCAGCCTGCTGCTGATGATGCTGGTGCTCATGCACAAGGGGAAGGGCGGCGGACTGTCCGACATGTTCGGTGGCGGTATGCAGTCCTCGGTCGGCGGCTCCTCGGTCGCCGAGCGGAACCTCGACCGCATCACCATCGTGGTCGGTCTGCTGTGGTTCGCCTGCATCGTCGTCCTGGGCATTTTCATGAAGCTCGGGAAGTGACTCGGCGTCGGAGGTGCGACCTATCATGAGGGCGACGTCCTGGAACGGGTAACTCCTGTCACTGGACGCGCGTTGGGCCTTACGTAGACTGGGGCGCCCGCAGCGCAGTCGCTGTGAGAGCCCGCAGCGCAGCTGATGTCAGAGGCTGAGCGGCACCATTACGCAGGGAGTAACGACCGTGGCAAGTGGCAACGCGATCCGAGGAAGTCGGGTCGGGGCGGGGCCGATGGGGGAGGCCGAGCGCGGTGAGTCCGCGCCCCGCATCCGCATCTCCTTCTGGTGCTCCAACGGGCACGAGACACAGCCCAGCTTCGCCGGCGACGCGCAGGTTCCGGACACCTGGGACTGCCCGCGCTGTGGTTTCCCGGCCGGCAAGGACCGGGACAGCCCGCCGGACCCGCCGCGCACCGAGCCGTACAAGACTCACCTCGCCTATGTCCGGGAGCGCCGCAGCGACGCCGACGGCGAGGCGATCCTCGCGGAGGCGCTCGCCAAGCTCCGCGGCGAGATCTGACGGACCAGCAGACGCAGCGAACGGCCCGGCCGGGGGACACACCCTCCGGCCGGGCCGTTGGCATGGGGAGTTACGTCGGCCGACAGCGGACAGACAGCTCGGCCCCACTCTCGGCTTCTCCCCCCTCTCGGCTCCGCTTGAGCGGGGGCACCCATGCGCGGGAGGTGCCCCCCATCGTGCTCTGATCAATTAGGTTGGGGGCGGCGGGGCCGGTACGAGACAGAGAAGGCTGATGTCCGAGATGAACGCAGAAGGCCGCAGCAGGCTCGACCAGCGGGCCGAGTGGACCGCGCTGAGCAAGCACCGGGAGCAGCTGGGGGAGGTGCGGCTGCGCGAGCTGTTCGAGGGGGATCCGGCGCGTGCCGACCGCTACACCCTGCGGGTCGGTGATCTGCACCTGGACTACTCCAAGCACCTGGTCACCGACGAGACGCTGGGGCTGCTGCGGGAGCTGGCCGCGGCCGCGGGGGTGAGCGAACTGCGGGACGCGATGTTCCGCGGCGACAAGATCAACATCACCGAGAACCGCGCCGTCCTGCACACCGCGCTGCGCGCGCCCGGCTCCGCGGTCGTCCACGTGGACCGCGAGAACGTCGTCCCGGGCGTGCACGCCGTGCTCACCAAGATGGCGACCTTCTCCGAGCGGGTACGCTCCGGCGACTGGAAGGGCCATACCGGCCGCCGCATCAAGACGGTCGTCAACATCGGCATCGGCGGCTCCGATCTGGGTCCGGCGATGGCCTACGAGGCGCTGCGCGCCTACACCCACCGGGACATGCAGTTCCGTTTCGTCTCCAACGTGGACGGCGCCGATCTGCACGAGGCCGTACGCGACCTGGACCCGGCCGAGACGCTGTTCGTCATCGCGTCGAAGACCTTCACCACCATCGAGACGATCACCAACGCGACCTCGGCCCGCGACTGGCTGCTGACGGGCCTGCATGCCGGAGAGGAGGCGGTCGCCAAGCACTTCGTGGCGCTGTCGACCAACGCCCGGAAGGTGGCGGAGTTCGGCATCGACCCGACCAATATGTTCGAGTTCTGGGACTGGGTCGGCGGGCGCTACTCGTTCGACTCCGCGATCGGCCTGTCGCTGATGATCGCGATCGGCCAGGAGCGGTTCCGCGAGATGCTGGCCGGCTTCCATCTCGTCGACGAGCACTTCCGCACCGCCCCGCCGGAGGAGAACGCACCGCTCCTGCTGGGCCTGCTCGGCATCTGGTACGGCAACTTCTGGGACGCCCAGTCGCACGCGGTGCTGCCGTACAGCCACTACCTCTCCCGGTTCACCGCCTATCTGCAGCAGCTGGACATGGAGTCCAACGGCAAGTCCGTGGACCGCGACGGCCGGCCGGTCGGCTGGCAGACCGGCCCGGTCGTGTGGGGCACGCCCGGCACGAACGGCCAGCACGCCTACTACCAGCTGCTCCACCAGGGCACGAAGATGATCCCCGTCGACTTCATCGGCTTCGCCCGGCCGGTCGCCGATCTGCGGCCCGGTCTGGTCGCTCAGCACGACCTGCTGATGGCCAATCTCTTCGCGCAGGGGCAGGCGCTGGCGTTCGGCAAGACGCCCGATGAGGTGCGCGCCGAGGGCGTGGCGGAGGAACTGGTGCCGCACAAGACGTTCCAGGGCAACCACCCCAGCACCACGATCCTGGCCACCGAGCTCAGCCCGTCCGTGCTGGGCCAGTTGATCGCGCTGTACGAGCACAAGGTGTTCGTCCAGGGCGCCGTCTGGAACATCGACTCCTTCGACCAGTGGGGCGTGGAGCTGGGCAAGCTGCTCGCCAAGCGGGTCGAGCCGGCGCTGACCGAGGGCGCGGAGGTGGCGGGGCTGGATGCCTCCACGGCGGGTCTGGTCGCCACGTACCGTGAGATGCGCGGGCGTTGAGCCGCGAAGACAGCTAGAGCCCGCAAGGAGCCGGGGAGAGCGTCTCCCCGGCCCCTTGCGGCCTTCGTCGGCGACCCGGAATCGAGCAACCCTACGGCGAGTTACCGCCTCCGCGAGAGCGGCGCCGGTTCAGGCGCAAGAAGGGGCGTACAGATCGCGCGGCAGCTGGGAGGCCGCCGCCTCGTCCAGCAGCCACAGCGTCCGGCTGCGGCCCCGGGCGCCCGCTGCCGGGGCCTGGACCTCTCCGGCGCCGGAGAGCGCCATGGCCACGGCGTTCGCCTTGTCCTCGCCGGCCGCCAGCAGCCAGACCTCCCGTGCCGCGCGGATCGCGGGCAGGGTCAGCGAGACGCGGGTGGGCGGCGGCTTGGGCGCGCCGTGCACACCGACCACCGTCCGCTCGGTCTCCCGTACGCCGGGCAGCTCGGGGAAGAGCGAGGCGACATGGGTGTCCGGGCCGACGCCCAGCAGCAGGACGTCGAAGGACGGCACCGGGCCGTGGTCCTCGGGTCCCGCCGCGGCGGCCAGTTCGATCGCGTACGCCTCGGCGGCGAGGTCCGCGTTGCCGTACGGGCCGCCTGCGGGGGCCATGGGATGCACCCGGGCCGGGTTCAGCGGGACGTCGTCCAGCAGCGCCTCGCGGGCCTGGGTGTGGTTGCGGTCCGGGTGGCCGTCGGGCAGGAACCTTTCGTCGCCCCACCACAGATCGAGGCGTGACCAGTCGATCGCGTCCCGGGCGGGTGCCTGGGCGAGGGCCGCGAGCAGCCCGTTGCCGTTGCGCCCGCCGGTCAGGACCACGGACGCGGAGCCGCGGGCGGCCTGGGCGTCCACGATCTTGGTGATCAGCCGGGCGGCCGCGGCCTGGGCCATCAGCTCCTTGTCGCGGTGGACGACGACCTGCGGAGCGGTCACTTGGCGCCCTTCTTCGCGGCCGCCTTCTTTGCCGCCGGCTTGGCCGGGGCGCTCCCGGCGGCCGCCGGCTCCTCGGACGGCGCCGTCTGCTGCCCGGACGGCGCACCGCCGAGCCGCTCCACACCGAACTTCAGCGCGGAGGCGTAGATGTCGTCCGGGTCGAGCCGGCGCAGCTCCTCGGCGAGCAGCTCGGAGGTCTCCCGGCGCTTGAGCGCCACCGCGCGGTCCGGCTGGCCGGGCATGGAGAGCGTGGCGACCGAGCCGTCCACGCGGTCCAGCACGATCGGGCCGCCATCGGACTCCATCCGTACGGACGTCAGACCGGGGCCGGCCGACACCGTGCGCTTGACCGGGACGTTCAGCCGGCTGGCGAGCCACATCGCGAGAAGCTCGCAGCTGGGGTTGAACTCCTCGCCCTCGACCTCGGCCGAGGTGACCGTGCACGGTGCCTGGTCCAGCGCCGCCGCGAGCATCGAGCGCCACGGGGTGATGCGGGCCCAGGACAGGTCGGTGTCGCCGGGGGTGTAGGACTCGGCGCGTCCGGTCAGCTCCTGCACCGGACACTCGGCGGCGTAGGCGTCGGTGACGCGGCGCTGTGCCAGTGCGCCGAGCGGGTCGTGCGCCGGGTCCAGGGGGGCGTCCGCGGCCCACCAGACCACGACCGGGGCGTCCGGCAGCAGCAGCGGCAGCACCACGGACTGGGCGTGATCTATCGCCTCGCCGTAGAGCCGCAGGATGACCGTTTCGCCGGTGCCGGCGTCCGCGCCGACCCGTACATCGGCGTCCAGGCGGGCCTTGGCGCGGTCGCGCGGCGACCGGCTGACCCGCTTGATGACGACGAGGGTGCGCGAGGGGTGCTCACGGGACGCCTCGTCGGCCGCCCGCAGCGCGTCGTAGGCGTTCTCCTCGTCGGTGACGATGACGAGGGTCAGGACCATGCCGACGGCGGGGGTGCCGATGGCGCGACGGCCCTGGACCAGCGCCTTGTTGATCTTGCTGGCTGTGGTTTCCGTCAGATCGATCTTCATGGCCGACGCCAGCTCCGTCCGTCTCGTGCGAGCATTTCGTCCGCCTCGATGGGGCCCCAGGTGCCCGCCGGGTACTGCGCGGGCTTGCCGTGCCGGTCCCAGTACTCCTCGATCGGGTCGAGGATCCGCCAGGACTGCTCGACCTCCTCCAGTCGCGGGAAGAGGTTGGCGTCGCCGAGCAGCACATCGAGGATCAGCCGCTCGTACGCCTCCGGGCTGGACTCCGTGAACGACTCGCCGTACGCGAAGTCCATCGACACGTCCCGCACCTCCATCGAGGTGCCGGGCACCTTGGAGCCGAAGCGGACCGTGACGCCCTCGTCGGGCTGGACGCGGATGACCAGGGCGTTCTGGCCGAGCTCCTCCGTCGCCGTGTGGTCGAAGGGGGAGTGCGGGGCGCGCTTGAAGACCACCGCGATCTCGGTGACGCGACGGCCCAGGCGCTTGCCCGTGCGCAGGTAGAAGGGGACGCCCGCCCAGCGGCGGTTGTCGATGGTCAGCTTGAGCGCGGCATAGGTGTCGGTCTTCGACTTCGGGTCGATGCCGTCTTCCTGGAGATAGCCGACGGCCTTCTCGCCGCCCTGCCAGCCGGCCGCGTACTGCGCGCGTACCGTTTCCTTGCCCGGATCGGCGGGGAGCCGGACGGCGCCCAGCACCTTGGTCTTCTCCGCGACCAGCGCGTCCGCGTCGAAGGAGGCCGGCTCCTCCATCGCGGTCAGCGCGAGCAGCTGCAGGAGGTGGTTCTGGATGACGTCCCGCGCGGCGCCGATGCCGTCGTAGTAGCCGGCCCGGCCGCCGATGCCGATGTCCTCGGCCATCGTGATCTGTACGTGGTCGACATAGCCGCGGTTCCAGAGCGGCTCGAACATCGTGTTGGCGAACCGCAGCGCCATGATGTTCTGGACCGTCTCCTTGCCCAGGTAGTGGTCGATCCGGAAGACCTCGTTGGGCGGGAAGACCTCATGGACGATCCGGTTGAGCTCCTGCGCGCTCTCCAGGTTGTGGCCGAAGGGCTTCTCGATGACCGCGCGGCGCCAGGAGTCCGCCTTCTGGTCGGCCAGCCCGTGCTTCTTCAGCTGCTGGACGACCTTGGGGAAGAACTTCGGCGGCACGGACAGGTAGAAGGCGAAGTTGCCGCCGGTGCCCTGGGCCTTGTCCAGCTCCTCGATGGTGGCCTTGAGTGTCTCGAAGGCGTCGTCGTCGTCGAAGTTGCCCTGGACGAAGCGGCAGCCCTGGACCAGCTGCTGCCAGACCTCCTCACGGAAGGGCGTCCGCGCGTGCTCCTTGACGGCGTCGTGCACTTCCTTGGCGAAGTCCTCGTCCTGCCACTCCCGGCGCGCGAACCCGATGAGGGAGAAGCCCGGCGGGAGCAGGCCGCGGTTGGCCAGGTCGTAGACGGCAGGCATCAGCTTTTTACGTGACAAATCGCCCGTGACGCCGAAAATGACCAGGCCCGACGGCCCCGCGATACGCGGGAGCCGTCGGTCGGCGGCGTCACGAAGCGGGTTGGCTCCGTGTGAACCGGACAAGGTGGGTCAGCCCTCCGAAGGGGTGAGGCGCTTCAGTTCCGCCTCGGTGGACTTGAGCAGGTCGTTCCACGACGCCTCGAACTTGTCGACACCCTCGTCCTCCAGGAGCTGCACGACCTCGTCGTACGAGATCCCCTGCGCGGCGAGGGCGTCGAGGTCCGCCTGGGCCGCCGCGTACGTACCGCGCACGGTGTCGCCCGTGATCCGGCCGTGGTCGGCGGTGGCCTCCAGGGTGGCCTCCGGCATGGTGTTGACGGTGCCGGCGGTCACCAGCTCGTCGACGTACAGCGTGTCCTTGTAGTCCGGGTCCTTGACGCCGGTCGAGGCCCACAGCGGACGCTGCCTGTTGGCGCCCGCGCGGTCCAGGGCGGCCCAGCGCTCGGAGGCGAAGACCTCCTCGAACGCCTGGAAGGCCAGCCGGGCGTTGGCCAGCGCGGCCTTGCCCTTGAGGGCCTTGGCCTCGTCCGTGCCCAGCTTCTCCAGGCGCTTGTCGACCTCGGTGTCCACGCGGGACACGAAGAACGACGCCACCGAGTGGATCTGGGACAGGTCCAGGCCGGCGGCCTTGGCCTTCTCCAGGCCCGCGAGGTAGGCGTCCATGACCTCCCGGTAGCGCTCCAGCGAGAAGATCAGCGTGACATTGACGCTGATGCCCTTGCCGATGACCTCGGTGATCGCCGGCAGACCGGCCTTGGTCGCCGGGATCTTGATCAGGGTGTTGGGCCGGTCCACCAGCCACGCCAACTGCTTGGCCTCCGCGATGGTCGGCGCGGTGTGGTGCGCGAGCCGCGGGTCGACCTCGATGGACACCCGGCCGTCCTGGCCGCCGGTCGCGTCGAAGACCGGCCGCAGGATGTCGGCGGCGTCCCGGACGTCCGCCGTCGTGATCATGCGGACGGCTTCCTCGACGGTGACCTTGCGGGCGGCGAGGTCGGCGAGCTGCTGGTCGTAGCCGTGCCCCTCCGAGACGGCCTTCTGGAAGATCGACGGGTTGGTGGTGACGCCGACGACGTGCTGCTGGTCGATCAGCTCGGCGAGGTTGCCGGACGTGATGCGCTGGCGTGAAAGGTCGTCCAGCCAGATCGCGACGCCTTCGTCGGAGAGGCGCCTGAGTGCGTCTGTCATGGGTTCAGCATCTCCTACTTGTCGTGTACGGGCGTCAGCGCTGGGCGGCTTCGAGTGATTCCCGGGCGGCGGCCGCGACCGCGTCGGCGGTGAAGCCGAACTCGCGGAACAGGACCTTGCCATCGGCCGAGGCACCGAAGTGCTCCAGGGACACGATGCGCCCGGCGTCACCGACGAAGCGGTGCCAGGTCAGACCGATGCCGGCTTCGACGGCGACACGGGCCTTGACGGACGGGGGAAGAACGCTGTCGCGGTATGCCTGTTCCTGCTCATCGAACCACTCGACCGACGGCATGGACACCACCCGCGTCGGGATACCCGCGGCCTGCAGCTGCTCGCGCGCCTCGACGGCGAGCTGCACCTCGGACCCGGTGCCGATCAGGACGACCTGCGGCCGGCCGCCCTCGGCCTCGAAGAGCACGTAACCGCCCTTGGCCGCGGCCTCGTTGCGCTCGTACGTCGGCACGCCCTGACGGGTCAGCGCGAGGCCGTGCGGGGCGCTCGTGCCGAAGTTCTTCCTGCCGCGCTTGAGGATCTCGCGCCAGGCGATGGCGGTCTCGTTGGCGTCGGCCGGGCGCACGATGTTCAGGCCCGGGATGGCGCGCAGCGAGGCGAGGTGCTCGACCGGCTGGTGGGTCGGGCCGTCCTCACCCAGACCGATGGAGTCGTGCGTCCACACGTACGTCACCGGCAGGTGCATCAGCGCGGACAGCCGGACGGCGTTGCGCATGTAGTCGGAGAACACCAGGAAGGTGCCGCCGTAGATGCGGGTGTTGCCGTGCAGCGCGATGCCGTTCATCTCCGCGGCCATGGAGTGCTCGCGGATGCCGAAGTGGATCGTGCGGCCGTACGGGTCGGCCTCCGGCAGCGGGTTGCCCTTCGGCAGGAACGAGGAGTTCTTGTCGATGGTGGTGTTGTTCGAGCCGGCGAGGTCGGCGGAGCCGCCCCACAGCTCGGGGATCACACCGCCGAGCGCCTGCAGCACCTTGCCGGACGCGGCGCGGGTGGCCACGGCCTTGCCGGTCTCGAACGACGGGAGGTGGTCCTCCCAGCCCTCGGGCAGCTGGCCCGCGGCGATCCGGTCGAACGCGGCGGCGCGCTCCGGGTTGGCGGTCCGCCAGGCGGCGCACGACTTCTCCCACTCCTTCTTGGCGTCCCGGCCGCGGTCCAGGGCGGCGCGGGTGTGCGCCAGGACCTCGTCGGAAACCTCGAAGGTCTGCTCCGGGTCGAAGCCCAGCACCCGCTTGGTGGCGGCGACTTCCTCGTCCCCGAGCGCCGACCCGTGCGCGGCCTCGGTGTTCTGGGCGTGCGGCGCCGGCCAGGCGATGATCGAGCGGACCGCGATGAACGACGGGCGCTCGGTCTCGGCCTTGGCGGCCTCCAGGGCCCTGGCCAGACCGGCCGGGTCCAGGTCGCCGTTGGGCAGCTGCTCGACCCGCTGGACGTGCCAGCCGTACGCCTCGTAGCGCTTGAGGGTGTCCTCGGAGACCGCGGCCTCGGTGTCGCCCTCGATGGAGATGTGGTTGTCGTCCCACAGCAGGACGAGGTTGCCCAGCTTCTGGTGGCCGGCGAGCGAGGACGCCTCGGCGGCGATGCCTTCCTGGAGGCAGCCGTCACCGGCGATGGCCCAGATGGTGTGGTCGAACGGCGAGGTGCCCGGAGCGGCCTCGGGGTCGAACAGACCACGCTCGTAGCGGGCGGCCATGGCCATGCCCACGGCGTTGGCGACACCCTGGCCCAGCGGCCCGGTGGTGGTCTCCACGCCGGTGGTGTGGCCGTACTCCGGGTGGCCCGGGGTCTTCGAGCCCCAGGTGCGGAATGCCTTGAGGTCGTCCAGCTCCAGGCCGTAGCCGGCCAGGTAGAGCTGGATGTAGAGGGTCAGGCTGGAGTGGCCGGCGGAGAGCACGAACCGGTCGCGGCCGGTCCAGTCGGCGTCCGCGGGGTCGTGCCGCATCAGCTTCTGGAACAGCACGTACGCGGCGGGAGCCAGGCTCATGGCCGTACCGGGATGGCCGTTGCCGACCTTCTGCACGGAATCCATGGCCAGGACACGGACGGTATCTACGGCCCGCTGGTCCAGTTCGGTCCAGTCGAAATCTGTGGTGGTCGGCTTGGTGCTCACCCTGAGTCAGGGCTCCTCTCCACATGTCGAATGCCGGGGACGGTATGCCGCCAGGCGGTGTCGAGCCTACCCCCGTATGTGCGTGCGTCTTTTCGACGCTCAGTCGATGCTTTTGGCGCTCAGCCTGTTCACGGTGGCGCCCCTTCGCGCTCCTCTGAGCATCATGTCGCAGCGGCGGGAATTCCCGGCCCGGTGGCGGCGACGGCCATGACACCAGACTGCCGGGCGGGGATCGCGTTCGCCTCTTGAACCGGCGGCGAACGACCGGGGAACGGAGCCCCTGCCCGGCCCTGGCCAGGCTCTCAACACGAGCCGACCCCCGCGAAGACCACTCTATGGCCAACGTCTAAAGTGGCGTGGTACGCGCAAGCCATAACCGGACCTTCAGGGCCGCGGGGGCTTGCTGGCCTTATCACTGCGGCAGAAGTCGCTGATGTTACTTCCAGGGGTGTGCGTGACGGCCGTTGAATCCCGTCCTGCGGGTGGGGGCACATCCCCAGCCACCGCTGGGGGGACCCCCACCCATGCCTCCTCCACGTCTGAACGGCGCGGGGGAGCCCGCATGGCCGGGGGGGAGCTCTCTCAGGTCCCCGGGAGCCCCGGTGACCGGCCGCTCAAGGACCGCGTCATGGGATTCGTGGCGCTGACCAAGCCGCGGGTCATCGAATTGCTGCTGATGACCACGGTGCCGGTGATGTTCCTGGCGGCCCAGGGCGTGCCCGATCTGTGGCTGGTGCTCGCGACCTGCATCGGCGGATATCTCTCCGCCGGCGGCGCGGGGGCCTTCAACATGTACATCGACCGCGACATCGACGCCCTGATGGCCCGCACCGCCCAGCGTCCGCTGGTCACCGGCATGGTCTCGCCGCGCGAATGCCTGGTCTTCGCGACCACGCTCGCGGTGGGTTCCACGGCCTGGTTCTGGTTCCTCGTCAACCCGCTGTCCGCGATGCTGTCGCTCGGGGCGCTCCTTTTCTATGTCGTCGTTTACACGATGATCCTGAAACGGCGTACCGCGCAGAACATTGTCTGGGGCGGAATCGCCGGCTGTATGCCGGTCTTCATCGGCTGGTCCTCGGTGACGAATTCGGTCTCCTGGGCCGCGCTGGTACTTTTCCTCGTCATCTTCTTCTGGACGCCGCCGCATTACTGGCCGCTGTCGATGAAGGTCAAGGACGACTATGAGCGCGTCGGCGTGCCGATGCTGCCGGTCATCGCGGGAAACAAGGCCGTCGCGCGGCAGATCGTCGCCTACAGCTGGGTGATGGTCGGCGTCTCGCTGCTGCTGCAGCCGCTGGGCTACACCGGCTGGTTCTACACCGTGGTCGCCCTCGCCTGCGGCGCCTTCTGGCTCAAGGAGGCGCACGGCCTGCAGGCCCGCGCCAAGGCGGGGATCACCGGCAGCAAGCTCAAGGAGATGCGGCTGTTCCACTGGTCCATCACCTATGTGTCGCTGCTGTTCGTCGCCGTCGCCGTGGACCCCTTCCTGCGCTGAGACCGCCTCGTCCTCCGCTGAGCCCCCTCCGCTGGGAACGCGCCTCTTCCCCGGTTGATTACCGGCGGGTAGCATGCTGTGTATGGCAGACACCCAGCAGGCGGACGAGCAGGTGGTGACGGTGCCCGGCAGCGCGGCGGACAAGCGGGCCGGCCGGCGCACGGCCAGGCTCGCCAAGGAGATCCGCGCCTTCGCCGCGTCGCACGGCGGCAGCGCCGAGGGCCAGCTCGCGCACATCGGCCGCGGCCGTACCCGTATCGCCCTCGTCGGTGCCAACGGCGAGTGGGGCACCCTCGTCGCGGACAGCTACGGCTCCGCCAAGGACGCCGCCGCACAGGCCGGCATCACGCTCCAGGACGACTTCGACGGCGACCTCGCCGCGAAGGTCCGCACCGGGCCCTACGAGTGGTCCCGGATGGCGGGCATGCAGCTCGGCGGCCCGAGCAATTCCTGAGGGCGGGACGGGGTGGCGACCTTGGGGGACAAACCCTTGAGGGCTGCGATATCGCCTCCGCTCCTCCCGTCGCCCACCGTGTGATCGACACGACGCCGTCCGGCCCGTCTGCGCCCAATACCTGACCGCGTCCTCGTCCGTTAAGCCCACCAGGGGCGGCGTTCGGGCTGCGCCCGGTGGGCCTTCGGCGAGGAGAAGCGGATGGACGGACTTCCACCGCTCATCGATCAGTACAGCCACGGCGCGGTGCACGGCGAGCTCGGCCTCGGTTCCTTCGAGACCCACCTCGCCACCGCCACCGGCGCACACGGCCCGGCCCCCGGGGGCACCAGCTATTTCGACAGCTGGACCGGCCTTGCGATACGCCGCTGGTGCCCCCCGCTGCTCGGCCTGGAGCCGCACTGCCCGCCCGCCCGCTATCTGGCCCGCAGGCGTGAGGTCGGTGCTTATCAGGCCGCCCGCCTGCTCCTCCGGGGCGCCGGTATCGGCACCTTCCTGCTGGAGGCCGGCACCCCCAGCGATCTGACCTCGGCCGCCGAACTCGCCCTCGCCGCCGACGCCCGCGCCCACGAGGTGGTACGGCTCGAACCGCTCGCCGAGCAGGTCGCCGACACCTCCGGCAGCGTCGACTCCTTCGTCGGCTACACCGCCGAGGCCGTCTACGCCGCGGCCCAGAACGCCACCGCCTTCGCCTCCGGCGCCACCTACTGCGACGGGCAAGCCCCCGAAGCCGGCGAGGTGCGCCGCGCCGCGGACCGCTGGCTGCGCCGTCGCCGCACGGGAGAACGGCTCACGGAGCCCGCGCTGGTACGGCATCTGCTGTGGAGCGCGGTGGCCACGGGACTTCCGGTACAGCTGCACTGCCCCGACCCGCAGCCGCTCGCCGGTTTCCTGCGGGCCACCACCGGCATCGGATCGGATCTGGTGTTGCTCCCCGGCGTGCCGCACCACCGCCGGGCCGCACAGCTCGCCGCAGCGCACGCCCACGTCTACGCGGACGCCGGCCCGTGCCCCGAGGAGACGCTCGGCCAGGCTCCGTTCGGCAAGCTGCTGTTCTCCTCGGGCGCGCGCGGGCTGCCCGAGCTCTATGTGACCGGCGCGCGCTTCTTCCTGCGCGCCATGCGGCGGATCCTGCGCGAATGGACCGACGAGGGCCTGTGCGCCGCCGTCGACGGGCAGCGCATCGCCGAGATGATCGGGTCGGGTACCGCGCGCCGGGTCTACCGGCTGGAGGCGGAGGTGGCGGCCGCCGGCTGAGACGCCAGGGACTCGTGGTCCTCGGCAGGGGCCGGCACGGCCGGGACGGGGCCGCGCTCGCGCAGCGACAGGAAGACCCGCAGCACGGCGATCCACAGCAGCGCCGAGCCCAGCATGTGGAGTCCGATGACGAACTCCGGCAGGCCGTTGAAGTACTGGACGTAGCCGATGACGCCCTGGAAGGCGATGCAGCCGACCAGCTCCAGAACCCGGCGGCGCGCGGCGGCCGGTGCCTTGACGGCGCGCAGCGTGAACCACAGCGCGACGGTCAGGCCGACGACGATGTAGGCGAAGTCGACGTGGAGTTGGGTGATCTCCTGCCAGTCCAGCGGGATGCGGTGGTCGAGCTTGGTGGCGTCGCCCGCGTGCGGTCCCGTGCCGGTGACGACCGTGCCGATGACGGTCAGCGCGCCGGCTGCCAGGACCAGCAGCCCGGCGAGTTGGCGGACCGGGCGGGCGACCAGGTCGCGCGGATCCTCGTCGCCCTCGCCCGCCCGCTTCCAGCTCAGTACGGCCACCGTGAGCAGGGCCGTGGAGGCCAGGAAGTGCGCACTGACGATGTACGGGTTCAGACCGGTCAGGACCGTGATGCCGCCGACGACGGCGTTGCTCATGACGATCCAGAACTGTGTCCAGCCGAGGCGGGTGAGGGAGCGGCGCCGGGGGGCGTGGGAGCGGGCCGCGATGATGAACAGGCCGACGACGGCGCACAGCACATACGTCAGCATGCGGTTGCCGAACTCGATCAGGCCGTTGATGCCCATGGCGGCGGTCGGCGTCAGGCTGTCCGGCGTGCACTTGGGCCAGGTCGAGCAGCCCAGCCCGGACTGGGTCAGCCGCACCGCGCCGCCGGTGACGACGATGACCACGGCCATGACGACGGTGGCGAGCGCGGCCTGTCGCACAAAGGCCGCGGACGGTTGCCAGCGGCGGGCGATCAGCTCAAGGGGATTCAGCGTGTTCGGCACGGGTGCCATCGTAGGCGGCGGCTTGTGCAAAGTTTCACGAGGGGTGGGGGACGTGGTTCCGGCTACTCCCAGCGGAACAGCTTGGCCGCCGCGCCCAGCCCCAGAACCGCCCACGCGGCGAGGATGCCGAGGTCGGCCCACGGCATTCCCGCGCCGTGCTGAAGGACGTCCCGCAGGCCGTCCGACAGGGCCGAGATGGGCAGGAGGTGGAGCACCTGCTGCGCCGCGTCCGGGAATTTGTCGAGCGGGACGATGACGCCGCCGCCGACGAGCAGGAGCAGGAAGACCAGGTTGGCGGCGGCCAGGGTCGCCTCGGCCTTCAGCGTCCCGGCCATCAGCAGCCCGAGCCCGGAGAACGCGGCCGTGCCCAAGGCCAGCAGCAGGACGACGGCGAAGGGGTTGCCGTGCGGCGACCAGCCGAGCGCGAAGGCGATGACGGTCAGCAGGACGATCTGCAGGATCTCGGTCACCAGTACCGAGCAGGTCTTGGCGGTCATCAGCGCCCAGCGGGGGAGCGGTGAGGCACCGAGTCGTTTGAGGACTCCGTACCGCCGCTCGAATCCGGTCGCGATGGCCTGTCCCGTGAAGGCCGTGGACATGACGGCCAGGGCCAGGACGCCCGGCGTGAGGAAGTCCACCGCCTTCCCCGCGCCCCCTGCTGTCTCAGTGGGCACGGCGACGATGTCGACGGCGGAGAACAGCACCAGCAGGAGCGTCGGAATGACGACGGTCAGCAGCAGCTGTTCGCCGTTGCGCAGCAGCATCCTGGTCTCCAGGGCCGCCTGGGCGCGGATCATCCGGGCCGGCGGGGCCGCACCGGGCCGCGGTGTGAAGGTGCCGGTCGTGGTGCCGGCCTCGGTCGCGGTCATGCGCGCAGCTCCTTCCCGGTCAGCTCCAAGAAGACGTCCTCCAGGGTGTGCCGCTCCACGGCTATCGCATGGGGCAGCACGCCGTTCTGTGCGCACCAGGAGGCGACGGTGGCGAGGAGTTGCGGGTCGACCTTGCCCTGGACGCGGTAGGCGCCGGGGGTGAGTTCGGCGGCGACGCTGTCCGCGGGCAGCGCCTTGAGGAGCGAGGCGAGGTCGAGGCCGGGCCGGCCGGTGAAGCGCAGGGTGTTCTCCGCGCCGCCCCGGCACAGCTCCTCCGGGCTGCCCTGGGCGATCACCCGGCCGCCCTCGATGATCGCGACATCGTCGGCGAGCTGCTCGGCCTCGTCCATGAAGTGGGTGGTCAGCACGATGCTGACGCCGTCCTGCCGCAGTTCCCGTACGAGATCCCAGGTGGCGTGCCGGGCCTGCGGGTCGAGGCCGGCGGTCGGCTCGTCGAGGAAGACCAGCTCGGGGCGGCCGACGACGGCCATCGCCAGCGCGAGCCGCTGCTGCTGGCCGCCGGACAGCCGCCGGTAGGGCGTCCGGCCGCAGCTCCCCAGCCCCAGGCGGTCGATGAGGGCGTCCACATCCACGGGGTGGGAGTGCAGGGTGGCGGTGTGCCGGAGCATCTCCTCCGCCCTGGCGCCGGCGTAGACGCCACCGGACTGGAGCATCACACCGATCCGGGGCCGCAGCGCCGCGGCGTCGGCGACCGGGTCCAGACCCAGGACGCGGACCGTGCCGTCATCCGGACGGCGGTAGCCCTCGCAGATTTCGACGGTGGTGGTCTTGCCGGCTCCGTTGGGGCCGAGCACGGCGGTCACGGAGCCACGTGCGACGGTGAGGTCGAGACGGTCCACGGCGGTCTTCGTCCCGTACCGTTTGACCAGGCCGACGACTTCGACGGCAGGCTCTCGTCCGGGGCTCCGGGGGGCGGCCCCCGGGGAGATGCTGCACATGGCGGGCAGTCTACGGAGAGCGGCCACCGGCCCGTGCCGGGGCCCCGAATCCGCCCGGGATACAGCTGAATTAGGTAACCCTAAGTGATCGAGGCCACCAGTCCGTGATGCGGACGAGGGTTGAATCGTCCTGAGGAATTACGCAACAATGACGTTGTGAAAAACGTGAGCGAGGCCCGGAAGGAGCCCGCGGCCCAGTCGGCCGCCGGGCCTGTTTCCGCCATGCGCGAGCGGTCCGGGCACGCCGACCGGTCCGCCCGGCCGATGCCGCACGCCCCGTCGGCACACGACGAGCAGCACGGCACCCGCAATCGCGTCGCCCGCTCCATCCTCGACCACGGTCCGTCCACCGCGGCCGAGCTCGCCCTCCGTCTGGAACTGACCCAGGCAGCCGTCCGCCGTCATCTGGACGCACTGGCCGCGGAAGGCGTCGTCGAGCCCCGCGAGAAGCGGGTCTACGGAGCGCGCGGCCGGGGCCGTCCCGCCAAGGCGTTCGCCCTCACCGACTGCGGCCGGGACGCCTTCGACCAGGCATACGACCAGCTGGCCGTCGACGCGCTGCGCTGGATCGCGCAGACCGCGGGCGGCGGCGAGATGGGCGAGGCGGCGGTCGCCGCGTTCGCCCGCGCGCGGCTCGCCACCCAGGCGGAGAGCTACCGCGCGGCGGTCGAGGCCGCCGAGCCGGAGGCCCGTACCCGGGCCCTCGCCGAGGCGTTGACCGCGGACGGGTACGCTGCTACGGCGCGCAGCGCGCCCAATTCCCAGCTCGGTGAACAGCTCTGCCAGCACCACTGCCCGGTCGCCCATGTCGCCGAGCGGTATCCGCAGCTGTGCGAGGCGGAGACCGAGGTCTTCTCCCGTCTGCTGGGGACCCACGTACAGCGTCTCGCCACCATCGCCCATGGGGACGGGGTGTGCACGACCTTCATCCCGAAGGCCGGCGAAACCACGCTCGGCATCACCGGGCGCAAGACCGAGACCACCACAGAATCTGCAAGCACGGCCGGGAGGAACCCCGCATGACGCTCCCCACGGAGACTGCTCACCCTGAGCTTGAGGGCCTGGGCAAGTACGAATACGGCTGGGCCGACTCCGACGTGGCCGGCGCCTCCGCCAAGCGCGGTCTGTCCGAAGACGTCGTCCGCGACATCTCGGCGAAGAAGAACGAGCCGGAGTGGATGCTCAAGCTCCGCCTCAAGGGCCTGCGGCTCTTCGACAAGAAGCCCATGCCGCAGTGGGGCTCCGACCTGTCGGGCATCGACTTCGACAACATCAAGTACTTCGTCCGGTCCACCGAGGAGCAGGCCCAGTCCTGGGAGGACCTGCCCGAGGACATCAAGAACACCTACGACAAGCTCGGCATCCCGGAGGCGGAGAAGCAGCGCCTGGTCGCCGGTGTCGCCGCGCAGTACGAGTCCGAGGTCGTCTACCACCAGATCCGTGAGGACCTGGAGGCGCAGGGCGTCGTCTTCCTGGACACCGACACCGCGCTCAGGGAGCACCCGGAGATCTTCCAGGAGTACTTCGGCACGGTCATCCCGGTCGGCGACAACAAGTTCGCGTCGCTGAACACCGCCGTGTGGTCCGGCGGCTCGTTCATCTACGTCCCCAAGGGTGTCCATGTCGACATCCCGCTCCAGGCCTACTTCCGGATCAACACCGAGAACATGGGCCAGTTCGAGCGGACGCTGATCATCGTCGACGAGGACGCCTACGTCCACTACGTCGAGGGCTGCACCGCGCCGATCTACAAGTCGGACTCGCTGCACTCCGCCGTCGTCGAGATCATCGTGAAGAAGGGCGGCCGCTGCCGCTACACGACCATCCAGAACTGGTCGAACAACGTCTACAACCTGGTCACCAAGCGCGCCGTCGCCTACGAGGGCGCGACCATGGAGTGGGTCGACGGAAACCTCGGCTCCAAGGTGACCATGAAGTACCCGGCGGTCTACCTGATGGGCGAGCACGCCAAGGGCGAGACCCTGTCCATCGCCTTCGCCGGCGAGGGCCAGCACCAGGACGCCGGCTCCAAGATGGTCCACATGGCACCGAACACCTCCTCCAACATCGTCTCCAAGTCGGTGGCGCGAGGCGGCGGCCGCACCTCCTACCGCGGTCTGGTCGAGATCGGCGAGGGTGCCGCGGGCTCCAAGTCCAACGTGCTCTGCGACGCCCTGCTGGTGGACACCATCTCCCGGTCGGACACCTACCCGTACGTCGACGTCCGCGAGGACGACGTCTCCATGGGCCACGAGGCCACCGTCTCCAAGGTCTCCGAGGACCAGCTCTTCTACCTGATGAGCCGCGGCCTCAGCGAGCAGGAGGCCATGGCGATGATCGTGCGCGGCTTCGTCGAGCCGATCGCCCGTGAGCTGCCGATGGAGTACGCGCTGGAGCTGAACCGGCTGATCGAGCTGCAGATGGAAGGCGCGGTCGGCTGACCGCCCGGATATCGAGCAGCGACAGACTTCCTGAAGCAGAAAGCGAGCACGACGACAGCCATGGCTGAGGCTCAGAACATCCCGCTGGGATCCACGACCACCGGCACCATCGCGGTGGCCGCGGAGTCCACCGTCGCCACCCGGATGAGCGCCCCGCCGTCCTACGACGTGGCGGACTTCCCGGTGCCGCACGGCCGTGAGGAGGAGTGGCGCTTCACGCCCCTCGCCCGGCTGCGGGGCCTGCACGACGGCACCGCCGTCGCGGGCGGCGCCGACCTGAAGATCGACATCTCCGCGCCCGAGGGCGTCACCCACGAGCTCGTGGGCCGCGAGGACGCGCGGGTCGGCAAGGCCGGCAAGCCCGTGGACCGGGTCGCCGCGCAGGCGTACAGCTCCTTCGAGAAGGCATCGGTGATCACGGTCCCCAAGGAGACCGTGCTCCCCGAGCCGATCCGGATCACCGTGCACGGCGAGGGCGGCACCGCCTTCGGCCACCAGGTGATCGAGCTGGGCGCGTTCGCCGAGGCCGTCGTCGTCATCGACCACACCGGTGATGCGCTGCTCGCCGCCAACGTCGACTACCTCCTCGGCGACGGCGCCAAGCTGACCGTCGTGTCCGTCCAGGACTGGGACGACAACGCCGTCCACGTCGGCCAGCACAACGCCCTGGTCGGCCGGGACGCCACGTTCAAGTCCGTCGTCGTCACCTTCGGCGGCGACCTGGTCCGGCTCCACCCGCGCGTCGGTTACGCGGGCCCCGGCGGTGAGGCCGAGCTCTACGGCCTGTACTTCACCGAGGAGGGCCAGCACCAGGAGCACCGCCTCTTCGTCGACCACGAGGCGTCCAACTGCCGCTCCAACGTCGTCTACAAGGGCGCGCTGCAGGGCCAGGACGCACACGCGGTCTGGATCGGCGACGTCCTCATCCGGGCGTCCGCCACCGGCACGGACACCTACGAGCTCAACCGCAACCTCGTCCTCACCGACGGCGCGAGGGTCGACTCGGTCCCCAACCTGGAGATCGAGACCGGCGAGATCGTCGGCGCCGGACACGCCTCGGCGACCGGCCGCTTCGACGACGAGCAGCTGTTCTACCTGATGGCCCGCGGCATCCCGGCCGATGAGGCCCGGCGGCTGGTCGTCCGCGGCTTCTTCGCCGAGCTGGTCCAGCAGATCGGTCTCCCGGACGTCGAAGAGCGTCTGATGAGCAAGATCGAGGCCGAGCTGGAAGCGTCCTCGGCATGACGTACGTACGCGCAGCGGCGCTCAGCGAGCTGGTCGACGACACCCCCAAGCGGGTGGAGATCGACGGCACGCCGGTGTCCCTCGTCCGCACCGAGGGCGAGGTGTTCGCGATCTACGACATCTGCTCCCACGCGAACGTCTCGCTGTCCGAGGGGGAGGTGGAGGACTGCCAGATCGAGTGCTGGCTGCACGGCTCCAGCTTCGACCTCCGCACCGGCAAGCCGTCCGGCCTTCCCGCGACGCGCCCCGTCCCCGTTTACCCCGTAAAGATCGAAGGGGACGACGTGCTCGTCTCCGTCACCCAGGAGTCCTGAGTTCCCCATGGCAACGCTTGAGATCCACGACCTGCACGTCTCCGTCGAGGCCGAGAACGGCCCGCGCGAGATCCTGAAGGGCGTCGACCTGACCGTGAAGCAGGGCGAGACGCACGCCATCATGGGCCCCAACGGCTCCGGCAAGTCGACCCTCGCCTACTCCCTGGCCGGTCACCCCAAGTACACCGTCACCGGCGGCACCGTCACCCTCGACGGCGAGGACGTCCTGGAGATGTCCGTCGACGAGCGTGCGCGGGCCGGTGTCTTCCTCGCCATGCAGTACCCGGTCGAGGTGCCCGGTGTCTCCGTCTCCAACTTCCTGCGCACCTCCGCCACCGCGATGCGCGGCGAGGCCCCCAAGCTGCGGCTGTGGGTCAAGGAGGTCAAGGAGGCCATGGAGCGGCTGAACATGGACCCCGCCTTCGCCGAGCGCAACGTCAACGAGGGCTTCTCCGGCGGTGAGAAGAAGCGCCACGAGATCCTGCAGCTGGAGCTGCTCAAGCCGGCCATCGCGATCCTCGACGAGACCGACTCCGGCCTCGACGTCGACGCGCTGCGCACCGTCTCCGAGGGCGTCAACCGCGTCCGCGAGACCGGCCAGGTCGGCACCCTCCTGATCACCCACTACACGCGCATCCTGCGCTACATCAAGCCCGACCACGTCCATGTGTTCGCGAACGGCCGAATCGCCGAGTCCGGCGGTGCCGAGCTCGCCGACAAGCTGGAGGCCGAGGGCTACGAGGCGTACACGAAGGGCGGCGCTACCGCGTGACAACACTGCCGGGCCTCCTGGACACCGAGGCGATCCGCAAGGACTTCCCCCTTCTGGACCGTGTGGTCCACGACGGGAAGAAGATCGTGTATCTGGACAACGCGGCGACCTCGCAGAAGCCGCGTCAGGTCCTGGATGCGCTGAACGCCTACTACGAGCGCTACAACGCCAACGTCCACCGCGGCGTGCATGTCCTCGCCGAGGAGGCCACGGCGCTGTACGAGGGTGCCCGCGACAAGGTCGCCGCCTTCATCAACGCGCCGAGCCGCGACGAGGTGATCTTCACCAAGAACGCCTCCGAGTCGCTCAACCTCGTGGCGAACATGCTCGGCTGGGCCGACGAGCCCTACCGGGTGGACCGCGAGACCGAGATCGTCATCTCGGAGATGGAGCACCACTCCAACATCGTTCCGTGGCAGCTGCTGTCGCAGCGCAC
Source organism: Streptomyces halobius (assembly GCF_023277745.1). NCBI lineage: Bacteria > Bacillati > Actinomycetota > Actinomycetes > Kitasatosporales > Streptomycetaceae > Streptomyces > Streptomyces halobius. Next base: position 7,354,200 of record NZ_CP086322.1, read on the forward strand.
CGGCGCGAAGCTGAAGTGGTTCGGCCTGACCGACGACGGCCGTCTCGACCTCTCGAACATCGACGAGATCATCACGGACAACACTAAGATCGTCTCGTTCACCCTGGTCTCCAACCTCATGGGCACCATCAACCCGGTCGAGACGATCGTCCGGCGTGCCCAGGAGGTCGGCGCCCTGGTCTGCATCGACGCCTCGCAGGCCGCCCCGCACATGGTGCTGGACGTCCAGGCGCTGCAGGCCGACTTCGTGGCCTTCACCGGCCACAAGATGTGCGGCCCGACCGGCATCGGCGTCCTGTGGGGCCGCCAGGAGCTGCTGGAGGACCTGCCTCCGTTCCTCGGCGGCGGCGAGATGATCGAGACGGTGTCCATGCACTCCTCGACGTACGCGCCCGCCCCGCACAAGTTCGAGGCCGGTACCCCCCCGATCGCCCAGGCCGTCGGCCTCGGCGCGGCCGTGGACTACCTGTCGTCGATCGGCATGGAGCGCATCGCCGAGCACGAGCACGTCCTCACCGAGTACGCCGTCAAACGGCTGCTGGAGGTCCCCGACCTGCGCATCATCGGCCCGAGCACGGCCGAGGACCGCGGTGCGGCGATCTCCTTCACGCTCGGCGACATCCACCCGCACGACGTCGGCCAGGTGCTGGACGAGCAGGGCATCGCGGTCCGGGTCGGCCACCACTGCGCGCGGCCGGTCTGCCTGCGGTACGGAATTCCTGCGACCACGCGAGCGTCGTTCTATCTGTACTCCACGCCCGCCGAGGTCGACGCCCTGGTCGAGGGTCTGGAGCACGTACGCAACTTCTTCGGATGAGCCTGCGACGGATGAGGACTGACTGAGCCGTGAAGCTGGATTCCATGTACCAGGACGTCATCCTGGACCACTACAAGCACCCGCACGGGCGCGGTCTTCGGGACGGCGACGCCGAAGTGCACCACGTCAACCCCACCTGCGGCGACGAGATCACGCTGCGCGTGCGGCTCGACGGCGCGACGATCGAGGATGTCTCCTACGAGGGCCAGGGCTGCTCCATCAGCCAGGCCAGCGCGTCGGTGCTCAACGACCTCCTGGTCGGCAAGCCGCTCGGCGAGGCGCAGAAGATCCAGGAGACGTTTCTGGAGCTGATGCAGTCCAAGGGACAGATGGAACCGGATGACGCGATGGAGGAGGTGCTGGAGGACGCGGTGGCGTTCGCCGGCGTCTCGAAGTACCCGGCGCGTGTGAAGTGCGCCCTGCTGAGCTGGATGGCCTGGAAGGACGCCACGGCCAAGGCCCTCTCCGAGGAGGCGAAGACCGCATGACCGACACCCCGACCACCACCAAGCCGGCGACCGAGGAAGAGGTCCGCGAGGCGCTGTACGACGTCGTCGACCCCGAACTGGGCATCGACGTCGTCAATCTGGGCCTGATCTACGGCATCCACATCGACGACGCCAATATCGCCACCATCGACATGACGCTGACCTCCGCGGCCTGCCCGCTGACCGACGTCATCGAGGACCAGGCCAAGTCCGCGACGGACGGCATCGTCAGTGAACTGAAGATCAACTGGGTCTGGATGCCCCCGTGGGGCCCGGACAAGATCACCGACGACGGCCGCGAGCAGCTGCGCGCGCTGGGCTTCAACGTCTGAGCTGTACCGATGCGGCCATGCCCGCCAGTCACACTGGCGGGCATGGCCGCATCGCTGTATCGGATCGGTGTCGACGCGGGGAACGCACGGACGGGGCTGACTCACGGACGGGGCTGACTCAGAAGTGGCCGGGGATGGAACCGATCTCCTGGCACGCCTTCATCTCCTCCTCAGTGGCCTTGTAGGACCGGATCAGCACTCCTCGCTGTCCTCGTCCAGCCAGATCGTCGGCGAGTCCGTGTCAGACACCCCATGTCGTTGAAGGTCAAGCGGCATGGGGTTGGGCGTGGTGCGACCATGCGGTCGCTTCGTCGTAGCGGGTTCGTGTTTTGAGGCAGCCGTGGAGGATGCCGACGAGGCGGTTGCCGACCTGTCGCAGGGCCGGGTTGTAGTCGATGTCACGGGCGCGTTGTTTGTCGTAGTAGCGGCGGGCGCCGGGGGACGCCCGCAGGGCGCAGAACGCCTGGCGCTGGAGGGCATCGGCGAGACGGTTGTTGCGGACGTATCGGGCCTGGACGGTGCGGCTCTTGCCAGAGGCCCGGGTGACGGGGCTGGTCCCGGCATAGTTCTTGCGTGCCTTCGCGGAGGCGTAACGGGTGGGATCATCTCCGAACTCGGCGAGCACCCGGGCCCCGGTGATCTCCCCGATGCCGGGCATCGAGAGGTAGATCTCAGCGTCCGGGTGCGCGAGAAAATGCGCCTTCACCTGCTCTTCCATCCCGGTGATCTGCTCGTTCAGCGCGATGATCAGCCGCGCGTGAGCGGTCACGGCTGCCGCGTAGGCTGCGGTGACCTGCCCGGGCAGGGCGAGCTGTCGCTCGCGGAGCGCGGCCTGGATGGTGGCCGCCTTCGCGTCGCGGTTGCGTCGGCGATGCCGGGCCAGGACGGCCGTGACCTGAGTGCGGGTCAGCTTCGCCGCCGTGGCCGACGTGGGCGCCTTGATCAGCAGTTCCATGGCGTCGGAGCTGGTCAGAGTCAGGTCGGCGTAGGCGGTCAGGGCGGCGGGAAAGTACTCGCGCAGCGTGCTGCGTAGCCGCTGGAAGGTGCGGGTTCGTTCCCAGATCAGGGTCTGGTGGGCGCGGGCGACGACCTTGACGGCCTGGGCCTGGCCGCTGTCTCCGGCCACCGGCCGCAGCTGGTCGCGGTCGATGCGGACCATGTCGGCGAGCGCGTGCGCGTCACCCTTGTCGCTCTTGGCCCCCGAGGAGGCGTACCGCTCCTTGAACCGGGCCACCTGCCGGGGATTGATCGCGTAGACCTGGTAGCCGGAGGCAACCAGGGCCTGGACCCACGAGCCCCGGTCGGTCTCGATCCCGACGACCACCTCCCCAGGATCCAGCTCACCGCCGTGACGGGCGATGAGTTCGTGGAGCCTGGCGATGCCGGCGACTCCTTCGGGCAGGTTCGCGGTGGCCAGCTTGCGGCCGGCCTCGTCCTGGAGCTCGACGTCGTGGTGGTCTTCGGCCCAGTCGTCACCGATCAGCAGCAACAAACCCTCCCCAAGTGTGTTCTCGTTGCGCGTCGTAGCCTGCGGAAGGCACGGCGCGCGGCCTAATGGATCCAGTGCTCACGCCCCGCGGGGCGGGCACGCCACCCCATCAGCGGTCTGGCCTCCCGGCCACCAGCAGGGGCACGGTCTGACACCAGAACTCGACTGCTTCCGGCGGCGATAGTGCTCACCTGCTGGCGGCTACGGAACCGAGCATTCCCCGGCCCCGTAGCTCCCATTAGGCGTGTTCGGGACGATCCCGAGAACGCCCAGGACGTGAACATCGCCGGGTATGGCCAGAAGCCCGGTACCCATGCCCGGCAAAGGGAGTCGGGTTACCGGGTTATGTACGCCCGTACGCAACCATGTGTACGCTCGTACACATGGTCTACGTGACGCTGGCAGGGGCGATACTTTCCGAGATTCTGGCGACCACCGCGATGAAGTACGGCGAGGGCTTCAGCCGGCTGTGGCCGTCGGTGGGGACCGCGGTCGGGTACCTGCTCGCGTTCGCGCTGCTGGCGCAGACGCCGAAGTCGATGAGTGTGGGGACCGCGTACGCCATCTGGTCCGGGGCCGGAACGGCCGTTGTCGCGGCTATCGGGATGGTGTTTCTCGGGGAGAGCACCAGTGCGCTGAAGATTCTTGGGGTGCTGCTCGTGGTCGCCGGGGTTGTGGTGCTGAATCTGGGCGGGGCGCACTGATGGGGCGGCGGCGGTACGACCCGGAGCGGCGGCAGAGGATCATCGATGCGGCGATCGCTGTGGTGGGGGAGCGGGGGATCGCGGGGCTGAGCCATCGGTCGGTGGCCGCGGCGGCGGATGTGCCGCTGGGGTCTACGACGTACCACTTCGCCAGCCTGGACGACCTGCTGGTTGCGGCGTTGCGGCAGGTCAACGGGGAGTGCGTGGCCGACTTCGCGCGCTGGGTGGAGCGGATGGATCCCGCGGTGCCGCTCGCGGACCAGGTGGCCGCGCTGGTCGAGGAGACGCTTGCCGGCGATCGCGCGCGGATGGAGCTGGAGTACGAGCTGTATCTGACGGCGCTGCGGCATGCGGCGGTGCGGCCGATCGCGGCGGAATGTCTGGATGAGATGGTGCGGGTGCTGGGCGCGAAGATCGGTGATCTGGCGACAGCGCGGGCCGTGGTGGCGTTCGTCGACGGGCTGGTGCTGCAGCATCTGCTCACCGGGCAGCCCTTTGACCGCGGCGCGGTGCGGACGGCGGCCGCGGGCTGGTCCGTCGGCTGAGTCCGGGCCGGTCGGTCGGCCGAATGCGGGCGGTGGGTCGGGTGGGTCCGGGCAGGCTGGGCGGCTGAGACCGGTCGCTGAGACCGGTTCGCATCGGCGGGGGCCCTCCGGTTAGGTTTCCAGCATGACCGATGCTGCTGTTTCTGCTATCCGCACCACCGGCGCCGTCGCCGCCGGGCTCGCCACCGTCACCTCCGACGGCACCGTTCTTGACACCTGGTACCCCAAGCCCGAGCTGGTCACCGTGGCCACCGAGGGCCCTGGCCCGGCCGGTACCGAGCGCTTGGACGACGAGCGCGCCACCGAGCTGCTGGGCGCCACCGTGCTCAAGGCGATCGGTCCCGACCCGATCCGTGATGTCGAGGTCGTCCCTGTCCGTACCGTCATCGCCTCCCTGGACGACAAGCCGCTGGACACGCACGACGTGTATCTGCGGCTGCATCTGCTCAGCCACCGGCTGGTCAAGCCGCACGGGCAGAACCTGGAAGGCGTCTTCGGGCTGCTGGCGAACGTCGCCTGGACCTCCCTCGGCCCGGTGGCCGTCGACCGGCTGGAGGAGGTGCGGCTCAACGCCCGCGCCGACGGCCAGCATCTCCAGGTCACCAGCGTCGACAAGTTCCCGCGGATGACCGACTACGTCGCGCCGGCCGGTGTGCGGATCGCGGACGCCGACCGGGTGCGGCTGGGCGCGCACCTCGCGGCCGGCAGCACCGTCATGCACGAGGGCTTCGTCAACTTCAACGCCGGCACGCTGGGCACCTCCATGATCGAAGGCCGGATCAGCGCGGGCGTCGTCATCGGTGACGGCTCCGACATCGGCGGCGGGGCCTCCACGATGGGCACCCTGTCCGGCGGCGGCAAGCAGATCATCTCGATCGGCGAGCGGTGCCTGCTCGGCGCCGAGTCGGGCATCGGCATCGCGCTGGGCGATGAGTGTGTGGTGGAGGCCGGTCTGTACCTGACCGCGGGCACTCGGGTCACCATGCCTGACGGCCAGATCGTCAAGGCGCTGGAGCTGTCCGGTGGTGACAACATCCTCTTCCGCCGCAACTCGACCACCGGCGCCGTCGAGGCCCGGCCGAACAAGGCGGCCTGGGGTGGGCTCAACGAGATTCTGCACAGCCACAACTGACAGCCGGGTGCGCGGCTGACAGCGGGATGCGCAACGGATAACGCGACGACCGGTGTGGCGGCTTCGCCGTGCCGCGCGGGTGTCGGGCGCCCCTTCATGGACCTGGTGACGGGTTGTGGAGGGGCGCTCTGCTGTGTGCCGGGTCGTTGTGCGGTTCATCTTCGGTGTCGCCTTGTCGGTGTCGGTGTCGGGTCCGTCAGGCCGTCCCGTCGGTGTCGTCCTGTCGGTGTCGCCCTGTCCCGTCGGCGTGCGCGGGCGTGGGACGGAGTGTGCCCCGGGCGCGGAGCGGTGGGCAGGATGCGCTGGTGCCAAGCGGGCCGGGGCTGGGCCACCATGGCGAGGTCGGTGTCCAACGGACCGTAACGGGAGGCGTCATGAGGCTCGGCAAACCACTCGCTGTGGGCATCGCGGAGGAACGGGACGCCGGGAAGCGGGACGCCGGGAAGCGGGATGCCGGGAAATGGGAAGCCGGGGAGGGGAATGCCGGGAAGTGGAACGCGGAGAAGTGGGGTGCCGACGGGGGCGAGGCCGGGGCGCGGGAGGCCGCCGGGGTGGTGTCCGCGGGGCCGGCAGCCGAGGGGCGTCTCGTCGTTGAGGCGTTGGCCGGGCGATGAGGCTGCGGCTGCCGAGGGAGCGTCCCGCCGAGCCGCCGCGCGGGTACAAGCTCGCCCATCCGGTGCTGTCCCATGATGGTGAACGGATCGGGTTCGCCGGAGTGTCGATCGGCGGCGTGGCCGCGTACGGCGTGCTCGACGAGGCGCGGTGTGTCTACGGCCGTCGGCATCGCAGCCCCGCGCTGCGCTGCGACTGCGGCTTCTACTGTCTGCACACGCTCGCCGACGCCCTGGCCCTGACCTGCGCCGATGCGAACCGTCGGGCGGCGCTCCTGGAGGTCACGGTGCTCGGCGTCTATATCCGCTTCGAGCGCGGGATGCGCTATGCGCGGCAGCGGGTGCGGGTGGTGCGTGTCGGGCCGTGCTGCTGCGGGCTGCCGCCGGAGGTCCTGGCGGACGCGGGCTGGGGCCGGGCGGGGTGGCAGGTGCTGACCGGGGCGTGTGCGGGCTGTGTGGCCGGGCGTGACACGGTGAGTTTCGCGGGGTTCGCCCGGATTGGTGGCGGGGGGCTGCGGGTGGTCCCCGGGCATCTTCAGGGGGAGGACGGCACCGGGCAGAGGGAGGGCGGCACCGAGCCTGGCGATGGGTCTGTTTTATGTGGCGGGCCCGGGCCGGACGCTGGGGGCGGCCTGTGCGCCGGGCCGGATGTCTGTTCTGGCGGTTCCATCGGCCTTGCCCCGTATACCGGCCCGTCCGCCGGTTCCGCCGCTCCCGCCGCTCCCACTGTTCCCGCCTGTCCCGCCACTCCCGCGCTACGCACCCTCGCCGGAATGACCGCCGAGGCGGCCCGTGAGCAGGCCCGGATCGACCGGTTCCACGGGCAGCTCGCGCGGCTGACCGGTGGGACGTAACGGATCCGCGTGTAGCTGGCATGCTCGTGACATCCGACCGCCGTCCGCCGTTAGGCTTGGCGCATGCGTGATCTTGTAGCGGGGATGCGGTACCTGGGCAAGGGCCAGCGGTGGGTCGCCGGGCACGGCCGGTGGTGGGGCTTCGGCCTGATCCCCGCCCTGATCACCCTGGTGCTCTACGCCGCGGCGCTCACCGTCCTCGCGCTCTGGTCCGGTGATATCGCCGCCTGGGCGACGCCGTTCGCGGACGACTGGGGCTCGCCCTGGCAGACGCTGCTGCGTGGGCTGTTCGTGGTGCTGCTGTTCGCCGGTGGGCTGATGCTGTCCGTGCTGACCTTCACCGCCGTCACCCTGCTGATCGGCGACCCCTTCTACGAGTCGCTGTCGGAGAAGGTGGAGGAGAGCGAAGGGCACTGCCCGGAGGGCCCGGACCGGCCGTTCTGGCAAGAGATCTGGATCTCGCTGCGGGACAGCCTCCATGTGCTGCTGCGGGCCGCCGGCTTCGGGGTCCTGCTGTTCGCCCTCGGGTTCGTGCCGGTCATCGGGCAGACCGTGATCCTGGCCATCGGCTTCTGTGTCTCCGGGTTCTTCCTCGCCGTCGAGCTGACGTCGGTGGCGATGCAGCGCCGGGACGTCCCGGTGCGCGAGCGGCTGCGGCTGCTGCGTGGTCGCAAGGCGCTCGCCATCGGCTTCGGCACCCCGATCGTGCTGCTGTTCCTCATCCCGTTCATCGCCGTGATCCTGATGCCGGGCGCGGTGGCCGGCGCGACGCTGCTCGTACGGGATCTGGTGCCCGGTCAGGAGCAGCCCCCGGGAGACGGCGAGAGCGGGAAGGGGCAGCCGGCGGTGCCGTACGGGCAGACCGCGCCGGGACCGGTGACGCCGGGGGACGTCGCGCCTGGGCGGACCGCGCCCGGGCACATCGCACCTGGTCGGGCCGCACCTGGTCAGCCCGCGCCCGGCGGCTTCGGCCCGGCGCCCGCGCCGTACCCGCCATACCCGGGACAGCCGCACCAGCCACCGCAGCACCAGCAGCCGCCACCGCAGCACCAGCCAACGCCGCACCGGCAGCAGCCCTCGCCGTACCCCCAGCACCTCCAGCCACCCCAGCCGCCGGCCGGCTGGTGAGCCACCCGGCAGCCGGGCAGCACACAGCGGAGCGGCCGCCGTCTACCGGTTCGGCGGCCGCTCCGGGCTCATGCGCCCATCACGCCTCAGTCGGGCATGGTGTGCGACCGGGGTTCCAGGTCCTGTGTCCGTTCGGCGGCGGACTCCTCGGACATCTTCTGCTTCCGCTCGCGGTCGGCGCGCTGCTTGGCGGCGCGTTCCTTGCCTGACTTACGGTTCTGCGATTTGGGCATGGTGCTTTTCCTTGTCCGGCCGACATGGCCTGCCTGCAAGTGCCTACCTGCTCAGTAGCGCACTCTCCGTGGGAGTGCGCGAGCTGAGCGTGGCCGGAAGGGTGACGGACCCCGTCACGGCCGGATGCGCAGCACCTGCGGGTCGTGGTCGCTGGCCTGGTCCGCGTACTCGGCGTTGATGTGGACGATGTCGTAGTCGGTACGGGCCAGATGGCGGCTGGTGAGCATGTGGTCCAGGACCTGGGAGTTGCCGTTGTAGACATAGCCGTAGCGCTCGGCGCGCGGCAGGCGGCCGACGAGGTCGGTGAGCACACCGCCGTCGGTCAGGGTCTTCAGGGCGGGGGAGAACTGGTAGTCGTTCAGGTCGCCGGCCACCACCACATCGGCCTTGGGGTCCTTGGCCAGCAGATCCTTGACGAAGGCGTTGACCAGCCGGGCCTGCGCGATGCGCTGGGTCTCGGAGGTCCTGGCCGGTGGCTGGAAACGGCTGTCCAGCCCCTGGTCGCCGCCCTTGGAGTTGAAGTGGTTGGCGACCACGAACACCCTGCTGCCCGGACGGCTCTTCAGCGAGAACTGGCCGACCAGCGGTTTGCGGCTGTCCTGCCATGCCTTGTCGGTGGGGGCGATCCGGCCGGGTGAGGCGGAGAGCGCGGCCTTGCCGTGGTCGTCGACGACCTGCACCGGCGTGGTGGCGTCGCCGCCCTTGACGTCCGTGAACGCCACCCGGTCGGGGTTGAAGAGGAACGCGACCCGGATGTTGCCGCCGGGCTGCCCGCCGTCCTGGCCGTTCACCGGGTCGATCTGCCGCCACTCGTACGCCGGGCCGCCGGCCGCCTTGATGGCGTCGGTGAGCTTCTTCAGGGTGGCCCCCGCGGAGACCACACCGTCGTCGGTGGCGCCGCTGTCGTCCTGCACCTCTTCCAGGGCGACGACATCGGGGGCGGCCAGGTTGTGCACCAGCCCCTTCGCCAGCCGGTCGAACTTGGCCTGCGGGGTGGTGGGGGCGAGGTTCTCGACGTTGTACGTGGCCACGGCCAGCTCGTCGGAGGTCTGCTCGCGGGTGGTCTCCGGCGCCGGGCCGTGGTCGGTGACCTTGCCCAGCTCGGTCGCCCGGAGGGTGTAGCCGCCGTAGTTGGTGTAGTCCAGGGGCCCGGCGGTGGTGCCGGTCAGCTCGTCGCCGACATCGGCCACCGGGAACGGCCGCTCCGCGGAGGGGATCAGGGAAGCGACCTTCACCCGGCCGGAGTTGGGGTCCCCGTAGGAGGCGTAGAGCGTGCCGCCGCGGACCGTGCGGTTGTGGTGCGGTTCGGCGGTGACCCACAGCTCGTGGTAGGCGCTGGTCGGGCCGACGACCGGGGCGTCCTTGACCGAGACCCGCATGCCCTCCAGGGACTCGTAGCGGTCCAGCGCGTACGCACGGGGGCGCAGCGGCAGCGACTCGATGTTCTCGCCGTCCGCCTTGGGGGCGTAACGGCCGGGAACCGACGCCGGGTTGAGGGTGAAGGCGGCCGGAAGCGGGGCGCCGGAGGAGGCGATCTTCCAGGTGGCGTCGGTGATCTGGGTGACGGACTGGAGGCCGGCGTCCTTGCCGCCGGGGTAGTACTCGCCGACCGTGCCGGCGAAGGTGATCGCGTCACCGACGTCGACCTTCGGCGTCTCCTTGCCGGTGAAGACGAAGACGGCCTCGCTGGTCGCCGCGTCGCCGTCCGGGTGCGGGTCCTGCACCCAGAAGCCGCGCGCCGAACCGTACCCCCGGACCGCGGTGACCGTGCCGGGGACACCGCTGACCTGCTTCCCGGCGAGCGGGGATATTCGGGTGGTGCCCTGGATGTGGTGGATCCGGGAGCCCGCGGCGGACGCGGACTGCGGGGCGGTGAGCAGTCCGGTGGCGAGGGCGGCACAGGCCACCGCGCCGACGGCGGCGGGCCTGCGGAGCGAACGACGGGACGGCATGCATGCCTCCGAGGGGGAGAGGGGGTGGGGGGTGAACCGGAAGAGGCGCGCACGTGCACCCGGCGGCCTCTACGCGCGTCAATCTCTTGTGCGGGCAAGGGAGTTGTCAAGGTTCGCCGGGCGACGGATGCCTGACGGGTGGGTGAACCGCCCGAGATACCCGGAATTCCGTCTACGCTGGGTCGTCGCACCAGCCGTAGTCCGTTCGAGGAGCTGAGCCCGAGATGTCCGCAGACCGCCCCACCCTGCCGCCGGTCCGGCTGCACTCCGAAGCGGAGCTGGCCCGGGACGTGCTGAGCGCGCCGCTGATGGCCAGGGCCGCGAAGCTCGCCCGCTGGGCCGAGCCGGGCGTTCCCGTCGGCGTCGGCGGGGAGCTCCTCCAGGAGCCGCTGGCCGCCGCCACCGAGCACCTCGGCCTGGCGGGCGACGAGGACGGCCCCGCGTACACGGCCGAGGCGTGGCAGCTGGCGGTGGACACCGGGCTGGTGGAGGTCGAGGAGACCGCCGAAGCGGCGGACGGCGAGACCGCCGACGACCTCCCGGACGACACCGCGGCCGGCACCGCCACCCCCGGCGAGGAGCTGCGCCTGCTCACCTCCGCCAGCCCGCAGGACGTCCTGGAAATCTGGCTCGGCGGCCTGGACACCGTGCTCGCCGACGCGGCCGCCCCCGACCTCTCCGGCATCGCCGAGCAGCTCGCCGACGGTGGCGAACTCGACCTGGACGCGATCGACTGGAACCCGGAGGAGGAGGCCGAGCTGCTGGACGGCATCCTCGGCAACCTCTATCTGCTGACCGCCCTGAGCGAAAGCCCTGACCAGGACGTTCCGCTGCCCGCCCTGGCCGCCTCCATGATCGTCCCGGACGATATGGACGAGCCGACCGACGACATCCTCGAAGAGGTCTCCGAGGCGATGATGCGCCTGGACGACCAGTTCCGGGTACTGGAGCCGATCGGGCTGGTCGCGTACCGGCCGGTGGACGAGGCGCTCATCGAGGAGCTGGACGAGGACGGCGAGACGGCGCTCCCGGGCTCCGGTCCAGAGGGGACACCCGGCGCGGAGCCGCTCGCCGACGAGGACGTCGCCCGTTACGGCCTGGTCCGTCTCACCCCGCTCGGCATCTACGCCGTACGCGCCCGCATGCTGGACGCCGGGGTGCACGCCCCGGCCGTCGGCGACCTCACCGACAAGGGCGCCGATGTCCTCCTCGACGCGCTGCCCGACTACCCCGAGGCGCTCGCCCAGGCCGAGTCCGAGCAGTGGCTCGCGGCCCGTACGCCCGTGGACGCCGCCCGGGATCTGCTCTCGGCCGCCCGCGGCGACGACGAGCGCGCCCCGCTGCGCCGGCTCGCCGCGCAGCAGACGCTCTCCCTGGTCACGCTGGACGCGGAGGCCGCACTGCGGGAGGTCCTCGACGACCGGCAGCTGGGCGGTCTGGCCCGGGTCTGGCTCGCCGAGCGGGCGGTCTCCGACATTCCCGAGCCCTCCCAGGACATGATCTTCTGGCTGACGGTGGACACCCTCGCCGCCCAGCTGGGCAGCGCGGACGACGAAGCGGCCGCCGAGCTGCGCGACCTGGTCCGGGGCCTGACCGAGCAGCACAGCGGGTTCTTCGATGCGGCCTGGCGAGTGGACCACCCGGCCACCGCCGAGGTCCTGGAGGCCATGGGCCGGCTGCACCCGGACCGTAAGGCCGCCAAGGAGGCCCGTAAGGCCGCGTTCAAGGCGCGCTCCCGGCAGGGCGGCTGAGCTCGGGGCATCTCGGGTGTCTCGGGGGCGTCTCGGGCGTCCGCATCTCCGGGCGTCTTGGGGTCCGTATCCCGGGGTGTCCCGGGGGCGCCGCGGTCTCGGTTGCGAGTGGGGTCAGGGCCTGACCCATGCATGGGACAGGCCCTGACCGCTTCCTGGATGTCGGTACGCGTTCAACCGGAGTTCGAGGACGCGGGGAAGGGTTTCCGGCGCAGGCACAGGGGACCTCAGGCCATCCAGGAGATGACATGCCGCTCACCCGCAGAGACTTCGCCAAGCGTTCCGCCCTCGCCGGTGCGGGCGTGGCACTGGCCGGCAGCGTCGGGGTGCTGGCCACCGCGCCCGGAGCCATCGGCGGGGAAGCGACGGAGGGCGCCGACGACGGCACGGCGGACGGCACGCTCGGCTACGGCCCGCTGGTCCCCGACCCGGACGGCATCCTCGCACTGCCCGCCGGCTTCTCGTACCGGATCATCACCCGGACCGGTGTGACCAAGCTCGACAGCGGCGAGTCCACGCCCTCCAACCACGACGGCACCGGCACCTTCGAGGGCACCCGCGGCAGCACCCTGCTCGTCAACAACCATGAGCTGAAGGGCCCGCGCGCCGACTGGCCGCACCCGGTGCCGCTCGCCGAGGGACTCGTCTACGACCCGGCGGCGTCCGGCGGCTGCACCGTCGTGGAGGTCGCCAAGGACGGTACGCCGGTCGGCGAATGGGTCGGCATCGCCGGCACCTCCACCAACTGCGCGGGCGGGACCACCCCTTGGGGAACCTGGCTGACCTGCGAGGAGAACGAGGACAAGGCCGGCGAGCACGGCATGACCAAGGACCACGGCTATGTCTTCGAGGTCGACCCTTCCCCAGGCTCTCAACTGCGTTCGAGCAGGGGAGGCCCCAATGCCGTCGAGGCCGGCCGTGAGCCCAAGCCCCTCAAGGCGCTGGGCCGTTACGCCCACGAAGCGGTGGTCGTCGACCCCAAGCGCGGCCACCTCTTCCTGACCGAGGACGCCGACGAGCCCAACGGCCTCTTCTACCGCTGGAGCCCGCCGCAGGGCTTCCGGCACGGACGCGGCAAGCTGCGGACGCTGGCCGACGACGCCGGTGTGCTGGCCGCCCCCAAGTGCTTCGACTCCGGCGGCCGGTTCGTCGACGATCTGTCGCGCGCCACGAAGACCGGCACCGTCTACGGCGTCGACTGGATCGAGGTCCCCGACCGCGACGCCCGTACGACATCGGTGCGCAAGCAGTTCGCCGACGATGAGATCACCCGCGCCCGCAAGCTGGAGGGCATGTGGTGGGCGGACGGCGGTGCGTACATCGTCTCCTCCTTCGCCCGCGAGGAGAGCCCGGTCCAGCACGACGGGCAGGTCTGGTTCTACAACCCGTCGCGGCGGACCCTCACACTGAAGGTGCTGCTCGGCGTCAACCCGGACCCTGCCGAGGACGGCGCGCTCGACGGCCCCGACAACATCACCGTTTCCCCCTACGGTGGCCTGATCATCGCCGAGGACGGGGAGGGCGTCCAGCATCTCTTCGGGGCCACCGAGGACGGCCGGACCTACCCGATCGCGCGCAACGAGGTGAACGTCGGTACGGCCGAGGAGCCGGAGTTCGGCGAGTTCACCGGGCCGGTCTTCTCCCCGGACGGGCGGACGCTGTTCGCCAACATCCAGGATCCCGGGATCATGCTGGCGATCACCGGGCCGTGGAAGCGGCAGCGGTAGGGGTAGCGGAGGGGGTTCCGTCGGTGGTTTTCGCGGTGGTTTCCGAGGCGGTTTCGCCGGCCGGGGGCTCAGGGGCCGTTGCCGTGATGACGTAGTAGTCCAGGAGACCGGCCTTGTACGCCGTCAGATAGCGGCGCGCCCACTCGTCGCGGAGCTCCGGCTGCTGGGCCATATAGCGGTCGTACGGCTCCCAGACCGCGTCGCCGATCGCCCGCACCTGGACGTCCCTCAGGCCCGCCGTGACCAGCGCCGTGGCGACGTCATCGATCACATGGGGGACGTCCAGGCCGTCCGCGTACGAGGGCAGCAGCTCGGGCAGTGCGCGGGCGGCGTCGTGATCGCGGGCGAAGAACGTGGTCAGCGCCAGCCGGCCGTCCGGGCGCAGCACCCGCGCGGCCTCGCGCGCGAAGGCGGACAGATCGCGGAAGTGCTGCGCGGCCTCGACGGAGTAGAGACAGTCGATGGCGGCGTCGGGGAGCGGGATGCGCTGGGCGGCGCCTTGGATGAAGTCGAGGGGGGCGGGGGCTGCGTTGGGCCCGGTGGAAGGGCCGTTCCCGCTGGTGGTGCCGTTTCCCCCGTCGGGGGGTGAGAGCAGCGCCGCGTGGGTGCGGCGGGCGCGGGCGATCTGGTCCGGGTGGGCGTCCAGGCCGATGACCTTGCCCAGGCCGAATTCCTGGAGGGCCAGTACGCAGCCCAGCCCCCGGCCGCAGCCGACCTCCAGGGCGGTGCGGTCCTGCGGCCGGTCGAAGGTGCCGAGCACCAGACGGTAGAGGTCCTGTTCGCTGCGGACGCGGTCGGCTTCGGTGAACGGGCGGTCGGCGATGTCGGGCAGCCGTGCCCAGTAGCCGAAGTTGATGAAGCCGCCGGCGAAGGCGGGGACGGTGCTGAGGTCGGCTTCGCCGTAGGTGATCGCTACCCGGTCGGGGAGCGAGTCCGCCTCCCCGGCGGTTGTCCGGCCGGGCGAGTCCGCTTCCGCGGCGGTTGTTCGGTCGGGGTGGTTCGTTCGGCCCGCGTCGTCGGTTCGGCCCGGCTGGCCGGGGGTGCCGGTCGGGGGCTGCTGCGTCATGGAACGCTCCTGGTGGTGTCGCTGCGCTCTGCCCGGGCCGACTTGGCTGCTTGCCGTTATCGGCCGGCCCCCGTGGGGGTTTCGATGTTCGCGGCACGTTGATCGCCACGTTATCGGCTGTCCCGCCGTTGTGCCTGCGGTGGGCTGTTGCCGCTGCGCGGGGCTGTTCGGCAGCGGTGCCGGGCTTACACGGCTCCGCCGCTACAGCCCGGCCCCTCCCGAGGGTGGTGGGGAGGGCGCGTCAGCCCCCACCGGCCTCCGCCCGTAGGCGTCTGCGGGCCGGTGGGGTTGCGCGCGGTGTCAGAGCGCCGCGGCCGCGGGCTTCTGCATGCCGCGTACGGTGCGTGCGTCGACGAATTCACCCATGGCCGTCATCTCCCATTCGCCGGAGAACTGGCGGATGAGCTTGACCATCATGACGCCGGTGCGCTGCTCGGAGTTGGTGAGGTCGAAGCGGACCAGCTCCTCGCCGGTCTGTGCGTCGGTCAGGCGGCAGTACGCCTTGGCGACATCCGAGAACTTCTGGCCGGAGAACGAGTTCACCGTGAAGACCAGGCCGGTGACCTGCGGCGGGAGTCCGCCGAGGTGGACGGTGATGACCTCGTCGTCGCCGGAGCCGTCGCCGGTGAGGTTGTCGCCGGAGTGCTGGATCGCACCGTTCAGGATCGACAGCTTGCCGAAGAAGCAGTTGTCGATCTTCTTGCGATCGGGGCCGTAGGCGATGACGGAAGCGTCCAGGTCGATGCTCTTGCCGCGGTACGCGGGCTCCCAGCCGAGGCCCATCTTGACCGAGGTGAGGACCGGCTGACCGCCCTTGACCAAGGAGACCGTCTGGTTCTTCTGGAGGCTGACGCGGCCCTTGTCCAGGTTGACCTTGCCGAGGGAGGGGAACGCCGGGCTGGGCTGGGTGGAAGAAGCAGCAGCGGCGGGGGTGGCGGGCTGGGCCGGGGGAGTGGCTGCCGGTGGCGGGGCGACGGGGGCGGGGGTGCCGGCGGGCGGGCCCCACTGGGCGGCCGGGGAGGGGGGCGGTGCCGCCGGAGGAGCCGGGGGTGTCTGGGGGGCGGCGGGGGCGGACGGCTCCTCGTCCACGCTGACGCCGAAGTCGGTGGCGATGCCCGCCAGGCCGTTGGCGTAGCCCTGGCCGACGGCGCGGACCTTCCACGCGCCGTTGCGGCGGTAGATCTCCATGACGATCAGCGCGGTTTCCGTGCCGAGCTGGGGCGGGGTGAAGGAGGCGATGACACCGCCGGTCCCGGCGTCGCGGACCGTGCCGGTCGGCTCGGTGCCGGCGAAGGTCGCGCCGGGGGCGTCCAGGCTGGCGGTGACGACGACCTTCTGGATGTCGTCGGGCACCGCGGCGGTGTCCACGGTGATGGTGTCGCCGGTGCCGCCGGCCGCGGCGGTGTGGGTCACACCGGGGCCGCTGGGCTGGTTGTAGAACACGAAGTCGTCGTCGGAACGCACCTTGCCGTCGGCGGTGAGCAGCAGGCCCGACACGTCGAGCCGCACGGGGGCGGTGACGTCCACCGCCACCCGCGCGGAGGTGAGCGGGAGGTTCGAGCCAGGAGTCATAACGGTCATGCCAGCAGTAACGAACGGCCCGCCTTTGCGGTTCCATTACCCGTACGCGGATGGCCGCCCGGTACGGAGGGCCGCCCGGTTCGGGGTGATCAGCGGCGTTCGCGTGAATTGCCGAACAGCAGCCGGTAGATGATCAGCAGCACCAGGGCCCCGGCGACCGAGGCGATCCACATGGACGGCTCGCCGAAGTCCTTCGGTATCGGGCGGTCCAGGAACTTGGTGGACAGCCAGCCGCCCATGAAGGAGCCCACGATACCGATCAGCGTGGTGCCGATGAGCCCGCCCGGGTCGCGTCCCGGCAGCAGGACTTTGGCGATGACGCCGGCGACCAGTCCCAGTACGAGCCAGCTGACGATGCCCATGATGCATTTCCTCGTTCCTGCGCGGTAGATGCGCCGCGCTATGTCTTCTCAAGACGCAGTCCGGCGGCGTGGAGTTCCGTGCGGAGGCGGAAAACCGCTGGTGCGGGCGGATTCGGTTCAGTGGGGCCAGCGGGGCGGATCGGTGCAGAACGCGCCGCCCAGGTGGGTGTGTTCCGGGTTGTCCCAGGAGAGTTCGCCCTGTGCGGCGATCAGTTGGGCGGCGTAGGTCTCGGAGTCGTCCTGGGGGTCGTAGCCGAGCGCGCGGGCGGTGGAGAGGTCCCACCACAGGCGGGTGTTGGCGGAGGAGGCGTAGGCGACGGTGTGGCCGACGTCCTTGGCGGTCAGGGAGGCGTGCAGCAGGCGGGCGCAGTCGGCCGGGCTCAGCCAGATGGAGAGCATGCGGACGCTGGTGGGTCGGGGGTAGCAGGAGCCGATGCGCAGCGAGGCGGTCTCGATGCCGTGCAGGTCCCAGTAGAGCGAGGCGAGATCCTCGCCGAACCCTTTGGACAGGCCGTAGAAGGTGTCGGGGCGGTGGGGTGTGTCGACGGGGATGGCGGCGGAGCCGTCCGCGGGGCGGGGAGTGAAGCCGACGGCGTGGTTGGAGGAGGCGAAGACGACTCGGCGTACGCCTTCCTCGCGGGCGGCTTCGTAGAGGTGGTGGGTGCCCTCGATGTTGGCCCGGAGGATCTGCTCGAACGGGGCCTCCAGGGAGATGCCGGCCAGATGGATGATCGCGTCGACGTCACGGACCGCCTCGCGCAGCGCCTTCCGGTCGGCCAGATCGGCGGTGATGGCGTCCGGTTCGCCGTCGATGGGCCGCTGGTCGAAGAGTCTCAGCCGGTATCCGTAGGGCGGCAGCAGCTCGCGCATCAGGGTGCCCACGCCACCGGCGGCTCCGGTGAGCAGGACGGTGCGGGGTGCTTCGGTCATGGGCGGGATGCTTCCGGGTGGGGCTGATGGTCGAGCTGCCGGGGTGCATGGCTGCATGGATGCAGGTGCGGATGGTGTTCAGATGAGTGGAACGCTAGAACGGTAGGGAGCCGGGTGATGGCGGGTCAAGAAGCTTGATTCACTGGGGAGAGGCGGTTGTGCGGTGGGGCTTCGTCGCCACTCCTCCGCCGTCTCCGCCTTCGCCCGGAGATCGCCCTCGCCTTCCGCCGCGCGCTGGACCCGGCGACGAGGCCCCTGCGTACCGGCGCGTTCCTCTACCCGTGAGATGCCGTCGGCGCCCCGGATGCCGCTCGCCGCATCGCCCGACTCGGGGATCCGTACCCTTGGGCGCCGCGCACCGCTGCGGCGCCGACGCCGGTGTGGATCCGGCGGACGTCCCCGCGCACGCCGACGGCGTGGTGGTCCCTGCACCGGTGACGCCGCGGCCCGCGCCGATGCGCCCGGCCCGCTCGGGGACGGCGATCCTCGCCGCCGATCTCACCGTCGTCTCCGGTCTCGGCGGCAGCCCCGGCACCCTCGCCGCCGATGCCGCCCACGCCGCCTCGCCGGGCGTGGGCGCACTGCGGCGCTACCACGCGGGCCTGGCGAGCGACCAGGATCAGTCCGCCGTACCGGCCGCGCTGCGCGACACCGCGGGGAACACCGCACGCTGAAACAGCCGGGCGTGCCGCGCCGGTCCGCTCGGTCCGCCCGGTCCGGTCGGCTGTGTGGAGGCGGCCGCGTCCGTGGCGCCGGTGAGATGTGCGAAGACGACGACATTGCCGAGGTATTCCTGCGTGTCGGCGTCGAAGTCGCCGCCGCAGGTGATCAGACGGAGTTCGGGCCGGTCGGCCTCCCCGTAGACCTTGTCGTCCGGGAAGTCCTCGCCGTCGTAGACCTCGACCGCGTCGACGGTGAAGACCGCCGTCCGGCCGTCCTCGCGCAGGATCTCGATGGGGCTGTGCTTCTTCAGGGAGCCCAGGCTGTAGAAGACGGCGGGCCCGGAGTGGCTGTCGACATGGCCGGCGATGAGGGCGGTGCCCCGGCTTCCGGGGGCGGCGCCGTCCTTGTACCAGCCGGCCAGGTTCTTGGTGGCGTCCGGTGGCGCGTCGAGGCTGCCGTCCGGGGTCAGGCCCAGCTTCATCAGGGGTGCGTCGATCTTCACGGACGGCACGGTGACCCGGACCGGCTCCGACGCGGGCAGTGGCGGGATGGCCGGTACGGCGGGTACCGCGGGCCGGGTGCCCGGCGGACCGGCGCCGAACCCCTGGGCGGCGGACGGCTGGGGCGGCGGTCTGGTCTCGGTGCCGTGGCTGAGCAGCCAGAGGCCGGTGGCCAGCGCGAGCGCGGTGATGCCGGCTATGACGGGTGTGCCGCCACGGGCGGGGCTGCGGGGTCCCATCGCTGTGCGCACTCCTCCCGGGAAGCGGGATTCGGTCCGCGGACCGGCCCCCCGGCTGCCTCGCAGGCATCCGGCCGTTGCTGCTCACGGCGGCCGGCCGGGGCAGGTCCCCCTCAGGAGCGGCCCCCCTCGCGACGGCGGCGCAGCATCCAGATGCCCCCGGCGACAGCGGCCATCACCAGGGCCGAGCCCGAGGCGATCTCGGAGGCGCTGGAGCTCTCGGCCGTGGTGCCGGCACCGGTCTTCGCCTTTCCCTTGGGCGCCGGGGTGGCACTGCTGCCGGCGGTGGCGCCCGGGGGGCCGCCCCCGGCGCCGTGCTCGCTCACCGTGCTGCCCTCGCCGCCCTTGGCCGTCTTGCCCACCTTGCTGATCTTGCTGACGCCGACGGTGCCGGTGAGCTCCTTGCCGTGGGAGCAGATACCGCCGAGGCCGTAGTTACCGGGCCGGGTGCCGGACGGAATCCGCAGCGTGCCCTGCACGTTCCCGGAGTGCGCCCGTCCCGTGGACGAGAGGTGGATGATGCCGGCGCCCAGCGCGCTCGCGTCGACCCTGGCCGAGCCGTTCTTCCCGCAGGCGTTGCTGGTCAGACTGACCGTGGAGCCCGCCGTGGCCGCGCCGGGGGAGGCCTCGATGGTGCCGAAGTCACCGGCGGACGCCGCGGTGGTGGAGAGACTTAGCGCGGCGACGGACAGCGCGGCACCGGTGAGTACTCGACTGGAACGCATGGTGACGAACCTCCACGAAGCGCGGACCGGGCACGCCGTTGTGCCACGAGAAGAGTTGACGGAGTTCCACGCTTCCTGATTCCGAGGTAAGCGGCCCGGCGCCGACCAAGCCTGCTGACATGCTGTCAGAACATGCCTCGCCGGTCGACGGCCGTCCCGCATCGCCAGGAAAAGGGCAGGTCGGGGCGGGATTTCCGGTGAGAGTCGGTAATCTGGCGCGTTGGGGTGATCGGGTGACGGGGTGTGGCGGTGCTGGGTTGCGTCGTGCCGGTCATCCCCCTGCCCAGGCCGGGCGTGCCTACCCCGGCCGTACGAACCCGCATTCGTACGCGGCGATCACCGCCTGGGTCCGGTCCCGCACCCCGAGCTTGGCCAGCACCCCCGCGACATGGGTCTTGACCGTGGCGGGGCCGACCCCCAGCCGGTCCGCGATCTCGGCGTTCGTCAGCCCGCCCGTCATCAGCCGCAGCACCGCGCCCTCCCGCTCCGACAGCCGGTCCCGCAGCGCCCGCGCCGCGTCGTCCGCCGCCCGCTCCCCGGCGTGCCGGGCGGCCAGCGCGCGGACCGCCGCCGGGAACAGCAGCGAATCGCAGCGCGCCACCAGCCGCACGGCCTGGACCAGCTCCTCCGCGCCGGACCGCTTGAGCAGAAACCCGCTGGCCCCGGCCCGCAGCGCGTCATAGACATAGGAGTCGTTCTCGAACGTCGTCACCACGATGATGCGGGGCGGCTCGGACATCCCGGCGAGCACCTGCTCGGTCGCACGGATACCGTCGATCTCAGGCATCCGGACGTCCATCAGTACGATGTCCGGGCGCAGTTCACGGATCAACGGCACCGCCTCCGCGCCGGTCGCCGCCTCGCCGATCACCTCCATATCGGCCTCCGCGCCGAGGATCGCGCGTAGCGCCGAACGCACCATCCGCTCGTCGTCGGCGAGGACGACACGGAGCGCGCGGGCGCCGCCGGCCCCGGGAGGCGGAACGGTTTCCGTACCCGTCGCGTCCGCCTGCTCGCCGTTGTTGCGCATCCCGCTCATTCCCGCTCGCCTGCCCTGTCCTTGCTGAGCTCGCTGTGTTTGCCGTGCTCGACCCGGTTGATTCGGTGGATCCGGCCGACCCGGTGGACCCGGCGGACCCGGGTCAATTCGGTGGACCCGGTCATCCGGCCCCCCGCCCTGTCCCACCCGGCCGACGATCGCCCGGCTTACCGTGCCGCCTGTCCCGCCCACGGTGCCGTCCGTCCCGCTCACCGCGCCGCCCCCAGCGGCAGCCGGGCGGTCAGCCGCCATACGCCGCCGCGCGCAGCGGCCGTCGCATTGCCGCCCAGCAGCCGGGCGCGCTCACCGATACCCCGTAGCCCGCGGCCCCCGCCCGTACGAGCCGCCGGGGCAGCGGCGTCCGCCGTATCGTCCACCGTCCGCTCCGCCGTCAGCGGGTTCTCCATGGTAAGCGTCAACTCCCCCTCATAGATGTGGAGTTGGAGCTCGACGTCCACCGGACCGGCATGCCGCAGCGCGTTGCTGAGCCCCTCCTGCACGATCCGGTACGCCTCCCGGGAGACCATCGGCGGCAGCCCGGCGCGGCTCCCCTCGATCGTTGTCCGGATGTGCAGACCCACCGCGCGGGTACGGTCGAGCAGCGTGTCCAGGCCGTCCAGGGTGGGCGCCGGAGCGGTCGGCCGAGCGCCGTCCTCCTCGCGCAACAGCCCCAGGACGGTGTCCAGTTCCGCGACCGCCTCACGGGTGGTCTCCTCGATGGCGGTCAGCGCCTGGCGGGCGAACTCCGGGTCCGCGTCCAGGACCCGGCGGGCCGCGCTCGCCTGGAGGGTGACGGCGCTGAGCGCGTGCCCCACGGAGTCGTGCAGCTCGCGGGCCAGCCGGTTGCGGGAGGCCAGATCGGCGGCCCGGCGCTCGGCGGCGGCCAGCTGGTCGGCGGGCGTCGGCCCCAGGAGCAGCGGTGCGCAGCGGGCCAGCAGCGCCCCGGCCGCCCAAGCGGTGCCGACCAGCAGGGCCAGCAGCATCAGACCGGCGAGCGGGCCGAGCGCACGGGGGACGGGCTGCCACCACCACAGCGAGGCGTACCGGTCGGGGCCGGAGTACGGCAGCGCCAGCAGCACGATCGCGGCCGGCGGTACGGCGAGCGTCATCCCGCTCACGGTCCCGCCGATGCCCACATGCATCACGAACCACAGCGCCGCACGCCGCCTGGCCGCCCACGAGTCGGCCGGCCCGTCGGCCAGCAGTTCCTCGGGCACACCGCACAACGACCGTACGGAGCCCACCGAGACCGGCCGCGCCTGCGGGACAAGCACCACCAGGGCGGCGAGCGGCAGCGCGCCGCCGAATGCCAGGAGCTGGGTCGTGAGATCGCGCCACGGATCGGCGCCGGGCACGATCAGCGAGAGAACGACCGTCATCAGCAGGAAGAACGGCATCAACAGCGCGCCGCCCTGCACCAGATGGCTCCAGCGCCCGACGATCAGTTGCACCGCGCGGCCTCGCGTTCGGCGAAGAAATGGGCATCGGCGACTGCCGCGAGTATTCCGACCAGCATCTGCACAGAGTAGGCCAGGCCCAACCAGGGCGTGGCGAGCCGCGGATCGACGGCGGGCACCGAGAGCGTGGTGAGCGTCATCCAGCCGCCCCAGCAGGCCGGCGCGCCCGAGCCGGTCCGGGCGGCGGCCGGCGGCAGCAGGAGCGGGACGTGGCGGCCGCGCCATCAGCACGGTCAGCGCGTTCAGCGCCATCAGGGAGTTGCCGTCCTGGCGCAGCGCGCTCGCCTCGGGAATGCCGATCCGGCTGCCCGCGACCCGGGCGGTCTTCAGCGAGAGGTAGGGGACGCAGGCGACCAGGGGGCCGCCCGGAGGAGGGAACGGGTGCGCTGCGCGGTCATGCCCTCAGACTTCCGGCGTCCCGGCCCGGCCGCCTCGCCCTCGGTGACGATCCTCCCCCCATTGCCTGAACGGCATGGGAGGTACCCCCATCGCCGGACGGGGGGAGCCGTACGACGGAAGCGGAGGAGAGGGTTCCGGGGCGGAGGTGGGGAGGGAGAGTCGGGATGCCGCCGGGCCGGACGCCGCGCCGGAAGGTGGCTCAGAGCCGCCGGGTGGCCAACGTCAGCCGGTCCCGCGCGTCGAACAGCGCGTCCCTGATGGTCTGTTCATGGGCCGGCGTGAGCCGTGCCACCGGCACCGAGCAGCTGATCGCGTCCCGCGCCGGGGTGCGGTACGGGATCGCCGCACCGAAACAGCGCAGGCCCAGCGTGTTCTCCTCGCGGTCCACCGCATAACCCCGCTCGCGCACCGTGTGCAGCTCCTCGATCAGCTGCTCGCGGTCGGTGATGGTGCGCTCGGTCAGCGCCGTGAGGGTGGGCGGCAGCAACGCGCGGACCTGGTCGTCGGTGTAGGTGGCGAGCAGCGCCTTGCCCAGCGAGGTGGAGTGCGCGGGCAGCCGGCGGCCGACCCGGGTGAACGGCCGCAGATAGTGCTGCGACTGGCGGGTGGCGAGATAGACGACATTGACACCGTCCAGCCGCGCGAGGTGGATCGTCTCGGTGGTGTCGTCCGCGAGCCGGTCCAGCGCCGGGCGGGCGGCGGCCACCACTTCGTCGCCGTCGATGTACGACGTGCCGACCAGCAGGGCGCGGACGCCGATGCCGTAGCGGGTGCCGGTGGCGTCCGTCTCGACCCAGCCCAGGTCGACGAGGGTGCGCAGCAGCATGTAGAGGCTGGACTTGGGGTAGCCGACGGCTTCCTGGACCGAGGCCAGGCTGTGCATGCCGGGGCGGCCCGCGAAGTACTCCAGCAACTCCACCGTCCGCACCGCGGACTTGACCTGCGATCCACCGGAATCGGCAGCTGACATCGCCCTTGACCCCTCTGCTCGGACAGTCATAGAGTCCCATATGTTCATGATCCGGGACGATGTTCAGCATATCGAACGCCGTACGGGCTGCGGCAAGACCGGGCACGCTCCGACCCGTCCCGGTCATACTCGATACGGCTCGATACGGCTCGGCTCGTACGGTCGGCACGGCATCGCCCGGGAGGAATGCACGGTGGCAGCAGAGGCAGCACCAGTCTGGAGTGTCGACCCCCGAACCGGGAAGCCACGCGAACAGGTTGCGGTGGAGTCCACAGCGGCCGAGGTGGACGCGGCGGTACGCACGGCGCACGCCGCCTTCGCCCCGCTCGCCGACCGCACCGTACGCGCCACCTTCCTGCGCCGCGCCGCCGGTCTGCTCGACGAGGCGGGCGAGGCGGTCATCGAGGCCGCCGACGCCGAGACCGCGCTCGGCCCCGGCCGGCTCACCGGCGAACTCGCCCGCACCACCTACCAGTTGCGGGCCTTCGCGGACGGTGTGACCGAGGGCGCGTTCCTCGACGTACGCATCGACCACGCCGACCCCGACCGCACCCCGCCACGGCCCGACCTGCGCCGCTACAAGATCCCGCTGGGCACCGTCGCGGTCTACGCCGCCAGCAACTTCCCGCTCGCCTTCTCCGTCCCGGGCGGCGACACCGCCAGCGCCCTCGCGGCCGGCTGCCCCGTCGTCGTCAAGGCGCACCCCGACCACCCCGCCACCTCCGAACTCTGCGCCGCGCTGCTGCGCCGCGCCGCCACCGACGTCGGCCTGCCCGAGGGGGTGGTGAACCTGGTGCACGGCTTCCAGGCGGGCATCGACCTGGTGCGCCACCCACTGATCTCCGCCGCCGGGTTCACCGGCTCGGTGCGCGGCGGCCGTGCCCTGTACGACGCGGCCGCGGCCCGCCCGCACCCCATCCCCTTCCACGGCGAACTGGGCAGCCTCAACCCCGTCGTGGTCACCGAGGCCGCGGCCGCGGAACGCGCCGAGCAGCTCGGCACCGGGCTCGCCGCCTCGATGACGCTCGGCGTCGGCCAGTTCTGCGTCAAGCCCGGCCTCGTCCTGGCACCGGCCGGCGACACCGGCGACCGGCTGCTGAAGTCGCTGACCGCCGCGGTCAGCGACACCGAGCCGGGGGTGCTGCTCGACCACCGGATGCGGGACGCGTTCCTCGACGGCGTCCGCACCCGCGCCGAACTCCCCGACGTCCAGGCGCCGGTGACCCCGGGCGCGGGCGGCGAACACACCGTCAGCGCGGGCTTCCTCACCGTCCCCGCCGCTCGCCTCGCCACCGAAGGGCCGCACGACCTCCTCCTGGAGGAGTGCTTCGGCCCGGTGACCGTCCTCGCCCGCTACACCGACGAGTCCGAGATCGGCGCCGTACTCGCCCGGCTGTCCGGGAATCTCACCGCGACGCTCCATCTGGGCGACGCGGAGAGCGCGGGGACCGATGCTGCCGTGGGTACGGAGAGCGCCGCGACCGGTGATGTGGCAGGCGACGCGGGTGACGCTGGGGATGGTGGTGACGGCGTCGGCCTGGGCGCCCGTGGCGCTGCGGACAGCAACGACGGCATCGGCCTGGGTGCCCGACTGCTCTCCGCGCTCACCCCGCTGGCCGGACGCATCGTGGTCAACGGCTGGCCGACCGGTGTCGCGGTAGCCCCCGCCCAGCACCACGGCGGCCCCTACCCGGCCACCACCTCCACCTCGACCTCCGTCGGCGGCACCGCCGTCGAACGCTGGCTCCGCCCTGTCGTCTACCAGGACACCCCGCCCGCCCTGCTCCCGCCCGAGCTCCGTGAGGACAACCCTCCCCCTGGGGGCACCTCCCGGCGTCAGCCGGGGGACTTCGGCCGGGGGGACCCCCATCTCGCTTCGCTCGGCCTGCCACGTCGTGTCGACGGCCGTGCCGAGGGCGCGTAGCGGCACCGTGCACTCCGCCTCCGGCCTCCGGGTCCGTGCCGCCACCCCCGCCGACCTGGAGACGATTGCCGCCGTGCACACCCGCGCCCGCGCGGCGTACGCCCGTGCACGGGTCCCGGACGCCCCCTTCGACGCGCCGGCCGAACACGCCCGCCGGCGCGCCGCCTGGGCACACGTCCTGGGCCGGGCCGACACCGCCGGCCTCTGCGCCGAACGCCATGGCACGGTCGTCGGCGTCGCCTCCTACCTCGCGTGCCCGGCCACCTGCGGCCACCGGCCGGCGGGCACCGTCACCCTGCAGCAGCTGCATGTCGACCCCGGCCACTGGGGCACCGGCGTCGGCCGTGCACTGCACACCGCCTGCCTGCACGCCTGGCGCGCGGCCGGCCACTCCCGTGCCGTCCTCGACGTGCTCTGGCACAACCACCGTGCCCGCGCCTTCTACGCCGGCCTCGGCTGGCGCCCCGCCCCGGACCGCCGCCCGGCCCCCGATGCCAGCCACCTCACGCTGGTGCTGCCCCTGGCCCCGGACGTCCCTCCCGCCGGGCGATGATCTGCAGCCGTTTCGCGGTGTGCCCGTTCAGCGTCGCGACCGACCCCACCCGCTCTCGCAGCACCGAGAACCCCGCCTCGCGCACCAGTCCCCGCAGCCGCTCCGGCGCATGATGGCGGAACACCCCGCCATCGGGCGTCGTGAACACCCCATAGATGCCGCACTCTTCCCGCCACCGCCCGTACCGCTCCTTGTGGTACGCGTCGTACTGCAGCGGCACATCGCTCAGATACAGCACCCCACCCGGCCGTACCAGCCGCCCCAGCTCCGCGACGATCGCCGACTGCGCCGCGTCCTGCGGAACGCACGTCAGCACCGCGAACAGCAGCGCCGCGTCAAACTCCGCGTCGTCGAACGGCAACGGGAAGTCCACCCAGCGCATCAGATCCAGCCCGGGGTGTTCGCGCCGCCCGCGCTCGATGAGTGCCGCCGAGACATCCACCCCGAGCAACGACCGATAACCGAGCCCGGCCAGCTCGGCCGTCAGCCGTCCGTAACCGCAGCCGTAGTCCAGCACCCGGGCGGTACGCGGCAGATAGCCGTCCAGCAATTCCGTATCGAGCGGATGGGTGAAGGTCTTGGCGGAACCGGTCGTTTCCCAGAAAGCGAGAAGATCCTGAGGTGAGGTCATAACGGGACCGTACGTCCTTGCCGTTATGTCTGTCCTGCTCTGCGCCTGTCTCGTCTGCGCCTGTCCTGTCTACGCCTGTCTCGTCTCGAAACGGATTACCTTGCCGTCCTGGACGGTGAACCGCCAGCGGGTGCGCATATCGCCCCAGGTGTCATTGCTGTAGCGGGCCAGCAGTGAAAGCCCGTCATCGGTCTCCGACTCCACCTCCATATGGCCGTTCGAGGAGAAGATCTCCTGCTCGGTCCACTGCCTCAGATCGCGGTCGGTACCGTCGTCGGACATCGTCGCATCCGGTGCCAGCGCGGCCTGGAAACCGCTGCGGTCATGGGCGTTGAGCGCGGTGACGAAGGCGCGTACAACGGGGTTGGTCAGGCTTTCGGCGGGAATGCTCACGACCATTCCTTCAATTCGGGGAGCGTTCGGGGAGGCTTTCGCGAAGGGTTCGGGAGGCTTTCCGGAATCGTTCGGGAGGATCCCGGGAATCCCCCTGGAAGAATCTTGGAGAATGTTCGGGAAGCGGGAAGCGGGAAGCGGGAAGCGGGAAGCGCGGGACAGGGAATCCCCGGCAGGATAATTTCCGGAGGGCTCCCGCCGGGCACCGGCGGCGTGTCGAGCGTGCCGCGGCGCTGCTGACGTCGCTTCCCCGCCGGGTGTTGAGGGAGCGTTGCCCCGTCCGCGTCCCCCGCTGACCTGCGCGGATAAGGGATGCTTGCGGAACGGCGAAGAGAATTTGTCATAGACGGGGAGCCGGACGCCGAGCAGAGTGGGGGCATGCAGCGACCTGAGCCATGTGCCTCACTCGGCGGGAGCGAATTCGCTCCCGAGACGACCTATCTGAATTCCGCCTCCAGCGGACTCCTCCCGGCCCGCACCGCCGCTGCCCTGCGCGCGGCCCTCGACGAATCCACCTCCTACGGCACCATGGGCCGCGACTACTTCGGTCCCGCCGCGGCCTCCCGGGCCGCCTTCGCCCGGCTGTTGGACGTCCCCGAGGAGCGGGTCGCCCTCGGCAGCTCGGTCGCGGTGCACTCCGCGTTCGTCGCCGGCACGCTCCCACCGGGCGCCGAAGTGCTGGTCCCGGAGGGTGACTTCAGCTCTCTGGTCAATCCGTTCGCCGCGCGCCCCGGCATCAAGCTGCGCACCGCGCCGCTGGCAGACCTCGCCGAGGCGGTGCGTCCCGGCACCGCGCTGGTCGCGTTCAGCGCCGTGCAGTCGAGGGACGGCCGGATCGCCGACATGGCCGCGGTACGGGAGGCCGCGCGGGCCCATGGGGCGCGTACCTTCCTGGACGTCACGCAGGCAGCCGGCTGGCTGCCGTTGAGCGTCGCCGGCTTCGACTACGTCACCTGCGGGGCCTACAAGTGGCTGCTGTGCCCGCGCGGCGCCACCTTCATGGCGTTCGGCGGGGACGCGGCCGAGGGCGGCGCCGGGGCCTGGCCGGACCCGCTGCACGCGGGCTGGGTGGCCGGTGAGGACTTCGACGAGTCCTGCTACGGCCCGATCCGCCGGCCGGCCACCACCGCCCGGCGCTTCGATGAACCGCACGCCTACTACGCGTACGTCGGCGCCCAGCACTCCCTCACCCTCATCGACGAGATCGGCATCGCCGCCATCCACGCCCACAACACCGCGCTCGCCGACCACTACCGGGCCGGTCTGGCCGGGCTCGGCCGCACCCTCGTCCCGGCACCCGGTTCGGCGATCGTGTCCACCCCGGGACTCGCCGGCGCGGAGAGCCGGCTGGCCGAGGCGGGCGTACGGGTCTCGGTGCGCGACGGGCAGCTGCGCGCGGCCTTCCACCTCTACAACTCCACGGATGACGTGGACCGGCTGCTGGGACTGCTGCGCCGGTAGGGAATGAAGTTCCCCTGAGCTCCGCGCGACCGGCGCTGCTTCTGCCGGTGTCGTGGCGTCTCGTTCCGTGCCGTGCTGGAAGGGGCTTCTGGTAGGGGGCCGCCATGCCGTACGTCCGCCTCGCGGCGCGGCCGCCGCACAGACCCACTGTGCGGCGGCCGCGCCACCGGTGCTTCCGCATGCCCTCAGGCCACGGGGTTCGTCGCCCTACTTCACGGGGGTGAAGTCCCGCGCGCCGATGTACTCCGGCCGCCGGACCGGCGCCGCGAACGGCTCCACCGCCGTGTTCTCCACGCTGTTGAACACGATGAAGACATTGCTGCGCGGGTACGGCGTGATGTTGTCACCGGAGCCGTGCATCGCGTTGCAGTCGAACCAGGTCGCCGAGCCGGCCTTGCCGGTGAACAGGCGGATGCCGTGCTCGTCCGCCATGTTCGTCAGGATCTTGTCCGACGGGATGCCCGCGTCCTGCATCTGCAGCGACCGCTTGTAGTTGTCCTTCGGCGTCTCACCCTCGCAGCCCACGAAGTGCCGGTGCGACCCGGGCATGATCATCAGCCCGCCGTTGGTGTCGTAGTTCTCCGTCAGCGCGATCGAGACCGACACGGTGCGCATGTTCGGCAGACCGTCCTCGGCGTGCCAGGTCTCGAAGTCGGAGTGCCAGTAGAAGCCCGAGGCACCGAAACCGGGCTTCACATTGATCCGTGACTGGTGGACATAGACGTCCGAGCCCAGGATCTGCCGGGCGCGGCCGACCACCCGCGGATCGGCGACCAGCTTGGCGAACACCTCGCTGATCTTGTGCACCTCGAAGACGGACCGGACGCTCTGCGACTTCGGCTCGACGATGGAGCGCGGGTTGGCGCGCATCGCCGGGTCGAGAACGAGCCGGTCCAGTTCGGCGCGGTACACCGCGACTTCTTCCGCCGTGAGCAGTTCCGGGATGGCGAAAAAGCCGTCGCGTTCGAAGTCGCTCAGCTCGGACGGCTCGAAGGGGCCGGCCGCTCCGGGCTGCGACCACACCACCGGGTCCTTCCGCGGGGTGATCACCTCAGCGGTCCCACGGGTCGGGTACAGGTCGGCGGTGCGCTCGGGTGCGGTGGTCATGGTGTTGCCTTCCTCTCCTCTCGTACGTGCTCTTCTTACCTGCGCGTGATGCGTGCCTTCCTCAGCTGCCGGACGGGGCAGCCGACTGCCGGACGGGGCAGACGGATGCGGCTCAGCCCAGTTCGGGCTCGGTGAGCAACGGGTAGACCCCGTTCTCGTCGTGGTCCTCACGGCCGGTGACCGGAGGGTTGAACACACACACGCAGCGGAAGTCCTGCTTGATCCGCATGGTGTGCTTCTCATGCCCGTCGAGCAGGTACATCGTGCCCGGCGTAATGGTGAATTTCTCGCCGGTCTCGTCGTTGGTGAGCTCGGCCTCACCCTCGACGCACAGGACGGCCTCGTAGTGGTTGGCGTACCACATCGAGGTCTCGGTCCCCGCGTACAGGGTGGTCTCGTGCAGGGAGAAGCCGACGCCCTCCTTGGCGAGCACGATGCGCTTGCTCTCCCATGTGCCGGACTGGGACTTGACGTGGCGGTCGGTGCCCTCGATGTCCTTGAACGAGCGGACGATCACGGTGAGTCGTTGCCTTTCTGTGAAACGGTCGGGAACTCCGCGCCGGTCAGGCGCAGTCGCGGGTCGCGCGGGCGAGGATCCGCAGACCCTCGTCCAGTTCCTCGGGGGTGGTCGTCAGCGCCGGGAGCAGCTTGACGACCTCGCTCTCCGGGCCGGAGGTCTCGATCAGCAGACCCAGCTCGAAGGCGCGCTTGGCGATCTTGTTGGCGAGGCTCTTGTCCACGCACTCCAGGCCCCACACCAGACCGCGGCCGCGGTACTCGGTGAAGGCCCCGGGGTGCTCCTCGACGATGGCCTTGAGGTGCTCCTCGACGATCTCACCCCGGGCCAGGGTCTGCTTCTCCATCTGGCCGTCGGCCCAGTACGTGTCCAGCGCGGCGGCGGCCGTGACGAAGGCCGGGTTGTTGCCCCGGAAGGTGCCGTTGTGCTCGCCCGCCTCCCAGACGTCCAGCTCCGGCTTGAACAGGGTGAGCGCGAGCGGCAGGCCGTAGCCGCTGATGGACTTCGAGACGGTGACGATGTCCGGCACGATGCCCGCCTCCTCGAAGGAGAAGAAGGCACCCGTTCGGCCGCAACCCATCTGGATGTCGTCCACGATCAGCAGCATGTCGCGGCGCTTGCACAGATCGGACAGGGCGCGCAGCCAGTCGGCGCGGGCGACGTTGATGCCGCCCTCGCCCTGGACCGTCTCGACGATCACCGCGGCGGGCTGGTTGAGGCCCGAGCCCTGGTCCTCCAGCAGCTTCTCGAACCACAGGAAGTCCGGGATCTGGCCGTCGAGGTAGTTGTCGAACGGCATCGGGGTGCCGTGCACCAGCGGGATGCCCGCGCCGGCCCGCTTGAAGGCGTTGCCGGTCACGGCCAGCGAGCCGAGCGACATGCCGTGGAAGGCGTTGGTGAAGGACACGATCGACTCGCGGCCCTTGACCTTACGGGCCAGCTTCAGCGCGGCCTCGACGGCGTTGGTGCCCGTCGGGCCCGGGAACATGACCTTGTAGGGCAGGTCACGCGGCCGCAGGATGATGTTCTGGAAGGACTCCAGGAACGCCCGCTTGGCCGTGGTGGACATGTCCAGGCCGTGGGTGACGCCGTCCCGCTCGATGTAGTCGATCAGGGCGCGTTTCAGCACCGGGTTGTTGTGGCCGTAGTTGAGCGAGCCGGCGCCGGCGAAGAAGTCGAGGTACGTGTGGCCGTCCTCGTCGGTCATACGGCTGCCCTGCGCGCGGTCGAAGACGGTGGGCCAGCCACGGCAGTAGCTGCGCACCTCCGACTCCACGGTCTCGAAGACGCTGAGGTCGGGCTGGGTGATAGTCACAGCATGCTCCAGGGAGATGAGTGCGAAAGAGGGGGGAAGACTGAGGGGGCCGATCGATGCCGGCCGCGTGGGGTGCGGGGACCCGTGGGTGCGCATGCGGCAGTACGGCCGCGGGGCACGCGGGACGTCACTGCCCGGTACCGGCCGGTACGTCGAACGGGCCGATGAGGTGCAGGACCTCCGGCTCGTGGCCCTGTTCCGGGAACAGTCCCGCGTCGAAGAGGACCTCACGGCCCAGTGCCACTCCGTGGCGCTCGGCGAACGACGCGAACAGCTGGTTCGAGGCGGCGTTGTCGGGCGTGATGGTGGTCTCGACGAATCTGATGCCCAGCTCATGCGTGGCGCGGGTGGTCAGCCCGTCCAGGAGTGCGGCCGCCAGCCCCTGACCACGGTGCGCGTCGTCGACGGCGACCTGCCAGACGACGAGTGTCTCCGGGCGGTCGGGGCGGATGTAGCCGGTGATGAAGGCGGCCGGCTCGCCCTCCGTGTCGCGGGCGACGACGGAGGTGGCGGCGAAGTCGCGACACCACAAGAGGTAGCTGTAGGAGGAGTTGAGGTCCAGCGCCTTGGAGTCGCGGGCGATGCGCCAGATCGCGGCTCCGTCCTCCACGCGTGGGGTGTCGAGCTTGAAGCCCTCCGGCAATTCTCTGATATCGGTGCGGGCACGTGCATGGTCTGCTTGTGCGGCGGTCATGGAAATCAAATTTACCCAGGGAAAAACGAAATTGCATCGCGGGCAGGGGTTACGCCGACGGCTTGGTTGTGTTATCGCGCGGGGGCGCCCGAGCGCGCGGATCCATCGCGGGATGTCCCGATTTGACCAGGAGATTCGGGGTGAAACGGACACATTGTGTAGTCGGTCACAGCTCCGTAACGTCATGGAGACGCGTCCGAATTACGGTACTTGACGCTAGCGAAATCTTGGCGTTTGAGGTGCGGAAAACCGGGCAGAAGAATACGGGAAGCTGTGCTTCTGAAGAATTGGGAATTCGCAAGTGGAAGGTCTCCCGGAAGGCATCCGGGAGAGAAAGCGGGGCGGCCGCGGGGGTTTCCGCGAAACGTCCGGGATAACGCCCGGGAAGCCGCAGAAGCGGCCCACGGACGGCGCGGAACCAGCCCCCGGGCGCTCGGTGGACCGCTGGGGGACGGCCGGGAGAAGGCCCTCTCCGCCCGCCGCGGCACCCGGCATACAGTGCCTGCATGACGTCCATGAGTGAGGGTGCGGTGCTGCACCTCAAGGGGAGGGTCCTACTCGGGCCGGACGACGTACGCGACGAGCTGTGGGTCGTCGGCGGTCGGGTGACGTATGAGCGGCCGGCCGGGGCGCGGGAGGTCACCACCGTCCAGGGCTGGGCGCTGCCGGGCCTGGTCGACGCCCACTGCCACGTGGGGCTGGACGCCCACGGCCCGGTGGACGACGCCACCAGCGAGAAACAGGCGCTGACCGACCGCGACGCGGGCACCCTGCTGATCCGGGACGCCGGATCGCCCTCGGACACCCGCTGGATCGACGACCGCGAGGATCTGCCGAGGATCATCCGCGCCGGCCGGCACATCGCCCGTACCAAGCGCTACATCCGTAACTACGCGCACGAGATCGAGCCGGAGGACCTGGTCGCCTATGTCGCCCAGGAGGCCCGGCGCGGCGACGGGTGGGTCAAGCTCGTCGGTGACTGGCTCGACCGCTCCACCGGCGATCTGGGGTTCTGCTGGCCGCGCGGCGCGGTCGAGGCGGCCATCGCCGAGGCCCACCGGCTGGGCGCCCGGCTCACCGCCCACTGCTTCGCGGAGGAATCCCTGGGCCCGCTCGTCGAAGCCGGCATCGACTGCGTCGAGCACGCCACCGGCCTCACCGAGGACACCATCCCGCTGTTCGCCGAGCGCGGGGTCGCGATCGTCCCCACGCTGGTCAATATCGCCACGTTCCCGCGCCTGGCCGACTCCGGCGAGACGAAGTTCCCGAAGTGGGCGGACCATATGCGGCGACTGCACGCACGCCGCTACGACACCATCGGGGCGGCCTACGACGCCGGGGTGCCCATCTACGCCGGTACGGACGCCGGCGGCTCGCTCGCGCACGGCCTGGTCGCCCAGGAGGTCGCCGAGCTGATGAAGGCCGGCCTCCCCGTCGAGGCCGCGCTCTCCGCGACCACCTGGGGTGCCCGGGACTGGCTCGGCCGCCCCGGCCTCACCGAGGGTGCCCCCGCCGACCTGGTGGTCTACGAGTCCGATCCGCGCGCGGACGTCCGGGTGCTGGCCGCCCCGCGCCGGGTGGTCCTGCGCGGCCGGGTGGTCGGCTGACGGGGCGTCATGCGTCTCGTCACCGCCCGCGTCCCGTCACCCGTCCCGTCAACACATGTGTCCCGCACGGTGGTACGGCTGTGACTGAGGGAAAGTCTCCTGCCACAGGAGTCGATTCAAGCCACAACACCAACTCATAAGAATGAATTTACCTTGTGAGGATGCGCGTTCCCCCAAAAGGTAGACACGATGTGCGCGTCAAGGCTGTTCGGCCCGCGCGATGTCCCCCATTGGCGCGCCGACGGCTCCGTTTCTCTCGTAAGGGTCCCACTCACGTGTCCACCAGCTCCAGCCATTCCTCCGGCACGCCCACGCGCCGTGCCTCCCGCCGGCTCGCCGCCACCTGGGTCGCCGCCTCCCTCACGGCCGGTCCCGCCGTACTGCTCGGCGCCGCTCCGGCGCACGCCACCGGCGACCACGGCACCTCCGGCGCGGCCATCCTGCGCGCCGACCTCAACGTCGGTCTGCTCCACAAGACGGCCGAAGTCCCGCTGAAGGCCACGCTCAACGAGGTGCACGCACCGGCCTCGGCCGAGAAGACCGCGCTCTCCGTCCAGCTGGACGGCGTCAACCACGGCAAGTCGTTCAACATGCTGCGCGCGAACGTCGCCACCGCGCGTGCCACTGCCGACGGCCACAAGACCGAGGGCTACGCCAACCTGGAGCACGCCGAGGTGCATCTCCCGGCCCTTGCGTCGCAGTCCCTGCTCGAGGTCAAGAAGGTCACCTCCAAGGCGATATGCACGGCGGGCGAGCGCCCGCGGGCCGAGTCGAACATCCTGGGCACCGTCCGCGTCCTGGGCAAGGAGGTCACCCTCCGCGCCGACGGGACGAAACAGGTCAAGGTGCCCGGTGTGGGCGAAGTACGACTCGACCTGTCCAAGAAGAGCGTCACCTCCAAGAGCGCCGCGGCCACCGCGCTCGATCTGAACGTCTCCGTGAACCCGCTCAAGCTCAACGTCGCGGACGTCAAGGGACACATCAAGCTCGCCGAGGCCAGCTGCACCACCGGCAAGGGATCCGGTGACGGCGGCACGTCCGGCGGCAGCGGCGGCCAGACGGGCGGCGGCAGCGGCGGTCAGACCGGCGGCGGCAGCGGCGGTCAGACCGGCGGCGGCAGCAGCGGCGGCAGCGGTGGTCAGGCGGGCGGCGGCAGCGGCGGTCAGACCGGCGGCGGCAGCGGCGGCAGCGGCGGTCACTCGTCCGGCGGCCAGACCGGCGGCAGCTCCGCCGGGCAGGCCTCCGGCGGGGCGTCGGGCGGCGGCAACGACACCCATCCGCAGACCGGCACCAAGCCCGCCGGCGACAACCTCGCCGAGACCGGCAGCAGTTCGGCCACCCCGTACCTCGCCGGTGGCGCGGCCCTGCTGCTCTTCGCGGGCGCCGGATCGCTCGGCTACGCACGACGCCGCCGCAACGCGGCACAGGGCGGCTGACCGACCCCGTACTCCGCGCCGGTGTCGTGGGGGCGCCGGACCCGCTGGGTACGGCCCGAGGCACGCCGTACGGCGTGCCTCACCCCTCGCCGGGGCCCCGTCGAAGCGTGGATCGACGGGCGCCCCGGCGGGGCCTCTCCGGTGCTTACAGGGCTGCCCTGTAAGGGACTACGTGGCCGGGCCCTGCTCCGCGAGGACGTCGGCCAGGGCGGCCACGAAGCGGTCGGTCGTGGCCCGGTCCCGGACCGCGAGCCGCAGCCAGTCCCGGCCCAGTCCCGGAAAGGTGTCGCCGCGGCGCGCCGCGAAGCCGCGGGCCCGCAGGCCGGCCCGCACCTCCGCCGCGCCCGGCAGCCGGATCAGCACGAACGGCCCCTCGGCCGGCCGGACGGCCCGTACCTCCGGGAACCCGTCCAGCCGGGCCAGCAGATGGGCCCGGTCCCCGGCGGTCTCCTCGGCCGCCGCGGCCGCCTCCGCCAGCGCCGCCGGCGCACAGCACGCCTCGGCCGCGGCCAGCGCCGGGCTGGACACCGGCCACAGCGGCTGCGCCCGTTCCAGCGCCGCGACGGTGCCGGGCGCGGCCAGCACATAGCCGATCCGCAGGCCCGCCAGCCCCCACGTCTTGGTGAGGCTGCGCAGCACGACCAGACCGGGCAGATCCGTCCGCCCGGCCAGCGACGCCCGCTCCCCGGGCACCGCGTCCATGAACGCCTCGTCCACCACGAGGGTCCGGCCGGGACGCGCCAGCCGGGCCAGCGCCTCGGCGGGATGCAGAACCGAGGTGGGGTTGGTCGGATTGCCGACGACGACCAGATCGGCGTCCTCCGGAACGGCCGCCGGATCCACCCGGAAGCCGTCCCGCTCACCGAGCAGCACCCGCGTCACGTCGTGCCCGGCGTCCCGCAGCGCCGCCTCCGGCTCGGTGAACTGCGGGTGCACCACCACGGGCCGCCGAGCCGGTACGGCCCGCGCGATCAGCACGAACGCCTCCGCCGCCCCCGACGTCAACAGCACCCGCTCGACCGGCAGACCGTGCCGTACGGCGACCGCCCGGCGTGCCGCCCGGCCGTCCGGATACGCGGCGAGACCGTCCAGCGACGCGGCGATCCTGGCCTTCAGCCAGTCCGGGGGAGTGTGGGCGCGGACATTCACCGCGAGGTCGGTCAGATCCGTCGAACCGCCTTTTGTGCCCCGGACTTCGGCGTCGCCGTGGTGTCGCAGGTCCGGCTCCGGGGGCTGCCCGGTCCCGTCGGACGGCGCCGGCTCCCGGAGCCGCGCGGGCTCAGCGGGCGTCGGCATGCTCACCGTGCCCCTCGCCGCCCGGCGCCCAGGCCCCGCTCCGCCCCGGTGCGCCGTCCGTTCCCCGGGTGTCCCCCTCGGCCGCCCGGTCCCCGTACGCCGCACCCGTCAGCAGCGGAACGCCCGCCACCATCTCCAGATAACGCTCCACCACGACCTCGGCCAGCTCCGCCCCCGGGCCGATCATTTCGGCGCCGTACACCTCGATCCCGGGATGCGCCGCGGCCCAGCCCTCGGTCTGCATACACAACCGCTCCAACAGATCGCCGGAGAAGAGGAAATAGGGCAGGACGACGATCCGCCGCGGGCCGACCGCACCGGGGGCACCGGGAGCCGCGGTGGCCAGCGCCGCACACCGGTCGAGACCGGCCGGCACATCCGGCCACGCCTGCGAGACGAACGCCGTCTCCACACCCGCGAAGCCGCGCCCTTCCCACAGCAGCCGCGCTGCCCGTGCCACCTCGGCGTTCGCCTGCGGCTCCGAGGCACCGCGCCCCACCAGCAGCACCGTCGTACGGGCCCGGTCCTCGGGTCTGCGGGCGCCACTGCCCAGCGCCGCCTCCACCCGTCGCTCCAGGGTGTCCAGCAGCCTCGGCCCCGGCTCCAGCTCGGCGGCGCAGGCCCAGCCCAGATCCGGATGGTGCTCCCGTGCCCGCTCCAGCGCCTCGGGCAGGGCATCCCGTACGGCCCCGGTCGGCGCCAGCAGCAGCGGCACCGCGGCGACCCGAGTGACGCCCCGTTCGACGAGCCCGGCGACGGCCTCGGCCAGCGGCGGCCCGGACGGCGCGAGGCCGAAGAACCCACCCGTGACGGGAACATCGGGATGCCGCTCGCCGACCGTGTGCACCAGTGCGCGCAGGGCCTCGGCCCCGCCTTCGTCGCGCGTGCCGTGACCGGCGATGAGCAGAGCGGGAGGGGTGGTCACGAGAACTCCTTGTACCGGGGTTTCGCTGTCGGGCGCGGCACCGGGCGACGGTGGCCGGCGCGGGGCGGAGTGGGAGGTCATGACGATATCCGCAGTGGCCGCGCGGGCGGTGGGCGCTCCCCCGAGTGAGGCCGGGCATAACCGAACTGTCGGGTCATACCCCGCCGGTGCTGGGAGCCGCACCGCCGGTTCCGGTGCCGGCTGTCGTTGCCGGGCCTTCCGCACCGCCGGTGGCGGTGCCTTCCGGACCGGTGGTGCCCGCGCCCTCCCGGCCTGCCGCCGCCGCGATGGCGCAGGTCGCCCCGGGCGGCCGGCCGTGCGGCGCCGACTTCCGCTTCCCGACGACCAGTTCGGCACCCGGCCCGGCCGCCAGCAGCGCCGCCGCCTCCGCCACGCTCGGCGTCCCCATGACATCCCGCGCGAACCGCGACGGGGCCGGCACCCGCACGGCCGCCAGAGCCTCGGCCGCATACGACAGCAACGGGACGCCCAACTGCCGCGCCACCCCGGCCAGCCCCGGCTCGGCCGCCTTGACGTCCACCGTCGCCAGCGCGGTCACCGCGGCCGGTGTGTGCCCGAGCAGCGCGAGGGTGTCCGTGACCAGCTCCAGCACCTCCGCCAGCGGCACGTCGCGGCACCCTCCGACGCCCACGACCAAACTCCCCCGGGGCCGAGAGCCCGGGGGAACCCCCTTCGTGTCGCCCTCCGCGTCCCGCCGGCTCATACGGCCAAGGCTCCCCGCCCGGGAGGCACCCCCAACGCCGCGCTCTCCACCAGCCGTCCCGCCAACGACGGCTCCGCTGCCCAGTGCACATGCAGATACGAGGCATGCACCCCGCCGCTGACGAAGCCCTCCACCCGCCGCGCCGGGTGCGTCACGCCCCACGCCGGGCCCTCGCCCGCGCCCGGTTCCAGCGTCGTGCGGTGGAACTCGTGGCCCCGTACCCGCGTCCCGGCCGTGGCCAGCGCGTTGTCCTCCAGCGCCACCGCCTCCCGGTAGCCGAGGGTGAGCCGCTCCGTCATCCGCGCGTCGGCGGGCAGCACCCCGCACATCGGCTTCCCGTCGAGCGACCGGGACAGATAGAGCAGGCCGGCGCACTCGGCGGCGACCGGCGCCCCGGAGGCCGCCAGCGCGGCCACCGCCGCCCGCAGCGGCACGTTCGCCGACAGATCCGGTGCGTACACCTCGGGGAACCCGCCGCCGATCACCAAACCCCGTGTGCCGGGCGGCAGTTGCTCGTCCCGCAGCGGGTCGAACGGCACCACCTCGGCGCCCGCCGCGGCCAGCAGCTCGGCGTGCTCCACGTACGAGAAGGTGAACGCGGCGCCGCCCGCGACGGCGATCAGCGGCCTGCCGGAGGATGTCGTCCCCGCGCCGGGACCCAGCTCCGCCGCCGCGTCCCACGGCGTGTCCGGCAGCTCCGGCGCGGTGCGCGCCAGCGCCAGCAGCGCCTCCAGATCGCAGCCCTCGCGCACCCGCGCGGCCAGTGCCGCCACCGACTCCAGCGCCTCCGCCCGGCGCTCGGCGACCGGCACCAGCCCCAGATGCCGGGACGGCGTACGCGCCTGCTCCGTACGCCGCAGCACCCCCAGCACCGGCACCCCGGAGGAGCCCAGCGCGTCCCGCAGCAGCTCCTCGTGCCGGTCCGAGCCGACCTTGTTGAGGATCACCCCCGCCAGCCGCACCTCCGGGTCCCAGGACGCGAATCCGTGCACCAGCGCCGCCACCGACCGGGACTGCGACGACGCGTCCACCACCAGCACCACCGGCGCCCGCAGCAGCTTCGCGACCTGCGCCGTCGACGACAACTCGCCCGCCCGTCGCCCACCACCACCCTTCGATGGACGCGCTTCGCGCGCAGTGACGGGTGCGGCACCGTCGAACAGCCCCATCACGCCCTCGACCACCGCGAGATCCGCGCCCGCCGCGCCGTGCAGGAACAGCGGGGCGATCCGCTCCGGACCGCACAGGTAGGCGTCCAGATTGCGGCCGGGACGGCCGGTGGCCAGGGAGTGATAGCCCGGGTCGATGTAGTCGGGCCCCACCTTGTGCGGCGACACCGACAGACCGGCCTCGGCGAAGGCCGCCATCAGCCCGGTGGCGACGGTCGTCTTGCCGCTGCCCGAGGAGGGCGCGGCGATGACGAGCCGGGGGAGCGCGGCACTCACCACTCGACACCCCGCTGGCCCTTCTGGCCCGCGTCCATCGGGTGCTTGACCTTCGTCATGTCCGTCACCAGATCGGCACAGTCCAGCAGCTCCTGCGGGGCGTTGCGGCCGGTGATGACGACATGCTGCGTACCGGGACGGTCCCGCAGCACCGACACCACCTCGTCGGTGTCCACCCAGCCCCAGTGCATCGGGTACGCGAACTCGTCCAGCACGTAAAGCCGGTA
The DNA here is from genome assembly GCF_023277745.1 of Streptomyces halobius. Classification (NCBI taxonomy): domain Bacteria; kingdom Bacillati; phylum Actinomycetota; class Actinomycetes; order Kitasatosporales; family Streptomycetaceae; genus Streptomyces; species Streptomyces halobius. The sequence goes on from NZ_CP086322.1 coordinate 7,394,150, forward strand.
GGTCTCCTCGGCGAGGCAGCGCTTGACCTGCTCCCAGCCCTCCCGCGCCTTCTCCTCGTTGGACATCTCGCCGTCGCGCTGGATCCAGGACCAGCCCTCGCCCATCTTGTGCCAGTCGACGGTCCCGCCCTCGCCGGAGGCGCCCAGCACCTTCAGCGCGTTCTCCTCGCCGACCTTCCACTTCGCGGACTTGACGAACTGGAACACCCCGATCGGCCAGCCCTGGTTCCACGCCCGCAGCGCCAGCCCGAACGCGGCGGTCGACTTGCCCTTGCCGATGCCGGTGTGCACGAGCACCAGCGGGCGGTTGCGGCGCTGCCGCGTGGTGAGCCCGTCGTCCGGGATGACGCTCGGTTGTCCTTGTGGCATTACGCGGCCCTCCGTGTCGTGTGTGCCGTCCGTACATCGCGTACGAGCGCGGAGACGCTGTCCGCGCGCAGCTCGTCGAGGGTGACGGCGGTGCCCCGCAGCTCACCGGCCAGCTCCCGGGCCAGCCCCAGACGGACCGGGCCCGACTCGCAGTCCACGACCACCGAGGCGGTGCCCTCACCGGCCAGCAGCCGGGCCGCGCGGGAGGCCCGTACCACCGGCCCGCCCGTCGCCCGACCACCACCCCTGGCTGAGAGGCTGCGCCCCGCCCCTTCCGATCCGCCGGTGGCCCGCCCGTCCGTGACGACCACCAGCAGCGGCCGTCGCGACGGGTCCCGCATCCGCTCCACCCGCAGCACCTCATGGGCCTTCAGCAGCCCTTCCGCCAGCGGCGTACGGCCGCCCGTCGGCAGCCGCTCCAGCCGCGCCGCACCCGCCTCGACCGACGACGTCGGTGGCAGCGCCAGCTCGGCGCCCTGCCCGCGGAAGGTGATCAGCCCGACCTTGTCGCGCCGCTGATAGGCGTCGAGCAGCAGCGAGAGCACCGCGCCCTTGACCGCGCTCATCCGCTGCCGCGCCGCCATCGAACCGGACGCGTCCACGACGAACAGGACGAGATTGCCCTCCCGCCCCTCCCGGACCGCCTCCCGCAGATCGTCACGGCGCACCACGAGCCCCGGCCCGCTGCGGCGCCGCGCCCGCTGATGCGGCGCCGCGGCGTGCACGGTCGCCGCCAGGTGCAGCTTGCCCAGGGCGCCTCGGGGCCGGCGGGCCCCGGTCGTCCGGCCGTGCGCGGTACGCGCGCGCGACCGGCGGCCGTCCGCGCCCTCACCGAGTCCCGGGACGTCCAGCCGCCGGGTCTTGAACGGCTCCGCCGCGCCGACGGGCGCCCGCTCGCCGCCGGAATCCCCAGTCGGCTGCTCCGCGGGCTGTTCGGCGGGCTGCTGCCCGGGGGCCGGGGCGTCGGCGCCGGGCGTGTCCGCCGGGCCCTGGTCCCGCTCCTGGCAGGGCGGCGGCGCCTGCTCCGGCACGCCCTGCCGGTCGTCGTGCGGCGGCTGCCCGCCGGGGCCGTCCGGGCCGCCCTCGGGCCCGTCGCCGGGACCGTCCGGGCCGCCATCGTCCGGACCCTCCGGCTCCGGATCGTCGTCGCCGTCCGCGCCGTCGAACTCCTCCAGCGTCCGGTCGAGCTTGTCCTCGTCGAGGCCGGGCGCGTCGAAGGGGGCCCGCCGCCGCCGGTGCGGCAGCGCCAGCAGCGCGGCCTGCCGGACGTCCTCCGTCAGGACCTCGGTACGTCCCGCCCACGCGGCCAGCGCGGTCGCGGTGCGCGCCATCACGATGTCGGCGCGCATCCCGTCCACCTCGAACGCGGCACAGACCGCGGCGATCTGGCGCAGCGCCCCATCACCGAGCTCGACGGACGGCAGCAACTCCCGGGCCGCCACGATGCGTTCGCGCAGCGCGTGCTCCTCGGCCGCCCAGCGCGCCGCGAAGCCCGCCGGGTCCGCGTCGTATGCCAGCCGCCGCCGCACGACCTCCACCCGCCGGTCGGGTTCGCGCGAGGCCGCGACCTCGACCGTGAGCCCGAAGCGGTCCAGCAGCTGCGGTCGGAGCTCGCCCTCTTCGGGGTTCATGGTGCCGACGAGGAGGAAGCGCGCGGCGTGCCGTACGGAGACGCCTTCGCGCTCGACGTAGGAGGCGCCCATGGCGGCGGCGTCCAAGAGGAGGTCGATGAGGTGGTCGTGCAGCAAATTGACCTCGTCGACGTACAGGATTCCGCGGTGCGCGTCCGCCAGCAGCCCCGGCTCGAAGGCCTTGACGCCCTCGGCGAGCGCGCGCTCGATGTCGAGGGCGCCGACGAGACGGTCCTCGGAGGCGCCGACGGGCAGTTCGACCATGCGGGTCTGGCGGTTCTCATGGGCGTCCGGCTCGTGGGGCCCGTCGGGACACGCGGGGTCGGGCGCGGCCGGGTCGCAGGAGAAGCGGCAGCCGGTGACGACGGTGACGTCGGGCGTCAGAGCTGCGAGGGCGCGGACCGCTGTCGACTTCGCGCTGCCTTTCTCACCGCGCACGAGTACGCCGCCGACGGCTGGGGAGACGGCGTTGAGCAGCAGGCTCAGTCGCAGGTCGTCCGCCCCGACGATCGCCGTGAACGGGTAGGTGACCGAAGTCATCAACGGGTACCCCCTTCGAGGGAAGTGCTGTGATCGGGCGCGTCAGTGGCCGTGGGCTGTGCGAAGGTGCCGCCATGGGCCCCGCCATCGCGGGGATGTTCCGGGGACCGCCAAGAGCACGGAGGTACGGGATCTTTCGGCTCCGCGCACGCGGAGTTGCTCGGCAAGTCGGGCGCCCCCGGAGGAACGAACGGCAGCCCCTCCGGCACCCCCTTCTCGATCAGCCGCAACAGCGCGTCCGTGTCCGCGTGCTCCTCGATCAGATCGCCCAGGCGGTCCAGCTGCTCCTCGCGCAGTCTGCCGAAAGCGGTGTCCGGGGCCGGTACGAAGGCCCGGCCCGCGTCGGATGCGACCCGCCGCAGGAACGCCCGGCGGAAGTCGTCGCTCTCCAGGGAGCCGTGCCAGTGCGTGCCCCATACCGAGCCGACCCTGCAACCGTCGAGACCGTTTCCTCGGTCATCAGAGATGAACGTCTCGTCCCCGCCGGCCACTTCGGCCACGCCGTGGTGGATCTCGTATCCCTCGACTCGTTCGCCGAGCGCTTGGCCCACCGGTCTGGCGAGGCACTTCTCGCGGGCGAACCGCACCCGCACCGGCAGCAGTCCCAGCCCTGCGACCGTCCCCGCCCGCGACTCGACCTCGTCCTCGATGCGCTCGCCCAGCATCTGGAAGCCGCCGCAGATGCCCAGCACCGGACGGCCCTCGGCGGCCCGCCGGGCGACGGCGTCCGCAAGACCGCGCTCGCGCAGCCACTCCAGCGCCCGCACCGTGCCACGGGTGCCCGGCAGCACGACCAGGTCCGCGTCGACCAGCTCCTCCGGGCGGTCCACGAACCGCACCACCACGCCCGGTTCGGCGGCCAGCGCGTCCACGTCCGTGAAGTTCGACATCAGCGGCACGGCGGCGACCGCGACCCTGAGGACGTCCGCGCCATGCGGCGGGGCCACGACCGACTCGCGTACGGCGCCGCGCATCGACACCCGCAGGCCGTCCTCCTCGTCGATGCCGAGGCCGTGCTGGAAGGGCAGGACGCCGTACGTCCTGCGTCCCGTCAGCCCGCGCAGCATGTCGAGGCCCGGCTCCAGCAGCGTCACATCGCCGCGGAACTTGTTCACCAGATACCCGGCGACGAGGGCCTGGTCCTCGGGACCGAGCAGCGCCGTCGTCCCGAAGAAGGACGCGAAGACCCCGCCGCGGTCGATGTCGCCGACCACGACGACCGGCAGTCGCGCCGCCCGCGCGATACCCATGTTGACGATGTCGGTGCGCCGGAGGTTGATCTCCGCCGGACTCCCGGCCCCTTCGCAGATCACCGCGTCATACGTGCCCCGAAGCTCCTCCAGGCACTCCGCGACGGTGCCGAGCAACTGCTCCTGCCGGCCCGCATGGTAGCCGCGCGCACTCAACTCCCCCACCGGCTTGCCCAGCAGCACCACCTGGCTGCTGCGGTCGCTGCCCGGCTTGAGCAGCACCGGATTCATCAGCGCGGTCGGCTCCACCCGCGCCGCGGCGGCCTGCATCGCCTGGGCCCGCCCGATCTCCGCACCCTCGTGCGTCACGAACGAGTTCAGCGACATGTTCTGCGCCTTGAACGGCGCCACCCGTACGCCCTGCCGGACCAGCCAGCGGCAGATGCCCGCCGTGACCACGCTCTTGCCCGCGTCGGACGTCGTACCGGCGACCAGCAGGCCACCGCCGACGGCCCCGCCGGACCTCTTCCACCGCCCGTTCACCGGGTCCTCCTCGTCTGCCGGGAGCCCGCACCGGTGCTCCGCGCGGCGACGGCGGTCCGTCGCGCCGCGCCGACCGCCAGCCGGCCCGCGACCGTCGTCGCCAGCGCCAGCGCGCCCACCCGCCGCGAGAGCCGGACCGCCCGGTCGATATCGGATACGCCCGGCGGGCGCGCCCCGCCGTTGAGTACCGGACGGTGTTCCACCCGCCCGCCGTACGCCAGCGTGCCGCCCAGCCGTACGCCCAGCGCCCCCGCGAACGACGCTTCCACCGGGCCCGCGTTGGGGCTGGGGTGCGCGCTTCCGTCGGCCCGCCAGGCCCGCAGCGCGCCGCGCCGGTCGGGACCCGCGAGCACCGTCAGGGCGGCGGTCAGCCGGGAGCCGGGCCAGCCGACCACATCGTCGAGCCGCGCCGAGGCCCAGCCGAACCGGCGGTAGCGCCGCGACCTGTGGCCCACCATCGCGTCCAGGGTGTTCACCGCGCGGAACGCCACCATTCCGGGCACACCGCCCAACGCGCCCCACACCAGGGCGCCCACCACCGCGTCCGAGGTGTTCTCGGCGACCGACTCCACCACCGCGCGGGCCATCTGCGGCCCGTCCAGCGCCTGTGGATCCCGCCCGCACAGATGCGGCAGCCGTTCCCGCGCCACGTCCAGGTCACCCGCCGCCAGCGCACCGCCGACGGCGCGCGCCTCCCGGCCGAGCGAGGTGCCGCCCAGCACCGCCCAGACCGTGGCCGCGGTCAGCGCGACCCGGGCGCCGGGGCGGTGCCGCACCGCGCGGTGCAGCAGCGCGGCAGCGGCCGCAGCGCCGCCCGCGCAGAGCGCCGTGTGTGCCGCACCGTATCCGCGGTGATCGCGCCACAGCCGGTGCTCGACGGCGCCGGCGGCGCGGCCGAACGCGGCCACCGGATGGCCGCGCCGGGGGTCCGCCGCGAGCAGGTCGCCGAGAAAGCCGAGGGTCGCGCCGCACGCGTAGGCCGCGTGTTCGCCGCGCACCGGCTCAGACCGCCGTCCGGCCTCGGAGGGCCGCGGCGACGGCAGGGGGCACGCAGGTCAGAGCAAGGGGGACAGAAGCCAGAGCAGATCTCGAACTGCGGCCGGGCATGGGCGATATGTCCTCACTCAGGGTCCGCGCCCTGGCTCGACGTGTCGGCGACCAGAGTCTCCTGGCTCCCCGGATCGGCGTTTCCCCCGGCCTTCCAGTCCGTACGCACCCGGCCCCGCGGGCGGACGCGTGGCGGACCGTGGCCTTCGCTGGAGGAACGCTCCCCGGTGACAGTGGCGGGACCGCGCCGGATTCTCACCGGACTTCCTCAACTGTCGCCGAATGGCCCGGGCAGTCCACCACGGTCCGCGAAGGCCCGTCAACTCGCCCCTGACCTGCGACGCAGCCCTGTGACGGAAGGTGTGGCAGATGCCACAGGGTGGCGGTCGTGTCACGGAAGGGTGCCCACGCACCTGATTCCACGTCACTGTCGGTGCACGGCACGGCGAGGGGGCCGCGCCGGAAGGGGCCCGAGGGATGCCGCAGAGCGCTGACCGTCAGGAGATCCGCATCCGGATCACGGGTACGGACAATCCGCACCAGGACATCGAGGATCTCAAGGCGTGGCTGGAGCGCGAGCCTTGGCTGCGGCATCAGCCGCACGACTGGACGGTCCGGCCGGGGCCGGCGGACGCGGCACATGTCGCCGCGCGCGAAACGCGTCCGTCGAAGGGCGGTGCCGAGGAACTCAAGCGGGTGCTGATCGCTCCCGGCACCGATCTGTTGACAGATGACGAGGTCGTCATCTGCCGGCCCCAGGAGCCGTGGGAGCTGGAGCAGCGGCTGGACGCCGTCGCCCAAGAGGCGCGCGGACTGCTGCTGGTGCACTTCTCGGGGCACGGGTGGGTCGGCTCGGACGACGGCGATCTGCAGCTGATGGTCGGCGTCTCGGCCACCCGGCCCGCCACAAGACCGTCTCCTGGCAGGACATAATGCCGTCCTGCCTCGACAACGCGGCGGGCCGACCGGATCGTGTTCGTCCTGGAGTGCTGTTACTCCGGCAATGCCGACGAAACCTTCCAGTCCCGCCGTGAACCCATGTCGCTGCTGATGGCCGCGCAGCCCACCCGCCGTATCTTCAGCGGCGACGAACCGGCCGGCGGCAGCCTCTTCACCCGTGCCGCGGTGCCGATCGTGGAATGCGGCATGCGTCGACCCGCCGCACCGACCCGGACCGCGACCCGACCTGTGGATCCCCGAATCCACCGCCGACTACGAGGAGGCCCGCCGCGGGATCCCCGCCGACGCCTCCCCGGCGCCCCTGCGCAACACCGGCCCCGTCGCGTACTCCCCGCTGGTTGTCGGATTCCCGGCGGACGCGCGGCCGGCCGACGTCGAACAGGTCGGCGCCTCCTGGCGGGAGCTGCTCACCGGGAGCGACGGTGATCATGCCGCGCTCAAGCTGCTGCGCCCCAGCCCGGTGCTGTCCGGCACCGGCCTGCTGCACACCCTCGGCCTCTATCTCGCGGGTGACGGCTCCCGGATCGGCGCCGGGAGCACGCCCGACGCCGGGCCCGTCCGGGATGTCGAGGGGCGGCTCTCCGCCCCGGGCAGCCAGTACGCGGGCAGCACGGAACTGCTGTGGTCGCTGCGCCCGGAACCGTCGCCGACCGCACCGCGGGCGGCGACCAGGTGGCCCGAGTGCTGGACGGATATGACAAGGCGCAGAAGTCCAGCCAGGTGCTGATCCTCTTCGACGCCTCCACCTCCATGGCGGAGAGCGGCAGGATGCCGATCGCCCTCAGCGCGGCCGGCCGCGCCCTGGAGATGGTGGGCGCCCGCCACACGTACGGACTGTGGACCTTCCCGGCCCGCGGGCGGCCCACGGATCCCGCGGCGGTACGCCGGGTGGTGCCGCTCGGCACCGCCGACCCGGCCCCCGGCAAGGCCGCACTGGACCGGATCGCGAAGGGGGAACCGGGAGAACTCGTCGAGCACGGCGCCGCGATGGCGGAGGCGCCGACCACCGCCGTACGACGGGAAGAACGGCCGGAAGAAGGGCCGGACCCCGACCACGATGTACGGCATGGTCGCCCAGCTGCGCCCGTACGAAGGGCTCACCGTCAACACCCTGGAATCCGCCTGGGCCAACGGCGGCGACCGGGAGGCGACCAGCTTCACCAAGGGCGAGCAGGTCGGCACGCTCCAGCAGGGCGTCGCCGACATCAAGGACCGGCTGGACTCGATCACGCCGCACGAGGCCACCACGATGGACGAGACGGAGAGCCGCCGATGGTGCGCCGAGGGCCGCGCGGTGTTTATGCGCAACTGGCCGGTGGAGTACGCCTCGGTCGCCGAAAAACTCAAGCCGGGCGTCCCGCGGCCCACGGTGAGGCACCGGCCTACACCCGGACGCTGTACGCCGCGCTGCGCGGCCCAACCGCGCCCGCGCAGCGCCCACTACCAGACCTTCAGCAAGGTCGCGCAGATCCGGGTCCCGGAGTACCTCAACAGTCGCGGCGGCACGGCCATCGCGGACCCCTGGCGAAAAGAAGCGAACGAGGCGCTCAGTGGCCGCGGCTGACGCCGTGGTCCGCCGGTTCCCCCAAGCTCTCAAGGAGCAGGGGGAGCCCCACCGTCCGGTCGGTGCCTGCGCGTGCCACCTGCGGCTGTTGTCAGCCGGCGACGATCAGATAGATGCCGTACGCCACGGCCGCCGCGCACAGCGCGAAGGCCGCCGTAGCCCCAACCCGCGCGCCCACGCCGGGCGCGGTGGACGCCGCGGCGCCCTCTTTCCCGCCTTCCGGGGCGGGCTTGCGGGACGTGCCGACGATGCCGACGGTGAACAGGCCCACGATTCCGACCGTCACCGCGAAGCTGACGCCGAAGACCTGGCCGAGAGCTGCCCAGTCGATGCTCATATGTGTTCCTTAGATGAAGGCCGCTAGGGCGTGGCCGTCGCGGCCTCGGCGCGCCGGGCTGCCGGCGCGGTGGGGGTGGCGGCGCCGTCCGCCTCCGGTCCCGCGTCCGCCGCTTCCGGGGTACGGGGTGCCGGGATACCCGCCGGGGGAGGGGAGACGGCCTGCAGCGCGGCGGTCACCACACCGGCCGGCTCCGCGGCCGGGACCTCGTTGACATTGGTGTGGTCGACCGGCTTGCGCCGGGAGGCGACCCAGATCGCGCCGCAGACGGCGAGCCCGAGCACCGCGACCGTGGCCACGCCCCAGTCGCCCCGTCCGGCCAGGAAGGCGGCGCCCGCCGCGACCAGACCGGCGGCCGGCAGCGTCAGCCCCCAGGCGGCGACCATCCGGCCGGCCGTGGACCAGCGCACCACGCCGCCCTTGCGGCCCAGCCCCGAGCCCATCACGGAGCCGGAGCAGACCTGGGTGGTGGAGAGCGCGAAGCCGAGGTGCGAGGAGGCCAGGATGGTGGCCGCGGCGCCGGTCTGGGCGGCGAAGCCCTGCGGCGGCCGGATGTCGGTGAGGCCCTTGCCCATCGTGCGGATGATCCGCCAGCCGCCCAGGTACGTACCGAGCGCGATGGCGAGACCGGCCGAGACGATGACCCACAGCGGCGGGTCGGTGTGCGGGGCGACCACACCGCCGGTGATCAGCGCGAGCGTGATCACGCCCATCGTCTTCTGTGCGTCATTGGTGCCGTGGGCGAGCGAGACCAGGGCGGCCGAGGCGATCTGCCCGGCTCGGTAGCCCTTGGCGGTGTCCTTCTCGTCGCGGTTACGTGCCAGCCGGTAGGTCAGCCGGGTGGCCGCCATCGCCGCGAGTCCGGCGACGACCGGGGCCGCCACGGCCGGGATCAGCACCTTCATCACCACGGCCTCGCCGTGCACCCCGCTGGTGCCGACGGAGACCAGGGTCGCGCCGATCAGACCGCCGAAGAGGGCGTGGGAGGAGCTGGAGGGGAGTCCGGCGAGCCAGGTGAGCAGATTCCAGACGATCGCGCCGACCAGGCCGGCGAAGATCACTTCAGGTCTGATACCGGCGCTCTCATCAATGATTCCGCCGGAGATGGTCTTGGCTACCTCCACCGACAGGAACGCTCCGACGAGATTCAGTACCGCAGACATCGCCACCGCGGTCTTGGGTCGCAAGGCGCCGGTGGAGATGGTGGTGGCCATCGCGTTGGCCGTGTCATGGAAGCCGTTCGTAAAGTCGAACACCAAGGCCGTGACGATCACGATCCCGATGAGAAGCGTGATGTGTTCCATTCACCCAGGCAATCCGTTCGAAGTCAGTGGTCGCGGGGACCGTACGGAGGGTGGATGAACGGAAAGTGAACTGAAGCGGGCTCAGCGGTGACGCACCCGCACTGTTCACGCGGAGATGTCTCTCACGTCACTTGCCTATCACCCTGCGGCAACCTTCATCTGCTCCGCCGGTGGCCTGTTCCGGCGGTTCCCGTCGGTACGTTGCGGTTCCCGTCGTTGCGTTGTGGTGTTGATCACCGGGTGCGGGTGCGGGTGCGGGTGCGGGTGCGGGTGTCGGTGCCGCGCCGCGCCTTGAACGGCTGACCCGGGACCGCCGACCGGGGGGCGGCTCGTCTCCGCCTCATCGCCCCGACTGGCACGTCTGTCCCCATATGGGGGATTCCGGGGGGATGAATCCCCGGCGTACAGTGCCTCGGCCCGCCCGTACGGTGTCGCGCACCGCTTCTGTTTCTGCTCCGCCTATGCCGCCACCGCGCCCTATGCCGCCACCGCGCCGGAGGACACCATGAAGGACCCGTTCGACCGCCTCGCCGCCGTCTGGGACGAGCTGGTCACCACCGCCCGCCGAACGGTCACCGACGGCCTGGTGGTCGGCACGTCGGGCAATGTCTCGGTCCGCGTCAGGGACCTGGTCCTGGTCACGCCCAGCGGGGTCCGCTACGACCGGCTGGGACCGTCCGACACCACCGGGGTCGACCTCGACGGCAACCAGATCATCGGGCGGCTCCGGCCGACCAGCGAACTCCCGCTGCACCTGGCGGTCTACCGCAGCACCTCGGCCACCGCCGTCGTGCACACCCACGCCCCGCACGCCACGGCCGTCTCCACCCTCGTTCCCGAACTGCCGCCGGTCCACTACATGACCGCGGCGCTCGGCGGGCCCGTCCGGGTCGCGCCGTACGCCCTCTACGGCAGCGACGAACTGGCCGCGAACATGCTCGGCGCGCTGCGCGACCGCACCGCCTGTCTGCTCCAGAACCACGGCACCCTCGCCTACGGCGACAGCCTCGACCAGGCGCTGGACCGCACCGCCCAGCTGGAGTGGATGTGCCGGGTCTGGCTCACCGCCGCCTCCGTTCCCGGCCACAGCCCCAGCCTGCTGTCGCCCGGTCAGCTCGACGCGGCCGCCACCCGACTACGCGGCTACGGCCAGACAGGAGACGGTCTGGTCTGACCCCGGGGCACAGCGCCCGACCCCGGTCACAGCGCCCATGCCCGCCCTGACCGCATCCCTCCCGTGTCTCCCCCCTCGTCTCCCTCTCCTCTCCCCGTCACCCGCCCGCCGTCGTCCGCTGGCCGTGACCGGTGCACCTGCGCACACTGAGGAGGTGCGCCTGCGTACCGCGGCGGCCGCGGCCGCCACCACCGTCCTCGGTGCCGGGGCGGCCGCCGTGGCGGTCGGCCGGTACGCCAGCGACGTTGCCCTGAAACCCTCGTCCGACAACCCCTTGCCGGGCGACTCCCGTCTCACGGTGCACTCCGCCACCGATGACCTGATCACGCTGACCCGCAGCCTCGCCTCCCTGAGGCCCGGCGTCTACGGGCTGACCGGAGCGGGCTGCCATGCGGTGCTGGGCCCCGTCGTGCACGGCAGCCCGCACCCCGCCGACACGGTCGTCCGCCGGCTCACCCGGGTCACCCACGGCGTCCTCACACCGGGCGCCCGGATGCGGCTGACCCCCCAGGTGCACATCGGCAACCCCCGCGACGCCCTCGGCGCCGACTGCGCGGATGTCGACATCCCCGGTGAACTCGGCGCCCTCCCCGCGTGGTTCGTCCCCGGCGTCCGCGACACCTGGGTCATCACCGTCCACGGTCTCGGCACCACCCGCGAGCACCCGATGGTCATCATGCCGTTCCTGCGGCGGCACCACCTCCCCGTCCTCGACCTGGCCTACCGCAATGACCTCGGCGCCCCCCGCACCGCCGACGGCATCAACCACCTCGGCGACTCCGAATGGCGCGATCTGGACGCCGCCATCCGCTACGCGGTCCGCTACGGCGCCCGCGACGTCGTCCTGCACGGCTGGTCCACCGGCGCCACCATGGCGCTCCGTGCCGCCGTCAACTCCGCGCTGCGCGACCGGATCAGCGGGATCGTGCTGGACTCACCGGTCCTCGACCGGCATGCCACGATCCGCGCGCTGGCCGCCGCCCGGCGGGTCCCGCGCACCCTGCTGCCGCTGGTCGTCCGTGCCGCCAAGGGCACCACAGGAGTGCCCGTCGACGACCCGGCCGACGCCGTGGATCCCGCCCGGCTGACCGCGCCCGTACTCCTCTTCCACGGCCCGGACGACACCATCGCCCCCTGGACGGCCTCCCGCTCCTTCGCCGCCCGCCGCGCGGACCTGATCTCCCTTCAGCCGGTCCCGCACGCACCGCACGCCGCGATGTGGAACGCCGATCCGACCGGCTACGAAGAGGCGCTCCGCCGTTTCCTCACCCCCCTGATGTAGGAACCGCGCCCGGTACAAGAGCCGGTCCTGGTGCAGGGACCGGCCCTGATGGAGGAGCTGCCCCTGGTGCAGGAGCCGCCCCTGACGGAGGAACCACCCCTGGCGCACGAGCCGGCCCCGGTGCTGCAAGGACCGGCCCTGGCGGATGAGCCGGCCCTGATGTGGGAACCGGCCCTGATGCAGGAGCCGCCCCTGGCGCACGAGCCGACCCCGGTGCAGGAACCGCCTCCGAAGTGGTGGCGGATCCGGAGCGGGTGCGACGGCCCCCGCCGTACCACCGCGCCGATGACGCGCGGGCGTACAGGGGGACAACTCCCCACATCAGGGATGGGTCGCCGAGGTGCCGCGGCCCGCGGCGACCGCAAGCCGGGTTCCGATTGGGCTTTCGGGCTGTCAGCGGCAAGACTGCTCCTGTGACGTCCCGTACCCCGCGCGACTCCCGGCTCCGACTCGTCCCCCGTCAACCGATTGCCGCCGCCCGCGGGGCGGTGAGCACCCGGGCCGCCCGCCCGGCCCCCCGGCCGCCCGAGGGCACCCCGCCGCCCGCGGAACTGGCGCGGCAGGCCCGCGCCGTCCTGGCCGGCGCGGTCCGGCTGGCCCGCTGGGCCGACGGCGCCGGCGGCACGGTCGCGGGCCTGCGGGCCGGCCCGGACGGAGCGCTGCCGGCCGCCGACGTGGAACGCGCCGCCGCGGCCCTGGGGCTGACCCCGCGGCAGGTCCGCGTCGACTGGGACCGGGCCAGGCTCGCCGGACTCATCGAGCTGCACGACGGCATCGCCCGCCCCGGCTGGCGGCTGCGCGCCTGGGACCGCGATGACACCGCCGCACTGCGCGGCTGGGTCGCGCTCTTCGACGCCTGGTCGCTGGCCCGCCCCGCACCGGACGGCGCCGGACCCACCATCGTCGCCGAAGTCGTCGAGGCCGTACCGCAGTTGCTCTCGCTGCTGCATCTGTCGGCCGGACCCGTACGACTGCCGGTCCTGCTGGACATGCTCGACCAGCGCGTCGCCGAGCTGCGCACGGAACGCTGCGAGGTGCCCTACGGGCAGGACCCGGCCGCGGACACCGACGGAGCGGAGAGCGACGCCGCGGGGGCGTCGCTCTCCGAGCTCCTCGGCTGGGCGCTGGACGCCCTCACGACCGTGGGAGCGCTGGTGCCACCGGACGGCGCGCGCGACGGTGCGTACGAGGGCGGCCACGACGGCGCCGAGGCGCAGCTGACGCCGCTCGGCAACTGGTCGGTGTGGGTCAAGCTGGAGCAGATCTGTGTGGCCGCGCAGAGCCCGGCCGGCCATATAGAACAGTCGGCGGAGGCCATGCTGCGCGGCTGCGCCCGGCTGACCCCCGGCCCGGCCCGCACCGAATACCGCGCCTGGCTCGCCGCGCGCTCCGTCGGCGCGGCCGTCGAGGAGCTGCTGGCGGTGGCCCGCGGTGAGGACGCGCTGCTGCGCGGTCTGGCCTTCGAGGCGCTGCGCGCGGTCGGTGCCCCGGCCGCGCCCGCCGTCCGCGCGGCGGCCGGGGAGCCGGCACTGCGGCCGTACGCCCTGCTGTGGCTGGTCGAGCACGAGGGGGGCGACCCGGAGGAAGCGCCCGATGTGCTCACCCGCGAGGAGCTGACCTGGCTGTGGGTGGACACCGCGGCGGCCGTCGCGGACCACGGCGAGACCCAACTGCTGGTCCGGCACCTCGACTCGGCGGTCCAGGGCTCCGTGCCGCGGCTCCTGGCCGAGGTGCGCGCCGTCGGGCATCCGCGCACCGTCCAGGTGCTGGTCGCGCTCGCCGCGGCCCATCCCGACCCGGCGCTCGCCAAAGCCGTCCGCCGGGCCGCGTTCCAGGTCCACACCGGCGGCGCCTGAGCGGGGCGGTAAGAACGGCGGTGGGCGCATCGCTCCGACCACCGCGGTTACCGCTCCGACCACCGCGGTCATCGCCCTGGTCACCACGGTCATCGCCCCGGTCACCGGGGTCATCGGTCTCGTCGTTCCGGGCACCGGCCTGAGCCTCGCATCCTCGGGTACGAGGCTCAGGCCGAGGCGCCCGGAACATACGTCCCGAAGCTCCAGATGTTGCCCTCGCCGTCCCGAGCCATATAGTCCCGCGCGCCGTAGTCCTGGTCCGTGGGCTCCATCAGGATCTCCGCCCCGGCCGCCTTGGCCCGCTCGAAGTGCGCGTCGGCGTCCTCGACGACGACATAGACACCGGTCGGCCCGGCGTCGCCCATCGCCTCGTCGAAGGGGCCGCCGCGCCCTTTCGTGCCCAGCATCACCCTGCCGTTGCCGTACGCCAGCTCGGCGTGCAGCACCGTGCCGTCCCCGCTTTCGTACACCGCCTCCTTGGTGAAGCCGAAAGCCTCGGTCAGCAGCGTGATCGCGGCCGGGGCGTCGTGGTAGAGCAGCGTCGGGTAGATCGTGGGCGAACCGGAAGCCGGGGTCGCGGTGGTCATGACGGTCACCATCCCTGTGACGGGAGCAACGGACTTCATCCAGCGGCCTCTTTGAGACCTGCATCACAGTCTTGCAGCAGGGTCCGACAACGCATCCGCAGCCGCATCGGCGAGCGCCGTGCCAACCGCCGCGCTGAACACGGCGCAACGCGCCCCGCCGGGCCCCGTCTTCGGCGGGCGCCCGGAATAACTGCTTGCAGGGCACCGTTAGACTGCCCGTATGGCAGTTCTCCTTTGGGTTCATTAGCCGGCGTAGACCGCTCTCGGACCGTCCGTCCAACCCGCCGTCTTCCTGCCCTGGAGTTTTTTCCGTGATCACCGCCTCCGCCCTGGAGCTGCGCGCCGGCGCCCGGGTCCTCATCGAGTCCGCCTCCTTCCGTATCGCCAAGGGCGACCGCATCGGACTGGTCGGCCGCAACGGCGCCGGCAAGACCACCCTGACCAAGGTGCTGGCCGGCGAGGGCATCCCCGCCGCCGGCTCGGTCACCCGCGGCGGCCAGGTCGGCTATCTGCCGCAGGACCCGCGCACCGGCGACCTGGACGTTCTCGCCCGCGACCGCGTCCTCTCCGCCCGCGGCCTGGACACCCTGCTGCGCAAGATGCGGGAGAACGAGGACCGCATGGCGAACGGCAAGGGCGCCACGCGCGAGAAGGCGATGAAGAAGTACGAGCGCCTGGAGACCGAGTTCCTCACCAAGGGCGGTTACGCCGCCGAGGCCGAGGCCGCCACCATCGCCGCCGCGCTCAACCTGCCCGACCGTGTGCTCGGCCAGCCCCTGCACACGCTCTCCGGCGGTCAGCGCCGCCGTATCGAGCTGGCCCGGATCCTCTTCTCGGACGCGGACACACTGCTCCTGGACGAGCCGACCAACCACCTCGACGCCGACTCCGTCATCTGGCTGCGCGACTACCTCAAGTCCTACCGCGGCGGCTTCGTCGTCATCTCCCACGATGTCGACCTGGTCGAGACGGTCGTCAACAAGGTCTTCCACCTCGACGCCAACCGCGCGCAGATCGACATCTACAACATGGGCTGGAAGCTCTACCAGCAGCAGCGCGAGGCCGACGAGAAGCGCCGCAAGCGCGAGCGGGCCAACGCCGAGAAGAAGGCCGCCGCGCTCAACAGCCAGGCCGACAAGATGCGGGCCAAGGCCACCAAGACCGTCGCCGCGCAGAACATGGCCAAGCGCGCCGAGAAGCTGCTCGCCGGCCTGGAGGAGGTGCGGGTCGCCGACAAGGTCGCCAAGCTGCGCTTCCCGGACCCGGCGCCGTGCGGCAAGACCCCGCTGACCGCCGAGGGCCTGTCCAAGTCCTACGGCTCCCTGGAGATCTTCACCGACGTCGACCTGGCCATCGACAAGGGCTCCCGGGTCGTCATCCTCGGCCTCAACGGCGCCGGCAAGACCACCCTGCTGCGGCTGCTCGCGGGCGTCGAGAAGCCGGACACCGGCGAGGTCCGCGCCGGGCACGGCCTCAAGCTCGGCTACTACGCCCAGGAGCACGAGACGCTGGACCCGGACCGCACGGTCCTGGAGAACATGCGCTCGGCCGCCCCGGACATGGACCTGGTCGCCATCCGCAAGACGCTGGGTTCGTTCCTCTTCTCGGGCGATGACGTCGACAAGCCCGCCGGGGTGCTCTCCGGCGGCGAGAAGACCCGCCTCGCCCTGGCGACGCTGGTCGTCTCCTCCGCCAACGTGCTGCTCCTCGACGAGCCGACGAACAACCTCGACCCGGCCAGCCGTGAGGAGATCCTCAGCGCGCTGCACACCTTCACCGGTGCGGTGGTCCTGGTGACGCACGATGAGGGCGCGGTGGACGCGCTGTCACCGGAGCGCATCATCCTGCTGCCCGACGGTGTCGAGGATCTGTGGGGCCAGGACTACGCGGATCTGGTCGCGCTGGCCTGATCACGGCCGCTGATCAATGCCGTATGGATCATTCGGCCGACGCGTGATCCATCATCTGAGTGAGAACGGCTCGTACATCGGCGAGCCTGCGGCGCATGGCCGGGTCCTGTGGGGCCCGGCCGTCCCGTTTTCGGCGGGATATCCCCTGACCTGCCCATTCTCGAAGAAAGCGGCGTCCGGGCGGCCCGCGGGACAGCCGTAATCCGGAATTCCGGCCGCTGTCGCCCGGCCTCCGGCGGCAAAGGATGTCGTACTGACCCTGGAGAAGGGGTGGCCAGGAAGCCGGAGAGGGGTGATCATGAGAGTCCAGAGCGCACTTCCCACGAGGAGGCACGGGTGGCCGAGACTCTGAAGAAGGGCAGCCGGGTGACCGGCGCCGCGCGCGAGAAGCTCGCGGCAGACCTGAAGAAGAAGTACGACGCCGGAGCGAGCATCCGGTCGTTGGCCGAGGAAACCGGTCGCTCCTACGGGTTCGTGCACCGGATGCTCACCGAATCCGGTGTGGTCCTGCGCGGTCGCGGCGGAGCCACACGGGGCAAGAAGGCCGCCTCGGTCTGACGGTTCCGCGACTCCGAGCGCAGCGGTGCCCCCGGTCGGCCGAGCAGTCGGCCGGGCGGTTACCGTTCAGTCACTTACGTACGCGGAAGTGCTGGCTGACTCGGAGGCGCCCCATGACTCTGCTCGACAAGGACGGTGTGCGGCTCACCGTGGACGACGACATCGCCACGGTGACCCTCGCCAACGCGGCCAAGCGCAACGCGCAGTCGCCGGCCATGTGGCGGGCGTTGGCCGAGGCGGGTTCGCTGCTGCCGGGAAACGTACGGGTTGTCGTGCTGCGCGGTGAGGGCAAGTCCTTCTCCGCGGGCCTCGACCGGCAGGCGTTCACGCCCGAAGGGTTTCCCGGCGAGCCGTCGTTCATCGATCTGGCACGCGGTTCGGACGGTGACCTGGACGCCACCATCGCCGCCTACCAGGAAGCGTTCACCTGGTGGCGGCGGAACGACCTGGTGTCCATCGCCGCCGTGCAGGGGCATGCCATCGGCGCGGGCTTCCAGCTCGCGCTCGCCTGCGATCTGCGGGTCGTCGCGCAGGACGTGCAGTTCGCCATGCGCGAGACCAGCCTGGGACTGGTGCCCGACCTGACCGGTACGCACCCCCTGGTCGCGCTGGTCGGTTATGCCCGTGCGCTGGAGATCTGCGCCACGGGGCGCTTTGTGCGCGCCGACGAGGCCGAGCGGGTGGGCCTGGCCAATCTCGTGGTGCCCGTTGACGAACTCGACGGCGCGGTGGCGGACTTGGCGGCCGCGCTCATCGCCGCACCGCGCGACGCCGTCAACGAGACCAAGGCCCTGCTGGCCGGCGCCGCGGGCCGTACGTACGAGGAACAGCGCACCGCGGAACGCGCCGCGCAGGCGCGCCGGCTGCGTGATCTTGCGGGGGTGGAGGAGTAGGGGGAATCCCTGGGGTTCGGGGCACGACCCTTACGGGGTGTTCGAACGGATCCCCTAGGGGTGCGTGGGTGCCCTTGCAGGCCACAACGCGGCGGGCCCGGGGCGACATTCCCATGGTTCACCCCCGTGTTCGGTAAGTCGCCCGGTAAGTCGCCCCCAGGGCCTTTCCGGCCCTGGCCCACCGGAGTGGCCCTGGCCCACCGGACCGGTCCTGATTCACCCGATCGGCCCAGGCCCTGTCGTCGAACTCCCGTCTAGCCCCGTTCCACCGTCGTGACCAGCACGGTGACCGTCGGTGGTGCGGGCATCGCGGACGTCACCGCTGCCCGCACCGCGTTCGTGACGTCCAGGGCGCGATGGCCGGCCGTGGTCGCCAGCTGGATCAGGGCGTGCCCGTCGGTCAGGCGTACCGGGCGGGACCACCCGCCGAGCGCGGGGGCGAGGCGGGCCACGCCCGGGACGGCCAGGGCCGTGGTGGCGATTCCTTCGGGGCCGGCCTGGGGGGCTCCCGTCCGGCTGTCGGGGGAAAGGGGCGGGGCGTCAGAGGTTGTGGGCGGCGGGGGACCAGCTGCCCCGGCCGCCGCCGGCTCCTCCAAGAGTTCGGTGATCCGCAGGTCCACCGTGCTCACCACCAGCCCCAACTCGCGGTCCGACGCGGTCAGCAGCGCCGTGCGCAGTCCGTCGGCGATGGCGGGCAGCGGTCGGTCGGCGACGGCGGCGAAGTCGGCCTCGATCCGCAGGGGGCCGGGCGGCAGCGCGCTCGGGGGCGCCGGTACCGCCGGTTCCGGGGCGCTGGCGGGGTCCGCTACGGACACCCGCAGCGCGCCCAGCCGCACCCCGGCCCGTGACTCGACGGCCGTCCGCAGCACTGCCGTGGCCGCGTGCTCGGTGATCCAAGCTCCGTCCGCGGGCCCGCCGAGGGGCAGCACCCGGCCGATCCCGAGCTGCTGCCGCACTGTCTGTGCCAACTGGTTCGCGGCCACCGTGTGCCCCTTTCCCGGACTCTGCCCCCAGCCTGCCGCAGACCGGCCCGTACGGCAGGAGGTTGCACAACGGTGCCGGAACGGAGCACTCTGCTGCCGCATCCCGCGCGGGTCCGGATAACCGCACCTACTGTGGGGAACGGAGCGAGCAGCCCGCTTTTCCCCTCGCGGAAGGGACGAACGGCTATGACCGAGACCCAGCAGCAATCAGAAGCGAAGACGCTCGGCGGCAAACGGGGCGGCGGCGACCCCGCGTCCCGGGGGCGCACCACCATCGCCGACGGTGTCGTGGAGAAGATCGCCGGACTCGCGGCCCGTGATGTCGTCGGCGTGTACGCCATGGGCAGCGGCTTCGCCCGCACCCTCGGCGCCGTCCGGGAACGAGTGCCCGGCGGCGGTCGGACCGCCCCGGCGACCCGCGGGGTGAAGGCCGAGGTCGGCGAGGTGCAGACCGCGCTGGACCTGGGGATCGTGGTCGACTACGGCGTCTCCATCACCGATGTCGCCCGGTCCGTCCGGGAGAACGTCGTCGCCGCCGTGGAGCGGATGACCGGGCTGGAGGTCGTCGAGGTCAATATCGCGGTCAGTGACGTCAAGCTGCCTGACGAGGAAGATGAGGAAGAGGAAAAAGAACCGCGGCTTCAGTGACCGGAGTGGTACGGAGTGGCAGCGAAGGAGCGTGCGATGAGCATGGCCGTGGTCGGTCTCGTGGCCGGTATGGCGTTGGGCTTCGCCGGATACTTCGGCGGTTTCGGGGCCTTCGTCGTGGTGGCGGTACTGGGTGCCATCGGGTTCGTGGCCGGCAAATTCCTGGACGGCGATCTGGAGCCGGGCGATTTCTTCCATTCCCGCACCGGCGACCGCGACGACCGGCGGCGGTGAGTCCGGGTGCCAGCCGTCCGCCGGGACGCCGCCGTCCCACCCGTACCGGCGGGGGAGCGCGGCGCCACGAGGATCGCTGACCGGGTGGTGGCGAAGATCGCCGCCCAGGCGGCGCGCGAGGCGCTGCGCACGGCGGCCCTCAGCGCGCCCACCGACGCGCATGCGACGGTGACCGTGCACCGGCGGGACGGCCAGCGGCACTTCGGCGAGGCCCGGGTGCGGGTGGCCGTCGAACTGGGCTATCCGTCCGACATCGGTACGCAGTGCCGCGCTGTGCGTCGCCAAGTCGCCGAGCGGGTATGGGCGTTGGCGAGCATGGAGGTGCCCCACGTCGCGGTGGACGTCGAGCGTCTGCACTCACCGCTGCTGGACACCACGGACCGCGGGAGGGTGCGATGAGCGAGTGCAGCACGGGGGTCCCCCGGCCGGAGGCTGGGGGAGAAAGGTTGAGAGGTGCGCGCCTCGCGAATGCGGGGCCGGGCGAAGCGAGGCTTCGGCATGAGTGACGACGCGGAGCCGGCCGACACCCGGCGGCTGCCCACGCTCGACAAACGGCCGGACTCTACGGACGGGTGGGAGCAGTCGACATCGTCGGCGGCCCACGCCAGCACCGGGGACCACGACCGGGCCCGGCGGTTCTGGTCGGCCCGCCGGGTACCGGCCGCCCTCGTCGCCGGGCTGCTGCTCGGCGCCACGGGACTGCTGCTCTACGACGTGGCCGCGGTACGCACCGGCCGCCCCGCGATGTCCTGGCGCCGCTGGATCGCCGACCAACTGGCCACCCGGTCCCTCGACAGCGTGTGGCTGATCGCCGCCGCGGCGGCCGTGCTGCTCCTCGGGATCTGGCTGATCGTGCTGGCCGTCACCCCGGGCCTGCGCCAGGTGCTGCCGATGCGGCACACCACCCCCGGCATCCGGGCGGGACTCGACCGCTCGGCCGCCGCACTGGTGCTGCGCGACCGCGCCATGGAGGTCGCGGGCGTCCAGTCCGTACGGATGACCGTCACCCGCCGCAAGGCCACGGCCCGGGTCGTCTCGCACTTCCGCGAGCTGGACGAGGTCCGCGTCGACCTGGACGAGGCGCTCGCCGACGGTCTGCACGAGCTGGGGCTCGCCCACCGGCTGGGCCTGTTCGTCGATGTCCGGCGCCCGAGGAAGAGGTGAGCGAAACGATGCGTCAGGTCCTGAGGACCGTCAACCGGGTGCTGCTGGGCCTGACCGGCGTGGTGCTGGTGGGCACCGGAGGGACGGTGCTGTTCGGCGGGTTGGACCTGGCCGCCCGGTGGCACCTCGGTCTGCCCGAGGACTGGCCCTGGACCAGGCCCGACGACGTCCTGCTCAGCGAGGAGAACCGCACCCGCTGGACGGACACCGGCTGGTGGTGGCCCACCGTCATCGCCGCCCTCGCCGTCCTCGTCCTGCTCCTGCTGTGGTGGCTGTTGGCCCAGCTCCGCCGGCACCGGCTGAACGAGATCCTCGTCGACAGCGGTGACGGTGAGGGCGCCCTGATGCGCGGCCGGGCATTGGAAGCCGTCCTGGCGGCCGAGACGGAAGCGCTGGAGGGCGTGGACCGGGCCGGGGTACAACTGACCGGACGCCGGACGCAGCCGAGGGTGCGGGCCGTGCTGACACTCGTACCGCACGCCGACCCGGGCACCGTCCTGCTGCGTCTCGCGGACGAGTCGGTCGCGCACGCCCGTGCTTCGGCGGGGCTCGACCGGCTGCCGGCGGACGTCCGGCTGCGCGCGGTGGGCCACCGGGCGGAGCGGGTCAGCTAGCGGCCGCCGAGCGGGCGGCCGACGGGCCGACTGGGGCCGTCGGCCAGGCTCGCCCGGCCGCCCGGCACGCCGTCTGGCCCTGCCACGCCGTCTGGCACGGCCGCGCTGCCCCGGCCACTCCGTCACGCGTTCGCGCCTGCCGGCACCGGCCGCGCCTCCCGTCGCACCCGACGCCCCCGCCCCACCGGCCCCGCGTCAGAACCCGTGCCGGGCGCCGCCGTCCACCGGCACCATCACCCCCGTGACGTACGAGGCGGCCGGCGAGAGCAGGAACGCCGCGGCCCGGCCGAACTCCCCGGGCGTGCCGTACCGGCCCAGCGGAATCGACGCGGAGTTGCGGGCACGGGTGCCTTCCGGGTCCCCGGAGAGCGCGTCGAGCTGCGTCATCCGGTCGGTGGCGATCCGGCCGGGCAGCACGCCGATGACGCGGATGCCGCGCGGGCCCAGCTCGTTGGAGAGCGACTTCGCGAAGCCGGCGAGGCCGGGGCGGAGGCCGTTGGAGATGGTCAGGCCGGCGATCGGCTCATACACGGAGCCGGACAGCACAAAGCCGATCACGCCGCCCTCGTCCAGCTCGGCCGCGGCGGTGCGGGCCAGCCGTACCGCGCCCAGGAAGACCGACTCGAAGGCCGCCTGCCACTCTTCATCGGTGTTGTCGACGGCCCCGCCCGGCACAGGGCCGCCCACGCTGATCAGGACGCCGTCGAAGCGGCCGAACCGTTTGCGGGCCGCCGCCACCAGGCGCGCGGCGGCGTCCGGTGCGGCGTTGTCGGCGGCGACCCCGAGGGCGCGCTCGCCCAGCGAGGCGGCCGCCGTGACGGCGCTCTCCTCGCCGCGTCCGGTGACCACGACATTGGCGCCTTCGGCGACCAGTTCACGGGCGGTGGCGAACCCGAGGCCGCGGGTCGCTCCGGTGACGATGTACGTCCGGTCGGTGAGTCCAAGATCCATGGCCCTAGTCTGCCCCCGGGCCGTCCGGGCGAGTAGGCCCGGTGTCCCTTTGTCCGCCCGCAGGGCGGGGCTCGCCGGGAGGTGCCCCAGCGAGCCGGAAGGGCATACCGGGCTTACTCGCCCAGCAGTCCGAAGGCGGTCCCCACCAGGCCGACATGGCTGAATGCCTGCGGGAAGTTGCCCAGCTGACGCCGGGCGGCCGGGTCGTACTCCTCGGCGAGCAGCCCCACGTCGTTGCGCAGCGTCAGCAGCCGCTCGAACAGGGCGCGGGCCTCGTCGTGGCGCCCGGTCAGGGCCAGCGCGTCGGCCAGCCAGAACGAGCAGACCAGGAAGGCGCCCTCGCCGCCCGGCAGACCGTCGACCGACCGGCCCTCGGTGCTGTAACGGCGTACCAGACTGCCGTCGCACAGCTCCTGGCGCACCGCGTCGACGGTCCCGGTGACCCGTGGATCGCTGCCCGGCAGAAAGCCCACGCGGGGGATCAGCAGGGTCGCCGCGTCCAGTTCCGTGGAGCCGTAGGACTGGGTGAAGGTGCCGCGCTCGGCGTCGTAGCCTTGCTCACAGACCTCGCGGTGGATCTCGGCGCGCGTCGCCCGCCAGCGTTCGACGTGCCCGCGGAGCCTGGGATACGCCTCGACCGCGCGGATCGCCCGGTCCGCGGCGACCCAGGCCATCACCTTGGAGTGCACGAAGTGCCGGCGCGGCCCGCGGACCTCCCACAGTCCCTCGTCGGGTTCGCGCCAGGTGGACTCCAGGTAGTCCACCAGCGCGCGCTGGATGTTCCAGGCGTGCGGTTGCGGCGGCAGCCCGGCGGTGCGCGCGATGTGGAAGCAGTTCAGCACTGAGCCGTAGACATCGAGCTGGCGCTGCTCGACGGCGGCGTTGCCGATGCGTACGGGCGTGGAGGCGGCGTAGCCGGGCAGCCAGGGAACCTCGGCCTCCGGCAGTCGTCGCTCGCCGGCCAGCCCGTACATGATCTGCAGATCGTCGGGTGCGCCGGCCACCGCGCGCAGCAGCCAGTCCCGCCAGGCGCCGGCCTCCTCCAGATACCCGGCGGAGACCAGGGTGTTCAGGGTGAGGCTGGCGTCGCGCAGCCAGCAGTAGCGGTAGTCCCAGTTGCGGACGCCCCCGAGCTCCTCGGGCAGCGAGGTGGTGGGGGCCGCGACGATGCCACCGGTGGGCGCGTAGGTGAGCGCCTTGAGGGTGATCAGCGAGCGGATCACGGCGTCGCGGTACGGACCGTCGTAGCGGCAGCGCGCGGACCAGGCATGCCAGTCGTCCAGGGTGCAGTCGAGCGCCTCGAACGGGTCGATCCGGGATGGCCGGGGCTGGTGCGAGGGGTGCCAGGTCAGCACGAACGCGACGCGTTCACCGGCGGCGACGGTGAAGTCCGAGCGGGTGCTGAGGTCCTTCCCGTAGGTGCTGCACTGCTGCGGGGTGCGCAGCCACACCGAGTCGGGCCCGGCGATCGCGACCCGGGAGCCCTGGTCGTACCGCACCCAGGGCACCACCCGCCCGTAGTCGAACCGCAGCCGCAGCTCCCCGTGCATCTCGACGCTGCCGCGGACGCCCTCGACGATCCGTACGACGTCGGGCATCCGTTCGCGCTGCGGCATGAAGTCGGTGACCTTGACGCTGCCGTCCGGGGTCTCCCACACGGTGTCCAGGACGAGCGAATCGCCGCGGTAGGCGCGCCGCGGCCGGGCCTCGGCGGACCGGGGGGACAGCCGCCAGTGGCCGTTGTCGCGGCTGCCGAGGAGGGCGGCGAAGCAGGCGGCCGAATCGAAGCGGGGCAGGCACAGCCAGTCGATGGAGCCGTCGCGGCCGACGAGCGCGGCGGTCTGCAGATCGCCGATGAGCGCGTAGTCCTCTAGAGGTGGATGCACGCAGCGGATCTTCCCGGCGGGCGGGAGCGCTACGCGGTGCGGGCGGCTGTCCGGGCTACGGGGCCGGCGCCGCTTCGGCCGCTTCGGTCTCCGCCGCTTCCGGTGCCCGTCCCTCGGCGGACGCCGCCGCCCGGTCGCGGCGCTCGCGGCGTACCAGGACGACCCAGCCGACCGGCACGGCCGCCGCGAACAGCCACCACTGGATCGCGTACGCCATGTGCGGGCCGATGCTGTCGTGGTCCGGTTCGGGCACCAGCTCCGGCTTGCCGCCGGCCGGCTCGGGCGCGGTCTGCTCGATATAGCCGCCGAGCACCGTCCGGCCCAGCCGCTTCGCCTGCTCGGCGCTGTTGATCAGCATGACCTGGCGGGTGGGCAGGCCCTGGGTGTTCTTGATGCCGCTGTTGGCGGTGGTCTCGTCGGCCATCATCCGGCCGGTCACGGTGATCCTGCCCTTGGGGGCGGCCGGGACGCTGGGGAATTCGGTGAGGTCGTTGCCGGCCGCGATCCAGCCGCGGTTGACCAGGACGGTGCCGCCGTGGTCGAGATCCAGCGGGGTCACGACGTAGTAGCCGATGCTGTGCTCGTCGGCGGCGGTCCGCTGGCGGACCACGACCTCGTGCGCGGTGTCGTAGGTGCCGGTGGCGGTGACCGGGCGCCACATGTCGTCCCGGGGCAGCGTCCGGCCGGGGGACGTCAGA
This sequence comes from Streptomyces halobius, assembly GCF_023277745.1. Lineage (NCBI taxonomy): Bacteria > Bacillati > Actinomycetota > Actinomycetes > Kitasatosporales > Streptomycetaceae > Streptomyces > Streptomyces halobius. Next base: position 7,419,073 of record NZ_CP086322.1, read on the forward strand.
TCCGTGACCGGGACCGGCTCGGCGGCCAGGCTGTCCGCGATGAGCCGGTTCTGCGCGACCCTGTGCTCATGGCGGTGGAACTGCCAGAATCCCAGCTCGATCATGACGGGGATCAGGACGAGGCCCACGAGGGTGAGGATCACCCACTGCCGGGACAACAGGAAGCGGTACACGGCTCGACGGTACCTGGGACGCGACGGTCCCCGGGCAGGGGGGCCTGCCCGGGGACCGTCGATCGGAGGGACGTCGTGCCGTGGCGCGACGTCCGGCGGTCGGACTCTCTCCGGTTTCAGACGTGATCGACGATGCCCACCTTTCCGTCCGCGCGGGCGCAGTGGGCACCGCAATAGAACTTCCCGTTGACCTCCGCACCCTGGCCGATGATCTGGCACCGACAGTGCTCACAGATCGGCGCCATGCGGTGAATGGCGCAGGAGAAACAGTCGAAGACATGCACCGCGCCCTGCGCATGCACCTCGAACGTCATGCCGTAATCGTTTCCGCAGACCTCACAACGTGCCATGCGCCACAGGGTGGGGGCGGGGCCGGGGCGGGGCGAGCGCCGAGGGGCGTGTTGGCCGGGCTTCACCCGGACGCAGGCGGCTGGGCTGGGGCGGCCGGCCGTACGTCCTGCAGCAGTTGCATGAAGGCCGCCTCGTCGATCACGACCGTGCCGAACGCGCGGGCCTTGGCGGCCTTGGAGGTCTGCGCGTCGGGGTCGTTGGTCACCAGCAGGCTGGTCAGCCGGGACAGGCTCGTCGCGACATGGAGCCCGGCCTCGATCGCACGGTCCTCCAGCAGCTCGCGGTCCACGGACGTATCGCCGGAGAAGGCGACCCGCATCCCCTGGACGAGCCGGCCGCCCGCCTCATAGCGCCCCGGGTTGGGATACGGGCACGCCGGGCGTTTGCGGGACGGGCGCCAGGAGGTGGGGCGGTAGGACGTCGCGGAGGAGTGCCGCCTGGGTGACGGGGTGTCCGACCACTCCGTCAACGGCTGGCAGCTCAGCAGCGGCAGCCGCAGCCGCTCCCGGGCGGCCCGCCGCAGGCTGGGACGGAACGCCTCGGCGAGCACCCGGGCGTCGTCCAGCGCGTGGTGGGCGTGCTGCTGCACGACGCCGTAATGGGCGGCGAGGGACGCCAGCTTGTCGTTGGGCAGCGGCAGCCGCAGCTCCTTGGAGAGCGCGATGGTGCACAGCCGCTGGCGGACCGGGGCGACCGCCGAGGCGCGGGCGTACTCACGGGCGATCATCGACCAGTCGAACATCGCGTTGTGCGCGACCAGCACCCGGTCCTCCAGGCGCTTGGACAGCTCCGGGACGATCTCCGGAAAGAGCGGGGCGTCGGCGAGCACCCCGCTGGTGAGACCGTGGATCCAGACGGGGCCCGGATCCCGCTGCGGGTTGACCAGGGTGTACCAGTGGTCCTGGACCGTGCCCTGTGCGTCGAGTTGATACACGGCGGCGGAGACGATGCGGTCGTCGCGGGCCAGGCCCGTGGTCTCCACGTCGACGACGGCGTATCCCTGGGGATAGTCGGACGGCCAGGGAGCCGGCGGCGTCTGCGGCCCCGGCTGCTGCCCGATCTTCGGCGCGATCGAGCGGTCTGCTGCCATGCGGTCTTCGAGCATAGTCACTGAGGATAAGGGCCACCACTGACAGCCACCGAACTGCGGTGGTTTCCCGCCGCGTTTTGCGTTGCGGTTTGCGTCGCGGGTTGCGCCGAATGTCGCGTGGCCGTTGTTTTCCGCCGCTTGTCTTTCGCGCCGCTTGTTTTCCCCGCCACCCACCCCCCTTCGGGGGTGGGCGGGTGTAGTGGTCTGGTTTCGCCTTCGGGTGGGGGCTGGTGTGGTGGCTTGGTTTCGCCTATGGGTGGGGGCTGGTGTGGTGGCCTGGATTCGTGGCCTGGCTCTACGCCGTGCCCGGCTCGCGTGCTACGCCGTGCCCGACCCGCCCCCACGCCCGCCCCCTCCCGCCCCCAGCAAGGACGTCACCAGCGCTTCGAGCGACACCAGGAAGAGCTGTTCGGCGTCGACGGGAGCGGCCAGCGCGCGGGCCAGTGCCGGATCCTGCCCGGCCGTGGGGGAGGCCCACAACTCACCCTCGCTGGGGCATTGTTCCGGCGAACGCTCGCGGTTGCGCTCGACCAGGACGAAGCCGACGACCTGGTACTGGATGGCGCGCACCATCTCGGCCGCCAGCTCCCCGTGCAGCCCCGCGGCGTGCGCCCCATGGACCAGTGCCCGTTGTGCGGGCAGGAACATCCGCTCCGTCAGACCGCGTTCGTGCACCATCGCGATCAGCTGCGGACGCTCGCGCAGCGCCGTACGCAGCGCGCGGCCGACCGACGAGACGATACGCGCGTGCGGTGTGCGCCCGGTGGGACGGATCGCGCCCATCTCCTGGACGGTGCGCTCCACCAGGGCGTCCAGCAGCGACTCGCGGTTGCCGATGTGCCAGTAGATGGAGGTGACGGCGGTACGGGGTGGCAGCGGCGCGGTCCCCAGGGCCTGTCCGGTGGGTCAGGGGCGGACAGGCCCTGACTCCCGGCCGTACCGGCCGTCGCTACCGGCGGTAAGCCGCCTCCGCGCCGCTGACACCCCGTCTCACATACTTCTCGGTAACAACCCCTAGCGGCACCGCTGTCACCGCCTTTATGGTGCGGGACATGCCGCACCTGCCCGATGTCGTGTTGTGGTCCGTACCGGCCTTTGTCCTGCTCACCGTGGTGGAGATGGTGAGCTACCGGCTGCATCCCGACGAGGACGCGGCGGGCTACGCAGCCAAGGACGCGGCCGCCAGCGTCGGCATGGGACTGGGCAGCCTGGTGTTCGACGCGCTGTGGAAGATACCGATCGTGGCGATCTACGCCGCGTTCTACGAGCTCACCCCGCTGCGCGTCCCCGTGCTGTGGTGGACCCTGCTGCTGATGCTGCTCGCGCAGGACTTCTTCTACTACTGGTCGCACCGCGGGCACCACGTCATCCGCATCCTGTGGGCCTGCCATGTGGTGCACCACTCCAGCCGGAAGTTCAACCTCACCACCGCGCTCCGGCAGCCGTGGACGACCTGGACCGTCTGGCCGTTCTACGTCCCGATGATCGCGCTCGGCGTGCACCCGGCGGCCGTCGCGTTCTGCTCCGGGGCCAACCTCGTCTACCAGTTCTGGGTGCACACGGAGCGGGTGGGCACACTGCCCCGGCCCTTCGAGTTCGTGCTCAACACGCCCTCGCACCACCGCGTCCACCATGCCTCGCAGGGCGGCTACCTGGACCGTAACTTCGGCGGCATCCTGATCATCTGGGACAGGATGTTCGGCTCGTTCGTCCCCGAGACCGAGCGACCGGTCTACGGCCTCACCAAGAACATCGAGACATACAACCCGCTGCGGGTCGCCACCCATGAGTACGTCGCCATCGCGCGCGACATACGGGCCGCGAGCAGCTGGCGCGAGCGCGTCGGGCGGGTGTTCCGCGGGCCGGGCTGGCAGCCGGCGATCAACCCCCTTGAGGCGGAGGGCCTTTCGGGGAGCGCGCCCACCGGTCCGGCCGGACGGCGGGGCAAGGAGCGCGCCGCCGTCGGGGAGCGCACCGCGTGACCCCTGCAGCACGTCGGCCGCGTATCGCGCGGATGCTGCTCCTCGCCTTCGCCGCGCCGGCCGCCGTCCACCTCGCCGGCCTCCTCGTGGCCACGGCGGCGGACGGCGGAGTCGCGGCCTTCGCCGACACCGCCGTCCACCTCACCAAACCCGCGCTGATGCCGTTGCTCGCCGGTCATGTTCTCGCGCGCGGCGGCCCGCCGCTGCTGGCCGGTGCGCTGCTCTTCGGCTGCGGCGGCGACACCTTCCTCCAGATCGGCGGCGACACGGCGTTCCTGCTGGGGATGGGCTCGTTCGCCGCCGGGCACCTCTGCTACCTGGTGCTGTTCGCCCGACACGGGGCACCCATCACCGGGCGGCGGTCCCGTACGGCCGCGGTCGCCGGTGCGTACGCCGCCGTACTGGCCGGCACCGTGGCGCTGCTGTGGCCGGACCTGCCGCCCGAACTGCGGATCCCGGTGGCGGGCTACAGCCTGCTGCTCACCACGATGGCGTTCGGTGCCCTCCGGGCGGGGCCGCGGGCGGCGCTCGGCGGGCTGCTCTTCCTGCTCTCGGACACCTTGATCGCCAGTGGGCTCGCCCACTGGCCGCAGCTGCCGGCACCCCAGTTCTGGATCATGCTCACCTATGCCGCGGCCCAGTTCGCCCTGGCCGAAGGGGTGCTGCGGGCCGCCGCGGACAGACCGGAGGGCCGGGCGGCGAACCACCCGGCCCTCCAGTGAAGTCACCTCACACGGCTTGCTTCGTCACCGATCGGGCCTACTTCTTCGCCGTCACTCCTTTACGGCGTCCAGCGCGTCGACGATGCCATAGCCGAAGTGGCTGTTGACATGCTTCGTGCCGGTGCAGGTGGCGTCGCCCTTGGGGCAGCCGGGGTTGTCCGCCTGCGCCTTGAGCAGCCACTGGATCTCCTGCGGGCTCGACTTCGGATGCGTGCTCTTCAACAGCGCCGCGACACCCGAGACATGCGGTGACGCCATGGACGTACCGGCCAGATAGGCCCAGTCGCCGCCCGGCATCGTGGAGAGGATGTTGCCGTTCTTGGCCGGCAGCTCCGGGACCTGCCTCCGGTCGCCGCCGGGGGCCGCCACATCGATCGGGCCGAGGCCGTAGTTCGAGTAGTACGACTTGAGCTTGTTGACGCCGGTCGCCGCGACGGTCACCGTGCCGGGCAGCTGGGCGGGCACGTCCCAGCACTTCTTCGGGTCGATGGTGCGCGAGGCCGGGGTCGAGTCGTTGGGGCTCGATGTGTCGACGAGCTCGTCGGCCGCCAGGTCGAGTCCGGAGTTGCCGGCCGCGGCGACATTGATCGCGCCCTTGCGCTCGGCGTACTTCGCGGCCCGGCCGACGGCGTCGACGATGGCGGCCTGGTCGGCCTCGTCCTTGCAGTTGAACATCCACGGGTCGACGTAATAGCTGTTGTTGGTGACCTCGACGCCGTGGTCGGCCGCGAAGACGAAGGCGCACACCACGCTCTCGGCGAAGAACAGGCTCGTCTCGGGCTCGCTGACCTTGATGGCGGAGATCTTCACGCCAGGAGCGACCCCCGCCACGCCGACGCCGTTGCGGGCCGCGGCGATCGAACCGGCGACATGCGTGCCGTGGTAGTCGTTCTCCGGGTCATAGGGGCGCCAGGAACCCTTGGAGGTATCGGCCACGCCGCCCACGCAGTTGGCGGACTGCTTGGCGGAGAAGTTGGGCTTCAGATCGGGGTGGGTGTCGTCCACGCCGGTGTCGATGACGGCGACGGTGACGTTCTTGCTGCCGGGGTTCACCGCCGCGGCCTTGTCGGCCTTGATCGCGGGCAGGTCCCACTGCAGCGACTCCAGCGGCTCCTGGCCGCTCGCCTTCGCCGCCGCACCGGCCGCCTTGAGCTGCGACTTCGGCAGGTCCATCTTCTGCGGCTTGCCGACGTCGGTGGTGCCGGACGGCTTGAGCGGCGCGGTACGGGTCGCACCCGCCGACTGCACACCGTCCACGCCCCGTAGGGTCGCGGCGAATCGGGGGTTGGCCGAGTGGACGACGATCACGCCTATCTGTTCATGAGCGGTGACCACCCTCCCGCCGGCCCTGGCTATCGCCTTCCTCACCTTGCCGACCGTGGCGTGGTCCGGCGTGGTGTTCACGACGTACGACAGCAGCGGGCCGTCGGTCGAAACGGCGGCCGCGGGGACGGAATCCGGGGAAGCGGCGGTGGCCGCGTTCGGGAGGAAGCCGAGGGATGCCGTCAGAGCCAGTCCGAGCGGTACGGCCAGCGCGCACGCCCGTCTGTATCGGGGATGTGCCATATGGGGGTACTCCACATCATCCGTGAGACCGCCCGTGCGCGGGTCGCGCACAGGCGGGTGCATGACACGTGAAGTTATCGGCGATCACTGAGGAACAGCAATGGAATGCGAGAAATTCCCCTTAGAGACCGCAAACTGATGTGTTGTCAATGAGGCCTTCCCCGTACGCGCACCGTGACGGGCGCCGGTGACGGGCACGCCCTCAGGGTGCTCGCGTGGCTCAGGACGGACGGCGCAGCGTGCCGATGCTCAGCGGCGGCAGCGCGATCCGGGGGCCGTACCAGCGACGCGGCTCCGCGCCGGCCGGTCGCCGTACCGCCGGGGCGACGGCGAGCGGGGCCGGCAGCCGCACGCTGCCGTACGGGCGCCGAGGGGAACCGGACGGCTGCGGGGCCTGCGAGGACGGCGGAGTCACACCCGGCTCAACGAAGCGCCCCGCGAGCGGTGGCGGTCGGTGCGGCCATTCCACCGGGTTCTTCCGTGTGGTTCTTGGGTTTTCAACCAACCTCCCCCTGTCGCATCGATTGCCGCCGCCCTACCATGCGTGATCCGGATCACTTACCCAGGCTTTATCGTCTCTTTCCACCAGCCCCCTACGCCTCAGGAGATGCCGTGAGCATCGCACCGCCCAAGGACTCGGGAACGCATGGGCCGCCCGACTACACCGAAGTGCAGTCGAGCGCGGAATTCGCCCGACTGCGCCGCGCGCACCGCTCGTTCACCTTCCCGCTGACCCTTGCCTTCGTCCTCTGGTACCTCGGCTACGTACTGCTCTCCAGCTACGCCGGGGGGCTGATGGGGCTCAAGCTCTTCGGCCATGTCAACGTCGCCTTCGTCCTCGGCGTCGCCCAGTTCGCCACGACGTTCCTGATCGCCTGGTGGTACTCCCGGCACGCCGCGAACAAGCTCGACCCCAAGGCCGAGGCCATCAAGTCCCGCCTGGAGGGCGACGCATGAACCTCACCCAGCAGCCCCTCGCGCTCCAGTTCGCGGCCGGCGGCGCGGGTGAGCACCGCCCGCTGATCATCACCCTGTTCGCGGTCTTCGTCGCCGCCACCCTCGGCATCACCGTCTGGGCCGGCCGGCAGACCAAGGGCGCGGACGACTTCTACGCCGGCGGCCGGCAGTTCAGCGGATTCCAGAACGGCCTGGCCATCTCCGGCGACTACATGTCCGCCGCGTCCTTCCTCGGCATCGCCGGCGCCATCGCCCTCTTCGGGTACGACGGCTTCCTCTACTCCATCGGCTTCCTCGTGGCCTGGCTCGTCGCGCTCCTCCTGGTCGCCGAACCGCTGCGCAACTCCGGCCGGTTCACCATGGGTGACGTCCTCGCCTACCGGATGCGGCAGCGCCCGGTCCGTACGGCCGCCGGCACCTCCACCATCGTCGTCTCCATCTTCTATCTGCTCGCCCAGATGGCCGGCGCGGGTGCCCTGGTCACCCTGCTGCTCGGCATCACCAGCGAGGCGGGCAAGATCCTGGTCGTCGTCATCGTCGGCATCGTGATGATCCTCTACGTCACCATCGGCGGTATGAAGGGCACCACCTGGGTCCAGATGGTCAAGGCGGTGCTGCTGATCGCCGGCACTCTGCTCATCACGTTCCTGGTGGCGGTCAAGTTCCACTTCAATATCTCCACGCTGCTCGGCGCCGCCGCCGAGAACAGCGGCAAGGGCGCCGCGTTCCTCGAACCGGGCCTGAAGTACGGCGCCTCCGCCACATCCAGGATCGACTTCATCTCGCTGGGCCTGGCCCTCGTCCTGGGCACCGCGGGCCTGCCGCACATCCTCATCCGCTTCTACACCGTGCCCACCGCCAAGGCCGCCCGTAAGTCCGTGAACTGGGCTATCGGCATCATCGGTGTCTTCTACCTGATGACCATCGCGCTCGGCTTCGGCGCCGCCGCCCTCATCAAGCCCGGCACCATCACGGCCTCCAACAAGGCGGGCAACACCGCGGCCCCGCTGCTCGCCCAGGAGATCGGCGGCGGCCCCGGCTCCACCGGCGGCGCCATCCTGCTCGCCGTCATCTCCGCGGTGGCCTTCGCCACGATCCTCGCCGTGGTCGCCGGCCTCACCCTCGCCTCGTCCTCGTCCTTCGCGCACGACCTGTACGTCAACGTCATCCGCAAGGGCAAGGCCACCGAGCAGGAGGAGGTCGGCGCGGCCCGCTGGGCGACCATCGGCATCGGCGCCGTGGCGATCATCCTGGGCGTCTTCGCCCGCGGCCTGAACGTCGCCGGCCTGGTCGCCCTCGCCTTCGCGGTCGCCGCCTCCGCCAACCTCCCGACGATCCTCTACAGCCTGTTCTGGAAGCGCTTCACCACCCAGGGCGCCCTCTGGTCCATCTACGGCGGACTCCTCTCCTCCGTCCTCCTGGTCCTCTTCTCCCCGGTGGTCTCCGGCAAGGAGAACTCGATGTTCCCCGCCGCCGACTTCGACTTCTTCCCGCTGGCGAACCCGGGCCTGATCTCCATCCCGCTGGGCTTCCTGCTCGGCTGGCTGGGCTCCCTGCTCTCCAGGGAAAAGCCGGACGCCAAGAAGTACGCCGAACTGGAGGTCCGCTCGCTGACCGGCACCGGAGCGCACTGAACCGTCCGGCTCGCGCTGACCCGTCCCTCACACGCTGAGCCATCCCCACAGTCCCCCGGGCGGGGTGGCGTCGTAGCTCTCTACGACGCCACCCCGCCCACCTCGTGCTTCTCAGACCTGCCTGCTGTCGTACCCATCGCGTAGTCTCGAAGAGAACTGATCCACCACTGCGGGCAGGGGGCCCAGTGCTCATCGACACCTACGGTCGCGTGGCCACCGACCTGCGCGTTTCGCTCACCGACCGCTGCAATCTGCGATGTACGTACTGCATGCCCGAAGAGGGACTGCAATGGCTCGCCAAGCCCGATCTGCTCACGGATGACGAAATCGTCCGTCTGATCGACATCGCCGTGCGCGACCTGGGGATAGAAGAGGTCCGCTTCACCGGCGGCGAGCCGCTGCTGCGCCCCGGTCTGGTCGGCATCGTCGAGCGCGTCGCGGCGCTCACCCCCCGCCCCGAGATGTCGCTGACCACCAACGGCATCGGCCTGCAGCGCACCGCCACCGCCCTGCGCGCCGCCGGCCTGGACCGCGTCAATGTCTCCCTCGACACCCTCCGGCCGGACGTCTTCCAGAAGATGACCCGCCGCAAGCGCCATGCGGACGTTCTGCAGGGCCTGGAAGCGGCCCGCGCCGCCGGCCTCACCCCGGTCAAGGTCAACGCCGTCCTCATGCCGTCCCTCAACGACGACGAGGCCCCCGCTCTCCTGGCCTGGGCGGTCGAGAACGACTACGAGCTCCGCTTCATCGAACAGATGCCGCTGGACGCCCAGCACGGCTGGCAGCGCGACGGCATGATCACCGCCGGCGACATCCTCGCCTCCCTGCGCACCCGCTTCGAGCTGACCCCCGAGCCCCAGGACGACCGCGGCTCCGCGCCCGCCGAGCGCTGGATTGTGGACGGCGGCCCGCACCGCGTCGGCGTGATCGCCTCCGTCACCCGCCCGTTCTGCCGTGCCTGCGACCGCACCCGCCTGACCGCCGACGGCCAGATCCGCACCTGCCTCTTCGCGACGGAGGAGACCGATCTGCGCACGGCGCTGCGCTCGGGCGCGCCCGACGCCGAGATAGCCCGCATCTGGAAACTCGCCATGTGGGGCAAGAAGGCGGGCTCCGGCCTGGACGACCCCTCCTTCCTCCAGCCGGACCGCCCGATGTCGGCGATCGGCGGGTAGCCCGCGTGGGGCCGGCTCGGAGTGCGCCGCGCCCAAGCCCTAACGCCCAGACGCCTCCCACTCCTCCAGCGTCACCACATCCTTCAGAAAGCCCCGCACGCCGAGGAACTGCGACAGATGCTCCCGGTGTGCGTCGCACGCCAGCCAGGTCTTCCGGCGGTCCGGAGTGTGCAGCTTCGGGTTGTTCCAGGCCAGCACCCATACGGCGGCGGCGCGGCAGCCCTTGGCGGAGCAGATGACGGCGCTGTCGGCGGAGTTCGGGGAGTTCACGCCTCAACCCTACGTCCCGTGACCGCGGACGCTGGGCCCTTCGACTGCGGACTTGGTCCTTCGGACATGACGACGCCGGGCAGCCACGGGGGGAGCCGCCCGGCGTCGGTCCGTCGCTCCGACGGGGGATGCGGAGCGCGTACGCAGTATGTCACGGGGAATGGTGCGTGGTGCACCGGATCCGCATGATTGATCTGAGCTTTTCTTGAGCTTTGCAGACCTGTAGGGGTCAGTTCTGGTCGCTCCGGGCGTCCGACGCGTCCGCGGCCTGCCCCTCCGGAACCGGTTCCGCATCTCCGCGGGGGAGCATCGGCCGGGGCGGTGTCGTCACGAACGTCGACGGCAGCGAAGGGACGTTCTCCCGGCCCGCGTTGGCGATGACGACCGCGATATAGGGCACCACCAGGCCCAGCACCAGCGTCGCAATGGCGACAGGACGCTCGATGTTCCACAGCACGACGGTCAGCACCACGGCCACCGTCCGCACCGCCATCGAGATCACATAACGGCGCTGCCGCCCCCGCACATCCTCCGACAGCCCTTGGCGAGCCCCTGTGATCCGGAAGGTCTCGCCGCCGGTGTGCTTCCGCATCACGTTCCACCACCTGGTCAGTCGCGCCGGATTCTCCCCGCTCTCCGGTCACCTTCCACGGTACGCCGCGGCTCCGCCGCCTTCGAGACCGGGTCGTGCCGCCGTACGGCCAGGTACCGCAGCACACCTTGCGTACGGCCCTGTCCCGCGTGCGCCGTAGGTGATGCGGAGCGACACTGACGGAGCACCCTTACGTGTTCGATCAGGAGGCGACATGACGTGGTTGTGGGCCATCATTGTGGGCTTGGCCCTGGGCCTGATCGCAAAGGCCGTCATCCCCGGCAAGCAGGCGATCCCGCTCTGGCTCACCGTGATCTTCGGCATGCTCGGCGCCGTCCTGGGCAACTGGCTGGCCACCGGCATCGGAGTCCGGGACACCCCGGGCATCGACTGGGTCCGTCACCTGCTGCAGCTCATCGGCGCCGTGCTCATCGTCGGGGTGGGTGACCGCCTCTGGGTGGCCCTACGGGGCACCAAAGGCCGGATCAGGTAGCGGCATCGGCCGGATCACCTGGAAACGGCGAGCCACGGCCGGGGCATCCAGCGGACACGAAAACACGCCGGTGGCCGGCGCGCAGCACGCGCCGGCCACCGTCACATCCGCGCATCAGCGCCCTTCGACGTGCGCCAGCTTCCGCCCGGCCTTCAGGTACACCGTCCCCGCCGCGCCCCCCAGCTTCTCGGCCAGCACCTCACCCAGCGGCCGCGCCGCATCCGCCTCGGCGAGCACCACGGTCTCCTGCCCCGCCTCGCCCTCCACGACCAGCCGCAGCGCGTTCTGCTTGGCCAGCCGCCGGGCGGCCGAAGCGCTGGGCGTGAACTCCAGCACCTGCGTCAGCACCGCAGCCACCGTCTCCGAGGAGTGCTCGGCGAGGTCCACCACCGGCAGCGTGCCGACATCCGCGAACGACTTCTTCGAGAATTGCGCGACGAACCCGGCCCGCGCCGCCATCGCCGCGTCCACGCCGTACAGCGCGGTGACGACCTCACCGGCGAGGACCTTCTTGAGGTCCATCGGGTGCAGCGACCGGTCCGTGACCCGGCCCAGGACCAGCTCGATCTCCTCGTCCGTCCACTCCGTCCACGCCTTGAGGTACGGCTCCATCAGCCGGTCCGGCACCGACATGATCTTGCCGAAGACATCGTCGGCGGGAGCGTTCAGCCCGACGTAATTGCCCTTGGACTTGGACATCTTGGCGCCGGTGCCGTCCGTGCCCTCGATCAGCGGCATGGTCACCACCAGCTGCGGCCGCTGCCCGCGCAGCTCCATCAGCTTGCGGCCCATCTGCAGATTGAGCAGCTGGTCGGATCCGCCCAGCTCCACATCGCACTCCAGCGCCACCGAGTCCAGACCCTGGGCGATCGGGTACAGCAGCTCGGTCATGGTCAGACCGGAGCCGGACGCGAGACGGTTGCGGAAGTCCTCGCGCTGCAGCAGCTGCGAGGCGGGCACCTGGGCGAGCAGGGCGAGCAGCTCGGGGAAGGTGTACGGCGCCAGCCACTCGCTGTTCTGCCGGAAGCGGACCTTCTCGAAGTCGAAGAAGGGACGCACCTGCTCGCGGTAGGTGGCGAGGTTCCGTGCGATGTCCTGGTCGGTCAGCGGCGGCCGCTCGGCGGTACGCCCCGACGGGTCGCCGATCTTCGCGGTGAAGTCACCGATGATCAGCGTGACGTCGTGGCCCAGCCGCTGGAACCGGCTGAGGATGATCAGCGGCACCGCGTGCCCCAGGTGCACATCGGTCGCCGTCGGGTCGATGCCCAGCTTGATGTGCAGACCCTTGCCCGCCGCGCGGCGCTCCTCGATGCGCTCGGCCAGCTTGTCCACACCCGGCAGGACCTCGACCGTACGGGACGCGATCAGTTCGGCCTGCTCCTTGGCGGGCAGGTCCGTCAGGTCGAGATAGCGCCGCGCGCCCGTCTCCTTGAGCAGCTCCTGGACGGTCGCGTCCGAGGAGAGGTCGGCGGAGAGCAGCGTGCTGGCGCGGGCGACGGATTCGCCGAGGCGTGTCATGGCGTTCCTGATCGATCGTTGTTCCCACAGGGGGAGGACAAGCGCCCAGTCTATTAGCCCCGGGCCCGCCGCCCGCCCCGCGCCCGTGCCGGAGCCGCCGCCCCGCTCATGCCGAAACTCCCCAGCCCCCGGCCGGGGGTACTCCCATGCCGTGCTCGCTCATACGCCCCGGCTGACCGAACTCATATTGAAGTCCGGGATACGCAGCGCAGGCATCGCCGCCCGGGTGAAGTAGTCGCTCCACTCGCGCGGCAGCGTGCGCTCCGTACGGCCCGCCTCCACCGCCCGGGACAGCAGATCCACCGGCGACTCGTTGAAGCGGAAGTTGTTGACCTCGCCGACGACCTCGCCGTTCTCCACCAGATAGACGCCGTCCCGGGTCAGCCCGGTCAGCAGCAGGGTCGCCGGATCGACCTCGCGGATGTACCAGAGGCAGGTCAGCAGCAGCGTGGGACCGTCATGCCCGGCGGCCGCCACCATCTCGTCCAGGGAACGTGAACCGCCCGCCTCCAGAAGGAGGTTGTCGACACCGGGCGTCACCGGGAGGCCGGTCAGCCCGGCGGTGTGCCGGGTGGTCACCAGCCGGTTCAGCACCCCGTCACGGATCCACTCGGTGGCCGGCAGCGGCAGCCCGTTGTCAAAGACGGACGCGTCGTCGCCGGAGGAATGCGCCAGCACGAACGGCGCGCACTCCAGGCCGGGCGCCCCCGGATCGCTGCGCAGGGTCAGCGGCAGCCCGGACAGCCGCTCGCCGAGCCGGGTACCCGCCCCGGGCCGCGCCGCCGCCTCTTCGTCCTCGCCGCCCGGCTTGGAGAAGACCGTACGGCCCTCGGCGGCGTCGCGGGCCGACGACGACCACAGCTGGTAGATCAGCAGGTCCGCGACGGCGGTCGGCGGCAGCAGCGTCTCGTAGCGCCCGGCCGGCAGCTCGATCCGCCGCTCGGCCCAGCCCAGCCGCCGGGCCAGCTCGGCATCCAGCTCCCGCGGGTCGACGTCGGTGAAGTCACGGGTCGCCCGGCCGGCCCAGGCCGAGCGTGCTGCGGCCGCGCCAGAACCTGCGGATTTGGCGTTCAGCTCCAGCGTCCCGGTGGGCTGGTCGTGCCGCAGCCGCAGCCCGGCCGAGGTGCCCAGATAGGACGAGACGATCTCGTGGTAGGCGAAGCCGTACAGCTCCCGGCCGCCCGCGCGGGCCTGCCGGAAGGACTCGCCGAGCGTCGGCGCAAAGCCCGCGAAGACCTCCGAGGAGGTCTCGGCGGGCGGGCCGGTGAAGTCGTCGGACGCCTTGGTGCCGGTGACCAGCGGCTGAGCGTCCTCGGCCGGACCCGCGTCCCGGGCCGCCGCCTCCGCGGCCCGTACCAGCGGCTCCAGATCGTCCGCGGTCACCGCCGAACGCGAGACCACACCGGACGCGGTGCCCTGCCCGCCGTCCACGGTCGCGATGACGGTCAGCGTCCGCCCACGGGTGACGCCGTTGGTGGTGAGCGCGTTGCCCGCCCAGCGCAGATTGGCGCTGGAGTGCTCATCGGCGATGACGACGCAGCCGTCGGCCCGGGAGAGCTCCAGGGCTCGCTCGACGATCTGGTGCGGCGGATTGCTCCGGGGACTCATCGGCCGGCCTCCTGCGTCGTGTGGGCTGTGCTGTCCGGGGGGACACTGCGGCCAAGTGCGGCTTCGCCGCGCGCCGGACCCCCGGCCGAATCCCGGCGACCGCTCATCGACCCGCCTCCTGCGTCGTGTTGAGAATGTTGACACCCTCGAAGAGGGCCGACGGACAGCCGTGTGAGACGGCGGCGATCTGCCCCGGCTGCGCCTTCCCGCAGTTGAAGGCGCCGCCCAGCACATACGTCCGCGGCCCGCCCAGCGCGGTCATCGAGCCCCAGAAGTCGGTGGTCGTCGCCTGATAGGCGACATCGCGCAGCTGCCCGGCCAGCCGCCCGTTCTCGATGCGGAAGAACCGCTGACCGGTGAACTGGAAGTTGTACCGCTGCATATCGATCGACCAGGAGCGGTCGCCGACGACATAGATGCCGCGTTCCACCCCCGCGATCAGCTCCTCCGTGGACGGCCCGTCCGGCGCCGGCCGGAGCGAGACATTCGCCATCCGCTGGACCGGCACATGGCCCGGCGAGTCCGCGAACGCGCACCCGTTGGAGCGTGGGAACCCCGTCAACCGGGCGATTCTGCGGTCGAGTTGATAGCCGACCAGGGTTCCGTCCCGGATCAGGTCCCAGGACTGCGCGGCCACCCCCTCGTCGTCGTAGCCGATCGTCGCCAGCCCGTGCTCGGCGGTCCGGTCGCCCGTCACATTCATGATCTCGGAGCCGTACGCCAGCTTCCCCAGCTGGTCGAAGGTGGCGAACGAGGTGCCCGCGTACGCCGCCTCGTAGCCCAGCGCCCGGTCCAGCTCGGTCGCGTGGCCGATCGACTCATGGATCGTCAGCCACAGGTTGGACGGATCCACGACCAGGTCGTACGTCCCGGCCTCGACGCTCGGCGCGCGCATCTTCTCGGCGAGGTACTCCGGGATCCGGGCCAGCTCACCGTCCCAGTCGTAGCGGCCGTCGGTCAGATACTCCCAGCCGCGGCCGACCGGCGGCGCGAGGGTGCGCATCGAGTCGAACTCGCCGCTCACCGGGTCCACCGCGACCGCCGTCAGCTCCGGATGCAGCCGCACCCGCTGCTGCGTGGTGCTGGTGCCCGCGGTGTCCGCGTAGAACTTGTTCTCCTGGACAGTCATCAGCGACGCGTCCGCGTGCGCCACGCCCGGCGCCGCCAGCAGCCGTGCGCTCCACTCCGCCAGCAGCCCGGTTTTCTCGGCGTCCGGCACGGAGAACGGGTTGATGTCGTACGAGGAGACCCAGGTACGGCCCGGGTGGGCCGGTTCGGGTGCCAGCTCCACAGCGTGCTCGTCCGAGCCCGCGGCCCGGACCACCTTTGCCGACAGCTTCGCCATCGCCACCGCCTGGGACGCCACCCGCGCCGCCGCGTCCATCGTCAGATCCACGCCGGACGCGAAGCCCCAGGCCCCGCCGTGCACCACCCGTACGGCATACCCGAGGTCGGTGGTGTCCGAGGTCGCGGACGTCCGTGCGTCCCGCAGCCGCCAGGCCGCGCTGCGCACCCGCTCCAGGCGGAAGTCGGCGTGTTCGGCGCCCAGCGCGCGGGCCCGCGCCAGCGCGGCATCGGCGAGCGCGCTCAACGGCAGCGCCAGGAAGGTCTCGTCAAGGGCATGGGGTGAAGCAGGCACAGCGTCCTCCCGTAGTCGGCGCATGCATCATGCCTTGTGGTGCCCGCCCGGCCCAGACGGCATGCGGTGCGGGGCGCGGTGCGTCCGCCACGTCCCGGACAGCGCGGATAAGCAGCACCCGGCGGGATTTCTGTGGGGACCCCACAGTGCGCGACGCGCGCGCCTGTCCGGCCTCGATTCCTCTTCCGGGCCGCGTGACCGATAGTTTCGTATCGAACGCAGTACGACGGACAGGAAACGGAAAGGGTGATCTCTTGAGCCGCTCGGTTCTGGTCACTGGAGGCAACCGCGGCATCGGCCTCGCCATTGCCCGAGCCTTCGCCGAGGCAGGCGACAAGGTCGCCATCACCTACCGCTCGGGCGAACCGCCCGCGGGGTTTTTGGCCGTGAGATGCGATATCACGGACACCGAACAGGTCGAGCAGGCGTACAAGGAGATCGAGGAGAAGCAGGGCCCGGTCGAGGTGCTGGTGGCCAACGCCGGTGTCACCCGCGACCAGTTGCTGATGCGGATGTCCGAGGAGGACTTCACCTCGGTCCTGGAGACCAACCTCACCGGCACCTTCCGGGTGGTCAAGCGCGCCAACCGCGCGATGCTGCGGGCCCGTAAGGGACGCGTCGTGCTGATCTCGTCCGTGGTCGGCCTGATGGGCGCCCCGGGCCAGGCGAACTACGCCGCCTCCAAGGCCGGTCTGGTGGGCTTCGCCCGCTCGCTCGCCCGGGAGCTGGGCAGCCGTAACATCACCGTCAACGTGGTCGCACCCGGCTTCGTCGACACCGACATGACCCGTGTGCTCTCCGACGAGCAGCGGGAGGGCATCGTCAAGCAGGTGCCGCTCGCACGCTATGCGCAGCCCGAGGAGATCGCTTCCTCGGTTCGCTTCCTGGCCTCCGACGAGGCCGCGTACATCACCGGAGCCGTCATTCCCGTCGACGGCGGATTGGGTATGGGTCACTGATCAGCATGAGTGGAATCCTTGCAGGCAAGCGCATCCTCGTCACGGGTGTCCTGACCGAGGCGTCGATCGCGTTTCAGGCGGCCAAGGTCGCCCAGAACGAGGGCGCCGAGGTGATCCTCACCGGCTACGGCCGGCTCTCCCTCGTCGAGCGGATCGCCAAGCGGCTCCCCAAGGAAGCCCCGGTCATCGAGCTGGACGTGACCAACCAGGAGCACCTGGACGGTCTCGCCGACAAGATCCGCGAGCACCAGGGCGAGGACGCCCGCCTCGACGGCATCGTGCACTCCATCGCCTTCGGCCCGCAGGGCGCCTTCAACTTCCTGGAGGCGTCGTGGGAGGACGTGTCGACCGCAGTGCAGGTCTCGGCGTACTCGTACAAGTCGCTGACCACGGCCTGCCTGCCGCTGATGCGGCACGGCGGCGCGATCGTCGGCCTCACCTTCGACGCCCAGATGGCCTGGCCGAAGTACGACTGGATGGGCGTGGCGAAGGCGGCGCTGGAGTCCACCAACCGCTACCTGGCGCGCGACCTCGGCTCCCAGGGCATCCGCTGCAACCTGGTGTCGGCGGGCCCGATCAAGTCGATGGCGGCCAAGTCCATCCCCGGCTTCGAGGAGCTGGCGGACGTGTGGAACCACCGCGCCCCGATCGGCTGGGACCTGGCCGACCCGGAGCCGGCCGGCCGTGGTGTCGTCGGCATGCTGTCCGACTTCTTCCCGCGGACGACCGGTGAGATCGTGCATGTCGACGGCGGTGTGCACATGATGGGCGCCTGACGCCGATCCCGCATCCGTACTGCCCGTCCCGGTCCGCCGGGGCGGGCAGAACGCGTTTTCGAGTCGAGAACCGGCGGGCCTCACCACACACTGGATGAGGTGTCCGGGACCCTCCCGGCCCATCGTGGGGAGGAGGTACCGGCGTGCCCATATCCCGACGCCGTACGGCAGCCCTGACGATCACTCTGGCCGCCTTCCTGGGGGCCACCGCGCCGGCCGTGCAGGCCGTACCGCCTGCCGCGTCCGACGATCCGCAGGAGCTGCCACACCCCCAGTGCCGCACCAAAGTCGTCGGCAGCACCGGCACCGCCAGCTGCTTCAACCCCAACGGCAACAACAGCAAGGTGCAGCTGCACATAGAGTGCAAGCGCTGGTACGACCCGGACGTGGACACCCGTGGCATGGTCGTCGGCCCCGCCCAGCACATCACCCTCGCCGGCCGCTGCTGGCAGGAGATCGCCGACCTCTGGGTCAGCGATGTTCCCGGAGGGTGAGGCGGCAGCCGAAGGGGTGCGCGCTCGCCTCGGCCGCGGCCCGTGCGCCGTCGCCCGTGCGGATCGCCTCCACGAGGCGGGCATGGTCCATGTGCGCCTCGGGCCGCAGCACCTCGCCGACATCGGCCCGCAGGAAGTCGCGCAGTACGCCCCCGAGGTCGGCGTAGATCTCGGCCAGGACGTCATTGTGCGAGGCCGCCACGATCGCCATGTGCAAGGTCGCGTCCGCCTCCACGAAGGCCACGGCATCGCCCGATGCCCACGCACTCTCGCGGCGCTCCAGCAGCGCGTCGATCTGCCGCAGGTCATGATCCGTACGACGCTGCGCGGCGAGCCGGGCGGCCGACGCTTCCAGGGTGCTGCGCAGCTCGGCGACATGCCGGGGTTCGGAGTCCGCGAACCGGCGGTTCATCACCCCCGCCAGCTCACTGGTCGCGACCACGTAGGTGCCCGAGCCCTGCCGGATGTCGAGCAGCCCGTTGTGGGCAAGCGCCCGGACGGCCTCGCGGACGGTGTTACGGGCCACCCCGAGCTGCTCGACGAGCGCCGGCTCGGTCGGGATGCGGGAGCCCACGGGCCACTCGCCGGAGGTGATCTGGGCGCGCAGTTGCGCGATCACCTGGTCGGCGAGCGCGGACCGGCGGGGGGAGGTCAGAGGCATGGCCGAGCTCCGGGCTTGACGACTGGACGGAGATTCATCCCATGATTCTATGATGGCGCCTATGGCAGACGAAGACCTCGCGACCCTCGGCCCCGCGGCCGAGCCCCTGACCCCCACCGCCTCACCGTCCGACGGCCTCGGACAGCCGCAACCGGATCCCGGGGGGACTCGGACACCCGCAGCCGGCTCCCGAGGAAACCGGACCCCAGAGCCTCCGGGTGCCGGGAACGCCGCCCGGTGGCTGCGGCGGCTCGTCATCGCCGGTCTCGTCCTCGCCGCGCTCAATCTCCGTCCCGCCATCACCAGCCTCGGCGCACTCCTGGAGGAGGTCCGCGACGGCCTCGGCATGAGCGGGACCGTCGCCGGGCTGCTCACCTCCGTACCGGCCCTGTGCTTCGCCGCCTTCGGCATCGCGGCACCCCGGCTGGCGAAGCGCTGGGGCCCCGGCACGATCGTCTGCGCGGGGATGGCCGCGATAGCCGTGGGCGTCGCGGTACGGCCGTTCGCCGGCGGGACCGGTGGTTTTCTCGCGGCCAGCGCGCTTGCCCTGGCGGGAATCGCGGTCAGCAACGTCCTGATGCCCGTCGTCATCAAGACCTGGTTCCCGGACCGGGTCGGCTCGATGACCGGCCTGTACTCCATGGCGCTGGCCCTGGGGACCTCGCTCGCCGCGGCGGTCACCGTTCCCATGACCGCCGCGCTGGGTGGCGGTTGGCGGAGCGGGCTCGCCGTGTGGGCGGTGCTCGCCGCCGTCGCCGTCCTGCCGTGGCTGGCGGTCGCACAGCGGCGCGGGTCCGCCGCGGGACCGGCCACCGGCGGTGAAGCGCCCGCCGTGGCACCCCCGGTACGGATCACCTCGTCGCCGACCGCCTGGGCGCTGGCGGTCTTCTTCGGGCTGCAGGCGACCGGTGCGTACATCACGATGGGCTGGATGCCGCAGATCTTCCGGGACGCCGGGGTCTCGGCCGGCACCGCGGGCGTACTGCTCGCCGTGACGATGGCGATGGGCGTGCCGCTCTCGTTCGTCCTGCCGCGGGTGGCCTCCCACATGCGGCACCAGGGACCGCTCGTGGTGGCGCTCGGCCTGTGCGGTCTCGCCGGCTACACCGGACTCTGGCTCGCCCCGGCTGTCGGCGCCTGGGCCTGGGCGCTGCTGATGGGCATCTCCAACTGCGCCTTCCCGCTGGCCCTGACCATGATCGGAATGCGCTCGTCCAGCTCCGCCGGCGTGGTCAAGCTCTCGGCCTTCGCGCAGAGCGTGGGCTATCTGCTCTCCATCCCGGGCCCGCTGCTGGTCGGCACGCTCTACCAGCACAGCGGCGGCTGGGGCGCGCCGATCGCACTGATGGCGGGGCTGATGGTGCCGCAGATCGTGGTGGGGGTGCTGGCGGGGAGGGACCGGAGGATTGAGGAGGAGGGGCGAGGAGGGGCGTGAGGAGCAGGGGGCGGAGGGGTGCAGAGGAGGGGGCGCTGCTCCGTATGGACTCGCTGCCTACCCGTGGGTTCTTGTGCCCGCTGCCTACCCGTGGGTTTGTTCTTCCCGCCGTCCGCCCGCGGTTGCTGATCCGGCCGCCTACCTGCGGGTTTGTTCTTCCCGCCGCCCGCCCTTGGGTGTGTTCTTCTCCGCTGCCGATTCTCGGGTTTCTGTTTTTCCCCGCCGCCCACCCCCCTTCGGGGGGTGGCGGGTGTAGTGGGGAGGTTTCCGCCTCGGGGGGTTGCGCGTCCAGGACGAAAAGCGGGAACCCCGGCCGGTACGCCCCACGTCCACGCCGGGCTTCCCGGCCCCGGCCCGACCCGGCCCCGGCCCGACCCGGCCCCGGACCTGGGCCGGCGCCGCCCCAAGGCGCCAGGCCCCCGGGCTCCGGGCTTCCGGGCCTCCAAGCCCCTCAGGGCCTCCCAGGACCCGGGCACGGGCGGCGGAGCCCGGGTGCGACACTGGGCGCATGCCAGTGCTCGAACCGAATCCGCAGGGTGGCCAGAAGAAGCTGCTCCTCGTCCTGGGCGCCATGCTCGGGGTGACCGTCGTCGTCGCGATCATCGCGAGTATCGCCGCGCCGTGACCGTGCCGCGGCGAGGTAGGGCAAACCCCACCATCCCCTAGGGGGAGTCTCAGGGTTAAGTAGGGGGCTTCCCGGATAGGAACCGCCGCCGGAGATCCGTAGCTTCGAAGTACACCGCACCGCCGCGGTGGGCGCGCCGCAGACCGCGGCCGTGCACAGTGCTTCGATCCGCCACGGAGGCGATCCCCATGTCCGCCGCGTTCAGCCGGTTGTCCGCTCCGAAGCGCCGGAGTCAGCGGTCGAGGCTGCCGTGGTGGGCGCTGGCCCTGCCGGTGCTCTCCTTCGCCGTTCTGCTGGTGCTCATATCGAGCCCTGCCGAGGCGAGCGCGGTGAGGGCCTCCCAGCGGCTCGCGCCGTTGCTGGAGTTCCTGGCCGGGATGGTCGGCGCGGGTTCTTGATGATCTCCCTCGCCCGCTTGTCACCCGGCAGGGGGGAGCGCCTCAACACCCCGCGCCGCGCGCCGCCTTTCGTGCGAAGCTGGGACGCATGAGCGTCGATACACCACGCCGGATTGTCCTTCTCCGACATGCAAAGGCCGACTGGTCGCAGGAGAGCGACCATGAGCGCCCGCTCGCCGAACGCGGCCGACAGGAGGCCCCGGTCGCCGGCCGCTGGCTGGCCGCAGCCGGGATCAACCCCGATCTGACCCTCTGCTCGACGTCACTCAGGACCCGCGAGACCTGGAAGCTCTTCGTCCACGAGCTCGCCCATCGGCCCAAGACGGTCTACGACGAGCGGCTCTACGAAGCCTCGCTCGGCGAGCTCCTCGCGCTCCTGAACGAAACCTCCGATGACATCGACGACCTGCTGCTCGTCGGACACAACCCAGGGATGCACGCCCTGGCCGACGCGCTGGCGGGTGAGGCTGATGATGATCTGCTCCCGCGGATGAACCGCAGCGGCTTTCCGACCGCATCGCTGGCGGTGCTGACATTCAACGGTTCCTGGAAGTCGGTCGAGCACGGCGTCGGCCGGCTGGTCGCGTACTGGACGCCGCACGGCTGAGCCGCCGCGTCCACCGACACCGCTACCGCCATCGCCGCCGACGCTGCAGCGGAGAGCCGCCCGCTCGCCGTTCGCGCACGCACCTGCAGACGGGGAGTACGCATCCGCAGGCGGCGAAGAGGGCCCAGGCATCGGCCGGGGCCCTTTCGTCGCTCCCAGCACGTAGCGCCGGCCGCGGCGGCTTGCCGCATGGATCGCCGACCCGCGGCCTTCGCCGTACGCAGTGGCCGGACCGCTTGCCGCTGGAGCCTCGGCCAGAGCCTTCGCCGTACGCAGCGTCGGCCGCACCGCTAGCCACGCACAGCGTCGGCGCCGGCGCTCGCCGAGCAACGGCACCAGCACGCGCACCGCTCGCCGCTCGCTTGCTACCGGGGTGAGCGTGAGCGGAAAGCGCTCCTTTGAGGCGTGCGGCGAGCGTGCGCCGGCGCTGCGTGCGGTGAGCGGTGATGTCAGCGCGCGCCGCACGCCGCCACAGCACCGCTCACCACTCACCGCGACGGCGCACGCGCCACCCGCACGCCGCCCCGGTACTGCTCACCGCACGCTGCGCCAGCGCCACCCGCACGCCGCAGCGCTCGCCCCGTGGCCGGGCCCCTCAGCGCTCGTGCGTGTCCGCCGCCTCGACCTCTTCCCGCGTGACGCCCAGCAGATACAGCACCGTGTCCAGGAACGGCACATTCACCGCCGTGTGCGCCGCCTCGCGCACCACCGGCTTGGCGTTGAACGCGACGCCGAGACCCGCCGTGTTGAGCATGTCGAGATCGTTGGCACCGTCCCCGATCGCGACGGTCTGATCGAGCGGCACCCCTGCCTCGTGCGCGAAGTCGCGCAGCAGCCGGGCCTTGCCCGCCCGGTCCACGATGTTCCCGGTCACCTTGCCGGTGAGCTTGCCGTCGTCGATCTCCAGCGTGTTGGCGGAGGCGAAGTCCAGCCCCAGCTCGTCCTTGAGCGCATCGGTGACCTGGGTGAAACCGCCCGATACGACGCCGACTTGGTAGCCGAGCCGCTTGAGGGTCCGCACCAGGGTGCGCGCCCCGGGGGTGAGCCGTACCTCCTTGCGTACGGCGTCCACCACGGACGCGTCCAGCCCCGCGAGCAGCTCGACCCGGGCGTGCAGCGACTGCTCGAAGTCCAGCTCGCCGCGCATCGCGGCGGCGGTCACCTCGGCGACCTCGGCCTCACAGCCGGCGTGCGCCGCGAACAGCTCGATGACCTCGTCCTGGATGAGCGTGGAGTCGACATCCATCACGACCAGCCGCTGGGCCCGGCGCTGCAGCCCGGCCGCGACGACCGCCACATCCACCCCGAGCTTGGCCGCCTCAAGCGCCAGCGCCGTCCGCAGGGTGTCCGTGGCTGTACCGGAGACCGCGAACTCGACCGCAGTCACCGGATACTTCGCAAGCCGGAAAATCCGGTCGATATTGCCGCCGGTGCCCGTTATGGCGGCTGCTATGGCAGCGGTCGACTCGGCGGTGAGCGGGTGCCCCAGCACCGTGACATGGGAGCGTCCACTGCCGCGCGGACGGTTGTCCCCCAGGCCGGAGATGATCTCCGCCTGAAGGTTCAGCGACTCGGCCCAGCTGTGCACGGTGGCCCGCAGGTCACCCTCGGAGGAGCCGGAGGTGCCATGGCGGGGGGAGGGGGCGGTGACCAGCGCGCACAGTGTGATGCGCCCCCGGGTCACGACCTGTTCGATGTCCACGACATCGACGGAGTAGGCGGCGAGGGTGTCGAAAAGACCCGCGGTGATGCCGGGCCGGTCCTTCCCGAAGATCTTCACGAGAAGGGTCGGTACATCGTCGCCCGGTACGGCGGTGGCAGGTGGGATCTGCGATGCGCTCATGGTGCCCTTACGGTAACCGTCCGGCGCGGACGGCCGTACAGGTGTCCGTGCTTCGGACCGGCGCCTCGTGCCGCCCGTCCCTGCTGCGGACCGGCGCCTCCTCCCGTCAGTATGTGCTCGCCTCCGCCCCCTCGCGAGCCCGGCACGCGGGCGGCCGCTCCACCGTCCACCGCCGATCGTTATGGAGTCGTGTCCGGACGCGTCAAGGCCGCCGATCAGGGCGGACCATGCGAATCTCCAATGCCCCTGCCTCCGTGGTGGGTTCGGGTACGCCGAGGCTGCCCGCCCGTCTGCCGTACAGGAGCGGAAGGGCGGCCCGGATGCCGGCTTGCCGGTGTAGCCGCACTCCCGTCGGCGTGGATGTCAATGCCGATTTTCGGCCGATTCACCCCGTGCACCGGAGATCACGGCTTCGCCGGACGGCGTCCACCGGCCCGCAGTGTCCCTTCCGTCGAAGGAGAGCCCCAGTTCAGAGCGGGCAGGACGGAGGGTGTGGGCGCGGGCGGGCGGAGGGGAACGTGTGTTTGTATGGGCATGCCAGGTCCCCCGTCGGAAGCGGCCCCGGACGCCCCGTCGCCCGGAACCTCCGCAATCATCCGATCCCTCCGGATCGGTGTGTCTTCCTGCTCTCCAGGGACGTTTGACGGGCGCCGACGGGAGACCTCGCAGCCCAACACCGTCCCGGTTTCCGGTCGGAGGGCCAAGCCTGAAATAGTTCCTCACGATGTTCGCCATCCCTAGACTTCCCATACAGGGCGTCACTCGGGGGACTATGTAATGGGGCGTGGAGTGCCTGAACTCGTACTGGAATTGAACGGAAGAACCTGGACGCTCGACCCGTCCCGGTCGTACAACGTGGGACGCGATCCGCAGGGCGACATGGTGCTCGACGATGCCAGGGTCTCCTGGCGGCACGCCACCGTGCGGTGGGCCGGCCGCGGCTGGATCATCGAAGATCACGGCAGTACCAACGGTACGTACGTCCAGGGCCAGCGGATCCACCAGATGGAGATCGCCCCCGGCTCGGTCGTGCACCTCGGCAATGCCACCGACGGTCCCCGGGTGAGCCTGTCGGCCGCCGGTGCGCCGGCCGCCGACGCCTACCACGCGCAGCCCGCGATGGCACCGCAGCAGCAGGGCTGGCAGGCACCGCCCGCCCAGCAGCAGCCCGGCGCCCAGCAAGGCTGGCAGGCGCCGCCGCAGGGCCGGCAGCCGCCGTACATCCCGCCCCAGCAGCCGCAGCAGGCCCAGCAGCCTCACCAGCAGGCCGCGCCGCCCCAGGGCGGCGACCGCAGCCCCACCACGTTCCACCGTCTCGACGCGGGCCGGGTGATGCGGATAGGCCGCGCGCTGGAGAACGAGCTGGTCGTCTCCGACCTCCAGGTCTCCCGTCACCACGCCGAGTTCCGGGCCACGCCCGACGGCCGCTTCGAGATCCGCGACCTCGGCAGCCACAACGGCACCTACGTCAACGGCCAGCCGGTCCCCAAGTCCGGTACGGCCCCGATCGGCCCGAACGACATCATCGGCGTGGGTCACTCCACGTTCCGGCTGGTCGGCGACCGCCTGGAGGAGTTCGTCGACACCGGCGAGGTCTCCTTCTCGGCCCGCCACCTCACGGTCACCGTCGACGGCGGCAAGCAGATCCTCAAGGACGTCTCCTTCGGCGTCCCGGAGAAGTCGCTGATCGCCGTCATCGGCCCGTCCGGATCCGGTAAGTCGACGCTGCTCAAGGCGCTGACCGGCTACCGCCCCGCCAACCAGGGCGATGTCCTCTACGACAACCGGAACCTCTACAAGCAGTTCGCCGAGCTGCGGCAGCGCATCGGTCTGGTCCCGCAGGACGACATTCTGCACAAGGAACTGACCGTCTCCAAGGCCCTCAAGTACGCCGCCAAGCTCCGCTTCCCCGGCGACACCGCGGAGTCCGAGCGCGAGGCCCGCATCGACGAGGTGCTGCGCGAGCTCAAGCTCGACATCCACAAGGACAAGAAGGTCACCTCGCTCTCCGGCGGCCAGCGCAAGCGGGTGTCGGTGGCCCTGGAGCTGCTGACCAAGCCGTCGCTGATCTTCCTGGACGAGCCGACCTCCGGCCTCGACCCGGGCATGGACCGCGATGTCATGCAGCTGCTGCGCGGCCTCGCGGACGACGGCCGTACGGTCCTAGTCGTCACCCACTCCGTCGCCGAACTCAGCCTCTGCGACAAGCTGTTGGTGATGGCGCCGGGCGGTGGCGTGGCCTACTTCGGTCCGCCCGAGGACGCGCTGAACTTCTTCCAGTACGACACCTGGGCGGATGTCTTCTCGGCCTTCGAGAACTACCGCGACTACGACTGGATGGGCCGCTGGCGCGGTTCCCCGCACTACCAGCTGTACGCCGCGGACATCGACGCCGTCGCCCCGCAGTCGGTGTCGGTCGAGCCGCCGCCGGCCCGGATGCAGAAGTCCCAGAGCTGGGGCTCGCAGCTGTGGACGCTGATGCGGCGCTATGTGTCCGTGCTCGCCTCCGACCGGGGCTTCCTGGGCCTGATGCTGATCCTGCCCGCCGTGCTCGGTGTGGTCTCGATGCTGATCCCCAGCGATTTCGGCTTCGCGTACGGACCGCTGAAGAAGGGCCGGACCAACCGCGACGCGAGCACGATCATGCTGATCCTCGCGGTCGGTATGTGCTTCTCGGGTGCGGCCAACTCGGTCCGTGAGCTGATCAAGGAGCGGGTCATCTACGAGCGCGAACGGGCCACCGGCCTGTCGCGGTCGGCGTATCTGATGTCCAAGGTGATCGTGCTCGGCGTCGTCACGGCCTTCCAGGGCCTGATCATCGCGGCGATCGGATTCTCCTTCCGGAACATGCCCGCCGAGGGCCTCATCGTGGAGAACCTCCCGGCCATCGAGATGGCGCTGTCGATCATCGCGCTGGGCTTCACCTCGATGATGTTCGGCCTGATCATCTCCTCGCTGGTCAAAACCGCCGAGAAGACCATGCCGCTGCTGGTCATGTTCGCCATCGTCCAGGTCGTCTTCACCGGCGTGCTCTTCCAGCTCTTCGACACCCCGGGCGTCGCCCAGTTCGCCTGGCTGATGCCGTCGCGCTGGGCCATCGGCGCGATGGGCGCGACCGCCGATATGAACACGCTGCTGCCGTGGGAGCCGGGCAACCCGGACCCGCTGTGGAAGCACCAGACCGGTGTGTACGTGATGGACATGATCATCCTGATCAGCCTGGGCGTCGCGCTCGCCTTCGTCGTCGCGCGGCTGCTGCGCCGCCACGAGCCGGAGGTCATGCGCAAGTAGCGCGGGCCACCGGAATGACACCGCCGAGGGGCGGCACCCGAAACCGCCGAAACCGGGTGCCGCCCCTCGGCGGTGTGTGCGGACGCGGTCCGGCCCAAGGCTCAGTAGGCCGAGTTGACGTTGTCCATCGAGCCGTAGCGGTGCTGCGCGTAGTGGCAGGCCGCGGTGATGTTGGCGACCGGGTCGTACGGGTCCCAGGACGTGCCGTCCACGTGGTACTGCTTGAAGGTCGGGTCGATGACCTGCAGCAGGCCCTTGGACGGGATGCCGTTCTGTGCGTTGATGTCCCAGAGGTTGATCGCCTTCGGGTTGCCGGACGACTCCCGCATGATGTTGCGGTAGATGCCGTCGTACGAGCCGGGGATGTCGTGCTTGTCCATGACGTCCAGCGCTTCCCGGATCCAGCCGTCCAGATTGTTCGGATACGTCTTCTTGGCGGCCGGCTTCGATGTCGGGAGGGCGGCGCGCTTGGCGGACCGGCTCGCGGCCTCCTTCGCCTTGCGCTCCTTCTCGGCCTTGGCCTTCGCGGCGGCGATGGCCTTCGCCTTGGCCTCGGCCTTCTTCTTGGCGGCGGCCTCGGCCCGGCCCTTCGCGGCGGAGCCCTCGGCCTGCTGGCCGATCGTGGCCTGCTGTGCCTTCGCGGCGGTGCCGACCGCGCTGAAGGCGAGCGGCTGCACGTTCTTGGGGGCGGTCGCTGCCTTGCGCTGCTCGGCGTCAGCACCCGGGACGACAGAGAAGACCAGAGCGGCGGCGCCGGCTGTGGCGACACCTGCGATGGAAAGCTTATGAGTCCGATTTAGGCGGTTATAGCCGAGAAGAGCGTGTTTAGGCATGGCAGGTCGACCTCTTCCAATGGGGAACCGTCGCAAGGGCCTCGGGTGGCGTTGAACGCCGGGTTCTTTCCGCGGCGCCGAGCGACGGGGCCATTCTTAGCGGCCGAAAAATCACCGGGCAAAGGAGCGAAATACGATCCGGGTTAGTGGAACCGGGTGGCCGGGAATTGCGTCCGGGGTGGGAACTTCCCAGCTCACGCCGTTCTTAACGGCCCACTAACGCGGGTCGTAAGTGACGTAGGTCCTATGCGCGGCGTCACATTGGGCAGAGGTTTATCTCGCCAGCTGTAATTGCAAATGCACAACCCGTAGAGGTCAGATTTCAACCAATACCTGGTCGAGAGATTTTCTGGTCAAATCGGGCACTTCGCAATTAGGTGCCGGATATCCCACCGGAATTACCGCGAAAGCTTTCTCATTGGCGGGCCGCCCCAGCACCTCCTGTAGGAACCGCATCGGACTCGGCGTGTGCACCAGCGCCGCCAGCCCCGACAGATGCAGCGCGGACAGCAGCATGCCGACCGCGATACCCACCGACTCGTCCACGTAGTAGTGCTTGCGCTTGCTGCCGTCCTCGCCCAGCCAGTGTCGCTGCTGGAAGACGACGATCAGCTGCGGCGCGTCCGTCAGGTGCGGCTTGACCTCGTCCGTGCCCAGCGGCCGCAGCGCCGCCAGCCACTCCTCGCCCAGTCGCCCCTCATAGGAGACGCGCTCCTCCGCCTCCGCCGCCGCCCGGATCCTGCCGCGCACCGCCGGATCTTTGACCAGTACGAACGTCCACGGCTGCTGATGCGCCCCGGACGGCGCGGTGGCCGCGCAGGCGATCGCGTCCTTCACCACCTGCTCCGGCACCGGATCGGCGGCGAACTGCCGGACCGTGCGCCGCTGGGCCATCCGCTCGCGCAGCTCGGCGGCGCGGACCAGCGACTCGTCGGCGGGCATCCGGGCGGGCCGGTACGGCATCGGGCGGTAGGGGGCGCCATGGGTGGGGGTCCACCTCTTCGTTGAGTGCGACATGCACCGAGTCTGGAACTCGGGACGGCAGTACGCGATGCGGATCCCCGAATTCACGCCACACGAGACGCTGCCCACCGCCGCGCCCCCCGTCCGCCTGGCCGCCCTCATCAGCAGCGCGACAGGGCGTTCGGCCTAGGCCCGGGGACGTAGGCGGGGGACGCCGGTGGACCGATACGGGCCGGTCACCCCGCCGGTACGGTGAAGCCATGACCAAGGGACCGAGCGCCGGGATCCCCGCGGTGAGCACCGCGATCCTGGCGATGAGCAGGCATCTTGAGGTGCGCGACGTCCTCAAGACGATCGTCGCCTCGGCCCGCGAGCTGCTGGACGCCGAGTACGCCGCGCTGGGCGTGCCGGACGATCACGGCGGCTTCGCCCAGTTCGTGGTGGACGGCGTCAGCGGCGAGCAGTGGAAGGCCATCGGCCCGCTGCCCCGTCAGCACGGCATCCTCGCCGCCATGCTGCACAACGCCACCCCGGAGCGCCTCGCCGACGTCCGCAAGGACCCCCGCTTCGGCGGCTGGCCCGAGGCCCACCCGGACATGTCCGACTTCCTCGGCCTGCCGGTCGCCGACGGCGACGAAATCCTCGGCGCCCTCTTCCTGGCCAACAAGCGCTGCCCCAAGCGGGACGGCCGCTGCGGCTTCACCGAGGACGACGAACGGCTGCTCGGCATACTCGCCCAGCACGCCGCCATCGCCCTGACCAACGCCCGCCTCTACGAGCGCAGCCGCGAACTCACCATCGCGGAGGAGCGCGCCCGGCTCGCCCACGAACTGCACGACGCGGTCTCCCAGAAGCTGTTCTCGCTCCGGCTGACCGCCCAGGCCGCCACCGCACTGGTCGACCGCGACCCGGCCCGCGCCAAGGGCGAGCTCCACCAGGTCGCCGCGCTGGCCGCGGAGGCAGCCGACGAACTGCGCGCCGCCGTCGTCGAGTTGCGGCCCGCGGCCCTCGACGAGGACGGCCTGATCGCCACTCTCCGCTCCCAGACCCAGGTCCTGGACCGCGCCCACACCGCACGCGTCACCTTCGCCGCCCAGGGCGTACGGGCGCTTCCCGCCGCCCAGGAGGAGGCGATGCTCCGGGTCGCGCAGGAGGCGCTGCACAACGCCCTGCGGCACTCCGGTGCCGAGCACGTCGAGGTGACCCTTGCCCGGAACGGCCAGGGAGCACGGCTGCGCGTCGCCGACGACGGCCGCGGCTTCGACCCGGGAGCCGTCCGCCGGGCCGGCCGGCACCTCGGCCTGGTCTCGATGCGGGACCGGGCCGGCGGCGTCGGCGGAAAGCTCACCGTGGAGTCGGAGCCCGGCCAGGGCACCGCTGTCGAGATGGAGGTGCCCGGTGGCTGACAGCGACCCGATCCGCGTACTGCTGGTGGACGACCACCAGGTCGTACGCCGGGGGCTGCGGACGTTCCTGGAGGTCCAGGACGACATCGAGGTGGTGGGGGAGGCGTCCGACGGCGCCGAGGGCGTCGGCGCCGCCGAACAGCTGCGCCCGGACGTCGTCCTGATGGACGTCAAGATGCCCGGCATGGACGGCATCGAGGCCCTGCGCAAGCTCCGCGAACTGGCCAACCCCGCACGGGTGTTGGTCGTCACCAGCTTCACCGAACAGCGCACCGTCGTCCCGGCCCTGCGCGCGGGAGCGGCGGGCTATGTCTACAAGGACGTCGACCCGGACGCGCTGGCCGGCGCCATCCGCTCCGTGCACGCGGGGCATGTCCTGCTCCAGCCCGAGGTCGCCGGTGCCCTGCTGTCTCAGGAGGAGGGCAACAACGGCCAGGGGCGCGGCACTTCACTCACCGAGCGGGAGCGCGAGGTCCTCGGGCTGATCGCGGACGGCCGCTCCAACCGCGAGATCGCCCGCGCGCTGGTGCTCTCCGAGAAGACCGTCAAGACGCATGTCTCCAACATCCTCATGAAGCTGGACCTCGCCGACCGGACGCAGGCCGCGCTGTGGGCCGTACGGCACGGAATCGGGGCCTGATCGGGGCCCGACGATCGTCCTGTACGACAATGCGTCAAGCCGAACGTCGACTTCCGATCAGAGATTCATACTGTCGTGTAGCTGTAGTCCGTTTGGCGTATCCCTCTTCGCGCCGGGCCGTTGTCCAGGGCAGTCGTGGCGGCTGGTCACGGCAACGGCAATGAGGAGCAAGAGAAGTGAAGAACATCAAGCGCGCAGCGGCCATCACGATGGCGGCGGGCGGTCTCGCCCTCGCGGGTGCCGGCGTCGCGGCGGCCGACGCCCCGCTGGCCAGCGGCCAGGCGGCGGGCTCCGCGGGCGTCCTTTCCGGCAACAACGTGCAGGCCCCGGTGGACGCCTCCACGAACGCCTGTGGGAACACCGTCAACGGCGTCGGTCTGCTCAACCCCACCGGCGGTCAGAAGTGCGCCAACTACACCCAGGGCGGCGCGGAGGGGCAGGCCGTGGCCTCCTCGGGCGTCGGCTCCGGCAACAACGTGCAGATCCCGGTGCACACCCCCGTGAACACCACCGGCAACAGCGTCAACATCGTCGGCCTGCTCAACCCCACCGGCGGCAACGTCAGCAGCAACTACTGAGGCGCCGGACCACTGTCATCTGCGGCCTGTGTCGCCGCGTAAGGAACTCACACTCACACCATGAACACCGTAAAGAAGACCGCCCTCGTCGTTGCCGGTGCCGGTCTGGCCCTCGGCGCCGCCGCCGGGTCAGCCTTCGCTCACGATGGCGCCAACGGCAATGCTGTGATGTCGCCGGGCGTCGGCTCCGGCAACAACGCGCAGGCCCCGGTGCACGTCCCCGTGAACGCCACCGGCAACAGCGCCAACGTCATCGGCGCCCTCAACCCCGCCTTCGACAACATCAGCTCGAACGGCTGAGGTTGTCCGGCGCAAGACCGAACAGCCCCCTGTGACCAGGGCTGTTCACCGAGAGGGGAACGCCGGGACCGCATATCCCCTCCCAAGGCCCCGCCGACCGTACTGCGGTTCGGCGGGGCCTTCCCCCGTCGGCACCTCGTCATCCCCGGCGACGCTCCCGTTCCTCCACCGCGGAGTTGTACGCCGCCACCTGCGCCCGCCGGGCCGTACGCTCCACCGGACGCAGCGCTTCGGCCCGCGCCGCGATCTCCGACGCGCTCACCGCACCGCCGTGCTCATCGCCGCCCTCCAGCGCGATGTCGATGAGCGCGCCCACCCGCTGCGCCAGCTCCAACACCCGCACGGCACGCGGCGGATAGCCGGGAGCCAGCACCTGCCGGCCGGCCTCCGCCCGCGCCCGGTACACCTCCAGGGCCGCCTCCGCAACCGGACCGGCCCCGGCCACATCCAGCTTCGAGAGCACCTCCGTCGCGTCCCGCAGCGCCTCCGCCAGCTCCCGCTCCGCCTCGCCCAGCGACGGCACATCGGCCGGCGGCGCGTCCCGCACCGGAAGGCAGTGCCAGACCACCTCCACATGCACATCGGGACCGCTGCCGCCCTCCGGCCCGGCCTCGTATATCTCCGGAACCAGTCCCACACCGGCCCCCGCGGCCAGCACCGCCTCCTCGGCCTCCAGCGCCCGCGCGTTGAATTCGGGCGGGCCGCTCAGCCCCAGCGGATGCCCCGGCGCCGGCAGCGCCACCCGCAGACCGACCGCCCCCAGCGCCCGCAGACGCCCCAGCGCGAGTGTCAGCCCGACCGGTGCCTCCTCCCCGGGCAGATCGGCCACGCGGTGCACCGCATCATCGTCCGCGATACGGTGCGCGGCTTCATCAGGTGAGACAAGTCCGGCCAATAGGGCATTTCCCCACGACGCCAGCCGTCCTGAACGAGGTTCATCGAGCATGCTCCCCAGCCTAGGGAACGGCACCGACACCGAGTGGCGTAGGTTTGCTGGGGGGATGCGCCGGCAGGCGCACGCGACGCCGAGATGCAATGGGAGACAACGCGCTCATGAGCGATGTACTGGAGCTGGTGGACGTATCCGTGGTCCGCGAAGGACGGGCTCTGGTGGAGCAGGTTTCCTGGTCGGTGAAGGAGGGGGAGCGCTGGGTGATCCTCGGCCCCAACGGCGCCGGCAAGACCACCCTCCTGAACGTCGCGTCCAGCTATCTCTTCCCGACCACCGGCGAGGCCACGATCCTCGGCGAGCGGCTCGGCAAGGTCGATGTCTTCGACCTCCGCCCGCGCATCGGCGTCGCCGGCATCGCGCTCGCCGACAAGCTGCCCCGCGGCCAGACCGTCCTGCAGACCGTGCTCACCGCCGCGTACGGCATGACCGCGCACTGGCAGGAGCACTACGACGAGGTCGACGAGCAGCGCGCCCGCGCCTTCCTCGACCGCCTCGGCATGACCGCCTACCTCGACCGGAAGTTCGGCACCCTCTCCGAGGGCGAGCGCAAGCGCACCCTGATCGCCCGCGCGATGATGACCGACCCCGAACTGCTCCTCCTCGACGAGCCGGCCGCGGGCCTCGACCTCGGCGGCCGCGAGGACCTGGTGCGCCGCCTCGGCCGCCTCGCCCGCGACCCGTACGCACCCTCGATGATCATGGTCACCCACCATGTCGAGGAGATCGCGCCGGGCTTCACCCATGTCCTGATGATCCGCCAGGGCAAAGTGCTGGCCGCCGGCCCGCTCGACCTCGAACTGACCTCCAGCAACCTCTCCCACTGCTTCGGCCTGCCGCTGATCGTCGAGCGCAACGGCGACCGCTGGTCCGCCCAGGGCCTGCCGCTGACCTGACACGGCTGACCGATCGCACCCTGTCCCGGGCCACCCCCGCGGACCTACCATGAACCCGTGGATCCATGGGTGTGGTGGCTGATCGCCGCCGTAGGGCTGGGTATTCCTCTCGTCGTGACCGCGATGCCCGAATTCGGGATGCTCGCGGTCGGCGCCGTCGCCGGTGCCGTCACCGCAGGAGCCGGTGGCGGCACCGTCCTCCAATTCCTCGTGTTCGCCGCCGTATCGGTCGCGCTGATCACCGTGGTACGCCCGATCGCCAAGCGCCACCGCGGCCAGGGCCCGCACCTGTCATCGGGAGTCGACGCGCTCAAGGGCAAGAGCGCCACGGTCCTGGAACGGGTCGACGCCGACGGCGGCCGGATCAAACTCGCCGGCGAGGTCTGGTCCGCGCGCGCCCTCGACTCCGGCCAGGTCTACGAACCGGGCCAGCGGGTCGACGTCGTCGAGATCGAAGGCGCCACCGCGGTCGTCATCTGACCCGAACGCACTACGCGACGCGTCACGACTCTGGAAGACTGATCAACCTGTAGAGCCGGTCGACCGCGGCCGGCACGGACGCAACGAAGGGCACGGGAGCCGCTGTGGAACCGATCATCATCGTCCTGATCATCCTGGTGGTGCTCGTGTTCATCGCACTCATCAAAACGATCCAGGTCATTCCACAGGCCAGCGCCGCCATCGTGGAACGCTTCGGCCGCTACACCCGCACCCTCAACGCCGGCCTGAACATCGTCGTCCCGTTCATCGACTCCATCCGCAACCGCGTGGACCTCCGCGAGCAGGTCGTGCCGTTCCCGCCGCAGCCGGTGATCACCCAGGACAACCTCGTCGTGAACATCGACACCGTCATCTACTACCAGGTGACGGACGCGCGCGCCGCGACGTACGAGGTCGCCAGCTACATCCAGGCCATCGAGCAGCTCACCGTCACCACCCTCCGGAACATCATCGGCGGCATGGACCTGGAACGGACCCTGACCTCCCGCGAGGAGATCAACGCGGCGCTGCGCGGCGTCCTGGACGAGGCCACCGGCAAGTGGGGCATCCGCGTCAACCGTGTCGAGCTCAAGGCGATCGAGCCGCCGACCTCCATCCAGGACTCGATGGAGAAGCAGATGCGCGCCGACCGGGACAAGCGCGCCGCCATCCTGCAGGCCGAAGGTGTCCGGCAGTCCCAGATCCTCACCGCCGAAGGTGAGAAGCAGTCCTCGATCCTGCGCGCCGAAGGTGAGGCCAAGGCCGCCGCACTGCGCGCCGAGGGCGAGGCCCAGGCGATCCGGGTGGTCTTCGAGTCCATCCACGCCGGAGACCCGGACCAGAAGCTGCTCTCCTACCAGTACCTCCAGATGCTCCCGAAGATCGCCGAAGGCGACGCCAACAAGCTCTGGATCGTGCCCAGCGAGATCGGCGACGCCCTCAAGGGCCTCGGCGGCGCCATCGGCAACTTCACTCCCGCTGGCGGCGGCATCCCCAAGCCCAGCACGCCGAACCGCGAAGCGCCCCCGATCGACTGACGCCCGCACCCCTCGTGCATGATCAGTGGTGGCCCCTCGACCTTCATGGCGGGGAGGCACACCCTGACCATGTGAGGAGATGGCCTTGTCCATCTGGGAATCCGTCGCAGTCTTCACCGCCGGCATCGGCGCCGGCACCATCAACACCGTCGTCGGCTCCGGAACGCTGATCACCTTCCCCGTGCTGCTGGCCGTCGGCCTGCCGCCCGTCACGGCCAACGTCTCCAACAGCCTCGGCCTGGTGCCCGGCTCGATCAGCGGCGCCATCGGCTACCGCCGCGAACTCGGCGGCCAGCACCGCCGCGTCCTGCGCTTCGGCGCCATCGCCCTCCTCGGCGGCCTGGCCGGCGCGATTCTGCTGCTCGCCCTGCCCCCCAGGGCCTTCGACACGGTCGTACCCGTCCTGATCGGCCTGGCCCTGGTGCTCGTCGTCGCACAGCCCCGGCTTTCCGCCGCGCTCCGCGCCCGCCACGAGCGGAACGGCACCACGGCCCATCGCGACGGCGGCATCGCCCTGCTCACCGGCCTCCTGCTGGCCAGCACATACGGCGGCTACTTCGGCGCCGCCCAGGGCATCCTCTACCTCTCCCTGATGGGCCTGCTGCTCCACGAGGACCTCCAGCGCGTCAACGCCCTCAAGAACGTCCTCGCCGCCCTCAC
Organism: Streptomyces halobius; assembly: GCF_023277745.1. NCBI lineage: Bacteria > Bacillati > Actinomycetota > Actinomycetes > Kitasatosporales > Streptomycetaceae > Streptomyces > Streptomyces halobius. The sequence continues at coordinate 7,454,674 of NZ_CP086322.1, forward strand.
CAACGGCGTCGCCGCGATCTTCTTCCTCTTCGTCGCGGAATTCGACTGGAGCGCCGTCCTCCTCATCGCTGTCGGCTCGGCCCTCGGCGGCCAGATCGGCGCGACGGTGGGCAGACGTCTGCCGCCCACCGTGCTGCGTACCGTCATCGTCGCCGTCGGCCTCGCGGCCATCGCCCAACTCATCGTCAGATAAGGCGCGTTGCGCGACGGGCGCGGTACGCGTTCAGGCCGGCAGCGCCGCCAGCCACGCCGGGAGCTCCTCCCGTACGGACACCCCGAGTGCCGAGACCATCGCATCCGCCGGCGTCGGCTCGAACGGCCGCCGCAGCAGCCGCATCCCCGCCTGCTCGGGTGTCCGGTCCGCTTTACGGTGATTGTCCTCGGTGCAGGAGGCGACGGTATTCAGCCAGGTGTCCCCACCGCCGTGCGAGCGCGGTACGACATGGTCCACGGTCGTCGCCCGCCGGCCGCAGTACGCACAACGGTGCTGGTCACGCGCCAGCACGCCCCGCCGCGTCCATGCCGCCCGTCTTCGGAACGGCACCCGTACGTATCTGCTGAGCCTGATCACCCGGGGCACCGGCACATCCACCGATGCGGCACGGATGCGCAGCCCCGGGTGCGCGTGCTCGACCACGGCCTTGTCCTGCATGACCAGCACCACCGCACGCCGCAGCGACACCGTCGACAGCGGCTCGAAGCTCGCGTTCAGAACCAGCGTCTCGCGCATCCCGACCACCTCCCGGACCCCGTTCGCCCCCGTGGCGAAGTGGCTCCACTGTGCAGTGGCAGGTATTTCCCGGACAACGCAATTTCCGTATGCCACAAGGGAAATGGAGAGTGAGCGCAAGGCGAAGAAGAGGTGAGGTGAGCGCCGGACCGTGAGGGCGCCTCGCGCATCGGAAACGGGTGCGCTCCGGATCCCGCCCCCGTGCAACACACGGGACCCGGAGCGAACGGCAGCCGACGCGGACACCCGGCACGAATCCGGGCTCCGGGTGGGGTGCCCTCGAGCCAACGGGGGAGCGGGACGACACACCTGCGCCCCGCCGCTCCCACCACTGCGGTACCAGCTGCCCGACGGCTTCGCAGCCCGTCAGCCGGATACCACTCTGCGTGCCAGAAGCGCCGGGGCGCAACGGAATTACGGGCGCTCAGCCCTCGGCGGGCACCTCGTACTCGGCGATCAGCTGAGCCCGCCCGATCGTGTGGAACCGCAGATTGAAGCCCACCACCGCGGGCGACGCATCGCCGTCAGGACCGAGCTTCTCCTGGTCCACCGCGTACACGGTGAAGACATAACGGTGCGGACCGTCCCCGGGCGGCGGCGCCGCGCCACCGAAATCCCGCGTCCCGTAGTCGTTACGGACATGCACGGCACCCTCGGGCAGCCCCTTCATGTCACCGGACCCGGCGCCGGCCGGCAACTCCGTCACCGACGCCGGGATGTCGAACAGCGACCAGTGCCAGAAACCACTGCCGGTCGGCGCGTCCGGGTCGTAGCAGCTCACGGCGTAGCTCCGTGTCTCCTCGGGGGCGCCCTCCCACCGAAGATGCGGCGAGGTGTTCCCCTCGGAGTAGACCTGGGCCGCCCCCAGCGTCCCGCCGGACGGCACATCCTCGCTCACCACCGTGAACTCCGGCACCGGCGGATGGAAATCGTGCGGGAGCGGTCGCCGCTTCAGCTCGGACACTTCGACACCTCCTGGTCGCTTGCTGACACTGTTCCGGCCAGGTTAGAGCCAGTTCCGCTTACCGCCGACCTCCGCCAGCCACTGGTTGAGATACGCAGCCCAGTCGGTGCCCTCGAAGTCGTCGAGGCCGATCGTGAACTGCCGGTACGAGTCCGAGCCCCCGGTGAACAGACCCGGCTTCTTGTCCATCTCCAGCACCACGTCCATCTCGTGGCCATCGGCGATGAACGACAGCTCGACCTGGTTCAGCCCGCGGTACTGCTGCGGCGCGTAGAACTCGATCTCCTGGTAGAACGGCAGCTTCTGCCGCGTCCCCCGGATGTGCCCCTTCTCCAGATCGGCGGACTTGAACCGGAATCCGAGCCGGCCGAACGCATCAAGAATCGCCTGCTGCGCCGGCAGCGGGTGCACATTCACCGGGTCCAGGTCACCGGAGTCCACCGCACGGGCGATCGCCAGCTCCGTCGTCACCCCGACGCTCATCCCCTTCAGATGCGTCCCGAGGAACGTGGTGATCGGCGTCTCCCACGGAATCTCCAAGCCGAACGGCACGGTGTGCGTGGCCCCCGGCTGCACCTGGAACGCGCCACCCACCTGCAGCCTGGTGAACTCGATGTTCTGCCGCTGTTCCCCGTCGTTGGTCTGCACCTCGACGACCGCCTGCAGCCCGACGGACAGCCCCTGGATGTCCTGCGCCACCTTCCCGCCCTCGATGCGCACCTCACCCTGCGCGACTCCGCCCGGGACGACGTTCTCCTCGAAGAGCACCGTCTCCACCGACGCGCCCCCGGCTCCCATGCTCGCCAGCAGCTTCTTGAACCCCATGCTCGTCCTCCCCAGGCGGAACGCCTGTGCTGTGTATTGCTCGCCGAGATATCGGCTTGATCCCTACGAATCGGCTTGATGCCTACGAACGCGAAACGGCGCCGGCCGGTTCCACCGCCACACCTTCCCAACCGGGGCACCCTCCTGGCCAGCCGCCCGCCCCTCCGGCTGCACTACCCTCGGGCCGCATGACCGACGTACCGGAACGTATGCCGCTCACCCGCGCCTTCTTCGACCGCCCCGTTCAGGACGTCGCCCCCGACCTTCTCGGCCGCACGCTCGTCCGCAACACCCCCGACGGTCGCATCGCGCTCCGCCTGACCGAGGTGGAGGCATACGACGGTGAGACCGACCCCGGCTCGCACGCCTACCGGGGCCGCACCGCACGCAACGCCGCCATGTTCGGCCCGCCCGGCCACGCGTACGTCTACTTCATCTACGGGATGTGGTTCAGCCTCAATCTGGTCTGCTGCCCCGAGGGGCAGGCGAGCGGCGTCCTGCTGCGCGCCGGCGAGATCCTCACGGGTGAGCACCTGGCATCCGGCCGCCGTCCCAAGGCCCGCAACAGCAATGAACTGGCCAAGGGCCCGGCCCGCCTGGCCACCGCCCTGGACATCGACCGCACCCTCGACGGCACCGACCTCTGCGCCGGCGGCAACACCCCCCTCTCCGTGCTGCACGGCCGCCCGCCCGCCCCCGACCAGGTACGCAGCGGCCCACGCACCGGAGTCGGCGGCGATGGGGCCGATCACCCCTGGCGCTACTGGATCGACGGCGACCCCACCGTCAGTCCGTACCGCCGGCACACCCCGCGCCGCCGTGCCGCCTCAGCAACTTGACTCCGCCATGACGAACGCCGTAACGTGGCCCGAGCCGCTGGACACGGGCAGCGCTACTCTGCGCAGACCGCCGGGCGGCGAAACCAACCACTACGGAAGCCTCCCTAATCGGGTCTTGTTTCGCGTTGCCGAAATTCGATCCTTACGGCCCGATTATGAGCCGCACGGGAAGACAGCTAAAGTAGTGGCCACGCCGAAAGGCGGCCCTCCGACGGGAAATCGGAACCGAATTCGGACCGCGACTTCCGAGAAGCGTGGAACGAAAAGGATCTGATAAAGTCGGAAACCGTGAGGAAGCCGAGAGGCGGAATCGCACCGGCGGAAATCAGGACCGCGAGGATCTGGTAGAGTCGGAAACGCAAGACCGAAGGGAAGCGCCCGGAGGGCCTGGTGAAACAGGCGCGAAGGAAGCGTCCGTTCCTTGAGAACTCAACAGCGTGCCAAAAGTCAACGCCAGATATGTTGATACCCCGTCTCCTCTTGTGGAGATGAGGTTCCTTTGAAAGCCCACTCCGCTTTTGTCGGGGTGGCACACACAGCGAGGATGCTGTGAACCACCGGATTATTCCTCTGGTGGTTCCGCTCAACGCGAGTGTTCGACCGGATATCCGGTACACATTCACGGAGAGTTTGATCCTGGCTCAGGACGAACGCTGGCGGCGTGCTTAACACATGCAAGTCGAACGATGAAGCCGCTTCGGTGGTGGATTAGTGGCGAACGGGTGAGTAACACGTGGGCAATCTGCCCTTCACTCTGGGACAAGCCCTGGAAACGGGGTCTAATACCGGATATGACACACGGCCGCATGGTCTGTGTGTGGAAAGCTCCGGCGGTGAAGGATGAGCCCGCGGCCTATCAGCTTGTTGGTGGGGTGATGGCCTACCAAGGCGACGACGGGTAGCCGGCCTGAGAGGGCGACCGGCCACACTGGGACTGAGACACGGCCCAGACTCCTACGGGAGGCAGCAGTGGGGAATATTGCACAATGGGCGCAAGCCTGATGCAGCGACGCCGCGTGAGGGATGACGGCCTTCGGGTTGTAAACCTCTTTCAGCAGGGAAGAAGCGCAAGTGACGGTACCTGCAGAAGAAGCGCCGGCTAACTACGTGCCAGCAGCCGCGGTAATACGTAGGGCGCAAGCGTTGTCCGGAATTATTGGGCGTAAAGAGCTCGTAGGCGGCTTGTCGCGTCGGATGTGAAAGCCCGGGGCTTAACTCCGGGTCTGCATTCGATACGGGCAGGCTAGAGTTCGGTAGGGGAGATCGGAATTCCTGGTGTAGCGGTGAAATGCGCAGATATCAGGAGGAACACCGGTGGCGAAGGCGGATCTCTGGGCCGATACTGACGCTGAGGAGCGAAAGCGTGGGGAGCGAACAGGATTAGATACCCTGGTAGTCCACGCCGTAAACGTTGGGAACTAGGTGTGGGCGACATTCCACGTCGTCCGTGCCGCAGCTAACGCATTAAGTTCCCCGCCTGGGGAGTACGGCCGCAAGGCTAAAACTCAAAGGAATTGACGGGGGCCCGCACAAGCAGCGGAGCATGTGGCTTAATTCGACGCAACGCGAAGAACCTTACCAAGGCTTGACATACACCGGAAAACCCTGGAGACAGGGTCCCCCTTGTGGTCGGTGTACAGGTGGTGCATGGCTGTCGTCAGCTCGTGTCGTGAGATGTTGGGTTAAGTCCCGCAACGAGCGCAACCCTTGTTCTGTGTTGCCAGCATGCCTTTCGGGGTGATGGGGACTCACAGGAGACTGCCGGGGTCAACTCGGAGGAAGGTGGGGACGACGTCAAGTCATCATGCCCCTTATGTCTTGGGCTGCACACGTGCTACAATGGCCGGTACAATGAGCTGCGATGCCGTGAGGTGGAGCGAATCTCAAAAAGCCGGTCTCAGTTCGGATTGGGGTCTGCAACTCGACCCCATGAAGTCGGAGTTGCTAGTAATCGCAGATCAGCATTGCTGCGGTGAATACGTTCCCGGGCCTTGTACACACCGCCCGTCACGTCACGAAAGTCGGTAACACCCGAAGCCGGTGGCCCAACCCCTTGTGGGAGGGAATCGTCGAAGGTGGGACTGGCGATTGGGACGAAGTCGTAACAAGGTAGCCGTACCGGAAGGTGCGGCTGGATCACCTCCTTTCTAAGGAGCACTTCTACCGGGTCTTTCGGGGCTTGGTCAGAGGCCAGTGCATCAGCGAGTGTCTGATGCTGGTTGCTCATGGGTGGAACGTTGACTATTCGGCGCACTTGGTTGGTTGTCACTAGTACTGCTTCGGCGTGGAACGTGGGGATTGATGAGGTGGGTCGGGCACGCTGTTGGGTGTCTGAGGGTGCGGACTTGATGTCTGGCCTTCGGGATGCCGGCCCCAGTGAACTCGTCTTGTGTGGCGGGGTGGTGGGTGGCTGGTCGTTGCTTGAGAACTGCACAGTGGACGCGAGCATCTGTGGCCAAGTTTTTAAGGGCGCACGGTGGATGCCTTGGTACCAGGAACCGATGAAGGACGTGGGAGGCCGCGATAGGCCCCGGGGAGCTGTCAACCGAGCTGTGATCCGGGGGTGTCCGAATGGGGAAACCCGGCAGTCGTCATGGGCTGTCACCCGCTGCTGAACACATAGGCAGTGTGGAGGGAACGCGGGGAAGTGAAACATCTCAGTACCCGCAGGAAGAGAAAACAATTGTGATTCCGGGAGTAGTGGCGAGCGAAACCGGATGAGGCCAAACCATGTGCGTGTGATACCCGGCAGGGGTTGCGCATGTGGGGTTGTGGGAGTTTTCTTGATCGGTCTGCCGGCCGGTCGGCGAGTCAGAAACCGTATGGGTAGGCGAAGGACATGCGAAAGGTCCGGCGTAGAGGGTAAGACCCCCGTAGCTGAAATCTGTACGGCTCGTTTGAGAATCACCCAAGTAGCACGGGGCCCGTGAAATCCCGTGTGAATCTGGCGGGACCACCCGTTAAGCCTAAATATTCCCTGGTGACCGATAGCGGATAGTACCGTGAGGGAATGGTGAAAAGTACCGCGGGAGCGGAGTGAAATAGTACCTGAAACCGTGTGCCTACAAGCCGTGGGAGCGTCGCACAGGGACTTGTTCCTTGTGTCGTGACTGCGTGCCTTTTGAAGAATGAGCCTGCGAGTTTGCGGTATGTTGCGAGGTTAACCCGTGTGGGGGAGCCGTAGCGAAAGCGAGTCCTAAGAGGGCGTTGAGTAGCGTGCCCAAGACCCGAAGCGGAGTGATCTAGCCATGGGCAGGCTGAAGCGCGGGTAAGACCGTGTGGAGGGCCGAACCCACCAGGGTTGAAAACCTGGGGGATGACCTGTGGTTAGGGGTGAAAGGCCAATCAAACTCCGTGATAGCTGGTTCTCCCCGAAATGCATTTAGGTGCAGCGTCGTGTGTTTCTTGCCGGAGGTAGAGCACTGGATAGGCGATGGGCCCTACCGGGTTACTGACCTTAGCCAAACTCCGAATGCCGGTAAGTGAGAGCGCGGCAGTGAGACTGTGGGGGATAAGCTCCATGGTCGAGAGGGAAACAGCCCAGAGCATCGACTAAGGCCCCTAAGCGTGTGCTAAGTGGGAAAGGATGTGGAGTCGCAGAGACAACCAGGAGGTTGGCTTAGAAGCAGCCATCCTTGAAAGAGTGCGTAATAGCTCACTGGTCAAGTGATTCCGCGCCGACAATGTAGCGGGGCTCAAGTACACCGCCGAAGTCGTGTCATTCATACAGGAGCCCTAACGGGTGTGTGGATGGGTAGGGGAGCGTCGTGTGCCGGGTGAAGCAGCCGTGGAAGCGAGTTGTGGACGGTTCGCGAGTGAGAATGCAGGCATGAGTAGCGATACAAGAGTGGGAAACTCTTGCGCCGATTGACTAAGGGTTCCTGGGTCAAGCTGATCTGCCCAGGGTAAGTCGGGACCTAAGGCGAGGCCGACAGGCGTAGTCGATGGATAACCGGTTGATATTCCGGTACCCGCTATGAAGCGTCAGCGCTGAGGCTGGTGATGCTAAGCCCGTGAAGCCGCCGTGGATCCTTCGGGTGAAGCGGAGTGGTGGAGCCGGTGAACCGAGCCAGTAGTAGGTGAGTGATGGGGTGACGCAGGAAGGTAGTCCATCCCGGGCGGTGGTTGTCCCGGGGTAAGGGTGTAGGTCGTGTGGTAGGTAAATCCGCTGCACATTTATGGCTGAGACCTGATGCCGAGCCGATTGTGGTGAAGTGGATGATCCTATGCTGTCGAGAAAAGCCTCTAGCGAGTTTTGTGGCGGCCCGTACCCTAAACCGACTCAGGTGGTCAGGTAGAGAATACCGAGGCGTTCGGGTGAACTATGGTTAAGGAACTCGGCAAAATGCCCCCGTAACTTCGGGAGAAGGGGGGCCATTTCTGGTGATGAGTTTTGCGCTCTGAGCTGGGGGTGGCCGCAGAGACCAGCGAGAAGCGACTGTTTACTAAAAACACAGGTCCGTGCGAAGCCGTAAGGCGATGTATACGGACTGACGCCTGCCCGGTGCTGGAACGTTAAGGGGACCGGTTAGTCAATCTTCGGGTTGGCGAAGCTGAGAACTTAAGCGCCAGTAAACGGCGGTGGTAACTATAACCATCCTAAGGTAGCGAAATTCCTTGTCGGGTAAGTTCCGACCTGCACGAATGGCGTAACGACTTCTCGACTGTCTCAACCATAGGCCCGGTGAAATTGCATTACGAGTAAAGATGCTCGTTTCGCGCAGCAGGACGGAAAGACCCCGGGACCTTTACTATAGCTTGATATTGGTGTTCGGTTCGGCTTGTGTAGGATAGGTGGGAGACTGTGATCTCTGGACGCCAGTTCAGGGGGAGTCATTGTTGAAATACCACTCTGGTCGTGCTGGATGTCTAACCTGGGTCCGTGATCCGGATCAGGGACAGTGTCTGGTGGGTAGTTTAACTGGGGCGGTTGCCTCCTAAAGGGTAACGGAGGCGCCCAAAGGTTCCCTCAGCCTGGTTGGTAATCAGGTGTTGAGTGTAAGTGCACAAGGGAGCTTGACTGTGAGACTGACGGGTCGAGCAGGTACGAAAGTAGGGACTAGTGATCCGGCGGTGGCTTGTGGAAGCGCCGTCGCTCAACGGATAAAAGGTACCCCGGGGATAACAGGCTGATCTTCCCCAAGAGTCCATATCGACGGGATGGTTTGGCACCTCGATGTCGGCTCGTCGCATCCTGGGGCTGGAGTCGGTCCCAAGGGTTGGGCTGTTCGCCCATTAAAGCGGTACGCGAGCTGGGTTTAGAACGTCGTGAGACAGTTCGGTCCCTATCCGCTGTGCGCGTAGGAGTCTTGAGAAGGGCTGTCCCTAGTACGAGAGGACCGGGACGGACGAACCTCTGGTGTGCCAGTTGTTCTGCCAAGGGCATGGCTGGTTGGCTACGTTCGGGAGGGATAACCGCTGAAAGCATCTAAGCGGGAAGCCTGCTTCGAGATGAGGGCTCCCACCCACTTGATGGGTTAAGGCTCCCAGTAGATGACTGGGTTGATAGGCCAGATATGGAAGCATCGTAAGGTGTGGAGTTGACTGGTACTAATAGGCCGAGGGCTTGTCCTCAGTTGCTCGCGTCCACTGTGTAGTTCCCGGGTTGCGAACAGTCGCACCGGTTGAACTAAGTTTCACTTAACTAACTGAAGAGTGTGCTTGTTCGCTTGAACCCGATAGGGTTTCGGTGGTCATCGCGTTAGGGAAACGCCCGGTTACATTTCGAACCCGGAAGCTAAGCCTTTCAGCGCCGATGGTACTGCAGGGGGGACCCTGTGGGAGAGTAGGACGCCGCCGAACAATCTTTCAAGGACCCTTGGTCCCAGCGTTCACGCTGGGACCAAGGGTCCTTTTTGTTTTGCCGTCGCGCGCCGAAGTCGTCGGTGCGCGAGAATGAATGCAGTACCGAAGACAGGAGTCACGTCGATGTCCACCAACTCTTCCGACGATCGTTGGGAGCGCCGACCGCAGCGGCGCGACGACGGTGACCGCGGTGGTTTCCGGCGTGATGATCGGGGGCCGCGGCGTGACAACGACCGTGGTGGCCGTCCGGCCGGCCGTGGCTACGGGAGCCGTGACAACCGTGGTGACGATCGCGGTGGTTACCGCCGCGATGACCGTCCGTCAGGCGGCGACCGGGGCGGGTTCCGTCGCGATGACCGTCGCGATGACCGGGGCGGTGACCGGGGCGGTTTCCGTAGGGACGATCGGTCGCGTGGGCCCCGTCGCGATGACGAGCGTGGTGGGTTCCGTCGGGATGAGCGGGGTGGAGAGCGTCCTGCGTTCCGTCGGGATGATCGGCGTGACGATCGTCGGGATGAGCGGTCGCGTGGGCCGCGGCGTGAGGATGAGCGCGGTGGTCGGTCCGGCGGTGGCCGCGGTGGTTACGGCGGGCGGGATGACCGCGGTGGCGACCGTGGTGGTTTCCGGCGTGAGGACCGGCGTGACGAGCGTGGTGGGTTCCGTCGGGGTGACCGGCGTGGGCCCCGTCGCGATGACGAGCGTGGTGGGTTCCGTCGGGATGAGCGGGGCGGGGACCGTCCTGCGTTCCGTCGGGGTGATCGGTGTGACGATCGTCGGGATGAGCGGTCGCGTGGGCCGCGGCGTGAGGATGAGCGCGGTGGGTTCCGACGCGATGACCGACGCGATGACCGACGCGATGACCGGCGTGACGACCGTCGGGAGGAGCGGCGCGGCCGTGGTGGCGAGCGCGGTGGTTTCCGGCGTGAGGAGCGTTCCGGTGGTGACCGGGGCGGCTTCCGGCGGGACGGGCGCAGGGATGAGCGCCAGGGCGGCGACCGGGGCGGTTACCGGCGGGATGACCGTGGGGGACGTCGGCCGTACGGTGGCGGGCGTGGGCGGGAGGACCGTCGGGACGACCGGCGCGATGACCGGCGGGACCGCGACCGGGAGCCGATCAAGCGGCTGCCGATTCCGGAGGACGTCACCGGTGAGGAGATCGACAAGGATGTGCGGCAGGAGCTGCTGAGCCTGCCGAAGACGCTCGCCGAGGATGTCGCCAGAAATCTGGTGATGGTCGCCAAGCTGCTGGACGAGGATCCGGAAAGGGCTTACGGGTACTCGCGGGTGGCACTGCGGCTGGCGTCCCGGGTCGCCGCGGTGCGTGAGGCCGCGGGCTTCGCGGCGTACGCGGTCGGCAAGTACAGCGAGGCGCTGGCCGAGTTCCGGGCGGCGCGGCGGATGACCGGCGGTGTGGAGCTGTGGCCCGTCATGGCGGACTGCGAGCGCGGTATGGGTCGGCCGGAGAAGGCGCTGGCCATGGCCGGTGAGCCGGAGGTGCAGAAGCTGGACCGGGCCGGGCAGGTCGAGATGCGGCTGGTCGCGGCGGGTGCTCGTCGGGACATGGGGCAGCCGGACGCGGCGGTGGTGACGCTGCAGGGGCCCGAGCTGGCGTCGAACGCCGTCCACCCGTGGACGGCGCGGCTGCGGTACGCGTACGCGGACGTGCTGCTGGAGGTCGGGCGCGAGGGCGAGGCGCGCGACTGGTTCGCCAAGGCACTGGAGGCGGACCAGGGCGGTGCGACGGATGCCTCGGACCGGCTTGCCGAGCTGGACGGCGTGGAGTTCACGGATGTGCTGGAGGAGTCCGAGGACGTTGACGTCGAGGAGGCGGGGGAGGCCGGCGAAGGTGATGAGGCGCCTGAGGCAGCTGTGCCGCCCGTCGAGGGGCATGACGATGTGACCGATGAGGTCATTGATGTCAATGATGTTGATGGTGAGGATGGTGCGGGGCGGTCCGAGAAGGGCTGACTGTGGTGATGTGACGGAGGGCGGGATCCCGGTGGGGGTCCCGCCCTCCGTCGTTTTTGGGGTGTCAGACACCCCATGTCGTTGAAGGTCAAGCGGCATGGGGTTGGGCGTGGTGCGACCATGCGGTCGCTTCGTCGTAGCGGGTTCGTGTTTTGAGGCAGCCGTGGAGGATGCCGACGAGGCGGTTGCCGACCTGTCGCAGGGCCGGGTTGTAGTCGATGTCACGGGCGCGTTGTTTGTCGTAGTAGCGGCGGGCGCCGGGGGACGCCCGCAGGGCGCAGAACGCCTGGCGCTGGAGGGCATCGGCGAGACGGTTGTTGCGGACGTATCGGGCCTGGACGGTGCGGCTCTTGCCAGAGGCCCGGGTGACGGGGCTGGTCCCGGCATAGTTCTTGCGTGCCTTCGCGGAGGCGTAACGGGTGGGATCATCTCCGAACTCGGCGAGCACCCGGGCCCCGGTGATCTCCCCGATGCCGGGCATCGAGAGGTAGATCTCAGCGTCCGGGTGCGCGAGAAAATGCGCCTTCACCTGCTCTTCCATCCCGGTGATCTGCTCGTTCAGCGCGATGATCAGCCGCGCGTGAGCGGTCACGGCTGCCGCGTAGGCTGCGGTGACCTGCCCGGGCAGGGCGAGCTGTCGCTCGCGGAGCGCGGCCTGGATGGTGGCCGCCTTCGCGTCGCGGTTGCGTCGGCGATGCCGGGCCAGGACGGCCGTGACCTGAGTGCGGGTCAGCTTCGCCGCCGTGGCCGACGTGGGCGCCTTGATCAGCAGTTCCATGGCGTCGGAGCTGGTCAGAGTCAGGTCGGCGTAGGCGGTCAGGGCGGCGGGAAAGTACTCGCGCAGCGTGCTGCGTAGCCGCTGGAAGGTGCGGGTTCGTTCCCAGATCAGGGTCTGGTGGGCGCGGGCGACGACCTTGACGGCCTGGGCCTGGCCGCTGTCTCCGGCCACCGGCCGCAGCTGGTCGCGGTCGATGCGGACCATGTCGGCGAGCGCGTGCGCGTCACCCTTGTCGCTCTTGGCCCCCGAGGAGGCGTACCGCTCCTTGAACCGGGCCACCTGCCGGGGATTGATCGCGTAGACCTGGTAGCCGGAGGCAACCAGGGCCTGGACCCACGAGCCCCGGTCGGTCTCGATCCCGACGACCACCTCCCCAGGATCCAGCTCACCGCCGTGACGGGCGATGAGTTCGTGGAGCCTGGCGATGCCGGCGACTCCTTCGGGCAGGTTCGCGGTGGCCAGCTTGCGGCCGGCCTCGTCCTGGAGCTCGACGTCGTGGTGGTCTTCGGCCCAGTCGTCACCGATCAGCAGCAACAAACCCTCCCCAAGTGTGTTCTCGTTGCGCGTCGTAGCCTGCGGAAGGCACGGCGCGCGGCCTAATGGATCCAGTGCTCACGCCCCGCGGGGCGGGCACGCCACCCCATCAGCGGTCTGGCCTCCCGGCCACCAGCAGGGGCACGGTCTGACACCAGAACTCGACTGCTTCCGGCGGCGATAGTGCTCACCTGCTGGCGGCTACGGAACCGAGCATTCCCCGGCCCCGTAGCTCCCATTAGGCGGTGGGGGCGTAAGGGGCGATGGGGTTGCGGAGGGTGCCGATGAGCTGGAGGGCGCCGGCCGGGTCCTGGAGGTCGACCATCTGCTGGTTGTTGCGCAGCTGGAGGCGGTTGAGGCAGGAGAGCGCGAACTCGTCGGTGAACATGTCGTATTGGGCGAACTTGTCGGTGAGGTGGGGGACGGACGCCTGGTAGTCGGTGACGCAGGCGGCGACCGTCCGCCAGAAGGTGTCCTCGTCGAGGATGCCGAGGTCGGCGAGGGTGCCGCTGAGGAAGCGGAAGAAGCAGTCGAAGACGTCGGTGAAGACGGAGAGGAGTTTCTTGTCCTCGGGGACGTCGGCGCGGATGCGTTCGACGGCGGGGGGCAGGACCGCGTCGGGGTCCATGACGGCGATCTCCTCCGCGATGTCCTTGAAGATCGCGCGCTGTACCACACCGTCCTCGATGACCAGGATGACGTTCTCGCCGTGCGGCATGAAGACCAGGTCGTAGGCGTAGAAGGCGTGGAGGACGGGGGTGAGGTACGCGTCGAGGTAGCGGCGGAGCCAGTCGGCCGGTTCGAGGCCGGATTCCTCGATGAGGGCGGCGGTGAAGGAATGGCCGTCGCTGTCGACATGGAGGAGGGACGCCATGGTGGCAAGGCGCTGGCCCGGTTCGAGGGTGGGGACGGGGCTTTCGCGCCACAGGGCGGCGAGCATTTTCAGGTATGGGGAGCCTTTGGCGGTGGCGGCCTCGTACTGCCGGTGGTGGTAGCCGATGGCGGCGCGCTCGCGGATGATCGAGAAGCGGGTGGCCTGGAAGGTGTCGTCGGCGGCGATGAGGCGGGCCAGCCAGTCGTTGATGGCCGGGGTCGCCTCCATGTAGGCGGCGGAGAGGCCGCGCATGAAGCCCATGTTGAGAACGGAGAGGGCCGTTTTGACGTAGTGGTGGGCGGGGTTGGTGGTGTTGAAGAAGGTGCGGATGGATTGCTGGGCCAGGTAGGTGTCGTCGCCGGGGCCGAGGCACACCAGGCGCTGTTGGGCGACCTCGGCGGCGAAGGTGACGGAGAGCTTGTTCCACCACTGCCAGGGGTGGGCGGGGATGAGGTGGTAGTCGGCGAGGTCGAGGCCGAGGCCGGTCATGGTGGCCGCGAAGCGGTCGAGGGTGGCCTCGCCGAGTTCCTCGCGGATGAGGGTGTCGTAGTCGAGGCCGGCGCCGGCGGTGAAGGTGGAGTGGTCGCGGCGGGCGGCGAGCCAGATGAGCTGGAGGGGGCTCGCGGCTTCGGGGGCGTAGGCGTGGTACTCGTGGATGCCGAAGCCGAGGCGGCCGTTGTTGGCGACGAAGCAGGGATGGCCCTCGGTCATGCCGGTTTCGATGGCCTGGAAGCCGGACTTGGCGAGTTCGGCGGCGCTGGGCTGCCCGGCGGCGAGTTTGTAGGCGGTGCCGGAGAGGGTGGAGCTGATCTCCTCCAGGTAGACCGGGAGGATTTCCTCGCTGAGGCCCAGGCTGTCACGGAGCTCGATGAAGAACTCCAGGGCGTCCAGCGGTAGTTCGGTGTGATCGCGGTGGCGGGTGATGCTGTCGGTGTCGACCTGCCAGTGGTCGAGGGCCTGTCTGTGGGCGGTGAAGTGGTATTCGGTGCTGCCGTCGTCGCTGCGGACGGCGTAGTGGCCGTCCTTCGGCAGGCGCTTGGGGGTGAGCAGCCGTTCGTGGGCGAACTCGGCGAGCGCCTTGCGGACGAGCAGCCGGTTGGCCCTGGCCCACAGGGCAGGGGTGAGGTGGGCGACGGCGTCCTGGGCGGTCGGCTGGGTGCCGGCGGTCATCGGTGGTCTCCTTGGGCGGCCAGGAACTGGTCGCGGGTGCAGGTGCTGAGGTAGGCGTCTTTGGAGGGGAGGGAGACGGTGTCTCTCACCTCGAAGCCGACGGCTTTGTTGAGGGCGTGCACCGCGGTGTTGCGGGCGTCGGGTTCGACGACGACGCGGCGGGTGGCCGGGTCGTCGAAGAGCATCTCCATGACGGTGGTGAGGACGGCGAGGGTGAAGCCGTGCAGGGGGGTGTCGGTGGGGGCCGCCAGGAAGTGCATGCCGACGTCACCGGGTTCGGCGGCGTGAATGCCGGCCAGTTCGCGGTGGGCCGGGTCGTAGCGTTCCATGAGGAAGGCCGGGGTCCCGTTGTGCAGGCCGATGAAGGCGTCGTGGAAGGGGTCGGCGGCCATCCGTGCGAATTCCTTCTCGACGGCGGCGAGGTCATGGCCCTGCATCAGCCAGAAGACGGCTTTGGGGTGGGTGACCCAGGAGTGCAGGAGCGGGGCGTCGGCGGAGGGGACGACGGGTCGTAGGGAGAACTCGCCCAGAGCCGGGTCGGTGCGGGTGAAGAGGGGGGCGGTCATGCGGGCGTCTCCAGGGGGTGGTGCTGGCCGGCCGGAGCGGCGAACTCCTGGAAGGCGATGGCTTTCTCGACCGGGTAGTACTCGCGGCCGAGCAGCTCGCGGACGATGCAGGAGTTGCGGTACGCGGCCATGCCGAGGTCGGGGGTGACGAAGCCGTGGGTGTGCAGCTCGGCGTTCTGCACGTAGATGCCGTGGCCGGTGGTGTCGATGCTGTAGTTGCGGGCCACGTCGTAGCGGCCGGAGGCGTCCCAGGCGATGCGGTCGTGGACCGGGGTGAGGAAGTCCGGGGTGCGGTAGCGGTAGCCGGTGGCGAGGATCAGGCCCTGGGTGTCGAGGGAGAAGTCCCGGCCCTGCTCCTCCTGGCGCAGGCCGAGGGTGTAGGTGCCGGTGGACTCGTCGTAACTCGCCTGGTTCAGCGCGGTGTTGGTCAAAAGGCGGGTGGGGACCGGGCTGTTGAGGTTCTTCTGGTAGAGCAGATCGAAGATGTCGTTGATCAGCTCGGAGTTGATGCCCTTGTAGAGGTTCTTGTGCGAGGCGTTGAGCCGGTCGCGGGTGGCCGCGGGGAGCGCGTGGAAGTAGTCCACGTACTCCGGTGAGGTCATCTCCAGCGTGAGCTTGGTGTATTCGAGGGGGAAGAAGCGGGGGGAGCGGGTCGCCCAGGTCAGGTGGTAGCCGCGGGTGTCGATGTCCTGGAGGAGGTCGTAGTAGATCTCGGCCGCGCTCTGGCCGCTGCCGACGATGGTGATGCTGTCCTTGGCCTGGAGGGTGGCCTTGGCGTCCAGGTAGTCGGCGTTGTGCAGCAGGTCGCCGCCGAGGCCCTGGCATGCCTCGGGGATGTACGGCGGGGTGCCGGTGCCGAGCACCAGCTTGCGGGCGCGGTAGGTCTTCCGTTCGCCGGTGGGCAGCTGCTCGGCGTGGACGACGTACAGCTCGTCGGTCTCGTCGTAGGTGACGGTGGTGACCTGGTGGCCGAAGCGGACGCGGTCGAGCTTGCCGGCCGCCCAGCGGCAGTAGTCGTTGAACTCGGCGCGCAGCGGATAGAAGCTCTCGCGGATGTAGAACGAGTACAGCCGCCCCGATTCCTTGAGGTAGTTGAGGAACGAGAACGGGGAGGTGGGGTCGGCGAGGGTGACGAGGTCGGCCATGAACGGCACCTGGAGGGTGCTGCTGTCCAGCATCATGCCGGGGTGCCAGTCGAAGGACGTCCTGTTGTCCAGGAACAGGCCGTCGAGACCGTCGATGGGCTCGGTGAGGCAGGCCAGGCCCAGGTTGAAGGGGCCGAGGCCGATGGCGATGAAGTCGTATGGGGCGGACACGAAGGGTCTCCGATGGGGGGCTGAAAAGGGCCACGCACGGTGCGGCGCGGGGTGGCGCGAGTGCGGCGCGCGGTCAGTGCGCGCTGAGTGCCGGCTCGGGCTGCTCGGCCAGGTAGCTGCCGGCGTGCTCGGCGATCAGGTCGAGGACGGTGGCGATGTCCTCCAGCGTGGTCTCCGGGTTGAGCAGGGTGAATTTGAGGTAGTGGCGGCCGTCGACGACGGTGCCCGCGACGATCGCGTCACCGGACGCGAACAGGGCTTCCCGGGCGTGCAGGTTGACCCGGTCGCTGAGCTGCGGGTCCCGGTCGGCGCTGGGGACGTAGCGGAAGACCAGGGTGCTGAGCTGGGGTTCGACGACGGCCTCGAAGCGGGGGTCGTCGTGCAGCAGTTTCCAGGCGTCCGCGGCGCGGTCGATGACCTCGTCGAAGAGTTCGCCGACGCCCTGGGCGCCCATGGTGCGCAGCGTGAGCCAGAGTTTGAGGGCGTCGAAGCGGCGGGTGGTCTGGATCGACTTGTCGACCTGGTTGGGGATGCGCTTTTCGGCCATCCGGCGCGGGTTGAGATAGTCCGCGTGGTACGTGACGTGCCGCAGGGTGGCGTGGTCGCGGACCAGGATGGCGCTCGAACTGACCGGCTGGAAGAAGGACTTGTGATAGTCGACCGTCACCGAGTCGGCGCGTTCGATGCCGGTCAGCAACTCGCGGCGGCGGGAGACCAGCAGTCCGCAGCCGTAGGCGGCGTCGACGTGCATCCAGGCGTCGTGCCGGGCGCACAGGTCGGCGATCTCGGGCAGCGGGTCGATGCTGCCGAAGTCGGTGGTGCCGGCGGTGGCGACGACGGCCATGGGGATGAGGCCGTCGCGGCGGCAGCGCTCCAGTGCGGCGGCCAGGTCGGTGGTGCGCATCCGACGGTTCTCGTCGCAGGGGACGGAGATCACGGCCTCCGGGCCCATGCCGAGCAGGGTGGCGGATTTCCGGATGCTGAAGTGGCTGCACTCGGAGGTGAGGATGCGCAGCCGGGGCAGGATGCCGGCGCGGGATCGGGGTCTTCCCTGCGCATGGGGGTGGTGCCCCCTGCTCGGACGAAGTGGGGAGCCTGGGGAAGGGGTTGAGGGCTCGGGGAAGGCGGCGGGCGCGCCGTCGCCGGTCAGCTCCCGGCGGCAGGTCTCGTCCCGGGCGAGCAGCATGGCCTGGAGGTTGGACTGGCTGCCGCCGCTGGTGAAGATGCCGTCGGCGTGCCCGCCGAGGCCGATCCGGCGGGCCGTCCAGTCGATCAGGCGCCGCTCGATGAGGGTGCCGCCGGCGCTCTGGTCCCAGGTGTCGAGGGAGGAGTTGACGGCGGACAGCACCGCCTCGCCGACGAGGGCGGGGATCACCACGGGGCAGTTGAGGTGTGCGAGGTAGCGCGGGTGGTGGAAGTAGACGGCGTCGCGGAGGTAGACGTCCTCCAGCTCGTCGAGTGCGGCGGCCGGGTCGTGGAGGGGTGCGTCGAGGTCGATCGCGGTGATGGCCGGGGTGAGGCCGTCGACGGAGATTCCGGTGAACGGGCGGTCGGTGGCGGCGATTTTGGCGGTGATCCGCTCGACGCCGTCGGTGACCGCGGTGCGGTAGTGCTGCGCCGTGCCGTTGTTGAGGAGGTATGTCCTGCTGTCGGTCGGCTCGGAGGCAAGGCTTTCGGCCGGGTCCTCGCCGGCTGCCGCGCTGACTCTGGCGCGATGTGTCGCCCCCGGGGTACCGGTGGTCGACGGGTCCTCGGCGGAGTGCGCGAGGAGACTCATGAAGGTGCCCTCCCTGTTGCGGAGTTGGCCACGTCCTGCGCAGGGCAGAGGTGTGCGCAGGGGCAGGGAGACCCGCCCCGTTGACGTAGTGAGGTAAGCCTAACCTAAGTGCGGGGTGCGGGGTGTCCGGGGAGCGCCGGTTTGCGGGACTCCCCGGGATGACGGGGTGCGCCTTCAGTTCTCGGTGTCGTCCAGAGTGCGCAGGACGAGACCCGTGGCCGGCTTGGGGCCGAAGGAAGTGGACTTCCGTGGCATCGTCACGCCGTGCTCGGCGAGTTGACGCACCGTTTCCTCGGAGGTGGCGCGCATCAGGACGGCCGTCCCGCCGTGCCGGCCGGCCTGCTCGACGGCGGCCTCGGTGTGATGCAGATAGCTGATGTGTGACGGGTCGTCAGGGATCCGCCAGACCTCGTCCAGCAGAACGGAGTGCAGCACGGTGGCGTCCAGCCGCCGCCAGGTCTCGGGCCGGTCGGTGCGGATCGTACGGTCGAGCAGCTCCGGATCGGGACGGTCCAGGAGATGGAAGGTGTCCGGGCCCTCGGCGAGGACGAAGGCGTTGCCGGGGGTCTCCTCCAAGGCGTCCAGGGCGGCGGACAGCTCGCCCGGGAGCGGCCGGACGCGGAACGCGCCGCCCAGGCCCGCCAGCGCCTTCACCAGCGGCAGATGCGGCAGCACACGGTGGATCGCGCGGACCTGGAGCGGGTAGCGGGCGGTGTCCACCAGCAGGACCAGGCCCGACGCCCAGGGCGACGCCGGAGTGGCGCCGGGCTGCTGCTCGTACAGCCGCTGGTAGGTCGCCCAGCGGTGATGGCCGTCGGCGATCAGAGCCTGCCGGCAGGCGAGATCGTCGTCGATGGCCGCCAGATCGGCGGGGTCGGTGACCGCCCACAGACGGTGCGCGAAGCCGTCCTCCGTGGTGGTGGCGAGCAGCGGGGCGCGGTGCACCACGCGCTCGATGACGGCGGTGGCGCCGGTCGCCGTGCCCTGGCCGTGGTAGGAGAGCAGCAGCGGCTCGAAATTGGCGGCCGCCGCGCGCATCAGGGCGGCCCGGTCCTCGACGACCTCGGCGATGACGTCCTCGTGCGGCAGCACCGGACCGTCCAGGCGCAGCGCGCCGATCAGCCCGCGCTGCAGCACTTCGCCGCCGCGCTGCTCGTAGACGTACAGCGCGGGCCGCTCGTCCTGTGTCAGAACGCCCTCGCGGCGCCAGTGGCGCAGGGTGTCGGCGGCCTGGCGGTGGCGGGTGGAGGGGTCGACGGCGTGCGGGAGGATCAGCCGGACGATGTTGTACGGATCGGCGGTTTCCAGGTGGCGCACGCCTTCCGGCCGGACCACGACGTCGTACGGCGGGGAGGTGACAGCCGTGAGGCTGCTGACTCTGTCCGGGGCGTAGCGCAGTCCGCGGAACGGGAGGAGGCGGAGGCCGTCGGTACGGGTCATTGAAGAATGCTATGCCGCCTGACGGGTGAGGGATGATCGGGGGGACAGCCGGCAGGTGGCTGGAAATATCGGTAATGCGTGATGCGGAGAACGGCGAGCCGCGCGGCGCGGAGGGCGACGGACCGCGAGGCGGAGCGGACCCTTCGAACGGTGCGCGGCCATGAGGAGCGAGACGGCATGAATGAGCAGATTCGCGGGCGGGCGGGAGGGAGCGGCCGGCGTCGGCCCGACGGGTGCCCGCGCCCGCTGAGCGAGGCGTACGACACGGCGCTGCTGGATCTGGACGGGGTCGTCTACGCCGGCGGACAGGCCGTCCCGCATGCGGTGGCGTCGCTGACCGCGGCGCGGGCCGGCGGGATGCGTCTCGCCTATGTGACGAACAACGCGTCCCGGACCCCGCGGGCGATCGCCGACCAGCTCTCCGGCTTCGGGCTGCCGACCGGTCCGGAGGATGTGATCACCTCGGCGCAGGCGGTGGCCCGGCTGATCGCCGAGCAGCTGCCGCCGGGCGCGCGGGTGCTGGTCATCGGCGGTGCGGGGCTGCGGGTGGCGGTGCGCGAGCGCGGCCTGGTGCCGGTGGCGTCCGCGGACGACGATCCGGCGGCCGTGGTGCAGGGCTATGACCCGGCGCTGGACTGGGAGCGGCTGGCGGAGGCCGGGTACGCGGTGCAGCGCGGGGTGCCGTGGTTCGCGTCCAACACCGATCTGACGATCCCCAAGGAGCGCGGTATCGCCCCGGGCAACGGCGCGCTGGTGGAGGTGGTCCGGATCGCCGCGGGCGGGACGCCGCAGGTGGCGGGCAAGCCGCAGCCGCCGATGCACCGGGAGACGGTGCTGCGTACCGGGGCCGAGCGGCCGCTGGTGATCGGGGACCGGCTCGATACGGACATCGAGGGCGCGTACAACGGCGGGGTCGACTCGCTGCTGGTGCTCACCGGCGTGACGACGGCGGCCGAGCTGCTGACCGCGCCGCCGCAGCACCGGCCGACGTATGTGGACGCCGATCTGCGCGGGGTGCTGGCGCCGCAGCCGGAGGTGGTGCCGGCGGACGGTGGTTTCCGGTGCGGCGGCTGGCGGGCCGAGCTGTCCGGTGACGTGCTGGTTCTGGACGGTGACGGCATACCGCTGGACGGGCTGCGGGCGCTGTGCGCGGCGGCCTGGACGGCGGCGGGGGAGGGGCGCTGCGGGGCCGACGGGGGCAAGGCGCTGGGGCGGATCGGGATGTAGGAGGCCGCCGGGCGCACGGTGCGCAGCGCCGCACCGTGCGCCCGGCGGGCGGCGTATCAGTCCTCGTCGCCGGCCGCCGCACCCGCCGTCAGCTCCGCGAGCAGCTCCTCCTCGGAGGCGCCACGGCGCCAGTAACCGGTGAACTTGACGGCCCTGCGTTCGATTCCGCGCTCGCCGACGAGATGCCTGCGGACCGCCTTGACGGTGCCGGCCTCGCCGGCGATCCAGGCGTACGGGGTGCCGTCGGGCAGCTGGGCGGCGCGCAGCGCGTCCACCACCGGCTCGCGGGGCGCGGCGGCCGTCCCGTGGCCGTGGCCGTCCCGGACGATCCAGGTGATGTCGGCGTCGGCGAAGGTCGGCAGGGCCTGCCGGTCGTCCTCGTGCGCGACCTCGATCCAGACCTTGGCCCGGGTGCCCGGGGACAGCCAGGACAGGATGCCGCCGATGGCGGGCAGCGCCGTCTCGTCGCCGGTGAGCAGGATCCAGTCGGTGCCGGACGGCGGCCGGAAGTCGACGCCGCCGTTGTCCTCGACGGCCGGGGCGAGGACGGTCAGCGGGTCACCGGGCCGGGCCTGCGCGGCCCAGCGGGAGGCGGGGCCGCCCGCCCCGGTGGGGGCACCTCCCTGCGCATGGGGGTCCCCCCGCTCGAACGACGTGGAGAGTGGGGGAGAAGTCGGGAGCTTGGGGGAGGCCGACGGCTCCGCCCCGTGGAGCGCGAAGTCGACATCGAACTCAGCCGGGTCATGGCGCTGTTCGCGGATCGTGTACGAGCGCATCAGCGGACGCTCGGCCGGATCCTGCGCGCGCCACGCGGCGTACCAGGCCTCGCTCGTGTCGCCGAAGACCGGCCGGTCCTGGTGGGGTTGCGGGAAGAACAGTTTGAAGCGCTGGTCACGGCCGCCGGACGCCAGCTCGGCCAGGCGGTCGCCGCCGAAGGTGACCCGGATCATGGAGGTGCTGAGCCGTCGGGTGCGCACGACGTGCACATCGAAGAACCGGAACGGCGCGGTGACGGGTGCGGCGGTCGTGGTCATGTGGGGGAACCTCCGTGAAGGGGCGGCTGTTCGGTGACGGGTGTCCGGCGCGGCCGGGCCCGTCCGGTCGGTCAGGACCGGACGGGCCCGGCGTCAGTTGACCTTCTTGGCGCTCTCGATCGCCTTGGCCAGCGCCTCGACGAGCGGTGCCGCGCCCGCGTACGAGAAGCGCGGCTCGCTCGACCAGGGGGTGACCTGACCGGCCTTGACGGCGGGCAGCTTGGCCCAGGAGGGCTTGGCGGCCAGGTCCTTGGGCTGCAGGGTGGCGGTGCGGTTGTCGAGCAGCAGCACGTCGGCCTGGTACTTGTCGGCGTTCTCCCAGCTCAGGCTCTCGAAGTAGCCGGCCTTGTCCAGGTGGTCGGGGACGATCAGGTCGACGCCGAGGGACTTGTAGTACATGAGGTCGGCGTTGATGCCGGGGTTGGAGGCGTAGAAGAGGTCGGGGCTGCCGGAGCAGGCGAGCACCTTGACCGGGTGGGTCTTGGCGGCCTGGCGCAGCCTCGCGGACGCCTTCTCGAAGCGGGTCTTGGCGTCGGTGACCCGCTTGGCCTTCAGGTCGGCGCCGAGCGACGCGGCCAGCTCGGCGTACCGCTCGATGATCTTGATGAGCGACACCCGGGAGGACGTGATGGCGACGCTCTTGGCGAGCTTTGCGATCTCGTCCTTGCTGTCGTCCGGGACGAACCACAGCGCGCCCGGCTCGTACATGTTCGTGATCAGCAGATCGGGGGTCAGGCCCGCGTACTTCTCGATGTTGAACTGGTTGTAGGCGTTGCCGATGATGGTGACCTTGTCGACGTCGAGATCGCCCGCCTGCGGGTCGGCCTTGCCGTTCTTGAGCTTGGTCGGGCCGAAGACGCCGACGATCCGGTCGTCGACGCCGAAGTCGTGCAGCGCGGCCGCGGTGCCGGTGAAGGCGACGATCCGCTGGGGCGTGTGGTCGAGGGAGACCTTCTGCTTGCGGTCGTCGGTGAAGGACCACGGGCCGCTCCCGGCGCCGCTCTTGGCACTCCCTGAGCCCTTGTCACTGCCGCACGCGGCGAGCAGGGCGCCGATGCCGACCGCGCCGCCCGCGGCAAGGACGCCGCGTCGGGAAAGAGTTACGCTACGGGAGGTGCTCATGGTGGGTGCGCTTCTCTCTGGGGAGGGCTGAAGCGGGGGCGCGACGGCAGGCCCGTCGACGGAAGGGCCCCGCGCGTCGGTCACATGAGGGTAGGCTAACCTAACTTCCGTGTTGGTCGACAGTCCCCCCGAAGCACCGAAGGCCCCGGCCGCCTCCGTGGCGCCACGGAGGCGGCAGGTCACGCGCTCCGCGGGGCTGCTCGCCGCTGTGGCCGTACTGGCCGTCGTCACCGTCCTCGGCATCGCCGTCGGCGCCAAACAGGTACCCCTGGACCAGGTTTGGCACGGGATGTTCCACTACTCCGGCTCCGACACGGATGTGGTCATCCGCGATGTGCGCCTGCCGCGCACCCTGATCGGCCTGATCGTCGGCGCCGCCCTCGGACTGGCCGGCACGGTCATGCAGGCACTGACCCGAAATCCCCTCGCCGACCCGGGAGTTCTCGGCATCAACGCCGGCGCCTCGGCCGCGGTCGTCTCCGCCATCAGCTTCCTCGGCATCACCTCGCTGACCGGCTATGTGTGGTTCGCGTTCGCCGGCGCCGCGGTGGTCAACGTCGCCGTCTACGTCCTCGGCGGCACCCGCAACGCCACACCCGTACGGCTCGCACTGGCCGGCACCGCGCTGACCGCCGTCCTCGTCGGCTACATCAACGCGGTCAACCTGATGGACACCGCCGCGCTGGACAAGATGCGGTTCTGGACGGTCGGTTCGCTGGCCACCGCCACCATGCCGACGGTCACTCAGATCGCACCGTTCCTGGCGGCCGGCGGCGTCCTCGCGCTGCTGATCGCCCGCCCGCTGAACGCCATCGCGCTCGGCGACGACCAGGCGCGGGCCCTGGGCGCCCGGCTGACCAGCACCCGGGTGCTGGCGATGGTCGCCGTCACCCTGCTCTGCGGCGGGGCGACCGCCGCCTGCGGCCCGATCGTGTACGTCGGCCTGATGGTGCCGCATGCCGTACGGGCCCTCACCGGACCCGACTTGCGCTGGATCCTGCCGTACTCCGCGGTGCTCTCGCCGGTCCTGCTGCTCGGCGCGGACATCCTCGGCCGGATCGTGGCCCGGCCCGGCGAGCTCCAGGTCGGCATCGTCACGGCCGTCGTCGGCGGTCCGGTCTTCATCTATCTCGTACGGCGTCGGAGGATGGCCCAGCTGTGACATCGACCGTGAAGCCCGGGGAGGGCACCAAGGGGCGCGTTGAGGAGGGCGCCAACGAGCGCGCCAGGGGGGCGACGACGGCGCGGCGGGTGACGGGGTCCCGGCGGGTGACGGCGGTACGTACCGCCGGCGGGCTCTCGCTGCGGCTGGACGTCCGCGCCGTCCTCGTCGGACTCCTGCTGTTGGCCCTCGCACTGGCCGCGGGCATCGCACTGATCGGCTCCGGCGACTACCCGATGACGCCGGGCGAGGTGCTCGCCGCGCTGACCGGCGGCGGAAACCCCGGCCAGGAGTTCATCGTGCACGACCTGCGGCTGCCGCGGGTCCTGGTGGGACTGCTGGTCGGCGCCGCCTTCGGGATCTCCGGAGCCGTCTTCCAGACCGTCTCGCGCAATCCGCTGGGCAGCCCCGACGTCCTCGGCTTCGCCCAGGGCTCCTCGGTCGGCGCGCTGGTCGTCATCGTCTACCTCCACGGCGAGCCCTTCGCGGTCGCCGCCGGTGCGGTCGTCGGCGGGGTCGCCACCGGCGTGGCCATCTTCCTGCTCGCCTGGAAACGCGGCATCCAGGGCTACCGCTTCGTGCTCGTCGGCATCGGCGCCAACGCGATGCTCTACGCCCTCGTGCTCTACCTCCTCACCAAGGCGAACATCGTCGAGGCGACCCGGGCCACCACCTGGATGACCGGCACGCTCAACGGCCGCGACTGGGACCAGGTCGGGCCACTGACCGCCGTCTGCGCGGTACTCATCCCGCTGTTGCTGCTGTACGGCCGTCCGCTGCGCATGCTGGAGATGGGCGACGATGCCGCGTTCGCGCTGGGGGTAAGGGTCGACCGGCTCCGCGTCATCGTGCTGCTGGCGGCCGTTCTGCTCGTCGCCTCCGGCACCGCCGCGGCCGGCCCGATCTCCTTCGTCGCGCTCACCGCACCGCAACTGGCCCGTCGCCTCACCCGCTCGCCCGGCCCCAATCTGCTGCCGTCCGCGCTCATGGGCGCCGTCCTCCTGGTCGCCGCGGACTTCGCCTCGCAGCGTCTCTTCGGCGCCGACCAGCTCCCGGTGGGCGTGCTGACCGGTGTCCTTGGTGGTGGGTATCTGCTGTGGCTGCTGGCCGTGGAGCGCAAGGCGGGACGGATATGAGAGGCGGTCGGACGGACGGGTGGACGGGCATGAGCGGCGGGCGGACAGGAGCGGACGGGCATGAGCTACGGCGCGCCGCCGCCGGACGAGGTCCCGCCCTGGCCACGCGGGACGACAGCAGCGATACGACAACCCCCGGGAGCCCTGAAGTGAGCCGTCTCACGGCCGAGAACGTCACCCTCGCCTACGACCAGCGGGTCATCGCCGAGAACCTCTCCGTCGCCATCCCCGACCACTCCTTCACGGTCATCGTCGGACCCAACGCCTGCGGCAAGTCCACGCTGCTCCGCGCCCTTTCGCGGATGCTCAAGCCGAGCGCGGGATCGGTGCTGCTGGACGGTTCGGCGATCTCCTCCCTCCCGGCCAAGAAGGTCGCCAGGACGCTCGGGCTGCTGCCCCAGTCCTCGACCGCGCCGGACGGGATCACCGTGGCGGACCTCGTGGCGCGCGGCCGCTACCCGCACCAGGGCCTGCTGCGCCAGTGGTCGTCCGACGACGAGCGGATCGTCCAGGAGTCGATGGCGGCGACCGGCGTCGACGAGCTGGCCGAGCGCTATGTCGACGAGCTCTCGGGCGGGCAGCGCCAGCGCGTGTGGATCGCGATGGCGCTCGCCCAGCAGACGCCGCTGCTGCTCCTGGACGAACCGACGACATACCTGGACATCCAGCACCAGATCGAGGTCCTGGACCTGTGCGCGGAGCTGCACGAGCAGCAGGGGCGGACCCTTGTCGCGGTGCTGCACGACCTCAACCACGCCGCCCGGTACGCCACCCACCTCATCGCCATGAGGGACGGCGCGATCCTCGCCCAGGGCGCGCCGGCGGACATCGTCACCGCGGAGCTGGTGGAGCGTGTCTTCGGGCTCGGCTGCCAGGTCATCGACGATCCGGAGACCGGCACCCCGCTGGTCGTCCCGGCGGCGCGCAAGACCCGTAGGGGCGGGGGCGGCGCGGTGACGGCGGAGGGTACCGAGGGCGCGGAGGGTACGGAGAGCGCGGAGGGCGGTGCGGTCGGCGGCTCCGGGCGGGCCGCGGCCGTGACTACGGCGGCGACTACAGCAGCGTCCTGAGGCGCAGCAGGTCGCGCAGGCCCGCTTCCAGCTTGACGCGACCGCTGCCCCACGCCTTCGCGAAGTTGAGCCGGCCGTCGACCAGCGCGACCAGATCGTCCCCGGCCATGGTGAGCCGGATCTCGGCCTTGTGCGGCGGGCGGCCGGGGACGCTGGTCACATCCCGGATGGTGCCGTCGGCGAGGCGCCCCAGGAACGTGATGTCCAGGTCCGTGATGCGGCAGCTGAGCGAGCGGTCGAGCGCGGCGGCGCTGCGTACCTCGCCGTCCGCCGTGGACATGTTCTGGGCCAGCCGGTCGAGCGCGGCGCGGCACTGGTCGATCGTTGCCATCGCGGACGACGATACGCCAGGTCGCGGGCGGCTCGTTCGGCGTCGACACCCTCCGCCGAGGTAGCGTCAAGGCATGCAAGAGCCGACGTCCGGCCCGGAGCCGGAGGCACCCGCGGGATCCGAGGGGCCCGCCCTATCCGCTGAGCATGCCGTGGCTGCGGAGCACGCTGTGGCCGCTGAACGCGCTGTGGCCGGGGAGCACGCCCAGTCCGGCGAGCCCGGCGCTTCCGACGAGTCCGGCGCTTCCGACGCGTCCGCGGAGCACGCCGTGGCCGTCGGGCCCGCCGTGGCCGGGGAGCGCACTGTGGTCGCCGAGCCTGCCGAGTCCGACCAGTCTGCCGAGCCCACCGTGTCCGCCGAGCCCACCGTGTCCGCCGAGCCCACCGTGTCCGCCGAGCCCACCGCGTCCCCCGAGCCCACCGGGGCGGGCGGTTCGGCGGGGGACGCCGCGCCCGCCGGGTCCCTGGGGCCCGCCGGACCGCAGCCGCTCGGGATCGCGATCACTCCGACCGGGGACGCCATCGTGGACGCCCGGCTGCGGCGTCTCGCCGACGCCGACCACCTCCCCGCCGACGGGCACCTCGAGGTGTACGAGGATGTGCACCGTGGGCTGCGCGACGCGCTGGCCGCCCTCGACCAGCGCCCCGGGCAGCCCACCCCGTCCGCGAGGACGCGTGACACGACGACGCGTGACACAACGACGTACGACAACAGGAGCTGAACCACAGGTGGCAGGAGTGGCACGACGCCGACTCGACGCGGAGCTGGTGCGCCGCAAGCTGGCCCGCTCGCGCGAGCACGCGAGCCAGCTGATCGCCGCGGGGCGGGTGACCGTCGGCGGGGCGACCGCGTCCAAGCCGGCCACCCAGGTGGAGACCAGCGCGGCCGTGGTCGTCCGCGCGGACGAGAGCGACCCCGACTATGTCTCGCGCGGCGGCCACAAGCTCGCCGGCGCCCTCGCCGCCTTCGTCCCGCAGGGACTGCGGATCAAGGGCCGGCGGGCTCTGGACGCGGGCGCGTCGACCGGCGGCTTCACCGATGTCCTGCTGCGGGCCGGCGCCGCCCATGTCGTCGCCGTCGACGTCGGATACGGCCAGCTGGCGTGGTCCTTGCAGAGTGATGACCGGGTCACCGTGAGGGACCGCACCAACGTACGCGAGTTGACGCTCGAACAGGTCGATTCGGTGCCGGTCGACATCGTCGTCGGTGATCTCTCCTTCATCCCGCTGGGGCTGGTGCTGCCCGCGCTCGTCGGCTGCACGGCGCCCGACGCCGACCTGGTGCTGATGGTCAAGCCGCAGTTCGAGGTCGGCAAGGAGCGGCTCGGCAGCGGCGGGGTGGTGCGCAGCCCGGAACTGCGGGCCGAGGCGGTACGCGCGGTCGCCGGCCGGGCGGCCGAACTGGGGCTCGGTGTCATGGGCGTGACCGCGAGCCCGCTGCCTGGACCTTCCGGGAATGTCGAGTACTTTCTGTGGCTGCGCGCCGGGGCGCCCGCACTCGACCCGGCGGATGTCGACCGTGCGGTGGCGAAGGGGCCTCGTTGACCACTACTCAGGCAGTTGAAGACAGCGCAGCACACGAGGGGAACGGCGCGCCGCGGACCGTTTTCCTGCTCGCGCACACCGGCCGCCCGGCGGCCATCCGGAGCGCCGAGCTCGTCGTCCAGGGACTGCTGCGCTGCGGGATCGGGGTACGGGTGCTGGCGGAGGAGGCCGCGGATCTGCCGCTGCCGCCGGAGGTCGAGCGCGTCGAGTCGGAGCAGTGCGCGGCCGAGGGCTGCGAACTGCTGGTGGTGCTCGGCGGGGACGGCACGCTGTTGCGCGGCGCGGACTTCGCCCGTACCTCCGGAGTGCCGATGCTCGGCGTCAACCTCGGCCGGGTCGGCTTCCTGGCGGAGGCCGAACGCGACGACCTCGACAAGGTCGTCGACCGGGTCGTCAGCCGCTCCTACGAGGTAGAGGAGCGGATGACGCTCGACGTCCTCGTACGGAACAACGGCGGTGTCGTGCACACCGACTGGGCGCTGAACGAGGCGTCGGTGGAGAAGGCCGCACGGGAGCGGATGCTGGAGGTCGTCACCGAGGTCGACGGCCGGCCCGTGTCGCGCTTCGGCGGTGACGGGGTGGTCTGCGCGACCCCGACCGGCTCGACCGCGTATGCCTTCTCGGCCGGCGGCCCGGTGGTCTGGCCCGAGGTCGAGGCGCTGCTGATGGTCCCGATCAGTGCGCACGCCCTCTTCGCCAAGCCGCTGGTCACCTCGCCGCGTTCGGTACTGGCGGTGGAGGTCCAGCCCAAGACCCCGCACGGCGTCCTGTGGTGCGACGGCCGCCGCAGCGTCGAACTGCCCGCCGGCGCACGGGTGGAGGTTCGCCGCGGCGCCGTGCCCGTACGTCTCGCGCGACTGCATCACGCCTCCTTCACCGATCGTCTGGTCGCCAAGTTCGCCCTGCCGGTGGCGGGCTGGCGGGGGGCGCCGCACTAGGGCCTGGCCCCACCCGCCAGGCCCTTACGGCCGGGACTCGGGGGCCGGATGCCTCCCGCGCGTCCGGCGTCTGCCTTCTGGAAGTCCGATGAAGATCTTGACAACGCGGCCGATGTGCGGTGGATTGCCCCGATTGACTTTTGCGGGCAAAGCGGGGCGACTCGGGTGGCCCGTGCAAGATCTTCATCGGCCTTCCAGGGCCTGTCCGATAGGTCAGGTCGAAAAGGCCGCGGCGTTCTGGCGCACTTCACTCGCTGCGCTTGGTCTATCACTGACGCCTGCCGGTGGACGCAGCGCGCGGCACGGGCATCACACCACGTTGGCAAGTGGGGAGATGATCTCGGCGCCGGCGGGCAGGGAGCTGGAGTTGATGATCGGGACGTTGAGGTTGTACTCGTTGAGGGTGCTGAAGTTGCAGGTGAGGCCGCTGTTGCCGCAGTGGTTGCGGGGCAGCCCGACCGGCAGATGCCCGGCGTTGCCCGTCAAGGTCCCCTTGCTGGATGCCGTCGCACCGGCTGCCCGCGCGCCTCCCGCCTTGGCGCAGGTGTTGCTGAACGCGGGATTGCCGACACCGATGACCGCGTGCGCCGGTACCGCCGACAACGCCACCGCGCCCAACCCCGCACCGACCAGCACCGCCTGCCGCCGCACCGACCTGGCCCGCGTCGCCGCACCCATGCGCCACCCTCCATTCCGTTCGTCCGGCGACAGCCACGAATGGCAACTGTCCCATTTGTCCACTGCAACGACTGAATCACCGACGACGACACGGCGCGGTGAGTGGTGGCCTCCCAGCGGCTTCGCCATCGACACCACCGTCGCCACCGTGACCTGCCCGCAAGGGCACACCGTCCCCCTCTCCACGCCCGGCGGACGCCACCACCAGCGCAAAGCCGCCTTCAAGGACCTGTGCACCGGATGCCCCTTGCGTGAGCGGTGCACCACGGCCAAGGCCGGCCGCATCCTGACCATCCGTTCCCACCACGGCCTCCAGGCCGCCACCGACCCCGACTGGCAAGCCGCCTACCGGCGCTGGAGGCCACCCGTCGAACGCGCCGTCGCCTGGCTCGTCCACCGAGGCAACCGCAAACTCCGCTACCGAGGCACCATCAAGAACGACACCTGGCTCCACACCCGGGCAGCCGCCCTCAATCTCCGCCGACTGCTCAGTCTCCGACTCACCCGCACCGGCGACACCTGGCACCCTGCCCAACGGCACATGACCAGAGGGGCCGACCGGCCTGCGGCCGGACAGCCCCTCAACAAGGCCTTCATGAGTCTCCTAGCTGTCGTTTCCGTGCGCCCGTTGCGACAGATACGCGCGGGCGCGGGTGAGAGCGGAGTCTCGGTGTGCCGTGAGGTCCTCCTCCGTGAAGACGGGGGTGGGGATCGCCGGTGGTATGCCGGGGCCGTCGAAGGTGTGGCCGTCGGCGGTCAGAAACTCCTCGTTGGGGAGGCCGAAGGACCAGCCGTTGGGCAGGGCGCGGTCCAGCACGTCGGAGAAGACACCCTGGGTGTTCTCGCCGATGCGGGTGGGGGAGGGGGAGCGGCCGATGAGGGACTGGGTGAAGGTCTCACCCGCGCTGATCGTCAGCCGTCCGGTCAGGACCGCGATCGGGCCGGTGTAGACCGGGCCCCGGTGCGGTCGGACCTGCAGGGGCTGGGGCGTGGTGAACCTGCCGGGCTCATCGGGGTTGTTGCGTGCCCGCTTGCGGTAGGCGGGATAGGGGCGGTCGGTGAGCCGGGAGGCGATGCGCAGGCCGAGAGGGTCCGCGCCGCCGCCGTTGAGCCGTACGTCGACGATCAGGCCGCGCAGGGCCTTCGGGCCCTGCGTACGCGCCTTGGTGAACACGGCATCCAGCGCGCGGTCGAGCTCGGCGACATCGCCGGCGTAGTCGCCCTTCTTGGTGTAGCCGGCGAACTGGGTGACCCGGAAGTAGCCGATGCGGCCCGGGAGATCGGCATACGTGAGCTTGCCCTGGGCCCAGCGCCGTTGGGTGACGCCGGGGCCCAGGTTCGCGGCGATCGCCTCGTCGATGCGGGCGGTGGATTCCGGTGTGGGCAGGACGGTGCCGGGACGCTTGCCCGCGAACCACCGGTCGGGTCCCGCGATGACACGGGTGTGCGCGTCATACAGCGGCTCGATCATCTCGCGCAGTACCGCGAAGAGTTCGTCGTCGGTGGTCTTCGCCGTGATGCGGGGGCGGTAGCGGTCACGCACCGCCGACCAGTCGATCTTCTTCGCGCGGAAGAAGGGGTAGTTCTCGGCGAATGTCTGCCAGAACACATCGAAGACGGCCCGGGGATCGCTCGGCGGGCGCTTCCGGCAGCGGTCCGGAAGCGCGTCGACGCGGCGCAGACCGCGGTGGCCGGCGGTGTCCTCGATGGACAGCCGGGCATGGCCGGAGCCGGCGGGGACCACCGTGATCGGGGCGGAGTCGGGAACGGTGAACACGCTCCGGCCGTGCCCGTCGGACCTGCCCGCGCGGGTGCCCGTCACCGATCCGGGCAGGCAACTCATGGCTGTGGTCTCGTACGTCCGCAGGCTGCGGCCCTTGATCGTGACGAGGGTGCCGTAGCCGTCCATCTGCCAGACACCTTCCAGGGACTGGGACGAAGCGGAAGCCGAAGCGCCGGGGCTCGCGCCGGACCGATCCGCGCGGACCGGTCCTCCCGGGGCCGCACAGGCGGCGGTGGTGGTGAGGGCGGTCAGGGCGGCGAGGAACACGGCCGCGCCGCCGGTACGGCGGGGGCGTCGTGGGCCGTTCATCGGGCGTACCTCTCAGGAGTCGGGCCAGGAGCCAGGCAGAAGTCATGCCGCGGGCAGGATTTCCGTGGCGCGGCGGGCGGGCGGAAGCTGCGGCTGTCGCCGGGGCTCGCCGCGGTGACGGCGGGGGATCGTCGCCGTCGGCACACCGGCCCCGGTCGCGGCGAACAGCGTCGTCACCCCCCCCGCGAGCGCGGGACGGTGACCCCGCAGCGTCGCACGCACCAATCCACTCGGCATGAGCACACCTTCCGTTGCTGTCAGTGATCAGCGTGACGGCCGAGCGCAGTCCCGCACCATCAGGTATCCACCCGATTTCCGGTGGGGTTTTCCTCAGGGTCGCGGCCAGGAGAGAGGGGAGGCCGTCGCGGGCCGGCCCCCGGACCTCGTAAGGTCGTATCCGTGTTGGAGGAGATGCGGATCCGGTCCCTGGGCGTCATTGACGACGCCGTTGTCGAGCTGTCCCCGGGCTTCACGGCGGTGACGGGCGAGACGGGCGCGGGCAAGACCATGGTCGTCACCAGCCTCGGCCTGCTGCTCGGCGGGCGCGCGGACCCCGCCCTGGTGCGGATCGGCGCCAAGTCGGCGGTCGTGGAGGGCCGGATCACCATCGGTGCCAAGGACCCCGCGGCCGTACGGGCCGAGGAGGCCGGCGCGGAGCTGGACGACGGCGCGCTGCTGATCAGCCGCACCGTGTCCGCCGAAGGCCGCTCGCGCGCCCACGTGGGCGGCCGTTCCGTACCCGTCGGCCTGCTGGGGGAGCTGGCCGACGACCTGGTCGCCGTGCACGGCCAGACCGACCAGCAGGGCCTGCTGCGGCCGGCCCGGCAGCGGCAGGCCCTGGACCGCTACGCCGGCGACGCGGTCGCCGTCCCGCTCGCCAAGTACGCGGCCGCCCACCGCCGGCTGCGCGCCGTCGCCGCCGAGCTGGACGAACTGACGACGCGGGCCCGTGAACGCTCCCAGGAAGCCGATCTGCTGCGCTTCGGCCTCGACGAGATCGCCGCGGCCGAGCCGCAACCGGGCGAGGACACCGAACTCGCCGCCGAGGCCGAGCGGCTCGGGCACGCCGAGGCGCTGGCCTCCGCCGCCACCGCCGCGCAGGCCGCGCTGGCCGGTAACCCCGAGGATCCCGAGGGCGTCGACGCCACCACCCTGGTCGCCGGCGCCCATCGCGCGCTGGACGCCGTACGCAGCCATGACCGGGAGCTGTCCGCACTGGCCGAGCGGCTCGGTGAGATCGGCATCCTGATGGCGGACGTGGCCGGCGAGCTGGCCAGTTACGCGGACGGTCTGGACGCCGACCCGTTGCGGCTCGCCGCGGTCGAGGAGCGCCGCGCCGCCCTGACCCACCTGACCCGCAAATACGGCGAGGACATCACGGCGGTGCTGGCGTGGGCGGAGGAGAGCGCCACGCGGCTCGCCGAACTGGACGGCGATGACGGCCGGATCGGCGAGCTCACCGCGGAGCGGGACGCGCTCCGTGCCGAACTCGGCGAGCTGGCACAGGAGTTGACCGACGCCCGCACCGCGTCGGCGAAGCGTTTCGCCGACGCGGTCACCACCGAACTCGGCGAACTCGCCATGCCGCACGCCCGGGTGACCGTCGAGATCCGGCAGGCCGAGGTGCCGGAGGACGCCGACGGCATCATGGTCGGCGGCCGCAATGTCGCCTACGGCCCGGCCGGTGCCGACGAGGTCGAGCTGCTTCTGGCCCCGCACCCCGGCGCGCCGCCCCGGCCGATCGCCAAGGGGGCGTCCGGCGGTGAGCTCTCCCGGGTGATGCTCGCCGTCGAGGTCGTCTTCGCCGGCTCCGACCCCGTACCGACCTACCTTTTCGACGAGGTCGACGCGGGCGTCGGCGGCAAGGCGGCCGTCGAGGTCGGCCGGCGCCTGGCCAGGCTCGCGAAGTCGGCGCAGGTCGTGGTGGTCACGCACCTCCCGCAGGTCGCGGCGTTCGCCGATCGCCAGCTGCTGGTGGAGAAGACCAACGACGGGTCGGTCACCAGGAGCGGTGTCACGGTCCTGGAGGGCGAGGAACGGGTTCGCGAACTCTCCCGGATGCTCGCCGGCCAGGAGGACTCCGAGACGGCCCGCGCACACGCCGAGGAACTGCTGGAGACGGCGCGGACGGGGCGGTAGCACTGGTGCCGGCGGGGCACTCGCAGTAGATCGCTGGGGTGGTGCACAGGGCGGGTCTTGGCGGCTCCTCGGGCCGCCCGTCCGGAGGGAGGGCTGTGGGCGGGTGTGCCCGGGGAAGATCTCGCCCCTCTCTCGGGGAAGATCTCGGCCTCTAGGGTGGACCGGAGTCGAGCACGGCACGGTGCCGGGCAGGGGAGTGAGGGTTGCGGTGGCTGGCAGCAGGTTGCGGGGACGGATCTCGGCGCTGCTCGGGGCGACGGGAGCCGGACGGGCCGCATACGGGGCGCTGCTTGGGTCGGCAGGAGCGACACGGGCCGCATACGGGGTGCTGAAGAGCCGGCCGCCGGGCGGGGCCGTCCTGTGGGAGCGGAAGAATTACGCGGGCCGTACCGTGAACCTGCACGCCGGACTCGCCACGGCCACCGGCACCGCGCTCGCCGCCGCCACCGTGCCCGGACTGCCTGCTCGGGCCCGGAGCGCGACGGCCCTTGCGGTGCTCGCCGCCGGGGAGTGCGGCGCGTACGACGATGTCTTCGGCGCCACTGACCCCCGGCGCGGTTTCCGGGCACATCTCTCGGCACTCCGGAGTGGCGAGGTCACCAGTGGAGCGGTGAAGCTGTTCGGGATCGGTGCCGCGGGTCTCGCCGCCGGTGCCCTGCTGAAGGAGCGCCCGGTCGACAAACTGCTGGCCGGCGTGGTGGTCGCGGGGTCGGCCCATCTGGTGAACCTCCTCGACGTCCGGCCGGGCCGTGCGGCGGGTGCCGTACTGGCCATAGGTGCGCCGGGGCTGCTGCGCGGTGGAGCGGCCGGCCCGCTGTCCGCCGCGTCCATGGGTGCCATAGCCGCGGTCGTCGGGGACGATCTCGGGGAGCGCACGATGCTCGGGGACGCCGGAGCGCATGCCCTCGGCGCGGCCCTTGGGCTCGCCATCGTCACCGGCAACGGCCGCAAGGGGCTGACCGCGCACGCCGCCGCACTGATCGCCGCCGCGGCTGCGGGAGACCGCGTCAGCGGGGCCGTCGCCGCGGTCTGAGGTACGCCGGTCCGGCGTAGGCCGTGAGCCGGCATGCGCCGCGAATCGGCCTGCGGCGCGAACCGACCGAACGGCACGAACCGCCTGCGCAGCAAGCCGACCTACACCGCAATCCGGCGCGGAGGGAGGGGGCGGCCGCCTCCCCGAGCACCGGCGCCGCCCCTGCTCGTTCCCCTATGCCCCGTCCGTCCCCGGCGCCCCGGGTGAACGGCAACCACCACGGCCGATTTGTCGCCCATGTGGGTGAACCCGTGGATGCGCGGGTGAGACTTCCCACCGGAACGCCGTGCCCACGGTGCCGAATTGACCTCGCCGGGCTGGCATCCTGGGCTGAGTGCGCGGTATCGGGCGCGTTCCCCGCGTCCTGTTCGGTCGGGCGACGTCAGCTTCGGTCGGGCGTTGTCAGCGCGGTTGACGGCCGGGTGCCGCAGCGCCCGGAACACCTCCGGGCGTCCCGGCCCGGTCCCGATCGGGCCCGTCCCGGACCGCCCCTGTCGCACTTCGCAACGACCCGCCACGACCCGCAACACCCGCCAGCACGCCGCAGCGCCTTGTAGTACTCCGACCGCCCCACCGGTACGGTCCCTACCGTCCGCCGACCCAGGAGCCCGACCACGTGACCAGCACACCGCCCCTGTCGCACGGGCAGTCGCCGCTGCGCACGGTCCAGGTCCTGGGACACGGCAGCGGCGGCAGCGCCGCGCATGTCCGCTCGCTGGCCGCGGGACTGGTGGCGCGCGGCGTACGGGTGACCGTCTGTGCCCCGTCCGCCGTCGAGACGGCCTACGGCTTCACCGGAGCGGGCGCACGGTTCGCGGAGGTCGCCCCGCATACGGACCCGGCGAGCGTGGCCTCGCTGCGCTGCGCCTGCTGGGACGCCGACCTCGTCCACGCACACGGTCTGCGGGCCGGTCTGCGCGCCTCCCTGGCGCTGCGCGGACTGCGTGGCCCCAGGGGAGGGCGGGTTCCCCTCGTCATTACCTGGCACACAAAGGCGCACAGCGAGGGCGCGCGGGCCGGACTCGTGCATCTGATGGAGCGGCGGGCGGCGCGGGCCGCCGCAGTGATCCTGGGGGTCTGCTCCGATCTTGTGGACCGGGCGCGGGAACGGGGCGCGCGTGACGCACGCCTGGCGCCCGTCGCGATTCCACGCCCCCGCTCCGCCCCCGCCTCGTCCGAGCCCGAGGACCAGGACCGGACGCGCCACAAAGAGCGGGCCGAACTGGGCGCCGTGGACCGCCCGTTGCTGCTCGCGGTCGGCCGGCTCGCCCCGTCCAAGGGCCATGACATGCTGCTGGACGCGGCACATGCCTGGTGCACGCTCGACCCGCAGCCACTGCTGGCCATCGCGGGGGAGGGCGAGCAGCGGTCCGCGCTGCAGCGGCGTATCGATGCCGAACGGCTGCCCGTCCAGCTGCTCGGCCGCCGCGACGATGTGCCCGAACTCCTCGCCGCCGCCGACCTGGTGGTGCTGCCCAGCCGCTGGGAGGCCCGCTCCCTGATCGCCCAGGAGGCGCTCCGCGCCGGGGTGCCGCTGGTCGCCACCGACACCGGAGGCACCCGCGAACTGGTCGGCCGGGCCGCGGAACTGGTCCGTTACGGAGATGCCGCCGCTCTGGCCCGGTCCGTCCGCGGGCTCCTCGCGGACCCCGTGCGCCGGGACGCGCTCGCCGAAGCGGGCCGCGTCCAGGCGGCCGGCTGGCCCAGCGAGGACGAAACGGTCGCACAGGTCCTCAGCGTCTACGACGAGTTGACCCAGCCCTTCCAGCCCGTTTAGCGGGTCCAGCCCTGCCGGCCCGTTCAGCGGTCCATCCGTGCCAGCCCGTTCAGCCGGTCGGGTACTCCACGGGAACGGCCGATAGGGTCACCTGATTCGTATCCACATACGACAGGAGATCGCTGTGACGGCTGCGGTAGCGGGCTTTGCGCTGTTCGCCCTGCTGATGACCATGGCGCCTGGCCCCGACACCCTTCTGGTGCTGCGCAATTGCGTACGCGGTGGACGACGTACCGGCGCCGCCACCGCCCTCGGAGCGGCGATCGGGTCGCTCGCCTGGGCAGTGGCCGCGGCGGTCGGCCTGGCGGCGGCGCTGCAGCGCTGGGACGCGGCGTTCGCTGTCGTCCGGATCGTCGGCGCGGCCTATCTGGTGCTGCTCGGCGCGCAGGCGCTGTGGGCGCACCGGCGGTCGGGCGCGGGGCAGGCGCCCGGGGCCGTTCCTCCCGCTGAGGAAGCGGCCGGGCCGGACGGTACGCCGTGTGATGCCTCGGGCGCCGGGCGGCCCGCTCCGCACCTCGCGGTGATGCGGGCCTTTCGCCAGGGGCTGTTGAGCTGTCTGCTCAACCCTAAGGTGGGGATCTTCTTCGTGGCCGTGGTGCCGCAGTTCCTCCCCGAGGGGCACTCCGTCCTCGGTGTCACCCTGCTCCTGGGCGTTGTTGACGCGGTGATCGCCGCGGGCTGGCTACTGCTGGTCGTGGTCTGCGCGGGCCGGGTGCTGCGACGGCTGCGGCGGCCCCGGGTGCAGCGCAATCTGGAGCGCACCACGGGCGGGGTGCTGGTCGCGCTCGGCATCGGGACGGCGGCCGAGACGGCCGCGGGGTAGGGCGGCAGAGGGGGGGACGAAGAGGGGCAGGACGAAGGGGAGTAGGACGGCAGAGTTGACGGCTTGGCCCCGGCCATCCGCAACCGGGCGCCTTCGCCCATGACTGGATGCCGCCGCAGCCACGTTCCCCATGACCGCGGCCCGCAGCGGCCGCCCCCGCTACGCCCCCTCCGTATGCCGCCGGGCGCGCAAGGCCAGCCGCAGCCCCAGCACCGTCTGCGGGTCGTCCAGATCCGTGGCCAGCAGCTGGGCGATGCGCGCCAGGCGGTCGTACAGCGTCTGCCGGTTCACGTTCAGATCGCGGGCGGTCTCGGCCTTGCGGCCCGCGCTCGCCAGATACGCCTCCAGCGTCGGCAGGAGCGGCTGGCGGGCGCCGCGGTCATGAGCGAGCAGCGGACCGATGGCGCGCTCCACGAAGTCCGTGAGGACGTCCTGTTCGCCGTGTTCGCGCATGCGCCACAGCAACAGCTCGATGTCCAGCCGACGCGCGTCGTACCAGGGCTGTTCGGGCAGCCCCTGGGCCGCGGCCGCCGCCTGTGCCGCATGCCGCAGACCGGGGCCCGCCGCGGCCCAGTCGCCCGCCGTGCCGACGACGACCACCGGGCGGTGGGCGGACGGGTGGTCGAGTCCGGCGCGGACGACTCCGGCGCGCAGCGCCTCGGCGATCCGGTCGGCGAGTGCGTCACGGTGCCGGCCCGTGCGCAGCGCCACGAGCATCGGGACCCGGCCCTCCACGGGCCGTACGCCGAGCAGGACGGGCACTCCCGGGGCGGCGAGTTCCTCGCGCAGGGTCTGGGCGAGGAGGGCCCAACTGCCGGGGGAGGGGAGGCCGGCGGGCAGCCGCATGACCACCGGGAGCACGGGTCCGGCACCGGGGCGGAAGCCCAGGAGCCGGGCCTGGGCGGGGGCTTCGGCCGCGGAGATCCGGCCTTCGGCCAGGTCGGCGAGGAAGTCGCCACGGCCGCGCGCGGCGAGCTCCTCCTCCTGGCGGGACTGCAGCATGACGACGGCCAGCAGGTCGGCGGCTCGCTCGGCGGCGATCCGGTGGAGCGGCGCCACGGGGGCGTTGACGGGCAGCAGGACCAGTCGGGCGCGGACGGCGTCGGGGCCGTGGCCTCCCCCACTCTCGGCCCCGCTCGAGCGAGGGGACCCCCATCCGGGGACGTCGACGCGTACGCCGGTGTCGCGCAGGCTCTCCCAGGCCAGCAGGGGGTCGGCGTCCGCGGGCCCGCCGCTGTCGTCGCCCTCCGGGCCCGCGGCGTAGAGCGGGCTGCCGTCGGGGGCCTCCAGGCACAGCGGGTTGCCCGTGAAGACGGCCAGCAGCCGGAGCACCTCGGGCGCGCCACCGCCGCGCAGCAGAACGTCCGTACAGCGCCGCAGCATCTCGTCGGCCCGTCGGAGCAGCGTGTAGTGGCTGTTGATGATCTCGGTGTGGATCGCCTCGGTGACTGTGACGTAGGGGACCTCGCGGTGCAGCTGGATCAGGGGAAGGCCGCTGTCCCGCGCGGCTTCGACCAGTGCCGGGGGCAGTGCCGCGAAACGGGAGCCGAGCTCCACGACGAGCGCGGCGATCTCGCGGTCCGCGAGCTTACGGATGAACGCGCGCTGCTCGGACGGCCGGGCGCCCAGCCCCAGGCCGGTGGTCAGCAGCAGCTCGCCGCCCTGGAGCAGCGAGGCGATATGCGGCACCTCGCCGGCGTGCACCCAGCGCACCGGGCGGTCCAGCCGGTCTTCACCGGTCAGCACCTCCGGCAGGCCGCGCCGCAGCGCGGGCAGCTCCAGCGCCCTGCGTACCGTGATCTCGGCTTCGATCTTCGCTTCCGGCCCCATGGCGTGGAACGGTACCCGCAGCCCGGTATGCGGAGCGGCGTGGTCCGCATACCGGGGCCGGGGCGAAGGGCCGGGCACGGGCCGCCGACGGACGGCCGGTGCGAGGGACCCGTAGCTCCCGGCCTGCCAGCACCGCCGACGCCCCGACATCCCCCTTCCCCCGGCACCCCCTTCCCCCGGCACCCCTCACCCCGACTCCCGCACCACCAGCCGCGCCTCCGTGATCATCGGTGCGAGGTCGGCCGGGGCCGCGCCCCTCAGCCGCCGCAGCAGCAACCGGGCCATCAGCCGCCCCATCTCCTCCACGTCCTGCCGCACCGTGGTGAGCGGCGGATCCGCCCATGCCGCGGGTTCCAGATCGTCGTAGCCGACCACCGCCACATCGTCCGGCACCCGCCGCCCCCGGGCCCGCAGCGTACGCAGCGCACCGTTCGCCATCAGGTCGGAGCATACGAAGACGGCATCCAAGTCCGGTGCGGCATGCAGGAGTTGAGCCATGGCGCGCTCGCTGCCGGTCGCCGTGAACCTCCCGTCCACTGCTGGGGTTGGAGGCATGAATCCCGCCTTCATGTCGCATCCGACACGGCTACGACATCTCCACGCGGAGTCCGACACGGGGAACGGGATCCCACACGGCTAGTGTAGGTTCCCGTCGCTGCTGGCCACCGGCCGTGATGTGACCTGTGGGTTCCGCCGCATGTCCCAGTGGTATGTCCACGGTTCCGTTCCATGATCGTGTCCTTTTCCTCCGGACTGTCCTGCTCATTTGGTCTCCGTGAGCTGCGTGAGAGACGGTTGGAGGCGTTGCGCTAGTGGGGTCAGCGAGTAGTAGGTGCGGCCCCGGCCGCCGTTTGGCCGTTCGGCCGGGGTTTCGCGTCGGCTGGTGAGCCAGCCGGCCTCTTCGAGACGTTTGAGCTGTTTGAAGATCGTGGTCGTCGGCATCCCAGTAGTGGCGTGGATCTGCGCCATGCAGTTCTCCTGATCTCTGCGAGTGAAGAGGTGCCTCAGGAGCGGCAGCATGAGCGGAGGGATGTGGAGTCGGCCGCCATGCTGGGAGCGGGGATGAAGGTCGATCAGTGCGCCGCGTTCACCGTCGGCCGTGCTGATTGCGGAACTGATCGCTTCTTCGTCGGGGATTTTCTCGATCTTCGATCCGAGCGCTGCGTGTATGAGTTCCTGAACGTCATCGCGGTCGAGATCACGCAGGAGACGGGCTCCTCGTTTGGTCGGGCTCTGTGGCGTGTGACGGACCGAGCGGCGGAAAAGTTCGGCTCCGACAGCGCATTCCAGCTGGTCGAGCTGCATGGTGAGGGTGCCCGGCTGGAGGCCGAGGTAGTCGGCGCTGGTGGTGAGCGTGGGGAAGAATATGCTGATCTGGAAACGGCGTAGGCGGCGCCAGCCGTGAAGTGTTTCTTCCGCTGCTGCTCGGATGTCGGGCGGGATTGATGTATCGAGCTTCTTGATGAGGGCAGCACTGCAGTGGCCTGAGGCCCGGCGTGCGATGCCGAGCTGTTCGAGTCGGCGGTGGACGGCCTTGGTGTGGGTTCCGAATTCCTGGGCGATGTCAGGGCCGGTCCGTTTGTGTGTGACGTATTGCTCACGGAGCCAGTCGTCGTTGAAGGCCGGTGGGCGAGGGCCTCGGAAAATGTGGACGCCGAGGTTCTTGGCTTGGCGGATCACGTGCACGACGGGCAGTCCGAGTTCTCTGGAGATCGTGGTGAGGTTTTTTCCGCCCTCGGTGTACTCGTGCTGCAGGAACTCGGGCGTCAGGATGCGGGCACGGCGTTCGTGGAAGCGCCAGCGGCCCAGCGACGACCGTGAGTTGGTGGCGTCCGTGAATGCGGATTCCCAGGCGGAACGGCAGGCGGTGCTCATCGTCTGCAGGCCGGACGGTCGCAGGGAGCCGTCGAGCTCGGACAGCAGGCGGTCCACCTCGACGAAGACGGCGTCAGTGGAGGTGAATGGATGGAGAGTGATGCCGTTGATCTCGGTTTGGGTCTGGACGATCGGATGGCTGTGACCGAGGCTGAGTTGCGGCGCGCTGCCCAGGTCGGCGCCGCAGACGTTTCTCCCGCCGGTCCGTCGCATGCAGTGTCCCGGCGGATGCTGGTGCACTGCCCTGGGCAGGAAGTAGCGCGGTTCGCGACCACAGCTCGGGCAGACGCGGTGGAGGAGGGCGTGGTGCTTGGTGCAGGCGAAAGCCCACGGCAGCCACCAGAGCGTCGGCCAGCGGCCCTCAGCCTCGTGCAGGCACTGCGGGCAGAAGCGCCAGCCGGGGGCCCGGCGGCCGAAGATCTCGGTGGGCAGGACGGCATCGTCAAGATGACGGTCAGGCAGCGACACCTGCTGTTCCAGCTGCCGCAGTGCTCCCTCGGGCAGGGAGGTGAGCAGACGGCTCGTTCGTTCCCGGGCCGTCAGTTCGGGCAGGCCCAGGGCGTCCAGCAGTGCCGAGATCGAGGTCCAGGAGCGTCGGGCGAGTGCCTCCAGCCAGCTGTCGAGGCTTTCCCTGGGCTGTGGGAGGACGCGGATCGCTAGGGTGCGCGGTCCGCTCATGCCGCCTTCTTCCCCGGCTGGCTGACCAGCCGGCCGGAGTTGAGAGCCTGCTGGAGTTCCTGGCGAGCTTGCTCGGATGCGGCGTCGTTCTTCACTTGGTCCAGCAGCTTCTTGTCCAGGCGTTCGACACCGGTGCGTACGGCTCTCTGACAGCCGCGGTTGATCAGTGTCATGAGTGAGCCGATGTGCCCGGTGCTGCGGGCGAAGAGGTAGTCGGACAGCTCGTCCGCGATCATTCCGGGGTACTTGTCTGCGAGGACGACGCGTTCCTCGATCGCGAGGAGGGTGTCGCGCCAGTGGGTGCGTCCCTCATCCGAGGAGATGGTGAACGGGTCCATGTTGAGGCGGGTTGTGCGGCGTCCGGTCTGGGCGAGGACCGCGTCCTCGTAACTCGAGCCTTCACTGAACAGGCCCTGTTTTTCCAGGCCGACACCGATCATCAGCAAGGTGA
The DNA here is from genome assembly GCF_023277745.1 of Streptomyces halobius. Lineage (NCBI taxonomy): Bacteria > Bacillati > Actinomycetota > Actinomycetes > Kitasatosporales > Streptomycetaceae > Streptomyces > Streptomyces halobius. The sequence goes on from NZ_CP086322.1 coordinate 7,497,200, forward strand.
CCGGGAACTCGTTGGCGATGTACTTGAAGTGGTTGCTGACCTCGATCCCGTTCTTGTTCCGCCACTTCAGGAAGTGCAGATCGTCCACGATCAAGAGATTCGTCTCTGCTGACAAAACCGAATCGAGGGCGCGGTATCCGAACTCGGCGGCGGTTCCCCGGAAACGGCCGGGGTGCCCGTAGTACTCCAGGATGGACCGGTTGAAGTCGCGCATTCCCGTGTTGCTGGTCAGCCCGACTCGGCAGACAGGCCACCGCTCATGCCCCTCGTCTGTGTACTTCCCTTCTTCCTGGATGATGCGGCGGTGGACCTTTCTGGCGAAGGCGAGTACTGCCGTGGTCTTGCCCAATCCGGGAAAGGCGTCCAGGGCGATGCCGCCCTTGACTTTGTCGCTGTCCTGATCGTTGCTGTCGAAGATGTCCCAGAGGTCTTCGTGCAGGGCTCTCATTTGGGGGGTCCCCAGCGGGCCAAGATTCGCATGCCATTTGCGGCGGTTGCGGTTGTATTCAGCAAGAGTCTCCTCGCCCAACTTCTTCAACTGGCGGCGGGACAGGGAATCCGGACGCTGTCGGCGCGGGGCGTCTGCCAGTCGGCCAAAGCCCTCCTTGCGGGACAGCGTGAGGTGATCCAGCCGGGAGCGCAGATCGGCTTCCTCGGCCTGGGCGCGGGCCGGCTTACTCATCGTCATCGATGTCCTTCAAGGCGGTGGCGTAGTAGTCGAGTTCCTCTTCCAGCTCCTCCAGGCCGTCGGTGTCGTCATCGCCCGACTCTGGCTCCTGGTCCTGGACGGCCTCGATCGCCGGCGGCGTCGGCTGCTTGGGAAGGGACAGCACGCGTGCGACCGACGGCAGTGAACTGACATCGTCGGCTGGCTGCTCGGGAAGATCCAGGGCGACCTGTTCGCGAGAGAGCCGCAGGGCCATCCGCCGTTCGACCAGGGACGTGCCCAGGCCCAGGTTCCACCGCTTCAGCAGCAGGGCGATGGCGAGCCGGTCGTCGGGATAGGTGTATTCCTTCGCCGCAAGGCGCCGGGCGAACTGCAGCGCTTCCTCACTCAGCGGCATGGCCAGGCTGGGCGCGTGCTCCCACTGAAGGGTGTGCCAGACGCGCTCGTGGTCCCGGAAGTGGATCCGGGTGACGTCGTCAGGGTCTGCGAAGAACGGCAGCCGCCGTTTGTCCAGGTCGATGTCGGAGCCGGCCATATCCCGCAGTCCGTCGAGGCAGCCGCCGTTGTAGCGGCGGCCGTTGATCTCGACGCCGTAGTGCTGGACGGTGCGCATCGTGACGTCGAGGAACTCGTAGGCCAGGTGCGGGTCACGGGGCACCTCGATGTAGCCCGCCCGCGCGAGACCATGCTCGAACATCGCCGCAGGAGACAACTCCACCTTCGGCAAGTACGGGTCGAGCAGCCCCGCGTGTGGCCTGCGGTGATACGTCACCGCGGTCCACTCGCGGATGATCGCCTCCAACTCGTGGTGGAAAAAGAAGGCGTCCTTCTCCGGGTTCAGGCCGCGCGAGTGGATGTCGGGTCCCTTGTAGCCGGGCAGCCGCTGCAGCAGGTCTTCCCGCAGAGTGCGGAAATAGCGCTCCACCGGCCCCTTGTCCCGGCCCGTGCGCAGCCTCGCCGGCTGCACCGAGATCCCCATCCGTCGGCAGACGCTGGTCAGATGCGCTGACAGGTAGATCTTGCCGTGGTCGACGATCAATGTATCCGGAGCCACCTTCGGGCCCCAGACCCCGGTGACGGGCCCGTGGACGGCCTCGGCCTCCACCAGCACACCGCGCGGAATGCCGTGCTCGGGCCAAGCCGCTTCCCTCGGGCAGCTCTCCGGAACCGGCTGGGGACGGTAAGCCTGATAGAGAACGGCCGCCGCGTCGATCGCCTTCGTCGACACCGGAGTCACCCGCAGACCGATGATGCAGCGGGTGTACCAGTCCATCGCGACGGTCAACTCCGCCTGCATCCACCGCAGCGTCACCGGGTCGAGCGCGAACACATCCAGCCGCGTGGTGTCCATCAGCACGTACTCGCCCGGCCGCGTGGGCCGCAGCTTCCCGTAGACCCCCCTCGGGCGGTCGGCGATATCCCGGTTGCGCTTGGTACTCAGCCGGAACGTCGGATGGCGCCGCTCCAGCTCCTGCATCCACCGATACGCCGTCGTCCGAGGCGGCACGGGTACCTTGACCAGCTTGAACCTTGTCCTGACGCGGGCCTCGACCTCTTCCAGCACCAACTTCACTGAGGGCCGCGACTCCTCCTCGTACTCCCTCAGCACCTCCTCTGCGGCCTCGACCCAGCGCGGATCGGCGTTGCCCAGCCCGCCGTCCACCTGCGCGGTCTTCGGCACCAGACCGGCCTCGCCCAGCTCCCGGAAGGCCCGTGCCCACCGGCGCACCGTCCGCGAGGTGACCCCCAGTTCCGCCGCCTTGGCCTCACACCTGGCCTGCATAGGCAGGCCAGGGGCGTACTGAGGGCGCGGCTCATCCGGTCGTGGGAGGTCCTCGCTGCCCGAGCGGTAGCCCGTCAGCAACTCCCGGACATGCTCGGCCCGCTCCAGGACCTCCTTTTCCTCCTCTTTGGTCAGCCGGTTCAGCACCACGGCCGCGACATCCTCGTCATCGGCGGACGACGGGCCCGACCTGTCGTGGATCAGCTCGGCGCGGTCGGAGGTCAGCAACTCACGCAGCGACATCCGGGCCAGCCGGTCGCGTCCGTCCTTGAGGACGACCTCCATGCCCGTGGCCAGGCTGGCGAACTCCACGACCTCGACCGTCTCGCCGTCCAGCCGGAAATGCGTCCCAACCCCCAGCTTCGTCCCCGCCCCGCTCATGCGGCCCTCCGCAGCACGTGCCTCGCACTCAGCGGCCGGTCCAACGCGGTCGTCACATGCCCGGACCACAGCAGGTGCAGCACCGCCGACTTCACCAGCGGCCGGGGACACTCCGGCAGCAGCCGGAAGGCATCTCCCAGCGACATGCCGCCCAGCTCCGTGGCCCGCAGCGCAGCCACCAGGTCAGGTTCGAATAGCCAGGCGCGGCGGTAGCCGGCCAGGAACCGGATGTTTTCCAGCACGTGCGAATCTGGTTCGCTCCACACCTCGTACCGCCACCCGCGCGACGTGACCGCCTCTCGCGTCCAGGCGAAGGTGAAGGCGACTTCTGGCTTCTCAAGCCGGTGGCGCGGCTTGACGTCCACAACCACCGGACCGTCGTCCGTCAGCAGCAGATAGTCCGGGATGTGCTTACGGACCTTGCCATCGATATCGGTCTTGAGCAGGAACGGCTGGGCGACGATGTGCCGCACCTCCGGAGCGAAGTCGGCGAACAACAGCCGCCCCAGCTCCAGCCGAGACTCGTAGATCACGTGATCGCCCACGGTCGCTGACCAGTACGTGCCCGAGTAGTGCTGCTGCCCCTTGTGCCAGCGGAACGTCCGCCACGGGCGAGCCTCCCGCAGCAGCCCGAGCGGCACCGACGACCACTCCAGGTCCTCCGCCACCGCCTCGTCACCACGCCGGACACTCAGCCGTACCGGCGCGGCCACCGCTGTATCCATCGGACCACTAACCCCGCGTTTCCCGAGGCGGCCCCGTCGGCCGCCGAACGCCGGGGTCCTGCCCCAGTCACGTACGCAGACGACGACCGGGGTGGTCCTGTACACAAAGAGGGGAACTACTCGCTCACGGGGCATGAATCCCATCCCCCTGTCCTATTGGCCACGCGGTGGACACCGCCGGTGGGAAAAGGACACGGGATCTGGGATCCCACAGCTAGCCGCCCCCGTAGGCCCCGCTCGCGGTCAGCCGCAGGGCCGTGTCGATCAGCGGAACGTGGCTGAACGCCTGCGGGAAGTTCCCCACCTGCCGCTTGAGCCGGGGATCCCACTCCTCCGCCAGCAGCCCGAGGTCGTTGCGGAGCGAGAGCAGCTTCTCGAAGAGCTTGCGGGCCTCCTCCACCCGGCCGATCATCGCGAGGTCGTCGGCGAGCCAGAACGAGCAGGCCAGAAAGGCCCCTTCGTCGCCTTCGAGGCCGTCCACCCCGAGCCCTTCGCCGGACGTCGGGTAGCGCAGCACGAAACCGTCCTCGGTGCCCAGCTCCCGCTGGATCGCCTCGATGGTGCCGATGACGCGCTTGTCGTCCGGCGGCAGAAAGCCCATCTGCGGGATCAACAGCAGCGAGGCGTCCAGCTCCTGTGAGCCGTACGACTGGGTGAAGGTGTTGCGCTCCTTGTCGTACCCCTTCTCGCAGACGTCCCGGTGGATGGTCTCGCGCAGGTCCTTCCAGCGCTCCAGCGGGCCGTCGACGTCCCCGGACTCGATCAGCTTGACGGTGCGGTCGACGGCGACCCAGGTCATGACCTTGGAGTGGACGAAGTGCCGGCGCGGGCCGCGGACCTCCCAGATCCCCTCGTCCGGCTCGTCCCAGTGCTTCTCCACCCAGCGGATCAGCTTCAGCTGCAGCACGGAGGCGTAGTCGTTACGGGCCAGCCCCGTCATGTGCGCCAGGTGCAGCGCCTCGGTGACCTCGCCGTAGACGTCCAGCTGGAGCTGGCCCGCGGCGCCGTTGCCGACCCGTACGGGCTGCGAACTCTCGTACCCCGGAAGCCAGTTGAGCTCGTTCTCGCCCAGTTCCCGCTCCCCGGCGATGCCGTACATGATCTGCAGGTTCTCCGGATCGCCGGCCACCGCCCGCAGCAGCCACTCGCGCCAGGCCCGCGCCTCTTCCCGGTAGCCGGTGCGCAGCAGGGAGGACAGGGTGATCGCCGCGTCGCGGAGCCAGGTGAAGCGGTAGTCCCAGTTGCGGACGCCGCCGATGCACTCCGGCAGGGAGGTCGTCGGCGCCGCCACGATCCCGCCGGTCGGCGCGTACGTCAGCGCCTTGAGGGTGATCAGTGAGCGCACCACCGCGTCGCGGTACGGACCGTGGTACGTGCAGTGCTCGACCCAGTCGCGCCAGAAGTCCTCGGTGGCCTCCAGTGACGCCTCCGGTTCCGCCAGCGCCGGCGGCTGGTGGTGGGAGGGCTGCCAGCTGATCGTGAACGCGATCCGCTCGCCGGGCGAGACCGTGAAGTCGGAGTACGTCGTCAGATCCTTGCCGTAGGTCTCCGCGGAGGTGTCCAGCCACACCGAGTCCGGGCCCGCGACCGCGACCGTGCGGTGGTCCACCTTGTGGACCCAGGGGACGACCCAGCCGTACGAGAACCGCATCCGCAGCTCCGAGCACATCGGGACGCGCCCGCTGACGCCTTCCACGATCCGGATCACCTGAGGGGCGCCGTCACGCGGCGGCATGAAGTCGATGATCCGTACGGTGCCGCGCGGGGTGTCCCACTCGGATTCGAGGACGAGGGAATCGCCTCGGTAGCGGCGGCGGTCGGCCGGCGCCGGACGGCTCCCGGGGGCGCTCGCGGGCCCCATCCGCCAGAAGCCGTGCTCCTCGGTGCCCAGGAGGCCCGCGAAGACCGCCGGTGAGTCGAAGCGCGGCAGACACAGCCAGTCGACCGTGCCGTCCCGGCACACTAGAGCGGCGGTCTGCATATCGCCGATGAGTGCGTAGTCCTCAATGCGCCCGGCCACGTGCCTCTCCCGTCGAACTGGAGTGACGCCCCCCATGGGACGTGTTAGCTGTCCGTCCTGCCCATGAAACGTCGCCGAGCAGCGGGACCGGAAATCGGGCGGGGGTGGTGCCTTCCCGGACGGCTCGTTGCGAGTGTCCGAGCAGGATACGACGCACGCGGGTGATCCGCGCGCCGCTCGCGAGGAGTGGGGTGGTCCGATTGGGTGGGCCGGTCGCGGAGAGGCCATGCGCAAGGGCAGGGGTGTGGCCGGACGCGACCGTGCCCGGTCGCTGATAGCCTGGTACCCCGTGGACCGGTGGGACCCCCAGATGTCACGGCAGATGTCACGGCACCCCCGAACCGCAGCGAACGCACCCCCTGAAACCCAGGCCGGCGCCGCTTCGCACCTCTCCACCACGCGACCACGGGAGCCCCCTCTTGGCCATGCCGCCCACTGCCTTTCGAAATAACGCAGGCACGACGACCAAGCACCTCTTCGTCACCGGGGGCGTCGCCTCCTCGCTCGGCAAGGGGCTCACCGCCTCCAGCCTGGGTGCGCTCCTGAAGGCGCGCGGCCTGCGGGTCACGATGCAGAAGCTCGACCCGTACCTCAACGTCGACCCCGGAACGATGAACCCGTTCCAGCACGGTGAGGTCTTCGTCACCAACGACGGCGCCGAGACCGACCTGGACATCGGCCACTACGAGCGGTTCCTCGACGTCGACCTGGACGGTTCCGCCAACGTGACCACCGGCCAGGTCTACAACACCGTGATCGCCAAGGAGCGGCGCGGCGAGTACCTCGGCGACACCGTGCAGGTCATCCCGCACATCACCAACGAGATCAAGCACCGCATCCGGCGGATGGCGACCGACGACGTCGATGTCGTCATCACCGAGGTCGGCGGCACGGTCGGCGACATCGAGTCGCTGCCGTTCCTGGAGACCGTCCGCCAGGTCCGCCACGAGGTCGGCCGGGACAACGTCTTCGTCGTGCACATCTCGCTGCTCCCGTACATCGGCCCGTCCGGTGAGCTGAAGACCAAGCCGACCCAGCACTCGGTCGCGGCGCTGCGCAACATCGGTATCCAGCCGGACGCGATCGTGCTGCGCGCCGACCGCGAGGTGCCCACCGCGATCAAGCGCAAGATCTCGCTGATGTGCGACGTCGACGAGGCCGCGGTCATCGCGTGCCCGGACGCGCCGTCCATCTACGACATCCCCAAGGTCGTGCACGCCGAGGGCCTGGACGCCTATGTCGTCCGGAAGCTGGACCTGCCCTTCCGCGATGTGGACTGGACCCAGTGGGCGGACCTGCTGGACCGGGTCCACAACCCCGACCACGAGGTCAAGGTCGCGCTGGTCGGCAAGTACATCGACCTGCCGGACGCCTATCTCTCGGTCACCGAGGCGCTGCGGGCCGGCGGCTTCGCGAACAAGGCCCGGGTGAAGGTGAAGTGGGTCACCTCCGACGACTGCCGGACCCCGGCCGGGGCCGCCGAGCAGCTCGCGGACTGCGACGCCGTCTGCATCCCCGGCGGCTTCGGCGACCGCGGGGTGGACGGCAAGGTCGGCGCGATCACCTACGCCCGCGAGAACAAGCTCCCGCTGCTCGGCCTGTGCCTCGGCCTGCAGTGCGTGGTCATCGAAGGGGCCCGCAACCTGGCCGGCATCGAGGGCGCGAACTCCACCGAGTTCGACCCGGCGGCGTCCCACCCGGTCATCTCCACGATGGCCGAGCAGATGGACATCGTTGCAGGTGAGGGCGATATGGGCGGCACGATGCGGCTGGGTATGTACCCGGCCAAGCTCGCCGAGGGCTCGATCGTGCGCGAGACCTACGACGACCAGCCCTACGTGGAGGAGCGGCACCGCCACCGCTACGAGGTCAACAACGCCTACCGCGGTGAGCTGGAGAAGAAGGCCGGACTGGTCTTCTCCGGCACCTCCCCGGACAACAAGCTCGTCGAGTACGTCGAGTACCCGCGCGAGACGCACCCCTACCTGGTCGCCACCCAGGCCCACCCGGAGCTGCGGTCCCGCCCGACCCGGCCGCACCCGCTGTTCGCGGGCCTGGTGAAGGCCGCGGTCGCGCGCAAGACGGGCGCCCGTAAGTAGGACGTCACCCTCGGCGGATACGGTGGCCGGGGTACGGGCTTCGCAGTCCGTACCCCGGTTTCTCGCTTTTCGGAAGGACGCGCATGGGCATCAAGGACACCGCCGAGGAGTGGCAGGTCACCGCGAGCGAGACCCCGTTCGTGGGCAACAAGACCAGCGTGCGGACGGACCAGGTCGTGATGCCGGACGGCTCCACCGTCACGCGCGACTACCAGGTCCACCCGGGCTCGGTGGCCGTGCTCGCGCTGGACGACCAGGGCCGCGTCCTCGTCCTGCGCCAGTACCGGCACCCCGTACGCCACAAGCTCTGGGAGATCCCCGCCGGGCTGCTCGACGTCCCCGGGGAGAACCCGCTGCACGCCGCGCAGCGGGAGCTGTACGAGGAGGCACACGTCAAGGCCGAGGACTGGCGGGTGCTGACCGACGTCTACCCGACGCCCGGCGGCTGCGACGAGGCGGTACGGATCTTCCTCGCCCGGGAGCTGTCCGAGGCCGAGGGGGAGCGGTTCGAGGTCTTTGAGGAGGAGGCCGACATGGAGCTGGCGCGGGTGCCGCAGGCCGAACTGGTCCGTGGTGCGCTCGCCGGCGAGCTGCACAACAACTGCCTCGTCGTGGGAGTGCTGGCGCTCACCGCGGCCCAGGGGGGCGACGGCCTGGACGCGCTGCGGCCGGCCGACGCGCCGTGGCCGGCCCGTCCCTTCGAGTCCTGAGGCGGCCGGGCGGGCCGTACGCCCGAGATCGCGTGGTACGGCCTGGCGGTCGTGGGTTACCTCATGCGTGAACCGGTCGGATCATCCGGAGAACCGATCGGGTGACTCAACCGCCCCGCTCCGCACGGGCCGTGACGGGCCGTGAACTACGCTCGGTCACGTTCCCGTCCGCGCCCGCGGCGGGCTCGTACGCGCAGCTGGACGGGAGCGTGGCCGGTGACGGATCAGGCGGTGGGCGGGGGGCACCTCCCGCCGGAGGCGGCGGGCCCGGCCGGCCCGGCGGCGGGTGACCTGCGGGCACCGGGGCCCCGCCGGGCCACCGTCGGAACCACCGTCCCGGCACCCGCCGGCACCGCCGTCCCCGCGGCCGCCGCGCCCCCGCACCCCCGGATCGCCGGCCGCCGCCGCGAGCTCAGGGCGCTGCACGCGGACATCGAACGCGCCGGTCTCGACACCCTCTCGGGACGCAAGGGCGCCCGCAGCCGTGTGCTATTGATCGCCGGCCGCCCCGGCTCGGGCCGTACCGCGCTTGCCGAGGAACTGCTGCGCGAGCTCGCCGGTGACCACCCCGACGGGGTGCTGCGGGCCACGCTCGCCGGGCCGGGCGGCGAACCGGCCGGCACCGGCCGCGTCGCCCGCGAACTGCTCACCACGCTCGGCGTCGACGCCCCGCCCGGTGCCGCCGAGGACGAGCTGACGGAGCGTCTGCGCGATGCGCTCGCCGGGTGTCGCGCGCTGCTCTTCCTGGACGACGCCCCGGGCGCCGAACAGGTCGAACCGCTGCTTCCCGATGCCCCCGACTGCCTGGTCGTGGTGGTCTCCCAGGGCCCGCTGACCGGAATTCCGGACGTCCGGCCGTGCGCCCTCGGCGGACTGGGCAGCGCGGCCTCCGTCGAGGTCTTGAGCCGTCTCGCGGGCCCGACCAGGATCACCGTCGACCCGCGGACCGCGGAGGCGGTCGCCGAGGAGTGCCGCGGGCAGCCCGCCGCCCTGGTGCTGGCCGGCGGCTGGCTCGCGGCCCGCCCCAAGTCCTCGGTCTCCGATCTGCGCACCGCGCTGCGCGAGGTGCCGCTGCCGGACGGCCTGTCCACCGGCGCCCGCCCGCTGTACCGGGCGTTCCGTCTCGCGTACGGGTCGCTGCCGGCGCCCGCCGCCCGGATACTTCGGCTGCTCACCCTGGCCCCCGGCGGCCTGGTGGACGCGCATCTCGCGTCCGCGCTGACCGGCTGTTCGGTCGTGGTGGCCGGCACGGCACTGCGCGAGTTCGCCGCGCTGGGCCTGCTGCGGCCGGTCGACGAAGAGAACGCAGAGAGCACAGCCCTCGGCGGCGTACACGCCTCCGACTCCGCGCCGCGCCCGCAGTACCGGCTGCCCGGCTGCCTCGACCCGATGGCGCGGGCCCTGCTCCACGAGCACGAGCGGCCCGCCGATATCCAGCTCGCCCGCGCGCGCATGCTGGAGCGCACGGTACGGCTGCTCCAGTCCTGCCGGGCGATGGGCGAGCCGGCCGATTCGCCCGCGCGCCAGAAGGCCGCCGGGCTGCCGCGCTCGCTCCGCTTCGTCTCCAGGGCGGCGGCCGCGGCCTGGCTGCGCAGCCGCCGCACCGCGCTGCTGGACGCCGCCCGGATGGCCGTCGCGGACGGTGAACTGGACACCCTGGACCGGCGGTTGATGGCCGCGCTGACCCGGACACTGCTCGCGCACGAGGGCGCGGAGGCGGCCGCGCCCGACCTCTACGCGCTGCACCAACTGGTCCTGGAGGTCGCCGGCCGGCGCGGCCTGGCGTACGAGAAGGCCGCCGCGCTGCTCAACCTCGCCGACCTCGACGGCCAGGCCGGACGCACCTCGGATGCGCTCACCCGCTACCGGGGCGCGCTGGAGGCGGCCCGTTCGGTGCAGGACCCGGTGGCCACCGGCCGGGCGCTGGAGTCGCTGGGCGCCACATACACCGAACTGGGCGACTGGCAGCGGGCCGTGGACTGGTACGGCCGGGCGCTGGAACTGCGGCTCACCCGGGGCGAGGCGACCGAAGCGGCATGGCTGCACGGCCGGATCGGCGAGGTGCACGGCCGGGCGGGCCGCTGGGAGGAGGCGCTCAAGGAATGGCGGGCGGCGGCGCGGACGTACCGGCGGGCCGGCGATCCGGCGGGGCAGGCGCGGGCGACCGGCGAGCTGGCGCGGGCCCAGGAGTGCGCGGGCCGTCCGGAGGAGGGGCTGCGGACCTGTCTCGAAGCCGTCGACCTCGCCCGGAGCGCGGGCGACGGACGTCTGGAGGCGCTGTTGCACCTTCGGATCGCGGACACCTTCGAGCGGCTCGGGGACCCGGCAGCGGCGGGGCTGCACCGCTCGTCGGGAGATCGTCTTCTTGGGGATCACCCCGAGTAGCCTACGAAATCGATGGTGATCTTCGAAGAAATTGGTCCTTTACAAGGCTAGACAACTCGGCGTCCTTCAATAGACTGGGCGGGCCGCGTACGGCGCGGTCAGTTCCGTCATGCATCGCATGAGGGGATAATTCCTCCTGCAACCTCTCTTTCAAGGACCGTGATCGACGTGAAGGTCGGCATCCCCCGCGAGGTCAAGAACAACGAGTTCCGCGTGGCCATCACGCCCGCCGGTGTCAACGAACTCGTCCGCCACGGCCACCAGGTCTTCGTCGAGAAGGACGCCGGTCTCGGCTCGTCCATCACGAACGAGGAGTACGTCTCCGCCGGTGCCACCATCCTCGGCACCGCCGACGAGGTCTGGGACACCGCCGACCTCCTGCTGAAGGTCAAGGAGCCGATCGCCGAGGAGTACCACCGCCTCCGCAAGGACCAGGCCCTCTTCACGTACCTGCACCTCGCGGCCTCCCGCGAGTGCACCGACGCGCTGCTGGAGTCCGGCACCACCGCCATCGCCTACGAGACCGTCGAGACGGCCGGCCGCCAGCTGCCGCTGCTCGCCCCGATGTCCGAGGTCGCGGGCCGGATCGCCCCGCAGGTCGGCGCATACCACCTGATGCGCCAGGCCGGCGGCCGTGGGGTGCTGCCGGGAGGTGTCCCCGGTGTCGCCGCGGGCCGGGCCGTCGTCATCGGCGGCGGTGTCTCCGGCTGGAACGCCGTGCAGATCGCCGTGGGTCTCGGCTTCCACGTCACCCTGCTCGACAAGGACATCAACAAGCTCCGCGAGGCGGACAAGATCTTCGGCACCAAGGTGCAGACGATCGTCTCCAACGCCTACGAGCTGGAGAAGGCCGTCGTCGAGGCCGACCTCGTCATCGGTGCCGTCCTGATCCCCGGCGCCAAGGCCCCCAAGCTGGTCACCAACGAGCTCGTCGCCAAGATGAAGCCCGGCAGTGTCCTTGTCGACATCGCGATCGACCAGGGCGGCTGCTTCGAGGACTCCCGTCCGACCACCCACGCCGAGCCGACCTTCGAGGTCCACAACTCGGTGTTCTACTGCGTCGCCAACATGCCCGGCGCGGTCCCCAACACCTCCACCCACGCGCTCACCAACGCCACGCTGCCCTACATCGTGGAGCTGGCGAACCGTGGCTGGGCGGAGGCGCTGCGCCGTGACCCGGCGCTGGCCAAGGGCCTCAACACGCACGACGGCAAGGTGGTCTACGGCCCCGTTGCCGAGGCGCACGGCCTGGAGTCCGTCGAACTCCGTACGCTCCTCGGCTGACGTCAATCGAGCGCGTCAATGCCGCGCGACCGGCCGGGCCCTGCCGACAGGGCCCGGCCGGTCGCGCGTGCGACACGCCGCACGCCCGGCTCCGGGCGACGATCTCTCAACTCGCCGCGAACGTAACCCTTTAACCGATTCGCGCACCCCCGAAACAACGGGCCGATACCGCTCGCGCCCTTGACATCGAGGGGTTCGGTTACCGACACATCGGGCCGGGTCCGGTGGATTGTGTTGCTGCGGACGCCCGACACGCCATAGAGTCGCCAACCGTCGGCATGGTGTCACGCTGACCTATCGATAAGTTTCCTGGTCACATCCAAGGAGGTAAGACGACTTGTGAATGAGTCGACATTTTCTCCCGGAGGTGGTCAACCAGGAGCGGTTGCACGGGGCATGGGTCCCTCGGGGCGCGAGGCTGTCGGCTCCGTAGCGGTCCACACCTTCGCGGCCCACCAGAGCATGACCACGACAGCCCACCAAAGCATGGACGGCCATCACGTGAACGCCATGGCCGGCGACCGGGGCAGTGGAGAACCCGCCCGTCTCGCCGACTACGACGACCTGCCCGAGGGGCACTTCTACGATCCGGACGCCGAGTACGAGCCGGACCCCGAATACGCGGCCACGCTCGCGCCGGACGCCGCGCGCCAGCGCCGCGAACGCGTCGGCCCCACCGGGCGACCGCTCCCGTACTTCCCGATCCCGGGACCGCTGTCCGAGCACGGCCCCGCCAAGATCATCGCGATGTGCAACCAGAAGGGCGGGGTCGGCAAGACCACCTCGACCATCAACCTGGGCGCCGCACTCGCCGAATACGGACGACGGGTGCTGCTCGTCGACTTCGACCCGCAGGGCGCCCTGTCGGTCGGACTCGGCGTCAACCCGATGGAACTCGATCTGACGGTCTACAACCTGCTCATGGAGCGGGGCATGTCGGCCGACGAGGTCCTCCTCAAGACCGCGGTCCCCAACATGGACCTGCTGCCCAGCAATATCGATTTGTCAGCGGCCGAAGTGCAGCTGGTCAGCGAGGTCGCACGCGAGTCGACCCTGCAGCGCGCCCTCAAGCCGCTGCTCGCCGACTACGACTACATCGTCATCGACTGCCAGCCCTCGCTCGGCCTGCTGACCGTCAACGCCCTGACGGCGGCTCACAAGGTCATCGTCCCGCTGGAGTGCGAGTTCTTCGCGCTGCGCGGTGTGGCGCTGCTCACCGAGACCATCGAGAAGGTCCAGGAGCGGCTCAACCCCGAGCTGGAGCTGGACGGCATCCTGGCGACGATGTACGACTCCCGCACCGTGCACAGCCGCGAGGTCCTGGCGCGGGTCGTGGAAGCCTTCGACGATCACGTCTACCACACCGTCATCGGCCGTACGGTCCGCTTCCCCGAGACCACCGTCGCGGGCGAGCCGATCACCACGTACGCCTCCAACTCCGTGGGTGCGGCCGCCTATCGTCAGCTCGCCAGGGAGGTGCTCGCCCGGTGTCACGCCGAGTGAGTCTGCCCGGAGCCGACGAACTGTTCCGCACCACCGGAGGCATGGGGCTGCAGTCCTCCTCGCCCCGCCGTACCGCCAACGGATCCTCGGCCAACGGCGAGGCACCCCGGGTGCCCGGCCCGGCCGGCGAATCCGATCCGGCCGCGGACGCGCCGGAGACGCCCACCGCGGCACGGCAGCGGCGCCCGGAGAGCGACACCGTCGACGCCCCGGCCGGGGACGGCGGCCGGGAGACGGACGCGGAGGCCCCGCAGGGCCGCCGCTCCCAGGGGGGCCAGTCCGGGTCCGCCATGCAGGAGGCTGCCGCGGCGGCCGCTCAGGTCGGCCCGCAGAGCCGCCGCCGGGGCACCGGGCGCGGCGCCAACCGGCGCCCCAGCGGCCGGGAACGGCACGACGAGAAGATCACCGTCTATGTCTCCGCCGAGGAGCTCATGGACCTCGAACACGCGCGGCTGGTGCTGCGCGGTGAGCACGGTCTCGCCGTCGACCGCGGCCGGATCGTCCGCGAAGCGGTGGCCGTCGTCCTCGCCGACCTGGAGTCGCGCGGCGACGCCAGCATCCTCGTACGGCGGCTGCGGGGACGCTGACGCCTCGGTTGCGCCCTGGGCGGGGCTGGTCCGGCGCCGTTGGGCGCCGTCGTCGTGCTGTCTGCCGGGCGGCGGGGATTTTTGCGGCGGCTGCCGCGGTGCCGGAACGTCACGCCGGGCGGGCCGCGGGATAGCCTGCCCTTTTGGCGGGCCGACCCGCCCGTGACCAGCCCGTGGCCCCCGGCACGGGGACCGCAGCACCAGGACCGCGATGCCGACGACCCACGACGACGCCCCCGCTCCGCGCGCCCGCCGACCCCTCGGGCGCGGGCCGGGCGCGGGCCGGGAGGCGGCACCGGGAGCTGTGCCGGAGACCGCACCGGAGGTCGTATCGGAGGCGGGCGGGGGCGCTGTGCCGGAGGGGGGCGCGGACCCCGCCCCGGCCGCCGTGCCGGACCCCGCCCCGGATTCCACTTCCGGCGTCTCCGATGCGCCCGATGCCCCCGACGTCCCCGCGGACGAGCCGTCGGCGGCGCCGGCTGCCGAGGCACCTCCCGCCGACACTCCGCCCGCCGATGCCGCGCCCTCCGCTTCCCCTGAGCCCTCCGAAGCTCCTCCCGCAGACGACGGCAAGTTCACCATCAGGCTGGACAACTTCGAGGGCCCCTTCGATCTCCTCCTGCAGCTGATCTCCAAGCACAAGCTGGATGTCACCGAGGTCGCGCTGTCCAAGGTGACGGACGAGTTCATGGCGCACATCCGGGCCATGGGACCGGACTGGGATCTGGACCAGACCACGGAGTTCCTGGTCGTCGCGGCCACGCTGCTCGATCTGAAAGCGGCCCGGCTGCTGCCCGCCGCCGAGGTGGAGGACGAGGCGGACCTCGCGCTCCTGGAGGCCCGCGATCTGCTCTTCGCCCGGCTGCTCCAGTACCGCGCGTACAAACGCATCGCGGACATCTTCAGTGGGCGGCTGGCGGACGAGGCACGGCGCCACCCCCGTACCGTCGGGCTGGAGCCGCAGTACGCCGAGCTGCTGCCCGAGGTCGTCATCAGCATCGGGGCGGAGGGATTCGCCGAGCTCGCGGTGAAGGCGATGCAGCCCAAGGCGAAGCCGCAGGTGTATGTCGACCACATCCACGCGCCGCTGGTGAGCGTGCGCGAGCAGGCCGAGGTGATGATGGCGCGCCTGCGCGAGGCGGGCGAGGCGAGCTTCCAGGAGCTGGTGGCGGACGCGCCGGACACGCTCACCGTCGTCGCGCGCTTCCTGGCCCTGCTGGAGCTCTACCGGGAGCGGGTGGTCATCCTGGAGCAGGAGGAGGCTCTGGGGGCGCTGACGGTCCGCTGGACGGGCGCGGAGGGCGCCGAGCCGGTCGTCACGGACGAGTTCGACCAGGAACCGGGCAGGCCCGCCGCCGAGGCGGCGGGCGGGGTGCAAGAGGAGGAGCGGACGTGAACGGCACGCACGAGGCCGACGGGGCGTACGCCATGGCCGAGGCGACTGGCACTGCCGAGGCACCTGGCACTGCTGAGGCGTACGGCACCGCTGCGCCGTACGCCGAGGACGAGGCGTACGACATCACCGAGAGCCCGCTGGAGAACGCTCCCCAGGGGCGCACGGACGTTCCGGAGTCGCCCGATGCCCCCGCCGGGGCGCTCGGCGTCGCGGAGCTGGCGCTGAAGCCCGCGCTGGAGGCCGTCCTGATGGTCGTCGACGAGCCCGCGACCGAGGAGCACCTGGCCAAGGTGCTGCAGCGGCCCCGCCGGGCGGTCGCGCTGGCGCTGCGCGAGCTGTCCGACGACTACGCCCGCCAGGGGCGCGGTTTCGATCTGCGGCTGGTGGCCGGCGGCTGGCGGTTCTACTCCCGCGCCGAGTACGCGGACGCCGTGGAGAGCTTCGTCCTGGACGGCCAGCAGGCCCGGCTCACCCAGGCCGCATTGGAGACTCTGGCCGTGGTCGCGTACCGTCAGCCGGTCAGCCGTTCCCGGGTTTCCGCCGTCCGCGGCGTGAACTGCGACGGTGTGATGCGCACGCTCCTCCAGCGCGGCCTGGTGGAGGAGGCGGGAACGGAACCTGAAACAGGTGCGATCCTGTACAGGACGACGAATTACTTTCTGGAGCGGATGGGCCTGCGCGGCCTGGACGAGCTCCCGGAGCTCGCACCGTTCCTCCCGGAGGCGGACGCGGTCGAGGGCGACTCGCTGGAAGGTATCCCGTCGTTCGATGTAGACGACAGCGGCGACTCTCAGACGGATCATTGATGCGAAGCAGCGGCAGGAACAGCAGGGACGGCGGGCGCGGTGGGGGCGACTACCGCGCCGGCGCGGGTGGGGGCACTTCCCGGTCGAAGTCCCCCGGCTACCGCCGGGAGGTACCCCCAGGGGGAAAGCGGGACGAGAAGCAGCAGCGCGCCGGCCGGCCCCGTCCTGAGGAGCGCCGTTACGATGCGGGCGGATCCGCCGGCGGCGAACGCGGGGGCGGCGGAAAGAGCGGCAGCCGGGGCGCTGCGGCCCGCGGCGGCGCCAAGGGCGGTCCGCGCACCGGTGCCGTTGCCAAGGGGGCCCGCCCCGGAGGCAAGGGCGCGCCCCAGCGGGGCCGTGGGCAGGCGCCCGCGCGGCCCCGTGAGCTGGACGCCAAGATCGAGGAGCGCAACCGCGCCCGCCACGACAAGCCGCGGGTCAAGAGCCCCAAGACCTTCGGCGACCAGGAGGGCGAGCGCCTGCAGAAGGTGCTGGCCAGGGCCGGTATGGGCTCGCGGCGAGCCTGCGAGGAGCTGATCGAGCAGGCACGCGTCGAGGTCAACGGCCGGATCGTCATGGAGCAGGGCGTCCGGGTCGACCCGGAGAAGGACGAGATCAAGGTCGACGGCCTGACGGTCGCCACCCAGTCGTATCTCTTCTTCGCGCTCAACAAGCCCGCCGGCGTCGTCTCCACGATGGAGGACCCGGACGGCCGCCAGTGCCTGGGCGACTACGTCACCAACCGTGAGACGCGGCTGTTCCACGTCGGCCGGCTGGACACCGAGACCGAGGGCATCATCCTGCTCACCAACCACGGCGAGCTGGCCCACCGTCTGACGCATCCGCGGTACGGCGTGAAGAAGACCTATCTCGCCGCGATCCAGGGCCCGCTCCCGCGTGACCTGGGCAAGCGGCTCAAGGACGGCATCGAGCTGGAGGACGGCTACGCCCGCGCCGACCACTTCCGGATCGTGGAGAACACCGGCAAGAACTATCTCGTCGAGGTGACCCTCCACGAGGGCCGTAAGCACATCGTCCGCCGGATGCTCGCCGAGGCCGGCTTCCCGGTGGACAGGCTGGTCCGTACCAGCTTCGGCCCGATCGCGCTGGGCGACCAGAAGTCCGGCTGGCTGCGCCGGATGACCAACACCGAGGTCGGCATGCTGATGCGCGAGGTCGAGCTGTAACGCCTTGCGGTGCCGCGACACCACCCCTTAATGTCATCATGACGATTAAAGGGTGCTTATTTCATGGGCGCCGGTCAGGCAGGCGATCGAGTCGGAGTCACCGGAGGTGCAGGCGGCCCGGCGCAGCGCGGTGCCGAGCCAGTCCTCCCGGTAGATGGTGCGGTGGGCGTGGGCGTACACACGCAGCAGGGCGGGCAGCTCGGCCGGGCGTGCGTCGTCGGCCAGGGCCCGTACGGCGTACGCGGTCAGGTCGGCGGCGGCGAGGGCTGTGGGGTGCCCGTGGGTCAGCGCGGCCTGAAGCTGTGCGGCGCCGGCGCGCCGGCGCGGGCCCAGCCCCGGCACGAGCCCGATCGGCGCGACCCGCATATCGGCGCCGCAGCCCTTCGACCCGATCTGGCTGGCCTGCGTCCAGGACCGCTCCTGGGCGCTGAGCAGCTCGCAGGCGCGGAGGCGGACGGCACGCCCCTCCAGGCGCTCCAGACCCCGGCTCCAGGCCCTGCTCAGGTCCCGGGCCAGTCCCCGGACCAGGCCCCGGGGCCAGGTCCCCGGCTCAGTTCACCGGCTCCGGGCTCCCAGCCCAGCGCCGACCCGCGCCGGGCCCGGAACAGGAAGTCCGCCACCCGGGCCCGGTCCGGCTCGGCCGGCAGCGGTGAACGGGACACCGACGCCTCGGCCTCCTCGGACAGCCTCGCCATCCGGCGCTCCACCGTGTCCCAGGGCACCTCGCCGCGTTTGACCGCCAGCAGCTCCTCACGGGCCCGTCCGACATCCGGCGTGAGGACGCCCGTACGGAGCAGATCACGGGACGAGGCCAGCAGCCGCAGCAGATGCATGGCGTGCTTCCAACGGGGCGCGCCGCGCTGCCGCACATCCGCCCGCAGCTGCTTGAGCTGCCCGGCCGCGTAGCCCGCGAAGGTGCGGTGGACGTGCCGGGACAGGAACGCGTCGCGCAGTGCGAGCAGTTCGCGGCCCGTGGTGTCGACCCGCTCCACGAGGGGGGAGTGCAGACACTCCAGGATGTTGGGGTTCGCGCGCAGCGCCAGCTCGCAGAACCGCTCCAGCTCCCAGGACAACTCCTCCTCGCGCGGCCCGTCCACATGGGTCGGCGGCTTCTCGAAGCGCCAGAAGAGCGCGGTCGGCGCGAGATACACCCCGCGCCGGTCGGTGTCGCTGGACTCGGTGGCCAGACCGAAGGCACGCGAGCCCATCACGCACGCGTAGACGGTGTGTTCGGCGACCAGGGCGTGACCTGAGGCAGCGGCCGGGGCATGACCTGCGGCATCGGTGGACATCGGGCGATTGTCGCTGGTCGGGGCGGTGGCTGTCACGGGGATTCCGGCGGACGACGGGCACGGATGGACGACGGGCACGGATGGACGACGTGCACAGAATGTCGGTGCGGCTGGTTACGCTGATCGTGCGCGCTGACGTGGGGCGTCGGCGGCATCGGACGCAGGGAGCGGAGACGTGGCGGTACGAGCGGTCCGTGGGGCCGTCCAGCTGGAGCGGGACGACGCGGAGCATATGCAGGAGCAGGTCGCGGAGCTGCTCACCGCCATCCTGGAACGCAACAACCTCCTCGCGGACGACCTGATCAGTGTGTGGTTCACCGCCACCCCCGATCTGCACAGCGACTTCCCGGCCGCCGCCGCGCGCGCCCTGGGCATCACGGACGTCCCGCTGATCTGCGCCCAGGAGCTGGCCGTCACCGGCGCCATGGAGCGGGTGGTACGGGTGCTCGCCCATGTCGAGACCGGACTGTCCAAGGCCGGCATCGCCCATGTCTACCTCGGCGCGGCCGGGGCACTGCGAAAGGACATCGCGCAGTGAGGACCGCACTCGTCATCGGCACCGGCCTGATCGGCACCTCCGCCGCGCTCGCGCTGAACGCGCGGGGCGTGCAGGTGTTCCTGGAGGACCACGACCACGCCCAGGCCCTGACGGCCGCCGCGCTCGGCGCCGGTGCCGCGGAGGCGCCCCCCGGCCCGGTCGATCTGGCCATCGTGGCGGTACCGCCCGCCCATGTCGCGTCGGCGCTGGCGGACGCCATCCGGCGCGGCGCGGCCCGCGCGTACATCGACGTCGCCAGCGTCAAGGGCGGCCCGCGCCGCGAGCTGGAGGCGATGGGCTGCGATCTGTCCGGTTACCTCGGCACCCACCCGATGTCCGGCAAGGAGCGCTCGGGGCCGCTGGCCGCCACCGCCGACCTCTTCGAGGGCCGCCCCTGGGTGCTCACCCCGTCCCGCGACGGCGACACCGAGGTGCTCAACCTCGCCCTGGAGCTGGTCGCGCTCTGCCGGGCCGTCCCGGTGGTGATGGACGCGGACGCCCACGACCGCGCCGTCGCCCTGGTCTCGCACACCCCGCAGCTGATCTCCAGTCTCCTCGCCGCCCGTCTCAGGGGCGCCGACGAGACCGCCGTACGCCTCTGCGGCCAGGGCATCCGGGATGTGACGCGGATCGCGGCCTCCGACCCGGCGATGTGGATCGACATCCTCTCCGCCAACCCCGGCCCGGTCGCCGATGTGCTGTCCGGGATCGCCGCCGACCTGGACGCGACGGTACGGTCGCTGCGGTCCCTGGAGTCCGCCGACGAGGACAAGCGCGGCGACGGCGCCGACGGCATCGAGGACGTGCTGCGGCGCGGCAACGCCGGGCGGGAGCGGGTGCCCGGCAAGCACGGCGCCGCCCCGGCCGCGTACGAGATCGTCGCCGTCCACATCGGCGACCAGCCCGGCGAGCTGGCCCGGATCTTCGCCGACGCCGGCCGGGCCGGGGTCAACATCGAGGACGTCCGCATCGAGCACGCCACGGGTCAGCAGGCCGGCTTCATCCAGCTCATGGTGGAGCCGTCGGCGGTGCCGGTGCTCACCGCGGAGCTGCGCGAGCGGGGCTGGTCCATCCGCCAGTGACACCGTGGACGGCGCCATGCGGGTGAGCCAGTAACCTTGTGCGAGGCCCTTTGTCGCCGTGGACCCCGCCCCCCGTGTCTCAAGAAAGGTGTTCGTCACCGTGGAAACCGCCGCCCGGACCGCCCCGGCTGCAGTGATTGTCGCCATCGACGGCCCCGCTGGCACGGGCAAGTCCAGCACGTCCAAGGCCGTGGCCGCCACGCTGGGCCTCGGCTACCTCGACACGGGTGCCCAGTACCGCGCGATCACGTGGTGGATGCTGACCAACGGGATCGACGTCCAGGACGCGACCGCGGTCGCCGACGCCGCCGCCAAGCCCGTGATCGTCTCCGGCACCGACCCGGCCGCACCGACCATCTCGGTCGACGGTGTGGACGCCGCGGGCCCGATCCGCAGCCAGGAGGTCACCGCCGCGGTGAGCGCCGTCAGTGCGGTCCCCGAGGTGCGCGCGCGGATCACCGAGCTGCAGCGCACCATCGCCTCCGAGGCGCCGCGCGGCATCGTCGTGGAGGGCCGGGACATCGGCATCACGGTCCTGCCCGACGCCGACCTCAAGGTCTTCCTCACCGCCTCGGCCGAGGCGCGCGCGGCCCGCCGCAACGGCGAGCTCAAGGGCAAGGAGGCCGGCAACCTGGCCGCCACCCGCGAGGCGCTGATGAAGCGGGACGCCGCGGACTCCTCCCGTCAGACCTCCCCGCTGGCCAAGGCGGACGACGCGGTCGAGGTGGACACCACCGACCTGACGCTGGAGCAGGTCATCGAATGCGTGGTCACCCTCATCGAGGGGGCCGTCGCCGAAAAGGCGGGGCGGGTCGCTCGGTGACGGAGGACGGCAGGGCGCCGAGTCCGGCGGGCGCCTGGGTCCGCCGGCGATTCGGCTTCCCGAGCGCTACGGGCGTCGGAGCTCGCCGCCGGTCAGGGGTCCCGAGCGCCAAGGGTGCGGCCGTCGGCCGGCGGATCGGGATCGGCCTGATGCACGGGCTGTGGCGGCCGCGGGTGCTGGGCGCCTGGCGGGTTCCGTCCGCCGGGCCGGTGATCCTCGCCGTGAACCACGCGCACGGTATCGACGGCCCGATGCTGATGGGCACCGCGCCCCGGCCGGTGCACTTCCTGATCAAGAAGGAAGCGTTCGTCGGCCCGCTGGACCCGTTTCTGCAGGGCATCGGACAGCTGAAGGTGGACCGCGACAGCACCGACCGCAAGGCGATCACCGACGCGCTCGGTGTGCTGGACGGCGGCGGGGTGCTGGGGATCTTCCCCGAAGGCACCCGCGGCGAGGGCGACTTCGCCTCGCTGCGAGCGGGCCTCGCGTACTTCGCGGTGCGCTCCGGCGCCCCCGTCGTGCCGGTCGCGGTCCTCGGCAGCACCGACCGCCACAGCAGACTGACCCACGCCGTACCGCCGCTGCGCGCCCGTGTCGACATCGTCTTCGGCGACGCTTTCCGAGCGGGCGACCGCAGCGGGCGCCGCACCCGCAAGGCGCTGGACGAGGCGACCGGGCGGCTCCAGGAGCGGCTGACCGCCCACCTGGCGGAGGCCAGGCGCCTGACCGGGCGCTGACCCACACTTGAGTAGTGGACCGCGGACGAGCGGTTCACCGACCGACTTGAACGAGGAACGGACTTCATGAACGACCAGACCCACACCGGCGACGAGCACGGTGCGCTTGGCGACGCCGAGTACGCGGAGTTCATGGAGCTCGCCGCGGAGGAGGGCTTCGACCTTGCGGAGGTCGAGGGCGACATCGCCGCGGCCGGCCACGGCCCGCTGCCCGTACTCGCCGTCATCGGCCGTCCCAATGTCGGCAAGTCGACCCTGGTGAACCGCATCATCGGCCGCCGCGAGGCGGTCGTCGAGGACAAGCCGGGCGTCACCCGCGACCGGGTCACCTACGAGGCGGACTGGAACGGCCGCCGTTTCAAGGTCGTCGACACCGGCGGCTGGGAGCAGGACGTCCTGGGCATCGACGCGTCCGTCGCGATGCAGGCGGAGTTCGCCATCGAGGCGGCGGACGCGGTCGTCTTCGTCGTGGACTCCAAGGTCGGCGCGACCGACACCGACGAGGCCGTGGTCAAGCTGCTGCGCCGGTCCGGCAAGCCGGTCGTGCTGGTCGCCAACAAGGTCGACGGCGCGTCCGGCGAGGCCGACGCCGCCATGCTGTGGTCGCTGGGCCTCGGTGAGCCGTACCCGGTCTCCGCGCTGCACGGCCGCGGCACCGGCGACCTGCTCGACGCCGCCCTTGAGGCGCTGCCCGAGGCGCCCGCGCAGACCTTCGGCGCCGCGCTCGGCGGCCCCCGTCGGGTCGCACTGATCGGCCGTCCCAACGTCGGCAAGTCGTCGCTGCTGAACAAGGTCGCGGGCGAGGAGCGGGTGGTGGTCAACGAGATGGCCGGCACCACCCGTGACCCGGTCGACGAGCTGATCGAACTCGGCGGCAAGACCTGGAAGTTCGTGGACACCGCCGGTATCCGCCGCCGTGTGCACCTCCAGGAGGGCGCCGACTACTACGCCTCGCTGCGTACCGCGGCGGCAGTGGAGAAGGCCGAGGTGGCGGTCGTCCTGATCGACGCTTCCGAGTCCATCAGCGTCCAGGACCAGCGGATCCTCACGATGGCCGTGGAGGCCGGGCGTGCCCTGGTCATCGCCTACAACAAGTGGGACACCCTCGACGAGGAGCGCCGCTTCTACCTGGAGCGGGAGATCGAGCGGGACCTCGTCCAGGTCCCGTGGGCGATGCGGGTGAACGTCTCCGCCCGCACCGGCCGCCACATGGAGAAGCTCGTCCCGGCGATCGAGACCGCGCTGGCCGGCTGGGAGACCCGTATCCCCACCGGGCGGCTGAACGCCTTCCTCGGCGAGATCGTGGCCTCGCACCCGCACCCCATCCGCGGCGGCAAGCAGCCCCGCATCCTCTTCGGCACCCAGGCCGGCACCAAGCCGCCCCGCTTCGTCCTCTTCGCCTCCGGCTTCCTGGAGGCCGGCTACCGTCGCTTCATCGAGCGTCGGCTGCGTGAGGAGTTCGGCTTCGAGGGGACGCCGATCCAGATCTCGGTGCGGGTGCGGGAGAAGCGGAGCAAGAAGAAGTAGTGGTGCTCCCTGACCGGGTGGCCCTTCGCGGTCGTGGCCGGGCTGCCCGGCCGGCTCAGCGGCCGTGTGACCGGGAGTCCCGCTGGCCCGGTGGGAGGGCCGCCGGGGCATGGCCCCGCGGATAGTGCGGCTGGCGGCCGACGACCTCCCAGTGGCCCGTCGACGCCGTCGTACGACCCCAGTTCCCGGTGCCGCGCAGCGATTCCGGGAGCTCCGCCTCGTCCGTACGGTCCCCGGGCAGCGCCCGGAAGGAGCGGCGGTACTCGGCGTACAGCGCGTCATAGATCGGTGTGCCCGAACCGCGGTCGGTGGTGTGCGTGGACCGGGGTTCGTGCGACGGGCGCATTCCGGGGATCGGATGGGGGTACTGGGCGCGGGAGGAGGGGTCGTATGCGTGCACGTATCTGCCAACGACCTCGATGCCCGGGGGATGCGGCTTTCTCGTGGAAATGGCTGATCGCGGGGGCAATCCCGCCCATCAGGCGGTGCCGCCCCCGCGATCGGAGTACCGGTCGGGTCAGGTACCCGCCAGCGGCATGGCCGCGGCGACCAGCGCGCCCTTGGCGGCGGCCTGTTCCAGTGCCTGCCGCATCAGGTCTTCGCGCGGCTGGTGCCCGATGGTGCCCGCGGGCGCGGCGTACATCAGCACGGTCTGCGACTTGTTCGCCGCGGTACGCCAGCCGTCGGAGACGGCCAGCGGCTGATGCGCCTGCCACCAGGCGGCCGGGCTGCCGCCGTTGACGCCCGGCTGCAGAACGGCGTGCAGCTTGCCCATGGCGAGCAGCGTGGACCAGCCCGGGTTGTCGACGGGCCTCAGGTTCATGTCCGTGACCGGCTGGAAGCCCTGCTCCCTGAGCAGCGTCAGGAATTCGTCCTCGGTGCTCGTCGAGCCGGGGCGGGCGATCGGGCCGTCGGGCTCGACGACGAGCGCCGGGTGCAGTTCGGAGCCGACCAACACCAGACCGCAGGTAATCCCGAGGGTCGCCTGGCGCTCACCGGTGGGGACGGCGGGCGCGTTCGGCGCGGGGTCCGATCCTGGGCTACGAGTCGCGGCGGCGGCGTCCTCACCGGTGATGGAGCGCACGGCTCCCTGGAGCTGCTCCTCCGATACCGGGACGACCTGCGAGGGGATGCAGGTGGCGTGCGCGAACGCGAGCACCGCGGTCTCCTCGCCCACGAACAGGACGGTGCTGGTGCGCTCCTGTTCGCTGTCGCCCGGGGTGCGACAGGAGGTGCAGTCGTAGCTGCCGGGGGCGTCGCCACCAGCCAGCAAGCGGTCGGCTTCTTCGTCGCCGATCTCGGCGCGAACGTCGTCGCTGACGTCGAGCATGCGCGGCACGGGTGGCTCCTCGATCTTCGAACGGCTGCCGGGCGGTCTCCCGGCTCGTACAGGAACAACGGGAGACCTGTGGCAGGGGTCACGCGCGGCCGGTACGGAATCGAACCGATCGACGCACGGCGGGAAACCGGGAAAGGCGGCCCGGAACGGTCATCCACCGTCGGCTCCCGCGCAGAACCTGCCAGGTCAGCGTTCTACGGAGGGCCGGGCCCGAGGGCCGGTGGAGGCCGGAGCGGCGGCCGCGCGGATTCCCGGACCGCCTGATCATCGGCAGGGGCGGGCCGCTTCCGTAGCCCCTGTCCGGTGGAATCCCGGCGGTGGCGGGCCGGAATCGCGGTCGCCCGGGGCGGTGACGGCGGGGGCCTCCGCTTCCGGGCTGCTGGGCGTGCCCACCGGGGCCGATGGCTGACGGCGGATGAGTTTCGCGTCCGCGAGGTTCCATGACGTCGCTACCGATCTCCTAACTTTTGCGGAACAACTTGGCGAAAGCCCCAACCTGGAACCCCTCTTCGCGGTCCTACCCTTCGGCAGCTGGCCGCATGAAGCCGTCGGGAGGGGCGCGACGTGGTCTGCGGGGAGACCAGGAACGAACGGGAGACCAGGGGACGCAGGGGCGGATGCACATCTCATTCCTGATTCACAACGCGTACGGCATCGGGGGGACGATCCGCACCACGTTCAACCTGGCCCGTACGCTCGCCGAGCGGCATGACGTGGAGATCGTGTCCGTGCTGCGCCACCGTGACGCCCCGGTCTTCGACCTCGGCCCCCGGGTCGCCCTCCGGCATCTCGTGGACATACGGGAGGGGAGCCCGACCTTCGAGGGCGCGGACCCGGCGCATGCCCGTCCCGCCAAGGTGTTTCCCGCCGCCGAGGGCCGCTTCGCGCAGTACAGCGAGCTCACCGACCGTCGTATCGCCGGGCATCTGCGGCGGATCGAGGCGGATGTGGTGGTCGGCACCCGGCCCGGTCTCAATGTGCACATCGCCAGGCAGGCGCGCCGCGGCCCGGTCCGGATCGGGCAGGAGCATCTCACCCTCGACACCCACAGCGGGGCGCTCAAGCGGGCGCTGCGCGGTGCCTATCCGCGGCTGGACGCGGTCACCACCGTCACCGAGGCGGACGCCGACGCCTACCGCCGTACGCTGCGGCTGCCCGGCGTCCGCGTCGAGGCGGTGCCCAACAGCGTGCCGGCGCCCGGTCTGCAGCCCGCCGACGGCAGCGGCAAGTGGGTCGTCGCGGCCGGCCGGCTGGCGTCGGTCAAGCGCTATGACGTCCTTGTCCGGGCCTTCGCCAAGGTGGTGGCCGAGCGGCCCGACTGGCGGCTGCGGATCTATGGCGACGGCTCGGAGAAGGCCGCGCTGCGCGCGCTGATCGATGAACTCGGCCTCTACAACCATGCGTTCCTGATGGGCCCGGCCAACCCTCTGGAGCCCGAGTGGGCGAAGGGTTCCCTCGCCGCCGTCTCCTCCAGCCTCGAATCCTTCGGGATGACGATCGTGGAGGCCATGCGCTGTGGCCTGCCCGTCGTCGCCACCGACTGCCCGCACGGCCCCGGCGAGATCATCGACGACGGGACGGACGGCAGGCTGGTGCCCGTCGGCGACGAGGAAGCGCTGGCCGGCGCGCTGCTGACGCTGATCAACGACGACGACGCCCGGAAGCGGATGGGCCGCGCCGCGCTCGCCGCCTCCGCCCGCTTCGATCCCGCCATGGTCGCCGGACGCTATGAAGCGCTGTTCGGCGAACTGCTCGCGCGGAGCCGGGGCAGCAGGCTGCGCGGCACCCTGCACCGCACCCGGGGAGCACTGCTGAGCGGCGCATACGCCACCAAGGACGCCGCCCGCGCGGTGAGGGCCACAGTGAGAGGGGTGCGGACGGCGTGAACGCCTCCACGCAGCTGCCCGCGACCGGACCGGAAGTGAAGGAGTCCCAGGCCATCGATCAGGAACCGAAGGTTCCGGCGCCCGCGCGCGGTGACGGCGGCGGGTCGGGGACGCCGGGGAGCGAAGCTGCCGGGACGGCGGCGGCCCACCGGGACGGCGAGGCGGCGCCGGCCGAGCTCACGGCCGACTGCATCGCGGACTCCGCGGGCGGCCTCACCTTCGACCTGACCGCCCCTCAGGACGCCCACACCGCCTGGAGCGCGGCGCTGGTGCTGCGGCTGCGCGGCGGTGACGGCCCTGACGACGAGGTACGGCTGCCGCTCGGGCCGAACGGCGCGGGGCGGCTGCGCGCCGTGCTGCCCAGCACCGTCGCGCTCGCCGAGGGCCGCTGGAACGCCTATGCCGACTTCGGCGACGGCCGGGACCCGCGGCGTCTGCTGCCCGGCGTCAATGATCTGCGGTCGCTGGTGGACCGCCGGCCGCTGGCGGGCATCGGCCGGCTCGGCGTCCGCATCCCGTACGCGACCAAGTTCGGGAATCTGGCGCTGCGCAGCTGGCTGCGCGGCCCGCACGCGGAGGCCGGCGACATCCTGGTGGCGCCCGACGGTCTGACCGTCTCCGGCCGGCTCTACGGGGCCGTCCCGGCGGCCGGCGCGCAGGCCGAGGCCCGCGCCCGGCGCACCCCGGCCGGCGACGGTGCGCCCCCGCTCTCGGCTTCTCCCCCAGTCTCGGCGCCCGTCGTCACCGTCCCGCTGACCGTCGACGGCCCGGACTTCACCTTCACGCTGCCGTACGCGGAGCTGGCCGACCGCTGGCGGCGCGGCAATGAGCAGTGGGACCTGTGGCTGCGGCCTGCCGAGGGCGCCCGGCCGGTCCGGATCGCCCGGCTCCTGGACGATGTCCCGGACAAGAAGCAGGTGTTCAGCTATCCGGCGCTGCCGGTGCCGACCGCGGCGGGCGAGGTGCGGGTCGGCCCGTATTACACGCTCGACAACGACCTGGCCATAAGGGTCGCGGGGCCGGGCGGGCAGGACGGCGCGGACGGGGCCTGAGGGCGCACGGGAGAGGGCGGTCGTCCGCACCGCGGACCGCCGTTGTCCGCAAGTGCTGTGAGACTTCGAGCATGTTGGACACCTCGGCACGTCTGCTCCGCCTGCTCTCCCTGCTGCAGGCCCACCGTGACTGGTCGGGCGCGGAGCTCGCCGACCGGCTCGGTGTCACCCCGCGCACCGTCCGCCGGGACATCGACCGGCTGCGGGAGCTCGGCTACCCCGTCCACTCCACCCCCGGAACGGCCGGCGGCTACCAACTGGGCGCCGGCGCCGAACTTCCGCCGCTGCTGCTGGACGACGAGGAAGCGGTGGCCGTCGCGGTCGGGCTCCGTACCGCCGCGGCCGCCGGTGTCGAAGGCATCGAGGAGACCTCGGTACGCGCGCTGGCGAAGCTGGAACAGGTACTGCCGCACCGGCTGCAGCGCCGGGTCGGCGCGCTGAACGCGTTCACCGTTCCGATGCCGGGCCAAGGCGGCCCGCGGGTGGACGCCGATACCCTCGCCGAACTCGCGCACGCCTGCCGGGACTGCCGTCAGCTGCGCTTCGCGTACGCCGCCCACGACGGCACGGTCTCCCGCCGCACCGTCGAACCGCACCGCCTGGTCTCCGCACAACGCCGCTGGTACCTCGTCGCCTGGGACGTGGACCGCGCGGACTGGCGCACCTTCCGCGCCGACCGCATCACCCCCGCCCCGCCGCACGGTCCGCGCTGCGCTCCCCGCACCCCGCCCGCCGAGGACCTCGCGGCGTATGTCTCGCAGGGCGTCTCCATCCAGGTGTACGCGGAGCGGGCGACGGTGCTGCTGCGGGTGCCGGTGGCGGAGGCCGCGGCCGCCATCAGCCCGTCCGCCGGGGTGCTGGAGGAGGTCGACGAGCACAGCTGTCTGCTGCGCACGGGGGCGCACGGCCTCGATGTGCTGGTGATCCATATCGTGCTGATGGGCTACGACTTCGAGGTCCGCGAGCCGCCGGAACTGCGCGACCGGGTACGGGAGATCAGGGACCGGCTCTCCCGGGCCCTGGGATGACGGCGGGCCCCTTGGTCGCTTCCGGGTGGTGCAGATCGAACGCGGGCGACTCGGTGCGGACCCTGGGAATGGTGGTGAAGTTGTGCCGCGGCGGCGGCGAGGAGGTGGCCCACTCCAGGGAGCGGCCGAAGCCCCAGGGGTCGTCCAGCCCGATCCGGGTGCCGTAGCGCGCTGTTTTCCAGACGTTGTAGAGGAACGGCAGCGTGGAGGTGCCGAGCAGGAACGACCCGATGGTGGAGACGGTGTTCAGGGTCGTGAAGCCGTCGGCGGCCAGATAGTCGGCGTAGCGGCGCGGCATGCCCTCCACCCCCAGCCAGTGATGGACGAGGAAGGTGGTCTGGAAGCCGACGAACAGCGTCCAGAAGTGGATCTTCCCCAGCCGTTCGTCGAGCAGCTTGCCGGTGAACTTCGGCCACCAGAAGTAGAAGCCCGCGAACGTCGCGAAGGTCACCGTTCCGAAGACGGTGTAGTGGAAGTGGGCGACGACGAAGTACGTGTCGGTGACATGGAAGTCCAGCGGCGGTGAGGCCAGGACGACGCCGGTCAGGCCGCCGAACAGAAAGGTCACCAGGAAGCCGGTCGACCACAGCATCGGTGTCTCGAAGGACACCGAGCCGTGCCACATGGTGCCGATCCAGTTGAAGAACTTCACCCCCGTCGGTGCCGCGATCAGGAACGACAGCAGCGAGAAGAAGGGCAGCAGCACCGCCCCGGTCGCGAACATGTGGTGCGCCCAGACCACCACCGACAGGGCTGTGATGGCCATCGTCGCGCCGATCAGCATGATGTAGCCGAAGATCGGCTTGCGGGAGAAGACCGGGATGATCTCCGTGATGATCCCGAAGAACGGCAGCGCGATGATGTAGACCTCGGGATGCCCGAAGAACCAGAACAGGTGCTGCCACAGCAGCGCACCGCCCCACTGCGGTTGGAAGACCACCGACCCGAACTCCCGGTCCGACTCCAGCACCAGCAGGGCGGCCGCCAGGACCGGGAACGCCATCAGCACCAGGATGGACGTGAAGAGGATGTTCCAGGTGAAGACCGGCATCCGGAACATCGTCATCCCGGGCGCCCGCATCGCGATGATGGTGGTGATGAAGTTGACGGCACCGAGGATGGTGCCGAAGCCGGCCAGCGCCAGTCCCATGATCCACATATCGGCGCCGATGCCGGGGGAGCGGACCATCGAGTTGAGCGGGGCGTACGCCGTCCATCCGAAGTTCGGGCCGCCGGTCGGGGTGAGGAAGCTGCCCACCACGATCAGGCCGCCGAAGAGGAAGAGCCAGTACGAGAGCATGTTCAGCCGCGGGAAGGCGACGTCGGGCGAACCGATCTGCAGCGGCATGATCTCGTTCGCGAAACCGGCGAACGCGGGGGTGGCGAACAGCAGCAGCATGATCGTGCCGTGCATGGTGAACGACTGGTTGAACCGCTCGGCGGTCACGATCTGCATTCCGGGACGGGCCAGCTCGGCCCGCATCAGCAGCGCCAGCAGTCCGCCGATCAGGAAGAACCCGAACGACGTGGTCAGGTAGAGGTGCCCGATCTTCTTGTGGTCGGTCGTCGTCAGCCAGTCGACCAGCACCGTCCCACGGCGCCGCGCCGTAGGCGGCCGGCTGCTCGCCTCGGTGCTGTCCGTGACCATCCGCTGCACCTCGTTCGTCGCGGGAGTACTGGGGCGGGGGCTGGGTGGGAACGTGCTGCCGGGGCTGGGCGGGGACATGGGGTGCCGGGGCCATGATGCTCGCGGGCCGGGCCCGGTGCGAGGGGACGCTCCGGTCCGTTCCGGTGCTCTCCGGGGCGCGCCGGCCGCGCGGCGCGATGGGGTACGGCGTGCCGGGCGATGTGCGGGAAATGTGTGTGGTGTGTGTCGCACCGGGCAATTAGCGGCTGGCTGATAAAGGGCTTCGATTACCGGGTTTTCACGGCCGGCCGGGATTAATTTCCGGTACCTGTCCGGATTTGCCCATGGCGTATCCGGCTGTTTTCGGAGGTGATCAAGGGGGAATTTCGCCGCTCTGTTTTTACACCCGGTTGCGGCAGGATTCGGCACGTTCGGGTGACCGGAGTTACCGCAAACGCACGAGCCCGCGCTGTGACACAAGTGTGACCAAGGAAAGACCGGGCGGATACCGACGTGTGCGCCGGAAGGGCCTTCCGTGTACTGGTGCGGACACCTACGGTGGCTGTCATGGCACCCGATCCCCTTCTCCCGAACGACCCCGCGGACGACCCCGAGACCTATACCGGTCTCGCGCGGCAGGACGCCGAGGAACAGGCCCGCGCACGCGGCTGGACCACCGTCCGCTCACTGGCGCCGGGCACGGTCATCACCATGGAGTATCTCAGCGGCCGGCTCAATTTCGAGGTCGAGGACGGGCGGGTGCGGCGCGCCTGGAAAGGCTGACGGGCCTGCGCACGGACGAAGGCCCCGGCCCCTCCGGAAGGAGCGGCCGGGGCCTTCCGCGCGGGGGAGGAGGTGTACGTACCGTCCGCGCCCGTGGGGTCAGCCGGAGCCGTTGCGTCCGCGCCCGGACGTCGGGCTGAGCGGCGTGCTGCGCGCGGCCCGGTCCGCGTGCGGCGGCCGGCGGCTGCCCGCCGGGGTGACCGGCGAGCGCTCCGAGCGGGAGGTGTGCGGGCGTGGCGGGTGGTGCGGCCAGCCGTCCGGGGCGCGGGTGGCGGCGACGCGGCCCGCGCCGATGGTCTCGCGTACGAGCACCTCGCCGTCCGGTGCGATCCGCTGCCGGGAGACCCCGGGCGCCAGCGCGTCGGCCGGCAGCGGGCCGCGCAGCGAATCGGGGCGCAGCCGCAGCCACAGCCGCAGCAGCATGCCCATCAGGCGGTCCTCCACCCAGGTGATGCCGGGCTCCAGCCAGGGCAGGGACAGCATCACCAGCAGACCGGCGGCCCAGCCGAGCAGCACATCGCTGACCCAGTGCGTACCGAGGTAGACGGTGGTCATGCCGACGCCGAGCGCGCCCAGCGCGGCGATCACCGACAGTGTGCGACGGCGCAGCGGCGTGGTCGCCAGATAGGCCAGGACACCCCAGGTGACCACGGCGTTCGCGGTGTGGCCCGAGGGGAATATATCGCCGCCCAGCCACATCTCGGTGGAGCCGACCTGCGTCGCGTAGTGCGGGCCGAGCCTGCCCATGCCGAGCTTGGCGGCGCCCACGGTGATGTTCAGCAGCAGCAGGGAGGCGCCGAGCACCAGCAGCGGGTGGAGGTTGTGCTGCCGCCAGCAGCGCCAGCCCAGCCAGGCCGCCACGGCCACCGCGGTCGGTCCGCGCTGCCCGAGCACGACGAAGTAGTCGAGGAAGGCATGGATCTCCGGCCATTGCTTGTACGGCCTGAAGAACATGACTTGCCAGTCGAATGTGACCAGCCATGAAGTCGTCAGCACTCCGACCACGATCGCCGCATACACCGCCAGCGTGCCGCCGAACAGCCACAGGCGGGTCCGGGTCATCAGGGGTGGTCGGGCGCGATCGGCCGGGCGCTCCTCCATCTGGTCGAGCTTGTCATCGGTACGCACTCAATCGACGTTACCGCGTGTGATGTAGCGGCTTGGTCAAACTGTGCGCTTTGTAATGACGATGTGATGTGGAATGGGTCTCAAACAGGGCGCCGGCCCGCGGATTTGCAAGGGAATTCCCGGCGATTCGGATTCCCGTGCCAGGCGTCCGCGTGTCGGCGCCGCGAGTGCTTTATCTGCTTTTCGCGGGCGGAGTTTATCCCGGATTCGCCCGGAGACTGCGCGGAGTTCCCCGGAGCGGCACCGACGATGAAGATCATCCGATGATGGGTGCCCGGTCACGGCGGGCCCGAACCGTTCAGCCAGAACGCCCCGTAGACCGCCGAGCCGGCCGCGATCAGCCCGATGACCAGCCAGGCTCGCGTACGGGGCCACCGCGCGACGCCCACCGCGAGCGGCAGCAGCAGCGGGTACGCCGGCAGCATCAGCCGTGGTTTCGAGCCGAAATAGCCCTTCGCGGTGAGCGCCAGCAGCAGCACCGCACCGCCGTACACCGGCAACGGCGGCGGCTGGCCCTGCCGTACGCCGCGCACATACAGCCAGACGACCAGCGCGACGCCGACGACGAGCCCGATCCCGGCGGGGAACGCGGGCCCGGACAGCTGGTGCCAGATGAAGGCGCCGAACGCGATACCGCCGTCGAAGCCGTTGCCCCACCCGCCCTGGACGTCCAGATAGCCGGTGAGGCTGCCCTGCCGTGCCGCCACCCACAGGACGTAGCCGAGCCAGCCGAGCGGCGCGAGCAGCACACCCGTCAGCATCCCCCGGTGCCGGCCCCGGAAGACCGCCCGCGGGCTCGCGCCGCCGGCCCGTTCGTCGCGTACGGTCAGCACGGCGGTGACCCACAGAGCCGCCACCACCGCGGCGCCCACCGGCCGGGTCAGACCGGCCAGCGAGGCCAGCACCCCCGCCCACACCCAGCGTCCGGTCAGTACGCAGTACAGGCTCCAGGCCGCGAGTGCGGTGAACAACGACTCGGAATACGCCATCGACTGCACGATCCCGACCGGCAGCACCGCCCACAGCGCCACCAGCGCCATCCCCGCGCGCGGCCCGTGCAGCCGCTCACCGGTCGCGTACAGCGCCCACGCCGCGCCCAGTGACGCCGACCAGGCCACCACCATCCCGGCATCGGCGGCGGACAGTGGTGAGACCGCGGACAGCCCGCGCTCCAGCCACGGCAGCAGCGGAAAGAACGCCAGGTCGGAATGGAGATCGCCGTTGGCCAGCTGGACGCTGTAGCCGTAGCCCTGCTCGGCGACCCGGGTGTACCAGAGCGAGTCCCAGCGGGCGGTGAGCAGCGTGTGCCAGTTCTTGCCGTTCGCCGCCGACCAGACCGCGAGCACCGTGACGCCGAGCAGCCGGACCGCCGCGTACGCCGCGAGCGCGGGAGCGGCACGGCGCAGCGCGGCGCGGACGGCCGGCGCGTACGGCGTCCGGCCGGGGGCGGCGGTGGAGGCAAGATCGTTCATCCGGACGATTATCCAGGTGGCCGAAGTACGACCGTCGACCGGCGGGTGACGCAACGGCAACCGCTGCGATGCGCGTCTCATCGTGAGGTGAGCCACGCGGGACCTCGGGCGACTCGCGTAGTCTGACGTCTCAACTCGCCCGTGCCGCCGGTTTCCCCGGGGCGTTTTCGCGCCCTGATCCGCGGCCGCGAGAGCATGACAGGAGGTTTGCATGTCCGGGACGACCACGTCCGGCAGTGGACGGACGACTGGTGTTCCCCGGCTTTCAGGCGGCGGCGTCAACCGCTGGACCGTGCTCATCGTGCTCTGTGTCAGCCTGCTCTTCGTCGCGCTGGACACCACGATCCTTTATGTGGCCGTGCCCTCCGTCACCGAGGACCTGCGGCCGGGGCCGGTCGAGCTGCTCTGGATCGTCGATGTCTATCCGCTGATAGCGGCATCGCTGCTGATCCTCTTCGGCACCCTCGGCGACCGCGTCGGCCGCCGTCGCATCCTCCTCCTCGGCTACGGCCTCTTCGGGCTGGCCTCCGCCGTCGCCGCGCTCGCGCCCAACCCGCAGGTCCTGATGGTGGCGCGGGCCCTGCTCGGCATCGGCGGCGCGATGATCATGCCCGCGACGCTCTCGATCCTGCGGCAGGTCTTCCCCGACCGCCGCGAGCGTGCCGTCGCCATCGGCGTGTGGAGCGCGGTGGCCGCGGTCGGCGCCGCCGTCGGCCCGGTCCTCGGCGGCTTCCTCGTGGAGAACTTCTGGTGGGGCTCGGTCTTCCTCATCAACATTCCGATGATGGCCGCGATGCTCCTGATAGGCCGCTGGCTGCTGCCGGAGTCCCGGGGCGAGCGCAACGGCCCGTGGGATGTGGTCGGCGCGATGATCGCGGCGCTCGGCGTCCTCGGCATCGTCCTCGGTGTCAAGCGGATCGGCAGCGGGATGGCGGTGTTCGGCCCGACCACGCTCCTGCCCATCGCCGTCGGCGCGCTGCTGCTCATCGTCTTCGTACGCCGCCAGCGCAGGCGGGAGCACCCGCTGATCGACATGCGGCTGTTCGCCCGGCCCGCGTTCGGCACCTCCGTCGGCTGCATCGTGCTGGCGATGCTCGCCCTGGTGGGCCTTCAGCTGATCGCCGTCCAGTACCTCCAGCTCGTCCTCGGACTGAACCCCCTGGAGACCGGACTGCGGATGCTGCCGCTGGTCTTGTCCGCGATGGCCGCCGGTCTCACCGGCTCACGGATGCTGCAGACCCTCGGCCCGCGCGCCATGGTCTCCCTGGGCTTCGTTCTCACCGCCTCCGCGGTGCTCTGTCTGACCGCGATGAACGACCAGGACACCCCCTGGCTGCTCGGCGCCGGCTTCGTGCTGCTCGGCTTCGGCTTCCAGTCCACGCTCTTCGGGGCGTACGAGTCCATGCTCAGCGAGGCCCCCGCGGAGCAGTCGGGCGGCGCCGCGGCCATCGGGGAGACCTCCTACCAGCTGGGCGCCGGCATCGGTGTCGCGCTGCTCGGCAGCGTCATGAACGCCGCCTACGCACCGGGCCTGGCGCATGTCGGCGGCGTCCCGGAGAAGGCCGCCGCATCGGCGTCGCATTCGCTCGGCGAGGCGTACAAGGTGGCCGCCGGGCTGGGCCCGTCCGCCGGGGCCGCGCTGCGCGAGGCCGCCCGGGACTCCTTCGTCCGCGGACTGCACATCACCCTGATCGCCAGCGCCTTGCTGCTGCTGGTCGGTGCGACGATCGCGCTGCGGCTGCCGCGCCGGGCGGCGGACTCCTCGGAGCGGGCCGAGAGCGGCACGGCCGTGGGGGAGCGCAGGGCGGGTGCCGGGTGCGAGACCGAACCGGCGCCGGCGAGCTCCGGCCGCTGACGGCATACGAGGGGACGGCGCCGATGGCCCAGGGCTGCCGGCGGTGACCCTTGCCCCGGCGGGCGGGCGGACCGTACCGTCGGACGCGCATAACTACCACTGCTAGTTTGCGCAGCGCCGCACCCGCCGGAGGCACCGTCATGTCAGCCGCCACCCCAGCACCGTCGTCCTCCTCGCTTCCGCCGTTCGACCCCGACGACCCGCTGGGCATCGACGACCTGCTCACCGACGAGGACCGCGCGGTGCGCGACACCGTCCGCCGGTGGGCCGCCGACCGCGTCCTGCCGGACATCGCCGACTGGTACGAGCGCGGCGAACTCCCCGGCATCCGCGAACTGGCCCGCGAGCTCGGCTCCCTCGGCGCGCTCGGTATGTCCCTGACCGGCTACGGCTGCGCGGGCGCCTCCGCCGTCCAGTACGGCCTGGCCTGCCTGGAGCTGGAGGCCGCCGACTCCGGCATCCGCTCGCTGGTCTCCGTCCAGGGATCGCTCGCCATGTACGCCCTGCACCGTTTCGGGTCCGAGGAACAGAAGCAGCGGTGGCTGCCGCGGATGGCGTCCGGCGAGATCATCGGCTGCTTCGGCCTCACCGAGCCCGATCACGGCTCCGACCCCGCCGGGATGCGGACCCACGCAAAGAAGGACGGCACGGACTGGGTGCTGACCGGACGCAAGATGTGGATCACCAATGGCTCGGTGGCCGGCGTCGCGGTGGTCTGGGCCCGTACGGACGACGGCATCCGCGGGTTTGTCGTCCCCACCGACAGCCCCGGGTTCACCGCCCCCGAGATCAAGCACAAGTGGTCCCTGCGCGCCTCGGTGACCAGCGAACTCGTGATGGACGAGGTCCGGTTGCCGGCCGACGCGGTGCTCCCCGGGGTCACCGGCCTGCGCGGCCCGCTCAGCTGTCTGAGCCACGCCCGCTACGGCATCGTCTGGGGCTCCATGGGCGCGGCGCGCGCCAGCTTCCAGGCGGCGCTGGAGTACGCGAAGACCCGGGAACAGTTCGACCGCCCCATCGGCGGCTTCCAGCTCACCCAGGCCAAGCTCGCCGACATGGCCGTCGAACTGCACAAGGGGATTCTGCTGGCCCATCATCTGGGGCTGCGGATGGACGCGGGGCGGCTGCGCCCCGAGCAGATCAGCTTCGGCAAGCTGAACAACGTCCGCGAGGCGATCGAGATCTGCCGCACCGCCCGGACGATCCTGGGCGCCAACGGGATCTCCCTGGAGTACCCCGTCATGCGGCATGCGACCAACCTGGAATCGGTGCTCACCTACGAGGGCACCGTCGAGATGCACCAGCTGGTGCTGGGCAAGGCGCTCACCGGTCTCGACGCGTTCCGGTGAGCCGGAGCGCCGGGTGGGTGAGGAGGGGCATCCGGTGAGCGCCTGGCTCGGCTCTGGTTGCTGCATCACCCCGGGGCAACCCCCGGACCCCCTGCGCGGAGCGCGTGTGGAGCCGCTCAGCTCTGGTTGAAAAATCCGCCGGTGCGGCGGCCTTCGCCGCTGACCACCTTGTAGTCGGCGGGGGTGAGCAGGAACACCCGGGTGGCGACCCGCTCGATCGAACCGCGCAGGCCGAAGGTCAGACCGGCCGCGAAGTCCACCACACGCTTGGCGTCGGCGGGCTCCATGGACGTCAGATTGACGATCACCGGGACACCCTCCCGGAAGAGCTCGCCGATACCACGGGCGTCACGGAACCCGTCCGGGGTGACCGTGGCGATGCGGGTGCCCTGGTCCTGGGCGGCCTCGTCGGCCACCCGGACCCGGGGGTCGGTCACCCAGGAGTTGCCCGGGTTTCCGGCCTCGGGGCCCTCGGCGTAGTCGTCGTCGTAATAGCGCTCGTCATCGTTGTCGTCGACGAGGCCAAGCCAGGCACTCGCCTTGCGTACCGATCCCATTGACGCCTCCTCTCACCCGTGGTGTGTCTGTGTTCCGCCTCTCTATGGTCGTCCATGATGCGGAGGGTGTGCCAAGTGGATAGCCGCCGCACGGGGGGTTCGTGACACATCTGGTGCAAACAGGTTGGCGTGTCATCAGATCCCGTGTCTTGGGCGGGAACTGACAGTGCGATGGGCGTCACAGTCGGTACGCGTCCGGCATGTCGACAGGTGGTCAGCGGAGTCAAGATCGTACCGTGAGGTCGGTTCACGCATGGGACCAGGGCATATGTCCGCGACCCGGATTGACGCCGACGCTATAGGCCGATGATCGGGCGAACGCCGGGATCGATGGTGGCCGGGGGCGGATGGCGCGGCGCGGTGGCGGCCCGGGCGGCCCACTGCGGCCCGCCTGGCCGCACCGGAGGCACCGGAGGCACCGGAGGCACCGTCCCGCGCCGCCGCACCGGCCCGTCGGTGACGGCCTCCGGCGTTCTCGTCCTGATGGCATCTCCGTCGTCAACTCCCTTCTCCGTGACGTCCTGGCAGGCCCCGCCGGCCGAACGGGGCCGCTGGGCGGTGAGTTGGGCGTAGGGGGTGACGTCCCGCGCTGTTGTGGGCGTCCGGCGAAAGACCTTGGTGTACGCCTCTTGCGCTGCGGGGCGGCGGGTCCGACACTCCCGACAGCGCTTGTCAGGGACACGCAGAAGCGAACGTGCGGATTTCCGCGTGTCCTTCGGCTGCGCCTCACGGGCCGCCCACCGGCAGGCCCCCGATCCCCTCGGAGGAATCAGTGAGGAACGAGCGCACCACCCCCCACAGCGGCGTAGCGAGACGCACCCGGCTGATCGCCACAGCGTCCGGACTGGCGGCCATCGGAGCCATCGCCATCCCCACCGCCCATGCCCAGAACCCCGCCCCCACACCCACGCTCAGCGCCACCCAGCTCGCCGCCGCCGGCAACGCGGTACGCGCCGCGGACATCGCGGGCACCGCATGGCACGTCGACAAGGCCACCAACACCCTTGTCGTCACGGCCGACCGCACCGTCTCGCAGGACGAGATAGCCACCCTCGAACGGGCCGCGGGCGCCAACTCCCGTGCGATACGCGTCGAGCGCACCGCGGGCACCTTCCGTAAGCTCATCTCCGGCGGCGACGCCATCCACGCGCCCAGCTGGCGCTGCTCGCTCGGCTTCAACGTCCGCAGAGGCAACACCTATTACCTCCTGACGGCCGGCCACTGCACCGACGGCAACCCGCCCTGGTACACCAACTCCGCGCGCACCACGAGCATCGGCCCGACCGCGGGATCCAGCTTCCCCGGTGACGACTACGGCATCGTGAAGTACACCAACACGTCCCTGTCGCACCCCGGAACGGTCGGCGGCCAGGACATCACCAGCGCCGGCACCCCGAGCGTCGGGCAGACGGTCATCCGCCGAGGCTCCACCACCGGTACCCACCGCGGCCGGGTCACCGCCCTGAACGCCACCGTCAACTACGGCAACGGCGACGTCGTCTCCGGACTCATCCGGACCACCGTCTGCGCCGAGCCCGGCGACAGCGGCGGCCCGCTCTACTCCGGGACCACGGCCCTCGGGCTCACCTCCGGCGGCAGCGGCAACTGCTCCTCCGGCGGTACGACGTTCTTCCAGCCGGTCACCGAGGCGCTCAGCGCGTACGGCGTGCGCGTGTACTGAACCGCGTACCGAACCGCGCGGTGACCGTGTGAGCGCCTGTTCCGCCGGGCGCACGGGCCCCCGTCCGCCGATGGGCGGGGGCCCGGACGGGGCGCGCGGGCCCGTCGTGCACCTCGACCGCCCTCCGAACCGGGCATACCATGATAAGTAACAGAGACTCGGGCGACGGACGCGGCGGACAGCGGCGGACGGCAGACGTCAGGGGGCCGTGATGGTCGAAGAACTGGTGGCGGCCGGAGTGGGGCTCGCCTGCGCCGGCAGCGTGTACCTCATGGCGGCGGTGCGGGTGGTCAAACAGTACGAACGAGGCGTGGTGCTCCGCCTCGGACGGCTGATGTCCCCGGTGCGCGAGCCGGGATTCAACATGATCGTTCCGATCATCGACCATATGCGCAAGGTCAATATGCAGATCGTCACGATGCCGGTGCCCGCCCAGGAAGGCATCACCCGCGACAACGTCACGGTCCGGGTCGATGCCGTCGTCTATTTCAAGGTCGTGGACGCCGCCGACGCGGTCATCCGGGTCGAGGACTACCGCTACGCGGTCTCGCAGATGGCGCAGACCTCGCTCCGGTCGATCATCGGCAAGAGCGAACTGGACGATCTGCTGTCGAACCGGGAGAAGCTCAACCAGGGCCTGGAGCTGATGATGGACAGCCCGGCCATCGGCTGGGGCGTGAGCGTCGACCGGGTGGAGATCAAGGACGTTTCGCTGCCGGAGACGATGAAGCGGTCGATGGCCCGCCAGGCGGAGGCGACGCGTGACCGGCGCGCCCGCGTGATCAACGCCGATGCCGAGCTGCAGGCGTCGAAGAAGCTGTCCGAGGCGGCCCAGACCATGTCCGGCCAGCCCGCCGCGCTGCAACTGCGGCTGCTGCAGACCGTGGTGGCGGTCGCCGCCGAGAAGAACTCCACGCTCGTCCTGCCCTTCCCCGTCGAGCTGCTGCGGTTCCTGGAGCGCTCCGGGCTCCAGGCCAAGGCGGAGACCGCGAAGGCCGAGGCGGAGCTGGGGCTCACGCGGGAGCCCGTGGTCACCGGGGCCGAACTGGGGCACCTGGAGGAGTCCGCGGCCGCCGAGGTGCCGCTGCCTCCTGTGGCCGTCAAGGAGGCCGATCTGCCGCCGGAGCTGGAGGACCGCCCCGAGGCGGAGAACCTGGCGTAGCCGTCTGCTGCCTCTGACTGATCGCCGTATATACCGGTAAATCCGGGCGTATACGGCGATCTTTGCTGTCCGGGGTCGGGGTGGGGTGGGGGAGTGCGGGAGCGGCCCGGAGGCCGGGAGTCGTACGCGGGCGGCATTTGTCCGGATCCCCGGG
This sequence comes from Streptomyces halobius, assembly GCF_023277745.1. Lineage (NCBI taxonomy): Bacteria > Bacillati > Actinomycetota > Actinomycetes > Kitasatosporales > Streptomycetaceae > Streptomyces > Streptomyces halobius. The sequence goes on from NZ_CP086322.1 coordinate 7,537,784, forward strand.
GACGGTTTCCGGACAGATGCCGCCCTCACATCGTGCGCACCGTCCGCCCTGCCGCGTGGTCGCCGGTTCCCGTACCGGGGGACAACGTGCGCGGATATCAGTGTGACCGTTGTGTGATGAATTGGTGAACTCCCGTACCCGAGACCGGAACTCGGTCTTGTGCACGAGTGAGAGGGATGGGAATACTCGGCTCCGCACGGTTGGCATGGACGCGTCTCTCCAAGGTGCCGCTACGCGGGGCGGATTCGTCCGTGCTCTTTTCTCACACTCTCAGGGTCCGTCTCTCCCCACAGAGCGGGCCCGTCCCCCACGGGAGGCTCTGAGTTGAAGCACCGACGCATATCCAAGCGACGCGCTGTTCTGGCCGGCGCGGGAGCGCTGGCCCTCGCGGCCACCGGCACCCTCACCCTGGCCAACGCCAACGCGGCCCCGGCCCCCACCCCCCTCGCCAAGCTCTCCGGCACCGCCGCGAGCACCCTGGCGTCCCAGTTCAAGACCGGCACGGCCGGTGCGTTCTATGACGCCAAGGCCAAGAAGCTCGTGGTCAACGTCGTGAACGAGGCGGCGGCCAAGACCGTCCGGGCGAAGGGGGCGGAGGCGAGACTCGTCAAGCACACGCTCGCCCAGCTCGACTCGGCCCGGCAGACGCTGAAGTCGAAGGCGACCATCCCCGGCACCTCCTGGGGTGTCGACCCGGTCAGCAACAAGGTCGTGGTCACCGCCGACCGCACGGTCAAGGGCGCCAAGCTCGACCGGCTCAGCAAGGTCACCAAGAGCCTCGGCGACAAGGTCGAACTCCGGCACACCAAGGGGGAGTTCAAGCCCTTCATCGCCGGTGGCGACGCGATCTGGGGGAGCAGCGCCCGCTGCTCGCTCGGCTTCAACGTCGTCAAGGACGGCCAGCCGTACTTCCTGACCGCCGGGCACTGCGGCAACGCCGTCCGGAGCTGGTCCGACCGGCGGGGCGGCTCGGAGATCGCGGTCACCGAGAACTCCTCGTTCCCGGGCGACGACTACGCCATCGCCAAGTACACGGCGAACACCCCGCACCCGAGCGAGGTCAATCTCTACAACGGCAGCACCCAGAAGATCACCAAGGCGGCCGAGGCGACCGTCGGCGAGCGGGTGCAGCGCAGCGGCAGCACCACCCAGCTGCACGACGGTCAGGTCACCGGTCTGAACGAGACCGTCAACTACCAGGAGGGCACGGTCTCTGGCCTGATCAAGACCACCGTCTGCGCCGAGCCCGGCGACAGCGGCGGCGCGCTCTTCGACGGCGATTCCGCGCTGGGTCTCACCTCCGGCGGCAGCGGCAACTGCTCCTCCGGCGGTGTGACCTTCTTCCAGCCGGTGCCGGAGGCCCTTGAGGCCTACGGCGCGCAGATCGGCTGACGTATCGCGCGGATCGGCTGAAGTGAACAGCACGGTGCACGGCGCCGGCCCCGGACATCCCGATGTCCGGGGCCGGCGGCCGTTTTGGAGCGGTCGGCTCGGTGGGATCCGCGTTCGGTGGGAATCCCGGCCTGTTCGGAAGCCGCGTCCGGTCAGAATCCGAACCTGTTCGGAAACCGGACGGGGTCAGAATTCGAAGACCTGCCCCTTGCCGTCCGTCATCGTGCACGCGTTGGAGAAGGTGTAGGTGTACGAGACCCGGCGGCCTTCGTAGACGCCGTCCGCGGTGACCACGATGGGGTTCCACTCCTTGGTGCACATCCGGTCCGTCACCACTCCGGTCACCTTGGTGAGGTCACCGGACACCGTGCGCAGTTGGGCGCAGGCGGCTTTCGGGTCCGGGTGGGTCCCGGTCGCGGTCGGTCGGCAGCTGAGCGTCACCGCCCGCTGGACCGTGGAGGTGGCACGGCTCTCACCCTTGCCGACGGTCAGCACCAGCTCCGTCGGGGCGTAGAGCCCAGCCGTTCGCGTGGGCTGCGTTGGTGCGGCGGTGGCCTGTGTGGTGGTGGCCAGCGTGCCGAGAACCAGCGCCGCGCCGAGCGCGATCCCCCCAGTGATGTACCGCATGACGAACAACTCCCTTGCTTGAAGGTGCAGATGCCGGACGGGAGTCTGGCCCAACTGCACTTCAAACGCACCCCGGCCGATCACTTTGAGTCGATAGCTTAAAGCTTTGAGTAATGGCGGGATCGGGTGCGGCGATTTTGTGGGGAAGCGGTGTGTCTACAGTGTGCGGCCAGCGGGGATGCGGTGCACGGGGTGGCCCGGTAGGGCAGCCGCCCATGCCCGGAAGGGCGTAATCCAGCCACCGACCGTCCGTTCGGAAGGGGATCGACCTCCGGTGATTGGCTGAAGAGTGCGGAGGACGACGCCTCCGGATCGATGACGGTGTGGCTGAGTTGTTAACGGATCGATGGCTCGGCGGGGCGACTGCGAAGGGATCCTCGGCTGGAAAGGAAATGTGCGGGCCTGCGGTGCCGTCCGTGTGGCGCGGCGTCGGGCCGATGGCCGCCGTGCGTTCCCGCCATGCGTCACTCCGTCGTCCGTGCGCTCCGTCCCTCGTCTACGCTTCCCTCGCTTCCTCGCCCCCGTTTCCCCGTTGTTTCGTCTCCGTGTCGTTGGTCTTGCGGAGCATCGCGAGGACGACGGTGAGCAGGGTGCCGCCCGCCGCCCAGGCGGAGAGGACCAGCAGCGGGCCGGTCGTCGCGTTGCCCCGGAAGTACGCGATGGAGCGCGCGACCCAGGTGCCCGCGCCCGGCGGCAGCGCGGGCCCGATCTCCCGCCAGAACGGCGGCAGCAGCGGATACGGATAGGCGCCGCCCGCGCTCGGATTGCCCAGCACCACGATCAGCAGGATCGCCAGGCCGATGCCGATGATGCCCATGAGGGCCTGGAGGGCGAGGGTCGTGGCACCCACCGCGAAGACGGTCAGGGCGCCCAGCCCCCACAGCCCGGCGAAGCTGCCGGGCACCGCGCCGAGGACCGGGCCCACGATGATCGCCCCCCCAAGCCCCGCGGCGATCGAGAAGAGCGTGAGCGCGGCCAGTCGGATGACCGCCCGCGCTCCGTTGGCGGGGCGCGCCCCGGCGCTGATCGCGAGGATCGCGGCGCAGAGATAGCCGCCCACGCACCAGCCCACGACGAGGTAGAAGGACGACAGGCTGCGGTTGTCTCCGCGGTCCGCCGGGACCACGTCCACCGTGCGGACGGTGCGCTCCTGCTCCTTCTCCGTGGCCGTGACGACCAGCTCGACCGCCTGTGAGAGCGAGGCGCCACCGCCGCTCGCGACGAGCAGCCGGTCGGTGGTGCCGCGTGGATCGACGATCAGCGCGGCATCGATCGTCCGGTCGTTGATCTGCCGTCGCGCCTTGCGTTCCGAGGGCACCGCGCGCGGATCCAGTGGCGAGCCGGGCAGGCGGTCCAGCCTGTCCACCAGCTGCTCGCCGGCCGGGCCGGGGGCGACCACGGCGATCGGCACATCGGTCGGCTTGGGGTGGTGGAAGGCGCCGGTGTACGACGTGATGAACGCGATCACCAGGCCCAGCACCCCGATCACCAGCAGCGCGGCCCGGGTCGTCACCGCGCTCTTCACCTCCCCGAGGAAGGTGGTGCGGGTGCTGCTGTCCAGCTCGGCCATGCGCCGCTCCTCGCCCCCTCGGGCTTTTCGTTCCGTATCTTCCGGTTGCCCCACATCTTCCGGTGGGTGGCGGGCTCGCGCAGATCGGGCGGGCCGATCGGCGGACGGGGCGTGCCATTGAGGTGCCCACGCCTTCCCGTTCGTTCGTACGAATGTTCGACATGGGGGTATGGTGAAACGAGGGGCTCAGGATCAACTGGGGGCGGATGAGGTGCAGGAGGTGCGGATGCCAGGGTTCACGCATCTGCACACCGCTTCGGGTTTCTCCCTGCGCTACGGCGCCTCCCATCCGGAGCGGCTCGCCGAGCGTGCCGCCGAACGAGGCATGGACGCCCTCGCACTGACCGACCGGGACGGCCTCTCCGGAGCCATCCGGTTCGCCAAGGCCGCCGTCGCGGCCGGTGTCCGCCCGCTGTTCGGCACCGAACTGGCCGTGGCGGGGCACGGGACGGCGCCCGTGGCACCGGTGCGACGGCGCACCCCGGTGCGCGGCGGCGCCTTCCTCGACGAGTCCGCCGCCCGCGCCGTCTTCCTGGCCCGCGACGGAGCGGCCGGCTGGGCCGCCCTGTGCCGGCTGGTCTCGGCCGCCCACGCGGACCGGGCCGGCAACCCGGCCCACGCCGGGCAGCCCGTCCTCCCGTGGAGCGCCCTGGAGACCGCCACGGACGGGCTGCACGTGCTGCTCGGGCCGGACTCCGAAGTCGGCCGGGCGCTGGCCGAGGGACGCCCGGACCGCGCCGCCCGGCTGCTCGCCCCCTGGCGCGAGCTGTACGGCGACGCGCTGCGCCTGGAGGTCGTCGACCACGGGCGGACCGACAGCGGCCCCGGCTCCCGGCGGCTGGCCGCCCATACCCTCGGCTTCGCCGTCGACCAGGGCATCCGCGCCGTCCTGACCAACGCGGTCCGCTATGCCGACCCCGGCCAGGGGCCGGTCGCCGACATCCTGGACTCCGCCCGCCGCCTGGTGCCGCTGGACCGGCATCACCCCGAGGCATGGGACACCGGCGAACGCTGGCTCAAGGACACCGCCGCGATGAGCCGCACCGCCGAGCGGATCGCCGAGGCGGCCGGATTCCGGCGTGACCTCGCCCACCGGCTGCTCACCATGACCGAGGAGACCGCCGCCGGATGCCTGGTCGACCCGGAGGACGACATCGGGCTCGGCCACATCCACTTCCCCGAATCCCGGCTGGTCGGCGCCGGACACCGCACCGCCGCACGGGTGCTGCGCTCACGCTGCGCCGCCGGGATGGTGCTGCGCGGCTACGACCGCGACCGCGAGCGCTGGGCGCGGCTGCACGACGAACTCCGTACGATCGAACGGCTCGGCTACCCCTCGTACTTCCTGACGGTCGCCCAAGTCGTCGACGATGTGCGGAAGATGGGCATCCGCGTCGCGGCCCGCGGATCCGGCGCCGGGTCCCTGGTCAACCACCTCCTGGGCATCGCCCACGCCGACCCCGTCGAACACGGGCTGCTGATGGAACGCTTCCTGTCCGAGCGGCGGGCGGCGCTGCCGGACATCGACATCGACGTGGAGTCCGCCCGCCGGCTGGAGGTCTACCGCGCGATCTTCGACCGCTTCGGCGCGGAGCGGGTCGCGACGGTCTCGATGCCCGAGACCTACCGGGTGCGGCACGCCGTACGGGACGTCGGCGCCGCCCTCGGCATGGACCCGGCCCATGTGGACCGCCTCGCCAAGTCCTTCCCGCACATCCGGGCCCGCGACGCGCGCGCGGCACTGGCCGAACTCCCGGAGCTGCGTGGCGTACGGGAGGCCGGCGGCGAGCGGCTGTGGCAGCTGGTCGAGGCGCTGGACGCGCTGCCCCGCGGCATCGCCATGCACCCGTGCGGGGTGCTGCTCTCGGACGCCACGCTGCGAGGCCGTACGCCCGTCGTACCGACCAGCGGTGAGGGCTTCCCGATGTCCCAGTTCGACAAGGACGACGTGGAGGACCTGGGGCTGCTCAAGCTCGATGTGCTGGGCGTACGGATGCAGTCCGCGATGGCGCACGCGGTCGCCGAGATCGGCCGGGCCACCGGGCGCCGGATCGATCTCGACGACCCCGCGCAGGTGCCGCCCGGCGACCCGGCCACCTACCACCTGATCCGTTCGACCGAGACGCTCGGCTGCTTCCAGATCGAATCGCCGGGCCAGCGCGACCTGATCGGCCGGCTGCAGCCGGCCACCTTCCACGACCTGGTCGTCGACATCTCCCTCTTCCGTCCGGGGCCGGTCGCCGCCGACATGGTGCGACCCTTCATCGAGGCCCGGCACGGCCGGAAGCCGGCCCGCTATCCGCACCCCGATTTGGAGGAACCGCTGCGCGAGACCTACGGGGTGGTGGTGTTCCACGAGCAGATCATCGAGACGCTGCGCATCATGACCGGCTGCGCGCGGGACGAGGCGGACGAGAAGCGACGTGCGCTGTCGGATCCGGAGGGCCAGGACGGGGTGCACGCCTGGTTCGCGGAGCACGCCGAGCGGCGCGGGTACCCGCCCGAAGCGATCGCGCGCACCTGGGAGATCGTCGAGGCCTTCGGCGCGTACGGCTTCTGCAAGGCGCACGCGGTGGCTTTCGCGGTGCCCACCTACCAGTCCGCCTGGCTCAAGGCACACCACCCCGCGGCCTTCTACGCCGGGCTGCTCACCCACGACCCCGGCATGTACCCGAAGCGCCTGCTGCTCGCGGACGCGCGGCGGCGCGGGGTGCCGGTGCTGCCGCTGGATGTGAACCGTTCAGGGGTGGAACATCGAATCGAACTGGTGTCTGATGGTGGGGTGGGTCCTGGTGAGGGCCGTCGTGGGGGCGCTGCTGGTGCTGGCGTTTCGAGTGTTGGCGCTGCTGGTGCTGGTGCTGGTGCTGGTGCTGATGCTGGGGCTGCTGGTGCTGGTAGTTCGGGTGTTGGCGCTCCCCGTTCCCGTGCCGGTGTCTCGGATGGTTCCGGTGGTTCCGGTGGTTCGGGTGCCGGTGATCCTGGTGCCGATGCTCCTGGTGTCGGTGAGTGGACGGGGGTGATGGAGGGTAGAGCTGGAGTGGGGGATGTGGAACCCCTAAGGGTCGAGGGCGGTGTTCCCCTAGGGGATGGCAGCGCCGCTCCCGGAGTTTGGGGGCTGCGGCTCGCGCTCTCCGATGTGCACGGGATGAGTGAGGCCGAGGCGCGGCGGATCGAGGCCGGACAGCCCTACCACTCGCTCCAGGACCTGTGGCAGCGGGCCCATCCGAGCCGTCCGGTGGCCGAACGCCTCGCCAAAGTGGGGGCGTTGGACGCCTTCGGCGCGAACCGCCGGGATCTGCTGCTGCACATCGCCGAGCTGCACCACCGTCAGCGGCATGCGCCGGGTGGACAGTTGACGCTGCCCGGCCGGGCCGTCGGCGCCGGCCGCGACGGATCCGCCGGTCGGGGGGCGATCGGCCAGGAGACGGTGACCGATGTGGTCGAGCCGGTGGGCCTTCCGGACCTCAGCGACGTCGAACGGCTCAGCGCCGAACTGGGTGTCCTCGGGATGGACGCCTCCCGGCATCTGATGGCCGACCACCGGGAGTTCCTCGCGGAGCTGGGCGCCCTGCCGGCCCGGATGCTGCGTGACGCCAGGAACGGCGAGACGGTGCTGGTGGCCGGGGCCAAGGCGGCCACCCAGACACCGCCGATCCGCTCCGGCCGCCGGGTCATCTTCACCACCCTCGACGACAGCACGGGACTGGTCGACTGCGCCTTTTTCGACGCTCCCCCGGGCCCTGGGGGCCCGGGAGGTACCCCCAGTCCCCTTGCGGCTTGCGCGCACACCGTCTTCCACTCCTGGCTGCTGCTGGTGCGCGGTACGGTCCAGCGGCGCGGGCCGCGTAGCCTCAGCGTGGTCGGCGAGGCCGCCTGGAACCTCGCCGAGCTGGCCGAACTGCGCCGTGAGGGCGGCCTGGAGGCGGTCACCGCCCGCCTCGCGGAAGGCCCGGAACGGACGGTCGGACGGCCGGGCGAGGGGGCCGGGGAGCCGGATGGTTCCGGCGACGGTTCCTGCGGTGCGGACGGCTCTGGTGAGGGCTCCGGCGGGCTCGACGCCTCCGGTGACCGCTCCGGTGAGGCGGAGAAGGCGGAGGATGCCGCTGCGGGGCGCACCATCCGGTTGGAGACCGGCTATGAAATGCACCCGTGGGCCGACCTCCAGCCTCCGGGCGAACGCGCCGCCACCGGCCGCAAGCTGTGGCACTCCAGCCCCGGGAGCGCGGGATGACCCCCACACCGCGCCCGCCCGCCACGCCGCCGGAGCCCCCCGACGGGCCGCGGCCGCCCGGCATGCTCTTCGTACGCTTCCGGGCCGCCGACGGCACTCCCGTCAGCGCCGAGGAATACGAGCAACTGGTACGGCTGCTGGCGCAGTTCACGCCGATGATCGAGGAGCTGCCGCCCGAGGCCGCGCTGGCCGATGTCCGCGGGGCGCTGCGCTACTTCGACCGGGACGCGACGGGCATCGCCGAGCTGATACGGCTGCGCGCGCTGGTCTGGCACGGCGTACGGTGCACGATCGGGATCGGCACCAACCCGCTGCTCGCGCGGATGGCGGCCCAGGAGGCCAAGCCAGGAGAGATCCGGGCCGTCCCCGGGGACACCGGATCCATCGCCGCGTTCCTCGGCCGCCGGCCGGCCTCGGCACTGTACGGCGTCGGGCCCGCGACCGTGCGCACCCTGCGCGTGTACGGGCTCGACAACATCGACCGGATCGCCGCCGCACCGCCCGCGACCCTGCAACGGATCCTCGGCGCGAAGACGGGCCGCGCGGTCTACGAGCGGGCGCACGGCATCGACCCGACGCCGGTCTCGCCCCATGCGTCCGCCCGCTCGATGGGCGCCGAACACCGCTTCGCCCACGACGAACTGGATCCGGTCAGACGACGCCGGGCACTGCTCTCGCTCGCCGACGACCTCGGGGCCCGGATGCGCGGAAGCGGGCAGGTGGCCCGCGCGCTCACCCTCACCGTCCGCTACGCCGACCGCTCCACGACGACCCGCACCCGACGGCTGGCCGAACCGACCGCGCACGGCCCCGCGCTGACCGAAGCGGCCTACGCGCTGCACGCCGCGCTCGGGCTGCAGCGGGCACGGGTGCGGTCCGTCGCGCTGCGCGCGGAGGACCTGTGCCGCGCCGAACGCGCCGCGCGGCAGCTGACATTCGATCCGGTCGATGACAAGGCGCATCGCATCGAGACCGCCGTCGACCGTGCCAGGGCGCGCTTCGGAACGACAGCGGCACAGCCGGCGTCGAAGCTCGGCGGCGCCGTTCGTCGGCCGCAGTGGTCGGCCGTGAACCCAAGCCCCAGGCCCGTGCCCGGGGGCAAGGGCAGGCGACGGTAAGAGCAGGCGAGCGTGAGAGCAGCCCAGAAGGTGCCGGCCCGTCGGCCCGTCGGCCCGTCGGCCGGTCGTGCCCGTCAGTGCCTCCGCTGCTGTCGGGGCCCTGCGAAGACCTTCCCTTCCCCCTTCCTCTCACCCGTAGAGCCGCTCCATATACCTCGGGCCGTAGTGCTCCTCCAGGGCTTCCAGGGGTATGTCCTTGGCCTCAAGGCCCTTGACTATCCGGGCGCGTGAGGGCAGGGCGTCCGGATCCCAGGTCTCCGGCTTCCACAGATCGGAGCGCAGGAAAGCCTTGGAGCAGTGGTAGAAGACCTCCTCGATCTCGACCAGCAGCGCGAGCCGCGGTCGATTGCCCTTGACGACCAGATCATCGAAGAACGGGGCATCACGCAGCAGCCGGGCGCGGCCATTGATGCGCAGGGTGTCGCCGCGCCCCGGCAGGACGTAATTCAGCCCGACATGCGGATTGCTGAGGACGTTCATCAACCCGTCCACGCGCTTGTTGCCGGGGCGGTCCGGGATCACGAGGGTGGTGTCGTCCAGGACGCGGGTGAAGCCCGCGGGGTCGCCCTTGGGCGAGACATCGCAGCGGCCGTCGGAGTCCGAAGTGGCTATCAGACAGAACGGCGACCGCGACAGCCACTGGCGGTCGAGATCGTGCAACCGGTCGCGGGTCTTGTTCGCGGCATGCGCGGTGGGCTCGCCGATCAGCTCACGCAGTTCCGCCTCGGAAGAAACCTCCGTGACCTCCACCAGATCCATCGTCTCCACCGGTCTCTCCCTTCCGTGCGTTTCCCTGGTCAGCGCACTGCCGACAGGGCTGCCAACCGGACCGTCGAACGGCCTGTCGACGGGCCATTGACACGTCACCGACTGTACGGGACACCTCTGACAATCCAGCCGGCTGTGACGCATGGGAGCCGGCCGTGACGCGTGGGGGCGGCGAGCTAGCACAGTTCGAGCGCGTCATATCCCGGACGTCCGGTGAGAGTTGTGTGTTGCTTCCTTCACCGTCACGCTGCTGGCCCGTACTGCTTACCCGGCCGTAACTTAACAAGTAGTCAACATCTCTGCCCTTGCGATCCGGATCGCAGGTGAACGGCTCACCGAGCTCTTCGGAGTCCCCTCACCCCGCAAGGAGCATCGTATGCAGCTGCGTTGGTCGCGTACGCTCACCGTCCTTCCCGCACTCGTCCTGGCCGTCGTTGCTACCACGCCCGCGTCCGCCGGCCCGTCGCCAGCCACCACCGAGGCCGGCGAGGCCTCGCGCGGCACCGCTCGGCCCGCCGACGCCCGCCCGTCGCGCGCCACCGCCCCGACCGGAGACTCCCCCAAACTCCGCCCGGGGGGACCCCCGCCGCGTCGTCCCGCTCAGACTGCCGTCAGCAGCGGCTGGAACAACTTCGACTGCAAACCGTCCGCCGCACACCCCCGGCCGGTGATCCTGGTCCACGGCACGTTCGGCAATTCCCTCGACAACTGGCTCGGCCTCGCGCCCTACTTGGTGGCCCGTGGCTACTGCGTCTTCTCCCTGGACTACGGCCAGCTGCCCGGCGTACCGCTCTTCCACGGCCTGGGCCCGGTCGACGCGTCGGCACGGCAACTCGCCTCGTACGTGGACCGGGTGCTGGCCGCCACCGGGGCGCGGAAGACCGATATCGTCGGCCATTCGCAGGGCGGCATGATGCCCCGGGTGTACCTGAAGTTCTACGGGGGAGCGGCAAAGGTCAACGCGCTGATCGGGCTGGCCCCCGACAACCACGGCACCGATGTGAACGGCCTGACCCGGTTGCTGGGCCTGTTGCCCGGTGCCAAGGACCACATCGACAAATTCACCCCGGGGCTGACGGACCAGATCGTCGGCTCCGACCTCCTCAACCGTCTCAACGAGGGCGGCGACACCGTCCCCGGCGTGCACTACACCGTCATCGCGACCCGGTACGACGAGGTCGTCACGCCGTACAAGAGCCAGTTCCTCGACGGTCCTGACGTGCGCAACGTCCTGGTCCAGGATCTGTGCCCGCTCGACATCTCGGAGCATCTGGCCATCGGGCTCGCCGACCCGGTCGCCTTCCACGAGACGGCCAATGCCCTCGACCCGGCCCATGCCACGCCGACGACCTGCATGCCGAGGGGCTGACGGGCGGTGACGCGGTGAGGGGTCCGGTCCGGGCCTGGCCTGGATCGGCCTGGGTCGGCCTGGCCTTGGATCGGCCTGCGTCGACCTGGCCCTGGATCGGACCGGATCGGATCCGTCCGGATTCGCCCGGGTCGGCCTGGCCAGGGCCCCTGCCGCCCACCCGCCCCTTACTTTGTTTTTCCCCGCCGCCCACCCCCCTTCGGGGGGTGGGCGGGTGTAGTGGGTCGGTTTTCCCTAGGAGGGGACGGGCGGCGGTAGGGCGCGCCTTCAATGGGGCCGTCGGGCACGGATGGGGCCGTGGGCCTTCCGGAAGCCAGTCGGCTGCGGATCGGGGCCGTGGGCTTCCCGGGGGCTTCCGGCTGTGGGCGGGGCCGTGGGCTCTCCGGGACGCTGTCGGCTACGATCGGGCCGTAGGTTTTCCGGCACCGTCGACTGGTGGCCCACCCCTCACCCGCCCAGCAGGGCCGCCGTGCACTGTTCCGCGAGTTCTTCCGCGTGTGGGGGCAATGGGGAGCCGCCCCGTAGGTGGCGGCGGACCAGTGACAGCGGGACGTCGATGAGGGCGAGGGTGATGCGCTCGATGTCCTGTGGGGCCTTCGCTCCCACGGTGTCGGCGAGTTCCCTGACGGCCGTGAGGACCCGCTGATTCCCCTCGGCCGCGCGTCGCCGATGCTCGTCCGACCAGTCCTCCTGGCCGAAGTCCCGGGCGCCGTACAGGAGCAGCGCGGCCTCCTCGGGGTGTGCGCGGCTCCACGCCACGATGTGCCGGGCCGCCGCCCGTCCCGCCGTGCGCGGGTCCTCGGAGGACTTCAGCGCCACGAAGTAGCCCTCCTGGAAGCCCTCGACGGTCCGCAGCCACACCTCGGCGAGCAGAGCGGAGCGGCCCGCGAACCGGTGATAGAGCGAGCCGCTGGGTGCGCCGGCGGACGCGGCGACCGCGGACATGGTGACGCCGGCGGGGCCCGACTCGGCGGCCAGCCGGACAGCGGCGTCGAGAAGCCGCGCAGTATCGAATCGGGGTGGCCTGGCCATGTTCTAGAGGGTACCCTCCAATTGTATTGGAGAGAGCTCTCTAGATGCAGGTCTCTAGTTGCAGTCCATTAGATGGCCGTTCTCTGGGCGGCCTCCTCTCCAGCGGTCTGCTCCGGAGCGGTTCGTCTGGAGTGTTCTCTGGAGAGTTTCTCTGGAACGTGGCCAGTCCTGCTCCGGGCTCGGCCCTTGGGAATGGAGCGTGTGATGGGCGTCTACAACGTGCACGAAAGAGTGCTGCCGGTACCGCCGGCAGATGTCGGGCGGCTGGTCGACGGCCTGTCCGGCAGCGCCGATCCGCTGTGGCCGCATGGTGACTGGCCTCCGATGGTGCTCGACGGGCCACTCGCGCGAGGGGCCCGAGGCGGTCACGGCCCGGTCCGCTACACCGTGGCGGCGTATGTCCCGGGCCAGTGGGTGCGGTTCACCTTCAGCGGCCCGCGTGGTTTCCACGGCTTCCACGAGTACACCGTGCATCCGCTCGACGGGGATCGCGCCCTGCTGCGCCACACCCTCGCGATGCGCGTCCGGGGCGCGGCCCGGTTCACCTGGCCGCTGGCCTACCGGGCGTTCCATGACGCGGTCCTGGAGGACAGCCTGGACCGCGCCGAACGCGCCTGTACGGGCACCGTCGCGCGCCCGTCCCGCTGGAGCACATACGTCCGCCTGCTGCGCCGGTTCGCCCGGTGACGGCCGCTTCGGCGGGTGGTCGTGCCCCGGACGGTCGGGTCGGAGACGGTCCGTTTCACCGCACGAACCGACGCAGCGTCAGGAAGCAGAAGGAGGCGAGCGCCAGCACCAACGGAATCAGCAACAGCCATCCGGAGAAGGCGAGTACGGCCGCCGTCAGCATGGAGCCGACGACCACGCCGCACCACAGGGGAGTGCGGCGCGGGAGCAGCACCAGCGCGGCGGCCAGTCCGGCGAGGGTCACCGCCGCCAGACAGGTGGCGGTCGCCCGCATCAGCAGATCCAGATCGGCGCCGCCGAGGCCGGCCGCCACGGCCAGGAGGACGGCCACCCCGCCCAGCACCGCGAGGGAGCGGCGCGGCACCTCGCCCGCCCCGCCGCCCTTGGCCAGCCAGCGGGGCGCCGCCCCGTCCCGGCCGAGGGCGGCGCCGAGCCGGGAGGCGCCGGCCAGATAGGAGTTGACCGCGCCGAAGGTGAGAAAGAGCGCCGCCGCGGCGGCCACCGGGCGGGCGGCGACGCCCACGCTCTGGGTGAGCAGTGCGGTCAGCGGGGTCTCGGTGTCCGCCGCGGCCGGCCCCAGCGCGCCGATCGTGGCCACCGCGAGGCCCAGGTAGAGCACGGTGATGACGATGAGCGTGTAACGGGTCACCCGGGGCAAGTCCCGTCGCGGATCCGCGAATTCGCCGGACAGATGGCTCGCCGCCTCCCAGCCCGCGAACGCGAAGAACAGCACCGCGGCCGCCGAACCGACCGACGACCAGCCGCCGGGCATGAAGGGCGTGAAGTGTGCGGCGGTCACATGCGGAGCGGCGGCCAGGACCGCGCACAGCAGCACAGCCGCCAGCAGACCGCCGAGCAGCAGCTGCACCCCTCCCGACAACCGCAGGCCGACCGCGTTGGACGCCAGTGCCCCGACGAGGACCAGCCCGCCGACGACCGCCGCGCCGGTGTTCCCCCAACCGACCGCGTCGGCCACGTACTTCCCGCCGATCCAGGCCGCCGAGACCACGCCGATCGGCACCGCCCCGTAGAACCACCACCCCACGACGGCCGCCGCCCGTGGCCCCATCGCCCGGTGCACGAACGTGGCCACGCCCCCGCCGTCCGGGAATCGCGCGCCCAGCGCGGCGAAGGCGGCGGCCACCGGCACACACATGGCCAGCAGTACGGCCCAGGCCAGGATTGAGGCGGGACCGGCCGCCGAGGCGGCCAGGGACGGCAGGGTCAGGACGCCGGGGCCCAGGACGGCGCCGGCGCACAGCGCGGTGCCGCTGCCGATGCCCAGCCGTCGTACATCCGGCCGTGCGGAAGCAGTGAGGGTTGTCTGTTGTACGGTCACAGTTGCCGAAGGTAACCGTAAGGTTGATCCATTTGGAGCTTGCCCGAATGAAATTCGGTGGCTGCGGCACCATGGAGGCCATGGACGACATTGATTCGGCGATTGTCCGCGAACTGCAGCGCGATGCACGGCAGACCAACCGCGAGCTGGCCCGCATGCTGAACATCGCCCCTTCCACCTGCCTGGAGCGGGTCCGCGCGCTGCGCGCCCGCGGTGTGATCACCGGCTACCGCGCGACCGTGGACCTGCGTGCCCTGAACCGCCCCGTACAGGCGCTGCTCACGGTCCGCATCCGTCCCATGAACCGCGAGGTCATCGAGCGCTTCAAGGCGTTCCTGACCTCCTTGCCCGAGGTCCTCAACGTCTTCGTCGTCGCGGGCGGCGACGACTTCCTCGTCCACGTGGCCGTCCCGGACGTCGACCGGCTGCACGCGCTCCTGATGGACCAGGTCTTCAAGCGCCGCGAGGTCGTCGACTGCCGTAGCTCGGTGATCTATCAGCATGTCGCCAACGACATCATCGAGGCGCTGCCGCCCAATGGGGCGTGAGGCCGCCATGCCCGCCCCGGGGAAGCCGCTACGCCGCCCCTGGGCGAAGAGGGGCGGCGTAACGGGCGGCGGGGGGATGGCGCGGTCGGCCCGGCGGAAGCCCTGTCGGCCGGACCGGCGGTGAGCGCGGTCCGGCCGGTGGACCCGATCAACCGCGCTGTCGGGTGGCCTTGCGGCGGGCGGTGGTGAACAGGAACGCGGCGCCCAGGGCCAGCACGGCGGCGCCACCGATGGCGATCGGGGCGGTGGAGCCGTCGCCGCCGGTCTCGGCCAGCCGCTGACCGTCCACCGGCTTGGCACCGCCGTCGGGGTGCGGGCCCTCGGCGCCCGAACCGCCGCCCGGCGCCGGGGCGTCCGCACCGGCCGCCTGGGCCGCGTCGGTGTGCTTGGCGCCGCCGTCGTGGCCGCCACCGTGGTCGTGCCGGCCCGTGCCGATGGAGGACTTGTCGGCGCCCTCGGCTATCTGGGTGTCGGTCGGGGCGGACGCCTCCGGGGCGGGCGCGTCGGCGGAACCGCTGTCCGAACCGGCGCTGTCTGAACCGCTGCCGTCTGAACCGCTGCCGCCCGAACCGCCGTTGTCCTTGCCGAAGACGACGTCGGAGCAGGTGTAGAACGCCTCGGGGCTGTCCGAGCGCTGCCAGATGCTGTAGACCAGATGACGTCCGGACTTGGCCGGGACCTTGCCGTCGAAGACATAGTCACCGTTGGTGAGCTTCGGGTCGGTGACCTTCGCGAACGGCTTGGACTCCAGGTCGGACCACTTCAGCGGCTTGGTCGGGTCGTAGCCGTCCTTGGTGATGTAGAGCTCGAAGGAACCCTTGTGCGGGGCGGTGGCCTTGTAGTGGAACGTGTGGTTGCCGGCCGTCATCTTGGTGGACGGCCAGTCGGCGCGCGGCAGGTCCAGGCCCTTGTACGTGGCGTCGTTGGCGCTGCAGAGCTTGCCGTCCGGGATCCTCTCCTTGGACCGGCCGCCGGCGTTGCCGTCGCGGACCCCGTTCCAGTCGTAGAGCGCCTGTGTGCCACCGGCGGCCACGGCGGCCTTGCACGCCGCGGACCGGGGGCTCTCCGGGCCCTCCGCGTAACAGGCCGAGACCCGGCTGACCGGGTCCGTCATCGAACCGTGCGCGGCGGCCGGGCTCGTGGCGAGAGCGGTGAGCGCGAGCGGGGCGATGCCGACCAGTGCGATCCCGGTGGCCTTGCGACGAGCGGTCATCGTGGGGGACTCCTTCATCGGGTACGTCGAACGGGGCGGGGGAGTGGGAGGCGGTGGTGGGGGGTCGGGCAGGCGCGACGGTGCCGCCCCCCGTTGAGCGGCGCCGACGGCACGCGAACCCGCCTTGCCAGACGCACGCTAGCCGCGCTGAACAGCGGATTTGAGGGCCGAAGGGGGATCCTGCGGATCTTTATGGTGCGGTTAAGGCGCTGCTAAGTGCGGGCACAGGTACGGGCGACGAACCCCGGCGCCCAGACCTGGTGTTGGGCCGTTGGTCGTCCGTTACAGTCCGCGCCGGTTCACCTGGATTCGCGTCCAGTGGCTCCCTGTCTGGCTCCCCGACGGCTCCCCGGGCGTCTCGCTAACGCCCCCTCCTGCCAACCGAGATGAGAGGCCCGGACAGTCCGTCCGGGCCTCTTCGTACTGGGCCCTTCACTCTCGACTCGGCGGAACCGACCGGTTCACCGGCCACGGGGGTTGACGGCGGCCAACACGAATTCCCCCTGCCACCGTATGCGCCGGATCTGAACCCGGCGGAGGGGATCTGGACGAATCTGAAGAACGGTCTGGGCAACCTCGCCCCGAGCACCCTCGACAGCCTCGCGGGCCTGGCCCGCAGCCGCCTCAAGGCAATGCAGTACCGGCCCGACATGCTCGACGGCTTCATCGCCGAGATCGGCCTTACCCTCGAACCGCCATGACGTCGGCCCCAGGCGAAAGCCTCAGTACCGGGATCGGATGGGATCTTGCCATCCTCGGCTTGGCGACTCATCCGGCGACCGGTGCGGCCCAGGATCCCAACGAAAGCATGGCGTGGTCGGCGACTGACGACGGCAAGAAGTGCATCACGCGCAGCAGTTGGCTATGAGCGGGGCGAGCATCGATGCCGGCACGGACCCGGCCGAGGCGCAGGGTGCTGCCGAACGGACGACGGCCTTCTACACCGCTGCCTGACCTGGTCCTGGCCGCCCAACGTCCCTGGCGACAGTCGAGGGTAGGCTCAATCGCCGGACGTCTGCCCCCGGCCCGGCGCCTGGGGCGCTTTCGCGGCCTCGGCCTCGGCCTTGGCCTCGCTCACCGCGGCGGCGGCCTGCTTCGCGGCCTCGTCAGCGCCGAGCGAAAGCGTCGAGCCTTCCTCGAGCTCCGGAGTCCCGCCTTCGTCCGACGTGTCGTCAGTTTCGGTAGTGGCTGCTTCCTCAGATTGCGCAGGTTTGGGAAGACCCATGGTTGACTGATCGCCGAACGCGCTGGTGACGGTGCGAACTGCCTCGGTCAGCTCCCCCGGGATCACCCAGAACGTGTTGTTGTCGCTCTTCGCCAAGTGCGGGAGCGTCTCGAGGTACTTGTAGGCCAGGATCTTCGGGTCGGCATTGTTGCGATGGACGGCCTGGAAGACGCGCTCCACCGCCTTTGCCTCGCCGTCCGCCCGCAAGATCATGGCTTGTTGCGTGCCCTGTGCTTCCAGGATGTCCTTCTGCTTCGTGCCTTCCGCGGTAAGGACCTTGGCTTGCCGCTCCCCTTCGGCGTGCAGGATGGCCGCGCGCTTGTCACGCTCGGCCCGCATCTGCTTCTCCATCGCCTCTTTGATGGTGTGCGGTGGGTCGATGGCCTTGATCTCGACGCGGTTGACCCGGATGCCCCACTTGCCGGTGGCGTCGTCGAGGACGGCGCGGAGCCGGTTGTTGATCTCCTCACGTGAGGTGAGCGTCCCCTCCAGGTCCATGCTGCCGATGACGTTCCGCAGCGTGGTCACGGTGAGCTGATCGATCGCCTGCAGGTAACTGGCGACCTCGTAGGCCGCCGCCCGCGGGTCGGTGATCTGGTAGTAGAGCACGGTGTCGATATTCACCACGAGGTTGTCCTGGGTGATCACCGGTTGGGGGTCGGACGAATAGACCTGCTCGCGCACATCGAGTTTGCTGTTGATGCGGTCCGCCACCGGCAGGACCAAGTTCAGGCCGGGTTGCAGCGTCCGGCGATATCGGCCGAACCGCTCGATGTTGTAGCGGCGCGCCTGCGGGACGATCCGCACAGTGGAAGCCACGAGGAAGACGACAATAATCGCCGCCACAAGAATGGGGATGACAACTGGATCCACAGTGCCTCCATTGCTCTGTGTTCAGCCGTTCATGGAAGGAGTTCGCGGGGGTAGACGATGGCTGTAGCGCCTTCGATCTCCATGACATCCACCAGCGCTCCCACCGGGATCACAAGGCTTTCGTCGAGGGCGCGGGCGGACCAATCTTCGCCGGAGAGTTTGATCAGGCCGTGAGTCGCGGTGACCTCCTGCATGACCTCGGCCCGCTTGCCGATCAGCGCATCACTGCCCTCTCGTGTGAGGGGTGGCTGTGCCATATGCCGCAGCGCGACAGGACGGACGATGAGAAGGCCCGCTGCCGCTGCCACTCCGAGGGCCACGAGCTGGCCAAGAATACCGACGCCCACACCGGCGACTACGGCGGCGACCAATGCGGCGCCCGCCAGCAATCCGAAGACCAGCGTCAGGGTGAAGAACTCCGCGGCACCTAGCGCCGCGGCGGCGATCAGCCATACGAACCACGGGATAGAATCGGCCTCCCTCAGAGGGACTCATTCACCAACCTACCTCCCGGAACGCCGAACAGAACAGATTTGACCCGCCCGGTTGCTTGGAGCGCATCCCACCGGACGAGACGAGGAAGCTGCAGGAACCCGCTTGGTCTGCGAGGGCGCCTGGACGGCGACAAGGAGATCCCACCCGCGTTGCCGGTGCTGGTCGCCGCCCTCCGCCAGACGGCCGCCTGCTTGTCGTCCCGCTCGGCCGCCCGGTGCACCACCACCTGCACGGAGAAGTCCATCTGCCGCAGGATCCGGCTCAACCGCCGGCTGAAGCAGACATGACAGTGCCGCGCCGCCAGCACCGAGATCCGCACCAACGTCCACCGTTGATCCTCCCCCAGCCGTGCGCTGCCGGACCGTGCCCCAACCCGGTCGCCGGCCACGCCCGCCAGGACGGCTTCATCCGCAACGCCCCCCGATAGCCCCTACGCGCGCACCCCCTCCGTGCCGCCCTCACACCAGGCAGACCGCCAGCCATAGGGACTACCGCGAGACCCGGAGGGCCCTCGCCACCTGCGTTCGCCTATGCACACCGCGAACATCTCAGCGGCCTGCACCGCACCCCCTCCCGCGGCCCCGCTGCACCGCGGTCAGGCCACCCCCATCGGGAAACCGCATGACACCGACGTACACCCGCCCGCGACCGGTGCGTCACCCCGAGGCGAAAGGCTCAGTAGCGGGGTCCGTCGGCCGGGTGAGGCCGACGTGCGAAGTTGGATGGGGTGATGAATCGCAGGGGCGATCAGCAAGGTCAGTGAAGGGGAGACTACGTGCCGCAGTCCAGTCCGCGAGGAACGTACTTGCAGATCTCGGAGTCTCTCCGTCAGAAGATCGAGAAAGGCAAGATCAGTGAGGCGCTGCCCTCTGAGGCGGAGCTGATGCGCACCTACGGTGTGGGGCGAAGCACGGTCGGTCGGGCGCTGAAAGTGCTGAAGGCCGACGGTGTCATTGAGTCGGTACAGGGCGCCGGGTGGTACGTGGCCGGCACGGGTGACCGTCGCCCGCTCGTCGAGAAGGTGCTCGACCTCCTGCGGGCCGAGGGAGCAAAGGTCGGCGACACCTTCCCCTCCGAGAGCCAGCTGTGTGACACGTTCGAAGTCTCCCGCACGGCCGTCCGGGCCGACACGACAGGCATCCCGGCGAGCGAACTTGCCTCCCTCACCGCGCCGTTGGCGAAGCGTACGTGTCTGGAGCGGCTGTCCCATGACGCCGCCCTCTGGGGGAGGGAGGTCAATGACGAGCGATACGCCATGGTCGTGCAGGGCGTTGCCTCATGAACCTCCGTGTGGGGTAAGCCTCGTGATGGTGCACGGTGTGCTGCGCCGAGATCGTCGCGCCCCACCACGCGCCGCTCGCCCCATGCTGTGTGTGCACTGTGATCGCTGTGGTGTGCGTGCACCGTGACCATCCGTGATGTGCGTGCACCGTGATCGTCCACGGCGAGTTCGCGCGGAGCCCCGCCCGTCGAGGTCGGCGAACGGTTCGCCACACGCCTCACTCTTGCCCGAGCTCGCGTACGCACCGCCATTCGCCGGCGGACGGCCGGTAGCCGAGGGCGAGGTTGATCGCGAGCATCGGGGCGTTGGCGGCGTCGTTTCCGGTGAAGGCTTCGGTGCAGCCGGCGTCCCGGGCGCGGTGGAGGGAGTCCGTCTTGGCGAGGCGGGCCAGCCCTTTGCCCCGATAGGCGCGGCGGGTGCCGGTCATGGCCGAGTAGTAGCGGCCGAGGCCGTCGGTCGCGGCCAGGGTGTAGGCCGCGAGCTCGCCGTCGACGGTCACCACCGAGGTGAGGCCCAGATCGGTATCGGGATGTTCCCAGGTGTGCAGCAGCCAGTCCTCGTAGGTCATCGCGTCGCTCGCCACATCACCCGGCTCGTCCGCGGTGGCCTCGGCGTCGGCCAGGAACAGCGGATGGGGGTCGGCGCCGAAGTCCGCGCCGGTGCACAGCCGGACGCCGGGCGGGAGGGCGGAGGGGAGCGGCCGCGGACCGGCGGCCGTGAGGTCGAGCCGCAGAATGCGCCCCGGGCGGGTACGTCGGTAGCCGCGGTGCTCCGCGAAGGAGAGTGCACCGGGCTCGTCGGCCACCCAGGCGAAGAGATGGGTGGCGCCGACCGCGTACAGATGTTCCTCGGCCGCCGTCAGCAGCGCGCCGCCGAAGCCCCGGCCCCGGTGGTCCGGGTGCACCTGAGGCGTGGCCGCGGCCTGGCCCGGGACGGTGCTGTCGTGCAGCATATGACTGTGCGCCGCGCCGACGACCCAGCCGTCTAGCTCGGCGACGAACAGCCGGTGGCGTTGCGCCGCCGGGGCGGTCCTGACCCGCCAGGCCACGCCCCGCGGAGTGGAGATCAGCCACGGCACCGCGGCGCGCCGCAGGTCGGCGACGGCCTTGGCGTCGGCGGGCCGGAAGTCGCGCACAGTGATCGTCATGGTCACGGACGGTACGCCGCCGGCTGCCTCGCCGCCTGCCCATTTCCGCTCCCCGTTTCCGCGGAGCGGTGTCCCGGTGACTCATTCCGGACGGCCCGCCACCAGCATACGTGGCATCTGCATCTATTTAGGCGTACGGTGATCCCCGCAGGCCACCGCCGCAGCGGCGGCCCGCCGTACAAGAAGGAGGAGCCGCCAGCATGTGCGGAATCACCGGATGGATCGCCTACGACAACGACCTCACCACACAGCGCCACACGCTTGACGCGATGACCGGCACGATGGCCTGCCGAGGCCCGGACGCCGCGGGCATATGGCTCGGCGCCCACGCCGCGTTCGGCCACCGCCGCCTCGCCGTCATCGACATCGACGGCGGCAAACAGCCCATGAGCGTCGAACACGACGGCCGCACCCTGGTCGTCACCACCTACAGCGGCGAGGTCTACAACTACCGCGAACTGCGGGCCGAGTTGGAGAAGCTGGGCCACGTGTTCCGTACGCAGAGCGACACCGAAGTCGTGCTGCACGCCTACCTGGAATGGGGCGAAGCGCTCGCCGAGCGCCTCAACGGCATGTACGCCTTCGCGCTCTGGGACCCGCGGACCGAAGAACTTTTGCTGGTCCGCGACCGGATGGGCATCAAGCCGCTCTACTACTACCCCACCCCCGACGGCGTGCTCTTCGGCTCCGAGCCGAAGGCGATCCTCGCCCACCCGGCGGTGCGGCCCGTCGTCGACGCCGAGGGCCTCGCCGAGCTGATCACCTTCACCAAGACCCCCGGCCACGCCGTCTACAAGGGCATGCACGAGGTGCGTCCGGGCCACCTCATCCGGGTCAGCCGCGGCGGCCTGACCGCCAAGCGCTACTGGGCGCTTGAGGCCCGCGAGCACACCGACGACCTCGACACCACCGTCGCGCACATCCGTGAGCTGCTGGACGACATCGTCGCCCGTCAGCTGATCGCCGACGTACCGCTGTGCACCCTGCTCTCCGGCGGCCTGGACTCGTCCGCCATCACCGCGCTCTCCGCCCGCGCGCTCACCGCAGCGGGCGCCGGCCCGGTGCGCTCCTTCGCCGTCGACTTCACCGGCTATACCGAGAACTTCAAGGCCGACGACCTGCGCGGCACCCCCGACGGCCCGTACGCCCACGCACTCGCCGAGCACGTACGCTCCGACCACCACGACATCGTGCTGGACACCGCCGCGCTGATGGACCCGGGCCACCGCGCCGCCGTCCTGGCCGCCCGCGATCTGCCCAACGGCTTCGGTGACGGTGACACCTCCCTCTATCTCCTCTTCAAGGCGATCCGCGAACAGTCGACGGTCGCCCTGTCCGGGGAGTCCGCCGACGAGGTCTTCGGCGGCTACAGCTGGTTCCACAACCCCGAAGCCGTGCACGCGGATACGTTCCCCTGGGCCGCGGCGGGCATCGCCGGCCGGTTCGCCGGCGGCGAGGCCACCCGCGAGGCGCTGCTGGACCCCGGGCTGCTCGGCAAGCTCGATCTGTCCGGCTACGAGGACGACCGCTACCGCGAGGCGCTCACCGAAGTCCCGTACCTGGACAGCGACGCCGGACTCCAGCGCCGGATGCGCGAGATCAGCTATCTCCACCTCACCCGATTCGTGCAGATCCTGCTGGACCGCAAGGACCGGGCCAGCATGGCCGTCGGCCTGGAGGTCCGCGTTCCGTTCTGCGACCACCGCCTGGTCGAGTATGTCTTCAACACCCCCTGGTCGATGAAGACCTTCGACGGCCGGGAGAAGTCGCTGCTGCGTGCCGCCACCCGCGACGTACTGCCCGATCTGGTCGCCGACCGGGTCAAGAGCCCCTACCCCAGCACCCAGGACCCGCGTTATGCCGAGGCGCTGCGCGCGGAGCTCAAGGAGCTGGTCGCGGACCGTGACGCCCCCGTGCGACCGCTGCTGGACGTCGGCGCCGCCACCGAAGCCACCAGCGACGGCGCGACGTCCGACATCCGACCCGGTGCCGAGCTCGTCCTCGGGATGGACGCCTGGCTGCGGACGACGGGGACGACGCTGGAGCTGTGACCACAAGGAACTGACCACAGCAATCTGACCCCAGCGGTCCGAGAGGTCTGACCACAGAGTTCTGTCGGCAAAGCCGCACGGCAGAGCTTGTGGCCCGGCTTCCGGCACGGTGGGCGCTCCTGGCGCACAATGGGTGCGACAAACCGCGCGCCGACGGGTGCGTGCATCTCGCGCACCCGCCCGCCCCACCACCAGCACCAGGAGCACCACCGTGTCCCCGCAGACCCTCACGATCAGTATCGACCCGGATGCGGCCGACGCGCCGTTCGAGCAGGTACGCACCCAGATCGCCGACCAGGCCCGGGACGGCGGGCTGCCGGTCGGCTACAAACTGCCCACCGTTCGCGGCCTCGCCGAAGAACTCGGCCTCGCCGCCAACACCGTCGCCAAGGCCTACCGCGCTCTGGAGACCGACGGTGTGATCGAGACCCGGGGCCGTCACGGCAGCTTTATCGCGGCGGCGGGCGACGCCGCGGCCAAGGAGGCCGCCGCAGCAGCCGAGAGCTACGCGCGCCGTGCCCACCGCCTCGGCCTGGACCGGCGCGCCGCCCTCGCCGCCGTCGAGGATGCGCTGCGCGCGACGTACGGAGCGGACGACTGAACCCTGACCCCCCGACCCCGGCCTCTGAGCCCACCCTCCCGCACTCCGAAAAGGCACATGCCCAGCCAGTACGCCCTCGTCCGCCGCCCCAGCCCCCGCCTCGCCGAGGGACTGGTCAGCCATATCGACCGGCAGCCGGTGGACCCCGGGCGTGCGTTGCGGCAGTGGGAGACCTACGTCCAGGTGCTGTGCGACCACGGCTGGCGGACCACCGAGGTGGCCCCCGCCGACGACTGCCCGGACGCGGCCTTCGTCGAGGACACCATGGTCGTCTTCCGCAATGTCGCGCTGATCGCCCGCCCCGGCGCCGCGCCGCGCAGGCCGGAGACCAGCGGCGCTCGCGCGGCGGCGGAGGCGCTCGGCTGCTCCGTCAACGAGGTCCGGGCGCCCGGGACGCTCGACGGCGGCGACGTCCTGAAGGTCGGGGACACCGTCTACGTCGGGCGCGGCGGCCGTACCAACGCGGACGGGGTACGCCAACTCCGCGCCGCCTTCGAACCGTTGGGTGCCCGCGTCATCGCCGTACCGGTGAGCCGGGTGCTGCACCTGAAGTCCGCGGTCACCGCCCTTCCGGACGGCACCGTCATCGGCTACCCACCGGTCGTCGACGACCCCGCCGTGTTCCCGCGCTTCCTGGCCGTCCCGGAGGAGGCCGGCGCGCATGTCCTGCTGCTCGGTGGCGGCAGACTGCTGATGTCCACCAGCGCGCCCAAGAGTGCGGAACTCATCGCCGACCTGGGGTATCAGCCGGTGCCGGTGGACATCGGGGAGTTCGAGAAGCTGGAGGGCTGTGTGACCTGCCTGTCCGTACGCCTGCGCGAGCTGTACGCCTGACCGGGCGGCCCCGGCCGTTCCGTGGCCCTGGCGTAGGGGCCATCGGCATGTTGTTTCGTGGGACGGGCGAGCCGGACACCCGTGGCCCGGGGCGGGGCGGAGTACAAAGTCCGGATGTACGACAGCGACGAATCAGGCGCCGCAGAGTTCGATTCCGGTTTCTGTGACCTGTGCGGCGCGCCCCTCTCTCCCACCTCGCAGATGTTCAGCCTCGTCCCGGACTCCTCCGTCATCCATCCGGACGATCCGGACCAGGACGGCCAACGACTCCTGGCCGCCTGCACCCCCGAGCACCTCGGTGAGCTCAGGGAGCGGCATCGGCAGCGGCCCTACGTCAAGGAAGAGCTCTGGGCCGGCAAGATCGACCGTGCCCTGCGCGCGCATCCCGAAGGACTCGACGAAGAACAGCTCGCCGAAGCCACCGGCCTGAACTTCATCCAGATCGAACACACCCTGTCCTGGGAGAGCGAACGCTTCCTCCGCCGCCAGGCATCGCTGGGTGACGTCGATACACCACTCGGCGACCTCGAAGGCCCGGAAGGCGACGCCGGTGCCGACGGTGACGACAGCCCAGGTGACAGCGATTAGCCGAGGCCGGGCCGTCAGCGCTGCCTGAGCCGATGTGCCAGCGGTTGCCCGCCCCGTGGCCGAGGATCACAGTGAGAAAGGGAAAGCCTCGCGGTGAGCGTCGATGACCGCCCCAGGGAGTGGCAATGCGACTTTCCTTCCTCGAACCCGTCTACAAAGAACCCGGCCCGTTCGCCTCGGTATATCTGGATACCTCGCGCGACGCCGCCATCGAGGATCCCGACGCCGCGATCGCGCTGCGCTGGCGGCGTCTGCGGGATGCTCTGGAATCCGAAGGCGCGGACGCGGACTCCGTGGCCGCCGTGGCGGGCACCGTGGGTGACGACGCGGATGTACCCGGTACGCACGGCCAGGCCCTGTTCACCGCGCACGGAAAGCTGGCCCTGCAGGACGAATTGCCCGCCCCGCCGGCACATGACACCGCCCACTACGGGACGCTGCCCGACACCATGCCGCTCGTCGTCCAGCATGCGCCCGAGATCCCCTACCTGGCCGTACGCGTCCGCTACACGGGCCGTCACACCACCGACGCGCCCGGCACCGTGCGTATCGACGCGGAGGCCGGGACATGGCCGCTGACCAAGGTCACGCCCGGCGAACGCCTCCAGAACGAGGTCCCGGTGGCCGAGTGGCCGCAGGCCGCCGAGCGCTTGGGACGGCAGCTGGAGGCGGTGGCGCGGCGTCTCGGTACCGAAATGCTGGTGCTCGCCGGGGACGTCTGGGCGCGGGGCATCCTGGCCCGTCGGCTCCCCAAGTACCTGCGCGGCCAGATCACCACCGTCGGGGGAAGCACCGCCCCACAACCGGGGCGCGCCCTCATGGAGCAGCAGCTCGACGATCTCTTCCGCGGACGCATGGCCGCACACGACCGCGAGCTCCTGGGGTCCTTCCTCGCCCAGCGGGCGCACGACGGTGCGTCCGCGGAAGGGCTGGCGGCGACCGTGTCGGCCCTGCAGCGCGGCCAGGTCAGAGCGCTCTTCCTCAACAACCACCCGGAGTCGGCGCTCCGCCTGTGGGTCGGTCCCGAACCCGGCCGGCTCGCACTCACGGAGGACGAGCTGCGCTCCTACGGCGTGCGCACCGTCCGCGAGGAACGGGCCGACGCGGCCCTGGTCCGTGCCCTGGTGGGGACGGGAGCGGAACTCGTCCTCGTGCCGGCGCGGCAAGTGCGGCTGCTCGAAGGGGTGGGGGTGCTGCTGCGCTACGCCGATCCTTCCGGCCTTTCCGCTCCTTCCGCGCAGTCGACCTGACCCGCGTCCTTCACAAGTACAGTCCCGCGTCCGCGCTCGGTTCCTGGGCCGGGACCGAGGCCGGGCGGGTGCCGCGGCGCAGCGCGTACAGCTCGGCGAGCGAGGCGCCCTCGCGGCCGATGCCCTCTTCCGTGCCGAGCCAGTTCACCGCTTCCGTGCGGGTCAGCGGGCCGACCTCGATACGGGCCAGACAGCGGCCGGGGCGGACCACCGCGGGGTGCATCCGCTCCAGATCCTCGTTGGTGGTGACACCGACCAGGACGTTGCGCCCCTGCCCCAGCAGTCCGTCCGTCAGATTGAGCAGCCGCGACAGCGCCTGGCCCGCGGTGTGCTTGGCCTCGCCGCGGATGAGTTCGTCGCAGTCCTCCAGGAGCAGCAGCCGCCAGCGGCCGTTGCCGGCGCTGTCGTCCTCGCCGATGGCGATGTCCATGAGATAGCCGACGTCGTTGAAGAGCCGCTCCGGGTCCAGTACGCAATCGACCTGGCACCAGTCCCGCCAGGAGCGGGCGAGGGTGCGCAGGGCGGAGGTCTTGCCGGTGCCGGGCGGGCCGTGCAGCAACAGCAGCCGGCCGGCGATCTCGTCCGGTGCCACCTTCATCAGCCGGTCCAGCGCATCGGCCACCGGGGCGGTGTAGTTGGGCCGGATCTCCTCCCAGGTGCCGGCCGTGATCTGCCGGGACGTACGGTGCGGGCCGCGCCGGGGCGAGTAGTACCAGAAGCCCATGGAGACGTTGTCCGGCTGCGGTTCCGGCGCGTCCTCGGCGCCGTCCGCCGACTGCCGCAGCACCTTCTCGGCCAGCTCCTCGTTGACGGCGGTGACCGTCACATCGGCGCCGCGGTTCCACCGGGAGATCAGCAGGGTGAAGCCGTCGCCCTCGGCCAGGGTGGCGCTGCGGTCGTCGTCGCGCGCGGAGCGCAGGGTCCGCGCGCCGGGCGGCAGCAGTGTCAGTCCGGACTTCACCCGCTCCACGGAGCGGCTGCGGGCGTACGGCTGGTCGCCCTTGGCGAAGCGCCCGAGGAAGAGCGCGTCGACGACATCGGAGGGGGAATCGCTGTCGTCCAGGTTCAGACGGATGGGAAGGGACTCCTCGGCGGCGGACGGCTGGACATGATCGGCACACATGCGACCATGATCCGTCACACCGGCCCACCGCGTACACGGATTATCCCGGCTAATCTTGTCCGCTGTGCGACGTCCGGGTGGGGAACGTCTGCGTGAGTGGGTCGGGGAACGGGCGCGTCGGCGTGGGGCCGTGGCGGTCGCGGTCCGGGGCGGGGGCATCGTCGGGGTGGGGTCCTGGCGATGGTGCTGGTGTGCCGATTTCTTGTTGACTCGGGGACACCGCATAGGGGTGGCCATGCCGCGCCGGACGGTATCGGCTGGGGTTTCACACACCCAATTCAGCACGGACCGTGGTACGGACCGTGCCGTCAAAAGGGCCGAACTACCGTTGTCCGCCCGTCCGATGCCGCGGAATCAGCACATCATGGGGGTGGGGGCACGTAATCCCGAACCGAGCGCTGGGACCACGAGGGATATACCCGCCACGATGTGGGGCGCTGGATCCGCCGGGAGACCGGGCTGCCGTTGTGGTGGGCCGAGTGGTACGTCGAGGTCGCGAACGAGAACGACAGGCGCGACGGGTGGAGCGAGCGGAAACGGATCGCCGCGCAGGCCACCGCGCTCATCGAGATGACGGCGGGCGGCGCCACCACCAGGTCGTCAACACCGGGAGCGGGCGGAGCTCGGTGACCGTCGACGGGCGGGTGTGGTGCGTGATCGCTATGAGGTGCGGTGGCTCACGCGGGGCTGATTCCTCCGCATGCCCGAATACCGTCGCTCCTGACTCCTCCACACGCCCGAATCCACTCGCTCCTGATTCACCCTCGCTTCCGACTCCTGCTCGTTCTCGACTGCTCCTCACGACATCGTCATGAATCGATGCATCAGGGAGAAGAGCAATGTGAGGAGCAGCGGTATCGACAGATGGAGCGAGACGCTCAGCCAGCGGCGTTGGCGCGCGCTGGGCACGCCGGTGACGCAAGAGACCCGAAGCGCCTCGCGGGCCGCCAGCAGCAGCATCGCCGCCACTGCCGCCAGCGCGCCGATCACCGACCAGGGCGTCCAGGTCACGTTCGGCCCGGCCGGGCCCGGACGCGGCCGAGGAGACATTGCCGCCGATGCCCCCGAGGCCGCCGAACAGCTCGTCGAAGTGGCCGGACCAGTACGGCTCGGCCAGAAATCCCACCCAGGACACCACCATGACGCCCAGCAGCAGCGGCAGACCGCGGAGGGTGCAGCGGCGGACCAGCACCAGGAGTGTCAGCACGCCGAGCATCACGAACGGGGTGAGCTGGTGACCCGCCACCGATGCGGCGAACAGGGCGATCAGGACGGCCAGGAGGAGGGTGCGCAGGGCGCGGTCGGTGCGCGGTGTCGCGGTGTGCGCCGGCCGGCGGAACCACGCCAGCAGGATCGCCACGAACGCCAGATGGAGGAGATGGGCCAAGCCCTGGGGCGAGAAGTAGTCCTGGCCCACCCAGCCGCACAGAACGAACAGCCAGGCCGCGCACCACTGTGCCTGCCAGCTCGCCCGCAGCCCCTTGGCGAGGAGGAACAACGGGGGCAGGGAAAGAAGTTGGAGGAAAATTGGCCACCAGCGCAGGACCTCGGTGAGGTCGGTGACGCCGCACGCCTCGGCGACGAACTGCGCTGCCGCGAAGAACCCCGGCCAGCTCCAGCGTGCGTCCAGGTCCGGCACCGCGGAGCCGGTTCTGCCGAGGTGTTCGAGGAAGCCCAGATGCTGCCAGGCCGTCGGGAAGCGCGGCTCGGTTTCGAGTACGGCGGGCAGGGCGTGCAGCGACACCAGCGTCAGCAGCGGAACGATGGTCAGCAGGGCGCGTCGCGGCCGGGGCAGCCACAGGGCGCAGCCGAACGCGGTGACCAGCAGGGCGAGGCCGGCCAGGGTGGCCGGGGGGGACGGAGATCAGGCCGAGGCCGGTCATCCGGTCCAGGGCCGTGTCGTTGAGGGGGCGGAGCGGTAGCCAGAAGAGCGACGCGGCGATGGGGGGTAGGGCCCATAGAGCGGGTCCGCCGCGCATTGCCTGCGCTGATCGGGTTCCCGCCCGTTGCCGGGTGCGGCGCCGTCGTGGTGGGGGTGGTTTCGGCGCTGCGCGGCTTGCGGGTGCGGTGTCGGGCCTCCGGACTCCGTCCTGCGGCCCTCCCCCATAGCCCGAAGGGCATGGGAGGTGCTCCCATCCTCCCGTGGGTTGGGTGTCGAAGGTGGGTCGGGGCTCGCCGTGTAGGTCGGCTTTCCCGTGCGGGACCGCACAGTCGTCCCCCAGGCCCCATGCACCGCCAGGTCCGCCAGATCGCCGTCCGGGGCCAGGTTCTCCGCCGGGACGCGGGTGACGGGTGCGTACGGATGGCCGTGCAGCACTCGGCGGAGGCGTACCGCGGTGATCGAGACGATCACCGTCAGGGCGCAGACCTCGGCGAGCCCGGCCCCCGCCAGCCCTATGCGCGGCAGCAGCATCAGCGTGAGCCCGAGGCCGAGGGCGCACAACAGGCCCTGCATACACGCGAGTCCGCTGGTACGGCTCTGTGCGTGCAGTACCGCGAAGTGGACCTCCATCACGACCCGCAGCGCCGCGCCCACGGCCAGCAAGCGCAGGAGTGGCGTCGCCGCGTCCGCGTACTCCGGGCCGAAGACGCCGAGGAGGTGCGGCGCGAGGACGACCAGGAGGAGGCAGGCCGGGATCATGATGCGGGCCATCCGCCGCAGCGCGGCCCGGGTGTGCCGGGCCAGTCGCGCCGGATCGTGCGCTCCCTCGACGGTCAGCGAGGCGCCCATGTTGATGGCGAGCAGATTGACCGTTCCGCTGATGGTGGCGGTGACATAGAAGTACGCGTTGTCCGACGAGCTGACCTGCGAAGCCACCAGCACCGGGACGAGATGGACCACGGCGAGCGAGAACAGCGAGCCGGTGCAGTCGCCCGCCAGGAAGCGGCCGATCTCGCGCAGGGACGGCGGCCGGGCGGTGCGTTCCGTGGCCCGCGCATGCAGGGGGACCAGCCGCCGGAACACCAGGATGCCCAGCGGGATCACGGACACCGCGATGGCCGCGACCCAGGACACGAACACACCCAGCGTGGGGATCGCGGCGGCGAACACCACCAGCAGCCCCAGCTTAACCGCCGAGAAGAGAGCGTTGCCGACCGGCACCCACAGCGCCCTGCGCAGCCCGGTCAGCACGCCGTCCTGAAGGGTGAGGAGCGACCAGGCGATCACGGCCACGACGAAGACGAGGCCGGTGAGCGGGCCCTGGAGAAAGTGGTACGAGGGGCCCCAGAGGTCGAGGGTGAGCAGGAATGAAGATCGCGACTACCGCGACCAGGGCCGAACTGCCCGCGTAGGTACGCAGGATCAGCCGTCCGGTGGCACGGCCGGCCACTGGGAGGAAGCGGGCCAGCGCGCCGGTCAGGGTCAGCGATGTCAGCCCGGCCAGCAGCTTCATCGCGGCGATGGCCGCCGAGCCCTGGCCGACCGCCGCCTCTGTGTAGTAGCGGGCCGCGACCAGCCAGAACCCCAGGCCGAGCAGCCCGGACAGGCCGGTGTTCAGCATCAGTGCGTAGGCGTTGCGGAACAGCGGGACACCCGCCGCCCGGCTGCGCTTCGCCCCGTCGTGGTGCCGCTCCTGTCGCGTGTACGTGCGTTCATCGGGCTGTGTGGTCGTGTCGGTCACGGGCTCCGCTGCCCTCCCTCCGGCGGAGGCGTCGGTACGGGGCTCAACCGGGCAGCACACACCGCCGGGCCGCCTGCCGCGTCCTGCGGACCATCGCGTACCCCTTGGTCAGCACCCGGTCCCGGGCGTAGACGCGGGAGATGCCGCGGCCCTCGACGATCCGTGCGAACTCCTCGGTGCGCACACTCCGTCGTACCGTCAGTCCGGCCAGGGCGTACGGCCCCTGGTGGGGGTCCGCGAGCGCGTTGCCCACCGCGACCGCCTGCCGGAAGCCCGGCCCCCGCACCATCCGCCGCACCCGCCGGGTGGAGTAGCCGAAGGGATACGCGAAGGACCGCGGTACCGTCCCGGTCTCCTTGCCGATGATCTCCTTGCAGCGCAGCACCTCCTGCCGCAGCCGCTCGTCGCCGAGCCTGTCCCGCCGCGGATGGCGGTGGCTGTGCCCGCCGATCTCCACACCGGCCGCGGCCAGTTCCCGCACCTGGGCCCAGTCGTGCAGCGTGATACATCAGGATCGGCACCCGGCGCCGGCCCCCGGTCATCCGGTCAACTTCCTGCCGAAGGTTCCCGGTCCGTCCTCAATGGCTTTGACGGATAAGGGTGTTCGCCTCAAATGGGCCTCTGCCGTGCCCCATAGATGGCCGCCGGCCGCGCAGGCCGCGCCCGCCACTATCGCGCCCGCCCGTCCGGCGCCGCCCGGCCGCCCCAGCAGCGCGTCCCGGACCCCGCGCAGCACACCCGCCGGCAGTACCCGCGCCGTATAGCGCCGTTCCGCCGCCAGCCCGTCCCGCGCACCGACACGGCGCGCCACCCGCGCCTTCGAGAGCCCTCCGCGTATGTACGTCTCCGGAAGTAGTCGAAGCGCTGCCGGGCCGCCGGGACCCGGTGGTGGACGACCGACCGGTCGTCGATCAGCAGCACCGCGCCCGGTCGCGCACGGCCGATCCGGATGCACAGCTCGGTTTCCTCGCCGCCCAGCGGCCGCCGGTCGCCGTCCCGGCCGATGCCGTGGGTGAACCCGCCGACGAGGTCGAACGCCGCCCTGCGGAACGAGGCGTTGCCGCCCAGGACATTGCGGACCCGCGTCTTCCCCACCGGCAGGCCCCGATACGTACAGCCCACCACCCAGTCGAACTCGGCGGGGAACCACACCGGTCTGCGGCCCGACTGCCACACCGGTTCGGTGCGCCCGCCGACCGCCAGTACCGCCGGGTCCGCGTATCCCTCGGCGAAGTGCCGCAGCCAGTCCCGCTCGGCCACCGCATCGTCGTCGAGGAAGGCGATGATCTCGCCGCTCGCTGCCGCGATACCGGTGTTACGGCCGGCGGACAGTCCGCGAGGGCCCGAATTGGCCAGTATGTGCAGACGAGTTGATGCCAGGGGAGTTGAAGTCAGGTGAGGTGGTGCCGAGTGAGGTGGATCCAGGCGAGTTGGATCCGGGTGGGTTGGCGGGGTCGGGGCCGGAAGGCTCTCCCTTGCGAAATGGTTTCGCAGCCGAGCTTGCAGCGCCGGGTGGTGGTCCACCACCAGCAACAGTTCATGGGCGGGATACGACTGGCCGGACACCGAGTCCACCGCGGCCAGGATGTCGGTCCAGCGCTCCTCGGTGTGGACGCAGATGATCACGGAGATCCGAAGGCTCACCGCGCGTCCCCGGTGATCGGCGCGGGCCGGGCCGTCCGCTTCGGCCTGCCGCCCCGCTCGCGCAGGATCACCTTCAGTACCCGCAGCCCGTCGCGCACCGCCCGCAGATTGCTGACGCCGTGGATGCGGTGGTACTCGTGGTTCGCCAACTGCGCCGCTCCCTGGGCCGGAGCCGGTGACTGGAGGGCGGCCCGGTCGGCCCCGGTCGGCTCGCCGGGGCGGTGCACCGTGATGTCCACGTCAGTCCGCCCGGTTCGCCGTTGCCTGGCCGGTCCGTCCGGTCCGAGGGCGGCCGGACGCCGCCGCCCCGGCCCGCCGCGCTCGTTTCCGGATGGCCGTCAGCAGGAGCACGGCACCGCTGAACGCCGTCACCGCGACCACTCCACCTCGCACCGACCACATGTGCAGCGCCAGCATCGTCTGTGCCACCAGCAGATTGAGGGCCGGCGCCGTGGCCGCCGCGACGACGGCGCGGCCGAGCGGAGCCATCCGGGGGAGCGCCGCTCCGATCGCGAGGGCCGGCGCCACCAGGAGAAGAAAGAGGGTGCACGGCGCGCGCAGCGGTGAGTCGACGTCAGCCAGCGCCAGCACGGCCCCCGTCGCGGCGATACCGTACGCCGCTCCCGTGAGCAGCCGTACGGGCCCGTTCGGCGGCCGGTCATCGGACAGCGGCATGCCCTCCGGACCGTCGCTGTCGAGGGTCTTGGGGTGCATTGGCGGCGTTGCCTCCCATAGGCGCCGGATGCCGGCCGCCTCAATGTCACGCAGTGCTCAGACGCCCGTCAAGACGCCCCGGGAGGGTGGACGCAGGGCGGCGATCCGCGGTGCCGCCCGGCACCGTCAAGGGTTATGCGTCGTGAAGATTCATGCACAATGGTGGATTTGCCGTGAACTCTCCATCAGTTCTGGCATGGACACTTCCAGCTACTGGCGGGTTTTGCTACGACAGATGAGGCAGAGATCCTGCTATGGGAGGTTCCATGAGACTGTCCCGTTTCGCGGCCATCACATCCGCTTTCTCCCTCGCTTCGGCGCTCGCGCTCACCGGCGCGAGCGCCGCCGCATCCGCCCAACTCACCGCCGCCACCGGCTATGTGGCCCTCGGCGACTCCTACTCCTCAGGCGTCGGAGCCGGCAGCTACGACGGGGGCAGCGGTTCCTGCAAGCGCAGCACCAGGGCCTACCCGGCTCTCTGGAGCGCCGCTCACGCCCCCTCCTCCTTCTCCTTCACCGCCTGTTCGGGGGCCCGTACGGGTGATGTCCTGAACGGGCAGCTCGGCCCGCTCAACGACTCCACCGGACTGGTGAGCATCACCGTCGGCGGCAACGACGCAGGGTTCGCCGACACCATGACGACCTGTGCGTTGCAGGGCGAGAGCGCCTGCCTGGCCCGCGTCGCCCAGGCCGTCGACTACATCCACACCACACTGCCCGGCAAGCTCGACACGGTGTACCGCACGATCGCCGGGAAGGCCCCGAACGCAGATGTCGTCGTGCTGGGCTATCCGCGCTTCTACAAACTCAACGGCAGCTGTGCCGCCGGCCTCAGCGAGAAGTCGCGCGCCGCGATCAACGGCGCCGCCGACGAGATCAACGGCGTCACCGAGAAGCGCGCCGCCGAGCACGGCTTCCTCTTCGCCGATGTCAACCGCACCTTCGCCGGCCATGAGCTGTGCTCCGGATCCCCCTGGCTGCACAGCGTGACCTGGCCCGTCGAAGAGTCCTACCACCCCACCGCCGCCGGTCAGTCCGGCGGCTATTTCCCCGTGCTCGATTCCGCTGCGTGACGCACCACACTTCCGGCGCCGGGGAGGGGCCGAACCGGGCCCTCCCCGCACCGTCCACCGGCCCATCAGACGCCCCGAAGGCCCTCCGGCCGGTGCCGACGCGTGGTCAACTCGCCCTGGTCTACGCCGTGTACGCGACGTTCCGTATGGTGTTCGACAACATCAAGGCGAGGCAGGTGAATCCGTTGACCGGTCTGCACGCGTGTCCTCCGAGAGAGATAGGGTTACCCTGCCCGGGGCCGGTGCCCTCGTACGGGTGGGGAGAGTCATGGAACAGATAACAGTGCGCAGCAGGGCGCGAGTCCCTGCGATCAACTGCGGGAGCGGCGCGTCCGGCGCGCGTCTGGAGCGTCATCTCTCGGTGCTGGGCGGTCCGGCCGTCCCGCAGCGTGAGGTGGAGGGCGCGACCTCGCTCATGCAGGAGCTCACCGCTCGTGACCACTCGCACACGAGGAAGAGCCGCGGCGCCCGGGTGTCGCTGTTCGCGCCGCTGCGCAGGCTGCGGCGTTCGCTGTTCGGCGGCCGCGACTGACACTTCCCGAAGCGGTACCTCAGGCGACCACACCGTCCCGGCGCGGCGCTGTGATCCGATCGCCCATCAGCTTCCGGGCGTCGGCAGCGCGTCGGTGTGCTCGCCGGAGGCAGGGATTCCTGCCTCCGGGCCCCGGCCCGACTCTCTTGCCCGGTGCGTGCTCCGCCCACGGCCGACCGGGGCCCTCACCGCCCGGTGCGTGCTCCGCCACGGCCGACCGGGCCCTCACTGCCACCCGTCCTTCGCGGCGGGTGGTTTCTTGTGTTCCGCGACCGTTCCATGACGGGGACCCGCACCGCTCACAGGAGCGCGAACTGGCCCTCCGGCCCCTCTTCGTGATGGTCGAGGACGGACGCCGGCCGGCGCGCGGCGGACGGCGCCGGGACGATGCCCGCCGCGCGCAGCTCCACTGCCCCGATCGCCGGCCTCTCCGCCGTCCGCTGCCTCAACCCCTCGGACTGCGGCTCCAGTTCGGCCAGCAGTGCCAGTACGGTGATCAGCTCCAACAGCTCCGACGTCCACTGCCGGGGCCAGGCCGTGGGACGCAGCGCCGCCAGCGAACCGGGCTCCGGCGGCTCCGTTCCCACGCCGGTCCGCTGCGCGAACCATGCCTCCAGGACGCGGCCCCCGCTCGCGTGGAAGTCCCAGGCACCCGGCGGCACCGGCGAGATCCGGCCGCTGCCCAGCAGCAGCGCCTCGTCCTCGGCGTCGTAGCCGATCGTCTCCGGCAGGCCACGGGCGGGCAGTGCGGCACGCACGTACGGACGGCGGCCGCCCGGCATCCGCGGCCGCTCACCCGTGTGTTCGCGGGGACGGAATCGGCCATGGGTGTGCAGCCACAGCAGCCGTTCGCCGAGCGCGACGCCGGTGTCCCAGAGCGCGGGGTCGGCGGTGAGCGGCACCGTGCAGCCGTCGGGGGAGTGGTGGGCGTTCGCCACGATCCAGGCGAGGACGTGCACCGGTTCCACCGGACGGTCCAGGCGGCGGGCGAGCAGGCCGAGCAGGCCCGGCGCGAGGTTCGGTTCACCGCCGCCCGGCCGCCGGTAGAGCGGATGGATCCGGCCGGGGCGCCCGGCCGGCGACCGTCCGTCGGGCAGCAGCGCGGAGCACACCACCGCGGGGCCCGGCACCTGCGGCACCTGACCCAGCTCCACCGCGAACAGCTGCTCCTCGTCGGCCACCCGCCACAGCTCCGGCCGCGCCGCATCGATCAGCCGGTGATCGGGCAGCAGCCACTGCCGGTCGAAGGGGCCGTGCAGCATCCGCACCGGCTCGGGGCAGGGGCCGCCCGCGCGGGACAGCCGCCCGGTGGGCGTCGCCTGCCCCGGCAGCTGTCCGACGGCGGAGTGCAGGGTCCTGGACCGGGACGGCCCGAACAGCCGCTCGCGCACCGCCGTGTCCTCGGCACCCACCAGCGCGTTCCAGCGGGCGCGCAGCACCTCCGGATCCGGCCCCCGCACCCAGGAACGGCCGAGCCGCAGCGGCGCCACGGACCACGGCATCAGATCGGACAGCCGTGGCGCGTCCAGCTTCGCCGTCACGTGCAGTTCCTCCCCGGACCGTTCGGTTGCCCCCGGCATGGTAACCACGGGCCGCGCGGCGGTACCGCGGCCCGGGTGCCGGGCCTCGGGCCCTGCCGGGGCAGGCGGTCGAGGTCCGCAAGCTCAGCCGGAATCGGGCCGAGGACATGACCAAGAGCGCCGAAGGCACGGCTGACGCCTCCCGGCCACAAGGTTGCCCAGAAGGCCGCGCCGAACCGGTCGATCCTGGACAACGCCCCGGGCGGGCGGCGGCGTCGGCTCGAGTACAAGTGCCGCATGTACGGGGCGGAGCTGATCGCGGTTCCCGCGTTCCACACCTCCCAGACGTGCGCCGCCTACGCGCGCTGAAGGGAATCTCCCGGTTTCGGCCGGAAGAGAATCGTCAACAGACAGAGATCTTCCCGACCGGCCCGCGCAGCGCGTGCCCCCGGACGCCTCAGATCCCGTCCTCCGGAGCAGGGCCGGAAAAGCCCTGGTCCGCGTCGAGCGTCACCGTGAAGGAGAACCGGTCGCCGCGGTAGTGGATCCGGGCGACATCGACCACCCGGCCGGACTCGTCGTAGGTGATGCCCGTGTAGTGCAGGATCGGGCTGAGCAGTGGGACCTGGAGGAGCCTGGCGGTCTCCGGGTCCGCCAGCCGCGCCTCGACGGTATCGGTGATCCGGCTGATCCGTACGCCCACCGCGTCCCGCAGCACCTTGGTCATCGGCCAGCGCTCCAGGTCCGCCGGGTCGATCCGGGCGGCGACATCGGGCCGGACGTAGTTGTGTGCGTGGTTGGTCGGCTCGCCCGTCTCCTCGTCGCTGCGCAGCCGCCGGAAACCGGTCACTTCCGTCAGCTCCGGGAAATTCAGGGACAGTTCGGCGGGTACCGGCACCGGCCCGTGGTCCAGCAGCTGCGTGCTCATCCCGGACTGCTGGGCCACGATCGCGTCCACCGAACCGAGCAGCCGCACCGGCGCCCCGCGTCGCGCGCCGGGCTCGATAAAGGTGCCCCGCCGCCGGTGCCGGCTGATCAGTCCCTCCGCCTCCAGCTCCTTGAGGGCCTGGCGCATGGTCAGCACGCTCACGCCGTAGTGCGTGGCGAGCGCGTCCTCGGTGGGCAGCCGCAGCGGCGCGTCCGGGGAGCGGCCCAGTATGGAGGCGCGCAACGACTGCGAGACCTGGTACCACAGCGGCAGCTTGCGGTTGAGGGCGAGCGAGTCGGGAGCGAAGGTGGTCACAGAGCGTCCCCCGGGGCTGAATGTGCAGGGCGGGCCCGGTGTCACGGGCGGAAGTGGCGCTGGAGACCCTGCCATACGTCGTCGTAGCCGCGCTGCAGATGTCCGGCATCGCGGGCTTGCGCGGTGAGCGTCAGCGGCCAGCGGGTCTCGAACATGAAGGCCAGCCCGTCCTCGATCTTCTGCGGCCGCAGCTCGGCGGCGCTCGCCTTGTCGAAGGTCTCCCGGTCGGGGCCGTGCGCCGACATCATGTTGTGCAGCGAGCCGCCGCCCGGCAGGAATCCCTCGGCTTTCGCGTCGTAGGCGCCCTCGATCAGTCCCATGTACTCGGTCATCACATTGCGGTGGAAGTACGGCGGCCGGAAGGTGTCCTCGCCGACCAGCCAGCGCGGCGCGAAGACCACGAAGTCCACGCCGGCGAGGCCCGGGGTGTCGGAGGGGGAGGTGAGGACGGTGAAGATGGACGGGTCGGGGTGGTCGTAGCTGATCGAGCCGATGACGTTGAAGCGGTGCAGGTCGTAGACGTAGGGCACGTGGTTGCCGTGCCAGGCGACGACGTCCAGCGGTGAGTGGTCGTAGGTCGCCTGCCAGAGGTTGCCGCAGAACTTGTTGACGACTTCGCAGGGCCCCTCGATGTCCTCGTAGGCGGCGACCGGGGCGAGGAAGTCCCGTGCGTTGGCCAGGCCGTTGGCGCCGATCGGGCCGAGGTCGGGCAGCTGGAAGGGCTGGCCGTAGTTCTCGCAGACATAGCCGCGGGCGTCCGCGTCCAGCAGCTCGACGCGGAACCGGATGCCGCGCGGGATCAGCGCGATATGGCCGGGCCTGGCGCGCAGCAGGCCCAGTTCGGTACGGAGCAGTAGTCCGCCGCGCTCCGGGACGATCAGCAGTTCGCCGTCCGCGTCGCTGAACACCCGCCTGTTCATGGGGGAGTTGGCGTAATAGAGGTGTACGGCCATACCGGTGCGCTGGGTGGCGTCGCCGTTGCCGCCCAGCGTCCACAGGCCGTCCAGGAAGTCGACCGGACCGGTGGGCTCGGGGAGCGGGTTCCAGCGCAGCCGGTTGGGGTCGGGGACGCACTCGGTGAACGGCGCCGAGCGGATCGCGCCCTGCTCGGCGCGGACGAACGGCGGATGCGCGGCCGACGGGCGGATGCGGTAGAGCCAGGAGCGGCGGTTGTGGTGGCGCGGCTCGGTGAACGCCGTGCCGCTGAGCTGTTCCGCGTACAGTCCGAGGGGGGCGAGCTGGGGGGAATTGCGGCCCACCGGGAGCGCGCCTATGACCGCCTCCGAGCTGTGTTCGTTGCCGAAGCCGGAGGAATAGCTCAGCCCTTCCGCCGTCTTCCTTGCCTGCTCGTTGCCCGTGGCCGTCATCGCGTGCTCCCGCCGCTCAAGGAATCCTATGCAAGACCTTAGGATTGCGGCTGCGGTGCGTCAATGATGGGGGTACCTCCCTGTTCATGGGAGTCCCCCGCCGAGCGAAGTCGAGAGCGGGGGAGAAGCCGAGAACTTGGGGGATCCCGGCCGCGGTGGCCGGATCGCCCCGCCCGGCGTATACGGGCCATCGTCGCCGAGAGCAAGGTGCTGTTGCGGGCCTGTCCGGCGCGGTATCTGGACGGGGCGGGACAGCGGTGTCGGGACGGTGCGGGACAAGGGGCTGCCCTCCATGCGTACTGGTCGGTATGGTCGGTCCCGTACGCGTACCGCCGCCACCGGCACCGTCCCCGTCCCCGGGAGAGACCGATGAGTCGTACCGCCCTGCGTATCTGCCCGCTCTGCGAGGCCACCTGCGGTCTGAGCGTCACCGTGGACGGAGACCGGGTGACCGCCGCCCGCGGCGACCGTGACGATGTCTTCAGCAAGGGGTTCATCTGTCCCAAAGGCGCCGCGTTCGGCCAGCTCGACGCGGACCCCGACCGGCTGACGCGCCCGCTGGTGCGCCGGGACGGGGTGCTCCGGGAGGCCACCTGGGACGAGGCGTTCGCCGCCGTGCAGGCCGGGCTGCGGCCGGTGATCGAGAAACACGCCCCGGACGCCGTGGGCGTCGTCCTCGGCAACCCCAATGTGCACACCGTCGCCGGCGCCCTCTACCCGCCCGTCCTGCTCTCCGCCCTCCGCACCCGCAATGTCTTCACCGCCTCCACTGTCGACCAGATGCCCAAGCACGTCTCCAGCGGACTGCTCTACGGCGACGCCCTGGCCATCCCCGTACCGGATCTGGACCGCACCGACCACCTCGTCGTGATCGGCGCCAACCCGCTGGACTCCAACGGCAGTCTGTGCACCGCCCCCGACTTCCCCGGCCGCATCAGGGCGCTGCGCCGCCGCGGTGGACGGCTGACCGTCATCGATCCACGGCGCACCCGTACCGCCCGGCTGGCCGACGAGCATCTCGCCATCCGGCCCGGGACCGACGCGCTGCTGCTCTTCGCGATGGTGCGGGTCCTCTTCGAGGAGGGCCTGGTGGACCTGGGGGAACGGGCCGAACACATCGGCCGGACCGATGAGGTGGCACGGCTGGCCGAGGACTTCCCGCCGGAGGTGGTCGCCCCGGTGTGCGAGGTGCCCGCCGAGCGGATCCGGGGGCTGGCCCGCGAACTGGCCGCCGCGCGGACCGCCGCGGTATACGGGCGGATCGGTTCGACGACCGTCGAGTTCGGCACCCTCACCAGCTGGCTGATCGATGTGCTGAACATCCTCACCGGGAACGTCGACCGGCCCGGCGGCATCATGTTCCCGCTCTCCGCGACCGGCGCCGCGCCCCGCCCGCCGAGGCCCGGCCGCGGCTTCGCCCTGGGCCGCTGGCGCAGCCGGGTCTCCGGCCACCCCGAGGCCAAGTCCGAACTGCCCATCGTCGCCCTGGCCGAGGAAATCGACACCCCCGGAGAGGGCCGCATCCGGGCGGCCGTCGCCATCGCCGCCAATCCCGTGCTCTCCGTCCCGGACGGTGACCGCCTCGACGCCGCGCTCGCCTCCCTGGACTTCATGGTCAGCGTCGACCCGTATCTCAACGAGACCTCGCGGCACGCCGATGTCGTCCTGCCGCCGCCCCCGCCGTCCCGCAGCGCCCACTTCGACTTCGCCTTCAACGCGCTCGCCGTCCGCAACCAGGTCCGCTACACCAGGCCCGTGCTGCCGCTCGCGGACGGGCGGCCCGACGAGTGCGAGATCCACGCCCGGCTGATTCTGTGCGCCGGCGGCCAGGACGGCGCGGACCCCGGCCTGGTCGACACCATGGTGATCGACACGGCGCTCGGCAAGGCCGTCGCCGACCCGCACTCCCCGGTCCACGGGCTTCAACCATCGGACTTGTCAGGGGAGTTGACCGGCCAGACCGGCGCCGAACGCCGACTCGACATGATGCTGCGGCTCGGCCCGTACGGCGACGGCTTCGGCGCCGACCCCGAGGGGCTGACCCTGGCCCGGCTGCTGGACCATCCGCACGGCATCGACCTCGGCCCGCTCACCCCACGGATCCCCGGCGTCCTCAAAACCCGCAGCGGCACCGTCGAACTGTGCCCGGAGCCGATCGCCGCCGAAGTCGCCCGGCTGCGATCGACCCTCACGGCCCGCCCGGACGAGCTGCTGCTGATCGGGCGTCGGCATCTGCGCTCCAACAACAGCTGGATGCACAACGTCCCCGCACTGACCGGCGGCAGCAACCGCTGCACGGTCCAGGTGCACCCCGACGACGCGACACGGCTCGGCCTGACCGACGGTGGCCTGGCACGACTGAAGGGGGACGGCGGCGAGCTGGAGGTGCCGGTGGAGATCACCGACACGGTGCGCCCCGGCGTGGTGAGCATGCCGCACGGCTGGGGGCACGACCGGCCCGGAACACGCACCGGGCACGCCGCCGCCGACCCCGGCGTGAACGTCAACCAGCTCAACGACGGATCCCGGCTGGACGTCCTCTCCGGCACCGCGGTGCTCAACGCCCTGCCCATTCTCCTCACGCCCGTCCCCTGAGACCGTTTTGACCAGGGGTTTTGCTCGTATTGCTCGCGCGTCAAGACCTTGTTGACGAAACTTCGCGGCACCTAACGTCACCCCGACCGCCACTCCCGGCAGATGTTCAAGGGCGAACGTGAGGTACCCGTCATGCTGACAGTCCTCGGATTTGTCATGATCGCCACCTTCCTGGCGCTGATCATGACGAAGAAGATGTCACCGATGGCAGCGCTCGTGCTCATCCCCGCGCTGTTCTGCGTCCTGGTCGGACAGGGTGCGCATCTGGGCGACCATGTCCTCAAGGGCATCGGCGACCTGGCCCCCACGGCCGCGATGCTGATGTTCGCCATCATCTACTTCGGGGTGATGATCGACGTCGGGCTCTTCGACCCGGTTGTCCGCGGCATCCTGAAGTTCTGCAAGGCCGATCCGGTCCGT
Organism: Streptomyces halobius; assembly: GCF_023277745.1. Lineage (NCBI taxonomy): Bacteria > Bacillati > Actinomycetota > Actinomycetes > Kitasatosporales > Streptomycetaceae > Streptomyces > Streptomyces halobius. The sequence goes on from NZ_CP086322.1 coordinate 7,579,878, forward strand.
GTGGTGGTCGGTACGGCGCTGCTCGCCACGATCGTCTCCCTCGACGGCGACGGCTCCACCACCTTCATGATCACCGTCTCGGCGCTCTACCCGCTCTACAAGCGGCTGAAGATGAGCCTGGTCGTGATGACCGGTGTCGCCGCCACCGCCAACGGCGTGATGAACACGCTGCCTTGGGGCGGCCCGACCGCCCGCGCCGCCACCGCGCTCAAGCTCGACGCCGGCGACATCTTCATCCCGATGATCCCGGCACTGGCCGTCGGCCTGGTCGCGGTCTTCGCCCTCGCGTACGTCCTCGGGCGGCGCGAGCGCAAGCGGCTCGGCGCACTGACCCTTGGCGAGGCGCGGACGGTGACCGGGACCATCAAGCGGACGGACACGGATACGGAGGCGGCGACCGAGACGGACACGGTCCTGGTCGGCGCCGACACCGGCGCCGAGGGCGGCGCCCAGACCGCCGGGCAGTCCGCCAAGGGCGCCCCGGCCGCCACCGGCTCCTCCGACGACAACCAGGGACCGCCCTTAGAGGGACGCGCTTCCGAGGGACCGTCCTCCCCGGGACCGGCTTCCGAGGGACCGTCCTCCCAGGGACCGGCTTCCGACGGGCCGGCCTCCCAGGACCTGGGGATTCAGGTCCTGGACCCCCGGCGCGCCACCCTGCGCCCCAAGCTCTACTGGTTCAACGCCGCGCTCACCCTCGCCCTGCTCACCCTCCTCATCCTCCAGACCCTCCCCATCCCGGTCCTCTTCCTCCTCGGCGCGGCCATCGCCCTCACCGTCAACTTCCCGCACATGAAGGATCAGAAGGCCCGTATCGCGGCACACGCCGAGAACGTCCTCAACGTCTCCGGCATGGTCTTCGCCGCCGCCGTCTTCACCGGTGTGCTCACCGGCACCGGCATGGTCGAGCACATGGCCCGCTGGCTGGTCTCCGGCATCCCCGACACCCTCGGCCCGCACATGGGCATCGTCACCGGCGTCCTCAGCATCCCGCTGACCTACTTCATGTCCAACGACGGCTTCTACTTCGGCATCGTCCCGATCCTCTCCGAGGCGGGCGCGGCGCACGGCGTGGCCCCGGTCGAGATCGCCCGCGCGTCCCTCGTGGGCCAGGCCCTGCACATGTCCAGCCCGCTGGTCCCGGCCGTCTACGTCCTGGTCGGCATGGCGAAGGTCGAGTTCGGCGACCACACGAGGTTCACGGTGAAGTGGGCGGCGCTGACGTCACTGGTGGTGCTGGGGGCGAGCCTGGTCTTCGGCATCGTGTAGCGGGGCGCTGCGCGTTCGCTGCGCTTTGCCTGGGCCGGCTTGGGTCTTCGCTGCGCTTTGCCCGGGCCGGCTTGGTTGCTCGCCGTCGTCGGCTGGCCCGCCGTGGGGCGCGCCTGCGGCGGGCGGTCCGGTTCTGGCTTTCCCGCCGCTGTGCGTGTCCGCTGCGCTACTGGCGCTGTGTTTTGGCTCTCTCGCCGTTGTGCCTGCGGCGCTGTGGTCGCTGCGCGGCTTTCGGGTGCGGTGACCGGCCTGCGGACTCCGTCCTCCGGCCGGTCACCTCCCGTTGGTTGGGTGGGAGGGCCGGTGGGTGGCGTGCCTTGTGGCCCCCCGCTGCCGGGTTGGTGGCGTCCTGCCGACTACGTGGCGTGTTCCGGGAATAGCGGCCCGTACCCGCGCCGGACGTCGGAACAAAACGACCGGACACCCCGCCCCTCAGGGCGTCCTCACACAACGGATGGGCGAAAACCGGCCGAAACCACATCTCACCTCCTTCCCACCCCCAACGGGAGGTGACGGGCCGCAGGACGGAGTCCGGAGGCCCGTCACCGCACCCGAAAGCCCCGCGCAGCGGCAACAGCCCGCCGCAGGCGACACGGCGCCGCACTCGGCAACGTACGGAACCGAATCGGCCCAGGCCGAGCGCAGCGGACAGCCCAGGCCGAGCGCAGCGGACAGCTACCGTGACTGAGGGCACGTGACGGCGCCCTGGCGCCTGCAAAACTACCGTCGCTAGTTTAGGTCCTCCCCCAGGGCTGTCCCCGAGGGGACGACTGCCCCGCCCGGTCAGGAGGACACGACGTGAAGCCGCACAACGCGCTCTACATCGGCGGACGCTGGCACCCCGCCGAGGGGGCCACCGCCGAGGGGACCACCCCTGAAGGGACCACCCCCGAGGGGACGACCAGCACCATCGACGTCATGAACCCGGCCACCGGCCAGATCATCACCACCGTCCCGGCCGGTTCGCCGAAAGACGTCGATGCCGCCGTGTGTGCCGCCCGTGCCGCGCTGCCCGGCTGGGCCGGCACCCCGCCCGAGGAGCGTGCCGGTCTGCTGGCCGCGCTGCGTGACCAACTCGTGGCGCGCACCGAGGAGATCGCCGAGACGGTCACCGCCGAGCTGGGTGCGCCCCTCCCGTTCAGCAGGACGGTGCACGCCGGTGTGCCGATCGCGGTCTGTGGCGCATACGCCGAACTGACCCGCTCGTACCCGTTCGAGGAGAAGATCGACAACTCCACGGTGCTGCTCGAACCGGTCGGCGTGGTGGGCGCGATCACGCCCTGGAACTACCCGCTGCACCAGATCGTCGCCAAGGTCGCGCCGGCGCTCGCGGCGGGCTGCACGGTCGTCCTCAAGCCGGCCGAGGACACCCCGCTGGTCGCCCAGCTGTTCGCCGAGGGTGTCGACGCGGCCGGCATCCCGGCCGGTGTGTTCAATCTCGTCACCGGTCTCGGCCCGGTCGCCGGCCAGGCGCTCGCCGAGCACGAGGGTGTCGATCTGGTCTCCTTCACCGGCTCGACGGCCGTCGGCAGGAAGATCGGTGCCATCGCGGGCGCCCAGGTCAAGCGGGTGGCGCTGGAGCTGGGCGGCAAGTCCGCCAATGTCATCCTGCCCGGCGCCGACCTCGCCAGGGCGGTCGGCGTCGGCGTCGCGAACGTCATGGCCAACTCCGGCCAGACCTGTAGCGCGTGGACCCGGATGCTGGTCCACAAGGACCAGTACGCCGAGGCCGTGGACCTTGCGGTGGCCGCCGTCGCCAAGTACGTCCCCGGGGAGAGGATCGGGCCGTTGGCCAGTGCCAAGCAGCAGGACCGGGTGCGCGGCTATATCGAGCAGGGCATCGCCGAGGGCGCGAAGGTCGTGGCGGGCGGTCCGCAAGCGCCCCGCGACACCGGTTACTACGTCACCCCGACCGTCTTCGCGGACGTCACGCCGGAGATGACCATCGCCCAGGAGGAGATCTTCGGCCCGGTGCTGTCGCTGCTGCGCTACGAGGACGAGGAGGACGCGGTCCGGATCGCCAACGGCACCGTCTACGGTCTCGCGGGCGCGGTCTGGGCGGGCGACGAGGACGAGGCGGTGGCCTTCGCCCGCCGCCTCGACACCGGGCAGGTCGACATCAACGGCGGCCGTTTCAACCCCCTTGCCCCGTTCGGCGGTTACAAGCAGTCCGGCGTCGGCCGCGAGCTGGGCGCACACGGTCTGGCCGAGTACCTGCAGACCAAGTCGCTGCAGTTCTGATGGGGGACCGGGCTGACGGGCGGCTTCCCCGTCCACCCCCAGCCGTCCACCCCCTCAGCCCCGTCGCCCCGCCCCCGCCCCCGCCCCTCCCGTCCCTCTCCCGTCCGCCCCCGCCCCGAGGAGACCCCGTGGTCCGCGCCGCCGTACTCCCCGCCGTCAACGCCCCGCTCCAGGTCACCGAGATCGACCTGCCGGAGCCCGGCCCCGGCCAGGTCCGTATCCGCCTGGCCGCCGCCGGCGTCTGTCACTCCGACCTGTCGCTGTCCAACGGCACCCTGCGCCAGCCCGTCCCCGCCGTCCTCGGACACGAGGGCGCGGGCACCGTCACCTCCGTCGGCCCCGGTGTCACCGATGTGGCCCCCGGCGACCAGGTCATCCTCAACTGGGCGCCGTCCTGCGGCGATTGCCACTTCTGCGGCCTGGCGGAGCCCTGGCTGTGCACCCGTGCGGGACGTGCCGGGAACGCCCCGTACGCCAAGCTCGCCGCCGACGGCAGTGCCCTCTACCCCGCCCTGGGCACCGCCGTCTTCGCCGAGGAGACCGTGGTGCCGGCGCACGCCGTGCTGCCGCTGCCGGACGGGGTACCGCTGACCGACGCGGCACTGCTCGGCTGTGCGGTGCTCACCGGCTGGGGCGCCGTGCACCACAGTGCCCGGGTGCGGGCGGGGGAGTCCGTGGTGGTCTTCGGGGCCGGCGGCGTCGGCCTGGCCACGCTGCAGGCGGCGCGCATCGCGGGGGCGGGCCCGATCGTCGCCGTGGACGTCTCACCGGAGAAGGAGGAGCTGGCCCGCGCGTCCGGCGCCACCGAGTTCCTGGTGGCCGATGACGCCGCGTTCTTCGAGAAGGCGGGCGCCCAGCGGATCCGCGAGCTGACCGGTGGCGTCGGCGCCGATGTCGCGGTGGAATGCGTGGGCCGTGCCGACACGATCCGTACGGCCTGGTCGTCCACCCGGCGCGGCGGCCGGACGACGGTCGTCGGAATCGGCGGCCAGGACCAGCGGGTGACCTTCTCCGCCCTGGAACTCTTCTACTTCGGCCGGACCCTCTCCGGCTGCGTCTACGGCAACAGCGATCCCGCGCGCGACCTCCCCGTCATCGCCGGGCACGTCCGTTCCGGCGCGCTCGACCTGTCCGCACTGGTCACCGGACGGATCGGCCTGGACGGCATCCCGGCCGCCTTCGACGCGATGCTCGCGGGCAGGGGAGGGCGGGCGCTGATCGTGTTCTGAGCGGCGCGCCGTCCAGCGGGGGAGCGCGCGGTGGACGGCCGGGGTGCGGGGAGGCCCCGGCCCTGGTGCGTCCGGAACAGTAGAAACCGATGGTGCGCGCGATCCGTTGACGACGTGCTGGCTGGTCGTCAGGGGTTCGTCGCGCTCTTTGGGTGGGCTGACAAGGGGAGGTGACGTCCAGTCGGCAATGACGGACGCGGTGCCTCGGTCCCGCCCAGCACACGCGACCGGGTGGCTCGTCCTCGTCAGCCCTCAGGCGGTACGCGTTCCGGATGCTGCAGCGCCAGCCCGTCGATCAGGGCACGCAGCCCGGTTTCGAACGCGCCCTCGTCCACCTGTCGTTGATGCTCCGCCAGGAGGTGGGCCTGCCCCAGGTGCGGGTAGTCGGCAGGGTCGTACGCGCTGGGGTCGTCCACGAAACCGCGGGCGAACGAGCCCAGCGCGGAGCCCGCCACGAAGTAGCGGACCATCGCACAGACCCGGGTCGCCTGCGCGGGCGGCCAGCCCGCCTCGACCATGCCGCCGAACGCCGCGTCGGCCATCTTCAGCCCGGCCGGCCGGCGGCCCGGTCCCTGCGCGAGGAACGGCACGATGTGCGGGTGCGCGGCCAGCGCCGCGCGGTAGGAGCGGGCCCAGTCGCGCAGGCCCGCCCGCCAGTCGCCGCCCGCCTCCAACGTCGAGACATCGACCTTGGCGATGACCATGTCGGCGACCGCGTCGAGGATCTCGTCCTTCGTCGTGAAGTGGTTGTAGAGAGACGGCCCGCTCACCCCCAGCTCCGCCGCCAGACGCCGGGTGGAGAGCGCCGGCAGCCCTTCCGCGTCGATGAGCGCCAGTGCCGTGGCGACGATGCGCTCGCGGCTGAGCAGGGGCTTGCGGGGGCGGGCCATGAGGCACATAGTAGAGCCGACAACAGAAAACTAGCAGTGGTAGTTAATGGAGACGCGTGGGCGGCGAGGACGTCACCCCGGCGAGGGCCGCGCCGACCCGACCCGCCCCCAACCGACCCCCGACATTCCATGAGATTCCACGACATTCCCGAGAGGCCGAGATGAACCTGGAACTCAGCGAGGAACAGGCCGCCGCACGGCAGCTCACCAAGGACTTCGTCGACCGTGAGATCACCCCGCACGTCACCGCCTGGGACCGCGCGGAACAGGTCGACCGTGGCATCGTGAAGAAGCTCGGCGAGGTCGGCTTCCTCGGGCTGACCGTCCCGGAGGAATACGGCGGCTCCGGCGGAGACCATCTCTCCTACGTCCTGGTCACCGAGGAGCTGGGCCGCGCCGACTCCTCGGTGCGCGGCATCGTCTCCGTCTCCCTGGGCCTGGTGGCCAAAACCATCGCCTCCTGGGGCAACGAGGCACAGAAGCGCGCCTGGCTGCCCCGTCTCACCTCCGGCGACGCGGTCGGCTGCTTCGGCCTCACCGAACCCGGCACCGGCTCCGACGCCGGCAGCCTGACCACCCGGGCGGTGCGCGACGGAGACCACTTCGTCATCGACGGCGCCAAGACGTTCATCACCAACGGCACCTGGGCCGATGTCGTGCTGCTCTTCGCCCGCACCGGCGGCGCGCCCGGCCACCAGGGCATCAGTGCCTTCCTCATACCGACCGACACCCCCGGCCTGGAACGCCGCGAGATCCACGGAAAGCTGGGGCTGCGCGGCCAGGCCACCGCCGCGCTGGTCCTGGAAGGCGTACGGGTCCCCGCCGGCGCCATGCTGGGCCCCGAAGGCAAGGGATTCTCCGTCGCGATGTCCGCGCTGGCGAAAGGCCGGATGTCGGTCGCGGCCGGCTGTGTGGGCATCGCCCAGGCCGCCCTGGACGCCGCGCTCGGCTACGCCGGTGAGCGCGAGCAGTTCGGCAAGCCCATCGCCCGGCATCAGCTGGTGCAGGAGCTGATCAGCGACATCGCGGTGGATGTGGACGCCGCGCGCCTGCTCACCTGGCGGGTCGCCGATCTGATCGAGCGCGGCGAACCGTTCGCCACCGAGGCGTCCAAGGCCAAGCTGTTCGCCTCCGAGGCCGCGGTGCGCGCGGCCAGCAACGCCCTCCAGGTCTTCGGCGGCTACGGCTACATCGACGAGTACCCGGTCGGCAAGCTGCTGCGGGACGCCCGGGTGATGACGCTGTACGAGGGCACCAGCCAGGTCCAGAAACTGCTCATCGGCCGCGCCCTGACGGGGGTCTCCGCCTTCTGATCCGCGCCGGCCGATGGCTCGGCCGGGCGCCCGGCCGCCGCCCACGCCCCTAAGCGCTTGCTCAGCAGCGCGGTATGGTGTTCGATCCGTCAGAGGAAGGTCCCTGGCGGTCGAGGAGCGGGGTACGCGATGGGTGCGGCGGCTGAGCGGGCGGCGGAGGAGAGCGAGGAATGGGGCGGCGTGAGCCCGGACGCCGCGCGACGGCTGGTCCGCGCCGCCGTCGAGGCGTTCGCCGAGCGCGGCTACCACGCCACCACCACCCGCGACATCGCGGGCCGCGCCGGCATGAGCCCCGCCGCGCTCTACATCCACTACAAGACCAAGGAAGAACTGCTCTACCGCATCAGCGGCATCGGCCACGAGAAAGCGCTGCGCATCATGGGCGCCGCCGCCGAGGCCGAGGGCAGCGCCACCGAGCGGCTCCGCGACGCCGTGCGGACCTTCGCCCGCTGGCACGCCGAGCACCACACCACCGCCCGGGTCATCCAGTACGAACTCCAGGCCCTGAGCCCGGAGCACTACGCCGAGATCACCGGCCTGCGCCGCCGGACCGACCGGTTGCTGCGCCAGATCATCCAGGACGGCCAGGACACCGGCGAGTTCCGGACCGACGATGTGCCGGGCACCACCCTCGCGGTGCTGTCCCTGTGTGTGGACGTCGCCCGGTGGTTCACCGCGGACGGCCCGCGCACCCCCGACGAGGTCGGCGCGCTCTACGCCGGACTGGTGCTGCGGATGGTGGGGGTGGAGGCGGACTGAGCCGGCCGCTTTCCCCTGGAGGTGGGCCGGGGGTCCCTGTGGGGTGGGGGATTGTCCCCTAGGGGTAGGCGAACAGAACCCTTAAGGGTTGCGCGTCCCCCCTTGTGGCCCACAACGCCCTGGGCGTGGGCGGGTATTCCCGCGGCTCGGGATCCGAGGGTGACGGATTGCGCGCGCAGCCACGCACGCTGTGCGCCTGGCCTCAGAGACGGATCCGTGACGGATCCGGAGTGACGGATCCGCAGTAACCGGTTCCTCATAGACCGAGCCCCTCGGAGACGGCCCCTCAGAGATGGAAACGGCTGACCGCCTCCGCCACGCAGACCGGCTTCTCGCCGCCCTCGCGCTCCACGGTCACCGTCGTCGTGAGCTGCACACCGCCGGACACCTCGGTGACCTCCGCGATCCTGGCCGTGGCGCGCAGCCGGGAGCCGACCGGGACGGCGGCGGGGAAGCGCACCTTGTTCGTGCCGTAGTTTATGCCCATCTTCACGTTCTCGACGCGTATCAGCTGCGGTACGAGAGCGGGCAGCAGCGACAGCGTCAGATAGCCGTGCGCGATGGTCGTGCCGAAGGGGCCGGCCGCGGCCTTCTCCGGGTCCACATGGATCCACTGGTGGTCGCCGGTGGCCTCCGCGAACAGGTCGATCCGCTTCTGGTCGATCTCCAGCCAGTCGCTGGTGCCCAGGTCCTCGCCGACCGCGGTCCGCAGCTCGTCGAGCGATCGAAACACTCGGGGCTCTGCCATCTCCGTCTGCCTCCTCGGGATCCGGGCATTACTAAGCGCTTGCTCAGCATATGACGAGGGTGTCCGCTGTCAACGCCTCCGAAGGTCCCGCGATGCGGTGCGATTAGGGTTGTAGTCGTGCCTCAGCTTCCGTACAAGGTTCATGAACTCACCGTCGGCCAGCTCTCCGCGCGCAGCGGCGCCGCGGTCTCCGCGCTGCACTTCTACGAGTCCAAGGGGCTGATCAGCAGCACCAGGACAGCCGGCAACCAGCGCCGCTACACCCGTGACGCGCTACGCAGGGTCGCCTTCGTCCGGGCGGGCCAGCGGGTCGGGATCCCGCTCGCGGTCATCCGTGACGCGCTGGCGGAGCTGCCGGACGAGCGCACCCCCAACCGCGCCGACTGGGCCAGGCTCTCCGAGGTCTGGCGCTCCGAGCTCGATGAGCGGATCAGTCAACTCGTCGACCTGCGCGACCGGTTGACCGACTGCATCGGCTGCGGCTGTCTCTCGCTGGAGAGGTGCGCGCTGTCCAACCCGTACGACACTCTGGGTGAACAGGGCCCCGGCGCACGGCGGCTACGCGTCGACCGGTGATCCGCTGCGCTTTGCGTGGGCCGGCTTGGTGCTCGTCGTTGTCGGCTTTCCCGCCGTGGGGGTTTCTCGCCGTGGCTCCCCCACGCCCTTCAGGCAGTGGGGGAGCCACGGCGGGACAGTCAAAGACATCGGCTCAGGCCGAGCGCAGCGACCCCCACACCGACGGCTTGCGTGCCGCCCACGGGCGGGCCTGCTCCAGTTGCGCGGAGAGCGAGATCAAGGTGGCCTCGTCGCCGTACCGGCCGCCGAACATCACGCCGATCGGCAGCCCCTCGGCGTTCCAGTGCAGTGGGACGCTCACCGCGGGCTGGCCGGTGGCGTTGTAGAGCGCGGTGAACGGAGTGAACGCGCCGATGGCCGCGAACTCCGCCTGGGGATCGGCGTTGTTGCGCAGTCCGCCGACCGGAAACGGCGGCTGGGCGAGGGTCGGGGAGAGGATCACGTCATAGCCGCCGGCCGTCGGCATCAGACCGTCCGCGATGGTCTGGGCGAGCGCCCGGAACGCGTACATCCCGCCCGCGAAGTCCATAGCGGAGACCTCGGCGCCGCGCCTCCGGAGATAGCGGGTGAGCGGCATCAGCAGCTCCTCGCCGTCCTCCGGCACCGGGCGGTTCGCGGCCATCACCGACCAGACGCGGGTGAAGGCGTAGCGGATGCCGTCGTCCGGGGGGAGCGTCAACTCGTCTGTCTGGTGGCCGAGTTCACGGAGAAGGGCGGCGGTCTCCTCGACCGCGGTGCGGCAGTCGGCGTGGACGTCGACGTCCGGGATGGGCGCGCCGGTGAGGCAGGCGATACGCAGCCGCCCGGGAGTGCGGCGGGCGTGGTCGGCGAAGGTCTCGCCGGGCGGCAGCGGGGGCGCCGTGTACGGATCGCCGGGCATCGGACCCGCCATGGCGTCCAGCAGCGTCGCGGCGTCGGCGACCGTACGGGCCAGCGGCCCCGACGTGCTCAGGCCCGTGACGTCGTGCAACAGCGGGCCAACGCTGATCCGGCCGCGGCTGGGCTTGATGCCGAACAGCCCGCAGAGCGAGGCCGGGATGCGGATCGAGCCCCCGCCGTCGCTGGCATGCGCGAGGGGCGCCAGGCCGCCGGCGACGGCGGCGGCCGCCCCACCGCTCGAACCGCCCGCCGACCGCTCCAGATCCCACGGGGTGCGGGCGGGCGGTGCGATCGCGTTCTCGGTGTAGCAGGGCAACCCGAATTCGGGGGTGTTGGTCTTGCCGAGCATGATCGTGCCGGCCGCGCGCAGCTTGTCGACCACATGGTCGTCGACGGTGGGCACATACGCGGTCAGCGCGCCCGATCCCATCGTGCAGCGCACACCGGCGACCTGGTTGAGGTCCTTCACCGGGACCGGGACGCCGTGCAGCGGCGGGAGCTCGCGGCCCTCGCGACGGGCCGCGACGGCCTCGCTCTCGGCGTCCGCGGCCTGCTTGCGGGCGATCTCCGGGGTACGGGTGATGAAGGCGCCCAGCGTGTCGTCCAGCCGGTCCATCCGCGCCAGATAGTGGTCGGTGAGCTCGACGGGGGAGAGCTCACCGGACCGGATCCCCTCGGCCTGTTCGAGCGCGGTCAGATCGTGCAGTTCGGCCATGGACGTGCACCCTCTCGTGTGGCGTCCCGCGGCCCTGCTGCCGCACGGACGGGAGGAGCTGACGCCGGCGCGGGTTGGTGTGCTCCCTTACGCCTGAACGGCGTGGGTGCCCACACGTGGTCAGCCCGTGAACAGTTGTTTCACTTCCAGCGCGCGTGCGTAAAGAGCGTAGAGGGTCGGCATGCCGACACGGAGCACGCGGACGCGGGGCCGGACGGGTAGGAGGAGCGCGCTGCGGCGGGCGGTCGCCGCGGCCGCCGCCCCCTGGCGCGCGAGCATGCGACGGAAGGTCCACCGTTCAACCACCTCCGGGGATATGTGCTGACAAAGCCCTTGCCGCGCTGACCAGTTCGGCATTGCCGGCAGCCGTGGTGCCGTCGGGGAGCAGCAACGTGTCCTCGATGCCGATGCGGGTGGCCAGCCCCAGCTCGGCGGCCAGTCGCAGTACCGGCCAGGCTCCGCCGTCCACGCCGTGCAGCAGCACCGGCCGGCCGTGTGGCGCGGTGGTCACCTCGGCGAGCAGTGCGCGTGCGGCGGCCGGGGCCGACCGGGCGTCGGTGTCCATCACCTCGGCCAGCACCCGCAGCACCCCCGGTGCCAGCGGCGAGCGGGCGAACCGCGCGGCGCCGTCCGTTCCGGACCATATGCCGGCCTCGACGCCGATGCCGCGCTCCAGCAACGCGGCGGCGACGGTCTCGGCCCCCGGCTCATGCCAGTTGACGGAGGCGTGATCGGGCAGCACCGGCCAGGCCCTGATCTGCTTCGCACGGACCCCCGGCTCCGGCTCGGCCCACGCACCGGTCGTCACCCCGACGGTCACGTCCACCGCGGCCCGGATCGCCTCCAGGACCGGGGCCACCACGCGCGGCGAGAGCGAGTCCCGGCCGCAGGGGGTCTTGGGATGGACGTGGATATCGTCGGCCCCGGTCGCGACCGCCTCCCGCGCGGCGTCGGCGAGCGCGGCCGGTGACATCGGCACCGCCCCGGAATCGGCCGCCGTCCGAGCACCGTTGAGACATACCTGCATCATGCTTCGATGATGACAGGGGGGGCTGACAACGCCCTGCGCGCGGGAAGTTCGCAGGTTGCGTCCGTCCCGACTCCGCCAGGATCCTGGCCATGCTCGGCTCGCGGGGAGTCCGCAGGCCGCGCCCCGGCCCTGCCAGGCCCCCGGCCCCCGGCCCCCGCCAGGACTGGCCCCCGCCAGGACCCCGGCCGCAACCGGCCTGCGGGCAGTCCCCAGCCCGCGGTCACGCCCGGCCCAACGGGGATCGGCCGCGCCCTCCCCTCGGATCCGGCCGCGCCCCGCCCTCGGAGCGCCGCTCACGCCGCCGCGAACGCTCCGTCCCCCCGGACCTGTTCCGCGCTCGCCAGCGCCTCGGGCGTCAGCACCGACGCCGGGGCCAGCACCCCGCACTCCCGGCACGCGGGCCCGGACGCCGGGCAGCCCGTCCGCTCCGCGACCCAGGCGAAGCGGGTCCCGCCGCACACCGGGCAGTCCCGGCGCGGACGTCCCGACTCCATGGCAGCGATCATCCGACGGAGCACCACCGCGAGCCGGGCCGCCGGATGCCGATGCGGTGACTCACAGGGCACGATGTCGCAGCCGCCCCACGTACGCCGGTGCCAGTCGTCGATCGCGCTGGGCTGCCGGATGCCGTGGTGCTTCTCTTGGCGACGCCGGGCGGCGAACTCCTCCTCGTACGCCAGCCAGACGGTGCGGGCCTCCTCCAGCTCGGCCAGCGCGGCCACCAGCCGCTCCGGGTCCGGGTCGCGGTCATGGGTCGCGATCCCGACCCGGGTGCACAGATGGTGCCAGGTCGCCCGGTGCCCGTACGGGGCGAAGCGTTCCAGGCACTTGCGCAGGGCGGTACGGCGCTGAGCTGTGACGAGTCGTGGATTGCGGACCTGTTCGGCGAGGGCTCTGAAACCGGCCATGTTCTACCACCTCCGGGGGGAGGACCCGACTGGACACCGAAGGGACGTAGCCGATCACCGCATGGATCCATCGAATTTTCTTGCGGTTCGGGGCGCTTCTCTCGTGAGGTGCCGTGGCGCTGTCGTAGCGGTGCCGAATGCGCGACCGCGGTGCCGAGTACGCGATCCCGGCCGACCGCCTGCGGGGAAGCGGGAACGGTGACTGCTGTTCATCTTCCGGTAGCACGTAACCGCCGGTAACGTCCCGCCTGTCCGCCCTCCCTCACGTTCTCAAGGAGCGAGGGGCCCCCATCGAGGAGCAGGAATGCGACGACGTACCGGAAGACTCAGGACCGCCGCCGCGGCAGCCCTGTTCGCCTTGGGTGCCACGGTGCTGGCACCGCCCCCCACCGCGGCCGCCGGATCCTCCTCCGCTCTCGACTTCGCGCGAGCGGGAGGTGCCCCCGTGGCCCCCGACTACTGCCAGAGCCAGTGCGCCGACATCCTGCCGCCGGGCACCAACGGCAACGCGACCCTGATGGAGATCCTCGCCCACAAGCTGTTCGGCACCCGGCCCGCGCACGCCTCCGACCAACTCGCCCCGTACGGCGCGCTGGCGAGCGGCTATCAGTCGCTCACCGACGACACCCTCAGCACCTTCTTCAACGACGCCTCGTTCGGCGTCCCGAAGGACCAGATAGCCCAGGTCACCGCCCCGCGTGACGATGTCACCATCACCCGCGACAGGAAGACCGGCGTCCCGCACATCAAGGGCACCACCCGTTACGGCACCGAGTTCGGCGTCGGCTACGCCGCGGGTCAGGACCGGCTCTGGCTGATGGACCTCTTCCGTCACATCGGACGCGGCGAGCTGACCTCCTTCGCGGGCGGCGCACTCGCCAACCAGGGCCTGGAGCAGCAGTTCTGGCCGCAGGCCCCGTACACCGAGAAGGACCTCCAAGAGCAGGTCGACTACATCGAGGACCACAACGGGGCGCGCGGCAAGCAGGCCATGGCGGACGCCCGGGCGTACGTGGACGGCATCAACGCCTACATCCGGAAGGCCGAGGAAGGCCGCTACTTCCCGGGCGAGTACGTGCTCACCGGGCATGTCGACGCCGTCACCAACGCGGGAGCCACGCGACGGACGTCGCACACCGACGGCATCAAGCCCTTCACGCTCACCGACCTGATCGCGCTGGCCTCCGTCGTCGGCGGTCTCTTCGGCAACGGCGGGGGAGGGGAAGTCCCCAACGCGCTGTCCCTGCTCGCCGCGCAGCAGAAGTACGGCGTGGAGAAGGGCACCAAAGTCTGGGAGTCCTTCCGCGAGCGCGACGACCCCGAGGCCGTGAAGACCCTGCACGACGGCAGCAGCTTCCCGTACGCCGTCAAACCGGCCCGCGCCAAGGGCACCGCGCTGCCCGACCGGGGCTCGGTCACCCCCGAACCACTCGTCTTCGACCGCACGGGCGCCGCCGCCTCCAAGGGCGTGGCACCGCCACAGGACCCGGTCAAGGCCCCGAAGAAGTACCGGAAGCTGGAAGGGCTGTTCAAGAACGGGGTGCTGCCCGAGGGCAGCTTCAACCCGACGCGGCACCGCGGGATGTCCAATGCCCTGCTCGTCTCCGGCAAGCACACCGCCAGCGGCAACCCGGTCGCCGTCTTCGGCCCGCAGACCGGCTACTTCGCGCCGCAGCTGCTGATGCTCCAGGAGATCCAGGGGCCGGGCATCAGCGCCCGCGGCGCCTCCTTCGCGGGCGTCGGCATGTACGTCCAGCTCGGCCGTGGCCAGGACTACTCCTGGAGCGCCACCTCCGCCGGCCAGGACATCACCGACACCTACGCCGTCGACCTGTGCAACGCGGACGGCTCCGAGCCCACCAAGGACGCCACCTCCTACCGCTACCACGGCGCCTGCGTCCCCATGGAGAAGCTGGAGCGCACCAACTCCTGGAAACCCACCATCGCCGACCCGACGGCGGCAGGCTCGTACCGGATGCAGGTCTTCCGCACCAAGTACGGGACCGTCACCCACCGCGCCACCATCGGCGGCAAGCCCGTCGCCTACACCGCGCTGCGCTCCACCTACCGCCACGAGGCCGACTCCATCATCGGCTTCCAGATGCTCAACGACCCCGCGTACGTCCGCGACGCCACGTCCTTCCAGAAGGCCACCCGGCACATCGGCTACGCCTTCAACTGGTTCTATGCCGACTCCCGCGACATCGCCTACTACAACAGCGGCCTCAACCCGGTCCGCAACCCCCAAGTCGACCCCACGCTGCCCGTCAAGGCGGCCGCGGCCCACGAATGGCGGGGCTACGACCCCAGGACCAATACCAGCGACTACACCCCGCCCGCCCAGCACCCGCAGTCCGTCAACCAGGACTACTACATCTCCTGGAACAACAAGCAGGCCACCAACTACGACTCGGCCGGCTTCGGCAACGGCTCCGTCCACCGCGGCAGTCTGCTGGACGACCGGGTACGCGCGCTGACCGAGGAGGGCGGGGTGACCCGCGCGTCGCTGACCCGGGCGATGTCCGAGGCCGCCGTCACCGACCTGCGCGGCGAGGACGTCCTGCCCGAACTCCTGCGGGTACTGCGCAGCAAGCCCCTCGCCGATCCCACGCTCCGCGCCGCCGTCCAGCGACTGGAGGCATGGCAAGAGGAGGGCGCACAGCGCCGGGAGACCGCCGCGGGCTCGCACACCTACACCCACCCCGACGCCGTACGGCTGATGGACGCCTGGTGGCCGCTGCTGATCGAGGGCGTCTTCAAGCCGGGCCTGGGCGGCGAGCTCTACGACGCACTGCGCACCAACCTCGCCATCGACGAGGCGCCGTCGGCCGGTCACGGCCCGACCGGTTCGCACGCCGGATCCGCGTTCCAGTACGGCTGGTGGAGCTACGCCGACAAGGACCTCCGCGCGGTGCTCGGCGACCGGGTCGACGGCCCGCTCGCGGCCCCGTACTGCGGCAACGGCCGGCTGTCGGCCTGCCGTGACACCCTGCTCGCCACGCTCCGGCAGGCGAACGGGAAGACGGCCGAGCGGGTCTACCCGGGCGACGACAGCTGCCGGGCCGGCGACCAGTGGTGCGCGGACGCGATCATCCACCGTGCGGTGGGCGGTCTGACGCACGACACCGTCAGCTGGCAGAACCGGCCGACGTATCAGCAGGTCGTGGAGTTCCCCGCACATCGGTGAACGGCGCAACGACCGATGCCGGCCCCGGGCGTGTGCCCGGGGCCGGCCCGCGTCCGCGGTGCGCGGACCGACGGGAACCTGTCGCTGGGCGCCTGCTGCGTTCCCGGCTGGCCTCGGGGACGTCTCGGGCCGCGGGTTATGCTGCACAGTCCTGAATTCCAGGGGGAGTTGGAAAGCGAGTAGGGGCGCATGGCCTTGTTGGGTCCGCAGCAGTATCCGGCCGAGCTGCTTGACACGACCATGGACCAGTTGCGCACGCTGATCGTGGTGCGGGAGACGGGCACGGCGCTGGGCGCTGCCCGCCGACTGGGCCGCGAGCAGTCCAGCGTGCAAAAGCAACTGGACACCATGAACCGCACCTTCGCCGCGCTGTGCGGCGAGGAACTCGTCCTCAAGCAGGGGCGTGGGAGGGACGCCCTGTTCACCGCCACCGGCGAGGCGATGGTCGATCTGGCGCGGCGCACGCTCGGGGAGTGGTCGGACGGGGTGCACGACGCCCGCCGCCGGCTGGGCCGGACGCTGTCCGTCGGCACCACCCGCTACACACTCGGCTTCCTTCTGGACGCGGTGGAACGTGTCAGCGAGGACTACGAGCGCGACGACGTCGACCTGAAGGTCACCCACGTCCGCACCGGTGACCTCTTCACCAAGCTGCGCGGTAAGGAGCTCGATCTCGTCTGCGGCAGTGTGGTCGTCACGGAGGGCGAGGAGGCGGAACTGCTGGCGCCGTACGAGGTCATGGAATGGCGGCGCAGCGGGCTGTCCCTGCTGACGAACCTGCCGCCGGACCGGCTCCCCGGCTCCTCGTTCCGGGCCCGCGATCTGCGCCGGCTGTCCCTGGTGGTCTCGGGCGGCGTGATCGGCCGGGTGCTGAAGGCGTGGTACGGCCCCGACTACCGCCAGAAGCTCACCGTCGGCGCGGAGATAGAGGCCGCGCACTACGGCTTCGAGCTGCTGCGCTCGGGTGTGGTGAGCGGTGCCATGCTCGTCACCCGTGGCATAGGGGAGGCGGCGGCGGACGGCCGTCTCCCGGAGGCCGGGGGGCTGCGGACCCTGGAGATCGTCGGGGATGTGGGGCCCACGACCGAGGTGCTGGTCGGGGTGTTCACGCGGAGCGGAGAGCGGGACGCGTACGGACCGGGCCATCCGCTCAACCTCCTCTGGGAGGCGCTGTCGGCGGAGAGCGAGCGGTGGTGGCTCCGGCCCTAGGGCGGTGGCGGCGGCTCAGCGGGTGGGCAAAGTCCCCGCGCTGGGCCCCTTGCGGCCACGACGCGGCGGGCGCGGGGCGTGTTCCCGCGGCCCGCCACGCGAGCTGGTGGCACCGCAGGTACTGCCGGCGACAGCACCTGGTGATACGCCTAGCGCTGTGACCGGGACGTTCGGCTGGTCGATGGAGGGGCATGAGCACCTGAACCGTTCGGTAATGTGTTCGTCCGGGGAGAGCTCGAACGGCTGCCGCCAGGCGGCAGCGGTCAGCCGTAGCCGAAGACGCGTCCCATGACCACGGACGTCGGCGCGGTCTCCGGCCCCTCATCCCAGAGGACGACCACGAGATGGACGGGGGAAAACCGATGACGACCGCTCACGCCATATCCGGGGTTGGGAGCAGCCCACCACCGGAGAGAGACATGGTCATCGACGTACGGGATCTGCGGATGCGCTACCGCGGCCAGGATGTGCTAAACGGGCTGGGCTTCACGGTCCGGCGAGGTGAAGTCGTCGTGCTGCTCGGCCCGAACGGCGCGGGTAAGACCACCACGATCGAGGTCTTGGAGGGCTTCCGGATGCGCTCGGCCGGTGATGTGACCGTCCTCGGCACCGATCCGGCTCGCGGGGACGAGCGGTGGCGTGCACGCCTGGGCATCGTGTTGCAGTCCTGGCGCGACCACGGCAAGTGGCGGGTGCGGGAACTGCTGGCCCAGCTTGGTTCGTACTACGCGCCGTACTCCACCGCCCTCGTTCGGCGGCCGTGGGACGTCGACGAGCTCATCGCCTCCGTGGGGCTGACCGAGCAGGCGGACAAGCGGGTCGGAACCCTGTCGGGCGGGCAGCGCAGGCGTTTCGACGTGGCCGTCGGCATCGTGGGCAGACCCGAGCTGCTGTTCCTGGACGAGCCGACGGCCGGTCTGGACCCGGAGGCCAGGAACGAGTTCCACGGTCTGGTACGTGGGCTCGCGGACGAGAGCACCACCGTTCTGATGACCACGCACGACCTGGCCGAGGCGGAGAAGCTCGCCGACCGGATCCTCGTTCTGGCCGGTGGCCGGATCGTGGCCGATGGTGCGGCAGAGGAGCTGTCCCGGCAGGCGTCGGCCGAGGCCACCGTGCGCTGGACGCGGGACGGGCTGCCCTTCGAGGAGGCGACGGCCGAGCCCACCCGGTTCGTCCGTCGGCTGTTCGAGGAGCACGGCGAGGCGATCGGCGGGCTGGAGGTGCGCCGGGCGAGCCTGGAGGACACCTACTTGACGATGGTGCGGGAGCTGGAGGCGGGGAGCGTCCCCGGCGAGCGGGCGGCACACGGTTTCGGGGAGGGATCGCGATGAGTCCGGTGTGGTACGCGGCGAGAACAGGAGTGCGGCGCGGCTGGACGGAGCTTCGGCATACCTTCACCACCGGCCAGGACGTGTTCGGGTACGTGCTCTGGACGGTCCTGCTCATCGTGCCGCTGTTCCTGGTCAGGGACGATCCGCTGAAGGGCGCAGGCATCTCGGCCGGCGCGTTCATGCTGCCGAGCATGCTGGGGATGACGCTCGCGTTCACCGGGATGATGACCACGGCGCAGCTGCTCGCGACCGAGCGCGAGGACGGCACGTTGCTGCGGGCCAAGGCGGTGCCTCACGGCATGGTCGGCCACCTGGTCGGCAAGATCATTATGGTGTCGGGTACGGCTCTCGTCTCCATGGCCCTCCCCTTCGCCGCCGGTGTGTTCCTGGTGGACGGGGTCGCCCGGCAGGGCGGCGGAGCGTTGCTGACGCTGGTGTGGGGGGTGCCGCTGGGTCTCCTGGCAACCCTGCCGATGGGCGCCGTCATCGGCTCACTCGTCGCCAGTCCGCGCACCGTCGGGTTGCTGATGCTTCCGGTGATGGGACTCGTCGTGATCTCCGGGATCTACTTCCCGCTGTCGAAGCTGCCCGAGTTGCTGCAGACCGTAGGACAGATCTTCCCCGTGTACTGGCTCGGCCTCGGTCTGAGGTCTGCGCTGCTGCCGGCCGACGCGGTCGCCGCCGAGATCGGCGAATCCTGGCGGCACCTGGAGACAGCGGGCGTGCTGGGTGCCTGGGCGGTCGCCGGGCTGCTCCTCGCACCGTCCGTCCTTCGCAGGATGGCCCGCCGCGAGTCCGGAGCCGCGATGGCGGAACGGCACCGGAAGGCGATGCAGCGGGTCGGTTAGTGAGGTGCAGGGGACTCGGCCCGGTTTCAGGCCAGGCCGCGTTGGGCAGAGGGCGTCCGCTCCAGCGGATGCCTTTCTCGCTGCGGATGCGAGCGCGTCCCGGTCGGGGGCAGGCGGGGACGGCCTCCCGCCCATCAGGACGTCACCACCCATCCCACCGCTCCAACCCCCAACCCGGCGAATCTATGCGGTCACGCACTAGCGATACCGCAGATACCGCCGCCGCACCGCGCGGAAGCGCTCCAGACCCTCCCGCCAGGCGCCCACCACCTCGTCCGTCCCCGCGCCCTTGTCGATCATCTTCCGTACCGTCGACGAGCCGGTGAGCTTGTCGATGCCGTGGTCCGGCCGCCAGGCGAAGCCGTCCCAGACCCGCTTCGCGGTCACCAGCAGGCCGATGCCGGTGCGTACCGGGTCGAACAGCTCGCGATCGTGGACGTGCAGCTGGACGCCGCCGATCGTCTTGCCCTGGAACTTGGAGAAGGTGGGGGCGAAGTACGCCTCCCTGAAGTGCACGCCGGGCAGGCCGAGTTCGCCGGCCGCCTCGGCCCACCGCCGGTCGATGCCGTCCGCGCCCAGCAGTTCGAAGGGCCGGGTGGTGCCGCGCCCCTCGGAGAGACTGGTGCCTTCGAACAGGCAGGTGCCCGCGTAGACCAGCGCGGTGTCGGCGGTGGGCATATTGGGGCTCGGCGGCACCCATGGCAGGCTCGTCGCGTCGAAGAAGTCCGCCCGCCGCCAGCCGCTCATCCGGACGGTCTCCAGCTCCACCGGCCGCCCGGCGGCCTTCGGTACGAACTCGCCGTTGAACAGCAGCGCCAGCTCCACCACCGTCATCCCGTGCGCCTGCGGGATCGGTTCCCGGCCGAGGAACGACGCATACGCCTTGTCCAGTACCGGGCCGGTGGCCGAGCGGCCGGTGACCGGATTCGGGCGGTCGAGGACGAGGAAGCGCTTGCCGGCCAGGACGGCCGCCACCATGCAGTCGTAGAGCGTCCAGATGTAGGTGTAGAAGCGCGCGCCGACGTCCTGGATGTCGAAGACGATGGTGTCGACACCGGAGGTCGTGAAGATCTCGGCGAGTTCCTTGCCGCTCTTCTGGTAAATGTCGTACACCGGCAGCCCGGTGGCCGGATCGTCGTAGCGGCCCTCGGAGCCGCCCGCCTGGGCGGTGCCGCGGAAGCCGTGCTCGGGTCCGAAGACGGCGGTCAGCCGCACCCGGTCGTCGGCGTGCAGGACGTCGACGATGTGGTCCAGCCCGCTGGTGACGCCGGTGGGGTTGGTGACGATGCCGATCCGGCGGCCGTCCAGGAGGCGGTAGCCGTCGGCGGCCAGCATGTCGAAGCCGGTGCGCACCGGTCGACCACCGCCGTGCGGGGGCCGCGCCGCGTGAGCGGGACCGGCCGCGGTGACCGCGGCCCCGGCCGCTCCGGTCGCCGCCAGATGCCCGAGAAGAACGCGTCTCGACAGGGCCATGCGCACACCTCCGTGATCGGGGCAGTGATCCAGGTTGAGCGGGTGATGTGGAGCTGGTTCGTGTTGCGGCGGGATTCAGCACGGTTCCCTGGTGTTCGTCTGTCGTGCGCACGCTAGCCGTAGCCGGAGCATTACGGAACGCACCCCGCCCGTGAGCCCCGCGCATGGGGGCCCGCGCATAGGGGTCCCCATGCGCGCGAGCGAAGCCGAGCGTGGAGGGGAGCCGAGCGGGGACGGACTCTTCCGCTCGGACATACCGACTGGTTAGTCTGCTCGCTAGCCATGTCGGCGCTACCCAGGGAGCAATCAGCGTGGAAGCTGTACGGGACAAGGCCGTAGTCGTGACCGGGGCGGGCGGGGGAATCGGCGCCGCGCTGGCCCGCCGGTTCGCCGCCGAAGGCGCCCGGGTCGTGGTCAACGACCTGGACGAGGCCAAGGCCGAGCGGACGGCCGACGAGATAGGCGCCCTCGCCGTCCCCGGCGACGCCTCCGCCGTCGTCCCGGCCGCCCGCGACGCGCTCGGCGGCGCCATCGACGTCTTCTGCGCCAACGCGGGCGTCGGCACCGGCGGCGGCCCCGACGCCCCCGAGGACGACTGGGCGCTGGCCTGGGACGTCAACGTGATGGCGCATGTCCGGGCCACCCGCGACCTGGTGCCCGAGTGGCTGGAGCGCGGCAGCGGCCGGTTCATCTCGACCGTGTCCGCCGCGGGGCTGCTCACCATGGTCGCCGCCGCCCCGTACAGCGTCACCAAGCACGGCGCGTACGCCTTCGCCGAGTGGCTCTCGCTGACCTACCGGCACCGCGGGATCCACGTCCACGCCATCTGCCCCCAGGGCGTCCGCACCGACATGCTGGACGCCACCGGGACCGCCGGTGACCTGGTCCTCGCCCCGGGGGCCATCGAACCCGCCGCCGTCGCCGACGCGCTGTGCGCCGCGATCGAGGAGGACCGCTTCCTGGTCCTGCCGCACCCGGAGGTGGCCGGCTACTACACCGCGCGGGCCGCCGAGCCCGACCGCTGGCTGGGCAGCATGAACCGCCTGCAGCGGAAGCTGGAGCAGGCCGAAGGTAGCGCGTCGTAGGAAAACCCCTGGTGGCGGGCGTGCCGAGGCCGGCCCGCCACCCCCACGGCACCCCAGGTGTTCCCTCCATGGATGATCAGGCGATCAGGAAGAAAGGGCCGCACCCGATGACCTCCTACCAGGACATGCCGTGGCTGGCGCAGCTCAACGAGGCCCAGCGCGCCCCGGTCCAGCCGCCCCCCTCGACACTGCACGCCTTCCGGGCCGCGGTCCGCCGCGCCCCCGACCGTACGGCGCTCGCCTACTTCGACGCCCGGCTGTCCTACGCCGAGACCGACGCGCTGTCCGACGGCATCGCCGCCCACCTCGCCGGCCACGGCTTCCGGCGCGGCGACCGGGCCGCGGTCATGCTGCAGAACACCCCGCACTTCGTGCTCGCGCTGCTCGGCGTCTGGAAGGCGGGCGGTGTGGCGGTGCCCGTCAATCCCATGTACAAGTCCTGGGAGCTGCGGCACATCCTGCACGACGCCGAGGTCGCCGCCGTCTGCTGCGCCGACCGCACCTGGGACGCCCACCTGCGTGCCACCGCCGCCGAGACCCCGTCCGTACGGATCGCGCTGACCGCCTCCGAGTGGGATCTGCAGACTCGTGACGACCCGCGGGTGCTCGGCGCAGGGCAGACCCCCATCGCGCCGCGCCTCGGTGCAGCGGGGACCTCGATCGGGCCGCGCGAGCGCGCCGACGACCTGCTGACCGTCGCACGCACCGCCGGCCGCATACGGGCCGTGCCGGACGACCCGGAGCTGACCGCCGACGATCTCGCACTGATCAGCTACACCTCCGGCACCAGCGGCACCCCCAAGGGCGCCACCAACACCCACGGCAACATCAGCTACAACGCCGAGCGGCAGCGCACCGGCCACGACCTGCCCGAAGGCGCCACCTACTTCGCGCTCGCCCCGCTCTTCCACATCACCGGCATGGTCTGCGAGCTGGCCGCCTGCATCGTCAACGCCGGCACCCTCGCGCTCGCCCACCGCTTCGAGGCGGGCGTCGTCCTGGACGCGTTCCTGGAGCACCGGCCCGCCTACACGGTCGGCCCCTCCACCGCGTATATGGCGCTGATGTCCCACCCCGACGTCACCCGTGACCACTTCGCGTCCTTCCAGGTGATGTCCTCCGGCGGGGCACCGCTGCCGCCCGCCCTCGTCGAGACGTTCCGCAGCCGCTGCGGAACGTACCTCCACAACGGCTACGGCCTGACCGAATGCACCGCCCCCTGCGCCAGCGTCCCGCCCGGCAAAGAGGCGCCGGTCGACACGCTCTCCGGCACCCTCGCCGTCGGTGTGCCGGGCGCCGACGCCGTCGTGCGGATCATCGACGAGCAGGGCCGGGACCTGCCGTTCGGCGAACAGGGCGAGATCGCGGTTCGCGGACCGCAGGTCGTGCCCGGCTACTGGCGGCGCCCCGACGCCACCGCGAAGGCCCTCCCGGACGGCGAACTGCGCACCGGTGACATCGGCTTCATGGACGCCGGCGGCTGGCTGTACGTCGTCGACCGCAAGAAGGACATGATCAACGCCTCCGGCTTCAAGGTGTGGCCGCGGGAGGTCGAGGACGTCCTCTACACCCACCCGGCGGTGCGCGAGGCCGCCGTCGTCGGGGTGCCGGACGCCTACCGGGGCGAGTCGGTGAAGGCGTACGTCAGCCTGCGGCCCGGGGCCGAGCCGGCGCCGGCGGAGCTGGCCGCCTACTGCAAGGAACGGCTCGCCGCGTACAAATATCCCCGGGTGGTGGAGATCCTGCCCGAGCTTCCCAAGACGACCAGTGGCAAGATCCTCCGACGGGAGCTGCGCCACCGCGCATGACCCGCAGGCGCGTACGCACGAAGGACAGGTGAGGGCGATGGCCGGTACGAGGGTCGGCAACGGCAACGGGAGCGCGAAGCCCGTGGCGCAGCGGCTGCTGGCCACCGCCACCAGGCTCTTCGCGGAGCAGGGCTACGACCGCACCTCCGTCCAGGAGATCGTCGACGCGGCCGGTGTCACCAAGGGGGCCCTCTACCACTACTTCGGCTCCAAGGACGATCTGCTGCACGAGGTCTACGGCCGGGTGCTGCGGCTCCAGCAGGAGCGCCTGGACCACTTCGCGGACGCCGACGCCCCGGTGGAGCAGCGGCTGCGGGACGCCGCCGCGGACGTCGTCGTCACCACCATCGAGAACCTCGACGACACCAAGATCTTCTTCCGTTCGATGCACCACCTCAGCCCCGAGAAGGACAAGCAGGTACGGGCCGAACGGCGGCGCTACCACGAGCGCTTCCGGGCGCTGATCGAAGAGGGCCAGCGGGCCGGGGTGTTCACCGCCGACATCCCGGCCGACCTCGTCGTGGACTACCACTTCGGCTCGGTGCACCACCTCGGCACGTGGTACCGCGAGGACGGGCCGCTCAGCCCGCAGCGCGTCGCCGATCATCTGGCGGATCTGCTGCTGCGGGCGTTGCGGCCGTAGCCCGTAACGCCGTTACAGGTACTTCTTGATCTCACGGCGTGCCAGCGACCGCTGGTGCACCTCGTCCGGGCCGTCCGCCAGGCGCAGCGTCCGGGCCGCCGCCCACAGCTCGGCCAGCGGGAAGTCCTGGCTCACCCCGCCCGCGCCGTGCAGCTGCACCGCCCGGTCGAGGATGTCCACGACGGTACGCGGCGTGGCGATCTTGATGGCCTGGATCTCGGTGTGCGCGCCCTTGTTGCCGACGGTGTCCATCAGCCAGGCGGTCTTCAGCAGCAGCAGCCGCAGCTGCTCCACCGCCACCCGCGCGTCCGCGATCCACTGCTGGACCACGCCCTGCTGCGCCAGCGGCTTGCCGAACGCCGTACGGCTCACCGCGCGGCGGCACATCAGCTCGATGGCGCGCTCGGCCATGCCGATCAGCCGCATGCAGTGGTGGATCCGGCCGGGGCCGAGCCGGGCCTGGGCGATGCCGAAGCCGCCGCCCTCCTCGCCGATCAGATTGCCCGCCGGGACCCGGACATCGTCGAAGACCACCTCGGCGTGCCCGCCGTGCCAGTGGTCCTCGTAGCCGTACACCTGCATGGCCCGCTTCACCACCAGGCCGGGGGTGTCCCGCGGCACCAGCACCATCGACTGCTGGCGGCGCGGATCGGCGCCGTCCGGGTCGGTCTTGCCCATCACGATGAAGATCCGGCAGAGCGGGTTCATCGCCCCGGAGATGTACCACTTGCGCCCGTTGATGACGTAATCGTCGCCGTGCCGCTCGATGCGGGTCTCGATGTTCGTCGCGTCCGACGACGCCACCTC
Source organism: Streptomyces halobius (assembly GCF_023277745.1). Classification (NCBI taxonomy): domain Bacteria; kingdom Bacillati; phylum Actinomycetota; class Actinomycetes; order Kitasatosporales; family Streptomycetaceae; genus Streptomyces; species Streptomyces halobius. The sequence goes on from NZ_CP086322.1 coordinate 7,604,829, forward strand.
GGGCTCGGTCATCGCGAACGCCGACCGGATCTCGCCCGCCAGCAGCGGCTCCAGCCACTGCTTCCGCTGCGCCTCGCTGCCGAACTGCGCCAGCACCTCCATGTTGCCGGTGTCCGGGGCCGCGCAGTTCAGCGCGGTCGGGGCCAGCTGCGGGCTGCGGCCGGTGATCTCCGCCAGCGGCGCGTACTGAAGGTTCGTCAGCCCCGCGCCGTACTCCTCGTCGGGCAGGAACACGTTCCACAGGCCCTGTCGTCGCGCCTCGGCCTTGAGCTCCTCGACGACCGCGGGGGTGTCCCACGGGGAGGCGAGCGCGGCCCGCTGCTCACGGGCGGTCTCCTCGGCCGGCAGCACATGCTCGTCCATGAACGTCAGGAGCTTCTCGCGCAGCTCCTCCGTACGGGCGTCGAATGCGAAGTCCATGCGGGTGCCTCAGCCTTCCTTGAGGGTGGTGAGTCCGTGGTCGATGAATACGGGCACCAGCTCGCCGATCCGGTCGAAGCCCGCGCCGATGGTCTGGCCGAGGGTGAAGCGGTAGTGGATGCCTTCGAGGATCACCGCGAGCTTGAACCAGGCGAACGCCGTGTACCAGGCGACGGCGGAGGTGTCCCGGCCGGACCGTGCGGCATAGCGCTCGATCAGCTCGGCCGGGGCGGGGTGGCCCGGGGCGCCGCTGGTGGTGCTCACCGGCGATTCGGCCAGGCCCAGGTCGGAGCTGTACATCACCAGCAGACCGAGGTCGGTCAGCGGATCGCCGAGCGTCGACATCTCCCAGTCGAGTACGGCGTTGAGGGTGCCGTCGGCCCCGATCAGGACGTTGTCCAGCCGGTAGTCCCCGTGCACGACGGCCGGTGCGGGCGAGGCGGGCAGCGCCCGGCCCAGGGCCTCGTGCAGCTCGTCGATGCCCGGCAGTTCACGGTTCTTCGAGGCGTTCAACTGCTTTCCCCAGCGACGCAGTTGACGCTCCAGGAAGCCCTCCGGCCGGCCGAAGTCACCGAGCCCGGCCGCCTCCGGGTCCACGGCGTGCAGCTCGACGAGCGTGTCCACCAGGGAGAGGACCACGGCGCGGGTGCGCTCGGGGCCGAGCGGCGCGAGCTGGGCGGCCGTGCGGTACGGCGTGCCCTCGACCAGCTCCATGACGTAGAAAGGCGCACCGATGACCGACTCGTCCTCGCAGAGCAGCAGCGTCTCGGGGACCGGCACCGGGGTGTCGTGCAGCGCGCTGATCACCCGGTGCTCGCGCCGCATGTCGTGCGCGGTGGCCAGGACATGGCCGAGCGGCGGGCGGCGGACGACCCAGGAGGCGGTGCCGTCGGTGACGCGGTAGGTGAGGTTGGACCGCCCGCCCTCGACCAGCCGCGCGCGCAGCGGCCCGCCGGCCAGGCCCGGCCGCTCCCGGTCCAGATGCTCGCGCAGTCGCTCCAGGTCGAGGCCGGGGGGTACCTCCCGGGCCGCGGCCTGCGGGGGAGGGGTGCCCTTGCTCATCGTGCTCCTCCGTAGGGAGTGGACGGGTCGACGAGCACGATCATGCCGACTAGTCGGTATGGCGTCCAGTGGTGTGCCGTGGGGCGTCCGTCACGCGACGCTGTGCCGCCGCGTCACACCGGGCGGGCGTCGCCCGTGACGCAGGGCGGGCATCGCCCCGTGACGCTGACGCCGGGCGGGCATCGCCCCTCACGCCTGGCGTGCATCGCCGTCACGCATGGCACGCCGGCGGGACCCCGCCGTTCAAGGCCGCCATGTCGCCGAAGGCGGTCAACGGGTCGAGCGGGGCGCCCGGCTCGGCGCCCGCCAGCTCCGCGTAAGCGCGATGCAGGTTCGCCACCAGCCGCTCGCTCTCGGCCAGCGCCGCGAACGGGCCGAGATCCGCCTCCTGGGCCACCTCCAGCGGCGTACGGCCCTCCCCCGGCCCTCGGCCGGGGGGACCGCCAGCCCGGCCCTCCCGCGCCAGCCCGTCGACGAACCGCAGATAACGCTCGATGCCGTCATACACCTCGGGCCCCGCCACCGGACCGTGCCCGGGGACCACCGTGACCGCGTCCAGCGCCCGCAGCACATCCAGCGCACGCAGCGAACCGGTCAGCGAGCCCATGAAGACGAACGGGGTGCCGCCGTGGAAGACCAGGTCCCCGGTGAAGACGATGCGCTGCTCGGGCAGCCAGACGATGGTGTCCCCGGGAGTATGCGCGACGCCCGGATGGATCAGTCGTACCTCGATATCGCCGATGTGCAGCGTCAGCTCGTCGGTGAAGGTGACGGCCGGCGCGGTGACGCGGATCTCGCCGTACTCCACCTCCGGCCACACCAGGTGCAGCTGAAGCCCGGCGGCCAGCAGTTCACGGCGGCAGGCGGCATGCCCGACGACCGTCGCCTCGGGCGCGAAGACGCCGTTGCCGTAGGTGTGGTCGCCGTGGTGGTGGGTGTTGACCACCATACGGGGCACCGGCGCGCCGCTCTCCGCGATCCGGCGGCGCAGCAGGCGCGCCCGGCGCTCGGTGGCGGCGGTGTCCACGACGAGGGTGGCGTCCCCGTCGGTGACGAAGCCCGCGTTGTTCAGGCACCAGCCGCCGTCCGGCTGGATGAACGCATGGACACCGGCGGCCAGCTCGGTGAGATAGGGCTCGGGGACGGCCGGCTCCGCGGCGGGCGTCCCGGCGGGCACGGGCTCGCCGTCGTACGGATCCGTGGTCTGCGGGCCCTCTCCGGTCATGCGGCTTCTCCTTGGGTGGGGATGACGGGGCATCACACGCCCTTGCCGGGGCGGGCGTTGGGTTCGTCGTACGCTTCCCGCCCGTCCTGCGAGTGTCGCGTCACGGTACCTCTCGGGCGCCGGGACCTGGGGGAGCGGGGCGTGTTGCCCTGCCGCGGTCACCGGGACCGGGGGGCGGGGCTCGCCCCCTGCCGCGCTCACCGGGAGCTGCGCCACGGGGCCCGAGGCCCTGCCGCACTCTCCGGACCGGGGCAGGAGCCCGCCGCCCCGCCGCGCTCACGGCGGCACGACCGCCGCCCCGAGAACCGCCAGTACGAGGGTGCAGCCGGCCAGCACCCAGGCAAGCCGACGCCGCAGCTCCGGCGGGCGGCCGGTGGCCATCGACCGGATCCGGCGGTCCGAGGCCGCGACGAAGACCGCCCACACCAGCCCCATCAGCGCCGCCAGGACCACCACCACGGGGCCCGGCGCGCCGCTCCGCAGCAGCGCCCGCTCGCCCAGCGCCACCACGGCCGAACAGGTCAGCGTGGTACGCCGCCAGGCCAGCCGGGTCCGCTCCGGCTGCAGCCCGGGATCCCGGTCCGGCACCGGAATCCGCGGCCGCGCGCCCGGCCGGTGACCGTCGCCCATCGGCTAGCCGCTCCAGCCCATGAGGACCACCACGACCATCACCACCGCCAGCACACCGATCACCAGCGCCAGGGCCGAGGGGAAACGCGTGGCCGGCAGATCCTCGCCGCGCCGCATCGCGCGCTCACAGCGCATCCAGTGGCTGACCGCCCGCAGCGCGCACACGGCCCCGCTCACCAGCAGTGCGACGGTGAACGCCGCCCGCACCACGTCATGCAGATCGGGCAGGAACTGATCCACCGCGAAGCCGCCGCCGATCAGCGCCAGACCGGTCCGCAGCCAGGCGAGAAAGGTACGCTCATTGGCGAGCGAGAAGCGGTAGTCGGGGGTCGTGCCCTCCTCGCGGACCCGCGAGGGCGAGAACCACAGCCGCACGGTCGTGCGGATCGACCGCAGTCCGTCGGTGAGGATCATGGCCTGAACTCTATCGGCTGGTCCGGCCCCGTCCCATGGCGCTGGGGCCTTTCCCGACCCTGGCCCATCGGACCGGCCCCAGCGCTCCCCGGAGCCCGCCACTCGGTCAGCCGCCGGTACGCGGCCAGCCCGTCCGGCGTCCACGGCCACGCGTCGAGCCGCCGGGTCAGTTCCTCCTCGGTCAGGAAGGCGTACCAGTCGATCTCCGACTCCTGCGGGGCGACCGGCAGCGTGCAGCGCACCTCGTAGACCGCGGACCACCAGGTGTGCTCGGGCGTCTCGTAGAGAAAGGTGAGGCGTCGCTCCGGCCGCGGCAGCCCGGTCACGCCCAGTTCCTCCTCCGCCTCCCGCAGCGCCGCCTCGTCGTACGACTCGCCCGCGCCGACCACGCCGCCCACGAACATGTCGTAGTGCGAGGGGAAGACGAGCTTGTGCGCCGTACGGCGGTGCACGAAGATCCGGTCCCGGTCGTCCCGGGCGAGGACGAAGGCGCACCGGGTGCGCAGCCTGCGGGCGTAGGTCTCACCGCGCGGGGCCTGCCCCACGACCTGATCGTTCTCGTCGACGACATCGAGGATCTCGTCCGCGTTGAGCGGTTGTTGATCGGCCATGGGGCCATGCAATCACCCGGGACACGGCCGGCGGTGCGGGGGATACGGGCCGCCGGAGCGGCCCCGGTGCGTGGGGTCCCGATGCGGCCTTTCGTGCGTACGCGCCCCAGTGCGGCCTTTCGTGCGTACGGCCCCCGGTGCGGCCTCAGTGCGGCTGCAGCTCCCGTAAGTTCTCGGTCCGGCCGGCGCCCGGCGGCATCGCCGGATGGCTGCCGATCAGCACAATGCCCGTGACGATGGCCGCGACCCCGGCCGCCTCCCAGGCCAGCGCCCCCGTCGTCACCACCAGCCGGTCGCCGAGGAAGCCCACCCCGCAGGCGATCCCGGCCAACGGCTGGGCGGCGGTCAGCGCGGGCAGCGACATCCGCAGCGGCGCCGACTCGAACGCGCTCTGCACCATCACCAGTGCCAGCACACCCAGCAGCACGATCGCGTACGGCTGCCAGCCGCTGAGCAGCGTGCCCCAGCCGCCCCGCGAAAAACGGTCACCGCTGATCCGCGTCAGCGCGTCCTGCAGCCCGTACAGCAATCCGGCCGCGATACCCAGGAGCGCGGCCTCCAGGCTGACATGCACCCGTTCGCGTTTGGCGACGGCCGCCAGCAGCAGGGCGGTGCCCAGCACCATGCCCATGATCAGCCACTGGGTCGGCTCGCCGACATCGCTGCTGCCGCCCTGCGGCTGCCCGGCCACGATGAACGCGGTCACCCCGCCCGCCAGCAGCCACAGCCCGCCCCAGCCGGTCCGGCCGAGCCGCTGCCGGGTCAGCCGCCGCGCCAGCGCCATCGCGAACAGCAGATTCGTCGCCAGCAGCGGCTCCACCAGAGTGATGTCACCTATCGCCAGCGCCACCGCGCCGAGCGCCATCCCCGCCACCATCAGAGCGATCCCGGCCACCCAGCGCGGCATCCGCACCAGATCGAGCAGCAGGCGCAGGGAGAGGTAGTCCTGCTTGGGCGCGTGCTGGGCCGCGGCCTGCTGGAACACGAAGCCGAGTCCGAGACAGCAGGCCGCGCCCAGGGCGAGCAGAATCACCGTCACGTCGCACACCTCATGGGTCGGGCGGGCGGGATGAGCGTAATCACCGGGCAGCGGCCGGGTGGTGGCGTCCGCCACGCCCCATTCTTCCGCGCACTCCCGGGTACCACCCGGTAACAATGGGTTGACGGCCGGGGTGCGCGGACTGAGGATCGTTCCACCACGGCGGCCAGAGCGTCCGGCGTGCCCGGTGAGGAGAACAGAGATGGCGTACGACGCTGATGTGATCGTGATCGGTGCGGGGCTGGCGGGGCTGGCGGCCACCGCGGAGCTCGTGGACGCCGGGCGCACGGTGATCCTCCTGGACCAGGAGCCCGAACACTCCCTCGGCGGGCAGGCCCACTGGTCCTTCGGCGGCCTCTTCCTGGTGGACTCGCCCGAACAGCGCAGGCTGCGGATCCGCGACAGCCGGGAGCTGGCCTGGCAGGACTGGCTGGGCACGGCCGGTTTCGACCGCCCCGAGGACCACTGGCCGCGCAAGTGGGCCGAGGCGTACGTGGACTTCGCGGCGGGCGAGAAGCGCTCCTGGCTGCACCGGCAGGGCACACGGCTCTTCCCCGTCGTCGGCTGGGCGGAGCGGGGCGGCTATGACGCCACCGGGCACGGCAACTCCGTCCCCCGCTTCCACGTCACCTGGGGCACCGGACCGGGCCTCGTCGCCCCGTTCGAGCGCCGGGTGCGGGCCGGCGCCGCGCGCGGCCTGGTGGACCTGCGCTTCCGGCACCGTGTCACCGGCCTGTCCCGCAGCGCGGGCAGCGTGGACACCGTCAGCGGGGAGATCCTGGAGCCGTCCGACGCCGAGCGGGGCAGGGCCAGCAGCCGCGAGGTGACCGGCGCCTTCGAGCTCAGGGCGCAGGCGGTGATCGTCACCTCCGGCGGCATCGGCGGCAACCACGATCTGGTGCGTGCCAACTGGCCCGAGCGGCTGGGCACGGCACCGCAACGGATGCTGTCCGGGGTGCCGGCGCATGTGGACGGCAAGATGCTGGGCATCACCGAGGCCGCCGGCGGGCGGGCCATCAACCGCGACCGGATGTGGCACTACACGGAAGGCATCGACAACTGGAACCCCATCTGGCCGCGGCACGGCATCCGGATCCTCTCCGGGCCGTCCCCGCTGTGGCTGGACGCCCGGGGCAAGCGGCTGCCGGTGCCGCTGTTCCCCGGCTTCGACACCCTCGGCACCCTCGAACACATCGTGAGGTCCGGCCATGACCACACCTGGTTCGTGCTCACCCGGAAGATCATCGAGAAGGAGTTCACCCTCTCCGGCTCCGAGCAGAACCCCGACCTGACCGGCAAGAGCGTCCGCCAGGTCCTGGGCCGGGCCCGGGCCGGCGCACCCGGCCCCGTCCAGGCGTTCATGGATCACGGCGCGGACTTCATCGTCGAGCGCTCACTGACCGGCCTGGTACGCCGGATGAACGCACTCACCAAGGAGCCGCTGATCGACGAGGCTGCGCTGCACCGCGAGATCGTCGCCCGGGACCGGGAGATCGCCAACCCCTTCACCAAGGACCTTCAGGTGACGGCGATGCGCGGCGCCCGTAAATACCTCGGCGACCGGTTCATCCGCACCGCCGCACCACACCGGCTGCTGGACCCCAAGGCCGGCCCGCTGATCGCCGTACGGCTGAACATCCTGACCCGCAAGACGCTCGGTGGCCTGGAGACCGACCTCTCGTCGCGGGTCCTCACCGAGGGCGGCGAGCCCTTGCCGGGCGTCTACGCGGCGGGTGAGGTGGCCGGCTTCGGCGGCGGCGGAGTCCACGGCTACCGTTCGCTGGAGGGAACATTCCTCGGTGGCTGCCTCTTCTCGGGGCGGACGGCGGGGCGGGCGGCGGCCGAGGCGGTGGCGTGAGCGGGCGGGTCCGGCGGGGCGGGCGCCCGCGCGGACCCGCAGTCCTCGTGCAGCCCCGACCCCGCCCGTAACGCCCGCCCGCGCAAGGCCAGTTGATGATTCCGGCCATTCCGTTTGCAACCTTGACGCGGAGCACTGCCTGCCGCTTTGCTGTCCGTGATGATTTTGTGTGGGCCACGCCACCGCAGCCACGCAGGTGGGAAACGTCAGTGAGGTGAAGACCGGTGCAGCGTGCCATGGAGTCCGCTGGCCCATGACTCCTCCGCCGCCCCCACCTCCGCCGCCTCCCCTGGGACGTTCCCGCCGCAAGGACGCACCCGTCCTCACCCCGGCCCTCGACGACACCGAACTCGTCGCCGCCACCGACGCGTTGGCGCACGGCCGATGGGCACACGTCCGTGCCCTGCTCACCGAGACCGGCGCGGACTGGGACCGCCGCGGCCACCGACTGACCGTCCTGGCCCGGTGCCCCGGAGCCGCCGCCTGGGCCGGCGACTGGCAGCTCGCCGAGCCGGAGAGCGGCGACGCCGCCACCCTGCTCGCCTTCGCCGCCGTCCGGCGCGCATTACGCGGCAAGGACAGCGTCCAGGCCGCCGAGACCGCCTGCCGGGCCGCCGCCCAGATGCTGCCCCACGACCCCACCCCCTGGCTCGGTGTACTGACCCTCGCCCGCCGCACCGGCACCATCGACGAACGCGAGCACGCCTTCGACCAGATCCGGGCCCGCCACCCCGAGCACCACCACGCGCACCACCTGATGACGGCCTGCCTCGCCGAGCACCAGGAAGGCGACACGGACGACCCGTTGCACCAGGTCTACGACTTCGCCGCCTGGGCCGCCGAACAGGCACCCGCCGACTCCCCGCTGGCCGTCCTCCCCGTCGTCGCGCACGCCGAGCGCTACCGCGTACTGGCCGCCGCCGGCCTCGAACCGCCCGACCCCGCCGCCTCCGGCCACTGGTCCACCCGCCGCGCCCGCCAGGTCATGAAGGCCGCCTTCGACTGGTGGCTGGAGTGGGAGGGCGAGGACCACCCGCGCAACAAGGTCGACCTCAACTTCCTCGCGCACGCCAAGTTCCACGAGGGGAGGATGGCCGAGGCCGCGGCGCTCTTCCACCGCATCGGCCCGTACGTCACGCCCGCGCCCTGGGCCTACACGGGCCGCGACGCCAGGAAGGCCTTCAAGGCCGCCCGCAACATCGCGTTCCGCACCACCTGACCCAAGGTCAGCTCCGTTCCGCCACCCCACCGGACCTGTTCCTCCATCCCCACTGGAAAGGACGACCACGCCATGCCGACGGGCAGCCCGCGAAGTACCAGCAGCAACCTCCGCACCGGCAGTGCAGCGCCGTACACCGCCCGGACCGGCCCCGGCATCAGCACCTTCAAGGGCCAGGAACGCGCGCTGCGGGCCGACCGCATCGGCACACCGGGCCTGCTCCTGTCCGTCCTGGCCGCCAGCGCCCCGCTGATGGTCGTGGCCGGCGTCATGGTCACCACGTACCAGGTCATGGGAATCGTCGGACAGCCGCTGCTGTTCGTCATCCTGGGAGCGGTCATGGCGCTGTTCAGCGTCGGCTACGCCGAGATGAGCCGGCACGTCCACAACGCCGGCGCCTTCTACGCCTACATCGCCCGCGGCCTGGGCGGCACCATCGGCGCCGGCGCCTCCTTCGTCGCACTCGCCGCCTACAGCGCCCTCCAGGTCGGCATCTACGGCATCTTCGGCTTCGAGATCGCGGGCCTGCTCGACCGGCATCTGTCGCTGCACGTCGCCTGGTGGCTCCCGGCCCTGCTCGGCGTCCTGGTGACCGGGCTGCTCGGCGCCCTGAAGATCGACCTCAACGCCAAGGTGCTCGGCGTGCTGCTCGTCATCGAGGTCGCCCTGATCGCCGTCCTCGACCTGGCGTTCGCCGCCGCCCCCGGACCACAGGGCCTGTCGCTGCACGCCTTCGATCCCACCACCCTCGGCGGCGCCGGCCTCGGCACCGCCCTCTGCTTCGCGGTCGCCGCCTTCGTCGGCTTCGAACAGGCCCCCGTCTACGCCGAGGAGACCAGCCGCCCGCAGACCGTCGTGGCCCGCGTGATGTACCTCGCCGTCGGCTTCGTCGCCGTCTTCTTCGCCCTCAGCTCCTGGCTGATAGGCGTCGCCACCGGCCCGGACAAGGTCGTCGCCAGCGCCGGCGAACAGGGCCCGGGGCTGCTCTTCGCGCTCACCGGTCCACGCCTGGGCACCACCTTCACCGACATCCTGCACCTGTTCTTCGTCACCGGGATCTTCGCGTCCATGCTCAGCTTCCACAACGTCGTGGCACGCTACGCCTTCGCCATGGGCCGCGAGGGCCTGCTGCCCAAGGCCCTCGGCCGGACCGCGAAGTCCAGCGGCGCGCCCGCGCTCGGCTCGCTGCTGCAGACCGTCATCGCCCTGCTCGTCGTCACCGGCTTCACCCTCGGCGACGACAAGCCCGCCGGCGACCCCACCGCCCCCGTCCTGCAGCTGTTCACCTGGGGCGGCAACGTCGGCGCGCTCGGCGTGATCCTCCTGATGGCCACCGCCTCCCTCGCCGTCATCGCCTTCTTCGTCCGCCGCGGCGCCGGCCGCGCACAGGCCGGCCGGCTCACCGCCGCCGGACTCGCCGCCCTCGCCCTGCTCACCGTCCTCGGCTACGCCGTCACCGACTTCGACGTCCTGGTGGCGGCCCGGCAGGGCTCCGTCCTGCGCTGGCTGCTGCCCGCCCTGATCGCCATCGCCGCCGTGACCGGCCTCGTCCACGGCCGCGTACTGCGCGCCACCCGGCCGGAGACCCACGCGAGGATCGGACTCGGCAACGAGGCGTTCCAACTGGAGAAGCTGGACCAGGCCGCCGCCCCGCCGCCGTCGGACACGGAACACGCCACCCCCGCCCCGCACAAGGAGAGCTGACGATGGCCCGGCACCCCCTCGACCCGCTGACCGCCGACGAGATCACCACCGCCCGCGCCGTCCTCACCGAAGCCGGCAAGGCGACGACCGGCACCCGCTTCCCGCTGGTCCTCCTCGACGAACCGGACCGGCACACCGTCAGCGCACACCGCCCCGGCACCCCCGTCACCCGACGCTTACGGGTCACCCTGCTCGACCCCGCCACCGGCAGCGGCCACGAAGCCCTCGTCGACGTCACCGCCCGCACCCTGCTCGCGTACCGGCCGCTGGACCCGGACACCGACGGGCAGCCACCGGTCCTCTTCGAGGAGAACGAACGCTGCGACGCCATCGTCAAAGCCGACCAGGGCTGGCGCAAGGCCATGGCCGAACGCGGCATCACCGACACCGAACTGGCCATCTGCGCCCCGCTCGCGGCCGGCAACTTCGGCATCGAGGACGAGCGCGGCCGGCGGATGCTGCGCTCACTGACCTTCCTGCGCTGCGACGCCACCGACAACCCCTTCGCCCACCCCGTGGGCGGCCTGGTCGCCGACGTCGACCTCACCGCCGGCCGCGTCATCCGCCTCCTCGACACCGGCGCGGTCCCGATACCCGCCGAATGCGGCCGCTACGAGGGCGAGTTCACCGGACCGCCCCGTAACGACCTCAAACCGCTGACGGTCAGCCAGCCCGACGGCCCCTCCTTCACCCTCGACGGCCCCCTCCTGACCTGGCAGAACTGGCAGCTACGGGTGGACTTCAACGCCCGCGAAGGGCTGGTCCTGCACCAGCTGGCACACCACGACGGCGGCCGCCCGCGCCCCGTCCTGCACCGCGCCTCCCTCGCCGAAATGGCCGTCCCGTACGCCGAACCCGACCCCGCCCGCAACTGGGTCTGCTACCTCGACGTCGGCGAATACACCCTCGGCCGCAACGCCAACGCCCTCCGCCTCGGCTGCGACTGCCTCGGCGAGATCCGCTACCTCGACGCCGTCGTCGCCGACGACCTCGGCAACCCGCAGACCCTCCCCAACGCCATCTGCATCCACGAGGAGGACCACGGCCTCCTCTGGAAACACTCCGACATGTTCAACGACCTCGCCGCCGAGAGCCGCCGCTCCCGCCGCCTGGTCCTCTCCTGCATCGCGACCCTCGGCAACTACGACTACGGCTTCTACTGGTACCTCTACCAGGACGGCACCGTCGAGTTCGAGGTCAAGTCCACCGGCCTGGTGCAGACGTCCGCCACCGTCCCCGGCACCCGCACCCCGTACGCCACCGAGATCGCGCCGGGCCTCCAGGCCCCCTTCCACCAGCACCTCTTCTGCGCCCGGCTGGACCCGGCGGTGGACGGCCACGCCAACACCGTCGAGGAGCTCGACGTCGTCCCGCTGCCGATGGGCCCGGACAACCCCCACGGCAACGCCTTCACCACCCAGGTCACCCCGATAGCCGACTCCGCCGAAGCGGGCCGCTTCGCCGACCCGGCCGCCGGCCGCCGCTGGCGGATCACCAACCCCGCCTCGTACAACCGCATGGGCCAGCCCGTCGCCTACACCCTGACCCCGCAGCCCGGCCCCACCCTCCTCGCCCGGCCCGGCTCACCGGTCTCCCGCCGCGCCGCCTACGCCACCCGCCACCTCTGGGTCACCCGCGGCCGCCCCGAACGCCGCTTCCCCGTCGGCGACTACCCCAACCAGCACCCCGGCGGGGCGGGCGTCCCCCGCTGGTCACGCCCCGGCGAATCGCTCCTCAAGACCGACCTCACCCTCTGGCACACCTTCGGCCCCACCCACCTGCCGCGCCTGGAGGACTGGCCGGTCATGCCCGTCGACCGCTGCGGCTTCACCCTCCGCCCGACCGGCTTCTTCGACCGCAATCCGGCGCTTGACCTGCCGCGGGAGAGTGGTGGGCACGGCACGGAAAGCGGGGAGCATTGCAGCGGTGGACGTGGCAGCGGCAGCAAGGGGTAGACAATGGCCTGGGGCGACACTACTCAACGCGGTGCGGGAGTATTCCCCTGCCGGCCGAGGAGCGCCAGGTGGCGCGATCGGCGGGGAACGGCTCGAAGGTCTTGCTGTTGCCACCGTGCCGGTTCCCGTGTGTCAACTGCCGCAGCCAGGGCCGCCAGTAGCCCTGGATCCCTCGCGATCGGCCCCTGATGACGAAAGTCTGACGCCGGGGCCGGGACACTGGCCCCGGCCGCCGTACGGTGCTCGAATTCAACGGTGACCACAGACGCGAACCCGGCCCGAGCGGCGGACGACGATCGCGGCGGCGGGGACGGGAACGGCACCCCCGTCGGCCGCCGCGTCGTCCTCGGCATGCTGGCCGCGGGCGCCGCCGGCGTCGCCGCGGCCCCCGCCCTCCAACGCGCCTGGGACAGCACCCTCGGCGCTGCCGCCCAGAACGACCCCACCGGCCTGACCGGCCTGCTCCCCGTCGGCGGCGGCTTCCGCTACTACTCCGTGACGAGCTCCGTCCCGCACAAGGACGAGCGGACCTACCGCCTCACCATCGACGGCCTGGTACGCCACCACACCACCTACCGCCTCGCCGACCTGCGCGCACTCCCGCAGACCCGGCTCGTCCGCGACGTCCAGTGCGTCACCGGCTGGCGCGTGCCCGGCACCCCCTTCGAAGGTGTACGCCTGGCCACCCTCCTCGACGCCGCCGGCATCCGCCCCGAGGCCAAGGCCGTCCGCTTCACCTGCTTCGACGGCGCCTACAGCGAGTCCCTCACCCTCGAACAGGCCCGCCGCGACGACGTCCTGGTGGCGCTGCGCATGCAGGACAAGCCCCTCAAGCACGCACACGGCGGTCCGGTGCGCCTGTACGTGGCGCCCATGTACTTCTACAAATCGGCGAAGTGGCTCTCCGGGATCACTCTCACCGAACGCGTCGAGCCCGGATACTGGGAGGAACGCGGATATGACGTCGACGCCTGGGTCGGCCGGTCGAACGGACGCGACGATGCCCCGACGACCTGAAGCGATGCCGCGACGACGTGAGCGCCCGGCGGGCGGCCCCCGCCTGGTCCGGTTCACACCCGCCGAGCGCTGGGTGCACCGCACCACCGCCGCCCTGATGGCCGTCTGCGTGCTCACCGCGGCCTGCCTCTACCTCCCCTTCCTGGCCGAACTCGTCGGCCGCCGCGCCCTCATGGTCACCGTTCACGAGTGGTCCGGCATCCTGCTGCCCGCCCCGCTCCTCCTCGGCTTGGCCTCCCGCGCTCTGCGCGCCGACCTCACCCGTCTCAACCGCTACGGCCCCCACGACCGCCGATGGCTGCGCGCCGCACTGCGCCGCCGAGGCAGCCGCCCGGCCGGAAAGTTCAACGCGGGACAGAAGCTCTACGCCGCCTGGCTCGCCGGCGCGGTCCTCGTCATGCTCGGCACCGGCCTGCTGATGTGGTTCACGCACCTCGCCCCCTTGGTGTGGCGCACCGGCGCCACCTTCGTCCACGACTGGCTCGCCCTCGCCGTGGTCATCGCGATCGCCGGCCACGTCGGGAAGGCGTACGGCGACTCCGAGGCGCGGCGCGGGATGCGCACCGGTTCGGTGGATGCGGAGTGGGCCAGGCGTCACCATCCGCTGTGGAAGCCCGAGGCCGAGGACGGGCACGGGAACGGGGCCCAGGACGGGCACGGGGATGCGGCCGAGGACGGGCACGGGAATGGGGCCGACGACAGGCACATGGATCGGGCCGGGGACAGGGGCGCGTAAGCCCCTCACCTGCTGGCGCCTCCGCGGCCCTTCACCCGCCGGCGCCTCCGCGGTCCCTCACTCCGTCGGCGCCTCCGCAGTCCCTCACCCAGCCGGCGCCCCCGCCGCCGGCAGTTCGACCTCGAACCGGCAGCCGGCCCCCGCGTTGCGCACCGTGGCCCGGCCCTCGTGGGCCTCCACGATGCCGCGGACGATGGCGAGCCCGAGCCCCGCGCCGCTCTCGCCGTCCGCACGCGGCGTACGGGCCGCACCCCCGCGCCAGCCGGTGTCGAAGACCCGCGCCAGATCGTCCGCCGGAATGCCACCACAGCCGTCCTCGACCGCCAGCACCACCCGCCCCGACTCATCCCGCGCGCTGACCGCGACGGTGCCGTTCGCCGGTGTCGCACGGATCGCGTTGACCAGCAGATTGCTCAGTACGCGGGTGATCTGCTGGGCATCGACCCGGACCGGCAGCGGCGCCACTCCGCCGTCCACCAGCCGCACCCCGCGCGCCCGCGCCAGCGGCCGGGCCCCCGCCAGGGCGTCGTCCACCAGGTCGTACACCGACACCCGCGACAGGGTCAGCGCCAGCGCACCCGCCTCGATACGGGCGAGTTCGAAGAGGTCGTCGACCATCGCGGCCAACCGCTCCACCTCGACCCGCATCCGGGAGTGATAGCGCTCGGTGTCCTCGGCGACACCGTCCTCCAGCGCCTCGGCCATCGCCCGCAGCCCGGCGAGCGGGGTGCGCAGATCGTGCGAGATCCCGGCGATCAGCTCACGCCGCGAGGCGTCCAGCGCCCGCTCCCGTTCGCGGGCCTCCGCGAGCCGTCCGCTGGTCTCCTCCAACGCCCTTGACAGCGCGGCCAGTTCGGCCGTCGGCGGCTCGGTGGGCGCCGCGAACCCGCCCTCGCTGCCGACCGTACGGGCGGACCGCGCCAGCTCCCGGCTGCCCGCCGCGATCCGCCGCCCGAACAGCAGCGCGGCGGCCAGCGACACCACCCCGGAGACCCCGACCACGGCCATCACCACACCCAGGTCGTGCCCGGACAGGAACATCGCCTGCGCGACCGCCACCGTTCCCGCCGCCATCGCGGCCACCGCCAGCGCCGCCACCGCGAACAGGGAGAGCGCGACCGACCGCCGCCGCAGCACACGTACGGCGGGCGCGGCGCACAGCCCCACCACCGCCGCCCCGAGCGCTGCCAGCCCCACGATGACCAGGAGATCCGTCATGGCCGCGCCTCGCCTCCCGCCGGGTCGTGCTCAGTCGGTCCCGCCGGGTCGTCCTCGGCCGGCTCGCGTACGACCGGGCCACCTTCGGACACGTCACCTTCACCCCGGCCGGCTTCCCCCGGTCCGCTTCCCCGCGGCCCGCCCGCCACCCGCTCACGAGCGGCCAAGTCGCCTTCTCGCGCCCCGTCTTCATCCGGGCCGTCTTCTCCCGGCCCGCCTTCCTCTGGGTCCACCGGGTCGAAGCGATAGCCCGCGCCCCAGACCGTCGTCACCAGCCGCGGCGCCGCCGGATCGTCCTCGATCTTCTCCCGCAGCCGCCGCACATGCACCGTGACGGTCGACAGATCACCGAACTCCCACCCCCACACCCGATGCAGCAGTTCCTCCCGCGAAAAGACCCGTCCCGGGTGCCGCATCAGAAAGGCCAGCAGGTCGAACTCCCGGGCGGTGAGGGCCAGTTCGCGCCCCGCGCGATCCGCCCGTCGCCCGCCCGGGTCGGCGCTGAGGTCCCCGGCCCGCAGTACGGGGACGGGCGCCGCGGCCGGCGGCGAGGACTCCGCCCGCCGCAGCACCGAGCCGATCCGCAGCACCAGCTCGCGCGGGCTGAACGGCTTGGTCACATAGTCGTCCGCGCCCAGCTCCAGCCCCAGGATGCGGTCCGCCTCCTCACCACGGGCGGTCAGCATCACCACCGGGACCGCGGGCCCGTCCTCGGCACGCCGCAGCCGACGGCACACCTCCAGGCCGTCGATGCCCGGCAGCATCAGATCGAGTACGACGAGGTGCGGGCGGAATTCCGCGGCCCGGTCGAGCGCGGCGAAACCGTCGGCGGCATGGTCCGTGGCGTACCCGGCGCGGGCGAGATAGCCGGTGACGACCTCGGCGACGGTCGGGTCGTCCTCGACGACCAGGACCCGACGGGGCGGCCCGGGGGAGGGGACGAAGTGCGTCATACCTCCAGCCAACACCAGCCGAGGTCACGGAGGGCGCCAGGGTCCGTCCCGTAAGATTCCGGTAACCGACAGAATCCTGGTGAGCGGGCAGAAATCCGGACAGGGGATTGGGCGGGAATCCAGACAGCCGAACGGGCAGCCAGACAGCTGACCTGGCGGAAATCCGGACAGCCGACCCCTACCCCGGTTATCCCCCAGCCCTCCTACCCCTCCCGCTCCAACCCTTCCCGCACCCGCCGCGACACGGTCATCGCGTACAGGTCGAGCACCCCGGGCGGTTCGGCGATCCCCGGGCCGCCGGCGCGGATCCAGGCCGCGATATCCGCCAGCGCGTCGTCATCGTTGACCAGCCCCAGCCAGACCGGCCGCCCGCCCGCGGCCCGGCCCGCCGCAGACGGCTGGACCACGACCACATTCGCCTGGTCGCAGACGTCCAGACACTCCGAGGCGCGTACGGCAACCCCGGGGAGCGCCGCGCGCAGGCGCGGTATCTGCCCAGCGTGGTCGACGCCCGGGATCTTGGCCGCGTCGCCGCAGCAGCAACCGCGGCAGACGGTGACGCGGCACGGGGTTTCGGCGGCCGCCCGGCCGGAGCGCTTCGTGATCATCCGGCCCATGCTACGCACCGGGCCCCGGCCGCCTTGTCGAGGCCCGGGCAGGATCAACGCACCGACCCGCTATGGGCCGCACGCTTCCGGGATAGAAATCCCACCATGACCCTCACCACTCCCGACAATCCCGATGCCCACGCCCACGCCCACGCCCACGCCCACGCCGCCCAAGCCCACGGGCATGCCCAAGCCCGTCCCGACGCGGAGTCCCACACCCACCCCGACGCCAACCCGCCCGCCCACGCCCGCACCGAGATACCCGGCCCGTCCGGCCTCCCCGTCCTCGGCTCGATGCTCGACCTCCGCCGCGACTCGCTGGCCGCCTTCTTACGCGCCCATCGCGAACACGGCGAGGTGGTCCGCCTCCAGGCCGGCCCGCCCGGCCTGCGCAGCGTGTTCCACGCCGTGTTCGCGCCGCAGGGCGTGCAGCAGATCCTGGCCTCCGAAGCCGCCAACTTCCGCAAGGACCATCCGCTCTACGAGGAGGTCCGGCAGTCCTTCGGAAACGGCCTGCTGACCAGCCAGGACGCCGACTACCTCAGGCAACGCCGGCTGGTGCAGCCGCTGTTCACCAAGCGCCGGGTCGACGGCTACGCGGCGGCCGTGGCGACCGAGGCCGGCATCATCGCCGAACGCTGGCGGACAGCGGACGACGCCACCGTCGACCTCGTCAGCGAGATGAACCGTTTCGCGCTGCGCACCGTCGCCCGGATCCTCTTCGGCACGGATGTGGAGGCGGCCGTGGACGTCATCCACCGGTGCGCGCCGGTCATCAGCGACTATGTCGTGCGGCGCGCCTACGTACCCCTGAAGGTCCCCCGCGAGTGGCCCACCCCGGGCAACCGGCGTGCTCGGGAAGCCACCGCGGAAGTGACCGCCGTCTGCGACCGCATCGTCGCCGAACGGCGCGCGGCGGCCGACACCCCGACCGGGCGGATGGTCGACCCGCGGACGGCGGGGGAGCGCAGCCCGTCCGCCGACGATCTGCTCTCGCTTCTCGCCGACGCGGGCAACGAGGAGGACGGCTCTCTCGACGCGACCGAGGTCCGCGAACAGGTACTGATCTTCCTGCTGGCCGGCCATGAAACCACCGCGATCTCTCTGGCCTTCACCCTTCATCTCCTCGCCCGACACCCCGAGGAGCAGGCCCGGGTCCGCGAGGAGATCGACCAGGTGCTGGCCGACGGCCCGCCCACGGCCGCTGACCTGGATCGTCTTCCGCGAGTGACCCGGGCTCTCAAGGAGGCCATGCGGCTGTATCCGCCGGCGCCGGTCGTCAGCCGCCGGGCCGTGGCGGCCACCGAGATCGGCGGATTCCGCATCCCGGCCGGGGCGGATGTCGTCGTCGCGCCATGGGTCACGCACCGCTCTCCGGAACTCTGGGCAGACCCGGAACGCTTTGATCCGGACCGCTTCACCCCCGAGCGCGAGGCGGGCCGGCACCGTTACGCCTGGTTCCCGTTCGGTGGCGGTCCGCGCGCCTGCATCGGCCAGCACTTCTCGATGCTGGAGTCGGTGCTGGCACTGGCGACACTCCTGCGCTCATACGAACTGGACGCGGTGGACGAGGAGGTGCCGGTCTCCGCCGGCATCACCCTCCAGGCGACCGGCCCGGCACGCGTACGCCTCCGACCGCACCCCCTGTAAACGCAACAAAAATAGTGTTTGTGTTTTGGTGGCGGCCCCGGCACCGTCGATACCGGTCCACGGCCGCCAGGCCGCCACCGCCCCGACAGGAGAAGGCCGTTGCTCGTCTGAGGTCTTGAGGCACCGCGCCCGCGTCATGCCCTTCGCTCTGCGATTCGATCGTTCCGCGATTCTGATCGCTTCGCGATTCCGGCATCACGCGGCCGCCCGTCCGCGACCTCGGCGTACCCCCACGGCGTACTCCGACGCACCCCGGTGTTCCGACGCGGTGTCTCCCAGCGCATTGCCCCGCTCACCCTTCTCGCGCGCCAAGGAGACCCCTATGTCCAAGCCACCCACCCGCGCCGCAACACCCACCGGCCCCGCCGCCGCTGCCTCCATCGTCTGCACCGGCCTCGGCTTCGCCTGGCCCGACGGCACCCCCGTCCTGGACGGCTTCCATCTCGCCGTGGGCCCCGGCCGCACCGGCCTCATCGGCCTCAACGGAACAGGAAAATCAACCCTGTTGAAGCTCATCGCGGGCGAACTGACCCCCACAGCGGGCGGCGTCAAGGTCGTCGGCGAGGTCGGCCACCTCCCGCAGCGCGCCGCGCTCGACACCCACCTACCGGTCGACGAGGCGCTCGGCATCGCCGCCACACGCTCCGCCCTGCACGCCATCGAAGGCGGCGACGCGAGCGAGGAACACTTCACCGCCATCGGCGACGACTGGGACGTCGAGGAGCGCGCCCGCGCCACCCTCGACCAGCTCGGGCTGCACGGCATCGACCTCGACCGCACCGTCGGCGAGGTGTCCGGCGGCGAGTCCGTACTGCTGCGGCTGGCCGCGCTGCTGCTGCGCCGCCCGGACGTACTGCTGCTGGACGAGCCCACCAACAACCTCGACCGTGCGGCACGCCAGCGGCTGTACGACGCCGTCACGGGCTGGTCCGGTGTACTCGTCGTCGTCAGCCACGACCGGGAACTCCTCGAACGCGTCGACCGGATCGCAGACTTCCGAAACGGCGAGATCCACTGGTACGGCGGCAATTTCAGCGTGTACGAGCAGGCGCTGGCCGTCGAACAGGAAGCGGCCGAGCGGATGGTGCGGGTCGCCGAGGCCGATGTGCGGCGTCAGAAGCGCGAACTGGCCGACGCCCACGTCACGTTGGCCCGACGGGTCCGCTACGGCAACAAGATGTACGCCAACAAGCGTGAACCGAAGATCGTCATGAACGCGCGCAAGGGGGAGGCCCAGGTCTCCGCGGGCAAGCACCGCATCATGCACACCGAACGCCTCAAGGAGGCCAGAGAACGGCTCGACGACGCCGCCGAGGCCATCCGCGACGACGACGAGATCCGCATCGACCTGCCGCACACCGCGGTACCGCCGGGCCGCACCGTCCTCACCCTGCGCGACCTGCGGATCCAGTGCGGCGCGCACGCCCATCTGGAGGTCCGCGGCCCCGAACGCATCGCCCTGACCGGCCGCAACGGCTCCGGCAAGACGACCCTGCTGCGGACGATCGCGGGCGAGCTCCCGCCGCTGGACGGTGGGGGTGCCTCCGGACGAGCACAGCCGAGACCGGGGGAGGAGTCGAGACCGGGGGAAGCCGAGACGCACGTTCCGTACCGCTTCCTCCCGCAGCGCCTGGAGGTGCTCGACAGCACGCTCACCGTCGCCGAGAACGTCGCCCGCTTCGCCCCGGACGCCACCAACAACCGCATCCGGGCCCGACTCGCCCGCTTCCTGTTCAAGGGCGCCCGCGCCGACCAGCAGGCCGGCACGCTCTCCGGCGGTGAACGCTTCCGCGCCTCACTCGCCGCGCTGATGCTGGCCGAACCGGCCCCACAGCTCCTGATGCTCGACGAGCCCACGAACAACCTCGACATGGCGTCGGTCCGCCGGCTCGTCACGGCCCTGGAATCCTACGAGGGCGCGCTCATCGTCGTCAGCCATGATCTGACGTTCCTGCGGGAACTCGGCATCACGCGCTGGCTGGCGCTGGAGGACGGTGAACTGACCGACATCGAACCGCTGTAGGCGTCGGCGACGGCTTGACCGGACGATGCACGGCCCGGCCCGCCCTGGACGCCCCGCCGGCGGTGCGGTAGCTGCCGGCGGGGCAGCGCCAGCCTGTCTGTCTCCGGCCGGCGCCCTCACCCTCAACCCACCCCACGACTCACGCCCCAACCCGCCCCCGACCCGGCCCTTGCTCCACCCCTGCCGCCGCGAACAGCGCCAGACTCTCCCCGCACTGCGAATGCAGCGGCGACGGCAGCGCGTCGGGCGCGAACCATTCCAGCGCGTCGAACTTGTGTGGCTCGCCGATCGCCACCGCGTCCGGCGCCACCCGTACGGCGAAGACCAGCGCGACCCAGTGCGAGACGACCGGATCGCCGCGCAGCACATTGCGCACCCCGATCCGCTCGATGTCGAGCGGCCGCACCCCGTACTCCTCGCGCACCTCTCGCATCACAGCCGCCTCAAACGTCTCGCCGAACTCCAGAGCCCCGGCGCCGCAGTCCCAGGTCCCGGGCTCGTCCCGGGCCCCCGCGCTCCGCCGCGCCAGCAGCACCCGCCCGTCCCCGTCATGGCACACGAACACACAGGACACCTGTGGCCTCATCCCCACACACCCTTCCCAACCATCTCAGCCATCTCCGCTACCGGGGTCGGACTGGCCACGTGCATAGAGGCCCCAGCCATCTCCACCGCCCCAGCCATCTCCACCACCCCACTCATCTCAGCCACCCACTCATCTCAGAAGTGCCGCGTCAGCCCCGACGCCGTCACCTTCCGCTCCTGCTCCTCCGTGTCGCCCTTGGTCAGCAGCAGCAATGCATGCCGCCGGGCCAGCTCGGCCAGCGTCTCCGCCACCCCGGGAATCAGCTCCACCCGGTGCCCGTCGAACGCCGCCGCCCACCGGGAGATGCGCGCGGACTCCTCGGCCGTCACCGTCCGCCCCCGCAGCCGCGCGACACACTCCCCGAGGCTGCGCAGAAACACCTTGCTGCCATACCCGTGCGTCACGGCATTCGCCGCCTCGATCTCGTCGAGCACGGCCCGTACCCCGCCCCGGTCGAGCCCGGGACGCGTCATCCACTCCAGAAACTCGTCGATGACCCGCTCGAAGATCACGTTGTTCTCCCACAACGTGTCGTCAGCATCGAAGATCAGCACCCGCCGCCCCTCTCGCACTCCGTAAAACCACGCGCACCCTACGCAGGGGCAGCGCTGGGGCGCATCGCAAATATGGGGCGGTGGCGGGAGCACGGAACGGCGCCGGGAGGCGGCGCGCAGACACGAAAGAGGCCCCCGCGAGGTCTTCGCGAGGGCCTTCCTGGTGTCCGAGGGGGGACAACACGCACCATACGCACATGCCGGTGATGCGGGGCGAATTGCGATTGCCGTAGCCACCGGTTCGAAGCTTAGGCAGGAGCCACAGAACATGGCTGGTCGTGCGCACGGCGCTGACCTGAGCATTTGCGCCACGGTTGCCGTCGAGGGGCGAAGTCGGCTGGTGCCGCTTGCTCCGAACGTGAACGAGGTCTGTACCGGGGTGAGATGCGGGACAAGGTGATGGGCTGGCGCATCGCGGCCACCACCGCGGGCGGCTTCGCCTACCCGCTCGCTGCCGGCGCGCTGGGCAACCACTCATGGCGCGCACCGTTCGTCATCTACCTCATCGGCCTGCCGCTGGGCGCCGCCACCCTGCTCGCCCTCCCCCAGGCCACCCCGGCAAGCGAGAACAGCCGCCAACCCAACGGGGCTCGGGGCGGTGCGGTGCGGCTGCTGCGCGAGCATCCCCTCGTACTGGCCTTATGCGGGCTGTGGGTGACGACTGCTGGGCTGATGATGGTGCTGGCGGTCTCGCTGCCGCGCCGCCTGGATCAGCTCGGCATCCACGACACCCTCATCGTCGCGCTGTACGGCACTGTGCTGTCCTCCGGTGCCGCCAGCCTGATCGGCCTCACCTACGCCAAGCTCACGGCCCGATGTGGCCATGTGACGTTGATGCGGATCGCGGCCGGAGCGTGGACGGCTGCGCTGTTGCTGTTCGCTGTTGCCGGGCACTGGGCGGTATTGCCGCTCGTGCCGGTGCTGACCGGGATCGGCAGCGGCATCACGATGCCCACGCTGACCGTCCTGGTCGATCGTGCGGCGCCCGCCGAAAAGCGAGGCACCGCAACCTCGTTGCAGGCCACCGCGCTGTTCGGTGGGCAGTTCGCCTCGCCCTTGGTGTTCGGGCCGCTGATCGACGCCACGTCGATCGCCACCGGCGCCCTGGTCGCCGCCACTGGCACCGGGGAATCCTGACCGTGCTGTTTCGGCTGCGGGAGCCGGATGCGCCGAGTGACGCAGCGGAGCAGGGCAAGGACGGTCCGCGCGAGGCTCCGGTCGGCGAACAGGCGTGACGTGGCGCCTGATGGCGCGGCACTCCGTGAATGAGGGGACGCACTCGCGCTCACTTTCCCGGTGCGTCGGCTGCCTCTCGGTGGTGCGGGGCGGGCAGTGTGAAGGCGGCCGTGCAGACGACCGCGATGGCCACGAACACCGCCCGGTAGGAGGCGGCCGTGCCGGCTGTAGTCGCGGCGACGGTGACCAGGGCGGCCAGGCCGACGGCGCCGCCGATCTGCCGGGTGGTGTTCATCAGCCCCGACGCCGCGCCGGCGTCCCGCTCGCTGATGCCGGAGGTGACCGTGGTGATGGGGGTGATCAGCAGGCCACCGCGGACGCCGCCATGGCCATCCTGTGCGCCTGCCTTGACCACTTGCCGCGCCGTACTTGCGGTGGGTACCACCAGTTGTCCGTGTCGTTGATCTGGACCGGGGCATCAGCCTCGCCGGCGAGCTCGGCCACGACCGCGTGACCTGGTCCGAAGGGGCCGCGCACCGCATCGTGAGGATCAGCAGTCCCGAAGGGCTGACCTTCCAGATCCGTGGCCCCGGCCAATGAAGTGGTGACGGATCGCGTCCTCATGTGGCCTGCGCCGCACGCAGGGGGCGGTCAAGCGGGTTCATTCAGCGCCGAGTCATGTAGAGGCCGAGTGCCTTGTGCAGGAATGTGTTGAGCGGGAAGTCCCATTCGCCGAGGTATTCGGCTGCCTGTCCGCCGGTGCCCGCCTTGAAGCGGAGCAGGCCGAGCAGGTGGTTGCTCTCGTCGAGGGTGTCGGTGATGCCCCGCAGGTCGTAGACGTGTGCGCCCAGCTCGTGGGCGTCGTTCATCATTCTCCACTGGATGGCGTTGCTGGGCTGGACTTCGCGGCTGCGGCTGGTCCGGTCGCGGACGGCAATTTCCTCGGGCGGCGTTGTCCACCCGCCTGGACTCAGCCTGTTGGGCCGGAAGCGGCGGGGCGGGGCTCACGGGTCATCAGGACAGCGAGGGCTGCTGCTGCGGGGAGTGCCGCGAGGGCGGTCAGCGCAGGGCCGTAGTGTCCGGTGAGGTCGTGGCCCATTGAGACCGCGAGAGGGCCGAAGGCGCTGGCGGCGATGGTGATGGTGTGGGCGCTGCCGCGGATGGCGCCGAGGTGGGCGGTGCCGAAGTAGCGGGGGTAGGTGGCGGATTCGACGGCGCGGAGCAGGCCGTTGGAGGTGCCGAGGAGCACGCCGTATCCGATGGCCGCCCAGCCGGGTGTGACGAGCCGGGCGGAGAGTACGCCGCAGGCCAGAACGGTCATGGCGACCAGCAGGATGACCTTGGGCGGCAGTCGGTCGATGAGGGCGCCTGCGGCGAGGGTGGCCAGCAGGGCCGCCGCGGTCTGCGGCAGGAAGTTGGCGGCGGCCTCGGCCGGGGTGAGTCCGCGTTCGCCAAGCAGGGCTATCTGGTGGAAGTTCAGGCCGGTGGTGAGCATGCTGCTGGCGGCAAGGCAGGCGGCTACCGCCCAGAAGGCTCCGGTGCGCAGTGCCTTGCGCAGGGGCCAGCCGGTGAGTGGGGCGTCGGTGGGGGCGCCGTCAGTGGGGGTGACGCCGTCGACGTGCTGGCCGAGGTCGGCGGGCCGGTTGCGGATGCCGAACAGGGCGAGGGGGATGACGATCAGCCAGACGGCGATGCCTTCGATCGCCCATGCCTGGCGCCAGCCGTAGTCGGAGACCAGGCGTTCGATGAGGACCGGGGCGAGGGAGATTCCGGCGGTGCCGATGGCGCTGGTGATACCGAGGGCCAGGCCGCGGCGCTTGTCGAACCAGTAGGCGACCGTGGTAGTGGCGACCAGGGACAGTGCTCCCTGTCCGGCCATACGGATGCCGATGAACCCGGCGGTCAGGCCGACGACGCCGGTCACGAAGGACAGGGCGAGCAGGATCGCGCCGAAGACGGCGCCTATGGCGGCGATCACCCGTCGGGGGCCGTAGCGGTCGATGGCGCGGCCGACGAGAGGCATCGCGCAGGCGCCGACGAGCGTGCCGACGAGATACGCGGTGGAGACCTGAGTGCGGTTGATGCCGAGGTCCGCGATGAGCGGGTCGATGAAGACCGAGACACCGGTGGTCTGGCCCGGCGCCGTCATCGCCGTGGCCAGTGCGCTGTAGGCAACGATGCGCCAGCCGTGGAAACGTCGGCCGGTGGCGTGCGCGACGGGCGGCGGGTGTGGAGTGTTGGCAGCGGGAGTGGTCTTCGCGTGCCGGCTCAGTGTTCCTCCTACCGAATGCCCCGTCGTCCCAGCGGGGCAGGTGGCGCGGCCGGACTCCGGGCTCGTCAGGGCATTGTCCCGAACTCGGCCCGCGCGCTGAAGACCGCCCACCCTCAAGAGGGCTGCGGGAAGCGCGCGGGCGGGGAGGGGGCTTGTCAGGGCATGATCCCCGGGCCCGGCCCGCGCGCTGAAGACCGCCCCTTCCCGCCATCCGTGGTCGGCGGTAAGGGGCGGCCGGTCTGTCAGTGGCCGGCGGTGAGCTGGCCGGCGAGCTTGTCGTGCATCTCGGCGCTGGGCTCGTTGAGGCCGATGATCGTGACCTTCTTGCCGCGTTCCTTGTACTTCGTCTCTATCGCGTCCAGGGCCGCGACGGAGGAGGCATCCCAGATGTGGGCGTCGGTCAGGTCGATGACGACGTCGTCCGGGTCGTCCTTGTAGTTGAACTGGTAGACGAGGTCGTTGGACGAGGCGAAGAACAGCTCGCCGGTGACCGCGTAGACGACCTGGTTGCCGTCGGGGTCGAGGACGCCCGAGACGTTGGCGAGGTGGGCGACGCGCTTGGCGAAGATGACCATCGCCACGATGCAGCCGACGACGACGCCGATGGCGAGGTTGTGGGTGGCGACCACGCAGGCGACAGTGAGGACCATGACGGTGGTCTCGCCGATGGGCATCCGCTTCAGCGTCTTCGGCTGGATGGAGTGCCAGTCGAAGGTGCCGACCGAGACCAGGATCATCACGGCGACCAGCGCGGCCATCGGGATGTCGGAGACGACCGGACCGAACACCACGACGAGGATGATCAGGAAGACACCGGCGAGGAAGGTAGAGAGCCGGGTGCGGGCACCGGCGGTCTTCACGTTGATCATCGTCTGGCCGATCATGGCGCAGCCGCCCATGCCGCCGAAGAAGCCGGTGACGATGTTGGCGACGCCCTGGCCGATCGACTCACGGGTCTTGTTGGAGTGGGTGTCGGTGATGTCGTCGACCAGCTTGGCGGTCATCAGCGACTCCATCAGCCCGACCAGCGCGAAGGCGAAGGCGTACGGGGCGATGGTGGTCAGGGTGTCGAGGGTGAAGGGCACGTCGGGCAGGCCCGGGACCGGCAGCGAGGAGGGCAGCTTGCCCTTGTCGCCCACGGTCGGCACGGCGATCCCGGCGGCCACGGTGATGACGGTCAGGATGACGATGGAGACCAGCGGGGCCGGCACGGCCTTGGTGATCTTCGGGAAGAACACCATCAGTGCCAGACCGCCGATGATCAGCGGGTAGACGGGCCAGGGAACGTCGTGCATCTCGGGCACCTGGGCCATGAAGATCAGGATGGCGAGGGCGTTGACGAAGCCGACCATCACCGACCGGGGCACGAACCGCATCAATTTGGCCACGCCCAGCGCACCGAGTGCGACCTGGATGAGGCCGCCGAGGATGACGGCGGCGATGAGGTAGCCGAGCCCGTACTCATGGTTGAGAGGGGCGATGACCAGGGCCATCGCGCCGGTGGCGGCGGAGATCATGGCCTTGCGACCGCCCACCACGGATATCACCACGGCCATGGTGAAGGACGCGAAGAGGCCGATGGCCGGGTCCACGCCGGCGATGATCGAGAAGGAGATGGCCTCGGGGATCAGTGCCAGGGCCACCACCAGGCCGGCCAGCACCTCGGTACGGAAGACCTTGGGAGAGGCGAGCCAGTCGGGCTTGGACATGCGCAGCTTGGGGACAGCGGACAGCGGTGAAGACATGCAACCGTTTCTGTTCGGGCACACGCATCCACCTGCGGGATGCACGCGCGTCGTACTCGACTCCACAAGGGGGTGGAATCCCCGGCGGCCCGGCCTCAACGGGGGCCCTGCCGGTGGGAGTGGCAGCCACTGCGGCTGCCGGTCGGGCATCATTACCCGGAAGTCTGCGGGCGCCTGCAAGCCCCGTCGGGGCCCGCATTGGCGGGGGCGGCCCTGGCTGCGCCTTTACAGTGTGGCTGCCCTCGTCAAAGACTCTACCCTGACGTGAAGGCAGGGTGCGACCTGCGGCTTGTGAAATGCAGGTAAAGAAGCCCACGGATCATGTGATTCCAGACACGTATGCTGGAGCACTTCGACTGGTGGACATGCGGCGGAACGCAGAAGGAGAAGGCGCGACGATGGGTGAGCGGCAGATGCAGATCGGGGAAGTTGCCGAGCGGACCGGTTTGTCGCTGCGTACGATCCGCCACTACGAGGAAGTCGGCCTTGTGGCCCCGTCCGCGCGGAGCAAGGGCGGCTTCCGCCTCTACACCGAAGCCGACGTCGAGCGTTTGATGGTCATTCGGCGCATGAAGCCGCTGGACTTCTCGCTGGAGGAGACGCGGGACCTGCTGGAGATCACAGACCGCATCGCCGCCACCGACGACCCGCCCACGGGAGAGGAGCGGGAGCGGCTGCGCGAGCGTCTCGACTCCTATCGCAAGGTGGCCGACGCGCGCTGCGAGACGCTGCGCGCCCAGCTG
The DNA here is from genome assembly GCF_023277745.1 of Streptomyces halobius. Taxonomy (NCBI): domain Bacteria; kingdom Bacillati; phylum Actinomycetota; class Actinomycetes; order Kitasatosporales; family Streptomycetaceae; genus Streptomyces; species Streptomyces halobius. Next base: position 7,632,247 of record NZ_CP086322.1, read on the forward strand.
ATGGCCGCCGAGGACTTCGCCGCCACCCTCCGCCGTCGGCTCGGCACAGAGAGCTGACGACGGAGGGGGAGGAGCGATCCTGGCCCTCCGTGGGTGGGCGCCCCCTTCAGTAGGCCCACCAGCGGCCCGAGTCGCTTTGCCGCGCCCATCGTGTGATGCCGTCCTCGCCGATCGTGCGCACGTGGGCGCTGTCGAGTCGGTGGGCTTTGATGAGGCAGATGCGGGACCAATTGCCGCGGGCGTCCACGTCCTCGAAGGCCACGTCCCCCTCGTCGGTGCGGGTGGCTCGCCCGGCGGTGAGGATCATCTCGGAGCCGTCGGTCAGTTTCACCATGAACGTTCCCATCGGCGTTCTCATCCTTCTTGGCGTGGGCTGCCCCTGGTCGTGATCTTGGCGTGGGCTGTCTCTGGTTGTGCGACGCATCCTGCCCCGACGGGCAGAGGGCTGCTTCAGTAGCACCACCAGGTGCCATCGGGCGGCTGTGGAATCCAGTGATAGCCGCCGCCGTCGGCGGGGCCGCGCCGGAAGACGGCCGTCACCACATCCGCCCGATACGTCTGCACCCGCTCGGACTTGCCTTGCTGATCGGTGCGTTCCAGCACGATCTCGCCGGACGCCGTGCGCCCGAGGGCGTCCGCCTCCAGCACGGCGTCCTCGCCGTGAGCGAGTTGCAGCATGAAGAGGGCCATTGCCTGTGCTCCGTGCCGCTCAGAGTCCGACGGGGATCGCGGGGAGGTCCTCCCAGACCTGCCGCAGTTCCGTGTAGCGGCGGTCGGGCGGCAGCTGTTCGAGCACCTTGCGGACCTCGGGGCGGGCGCCGGACGCCCCGAGGAGCAGATCGTGTGTGCTCAACGCGCTGTTCGCGAAGAGCGGGGACAGGTGGTCGGCGATTTCCCTACGGGTGACGTCATCAGTCATGAAAAGACTCCCAGTTGGCGAGTGCGCGCCTGAACGGTTGGCTGCGCGGGCGAAGGTCACGGCAGCCCCGACGGGCGGCTCCTTCACCGGCCCCGGGCGGTGGCGAGGGAATGGATCCGCCGGTGCCCGGGAACGGCTTGGAAGCAGGCCGACCAGGTCGGCGAGCAACGTTACTCTAACGCAAGGGTAGAGTGGGAATGCAAGTCTCGCTTTCCGTGACCAACACCCCTGCACTCTCACGTGCTGGTAAGTCGCAGCGGAACCCTCTCCGGCTAGGCACTCTCACGCCACGTGAGGATAGGCTGGGGGCCGTCGGCGCAGTGGAGTGGACCGGTGAGGCGTCGACGCGGCGGTCCCGGTGCGTTCTCCGGTCGGGCCGGGGCCGCGCCTCTCGGTCGTCGCCTGTTGCCTCGTTTCAGGGGTGGAGCAGGTGCAGGCGGCCGGGCATCGGCTCCAGGCGCAGCGGGGCGCGCACAGAAAGCGGGTGCCCCGACTCGGAGGGACGGCGAGGCCGCGCTTCTGCAGAGTTGGAAGAGGGGCCCGCGAGACCGGAACGGGGTCAGGGCAGGACGCCGGTCTCGCGGGCGGCGGCGACGTGACCGCCCCGGGTGTGCCGCAACGCGCCGCCCAGGTGGCCCGGGGCGGGACGCCTGGCAGCTCTCCCGACCTCGCATCCCTAACCTAGCGCGAGAGTTGGCAACTTGTGAATTCCGCCCTGAGCAAGGCTGTTGGAATTCAGACCCTTACGTTGCCCTAGAGTTATTTTCTGTGTCGGTCGATCCACTGGACAGGTTCGTCGGCGCGGCGGCCCCGGTAGGTCCTCCACCCGACGATGGCCGGGGCCGCCTCCCTTGCTGTCTCAGTCGCCCGTTCGGCGGAGTTTCGCGGCGGGGTCGGAGGTGAGCCAGCCGCGGGCGCCCCAGAAGTCGACGGCCCGCAGGATGGTGTCCAGGGCGCGCTGCGCGCCTGCGCTGTCGCGGTCGTTCCAGTGTCCGTCGCACCAGGCGGCCAGTGCGTCGGCGGCGTCGGGTGCGTCCAGGACGCCGAGCCGGTTGTAGGAGCCGAGGTGGGTGCCGAGCAGCAGCATGGCGGTGTGGTCGACCTCGCCGGAGGCTTCGGCGAGGAAGGCGGCGATCGCCTGCCGCACGGTGGGCACGGCGGAGGGGGCCGGGCGGGGGCGGCTGCGCGCCGCCCGGGGCTGCGTGGGCGGGGTGGTGGGCTGCGCAGGGCGCTTGGGCGGTTTCGGTGCCGGGGGCGGTGTCGGGGCGGGTGGTGCGGCGGGCTGCGGGGGCGGTGTGGTGGTGGGTGCCGGATGCGGCTTGGGCTGCACCGTGGGCCGCTCGCCGCGTCCGTAGAGGCAGATGGAGACGTAGTCGCCGGGGACCGGTGTGTTCTGGGCGATGGAGGTCTCCAGGGCCTCGGCGTCGCAGGTGCGGCACAGCGGTACCTCGCGCCAGCCGATGATGGACAGCTGGGTGCCGCGCGAGTGGCGGGTCATCGCCTGCGGCCGTTCCATGATGTCCTGGCCGCCGCAGCCCGCACAGCGGGGAGCGCCCCGCATCCACTGGGCGCCGCACGACAGGCAGGTGACCCGGATGTCGCCCTCGCAGGGCTCTCCGCGCAGCTCCTCCCCCTCCCCGCACGACGGACACTGCGCCACACCCGTCATGGGCCCTTCCCTCCCGGCTGCCTTGTCCGAGCCTCATCCGACTGAGCGAGCCACTCAAGTCTACCCTAACGTTAGAGGAGGCTCCGGGTGGCTCCGTGGCGGTCGCCGCTCGGCCTTGCGCGGCCTGCCCTATTCGTGTGCGGCCCCTATTCGTGTGCGGCGAGGAGTGGTTCGAGGCGGGCGTCGGGGAATTCCCGCTCGAAGGAGTTGGTCTGCCAGCGGTCCGGGAACAGCGCGAGGAGCGCCTTGTCGCGGATGCGGGTCAGCGCCTCGCCCCTGACGAGCCGGGAGCGGTTGAGGGCTTCGGCCCCGGCCGCGTCGGTGGCCCGTGCCAGGCGGTACGGAAGGGTCTCCAGTCGTACGGGGGCGGAGAATTCGCCCGCCATCCGCGCGGAGACGACATCGAACTGCATCGGTCCCACCGCGGCGAGCACCGGCGCCTGGTCCCCGCGGACGTCGGACACCAGGACCTGCACCACGCCCTCCTCGTCCAGCTGGGCGATGCCGCGCCGGAACTGTTTGGAGCGGCCGATGTCGACCGGGCGTACGACGGCGAAGTGCTCGGGCGCGAAGGTGGGCATGGGCGGGAAGAGGGCCGGCTTTCCGTCGTAGAGGGTGTCGCCGACGCGCAGGGCGGTGGCGTTGACCAGGCCGACCACATCCCCGGGGTAGGCGGTGTCGACCATGGAGCGGTCCTGCCCGAAGACGCTGTGTGCGTACTTGGTGGCGAACGGCTTGCCGGAGGCGGCGCGGGTGACGGTCGCGCCGCGTTCGAAGACGCCCGAGCACACGCGCAGGAACGCGATCCGGTCGCGGTGGGAGGGGTCCATGTTCGCCTGCACCTTGAACACCAGGCCGGAGAAGGGCGCGTCGACCGGGCGGCTGCCGCCGCCCTCCACTTCGCGCGCACCCGGCGGTGGGGCGAGGTCGACGACGGCGTCCAGCAGCAGTCGTACGCCGATGTTGGAGATCGCCGCGCCGAAGAAGACCGGGGTGGAGGTGCCGGCGAGGAACGAGGCGCGGTCGAACTCGGCCCCGTCGGCCTGCAGCAGCTGGAGTTCCTCGGTGGCCTGCTCCCAGTCGGCTCCTTCCTCGAAGGCGGCCTGCTCGGCCGGGATCGGCTCCTCGACCGCCTCGTGTGTGCCGCCGGGGGCGCGGGTGTAGCGCAGCATCCGGCCGGGTGAGTTCACGTCGACCAGGCCGCGCAGATATCCGGCGCTGCCGACCGGCCAGGTGACCGGAGCGGGCTTGAGGCGGAACTCCCGCTCGATCTCGTCCAGCAGCTCCAGCGCCTCGCGCCCCGGACGGTCCCACTTGTTGACGAACGTGATCACCGGGATGCCGCGATGCCGGCAGACGTCGAAGAGCTTGCGGGTCTGCTCCTCCAGGCCCTTGGCGGCGTCGATGAGCATGACCGCGCAGTCCACCGCCGCCAGCACCCGGTAGGTGTCCTCGGAGAAGTCGGCGTGACCGGGGGTGTCCAGCAGATTGAGCACGCAGCCACGGTGGGCGAACTGCAGGACAGCGGAGGTGACGGAGATGCCGCGGGCCTTCTCCATCTCCATCCAGTCCGAGGACACCCCGCGCCGCCCGGACTTGCCGTGCACCGCGCCCGCCGACGTGATCGCGTGCGCGTGCAGAGCCAGGGCCTCGGTGAGTGTGGACTTGCCCGCGTCCGGGTGGCTGATCACGGCGAAGGTGCGCCGTCGGGCCGCCTCGCTCGCCGCCCGTCCCCAAGCTCTCAACTCCGTTCGAGCAGGGGAGCCCCCAATGCCCGTGGCGTTCACCGTGCCGCCTTCGAGACCACGACGGGGGCATCCAGCAGCTGGGCCAGATGTCCGTGCAGGGAACGGGCGAACTCCTCGGCCGCCCCCAGCTCCCGGCGCAGGTCCTCACACCGCGCATCGGCCTGCACCCAGTACTTCCGCAACCTCGTCACCAGCTCCTCGTACGCCTGCTCATCGGTCTCCGGCAACGGTCCGCCCGCGTCGGGCAGCTGCTCCAGGACGTCCAGCAGCGCCCGCACGTCCTCCAGACAGAAGCCGAGCGGACGCATCCTGCGCACCAGCGCCAGCCGTCGCACCTCCGCCTCCGTATAGAGCCGGAAGCCGCCCATGCTGCGTTCACTGGGGGCCACCACACCGACATCCTCGTAGTGGCGGATCGTGCGCAGGGACAGCCCCGTGCGCTCGGACACCTCGCCGATCTGCATCAGCCTTCCGCCCACGGCTCCACCGCCTCGCGTCGCTCGCCCGGCACCCTTGCCGACTACAAATCTACCGTGACGTTAGGGTAGGTTGACAATCGCTGCAACGAGGGCGGCTCCGACAGAGGCCGCCGTCGTCGTCAGGCGGCGCCGCCCCGTCGTCCCCCGAGGGGCGGCGCCGCCCCCAGACCATCACACGGGCGGGACCCGCTGCGCCGCCGACCGCCCGATACCGATCAGCAGTCCGTACCGCCGAGCCGCCGGCACCGGCATTCGGTCTTGGTGTGCCCACTTCTGGCGGCGACTGCCCCGGCTCGAACGCCGTCATCCGCTCCGGACGCGATCATCCCGACCGGGGGCGAGGGCAGGCTGAAGGCGCCCCGGCTATTCTCCGGCGCGGGGCTGCCGATCGTCGGCGTGCCGAAGATCACCGACAACGACATCACCGCGACCGATGTCACCTTTGGATCGGCACGGTCGTCGAGCTCGCACCGTCGCGATCGCCGTGAAGGGCGTCAAGCCCCGCGCGGCCACCCTGGCCTTCAGGGTGGCACGGACATCTACGGCCACGAGCGGCGAACGGGCATCGCCCGGCAGCTCTCCGTCGAGCCGGAGCAGCGCCTCGGCTGCGCAGCGTTGAGCCGGCTGGTTGTGCAAGCAGTGGATCACTTCGACACTCTTCGGTAGCGTCAGGGTATGAGTCATCCGCATCCAGAGCTGAAAGCCGCCCCGCCGCTGCCCGTCGGAGGGTTGAGGGTCGTCGCCCTTGGTGGCCTGGGTGAGATCGGCCGCAACATGACCGTCTTCGAGCACGCCGGCAAGCTGCTGATCGTCGACTGCGGGGTGCTGTTCCCCGAGGAGAATCAGCCCGGCGTGGACGTGATCCTGCCCGACTTCACCTCGATCCGGAAGCGGCTGGACGATGTCGTGGCCGTGGTGCTGACCCATGGTCACGAAGACCACATCGGCGGGGTGCCGTACCTGTTGCGTGAGCGGGCCGACATCCCCGTCGTCGGCTCGAAGCTGACGCTGGCGTTCTTGGAGGCCAAGCTCAAGGAGCACGGCATCAAGCCGCGTACGGCACGGGTACGCGAAGGGGACCGGCGCGGGTTCGGGCCCTTCGACTGCGAGTTCGTGGCGGTCAATCACTCCATCCCGGACGGTCTCGCGGTCGCCATCCGCACCGGTGCCGGGATGGTGCTGCACACCGGTGACTTCAAGATGGACCAGTTCCCCCTGGACGACCGCATCACCGACCTGCGCGCCTTCGCCCGCCTCGGCGAGGAAGGCGTCGACCTGTTCCTCACCGACTCCACCAACGCCGAGGTGCCCGGCTTCACCACATCCGAACGCGAGCTGAACCCCGCGATCGAACAGGTCCTGCGCACCGCCCCGCGACGGGTCATCGTCTCCAGTTTCGCCAGCCATGTGCACCGCATCCAGCAAGTGCTGGACGCCGCCCACCAGCACGGCCGCAAGGTCGCCTTCGTGGGCCGCTCCATGGTCCGGAACATGGGCATCGCCCGCGACCTCGGCTATCTGAACGTTCCACCCGGCCTGGTGGTCAGCGTCAAGGAACTCGAAAAGCTGCCGGAGAACAAGATCACGCTGGTGTGCACGGGTTCCCAGGGCGAGCCGATGGCCGCGCTGTCCCGTATGGCCAACCGCGACCATGTGATCCGTATCGGCAAGGGGGACACCGTCCTGCTCGCCAGCTCCCTGATCCCGGGCAACGAGACCGCCATCTACCGGGTGATCAACGGGCTGACCAGGTGGGGCGCGAACGTCGTCCACAAGGGCAACGCCAAGGTGCACGTCTCCGGGCATGCCAGCGCCGGCGAACTCGTCTACTGCTACAACATCGTCAAGCCCCGCAACGTCATGCCCGTGCACGGCGAGTGGAAGCACATGCGGGCCAACGCCGATCTGGCCGTCCGCACCGGAGTCGCCCCCGACCGGGTGGTGATCGCCGAGGACGGCGTCGTCGTCGACCTCGTCGACGGCCGCGCGTCGATCACCGGCAAGGTGCCCGCCGGCTACGTCTACGTGGACGGCATGGAGGTCGGCGGCGCCACCGAAGCGTCCCTGAAGGACCGACTGACGCTGGCGGAGGAAGGCGTGGTCACGGTCGTGGCGATCGTCGACGCCGACACGGGCGCCCTCGCCGAGACCCCCGACTTCCTGGCGCGCGGATTCGTCCACGACGACACCACCTTCGAGCCGGCCATCCCCGTGATCGAAAAGACCCTGGCCGCCGCGGCCGAGGAAGGCGTCGGCGAGGCGCACCAGCTCGAACAGCTCATCGCCCGCGCCGTGGCGGCCTGGGCGTTTCGGACCCACCGCCGCAAGCCCCTCATCATCCCCGTCATCATCGACGCCTGACCCCCGCCCGACGGTGCCCGAGAAAGGCGTACGGATGAGTGCACGCTTCGAGGAGGTCGACTGGCGCCCGACGCCCATGGGCGACCTCAACGTGCGCCGCCGGGGCCCGGTGACGTGCCGCACCGTGCACGGAGCGAAACTCGGCGACGAGTTCCTCATGTCCAGCCTGTTCACGGCGAAGGGCTGTTGACCGTGGTGCTCACCGTCGGCACCCGCCCAGGTTGCGCGTCTACTCTACTCTAACGTGACAGTAGATTCGACGCGGACAGCTGAACCGGAGAGGGCCTTGACGGACCTGCAGACGCGAGACGAGGAACAAGAGCAGCGGTACCTGGCCGAGACGGTGCGCCTGCTGAAGCGGGAGCTGGAGCGGCTCAGTGCCTCCATCGACCGGACCGCCAAGACCATCCAGGAGCAGAAGGAGTTCATGTGGGAGAACTGGCGTGACATGGACTTCGCCGAGAAGGCCGCCATGCGCACCGAGGTCAACACCTCCGTCGGTGTGGGCGACGGCGTCGTGACGGTGCGCCGGCATGTTGAGCGTCTGCTGGAATCGCCGTATTTCGGGCGCGTCGACTTCCGCAGGGCGGACGACGGGGAGGGGAAGGGCCACTACATCGGCGTCCATGACTTCTCGGACCCGGAGACCCAGGAGATCCTGATCCACGACTGGCGAGCCCCGGTCGCCAGCCTCTACTACGACTTCGAGTCGGGTGCCGCGCACTTCGAGGCCCCGACCGGGACCGTCCATGGAACGATCACGGGCAAACGCCAGTACAAGATCGTGGACGATCACCTTGAGTACATGTTCGACAGCGCGTTGACCATCGGCGACGAGGTGCTGCAGCGGGAGCTGAGCCAGTCCGCCGACGACAGGATGAAGAACATCGTCGCGACGATTCAGCGCGAGCAGAACGAGGTGATCCGCAACGAGACGGCGAAGGTGCTGATCCTTCAGGGCGTGGCGGGCTCCGGGAAGACGTCGATCGCCCTGCACCGGGTGGCGTTCCTGCTCTACCGCTTCAAGGACTCCCTGTCGTCCGACAACGTCATGATCCTTTCCCCCAACAAGGTCTTCGGCGACTACATCGCCAACGTCCTTCCCGAGCTCGGTGAGGAGCAGATCGCGGAGATCGACTTCGAGAAGATCGCCCACCGGTTTCTCGCCAAGGTGACGGAGTTCGAGACCTTCAGCGAGCAGGTGGTCAAGCTGCTCGACCGGGCGGACGACGCGGCGGCCGAGCGGATGCGCTTCAAGGCGACGCCGGAGTTCGTCACCCTGCTCGACGAGTGGCTCGACGCGCGCGGGGACGAGGACTTCACCCCGCGGCAGATCGAGCAGAGGAACAAGTGGCTGTCGGAGGAATGGGTCGCGGACGCCTTCGCGGCCTCGCGGGGCCTGCCCGTCTTCGCCCGCCTTGAGCTCCTCGCCGAGAGCGCCGCGAGCCGGCTGCGGCAGGAGGTGCTGGACAAGGGCGGCAGGTGGTCGGCGGCGGACAACAACGGCATCCGCAAGCAGGTGCGCGCCATGTTCCCGCACAAGGACGCGTTCGCCCTGTACAAGGCGTTCTACCAGGACCCTGAGCGCAAGGGCCTGTTCAAGCCGCTCGGCCGGAAGAAGATCGAGTATGCGGATGTCTTCCCGCTGGTCTACACCCTGATCAAGACGTTCCGGCAGGAGGGTTACGGTCGCATCCGGCACCTCCTGGTGGACGAGATGCAGGACTACACGCCCGTCCAGTACGCGGTGCTGCGTGAGCTGTTCTCCTGCAAGATGACGATCCTCGGGGACGCCAACCAGTCGGTGAACCCGCTCAGCTCCTCGTCGCTGCCGGTGATCCGCGACATCTTCCCGGAGGCGGACTGCCTGGAGCTGGTCGAGCGGCACCGGCAGAGCGAGTACCGCTCCCTCGGCATCGTCTGCAAGACGGTCGCGCAGGCGGAGGGGCTGTACCGAATCCTGTCGGCGGCGGGCGAAGACCTGGCCTTCCTCGACTACGAGAGCACGGAGTTCAGCGCCGGCACCGTCATCACCTCGGCGCACATCGCCAAGGGACTGGAATTCGACGCCGTGATCGTCCCGGACGTGGACCACACGAACTACGCCAACGAGATGGACAAGTGCATGCTCTACATCGCCTGCACCAGGGCCATGCACGAACTCCACCTGACCCACGCCGGGCCCCTCTCGCGCTTCTTGGAGTTCACCAAGGAGCCCGGAAGCCGTCCCAGCGTTGTCGACCCCCAGACGGCGGAGATGCCCGATCTCGCGACTGCTGCAGTGGGCTGACTCCGGCAAGGAGGAGCGCCGGCATATGCGTACCCCGTCTCAGGTGATGCTCGGCGAACCCCTGGGGGCAGAAGCGGGCCGCGACGGCCACGTTGACCTGGCCGTCGCCCCTACCGCACCCCCGGACCGCGGGCGCGGCCCGGCGACCGGGGCGGCGACCAGCTGGGCCGAAGTCCGCCCAGGACCGGTCGGTCCGCGGGCTGCCACCTCGTGAACCGCCGGGCCAACTGGCACATCTTCGTGGAGTTATACGGTGGCCGGCCGGTGCTCATGCGCATCGAAGCCGTCGTGGAGCATAGGGGCTGGGCTGTCGTACACGCCGAGGTGACGGAGGGGCCAGGGCGCCGGAATTGTGGCCCATCTCGGTGGGGAACCCCAGCCTGGAGACTCCAGGTGGTCGGGCCGTGAGCACCGAACAACTGCTCCACTCGGCGCACCATCAGGATTCCGTGTGCACACGGTCCGGCTTGGCAGAACCCCCATGTGGCGGTCAGCGCCGTGCCTCCGGTTTCGTTACGCCGCATCCTGGCCTGGACCTGGAGGTATCGCTGCCAGAACGTTAGAGAAACGTGGTGGTTTCAGTGGTAAACACAGGGCGACGGCGCCCCGAGGCGACCATGGTGGTGCCGGAGGAGCCGCCCGAGCTGCTGACAAAGGTGCAGGTCAGGGCCCTGCCCCGCGAGAAAGCAAGTCCCGGACGCACACGATCTTCACATGAACCCGACACGAACCCCCACGCCGCGACTCGGGAGAAACCCCAGGTCAGCGCGCTACTCCGCCGAGAGTTCGCACGCCCATTTCGAATACCTGGTCCACTCCTCATGCCAAAAGCCTGGTCAGCGCACTGACCAGGCTTTTGGCATGAGTGTCCGAGGGGGGACTTGAACCCCCACGCCCGATAAAGGGCACTAGCACCTCAAGCTAGCGCGTCTGCCATTCCGCCACCCGGACAAGGTGTCTGCCGTCCCGGCTGGGCCGTTCCGACGTGGAAAACAATAGCAAACCTTCAGGGGTGGTCGATCACCCGCACTTTCGGCCAGGCACGAGGCCGTGACCAGGGCATGTCGGGAATATTGCGGCCTTGGGCGCAGCGCTCCGGAGGTGGAGGATGGCGGTGGACCCTGCCGCGGTCCGTGCTCCTCGGGGAGCGCGACGCGGCCGTGAACCAAGAGGAGGCACTGTGAGCGAGCTCCGCGAGCGAACCGTCGAAAGGTGCGAGCCCCGCGAATGCGGTACCGAGCGAAGCGAGGTTCTGGCATGAGCGAGCTCCGCGAGCGAACCGTCGAAAGGTGCGAGCCCCGCGAATGCGGTACCGAGCGAAGCGAGGTTCTGGCATGAGCGAGTCGCAGCCGGCCCGTACGATCACCGGCGAGGACGAGGTCGTCGACCTGTGCCGGGACCTGATCAGGATCGACACCAGCAACTACGGCGACCACTCGGGTCCGGGTGAGCGGGCGGCCGCCGAGTATGTCGCGGAGAAGCTCGCCGAGGTCGGCCTGGAGCCGCGGATCTTCGAATCCCACGAGGGCCGCGCTTCGACCATGGCCCGGATCGAGGGCGAGGACCCGTCCCGCCCCGCGCTGCTCATCCACGGGCACACCGACGTCGTACCGGCAAACGCCGCCGACTGGACCCACCACCCCTTCTCCGGCGAGATCGCCGACGGCTGCCTCTGGGGCCGGGGCGCGGTCGACATGAAGGACATGGACGCGATGACGCTGGCCGTCATCCGTGACCGGATGCGCACGGGGCGTAAGCCGCCGCGCGACATCGTGCTGGCGTTCCTCGCCGACGAGGAGGCGGGCGGCACGTACGGCGCGCGCTATCTCGTCGACCACCACCCGGACCTCTTCGAAGGGGTGACCGAGGCGATCAGCGAGGTCGGCGGCTTCTCCTTCACCGTCAACGAGCAGCTGCGGCTCTATCTCGTCGAGACGGCGCAGAAGGGCATGCATTGGATGAAGCTGACCGTGGACGGCTCCGCCGGGCACGGATCGATGATCCACAAGGACAACGCCATCACCGAACTGTCCGAGGCCGTCGGCCGATTGGGGCGGCACGAGTTCCCGGTACGGATGACCAAGACCCTGCGGGCCTTCCTGGACGAGCTCGGGGACGCGCTGGGCACCGAGCTCGACCCGGAGAACATGGACGCCACGCTGGCCAAGCTCGGCGGTATCGCCAAGATGATCGGCGCCACGCTCAGGAACACCGCCAACCCGACGCAGCTGGGCGCCGGTTACAAGGTCAACGTCATCCCCGGGCAGGCGACCGCGCACGTGGACGGTCGCTTCCTGCCGGGGTACGAGGAGGAGTTCCTCGCCGACCTTGACCGGATCCTGGGCCCACGGGTGAAGCGCGAGGACGTGCACACCGACAAGGCGCTGGAGACCACCTTCGACGGCACCCTGGTCGACGCGATGCAGTCGGCGCTGCAGGCCGAGGATCCGATCGCGCGTGCCGTCCCGTACATGCTCTCCGGCGGTACGGACGCCAAGTCCTTCGACGACCTCGGGATCCGCGGCTTCGGCTTCGCGCCGCTGAAGCTGCCGCCGGAGCTGGACTTCGCGGGAATGTTCCACGGTGTGGACGAGCGAGTGCCGGTGGACGGACTGAAGTTCGGGGTGCGAGTACTCGACCGATTCATCGAGGCGAGTTGATGTGAACTGGCGAGCCGATGTGGCCGATGTGGGCTGATATGAGTGATGCGAGCTGATCGGGCTGACCGGAGCTGAGTCGCAGCCGAAGGCGGCGCGGATTTCCTGCTGTTCGCGCCTGCCGTTCGCGCTGCCGATCGTGCCTGCCGTTCGCGCCGACTTCGCCGAAAAGAGTGAACGTGGCGCTGAGCTCGTGGCTTCACCGGCGTTTTCCTCGTTGTCGTATATGCGGTCCGCGGCTGGGACCGCATTGCCAATGAGGAGGAACAATGATCAAGAAGGTCGTCGCTGCTACAGCCGTCGCCGGTGGTGTGGTGCTCGCCGGTGCGGGCCTGGCCGCTGCTGATGCGGGTGCTCAGGGCGCTGCCGTGCATTCCCCGGGAGTCGCCTCCGGCAACGTCGTCCAGGCGCCGGTCGGCGTTCCGATGAACGCCTGCGGCAACACGTCCTCTATCGTTGGGCTGCTGAACCCCGCCTTCGGCAACTACTGCGCAAACCACTGACGTTTGACGCCGTACTCGTATCCGTAAGGGGTTCTGGACACCTCTACCCGTAAGGGCTCTGGCCCGGTCCGGCTCCGGAATGTGTGTCATGCGTTCCGGAGCCTCTGGATATTTTCTGCGGACGGTTGCTTCTCTTCTCCGTGTATCTCTCATGACTCCACGGCGAGTTGTGCTCGCACGCATTCCGTAAAACATCAAGGCAGTTCCGTAAGGCATCAAGGCAGGGGAGGAATTTATGAGACAGGTCGCACGAAAGGGCCTGATCACGATGGCGGCCGCGGGCGGAGTGCTCGCCGCCGTCGGGGGCTACGCGCACGCGGACTCGGGGGCAAGCGGCAGCGCGGCGCATTCACCCGGTGTCGCGTCCGGCAACAACGTCCAGGCGCCGGTCGGCGTAGCGGTCAACGCCTGCGGCAACAGCGTCAACGTCGTCGGACTGCTCAACCCCACATTCGGGAACAAGTGCGCCCATGACAGCGGCGGCAAGCACCGCGGTCCGCAGAGCGGCGACCACCATGACCACCATGGCACGAGCGGCAAGAGTGGCAAGCATCGGAGCGGGCACAGTGGCCACAGCGGGCATCACGGCGCCGCGGCCTCGGGCAGCGCGGTGGATTCGCCCGGTGTCGCGTCCGGCAACAACGTCCAGGCGCCGGTCGGCGTAGCGGTCAACGCCTGCGGCAACAGCGTCGATGTCGTCGGACTGCTCAACCCCACATTCGGGAACGACTGCGGGAGCGACTCGTCGACGCTGCCGCCGACGGGCCCCGACTACCCGCAGCACCCCGGCGGGCACCACCCGCCCAAGGCGGAGCAGCCGGGAGACCCGGAGCAGCCGTCGGCCCCGGACCGGCCGTCGGATTCCGGACAGCCTTCGGCGCCGGAGCACCGCAACGGTCCGGACGCACCGGATGCCCCGGACGCCAGCGGCACTGCGGACACCCCCGGTGCCCCGGGGATGCGGCCGCAGGCCGAGTCCGCGCCGCGCTCCGAGCTCGTCACGACCCCCGGGGGGCCCAAGGCCCAGGCCAAGGGCGGCGAGCAGCTCGCGGACACCGGCGCCGGGACGATCGGATACGCCGTACCGGTGAGCGCCGGGATGCTGCTCGGCGGAGCGGTGCTCTACCGCCGGGCCCGCAGCGCGCGCAGGTGACGGAAGCCGCATAGCGCGCAGCACGCACAACGGAGGCAGTGCACACAACGGAGCGGGCCTCGCCACAACGAGGCACGCTCTGCTGTGCTCACACGGCCTGCTGTGTGCACGCGGTGCTGTGATCACATGGCTCCGGCCTGTGTTCACACGGCCCCGAGCCATGTCCGCACTGTTCTGGGTTGCGCTCACATGGCCCTGAGTCGTGTTCGCGAGGGTTTGAGCCATGTTCGCACCGGCCTGGAGCTCACCACGTGGCCCGGAGCTGTCGGATGATCCGGCGGCGCAGCCGCACCCGTCGGCTGCCGTCCGGGTTGAGGCGCAGTCGGTCCAACTCCCAGTGTCCGTACTCGGCATGGTCGGTCAGCAGGCGTGTGGCAGCCTTCCGGGACACCCCCCGGGGTACATACACATCGCAGAATTCGTATTCCGGCATCGCATCTATTGTGCGGGACCGGCCCTGGTACGGATAGCGTCTGCACTATGTCTGATGCTGCGCAGCCTTCCGCTGCCGAGGTACGTGCCGCCGCCGAGGCGGTCAAAGCCGCACTGGACCGTCACCTCGACGCGGTCGAACGCCGCTCGGGGCAGGACGATCCGGCCGTGTACGCCGCGTTCGACGAGCTCGCCGCGGCGGCTGAGGTGTACGACGAGCTGCTGTACGACACCTACGACGAGGTCACCCCCTTCGAGATCCCCGGAAGCGACACGCTGCCTGCGTACACCGGCCCGGAGGAGCCGAGTGCGCTGAGCGTACTGATCCGGCGCGACTACACGGTCGCCGAACCGCAGCGGCTGCTGCATCAGGCGCAGCGCATCGCCGATCTCGATCCGGACGCCGCCGACGAGGCGGTCGGCAACGGCGTGGTCGGCAACGGCGTCGAGCGGGCCGACGCCGCCGGTGTGGTCGGCAGCAGTGTGCACGCCGCGCTCGGTGTGCTGTTCGGGGAGTTCGAACCGGACGAAATCGCCTCCCGGCACAAGGAGTTCGGGCTGGAGGAGGGAGACTCCACGCTGTGGGTGGCCGCCGCCGACGATCCGGCCGAGCCGGGGGAGTGGCTGTCCACTCCGTTCGACCAGGCGGACCCTGAGCGGGTGGTGTGCCGCTTCGACGTCAGTGCGGTCTTCGACGAGGAGCTCGGCGACGACGATGGTCTGCTGGAGGCGCTCGACAAGGATCGATGATCAACGATCGTTGGATGATCAAGGATCGTTGATGGTGAACTCAAGGGGCGTTGATCAAGTTGTCGGGGCTCTTGTGTCGCCCTCCCGTCGCCTCGTGTGTGCCTCTCTGCCGCCTTGCCTCCTTTCCTATTACGGCAACGAACACGGAGAGTTATTCGTTCCCGAGCTTGGCTACTTTCTGTGATTTTCACTCTGAAGTTGGAGGAGGGTCCGTAGGCGGGTGGTGCGTTCCTTGACGGGCACCTCGGCGACGGCGCGGGGCAGCGCCTGGTCGACGCCCTGGACGACCGACAGATGCCGTTCGCCGCGGCTGAAGGCGGTGTATACCCAGGCGCGGGTCAGGCCGCCCGCGGCGTCGCCGGGCAGGACGACGACCGCGGCGGGCCAGCGCGTCCCGGCTGCCTGATGCGCGGTGAGCGCCCAGCCGTGCCGTACCGCACCGGTGCCGACCTGCTCGCGCGGCACCACGACGGCCGTACCGGCGCAGTCGAGGTGCAGGCCCGCGGCGTCCGCACCGGTGACCGTGCCGGGCAGGGTGCGGCCGGGCGCCGGGGCGTAGGCGACGCGGTCACCGGGGTCGAAACCGCCGAAGCGGCCGGGGCCGGGGTTGAGGCGTTCCTTGAGGGCGGCGTTCAGCGCGCGGGTGCCGGCCGCGCCGCCATGGCCGACCGTGATGACCTGGGTCCGGTCGGCGGGAATGTCCAGTGCCCGGGGTACCGAGTCGGCGACCAGCTGGACGGTGCGGTGCACCGCCTCCCCGGCGTCGCGCACCGGGACGATCACCACCTCCTTGCCGGGGGCCTCGACCTGCCCCAGCTCGCCGATGCCGATGCCCGACACCAGCTCCCCGATCGGCCCGAAGTCCGGGGTGCGGGAGGCGACCTGGGGGCAGAAGCGGGCGGCGAGGAGGTCGGCGAAGAGGCGTCCGGGGCCGGCGGACCACAGCACGCCGGGGTCGCCGCTGAGGACGAGCCGGGTGCCGTCTGCCAGCGACTCGACGAGCATTGCGGCGGTCTCCAGATCCAGCTGTGGCGCGTCCAGCACCACGAGTAGGTCGAGTGAGAGGGCGCCGTCCGCGTCGCGGCCGGGGCCCTCATGGCCGGACAGCAGGCCGGATACGGTTACGGCCGCCGCGCTCGGGTCGTCGGCGCTCAGTGGGTCGGTGCCGACCAGTGGGTCGGTGCCGACGGGAGCGCCCTGAGGTGCGCCCGTGGCCTCGGTGAGATCCGCCGCCAGGCGCCGGCGGCCGTTGTCGCTGTGGGTGGCGCCGAAGGCCCGCAGGCCCAGCGAGCGCGCCGCGGCGATCAGCGCGGCGGGCTCGGCGCGGGCTGCCTCGGCGCCGGTGTGTGCCACCAGGCCGCTGTGGGCGGCGGCCCGGAGCAGCTCCGCAGCCGACGGCGACGGGGCGGCGGCCGCCGCGGCCTCCCAGTCGGCGGACGAGGGCCGGGCGGGGCGGCGGTCGGCGTCGTGGGGCTCGCTGTCGGGGTGGTGGGCTTCCCCGCGCCGGCTCCCCCCGTCGCGGGCGTCCGCGTGCCGGGGCTTCTCGTGTTGCGCCTCCTCGGCGTTGGGGCCGGCAGAGTGGTTCTCTTCGGGGTGTGCCTCCCCGGCGTAGGCGACGGCGTGGTGGCTCTCCTCGCCGTGGCCGTCCGTGTCGGGCGCCTCCGCCGGGCCGTGCTCGCCGGTGTCGGTGTCCGCGTCGGCGGGTGCCGCGTCAACTGGCCCGTCGCCCGCTGCCGCGTCACCTGCTGTCCCGTGACCGCCCGCCGTGTCCTGCTCCGCCGCGTCCGGTGGCTCGAAGGTGTTGAGCAGACGGGCCAGGCCGTCCGCGACGCTCTCCTCGGCCATGGCGAAACGGTCCAGGCCCAGCAGGACCCGGACCGGCTGTTCCTCGTCGTCTTCGTCTTCCGCGGTGGGCTTGGCCTGGCCCGGAACGTCGAGTGCGTCCTGGAAGACCAGTACCGTGCCCTCGGCGATGGCCGTCTGGAGGGCGTCGTCGGGGTCCGGCACGGAGCGCTGGGCGAGCGCCGCGCGCAGCGCCGGCGCCTCCAGGGCGGAGTGCCCCGCGACGGCGGCCTGCTCCAGCAGCCAGTGGACCAGTGCCTGGGCGCGCCGCTCGTCTTCCGGCCCGCAGGCGGGGCCGAGCAGCGCCCGCGCGAAACCGTCGGCCTGCTCCGGGCGCACCCTCGGGACGGCGAGCAGCTGCCACGGGTCGGCGCCCAGCACCTCGGCGGCCTGCTCGCCCAGCACCTCCGTGGCCTTCTCCGCCAGTGCCTCGGGAGCGCCGCCTGCCGCGAGGACCCGTCGTACGCCCTCGATTCCAGGGGCCGTCGCCATGGCGGGGCGGGGGGCGGAAGGGGGCTGGGGACCGGAGGCCCCGGAACGTGCGGCGGTCGGATGGGACGGGCCGGTGGCTGCCCTCGCGCCGTCCTGAGCCGGGCGTGCCGGTCCGCTCTGGGGGCCACCTTCATCGGTGGACGGTGTCTCCTTCCGCGGCCCGGCGGGGGCGGACGGTCTGGCGGCGCGCAGTGCCTCGTTGAAGAACGAGGCGGCCGGACGCTCGCCGCTCTCCACGGCACGCACCGCCGCCGCCAGGGCCGCCGCCGTCGGCGCGGCGGATCCGGCCGCCGCGCCGGAACCGGCCTCGGACGAGCCGCCGTCCGTACTGCGGGGCGCGGCCTCCTGCTCGGGCGGGGTGTCGCCGCCGCGGCGGTCGGTACTCACAGCGTGCTCCAGTCGTGATCGGGATAGTGGTGCACCGGAGCTGACACATCGTCCAGCGCCCGGCGAATCTCGTCAGGAAGACTAAGGGGCTCCACTGACAATGCCGCTCTGAGCTGCTGCGCCGTACGCGCGCCCACGATCGGGGCGGTGACGCCGGGCCGGTCGCGGACCCAGGCGAGGGCGACCTGGAGCGGGGTGGCGGCCAGGCCGTCGGCGGCGGTGGTGACCGCGTCGACGATCCGGCCGGCCGCTTCGTCGAGGTACGGCGCGACGAACGGCGCGAGATGCTCCGAGGCCCCGCGGGAGTCGGCCGGGGTGGCATGCCGGTACTTGCCGGTGAGCACGCCGCGGCCGAGCGGCGAGGACGGCAGCAGACCGACACCGAGGTCGAGGGCCGCGGGCAGCACCTCACGCTCGATGCCGCGCTGGAGGAGGGAGTACTCCATCTGCGCGCTCGCCAGCCGGGTGCGCAGGCCCGGTGCCGCGAGCTGCCAGGTGGCGGCCTTGGCGAGTTGCCAGCCCGAGAAGTTCGACAGGCCCGCATAGCGCGCGCGGCCGCTGGTGATGGCGAGATCGAGGGCCTGGAGCGTCTCCTCCAGCGGTGTGTGCGGGTCGAAGGCGTGCAGCTGCCACAGGTCGACGTAGTCCGTGCCCAGCCGCTCCAGGGAGGCGTCCAGGGCGGCCAGGAGGTGGCGACGGGAGCCGTCGGCGCGGCGGTCCGTCTCCAGGACACTGCCCGCCTTGGTCGCGATGACCAGATCGGCGCGGGGGACCAGCCCCTCGGACAGCCGGCCCAGGAGGTACTCGGCGCCGCCGTCGGCATAGATGTCCGCGGTGTCGACGAGGGTGCCGCCGGCCTCCCAGAACGTCTTGAGCTGGTCGGCGGCTTCCTGCTCGTCCGTGTCACGCGCCCAGTTCAGGGTGCCGAGCCCTAGGCGGGACACGCGAAGACCCGTTCGGCCGAGGTGCCTTTGCTCCATGAGCCCTGAGGTTACGCGCCGCGCGTCAGGATCAGGGGACCTGTGGAAAACCCGCCGATGACGGCCGGCGGCGCCGCGCGCTAGAGTCCCCGCAACAGCGACGTTACTGATGGGTAAGGGGAGCCGTATGAGGCTTGGCATCAACCTCGGCTACTGGGGTGCCGGGATGGACTCCGACAATCTGGCGGTGGCGCAGGAGGCCGACCGCCTCGGCTACGCGGTCTGCTGGGCCGCCGAAGCCTACGGCTCCGACGCTCCCTCGGTGCTCTCCTGGGTCGCCGCCCAGACCGAGCGCATCGACATCGGCTCGGCGATCTTCCAGATCCCGGCGCGTACGCCCGCGATGACCGCGATGACCGCCGCCACGCTGGACTCCCTCTCCGGCGGCCGCTTCCGGCTCGGACTGGGTGTCTCGGGGCCGCAGGTCTCCGAGGGCTGGTACGGCGTCAAGTTCGACAAACCACTGGCGCGCACCCGTGAGTACGTCGACATCGTGCGCAAGGCCATGTCCCGCGAGCGGCTGTCCTACGAGGGGGAGCACTGGACGCTGCCGCTGCCCGGTGGCCCCGGCAAGCCGCTCAAGCTCACCGTGCACCCGCAGCGTGCGCACATCCCGCTCTACATCGCGGCGATCGGCCCGAAGAACCTGGAGCAGACCGGCGAGATCGCCGACGGCGCGCTGCTGATCTTCCCCTCCGCCGACCACCTGGAGGAGACCGCGATCGCCCCGCTCCGGGCGGGCCGCGAGAAGGCCGGGAAGACGATGGACGGGTTCGACGTCTGTCCGACGCTGCCGATCGCCGTGAGCCCTCAGGGCGCGGACCAGGACGTCAGCGCGCTGGCCGACATGTTCCGTCCGTACACCGCGCTGTACGTCGGCGGCATGGGCAGCCGTAAGCAGAACTTCTACAACAGGCTGGCCCAGCGCATGGGCTATGAGAAGGAAGCCGCCGAGATCCAGGACAAGTACCTGTCCGGCGACAAGGACGGCGCGGCCGCCGCGGTCCCCGAGCGACTGATCGACCAGACCACGCTGCTCGGTTCGGTCGAGCGGATCGCCGAGCGGATGCGGGCCTACGCGGAGGCCGGTGTGACCACGCTGACGCTGGCGCCTGCGGGCTTCACGCTGGACGAGCGGATCGCGTCGCTGCGGGCGGGCACGGAGGCGCTGGAGCGGGCGGGGCTGGGGTGACGGGGCGGGGGCGAAATTCCCGCCGGGGACTTCGCCGTCGGCCGCCCGCTCAGGGCCCGTCGCCTGCCCGCTCAGGGCCCGCCGCTTGTCCCGCCAGGGCCCGCCGCCCACCCACGGCTTTGGTTTTTCCCCGCCGCCCACCCCCCCTTCGGGGGGTGGGCGGGTGTAGTGACTCGGGGCGGGCGGGAGGTACGTCGGTGGCGAAGCCACCGACCCGTAGGCGGAGGCCGGTCAGTCAACCAGGCGGAGGCCCGGTCAACCACCCCCGTGACAAGGGGCGTCAACGTGACAGAAGCGTCAACGGCTCCGTAAGCGTCGACGGCCTCGTAGCAGAAGCAACGCAAGAGCCCCGCTCCCGGTAGCAGCAGAAAGCCCGGCGCCGATCAAGCGCCGGGCGGCGGGGCCGAGGAAGCACCGCGGCCGTGGTGGGGGCTCGGGGGTCTTCCCCGCCACGGCCGTCACGCAGCACAACGCCCCGGCGGGCGGGCGGGTTACGCCCGGCCTCCCGGAGGCACGTCGTTCGAACGAATGAATGGGCCCGCTCCCTGGTTGCTCCCGATGCCATACCGCAGTTGACTTCTCGGTTGCAGGTGTGTCCGTTCGGAGGTGGCGCAGATGTTCTCGGCCAGAAGCCTGTTCCAGGAGATCTTCGGCAACGACGAGTCCTACCGGCTGTTCTGTTCCATCGCGGCCAGCGGCGAGGCCCAGGGCGGATGGGAGAACGCCCGGATCGCCGTGCTGCTCCCCGCGTCCCAGCGGGCGCTCGCACCCAAGGTCACCCGGCACGGCGCCGACGAGGACAAGCACGGCCGCATCTTCAACGCCCTGCTGCACAAGCGCGGTCTGACCCCCACCGAGGTCCCCGAGGACACCGACTACACCATGCTGCTGGAGCGGCAGGGCATCGGCCTGGCACACGACAAACTGCGCCGCGACGAGCCGCTCACCGAGTACGACATCATCTCCTACCTCGCGCACAGCCGGGTCACCGAGCAGCGCGCCTCCGAGCAGATGGTGATGCTGAAGACGTGCTTCGGTGACCACCCCGAGGTGGGCAAGGCGGTTCGGATGATCTCCGACGACGAGGACAACCACCTGGCCTACTGCCACGAGGAGCTGCTGCGGCTGGCCCGTGCCGGGCACGGCCGGACCATCCAGGGGCTGCTCCGCGACTGCGCGCTCGCCGAGATCGCCGTCTACCGCGATGTCAGCCTGGCGGTGATGGCCCACATGGGCCGCATCCTGAAGTGGACCGCGGCCAAGTCCGCGGTGCTCGCCGCGGGCATCCGGGCGGTGTACGTCTACGAGCGGCTGGCCGGCTGGCGCCGGATGGTCCGCCTGCGTCTGCCCGAACGCCGGGACGCCCTGGGCGGCCCGGCCTCCTCCGCGCCCGAGTTCGCCTGAGCGGCCCCGTGCCCCGGTGACGTACGACCGAGCCCGGGTGACCCACGACCCGCCCCCGACGTACGACCGGCCTCGGGAAGACCGGTTGGGCTCACAGCCAGCCGCGGCGCTTGAACAGCCGGTACAGCGCCACCTCCAAGAAGGCCATGAACAGCAGGATCGCCGGATAGCCCAAATCCCACCGCAACTCGGGCATCTCGTCGAAGTTCATGCCGTAGACACCGGCGATCAGCGTCGGCACCGCCGCCAGCGCCGCCCACGCCGAGATCTTGCGCATGTCGTCGTTCTGCCGGACGCCCGTCTGCGCCAGATGAGCCGCGAGAATGTCCGAGAGCAGCCGGTCCAGGCCGTCCACCGACTCGCCGGCGCGGGTGAGGTGGTCGCCGACGTCGCGGAAGAACGGCCGGGCACGGTCGTGCACGAACGGCACACCGGGGTTCTGCAGCCGGGCCATCGGCTCCGCCAACGGGCCCGTGGCGCGCCGGAATTCCAGGACCTCGCGCTTGAACGCGTAGATCCGGGCCGCCGTGTTCCTGGTGTCGCCGCGGACGGGGGCGAACACCTCGGCCTCCAACTCCTCGAGGTCCGTCTGGAGTTCGGCGGCGACCTCGATGTAGTGGTCGACCACCGCGTCACTGACCGCGTAGAGCACCGCCGTCGGCCCCTGCCGGAGGATCTCGGGGTGCCGCTCCAGCCGCTGCCGCACCGTGCGCAGCGGGCTCGCCTCGCCGTGTCGGACGGTCACCACGAACGAGTCGCCGACGAAGAGCATCACCTCCGTGGCGGTCACCGTGTCCGCCGCGACGTCGTACGTGATCGGCTTCAGCACCATGAACAGCGAATCGTCGTACACCTCCAGCTTCGGCCGCTGATGGGCGTGGAGAGCGTCCTCGACGGCCAGCGGGTGCAGCCCGAAGTCGCTGCTGACCCGGTCGAACTCCTCCTGCGTCGGCTCGTACATCCCCAGCCACAGGAAGGAACGCCCCTCGGCCCGCGCCGCGGCGAGGGCCTCGGGGAACTCCGCCGGCCCTTCGGTGCGGCGGCCTTCCCGGTAGATCCCGCAGTCCACGATCACATTCGGCATTCTCGCCCGGCGTTCCGACCCCTGCCAGGAATGCGCCCCCGGAACGTAGGCTGACCGGCATGCCCACGCTGATCCTGCTGCGGCACGGCCGCTCCACCGCCAACACCTCCGGCGTCCTCGCGGGACGGACGCCCGGCGTCGCCCTCGACGAGCGGGGGGCCGCCCAGACCGCGGCGCTGCCCGCACGGCTGGCGCGGGTGCCGCTGGCCGCCGCCGTCTCCAGCCCGCTGCGGCGCTGCCAGGACAGCCTGCGCCCGCTGCTGGACGCCCGTCCCGGTCTGCCGCTGTTCACCGAGGACCGGATCAGCGAGTGCGACTACGGTGACTGGGCGGGCCGCAAACTCGCCGAGCTGAACGACGAGCCGCTGATGGAGATCGTCCAGCACCATCCGTCCGCCGCCGCGTTCCCCGGCGGCGAGTCGATGCGCGCCATGCAGGCCCGCGCGGTGGACGCGGTACGGGACTGGAACGCCCGTGTCGAGGCCGAGCACGGCGCCGAGGCGGTCTACCTCATGTGCTCCCACGGCGACATCATCAAATCCCTGGTCGCGGACGCCCTCGGCATCCACCTCGACCTCTTCCAGCGGATCTCCGTCGAGCCCGGTTCGGTGACGGTGATCCGCTACACCCGGCTGCGCCCCTTCCTCGTACGCCTCGGCGACACCGGTGATTTGGGCTCGCTCGCGCCCCGTGAGGACGAGGGCACGGCCGGTGCGGAACGGGACGCGGCCCTCGGCGGTGGTGCGGGAGCACCGTGATCAGCGGGCGCAGTAGGGTGGTGCGACGGCACCGCCCGCCACGCCTCTGCGATCCGCAGTGACCGCAGTGACCCCGCAGTCGAGCAATCGGAGCAGGACGTTGTCCCGTCAGGTGTTCTTCTACGACGCGCCGGACCGCTTCGTGGCCGGTACGGTCGGGCTGCCTGGCCGCCGTAGCTTCTACCTCCAGGCCACCGCGGCCGGCCGTACCACCAGCGTCGCCCTGGAGAAGACCCAGGTCGCGGCCCTCGCCGAGCGGATCGACGAGCTGCTGGACGAGGTGGTACGGCGCAGCGGCGGCAATGCCCCGGTGCCCGCCGTCTCGCCGCCCGAGATGACCGACACCGCGCCGTTGGAATCGCCCGTCGAGGAGGAGTTCCGGGTCGGCACCATGGCGCTGGCCTGGGACGGCGAGGACGAGCGGATGATCGTCGAGGCGCAGGCCCTGGTCGAGCTGGAGGCCGACAGCGACGAGGACCTCGCCGAGGCCGAGGAGCGGCTGCTCCAGGACGACGAGCATGGCCCGCCGATGCTGCGGGTGCGCCTCACCGGCACGATGGCCAGGGCGTTCGCCAAGCGCGCCATGGAAGTCGTCAACGCCGGCCGCCCGCCCTGCCCGCTGTGCAGTCTGCCGCTCGACCCGGAGGGACACGTATGTCCGCGCCAGAACGGATACCGACGGGACGCCTGAGCGCGGTGGACCCCGTTGTCGAGCCCGTGGAGGCAGCCGGGCCGCTGCCGGGGTCCGTGGTGCAGCAGCCGCCGCGGTCCGGTCCGGAGCGGGCCAGGGGGGTGTCGGCCGCGTTTCTCGCCGACGGTGAGCTGACCGTACGCGGCCGGATCCCGGACGCGTCCAATGCCGTGCTCTACTGCACCGTCGAGCACGGCGGCCGCACCACCGCCTGTGTCTACAAGCCGGTCGCCGGCGAGCGCCCGCTGTGGGACTTCCCGGACGGCACGCTCGCCCAGCGCGAGGTCGCCGCGTACGAGATCTCCCGGGCCTGCGGCTGGGACCTGATCCCCGCGACCGTGCTGCGGGACGGCCCGTACGGCACCGGCATGGTCCAGGAGTGGATCGAGGCACCTGACGACAGCGCCGAGGACGAGATCCCCGAGCTGCTGGCCCTGGTGGCGGACGCGGAGCCGGGACCGGGCTGGAAGGCGGTCGGCTTCGCGGAGACCGGCCCGGGCCGCACCGCGCTGCTGGTGCACGCCGACGACCCGCGGTTGCGGCGGCTCGCGGTGCTCGACGCGGTGATCAACAACGGTGACCGCAAGGGCGGCCATCTGCTGCCCGCCGTCGGCGGACGGTTCTTCGCCATCGACCACGGCGTGACCTTCCACGCCGAGGACAAGCTGCGCACGCTCCTGTGGGGGTGGGCGGGGGAGCCGCTGACCGACGAGGCGCTGGAGGTGCTGCGCGGGCTCCAGGAGGCGCTGGAGGACGGCGTGCCGCTCGCCGCCCGACTGGCCGAACTGATCACGGACGCCGAGTTCGAGGCGCTGCGGGCACGGGTGGCCGGGCTGCTGAGGACCGGCCGGCACCCCGAGCCGAGCGGGCAGTGGCCCGCGATCCCCTGGCCGCCGGTCTGATCCCGGAGCGGCCGCCGTACGCGTCCCCTGCACGCCGCGCCGTCCAACGCAAGACCGCCTTTCCGGCCAACACCCCTGGTCCGGTTCGTATACGGAACATGCGTCCGGTTACGCTCAAGGCATGCATGCTTGGCCCGCTTCTGAGGTCCCCGCCCTGCCTGGACAGGGCCGCGACCTGAGCCTCCACGACACCGCGACCGGCGGACGGGTGACCCTCGCCCCCGGTCCCGTCGCCCGTATCTATGTCTGCGGCATCACGCCGTACGACGCCACCCACATGGGGCACGCGGCGACCTACAACGCGTTCGACCTCGTGCAGCGCGTATGGCTCGACACGAAGCGTCAGGTCCACTACGTGCAGAACGTCACCGACGTCGACGATCCGCTGCTGGAGCGGGCCGCCAGGACCGGTGACGACTGGACGGCGCTCGCCGAGCGCGAGACCGCCCTGTTCCGCGAGGACATGACGGCCCTGCGGATGCTGCCGCCCCGCCACTACACAGGCGCCGTCGAGGCGATACCCGGCATCGTCCCCCTGGTGGAGCGGCTGCGGGACGCCGGCGCCGCCTACGAACTCGACGGTGACATCTACTTCTCCGTCGAGTCCGACGCCCATTTCGGCGAGGTCTCCGGACTGGACGCCGCGACGATGCGGCTGCTGTCCGCCGAACGCGGCGGCGACCCCGAGCGGGAGGGCAAGAAGAACCCGCTCGACCCGATGCTGTGGATGGCCGCCCGCGACGGCGAGCCGAGCTGGGACGGCGACTCGCTGGGCCGCGGCCGGCCCGGCTGGCACATCGAGTGCGTCGCCATCGCCCTCGACCACCTCGGCATGGGCTTCGACGTCCAGGGCGGCGGCTCGGACCTCACCTTCCCGCACCACGAGATGGGCGCCTCGCACGCCCAGGCCCTCACCGGCGAGTTCCCGTTCGCCAAGGCGTATGTGCACGCCGGGATGGTGGCCCTGAACGGCGAGAAGATGTCCAAGTCCAAGGGCAACCTGGTCTTCGTCTCCACGGTGCGGCGCGACGGCACCGACCCGGCCGCCATCCGGCTGGCGCTGCTCGCGCACCACTACCGCAGCGACTGGGAGTGGACCGACGTGGTCCTGGACGAGGCGGTGGCCCGGCTGGCGCGGTGGCGTGCCGCGGTCTCCCGGCCTGACGGCCCGTCGGCTGACGCGGTGTTGGAGCAGATCCGTACGGCTCTCGCCGACGACCTGGGCTCCCCGGCCGCGCTCGCCGCAGTGGATGAGTGGGCTGCCGCCCAGGAGGGCGGCGGGGGGTCGGACGAGGGGGCGCCCGGGTTGGTGTCGCGTGCCGTCGACGCGCTGCTGGGGGTTGCGCTCTAACTGTCCGCTGCGCTTTGCCCGCGCCCCGCGTTTTTGGCTGTCCCGCCGTGGGGTTCGCCTGCGGCGGGCCTGCGCCGACGTCTTCGGCTGACCCGCCGCTGCACCTGCGGTGGGCTGTTGCCGCTGCGCGGGGCTGTTCGGCAGCGGTGCCGGACCTCCGGACGCCGTCCTGCGGTCCGGCACCTCCCGAGGGGGTGGGGAAGAAGACCGGTGGGGTGACACGTAGCCGGTCATGTGCACCTCGTGGACGTGACCACAGGCACCCGACAGACGACATGTGCCCCCACCGGCCTCTTTCCCCCGCTGTCGGGAGGGGACGGGCCGCAGGACGGAGTCCCAGGCCCGTCACCGCACTCGAAAAACCCACGCCCGCCGCAGGCGAACCCCCATGGCGGAAAAGCCGAATCGTCGGCTCAGGCTCGCCGCAGGCGAACCCCCACGGCGGGCTGGCCGACAAGGGCGAGCAAACGAGTCGGCCAAGCCGAGCGCAGCGTCAGTCCTCCCCGTCCGGGCTCTCCGGCGCATCGGACGAGCCCGACCCCGCCGTCGGATCCCGTTGTTCACGCGGCGGCCGTGGCCGCCGCGTGCGGCCGTGCTGCGGGTCCCGGCGACGGAGGTAGCGTTCGAATTCGCGGGCGATCGCCTCGCCGGACGCCTCCGGGAGGTCCGCGGTGTCCCGGGCCTCCTCAAGGGACTGGACGTACTCGGCGACCTCGTTGTCCTCGGCCGCCAGTTGGTCGACGC
Source organism: Streptomyces halobius (assembly GCF_023277745.1). Taxonomy (NCBI): domain Bacteria; kingdom Bacillati; phylum Actinomycetota; class Actinomycetes; order Kitasatosporales; family Streptomycetaceae; genus Streptomyces; species Streptomyces halobius. The sequence continues at coordinate 7,659,035 of NZ_CP086322.1, forward strand.
CCAGCTGCCAGGCCCGTGCGTCCTCGCTGAGCTCGCCGAGCGGGATCCGCACGTCGAGGAGGTCCTCCAGGCGGTTGAGCAGGGCGAGGCTGGCCTTGGGGTTGGGCGGCTGGGAGACGTAGTGCGGTACGGCCGCCCACAGGCTCACCGCGGGGACGCCGGCGTGGGTGCACGCCTCCTGGAGGATGCCGGCGATGCCGGTGGGGCCCTCGTAGCGTGACTCCTCCAGCTCCAGCCGGCGCGCCAGATCCGCGTCGGAGGTGACACCGCTGACCGGCACCGGCCGCGTGTGCGGGGTGTCGCCGAGCAGCGAGCCCAGCACCACCAGCATCTCGACGCCCAACTCATGGGCGATGCCCAGGAGTTCGTTGCAGAACGAGCGCCAGCGCATGCTGGGCTCGATGCCGCGGACCAGGACCAGATCGCGTCGGCGGCCCTTCCCGTCCGCGTCGCCGACACGGACGACGGAGAGCCGGGTCGTGGGCCAGGTGATCTTGCGTACCCCGCCGTCCAGGAAGACGGTCGGGCGGTTCACCTGGAAGTCGTAGTAGTCCTCCGCGTCCAGCGCGGCGAAGACCTCGCCCTTCCATTCCCGGTCCAGATGTGCGACTGCGGCGGAGGCGGCGTCGCCGGCGTCGTTCCAGCCTTCGAACGCGGCCACCATGACCGGGTCGATCAGCTCGGGAACCCCTTCGAGCTCGATCACCCAGCGCCTCCTTCCAACCGGTCTGGCCTCCTGGGGGGCGGCCGCCGGCAGCAGTTCCATTACGTGCGTTTCCCAGACTACGGCGTGCGGGGTGCCGGTCCGCAGCCCCTTTACGGGAACCCGCACTGATTCATCCGACGTTCATGGTGGGGGATCGGGGCGAAGTGCGACAGGGGCTGGACGCTGCCTCGTGGGCCGGGGCTATACATCGGATGACCGGGAAAGGTCCGATGTTCTTCCGCATCCTGGGAGCATGCGTATGGCAGCGACCGGCACCGTCACAGGACTCGCCGCCCTGCACCGTGACCTCACCCATGACTCCCAGCTGCGCTGGCTCGGCCCCGAAAAGGGCGTGATGCAGATGGCGGCCGACACCCTCGTCAACGCCGCCTGGGACCTCGCCGCCGCCGTGCGGGGCTGCCCGTCTGGGAGTTCCTGGCCGTGATGAGCCCCGAAGAGCTGGTCCCGCTCGTCGACTTCCGTCATCTCTCCGACGTGCTGACGCCCGCCGAGGCGCTGGCCGTGCTGCCGGCCGCCGAACCCGGCCGGGCCGCGCGCGCCGCCCGTCTCAGGGCCGAGGGCTACCCCGCGTACACCACCACGACCGGCCGGCCCGGCTACGAGGACACCACGCTGGTGCGCCTCGCCAAGGAAGCGGTGGCCGACGGCTTCGGGCAGATCGAGCCGAAGGTGGGCGCCGACCTCGCCGAGGACACCCGGCGGATGCGGCTGGCCCGGGACGCCGTCGGCCCCGGCGTACGGATAGCGGTCGACGCCAACCAGCGCTGGGACGTGGCCGAAGCGGTTCGCTGGACGACCGTGCTCGCGCCGTACACCCCGCACTGGATCGAGGAGCCGACCAGCCCGGACGACGTCCTGGGGCACGCGGCGGTGCGTTCCGGGCAGTCGGTGAGGGGCGCCACGGGTGAGCATGTCGCCGACCGGGTGGTCTTCGAACAGCTGTTGCAGGCGGGGGCGGTGGACTGTGTGCAGATCGACGCGGCGCGGGTGGCCGGGATCAACGAGAACCTGGCGATCCTGCTGCTGGCCGCGAAGTACGGCGTGCCGGTCTGTCCGCATGCCGGCGGGGTGGGGCTGGGCGAGCTGGTGCAGCATCTGTCGATGTTCGACTACGTGGCGTTGTCCGGGAGTTGGGACGAAGGTTCGTCGAATACGTCGACCATCTGCATGAGCACTTCACCGCGCCGTCGTCGTCGAGCGGCGACGGTATCGCACCCCGACCGCGCCCGGCTTCTCCGCCCGGATGAAGCCGGAGTCGATCGCGGCCTTTCGTTTCCCGGACGGGCCGGTGTGGCGCGATCGGATGGCCATCGACGGCCGGCGCGCCACCGGCGACCGGAATACCGCTGACGAACGGGACATCAGTGGCAACCAGCACACCACCTGGCACGGCGAGCAGGAGGTCTCCGCATGACTGCAGCACCGCGGACCGGACACCAGCCGCGCGACATCGAGAAAAATGGGCACCATCGTCACCGGCGGCGGCTCCGGGATCGGGGCGGCCACCGCCGCGCTGCCGCTGGCGCGCGGCGCCCGGGTCCCGGTGAAGGCCGATGTCACCCCCGACGCCGCCGTACGGGCCGCCGTCGAGGAGGCGGTCGGCACGCGGCGGTCTGTGCCGTACTGCTCGCCGCCGCGCTCGCCGGCTGCAACCGCTGCAGCGACACCGCGGGGGCAGAAGCGATCGCGGTGGACGGCGGCTTCGCTGTCTGAGTGGCGGGGGAGGGGAGGGGAGAGCGCCCCGGGCCCGGCTGCCCGGTCGGGATCACAGCGTCGAGCGCAACCACTGCTCCACGCTCGCGATGTGCACCGTCGCCCACGCACGCGCCGCTTCCGCGTCCCGGTCGCGCAGCGCGCCGATGATCGCACGGTGTTCGGTGAGCGTACGAGCGACCGCGTCCTTCTGCGTCAGCCCACGCCAGATCCGGGCCCGGGTGGTCGGCCCGGAGAGGCCGTTGAGCAGCGAGCAGAGTACGGAGTTGCCGGAGGCGGCGACGATCCCGCGGTGGAACTCCAGGTCGCAGGCGACCAGATCTTCGACCGACGGCGCCGGGCCGAGGGCGTCCAACCGCCCCTCCAGGGAGTCCAGTTGGTCCGGTTCGATCCGGGTGGCCGCCATCGCCGTCGCGGCCGGCTCCAGGATCCGTCGGACGGCGAGGAACTCCAGCACTGTGTCGTCGCGGTGGAAGTCCACCACGAAACTCATGGCCTCCAGCAGCAGTTGCGGATCGAGGCTGGTGACGTACGTACCGTCGCCCTGCCGCACGTCCAGGATGCGGATCAGGGAGAGCGCGCGCACGGCCTCGCGCAGGGAGTTGCGGGACAGCCCGAGCTCGGCCGCCAGCTCGCTCTCCCTCGGCAGCCGGTCGCCCGGCCGCAGCGCACCGGAGACGATCATCCCCTTGATCTTCTCGATGGCCTCGTCGGTGACCGCCATGGCCGACCTTCCCGTTCGGACCCGCATCCGCCTGGATATCCGTGCCACCGCACAGACATCCGATGTCTGAGAGACATTATGACCTGTCGCGCCCGCCTCAACCGCTCCATACACGGACCAGTCCTCGTCCGCCCCCAAGCGTGGCCGAGCCAGAGCGCGTCCCGACCGCGCGTGGTGGCGTCCGGCGAGGCCCCGCGTAACCGGCCCGCAGTGCGGTCGCCGCCCGCGTCACCGGCAGCACGATCGCACCGTGACCACCCAGGCCGCCCACTTCGCCGCCCGCCGCCCTCGGCGGTGTGCGGGGCCGGACGGTGCGGGGGGACCGGGCTGGCGCGCACCCTGTACGCGGACACCGCGCACCCCGTACGCGGACACGACGACGGGGCGGCCCGTGTGGACCGCCCCTCGCCTTTCACCAACGGCGTCGTGACCCGCCGTCAGCCGTCCCTCTCCGTCATCTCTCCGGCTCCGTCATCTCTCCGGCCGGTCCGGACGGTCAGCCCTCCAGCATGTCCTTGACCCGGGCGCGCACGTCCTCCGTGGCCAGGCCGCGGATCGTCAGCGTCGTACGGCGGCGCAGCACATCGTCGACCGTCTCGGCCCACTCGTGGTCCCGGGCGTAGGCGACCTGCGCCCAGATCTCCGGGGCGTCCGGGTGGATCCGCTCGGACAGCGCCGGGTCCTCGTTCGCCAGCCGGGCGATGTCGAAGGACAGCGAGCCGTAGTGGGTGGCGAGGTGCCGGGCGGTCTCCGGGGCCATGCGCGGGCCGGGTGTGCCGCCGTCGACCAGCAGCCGGTGCGCGACCGCGTTGGGGTTGGAGATACCGGGCAGCGGGAGCTTCTTCGGCAGACTGGCGATCGGCTCCATGTCGTCGACCAGCGGATGGCCGGGGAGCGCGGCGAGCTTGTTCATGACCGTACGGCCGATGTGCCGGAACGTCGTCCACTTGCCGCCGGCGACCGACAGCATGCCGCCGCTGCCCTCGGTGACGACCGTCTCGCGCTTGGCCTTGGAGGTGTCGCCGGGGCCGCCGGGCAGCACCCGCAGTCCCGCGAAGGAGTAGGTGATCAGGTCGCGGGAGAGCTGCTGGTCGCGGATGGAGAAGGCGGCCTCGTCCAGGATCTGGGCGGTGTCCTTCTCGTTGACCGCGACCTCCGCCGGGTCGCCCTCGTACTCCTCGTCCGTGGTGCCGAGCAGCAGCATGTCCTCCCAGGGGAGGGCGAAGGTGATGCGGTACTTGTCTATCGGGGTGGCCAGCGCGGCCTTCCAGGGGGCGGTGCGCTTGAGCACGAGGTGCGCGCCCTTGGACAGGCGGATGGAGGGGGCCGCGTTCGGGTCCTCCATCTTGCGCAGGTGGTCCACCCACGGGCCGGTGCAGTTGAGCACCAGGCGGGCGTTGACGCCGAACTCCTGGCCGTCCATGCGGTCCTTGAGCTCGGCGCCGGTGACCTGGCCCTGGGTGAAGCGCAGGCCGGTGACCTCGGCGTGGTTGAGGACCGTGGCACCGGCCGCGTCCGCGGCGCGGACGGTCATCAGGGCCATCCGGGAGTCGTTCATCTGGTCGTCGCCGTAGACGGCCACGGCCTTGAGGTTGTCCGTCCGCAGCTCCGGAACGTCGCGTGCCGCCTTGGCCGCCGATATGACGTGGCCGACGCCGTCACCGAACGCGCTCAGCGCGGAGTAGGCGAAGACGCCCGCGCCGAGCTTGGCCGCGCCGTGCGGGCCGCCCTTGTAGACGGGCAGGTAGAAGGTCAGGGGGTTGGCGAGGTGCGGTGCCACCTGGCGGGACACCGCACGCCGCTCGAAGTGATTCTCCGCCACCAGCTTGACCGCTCCGGTCTGCAGGTAGCGCAGACCGCCGTGCAGCAGCTTGGAGGAGGCGGAGGAGGTGGCGCCGGCGAAGTCGCCGGCGTCCACCAGGGCCACCCGCAGTCCGGCCTGCGCGGCGTGCCAGGCAGTGGAGATGCCCAGGATTCCGCCGCCGATCACCAGGAGGTCGTATGTCGCCGTGGAAAGCCGCTCCCGAGTCTCGGCGCGGCTCGGGTTCGAACCGTTGGCCGGGTGCGTCCCGAGTGCCGGGGCGCTCTGCAGGGTGCTCATGATTACTCCTCGTCAGCTCTCATCGTCGATCCAGCCCATGGACCGCTCGACGGCCTTGAGCCAGCTCTTGTACTCGCGGTCACGGGTGTCCGCGTCCATCCGGGGGGTCCATTCGGCGGCCCGGCGCCAGTTGGCACGCAGTTCGTCGGTGCTGGACCAGAAGCCGACGGCCAGTCCGGCCGCGTAGGCAGCGCCGAGGCAGGTCGTCTCGGCGACCATCGGGCGCACCACGGGCGCGTCCAGGAAGTCCGAGATGGTCTGCATCAGCAGATTGTTGGAGGTCATACCGCCGTCGACCTTGAGCGCGGTCAGTTCGACGCCGGAGTCCTTGGTCATGGCGTCGGTGATCTCGCGGGTCTGCCAGGCGGTGGCCTCAAGAACGGCGCGCGCGATGTGCGCCTTGGTGACATAGCGGGTCAGGCCCGCGATGACGCCGCGCGCGTCCGAGCGCCAGTAGGGGGCGAACAGGCCGGAGAAGGCCGGCACGAAGTACGCGCCGCCGTTGTCGTCGACGGTGCTGGCCAGCGTCTCGATCTCGGCCGCGCTGTTGATGAGCCCCATCTGGTCGCGCATCCACTGGACGAGCGAGCCGGTGACGGCGATGGAGCCTTCCAGCGCGTAGACCGGCGTCTGGTCGCCGATGCGGTAGCCGACGGTGGTCAGCAGCCCGTTGTACGAATTGACCGGCTCGTGCCCGGTGTTCATCAGCATGAAGGTGCCGGTGCCGTACGTGGACTTGGCCTCGCCCTGGTCGAAACAGGTCTGCCCGAAGAGCGCGGCCTGCTGGTCGCCCAGCGCCGAGGCGACCGGGACACCGGCCAGGGCGCCCGCGGCGGTGAGGCCGTAGACCTCGGCGGACGACTTGATCTCCGGCAGCAGCGCGGCCGGGATCGCCATGGAGTCCAGGATGCGCTCGTCCCACTCCAGCTTGTGGAGGTTCATGAGCATGGTGCGGGAGGCGTTGGTGACGTCGGTGACGTGGTGGCCGCCGTTGACGCCGCCGGTCAGGTTCCAGATGACCCAGGAGTCCATGGTGCCGAAGAGGATGTCGCCGCGCTCGGCGCGCTCGCGCAGGCCCTCGACGTTGTCCAGCAGCCAGCGGACCTTGGGGCCGGAGAAGTACGAGGCCAGGGGGAGGCCGGTCTCGCGGCGGAAGCGGTCCTGGCCGACGTTGCGGCCGAGCTCCTTGCAGAGCGCGTCGGTGCGGGTGTCCTGCCAGACGATGGCGTTGTAGACCGGCTCCCCGGTGTTCTTGTCCCAGAGCACGGTGGTCTCGCGCTGGTTGGTGATGCCGATGGCCTTGACGTCGGCGGCGGTGATCCCGGCCTTCTCGACGGCGCCGGCCACGACCTGCTGGACGTTGGTCCAGATCTCACTCGCGTCGTGCTCGACCCAGCCCGGCTTCGGGAAGATCTGCTCGTGCTCCTTCTGGTCGACCGACACGATCCGGCCGTCCTTGTCGAAGACGATGCAGCGGCTGGAGGTGGTGCCCTGGTCGATGGCCGCGATGAACGGCCCATGGCCGTGGCCGTGGCCGTGGGAGGTGGTAGGGGTCTCACTCATGATGTGCTCCAAGAAATCTGTACGGGCGGAGTCGGGGCGGTCCGGCGGCTCATGCGAACGCCACCTGGTAGATGCCGCCGGCGAGGGCTCCGCCGATCAGCGGGCCGACGACCGGGATCCATGCGTAACCCCAGTCTGAACCGCCCTTGTTCGGCAGCGGCAGCAGCGCGTGCACGATACGCGGGCCGAGGTCGCGGGCCGGGTTGATGGCGTATCCGGTCGGGCCGCCCAGCGACAGACCGATACCGACCACGACCAGTGCGACGATCAGCGCGCCGCCCCAGCTGACGCCCTTGCCGTCGTCACTCAGGCCGAGATTGAGGATCGCCAGCACGAGCACGATGGTGGCGATGATCTCGGTGGCCAGGTTCTGTGCGACGTTACGGATCTCCGGGCCGGTGGAGAAGATGCCCAGGACCGGTCCGGCCTTGGGCGCGGTCCTCTCGTAGACCATGCCCTCGTGGCCGTTCTGGCGGTGAGCGGCCAGCACCTCGGGGTCGGTCAGATGCGCCCGGAACTGTCCGTAGTACGCGATCCACATCAGGCTCGCGCCGATCATGCCGCCGAGCAGTTCCCCGCCGAAGTAGACGGGTACCTGGCTCCATTCGATCCCGCCCTTGACGGCGAGACCGAGGGTGACGGCGGGGTTGAGGTGCGCGCCGGACTTGGCGGCGATATACGCACCCGAGAGGACGGCGAAGCCCCACCCGAAGGCGATGGCCACCCATCCGGCGTTGAACGCCTTGGAGCGTTTGAATGTGACGGCGGCGACGACGCCACCACCCATCAAGAGCAGTACAGCGGTACCGATGGTCTCGCTGATGAAGATGTCGGAGCTGGACACCGGCGACTCCTTTGTCCTTCGTCCAGGGAAAAGGCGAACCCCGGGTCCCTCCGGCGGTCCGCGCCCTCCGAGAGGGCGGTGGTCGGCCGGCGACAGCCCCACCATAACGAATATTGTCGTTTGGTGTTCGGCAATGCCGACCAACGAACGGCAGTTTTATGTAGCGCCCGGGCGTCGTCAAGGGTTCGGTGGCGAAAAACTTAGGTGAACGGACCGGTTAAATCGGGTCAAAACCGCCCGGCGCCAAGACCCCTCGACACCGCACGGGCGCAATCGCGCACCGCAGCGACGATTTCCGGCCGCAGCTCGCCGTCCTTGCAGACGCGCTCCACGGCCCCGGTGACACCCACCGCGCCCACCGGCATCCGCCGCCGGTCATGGATCGGCGCGGCCACCGAGGCGACGCCGTCCCAGGTCTCCTCGACATCCGCGGCCCAGCCGCGCGCCCGGGTCAGATCCAGCAGCCCCTCGAAGTCCTCCAGCCCGGTCACCGTGCGCGGGGTGAACCCCTCCCGCTCCACCTCGACGACCTCGCTGTGCGCCACCGGGTCGTACGCCGAGAGCACCTTGCCCAGCGCCGTGCTGTGCAGCGGCTGCATCGCCCCGACCTCCAGCACCTGTCGGCTGTCGTCCGGCCGGAAGACGTGGTGCACGATCAGTACGCCCTGCTGGTGCAGTACGCCCAGATAGACGCTCTCGCCACTCGAACGGGCCAGGTCGTCGGTCCACACCAGGGCGCGGGCCCGCAGCTCGTGCACGTCCAGATAGCTGTTGCCCAGCCGCAGCAGCTCCGCGCCCAGCTGGTAGCGGCCGGATGCCACGTCCTGCTCGACGAAGCCCTCCTGCTGGAGCGTGCGCAGGATCCCGTGGGCGGTGCCCTTGGCCAGACCCAGAGAAGAGGAGATGTCGGAGAGTCCCAGCCGCCGCTCCCCTCCGGCGAGCAGCCGCAACATCGCGGCGGCCCGCTCCAGCGACTGGATCGTGCGTGCCATGGGGCAACCTCCGAAGAATGAATGGTTCGACAATGCTGAACGATATCGGCCCATGCCGACTATGGGGAGCGAATGTGAGTACAGCAACGATCATGGATAGTGCATAGGCCCCTGACACCGTCCGGCCGTCCACGCCGTGAAACGGCGACCCCTCGGACCGGACCGGAGGCTACGCTGGCCGGGTGCGTCCTCTGCCGGAGGGCGTAAAGCCGACAGCCGTCGCAACCAGGGAGCAACTCCATGGCCTCGAACACGCCATCGTCCACCAGCACATCCCGCGTCGAATCCCTCCGTGAGGCTCTGGCCTCGCGGGTGGTGGTCGCCGACGGCGCGATGGGCACGATGTTGCAGGCGCAGGACCCGTCGATGGAGGATTTCCAGCAGTTGGAGGGCTGCAACGAGATCCTCAACGTGACCCGGCCCGACATCGTCCGCTCGGTGCATGAGGCGTATTTCGCGGTCGGTGTGGACTGCGTGGAGACGAACACGTTCGGTGCGAACTTCGCGGCGATGGCGGAGTACGACATCCCGGAGCGGGTTTTCGAGCTGTCCGAGTCCGGTGCGCGCATCGCCCGTGAGGTGGCCGATGAGTTCACTGCCTCGACCGGCCAGCAGCGCTACGTCCTGGGCTCGATGGGGCCGGGGACGAAGCTGCCCACCCTCGGCCACGCCCCGTACCGGACCCTGCGCGATGCCTATCAGCAGAACGCCGAGGGCATGATCGCCGGTGGGGCGGACGCGCTGCTGGTGGAGACGACGCAGGACCTGCTGCAGACCAAGGCCGCGATCCTGGGTGCCCGCCGCGCCCTTACGGCCACCGGCACCAACCTCCCGGTGATCTGCTCGGTGACGGTGGAGACGACCGGCACGATGCTGCTGGGGTCGGAGATCGGGGCGGCGCTGACGGCCCTGGAGCCGCTGGGCATCGACATGATCGGCCTGAACTGTGCCACCGGTCCGGCGGAGATGAGTGAGCATCTGCGGTATCTGGCCCGGCATGCCACCGTGCCGCTGTCGTGCATGCCCAACGCGGGCCTGCCGGTCCTGGGCAAGGACGGCGCGCACTACCCGCTGACGGCCGGCGAGCTGTCCGACGCCCAGGAGACCTTCGTCGCCGAATACGGGCTGTCCCTGGTCGGCGGCTGCTGCGGCACCACCCCTGAGCATCTGCGGCAGGTCGTCGAGCGGGTGCGCGGGGTGACGCCGCCTGCGCGTGCGCCGCGTCCCGAGCCGGGCGCCGCCTCCCTCTACCAGACCGTCCCGTTCCGTCAGGACACGTCGTACCTGGCGATCGGTGAGCGGACGAACGCCAACGGGTCGAAGAAATTCCGTGAGGCCATGCTGGAGGGCCGCTGGGACGACTGTGTGGAGATGGCCCGTGACCAGATCCGCGAGGGCGCCCACATGCTCGACCTGTGCGTCGACTATGTCGGCCGGGACGGCGTGGCCGACATGGAGGAGCTGGCCGGCCGCTTCGCCACCGCCTCCACCCTCCCCATCGTGCTGGACTCGACCGAGCTGGACGTGATCCGGGCCGGGCTGGAGAAGCTGGGCGGCCGGGCGGTGATCAACTCCGTCAACTACGAGGACGGCGACGGCCCCGAGTCGCGGTTCGTCAAGGTCACCGCGCTGGCCGCCGAGCACGGCGCCGCGCTGATCGCGCTGACCATCGACGAGGAGGGCCAGGCCCGCACCGCCGAGCACAAGGTCGCCGTCGCCGAGCGGCTCATCGCCGACCTGACGGGGAACTGGGGCATCCGTGAGTCGGACATTCTCATCGACTGTCTGACGTTCACGATCTGCACGGGGCAGGAGGAGTCCCGGGGCGACGGCATCGCCACGATCGAGGCGATCCGGGAGCTGAAGAAGCGCCACCCGGAGGTGCAGACCACGCTGGGCCTGTCGAACATCTCCTTCGGCCTCAACCCGGCCGCCCGTATCGTCCTCAACTCCGTCTTCCTCGACGAGTGCGTCAAGGCCGGCCTGGACTCGGCGATCGTGCACGCCTCGAAGATCCTGCCGATCGCCCGGCTGGAGGAGGAGCAGGTGAAGGCTGCCCTCGACCTGGTCTACGACCGCCGCAGCGAGGGCTACGACCCGCTGCAGAAGCTCATGGAGCTGTTCGAGGGCGCCACCGCCCAGTCCCTCAAGGCCGGGAAGGCCGAGGAACTGGCCGCCCTGCCGCTGGACGAGCGCCTCCAGCGCCGCATCATCGACGGCGAGAAGAACGGCCTGGAGGCCGACCTCGACGAGGCCCTGCAGGACCGCCCCGCCCTGGACATCGTCAACGACACCCTCCTCGGCGGCATGAAGGTGGTCGGTGAGCTCTTCGGGTCCGGGCAGATGCAGCTGCCGTTCGTGCTGCAGTCCGCCGAGGTGATGAAGAGTGCGGTGGCCTATCTGGAGCCGCACATGGATAAGACCGACGATGAGGGCAAGGGCACCATCGTGCTGGCCACCGTCCGCGGCGATGTCCATGACATCGGCAAGAACCTGGTGGACATCATTCTGTCCAACAACGGCTACAACGTCGTCAACCTCGGTATCAAGCAGCCCGTCGCCGCGATCCTGGAGGCTGCGGAGGAGCACAAGGCCGATGTCATCGGGATGTCCGGGCTCCTGGTGAAGTCCACGGTGATCATGAAGGAGAACCTGGAGGAGCTCAACCAGCGCAAGATGGCCGCCGACTTCCCCGTCATCCTGGGCGGTGCCGCCCTGACCCGCGCCTACGTCGAACAGGACCTGCACGAGATCTACGAGGGCGAAGTCCGCTACGCCCGCGACGCGTTCGAGGGCCTGCGGCTGATGGACGCGCTGATCGCCGTCAAACGCGGCGTCCCCGGCGCCGTGCTGCCCGAACTCAAGCAGCGCCGCGTCCCGAAACGCGACACCCCCGTCCTTGAGGTCGACGAGCCCGAGGGTTCGGTCCGCTCCGACGTCGCCGCCGACAACCCCATCCCCGCTCCGCCGTTTTGGGGCACCCGGGTGGTCAAGGGGATCCAGCTGGCCGACTACGCCTCCTGGCTGGACGAGGGCGCGCTGTTCAAGGGCCAGTGGGGGCTCAAGCAGACCCGCACCGGTGACGGACCCACCTACGAGGAGCTGGTGGCCGGCGAGGGCCGCCCCCGGCTGCGCGGCTGGCTGGACAGGCTGCAGACCGACAACCTCCTGCAAGCCGCCGTCGTGCACGGCTACTTCCCGTGCGTGTCCAAGGGCGAGGACCTGATCCTGCTCAACGACGACGGCTCGGAGCGCACCCGCTTCACCTTCCCGCGCCAGCGCCGTGGCCGCCGGCTGTGCCTGGCCGACTTCTTCCGTCCGGAGGAGTCCGGCGAGGTCGATGTCGTGGGTCTGCAGGTCGTCACCGTCGGCTCGAAGATCGGCGCCGCCACCGCCGAGCTCTTCGAGGCCAACGCCTACCGCGACTACCTCGAACTGCACGGCCTGTCCGTGCAGTTGGCCGAGGCGCTGGCCGAGTACTGGCACGCCCGCGTCCGTGCGGAGCTGGGCTTCGGCGGTGAGGATCCGGCGGAGATGGAGGACATGTTCGCGCTCAAGTACCGGGGCGCGCGTTTCTCGCTCGGCTACGGGGCCTGCCCGGACCTGGAGGACCGCGCCAAGATCGCTGATCTTCTGCGGCCGGAGCGGATCGGTGTCCAGCTCTCCGAGGAATTCCAGCTCCACCCCGAACAGTCCACCGACGCCATCGTCATCCACCACCCCGAAGCCAAGTACTTCAACGCACGGTAGGGCGACGGACCGGCCGGGGACGCGGGGCCCGGGAACGACCCCCGCACCCCCGGCGGCAGTCGGGGCGCGCACGGTGACGCCCCGTAGCGGCACGCGCCCCACCCGTAGCCGAGTGAGCCCTCTCACCACGCGATTCGTCACGGACAGAAGTACACTTGTCGGTCCGGTAGCGGCCGGTCGTCCGCCCCACCGCGGGGTGGCGGCCGGCCTTTTCGTCCCTTCGGGGACGCCCCCATGGAGGTGGACGGATGACCAGCAGCATCCCCGCGGTCGGCACCCGTACGGCCGAAGCCGCGACCCTCCAGGCCGTCTTCCTCGACCTGGACGGGACCCTCGTCGACACCGAGGATTTCTGGTGGGAGGCCGAGGCGGAGGTCTTCGCGGACCTGGGCCACCCCCTGGACGACAGCCACCGCGAGGTGGTCGTCGGCGGGCCGATGACCCGCAGTGCCGGTTACCTCCTGGAGGCCACCGGCGCCACCATCGGCCTGGCCGAACTGAGCGCGCTGCTGAACGCACGCTTCCTCGCCCGGATCGGACGCGGCGTCCCGCTGATGCCGGGCGCCCGCCGGCTGCTGGCCGAGCTGGCCGCCCACGAGGTGCCGACCGCCCTGGTCTCCGCCTCGCACCGCGGCATCATCGACGAGATGCTGCACTCGCTGGGCCCGGAGCACTTCCGGCTGACCCTGGCGGGCGACGACCTGCCGCGCACCAAGCCGCATCCGGACCCGTACCTGACGGCCGCCGCACGGCTGGGAGTGGACCCGGCGCGCTGCGCGGTCGTCGAGGACACCCTGACCGGTGTGACGTCGGGCGAGGCGGCGGGCTGCCGGGTCGTCGCGGTGCCGTCGGTGACCCCGATTCCGCCCGCCACGGGCCGTATCATCCGCGACTCCCTCGAAGAAGTCGACGTGCCGTTTCTCCGGGCCCTGATCACGGAAAGCCATTAGATCGTGCACTGAGCGTGTCCGGGGAATACCGACGGAACTCAGGGCAGCGGTCCGCTTATTTTCCGTGACGAATGCGAAGGCTGAATTCCCGCATCACCACGCCGTCGGAGGCACGTGACGTTTCTCACGTGCACGGGTGTCGACAGTGGGCGCAGCGGCTGATCCGAGGATGCTTTCGGCCGGTATCCACGGGGGCAAGTGTCCGGATTGGTGGAACAACGCGCATATCGTTCCGCCGTCCGGATATCGGTCACCGTACTATCGCCCTCCGGTGCCCATATCGATTCAACTCCGTTCTGTCCCGGACCGACTGGCCTTCCCTACTAATGTCGTCGCGAGCAACACCTCTGCGCAGAGAAGGAACCTGCCGACGATGAATCGGAAGACGTTGGTGCTGCCGGCACTGGCCGGCCTCCTCGCCCCCGTCCTGGCTGCCTGTGGCACCACGGGCGGCGCGGGCGAGGGCGGCGATCCCATCGTTGTCGGCATCGCCTCCCGGGTCGAGGCCACCAAGGAAGCGCCCGCCCCGCTCGACCCGGCGCAGGCCTATGACATCGACGCGTGGAACATGCTGCGCGGCACTCTCCAGACGCTGATGCGCCTGCCCAGGACCGGCACCGCGCCGGTGCCCGAGGCGGCCGAGTCCTGCGGCTTCCGCGACACCCAGAACGAGCAGTACCGCTGCACCCTGCGCACCGGCCTGAAGTTCTCCAACGGCAACGCCCTGACCGCGCAGGACGTCAAGTACTCCATCGACCGCATGCTGACCGTCAACTACCGCAACGGCCCGGTCTCCCTGCTCGGCGCCGTCGACAAGGTCGAGGCGCCCAGCGACACCGAAGTGGTCTTCCACCTCAGCACACCGGACGCCACCTTCCCGCAGAAGCTCGCCACGCCCGCCGCGGCCATCGTCGACCGCGAGGCGTACCCGAACAATCGTCTCCACAAGGGCTTCGACGTGGTCGGCTCCGGCCCGTACACGATCAGGACCGAGGTCAGCGAGGACCACATCACCAAAGCGGTCTTCACCAAGAACCCCCACTACAGGGGCGGAATATCGGTGAAGAGCGGAAAGGTCGAGATGCGGTTCTTCGACGACTCCGCCGCGATGGAGAAGGCACTCCGCAAGGGCGAGATCGACCTGATGAACCGCGGCCTGACGCCCGAGCAGATCAAGGGCCTGGAAAACGCCCGCGACCAGCACATCCGCCTCCAGGAAATGCCCGGCCAGGAGATCCGCTACCTCGCCTTCAACACCAAGGACCCGGCAGTCTCCGACAAGGCCGTACGCAAGGCGATCGCCCAGCTCGTCAACCGCTCCGAACTGGTCCGCGAGGTCTACGACAACACCGGCGACCCGCTCTACTCGCTGGTTCCCACCGGCCTCACCGGCCATATCAACTCGTTCTTCACCAAGTACGGGAATCCCAGCGTCGCCGCCGCCCGCAAGACCCTGGAGCAGGCGAACATCACCACCCCGGTTAAGCTGACCCTCGCCTACACCACGAAGCACTACGGCTCCAGCACCGCCAAGGAGTTCCGCGCGTTGCGGAACCAGCTCAACGAGAGCAAGCTGTTCGACATCAGCCTCAAGGGCGTCGACAACTGGCAGCAGTACCGGACCGAGACCTCGGGCGGGAAGTACGCCGCCTACGGCATGGGCTGGTTCGCCGACATCCCGGACGCGGACAACTACATCGCGCCGTTCATCGGCAAGGGGAACTTCCTCAATTCCCCCTACCGCAACACCAAGATCGAGTCCCAGCTGATCCCGACAACCCGCCGACAGACCGACCGCAACGCCGCCGCGTCCGGCTTCAGGCAGGCCCAGGACATCATCGCCGACGACATCCCGCTCCTCCCGCTCTGGCAGGGCCGGACATATGTCGCCGCCCGCGACGATGTCACCGGCGTGGAGTGGGCGCTCAACTCCTCCTCGTCACTGCAGATCTGGGAGCTGAGTCGCGGCGTCTCCTGAGGACACCACGCACCGACCCGCACCGACCCGCATCGCCGCCAACGGGGGAGACGATGCAGCACCACCCGATATCACCACAACCGCCGCGGCGCCCGCGCCGCGGCCCGACCACGCAGTAGCACTGCCCAGATCGTGAGGACCGCGTAGTGAGGAAGCGTGACCAGTGGCTGGCCGCCCCGATCGGAGCAGGGCTGACCATAGCCCTGCTCGCGCTCGCCGGATGCGGCTCGCAGGACCAGGGAGCCGCAGGCAACGGCGAGCCCGTGGTCATGGGAATGACGGACAAGGTCGTGGCCACCGACCCCGCCGCCGGCTACGACCCCGGGTCGTGGCTGCTGTTCAACAATGTCTTCCAGTCGCTGCTGAGCTTCCCCAAGGGCGGCACCAAGCCCGTCCCGGAGGCCGCCAAGAGCTGCTCCTTCAGCGACCGGAAGAGCACCGTCTTCCGCTGCACGCTCAAGGACGGACTGACCTTCAGCAACGGTGACCCACTGACCTCGAAGGACGTCAAGTTCTCCTTCGACCGCACCCGGCGCATCGACGACAAGAACGGCCCCGCCGTGATGCTCGCCGCCCTCGACAGGGTCGAGACACCGGACGCCAAGACCGTCGTCTTCCATCTGAAGACGCCCGACGCCACCTTCCCCATGAAGATCGCCTCGGGCGCCGGCTCCATCGTCAACCACGCCGAATACCCCGCCGACCGGCTGCGCACCGACCACAAGGCCGTCGGCTCCGGCGTCTACACCCTGGAGGAGTACGGCCCGCAGAAGGCCCGGTTCGCCGTCAACCCCTCGTACAAGGGCCCCGCCAAGGCCAAGAACTCCGGGATGACCCTGAAGTTCTTCGACAGCCGCGACAAGCTCAAG
Organism: Streptomyces halobius; assembly: GCF_023277745.1. Classification (NCBI taxonomy): domain Bacteria; kingdom Bacillati; phylum Actinomycetota; class Actinomycetes; order Kitasatosporales; family Streptomycetaceae; genus Streptomyces; species Streptomyces halobius. The sequence continues at coordinate 7,675,246 of NZ_CP086322.1, forward strand.
AAGGCGGTCCAGACCGGCTCCGTCGACGTCGCCTACCGCGGCCTGTCCACACAGGACATCGCCGCCCTCGACGCCGCCACGCTGCACGAGCAGCACGGCACCGACGTGGTCGAGGGCGAGAGCGCCGAGGTCATGCACCTGGTCTTCAACATGAAGGACCCGGTCGCCGGCGAGCTCGGCGTCCGCAAGGCCATCGCCTACCTCCTGGACCGCGCCACCCTCGTCCGGGACGTCTTCAAGCACACCGCGGTACCGCTGTACTCGATCGTCCCGGCGGGCATCACGGGCCACAACACCGCCTTCTTCGACACCTACGGCGACCGCCCGCAGCCCGACAAGGCCGCCGCCGCACTCCGCGACGCCGGCCAGCGCGGCAAGGTCCGGCTCACCCTGTGGGCCACCCCCGACCGCTACGGTCCCGGCACCGTCCCCGCCGTCCAGGAGATCGCCCAACAGCTCAACCACAGCGGCCTGTTCGACGCCAAGGTGCGCACCGCCGGCACCGACGAGTACGAGAAGGGCATCAAGGACGGCCGCTACGGCGTCTTCGTGAAGGGCTGGATCCCCGACTACCCGGACCCGGACAACTTCACCCAGCCGTTCTTCGGCAAGGACAGCGTGCTGGCCAACCACTACGAATCGCCCAAGATCACCGGCAAGCTGCTGCCCAGGACGGCCGACCAGCCCGACCGCGGCGCCACCAAGAGCACCTTCCGCGAGGTGCAGGACATCGTCGCCCAGGACCTGCCGGTCATCCCGATCTGGCAGGCCAAGCAGTACGCCGTCGCCCGCGACGGGATCTCCGGCCTGGAGTGGACGCTGGACGCCTCGACCGTCTTCCGGTTCTGGGAGATCAGCAAGGCATCCGACGTCTGACCGGACGCTACACACACGGCGGCGGGGCCGGTCCGGGGGATTCCCGGGCCGGCCCCGCCGCCGTCCGCGCCCGGCCGGGACGCTTCCCGGCCGCTTCGGGGCCCGCGCCGCCTACTGCGCGCCCGGACGCACCAGCCCGCTCTCGTACGCGTACACCGCGGCCTGCACCCGGTCGCGCAGCCCCAGCTTCGTCAGCACATGCCCCACATGTGTCTTGACCGTCGTCTCGCTCACGAACAGATCCGCGGCGATCTCCGCATTCGACAGCCCGCGCGCCACCAGCTTCAGCACCTCGACCTCGCGCTCGGTCAGCGTGTGCAGGGTGTCCGGCACCGGCTCCTCACCCGACGGCAGATGCCCCGCGTACTTGTCCAGCAGCCGCCGGGTGATGCTCGGCGCCAGCATCGCCTCACCCGCCGCCACCACGCGGATCGCCTGCACCAGTTCATTGGCCGGCGCGTCCTTCAGCAGAAAGCCGCTCGCCCCCGCGCGCAGCGCCTCCACCACATACTCGTCCAGATCGAACGTCGTCAGCACCAGCACCTTCGCCGGGCCGTCCTTCGCCGGGCCGGTGATCTGCCGGGTCGCCTCGACACCGTCCATCCGGGGCATCCGGATGTCCATCAGCACCACATCGGGCTGCAGCGCCCGAACCTGCTCCAGCGCCTGCAGACCGTCACCGGCCTCCCCGACGACCGCCAGATCCTGCTCGGCCTCCAGGATCATCCGGAATCCGGTACGCAGCAGGGGCTGGTCGTCGACCAGCAGGACACGGATGGCCACGAGCTCTCCTTCGATAGATCACCCCATTCTGCCCTGCTCCCCACCGGCCGTATCCGCCGGGCGGACCGGCAGCGGATACACCGGGGGAGTGCCGCCGAATTCCGGACAGTGCGCCTGGTGATCGCACCAGCCACAGAGCTTCGTCGGCCGCGGCCGCCAGTCACCGGTCTCCGTCGCCCGCTGGATCGCCTCCCACAGCGCCAGCAACTTCCGCTCCACGGCCCGGAGTTCACCCTCGCTCGGGTCGTACGTCAGCAGATCGCCGCTGCCCAGATACACCAGCTGCAACCGCCTGGGCACCACACCCCGCAGCCGCCACATCACCAGCGCGTAGAACTTCATCTGGAACAGGGCACCCTCCGCGTACTGCGGCCGCGGCGCCTTGCCCGTCTTGTAGTCGACGATCCGCACCTCGCCCGTCGGAGCGATGTCCACCCGGTCGATGAAGCCCCGCAGCCGCAGGCCCGAATCCAGCACCGTCTCCACATACAGCTCGCGGTCGGCCGGCTCCAGACGCGTCGGATCCTCCAGCGAGAACCACCGCTCCACCAGCGCCTCGGCCTCCGCCAGCCACGTCCCCAGCCGCGCGCCGTCCGCGTCGTCCGCGAAGAGCTCCGCCAGCTCCGGCCGCTTGGCCAGCAGCTTCTCCCACTCGCCCGGCACCATGGCCCGCGCGCCGGGAGCCGTCCGCTGCACCGTCGGAGCGTCGAAGAGCCGCTCCAGCACCGCATGCACGACCGTCCCCCGCGTCGCCGCCGCGCTCGGCTTCTCCGGCAGCTTGTCGATCACCCGGAAGCGGTACAGCAGCGGGCACTGCATGAAATCGCTCGCCCGCGACGGGGACAGCGCCACCGGCCGCCCGGCCCCGCCCGGACCCTCGCCGCCCTGCGGCCCGCCCGCCGGCCCCTCACCCTCCTGCGGCCCCCGCTGCGGCCCCAACCCGCCGACGGCCCCCCGCGGGCCGCCCGCGCCCGGCCCGCGCCGCTCACTCTGCGCGGTCCCCTCGCCCTTCTCCGTGCTCGATCCCATGCCACAAGACCCTACGGCCCGCCACTGACAACCCCGCCACTGACAACCCCGCCAACACCCGCCCCCAGCTCTCAGGGACCAGGGGGGACCCCCGTCCAGGCCCTCAAGGAGCAGGCGCCCCCATCCGGCCCCCACGGCGGATCCCGGCCGACCGCTCCGCATACCATCGACGTCACACCCCTTCGCCCTGCATGATCGGGAATCACGCCCAACAGGCGCGAAGGCCGTATTCGACGAGGGGACGCCGTGGACGAGAGCGGGAAGCCGCAGGACCCCGAGAAGTCCGTGCAGCCCCAGCCGCCCAAGGACACCGAACAGCACAGGACACCCGAGCCCGGCGCACGGAAAGGCGGCGGCATCCTCATGGGCCGCCCCTTCGGCGTACCGGTCTACGTCGCCCCCAGCTGGTTCCTCGTCGCCGCCCTCATCACCTGGGTCTTCGGCGGCCAGCTGGAACGCATCCTGCCCGAGCTCGGCAGCGCCCGCTACCTCGTCTCACTCTTCTTCGCCGTCGCCTTCTACGCCTCGGTGCTCGTCCACGAGCTCGCGCACACCGTCGCCGCGCTCCGCTTCAAGCTCCCGGTACGCCGCATCCAGCTGCAGTTCTTCGGCGGCGTCTCGGAAATCGAGAAGGAGACCGAGACCCCCGGCCGGGAATTCGTCCTCGCCGTCGTCGGCCCGCTGCTCTCCCTCGCCCTCGCCGGCGTCTTCTACGCCGGCATGCAGGTGGTCGAACCGGACACGGTCCCCGGTGTCCTGGTCGCCGGCCTGATGATCTCCAACCTCATCGTCGCGGCCTTCAACCTGCTGCCCGGCCTCCCTCTGGACGGCGGCCGGATGCTGCGCGCCGTCGTCTGGAAGATCAGCGGCAGACCCATGACCGGCACCGTCGCCGCCGCCTGGGTGGGCCGCGCACTCGCCGTCACCGTCCTCATCGGCCTGCCGCTGCTCACCCACACCGGCGCCCTCGGCAACGCCCGCCCCGAAATCGGCGGCGCCGACTCCCTCACAGACGCCCTGCTCGCCGCGATCCTCGCCGCCATCATCTGGACCGGCGCCGGCAACAGCCTGCGCATGGCCCGGCTCCGCGAACGTCTCCCCGACCTGCGGGCCCGCATCCTCACCCGGCGCGCCGTCCCCGTCGAGACCGACACCCCGCTCTCCGAAGCGCTCCGCCGCGCCAACGACGCCGGCGCCCGCGCCCTCGTCGTCGTCGACCGCCAGGGCGAGCCCACCGCCGTCGTCCGCGAAGCCGCCATCGTCGGCATCCCCGACCACCGCCGCCCCTGGGTCCCCGTCGGCACCCTCGCCCAGGACCTCAAGGACGGCATGCGGGTCTCCGCCGAACTCGCCGGCGAAGACCTCCTGGAATACCTGCGCGCCACCCCCGCCACCGAATACCTCGTCGTCGAGGAAACCGGCGAGATCTACGGCGTACTGTCCACCGCCGACGTCGAGCGGGCCTTCGTATCGGCGATGGCACGTCCCGCCTGACCGCCCCTTCCGCTCCGCCCGTACACCGGTCCGCTGTCCGTACGGTCCGCCTGTCCGGCCTGCCCCTCCGCCGGCCTGTCCGCTTCGCCCGCCCGCTGATCCATAGGCTGGTCCCTCCGCGCCGCCTCTCCGCCGGCCCGCCGGTCCGTGGCCGGGCCCTCCGCCCCACACCGCGTCGTGCAGCGCGGGCTTCGTCCGGCGCACCTCTGGGTAGCCCCCACCTGGGGGAGAACAGCGTTCGATTCGCCCCGGGGGCCGCCGTTCGGCTAGGGGCCGCCGCTCGCCCGGAGGGCCGCCGTCGTGTACGCCCCACAGCCCGCCCCGGCCGCCCGCTGGTCAGTGGCCCCCGCACGGCCCGGTAGGCTGGTCACATGTCCGAACCGACCGGTGCCGCCCGCCGTCGCGGGCCCTTCAAGGTCGGGGACCAGGTCCAGCTCACTGACCCCAAGGGACGCCACTACACCTTCACGCTCGAAGAGGGAAAGAGCTTCCACACCCACAAGGGAGCCTTCCCCCACGACGAGCTGATCGGTGCTCCCGAGGGCAGCGTTGTCCGTACCACCGGGAACGTCGCCTACCTCGCGCTGCGCCCGCTGCTCCCCGACTATGTCCTGTCCATGCCCCGCGGCGCCGCCGTGGTCTACCCCAAGGACGCGGGGCAGATCCTGGCGATGGCCGATATCTTCCCCGGCGCCCGCGTCGTCGAGGCGGGGGTGGGCTCCGGCTCGCTCAGCAGCTTCCTGCTGCGCGCCATCGGCGACCACGGCATGCTGCACTCCTACGAGCGCCGCGCCGACTTCGCCGAGATCGCCACGCAGAACGTCGAGCGCTACTTCGGCGGCCCGCACCCCGCGTGGACGCTGACCGTCGGCGACCTCCAGGACAACCTCTCCGACACCGACGTCGACCGCGTCATCCTCGACATGCTCGCCCCCTGGGAGTGCCTGGAGGCCGTCTCCAAGGCCCTGGTCCCCGGCGGCATCCTCTGCGCCTACGTCGCCACGACCACGCAGCTGGCCCGCACCGTCGAGTCGATCCGCGAACACGGCACCTTCAACGAGCCGTCGGCCTGGGAGACCATGGTCCGCACCTGGCACGTCGAGGGCCTCGCCGTCCGCCCCGACCACCGCATGATCGGCCACACAGGCTTCCTGCTCACCGCCCGGCGCCTCGCCGACGGCGTCGAGCCCCCGCTGAGGCGCCGCCGGCCCGCCAAGGGCGCGTACGGCGAGGACTACGCAGGGCCGGGCGGGCGGGAAAAGGCAGCGCCGGGCGGGCGGGAGCAAGCAGCCCTTGGAGGACCGGAGCAGAAGGCTTCCGGGAAGGCCGGTCCGGCAGCCGCATCCGGTAGCGACGGCGGCTCCGCCGAGCACGGCTGACCGCCCCGGTCCGGCCGCCGAACCACCGGGCGCCGCCGACGAGTTCCGCCCCGGAACCGCCGGCGGCGCCGCTTCGTTTGAAGGTCCGGTAACGGCCCGCGAAACTCCGGTGGGAACGGTTCCGCACCGCCCCCTCCTGTGGAACGATGCTGGCCACTCCCTTCGCCACAGCTCTTCACAGGAGTTACCCCGCGTGCAGCCCTTGGGCCAGGACCTTTCGCACACCCAGCCCCGCCCCATGCACTGGCTCGCCACCGCCACCGCCATCTCGGCGGTCGTCGCGGCCGCGTCCTTCGTCCAGCCCCCTGATGCCACCGCCACGGGCTCGCGCGGCACCGGAGCCTCCTATGAGGCCAGGGCCGCCCAGGGAGGGGCCGTGGCCGCCCCCGACCCGCGCCGTGTGACCTTTCCGGTCGACTGCGGCCCCCACCGCCTCGACGTGGTGAAATCGGCCTCCGGCGACCTCGATCTCGACGGCACGACCGAGACCGTCGCGGTGGTCCGCTGCCACTCCGAGACCGGCACCCCGCCCAGTGGCGTCTACGTCCTCGCGCAGGCGGCCGGAGCCGAGGACACCAAGGCCCCGCCGCGGATCGTGGCGACCCTTGTCGCGCCCTCCCAGAGGCTCAGCGTCGAAAACTTCGCCCTCAAGGGCGACCAGGTTTCCGCGACGCTCCTGGGCTATTCCTCGCTCGACGTCCCGCGCTGCTGCCCCGACGTACGCAGGAGCGTCAAGTGGCAATGGCAGGACGGGAAGTTCGTCCAGAGTGAACTCCCCACCGCCACCAGCACGGGGAGTGCCTGATCCGTCACACGACGTAGGCCTGGTGTGGTCGATTCACGACCACACCACCCCCCCGTGCTCTCCGTACCGCCGCCGACCGGCCGCCCTGCTACTCGGCGTCCGGCCCGTAGACCTCCACCCGGTCCGAGGCCCGGCGGACGTGGATACAGTCGCCGGGGCACTCGTTCGCGGAGTCCCGTACGTCATTGAGCAGTGTCAACGGGACGGGCGTTGTGGCACCCTTGTCCTGCAGTAGCTCGTCATCGGGGCTCTTCACATAGGCCAGGCCGTCGATGTCGAGCTCGAAGACCTCGGGCGCGTACTGCGCGCAGATTCCGTCCCCGGTGCACAGGTCCTGATCGATCCAGACTTCAAGCTCTGGACGGGCTTCATCCTGCGCGCTCATCTCGCCTGCCGTTCCCTACCTACGTGAACCGTTTTTGTTTAAGTGGCGCCAGCCCTGACGGGTGTTGACCGTCTCGACGATACAACCGCTCGCTTTCCGATGTTGTTGGGTGGGTATTCCCTTGGCGTGAGGACGTGCGCAAGGGTGAAGATCGGACACACCCCGACAGTCTTTTCGATCTAGGGGTTTCAACCTGCACCGGCCCAGGTAGGGTCAGGAAGCGTCCAGCTCCTTGGAGGAGGTGAGGACCGTGGCAGCCCACGACGACGACATCAACCGCGGCATCCGGCCGGGGCGGGGGTCTGAAGATCCCGCCGGCCAGGTTGCCTATCTCGAGCAGGAGATCGCCGTCCTGCGACGCAAGCTCGCCGACTCTCCGCGTCACACGAGGATTCTCGAAGAGCGGATCGTCGAGCTGCAGACCAACCTGGCCGGCGTATCGGCACAGAACGAGCGACTCGCCAATACTCTCCGCGAGGCCCGCGACCAGATCGTGGCACTCAAGGAGGAAGTCGACCGGCTCGCACAGCCCCCGGCCGGCTTCGGTGTCTTCCTGCAGGCGAACGAGGACGACACGGTCGACATTTTCACCGGAGGCAGAAAACTCCGGGTCAATGTCAGCCCCAGTGTTGAGACCGAGGACCTCAGGCGCGGCCAAGAGGTCATGCTCAATGAAGCGCTCAATGTGGTTCAGGCCATGGAGTACGAGAGCGCCGGCGACATCGTCACCCTCAAGGAAATCCTTGAGGACGGCGAGCGCGCGCTGGTGATCGGGCACACCGACGAGGAACGGGTGGTGCGGCTCGCCGAGCCCCTGCTGGACACCACCGTCCGCTCCGGCGACGCCCTGCTTCTCGAACCCCGCTCCGGCTACGTCTACGAAGTCATCCCGAAGAGCGAGGTCGAGGAACTCGTCCTCGAAGAGGTCCCGGACATCGACTACACCAAGATCGGCGGTCTGAGCGGTCAGATCGAGCAGATCAGGGACGCGGTCGAGCTCCCGTACCTCTACCCCGACCTCTTCAAGGAACACGAACTCCGCCCGCCCAAGGGCGTCTTGCTCTACGGCCCGCCCGGCTGCGGCAAGACACTCATCGCCAAGGCCGTCGCCAACTCCCTTGCCAAAAAGGTCGCCGAGGTGACCGGGCAGCCCGCGGGGAAGAGCTTCTTCCTCAACATCAAGGGCCCCGAGCTGCTCAACAAATACGTCGGCGAAACGGAACGGCACATCCGCCTGGTATTCCAGCGGGCCAGGGAAAAGGCGAGCGAGGGCACACCCGTCATCGTCTTCTTCGACGAGATGGACTCCCTCTTCCGCACCCGGGGATCCGGCGTCAGCTCGGACGTGGAGAACACCATCGTCCCGCAGCTGCTCTCCGAGATCGACGGCGTGGAGGGTCTGGAAAACGTCATCGTGATCGGCGCCTCCAACCGCGAGGACATGATCGACCCGGCGATCCTGCGCCCCGGCCGTCTCGATGTGAAGATCAAGATCGAGCGTCCGGACGCGGAGGCCGCAAAGGACATCTTCTCGAAGTACCTCACGGAGAAGCTCCCCCTGCACGCAGACGACCTCGCCGAACACGGACAGTCGCGCAACGCAGCGGTCAGCGGGATGATCCAGTCGGTCGTCGAGCAGATGTACGCGGAATCGGAGGAGAATCGCTTCCTGGAGGTCACCTACGCCAATGGTGACAAGGAAGTCCTGTACTTCAAGGATTTCAACTCCGGTGCGATGATCGAGAATATCGTCGGACGTGCGAAGAAGATGGCCATCAAGGCCTTCCTCGAACACAACCAGAAGGGTCTGCGGGTCTCCCACCTCCTCCAGGCATGCGTGGACGAGTTCAAGGAGAACGAGGACCTGCCCAACACCACCAACCCGGACGACTGGGCCCGTATCTCCGGCAAGAAGGGCGAGCGGATCGTCTACATCCGCACGCTGGTCACCGGAAAGCAGGGCGCGGACACCGGTCGCTCCATCGACACCGTGGCGAATACCGGCCAATACCTGTAACGCCGCTCTCCGGCTGCGGATGTCCTGCACGGGGCGTCCGCAGCCGGACGCATTTCCGGGGACGCCGGCCGCCCCCGCGAAGGGCGCGACCGACCAGGGAAAACCGGACTGGAGCAATGACTGTAATGATCTCCCCAGCGCCGCAAAGGCGTTCTAGGCTCTTCGGTACCGCCGCATCACGCTGTGCGGGAGCGGGGATCGCATACGCACCGGAAGCGCAGCGGTACTTGAGCGCCGACCCCATCCCGGGGCGCCGCCGGGCAAGGAGGGCCGCATGACCGTACGGCGAGTAATGGGAATCGAGACGGAGTACGGGATCTCCGTCCCCGGCCACCCGAACGCCAATGCCATGCTCACCTCATCCCAGGTCGTCAACGCCTACGCGGCGGCGATGCACCGGGCACGACGTGCCCGCTGGGACTTCGAGGAGGAGAACCCGCTGCGGGACGCCCGTGGCTTCGACCTCGCCCGTGAGGCCGCCGACTCCAGTCAGCTCACCGATGAGGACATCGGCCTGGCCAACGTGATCCTGACCAACGGGGCCCGGCTCTACGTCGACCACGCACACCCCGAATACAGCGCCCCCGAGGTCACCAACCCCCGCGACGCCGTCCTGTGGGACAAGGCCGGCGAGCGGATCATGGCCGAGGCCGCCGAACGCGCGGCCCAGGTCCCGGGTGCCCAGCCCATCCACCTCTACAAGAACAACACCGACAACAAGGGCGCCTCCTACGGCACGCACGAGAACTACCTGATGAAGCGGGAGACCCCCTTCTCGGACATCGTGCGGCACCTCACGCCGTTCTTCGTCTCCCGCCAGGTCTACGCCGGCGCCGGCCGGGTCGGTCTCGGCCAGGACGGCCACGAGCACGGCTTCCAGATCAGCCAGCGCGCGGACTACTTCGAGGTGGAGGTCGGCCTGGAGACGACCCTCAAGCGCCCGATCATCAACACCCGCGACGAACCGCACGCCGACGCCGAGAAGTACCGCCGGCTGCACGTGATCATCGGTGACGCCAACCTCTCCGAGATCTCGACCTACCTGAAGCTGGGCACCACCTCCCTCGTCCTCTCCATGATCGAGGACGGGTTCATCGCCGTCGACCTCGCCGTCGACCAGCCCGTCCGCACGCTCCACCACGTCTCCCACGACCCCGGCCTGCGACACCTGATCACGCTCCGCAGCGGTCGCACACTCACCGCCGTACAACTCCAGATGGAGTACTTCGAGCTGGCCCGCAAGTACGTCGAGGACCGTTACGGAGCGGATGCGGACGAGCAGACCAAGGACATCCTGACCAGGTGGGAGGACGTGCTCGGACGGCTGGAGAACGACCCGATGAGCCTCTCCGGCGAGCTGGACTGGGTCGCCAAACGGGAGCTCATGGAGGGCTACCGCCGCCGCGACAATCTGGAGTGGGACGCGGCCCGGCTGCACCTCATCGACCTGCAGTACGCCGACGTACGCCCCGACAAGGGCCTCTACAACCGTCTGGCGGCCCGCGGCAAGATGCAGCGGCTGCTCGACGAGCCCGACGTCCAGCGGGCCGAGCACAAGCCCCCGGAGGACACCAGGGCGTACTTCCGCGGCCGCTGCCTGGAGCAGTACGCGGACGACGTCGCGGCCGCCTCATGGGACTCGGTCATCTTCGACCTGCCCGGCCGTGACTCCCTGCAACGGGTCCCCACGCTGGAACCGCTGCGCGGCACCCGCAAGCACGTGAAGGAGCTCCTGGACCGCTGCCGGACGGCGGAGGACCTGGTGAGGACGCTTTCCGGCCGCTGATGAGCGGCCGATTCGCGCCAGATCCGCGGCGATCAGCGGCTGATCGACGGCTGAAAAGGCCGCGGTGCGGGAATCATCGGGGTGACTCCCGGACGTTGCACCAAGTGCAGGGCCGATGTCGGACCCTGCTTGTAGGGTCGGATCTTAAGGTCACATCGAGCGGGGCGAACCGAGCGGGGTGAGGGATATGGCGACCAAGGACAGCGGCGGCGGACAGCAGAAGGCCACGCGTTCCACCGAAGAGGTCGAGGAGCAGACGCAGGACGCGCAGGCTTCGGAGGACCTCAAGGAACGCCAGGAGAAATTGTCGGATGACGTGGACTCGGTCCTGGACGAAATCGATGATGTGCTCGAAGAGAACGCTGAGGATTTCGTGAGGTCCTTCGTTCAGAAGGGTGGTCAGTAGGTCTTTATGCCTTCGTTTCGAAGGTGAGCGGGGGGTGGAGTGGTGGCGGACCGGTCGGAGATGAAGCGCAGCGTGCGGTGCGGTCAGGCCGAGCCGCACGCGGCCTTCGCTCTCACGCGCACGAATCCTGATGGTGTGCGGCACCGTTGCCGTGGTCGCGCCGCTGGGTCCGACCGGAAACGTCAGCGGGCCATGGGAAGAGCAGTCCCGGTTCGATGGGCTGTCCCAGAGGGCTTCAAGCACTGTCAGGGGTGCGGAGACATCAAGCCGCACTCGGAGTGGCATCGAGGGAAAGCCTCGGTTCCGGACGGGTTGGCGTCGCGTTGCAGGGCCTGCCGCGCCGTCGAAGGCCGTGCGGATCACCTGAGGCGGAAGTACGGCATGACAGAAGCCGAGCGTGACGAGATGATCGCCGCCCAAGACGGTCTCTGTGCGATATGCCGCAAGCGTCCGGCCGCCCATGTGGATCACTGCCACACGACGGGTAAGGTCCGAGGCGTACTGTGCTTCAGCTGCAACGCAGCCTTGGGGCAGTTCAAGGATCGGCCCGACGTCATAAGCGGGCCATCACATACCTGGAAGGAAACGCGTGGAAGCCAACTCTCCAAGCACCGGGCGACTCCCAGCAGCCTTCCTGACGCCTGGGTCCTCGTCGTTCATGGACTTTCTCGGCGAGCACTCTCCCGGTCTGCTGCCGGGCAAACGCCCGTTGCCGCCCGTCCAAGGCGCCATCGAGGCGCCGCACGGCACGACGATCGTGGCGGCGTCGTTCCCCGGCGGTGTGGTGCTCGCCGGTGACCGGCGGGCGACGATGGGCAATGTCATCGCGCAGCGCGACATCGAGAAGGTGTTCCCGGCCGACGAGTACTCCGCGGTCGGCATCGCCGGCACCGCTGGGCTGGCCGTCGAGATGGTCAAGCTGTTCCAGCTGGAGCTGGAGCACTTCGAGAAGGTCGAGGGCGCCCAACTTTCCCTGGAGGGCAAGGCGAACCGCCTTTCCACGATGATTCGCGGCAATCTCGGGATGGCCCTGCAGGGCCTGGCCGTGGTGCCGCTGTTCGCCGGGTGGGACGTCGACCGTGAGAAGGGCCGTATCTTCTCGTACGACGTGACCGGCGGGCGCTCCGAGGAGCACGGTTTCGCAGCGACGGGATCCGGTTCGGTCTTCGCGCGTGGGGCGCTCAAGAAGCTCTACCGCGAAGATTTCACGGAGAATCAGGCCGCCACGGCCGTTGTCCAGGCGCTCTACGACGCCGCGGACGACGACTCGGCGACCGGTGGGCCGGATCTGGCGCGGCGGATCTATCCGATCGTGACGGTGATCACCGATGAGGGCTTCAAGAAGCTCACCGAGGCCGAGATCTCGGAGATCGCCCGTGCCGTTCATGAGCACCGCTTCGACCAGCCCGACGGCCCGCGTGCCGCGCTGCTCTGACGGGACGGTTGTTTCGCCATGCGCCCCCAGCCAGTGAGAGAATTTTTGACAGGAAGGGACGGATAGCCGGTGTCGACGCCGTTCTATGTCTCACCCCAGCAGGCCATGGCCGACCGCGCCGAGTACGCCCGCAAGGGCATCGCGCGGGGCCGCAGTGTCGTGGTGCTGCAGTATGCCGACGGCGTGGTCTTCGTCGCCGAGAATCCTTCCCGCGCCCTGCACAAGGTCAGCGAGATCTATGACCGCATCGCTTTCGCGGCGGTCGGCAAATACAACGAGTTCGAGAATCTGCGGATCGGTGGTGTGCGGTATGCCGATTTGCGGGGTTATACCTATGACCGCGAGGACGTGACGGCGCGTGGTCTCGCGAATGTTTACGCGCAGACGCTCGGCACGATTTTCTCCAGCGCCGCCGAGAAGCCGTATGAGGTGGAACTGATCGTTGCCGAGGTCGGCAATGCGCCGGAGGACGATCAAATTTATCGGCTGCCGCATGACGGCTCGATTGTGGATGAGCACGGTTCGGTTGCGGTGGGTGGCAACGCGGATCAGATCAGTAGTTATCTGGACCAGCGTCACCGTGAGGGGATGACGCTGGGCGAGGCGCTGAAGCTGGCCGTCGATTCGCTGTCGCGGGACTCCAATGGCGGTGAGCGCACGCTGACCGCGGAGCATCTTGAGGTGGCGACGCTGGATCGTACGCGGCCGCAGCAGCGGAAGTTCAAGCGGATTCTGGGGCGGCAGCTGTCGCGGTTGCTGGGTGAGCACGCCGGTGCGGAGGCCGAGAAGGGCGCGGAAGGGGACGCCGGGGAGACGGCGGACGCGGGCGAGCCGGCGGGGAACGGTAAGGATGCCGGCAATGGCAAGGATGCCGGTGGTAAGGGGGCGAACGGGAAGGGCGGTTCCGGGGCTTCGGATGGGGATTCCGCGGATTCCGCCGGTTCGTCGGAAGGGTCTGAGGGGTCGGGGACGAAGGACTGAGCATCGCAGGCCGAGTGTCCCGGGCCGAGTGCCCAAGGACTGAGCAGTGTCTCCGGGACCGGTGCCCGGATCGCGCCCCGGTGGGTCATCGCCCGCCGGGGCGCGTGGCGTTGGGGGAGGAGGCCACCCCTCAGGGGTTGGTCGAACGGATCCGCTAGGGGTGGGTGCATGGGGCCCCTGCAGGCCGTCTACGCGGCGGGTGCGGGTGGTATTCCCGTGTGTGAGCGCGTTGTCGACGAGGAGTTGTCGACAAGGTGCGGTCGACGAAGCTGCTCGGAGGGTGCGGTCGACGAGGCGTGGGCGGCAAGGTGTGTGCTGTGTCGAGGGGGCGCTGTCGGGGGTTGGTGAGGCGGTGCCTGGGTGGGCTTATGCCGTGGGGGCGGGGTCGGTGGGCGGTGGGGCGGTGGAGCCGCGGGTGATGAGCTGGACCGGGAGGGTGGGGGCCTCGGCTTGGATGCCGGCCAGTGTGGCCAGCAGGGCCCGCATGCCGGTCTCGCCGAATTCCTCGGCGGGCAGGCGTACGGTCGTCAGCTCCGGTTCGACGGCGACGGCGAGGGCCAGGTCGTCGAATCCGGTGACGGAGACGTCTTCGGGGACCCGCAGGCCCAGTCGGCGGACGGCTTTGCAGGCGCCGGCGGCGATGATGTCGTCGTCGCAGAGCAGAGCGGTGGGGCGAGGGCCGGGGCCGGTCAGTGCGGCGTGCGCGGCGTGCAGTCCGGCGTCGACGCCGAGCGCGGCCGGGTGGTGGCGCAGCAGTGTGCCGGGGGTCTTGTGGAGCGCCTCGGCCAGGGCGTGGGCGCGGAGCCGGAAGGTCCAGGAGTCCACGCCGGCGGTGAGGTGGGTGATCCGGCGGTGGCCGAGGGTGTGCAGGTGGGTGGCCAACTGCCGTACGCCGTCGGCGATATCGAGGTTGACGGTGGCGGTGGCCCGGTCGTCGTCGGGGTCGCTGTCGAGCATCACCAGGGGGAGACCGGCGTCGCGTAGCGCGGTGAGGGAGTCGGCGGCCATGGAGGAGGCGATGACGCCGTCGAGGGTGGCGGAGGCGGAGTCGAAGGGGTCGGGAACCAAAGGGGCCCGCATGGGCCTTCCGCTGTGGGGGGTGGAGGGCGACGGGTGGGCGGGGCCGGTTCCCTCGGGGGAGGGGTAGAGGACGACGCCGAAGCCGTGGGCGGCGGCGATGCGGGCGGCGCCCGTGTAGACGCGGGCGAAGAATTCGGTGGTGAGGGCGGGGACGACGAGGAGCACGGTGCGGGTGCGGCCCATGCGGAGGCTGCGGGCGGCGAGGTTGGGGCGGTAGCCCAGTTCGCGGGCGGCGGTGCGGACCGCGTCGGCCTTGGCGGGGGAGACGCGGCCGCGCCATTTGTCGCCGAGGACAAGAGAGACGGCAGCCTGTGAGACGCCGGCGGCGCGGGCGACGTCCCGGCTGGTGACGCGGGTGGCGGCGGTCGGGCGGGGTGGCTCGCGGTGGGCCGGTGCGCTGGCCTCGTTACTGGTCACCGGTGTGTCACTCCTCATGTTCGGCCGCTGCGGGGTGGACCCGTGGGGTGCACCCATGGTACGTATAACGCCGCAGGTTATACGTATCACTTCGGGGCGGGCCGGACGGAGAGGGGCGGGCATGGCCGCGGGATATGGGGAGCTGCTCAGGACCCGGCATGCGACGCGGCTCCTCGTGGGCACCTTGGTCGGCAGGCTGCCGAACACCACCGCGCCGCTGGCCGTGGTGCTGTTCATCCGTGCCGAGGGCGGCAGCTACGCGCTCGCCGGCGCGCTCGCCGCGGTCTACGGCGTCTGCAACGCCATTGGCCAGCCGCTGCTGGGCCGGGCCGTGGATCTCTACGGCCAGCCGAGGGTGATGCTGCCCGCCGCGGTGCTCTCCGCCCTCGGGATGGCGTTGCTGGCCGCCGTCGGCCTGGATGCGCCGTGGCTTGCGTATCTCGCCATGGTGATCGCCGGTCTCTTCACCCCGCCGCTGGAGGGTGGCCTGCGGGCGCTGTGGCCCGGGGTTCTCAGGCGCGAGGACCGGGTGCATGCGGCGTACGCGCTGGACGCGGTCGCGCAGGAGGTTCTGTTCGCGGTGGGGCCGTTGCTGGTCACGCTGTCCGTGGCGGCCTGGTCGGAGCGGATCGCGGTGCTGGTGATCAATCTGATCGGGGTGCTGGGCGCGCTCTCCGTCGTCGTCTCGAAGCCGTCCCGGCAGTGGCGCAGCGCGCCGCGTGAGGCGCACTGGCTGGGCGCGCTGCGCTCCTCGGGGATGCTGGTGCTGATCGGGTCCTTCTTCTTCGTCGGGCTGGCGTTGGGCTCGATCGCGGTCGCGGCGGTGGCGTACTCGGACGAGCGCGGCGGCAGCATGATCTCCAGCTATCTGCTCTCCGCGCTTGGCGTCGGTGCGTTGGTCGGCGGTCTCGTCTATGGCGCCCGTGAGTGGCCGGGGCGTCCGGAAAGCCGGCTGCGGCTGCTGGTCGCCCTTCTGGCGGTGGGGTATCTGCCGCTGATGCTGGCTCCGGGGGTCGTCGCGATGACGGCGCTGGCGGGCCTCTCCGGTGTGTTCCTGGCGCCGGCGCTGGCCTGTGCGTTCGTGGTGGTGGACCGGCATGCGCCGAAGGGCACGGTGACGGAGGCGTTTTCGTGGCTGGTGACGACGTTCGGTGTCGGTGCGGCGGTGGGCTCCTCGGTGGTGGGACCGGTGCTGGAGTTCGGCGGTCCGGCGGCGGGCTTCGCGGTGGCCGGTGCCGGCGGGGTGGCGGCGCTGCTTGTACTTTTGTCGACGAAGCGATTTCTGGGGGATCCCGTGCGGCGTACGGAGAGTGCCCGCTCGGCGGAAAATGATCGAAACGGGGCCGCCGAACCCGGTTTCAGAGCAGGCCATCAGGCGTAATGTTCAGTCATGGACCGCCGCATTTTCGGGCTGGAGAACGAGTACGGCGTCACGTGCACGTTCAGGGGACAGCGCCGACTGTCGCCTGACGAAGTGGCGCGGTACCTCTTCCGCCGTGTTGTGTCATGGGGCCGCAGCAGCAATGTCTTCCTGCGGAACGGCGCCCGCCTGTACTTGGACGTGGGATCGCATCCGGAATACGCAACCCCCGAGTGCGACAACGTGACCGAACTGGTCACCCACGACAAGTCCGGCGAGCGCATTCTCGAAGGACTGCTCGTCGACGCTGAACGCCGCCTGCACGAGGAGGGAATCGCGGGCGACGTCTATCTCTTCAAGAACAACACCGATTCGGCGGGAAACTCCTACGGCTGTCACGAGAACTACCTCGTCGCCCGTCATGGTGAGTTCTCCCGGCTCGCGGACATCCTCATTCCGTTCCTCGTCACCCGCCAGCTGCTGTGCGGTGCGGGCAAGGTGCTGCAGACGCCGCGGGGCGCCGTCTACTGTGTCAGTCAGCGTGCCGAGCACATCTGGGAGGGGGTCTCCTCGGCGACGACCCGTTCCCGTCCGATCATCAATACCCGCGATGAGCCGCATGCGGACGCCGAGCGTTATCGCCGGCTGCATGTGATCGTCGGTGATTCCAATATGTCCGAGACGACCATGCTGCTGAAGGTCGGGGCCACCGACCTCGTCCTGCGTATGATCGAGGCGGGCACGGTCATGCGTGATCTGACGCTGGAGAATCCGATCCGGGCGATCCGCGAGGTCAGTCATGACACCACCGGCCAGCGCAAGGTGCGGCTGGCCAGCGGGCGGGAGGCATCGGCTCTCGAAGTGCAGCAGGAGTACTACGAAAAGGCCGTCGATTTCTGCGACCGCCGGGGAATCCGGACGGGTACCGTCGAGCGGGTCCTGGAGTTGTGGGGCCGCACCCTTGAGTCGATCCGGGACCAGGAGCTCGACCGTATCGCGACGGAGATCGACTGGGTGATGAAGCATCAGCTCATCGAGCGGTACCGCACGAAGAACAACATCTCCATGTCCCACCCACGAGTGGCGCAGATAGACCTCGCGTATCACGACATTCACCGTCGCCGGGGGCTTTACTACCTGCTGGAGCGGAAGGGCCAAGCGGTACGGATCTGCAACGACTTGAAGATCTTCGAGGGCAAGTCGGTGCCGCCGCAGACCACCCGCGCCCGGCTGCGTGGGGACTTCATCCGGCGGGCGCAGGAACAGCGCCGCGATTTCACCGTCGACTGGGTGCATCTCAAGCTGAACGACCAGGCGCAGCGCACGGTTCTGTGCAAGGACCCGTTCCGTTCGGTCGACGACAGGGTGGAGAAGCTGATCGCCGGGATGTGACCCGCGGGGAATGCGGTGGTGTGCCGGGAGCGTGAATGCTCCCGGCACATTGCTGTGTTGTGGCGGGAAACGCCCGGGGAAACAGGTCGTAGAGTGGCGAGCATCGCCCATCCACCCCCACGAGCCGAGTTGGACAGATGCTGAATTCTCCCGGGGGACACCCCCCGTACCGCTCGTTCACGAAGCGCACCCGTCGTGCCGCCGCCGCGCTGGCCGTGCCCCTTCTGCTGTTCACCGCCGCTTGCGGGACGGAGGACGGCAAGGACTCGGCCGCGAAGGCGGTCGCCACGGTGAAGGGCGACGTCGGGGACAAACCCAAGATCACCGTCAAGAAGAACGCGAAGGCGCCCGACCAGGTGGTCACCACGACCGTCGTCGAGGGCAAGGGCGCCGCCGTGAAGTCCGGCGACAACGTGCGTGTGGACTACGCGGGCCAGACGATGAAGGGCGACAGTTTCGGCAGCAGCTGGGACGTCCAGCCCGGCGCGGACAAGAAGGCCCCCAAGCGGCAGCTGGTCTTCGCGCTCAACGATCAGCTGCCGCAGATGCAGCAGACGCTGCCGGTCCCGGTGAAGGCGCTGCAGGCGCTGGAGGGCAAGAAGGCCGGCAGCCGGGTCGAGGTGGAGGGGACCGCCAAGGCGCTCGTCGGTGAGGTGAACCCGCAGGCGGGCATCAAGCCCGACGACGGCCTGGTGTTCGTCTTCGATATCGCCGGTGCCAAGCATGTCGACAAGAAGGCGATGGCCGAGGGTGAGCAGGCGGCGCCGGAGGAGGGGATGCCGGTGGTGAAGGCCGAGGGGCAGAAGCCCGCGACGATCACCATTCCCAAGGGCCGGAAGGCGCCCACCGAGCTCAAGCAGCAGGTGCTCATCAAGGGCAAGGGCCCCGAGGTGAAGGCCCGTGACGCGCTGGTCGCCCAGTACACCGGCGTGCGGTGGCGGGACGGCAAGAAGTTCGACTCCTCCTGGGACCACGACGGGGCGACCGCCTTCCAGATCGGCACCGGGAGCGTCGTCAAGGGCTGGGACAAGGGGCTGGTCGGCAAGCACGTCGGTGACCGGGTGCTGCTCGCGATCCCCGCGGACCTCGCCTACGGGGACGAGCCCCCGCAGGGCAGCGGTCTCGACAAGGGAGACTCGCTGGTCTTCGTGGTCGACATCGTCGGCACGTTCTGACCTGCATCTGCGAGACTGGCGCGGCAATCGTAAAGATTCGTAAGTAGGAGCACATTCGTGAACATCGACAAGCCCGAGATCGACTTTCCTGAGGGCCCGGCTCCCACCGAGCTGGAGATCGTGGACCTGAAGGAGGGCGACGGGCCGGTCGCCAAGGCGGGAGACATGGTCTCCGTCCACTACGTCGGCGTGTCCTTCAGCAGCGGCGAGGAGTTCGACGCGAGCTGGAACCGCGGCAAGCCGCTGCAGTTCCAGCTGGGCGCCGGCCAGGTCATCCCCGGCTGGGACCAGGGTGTGCAGGGCATGAAGGTCGGCGGCCGCCGCCGGCTGACCATCCCGCCGCACCTGGCGTACGGCGAACGTGGCGCCGGCGGCGGCCGCATCGCGCCGAACGAGACGCTGATCTTCGTCTGCGATCTGGTCTCCGTCTGAGACCACCGCTGACCCGCCGAGGGCCCGTGCCTTTCCGGACTCCGTCCGGAACCGGAGGCATGGGCCCTCGGCTTTTGCCGCGGGCACCCTGAGCGGTACGGTCATCGGTCGGGAGTACAACGAGAAAGGGCGTCGATGGCGATTGCCAAGGCCGAGCGGCTGATGAACCTGGCGCTGTGCCTGCTGGGGACGCGACGCCCGCTGACCAAGCGTGAGCTGCGGTCGTCCATCGAGGCTTACGTCGAGGCCTTCGGGCCGGGCAACCGCGCGGCCTTCGGGCCGGGAAACACCGCGTCGAACAGCGACGACTCCTTCAGCCGCATGTTCGAGCGGGACAAGGAGGATCTGCGCGAACTGGGCCTGGTGATCGAGACCGTCGACGGCATCGACGGCGAGGTCGGCTATGTGGCCCGCCGCGACAGCAACCGTCTCCCCCCGATCACACTGGACGCCGAGGAGGCCGCCGCCCTCGGGCTGGCCGCCAAGATCTGGCAGCAGGCCCGGCTCGCGGGCGCCGCCAGCGGCGCGCTGCAGAAGCTGCGGGCGGCCGGTATGCCGCTGGCCGCCGACGGCGCGGACATGGACGGCGGGCAGCCGCACAGCGCCCTCGAACCCCGCATCCCGGCCCACGAGGCGGCCTTCGAACCGCTGATGCTGGCCTGCCGGGACCGCCGCCCGGTGGTCTTCGACTACCGCAAGTCCAATGCCGCGCGACCCGAGCGGCGGCAGGTCGAACCGTGGATCCTGGAGTGCTGGCGCGGCCACTGGTACGTCGCCGGCTGGGACCGCGAACGCAAGGGGGAGCGGGTCTTCCGGCTCTCCCGGATCACCGGCAAGGTCCGTTCCCGGCAAGGGAGGTTCACCGCGCCGGTGCCCGATCACGTCACCGTCCGCGAAACCGTCGAGAGCTGGGCCGGCGAGACCGCCACCGGCACCGCCAGGATCAGGCTCCGCGCCGACCACGGCTATCCGCTGCGCGCCCGCGCGCTCTCCGTACGGGTGTTGGGCGACGGCTGGGACGAGCTGGAAATCCCCAACGGGCACGGACTCGACGCCTGGCTGGTGGAGTTCGGGCCGGACGTGGTGGTGCTGGAACCCGCCGAGCTGCGGGCCGATGTCGTCGACCGGCTGCGCGCCGTGGCCAAGGGCTGAGAGGGACGAAGACACCCATGGCTACCAACGCGATCGACCAGACCCGCCGGATGCTGTCCCTGGTGACATATCTGCGGGAGCGCCCCGGTGCCCGCGTCGCCGAGGTCGCCCGCGCCTTCGGCATCACCGAGGACGAGCTGATCGCCGACCTCGACGTGCTGCCGATGTGCGGTACCAGCTTCCGGGGCGGCGACCTCCTGGACATCGACACCGACGGCGACCGCATCTGGTGGCACAACCCCGACGACGTCGCCGAACCGCTGCGGCTGGCGGCCGACGAGGCCACCGCGCTGCTGGTCGCGGCCCGCGCCGTGGCCACCCTCCCGGGACTTCGCGAGGGCGACCGGCAGGCCCTGCTGCGGGCCACCGCCAAGCTGGAGGCGGCGGCCGGCGAGGCGGCCGGCGCCAGCTCCCGGCTCTCGGTCACCTTCGAGTCCGAGGGCGGGGTCTTCGCCGACGTGGACCGCGCCATCGCCGAGCGGCGCCGGCTGTGGCTGCGCTACTACTCGCCGGCCCGCGACGAGCTGACCGAGCGCGAGGTGGACCCGATCCGGCTCTTCGCCGTCGGCCACACCTACGTAGAGGCGTGGTGCCGGCTCTCGGAGGCCCGGCGGACCTTCCGGCTGGACCGGGTCGCCGAGATCAAACTGCTGGACGCGCCCGCCGACCCGCCGCCGATCGAGCTGCGTGATCTGTCCGAGGGCCTGGTGCAGCCCGCGGCCGAGGACCCCGAGGTGGCCGTCGAGGTCGGGCCGGGCGGCCGCTGGGTCGCCGAGTACTACCCGCACGACAGCGCCGAGGAACTGCCCGACGGCGGACTGCGCATCACCTTGCGCACCCCCGAGCCGGCCTCACTGCGGCGCCTCGCGCTGCGCCTCGGCAAGGACGGCCGGATCGTCTCGCCGCCGGCACTCGCCGACAGCGCGCGGCAGGCGGCGGCCCAGGCGCTCGCGGCGTACGGCGAGTGAGCGCAGGCGCACCGGGCTCCACGGGTAGGGGCCCGGTCACCGTGGGCACGGATCGCCGTAAGCTCCGATCACCGCAAGGAGGCAGCGAAGGATGACGACCACGATGGCGACGATGACCGCTCCGGTGCTCTTCAAGGCGGCCTGCCCGGTCTGCCGGGGCCGTTTCGAACTGGCCTCGGAGGCCTTCCGGCTGGCGATCGGTGCCAGCAGCCGCACCACCTTCTACTCCTTCACCTGCCCCGACTGCGGCAGTCCGGTGCGCAAGCCGGCCGGCGAGCGGATCGTCGAGCTGCTGACCGACGGCGGGGTGCGGACGCTGCGGCTGCACACCGGCTGAGCCGACCGGCGCGACGTGGAAGGGCTTCCTCCAGGGACGCCCGATAGGCTCGCCCCATGCTCTGGCCCATGATCGCTATCGCCCTCGGCTTCGTCGGCATCGCCGTGCTCGGTGTCCTCGCCGTCCGTGTCTTCGTCGAGGTACGGCGGCTGGCCCGCCAGGTGGGGACGGCATCGGACCGGATCCAGCGGGCCGCACAGGATCTGGAGCGGGCCGCGACGCCGCTCGCCGCCCGCACGTATGAAGCCGGCCGGGACTGACGGCGGCGCCCTGCTGCGGCGGAGATCCGGGAGGTACGCTGCATCAGCGGTGCGGTCCGTGCGGCACGCTGGGCCGCGAGCCGGGGCAGTTCGGAGTATGCACAGGGATTGCCCGGCGTTCACCGCCGACCGTTACGATCGTGGCAGCACCAGGAACGCCAGTCCGACCCCCATTCGGCAGGCACCACAGCAGACGCCGCCCCGGCGAGAAGGTAGTCGCACATGTTCAGCAACCTGAGGCCCATCGAGATCATTCTGATCATCGCCGTCATTGTGCTGCTGTTCGGCGCGAAGAAGCTCCCCGACATGGCGCGTTCGCTCGGTAAGTCGGCGCGCATCCTCAAGAGCGAGGCCAAGGCCATGAAGAAGGAGGGCGGCGAGGCGGACGGCGGTGCCACGACGGGCACCACGTCCGAGGCGCCTTCCGACGCAGCGCAGCAGGCTCCTCGTACGATTCAGGCGGCCCCCGGTGATGTGACCAGCTCGCGCCCCGTGGCCGAGCCGAACACCACCAACAAGGGCTGATCCGAACCGATCCAGTCGCCGACCAGATCGGGAACGGCTGAATGTACGAGACGAGGAAGTGGGTTGCTCAAGTCCGCCCGCAAGCAGCAGGAGAAGGACCCCGAGGGGCGGATGCCGCTCGCGGCGCATCTGCGTGAGCTGCGCAACAGGCTGCTGAAGTCGGTGCTGGCGGTCATGGTCATCACCGCCGTCGCGATGTGGCAGTACGAGCCGCTGGCCCACTTCATCACGGGACCGGTCATCGATGCCGTGGGCTGCCCCAAGGGCACCTCGGCCACCGGGCCGCGGGAGCACCCCTGTGCCGAGATCACCGCGCAGGGTCTGCTGGCACCGTTCACCATCCTGCTCAAGCTGTCCCTCACGGCGGGCGTCGTCGCCGCCAGCCCGGTGTGGCTCTATCAGCTCTGGGCCTTCCTCGCGCCGGGCCTGCACCGGCACGAGAAGAAGTACGCGCTGAGCTTCGTCGCCGCCGGCGTACCGCTCTTCCTCGGCGGCGCCTACCTCGCCTACGCGGTGCTGCCGACCACCGCGGGCGCGCTGGTCGGGCTGACCCCCAGCGAGTGGGCCAACCTCTTCCCGGCCGACGAGTTCCTCGACATCGTGACGCGGATGGTCGTGGTCTTCGGCCTCGCCTTCGAGCTGCCGCTCCTCCTGGTGCTGCTGAACATGGGTGGGGTGATCACCGGCCGCCGGATCCTGGGCTGGTGGCGGTTCATGGTGCTGGGCATCACCATCTTCTCGGCGATCGCGACCCCCACCGGCGATCCGCTGACGATGGGCCTGCTGGCCGCGCCGATCGTCCTGCTGTACTTCGGCGCCGTCGGGATCTGTCTGCTGAACGACCGCCGGCGCAAGCGCAACAACCCGGACGCGGACCTCGATGACGACCAGGCCTCCGAGCTCGATCTGACGCCCCAGGCCGTCGGCGGGGCCGAGCCGGTCTCCTCCGGCCGGATGCTCCCGGAGCAGGCGAGCGGCGAGCCGGCCGACGAGGCGCGGCGGCGCGGCTATGACGACGTGACCTGACCTGGAATGACCCGGCGTGACCGGGTGTCTTCGGCGGCCCCGTGCTCCGCGAGCCGGGGCCGTCGGTCTGTGCGGATACGGAGCGGCGCGTGGCTCGGCGGTGAGCGGCTGTCGTGTGTGCCGAGCGCATCTCGTGGCCTGCAGGGTAACGGACCGCCATAAAGATCCGGTCGTTGTCAGAGGTGACCGGTAGGCTCGTAAGCACGATGACCGAGGACATGTCCCCTGCTGAGCGCTATGCCGCCGCCAAGCTCAGGGCGGCCGAGCAGGCCACCGCACTCGCCCCTTTCCGTGAGATGTACGACTTCGGGCTGGATCCGTTCCAGATCGAGGCGTGCCGGGCACTGGAGGCCGGCAAGGGTGTGCTGGTCGCCGCCCCCACCGGATCCGGTAAGACGATCGTGGGCGAATTCGCCGTCCACCTGGCCCTGCGGCAAGGCCGCAAATGCTTCTACACCACGCCGATCAAGGCCCTGTCCAACCAGAAGTACACCGACCTGGTCAAGCGCTACGGCGCCGAAAGGGTCGGCCTGCTGACCGGCGACAACAGCATCAACTCCGAGGCGCCGGTGGTCGTGATGACCACCGAGGTGCTGCGGAACATGCTCTATGCCGGCTCGCAGACGCTGGCCGGCCTCGGCTATGTGGTCATGGACGAGGTGCACTACCTCTCCGACCGCTTCCGCGGCGCCGTCTGGGAAGAGGTCATCATCCACCTTCCCGATTCGGTCACGCTGGTCTCGCTGTCCGCCACGGTCTCCAACGCCGAGGAGTTCGGTGACTGGCTGGACACGGTCCGTGGCGACACCGAGGTGATCGTCGCCGAGGAACGGCCGGTGCCGCTGTGGCAGCACGTCCTAGCGGGCCGCCGGATATACGACCTCTTCGAGGAGCGGGACGGCCAGCCGGGCGGCCGCCGTGAGGTCAACCCCGACCTGGAGCGGCTGGCCCGGATGGAGAACAGCCGGCCGACGTTCGGCCGGGACAAGCGCCGTGGCCGCACGATGCGGGAGGCGGACCGCGAGCGGGAGCGGCGGCAGCGCAGCCGGATCTGGACGCCCAGCCGGCCCGAGGTCATCGACCGCCTCGACAGCGAGGGGCTGCTGCCCGCCATCACCTTCATCTTCAGCCGTGCCGGCTGCGAGGCGGCCGTCCAGCAGTGCATGGTGTCCGGCCTGCGGCTCAACGACCAGGCGGCCCGGGAGAAGGTCCGACGCATAGTGGAGGCGCGGACGGCCGGCATCCCGGACGACGACCTCCATGTGCTGGGCTACTTCGAGTGGCTGGAGGGCCTGGAGCGGGGCATCGCGGCCCACCACGCCGGCATGCTGCCGACGTTCAAGGAGGTCGTCGAGGAACTCTTCGTCAAGGGGCTCGTCAAGGCCGTCTTCGCGACCGAGACCCTCGCGCTGGGCATCAACATGCCCGCGCGGTCGGTGGTGTTGGAGAAGCTCGTCAAGTGGAACGGCGAGCAGCACGCCGATATCACCCCCGGCGAGTACACCCAGCTCACCGGCCGGGCCGGGCGCCGCGGCATCGACATCGAGGGCCATGCCGTGGTGCTGTGGCAGCGCGGCATGGACCCGGGCGCGCTGGCCGGCCTCGCCGGCACCCGTACGTATCCGCTGCGCTCCTCCTTCAAACCGTCGTACAACATGGCGGTCAACCTCGTCTCGCAGTTCGGCAGGCACCGTTCGCGGGAGCTGCTGGAGATGTCCTTCGCGCAGTTCCAGGCCGACAAGTCGGTGGTCGGGATATCGCGGCAGGTCCAGAAGAACGAGGAGGGCATGGCGGGTTACCGCAGCTCGATGGTCTGCCATCTCGGCGACTTCGAGGAATACTCCCGGCTGCGGCGGGAGTTGAAGGAGCGCGAGACGGAGCTGGCCAAGCAGGGCGCGGCGCAGCGGCGGGTGGCGGCCGCGGCGGCGCTGGAGAAGCTCAAGCCGGGCGATGTCATCCATGTGCCGACGGGGAAGTACGCGGGTCTGGCGCTGGTGCTCGATCCGGGCACGCCCTCCGGGCGGACGAACGGCCATCGCGGCTTCGAGGCGCAGGATGGCCCGCGGCCGCTGGTGCTGACCGCCGAGCGGCAGGTCAAGCGGCTCGCGTCGATCGACTTCCCGGTGCCGGTCACGGCGCTCGAACGGATGCGGATCCCCAAGTCCTTCAACGCCCGCAGCCCGCAGTCGCGGCGCGATCTGGCGTCGGCACTGCGCACCAAGGCCGGCCATCTGGTGCCGTCACGCCATCGCAGGCCGCGCTCCCAGGCGGCCGACGACGGGGAGATCACCCGGCTGCGCAAGGCCATCCGCGCGCACCCCTGCCACGGCTGCGACGAGCGCGAGGACCATGCCCGCTGGGCGGAGCGTTATCACCGTCTGCTGCGTGACAACCGCCAGTTGGAGCGCCGGATCGAGGGCCGGACGAACACCATCGCGCGTACCTTCGACCGGATCTGCGCGCTGCTGACCGAGCTGGACTACCTCGAAGGCGACACCGTCACCGAGGAGGGCCGGCGGCTGGCCCGGCTCTACGGCGAGCTCGATCTGCTGGCGAGCGAATGCCTGCGGGACGGTGTCTGGGAGGGGCTTGGCCCGGCGGAGCTGGCGGCCTGCGCCTCGGCGCTGGTGTACGAGGCGCGTCAGGCGGACGATGTGGTGGCCCCCAAGCTGCCGGCGGGCCGGGCCCGGGAATCGCTGGCGGAGATGGTGCGGATCTGGGGCCGGCTGGACGCCCTGGAGGAGGACCACAAGATCAATCAGGCGGAGGGCGTCGGCCAGCGCGAGCCGGACCTCGGCTTCGCCTGGGCCGCCTACCGCTGGGCCTCCGGTTTCGGCCTCGACGAGGTGCTGGTGGAGGCCGAGATGCCGGCCGGCGACTTCGTCCGCTGGTGCAAGCAGCTGATCGACGTCCTCGGCCAGATAGCGGCGGCGGCCCCGCCGGGCGGCTCGGTGGCGCGGAACGCGCGTAAGGCCGTGGACGGCGTGCTGCGTGGGGTTGTGGCGTATTCGTCGGTGGGGTGAGGGGCGGATGGCCGAGGCGTGCGTCCTCCCCGCCGCCCACCCCGCCTCGGGGGTGGGCGGCGCGGTGGTGCGGTCCGGGCGCCCCCGGAGCCCGGAGGCGGACAGCCCCCGGAGGCCGTCTCAGGCGGCCGCCGCCCGCGTGGTCTCCTGTTCGGCCTCCACCCGCTGGTTCCAGTCCCGCTTGGACGCCTGCCAGCCGTCCTCGTCGTGGCCGGTGCGCCAGTAGCCGGAGATGGACAGGGCCTCACGGGGGACCTCGTGCTCGATCCGCAGCAGGCGGCGCAGCTCCTTCACGAAACCCGCCTCACCGTGGACGAACGCCTGCACCTGCCCTGCCGGGAAGTCAAACGCCCGTACAGCGGCGACCAGTTCACGGCCGACCGGCGCGCCGCCCCGGTACAGCCAGGTGATCTCGGCGTCCGCCGGTGCGTCCAGTTTCTGCCGCTCCTCCGGGCCCGCCACCTCGATGAACGCGTGCACCGGCGCGCCCGGGGGCATCCGGGCGAGGGCGGAAGCGATGGCCGGGAGCGCGCTCTCGTCGCCGGCCAGCAGATGCCAGTCGGCGTCGGCCCGCGGGGCGTACGCGCCGCCGGGGCCGAGGAAGAGCACCTCGTCGCCCGGTTTCGCGGCGGCCGCCCAGGGCCCGGCCAGCCCCTCGTCCCCGTGCACCACGAAGTCGACGGCCAGCTCGCGGGCCGCGGCGTCCCAGGAGCGCACGGTGTACGTACGGGTCCTGGGCCACTGGGCACGCGGGAGGTCGGCGCGGATCCGCGCGATGTCGAACGGCTCGGGGTAGGCCACGCCGGGCAGCGGGAAGACCAGCTTGATGTAGTGGTCGGTGTACTCGCCGGCGGTGAACTCCGCCAGTCCCGCACCGCCCAGCACCACACGGACCATCTGCGGGGTGAGCTGCTCGGTGCGCACCACCTGGGCGCGGTGCAGCGGGCGTTTGTTGCGGGACGGGCGCTCTTCTGCCACGGCGATCTCCCCTGACGTCTTGTAAGTTAGGTGTACCTAACCTAACACTTCACCTCTGGAGTGTGGTGAGCAGCCGCTGCAGGGAGCCGCCCAGGCCCCACTGCACGGCCAGTGCCTCCAGTCGCTCGGGGTCGGCCGGTTCGGCCGGCAGTGCGGGATCGACGTCCGGAACGGGTACGTCGGTGGCCACCCGTACGACCTTGGGGGCGACCTCGATATACGGCCGTGCCTCGGTCAGCCGCCTGCGCTGGGCGGGGGTCAGCTTCGACGCGGGATCGTCGGCGGCGGCCATGATCCCCGCCAGATCGCCGTACGCGTCCAGCAGCTTCGCGGCGGTCTTCTCGCCGATGCCCGGCACGCCCGGCAGGCCGTCGCTGGGGTCGCCGCGCAGCAGCGCCAGATCGGCGTAGCCGGAGCCGTCCACACCGTACTTCTCGCGCAGCAGCGTCCCGTCGGTGATCTGCAGTGTGCCGACGCCCTTGAGGGGATAGAGGATGCGGATGCCGCGCCGGTCGTCGATCAGCTGGAAGAGGTCGCGGTCGCCGGTGACGACGTCCACCGGGCCCGCAGCCCGGCCGGTCAGGGTGCCGATGACGTCGTCGGCCTCATAGCCGGCGGCGCCGATACGGGCGATGCCGAGCGCGTCGAGGACGTCCTCGATCACCGGGACCTGGGGGGAGAGGGTGTCCGGGACCTCCTCCACGTCCGGCTCGGCGGAGCCCTCCGGGGCCTCCTCGGCGACCCGGTGTGCCTTGTAGGAGGGGATCAGATCGACCCGCCACTGGGGGCGCCAGTCGAAGTCCATGCAGGCGACCAGGTCATCGGGATGGTGGTCCTGGACGAGCCGGGCGATGAAGTCCAACAGACCGCGCACCGCGTTCACGGGGGTGCCGTCCGGGGCCCTGACCGAATCCGGTACCCCGAAATAGGCGCGGAAGTAGAGAGAGGCGGTATCGAGGAGCATCAGGCGTCGATTCACATCCCGCATGATGCCGTATGCCCCATACGCCACACAGAGGTGAGCTGCACCATCGTCGTATCGAGCCGAACACGGCGGTCGGGCC
This sequence comes from Streptomyces halobius, assembly GCF_023277745.1. Taxonomy (NCBI): domain Bacteria; kingdom Bacillati; phylum Actinomycetota; class Actinomycetes; order Kitasatosporales; family Streptomycetaceae; genus Streptomyces; species Streptomyces halobius. Next base: position 7,703,811 of record NZ_CP086322.1, read on the forward strand.
CGCACCCGGAGTGGTCCCGGTAGCGGACAGCGGATTCAAAGGATTGGACGAATTCGAGATCAGCGAAGTCGGCACCAGCGCCCCCGCCCCGGCGCCGGGCCGACAGGGCACTCCGCTTCCCGGAAGCCCCGTATGTCCTCCGATGGAGTATCGGGCCCACCGACCGGACGCGTCCGCCTCGCGGCACCACGGGAACGGTGCTTCGCTGCGAGTGCGCCGGTTGTCCCTCGCGGCCACCGTGGCCGCGGCCGGCGCAGGAGACGACCGTGAACGCTGCGCGTATATCCGCCGTCGCCCTGACCGGCGCCGCCGCCCTCGGGCTCGCCGCACCCGTGGCCTCGGCGCAGGTCGCGCCGAATCCGGTGACGGCCGGTCAGCGGGTGAACATCAGCGACGACAGGCAGTGCGACACGGCCCGCGGCGCCAAGGCGGCCTCGACGCTCTTCGGGGCGGTGGCGCTCCGGCCGGGCACCCGCGGGATGGCCGCCGACGCGACGGTCGCCGAGGGCGCGACGCCCGGCCGTTACAAGGTCACCATCGAGTGCGGGCCGGGCGGCGCCCGGTTCACCGAGACCGTCACCGTGCGCAGCGGCAGCGTGCACGGGGTCAACTCGACCCAGGCGGCCGGCGGTCTGGCCCTGCTGGTGCTGGCCGGCGGCGCGGCCTATCTGCTCCGGCGTACCGTCAGCCCGCGGTTCTGAACGGCGCGTCGACCCCGCGGACGGCCCGCCCGGGGCGTTCCCCACCCGGGCGGGCACCGCGTACGGTGGGCGGATGAGCCCTCGTGGCGCCGTCCGGCGCGTGGTGTCCCTGGTGCCGTCCCTGACCGAGGCGGTGGCCGCCTGCGCGCCCGAGCTGCTGGTCGGCGCCACCGACTGGTGCAGCCATCCCGCCGGGCTCGACGTCACCCGTGTCGGCGGCACCAAGAACCCCGACACCGACCGGATCACCGCCCTCGCCCCCGACCTCGTGATCGCCAACGAGGAGGAGAACCGCCCGCAGGATCTCGGGGTGCTGCGGGCCGCGGGCCTCGATGTGCTCGTCACCGAGATCAGGACCCTGGACCAGGCGCTGCGCGAGCTGGCGCGCGTCCTGGTCCGCGGCTGCGGCCTGCCCCGTCCGGACTGGCTGGACGACGCCGAGGCCGCCTGGCGGGAGCTGCCGGCCGGACCGGCGGAGCTGACCGCCGTCGTCCCCGTCTGGCGGCGGCCCTGGATGGTCCTCGGCCGGGACACCTTCGCCGGCGATCTCCTCGCCCGCCTCGGCGTACGGAACCTCTACGCGGGCCATACCGACCGCTACCCCCGCATCCCGATCCAGGAACTGAACACCCGCGGCGCCGACCTCGTCGTCCTCCCGGACGAGCCGTACCGCTTCACCGCGCAGGACGGCCCCGAAGCGTTCCCCGGCCTGCCCGCCGCGCTCGTCAGCGGGCGTCATCTCACCTGGTACGGACCGTCGTTGGTGGCAGCACCGGACGTCCTGGCGGCGGTTGTCGCCGGGGCGCGCTGAGGGCTACTGGCGCGGCGGCTGCGCGGCTACCGGGGCGGAGATTGAGGGGCTACTGGGGGCTGAGGGGCTATCGGGGCGGCGCGAGAAGCCGACCGCGCGTCAGCCCGGTGCCGGTACGCACGGCGGCCACCGCCCAGGCCGTCACCAGGACCGCGAACAGGGCCACCGCGAGCCAGCCGAAGGCGGCCAGCCCGGTGTGCCGGGCCAGGCCCGCCGCGCCGGTGACGCAGGTGCCGACCGGGAAGGTGAAGCCCCACCAGGTCATCGTGAACGGCATCCCGCCCCGGAACGCCCGCACCACCATCGCCGTCGCGAACGCCAGCCACAGCAGCGCGAAGCCCATCACCGGTACGCCGTACAGCACCGCGAACGCCGCCGTCGCGTGCGCATACGAGGCGTCGACGGCCCCCGGGGCGGCGTCCGCGAGGTTGCCCACCGCCGTCGTGGACTGGCCCAGCGGGCCGAGCACCAGGAACAGGGCGGGCGTCAGCGCGAGCGGCGGCGGACCGTGGTGGAACAGCCGCGCCACCACGAGCGGCAGCACCAGCAACGTCGCCAGCAGCGACATCCCGAACATCGCAGAGCAGGCCAGCAGCATCGCCTCCCGCCACTGCTCGCCCGGCAGACGCGGCACCAGCGCCGGGCCGACGGCCGCCGACACCATCGGGGCGACCAGCGGCAGCAGCCAGACCGGTGACGCGCTGCCCGCCTCGATGCGGTGCCGGGTCACCATCAGATACGGGATCGCCGCGGCGGCGGCCAGCCCGACGAGGGTGCCCAGAACCCACAGCACCGCGCCAGTGGCCAGCGCGGCCCGTTCGCCGATCACCTCGCGGCCGACGGAAAGCGTGCCGCCGCCGACCGCGAGCAGCGCCATCGACAGACATCCGTAGAACGGCGCCACCGCCGGATCCAGCAGCTGCCGGCGCGCCTGGTCGCGGTGCCGGATCCAGTGCACGGCCCGCGCGGCCAGCAGCGTCACCAGCATCAGCGCGGACAGCGCCCAGACCACGGCGCAGGCGGGGCGCAGGCCGGGCGCGGTGAGCGGCAGGACCGCCCCGGCGTTGGCGACGATCGCCGTGCCCATCACCGCGGCGTACCAGTTGGGCCCGAGATACCGGACGGAGGAACGGGCGGGGGCCGGGGCGGGATCGGGGCGGCCGGTGGCGGTCAGGGACCGGGAAGGGGCGTGCGCGAGGGATGCCATGGGAGAAGGGTCCTCGCCCCTGACCGGCGCCACCAGGGACGTGGTATCTATGAGGGCATAAGCTGGGTTTATGTCCAGCGTCCCCCACGAAGGCCCCCCTGCCGGCCCTTATGGCGTCCCCCGTGACGGCTCTGACGTCCCTCATGGCCCGACGCCCGAGCCCGGCGTACCGCTGTCGCACCGGGTGCCGGACCTCGGCGCGCTGGAGCTGCTGCTCGCCGTCGCCCGGCTCGGCAGCCTGGGCCGGGCCGCGCGGGCGACCGGGATCACCCAGCCCGCCGCCAGCAGCCGTATCCGTTCCATGGAACGGCAGTTGGGCGTGGCGCTGGTCGAGCGCTCACCGCGCGGATCGCGGCTCACGGACGCCGGCGCGCTGGTCACGGACTGGGCGCGGCGCCTGGTGGAGGCGGCCGAGGCGTTCGACGCGGGCGCACAGGCGCTGCGTGGGCGCCGTGACTCCCGGCTGCGGGTGGCGGCCAGCATGACCATCGCCGAGTACCTGCTGCCCGGCTGGCTGATCGCGCTGCGCGCCCAGCGCCCCGGGACCGCAGTGACACTGCTCGCCGGCAATTCCCGCGCGGTCGCCGAACGGCTGCTCGCGGGCGAGGCGGACCTCGGATTCGTCGAGGGCCTGCAGGTGCCCGCGGGGCTGGACGGCACGGTCATCGGCCATGACCGGCTGATCGTCGTGGCCGCCCCGTCCCATCCCTGGACCCGGCGGCGTACCGGGCTGACCCCGGCCGAACTGGCCGCGACCCCGCTGATCCTGCGCGAGCGCGGTTCGGGCACCCGTCAAGTGCTGGACGCGGCGCTGGCCGGGCACGGCGGCCTCGCCGACCCGCTCCTCGAACTCTCCTCGACCACCGCGGTGAAGGCCGCCGCGGTCAGCGAGGCGGCCCCCTCCGTCCTCAGCGAACTCGCCGTGGGCGAGGAGCTGACCGCCCGCCGGCTGGCGGAGATCCCGGTGCACGGGCTCCGTCTCGGCCGCGAGCTGCGTGCCGTCTGGCCTACGGGACAGCGGCCTGTGGGGCCGGCGAGGGATCTGCTGGGTTTGACGCGGGGGGTGTCCTGACGGGGGAGAGGGGGCGGGCTGACAGGGCTGGCCCCAGGGGTTGAACGAACAGATCCCCTAAGGGGTGGATGTGCCCCTTGCGGGCCACAACGTGGCGGGGGCGGGGTGGTGTTCCCGCGATGCGTGGCGAGTTCGGGGCGGTATTCCGCGTGGAGTGCGGTGGATTCGGGGCCGGGCGGAGCCTCTGCGGACGGGGGCCTGCCGGACCGGCCTCTGCCGTGGGGCGCTGGTGCCCCGTCATGGTTCCGTGTCGCGTGGGGAGTTCACGTTATCCACAGGCGTTGCGCACCGAACCCCTGACTCGATAGCGTGTGCGAATCCTTGCGGATCATCATCGATGCAAAGAGATCAGCAGCAAGCACCAGGGGGATTTCCATGAAGCTGAAGTTTGTCGGGCCCGCCATCGCCTCGGCGGCCTTGATCGGTGCCGCGATGACCGGCGGGACCGCCGCGGCCGCGACGCCGGGGACGACGCATACGGCCGTGACGGCCACGTCCGCGTCGGCCGCGTGCGTCTACGCGGAGGCGCAGGCGAACGTGAAGATCCGCGCGAAGAGAGAGCTGAACAGCACCGCGCGCGGGCTGTTCCTCAAGGGGGCGACGACCTGCATCCGCGACAAGGCCAAGGGGCAGTCCTACAACCTCTGCGGGCGTTCGGGCAATGACTGGATGAAGATCACCTACCGGGGCAAGACCGGCTGGATCCCCGGCGCCTGCGGATCCAGGGAGCTCTGAGGCGGCTCACGCCTCCGGGGACGACCCGCGCGCCGCCGCCACCAGTGCGTCCATAACGCGCGTGTCGTCCCCCGCCTCCGGGTGCCATTGCACGGCCAGCGTGAAGCCGCGCGCATCCGGCAGCTCCAGTGCCTCGATGGTGCCGTCCTCCGCGTAGGCCGAGGCCAGCAGCCCGCTGCCCAGCCGGTCCACCGCCTGGTGGTGGTACGTCGGCACGGAAACCGGCTCCGGCAGGGTCGCACCCAACAGCGTCCCGGGGACCGGCTTGACGTCGTGGTGGTCGAAGACGCCGGGCGGCCCGGCGTGCCCGTCGAGGTGCTGGACGAGGGTGCCGCCCAGCGCCACGTTCAGCAGTTGCATCCCCCGGCAGATGCCCAGCATCGGTACGCCGTCCGCCAACGCGGCCTCGATCAGGGCCAGTTCCCAGGCGTCCCGGTCCAGGGAGGGCGGACCGGTCCGGGGGTGCGGCTCCGCCCCGTACCGCGCCGGGTCCACATCCGCGCCGCCGGCGATCACCAGCCCGTCCAGGCGGGCGACGGCCGCGGCGGCGGTCTGTGGGACACCGGGCGGCAGCAGCGCCGCCAGCCCGCCCGAGCGCTGGACGAGCCGCGGGTATCCGGTGGGCACCAGTGTGGCGGGCAACGTCCAGACGCCCCACTGGGCCTCCTGCTGATACGTGCTGATGCCGATGAGCGGCTGGGACATGCGGTGTGATCCTCCGTGAGTCCAGTGTGGCAAGGCCGGGGCCGGCCGGGGAGTCCGGCCGGCCGTGGCGACGGCGTTGTTCTGTCGTATCGAGGTCGTGTCGGGGGCGCGTCGGGGGGTGCCGAGTTGTGTCGGGGGCGGATCGGGGGTGTGTCGAGCGGTCGGGGTCGCGCCGAGGCGGCATCCAGGCCCGGTCGAGGCGGCATCGAGGTCGCGCATCGGGTGCCGCCCCGGCGCTGTGTCAGTCGCGTGCGAGTTCCGCCTCCGCGGCCGCCAGTGCGGCGAACTCCTCCTCGGGTGCCGCGGCCACCAGCCGGTGCCGCGAGTAGAAGGCGAAGTAGGCGAGCGCCACGACGTACACACCGAGGGCGATGAACGCGGCGTCCTTGTCGACCAGGAACGTCGCCACCAGCGCGGAGCAGGCGAGGACGAACGCGACGGACGAGGTCAGTGTGCCGCCGGGGGTGCGGTAGGGACGGTCCAGGCCGGGCTCGCGGCGGCGCAGCGCGATGTGGGACAGGGCCATGAGGGCGTAGGAGATGGTGGCGCCGAAGACGGCGATGTTCAGCATCCGGGCGCCGTCGCCGGTGGCCGCGGCGAGCCCGAAGCCCAGCGCGCCGGGGACCAGCAGGCCGAGGTAGGGGGCCTTGCGGCGGCTGGTGAGGGAGAGGAAGCGGGGCAGGTAGCCGGCCCGGGAGAGCGCGAACAGCTGCCGCGATCCGGCGAAGATCAGGGAGAAGAAGGAGGCCACCAGGCCCGCGAGTCCGGCGTAGTTGACGATCCGGCTGAGGGTGGTCGGCTCGCCGTCCGGCTGCAGTGCCTGGACCAGCGGATCGCCCACGGACTGGAGTGCGGCGCTGCCGCGCGCTCCGGTCGCGGCGACAAAGGTGATCAGCGCGAGCAGCAGCAGAATGCCCATCGCGGCGGCCATCGCCTTCGGCAGGGAACGGGCCGGGTCCTTGGTCTCCTCGGCGGCCAGCGGTACGCCTTCGATGCCGAGGAAGAACCACATACCGAACGGGAAGGCCGCCCAGATTCCGAGAATGCCGAACGGCAGCCAGGAGTTGGCGCCGAACGCGTCCTCCTTGACCGGGATGTCGTTGAGCCCGTCCACCCGGAAGTCGGTGAGGGCGGCGAGCGCGAAGACGACGATGGCGGCGACCGCTATGGCGGTGACGATCAGGCTGAAGCGCAGTGCCTCGCCCACGCCCCACAGATGGATCCCGATGAAGAGGACGAAGCAGGCCAGATAGACCGGCCAGCTGGAGTGCAGGCCGAAGAGGCCGAGCGATTCGACGTAGTCGCCGATGAAGATGGAGATGGCGGCCGGGGCGAGGACGTACTCGATGAGGATGGCGGTGCCGGTGAGGAAGCCGCCCCAGGTGCCCAGGGCGCGCCGGGCGAAGCCGTAGCCGCCGCCCGCGGTGGGCAGGATCGAGGCCAGCTCCGCCAGCGCGAAGACCAGGCAGGTGTACATCAGGCCCATCAGGACGGCGGCGATGGCCAGGCCGCCGAAGCCGCCCTGCGCCAGTCCGTTGTTCCAGCCCGAGAAGTCGCCGGAGACGACATAGGCGACGCCCAGACCGGTCAGCAGCAACGGTCCCGCGCTGCCGCGGCGCAGGGTCCGCCGCTCCAGGTAGGCGTCGTCGGGCGCCGCGGTGCCGCCCGGGGCGGCGGCGCCCGAGGGCGCGATGGGCGGTGCGGTCTGCGATTCCGTGCTGTCGGCCATGAGCCGCTCCTGCCTCGCCGAAGGGTGTCGGAGTAAAGGTTTGGGGGCATACCTTTGCTCTCCGTGCGCGTCGGCGCAAGACCCGTGCGTAAAAGACTGGTGACGAGACGGGGGAAGGCCCCGTCACGGGGAGGTCTCGTCGCCGGAGGCCTCATTGCGCCGCCGGGGAGGCGAGGAAGCCGCGCAGCAGTGCGGCGGTCCCCCGGCAGTGCTCCCGCATCACCTCGCGGGCGCCGTCCGCGTCGCCCTCCAGGACCGCCTCCACCAGGGCGATGTGCTGGGTCTGGGAATGTTCCAGATTGCGTACCAGCAGCGGAATGCAGTCCAGCAGATCGTTCACGGTCGCCCGCACCGCCGCGTACTGCGCCGCCAGCGACGGTGAGCCGGACAGCTCCGCGAGGGTCAGATGCAGCATGGTGTCCCGCCTGCGGTAATCCCCGAGCGGCGCGTCATGGGTCGCCGCGAGCGCCGACCGCAGCCGGTCGCTCTCCTCGGCGGTCAGGCCGTGCGCCGCGCACAGCCCGGCCGCGCCCACCTCCAGCACCTCCCGGAAGCGCAGCGTGTCCTCCACGTCGATCTTCTCGATCCGGCGCCGCAGCTCGGCCTCGCCCGGCGTCTCCGTACGCACCCGTACGAAGGTGCCGCCGTAGCGCCCGCGCCGGGGCTCCACCAGGCCCTCGTCCTGCAGCACCTTGAGCACCTCCCGCAGCGTGACCCGGCTGATCTGCAGCCGCTCGGCCAACTCCCGCTCCGCGGGCAGCCGTTCACCCTGCGGCACCAGGCCCAGCCGGACGATCTGGAGTATCTGCTCCAGCGCCTCCTCGAAACCGTTGCCGGCCCGCACCGGACGCAGCACCGGTGCCAGACGATCCGCCGCACCGTCCATCGGGACCCCTTCCCAATCAATGGTTCGTGTGCCTACCTTATGCACTCCGGATGCAGTGACAGGAGGCAATACCGTGGCAGACCGCACGCCCCCGCTCTCCGTCGAGGAGCTCAGAGCCCTCGTCGACACCGGGGAGATCGACACTGTCGTCCTCGCCTTCACCGATATGCAAGGCAGGCTCCAGGGCAAGCGGTTCGCCGCCCGCTATTTCCTCGACACGGTCCTGGAGCACGGCACGGAGGGCTGCAACTACCTCCTCGCCGTCGATGTCGACCTCAATACCGTCGACGGCTACCGGATGTCCTCCTGGGAACGCGGCTACGGCGACTTCGCGATGCACGGCGACCCCGCCACACTGCGCCGCACCCCCTGGAACCCGGGCACCGCCCTGATCACCGCCGATCTGGCCTGGCCCGACGGCTCGCCGGTCGTCGCCTCCCCCCGGCAGATCCTGCGCCGCCAGCTGGACCGGCTCGGCGAGCACGGCTGGAGCGCGTACGCCGGCACCGAGCTGGAGTTCATGGTCTTCAAGGACACCTATGAAGACGCCTGGTCGCGCGGCTACCGCCAGCTGACCCCCGCCAACCAGTACAACGGCGACTACTCCGTCCTCGGCACCGGCCGCGTCGAGCCGCTGCTGCGCCGGATCCGCAACGAGATGGGCGCGGCCGGCATGACCGTCGAGTCCGCCAAGGGCGAGTGCAATCTCGGCCAGCACGAGATCGTCTTCGTCTACGACGAGGCGCTCGTCACCTGTGACCAGCACAGCATCTACAAGACCGGCGCCAAGGAAATCGCCGCGCAGGAGGGCATGGCGCTCACCTTCATGGCGAAGTACGACGAGCGCGAGGGCAACTCCTGCCATATCCACCTCTCGCTCCAGGACGAGGACGGCCGACCCGTCCTGGCCGACGACGACGGCCCGTACGGCATGTCGCGGCTCATGCGGCACTTCCTCGCCGGCCAGATCGCCGCGATGCGCGACTTCACGCTCTTCCACGCCCCCAACATCAACTCCTACAAGCGCTTCCGCCCCGGGTCCTTCGCGCCCACCGCCGTCGCCTGGGGCCCGGACAACCGCACCTGCGCGCTCCGGGTGGTCGGCCACGGCCGCTCCCACCGCCTGGAGAACCGCCTGCCCGGCGGCGATGTGAACCCCTACCTCGCGGTCGCCGCCATGGTCGCGGCCGGCCTGTACGGCGTGGAGAACGAGCTGGAACTCCCCGACGCGACCACCGGCAACGCGTATACGGGCGACGCCGCTCACGTACCCACCACCCTGCGCGAGGCCGCCGAGCTGTGGGAGCGCAGCGCGATAGCGCGCGCGGCCTTCGGTGACGAGGTCGTCGACCACTACCGCCACATGGCGCGCGTCGAACAGGACGCCTACGACGCCGCCGTCACGGACTGGGAGCGCTTCCGCTCCTTCGAGCGCATGTAAGGAACCACGCTGTGTCGCATGGTCTGCACGAGCTGAACATCCTCAACCCGGCCACCGAAAACGTGGTCGCCACCGTCCCCACCACCTCCGCCGCCGAGGTCGACGCCGCGGTCCGGTGGGCCGCCGCCGCCCAGGAGACCTGGGCCGCCGTGGCGCCGGGCGACCGGGCCCGGATCCTGCGCCGGTTCGCCGACGTCGTCGACGCCGACATCACGCAGCTCGCCGAACTGGAGCTGCGCGAAGCCGGCCACCCCCTGGGCAACGCCCAATGGGAGGCGGGCAACGTCCGCGATCTGCTGCACTACGCCGCCGGGGGAGTGGAGCGCCTGACCGGCACCCAGATCCCGGTCGCGGGCGGCCTCAACCTCACCGTCCAGGAGCCGCTCGGTGTCGTCGCCGTCATCGCCCCCTGGAACTTCCCCATGCCGATCGCCGCCTGGGGCACCGCCCCCGCGCTCGCGGCCGGCAACGCCGTCCTCCTCAAGCCCGCCGAGACCACCCCGCTCACCGCGCTCCGGCTCGCCGAGCTGGCCTTGGAAGCCGGCGTGCCCGAGGGTCTCTTCCAGGTCCTGCCGGGCGAGGGACCGGTCACCGGCACCGCGCTGGTCGACCACCCCGGCGTCGCCAAGGTCGTCTTCACCGGCTCCACCGCGACCGGCCGCCAGATCGCCGCCCGCTGCGCGGCACTGACCAAGCGGCTGACCCTGGAACTCGGCGGCAAGAGCCCCAACATCGTCTTCGCCGACGCCGACATCGAGGCCGCCGCGGCCGCCGCCCCCGGCTCCTTCCTCGACAACACCGGGCAGGACTGCTGCGCCCGCAGCCGCATCCTCGTCCAGCGTTCCGTGTACGACCGCTTCATGGAGCTGCTGGAGCCCGCCGTCAAGGCGTTCGTGGTGGGCGACCCGGCCGACCCCGCCACCCAGATGGGCCCGCTGATCTCCGCCGCCCAGCGCGAGCGCGTACGGTCCTACGTCCCCGAGGACGCCCCGGCCGCCATCCGCGGCGAGGCCCCCGCCGGCAAGGGCTTCTGGTACCCGGCCACCGTCCTGGAGGGGCGGCCCGAGGACCCTGCGGCCACCGAGGAGATCTTCGGCCCGGTCGCCGTCGCCATCCCCTTCGACGACGAGGCCGACGCGGTCCGGATCGCCAACGCCACCGACTACGGCCTCTCCGGCTCCCTGTGGACCCGCGACGTGGGCCGCGCGATCCGTGTCTCACGGGCCGTCGCGGCGGGCAATCTGTCCGTCAACTCCCATAGCAGCGTGCGGTACTGGACCCCCTTCGGCGGGTTCAAGCAGTCCGGACTCGGCCGCGAACTGGGCCCGGACGCGCTCGCCGCCTTCACCGAGACCAAGAACATCTTCATCAGCACCGAGCCCAGCACGAAGGAGCCCTCGTGACCGATCAGACCGCCGTGTGCCGCCGCCTCGTCGGACGCACCGCCGTGATCACCGGAGCCGGCAGCGGGATCGGCCTGGCCACCGCCCGCCGGCTGGCCTCCGAAGGGGCCGACGTCGTCTGCGCCGACATCGACGACAAGGCCGGCAAGGCCGCCGCCGAAGAGGTCGGCGGCACCTTCGTCCAGGTCGATGTGACCGACTCCGAGCAGGTCGAAGCGCTCTACAAGATCGCCTTCGACACCTACGGCTCGGTCGACATCGCCTTCAACAACGCCGGCATCTCGCCGCCCGACGACGACTCGATCCTCACCACCGGCCTCGACGCCTGGAAGCGCGTCCAGGAGGTCAACCTCACCTCCGTCTACCTGTGCTGCAAGCACGCGCTGCCCTACATGCAGCGCCAGTTCGAGCAGACCGGGCGCGGCGGCTCCATCATCAACACCGCGTCCTTCGTCGCCGTGATGGGTGCCGCCACCTCCCAGATCAGCTACACCGCCTCCAAGGGCGGCGTGCTGTCCATGTCCCGCGAACTGGGCGTGCAGTTCGCCCGGGAGGGCATCCGGGTCAACGCCCTGTGCCCGGGGCCGGTCAACACCCCGCTCCTCAAGGAGCTGTTCGCCAAGGACCCGGAGCGCGCCGCCCGCCGCCTCGTGCACGTCCCGGCCGGCCGGTTCGCCGAGCCCGAGGAGATCGCCTCCGCCGTCGCCTTCCTCGCCAGCGACGACTCCTCCTTCGTGAACGGCGCGGAATTCCTGGTCGACGGCGGTATCGCCGGGGCCTACGTCACTCCGCTCTAGCCCCTCTGTAAGGTCCATGACCAGCACCGGAACCGGCAGTCGTGCCGGTTCCGGTGCGCGTTCCGCCCCCCCATGCGTCAAGGAGGATGCATGCGCGCCAAGCGCACCCTCGTCTCCGGCCTGCTCGCGGCCGCCGCCCTCACGGCCTCGGTGCCCGCCGCCACCGCTGTGCCGACACCTGCCACACCTGTCGCACCGCGCGCCGACTGCCCGCAGCTGTCCGAGAGCCTGCAGTGGTACGGCCACAACCGGGCCAAGCTCCAGAAGATGATCGACGAGCGCGGCAGCTGCTCGGGGAACGGAGGCCCGCGCCCCGTCGCCGTCTTCGACTGGGACAACACCGTCATCAAGAACGACATCTCCGACGCCACACTCGCCTGGGCCCTCAAGCACGACAGGATCCTGCGGCCCAAGAGCTGGAAGGCGACCAGCCCCTGGATAACCGACGCCGCCGACCGGGCCCTGACCAAGGCGTGCGGCACCTCCGTCCCCGTCGGCAAGCCGCTGCCCACCTCGAAGAACGTGGCCTGCACCGACGAGATCTTCGAGCTCCGCGAGACCGCGAAGACCATGGGCGGTGAGAACGCCTTCGCCGGCGAGTGGAACCACCGCCGCACGGTCCCCCAGTACGCCTGGGTCCCGCAGCTGTTCGCCGGCCACCGCCCCGCCACCCTGCGCGCGTTCGCCGCGAAGGCCCGCGCCGAGGCCCTGGCCGCGCCCGTCGGCAGCACCCGGACCGTCGGCACCCACAAGGTCGCCGGTTACATCCGCTACTACGACCAGCAGCGCGACCTCATCCGCACCCTGAAGAAGGCCGGCTTCGACGTCTACATCGTCTCGGCCTCCTCCGAGACAATCGCCGAGGCGTGGTCGGACGGCGTCGGCCTGGACCGCGAGCACACCATCGGCATCCGCAGCATCAGCCGACACGGCCGGCTGACCACCGGCATCCGAGGCTGCGGCGACGTCAAGGACGGCCACGGCGAGGTCCTGCCGTACATGGACGGCAAGCGCTGCTGGATCAATCAGGAGATCTTCAAGATCAAGGGCGCGGAGGCATGGCGCCAGCAGGACCCGGCGCACCGCATCGCGCTGGGCGCCGGTGACGCCGACACCGATGTGACCTTCGTCAACGACGCCACCGGCGCGCACCTCGCCATGAACCGCAACAAGACCGAGCTGATGTGCCGGGCGTACGACAACGCCGACGGCCGCTGGGTGATCAACCCGATGTTCATCGAGCCGCTGCCGCGCAAGTCCGGTGGCTACCCCTGCGCCACCGAGGGCTACACCAACACCGACGGCATCCCCGGCCCGCTCCGCCGCCCCGACGGCACCGTCGTGCCCGACCAGCGGGACCGCGTCCACGGCTGACCCGGACCTCCCCGAAGCTCTTGAGGAGCCGGGGGGACCCCCATCGCCCCGGGCGGGGCCGCACCGGCGCCCTGTGACGCCGTTACAAGAAGGTGCGGCCCTCGCCCCGGTACGTCGGCACGCTCTCCACCACCCGGTCCCCGTCGATCAGCCGCAGCTCCGCGAACCGCTCACACAGCTCGCCGGCCTTCGCATGCCGGAACCACACCTTGTCGCCGATCCGCAGCCCGTCCGCGGCCGGCCCGAGCAGCGGCGTCTGCACCTCGCCCGGCCCTTCCTGCGGGTCGTAGCGCAGCCCCGCCGGCAGATACGGCACCGGCAGCCGGTCACTGCCCGCGGCCCCCGACGCCGGATAGCCGCCGCCCAGCACCGTCACCGTCCCGGGCCCCGGCCGGCGCACCACCGGCTGGGCGAACAGCGCCGCCGGACGCCCGCTGAAGGAACGGAAGTTGTCGAACAGTCGGGGAACGTAGAGCCCCGACCCGGCCGCGATCTCCGTGACCGCCGCCTCCGCCGCCGTGTGCTGCACACTGCCCGTGCCGCCGCCGTTGACGAACTCCAGCCGCGGCACCACCGCCCGCACCGCGCGGACGGCCTCCCAGCGGCGCCGCGCGAGCTCCTTGCGGGCCGCGGCCTGCATCAGCCGGACCGCCCGCGAGAACACCGGCTTCCCGGCGACCTCATCGCCCACGCCCGCCACATGCCCCTCGTACCCCATCAGCCCGACCAGCCGGAATCCGGGCCGCCGCACCACCGTGCGGGCCAGCGCGGCCAGTTGGGCCGGCGCACGCAGCGGCGACCGGCGGGCACCGACCCGGACCTGGCCCCCCATCGTCCGGTAGGAGGTGTCCAGTTCCAGACAGACCCGCACCTCCTCGCCACCGCCGGCCGGCCTGGCCGCGTCGATCAGATCCAGCTGCGCGGGATCGTCGACCATCACCGTCACCGCGGCCGCCAACTGGGGATCGGCGGTCAGCTCCGCGAGTCCGGCCCGGTCCACCGACGGATACGCCAGCAGCACGTCGGTGAAGCCGGAACGCGCCAGCCACAGCGACTCGTCGAGCGTGAAACTCATGATCCCCGCGAAGCCGTCCCGCGCCAGCACCCGCTCCAGCAGAGCCCGGCAGCGCACCGACTTGCTCGCCACCCGGATCGGCTTGCCCTTCGCGCGGCGCACCAGATCGGCCGCGTTGGCGTCAAAAGCCCGCAGGTCGACGACGGCCAGCGGTGCGTCGAGGTGGGCGGTAGCCCGGTTGAGTGAGGTCTCCCCTGCTCGAACGTCGTTGAGAGCTGGGGGACGGGCCCTGTCGCCATCGGTGTCGGGGGTGTACCGGTCCATGGCGGCAGCCTGCCAGACTCGGCTACCACTGGGTAGGGGAAGGATCGCGACAGCGTGATGGGGTACCCCCCGCTCCTTGAGAGTTTGGGGGAGGGTTGGAGCGGTGGCCACACCAGACCGTACAGTGGCTCAACGCCGCAACCAGCAGGTCAACGGCGGGATGTCCGGATACGAACCAGCCTGCCCCGATTGACGATCGGGCCGGGGATCAGCGGCGCGAGGGGGAGCGCGGGTGAGCACCGACGCCGATTACGCGGGCGTGGACCGTGTCCCACCGATACCCCCCCAACCGCCCCAGAGGCCGATCCCCGAGCTCTCAACCGGGTTCGAGCAGGGGAGACCCCCATCGGCCACCCCGCCCGCCGACGACCCGCAGACCACCGTCCTGCGCCCGGTACCGTCCGCCCCCGCCGTCCCCGCGCCCGGCGCCCCTAAGGGCCCCCTGCCGCCCGCCGCCCCGCCGCGTCCCATGGCCCCGCCGCCCGCGCCGCCCCGTCCCCGTACGGAGCCGTCCGCCGGACCGCCGGCCGCGCCACCGGCGCCCACCGTCCCACCTCGGCCCAGGCACCCCGAAGCGCCACCGGCACCTGCCACCCCACCCCAGCCCAGGCGCCCCGACGCATTCCGCGACACCGCCGCCTTCCACCTGGCCAACAGCCAGGCGCTGTGGAACGAGGCCACCGGTCGCGGTACCGGCACCCCGCAGCCGACCCGCAAGCCCGCCTCCGCGGCCCCGTCCGCCGCCCCCGGCGGGGAGCGCCCGCCGCACTCCTCCCGGGACCGGACTCCGCTGCCGTCACAGTCAGTTGGCGTACCCGGCGGTCCGCTGTCGTCCCCGCGCCGGCCGTCCGCGGTACGCCGCCCCCGCGCCCGGGTGGTCGCCGCCGCGGTCTGCCTGGTCCTCGGCATCGGCCTCATCGGCGGTGCGGCGGCCGGGAGTTGGCTCACCGGCGGCTCCGACACCCGCCCCACCCGCCAGGCCACCTTCGCCAAAGGCCGCGACGTCTGGCACAGCACGCCCGTCGACACCCTCTTCCCGCGCACGCTGAACGGCCTCGGCCTCGGCCCCGGGGGCGCCGACCGCACCTGGATCCGGATCGCCGTCGCCCCCGCCGGCGGCTGCGCGGACGCCCTCGGCCCGGAGCTGGCCAAGGCGCTCTCCGCGGCCGGCTGCACCCGCCTGCTGCGCGCCACCTACGCCGACGTCACCCGCACCAGCGTCATCACGGTCGGTGCCCTCGTGACCAAGGGCGACGCGAACGCCATGCTGGCGCTCAACACCCGCTTCAGCACCAAGAACCTGGCCGGCCGCAAGGACCTGATGCCGCTGCCGTACCCCGCGAAAGGCACCCCGGCCGCGGACTTCGGGCCCGCCCAGCGGGCCAGCTGGACCGTCCGGGTGCTCACCGACATCCCCGTGGTCGTCTACGCCGTCTCCGGCTTCGCCGACGGCCGCGAGGTCACCGACCCGCAGCCCGCCGAGGTCGCCGCCCGGCCCGGCAACACCACCGCCGCGGGGGAGTCGGGCCTGGCCCACGACGCCAAGAACATCGCGGACCTCGTCCAGGCGGCCTTCCGGAAGGCGGCCGGCAGCCCCACTCGGACAACGGAGACGCCATGACCAGGGCCCTGCTGCGCGGTGTCGCCGTCGCGCTGGCCTCCGCCACGCTGGCCGTGCTGCCCGCCCTCCCCGCACAGGCGGCCGACGGCATCCGCGGCCAGGAATGGGCCCTGGAGGCGCTGCACGCCGAGGAGGCATGGCGCACGACCAAGGGCGAGGGCATCACCGTCGCCGTCCTGGACACCGGCGTGGACGCCGACCACCCCGACCTCAAGGGCCAGGTGCTGCCCCAGAAGGACCTGATCGGCTTCGGCGCCGAGCCCGGTGATGACTCCTGGGCCGTGCACGGCACCGGCATGGCCAGCATCATCGCCGGTCACGGGCATGGCGCGGGCCGCGAGGACGGCGTCGTCGGGGTCGCCCCCGAGGCCAGGATCCTGCCGGTCCGGGTGATCCTCGAAGACAACGACCCGCAGCGCCAACGGGCCCGCACCGAGAAGGCCGGCGCCCTCGCCGACGGCATCCGCTGGGCCGCCGACCACGGCGCCGACGTGATCAATATGTCGCTGGGCGACGACAGCGAGTCCGCGCACCCCGAGCCGCGCGAGGACGCCGCCATCCAGTACGCCCTCGGCAAGGGCATCCCCGTCGTCGCCTCCGCCGGCAACGGCGGCAAGAAGGGCGACCACGTCTCCTACCCCGCCGCCTACCCGGGCGTCATCGCGGTCACGGCCGTCAACCACCTGGGCACCCGCCCCGCCTTCTCCACCCGCCACTGGTACGCCACGGTCTGCGCACCCGGGGAACAGGTCGTCATGGCCAACCCCGACCGCAGTTACTACAACGGCTGGGGCACCAGCCCCGCCTCCGCCCTCGTCTCCGCCTCCATAGCGCTGATCCGCTCCGCCTACCCCGACCTGAGCCCGGCACAGATCAAGCAGCTGCTCACCAGCACCGCGCAGAACACCCCGGAGGGCGGCCGGGACGACACCTTCGGCGCCGGCCTGGTCGACGCGGCCGCCGCTCTCAAGGCCGCCGAAAACCTCAACCCCACCCGCCAGAAGCCGTCCCCTGCCGGCTACGCCGACCGCTACTTCGGCCCCCGCCCCGCCACGGCACCCGCTGACGAGCTCCCCGTCAACTGGCTCCCCTGGACCGCCGGCACACTCGGACTGGCGCTCCTGGGCACAGCCTTCTTCCTCTGGCGCGCCCGTCCCAGGTATCCCTGACGAACGCCCACCCGGCAACGGAGCAGGCCAAGCGCAACGGATAGGCTCGCGGCGTGGCGCAGAAAAACATCCCCGAACCCGGCTTCTCCGACGACGACGGCTCCGCCGACCCCGCCCTCGCCGCGGCCCTGGCGGCCTACGGCGCGGACCGGACCACCGAGCCCCAGCTGCTGTCGGCGCTGACCGGCGCCCGTCTGCTGGTGCCGGTCGTCGCCGTCCTCGGAGAGACGGAGACCGGCGACGAGGGGGGCCGCGAAGCGTCGAACAAGGGCGGTGGTGGGCGACGTGAAGGGGGGCGTCCCGG
Source organism: Streptomyces halobius (assembly GCF_023277745.1). Lineage (NCBI taxonomy): Bacteria > Bacillati > Actinomycetota > Actinomycetes > Kitasatosporales > Streptomycetaceae > Streptomyces > Streptomyces halobius. Next base: position 7,721,105 of record NZ_CP086322.1, read on the forward strand.
AGGGACTCCCGCAGGGGTGGCGGTCGGGCGACGTGAAGGGGGGCGTCCCGGAGGGACTCCCGCAGGGGTGGCGGTCGGGCGACGGGTGGGCGGCTTGCGCCGCGAGAAGACCAGCGACATGGCCGTCCCCACCCTCCAGGCCCCGGACGGCCGCCGCGCCCTGCCCGCGTTCACCTCCATGGAGACGCTGCAACGCTGGCGCCCGGACGCCCGCCCGGTGGCGGTGCCCCTCCGGCAGGCGCTGCTCGCCGCCTCCCACGAGCAGGCCGACACCGTCGTCCTCGACCTGGCGGGACCGGTCACCTACCAGCTCACCGGGGCCGCGCTGCGCGCCCTCGCCGAGGGCCGGGAGAGCGCCGACCCGCTCAACGATCCCGCTGTCACCGACGCGCTGCGCGCCCTGCTCGCCGCCGAGCCGGCCGTCCGTATCGCCCATCTCGCACCGTCCGACGAGACCGACGCCACCCTCGCCCTCGGCCTGGTCCCCGACGCCCCCACCGCCGAGGTCGCCCAGCGGCTGGCCCAGGCGCTGGCCGCCGACGAGGCGCTCCGCGCCCGGCTCGTCCGCGGCCTGGACCTGGCACTCCTCCCGCCCGGTGCCACGCCCCCCGGAACCCCCCTCTTCCACCGCTGACCCCGCCGGGATCGCCACACCGACCCACAACCCCGCAGGTCGAACACCGCGCCGCCGCTCACCGACCCCTCACGGACCGCCTCGCCAACAGGCGCCTTCCTCTCCCTGGGCCCACAATTTCGAGGAGAGCTCAAGATCCATGCGAGGAGAGCCCCCATGTTGGAGACCACGGAGACCCGCACGGTCGTATCCGAATTCCTCGGCACGCTGCTCCTGGTGTTCTTCGGCGTCGGCGCGGTCGTGCTGGCGGGCGAATACATCGCCACCTTCGGCATCGCGCTGGCCTTCGGATTCACCATGCTGGCCCTCGCCTACGCCCTCGGGCCGATCTCGGGATGCCACATCAACCCGGCGGTGACGCTCGGCATGCTGCTGGCCCGCCGTATCACCGTCCGTACGGCCGTCGAGTACTGGATCTCCCAGGTGCTGGGCGCCATCGTCGGCGCCGCACTGCTGTTCCTGGTCGCCAAGCAGGTACCGGGCCTGAAGACCGACGAGAGCTTCGGCTCGAACGGCTGGGGCGACCGCTCGCTGGTGAACCTCAACCTCGGCGGCGCCTTCGTCGCCGAGATCGTGATGACCTTCCTGTTCGTCTTCGTCGTCCTCGGGGTCACGCACAAGGTCGCGGTGATCGGCTTCGACGGGCTGCCGATCGGCTTCGCGCTGGCCACCGTCCATTTCATCGGCGTCCCGCTGGACGGCACCTCCGTGAACCCGGCGCGCAGCATCGGCCCCGCCCTGTTCGCGGGCGGCGCGGCCGTCACCCAGCTGTGGCTGTTCCTCGTCGCACCGCTGATCGGCGGCGCCCTGGCGGCCGTGGTGCACCACCTCACCCACCCGCCGCAGGAGCGCCTCATCGTCGCCGACGACGCCTCGCCCAGCGCGACCCGCTCCTAGCCAGGCGGAGCCCTTGCACAGGGTCCCGGCACTGGACGTCCCCGCATACGGGACGAGCCCCGGCCAACGGCGGCCGGGGCTCGTCCCGTATGCGCGGGGCCGGTTCAGCCGTGGACCGGCCCCGTGAACTTCTCGCCCGGCCCCTGCCCCGGCTCGTCCGGGACCACCGAGGCCTCGCGGAAGGCCAGCTGCAGCGACTTCAGGCCGTCCCGCAGCGGCGCCGCGTGGTACGAGCCGATCTCGGTGGCGCTGGCGGTGACCAGCCCGGCCAGCGCCTGGATGAGCTTGCGCGCCTCGTCCAGGTCCTTGTGCGCCGCGCCCTCCTCGGCGAGCCCGAGGTTGACCGCCGCCGAGCTCATCAGATGCACCGCGACCGTCGTGATCACCTCGACCGCCGGCACCTCCGAGATATCGCGGGTCATGGCGTCGAAGTCCGGGTTCGCGGGGGCCGCCGGGGCCGACGTGCCGGACTGCGGCGCCGGCTGCTGCGGGGTCTGGTCACTCATGTCTTGGGTGCTTCACTTCCTGCCGAGGGGATCGTGTCCACCTTATGGCCCGCCTCGTGGCGCGCTGACGGGCCCCTTCCCCGCGCGTTCGCCCGGCCCGGAACGGGGCCGCAAGGGGAGGGCGGCGTCAGCACAGGAGTGGGTCCTCCCTCTTGACTCGTGTATCCTGGTGTTCCGACCGGCCGGACACGCATGTGACCGGCCCACAAGTGGAGGCTCCGATCTCCCACCCGACCGATCTCGCGGTTGGCGGGTCAATGGTCCGGTTGCGCCCCGCGGAGACTTCGCGGCGGTGCTCCAGAACCACGTGGAGCCCCGCCTGTGTCCCGTCCGGGGCGTTTTGCATGTACCGGCGCGGTTGGTCACAACCAAACAGACATATGCGCGGCAGTCCGCCAGGCCGTCGCGTGGTGCTACCGAGGAGGATCCATCAGCGCCGAGCCCCGCATCAACGACCGGATTCGCGTCCCTGAGGTGCGACTCGTCGGTCCCAGTGGCGAGCAGGTCGGCATTGTGCCGCTTGCCAAGGCCCTGGAGCTTGCGCAGGAGTACGACCTCGACCTGGTCGAGGTGGCGGCGAACGCCCGTCCGCCGGTCTGCAAGCTCATGGACTACGGAAAGTTCAAGTACGAGTCGGCCATGAAGGCCCGTGAGGCGCGCAAGAACCAGGCGCACACGGTCATCAAGGAGATGAAGCTCCGGCCGAAGATCGACCCGCACGACTATGACACCAAGAAGGGTCACGTCGTCCGGTTCCTCAAGCAGGGTGACAAGGTCAAGATCACGATCATGTTCCGTGGTCGCGAGCAGTCCCGCCCCGAGCTGGGCTTCCGACTGCTGCAGCGGCTCGCGGAGGATGTCCAGGAGCTCGGCTTCATCGAGTCGAACCCGAAGCAGGACGGCCGGAACATGATCATGGTCCTCGGTCCGCACAAGAAGAAGACCGAGGCGATGGCCGAGGCCCGTGAGGCGCAGGCCGCCCGCAAGGCGGGGCGTCGCTCCGAGGAGCAGGCCGCCGAGGAGCCCGCCGAGGCGTGATCCCTGGGCGAGAGCCCCGGATTCCGGTCCGGGGCGCCCGTCCCGGACACCAATCGATACATCTGACGCTCCCGTGTACCGGCCCGGCCGGGGGGAGCGCCACTGACGAGGAGAGAACGGCGCATGCCGAAGAACAAGACGCACAGCGGTGCCAGCAAGCGCTTCAAGGTCACTGGTTCCGGCAAGGTGATGCGCGAGCGCGCCGGCAAGCGCCACCTGCTTGAGCACAAGTCGTCCCGTGTGACGCGTCGCCTCACCGGCAACGCCGAGATGGCCCCGGGCGACGCCGCGAAGATCAAGAAGCTTCTCGGCAAGTGAGTCCGGGCGCCCCGCCGACGGCCGGGGCGCAGGACCGGGACCGGGACCCAATCGAACCGGGCCGCGTGACGCACAACCGCGGCCCCGCTACAAGGAGTTAACAAGTGGCACGCGTCAAGCGGGCAGTCAACGCCCACAAGAAGCGCCGGGCGATCCTCGAACAGGCCAGCGGCTACCGCGGCCAGCGTTCTCGCCTCTACCGCAAGGCGAAGGAGCAGGTCACCCACTCCCTCGTCTACAACTACAACGACCGCAAGAAGCGCAAGGGCGACTTCCGTCAGCTGTGGATCCAGCGCATCAACGCCGCTGCCCGCGCCAACGGCATGACCTACAACCGCTTCATCCAGGGTCTGAAGGCCGCCAACGTCGAGGTCGACCGCAAGATCCTCGCCGACCTGGCCGTCAACGACGCCAACGCGTTCGCCGCGCTCGTCGAGGTCGCCCAGAAGGCGCTGCCGAGCGACGTCAACGCCCCGAAGGTCGCCTGAACGCCGGCCTGACGACGTTGTGACGCGGACCCGCAGGCCCTCGGCCTGCGGGTCCGCCGCTTTGTGCACCACCCTTGACGAGACACACAGAAGCGAGCCGCCGCCCATGGGCACCCCCGAGCTGATCTCCCCGCGTTCCCCGCGCGTCTCCGCCGCCCGGCGGCTGGCCCGCCGCCACTTCCGCGGCAGGGAACGCCGGTTCATCGCCGAGGGCCCGCAGGCCGTACGGGAGGCCATCGCCCACCGCGCCGGCGACGGGCCCACGCTCGTCGAGCTGTTCGCGACCGTCGAGGCCGCCGAGCGGCACGCCGAGATCGTCGGGGCCGCCCGCGCCGCCGGGGCGCGGGTGCACCTCGCCGCCGACCGGACCGTCGCCGATATCTCGCAGACCGTCACCCCGCAGGGCCTGCTCGGCGTCTGCCGGTTCCTGGACTCCCCCTTCGAGGAGATCCTCGCCGCCCGCCCGCAGCTGGTCGCGGTGCTCGCGAACGTCCGCGACCCCGGGAACGCCGGTACGGTCCTGCGCTGCGCGGACGCCGCCGGCGCGGACGCCGTGGTGCTGACCGACGCCTCGGTGGATCTCTACAACCCCAAGTCCGTACGGGCCTCGGTCGGTTCGCTCTTCCATCTGCCGGTCGCGGTCGGCGTCCCGGTCGAGCGGGTGGTGGCCGGGCTCCAGGGCGCCGGGGTGCGTATCCTCGCCGCCGACGGCGCCGGCGACCGCGACCTGGACGCGGAGCTGGACGCCGGCTCCATGGGCGGGCCCACCGCCTGGGTCTTCGGCAACGAGGCATGGGGGCTGCCGGAGGAGACCCGTGCGCTGGCGGACGCCGTGGTGCGGGTCCCCATCCACGGCAAGGCCGAGAGCCTCAATCTGGCGACGGCCGCCGCGGTCTGCCTCTACGCCTCGGCCCGCGCCCAGCGCACCACCGGAGGATGCCGCTCCGCGTCACCCGCCTGAGGGGCGTCCCCCGGATCTCCGCGGTACATCCGACCCGAGCTAGTAGTGTGGCGTGCTCGGGGCCCGGAAGGGGGGAACGGGGATGAGTGTGAGGACTTCCGGTAGCACAGTCACTGGTGACAGCCGCCCGTCCGGCGGACCCGTGCGCGGGCCGTCGCCCGTCACCGCCGTGGGTCCGCCCGCGCCCGGCACCGCACCCGGGGCGGGCGGCGGAGTCGATCCCGACGATCTGCCCGACGGCCTGGTCGTCGCCGATGAGACCGGCACGGTGATCTGCTTCAACGCCGCCGCCGCCAGGATCACCGACATCGCCCCCCAGGACGCCCTCGGCCGCCCCCTGGAACACGCCCTGCCGCTGCAGGACATCGAGGGCCGCCGCTGGTGGCGCCTCACCGACCCCTACGGCGGGCTCGCCATCCGCCGCAGCCAGCCCGAACGCAATCTGCTGCTGGGCGGCCGCGAAGTGCTGGTCTCCGCGCGCTACCTCCGCAGCCGCCCCACCGGCCCCGTCCAGCGGCTGGTCATCGCGCTGCGCGGCACCGAGGCCCGGCGCCGTACGGAGCTGAGCCACGCCGAGCTGATCGCCACCGTCGCTCATGAACTGCGCTCGCCGCTGACCTCCGTCAAGGGCTTCACGGCCACCCTGCTCCAGAAGTGGGAGCGCTTCACCGACGACCAGAAGCGGCTGATGCTGGAGACGGTGGACGCCGACGCCAACCGCGTCACCCGGCTGATCGCGGAGCTGCTGGACATCTCCCGTATCGACTCCGGACGGCTGGAGGTACGCCGGCAGCGGGTCGACATGACCGCCGCGGTCCGCCGGCACGTCCAGGCGCAGACCACCGCGGGCCAGCGGCCGGACCGCTTCCTGATCCGGATGCTGGAACCGCTGCCCGATCTGTGGGCGGATCCGGACAAGGTGGACCAGGTGCTGGGCAACCTGCTGGAAAACGCGGTGCGTCACGGCGAGGGAACGGTCACCATCGAGGTGGGGCCCGCGGACTCCCCGCGTGAGCGGGGCTGCTTCGGGACGACCGTCACCGTGAGCGATGAGGGCCCCGGGATCCCGGAGGAATCGATGACCCGTGTCTTCACCCGCTTCTGGCGGGGCAGCAAGCGCGGCGGTACCGGCCTGGGCCTCTACATCGTCAAGGGCATCGTCGAGGCGCACGGCGGCACCATCACCGTCGGACGGGCCCCGGCCGGCGGCGCCGAATTCCGATTCAGCCTGCCTGTCGCGGCCCCGGCCTTCATGGGCTGAGGAGCAGCGGCGGGCGCCCCGGCCAGGGGCACGGGCCCGCCCTGTCGGCCCTCCCCCTTAGACTTGACCTTTGGCACCTTTGGCGCACAAGCATCGCGGGCACTGCGCGGGCTCGGGATCCGGAGTTGTGATCGAAGAGCCGAGGCGAAGCGAACCAGGCCAAGCCAGTCCACCGGAAGCACGGGAAGAGATGTCCGCACCCAATAAGTCGTACGACCCTGTCGAGGTCGAAGCCCTCAAACCGGAAGAGATCGCCCGACGGACCGACGAGGCGCTGGCGGCCGTGGCCGCCGCGGCCGACCTGGCGGAGCTGCGCGAGGTGAAGGTCGCGCACGCCGGCGACCGCTCGCCGCTCGCGCTCGCCAACCGGGAGATCGGCGCCCTGCCCCCGCACGCCAAGGCGGACGCCGGCAAGCGCGTCGGCCAGGCCCGCGGCCGGGTGAACCAGGCGCTCAAGGCCCGCCAGGAGGAGCTGGAGGCGGAGCGCGACGCCCGCGTGCTGGTCGAGGAGGCGGTGGACGTCACGCTGCCGTACGACCGTGTCCCGGCCGGCGCCCGGCACCCGCTGACCACCTTCATGGAGCGGGTCGCGGACGTCTTCGTCGCGATGGGCTACGAGGTCGCCGAGGGCCCCGAGGTCGAGGCCGAGTGGTTCAACTTCGACGCCCTCAACTTCGTGCCCGACCACCCGGCGCGCCAGATGCAGGACACCTTCTTCGTCCAGGGCAACGGCACCAAGGGCGACGAGTCGGGTGTCGTGCTGCGCACGCACACCTCGCCGGTGCAGGCCCGTACCCTCGTCGACCGCGAGCCGCCCGTCTACATCGTCTGCCCGGGGCGGGTCTACCGCACCGACGAGCTGGACGCCACGCACTCCCCGGTCTTCCACCAGATCGAGCTGCTCGCCGTCGACGAGGGCCTGACCATGGCCGATCTCAAGGGCACCCTGGACCACATGGTCCAGGCGCTGTTCGGCCCGGACATGAAGACCCGGCTGCGGCCGAACTACTTCCCGTTCACCGAGCCGTCCGCCGAGATGGACATGGTCTGCTACGTCTGCCGGGGCGAGTCCGTGGGCAACCCCGACCGCCCCTGCCGCACCTGCTCCAGTGAGGGCTGGATCGAGCTGGGCGGCTGCGGAATGGTCAACCCCAAGGTGCTGATCGCCTGTGGTGTCGACCCGGAGAAGTACAGCGGGTTCGCCTTCGGGTTCGGTATCGACCGGATGCTGATGTTCCGGCACAACGTGGAAGACATGCGCGACATGTTCGAGGGCGACGTCCGGTTCACCCGGCCGTTCGGGATGGAGATCTGATGCGGGTCCCGCTTTCTTGGCTGCGGGAGTACGTCGACCTGCCGGCGACTGAGACCGGCCGGGACGTACAGGAAAAGCTCATCGCGGTCGGCCTGGAGGTCGAGACCGTCGAGCGCCTCGGCGAGGGCCTCAAGGGCCCGCTCGTCGTCGGCCAGGTGCTGACCATCGAGGAGCTGGAGGGCTTCCGGAAGCCCATCCGCTTCTGCACGGTGGACGTCGGCCGGGCCAACGGCACCGGCGAGCCGCAGGAGATCGTCTGCGGTGCGCGCAACTTCTCCGTCGGCGACAAGGTCGTCGTGGTGCTCCCCGGCGCCGTGCTGCCCGGCGACTTCAAGATCGCCGCGCGTAAGACGTACGGCAAGGTGTCGCACGGCATGATCTGCTCCGGCGACGAGCTGGGCATGGGCGACGACGGGTCGGACGGCATCATCGTGCTGCCGCCCGAGTACGAGCCCGGCACCGACGCCATCGAGCTGCTGCAGCTCGTCGACGAGGTGCTGGACATCGCCGTCACCCCGGACCGCGGCTACTGCCTGTCGATCCGCGGTGTCGCCCGCGAGACCGCCACCGCCTACGGCCTGCCGCTGCGCGACCCGGCGCTGCTGGACGTGCCGCCGCCGAACGCCACCGGCTACCCGGTCAAGGTCGCCGACCCGATCGGCTGCGACCGCTTCACCGCCCGTACGGTCACCGGCCTCAATCCCGAGGCCCGCTCCCCGATCTGGCTGCGGCGCCGGCTGCAGAAGGCCGGTATGCGCCCGATCTCGCTGCCCGTCGACATCACCAACTATGTGATGCTGGAGCTCGGCCAGCCGCTGCACGCCTACGACCGCACCAGCGTGGCCGGCCCGATCGGCGTCCGCCGCGCCGAGCCGGGCGAGAAGCTGACCACCCTGGACGGCGCCAAGCGCGCCCTGGACGCCGAGGACCTGGTCATCACCGACAACCGCGGCCCCATCGGCCTCGCGGGCGTCATGGGCGGTGCCAACACCGAGATCGCGGGCCCCGTCACCGACCCCGAGACCGGCGCGGTGACATCGGCCGCCGGCGCGGCGGGCCACGGCACCACCGACATCGTGGTGGAGGCCGCGCACTTCGAGGCGCTGTCCATCGCCCGTACGGCCCGCCGGCACAAGCTGTCCTCGGAGGCCGCCAAGCGCTTCGAGCGCGGGGTGGACCCGGAGGCCACGTCCGCCGCCGCACAGCGGACCGTCGATCTGCTGGTGCTGCTCGGCGGGGGCACCGCCGAGGAGGGCGTCACCGAGGTCGTCTCGCCCCGGGGGCCGCGCACCCTCACCATCGCCGCCGACCACCCGGACAAGGTCGCCGGTGTCGCCTACGGCCGGGAGACCGTCGTCCGCCGTCTCCAGCAGGTCGGCTGTGATGTCTACGGGCAGGATGAGCTGGTCGTCACGGTGCCGTCCTGGCGGCCGGACCTGAGCGACCCGAACGACCTGGCGGAGGAGGTCATCCGGCTGGAGGGTTACGAGAACCTCCCGTCGACCCTCCCGCTGCCGCCGGCCGGCCGTGGCCTGACCGAGCGTCAGCGGCTGCACCGCAGGGTCGGCCGGGCGCTCGCCGGCGCCGGGTACGTCGAGACGCTGAACTACCCCTTCACCGGCCCGCACATCCTCGACCAGCTCGGCATCGAGCCGGACGACCCGCGCCGGCTGGCCGTCACCCTCGTCAACCCGCTCAACGACGAGGAGCCCGACCTCCGTACGACGCTGATCCCGGGCCTGCTCGGCGCGCTGCGCCGAAACTACGGCCGGGGCACGCACGACCTCGCGCTCTTCGAGACCGGCCCGGTCTTCCGGCCGACCGGCGACGAGCAGCCGGCCCGTCGGCTGGTTGTCGAACGCCGCCCGAGCGACGACGACATCGCCTCGCTGGACGCCTCCCTCCCGGAGCAGCCGCGCCGCGCCGCCGTGGTGCTCGCCGGGAGCCGCGAACAGGCCGGCTGGTGGGGTGCCGGACACCCCGCGACGTGGGCGGACGCCATCGAGGCGGGCCGTACGGTCGCCCGTGAGGCGGGCGTTGAGCTGATCGTCCGTCAGGACCAGCACGCACCGTTCCACCCGGGCCGGTGCGCGGCGCTGCTCGCCCTCGTCGACGGCGAGGAGGTCCTCGTCGGCAACGCCGGTGAGCTGCACCCGCGCGTCGTCAAGACGCTCGGCCTGCCGGAGCGCACCTGCGCGATGGAGATCGACCTGGACCGTATCGAGCGGGCCGCCGCCGGACCGCAGCGCGCGCCCCGGATCTCGACGTTCCCGGTCGCCACCCAGGACGTCGCGCTGATCGTCGACGACACGGTCCCGGCGGCGGACGTCGAGGCCGCGCTGCGCGACGGCGCGGGTGAACTCCTCGAATCGCTGCGGCTGTTCGACGTCTTCACCGGTGAGCAGGTCGGTGCCGGCAAGAAGTCCCTGGCGTACGCGCTGCGCTTCCGCGCCGCCGACCGCACGCTGACCGCGGAGGAGGCCACGGCCGCCCGTGACGCGGCGGTCGCGGCGGCGGTGGAGCGCACCGGAGCGGTGCTGCGCGGCTAGGGACAAGACCTGGCACCGCCGCATGGCGGCCGGGGTGAGGGCGTGGACGGCGACGAGCCGTTCGCGCCCTCACCCCTTTTCCGCGTGCAGCCGTCTCGTTTCTCCGTGCTGCCGTCCCGGGGCCGTCGGGTGGCGCGGTGATATCCCGCGCGCGGGATCGGCGCCCCCGTACACGATCACTCAATCGGGTGGTAAGGCACGCATCGTGGCGACCCGGACACCCATACACCGTAAGAATCATTCCGGTCGATGCGGCCCCGTTGACCGCGGGAAGCGCCGGGCCGACCGCCCAATGCCCCATGGGGGACCATCGGCTAGAGGGACCATCGGTATGATCCGAACCTGGGCGAGGGGCGGACGATGTGCGGGTGCCGCACGCGCCCGGAGGATCTTTGTCTTCGTTCTGCCCGGCCTCTGGGTGCTCGGGGTGGTGGCCTGGGAACTGTGTCTGCCGACCGACGGACAGCTGCTGCAACTCCTCGCCGCCGCACCGGCCATCGCCTGCGCGGGCACCGGGCGCCGACAGTGTGTGCTGCTCGGCGGGGTGTGCGCGCTGATCGCGCTGGTACCGCTCGGCGAGGCGGCGCCGAGTGCCGGACCCCTCACCCGCGCGATGACCTGCGGCGCGATCCTCGCGGTGATCTGTGCCAGCTATCTGACGGCCGGCCGGCGGCTGCGGCTGGTACGGGAGCTGGAACGTACCCGCGAGGTGGCCGCCGCGGCGCAGCGGGTCGTGCTGCGGCCGCTGCCGCCGCGGATCGACGGGGTGGCGCTGGCCGCCGGCCATCTCTCCGCCAGCGAGGGCGCCGCGGTCGGCGGTGACCTCTACGAGGTCGTCGGGACGCCGCACGGTGTGCGGGCGGTGATCGGCGATGTGCGCGGCCACGGCCTGGAGGCCATAGGCACGGTCGCGGCGATGCTCGGCAGCTTCCGCGAGGTGGCGCACGAGGAGCCCGAACTGGGCGGTGTGCTGCGTCGGCTGGAGCGTTCGCACCAGCGGCATCTGCGGGAACGGGCGCGGGCGGAGCATTCCGTGGCCGGCGGCGGGGAGACGTCCGGCCCGGTGGGCGCGCTCGCGGAGGAATTCGTGACGGTGCTGTTGGTGGAGGTCGCCCGGGACGGCTCCGTCACGGCGCTGAACTGCGGGCACCCGTGGCCGTACCGTATCGGCGGCCGGGCGGTGGCCCCGGTCGCCCCCGCGGATCCGCTGCCGCCGCTAGGGCTCTTCCCGCTGCCCGACGAGCTGACCGCGGTCTGCTGCGGGCAGTTGGGACCGGGGGAGGGGCTGTTTCTGCACACCGACGGCGCGGCCGACGCGCGGGACGCCACGGGCGAGTTCTTCCCGCTGACCCAGGAGCTGCGCAGCAGTGTCGCGGGGCCCACGGCGCGCCCGGTCGCCTCGCCGTCGGGGGTGGTCGAGGACGTACGGAAGGCGCTGCTGCGGCATGCCGACGGGCGGCTGACCGACGATGTCGCGCTGCTGATGCTGTGCAACGACCGGCTGCGGGTGCCGGCCCAGCCGTCGCCGGCCCGGCACGCGGGGCCGGACTGTGTGGAGGCGGGGCGGGCGGATTAGCGCACTCCCGGCCCCCTTCCGTCCTCAACTCCCCTCCGCGGCACGACTGTTCGCGCGCCCCTTCACACCCCGTGTGAAGTGCGGTTCATTACGCTGAACTCACGCGGGCAGCACATCTCGCGGAGTCAGCAAGTCGACACAGGCCATGAGCCACCGGCCCGCACACGGGCCCGGCTCAATCGGGAGGCCGGCATGGAGCCCAACACCCTGCTCGACGCGATCCTCGACGAAGCCGGTATCTCGCACGCCGGTCTCGCCGCGCGCATCAACCAGCTCGGCCGCCGCCGGGGCCTCGCCCTGCGGTACGAACACACCGCGGTGGCCCGCTGGCTGAAAGGGCAACGACCGCGCGGCCAGGTGCCCGATCTGATCTGCGAGATCCTCAGCCAGCGGCTGCACCGCGCCGTCGGACTCGACGACATCGGCCTCAGCCGGCCGGGCCTGCGCCGCGCCCCCGATACCCCGCTCTCCGGCTTCGTCGAGCGCGCCACCGCCCTGTGGCGGTCCGACGAGCAGCAGCGGCCGCATGTCCTGTCCGCGCCCGCACTCACCGGCACCTCGGCGGTCATGCCCGTATGGGAGTGGGAGAACCCTCCCGAGGACTCCGATGTCTCCCGCGACGGGCTGACCCGCGTCGGCATGGCCGACATCGAGATGCTGCGTGCGGCGCGGTCGCACTACGAGCAGATGTACCGGAAGGCGGGTGGTATAGCGACCAGAACACGCATCGTGGGATTCCTCAACACCGAGGCGGCGCCGCTGCTGCGGGGCAGCTACTCCGACGCGACGGGACGTCAGCTCCACCGGGCAACCGGCGGTCTGGTCGCCGTCGCCGGGATCTGCGCGTACGACTCGGACGCTCTCGGGCTGGCCCAGCGCTACTTCCATCAGGCGCTGCGGCTGGCCAAGGCCAGCGGGGACCGGGGCCTGGGCGCCTATGTGATCGCGCTACTGGTCAATCAGTCCCTGTTCCTCCGGGAATACCGCCAGGCGGTCGCCTTCGCGGAGGCGGCGCTGCGGGCCGCGGGCCCGCAGATCACCCCGGCGCTCTCCGCGGACCTCTACGCGATGCAGGCCAAGTCCTACGCCCGGCTCGGGGACGGCGCCGGCGCGCTGGCCTGCATCCGGCGTGCGGAGGCGGCCGCGGAGCGCATCCGGCCGGGGCTGGAGCCCGCCGAGACGGGCTATGTGCAGCCGGGCCTGGTGAACGTACAGGTCGCGGAGGCGCTGCTCAGTCTCGGCGATCTGCGGGCCGCACGGGAGCAGGCGGACGCCGCCGTCGACACCCCCGCACACGACCGGGGCCGGGTCCACCGGCTGGCCATGCTCACCCATATCGAGCTGCGCCAAGGTGATACGGACCGGGCGGTGGCCAATGCCGCGCGGATGACGGAGCGGGCCCGCGGCATGGAGTCGCAACGGCTGCGGGACCGGCTGCGGGCGGTGCGCGAGCATCTGGCGGAGACCGGGAGCTCCGCGACCGACGAGGCCGCCGATCTCATCGACGAGGTGCTGCGCGTTCCCCTCTGACCGGGCTCGTGTCACCTTGCCGGCTCAACAGCGGAAGGTGGCAGTTACGTGCGTTGGAACAATCTCAGCGAAAAGCCCGTCTACGCGAATCCCTGGTTCCGGGTCAATCTCGCCGATGTGGAACTCCCCGACGGCCGTCATCTGGATCACTATCTGATCCGTATGCGGCCGGTCGCCGTGGCCACAGTGGTCAATGAGGCCAATGAGGTGTTGCTGCTGTGGCGGCACCGGTTCATCACGGACACCTGGGGCTGGGAGCTGGCGGCCGGTGTCGTCGAGGACGGCGAGGACCTCGTGGCCGCGGCCGCCCGGGAGATGGAGGAGGAGACCGGGTGGCGGCCCGGTCCCCTCCAGCATCTTCTCTCGGTGGAGCCGTCCAACGGCCTCACCGATGCCCGGCACCATATCTACTGGTCCGACCAGGGTCACTATGTCGGCCTGCCGCAGGACGACTTCGAGTCCGACCGGCGGGAGTGGGTGTCCCTCAAGCTGGTGCCGGACATGGTGGCCCGAGGGGAGGTGCCGGCCGCCAATATGGCCGCGGCCCTGCTGATGCTGCATCACCTCCGGTTGGGCTGACCGGGTTTGTGGCCTGCGGGCCGGTCCGATGAGTCAGGGGCGGAAAGGCCCCGGGGCCTGGCCGGTCCGGCCGTCCGGCGGGTCATCGGCCCATGGCCTGCCACAGTGCCACGACCAGCGCCGCGATCCCTGTGAGCGCGGCAACGGAGGGCAGCGGCCAGCGGCCGTGCTCCAACCGCGTGACGCGGGCCTGCAGTTCGTCCGCGTCACGCACGTGCTGCTCGGAGCGCTGGTCCAGCAGGGCGAGCTGACCGTCGACCCGGGCGGTGCGTACATCGAGGCAGCGCCTCAGCTCCGCTAAGTCGGTGGTCACCGGTTCGGTTTCAGGGTGGGCGGTCACGGTCCGCTCCTCATTCCTCTCGCGAACGATTTCGTTGTCCGTACGCGCATCAGTCAACTGCCCTGCGGCGGAAGGCGGGAGGTGTGCGAGAGGGATATGCGGGTCACCAGAACACACCCCGTGTGAAATGACGCGGAGTGACGGGCGGAGCGGGGCGAGCGGCACTTCGTACGCGGTGTGAATCGGCGCGGCGGCTGCGGGGCCGCGGGGCCGCTCGGCACGTGGCGAGCCCCGACCCGGACTTACGGGGAAGGCGCAGGTCACGCTTCTCCAGGCGAGCCGAGAACCTCCAGGTAGTGCGACCCGCTGTCGCTGCGCGACGCAGCGAGAGCCACCCGGAGCAGCGCCGCTGTCGGTGCTGCTCCGGGTGAATTCGCCCTTGAACAGGGGTGCTTGACGGCGTCGCCGCACTCCCTCAGTACGAGTAGAACCCCGACCCCGACTTCCGCCCCAGCCGCCCCGCGTCCACCATCCGCTGGAGCAGCGGGGGAGCGGCGTACAGCGGCTCCTTGTACTCCTCGTACATCGAGGAGGCGACCGAGGCGATGGTGTCCAGGCCGATCAGGTCGGAGAGCTTGAGCGGGCCCATCGGGTGGGCGCAGCCCAGTTCCATGCCGTTGTCGATGTCCTCACGGCTGGCCATGCCCGACTCGAACATCCGGATCGCGGAGAGCAGATACGGGATCAGCAGCGCGTTGACGACGAAGCCCGAGCGGTCCTGGGCGCGGATCGCGTGCTTGCCCAGCACGTCCTGCACCAGCACCTCGGCGCGCTTGAGGGTCTCCTCGCCGGTGGTCAGCGCGGGGATCAGCTCGACCAGCTTCTGTACCGGCGCCGGGTTGAAGAAGTGGATGCCGATGACCTGGTCCGGACGGGAGGTCGCGACCGCCAGCTTCACCAGCGGGATGGAGGAGGTGTTGGAGGCCAGGATGGCGTCCGGGCGGGTCACCACCTGATCGAGGACCTGGAAGATCTCGGTCTTGACCTGCTCGTTCTCCACCACGGCCTCGATGACGAGATCGCGGTCGGCGAACTCCCCGAGGTCGGTGGTGAAGCTGAGCCGGCCGAGCGTCGCATCGCGATCCGCGACGGTGATCTTGCCTCGGTCGGCGGCCTTGCCCAGGGAGTTGGTCAGGCGGGTACGGCCCAGCTCCAGGGCTTCGCCGGTGGTCTCGGCGACCATGACGTCCAGCCCGGCGCGGGCGCAGACCTCGGCGATGCCGGCGCCCATCTGGCCGCAGCCCACCACTCCGACGCGTTCGATGTCCGTCACCTCGTGCCTTTCGCTGATCTTCAGGACTCGGCGGTGTGCCGTAAGGGTCCGGCGCCCGCCTCGGCCCCGACGTTACTCCGCGCGGTGCTGTGCTCCGGGCGCCGGGGCGGGCATGCTGGCCGTCCAGGACGGGATGAACCGGACAAGCCGGGGGCTTTTGATGCGGCGGATCACACGGCGTGGGTTCTCGGCGGTGGCGCTGGGCGCGGCCTCGTCACTGCTCGGGGCGGATACGGTGGCGGGCGCGGCCGGACCGCCGCCGGACCGGGCGAGCGGGCGTCACCGGCCCCGGCGCGAGCTGCGGGGGATGTGGCTGGCGACGGTCGCCAATCGCGACTGGCCCTCCGCCCCGGGGCTGGCCCCCGGCCGGCAGCAGGAGGAACTGCTGGCCCACCTCGACACGGCCCGGGAGCGCCGGCTGAACGCCGTCTTCTTCCAGGTGCGGCCCACCGCCGACGCCCTGTGGCCCTCCCCGTACGAGCCCTGGGCGCAGTACCTGACCGGCGAGCAGGGCCGACACCCCGGCTGGGACCCGCTCGGCTTCGCGGTCCGCGAGGCGCACCGGCGCGGCCTGGAACTGCACGCCTGGTGCAACCCGTACCGGGTGGCCAACCACACCGATCCCGCCCGGCTGGCACCCGGCCACCCCGCACGCTGGCACCCGGGGTGGGTGATCCCGTACGGCGGCAAGCTCTACTACAACCCCGGGCTGCCGGAGGTCCGTCGCTTCGTCCAGGACGCGATGCTGGACGCGGTGCGGCGCTATCCCGTCGACGGGGTGCACTTCGATGACTACTTCTATCCGTATCCGGTCGCGGGGCAGACCTTCGACGACGATGCGGCGTACGCGGAGTACGGCGCGCAATTCGCGGACCGTGACGGCTGGCGGCGGGACAACATTGACCGGCTGGTGCGGGAGATGCGGTGGCGAACCGCCGGCCGCGGGCGCCGGGTGCGGTTCGGCGTCAGCCCGTTCGCCGTCTGGCGCAACCGCACGACCGACCAGGCGGGCTCGGACACCCACGCCGGGATCCAGACCTACGACGACCTGTACGCCGACACCCGCCGCTGGGTGCGCGAAGGCCGGCTCGACTACATCGCGCCACAGGTCTACTGGCACCTCGGCTTCGCGGCCGCGGACTACGCCACGCTGGTGCCCTGGTGGTCGCGGACCGTGTCGGGCACCGGCGTGGATCTCTATATCGGCGAGGCCCTCTACAAGGCGGGCGACCCGGCGCAGCCGTCCCCTTGGCAGGACCCGGCCGAGCTCTCCCGTCATCTGACCTTCGCCCGCGACTTCCCACAGGTCGGCGGGCATGTGTTCTTCTCGGCGAAGGAGGCGGCCGAGGACCGGGCGGGTGCGCTGGCCAGGGTCGTACATGACCACTACGGCGGCGTGGCGCGGCCGTAGTGGTCGGGGGACCGCCGGCGGACCGGGTCGGTGACTGGGGATTCCCGGACGGAGGCCGGGGGAGGGCCCGCTAGCGGGTGGTGCGGTTGCCAGTGTCCTTGAGGTGCTTGACGACCGAGTCGGGACCGGGAGACATGATCGTCTCGTGCCCGTCCTCGCTGCGGACGCGGTAGGGCGGATCGCCGTGTTCGCCCAGCACCTCGACGATCTCGACCTCGTGGTCATGTTGCCCGACGATCCTGCCGTGCACCACGAGCCGGTCGCCCTTGCTTGCGTGCATCAGTGGTGTC
The DNA here is from genome assembly GCF_023277745.1 of Streptomyces halobius. Taxonomy (NCBI): domain Bacteria; kingdom Bacillati; phylum Actinomycetota; class Actinomycetes; order Kitasatosporales; family Streptomycetaceae; genus Streptomyces; species Streptomyces halobius. The sequence goes on from NZ_CP086322.1 coordinate 7,738,071, forward strand.
CTCCCGCTTCGGGCGGCCGTGGCACCGGAACGGCCGACAGCGCGGCGGCCGAGCGGTTGAACGGCCAACGGTGTACGGACCAGTGGGACGGCCCGGACGGCTATACGTGCCATCGCGGCAAGTTTACGTCCGGGCGCGGATGTCGCATCCGGTGCGGAGCGGATCGATCGGGAGCAGACCGTGCCGCGACCGCGCGCGGGGCCTGGTGCGGGGGATCCCGGGTCTGTCAGCGGTCCGTCAGCGGTCCGTCAGCTGTCCACCGTCTGTCCGCCGCCGTCCGTCGACCGCCCGCTGTCCGTCGGCCGCTCACCGGCTGTCCGTCAGCTGCCCACCGGCCGCCCGTCAGCCACGGGTCCGCTGGGTGATCGCGATGCACACCAGGACCGCCAGCGCCGCCGTGGGCGCGGCCGGCGGCAGCCGCTCGCCGAGCAGCAGCACGGACCACACCAGTGTCAGCAGCGGCTGGGCGAGCTGGAGCTGGCTGGCCTTGGAGACGCCGATGGCCGCCATCCCCCGGCACCAGACCACCAGGCCGAGGAACTGCGAGCCGACCGCCAGCCACAGCAGGCCGCCGACCGTGTGCGCGGTGAGGCGCAGCGGCTCGGTGGCCAGCGCGACGGCCGCGCCCGACACGGTCAGCGGCAGGGCGAGCATCAGCGCCCAGCCGATCACCTGCCAGCCCGGCATGTGGCGGGCCAGCCGGCCGCCCTCGGTGTAACCGGCCGCGCACACCAGCAGCGCCGCGAACAGGAACAGATCGCCGGAGCTCGGCGTCCCGCCGCTCTGCTGCAGCGCGAAGCCGATGACGACGACGGCGCCGGCCAGCGAGGCGATCCAGAAGGTGCGGGACGGGCGCGCGCCGGTCCGTACGGCCGAGAAAGCGGCGGTCGTCAGCGGCAGCAGGCCGACCACGACGGCCGCGTGCGAAGTGGTGGAGGTCTGCAGGGCGAGGGTGGTCAGCAGCGGGAAGCCGAGTACGACGCCGCCCGCCACCACCGCGATGCCCGCCCAGTGCCGCCGCTCGGGGACAGGGACCCGGAACGCGGCCAGGCAGCCTCCGGCGAGCGCCGCCGCCAGCGCGCTGCGGAGCGTCACCACCGTCCAGGGGCCCATGCCCTCCAGTGCCCAGGCGGTCGCGGGAAAGGTCAGCGAGAAGGAGGCGACGGCGAGCGCGGCGAGGAGGACGCCACGGGCGAGGGGCGCGCCGAGGGTGGCGGGGCCGGCAGGGGTGGCGCGGGTGGCCGGGCCGGCCCCGCGGACATCGGGGCTCTCGGCGTGCTGCTCCGGTGTGCTGACTGCTATCGCGGTCGGTGCGATAGCGCTATCGTTGTCTCTCATGCATGAGCGTAGCAGTGTCGCCGAACTGGCCGCGGTTCTCCGCAAGGGGCTGAACCGCTACTCCCCCGGAGAGAAGCTGCCATCGAGCCGTGCCCTGGTGGAGCAGCACCGGGTGAGCCCGGTGACCGTCTCCCGGGCGCTCGCCGAGCTGGCCGCCGAGGGGCTGGTCGTCACCCGGCCCGGCTCCGGGGCCTTCCGGGCCGAGCCGCGCGGCGAGGCGCCCCGGCCGGTCGACACCTCCTGGCAGGAGATCGCGCTCAGCGCCGAAGCCGCCGGCGACCAGGTGCCGCGCAGCGTCGACGCCTCGGGCGTGCTGGCCACGCTCGCCGCCCCCGCCCCCGGCGTCATCGAACTCAACGGCGGCTATCTGCATCCCGATCTGCAGCCCGAACGCGCACTCGCCGCAGCGCTGGCCCGCGCCGGGCGGCGGCCGGGCGCCTGGGGCCGTCCCCCGGTCGACGGCGTACCGGAACTGCGCGCCTGGTTCGCCCGGGAGATCGGCGGCCCCGGCGGCGCGCTCGCCGCCAGCGACGTCCTGGTCACCGCCGGCGGCCAGAGCGCGCTGACCGCCGCTCTGCGCGCGCTCGCGCCGCCCGGCGCGCCGGTGCTCGTCGAGTCCCCGACCTACCCCGGCATGCTGGCCGCCGCCCGCGCCTCCGGTCTGCGCCCGGTCCCCGTGCCGATGGACACCGACGGCGTCCGCACCGATCTGCTCGCCGATGCCTTCCGGGCCAGCGGCGCGCGGGTCTTCGTGAGCCAGCCGCTGTTCCAGAACCCGACGGGCGCGGTGCTCGCCGGGGAGCGGCGGCGCGAGGTGCTGCGGGTGGCCCGCGCGGCCGGCGCGTTCGTGATCGAGGACGACTTCGCCCGGCGACTGGTCCACGACGACGCGCCCGCGCTCCCCCCGACCCTGATGGCGGACGACCAGGACGGCACCGTCGTCCATGTCTGCTCCCTGACCAAGGCCACCTCGCCCAGCCTGCGGGTGGGCGCCCTGGCCGCCCGGGGCCCGGTCCGCGACCGTCTGCGCGCCATCCAGGTCGTGGACAGCTTCTTCGTGCCGGGCCCGCTCCAGGAAGCCGCCCTGGAATTCGTCGGCTCGCCCGCCTGGGCTCGTCATCTGCGCCTGATCTCCGCCGAGTTGACTGTACGCCGGGACGCCCTCGTCACCGCTCTGCACCGGCAGTTGCCCGCGCTCGTGGGCGGGGGATCCGGGCAGGCCGGTGAGCTGTTCGTGCCACCGGGCGGCTATACGCTCTGGCTCCGGCTGCCGGACGGTGCGGACGAGGAGGCGCTCGCCGGTGCCGCGCTGCGCGCGGGCGTCGCGGTCGCGGCCGGCCGCCCGTATTTCGCCGCCGAGCCGCCCGCTCCGCATCTGCGCCTGAGCTTCGCGGCGGCGTCCGGCGCGGGTGAAGTCACCGAAGGCATCCGCAGGCTCCGCACGGCGTGTGAGGAGCCGGGGGTGCCGACGGGCTGACGACTGCGAGGGGCTGAGGGCTCCACTGGGCTGACGGTTCCGATGGACTGATGGTTTGCGATGGGTTGAGGACGCCCCCTGGGTTGAGGACGGCCGCCTCGGCACCCGGGCCACGGGACGTCGTTCGCCCATCGGTTCGACGCCGCCCCCTCGCTTCTGCCAACCTCCCGGCATGAGCGAACACGCCCTCGACGGCCACGAGATCTCCACCGACCCGGCCCGACTGGACGCGGATCTCGTCCACCACTGGCTGTCCACCGACGCCTACTGGGCCCTCGGCCGCCCCCGTGAACTGCACGACCGCGCCATCGCCGGCTCGCTCAACTTCGGCCTGTACGCGACCGGTTCGGGGCGCCAGGTCGCCTATGCCCGGGTGGTCACCGACCATGCCACCTTCGCCTGGCTCTGCGATGTCTATGTCGCCCGCGAGGACCGGGGCAAGGGTCTGGGCACCGCCCTCGTCGAGGCCGTCGCCGACCATATGACGCCCTGTGGACTGAGCCGGATCACCCTCGCCACCAAGGACGCCCACGGCATCTACGAGAAGATCGGCTTCCGGAGGCTGGTCTCCCCGGAGGAGTGGATGACCCTGGGGCTGATCGATCCGGGCCCCATCGATCCGGGCCCCATCGACGTCTGACCTCGCCCCTTCCGATCCCGCCCATCCGACTCTGACCCTCGCTGCCTCCGCCACGTCCACATCCGACGAGCGTGCTCGCCCGGAGCGCCGGGCTCTTACCATCGGCGAATGAACGTTCGCCTCAAGCTGCTCGCCGCCGCCCGCAGCTCCTCGCTGCTTGAGACCCGGTTCGACGACGACCGCCCGCTCGACGCCGCCGGATGGCATGAGGCCGAGCGCGCCGCCCCCGTTCTGTGCCGGCTCGCCGCCGCCGAGCTGCGCTACTGCTCGCCGTCCGCACGCTGCCGCGAGACCGGGGACGTCCTCGGGCTCGCCCCGCTCGCCCAGCCGGCGCTGCGGGACTGCGACATGGGGCGCTGGCGCGGCCGGACGCTGGGCGAGGTGACCGCCGCCGAGCCGCAGGCGGTGGACGTCTGGCTCGCCGACCCCGGCTCCGCACCGCACGGCGGGGAGTCCTTGCTGGCCTTCGTCACCCGTATCGGCGGCTGGCTGGACACCCGGCCCGCCTACGAGGGAGCCGGACTGCTGGCCGTCGCCGAGCCCGGGGTGGTCCGTGCCGCCCTGCTCTACGCCCTCCAGGCGCCGCCGCACTCGTACTGGCGCATCGACGTCCAGCCGCTGTCCGTGACGACCCTGATCCGGCGGTCCGGGAAGTGGAGCCTCCGGCTGGAAGGGTGAGTCCGGCACCGGCGGGGGACCGGCGCCCGCCACCCGGAAAGCCCAGCCTGAGGTGCGGACGCCGGGCGGGGGCGGTTCGCTCGGGGTATGCAGATACGGCACGCGAAGCACCCACGCCCTGCGAGGCCGACGCGCCACGCGGTGACCCATGCCCTTCGATACGGCTCGGTGGCCGGTGTCCTGGCGGCGTCCGTCACGCTCTCCGGCGCCGCGACCGCGACCACCACGTCCGCCGGGACGGCGCCCGACCCCGCCGCGTCCGGCGCCGCCTCCGTCGACACGAAGCAGGTGATCATCCAGCCGGATCCGGTGGCGCCCGGCGGCGAGTTCTCCGTCTTCGACGGCGGCAACTGCACAGGCGGGACCGGTGAGGCCAGCTTCGAGGGCGCGGGCATCCCGAAGCTGCCGCTGTCCCTGCGGGACAACCGGGTCGGCGGCACCGGCACGGTGCCGCAGAGCACCAAGCCCGGTACCTACACGGTCACCGTCACCTGCGGAAACGGCGGACCCAAGCTGCCCGGCGAGGAATTCGGCCAGCATCAGGGCCGGCCACCTGCCGAAGAGGGCGGCACGGCGTATGGCAACGACACGGCATCCGGCAACGGGCCGGCCGTGTCACAGGAACCAGCCGAGGCCCCGGAAAAGGCGCAGGAAATGGCGCCGGGAGAGGCCCCGGGAAAGGCTCCGGACAAGGCGCTTGAACCGGACGCGGACAAGCCGGCGGACAAGCCCGCAGACCGGCCTGAAGGCGGCGACGCGGAACTTCCCGCAGGCCAGGAAGCCGATATGGGTGCCGATATGGGTGCCGACATGGGCGAGCAACTCGGCGACGGACAGCAGAAGTTCACCGGCACCCTCACGGTCTCGGGCGAGGCGCGCGAGCGGGGTCCGTCCGCGCAGGCCGTCCCCGAGGGCGGTTCCCACACCGGCCTCGGCGGAGGTTCCGGCACCGGGTTGAACACCGGTGTCACGGTGCTCGGCGGCACCCTGCTGGCCGGTGCGCTCGGCTGGGGAGTCGTCGTCTACCGCCGGCGGATGCGCGACGGCCGCGGCTGATCTTGGCGGGAGCGTGGGAGCCGGGGAGCCCAGTCGAAGCTCGGTGGGATCGCGATGGCCGGTCGGATCGCGGTGGCCGGTGGATTGTCAGTGGGGTCCGCTAGCGTGTTCGTAGGCAGTCAGGGGGAGGTGAGGCCGGTGAAAGGCCGTCTGCGGACCCTGCGTTTCGACGCGCGGGAATTCCGGTGGAGCGGAGCGACAGGCGTCCGGCGCGACGCGTCGGACGGCAAGCGGTACCTCCGGCTACGACGGCCGGGTGAGCAGGGTGGACGGGGTCCGGCCGGGGGGACCAGACGATGGTCTCGCTCGGCGGGGGAAGCAGCGCCGGAACGAGGGTGTCCTCGTCGGCGGCGTCGATCAGGAGGTCCACGACGGCCAGAATGCGTCGCAGGCCGGTGTCCGCGGCCGGGCACATACTCCCAGCGTGGTCAGCGCATCGTGGTGTAGCCGTAGCCGCACCCGACGTCCGCGACGATCGCGTCGCGCTCCAGCTTCGCCCCCGCACCCTCCAGCGCGGACAGCTCCGGGACGAGCGCGGCCGCATAACCGGGCCGGAAGAACTTCGCGGTGCCGGCGAACAGCGCCGACGTGTGTTCCTCCCTCCCATCCCATGCCCTCGCCGGTGCGGAACGCCTCCATCAGGCCGTCCTCGGTGGCGTAGACGCCCTGCAGCATGGTGGAGGGACCGGCGGCGTAGCTGGGCTGTTCCGGGTCCGCGAGCACGGCGGCATGCTCGTCGGGCAGCAGGTACACGTCGGTCTCGGGCGGGTAGGTCACATACTCGCCGGCCACCTGGGCGGCGAGCCACTCCCGTACGTAGCGCTCCACGAGCCCGGTCCGGGCGGCGAGCTGCGCGGAGGTGAGCGGACCGGCGCCGGCCAGGGCCTTGTAGAGGCCCAGCCGGTCGCCGAGCGAGGTGCACAGTCCGGCCATCGCGGCTCCGCCGTCGCTGATCATCCGGTCCAGGACATCCCTCACCCGGTCCTGGTCCAGGCCGGCGCCGTGCCGGAGCTCCGCGGACGTCGCCATGGCCCTCGCCTCCTCGTCCTCCTTCTCACCGCAGCAGGACGGGCCGGGCTTCCGCCATACGGGATTCACCGTACGCGGGGGCCAGGTCCGGGCCGGTCGTCCCTAGAGGTTGGTCATCTTGCTGTACGGGCTCGCGATCCGCTGTTCCATCGAACCGAAGTCGACGAGTACCGCGATCCCTTCCTCGACGGCGGTGACCCGCCCGAGGCCGTAGACATCGTGGGAGACCCGGGCCCCTATGGCGAAGTGCTTGTGAGGTGGTGCGACCGGGCTCTTGAAGGGGCTGGTGGGCAGGTGTCGTCTGGAATCCGCTGGCTTTGTCATCAAGGCCAGTATGTGCCCATGCGGCGGAGTGCGTGGCCCGCCGCGAGAACATCGCGGGAGAGCGACCCCCCCGCCGTTGCATAAAACTGCCGCTAACCGTATAGTCATGCCATCAAGGAGGAGGGTCCATGACGGTACGAGCAGCAGTGGCCGGTGCAAGCGGGTACGCGGGGGGTGAAGTCCTGCGTCTGCTTCTGGGGCACCCGGAAGTGGAGATCGGCGCGGTGACCGGGCACTCCAACGCCGGACAGCGCCTGGGCGCCCTGCAGCCGCAGCTGGGCCCGTTGGCCGACCGGGAGCTGCGGCCCACCTCGGCCGAGGCGCTGGCCGGGCACGACGTCGTCTTCCTCGCGCTGCCGCACGGACAGTCCGCGGCCGTCGCCGAGGAGCTCGGGCCCGATGTCCTCGTCGTCGACTGCGGTGCCGACTTCCGGCTCCAGGACGCCGCGGACTGGGAGGCGTTCTACGGCTCGGCCCACGCGGGCACCTGGCCGTACGGCCTCCCCGAGCTGCCCGGCGGCCGCGCCGCGCTGCGCGGCTCCCGGCGTATCGCGGTCCCGGGCTGCTATCCCACCGCCGTCTCGCTCGCCCTCTTCCCCGTCTACGCGGCCGGTCTCGCCGAGCCCGAGGCCGTCATCGTCGCGGCCACCGGCACTTCCGGAGCGGGCAAGGCACTCAAGCCGCATCTGCTGGGGGCCGAGGTGATGGGCTCGATGAGCCCGTACGGCGTCGGCGGCGGGCACCGGCACACCCCGGAGATGATCCAGAATCTGAGCGCGGTCGCGGGCGAGCGGGTGGCGGTCTCCTTCACCCCGACCCTCGCGCCCATGTCGCGCGGCATCCTCGCCACCTGCTCGGCGAAGGCCAGGCCCGGCACGGACGCCGAGGGCGTACGGGCCGCGTACGAGAAGGCGCTGGCCGACGGGCCGTTCGTACGGCTGCTGCCGGAGGGACAGTGGCCGGCGACCGCCGCCGTCCAGGGCTCCAACACCGTCCAGATCCAGGTGGCGCTGGACGCAGCGGCCGGCCGGATCATCGCGATCAGCGCCATCGACAACCTCACCAAGGGGACCGCGGGCGGCGCGGTGCAGAGCATGAACATCGCCCTCGGCCTCCCCGAGGAGACAGGGCTTCCGACGGTCGGGGTGGCGCCGTGACGCGTACGGACAACGGGGATGCCGGACAGGGGCGGCACGGTGCGACCGGCGGGGCCGGCGAAGCGAGCGAGGAGAAGAAGCAGTGAGCGTCACCGCAGCACAGGGATTCACGGCGGCGGGCATCGCCGCCGGGATAAAGGCCCCTCTCCCCAATGGAAGCGGCGGCAACCCGGACCTGGCCCTCGTGGTCAACAACGGGCCCAGGCTGGCCGCCGCCGGCGTCTTCACCGCCAACCGCGTCAAGGCCGCGCCGGTCGTCTGGTCCGAGCAGGTCCTCAAGGGCGGCCGGGTCTCCGCGGTGATCCTCAACTCGGGTGGTGCCAACGCCTGTACGGGCCCGCTCGGCTTCCAGGACACCCACGCCACCGCGGAGAAGGTCGCCGAGGTCCTCGACGGGCACAGCGCCGGTGAGGTGGCGGTCGCCTCCACCGGTCTGATCGGCATCCGGCTCCCGATGGACAAGCTGCTGCCCGGAGTGGAGAAGGCCGCGGCCGAACTGACCGAACACGGCGGTGAGAAGGCCGCCATCGCCATCAAGACCACGGACAGTGTGCACAAGACGGCCCAGGTCACGGTGGACGGCTGGACCGTCGGCGGGATGGCCAAGGGCGCGGGGATGCTCGCACCGGGCCTGGCCACCATGCTCGTGGTGCTGACGACCGACGCCGATCTGCCCTCCGCCGACCTCGACACGGCGCTGCGGGCCGCGACCCGTACCACCTTCGACCGGGTCGACTCCGACGGTTGTATGTCCACCAATGACACCGTCCTGCTGCTCGCGTCCGGGGCCTCCGGCGTGGTGCCCGACAAGGACGCCTTCGCCGAAGCCGTCCGCACGGTCTGCGACGACCTCGCCCGGCAGCTGATCGGGGACGCCGAGGGCGCCAGCAAGGACATCCGCATCGAGGTGATCAACGCCGCCGGTGAGGACGACGCCGTCGAGGTGGGCCGCTCCATCGCCCGGAACAACCTCCTCAAGTGCGCCCTCCACGGCGAGGACCCCAACTGGGGGCGGGTGCTCTCCGCGATCGGCACCACCTCCGCCGTCTTCGAGCCCGACCGGTTGAACGTCGCCATCAACGACGTGTGGGTCTGCAGGAACGGCTCGGTGGGGGAGGACCGGGAGCTGGTGGACATGCGCTACCGGGAGGTGCGGATCACCGCCGACCTCGCCGCCGGCACCGAGTCCGCGGTGATCTGGTCGAACGACCTCACCGCCGACTACGTCCACGAGAACAGCGCGTACAGCTCATGACGGGGACACGTAAGCACACCGCGCTCCCCAAGGCCCGCACCCTCATCGAGGCGCTGCCCTGGCTGACCCGTCATCACGGCAAGACCGTCGTCATCAAGTTCGGCGGCAACGCCATGGTCGACGAGGAGCTCAAGGGCGCCTTCGCCCAGGACGTGGTCTTTCTGCGGCACGCCGGGCTGCGCCCGGTCGTGGTGCACGGCGGCGGTCCGCAGATCAGCGCCCAGCTGGAACTGGTCGGGCTGGAGTCGGAGTTCAAGGGCGGGCTGCGGGTCACCACGCCCGAGGCGATGAACGTCGTACGGATGGTGCTGGCCGGTCAGGTGCAGCGGGAGCTCGTCGGGCTGCTCAACGAGCACGGCCCGTTCGCCGTCGGCATGACCGGCGAGGACGCCCATCTGATGACCGCGACCAAGCACTACGCCGAGATCGACGGTGAGCGGGTGGACATCGGCCGGGTCGGCGAGATCACCGCGATCGACCCCGGCGCGGTGCAGGCGCTGCTGGACGACGGCCGGATCCCGGTCATCTCCTCCATCGCCCGCAGCGGCGACGACGGCGACACCACGTCCGAGGGCTCCGGTGTCTTCAACGTCAACGCCGACACCGCCGCGGCCGCGCTGGCCGCCGCGCTGGGCGCCGAGACGCTGATGGTGCTCACCGACGTCGAGGGCCTCTACGAGGACTGGCCCCACAGCGACGAGGTGATCTCCCGGCTCACCGCCACGGAACTGGAGCAGCTGCTGCCCGACCTGGCCACCGGCATGGTCCCGAAGATGCGGGGCTGTCTGCACGCCGTCCGCCACGGTGTGCACACCGCCCGGGTCATCGACGGGCGGGTCCAGCACTCGATCCTGCTGGAGATCTTCACCGATGAGGGAATCGGCACGATGGTCGTGCCGGACACGAACACGATCGAGGGGGCGACATGACGGACTCGGCGCAGCACGGACCGGTGGACAACGCGGGCCTCACCCGGCGCTGGCAGGGCGCCATGATGGACAACTTCGGCACCCCCCGTATCCCGCTGGTCCGCGGCGAGGGCGTCACGGTCTGGGACGCCGACGGCAAGGCCTATCTCGACTTCCTCGGCGGTATCGCGGTCAACGCCCTCGGCCACGCCCACCCGGCGGTCGTCCGCGCCGTCTCCGACCAGGTCGCCACCCTCGGCCATGTCTCCAACCTCTTCGTCGCCGAGCCCACGGTGTCCCTGGCCGAGCGGCTGCTCACGCTGGCCGGACGCCCCGGCCGGGTCTACTTCGCCAACTCCGGCGCCGAGGCCAACGAGGCCGCCTTCAAGATCGGCCGACTGACCGGGCGTACACATATGGTCTCCACGGCCGGCGGCTTCCACGGCCGCACCATGGGCGCCCTCGCGCTCACCGGACAGCCCGCCAAGCAGGCCCCGTTCGCCCCGCTGCCCGGTGACGTCGACCACGTCCCGTACGGCGATGTCGAAGCGCTGCGCTCCGCCGTCACCACGGCCACCGCCTTCGTCATCGTGGAGCCCGTCCAGGGCGAGAACGGCGTGGTCGTGCCGCCGCCCGGCTATCTCCGGGCCGCCCGCGAGATCACCGCCGCCACCGGCACGCTGCTCGTCCTCGACGAGATCCAGACCGGCGTCGGCCGGACCGGCCACTGGCTGGAGTCCCAGGCACAGGGCATCGAGGCCGACATCGTCACCCTCGCCAAGGGCCTCGGCGGCGGCCTCCCCCTCGGCGCCGCCCTCGCCTTCGGCCCGGCCGCCGACCTGCTCACGCCCGGATCGCACGGCTCGACGTTCAGCGGCAACCCGGTGGTCTGCGCCGGTGCCCTCGCCGTCCTCGACACCATCGCGGCGGACGGCCTCCTCGACCGTGCCAAGCAGGTGGGCGAGCGGCTGCGCGCCGGGATCGAGGCACTGGGGCACCCGTTGGTCGGCCAGGTCCGCGGCGCGGGGCTGCTCCTGGGTATCGTCTTGACCGAGCCCCTCGCGCCGATGGTGCAGCAGGCGGCTCAGGACGCGGGTCTTCTGGTGAACGCGTGCGTGCCGGACGTCATCCGGCTCGCCCCGCCGCTGATCGTCTCGGACGACGAGGCGGACACGTTCCTCCGGAAGCTCCCCGCCGTCCTCGACACCGCCCTCGAAGGGGCCCACGGGGAACAACGATCCGGAGACTGACGACAACGATGAGCCAGGCGCAGGACAACGAGCCGGTGAACGGCGGCCCGGCCGTACCGCAGACCCGCACCGCACGCCACCGCCGGATCGTGGACATCCTCAACCGGCAGCCGGTCCGCTCCCAGAGCCAGCTCGCGAAGCTGCTCGCCGACGACGGACTCTCCGTCACCCAGGCGACGCTCTCCCGGGACCTGGACGAACTGGGTGCGGTGAAGATCCGCAACGTCGGCGGCGAGCTGATCTACGCGGTGCCCAGCGAGGGCGGCGACCGCAAGCCCCGTGCGCCGCTGGGCGAGTCGGCCAAGGAGGAGCGGATGCGCCGCCTCTCCGGCGAACTCCTCATCTCGGCCGAGGCGTCCGCCAACCTCGTTGTCCTGCGCACCCCGCCGGGGGCCGCCCAGTTCCTGGCCTCCGCCATCGACCAGGCCGAACTCCACGACATCCTCGGCACCATCGCGGGCGATGACACCCTGATGCTCATCAGCCGCGACCCGTCGGGCGGCCAGGCGCTGGCCGACCATCTGCTGAGACTGGCGCAGAAGGCGTAGGGAGCGGGGCGGGGCGCCGGCCCCGTCGCTATGCTCGGACGCCGATGGCTTGACGTGGACGCACGTCCTCGGCACCCGACCCCGCACGGAAACGGACCGCGCTGGCCGTCGCCACCTGCGGGATACCGTCCGCGGGTTCGATTTCGGGGTGGTGTTCATCGGCGGCCGGATGATCGGGTACGCCACCACCGCACCCGCCGACGCCGAGCGGGCCCGCACGGCGCTGAGCGACGCCGACTTCCCGCGCGCGGTGGTCAACACCTCGTTCCGGTGGACGTTCGCTCTCGCCGCGGTCGCCGGCATGGCGCACGACGTACTGATCCTCATCGGTGTCTTCACCTGGCTCGGCAAGCCCGTCGACGGGTGTTCCTCGCGGCCCTGCTCACCGTGATCGGCTATTCCGTCAACGACTCCGTCGTCGTCTTCGACCGGGTCCGCGAGCTGTGGGCGAAGGCCCGCCGTACGCCCTTCGAGCGGGTCGCCGACACCGCGCTGCTGCAGACCGTGCCGCGTACCACCAACACCGGCCTCGGCGCGGTCTTCATCCTGGCGGCGCTCGCCGCGCTGGGCGGCGACTCGCTGACGGACCTCGCCGCGGCGCTGTTGATCGGCGTCGCCGTCGGCACCCACTCCTCGATGTTCACCGCGACACCACTGGCCGTCGAGCTGGAGGCGCACCGCACCGCACCGCCGCGACCCGCGGGCCGACGGCCGGGAAGCCGGCCGGCCGTACGGGAGCCCGGCGACACCGGCGCCCGGGTCTGAGGCGGCCGACAACGAAAAACCCGCAGGCCAGGAGGTGAATCTCCTGGCCTGCGGGCTTTGTGCACCGTCGGGACGACAGGATTTGAACCTGCGACCCCTTGACCCCCAGTCAAGTGCGCTACCAAGCTGCGCCACGTCCCGGTGCAAGTGCCGGCCGGAAACTTCCCGGCCGGGGCGTGCACGAAGAAAAATACCCTGTCCTGGGCCATGAATCCAAAGCGGGTCCCCTCCGGGCCGCGTCCGGCCCGGATCCGAGCGGTATCCGGGCGGCGCCCGAGCCGGTTCCGGACCGCATTCGGGCCGCCTCCGGACCGGTTCCCCGCCCTCCGGCAGGCGCCGGGCTTCCGTGCTTCCATGAGGTTGTGGCCGGAAAGTCCCGCGGTGCCGATATCCGGGTGCGCCGGGTGTACGAACCGCCCGAGGCGTCGGACGGCGCCCGGGTCCTGGTCGACCGGCTGTGGCCGCGTGGCCTGGCCAAGGACGACGCCCGGCTCACCGAATGGTGCAAGGACGCGGCCCCCTCGTCCGAGCTGCGCCGCTGGTACGGCCATCGGAGCGAGCTCTTCGACGGTTTCGCGGAGCGCTATCGGGAGGAGCTGTCGCGGGACGCGGCGCGGTCGGCGGCACTGCGGCATCTGCGGGAGCTGGCGGGGGAGGGCCCGCTGACGCTGCTGACCGCGACGAAGGACGCGTCCCTGAGCCATGCGGCGGTGCTGGTCGACGTCCTGCGCGAGGCGCCCTGAGGCGTCGCCCCGAGGCAGTCGTCCTGCTCCCCGTCCCGCTCTCTACCTCCGTCTCTGACCTGCGCTTTCGATGCGGCGTTGACGAAACATACGGTGGAGTGCATACTTATACTCATCAGCGTATGCACCGTAAGGAGAAACCCGTGACCGAGCGCGTCGTACTCGCCTATTCGGGCGGCCTGGACACCTCTGTCTGCATCGGCTGGATCGCCGAGGAGACGGGCGCCGAGGTCATCGCCGTTGCCGTGGACGTCGGCCAGGGCGGCGAGGACCTGGACGTCATCCGTAAGCGCGCGCTCGCCTGCGGCGCCGTCGAGGCCGAGGTCGCCGACGCGAAGGACGAGTTCGCCGACGAGTACTGTCTCCCGGCGATCAAGGCCAATGCGCTGTATATGGACCGCTACCCGCTGGTCTCCGCGCTCTCCCGGCCGACCATCGTCAAGCACCTGGTCGCCGCCGCCAGGAAGCACGGTGCGACGACGGTCGCCCACGGCTGCACCGGCAAGGGCAACGACCAGGTCCGCTTCGAGGCCGGTATCTCCTCCCTCGCCCCCGACCTGAAGTGCATCGCCCCGGTCCGTGACTACGCGATGACCCGGGACAAGGCGATCGCCTTCTGCGAGGAGAAGAACCTGCCGATCGCGACGACCAAGAAGTCGCCGTACTCGATCGACCAGAACGTCTTCGGGCGGGCCGTGGAGACCGGCTTCCTGGAGGACATCTGGAACGCGCCGATCGAGGACGTCTACGAGTACACCCAGAACCCCGCCACCCCGCGCGACGCCGACGAGGTCGTCATCACCTTCGAGGAGGGTGTCCCGGTCGCCCTCGACGGGCGGCCCGTCACCGTGCTGCAGGCCGTCCAGCAGCTCAACGAGCGGGCCGGCGCCCAGGGCATCGGCCGGATCGACATGGTCGAGGACCGGCTGGTCGGCATCAAGTCCCGTGAGGTGTACGAGGCGCCCGGCGCCATCGCGCTGATCACCGCCCACCAGGAGCTGGAGAACGTCACCGTCGAGCGCGAACTGGCCCGCTACAAGCGGCAGGTCGAGCAGCGCTGGGGCGAGCTGGTCTACGACGGCCTGTGGTTCTCGCCGCTCAAGCGGGCCCTGGACGGCTTCATCGACGAGGCCAACCAGCAGGTCAGCGGGGACATCCGGATGACGCTGCACGGCGGCCGCGCCGTCGTCACCGGCCGGAAGTCGGACCGGTCCCTGTACGACTTCAACCTGGCGACGTACGACACCGGCGACACGTTCGACCAGTCCCTCTCGAAGGGCTTCATCGAGCTCTTCGGGATGTCGAGCAAGATCGCGGCCAAGCGTGACCTGGCCTGACCGGTAACGTCCCGTACCACCGCCGCCTCCCCGCCCCTCGGCGGGGAGGCGGCCGTACAAGACCGAGCTTTGAGGAGCAGCAGTGAGCAACGGCAGCAACGGCGACGTCCGGCTCTGGGGCGGCCGCTTCGCCGACGGTCCCGCCGAGGCCCTGGCCCGCCTGTCCGCGTCGGTCCACTTCGACTGGCGGCTGGCCCCGTACGACATCGCCGGCTCCCGTGCCCACGCCCGCGTGCTGCACACGGCGGGCCTGCTCACCGAGGACGAGCTGACGCGGCTGACCGCCGGGCTCGACCAGCTCGAACGGGACGTCGCCGACGGCTCGTTCACCGGCACTGTCGCCGACGAGGATGTGCACACCGCACTGGAGCGCGGACTGCTGGAGCGGCTCGGCCCGGACCTCGGCGGCAAGCTGCGGGCCGGCCGGTCCCGTAACGACCAGGTCGCCACGCTCTTCCGGATGTATCTGCGGGACCATGCGCGGATCATCGGCGGGCTGCTCGCCGACCTCCAGGAGGCGCTGGTCGAGCTGGCCGAGGCGCACCCGGACGTCGCCATGCCGGGCCGCACCCACCTCCAGCACGCCCAGCCGGTGCTCTTCGCCCACCATGTGCTGGCCCATGTGCAGTCGCTGTCGCGGGACGCGGAGCGGCTGCGGCAGTGGGACGAGCGGACGGCCGTGTCGCCGTACGGCTCGGGGGCCCTGGCGGGCTCCTCCCTCGGGCTCGACCCGGAGGCGGTCGCGCGGGACCTCGGCTTCGAGCACGGCTCGGCGGGCAATTCCATCGACGGCACGGCCGCGCGGGACTTCGTCGCGGAATTCGCCTTCATCACGGCGATGATCGGGGTCGACCTCTCCCGTATCGCCGAGGAGGTCATCATCTGGAACACGAAGGAGTTCTCCTTCGTGACCCTGCACGACGCCTTCTCCACCGGCTCGTCGATCATGCCGCAGAAGAAGAATCCGGACATCGCGGAGCTGGCGCGGGGCAAGTCGGGGCGGTTGATCGGCAATCTGACGGGACTGCTGGCGACGCTCAAGGCGCTGCCGCTCGCGTACAACCGAGATCTGCAGGAGGACAAGGAGCCGGTCTTCGACTCCTGCGACCAACTGGAGGTCCTGCTGCCGGCGTTCACCGGGATGATGGCCACGCTGACCGTCAACCGGGAGCGCATGGAAGAGCTGGCCCCCGCCGGGTTCTCGCTCGCGACGGACATCGCGGAGTGGCTGGTCAAGCAGGGGGTGCCGTTCCGGGTGGCGCACGAGGTCGCGGGGGAGTGCGTCAAGGAGTGCGAGGCGCACGGCATCGAGCTGGACCAGCTGACGGATGACCAGTTCGCGAAGATCTCGCCGCATCTGACCCCGGAGGTCCGGATGGTCCTCGACGTCCCCGGAGCGCTCGCCTCGCGCAGTGGCCGGGGCGGCACCGCGCCCTCGGCGGTGGCGGTCCAGCTCGCCGAGGTCCGGGCCGACCTGGCGGCGCAGCAGGAATGGGCGTCGGCCAAGAAGTAGTGCGCGGTACGGACGTGCGGCCTCCACCCCGGGCGGGTGGGGGCCGTTTCCGTATGCCCGCGTCGTCCTGTCGCGCTCCCAGATGCCCGCGCCGCCCTGTCGCACTCCCACGATGAGACAATAGTGTCTCATTCGGCTATCCTGTGTCTCATGGCTGTGGACCGTGAACGGGTACTCAAGGAAGCCGCCGCGCTGCTGACCCGCAGGGCGACGACGTCGATGGACGAGATCGCGCGGGCCGCCGGCATCAGCCGCGCGACCCTGCACCGGCACTTCGCGGGACGGGACGCCCTGATCCGGGCCGTGGAGGACCTCGGCATCGAGCAGTTCACGCAGGCGATGGACACCGCCCGGCTCGACGACGGGGACGCCGCCGACGCGCTGCGCCGGCTGATCGCCGAGGCCGAACCGGTCGCCGGTGTGCTGGCGTTCCTCTTCACCGAGAACCAGCTCTTCGAGGGCGGTGAGGTCAACGCCGGCTGGGCCCGGCTGGACGACCGGCTCGCCGCGCTCTTCCGCCGCGGCCAGGAACAGGGCGACTTCCGTATCGACCTCAGCGCCTCCTGGCTCACCGAGGCGTTCTACGGCCTGCTCGGCGCCGGCGCCTGGGCCGTGCACGAAGGGCGGGTCGCCCGCAACGACCTCAACCACTCGATCGCCGAGCTGCTGCTCGGCGGCATCCGTCGGAGCATGGAGAAATGAGCGAGACCAGGGCGTCAGGACGGGCCGGCTCGGCCCATGTGGACGACCAGCCCCGTCCGGGCCGCTGGCTCGCGCTCTCCGTCCTTGTCCTGGCCGTGCTGCTCGTCGGCGTCGACATCACCGTCCTCGGCCTCGCCACGCCCTTTCTGAGCGAGGATCTGCGCCCCTCGGGGACGCAGCTGTTGTGGATCGGTGACATCTACTCCTTCGTCATCGCCGGACTGCTGGTCTCCATGGGCAGCCTCGGCGACCGGATCGGCCGTAAGAAACTGCTGCTGCTCGGCTCCGTCGCGTTCGGCGCGATGTCGGTGCTGTGTGCCTACGCCACCACCCCGGAGATGATGATCGCCGCCCGCGCCCTGCTCGGTGTGGCCGGTGCGACGCTGATGCCGTCCACCCTCGCGCTGATCCGCAACCTCTTCCACGACCCCCAGGAGCGCAGCCTGGCCGTGGGCATCTGGGGCGCGATGGCGTCGGCCGGCACCGCCGTGGGGCCGGTCCTGGGCGGCTTTCTGCTGGGCCACTTCTGGTGGGGTTCGGTCTTTCTGATCAATCTGCCGGTGATGGCGCTGCTGGTGGCCATCGGCGCCAAGGTGATCCCGGAGTCCCGTAATCCGGATCCCGGTCCCTGGGACATCCCCAGCGTGCTGCTGTCCCTGGTGGGCATCGTCGGCGTCATCTACGCCGTCAAGGAGGCGTCGGTACACGGGTTTCGCTGGGACATCGGCCTGGCGGGTGCCGTCGGTGTGCTCACGCTGATCTGGTTCGTCCGCCGTCAGCTGACCCTGGACTCGCCGCTGCTGAACATGAAGCTCTTCCACCACCGGGGCTTCTCGGGGGCGGTGCTGGCCGATCTGCTGACCATCCTGGGCCTGTCCGGGCTGGTCTTCTTTCTCTCCCAGTTCCTCCAGATGGTGCAGCTGCGCTCGTCGCTGAACGCCGGGCTGGTCGAACTCCCGGCCGCGGTCGGCGCGGTGGCGGCGGGCCTGTCCGCCGGGTATGTCGCCCGGCGGCTGTCCGTACGGATCGTGGTGGCGGGCGGCCTCGCGGTGGTCGGGCTCTCGCTGGTCGGCTGTACGACCCTGGCCGCCGAAACCAGTACCGCCGCGCTGACCGTGATTCTCTTCGTCGTCGGTGTCGGCGCCGGTTTCTCGTTCACCGTCACCGCCGACGTCATCCTCTCCAGCGTCCCCAAGGAAGAGGCGGGCGCCGCCTCCGCGGTCGCCGAGACGGCCTACGAACTCGGCGCCGCGCTCGGCATCGCCCTGCTCGGCTCCATCGTCACCGGCATCTACCGCGGGTTCGCGGCACCGCCCGGCGTGTCCGCCGACGCCGCCGACGCCGCTCGCGAATCGCTGGGCGGCGCCTTCGAAACGGCCGCCGGACTCCCCGCCGGCCAGGGCACGGCGCTGATGCAGGCGGCTCAGGACTCCTTCGTCCGCGGGCTGGACGTCGCGTCCGGCGTGGCCGCGGTGATCCTGCTGGGCGCCGCGGTGGCCGCCTGGTTCCTGCTGCGCGGCCAGGAGCTGGAGTACAGCCCGGAGAAGGCGGTGGCCGGGCGCGAGCCGGAGACCGAGTCCAAGGCCGTCTAGCGGAACACGGCCGGGCCCGTAGCGGGACGCCGCCCGGTGCGAACGAGGGACGGCGCGGGGGCGGGTGCCGGGCCCAGGGCGTGTCCTGCCGACCGGGCAGACGCGCACCCGTAATGATCCACAAGTGCGCGACATCGGACGACGCTCCTTCCTCACCGCGGCGGGGGCACTGGCCACCACGAGCGCCATCGGCAGCGACGCCTACGCCACCGGCCACGCCCGCGACGCGGCCACCGCCGACGAGTACGTCGACGTTCAGCTGCTCAGCATCACCGACCTGCACGGCTACCTCCAGGGAGCCCCGGGCGGCAACTCCGTCCTCACCGGGGCGGGCGGGCGGAAGTACACCGTCGGCGGTGTCGCCTATATGGCCGCACACCTGGAACGCCTGCGGGCCGGTCGCCGCAACTCCCTGTTCTTCACCCCCGGAGATCTCTTCTCCGGCTGGGAGTTCGACACCTCCTCCTTCGCCGACGAGCCCACCATCGAGGCGCTCAACGCCATGGGCCTGGACTTCGCCTCGGCCGGCAACCATGAGTTCGACAAGTCGGTGACGTTCCTCACCTCGCACATGGAAAAGGGCATCCCCTTCCCCACCGTCGGCCGCGACGACTCCTTCACCGACTCCACCGGACGCCGCTTCCCCGGCGCCGCCTTCCCCTACTACAGCGCCAACATGGTGTGGCACGACACCGGCAGGACCGTGCTGCCGCCGTACCACATCGCGTACGTGGACGCCGGGGGCGGCCGCACGCTGCCGATCGGCTTCATCCATCTGACGGCCATCGGCACCGAGACCTTCCCCGGCTCCTACCACCCGGGACTGCGGACCCTGGACGAGCTGGAGACCGCCAACCGCTGCGCCGCCGAACTCACCGGGCGCGGCGTCCGCGCGATCGTGCTGAGCATGCATGACGGCGCGGTCGCCGGCGGCGACTTCACCAGCGGCAGCAACCCCTCCGGCCCCGCCTACGACCTGGCGCTGCGCGTCTCCCCGGACATCGACGCCATCGTGACCGGCCACTGGCACCGCGCCTTCACGATGATGCTGCCCGACCCCGACGGCAACCCCCGCCCGTTCGTCGAAGCCGGCTGCTACGGACAGATCGTCAACGAGATCAATCTGCGCCTGGACCCCCGGACCGGCTCCGTCGTCCGCTCGCTGACCACCGCCACCAACCACCCCAACACCCGGGATGTGACACCCCACCCCGGAGTGCGGTCGATCACCGACTACTGGGCGGGCTACAGCGCCCGGCGCGCCCGTACCCCGCTCGCCAAACAGACCGCCTCCTTCACCCGGCGGCGCAACGCCGCCGGCGAGAGCACCATGGGCGACCTCGTGGCCGACTGGGCGCTCTGGGCGGCACGGCAGCCGCACGAGCCGAAGGACGACCACGACGGCACCGTTCCCCGAGCTCTCGACTCCTCCCCCACTCTCAACTTCGTTCGAGCGGGGGGACCCCCATGCGCAGGGGAGACCCCGACCCCCGCGGAGCTCGCCGTCATCGCGGTCGCGCCGCGCGTCGGATCGGCGATCATCGCCGGGGACCTGGTCCGTGACGAGGCGTCAGGCGGCACCGTGACGCTCGGGCAGGCATGGCACGCGGTCGGCTTCGGCGACCCGCTCATGACGGTCACCGTCACCGGCGCACAGATCCACGACGCGCTGGAGGAACAGTGGGCACCGACCCCCGGCGGCGGCCTGGGCTTCGCACCGCTGGCCGTCTCCGCCAACGTCCGCTACAGCTTCGACGCGGCCGGTCCGGTCGGCCGGCGCGTGGCCCCCGCCGACGTGCTCGTCAACGGCACCGCCCTCGACCCGGAACGCCGCTACCGCCTCGCCGCGCCCTCGTACACCCTCATCAACCAGGACGGCTTCAGCGCCTTCACCGGCTTCACCGCACCGGTCCGACACGCCCGCGACTTCGAGAGCTTCGTCACCTTCGTCCGCGCCCGGCAGCGGCTGACGCCCGCACCGCTGGACCGGGTGGCGGTCAAGAACGCGACGGCGCCCGGCGCCCGGATCGGCACCGTCATCGAACGGCAGCAGCTGCTCCAGGCCGACGGCAGCGCCGTACCCCGGCCGGAGGCGGCGCTGCGTACGGCGTCCGCGGGCGGGCCCGAGGGCCAGCGCGTCTTCAACGGCTTCCGGGTGCCGTGCTGAACCCCGGCCATCACTTGCTGAACCCCGGCCATCAATTGAGGAACCCCGATGGCGAGCAACCACCTCCGCGAGAGCGGCGGCGGTCCAGCCGCAAGGAGAGTGCTCAGGCGGCCCGCGCCTTCGTGGCGTACACGTCGACGTACTCCTGGCCGGACAGCCGCATGACGTCGCTCATCACCTCGTCGGTGACGGCCCGCAGGACATAGCGGTCGCGGTCCATGCCCTCGTAACGGGAGAAGTCCAGCGGTTCACCGAAGCGGATCGTCACCGGGGAGATGCGCGGCATGCCCTTGCCGTTCGGCTGCACCTTGTCGGTGCCGATCAACGCGTACGGGACGACGGGAGCGCCGGTCATCAGGGCCAGGCGGGCGACTCCCGTTCGGCCGCGGTAGAGCCGGCCGTCGGGGGAGCGGGTGCCCTCGGGATAGATGCCGAACACCTTGCCCTCTTCCAGGACGCGGCGGCCGGTCATCAGCGCCGCGACGCCGCCGTGCCCGCCGTCGCGGTCGACGGGGATCATGCCGCCGGTGGAGAAGAACCACGCCATGAGGCGGCCCTTGACGCCCTTGCCCGTGACGTACTCGTCCTTGCCGATGTAGAAGACCTGGCGCTTGACGCACAGCACCATGAACAGCGAGTCGATGAAGGTGACGTGGTTGCCGGCCAGGATCACCGGTCCGCTTCCCGGGATGCGCTCCATACCCTCAACCGTCGGGCGGAAAAGGACACGCATGACGAATCTGAGAATCGCCTTCAGCACAATGCGGGACAACGGGCCCTCCGGGTCGTGGCCGGTCAACGTCGAGTGAGCGCAGAACTCTGCAGCCCAGGACCATACTCGCGGGTTACCCCCGCTCGCACATCAGGTTCACGAGGTCGATACGCAGAATTGACACGCGTTATCACCCTGTTCCCTCCCATGCCGCCGCCCTGCCTCCCGGCGGCGACCGTCCATGCATACGATGCGGTCCGTCCCGTTGACAGGTGCGGGACATGGAAAACCTCAGAACGATCAAGGAGCGCGGGAATGCAGAAGCGGCAGCAGCCGGGACGGCGGACGGTGCTGGGGGCCGCGGCCCTCGGCGCGGGAGCGGCGGTGTTCGGCGGCGCCGGCCACGCGAGCGCGAGCCAGACGAGCGCCGTCGGGCGCGGGGCGGCGGGCCGGGGGCTGCCGGTGCCGCTGGTCGTCGGCCACCGTGGCGCCGCCGGTTACCGCCCGGAGCACACCTTCGGCTCCTACCAGCTCGCCCTCGACATGGGCGCGGACATCATCGAGCAGGACCTCGTCCCGACGAAGGACGGGCATCTGGTCTGCCGGCACGAGAACGACATCACCGCGACCACCGATGTCGCCGACCACCCCGAGTTCGCCGGCCGCAAGACCACCAAGACCGTGGACGGCAAGGACCTCACCGGCTGGTTCACCGAGGACTTCACGCTCGCCGAGCTGAAGACGCTGCGCGCCACGGAGCGCATCCCCGACGTCCGGCAGCGCAACACCCTCTACAACGGCCGCTGGCAGATCCCCACCTTCGACGAGGTCCTGCGCTGGGCCGAGCGCGAGGGCGAAAAGCGCGGCCGCCCGGTGTGGCTCTACATCGAGACCAAGCACCCCACCTACTTCCGCAAGCTCGGCCTCGGCCTGGAGGAGCGGCTGGCGAAGGCGCTGCGCGCCCACGGCCGGCACCGGAAGGGCGCCCCGAACTTCCTGCAGTCCTTCGAGCCCAGCAGCATCCAGCGGCTCGGCGAGCTGGGCCTGCGCTGCCCCAAGGTCGTCCTGCTCGACGAGCCGAGCGTCCGGCCCTGGGACTTTGTCGAGGCCGGTGACACGCGCACCACGGCCGATCTGCTCAAGCCCGAGGGCCTGGAGTGGATCGTTGGCTTCGCCGACGGCATCGGTCCCTGGCTGCCGCAGGTCATCGCGCAGGACGAGAGCGGCAAGCTCGGTGAGCCCACCACGCTCGTCCGCGACGCGCACGCCGAGGGGCTGGCCGTTCACCCGTACACCATGCGGAACGAGAACAGCTTCCTGCCGCTCGACTTCCAGGTCGGCAAGGACCCCGACGCCTACGGTGACGTCTTCGGCGCCCTGAAGGCGTACTTCGCCACCGGCATCGACGGCATCTTCTCCGACAACCCGGACACCGCGCTGCTCGCGGCCGCGGACTTCCGCAAGGGCTGACCGGCCGCCGCTCCCGGCTTCCGGCCCCGGGACCGGCCCCGGCCTCCCCGCATGTCCCGCCAGTGCCTCCGAGTTGGGAATGTCACAGGGGAGCTCGGGGCCGGTCCGTACGCGTTGTCCGGAATGTCCGCGTGGGATGTCCGCCGTGGAGATTGCCGCTGTCGATTTCCGGGGACTCCGGAAACACCGAGAGCGAACCGACAAGGGGAGGCATACGCGCATGGGCACCAGCGTGACCATCTCTGCGGCGACCGACCAGGACGCCGAGCAGATCCTCAAACTCCAGTACCTCTGCTACCAGACGGAGGCCGCGCTGTACGACGACTACGGCATCGAGCCGCTCACCCAGACCCTGGACTCCCTGCGGGCGGAACTGGGCGAGGGCTGCGTCGTGGTCGCCAGGCTCGGCGAGGAGGTGGTCGGATCGGTGCGCGGCACCGTCGACGCGGCCGGCACCGGCGAGATAGCCAAGCTCATCGTGCATCCGCGGATGCAGCGGCACGGCCTGGGCGGACGGCTGCTCGACGCGATCGAGGCGCGGCTGGCGGCGGAACGGTCGGCCAAGCGCTACCGCCTGCGCACCGGACACCGCAGCGAGGGCAATCTGCGGCTGTACCGCGGCCACGGTTACGCACCGGTCGGGACGGAGCAGATCACCCGCAGGCTGAGCATGATCACGCTGGAAAAGGCCGCGCTCGAAGAAGACGTGGCCGCCGGGGCGCTCGTCGCGGGGGCGTAGCGGAGCGGGTGGGGCCCTGCTCTTCACGAGCTCGGGGGGTCCACGCACGCGCATGGGCCCTCCCCCGAGCTCGTGAAGAGCAGGGCAACCCGTCCCATGGCCCTCCCCGGTTACGCCGTACGCGACCGGCGCAGCCAGATCAGCCCGGTGACGGGCAGCAGGACCGGGATGAAGAGATAGCCCTTCCCGTAGTCCGACCACACCGTGGCGTCGGGGAAGGCGGACGACTCGACAAGCGTCCAGGTGCCGATGCCCAGCACCCCGAGGAGCTCCAGGGCGCAGCAGACGAACGCGGCGATGCGGGCGCCCTCACCGCCGCGTACCAGCGAGAAGGTGATGAAGCCGTAGACGGCCGCGGAGACCGCCGAGAGGCTGTACGCCAGCGGGGCCAGGTCGAACTGTGCGACGACCTGGAAGGCGGAGCGGGACGCGGCCGCGACGGTGAAGACGGCGTAGAGGGTGACCAGCAGCCGACCGGGGCCGCTGCCCAGGGAACGCTTCGCGGACGCCGCGGTGCCGTCGGCCGCGGTGGCCGCCTCCGGGGTCGCCGAGGGCTCAGGCACTGCCGCCTCCCCAGATGTCGAAGAGCCGCACTTCCAGCACGGCCAGCACCACGGCGCCCGCCGCGACGGTGGCCGAACCCCAGCGGGTGCGCTCCGAGAGCGACATGAACCCGGTCCCGGGGACGCAGACGGCCGCCCCGAGCAGATAGGCCACGAAGATGGCGGTGCCCTGCTCCGGCGACTGCCCGCGCGCCAACCGCACGACCGCGACGACCAGTTGGACGACGGCGAGCAGCGCCACCACGGCCATGCCGATGAAGTGCCAGTCCTTCGTCGGCTCGTCGCGGTAGGCGGCGAAGCCGCACCAGGCGGCGAGGGCGAGCGCGGTGACCGCGACCGCGATCGTCAGCGCGTCGATCATCGTGACCTCCGGGCGGCGGGGCCGCGCGCCGTGGGGTTGTGGAGCATGGGGCGATGCTAATCGGCTTCCGGTGGCCGCCCGCCGTCGGCCCCACCACGGCACATACGCCCGTCGAGCACGTACGCTCGTCAAGCATGAACATCTCCGCTGAAGCGCTCCTCTTCGACAATGACGGCACCCTGGTCTCCTCCATCGCGTCCGTCGACCGCTGCTGGACGCGGTGGGCGAAGGAGTACGGCGTCACCGCGGAGGACTTCGCGCGGATCCAGCTGCACGGCCGCCCGGCGGTCGAGATCGTCGCCGATCTGCTGCCCCCGGACCGGATACCCGAGGCGCTGGCCCGGATCGAGCAGCTGGAGGTCGAGGACGTCGCGGGCGGGGTCGTCGCGCTGCCCGGCACCCACGCGCTGCTGGCGGACCTGCCCGCCGAGCGGTGGGCCGTGGTCACCTCCGCCACCCGACGGTTGGCCGAGGCGCGGCTGGGCGAGGCCGGGGTGCGGCCGAAGCACCTGATATCCGCCGATGACATCAGCCGTGGCAAGCCCGACCCGGAGCCGTTCCTGCTCGCCGCCGCACGGCTCGGTGTCGACCCGGCCCGCTGCGTCGTCTTCGAGGACGCGCCGGCCGGGCTGGCCGCGGGCCGCGCGGCCGGGATGACCACCGTGGCGTTGACCACAACGCACCGCGCCGGTGAGCTCCACGCGGATGTGGTCGTCCCCGATCTGTCGGCGGTGTCCGGGCAGGCCATCGACGGCACGGTGGAGCTCACCGTCGCGGACTGATCCGCCGTCCACGGACCGGTCAGCCCTGTCTGCTATCCGGACGGGTGTGATCGGCCCGTACGCATGTCTGGTTTACTTGCCGCCATGACCACGACGAGCAGCCGCACCCCTGCGACCGAGGCGACCACGACGCCCGGTGCTCGTTGCCTGTGTCGAATGTGTGACCGCTGAGGGCCCCCGCCTGAGCCTCGCGCCCCGAAGCGAGCACCCTCCCCCAAGCTCTGAAGGGGCAGGGGGACCGCCATGCTGCGCCGTACGTCGGTCCCGACGTCCCGACGCCGACGGCCGCCCCGCGTCACCGGAACCCGGAGCCGGGCCCTGCGCCCGCCGCCGCTCCCCGTTCCCCTCTGCCGCACTCGCAAGAATGCCCCGTGCCCGGCGGGCGAGCCGCCGAGCACTCGACAGTGACGGAATTCCCTGTGATCACCACAACGGGCCTGACCAAGGTCTACCGTTCAGGCGACCGCGAAGTCACCGCCCTGGACGGCGTCGATCTGCACGTCCGCGAGGGCGAGGTGTACGGCGTCCTCGGCCAGAGCGGCGCCGGCAAATCCACCTTGATCCGCTGCCTCAACCTCCTGGAGCGCCCCACCTCCGGCACGGTGACCGTGGCCGGCCAGGATCTCACCGCGCTGGCCGGCGACCAGAAACGCGCCAATGCCGCGCTGCGCGCCGCCCGCAGCCATATCGGCATGGTCTTCCAGCACTTCAACCTGCTGTCCTCGCGCACCGTCCAGGACAACGTCGAACTGCCCCTGGAAATCCTCAAGCTCGACCGCTGCGAGCGCGCCCGCAAGGCCCTGGAACTGCTGGACCTGGTCGGCCTCGCCGACAAGGCCAAGGCGTACCCGGCGCAGCTCTCCGGCGGCCAGAAGCAGCGCGTGGGCATCGCCCGCGCGCTGGCCGGCGACCCCAAGGTGCTGCTCTCCGACGAGGCCACCAGCGCCCTGGACCCGGAGACCACCCGTTCCATCCTGCAGTTGCTGCGCGACCTCAACCGCCGGCTGGGCCTGACCATCGTCCTGATCACCCACGAGATGGACGTCGTCAAGACCATCTGCGACTCGGCCGCGCTGATGAAGAACGGCCACGTCGTCGAACAGGGCACCGTCGCCGAACTGCTGGCCACCCCCGGCTCCGAACTGGCACGGGAGCTGTTCCCGGTCGGCGGCGAGCCCTCGGGCGCGGACCGCACCGTCGTCGACATCACCTTCCACGGCGCGGCCGCCACCCGCCCGGTGATCTCCGAGCTGGCGCGTACCTACAACATCGACATCTCGATCCTCGGCGCCGCCATGGACACCGTCGGCGGCAAGCAGATCGGCCGGATGCGGATCGAACTCCCCGGCCGCTTCGAGGAGAACGTGGTGCCCATCGGCTTCCTGCGGGAGCAGGGTCTGCAGGTCGACGTGGCGGACGCGGCAGACGACGAGCCCGACAACGAACCGGCGGTCCCGGCGCCCGCCGCCGCGCCGCTCAAGGAAGGTGCCAAGTGAGCTGGACCGAGATGCGGCCGCTGCTGCTCGACAACACGCTCGACACCCTCTTCATGGTGTGGTGGTCGGCGTTCTACGCCGTCCTCATCGGCATCCCCGTCGGTGTGCTGCTGCATCTGACCGACCGCGGCGCCATGCTGCAGAACGTCGTGGTGAACAAGGTCCTCGGCGCGATCGTGAACATCGGACGGTCCTTCCCGTTCCTGATCCTGATCGTGGTGCTGATCCCCTTCACCCGGCTCGTCGTCGGCGTCTCCATCGGCCCCACCGGCGCCGTCGTCCCGCTCGCCATCGCCGCCATCCCGTTCTTCGCCCGCCTCGTGGAGGCCGCGCTGCGCGAGGTCGACCACGGCCTCGTGGAGGCCGCCCAGGCGATGGGCGGCGGCACGTGGACCATCGTCTTCAAGGTGCTGCTCCCGCAGGCGCTGCCCGCGCTGGTCGCGGCCGTCACCACCACCGTCATCACGCTGATCGGCTACTCCGCGATCGCCGGCGCGGTCGGCGGCGGCGGCCTCGGCAACCTGGCCTACACCTACGGCTACCAGCAGTACGAGACCTCGCTGATGATCACCACCGTGGTCGAGCTGATCGTCCTGGTCACGCTCGTGCAGCTGCTCGGCGACCTCGTCGTCCGCCGGCTGGCCGGCCGCGGCAGCCGCGGCACGTCCGTTCGTCGCGTCTTCGGCGGTTCGCGCCGCGTACGGACCGAGGAGCCGGCGCCCGCCACCAGCGAGGCCGCCTGACCCCCCTGAGCCACACCCGCATCACCCAGGGCCCGGACCCTTTGCCGGGCGTACACCACACACGCGTCAACGAGCCCGTGTGAACAAGAAAGAGGCACTCTTCGTGCGTAACACCGTCAAGATCGCCGTGGCCGTCGCCGCCGCTTCCGCCGTCGCCCTCGGCGCCGGCGCCTGCAGCGCCCCCTCCGACGCCATCGCCAGCGGCGACAAGGGCGACAAGAACGCCCCGCTCGTCGTCGCCGCCAGCCCCACTCCGCACGGCGCCATCCTCGACTTCGTCAAGAACGAGCTGGCGGACAAGGCGGGCCTGAAGCTGGTCGTCAAGCCGTTCAACGACTACAAGATCCCGAACAAGGTCACCGACGACGGCCAGGTCGACGCCAACTTCTTCCAGCACAAGCCGTTCCTCGACACCTTCAACAAGGAGAACGGCACGCACATCGTGCCCGTCGTGAACGTCCTCATCGAGCCGCTCGGCGTCTACTCCAAGAAGCTCGACAGGCTCTCGGACCTCAAGGCCGGCAGCACCGTCTCCGTTCCCAACGACCCCTCCAACGAGGGCCGGGCACTCAAGCTGCTCGCCGACCAGGGCGTGATCACCCTCAAGCCCGGCGTCGGCGCCGACGCCAAGCTGACCGACGTCAAGGACGACAAGGGCGTCAAGCTCACGGAGCTGGAGGCCGCACAGACCGCACCCCGCATCGACGATGTCGACGCCGCGATCATCAACGGCAACTTCGCCATCGGCGCCAAGCTCAAGCCCTCCGAGGACGCCCTGGCCCTGGAGAACGCCAAGGACAACCCCTACGCCAACTTCCTCGCCGTCAAGAAGGGCAACGAGAACGACCCGCGGATCAAGAAGCTCGCCAAGCTCCTGAACTCCGACGAGGTCAAGAAGTTCCTGCAGGACACGTACAAGGACGGCTCGGTCATCCCGGCCTTCGGACCCGCGAAGAGCTGACGGCCGTTCGACGGCCCCCGTGCCGGGGCCCCGGATCCGCGCACCGTGCGGCCGGGGCCCCCGCGCGTGGCGAACCCGCAGGCAGATGCTGCATGCTGGTGCATTCAAGACGGGTCGGACGACCCGCGAACTCACGGAGAAACGGCCCGTGACGTCCCGGAACACCATGGTCAACGGCGTGGGAGCAGCGGCATGACATCCACCTTTCCGGACATCTCCATCAGCACGGACCGGCTGGTGCTGCGCCCCTTCGAAGAGGCCGATGTGCCCGCCCTCACCGAGATGATGACCGACGAACTCGTCACCGCCTGGACCGATCTGCCGCACCCCTACACCACCGCCGACGCCCGCGCCTGGGCCACCGGCAAGGCCGCCGCGGTCCGTACCGAAGGCCGCGGCATCGCCCTGGCCGTCACCGAATTCCTCACCCAGCGCCTGGTCGGCGCCCTCCACGTCGACCACACCGACTGGCGGGTGCTCAGCACCGAGATCGGCTATGTCATCGCCCCCTGGGCCCGCGGCGAGGGCTATGCCGGCGAATCCGTGCTCGCGGTCGCGCACTGGCTCTTCGAGGACCAGAAGTTCGAGCGTATCGAGCTGCGCACCGCCGCCGACAACACCGCCTCCCACCAGGTCGCCCAGAAGATCGGCTGTATCAGCGAAGGCGTGCTGCGCAACGCCTGGATAGCCCGCAGCCCCACGGAAGACGGCGGCTGGACGGACATCCGGACGGATCTGATCGTGTGGAGCCTGCTGCCCGAGGACCTCGACGGGGTCCCCGGCCGCGCGGCGGACGCCAGCGGGTTCGGCTACCCCGAGTGGAACTGAACAGGTCTCTCTCCGGTCTGGACCTCCCGAGGTAGTCTCGGCCTGCGCACCTCCGCGACCAGCGCGGACCCTTGTCACAGCACCGCGGAGCCCCCACTCGCCCGCGTAACCAACAGCAGCCCCAGGAGACTGACGAGCATGGCCGACCGGGTCACGGTGATCGGATGGGACGGCTCGCCGCTGACCGCCGCCGCCCGCTCCGCCCTGGGCGCTGCGACGCTGGTGGCCGGCGCCGCCCACCACCTCGCACGGCCCGAGATCCCGCCGAACGCCGAACGCGTCCGGCTCGGCAGCCTGTCCCTCGCCGCCCGCCGTATCGCCCGGCACCGCGGCTCCGCGGTCGTCCTCGCCGACGGCGACCCCGGCTTCTTCGGCGTCGTACGCACCCTCCGCGCGCCCGAATTCGGCCTGGAAGTGGAAGTGGTCCCCGCCGTCTCGGCCGTCGCGGCCGCTTTCGCACGGGCCGGCATGCCCTGGGACGACGCCCAGATCGTGGTCGCCCACAGCCGCGATCTGCGCCGCGCGGTGAACGTCTGCCGCGCCCACACCAAGGTCGCGGTTCTCACCGCACCCGGCGCCGGCCCCACCGAACTCGCCCTGCTGCTGCGCGGCGTCCACCGCACGTTCGTCATCTGCGAGGAACTGGGTACCGACCGCGAGCAGGTGACAGTCCTCACATCCGACAAGGCCGCCGACCACGTCTGGCGCGACCCCAATGTCGTGATTGTCGTGGGTGGTTCGCCCGCCGGCGCCGCGGCCCAGGGGACCGGCTGGATCGCCGCCCACGAGGTGGGACATCCGACCGGCCCGCGCGGCTGGGGACTTCCGGCCCGCGCCTACGGCGGCGCCCTCGACGAGGGCGAGTCCGTCCAGCTGCGGACGGCCCAACTGGCCCGTATGGGACCGCGAGTGGGCGATCTGGTCTGGGACATCGGCTGCGGCAGCGGCGCCGCCGCCGTGGAGGCGGCGCGGTTCGGCGCCGCGGTCATCGCGGTGGACGCCGATGACGACGCCTGCGGGCGCACCGCCGCGGTCGCCCGTCGCTACGGCGTACAACTCCAGGTCGTGCACGGGCGCGCGCCGCACATCCTGGAAGACCTGCCCGAGCCGGACGTGGTGCGGATCGGCGGCGGGGGAGCGGCGGTCGTTGACGCCTGCGCGGCCCGCCGCCCGGAACGCATCGTGACCCACGCCGCGACCCGCGACGAGGCCGAATCGATCGGCAAAGCGATGGCCGACGGCGGCTACGACGTCGAGTGCGCGCTCCTGCAGTCCGTCGACCTGGACACCTCGGTCTGGGTCGAACGCGAACGTTCCGTCGTCTTTCTGCTCAGCGGCTATCGCGTTCCTCACCCGTGACCGGTACGGCACCCTGCGGAGGGTAGGCTGGCGGATCGTTGCGCCGCCGTTCCGCGTTCGGCTTCGTGCGCCAATATCCGGAAAATGCCGTGGTTTTGGTCGAAAATGAAGCTCTGGAGAGCGGACGTGCCGCGAGGCGCGCTCGCTCGTTCTAGCTATCGGGGCGTCGGCGCGCCCCGGTCGAGCGCGTCGCACGGGCGGTTGGAAGGAGCACTACCAATGGGCGAGGGGTACGCATGACCGACACCGGCCAGGTCCCGGGCGAGGGACAGCCGGAGAACGCAGGCGGACA
Organism: Streptomyces halobius; assembly: GCF_023277745.1. NCBI lineage: Bacteria > Bacillati > Actinomycetota > Actinomycetes > Kitasatosporales > Streptomycetaceae > Streptomyces > Streptomyces halobius. Next base: position 7,768,856 of record NZ_CP086322.1, read on the forward strand.
TCCCGGGCAGCCACAGCCGGCGTCCGTTCCCTTCCCTGCCGACGCCGGACCGATGGAACAGCAGGGCTGCGTCCCCGCTCCCGACGCCTACCCCTACCTCGACCCGGCCGACGGTGCCGCCGAGGACGACGATCTGCTGCTGATGCCGGGTGCCCAGGGCGCCTGGAGCGAGCAGCAGGCACAGCAGCCGCTCCCGCAGCCGCACGAGACCCACCAGCAGGCGCCGGCCCAACCGCCGCAGCAGGGCGTACCGGGACAGGGCGTACCGTTCGCCGCCCCGGGCGCCGGTTTCGCGCCGGTGCCCGCGCAGGGCGGCGACCATGAGAGCGGCGGCCGGGACTCCGGTTCGGTCGACCTCAGCGCCGTCCGCATTCCGCAGCCCGCCGCACCGCCGCAGCAGGAACGTCCGCAGAACGCGCCCGAGGCGCCGGCGCCACCGGAGCCCACCCGCCCGACTGCGCCCGAAGCGCTGGCGCAACCAGACCCCACCCGCCCCACCGTGCCCACCCGGCGCCCGCTGCACATGGGCCCGCCCGTCCCGGACCCGACCGGCGGCGTCGTTCGCTCGCTCGCCGACCGCGGGCCTGCGGGCACGCCCCCGCAGAACGCCGCGCGGCACGCCGGACCACAGGTCACCGGCCCCGAGTACTTCGACACCCCCGCCGAGAGCCCGGCACCCGCCCCGGCCGAGCAGCCCGCCGCCGCCCCGCCGGCCGAGCCGCAGACGGCGCCAGGTCGGCAGCCCCACGCCGAGCAGAACTTCGCCGATGTGGCGTACGCCGAGCAGCCGTCCGCGGCCCCGTCGTACGGTGAGCAGCCCTACGGCGGCCAGGTGTACGCCGAGCAGTCCTACGGCGCCGCGGGCCAGGGCCCGCTGCCGGGCCCGCAGCTCGGTGAGATCCCGTCACAGGTCCCGCCGTGGGGCGAGGCGTCCGCGCAGGCGGTGGCGGCCCCGGTGGCGGAGGCGGCCGATCCCGCTGCGGTGGCGCCGCCCGCCGAGGCCGGTGCCGTGGCCGCGCGCGAGGCGGCTCCTGAGGGCGGGGGAGAGGCGGCTCCGGCCGACCGGCCGGTCGCGTCCGACCAGTCGGCTGCCGTCGGCCGCCCGGACGTGTCCGCTGAGCCGGTGTCGTCCGAGCGGCCGCCCGCGTCCGACAACGCGGTCGCGCCTGCCGGGTCCCAGCCGTCGGCCGCCGGGCCCGTGTCGTCGTCCGCCGCGCCGGGCGTCGCGCTGCCCGTCGAGCAGCCGCAGCCGATGCCGGCTCAGGGCGCTCCGGATGCCGGGGCGGTCGCCGCGGACGCCGTCCAGGAAGGGCAGCGGTCCGCGGCCCCGGTGGAGGCGCGGCCTCAGCACCCGCAGGACGTGGTTCCGGACGCGGCGACGGCAGGTCAGGACGTCCAGCCCGCCCCGGAGGCAGCTCACGAGGCCGCGCCGGACGGTGCCGTCCCCGCCCAGCAGCCCGAGGCCGCCGCCGCGGCTGCGCAGCAGCCCGTGGAGCAGAGCCAGGCCGTCGAGGCCGAGGCGGCGGGGCGGCCTGCCGCGGACCGAGCGGCGCTGCCTCAGACGGCGCAGGCCCAGGCTCCCGCGGAAGCGCAGGCGCAGCCGGCCGTCGCCGACCAGGCCCCGCAGGCCGTCGGCGAGGCCGCTCCGTCTGCCGAGCCGACGCAGCCCGCCCAGGCCGAGGCCATGCCCGGGCGGCCCGTGGAGGCCGTCGAAGGACAGCGCCACCCGGCGGCGCGGGGCGGCGCACCGTCCGTTCCCGTGACCGTCCCGGCGGCCACGGCCATCCCGATGCACGCCGCCGCGCCCCAGGGACCCGTCGCGATGCCCCAGGCCGAGGCCGGCGCACCCGAGGCGCAGGCCGTTGTAGAGCAGCCCGAAGCCCTGCTTCAGGAGGCCGGACAGCCGAAGCCCGGTGCGCCCGTGGACCCCGCCGTGCAGCAGACCGGCGAGGTCCCGGCCCCGGAGGCCACGGCCCAGGGCCCGGTCGCCCCCGGCGAGCAGCAGCCCGTACCGTCCTCCGGCAACGTCGGCGAGGCGAACCATCCGGCCGGCCCGACCGACGCGGTACCCGAGGCACCCCAGGGCGCCGCACCCGGGGCCGCCGAGCCGACTGCCGCACCCCAGCCGGTGCCCGCCCCGGCCGCCAACGCCGAGCAGCCCCGTGCGGACGCCCCCTCCCCCCAGCCCCCGTCCGTCGGGCCCGACGGCGGCCAGGCCGCCGAAGGCGAGCAGCCCCAGGCCGGGCCCCCGGCCGACGGCGCTCCCGCCGAGGCGGCGCCCCATCAGGAGGGCGCAGAACTCGTCCAGCTCGGAGAGGGCCACGAAGACGAGGGCCGCGGAGACGAGATCCACGAAGCCGACGGCCAGTCGGCCGAGGGCCAGGAAACCGCAGGCCAGGAGCACCATCAGCCCCAGGCCACGGACCAGCACGGGCCGGAACACGCGCCCCGGCAGGACGGCGCCGACGCCTCCGAGACGGCAGCGCCTTCCGATGTGGCCGGCACCCCCGTTGCTGCTGCACACCAGGACCAGGACCAGGACGGCCCGGCGGCGGACAACCCCCCGGACGCCGACGGAGCCCCGGCCCAGCCCCCGGCCGCCGGATACGACGACTCCGAGCGCGCCGCCGTGCACCGTGTGATCCGCGAACGCCGCGACATCCGCAACGGTTTCCGCGCCGATCCGATCCCCAACGACGTGCTGCTGCGTGTCCTGGAGGCAGCGCACACCGCCCCCAGCGTCGGCCACTCCCAGCCCTGGGACTTCGTCGTGATCCGCTCGGCCGAGACCCGCGAGAAGATGCACCAGCTCGCCATGCAGCAGCGCGAGGCGTACGCCAAATCGCTGCCCAAAGCGCGGGCCAAGCAGTTCCGCGAGCTGAAGATCGAGGCGATCCTCGAAACGCCGGTGAACATCGTCGTCACCGCCGACTCCACCCGTGGCGGACGGCACACCCTCGGCCGCCACACCCAGCCGCAGATGGCCCCGTACTCCTCCGCGCTGGCGGTCGAGAACCTCTGGCTCGCCGCGCGCGCCGAGGGCCTGGGCGTCGGCTGGGTCAGCTTCTTCGACGAGCGGGAGATGGTCCGCGAACTGGGCCTGCCCGAGCACCTTGAGGTCGTCGCCTATCTCTGTCTCGGTTACGTCGACGAGTTCCCGGACGAGCCCGAGCTGCTGCAGGCCGGCTGGTCCAAGCGCCGCCCGCTGTCCTGGGTCGTCCACGAGGAGACGTACGGCCGCCGCGCGCTGCCCGGCGAGGACCCGCACGACCTGCTCCAGGAGACCCTCCACGGCATCCGCCCGCTGGACGCCAAGGCACTCGGTGAGGCATGGGAGCGCCAGAAACGGATGACCAAGCCCGCCGGGGCGCTGGGCATGCTGGAGATCATCTCCGCGCAGCTGTCCGGGCTGTCCCGTAAGTGCCCGCCGCCCATCCCGGAGCCGGCCGCCGTCGCGATCTTCGCCGGCGACCACGGTGTGCACGCCCAGGGCGTCACCCCCTGGCCCCAGGAGGTCACCGGACAGATGGTCGCCAACTTCCTGGGCGGCGGCGCGGTCTGCAACGCCTTCGCCAACCAGGTCGGCGCCGAGGTCTGCGTCGTCGACGTCGGCGTGGCGGGCGACCTCCCGGCCACCCCGGGACTGCTGCCGCGCAAGATCCGCCCCGGGACCGATGACTTCACCGCGGGCCCGGCGATGACCCAAGAGGACGTGCTGAAGGCCGTCGAGGTCGGCATCGAGACCGCCCGCGACCTGGTCGCGGCCGGCAACAAGGTGCTGCTCACCGGCGAGATGGGCATCGCCAACACCACCACCTCGGCCGCCCTGATCGCCGTCTACACCGGCGCCGACCCGACCGAGGTCACCGGCCGCGGCACCGGCATCAACGACGAGACGCACGCTCGCAAGGTCGATGTCGTCCGCCGCGCCCTGGAACTCCACCAGCCCGACCCGGCCGACCCCGTCGGGGTGCTCGCCGCGGTCGGCGGACTGGAGCACGCGGCCCTCGTCGGCCTGATCCTCGGCGGCGCCTCGCTGCGTACCCCGGTCATCCTCGACGGCGTCAGCCCCGGCGCCGCCGCCCTGGTGGCCCGCGCCATCGCCCCCGAGGCGCTGGCCGCCTGCATCGCCGGCCACCGCAGCGCGGAGCCCGGCCATGTCGCGGCGCTGACCAAGCTGGGCCTGCGCCCGCTCGTCGATCTCGATCTGCGCCTCGGCGAAGGCACCGGCGCGCTGCTCGCGCTCCCCGTGGTGCAGAGCGCCGCCCGCGCCATGCACGAGGTCGCCACCTTCGACTCCGCCGGAGTGACGGAGAAGAGCTGACCGGGGACGGCGGCAGCGGGCCGTCCCCGATGACCCCCGGCCCGCAGCCCCATAGGCTGTGGGCCGGGGCCATAACCTCTCACCAGGGGGCCCGGTGCCTCGCCGGGGGTTCCCGGGGCGTACCACCGCTCACCAGCCGCTCCAGCGCCGCAGCGGCCGATCTCGCACCACCCGCACAAGGAGCCGTACCGCCATGGCTGAGCACGTCGCCGAACACGCCGCCTACCCCGTCGGACTGCGGCTGTCCGGCCGCCGCGTGGTCGTTCTCGGGGCGGGCCAGGTCGCCCAGCGCCGGCTGCCCGCGCTCATCGCCGCCGGCGCCGACGTCCTGCTGATCTCCCCGTCCGCCACCCCCTCCGTCGAGGCGATGGCCGACACCGGCGAGATCCGCTGGGAGCGCCGCCGCTACCGGCCGGGCGATCTCGACGGCGCGTGGTACGCACTGATCTCCACCGACGACCCGGAGGCCAACGCCGTCGCCTCCCAGGAGGCCGAGGACCGCCGGGTGTGGTGCGTACGGTCCGACGACGCCGAGGCGGCCACCGCCTGGACCCCGGCCACCGGCCACAGCGAGGGCGTCACCGTCGCGGTGCTCACCGGCCGCGACCCGCGCCGTTCCGCCGCCGTCCGCGACGCCATCGTCGAGGGCCTGCGGGACGGCAGCATCGCGGCCCCGCACCACCGCACCAGGGCCCAGGGCGTGGCCCTCGTGGGCGGCGGCCCCGGCGACCCGGACCTGATCACCGTCCGCGGCCGCCGCCTCCTCGCCGAGGCCGACGTCGTCATCGCCGACCGCCTGGGCCCCCGCGATCTCCTCGCCGAACTTCCTCCCCACGTCGAGGTGATCGACGCCGCGAAGATCCCCTACGGCCGCTTCATGGCGCAGGAGGCCATCAACAACGCGCTGATCGAGCACGCCAAGGCCGGCAAGGCCGTGGTGCGCCTCAAGGGCGGCGACCCGTTCGTGTTCGGCCGTGGCATGGAAGAGGCCCAGGCGCTCGCCGAGGCCGGTATCCCCTGCACCATCGTGCCCGGCATCTCCAGCACCATCTCCGTCCCCGGTGCCGCCGGCATTCCCGTCACCCACCGCGGCGTCGCCCATGAGTTCACCGTGGTCAGCGGCCATGTCGCCCCCGACGACGAGCGCTCGCTGGTCGACTGGCCGTCGCTCGCCAAGCTGCGCGGCACCCTCGTCGTCCTGATGGGCGTCGAGAACAGCGCCGCCATCGCCGCCAAGCTCATCGAGCACGGCCGCCCCGCCGACACCCCCGCCGCTGTAGTCCAGGAAGGCACCACCGCGACCCAGCGCCGCGTCGACGCCACCCTCGCGACCCTCGGTGAGGCCGTACGGGCCGAGGGCGTCCGTCCCCCGGCGGTCATCGTCATCGGCGACGTCGTCGGGGTCGCGGCCGCCGCCACCGACCGTACCGACAGGTGACCACCCGCCTACGCGGCATGGGAACCTCGACACCGACAAGGCACTATCTCCCCGTGGCAGACATCATCACCGTCGATGACCCGGACGACCCGCGCCTGCGCGACTACACCGGCCTCACCGACGTCGAACTGCGGCGCCGCCGCGAGCCCGCCGAAGGGCTCTTCATCGCCGAGGGCGAGAAGGTCATCCGGCGCGCCCGGCACGCCGGCTACGAGATGCGCTCCATGCTGCTCTCGGCCAAGTGGATCGACGTCATGCGCGATGTCATCGACGAGGTCCCGGCACCGGTCTACGCGGTCAGCCCGGACCTCGCCGAGCGGGTGACGGGCTACCACGTCCACCGCGGTGCCCTGGCCTCCATGCAGCGCAAACCGCTCCCGCACCCCACCGAACTGCTCGGCACCGCCCGCCGCATCGTCGTCATGGAAGCGGTCAACGACCACACCGACATCGGGGCGATGTTGCCTTTGGGTCTCCAAAGGAGTGCAGGTCAGCGCGTCGCCATCTTCGAGGACATCGTTGATCACGCGAATCTGGGGGCTGCCTTCCGCAACGCAGCCGCTCTGGGGGTGGACGCTGTTTTCCTCACGCCACGCTGCGCTGACCCCCTTTACCGGCGGGCCGTGAAGGTGTCGATGGGCGCTGTCTTCCACGTTCCCTGGACCCGGCTGACCTCTTGGCCGAAGGACATCGAGCTGTTCCGTCAGCACGGCTTCGTGACGGCTGCCCTGTGCCTCGGTGAGAAGTCGATCACGATTGACGAACTGTCCGCCCGCCGGTACGAGAAGCTGGCCCTGATGCTCGGCACCGAAGGCGACGGGCTGTCGGTCGACGCCCTACGCGCGGCCGATGAATGGGTCCGGATCCCGATGGCCGCAGGAGTGGACTCCCTCAACGTCGCCGCAGCCTCCGCCGTGGCCTTCTACGCGACGAGGCTCAGGTGAGCCCCGACACCCGATCGGCACGGCGGGTGGCTGCCGCCCGCCGCACTGCGCCTGGTGGCCGAGCGGTCTGCCCGGGGCGCTCGGACCCGCCGCCTCGCCACCGAGGTGGGTGCTCCCGGCGAGGATGCCGATGGCCACAGGAGTGGCCATCGCGATCGTGCCCTCGACGGCGCCCGAGAGGTGCAGTGGGGTCTTCTTCACCGTAAACAGATCTGCCACGGATGTCGCCGCCACGGGCGGCCGCGGCCATGTTCAGCGCGGCGACGACCAGTTCGGCACCGTGGCGGGCGCTGCGACCGCCGGCCGCCGCCATCGTGCACCATCAACGGCGTGGCGCTCGCGGTGTCGTGCAACGTCGCCAGGTACTCCCGCTCACCTGCCCGGCGCGCGGCGGCGACCGACGTCCTCCTGCGCTCCGCGGTCTCCCGCTCGGTCGCGCGGTCGGCAGCGCGGGTCTTGGCCCGGACGATCAGATACGAAGCCTCGACAGCACCGCCTCGACGAGCCGCCGTCCGGTCAGCAGCAGCGCCGATACCTCGGAGGACGAGGCGATGGCGTCGCCCGCGAGATACGCAGCGGTCGTCAGCGCCGTGCCGGTCCCGCCACCGGCCGTCGGGCATCGAGAAGACGACATTCGCGGCATCGACGATGACCAAGGAATCCGAAGAATCCACGGCGTACACCTCCCACGGCCGGGCGGCCCCCGGCGGTCCGTCCGTGGCAGGGCTCAGCTCCAGCGCTTCACCAGCTTGGTCAACGACCGCACCACCTTCCGGATCCGGGTCTCGTCGTCGCGTACCGTCCGGCTGAACTCGACGTGCAGGAACGGCACTTCGGCGGCCGCCGCGGCCCGGCCCTGCACATTGGTCCGCCCGGCCAGCTCGCAGCGCCGCGCCCAGGCCCGGCAGATCCGCAGCTCCTGCTCCCGCATCGCATCGGCGAACGACCGGCCGTCGGCCAGCGCGGCCGTGCCCGCCCCGGTCGAGGCGACGACGTCGAAGCCGGGGGCGGACTTGTCGGCGAAGCCGTGTAGCTGGACGCCGGGAAGCTTGCGGTCGACGAGGGCGCGCACCACGGTGTGGAAGACGGTGTCCGTCCGGTGTGCGACATCCGCCGCATTGCCCCGGCCCGCCGTGCGGTGGGCGCCGGCCAGCACCAGGACACCGCCCGGCGCGGCCCGGACGAGCCGGACGGCCGGCATCTCGCTGCGGGCGTCGGCGACGGGGTGCGGAACCTGGACCGACCACTTCGGTGCGCTGCTCAGCTCGACGTAGACGCGGCCCCAGCCGCGCGCGGGCTGCGCCCCGGTGCGCTCGGCGATCTCGGCGTACCGGCGGCCGGAGGGGCGGTCGGTCAGCTCGGTCAGCGCATAGCCGGCGCGGGCCAGTTCGCGACCGGCGTCGCGTCGCCGGCCGTCGAGCAGCAGGGCGGTGCCCTTGGCCACCGCGGTCCGTTCGCGGTAGCCGGGCGGCCGGTAGTGGCGTCGCTCGTCGAGTCCGGAGGTGAACGCGGTGATGCGGGCTTCCAGGTCGACGGTGGTGGGATGCGGTGTCGTGTGCGTCGGTGGTGCCGTCTCCGCGGGTGGTGTGCCGCAGGCCGAGGCGAGCAATATCAAGGACGTTACGGACAGTCCGAGCTTTATGGTGGTTACCGGAGGTAGCAGGGATTTGGTAAAGAAGAGTCTCATATAGTGATAAGAATAGTGGGGTGATGAACCGTTCCACCCGCTTTCGCCCGTTCCGCCGTGCAGTGCTCGCGCTCACTGTGAGCGCCACCGCCGGCTGTGGGCTTCTCCCCTTGGGCGGAGCGCAGGCGGAGGCGGCGCCGACCGCGTTCACGCTGGCCGCCGGGGGCGACATCCTCATCCACCCGCAACTCACCGGCCAGGCACGGCGGGACGCGGGCGGCACGGAAGACGGCGACACACCTCCGGACTTCACCAGGATTATGGCTGGGGTGGCTCCCGTGCTGCGCCGCGCGGACCTGGCGGTCTGCCACTTCGCACCGGTCGTCGGCGGCCCGAAGGGCCCCTTCCAGAGCTACCCGGATTTCCTCGTACCACCGCAGATCACCACCGCGATCAAGGGCGCCGGATACGACACCTGCTCGACCGCCTCCCAGCACACCCTCGACCACGGCCCGGCCGGTGTCCGGCGGACCCTGGACGCCCTGGACAAGGCCGGACTGCGGCACACCGGCTCGGCGCGCAGCCGGGCCGAGGCCCAACGGCCGCTGATCATGGACGTCAAGGGCGTCAAGGTCGCCCAGCTCTCCTTCGCCTTCGGCTTCAACGGCCGCGAGGTCCCCGAGGACAAGCCCTGGCTGGTCAACCAAACCTCCTTCGCCAGGATCGCCGCCGCCGAGCGCGCGGCCCGCAAGGCCGGCGCCGAGGTGGTCGTCCTCAGTATCCACTGGGGCCGCGAGCACCATCCGGAAGCCTCCGCGCCCCAAGTGGCGTTGGCCCGCCGGATCGCCAAGGAGACCGGTATCGACCTGGTCATCGGCCATCACGCGCATGTCGTCCAGCCGATGGAGAAGGTCAACGGCACCTGGATCGCGTACGGGCTGGGCAATCAGCTCGCCCGGCACGACGTACCGTCCGGGCTCACCGAGGAAGGCGCCATCGGCTGGTTCGAGTTCACCCGGCGCGACAGCGGGGGCTGGGATGTGGCGGCGCGCTTCGTTCCCACCCTCGTGGAGATCCCGCCGGACGACCGGGCCCCGGACGAGGCGGAGCCGGCCCGCGAGCCGGGCGCGCCCAGGGACCACCGGCTGGTCGACGTGGCCGCCGCGCTGCGCGACGACCGGCGGCTGAGCGAGCGGCAACGCGCCCGCTACCAGGTCGCGTTCGAGCGCACCGAGGGGACACTGCTCAACCGCGGCGCGGCCAAGGACGGTCTGCGGCCGCTCACCGAACTGCCCGGCTGAGCGCGCGGCCGCCCGGCTGACGGAGCCCCACTGCACGGGGCCGCTTCCGCACGCCCCCGTCCGGCCGCTGCCTCCGCCCGTACGCCTTCCCGGCACTCACTCTTCGTTCTCCCGAAAGGAATCCCCTGGTGGTCGCTTCGCGCGCGAGGCGGCGGCAAAAGGCCCGCCGCAGGGCCGATATGTCGCTGCTGGGCGGTATCCGCCCGCCGATCGCGGTGCTGTCGGCGCTGCTGCTCGCGCTGGCCGGACTCACCGCCGTCGGACTCGGCGGCTCCCAGGAGAGCGTCCCCAAGGCGGTGTTCACCTCCCAGCAGCACTTCGCCGAGGACGGCGCCATCGCGCTGCGGGCCTCCCTCGACGAGAGCGTCACCGACTTCCAGCGCGCCGCCGCGCTCGCCTCCGCGGGCCCGCCGGCCGACGCCGACCACGTCCTGGACACCCTCGGCAACGTCTACGAGAAGTGGCGCGGCACGGCCGTGGTCGACATCGCCTCCGGGAAGCTGCGCGCGGCCCGCGGCGAATCGCTGCCGCTGGCCGCGATCGACCGTACGAAACTCGCCGATGACGGCGGCCTGGCCCCGCGGATGGTCCGGCTGCGCAACGGCGAGACCCGGCTGCTTTCGCTCGCCCTGCTCTCCTGGGAGGGCCGACCGCAGCAACTCCTCGTCGGCTCCAGCAGTCTGAAGGTCCCCGGGATCAGCCTGGGCGCGTTCCGCTCCATCGCGGTGGTCGACACGAAGGGCACGGTCCTCAGCAGCGACGGCATCCCGGAGCCCGAGCAGGTGCTGACCGACCTCCAGCGCAAGGAGGCCGGCCGGTCCCGGCGCCAGCTGTCGGCGTTCGCCCGCGATGCCGCCGTCAAGGCGGCCCAGCACCCGGCCAAGGCCAAGGAGCTCGGCTCGGGCGGCTTCCCCGGCGTGAGCGGGAGCCTGACCGGCGAGGCCCATGCGGGGGAGCGGGCGGTCGCCGGCTACGCCACCCTCGCCACCACGGACCCCAAGGAGCACTCCACCGCCACGGGCCTCGGGCTGACCGTGGTCGCCATGGTCCCGGTGACCGAGGAGCCCGGTGGTACCGCCGATTCGCTGTTCGGCCTGCTCGCTGCGGCGGCGCTGCTGTTGATCGGCGCGCTGACCGTGGGGCTGCTGCTGGGCACCGTCCAACGGCCGCTGCTCCAGCTGTTCCTGGAGAGCCGCCGCCTCTCCCGCGGCGACCTCGCCCGCCCGGTGCGCGTCCCCCGGCACGGCGAAGCGGCCCGGATCGGCCGCGCACTGGAGAGCCTGCGCGGCCAGCTGCTCGGGGAGCGGCCGGAGCACGCGTCCTTCGCGTCCGGGCCCCCGGACGCGGTGCACCGGCACCGTCCGGCCGCCGGTCCGCGCCGGATCCCGGGCCTTCGCCTACTCGGCAAGACGGGTACCCGCGGCCTGCTGGCCGTCTGCGCCTGTCTGCTGCTGGCCTGGTCCGCGCCCCTGGGCTTTCTGCTCAACCGCACCGACGGCACGGTCACCGTCCCCCAGCAGCTCGTCAACGACCAGCGCGAACGCACCGACACCCTCGCCGACCGGGTGCGCCGCGCACTCAACGAGGGGCACACCGACCTGACGTCGGTGGCCTCGCTCCTCGGCGCGGACACCACGGCGGGCCAGGCCCAAACCCTCCTGCACCGGACCCTGTACGAGCACCACCGCTACCGGTCGCTGTACGTCGTGGACGCCAACGGAGGTGTGCTCAGCCGGGTCGGCGAGGACCCGCGCGCCACTGACGGTGCCGGCCGCGACCGGCAGCTCGCCGTCGTCAACGACCATGGCAAGGAGCCGGTGATCGTCGGCGCTGCATCGGTGCCCGGCCGCAAGGGCGCCACCGTCGTCGGCGAATTCCGTATCGACTTCCTCAACGCGCTGCTCAAGCGGCCCGGCCTGGGCCAGATCCGGTTGGTCGACGCCGACCACCGGGTCATCGGCGGCAACACCGGCTACCGGGCGTTCCAGGACCTGCCCGCCGAGCGGCTGGACCGCCTGGTGACGGCGGTCAACCTCAAGGCCGGCAGCGCGAAACGGGCCGGCGGCATCCTCTCCCGTACGGGCGAGGGCGCCAAGGTCGCCGCGGCCGCTCCGTTCACCGGCGGCGGCGTCGCCGAACCGCTCGGCTGGACGGTGGTCAGCTGGCAGTCCGCGACCCATCTGGACACCCCGGAGTCCATCCGCGAGCACCGCTCCCTGCTGGCCGGTCTGCTCGGGCTGACCGCGGCCGCGGCCTGCCTCGGCTGGCTGCACATCGTCGTCGTACGGCCGCTGCGCGAACTGGCCGGGCAGGCCGAGACGCTGGCCGCCGGCGACCGCCGCACGGTGCTCTACCCCCGCCACCACGACGAGGTCGGCGCGGTCAGCCGCAGCCTGGAGCTGATCCGGCAGCGACTGCCGGCCAGGTCCGCGCCCGCCGGCCGGCCCGCCCCGACCAGCGACCCAAGGAACTGAACGGCCGTGCTCTTTCTCTACCTCGTCCTCGTGGTGTGCTGCGCCGTCCTGCTGGTCGCCGGCGTCATCGAACAGCGCCGGCACTTCGACAACCTCGCCCGCATCCCGACCCGGGTACTGGTCAACGGCATCCGAGGCAAGAGCTCCATCACCCGGCTGTGCGCCGGCGCACTGCGCGGCGGCGACCTGACCACCGTCGCCAAGACCACCGGCACCGCGGCCCGGTTCATCCACCCGGACGCCACCGAGGAGCCCGTCTACCGCAAATTCGGCATCGCCAATGTCGTCGAGCAGATCGGCATCGTGCGGCGGGCCGCCGCCTACCGGCCGGACGCCCTGGTCATCGAGTGCATGGCGGTGATGCCGGCGCTCCAGGAGATCAATCAGAGCAAGCTGATCCGCTCCACCATCGGTGTGCTGTGCAATGTCCGCGAGGACCATCTGGAGGAGATGGGACCGACGCTGGACGATGTGGCCCGCTCGCTGTCCCGCTCGATGCCCGAGGGCGGCATCTGCGTGACGGCCGAGCGGGACCGGTTCGCGATCCTCCAGGAGGAGGCGGACGCCCGTAACTGCCAACTGGTCTACGCCGACCCGGACAGTGTCACCGACGAGGAGCTGCGCGGCTTCAGCTGGTTCACGTTCAAGGAGAACGTCGCCATCGCGCTGACCGTCGCCGAACTCCTCGGCGTGGACCGGCAGACGGCCCTGAAGGGCATGTACGACGCGCCGCCGGACCCGGGAGTGCTGTCGGTGGAGCGGTACCGCACCCCGGACGGCAAGCGGCTGCGGTTCGCCAACGTCTTCGCGGCCAACGACCCCGAGTCCACCACGATGAACATCGAGCAGCTGCTCCAACTGGGCGCGATCCGGCGGCCGTTGAACCTGGTCATCAACTGCCGCCCGGACCGGGTGGAGCGCAACGGCCAGATGGGCCAGCTCGTCCCCGGGCTGGCGCCGGAGAAGGCCTTCCTCATCGGCCAGCCCACCAAGAGCGCCCTGGACGCGATCCCCGCCGAGTGGCGGCACCGCGCGGTGGACCTCGGAGGGGAACGCCGGGAGCCCGGGGAGTTCATGGCCGAGCTCTTCGCCCGGCTCGGCCCCGACTCGTCCCTCGCGGCCATCGGCAACATCCACGGCCAGGGCGAGGCGCTCCTGGAGCAGCTCGCCGAACTGCCGCACGACGGCGGGCCGGGGGACGAAACCGGTGGCACCGGGCCCGCGGACCAGCAGGCCGCCGTCCCTCACCCCACCCCGTACGACCCGCTTGACCCGCTTGACCCGTTCGGCTCGTACGATCCGCACGTCCCAGGAGAACCCCGTTGATCCCCGCCGTCCTGACCCCCGAGATCGCCGCCATCGGTATCGCCCTGGGGCTGCTGTTCTCGCTGGTCTGCTACCTGACGACCAACCTGTCCCCGGGCGGCATGATCACCCCGGGCTGGCTGGCGCTGACCCTGGTCGAGGACCTCCAGCTGGTGTCCATGGTCGTCGGCGTCACCGTTCTGACGTATCTGGCGACCCTGCTGGTCCAGCGCCATGTGATCCTCTACGGCAAGCGGCTGTTCGCCGCCGTCGTGCTGCTCGGTGTGTTCCTGCAGGCGACCCTGCTGTTCATCCTCCAGCGCGAGTTCCCGCTGATGTACTCCAACCAGACCCTGGGCTTCATCGTCCCCGGTCTGATCGCCTACCAGCTGGCCCGTCAGCCCAAGGGCGCCACCCTCCTCGCCACCGGCTCGGTCACCCTCGTCAACTACGTGGTGATCACCGCCGGCATCCTGCTCGGCGCGCTGCCGTCCACCTGATCCCGAGAACGGAGCCGACCCCGCATGACCACCACCGACAAGCGCCGCCGGAACCGCGTACTGCACGCCGCCACGGTGATCGCCCTGCTGGCCGGCAGCGCCGTGCTCACCGTCGCCCTGCGCGAGGAACAGCAGGCCAATACCCCCACCGTCCAGGCTGTCACCGAACCCGGCGCGGCCCCGGCCGACGCCAAGGGCTCGGGCACCCAGGGCGAGCGCTGGGAGCGGCTGAGCAATCCCGCCCGCACGGTGCTGCGCGACGGCGCCGGCAAGGTGCTCGCCACCTTCACCGACGGCGCCCGTACGGCCACCCTGACCGGGCCCAGCCGCAGCTTCACCGAGCCCGCGCACACCGCGTCCCGGATCGTCACCGAGGACTGGGTGCGGCTGATGCCGGAGAAATGGCGGGTCGGCGCCGAGACCGAGCCCTGGTTCACCAAGTGGTTCAAGGAGATGCGCGACAGCACCGCGGACGACGTCTTCGCCATCGCCTTCCAATACGTCGAGGGAGCGCCGGTGAAGAAGGACGCCGCCGGTGTCGCGTACGCGGGCGACGCCAACTTCGGGCCGATCAACCCCAACGGCCGCGTCGGCGCCGATCTCCGGCTGGAACAGTCCGACTTCTACGACTACCTCGGTATCCCGTACACCTTCCGCGACGGCACCCACGTCACCCCCGAAGCCGCCCGGGCTCGTTCCATGGACTGCTCCGGGTTCATTCGTACGGTCTTCGGCTACCGGGCCCGCTTCCCCCTGATGTCGTCCGACACGACCGGCGACGGGCTGCCGCGTACCGCCAACGGCATGGCCCGTTCGAAGACCGGCGTGGACATCATCAAGCTCAAGGGTGCCGCACCGCGCTACGAACGGCCGGCCTCCATCGACCAGTTGCAACCCGGGGACCTGGTTTTCTTCTGGCTCGACGCCCGGACCAAGGACCGCCTCGACCATGTCGGCATCTACCTGGGCCAGGACACCGACGGCCACCGGATCTTCATCTCCAGCCGGGAAGAGGTCAACGGACCCACCATCGGCGACAAGGGCGGCGTTTCCCGCCTCGACGGCAACGGCTTCTACGCCGAACTGCTGCGCAGCGCCAAGCGCCTGTAACCCCCGGACACGCGACGATGCCCGGGCCGGCTCCGCCGAGCCGGTCCGCGCATCTGCAACCAAGCCTGCTGCAGCCGTCGACCGCGGAGTGCCGGTAGACGTAGCCGCCCCGCTCGGTCTTCTTCTGCCTCGCGTGCCTGGCTTGCCGACTGTCCCGACCATGGCCCGCCACCCACCCGTCGAGGAGGTTGGTGGGGCCCTGCCGGTGATAGCGTTGCTCTCTTCTCCGGCGTTTCCGGATGGAGTCCCGTCAGGCACCTCATGACCGACTCGCACCAGCTCCTCCGCGATGCACTCGACGTCTTGGACACTGCCTTTGCACCACGCGCCGAACTGCCGATTTCCGTGGGCGGCTGCACCTACTGCTACCCCGAAAGCGATCTCGAAGCCCTGACCGGCCCCGTACAGGAGATACCGGAGCAACTGATCTCCCACGTCGCGATCGAGGTACCCGACCACTGGGACGACTTCCCCGGCTTGTACCGCAAGTTGGCGCCCCGGATCGTCCGACTCCTCATTGCCGGCGAGCTCACCCACAGCATCGTCGCCTCCCGGCTGCTCGCCGCCGGCTGGCGCAACTGGACCGCGCCGGAGCGCACAGCACTGGAGAACGTCTGGCGCGCCTGGTGGCAGTCGGTCCTGAACACTCATTCGAGCACCGGGCACGTCATCGACGTACTGGAGACGCTCGCGGTCACCGCAGGAACCCTCGCCCCCTGGCTGGCCAGGTGGGCCCGAACCCGCACCGAGTCAGCGGACCTGCACCTCGGCTACGCGCTCGACTGGTGGCTCATCGAGGACGAACTCGCCGACCTCCACTTCGGCTTCCACGACGAGGTGCACGCCACGCCGGAACTGTTGCCATGGCTCCTGTCCTTGGAGGACGGCCGCATCGGTGCCACACATCTGAGGGAAGTCGAGCGCATCTCATACAGCTGAGCAACCTCGTACGGGGGATGCGGCGAGGGCCGTCGCCGTGGTTCGGTCAGGAACAGGACCAGGCGCCGCCGTCGGCTGGGCGCTGGTACGCCGTCAGGTCGCGTAGGTCGGGCATCAGGGTGTCGAGGATCACCAGGTCGAACCACCGGGCGGCGAGAAGCGCCAGTGCTCGGAGCTGGTGCTCGCCCTGATTGCCTGATAGCCCGCCAGCTCCGTGGCCTCCAGCAGCTGTTCGGATGTTGCCGCTGCGTCGAGGACGATCAGAAGGTGTCTCACGTGGCGAGTCTGGCGAGTTTCTTGTAGCAGGTCAGGGTGGCTGCGAGGCCGAGGAAGGCGAGGAAGTGGGAGCCCTTCCGCTCGTACCGGACTGTGCGGCGGCGGCAGCCGATCGGCCAGGCTGTGGACCGCTCGATCTTCCAGCGGTGGCGGCCGAGCCGTTCGCTCGATTCGACCCCTGGGCGTGCGATGCGCGGGACAAGCCCGCGTTCGCGCAGCCGGGCGAGGTGCTCAGCGGAGGAGTGCGCCGTGTCCGCCCGGAGCTTGACCGGGCGGCGGCGTCGCGGTGCTCGGCGGGAGCGGACGGCGGGGATCGAGCGGATCAGCGGCTTCAGGGCCAGGATGTCGTTCGTCTTCGCGGCCGACACCGCGACGACCAGGGGAATGCCCGGGCCTCGGACGACACATGCAGCATGCTGCCCTTCTTGTCGCGGTCGACCGGGTTCGGCCCGGTCAGCGAGCCCCTTTTTCCGCCCGGACCGAGGCGGCGTCAACGATCGCCGAGGTCCAGTCCAGCTCGCCCCGGGCGCCGAGTTCGTCCAGGACCGCGCGGTGCAGCCGGTGCCACAGCCCTGCCCTTGTCCATACGGTGAACCGGCGGTGCGCGGTGGCGGGCGACACCCCGAACGTCTCCGGCAGATGCCGCCACGCGCACCCGCTGGTCAACACGTACACCACCGCCGTGAACACGGCCCGCTCATCGCACGGAGCGGTCCCACCGCCCTGGGGGCGGGGACGTGAACGGCGGCAACAACGGGGCGACCAGCTCCCACAGACCATCAGGAACCAGTCGCTGCGACAGATCAACACCCACAAGGAGCAAGATGCCGCAGCTCACACCATCACCACATGAGACATCCCCTAAGGGACCCCCTGACCCGCGCCCCCGCCCTCGTACACCACAACACCCGCCGCCCGCCCCGCGCCCAGCCCCTGCGCCGGTCCCTGGCAGCCCTGGGCCGCCGCGATGCCCAGCGCCACCAGCAGCGTCACCACCACGAACACGATGACCCGCTGGCGCAGCAGTCTGCGGTCGGGACCGGGGCGGCGCCCGCCCGATGCCGTACGCACCGGGGAACGCGCACCGTTCCGCCCCCCGATCCGCGCCGCCGGGACCCGCCCCGAACCGCGCCCGCCTGTCCGCGGGTTGGTGCCCGGCGCCGAGGCGGGCCCGCCCGGCCGGCCCGTCGCCTCGCGGGACGACGAGGGCCGGGACGACTGCGGACGCGGCACGGGAGTGCCCGAGGGTCGTCGTTCGGTGCGCTGCCGTGCGTACTCGTCGGCCCGCTGCCCGGCCGGCCGGTCCCCCGGGCGGCGCTCCGCGCGCCCCCAACCGCCCCCGGAGCCCGAGCCGTTCTCCAGCGGGCCACCGGACAGACCGTGCGCCTCCCGGGCCGCGATCTCCTTGAGCCGCAACGACAGCGACAAGGTGCTCGGGCGGTCCACCGGGTCCTTGGCCAGACACGACGCGAGCAGCGGCGACAGTGCGTCGGGCACCCCGGCCAGCTGCGCCTCCTCGTGCACCACCCGGTAGAGCATGACTTCCGAACTGCCCTGCCCGAAGGGGGAGTCCGCGGTACAGGCGTACGCGAGCGTGGCGCCCAGGGCGAAGATGTCCGTCGCCGGTGTCACCGCGGCCCCGCGCACCTGCTCCGGCGCGAGAAAGCCCGGCGAGCCGACGGCCGTACCGACATGCGTGAGCGTGCTGGCGCCGGTGGCCCACGCGATACCGAAGTCGATGATCCGCGGCCCCTTGGGGGACAGCAGGATGTTGGACGGCTTCAGGTCGCGGTGGACGACGCCCGCGTCATGGACGGCGAGCAGCCCTTCGGAGAGCGCGGCACCGATGGAGGCGACCTGCGCCGGCGACAGCGGCCCTTCGTCGTTCACCTTGTCGTGCAGCGAGGGGCCGGGCACGTACTGGGTGGCGAACCACGGGCGGTCCGCGTCGAGATCGGCGGCGACCAGCCGGGCGGTACAGCCGCCGCGGATCCGCCGGGCCGCCGACACCTCGCGCGCGAAGCGTGAGCGGAACTCCTGATCCTCCGCCAGATCCGGCCGGATCACCTTCAGGGCCACCCGCTGGCCGCGCTTGTCCGAGCCGAGATAGACCACGCCCATCCCGCCCGCGCCGAGCCGGCGGTGCAGCCGGAACGACCCGACGACACGCGGGTCCTCGCGCCGGAGCCGCATCATCGCCATGTCCGTCCCCTACCTGCGGTGGGGAGGCCCCACTCCGCTGCCAACCGTCTGACGTGGCACAGCTTACGGACTGACGGCCCGCTGTGCGCAGAGGCCGCGCATGCGTCGGCGGCCGGATTGTCAGTGGCCGGTGGCACTCTCGAAGGGCGGCGGGAAGTGGCCCGCCTTTCCGCCCGGGGGCTGGCGTGGGGGGGCCAAGCGTCTGATGTGGACGGGAGATTGACGCGATGAAAGATGATCGGGGCGGGTTGGTCGTGGATGCCGGGGAAAGTGCCGGCGTTCGGGGTGGAATGGAGGGCGGGGTGCACCCAGGGCCGGGGGAGCGGTGTATGGGGGAGCGGCCGAAGTGAGCGAAGTCACCCGGAGGCGGCGCGGCGGCGGCCGATGGAGGGAGCGCCGCCGCGCGCGGCCCGTCTTTTCCGGGGTCTCCCCAGGTGCCGTCCCCCGGCTCTCCACCCAGGGGAGTACGCCGGGCCTCCGCGCGTCATCCTCCCGGAGGCCCGGCAATCCATACGACGGCATGACGCCCGGCGCCCGGCGCGTGCCTAACGTGGTGTTCAAGCGGCGGGCGCAGCACTCGTCCCCCGAGGTCACCCGCCCGCCGCCCCACACACGACAGGAGCGGGACGATGGCGGACACCTCCGGACGGACGGCGCGGGCGCAGGGGCACCCGGTCGCCCCGGCGCTCGGCGGCCACCAGCCGTCCAGCGCCCGCCACCCCCTCGTCGCGGTGGCCATCGTGCTGCCGCTGGCGATCCTTCTGACCGTGGTCTTCGGCGTCTGGGAAGCCGTGATCACACAGGCGTCGTCCGTGGTCGGAATGCTGGGGCGCTGACAGGGCGTCCCGGCTCCGGGAGAGCGGTCCGGGACGGGGACTTCCGGCCGAAAACCCCGTGGGGACGGGGGTGCGGCGGACGGCACGAATGGCCGGGCATCTGGGGAGATGCCCGGCCATCGAGCTTTCCCGGCCGCCGCGCGGGGAAGCCTGCCCGCACCGCGCGTACGATCCAGGCCGGACGGCCCGTATCGGCCACCGCCCGCGCCACCCACGACGCGCGCACGGAATCGGGGGGACCATGACCGCACCACTCCTCGGCCGCCTGGCGGCTCTCTCGGCGGGCCCCGCCCCGGGAGGCGGGCCGACGCCGGAGACGGCCCCCGAAGTGCTCGCCGACCGCCCCGACGGCACGGTCGTCCGCAGCGGCCGGACGGTCGCCAAGGCGCACGCCCCCGGCTGCGACCCGCGCGATCTCGCCGCGCGCCTGGCCATCGCCGCCCACCCGTCGCTGCACGGCATCCTGCTGCCCCCGCTCCCGGTCACCGCCCCCGGCGGCTATCTGACCTGCGCCGAGGACGGCCGCGCGCTGACCCGCTGGCCGTACGGCAGCCCGGTCTCGTCCGAGGACCCGGAGGCCGCGCCATGGGAGGACGCCGCCCGCCTGCTGGCCCGGCTGCACGCCGTGGACGCGTCCCAACTGCCCGGCCCCGTACCGTCGATGCGCGGCCCCGCCAAGGCCGCCCGCGCCCTGTCCCGTCTGCGCACCGCCCTCGCGCAGCATCCACCACGACCGGGCCCCGGATCTCTTTCCGCCGCCGCCGACGCCATCGAGCGCGCCTGGACCCTCCTGCCGCCCTGGGCCCGCGCCGCCGCCCCGCCACCCCTCAGCACGTCCCTCTGCCACGGCGATCTCCACCTCGGCCAGCTCGTCCGGCATCCCGCCGCCGACGGTCCCTGGCTGCTGATAGACCTCGACGACCTGGGCCTGGGCAACCCGTCCTGGGACCTCGCCCGCCCCGCCTCCTGGTTCGCCACCGGCCTGCTCGCCCCGGATCTCTGGTCCCGTTTCCTGTCCGCCTACCGCGCCGCCGGCGGCCGCGCCGTACGCCCCGACGGCGATCCCTGGGCCGACCTGGAGACACCCGCCCGCGCCCTCACCGTGCAGACCGCCGCGCTCGCCGTCGCCAAGGCCGCCACCGCGTCCCGCCCGCTGGACGAGATCGAGTCGGCCGTCGTCGACGCCTGCGCCCGGATGACTTCACTGCCGGAGCAGTTGGCACCCGCCGCCCGGACGTAGGGTGAACACCTCGCCGCCGGAAGGCCGTTCCGGCGGTGCCGCAGTGAGCAGCGACGGATCAGGGGAGTTGAGCGATGATGCAGTGCCCCAAGTGTCACGCACCCATGCATACGTACAACCGCAATGGCGTGCATATCGAGCAGTGCGCCGGCTGCCGGGGAATCTTCCTCGACTACGGGGAGCTGGAGTCTCTGAGCCGCCTGGAGGCGCAGTGGACCCAGCAGGCCCCGCCGCCGCCAGCCCCGCAGGCGTACCCCGCCGCCCCGGCCTGGGGCGCCCCGCACCAGGGCCACCACGGGCACCACGGGCATCACCGCCGCAGCTTCGGCCACATGCTCTTCTCCTCTTGAACGGCGGCCCGAACGGCGACCGGTCGACCGCTCCGGAACGAGGCCCGAACCCGGACCACCAGAGGGCTCGGACGACCACCACGGACCCGGACAACCGCCGGGGGAACAACGACCGAGGGCCGGAGCGATCGCTCCGGCCCTCGGCTGGTGTGTGGACGATACTGGGATTGAACCAGTGACCTCTTCCGTGTCAGGGAAGCGCTCTCCCGCTGAGCTAATCGTCCTCGGGACCACGGATCACAACGATCTCCGTGGGTGCGGCGTGCGCGATACTGGGATTGAACCAGTGACCTCTTCCGTGTCAGGGAAGCGCTCTCCCGCTGAGCTAATCGCGCGGGAGCCCGGAGCGGACCGGGCCGGTGGACGATACTGGGATTGAACCAGTGACCTCTTCCGTGTCAGGGAAGCGCTCTCCCGCTGAGCTAATCGTCCTTGGAGGTGGAGACGGGATTTGAACCCGTGTAGACGGCTTTGCAGGCCGTTGCCTCGCCTCTCGGCCACTCCACCAGGAGTGCAGGGGTTCGGGAAGATCCCCCACATCGAGCGGACGACGAGACTCGAACTCGCGACATCCACCTTGGCAAGGTGGTGCTCTACCAACTGAGCTACGTCCGCAGTTGTCTCTCCCAGACTACGTCCGGGAGCTACCTGTCCTCCGGGGCGCTTCCGCGTCCCGGCGACGTGTTGAACTCTAGCGGATTCCGGGGCCAGTACAAAAACGCGTTTGTGCAGCGTGCTGCGCTGCTCGGTCGGCCCGGGCGGCTGTCGGGCCCCCGCCATAGACTCACTGACGTGCACGACTTCCCTCCCATGGCCCGCTTCGGCGGTCTGATAGCCACCGACCTGCGCGATGTCACCAGCGATCCCGCGGCCCTGGACTCCACGGGCTGGTGGGCGGTGGTCGCCGACTTCGAGGGGGGCGTGGTCTGCGCCCGCTTCGGCGACATCCGCCCGGCCACCGCCGCGGACGGGCCCGCCCCCGGCGGCTGGCACGGCCCGGCACCCGGCGACTGGTCCAGCTCCCTGGACCGCGCCGCCTATACCGCGGGCGTACGACGGATCCGTGAACACATCGCCGACGGCACGGTCTACCAGGTGAACCTCTGCCGGGTGCTGACCGCGCCGCTGCCCGACCCCGGCCGCGCCGATGTGGACGCGCTGTCCGCGGTGCTGGCCCGCGGCAACCCCGCGCCATACGCAGGAACGATCCGGCTGCCCGGTCACGGCGTCGAGGTCGCCACCGCCTCGCCCGAGCTGTATCTGCGCCGCGACGGCCGCACCGTCGAGTCCGGCCCGATCAAGGGGACCGGACGGACCGCCGCGGATCTCACCGAAAAGGACCACGCCGAGAACGTGATGATCGTGGACCTGGTCCGCAACGACCTCGGCCGGGTCTGCGCCACCGGCACGGTGACCGTCCCGGCACTGTGCGCCGTCGAGCCGCACCCCGGCCTGGTCCACCTCGTCTCCACCGTGCGCGGCGAACTGGCCGGGCGGAACCACCGGACGGCCTGGGCGGACCTGCTCGGCGCCACCTTCCCGCCCGGCTCGGTCACCGGCGCCCCCAAGTACAGCGCCCTGAAGATCATCGACGAGCTGGAGACCGCGCCCCGCGGCCCGTACTGCGGCGGCATCGGCTGGGTCGACGCCGACCGCCGCGTCGGCGAGCTCAATGTCGGCATACGGACGTTCTGGATCGACCGCACCGCCCCCGACGGCCCCGTGCTGCGCTTCGGCGCCGGAGCGGGGATCATCTGGGACTCCGATCCCGAGCGGGAATGGGCCGAGACCGAGTTGAAGGCGAGCCGGCTGCTCGCGGTAGCGTCGGGCACGCACGAGGTGAGCGGAGGAAGGCGACGATGAAGATCTGGCTCGACGGGGGACTGCGGGACGCCGACGGCGCCCGGGTCTCGGTCTTCGACCACGGCCTGACGGTCGGCGACGGCGTCTTCGAGACACTCAAGGCCGTCCACGGGCGGGCCTTCGCCCTCACCCGCCATCTGGAGCGGCTCACCACCTCCGCCCGGGGAATGGGACTGCCCGCCCCCGACCTCGACGAGGTACGCGACGGCTGTGCGGCCGTCCTGGACGCCAACCCGATGGCCCTCGGCCGGCTGCGGATCACCTACACCGGCGGCCTCTCACCGCTCGGCTCGGACCGCGGCGACAACGGCACGACCCTGGTCATCGCGCTCAGCGAGACGGCGCCCCGTCCCGACACCACCGCCGCCGTCACCGTCCCCTGGACCCGCAACGAACGCGGCGCGCTCGCCGGCCTGAAGACCACCTCGTACGGCGAGAACGTCGTCGCGCTCTCCCGCGCGCGCGAACTGGGCGCCTCCGAGGCACTGTTCGCCAACACCGTCGGCGCGCTCTGCGAAGGCACCGGCTCCAATGTCTTCGTCGTCCTGGACGGCGAGCTGCACACCCCGCCGCTGTCCTCCGGCTGCCTGGCGGGGATCACCCGCGCCCTCACGGTCACCTGGGCCGGCGCCAAGGAGACCGACCTGCCGCTGGACGTCCTGGAACGGGCCGAGGAGATCTTCCTGACCTCCACCCTGCGCGACATCCAGGCCGTGACCCGGATCGACGGGCGCCAACTCGCCGACAGGCCGGGCCCGGTGACGGCCGAGGCCATGCGGATCTTCGCCGAGCGGTCGGCCGCCGACATCGATCCGCGGTGCTGACGGGCCCGGCCGCGGCCGGGTAGAAAAGCCTGATGACCACTACGCTGCGGCCCACCGGACCGGAAGCACGCCAGGACGGCGGCGGCCGGGCCCGTTCGTACGACGTCTGCGTCAACAGCCGCCGGGTCGGCGGGATACGGCTGGCCACCGACGAGCGGTTCGGGCCGACGGCGGGCCGGATCGAGGCTCTGGAGATCGACCCCGCGGACCGGCGTCGCGGCCGCGCCACGGTCGCCGCGCTCGCCGCCGAGGAGGTGCTGCGCGGCTGGGGCTGCCGACAGATCGAGCTGACCGTCCCGGCCGAGGCCGCGGCCGCCGTGTGCCTGGCCGCCGCGCTGGGCTACACCGAGCGCAGCCGCCTGCTGAGCAAAGAGCTGGGCCCGCCCCCCGAGCTGCCGGACGGCAGCCGCGACCGCACGCTGACCGAGGCGGAGTTCCCGGCCTGGCGCGACGCGGAGCTCGCCGCCTACGTGCCGACGCTGATGAGCAACGGCCTGACCCGTGAACAGGCCGAGCGGGCCGCCGCGTACGGCCCTTCGTTCCTGCCGGACGGCCCGGCCGGGCCCGATCACGCGGTGCGGATCCTGGTACGCGACGGAGTCGACGTCGGCAGCGTCTGGGTCGCGACGCGGCGGCCAGGACAGCCCGGCGGCCATGTCATGGATGTGCGGGTGGACACCGAACACCGTGGGCGCGGCCACGGACGCACCCTGATGCTCGTCGCCGAGCGGGTCTGCCTCGCCGCGGGCCTGCCGGTCCTGGGCCTCAACGTGTACGCCGGCAACGCTCCGGCCCGCCGGCTCTACGACTCGCTGGGCTACCGGCCCTCCGCGTACCTGCTGTGGAAGCCGATCCTGTGACGGGCCACGGCCGGGCGCCCCGGCAGCGCTGAAGCGCCCGCAGCGCCCGGCTCGCCGCCCCGGCCCGGCCGGCCCGCCTCGGTGCCTCAGCCCTGCTCGGCCAGCAGCCGGTCGGCGATCTCCTCGATCCGGGCGCGCAGCCCCTCCTGGTTCCGGCCGCCGTCCAGCCGCTCACCGCCGATCACATACGTCGGGGTGCCGGTCACACCGATCGCCTTGCCCTCCGCCTGGTCCGCGTCGACGATCAGCAGATGCCGCCCGTCGATCAGCGCGGTGTCCACCTCCTCGGCGTCCAGCCCCAGCTCCCCGGCGACCTCCAGCAGCAGCTTCTCGCCGCGCCCGCCCAGCTCCTCGGCCCGCGCCAGCACGGCCTCGATGTACGGCCAGCCCTGCCCCTGGTCGGCGGCCTCCTCGGCGGCCTGGGCCGCGGCATAGGCGTGCTTGTGCTTCTCCAGGGGGAAGTGGCGCAGCCGGATGTCCAAACGGTCGCCGTAGCGCTCGCGCAGCACGCGCAGATCGTCCAGGGCGGTACGACAGTCCGGGCACTGCAGCTCACACCAGACGTCGAGGACGGGGCGGGCGGCAGAGGCGGCGGCGTCGGAGGCGGTGGCGTCGTTCATGGGGGCCAGTCTTCCAGCCCGGCGACCGGCGCCCGAACCGGGACCTGCGGAGGATCCGGTCCCCGAGATGTCCCTGAGCACCTACCGGAACATGGCCCCAGGCGCACCGGACAAGGCACGATGGAGAGGAGCGAAACGCACGCTCGCCCATTTCATCGGCAGGAGGACCGGATGCTGACCTCGACCGTCTGTGCCGCGGTGTCGGCTGCGGGCCTGGGGATTGCCGCGCTGACGGCTTACCGCAAGCGGTTCCTGGCCGCGACCCGCATCGCCGCTTTCTCTCTCATCCCCATCGGCCTGGTGCTGACCGGCGTCATCGACTGGCTCACCGACATCGCCTTCAAGCCTTCGGTCTGGGCCGGCTTCGGCGTGCTCGCACTCTCGGCCGTGCTGTTCACGATCAGCCGGTTCGTCGAGCGCCGCCGGGGGATCGGCGGCCGCAAGGAGCGCAAGGCCACGGCGGCCGGCGGGGCCGACGCGGTGGCCCCGGCCGCCTCCGTACCGTCCCTCGGCGCCGGCCAGCCCGCCGCCCAGCCCGCCGCGAAGGCGAAGGCCAAGGACAAGGGCGGTGCACCCAAGGATGACTTCTCGGACATCGAAGCGATCCTGAAAAAGCACGGGATCTGATGAACTCCCGCTGCTGAAGGGGGAATTGGGCGCACTCCGTCGATCAACTGCGCCATGATGCGCGCGAGATGAACGATGAGTGCGCCCTGGCCGGCGACGACGCCCCGGCCCCCGAAACGCGCGGTTGTCTTTTCGCGCTGTCCCAGCCGCCGCTGATGCTCTTCCTCGGCATCATCGGCTTTCTGCTCCTTCTCGGCGCGGTCCACGATCTCTATATCCTGTGACGCCGGCGTCACGGCGTGTCGCCGCGCCGGACTTCAGCCGTTCGGTCGTCAGCCCGCCGCCTCCCGGCGCCGCGCCCGGTAGGCCGCGACATGCAGCCGGTTGCCGCAGGTGCGGCTGTCGCAGTAGCGCCGGGAGCGATTGCGCGAGACGTCGACGAAGGCACCGGCACTCCGGCGCCTCGCACTACCGCAGCCGCTCCCGCTCCCCGGCGACGACGAGGAAGGCCAGCGCCATCCCGCCGTCCGCGGCCAGATGCTCGGCGACCGAGGCGCCCGGTGCAAGTAGTGGACATGCCAGTCGTAGTGGTCGTGGTCGGTCAGCCGCGGGGTGGTGCCGGCCGACGCGACCAGGAAGTTCAGCAGCTCGGCGGCGGTGCGGTCGTCCTCGGCGGCGAAGACCTCGGCGAAGCGCGCGCGGACGCCCCGTACGGCCGCCAGATCGCCCTCGCAGAGGGTGCTCACATCACCGACGTGGTTGCGCTGCACGAACTCCTGGAGCGCCGTGAGGCCGGTCAGGCTGTCCGGCGCTCCGGGCGCCTCGCCCTCCGGGGCGGTGTTGAGCAGATCGACGACCGCGTCCAGCGCGCACCGGGTGTCATGGGTGATCAACGGTCCGCTCCCTGGCCGGGCGGGAGCGCCGACGGTGCCGCCCCCGCTGTCGTTGCCGAATGTCGCCGACTCTAGCGCCTGGAACAAGCCTCGGCGCCGTCTCCGCGGTGGGTCCGCGGCGACGGCGCCGAAGTGTGCCGTGTGATCTGTGTCGGTCCTGCGCCGTCTCCCCGAGTCGGACGGTGCTGGTGAGCGGGTTGGATGCGTTGGGCGGCTGGGGTGCGTCTCAGCTCTCCGCCAGAATGTGGGAGAGCTCGGTGTCGAGATCGAAATGGCGGTGTTCCGTACCGGGCGGTACGGCCGCGTCGGTCCTCTTGAGGAACGATTCAAGGGCCCGCGCAGGGGCTTCGAGAAGGGCTTCGCCTTCCGGGGAGCTCAGGGCGATGCAGACCACGCCCTGTCCGTGGCTCCGGGACGGCCAGACGCGGACGTCTCCGGTGCCGGTGGGCCGGTGCAGGCCCTCGGCGAGGAGATCGCGGGCGAAAACCCACTCGACGGTTTCCTCGGCTCCGGTGTGGAAGGTGGCATGCACGGCATACGGATCGGCCGTGTCATACCGCAGGCCCGCGGGTACAGGCAGTGAGGACTCGCTCGACACAACGAGGCGCAGGTGCAGCTCGCAGCTGACCGTGGTGTTCATAAGCGCCAGGGCCTTTCGCTCAGTGTGCGCTCGGGGATTCGCACGTCGGCGAAATCGACATGCCACCTACGGTGCCGTTGTAAACCCCTCTGACGGTTTTGGGTGCCTTGAGGTACCTCTTACGGCGGATTGCCGGCTCATCCCCAGCGGCAATTCCGGCGGACGGATCGCGTCCGGTAAGTTGTGCCTTATGAATACGGAGGGTAACGGGGGGTCGGAGGCTGCCGAAGGGGGCGCCGAGACGGACGGGCGGTCGCTCGGTTCGCGTGCGCCGCGCTTCATCAGGCGCTCCCGGCCGCTGCATCTGAGCTGGCAGGTCGGAATCTTCGTCCTCGGTCTCACCGTGGTGACCGTCGGCGTGATCATGCTGCCGCTGCCGGGGCCCGGCTGGCTGGTGATCTTCGCCGGTATGGCGATCTGGGCGTCGGAATTCGTCTGGGCCCAGCTCGTGCTGCGCTGGACCAAGCGGAAGGTGACCGAGGCGGCGCAGCGAGCGCTCGACCCGAAGGTGCGGCGGCGCAACACCGTTCTGACGACCATCGGCGTAGTGATCGTCGCGGTGTTGCTCGCGGTGTATGCGTGGAAGTTCGGTTTCGCGATGCCGTGGAAGGTCGACCAGTGACCTGGAAATGGTCGGAAGCGCCTGCCGACGTGCGGTAATGTTGGCGGCGCGCCGGGCGATTAGCTCAGTGGGAGAGCGCTTCGTTCACACCGAAGAGGTCACTGGTTCGAACCCAGTATCGCCCACTCGCAGAGGGCCCGGAGACGTCAAGTCTCCGGGCCCTCACCGCTGTCAGCGCGCACACTGGGACCATGCCCGACTGGTCACGCCGTCTGCATCACTACCGTTTCCGCAGCGTATGGCTGCTCGATGCGCCGCCCGCCGTCGTCTACGCCGTCCTCGGACGCGGTGAGTCCTATCCCCGGTGGTGGCCGCAGGTGCGTGAGATCACCTCGATCGACGAGCGCTGTGGCACGGCCCGGATCCGGTCGATGCTGCCGTATGACCTGAAGATCGTGGCGAGTGAGCGCGTACGGGACCCGGCTGCGGGGGTGCTGGAGATAACGCTGCGCGGGGACGTGGCCGGCTGGGCGCGCTGGACGATCAAGCCGGGCGGGGGCGGGACACGGGTCGTCTACGAGCAGGAGGTCGAGGTCTGCAAGCCGCTGCTGCGTGGGCTCGCCCTGCCGGGCAGACCGCTGTTCGCCGTCAACCACCGGCTGATGATGCGGGCCGGCCGGCGCGGGCTGGCCGCCTGGCTCGCCCGCGGCTGACGGGGCCGGACGTCCCGGCCCGGCCGTGGGGGGCCGCGGGAACAGGAATTTGATGGAAGGCCCTGGTGGCCTGTATTGTTCTGCTCGTTCGCGAGGGAAACCCCGCCGACACCCGGGCGATTAGCTCAGTGGGAGAGCGCTTCGTTCACACCGAAGAGGTCACTGGTTCGAACCCAGTATCGCCCACCCGATCAAGAACCGGGCCGCCAAAAGGCGGCCCGGTTCTTGTCGTTGAACGGGTTTTGTGTCATTGAGACGTTTTCTGTCGTGGAAATCGCCGAGTTGAAGAGGCGCCGGGTTGAAGGCCGCGCCGAGTGGGAATCCGTTTTCCGTGCCGCTGTCGAAACCGCACCGGCAAAAGGCCGGAATTCTGAGGGGTTATCAGGCGGCGGCGGGAAGTTCCGGACGCAGCGGCCAATGCGGATCGACGGTCTCGGGAGTGCCGCTGCGGGCGAACCATTCCTGGAGCCCGCGGGCCTGGGCGGCGTACCAGATCGCCTGGCGGGTGTGCAGCTCGCCGGGACGCAGCCCCTCCAGCCGGGACGCGAAGCGGTGGCCCAGTGCGCGGACGACCCGCAGCGCGGCGAACGCGTCGGCGGCCGCCTCATGGGCGTCGGACAGCTCGATCTCGTAGTGCGCGCACAGGTCGGTGAGCGTGCGGCGGCCCTTGCGGTAGCGGTCCAGATGTTTGTCCAGGACCCGGGGGTCCAGGACGTACAGCGGATGGACGTCCAGATAGGCGTCGAGGGAAGTGGCGCGATGCCGCTTCAACTCGCGGTCCAGGAGCGTGAGATCGAAGGGGGCGTTCATCACGACCAGCGGCCGGCCGGCCACCGCCTGAGCGGCCAGAGCGCGCGCGACCTCCTCCAGCACCGGCGCCGGCCAGCGGCCGTGCAGCGCGAGATGGTCGGCCGTCAGACCGTGCACCGCCGTCGCGGCCTCGGGGATCTCGACGCCCGGATTGATCAGCCAGCGGGTGACGCGCGGGGCGGAGCGCGGAGTCTCCTGCACGACCAGGGCCGCGGAGACGATGCGGTCCCGCTCGACGTCTATGCCCGTCGTCTCGGTGTCGAAGGAAGCAAGCGGACCCTCATACCAGCTCGGCATCAGCCCAACTCCTCGCACTAGTGCGGCGGATGACGCCGTACGCCACCCGACCTGGTGATACCCGAGCCGACCGGTGGTCGAACCGTCCTTGTTTGCCGACCACTTGACGCGGAGACAACCACAGTGACGGGCCGACGCGATTCCGCGCGGTCCAGCGGTGGCGTCCCCGGACGCCACCGGAAACGGCCGACGGCGCGCGGGGGCAGCGAGGCTCCCGTACGCGGCCGGCCGACTCCCCGTCCTCCAGACGCATCGATCGGCACAGCCCGGAAGGCACCACCGCGATGACGCTCGCGCAGCCCGAACCGGGCGGGTTGTTGCCCCAGCGGACCACCCCGCGGCGCGGCGGACTCGCCACCACCGCCTGCATGGAGACCCTCCAGGTCGGCTATCTGCACGCGATCGCCGCTGCCTCGGGATGCTCGCTGGCGCAGCCCTTCCCGGACAACGGAATCGACTGGCACGTCAGCCACGCCGCGCCCGGCCACACCGTCGACGACGAGGTCACCATCAAGGTGCAGCTCAAATGCACCTACCAGACCGCCCCGCGCCCGCCCGGGGCGACGTTCGCCTTCACTCTCGACAACGAGCACCTGAGGACGCTGGCCCGTACGCCCGTGGCGGTGCACAAGATCCTGGTCGTGATGCTGGTGCCACGGGACCGGAAGGACTGGCTGCGGGCGGGCCACGACCGTCTCGAACTGCGGCACTGCTGCTACTGGATCAACTTGGCCGGCCACAAGGTCAGCGGCCGGCGCAGGACCACTGTGCGGATCCCGACCACGCGGATCTTCGACGACCGCGCGCTCTGCGAGATCATGACGCGGGTCGGGGCGGGAGGGAGACCCTGATGTACCGGCCGACCGATGAATTCGACACGAGGCTCCTGGACCCGGCGGAGGTCGATCCGGCGGTGCTCAGCGCGCTGCTGGCCCGGCACGGCTGGCGGCGCAGGGGTGGGGCCGGGGGCAGCTACGCGCGATGGACACCGCCGGGCGGGGTGGGCGGCACCAGCCTGTTGGTGCCGCACGACCGACGGTTCCCCGACAGCGCGGAGCTGCTGGCCGAGGCGCTGGCGGCGCTGGCTCAGAGCGCGGCGCCCACCGCCCGCGAGGTGCTGGTGGGGCTCGCAATGCCCAGCGACGAGGTGCGCTGGGAGCGCGAGGTCCCGGACGACGGCTCGGGGGCCGCCCTCTGGGTGGCGCAGGAACAGCTGCGCGGCGCCGCGCGCTCGATGCTGATCGCCGGCGCGCTGGGCACCTACGCCAAGGCCGGCTACTACGGCGCCCGGCACAAGCGGCAGGCCGAGGGATTCCTGGGCGAGGTGCTGATCGGCCCGGCAGCGGCGGGCCGGCTGGCCGCGTACGTCCCGGTGCGGGCCGGGCGCGACGCCGTCGCCGGGCTCCAGCGCGCGCTGCACGCGGCCCGCGACGCCACCGACTACCAGCGGGCCACCGGCGGCATGGAGTCCTTCGACGCCGCCGTCGAGCTGGGCGTCTGCCATGAACTCGCGCAGGCCCTGATCGCGCTGGTCCGGGACGTGGAAGGCGTACGGATCGCGGTGGCATGGTCACCGGCCGCCGGCGCCCCGGCCGGCTGCCCCGCCCGCCCCGAACCGGTGGAGTTCTCGCCCGGCGATCTCCCCGCGCTCCAGCGGGCCGCCCAGCGCTACGTACGGGACGAGCCGTCGCTGCCGGTGCGGGTGACCGGCGCGGTCGTACGGCTGCGCAGGGAGCGGCCGGGCGGGCCGGGGACGGTGCGGCTGCGCGTGATCACCGGGGCCGATGTGGTGCAGGTACGGGTCGCCCTGCAAGAGGAGGACTACCGGGTCGCGGCGCATGCCCATCTGGTGGGGCTGCCGATCCGGGTGACCGGGCGGCTGGAGAGCCGGGGCGGCTTCCGCCGGATCACCGGGGGCCACGAGGTCACCCCCGTACAGACCGACGAGGCGGAGCGGGACCGGCTGATGAAGGCGCTCCAGGAGAATCTCGACGTCTTCGAGGAGGCGTGCGGCGGACCGCTGGACGGGGAGTGACCGGGGCCGGGGAAACCGTTTCGCGGTCGGGCGCGGAGGCTCGGTACGATTCGCGTGCGCAGCAATCGCTGACGTGAAAGAGACATGAGTCAGGAGAGACCGGTGTCAGACGTCCGTGTGACCGTCCAACGCGATTCCGAGCGGGAAGAACGCGTGGTGACCACGGGCACTACGGCCGCCGACCTCTTCCAGGGTGAGCGCACTGTCGTCGCCGCGCGGGTGGCCGGGGAGCTGAAGGATCTGGCGTACGAGGTCGCCGACGGCGACGCGGTCGAGCCCGTCGAGATCACCTCCGAGGACGGCCTCGACATCCTGCGGCACTCCACCGCGCATGTGATGGCGCAGGCCGTACAGGAGCTGTTCCCGGAGGCGAAGCTCGGCATCGGCCCGCCCATCAAGGACGGCTTCTACTACGACTTCGACGTCGAGACCCCGTTCCACCCGGACGATCTCAAGCGCATCGAGAAGAAGATGCAGGAGATCCAGAAGCGCGGGCAGAAGTTCTCCCGTCGCGCGGTCAGCGACGACGCCGCCCGCGAGGAGCTGGCGGACGAGCCGTACAAGCTGGAACTGATCGGCCTCAAGGGCTCCGCGGCGGACGCTGCCGAGGGTGCCTCAGCCGAGGTCGGCGCCGGTGAGCTGACGATCTACGACAACCTCGACGCCAAGACCGGCGAGCTGTGTTGGAAGGACCTCTGCCGCGGTCCGCACCTGCCGTCGACCCGCGCCATCCCGGCGTTCAAGCTGATGCGGTCGGCGGCGGCGTACTGGCGCGGCAGCGAGAAGAACCCGCAGCTGCAGCGGATCTACGGCACCGCCTGGCCGACCAAGGACGAGCTCAAGGCACACCTGGAGTTCCTCGCCGAGGCCGAGAAGCGCGACCACCGCAAGCTGGGCGCGGAGCTCGACCTGTTCTCCTTCCCCGAGGAGCTCGGCCCCGGCCTCGCGGTCTTCCACCCCAAGGGCGGCGTCGTCCGCAAGGTGATGGAGGACTACTCCCGCAAGCGCCACGAGGACTCGGGCTATGAGTTCGTGAACTCGCCGCACATCACCAAGCAGGGCCTCTTCGAGACCTCCGGGCATCTGCCGCACTACGGGGACGCCATGTTCCCGGCCATAGAGTTCGACGGGCAGAACTACCGCCTCAAGGCCATGAACTGCCCCATGCACAACCTGATCTTCAAGTCGCGCGGGCGTTCCTACCGTGAACTGCCGCTGCGCTTCTTCGAGTTCGGAACCGTCTACCGGTACGAGAAGTCGGGCGTGGTGCACGGCCTGACCCGCTCGCGCGGCTTCACGCAGGACGACTCGCACATCTACTGCACCAGGGAGCAGATGCCCGAGGAGCTGGACACGCTCCTCACCTTCGTGCTCGACCTGCTGCGCGACTACGGCCTCCACGACTTCGAGCTGGAGCTGTCCACCCGCGACGAGTCGGACAAGTTCATCGGCTCGGACGAGGACTGGGAGGAGGCCACCGAGGCGCTGCGCCAGGCCGCCGAGAAGCAGGGCCTTCCGCTGGTCCCGGACCCGGGCGGGGCGGCGTACTACGGCCCGAAGATCTCCGTGCAGGCGCGCGACGCGATCGGACGGTCCTGGCAGATGTCGACCCTCCAGGTCGACTTCAACCAGCCCCAGCGGTTCGGCCTGGAGTACACCGCCGCGGACGGCTCCAAGCAGCAGCCCGTCATGCTGCACCGCGCCCTGTTCGGCTCCATCGAGCGGTTCTTCGGCGTGCTCCTCGAGCACTACGCGGGCGCCTTCCCGGCGTGGCTGGCCCCGGTGCAGGCCACCTGCATCCCGATCGGCGACGCGCACGTCGCGTACCTGGAGGAGTTCGCCGCCCAGGCGAAGGCCAAGGGGCTGCGGGTCGAGGTGGACTCGTCGTCGGACCGGATGCAGAAGAAGATCAGGAATGCCCAGAAGGCCAAGGTGCCGTTCATGATCCTTGCCGGTGATGAGGACATGGCGCACGGCGCGGTGTCCTTCCGCTACCGGGACGGGTCGCAGGAGAACGGCGTTCCGCGTGACCAGGCGATCGCCAAGCTCCTGGATGTCGTACAGCGCCGCGTCCAGGTGTGATGTGTTCCCCGTCGCTGCGGGGTTTCAGGGGCGGTCCCCTTCGGGGCCGCCCCTCGGCACGTCCCCACCGGGGAATATGCTGACCACCATGACGAGTGAGCCGGAGCAGCAGATCGGAGTCGGGACGCAGGACGCCTTTCAGCGCCTGTGGACGCCCCACCGGATGGCCTACATCCAGGGGGAGAACAAGCCGACCGGCCCGGGGGGCGACGATGGCTGCCCGTTCTGCTCGATCCCGGCCAAGTCGGACGAGGACGGGCTGATCGTCAAGCGGGGCGACCTGGTCTATGCGGTGCTCAACCTGTACCCCTACAACGGCGGCCACCTGATGACCGTCCCGTACCGTCACGTGGCCGACTACACGGACCTGACGGGGCCGGAGACCACCGAGCTCGCCGAGTTGACCAAGCAGGCGATGACAGCGCTCCGTACCGCCTCCGGCGCCCACGGCTTCAATCTGGGCATGAACCAGGGCAGCGTCGCCGGCGCCGGGATCGCGGCCCATCTGCACCAGCACGTCGTACCGCGCTGGGGCGGCGACACCAATTTCATGCCCGTCACGGCGCACACCAAGGTGCTGCCCCAACTCCTCGCCGACACACGGGCGATGCTCGCGGACGCCTGGCCCGAGTAAGGGGCCGTCGGAGCGGGCCCGCGGGGTGATGTACACCCGTACGAACCAGAGAGATCGCCGCTTCTCGCATTCGTTGCCACGCTAAGGGTGTGGTGACCTCCCAAGATCGTTGTGCCGTGCCGCGCGCGGCCGTCCCGTCCGCGGGCGCCGGTGCGCGGCACGCCCCGTCCTGCGCACGGGACTCCTGCGTGAGGTCCCATCCCGGGCAGGCCGGCACGGTGGCCGTGCCGCTCCGGGGCCCTGACGGCCTCCGCCGGCGCGGTCCGCGCACGGTGACGACAACGAAGCTGGTGATGTGATGGGCGTTGACCGCACGCTCCCCCGAACCTCGTTCGGGGAGACCCCCACGCGGGGTCGCGGGAAGGGTGCCGGGACGGCCCGCGCCGGCCGCCGGGCCGGGCTGCTCGCCGCGGCCTGTGCGCTGATGGCGGCGGGATGCGGGGGCGGCGAGACCGACGCGGCGAAGCGGAGCCCGCATCCCGTGCGGTCGTCGCCTGCCCAGGCCGCCGGGCGGGGGCTGCCGGGGATGCCGCCGCCGCTGGACGAGCACGATCTCTACGCGGCGGACCGGCCCAACCAGCTGGCGCCGCAGGTCAGGAAGTTCCCCTCGCGGGTGTATGTGCCGAACACCGGCTCCGACACGGTCAGCGTCATCGACCCGAAGACGTACAAGGTCGTCGAGACGATCCGGGTGGGCGTGCAGCCGCAGCATGTCGTGCCGTCCTGGGACCTGAAGACGCTCTGGGTCAACAACAACCGGGGTCATGACCTCACCCCGATCGATCCCGCCACCGGCAAGCCCGGCCGGCCCGTCGATGTCCATGATCCGTACAACCTCTACTTCACGCCCAACGGGAAGTACGCGGTCGTGATGGCCTCGATGGACAAGCAGCTGGTGTTCCGGGACCCGCACAGCATGAAGATCCGCAAGACCGTGCCGGTCGGCTGTGCGGGCGTCAATCACGCCGACTTCTCGCCGGACGGGCGGTACTTCATCGTCTCCTGCGAGTTCTCCGGCGAACTGCTCAAGGTCGATACGGAGCGGATGAAGGTCATCGGTCAGCAGAAGCTGCCGTTCGAAGGGGCGATGCCGCAGGATGTGAAGATCTCCCCGGACGGCAGGACCTGGTACGTCGCCGACATGATGGCCGACGGGGTGTGGGTCCTCAACGGCGACACCTTCGGCGAGCCGAAGCTGATGCCCACCGGCAGGGGCACCCACGGCCTCTACGTCAGCCGGGACTCCCGGCACATGTATATCTCCAACCGCGGTGAGGGGTCGGTCTCGCTCCTCGACTTCACGACCGGCAAGCTCGTCGACAAATGGCGCATTCCCGGGGGCGGCAGCCCCGACATGGGCGGTGTCTCCGCGGACGGCAAGGTCCTGTGGCTGTCCGGCCGCTATCACTCCGAGGTCTATGCGCTGGACACCCGCACCGGCAAGACCCTGGCGAAGATCCCGGTCGGCGAGGGTCCGCACGGGCTGGCGGTCTATCCGCAGCCGGGGCGGTACTCGCTGGGGCACACCGGGATCTTCCGCTGAGGGCGTCGAGCTCCGTCAGGGGCCGTTTCGGTGCGGCCCCTGACGACCACCGCTAGGCGTTGTACTCGTCCGCCTTGCGCGGCTCCACGCCCTGGATCACACCGCTGAGGACCAGGGAGCGGTTGTCGAAGCGCTCGGTGTCCACGCCGTTCTCCTTCAGCACGCTCATGGCGGCGGCGTGCACCGTCCGCAGGACCGGGGTCGCGGCGCGCAGCGCGTCGTCGGCCATGAAGCGGTGGCGCCAGGGCTTGTCGGCCCAGACATGGCGCAGACCGAACGGCTCGGGGAGGGTGAGCTTGCCGCCGAGGAAGTCCAGGACGGGCGGGAACCACGTCAGCGGCGCCCGCGCGGCGAGGCGGACGACCTCCTGCGTCTCGATGAGCGGGAGGGTCACCTTCTTCGTCTCCCAGAACCGGACGGTCTTGGCGACCTCCTTGGTCTTGGGCTCCGGCTTGCCGGTGAAGAAGGAGTGCACCGGGCCGAGGGCGTGACCGGTCACCTCGATGCGCAGCGTCTCGTGCAGCACCGTGACGGTGATCATCAGGGTGATCACCAGCTGACCGTCCCAGAGGACGAACTGGACGCCCAGGTAGTGGCGGTTGCCGGCGCCGAACTGCTGCTCGTTGCAGATGCGCTCTATCTCGTGCCCGCGGATCTGGTACGCGTCGGTGTCCGTGCCGTCCGGGCGGGAGACGGCGGCGGCCTTCTCACCGACCGGCGAGACGATCCAGTGGCGGACCGACGGCTGCGGGAAGCCGCCGGTGTGCAGCGGGGAGCGCTCCAGCATGCGCAGCCGGTCGTGGATCACGCGGATGACGTCCCAGCTGCGGAAGGGGTGGATCTCCACGCCTTCCCGCGCGGGCTTGAGCTCCTCGGCGAGCTGCCAGCTGCCCCAGCGCGTGCCCATGCCGAGTATGCCCTTGGGGCCGGCGTAGAAGACGACGTTGCTGCGCTGCTCGGCGGAGATTTTGGCGAGATTCTGCCGGAGGGTCTCGGCGGCGACCTGGTTCGGGTCCTGCGGCACCGCCTCGGGGATCTTCGCGGCCACGCCACCGCCCTCCAGCAGGCCCTTCCAGGCCGCCCGCATGGTCACGGCGGCCTGTTCGCAGATCTGCTTGGCCCACCACCAGCCGATCACCGGCGCGATGACCATGGCGCGGGCGTACAGCGGCCAGAAGCCGTTCACCGGCAGCTTGATCATGAAGAACAGGGCGACGCCGGCGAGCACGGTCAGCAGCGCGCCGCCGAGCAGCGAGACGCCGTTGCCCTCACCGTCCTTGGAGAGCATCTTCCGGAGCTGGAAGGCACCCAGCCACAGCAGCACGCCGGGCAGGAACAGCAGCCCGAACAGCACCATCAGCAGCGTCAGCTTGCTGTCCCGCTGCTTGCGGAGGCGGCTGGCGGACAGACAGTGCTCGACGACGGTCTGCGGCTCCGTGCCGAAGGACTGGATGAGCGCCGCGCGCCCGCCGCCGAGCATCCGCACCTGCACGGCGCGCGAGAACGCCTCGCCGAGGTTGGGTGCGAACAGCGACAGCTTCGGTTTCTTGATGTCGGACGTGCCGGATTCGGAGTCGGCCTTGGAGATATCGGAGAGGGGGTTGTCCCGGTAGGCGGCCGAGGCCAGCGCCTGGGTCGCCGCGGTCTCTCCCGCGCCTCCCGAGAGCGGCACCTGCGCCCCCGGGCTGAAGTCGAAGCCGTCTGCCACTACCGCCCCCATCACCGCACGCATCCGATGATGCGGCTCTTTCCCGACTACCGCCCACGGCACACCCGCCGAGCTTGTGACCTCACTCAGCGTACAGCCGCCGGCCGGCCCAAGGGAGTTGAGCCGGACGACGGCTGACGCACCGTCGACTACGAGCCGTTCTCCGCCTCTTCCCGGTACTTGGCGGCGAGCGGCGCCGGCATCGGCTCATGCCGCAGATAGACCCGGTGGAAGCGGCCGGTGCCGTGCGAAAGGGAGCGCAGATCGACGGCGTACCGTCCGATCTCGGTCTCCGGCACCTCCGCGCGGACGAGCGTACGGCCGGCCCCCGACTGCTCGGTGCCCACCACCCGGCCGCGTCGGCCCGACAGATCGCTCATCACCGGGCCGACGAAGTCGTCCGGAACCAGCACACTCACCTCGGCGACCGGTTCGAGGAGATCGATCCGGGCACCGGCGGCGGCCTCGCGCAGCGCCAGCGCGCCCGCCATCTGGAACGCGGCGTCCGAGGAGTCGACCGAGTGCGCCTTGCCGTCCAGCAGGGTCACCCGGATGTCGACGAGCGGGTGCCCGGCGGCGACCCCGCGCGCGGCCTGGGCGCGTACGCCCTTCTCCACGGAGGGGATGAACTGCCGGGGCACCGCGCCGCCCACCACCTTGTCCACGAACTCGATGCCGGAGCCGCCCGGCAGCGGTGCGACCTCGATCTCGCAGATCGCGAACTGGCCGTGGCCGCCGGACTGCTTGACATGCCGTCCGCGTCCCGCGGCGGGGTCGCCGAAGGTCTCCCGCAGCGGCACCTTGTGCTCGACGGTGTCCACCTGGACGCCGTAACGGGTCCGCAGCCGCTCCAGCGCCACATCGACATGCGCCTCGCCCAGGCACCACAGGACCACCTGACGGGTGTCCTGATTGTGCTCCAGACGCATCGTCGGGTCCTCGGCCACCAGGCGGGACAGGCCCTGCGAGAGCTTGTCCTCGTCGGCCTTGCTGTGTGCCCGGATGGCGACCGGGAGCAGCGGTTCCGGCATCGTCCAGGGCTCCATCAGCAGCGGATCGTCCTTGGCCGACAGCGTGTCGCCGGTCTCCGCGCGGGACAGCTTCGCCACACACGCCAGATCGCCGGCGATCGCCTGCGGCAGCGGGCGCTGCTGTTTGCCGAAGGGGGTGGTCAGCGCGCCGACCCGCTCGTCGACGTCATGGTCCTCGTGGCCGCGGTCCTCCAGCCCGTGGCCCGACACATGCACCGTCTCGTCCGGACGCAGGGTGCCGGAGAAGACCCGGACCAGCGAGATCCGGCCCACGTACGGGTCCGAGGAGGTCTTGACCACCTCGGCCGCGAGCGGACCGGCCGGATCGCAGGCCAGCGCCTCCCGGGGGGAACCGTCGGTCCCGGTCACCGCGGGCGCCTCCCGCTCGGCCGGGGTCGGGAAGCCGCCGGTGATCAGCTCCAGGAGCTCGACGGTGCCCAGCCCCTGCTTGGCGCCGTCGACGGCCGGGGCGGCGGCCAGCACGGGGTGGAAGGTGCCCCGGGCGACCGCCGTCTCCAGGTCGCCGACGAGGGTCTTGATGTCGATCTCCTCGCCGCCCAGGTAGCGGTCCATGAGGGACTCGTCCTCGCTCTCGGCGATGATCCCCTCGATGAGGCGGTTACGGGCCTCCTCGATCCTCGGCAGCTCGTCCGCCGTCGGCGGGCGCTCGGTGCGCTCCCCGGAGGAGTAGTCGTAGACCCGCTGGGAGAGCAGGCCGATCAGACCGTGCACCGGGGCATGGCCGTCGGCGCCCGGTGTGCCGTACAGCGGGAGATAGAGGGGGATGATGGATTCCGGGTTCTCGCCGCCGAAGCTGCCGCGGCTCAGTGCGGTGATTTCGTCGAAGTCGGCGCGGGACGCCTCCAGGTGGGTGACGACGAGGGCGCGCGGCATACCGACCGCCGCGCACTCGTCCCAGACCATACGGGTCGAGCCGTCCACCCCGTCCGACGCCGAGACAACGAAGAGGGCCGCGTCCGCGGCACGCAGACCGGCCCTCAACTCCCCGACGAAATCGGCGTATCCGGGGGTGTCCAGCAAATTGATCTTGATGCCGCCCCAGTCGACCGGGACCAGGGACAGCTGTACGGAGCGCTGCTGGCGGTGCTCGATCTCGTCGTAGTCCGAAAGACAGCCGCCCTCCTCGACCCGGCCCGCCCGGTTGACCGCGCCGGACGCCAGCGCGAGCGCCTCGACCAGAGTGGTCTTCCCCGACCCGCTGTGGCCGACCAGCACCACATTCCGCACAGCGGTGGGCCGGTCGGCCGCCGATGCCCTTCCGGCGGCTCCTGGGTGTGTACTCGTCCTGTCGCTCATGTGTCTCGCCTCCAGGTCGACACTTTGCGGTGATTCGAGCTTTCCACCGAGGTCATGATGCGTCCATACATGGCACAACGGACGATCGGTGAGCTTACTGTCGATCTTGCCCCCTCCGGGCTGCGCACGGGCGCTTCAGCGGCCCCCGGGAGCGCCGAGGGGCGCGGGACGGATCCGCCGAGCCGCCGGGTTGCACCTCGCGCCGCGATGCCTTCGCGGTGCCCCCTGGCCGCCTGGCTACGATGGGCCAGCCGGTGGCCCCTTGACCGCACGGCCCATATCGACTCTCCGGGAAGGCCATGCTGAACAAGTACGCGCGTGCGTTCTTCACGCGTGTTCTCACGCCGTTCGCCGCCCTGCTCATCCGAATCGGGGTCAGCCCGGACGTGGTCACCCTCGTCGGGACCGGTGGTGTGGTGGCCGGTGCGCTGATCTTCTACCCGCAGGGCGAGTTCTTCTGGGGCACGATCGTCATCACCCTGTTCGTCTTCTCCGACCTGGTCGACGGCAACATGGCGCGGCAGCTCGGCCGTTCCAGCCGCTGGGGCGCCTTCCTCGACTCCACTCTGGACCGGGTCGCCGACTCGGCGATCTTCGGCGGGCTGGCTCTCTGGTACGCGGGCCGCGGCGACAGCCTGACCCTCTGCGCCATCGCGATCTTCTGCCTCGCCAGCGGCCAGGTCGTCTCGTACACCAAGGCACGCGGCGAGGCCATCGGGCTGCCGGTGAACGTCAACGGCCTGGTGGAGCGCGCCGAGCGGCTCGTCGTCACGCTCGTCGCCTGCGGTTTCTCGGGACTGGCGAAATTCGGCGTGCCCGGCATCCATGTCCTGCTGCCGATCGCCCTGTGGATCGTCGCCATCGGCAGCACCGTCACCCTCGGCCAGCGCGTCGTGACGGTGCGGCGCGAGTCGGCCGAGGCCGACGCCATCGCTCAAGGGGGGAACGGCGCATGAGCCGCAGTCCACGCAGCAACCGCCTGATCGACACCGACCGGCTCGCCGACGCGCTCTACGGGCTCGGCTGGGCCACCGTCAAGAAGCTGCCCGAAGGGGTCGCGGTACGCCTCGGCCGGCAGATCGCCGACATCGCCTGGAAGCGCCGGGGCAAGGGCGTCCGGCGCCTGGAGTCGAACCTCGCCCGGGTCGTCCCGGACGCCTCGTCGCAGCGCCTGGCCGAGCTGTCCCGGGCCGGGATGCGCTCGTACATGCGTTACTGGATGGAGTCCTTCCGGCTGCCGGCCTGGAGCGAGGAACGCGTCAAGGCCGGATTCACCCCCCAGGACATCCACTACCTCACCGACGGCCTGGCGAGCGGCCGCGGCGTCGTCCTCGCGCTGCCCCACATGGGCAACTACGACCTGGCGGGCGTCTGGGCCACCACCAAGCTCGACATCCCCTTCACCACCGTCGCCGAACGCCTCAAGCCGGAAACCCTCTACGACCGGTTCGTCGCCTACCGCGAGGGGCTGGGGATGGAGGTGCTGCCGCACACCGGCGGCGCGGCCTTCGGCACCCTCGCCCGCCGGCTGCGGGCCGGCGGACTGGTCTGCCTCGTCGCCGACCGCGATCTGTCCGCTTCGGGCATCGAGGTCAAGTTCTTCGGCGAGACGACGAAGATGCCCGCCGGACCGGCGATCCTCGCGCTGCAGACCGGGGCGATGCTGCTGCCCGTCACCCTCTGGTACGACGACAGCCCGATCCTGCGGGGCCGGGTCCACCCGGAGATCGAGGTCCCCGAGACCGGCACCCGCGGCGAGAAGGCCGCCGTGATGACCCAGCAGCTCGCCGACGCCTTCGCCTCCGGCATCGCCGACCACCCCCAGGACTGGCACATGCTCCAGCGCCTGTGGCTCGCCGACCTGGAACCGCGCGACGAGACCGGCAGCACGGAAACGGGGCCGACCGCATGAGAATCGGCATCGTCTGCCCGTACGCGTGGGACGTCCCCGGCGGCGTCCAGTTCCACATCCGCGACCTGGCCGAACACCTCGTCCGGCTCGGCCACGAGGTCTCCGTCCTGGCTCCCGCCGACGACGAGACCCCCCTTCCCCCGTACGTCGTCTCCGCCGGCCGGGCCGTCCCCGTCCCCTACAACGGCTCCGTCGCCCGCCTCAACTTCGGCTTCCTCTCCGCCGCCCGGGTACGCCGCTGGCTCCAGAACGGCGCCTTCGACGTCATCCACATTCACGAACCGGCCTCGCCCTCCCTCGGCCTGCTCTCCTGCTGGGCGGCCCAGGGCCCCATCGTGGCGACCTTCCACACCTCCAACCCGCGCTCCCGCGCCATGATCGCCGCCTACCCGATCCTCCAGCCCGCCCTGGAGAAGATCAGCGCCCGCATCGCGGTCAGCGAGTACGCCCGCCGCACCCTCGTCGAACACCTCGGCGGCGACGCGGTGGTCATCCCCAACGGCGTCGACGTCGACTTCTTCGCCCAGGCCGAACCCAACCCGGCCTGGCAGGGAAAGACCATCGGCTTCATCGGCCGCATCGACGAACCCCGCAAGGGCCTGCCCGTCCTGATGAAGGCACTCCCCGCGATCCTCGCCGAGGTGCCCGACGCGCGCCTGCTGGTGGCCGGCCGCGGCGACGAGAACGAGGCCGTCGCCGCCCTCCCCGCCGACCTGCGCTCCCGCGTGGAATTCCTCGGCATGGTCACCGACGAGGACAAGGCCCGCCTGCTGCGCAGCGTCGACCTGTACGTCGCCCCCAACACGGGCGGCGAGTCCTTCGGCATCATCCTCGTCGAGGCCATGTCGGCCGGCGCGCCCGTCCTCGCCAGCGACCTGGACGCGTTCGCCCAGGTCCTGGACCAGGGCGAGGCCGGCGAACTGTTCACCAACGAGGACGCCCACGCCCTGGCCGACGCCGCGGTGCGCCTGCTGAACCACCCCCGACGCCTCACCGAACTGCGCCAACGCGGCAGCAAACACGTACGCCGCTTCGACTGGTCAACGGTGGGCGCCGACATCCTCGCGGTCTACGAGACGGTCACGGCCGGCGCGGCGTCCGTGGCGGCCGATGAGCGGGTGGGGCTGCGGGCGCGGTGGGGGTGGTAGCCGCGCTCGGCAGGCCCGGACCGGTTGCTCCCAACCGGCCCAGGCCGAGCCCGGCGGATCACGTAATGTGACCCGCCGTGACCTCATTCATCTGGATCGTCGCCGCCCTGGTCCTGATCGGTGTCTACCTGAGC
Organism: Streptomyces halobius; assembly: GCF_023277745.1. Lineage (NCBI taxonomy): Bacteria > Bacillati > Actinomycetota > Actinomycetes > Kitasatosporales > Streptomycetaceae > Streptomyces > Streptomyces halobius. The sequence goes on from NZ_CP086322.1 coordinate 7,811,915, forward strand.
TGGACGGCCGGTCGGCTCGACCGGCTGCACACGCGGATCGACGCCGCCCGGGCGGCCCTGGACGCCCAGCTCCTGCGGCGCGCGTCCGTCGCGCAGGAGGTCGGTACGTCGGGCGTCCTCGATCCCGCCGCCTCGATCGTCCTCTACCAGGCCGCGCACGAGGCCCGGCAGGCCGAGGAGGACCACCGCGAGGTGGCCGAGAGCGAGCTGAGCCAGGCGCTCCGCGCGATCTTCGCCGAGGAGGCGCAGCTGGAGGCCGTACGGGAGGCCCCGGGCGGCGAGCAGACGGTCGCCGAGCTCACCGCCGCGGTCCGCCGCGTCCCGATGGCGCGCCGGTTCCACAACGACTCCGTACGGGCCGCGCGCGCCGTCCGCCGGCATCGGCTGGTGCGCTACCTCCGGCTCGCGGGTCATGCGCCGTTCCCGCTGGCCTTCGAGATGGACGACGAGCCGCCGGCTGTGCTGGACGACCGCTCGGCGGGAAACTGACGGTGGCCGCCCCGGTGGCGGGGCGGGACGTCGCCGCCCGGCGGTGACGAGGAGCCGCCGACGGCCCGTAACGAGCCACTGACCTCTAATTGGCCCTTTTCCGGCGTGCCGCACAAACGGTTGTGTGAACCGCGACGTACAACCACCCGCATCGAGTGAGGTCAACCGTGTCCAGCACGCCCACCACGCCCCAGCACCCCGAGACCGGAACCGCGCGCGTCAAGCGCGGAATGGCCGAGCAGCTCAAGGGCGGCGTGATCATGGACGTCGTCACGCCGGAAGAGGCGAAGATCGCCGAGGACGCGGGCGCCGTCGCCGTCATGGCCCTGGAGCGGGTCCCGGCGGACATCCGCAAGGACGGCGGCGTGGCCCGCATGTCCGACCCCGACATGATCGACGGCATCATCAACGCCGTGTCCATCCCGGTGATGGCCAAGTCCCGTATCGGCCACTTCGTCGAGGCCCAGGTCCTGCAGTCGCTCGGCGTCGACTACATCGACGAGTCCGAGGTCCTCACCCCGGCCGACGAGGTCAACCACTCCGACAAGTGGGCCTTCACCACCCCCTTCGTCTGTGGTGCCACCAACCTGGGCGAGGCGCTGCGCCGGATCGCCGAGGGCGCGGCCATGATCCGCTCGAAGGGCGAGGCCGGCACCGGCAACGTCGTCGAGGCGGTCCGTCACCTGCGCCAGATCAAGGGCGAGATCGCCAAGCTGCGCGGCTGCGACCACAACGAGCTGTACGCCGCCGCCAAGGAGCTGCGCGCCCCGTACGAGCTGGTCAAGGAGGTCGCCGAGCTCGGCAAGCTGCCGGTCGTGCTGTTCTCCGCGGGCGGTGTCGCCACCCCGGCCGACGCCGCGCTGATGCGTCAGCTCGGCGCCGAGGGCGTCTTCGTCGGCTCCGGCATCTTCAAGTCCGGTGACCCGGCCAAGCGCGCCGCCGCGATCGTGAAGGCCACCACCTTCTACGACGACCCGAAGGTCATCGCGGATGCCTCGCGCAACCTCGGCGAGGCCATGGTCGGCATCAACTGCGACACCCTCCCCGAGGCCGAGCGCTACGCCAACCGCGGCTGGTAAGGACGTAGGAACACAGATGAGCAACCCCACCATCGGTGTGCTGGCGCTCCAGGGCGACGTCCGCGAGCACCTCACGGCGCTCGCCGAGGCGGACGCCCTGGCCCGGCCGGTACGCCGTCCCGAGGAGCTGGACGGGCTCGACGGCCTGGTCGTTCCGGGCGGCGAGTCCACCACCATGTCCAAGCTGGCGGTCGTCTTCGGCATGCTGGAGCCGCTGCGCGCCTTCGTCCGGGCGGGCAAGCCGGTCTACGGCACCTGCGCCGGCATGATCATGGTCGCGGACAAGCTGCTGGACGCCCGGGAGGACCAGGAGACGCTCGGCGGCATCGACATGATCGTGCGCCGGAACGCCTTCGGGCGGCAGAACGAATCGTTCGAGGCGGCCGTCGAGGTCGCGGGCATCCCGGGCGGACCGGTCGAGGGCGTCTTCATCCGGGCGCCGTGGGTCGAGTCGGTCGGCGCGGAGGCGGAGGTCCTGGCCACGTACGACGGGCACGCGGTGGCCGTCCGGCAAGGTGACGTCCTCGCCACGTCTTTCCACCCGGAGCTGACCGGCGACCACCGGATCCACGCCTTCTTCGTCAATATGGTGCGGTGCGCTGGGGGTACCTCCCAGCGGTAGCTGGGGTAGCTCATCTCGGGGTGGTGGCGGGCGACGGGTGGGCGTACGGCGGTTTGATCGGCTCCCGGTAGGATCTAGACGTTCGTTTCTCAATGGGTTACGCGAAGGAGACAGGCGGATGTCCGGCCACTCTAAATGGGCTACGACGAAGCACAAGAAGGCCGTGATCGATGCCAAGCGCGGCAAGCTCTTCGCGAAGCTGATCAAGAACATCGAGGTCGCGGCCCGTATGGGCGGCGCCGACCCGGACGGTAACCCGACCCTCTACGACGCCATTCAGAAGGCGAAGAAGAGCTCGGTTCCGAACAAGAACATCGACTCGGCGGTCAAGCGCGGTGCGGGCCTGGAGGCCGGTGGCGCCGACTACGAGACCATCATGTACGAGGGGTACGGCCCCAACGGTGTCGCGGTGCTCGTCGAGTGCCTCACCGACAACCGCAACCGTGCCGCCTCGGACGTGCGTGTCGCGATGACCCGCAACGGCGGTTCGATGGCCGACCCGGGCTCGGTGGCGTATCTGTTCAACCGCAAGGGCGTGGTGATCGTCCCGAAGGGCGAGCTGACCGAGGACGACGTCCTGGGCGCGGTCCTGGACGCGGGCGCCGAGGAAGTCAACGACCTCGGTGAGTCCTTCGAGGTGCTCAGCGAGGCCACCGACCTGGTCGCGGTCCGCACCGCCCTCCAGGAGGCCGGTATCGACTACGACTCGGCCGATGCCAACTTCGTCCCGACCATGCAGGTCGAGTTGGAGGAAGAGGGCGCGCGCAAGATCTTCAAGCTGATCGACGCGCTGGAGGACAGCGACGACGTGCAGAACGTCTTCGCCAACTTCGATGTGCCGGACAGCGTCATGGCCAAGGTGGACGCGTAACACAACGCGGCACACTCGATCGCCTCACGGGCCGGCGGGGACACACCCCCGTCGGCCCGTCCGCGTTGCCGGCCGCGTTGTCAGTGCCACCCGATACTGTGCTGAGCAGGGGATCTCCGCTCCCCCCCATGGGGGAAGGGCGGGCCGAAACGGTACGGCAGACGGCAAGTTCGACAGACGGCAAGAACGGCAGGCAGACGGCACGTTCGCCAGGCAGGCATTGCGCCGGACCCGGCGAGTTCGCCGGGCACGGCATGAGGGGAGGGGCACCGTGAAGGTGCTCGGGGTGGACCCGGGGCTGACGCGCTGCGGCATCGGCGTGGTCGAGGGGGTGGCCGGGCGGCCGCTGACGATGCGGGGCGCCGGCGTGGTGCGGACCCCCGCGGACGCCGATATCGCGCACCGTCTCGTCCTGATCGAGCAGGGCATGGAGCGGTGGCTCGACACGCACCGTCCCGAATGCGTCGCCGTGGAACGGGTGTTCAGCCAGCACAACGTGCGTACGGTCATGGGCACCGCCCAGGCCAGTGCGGTCGCCATGCTGTGCGCCGCCCGCCACGGGCTGCCGGTCGCGCTGCACACCCCCAGCGAGGTCAAGGCCGCCGTGACGGGATCGGGCCGGGCCGACAAGGCCCAGGTCGGCGCGATGGTCACGCGGCTGCTGCGGCTGGACGCGCCGCCGAAACCGGCCGACGCCGCCGACGCGCTCGCGCTCGCCATCTGCCACATCTGGCGCGCCCCCGCGATAAACCGCCTCCAGCAGGCGCATGCCGCGGCCCGCCGCGCCGCCCCCGCATCCGTCCCGTCCCCCGGCCCCCGCCGCCGTACCCCCCAGAAGGGCACCCGATGATCGCCTACGTCTCCGGCCCGGTCGCGGCCCTCGCCCCGGACACCGCCGTCGTCGAGGTCGGCGGTGTCGGCATGGCCGTCCAGTGCACCCCGGACACCCTGTCCGGGCTGCGCGTCGGACAGCAGGCCCGGCTCGCCACCTCCCTCGTCGTCCGTGAGGACTCGCTGACGCTGTACGGCTTCGCGGACGACGACGAACGGCAGACGTTCGAACTGCTGCAGACCGCCAGCGGCGTCGGGCCCCGGCTCGCCCAGGCCATGCTGGCCGTGCACTCCCCGGACACCCTGCGCCTCGCCGTCGCCAACGGCGACGAGAAGACCCTCACCGCCGTGCCCGGCATCGGGAAGAAGGGGGCGCAGAAGCTGCTCCTGGAGCTCAAGGACCGCCTCGGCGCACCAGCCGGCACCGGCCGCGCGGGCGTCGCCGCGGCCGCACCGGCCGGCTGGCGCGACCAGCTGCACGCCGCCCTGATCGGCCTCGGCTACGCGGCGCGGGAGGCGGACGAGGCGCTCGACGCGGTCGCCCCGGAGGCCGAGGCGGCCGTCGCCGAAGGCGGGCAGCCGCAGGCGCCGCGGCTCCTCAAGGCCGCACTGCGGAACCTGAACAGGGCGCGATGACCGCCGCCACCGGGGCCCCGCGCCCCCGACCGTACGACCACGCCGGCGGCCCGGCCGCCCCGACCCCGCGAGGCAATCCGCAGTGAACTGGGACGACACCGACGATGCGGCCACCGGCTCCCCCGACCGGCTGGTCGCGGCCGACGCGGACGGCGAGGACTCCGCCGTCGAAGCCGCCCTGCGGCCCAAGGACCTGGAGGAATTCGTCGGCCAGGAGCGGGTGCGCGAACAGCTCGACCTGGTGCTGCGCGCGGCCCGTGCGCGCGGCGCCACCGCCGACCATGTCCTGCTCTCCGGGGCGCCGGGCCTCGGCAAGACGACCCTGTCGATGATCATCGCCGCCGAGATGGGCGCCCCGATCCGCATCACCTCCGGCCCCGCCATCCAGCACGCCGGCGATCTCGCCGCGATCCTCTCCTCCCTCCAGGAGGGCGAGGTCCTCTTCCTCGACGAGATCCACCGGATGTCCCGGCCCGCCGAGGAGATGCTCTACATGGCGATGGAGGACTTCCGCGTCGATGTGATCGTGGGGAAGGGGCCGGGGGCCACCGCCATCCCCCTCGAACTTCCCCCCTTCACCCTGGTCGGTGCCACCACCCGGGCCGGTCTGCTGCCGCCGCCGCTGCGCGACCGCTTCGGCTTCACCGGCCATATGGAGTTCTACGCCCCGCCCGAGCTGGAGCGGGTCGTCCACCGCTCGGCCGGTCTGCTGGACGTCGCCGTGGAGGCGGAGGGCGCCGCCGAGATCGCCGGCCGCTCCCGGGGCACGCCCCGTATCGCCAACCGCCTGCTGCGCCGCGTCCGCGACTACGCCCAGGTCAAGGCCGACGGCGTGATCACCCGCGAGATCGCCTCGCAGGCCCTGGCGGTCTACGAGGTCGACGCCCGCGGCCTGGACCGTCTGGACCGCGCGGTGCTCACCGCGCTGCTCAAGCTCTTCGGCGGCGGCCCGGTGGGGCTGTCCACCCTCGCGGTCGCCGTGGGGGAGGAACGTGAGACGGTGGAGGAGGTCGCCGAGCCGTTCCTGGTACGCGAGGGCCTGCTGGCCCGTACGCCCCGCGGCCGGATCGCGACTCCGGCGGCCTGGGCCCACATGGGCCTGGTCCCGCCCCAGCAGCAGGCGGGCGGAAGCGGACAGCAGGGCCTGTTCGGGCCCTGACGGCGCGGGGACTCGCCCGGTCAGGAACTACGGTGCGATGCTGGGCGTTGTTCCACTGGTGGGGACTCGCTTAGACTCCGCCGATGCCGTCTGCTTGGACCGGCATACCCACCCCCGTATATCAGACCGTGCCTCAGCGGTCGTGCGAAGGAATTCCGTCCCGTGAGCATCATGACTCTCCTCCCCTTCATCGTCCTCATCGGGGCCATGTTCCTGATGACGCGGTCCGCCAAGAAGAAGCAGCAGGCGGCCCAGCGGATGCGGGATGAAATGCAGGCCGGCACCGGCGTCCGGACGATCGGCGGCATGTACGCCACCGTCAAGGAAATCCACGAGGACACCGTCCTCCTGGAGGTCGCCCCGGGCGTGCACGCCATCTACGCCAAGAACGCGATCGGCTCCGTACTCGCGGACGAGGAGTACAACCGCATCCTGGACGGCGCCGAGGGCGCCCTCCACGACGAGCCGGTCGTCCCCGACGACGCCTCCGCCCTGACCGAGGCCTCCAGCGATGAGGCGCCCGCCACGGGTGATCAGGCCGACAAGATCGACCTGGGCAAGGCCGGGGCCGACGCCGACAAGCCCGCCGACGACGCCGATGACGCCGCCGACGACGCCGACGACGCGAAGGCCACGGCGGAGGTCGCCAAGGACGAGAAGAAGGCCGGCGGCGCCGACGCGAAGTAAGTCCGACCATTCGGAACCGCGGCGCGCCCCACGGGCGGTGCGTCGCGGTTCCGGGACGGTCTAGGCTCCGGCGGGGGCACGTCCCCACAACACTTCGTGGCCGCTCGGCAGACACCCGAAGCCGAGTGGTTGGACAGGGAGATACGAGAAGGTGGCAGCACCGAAGAAGGGCCGCAGGGCGCCCGCGAGCCAGGGTCATCCGGGGCGGTCCCTGGTCCTGATCCTGATCGCGATGGTGGCGCTGGTCGGGGCCATGTTCTACACCGGCACCAAGACGCCCCGGCTGGGCATCGACCTGGCCGGCGGGACCAGCTTCACGCTGGCGGCCCAGAACCAGCCGGGCAAGCCCAACGCGATCAACGAGACCAACATGAAGACCGCCGCCGGCATCATGGAGCGGCGCGTCAACGGTCTCGGCGTGTCCGAGTCCGAGGTCCAGACGCAGGGCAGCAACCACATCGTCGTGAACATCCCCAAGGGGACGGACGCGAAGCAGGCCCGGGCGCAGGTAGGCACCACCGCCCAGCTCGGATTCCGCCCGGTGCTGACCACCACCGCGGGCACCAAGTCCCCCGAGCCCTCCCCCAGCCCCTCCAAGGGCGCGAACGGCGAGGACAAGGACAAGAGCGGCACCGATCAGGAGGCCAAGGGCAAGGGCGACCAGGGGGCGAAGGACGGCGACAAGGCGAACGCCTCGTCGACGCCGACGCCCACCGCGGGCGCCACGACCCAGGGCCGCGCCGTCACGGACGCCCTGAAGAAGGCACCCACCGCCAAGCCCACCGCGTCCTCCTCCCCGTCCAAGCCCGCGACGCCTCCGCCGCCCCCGGGCGGCGCCGAGGACATCCCGGCCGCGCTGCAGAAGAAGTTCGCCGCCCTGGACTGCTCCACGAAGGCGTCCCGCGCCGCGGCCGGTCAGCAGGCCGCGAGCTCCAAGCCGACCGACCAGGTCGTGGCCTGCAACGAAGACGGCTCGCAGAAGTATGTGCTCGGCCCGATCGGTGTCGAGGGCACCGACGTCAAGGACGCCCAGGCGGTCTTCGACAGCCAGCAGGGCCAGGGCTGGATCGTCCAGATGGACTTCACCTCCGAGGGCGGCAAGAAGTTCGCTGACATCACCGGCAAGCTCGCCACCAAGGTGCAGCCGCAGAACCAGTTCGCGATCATCCTGGACGGTGCGGTGGTCTCCGACCCGCGCGTCAGCCAGCGGCTCAACGGCGGCAGCGCCACCATCTCCGGCGGCTTCACCCAGCAGTCCGCCGAGGACCTGGCCAACATGCTGTCCTACGGCGCCCTGCCACTCTCCTTCAAGATCGATGACGAGACCACGGTCACCGCGGCGCTCGGCAGCGAGCAGCTGCGTGCCGGTCTGATCGCCGGCGCCATCGGCCTCGCCCTGGTCATCGTCTACCTGGTCGCCTACTACCGGGGGCTGGCCCTGGTCGCCCTGGCGAGCCTCGGTGTCTCGGCGGTCCTGACGTACGCGATCATGACATTGCTCGGCCCGGCCATCGGGTTCGCGCTGAACCTCCCGGCGGTCTGCGGCGCCATCGTCGCCATCGGTATCACCGCCGACTCCTTCATCGTCTACTTCGAACGCATCCGGGACGAGATCCGCGAGGGCCGCACCCTGCGTCCGGCCGTCGAGCGCGGCTGGCCGCGGGCCCGCCGTACGATCCTGGTCTCCGACTTCGTGTCGTTCCTGGCCGCCGCGGTGCTGTTCATCGTCACCGTCGGCAAGGTGAAGGGCTTCGCGTTCACGCTCGGCCTGACCACCGTCCTGGACGTCGTCGTGGTCTTCTTCTTCACCAAGGCGCTGATGACCCTGCTCGCCAAGCGCAAGTTCTTCTACGAGGGCCACTCCTGGTCCGGCCTGGATCCCGAGCGGCTGGGCGCCAAGCCGCCGCTGCGCCGACGCCGCAGCGCCCCCACCCAGACGAAGGAGGCGTGAGGTGTCCAAGCTCGGAAACATCGGCGCCCGGCTCTACCGCGGCGAGGTCGGTTACGACTTCATCGGCAAGCGGAAGATCTGGTACGGCGTCTCGATCCTGATCACCATCACGGCCATCGTCGGCCTGGCGGTGAGTGGCCTGAACAAGGGCATCGAGTTCTCCGGCGGCGCGGTCTTCACCACCCCGAAGACCTCCGTGTCGGTGACGCAGGCGGAGCACATGGCCGAGTCGGTGTCCGGCGGCCACCAGGCCGTCGTGCAGAAGCTCGGCGGCGGCGCGCTGCGCATCCAGATCAGCGACCTGGACACCAAGCAGTCCGTCCCGGTGCAGGAAAAGCTCGCCGAGGAGCTGAAGGTCCCGGCCAAGGACATCAACACCCAGCTGGTCGGCCCGAGCTGGGGTGAGCAGATCGCCGACAAGGCATGGCAGGGCCTGGCCGTCTTCATGCTGCTCGTGGTGCTCTATCTGGCCGTCGCCTTCGAATGGCGGATGGCGCTGGCGGCCCTGATCGCGCTGATCCACGACATCACCATCACCGTCGGCATCTACGCCCTGGTCGGCTTCGAGGTCTCGCCGGGCACGGTCATCGGTCTGCTGACCATCCTCGGTTACTCCCTCTACGACACGGTCGTCGTCTTCGACAGCCTGAAGGAAGCCTCCAAGGACCTCACCAAACAGACCCGCTTCACCTACAGCGAGGTCGCCAACAGGAGCATCAACAGCACCCTGGTGCGCTCCATCAACACCACCGTCGTGGCGCTGCTCCCGGTCGCCGGTCTGCTGTTCGTCGGCGGCGGTGTGCTGGGGGCGGGCATGCTCAACGACATCTCGCTCGCGCTGTTCGTCGGTCTCGCCGCCGGTGCGTACTCCTCGATCTTCATCGCGACCCCGCTGGTCGCCGACTTCAAGGAGCGCGAGCCGCAGATGAAGGCCCTGGCCAAGCGGGTGCTGGCGAAGCGCGCCGCGGCCGCCGCCAAGGGCGCGGCCCAGGAGGAGTCGCCGGAAGCGGTCCCCGTGGGCGCCGATGACGTGGACGCCGGCGACGGCGCCGCGGTCGTGGGCCCCCGGGCCGCGTCCCGTAACCGTGGCCGTGGCCGCCCGTCGGGCAAGCGCCGGTGAGTGCCTCCGCCGAGCTGCGCGAGCTGCTCCTGGACCGGATCACGGACATCCCGGACTACCCGCAGCCGGGCGTGATGTTCAAGGACATCACGCCGCTGCTGGCCGACGCGGCCGCCTTCGGCGCGCTCACCGACGCCTTCGTCGATCTGTGCGCGCGTCATCGGGCGGACAAGGTCGTGGGTCTGGAGGCGCGCGGATTCATCCTCGCCGCTCCGGTGGCGGTGCGCGCGGGCATCGGCTTCGTCCCTGTCCGCAAGGCCGGCAAGCTGCCCGGGGCCACGCTCGGCCAGGCGTACGAGCTGGAGTACGGCACCGCCGAGATCGAGATGCACGCGGATGCGCTGGCCCCGGGCGACCGGGTGCTGGTGATCGACGACGTCCTGGCCACCGGTGGCACCGCCGATGCGTCGCTGCAGCTCATCCGCCGTGCGGGGGCGGAGGTCGCGGGCCTGGCGGTGCTGCTGGAGCTCGGTTTCCTGGCCGGGCGGCAGCGGCTGGAGTCCGGCCTGAAGGGCGCTCCGCTGGAGGCCCTGATCACGGTCTGAGCCGCGCTTTCCGGAGCGCCGCCACGGCCGGACGGCCACCGGCGCTCGAGTGTGCCCGTAGCGCTCCCGCAGTGGGACGACCACCGGCGCTTAAGGGCCGGTGGTCACCTGCGCACCAGGGGCACCAGGAAGAATTCGGGTGCCCCTGGTGCTGTGTCATGTATGGACCGATGGCCGCGGAAGAGTCCGGACGCGGGGGTCGATACCATGGCACCCCGGCCTGTTAGTGGTCCAGGGGTCCGGAACCGCTTGAGGAGTGCTCTTGCCAGACGAGGCCCAGCCGCTCTCCCCCGGACTGCGTCCGGCGGGTTCCACCGCCGCACGCCCGGACGAGCCGAAGCCCGAGAACGCGGCTTCCGCGGACGCGCCGAAGCCCGAGCGGCAGAGCGCGCCCAACGGCACCGCCCGGTCCGGCCCGGCGGCCGGCCGGTCCGCCGCCGCGTCCCCGCCCGGCGTGAACGGCTCCGCTCCGGCCCCCGACACGGCCCCCAAACCGGGCGTCAAGCCGGGCACCAAGCCCAAGCCGGGCGCCAAGCCCAAGCCGGGCGCCAAGCCCCCGGCCGCGTCGAAGCAGGGACCCGCCCCGGCCAAAGCCGACCCGTCCGGCGCCCCGCCCGCCGACCCGCCCGGCGTCGCGGCCCCCAAGCCCCTGCCGCCCGCCCCCGTCGGCCGCTCCGGCTCGCCCAACCGGGTACGGGCCCGCCTCGCCCGGCTCGGAGTGCAGCGCTCCAGCCCGTACAACCCGGTCCTGGAACCGCTGCTGCGGATCGTCCGCAGCAATGACCCCAAGATCGAGGCGGCCACGCTGCGCCAGGTCGAGCGCGCCTACCAGGTCGCCGAGCGCTGGCACCGCGGCCAGAAGCGCAAGAGCGGCGACCCGTACATCACCCACCCCCTCGCGGTGACCACCATCCTCGCCGAGCTGGGCATGGACCCGGCCACCCTGATGGCGGGCCTGCTGCACGACACCGTCGAGGACACGGAGTACGGCCTGGACACCCTGCGCCGCGACTTCGGCGACCAGGTGGCCCTCCTCGTCGACGGCGTCACCAAGCTCGACAAGGTCAAGTTCGGCGAGGCCGCGCAGGCGGAAACGGTTCGCAAGATGGTCGTCGCGATGGCCAAGGACCCGCGCGTCCTGGTCATCAAGCTCGCCGACCGGCTGCACAACATGCGCACCATGCGCTATCTCAAGCGGGAGAAGCAGGAGAAGAAGGCCCGCGAGACCCTGGAGATCTACGCGCCCCTGGCCCACCGCCTGGGCATGAACACCATCAAGTGGGAGCTGGAGGACCTCGCCTTCGCGATCCTCTACCCCAAGATGTACGACGAGATCGTCCGCCTCGTCGCCGAGCGGGCGCCCAAGCGCGACGAGTATCTGGCCATAGTGACCGACGAGGTCCAGGCCGATCTGCGCGCCGCCCGCATCAAGGCCACCGTCACCGGCCGACCGAAGCACTACTACAGCGTCTACCAGAAAATGATCGTCCGCGGCCGGGACTTCGCGGAGATCTACGACCTGGTGGGCATCCGCGTCCTGGTCGACACCGTCCGGGACTGCTACGCCGCTCTCGGCACGGTGCACGCGCGATGGAACCCGGTCCCCGGCCGGTTCAAGGACTACATCGCGATGCCCAAGTTCAACATGTACCAGTCGCTGCACACGACGGTCATCGGGCCCGCGGGCAAGCCCGTCGAGCTGCAGATCCGCACCTTCGACATGCACCGCCGCGCGGAGTACGGCATCGCCGCGCACTGGAAGTACAAGCAGGAGGCGGTGGCCGGTGCCTCCAAGGTGCGGACCGATGTCCCCAAGGGTGCGGGCAAGGGCGGTCAGGACACCGTCAACGACATGGCCTGGCTGCGGCAGCTGCTCGACTGGCAGAAGGAGACCGAGGACCCGGGCGAGTTCCTCGAATCGCTGCGCTTCGACCTCTCCCGCAACGAGGTGTTCGTCTTCACACCGAAGGGCGATGTGATAGCGCTGCCGGCCGGCGCCACCCCCGTGGACTTCGCCTACGCGGTGCACACCGAGGTCGGCCACCGCACGATAGGAGCGCGGGTCAACGGGCGGCTCGTCCCGCTCGAATCGACCCTGGACAACGGCGACTTGGTGGAGGTCTTCACCTCCAAGGCGCCCGGCGCGGGACCGTCCCGCGACTGGCTGGGCTTCGTCAAGTCCCCGCGCGCCCGCAACAAGATCCGCGGCTGGTTCTCCAAGGAGCGCCGCGACGAGGCCATCGAGCAGGGCAAGGACGCCATCGCGCGCGCCATGCGCAAGCAGAACCTGCCGATCCAGCGGATCCTGACCGGCGACTCCCTGGTCACCCTCGCGCACGAGATGCGCTACCCGGACATCTCCTCCCTGTACGCGGCCATCGGCGAGGGCCATGTCGCCGCGCAGGGCGTCGTCCAGAAGCTGGTGCAGGCGCTCGGCGGCCAGGACGAGGCCACCGAGGACATCGCCGAGTCGACGCCGATCCGGCCGCGCTCCAAGCGGCGCTCCAGCGCCGACCCGGGCGTCGTCGTCAAGGGCGTCGACGATGTGTGGGTCAAGCTCGCCCGCTGCTGTACGCCGGTGCCGGGCGACCCCATCATCGGGTTCGTCACCCGCGGCAGCGGCGTATCGGTGCACCGCGCCGACTGCGTGAACGTCGACTCGCTGTCCCGGCAGCCGGAGCGGATCCTGGAGGTCGAGTGGGCGCCCACCCAGTCCTCGGTCTTCCTGGTCGCCATCCAGGTCGAGGCGCTGGACCGCTCCCGCCTGCTGTCGGACGTCACCCGGGTGCTCTCCGACCAGCACGTCAACATCCTGTCCGCGGCCGTCCAGACCTCCCGCGACCGGGTCGCCACCTCACGCTTCACCTTCGAGATGGGCGACCCGAAGCATCTGGGGCATGTGCTGAAGGCGGTACGGGGTGTGGAGGGCGTGTACGACGTCTACCGGGTCACGTCGGCCAGGAGGCCCTGAGGGGCGTACGAAAAGAGGGCCCCGCTACGGAATCCGGAATCCGTACCGGGGCCCTCTTCGTGCCGGGTGCCTCAGCCATCGATGGAGGAACCCCAGCGGCGAGCAACCACCTCCGCGAGAGCGTGGGGGTCCCCCCACGCCTCAAGCGTGGGGAGGTTCAGCCGCAAAAGTCAGCCCCCGAACTCCTCCAGCCCCTTCAGCGCCTGGTCCAGCAGCGCCTTGCGGCCCTCCAGTTCACGGGACAGCTTGTCGGCCTTGGCGTTGTTGCCGGCCGCCCGTGCCGAGTCGATCTGCTTCTGCAGCTTGTCGACGGCGTCCTGCAGCTGGCCGGTCAGCCCCGCGGCACGCGCCCGCGCCTCGGGGTTCGTCCGCCGCCACTCGGTCTCCTCGGCGTCCTGGATGGCGCGCTCGACGGCGTGCATCCGGCCCTCGATCTTCGGGCGGGCGTCCCGCGGCACATGGCCGATGGCCTCCCACCGCTCGTTGATCGAGCGGAGCGCGGCCCGCGCCGCCTTCAGGTCCGAGACGGGCAGCAGCTTCTCGGCCTCGGCGACCAGCTCCTCCTTGCGGGTGAGGTTCTCCCGCTGCTCGGCGTCGCGCTCCGCGAACACCTCGCTGCGCGCCTGGAAGAAGATGTCCTGGGCGCCGCGGAAGCGGTTCCACAGGTCGTCCTCGTGCTCGCGCTGCGCGCGCCCGGCGGCCTTCCACTCCGCCATCAGCTCGCGGTAGCGGGCGGCCGTGGCCCCCCAGTCCGTCGAGTGCGACAGCGACTCGGCCTCGGCGACCAGCTTCTCCTTCGCCTTACGGGACTCCTCGCGCTGCGCGTCCAGCGACGCGAAGTGCGCCTTGCGCCGCTTGGAGAACGCCGAGCGGGCGTGCGAGAAGCGGTGCCACAGCTCGTCGTCCGACTTGCGGTCCAGACGCGGCAGGCTCTTCCAGGTGTCGACCAGCGCACGCAGCCGCTCGCCGGCCGCCCGCCACTGCTCGCTGGCCGCCAGTTCCTCGGCCTCGGCGACCAGCTTCTCCTTGGCCTGCCGGGCCTCGTCGGCCTGTCGGGCCTTTTGCGCCTTGCGTTCCTCGCGGCGCGCCTCGACGGTGCCGACCAGGGCGTCCAGCCGCTTCGTCAGCGCGTCCAGGTCACCCACCGCGTGGTGCTCGTCCACCTGGCGGCGCAGATGGTCGATCGCGGTCATGGCGTCCTTCGCCGACAGGTCGGTGGTCTTGACCCGTCGTTCGAGGAGGCCGATCTCTACGACCAGGCCCTCATACTTGCGCTCGAAGTAGGCGAGGGCCTCCTCGGGGGATCCCGCCTGCCACGATCCGACGACCTTCTCGCCATCGGCGGTACGCACGTACACGGTCCCCGTCTCGTCGACGCGGCCCCATGGGTCGCTGCTCACAGCGCCTCCTCCACATGATGCCGACCGGGGCGTGCGGCCCCCCGGCATCGTCCACAGTTTCTGTCCGGCAGGGCCGCGCCCTGGCCGGTCCGACGGGCTGTCTTGCGGATGCGGGTGCTGCCGTCGGAGCAGGCACCCTACCCAACGCCAATCTAGGCGACCGGCGGTCGGCTGTCCGCATCCGTCACGACCGAAATTCGGCGGTTCGGATACGGGACGGCGGCCGCCGTCCGCCGGGCGGGACGGCGGTCAGGACTTCCGGACCGTCGCCCGGTCGATGACGACGGTGGCGTTCGGCGCGGTGTTGCCGGTCGCCTGGTCGAGCCTCGAACCCGCCTCGGCGATCTTCTTCAGGACGTCCATGCCGCCCGTGATCGTCCCGAACGGCGTGTAGTTCGGGGGCAGTTGGCTGTCCTGGTAGACGAGGAAGAACTGGCTGCCGCCGGAATCGCGGGTCTTCTCGTCCCGCCCGTCGTAGCGGTTGGCCATGGCGACTGTGCCCGCCGGATAGACGTTGCCCTTCAGCCGCGGGTCCTTGAGGTTCTCGTCCGGAATGGTGTAGCCGGGCGTGCCCCGGCCGGTGCCGGACGGGTCGCCGCACTGCAGTACGAAGATGTCCTGGTCGACCAGGCGGTGGCACTTGCTGTGGTCGAGATACCGCTTGCCTGCGAGGAAGGCGAAGGAGTTCACGGTGTGCGGCGCCTTGGCGGCGTCCAGCTTCAGCTCGATCTCCCCGCAGGTCGTCTCCAGCTTCGCGGTGTAGGAGGCGGAGGTGTCGATGGTCATCGCCGGCTCCTTCTTCCAGGTCTCCTTGGACGGGGAGCCCTTGGCCGGCTTGGCGCACGGGTCCGGCACCTTGGTCGGCGTGGGGGCCGCCGCGGTCTGGTCGTCCCGGCCGTCGCCGGCCAGGCCGGCCGTGGCGTACGCGGCGGCGCCGGCGGCCAGCCCGACGGCCAGCACCGACGCGATGATCACGTTGCGGCGTTTGGCCTTGCGCCGGGCCGCCACCCGGCGCTGCTGCTGGCGCTCGAACTTCTCCCGGGCGAGCTGCCGCCGCCGCTGATCGCTGCTGACCACCGGTCGTCTCCCTGTCCTGGCCAGGGGCATCGAAGCGCCTGGCCATCGATCGCTCTGGTCTGCCGTGGCCGTACCGTATACGGGTTCGCCCCGGTGGGAGTCCCGCCGGTAGGCTCTGGAGCTGCTGAGATGTTCCGGGAGCGGCCCACGGGCCGGTCCCACCGACTTTCCGCTCTCCCCGACCTTTAAGGACGAACGTGCTGATTGCCGGGTTCCCCGCCGGGGCCTGGGGGACCAACTGCTATCTGGTCGCCCCCGCCGCCGGTGAGGAGTGCGTGATCATCGACCCGGGCCACCAAGCGGCCCAGGGAGTCGAGGACACGATCAGAAAGCATCGGCTCAAGCCCGTCGCGGTCGTCCTCACCCACGGCCACATCGACCACGTCGCCTCGGTGGTCCCGGTGTGCGGCGCGCATGACGTCCCGGCCTGGATCCACCCCGAGGACCGTTTCATGATGAGCGACCCGGAGAAGGCCCTCGGCCGCTCCATCGGGCAGCAGCTCATGGGCGACCTGACCGTGGGGGAGCCGGACGACGTCAAGGAGCTGACCGACGGCGGCGCTCTGCGACTCGCCGGGATGGAGTTCTCCGTCGCGCACGCCCCGGGCCATACCAAGGGGTCGGTGACGTTCAGGATGCCCGAGCAGGCCGACATTCCGCCGGTCTTCTTCTCGGGCGACCTGCTGTTCGCCGGCTCCATCGGACGCACCGACCTGCCGGGCGGCGACCACGCCGAGATCCTCCGGTCGCTGGAGCGCGTATGCCTCCCGCTGGACGACTCGACCGTGGTCCTGTCCGGCCACGGCCCCCAGACCACCATCGGCCGCGAGCGCGCCACCAATCCCTATCTGCGGGCGGTGGCCGCCGGCCTCGGAGACGGCACGACCGCCGCTCCACGACGAGGAATGTGACGAGACTTTCCGTGACCACCTTCAAGGCACCCAAGGGCACGTACGACCTGCTCCCGCCGGACTCCGCCACCTATCTCGCGGTGCGCGAGGCGATCGCCGCGCCGCTGCGGAACTCCGGGTACGGCTACATCGAGACGCCCGGATTCGAGAACGTCGAGCTGTTCGCGCGCGGCGTCGGGGAGTCCACCGACATCGTGACCAAGGAGATGTACGCCTTCGAGACCAAGGGCGGCGACCAGCTCGCGCTGCGCCCCGAGGGCACCGCGTCCGTCCTGCGGGCGGCGATGGAGGCCAATCTCCACAAGGGCGGCAACCTGCCGGTCAAGCTCTGGTACTCCGGCTCGTACTACCGCTACGAGCGCCCGCAGAAGGGCCGTTACCGCCACTTCTCGCAGGTCGGCGCCGAGGCGATCGGCGCGGAGGACCCGGCGCTGGACGCCGAGCTGATCATCCTGGCCGACCAGGCGTACCGCTCGCTGGGGCTGAGCGACTTCCGCATCCTGCTGAACTCGCTCGGCGACAAGGTGTGCCGCCCCGTCTACCGTGCCGCGCTGCAGGACTTCCTGCGCGGGCTGGAGCTGGACGAGGACACCCGCCGCCGGATCGAGATCAACCCGCTGCGCGTCCTGGACGACAAGCGCGAGTCGGTGCAGGAGCGGCTCGTCGGGGCGCCCATGCTCCGCGACTACCTGTGCGAGGAGTGCAAGGCCTACCACGAGCAGGTGCGCGAGCTGCTGACCGCGGCGGGCGTGGCCTTCGAGGACGACCCGAAGCTGGTGCGCGGCCTGGACTACTACACCCGCACCACCTTCGAGTTCGTCCACGACGGTCTGGGCTCGCAGTCCGCGGTGGGCGGCGGCGGTCGCTACGACGGCCTGTCCGAGATGATCGGCGGCCCCGAACTGCCGTCCGTCGGCTGGGCGCTGGGAGTGGACCGTACGGTGCTCGCGCTGGAGGCGGAGGGCATCAGGCTCGACATCCCCGCCGCCACCTCCGTGTACGCCGTCCCGCTGGGCGAGGAGGCCCGCCGGGTGCTCTTCGGGACGGTCACCGCGCTGCGCAAGGCCGGTGTCGCCACCGACTTCGCGTACGGCGGCAAGGGCCTGAAGAACGCCATGAAGTCGGCCAACCGCTCCGGCGCGCGGCTGGCGCTGGTGGCCGGCGAGCGGGATCTGGCCGAGGGCGTGGTGCAGGTCAAGGACCTGGAGAGCGGTGAGCAGACCCCCGTCGCGCTGGACGCCGCGGTCGAGGAGGTCCGGCGCAGGTTGGGCTGAGGGCCCGGGAAGTGACCGTCCGGGCCCTCGCGTCAATCCCCGGCCCGCGGATCCCTCCGGCTTTACGCGTATCGAACGGTGGGCCGTCGTGGAGTTGGGGCACAATGAAGGGCGCGCCCGCGGTCCTGCGGGTCCGCCCGCCCTCATCTTCCCGGCGACCGACGGAACGGCGATATGACGACGACAGCGGTTGATGACGTGTCCACCGACGACGATCACGACGGTCACGCGAGCGACCCGGGCACCATCGGCGCGGGTCGCGGCTTCGCCCTGCTGCTGGTGATCACCGGCGCGCTGGGCATCCTGGCGGCCTGGATCATCACGCTGGACAAGTTCGAGCTGCTGAAGGACCCGAATTTCAAACCGGCCTGCAGCCTCAACCCGATCATCTCCTGCACCGACATCATGCAGAGCGAGCAGGCGGAGGTCTTCGGCTTCCCGAACCCGATGGCCGGGCTGGTCGGCTTCGGTGTGGTCATCGCGATCGGCATGGCCCTGCTGGCCGGTGCCCGCTTCCGCCGCTGGTACTGGATCGGCCTGAACATCGGCACGCTGCTCGGCGCGGTCTTCTGCATGTGGCTGATGGCGCAGTCGCTGTACGTCATCAACTCGCTGTGCCTGTGGTGCACGCTGACCTGGCTCGTCACCATCCTGATGTTCTGGTACACCACGGTGCACAACATCAAGCACGGCATCATCCCGGCCCCCGCGGGCCTGCGGTCGGCCCTGGTGGAGTTCCACTGGGTCGTGCCGGTGCTCTGGTACGGCGTGATCGGACTGCTGATCCTCACCAAGTGGTGGTCGTACTGGAGCACGCTGATCTAGAGCACGCTGGTCCAGATCCGGACTTCCGGCGCCCCTCGCCCCTGGTCACCACGGTGGCCGGGGGCGTTGTCAGTGGGGTGACATAGGCTCATGAGCGTGGAGCCCGACCTGTTCACCGCCGCCGCCGAAGACCGTCAAGAGAAGGACCCCGCGGGGTCTCCGCTCGCCGTGCGGATGCGTCCGCGCACCCTCGACGAAGTCGTCGGGCAACAGCATCTGCTCAAGCCGGGCTCGCCGCTGCGCCGCCTTGTGGGCGAGGGCGGCGGCGGCCCGGCGGGGCCGTCCTCGGTCTTCCTGTGGGGGCCGCCGGGCATCGGCAAGACGACGCTCGCCTATGTGGTCAGCCAGGCCACGAACAAGCGCTTCGTGGAGCTCTCGGCGATCACCGCGGGCGTCAAGGAGGTCCGGGCGGTCATCGACGGCGCCCGGCGTGCCTCGGGCGGCTTCGGCAAGGAGACCGTCCTCTTCCTCGACGAGATCCACCGCTTCAGCAAGGCCCAGCAGGACTCCCTGCTGCCCGCCGTCGAGAACCGCTGGGTGACGCTGATCGCCGCGACGACCGAGAACCCGTACTTCTCGGTGATCTCCCCCCTGCTCTCCCGCTCCCTCCTGCTGACCCTGGAACCGCTCACCGACGACGATCTGCGCGGTCTGCTGCGCCGCGCGCTGACGGACGCGCGGGGGCTCGCGGGCGCGGTCACCCTCCCCGAGGACACCGAGGCGCATCTGCTGCGCATCGCGGGCGGCGATGCCCGGCGCGCGCTGACGGCCCTGGAGGCGGGCGCCGGCTCCGCGATGGCCAAGGGCGAGGCGGAGGTCACGCTGCAGACGCTGGAGGAGTCCGTCGACCGCGCGGCGGTGAAGTACGATCGGGACGGCGACCAGCACTACGACGTCGCCAGCGCCCTGATCAAGTCCATCCGCGGTTCCGACGTCGATGCCGCGCTGCACTATCTGGCGCGGATGATCGAGGCGGGGGAGGACCCGCGGTTCATCGCCCGTCGGCTGATGATCTCGGCGAGCGAGGACATCGGCCTGGCCGATCCGTCCGCGCTGCAGACCGCGGTCGCGGCCGCGCAGGCGGTGGCGATGATCGGATTCCCGGAGGCCCGGATCACGCTGAGCCAGGCCACCATCGCGCTCGCCCTGGCACCCAAGTCGAACGCCGTGTATCTGGCCGTCGACGCCGCGCTGGCGGACGTCCGCGCCGGCCGGGCCGGTGCCGTCCCGTCCCATCTGCGCGACAGCCACTACAAGGGCGCCCAGCAGCTCGGCCACGGCCAGGGGTACCAGTACCCGCACGACCTGCCGGGCGGTATCGCGGCCCAGCAGTACGCCCCGGACGAGGTGCACGGCAGGCGGTATTACACACCGACGCGGCACGGCGCCGAGGCGCGCTACGCCGATGTCGCGGAGCGGGTCCGGGCCCGGCTGCGGGGGGCGTCGGGCGAGGCGGCGGCCGAGTAGGCGGGCGCCTCGGGCGGGGCCGTTGGCGAGTAGGCGGGGCGCCGGGCGTGAGCCACCGGGGAGTGGGCCGGGCCCGGATTCTCAGGGGCGGCCCGGCCGGGTCGTCAGTGACGACGCCGAGCAGCGGTCCTTCGACCCGATTCGGCCCGGCGGGATTGTCAGTGCCACCCGCTACTGTGCTGAGCAGGGGACTTCCGTTCCCCCATGGGGAAAGCGGGCGCCGAAACGGTACGGCAGCCGCTCGGGCGGTCACCCGCGCACTCATCGCCGCCTTCCCCCCCCCGCCCTACTCCATCGCCGCCTCGAAGAGCACATGCATCGCGCGGCGCAGCTCGGCCACGTCCCGCACCGGCTGCGGGAAGTCGAACCGCGCGTCGAAGGACCGCTGCTCGGCGTCGGTGAAGCGGACCCGCAGTCCGAAGCGGTCCAGGCTCACCGGCACCGCCCGGCCGCGCGCTCCGCAGACCGGCGCACGGTCGCCCAGCAGCGTGCACAGCCCGCGCACCTGGTCGTCGTGCGCCGCGTGCAGATGCTGCAGCAGCTCCGCTTCGTGGGCCACCAGTGGATCGGGCTCCGCGGCGGCGAACTCGTCCGGCTCCACGGAATCGGCGCCCCAGAGGTCGTCCACCGCGCCCTCGCCGACCTCCAGGCGCAGCATCATCCAGGCGGCCCGCCCGTACTGCCCCGGCGCCGGTTCCGGATGCAGTGCCTCCCCGATGCCGAGCAGCTCGCCGACGGGATGCCGCTCCGCGAGCAGCATCGCGGCCTCGGCGCGCTGCTCATTGCGCACCGGGGTCAGCCAGCCGGCCACCCAGGCCCGTCCGCGGATCCGATGGGGCACCGAAACCGGCGCCACATCCGTGATCTCCATCACGGCGGCGAGGTCGTCGTCCTGGGCGTGTGCGGCGGCCCGCGCCGCCGCCGAGGCCCCAGGGACCAGCAATAGCACGTCTCCCTCGGGTGTCACCGTCCGGCAGACGGGCGCCGAGAGGCCGGTCTCGTCGAGGTCCTCGACGCCGGGGATGCTCAGGGACGCCATACCATGGGACTCGACGAGGGTGCGTACGCGCTCAGCGGCCGTGGGCTGCTGGGCGTTTTCCACGGGACGCGGCTGACCCGCCTCGGTGCTCTGGGTACTGGGCAGGGGGATCCCAGGTCGAAACATGCGTTCTCCTCGCGCTAAGGTAAGCCTCACCTAACTTACATGGAGGAACGTTCCACGTGAACCAGTCGCGTCCCAAGGTCAAGAAGTCGCGCGCGCTCGGCATCGCGCTGACCCCCAAGGCCGTCAAGTACTTCGAGGCCCGTCCCTACCCGCCCGGCGAGCACGGCCGTGGCCGCAAGCAGAACAGTGACTACAAGGTCCGTCTGCTGGAGAAGCAGCGTCTGCGCGCGCAGTACGACATCAGCGAGCGCCAGATGGCGCGTGCCTACGACCGCGCTCGGAAGGTCGAAG
Source organism: Streptomyces halobius (assembly GCF_023277745.1). Classification (NCBI taxonomy): domain Bacteria; kingdom Bacillati; phylum Actinomycetota; class Actinomycetes; order Kitasatosporales; family Streptomycetaceae; genus Streptomyces; species Streptomyces halobius. Next base: position 7,833,286 of record NZ_CP086322.1, read on the forward strand.
GCAAGACGGGCGAAGCCCTGATCGTCGAGCTTGAGCGCCGTCTGGACGCGCTCGTCCTGCGTGCGGGTATCGCCCGCACCATCTACCAGGCCCGCCAGATGGTCGTCCACGGCCACATCGCGGTCAACGACCGCAAGGTCGACAAGCCGTCCTTCCGCGTCCGCCCCGGCGACGTCGTGATGGTCCGCGAGCGCAGCCGCGAGAAGCACCCCTTCCAGGTCGCGCGCGAGGGTGGCTACGCCCCCGACGGCGAGACCCCCCGCTACCTGGAGGTCAACCTGCAGGCTCTGGCGTTCCGCCTCGACCGGGACCCGAACCGCAAGGAGATCCCGGTGATCTGCGACGAGCAGCTCGTCGTCGAGTACTACGCCCGCTGAGCACCACAGCAGGCGCAGTACACGCTCAGCCCGCCGTCTCCCCTCCGCCCGCGGACGGGGAGCCGGCGGGTTCGTTCGTGCCGAGCCGGCACGAACGGTGCGTTCGCCGGCCCCACCGCTCACCGTGGTGTCCTCGCGCACACGCCGGACGTCCTCGCACAGCCGCCCCCCGCTCGCCGGCTCGCCCTGGAAGGCCGCCGTCAGCACCAGCTCGACTGCCCCATCAGCACACTGCTGTTGAGCGCGCCGATCCCCTCGTAGCGGGATGGGGGTCCCCTGTTCGAGCGGAGCCGAGAAGCTCGGGGGAGCGCCCCGGCCGGGGTCTCCTCCCGGACCAGCAGCGACTGGACGACCAACTCGGCGACGACATCGGCGAGTTCGGCGGCCCGCAGCTCCGGTCCCGAGCAGGCGTATTCGGCCGCCTCCGGGTCGAACTGTCCGGCGAGGACCGCCGGCCGCGCCCACAGCAGCCGCTCCTGGGGCGTGCACAGCTCATCGGGCGCAGCGGCGGACTCCGCCCACCCGGGAGCTCCAGCGGCCGCCGGCCCGCGGCCGGCACTCGCAGCCCCGGCACCCGGCGCAGCAGCTCCGCGATCAGCTCGGCGCACGCGTCCACCAGATGCTCGTAGCCGTCCACGACGAGCAGGAGTTCGCGTGCGGCGAGATGCTCGCGCCGTTGTGGAGCGGGGCGGCCGGACGGTCTGATCGGTCAGTGCCAGCGCCTCGACGAAGGCGTGCTCCAGGACCTCGGGGTCGCGCAGCGCGGACGGTTCGACCAACCACACCCCATCGGAGAAGCGATCCTGCAAGATCGTGGCGCCGCGCAGCGCGAGCCGGGACTTGCCGACGCCGCCGAGTCCGGTGAGCATCACCAGCCGGTCGGCCGCCAGCTGTCGTGCCGGCGCGGCCAGTTCGTCGTCGCGGCCGATGAACCGGTTGAGCTCCGCGGGCAGATTCCCCGTGCCCGCGGCCGCGCGGAAGAGAAGAGGGGCGGGGCGGCGGATCGGGGCGCGTCATGCGTCGCATGGGGCACGGAAAGTACTCGGCGGTGTGCGGACCGTACAATCACCGCGGCGCCGTCCGCCCGCCTCCTCGCGCGGGGCCGGGGAACGGGGTACGGACGGACAGTCACGGCGCGATAAGGTCAAGGGTGCCGTTCGAGCGGGACAGTCGAGCGGGCCGAGACCAGCCCCAACCAGTCGGAGAGTGGTGCCAGCGTGTCCGGTGGAGAGGTGGCCGGGATCCTCGTGGCCGTCTTCTGGGCGATCCTCGTGTCGTTCCTCGCCCTCGTACTGGTGAGGCTCGCGCAGACGCTCAAGGCGACCACCAAGATGGTGGCCGAGGTGTCCGACCAGGCCGTTCCGCTCCTCGCCGACGCGTCCGCCACCGTCCGCTCCGCGCACACCCAGCTGGCCCGCGTCGACGCCATCGCAGCCGACGTCCAGGAGGTCACCGCCAACGCCTCCGCGCTCTCCTCGACCGTCTCCTCCGCGTTCGGCGGACCGCTGGTCAAGGTCGCGGCCTTCGGCTACGGCGTGCGCCGCGCGATCGGCAAGAAGGGCGCACCCGAGCCGAAGCGCACCGTCGTCGTCGGCCGAACCCTGCCCGGCGCTCGCCGCGGCGGGCGCCGCAACCGTCGCTCCAAGGACTGATCACAGCGATGTTCCGCCGCGCATTCTGGTTCACCACCGGCGCCGCCGCCGGGGTGTGGGCCACCAACAAGGTCCACCGCAAGCTGCGCAAGCTGCAGCCCGACAGCCTCGCCGCGCAGGCCGCGGACAAGGCCGTCGAGGCCGGACACCGGCTGCGTCAATTTGCATTGGACGTACGCACGGGAATGGCGGACCGTGAAGAGCAGCTGCACGACGCCCTCGGCCTCGGCGATGGGGGTCCCCCCGCGCGCGCGGAGTCGAGCGTGGGGGAGGGCGAGGTGCCCGAGCTGCCCGCGCCGCGGACCCCCACGGCGCTCGAAACACCACCGAGAACCACGAGAACTCCCGGACCGACCGGGCTGACCGGACCGACCGGGCTGACCGGACCGACCGGGCTGACCGGACCGACTGGAAATGAGGACCACTGATGGAGTCGGCTGAAATCCGCCGCCGCTGGCTGCGCTTCTTCGAGGAGCGTGGGCACACCGTCGTGCCGTCGGCGTCGCTCATCGCGGACGACCCGACGCTGCTGCTCGTCAACGCGGGCATGGTCCCCTTCAAGCCGTACTTCCTCGGTGAGGTCAAGCCGCCCGCCGCGCGCGCCACCAGCGTCCAGAAGTGCGTCCGTACCCCGGATATCGAAGAGGTCGGCAAGACCACCCGGCACGGCACGTTCTTCCAGATGTGCGGCAACTTCTCCTTCGGCGACTACTTCAAGGAAGGTGCCATCACCTACGCCTGGGAGCTGCTGACCGCGCCCCAGGCCGACGGCGGCTACGGCCTGGACCCGGAGAAGCTCTGGATCACCGTCTATCTCGACGACGACGAGGCCGAGCGGATCTGGCACGAGGTCGTCGGGGTGCCCAAGGAGCGCATCCAGCGCCTGGGCAAGAAGGAGAACTACTGGTCCATGGGCGTCCCGGGCCCCTGCGGCCCGTGCTCCGAGATCAACTACGACCGTGGCCCGGCCTTCGGCGTCGAGGGCGGCCCCGCCGTCAACGACGAGCGGTACGTGGAGATCTGGAACCTGGTCTTCATGCAGTACGAGCGCGGCGCGGGCACCGGCAAGGAGGACTTCGAGATCCTCGGCGAGCTGCCCAGCAAGAACATCGACACCGGCCTCGGTCTCGAGCGCCTGGCGATGATCCTGCAGGACGTCCCGAACATGTACGAGACGGACACCCTGCGCGTGGTCATCGACAAGGCCACCGAGCTGTCCGGCGTCCGCTACGGCGCCTCGGACGCCACCGATGTCTCGCTGCGCGTCGTCGCCGACCACATCCGCACCGCGACGATGCTCGTCGGCGACGGCGTCACCCCCGGCAACGAGGGCCGCGGCTATGTCCTGCGCCGCATCATGCGCCGCGCCATCCGCAATATGCGGCTGCTCGGCGCCACCGGCCTGGTCATCGGGGAGCTGCTGGACGTCGTCATCAAGACGATGGGCCAGCAGTACCCGGAGCTGCTGGAGGACCGCCGGCGCATCGAGACGGTCGCCCTCGCCGAGGAGGCCGCCTTCGTCAAGACGCTCAAGGCCGGCACCAACATCCTCGACGCCGCCGTCACGGACACCAAGGCCGCCGGCGGCACCGTCCTGGCCGGCGACAAGGCGTTCCTGCTCCACGACACCTGGGGCTTCCCCATCGACCTCACCCTCGAAATGGCCGCCGAGCAGGGCCTTTCGGTGGACGAGGACGGCTTCCGGCGGCTGATGAAGGAGCAGCGGGAGCGCGCCAAGGCCGACGCCCAGGCCAAGAAGAGCGGCCACGCCGACCTGTCCGCCTACCGCGAGGTCGCCGACAAGTCCGGCGCCACGGAATTCACCGGTTACCGCGCCACGGAGGGCGAGTCCAGCGTCGTCGGCCTGCTGGTGGGCGGCGTCCCGGCCCCCGCCGCCCACGAGGGCGACGAGATCGAGCTGGTCCTGGACCGCACCCCCTTCTACGCCGAGGGCGGTGGCCAGCTCGCCGACACCGGCCGGATCAAGCTGGACTCCGGCGCCGTCGTCGAGGTCCGCGACGTGCAGCAGCCGGTGCCCGGCGTCACGGTGCACAAGGGCGTCGTCCAGGTCGGTGAGGTGGTGCTCGGCGCCGGCGCCCATGCCGCCATCGACGTCACCCGCCGCCGGGCCATCGCCCGCGCCCACAGCGCCACCCACCTCACACACCAGGCGCTGCGCGACGCCCTCGGCCCGACGGCCGCCCAGGCCGGTTCGGAGAACTCCCCGGGCCGCTTCCGCTTCGACTTCGGCTCGCCGACCGCGGTGCCCGGTACGGTCCTCACCGACGTCGAGCAGAAGATCAACGAGGTGCTCGCCCGCGAGCTCGACGTACACGCCGAGGTCATGAGCATGGACCAGGCCAAGAAGCAGGGCGCCATCGCCGAGTTCGGCGAGAAGTACGGCGACCGGGTGCGCGTGGTCACCATCGGCGACTTCTCCAAGGAGCTGTGCGGCGGTACGCACGTCCACAACACCGCCCAGCTGGGCCTGGTGAAGCTGCTCGGCGAGTCCTCCATCGGCTCCGGCGTCCGCCGCGTCGAGGCCCTGGTCGGCGTCGACGCCTACCGATTCCTGGCCCGTGAGCACACCGTCGTCTCGCAGCTCACCGAGCTGGTCAAGGGCCGCCCGGACGAGCTGCCCGAGAAGATCTCCGGGGTCCTGGCCAAGCTCAAGGACGCCGAGAAGGAGATCGAGAAGTACCGCGCCGAGAAGGTGCTGCAGGCCGCCGCCGGGCTGGCCGCGGAAGCCAAGGACGTGCGGGGCGTGGCCCTGGCCGCCGGCCAGGTCCCGGACGGCACCTCCGCCGACGATCTGCGCAAGCTGGTCCTCGACGTCCGCGGCCGGATCCAGGGCGGCCGCCCCGCCGTGGTGGCGCTCTTCTCCGTCGCCAACGGCCGCCCGGTGACCGTCATCGCCACCAACGAGGCCGCCCGCGAGCGCGGCATCAAGGCCGGCGAACTGGTCCGTACAGCCGCCAAGACGCTCGGCGGAGGCGGCGGCGGCAAGTCGGACGTCGCCCAGGGCGGCGGCCAGAAGGCCGATGCGGTGCCGGAGGCCATCGAGGCCGTCGAGCGGCTCGTCGCCGAGGTGGCCTGAAGCGCGTGAGTGCCATCCGACGCGGCAGAAGGATCGCCGTCGATGTCGGGGACGCCCGGATCGGGGTCGCCTCGTGCGACCCCGACGGGGTCCTCGCCACCCCCGTCGAGACCGTGCCGGGACGTGATGTCCCGGCGGCGCACCGCCGGTTGAAGGCGATCGTCGACGAGTACGAGCCGCTCGAAGTCGTGGTCGGTCTGCCGCGCTCCCTCAGTGGGGGGGAGGGGCCGGCGGCGGCCAAGGTCCGGGCGTTCGCCCAGGAGATGGCCAGGAACATCGCACCCGTCGGGGTCCGCCTCGTCGACGAGCGGATGTCGACGGTCACCGCGACCCAGGGGCTGCGGGCCTCCGGAGTCGGGAGCAAGAAGGGCCGCTCGGTGGTCGACCAGGCGGCCGCGGTCGTCATTCTGCAGAGCGCGCTGGAAACCGAAAGGGTCTCCGGGCAGCCGCCGGGCGAGAGCGTCGAAGTGGTCATCTGATCGCGGTACGGTAACGTTCCGCGCGATGTGGCGGCGGTTCGAACAGCTGCACGTGCAAGCAGAGGCGGATCGGTTCAGCAGAAGCGCTGCCCGTCCGGAGCGCTCCGCCTCTCGGCTCTAGGGGATCGATGACCGAGTATGGCCGGGGCTACGGCTCCGAACCGTGGCATCCCGAGGACCCGCTCTACGGAGACCAGGGTTCCTACGGAGGCCAGGCGCAGCAGGCCCAGTGGGGCGGAGCCCAGTCCGCCCCGTATCCCCAGCAGCACTACGGCGGGGGCTGGGACGGCTCGCAGGGCGGGCAACCGCCGCACGACCCGTACGACCCCTATGGCCCGCAGGCCGATCCGTACAGCGGTGCGGGCACCGACTACTACGGCGCTCAGGACGCTTACGCGCCCCACCCCCAGCGGGTGCAGCAGCAGGCACCACTGCACCCGCAGCAGCATCAGGTGCCGCACCAGCGGTACCCGTCGCAGCAGTACGAGCAGTACGAGACCCCCGTCGAGCCGCAGTTCGACGACACCGCCGGCGATGACTGGCAGGACGGGCCGCAGCCGCGCGAACGGGAGCCGGAGCACCCGTTCTTCGCGGACGATGATGAGGACGACGGCCGTTCCGAGCCCGGATCGCGTGAGCGCCGGTCCGGCCGCGAGCGCCGCGGCAAGAAGAACAAACGACGCAGCGGCCGGGCGTGCCTGGTCATCACCTTGGTGTTCGCCGGGGCCGTCGGGACCGTCGGTTACTTCGGCTATGACTTCTTCATGAGTCACTTCGGACCGGCGCCTGATTACGAGGGGCAGGGGTCCGGTGACGTGCAGGTCGAGATTCCACCGGGCTCAACGATTCTGCAGATGGGCTTGATCCTCAAGAAGGAAGGCGTGGTCAAGAGCGCCGACGCCTTCACCGAGGCGGCCGTCGACAGCAAGAAGGACAAAGTCCTGCAGCCGGGGACCTATTCGCTGCGCAAGAGGATGTCGGCAGCCGCGGCCGTCGAGCTCATGGTGGATCCCAAGAGCCGTAACGGCCTGACGGTCCGCGAGGGTCTCCGCGCCGCCGCGGTCTATGAGCTCATCGACAAGAAGCTCAAGCTCAAGGCGGGCACCACCAAGGGAGTAGCCAAGAGCCAGGCCAAGAATCTCGGACTGCCGTCCTGGGCCAATGACTCCCCGAAGATCAAGGACCCGTTGGAGGGCTTCCTCTATCCCTCGACATACAGCGTCGGCGACGACGCGAAGCCCGCAGACGTCCTCAAGATGATGGTGGGCCGGGCCACCCAGGAGTACGGGAAGTACGACCTGGAGGCGAACGCCCGGAAGCTCCACCTGAAGTCTCCGCTGCAGCTCATCACCGTCGCCAGCCTCACCCAGGCCGAAGGGATGACGCACGACGACTTCCGGAAGATGGCCGCGGTCGTCTACAACCGGCTCGCCCCGGGCAATACCGACACGAACCAGAAGCTCGAATTCGACTCGGCGTTCAACTACCTGAAGAACCAGAGCAAGATCGATATCAGCGCGGACGAGATCCGGTCGTACGACGACCCCTACAACACGTACTTTTACCGGGGCCTGCCGCCCGGCCCGATCGGAAACCCGGGAGCCGACGCGCTGCGGGCGACCATCAACCCGGACACCACCAAGAAGTGGCTCTACTTCATCTCGATAGACCAGAAGAAGACCGACTTCACCACGAATTTCGCCGATCACCAGAAGCTCGTCCGGGAATTCAACAAGCGGCGGCAAGAGCAGCGGCAGAACGGAAACTGAGGACAGGTCCGTGTCGGACAACAAGGCTGTAGGTGGCAAAAAGCGGGCGGCGGTCCTCGGATCACCCATCGCACACTCCCTCTCGCCGGTGCTGCACCGCGCTGCGTACGAGGCTCTGGGCCTGAATGAATGGACGTACGACCGGTTCGACGTCGACGAGGCGGCGCTGCCGGGGTTCCTGGAGAAGCTCGGTCCGGAATGGCGGGGCCTCTCGCTGACGATGCCGCTGAAGCGGGCGGTGATTCCGCTGCTCGACGAGATCAGCGACAGTGCGGCCTCAGTAGAGGCGGTCAACACCGTCCTCTTCGAGGAGAATGGCCGCCGCGTCGGCGACAACACCGACATCCCGGGCATGCTCGCCGCGCTCCGTGAGCGCGGCGTGGGACAGGTCGAACGGGCATCGATCCTGGGGGCCGGCGCCACCGCCTCCTCGGCGCTCGCCGCGCTGCCCCGTATCTGCACCGGTGAGGTGATCGCGTACGTCCGCAGCGCGGCGCGCGCGGACGAGATGAGCGGCTGGGGGGAGCGGCTCGGCGTCACGGTCCGCACCGCACCCTGGGAGGACGCCGCCGAGGCGCTGCGGGCACCGCTGGTCATCGCCACCACACCGGCCGGCACCACGGACGCGCTCGCCGCCGCCGTCCCCGAGCACCCCGGCACGCTCTTCGACGTCCTGTACGAGCCCTGGCCGACGACGCTGGCCACGGCCTGGGCAGCGCACGGCGGCGCGGTGGTCGGCGGCCTCGACCTGCTGGTGCACCAGGCGGTTCTTCAGGTCGAGCAGATGACCGGCCGGGCGCCGGCGCCGCTGGGCGCTATGCGCAAGGCCGGGGAGGCGGCTCTGGCTGCGCGCTGATCGCGCTGAGGACCGGCCGACAGCGGCGAGGCGACCCCGACGCGCCAGCTGCCCGCTGATCGGCTCCGGGCCGCCCCCGCTGCCCGTTTCCGTCGCCACCCACCCCGCGCGCCAGGCGTCCGTACCCTGGACCTGGGACCCGTACCGGTGGCTGCTCGTGGGAGGATCAGGACGAGCATTTCGCATGGCCATGGCTACTGAGGAGCACCGTTGAGCAGGTTGCGCTGGCTGACTGCGGGGGAGTCGCACGGCCCCGCCCTTGTTGCGACGCTGGAGGGGCTTCCCGCCGGCGTGCCGATCACCACTGAGCTGGTGGCGGACCACCTGGCCCGGCGGCGTCTTGGTTATGGCCGTGGTGCGCGGATGAAGTTCGAGCGTGATGAGATCACGTTCCTGGGCGGGGTCCGGCACGGTCTGACGCTGGGCTCCCCGGTGGCGATCATGGTCGGTAACACCGAGTGGCCGAAGTGGGAGCAGGTGATGGCGGCCGACCCGGTGGACGAGGCGGAGCTGGCCGCGCTGGCCCGCAATGCGCCGCTGACCCGCCCCCGCCCCGGGCACGCCGACCTGGCCGGGATGCAGAAGTACGGTTTCGACGAGGCCCGCCCGGTCCTGGAGCGCGCCTCGGCCCGCGAGACCGCCGCCCGCGTCGCCCTCGGCGCCGTCGCCCGTTCCTTTCTGAAGGAGACGGCGGGGATCGAGATCGTCTCGCATGTGGCCGAGCTGGCCGCGGCGAAGGCCCCCTACGGCGTCTACCCCGAGCCGTCCGACGTCGAGAAGCTGGACGCGGATCCGGTGCGCTGTCTGGACGCCGATGCGAGCAAGGCGATGGTCGCCGAGATCGACCAGGCCCACAAGGACGGGGACACGCTGGGCGGTGTGGTCGAGGTGCTGGCGTACGGCGTGCCGGTGGGCCTCGGGTCGCATGTGCACTGGGACCGTCGGCTGGACGCCCGGCTGGCCGCCGCGTTGATGGGTATCCAGGCGATCAAGGGTGTTGAGGTCGGCGATGGCTTTGACCTGGCGCGGGTGCCGGGGTCGAAGGCGCATGACGAGATCGTGGCGACGCGGGAGGGCGGGATCACGCGTGCGTCGGGTCGCTCCGGTGGTACCGAGGGCGGGCTGTCGACCGGTGAACTGCTGCGTGTGCGTGCGGCGATGAAGCCGATCGCGACGGTGCCGCGTGCGCTGGCGACCGTGGATGTGACCACGGGTGAGGCGACGAAGGCGCATCATCAGCGGTCGGATGTGTGCGCGGTGCCGGCCGCCGGGATTGTCGCGGAGGCGATGGTGGCGCTGGTGTTGGCGGATGCGGTGGTGGAGAAGTTCGGCGGCGACAGTGTGCCGGAGACCCGTCGTAATGTGCGGGGCTTCCTCGACAATCTGGCGATCAAATGACGTCCCCCGTCGTCGTACTGATCGGCCCGCCCGGCGCCGGAAAGTCCACGGTGGGCGCGCTGCTCGCCGAGCGGCTGGGCACGGTCTACCGCGACACCGACGCCGATATCGTCGCCACGGCCGGCAAGCCGATTCCGGAGATCTTCATCGACGAGGGCGAGCCGCACTTCCGTGAGCTGGAGCGGGAGGCCGTCCGCACGGCCCTCGAAGGCCATGACGGGGTGCTCTCGCTCGGCGGCGGCGCGATCATGGACGCCGACACCCGCAAACAGCTGACGGGGCTGCCGGTGGTCTTCCTGGACGTCGAACTCGCCGACGCCGTCAAGCGGGTGGGCCTGGACGCCCCCCGCCCGCTGCTCGCCGTCAATCCGCGCAAGCAGTGGCGCGAGCTGATGGAGCGCCGCCGGCCGCTCTACACCGAGGTAGCACGCGCCGTGATCGCCACCGGGGGCCGCACCCCCGCGGAGGTCGTCGACGCGATCCTGGACGCTTTGGAGCCGGGGCGGACCGCGGGCGGCGCCCCGCAGGCCGCCAACAGGGAGGAACAGGCATGACGGAGCAGGCCACCCGTATCCAGGTCGGCGGCACGGCCGGTACCGACCCGTACGAGGTGCTGGTCGGGCGACAGCTGCTCGGCGAACTCCCGGGCCTGATCGGGGAGGGCGCCAAGCGGGTCGCGGTGCTGCACCCGGAGGCGCTGGCCGCCACGGGTGAGGCGCTGCGCGAGGACCTCGCCGGCCAGGGCTACGAGGTGATCGCGGTCCAGCTGCCGAACGCCGAGGAGTCCAAGACCGCCGAGGTCGCCGCGTACTGCTGGAAGGCGCTCGGGCAGACCGGCTTCACCCGCAGCGATGTGATCGTCGGCGTCGGCGGCGGCGCCACCACCGACCTGGCCGGCTTCGTGGCCGCGACCTGGCTGCGCGGGGTGCGCTGGATCGCCGTACCGACCACCGTCCTGGGCATGGTGGACGCGGCGGTCGGCGGCAAGACCGGCATCAACACCGCCGAGGGCAAGAACCTCGTCGGCGCCTTCCACCCGCCGGCCGGCGTCCTGTGCGACCTGGCCGCCCTCGACTCCCTCCCGGTCCACGACTACGTCTCCGGGCTGGCCGAGGTCATCAAGGCCGGCTTCATCGCCGATCCGGCGATCCTCGACCTGATCGAGTCCGACCCGGAGGCCGCCAAGCGCCCGGACGGCGCGCACACCGCCGAGCTGATCGAGCGGGCGATCCGGGTCAAGGCCGAGGTGGTCTCCGCGGACCTCAAGGAGTCCGGTCTGCGGGAGATCCTCAACTACGGCCACACCCTGGCGCACGCCATCGAGAAGAACGAGCGCTACAACTGGCGGCACGGCGCGGCCGTTTCCGTCGGTATGGTCTTCGCCGCCGAACTCGGCCGGATCGCGGGCCGCCTGGACGACGCCACCGCCGACCGGCACCGCGCGGTCCTGGAGTCCGTCGGGCTGCCGCTGACCTACCGCGGCGACCAGTGGCCCAAGCTGCTGGAGACCATGAAGGTCGACAAGAAGTCCCGCGGCGACCGGCTGCGCTTCATCGTCCTCGACGGCCTGGCCAAACCGGCCGTCCTGGAGAGCCCGGACCCGGCGATGCTGCTGGCCGCACACGCGGAGATCGCATCGTGAGCGAGCGGAGCGAGGGAAGCGTCAGAAGGTGCGCGCTTCGCGAATGCGAGGCCGAGCGACGCGTGGGGGTCCCCCCGGCCGAAGACCCCCAGCTACCGCTGGGAGGTGCCCCCAGGGGGAGTTTCGGCATGGGCGACGTGCGCGCTGCCGCCGGGCCGCGGACGACGGCGATGGTCGCACCGCTGCGCCGCGCGGGCGGAGACGGGGGTGCCCCCGGACGCGGTCCGGGGGAGAACGAAAGGGGCACAGCATGACCCGGCGGGTGCTCGTCCTCAACGGTCCCAACCTCGGCCGGCTGGGCTCGCGTGAGCCCGACGTGTACGGCGCCACCTCCTACGCCGGGCTGGTCGAGCAGTGCACCGCGCTCGGCCAGGAGCTGGGTTTCGAAGCGGAGGTCCGGGAGACCAACGACGAAGGGGAGATGGTCCGTTGGCTGCACGAAGCCGCCGACGGATCGATTCCGGTCGTGATCAACCCCGGTGCCTTCACGCACTATTCGTACGCGATGCGGGACGCGGCCGCCCAGCGCACCGCCCCGCTCATCGAGGTGCACATCTCCAACCCGTACGCACGCGAGGAGTTCCGGCACAATTCGGTGATCGCGGCGGTCGCCAGCGGTACGGTCGCCGGCTTCGGCGTCGGCTCGTACCGTCTCGCGCTCCGGGCGCTGGCCGAGGAGCTGGACACGTAGGCCGAAGGCCCTGCTCGCAGGCGGGTGTTCGGACTCGGGCGGCCGGACGGCCGGCGCGCCGGACCGGGCACTCCCCACCGCCTCCGGACGTTTCTCCACCGGGCTCCGGGGGTGGGGACACCACTCGGCGCGAGCTGGCAGAGTACCGTTCGCAGGAGTAGACCCACGCCGACGGCTGTGGAGCGCAACGGCCCTCCCGGGCCGGTCGGTTACCGCACGACGCACCGGGTGGCCCGGGACCACGCCGCCCGGCGCCCGGGGAACCGCCCGGGGGCCGTCTCCAGTGTCAGCTGGGGGAGCACCGCACCACGTCGGCCGCACGAGACGGAGAGCGCCGGATGCAGTACGCAGTGGGGGCTCCGCTGCCATCGCCCCAGGGGAAGGCGCCGGGACGGGCGGAGTACGGTGCCACGATGAGCTGGACCCCCCACCACGGCCGGCCCGTCCCGCCCGGCTCCCCGCCGTCCCCAGCGACCCCGCCCGCCCCGCCGGCTCCCGCCGCGCCCCCCGCCCGGCCCCCCGCTCCCGGCCAGGGCACCCCGGGCGGCGGCTGGATCGGCCCCGCGCCCCAGCAGGCCCCGCCCGCCCCGCACAGCACCGACATCACCGGCCATGTCCAACTGCCGCCGGGCGCCCCGGTGGCACTGCCCAGCCCGCCCGCCGACACCGCCGCGGCGGACGCCGCGCACGCCGCCGTCGCGGTGCTGCTGATCGGCCCGGCGGGCGCCGGCAAGACCAGCGTCGCCCGCCACTGGGCCGACACCCGGCGGGTGCCCACCGCGCACATCAGCCTCGACGACGTCCGCGAATGGGTCCGTTCCGGCTTCGCCGACCCGCAGTCGGGGTGGAACGACAACTCCGAGGCGCAGTACCGCCTCGCTCGCCGCACCTGCGGCTTCGCGGCCCGTAACTTCCTCGCCAACGGCATCTCCTGCATCCTCGACGACGCCGTCTTCCCGGACCGGCCGGTCGTCGGCCTCGGCGGCTGGAAACGCCATGTGGGTCCCGGCCTGCTGCCGATCGTGCTGCTGCCGGGCCTGGAGATCGTCCTGGAGCGCAACGCCCGGCGCACCGGCAACCGCCGGCTGTCCGACGAGGAGGTGGCCCGGATCCACGGCCGGATGGCCGGCTGGTACGGCTCCGGACTGCCGATCATCGACAATTCCCAGCATGATGTCGCCACCACGGTGCGGGTGCTGGACGATGTCGTCGCCCGCAGCATCGCCAGCCCGCCCAGCTGGTAGCCCGACCCGGCGGCGCCGGTGTGCGTCCCCCGGGCGGGGGCTCTCGACCGGCCGCCCGCCAGGTCCGGTCGTACGCTCGGGATATGTCCGAGTTGTACGCGGTCCGACGCACGCGGCTGCGCGACCGCGCAGCCGGGGCCGGAAGCGTCGCCGCACTGATCTCGCGCCCGCCCAACGTCCGCTACCTCACCGGCTGCGCGCCCTCCGGGGCCGCGCTGCTGCTGGGGCCGGGCGAGGACATTCTGATCTGCGGCAGGCCGCTGAGCGGCGACCCGTCCGAAGGACGCCCCGCCGACGACGTACGGGTGTCCGTACTGCCCACCCGTGGCGGTGACCCGGTCGTCGCCGGCGCCGATCTGGCCGCGAAGGCCGGCGCGGACACCCTCGCCGTCGAGGAGCACCACCTCACCGTCAGCCGGCACCGGGCCCTCTCCCAGGTCGCGCCCCGGCTGCGGCTCACCGACCTGGCCTGCGCGGTCGAGGCGCAGCGGCTGGTCAAGGACGACGACGAGATCGCCTGTCTGCGGATCGCCGCCGAGATCACCGATCACGCCCTCGGCGAACTCCTGGAGTCGATCCTCGTCGGCCGCACCGAGCGGCATCTCGCGCTCGAACTGGAGCGCCGGCTCGTCGACCACGGCGCGGACGGCCCGGCTTTCCCCACCTCGGTCGCGGCCGGCCAGAACGCCGGCCGCCCCGGACATCTGCCGACCGACCGGCGGGTGGAGGAGGGCGACTTCCTCAGCGTCGGCCTGGGCGCCAACTACCGCGGCTATCGCTGCGAGATCGGCCGGACCTTCGTCATCGGCACCACCCCGGCGGACTGGCAGATCGAACTGTACGATCTCGTCTTCGCGGCCCAGCGGGCCGGCCGGGAGGCGCTCGCGCCGGGGGTGGAATGCCGCGAAGTGGACCGGGTGACCCGCCATCTGCTGGAAGCGGCGGGGTACCGCGAGGGGCTCGGACCGTGGACCGGGCACGGCGTGGGACTCGAAATCGACGAGGACCCTCAGTTGTCGCCCGCTGCCATGGGTAAACTGGACGCTTGCGTGCCGGTCACCGTCGATCCGGGGGTTCACCTCCCGGGCCGCGGTGGTGTCCGGATCGACGACACACTCGTCGTCCGCTCCGAGGCGGACGGCGGGCCCGAGCTACTCACGATCACGACCAAGGAGCTGCTCGCGCTGTGAGCCGCAGGGTTCACCGCGTACGGCTTCGAGGTACCCACCACCTGCAGTCCAGGAGATTCCGCAACCGTGGCTTCCACGAACGACCTCAAGAACGGCATGGTGCTCAAGCTCGACGGCGGCCAGCTCTGGTCCGTCGTCGAGTTCCAGCACGTCAAGCCCGGCAAGGGCCCCGCCTTCGTCCGCACCAAGCTGAAGAACGTGCTCTCCGGGAAGGTCGTCGACAAGACCTTCAACGCCGGAGTGAAGGTCGAGACGGCCACTGTCGACAAGCGCGACATGCAGTTCTCCTACATGGACGGCGACTACTTCGTCTTCATGGACATGGAGACCTACGACCAGCTGCACGTCGACCGCAAGGCCGTCGGCGACGCCGCGAACTACCTGGTCGAGGGCTTCGAGGCGACCGTCGCACAGCACGAGGGCGAGGTGCTCTACGTCGAGCTGCCCGCCGCGGTCGAGCTGACCGTCAAGGAGACCGAGCCGGGTCTCCAGGGTGACCGTTCCACGGGCGGCACCAAGCCCGCCGAGCTGGAGACCGGCCACTCCATCCAGGTGCCGCTGTTCATCACGACCGGCGAGAAGATCAAGGTCGACACCCGCTCCGGTGACTACCTCGGTCGGGTGAGCAGCTAACTGTGGCCGCCCGCAACAAGGCCCGTAAGCGCGCCTTCCAGATCCTCTTCGAGGCAGATCAGCGCGGCGCCGACGTGCAGTCCGTGCTGGCGGACTGGATGCGACACGCCCGGACCGACCCCCGGCAGCCGCCGGTGCACGAATACACCCTGGAGCTGGTCGAGGGGTACGCGGACCACACCGACCGGATCGACGACCTGATCTCGACCTACTCCGTCGACTGGGCGCTGGACCGGATGCCGGTCGTCGACCGCAACATCCTGCGGCTCTCGGCGTACGAGCTGATCTGGGTGGACGACACGCCGGACGCGGTGGTGATCGACGAGGCGGTGCAGCTCGCCAAGGAGTTCTCCACGGACGAGTCCCCGGCCTTCGTCAACGGCCTCCTGGGCCGCCTCAAGGACCTCAAGCCGAGTCTGCGGCGTGAGGCCGGCTAGACGGACGGCAGAGCGCACGACAGGGCCCGGAGCGACGCTTGGATGCTCCGGGCCCTTCGTATGCCCGCGTATGCCCGCAGGGGGGCGTCCGGGGCCTTGGGGACGATATGCCGTCGGGGACGGGGTGCCTTGCCGCGGCGCGAGTCGCGCCGACCCGACACCGGCTCCGGGCACAGAAGAACCGCCGCCCCGGTGGCCGGAGCGGCGGTACGTTTCTGCAGGTGGTGTACAGATGGCGGGCCGGGTCAGATCTCCTCGTGCGTCACCGCGCGACGGGCGTCCGCGTCCAGCACGCCCCAGCTGATCAGCTGCTCGGTGAGCACCGAGGGCGACTGGTCGTAGATCACCGCGAGGGTGCGCAGATCGTCCTGACGGATCGAGAGGACCTTGCCGTTGTAGTCGCCGCGCTGGCTCTGGATCGTGGCGGCGTAGCGCTGCAGCGGGCCGGCCTTGTCCTGCGGGACATGGGCGAGCCGCTCCAGGTCCAGCACCAGCTTCGGTGGCGGCTCGGCGGCACCGCCGGGGGTCGTGCCCGGCAGGAGCTCCTGCACCGGCACGCCGTAGAAGTCCGCGAGCTCGGCGAGGCGCTGCACGGTCACGGCACGGTCGCCGCGCTCGTAGGACCCGACCACCACGGCCTTCCAACGGCCCTGGGACTTCTCCTCGACACCGTGGAGAGAGAGGCCCTGCTGGGTGCGGATGGCGCGGAGCTTGGCCCCGAGCTGTTTGGCGTATTCGCTGGACATAAAGCTCCCCAGACAGCTGTATCGATATGCGGCTCCGCCGCGGGCTGGTAACTCACTGTGAGGTTACGCAGCGTAATCTGACTTCGTCAAGCCGAATGGGCCAGACCATCGCCCGTCAGGGGTGCGATCCGGTCTCGGGAGGCTCCCTGGTACCCTGAGCCTCGTAATTTCGACGTCCTTTAAAGTCCGTCCCGTGAGGCGGAGAAGGGGGTCCGTTTCGTATGGACGCAAGCAGTTCCGACGCGAGAGATCAACTGCCCGCGCGCCCGGTGCTCGAAGGCCCGGACATCGCGCGGATGCTCACCCGTATCGCCCACGAAATCGTCGAGCGCGCCAAGGGCGCGGACGATGTGGTGCTCCTGGGAATTCCCACCCGCGGTGTGTTCCTCGCCCGGCGGCTGGCCGCCAAGCTGGCGGAGATCACCGGCCGGACGATCCCGGTCGGCTCGCTCGACATCACGATGTACCGCGACGACCTGCGCCTGGGCCCGGCCCGCACGCTCGCCCGTACGGACATCCCCGCCGACGGCATCGAGGGCCGGGTCGTCCTGCTCGTCGACGACGTGCTGTTCTCGGGGCGGACGATCCGCGCCGCGCTGGACGCGCTGAACGACATCGGACGGCCGCGCGCCGTCCAGTTGGCGGTCCTCGTCGACCGCGGCCACCGCGAACTTCCGATCCGCGCCGACTACGTCGGCAAGAACCTCCCCACGTCGCTGCGGGAGACGGTCAAGGTCCAGCTCACCGAGGAGGACGGCCGGGACGCCGTGCTGCTCGGTGTCCGTGAGACCGCCCCGGCCGGCGAGCGCTAGCGCATCAGGTACGGACCCGGTGGCCCGGCGTCATCGGGGGTCGCGCCTCTGCCTGCTCGACGGACATTCCCGTACACCTCCCTCACTCACGGAGACACCGGATGAAGCGTCACCTCATCTCGGCCGCCGACCTCACGCGCGACGACGCCGTTCTGATCCTCGACACCGCCGAGGAGATGGCACGGGTCGCGGACCGGCCGATCAAGAAGCTCCCCACCCTGCGCGGACGCACCGTCGTCAACCTCTTCTTCGAGGACTCGACCCGTACGCGGATCTCCTTCGAGGCCGCGGCGAAGCGGCTCTCCGCCGATGTCATCAACTTCTCCGCCAAGGGGTCGTCGGTGTCCAAGGGCGAGTCGCTCAAGGACACCGCGCTCACCCTGGAGGCGATGGGCGCGGACGCCGTCGTCATCCGGCACCACGACTCCGGCGCCCCGCACCGCCTGGCGACCTCCGGCTGGATCGGCGGCTCCGTGGTCAACGCCGGTGACGGCACCCATGAGCACCCCACCCAGGCGCTGCTGGACGCCTTCACGATGCGCCGCCGGCTGGTCGGCGAGGACGCCGGCCTCGGCCAGGACCTGTCCGGCCGCCGGATCACCGTCGTCGGCGACATCCTGCACAGCCGGGTGGCCCGCTCCAACGTCCATCTGCTGACCACGCTCGGTGCCGAGGTCACCCTGGTCGCGCCGCCGACCCTGGTGCCGTACGGGGTGGAGCGGTGGCCCTGTGAGGTCTCGTACGACCTGGACTCCGTGGTCGCCAAGTCGGACGCGGTGATGATGCTGCGCGTCCAGCGGGAGCGGATGCACGCGGCGTTCTTCCCGACCGAGCGGGAGTACGCGCGGCGCTACGGCCTCGACGGCGACCGGATGGCCCGGATGCCGGAACACGCGGTCGTGATGCACCCCGGCCCGATGAACCGCGGCATGGAGATCACCGCCGAGGTCGCCGATTCGCCGCGCTGCACCGCCGTCGAACAGGTCGCCAACGGTGTCAGCATCCGTATGGCGGTCCTCTATCTGCTTCTGGGCGGCAATGAGCCCGCCGTCACCGCCGCCAGCACGCCCACCGAGGAGAGCAAGCAGTCATGACGAAGATCCTTATCCGCGGGGCGAAGATCCTCGGTGGCGCGCCGCAGGATGTGGTGATCGTCGACGAGACCATCACCGCCGTCGGCACCGACCTCACCGTTTCCAGCGGGGAGGGCGCACAGGTCATCGAGGCGGACGGCAAGATCCTGCTGCCGGGCCTGGTCGATCTGCACACCCATCTGCGGGAGCCGGGCCGCGAGGACTCCGAAACCGTGCTGACCGGCACCAAGGCCGCGGCCGTCGGCGGCTTCACCGCCGTGCACGCGATGGCCAACACCTTCCCCGTCGCCGACACCGCCGGCGTCGTCGAGCAGGTCTGGCGGCTGGGCAAGGAGTCCGGCTACTGCGACGTGCAGCCGGTCGGCGCCGTCACCGTCGGCCTGGAGGGCAAGAAGCTCGCCGAGCTGGGCGCGATGCACGACTCCGCGGCCGGTGTCCGGGTCTTCTCCGACGACGGCAAGTGCGTCGACGACGCCGTCATCA
The DNA here is from genome assembly GCF_023277745.1 of Streptomyces halobius. Lineage (NCBI taxonomy): Bacteria > Bacillati > Actinomycetota > Actinomycetes > Kitasatosporales > Streptomycetaceae > Streptomyces > Streptomyces halobius. Next base: position 7,851,886 of record NZ_CP086322.1, read on the forward strand.
TGCGGCGCGCCCTGGAGTATGTGAAGGCGTTCGACGGCGTCGTCGCGCAGCACGCCCAGGAGCCCCGGCTCACCGAGGGCGCCCAGATGAACGAGGGCATCGTCTCCGCCGAGCTGGGACTCGGCGGCTGGCCCGCGGTCGCCGAGGAGTCGATCATCGCCCGCGATGTGCTGCTCGCCGCGCACGTCGGCTCCCGGGTGCACATCTGCCACCTCTCCACCGCCGGTTCCGTCGAGCTGGTCCGCTGGGCCAAGTCCAAGGGCTGGAACGTCACCGCCGAGGTCACCCCGCACCACCTGCTGCTCACCGACGAGCTGGTCCGCAGCTACAACCCGGTCTACAAGGTGAACCCGCCGCTGCGCACCGAAGCCGACGTGCTGGCGCTGCGCGAGGCGCTGGCCGACGGCACCATCGACTGCGTCGCCACCGACCACGCCCCGCACCCGCACGAGGACAAGGACTGCGAGTGGGGCGCCGCGGCCATGGGCATGGTCGGCCTGGAGACCGCGCTCTCCGTCGTCCAGCACACGATGGTCGACAACGGGCTCCTGGACTGGGCCGGTGTCGCCGAGCGGATGTCCTTCCGTCCCGCGCGCATCGGCCGCCTCGAAGGCCACGGACGGCCCATCGCGGCCGGTGAGCCTGCCAACCTCACGCTGGTCGATTCCGCTTACCGTGGAGTGGTGGACCCCGCGGGCTTCGCCTCGCGCAGCCGTAACACCCCCTACGAGGGCCGTGAGCTGCCGGGACGCGTCAGCCACACGTTCCTGCGGGGCCGGGCAACGGTCGTCGACGGGAAGCTGGCGTGACTCCTCCACTCCTCCACCTGGCCGCGGCGCAGCAGTCCGCGCCGGTCACCGACTGGTCCGCGCGGATCGCCTGGACCGTCGGCCTGCTGGTCTTCGTCGTCTTCGTCTACTGGCTGATGCGGGAGGGCTGGAAGTGGCGCGGCAGGCTCCAGGGCGATCTGCCCGAGCTGCCGTCCACCCCCGCCGAACCGGGCGAGCCACAGCTCACGATGACCGGCCGCTACCACGGCTCCACCACCGCGGGGCAGTGGCTGGACCGGATCGTCGCCCGCGGCCTCGGCACCCGTAGCCGAGCCGAACTGTCCCTGACCGACCAGGGCCTGGACGTCGTACGGCCGGGCGCGCAGGACTTCTTCGTGCCGGCCGCCGCACTGCGCGGCGCCCGCCTCGACAAGGGCATCGCCGGCAAGGTCCTGCCCGAGGGCGGCCTGCTGATCGTCACCTGGGCGCACGGGGACAAGGAGATCGACTCCGGATTCCGCTCCGACCGGGCGGGCGAGCACCCGGCCTGGGCCGAGGCCCTCAACAAGCTCGGCACCGCCGAGCACAGCACCAGCACCACCGAGCACAACGAAACGGAAGGCGCACGATGACGACCTCCACCAGGGGGACCGCCAAAATCCCCGCCGTACTCGTCCTGGAGGACGGCCGCACCTTCCGCGGACGTGCCTACGGGGCCGTGGGGGAGACCTTCGGCGAAGCGGTGTTCTCCACCGGCATGACCGGTTATCAGGAGACCCTGACCGACCCGTCGTACCACCGCCAGATCGTCATCATGACCGCCCCGCACATCGGCAACACCGGTGTGAACGACGAGGATTCCGAGTCCCGGCGGATCTGGGTGGCGGGCTATGTCGTCCGCGATCCCGCCCGGCTGGCGTCCAACTGGCGGGCGACGCGCACGCTGGACGACGAACTGGTCGCCCAGCACATCGTCGGCATCAGCGGCGTCGACACCCGCGCGCTCACCCGCCATCTGCGCGAGCGCGGTGCGATGCGGGTCGGCATCTTCTCCGGCGAGGCGCTGCCCGACGCGGGCACCATGCTGGCCAAGGTGCGCCAGGCCCCCGAGATGCAGGGCGCCGACCTCGCCGAGCAGGTCACCACCGAGCAGGCGTACGTCGTCCCCGCCATCGGTACGAAGCAGTTCACCGTCGCCGCGATCGACCTGGGCATCAAGGGCATGACCCCGCACCGGATGGCCGAGCGCGGCATCGAGGTGCACGTCCTGCCGGCCACGGCGACGGTTGAGGACGTGTACGCCGTCAGCCCGGACGGCGTGTTCTTCTCCAACGGCCCCGGCGACCCGGCCACCGCCGACCACGCGGTCTCCGTCATGCGCGGCGTCCTGGAGCGCAGGACCCCGCTCTTCGGCATCTGCTTCGGCAACCAGATCCTGGGCCGCGCGCTGGGCTTCGGCACCTACAAGCTCAAGTACGGCCACCGCGGCATCAACCAGCCCGTCCAGGACCGTACGACGGGCAAGGTCGAGATCACCGCGCAGAACCACGGCTTCGCCGTCGACGCGCCGCTCGACAAGGCCTCCGAGACCCCCTATGGCCGCGCCGAGGTCTCCCACGTCGGCCTCAACGACAACGTGGTGGAGGGGCTGCGCCTCCTCGACCAGCCTGCTTTCAGCGTCCAGTACCACCCCGAAGCGGCGGCGGGCCCGCATGACGCGGCCTACCTGTTCGACCGCTTCGTCTCTCTCATGGAGGGCCAGCGTGCCTAAGCGCACCGATATCCAGTCCGTCCTGGTCATCGGCTCCGGCCCGATCGTCATCGGCCAGGCCGCGGAGTTCGACTACTCCGGCACCCAGGCGTGCCGGGTTCTGAAGGCCGAGGGCCTGCGGGTCATCCTGGTCAACTCCAATCCGGCCACGATCATGACCGACCCGGAGATCGCCGACGCCACCTACGTCGAGCCGATCACCCCGGAGTTCGTCGAGAAGATCATCGCCAAGGAGCGCCCCGACGCGCTGCTGCCCACGCTCGGCGGCCAGACCGCGCTGAACACCGCGATCTCCATGCATGAGCAGGGTGTGCTGGAGAAGTACGGCGTCGAACTCATCGGCGCCAACGTCGCGGCGATCCACAAGGGCGAGGACCGCGACCTCTTCAAGGGCGTGGTCGACGCCGTCAACGCCGGGATCGGCCACGGCGAGTCCGCCCGCTCGGTGATCTGCCACTCCATGGACGAGGTGCTGGCCGGCGTCCAGGAGCTGGGCGGCTACCCGGTCGTCGTCCGTCCGTCCTTCACCATGGGCGGCGCCGGCTCCGGCTTCGCCCATGACGAGCAGGAGCTGCGCCGCATCGCCGGCCAGGGCCTCACGCTCTCCCCGACCACCGAGGTGCTCCTGGAGGAGTCCATCCTCGGCTGGAAGGAGTACGAGCTGGAGCTGATGCGCGACAAGAACGACAACGTCGTGGTCGTCTGCTCCATCGAGAACTTCGACCCGATGGGCGTGCACACCGGTGACTCGATCACCGTCGCTCCGGCGATGACCCTGACCGACCGCGAGTACCAGCGGCTGCGCGACATCGGCATCGCGATCATCCGCGAGGTCGGCGTCGACACCGGCGGCTGCAACATCCAGTTCGCGGTCAACCCCGTCGACGGCCGCATCATCGTCATCGAGATGAACCCGCGGGTCTCGCGCTCCTCCGCGCTCGCCTCCAAGGCCACCGGCTTCCCGATCGCCAAGATCGCGGCCCGGCTGGCGGTCGGCTACACGCTGGACGAGATCCCGAACGACATCACCCAGGAGACCCCGGCGTCCTTCGAGCCGACCCTCGACTACGTCGTCGTGAAGGTGCCGCGCTTCGCGTTCGAGAAGTTCCCGGCCGCCGACGCCACGCTGACCACCACCATGAAGTCGGTCGGCGAGGCGATGGCCATCGGCCGTAACTTCCCCGAGGCGCTCAACAAGGCGCTCCGCTCGGTGGAGAAGAAGGGCAGCCAGTTCGACTTCGTGACCGAGCCCGGCCACAAGCAGGATCTGCTGAAGATCGCCCAGATCCCGACCGACGGCCGGATCAACACCGTGATGCGGGCGATCCGGGCCGGCGCCACCCGACAGGAGATCTTCGACGCCACGAAGATCGACCCGTGGTTCGTCGACCAGCTCTTCCTGATCAAGGAGATCGCGGACGAGCTCGCGGAGGCCGACGAGCTCGACCCCGAGATCCTCGCGGAAGCAAAGCACCACGGCTTCTCCGACGCCCAGATCGCCGCGATCCGCGGGCTGCGCGAGGACGTCGTCCGGGAGGTGCGGCACGCCCTCGGTGTCCGCCCGGTCTACAAGACCGTCGACACCTGCGCCGCCGAGTTCGCCGCCAACACGCCGTACCTCTACTCCTCCTACGACGAGGAGACCGAGGTCGCGCCGCGCGAGCAGCCGGCCGTGATCATCCTCGGCTCCGGCCCCAACCGCATCGGCCAGGGCATCGAGTTCGACTACTCCTGCGTCCACGCCTCGTTCGCGCTCAGCGACGCGGGCTACGAGACGGTGATGGTCAACTGCAACCCGGAGACCGTCTCCACCGACTACGACACCTCCGACCGCCTCTACTTCGAGCCGCTGACGCTCGAAGACGTGCTGGAGATCGTGCACGCCGAGCAGCAGGCGGGCCCGGTCGCCGGTGTCATCGTCCAGCTCGGCGGCCAGACCCCGCTCGGCCTGGCGCAGGCGCTCAAGGACAACGGCGTGCCGATCGTCGGCACCTCGCCCGAGGCGATCGACCTCGCCGAGGAGCGCGGCGCCTTCGGCCGGGTGCTGACCGAGGCCGGTCTGCCGGCCCCCAAGTACGGCACCGCCTTCTCCTTCGAGCAGGCGAAGACGATCGCCGCCGAGATCGGCTACCCGGTCATGGTCCGCCCGTCCTACGTGCTCGGCGGCCGCGGCATGGAGATCGTCTACGACGAGCCGTCGCTGGGCGAGTACCTCACCCGCCACGCCGGCCTCATCGACCAGCACCCGGTCCTCATCGACCGGTTCCTCGACGACGCCATCGAGATCGACGTCGACGCCCTCTACGACGGCACCGAGCTCTACCTCGGCGGCGTCATGGAGCACATCGAGGAAGCCGGCATCCACTCCGGCGACTCCGCCTGCGCACTGCCCCCGATCACCCTCGGCGGCTTCGACATCAAGCGGCTGCGGGTCTCGACGGAGGCCATCGCCAAGGGAGTCGGCGTCCGCGGACTGATCAACATCCAGTTCGCGATGGCCGGCGACATCCTGTACGTCCTGGAGGCCAACCCGCGCGCCTCCCGTACCGTCCCCTTCACCTCGAAGGCGACCGCGGTGCCGCTGGCCAAGGCCGCCGCCCGGATCTCGCTCGGCGCCACCATCGCCGAGCTGCGCGCCGAGGGCATGCTGCCCAAGGCGGGCGACGGCGGCACCCTGCCGCTGGACGCGCCGATCTCCGTCAAGGAAGCCGTCCTGCCCTGGTCGCGGTTCCGCGACGCGTCGGGCCGCGGGGTGGACACCGTCCTCGGCCCGGAGATGCGCTCCACCGGCGAGGTCATGGGCATCGACTCGGTCTTCGGCACCGCCTACGCCAAGTCCCAGTCCGGCGCCTACGGGGCGCTGCCCACCAAGGGACGCGCCTTCGTCTCCGTCGCCAACCGCGACAAGCGCTCGATGATCTTCCCGGCGCGCGAACTGGTCGCGCACGGCTTCGAGCTGCTCGCCACCTCCGGCACCGCCGAGGTGCTGCGCCGCAACGGCATCAACGCCACCGTGGTGCGCAAGCAGTCCGAGGGCGAGGGCCCCAACGGCGAGAAGACCATCGTCCAGCTGATCCACGACGGCCAGGTCGACCTGATCGTCAACACCCCCTACGGCACCGGGGGCCGCCTGGACGGCTACGACATCCGCACGGCCGCGGTCGCCCGCTCCGTGCCCTGCCTGACCACGGTCCAGGCCCTCGCGGCCGCCGTCCAGGGCATCGAGGCGATGAACCGCGGCGACGTGGGCGTCAGATCACTCCAGGAACACGCGGATCACCTGACCGCGGCCCGCGACTAGCGGCCGGCCCACGAGGGGGACACCGGAAGGTGTCCCCCTCTTCCGAGGACACCACCATGTACCAGCTCTTCTTCCATCTGATCTTCAAGCGCACGGACCCCGAGAAGGCGCACCACCTCGCCTTCCGCTGGATCCGGCTGGCCGCCCGTATCCCCGTGCTGCGCACCTTCCTCGCGGCCGTCCTCGCACCCCGCTTCAAGGAGCTGCGCACCGAGGCGCTCGGCCGCCGGATGCACGGCCCCTTCGGGCTGGCCGCGGGATTCGACAAGAACGCGGCCGCGATCGACGGCATGGCCATGCTCGGCTTCGACCATGTCGAGATCGGCACCGTCACCGCCCAGCCCCAGCCCGGCAACCCCAAGAAGCGCCTGTTCCGGCTGGTGCCGGACCGTGCGCTGATCAACCGCATGGGCTTCAACAACGACGGCTCGGCGGCCGTCGCGGCCCGTCTGGCCGCCCGTAACCCGGTCTTCACGACCGTGCTCGGCGTCAACATCGGCAAGACCAAGATCGTGCCGGAGGAGGAGGCGGTGGCCGACTACGTCACCTCCACCGAGCGGCTCGCCCGCCACGCCGACTACCTGGTCGTCAACGTCTCCTCGCCGAACACCCCGGGCCTGCGCGATCTCCAGGCCGTCGAGCATCTGCGGCCGCTGCTGACCGCCGTCCGCGAGGCCGCCGACCGGACGGTCACCGACCGACGCGTCCCGCTCCTCGTCAAGATCGCCCCGGACCTCGCCGACCCGGACATCGACGCCGTCGCCGACCTCGCCCTCGAAGTGGGCCTGGACGGCATCATCGCCACCAACACCACCATCGCCCGCGACGGCCTGGGGCTGACCTCCGGCCCGGCGCTGACCGCCGAGACCGGCGGCCTCTCCGGGGCACCGCTCAAGGCGCGCTCCCTGGAGGTCCTGCGCCGGCTGTACGCCCGCGTGGGCGGCCGGATCACCCTCATCGGGGTCGGCGGCATCGAGAACGCCGAGGACGCCTGGCAGCGCATCCTGGCCGGCGCCACCCTCGTCCAGGGCTACAGCGCCTTCATCTACGAGGGCCCGTTCTGGTGCCGCGCCCTCCACAAGGGACTGGCCGCCCGCCTGCGCGACAGCCCGTACGCCACCCTCGCCGAGGCCGTCGGTGCCTCCGCCCGAGAGGAACGGACCGCATGACCCAGGATCCCTTCGGCGCCCGGCTGCGCCACGCCATGGACACCCGCGGCCCGCTCTGCGTCGGCATCGACCCGCACGCCTCGCTGCTGGCGGACTGGGGCCTGAACGACGATGTCGCGGGCCTGGCCCGCTTCACCCGCACCGTCGTGGAGGCGCTCGGTGAGCAGGTCGCGGTCTTCAAGCCGCAGTCCGCGTTCTTCGAGCGCTTCGGGTCCCAGGGCCTGGCCGTTCTGGAGACCGCCCTGGCCGAGGCCCGCGAGGCCGGCGCGCTGATCCTCATGGACGCCAAGCGCGGCGACATCGGCTCCACCATGGGCGCGTACGCCGACACCTACCTCAACCCGCGCAGCCCGCTGTTCTCCGACGCCGTCACCCTCAGCCCGTACCTGGGCTTCGGGTCGCTGCGTCCGGCGCTCGACGCGGCCGTGCTCAACGGCTGCGGCGTCTTCGTCCTCGCCCTCACCTCCAACCCGGAGGGCCAGGAGGTCCAGCGCGCCGTACGCGCCGACGGTGCGAGCGTGGCCGCGGCAATGCTCCGGCACCTGGCGGCCGAGAACGCCGGCGCCGAGCCGCTGGGCTCCTTCGGCGCGGTCGTCGGCGCCACGCTCGGCGATCTCTCCGCGTTCGATCTGGCGGTCAACGGCCCGCTGCTCGCGCCCGGCATCGGTGCGCAGGGCGCCACCCCCGCCGATCTGCCCACCGTCTTCGGGGACGCGGTCCGCAATGTGGTGCCGAGCGTCAGCCGGGGCGTGCTGCGGCACGGCCCGGACGCCGCAGCTCTGCGCGCCGCGGCGGCCCGTTTCGCCGACGAAGTGCGGACGGCGGTCGGGACGGCGGGAGCCTGAGGGGACTTTGGCCGGTAGTTTGGTCCCGAAATGTCCTGGTCAGCAGAGGCTGACCAGGACTTTTCGTCTGTTCTCGCTGACTCTGGCGCCCTTGCCCGCTAGTCTCCGACGAGAGCACCGCACGTAAGCGCGTTGCTCGTTGCTCCGCAGGTGCGGGGCGACTAGGTTCCACACCGGTCCAATATCCGACAGTTCTACATCCGAGGTGACGTAGGCGTGGCTCTTCCGCCCCTTACCCCTGAACAGCGCGCTGCCGCGCTAGAAAAGGCCGCCGCGGCTCGCCGGGAGCGCGCCGAGGTCAAGAATCGGCTCAAGCACTCCGGCGCCTCCCTGCACGAGGTGATCGAGCAAGGCCAGAAGAACGATGTCATCGGCAAGATGAAGGTCTCCGCCCTCCTGGAGTCCCTGCCCGGCGTCGGGAAGGTCCGCGCCAAGCAGATCATGGATCGCCTCGGGATCTCCGAGAGCCGTCGGGTACGGGGTCTCGGCTCCAACCAGATCGCGGCACTGGAGAGGGAGTTCGGCAGCACCGGTTCCTGATTTTCCGGCACTACCGGGAAGCTGGAATAATCGCTGCATGGCTGCAACATCCCGGGGGACGTCCCCCGCGCCCCCGGACGTCCGTCCGCGACTGACCGTGCTCTCCGGCCCCTCGGGGGTCGGCAAGAGCACGGTTGTCGCACATCTGCGCAAGGTCCACCCCGAGGTCTGGCTCTCGGTGTCGGCCACCACCCGCAAGCCGCGTCCCGGGGAGCGGCACGGCGTCCAGTACTTCTTCGTCGAGGACGAGGAATTCGACAAGCTCATCGCCAACGGCGAATTGCTGGAGTGGGCCGAATTCGCGGGCAACCGCTACGGCACCCCCCGGAAGGCCGTCCTGGACCGCCTGGAGGCGGGAGAGCCGGTCCTGCTGGAGATCGATCTGCAGGGGGCCCGTCAGGTCCGCGAGTCCATGAAGGACGCCTATCTGGTCTTCCTGGCCCCGCCGAGCTGGGACGAGCTGGTCCGCCGGCTCACCGGGCGGGGCACCGAGGCCCCCGAGGTCATCGAGCGACGGCTGGCGACCGCCACGGTCGAACTGGCCGCGGAGACGGAGTTCGATGTGACGCTTGTCAACACCTCCGTCGAGGACGTCAGCCGTGAGCTGCTAGCCTTGATGCTGCGTCGACCTGGGGACCAGGACATCAGCGGTTGATCCCGCGGCTCCCCGGACCGCAGATCTTTTGAGTTCCACCCCGGCTTCATCCCCCTTCGGAAGGTAGAGAGTGTCCTCTTCCATCACCGCACCCGAGGGCATCATCAACCCGCCCATTGATGAGCTTCTCGAAGCAACCGACTCGAAGTACAGCCTCGTGATCTACGCCGCCAAGCGCGCGCGCCAGATCAACGCGTACTACTCGCAGCTCGGCGAGGGCCTGCTCGAATACGTCGGCCCGCTCGTCGACACGCACGTCCACGAGAAGCCCCTGTCGATCGCGCTCCGCGAGATCAACGCGGGTCTGCTGACCTCCGAGGCCATCGAGGGCCCGGCCCAGTAGGCAGCACGGTCACCTCACCACGGCCCGGCAGCGCAGCTGTCGGGCCCGTGGTGTGTCATGGGGACGTACGGACGTACGCGGAGCGTGGGGAGAGGCGATGGACAGGCCCAAGGTCGTGCTGGGCGTCAGTGGCGGGATCGCCGCGTACAAGGCGTGCGAGCTGCTGCGGCGGCTCACCGAGACCGGGCATGACGTACGGGTGGTGCCGACCGCCGCGGCGCTGCACTTCGTCGGCGAGGCCACCTGGTCGGCGCTGTCCGGCCACCCCGCCGCCACCGAGGTCTGGGAATCCGTCCACGAGGTCCCGCACGTCCGCATCGGCCAGTCCGCCGACCTCGTCGTGGTCGCCCCCGCCACCGCCGACCTGCTCGGCAAGGCGGCCCACGGCCTCGCCGACGACCTGCTGACCAACACCCTGCTCACCGCCCGCTGTCCGGTGATCTTCGCGCCCGCGATGCACACCGAGATGTGGGAGCACCCCGCCACCCAGGAGAACGTCGCCACCCTGCGCCGCCGTGGCGCGATCGTCGTCGAGCCCGCGGTCGGCCGCCTGACCGGTGTCGACACCGGCAAGGGCCGCTTCCCCGACCCGGCCGAGATCTTCGAACTGTGCCGCCGCGTGCTGCGGAGAAGCGGCCGGTCCCGCGGTGCGGAAGCCGCCCTGGCCCAGGACCTCACCGGCCGCCATGTCGTGGTCACCGCCGGCGGCACCCGCGAGCCGCTGGACCCGGTGCGCTACCTGGGCAACCGCTCCTCCGGCAAGCAGGGCTACGCGCTCGCCGCCACCGCCGCCGCGCGCGGCGCCCGGGTCACCCTGATCGCCGGCAACACCGCGCTGCCCGAGCCGGTCGGAGTGGACGTGGTCCGCGTCGGTACCGCCGCCCAGCTGCGGGAGGCCGTCCTGAAGGCCGCCGCGGACGCCGACGCGGTGGTCATGGCCGCTGCCGTGGCCGATTTCCGACCGGCCGTCTACGCCACCGGCAAGATCAAGAAGCGGGAGGGGCAGGAGCCGGATCCAGTCACCTTGGTCCGAAATCCGGACATCCTCGCCGAGCTGTCCGCCGAGCGCGCCCGCCCCGGCCAGCTGGTGGTCGGCTTCGCCGCCGAGACCGACGACGTCCTCGCCAACGGGCGCGCCAAGCTCGCCCGCAAGGGCTGTGACCTGCTGGTCGTCAACGAGGTCGGGGAACACAAGGCGTTCGGCTCGGCCGAGAACGAAGCGGTGATCCTCGCCACGGACGGCACCGAGACCCCGGTCCCGTACGGACCCAAGGAAGACCTGGCCGAAACGGTGTGGGACCTCGTCGTCCCCCGCCTCCCGGAGCACCGCCCCTGACCACCGCCCCTGACCACCTCGGCAATCGCCCTGGTCCGCCTCATCGACCCCTTCCATATCGGCGTGCCCTCTTGACCCGACCGGCTTCCGAGGTGATCGTCCTACCGTGTGTCGTCGTGTCCCAGGTCACGCGGGGTCCATAAATCGAGACTGCGTGTCCGAACGTCACATACGACCGATAAACTGGCCGTGGATCGGGCCGAGCGCAGCTCTCGGCCCTTCCGCCAATGATCAGCCAGCAGCCGCTGCAACCCCAGGGAGCGATGTGTCCCGCCGCCTGTTCACCTCGGAGTCCGTGACCGAGGGCCACCCCGACAAGATCGCTGACCAGATCAGCGACACCATCCTCGACGCGCTCCTGAAGGAGGACCCGGCGTCCCGGGTCGCCGTCGAGACGCTGATCACCACCGGCCTGGTCCATGTGGCCGGCGAGGTGACGACCAAGGCGTACGCCGATATCCCCAACCTGGTCCGCAACAAGATCCTGGACATCGGCTACGACTCGTCCAAGAAGGGCTTCGACGGCGCTTCCTGTGGCGTTTCGGTCTCCATCGGTGCACAGTCCCCGGACATCGCCCAGGGTGTGGACACCGCGCACGAGTACCGTGTCGAGGGCGATGACGACGAGCTGGACCGGCAGGGCGCGGGTGACCAGGGCCTGATGTTCGGCTACGCGTGCGATGAGACGCCGGAGCTGATGCCGCTGCCGATCAACCTCGCGCACCGGCTCTCCCGCCGTCTGTCCGAGGTCCGCAAGAACGGGACGATCCCGTACCTGCGTCCGGACGGCAAGACACAGGTCACCATCGAGTACGACGGGCTCAAGGCGGTGCGCCTGGACACCGTCGTGGTCTCCTCGCAGCATGCCTCGGACATCGATCTGGATTCGCTGCTGGCGCCGGACATCAGGGAGTTCGTGGTCGAGCACGTCCTCAACCAGCTGGTGGAGGACGGGATCAAGCTGGACACCGATGGTTACCGGCTGCTGGTGAACCCGACGGGCCGGTTCGAGATCGGCGGTCCGATGGGGGACGCGGGGCTGACCGGACGCAAGATCATCATCGACACGTACGGCGGGATGGCCCGGCACGGTGGTGGTGCGTTCTCGGGCAAGGACCCGTCCAAGGTGGACCGCTCGGCCGCCTACGCCATGCGCTGGGTCGCCAAGAACGTCGTCGCGGCGGGCCTGGCGGCCCGCTGCGAGGTCCAGGTCGCCTACGCGATCGGCAAGGCCGAGCCGGTGGGCCTGTTCGTGGAGACCTTCGGCACCGCCACCGTCGACACCGACAAGATCGAGCAGGCCATCGGTGAGGTCTTCGACCTGCGCCCGGCCGCGATCATCCGCGACCTCGACCTGCTCCGCCCGATCTACGCCGAGACCGCCGCGTACGGCCACTTCGGCCGTGAGCTGGAGGACTTCACCTGGGAGCGCACGGACCGCGTCGAGGCCCTGAAGAAGGCCGCGGGGCTGTAAGCACCGCTCGCAGACACCGTTTCCGGCCCCGTACCGCATGCCGCGGTACGGGGCCGGCGGCGTTTCCGCGCCGTCCTGCGGCCGTGCGCGGGCGGGCGCCGCTGTCAGTGGGGTCTGCTAAGACTGATGCTGTGAGCAGTGAGAACGGGCGGGATCCGGGGGAGCGGGGCGAGCAGCTGGCGCTGATCCGGGAGACCGTGCGGAAGGCGAAGGCGCCACGGGCCAAGCCGCGTACGTGGCGGGGGGCGGCGCTGGCCGGGGAGCTGCCGGTGGCGCGGGTGCTGGTGGACAAGGGCCCGGTGCACCTCGACAAGCTGTGGGATTACGCCGTGCCCGCGGAGATGGACGCCGAGGCGCGGCCCGGAGTGCGGGTGCGGGTGCGGTTCGGGGCGGGCACCGGCAAGGTGCGCGAGGGCCGGCGCGAGGGCGGGGGACTGCTCGACGGGTACATCGTGGAGCGCATCGCCGAGTCCGACTACCGCGGCCCGCTGGCGGCGCTCGCGCAGGTCGTCTCGCCGGAGCCGGTGCTCAGCCCGCCGCTGCTGGCGCTGTGCCGGGCGGTCGCCGAGCGCTACGCCGGTTCGCTCGCCGATGTGCTGCAGCTGGCGATTCCGCCGCGCAACGCGAAGGCCGAGGCGGAGCGGTTCCCGGCGCCGCCGCCACCGCCCGCGGTCCCGGCTCTGGCGAGCTGGACGCGCTATCCGGAGGGGCCCGCGTTCCTGGAGGCGCTGGCGAAGGGGGGAGCGCCGCGCGCCGTGTGGACCGCGCTCCCGGGGCCGCACTGGCCATGGGAGCTGGCCGCCGCGGTGGCGGCGGCCCTGGCGTCCGGGCGGGGCGCCCTGGTCGTGATGCCGGACGGCCGGTCGGCGGCCCGGGTGGACGCGGCCTTGACCGAGCTGGTGGGCTCCGGCCTGCACACGGTGCTGGTGGCGGACTCCGGGCCCGAGGAGCGCTACCGCCGCTGGCTGGCGATACGCCGGGGCGCGGTGCGGGCCGTCGTGGGCACCCGCGCCGCCATGTACGCCCCGGTGGCGGATCTGGGGCTGGTAGCCCTCTGGGACGACGGAAACTCCAGCCACAGCGACACCAACGCCCCCCACCCGCACGCCCGTGACGTCCTCCTGCTCCGGGCCGTGCACGAGAAGGCGGCCTGCCTGCTCGGCGATCTGGGGCGCACGGTCGAGGCCGCCCAGCTCGTGGAGAACGGGTGGGCGCGGCCCCTGGAGGCCACGCGCGAACAGGTGCGCGCTGCCGCGCCGTTGATCCGTACGGTCGACGAGGTGGAGGCCGCCCGCGACGAGGCGGCGCGCGCCGCCCGGCTGCCCTCGCTCGCCTGGCAGACGGCGCGCGCGGGGCTGCAACGGGGGCCGGTGCTGGTGCAGGTCCCGCGCCGCGGTTACGTACCGCGGCTGGCCTGCGAGCGGTGCCGCGAGCCCGCGCGGTGCCGGCACTGCGCCGGGCCCCTGGAGGCACGGAGCAACGACAGCGCGCTGTGCTGCGGTTGGTGCGGACAGCAGGCACCGGACTGGCGCTGCGTGGACTGCGGGAGCACCCGGCTGCGGGCCCGGATCGTCGGCGCGCGGCGCACGGCGGAGGAGCTCGGGCTGGCTTTCCCAGGGGTGCCCGTGCGCACCTCCGGCCGCGATCACATCCTTGACACCGTCCCCGCCCGGCCCGCCCTCGTCGTCTCCACGCCCGGCGCCGAACCGGTCGCGGACGGCGGCTACACGGCCGCGCTGCTGCTCGACGGCTGGGCGCTGCTGGGGCGGCCGGATCTGCGGGCGGGGGAGGAGGCGCTGCGCCGTTGGCTGGGTGCCGCCTCGTTGGTCCGTGGCCAGGAGGAGGGCGGTACGGTCGCGGTGATCGCGGAGCCGACGCTGCGGCCCGTTCAGGCGCTGGTGCGCTGGGATCCGGCCGGTCACGCGGTCCGGGAGCTGGCCGAGCGGGCCGAGCTGGGATTTCCCCCGGTGTCCCGGATGGCCTCGGTCACCGGCCGGATCGAGGATGTCGGCGCACTGCTCGGGGCTGCCGAACTCCCCGAGGGTGCCGAGGTGTTGGGGCCGGTTCCGATACCCGTGCCGGATCCCGGGCGCCCCCGGAGGCCGGGCGACCCTCCGCCGGGCGAGGAGTGGCAGCGTGCGCTCGTACGGGTCCGGCCCGGTCAGGGCGCGGCGCTCGCCGCGGCGCTCAAGGCCGCGCATGCGGCACGGCTGGTCCGACGGGAGGGAGAGCAGGTCCGGGTGCGGATCGATCCGCCCGATCTCGGGTGAGACGCCGATCTCGGGTGAGACCGTCCGACCGAGGCGAAGTCCGGACGCTCGCGGAGCCCGGACGCCACCGAGCCCCGGGCTGCACCGAACCCTGCACGGACCATCGCGGCCGTCGGCCCGCCCCCTCTCGACACGGCGCCGCTCCCGTATGGCCCCGCTCCCGGCATGGCGCCGCCCCGGGACCGTTGTCGGCGGGCGGTCCCGGGGCGTTGGCGAGCGGCGGAGAGGTCCCGCCGGAGTCGGCGTCAGCCGTTGCGGGGGCCGGGGAAGGCGCCGGGACGGGCCTCGTCCCGGTCCCGGGCGGCCGCCGACGGTTGGGTGGGCATGGAGCGGGCGGCGGGCACCGACGGCGTGGTGGGCAGGCCCGCGCCCACGGTCACCGCTCGGGCGGGTGCGTCGGACGAACGGGACGGTGAGTCACCGCTGTCGGCGGCGGGTTGGGCGGCGGCCCGGCGGGCACCGTAACGGCGGTGCACCGCCTGTTTGGTGACGCCCAGCGCCGAGCCCACCGCATCCCAGGAGAACCCCAGCGAACGGTCGAAGTCGACCGCCGCCGTGACAAGTGTCTCGACGCTGTCCCGCAGCTCCTGAGCAAGGCGCACCGTCGGAGCGGGCGCCCGTCCGTAGACGACGAAGCCCGCGGAGGG
The DNA here is from genome assembly GCF_023277745.1 of Streptomyces halobius. Classification (NCBI taxonomy): domain Bacteria; kingdom Bacillati; phylum Actinomycetota; class Actinomycetes; order Kitasatosporales; family Streptomycetaceae; genus Streptomyces; species Streptomyces halobius. Next base: position 7,867,007 of record NZ_CP086322.1, read on the forward strand.
CCCCGTCCGCCGCGGGCGGTAGACGTTGCCGAGCTGAGCGGTCAGGGTGCGCAGCGCGTCCACCTGCCGGCGGACCCGCTCGATGTCCCGCACCAGGAGATGCAGGCTGGCGCGCGCCTGGGCGTCGTGGGTTGCGTGGTCGGCCATGAGCAAGCCTCTCGAACCGGCGTGGAAAAGGAAAGTGAAAAGGATCGGGCCGCCAAAGCGGCCCGGTATAGGTCAATGCTGCTTGACCAACGCGACAGCAGCGGCTCTGGTCACGGTGTGGGGGCGTACGAGCTTCCGTGCGGGGCGCGGACCCGTTCGTACGCCCCCGGGAGCCACGGCCCAGGCCCCGGTCCGGACAGCGGACTTGTGCCTGAAGCCCCATAGACTGGTGTGTCGTTCCGCTGCGTGTGAGAGGTAGTGCGCCACCCATGAGGCTCGTCTTCGCCGGCACCCCCGAGGTCGCCGTCCCCGCCCTCGATGCCCTGATCGCTTCGGACCGGCACGAGGTGGTGGCCGTAGTGACCCGGCCCGACGCCCCCGCCGGCCGCGGCCGGAAGCTGGTCGCCAGCCCCGTCGCGGAGCGCGCGCAGGAAGCCGGCATCGAGGTGCTCAAGCCCGAGAAGCCGCGGGACGAGAACTTCCTGGCGCGGCTGCGGGAGATCGCGCCGGACTGCTGCCCGGTGGTCGCCTACGGCGCGCTGCTGCCGAAGGCCGCCCTCGACATCCCCGCCAAGGGGTGGGTCAATCTGCACTTCTCGCTGCTGCCCGCATGGCGCGGCGCGGCGCCCGTCCAGCACGCGGTGCTCGCGGGCGACGAGGTGACCGGTGCCTCGACCTTCCGGATCGAGCAGGGGCTGGACTCCGGCCCGGTCTACGGCGTGCTGACCGAGCGGGTCCGGCCCACCGACACCAGCGGCGATCTGCTCACCCGGCTGGCGTTCGCCGGTTCCGGGCTGCTCGTCGCGACGATGGACGGCATCGAGGACGGCACCCTCAAGGAGGTCCCGCAGCCGGCGGAGGGCGTCACCCTCGCGCCGAAGATCGAGGTCGAGGACGCCATGGCGGACTGGACGGCGCCGGCGTTGCGGGTGGACCGGCTGATCCGCGCCTGCGCGCCCGCGCCCGGTGCCTGGACGCTCTTCCGCGGTGAGCGCCTCAAGCTGATGTCCGCCACCTCCGCCGCGGACCGTACCGAAGACCTCGCGCCCGGCGAACTGGCCGTCACCAAGAAGGCGGTGTACGTCGGCACCGGCAGCCACCCGATGGAACTCGTCTGGGTCCAGCCGCAGGGCAAGAAGCCGATGCGGGGCGCCGACTGGGCGCGCGGCGTCCGCATCGAGCACGGCGAGAAGCTGGGCGACTAGGAGCGGTCCGGGGCGGTCTCGGGGCGGCCCCGCCCTGCTCCCTCCCGGGCGCATGCCGTGCCTCCCCCACGCCTGAACCGCGCGGGGGATCCCACGCCGCGTAGGCTGGGACGTACCCTCACCTCGTATCCGGAGCACCTTTTCTGTGAGTCAGCAGCCGCGTCGCCGTCCCCGCAAGTCCTACCGTCGCCCGCAGAAGGACCCGGTCAGGACCCTCGCGTTCGAGGCACTGCGGGCGGTGGACGAGCGGGACGCGTACGCGAATCTCGTGCTGCCGCCGTTGCTGCGCAAGGCGCGTGCGGGCGGCGACTTCGACAGCCGGGACGCGGCGCTGGCGACCGAGCTGGTCTACGGGTCGCTGCGGTGGCAGGGCACCTATGACGCCATCGTCGCCCGGTGTGTGGACCGGCCGCTGAGCGAGGTCGACCCGCCGGTCCTGGACGTGCTGACGCTCGGCGCGCACCAGTTGCTCGGCACCAGGATCCCGACGCATGCCGCGGTCAGTTCGAGCGTGGAGCTGGCCCGGGTCGTGCTGGGTGACGGGCGGGCCAAGTTCGTCAACGCGGTGCTGCGCAAGGTCGCGGCCCACGACCTGGACGGCTGGCTGGCGGCGGTCACCCCGGACTACGACGACGATCCCGAGGAGCACCTCGGCATCGTGCACGCGCACCCACGCTGGATCGTTTCGGCGCTGTGGGACGCCCTCGGCGGCGGCCGGGCCGGCATCGAGGACCTGCTGGAGGCGGACAACGAGCGGCCCGAGGTGACGCTGGTGGCGCGGCCGGGCCGGGCCACCACCGAGGAGCTGCTGGAGGCCGTCGGCGAGGACGGCGCACTGCCGGGCCGCTGGTCCCCGTACGCGGTCCGGCTCGCGGAGGGCGGTGAGCCCGGCGCGCTGGACGCGGTGCGGGAGGGCCGGGCCGGTGTCCAGGACGAGGGCAGCCAGCTGGTCGCGCTCGCGCTGGCGAACGCGCCCGTCGAGGGCCCCGACCGCGTCTGGCTCGACGGTTGCGCGGGCCCCGGCGGCAAGGCGGCCTTGCTGGGCGCGCTCGCGGCGCAGCGGGGCGCGGCCCTGCTGGCGTCGGAGAAGCAGCCGCACCGCGCGCGCCTGGTGGCGCGGGCACTGGACGGCAACCCCGGCCCGTACCAGGTCATCGCCGCCGACGGCACCCGGCCCGCCTGGCGGACCGGCGCCTTCGACCGCGTACTGGTCGATGTGCCCTGCACCGGCCTGGGCGCGTTGCGCCGGCGTCCCGAGGCGCGCTGGCGGCGCCGACCCGAGGACCTGGACGGATTCGCTCCGCTGCAGCGCGAGTTGCTCCGGCGGGCGCTGGCGGCCGCACGGACCGGCGGCGTCGTCGGCTATGCCACCTGCTCGCCGCACCCGGCCGAGACCCGTGCCGTGGTGGACGACGTCCTCAAGGGGCGCGGCGGCCCGGCGGTGGACGCGGAGTGGATCGACGCACGGCCGTTGCTGCCGGGCGTCCCCGCGCTCGGCGACGGGCCGGACGTCCAGCTGTGGCCGCATCTGCACGGCACGGACGCGATGTACCTGGCGCTGCTGCGGCGTACGGGCTGATCCCAGGGGGCGCGGACGTGCCGGGGCGGGCGCCGTGCGCAGCCCGCTTCGGGTCGGCGGAAGGAGCACGCCATACTGGGGGACATGGCCTTGATCAACCCCAGCATCCTGTCCGCCGACTTCGCCCGCCTCGCCGAGGAGGCGAGGGCCGTCGAGGGCGCCGACTGGCTGCACGTCGACGTCATGGACAACCATTTCGTCCCGAACCTCACCCTCGGCCTGCCGGTCGTCGAATCGCTGCGCAAGGCGACGGACACCCCGCTGGATCTGCATCTGATGATCCAGGACCCGGACCGCTGGGCGCCGCAGTACGTCGAGGCCGGGGCCGGGTCGGTGACCTTCCACGCCGAGGCGGCGGCCGCGCCGGTGCGCCTCGCGCGGGAGATCCGGGCGCTGGGCGCGCGGGCGTCGATGGCGCTGAAGCCGGCCACGCCGATCGAGCCGTACGAGGACCTGCTGCCCGAGCTCGACATGCTGCTGATCATGACCGTGGAGCCCGGCTTCGGCGGCCAGGCGTTCCTCGACATCATGCTGCCCAAGATCCGCCGGACCCGGGAGCTGATCTCCCGGCACGGGCTGGAACTGTGGCTCCAGGTGGACGGCGGGGTCTCGGCGTCCACCATCGAGCGGTGCGCGGAGGCCGGCGCCGATGTGTTCGTCGCAGGCTCCGCGGTGTACGGCGCGGACGATCCGGCCAAGGCGGTACGGGATTTGCGCGAAAAGGCGGAAGCGGCCATGGCGAACGGTTGGGGCTGCGCACACTGACCCTTTACCTTCGTCGCGGGTTTTTGTGCCCGCGTCGCAGGTTGTCCCTGCCGCAACCGAGCGTTCACGACTGTCAGCGCGGTCATGGTCCCCGCCGACCTCGGGTTTCTGCAAGGATGAGCAAAGACTCGATCAGATGCGCCAAAGGGGAGTAATTCGTGGTAGCCAGCCGCCCGCAGTCGGGAATGGGCCCTGCCGAGCTGGTGCAGGCCGCGGCCATGGCCCGTCGTTTCTATCTGGAGAGCAAGTCCAAAATCCAGATCGCCGAGGAATTCGGCGTCAGCCGGTTCAAGGTCGCACGGGTACTGGAGACGGCCCTGGAACGTGATCTCGTACGGATCGAGATCCGGGTGCCCTCCGAACTGGACGCCGAACGCTCCGACGCCCTGCGAGCCCGCTACGGCCTGCGGCACGCGGTCGTCGTCGAGTCGCCCGCGGACGCGTCCGAGGACGCCGCCGACCCGGAGAACCTCGGCGAGGTCGCCGCCGACCTCCTGGGCGAGCTCGTCACCGAGGGCGATGTGCTGGGCCTGGCCTGGGGCCGGTCGACGATCCACATGGCGGCCGCGCTGCACCGGCTGCCGCCGTGCACCGTCGTGCAGCTGACCGGTGTGTACGACGCGGGCACCGCCGACCGCGGCTCGGTCGAGGCGGTGCGCCGCGCGGCCGATGTCTCCGGCGGCGAGGCGCATCCGATCTACGCGCCGATGCTGCTGCCCGACCCGGCGACCGCCGCAGCGCTGCGCGGCCAGACCGGGATCGCCCGTGCCTTCGACTACTTCGACAAGGTCACCGTCGCCTGTGTCTCCATCGGCTCCTGGGAGCCGGGCGTCTCGACCGTGTACGACATGCTGTCGGAGGAGGAGCGGGCGCACTACGCCTCGCTCGGTGCCGCTGCCGAGATGTCGGCGCACCTCTTCGACGCCGAGGGCCGCCGCATCGGCCGGGACCTCGGCGAGCGCTGCATCACCGTCGAGGCGGACCGGCTGCGCCGTATCCCCGAGGTCGTCGCGATCGCCGGCGGCCGCCGCAAGGCCGCGGCGATCGGCGCGGTGCTGCGCTCCGGTCTGGTGACGAGCCTGGTGACGGACACCGCCGCCGCCGACCACCTGCTCCTGGAGACCGGCCCCGGACCACGGCCCGCCCTCGACCGGGCGGATCCCGACGGGGTGTGACGGACAGGGTGGGGGTGCGGGTGTAGCTGCGTGCTCCCACCGGGGTGCGTGCCGGCCTGGGGAACCTCAGCGTGAGGCCTGACCCATCGGACGGGCCCTGGCCGGGGGAGGGGGGCCGACGGCACCCTCACCGCCCTTACTCCGCTGCGCGGTCATCGACGCGCAGCGTGGGCGGGGCTGTGACAGCATCGGCGCCATGATGATCCACTCCCGCCCGCGCCGGGCCGTCGCCGTCCTGGGCGCGCTGCTCACCGGGCTGCTGCTCGTGCTGACGGGCTGCGCCACGGGTGGTGACGGCAAGGGGCGTCCGGACGGACCGCGGTCGCCCGGCGGGAGCGTCGCCGGTACGCGGTCGCCCGGCGGGTCCGCCGAGTCAGCCGTACCGGACCGGGCGGCGGGAATGCCGGTCGTCGCGGTCGGTGAGCTGCCCGCCCAGGCGCGGGACACCTTGCGGCACATCGACGCCGGCGGGCCCTTCCCGTACCCGAAGGACGGGGCCGTCTTCGGCAACCACGAACGGCTGCTGCCCCCTCAGCCGCGCGGCTACTACCACGAGTACACGGTCCGTACGCCCGGCTCGCGGGACCGCGGCGCCCGTCGCCTCATCACCGGCGACCGCCACGAGACCTACTACACCGACGACCACTACCGGACTTTCAAGGCGGTGCTCCGATGACGGATTCCGTGCCTTCTGTGCCCCGGCCGCTCGCGGCGGTGCTCGACGGCAGTACGCCGCCGGGCGTCCTGCCCTGGCCCGCGGACCGGCCGGTGACGGACGCGCTGGCCGCCGCGCGGGACGCCGGCTGGAGCGGTGCCGCCCTGGACCTCGAAGGAACCGTGGACAAGGCAGAGTTCATGGAGCGGTGCGCCCGCGCGCTGCGGCTGCCGCAGTGGTTCGGCCGCAATTGGGACGCGCTCGCCGACTGCCTCACCGATCTGTCCTGGTGTCCCGCCGAGGGCGGCCGGCTGCTCGTCGTGAGCGGCTGGCAGGGCTACGCCGCCGCCGTGCCGGACGACTGGAGCGTCGTCGAGAAGGTGCTCGCGGACGCGGTGGGCTACTGGCGCGACAAGGACACCGGCCTGGCCGTGATCATGGCGCGGCAGCGGGCGCGGTCGGGCGGATAGCGGGGGCGCGGCGGCGGCCGGGCCGACCGGCGCGGTGGGGCGACCGGCGTGGCCGCCGGGGCCGACGTGGCCAGGTCCCGTCGGCCGGGTTCCCGTCGGGCTGGTTCCCACCGGGCCGGATTCCGTCGGGCCGCGAAGCCCGCGGGCTTCGCGGCCGTGGTCCGCGGATGCTGCGGGGCACCCCGGCGGCCGTCCCGCCGGCGGCCCCTTGGCGGATCGCACACACGGCTCGCGCTGTGGTCGGACAATCGCATGAGTCCTGGTCAGGGCCCGTATCCTGAAGGTATGCGATTCCTGAACCCGAAGAACGGCGCCCTCGAAGAGAGTTCTTCGGTGCCCTACGACCTGACGTACGACGATGTGTTCATGGTGCCCAGCCGCTCCGCGGTGGGCTCCCGGCAGGGCGTGGATCTGTCCTCGCACGACGGCAGCGGCACCACCATTCCCCTCGTGGTCGCCAACATGACGGCGATCGCCGGGCGCCGCATGGCCGAGACCGTCGCCCGCCGTGGCGGCCTGGTCGTCATTCCGCAGGACATCCCGCTCGACGTCGTCACCGATGTCGTGACCTGGGTCAAGCGCCGGCATCTGGTCCTGGACACGCCGATCGTGCTGTCCCCGGTCTCGACCGTCGCGGACGCCCTCTCGCTGCTGCCCAAGCGGGCGCACGGCGCGGGCATCGTCGTCGAGAGCGGCCGCCCGGTCGGTGTCGTCACCGAGCACGATCTCGCGGGCGTGGACCGCTTCACCCAGGTGTCCGAGGTCATGTCCAAGGATCTGCTGGTCCTGAACGCGGACATCGACCCCCGGGAGGCCTTCAACCGCCTCGACGCCGCCAACCGCAAGCTGGCGCCCGCGGTCGACGCGGACGGCATGCTGGTCGGCGTCCTGACCCGTAAGGGCGCGCTCCGCGCCACCCTCTACACCCCCGCCACCGACGCCCACGGCCGGCTGCGGATCGCGGCCGCCGTCGGGATCAACGGCGATGTGGCCGGCAGGGCCAAGGCGCTGCTGGACGCCGGTGTGGACGCCCTCGTCGTGGACACCGCGCACGGCCACCAGGAGTCCATGATCAGCGCGGTCCAGGCCGTCCGGGCGCTGGACCCGCAGGTCCCGATCGTGGCGGGCAATGTCGTCGCCGCCGAGGGCGTACGCGACCTCATCGAGGCCGGTGCGGACATCATCAAGGTCGGCGTCGGACCGGGCGCCATGTGCACCACCCGGATGATGACCGGGGTCGGCCGTCCGCAGTTCTCCGCGGTGCTGGAGTGCGCCGCCGAGGCCAGGAGGTTCGGCAAGCACGTCTGGGCCGACGGCGGTGTCCGGCACCCCCGCGATGTCGCGATGGCGCTGGCCGCGGGCGCGTCCAACGTCATGATCGGCTCGTGGTTCGCCGGCACGCTGGAGTCGCCGGGCGACCTCCAGCACACCGCGGACGGGCGCCCGTACAAGGAGAGCTTCGGCATGGCCTCCGCGCGCGCCGTGCGCAACCGTACGAGCGACGAGTCGGCCTACGACCGGGCCCGCAAGGGGCTCTTCGAGGAGGGCATCTCCACCTCGCGGATGTTCATCGACCAGGCGCGCCCCGGCGTCGAGGACCTGATCGACTCGATCATCGCGGGTGTGCGCAGCTCGTGCACCTACGCGGGCGCGGGCTCGCTGGAGGAGTTCGCCGAGAAGGCCGTCGTCGGTGTGCAGAGCGCCGCCGGTTACGCCGAGGGCAAGCCGCTGCACGACAGCTGGCACTGAGGCGCCGGAGCCGCCCCCGGCTCCGTCCACGCCGCTGACCGGCCCCGCACCGAATCGGTGCGGGGCCGGTCGCGTATGCGGCAGCGGCGGTGTCCACCCCTTGGGACACCGCGCCGGCGACGGCACGATCGGTCGTCCGAGTGCAACGAACCACCGCCTGCCGCGCCGGTGCGCAACGATCAGCTGTGGTTGCGCAAGGAACCCGCATTACGGCAGGTCAGGGACGGGCCGTAGGGTCATGCGCTAGTACGTGGAGTGGCGGCGACCGCCTGCTCGGCGGTCGCCTGCTGTGGGTTGTGTGAAGTGTGCTGCCCATGTGCCGATCGCCGCGGTCGCCCGTCATACGACCGGCAGCGATGAAGGAGCCCACCCCAGTGTTGGATCATGGCGCAGCCCCACCCGCAGGGGACACCAGGCCGCCCGCCCCCGGAGGCCCCGGTTCCCGGCTGATGCGCCGTAAGCCGGTCGAGCGGCTGGTGGCCGAGGGCGGCCAGGGTGCGGGCGGTATGCTCCGCCGCTCGATGGGCGTATGGCAGCTGACCATGATCAGCATCGGTGCGACGCTCGGCACCGGCATCTTCGTGGTGCTCGGCGAGGCGGTGCCGGAGGCGGGGCCCGCGGTCATCATCTCGTTCGTCCTCGCGGGCATCACCGCCCTGTTCTCCGCGCTGTCGTACGCGGAGCTGGCCGGCTCCATCCCGGTCTCCGGCTCGTCCTACTCGTACACCTACGCCACCCTCGGCGAGCTGGTCGCCTGGGTCTGCGGATGGTGTCTGATCCTGGAGTACGGCGTCTCGGTCGCGGCCGTCGCCGTCGGCTGGGGTGAGTATCTGAACGAATTCCTCGGCGGCACCCTCGGGTTCACCATCCCCGACGCGCTGTCCCAGCCGCCCGGTGACGGCGGCATCTTCAATTTCCCGGCCCTGCTGGTCGTGATGCTGGCGATGGTGTTCCTGCTGGGCGGCGCCAGGGAGAGCGCCCGCGCCAACACCATCATGGTGGTCGTCAAGATCGCTGCGCTGCTGCTGTTCTGCGGAGTGGCCGTGCAGGGCGTGCGGTCGGGGAACTACGCCAACTTCATGCCGCTGGGCATCGCGGGCGTCAGCGGTGCCGGCGCGACCCTGTTCTTCTCCTACATCGGCTTCGACGCGGCCTCCACGGCCGGTGAGGAGGCCAAGAACCCGCAGCGCGACCTGCCACGCGCGATCATGCTCTCGCTGGTGATCGTCACCGCGCTGTACTGCCTGGTCGCGGCCATCGCCGTGGGCGCGATGCCCTGGCAGAGGTTCGACGGCACGGAGGCCGCGCTGGCCGGGATCATGAAGGACGTCACGGGCCAGGGATTCTGGGCCGTGCTGCTCGCCTTCGGTGCGGTCATCGCCATCGCCAGCGTCGTGCTGACCGTGCTCTACGGCCAGACCCGTATCCTCTTCGCGATGTCCCGGGACGGGCTGGTGCCGAAGACGTTCTCCAAGGTGCACCCGAAGAGCGGAGTGCCGCGCGTCAACACCGTGATCGTCTCGCTGTTCTGCGCGGTGCTGGCCGCGGTGGTGCCGCTCGGCAAGCTGGCCGACGCCACCAGTATCGGCACCCTCTTCGCCTTCGCACTGGTCAATGTGGCGGTGATCGTGCTGCGCCGCACCCGGCCGGAGATGCCGCGCTCCTTCCGCACACCGCTCTCCCCGCTGTTCCCGGCGATCGGCTTTCTGCTCTGCGTCTACATGATGGGCAGCCTCGACCTCGTGACCTGGGTGGTCTTCGGTGTCTGGATGGCCATCGGCCTTGTGGTCTACTTCGGATACGGCATGCGCCGATCCCGATTGGCCTCAGCAGAGAAGTGATCCACCCGCAGTGCGACTGAACGATCTCGACGAACGCATCGTCCACGCCCTCGCCGAGGACGCCCGCCGCAGCTATGCGGACATCGGCCAGGAAGTCGGTCTGTCCGCACCGGCCGTCAAACGCCGGGTGGACCGGCTGCGGGCCGACGGCGCCATCACCGGCTTCACCGTACGGGTCGATCCGGCGGCGCTCGGCTGGGAGACCGAGGGGTTCATCGAGCTCTACTGCAGCCGGAACACCTCGCCCGAGGCGATCCACCGCGGTCTGTCGCGCTACCCGGAAGTGGCGTCCGCCTCCACCGTCACCGGTGAGGCGGACGCCATCGTCCAGGTCTTCGCCTCGGACATGCGGCATTTCGAGCGGGTGCTGGAGCGGATAGCGGGCGAGCCGTTCGTCGAGCGGACGAAGTCCGTGCTGGTGCTCTCGCCACTGCTGCGGCGGTTCGGGTCGGGGGCGCCGCGTTAGGGCCTGATCCACCGGACATCCCCGGGGTGCGTTCATGAGCCGAGTCCGGGGGGAAGCCGGGGCGGGGTGCCCCGCGTCCCTGCGATGCGCAGCGGCGAGGTGGCGATCCGCCTGCCGTCCGGGGGCCCGACCAGCTCGTCATCGGAGTGTCCCGCCGAGATGAAGACGCCCTCGGAACCGTCCGCCAGGACATGGGTGCTCAGCTGGGCGCCGCGGGCGATCAGGGCCGAAGCGCGGCGGCTGGTGGAGGCTGCGCACGGTGTGCCCGCCCCGTCCGCCCCTGCCGAACCGGCCCGGCTGGCCCGGGTGTTCACCGTCAACGCCAACGATCTCCTGGTCACAGCCGTCGGCCCGCGCCTCGTCGCCCGTGCCGCACGGGAGACGCCAATGCGGTTCACCGCCGCCCCCCTCGGCTGGAACGCGGAGGTTCGCCCGGCATTCCGGACGCTTCTCACTGTGCCGTCGGCACCCCCGCCCGCACATCACGCCGCGATTTGGCATGCTGTAGCTGCGCCGTCACACCACGGGTCGATGCCGTGACGATCACGGCGGCCGCCCCGCCCCCGGCCGACCTGCACGGACGCCGGGCGCAACGAATCGCCGCCGAGTCCCTTGAACGCGCAATGAATCCTCCGCGGGCACGCAACGGTGGCGCCTTGTCCGGGATCGGCGGCGGCCCGTACCGTCAATGCGTCCCGCCCGAACCGTTCCGCCGAGGGGTCCCATGTCGTCGCTGCGCACCGCCCTGCTCCAGAGTTCAGGACGGCCCGGCGACGTGGAATACAACCTGAAGGTGCTGGCCTGGGCCGCCGGGGACGCGGCCGGGTCCGGCGCCGGGCTGCTGGTCTGCCCCGAGCTGTTCCTCACCGGTTATGCGATCGGCTCAGGCGTCAGCGAACTCGCGGAACCGGCCGACGGCGAGAGCGCGGACGAGGTGGCCCGGATCGCCGTCGAGCACGGCATCGCGATCCTCTATGGATACCCGGAGCGTGCCCGGCAGGAAGAGAGCGCTTCGGACGGCGGCAGCGCCGCGGACGGCGGCAGCGCCGCGGACGGCGGCAGCGCCGCGGACGGCGGCAGCGCCGCGGACGGCGGCAGCGCCGCGGACGGCGGCAGCGCCGCGGACGGCGGCAGCGCCGCGAACGCCGAGAGCACCACGTACGACGAGACCACCGCCACCACCCCCGTCTACAACTCCGCGCAGCTCATCGGCCCCGACGGCGCCCGCCTCGCGAACTACCGCAAGACGCATCTCTTCGGCTGCTTCGAGCGCGAGTGGTTCACGCCCGGCGACATCCCCGTCGTGCAGGCCCTGCTGGACGGCGTCCGCATCGGCATCATGATCTGCTACGACGTCGAATTCCCCGAGAACGTCCGGGCGCACGCCCTGGCCGGTACCGATCTGCTGCTGGTGCCCACCGCGCAGATGCACCCCTTCCAGTTCGTCGCCGAGTCCGTCATCCCGGTGCGCGCCTTCGAAAACCAGATGTATGTCGCGTACGTCAACCGGGTCGGTGCGGAGGGCGAGTTCGAGTTCGTCGGTCTCAGCTGTCTGGCGGGCCCGGACGGTGTGGTACGCACCCGCGCCGGCCGCGCCGAGCAGATGGTGACGGCCGATGTCGACGCCGCCTTCCTGAAGGAGTCACGGGCGGACAACCCGTATCTGCACGACCGACGGGCGGAACTGTACGGCTCGCTGATGTGATCTGATCCGCCCCCGCCTTCCGGCCACCCGCCCGTCCGCTCCGCCCCGTGACTCACCCCTGCCTGCGCTGCCCCCGCCTCTCCTGATCCCCCCTGCCCTGCCCCGCCCCGTTCTGCCCTGCTCTGCCCGCAAGGAGTCGTACCCGATGACGTCCACGGTGCCCACCGCCGCCGCCCACCACGAGGATGTCCAGCCGCCGATCACCATGTTCGGCCCGGACTTCCCGTACGCCTACGACGACTTCCTCGCCCACCCGGCGGGCCTCGGCCAGGTCCCCGCGGTCGAGCACGGCAAGGAGGTCGCGGTCATCGGCGGCGGACTCTCCGGCATCATCACCGCCTACGAGCTGATGAAGATGGGCCTCAAGCCCGTCGTCTACGAGGCGGACCGGATAGGCGGCCGGCTGCGCACCGTCGGCTTCGAGGGCTGCGACCCTTCCCTGACCGCCGAGATGGGCGCGATGCGCTTCCCGCCCAGCTCCACCGCCCTCCAGCACTACATCGACCTGGTGGGCCTGAAGACCAAGCCGTTCCCCAACCCGCTGGCGCCCGACACCCCTTCGACCGTCGTCGACCTCAAGGGAGAGTCGCACTACGCCCGCACCGTGGACGACCTCCCCGAGGTCTACCACCAGGTCATGGATGCCTGGAACGCCTGCCTCGAAGAGGGCGCGGACTTCTCCGACATGAACCGGGCGATCCGCGAGCGCGACGTACCGCGGATCCGTGAGATCTGGTCCCGCCTGGTCGAGAAGCTCGACAACCAGACCTTCTACGGGTACCTCTGCGACTCGACCGCGTTCCGCTCCTTCCGCCACCGGGAGGTCTTCGGGCAGGTCGGCTTCGGCACCGGCGGCTGGGACACCGACTTCCCCAACTCCATCCTGGAGATCCTCCGCGTCGTCTACACCGAGGCCGACGACCACCACCGCGGCATCATCGGCGGCAGCCAGCAGCTTCCGCTGCGCCTCTGGGAGCGCGAGCCGGAGAAGATCGTCCACTGGGCGCCGGGCACTTCGCTCGCCTCGCTGCACGACGGCGCCCCGCGTCCGGCCGTCACCCGGCTCCACCGGACGGCCGGCAACCGGATCACCGTCACGGACGCCGACGGCGATATCCGCACCTATGAGGCGGCCGTCTTCACCGCGCAGTCCTGGATGCTGCTGTCGAAGATCGCCTGTGACGACTCGCTGTTCCCCATCGACCACTGGACGGCGATCGAGCGCACCCACTACATGGAGTCCTCCAAGCTCTTCGTGCCGGTGGACCGGCCGTTCTGGCTGGACACCGACGAGGAGACCGGCCGGGACGTGATGAGCATGACGCTCACCGACCGGATGACCCGCGGTACGTATCTGCTCGACAACGGACCGGACGAGCCGGCCGTCATCTGCCTCTCGTACACCTGGTGCGACGACAGCCTCAAGTGGCTGCCACTGAACGCCAACGAGCGGATGGAGGTCATGCTGAAGTCGCTGTCGGAGATCTATCCGAAGGTCGACATCCGCAAGCACATCATCGGCAACCCGGTCACCGTGTCCTGGGAGAACGAGCCCTATTTCATGGGCGCGTTCAAGGCCAATCTGCCCGGTCACTACCGCTACCAGCGCCGGCTGTTCACCCACTTCGTGCAGGACCGGCTGCCCGAGGACAAGCGCGGCATCTTCCTCGCCGGCGACGACATCTCGTGGACGGCGGGCTGGGCCGAGGGGGCCGTGCAGACCGCGCTGAACGCCGTATGGGGTGTGATGCACCACTTCGGCGGGAGTACGGACGCCACCAACCCGGGCCCCGGTGATGTGTACGACGAGATCGCGCCGGTCGAGCTCCCGGAGGACTGACGGGGAGGGCCGGCGGAGCGGCGGGCCCGTTGGCGGAGGCTGCCGACGGGCCCCGCCCGCCGTGCGTCAGTGCCGACGGGCCCCGCTTCCGCCATGCGGCGCGCCGGCGGGCACCGCCTGCCCCGCCGTGCGTCATGCCTGCGGCCCCGCCTGCCCCCCGTGCGTCAGTTCAGCGGGGTGAGCAGGCACCGTCCGACCAGGCCCACCCCCGCGTCCAGCCGCTCGGTGAACTCCTCGACCACCTCCGGCAGCCGACGCACGCCCCACAGCATCCGGGCCGCGGCCCAGGCGCCGTCCCTGGCCCTCTCCAGGCTCCAGGAACCGGCGAGATGGGTGAGCGGATCGGCGATGTCCAGCACGTCCGGGCCGGGCATCAGACTCTCCCTGATCCGCTCCTCAAGGCCCGTCAGGACGTCCCCGACGCGGTCGAAATCCCCTTCCAGGGACGGCGGTTCACAGTCCAGGGCCCGGCAGGTGTCCACCACCGCGAGCGTCAGGTCGTGCCCGATGTGCGCATTGATACCGGCCAGCGCGAACTGCAGCGGACGGATGCCCGGATGGCGGCGCAGCTGGAAGAGCGGCCGCCAGCAGGCCGGCGGCCGCAGCCCCGCGGCCGCGGCGTCCACCGCGCCGAAGTAGCGCCGCGCGAACCGGATGTCCAGCTCGCCGGCGGCCGTCGGATCGTGGAAGGCACCGTCACCGATGCGCCGCGCCACTGTCTCGGTGACGCTCAGATAGACCCGGTTGAAGACGGCCACCCCGTCGTCGGCGTCCAGAGCGGCGTCCAGCGCCCGCATCCTCGCCAGCACCCCCGCCACACCCGTGACCGTCGCGGGCTCCGCGCCACCGGCGGGCGCTGCCTCCGACTCCCCGGTCCGGTCCTGTCCGCCGTGCCCGTCGTGCTGCTGAATCGTGGTCATTCGCTCAGCGTGGCATCCGGTCCGCGTATATCGACGGCTGTTGTCCGGCGATGACCGGATCGGGGTAATGAACGGCGCGCCTGTTGTGGCTATTCGGTGGAGCCGTGGAGAGCGGCAACGGCTTGAGAAACGCATAATTTCGGCGCGGCGAGGACAGTTGCCTGGGAACAGCCGGGTTCAACACGGTGCCGAATTCCGGGGGTTGACGCACGTTGCCGTATGGTGACGTATGTCGCGCGTGTCCTGGCGACGTGCGGTGATGTACGGCGACGTGCGTCAAGGTGTTCCGGATAGTGGCCCGCGGAAATCCGTCGCAATGGTCGAAGAAATACCGGTCGGCTCTTCTCCGGGGCACCCGTCGTTTCGTCGTACGACGCGGTTCCCTCGGCCAAGAGCGGAGGCTGCGTCTTGAGATGCGCGGGGGCCGGCGCGCGCGGCACGTGGTAGCCGGAGAGCACCACTTTTCGTGCCCAGCGCGATCCTGCTCGGCTCGAAGTTGTCGCTGATCCGCGGGCTGACGCCGCCGATTCCGATGATGACGCCCGCGGCCACCGGCACGAGATTCAGCGGATTTTGCAGATCCACCTTGTTGTGCACCTGGATCTGGGCACCGTGCAGGCCGATCCTGCCGTACAGGATGACGGTGATGCCGCCGCGCCGCCATGACCGGCAGGGCGCCGACGACGGCCGGCACGCCGCCCGCCCGTACCGTCCGCACCGCGCCGAAGCGGGCCACCACCTTGTCACCGGCCAGCCGGGCGGCCGCCATCGTGCAGGCGAAGGCGGTGGTCGTGGCGGCCGCCAGGCCCGCTCCGGTACCCAGGACGTCCCGGAGACAGACCGCCGACCAGTCCAGCCCGGCGCCCTCCGCGAAGATCGCGCAGAACCCGACCGCGCCGATGAGCAGGGCTTCGGCGGCAGTGCGAAGCGTGGCGGCGGGTGTTCCTCGGGCGCGCCGCGCAGATCGAGTACGCCCTGGCAGGCGAGCGCGCCCAGAGCAGTCAGGGCCAGGGCGGCGCCGCCCAGATGGAGCCGGGCGTCCGTTCCGCGACCGGCTGGTGAGGGCCGACAGCAACTGCTCTGAACCAAGGGCGGGTTGGGTGCGGGAAGGTGGGAACAGGCTGGATCTGGATTTCGACACACGCCGGATCTGGATCCCGACCGCCGCGCACGGGCATCGCCCGCCCCGGACGCCCCGTCACCCCCGCGCCTCCCCCGGGATCCGCTCCGCCAGGAACTCGGCATAGGTCCGCGTCCCGTCGGCGTGCTCGGGCGTGAGATTCTCGCCCCGCCGGAACGCCGCAAACGACGGGCCCGGCAGCCACAGCGGCAGCAGCAGCCGGCGCCGCCCGCCGGCCTTCAGGGTGGCCCGTGCGAGATCCCCGAAGTCCAGCACCTCCGGCCCGCCCATGTCCGGGACCCGGCCGGCCGGCTCGCCGACCGCCAATTCGGCCAGCCGGTCGGCCACTTCACGCACATCGACCGGCTGCGCCCGTACGCCCGGCAGCACCGGCAGCACCGGAGAGCGGGCGCCGGCCTTGATCACACGGAGCACCAGATCGTGGAACTGCGTGGTCCGCAGTACTGTCCAGCCCAGCCCCGACTCCTCGATCGCCCCCTCCACCGCGAGCTTGGCGCGGTAGTAGCGCAGCGGGATCCGGTCCACGCCGACGATCGAGATATAGACGAGATGCGGGACATGCGCCGCCTTCGCCGCCGCGATGAGCCGGCCGGCCGCGTCCGTGTCGCCTCCGGTCGGCGTCGTGGCACAGTGCACGATCGCGTCCACGCCGGCGACCGCCGCGTCGAGCCCGGTGCCGTCGCGCAGATCGACCGCGTACACCCGCAGCCGGGGCCGCTCGGTGCCGGTGTGCGGGCGCCGGCTCAGTGACCGGACGTCATGGCCGGCGTCGAGCAGCCGGTCGATCAGGGGCCGCCCGAGTGTGCCCGTACCGCCGGTCACCAGAATTGTCGCCATCACGGATCAGTCCTTGGGGGAGAGAAGGGGAGTGCTCTTGTGCGGTTGTTCGGTGCGGGGTTCTTGGTGTGTAGTGCTTCGTCGGGGTGGGTGCTCGTGGGGGCAATCGAGGTGGGTGGGTCCCGTCCTGCGTCCGTCGTGCGTCCTTTCGTTATGACGAAGCACGCGTCCCGGCTGTGACACCCCCGACGCGCCGGGGGCTGTGAGGCAGCCCACAGGCTTCGCTCGCATGGGCGACGACCGGACATGGCAGACTGAAGCCGTACTGACATAAGAGCAGCAGCGCACTCCGGGGTCGGTGTAATTCCGAACCGGCGGTAACAGTCCGCGACCCGTCCGCAGCCAGCGGCCGGTTGAGCAGGTGAAATTCCTGCACCGACGGTGAAAGTCCGGATGGGAGGCAGTGCGCGGCGGGCGAGCTTCGGTACACCGCCGTCGGCGGCGCGTCCGGTCGTTCCCGGGCGGCCCGTTTTCCGGTCGCGGTGTTCCCGTGGCTCCGTTTCCGCTTCTGTCGTTCAGACAGCCCCGGAGTCCGTGCCCTGAGAGGCAGGAGGACCCGGTGGCCACCCCAGCCCCCGATGAGACCGCGGCGATGCGCCGGGCCATTGAGCTGGCCGCGCGCGGCCTCGGGCACACCAGCCCGAACCCCGTGGTCGGCTGTGTCGTCCTGGACTCCGCAGGCCGTACCGTCGGCGAGGGCTGGCACCGGCGCGCCGGCGGGCCGCACGCCGAGATCCACGCCCTGCGCGCGGCCGGCGAGCGGGCCCGGGGCGGCACCGCCGTCGTCTCGCTGGAACCCTGCAACCACACCGGCCGCACCGGCCCCTGCGCCCGGGCGCTGATCGACGCCGGGATCGCCCGCGTCGTCTACGCCGTCCCCGACCCCACCCCTTCCGCCACCGGCGGCGCGGTGACCCTGGCCGAGGCCGGGGTCGATGTCGAGGGCGGGCTGCTGGCCGACGAGGCCGCCGCGGGCAACGAAGCCTGGCTGACCTCCGTCCTGCGCCGCCGCCCCTTCGTGCTGTGGAAGTACGCCGCCAGCCTCGACGGCCGGATCGCCGCCGCGGACGGCACCAGCCGCTGGATCTCGTCACCCGAGTCGCGCGCCGATGTGCACCGGCTCCGGGCCGCCGCGGACGCCGTCATCGTCGGCTCCGGCACCGCCCGCGCCGACGACCCGCAGCTCGGTGCCCGGATCGGCGGACTCTCGGACGACGAGATCAGCCAGCCGCTGCGGGTCGTCGTCGACACCGGCGCCACCGCCGTCAAGGCCGGCGCCCGGGTCCTGGACGGCACCGCGCCCGTCCTCATCGCCGTCGCCGAGGACGCCGACACCAGCCACCTCGACGGGCTCGCCCCCCTCGTCCGGCTGCCGCGCGCCGCCATCGGGCCCGGCCTGCACATCCCCGCACTGCTCCAGGTCCTCCACGAGCGCGAGGTGCGCTCCCTACTGCTCGAAGGCGGGCCCACGCTCGCCGGGGCCTTCCTCGCCGCCGGCGCCGTCGACAAGGTCGTCGGCTATCTCGCGCCGGTGCTGCTCGGCGCCGGCCCGGCCGCCCTCGGCGACGCCGGGATCGGCACCATCGCCGAGGCCTTGCGGCTCGATGTGACCGACACCGCGCGGCTCGGCCCCGATCTGCGCATCACCGCCACTCCCATTCGCCACGCCCTCCCCGAGGAGAAGTGAAGTGTTCACCGGAATCGTCGAAGAACTGGGTGAGGTCGTCGCCGTCGAGGACCTCGGCGACAGCCCCCCCGCTCACGCTGGAGGTACCCCCACCCGGTTCCGACTGCGGGGCCCCCTCGTCACCGAAGACGCCAAGCACGGAGACTCGATCGCCGTCAACGGTGTCTGTCTGACCGTCGTGGACACCGCCGAGGGTGAATTCACCGCGGATGTGATGGCCGAGACGCTCCGGCGCTCCAGCCTCGGTGCGCTGGCCGCCGGGTCGCGGGTCAACCTGGAGCGCCCGATGGCGCTGGGCGGCCGGCTCGGCGGGCACCTCGTCCAGGGCCATGTCGACGGCACCGGCACGATCACGGAGCGGACACCCGGCGAACACTGGGAGATCGTCAAGGTCGCCCTGCCCCCGCATCTCGCCCGTTACGTCGTCGAGAAGGGCTCCATCACCGTCGACGGTGTCAGCCTCACGGTCGTCGACGCCGCGGACGACTACTTCACCATCAGCCTCATCCCCACCACCCTCGACCTGACCACGCTGGGCATCAAGAAGGCCGGCGACCCGGTCAACCTCGAGGTCGATGTGCTCGCCAAGTACGTCGAGCGGCTGCTGGGCCGGGGCGCAGACGACCGCGACGACATCGAGGCGGCCAAGGAGACGGCCCGGTGAGCGCTCTCGACTGGCTGAACGGCGAGGCGGTCACGGCCTTCGGACAGCACGTCATCTGGTCCGACATGATCGGCAACACCATCGGCCTGGCCGCCCTGGCCCTCGGCTGGCGGCGCTCCATCTGGACCTGGCCCGCCCAGTTCCTCTCCGGCGTCATCCTCGTCGCCGCCTACGCCTCCGCCCACCTCAGCGGTGGCGTCGGCAAACAGCTGCTGGTCATCGGCGTGGCGGTGTGGGGCTGGCGGCAGTGGCAGCGCGGCCGTCGGCAGGCGCAGGACGGCTCGATAGCCGTCCGCTTCGCGAGCTGGCGGGAGCGCGGCCTGCTGCTGGGGGCCACGGCCCTCGGCACCGCCGCCGTCGGCACCCTCTTCACCCTGGTCCCGAAGCTGTCCTGGAACCCCTGGCCGGACGCCTACATCTTCGTCGGCACGCTCGCCGCGATGGTCGCCCAAGCGCGCGGTCTGGTCGAGTTCTGGTTCGCCTGGCTGCTGGTCGATCTGGTCGGCGTCCCGCTCGCCTTCAGCAGCGGGCTCGCCTTCTCCGGCCTCGTCTACGTCGTCTATCTCGCCCTCGTCGTGTGGGGCATGCGCGACTGGTGGCTGCGCTCGCGCCGCGTGGGCCGCCCCGTCCTGGAAGGAGCACTCTCGTGAGCGACGCACGCGCGGCCGTCGGGCCGCGGACAGTTGGGGGTACCGCCCAGGCCCTTGAGGCACTGGGAGAGAAAGCAGCACCTCTGCGCCGAGCGGGCGGAGATGGGGGCGCCCCCGGGCGAAGCCTGGGGGAGAACAAAGGGGCAGGCGCATGACCGCACTGCAGAGCTGGTACGACGCGGAGAGCACCGAGGACCTCACGCTCGACCCCGTCGAGCAGGCCGTCGCCGAGATCGCCGCGGGCCGCCCCGTCGTCGTGGTGGACGACGAGAACCGCGAGAACGAGGGCGACCTCGTCATCGCGGCGGAGATGGCCACCCCCGAGATCGTCGCGTTCATGATGAGCGAGTGCCGGGGGCTGATCTGCGCGCCCATGGAGGGCCCGGAGCTGGACCGGCTCGAACTTCCGCAGATGGTCGAGAACAACACCGAGTCGATGCGGACCGCCTTCACGGTCTCCGTCGACGCCACCGCCGCGCACGGCGTCAGCACCGGCATCTCCGCCGCCGACCGCGCCACCACGCTCCGGCTGCTCGCCTCCGGCGCGTCCGTCCCCGGCGACTTCGTGCGCCCCGGCCATATCTTCCCGCTGCGTGCCAGGCCCGGCGGTGTGCTGGTCCGCAACGGCCACACCGAGGCCGGTGTCGACCTCGCCCGGCTCGCCGGACTGCGGCCGGCCGCCGCCATCGTGGAGATCGCCGGCGAGGACGGCACCATGCTGCGGCTGCCCGAGCTGGTGCCGTTCGCCCGTAAGCACGGCCTGACGATCATCTCCATCGAGGATCTGATCGCCCACCGGCAGCGGTCCGCCCCCACCGTCCGCCGCGAGGCCGAGACCCGGCTGCCCACCGCACACGGCGAGTTCACCGCGTACGGTTACCGCTCCACCGCCGACGGCGTCGAGCACATCGCACTGGTCTCCGGCGACCTCGGCGACGGCGAGGACGTCCTGGTCCGGGTCCACTCCGAGTGCCTGACCGGCGATATCTTCCACTCGCTGCGCTGCGACTGCGGCCCCCAGCTGGAGGCGTCGCTGGAGCGGATCACCGAGGCCGGCCGTGGCGTGGTGATCTACCTGCGCGGCCACGAAGGACGCGGTATCGGCCTGCTGTCCAAGCTGCGCGCCTACGAACTCCAGGAACGCGGCCGCGACACCCTCGACGCCAACCTGGAGCTGGGGCTGCCCGCCGACTCCCGCGACTACGCCGCGGGCGCGCAGATGCTGCGGGACCTCGGCGTGCGCTCGCTGCGCCTGATGACCAACAACCCTGATAAGACCGCCGCCCTGGTGCGGTACGGCCTGCAGGTCACCGGCCGTGAGCCGATGCCCGTCCAGGCCGGCGAACACAACCTCCGGTATCTGCGCACCAAGCGGGACCGGATGGGACACGACCTGCCCTGGCTGGACGGCGACCGCGCGTCCGCCTGCGACCACCAGTAGCCGGTATGCAGAGTCGGCACAGCACCGTCAACCATCACCTGTACGTCAACCATCACCTGTACGAGGAGAACCGTGAGCGGCAAGGGCGCACCCGAACTGACCGTGAAGAACTGTGGCGACCTGCGGGTGGCCGTGATCGCCGCGCAGTGGCACGAGAAGGTGATGGACGGCCTGGTGGACGGCGCGCTGCGCGCCCTCGCCGAGCTCGGCATCGACGAGCCGACGCTGCTTCGGGTGCCCGGTACCTTCGAGCTGCCGGTCCTCGCCAAGGTCCTGGCCGGCCGCGGCTATGACGCGGTCGTCGCCCTGGGCGTGGTGATCAGGGGCGGCACCCCGCACTTCGACTATGTCTGCCAGGGCGTCACCCAGGGCCTGACCCAGGTCGCGGTGGACACCGGCGTACCGGTCGGCTTCGGCGTACTGACCTGCGACACCGAGGAGCAGGCCGTGGACCGTGCGGGCCTGGAGGGCTCCGCCGAGGACAAGGGCCACGAAGCGGTCACCGCCGCGATCGCCACCGCCGCCACCCTGCGGACGGTGTCCGAGCCCTGGCGCTAGGCGCCCGCCCGTCGCCCGCCGCCACCCTTCAGCCGAGGCGCTGCGCGCCGCTGCAACTCAACCGCGTAGGGTAGTCACCATCATGTCCAAGAAGACGTTCGAGGAGCTGTTCTCCGAGCTCCAGCAGAAGGCCGCCACCGGCGACCCGGCCACCTCCCGCACCGCCGAGCTGGTGCAGGCCGGTGTCCATACGATCGGCAAGAAGGTCGTCGAAGAGGCCGCCGAGGTCTGGATGGCCGCGGAGTACGAGTCCCACGAGGCCGCCGCGGAGGAGATCTCCCAGCTTCTCTACCACCTTCAGGTGATGATGGTCGCCAAGGGGATCTCCCTCGACGACGTCTACGCCCACCTCTGATCCCGCCTCCCGGCACTCTCACCCCAACACTCTTCGGCCGTAAAGGAATTCGCTCTCATGCTGCGCATCGCTGTCCCCAACAAGGGTTCACTGTCCGAGCCTGCGTCGGCGATGCTCCATGAGGCCGGCTACCGCCAGCGCAAGGACCGCAGGGAACTGGTCCTCGTCGACGCCGAGAACGAGGTCGAGTTCTTCTTCCTGCGCCCCCGCGACATCGCGGTCTACGTCGGCTCCGGCAAGCTCGACATCGGGATCACCGGCCGTGACCTGCTGCTGGACTCCGGAGCCGACGCCGAGGAGATCCTGCAGCTCGGCTTCGCCGACTCGACGTTCCGCTACGCGACCCGCCCGGGCACCGCGAAGGACGTCACCGAGTTCGGCGGCATGACGGTCGCCACCTCGTTCGCCGGCCTGGTCACCCAGCACCTCGCCGACAACGGCGTGGACGCCTCCGTCGTGCACCTCGACGGCGCCGTGGAGACCGCCATCCAGCTCGGCGTCGCCGAGATCATCGCGGATGTCGTGGAGACCGGCACCACCCTGCGCAACGCGGGCCTGGAGACCATCGGCGACCCGATCCTCCGGTCCGAGGCCGTGGTCGTCCGCGGTACCGGCGCCCCGGACGACGACCCGAAGGTGCGCCAGTTCCTGCGCCGTATGCAGGGCGTCCTGGTGGCCCGCCGCTACGTGATGATGGACTACGACATCCGTGTGGAGCACGTCGAGAAGGCCGTCGCGCTCACCCCGGGCCTGGAGTCGCCGACCGTCTCCCCGCTGCACCACGAAGGCTGGGTCGCGGTCCGCTCGATGGTTCCGTCCAAGGACGCCCAGCGCATCATGGACGAGCTCTACGACCTCGGCGCCCGCGCGATCCTGACCACCGGCATCCACGCCTGCCGGCTCTGACCGGCCACCACCCACCCCTACGTACGACGGAAGACCACGACGTGTCCGCGGCACCCCAGCCCCCTGTGACCGGCCTCCCGGTGACGTTCCGGCCGACCCGCACCCGGGTCGTCCTCCTCACCGTCGGCATCGCCCAGCTCGCCGTCCTCACGGCGATCGCGCTGGCACTGCCGAAGCTGAGCGGCGGCGAGCGGATCAGCTTCGCGCTCACCGGAGTGCTGGTGCTGGCCGTCCTCCTGCTGCTGAGCCGCCCCAAGGTGGTCGCGCGGCAAGAGGGCGTCACGGTCGTCAATCTCACCGCCAAGCGCGAACTCGCCTGGGCACAGATCATCCGTGTCAATCTCCGGGCCGGCGACCCCTGGGTCCATCTCGACCTGGCCGACGGCACCAGCCTCCCCGCGATGGGCATCCAGCCCGGCATCGGCAGGGAGCAGGCCCTCCGGGACGCCCGCGCGCTGCGTGACCTCGCCGAGAAACACGGTGCCGTCGAACACACGGCCCGGTGAGCCTGCCCTAATCCCGTTCCCGCTGACTACCCTGTTCCCCGGAGCGCGCCGAGCGCCCGGCCCCTCAGTGGGACAACTGCGACCCGAGGAGTGACTCCCTCCGGCAATGGACGGATCGTCCTGTAGTACCTGCGCCGCCCCTCCGCATACGATGGGGGCGGCGGCATGACCGGCCCCCTGATCCTGCTTGCGGCGGCATTTGTCCTGATTCTGGCCAACGGCTTCTTCGTGGCCGCGGAGTTCGGACTCGTCACCGTCGAAAAGGCGGACGCCGAACGGGCCGCGGCCGACGGCGACCGCCGCGCCCGCACCGTCGTCTCCGCGCTGCGTGAACTCTCCTTCCAGCTCTCCGGCACGCAACTCGGCATCACGATCACCTCCTTGGTGGTCGGTATGCTCGCCGAGCCCGCGCTGGCCCAGCTGCTCTCCGGCCCGCTGCTCGCCGTCGGCCTCCCCAAGGGAGCGGTCCCCGGCGTCGCCGTCGCGATAGGCATGCTGTTGGCCTCCGCCGTCCAGATGGTCATCGGCGAGCTGGTGCCCAAGAACTGGGCGGTCTCCAAGCCGCTGCAGGTCGCACGGTTCGTCGCCGGCCCGCAGCACGCCTTCTCCCGGTTCTTCCGCCCGGTGATCACCCTGCTGAACACCGTCGCCAACCGCCTCGTCCGCTTCCTGGGCGTGGAGCCGACCGATGAGCTGGCCTCCGCCCGCACCCCCGGCGAGCTGGTCTCGCTCGCCCGCCACTCCGCGCAGGCCGGCGCGATCGAGCAGAACACCGCGGACCTCTTCGTCCGCACCCTCTCGCTCGGCGGCCTGACCACGGAGAACGTCATGACGCCCCGCGTACGGGTCAGTGCCCTGCAGGCGTCCGCGACCGCCGAGGACGTCGTCAACCTCACCCGCGCCACCGGACTCTCCCGCTTTCCTGTCTACCGCACCCGGATCGACGAGATCGTCGGTATGGTCCACCTCAAGGACGCGCTGGCCGTCCCGGCGCACGAGCGGCTGCGCACCCCGGCCGGCCGGATCGCCATGCCGCCGCTCCTGGTCCCCGAGACGCTGCCCGTCCAGCCGCTGCTGGAGCGGCTCCGCAGCGAACAGCCGATAGCGGTCGTCGTCGACGAATACGGCGGCACCGCCGGTGTGGTCACCCTGGAGGACATCGTCGAGGAACTCGTCGGCGAGGTCCGCGACGAGCACGACGGGGTGGACCTGCCCGAACTGGGCCAGGCCCCGGCCGAGGACGGCCGCCCCGCCTGGGACGCCGACGGCGGCTGCCGGGTGGACACCCTGCGGCGGATCGGCCTGGCGGCCCCCGACGGCCCGTACGAGACGGTGGCGGGACTGGTGGCCCACATACTCGGCAGGATCCCGGCCCCCGGTGACACCGCCGAACTCGACGGCTGGCGGCTGCGGGTGCGGCTGGTGTCCCACCACCGCGCCGAGCGGATAAGGATCGTCCGGACGGTGGCCGCCGGGGCGGCGATCCCGGTCCCTCCCGAAGCGCCCCGCGAACCCATCGTGGCCGGTGCGGAGGTGGCCCGGTGACCCTGGCCCAGCTCCTGTTCGCCATCCTCCTCGTGCTCGCCAACGGCTTCTTCGTGGGTGCCGAGTTCGCCCTGGTCTCGGTGCGCCGCAGCCAGATCGAACCACTGGCGACGGAAGGCTCCAAACGGGCCCGGCAGGTCCTGCACGGTCTGCAGAACCTGCCGCAGATGATGGCCGCCGCCCAGTTCGGCATCACCGTCTGCTCGTTGACGCTCGGCGCGGTCGCCGAACCGACCGTCGCCCACCTCCTGGAGCCGGTCTTCCACGCGGTGCACCTCCCCGGGGCGCTGATCCATCCCCTCGGGTATGTCATAGCCCTCGCCGTGGTGGTCTTCCTCCACCTCGTCATCGGCGAAATGGTCCCCAAGAACCTCGCGATGGCGGCCCCCGAGAAGACCGCCCTGTGGTTCAGCCCCACCCTGGTCGCCTTCGCGCGGCTGTGCCGTCCCGTCACCGCGCTGCTCGGCGCCTGCGCCCACGGCGTGCTCCGGCTCTTCCGCGTCGAGCCCAAGGACGAGGTGGCGGCGGTCTTCACCAGCGAGCAGCTCACCCATCTCGTCGAGGACGCCGGCCAGGCGGGCCTGCTCGCCCCGGCCGAACAGGAGCGGCTGTCCGACGCGCTGGAGCTCGGCAGCCGGCCCGTCACCGATGTCCTCCTCGACCCGGCGGGACTGGTCACCATCGATCCGACGGTGACGCCCCGCCAGGTGGAAGAGTTGACCGTACGGACCGGCTACTCCCGTTTCCCGGTCTGCACGGCCGGCGGCGCCTATATGGGCTATCTGCACGTCAAGGACGTCCTGGACCTGGAGGAGCGGGACCGCGCGGTGCCACAGCGGGTGTGGCACCCGATGGCGACGCTCCGCGCCGAGCTGCCCCTGGACGACGCCCTGACGGCGATGCGCCGGGCCGCCTCCCATCTGGCGGCGGTCGCCGACGCGACCGGGCGGGTGCTGGGCCTGGTGGCGCTGGAGGACGTACTGGAGATGCTGGTGGGCGAGGTCCGCGACCCCGCCCACCGCACCAGGCCGGCCGGCCGCCGCGGACGGGCGCTGGCGGCGGACCACCTCACCGAACCGAGAGGAGAACTACCGGCGGAGGACCGGGCGCTGGCTTAGGGGAACGTCGCCGGGGCGTTGTCAGGGGCGTGCTTAACGCTTCGTGCTTACGGGTGTGCCCCCTCTGGGAACACCGCGCCGGGCCCCGCCGCGTTGGGGCCTGCAAGGGGCCCCTCCGCCCCCTGGGGGATCTGTTCGACCACCCCTAGGGGAAGCGCCGCCCACCCCATAGGGCAGCATTCTCCACCTCTTAGGGGGAGCACCCCCGTCCTCCGCTCCCGTCCTAAAGATCCAGCCCCTTGGGCGGCGGCCCCTGCGGGTCCGGCCCGCGGCCGGAGAGGACCTCGCCGTACGCCTGCATCAGATCGGGCAGCCGAAGCGTGGCGAGATCGTCGCGGGTCGGGGTGCCGCGCCAGGTGGACAGTCGCAGATCCCGGTAGGCGCAGCTCTTCTCGTACAGGGTGCGCAGGAAACGACCGTTGCCGAGTTCGTCGATCCACCCCTGTTCGACGACATGGCCGCTGATGCTGCACAGCTCGTCGCGGGCCTCCTCGTCCCAGCGGTCGCCGTTCTCGGCGGCCAGCACCTCACCGATCGCGGTCAGCTCCAGCGGCCGGTAGCTGGGGAAGTCGACGCGGGTGGTGAAGCGGGAGGACAGGCCGGGGTTGGCGGCCAGCAGCCGGTCCATGCCCTCCGGATAACCGGCCAGGATGACGACCAGCCGGTCGCGGTTGTCCTCGGCGCGCTTGAGCAGCACCTGAAGGGCCTCGTCGCCGTACGCGTCGCCCTTGCTGTAGCCGGAGTTGGACAGGCTGTACGCCTCGTCGACGAACAGCACCCCGCCCAGCGCCGAGTCGATCAGCTCATTCGCCTTGACCGCGGTCTGGCCGAGGAACTCGCCCACCAGATCGGCCCGTTGGGCCTCCACGAGATGGTCGCCGCCGAGCAGTCCCAGGGCGTAGAAGACCCGCCCGAGTATGCGGGCCACGGTCGTCTTGCCGGTGCCCGACGGCCCGGAGAAGACGAAGTGCCGCTTGGGCGGCTGCACCGGCAGGCCCTGGCTCGCGCGCAGCCGTGCCATCCGCAGCTGCGCGGACAGCGCCCGTACCTGCCGTTTGACCGGCTCCATGCCGACCATCCGCTCCAGCTCCGCCAGCGCCTTCTCCAGCAGCACCGGATCGGAGGGCCCGGCGGGCAGCCGCTCGGCGCCGCGCGGGCCCGGTGCGGCGGTCTTGCGCCGGGCCGTGGTGCCGGCCCCGGCCGCCGTACCGTCCACCTCGCCGCCCGGGTCGCCGTGCGGCCCGTCGGGATCGCCGGTCGCCAGCAGCTCACGGCCGTCGACCGGGTCGAGCGGGGCGAGCGGATCCAGATCGCCGCCGGCCTCCTGGCCGAAGCCGGAGGCGGAGACCGTCGCCAGATCGGCGCCCTCGTCCAGGCCGTCCCCCTCGGCGATGGCGGCGAGCCGGGCGGCGGTGTCCATGAACGCCGGGTCGACGCGGTGCACCGCGCGGTAGAGGGGCAGCGCCGCGGCGCTGCGCCCGGTGCCCTCGTGGGCGCGGGCGAGCCAGTAGCGCAGCTCCTTGCGCTGCGGCTGCTCGCTGCGGCAGCGCATCAGCGCCGCGGACAGCAGCGGCTCGGCCTGCCCGTACATCTCCAGCCGCACCCGGGCCATCCCGCCGAACAGCCCGGCCTCGATGCCCAGGACCGGGTCGCCCAGCAGTGGCTCGGTGTGCCGTACGAGCTGATCCCAGTCCTTGACGAGATAGGCGCGGCAGGCGTGCAGAAAACGGACCTGCGGATCGGTGTCCACCGGCGGGCAGCCGGCCAACGCCTGGTCCAGCTCGGCGACATGGCGGCCGTCCAGCCAGTGGGAGGCGTGTGCGAGCAGCAGATCGCGGCCGGTCTCCAGTACCGGCTGCACCCACCAGCCGAGCCAGTACCAGGAGTTGAGGGTGCGCCGGTGGCGGCTGCGCTGCTCACCGAAGCGGTCGCGGTGCCGGTGCATCCGCAGCAGCGCGGTGGAGGTGTCGATGCGCAGTGCGTGCAGTCCGAGCCAGGCGTCGGCCATCGCCGGATCGAGTCGTACCGCGGCCCGGAACTCCTCCTCGGCCTGCGGGTAGGCGCCCACGGTGTAGGCGTCGACCGCGCGCAGCCAGGCGAGTTCGGCCGGGGCGGGCGAGCCTTGTGTGCCGAATTCCATCCCGTCCCCCCACAAAACGTCCCCCCGTGGTGTGCCGCCGGACGCGTGCCGGGCCGTGGCCTCCCGAACCGGCGGACGGCGGACGGGAGTTGGCCGCCGTCGCGCACCTCGGTCGGTGTCCTCCGGTGGCACGGACTCGCATCGTACCTGCGGAAACGGTACGGGCCGAAGAGGGCCGTACGGGGGAGATGACGAGGGCGGGTGAGGGCGGGACGCGGACGGGAGGGTGCGGGGGAGGGGGACGGCGCGAGGCCGGGACGCCGGGAAACGGCCGGGAAGCCTCAGCTGGACGGCGCGAAGAATGCGGTGACCCAGGGTGAGGGAAGGGCGGCGCGGGACGCGGCGGAAGGGGCGAATCGCACAGAACGAAGCCCCCGATCACGGGGGAACAACCGGGGGCTTCGCATCTGCGGGCGGTCCGTAGAACCGCACATTGAGAACGTAAGTCCTGTACGCCCCCCAGGTCAAGCCGAGTTGGGACAGTCGGCGGGTCCCTGTCGGCGGGATCCGGCGCGGCGGCCGCGGTCCGCTACGGAGGGTGAGATCCGGGGCGGTTCAGGGTGGCAAAGGAGGCCCCACGTGTACCTCGTATCCCGCCTGTCCCTGGTGCACCAGGAAATCGGCGTACGGGCGGGAAGGGTCCTCCGCGAAGTGCGTCAGCTCCGCCGGGATCCAGCCATCCCAGAAGGCGGAGAGCCCCGGACCATCCCTGAGTTGACCCCTTTCCCATGAGTGCTCGCTCGTCAGTTCCATCCACAGCAGGCACGCCAGATACGGTCGCAGGGACCGGCGGCCCGTACCGACGCCCTCCACCAGCACCACCGGCGCGGGCGGCACGACCCGCTGTTCCGTGAACGCCCGGTGCACCCAGTCATAGACCCCGTACCGCGCGTCCTCGCCCCGGGACAGCGGCTCCAGCACCTGCGCCCGGAACCGGTCGCTCCAGGCGAACAGCTCCTCATGGGTGGCGAGGTCATCGGTGTGCACCACCGGCGCACCGTCGAGGGCGTGCGCCAGCAGTTCGGCGAAGGTGGTCTTGCCGGACCCCGCGTGCCCGTCGATCGCGATCAGCCGCACCGGCCCGCAGGACGGCGGCAGGGCCCGCAACCGGGCGGCGAGCGAGGTCGGATCAGGGGCCATCACACCAGCGTATGACAGTGGTCCACACCAATAATGTGGCGCGACACGGGAATACTGTTGCCGCGAGGCGCGCCGAACCGCTGGCCGAAGGGTGAGCGGAGCGGTGATAGTTGAGCCACGCCCGACCGCCCCGTACCCGCGCACCCGCTGACCCGGCCCGCATCCTCGTACCCGATCGCACGCATCCGACTGGGGGACTCTCACGATGACCAGCTCCGCGCCCCGGCGCACCGTCCTGGCGGCAGCGCTCGCCGTCGCGGCGGGCGCTGCCACCCCCTTGGCGATGGCCGCCGACACCTCCCGCGGGGCTGCCGGGGGCACCGGCGCCCCGCCTGAAAACACCACCCCGGGCGCTTCCGTGCGCCGGTCGAAGAGCTACGTGGACTATCACGCCTGGACCACCGCGACCGACTGGAGCCGGGGCACCGGCAAGGGCACCGCCGTCGTGGACGGCCCGCGCCCCGGTGTCTGCATCGCTCGCCCCGTCGGCACCGTCGACTACCAAGACCCGCACACCCACAAGACCACCACCTGGGAGTACGCCACCTGGACCTCCCCGGTGCACCGGCTGAAGCCCCCCGCCACCGAGGCCGTCGCCTCCTGGAACGCGCACGCCCCGGCCGGCACCTGGATCGCCGTCGAGCTGCGCGGCACCTACAGCGACGGCGGTCGCACTCCGTGGTACGTGATGGGCCGCTGGGCCGCCGGGGACGGGGACATCCGCCGCACCTCGGTCGACGACCAGAAGGACGGCAGGAGCAGCATCTCCACCGACACCCTCGCCGTCGACGACCCGGCGAGCGGCCTGCGCCTGGTCTCGTACCAGCTGCGGCTGACCCTCCACCGCAAGCCGGGCAGCGGGCTCACCCCCACCGTCTGGCGGCTGGGCGCGATGGGCTCGGACGTCCCGGACCGCTTCGAGGTGCCGGCCTCCGAGCCGGGTGTCGGCGCCGGCTGCGAACTGGCCGTCCCCCGCTACTCCCAGGAGATCCACAAGGGCCAGTACCCGGAGTACGACAACGGCGGCGAAGCCTGGTGCAGCCCCACCTCGTCCCAGATGATCATCGAGTACTGGGGCCGCGCGCCCACCCCCGAGGACCTCGCCTGGGTCAACCCCGACTACGCCGACCCACAGGTCTGCCACGCCGCCCGCTTCACCTACGACTACCAGTACGAGGGCTGCGGCAACTGGCCCTTCAACGCCGCCTACGCCGCGACGTACCGGGGCCTCCAGGGCGTGGTCACCCGGCTGAACTCGCTGAGCGAAGCCGAGGCCCTCGTCCACGCCGGGATTCCGCTCATCACCTCCCAGTCCTTCGTGAAGGGGGAGCTGGACGGCGCGGGATACGGCACGCCCGGCCACATCATGACCGTCATCGGCTTCACCGGGAACGGCGACGTCATCGCCAACGATCCGAACTCGCCGACCAATGAGGCGGTCCGGCACGTCTACAAGCGGCGGCAGTTCGAGAACATCTGGCTGCGGACGAAGCGCTACGACGAAAAAGGCCAGGTCACAAGCGGTACGGGGGGCGTCTGCTACCTCTACTTCCCGGTGAAGTCAGCACCAAGTCAGCACCGCGTCCTGCGGGAGCTGGGGATCCTGTAGCGGATCAAGCCGCCAGGCCCACCGACAGCTCCTCTGGCAGGTAGCCCTCGAAGGTCGCCGCCACCACCTGACGGCAGCGCTCGCGGCCGTCCTGGGTGAGGTGACCGTAGCGGTCGACCGTGACCTTGATGGACCGGTGCCCCAGCCACCGGGACACCTCGTGAATGGACACTCCATTCGTCAAGGTCACGGTCGCCCATTTATGCCTCAGGTCATGAGGCTTGTATTCCCTGAGCCCCAGCCGCTTGATGGTCCGATCCCAGGAAGCGCGGACAAGCCCTGGATACGTCATCCCTCCCTGCTGGTTCAGAATGGGGAACCGATCAGCGAAGGCAGCGAAGTATTCCGGTACCGGTACGTCGCGCCATTCACCCTCTTTCCGGTGCTTCAAGGGCGCGTATCGCGCCACGTAGGGTCCGTCCCTACCCCGATACCGGACGACCTGGCGCCGCAGGCGTAGCATGCCGTCCTGAAAATCCTCGGGAAAAACGCCAAGTGATTCGCCGATACGCAGACCGCCGCAAGCCATCAGCCACACAGTAGGTTCCAAGCGCGGTCCGATGGTGTGCGCTATAGCCTTGATCTCTTCGAGACTCGGAAGGCTCCGCTCATCGACCGGAACCACCGAGTTATCAGGCTTCTCCGCTTCCTTGACCGGGTTGTTGGCTATGCGCTTATGGCGCACGGCATGGGAGAATAGCGACGACAGCGCGATGCTGCGTGCGTCGATCGTATTGGGCTTGGCCCCGCCCTTCGCCCACCGAGCGTACAGCTCCTCCACGTCGGCTGCCGTGACCTGAGCGATCGTCTTGCGGCCCAGGTGCGGCAGGACGTGGAGCCGCAGGATGCGCTCGTATGACTCAAGGGTGCCGTCCGACATAACCACCGCATTGAGCCAGTCATCCGCATAGCGGCGCAGGGGCACTTTTCCAGCGGTCGGGTCGACGTATGTGTTCTCGCGTTTGTCGTTCTCAACCTTGGTGGCGAAGTCCACCGCGTCCTTCTTGCGGTCGAATGACTTCTGGCGCTGCTGAGCGCTACGCCCGCCGGGCTCGCGGTAGCGAACAACCCAACGCTTTCCGGGTGCATCAGCGCCCTTGTCCAGGACCGTAGCCAAAACCACACCAATCCATCCGAGCGTTCCCGACGGGTCTTCCCGGCAGGGTGTGTTGTTGTAGCTCGGAATTCCGGCCGCGCCAAATCTGGGCTGCGGGGGAGATTTTTGCTACGTGGCCCCCGTCAGGGGACTTCGACTGCAGCATTGACGAGGTCTCGTGGGCCGGCCGCCACGTGCCAGCTCACAGCCAGAGCGGGCTGAAACCTCGCGACTGACTCGCGCGTTGCTCCCTGAGGAGTGAGGCGATGAAGTACTTCGAGGCCGAGTCGGTGAGTTGAGATTCCAGGAGCTCTGATTCGCCTCCGACTGCGCTACTGGTGGGTCGGTGGTCCTGAATGCGTGGATTTGACCTCACAGCGTGATTCCGGCTCCCCGAGGGCTGGCCCCTGTCGGCGCGGAGGTCAGTGGATGGCCCAGCTCTTTGTACGGTCGCCGCGTTTCAGGGTGTCCAGTCGGAAGGTGAGCTGGGCAGCCGCCTCCGGGTCGCCCACGTCGGCGCGGCGGATGAAGGAGCCGAGCGTGTGGAGGTCCCGTAGCTCGGTGAGGACGGAGAGCCCTGGCCAGTCAGTGAGGTCGTAGCCGTATGCGTCGGAGAAGGCGCGCAGCTGGGCCGTGGTGCGACCGAAGCGGACGCCCTGGAAGGTGTTGGCCAGGTCGGTCTCCCGGGGGCCGATCGCCGCTTCGTCCCAGTCGCCGAGCCTGGCGACGGTACCGTCCCAGAGCGTGTTGCCTGGGTAGGCGTCACCGTGGACCAATCCCTGGCCGAGGGGGAAGTCGAGCCGCGCGTAGGTGTCCAGGAGTTCGTCGGAGCGGGCCAGTATCCACTCGCGATCGCTGGGCGCAAGGACGGTGCTGAACTCGACGACAGGGCGCAGAGTCAGATGGGGGCGATAGGCGGGCAGGTCGATAGGGGGCTCAGGGAGCCGATGCAGCAGGTTGAGCAGGCGGCCAAGATGTTCCGGGCCAGGGGGCGTACCGTCGGGCTGCGGGTAGTGCCGCCACAGGGTGATCACGTATCCGTGGACGTCCAAGGGCTGCGATACGTCGAGCGACTCGGTGACCTCAAGCCCCTGGCCGGCCAGCCAGCGGGTGAGGCCGATGGCTCGTTGAAGCGAGGCACGCTGCTCGACCCGGCTGACTCGGACAACGGCGTCGGCATGGGGCAGGAAATAGACGAAGGTGGCATGGGTACGCAGGGGTGAGATGCCGCGTGCCGAAAGCCCCCAGACCTTGCAGGCTCGTTGAGCGGCGCCTTGGGGCGTAAGAGATGTCGTGGTCATCGCTCCGACCGTAGCGCGCCCGTGCCGTCGATGACTTGGTAGCCGTGAATGAGGTCCGCCAGCTGCCCGATGGTCCGGTTGCCCTTGAGGTCGGTTCGGCGCACGAGACTGCTGAGCCGATCCATGGCGCTGCCGAGCTGGCGGATGCGCATCTGCGGGGGCAGGTCCAGTACATGCTGGAGGGCGGTTGTCGCCCCGGCGGGGTCCCCCTGGAGGATGCCCGTGGTGATCAGATCGATATGAGCCAGAGCCTCATCCCCGTACGAGCGTTCTTCTCTCGGTCCGCTGCGATAGGCCGCAATGGCCTCGGTGGAGTGCTGGTGGGCTTCCTCGTACTTCCCGAGGAGCGTGTAAGTGCCGCCGAGGTAGTAATCCTGCTTCGCGAGGGGAAAGGTCAGCAGGCCGCCGAACTGCTCGACCTCGTCATGGAGCGGGGTCTCTTCCCTGGCCTGCCGCATCCGGTCGATCGCGGCCAGTGACAGTTCGCGATCGCCGATTCGGGCTGCCGCACGAGCTTCGATCGCGGCGATACGGATACGGGCCTCGCCGGCCGGAGCGAGCTCGGCAGCGTGCTCCGTCAGCTTCAGCGCCATCCGATTCTGCGGCGACCACTCGGTGATCAGCGCGGCCGTGCCAGTAGTCCACGCCCGCAGCCCCGTGTGATCCGCCTGCTCGGCGCACGCGCGCGCGGTCCGGATCTGCGCCATCGCGGATGCCTGTTCGCCGAGGTTCTGCGAGGCGTGCGCGAGCAGCAGACACGCCGTCCCCGCGAGCATGAACAGCTCGCGGCTCTGCTGGGGGCGCTGGCGGCCTTGCAGGCGCTCGAAGAGATCATCCCGTACTGCAACGAGCTCGGTGAACAGCGGGAGCAGAGGTGCGTGGACGTAGTCGGTGGCGATGCGGGCGAGAGTGAATCCGAACTGCTCAAGCTCGTCTGCGCTGACGTTGCTGGACGACATGAACTCAGCGAATGCGCTGGACGATTGTGCCGCCCCGGTGGCGAGCGAGCGCAAGTGATCGGCTTCTTCACGGTCGGGCTCCGGTGCCTCGCGCACAGGCGCACTGCCGGGAGCGAGCGGACGGAGTTCGACGGGCACATCCAGAGCGTTCAGGAATGCCTGGGTCTTGTCGAGGCGGGTGAGACGCCGGGCTCCGGATTCGAGCTGGGAGAGGTAGCCCTGGCTGAGGCCGGTGAGGCGAGCGAGGTCGTCTTGCCGCAACCTGGCGAGTTGCCGTAGGAGACGGCTCACCTGCCCGAAGTCCAGTACCCGGAGGGCTTCTTGGATCCCAGGATTCGACCAGACCCGAGTTGGGATGGAGGGCAGCTCGGGCGTTGTCGAAGATGGGACGCCTCGTGCGCACGCCCCACACAGTTCCCGTTCGTCTGGGTTGTAGCGGCTGAGGCGACACCCGCACTTCAGGCAACGACGCTCACCGCTCACTGCCCCTCCCGACCTCGGTCGACTGACGTGGACGCTGATGTTCATGCTGGCATTGCAGTTGCCATATTGCAGCCAACTTCCTTTATCACTCCGGTGATATGCGGTCTCCCATGCGCGGTGGCAGCGTGAGCCGCAAGCCGTTGCCGAGACGAATTGTCCTCGGCGTGGCAGGGACCTTGGGAGGTATGTCCATGACGGCGAACCACCAGATCGCGTTCCGCAATCTCCGCAGGGAGTCGTCGGTTGCTGAGGCCCGGCACCGTGTTGGCGTGGATCCGCATAACGCGACCATGTGTCAGCAGTATCCCTTCGCCCAGGCCCGAGGCTTCGCAGATCGAGCTGCCGCTCCGCTGCCGGTGCTGATGGAGACGGCCCGATGAACTCGCTAGAGATCTTCGGCTGGCATGGCGGCTGCCGCGGAGCCCTTGATGGACCCTGGCGGGTGGCCTACGGGGCCGGCATGAATAACGCCGCCCTGGCCATGGAAGCCGTCATCGAGCACGCCGAGCTGCAATCGAGGATTTCACTGTCCTCCGACGACCTGGCCCCCCGTCGGGCCCGAGCATTCACCCGGACGAAGCTCGCCGAGTGGGGCCTGGACGCTCTCGCCGATCGTGTACTGCTGATCGTCAGCGAACTCGTCACGAACGCACGTCGCCACGGCAGGACCAAACCCGAGGGCCTGTTGGAGGAGATAACCCTGACGATCTCCTTCCACAGCGGAGTCGTTGGGATCGAGCTGGACGACAACTCCGGCCAGCTCCCCGTACCGCGCAAGGGGCCGGTCGGTGCACTTGATGGCCGGGGCCTGCGCCTCGTAGCCGCTGAGGCGGATTCCTGGATCTCGCACCTCAAACCGGACGGCACCGGTAAGCGGGTCCTTGCCTTCCTGCGCTGGCCATCGACGCCGCCGGCCGTCTGACCGTAGCCAGCTCTCACCACTCCACGCGTCCGATCAGATCCTGGAGCTGTTTGTCATGCCCGTACACTCACCGCCTGCTCTGCTGTCCCTCCTGACACCGAGGGAAACCGAGGTCCTGGGCCTTGTCGTCGATGGCCCGAGGAACAGTGAGATCGAGCGTGTTCCGCGGGATCTCCTCCGGGTACTCGACACGCCGCGCGAGTCGGAGCCCTTCGTCGCAGGGAGCCTGCTGTGAGCGTCTCGAAGAGGAGTGCCCTCGGCCTCGTCCGGACTTCAGTGGGGGAGCAGACCGTCTGGGCGCTCGTCGGGGAAGCCTCCCTGCGGCACATAACGGCTGCCCGCATCACCACGCTGGAGCTTGAGGCTCTACCTGTTGACCGAGCAGAGGCGAGCCGGCACGTCGCCGAGGTCATGTCTGCCCTGGAGGCGTACAGCTCACGACGCGCCGAGACGCCGGGTGGTGCCTCGTGGCTATACGTGCAGCACGTTCCCGTACGGCGCCTGATCACACAGCTGGTGCGGAAGCTCCTGGCACTGAGCGCCTGGAGTGAGTTCGCCGAGGCCCCGGGCCCGGTGACGCTTGCCCCATACGAGGGGTTGCTCGGGCTGCGGGACAGCAGTTCACGCGAGTACCGCGCCTACACCGTCACCTGGTCAGGTGTCGCGTACATCCTCGGTGCGCGGGCGCCGCATACCACGGTGAACGTCCAGCACGGTGCGTGGATGCCCGAGTCGGTAGCCTGGCCTGCCCTCCACAGCCGTCACATCGTTGTGATGGGCGACCGCGATGTCGCTCCGGCGAGGGCATGGGTTCGCCACCCCAAGGCGGAGATCCACGTTCTGGGGCAGCCGCGCTTCGATGCGCTAGCTGGCCTCGGACGCGAAGCACAGCGTCGCTATCTCCAGAAGCTGCTCGGCGCTGGCAACGAGCGGGGTCCGGAGCGGATCGCGGTATGGGCCTGCCAGCCGTTCGGCCCCGATCGCCTGCGGGCTCAGGCGGACATCATCCTCGAAGGAGTGTGGAAGACCCAGAGCAGCTGGGGCCTGGTCGTTGCCCCGCACCCGGCCCAAGGGAACCACGCCTTCGACCACTTACTGCGGCGAGACGTAAGGCCGCTGGTGGCCGTGGCCGACCCGCGCGTTGGAGCGCGCGGCTGCCTGGCAGGGGCGGACGCGGTGGTGAGTGTGTCCTCGACGTGCGGCATCGAAGCCGTACTCCTCGACGTGCCCGTCGTCGAACTGGATCGCCCCGGTGACCGCACGCTCGGTCTTGCCGAGCACGCCATCGCGCATCGCTGCCGTACGGCTGCCGACGTTACGGAGGCGCTCGACCTCGTGAGCCGGGGGAGTGCCCGAGTGCCGGCAGAAGCGTGCGATGCGGTGTGCCGCTGGCGAGGCCACAGCGCTGGCGACATCGCCCAGCTCATCATCCGCCAGGCCGAAGTCGGCATCTCGCACGCCGACCCAACCGACCACGATGCCCGCGGCGCCACGTTCGGCCTGCTCCGGGGTGAGGGAGCCACCATCCGATGACAAACCTGACCGCCGACAGCGTCGCCGAACTCTTCACCATGGCCGTCACGTTGGCCAAGAGCGGGGAGAAGGTCAGCCCGCGCGGGATGGCTACTCGCGAGGTCCTCGATCTCAACATGCGCCTGACTCAGCCCCGGGCACGGCTCCTGTACGCGCCGCCCGCCCGCATCTTGAACCCCGCCTTCGCGGTGGCCGAGACCGTCTGGCACCTTTCCGGCTCCGACGCCCCATGGATCTTCGACTACAACGCGCGGCTGCGGCAGTACACCGACGACGGGATCCTGCGCGGCGCCTATGGGCCCAGGATGCGGAACTGGGGCGGGGAGGTCGACCAGCTCCACCGTGTCGTCGAGATCCTCAAGGATGACCCCGACTCCCGGAGAGCGACCATCCAGCTCTACGACCCGGCTCGCGACGCCGCGGGCCACAAAGACGTCCCCTGCACACTCGGCTTCCGCTTCCACGTACGCGGCGGACGTCTGCACATGTCGACCACGATGCGCGGCCAGGACGTGTGGATCGGCATGCCGTACGACGTGTTCTTCTTCACCACGCTCCACGAGCTGGTCGCCGGATGGCTGGACATCGGCCTGGGCGACTACCACCACCATGTCGACTCTCTGCACATCTACGAGCGCGACATCGACAAGGCTGATGCGCTGACCGACGTGGCGGCGAGTCCGGTGATGCCTGAACTGTCCACGCCATGGGAGGGGTTCGAGACGCTCCTCGATCAGGTTGAAGCCCGTGATGAAACGGGGCACCCGGGCTGGGATGCCATGGCGGAGGTAATACGCAGCTACCAGTTGTGGAAGGGCGGCCAGCGCGAGCAGGCGTGGCGTATCGCCGACGCCATCGATGGTCCGCTCGGAGAAGCCCTGACCGCCTGGTACACCGAGCTGACCCGCCGCATCAGCAGCACGCCGGCATCAGCAGCGGGGACGAGGTGACGGCCGCCATGGACCACGTTCCGTCCGTTGTCCTGGGCGTGTGCTCCTTCACCCACGATTCCGCCGCTGCGCTCCTCATTGACGGCGAGCTGGTGGGCTTCGTCGAGGAGGAACGCCTGTCCCAGCGGAAACACACGCGTGAGTACCCCCGCCACGCCATCGGATGGCTGCTGGACGAGGCTGGCATCACGCCAGGTGACGTCGATGCCGTCGCGTACAACTTCCAGCCCATCCGCTACCTCGCCGAGACCCCCGCCGCCTTGCGGATGACTTCGTCGGGGATGACCCGCTCACGTGCCTTGCCGCGTGCGGCGGGGTTCGCCAAGGTCGCCATGCGCACTCGGCGTCGCCTGCAGGTCCTTGCTTGGTACTTCCCCGGTGCCCAGGTCACCCCGGTACTGCACCACCGCGCGCATCAGCTTGCGGCGTTCACAGCATCGGGCTGGGACGAGTCGGCAGTTCTCGTCGTCGACAGTCTCGGTGAGCGGCAGACCACCACCATCGCCCACGCCCACCAGGGCGTTCGTCCGCGGGTGCGCATGCTGGACGCGCTGATGGACCCGGCTTCGCTGGGCTATGTGTACGGGGCGGTCACTGAGTACCTCGGCTGGCGGCGCGGCGACGAAGAGGGCACCGTCATGGCTCTCGCGGCGCTTGGCGACCCCGCCCGGTTCCGGGACCTCTTCAGCCGTGCAGTCCGCACAACAGCCACCGGCTTCGCCGTGGATCCGGCGTACTTCCTGCCCCGCGTGCTTGCCTCCGGCTATCCGCGCATTGCGCCTCGGTTCGTCGATGAGACCTGCCCGCCCCGGCACCCGGGCGAGCCGGTTCAGGAGATCCACCAGGACCTGGCCGCCGCCCTCCAAGAGCGCACCGAGCAGATCATGGTGCACCTCGCGCGGCGAGCCCGCGTAGTGAGTGGCTCGCGCCGGCTGTGCGTGGGTGGCGGTGTGGCCACCAACTGCGTCAGCATTGGACGGATCGTCGAGTCCGGCGTCTTCGACGAGGTCTTCGTCCCACCGGCCCCCGGCGACGCCGGCACGGCGATCGGCGCAGCGGTCGCCGTGCACACCGACAGCGGCAGTCGACGGCCCCTCACCGGGATCGCTCGTACCTGCTACCTCGGCCCGTCCTTTCCGGAGCCGGTGCTGCACCTCACCCCGTGGCCCGGACTGAAGCAGAAGATCCTCGGCGCGGACGCCGCGGAGTTTCTCGCGGACCAGTTGGCCCACGGGATGATCGTGGGGCTCTTCCAGGGCCGCGTCGAGGCCGGCCCCCGTGCCCTCGGGAACCGTTCGATTCTCGCTTCGCCCCTCGAAGCCGGGGTGGTCGAGCGGCTGAACGCCACGGTGAAGTTCCGCGAGCCCTTCCGCCCGTTCGCACCCATGGTCGCCGCCGCCTGTGCCGGTGAGTTCTTCACCCTCGGTCAGGACGCGCCGTACATGTCCATGGCCTCCCAGGTGACCAACGCCGCCCGCGAGCGCCTCCCCGCGATCGTCCACGCCAACGGCACCGCCCGCCTCCAGACCGTCACCGCGACACAGAACCCGTTCATGCACGAGGTCCTGGAGGCGT
Source organism: Streptomyces halobius (assembly GCF_023277745.1). Lineage (NCBI taxonomy): Bacteria > Bacillati > Actinomycetota > Actinomycetes > Kitasatosporales > Streptomycetaceae > Streptomyces > Streptomyces halobius. The sequence continues at coordinate 7,906,640 of NZ_CP086322.1, forward strand.
TCGCTCGCCGTACGGGAGTCCCGGTCCTGATCAACACCTCCCTCAACGTCAAGGGAAAACCCATCTGCGGCACCCCGGAGATGGCGTTGGACTGCTTCGCGAACTCCGGGCTGGACGCCCTGCTGCTCGAAGGGCGGTGGATCACCAAGTGAAGATCGGATACAGCTTCTGGGGCTTCCTCGGAAACGGGGTCACCGACACCCCAGACGGAGGCCGCAGCCACCGCCGGCCGCTAATCGACGCGCTTCTCAGGCGTGGTCACGACATCGTGTTTCTGCAGGCTGACCGCGATCGGCTCGAATCGGGCGACGCTCTCGGCGGCGTGTACACCTTCGACGCCGGCATCCCGGACATCGACGCGTTGTTCCTCGAATGGCGCTGGCCCATCGAGGGGCGCAACACCACCGCCTGCGGCACCGGAGGCCACACCTGTGATCTCCACCGTCAGGCGGAGCTGCTCCAGCACTACACCGTTCGACGCCGTACCCCCACCGTGATCTGGGACAAAGACCGGCAACTGCGCGAGGACAGCATCTGGCGGCGGATCCGGAACGTCGAGGTGTGCGAGGCCGCCCTCATGCCCACCCCCGGTGCCCACCGCCTGCTCTTCCCGGTTGACGATGCGCTCCTGGACGGCGCCGACCCCCTAGCCCTGGCCAGCGAGGACCGGAAGACGCCGCTCGGTTACGTCGGCAACCAGTACGACCGCGACGACGAGTTCGACCGCTTCTTCGCTCCAGCCGCCGCCCGCTTCGAGCACCGGGTGGGTGGCAAGTGGACCAGTACCGAGCGCTGGCCACACGTCACCTTCCTCGGCCGAATCCCATTCAACGCCGTCTCCCGGCTCTACCGCAGCACACTGGCCACGGTCCTGCTCCTGCCCGAGCGGTACGCCGCGGCCGGACAGATGACGCAGCGGATCTTCGAAGCCGTCCTCGCCGGATGCCTGCCGCTGGCGCCGGTCGGCATCCGGCACGTCGAGCGAATCGTCCCCGAGGACTTGGTGGTCAAGACGGGCGGCCAAGTGATCCGGCGGATCGATGACCTCCAGAAGACCGCGGGCAGCCGGCAGCACGCCGAACTGATCTCGGAGTGCATCGGTCGGCTGGAGCTGTTCCGGCTCAGCCACCAGGTCAAGGCGCTGGAGTCCGTGCTGAAGATGGCCACCGCCGCCGCGCTGTCAAGGCAGGGGGCCGCGTGATGAACCGCCTCGCTCGGGCCGGCAGGCCCAGATCATCCGTATGTGTTCCGGCGGCCGGGCCGTCCGGGCACCCGAGCACCTCTAGGCTGGAGCACCATGAAGAAGGTCGCCATCGTCGGCTGCGGAGGCAGCGGCAAGTCGGATCTTGCCCGCAAGCTGGCCAAGATCCTGGATGCTCCGGTGACGCATCTGGATGCCGCGTTCTACGACGACGAGTGGAACGCCCTGCCCATGGAGAAATTTGCCGAGATGCAGCGCGGCCTGGTCGCGCAGCCGACGTGGATCATCGACGGCAACTACAACTCCACGCTGCAGGTCCGGCTCGAAGCCTGCGACACCGTGGTGCTGATGGACGTCTCGACACCGGCGGCACTGTGGGGGATCGTCTCCCGGCAGATCAGGCACGGCGCCGGGCACAAGGGCAACGGGGTGCACAACCGCATCACCTGGGGCGTGATCAAGTACGTGGCGACGTACCGGCGCAAGATGCGACCGCGGGTCATGGCCAAGACCGAGGAGTTCGCCGCCGGGCACGCCGAAGTGGTGCTCCTCACCAGCCGCCGGCACACGCGACGCTGGCTGCAGCAGGTCGCCGCACAGCACACCTGAGCACTCCGCGCCCCGAGCGGGGGTGCGGCTCGTGATCACCAACCCCTTTCTCGACCCCGACCGCCAGGGCGAGCTGTACGGCAATGCCACCCGGCTGGCCAGCCGCTCCAGCGCCCTGATGCGGGCCAAGACCGCAGGTCGTTTCGTTCCAGAGGTCATCGTCCAGCTGGCCCAGGCGCACCGAGCCGGGGCCGATCGCCGTCTCGGTCTGGTAGCGGACATCGGATGCGGTCGGGGCACCAGCAGCCGCGTCCTGGCCAAGCAGCTGAAGCCGCAGCAGCTCGTGGGTATCGACGCTTCTCCTGCCCTCCTGGCCGCTGCCCGCAGTCGTGCCGGCCACTACCCCGGAACCCAAGTGGCGTTCCTTCAAGGGGACTTCCACCAGCTTCCCCTGCCCGATGATTCGTGTGAGCTGGCCGTTGCAGCGTTCTGCCTGTACCACTCACTCGACCCCGGGCGGGCCATTGTGGAAATCGCCCGCTCCCTGGCCCCTGGCGGGCTCGCCGTGCTGGTCACCAAGGCGCTCGACAGTTACAGAGAGATGGATGCCCTGGTCGCCGGGCCCCTTGACCCGCGCGCCGAGCGGCACGAGAGCCTCTACGCCACCGCGCACGGAGGCAACCTCGCCGACATGGCGCAGTGGGCCATGGACTTGGTGGCGGTCGAGCGCGAGGAGCACCGCTTCGAGTTCTCCGGCCTTGACCACGCCGCCGAGTACCTCGCCACCAACCCCAAGTACGACCTCGCACCCGGCCTGTACGGCAACCCCGGCGCCCTGGCCGCCGCGCTGCACGAGTGGCACCCGGACAAGCCGATCACCACCACCTCGGTCATCACCTATCTCGTGGCCCGGCCGCATGGAGGTCGGACGTGAAGCTCTTCCACTTCAGCAAGCACTACGAGACCCCCGCGAAGGCAGCCGCCGCAGCCTGCCACTACGGATGGCTCGCTACCCATGCGAAGCCGCTGCGGCAGCCGGGGCTAACGGTAGTCGGGCCGACCAGCCTGACCTTCGAGCACATCGACGGTCGTCATGCGCAGAAGGAGGACCTGCTGCCGCTTGCGGCCCTCCTGGGCGATGCGCACGGTGCTGCCTGGGCAACTGACCTGCACCGAGCACAGCTGGACATGCCGCACGAACTCGGGAACGGCAGCCTCCTCGCGGATTTCCGCTCCTGCCGGGAAGTAGCCCTGCGCAGCCGGCTGGAGCAGGGTTTTCTCCCCGACACAGGCGCCCTGCACGCGATGCTGACGCTGCTGGAGCGCTCCACTGACGGGCCGGCCGCCTTCTACAAGGACAGCAACCCGCGGAACTTCCTGCTCACCCAGGACGGCACGATCTTCAGCGTCGACACCGACGACCTGACCCTCGCGCCCTTCGGATACGACCTGGCCAAGCTGATCACGACGCTGATCATGACGCACGGCCCGATCGACCCACCCGACATCGATGCAGCCCTGAACAGCTACAACCACGCCGCCGCCAGTCACGACGCCCAGCTAGGTGCGACGAGCCGAGAGTGCCTCGGCGACTTCCTCGCACTGCATGCCGTACTGACCGCGCCGTACGCCGGGCGCAACGGTTACCGCTACGGCTGGCTGCATCAGCACCAACCAACCCAAGGCTCCTCATGATCACCACAGAACTCGTCTTCGTCCGCCACGGCGAGGCCCGGTGCAACGCTGACGGCCGCGTCGGCGGTCCCGCAACCTGCACAGGGCTCACCCACCTCGGATACCTCCAGGTCGAGAGGGCTGCAGCCCTCCTGGCCACCGAGCACCGAGCCCAGCCCTTCACCGCGCTCTACGCCGGCCCCCGACTGCGCCTCCAGCAGAGCGGACAGATCCTCGGGCACGCCCTCGGCCTGGAGCCCCTCGTAGAACCCGGCCTCGATGGACCCGTTCACGGCGAGGCTGACGGCAAGCCCTGGCACTACGTGAAGACCGCAGCCAACGGCGGACCACATGCCCACCCAGACCAACCGTGGGCCGCCGGATCCGACACCTGGAACGGCTACCTCCAGCGAGCCGAAGCGTTCCTCCACGACCTCATCAACCGCCACGAAGGCGACCGCGTATTGTTCGCCGCCCACGGCGAGACGATCCTCGCCGCACACGCCCTCCTACTCGGACTCGGGTCGATGACGGAAGCCGGCTTCACGGTCTCCCACGCCTCCGTCACCCGCTGGCAGCACCACCGAAACCGGCTCGGCCAGCGCCGCTGGATGCTCGACCGGCACAACGACACCGCCCACCTCGCCGCATTACCAACGGGAGCGACGCCGTGAGCAGCACGGCTGACGCCGACCCGCGCATCGAACTCGCGCGCCAAACGGTCGGATCTGTCAGCATCGTCGCCGACCCGACGCTTCCGCCCCACCTCCTGCAGCTCGTCGACACCCGGGGCAACACCTACTTCGCAAAGCAGCACGCAAGCCAGGCCCGCTACGTTCAAGAGACGCACGCATATCTGTCCTGGAGGGTCCATCTCCAGGACCGCGCCCCCGAGTTAGTCGACCGCCAGGACTCGACGCACATCCTCCTGCTCACCGCGGTGCCCGGTCGGAGCGGTGACGCACTGCTCCCTGGTTCGGACGACGAGGAGAAGGCGCACCACGACGCCGGAGTTGCCCTTCGCGCTCTTCATCACGCGACGAACCGGCGTAGCACCGGAGCCGTAGGAAGCGCGCTCGCAGATCGTCTCCGCAGCTGGGTTGCCAGGGCCGACAGCACGGACCTCCTTTCGGGCGCCGAGCGGAAGCTCCTCCTGCAGATCGCGGACGAGCTGGCCGGCACCTGCATGGACAGCGCCGTCTGCCACCTCGACTACCAACCCAGGAACTGGCGCGTCGGAGACGGCTTCTGGACCCTCGACTTCGAGCACATGCGACGCGACGCCCGCATCCGGGACTTCTCCCGCCTTGAGTTCCGCCACTGGCAGCAGGCCCCTCGACTGCGCGAGGCGTTCTTCACCGGATACGGCAGTCCTCCCTCGGACACCGAACGACGGCTACTGGAGCGCTTCGGCGCCATCGAAGCCATCACCGCACTCGTCCGCGGTCACGACAAGGGCGACGCCGTCCTGAGCGCCCACGGCCGCACCGTCCTGTCCCAACTGAACTGATCACTGGCCACCCCACCTATGGAGAGTTCCGTGTCAGACAGCCCCTCCTCCGCGACCGCATCGAGCCCTCGGCGCGCGCTGGTGACCGGCGCGGCCGGCTTCATCGGATCCCACCTCGCCCACGCTCTGCTCCAGACAGGAACCACCGTCATCGGCGTCGATCGCCGCGACCCCGCAAGAGACCAGACGGCCGCCGCCAACATGGCCCCATTGCGCGGCCTCCCGGGCTACATGCACATCACCGCCGACCTCCTCACCTGCGCGATCGATCCGCTCCTCATCGACGCAGACGTGATCTTTCACCTGGCCGGCATTCCCGGCGTACGGCCCTCGTGGGGACCGCAATTCGGCGAGTACGTCAACTCCAACATCCTCGCCACCCAGCGGCTCATGGACGCCGCCACCCGCATGCGGGTCCCGCGGCTCGTCGTGGCCTCCTCCTCCAGCGTCTACGGCCCCACCAACGGCGGCCCCAGCGTCGAAGGCGATCACCCCCGCCCGGCCTCCCCGTACGCGGTCACCAAGCTCGCCGAGGAACAGCTCTGCCTCGCCCACGCCTCCCGAGCCGACTACCCCACCAGCGTCATCGCCCTGCGCTACTTCACGGTCTACGGCCCCCGCCAGCGCCCCGACATGTTCACCCACCGCGCCCTCCATGCCGCCATGACCGGGCAGCCGCTGCGGCTGTACGGAGACGGTCACCAGCGTCGCGACTTCACGTACATCGACGATGCCGTCGCCGCGACCATCTCCGCTGCGGGCGCCCCCATCTACACAGGCATCGTCAATGTCGGCGGCGGAGCCAACGCCTCCCTGATCGACGTCATCAACATCGCCAACAACCTCGTCGGCCGAGAAATCCAGATCCACGCCGACAACGCCCGCAACGGAGACGTACAGACCACCCGCGCCGACCCCCGCCGCGCCCAGGCCGTACTCGGCTGGCAGCCCACGGTCGACCTGCCCACCGGCATGCGCGCACAGATGCGAGCCCTGACCCAGCCCTCGTACCGGACTGCCGCCTGACCACTGCGCGACGACAGAGGAGTTGCCGTGGAGAGCCCAGAGAAAGCCCGGCTGGACGCCTTCTTCCGACGAATCACCGAGCGCTTCCCCGCTGCCGGTCAGGCCACCTCGTTGATCATTACGCACCTGCTCCCCGAACGCCCGGCGTTCCTGCGCGCGATGGCCCGCACGACCACGGTCGCCGCCGTTCTTCCCAAACCCAAGTCCGTGACCGAGGAGGCCCTGGCAGAGGTCCGCCGCTCATACGTGGTCCACGCCCTCACCCGTGAACTGTTCGCCGATCCGACCAGCGCCCTGAAGTACCTCGAAGACACCGCGCCCTGTCGTGACGTTGTCGTCCTCGACATCGGCGGCTACTACGCCCCCAGCCTCGACACCATGGTCGACAAATTCTCCGGCCGCATCCTGGGAGTCGTCGAGGACACCGAAAACGGTCACCAGCGATACGAAGCGCTCGGCCAACTGCCCTGCCCCGTGTTCTCCGTGGCCCGCTCACCGCTCAAGGACTGCGAGGACCACCTCGTCGGGCGGTCCATCGTCTTCTCCACGGAAGCCCTCGTCCGCACCCGAGGCGACATCCTTGCCAGCCGCGATGCCTGCGTCATCGGATTCGGCAAAGTCGGCCGCAGCGTCGCCCAGACCCTGCGAGCCCACGACCTGCGCGTAGTCGTCTACGACAACGATCCCGTCAAGCAGGTGCAAGCCCACGCCCAGGGCTTCCGTACCACCGCCTCCTGCACGGAAGCGATCCACGAGGCCGGACTCGTGCTGTGCGCCACCGGCAACCTGGCCCTGCGGCAGAGCGACTTCGCAGCCCTGCACAATGGCGCGTACCTCGCTTCGGTCACCTCCTCCGAGGACGAACTCGAACTCGATGCGCTCGACGACCTCTACCGGCGTACCCCAGTCGGGGATCAGCTGACTCGCTACGACGTGACCGGCCACTACTTCTACGTGCTCGCCAACGGCAACGCCGTCAACTTCCTGCACGGTGCGGCTGTCGGCACATACATCCACCTTGTCCAGGCCGAGATACTCGCCGCCACATCCGCCCTCAGCCGGGGCACGCACGCCCCGATCCTCCACGAGATGTCCGCAGACGCCCGCCAGGCCATCGCCAGAGCCTGGCTCGACCACTTCGCCGGGTGATCCACATGCCCCCGTCCCGCAGCCATATCCACAACACGACTGAGGCGTACCTCGGGCGTCACCCCGAGGAGCGGGAAGCGCTCGTGCCTCTCCTGAACGCCCTGACGCGCCCGGAGGGCCCGACCAGCCGTGAGACCTACCCCGGCCACGTCACCTGCAGCGCCATCGTGATCGACGGGCACGACCAGGTGCTGCACATCCACCACAAGATCCTCGACAAGGACCTCGCGCCCGGTGGGCACACCGAGCCTGCCGACACGGCTCTTCCCAACGTCGCCCTGCGCGAACTCCAAGAGGAAGCCGGCATTCCGCCCAAGGTCGTGGTGCCGCTCTTGGGATACGAAGGCATTCCGCTCGATATCGACGTACACGACATCGCTGCCAACACCGACAAGGGCGAACCGGCGCACCAGCACTACGACTTCCGCTTCGCTTTCCGGCTCCTCGGCAAGCAGAAGATCCACCTCCACGCCGAGGAAATCACGAACTACCGATGGCCGGCGGGCAGGTCGACGCCCTCGCCGAGGACCTGGGCGTTGGTCAGGATGCCGCGGCTGGCGGCGATGAAGCGGTCCTGGATCTGGTGGCGTTGGTCTGCCAAATCCCGTGCCGATCACCAGAATCCGAAAAGATCACTAAACCTGCAGCACAACCCCTACCGCCAACCGAGCACCATGAAAGCCCCATCCCACAACCGCACTTCACCACAGCCACAGAGTCCGGGAATGACCACTACACCCCCAGACCACAGCTCCACATACCCAGTGATCACCTCCGGATTTGGCACTGTCCCCGTCAGATCCGCCAGCCCGCCCGGACACACGGCGTTGATGACGCGGCGGATCGTTGCGGTGCTCGGCGCGAGGCGCACGTTCAGCGAGGCCACCAACCGGGCACCGAGCCGGGCGCGGGTCTGCTGCGGGGCATGGGCGGCCCACTGTCCGATCGCCGCGAACGAGCGGGCGCCCGCCACCACCGCAGAGGCGGCGACCAGCAGCACGGCCGGGAACGGATGACGTCTGCTCGCCGGTGACGCGGGTGGAAGCATCACGATCACAGCGAGCGACGGACGCTTACTGGGAAAGGCTCAGTGGAAGGACGTGGTGGCGCGGACGGTTCCGCACGGCCTCGCCCCGCTCAGCGGCTCCGCCCCGCACACCGGGGTGGCGGGCTACACGCTGGGCGGCGGAATCGGCCTGCTGGGCCGCGAGTTCGGCTACGCGGCGGACCGGGTACGCTCGCTCGACGTCGTCACCGCCGACGGCGCCCTGCGTCACGTGACCGGCACGAGCGACCCCGACCTGTACTGGGCGCTGCTGGGCGGCCGGGACAACTTCGGCATCGTCACCGCCCTTGAGATGGAACTGCTGCCCGTCGCCCGGCTCTACGGCGGCGGGATCTACTACGACGCGGACGACGCCGAGGCCCTCTTCGGCTTCTTCCGCGAGTGGACAGCGAGCGCGCCGGAGTCGGTCACCGCCTCGATCGGCATGATCGAATACCCGCCGATCCCGGTCTTCCCCGAGGCGCTGCGCGGTCGGCACGTGGTGCACGTCCGCTTCGCCAGCACCGACCTGGCGGGCGGTTCCGAACTGACCCGTCCCTGGCTGGAGGTGGCGACGCCGGTCCTTGAGCACCTCGGCGAGATCGGCTACGACGAGGTCGGCTCCATCTACCGCGAGCCCGACTTCGCCCACTCCTACTTCGGCAACAACGTGCTGCTCGACGAGCTGACCCCGGCCGCGCTCGACGCCGTGCGCGAACTGGCGGGCAAGACCGCGCCGGTGGGCTGCATCGTCGACCTGCGGCACCTCGGCGGGGCCATGGCGCGCCCGCCGCGTACGCCGAACGCCGTGCCGTTTCGTGAGGCGCAGTACATCCTGCGCATCCTCTCCGGGCTCGATGGCAACGAGGAGGAGTCACGGATCAGGTGTACGACAAGGCCACCCTGCGGCGCCTTGCCGAGCTGAAGCGGACCTACGACCCGGGCAACCTCTTCCGCCGCAACCAGAACATCCGGCCACTGGTGTAACCGGCCCTGCCCTGCGACCGGCCGGTGCTCGGCCGCGGCGACCGTGCGGCGGCCGAGCACCGGCGCGTGCGGCGGGGCGAGGGGCCCTGGCAGGCTCCGGCCCGTCGGCCCGGTGTCAGCCGCCGGCCGGGGAGGCGAGAGCGACGCTGTTGCCGTCCGGGTCGGCCACCCGCGCCACCCGTTCCCCCCAGGGCATGTCCACCGGCTCGCCAAGCACGGGCACGCCCGCGTTGCGCAGCCGCTCCAGGGCCTGGTCGACGTCCTCGACGAAGACGAACATCTCGTACGGCCCGCCCGGCTCCCGTGGCTCCGTGGCGGCGGAGACGGCGAGCTCCGCGCCGTCCCGGTGGAGGCCGACGAAGGCGGGCTCGCCCGTGGGCGGGTGCTGGACGAGACGGGTGAAGCCGAGCCGTTCGTAGAAGGCCGCGGTCCGCGCCACGTGGTGCGCGGACAGGAGCGGAAAGGCCCGCAGCGGCCGTGGCGCCGCCGTGCCCCCGGACGCCCCCTCCGGCTCCGCGGCGGCCGTACGGGTGCTCATTAGAGGACCATCCCTTCTGCAGCCCTCACGGGTAGGGTTGTGACCTCTCGGTCCCGGTGGGGTACGGCCAGTGTCGCGAGCTGCTCGACGGCCATCATGAGTTCCGCCGGCCCTGCCGGGCCCGAGGCCGTCTGACCGGCTTCAGGGACACGCCCCTTCGAGGGCCGATTAATGAGCTCCCGGCAGACGTCCTCACTACCGAGCAGGTGCTCCGCGCACGACACAGGAGTACTTCTTTCGTGTTCATCGGATGGGACTGGGCGACCGAGACCCATGACGTGACGGTCATGGACGCCTCCGGCAAGCGCGTCGACCGGTGGGAACTGGCCCACACCGAGGAGGGGTTCGCCAAGACCCTTGCCCGGCTGCGCCGGCACGGCACCCCGGCGGATCTGCCGGTGGCGATCGAGACCACCCGCGGCCTGGCCGTGGACCGGCTGCTGGCCGCCGGGCACCCGGTGGTGCCGGTGCGCCCCAACGCCTTCCACGCGATGCGGCCGCGCTGGGGTGCCTCCAAGGCCAAGACCGATGCGGGCGACAGCATGAAGCTCGCCGACTCCCTGCGCACTGACGGCCACCTGCTGCCCCGCCCGGAGCCCACCGAGCAGGCCACCCTCGCTCTCCAGGCCCTCACCCGGACCCGCGCCGACCATGTCGAAGCGCGCGTCGCCGCCGTCAACCAGCTCGCCGCGCTGCTGGACGAGCACTGGCCCGGCGGCAAGGCCGTCTTCGCCAGTCTCGACAGCGACATCGCGCTTGCCTTCCTGGAGCGGTACCCCACCCCGGCCTCCGCGGCCAAGCTCACCGCCACACGCCTCAAAGCCTGGTGCAAGCGCCGCCACTACTCCGGCAAGAAGCCCGGTAGCGTCCTGATCGAGCGTCTGCGCGCCGCACCGAAGGCGGCCTCCCGCCTCGGTGAAGCCGTCGTCGAACAGCTCGTCCGCGTCCAGGTCCAGCTCGTGCAGGGCATACGCGCCACCATCCGCGCGCTGGACAAGGCCATCACCACAGCCACCGAGACGCACCCCTACGCGCCGCTGTCCGCCACCATGCCCCGCACCGGCAAGGTCAGCTGGGCCACAAAGATCTACAACGACGCCCGGGCCCGCAAGAAGCGCCCCCACGCCACCCGCATCCTGGCCCGCGCCTGGCTCCGCGTGATGCGGGCCTGCTGGCGCGACGGGGCCTGCTACGACCCGGTCATCCACCAGGCCAACGGCAAGATCAACACGACTGCCGACACGCCTCTGGCGGCATAGAGGTTGACCCAGGAAACTCATGCCGGGACCCGGTCCGCGTAGACCTTCCACACCGGCAGCCGGGTGCGGCCCTTCTCGTCCAGCTCGGGGCGCTTGCCGGTGCGCTCGAAGAACTCCTTGACCGGTCCCGCGACCCCGGCGTACACGGAGAGCGCCAGCTGGGTGACGGACCAGCCCGCCTCGCCAAGCACCCCGCGCACCTCCTCCTCCGACACTGACAGCGGCGCTGGCATGCCGCCGGGCACGTCGGCGAAGCACAGCATGCTCAGCCGGGCACCCGGGCGGGTGGCGCGGTGCAGGGCGGCGGCGTAGCGGGCGCGTTCGGGAGCGCCCAGGGTGTGGAAGAGGGCGCTGTCGAGGACGGAGTCGAAGCGGCCCTCGTAGCCGTCGAGCCGGGTGGCGTCGGCGACGGCGAAGGTGATGTCGAGGCCACGGGCCCGTATTTCGGCCTGGGCGATGGCCGCGGAGGCGGCGTCGACGGCGGTGACGTGGTGGCCGCGCCCCGCGAGGTGCACGGCGTTGTCCCCCGGTCCGCAGCCGATGTCGAGGACCTCGCCGCTGAAGCGTCCCTCCCGTTCCATGGCGACGACATCGGGCTGCGGCTCCCCGATGTCCCAGGGCACACCCTTGATGTGGGCGCCGGGCAGCAGGTCGCCGCCGGTGTAGACGGCGTTGAAGTCGGCGGTGGTGAAGTCGTAGCGCTGTTCGGTGGTACTCACGCGGATCTCCTCGAGTCGGTGCGGTGCGCTGGAACACCGGATTCCGGCGCTGTCCGGCGCCCCCATGCAGCCAGGTGCATTCCCAGGAGTATTGCCATGGCCCGTACGCCGGGGGGAAGGACGTAAGGAGCCGGTCGGCGAAAGCGGTGGGTGTCAAGAGCCCGGGACTGCTGTCCGACCGCGGAAATTCCGCGGTCGGACAGCAGGAAGATTTCTCCGGAAACCCCTTCAAGCTGCGGCTTCGCATCCCCGGACAGCGTCCTTCGGAATCCCTTCCGGTCCGCCGTGGACAATCCAGAAGGAAGTCGTGGTGAATGAATTCCGGCGCCGGGCGAGGTGATCCCGCCGGGCCGGGAAATTTCGCACTGGCCGATGGCGAAAGGAGAGCAACAGTGTCCGGCAGGGTCTGGTTCATCACCGGGACGTCCCGCGGGTTCGGCAGGATCTGGGCGCGGGCCGCGCTTGCGCGGGGCGACCGCGTCGCCGCCACCGCCCGGGACGTCGCGAGCCTGGCGGACCTCGTCACCGAGTTCGGCGACGCGGTGCTGCCGGTGCGACTCGACGTCGCCGACAAGCATCAGGTGACCAAGGCGGTCGCCACAGCACGGGAGGCGTTCGGCCGCATCGACGTGGTCGTGAACAACGCGGGCTACGGGCTGTTCGGGCCGGTCGAGGACGTCACCGAGGAGCAGGCCAGGGCCCAGCTGGACACGAACTTCTTCGGCACGCTCTGGGTCACGCAGGCGGTGCTGCCCGTCCTGCGGGAGCAGGGCAGCGGCCACCTGCTTCAGGTGTCGAGTATCGCCGGCATTGCCTCCTGGCCGATGCTGGGCCTCTACCACGCCTCCAAGTGGGCGGTCGAGGGCCTGACGGACGCCCTCGCGCAGGAGGTGGCGCCCTTCGGGATCCATGTGACGCTGCTGGAACCCGGCCCGTACCGCACCGATTGGCGCGGCAGTTCGGCCGTGTGGGCAAAGGCCGCACCGCCCTACGCCGAGCGCGCCCACGCCCCGTCGGCCCCCGGCGACCCGGAGGCCACCGCCGGCCCGCTGATGGAGCTGGTCGACGCCGAACGGCCCCCGCTGCGTGCCTTCCTCGGCGCCTCGGCCCTGGAGACCGCCCGCGCCGTGTACGAGGACCGGCTGCACACCTGGGAGCTGTGGGACCCCGTTGCCAAGGCCGCCCAGGGCAACTGACCGCCGCAGACCGCCCGTGATCCGGGCGCAAGGCCCTGTCGAGAGGAACCCGCCATGCTGACCACCGACACGCTGCCCAGTGCAGCCACACCACCGCCCCCGCCGCGGTCCGCCGAGCAGTCCGCGCCCCCGGCCGCCCCGCTGCCGGAGGGCGAACTCCTCGCCCGGGCCGAGGCATTGGTCCCGACGCTCTGGGAGGACGCGGACGAGACCGACCGCGGGCGGCGGCTGACCGACCACGGCATCGACGCCATCACCGGACAGGGTCTGATGCGCCTGCTGACCCCGCCCCGGCTCGGCGGCCACGGCACCGGAGTCCGCACGCTCCTTGACGTGGCGACCACGCTCGGCCGCGGCTGCCCGAGCGCGGCCTGGGTCACGGGCGTGCTCAACGTGGGCAACTTCGTCGCCTCGCTCTTCCCCGAAGCCGCCCAGGACGACGTGTGGGGGGGACGATCCCGACGCCCGTACCGCCCAGGTCCTTGGGATGCCCGCGAAGGGCGTCGAGCCCTGCGCGGACGGCGTCGTCGTCACCGGCCAGTGGGCCTACATGTCCGGCTCGCTGCACGCCGAATGGGTCGGAGTGCTGCTGGCCCGCGGGCCCGAGGACGGCGCGCCCGGGGTGCACTTCGCCCTGCTGCCGCGCCAGGAGCTGGGGCTGGAGGACACCTGGCACTTCGCCGGCATGCGCGGCACCGGCAGCAACACCGTCACCGCCGACCGGGTGTTCGTGCCCCGGCACCGGCTGCGGCCCTACCTGCCGGTGCTGAACGGCGAGCTGACGCCCGAGGACGCGGCCACCCCGTACCGGAACAGCCTCACCGGGATCTTCTCGCTCGGCCTCCTCGGCTCCCTCATCGGGGCTGCCGATGCGGCCCTGGAATACGTACGCGGGAAGGTGCCCACGCGCCCCGCGGCCGGCTCCACCTATCCCAGCCAGGCCGAATCCCCGACCACCCGGCTCCACCTGGCCGAGGCCGCCACCAAGATCGACTCGGCGAGGATGCACGCGCAGCGGCTCGCCGACACCGTCGATGCCTGCGCCTCACAGGGCCGCACCGCCGACACGCTCATCCGGGCCCGGGCCCGGATGGAGTCCACGCACGTGGCCGAGCTGTGCCGGGAAGCGGTCGACCTGCTGCTCACCACGTACGGCTCCTCCGCCTTCCACGAGGCGAATCCGCTGCAACGCATCTGGCGGGACGTTCACGTCGGCAGCCGGCACGCCGGATTCGGCATGGGCATCCCGCAGCAGGTGTACGGCCACGCGCTGGTCGGCAAGGACCCGCGCGAGATCAGCCTCCTGGTCTGAGCCGCGCCGCGCGCCCGGTGCGCACCCGCCCGCGCCCCGCGCACGAACCCGCATCACCGCCACGCACCTGCTCACGTTCGCAACCCACCGACAGCGGAAGGACACGCATGTCTGCCAGCCACGCCACCACCGCCCGCCCGGGCGATGTGCCCACCGACCCGGACGCACTGCGTGCGCACAACCGCGCCATCGTCGACCAGTACATGAACACGCGCGGGCAGGACCGGCTCCGCCGCCACCTGCTCTTCACCGAGGACGGCGTCGGCGGGCTGTGGACCACGGACACCTGCGAGCCGATCACCATCAACGGCCGGGACCGGCTCGGCGAGCACGCCGTCTGGTCGCTCAAGTGCTTTCCGGACTGGGCCTGGATCAACATCGAGATCTTCGACACCCAGGACCCGAACCGCTTCTGGGTCGAGTGCGACGGCGAGGGCACGATCCGCTTCGACGGCTATCCGGAAGGTCACTACCGCAACCACTTCCTCCATTCGTTCACCTTCGAGGGCGGAAAGATCAAGATCCAGCGCGAGTTCATGAACGTCTGCGCACAGTTCCGCGCCCTGGGCATCGAGGTTCCCGTCGTGAAACGGGCCGGCATTCCCACCTGACGCACCGCACCGACGGCGGGGCCCGGGCCCGCTTCCCCTCGCCGGGCCCGCCGCTGCCCACGGCCCCGCCCCCCGTCCTGCCCCCTGCACGGCGCTCGCACCGCCCTGTCCTCGCCCTGCACGCGAAGGAGTCGTCCGATGACGGCCGGCCTGCCGACCATCCCGTCCTATCCGCTCCCGGCGCAGGAGACGCTGCCCGGCAACACCGCCCGCTGGCGCCCGTCCGCGGACCGGGCCGTGCTCCTGGTCCACGACATGCAGCGGTACTTCCTCGCCGCCTTCCCCGACCCCCTCCGCTCCGAGCTGGTGCACAATGCCGCGCAGCTGCGCAAGCGTGCCGCGGCCGCCGAAGTGCCCGTCGCCTACACCGCCCAGCCCGGCGGCATGGACGCCCAACAGCGCGGCCTGCTCCGGGACTTCTGGGGGCCCGGCATGCGCACCGACCCGGAGGACCGGGACGTGGTCCCCGAACTGGCGCCCGAGCAGGGCGACTGGGAGTTCACCAAGCTCCGCTACAGCGCCTTCTTCCGCTCCGGCCTGCTGGCGCGGATGCGGCAGGCGGGACGCGACCAGCTGGTGCTGTGCGGCGTGTACGCGCACGTCGGCGTCCTCGCCACCGCCCTGGAGGCCTACCAGCACGACATTCAGCCCTTCCTCGCCGCCGACGCGCTCGGTGACTTCACCGAGGCCGACCACCGCCTCGCCCTCGACTACGCGGCCCGCCGCTGCGGGGTCGTCCTCCCGTCCGCGGAGGTGTTCGCATGAGCCCGCAGCCGCTCACGCCGGCGGGCCCGGACACCGACCTCCTCGACCGCATCCTCGCCGCCACCGGCCCGCAGTCCGGCAACGCACCCGCGTTCGCGCTGCTGCACCGCCCCGACAGCGGCCCGCGCGGCACCGTCGACGTGCTCACCGGCACCGTGACTTTCCCCGCCGTGCTCGCCGACGTCCCGCTCGGCACGGACCGGCCGGCCGCTGCCCCGGCCCACGACGTACTCGTCCTCATGCCCTACCGGCAGCTCGCCGAACGAGGCTTCGCCGCTCCCGACGACGGCGCCCCGCTGATCGCCATGGCCGCCGAGGAACAGGCCGTGCTGCCACTGGCCGACGTGCTCGAGCGCATCCCCGAAACCCCGGTGGCCCTCACTGGCGGCGGCTTCGACACCGACGACGAGACCTACGCGGACACCGTCCGCCGGGTCGTGGCCGACGAGATCGGTACCGGGGCCGGCTCCAACTTCGTCGTCCGGCGCAGCTACGAGGCAGCCGTCGACGGCTGCCCGCCGCGCGCCGCGCTCACCCTCTTCCGGCGGCTCCTTGAGCGGGAGGAGGGCGCCTACTGGACGTTCGTGATCTGCACCGGGGAGCGCACCTTCGTCGGGGCCACCCCGGAGCGCCATGTGTCGCTCGGCGGCGGCACGGCCGTGATGAACCCCATCAGCGGCACCTACCGCTATCCGCCGACCGGACCCACACTGCGCGGCGTCACCGACTTCCTCGCCGACGGCAAGGAGGCCGACGAGTTGTACATGGTCGTCGACGAGGAACTGAAGATGATGGGCCGGATCTGCCCCTCCGGCGGCAGGGTCGTCGGCCCGTACCTGAAGGAGATGGCCCGACTCGCCCACACCGAGTACTTCATCGAGGGCCGCACCGACCGTGACGTGCGGGACATCCTGCGCGAGACGATGTTCGCGCCGACCGTCACCGGCAGCCCGCTGGAGAGCGCGGCCCGGGTGATCAGCCGGTACGAGCCGCAGGGCCGGGGCTACTACAGCGGGGTCGCCGCCCTCATCGGCCGCGACGCCAACGGCGAACGCTCCCTCGACTCCGCCCTGCTGATCCGTACTGCGGACATCGCGGCCGACGGGCGGATGCGGATCGGGGTGGGCGCCACCCTGGTGCGGCACTCCGACCCCGAGTCCGAGGTCGCCGAGACCAAGGCCAAGGCCGCGGGGCTGCTCAGCGCCTTCGAGCAGGGCGGGAACGCCCGCTTCAGCACGCACCCCGAGGTACTGGCGGCGCTGCACGCCCGCAACACCCGCATCGCCGACTTCTGGCTGCGCGACTCCGGCCGCACCTTCCCCGAGGTGGGCTGTCTGACCGGCCTGAACACCCTGGTCGTGGACGCCGAGGACACCTTCACGGCCATGATCGGCCAGCAGCTGTCCGCGCTGGGCCTGGACGTGACCGTCCGCCGCTTCGACGAGCCGTACGACGTCGCGGCACACGACCTTGTCGTCCTGGGCCCCGGGCCCGGCGACCCCTGCGACGGGGACGATCCGCGCATCGCCCAGCTGCGCACGGCGGTGGACCGGCTGCTCGCCGAGCGGCGGCCCTTCCTCGCCGTGTGCCTCAGCCACCAGGTGCTCAGCCGGCGGCTCGGCCTTGAGCTGGAGCGCAGACAGGTCCCCAACCAGGGGGTGCAGCTGGAGATCGACCTCTACGGCAGCCGCGAACGCGTCGGCTTCTACAACACCTTTGCCGCCCACAGCAGCGAGGAGAAGCTGGAGGCGGACGGGATCGGTCTGGTCGAGGTCAGCCGGGACCCGGACACCCACGAGGTGCACGGGTTGCGCGGCCCGCACTTCGCCGGCATGCAGTTCCACGCCGAATCGGTGCTCACCATCGACGGCCCGCGCATCGCGGCCGAGGTGATCCGCCGGGTGGTGGGCCGATGAGAGCCGACATCGCCTGGTGGGATCTGGACGGCACGGCGCAGACCGTCGACTCGCTCACCGCGCACCTGCGCGGCGGCGCGGCGGCGGCCTGGGACCGGGTGCCCGGTCTGCTCGGCAAGGTCTGGATCGCCGACCGGCGCACGAACCGGTGGGGCGCGGTGATGCTCTGGGCGGACCGGCGCCCGGCCCTCGCGGAGCTGCCTGCGAACCACGCGGCCCGGCTGCTCGGCGGCCCGCCCACGCACCGCGACGGCTTCGACATCGAGGCGGTGGCTGGCGGTGCCCTCGCCCCGGCCCGCGTCGCCCCGGCCGCGGGCGGTACGCCGGTCGAGCCGTCCGCCTCGACCGTGGCGCCCCCGCCGCTTCCGGACGCCGGGCCCGCCCCTGCGCACCGTCCTCCGTATCCAGGGAGCCCCCGTCATGCATGACTACCTCGTCGTGGACGCCTTCACGCGCACCCCGCTCAAGGGCAATCCCGTCGCCGTCTTCCTCGAGAGCGCGGACCTGAGCGCCGAGGTGATGCAGGCGGTCGCGCGGGAGATGAACCTCTCCGAGACCACCTTCGTCCTGCCGCCCGAGGGCGAGGCCGACGCACGCGTCCGGATCTTCACGCCGGTGAACGAACTCCCGTTTGCCGGACACCCGTTGCTCGGTACCGCCGTCGCGCTCGGCCTGGTCCGCAAGGCGGACCGGCTGCGGCTGGAGACGGCCATGGGCACGGTCCCCTTCGAGCTGTCCCCGGAGGCGAGTGACGGTTCCGTGCTGGCCTGGATGCGGCAGCCGGTGCCCGAGTGGCGGCCGTACGAGCACGCGACGGAACTCCTGTCGGCGCTCGGCGTGGCGGAGTCCACTGCCCCCGTGGAGATCTACCGGAACGGCCCCCGGCACGTGTTCGTCGGCCTGGAGAGCGTCGACGCCCTGTCGGCGCTCCGCCCCGACCACCGCGCTCTGTCCGCCTTCCCCGACATGGCGGCCAACTGCTTCGCCGGGCAGGGAACCGCCTGGCGCAGCCGGATGTTCTCGCCGGCGTACGGCGTCGTCGAGGACGCGGCGACGGGCTCGGCGGCGGGTCCGCTCGCCGTCCATCTGGCACGGCACGGGCTCGCGCCCTGGGGCCGGGAGACCGGCATCCTGCAGGGCGTCGAGATGGGCCGGACCTCGCTGATGCGCGCGCTCGCCGAGGGACGGGGCGAGCGGGTCGCGTCGGTGCGGGTCGGCGGGCACGGGGTGCTCGTGGCGGACGGAGTGCTGCATGTCTGACCTGACCGGCTTCCAGCCCGCCCCGCCCGCAGGGCGGGACCAGCTGGGTGACGCCGCCCGGTTCGAGTCGCTGACCGGCGAGGAGCACCTCGCCTTCCCCGAGTACGAGGAGCCGCCGCCGGAGCCGCTCGGCCTGGCCGCGCGCTGGCTCGAGGCGGCCACGGCCCGCGGGGTGCGGGAGCCGCGCTCGCTCGCCCTGGCCACCGCGGACGCCGACGGCCGCCCCTCCAACCGGATCGTCACGGTCGGCCGACTCGACGCCCGTGGACTGGCGTTCACCACCCACAGCACCAGCAGGAAAGGCCGCGAGCTGGCCATGAACGGCTGGGCCTCCGGCGTGCTGTACTGGCGCGAGACCTCACAGCAGCTCGTTCTCTCCGGCCCGGTACGGAAGGTGACCCCCGCCGAGTGCGACGCGCTGTGGCAGGCGCGGCCGGTGCCGCTGCACTCCATGACGGCCGCATCCCGGCAGAGCGAACCACTGCCGGAGGTGTCGGCCCTGCGCGAGCGGGCCCGCGCACTGGGAGTCCCCGGTCTGCCGCTGCCCCGTCCGGACCGCTTCGCCGGCTACCTCCTTGAGCCCGCGGAGGTGGAGTTCTGGCTGGCACGCCCGGACCGGCTGCACTGCCGTCTGCACTACGTCCGCGACGGCGCCCGCTGGCATGTCGGCCGGCTCCAGCCCTGACCGACCAGGAGGAACAGCCGTGGAAGCAGCGGACTTCACCCGGGCGATGGCCCGGGTCCCAGGACCGGTGACGGTGGTGACCACCGTCGACGCCGCGGGCACCCGCAGCGGCTTCACCGCCAGTTCGTTCAGCTCCGTCTCGCTGGACCCGCCGCTGGTGCTGGTCTGCCTGGACCGGGCGGCGAGCACCCACGCGGCCTTCGCGGCGGCGGACCGCTTTCTCGTCAACGTGCTGGCGGAGGGTCAGGAGGCCATCGCGCTGCGCTTCGCCGCGTCCGGCATCGACCGCTTTGCCGCGGGGGACCTGAAGCCCTGCGAGGCCGGGCTGCCAGGGCTGCCGGACGCCTGCGCACGGGTGGCGTGCACGCTGCACGCCCTGGTCGAGGCGGGGGACCACAGCATCCTCGTCGGGCGGGTCGAGCAGGCCCACACCAGGGACCGGCCGCCGCTCGTCCACTGTGACCGCACCTTCTCCCGGCCGGTGCCGGTGGCCCGGCCCGATGAAGAACTCCTGAGCGCACTTCATCTCACCGAATGGTGAATTCCTGGACTACACCGGTGACCACCGAGGAGTCAGCACCGTGCACACCGACGTCAGAATTTCCGTCATCTACTATTCCTTCACTGGAACCGTCGCCGAGATTGCCCGGGAAATGGCCGAGACCGCGGAGAAAGAAGGCGCCGAGGTCCGGCTGCGGAAGGTCCCCGACGCCGCTTCCGCGACCGGCAAGGCGGCCGCACCGGCCGGCGCCGCACCCGCAGGGGACACCGTGGAGGCGCCCGTGGCCTGCGTGGACGACCTGCTGTGGGCGGACGGCGTGCTGCTTGGCTCACCCACCCGATTCGGCAACATCGCAGGCCCGCTGAAATCTTTTCTCGATTCGCTCGGTGGAGCCTGGCGGAAACAGCAGCTGGCCGACAAGGTGTACAGCGGATTCACCGCGACGAGCAGTCTGCACGGCGGCCAGGAATCCACGCTGCTGGCGCTTACGACGTCCTTCCACCATTTCGGTGGCGTCGTCGTCGCGCCCGGATACACCAGCCCGGAGAAATTCGCCGACGGAAATCCGTACGGCACCGCGCACTGCGACGAGGGCCGGACCCGCCCGGTTGACGACACCACCCGGACCGCGGCCCGGATCCAGGCCGCCCGCGTCGTGCGCTTCGCACGCGCCGTCACCGCGGCCTGACCACCCCGGTGTCCGTACACCCGACCCACCCGCCCACGCATCACAGGAGGTGTTCCCGCATGACAGCGCCGCTCGCTCCGCCACCCGCGGAGCACGACACACCCCAGGAGCGCCCCGGCCGGCCCGCCGTGCCGCAACAGTCCGCCGCCCGGCAGGTGTCCGCCCGGACTCTGACCGATGCTTTCGCCGACAGCCTCGCCGCGAACGCTGACGGCAGCGCGATCACCGCCGACGGCGCATCCGTCAGCTACCGCGATCTCGACACCTGGGCCCGCGCCATCGCCAGGCTGCTCCGCTCGCACGGCATCGGCCGCGGCGACCGGGTGGCCCTGCGGATGCCGCCGGGCGCAACCGCCCTCGCGTCGATGCTCGGCATCCTGTGGGCCGGTGCCGCCTATGTGCCGCTGGACATCCGCAACCCGCCGTCCCGTAACCGCTTCATCCTTCAGGACGCCGGTGCCGCCGCCTTTCTCGGCGACCCGGACGGCTGCCGGCCCGGCGACGTGCCTGTGCTCGGCGAGGAGCGACTGCACGCCCTGCGGGACACCCCGGCCCCGCACCATCCCGAGCCGCTGACCTGCGCGGAGCTTGGCCCGCACGACACCGCGTACGTGATCTACACCTCCGGCACGACGGGGAAGCCGAAGGGCGTCCCCATCCACCACGGCGCAGTGACGGCGCTGCTGGCGGGCGCGGCCCAGAGGTTCGCGTTCACCACCGAGGACAGCTGGCTGCTGTTCCACTCCATCGCTTTCGACGTGTCCGTCTGGGAGATCTGGGGCGCCTTCGCGACCGGCGGCAGGCTCGTGGTGCTGCCGCACTGGACGGCGCGTTCCCCGCAGGGAGTGCTGCGGGTCGTCGAGGAGGAGCGGATCTCCGTCCTTGGCCAGACTCCGACCGCTTTCGGTACGTTCGCGGCCGCGGCGCTCGCCGCGGACGCCGCCCTGCTGGCCCTGCGCTACGTCGTCTTCGCGGGCGAGAAGCTGCTCCCGGGCACCCTGCGAGCCTGGGCCGGACGGTACGGCCTGGGACACCCGGCGCTGGTGAACATGTACGGGATCACCGAAACCACCGTGCACTCCACCTACCACGAGCTGACCGCCGCCGACCTGGCCGGTGCCGACTCCGTCATCGGCCATCCGCTACCCGGCTTCACCCACCGGGTGCTCACCGACGCCGGAGACGAGGCCGCGCCCGGCGAGCAGGGGCTGCTGTGGCTGGCTGGCCCGCAGGTCAGCAAGGGCTATCTGCACCGGCCGGACCTCAACGCCGAGCGCTTTCGGACCCTGGAGTCACCCAAGGACGGTCTGCTGCGCCGCTACTACTGCTCCGGCGATCTGGTCTCCCGCCGTCCCGACGGCGTTCTCGTCTACCACGGGCGCGAGGACCTCCAGGTCAAACTGCGCGGCCATCGCATCGAGCTGAGCGACATCGAGGCCGCTGTCCGGACCCACGAACAGGTCGTGGACGCCGTGGTGTGGCTGCGCCGCTTCGGCCCCGGCGACGAGCGGCTGGTGTGCGCCTACGCCACCACCGGCGAGGGCGTACGGATACCGGCCAGAGAACTGCGCGAGCACGTCAAACGGCTACTGCCTTCCTACATGTGGCCCGCCGTCCACCAGCGGCTGCCCGATCTGCCGCGCACTGTCAACGGAAAGCTCGACCGGGACGCGGTGTCCCGGCGCTTTGACGAGGAAAGGGAACATCGCTCATGACCACCTCTCCCGTGCACCGCACGACCACGACCGCCACGGCCCCCGCGGCCGGGAACGCCGACCCGGTCGACGAGGCCGAGCGGCTGACCGTCGAGTGGGCCGCCCGTGTCCTGGAGGACCCGGAGGCCTGCGCCGAGGACAACTTCCTGGACCTCGGCGGGCATTCGCTCCTCGCGCTCCGCATGTGCCGGTACGCCAAGGAGCGGTTCGGCGTCGAGTATGACCTGATGGTGCTCTTCGAGGCCGACCTCGCCACGGCGGCTCGCGACCTCGTGTCCCGCGCCGGGAACGCGGCTACCGGGACGGCCACGGACGGCGAGGGGTGAGCGCCATGACTCCGCCACGGACCGCGACCCCGCCTGCCGCCGTGCAGTGCGGCATCGCGGCCTTCGGCCTCGCCTTCGGCGAGGACCGGGACGTGGCCGCCACTGCGGCCGACTACGTCGACAACCCCGAGCGGGTCGTCAACTGGGGCTTCCGCACCTATCACCGCGCCCCGGACGACGTGCACGCCACCGGCCTCGCACACGCCGCCGCCCAGCGGGCGCTGGACCGGCTCGGCCTCGCCGCCGAGGATCTCGACCTCGTCGTCGTCGCCAACTCCGACCTGCCGGAGTACGCCTACCGCGACGGAGCCGCCGCGCTCGCCCGCGAGCTGGGCATCGAGCGCACCCAGACCCTGCTGCTCACCGAGGGCTGCGGCGCGGGCGTCCACGGGCTGTACTACGTGGCCTCCACGATGGCAATGCAGCCCGAGGTGGAGACGGCGCTGTTCGTCGCCGTGAACCGGGTCAGCGAGTACCACCGCAATCGGATGAACGTCTTCAGCGCGGTGCTCAGCGACGGCGCCGCCGCTGTCGTCCTGCGCCGCGGACACGGTGCCAATCAGTGGCTCGCCACCGAGCAGTTCACCGAACCAGAACACTGCGATCTGCTGCGGGTGGACTTCGGCGGGACGGTCAACCCGGTGCCGCCCGAGGGCTGGTCGAGCCGCGAGGCCCCTGGCGGGCACGAGTCCGTACGCCGCCAGTTCGGCGATGATCCGGTGGTGCTCCAGCGCTTCCTCACCAACCGTTACGCGCGGCTGCTGGAGGTCGTCGACGGGGCCTGCCGTCGGGCCGGCCTCCAGCGGCGGGACATCGACCACCTCATCTACCTCAACGACAGCGCGGCCAGCATCGATGCCGTGGCGGAGCCGCTGGGCGTGCCGCTGAGCCGTACCAACGCCGCGCTCGCCCCCGGCCACGGCCACATGGGCGCCGCCGACCAGCTGGTGTCGCTCGCCCAGCAGCTGGAGCGCGGCGAGATCGCGTCCGGGGACGTCGTCGCCCTGTGCGGCATCTCGACCGACCGCTGGAGCGCCACCCTTGTCCGCGCCTAGCGCGGCCGGGCAGGCCCGGCCCTTCCACTCTTCCGGGAGACAGACATGACCAAGCTCATATCCGAAGCAGCCGACGCCCCAGATACCCCGACTGCCCCCGGCGGGGACCCGGCAGCCCGTACACCCCGTGCGCCTCAGGAGGGCGACGTCCCGGGCTCCGGTCTGCTGGACCTGCCCCCGCAGGCGCAGCCCGACCCCGATGCCTATGTCCGGGCCGCCATGGAGTGGCACTTCAGCTCCGAGACCGGCTCCCGGTACTGGCTGGAGCGCGCCCGTACCCTCGGCTTCGACCCGCGTACCGAGGTCCGCACCCACGAGGACCTGCGGCTGTTCCCGAACGTCGCCGCCGAGCTGCGGGACGTTCCCGCCGCCGACCTGATCCCCCGCGGCTACGGGCCGCGCCCGGATGTCGTCGGCATCTTTGAGAGCGGCGGCACCACCGGCGCCCCCAAGCGGGTGGTCCTGATGCGTGACTGGTTCGAGCGGATGCTCGCTGCCTCCAACGCCAATCTGGACGCGCATGGCTTCCCGCGCGGGGCGGACTGGCTCGGCATCGCCCCCTCGGGGCCGCATATCGTCGGCGAGTTCTTCCGCCGCTCAGCCGCCACGCACGGCCGGTACGGCTTCTCGATCGACCTGGACCCGCGCTGGGTGAAGAAACTCATTGCGCTCGGCCGCGTCAGGGAGGCCGGAGAATACGCCGAACACGTACTGGACCAGGCCGAGTTCGTACTCAGATCGCAGGAGATCGGGGTGCTCACGATCACCCCGTCGCTGATGGAGAGGCTCGCCCAGCGTGACGATCTGGTGGAGCTGGTGAACGAGAAGGTGCGGGCCATCCGCTGGGGCGGCACCCAGCTTGACCCGGATTCGCGGTACCTGTACCGGACGGAGGTGTTTCCCGAGGTCGACCTGTGCGGCAACTACGGCAGCACGATGATGCTCGGCGTCGCCGGCGAACGGCCCGGGCTGCCGGACGACGGGCCCTGCGTTTTCGACCCGCTCAGCCCGTACGTCACCTTCTCCGTCGTCGACCCGGACAGCGGGCGGCCCGTCGCCTACGGCGAACGCGGCCAGGTGCTGGTGCACCACGTCAGCAAGTCCTTCCTGCTGCCCAACAACCTGGAGCGGGACCTGGCCACCCGAGTCGAGGCGCCGCAGGGCCGGGCGGGCGACTCCGTTGCCGACATCGCGCCGGTCGCGACCTTCGAGAACGAGGCCGTCATCGAGGGCGTCTACTGACCGCCCGTTCGCCCACCCCGCCGCATCCCAGGAGCGAAACGCATGATCTCCGAAACCCGGACCAGTACCACCCGCGAGCGGATCGCGGACCTCCTGATCCAGCACGAGCAGGTCTCCCGCGCCCTCGTCCTCCCGGCCACCGGCACCGCACCCGGAGCCGGCACCACTGCCTTCGTGGTCCCCGCCGGGGATGCCGACGGCGCCGGGCGCGCGGGCGCGGAGGAACAGGTCGAGGACTGGCAGCAGCTCTACGACCGGCTCTACGAGGACGCCGAACCGGGCCCCTGGGGTGACAATTTCGTGGGCTGGAACAGCAGTTACGACCGACGTCCGATCGACCGGGACGAGATGCGCCAGTGGCGGTCCCGTACCGTCGAGCGCATCCGGGACTTGCGGCCGCGCCGGGTGCTGGAGATCGGCGCCGGCAGCGGTCTGCTGCTCTCCCGGCTCGCCCGCGACTGCGTGTCCTACTGGGCCACCGACCTGTCCCCCGTGGCCGTCGACGACCTCGCCCGGCACGTCGCGGACGACCCGGCGCTGGCGGACCGGGTCACGCTGCGTGCCCAGCCCGCCGACCGCGTGGACGGACTCCCCACCGGCTACTTCGACACCGTCGTCATCAACTCCGTCGTCCAGCTCTTCCCCTCCGGCGACTACCTCACCACCGTCGTCAACCGGGCGTTGACCCTGCTGGCCCCCGGCGGGCACGTCTTCCTGGGCGACATCCGCGACCCCAGGAGCCTGAGCTGCCTGCACACGATTGTCGCGGTGGGCCGCCCGACCGCCAGGGACGCCGCATACGTCTTGCGCACGGCGCGCCGGACGCGGGCGCGTGAGGAGGAACTCTTCGTCCACCCCGACTACTTCGCCCGCCTGGCCCACTCCCACCCGGAGCTGGCCGGGGCCGACCTCCGGCTCAAGCGCGGCGACTACCACAATGAGCTGTCCCGGCACCGCTACGACGTCGTGCTGCACAAGACCGGCGACGATCGGTTCACCGCGGTCGCCGACTGCGCCGAGCTGCGCTGGGGGAGCGACGCCGAGGACACGGGCGAGCTGGTGGAGCGGATGCGGGGCGCAGAGCTGCCCGTCCGGGTCACCGGCATCCCCAATGCGCGCCTCGCGGGCGAGTTCGCGGCCTGCCGGGCGCTGGAGGCGGGCGCGGGGCTGGAGCGGGCCAGGGAACTGCTCGCCCACCCCGAACGGCCCGACGCCGTCGACCCGCACACCCTGGATCTGCTCGCCGAGCGCGCCGGACTGCACGTCGCCCTCACCCCCGCACAGGGCGATCCGGCATGCTTCGAGGCGGTGTTCACGGATGCGGGAGCCCACACGGATCCCGGTGACGGCATGGGCGCCGGCGCACCCGCGCTGACCGGCACCTACCGCCCCGAGCAGCTCGCCGACGAGCCCGGAAGCGGCTCGCTCACCGAGATACCGGCAGCTGTGCACCGTGCCGAAGCCTTCGCAGCCCGCGTGCACGACTGGCTGCGTGAGCGGCTCCCCGCCGACGAGCTGCCCACCGCCGTGGTCCCCGTCGGGACGCTGCCCCCGCTGCCGGAAGGAAGCCACTGATGTCGCTACCCGCAACCGCCCCTGCCCTCGCTGCCCAGTCTGCCCGCCCGCCGCGGGACGCCGTCCCGTCCCGCACCCTGTACGCGCTCGACGCGCTCGGGGCACGCGGCACCTACCGGGCCCGCACACGCCGTACCGTCACCGACGCCACCGGTCAGGAGCTGGCCGAACTCAGCCTGGTGCCACCGCTGTTCATCCACCGCACCATGGTGGCCCTGCGCCGCGCCGAGCCGCCGGAGGCCGACGAGCGGGCGGCACTGCTGCACCGTGCTGCCCGGCTCTTCGCCACCGGCGAGGTCGCGGGCCTGTCCCCGGCCGCGTACGAGGAGGCGGCGAGCCGGGCTGGCGGTATCCCGGTGTCCATCGTGCGCCGGGCCACGGCCACAACCGCTGAACGGCTGCGCCGCGCGTACGAGAGCGTCCAGTACGCCCGTCCCGCCGGTACGGTGAACGGCTGGCAGGACCCGCTGACCCGGACCGGGCGCGGCACCTGGACCCGGCGCGGCGAGGTATTCGCCGTGCACGCGGCCGGAAACCACCCGGGCACCCACAGCATCTGGCCGGAGGCGCTCG
Source organism: Streptomyces halobius (assembly GCF_023277745.1). Taxonomy (NCBI): domain Bacteria; kingdom Bacillati; phylum Actinomycetota; class Actinomycetes; order Kitasatosporales; family Streptomycetaceae; genus Streptomyces; species Streptomyces halobius. The sequence continues at coordinate 7,933,718 of NZ_CP086322.1, forward strand.
CGCTCGGCTACCGGGTGGCCGTGCGGCCCTCGCGCCGGGAACCGTTCACCCCACACCGGCTGGTCTCCGCACTGCGTGCCGCAGGCTTCGGCGACAACCAGGTCGCCCTGCTCCCCACCGAGCACCAGCACGCGGACGCGCTGCGCCGCGGCGCCGACCTGTCGCTGGTCTACGGCGGCGCGGGCATCGTCGAGCAATACGCCGGTGACCCGGCTGTGCGGGTGCAGGGCCCCGGCCGGTCCAAGATTCTGATCACTGCCGACACCGACTGGCGCGCGCACCTCGACACCCTCGTCGACTCCGTCAGCGGGCACGGCGGCACCGGCTGCGTGAACACCACCGCCGTGTTCGTCGAGGGCGATGCGGGCGAGCTGGCTGCCGCCCTTGCCGAGCGGCTCGCTGTCCTGCCCTCACTGCCGCCCTGCGACGACCGGGCCGTGCTGCCGGTCCAGCCTGCAGCAACTGCGCGGGCCGTGGCGGCCCACCTGCTGCGTACAGCAGCCGGCACCCGGGCCTGGCTCGGCGGCGAAGGCGTGGCGGATGAGCTGGGCGACGGCAGCGCCGTACTGCGCCCGGCAGTCCACCAGCTGCCCCGGGCAGACGCCCCGCAGGCCGCAGTCGAACTGCCCTTTCCCTGTGTCTGGGTAGCCCCGTGGCGCAGGACGGACGGGGTCGCGCCGCTGCGGGACAGCCTCGTACTCGCCGCCGTCACCCGGGACGAGGAGCTGGTGGGACGGCTGGTCGCGGAGCCGAGTATCAGCAACGTCTTCGTCGGCGGTGGCCACCCCACCCATCTGAAGGAGCACGGCCTCCCGCACGACGGCTACCTCTCCGAGTTCCTCATGCGCAGCAAGTCCGTCATCCGTAACTGACCCGCACCCGAAGGAACATCGCCATGACTCCCACCGGGCCCCCTCCGACCGTCACCGCCGCCATCAGTTCCCGCCCGTACGCCGCTCAGCAGCCGGAGTGGCCGGACCCCGCACAGGTGCGTGAGGTTACCGACCTTCTGCGCGACCTGCCACCGCTGGTGTCCCCCGCCGAGACCGCTCGGGTACGCGCGCGCCTGGCCGAGGCCGCCACCGGCAACGCGCTGCTGCTCCAAGGCGGCCACTGTGCCGAGGAGTTCGGTGCCCGGGCGCTGCGCGAGGCCACCGCCAACGCCGTCCTGCTGCGTCAGATGGCCACCGTGCTCTCCTACGGGACGACCCTGCCCGTGCTGCCCGTCGGCCGGATGGCCGGCCAGTACGCCAAGCCACGCTCGCGCCCCACCGAGACCCGCGAGGGCATGGAGCTGCCCTCCTACCGGGGTGACGCCGTGAACGCGGCCGGATTCAGCGCCAGAGAGCGACGGCCCGCCCCCCGGCGCATGGTCACCGCCTACTACCAGTCCGCAGAGGTGCTGCACCGTATCCGCGCAGGTAACGCCGTACGGCCGGACGTCCCGGGGGCGACCGAGGCGGCAGTGGAGGGCCCGGTCGAGGACCTGTACGTCAGCCACGAGGCGCTGCTGCTCGACTACGAGCGTGCCCTGGTCCGTACTGACCCTGCCACGGGCGGTCGCTACGCCTCCTCCGGCCACCTGCTGTGGATCGGCGAACGTACCCGGCAAGTCGACGGCGCCCACGTCGAGTTCGCGGCCGGAGTGGACAACCCGGTGGCCGTCAAGGTCGGCCCGACGGCGACCCCGGACGAACTCCTGGCCCTGGCCGCCGCCCTCGACCCCGGTATGCGGCCCGGTCGGCTCACCTTCGTCAGCAGGATGGGCGCCGACCGCATCCGCGAGGTGCTGCCGGAACTCGTCGGCAAGGTCGCCGCCTCCGGCTCCCCAGCCCTGTGGGTGTGCGACCCGATGCATGGCAACACCCGCACCACCGAGGACGGGGCCAAGACACGCTGGATGTCCGACATCACGGACGAGGTCCGGGCATTCATCGCCGTTCACCGGGCGATCGGCACGCATCCCGGCGGCCTGCACCTGGAGCTGACAGCGGATGACGTCACCGAGTGCCTGGGCGGCTCCACCCCGGTGCGACCGGAAGATCTCGATCGTCACTACACCAGCGTCTGCGACCCACGGCTGAACCGCGGTCAGTCCCTGGACCTGGCCTTCTTTGCCGCGCACCTCTGGGGCACGCACTAAGCGGTGGGACGGCATCGAGACCTACCTGATCACCGGGATGGCCAACGCCGCATCCGAAGGCAACAACCGCTTCATCAAGCTCGAAGCACGCAACGCCTATCGAAATATATCTAGCGTTTCCAGCAAGCACTCACTGACCCAACCATTCATGCAACTGCTACGTCGAGAAGGCGAGTAAATGAACGCACACCTGGCTCCATACCTGAACGGGGAAATCGCTGGCGATCTTGCTGAAAGAAAGCGCGAATTCCTGGAGATCGGGCGTTGTTCCGGAAGCTACCCCATGGCCACGGCGCGGCGCGATGGGGTCGGTTCGGAAATAAGTGTCTGGTGCAGCAACGACTATCTGGGAATGGGCCAGAACCGTCAGGCCATCGTGGCCATGAAGGCCGCCATCGACACCCACGGCGTAGGCTCCGGCGGTTCCCGGAACATCGGTGGGACCAACCACTACCACGTGTCTCTCGAAAATGAACTGGCGGACCTGCACGGTAAGGAAGCCGCGCTCCTGTTCACCTCGGGCTACACGGCCAACGAAGGCTCGCTCACCGTGCTGGCGGCGATGCCCAGGGACACCGTCGTGTTCTCCGACGCGAAGAACCACGCCTCGATTATCGATGGCCTCCGGCACAGCGGCGCGAAGAAGCACATCTTCCGGCACAACGACGTCGTCCACCTGGAAGAACTGCTCGCGGCCGCTCCCGCCGACTGCCCGAAGCTCATCGTCGCGGAGTCGGTCTACTCCATGTCGGGCAACGTGGCGCCGCTCGCCGAGATTGCCGACCTTGCGGACAAGTACGGGGCCACGACCTTCATCGACGAGGTCCACGCGGTCGGCATGTACGGCCCGCAGGGCGCCGGCATCGCCGCTCAGGAAGGCATCGCCGACCGTTTCACGGTCGTGATGGGCACCTTGGCAAAGGGTTTCGGAACGGTCGGCGGCTACATTGCGGGTCCTGCGGCCCTGGTGGACGCGGTGCGGACCTACGCGCGCTCGTTTGTCTTCACGACCTCGCTGCCGCCTGCGGTCGCGGCCGCTTCGCAGGCGTCGGTTCAGTACCTGCGGTCCTCCGATGTCGAGCGGAAGCTGCTTTTGGAGAATGCGCGGCTGCTGCACAGCCTTCTGATCGAGGCCGATATCCCGTTCCTTTCCACGGACTCCCACATCGTTTCGGCCTTCGTCGGCGATGACGACATGTGCAAGCGGGCGTCCCAGATGCTGTTCGAGAAGTACGGGATCTACGTCCAGTCCATCAACGCCCCGAGCGTGCCCGCGGGCGAGGAGATCCTGCGGATCGCTCCGTCCGCCGTGCACGATCAGAGCGATGTCGAGAAGTTCGCCCGCGCCCTTCAGGAGATCTGGAAGCAACTGAACATCCCGACCGCGAGTGCCCGGGAATGGTCCACGTCCGGACTCCGCAGCGGCGGCGCCGACACCACCGCGAAAGACGGACAGCCGGCCTGATGACCATGTCAGTTGCCGGCGTGCTGGCCGACACGGCGGCGCAGCGACCAGCCCACTCTGCCCTGATCTACGAGGGCGAGCACATCACCTACGGGTGGTTGTGGGAACAGGCGCGTCGCTACGCCGCCGTGCTGCGAGCCAACGGGGTACGGCCAGGAGACCGGGTCGCCGTGCTCCTGACCGACACCCCGCAGTTTCCCGTGGTGTACTTCGGCGTGCTGACGGCCGGCGCCGTCGCGGTTCCGCTGAATGCCTTGTCCACGGCGGCGGAGATCGAGCACGTACTGACCGATGCCGACGTCGGCTTTCTGGTGTGCGCCGCCGCGCTGCTCGATCAGGCGAAAGAGGCGGCGGCGCCGCTCGGCACAACACTCCTCACCATCGGGCCCGGCCCTGCGGGCACGGTCGACCTGGAGCACGCGGCACAGGAGACAGCGCCGGTCGAGACGTCCGCGGTGCGGGATCCCGACGATGTCGCCGTCGTGTTCTACACCTCCGGCACCACGGGTGAGCCGAAAGGCGTCATGCTCACCCACCGGAATATTCGGTACAACGTCGAAAGGATGGTCACCACTCCATACGCGTTCCGGAGTGACGACGTATTGCTCGGGTGCCTGCCGCTGGCACACGGCTTCGGCCAGATCTGCGGCATGCTGACCGGCTTCCGCGCCGGCATATCCATCGTCATGATGCCGAAGTTCTCCGGGCGGGAGGCCTTGGCGCTGATGGCGGAACACCGGTGCACAGTGTTCATGGGCGTTCCAACCATGTATGTCAAGATGCTCGAATCGGTGGCCCAGGGAGAGCCGGTTCCTCAGCTCGACCGCGTGTACAGCGGGGGATCGGCGCTTTCAGTCAAAACCCTCAACAACATCCGAAGCACCTTCAGATGCCCAGTGTACGAGGGCTACGGGATGACCGAGACCACGTGCAGCGTGGCCTATCACTACCCCGGCCTGACGTTTCGGTCCGGAACGGTCGGGGCGCCGATCACCGGCATCACCGTCGGTATCGCCCGGACGAACTCCGACCGCATCGATCTCCTGCCTGCCGGTGAGGTGGGCGAGATCGTGGTGAGCGGTCCGACCGTCATGGCCGGATATCTCGGCCGCCCGGATATGACCGCTGAAGTAATGACCGACGGATGGTTCCGCACGGGCGATCTCGGCATGCTGGACGGCGACGATTACCTCTCTGTGGTGGGCCGTAAGAAGGACTTGATCCTCCGTGGCGGCTACAACATCTATCCACGCGAAATCGAGGAGATCCTCGCCGGGCACCCATCCGTGGCGCAGGTGGCGGTGATCGGCATTCCACACCCCGAGCTCGGCGAGGAGGTGTGTGCGGTTGTGGTGCCTGCCAGGCCGGGGGCCCTCATTTCCGGCTCGCGTCAGGAAATCATCGAATGGAGCAAGCAGCGTCTCGCCGCATACAAATACCCGCGCCGAGTCGAGTTCATTGACGCTCTCCCGGTGGGTAGCAGCGGAAAAATTCTCAAGCGCGTACTCGTCTCGCGATACGGGCCAGCCGTCGGCGCATAGTTGCAAACTCGGCGGATTCAAGCGGTGAGAGCACCGTGAGATACTGATCATTTTGCTCTGCTCTTGTTGCCCCAGTGAGGTTTTCTCAATGAAGATCACTTCCAGTGGCCGTTGAGTACGAGGGCGGCGCGGGCTATGTCACCGATGCGGCAGGGGCTCACGGTGATGTGTTTGAGCGTGCGCCAGCGTTCCTTGAGCTCGGCGGCGGTACGCTCGCCGAGGGCCAGGGCTGTTGCAAAGTCCCTTGATCGTGGCGTAGTTGCTGGTCACGGGGCGATGCCGAGGAGGTCGAGGGGGCGGGTGAAGGGTTCATAGTGCTTGATCATTCTGAAGAAGTGCTCGATGTCGAATCTTCTGAGGAACGCCTGCCAGGCCAGGTCCGTCTCCGCGGGGGTGGCTGTGGGCTGTGACCACCACAGCCACAGGGGCTTGGGGTCGCCGCCGCTGGGCAGGTGGTCGACCTGGAGGCGGATTACGGTGCCCTCGATGACGGGGAGCCTGCCGGGGTGGTCCCGCCAGGCGGCACGCTGTTGCAGTTCGGGGTGGAGCCGGTCCCAGCTCTGGGCGTGGGCGGTGCCGTAGCGGGTGGTGACGGTCTTCGTCTCCGCGTGGGGGCGCCCCAGTTCCTGGCGTCCTTGAAGATGGACTCGCCGCCGTGCCGGGGCGGGTGACCACCGCGGGGATGGGCCCGGTAGTACTTCTCGCGGGAGGGTGCCGGGCGGCGCATGACCCGGTCCGAGCGCAGGCGCCCGAGGAGTTCGACGGGCAGGTCGGACAGCAGCCAGGCCAGACGCATCACGTCGTAGCCGGCGTCGAGCACGATCCAGATGGGCGGGTCGCCCTCGTTCCACTGGCCCGCCGTGATCAGGCGCTCGACCAGGTCCCGCACCTGGGCGGCGGTCACGGCGGCGAGGTCATCGCCCGGCCGCAGCCGCACGGCGTCCAGGGGCGCGGTCCACGAGGAACGGCCCGTCTCCAGCGCGACGATCCACGAGCAGGGCCAGCCCGGAATCATCAGGTGCTTGTTCTCGCCCCGCCCGTAGGTGTGACAGAACGAGCGGGCGTCGCTGGTGGCAGCGTCGGGCCGCAGCCACGGCGAGACGTCCACGGCCAGGACCAGACGGCCGTCGGCCGCCCGCGGCACCGAGGCCAGCACCCGCCGCAGCCGGGCGGCCTCGACCCGGCCCCGGTTGAGACCGCCGTACAACGCGCCGTGCCCACGCCGGTGTTCGGGCGCGAGAGCCAGTCCGACCAGGGTCTTCACCGGCCCGTCCGCGCACAGCAGGGCATCGGTCAGCTCGAACAGGGCATCCGCACGGCCGGTCAATGCGTCGTAGAAGTCCGCCCGGAAGCGGGACAGTTGCGCGATCGCTTCCTGCGGGACCCCGGTACACGGCAGACTCATCCTCACGGCCTTCCCGCTGAGCGGTGCATCCGTGACGGAGCACAGCATCAGCGGAAGGCCGTTCCCACGTGGCTTGATCTGGGCAAACCCCACTCAGTCCCTGTTTTTGATCCCTGTTCCGAGGGAGTGAGGGCGGGGATGATCGGTGTGTGAGTTCGGGTTCGGTGGGGCGGGGTACGCGGCGGCGGTACTGCCCGGAGTGCGGTGATCCGTTGCCGGAGTCGAAGGCGCCGAGTGCGGTGTTCTGCTCGGCAAAGTGCAGGTCGCGACGATGGCGGGCATTGGACGGGGCTCGCCGTCGCACGGCTGCTCTCCAGCGGGGCGAGCGGGCGGATTGCGGTGTGTGCGGGGAGAGTTGGACGGTCGGGGTGGAGCATCCGGCCGGCACTCGGTACTGCTCGGCGAAGTGCCGGACGCGGGCTTGGCGGGATCGGGAGGCGTCACGGAACGACGTCTCTGTGATGCCTTAGCCGAACGGCGCGAATGAGGGCATCCGGCTTGTTGGGGGCATTGGGGACAGAGGCCGAGTGCTCCGCGCCGGTGGTTTACGCCCTGCCGGTTTCTGTCACGTGAGCGTCACGCTGAGGCTGTGACCTGGGCTGGATCTTCTTCCGCCCCGTCCGAAGGGGCGGGATCCGGGCCTGGAGAGGGGTGATGCGCCATGGCCGACATGGTGGGAAACGTCAGGCGGGAGCGGTATGAGCAGATCGTGGCCGAGGGCCGTGATCTGACTGAGCAGCTCACCAAGTGCCAATTCGCTTTGGGCGACCGGGCGTTGGAGATCGAACCGATGCGTGAGCAGGGGATTCAGCCCCCGCGGGAGACCACGTTCACGGTGGATGAATCGCTGACGATGTTCGCAGCCGACATCGGAGTCTCGCTGTCGGCGGTGGACAAGTGGCGGTGGACCGCCTCACGCTGGCCGGCCGAGCACCGCAGGGCGCGGGTGTCGTTCACGGTCCACCGGATCCTGGCGCACATCGAGGACGAGGACGAGCGGTTCGCCATGATCGACGATCCGCCGGTCGGTGAACGGACAGGTCGCCGCGCGTGGACCCCGGACGCCGCGAAGCGGCGGGTGGGACACCGGGTGGAACGTCCGGTCACTGTCGTCGAGAAGGCCCAGGCGGTCACGGACCTGACCCGGGACGAGTCGGTGGCGGCGGTGACCGGTGATCTGCTCAGGCGTCCCGACCTGACCGCGCGGATGCCGGCCGAGGAGCGGGTGCGGGTGGTCGAGGAGTTCACCCGCGACGAGGACGTCGCCTCGCAGGTGACCACGGGCCTGCTGCGGCGCCCCGCGGTCGCCCGGCAGGTGATGCGGGACGACACGGCCCGTTTCTCCGTGAACCGGGCCCAGTTCGACAACTCCGAGAAGGTCCGCCACGAGATCCGCGAGCGGACCCCGGCGGTCCGTGCGATCGAGCACACCATGGAATACCTGGACCTGGTCGCCTCCTGCCACCAGTTCGTGGCCTCGCTGGGACGGCTGGTGCCCCGCCTGCGCGGGCAGAAGTTCACCGACGACGAGCGCGAGGCCCTGCGCAGGGGCATCGCGAAGGTCCGCACCGCCTCCGACTGGCTGGAGGCCGCCGTCGACAGCGGCGAGTTCACCCGGGATGAGCAGCTCGCCTCTCTCCTCAAGGGCGAGTAGGCGATGGACAAGCCGGCCAGCAAGCGCACCGCGCAGACCCCGGTCCCCTCCACCAAGAAGACCCCGGCCAAGCCGTCCGGCCGACGCAAGAAGCCCAAGCTCCTGGCCGCGCTCCCCGCGGGCGAGTACTACGGCGACCTGGTCCGCGCCGCTTTGATGGAAGCCGCCCCGTCGGGGCTGAAGACCCGGCACCTGGTCGCCGCGACCCGGCTCAATCCCTGGCAGGTCACCCGCGGACTGGCGCACATCAAGGACGTCGCCGCGGCCGAGCACCTGACCCCGATCACCTGGACGTTCCGCGAGGGATTCCGCTTCTCCGATGAGCCCGCGGACTGGATCGCCTACGAGAAGAAGCAGTTCCGGCAGATCCTCAACCGGCTCACCCGCGTCATCACCGGCACTCTCGACCCGCACCTGGCCCGCTATCCCGAGGACGAGTGGGCCCAGATCGCCGTCGCCCAGCTGACCGGGGTCTGCGCGACCCTCGCCCAGCTCTCGAAGTAGCCATTCCCGCTTGTTTTCTGCCCGGTTCCGAGGTCCATCACGATGCGTCGCCGTCGATACCCTTCCGACACCAAGCCCGCCGAGTGGGCCTTGCTCGAACCCGTGTTGCCCACCCCGGCCTGTCAGACCAAGACCGGCGGGCATCCCTGGAAGTGGCCCCGTCGCGAGATCGTCGATGCGATTCGCTACATCGTCGACAACGGGGCCAAGTGGAGGGCACTTCCGGCTGACTTCCCTCCTTGGGAGACGGTTTACGGGTTCTTCTGGGGCTGGCAGCGGGCCGGGTTCGTCACCTTCATCCGCGACCAGCTGCGGTGACGCATCCGCACCAACCTGGGGCGATGCCCCCACCCCGTCACGATGATCGTCGATTCCTAGTCCGTCAAAGGCGCGGAGACCGTGGGCAAGGACAGCCGCGGCTGGGACGAAGCGAAAAGGATCAACGGCAGGAAGCGCCACATAGCCGTGGACACGAAGGGCCTGCCCGTGATGGTCATGGTCACCCCGGCCGACATCCAGGACCGTGACGCCGTCCGCGACCTGCTGTTCCGTCTCCACCTCACCCAGCCCCAGCTCATCCAGGTCTGGGCCGACCGCGGCTATGCCGGCACTCTCGTCAACTGGGCCGACCAACGGCTGAAGGTCACTCTGCGACCCGTCTCCCGGCCCAAGGGCGCCAAGGGCTTCGTCAATCAGACGTATTGCGATCGAAGGAGCACCCTGTCGGGCTTGCCGATGCTATTCATCGGCAGAGCACTCAAGAAGCTTATCTTCTCGGGCGCGTGAATCGAGGAAAGTGCCGCAGTAATTCTGGCGCGGATGTCTTCTGCGTCGACTGCCTCGTTCGGATCGCATTCAACTGCGGCGTGAATGTGCTCGCCGCCATCCTCGTCCCGCACGCCGTAGACGGCCGCGTGTCGGACGCCCGGGTGGGAAAGGATTTCCGCCTCGACGACTGTGGGGTGCACCTTAACGCCGTCAACCTTGATGACGTCCGCCACCCGACCCACCAGGGTCAGATATCCTCGGTCGTCGAAAAAACCGATATCTCCGGTGAAGTACCAGCCGTCCCGAAGGGCTCGCGCAGTCAACTCCGGGTCGCCGGTGTAGCCGTCCATCAACTGAGGCGAGCGGACGCGGATCTCCCCGATTTCCCCTACTGCCAATTGCTCGCCCGAGTCCGAGTTGCAGACAACGACCTCCACACCAGGGTAGGGCCGCCCGACGGTAGCCGCAAGTTCCGGGTCGCCGTGCTCCGAAGGCGTCAGGGTCGTAATTTGATAGCTCTCGCCCGATGCATACCACTGCACCATGACAGGGCCGAAAGTTCTAAAAGCCTGTTTCGTTCGAACGGGCGCCGCCGGGCTGCCGCCGTAGACAATCCGCTTCAGCGAAGACAAACCAGCGGCTTCCACGGCGGCACGATCGCGAATTCCTCGCTCATGCAGATAGTCGATGAGCTGGAACACGTGCGTCGTCGCCATGAACGTCCACGAGACCTCCTTCTTCGCGGAGACGGTCTGTACGAATTTCTCTGCATCGAAACTCTCGTGCAGGTAGATCGCTCCACCCAAGATGAAGGCCGCGTCCGCCATTGGGGCACCAGCGTGGCTCAGAGGGGTCGACAACAGGACCGACGCACAGCCGGATTCATGCCCAAGATCCATAAACGCGCGTAGTACGCCTTCCCATGCTCGGGCCGAGGACCGGATGCCCTTGGGCCGTCCCGTGCTGCCGCTCGAGAAGCTGATGAAGACTAGCGCATCCGGATCCCACGACGCGGCGTCCGGCGGGGCGGGGACATCGAGCGAGCTGACCTCATTGCATTCCCCGTGGTGAAGGCGCGTCACCGGGATCCCGGTGCCGTCGGCAAGTTCCAATGCCCGCTCCGAATTTTCGGCATCAGCGTAGATGGTAACCGCTTCGGTGTCGCGCAAGATCTGGATTTGCTGATCCAGGGGGAGGACCGCTGCGTTGGTACCAGGATTAGTGGTTCGCAAGTAGCAAACAGCGCCACCAAGCAGATATGTCGCATACCGCACGGTGAGCATCTCAGGGCTGTTGGGCTCGACCAGGATCGCTACCACATCCCCTTTGCCTACTCCGCAATTGTGTAGCGCAAGGAACGATTCAGTCACGGACTGAAGCAGATCACCGCCGGAGAATGCTTCGCCGCGCCAATAAGCGACATCGCGATCCGGCTCGGTCGCGAACAGTGAGAGGATCTCCGAGACATAACTTGGACTTGCACTCCACCAATTCTCCGGAAAACTCACGGGACCATCCTTTGATTACGGAAGTTATAACGATGTCGTTCTATTAGCAAGGCTGCGGAGTTGCTGATCTTTAACTGCGGGCTTGATGCGGGATGAGGGATTTCGAGTCCGGTCCCGGCCAGGAATCCAACGAGGAGGTGTTCCCGATTCTTCACGTACCGCAGAGCCTTGTCGATCGCGTCGCACAGCTCGGTAATCGAACGGAACGCGCGGTTGGCGGTCTTGCAAGGCGGTTGCAAAGTCCGCGTGATCGTTTAGATGCGCTGGTCACGGCGGTGTGACGATGTGGGGTGGGCGGGCATCGCGGGGCATCGAAGCTCCGTTGTGGAGGTGACCTTCCCAAGTCGCCTTCGCCCAACGGAGCTTCGATGTGCCGCCAGTCTGCCCCGGTATGCCTCGTCAAGTCACCCTTGCTGGTGGGTGTTCGGGACTGTCGCTGGCTAAGGGGCTGGTCAGACTGCCGCGGCCCGCGTCACCGGCGAGCAGACGTCATCCGTTCGCGGCCGTGCTGCTGGTCGCCGCCTCTGCGGTGGTGGCGGGCGCCCGCTCGTTCGCGGCGATCGGACAGTGGGCCGCCCATGCCCCGCAGCAGACCCGCGCCCGGCTCGGTGCCCGGTTGGTGGCCTCGCTGAACGTGCGCCTCGCGCCGAGCACCGCAACGATCCGCCGCGTCATCAACGCCGTGTGTCCGGGCGGGCTGGCGGATCTGACGGGGACAGCTCCGCAGGGGGAGGAGGCGGTGGCCGTGGACGGCAAGAGCGCTCGCGGTTCGAGGCACGGCGACACCCCGGCCGCGCATCTGCTCGCGGCGATGACCAGCAACGGCCGCACCCTCACCCAGCTGCGGGTACCGGACAGGACGAACGAGATCACCTGCTTCGCCGCCCTGCTGGCCCCCTACGACCTGACCGGCATCACCGTGACGGCCGACGCCCGGCACACTCAGCATGACCACGCCCTCTACCCGGTCGGGACGAAGAGAGCGCACTACGCGTTCACCGTGAAGAAGAACCAGTCCACCCTCTACGAACAGCTGCACACGCTGCCCTGGCACAAGGCCACCGCGAAGTTCTACGACCGCACCCGCGGCCACGGCCGCCTGGAGACCCGCGTGGTGCAGGCGCTGACCGTCACCGATCTCGGCGTCAGCTTCCCGCACGCCGCCCAGGCCGCGAAGATCGTGCGGCACCGCACCTCGACGCGGACCGGCAAACGCACCCGCGAGACCGTCTACGTGATCACCGATCTGACCAGCCGCCAGGCGTCGCCGGAGACGATCGCCCGACTGGTCCGGTCGCAGTGGGTGATCGAGAACCGGCTCCACTTCGCCCGCGACGTCACCTTCGACGAGGACCGCTCCCAAGTCCGCACCAGACACGGCCCGGAGAACATGGCCACCCTGCGCAACCTCGCGATCAACAAGCTCCGCGCGCACGGTCACGCCAACATCGCCGCCGGCCTGCGCGAGATGTCCTATGAACCCTTCCCCCGCCCCCTCGACCTCCTCGGCATCGCCCCGTGACCAGCAACTACGCCACGATCAAGGGACTTTGCAACAGCCCTGGCAGTCCGCCAGAGTATCGCTGTATCACTGGCGCTCACGAAAGACCGTTGCAGGCTGCCGTCCAGGTGCGGAAATTCCGCAGTTGGAATTCCAGCGGCGTCCGTAGACATGCCCTGCCGCTGTCGTGGTAAGTGGGGGGCAAGCAGAACGTGCCGCGAGGAACTCACGGTTGGAAGAAGGGGGATTTCTGTGCCCGGAAAGGTCTGGTTCATCACCGGGACATCCCGGGGTTCGGCCGAGTGTGGGCTGAGGCCGCCCTGACGCGCGGCGACCGTGTCGCCGCTACCGCGCGCAGCACCGCTCCCCTGCAGGACCTGGACGTCACCGAGGAGCAGGCGCGGGCCGAATTCGAGACCAACTTCTTCGGCGCTTCGGGTCGTGCGAGCCGTCCTGCCGATTCTGCGGGCCCAGCGCTGCGGGCACATCGTGCAGCTCTCCAGCGTCGCCGGGCTCGCCTCTTGGCCCATGCTCGGCCTATACCACGCCACCTAGTTGTACTGACCGGGCACGTTGATTGAGAACAGGGGACCTGATCGGCAATCACGATGTGGGGGTTGAGTGTCTGTCAGCCAGGTCCCTGGCGAGCTGACTGATGCGTGCGCGGGCCGTCTCAGGGGCGAGCACCTCGATGTGGTCGCCGAACTGAAGAAGCTGACGCACCGACTCGATGCCGGGGTAGCGCACGACGACGACGCACGAGCCTTTTTCCGCATCGGAGACATGGTGGATGCGGGTGCCGAGGATGCGCCGCGCCAGGTCGAGACCCTTTTCCGGCAGGCGGATGGTCACGCTCACGCGATCTTGCTCCTCAGTGCGTTTCTTCAACTCGACCCATCTGGTGCGGAGGGTTTCGCCTGGTTGGAGCACGGCTGGTGCGTCTAGCTGTTCGAAGGCCGACAGTCGTTCCAGAGTGAGCAGCCGGCTGTCGCCCTGGTCATCGGCGACGAGATACCAGCGACCTGATTTCGCCACGATCCCGTACGGGTCGACCACCCGTGTCGAGGCCTGGCTCTCGGCGCTGCGCCGGTACAGGATTCGAAGGCGTCGCCGGTGTCGCAGGGTCGAGGCCAGATCCGATACTTCGACCGCTGCCTCGGGGGCAGCAAACCACGCGGTGCTGTCGACAAGCACAAGATCAGCCAGCCGCAGCGGGCTCGGCGACTCAGGTGCTGCAGCCTGGCGGGCGGCGATCTTGCGCTCGGCCGACTCCCACACCGCAGTTAGGCCCATTCGCTCACGTAGTGCGCTGTCCAAGCCGGCCACGGATAGGGCCTCCAGTTCTGGTGGTTCCAGATGGGATGCGCTGAGCCGTGCGCTGGGGAGCAGGACGATCCCGCCGTTCCGCCCACGTTCGGCATAGACGGGCACGCCCGCTGTCGATAGCGCCTCGACGTCCCGCAGCACAGTCCGCCGGGACACCTCAAGACGCGCGGCGAGCTCCGTGGTAGTGAGCCGCTGACGGGTCTGCAGGAGCAGCAGGAGATGCAGGAGCCTTGAAGCCTTCATGCTTACCCATGTTCTCAGAAAAGGTGACAGGTTCCGTCGCGATTGGGTGATCCACTGGGTGCTGGACCGAGAAATCAACGAGTTGAGGAGCACTCCATGCCCGCACCGAACCTGTTCCTGATCGGCGTCCGCGACGCCGAGGCCGCCACCGCCTTCTACAGCGACCTGTTCGAGATCGAACCGACCTTCACCAGTCCCCACTACGTAGCCTTCGAAGCTGCCCCCGGTGTCCTGTTCGCACTGTGGACGGGCTACAGCGAGCACGCGGTCCTGAGCCTCCCTCGTACGACAGAGATCGGACTCATGGTGCCGGGGCCATCGGAGGCGATTGACGAGATCTTCACGAGGTGGGCCTCGAAGGGGGTCCACGTTGTGCAGGAGCCGCATGATGCTGTCTTCGGCCGCACGTTCGTGATTACGGACCCTGACGGCAACCTCATCCGAGTCTCCCCGGTCGACTGACCTGCACTATCCCTCCCCGCATATCTCCAAGCTGAAGGGCCGGCCACACACCATGGCCGGCCTTTCAGCCTGTCTAGGAGCTCAGAAATGTCGCATTCGAACGCGGCCCTCACCCCGCGCCACCGGCTGAAATGGGACGCCGGCGCGACCGGCCATGATCCGTTTCTGGAGCTTCACGTCCATGACACGGCCCTCGTTCATCCCGGAGCTGTAGGGCGTGGTGATGCCGTGGACCACCGCGTCCTGGTCCTCGCATAGGCCCTTCGCCAGGCCCGCCAGGGTGGGATGTCCACAGGTGGCGAGCCGGTCGAGCCAGCCGGGCAGTGCGGTGGCATCGTGTTGGTCGAGCATGGTGGCGAACTCGCGGACCAGGTCGTGGACATGGGCCAGTTCCGGGCAGTTGCCGAACAGCGATCGCAGCCGTTCCTGGGCGTCCAAGTGTCGGCGTTCGGGTGGGGCGATGATCGATCGGGCGATCTGGAGGGGTGAGGGTGCACGGGGCGGCGGGGTCGGCGTGCCGTCTGTCTCGCGCCAGGGTGCGACGGCGACTTTGACGCGCTGGTAATGGCCGCGGTAGCCCTTGGCTGCCAGCTCCTGGTGCAGGATCTTGGCGCTGTGTTCACCCTCGTCCCAGCGTTGCCGCAGGTAGTCGAGGTAGGCCGAGAGGGCTGTGGGCGGGCGGAGCCGGGGACGCCGGACCACTTCCTGCCAGTTGGTGGCGCGGGCGTACTTGCGCACGGTCTTTCGATCCAGACCGAGTTCACAGGCGATCGCACTGATACTGCGGCCCGTTCCGGTGTGCTCGTGGACGGCCTCGAACAGGCGCTTCGCGTGCCGCCCGGCCCGGGTCGTCTCCAGCGACTCCCTGTCCTCCGTGGCGGGCTGGGGCTCCTCGTGCTCGACGGGCGGCAGGACAGCGGCCGCCAGACAGGCGCGGTGCGCGGCCGCGACGTCCTGGACCCGCTGCGACAGGCCCTGCCAGATGTGGAGGCGATCGCTGACCTGCAGTGCTTCCGGGGCTCCATCGGTGATCCCCTGGCGGTAGGTCAGGGAGCCGTCCCGGCACACGATCTGGACGCCGGGATGCTCATGCAGCCATGCAGCCAGGGCGGGGCATCCCGCCCTTCCCACAAGGTGATCGACAGCCGGGTGTCTCCGTCGACGAGCAGGGTGCCGTACACCTCTGCGTACAGCGCGAAGTCGTCCACCCCCAGCACCCGCGGCGTCGCCATGGTCGGCAAGGGCATCCGCATCAGCTGGAACACCACGCTGGTACGCGAGAGTGGCGCGTTCAGCAGACCCAGAAGCCGAGCCCCGCCCCGACCGGCCAGCAGGACACCGGCCGTCTCGACCAGGTTCTGCAACAACGGGGTACGGCGCTGGTAGCGAACCGTGAGCCCGTCGGCCTGCTCGGCGAACGTGACCTTCACACAGGCCGAATTCTCGCAGTACAAGCGGCGCACGCTCAGCTCAATGCGCACCGGCCGACCGCCGATCGCCCTGTCAGCAGGACGGCGTACGTAGCAGCTGTGCACCCAGTCGCTAGTGACACCGCAGCCCGTACACCGAGCAGGCTCGTCGCGCGTACGGGCCTGAACGATCACGATAGGGCCCATCGCGTCGATGGAGGCGACCGTAACACCTGACAAATGCGGGAGCAGAGAAGGGAGTTCAGCAACACACAACAGGAGGATGCCCACTGCCAGGAGGTACCCGTCCCGCGTCGCCGTGGTGATCTCTGCCTACGAGAATCTTGCCAGGGCCACTTCAAGGAGTACGCGGACAACCGGTATCGGGGAACAGTCATTCCCACTCCGTGGGATCACCCGCCGATGACGACGAGACGCGCGCTCAACGAGACCTGTGGAGAGCCCGTTGCACAGTAATGGGCACGGCGGGTTCGGGAGGCGGCTCAGGGAAACGGGCTGGTCGCGAGACCAGCACCGCGCCCTGAGCCGACCTTACGACTGGGTCCACCCCATCGAGGTGGAGAAGGCCCTGCCCCGGGACCCAGGAGTGGCCTACCCCCGCTGCCTGACCGGCCGCCGAGCCTGCCCGCCAGAGGACTGCGGCGGCCCATGGGGCTACGCGAACTTCATCGAGGCCATCACCGACCCCAGGCATGAGGAGCACGACAAACTCCTGGAATGGGTGGGCGGCGCCTTCGACCCCAGCCGATTCGACGCCGAGGACATCAACAAGCGCCTCACCGTCCCATAGCCAGCAGCGGAACTTCCGCGGCGCAACACTAGACGCGACGCCGCGACGGTCCGAGGACCGTCAGATTAGGTCTGCGTCCGAGTCGTTCGGTGGCGCAGGCGCCAGGATCGGGTGGTTGGCGTACAGGACGCCGCGCGGATCATAGCGTGCCGTGATCTCGCCGAGGCGATCGGCATCTGCTGGTGTGAAGGCGGTCCGCACCTGATCCGGCTCGAGAGGACCGAAAGTGAAGTTCAGCGAGAGCCCGAGCCGGTGGAGTGCGAAAGGTGCGAGCAGCTCGTCCTGGACCTGGGACACCCCGCTGGGATCGCCATCGTGGAGCAGGGACAACACACCCACGGAGTACTGGGCCGACCGATGGCCCACGGCGTTTGGAACATTCGGGGTGCGCGCCAGAGCGCCCCCGAGGTGTCGCACCCCGACGGTGCACCCGCCTGGTGTGGTGCCAGCTCGATGGGCGAGTGCGGTCAGGGCGCGCGGATCGAGGTCGTCGACCAGCACACTCTTCCCCCGGTAGGCCGCCGGCCGGTCCGGTTCGTCTGAGACCGCCCCGGACTGCATGTAGGGAAGGGTGCGCAGCGTGTTCCGCAGCTGCGATCCGGCGCGGAGCAGCGGCTCGACGAGACGTCGTCCCTGTTCTTCCGGTCCGGCGAAGCTGACCTGAAGTTGGACCACCTGACGCCCTCGCACGTCCGCTGGGATCATGGGTAGGTCCGGGAAGGGGATCACCACCACCGCCGAGGTCATCGCCTCCGGTACCGACCTGGTCCACATGGTCCAGGCGGTGAGCACCTCGGGGGATTTCGCGAGGTCAAACATCAGGCTGCCGCCGTAGAGCTCTGCGACGGGCATGAGGTCGATCTCCATGCCGGTCACGACGGCGAGGTTGCCGCCACCTCCGCGCAGTGCCCAGAACAGGTCAGGTTCGTCCTCTGGGCTCACCTGCCGGATCTTGCCGTCGGCGGTCACCGCCTCGAATCGCGTCACGTGGTCGGCTGAGTAGCCGTAGCGTCGGGCGAGCAGCCCGACGCCCCCGCCCAGGGTGTAAGCGACCGCGCCGACCGTGGGGAGGCTACCCGACAGCGGCGCTAGCCCGTGTGGTGCCGCCTGCTCGATGACATCCTGCCACGTCGCCCCGGCCGGGACCCACGCCCTACGAGTCGCGGCGTCGACCCTCACCTCACGCATGCACCCCGTATCGATGAGTAGGCCCCCGTCGAGAGCACGCGTGCGCCCATGCCCGGTGGCCTGGACCGCCACCTGCATCCCGTGATCGGCGGCGAAGGCTACGGCCCGAGAGACATCCTCGGCGCACCTCGCCTCGAGCACAACCGCCGGGTGATGCGGGGCAAGGAGCTGGGCACCTGCCCTGTCTTCCGGGGCTTGAGTACTGCTGCATACAGTTCCGTCCACATACTGGTCGAGGGCCTGAATGTCGGTCTTGGTGATCTCCATGGCTGCGACACTAGACATCCTTCCGGACGTTAGACGTCCGGAATTAGTGGCAGTCTGAACTCCATGATGGACGAACCTCGACGGCGCGACCTGCCCGAGCGGATGCTGCGTCTGCTCGGCCTGCTGCAGACGCGACGGACCTGGACGGGCGCCGAACTGGCTCAGCGGCTGCAAGTGACCGAGCGAACGGTGCGCCGCGACATCGACCGGTTGCGGGCCCTCGACTACGCGGTAACCGGAACCACAGGAACGTCGGGCGGGTACCGGCTTGCAGCCGGGAGCAGCATGCCGCCCCTGTCGCTCGAGGACGACGAGGTCGTCGCGGTGGCTGTTGGGCTCGCCATAGCCAGCCAGGGTAGCGTTAGTGGGATCGAGGACGCCTCGCTCACGGCCCTGGCCAAGCTTGAGCGGATCTTCCCGGCGCGTCTACGCCCGCAACTGGCTGCGATCTCCCGCGCCACTAGCGCCGCACCCGGCGATTACGCAGCACACGTCGACCCGGCCACGCTGGCCGTGCTGGCCGCCTGCTGCCACGAGCACGAGAGCGTCCGCTTCGACTACCGCGACCGCACCGGACGCCGCAGCACTCGGGGGGCCGAGCCGCACAGTCTCGTCATCCTCCGCGGATTGTGGTACCTCGTGGCATATGACCACGATCGCGAGGACTGGCGTATCTTCCGCATCGATCGGATCAACACTCCCCTTCGCGCCCACCGACCTGCCGAACGACGGGACCTGCCGACCACCGATGCTGTCAGCTTCGTCAGGCGCTCACTGGCAGCTGCCTCCTATCGCTACACGGCGCGACTAACCGTGGACCTATCGGCAGCAGACGTCCGGGCAGGCATCCTCGCCCCGATCCCCGGCGAGATCGACGACCTCGGCCCCGGCCGGTGCCGGATCCGCCTCACGGCCGAGTCTCCGGAGCTGGTCACCCAGTACATCGTGCTCGTCGCCACCATCGGAGCCGAGTTCATCGTGGACGCACCCCCGGACATCAAGGATCGTCTGCACCGGCTCGGAACGCGACTGGGTCGGACCCGGTCGCATGATCGAGCGACGCTGTCGGCGCGGTGACCACCACAGCTGCGGTGCCGCGGGCGACGGGTGTGTCAAGTTAACGGGTCTGGCCCGTAGTCGGTGGTGACGGCCAGTAGCCATCAGCGATCATGATGTTGTGGTGGATGTCAACTCGCTTGTGAAGACGGTGTTTTCGGGACTGTCGGCATTGCTCGTCGAGGACGTGGCGGACGGCGAGGACGCAGTCGTGGTCACAGCTCGCACGCTGGACGCGGCGGTGCCGTGTCCAGCGTGCGGGGCGCTGACTGCGAGGGTGCACGGGTATCACCGCCGGACGGTGGCGGACGTGCCGGTCGACGGTCGGCAGGTTGTCGTCCGCCTGCGGGTACGGCGGCTGGTCTGCGGATGACCTTGTTGTAGGTCTGCTGGACCTCGGTCAGCTCGCCTCCCGCTGGCTTCTTGTGCGGGTGGCGGAAGCCGTCGCCGGCGTTCTCGTAGCCCAGGTCGACGAGGGACGGTATGTCCAGCTCGGCGGCGATTCGGTTGAGGGCGTCGACCAGACCGTGGTGACGGGCCCAGGTGGTGTCGTGCTCTCGGCCCGGGCGGACCGGTGAGATCCAGATCGGCCAGCCGTCCGGGGTGGAGATGACCTGCACGTTCCCGCCATGGTGCTTGTGTTTTCCGGACCACCACAGGTCTGCGCCGTTGGGGCCGGGGGCGGCGACGCGGTCGGTGCGGATGACGGTGCCGTCGAGGTTCAGATGTGTCAGCCCGGCCGCCTTCGCGCGTTCCAGCGCAGTCGCAAGGTCCGGCGCCCCGGCCGCCAGAACGGTCAGTCCCTCATGGAGGTAGCGGTATGCGGTGGAGGCCGACAGGCCGTTGTCGCGGGCGAGTTGGGAAAGGCGGGTGTTGTCGATGAACCAGCGCAGGACGAGCACTGCCTGCCGGAAGCAGCCCAGCGCCCTCCTGCCCCCCTGCGGTTTCCGGCCGCGATGCGGTGGTCACGCAGGAGCCGGGCCAGGTGCTCGGCGGTGGACCGCTTCACATCGAGCACCGTGGTGTATGTGACACTGGTCGACACGTGAGGGCCCTCGGTCAGAACAATCCGTCGCAAGATCGTTCCTACCAGGGGCCTTACGCCTGCCCGGTCTTGGGGACCGCACGGGCCGCGGCAGTCTGACCAGCCCCTTAGCCAGCGACAGTCCCGAACACCCCGCCAGCAAGGGTGACTTGACGAGGCATACCGGGGCAGACTGGCGGCACATCGAAGCTCCGTTGGGCGAAGGCGACTTGGGAAGGTCACCTCCACAACGGAGCTTCGATGTCCCGCGATGCCCGCCCACCCCACATCGTCACACCGCCGTGACCAGCGCATCTACACGATCACGCGGACTTTGCAACCGCCCTGCCAATGTTCCGGCCCGATCCGCCGAACTCCCCTATTCCACCGGCTGTTTCCAGCCTCTTTCCCGGGTGCTGTCAGCGGGCTCCCGGTGTCGTCGCGCACGCCGCCGGGAGCCGGACGTTCAACGGCCGCCGGCGCTGGGCTCCGCGGTCCCGGTCCTGGCTTCCGCCTCATCGGTGGAGGCAGTGGTGGCCCCGGCCGCAGAGGTGTCCGCGACCCGGGGCCGGGAGCGCATCACCAGACAGGCGGCCGAACCGAGCAGCAGCACAGCGACGGGCAGCAGCAGTACGCTGCCGGCCGCGTCCGCAAGGCCGCCGTGCAGGGCGGGCGCGGCCTCGCCGGGCGCGAGTTCGGAGCCGGCCGAGGTTTCGGATCCCGGTAGTTCGGCCGCGATCCGCATCTGGAGCAGGACACCGACCGCCGCACTGCCGACGACACAGCCCACCTGACGCAGCTGGTTGTAGATGCCGGAGGCGGCACCCATCAGCTCGGGCCGGACGCCGCTGGTCGCCACGTGCGCGAGCGGCGCGAACGAGGCGCCCGAGCCGAGACCCATGACGAACAGCGCAAGACCCAGCCACCAGGTACTCGCCCCCGATTCCATGGCCGTCGCGAGCATCACAAGACCCAGCGCGAACACCAGGAAGCCGCCGAGCACCACCCACTTGCCGCCGAACCGATCCGAGAGCATGCCCGCGAATGGCCCGGCCGCGCCGCTGGCCACCGCCGCCGGTAGCATCAGCGCCCCCGCCTGCTGCGGCGAGAGCTCCATCACCGACTGCAGATACAGCATGATCGGCAGGGACATGCCGGTGACGGCGAAGCCGACGCAGGCCGCTGCCACGACGGCCGCGCTGAAGTTCCGCTGCCGGAAGAGCCCGAGCGGCATCAGCGGCTCGCGGGTGTTGCGGCGCTGCCAGACCACGAAGGCGATCAGCAGCAGCACGCCGGCCGCCAGAATGACCGGGACGGTCACGGGCCCGGCGACCGAGCCCCAGGCGTAGTGTTGACCGTTCTGCAGCCCGAACACCAGGGTGAGCAAGCCGAGTCCGGAGAGCACCGTGCCCAGCGCGTCGAAGCGGCGGCCGACCCGCTGCCGGTTGTCCGGCAGCAGGAACACCGTCATGACGAGACCGGCGAGGCCGACCGGCACATTCACCAGGAAGATCCACTCCCAGCCGTGCGAGCCCACCAGGAACCCGCCGAGCAGCGGCCCGACAGCCGAGGCCAGACCAGCGACCGCGCCCCACACACCCAGCGCGGCACCGATGCGGTGCGGCGGGAACAGCGTGGTCACGAGCGCCATCGTCTGCGGCGCCATCATCGCCGCGCCGAATCCCTGCGCGGCCCGAGCCACGATCAGCATCTCGGCGCTTCCGGCGGCCCCGCACCAGAGCGAGGCCGCCGTGAAGACCACCATTCCGGCCTGGAACATCTGCTTGCGCCCCAGCCGGTCCCCGAGCCTCCCGGAGACCAGCAGCGGAACGGCGTAGGTGAGGAGGTAAACGCTGTTCACCCAGGCCATCTGGTTCAGATCGGCGTCCAGGTCGGCCAGCATGCCGGGGATGGCGACATTGACGATCGTCATGTCCATCATGATCAGAAAAAAACCGACGCAGACCGGCACGAGGGCCGCCCACGGGTTCACTTGCTTCTCGGGAGTCGTCATGACTGCTTCCTCATCGATCGAGGCCTTGCCACTCGTACGGAGTTCGGGGGATACAGGGTTCGGGGAAGTCGGGGACGGGTGGTCACTCGGTGGCGAGGATCTCGAGGTCGCGGGCGATGGCCTCCCACGAGGCGGCGGTGGCCCGGGCCACCGCCGCTATCCGCGTCGCCTGGTGGGCCGGTACGCGCCGTACGATCTCTGCCTCGCCCCGGCTGATGACGTGCGTCTCCAGCCATCGCACCACCGCGCGCGCCTCGTTGCTGTAGCGCACAGCCGGGTCCCGACGGAGCGACTCCAGTACGGTGCCGAGCTCGATGGGCTGCGCTCGAGCAGTACGAGGACGCCGGCGCAGCCCCGGCGAACTGCCTCCGGTTGCCGACGCGTTCACCGTCCCCGGGCCGTGCGTCGCCGCGGCGCCCACCGTCGTCCGCACGGCGCAGGCGGACACCTGCGCGGCTGCCGAGGCAGACGCGGGGGCAGGGGCAGCGGCCACGGCGCCCGGGGGCAGCGGGTTCTCGCCGCGGCGCCACCGCTCCCGCACATCCCGGGCCGTCTCCACGGAAACCCCGGCCGCACCGGCGATCTCCCGGAGCGGCACGTCCCCGCCCCGCTGTAAGAGCACGTCCCAGCAGCGCAGCCGCCCCTCGGCCGGGTTCAGCGCCCGGGCCTTGCCGTCGCTGCCGATTCGGACCCCGCCCCCGGCCTCCGCCTGACCGCCGCTTCCGGCCGCGCGGGAGCGGCGCAGAACGCCGACCGTCTTGTCGGACAGTCCCGTCCGTACGGCAATGGTCCGGTCGGACCACTGGGGATGGCTGCGAAGGATCCAGCGGGCCGCATCCTTCCGGTCGGCGAGGGTCAGCGGCAGCCCGTGCCGGATGTTCGCCTCGACGGTGTGCAGAAAGGCCTCTGCCTCCGTGCCGTCGAACCAGACGACGTCGATGGTCTCCCGGCCCTGGCGGCGGGCAGCGTGCAGCCGGTGCGTGCCGTCGACCACCCGCATGCTCGGGCGATGCACGACGATCGGCGGCAGCGAATCGGCAGCCTCGGCCAGCACCGCCACATGTTCCTGGTCGACGCCAGAGCGCCTGGGTGAGGCCCCGTCCAGCAGGTCGTCCACCGGTACGGGCACCGTGCCCGGGGAGTGCGGCCGCGCCACGGCGTCTGCACCGGGGGCGGCAACGGTATCGACAGCCATTTCTTCTCCTTCGGTCAGGAACGCAGATCAAGGTTGTGCCGTTGGCAGAGAGTTGGCATGCCGGAGGGACGGCGCAGAATCCGCGCGGGTCCGCCCGGTCTGCTCCGCTACGGCATGGCCTGAATGTCGGTCACCAGATCGGCCTGTGCCTACCCGAGGCGGGTCACCCGGGTACGGCGGTGGTCAGCGACCACGCGACGGCTTCGCCGCGCAGCGCGGCGATGACGTACTGCTGGTATGAGAGGGTCTTATCAAGTTGTTGGTTGTGCTGGTCGGTGGCCGTGAGATGATCTTCGGGGTGATCGTCTCGGGGAGGGGCCTGTCCGTGGATGCCGCAGTGCCGTCGTACCGGGGCTACCGGTATCCGGGCGAGGTGATCGCGCACTGCGTGTGGCTGTACCACCGGTTCCCGCTGAGCCTGCGGGACGTCGAAGAGCTCATGCTCGAGCGCGGTCTGATCCTCATCGGGTAACTCCAGCCACCCCACAGCACTTCAGCCTGCCCCAACTCACCCGCCACACCCACAACTTGACAAGGCCCCCTCTTGAGGTTCGCCCCCATGGGTGAAGACCATAGACAGGACAGACCACTGTTGCAACAAGCTGCGCCTGTGTTGCAAGATACTGCAAGATGATGAGGAGGATGATGCACGCTAACCAGCCGGCCGCCGGGGAAGCATCACAGTCGTTCCTCGACCACCAGGCCCATGCGGCGAAGGCCGCGATCGCTGTGCGGCTGCGGCACGTCCGGCAGCACCACCCGGAGGGCCCTTTCAGCCTGGCCAAACTCGCCGAGTTGTCCGGGGTCTCCAAGCGCACACTGGCCTCGGCGGAGTCCGCCGAGGGGACGAACCTCACTATCGAGACTTTGGTGAAGGTCGCTCACAGTCTCGGCATCCAGCGCTGCGCCTATTTCCTTGACGAGCATGTATTCCAGCAGATCAATAATGAGTTGGAGGCGCTCAAGGGGCTGAATCGGCAAAAGTTTCAGGGGCTCACCCTGCGAACGTCTCACCCGACCCCCCATCACACCGATGCCGATCAGCTCTCGCAGCTTCTGAGCGGGATCATCGACGCCGCGGCCCAGGCTCGCGATACCCTGCACGGCGCACCGCTGACTGAAAACGAGGTGAAGAGTCGTTCCAGCGGTGCGTAGATATCTGTGCGAGACAGTTGACTCTCTGGGCCCTACGGCGCTGGCGGTCCTGGGAACTTGGACAGGGCCGGGTTTCTTCCAGCGTCGCGAGACGTCGCGCCACGTTTCCGGAATGCCGTATCAGGTGCGGTGGGAGGGAGCAGATTCCGGTACTCGCTCCAAAGAACAGACCGACAGAAGGCTGGTTCTGAAGCATGCACCGAGTAGACGTTTTCTACAGGTGTCCAATTGGGGAGCAAGGTTACGCTATGACCGCACGGCAGACCCGCAAGCGGTGCCAGGCGTTCGTCAACACACTCGAACTGCCCAGACCGTTCTCCGTGGATGCACTTGTCTGCGAGTTATCCGCGCGTCGAGGCCGACCAATCCGGATTCACACCGTGCCGATCAGCGCCGCGACCAACGCATGCGGCCTGTGGGTCTCCACCGACGTCAGCGATGACATCTACGTCGAGAAGAAGACCACCCAGTTCCACCAGGAACACATCATTCTCCACGAGATCGGCCATATCCTGTGGAATCACAGTATCACCGACCAGGAAACCCACAGTGCACTCAGCACGCTCTTCCCCAACCTCAGCCCAGATATGGTCGGTCGACTCCTAGCGCGCACCAACTACACCACTGAGCAAGAGCAGGAAGCTGAGCTCATGGCTAGTCTGATCCACGCCACCGCGAAGAAACTCGTTCGCCCGCTGTCGACCGGAGTGTGCGGCGAAATCGAAGCCGCCCTGGGAATTCGCAGGTAGGAGACATAGGCAATCATTCTCTCTGCGAGCTGGGTTCCCGTGTGGAACTCCCCAGCGCACTTCCCCCACGTGATCATTAACGGCCGACGTTACATGAACTAAGACCGCATTGGGATACAAGGATGCCTGAGCTGATCCGCTTGGTATTGCTCTACTTATGCTGGGTGGTTGTTATCGTCCGCGTTTCTGCTTTGCGGTCGAGGGAACAACGTCCGCTATGGTTTGCGCTGCTCATGCTGGCCCTAGGCATGACAATGCTGCAGGAACCAGCAAAACGAGCAGTCCAACACCTCACTGATCTTCCGCATATCGCAAATCTGGTGTCGAGCCTCATGGCGGTCGGAGTTGCGACTACCATCTTGACATTCGTCGCACGAGCCTACCTGGCAGGCAGGTCGCCCCGCACCCCGTTCAGACGGTCCCATTTAATCTCCTGCGGAATGACGCTCGGGATCATGATCGTAATGTTCTCGATCGTCACGATCCAACGAATTCCCACGAGGGACCGATTCCTCCCCATTCCCGGAACATTCACAGTACACAGCATCTACTGGGCAACCTACCTGACGTACATGCTGATCGTCACCGGCATCACGTCGGCCCTGCTCGCCATAATCCTGTGGACGGTCCGCTCGCGGCTTGTACGAATACCGGTAACCCTTCTGGCGATCGCCACCAGTGCATTCATGGTCTTTCTCGGTAGCCGAGTAGTAGCCGTATTCACCTACTCGACCAAGCCCATTGAGTACGGCACATACATATCATCGGCCCACACCGTAGGCGTCGCCCTGGGCTGCTCGATAGCAGCTTTCACACCTATAATTCAAGGATTTGCTTCATGGCGCAAGGCCAATACGCTTTATCCCATGTGGAAGGCCTTGTGCACCGCCCTACCGCATATTGCGCTCTATCCTCCCCGCTCTCGACTCGTCGACGCGCTCCTGCCGCACGACAGTCAGTTGCGGCTGCACCGCCGACTCGTCGAGATCCGTGACGGACTACTGATCATGCGCGGCTGGGCCAGCCCGGTCGACATCGAACGCATACTGGCAGTGATGGCCGAAGAGGAGGTCCCCCGTGACCAATCCGAGGCCGTGGTGACAGCGTGCTGGCTCAAGGTGGCGTTGGCGGCACACCAGGCAGGCCTGCCACATGCACAGCACACACTCGACCTAGCCCGCCAAGGCGGGAGCGATGGGGATTCCGAACTCGACTGGCTCCGTAAAGTAGCCAACGTCTGGTCGACACCCCTGGTAGAGCGCTGTGTGTCCGCAGTCAACACTCACCGCCCACAAGGAGAAAGGGCCTGAGGGGGCATGGACCGTCCTGGTGTCAGCCCCCGCTTGGTGACCCATCCGTCCACAGCCCGCGAACGATCACGCCGGTCAACCCCACTTGAACTGGGCTGGTAACACCGATGACCTGCGTCAGACTGTCATCGGTACCCGGTGCGAGGTGAGGCCAGGCAGGGCGCGCCCGTACGGCCGTTGATACTCCGTCACAACAGCCACTGTCCTCCCCGGCCCTGCCGACAAGCCCTGGCGTCGCACTGCCTTATGGACTCACCGCGTGCACGAGTGCCGCCGTTCCGCGCCGGGCCGTTGATGCACCGGGCAGGGGTCATGAAGTATCGTGACGGCGCTGGCAGTACCGAACCGTCAGGTCCCCGCGATCGCGGCGTGCCCTCGTGCCGCCGGGCGAGGCACCGGCCGTCGGGGCCCAGCCCGCCGGCACACCACTGAGGACGAGGACGCCGACACACTCATGAACGCGCAATTAAGGACCGATGCGTACAGCACGGGCCCGTTCAGCATGGACGAGCTCACCGAGCGGGACCGGCTGCTGCTCTTGGAGCAGACCAAGGACCCCGCAACGATCCACGCCCTGGAGTCGCTTCCCCTGCTCGAGACGTGGCGATGCCTCGAGATCGGCGCCGGTGCAGGATCGATCGCCCACTGGCTCGGCGAGAGGTGCCCACAGGGCCACGTCATCGCCGCCGACATCGACACCCGGAACCTGGATCCACACCGTTCACCCAACGTCGAGGGCCAGGAAGTCGACATCTCCACGCACACGTTCGCCCCGTCCTCCTTCGACCTGATCCACGCACGGGCCGTTCTCTGCCACCTCCCAGCCCGGGACGAGATCCTCGCGCGCGCCCTCGAGTGGCTCGCCCCCGGCGGCTGGCTGCTCGTGGAAGACGTCTACACCCTCCCCGTGGGCTCCAGCCCCTACACGGCCATGAACCACTACGCCGCGGCCGCCCGCCACGCCGCACAGGCACGGGGCGCAGACATGCAATGGGGCAGCAAAATCCCCGGCATCCTGGCCACACTCGGATTCGGCAACGTCACCGCAGAATCCCAGCTCCGCCTCGTGGGCACGGGTGGAGCCCTGGATGACCTCTGGCGCATCAATCTCCAGCAGGCCGGAAGGCATCTCGTCCGCGACGGGCACCTCGCCCAGAATGACCTCGACGCATGCCTGGCACTCCTCGACGACCCGAACTTCACCGACATCCGGTACATCGGCATCACCGCCAGGGGCCAAAAACTCCCGGCGTAGCCCGCGGGACATGAGGTGGCAGGAGGTAACTGATCAGTACGAGCCGAGGACGCTCTGGTTGATGCGGCAGCGGCTCGCATCGCACTGAGCAGGAGGCTGCGGGTGGGGCAGATATCCACACCGACGCCGTAGAACTTCGCGACCGCTGCGAACGCCGCGGTGACCTGACCGCTGGAGGGGTAGCAGACCGTGGACATGCGGTCGAACTGCCACCTGTGGGTGACCCCGCCCATCGTGTGTACCACTTGGCCGAGAGCCTGGACCAGGTGCGGGAAATCCTCCCGCTCAGCCAGGGCCGCCCGCCAGCGGCCCGAATACGGCAGGGCATCGGCCAGCAGGTGGGCATGTTCACCAACGCCCCACTCCACAGGCGGAATTGGCGGCTCCAGTCAGTCGAACTGGAGCTCCTCGACCGATTGAAGCCCTCACCACCGGGTGAGAACAATCAAGACTCCGGGGTGGCAGGGCATGGGCGCCCTCCTCGCCTACAAGGTCGCCCGCAATCTCCTGAGCTTGTTCTGAACCGCCCCGGGTTCGGTAGAGAGCTCAGATGGTGGTTGTGACCTGGGGTTTCGTGGTTGCTTGGTAGTGGCTGGCTTCGTATTCGGCGGGCGGGATGTGGCCGAGCTCACCGTGGAGGCGGCTGTGGTTGTACCAGTCGACCCACTCGGCGGTGGCCAGCTCGACCTGCGACAGCGTCTTCCACGGCCGCCGGGGCTTGATCACCTCGGTCTTGAACAGGCCGATCGTGGACTCCATGAGCGCGTTGTCATACGCGTCCCCGACTGAGCCGATCGAGGCTGCGATGCCGGCCGCGTCCAGGTGCTCGGCGAGCGTGAACGATGTGTACTGCGAGCCCGCGTCGGAGTGGTGTATCAGCTCTCCTGCGCCGGGTCGGTGGCCGTCGCGGTCGCGCTGCCACAGTGCCATCTCCAGTGCGTCCAGGACGAGTTGGGTGTGTTTGGTGGTGGCTGCGGCCCAGCCGACGATGCGGCGGGAGAAGGTGTCCACGACGAAGGCGACGTAGACGGTGCCACTCCAGGCGGCCACGTGGGTGAAGTCCGCGACCCAGGTGCGGTTCGGGGCCTTCGCGACGAAGTCGCGGTCGAGCAGGTCCGGCGCCCGCGCGGCCGTCGGCTCCGGGATGGTGGTGATGACCTTCTTGCCGCGGACGGCGCCGGCGATGCCCAGCTCGCGCATCAGCCGCTCGACGGTGCAGCGGGCCACCGCGTGGCCCTGGCGGTGCAGTTGCCGCCAGACCTTCCGGGCACCATAGACACGGTAGTTGGCCTCGTAGGCCTCGGTGATCAGCTCCTTTGTCACCTCGTCGCGCACCGCGCGGGCGGAGGGCTTCTCCTGACGCTTCTTCGCCGCGTAGTAGGTGGAGGGGGCGATGCTGACACCGTGCGCGGACAGCACGGTGCAGATCGGCTCGACGCCGCCGAAGCGGTCCCGGTGCTCGTCGACGAACGCTACGAGCGTGTGTGTGGCCGGTCGAGCTCGGCCGCGAAGAAAGTCGACGCGGCCTTGAGGATCTCGTTCGCCCGCTTCAGCTCGGCGATCTCCTTCTTCAGGGCCTTGATCTGTGCGGCCTCCTCGGTGGTCGTCCCTGGCTGCCTGCCCGAGTCGATCTCGTCCTGCTTGACCCATTTGCGCAGCGTCTCGCGTGAGCCGATGCCCAGCTTCTGCATCACCGCGTTCATCGCGGCGGTCTCGGTCGGGTAGTCACCGCGGATCTCCGCGACCATGCGCACCGCACGCTTGCGGAGCTCGGGCGGGTAGGAGGAGGGACGTGCCATGACTCTGATCCTTACATGGAATCGAGCCTCCACATCACCCGGGGCGGTTCATTCCGCTTTGGCGGACACCATCGGTGTGGTGGTCAGGCCGCGAGTGCGGTCTCGTATTCGGCTGGACTGCGGTAGCCGAGGCTTCTTCTTCCCCATGCTCTCCATGATGGACATCCTCCCGGGGCAGAACCCCTAATCTCGGATGTCCGTCAAAGCGGATCAAGCCCAGTCCATCCAGCGGGTACCGCACGAGGAGTAGCCAGACGTTGCCTCAGCGACAGTGCGACGGCCGATACGGCGACCGCGCAGCTTTCGGGCTATGTGCACCGCGCCCACGATGCCGTTCTGGCCGACGCTGTTGCGCATGCCTTCGAAGGGCAGAGCGCATTGGTCCTCGTCTCCGGTGCGTCATCGACCGGGAAGACCCGCGCATGTTGGGAGGCTGTGCAGCCTCTGGCCGCCGAGAACTGGCTTCTATGGCATCCGTTCGATCCGACCCATGCGGAGGCTGCACTCAGTGACCTGGAGCGGGTTGGTCCGCGTACCGTGGTGTGGCTGAACGAGGCTCAGCGCTACTTCGGGGACGAACGTTTTGGGGAGCGCATCGCTGCCGCCCTGCACACATTGTTGACGGATCCGATGCGTGCGCCAGTCCTCGTGTTGGGAACGCTCTGGCCGGAGTACACCGCGCGCTACACCGCCATGCCGGACCCGGGCTCGCTGGATACGTTCGCGCGGACCCGTGAACTCTTGGCCGGTCGTATCGTGACGGTCCCGGATCGATTTGATGCGGCCGCGCTGGATGAAGCTCGACGGCTCGCGGACGGGGCGACACCTTCCTGGCAAGTGCCCTGGCGCGAGTCACAGACGGACAGGTGACCCAAGATCTCGCCGGAGCCCCCGAACTGCTGCGTCGGTATCTCGGCGCCAGTCCGGCCGCTCGGAGCTTGCTCCACGCTGCCATAGACGCCCGCCGACTGGGGGCATGCCTGAATCTTCCGCTGACCTTCCTCGTTCAGGGGGCCGAGGATTATTTGTCGGATGCAGAGTGGGACTCGCTGACCGAGGACTGGGCGGAACGGGCCCTCGCCGAAGTCACTAGCCCAGTGCACGGCCATCTTGCTCCCCTGAGGCAGGTATGCCCCCGTTCTCAACGGGGGCATACGCAACAGGCAACTGCACCCGTTCCCTCCAGCCCGCAGCCCGTCTACCGGCTTGCGGACTACATCGAGCAGCATGGTCGGCACGATCGTTGGAAGCTTTGCCCGCCGGAGCCATTCTGGCGGGCAGCCCACGACTGCCTACACCATGACGACGATCTCATTCAGCTCGCGCGGGCTGCCGAAGAGCGGTGGCGGCTGAAGTGGGCGACCAGGCTGTACACGCGAGTTGCTGCAGCGCGGCCAAAGGCCACCGCAGCGCTTGTGGCCATCCGTACGTGGATGCGGGACTGGCAGGGGGCCGAGAGGTTCGCTCTCACTGCGAGTGAAGCCGGCGACATGCTGCCCCTGCATGCCCTGGTTCTTGCCCGAGAACGTAGCGGAGATTCGGCTGCCGCAGAGACTCTGGCGCGGAGCGCGGCCGGGAGAGGCGAATTCGAGGCCGCGCGTCGTCTGGCTGATCGCCGACGCGCTAAGGGCGACCGTACTGGTGCGGAGAGACTAACTGCACTTGTGGGTGGGGAAGAGTCTGAGCCCGTCGAGGTCAATGGAGTCCGTCCGAATCCAAAGGACAAAGCACGCGACCGCGCCGAGGCAGCATTGTTCGTGGAGCTCCTAGCGACCGGGGCCGATAGCAGTGTTACCGAGCATCTAGCGCGCCAAGCCGCGGAACGAGGTCATCTCCTACCTCTGATGCTGCTGGTTGACTTGCGGCAAGAGGCAGGAGACCTTGCCGCGGCGGAAGATCTGGCCTTGGCGGTGCCTCCCGAGGCCCGCCAACTTCCCTTACAACGTTTGGTCGATCTCCGTGAAGATGCGGGGGACCGCCAGGGCGCTGAGAGAATCGCCCTTGCCACGCTCGACACTCCCCCGTCAGTCCTGCCCTCGTTGCTCGTCCAACGCCGAGAAGGAGCAGGAGATTACGAGGGTGCCGAACGCCTGGCTCATCAGGCAGCGCGCGTCGGAGACCCCACTGCCCTCGCAATGCTGATCGATGTCCGGCAGAGGTCAGGTGATCACGACGCAGCGGAGCGGTGTGCCCGAGAAGCGCCCCATTCCATTCGAGTAGCCGTGACCATGATGCTGGCGCAAAAGTATGGCGAAGGCGGAGAAGCCGATCGGGCAGAGCGTCTGCTTCAGACCTGCGGGAATGCTGATCCCAATCTGATCCTGCTGGCTGCGACTTGGCGGTGGGAGGCAGGCGACCTGGCAGGTGCTGAGCGCGTTCTGCTGGAGGCAATCGAGCGTCGTAATGCGGTAGCGATCCGCCTGCTGGCTGAACTACGAGAGCAGTCTGGGCAGACGGAGGCGGCTCGGCGCCTGTATCGGGAGGCGGCAGACGCCGGTAGCGCCACCGTCTGGCTTTCAGGTCTATCCAAGGAACAAATCCGTTGGCCTGGAAGCTTGGCTTATCCGAAGACGTGGCTATAGGGCCTAGAAGCTGACGGCTCACCCGCTGGGTCCTGGGGCGGCGATATCTCCCATTCCTAGGCAGTGTCCGATGGGTCGCGGGACTGTTGCGTCAGTGTCGTTCCCAGGGCCGGTCCGGAGGGTCAAGGCATTCCGAACGAGCCTCACCCCCCAGACCCAGTACCACCTGACATCTGCCCGGTACGCGAGCCCGGTGCACCGCCGGGCGCAGTGTGCCGGCGACGCGTGGTGGAGCTGAGTGCTGGTCGTCCGCTGGCCCCGGCGGAGTTCGGGTGGGACTGCGGGCGCCGGTCGTGTCTGAGGCGACGTCGGCCTGAGCGAGTGCTACCCAGGAGCCTCCAGTACCGGCCATGAGGAGAGTGTGGGGTGTCCAGCATCGAGGACCGAGTAAAGAAGATCACATCCGAGCGTCTGGGTGCCGACATCAGCGAGTGCACGAACAGCGCCTCGTTCATCGTCGACCTTGGAGCGAACCCGGAGGAGAACGAAGACCTCGACGAGCTCTACCTGGAGCTGGCGGAGGAGTTCGAGGTCGAGTTCCCCGAAGACGCCGCCGAGAAGATCACGACGGTCGGTGCGGCGATCGACTACCTGAAGCAGCAGGGTGCTCGGTGAATGCTCGTCCCTCGGCCCCGGCAGGCCGCTGACCCCGGCCGCTGGCCCCTAGGTTTCCCCGGCACCGGCCGGCCCGGCACTGCAGAGGCGGTGTGGGGTCACCGGGTGTCCGGTCCCTTCGGGACAGGGGTGGCCTGGCTGAACGTGCCTGAGTGATACGGCTCGTGAGCCACCCTGCACACGTGCTTCCCCGTCTGCGGCCACAGCGCCTCTCGCGCAACCTGACACGGAGGCCCACGCGTGTCGCCTGTGGGGTCCGCTCCAACGCAGCGGACCCCTGTGGGTCGGGTTCAGGCTGTCGGGCCCATGGCCAGGGGCTGAACAGTTACCGGCTCACTGGCAAGGTCCGTAGACCACCCGTGATCCGTTCCCCGTTCGTCGACAGCATCACGCACGGTGCGTGCACACGCAGTCCTGGTAGGCGCCGGGGCAGTTGTTCCGCTTAGGCTGGCCTCATCGGTCGGCTCGGCGGAGCTGTACTCGGAGCGTGGCGCCGGCGATCGGGCATGGGGATGCCGCCGTCTGCGGCGGACTACCAGCACTCCGGTGGTCGTGGCGGTCACCAGCCTGGTGGTCTCGCCGTGCCCATAGCCTTGGTGACCCTGATCTCGATGACTACGCGTTCAGGGTTGGGCCGTGGCTGCTTGTATCGCTGGGCGTAGCGCGCTTCGGCGTCTGCGACCGATTGCAGGTCGTCTCTGATGACAGCGGTTCCCTCCAGCGTCGACCAACGACGTCCCTCGGCCTGGCTGACCGCGACGGCGACGTCCGGCCCGCCGGCGAGGACGTTGCGCACCTTTTTGCTGGTGCGGCTGCTGATGACGCGGGCAATGCGAGTCTCCGGGTCGTACGTCACTCCGACCGGGACGAGGTGCGGGGTGCCGTCGGGCCGCGGTGTGCTGAGGAAGCAGATGCGGCGTTCCTGCCAGAAATCCAGCTCGGTGTCGGACTGTGAAGGACGTGGTGCTGCCATACGGCCATCTTGCCTGGCAGCGCCCACGCGGTTGACCAAGGGGCAGCGTGCGCGACTTACTGTGGCGCAGGGAAGAGCGTCTGGGACTCCAGCTCGATGATCTCGAAATTGTGGGCCGGCAGGGACCCCCGGACTACCCTGCCTACCGTCGTCAGCTTGGGCTGTACGGATTTGCGGCAGAAGGGCTGGAGACCTTCCGAAACCTGGACCAAGGGCCGCTCGAATGCGCCGAAGACGTCGAGTCGCTGCGTTTCATCGAGCATTCGCACTACGTGAGGATGCTGCCCGTGGTCGACAGCGGCGTCGCCGTGGACACCCCCGAGGACCTCGTCCGTGCGTGCTTTCTCCTGGAACAGGAACAGCCCAGGTCCGTCCTCTGAGACGACGGACCTGGGCTTGGTGGGATCAGATCTCGTCGACCGGGTGCCAGATGTACGGCACGTTCTTCGGGTCGGCTTGGTACTCGTCGCGGTGTATCTCCTCCAGCACCTCGATGCGTCGGCGCAGTTGGGCGACCAGGCCCTGGACGCGTTCGACCGCCTCGATGGAATCGGCCGGGAGGATGGCCCGGGTGAGGACTTTGTACTCGTCCTTGGCGCCGTCTACGTGGATGGCCTGGGGCATGCGGACGATGATGGTGTAGGGCTCGACCTCGGCGATGCCCCAGCGATCGTCGTCCTGCCGCGTCGCCCAGATGACTGTCCGCGTGGACGGGGAGTAGGCAAGCCGGGAGTCGTGTCCGATGAACTTGCTGAGGATGGGCAGCTCCGCGCGGTCGTCTCCCGCCAGCGCCATGGCTTCGTCCGCTGAGGCGACGGTGATGTGTTGGGAGAGGCGGCGGGCGATACGGCGGCGGAGCGCCTGGCCGGCGTCAGACGCCGTGGGCAGTGGCGCGAGGGGATGGCCGGCGTCCGTGCCGCAGGCTTCAGCGCCGTCCTCGCCGCGGGTCCAGGTGATGACCGTCAGGCGGCAGTCTGGGAGGCTCGCGGGGTAAAGGACATGGCTGACAAGTTCGGCGGTCTCCCAGTTCATCGCCGGGATCGTCATGCGATAGGTCGCGCCGTCCCGGTTCTCGGCGATCTCGGTGCTGGAGTCCCAGATCTTGCGGACCTCGTCGTCCTCGCGCAGCTCGTTGATCAGCTGGGCGAGTTCGGGGTTGTCCGGGTGCCGGGGAATGGCGAACTTGAGCAGCTTGATGTACTCGGCCGCGTGACGGGCCCAGTCGTGGAACTGAGTGCGGGCCTCGCGAGAGAGCAGGGCCCAGCGCATGAGGTTGGGCTTGTCCTCCAGTACCCAGGGCCACCACTCTGCCATTGCGGCGTTATAGCCGATGACGTTCCAGGTGGCGTCGGTCAGGTACGTGGGGCTGGGCATCTGCTTGTCGATGAGCAGCTGCAGCGCGCGGCGGGTGGGGGAGTCGCCGGCGGGCGACGGGCTGGCGATGGCGCCGCCGTGGCCGTAGAGGACCAGGGCTTGCAGTTCGTCGCGGCCCAGCATGAGGACCTTGCCGAGCCCCTCGCACAGCTGGCGATCCAGACGGACCGTGGCGCCGTTCTCCAGGTCGCGGTACCAGCGTGTGGAGCGGTGCAGGGCGGATGCGACGTCCTTCTGGGTGAGCGGCTTGCCCAGCCGTTCACTCGCGGCGGCTCTCCACGCCCGCAGCAGACCAGCCAGCCCCATCAGCTGGCCGGGGGTGAGCGGCGAGGCGTCGTCGCGCTCTGCCGATGCCGTATTGCGGCTCAGGAGCATTTTCTCGTCTCCATGCTTGAGTCCGCCGTCGGCGATGCTCATTCGAAACCTCTCTGACTTCACTTGGCGTGCCTGCGGTGACGCCCCGAGCGCGGGCACGGAAAAGGGGGCCGGCCACTGGCAGGCCCCCACATAGATCTTTTGTCCCCATCGACGATACGTAACTCATAATTGATCTTGGCTCCTCCTCTTGATCGAATATCGAGGAATCGTGAGCCAGGCCACAAGAATCGCCGAGATTGATTCAACTTCTGACTTTGCCGCCCAGGGCAAGCCGTAATCTACGGGCGTGATCCGGACATTACTGGCGGAAAATTATTTCCCCTCCGGGTGAGGGGCAATAAATTGCCTCTCCCTCTTTTCTTGCTTGTGTCGACCCTGCGACCAAGTGGCAAACGTCAAGCTGATTCGGCCTCGTGCGGCTGAATCGCCTTGTATGTCAGGTGAGTTGGAGGGGGCTTTGGTGCCTGGAGGGCTTCTTCGGCCTCCTGTCGTCTATGTCCATTTGTGTGGGTTTGTCGACGCGTTGACTAGGGTCAAAGGGCCGGGCTTAAATCCTCTAAGAGCGCTGCTTTGGACTATCGCTTGTGGCGCTGAGCAGTGAGGAGAGTCGAAGTGAATGGTGCGCCGAGGAGAATCTTCGAAGTCCTGCGCGCTACTCCACGCATAGTGGTGGCGACTCTTTGCACAGTGGCGGATCCCACCTCTCTCCCGCCGACAGCAGGGGACCGCTAGAAGCTCGAACATCTCGCCGTTTGCACGGTGCAGAGGTTCAGGAGTGGATCTTGCGAGGGTGTCCGCATATGTTGCTGGTCGCTCGGCGAAGCCGCCGGGCCGCACTAGCCGCGAGGGAGGACTCAGGAGTACCCCCCCGCGCCAAGTGCGCGCAGTTCTAGGGGAAATGGAACCGGCGCCCAGGAGTTAGCAGCTCCTGAGCGCCGGACCGCCACCCCGAAGGGCGCGGATTCATAACTGGAGCGGGTCGGCTGGCCTTTTCGACGAGAACGGCCGCCCCGTCCCACCTACGATTAAGGGATTCTTGCATGCCCAAGTACCGGAGCGAAAGTGCGCTCCTGGAGCAGACGCCCAAGGCTGATGTATCTGCAATCGGCGTTCGCCAATACCGTCTTGCCCGCCTGCTTGCAGACATGGTGCCCGGAGCAGCCACCGTCCGCGTCTCGCAGCACCAGCCCGGCCAGAATTGGCCCAGCCTCTACGCCCGTGCGTACGACGCCGGGCGGCAGCTCATATCCCTTAACCGAGCCCAGCGTGTGACGGTCGCTCGCTGGGTGATCCGTGCTCACCCAGACGTGCACTGGGACGAGACGTACGACCTCGACCTGGCCACCGGCACCCTCCGTCGCGCTGCCGCTGCACACACCTCAACGGGCGGGGGCCGCTGATCATGGCCAGGATCCGCACCTTCAAGCCCGAATTCTTCACCAGCGAGTCGCTCGCCGAGGTGAGCGTTCATGCTGAGCGGACCTTCGCCGGCCTCTTCACCCTGGCCGACGATCACGGCCGCTACCGCGACCATCCGGCCATCATCGCCGGCCGGCTCTGGCCGCTGCGCGCCGAGCACACCGCGGTGCACGTCGAGGACGACCTCCAGCAGCTGGCCGATGCGGGGCTGATCTGCCGGTACACCGGCTGCAACGGCCGCCAGTACCTCCACATCGTCACCTGGTTCGAGCACCAGAAGATCGACAAGCCGTCGCAGACCCGCATCCCGGCCTGCCCGGACCACCACGCCACTCAACGCTGCGGGGGCTGCAAGGGCACCTGCACCGTGTTCACCGAAGGTCAGGCGAACACTCCCCGAGGACTCCCCGAAGCCTCGGCGAAGGCTCCCCGAACCCTCGACCGGCCGTCGAAGACCCCCGTGACGCCTCCCGCCACGCGATCCGTGAGTACGAGCGCCCAGCAGGCGACGCTCGACGGCACCGTCGATGCGCCCAAGCGAACTGCGAAGAAAACCGCAGGTCACAAGCCTGTCAGGGAGGACTCCCCGAAGGCTCCCCGAAACCTCCCCGAGGGCTCGGCGCCTGGATCTAGGATCTTGGATCCTGGATCTACTAATCCTTCGGGGCGCACAGCGCCCGCAGCCACACCCTCCCCGCAGGATCTCGTCGGCGAGTACGTCGCTGCTTGCCAAGAGCGTCCACCGGGTGACGTGATCGGCCACCTCGGGCGCATCGTCAAAAAGCTTCTGGGCGAGGGCATCTCGCCGGTGTCTGTAGGCCGCCGAGTTCGTTCGGGGCCGGGGCGGTGGGAGTGGGCTGCAGGCCAGGTGGCATGGGATGTCCGGCCTGGGCGACGAAGTTTGATGGTTCGTCGGAATTCCTGAAGCTCTGCCAGTAATCTCGACTTAGTCGTTGTCTCGATGAACTGAGTGGCCCATGGCACTGGCAGTCGTCCGGAACATCTCCTCGGCTCGTGCACTGCCGACGCAGCGCGACATCGAGGACTTCGAGCAAGAGATCGTTGATCAGTTTGCCTTGTCCATGGCCGCGGCCAACCTCACCGACAGCCACATCGGTAATGCGCGGGCGGCCATTTTCGAGTTCGCGCGGACTCTGAACGGCCCGCTGTGGACTGCGTCGTGCGACGACGCCGACCGCTTCCTGACGGGGCTGCGGCTGGAGGGCCGGGCCCACAGCACGCGGGTCGGCAAGGCCGGGATGCTGGCCTACTTCTACGACTTCGTGATCAGCCGGTACCAGGGCGACATCCACGCCTTGACCGGCTCCGTGGTCCAGCAGCCGATCGACGAGTACAACCGCCCCAGCAGCCCGGTCTTCGCGAACGTGCGGATCCCGCCCTCCGACGCGGAAGTCGACCAGCTCTTCGGGCAGTGGCGGACGTCGGTTTCCGAGGCCCGCAAGTACCTGCCGGCCGCCCGGAACTACTTCGCGGCCTCGCTGTGGCGCCGCTTGGGGCTGCGGATCAACGAGGCACGCATGCTCGACATCCGCGACTGGCGCCCTGACCTGGGCACGTTCGGCAAGCTCCACGTCCGCCACGGCAAAGGCAGCCGTGGCCGGGGGCCCAAGCCACGGCTCGTCCCGGCGATCAACGGCGCTGACCGCCTCATCGACTGGTGGCTCACCGACGTACGCCACCAGTTTGGACCCGACTGGTCCCACCCCGACGCCCCGCTGCTGCCCAGCGAACGGCACGACGAGCTCACCGGGCACTGCACGCGGATCAACCACAGTTCCCTGCGGGCCGGCCTGGCAAGCGCCACCGAACTGTGGCTGCCGGCCTGGGCGGGAAGGCTCACGCCCCATGTCCTGCGGCACTACTGCGCCTCCTCGCTCTACGGGGACGGGATGGATCTGAAGGCCCTGCAAGAACTCCTCGGACACGAGTGGCTGTCCACGACCACCCGCTACATCAAGCCTCGGGAATTGCATCTAACGGGCGAGAAACCGCAGGTCGCCAGTTCACGGCAAGAGGTTGAGGGACTCCAACGCTACTACCAACTAACAGCCTGATCAGGGAAGTTGCCCACACCATCCCATCTGATGCATGATCTGCCCTCCAGAAGGGAGGGTCTGGAGTGGTGCATCAGCGCAAGGTGGCCCTGGCTGGGGCAGCTCATCTGGAGCTCGTTTCCGGGGTCGTCCAGTTGCGTCCTGAGGACGCGATGTTCGACGCGATGCTGCGGGGTTGGCGGGCTCAGCAGAAGTCGCGGGGGCTGCAGGACGAGACGGTTGACGACCGGGAACGGCTGGTCCGCCGGTTCTTCGAGTTCACGAATGAGTACCCGTGGCAGTGGACACCGGGTCACATGGATGAGTGGTCGGCCTCGTTGACTGGTGAGAAGCATCTGGCGCCGTCCACGATCCGCAGCTACCAGGGCGATGTTCGCCTGTTCACCGAGTTTCTCATCGATGCCCGCTACGGATGGGGGCCAGCTTGCGAGGAAGCCTTCGGCACCGGGCCGGTGGCGATCGCTCATGAGTGGAACACCCTCCCGCACCTGCAGGACTATGAGGGTGACCCGGAGGCGAGGCCGTTCACCCGCGAAGAGCTGCAGCGTTTCCTCGACTACGCCGACGACCAGGTCGATCGTGCCGTGAAGTCCAAGCGCAAGGGAGCCCTCGCTGCCTACCGCGACGCCACCCTCTTCAAGGTCATCTACGGCTGGGGACTTCGGCGGACCGAGACGTCCAAGCTGGATGTGGTCGACTTCGGGCGAAACCCGAAGGCTCCGCAGTTCGGCCGGTACGGCACGCTCAACGTCCGCTACGGCAAAGCGAAGAAGGGCCAGCCGCCACGGCGCCGGAACGTGCTGTCGGTGATGGACTGGGCCGTCGACGCGGTCGCCGACTACGTCGAGAACGTCCGGCCGCGATTCGGGTTCCCCGATCATCCGGCTCTCTGGATCACCGAACGCGGGGGACGCCTCCAGCCCGGTTCCATCAACGACCGCTTCGAGGCATACAGGGATGCCCTAAAACTCCCAAAAGATCTAGTTCCGCACTCAATCAGACATTCTTACGTCACGCATCTGACCGAGGACGGGGTCGACCGGCGCTTCATCCAGCAGCAAGTCGGCCACGAGTGT
Organism: Streptomyces halobius; assembly: GCF_023277745.1. Taxonomy (NCBI): domain Bacteria; kingdom Bacillati; phylum Actinomycetota; class Actinomycetes; order Kitasatosporales; family Streptomycetaceae; genus Streptomyces; species Streptomyces halobius. Next base: position 7,973,962 of record NZ_CP086322.1, read on the forward strand.
GACAGCTCCACGGCCATCTACACGCACGTCAGCGACGACTTCGTGAACACTGCCCTGAGCAAGGCCCTGGCCCCGGCGTTCGCCGGCGTCTGACGAGGAAGGACCGACATGAACGAAGCAGTCAAAACCGAGGTTCTAGCGGAACTCGACACGCTGCGGCGCGTGAGCGGTGTCGTCGCCGGCCACGCCGACCTGGTGCGCGAGTACTCGGCGGATGGCTCGGAGTGCCGGATCGTCTTCGCCGACCTGGCGGACGGCGAGGTCGTGGAACTGGTCCGCGGAGAGCGGGAGCTCGCCCGGTCCGGCGGCTACACCCTGGAGTGGAAAGTCTACGGCCACGACAGGCAGCAGGGCCTGGCTGCCGCGCTCGAAGCAGCGGGCTTCGAGCCCGACGAGGAGGAGCAGGTGCTGATGCTCCCGGTCGCCGAGGCATCATCGGCCCTCTTCGACACCTCGGGCTACGAGGTGCGGCAGGTGACCGATGGCGCCGAGCTCGACGACTACGCCGAGATCTCCCGCCAGATCGGTCGGCGTAACGCGGACGAGGAGCATCGGCAGCTGGCTCCGCTGCTCGAAGAGCAGCCTGACGCGATGAGCGTGCACATCGCCTGTGCCCAGGGCGAGCCGGTCTCCTGCGGACGGGTCTACTTCCAGGCTGGCAGCCCGTTCGCCGAGCTGGCGGGCGCCCGGACCAAGACGACCCACCGTCGACAGGGCTTCTTCACTGCAGTGGTCGGCTCCCGGCTGCGGCAGGCCAGGGAACGCGGCTGCAGGCTGCTGGTCACCGATGCGCTGCCCACCTCCGAACCAATCCTGCGCAAGCGCGGCTTCGAGGTGGTCACCTTCACCCGGCCGTACATCTTCGAGCCGGACAACTGAGCGCCTTGGTGCGCCGTCCGGAAGACGCGGCCCCGGCGGAAGTCGGCTCGGAGGACCGGGCCCGGGACTCGCGGGCCGACGAGAGGGAGGAACTCGATCATGGTCGCCAAGCTCGACTACCGCTGGCACCTACGCAAGGTGATGGCGGACCGCGGGATGTTCTCCACCACCGACCTCATCCCGCCGCTGAAGGAACGCGGCATCTCGCTGTCGTCAAGCCAGGTCTACCGGCTCGTGGTCGAGCGGCCCGAACGGCTGAGCCTGAAGATCCTCATGGCCCTGCTCGACATCCTGGATTGCACGATGGACGACCTCATCGAGCCGATCGCCGCGGCTGGCACAGTGAGGAAGCCGAAGAAGGCCGCCGCGGGCGGCAGCGAGACACCCGCAGAGGGGCTCGGCGGCCTGCGCCCAAAGCGAGCCAGGATCAGGGGTGTTGACCACCCGTGACTGCCCCGGACCATGACAGCCGCGCTGTCACCGACCCAATCAGCCTGGCCACTGACCTGATCACGCGAGTTGAGAAGGAACTTGGCCCCGAGACGATCCGGGCTGTGGTCACCGCAGTCGCCGGCGGACGGGCCAAGTCCCGCATGCTCGCCGCCGCGCTGGCCCGCCGCCCAGCGGTCTTGAACGACGGCCGGTCCCCGGCCCCCCGGGCCGTCGGCGACCTGCTTATCGCCCTACGCAAGGCCGGGGCCCAGGCGACCTCGCCACCGGTCTGCGCCGAGTGCGGCAAACACCTGCGCACGCTCCAACGCCGCGGCCAGGACTGGTACTGCGGAGTCTGCGGGCCCACTACGTTCGAACCCTGCACCGGTTGCGGAAAGACCCGACGCGTCTCCACACGAGACCGGGCCGGGAGACCACGCTGCGTGAGGTGTCGCGACATCGACGGACGGGACCCCCTTGCGGTGATTCGCGGCGTGATCGCCGGACTGGACCCGCATGCCGACCCGGACGTGGTCGCCGACGTGGTCCGCCACTCGGCACTGCGGCCCGCCAACCAGCAGAAGATCGCCTGGGCTCTGGAGGCCGACCCCTCGCTGCTGACCGGCAACGGACACCTCGCGCCGTTCCCCGTGATCCTGCGGCTGATCGACCGGCTCATCGACGCCGGAGTCGCCGGGATCGTCCGGCCTGCCTGTCCCCGCTGCCACAGAGCCGTACGCATCAGCAAGCCCCTCGACGGCCAGCGGGTCTGCCGCAACTGCATCGCCAAGTCCCGCGTCGAGGAATGCGCACGCTGCGGCACCCGCCGTGACCCGGCCACGCGAGACGACCAGGGGCGACCGCTGTGTCCGAACTGCCTGATCACAGACCCGACCAACCTGGAAACCTGCATCGTCTGTGGCCGGCGGCGCCTGGTGAACACGCGGACTCCCGACGGGCCGATCTGCCCCACCTGCCGCCCGCTGCCGACGCTGGTCTGCTCGATCTGCGGCCGCACCGCCCCCTGCACCCTTTCCCGCCTGACCGATCGGCCCCGTTGCGGCGCCTGCGATCAACGTGAAGCCCGCTGCACCGGCTGCGGCTCCTTCCGCCGCGTCCACTCCGGCACCCCTCAGGAACCTGTCTGCGGCCCGTGCACGAAACCGGACGCCGAACTCTGGCGCCCCTGTCCTGTCTGCGGTCAAGCAGAACGACTACGTGCCCCAGGTCCTTGCCGCCGTTGTGTCCTCAAGCATCGGCTCGACGAACTCCTCGTCGGCCCGTCTGGCGCCGTCGCCCCGAAGCTACGAGCCTTGCACGAGGCCCTGGCCAGCACCGAACGGGCGGCAACAGCGATCCACTGGCTGTCCGGCGGCATTGTCTCCACCGTCCTGTCCGACCTGGGATCCGGCCGCCGACCACTGACACACGAGGCCCTGGATGAGCTTCCGGACGGCAAGGTCGTCGAACACATCCGCAGCGTCCTCGTGGCCGCCGGCGCCTTGCCCTCGCGAGACGAGCAGATGATCCGACTCGAACGCGTGGTGAGCGATCTCATCAGCTCCCACTCCACCGCCGAAGGGCGCCAGATCCTCCACCGATACGCGACCTGGCATCTGGTGCGGCGTCTTCGCCACCGCACCAGCGGCGAAGACGTCACTCATGAACAGCTCGTCGTCGTCCGCCAGCACCTCCGGGCAGCTGTCATCCTCCTGGGCTGGCTCGCCGAGCAGGGCCTGACCATCGCCACCTGCCGCCAGGCTGACCTCGAACGGTGGTTGACCAGCGATGACGCCCGCCTTCGCCAGGAGGCTGGGCACTTCGTCCGCTGGGCCCTCGCACGGAAGATCGCCAGCGACCTCAGCTTCCCCGCCGTGAAATGGACCGGCCCCTCCCGGCCCATGGACGACGAGGCCCGCTGGGCCACCGCCCGTCGTCTGCTGCACGACGACTCCATCCGCACCGAAGACCGCCTGGCCGGGCTGCTGTTGCTCCTCTATGCCCAGTGGCCCTCGGCGATCTCCCGGCTGACTGTCGACCACATCGAGGAGACAGGCGGAGCGGTCCGCATCCGCCTCGGCGACGTTCCCATCGACCTGCCCGAACCTGTCGCTGACCTGGCCCTTCAGCAGGTCGCAGTTCGCCGCAGCCATGCCGTTCTTCCCCGCACAGCCTCGCCCTGGCTCTTCCCCGGCGGCCAGCCCGGCCGTCCGATCAGTGCCTGGGCGATGGGAGAACGACTCCGCAAGCTCGGCATCCGTCTCGCCCAGACCCGCTCGACTGCCCTGTTCCAGCTCGCCACCGAGCTGCCCGCCGCGATCCTCGCCCGCACCCTCGGCATCCACATCACCGTCGCCGTCAAGTGGCAGCGGGCTGCCGCCGGAGACTGGGGCGCCTACGCAGCCGAGGTCAGCCGGAGGAACGGCTCGTGAGGCAGGCATTCCGAGAGTTCCAATACCCGAGTGCACCATTACATGTGCACAGCGATCACGTCGAGCGCGCCTGGGTGAGTGCGAACGAGCGGCTCGAAGCGCGCTTGGGAGAGGTGTGAACCCGTGCAGTGGAACCTGCGGCTGAAGGCCGCCGAGCGCGGCATCTGGAAGTCGACCGAGATGCGGCGTCTGCTGGCCGAGGCCGGGTTGGAGATCAGCGCGGGCAAGATGTCGGCGCTGTGGACAGGCACACCGACCTCGATCCGCCTGGACGACCTGGACGTGATCTGCGCGGTCCTGGACTGCGACCCGACCGCGCTACTGATCCGCGAACCGGAGAAGGTCGCCGCCCGCCGGCCGCCCGAGCAGGAGACGGCCACAGCCTCCAATGCGGGTCCGGTCGTCGCCCCGCGGTTCGGCCGTCCACGCTCGCAGCCGCCGCTATGAGCACCCCACCGCCCCCGAAGTGCGCTGCATGCCGGGTCAACCGCGTCGCCTGGACCAAGCCGCGGATGGACTTCTGCTACAGCTGTCTGCCCGGCGGCCCGTTCGTCCCGCCGCCGTGCAGGGCCTGTGGCGGGGCGGACTACTTCAGCCAGGGACGGTGCACTCGCTGCCACCCCGGAGCCCCGCTTCACGTCGGCTCCTGCCGGGGCTGTCTGGCCTGGGGCGTCTACCGCTCGAACAGCTGGCAGTGCTGGAGCTGCCGTTGGTGGTTCACCCACTATCCCGTCGACACATGCGAGTTCTGCGGACGCGAGAGCCGGATCAACGGCCAGGGCGCCTGCCGACTGTGCTGGGAGAACGCCCGCCTTCATCAGCAGCCCGGCCGGGCCCCAACCTTCAGACCGCCAACCAGTACGGACAGCAGCTCTTCTTCGCCAACCTCCAGTACGACAAGACCGGAGCCGCCCGGCGCCGTGCCGCCCGTGCCCGGGAACTGCACCAGAAGCGGCCACCAGCAGTTCCCGAGACCATCACCGGCACGCGCCAGATGCTGCTGTTCCGTATGCCACCTGGCCACGGGGCCATCAAGAACCGTGCGCTGACGGGCGATTCGCGGCTGCTGCGTTACTGCGAGCCCGTCCTGCGCGAGCACGCCGAGCGACACGCGTGGACGCGGCGCCAGACCAACAGCGTCGTCCACACGCTCAAGCTGCTGGACGCCCTGCAGGACTGGCCGGGCGCGAAGATCCTGGTCAGCGACGTCACCGCCAGCATCCGGTACGGCGGCACCCAGACCTCGACGCTGGAGATCCTCGCCGCCGCCGGCCTCCTGGTCGACGACCGGACCACGGCCGTCGAGCGGTACTTCGCGAAGAAGACCACCGGTCTGCCGCAAGAGATGATCGGGCAACTGCAGCTGTGGTTCGACGTCATGCTCAAGGGCAGTGCCACCGTTCCGCGGCGACGTCCCCGCCACGAGCAGACGATCCATCTCCATATCCAGGGCATGGCCCCGATCTGGCGACGATGGGCGGAGCAGGGACATACCTCGCTCGCCGAGATCAGCCGGCAGGACTTCGTCGAGGCGTTGCCGGCCGAGGGAGCCAACCGAGTCTTCGCTGACCAGGGCCTGCGCTCGGTCTTCGCCGTCCTCAAGTCCCGCAAGAAGGTCTTCACCAACCCCACCAGAGGTGTCGCCATAGCCCGGAGCAACACCACCGTCCCCACGCCCCTGGACACGGCGAAGATCCGTGACGCGCTCAACTCGCCCGAGCCAGCCGTGGCCCTGGCCGTCGCGCTGGCCGCCTTCCACGGGCTGACCAGTCCGCAACTCGCTGCGATCCAGCTCACGGACATCAGCGACGGCAAACTCACCCTCGGTGAGAAGACCATCCCGCTCGCCGGGCCGGTCCTGACCCGCCTTACTGCCTACCTCGACCACCGAGCACGGACCTGGCCCAGCACCCTCAATCCCCACCTGATCGTGAACCGCAAGACCGCCCCGCGGACCACGCCGACCAGCAGGCTCTATGCCTGGCGCAACCTTGGCGTGACGCCCCAGGCCCTCCGTGAAGACCGCATACTCCAGGAGATCTTCGCGACTGGCGGCGATGTCCGCCGCATTTGCGACTTCTTCGGCATCGGAATCGACGCAGCCATGCGCTACACCCTGGTCCTCACGCAGGCCGACCCCGAGGGCGACTCCGCGCAGTAGCCGACAGGAACTCAGGACCTCACCTAGACTCATCGCTGCACCTCCCGGACCCGAAGAGGCAGCAGAGGGGCTTCAGTTTTTGTGAACTCGGCGCCTTTGGCGTGCATGCGGGCGTCCGTATCGAACCGTTCGCGCTCGCGCGGGTGGAGGAGATGTTGGGTAATGAATGACCTGCCTGCGACCTTCCATAGGCCCCGGCCCTTGGTGAGGGCGGACACGGCCTGGGTCTCGACGCCGGTTAGTCCCAGCAGGGCGGCGGCGGAGGTGAGTTGGTCGGCTTCCTGGCGGTAGATGATCCGGGTCGAGCAGTCGGTGAGCAGACCCTCGGCCAGCGCCCGGCCGCGGGAGCCGGCATCGCCCGCGGTCAGCAGGTCGCTCAGACGGTGGATCACCATGAGGTTCGCGATGCCAAGGCCGCGGCTGAGCTTCCACTGGCTCTGCATGCGCTCCAGCAGGGCGACGTGCCGCATGACGCGCCATGCCTCGTCGTAGATCACCCAGCGCCGTCCGCCGGTGGGGTCGGCGAGCGCGGACTCCATCCACGCCGAGGCGCAGGTCATCGCCAGGACCAGCGCGGTGTCGTCGCCGGCCCCGCCCAGACGTGAGAGGTCGATGGACAGCATCGGCGCGCTCGGGTCGAAGGTGACGGTGCTGGGGGAGTCGAACATGCCGGCCAGGTCGCCGTGCACGAGCCGGCGGAGTGCGTGGGCGAGGTCTTCGGCGGCGTGTCCGAGGCGGCCGGTCAGCTCGCCGAGCGCGCAGTCGAGGCGTTCGGGGGAGCCGAGGACGTGTGCGACGTCGCCCAGCAGTGGGGTGGTGCCGTTCGCCTCGGCGTGGGCGACGGTCTGGTCGAGGGCGACGTCGAGAGCGGTGTGTTCCATCGGGTGCAGGTCCCGCCGCAGGACGGTTTTCGCGAGGGAGCCGAGGAGGAGAAGGCGGCGCTTGCGGACCTCGCCTTCCCAGTCCTCCTCTGCGACGCCGTGCGGCCTGGCGGGTGCGTCCAGGGGGTTGAGCCGTCCGGGCAGGCCGGGGCCGAGGGCGATGGTCTGGCCGCCCAGCTCCTGGGCGACGACGGTCCACTCGCCCTTCGGGTCGCAGGGGACGTAGATGCGGTAGCCGAAGGCCACGGCGCGCAGGGCGAGGGACTTGGCCAGGGCGGACTTGCCCATGCCGATGATTCCGGCGAGCAGGATGTTCGGATTGGTGAAGCCGTCGAGGCGGCCGTACAGCGCGAACGGGTCGTAGGTGAAGGCTGCTTCGGCGTGGACGTCGCGGCCGATGTAGATGCCTTGCGCGCCGAGGCCGCCCTCGGCGAGGAAAGGGTATGCGCCGGACGCCGTCGCCGTGGTCATGCGGTGGGCGGGGAGCTTCAGACGGCCGCCGCGGGCGGAGGCTGGGCCGGGTCGGCCGACGGCGGGGTAGGTGGCCCGCAGCTCGGGGTCGATGCCAGGTTCGGCACGCCGGTCTTCGGGACGCGCGGCATGGCGGGCCTTGTCGCGGGCGGCGGCGAACTGGTCACGGGCCGCGCGGGCAGTGCGGCGGTCGCTTTTGCGGGGGACAAAGAGCGGGCTGGCGCTGGCGCGGTCGCGGGTGTGGGTGGACATGACGGTGGTGCTCCAACAGGGTCAGTGGCGGGTCAGGCCGGTGAACGGGTCGCGCAGGTCGGCCGGGGTGTGGTCACGGCGGACGTGGGCGGCGGTGGCCAGGTGGCGCTGGCAGATGGTGAGTTCGGGCGCGCCTTCAGGGAGCCGGGCCCGGCACGCCTCCCGCTCCGGACGACGGCCGGTGCCGGGGTGAGCGGCTGCGTGGTAGGCGTCGTGGAGGTGCTCGGCGGCCTGCCACAGGCGGATCCGGCAGGCCCGCAGGTGATCGCCCTCGGCCTTGGCCGCCGGAGTGGTGCGTGTGGTGTGGGTGTCGAGGAGGCCGTAGAGGGCGGTGAGGTGGGCGTGGAGGGTGTCCAGCTCGGTGCGGTGTGCGGCCACGGGCTGGGCGGGGAGGTTGATCGCCCGGTGGAAGTCGAGCGCCGCGGTGGCGAACGGGACGAAGTCCTCCGCCGGGTCGGGCAGGGGATCGGTCGGCATGGAAAGGGGCCCTTCGGATTGAGCGCGGTGGTGGAGCTGGTGCGCTAGGGGCGGGCCAGCGGGAGGGCAGCGGTGGTGAAGGCTTCGGCTTGCTGCCAGGTCAGCAGCCGCAGATCGAGGAGGGCGGAGACCGCGGCCGTCTCGATCGCCGCACAGGCAGCGTTGAGCTGCTCGTCGGTGTCGGCGCTGACGGTGAGCAGGCCGGTCAGGGCGACGTCGGCGTGGCCGGCGATCAGCTGGCGCTCGCGCTGCTTGATGTCGGCGTACTCGACCGAGTCCTCCTCGGAGTCGACCTGTCCCTTGCGCTGCCGCTCGGCGGCGTCCGCGATCACGGTGGCCTTCTTGCGCTGCACGTCCTTGAGTGCGGCGTCCAGTCCCTTGGGTGCGTAGGTCAGGGAGAGGGTGCGGCGTACCCCGGAGGTGAACAGGAGCTGGTGCAGGAAGCCGGGGCTGGTTTCGATGCGGGGCCAGTTCTCGATCCAGTACGTGGCGTGGCGGGCCGAGTCGGTCTGGATCCGGTCGGCTTTCTCCACTAGGACGACCGGGCCGGCAGCCGCCGGATCGGCCTGCGGACGGCCGGCCTCGGACCACTGATCCAGCGCGGCCGATGCCTTGGGGGCGTAGGCGGTGCGGATCACTGCGGCGATCTCGCTCGCCCCCAGCCAGCCGGTGGGCATGAGGCCGGAGTTGCGGGCGGCCTGGTCGAAGGTGGAGGTCAGCTGGGTCAGGACGGCGAAGGCGCCGGTGAGTCCGCCGCCGGCCTGGTTGATCAGGCGCCGGGCGGCCTTGAGATCGAGCGCGAGCGCGACGTATGCCTCTAGCGGTTGAGCGCATCGCCGGAGTCGGGCACGGTCCGCTCCAGCACCTGGACGCGAGCGATGTGACCGGTACGGGAAAGGGCGGCCAGGGTGCGGCCCCAGCCTGCGACGTTGCTGGTCTGGGTGGCCGGATCCAGCAGGGCGAAGGCGCGGGAGGACACCTTCACCACGGCGGTCAGGGTGCCGTGGTGCGGGTCGTGCACCGCACCGAACTGGCTGTCGGGCGAGGTGGCCACCCGCAGAGAGGCGGCCGTGCCGGGCAGGTGGAGCAGGCCCTCGCGCCGAGGGCGGCGGGAGGGACGGGCCAGCCAGATGAGCTGGCCCTTGAAATGCCGCAGCGCATAGCGCAGCGCGATGGGTGCCCAGTCCGCGAGGGACCGCCCGCGGTGGCGGATGAAGACCGCCGCCAGGATGACGGCCCACAGCGGGATGAGCTTCAGTGCCCCGGTGACGCCGGCGCGCATCAGCACTGTGAGCAGGGCGAGGCCGGTGAGGGTGACGACGACGAGCTGGGCGACGGAGAGGCCGAGCAGTACACCGCGGCGTGAGCGGTGGGGGAACTTCACGGTGGCCGGGCCGTCAGGCGTGGACATGTCGGGATGCATGGCAAAGCCGTCCTTGGAACGTGGAGAGAAAGAAGTTGGGGACGGGGTGGGAGGCCGAGAGCGGCGGCCTCCCACCCCTGTCAGGTGAGGGCTACGAGCCCGATCCGCCCGGTGGCTTGGGGTAGATCCACCGCTGGGGCGTGGAGCCGCCTTGCGGAGGGGGCCCACTCGCTGGAGGCGGCCCGCTGGGCCGTGGCCTCGGTGGATCCATCCGCGTACTCGCCGCGGCCGAGCCGCCCTGGGGCGTGGGCCCAGACGAGACCGGCGCCGAAGCTGCTGCCGCGCCCGAGGTGGCCCCCTGTCCGGGGCGCTGGATCAGGGGCTGGCCGCGGTCGCCGTCCGTGGGAGGCCGCTGGATCAGCGCCCGCCCCTTGTCGCCGGTGGCGTTGGGATCCTCGCCGTAGCGGAAGCGGGTCTGCTTCGGCTTGCCGCCGCCCGAGCCACCGGTCGGATCAATGCCGGAGGCGACACCGCCGGTGCCCTGACCCGGCACCTTCGACGGACCCTGCGGAGCAGGCGTCCCGGTGCCGGCCTGCATGGCGAGCTGGGCTGCGGTCTTGGCAGCCCCTGCTGCCACCGTCATACCGGCGACACCGGTGCGGTGCAGATCATCGTGTCCACCACCGTCGGCCGCCCAGTGGATGAACTTGTAGGTGGCATACGGGCAGAGCATCACCAGGACCATCACGACGATGCCCGCAATCGCATCCGACACAGCGCTCAGCCCGTCGTGCGAGTCGGTCTTGCCCATGGCCGAGACGCCCAGCAAGAACACGATCGTCATCAGCAGTTTGCTGACGACCAGGGTGGCCGTGGCCTCAACCCAACCGCGGCGCCAGCGCCGGGCTACCTCCCAGCCCCCGCCGGCCCCGGCGAAGACGGCCAGCGTGACCAGGACCAGGATGCCGACCTTGCGGGCCACCATCACGGCCCAGTACAAGAACGCCCCGATCGCGCAGCCGAGCGCGATGATCGCGGGGACACCCCAGCCCAGGCCATACATCGCCCCCAGCTCGTTGACCTTGATGATGCGGCGGACCGCGTCATCGACGGAACTGTTGGCGGCCTTGAACAGACCGGCACTGAGCGCGTCCACCACGGTGATGGCGACAGTGGTGCAGGCGATGGCGGCGAAGGCGAAGAAGACGCCCACCATGGTCCCGAACGCGGCTTGGGCGAGGGCGCGTTCGTCCCTGCGCCAGGCAGCACGGGTGAGCTGGAGGCAGAATGTGCCTACCGTCAGGATCAATCCGATCGGCAGCAGCAGCTCGTAGTTGTTGCGGAACCACTCGGCGTTCAGGTCGATGGCGGTGGTCTTGTCGACCGCCTTGGACGCGAGGTCGGCGGCCGACTGGGCCACCTCGCCCATCGACTTGGCGATCCAGGCACCGATGCCGTCGGTGACCGCCTCGCCGGTGGAGCTGACGACGCCGCCGACGGCATCGCAGACCTTGTTCATCAAGGGAAGGTCGCAGGCTCCCATCAGGGCACCTCCTTATCCGGGATCAGGGCGGTCATGGCGCGGCGTTGGGGAAGACGGCGGCCAGCGCGCAGTTCTGGTGCGGCCGGCATTGGACGGCGAGGGTCATCGAGCGGGCCTCGGCTCCGGCTCCCGAGCCCTTCCAGGCGAGGGTCTGGTTGCCGGTGACCGTGACGGCGTAGAGGTACGCCTCGGTGATCGCACCGGGATCCTGGGCCAGCGCGGTCTTGAACGCCTGCGGGAAGTGGCCCTCGCCGACTTCCGCGCTGGCGTGCTGGCGGTTGTCGTGCATCCGCGACCACAGCACCGGGCTGGGCACCTGGTCGGTGACGGACTTCCAGTCGGCGTACTTCTTCTCGCCGGTCATCCACCGCTTCAGCCCGGCCAGATGCTCGGCCTGGGAGAAGGCGCGGGTGTCGTACGTCCACAGGACCTTCGTGGCCGCCTTGGCGAACGTGATCGGATCGCTCGTCTTCGGAGGAGCCGCGACAGCCACGCCCTTGTCGTCAGTTGCTTCGGGTGAGGGCGACGACTGAGCTGACGTCGGCGGTGGGGAAGGCTTCGCGGAGGCCGGGCTGTCCGTACGGTTCAGATACGCGACCAGACCGGCGATTGCCAGCAGCACCGCGAGGATGATGCCGCCGAGCAGCGAACGCCGCAGGACCGAGGTCGGTGCTCCATGCGTGCGTTCCTCGGGATTGCGGAGACGTTTCTTCGGCATCAGTGCACCTGCGTTCCCATGGCGGAGAAGAAGGCGACGATGCCGTTGGCCGCACCCAGTAGCAGGGCGCATCCGGCGGCGATGGCCGTGCCCTTCTTGCCGTTCTGCTCTGCCTGGTGGCCGCCGCTGTGGTGGCCCCAGGCCCAGACGACCGCGGAGATGACCAGGGCGCCGACCGCGGCGATGATGCCGAACAGGTTGATGCTGCCCATCACGTTCTTCAGGACATCGAGACCGGGAAGCCCGCCCTGCTTCGGCGTGACGCCGGGGTTGTAAGCCAGGTACTGGGCGTGCTCAATGAGCTTCATTTCAACTCCAGTTTGATTCTGGGCGCGCAGAGGCCCATGGGCGCGAAGACCCGGAGGGATGGGGAAGGGAGGGGGGAGAAGAGGCCGGTCAGACGACTCGGCGGGCGGCGAGGACGTCCGGCCGCCAGGAAGCGAGGGTCGAGATCTTGACCACGTCGCCGGTCTTGGGGGCCTGCAGGATCAGGCCCTGGCCGATGAACATCCCGACGTGTTCCGGCCGGGCGGCACTGCCGCGGGTGAAGAGCAGATCACCGGGCTTGAGCGCATCGACGCTGACTGACTTGCCCTCGGTGACCTGCGTGTACGTGGTCCGGGAGATCGAGACCCCACCGGCCTGGTACGACGCCTGCATCAGCGACGAGCAGTCACACCGGCCCATCGGATCCTGGCCGTGCGGAGCAGAGCAGCTGCCACCCCACTGGTACGCAGTGCCGAGCTGCCCCAGACCCCAACGGATCGCCGTCCGCACCGCCTTGGGCGCATCAGCTGGGATCTTGTAGCCCTTGGGGACGGACCCGGCCGGAATCGGACCGAACCCGCTCCCATCACCACCGGTCCCGCACCCACCAGAGGAAGCCTGCAAGGTGGCGTCCTTGCTGTCGTCCTTGCCGGAACTGCCCTTGTTCGGGAGGTCCTTGGCGATGGCCTTCTGGAGAGCGGTGGCCAAGGGTTCCCACTTGGCGTAGGCGTCCGGAAAGCCGCTCGCCTGGACCGCCTGCGCGGCCTGGGCGACGGTCATCGATTGCCAGCCCGAGACCTTCAGCAGCCCCTCGTAAAACTTTGTCGAGGCATGCACCGGATCCCGGACCTGCGCCGCGGTGCCCCATCCCTGGCTGGGCCGTTGCTGGAACAGGCCGAGAGAATCCCGGTCGCCGTAGTCCAAGTTCCGCAGCCCCGACTCCTGCAAAGCAGTCGCCAGCGCGACGATCTGCCCACGTACGGGAACCTTCATCGCCACGCCAGTGGCCTGGATCGTCTTGGCGTTCGGTATCTGCTCCGTGGGGTTATCCAGCCCCGGAACGGATACCGAGCCCTTGCCGCCGCCCTTGAGGATCGACTCCACCTGCTTGGCCATGGCCTTGGCGTCCACCGCACCGGCGCCACCACTGGCTTCGCCGCAGGCTGCCTGGGCGTTGCTGGCGCCGGCCACGGCGACGGCGATGGGTGCGATCAGCAGCGCCGGGGCGAGGACGACGCCCCCGGCTATCGCAGCGGTCTTCTTCACAGCCGGCCACCCGACGCTCGACGTATCCGGATGTCTGGCTCGGGGGAGGGGCGCGCCTGGGCATGCTGCATCAGCAGCTCCTAACTCGTAGGCAGCGCGGTGCCGGCGTTCTCGTCGAAAAGGCCACCGGCACCACGCCGGTTAAGAAATCGAAAGTCCCCGAAGGGAGGGCCGCGCTTCGGAGCTGCTAACTCCGAAGCGCCGACCCCTTTATCGCAATGCGGCAGCAAGCCGCGCTCGTAATCTCAGACACCACACGGTGAATTCCTCTCCCTCGCATCCGAGAGTTGTTGTTTCACGGGTGCCGAGCGGGCCGCCGATTGGACGAGACAACACGCATTAGCACAGCTCAACAGGGCCGGGGCTAGGGCCCGTCCTGCGAACACGCCGAGACTGTAGAGGCAAAAGCGCGGCCACCCCAAACGAGCCGATCATGAAAAGGACAGTCAAGATCACGTCATTAGGTGTCGCCGCAGAAATGGCGTTAACCTCTGGTCCACTGCTCGTCCCAGGCAGCCGCCTATGCAGTTTCCTGGGCAGCGCTGGCACGCATATCCCGTTCCGCGGATGCGTGCACATGGCCGTCTTCCGGAAAGAGAGATCCGCCGAATGTCGTCGTACACCCTGCACCGAGGCGATGCGCTCACCGTCCTCAAGTCCCTCCCGGACGAGAGCGTCGATGCCGTCATCACCGACCCGCCCTACAACTCCGGCGGACGCACCAGCTCCGAACGCACCGCCCGCACCGCACGGGCGAAGTACACCAGCGGCGACGCCCGCCACGACCTCGCCAACTTTCCCGGCGAAAACCGCGACCAGCGCTCCTACCGCGCCTGGCTGACCGAACTGCTCACCGAGGCATACCGCGCCAGCCGCGAACACGCCGTCGTCATGGTCTTCTCCGACTGGAGGCAGGACCCCACCACGTCCGATGCTCTGCAGATGGCCGGCTGGACCTGGCACGGGAAGATGCCGTGGATCAAGCCGGCCTCACGGCCCCGCAAGGGCGGCCCGAAGCAGGACTCCGAGTTCATCCTCTGGGGCGTCAAGGGCACCCTCGACAACACCCGGGACCTCTACCTGCCCGGCCACTTCATCGCTTCCCAGCCCCGCAAGGACCGTGTCCACATCACCCAGAAACCCATCGAGATCATGCAGCAGCTCGTCCAGGTCTGCCCGTCCGGCGGCACCGTCCTCGACCCCTTCACCGGCTCCGGAGCCACCGGCATCGCCGCACTGAAGGAAGGCCGTAACTTCGTCGGCGTCGAGCTCTCCGACCATTACGCTGGCATCGCCGAACAGCGCCTTCGCAGTGTCCTGACCCAGGACGACTTCGCACTCGCCGGGCCCGAGGAATGAGAGCGGCGCGTCCCAGCAGACCGGGGCAGAACGCAGAACAAGGGCGGTTGCGTCACCGAAATCCGATGACGCAACCGCCCTTGACTCTCTCGATCAGCCCGCTTCGACGCTCTGCCGGATGAGGTCACCGGCTCGCGCGAGATCCTGGCGCGATCTGATCCGTACCTCGACGCCGTCCTTGATTCCCAGGCAGCCCAGGCCGCGGACGTCCCGGGAGAAGCCCTCCTCCAGCTCCACGGCATCCGGATCCAGCTTCAGGTTGACCACGAGCAACCGGTTCCGCGGCTGGACGCGCACCGTGGCGACATTCTTGATCCGCCGGTACGCGATGTAGTGCAACTGCGGCTCCTTCTGCACACCCTCGTGCGACAGGAGCACCTCGTCGAGATCTGCGTACAGATCCTGAAGATCCTGCGGCGACTCGTCCAGGTACTGCTGCACCGACTTCGGCGAAACCGCACTGGAGACTTGGGACGCGATGGGAGCCTTTCCCCGAGCCGGAGCCGCGGCGCCGGCAACGGAGGCTACCAGCCGCAAGGTCAGCACATCGTCGAACACCCGATAGCTCACCAAGTCGATACGGCGGCCGATCATCTCGATCGCCACCGTGTCATGGTGCGTGAAGTCCCCAGCGACGCAGACGAGCCGGGGGTTGCTCCAGTCGATGGCCTCGGCCACCTCGGCGCCGAGCTTCTCCTTGACCAAGCTCTCGAATTCATGGTGGTGGTCATGGATCCACGACAGGTATGACAGCGCTTGATTCGTGACGTTCTGGTCGCGGGAGCGTTTGTACTCCACGATGACCGGCGTCCCGTTCTCATCCAAACCCAGAGAGTCGATCCGGCCCCGGTGCCGGCCCGTCGCATACTCGCTCGCCAGGAAGCGGATGCCGAGCATCGTCTCCATATTGGCCTCGATCAGCGTCTGCAACTGCCGCTCCAGCGCAACGGACGAGCCCGGAATCTCCGTGGCCTGTCCGCCGCTCACCTTGAACGCCTTCAAGTTGTTCATACGCCTCCCCGACTCCACCTCGATCACCGCGAACGAACAATCGAGACTACGAGGCATTTATTCCGGAAGGACAATCTCGGAGCCAATGAGCATCACGCCCCGGCTTTCTGCGCCTGGCCGCCGGCCTTGCCACGCCAGTAGGCGAGGTTGCGTCGCGCAGCGAGGGTGGTGGGATGGTCTCTGCCCAGCACTCGCGCTCGGTCCGATAGCAGTTCAGCGAAGGCGGCAGCGGCCCCGGATGCGTCCCCCGCCTTGCCACGCCAGGAGGCAAGGATGCCCCGGATGTTGAGGGTGTCGGGGTGGTCATTGCCCAGCACCCGCATCATGTGCTCCAGCAGTTCCTCGGCTGAAGCGGCAGCCCCGGCCGCATCCCCGGCCTTCCCACACCAGTAGGCACAGTTGGCCCACGTTGCGAGTGTATGGGGGTGGTTTTCGCTCAGCACTCGCGCTCGGTCCGATAGCAGTTCAGCGAAAGCAGCAGCGGCCCCGGCCGCATCCCCCGCCATGCCACGACAGTAAGCAAGGTTGTGTCGCGTCGTGAGGGTGCTGGGGTGGTTTTCGCCCAGCCTCCGCACTCGGTCGGCCAACAGTTCGGCGAAAGCGGCGGCGGCCCCGGACGCGTTCCCCGCCTGGCCACGCCACCGAGCGAGGCTGATTTCGGTGGTGAGGGTGTCGGGGTGGTCTTCGCCCAATACTCGTACCCGGTCGGTCAGCAGTTTGGCGCAATCGGCGGCAGCGCCTGCGGCATCCCCCGTTTCCCCACGCCAGCGGGCGACGTTGTGCCGGGTGGTGAGGGTGTGGGGGTGGTCTTCGCCCAATACCCTCACTCGGTCGGTCAGCAGTTCGGCGAAGGTAGCGGCAGCCCCTGCGGCATCGCCCGCCGCCCCACGCCAGTAGGCAAGGTTGTGCCGGGTGGTGAGGGTGTCGGGGTGGTCTCCGCCCAGCACCCGCATCATCTGCTCCAGCACTTCCTCGATGGAAGCGGCGGCCCCGGCCACATCCCCTGTCTCCCCACACCAGCGGGCGAGGTAACCCCGGGCGGCGAGCGTGTTGGGGTGGTCGGGACCGAGGTGGTGGTGGGCGGCTTCGGCCAGGTACTGGAAGTGGTCGCGAGCTGCGGCTACCTGGCCAACTTGCCCGTAGCTGTTGCCGGTGCGGTACAGCGCCTCGTGCGTGTTCGGCCGATACATCGCCACTTCAGAGTGGGTGGTGAGGGCCGTGGTGTTGGCCCGGAGAGCCTGTGCGACGGCGGGGTCCCGTTCGATCTCGGGCCAGGCAGCCATGAGGGCGTCGGCAGCGGTGCGGGCGTGCTGCTCGTGCTCGGCGGGAGTGAGGGCGTCGCGGGTGGCGCGTTGGATGAGTTGGTGGACACGGATAGCCTGATGGGGGGTGGCGGGAGTGTGGTCGATGAGGCTGAGCCGATGCAGGGCGCGCAGGGCTCGTACCGCATCCCGGAGGGAGACCGGTTCCCCTTCTCTAGTGAGGCCCTGGCCGGTTTGGGTGCGGTGCTGGGCGAGGTGGGCGAGGGCGGGTCGGCTGGTCAGGACTGCGTGGGGAATGCCGTTGGGGTCGAGCATTGCGGCTAGGTGGAGCATGGGGCGGGCCAGACCGACAGGGTTGAGGGCGTCGGCGTGGTCGATGGACAGGGACCATGCGGCGGCGACAGGAATGGCCTGGTCGTCGGGGAGCCGGTCGGGCGCGGTGTCGGCGAGCATGGTGGTGCGACCGGAGAGCAGTTCGCGGTAGGCGGCCACGCTCTCACCCGAGTCGATGAGGTAAGCGGCGGCCTGGGCGAGGGCAAGGGGCAGATAGCTCAGGTCACGGGCTAGGGCGGTGATCTGGCCGACAGGTTCGTGGCGGCCGCGGGCTGCCAGGGATGCGGTGAGGTAGGCGACGGCTTCGGCCTCGGTGAACAGCCCGACCTCGATCCGGCGACGGCCTTCACCGGTCAGAGCGGCATCGCGTCGGCGGGTGGTGACCAAGGTTCGGCCATACCGGCTGGGGGGAGGCCACAGGCCGCGTAGGTCGTCGGGGTCGGCGACGTCGTCCAGGATGATCAGCCACCGGCATGGTTTCGCCCCGGCCTTGGGCGTCAGCCAGGCCAGAAAGGTCCCCGCGGCCTGCTCGGCATCGCCTGGGTCGGCTTGGCACAGTTCGACGCCGGCCTGCGCGTAGCTGTTCACGACGGGCGTGCGGGCACTCGCGGTGATCCAGACCAGGACGTCGAGGCTGCCGCCGGCCCAGCAGGTACGGGCATAGTCGGCGGCGAGCTGGGTCTTGCCCACGCCGCCCATGCCGGTCAAGACCTGCCCCAGTACGGCCGAGTCGCCGCCGTCGACCGCCGCCCGCAGCCGTTGTGCCTCCGCGCGGTGCTGGAAGGACTGCGCCCGGGACGGGATCGCGCCGACCTGGTGCGGCCAGGCTGCTGGCTCGCGTGGCGCAGCGTGGTAAACGACCTGACCGACGCTGGCGATCGCCACGCTGTGGTGGGCGGCGTGAGCGGTCACGCTGCTCGGCGTACTGGTGCCCGCGAGGGGTAAGAGGGGGCTTGGGGTAGCCGGTCTGTTCAGCCCTGCGACGGATCCGGCGCCGGAGGGTGGCTGATGCGCGCACCTCCGTGGATGACTCCGCCCGCGATCGACCCACCCTCGGCGTAGATGTCCACGTAGCCGCCCGCAGCCAGTCCGCCGTCGCCCGCCGATACCCCGCCGTCGGGGGTGTACTGGGCCAGCAAGTCACGCAGTTCCTCGCAGGCCCGGACACGCTCGGTGCCGTCCAGGCCCTCCAGCAGGCCCTCGAAGCGGGCCTGCCACGCCGCCTCCTGGCGAATGCGCACCTGCTCCGCCCCCCTCTCCTCTGCTGCCTCCAGCTCGCCAGCAGCCTGGTCCAGGCGCTCCAACTCGGCCCGCTCGCGCTGCTCGTCTCCCTGGCCGAACCAGCGTGCCACCGCCTGCCGCAGCCCGGTCCACGCCTCCGTCCCCGCAGCCTGTACCACTGCCGCCCCGCCCGCCGCGGCCAGCGCCGCCAACGCCTCCTCTAGCATCCCCGCTCTCCCCTCCCCAAGACGATCTCCGCAGCACGGTAGCGCCGCATTCAGTGCACGCGCACTGTCGTGAGGGAAACACGCGCCACGACCACTGCCAGTTGCGGCCCGCGGCGCACCTCGGCCTTCCGCCCGGGCTTCAGTCCTCCCAGTCGTCGTCGCGGTCGCTGGTGTGGGCGTGCCGGTCGCGCAGCGGCGCAGGGGCTTCGGTGGCCACCGTCGCCATTAGCCGGGGGCTCCGCCAACTCAGCCGCCAGATGAACCGCTCAGTCAGTCACACCTGTGACTGATTCCCAATCGTGTTCGTCAAGCCGCTGGCGGGCTTGAACGTCCTGCGCTGACTGCACTGGGCTGGGGTGGCTGGGGAGTCCAGTGGCGTTGATCCCGGATGAGAGCCCAAAGGACATCGAGGCGGCGGCGAGCGAGGGCGAGGACTGCCTGCTTGTGGCTCTTGCCCTGGGCTTTCTTACGGTCGTAGAAGGTCTTCGAGGTGGGACAGAAGCGTGCGGCGATCTGGGCAGACAGGTAGAAGACGCGAAGAAGACGGCGGTGGTACCGGTAGGGCCGCCGCATGTTCCCGCTGATGCGGCCTGAGTCCCGTGGGACTGGCGCAAGGTCCGCGTCAATTGGTCCGTCTCGGGCAGCCGACAAAACCGCCGAACCCGCACGAACGACCTCGGAGGCGCTTCTACGCGTCGAATTCGCCTTCCCAGCCGAATTCAAGCAGTGCCTGGGGGAGGTAGTCGGTCTCGACCTCGACCGGGATGCCGTTGGCCTTCGCCAGGCAGGCGATCGCCAGCGGAGCGAGGGCTACGACCCCCTGGATGTTCTGGGCGCGGTCCTCGTCGGCGGTCCAGTACTCCTTGTGCCAGCGGACGGCGTCGGCCAGGGCCTCGTTGAAGCCGGCGGCGTCGTTGCGCAGGTAGCGGTAGAGCATCATGATCGGTGGGTAGCGGAGCTTGGTCATCGTCTCCGCGTCGACGACGCGGGCGTGCTCGGCAGCACTCAGGTCCACGGCGCGCACCAGGTGCGTGCGCAGGTCGTCCCGGCGGAGCCAGAAGCTCTGGAGGGTCTCCACCCAGGCGTAGGTGTACTCGTCCAGGTCGCCGCCGAAGTCGCGCAGCAGGGACACCGGGATCCGGGCCAGCATGTCGAGGCGGGTTGCTTCACGGCAGATGACCGCGAGGTAGAAGGCGTTGAGCCAGTTGTTCGCGTTGAGGTAGGTCTGCGGTCCGGTGGCGGCGAGGTGGCGCTCCTCCTGGCGGATCTTGCAGGTGACCGTTTCCTGGTCGGAAGCGGCGGCGGCGAAGACGGCCGAGTGCACCTGCATGGCCAGCAGCCAGGACTCCCAGGTCTCCAACATGACGGCACCGGGGTCCCCGACACAGCGGACGAGGGCGACGTTCAGCGACCTCATGACCGCGCCCGACCTGGAGTTGTGCGAGGTCTCGATCTCCTCCAACGAATAGGACAGCGACCCCTCCATGACGGGAACCACCGCTGCCATCTCGTCCTTCTCATAGTCCTGGCGCGGCACGATCACGGACACTGTCTCCCCTGTCAGATCTTGAAAAATTCGAGGACGGCCCCAGCGTACTTACTGCCGCCGTCCGTGGCTTTCACCATGGCGTATTCCAGGCTCTTGCTATCCAAGGCTTTCGTGAGCTCATCGGCAAGGTCCGCGTTCGTCCATACCTTGCCCGAGGCATCGGTCACCTTCAGGTTCGGCCGGCGCTCCATCTCGGCGATGATGGTCCGCAGGTACGGCTCGGTGCCCTGCTTCACCATGAAGCCCTCGGCCGGACCGACGCCCTTGCGCCAGAGGAGGCTGGAAGATGGCGCCTTCGCCTCGATGATCATCAACTTGCCGTCCGGACGGCGGTACAGCTGGTCGAACATGTTGGCGCCGTTGGGCGTCTTCGGCAGCGGCTGCTCCACCGAGCCGGGGAACCTCTCCGGGACGACGTGCAGCCGCGCCGCGTCCTCGCCCAGGCGTTCCGAGAACGAGGTGTTGTTGGAGGTGTTCTCGCCCCACCGCGGGGTCATGTGCGCGTCGAAACGCTCCTGCGCCTTCGCCAGCTCGTTGAGCGTATCGGCGGTGGGCGAAGCCTTGTGCAGGCGCTCGGCGTTGGCGAGTTCCACGGAAGCCTTGCGGTCCTTGGCGACGTCGTCGAGGTGGTCGATCGCGGGTAGGGTCTCGTCGCGGACGAATGGATCACGGCCGAACTTGGTCTCGGAGCCGGCGGACGGAAGGCTGTTCTTGGCGATCCAGGATCCGTCGCTGTCCTTCGCCAGGATCGGCAGCTCGACGTCGTCGATCTTGGTGTGGATGCTGAGACGGTGCCCGTCCGACCGGTAGTACTCGTTGAACCAGGTCTTGTCGGGATCGTTCGCCTTCTGCACGAACTCGTCCTGCTTGGCCTTGACCTGCTCGGGCGTCATCTGCTGCCCGGAAGCGGGGTGCGTCGGCTGGCCGTCGTGACCGCCCGCCGGGGCCGTCCCGTCACCCGCACGGGCCGCGTCGTCACCGAAGCCTGGGATGGCGTCGAAGCCGCCGGGTCCGTGGCCGCCCAGCGGGTTGTGGGTGCCGCCGGTGCTCGGGGTGTCCGGGTGGGTGCCGCCTCCGCCCGGAGCGTCGGTGCCGTGGGTGGTCGGGGAGTTGGTGTGGCCGCCGCGGGGGGTCTGGTTCAGGTCGTTGCGCGGCATGTTGTCCGGGGCGTGGCCGCCGGGGGTGCCGTGGTCGTCGGCGCGGCCCCTGGGGCTGTGATCGCCCGGCCTGGTGTCGCCGTGGCCCGCGTTGTCGCCCGTATGGGCCGGACCGGAGTGCTCCGAGCCGACGCGTGTGAAGTCGTCGCCCCGTCCGCCGACGCCGGCCGGGACCCGCTGCTCCTGGTGAGCCGGGGTCTCGATTCGTGGGTTGTCCGCGCCTGTGGCGGGTGAGGCGGGGTTCTCCTTGTGGGCGTCTTCGGCGCGCTGGAAGAGGCTGCCGTCCTCGTTGTAGAGGTCGCCTCTGGCGGTCATGTACTTCCCGCTGCTCGGGTCCTTCACCGTGTCCGGCGGGAAGGTGACCGTGTCCTTGGGCAGTTCGATGCTGCCGTCTGGGTTTTTGGTGGCCCCTTCCGGGATGGGAGCGTCCTTGGGCAGCTGGATCGTGCCGTCCGGCATCTCGACGGCGCCTTCGGGCGGGCTGTAGGCGCCATCGGAGATCTTCGGGATCTCGACGTGGCCGAGGCCCTTGAGATGGGCCATCACGTCGCCGACCTTCGACACGCCCGCGCCTGCGCCTTTGAAGACGTAGGCCATCGGGTCGACGGCGCTGCCCACCTTGCTGACGGCGGAGAGGCCCTTGGCCATCGCGGCGGCCTTGCCCGTGCCCTGCACGGCGGCACCACCGCCGCGGGTGAAGACAGCGGTCACGACGTTGAAGGTGACCGCGCCGGCGGCACGGGAGCCGTTCGATTCCCACTGGTCCCAGGCTACGAGAGCCTTGCCGGTGTCTCTCACCGCAGTACGCGAGTCCCGCAGCCAGGAGGGGAGCATGTTGCCCGGCAGCATCCAGTAGGCAGTGCCCAAACCGGGGATCGTGGTGATCGTGGCTGCGGTGGAGAGTTTGGCCAGACTTTTCCACGCCTCGCCGGCGGCATCCCCGCCGTGCCCGCCGAACAGGGTGTAGATGCCGTCGATGGTGCCCCCCACGCCGTCGACGATAAAGCCCTTGCCGAAGTCGTAGGCGTGCTCCCACACCTGCCACCAGGAAACGGATTCCTCGACCGCGTCGCCCCAGGGCAGGCTCTTGGATTGCTTGAGGGCTTCGGCGTCGTAGCCGTAGCCGTTCTTGTGGGAGGCGTCGATCGCGTGGAGCGCCTTGCCGTTGACCAGGGCGACGATCTTGGCGTGGCAGTCGCGTTCGGCTTCCTGGAACGCGGCCCAGACCTCGGCGATCTTGTTGCGGCGATTGAGGTTCTCCTCGATCAGGTCGCCGTCCTCGCGCCAGTCGTCGTCGGCGGCTTCCTTGTCGCGGAAGGCGGCGGCCTCCTGTCTGAGCTGCTCAAGCTGCTTGACCAGTGGAGTGATCTCTCGGGCGTAGGTGTTCAGAGCCTTGGCGATGACCTGCATGTCATCGCTCAGGTCGTGCGCCTTGTCTGCCACCGGTTTGGTGACGGCGAACAGCTGCTCTGCCTCGGGTGCCTTGTAGAAGGCGGACAGTCCGCCGAAGGACTTGTGGACGTCCGAGCCGGCGGTGTGGACCGTGGAGCCGCCGCGGGACAGTGCCTTCGCCTTGGTTTCGAGAAGGTCCAGATTCCCGGTGAAGACCGGTACCTCGGCCGGATCGACCGGCGCGTTGCTCACTGCTTCTTCCCCCCGAAGTCCTTGAGAGCCTCCACCCGCACGGTACGGGCGGCGTTCTGGGCGTTCTTGGCCGCCTCCAGATCGCCCTGGACGTACTCATTGGTGGCTTTGGCCGCGCCCAGGACGGCGGCCTGGCAACGATCGGCCATCGCCTTGAAATCCGTCCTGCGCTTCTTCGCCGCGTACTCGGCCAGCGCCGCGCCGACCGGCCCCACCGATGTCTTCTGCGACACCCACTTCGGAGCCGTCTGCGGCACCACCGGCCCGTGCGGACGCACCGCGGCCTGCGAGCCCGGCACCGCCGTACCCGCCGCCGCAGCCGCCTCCTGCATGTCCGTGAGCAGGGTGGTGAGGGCCTTCCCAAGATCTTCGGCATGTGTGCCGACGACCTTCAACTGGCCCTGCACACCCTGCGGCTGAATGTCCCACGACGCCATGAACGCCCCCTGCAAACCCTCTCTGTCACACCGCCGCCACGACTGCGTGACGCCGGTCCCCCCAGCGGCCGGCAACCCGTCGGCGCACCGCGGAGGACTGCTTCTCCTGCTGGTGCGCTGGGCTGGCTCAGCCGATGTTGTCGACCGCGGACTTCGCGCGTGCCAGCGTCTGGTGCGCGGTCGCGTCGTTCTTCTCCAGCGTCGTCTTCAGCAGCTGGATGATGCTCCGCACCTCCTGCGAGGCGCGGTTCCAGCGCATTTCCTTGCCGTGGTACTCCTCCGCGACACCATCCGCCGCGAAGTCCGCCATCGCTGCCTTCACCTGCGCGTCACGCGCCGCCATCACCTGCTCCAGACGGCCGATCATCGCCTGGATGTTGCCCTGCGCCTCCGCCGAGGCACCCGAGTCGTACGAACGCCGGTCCATGCCAGCAGCCATCACAATCACTCCCCGCCAAGACTTTGAGTACGTGCGCCGCAAAGCGGCTGTCAGCGGCCCGAGAAGCGGGCCGCGTCGAAGTTAGCGGCCGACATCTGCGACCGCGCGTTATCGGCCTGCTCCTGGACGCCCGAGCTGAACGCCGACTCCATGCCCGACTGACCGCCCACAATCGCGGCCAGCGCGCTGTCCAGCGCCGTGGTGATCTCGTCCGCGCGCGACTTGAAGGAGTCGAAGGCCGCCTTGCCCGAACCGTTAAACTTGCCCTCCAACGGCTGCGCTGCCTGTACCAACTGGTGGATCAACGTCCCCAGCTCCGTGCTCGACCCCTGCGACTTCGACCTCAGGGTTGCAAGCGTCTGCGCTCCCATATCGAACTTCATCGGGTTCCCCCACCGGACTTGACGATCAAATGTACGGTCATGCCTATCAACTGCGGATCATTGCTGCAATCCGCATTCCCAATGCTATGACGAAGGTGTGACAGCGGCTCAGTGTCGTCTGCGTCCCCTGGCCACCGCGCTGTGTTTGGTACGGAGGCCACAGGTCGGCCCCCCGGTCCGGGAGCTCTCAGGCGCCTTTCAGATGTCGCATTAGGCGCTCGAAGTCCTGCCAGCCCGACAGGTCCAACGGGTCGCCCGGCAGCGGGTAGTACATCGCAGGGCGGGTTTTCGGGCCGAGGGGGACAGGCGGCTGGGACAGCGGCGTGTTCCGGGCGCGGTCGCCGGGTATCTGACGGACCTCCTCCGCGCCGAGCACGAAGGCCAGCGGGACACCGGGTCCCTCGAAGCGGGGCGGCACCGCCAGGTCCCGGCGGGCTTTGCGGACCTGGACGAGCATCGACACAAGGCGGTGGCGGGTGGCGAGCACCTCCGCGGCCCTGGGCAAGGAGTCCACCGGCGGCTCCTCGTCGGGGCCGTAGCCGAACATCAGCGTGACGTACTTCTCCACGCCCGCCTTCGTCCGGCTGACGCGCACCGTGGCAAGGCCCGGCTTCTCCGGGCTGCCGACTACCACGAACCAGGTCGGCTCGGGCGCCCTCTCGTAGGCGATGTCGGTCATCTGGCGCAGTGACCAGGGGAGGTTGGCGGGCTCGGCGGTACCCCAGCCGGCCGGGGGCTCGCCGGTCAGTTCGCGCCATATCGACTCCAGTGCGCCGCCAAGGACCAGACGCTCGTCTGCGGGGTGGGCCGTGCGGAACGTCACAGCGAGCTGACGCTCTCCGGTGTCCGTGACTTCCTGGTAGGAGGCGGCCACCGGGGTGCGGGGGTCGTCAGCGGTCGCGTCGGCCGCCGCTACCGGTGCGAACATGCCGTCCTGCCAGCGCAGTACGGCTCCGGACTGTCCGTCGTAGTAG
This sequence comes from Streptomyces halobius, assembly GCF_023277745.1. Lineage (NCBI taxonomy): Bacteria > Bacillati > Actinomycetota > Actinomycetes > Kitasatosporales > Streptomycetaceae > Streptomyces > Streptomyces halobius. Next base: position 7,999,100 of record NZ_CP086322.1, read on the forward strand.
CCGTCCCGCTCGTCGCGTACGACCCAGCGGCAGGGCCAGTTGCTCAGGCTGTGGAGTACGGCCGGGGAGAGTGTGGTTCCCGGTGGGGTGACGATCTGCAGGCCCAGTTCGGCGCCTGCGGCGGTGCGGAATGCGTCCTGGAGCCAGGCTGTCATGGCGACCACCGGGCGGTCCTGGATGATGACGGCGACCTTGTCGGTGAGAACGTCGACGGCGGGCTGGTCGGCGGCGGGCGTGGGCGCGATGCTCATACCGTCGGTCTTCACCACGGCCAGGGACTGCGCGGCCTGTGGCGGCCAGGCGGAGCCATCGGCCAAAGCGGCCAGCCGGGCCGCGAAGGTACCCGCGAGGCGTTCGGCTTCTTCGACACCGGTGGTGGCGCGGGCCTCGGTCCACCAGTACGGAACCGGCGGCTCCGTGGCTCCCAGCAGTCGCTTGGCCTCGCCGGCGACTTGCACGAGCAGTGGTGACTCGACGGATACCAGTGGTCGGCCCTCGTCGTCGCACAGGCGCATGACGGCACCTTCGCCTGCGGTGTCGACCAGCTTGTCGGGGCCTCCGGAGAGCAGGCCCGCGAGCATGGTCGATGGGCCGGGCATGCGCTGGGTGAGGGCGATGACGTCCTTGGTCATGGGTCGTCGGTCCTTCGTCGTTCGTGGCATGGAAGCCGTACGTGTCGTGAAGCTGGCGTGTGCGGAAGCGGTCGCCAGTGGGTCACTGCGGGGAGAACACAGTCTGGATCAGGCGGTTGGGCGTGCCCCTGCGGATGAGGACACCGCGGCCCGGCGGCTGCTGGGAGGCGTACACCCCGGGGAACAGCTGGCCTTCGCCGCGGTCACCTGCCATGAGGAGGGCTGAGGATCCCGTCTCGCGCAGGCCCTGGACGAGGGGTTCGTAGATGCCGCGGGAGGCGCCTGCGACGCGGCGCGTCAGGACGAAGTGCAGGCCGATGTCGACCGCGGAGGGGATGTAGGGCAGGAAGGGGGCCAGGGGTTCCTGGCCGGCGGTGGTGAGCACGTCGTAGTCGTCGACGAGGACGACGATCCGCGGTCCGCCGCCCCAACTGCCCTGCTCCAGATCCTGGAGGCCGGCGGCATCATCGGGCAGCCGCTGCTCCAGCACGGTGGCGATACCGGTGGCTAGGCCCGCGCACAGCTTGGCGTTGTACGCGTAGCCGCCGTTGAACTCCTTGGGGATCGCGCCGCGCAGGCTTCGTCGGGGGTCCATGACGGCGAAGACCAGCTCGTCCTCGCTGTAACGCTCGATGAGGGCGTGGGCGATGGTCTTAAGGAGGTTGGTCTTGCCGCATTCGCTGTCGCCCATGATCAGCAGATGCTGGTCATGCTGGAACAGGTCGAGCAGCACGGGTTCGAGCCTCGTTTGGTCCAGGCCGATTGGTACTCGCTGGGGTTCGGCGGCTGGGCCTGGCAGGAGGTGGGGCTCCAGGACGTGTGGCAGCACGCGTACCGGCTGGGCGACCTCGCCGCTCCAGGTGGCGCGAACCGTCTTGGCTGCTCGCTCCAGGACCGCGCCGAGGTCTGCGGTGTCGGCGAGGGAGTCCGTGCGGGGAAGTGCGACCTGCGCGAAGAGTTTGCTGTCAGTCAGGACGCGGCCGGGCTCGTCGGGCGAGAGGGTCTTGGCGAGGTTGTGGTCGATGCTGGATTCACTGGGGTCGTTGAGCCGTAGCTCGATTCGGGTGCCGAAGTTCGACTGGACGGCGATACGGACGTCGTTCCAGCGGAGCATGCTCGCGACGACGTGGATGCCGTAACCGCTGCCGCGTTTGAGGATGTCGGCGATGTCGTCGTCGAGGTCCTCGAAGTCGTCGCGCAGTGCGCCGAAGCCGTCGATGACGAGGACGATCTCGGCGCCAGCTGCGGCAGCCGGCCCGCGGCGTGGAGGGTACGCAGCTGCTCGACGGAGTCGATGCCGTGCTGGCGGAAGAGGTCCTCCCGGGCGGCGAGCATGGTGCGTACTTCGTCGACGGTGCGGGCGGCGCGTTCGCGGTCGGCGCGGCCTGCGATGCCGCCGACGTGTGGCAGCCCCGACAGGGCAGCCAGTCCTCCGCCGACCAGATCGAGGCCGTAGACACCGACCTCCTGCGGGGTATGGGTCAGCGCGAGGGAGAGGACGAGGGTGCGCAGGAGGGTGGTCTTGCCGGACTGGGGGCCGCCGATGACGGCGGCGTGGCCGCCCGCCACTGTCAGGTCGAGGTACCACTGGCCCTGCCACTGCCTGGCCGGATCGTCGAGCAGACCGAGCGGGACCTCCAGCGGGCCGCGCCGCTGGGAGAGTTGGACACCGCGCGGGCCGACGTCCAGGGGGCCTGCGACCGTGTCCAGGGCTATCGCATCGGGCAGCGGGGGTAGCCAGATGCGGCGCACCGGACCGGCAGCGTGGGTCAGCTGCTCGACCATGACGCCCAGCTCGGTCGGCCCCATCTCGCGGCGCCGCACCGTAGGCTCCTGCGCGTGCGCATCCTCCTCCGCGGAACGGGTGTTGAGGGCGTCATAGGGGAGAGCGAGCGGCCCGCTGTCCTCGTCCTCCGGGCGTTGCACGGGGCCGCGGTAGGCGCCCGAGACATAGCTTGCCTTGAAGCGGTCGTAGTGGCTGGTGTCGACCTTGAGGTAGCCGAATCCCGGCAGGGGCGGCAGGTGGAAGGCGTCCGTGGTGTCCAGGACCGTACGGGATTCATCGGCGGAGAAAGTCCGCAGGCCCAGCCGGTAGGACAGGTAGGTGTCCAGACCCTTGAGCTTGCCGCCCTCGATGCGCTGACTGGACAGCAGCAGATGCACCCCAATCGAGCGGCCGATACGACCAATGGACAAAAACAGGTCGATGAAGTCCGGCTTGGCGGTGAGCAGCTCGCCGAACTCGTCGATGACGACGAACAGATGCGGCAGCGCCTCCAGATCGGGACGTTTCTCGGCGCGTAGCGCGGCGTAGTCACCGATGTCGGCGATGTTGCCCGCGTCCTTGAGGACCTGCTGGCGGCGCTTGACCTCACCGGCCAGCGAGGCGTGGACGCGCTCGACCAGGCCGGCCTGGTTCTCCAGGTTGGTGATGACACCGGCGACGTGCGGCAGGTCGGCGAATGGCGCGAAGGTCGCACCGCCCTTGTAGTCGATGAGGACCAGGGCGAGATCCCCGGGCGGGTGGGTGGCCACCAGGGCGAGGACGAGGGTGCGCAGGAGTTCCGACTTCCCGGAGCCGGTTGCGCCCACACACAGGCCATGCGGGCCCATGCCGAGCTCGGAGGACTCCTTCAGGTCCAGCAACACCGGCTCGTGGGAGTCGTTGATGCCGATGGGGACGCGCAGGAAGGCACGTTCGCCGCGCGGCGCCCACAGGCGCGACACGTCAAGCTGCGCCATGTCGTCGATGCCGAGCAGCTCGGCGAAGTCGACCGGTCCGGTCAGGGGGGCGTCCGCCAGCGACTCGGCGGACAGACGCAGCGGCGCCAGCATCCGGGCCAGGCCCTCGGCGAACGCGGTGCCGACCTCATCCACGGTGCCGTGGGCGCTGACCGGCTCCTGCTCGCGCAGGTCCTCGATGACCACCTTGTCGCCGTCGACGGTGATCCGGACGCTGATCTGCCCTGGCTCTTGGACCCGCTGTTCGAGCAGGTGCAGGACACTGACCCCCATCTCCCGTAGCCCGACCGCCTCGTCGGGACGCGGCAGGTCCACGGCGTCTTCTCCGTGGCCGTCGGCGACCACGAGCAGCCGGGACGTCATCGACAGCGCGTCATTGCCGGACAGGCCACGCCGCACCTCGGCCGCATAGGAGGCACGGCGGCGCAGTTCAGGGCCGAGCTGCCGGGCCAGCTGGGGCGCGGAGGGGGCGATACGGCGGGCGGCGACGGGCCCGTCGAACTGCTCTGTGTCGAGCAGATGCGGCATCCACTTGGCCCACTCCCATTCCGTGAGCCGATCCCCAGGCACCGCGAGCCCCACTGCCACGTCATCGGGGGCATGCAGGGCAGCAGCCTGGATGAGCAAGGCGCGCACAACGCGCAGACAGTCCTCGCGAGGGCCGATGACGCTGACATTGCCGACGCGGTCAAGCGGAACGGTAAGGGGGAGTTCGGTTCCGGTGCGGAAGCGCGCCATCAGCGCCGACGCCTCATTGAGCATGAAACGGTCAGGCGGAGTAAGAACTGACGACCCCTGCTCGGCGATCTGCAGATCCCGTACGGGCATCTCGCCAGTACCGACCCGCACACGCAGGAAGTCGCCATCGACCCGGCGGCGCTCCCATAGGCGAGCCGGATCACGCACGATGTCATAGAGAGCGGGAGGCGGCGGGTTGAGGACATCGGCGCGCTCGCGCCGCTCGCGTTCCTCGGCAGCGAGCTCCTCGCGCAAGTCCTCTAGATAGGCGAGGTACGCCTCGCGTTGGGTGCGGCGGGTGCGCTGGGCCTTGCCGCGCTGCGAGAAGACGAGGACGACGGAGCCGATGACGGTGACGACGAGGATGATCGCGCCGAGCGCGGCGAACTGACTGTTGCGCACTACCGTCATCATCACCACGGACGACATGACACCGGCGACCGGCAGCAGCGACATCGCGATGTTGCCCGCCTTCCCCTCGGGGAGGTTGGGCGGGGCCTCGATGACGCGCGCCTCGGAGGCGGCCGGAGGACGGGTGGTCCGGGCCGGGCGGTGTATCAGTCGGGTACTCATCGTCGTCCGTCATTCACGATCGGGCTCGGCATCGGTCAGTGACGCTTCTGGGAGAGGGAGAGCTGGAAAACGTCCGCGGCGAGGCGGGCAGCGGCTTCCCTGGTCGGGTGAGCCAGCAACTCCGTATGGACTGCGCCACCGGCCGCCAAATGCCGGTCATACGGCAGAACCTGGACGCTTGCCCCGGTGGACTTGAGCCCCTGGGCAGCTGCGTCAAGATCGAGCCCGGAGTTGGGCACCAATTCGGTGAGCACGACGACCGTGCCGGCGATCACATGCCGGGGGAGCCCCTGCATCCACTGCAGCACCGCATACGTACTGGTGACGCCCTCCGGCGTGGCGGGCGCGGTCAGAACACGGCCATGCGCGGCGGCGAGCGCGACCCGCGCGACCTCGGCGGGCAACGTCTCGCAGTCGATGATCATCACACCGAAGTAGCGGCGCAGCGCCACCACGGCCCGCTCATACGCCCGACTGTCCAGCATCACACCGATCTGCCCCTGGCTCGCAGGCAGCAACCAGGCATTGTCGGGAAGCTGGACGAGATAGCCGGTGACATCGAGCAGCGACATGTCCGCCTTGACGATGTCCGCGATATCGCTGGTCGTCCAGCGCCGGCTCCCGGCGCCGAGCCGCAGCGGCAGCGAGCCGAGCGCCGGATCGGCCTCCAAGAACAGGACCGGATCCTGCCGGTAGTGCGCATACGTGGTTCCCAGCAGCGCGGCAACAGTCGACTTGCCGGACCCGCCCCGGATGGAGGTGATGGCGATCTGCCGACCCGTCGTCACCGGCTGCTGCAGCACCGCAGCGGTGCGGGTGATCTCGGCGACCTCGCGCGCGGCTGACGAGGAGAGCGTACGGCGCAGGGCACGTGTGGCACGCGCCGCGAAGGACTCGCCGTGCCGCGGCTTGCTGCGTAGCGCACCCGCCAGGCCCTCGTCCACCACAGGGCGGGAGCCGGGAGCGCTCTGGGGCTGAGGACCCGGGGCATACGCGGCCGGGGCCTGCTGCTCCTGCCCCTGATACGGGTAGCCGGCCTGCTGTGGCGCGCCACCGCCATGTGCGGCGTCCGGCGTCTGGGTGCCCTGCGAAGACAGCTCCGGACGCGACGCGGAGGCGCTGTAAGCCTGCCCACTGGGGCCCTGAGCCCCCTGCTGGGCGCCGCTCCTCAGGTCGCGCAGCACATCACCCTGCCAGCCGTCTCCGTTCGGCATACCCGCTCCTCACCCCCAACCTGCTGCCCCGCCCGGAGCGCCGGCACATCGACTCAGAACTGTCAGAACTGGTTGAGCAACTGCCCATACACACCGAACACACCAAAGGCGAGCGGGAAGAGCCCCACCATGCCGACGGACTCGACCAGATCGCCCATGCGCCGCAGCCGCACCTGCACATGCTCGGGCACCTGCACCGCCAAAACGACCAACGGCAGCACCGCGGCCGCACACAGCACAGCCAGCGGTCCGACACCCTCCGCATGCTCCGTCCACCACATCACCAGGCGCACCACAAGGCACGCCGCGGCAGCCAAGAGCGCAACAACCTCAGCGACCAGCGGGAACGCTCGCGCTCTCGACACCAGCACCACGACAACGAGCGCCGCCAGCACCACGGTCCATACGGTCGGCGTCTCGGCCAGCGTGAGCAGCCAGCCAGCGCCGGCTGCCGATACCGCAGTGACGATCGTCGAGAGGGCAAGGCCGCGGTGCGTCGCCGCAAGCGCAGTGCCCACCTGGTGACGGCTGACAGAGACGCCGCCCGAGCGGCTGTCATCGAGCGCGGTGAGCCCCGACGCCATCAGAGCCAGCCGCGGCAGCACACCGAGCACCACCAAAGAGAAGACCGCCATCACGGCACCGAGCCGGGCCGGATCCCCCTGAACCGCGGCAACCGCCTGCCACACAATGGCGAACACGGCAGTGGTCACCGCACCAACCAGCCCACCCTTGCCCAGCGGAGAGAAGTACCCAAGGAACACAAGCGCCACGACCAGCGCGCCCGCCACGGCAGCGAGCCGCGCGGTGCCCGGCCAGCCGAACGCATCGGCAGCCGTCCACGCCGCCAGAACACCAAGCCCGCCAGCAGCGACCAAGAGCGCGGTCGCCAGCCCCCGATTTCCCTTCCCAACCTTGGCGACGAGCGCACCGGCCGCCAGGAGCACAGGCGATACAGCTGACAGCGCACCGACCAGGGCGCCCAGCGGGAACTCACGGCGGCCGAGCAGCGCGGCGATCACGGCGAAGGCGACGGTCGCCACCCCCGCACTGGCCCGGCGCGCAGCAGGACGCCAGCGCCAAGCCCGCAAGTCGAGGTCGTCAGCCACCTGGTCCGTGACGTCGTGCACAACGGGAGCCGGCGGCGCAGAATGCGTCGTCACGAGCCGGAGCACAGCGCCGTCAGATATCCCCGCTGACGCCAGCGTGCTGTCGTGCGGCAGGACAGATCCGTCAGACGTCATCAACTGCCGAGCTACCGGCCGCGATCCGGTCCGATCACCCAGCAACGGCAGGACATCTGGAATCAGCTGCCCTATCGGCGTATCGGAGAGCAGGACGACATCGGCCCGGCGCCGCTCGCCGACCAACGTCACTCGGCTCAGTTGCGCCCGGGAACTCACTGCTCTACTCACCACTTACCGGAACCTATCATCGCGGTGTTGACGAACTCCTTGGCCAAGCTGGACATGCTTCCACCCTGGCCCCGGGTCAGGGAACCCTCTTCCCGCCACGGGGAGCTCTTCGCGCATTCCCCAGGAATGCCGCACACTCTGTCCGAATCCGATCCGCGAACTTCTAGGATTTCGCCGACCTCGTCGGTTGCTCGTACTGCTGCACCTGACGCTGCTGCCTCTCCTGCTCAGCCTTCTGCGTCGCCAGCGTGTGCTGTAGGAACGACCACCCCACGCACCCCGCGCACAGGACAGCCGTGATCGCGATCCCCGCGAAAACCTTCCCCAGCCGCTCGTCCGCAGTGCGACGCCCCCGCTGTGCACCGAACAACAGGGCATCCCGCAACCTGCGTCGGCGAACTGCCACCGACTCCAGCAGCTGACTGTCGTAATCCCGCACCATTTCCTCGCCCGTCACCTCAGTCGCCCGCCGCCTCAGCCACGGCGGATGAACCCTGACCACCGGTGGCCACGCGTCGACCGTCACCCCGAGGTCTCCAGCATGATGGCGCACTTTCGAGTCTTCCGCCGCGCAGTCGGCTCGCCGAGCACACGGTCCTCCCGGGACAGCGGCCAGTTGATCGCTCCGCCCCACACGCGGAAGCTGTCGGCTACGGCCTGGCCACAGATCCCGCGCAGGGACGTCCTGCCTTGTCCCGCTGCGCATTATGCGTGGCGTGAGTAACGGCCTCGACCAGTACGACCTCCATCCAGCACTCTGCCGCCAGACCATCAACTCCTCGTGGGCATCTGTTCCTGTCTCGGCTGGTCAACCAAAGGTGATGCGACGGCCGTAATGAGAACTACCCTTGCGGCTTATGGATTGGCTTGATCGGGTAGCGAAGCTGAGACGGTGGACGAACAACGACGTCCGGGCTCCGCACAAGCCGTTGCTGCTGCTGTACGCCCTCGGCAGCTATCAACGGGATGCCGACAGCGAACTGCGGTACAGCGCGGTTGAGGATGAGCTCAAGCGATTGCTTGCCGAGTACGGACCATCGCACCCGACGACGCCCGCATACCCCTTCCACCACCTCGCCAGCGATGGAGTGTGGGAGGTCAGGACCGACCAGGGGCCGGGGAGCCCCGGCAGCGGAGTCCGGGTCCTTCGCTCCAGCGGAGCCATCGGCCGGCTTGCGCCCGGCCTGCGGGCTGCGCTCGCAGTCGAGCCGTCGCTGCTGGGTCGGCTCGTCAGAGTGCTGCTGGACACCCACTTCCCGCCGTCCCTGCACGTGGATCTGTGCGAAGCCGTCGGTCTCGACATGGAGCTTGCCGAGACCGGGGCCGTTAACGGCGCGGAGGTCGCAGCCCGACGGCAACGTGATCGACGGATGCGTGAACTCATACTCACCGCCTATGAGTTCCAGTGTGCGTTCTGTGGTTACGACGGGGCGCTCGGCGCAAGCACGGTCGGGCTGGAGGCCGCGCATGTGCGCTGGTGGTCACACGACGGGCCGGACGAGGTCGACAACGGCCTGTGCCTGTGCTCGCTGCACCACAAGCTCTTCGACAAAGGGGTCATGGGCCTCGGAGGCGACCACCGCATCCTTGTCTCCCAACGTTTCGTTGGCCGTAGCTCGGCCAGCCGACAGCACGTGCTTGCCCTCGCTGGCCGGCCGGTCATCGGCCCGCAGCCGGGCGTCCCACCGGTCGCGAGACAACACCGCGAGTGGCACGTTCGGCAGGTCTTCCACGGCAAACCCCGGACACCCGTGGGCAGGCCCGTGCACCCCACGTGACAGGAGGTTCACCATGCCTGAGCGGACGGCAGCACATGCCGGTTCGCACGAGATCGTGGACCACGTCACAACGCTCTGACCTGCGTCATCAAGCAGCTGATAGCCGCACCAGCCAACACGATCACCCCACGATTCGTGGCACCGGTCTCAGGCCCGGATTCCGCCAGGGCGATGGGGCGATCAAGACGTTCCCAACGGGCTGTCGATCACGCTGGCGACGCAGTTTTCCGGGGACTTCCTGGGGACTTTTCGGGGACTTTCAAGCCTGTCCCGGGGACTTTTCGGGGCCTTCCCGCCGGGTAAGCAGGGAAGGCCCTGACAGCGCTGAAAGAAGCAAACGCGCTGGTCAGGGCCTGTTTCCTCAGCACTCGATGATGTTCACCGCGAGCCCGCCCCGCGCCGTCTCCTTGTACTTGACGTTCATGCGGCCTCTCGTTCGCGGCAGTTGTTCTCCATCCATCGATTTATCTCGCTCGGCAGGAATCGTAGCTGTTGCCCCACACGGAAGCTGGGGATGGCCTCCTTCTCGTGATTGTCGTAAACCCAGGAGACGGGCTTCCCGAGAAAGTCTGCCAGGGTCGGCACGGTCCACATCGGTTGGTTCACAGCGATCCATTTCCGTAGGTAGGGAGTGCGACACGATAAGGACGCATTCCGGCCGTACCAAACGGCTCCGCAGACCACTGCCGGCACTCGCGGGTCGTCATGGTGACTCCTGGGGGGGCAACCCACCAGAGTTGTCCGCTGGCGCGTTGTGAGGAGCGGGCGTGTCCGGCCGCGGCGTGTCGGCGCACGCACGCCCGTCAACGCCGAAACTCAGCACCGATTCAGCACAACGCCCCCGACCGGACCGGAATGGACGGCAGCGGAAGTCAGCACGAACTCAGCACGGCCCAGCTTGTGCTCGTTCGGAGCGAACCAGCGCAAGCCGTTGACCTGCACGTTTGCCACCCCGTCCCGCGTCTGCTAATGCCCCGCATCCCAGTTCGAGAACATCTGGCTGCGGACGAAGCGCTACGATGAAAAAGGCCAGGTCACGAGCGGTACGGGAGGCGTCTGCTACCTCTACTTCCCGGCTAAGCCAGCACCAACTCAGCACCGCGCACTCGCGGAGCTGGGAATCCGCTGAGCATGTGTACCCCGAAGGTGGCCTCGATGACCTGACGGCAGCGGTCACTGCCGTCGAGGGTGAGATGGCCGTACCGGTCCACCGTGATCTTGATCGAGCTGTGGCCCATCCACCGCGACACCTCGTGGATGGGCACACCGTTGCTCAGGGTCACGGTGGCCCATTTGTGCCGGAGGTCGTGCGGGTTGTAGTCGGGAAGGCCGAGGCGTTTCAGTGCCCGGTCCCAGGACTTACGGAAAAGATCCCGGTAGGTCATGCCTCCAGCCTGATTCCGAATGGGCAGCCTTTCGGCAATCGGCTCCAGGGCGGCGGGCGCCGGTATATCGCGCCATTCGCCCTCTTTTCGATGCTTCAAGGGAGCGTAGAGGGCAACGTACTTGCCTGAGGAATTCTTGATACGCACAACCTGCCGCCGGCAACGCAACGTGCCGTCGACGATGTCCTCTGGAAAGACTCCCAGCGACTCGCCGATACGCAATCCACAGCACGCCATGAGCCACACAGCAGGCTCCAGGCGTGGTCCAATCTCTTTGGCCAAGGCTGAAATCTCGTCGAAGCTGGGAAGCGTCCTCTCATCCACTTGCATGACGGGGTTGGCAGGCTTCTCAGCCTGCTTGACCGGATTCTCGCGGATCCTCTTGTGACGAGCCGCGTGAGAGAACATCCCCGACAGAGCAATGCGACGGGAATCTATCGTGTTGGGCATCGCGCCCTGCCGACGCCAGAGCGCGTACAGCTCCTCCACGTCGGCCGCAGTGACCTGGGAGATGGCCTTCTTACCCAGCCGGGGGAGGACGTGAAGACGCATGATGCGCTCGTAGGACTCCTCCGTGCCGGCCGCCATGGGCTTCAGAGCGAGCCAGTCGGCCGCATAGCGCCGCACCGACACCTTGCCGGCAGAAGGATCGACGTAGCTGTTCTCCCGTTTGTCGTTCTCCATCTTGGTGGCGAAATCCACCGCGTCCTTCTTGCGGTCGAACGACTTCTCACGCTGCCGAGCGCTACGCCCACCGGGCTCCCGGTACCGAACGAGCCATCGCTTGCCGGGCGCACCAACGCCTTTGTCTACTACCGTCGCCAAATCCGTGCCAATCCGTCCGAGCGTCACCGACGAGTCTTCCCGCCAGGGTGTGTAGTTGTAGCTCGGAATTCCGGCCGCGCCAAATGTGGGCTCGGGTTGATGATTTGGCTACGCGGCAACTTGAATGCCCTCGCTGGGCATCGCTCCATGCTCCGAAGGTTGCGCCGGGTCTTCCATCACCCCGTCGCAGAGCACGGCGCCGGTTTCAGGTATCTTTCCGACGGACTCGACCTTCAGTCTCCTGGGAATTAGGGTTCAGGCAATTCAGCTTTCACCGTGTCACGCGGGTCCCTCGATACCCCGTCTCCGATACCTGAGCCCGGTCACCGATTTCCTGGCATTCTCTGGTCCCTTCTCCGTTTCCGGATGAGGTAAGCCATCAGACCCAAGAATCTCCCTCCAAATTCTTCCCGACTGAATCGGGGATACGACAGTGAGGTCGACCCGGAGCGCGGTGCTGGCCTCGCGGCCAGCCCGTTTCTCCGGGTCGCCTCCCGAACCCGGCGTGCACCGCTAAGCGCACCGGGCTCTCCACAAGTCCCGTGGGTTTGTGTTCACCTCATGCTGTGCTCGGCCACGGTGTCGGGATGCGTGTTCCCCGGTAGTAGTAGCGCTTGGCGCTTACCCTTGCCGGGTCGAACAACTCCACTCCATCCGCGGCGGGCCAGATGCCGTAGCGTCGGCGTAGTACCTTCCAAGGAACACGCCTGTGCTTGCGCTCCTGCCATCTGACGATCTCCTTCCAGAGATAGGCCCTCAGATAGCTGAATGTCGCATTCGAGCATCCGTACTTGAAGTACGCGGTCCATCCCCGCAGCATCCGATTGAGCTGATGCAGCAGGTCTTCGAGCGGCAGGTTCGTGCTCCGCCGGCAGATCGTCTTCACCTTGGCCATGACGGCCACCAGGGCCTTCTTGGCCGGATAGACGTAGACGTACTGCTTGCCGGTGCCTCGTTTCCGGTGGCGCTGGATGCGCCAGCCGAGGAAATCAAGACCCTCGTCGACGTGGGTGATCAGAGTCTTCTCCGGAGAGAGGCGCAGGCCCATCGTGGACAAGACCCCTGCGAGCTCTTCCCGCAGGGCTTCGGCGTGCGCCTCGGTGCCCGAAACGAGCAAGCACCAGTCGTCTGCATACCGCACAAGGCGGTAGTTCGGCAGACCTTGTCGGCGTCGCTTGGCCCTTCCATACGGGCTGGCTCCGGGCCCACCTGGCCCTTGGGCGACATGGTCGTCCAAGACCGAGAGAGCCACGTTGCTCAGCAACGGGGAGAGAATCGATCCCTGCGGAGTTCCGGCATCGGTATCCACCAGCGTGCCGTCCTCATCGAGGATGCCCGCCTTCAGAAACGCCTTCACCAGAGCCAGGATGCGTTTGTCTCCGATACGTTCCCGCACCCGGTCCATAAGGGCAGAGTGTGAGATTTCGTCGAAGCAGGCTTTGATGTCACCCTCAACAACCCACTCGTATGAGCGGGATGCGAAATGGTGCACCTCGGCCACTGCATCGTGAGCCCGGCGGTTCGGACGGAACCCGTAGGAGCACGGGCGAAAATCCGTCTCGAAAATTGGCTCCAACACCAGTTTCAAGGACGCCTGGGCCACCCGGTCACGGATGGTCGCGATCCCCAGATAGCGGACCTTGCCGCCAGCCTTGGGAATCGCGCGTCGTCGCGCCGGAAGGGGACGGAAGGTGCGGGCCTTGAGATCTTCCCGCAGTTCCTTCAGAAACCCCTCCAGCCCACGCTCGGACTCAATGTAGTAGGCGGTTTCCCCGTCTACCCCTGCCGTGCGCGTGCCCTTGTTGTTCCGCACCCGATCCCAGGAAACCAGCAGAAAGCCTGGGTCGGCAACGAGGTTGTGCAGATCATCGAACCTGCGATGAGGGTCGTCATTGGCCCAACGGTGCAGCTTGGTCTGGATCTCCAGTACCCGGCGTTCCGCCTTGAGTAAGGCGTATTCCAGTTCGTCGGTATTCACCAACGTCCTCCCGGCATTCCAGTGTCCGTACTGCTGACTTGCTGGCCCCGTGAAGTAGGCCGCCGGCGAGGTGCCCCAGCGGGGTCCTTTTCCGACGGCCCCTTCCCGAACCGGGCATGCGACTTATCACCGCACCCGGCTCTCCAGTGCCCAATTCCGCGAGCCCTGCCGGTCGGTGCGTCCATTGTGGATTTCACCGTGGCAGTCGCGGCAGACTACGAGGGTCTTGCGGCGACGTGATGCCATCCGCTGTGCCCACTCAGGCTGTTCAGCCTGATCCCGGGTAGGGAGATCTTCCAAACGTCGAATGTGATGCACTTCGACGTCTGTATGCGCTCGGCAGAGCTCGCAGCGACTGGACATGAGCCGGTCGATGAGCTCCGCTGGTCGCTGTCTCCATACAGCCGGGAGTTCGTCTCTGAGGATTACCCTCGTGGTCCTGCGCGCCAGAGGTACCCCGCCCCAACGGGCGACCAGCGGTCTCTTTCCGGCACGTTCGACTGTGACCTGTAGCCCTCTGCGAGGACCTCCAGGAGTTTGCCAAGTCGCCCGGAAACGGTTCCAGATCTTATTGACGCTGAGCTTGTTCTTGTGCCCCAGCGTCTTGAACCGCCCCGGGTGATGTGGAGGCTCGATTCCATGTAAGGATCAGAGTCATGGCACGTCCCTCCTCCTACCCGCCCGAGCTCCGCAAGCGTGCGGTGCGCATGGTCGCGGAGATCCGCGGTGACTACCCGACCGAGACCGCCGCGATGAACGCGGTGATGCAGAAGCTGGGCATCGGCTCACGCGAGACGCTGCGCAAATGGGTCAAGCAGGACGAGATCGACTCGGGCAGGCAGCCAGGGACGACCACCGAGGAGGCCGCACAGATCAAGGCCCTGAAGAAGGAGATCGCCGAGCTGAAGCGGGCGAACGAGATCCTCAAGGCCGCGTCGACTTTCTTCGCGGCCGAGCTCGACCGGCCACACACACGCTCGTAGCGTTCGTCGACGAGCACCGGGACCGCTTCGGCGGCGTCGAGCCGATCTGCACCGTGCTGTCCGCGCACGGTGTCAGCATCGCCCCCTCCACCTACTACGCGGCGAAGAAGCGTCAGGAGAAGCCCTCCGCCCGCGCGGTGCGCGACGAGGTGACAAAGGAGCTGATCACCGAGGCCTACGAGGCCAACTACCGTGTCTATGGTGCCCGGAAGGTCTGGCGGCAACTGCACCGCCAGGGCCACGCGGTGGCCCGCTGCACCGTCGAGCGGCTGATGCGCGAGCTGGGCATCGCCGGCGCCGTCCGCGGCAAGAAGGTCATCACCACCATCCCGGAGCCGACGGCCGCGCGGGCGCCGGACCTGCTCGACCGCGACTTCGTCGCGAAGGCCCCGAACCGCACCTGGGTCGCGGACTTCACCCACGTGGCCGCCTGGAGTGGCACCGTCTACGTCGCCTTCGTCGTGGACACCTTCTCCCGCCGCATCGTCGGCTGGGCCGCAGCCACCACCAAACACACCCAACTCGTCCTGGACGCACTGGAGATGGCACTGTGGCAGCGCGACCGCGACGGCCACCGACCCGGCGCAGGAGAGCTGATACACCACTCCGACGCGGGCTCGCAGTACACATCGTTCACGCTCGCCGAGCACCTGGACGCGGCCGGCATCGCAGCCTCGATCGGCTCAGTCGGGGACGCGTATGACAACGCGCTCATGGAGTCCACGATCGGCCTGTTCAAGACCGAGGTGATCAAGCCCCGGCGGCCGTGGAAGACGCTGTCGCAGGTCGAGCTGGCCACCGCCGAGTGGGTCGACTGGTACAACCACAGCCGCCTCCACGGTGAGCTCGGCCACATCCCGCCCGCCGAATACGAAGCCAGCCACTACCAAGCAACCACGAAACCCCAGGTCACAACCACCATCTGAGCTCTCTACCGAACCCGGGGCGGTTCATCTTGCCCAGAGACCGTTCCATGACGTACCTCAGCGAGCCGAGGCGGTGCCGGTTGTAGGCCAGCTGGTAATACTCTGCGATTCCCCGGAACTCCGCCTGGTACCGCGCCACGATCTGAAAGTTCGAGTCGTGGACACGTTCCAGTTTGGCGGCCGGTTTGCCGCGTCGCATGTAGGGCTTGCGCTTGGCGCGCACGACATCCATTGGCACCTTCAAGCCGATCTGTCCGTTGATGGACCTATGGCCGTGTCGGTTGCGTTTGGCGTCGTTGTGGTGGACCACGATCTCGTAGCCGAGGAAACGAGCGGCTCGTGTCCGCCCATGGGTGATCAAGGTCTTCCGATCAGAGAGTTCCAGCTTCAAATGATTCCGCAGGAATCTCCCGATCAGTCCCTTGATGTTCTCGGCTTCCTGCCTCGTCCCGGAGAATCCGAGCAGCCAATCGTCCGCATAGCGGACGTAGTGCAGCCGCCGGAAACCTGAATCGTTTGGGTCACGCGAGGGAAGTCGTTGCAGCTGATGGCGCAACTGCCGTGCTTCCTCCCGCCGTCCGCGCTTCTCCAGTTTCCAAGCTGCCTTGTGTATCCGCATGTACGGCAGATACGGCTTGCGTCGGGCGCCCCGGTTGAAGACAGGCAAGAGCGTTGTCTCGACGTACTTGTCCAAGCGGTCCAGGTAGATGTTGGAGAGCAGTGGGCTCAGAACACCCCCTTGTGGCGCACCACTCAGTGTTTCGTGATAGCGCCATTCCTCCAAGTATCCAGCCTGGAATAGCCCGTCGATCAACCGTAGAAAACGGTTGTCGTGAATGTCTTCGGCTAAGATGGAGCGCAGTACCCCATGATCCAGCCGGTCGAAACACTGGGAGATGTCTCCCTCGACGAACCACGTTACCCCGCCCCACGACTCGGAAACTTCCGCGAGTGCTGTGTGACAGCCCTTCCCTGGCCTGAAACCATGGGACCGATCGGAGAACTGCGGCTCGTAATACGCCTCCAGCAGAGAGCGGATCACTTCTTGCAGCAGCTTGTCCGACCACGAAGGCAGACCCAGAGGCCGGCGCTTCCCTGGTGTTCCTTTCTTCTCGATGTATACGCGCCGAACCGGGGTCCACCGATACCGCTCATGTCGCAAAGCATCGATGATCGTCTGAATTTTCTTCAGACTCATACCATCCACGGTCTCTTGGTTAGAACCGGGTGTCATAGAGCCATCGTTGCGGTAGATCTTGCCGTAGGCCCGCAAATACAACTCCGGGTTGAACAGGTGCCGGTACAGTCTCTCCAGTGGAAATCCTCTCTTGCCGCGTTCGTGGATGATCTCCATCAGGGCTTCGGCTCTCTGCATTACGCGTACCTTGCCTCTCCGGATATCGTGGACACCTGTGCCACTTGGCCCTGTAAGCGGCTCTCCCGCTCTCCTCGGTGGGGCGTTACTCCCACGACTACTATTGACACTCCGTCACCATAGGGCTCGCGCCCCTTAGGTGATCCCGAATTCCTCTTGCATTGGACGTATCGAGCGTGACGTAGGCGGCCTGTCCGTTCCCTTGAGTGAGCTCGTTGCTCACCGTCCACCAGCCGGAAGGGTTGGGGCGAAGCAAAGGGGATTCGCCTGATGCTGATGACTCCGCTCCGGGCGTTGTATGTCGGAGGATGCACATTTCCATCCCTGGGAACTTGGCTTCAAACAGTTTGGTCTTCGCCATATCACACGGACTTTGCGCGGCAGCGCCATAAACGCCTTCACAACGCTCCACGCTTTCCCGCCATGCTGTTGTCCCCTCGCGCTTTCGCGTCCAGGTAAGGCGGGTAGTCCAGAGGCTTCTCCTTCCGAACCTCTACTCTCTGCGAGAGTGATCCAACGCCGAGTTAGACGGCGCAACTTCGCCATGTGCGGACCTCTCGTCCGCTCCGACTACTACGGGGCCTCCGCCCCATCCCGCACCTTCGACGGACGACGCATCTATCCCACAGCTCCGAATGGCTTTCGGATCGCGGGAGCGATGCGGGATGGTTCCCGTGTTCACGGTGAATCGATCGATCAGTCCGGCATCCAGCTTTGCCCCGGCAGCATCGCCACGGTTACGCCGCAGGCTTTCGCCGTGGCCTCCCCACCGACACGCCAAGTCAGCTACGGAGTCATCCTGCCAAATCGGCAGACTGTGCACTGCAACCCGGCCCATATCCACCAGATTTGAGCCGGTGCCACGCTTACGGAGCTTTACCACTGATTCCTCTCGTATGCCCTCTGATCTCGCTCGCCGGACCCGGCCCGTCTGGCAGTTCCGAGCCGTCCCGGCTTTGTCAGCGCTGCTTCCCGCCCTTCCCGGCGTCTCCCGGGTCGGACTGCGCTCAGCTCCCACCAGGCTGCTGCGACAGCCTGGCGAGGAGGTCTTGCACCTCCTTCGATTCACCGCGCCTCACGGCGCACAGGCGCCTCATGGCGCACTGGAAGCGGTCAGCGACCTGGAGAGCTGTCGGTGCCCCGGTTCTGGCGCCTTCAGCAAAGAACGGGGCACGATCGCGGCAGATCACCTCGATCTCCGGTCGTTCGCTGAGCCAGGCTGCGAGCGTCTCTGCTTCTCGGTCAGGCAACAGGTCCACGGGGCGGCCGGTCTCGACGTCGACCAGCACGGTTCCGTAGACCTGGCCCTTGCGCATGGCGTATTCGTCGACGCCGACTACCCGCGGAGTCCGCGGCTGTGGCTCCGGGAGGGCGTCGACCAGCCGCAACACCGTGCTGCGGCTGACCGAGATCCCGAAGACGTCCGCGATGCGGGCGCCGGCCCGGCCGGCGAGAGCGAGGCCGACCTCGGCCAGTGCCGACCGCAGCCGTTCGGTCCACCGGCTGTAGCGGCGGGTCAGCCCCGGGACCTGCTTGGCGAACGTTCGCCGTTCGCATGAGGGATCCGTGCAGGCGAACCGCCGGACGTGCAGACACAGCACCACCCACCGCCCCGCGCTCGGAAGGTCGGCAGGAAACCGCAGGTAGGAGCCGTGCACCCGGCTCGACCAGGCTCCACAGTCCGGACACAATGCGCCAGCTGACCGGCATCTGATCCCAATGCGGATCGCCTCGCCATGGTCTTCCGCCGACACCACCGCGACCTCTGGAGCCGACAGGAACAACAGCTCCTCCAGCTGGAGCATGACCTCGTTCACGGCCCAGAACTGTCAGCCACAACATGCTCTTGGACGGCTGTTTTCGGGCGACCTCCTCAGAGCCATCGCCAAGATCAACAGTCACGCAGAGTGTGCGCTTCACAGGAATTGATCCAGAACCACTACTCGTGAATAAAGCCACCGTCTCCGTCTTGGACGCTCTGGACCTTGACCGTGCTCACGTGGTGGGCATGTCCCTGGGCAGCACCCTTGCCCAGTTGTTGCTGTTGGGCCATCCCGAGCGACTGCGGAGCGCCACGCTGATGGGCGCCCGTGCCCTGGGCACCTTCGCTCCCGGCCCGGACACGCCGGACCTGCCCGGCCCCGACCGCCGGGTGTTCCGCGTGTTCGAGCAGATGGGCCAGGAACGCGACCGGGAGGCGGAGATCGCTTGGCGGGTGGAGAACTGGCGGCTGTTCAACGGGGATGTGCTGGCCTTCGATCCGGAGGAGTTCCGCCGGATCGAGGAAAGAGCGATCGACCACAGCGGCTGCCACGAATTCCCCGTCACTCACTCCCGCCTGTCCCCGACGGGGCTTGACCGCGCGGCCGAACTGGGCAAGGCCAGCACACCAGCCCTGGTCATCGAGGGCCCCGAGGACCCTATCAACCCTCCGCCGCACGCCCGTTACCTGGCCGGTCTCATCCCCAACACCCAGCTGGTGACCGTCCCGGGCATGGGACACGCGCTCAGCTCCGCGGTCCTCACACCCGTGACCGAGGCAATCCTCGCCCACACCACACACCACCACTGACCGGTACCGGCCGCGACGGGCCGGGCCGACGCAGAAACACCTCACAGCTCACGGGCCATCAGAAGGGAAAACCATCATGACGAGCACGACCGCAGGTACGGGTACGCCTTCGATCTACCCCACCCTGCTGTGTTGGGACGCCCGCGCCGATCTCCGGCAGCTCACCGAGGCGTTCGGCTTCACCCGGGCACGGTGTACGAAAGCAAGAAGGGCACGGTCATGCAGGCCGAACTCTCCTACGGCAACGGCACGGTGATGCTGGCCTCGAAGGGACAGCGTGGCCGGGGTGCCGTCGGAGAAGCGCTGGCCGACGCGGGGCCGGCATCCCTGTACATCGTCGTCGAGGACGTCGCCGCCCACTTCGAACGCGCCGAGCGCGCCAGCGTCGAAATCCTTGTGCCCCTGAAGGAGACCTACGGGGCCCCGACCTATGTCGCCCGCGATGGGGAAGGCAACATCTGGACCTTCGGCACGTACATACCGGGGGCTCAGCCGACGGCCGACTGAGCTCTGCCCGCCCCTGTCGAAGATCTGCTCACTGTGACGCGCATCCGGTAGGCGCTTGGGCAGGAACATCGAACGGCGTCGGTGGTGGTTACTCGGAGGGCCGGGGCCCTGCGGCGCGGCGGAGCCGGTTGGCGATCGCGAGTCCCAGCCCCTCCTCCACCGGCAAGGACGCGACGA
The DNA here is from genome assembly GCF_023277745.1 of Streptomyces halobius. Classification (NCBI taxonomy): domain Bacteria; kingdom Bacillati; phylum Actinomycetota; class Actinomycetes; order Kitasatosporales; family Streptomycetaceae; genus Streptomyces; species Streptomyces halobius. Next base: position 8,018,920 of record NZ_CP086322.1, read on the forward strand.
TGAGGTCGCACCCCTGCTGGTCGAGCTCGCGCAGGAACCCGTACAGCCCGTGCGCGTAGGCGGCCATCGAATCGGGGACCGCCACCACGGCGTGCGCCTTCACCGGAGCGTCGGCGAAGGAGGGGGGAAGAAAGACGCCCACCTGGTGCCCTAGATCCTGCGCGAGCTCCGCTTCGGCGACGACCTTCTCGGGCTCGACGAGGACGACCCGCGCACGCGGCGCGTAGTGGGACGGGTGCTGGCCCGGCACCCGGACGCGGCTGGTCGAGTGGACCGCAAGCGGGCACCCCAGCACTGCTTCCAGATCCTCGCGCGTCACCCCGCCGGGCCGAAGGACGCTCAAGGTGTCGCCCGTGGCGTCGACGATGGTCGACTCGACGCCGACCTCGCAGGGTCCGCCGTCCAGCACGAAGTCGACGGCATCACCGAGCTCCGCACGGACGTGGTGCGCCGTTGTGGGGCTGACCGAGCCGAAGCGGTTGGCGGACGGGGCCGCGACACCGCCGCCGAAGGCCGCCAGCAGCGCGAGTGCGACGGGGTGGTCGGGCACGCGCACGGCCACCGTCTCCAGGCCACCGGTCGCCTCCAGGGGCACCCGGCGACCGCGCCGCAGGACCAGCGTCAGTGGCCCCGGCCAGAAACGTTCGGCCAACAGACGCGCACTTGTGGGCACGTTCCAGGCCCAGTCGCCCAGGTGCTCCGCGCCGCCGATGTGGACGATCAGCGGGTGGGAGGGCGGGCGCCCCTTGACCTGGAAGACGCGCGCGACCGCGGCGGAGTCCTCGGCGTCGGCGCCCAGACCGTAAACGGTTTCGGTCGGGAAGGCCACCAGACCCCCGGCGCGCAGCACACCGGCCGCCTTCTCGATGTCACTGGTTCTTGCCCTCACCCTCGCAATCCTCTCACTGTTCCGCTCTCCACATTCCGTGGTCTCGTCTGCGCATAACGACGAACCAAGGCCGACGGCACCGCGTGAGCGAAGGCCACATGAAAGCCGTCCCGGCGGCACCGGGAACACCGCCAGGACAGCCCAGCTCAGCGCAATACCCGCAGGCCCTACCCCGGCTGGCCGCTCACCGCCGCGCATCGCCTGGTGCGAGCCGACTGGCAACCCCGGCGATCGCCTCCGGCGACGGCTTGAAGTAGCGGCGGACGTTCTCCGCCTTCTTATGCAGCCAGGCGCCCTGCTCTCCGAGATGGGTCAGCCAATGTGCCGCAACTCATGCAGGTCCCAGCCCGTTCCGGGCCCGCGCACCGCGGTCTGCTCGTCCAGCAGCGCGCGGGCCTGCCCCTACGATAGGCGGGCGGCCGACAGCGGGTTTTTCACCGTGCGGAGGCGGCAACCCTGCTCAGGCCATGAGAGGCGACCAGCTGCGCACTGCCGTCGGCCAGCCGGTAGGACAGACCCGCCACGGCAAGGCGACCGGCGGCCACCCGCTCGGCCAGGACGCGGGAGCGGTCCAGCAACAGGTCGACGGTGTGCCGGATGTGCTCGTGGAGAATCTCCTCGGCTTGGCCGCGTCCGGCGGCGCGGGCCGCCAGCACACTCGGCGTCACCCGCTCGACGACGTTACGGACGAAGCCGGCCGGCGCCCTGCCGCCGTCGGCGGCGGCGCAGGCAGCCGCGATGGCCCCGCACGAGTCATGGCCCAAGACCACAACCAGCGGGCAGTCCAGCACGCTCACCCCATACTCGATGCTGCCCAGCACCTCCGAACCGACCACATGCCCGGCCGTGCGGACCACGAACAGATCACCCAGTCCCCGGTCGAAGATGATCTCGGCGGCCAGCCGGGAATCGGAGCACCCGAACAGCACCGCGAAGGGACTCTGAGCCGGTGCGGTCTCGGCGCGGCGTGCAGCGTCCTGGTTGGGGTGCTCCAGCAAGCCGGTGACGAACCGCTGGTTGCCGTCCAGCAGCATCTCGAAGGCATCATCGGGAGTCGGCGTCAGTATCTCAGTCATGGCCGCAGGCTACGGCCGGCCCAGGCCAGGTCCACGGACGGCGGCCGTCCGCACCTCCGCTGGCGGCACACCCAGACGCCGGGCGATGTCGCCCTCGACCCGCCTCCTCAGCGCACTGCGGAGCTGCTCGCCCCACAACGGCACGCCCGCACCGCCTGGCCATGCGCCAGCCTCTTCGTCCCACGACGCCGTCACACACAACCCAACGATGCCCCGCGGGACAAGGGTGTACGCCGCGGGAGTGGATCTGCCGGGGACGGTGACGTCCATGTGACGCCGAAACCAGCTGGGCCGGGTCAGGCGACCTGTCCGAAGCCGGCAGCAGCCGGGTCCTGCTCGCGCAGCGAGTTGAAGTCCACATCGAGCTTCGTGTCGTATGCCTCGGGCTGGATGCCGAGGTCGCATGCCGGCGAAGGAGCGTTGCACCCCACCTTGCTCCGTATCGTCGGCGCCGGACCCGTGCGCGGGAGAGCGACGAGCGACGGAGCGCCGATCACCTGCCGGTGTCCGCCGCGCGAGGCGGACACCGGTGGAGCCGTCATGGTCAGACGGGCTGCGGAGTGGCGGCGGGGCCATGGTGGAGGGCGGTCAGGGCAGCCTCGTGGGTGACCCAGCCCAGGAGGCGCGTGCGGCTCTCGTCAAGGACAGGGAGACCGGTGCCTTCGGCCGTGGCGAGGGCGTCGAGCGTTTCGGGGAGCGGGGTGGCCGCGGTGACGGTTTTGGGGAGGTGGGCGATGGCGGCCACGGTGGTGGCGTCGCAGGTCCCGTAGGCCATGGTTTCGGCGACGCTGCGGGCGGTGGCGGTGCCCAGGTAGGTGCCGCCGGTGTCGAGGACCGGGAGGACTCCGTGCGGGGCTCGGGCGAGGGCCTCGGCGGCCTCGTCCAGCGGTGTGGTGGCCGTGAGGGGCGTGGGAACGGGATTCATCACGGTGCCGGTGGTGATGCCGGCCAGCGGCGCGCCGGGCGGGGTCTCGTCGAGGTCGATGCCGCGGCGGCGCAGCTTGAGGGAGTAGATGGTGTCGCCGGTCAGGGCCCGGCTGACTCCGGTGGCCAGGACGATCGCGGTCATCAACGGGAGGATGATCGAGTACTCGCCGGTGAGCTCGAACATGATGATGACGGCCGTGATGGGCGCGCGGGCGGCCCCGGCGAAGACGGCACCCATGCCGATCAGCCCGTAGGCGCCGACCGGGCCGGTGATGCCAGGGGCGAGGTGGTGGGCGGCCGCCCCGTACGCGGCGCCCAGCATGGTGCCGATGAACAGCGAGGGCGCGAAGACCCCGCCGGAGCCGCCGATGCCGATGGTCAGGCTGGTCGCGACGATCTTGGCGACGAGCAGCAGGATGAGGAAGCCGATGACGTATCTGCCCTCGATGGCGTTCTCCAGGACCGGGTAGCCGACGCCGTACATCTGCGGCAGGACCAGGAGCAGGGCGCCGAGCAGCAGTCCGCCGACCGCGGGGCGGGCCCACTCGGGCCAGCGCCAGGCGAAATCGCAGGCGTCCTCGATCCAGTACAGGATGCGGGTGAAAGCGACGCCGACCGCGCCCGCGATGACGCCGAGCAGGGCGAAGAGCAGGTACTCGCTCAGGTGGTGAACGGTGAACGGGGGCAGCTGCAGGAACGGCGTGTTGCCGAAGGCCGCCCGGCCGATCACCGACGAAGTGACCGAGGCGAGGACGACCATGCCGAACGCCTCGGCGGTGAAGGCCCGCAGGATCAGCTCCATCGAGAAGAAGACCCCGGCGAGCGGTGCATTGAAGGTGGCGGCGATGCCGCCGGCGGCGCCGCCGGCGACCAGGATGCGCATCCGGTCCTCGGTGACCTTGCTGACGCGGCCCAGCGTGGAGCCGAGGGCCGAGCCGATCTGCACGATCGGGCCCTCGCGGCCGACCGAGCCGCCGCCGCCGATGCACAGCGCGGAGGCCAGTGATTTCACGACGGCGACCTGGGGCGCGATGACCCCGCCCTTCCGGGCGACGGCGTACATGACCTCCGGTACGCCGTGGCCGCGGGCCTCGCGGGCGAAACGCTGCACCAGTGGCCCGTAGGCGAGGCCGGCGAGGACCGGGGCGAACAGCACGAACCAGTGGCCGAGCCACGGGACGTGCGGGTTGGCGGCGTGACCCGCGTCGGCGTAGTCGGCGTGGCCGGACAGCAGGCCGGTGAACGTCTCGATCAGCCAGCGGAAGGCGATCGCCCCGAGTCCGGCGCCGGCTCCCACGACCAGGGCCAGGACGAGGAGGCCGCCCTTGGCCTCGCGGAGGGCGGGCAGGGCGGCGGGTATGCCGCGGCGGGCCCGCAGCGGGGCGAGGGGAGGCGTCGGGGAGCTGGGTTGGGACCCTGGGGATGCGGGTTGAGACCGGTTCACCATGTTTGCATTATGCAAGACCCTATTTTGCTGTGTGCAACTGATGATCGATCCTTGAGGCAGCGGCCCGCAGTACAGGGGCGCGTAAGGAGGTAGAAAAGTGCACATGCCCAAGCGCGCACCCATCGCGGCCCATCCACACTCCACAGACGACGACGCGCCGTCCGACGCCGCCGACGAGGTCGTCACCGCGGTCCTCACCGCATCCCGTCTCCTGGTGGCGGTCTCCGCCCGGTCGCTGGCCTCCGTCGAGGACACCCTGACGCTGCCCCAGTTCCGCATGCTGGTCGTCCTCGACAGCCGAGGCCCGATGAACATCTCCCGCCTCGGCGAGCACCTGGACGTCATCCCGTCCACGGCCATGCGCATGGTCGACCGCCTGGTGGCCGCCGGCATGCTGCAGCGCGAACCGAGCCCCGCCAACCGCCGCGAGACCCTCATCAGCCTCACCGGCGCCGGGCGCCGCGTGGTCCACGAGGCCACCGAACGGCGCCGGGCCGAGATCGCCCGCATCGTCGACGCCATGCCCCCCGCCCAGCGCGCCGGCCTCGTCAAAGCCCTGCAGGCATTCAGCGACGCCGGCGGCGAGCCGCTCGCCCGGGAGCCGCACACCGGCGCCGGCTGGTAACGGCACGAGGATGGCGCAGCGCGGAACGCGCCATCGCATGGCCGGATTCCTCGGGCGCGAGGGGCTGGGCGGTGGCCGTCAGACGGCGGCCGCTGACCTGTACGGCCACGGCGGGCGTCTGCGTACCACTGGGTGTGACCTGCCCGTGGAGATCCTGGGGCGGCTGCGCTCGGACCGCGTGATGCGTCGTCCCGCGACACGGACGACCGCGCTGCCGCAGGGCGGGAGGATCCCCAAGCACGGCCCGGAGTTCCGCCTGGCCAAGCCGCAGACCTGGGGCGAGCCGGACGAGGCCACCGTGCAGGCCACCGAACGCTACGGACTGGCCCGCACCATGGCCTGGGACCACATCCATCCCCGGCTGCGGCACCTGTCCGCCTGGATCGACGACCAGGGCGAACTCCCCGTGCTCAACGGCACGTTGATCCGGCTCGGAGTCGACCACCTGCCCGGCGACGCCACCCCCGTTCCGGTCTGGCTGTGGTCCTCCAAGACCGGCCTGACCGGCACGGACGTCGACATCCGTTGGCAGGCATTCTTGCGCCGCTTCGACCTGGAACACACCTTCCGCATGATCAAGCAGACGCTCGGCACCGGGGCGCCATTCCGCGCCCTGGCGGCCACCACGATCCCCGCGTCGAGCCCTCGAAGTACAAGAGTGTCAGTGGAGCGGAGCCTGGCAGGCCGGGCAGAAGCCGGGCATGACGAAGGCGCGCCCCCGCCCGCCGGCCCGAAGGCCAGCAGACAGGGAGGGGGAGGGGGCGCGGGCGGGGCTGGGTGATTCGCCGGCCCGCGCCGATCGCGGATCCGCAGGCACGGGGGAACCTTCGGACCCACAACCCTGCCGATGACCAGTCGGCACACCCTCTTCTGCGTGACCGACTACTGGCGTGTTACAGGGCCGGAAGGCCGGTGAACATCTTGGGTTCTGGCCCTGCCGCGGGCATCCCGCCCATCGCTCACCGGATCACAGCTTCTACCGGCCGAAGCCAATCCACATTAACGAGCTGGCGCGGCAGAAGTTTCGGAGACTCGATTGAAACCACGCGTGGGAGTGAAGTCCTGTCGGATCGTCGCACTGCGGTGATCCGTGCGACATCATTCACGGGCCGAAGCCGTCGGCGAACGCGCTGTCCGCGATTCCGTGATGTCGGCGGCTCCATCTCTCTGTGGGGGTTTCTCAGTTGCACACGAATGTATTTGGCCTGCCCGTACGCCCAGCAGCTCTCCTGGGCGCCTCAGCTATCGTGGTCGGCGGCGCACTCGCTGCCAGCCCGGCCTACGCCACGCCGGCGGACGAGCACGCCGGCTCCACCGGCAAGGCGACCGCCGTCGTTGCCCGCGCCGACCTCAACGTCTCCGTGAAGGACGTCGGCGACGTTGCGGTTAAGAAGTCTCTCAACGACGTGAGCGCGCCCGGGGATGCTGAGGAGACTCTGCTCACTGCGGAGGTGAACGGCGCGAACAAGGGTCGGCCCGTGAAGCTGGTCGAGGCCAAGGTCGCGCACTCCAGTGCCAAGGCGAACGCGCAGCGGTCGGTGGGCGAGGCCAAGCTCGTCGGAGTGCGGGCCTACGCGCCTGGGCTGTCTGTCAATCCGCTGCTGAGCGCCGACGTCCTGAAGGCCACGGCCTCCTGTGTGGCGGGTGAGAAGCCGGTCGCCAAGGCCGCACTGGCCGACAACGTGGCTGTCCTCGGCAAGCCGGTGGTCCTCAACGGGCCGGGCGACCAGCACGTCGAGGTGCCCGGCGTCGGCATGGTCGACCTTGTCCTGGAGGATGCGACCACGACGGACAGCACGGGGGCGGCCACCGCGCTTCGGCTGAAGTACACCGTGACGCCGGCCAAGCTGGGCGTGGCGAAGGCGTCCGGTGAGATCGTGCTCGCCGAGGCCACCTGCGCGATGCCGCACAACTCCGGTGCGTCCAGCGGTGGTTCGGGGAGCGATGGCGACTCCGACGATGGTGGTGCGGGCGAGGGCGGCGCGACCGACGACCAGTCTCCTGGTGGGTCCGCGGCTTCGAACGGTGCGGAGGGCGGTGACTCTGCGGGCAACCAGCCCGGCACGCAGACCGGTGACGACGGCGAGAACCTTGCCGAGACCGGTGGCAGCCCCACCACCGCCGTCATCGGCGGTCTGGGTGCGGCTCTCGTCCTCGGCGGTGGGGCGATCTACATGATCCGTCGCCGCAGCACGACTCAAGGCAGCTGAGCGAGGCAGCCACTCGTAGCCACCCGGGGCCGTCGGATAGCGCTGCGGACGCCCCCAGGACTCCCCGGGCCTCACAAAGCGCCCCGCCCTGCCGTAGCAGGACGGGGCGCGGTGGTGCGCGGATCCGCAGGCACGGGGGAACCTTCGGATCCGCGGACGCCGATGTTGGCACCCCTCCCAGGGGCGATGAGGACCCCAGGGCCCCGGCGTTTGCCTCGGATGCCCGGTTGATCATGTGATGCTGTAGCGGGCGAGGACGCGGTGGCGTTCGGTGTGGGCTCGGCGTCCGGCGGCGGTGTTGACGTACCCGGCGAGCTTGAGCGCGCCGCGGACCAGGTCGCGGACGGCGGCGAGCACGGCCGGTGTAGGGGGATCACCGAGATAAGCTCAAAAGGGCGACAGCGGCCAAGATCATTTACCCACGTACAGCCCGATTCGCCACTGGCGGTCCCCGCACACGGCCGTTGAACTCCCCACTGGCGGACAGCCGGAAACGCACGGTGACTGCGGATGGCCCGGTGGGCTCCTCACCCGCAGCGCAGCCCCGAGCGCCTCGCGCAGCTGACGGCCCGACTCCCGCGACTGGGCTCCAGAGCGCCCTGGTAGCGGCCCACTCCTGGTGGTGCGGGAGTGCGCTCAGGAATCAGCCCCGCTCACCTGACGGGGCAGCCCGGGCCGTCCGGGCCGGGGCAGGAACCGCCGTTGTGTTCCAGCCGGTTACGAAGCCGGGGTGCGGCGCGGCCGGGCACCCGGCCCGGTGCCGCACCCCGGCGCCGTCAGCCGTCGGTCACAGTGCGCGCAGGTAGTACTTGGTGCGGAACCCTCTGCCGGTCGAGCAGTCCAAGGTGGACCGGGTGTTCGTGTAGGTGAAGCCGGACGGCACCGTACAGGCCCACAGGCGGGTCTTCGGGGTCTTCAGGTAGTACTTGGTGCGGAACCCTCTGCCGGTCGAGCAATCTAAGGTGGACCGGGTGTTCGTGTAGGTGAAGCCGGACGCGGTCGTACACGCCCACAGGCCGTCCGTGGGCGGCTGCACGTAGTACTGGGTTCTGAAACCGCTGGTGGAGCAGTTCAGCGTGGAGCGGGTGTTCGTGTACACATAGCCGGACGGAACCGTGCAGGACCAGAAGGCGGCGGCAGCGGCGCCCGACGAGGCGTCGGCCGCTGCGGCGTCCGGCGCGGCCGCAGCGGGGGCGACGGCGGCGCCGAGCAGAGCGAAGGCGCCCACGGTACCGGGCAGCAGCATCCGCAGTTTCGATCGCACCATGAGGTGAGCACTCCTATTGGTCGTCCCACAGGCAGAACAACGGGTGGGGGGCTCGGCCGGGGTCTGGCCCATCGCCCCGGCCGCCGCATCGTGCGCGCTCCGGAATAGTGTCAGTAGGGGTCCCGGGCGGCAACGCCGCCGACCAAGCGCCGCAATGATCCAGCCGTCTGAGGCCCAAGGTCCCTGGGCTTGGAGGACAACGTGCCCGCGCTGGTGGCCGTGTTGCTCGTGGCCTGGCCGGCGGCGCTGTTCCGGCTCGTGCCGGTCGTGCTGCCACTGCCAACACGGCGGGGCGACGCGAGGTCCGGGTGGAGCAACCCGGGCCATCAGCCGTGACGCCTTCGCGTACCCGCTCCGCCCGTCGCCGGGCCCGGTACGCGGCCTGCCTGCAGTTGTGGTCGGGTAGCCGGAGATCATTGCTGATCTCCGGCCCCCTCAGAACCGGACGTGCAGCGTTAACCGCATCCGGCTCAAGCAAGCCCCGAGCACGAACACCCTCGGTGAGACCGATCCGAGATCCGTCACGTTCAGCTACATGTCGGTTGGTTCGCTGTTCGTTAACGGCACCCCGAATTGGAGAAGGCGCTGAAGCTGGCGTACGAGATCAAGGGGGCCGCCCCCGATCAGGAGGTCATCCTCACCGTCCACGAGCTCAAGCGCCTCGCCCGCAACGCCGCAGAGCTGATGATCCTGTCCAACCAGCTCCAGACCGCCGGTGTCCAGCTCGAACTCCTCACCGGCCCCCTCATCGGCATCTACGACCCCAACGGCATGGGCGCAATGTTCTTCGCCGTCCTCGCCGTCGCCGCCCAGCTCGACCGCAACTACATCCGCGAGAAGACTCTGGAGGGCCAGCACGCCGCCGCGAACAAGGGCAACCACGGCGGGCGGCCGAAGGTCATCGACGACGACATGCTGCTGTTCGCCCGCGCGCTCAAGGACAAGGGCGTACCCGTCCCCGAAATCGCCAAGAAGTTGACGATCAAGACTGGGAAGAACGCCGGACAGCGTCCCTCCGTCGCCTCCGTCTACCGAGCGCTCGCGGACGCCGAGGAGGCCGACGCACCAGCCGGGCCGGAGATCGGCGCTCCGCGCCGGCCGACGCGGGTGGACCTCACCGGCCCCGGCAGCGGCACCGACCGGGAGCTGATGGAACGGCTGACCCGGCAAGCTCTCACCGGGGACAACCAGGTCTTGGTCGACCTCGTCCGGCAGGCGAAGGACGGCACGAACAGCGCCGTGCTGGCCGATCTGGGCTGCCGGGGCGAAGACGGCTCGAACGATGTCGTGGCGGAGCTGCTGGCGCAGGCCCGGAAGGGGGGGAGTCGAATGATCCCGCCGCACCCCACGAACTGGACCGTGTGCGTTGTTGCTACGGACAGGACTCCTCGGACTTCACAGCCGTCAAAGACACTGGCTGCCCCGTCAGCTCGGCTCCAGCTGCGGGTTTTTGGCTGCATACCTTCCAGTTCGACTCGACCAAGACGTTGCGGTCCTGACCGGAAGCATCTGTCACTGTGATGCTGGTGGAGGGATCGAGGGCAACCCGTGCGACCTTGACCGACTTGCCCTGGAAGTCGGGCATCTTCCCGGCTGCTTCGGTCGGCTCTCTTTGATCTTTCTCCGGGCACGTCTCATCGAGCTTGACAACCCCGAGACCAATTTCAGTGTCAGTCGCCCGCCTGCCCGGCCCTGGTGTCTGGAAGCAGACCTTCCACTCCCGGTCGAGTACCTGGTTCCTGCCGCGGCCGAGTGAGTTATGCGACGCCAGCGCGTAGAAGCCAGCGGCTTGAGCGGCGTCCTGGGCGCTCTGTAGCCCTTTGCCGACAAGGTTGGGAAGATCCGCCGTCTTTGCCCTTCGGTGGTGGCCGGCGTTGTTGGCGGCGAGGATTCAGTTTTCGGTGGGGCTTCCTTGGAGCCGTCGTCCCCACACGCGGTGAGCGACAGAAGAGCAAAGGAGCTGAGTAGTGCGGTGACGGCATGGCGACGCATGTGGTGATGGTGTCGATCGCACCGACCTCCGCCTGCCACACCCCCGCGTTGCCCCACGCCACGACGTGGCTGTTCGGCTGTATTCCGACGGGGGTGAGCGTCGCCGCGCCGTGGGCGCGCACCGCGCTGCCGATCAGGTTCAGGTGCCGCAGCCGGGCGCGCTCGGCCTCGTCGGGCCGGAAACAGGGCGCGGGCGGGCTTCGACGACGGCTTCAAGGTGGATGACCTGCGCGAGGGCGAGCACACGATCGGCGACACGTGGTCCGCCATCGCGGAGCGCCTGGTCGCGGGGTCCGGCCCGATCGACGATGCGGTGCGGGCTCACACGCGGGAGCTGCATCCGTTGCCAGGGCGGTGTGAGTTCGATGAGTCCGGGTGGGTCCGGATGAGTCCGGGAGAACCAGTAGCGGTGCGTGATGCGCAGGACCGCGCGATGAGGCCGCCCCGGTGCCGGCATCCGGAGCGGCCTCGTGCAGGACGCGTCATGCCCTCCGCATCAGGCGCGGCGCGTCACGCTCCGGTTATCTCAGCAGTTGACGATGGAGCGGACCGGGTCCCAGCTGCCGTTGGCGTCCCAGCTGTGGGCCGGGGGCGTCCGGTAGATCAGCGAGCCGCTGGGGTTGTACATGCGGGCCACCGTGCCGGTGGTCTGGTTGTTGTCCCAGGAGCCCCTGCCGCCCCAGGTGCTGAAGTAGTAGCGCTTGCAGGTGTACATGTCGACAGTGTCGCCCGAGAAGTTCGTGCTGCGGTAGGCGCACATGTGCTTGTAGTCGGCGCCGCCGCCCGCGCACGGGTTGTAGTACGGCGCGGCACCGGCCTCGGCGGCCAGGTCACGTGGGTTCTTCTCGCCGGGTACGGTCAGGTAGACCATGCCGCCGTCCAACTGGATCCGGTCGGGCGCCACCTGCTTGCCGCCCATGGTGTCCAGGTATCTCTTCACCTTCTCCTGGAGTGCGTCGGCCTGGCTCGCCGACAATCCGGCGGCCCGCGCCTGGGCCGTGAACCCGGCAGTCGTCGCCTCCTGGCCGGCCGAGGCCGGTCCGGCAGTCATGAGTGCCCCGAACAGTAAGAGCAGGCCGGCGGTCAGCAGCGCCGTAATCCTGGATCTCATGGACGTGTCTCCTCGTCGTTGCCGTGTGATGGCCGTGCGGTGACCGCGGGGTCCGCGGTGTCCGGCAGTCTCCTGGGGTTGGCCGACGGTGTCATTGACGATGCGTGCACCGTTCTTGTCACTATGAGCACGACATGGGGCATATGGCGGGAGGCATGTGATAAATCGACTCGTATTACGCACCCAGGATCTCCCTCAGCGGGAGCGGTTCGACGGCTGGCTCGACCTGATCGACCGCGGCCTGACACCGGCCTGGCTGACCACGTCCCACGCGTCGGACTTCCGCGCGACCGCCTCGCTGCTGACGCTGGGCCCGGCGCGGTTCTCCGCACTGTCGCTCCCGCCCCTGCGGGCGGAGCGTGGCTGGTCGCTGATCCGCCGCGGCGATCCGGAGCTGTGGCAGCTGATGCTGGTCGTCAGCGGAGAAGTGGGGGTCGAACAGCACGGGAGGCGGGCGCTCGTGCGGCCCGGCGAGCTGGTGGTCTACGACACCTCGCATCCTTACCGGTCGCGGACGTTCACGAACCGGGGCGGCACGGAGGTCGCCCTGCTCCATCTGCCCCGGCACGAGGCCCCGTTGCCCGACCGGGCCGTCCGGGCCCTGACCGCCCGACCGATCCCCACCGGGGCCGGGGCGGGAGCACTGCTCGGCCGCTACCTGGAGCAGCTCGCCGGACAGACCGGTGACGACTGGCCGGAACCCGACGCGGCCCGGCTCGGCTCGGCGGCCCGGGACCTCGCGATCGTCCTGCTGAGCGGGCTGGCCCGAGTGGACGGGCTGCTCGCCCCGGAGACGCGGGACACGGCCCTCCGGCTGCGGGTGGAGGGGTTCATAGCGGACAACCTGGCATCCGGCTGGCTCACCCCAGGAACCATCGCGGAGGCGCACGGCATCTCGGTCCGCCGTCTGCACCAGCTGTTCCACCAGGAGGGCCGTTCCGTCGCAGCGCTGGTGCGGTCCTCGCGGCTGGAGCGCTGCCGGGCCGACCTGGAGGAGCCGGGCCTCGCCCATCTGCCGGTGGCCGCCGTCGGCGCCCGCTGGGGGTTCCCGGACGCCGCCGTGTTCAGCCGGGCGTTCAAGGACACCTACGGGCGTCCGCCGGGTGCCTACCGCCGGCACGCACTGGGCACCTGACTGTCAGCGGCGTCCCGTACTCCGTCAGCACGGTGGCGGGGACGGCGTACCAGCAGCGGCCGCCCGGGGGCCGAGGCGAGTCCGGCGGCCGCCGCCGGGAAGGATCCCCCTCACCACGCCACCGGCAACGCCAGCGGATACCGCCAGATCGACGTCGTGTTCCAGCGCACCTCCTCGGCCGGAACGGCCAGCCGCAACTCCGGGAACCGGGACAGCACGCTCCCCAGGGCCACCTGGAGTTGCATCGCCGCGAGCGGAGCGCCGAGGCAATGGTGCGAGCCCCAGCCGAACGTCATATGAGGCGGCGCCTTCCAGGTCAGGTCGAGTTCGTTGGAGCGCTCGAATTCGCGCTCGTCCCGGTTGGCGGTCGATCAGATACGAGACATGCACGATATCACCGGCCTTGATCGTGACGCTCAGCTCCACATCCTCCATGGCAACTCGCGGAATGCCCATCCCCTTACGGAGCACCGCCATGCCCCCTAGGCCGTTTCGTTCAGATCATCTGATCGTTGATTTGGGTGTGCCGTTGACTGACGCGCAGTGGGCGCGGATGGAGCCGTTGCTCCCGGACCCGACACCGAAGAGGGGCGCCCGGTGGCGGGATCACCGCGAGGTGATCGATGCGAACGCATTCAAGTTCCAGACCGGATCGCAGTGGTCCACCTGCCCGAGAAGTACGGCAACTGGCGAGGCATCTACAACCGGCTGCGGATGTGGGCCGTCGACGGCACGTGGGAGCGGGTGTTCTCGGCACCGGTCACCCGCGCTAACAGGTCCTCATCCGGCGCAGCCCTGTGAGCTCACCGAAAACTGCGACGGGAAAAATGGGTTGGGGACGGCCTCTATTCTTCACTTAACATGTCCGCATGAAGATCAACCGGATTGCGGCTGTCGTGGCCGCCGCCACGATTGCCCCTTCCCTCTTTCTTGCCGCCCCTGCCCTCGCCGCTGACACTCTCGCCAACAACACCCCGCGGACCGGCGCATCCGCACCGGCCGCCGTGACCGAGGAGATGCCCGTGGTGATGCGCTTCCACGACATGCCAAGCACCTTTACGGCGGGTGGTGACTGGTCGCAGTTCTCGCTTTCGATGGAGAACGGCAACGACTACCCAATCAGCGACTTCTGGGCCTACCTCGTGTTCCGCACGAGCCACTCCACGCAGGAGCAACTCAAGCCCGGCGACGCCGAACTTGAGTACTTCGCGGGCGGAGAATGGCACCCCGTGGTGCTCCAGTTCGACGACCACCGTTTCTCCGCCCACGTCTGCCCGCAGGCGAACCCCATTCCCAGCGACGACCCGAACTACCCCGAGTTCCGGAACTGTCCCGCGCGAATTGACACGGTGAAGCCAGGCGAGAATCACACCCTCAAGCTCCGGATGCGCTTCGCCGCGAGCGCGCCCGCGACCCGAGGCATGGTGATGGCGAACGACTACGTCAGCCACCCGAACAGCGACCTGCCGACGGTCTCCACCCCCAACAAGCACCGCTTCACTATTCTCCCCGCCGAGAAGGCCGTACAGCCGTAAGGTACAGCCAGCAAGCTGCGTACTCAGGCGTGTTGGGAAGCCACGACAACGCTAAGTGCGCTAGTGACGTGAGTCAGAGATTCGGTGGCAGTAGGCGGCGACTTTGTCGAGGATCTCGTCGGCGGTTTTGGTCCAGATGAACGGCCGTGGTTGGTCGTTCCAGTCGGCGAGCCAGGCTCGGATGTCGCGTTCGAGGGCCTGGACGGAATGGTGGACGCTGCGCTTGAGCTTCTTCTGCGTGAGTTCGGCGAACCACCGCTCGACCAGGTTCAGCCAGGACGCACTTGTCGGCGTGAAGTGCAGGTGGAAGCGCGGGTGCGCCAGTAGCCACTTCCTGACTGCGGGCGTCTTGTGGGTCGCGTAGTTGTCGAGGATCAGATGCACGCCGAGACCGGCCGGAACCTCCTTGTCGAGCGTGGCGAGGAACTTCTCGAACTCCACGGCCCGGTGCCGGCGGTGTAGGGATCCGATGACTTTTCCGGTTGCCACCTCCAGGGCGGCGAACAGGGTGGTGGTGCCGGCCCGGACGTAGTCGTGGCTGCGGCGTTCGGGGACGCCGGGCATCATCGGCAGCACCGGCTGGGACCGGTCCAGGGCCTGGATCTGTTGGGTCGGGGACGGGGCGCCGTGCGGCCTCTCGGCTGTCGGTTTCCCCGTCCCCGCCCGCCGAACCCGGCGTGCGGGTCATCCCCGCACCGGGCTCTCCACGTGATCCGATGGGTTTCAGCTGACGAGTTCGGAGACGTGCCCGACGAACGCCGCGTCGTCGTGACCGGTCCGGCGGAAACGAGCTCCGGCCGGGTCGACCTCGTCGATGTTGAACGGCGTGGCGATCTGCGCTCCGCGGTAGCGGTAACGCTCCACGTGCATCTTCGCCGGGTTGTAGAGGACCAGGCCGTCCTCGCAGATCCGGTCGGCTCCGTAGTAGCGCCGCCGGATCTGTTTCCAGGCCATGTGGGGGTGCTTGCGGCGGATCCAGTAGATCACCCGCCACCAGGCATACCAGCCCAGGTAGGCGAAGGTTCTCTTCGATGCGCCGTAGCGGAAGTACGCAGCCCAGCCCCGCAGGATCGGGTTGATTTTCCGCAGCACGTCCAGCAACCGGAGCGAGACAGCTCCTGCTCCTGTGGCCTCCTTGATCTTGTGCATCACTCGCGCCAAGGCGTCCTTGGACGGGATCGTCAGCACCACCTGACGACCGTCACCTCTGCGCCTGCGCTGGATGCGAAAGCCGAGGAAGACGAAACCCTCGTCGATGTGTGTGAGGTGTGTCTTTTCAACCGAGAGGGTCATCTTCAGCCTGTTGGCCAGCAGCTCGCCGATCTCCGTGCGGATGGTCTCGGCGTCGGACCGGGTGCCGGAGACCAGCACCACAAAATCGTCGGCGAAACGCACCAGCCGGAAGTTCGGCAGCCCCTTGCGACGACGGTGCTGCCGCCGCCATCCAGGGCTCATGTCCCCTTCCCAGATCCGGGCGAAGTGCCGGTCCAGGACGGACAGATAGATGTTGGGCTTGATCCGGTTTGACGGACATCCGAGATCAGGGGTTCAGCCCCGAGAGGATGTCCATCATGGAGAGCATGGGGAAGAAGAAGCCTCGCCGTCGCCGCTCGTTCACGCCGGAGTTCAAGGCCGAGATCGTCGAGCTGTGCCGACGCGGTGACCGCTCGGTCGGTCAGATCGCCAAGGACTTCGACCTGACGGAGACCGCGGTGCGGGACTGGGTGAAGCAGGCCGAGGTCGACGCAGGCGAGCGCGACGGCCTGACCAGCAGCGAACGCGAGGAACTTGCCGCGCTACGGCGGGAGAACCGCCGCTTGCGCGAGGACGTCGACATCCTCAAGCGTGCCACGGCTTTCTTCGCGTCAATGCCAAAGTGAGGGACGTCGGCGTGCTGGTGGTGCGAGAGTGGCAGGACCGGCGGGGTTGGCTCGCTTCTTTGCTGCCCCGTTTTTCGGTGGCTTGTCCTTGATGTGCCGCCCCGCCGGCCCGGTGTCCCTGCGGGTGGCTTGATAGGAGCGTGTCCCGCGAGCTCGATTGAGGCGTGCCCCCGCGGTGGACCGGCCAAGTTCCTCACTCGTCCCGGTGCTGCGGAGGCATGTGCATGAAGGTTGTGGGTGTCGACGGTCACAAGAAGACCCACACGAGGTCGCGCGGCACCTACGGAGCCCCGCGCGTGCACGCCGTGCTCAACCGGGAGGGCTCCGGGTGCGGTCGCCGCCGCGTCGCCAGGCTGATGCGGGCGGCCGGGCTCCAGGGCCGGCACCGCCGCCGAAGGCACCTGACGACGATCCCCGATCCCAGGGCCGCTACCCGGCCGGACCTCATCGTCCGGGACTTCCAGCCCGACCCCACCGAGCTGGATGCCCGCTGGTGCGGCGACATCACCTACATCCCGACTGAGGAGGGCTGGCTCTACCTGGCCACTGTCATCGACATCGCCTCCCGCCGCGTGGTCGGCTGGGCGACGGCCGACCATCTGCGGGCCGATCTGGTCGCCAATGCCCTCAGAGCTCGTAACAGGATCTTGCTGAGGTGTCCTGGTCGGGCGTGACCGATGTGATGATCCGGCCGTTCGCGTCGTGTGACGACTCGGCCGTGGATCGTGGACGACGACTTGTGGGCGCGGATCGAACCGCTGCTCCCGCCCTGGCCGGCGCGGTCACCGGGGCCGAAGCCGGTGGACGACCGACTGTGCCTGCAAGGCATCTTGTACGTCCTGCACCAGGACATCGCCTGGCAACTCCTGCCCCTGGAGCTGGGGTTCGGCTCCGGACAGACGTGCTGGCGGCGCCTGGACCGCTGGCAGAAGGCCGGAGTCTTCGAGCAACTGCACCGCCTCCTGCTCGCCGAACTGAACGCGGCCGGCGAACTCGACTGGAGTCGCGCGTGCGTGGACGGCTCCCACGTTCGCGCGAAAAAAGGGGAGTCGCGACCGGTCCGTCGCCTGTCGACCGGCGGAAAACGGGCAGCAAACACCACCTGATCTGCGACGGCAAGGGCACCCCGCTGCGCGTCATCACGACCGCCGCCAACGTCAACGACATCACCCAGACTCTCCACCTCATCGATGGCATCCCGCCCGTCGCCGGACGGCCCGGCCGGCCTCGACGCCGCCCCGAGTCCGTCCTGGGCGACAAGGCGTACGACTCCCGAGCCGTCCGCCGTGAACTGCGCAAACGCCGGATCATGCCGATGATCTCCTGTAAGGGCGCCCCGAACATCAAGGGCCTGGGCAAGCTCCGCTACGTCGTCGAGCAGACCTTCGCCCTGCTCCACCAGTTCAAACGCCTCGCTGTCCGATGGGAACGGCGCCTCGAACTCCACGACGCCTTCCTCTCGTTGGCCTGCAGCCTCATCTGCTGGAGACGGCTCAACAAGGCCGGATCATGATCGCGTTACGAGCTCTTGGTGCGTCGTTCCAGGTAGGCGCGGGTACGTCCGTCCCAGCGTATGTGCGTCATGACGATGCGGTAGAGGGCGGCGTTGGCCTGCCGGTTGCCGCCGCGGTTGAAGGGGCGGCGCTGGGTCTTTCCGAAGAATTGTTCGACAGGGCTCGCCACGCAGCGCGGCGAAGGTTGCCTCGCTGGTGATCCGGTCGGGGTTGTCGCCCGCGGCGATGAGGAGGGCCGCGGCGCTGTCGGGCCCGATGCCGAGGAGTACGGCCTTGAGCTGGTTCGTCGCCTGGGTGCGGGCCTTGACCGCCGGTTCCTTGGCCAGTCTCCGAGTGCCTCTATTTACGGGATGGTTCGTTCGTATTTGGCGTTAGCGCCGAATCCCACGTCCATCCTCAACGGCCACGTCCACGGAGGCGGCCCCACGCTGACAAGGGCTACGACTACGACCACCTGCGCAGGTGGCTCCGCAAGCGTGGCATCCGCCCTCGCCTCGCCCGGAAGGGCATCGAGTCCTCCACGCGGCTGGGCCGACATCGTTGGGTGGTTGAGCGAACCGTGCCCTACGGCGGCTGGCCGACGTAATCACATGCATCGAGGTTCGCGCCCTCGCGCGGCGGGACGCGGCCCTCAACATCACCAGCACCAAAAGAAACGGCGTCGAAATACATGTCCGACTACCCCGAGAACGGTTCGACTCGCTGGCCCATGCCCGCGAGTGGTTCGCCACGTTCATCGCGTACTACAACCACGAGCACCGGCATTCGGGCATCGCCTGGCACACACCGGCCAGCGTGCACTTCGGCACCGCCGAGGAGGTCCGCGACCAGCGGACCGTCACCCTCGCCGAGGCATACGCCCGCCACTCCGAACGCTTCGGCCGCCACCCCCGACCACCCCGGATACCCCAGCAGGCATGGATCAACGACCCGGCCAAGTGCAGGGAACCCGCACCACAAATCTCATAGCGTCACGACTGTCTCACTGGACTTGAAATCTTCCGCCCTGCTGTTCTGCCTGCCGCAGTCCCACCCCGTCTCTCTGGAGACCTTCAACTACGCGCCCGTCGCCCTGCTCGTGGTGCTCGCGCTGGCCACCGTCTGGTGGGCGGTGGCCGGCCGGCGCTCGTACGAGATCCCGGCGCACCGCGGCGGCGACCGCGAACTGGCCAAGCTGGAACAGGAGATCGTCTGATGACGGCGGCATCCGGTCCGCTCGGCCTCGACGAGCTGCGGGCCGAGGTCGCGGCGGCCGTATCGACACCGTGCGCGCGGCGGTCACCGACGCGCAGGGCCGCCTCAAGGGCAAGCTCTACGACGCCGGTCACTTCCTCGACCGGATCGCGGGCGGCGGCGCCGAGATGTGCGCCTACGTCCTGGCGACCGATGTCGAGATGCGCCCGCTGGACGGCTTCGGGCTCAGCTCCTGGTCGACCGGCTACCAGGACCTGTGCGTCCGGCCGGATCTGGGCACGCTGCGGCGGCTGCCCTGGCTGCCCGGCACCGCGTTGGTGCACGCCGACGCGGTGGACCACGCGGGCCGCCCGGTCGAGATGGCGCCCCGGCAGCTGCTGCGCCGCGCCCTGGACCGGCTGGCCGGGCTGGGGCTGGCCGTCAAGGCGGGACTGGAGACCGAGTTCGTGGTCTACCAGGGCAGTTACGAGGAGGCCGCCGCTGCCGGTCACCAGGGCCTGCGCCCCCTCACCCAGGAGAACCTCGACTACGCGCTGGACCACCAGCCGGCCCAGGACGCCTATATGCGGGATCTGGCCAGAGCGCTGGCCGGTGCGGGTCTGCCGGTGGAGGCCGTCAAGACCGAGTCCGCGCCCGGCCAGGTGGAGGTCACCTTCCCGTACGGTGACGCGCTGGCGGCCTGCGACGGGCATCTGCTCTTCAAGCACGCGGCACGCACCGTCGGTGCCCGCGCCGGACTGGCCCCGACCTTCATGGCCGCCCCCGAGACCGGCCTGGCCAACGGCCTGCACCTGCATATCTCGCTGTGGCGGGACGACCGCCCGGTGCTGGCGGACCCAGAAGTCGGGCCCGGAGCGGTTTCCGAAACGGGTCCCGGAGCCGACGCCGAAACCAGCCCGGGAAGGGAAGCCGAAGCCGGTCCCGACGCCGGTCCCGCAGGCGTCGTCCCCGGTCATGGCCCCGCGTGGCCCTCCCCGCTCGCCCGCCACGCGATCGCCGGACTGCGCACCGGCCTTCCGGAGCTCGCCCCGCTCTACGCCCCGACCCCCAACTCCTACAAGCGGTTCCAGCCCGACTCCTTCGCGCCGACCGGTCTCACCTGGGGCATCGACAACCGCACCTGCGCCGTACGGGTCGTCGGCCACGGCGACGGGCTGCATCTGGAGGTCCGGGTGCCGGGCGCCGACGCCAACCCGTACCTGGCCCTGGCCGCCGCGCTGGCCGCCGCCACCGACGGCATCCGGGCCGGACTGGAGCCCCCCGCCCCGCACACCGGCAACGCCTACCGGGCCCAGGATACGCCCCGGCTCCCCGCCACCCTGGACGAGGCGCTCGTCGCCTTCGGCCACAGCGCGGCGGCGCAGCAGGCGTTCGGTCCCGAGGTGGTGGAGCACTACACCCACCTCGGACGGATCGAGCGGGACGTCCAGCGGCGCACGGTCACCGACGCCGAGCGGCGGCGATGGTTCTCCCGGGCGTGAGGGGGCCCTGACGGTCCGCCGGCTCCGGAGGTGGAGGTCCGGCGCCCCGGGCCGGTCCTCCGTACCCCGCGACAAGGCGTCGCTGCTTCTCGGCTGACCCGTCGCCGCCGCTCAGCCCAGCAGATCCAGTACCGGCCGCAGCCCGTCCGGCCGCCGGTCCACCGGCAGATGCTCCACGGGCATATAGGCGCAGCCCAGCGCCGTGGCACCGCCGTCCGCCGTCCGGTCGTCGCCCACCATCAGGACCTCGGACGGGGCGAGCCCCAACCCCTCGCAGGCCAGGGCGAAAAGCTCCGGGTCCGGCTTCTGAACGCCGTGTTCGTAGGACAGCACACAGCTGTCCACATAGCGGTCCAGGCCGTGGGCACGCAGCACCGGCCGCAGATCCCAGCCGATGTTGCTGAGCACACCGATACGGATACCGCGCCGGTGCAGTTCCGCCAGGACATCGGCGGTGTCCGGGTACGGGTGCCAGGCCGCCGCCGTCATATGGCGTTCGTAGAGGGCGTCGTACAACTCGGGCCGGGGGAGCGGGACTTGCCGGGACAGCGCGGTGTAGACCTCCCGGTGGCATGCCGCGTCGCGGTCGCGGATCTCCCACAGACCGGCCAGCTCGGCGGGGATCTCGACGGGCCGGGACCCGCCGGGCAGCGCTCCGGCCCGCTCCAGTTCGCCCGCCCGGCGGACGATCTCGGCCTCGTCCATGGCGGTGCCGGTCGCGGCAAGGACGGCCCGCAGCCAGGTCTCGGCCGGCTCGATACGCAGCAGCGTCCCGGAGAAGTCGAAGAGCACACCCTTGATCGTGGTCATGCGATCATCGTGACGCGAGTGGGGCGCCCCTGTCTCGTACTCGGCGTGCGGCCGTCCGTCCCGTCAGCGGTGGCCGCCCGGGTGCTGCGGGCCCGAAGCCGCCACCCGTCGCCCATACGCCGTGTACCCGTACGCCGCCCCCGCGACCACCGCGCCGCCCAGCAACCAGCCGCCGACGACATCCGACGGCCAGTGGACGCCCAGGAATACCCGGGTGAAGCCGACCCCGGCGGCCGAGACCGCGACCATCGTGCCGGCCGTCCACCGCCACCACGGCCTTGCGCCGTGCAGCCTCAGCAGCCACAGCGCCAGCGCGCCCGCGACCAGCACCGACATCGCGTGTCCCGAGGGGAAGGCCGCATAGCGCGCGGTGTCCACGGGATCCGGCCACACGGGACGGCCCCGGCCGACCACCGCCTTCAGCCCCTGCTGCAGCGCCGTACCGGCGAGCGCGGTGGCCGCCACCCAGATCCCGAGCAGCCGTTCACCACGCCGTACGAGCCACCACACCGCCCCCGCGAGCAGCGCGCGCATCGTCCACGGGTCCCACACCCAGTCACTGAGTACCCGGTTGCCCCGCGTCCATCGGGGCGCGGCGACGGCCGCCCGGTGCAGCCCACCGCTGACCGCCGCGTCCAGGGACATCAGCGGACTCCAGCGGGCGACGACGAGGACGAGGAGAAGCAAGGCGAGAGCGCTGGTCAGGGCAGCGATTTGGCGATGGCCGAGCCGCGCCGGAGCCACCGCCGTCGCCCTACGCGAGCGCGCTCAGCCCCGGCACGAACGTCACCAGCAGTGGCACCGCCGGGAGCAGCGCCGCATAGGCCGTCATCCGCAGTCGGCGGGCCGGGGTGAAGCGGGGTGCGGGTGCCAGCAGGCGGTTCACGCGCCGGGGGACCTCGGCGAGTTGGGTGGGGCAGGGGCCGAACACCCCACGGTCCTCGTTGAGCTCGACGAGCGCGAGGGCGATCGTCAGCCGGCCGAAGCGGCGTGAGGCCACATCGTCGGCGGCGAGTTCGACCAGCCGGTGCACCTGGTCGCGGAAGGCGGCGAAGACCGGGATCTGCGGGAAGCCGACGGCCAGCGCCGAGGCGCAGTGGAGCAGCAGGTCGTGCCGGGCGCGGGCGTGCCCCTGCTCATGGGCGATCAGCGCATCGAGCTGACGGCCTTTGAGCCTCCGCAAGGCCGCAGTGGTGACGACCAGTTGGGGCGAACCGCTGTGCAGCCGCCACGCCCGGGGGCGGTCGTCCTCCAGGAGGACCAGTCGTTCCTTCGAGGGCTCCTCACCGGGAAGTGCCGGGGAACGCCGCAGGAGGTCGGCCCGGCGCTGACGTCGCCGGGCACGGGCGGCCCGCACCTCACGGGTCAGTACGACGGCCGTCCAGGCACCGCCGCCCGCCAGCAGGAGGGCCAGCACCCCTGCCCACGGCCCGTACTCCTGGAGCGCGTAGGCGTCGACGACGACCGGCGGGGCGAACCTGAACACCGGACTGCGGACGGCCTCCCAGGCGGCGGCCGCGCTCAGCGACATCGCGAGAACACAGCACAACAGCACACCGGCGACCACGCACTGCCACACCCAGAGAGCGAGAACCGGCTCGCGATCGGGCCAGTCGGCACGGGCCATCAGTCGCGGCGCCATGGCCGCGGCCAACACGCCGAGAATCATCAGCGCGACGGGGACCATCATGCCGCCAGCCTATGAGCGCCCGGCTACCACTGGGTACGGCCACGCACGCGAAGTGATGTACGACACCCTCATGCGAGGCGTGAACCGCTCAAGCGGGCGAGGGCCCCGGGGCGGCGCCCGCACCGGCTCAGAGCACCAGCAGCATCGCGAACATCCCGATGCCCATCGCCAGCCGGCTCGCGCGCAGCACTTCCGGCCGTCGCGCGGTGCCGCTCCCGCTGGGTGCCACGGCTGTCGCCGACAGCGCACCCGTCGCCCTTGTCACCGTCGTGCTGGTCGTCGCGGTCGTCGCCGACGAGTCCGCCGATGCCAGCCGGATGCCGGTGGCGATGATGAACAGGCTGTAGTAGCCGAGCAGCAGGCCGGTCAGCAGGGGCACCCCGCCGGGCGCGGTGCCCCCGGCGTGTGCGGCGTGACCGGCGGGGCCCGCGGCCGGAGTGCCGGTCATCGTCAGTGCCATATAGACCATCGCCGCCGACCCCACCACAAGGTGCAGATGGCGGTAGGCCAGGGCCCACAGACTGGCCACCCCGAAGACCGCGACGTACAGCCAGGGCGACCACGACGGCGGGGCCACGACGGTCGCGGGCACCGCCATCACCGCCATGCCCAGCCCCATCAGCCCCTCCCCGCGCGCCTCCACCCGCTGCCCGGCGGTGCCGGGGCGGGCCCGTGCCAGGTAGTACCCGCCCGTCGCCGCAGACAACAGCATCAGCAGCCAGCCGACCCACGGCGGTCCGTGCACGGAGCACCCCCACGCGCTCACCGTACGGCCGCGGCAGGCCACAGCCGTACGGGACCCAGATCCCGTACGACGGCAGATTGCCCCGCGCATGCCGGGCACACGGGAGCGCACGGGCGCAACGGGGGAGCGCACACGGAGAAGCGCGGAGGGCCGGTGAGCGTGCGGGCGTCCGTCAGGGCCGGTAGCGCAGGGGATGGTCGGCGGGGACCTCGGTCACGGCGATCCGGTGACCGTCCGGGTCGGCGATCCACATTTCGATCAGCCCCCAGGGCTCCCGCACCGGCGGCCGCAGTACTTCCACACCCCGGGCCAGCAGTTCCTCGTGCGCCGCCGCCGCGTCCGCCACCTGGAGCCACAACTGGAGCGTGCGGCCCGAGGGCTCCGTGGAGCGCCCGGAGACTTCCAGGAAGCCACCGCCCAGGAAGTAGACCGTGCCGCGCTCGGGCCCCGTACCGAATTCCCGGTAGATCTCCAGTCCCAGCGCTTCGCCGTAGAAGGCACGCGACCGCTCCGGATCGGTCGGCCGCACCAGGACCCTGCTGCTCAGTACCTGCACCATGCGACGGACCCTATGTCGCCGTCCCGCACGGGCGGCGGTGCCGGGTGGGATCGCGCGCCGTGTCGCCCAAGGGGCGGAGCGCGGGGCGCAGTCCACGGAGCGAAAGGCCCTGACATGAAGGCCACACCACTTGTTAGCCTCCGTTCCGGCCCCATACCCGCCATAACGGCATCCCGTCACAACGGAATCCCGGTCTTCACGACATCCCAGCCATCACAACACCCGCTGTGACGGCCTGGGCTATTCCGTCATGACGCCATGGGGCCTGCGTCGTGCTTCCCCTTCCCTTCTTCCCATTGCCTTTCACTTCCACCGCCGAGAGGACCCCACGCACCATGCCCACCAGCGAGCTGACCTTCCGCACCGCCACCGTCGCCGACATACCCGGGCTCGTCGAGCTCGTCGAGTCGGCGTACCGCGGGGACAGCAGCCGGGCCGGCTGGACGACGGAGGCGGATCTGCTGGAGGGGCAGCGCACCGACCCGGACGGTGTGGCAGCCGTGGTGCGCAACGAGGCGGGCCGGCTGCTGATAGCCGAGCGCGACGGCGAGCTGATCGCCTGCTGCCAGCTCGAACACCGCGGTGACCACGCCTACTTCGGGATGTTCGCGGTCCGCCCGACGCTCCAGGGCGGCGGCCTCGGCAAGACGATCATCGCCGAGGCGGAGCGCACCGCGCTGGCCGCCTGGGGCACGCGCGAGATGCGGATGACCGTCATCCGGCAACGCGAGGAACTGATCGCCTGGTACGAACGCCGCGGCTACCGGCGTACCGGGGAGCTCAGCCCGTTCCCGTACGGGGACGAGCGATTCGGCATCCCGCAGCGCGCTGACCTGGAGTTCGAACTGCTGGTGAAGCCGCTCGGGTAGGGCGGGCCCTCGCCCGCTCGGGCAGGCCGAGCCCTCGCTCACCTCACGCCGTAAAGCGCACCGCCCGCCGGATCTCCGGCAGATCGGTCACCACTCCGTCCAGGCCGAGGCCGCGCACCAGCCGGAGGTGATCGTGGGTGTTGACCGTCCAGCCCAGCACCTTGAGATGTGCGGCGTGCGCGCGCTCGACCAGTTCGAGGGTGAGCCTGCGGATGTTCAGCGAGACCATGGTCGCGCCCACGGCCTGGGCGCGGTCGACGATGTCGGCGCCATAGCGGTCGCCGACCAGGGCGGTGCGCACACCGGGCAGCAGGGTGCGGATCGCGGCCAGCGCCTCGTCGTGGAAGGAGATCACATCGACCCGGCCGGTCAGATCGCGTGCCCGCATCACCGCCGCCAGTGTCTGCGCGGCCGCCACGTCCTTGATCTCCGCCTGCAGCGGCGCACGGACCGCCTCGACGACCTCCTCGAAGACGGGGATCCGCTCGCCCCGCCCGGCGTCCAGCTCGCGCAGCTCGGCGAGGGTGCGTTCGGCGATCGGGCCGACGCCGTCGGTCGTCCGGTCCACATCCGCGTCGTGCATCACCACGAGGGCGCCGTCCTTGCTCAGATGCAGATCCAGTTCGATGACGTCGAGGCCCTCGCGTTCGGCGCGCACGAAGGAGCGCAGAGTGTTCTCCGGCTCCACGCCCATGACCCCGCGGTGGCCGATGGTGAGAAGGGACAAGGCTGCCTCGTTTCTGTCGGCTCGGTGATCTGTCGATTGTCGACAAACGGCTGCACGGTGAAACGGCGCACAGCCTAACGGGCCCTTGACGCGGCGAACCGGTCGCCGCACGGGACCGCCGGTGTGTCCAGTACGGGTACCCGCCACATTCGCGGATCAGGCCGGATCACCCGTGTGTGGGCGCGTCCGGCTCCGCGCTGACGATGTGCGCTCTCCGCTCCGGGGCCGTATCTCTTGCCTCCATACCTGTCTCCTGCCTCTCCCTATACCTGTTCCTTGCCTCTCAAGACCTGACGGGCCGTCAACGGGGCATCCGGCTGACTTGTATAGCTTGTATAGGGAGTTCGACGGCAGGCGGCCCCGGAATGAAGCCCTCGCACCTGCCCGCCGTTCCTTCCGCGGCTGCGGCCCCGCCGGGTGGACGGGATTCGACCGGATCGGGGCCGTTGAACGCCGCTCCCCGACGTGGTAAGGCGCACGGGGCCTCCGCGCCGCCTTCGGCGCACGTGATCACACGGGCCGTGACCGCTCCGCATCACCACGGGTCGTGACCGCCCTGGGACTGTGGCGTGGCACACGCCACACGAATGCAGTACGCGCCGACGCCGGTGACCCAGGGTCCCCGTCCCCGGATGGTCCATAGCTCTCTCCCGCGGCCGCGGTTCTGCAGGAAGCGCGAGAAGTGTTGGCGGCAGTGATAGGAAATGGCGCCTGCCCGTCCAGCGACAGGAAAAACACGCGTGACAATGGGGTGTGGGCAAAACAATTTTCACCGACCCCCCTTGAGTGGGCGATCCTCGGGTGGTTACCGTGGTCTCACAACACGATCTACCGCCGGAGGGCAGTCATGACGGAAATTCTTTCGCCTGTGGGTGTCCCAGGAGGCACCACGACCGCGGAACGTGTGGTCGAGCATCCGGCGTGGCCCGTGCTCAAGGACGCCGTCGAGACCATCCGTCCGTGGCAGTCCAAGGACGGATCGATCGACCTGGCTGCGGAGGGCGCGCCGCGTGCCGATGCCGTACGCCGTGAGGTCGAGCGGATGATAACGGCCGTCGCGGAGCTCGCCCCGCTGCTCCCGCACGACGCCGCCTACCACGAGGCGCTCGCCGCCGACCTGCGCCGCTGGGCCGACGACGGCTTCGGCGTACCGGACTTCCTCGACTCGCTGCTCGCCTTCCAGCCCGCCCAGCAGCGCGCCGACGGTCTCCAGCACCTCGTCCTGTTCCCCATGTACACCCAGAACGGCAACCCGGACCGCAACTTCGAGGCCGTCGTCCTGCGCATGGTCTGGCCGGACTGGCTCGCCGAACTGGAGCGGACGCGCTACGACAACCCGCTCTTCTGCGGCATCGCCTTCGAGGACTTCACGGCGGGCTACGACACCAACTCCGCGGTGCTGTTCCCGGAGACCATCGCGGTACGCGAGGCCCCCGAACGGTTCACCTGGGGCGGCATCTTCTGCGACCGCGAGGCCGCCCGCTTCCGCCGGGTCAGCGAGGCCGCCGTCAAGACGCTCGGCCTCGACATCCCGTCGGACATCCGCGAGATGCTCGCCGACCAGGACCGTTGCCAGCAGGCGTTCGTCCTGTGGGACATGGTGCACGACCGCACTCACAGCCACGGCGACCTGCCGTTCGACCCGTTCATGATCAAGCAGCGCCAGCCGTTCTGGATGTACGGACTGGAGGAGCTGCGCTGTGACCTCACCGCCTTCAAGGAGGCGGTCAAGCTGGAGGCGGAGGGCTACCCCCAGGCCCGTGACGTCCAGTTCGCGGTGATCTTCGACCGGATGTTCCGGTTCCCCGTCACCGGCGACCGGGTGCGCAATTATGACGGCCTCGGCGGACAGCTGCTCTTCGCGTACCTGCACAAGCACGACGTCGTACGCTGGACGGACAACACTCTGCACATCGACTGGGAGCGTGCGCCCAAGGTCACCAACCAGCTGTGCGGCGAGATCGAAAAGCTGTACCGCGACGGCATCGACCGGCCCAAGCTGGTCCACTGGTTCGCCGCGTACGACCTCGTCTCGACCTATCTCGCACCGCACCCGGGTTCGGTCTGGGCCAAGGGCCCCGACGCCCTCGACCTGGACCAGCCGCCGCGCAAGCTCGTGGACGACGTGCTTCCGGACGAGTTCCCCCTGAGCATGTTCTACGAGGCGCTCCGCAAGAAGCTGCGTACGGTGATCGCCTCCACCAAGGGCATCACGGCCGACAGCGACACCCTGGCGGCGGCGTGAGGACCGACGCGAGCACCACCCAGCAGACGGCCGTCCAGGAGCAGGACGAGGAGGCGACGAAGATGGTTACTTCGACGGGCGGCAAGGGGCCGCTGGAGGGCGCGGTCGTCGCGGTGGCCGGAGCGGCCGGCCCGGCCGGCCGGGCCACGCTGCTGCGGCTGGCCGAAGCGGGGGCCGTCGTGGTCGGCTCGGACGCCCATCCGGAGCGGCTCGCGGAAGCGGTGGACGCGGCCCGTTACGCCCATGGCGGCGCCACGGTCATAGGGGAGACGGTGGATCTCCTGGACCTGGACCAGGCCCGTGAGTGGGCGGCCCGCACGGAGAAGGAATTCGGCCGGATCGACGGTCTGGTGCACCTCGTGGGCGGCTGGCGCGGCTCGGCGACCTTCGGGGAGACCGACATCTCCGACTGGGACACACTGCACAAGCTGCTGATCCGCACCGTCCAGCACACCTCGCTCGCCTTCCACGAACCTCTCCAGCGCAGCGGCAACGGCCGCTATGTGCTGATCAGCGCGGCCGGCGCGAGCAAACCCACGGCCGGGAACGCCGCCTATGCCGCTTCCAAGGCCGCGGCCGAGGCATGGACGCTGGCGCTGGCGGACGCGTTCCGCAAGGAGGGGGGCGAGGAGGGGCCACGCGCAGCGGCTGCGATCCTGATCGTGAAGGCGCTCGTCAACGACCAGATGCGCGCCGAGCGACCGAATGCCAAGTTCGCGGGCTTCACGGACGTCACGGAGCTGGCCGAGGCCATCGCCGGGGTTTGGAACAGGCCCGCCCAGGAAGTGAATGGAAAGCGTCTGTGGCTGACCCCCGAGCCGTGACCGGAGAGAAAACCGACGCCCGGCAGCACCATGACCCCCAGGTACGCGGCTTCGCGAGCGACAACTACGCGGGCGCCCACCCGGAGATCCTCGCCGCGCTCGCCCTCGCCAACGGCGGCCACCAAGTCGCCTACGGCGAGGACGACTACACCGCGCACCTCCAGCGGGTCATCCGCAGCCACTTCGGGCAGAGCGCCGAGGCGTTCCCGGTCTTCAACGGCACCGGTGCCAATGTCGTCGCGCTCCAGGCGGTCACCGACCGCTGGGGCGCGGTGATCGCCGCCGACACCGCACATATCCACGTCGACGAGTGCGGCGCGCCCGAGCGGGTCGGCGGGCTCAAACTGCTCACCGTACCGACCGAGGACGGCAAGCTCACCCCCGAGCTGATCGACCGCGAGGCGTACGGCTGGGACGACGAGCACCGTGCCATGCCGCAGGTCGTCTCGCTCGCCCAGAGCACCGAGCTCGGCACCGTCTACACGCCCGACGAGATCCGCGCCATCTGCGAACACGCCCATGAGCGCGGCATGCTGGTGCATCTCGACGGCGCGCGGATAGCCAACGCCGCCGCCACGCTCGACGTCCCGATGCGCGCCTTCACCAACGCCGTCGGGGTCGACATCCTCTCCTACGGCGGCACGAAGAACGGCGCGGTCTTCGGCGAGGCCGTGGTCGTCGTCAATCCCGACGCGGTCCGCGCGATGAAGCATCTGCGCAAGCTGTCCATGCAGCTGGCCTCCAAGATGCGCTTCGTCTCCGTCCAGCTGGAGGCCCTCCTGGCCAAGGACCTGTGGCTGCGCAACGCCCGGCACGCCAACACCATGGCGCAGCGCCTGGCCGACGGCGTACGGAAGATCGACGGCGTCGAGATCCTCTACCCCGTGCAGTCCAACGCGGTCTTCGCCCGCCTGCCGCACGACGTGAGCGAGCGTCTCCAGAAGCGCTACCGCTTCTACTTCTGGGACGAACAGGCCGGCGATGTCCGCTGGATGTGCTCGTTCGACACGACGGAGGGGGACGTGGACGGGTTCCTTGAGGCGTTGCGGGAGGAGATGGGCCGCTGAGGCCCCACCCGCTGACGCCGACTGTGAGTGTGAATATCTATGCGCCCGACTGAAAAATCATTGACCTTCGGTCGGGCGCATGGCTACGCTCCTCGCTCATGGAGCTGACCCAGAACACCCCGGAAATATCCGCGTATTTGGCGTCGAGCGAAGCTATCGACCATGAACATCCGCGCGTCCGGGCCGTCGCCGCGGCGCTGCGTGTCGATGCACCCGATGCATACGCATACGCGAAGACTGCCTTCGAGTTCGTTCGCGACGCCATTCCGCACTCGTACGACACCGGTGACCCGAGGGTCACCTGGTGTGCCTCGGACGTGCTGGAGCAGTGCACCGTTATCTGCTACGCCAAGGCCCATGCGCTGGTCGCCCTGTTGAGGGCGGAGGGGATTCCCGCCGCGCTGTGCTACCAGAAATTCGAGGTCGTGCACGGGCTGATCGCCGTCCGGCTCCCGGGGGAGGAGCGCTGGGTGCGGCAGGATCCGCGGGGGAACAAGGCCGGTGTCGATGCGCAGTTCCGGACCGATCGGGAGCAGCTCGCCTTCCCGGTCCGTCCTGAGTTCAATGAAGAGGACTGGCCGGTGCTATTTGCTGAACCGCACCCCGTCGTGCTCCCCTGCTTCCAGGAGGCCGTCGACGGGCCCATCTCTGGCGGACGCTCCCCACCACACTCCGAGGAACGGCACCCCCGTGACCCGCCACGCATGTCTCCGACGAGGTGCGCCGCTCGCACCCCGCTTCGGCAGGCACGCGGCTCGTACGGCCGCCGGTGAGGAGGTCCGGGGCCCTCAGGCGGGTGCGCCGGGAGGCGCTGGGGCGGTGCCGCCGAGGTGGGCCGGCATCCACCAGGTGTCATCGGGACCTTTGGGGCGTACGGGGTACGCGCGCTGCGCCGCCTCCAAGAGGTCCTGCACCCGGGCCCGCAGCCGGTCGGTGATCTTCTCGGCCTGCTCGGCCGGGTCGGCCGCCATCGGCTCGCCCACCCGGATCGTGATCGGGAAGTGATTGCGGCCCAGATCGCGCTTGTGGCCCTTGGTCCACAGCCGCTGGGTGCCCCACAGCGCCACCGGCAGCAGCGGCACGCCAGCCTCCTGCGCCAGCCGCGCCGCACCTGACTTGAAGTTCTTGAGGGTGAACGACTCGGAGATCGTCGCCTCGGGGAAGACGCCGATGATTTCGCCCGAACGCAGCGCGGACAGCGCGTGCTTATAGGCATGCATGCCCTGTGCGCGGTCCACGGGAATGTGCTTCATCGCGCGCATCAGCGGCCCCGACACCTTGTGCCGGAAAACCGCTTCCTTCGCCATGAAGCGCACCAGCCGCTTGGCCGGCCGCGCCGTCAGACCGGCGAAGACGAAGTCCAGATACCCGATGTGATTGCTCACCAGAACCGCACCGCCTCGGCGCGGAATATGGTCCGTACCCGCTATGTCGAATTTCAGGTCCAGCGCCTTGAAGACGGTGCGGGCGGCACCGATCACCGGCGGATAGACGAACTCAGGCATGGCGGGGGACCTCTCCTCTGTGCCCGGGGAGGGTTCTCCCGGCGGAAACCTACGCGGCCGTAAGCGTGCGGCTCCGGGAGATCGTGCCCGATCACGGGCCCGGCGGCCAGTGCACAGGCCGCCAGGACCGGGAGATTCTCGTCACGTAGGGCTCATATAAGGCTCACTTAAGGCTTACGTGCAACTCCTGTCGCGTTGACCTCACCCGCTCGCCCGCCGCAGCAGCACATACACCTCGCATCCGAGGCAGTATCCGAACACGGCATTGAGAAAGGCCGCCGCGAGCGCGCAGCCGGTGGCCGCGAGCCCCAGCCATTCCGGCCCCGCGAAATAGCCCACCAGCCCGATCATCGTGAAGACCAGCCCGACGCCCTGGGCGAAGCGCGGCGGCGCGGCATCCTCGAACGCGGTCGGCGGCGCCAGCCGCGGGCGCACCGCCACCTTGAACAGCCAGGCGTACGGCGACCGCTGGACACCGGCCCCCGCCCCGACGGCGAAGACCAGCGCCTGGAACGCCAGCAGCCACCCGCTCCCACTGATCAGTACGGCGGCCAGCACGACGCTCGTCAGCGCCGCCCCGAACCTCGGGCCCCGTACGTCGATACCGTCCGTGTCCTTGTCACTCATGCCGAAGCCTCGCTCCGCTCGGCCTCGCACTCGCGAGGCACGCACCTTTCCATGATTCTCCTCCAGCCTCCGGCCGGGGGACCCCCGTGCTGCGCTCGCTCATGGCTTCACTCTTCCGCAATCCGGGCCGCCGCCAACCCCGGGAATTCTTTCGGTCCCGTGAACGCTGCATCCGGAGATGACCGGACTCATGGTGTGTATCGCGGTGCTGGCGGCGGCAAGCGTCTTCGGCGTGCTGTGGCGGCGCCGCGACGGGAGGCTGAAGGTGCGAGGGCGGGACGACGGAGCGCGGCTGGGGGCCGCCGAGATCGGCGCGGAACTGGGGGAGCGGGCCACCCTCGTGCAGTTCTCCAGCGCCTTCTGCCAGCCCTGCCGCGCCACCCGGCGCACCCTTGCCGAGGTCGCGCGGATGGTGGACGGGGTGGTGCATGTCGAGATCGACGCCGAGGCCCGTCTGGAGCTCGTACGGAGCCTCAACATCCTGCGTACGCCCACGGTCCTGGTGCTCGACGCGGACGGCACGATCGTGCGGCGCGCCGCCGGTCAGCCACGCAAGGCGGACGTCATCGCCGCATTGGGCGCCGCGGTCCCTGACTGATCTCCCATCCGTGATTGATCTCCCAGATGGCGGGCGCCACTTGACGCTGTGGGTCACGCATCGTCACTCTGACGTTATGCGGCCTGGAACCCTTCTGTACGGACGCGCGCATGTCGACCTTCTGAGGACCGCCGGCGCGCGTTGTCCAAGCGTGTGAGCAGCGACGACATCAGCACCGCCGGCGGCCGCACCGCTGTCGGCGTGCCCGCCCGGCCTCGTACTCCACACCAGAAGGACAACTCCATGACGGCCGCCTCGCCCGACCTCGGCACTCCGCGCACCGCCGGCCCCGATCTCCTGCGCTCCGTCTTCCGGCAGCACGCCGCGGGCGTCGCCGTGATCACCGCGCACGGCTCCCGCCCCGTCGGCTTCACCGCCACGTCCCTCACCTCCGTCGCCGCGGAGCCGCCGCTGCTCTCGTTCGGCATCGGCACCGGCTCCTCCAGCTGGCCGGCCGTCGCCGAGGCCGAGCACGTCGGCGTCCACATACTCGGCGAGCACCAACGGGAGCTGGCCGCCACCTTCGCCCGCAGCGGCGCGGACCGCTTCGGCCCCGCCACCTCCTGGCGCACCGGCCCCGAGGGCGTGCCCCTGCTGGACGGGGTGCTGGCCTGGCTGGTCTGCAAGGTCGTGACGCGGGTTCCGGCCGGTGATCACCGGATCGTGCTCGCCCAGCCGGTCATCGGCGACCCCACCGGGCCGGGCCGGCCGCTCCTCTATCACCAGGGACGCTTCAACGCGTTGCGGGACTGACGGGTTCCCGTACGGCCTCGTCGTTCCCCGGTCGGGTCCGTTGGCAAGGTCACATTTCGTCAGCCTTGATTCAGGGCACCAGACTGGATGTACTGGTGGGTAACATGAGCGTCGGCGCGGGGGAACCGCAACCGACCGGGAGCCGCCCCAACAGGCGCCTATGCTGCCAGCACAAGGCAGTTCTGAAGAGACGAAGCAGGTAGGAGAGCCGGCGTGAGCTTGAGGATCGTTGTCTGTGTGAAGTACGTGCCCGACGCCACCGGCGACCGGCACTTCGCCGAGGACCTGACCGTCGACCGCGACGACGTGGACGGCCTCCTGTCGGAGCTCGACGAGTACGCCGTCGAGCAGGCCCTGCAGATCAAGGAAGCGGCCGACGACGCGGAGATCACGGTCCTGACCGTCGGTCCCGAGGACGCCAACGACGCGCTCCGCAAGGCGCTGTCGATGGGCGCCGACAAGGGTGTGCACGTCGAGGACGACGACCTGCACGGCACCGACGCGCTGGGCACCTCGCTCGTGCTGGCCAAGGCCATCGAGAAGACCGGCTACGACCTGGTCGTCTGCGGTATGGCCTCCACCGACGGCGGCATGGGCGTGCTGCCCGCGCTGCTCGCCGAGCGGCTGAACGTCCCCCAGGTGACCCAGCTCTCCGAGGTCGCCGTTGCCGACGGCAAGGTCACCGGCCGCCGTGACGGTGACACCGCCACCGAGCAGCTGGAGGCCGCGCTGCCGGCCGTCGTGTCCGTGACCGACCAGTCGGGCGAGGCGCGCTACCCGTCCTTCAAGGGCATCATGGCCGCGAAGAAGAAGCCGGTGGAGTCCCTGGAGCTGGACGACCTGGACGTCGAGGCGGACGAGGTCGGCCTGGAGGGCGCCTGGACCGCCGTCGACGAGGCGACCGAGCGCCCGGCCCGTACGGCGGGCACGATCGTCAAGGACGAGGGCGAGGGCGGCAAGCAGCTCGCCGAGTTCCTCGCGGGTCAGAAGTTCATCTGACGCAGCCTCACGGGCCGGACGTTCCGCCACGGCCCGTCCGCACCTCAACCGCCCTCATTCTTCCCGCAGGAGTGTCACCCCATGGCTGAAGTCCTTGTCTACGTCGACCACGTGGACGGCGCCGTCCGCAAGCCCACCCTCGAACTTCTCACCCTCGCCCGCCGCGTCGGCGAGCCGGTGGCCGTCCACCTCGGTGCGAACGCGGAGGACGCCGCCAAGGTCCTCGGCGAGCACGGCGCCGTCAAGGTCCTGACCGCCGACGCGCCCGAGTTCGCCGAGTACCTCGTCGCCCCCAAGGTCGACGCGCTGCAGTCCGCCTACGACGCGGTCTCCCCGGCCGCCGTGCTGCTGCCGTCCTCCACGGAGGGCAAGGAGATCGCGGCCCGTCTCGCGGTCCGCATCGGCTCCGGCATCATCACCGACGCCGTCGACCTGGAGGCCGGCGACGAGGGCCCGGTGGCGACGCAGTCCGTCTTCGCGGCGTCCTTCACCACCAAGTCCCGTGTCACCAAGGGCACCCCGGTCATCACCGTCAAGCCCAACTCCGCCGCCCCGGAGGCCGCGCCGGCCGCCGGTACGGTCGAGCAGCTCGCGGTGACCGTCGCCGAGTCCTCCAAGGGCACCAAGATCGTCTTGCGTACCCCGCGCGAGTCGACCGGCCGCCCGGAGCTGACCGAGGCCGCGATCGTGGTCTCCGGTGGCCGCGGGGTCAACGGCGCCGAGAACTTCCCGGTCATCGAGGCGCTCGCCGACTCGCTCGGCGCGGCCGTCGGCGCCTCCCGTGCCGCGGTGGACGCCGGCTGGTACCCGCACACCAGCCAGGTCGGCCAGACCGGTAAGTCGGTCTCGCCGCAGCTCTACATCGCGGCGGGCATCTCCGGCGCGATCCAGCACCGTGCCGGTATGCAGACCTCGAAGACCATCGTCGCCATCAACAAGGACGCCGAGGCGCCGATCTTCGACCTGGTCGACTACGGCGTGGTCGGCGACCTGTTCGACGTCGTTCCGGCGCTCACCGAAGCGGTCAAGGCCCGCAAGGGCTGAGGCCGTTGGGCTCCTGGGCAGCCGGGCCCGCAGTGGCATGAGGCCCCGTACGCACCACGCGTACGGGGCCTCGTGCCGTGCTGGGCCGGCCGTGCTGGCTGGTCAGTCTTCGGTCGCGCCGTCGATCCGCTCGCGCAGCAGGTCCGCGTGGCCGTTGTGCCGGGCGTACTCCTCGATCATGTGGACGTAGATCCAGCGCAGGTTCAGCGTGCGGCCACGGCTGCTCTGGAAGGTCGCGTCCAGGTCGCCGTCCACCACCGCCGCGTCGCAGCGTTCGATCTCCGAGCGGAACGCGTCGAAGGCCGCCCTGGCTCCCGCAGGATCGACGTCGTCGAAATCCGCGTCCACGTTCTCGTCGGTGATGTAGCGGCTCTCGATCCGCTCGCCGGCGAAGCGCTGCCGGAACCAGGCGCGCTCGACGTCCGTCATGTGGCGTACCAGGCCCAGCAGGGTGAGGCTGGACGGCGGGGCGCTCGCCTCGGCCAGCTGGTCCGGGGCGAGCCCGGCGCACTTGGCGAGCAGGGTGTCGCGGTGCCAGTCGAGCCAGCCCTGCAGCATTTCCCGCTCGCCGGCTACCGTCGGGAGTTCTCGGCGCTCAATAGAGGGTGCGATCCACGTCATGAGGGCGAGTCTGACGGCCTTGATCGCGGCGCGCCACGGAGTTATGCGGGTTGCGGCCCCGGGCCCCGGGCCCCGTGACCTGCGTCCTCGCGCGCGAGAGGGGTGTTGACCTCGCCACCCGGCACGGTTAACTTCGCTATACGGATTGTTGATTCCGTTGCACGGAAAACGTGAGCGCAACAGTCGCAACAAATCGCGGATGTGGCCAAGAGGCCGCGGAGGCGGCAACAGATCGCGGAAGCGGCAACAGGAAGAGCGCCCGAAGGCCGGGCGGACGCACCAGGAGGGTGTCGGATGGGGCAGCAGGAGACCGTGGCGACGAGCCTCGCGCACACCGTACGCGAGGGAATCGGCGCCGCTCTCGCCGAGGTCGACGCCGATCTGGCGCGGCGCTACCCGGGCGACCCCGGTACCCGCCAGCCGGTCCACACCGTCTACGTTCCCGGCGATGTCTTCGCCGCGGACACCCTTCGCTCCTGGGGCGACCAGGCCCTCGCCGCCCTCGACGCACACGCCCCCGACGCCGGCGCGCTCGCCACCGTCCTCGGCATCTCCGACGAACTCGCCGGACCCGTCTACGACCGCGTCCGCGCCAAGCTGGAGCGCGAGCCGATCGAAGACCTGCGCGTCGACTTCGAGGACGGCTACGGCCCCCGCCCGGACGCTGAGGAGGACGAGGCCGCCGCCCGCGCCGCCGCACGGGTCGCCGCCGCGTTCCAGGACGGCACCGCCGCCCCGTACATGGGCATCCGGATGAAGTGCATGGAGGCCGCCGTCCGCGACCGCGGCATCCGCACCCTCGACATCTTCCTCACCGGCCTGATGGAGGCCGGCGGCCTGCCCGACGGACTGGTACTGACGCTCCCCAAGGTCACCTACGCCGAGCAGGTCACCGCGATGGTCCGGCTGCTGGAGGCGTTCGAGAAGGCCCACGGCCTGGAGAGCGGCCGGATCGGCTTCGAGATCCAGATCGAGACCACCCAGTCGATCCTGGGTGCCGACGGCCGTGCCACCGTCGCCCGCATGATCGAGGCCGCGGAGGGGCGCGCCACGTCCCTGCACTACGGCACCTTCGACTACAGCGCCTCCTGCGGCGTCAGCGCCGCCCACCAGTCGCTGGACCACCCGGTGGCCGACCACGCCAAGGCCGTGATGCAGGTGGCCGCGGCGGGTACCGGCGTGCGGCTGTCCGACGGCTCGACCAATGTCCTGCCCGTCGGCGCCACCGCCCAGGTCCACGACGCCTGGCGGCTGCACCACGGCCTCGTCCGCCGGTCGCTGGCCCGTGCGTACTACCAGGGCTGGGACATGCACCCGGGCCACCTGCCCACCCGGTACGCGGCGGTCTACGCCTTCTACCGCGAGGGCCTGGAGCAGGCCGCCGCCCGGCTCGCGGCCTATGTCGCCAAGGCCGGCGGCGACGTCATGGACGAGCCCGCCACCGCCAAGGCGCTCAGCGGCTATTTGCTGCGCGGCCTCGACTGCGGGGCCGTCGACAGCGCCGAGGTCGAAGGGCTCACCGGACTGGGGCGTGCGGAACTGGATGCGCTGGCGGGGCGGCCTTCGAATGTGGGCTGAGGGCTGAGGGCGGGGGTGGGGATCTGAGGGTTGGGGATCTGAGGGGGAGGACACGCCGCCCACGCGCCTTTTCCCGGCCGCTCACCCAGTCCTTTCCCCGTCGCCCGCCCGGGCCTTATTTGTTTTCCCCGCCGCCCACCCCCCTTCGGGGGGTGGGCGGGTGTAGTGGCGCGGTTCTACGGGTGTGGTGGTACGGATTCAAGGCTGCAGTCGTGCGGTTCAAGGCTCTCGTCGTGCGGTTGTAGCGGCGTCAGGCCGTGCACCGTGGGGGCGGAGAGTGCGGTGAAGCCGATGGACGGGCCTTCGCCTGCGCCGCCGCGCCGGCCGTCCGCCGCCGCGTTCCCCGCCGCCTCCGGGGAAGCGGGCGCTCTGCGCGGGTCGGTGGTGGGAGCTGGTCGGCGGCGTTGTCAGTGGCGCGTGCGAGCATGGCTGTGGGTGGAGATCAGCACCGCAGCGGGGGGATCCGATGAGGTCAGGACGGGGGGCTGCCGCAAGGCAGTTGACGGTATGGAGGCGGTCGGCTCGATCGGTCGTCAGCCGTACAGTGCGGAGCATCGGCCGTACGGTCCGGAGCGTGAGCCGTACGGTCCGGGGCGTCGGGCGGAGCGTCCGGGGCATGGGCTGCCGCACGGCCGAAGTCGTGCGGCGTATGGTCCGATCAGCTCTCGTGCGGGCGGATCTCGCCCGAGCCGCGGGCGATCAGACGGGTCGGGAGCTCCACCCGGCGCGGTGGTTCGGTGGCGCCCTCCAGGCGGCGGAAGAGGAGCCCGGCGGCCGTACGGCCCAGGCGGGCGGCGTCCTGGGCGACGACGGTGATCGCCGGGCGGACGAGATCGGCCAGCTCGAAGTCGTCGAAGCCCACCAGCGCGACGGGACGCGGGAGTTCGCGGAGGACGCGTACGACGGTGACGGTGACGCGGTTGTTCCCCGCGAAGAGCGCGGTGACCGGCTCGGGACGGTCCAGCATGGCCGTGGCGGCGGCTCGTACGCGGGCGGGATCGGTCGGGCCCAGCGACACCCAGGAGTCGTCGACGGGCAGTCCGGCGGCGGCCATCGCGGCGCGATAGCCGCGCAGCCGCTCCATCGCGGTGTGGATCCTCGGCTGGTCGCCGAGGAAACCGATCCGGCGGTGGCCGTGCGCGATGAGATGGGCGACCGCCTCCTGGGCGCCGCCGAAGCTGTCGGAGAGCACGACATCCGCGTCGATCCGGCCGGCCGGGCGGTCCACGAAGACGGTCGCGACACCGGCCGCGATCTCCGGCTCCAGGTAGCGGTGGTCATCGCCGGCCGGGATGACGACCAGCCCGTCCACCCGCCGGGCGCACAGCGCGAGCACCAACTCCTGTTCGCGGGCCGGGTCCTCGGCGCTGGAGCCATTGATCAGCAGCGCTCCGTGACGGCGTGCGACCTCCTCGACGGCACGGCTCAGCGGCCCGTAGAACGGGTCGGCGAGATCCTCCAGCACCAGTCCGATGCTCGCCGTACGGCCCTTGCGCAGGATCCGGGCCGAGTCGTTACGGCGGAATCCCAGTGCGGTGATGGCTTCCTGGACGCGGCGTTCGGTGTCCGGTGTGACGCCCGGCTCGCCGTTGACCACCCGCGAGACCGTCTTGAGGCCGACCCCGGCGCGCGACGCCACATCCTTCATCGTGGGCCGGCTGCCATAGCGGCGGGAGGTGCCCCGGGCGGTGTCGGTCACGGTGCGCGGTCCTGTTTCTGTCGACGTCGGGCGGGGCGGCTGCGATCGGGTGCGGCTGTGGCTGTGGCGTCGAGCATAGCCTCTAGACAACGTTGTCAACTGACGGAAGACTGGCCTTCTCACGCCGGGCCGACACCCCCCGGCCCCGGGCCCACCAGGAGATTCCATACCGATGCAGACGTACCTCAGCGCAGCTCTGGACATTGGCGGCACCAAGATCGCCGGCGCTCTGGTGGACGCACACGGCAGGCTGGTCGTACGGGTCGCGCGGCCCACCCCCGCCGACAAGGACGGGGCGACGGTGATGCGCGCGGTGGCCGGGGTGGTCGCCGAACTGGCCGCGGCGCCCGAGTGGGACAGAGTGGCGGCCGTCGGCATCGGCAGTGCGGGTCCGGTGGACGCCTCGGCCGGCACCGTCAGCCCGGTCAACATTCCCGGCTGGCGTGACTTCCCGCTGGTGGCGGCGGTGCGGACGCTCGTCGGGGAGCGTCCGGTGGTGCTGGTCGGTGACGGCGTCGCGATGACAGCTGCCGAGCACTGGCAGGGCGCCGCGCGCGGCCATGCCAACGCGCTGTGCCTGGTGGTCTCCACCGGGGTCGGCGGCGGACTGGTCCTCAACGGCCGGCTGCACCCGGGCCCCACCGGAAACGCCGGCCACATCGGGCACATAAGCGTCGACCTCGACGGTGACCCGTGCCCGTGCGGCGCCCGCGGCTGCGTCGAGCGGATCGCCAGCGGCCCCAATATCGCCCGCCGGGCGCTGGCGAACGGCTGGCGGCCGGGCCCCGACGGGGACACCAGTGCCGCCGCCGTCGCCGCCTCGGCGCACACCGGGGACCCGCTCGCCATCCGTTCCTTCGAACGGGCCGCCCAGGCGCTGGCGGCCGGGATCGCCGCCACCGCGACGCTGGTCGAGATCGATATCGCGGTCATCGGCGGGGGAGTCGCGGGCGCCGGAGATCTCCTCTTCACCCCGTTGCGTTCGGCCCTGCGTGACTACGCGACGCTGTCGTTCGTGGCGGACCTGAGAGTCGTACCAGCTCAAATGGGGACGGACGCCGGAGTGGTGGGCGCCGCGGCCGCCGCGCAACAGTCCCGTCTCGATGCCTTCGTCCCGGTGCCCTGACGCCCCCGACCGACCCCGCGCGACCTTAGGCTGTTGCCGACCACGGCACACGGGCAGCGGTACGGGTATCGAGGGGATCGGCGACGGTGACACCGGGGGAGCGTGACCAGCGGGGGGCGGACGAGGTGCGTGGGGCGAGCGGAGGGGACGGTCCCGGGGAGGCGGGCGGCGCGCCTGCGGCCTCGGCGTCACCGGCACAGGACGGCCCGCCGTCGCAAGGTGCTCCGCAAGGTGGTACGTCGGAGGACAGCCCTCCGCGGAACAGCCCTCCGCCGAACAACGCGTCGCAGAACAGCGCTCCGCAGGGCGGTGACGCGAACGCTGCCGCTGGCGCGGGTGAGGCCGGTGGTGCGCCAGGTACCCCCAGCGCCCCGAGAACCCCCAGTGCGGCTGCCGCGAGCGGCCCCAAGCGGGGCAATGACGCCGATCTGACCGGGTGGCTGCTCGGCGGCCGGTACCGCGTGACCGGCCGGATCGGCCGCGGCGGTATGGGCGTGGTCTGCCGCGCCGTCGACGAGGTGCTCGGCCGCGAGGTCGCGCTGAAGGTCCTGCGCGCCTATACCGACGCCTCCGCCCCGGAGCTCGCCGATCTGCGTACCCGTATGCAGCGTGAAGCGCGGGCCGCGGCCCGTATCCGGCACTCCGGCGTGATCACCGTCCATGACGTCATCGACGAGGACGGACGGCCGGTCATCGTCATGGAGCTGGTGGACGGCCCCTCGCTGGACGACGCCATCGCGCAGGGCGGCGCCCTCGAACCCCGGGAGATCGCCCGTATCGGCGCCCGCGTCATGGACGCGTTGGCCGCCGCTCACCACGTGGGCGTGCTGCACCGCGATGTGAAGCCGGGCAATGTGCTGCTGGACGGCTGGGGGCACCGACCAGGCCGTTCAGACTCTGGGGGAGGCCGGGTGGTGCTGACCGACTTCGGCATCGCCAGCATCGAGGCCCCGGGCGACGGCGCCACCACGAACATCACCCGCAGCGGCGAACTGGTCGGCTCGCTCGACTATCTGCCGCCCGAGCGGGCCCAGGGCCAGGACCCGACGCCCGCCTCGGACATCTGGTCGCTGGGAATGACGCTGTATGCGGCCGTGGAGGGCGGCGGTGCGCCGTTCCGTCGTACGTCGGTGTGGTCGACGCTCACCGCGATCGTCACCGAGCCGCTGCCCGAGCCGCAACGTGCCGGGCCGCTGGCCCCCGTCCTGCACGCCCTGATGGCCAAGAATCCGGCCGACCGGCCGTCCGCCGCCCAGGCGCGGAGGCTGCTGGAGGCGGTGGCCGAGGGCCGGGATACGCAGGTGGCGCCGACGCCCGGCACGCCGTATCTGCCCACCGCGACTGATCTCCGCGCGGTCACCCCGCCGCATCCGCCGCAGGAGATCGGGCAGCCAGGGGGCGGCCGGCAGGGGGTGGGCCATCCGGGGGCGGCCGCTCAGCCGCCCGGCGCCCAGGCGGCAGCGGCGGCCGGTGCCGCGCCCGACGGTCCGGTCAACGCGGGCGTGCCCCCGGCCAGTTGGCTGTCCGGGCCGGGTCCCCAGGGTGCACCGGCGCCCCGGCAGACCCCGCCCGCCCAGCACAACGCGCCGGGTGGTGAGCACAACACCCCGCCCGCGGCCACTCCAAGCTCCCCCAGCTCCCGCAACTCACCCCACGCGCATATCTCCCCCAACTCCCCCAGCTCTCCCGACTTTCCGGCAAACGCCCCCGCCTCCGGCCCCCTCCACGACCCGCCCGGCGTGGTGAGCGGCCCGGCCGTGGGCAGTACGGGCCCCCGTCCGTACCTCGGGGTCCCGTCCGAGCGGGACACCGCACGGCTGCCGGCCCGCCGTCGGCGTCGTGTGGCGCTGGCCGTCGCGGCGGTGCTCGCCGTGCTCGCGACCGGCGGCGGGGTGACGTACGCACTGGTCGGCGGGGACCCCGGCGGCGCCGTCGCGGAGGGCGGACGGCATGCCCCGGAGCCACCCGAGAGCCCGTCCAGGGCCGGCCGGCCCAGCGCATCGGCCGGCACGGACGACGACAAGGATGCGGGCAAGGGCAAGGAGAGCCCGTCACCCTCCGCATCGCAGCAGCCGTCGGGCGACGCGACCTCGAACGACCCCAAGCCCGGTGGCGCGGGCGGGAGTTCGGGCGAGCAGGACGGCGGCACGGACGCGGGTGGCACCACGGGCGGCGCGGACGGTGGCTCCTCCGGTGGTTCGGACGGCGGCACCGGTACGTCCGGTGGCGGCAGCGGCGGCACCGGCTCGGGGGGCAGTGGCGGCGGCGACCCCAGCCCGAGCACGTCGTGTGTGGACATCGGCGGCGGTAGGACCAACTGCGATGTGTGGCGCACCGCCACCTCGTACACCGCGTCCTTTCAGCAGGCCGGCACGCTGAACATGGGCACCAACTATTTCTACTGCCAGGCGAAGCTCGGCCGTCGCGAGACGTACGGGAAGTGGACGAACGTCTGGTGGGCCAAGACCGATGACGACAGCGGCAACTCCGGTGTCTACATCAGCGTCGTCTACATCACCGGCGGCGAGAACGACCAGCCGGTCCCCGGGCTGCCTACCTGCTGAACGACGCTTGGCGCGGTGCCTGCCGAACGACATCGGTGCCCGCTGAGAGACGGGTGGGCGCGCGCCGGGACGCGGGCCCACCCGTCGCACGGGGGCATCGCCAGGCGTGGGGGAGCCGGCTCAGCGCGAGGCGGCGACCCGGTAGACGACGGTGCCGTGAGCCGGCACCGTCGCGGAGATGGTGCCTGTGGTGTGGTGGTCGCGGTGCTCCCACAGGTCGCGCAGGCGGTAGCCGTCGGCCTGGGGAAGGCCCGCGTCCTTGGCAGTGGTGGTGATGCGCTGCGGCTGGCCGGTCTCGTTGAACAGCGCGACCGCGCGGTCACCGTTCGCCAGTTCCTTGACGATCGTCCAGCGGCCGGATGCGGAGCGGAGCACCGTCGCCTGCTTGCCCAGTGCGTCCTGATCCAGGGCGATGACGTCCTCGTTGCCCAGGATCTCGAACGTCTCCGGGCCCGCCTCGCGCAGATCGGAGCCGATGAGCAGCGGCGCGGACATCATCGACCACAGCGAGAAGTGGCTGCGGTATTCGGTGTCCGTCATTCCGCCGTTGCCGACCTCCAGCATGTCCGGGTCGTTCCAGTGCCCGGGGCCCGCGTACGGCGCCAGCGGCAGATTCTGCTTCAGGATCGCGAGCATGCTGGACCAGCTGTCGTCGATGTCGCCGGTTGTGCGCCACAGGTGCCCTACGTCCGACGCCCATTCCCAGGGCTTGTTCTCGCCCCATTCGCAGATGCTGTAGACGAGGGGCCGCCCGGTGGCCTGGAGCGCGTCGCGCATGGTGCGATACCGCTGCTTCGCGTCCACACCCTGGTTGTTGCAGTTGTCGTACTTGAGGTAGTCCACGCCCCAATCGGCGAACTGCTGGGCGTCGGACTTCTCATGCCCGAGGCTGCCCGGGAATCCGTTCTCATTGCAGGTCTTGGTGCCTGCGCTCGTATAGATGCCGAACTTCAGGCCCTTGGAGTGGACATAGTCGGCGACGGACTTGATGCCGTTCGGGAAGCGCCCGGGATCGGGTACGAGCTTGCCGTTTTTGTCCCGTTCGGGCAGCGCCCAGCAGTCGTCGAGATTGACGTACTGATAGCCCGCGTTCTTGAGGCCCTTGCTGATGAAGAGATCGGCAATGCCTTTGACCATCGCCTCGTTGAACTCCGCTCGGCAGTGTGTGGAGTTCCAGTTGTTGAATCCCATCGGCGGCGTTTCGGCGAGCCCGTCGGGAAGCCGTGGCGCGTGGGTGATGCCGGTGGTGCGGGCCGTACGTGATACGTCCGGGGCGTCGGGAGTACGGGCAGCGGCGGGCGGGGCGGTCATCCCCGCCGTACAGAGCAGTGCGGCGGACAGTACTCCGACGATTCCTCGCTGATCTCGCCGGTGGGTGGTGCGGATGTGAACGCGCATCATTCGCGTCCTCCGTCCTCGCGAGAGGTGGGGGTTGGGGGGCGGGGTGTATCGGTCAGTTGCCTGTCACTTGGCCGTGGTCGGTGAGCGGTTACGGTAGGGCTTGTTGGAGTCTGTTGGAAGAGGTGCGTGACGGTTGCTCCGTCGTACGCCAAGCCCCATGGCTGGCCCTGCCGTTCGGGGTGGCATCCCGGTAGGACCGTGCACCGTGTCCGGTTCTGTTGTTTTGGGGGATGCCGCCGCGCTCGCCGCGCACAAAACAGGCGATCCGGCAATAATGACGAGGACTTCTTCAGCGACCACCCGCAGTTCTCGCCACCGGCCCGCCGGTGACCGTCCGATGAGCCGCCGTCATATGCGTTCTCCGCGTCCCCTCGCCGCCCGGAAGGGCCGTATCGGAAGGTCCGTATGTGGTGGGGGTTTCGGTACTGGAGGGGCTGGGGAGCGCTTGTTTGCCGGGGTTTCGCGGCGGGGGATGAGACGACCGGCATCCTCCCCGTGGTGTTTCACGCGATCGGTGCGTCCACGGGGGCCGTGAAGCCCCCTGGCCGGACCGGCAGCCGAATATGCGCCGTTCCCGGCCGCGCGCGAGGCCCGTGGCCCCGAGCGTTTCCGTGGCAGGGTG
Source organism: Streptomyces halobius (assembly GCF_023277745.1). Taxonomy (NCBI): domain Bacteria; kingdom Bacillati; phylum Actinomycetota; class Actinomycetes; order Kitasatosporales; family Streptomycetaceae; genus Streptomyces; species Streptomyces halobius. The sequence goes on from NZ_CP086322.1 coordinate 8,063,876, forward strand.
TTGCGGGCAACTCACCTGGGTCTAGGGAAGAGGGGAAACCGTGATCGTCTGGCTGAACGGCACGTTCGGTGCGGGCAAGACCACTGCGGCTCATGAATTGCTCGACCTGCTTCCCGGAAGCACGCTCTACGACCCCGAACTCCTCGGCCACGGGCTGCGGTTGATGCTGCCCGCCAAGCGGCTGGAGGAGATCGACGACTATCAGGACCTGCCGTCCTGGCGGCGGATGGTCGTCGACACCGCCGCCGCGCTGCTCACCGAGGTACCGGGCCCCCTGGTCACGCCGATGACCCTGCTGCGGCAGGAGTACCGCGACGAGATCTTCGGCTCCCTCGCCGCCCGCCGGATTCCGGTACGGCATGTCCTGCTCCACGCGGAGGAAACGATCCTGCGTGCGCGAATAGCAGGACGCGAGGAAGTACCCGGGAACCCCGAGGCCAATGAGTCGGTACGCCGGTGGTGCCTGGAGCACCTCGGCCCGTACGCCGGTGCGCTCGACTGGATCAGGGGGGACGCGCATGTCGTGGACACCAGCCGGCTGACGCCGCGGCAGACCGCGGAGCAGGTCGCCGAGGCGGTACGGACCGGGGCCGGCTCCTGCGACATCGTGCAGACCCCCGAACCGAGCGCGGAGACCCTCGCTGCCGGCGTCCTGCTCTTCGACGACCAGGACCGGGTGCTGCTCGTCGACCCCACGTACAAGGCCGGCTGGGAATTCCCCGGCGGCATCGTGGAGCCCGGCGAGAGGCCCGCCCACGCCGGGGTACGCGAGGTCGCCGAGGAGCTGGGCATTCAGCTGACGCGCGCGCCCCGGCTGCTGGTACTGGACTGGGAAGCACCCAAACCGCCCGGCTTCGGCGGCCTCCGGCTGCTCTTCGACGGCGGCAGGCTGACCGGCGACCGGATCCGGCAGCTGCTGCTGCCCGGCGCGGAGCTGCGCGAATGGCGCTTCGTCACCGAGGCCGAGGCCGAGCAGATGCTGCCACCGGTGCGCTGGAACCGACTGCGCTGGGCGCTGCGCGCCCGGGAACAGGGGTGGCCCGTGCATCTGGAAGCGGGGGTTCCCGTGGGGTAGCCGCTGCGCTTTGCCTGAGCCCCACGTTTTTGGCTGTCCCGCCATGGCACCTGCGGTGGACTGTTGCCGCTGCGCGGGGCTGTTCGGCAGCGGTGCCGGACCTCCGGACTCCGTCCTGCGGACCGGCACCTCACGAGGGAGGTGGGGAAATGACCGGTGGGGACACGTAGTCGGTCATGTGCGCCTTGTGGTCGCGATCACAGACACATGACAGATGACATGTGCCCCACCGGCCTCTTTCCTCCCACCGTCGGGAGGGGCCGCTCCGCAGGACGGAGTCCGGAGGAGCGGCACCGCACCCGAAAGACCTACGCCCGCCGCAGGCGCACCCCCACGGCGGGGAAGCCGAAATCCGGGCAGGCCCGCCGCAGGCGCACCCCACGGCGGGAAAGCCGAAAACGGCGAGCACCAAGTCGGCCACCGCCAAGCGCAGCGTCAGGCCGAGCGCAGCGCATACCGCTGGAGGAACAGCGACTCCGTAAGCGACAGCCGCTCCAGCTCCTCCGGTGAGACGCTCTCGTTGACCGCGTGGATCTGGGCTTCCGGCTCGCTGAGCCCGATCAGCAGGATCTCCGCGTCCGGGTAGAGCCCGGCCAGTGTGTTGCACAGCGGGATCGAGCCGCCCATGCCGGCCGTCTGCATCTCCACGCCGTCGTACGCCTCACGCAGCGCGGCCGCCATCGACGCATACGCAGGGCTGTCGGTGTCCGCACGGAACGGCTGCCCCTGGCCGACCTGTTCGACCGAGACCCGCGCGCCCCAGGGAGCGGCGCTCTCCAGATGGGCGGCCAGCAGTTTCGTCGCCTCGACGGCGTCCTCGCCCGGCGGCACCCGCAGGCTGACCAGCGCCCGCGCGCCCGCGTGCACGGACGGGGTGGCGCCGACCACCGGCGGGCAGTCGATGCCGAGCACGGTGACGGCCGGACGCGCCCAGAGCCGGTCCGCGATCGAACCGCCGCCGAGCAGCCCGACGCCGTCCAGGACCTTGGCATCCTTGCGGAAGTCCTCCTCCGGGTACTGCAGGCCCTCCCAGGTAGCGTCCGCGGCCAGCCCGTTCACGCTCGTCGAACCGTCCTCGGCGCGCAGCGAGTCCAGGATCCGGATCAGCGCAGCCAGCGCGTCGGGTGCCGCGCCACCGAACTGCCCGGAGTGCAGATTGCCCGCCAGCGTGTCCACCTGCACCCGCACCAGCGTCATCCCGCGCAGCGTCGCGGTCACCGTCGGCAGTCCGACCCGGAAGTTGCCGGCGTCGCCGATGACGATCGCGTCGGCGGCCAGCAGCTCGGGGTGCGCCTCGGCGTACCGCTCCAGGCCGCCGGTGCCCTGTTCCTCCGAACCCTCCACTATCACCTTGACGTTGACCGGGACGCCGCCGTGCTCCTTCAGTGCGCGCAGCGCCGTCAGATGCATGATCAGACCGCCCTTGCAGTCGGCGGCCCCGCGGCCGTACCAGCGGCCGTCGCGCTCCGTCAGCTCGAACGGCGGCGAGACCCAGGCGGCCTCGTCCAACGGCGGCTGTACGTCGTAGTGCGCGTACAGCAGAACCGTCGGCGCGCCCTCCGGGCCGGACAGAAAGCCGTACACGGACTGGGTGCCGTCCGGGGTGTCCAGCAGTGCGACGTCCTGAAAGCCCTCCGCCTCCAGCGCGTCGACGACCCAACGGGCGGCCGCCTCGCACTCGCTCTTGGGGAACTGCTCCGGGTCCGCGACCGACTTGAAGGCCACCAGCTCGGCGAGCTCGGTCCTGGCGCGGGGCTGCAGAGCGGCGACGGTGCGCGCGAGCGGGCTGTCAGACATGGAACGCTCCTTGTGGGCGCGACGTTGATGACGTAGGGCCGTCCGGCCTCGTGAGCCGGACGGGCCGGACGTACGGGTACGAGTGCCCCCGATCTTCCCACAGGCGGTCCGCGCGACGGCGGCCCGTAGGATGCGGGCGGTACGCGCAGGCAGCCATCGAACGGGAGCAGACGCACAGGTGAGCAGCGAGCGGGCAGCCGAGGACAACGAGCAGGCAGCCGACGACCGCCGGCGGGTGTGGGACGTCGTGGTGGTGGGCGCGGGGCCCGCCGGCGCCTCCGCCGCCCAGGCCGCGGCGAGTACGGGGCGCCGGGTGCTGCTTCTGGAGAAAGCGGAACTGCCGCGGTACAAGACCTGCGGCGGCGGCATCATCGGCCCCTCACGGGACGCGCTGCCGCCCGGCTTCGAACTGCCGCTGCGTGACCGCGTCCATGCCGTGACGTTCTCGCTGAACGGCCGGCTGACCCGCACCCGCCGTTCCAAGAACATGCTCTTCGGGCTGATCAGCCGGCCCGAGTTCGACGCCGGGCTCGTCGAGTCGGCGAAGGACGCGGGCGCGACGGTCCGTACGGGCGTCACGGTCTCGCGGGTGGAGCAGCACGGCGCCGAGGTCCCGGACCGGCGGACCGTCGCCGTGGTGCTGGGCGACGGCGAAGTGGTGCTGGCGCGCGCCGTGGTGGGCGCGGACGGCAGCGCCGGCCGGATAGGCGCACATGTGGGAGTCAAGCTCGACCAGGTCGACCTCGGCCTGGAGGCGGAGATCCCGGTGCCCGCGACGGTCGCGGAGGACTGGGCGGGCCGGGTGCTCATCGACTGGGGTCCACTGCCCGGCAGCTACGGCTGGGTCTTCCCCAAGGGCGACACCCTCACCGTCGGTGTCATCTCCGGACGCGGCGAGGGCGCGGCGACCAAGCGCTATCTGGACGCCTTCATCGGGCGGCTGGGCCTTGCGGGCTTTGAACCGAGCATCTCCTCGGGGCATCTGACGCGCTGCCGCTCCGATGACTCCCCGCTGTCGCGTGGCCGGGTGCTGGTGTGCGGCGACGCGGCGGGGCTGCTGGAGCCCTGGACGCGGGAGGGCATCTCGTTCGCGCTGCGTTCCGGACGGCTCGCGGGGGAGTGGGCGGTCCGCGTCGCGGAGGCGCATGACGCGGTGGACGCGCGCCGCCAGGCCCTGAACTACGCCTTCGCCATCAAGGCGGGCCTCGGTGTGGAGATGGGTGTGGGGCGGCGGATGCTGAGTGTCTTCTCCCGGCGGCCCGGTCTGATGCACGCCGCGGTCACGGGCTTCCGGCCCGCCTGGCACGCTTTCGCGAAGATCACCCGGGGTACGACGACGCTGGGCGAGCTGGTGCGTACGCATGCCGTGGCGCGGCGGGCGCTGGAGGCGTTCGACCGGGCGGGAGGGGCCGGGGCGCGGGGGTGAGGGCCCGGGGGCGAGGGGCCGGGAGTGTGGGGGCGCTCGTGGGCGGCGTTCGCTGGTGAGGGACGTTCGCTCGTGACGGCGTTCCGCGCATGGGGCGTTCCGCTCATGAGGGAGCCCGCCCCGCGCTACTCCCGTAGGAGTACCTCCGGTCACTGCGCCGGGCTGACGCCGCCCGTCCCGCCGCGGTCTAGCGTTACCGGCATGGACAACGCACGGCCGCCGTGGGCGCGGCGCTGCCTCGGTCCGGTCTGGGCGCGGGGGCTGTCGCCCGCCGGTGAGGAACCGAAGAGCTGGGCGGGCACCCGGCTGCCCTGGCTCTCGACACTCGCGGTGACGGCCTTCGTCATGGCCGGCTCCCACTTCGCCGGACGAGGCCAGCTGGACCGCGTCCCGCTCGATTCCTTCGCGCGGGCCCTGCTGTTCATCGGCGCGGCCCTGCTGCTCTTCCGGCACCGCTACCCGCGGACCGTCGCCATCGGCACCGCCGCCTCCGCCGCCGTCTATTTCGCGGCCGGCTATCCGTACGGGCCGATTTTCCTCACCATCGCGCTCGGCACCTTCGCGGCGATCGTCGCCGGGTACCGCACGGTCGCCTGGTGTGCGATCGGCGGGCTGTGGGCCAGTCATATCCTCGTCGCCCACTGGCTCTACCGCTGGCTGCCGCCGTACAAGAGCGCCCCCTGGGGGCAGGAGCTGTTCATCCCCGCCCTGGTGGTGGCCGTGGTGGCCGTCTCGGAGCTGGCGCGGGTGCGTCGCGAGCAGCTCGCCAAGGTCCGCGCCGAACGGGCCGCCGCCGAACAGCGCAGGGCCGACGAGGAGCGGCTGCGGATCGCCCGTGAACTGCACGATGTCCTCGCGCACAGCATCTCCGTCATCAACGTCCAGGCGGGCGTGGGCCTGGCCCTGCTGGACAGCGACCCCGGGCAGGCGCGTACCGCGCTGACGACCATCAAGGCCGCGAGCAAGGAAGCGCTCGGCGAGGTCCGGCAGGTCCTCGACACACTGCGCACGCGCGGCGACGCCCCGCGCTCCCCGGCCCCCGGCCTGGAACGGCTGACCGAACTCACCGAGCAGGCCGGGGGAGCGGGCCTCGCGGTGGAGGTCGCCACCAAGGGCGCCCACACCACCCTGCCGCCCGGCGCCGACCTCGCCGCCTTCCGGATCGTCCAGGAAGCGCTCACCAACATCGTCCGGCACTCCGGCTCGCGCACCGCACGCGTCCTTCTGCGCTACACGCCCGCGGAGCTGGAGATCCGGATCGACGACGACGGGCCGTCGACCTCTGACACGGGGGAGCTGACCGGCGGCGGCAACGGACTGGTGGGGATGCGGGAGCGGGCCGCCGCGCTCGGGGGCACCGTCGAGGCGGGCCCGCGCGAGGACGGCGGCTTCCGGGTCCTGGGGCGTATCCCGCTGGCCGGGGCGGAGGACAACGGACGGGCCGCCGGTGCCGGTACGGTGACCCCGGCCGCCACCGAGGAGGAGTCGTGATCCAAGTACTGCTCGCCGACGACCAGCTGCTGGTCCGGGCCGGGTTCAAGGTGCTGCTGGACGCTCAGCCCGACATCGAGGTGGTCGGCGAGGCAGCCGACGGGCAGGAGGCGCTGGCCGCGGTCCGTGCGCACCGTCCGGACGTCGTCCTGATGGACATCCGGATGCCGGTGATGGACGGTCTGGTCGCCACCCGACGGATCACCGAGGACCCGCGGCTGTCCGGCGTCAAGGTCGTCATGCTGACCACCTTCGAACTGGACGAGTATGTCTTCGAGGCGATCCGTTCCGGCGCCTCGGGGTTCCTCGTCAAGGACACCGAACCGGAGGAGCTGCTGCGGGCCGTGCGTGCGGTCGTCGGCGGCGACGCGCTGCTGTCGCCCGGTGTCACCCGTCGGCTGATCGCGGAGTTCGCGGCCCGCTCGAAGGAACCGGCCGCGGCCGACGCGCTGTCCGAACTGACCGAGCGGGAGCGCGAGGTGATGGCGCTGGTCGGCATCGGGCTCTCCAACGAGGAGATCGCCCGCCGGCTGGTCGTCAGCCCGCTGACCGCCAAGACGCATGTCAGCCGGACGATGGTGAAACTGGGCGCCCGCGACCGCGCGCAACTGGTCGTGCTGGCCTACGAGTCGGGGTTGGTACGGCCGGGCTGGCTGGGCTGACGCCCCGGCAGGCCCGGCCGGCGATGCCGCCGCAGCACCCACCACACCCGGACGACGAACACCGCCAGCCCGAGGCAGCCGCTCGCCGTCAGCCAGGGGCCTTCCCAGGCCGCCCGCGGCAACTCCGCCCACAGCACCGGGCTGCCCAGACCGAGGAACACGATGACGCCCATGAACACGGCGCTGACCAGAGCGAACACGATCTCGATCGTGATGGCGTCCCGCTCGTCCTGAGTACGTGTGGGTGACATGGGGCGATTCTGCCAGCTGTCGCCCGGTTGCTGGGAGGAGGCTCCGTCGCACTGCCGACGCCAACGGCATCGGCAGTGCGACGGAGCCGCCCGGGGCATCGCGGGCGGGACTCGTCCCCGCCTCGTCCGCACCCGCCCGCGAGCTTCCCCGCCCGCAGCCCGGTCCGCAGCCCCGTCCGCCACCGCGGCTCCGGTGCTCAGCCGGTACTCAGATCCCTGATCGCTCCCGCCACAGCTCAACCAGCGTGTCATCGCCGCTGATCTTCACTCCGTCCCAGGGCAGGCGGTTCCACAGCGCGAGATACACGTCCTCGGCCGGGCCTTCCATCGTGCAGTCCGCCGTTGCTCCGGGCTCCGGCAGGTCGGTGCCGGCCGCTGGACCGGCCGTACGGACGGTGCGCGGCGGTGCGTCGGAGAGATACACGGTCCAGTCCGCGCCGGGCGTATCCGTCGCGCGCAGCCGTAGAGTCCGAGGCTGGTCCGTACGGACGCGACTCTTGTTCCGGGCGTGGAAGCCCGTCAGGAGTTCGTCGATTCCGTCGGCGGCGAATGCGGACGGCAGGGGCGTGAGCGAGGCGCCGGCGGCCTGCTGTGCGTCCACGCGGTGCACCGACGCCTCATGGGCCTGGCGGCGCGCCCAGAAAGCCAGCGGGGAGGGCGCGGGGAGGAACGCCCAGGCGGTGAGGTCCTGCGGGGCGGTGTGCAGCGCCACCACGAGGCGGTGGTGGCCGTCCCGGAACCAGGGCACCAGCTCCTCGTCGGTCAGCTCCGGAGCGTCCGGGAACCGGCGGGGCTGCTCGACTCCCTCGATCACAATCTCCGTCGCCCAGCGGTGGACTCGCCCTATGTGGGTGACGAGGTCCCGCATCTGCCATTCCGGGCAGGCCGGAATCCGGGCATCGGGCCCGGCTTCTTCCGCGGCGTTGGCGAGCAACGCCCCGTCCAGTCGCAGCGTTTCGACGAACTCAGTGATCTCCATGCCTTGAGTGTGCCAGCCGCCACCGACAACGGCCCGAAGCGGGCCCGTGCGGCCGCCCCGGCGCCGGTCATGCGCCTTGACGGCGGGGACGCGGGCGCCCCCTCCGGCGAGGACGACGCCGTCCGCGACGGAGCATGCGGTGAGCGCGAGGCGCGGCCGGACGAGTGCGGGTCAGGGGGAATGCCGCACACAGGGGGAATGCCGTACATGGGGGATTCCGTATATGGGGTGCGTATCCGGTGGTGGACGGCCCGACGGGTGGTGACGGCCCCGAAAGACATCTCACGTGCCTAACAAGTCAAGCCGCGACGGCCAGGTCCGCTGGGAAGGAGGTGAACGCGTGATGCTCGTCAAAGAGCTGCCGGGTCTGCAGGCAGTGGTGGAGCTGGCCGAGCAGCCGGTTGAACAGATGCCGCTGGGCCTGGGCATGCCAGTCTCCCGCCGCACGTCGGCGGCGGTAGTGCGCGTCGGCGCCGGGCGAACTCCGCAGCGCGGAGAAGGCCCACAGGAATCCCGCCGTGATCAGGCGGTCGTTCTTGATGTGCCGCCGTCCGACGAACTTCTTCTTGCCCGAGGCTCGGGTGATGGGGGCTGATCCGGCGTATGCCTTCAAGGCGCGGGCGTCGGTGAAGCGGTCGCGGTCGTCTCCGGTCTCGGCGAGCACCCGGGCGCCGAGTTGGACGCCGAGGCCGGGGAAGCTGAGCAGCACGTCAGCGTCCGGGTGCTGGAGAAAAGACTCCTCCACCGCCTCGGCCAACTCGTCCGTAGCCCGGCAAGCGGCGTCCAGCTGGACGACGAGGGCGGCGAGTTGGTGTCCCATCGCGTCTTCGACGGCCTGTGGCTGGCGGGCGTAGTCGCCGCGGAATATCTCCCGCAGGCGCCGTGCCTCGGCCTCGATACCCCGGCTGCGGCCCGCGCGGCGGAGTGCGGCCTGCAGCTGCGCGATCGACAGCTTCGCCGCGCGGGCCGGGGTCGGGGCCGCGGTCAGGACGGCGCGGGCTTCTGGGCGGGCGAGGCCGTACTGCTTGCCCATGAAGGCGTCCAGGGCAGCCGGGAAGTAGGTCCGCAGCAGCGAGCGGACCTGGTTGACCAGCTGCTGGCGGTTCCAGACGGCGTCCTGCTGAGCGCGGGCGAGCACGGTGATCGCGCGGGCCAGGTCGCTGTCAGCGGGCAGCGGCCGGTGGGCGTCCATGTCCGTGCGCAGGATGTTCGCCAGGATCAGGGCGTCGCCGGGGTCGGACTTCTTGCGCGAGACGCTGTGCCTGTCGCGGTAGCGGGTGGCGGACAGCGGGTTGACCGCGTAGATCCGGCGGGTTCCGGTGCGCAGGGTGGCCACGAGCAGGCCATGGCTGGTCTCGATGGCCACCGGTATCGGGTCCTCGGGGGTGTCGCCGTACTCGGCGAGCAGTTCCAGCAGCATCCGGTAGCCGGCGGCGTCGTCGGTGATCCGCCGCTTGGCGAGCTGTGTGCCGGCCTCGTCGACCAGGGTGACGTCATGGTGTCGTTCGGCCCAGTCGATCCCGCAGTACACGTTCAATCTCTGCTCCTTGCCCTATGCGTTTGTGCAGGTGACAAGCCTGTGTGGGCCACGCGGCGACCTAATTCCAGGACTCGCGGGTCCGCCATCTCACCAGCCGTTCGTGACGCCAGCGCCTCGCAGGGGCCCCGATCTCGGACAGAGCTCGAAGGCTCGGGACAACAAGGAGAGGTCACCCTGCGACGGGCTCGCACCACGAAGATCAATGTTCGGCACGGGTGGATGAGTTCCGCAGCGGCCCGAAGACGCCGGGCGCCACCGGTCTTTCGTGAGGCCTCGACGGGCCCGGACCACACAGGAGTCTGCCCGGCGCCCACGCGGCCGCTACGGATCCCCACCACTTCGACAGTCCAGCAGCCCCGTTCGGGCTGGTCTGGAACCACCTACTCACGAATTAGGACCTCCCCATTTTATTTAACATCGGTACAAAGTCAGAATAGAGACGTGACCCAGACTCGGACAACCAGGCTGGAGCGGGGCCGTGGCGCCCTCGGACCCGCACTGGAGCTCGTACACACCGGACGCGCGCCCACCCGCGCCGTCCTCACCTCGGAACTCGGCGTGACCCGCGCGACCGCCGGGGCGGTGGCCGCCGAGCTCGAAGCGCTCGGACTGATCACCGTCGACTCCCGGCCGACCGCCTCCGCCGGCTCCCAAGGGCGCCCCTCCCACCGGCTGTTCGTCGACGAGAACGGCCCCGTCGTGCTCGCCGCACAGATCCACGCAGACGGGTTCCGCGTCGCCCTGGTCGGCCTCGGCGGCCGCATCGCGGCGACCGCGACCGGCCGCGGCACCATCTCCGCCGACCCGGCGCACGTCCTCGCCGACGCCGTCGCCGCCGGCTCGGCCCTGCTGCGCCAGACCGGCCGGCGCTGCCTCGGCGCCGGCCTCGCGGTACCCTCCGCCGTCGCCGAACCGGACGGCGAGGCCCTCAACCCGCTGCACCTCGCCTGGCCTTCGGGCGCCCCGGTACGCGCGATCTTCCAGGAGGCACTCGCCGAGGCCGGGATCCCCGGGGTGACCGGGACGATCGGCTTCACCGGCAACGATGTCAACCTCATGGCGCTCGCCGAACACCGGCACGGCGCCGGCCGGGGCGCCCGCGACCTGCTGTGTGTGGCTTCCGGTCACCGCGGCGTCGGCGGGGCGCTGGTGCTCGACGGCCGCTTGCACAGCGGCAGTTCGGGCCTGGCCCTGGAGGTCGGCCATCTCGCGGTCAACCCCGAGGGCGCGCCCTGCCACTGCGGCAGCCGCGGCTGCCTGGACGTCGAGGCGGACCCGCTCGCCTTCCTCGGCGCCGCGGGGCGGGAACCGGGCCCCGAGGTCTCACTGCTCCAGCAGGCCGCCGACCTGCTCCGGAACGAGTACGCCGACCCGGGGGTACGCGCCGCCGCCGACCTCCTCATCGACCGGCTCGGGCTCGGCATCGCGGGTCTCGTCAACATCCTCAACCCTGACCGCATCATCCTCGGCGGCCTGCACCGCGCCCTCCTGGAGGCCGACCCGGAGCGGCTGCGGGCGGTGGTCGCGGAGCGCAGCCTGTGGGGGCGCAGCGGTGGGGTGCCGATCCTGCCGTGCAGCCTCGACCACAACAGCCTGGTCGGCGCTGCGGAGCTGGCCTGGCAGCCGGTGCTGGACGATCCGCTTCTCGTCGTCGAGCGGTAGGCGAAGGTAGGCGGAGGTGGGCGAGGGCGGTGGGCGGCAGGCGGTGGATGTGCGGTAGGTGGTGGATGAGTGCTGGTGCGCGGGCCGGGCCGCCGCCGGTGACGGGGGAGCGGCGCACGAAGGCACAACCGGGCGTCCATCGGCAACCGGGCGTCTGCCGCCAACGGACGTCCACCGGCAACCAGCGGCCATACGGCACGGCCACGGCCTAGGCTGCGCCCATGATTCCCGACGCGATCGCCCGCAGCCCGTACGTCAGCCTGGTCACCTACCGTAGGAACGGCACCCCGGTGGCCACCCCCGTATGGGCGGTGGCCGAAGAGGACGAGCTGTTGGTGTGGACGCGGGACGACAGCTGGAAGGTGAAGCGGCTGCGCAGCGACACGCGGGTGACAGTCACCCCGTGCGATGTGCGCGGCCGGATCGCAGAGGGCGCGCGGACCGTCGAGGGCACCGCCCGGTTCCTGGAGGGCGCCGCCGGGCTCGGCCGCGTCCGTAAGGCGATGGCCGGCAAATACGGGCTGCGGTTCCGGCTGATGGACACGGGAGGCGCGCTGCTGCGCCGGGGGCGGCGGCCGCATGTGGGGATCTCCGTGACTTTGTGACCGGGGCGTTTTGCGACCGGAGCGCCTTGCGGTCGTGGCGCCTTGTGACCGGATTGCCTTGCGGTAGTGGCGCCTTGTGGCCGGATCGCCTTGTAACCGGGCGTGCTGTGACCGGCCGTCATCCGGGGCACCCCGCCACTCTGCGCGCACGCTGTCACCCTGCGCACGTCGTCACCTCGTGCACGCCGCCACCGGGCGGCAACGGGGGCCCAGGCGGCGCAGAAGGTGCGGCATACCGGGGCCTCCGTTCACAGCACGGTCAGGTCCGGCGAACGGTTGAGGTGCCCGAGGATCACCCGGCCTGGTGGGATGCCCAACTCCCCGCAGAGCAGGTCGAGGACGTCCAGGGCCCCGGTGCCCAGCTCCAGGTGGACGCCGATGACGGCGCCGGTGGCATGGTGCGCCTCGGCGGCCGCGGCCATGGTGTGCCGGGCATGCCCGTCCAGGCCGTGGAAACCCCCGGCGACCTTGATCATCCCAGCCCGGGGCCCGCCGCTGCCGCCGATCCCCTCGGTCAGCTCGGCCACGAACAGCCCGGCAAGATCCGCGTGGACCCGCTCCAGCACCTCGGGAGCGTAGTGCGCGGCCTGGTGCAGGCCGGTAGCGGCGACGATCCCTATCCCGGACTCCCGTGCCAGCCGGGGCAGTTCGGCGATGCCGCGGCCCATGCCGTAGGGCGTCCACTGGACCACCGCCGCGCCGCCGGCCGCGCGGAACGCGGCCAGCTCGGCGGCCGCGGGCCCGGCCTCGTCGAGCTCCTGGCCCGGGAGTTGGGGGCTGCGGAGGAACAGATGGTCGTGTGCGTCGCAGATGCCGAGGTCGGCGGGGGCGATATCGCCGAGGACGGTACGGATGGCGGGGCCGGTGGGATGGGTGGCGGGGCCGGATGTTCCGATGGCGGGTCGTGGCGCGCGCACCATCGGGGGTGAGGCGGTACGCCTGCCCGTCCGCGTACCGCACCTCCACCCCGTCCGGGAGCTGCGGGCGGCGCACCTTCCACCCGGCCTCGTACGACTCCCGCGGATTGTCCTCGAACCAGCCGCACGGCTCGCAGGCCAACAACAGGTTGTGCGCCTGGTTGATCCAGGGCTCCCGCGCCCCGCCCATGCCCCGGTCGACGCGGTGGTGGATCGTCAGCCGGTGCAGGGGAGCCACAGCGCACACAGCGCTCGCCGTCGCGCTGGTAGACGAGGTCCTTCACCGTGTCGGTGGGGCCGGTGCGTCGTCGGGCCACGATCGGTCTCCGTCCTGCCCGGCCGCCGGCCGCGGGGTGCGGCCACGGGGAGCGGCGGGGCGGGCGACGGGAGAGTGGACGGCGCCTGGGGCTTACGTCGCGTCCTCGTCGGACGCGCGCGCCAGGGCGTCTGGTTGCCCCACGCCACGAGGTGGCTGTTCGGCTGGATGCCGACGTGGTTGACCGTGGCGGCGCCGTGGACCCGCACGGTGCTGTCGATCAGGTTCAAGTGCCGCAGCCGGGCACACTTGGCCTCGGCGGGTCCGTGGGCGGAGACGAGGGCGGCGGCATCGTCCAGGCGCGGCAGGACGAGCCGCAGGGTCTCGCGCACCACGGGCTCCGGCGCCATCCGGTCGAGGATACCGCGAGCCCACCACGGCCTGACCCGCTGGCACCGCCCGCCCTTCACCCGGCGGGCGGTGCGTCCCACCTTGCGCCCGGCAAGCCCCGTGCCGACAGGGGCTCCGCCGCCGACCGCGGCGAGTGCCACACCCGTCACACCCGCCCCAGCAACGCGAAACAGCGTGAAGCAACGTGCTCTTACGCGTGCGCGCGCGTCGAGACCGCCTGAAACCGCTCAAAACCTCGTCCGCTCATCCCTGGAGGACCTGTTCCGATGACCTCTCCGACGACCGTCGATGACCTGGCCGTGGCGCACGTGACCGTCACGCTTGACCAGTGGGAGCGGCCCGTCGTGGTGCTGCCCGACGACGTCGCCGCGCGGCTGGCCGTCTCCTCCCGCACGGACGTGAGGGACTACGGCTACTGTCACTTCGAGTCCCGCCGCTTCGACGCCGACACGTACGAGGCACGCGTCATCCGGACGGTGTTCGAGGCCGTTCTCGCCGCACACCCCGACAAGCAAGGTCTTGGCCAGTACGAGCGGTTCGGCACCGGATACTTCTACGGCTGGGTCGTCGGCGCCTCTGGCTGGGACTCGACCGTGCGTACCTGGCGGGACTACGACGCCACCAAGGGCCTGCCCGTCGACGGCATCCACCTGCATCACGACGGCAGCAGCCACTTCGGTTCGTGAAGTCCGGGCGCCCGTTCCGGCGGGCGCTCACCATCCCGCCGCCCCTAGCTGGGGGTCGGGTGTCGGCCACCTTGCACAGTCCCCGCATGCAGCAAAGCCCCGCTCCTAAAGTCGCTTTGACCGCGTGCTGGGGCAATCCGACGAGCTGAAGCCCCGAGAAGCTGACGGCCTGGCGCTCCCGGTCCTGGTCCCGGGACGCCTGGGCCAGGAGGCGCGGGAAAGCCCCCCCCGGCACGGCTGATGCGATTGTCGTAAATCCCGTCGCTGGTACGGCTGTTCGAGATACTGTGCCCCGGCCATCCACCAGTGGCACAACTACATAGCAAAGAGGGGGAATGCCACATGTTGTGCTCGAAGAACGCCTTACGCACAGGGGTCATAGCCACCGCCGCGGCAGTCACCGCGCTGCTCGCACCGCAGGCCAGCGCCGCTGACGTCCCGGTAGTCCCGGTCGCCAAGAACGCCAACGCCCAGACCAAGGCCATCGCGCGGGCGAACCCGCAGATCGTGTCGGCCGCTGCCACCGTGTGCGGCTCCGGATACGAACTCAGCCGGGCCACCCCACTGCCCAAAGGCATCGATCCGGCTAAACGACACGCCACCTTGTTCAGCTATACCAAGGGCGGCAACGACTACGGCTGCTCCATCATGGACAACAACCTCGGCGCGGCACGGCACATGAAGCTGAAGGTCTGCAACTGGCAGGGAACCGCGTGCGACACCGACGAAGGCAACTTCAGCCAGTACGCCGGCCCGGTCTACACCTCCAATCCGGTGTGCGCCCCGGTGACCGGTCAGATGTGGTTCACCGACGGAACGCTGAACGTCAACTACCGGAGTGAGTATGAGTACCTGTGCAACTAAGACGACCAGAATCGCCATAGCTTTCACAGCCTCCGCCCTGCTTGCCTCCTGCGGGTCTGCGGAAACTACGGGCGCCGGCCAGAAGCCGCAGGCGCCCTCTGCCTCTGAGACGCCGGCGCAGTCGGGAACACCCACCCCCGCACCGACAGCCACCCCCTCCGCCGACCCGCTTGCCGAGAAACGCGCGGCGGAAGAGGAACGCCGCAGCACCAGCGGGGCCACCGGCGATGCGGTACAGAAGAACACGAGTGTGCCGGGCCCAAGCGACTACCAGTTCGGGACGGTCGACTTCCGCAAGGGAAACGGTGACGTCCTGGTCTACAAGCCCCGGAAAGCCGGAGGCCGGATCACGGTGCCCGTCACCATCACCAACAACGGCCCCAAGCGCGCCTTCTACACCGTGACCGTCACGGTCACCGCGCCCGGCGGCATCTCCTTCATGAAGACGATCCAGACCTCCACCACCGGCGTCTACCCCGCGACGACGTGGCCGCAGGAGATCACCATCACCGAAAAAACCGACGCCCCGGCGAAGAACTACACCATCAAGAGCGTCGACGTGCAGCGCGACGAGCGCTGACCTCACAAGAAGGAATCACGTGAAGAAGTCCATACCCGCTGTCCTGCTCGCCTCCGCCGCCCTCGTGGTGGGCTTCACCGCCCCCACCGCGTCTGCCGCCGACCCGGCCCCCGGCGGGGGCAAGATGGTCGCTGTCGAGGGCGCCAAGAGCCTGTCCGTCGACATGGACACGGTCTCCAAGTCCGCAAAGATGAAGAACACCAAGACCATCCTGGAGAGCAACCCCCAGATGGCCGCGGCCTCCGCCAACGTGTGCGGCTCCGGCTACACCATCTCCACCGGCGCGTCGCGTTACGGGATCTACGGCACCACCTACACGTGGACCAACGGCACCGAAACAGGCGACTCCTACTACGACAAGCCGATCTGCGCCGTCTTCTTCAACGACACCGGCTACACCCGCTACATGGGCATTCGGCTGAAGGACAACTACACCGCCACCCCGGACGTCGAAGACTTCGGCGCCTACCGCTCCTACGCCGGGCCCGTCTACCAGAAGAAGGGCTACTGCGGCCGGGCGTACTCCTACATGGAAGTCGGCGGGAAGGCCGTCGTTGACAACTACCTCGGCGTAGGCTCCTGCAACTGATGACGCCTTCGCGCATGCCGCGCCCGGTACTCCTGCGCACGGCACTGCTGGCTGCCGCGCTGGCCTCGGGATGCTCCAGCAGCCAGGAGGCCCCCCGCCCCGCTCCGTCGGCGAGTATCAGCGTCACCTCCCAGCCCCCCTCGCCCGAGGCGGCGGAAGAACCGTCCGCGGTCATCAGCTACGCGGGGAAGACGAAGATCGTCACCGTGGGGGACGTGGAGATCCGCGCCACCGCCAATGAGGCGGGCATCAATGTCGCCTGCAACGTCACCAACACCTCCGACGAGGCCACGAACATCAAGGTCACGGTCAGCGTGGGGGACGGGGACGAGTGGGTGACAACGAACAACTTCGAGTTCCGTCAGGTCAGCGCAGGCAAGTCCGCATCACAAACCACGCTGATGGCGACGTCGTATGCGGATGACCTGCCGGAGGACCCGAAGGTGTACATCGACTCTGTCCAGCACTACTGAGATCAGAGGATACGTGAGACACAAACGATTAAGAGCCTCGGCGGCTGTTGCTGCCGCCATGGCGCTCACCACAACACTGATAGGTACCGCGCAAGCAGACGAGCCCAAGCCGCCCAAAGACGCGGCACAGGGCTGGGATACCCAGGAGCAGAAAAAGAGGAATCCCCCCAAGCCTGCGAGCATTCCCGGCAAGGAGCGCTCCACCGTCCTCGGGAAGGACTACAAGTCCTCCAAGGACACCGCTGTCACCACCAGCGGCGACGGGAGCGGCTTCCATCTCCTGGCCGCAGACGCCAAGGACGGCTATACGTTCACCACCGTCGCCACCCTGCGGGAAGACGGCTTCGCCTCCGACACGTGGATCGGAAACCACTGTGTGACCGCCTCGGGGAAGTACGCGGCCGTCGCCTACGCGCCGCGCATGTTCACCAACAAGCCCGAGCTGATGGTGCGCGGCGCGTTCACCGCCCTCGTCAACCTCGGCAGCGGCAAGGTCACCAAGCTGCCGTTCTCCGCCTCGCTGGCCTACTTCAGCCCCGGCTGCGGCAACAGCGATGACGTGGTGTTCTCCCAGTTAACCCACGACGGGGACAAGGAACAGAAGACGCGCCTGATCACCGTCGACGCGGCGACGGGCAAGGAGAAATACAAGAGCACGCATCGCGGGCAGGTCACCTCCGCCGTCCCGACGAGCAACGGAATCGTCGCCGCACACGGCAACGAGCAGGTCCGGATCAACAAGGCCAAAGAAGCCGAGCTGGCCCGGACCCGCACCGTACCGTTCGAGATCAAGGCCGATGCCGAAGGCGGCGTCACCTTCATCGACCGCGACCTGGACAAGTCCGCCAAGAAGACACCGAAGTCCTACGCCCAGCACCTCGGCGCACAGAAAGTGAAGGCGGGCAAGAAGACGAAGCCCGCCACCCTCGCCGAAGGCTCCCTGGAGGCATGGGACCTGGCGCGCAGCTCGCGGGGCGAGGTGTTCATCACGGGCAAGGCGACGAGCAAGGCGAAAGCCGAGCATGTCCACAACCCCGGCAAGATCACCAAGGGTGCGCTGATCTCCAGCCACGGCGCCTCCGCACTGACCACGGCCTGGGCTGACGGCAAGACCACCGTCATCGACCCCGAGGACGCCGACAGCTCGCGCACCGTACGGACCACACTGCGTGTGCTGGGCACGGGGAAGACCGCAACCCTCGATGTCGCGCCGGGAGCCGACCGGATCGGCGGCTCCACAGCCGCCGGCCAGGGAGCGGCGAAGTCTCCTGTCCTCCCCGGCGGGAAGAAATCCCTGAAGGGCTCCGCAGGCTCCGGGATGTCGACCCAGACGGTGCGCACCCAGGCCACCGCAGGATGGGAACCCAAGCCCGGGTCCCCGAACAGCCCCATTGAAGGCGCTTCTGAGCGGACCTGCTCGGTGGAGCGGAACAATCCGATGCTCCAGGCGTTCCAGCCCACCCCCCGCCAGGTGGAGTGGGCCGCAGACCAGGCCGTCGTCAACAAGCTCGACTTCTACCGCAAGGCCGGATGGAAGAAGAACGACATCGGCGGATACAGCCCCGGTGGCCTCTTCCCGGCCCCGGTACTCGCGGGAGACCCCTCGGGGGCACTGGAGAGTGAGGACGGGGCCAACGACAAGTGGCACATCCCCGCACAGGTCCTGCTGGGCATCACCGCGCAGGAATCCAACATGTGGCAGGCCACCCGATTCGCCGTCCCGGGCGTCACCGCGAACTCCCTCATCGGCAACTATTACGGCATCGACTACAGCCCCTCCGGCTCCCAGACCGATCCGTGGCACATCAACTGGTTCGACGCCGACTGCGGCTACGGGATCACCCAGGTCACTGACGGCATGCGCCTTCCCGGCCGGGACCAGACCACCACGTCACAGCTCGCACAGAATGCCGTAGCGGTCGACTACACGGCCAACATCGCCGCAGGCGTACAGATCCTCTCCGAGAAGTGGGACCAGACCTACAAGGCCGGAATGAAGGTCAACGGCGGCCACCCCCAGTGGATCGAGAACTGGTTCTACGCCTTGTGGGCCTACAACTCCGGATTCTGGGACAAGGACCCCGACGGCGGAACGGCCCACACCGGACTGGGGTGGACCAACAACCCGGCCGACCCCCTGTGGAAAGCCAACCGCACTCCGTTCCTGGAGAACGCCGACGGCGAGAACGACTACTCCCACGCCGCGCACCCGCAGGACTGGCCCTACCAGGAAAAGGTCATCGGCTGGGCGGCCCGCCCGATCTCAGCCCTGTTCGCGCCCGGAGACTTCCAGGCCGGATATCGCCCCGCCTGGTGGAACAGCGAAAGCAACCGCGCCAACGCCAAACCGCCCGTCGACCTGTTCTGCGCGGCATCCAACAACTGCGATCCGTCCAAGATCGGCGACAACGACTCCAACGACCCTGGCCAGGGCGCATGCACCCTCGATGCCCGCGCCAAGGGCGACCACCAACTGCACTGCTGGGTCAACCAGCCCGCACAGTGGAAAGACTGCGACACGTTCGCGCAGTGCGGTAACGCCGTCCACCGGTTCAACACCTCCTACCCGGAGCAACCGGACGGAACGGCCTACCCGCCGAAGTGCTCCACGGGCCTGCCCTCGGGAAGCCTGGTCGTGGACAATCTTCCCAACGGATCACAACCAGCAGGATCAGCAGGACGAAGCTGCGGAACAGTGTCCTCGAACGGAACGTTCAAGTTCACCTACGCCCCGTGGGACTCGCTGATGCAGGACGATGACGGCATCACCCACACCGTCACCACCTATCCAGGCAAGATCGACACTCACCAGGTCGGCGCCGGGTACGGAAATCACTTCTACTTCACCCACACCCGCAACCCGCAGCCCGGCACACCCGACGCCAAGCGGATGTTCATCACTGGGAAGTGGACACTGAACCAGTCCAACATCGGTTGGGCGCGGGTCTTCGTGCACATGCCCGACCACGGCGCGCACACCCGGCAGGCCGCCTACGAAGTTGGCGGATCGAACTCGACCAGTACGACCCGCGTTGTGCCGCAGCGCACACGCGAGAACCGCTGGGTGAGCCTGGGCGCGTTCAACTTCGCCGGCACCCCGACCGTCTCCCTGAGCAACTTCACCGGAGACGGAACCGGCTCCGAAGACATCGCCTGGGACGCCGTAGCCTTCCAAAAGCTCCCCGGAAAGCCGCGGCACCAGATCGTCTCCATGGGCGACTCCTTCTCCTCCGGTGCATCCGAGGGGAACGCCGACTACTTCCCGGAGACCAACTACCGGAACAAGAACAGTGAGTTCACCCGCAACGCCTGCCACCGGTCCTACAAGGCGTGGTCCCGGCAGGCCAAGGCGCCAGGGTTCTCGTCCTCCATCGGTGAGATGGAAGACCTGTACAACCCGAACATGGACCACCATCTGATCGCCTGCTCCGGAGCCAGAACGCAGAACGTCCTGGACACACCGCAGGGAAACAGTGGTGAGCTTCCACAGATGCAACAGGGCTATCTGGACCAGAACACCACGCTGGTCACGATGTCGATTGGCGGAAACGATTCACTATTCGCCACTGTGATCCAGGCGTGTCTGGTCGGTTTGGCCACAGGGAACTGTAAGAACTCAGTCCTTACAGCGGATCATGTCAGGGGCGAACCTGCTGGAAAGTACGATGGGCAGGTGGGCAAACCTTTCGAGGTCGCTGTTCCCGAGCTGATGCAAAAGGTCGTCCGTCCGGATATCGTCAAAACGATCAAGGCGATTCATGAGAAAGCGCCGAACGCCAAGATTGAACTCATGGGGTACCCGCGCCTGATCGAAGGCGACGGTGACTGCCTCCGGAAGCTCGGGATCGCTGGGTTGTCCAAGGAATCTGCGGCATGGCTCGCAACCGTTGCGGACGATCTCACCGTGCAGATGGATGCAGCGGCTGCGGACGCACGCCCTTCCGGCATCGATGTGCGCTTCACCAATCCGATGAGCGAGTTTGCCGGCAAGGGGATCTGTGGTGACCCGGAGTCCATTCACGGACTCGTCGTCAAGCTGACAGACAGCGATAATCCGGCTATCGACTGGCCCATCCTCAACATCTACGGCCTGTCGGCACAGTCTTTCCATCCGAAGATCAGCGGTGCCCGGCTCTACGCCAATGCGCTGGAAGGCACTATGGACGGATGGGGGTTGTGAGGTAAAACAAGAACAGTGAATGGGGCCCCGCAGTCAGCGGGGCCCCATTCGCGTTAAGTGGCCTTGAAGTAGTTTCCTCCATGCAAGGTCCATATGTAAATAGTTCCATGATCTTCCCGGAGTTCTTCGATCGACTTGTTGCTGTACCGGCGAGTAATTTCACTCCATAGGGACTTCTTTGAAAGGTGCATGGACGCTGGGCGGCCTCTGTCATCCCAACTCAGTGATTCGCTTATACTCAATTCGTAGCTGGTGGAGAGGCTGGGTCGGTAGCCACTGGAGCGGGTTTCTTTATTTTTCCCGTAGTAGTCAAAAATGTCATCTATGGAGCTTTGCGTCCATTCTGTGACGCCGGCACTGCGTACATCCTTGACGACCTGTACGGGGCGTTTCTTGGAGGAGAAGATGATGTATGCGTTTATTCCGCAGATCATCGACTGCTTTTTCGGGGGATTCGGGTCGAACAGGTGGCTGTTCCCGCGTGTATCCGAGCAAGTGTCGGCGGTCACCACGCTCAGCGGGCGCAGCCACGGCACGCCGCTCTCGATCTCCCGGACGCGGTCATGCAGGGTTCTTTTCGTCTGGTCCCTGAGCTTTTGCACCTCGGTGGAGGTGGCTATCTTCCTCAGCTCACGCTTCGACGGCCCACCCGCCGAGCACGCGGACACAGCAAGGACCAGGCATACGAACAAGAGGGACCAGAGCTTCTTGGCCGCCCCTTTGACCGTTCGGGCGATCTTCCTCATGCGTGATCAACTTCCTTCCGGTCGAGTCAACTACTCAGCCCTAAAGGGCAAGGCCGTGAAGCTATGGGTTGGGTGTGGTTGAGCTGTGGATTGGCCGGACATGAGGAGCGGAGCCCCGGTAGAACTGGCAGTCGACGAAGACAAGCCGTTCACAAAGACCGGAGGCTCCGCTGGCCGGACAGTTTGCCATCACGCGGGTCGTCACGGTGGCCGAAGGGCTCTTCGCGCCGGGCCATCTGGGCGAGTTGACCAGGATCGTGCCGTCAGGTGGAGCCATTGCGACGCCTGCTGCCCCATTTCGGGTGTTGGCGGGGAGCAACCGCCGACGCAGACCCGAACCGCAAGGGACTCTCGTGCAGTCCGTCGCACTCTTCGACATGCCCGCGTCCGCGATGGTCACCCCCGCACTGCCGCCGGGCCCCGTCGACCCCGGCCGCACCTATCTCCAGTACGGAGAGGCCGACCGCTGGAGTTACCTGGGCACCCATCAGCCGTCATGGCTGGAGCGCCCCGAGTTCGGCGGCAGCACGACCGTGCCGCTGTGCGTGTCGCACCGCCGCCTTGCCGGTCGCCGACGCCTCCCGCTCCTGCCCGACAACGCCCGCAACCGGACCAGCCTCGCCGCCGCGTGGCTGCGGATGCTCGAACTCGGCCACGCCCCGCGCACCACACCGGTCGACGAGCCCGAGGGCTGCACGCACCCGATGCACGGGCGTCCACCACGGCTACCCCGGCAGCGAGCACCGGTGGGCCCTGGTCTGTCTGCTGTGCGAGGTCGACATCGACCCGTACTACAGCCACATGCGGGACCGGAAGGGCGATAACCCCGCGCCGCCGCGCCGCCACAAGGGCTGCAAGTACGCCGGGCCCGGCAAGGCCGCGGGGCGCGCCGCCCGCTACGTGGCCCTCGGCATCGCCATCCCCGCATGGGACAAGGACGCCCGCGCCGCGCTCGCGGCGGCCTGACGCCCCGCCGGGGCGCGACGCAGACCGCCGCGCCCCGGCACCCTCCTTCCTGCCGAGGATCCCGTGAGCGCTCAACTGGCCCTGCTCGCCGACTCCGCCCCCGCCCCGAAGGCGAAGCGCGTCCGCCGCATCCACCCGTCCGTCCCTGACGTGCCGGCCACGACCGTCCCGGCCGCGCTGCTCCGCGCCGCCGACTGGATTCTCCTGAACTCCAGCGGTGGAAAGGACAGTCAGGCGATGGCCTCCCACGTCCGCGACCTGGCTGCCAAGCTCGGCCTGCTGCACCGCGTCGTGATCGTGCATGCGGACCTCGGGGACATCGAGGGGGAGGACACCCGCAAGCTCGCCGAGGAGCAGGCCCGGCGCCTCGGCGAGCGCTTCGAGGTGGTCAAGGCCGAGGGCGGCGACCTCCTGGCGCACGCCGTCGCGAGGTTCTTCAAGCTGAAGGCGAAGGCGGAGAAGGAGGCCCGCGAGGAGGGCCGCGACCCGGCGACGGCGAAGGCCGCCCCGGCCTGGCCTTCATCCGCAGCTAGGTGGTGCACGAGTGATTTGAAGCGGGGCCCGATCCGGAAGCTGATGACGCGGCCCGTCGCCGAATCGGCGGGCCTGGGACGCCCGGTGCGCATCCTGAACTGCATGGGCCAGCGGGCTGCCGAGAGCGCGCCGCGCGCGAAGCGCCTCTGGGCAATGTTGCACAGGCTGCATCAGCGGCTCCGCTGTGAAGTGCCTGGACAGTACCGCTTTCGATGGCAGCTCGCGTCGAATGGTCCCTCGAAGGGGTGGTTGGTTGTCGGATCCGACCTGCGGGATCTCTGCCGCTGGTGTACTCCCCGCATCGGTGGTGCAGCGAGTGCATCACGTGGCAGGTGTGGCTGATCACTGCCGGTCGCGGAGGGTGACGGATGGGTCGGGGGAGTTCTGGCAGTGTGACGGCCATTCCCGGAGTCGCGCGGTTGCACGTCGTCGAGGGCATCTCGATGCTGAGGCCGCACGCTGCGGTCTTCGACAAGACACTGAAGGGCTTCGAGGATCATCAGCGAGCTCGCCATCTCTCGAGCGGAACGATCAAGGGGCGTACGCGCATTGCCCGCCAGGTCCAGGCGTTTTCCGACGGCTATCCGTGGGAGCCGGCCTGGAATCACGCCATGTTCGACCGGTGGTCGGCGATGCTGGCGGACCAGGTGGCCACGTCGACACTGCGGGGTTACCAGAGCGATCTGTCGCTCTACCTCACCTATTTGAGCGATCCGGCCTACGAGTGGCCGCAGGTCTGCATGGAGACGTTCGGCATGTTCGCCGGCTTCGCCCTGCGGGACCTCAACGCGGTCCGGCACGCCCAGGAGTACATCGGGCAGCCGAGTGGGAACCGGCCGCTGTCTCGGCCGGAGATCAAGAAGCTCTTTGGGCAGATGGACCCGGAGATCAAGCGGCTCAGGGCGGCCGGGCACAAGGGCGCCCTCGCGGCGGCCCGGGACTTGGCGATGCTGACCACGATGTATGCCTGGGGCCTGCGGCGACGAGAAACCGCTCGGCTGGAGACGCACGACTGGCGGCGCCAGGCCAAGCTGCCCGAGTTCGGCGACTACGCGGGACTGGCGGTCCGTTGGGGCAAAGCAGCCGGCCCAGGGATGCCGCCGAAACGACGCATGGTGATCTCGGTCTGGCCATGGGCAGTGCAGACCGTCCGTCTCTACATGGAGCACATCCGCCCGCTGTTCTATGCCGATCGCCCGGACGACGGTGTGATGTTCCCCACCGAGCGCGACGAGATGATCTCTGAGCGGGCGGTCAACCAGCGCTTCCAGCACTGGCGCGAGCTCGCCGAACTCCCGGACTGTCTCGGCCCGCACTGCCTGCGGCACACCTACGTCACCAGGCTGATCGAGGCGGGTTACGACGGTCAGTTCGTGACCGAACAAGTCGGACATTCTCATGCGGCGACCACCGCGATCTATACGGCTCTCAGCAGCGACTTCAAGAACCTCAAGGTCCGGGAGTTCCTCGACGCGGCGGAGGAGGCCCAGTTGGCGGCCGCGTTCGCGCGGGCGGACGCCGAGGCCGACATGGACGACGACTTCAGTGACCAGACGGCCGACGAGCTCGTCGGAACCGGTCAGACGAGGAGGACGTGATGGCCGCGGTTCCCGCTGGCGACAACCCGCAGGAGAGGCAGGGACTGGAAGCCCTTCAGCCCCGTTACGAGTGGCGGCTCCAGGAGTTGATGGCTGTTCGCAAGGATTGGTACAGCACCACCAAACTGGGGCCTGAGCTGCGGAAGTACGGCTTCGAGATGGACCGCAGCAGCATCTACCGGCTGGTGAAGACCAAGCAGCCGCCGAAGATGCCGTTGGAGTTGATCCTCGCCCTCTGCAAAATCCTCAAGTGCAAGTTCGAGGACCTGGTCGTCGAAGTGGAGCCCGCAACCGAGGCTCAGGAACCGAAGCCCAAGGGCCCGTGGTTCCCGACATGTCGCTGCTGGCCACGGACTTTTTCGACGCCGAAGGCTGACGGTGAGCCGGAAAGAACGCGGCATCTGTCAGGGCTGCGGCAGGGACCGAATGATCGTCCTGAAATCGAAGCATCTCTGCTACACCTGCTACCAGAAGAGCCGGCCGTCGGAAGTCTGCTGCCGCTGCGGACGCTCGGGCATCATTGTCTTCCACGACGCTCGCGGGCCGTGGTGCCAGCCTCGCCGGGAGAAAGACCGGGCTGAGCCGTGCTTGGTTTGCGGGCGGGTCGGCAAAGTCGCAGAGCGACGCGAGGGCCAGCCGGTCTGCCGTCGTTGCTGGCAGCGCGAACACAGAGTCCCGCGGCCATGTCATGTCTGCGGCCGCACCATGAAGGCCACGAAGAATACCCCGACGGGCCGGATGTGTTACACCTGCCACCGCAAGACGCTTGCCCAAGGAGGCCTGCTGCGTCTGCGGCCGTGTGGTCGTCGCCTCCGCCCACACCGACGAGGGCGCTTGGTGCGACACCTGTCGCAAGAAGGCGATCGCGGAACCGTGTTCCCTCTGCGGCGTCACTCGGCGGATCACCGCTCGCGATGACGGGCGACCGGTCTGCAGTGCTTGCTATCAGCGTCTGAACCGCGACAACCGGCTTCGGCGCGAGTGCATCGACTGCGGCGAGGTGAAAGCCGCCGACCGGATCACGGAAGACGGGGCCCTCTGCGAGAAGTGCAACAACCGGCGGGCGCCCGTCGTCCTCTGCCCGCGCTGCGGCAAGCGGCGCAAGGTTGGCGTTCCTAAGTTCCGGCATCTGCCGGGCCTGCATCCAGCAGATGCGGCCTCGCGAGGAATGCCGAGTCTGCAGCCGGCTCATGGCGGTCTCCTTCCGCGACGACGAGGGCCAGCCTTGGTGCGACGGCTGCCGCCGCCAGGACCGAGCGGAACCATGCAGCGGCTGCGGAATCATGAAGATCGTCAGTGCCCGCGATGCCCGCGGACCGTGGTGCATGACCTGCTGGCAGCACGCCCGCCCTGGGCCCACCTGCCGCGACTGCGGCCAGAGCCCCTCGATGCCGGCGACACGCTGGGACGACACCCCGCGATGCGTGTCGTGCTACGGAGCCTCGAGCGTC
The DNA here is from genome assembly GCF_023277745.1 of Streptomyces halobius. Taxonomy (NCBI): domain Bacteria; kingdom Bacillati; phylum Actinomycetota; class Actinomycetes; order Kitasatosporales; family Streptomycetaceae; genus Streptomyces; species Streptomyces halobius. Next base: position 8,089,615 of record NZ_CP086322.1, read on the forward strand.
CCTTGCACCCGCTGCGGCACCCTCGCCAAGGCCGAGCGACGCTGGCCGGAAGGACCGGTCTGCCTTCCCTGCGTCGACGCGGTTCGCTTCACCCACGCCGAATGCCACCGATGCGGCCAGCTGGCCGGCGTCTTCCGCCAGGAGAAGGATGGACCGATCTGCCCCGAGTGCGCCGGAGTCACCTTCACCTACCGCTGCCCAACCTGCAGTGCCATGGGCCGACTTCTCCACGGTCAGTGCCCGCGCTGCCGGGCAATGCAGGAACTCGACGAGACGTTCGCCGCCCCAGATGGCCGCCGCTCGGCCCAGCTTGCTCCGCTGGCCGAAGTTCTCGAGCAGTACGACAACCCCTACTCGCTGGTTTGGTACTTACGCCGCCCAGGAGGCCAGCTCATCCGGGCGATGGCCAGCGGCCACCTGGAGTGTTCGCACGAGACCCTGGACACGCTCCGCCAGACACCGTCCGTCCATCAGTTGCGCGGGCTGTTGGTGCTGGCCGAAGTCCTGAAGCCACGCGAGGAACAACTCGCTCAGTTCAAACGGGACGTCAAGGTCTGTCTCGACGAGATCAAGGACCCTCGGGAACGGTCCGTCCTCGCCCGGTATGCCCGATGGCACCTCATGCCCCTCGCCCACCACCGGCTTGAGCGATCCGGCTTCAGCCGCTTCCAGCGCGAACAGCTCCGCCGAAAACTCACCGCGGCACGTCAGCTACTTGAGTACATCCACCGCCGCGGCCGCACCCTCGACACCGTCACCCAAGCGATCGTCGATCGCTGGCTGACTGCCAACAGGCAACTGCAGAACTACGCCCGACCGTTCCTCATCTGGGCTGCCAACTGCCACTTAGCGCCCGAGAACGTCGCCATCGCCACCGCGACCAAGACCGTCGACCGATCCATCATGACCGACGCCGACCGCATCATCACCGCACTCAACCTGGAGACCGACGAGTCCTTGCAGATCCTCGACCGCGTCGCAGGATGCCTCGTGCTGCAATACGGACAGATGGCCGACCGGCTGGTCAACCTCACCATCGACCAGGTCCTTTCCCACCCCGAAGAACCCGGCGTCCTCGGCCTTCAGCTCGGCCGAGATCCGCTCTGGCTACGGCCCCGCTTATCAGCCCTACTCCACCAGCTGATCAACGAACGTCGCCCTCTCGCAGCACCACTCCGAACTCGCGAGACGCCATACCTTTTCCCCGGCCTTCGTCCCGACCGACCGATGACCTCCCACACGTTGCAACAACGGCTGACCCGCCTCGGCATTCCAACCGTCAGCAAGGCCCGCAACGGCGCCTGGCTCGCCATGGTCGGGGCCGTCCACTGGAAGATGCTCGCCGACCTTCTCGGCATCGCCGACGGCACAGCACACCACTGGCACAAGCTCAACGGCGGAGACCGCGCCAGCTACGTCGCCAGCCGGCTCAAAGCCGCCCAGACACCTACCGAACCCGAATAGCCAACAAGACCTCCTTGACGGGCTAAGACCGCGTCACACACGGTGAGCACGCTCCAGGGCATTCGGTGCCTCCCAATATTGCTGGCCACCAGCAGCCGCTGTCGAGATCGACCGCCCGACCAGCAATGGCAAGAGGCACGTCACGACGTGGAGGCCGATCCACGGGTGGACGGACGCGGAGGTCTGGAAGGAGGTCGCGCGTAGCGGCCTGCCGTACCAGGAGGCGTACGACTGGGGCATGAGCCGCCTCAGCTGCAGTTTCTGCGTTTTGGGGTGTGAGGCGGACGTCGTCCTCGCCGCGCGGCTGCGCCCGAAGAAGGCCGCCCAATACGTCACCGTCGAGAAGAAGGTCGGCGCCGACTTCAAGAACGGCTTGTCGATGAGGGAGATCGTCGAGCGCGCCAAGGCGCCGGACGCCGAACACGGCGAACTGCCGCGGCCCCCACGCGGCACCGCGCTTTCCCGCTACGTCGGCAAAAAGGCCACCCGCAAGTACCTCGCTTGCGTCGACCAAGGACGCCTCGACCTCGCGGCCTGACCACCCCGTTCCGCCCAGGGCCGGAGAGCAACCGGCCCCGCAGACCCGAACCTGAAAGGCCCGCTCCGTGCGCGCCGCCACCATGCCCGCGCCCGTCCTCGTCTGCGAGACCGACGACAACGAGACGTGGCTGCTGCTGCGCCTCGGCGACAGGTTCGTCGGCTACCTGGACGTTATCGACTGCGGCGACGAGCTGTGGGTTATGGAGGTGGGTGTCCACCCCGACCACCGTGGCCACGGGCACGGCACACGGCTGCTGAAGGCCCTGCTCGATGGGAACCCCGGCTCGCAGATCGCCCTCTCGTGCGGCTCGTTCGCACCGGGCCATGTGTGGCGCCGCGCCCCGGAGGGCCTGACTGACCCGGTGCTTGCCGCCTGGTACGCGCGGCACGGCTTCCGCCTGGAACCCGACGACGAGGACGGCCGCCGCATGGTGCGCCTGCCCTGACACCCGGGTAGCGCTTCCCCTGCGCCGTACGGATGAGCTGATGCTGCCAGCCCCGAGAGCGCCGCAACGACGAGACTCCGGTTAGCCGGGGCCTCGTCGTTTACGGCCCCTGCCAGCTGCGTGGCGAAGGCCCCGGATCAGGCCCGGACCTGCAGGATGCAGGGAGCGGAATCAGCCATTGCCAGTGGCATGCCGTACTTTTCGGCCATGCAGATACGATCCGTGCTGTCCGCCGCCCTCGCCGCGGTGGTGGCAGCCACGACCCTGACGGCCATGGGCAGCCCCGCCCAGGCCGCCAGCCAAGCGCAGACCTGCTCTCGACAGGTCGCCGTACGCGAGAGCACCAGCGAGATCACGCGCTTGTACGACGTGACGGTGCGCCTGCCTCACTGAGCGGCAGCACCTTGAACGGCGAGAGCCCCGGACGGTTGTCCGGGGCTCTGCGCTTGTTCGGCGCGGCGTCAGGCCAGCAGAAAGGCGGCGGCGGTCGCAGCTCCCAGCGAGGCACCGGCCACAGTCTGGGCGACGGAATGGTAGGTGAGTGCCACCCGGGACCAGCACACTGCCGCCGTGAGGGTGTAGGCGAGCAGCCACCATGGGGAGTGGACGACGGCCAGCAGCGCGGGGACGGCGGAGGCGACCGCGCTGTCCACGCTGATTTTCCAGACGGTGTTCACCGTCAGCAGCACAACGGTCATGGCCCACAGGGCGAGCATGGCGACGAGGATGCCGGTCGGTGCGTGGCCGAGCACCATGGCGAGCGATCCGAGGCCGATCGACGCCAGGATGACGAAGAAGATCGGGGCCCGCTTCGTGCGGTCCACCACGTGCCGGTCACCCCAAGTGCCGCGTTTGCGCTCCCACTCGATGTAACCCGCCGGGATGAGCCCGGCGCACAGTGCACCGAGCAGGCCCCAGGGGATGCCGGTCCAGTCACCGGCGGCCGCCAGGCCGATGCCGACCATGCCGACCACGAGAACGTTGCGGGGCTGGAGAACATCGGTGACGGTCCGGGCCGTAGTGGCGTCGCTCGTCATGAGGCTGTCCCCGCGGCGGCGAGCAGGCTTTGCGCCTGGGCAGGGCTGCTCTTCTTGTACGCTCTGGCCACTCGGCGGAGCCATGCGACCGCTCCGTCCTGGTCCGTGGCCGCGGGCTGCTCGAACGCCGCGACCGGGCCCGCGGGCGCCCCTCCCGCCTTGGCTGCGAGCGCGGCCTTGATCCAGTACGCCTGAGCGACGGCACCGTGGGCGGCCTTCTCCCTGGCGGCCGCCATCAGGTTGTCGGGGACGTGATGACGCAGTTTCTCGACGGCGTCGGCGACATCGTGGATCCACCGGTCGAGCCGGAGCTCGGCGTCCATGTCACGGCGGGTCAACTCGCGGTACCGGGAGCGCGGCGGCTCCATCGGGATGGTGGGGAAGGCGGTCATCAGCTCGCGCCACATCGGGTACAGGCGCGCGAGGGCCCACCAGGCGTGGGCGCGGCGGAGGCCCTTCTCCGAGGCTGGGACCGATACCCCGAGCGCGAACAGCACGAAGAGGAGAAGCTGCATCGCCTCGGTGGAGGACTCGATCTTGTGGGCGACGGCGTAGCTGGGTTGGTCGGCGAGCCAGACCCACATGGCCAGCATGCGACCGAAGGAGTAGAAGACGCCGAGGACCATGGCGAAGGCCATCATGCCCAAGCCGACACGCAGCAGCCTGCGTTCCTCACGGCGGAACGCGCCGGCCCACTGGTAGAGGCAGATGGCGGATGCGGAGCCCAGGTAGACGTAGAAAACGGTCATGTAGGCGGTGGCGCCCCACTGCCCGGCGTGATCGCTGACGAAGCGGTCGCTCGGTACCGACCGGTCGACGACCGTGAAGAACATGATCGTCATCAGGGCGAAGCTGGCGAGGGCCGTCTTGGTGGCTACGCGTTGGATGACGCGGGCTACTCGTACGGCGCGGGCCATCTCGCCGTCAGCGGGGTACTGCCCGTACACGGCGACGATGTAATACATGATCGCCAAGATCGCTGCGCCAGCCGAGTAGTGCTTGAGCAGGATCGAGGCGTCGGTGATCGAGCTGTTGTTGAGCCCGATTCGTACGACCTCGGTCTTGGTCCACAGGGCGATGGAGAAGCCCAGGAAGCAGCCCCAGAGGGATCTTCGGCGGGCGTCGGAACCGCCGAGCGCGCGCCAGATGGCGACGGCGGTCATCAGGGCGGCTACGAGGTAGCCGGCTATGTCGAGCACGGGGGTCCTTGAGTTACGAGCGGCGGAAGAGGTTGCGAAGGCGGCGTCCTGGTCGGTAACTGCCGCCGGCGGGCCGGGAGAGGGTGTCGTCCAGGCGGCCGAGCATGTCGTCGCTTGGCACGTCGCGGGCCATGCGGGGGATGAGAGAGGCGCCGAGTTCGGCGATCTTCTCCTCGACGGTGCGGTAGTTGGCACGTGCCTGCACGGTGGCCTCACCGGCCATGACGCGCTTGATCAGGCCCGGTCCGAAGACGGGCAACAGTGCTTGGAGTTCCTCGGGGCTGAGCTGAGTGCCGTGGTCGAACCACTCGTGGACCAGCTCGTGCAACATGACGTGCTCGGTCAAGTAGGCCGACGGGCGCTTGCGGTAGAGGACGATGCTGAGGTGGGTGTCCTTGATCCTCAACCCGCACGCCGTGCTCACGGTGATCATCGAATCAGGGATGGGCTGCATGATGATCCGGCGGCCGCGGGCCTTCTCCATGTTCATCCGCAACTGCTCTACTGAGAACGGGTTGGGGATCGGAAGGTCTGCCAGGCCGGTCTTGCACCGCTCCTGCACCTCGCTCAGAGACGGCTCGGAAGAAGGCACGCGCGTCATGTCCGCGGTTCCGCCGGAGGTTCCTGCGTCTCCTGACGCGCCTTCTCCAAGAGGTCGAGTGCGAAGTTGAGGAGGTCGGGCGAGAGCCCCTCTTCGGTGATGCCCCGCCCGGCGATTCCGCTGATGCCGCCGGCTCGCTTGTCGGCCAGGAAGCGGAGCCCGGCGGAGACTTCCGCCTCGACCTGCGATTCCGGTTTGAAGAAGCGCCAGTCGCAGTCGAAGCCCATTCCCAGGGCTTGCAGAGTCTCGTCCCTGACCTCGGTGAGCTGGCCTTTGCGGAGCTTGCCGAAGTAGCTGTGAGACAAGGCGCCGCCGCGGGCCTCCACGATTCGGCAGAACTCGCGGTCGCTCGGGGTGCCGTCGGGGAACGACTCCTTAAGCAGGTAGTTGATCTTCTCCTGCAAGGTGCGTGGCTCATCATTCTCGCCGGCGCTCATCTCCGCCCCCAGGCTACTCATGTCCGATTTTGCGTTGTTTTCTTGTCATGGCTTCGCCACTCTAATCCACGCTGTTAGGCAGGAGTTTGTCCCTCCTGTCTACTTCCCGACCTCGTGATTCGCCCGACTCTCATCTGGCTTGCGTAAACACTCTACGCCACTGTTAACTCCATGACACACAGGGCCGCCTGTAGGGGTAGTGCGGCCGGATTTCGCCGTGCCCTGAAGCTGCGCACGGGACTGCCCGGCTCGGGGGAGCGGGCAGCCCCGTGCGTCTACTCGACGCGGTGGAGTGATGGACGAGTGACGATCTCCGACGCAGTGCCTCTGCTCTGGGCCTCCGGTCTGCGGCCTCCCGCGGCCGGAGGGAACTCCGCCGTGCCGCAGGTTCTTGGTGCGGTGAACTCCCTTGAGTTCCGGGTTGGCCCCGAGCATGGTCCCGCCCAAGCGATGCGCCGCTCCCGCCGGTTCGCCGCGATGGTGCTGCCGGCACTGCTCGGCGAGCTGCCGGAAGCCGCGGCCATCGCCGAGTCGGTGCTCGCGGTGCTCACGGAGCTGGTCGACGTCACCGCGCGGCATCGCGCGAGCGTTGACCTGGCGGGTCGGATCTCATACGACGGGGCCCACGTCCTGCTCACCGTCGGGGAGATGAACCGGGCCTTGCCGGATCCGGAGGTGGAGCCGGGCCTGTTCATCGTGCACCGCTCGGTCGACGACATCGGCCAGTACCGCGGCGACGAAGGCGGTCACGTGACCTGGGCGTCCGTGCCGGTTCGGTTGAGCATCCCATAGCCCTATGTGGCCCGGCGTTTACGCTCACTTGCCGTTTTGGGAAAGGGCGCCCTCCATTCGTCGAGGATGCCGCACGCCCAAGAGTCGGGGTGTCTCCGCAGGTGACAGTGCTGCGGTGATTCACGGGCGCGTACTGATTGACCGGTGAGCCGTCGACCCCGCGCTCGCGGATGCCGTACGCCTTGAGGCCGAGCCCTTCGAAATCGTCCAGGAGATGCCCCTTGGACTTCACACGGTTCCGGATGATCTCCATGTCGTAGTCGGCGGGCAGGGGGATCGCGTATTGCATGGCGTGCATGGTGGGCTCCGTGGGAGGGGAAGGGCTGGTGCGGTGCTCGTTACGTGCCGGGGTACTCCTCCGCGCCGACCAACTCCTCCCACTCGGTCGTGGTGCCGTCGGCGGCGGCCTCGACCGTGGCCAGGTGGGTCATGAAGGTGTCCGGCGCCGCGCCGTGCCAGTGCCGCTCACCTGGCGCGATCCAGACCGTGTCTCCGGCGTGTATCGGCTCGACGGCGCCGCCCGCGCGCTGCACCAGTCCGGCACCCTCGGTGACATGCAGGATCTGGCCGTGTGGATGCGTATGCCGGGCAGTGTGCGCGCCGGGGGCGAAATGGACGCTGAACATCCGGAGGCGGGAGGGCGAGGGCGGCGCGGCGATCTCGTCGAGCCATACGGTGCCGGTGAAGTGGGCCGCGGGGCCCGCCTGGCTCGCGGGGCGTTCCCGGGTGATGTGCATGCGGGCGTGAACTCCTCTAATTGCGCGGTGTCTTCGGGAGCCCCGAGTGGTCGGGTGAATGGCTGGCGATCGGCCGGGTGATGGTCAGTCGGTGCCATCTGGGGCAGGCGCGGCATCCGGGGCGGGCGGGGTCGACCTACCGGGCGCGGCATCCGGGGTGGGCGCGGTCGACGTACCGTGCGAGGTTGACGCACCGGGCGCGTGCCACGTCGCACCGGGCGCGGTGGACGTACCGGACGCGGCCTGCGCCGCCAGCAGCGACAGCGCCCCGCGTACCGCCGCGTCGAACGGCGCGGTGTCATCGGCCGCGCGGGCGAGCACATAGCCGCCCTGGACGACCGCGGCGACGGTCGCGGCGGTGGCCTCCGGATCCAGCGCCGGAGCCAGTTCGCCGCGCCGCTGCCCCTCGGCGAGCACCTCGGTGATCCGGCCCTGGAGCCACCCGAACATCTCGTCCAGCGGCCGCCGCAGCTCCGGGCTCTGTACGACATCGCGATCCTGCGTCATCCGGCCGATGGGGCAGCCGCGCAACACCCGCCGCTCACGCAGGAGATAGGCCGCGACCCGGTCGTACGCCGTCCCCGGGCCGGACAGACAGGTCTCCGCGGTCTCCTTCATGCTCTCCGCGGTGCGCCGGATCGCCGCCAGCGCGAGATCCGACTTGCCCGCGAAGTGGTGGTACATGCTGCCCTGGCCGACGCCCGCGCGCTCCAGGATCGCCTTGGGGCTGGTGCCGACGTATCCCCGCTCCCACAGGAGCTCCTGGGTGCTCTCGACGAGTCGTTCCTGAGTGCTCATAAGGGCACCGTACATACTAGTAGTTACAGAGATCAAGCGCGGTGCGCCACGGAAGGTCAGGGCGATCCACGGGCTAGGCGGCCACGACCCGGCAAGCGCGACCCGGCGGCAAGCCCCGGCCCCGCCGGCCGTCCGTCCTGGAGGAGCACTTCGGCCCCGGCCTCAAGGGGGCGGCCTGACCGCCACCGGGGCGATCCCCCGCCGGATCGCCACCGGGGCGATCCCCCGCCGGATCGCCACCGGGGCGATCCCCCGCCATCGAGTGGCACAAGGATCTGCTCCACCGCACAGCGCCGGCCCCGGACACCCAGGACTCAGCCGGCGCTCGCGCTCCGCATCCGGGTGCGGGAGCCGGGCGTCATGCGGGCCGCCTCCATCGGCATGGTGTCCCAGCACGCGGGCACCTGGCGGGCCTCGTCAAGCGCGGGGACGAGAACCGGCAAGGTGAACCACACCACCTTGCCGGTACCGTTCGGGCGGACTCCCCAGCTCTGGCTGAGCGCCGCGATCAGTGACAGGCCGCGCCCGCTGGTCTCCCAGGTGTCGACGGTCCGGATCCGCGGCAGTGTCGGATCCAGATCGTGCACCGAGATCGTCAACTGATCGAGCAGGGCGCAGAGTTCGAGGGTGCACTGTTTGCTGGGGCGGGCGTGCCGGTGGACGTTCGCGAGCAGTTCGGTCACGCCGAGCATCGCCGGATCGATCAGGGGGTCGAGATGCCAGTACCGCAGTTGCGCGGAGACGATTCTGCGCACATGCCGGATGCGGGCCGGAAGGGCCTGGAGCTCCACCGTGCAGTGTGTGCTGGGCTGCCTGATCACGACCGCGACTCCCTGATGAGGCCGGGCGCCCCTGATGCCTCGCAGGGGCGAAGATCGGATCCAGCGATGCGACTGACACCGCAGCGTCACCGCTGGTGAACCCTCAGTGATACAAGTCAAGGGTCCGCCCGCGGGTGCCGTCTCGCAACCGCACCGCCCCGGCCGCGGCGGGGAGTCAGGGGCGTGGTGGACGCGCCGCCTGGACGGCCTTCAGGAAGAGTTCCGGGGCCCCGAGGGTGAGCGAGTAACGGTGGCCGTTGATCGTGGCGAGTGCCCGGTCCCGCGCCGCGAACAGCGGTTTGTGCGCCTGTACCGCCTGCAGCGGCGCACTGTCGATCTCGGTGCCGTAGCTCGTCAACAGGGCCAGCCGGCCGTCCCGGATGACGACCTGTCCGGCGCGGGTCAGGGACCGCAGCCATCGCTCGATCCGTACGCCGGTCGCGTTGAATTCCGGCTCCGCCATGGCCACCACCTCCTCGGTACATCGGGCAGGTGCCCTCCACCGCCCCTTGGTGGGAGTGTGCCCGCACGGCGCCCCCGACGCCAGTGCTCTCCGGGGCACGTGGCGCGCAACAGCCGCCTCCCAGGCCCGCCTTGGGGTACCTCAAAGTGATGTTTATGCAGGTGAGAAGCGTGCGTCGGCTGGTTATAGTCGGTAGCGGCCCGGCCTTCCGCACGGGCCTCGAAACCATGAGGAGCGCGCCGGTGAGCACCGCACAGCAGCCGCAGAGCCGGCCGGACCGCGACATGGCGGCCCCGGCACCGATGCCGATCGTCGACGTCGACCGCACCGATCCGGAATACCGGAGCTGGCTCAAGGAAGCCGTCCGCAAGGTCCAGGCGGACGCCAACCGCACCGCCGACACCCATCTGCTGCGCTTCCCGCTGCCCGAGGACTGGGGCATCGACCTCTATCTCAAGGACGAGTCGACGCATCCCACCGGCAGTCTCAAGCACCGCCTGGCCCGGTCGCTCTTCCTCTACGGGCTGTGCAACGGCTGGATCCGCCCCGGCAAGCCCGTCATCGAGTCCTCCAGCGGCTCCACGGCCGTCTCCGAGGCGTACTTCGCGTCGCTGATCGGGGTGCCTTTCATCGCCGTGATGCCGGCGACCACGAGCCGCGAGAAGACCCGGCTGATCGAGTTCCACGGCGGCAGCTGCCATCTGGTGCAGGACCCGCGGACCGTCTACGAGGTCTCCGCCCGGCTCGCCGCGGAGTCCGGCGGTCACTACATGGACCAGTTCACGTATGCCGAACGGGCGACGGACTGGCGCGGCAACAACAACATCGCCGAGTCGATCTACCAGCAGCTGCGGCTGGAGCGCTATCCCGAGCCCGCCTGGATCGTGGCCACCGCGGGTACCGGCGGCACCTCCGCCACCATCGCCCGCTACGTCCACTACATGCAGTACGACACCCGCGTCTGCGTCCCCGACCCGGAGAACTCCTGCTTCTTCGACGGCTGGCTCACCGGCGACGCCACGACCCACTGCGTCACCGCCTCCCGCATCGAGGGCATCGGACGGCCACGGATGGAACCGAGCTTCGTGCCCGGCGCGATCGACCGGATGATGAAGGTCCCGGACGCCGCGAGCGTGGCCGCGGTACGCGCCCTGGAGACGGCGATCGGGCGGAAGGCGGGCGGCTCGACCGGCACCGGGCTGTGGAGCGCGCTGAAGATCGTCTCGGAGATGGTCGCCGAAGGCCGCACGGGCTCCCTCGTGACCCTGCTCTGCGACCCGGGTGACCGCTACCTGGACAAGTACTACTCCGACGAGTGGCTGGCGGCCCAAGGGCTGGACATCGCGCCCTATGCGCGGACCATCGAGACGTTTCTCGGGACGGGGGTCTGGGGGGACTGAGCGGGGCGCCGGCGGGGGCTCTTCCTGGCGGGGCTTTCCGCGTGGAGGCGCGTCCTCGCGGGGGGCTGCCCTGGTGGTGGCGCGTCCTGGTGGGGGTGTTCCGCCCCGCCTGTCCCGGTGGGGGCATGTTTCCCTCTCCCGGTCCGTCCCAGCGCGGGCGGTCCGTCCCACCGCGGGTCTGTTCCGGCGGCGGACTCTTTTTGCGGCATTGCCGTCACGGGAATACTTCCCGGTCCCCGGCGTTGTGGCCTGCAAGGGGGGTTCGCAACCCTTAACGGTTTTGTTCGCGTAACCCTTAAGGGTTGGATGCGCCCCTTGCAGGCCACAACAGGCAGGCCCGGTGTCGTATTCCTCCGCGCACCACGCTATCGGTCAACGTTCGGGAGGCGACCGGCAATTCGGCGATCCAGGGCCCGCATTGACTTCTGGAAGGCGCGGTCCAGGCCTGGCCGGGCCAGTGTCAGCGTCCAGCGGAACGGTGTCGGGCCGTCCATGGCGAATGTCCACCGCACCCGGGCCCCGGTGCCGGACGGCGTCAGCCGCCAGTCCTCCAACAGGGCGTGCAGGCCAGGGGCGTTGGTGGTGTCGACGCGGTAGGCGTAGTACTCGTCCGGCTCGGCGGCGAGCACCGTCTCGGTGAAGCGGCCGCCGCCCGTCAGCCGCACCTCGCGGCGCTTGCCGCCGTCCGTCGCAGCCGACCGCGACACGCCCGTGAACCAGCGGGACCAGCCCTCGACATCCTCCGCCAGCGCGGCGAAGACCGCCTGCGGCGGCGCGGCGATCTCCGCGGCGAACACCAGCCGCAGCGGGGCGGATTCGACGAAGTCGAGCTCTACTGGGCGGAGTCGGCGTGCCATGGGACGGGCCCCCTACGGGAACGGCGGTCGGCCTGCGCCGTACACCATAGCTGGCGGGCCGTCAGGTGTCTGCGTACGTCGGCTCAGATGTCTGTCGTGTGACGGCTCAGGTGTCCGTGTGCGCCGGTTCAGAGGGCGGCGCGCACGGGCTCAGAGGTCGGCGTGCACCGGTTCAGCGGCCCGCGCCGCCGTATCGGGGCGTGCGGCCGTAGCGGTTCGTGCGGCCGGATCGGCGGCGTCCGGCTGCTCGCCGGCGACCACCAGCTCCGGCGGCAGCTCCGCGAACGCCGCGCGCGCCTCCGGGGTCAGCCCGGCATCCGTCACCAGCACGTCCACCTCGTCCAGCGAGGCGAACGAACTCAGGCCGACCGTACCCCACTTGGTGTGGTCGGCGACCACCACCACCCGTCGCGCGGACCGTACGAAATGCCGGTTGGTCTCCGCCTCCGCCAGATTCGGCGTCGACAGCCCCGCCTCCACCGATATGCCGTGCACCCCGAGGAAGAGCACATCGAAGTGCAGCGACCGGATCGCGGCATCCGCCACCGGGCCCACCAGGGTGTCCGAGGGCGTACGCACCCCGCCCGTCAGTACGATGGTCGCGGCCCCCGGCCGCGGCCCCGCACCGCCGCTCGCGGCCGCTCGCTGCGCGGTGTAGAACACATCGGCCACCCGCACCGAGTTCGTCACGACCGTCAGATCCGGGACATCCAGCAGCTGCTGCGCCAGCGCGAACGCGGTGGTGCCGCCCGCCAGCGCGACGGCGCTGCCCGGCGCCGCCATCTCGGCCGCGGCCTTGGCGATGGCCTCCTTGGCGCTCAGCTCCAGCGCCGACTTCGCCTCAAAACCCGGCTCGTGCGCGCTCGGCTCACTGACCGGCACCGCGCCGCCGTGCACCTTCTCCACCGCGCCCTGGCGGGCCAGCGAGTCCAGATCGCGACGGACCGTCATATCCGACACGCCGAGCTTGCGGGTGAGCTCATTGACCCGCACCCCGCCGCGCCGCCTGACCTCGTCGAGAATCAGGGCGCGCCGCTGTTCCGCGAGGAGATTCTGGTTGTCGGTCACCCCGGCCCGTCCCTTCCGCCCGGCTCGCCGTCTCGGGTCGTCCGCGCCGTCTGCCGCCTTGCGATCACTGGTTTCTCTCATCCTCGCACGAGGTACCGACAGCGGGCCGGGTGCCGGTGCTCCGCGGCGGCCGGGTGGCACATACGCACACAACCCGGGCCGGATGGATGCGCTCCCGCCGGAAAGAGAGAATCCTGGGGGCACCGCACCGCACGGCGCCACACGGACACCGGGGGAGACCAGTGGAGACCGCGGAACCGACACCGCACGCCCGCTCAACGGGCCACGAAACAGTGTCAGCTGAGTCACCGACAGCCGCTCCGTCGGCAGTCGACCCGCCGGCAGCCGAGTCACCGCCGGCCGACCCGCCGACCGCCCGGCCGCAGCTCGCCCTGGAGCTCCTGGTGCACGGCGTCGGCGGCACCACACCGCACGAGATGCTCGGTGACCCACGCGTTCAGCGGATCACCGGCGACGACACCGCCGCCTGCTACCGCCGCACCGAGGACGCGGACGCCGAGGCGCGCCCCGGCGACTACCGCGGCCGCGCGGTCCGCGAGGCGTACTGCTGGTCCAACCTCACCTCGGGCAACGGCGCCCGCGCCCTCTGGCTGCTCCTGGTGCCCTTCATGGTCGCCAACCTCGCGCACTGGATGCGCCCGGCCGCACCGCCCGACCACAAGGCGCACCGGATCTACGACGTGCTCGTCCGTGTCCTCGCGCTCACCCTCACGGTCCTGCTGGCCGCCGCGGCCTGTGAGGTCGCCCTCGACCTCACGGCCTGGCAGTGCGCCGGCACCCCGGCCTGCGTCGCCGGCCGGTCCTGGATGGGCTTCCTCAGCCCCGCCGAATCCGGCTGGTGGAGCGCCCCCGGCCGGCGTCTCGTGCTGGCCTCCGCGGTGCCCCTGCTGGTCATCGGCTTCCTGTGGTGGCTTTCGCACCGCACCTGGAGCGCGTACGAATCCGCCTCCCCGCCGCCGCGCACCCCCGGCACCTCCCGCGACACCCCGGCCGACGAACGCACCGCGCTCAGCATGCACGGCTTCTGGTACGGCCGCCGCCTCGTCGCCCGGCTGCGCGCCGCGCACACCACGACGGGCGTGCTGACCATCGCCGTGGCCCTGCGCGTCGCCACCGCGAAGCTCGACGAGCGCAGCGGCGCGGGCACCGCCCTCACCGCCATCGGCCAGGTGCTGACCGCCCTGGTCGTGGTGTTCGTCGCCACCACGCTGGTCGTCGTCTGGCGCACCGTCCGCAGCGAGGCCGTCCCGGACGACCAGTCCGACCGTCTGGTGGTGCGGGCGCTGCCGTACGCCTCGCTCGGCGCGCTTGCGCTCGTTGCCGTACACGCCGCCTGGGAGCGTGCCGGAGCGCAGAGTTACGGCCCGCTGCCCGGTGCCGCGGCCTTCGGCGGGATCGCCGTCCTCCAGGGCGTTCTGGTGCTCGCACTGGCCGTGACCGCCTGGCTCCTGCAGCGCGCTGCCCGTGACGAGCAGCGCACCGCCCTGCGCGGCATGGGCGGCCCTGCCGTCGCCCTGCTGGCCTGCGCGGTCGGGGGCGTGCTGTCCGGGGGAGTGGCCCAGCGGTTCGGGGACTGGATCGATGGCGGCGCCACCTCCTACCGGCCGCACGGCCCGATCGTCGGCCCGCCCGTCCTGCTGTCCTGGCAGGCGTCCGTGCTGCCCGTCCTGCTCGTCGTCGTCGCCGTCGTCGCGGTGCTCGCCGCCGTCCGCGTGGTGCTCGTCCGCGGCCAGGTCTCCGGGAACATCGCCGGCTTCTACGACCCGCGCGAGCGCCACGACGAGCGCCGCACGAAGCGCATCGCCGGCACCATCGCCCGCGCCGGACTGACCGACGAGGCACCCGTCCTGGTCGCGGCCACCTCTGCCGTCACGCTCGTCCTGGGAACCGGCGCGGTGATCGGCGCCTGGCTCACCGGCCTCGCGCCCGGCCGCGCCGCGGAGGGCGCGCCGCCCGTCGTGCACGCCGCCGCCGAGACCGCCGAGTCCCTCGGCTCCTGGCTGATGGGCGCCGGCGTCATCCTCCTCATCACCATGGGCCGGCGCGCCTACCGCGACCACTCCGCCCGCCGCACCATCGGCATCCTCTGGGACGTCGGCACCTTCTGGCCGCGCGCCGCCCACCCCTTCGCGCCGCCCTGCTACGCCGAGCGCGCCGTTCCCGACCTCACCTGGCGGATCGCGACCTGGACCGAGCGGTTCGACGGGCGCGTGGTGATCTCCGGGCACTCCCAGGGCAGCGTGCTGGCGTCGGCCGCCGTCTGGCAGCTGGACCTGGTCACCCGCAGCCGGGTCGCCCTGCTCACCTACGGCAGCCCGCTGGAGCGCCTCTACGGACGCTGGTTCCCCGCCTTCTTCGGCCCGCCCGCGCTCACCGGCCTGCACCGTGAGACGGACGACTGGCGCAACCTGTGGCGCTTCACCGACCCGATCGGCGGCCCGATCCGGCTGGACGGCGAGGACGGCCGCACGATCGACCTGGGCCCGCTGTGCGACCCGCTCGCCTACGGCCGCACACTGCAGAACCCGCTGCCCGCCCAGATCCTGGGCCACGGCGACTACCAGGCCGACCCGGCCTTCGCCAGGGTACGCACCGAACTGATCGCCCGGCTCGGCCCGGCCGTACCCGCCCAGCGCCCGGAGACGGAACCCGCGCCGGACAGCCCGGGTCCGCCGCCTCCTCAGGGCAGTCCGGGCAGATCCTCCGCGTAGAGCAGGGTGAGGTCGTCGGTGCTCGGGTCGGTCAGCTGCGCGACCCGGCCCGCGTGCCGCTCGACCATCGCCTCGAACGTCTGCCGCGCGGTACGGCCGTTGCCGAAGGAGGGCCCCTTGGGGAGCGCGGTGAAGTACTTCAGCACCGCCTCGCCGGTTCCCTCGGCGAGCCGGTACTCATGCTCCTCGCCCTGCTGCTCGACGATCCGCAGCAGTTCCTCGGGGGAGTAGTCGCCGAAGGTGATGGTCCGTGAGAAACGGGATGCCACACCCGGGTTGACGGACAGAAAGCGCTCCATCTCGGCGGTGTAGCCCGCCACGATCACCACCACCGCGTCCCGGTGGTCCTCCATCAGCTTCACCAGCGTGTCGATGGCCTCCTTGCCGAAGTCCCGGCCGGAGTCCTCGGGGGAGAGGGCGTACGCCTCGTCGATGAAGAGCACCCCGCCGCGCGCCCGGTCGAACGCCTCCTGGGTACGGATCGCCGTCGACCCGATGTGCTCGCCCACCAGGTCGACCCGCGCCACCTCGACCAGATGACCGCGCTGCAGCACCCCCAGGGAGGCCAGGATCTCGCCGTACAACCGGGCCACCGTCGTTTTGCCGGTACCGGGGGAGCCGGTGAACACCAGATGGCGGCGCACCGACGCGGCCTTCAGGCCCGCCTGCTGCCGCCTGCGCCCCACCTCGATCATGTTGATCAGGCTGCGCACCTCACGCTTGACGCTGTCCAGCCCGACGAGGGTGTCCAGTTCGCCCAGCACCTCGTCGGAGGGGCGGCTGTCGACGGCCGGCTCGGCGGCCACCACGTCCTGCGGTGTGCGCTGGGCGGGAATCACCGGAACGTTGCCCAGCAGCCCGGTGGTCTGCGTCGCCGTCTGCACGGCGGGCGCCGCCCCGACGGGGGGTGCCGGTGCCGTCCGGCTCTCGTCGCTGGTGCAGTCCGTGACCACCGGCCCGTCGCCCTTCCCGGCGCCGCCTTCGGCGAACTCGTAGCCGCCGCGCGCACAGCGCTCCGTACGGCAGCGCGTGAGCGTGGTACGGCAGCCGTCGATCACATGGAAGCCGAAGCCCGAACTCCCAGTGACCCGGCAGCCGTTGAAGGTGCCACGGCCCTCGGCGGAGACATAGAAACCGGCCTCGGCCGGTGCACTGACGGTGCAGCCCTCGATGGTGGGATCGGCGCCCTTGGTGACGATCACGCCGGTCTGCGCGCCGTCGATGGAGCAGTTGGCGAGCGTGCCGCCGCTGCCGTGATCGCGGAACCACGCACCGGTCGCCGCCTCCCGGATCCGGCAGTCGTCCAGCTGCACCGTCGCCCCGTCGCTCACCGACACCGCGGTGTTGCGCACCTGGGAGATGTCGCAGTCCACCACATCCGCGCGCGAGCCCCGGTCCAGCACGAACAGCGCGTCCGGTACGTCGTGCACCCGCGTCGAGTCCAGCACGGCCGTCGCGCCGTCGCTCACCCATACCGCCGGATAGTCGCCCGTACTGTCGTGGATCTCGCACTGGTTGGCGTCCACCCGGGTGCCCGGGTCCCACACGGACAGACCGTTGCGGCCGAAGTGCCGCACCGTGCCGCGGGTCAGCGTCAGCACCGAACGGGACCGCAGATCGACCGCGTTCTCCGGGACGTCGTGGATATCGCAGTCGGCGAGCGTGAGGACCGCGTCGGTGTCCAGCGTGACGCCGTCCGCCGAGGTGCGGTGCACCGTGCAGTCGGTGAGATGGCCGGTGGCCCGCGCCGCCACCTGGATCCCGGCGCCCTTGATCTCGTACAGCTCGCAGCCCACCGCCTCGACCGCGCTGCCCTCGCCGTTGACCGACAGTCCGGCGCCGGACGCGTGGTGGATCCGGCAGTTCTCCAGCCGCGGATGGCCCCCGCCGCGCACCGCCACACCGGCCTGCCCGGCGGCCATCACCTCGCACTCCTCGAAGACCCCGCCGGCCCCGTCCAGGACGCTGATGCCCACCCCGCTCGCATTGTCGACCGTGCAGCGGCGCACCGTCGGACGGGCGCCGCCGCGGACCTCGATGCCGGACGCGGAGCGGGTCACCACCCGCAGATCGGCCAGCTCCGGGGAGCCGTGCTCCACCAGCAGCGCGGGCGAGGCCGAGTCCGTCGCCTCCAGATGCAGATCGTGGACGGTCGCCGAGGCACGTATGGTCAGTGCCACGCCGTCGGCCGGGGCGATCCGCACCGAACCGCGCGCACCCTCGGGGCCGCGCACCGTCACCGCACGCACCAGCACCAGATTCTCCCGGTACGTACCGGCCGGCACGGTCAGCACATCACCGTCCCCGGCGGCCTCCAGGGCGGCGGCGAGCGAGCTGTACTCCCCTGTACGGCGCCGCCAACGCGACGTTCCGGAGTGCGTCACCTGGACCGAGCCCTGTGCCATGGCGCTGTCGTGCCCCCACCTCGTACGGCTGTTGTCGGCCCGGCAGTCACATCCGTCCGTGGATGTCCGCATTCGGTCTGCGAGGCCCCAGCCGAGCGGCTGGCTGCACCACCGTAGCGCGCCCGGCGAGCGGCAGTTGACATGGTCAGCCGCCGCGGACGGCGCCCCGTCAGCTGCCCGCCCCGGCCCGTCCCCAGTCCTCGTCCGCGCGCTCCCACGCCGCGTCCCAGGCATGGAAGCGACGCACCATCAGCCGCCAGACGAAGAGCCGCCGGCCGCCCTCGATCAGTGCCCCGGTGGCGGCCGCGGCGCCCAGACCGGCCAGCACCGCGTGCGTACCGGCGGTGCCGGCGTCCATCGGGCGGGGCCGCACCCGGCCACGGTCGTCGGTCCAGATCCGGAAGCGCTCTCCGGCCTCCACGGGGCGCGGTGTGGAGATCTGCCCGATGTGCTCGCTGCCGTCCCGCGCCGTCCACCGGGCGATGACCCGGCGGTGCGCGTCACGCTGCGAGGAGGTCTCCGGATCGGGGTCCAGCGGGGCCTGGGAGAGCAGCCGGTCGACCGTGACCCACACCAGATGCCGCTGCTCGTGCTGGAACCGTACGGTCTTCGTGAGCGCGCCGTGCGCGGCCTGGCCGGTGAACCACCCGACGGAGACCGCCCCGAGAGCGATCAGAAGGGCGGCGATCAGCGCCGCCCATGCCTCGATCCGGTCGGTCCGGCGCCGAAGCGGATTGTGCCGCCAGTGCCACACCCCTCGCATCGCCCGCATCGCCGCGCCCCCTCTCCGTGTCCGTGAATACCGCATCGCGCGGCGGTTACGCGCGAGTTCGGTGAAGAGAGAGCAACATCACGCCATACGGGGCCGGCCGGTGGGAACGCCGGTGCGATAGGGCTGCCCGATATGAGCACCGGTGGCGCTTCGACACCGTTGTGTGCAGGGGCAGTTATCCGCCATCGGCGGACCGTGGAGCCGCTGCCGGCGAGCGGTGGGGGTGTGTCCTTGGCCCTGCCGCCCTGCCGCCCTGCCGCCCTGCCGCCCTGCCGTCGACGGGACCGCGCCGGGCGGTCAGCGCAGCTGTACGGCCACCGTCACCACGGCACCCGACACGTCGGCGCCGCCGGATGCGCCGCCGCCGGTGCCCGCCGTCCCCGCCGCGTCCGGCGCCGCGGCGACCGCGAACCGGTCCGACACCAGCCGCGCCAGCCACAGCCCGCGCCCCTTCGGCGCCCCGTCAAGACCAGGCAGCAGCTCGGGAATCACCGCCTCGCTGAAGCCGGGCCCCGCGTCGCTGATCCGGCACTCCAGCTCATCGCCCACCCGGCGCAGTACCAGCCGCCCGGAGCCGCCCGCGTGCTCCACGGCGTTCCCGGCGATCTCGTCCACCGCCAGCACGAACTCGCCGCGCCGTGGTTCGCGCAGCCCCTCGCGGGCCGCGCACTCCTCCACCAGCAGCCGCAGCTGCGGCAGCAGCCGGGCGGTGAAGCGACGCTGCAGCAGCCGGCGGCCGGACTCCTCCGCCGGCGCACCGGCCGCGCCGGCTGGTTCGGGATTCACCACGGCCGTACCACCTCCATCGGCGCCAGCCGGGGCACCGCCCCGGCGCCCAGCCGCCGCAGTATCCGGGCCTGCCCCCGGTCACAGCGCACCTCGACCCTTTCATGTGCCACGGCTCCGCTGACCTGGGCGAGCAGGCTGGTGGCGCAGCCGACGGACAGAAAGTGCAGCCCGGTCAGATCGACGGTCAGCCGCCGGGCCGACGCAGTACGGGCCAGCGCGATCTCCAGCGAACGGGTGAACGCGGCCCGGTTCGCGGTGTCCGCCTCGCCGATGAACCGCAGCGCGTCCTCCGCGTCGCGCACCGCGCGCAGACTGCCCAGCCGCTCCAGGAGGGCACGCGGATGCGCCCGTTCCATGGCGCCGAGCAGCCCGCGGTCGAAGCGGCGGCGGTCGTAGGCGCAGACCTCGGTGTACGACCCGCCGGTGAAGAGCGCGTCCGCATGGGTCTCGCGGTGGGCCACCGCGCCGGTGTCCATGCCGAGCGCGGCCAACCAGCCCATGTCGATGAACGCCCGCAGGCCGGTGTACCCCTCGGCCGTCGCCCGGTCCGTCTCCGTGCGCAGCCGGGCCAGCTGCCGTGCGACGGTGAACTCCCTGTCCGGCTCGATCACCTCCCGCATGCTGCTCATCACCAACTGGCCGCGCTCGCGGGCCAGCGCCGTGCTGCGGCTGGGGAAGTCGATCCTGGCCAGCACCTCTTCCCCGGGGACCCTGGGGCAGGGGAGGACCAGCACTTTTTCGCCGCGGGCGAGCCCGAGGCGCACGAAGGCCGTGACCACGTCCCAGCGCACCTCGTCATCGCCGTAGCTCACAAAGGCGTGATCCCCGGGCTCCAGACGCTGGACGGGGATGAGATGGCCGCTGCTGTCCCTCGCCGGTTTCGACACGCAGTTTTCTGTCTCCCCCCGTCGGTCTCTCCCGTCGGCGGCGCCGTGCTCACTGTAGGCAGCCGGCGACCGGCCCGCAATGAGTCCCGTCGGCCGCCGCGGGCCTCCGTGACGCGGTCCGGGCCGGGGTCCGGCGCCCCGCTCCGGCCCGTCAGCCGAGTATCTCGAAACGGTCGCCGATACGGATCGTGCCGACCTCCCGAGGCACCAGATTCTGGCCGAAGATCAACCGGTCTCCGAAGCGCCGGTGACGCGCGAGCGTGCGCAGCGGCTCCTTGCCGCGCTCGGCGGTGCGCTGGTCGGTGGTGGTCACCACGCAACGGGAGCAGGGCTTCGCGACCTCGAAGACCACCTCGCCGATACGGACCGTGCGCCACTCGTCCTCCTCCCAGGGCGCGGTGCCGTCCACCACCACATTGGGCCGGAAACGGTTCATCGGAAGGGGGCCCTCATCGGCGTGGTCGCCCTGGGCGATGAGGGAATTGAGGGCGTCCAGCGAGGAGGTGGTCGTCAGCAGCAGCGGAAAACCGTCGGCGAAGCTGACCGTGTCATCGGGGCGGGAGTACACCGGGTCGACGGGCCGGCGCCGCTCCGGGGCGTCGAGATGCACCAGCTCGGCCTCGACGCCCAGATACGCGCCGAACCACTCGGCGGCGGCCCGGTCCGCGGGCACCGCCTCGACCTTGTCCCGCCAGACCTCGACCGGGACCGTCTCCCCGGGCGCGGGCACCTCGACCGTCAGTGGCCGCATCCCGGGCGCGGTCAGCCGGAGGGCACCGCCCGGGAGCGCCTCGGCAGCCGCCAACGCCAGCTTCGGCTGGGGGCGTTGGGTCAGCAGTCCGCGCTCGGCGTCCACCACCATCCAGCGTCGGTCCCCGGCGAGCCCCCACGGCTCCACGACCGCCTCGCCGGGACCGGACCCCGTCAGGGATTTGACCGGGTAGAGATGGATCGATCGCAGCGCGGGCATGAGCATGGAGCCATCCTGCCAGCCCCCTCGGACAGTCGGCCGACGGGCCGGTGACCGCGGTGCCGCGACCGTCGGACCGGATCAGTCCCCCCGATCAGTACCCCCGCGGGTACTGCCGGCCGTACGGGTCGTCGTAGGGCGCGGCGGGCCGGGGTGCGGCGGGACGCGGTGCCATCGGAGCGGCCGGACGCATTGCCTCGTACCCCGTGCCGGTCGGCGCGGCGGGACGCTGCGGCTGCTGCGGTTGCTGGGCGGGATAGCCGCGGGCGCCCGCCTGCTGCGGGATGTACGGCGCCGGGGCGTGCTGCAGCGGGGCGGCCGGATGCCCGGCGGCGCCGGGATGGCCCTGGCCCGCCGACGGATAGGAGGGGGCGGAGGGGCGTGCGGGCAGTGCCGCGGGGAGCGCCGGCAGATACGAGCCGGTGTCATAGGGAGGGGGAGAGACCCGGATCGGGGCGATCTGGGGCGTACCACGCTCTGCGACAAGGCTGTCGTAGATCGGGGTGTCCGGGAAGGAGGGCGAAGCGTAGTAGCCGCCGCCGTAGGTAGAGCGGGGGGAGGTCATGCCTCTTAAGTTAAGCCCACGATGTGCCGATTGGGGAGACTGAAAAGAGGGTTGTTTTGCGAGTTGGGAGTGGCCGGGGAACCCCAATGTGAGCGAACTTGTGGAAATCGGTCGCGATCGCCCGTAGGGATCGTGTAAAGACCTCGCTTCTCGCAGGTGAACAGGGGGCGTTAGGGACGGTCCCGGCCAAGTAGGTTGGGAGGTGCCACCGCTGAGGGGGCACGGTCGAGAGGAAGGCGCGCGATGTCGATGCTCAAGGGCGGCAATGTTCCGGTCACGGCACCGGCGGTCAGGGTGGAAGTGGGCTGGCACGCCGCTCCCGGGGTCCCGGACGTGGATGCCTCCGCCCTGCTCCTGGTGTCCGGAAAGGTCCGTGACGACGCGGACTTCGTCTTCTACAACCAGGCGGCGCATGCGTCGGGCGCGGTACGCCACGAGGGCAAGCGGCCGGCCGGCGGCACCGCGATGACCGACACCCTCGCCGTCGACCTCGCCGCCGTCGAGCCCGCCGTCGACACGGTGGTGCTGGCCGCCTCCGCCGACGGCGGCGCCTTCGGGAGCGTCCCCGGTCTGCACATCCGGGTGCTGGACGCGGCGAGCGGCGCCGAAACGGCCCGCTTCGACAGCCAGGACGCCACCGCCGAGACCGCCTTCGTGCTCGGGGAGCTCTACCGCCGCCAAGGCGCCTGGAAGTTCCGGGCGGTGGGGCAGGGGTACGACACCGGGCTCACGGGCCTGGCCACCGACTTCGGCATCAGCGTGGACGGGGAGCCGGCCGCCGCACCGCCCCCTGCGGCCATGCCCGCCGCGCCTCCCGTGGCGCCGTCGGCCCCCGCGCCCCCGTTGCCGGCCGGTCAACCGGCGGCGTCAATTCCGTCTCCGCCGGGACCGCCCGCCCAGGCCCCCGCACCCGCTCCCGTTCGTCTGACAAAAGTCACCCTCACGAAGGAAGCGCCCGCCGTCTCCTTGACGAAGCAGGGCGGCACCTCCGGAGCGATGCGGGTGAACCTCAACTGGAACAGCGGCGCCACCGGAAAGCGCCTGACGAAGAAACTCGGCCGCAAGGCGATGGAGGCCATCGGCGCCCGAGGCGCGCTGCTGCCCCCGTCTGGCGATCTCGACCTCGATCTGTGCGCGCTGTACGAGCTGACCGACGGCGGCGCCGGGGTGGTGCACCCCATCGGCGGCAACTTCGGCGCTTTGCACGCCCCGCCGTTCATCCAGCTCGACGGCGACGACCGCACCGGTGCCGTCGCGTCCGGCGAGAACCTGACCATCAACCTCGACCACCAGGCGCGCATCAAACGCATCCTGATCTTCGTCACCGTGTACGCGGGCGCCCGGAGCTTCGAGGGCCTGCAGGCGACGGTCACCCTCCAGCCGCAGCACGGCGCCCCCGTCGACTTCACGCTCGACGCCTGCACGGTGCCCTCCAACGTCTGCGCGCTGGCCCTGATCACCAACACCGGCGGTGAACTCGTCGTCCGGCGCGAGGCCCGCTATCTGGTCCCCGAGCCCGGCGTCAGCCCGCAGCGCACCGTCGACCACGCCTACGGCTGGGGTCTGGACTGGTCCCCCGCCAGGAAGTGACGGCGGCGGGGGCGGCGCTCAGAGCGCTCCGTACGTCCGGCCCTTCCAGGCCGCCCCGCGCCCCCGGTAGTGCTGGACGGCCGAGTCCAGCGTCATCAACAGATAGAGCAGCGCGGTGAACGGCAGCAGCGGCGCCGTCCACGGCGCCTGCCGGTAGTAGCGCAGCATCGGCAGATACGTCCCGCACATCACCACCCAGGCTGCCCCGCCCAGCGTGGCGACCGCCCTGTCGCCGCCGGCCAGCCCGGCCACCAGCACCACCGGCGGTGCGAGATACACCAGCGCGAGACCGGCGACCGTCGCCGCCAGCAGCAGCGGACGGTGCAGCAGCTGGGCGTACGCGCTGCGCGAGACCATCCGCCACAGCTCCGCCAGCCGGGGATACGGGCGCACGCTGTTGACCCGCTCGGCGAGCCCCAGCCAGATCGTGCCGCCGTTCCGCTGCACCGCGCGCGCCAGCGTCACATCGTCGATCACCGCATGCCGGATCGACTCCGGGATGCCCGCGCGCTCCGCCGCGTCCAGCCGCAGCAGCACACAGCCGCCGGCCGCGGCCGCGGTCCGCGCCCCGGGACGGTTCACCCAGCGGAAGGGGTAGAGCTGCCCGAAGAAGTACACGAACGCCGGCACGATCAGCCGCTCCCAGAACGTCACGACCCGCAGCCGCGCCATCTGCGACACCAGGTCCAGATCCGCCGACCGCGCCGCCGCCACCAACTCCCGCAGACTGTCCGGTTCATGGGCGATGTCCGCGTCCGTCAGCAGCAGATACTCCGGCGCGACCCGGAACCGCGCCAGCGCGATCCCCTGCCGTACGGCCCACAGCTTCCCCGTCCACCCCGCCTCCGGCTCACCGGGCGAGGAGACCGTCAGCGGCAGCCCGCCCCGCTCGGCCGCCAGCGTACGGGCCAGTGCGCCGGTCCCGTCCGTACTGCCGTCGTCGACGAGGAAGACCTCCGCCCGGCCCGGATATTTCTGCGCGAGCAGGGACGGCAGGCTCTCCGGCAGCACCGCGGCCTCGTCCCGCGCCGGGACGACCACGGCGACCGAAGGCCAGCGCTCCGGATCCCGGCGCGGCGGAAGCCGTACGTCCGTCCGCCAGAAGAAGCCCTGCCCCAGCAACAGCCACACCCAGGCCAGCAGCGACCCGGCGCCGATCCACTCCATCGCTCCCACGGCCGCAGTCTGCCGCACCACACCTACGGCACACCGGCGAACGACAGGGTGTACCCGGTATGGCTGAACCTGAGTTGCGCCGGTGCCGGCGGGGCGTGCGCGCGCCGGGGCGGCGTCGATAGGAAAAGATGGACGGCCGGGTAAGGTGTCCGGGTGAAGATCGCGCTCATGGACTCCGGGACCGGGCTGCTGCCGGCGGCCGCCGCGATGCGACGACTGCGGCCGGACGCCGATCTCGTCCTCTCCAACGACCCCGACGGCATGCCCTGGGGCCCGCGCACGCCCGACGACGTCGCCGCGCACGCGCTGGCCGTGGCACGGGCCGCCGCCGCGCACCGTCCCGACGCCCTGATCGTCGCCTGCAACACCGCCTCCGTGCACGCGCTGCCGGTGCTCCGCGCCGAACTGGAACCCGCCGTGCCGGTCGTCGGCACCGTCCCGGCCATCAAGCCCGCCGCGGCCGGCGGCGGCCCTGTCGCGATCTGGGCCACCCCCGCCACCACCGGCAGCCCCTACCAGCGGGATCTGATCGAACGGTTCGCGAGCGGGGTGAGCGTCACCGGTGTGCCGTGCCCCGGCCTCGCCGACGCCGTCGAGCAGGCGGACGAGAGCGCCATCGACGCCGCCGTCGCGGCCGCCGCGCAGCGCACCCCCCAGGACATCCGGGCCGTCGTCCTCGGCTGCACCCACTACGAGCTGGTCGCCGAACGCATCCGGACCGCCCTCCAGCGGCCCGGCGCCCCCGCTCTCGTCCTGCACGGCTCGGCCGAGGCCGTCGCCGCCCAGGCGCTGCGCCGCATCGGCGCCGAGCCGGCCCCCGCCGCCGCGCCGACCGGCGGTCTGCGCGTGCTGGAGTCCGGCCGTCCGGCGGGACTGCCGGCCGTGGCGCTCGCCTACGCGGCGGGCCGGCTGCTCGCCGGTGGTACGGAACCGGCGGACGCTCCGGCGGCCGACGAGCTCGCCGCCACCGCGCCGCGCCCGTGACGACGTCACCCCTCGCCCGCGACGTGCGGTGACACCCCGACCGCGGAGCGCCTCCCGGCCGTGAACGACCCGGCCGAGGCGGTGCCACCGCATACGAAGGCGCGTACGCTGCGTGTCATGAGGGACCACCCCCACGAGGGGGCAGCAGCCCCCGGGAACCACGGCGGCAGCGAAGGCGCCGGCGGCCGCGCGCGCTCCGTCGGCCGTGCGCGTACGGACATCCCCGAGGTCTGGCAGGGCAGCGCCACCAACCGCGTCCAGTGGCTGCTGGCCTCCATGGGTGCGGCCTGCCTGGCGCTCGGTATCCAGCTGGCCGTCGAGAGCCCCTGGCCCTCCGGGCTCACGGCGCTGGTGATGGCGGTGGTCGGCTGTGTCGCGGTCGGCCTGCTGGTGCTCTTCGGCACGCTCGCCTACGTCCGTGTGTCGGTACGGGTCGACCGGGAGTGCCTGGAAGTGCGGTGCGGCCATATAGGGGTGCCGCGTCGCCGGATCCCTCTCGACAACGTGGTCGGCGCCGACTTCGCGCCACGGGTCACCCCCCGGCACTGGGGTGGCTGGGGCTACCGCTGGCGCCCCGAACAGGGCACCGCCGTCGTCGTACGCCGGGGCGAGGGCATGGTGCTCCGGCTCGCCGACGGGCGCACCTTCACCGTCACCGTCGATGACGCGGAGGCCGCGGTGCGGTACATCCGCGCCCGGCTGGGCACGCGCGGCGGGACACCGGCGGGCGCCTGAGGGCCGGACCCGGTCGCGGATCCGGGCCTTGCGGATCGGGGACGCGTGCCCGTGTGCCGGTGCCATGTGCCTGTGCGGCGTGGCGATGTCCGCGCTTTCCCTTAAGGTTCACAGCATGGCGACCCCCGACTTCATCCGTGAGATCCGGACGTCCATCGGCAGCCAGCTCCTGTGGCTGCCGGGGGTGACCGCGGTCGTCTTCGACGACGCGGGACGTGTCCTGCTGGGCAAGCGGGTGGACACCGGCGGCTGGGCGGTGATCGGCGGAATCCCCGAGCCCGGCGAACAGCCCGCCGAGACCGCGGTACGCGAGGTGTACGAGGAGACCGCGGTACAGGTCGTCCCCGAGCGCGTCGTCCTGGTGGAGACGGTGCCGCCGATCCGGTACCCGAACGGTGATGTCTGCCAGTTCATGGATGTGACGCTGCGCTGCCGGGCGATCGGCGGCGAGGCCAGGGTCAACGACGACGAGTCGCTGGAGGTGGGCTGGTTCGCCCTGGACGCCCTGCCGGAGCTGGCGGACTACGCCCTGACCCGCATCAAGCGGGCGGTCGAGGCCGGGCCGACGTGGTTCCACGGGATGGGGGAAGTGCCCCAGGGGTAGCCAGGCGGAGACGAAGCAGGAGCCCCCGGGCCGACGCCTACAGCTCCTCCGTGGACGGTTCGTCCATCGGGTCGCCGGTCTCCTCGGGCAGCGGAGGGAGCTCGGACTCGTCCGGGGCACCGGGCTCCTCGGACGGCGCGGGCCCGGGCTGCTCCCCGGAGGCCTCCTCGGTGTGCATCTCCAGCCGGTCCTTGCGGCAGGTGGTGATCCACGTACCGGTGGGGCCGCTCTCGAACTGGCAGAACCAGCCCCGCACGGCCAGCGATCCCACCTCGCCGCCGCCTTCCTGCGGGGCCCGCTGAAAGAACTCGGTCATCACGTCATGGGCCTCTTCGCAGCCCACCGTGCCGTCGGCTCCCGGGTCGGCGAACAGGGCGACGTTCCTGGCCCGGCCGAGCGCGTCGGGAATCTCGCCGCAGTTCACGGGCTGCCCAGGGACGCCGGGCGAGGAGTTCCCGGGCGACGGGGAGTCCGGGTCCGGTGTGCCGCCCTGGCCGGTGGGGGCGGCCTCGGTGCCGGTGTGGTGGGTGACCTCCGGGCCCTCGTGCTCGCTCCCGCATCCCGCGGCGGCGAGCGCGAACAGCACGGTCGGCACGGCGATGAGCCTACGCATGTCGGACTCCCTTGTGGCGACGGTGCGCTGCGTCGTCTGACGCTAGGGCCGGTCCGATGGGGCATGGCCGGGCCCGCGGCCCTGTCCCATCGGACAGACCCTAGGAGGCCGACGGGGCGAGCGGCGATCCGGGAACGACTGTTCGGGTGAGATCGTGCTGGGGCGGGAGGGCCGGACGGCGATGCCGTTCCCGATGGACGGCGTCCCGGTCGCCGAGCGTGTCCGCCCGTCCGGCGCCGTGTTCGTCAGGTACACCGCCTCCGGTCCGTCCTACCTGGTCGTCTCCGGTTGAGCGCCCGCGACCGAGCCACGTATCGTGTAGGGATATCGCTACGCTGGGTGACGGCGGAGGGTGTGGCACATGACTGCTGAAGTCCCGCTGGACGGCACTGGTGCCGACGCCACCGAGGTCCTGATCGTCGGCGCCGGTCCGACCGGGCTCACCCTTGCCTGCGATCTGGCCAGGTGCGGGGTGCGCGCTCAGCTGATCGAGCGGTCCAACCGGCTGTTCCCAGGATCGCGCGGCAAGGGGCTGCAGCCCCGTACCCAGGAGGTCTTCGACGACCTCGGTGTGATCGACGCGATCCGCGCGGGCGGTGCCCCCTTCCCCCCGATGCAGACCTGGGAGGGCGATGAGCGCCGCGGCGAATGGGACCTGATCGACAAGGCGCCCGGCCGCACGTACTCGGCCTACCCGAGCGTGTGGATGGTCCCGCAGTGGCGCACCCAGCGGATCCTGTACGACCGGCTGCGCCGGCTGGGCGGCGGCGTCGAGTTCGGGACCGGTCTGCTCGACCTGGAGCAGACCGACGACCACGTCATCGCCGAAGTCGCGCGTCCCGACGGGACGAGCCGGACGGTCGCCGCCCGGTACCTCGTCGGCACCGACGGCGGTCACAGCACGGTGCGGCACGCCCTGGGGCTGCGGATGACGGTCGCGGACACCCGTCTGCGCCCTCCCTGGTCGCCGATGTCCGCATACGCGGCCTCGATCGCGACAACTGGCATGTCTGGCCCAAGGCCCCCGGCGGCCCGATGCTCCTGTGTCCGCTGCCCGGCACCGAAGACTTCCAGTTCTGCGCGCAGTTCGACATCGACCGGCCGCACGCCTCCCATGACGTCCGCACCATCATCAGCTCCCGCAGCCATCTGCCCGCGAGCGCGGTCACCCACGTCCGGTGCGCGTCGTACTACCAGCCCCACGCCGCGCTCGCCCAACGCTTCACCCACGGCCGGGTGTTCCTCGCCGGCGACGCCGCGCACGTCCACCCGCCGGGCGGCGGACAGGGGCTGAACACCAGCGTCCAGGACGCCTACAACCTGGGCTGGAAGCTGGGACAGGTGCTGCGGCACGGAGCGGATCCGGAGCTGCTGGAGAGCTATGCGGTGGAGCGGCTGCCGGTCGCCGTCGGGGTTCTGCAGCTGAGCACCCGGCTGTACCGCGTCGGCCGCACCCCGGAGGTGGGCAGCGCCGCACAGGCCGCGCGCCGCGGCCGGATGACCAATCAGCTGGATGTGGGCTATCGGGAGAGCCCCTTGTCGAGGGAGGCCCGGAAGGGGCTGAATCCGGCCGCCCTCAGCGCCGGCGACCGCGCTCCCGACCTGCCGTTCTCGGCCGGCCTGCGGTCCCCGGACGACGGCATGCCGGTCACGCGGCTCTTCGACCTGCTGCGCGGGCCGCAGTTCACGCTGCTCGCCGTCGCGATGAACCTGCCCGTCGCGCCCAGTGGCGTGCGTGCGTACCGTCTGGACGACAGCGCGGTCCGGGCGCTTTACGGGAGGGGCTGTTCCTGGTCCGTCCGGACGGGTACGTCGGCTTGGCCACCCACGATCCGGCGGATGTACCCGCGTATCTGGCGACGGTCGGGCTCTCCTGACCGGACGGCCGAAGCCGGTACCGGGGCCCTGTCGAAGGCCGGAGTACCCACCGCAGGCCAACACGCTCCGTCGAAGGCCGCGGCCCACACCGAGGTCGACCCGACGTCGCGGAGCCCCGAAGCCCGTCGAGGTCGGCACCGAAGCCTCATCGAAGTCCTGCGGGAGTCCGGACGATTCCCGGACCGCGTGGCCGGGCAGTCTGCCGAACATGCCGGGCACTCGTGTGAGGTGACCACATGTGGTGTGGTGCCCCGGCATCGCGGAATGACAGTTCTGGAGATCTTCGCGGCGGGGGCGAGGGACGGAGGCAAGGTGGCGGGCGAGGCGGGCAGGGCCGGGAACGGACCGCCGTTCCCGGGGGCGAGCCGCCGGGAGATGCTCGCGGCCACGGCAGCGGCGGGTCTGGGCCTGTTCACCGGGTGCGGCAAACCGTCCGATCGCACCGACGCCGCCCCCAGGGAGTCGCCGCGGGGCGGACGGCAGCCGTCCGCCCCGTCTTCCGAGCCCGGTTCCGCCGGTGCGTCAAGCTCGTCCGGGTCGGCGGGACCGCGAGCCCCCGCCGACCCGCCCGCCACCTCAAGCCCGTCGGCCGGACCGGCGAAACGGCGGCTGGAACTGCCGCGCGGCGGGCGGGAGCTGTTCCCCCGTCACCGTCTGGTGGGCTTCTGCGGCCTGCCCGGTGCCGCGGCGCTCGGCAGGCTCGGCGTCGGTGCCCCCGCCAGAAGGGCCGCCGAGCTGGCGAAGCTGGCGGACGTGCACGCCGCCGGGCGTGAGCCGCTGCCCGTCCTCGAACTCCTGGCGGTGGTCACCGTCGCCGAGGCCGGCCACGACGGCACGTACCGCACGCGCACGCCTGCCGCCACCGTCCGCCGCTTCCACGCCCTCGCACGCGAGCACCGGGCGCTCCTGCTGCTGAACATCCAGCCGGGGCGCGCGGCGGTCCTCGACGAGGTGGCGGCGCTGCGCGAGTGGCTGGTCCATCCCGATGTGGGGCTCGCCCTCGACCCGGAGTGGGAGATGGGCCCGCACGACGTGCCCGGCCGCACCTTCGGCCGTACCAGCGGTGACGAACTGACCCGTGTCGCCCGCTATCTGTCGGAGCTGGTCGACGCGTACGGTCTGCCGCAGAAGCCGCTCGTCTTCCATCAGGTCGCCACGTCCGTGGTGCGCGACGAGTCCGCGCTGCGGACGCAGCCCGGCGTGGCCCTGATCAAGAGCGTCGACGGCATCGGCTCGCCCGCCATGAAGCGGCGCACCTGGCGGCACCTCGTCGCCGGGCTGCCCGACGGTCTCCACACCGGCTTCAAGCTGTTCTACGAGGAGGACGCGAAAGCCGGCCGCTTGATGACACCGGAGGAGGTGCTGAGCCTCGGCCCGGAGCCGGAGTATGTGATGTACGAGTGAGCGGGCGGCAGTGAGCCGGAGTGCCGCAGCCCCCGAGGCCGGGGCGCCGGGGCGCACGACGATCGGGGGCTGCGGCCGCGGAGTCGCTCGCTCAGGAGGCGGAGTTCCGTCGTGGTGCCGAACGCTCCGCGTTCGCGGTGCGGCGTGCCTGGGACGGGCGGCCGCGCCGGCCACGGGACGAGGACGAGCTGCGCTTGGGGCGGTCGGCGGGCGGTGCGCTGATGGTGACCGGGGTGCCGGAGGGAGCCTGGGCGCCCGTGATGCGGGTGAGCTCGGCATCGCCGGAGCGGACCTGGGTGATCTGCGGAATTATACCGGCGGTGGCCATGAGACGGGTCATCTCGCGGCGCTGAGTGGGCAGCACCAGCGTCACCACGCTGCCGGACTCACCGGCCCGCGCGGTGCGCCCGCCGCGGTGGAGATAGTCCTTGTGGTCGGTCGGCGGGTCGACGTTGACCACCAGGTCGAGATTGTCGACATGGATGCCACGGGCCGCGACATTGGTCGCGATCAGCGCGGTGACCTGGCCGGACTTGAACTGCTGGAGGGTGCGGTTGCGCTGCGGCTGGGACTTGCCGCCGTGCAGCGCGGACGCCCGTACCCCGCTGGCGAGCAGGTCCTTGGCCAGCCGGTCCACCGCGTGCTTGGTGTCCAGGAACATGATCACCCGGCCGTCGCGCGCCGCGATCTCCACGGTGGTGGCGTGCTTGTCCGCGCCGTGCACATGCAGGATGTGGTGCTCCATGGTGGTCACCGCGCCCGCCGACGGGTCGACGGAGTGCACGACCGGATCGCTGAGGAACCGGCGGACCAGCTTGTCGACATTGCGGTCCAGCGTGGCCGAGAAGAGCAGGCGCTGGCCGTCCGCGCGCACCTGGTTCAGCAGCTCGGTGACCTGCGGCATAAAGCCCATGTCGGCCATCTGGTCGGCCTCGTCCAGAACGGTGGTCCGCACCTCGTCCAGGCGGCAGTCGCCGCGCTCGATGAGGTCCTTGAGCCGCCCGGGAGTGGCCACGACGACCTCGGCGCCGGTGCGCAGCGCCCCGGCCTGCCGGCCGATGGACATCCCGCCGACGACGGTGGCCATCCGCAGGTTCAGGGCCTGGGCGTACGGGGTGAGCGCGTCGGTGACCTGCTGGGCCAGTTCACGGGTGGGGACGAGGACCAGCGCGAGCGGGGCGCGCGACGCGGCACGCTGCCCGGCTGTACGGGACAGGAGCGCGAGGCCGAAGGCGAGGGTCTTGCCCGATCCGGTGCGCCCGCGGCCGAGCACATCGCGTCCGGCGAGGGAGTTGGGCAGCGTGGCGGCCTGGATGGGGAACGGCTCGGCCACCCCGAGCCGGGTGAGCGTCGCGAGCAGCGGCGCGGGCATGTCCAGCTCGGCGAATGTCTCGACGGCGGGCAGCGGCGGGGTGGTGCTCACGGGAAGCGCGAACTCGCCCTGTGGGGCGGCGGGTTTGGCGCGGCGCGGGCCCTGCGAGCGGAAGCGGCCGCCGGAGCCTTGGCTGCGGCCGCCGGAGCGGGAGCCATTGCCTCCGGAGCGGCCTCCGGCGCCGCCGGAGCGGCCGTAGCGGTCATGGGAGCGGGTGCTGCGGTTCAAGCGGAACCTTCCTCGATGCGGCGCGTATCGAGGGAGACCCGGCGGGATGAATGCCGCGCGGGGAATCGCAAGAACGAGCCGGAAAATGGAGACCGGGGCGGACGGAAACTCCGTTGCCCCGGATCCTCGGAAACGGCCGGCGCCCGCCGGAAGAGCGTGGCACAGGCGGATCACGTGGTCCGCTGTGCCGGAACGGGCGAACGCCGGCTGCCGAGTGGCCGGTGGTGCCGGCCGGTACTACCGGGGGCCTGTGCTGGACGCCGCGGGGCAGGCGACTTCCGACACAGGCCCTGGCGTCCGGGTCAGGCCGGGACGATGTTCTCCGCCTGCGGGCCCTTCTGGCCCTGGGTGACGTCGAAGGTGACCTTCTGGCCTTCCTGAAGCTCGCGGAAGCCCTGGGCGTTGATGTTGGAGTAGTGGGCGAAGACGTCAGCGCCGCCGCCGTCCTGCTCGATGAAGCCGAAGCCCTTTTCCGCGTTGAACCACTTCACGGTGCCAGTCGCCATGTGCGTCTCTTTTCGTTATTTGACAATAAAAATGCGCCTGCGGGTCACTGCCCGTCAGGCGCACACCATGTCATGGGTACCAAAACTGCAATTGCCAAGAAGTTAGCACGAATGTTGCTCCGGTGGGGGCGTTGGTGAGCGGGGACACCGTCCCGGAGGCAGGATGTCCGTATGTTGCTGGCCGAGCTCGCGCGGGTGTCGGCGGACGTCGCCGCGACCTCGGCGCGGTCGCGGAAGACCGCGCTGCTGGCCGGGCTGTTCCGGGCCGCCGCCCCGGAGGACGTCCCGGTGGTCATCCCGTACCTGGCGGGACGGCTGCCGCAGGGGCGGATCGGGGTCGGCTGGAGCGTGCTGCGGGAGCCCGTGCCACCGGCCGGTCACGCCACGCTGACCGTGCGCGACGTCGACGCGGCGCTGACCGGCCTGGCCCGTGTCGCCGGGCCCGGCGCGCAGGGCGAGCGCCGGCGACTGGTCCGGCAGCTGATGGCCGCGGCGACCGGACCGGAGCAGCGGTTCCTGGTCGGACTGCTGACCGGGGAGGTACGGCAGGGCGCGCTGGACGCCCTGGCCGTCGAGGGGCTCGCGGCGGCGACGGAGGTGCCCGCGGCGGAGCTGCGACGGGCTGTGATGCTGGCCGGTTCGCTGCAGGACGTCGCGCGGGCCGTACTGTCCGAGGGCCCGTCCGCGCTGGCGGAATTCCGGCTCACCGTCGGGCGGCCCGTCGGACCGATGCTCGCGCACAGCGCCGCCTCGCTGGACGCGGCCATCGACAGGCTCGGCGCCTGCGCCGTCGAGCAGAAACTCGACGGCATCCGGGTGCAGGTGCACCGGGACGGGCCGGACGTGTGGATCTACACCCGCACCCTGGACGAGGTCACCGACCGGCTGCCCGAGGTCACCGGCCTCGCCCGGGGCCTTCCCGCGGCGCGCTTCATCCTGGACGGCGAGGTGATCGCCCTGGGCGGCGACGGCCGGCCGGTGCCGTTCCAGCGGGTCGCGGGCCGGTTCGGTTCGCGGGTGGACGTCTCCGCCGCGCGGGCCGCGCTGCCGCTGTCCCCGGTCTTCTTCGACGCGCTGTCGGTCGAGGACCGCGACCTGCTGGAACAGCCCTGCGAACGGCGTTACGCGGAGCTGGCCAGGCTGGTTCCCGAGGAGGCGCGGGTGGGCCGCTGCGTCATCCGCGACCCGGGGGACGCGGCCGCCCGCGCCGCCGCCGAGGACTTCTGGCGGCGGACGTTGCGGCAGGGCCACGAGGGCGTCGTGATCAAGTCCCTGGAGGCGCCGTACAGCGCGGGCCGCCGGGGCGCCTCGTGGCTGAAGGTGAAGCCGGTGCACACGCTCGATCTGGTGGTGCTGGCGGCGGAGTGGGGGCACGGCCGGCGCACCGGCAAGCTGTCCAACCTCCACCTCGGGGCGCGTGGACCGGACGGCGGGTTCGTCATGCTGGGCAAGACCTTCAAGGGACTCACCGACGCCACGCTCACCTGGCAGACCGAGCGGCTGCGGGAACTCGCCGTCGACGACAACGGCCATGTCGTGACGGTGCGTCCGGAACTCGTCGTGGAGATCGCCTACGACGGACTCCAGACGTCCTCGCGCTACCCGGCGGGTGTGACGCTGCGCTTCGCCAGGGTGGTGCGCTACCGGGAGGACAAGACGGCGGCCGAGGCGGACACGGTGGAGACCGTTCTCGCGGACCGTGCCGGTGACGCGGGCGGTGCGTCCGGCGTACCGGATGAGCGGTAGGAGGGCGGCGGGCTCATGGCGGGGAAGCGGAGCGCCGGGCTGCTGCTGTTCCGTGGCGGGGGTGACGGGTTCGAAGTGATGCTGGCCCATATGGGCGGGCCGTTGTGGGCCCGGCGGGATGCCGGTGCCTGGTCGGTGCCCAAGGGCGAGTATGTGCCCCCGGAGGAGGCGAGGGACGCCGCCCGCCGGGAGTTCGAGGAGGAGCTGGGGCTGCCGCCGCCGGACGGCCGGTACGTTCCGCTGGGCGAGAGCCGGCAGTCCGGTGGCAAGGTCGTGACGGTCTGGGCCGTGGAGGGCGACCTCGATCCGGACCGGATCGTGCCCGGGACCTTCGAGATGGAGTGGCCGAGAGGATCCGGAGTGACCCGTGCTTTTCCTGAGATCGACCGGGTGGCGTGGTTCGCCCCGGAAGCGGCCGGCACACGGATCGTCACGGGCCAGCGTGTGTTCCTGGAGCGGCTGGCCGCTCATCTTCGGAGCGAGACGCCCGAGTGAGCCGTTCGGTTGCCCTGATTCCTCGCTTTCCCCCTTTCCCGTGAACTTTCCCGTGAACGGCCCGACGGGCGTCAGAAGCAGGAACCCGGAAAGAACGGCGAACGTCGAGGAGAGGAGGGGGAACGAAAGGCCGGTGGGCGGAAGGGGAGCGAAGCTCACACGCGCCGCTCCGGACTCGCGCTGGACACCCATTTGTCCACCGGGCAGTCTGAGCGGGGGTTTTCTTACGGGGCCCCGGGGACGGGGTCATGAGCATGCCGCGGGGGGCCGCATGTTGCGTATCCATTTCGATGACCGGGACGTCGCGCGCGTACAGATCGCCGCCGAACCGGATCCGCTCTGGGAAACGGTGCTCGCCATGCACCAACTGGCGGCCACGGACCGCGAGGTGCCGGTCTACGCCGCCTGGCGTGCCCGCGCCCGCGCCGAACTGGCCGAGCGCGGACTGACCCGTCAGGCCCGGCTGATCACCGCGCTCGCCCCGCCCAACGCCCGCTATTTTCCCGACTTCCTGACCCCCGACGCGTCCCGCGACGGTCTGGCGGCCGGGCTGGAGGCGCTGCGGGACACCCCGGCGGAGCGGCTGACCGCCGAAGCGGACCGGGCCGCGTTGTCGTCCCGGCTGCCGCGCTGGGCCGGCGCGCTGGCCGGGGGCAGCCGGAAACCGCTCGACGAACTGGCCGCCGCGTTCCGGGAGGTGCACCGTGCGGTGATCGCCCCCGACTGGACGGAGGCGACCGCGGCGGTCGACGCCGACCGGGCCGCGCGCGCCCGCACCCTGTGCCGGGGCGGCGTCGACGTTCTGCTCAACACCCTGCGGCCCACGGTGCGTTGGGAGCCACCGGTGCTGCAGGTGGACTACCCCGCCGACCGTGACCTGTGGCTGCGGGGCCGCGGACTGCGGCTGATCCCGTCGCACTTCTGCTGGCGCCGGCCCATCGCGCTCGCCGACCCCGGCCTCCCGCCGGTCCTGGTCCATCCCGTCGAGCACAGCACGTCCTGGGCCCCGGCCACCTCCCGTACCTGTCACCCGCAGGCGCTCTCCGCCCTGCTCGGCCGGACCCGGGCGCGGATCCTCGCCGCCCTGGACGACCCGACCACCACCGGTGAACTGGCCCGCCGGCTACGGGTCTCCGCCCCCTCGGCCAGTGAGCATGTGAGCGCGCTGCGCGAGGCGAATCTGGCCCGCAGCCGACGCGACGGCGGATGCGTCGTACATGCCCTCACCCCGCTGGGCACGGCACTGCTGCACGGCGAGCTGGCACCGGTACGGCAGCCCCACTGAGGCGACGCGCGGCCGCGGACCGCGGCTCTCACGGCCGGACCAGGATCTTCCTCCCCTGCCCCGCCTGGAAGCGGCCCATCGCCTCCGCGTACTGCTCCAGCGGCAGCCGGTCGCTGATGAAGACCTCCGGGTCCAGGACGCCGGCCGCGAAGAGTTCGGCGGCGCGTTCATAGCTGTGCAGCACCGCCATGGAGCCGGTGATGGTGATCTCCTGGTTGTAGATCCGGTACGGCTCGACGACGGCGCGCGCGGCGTAGTCGGCGACGCCGAACTGGAGGAAGGTGCCGCCCTTGCCGACCCGCCCCAGGGCGTCCTGGATGGCGCGTTCGTTGCCGGTGGCGTCGATGACCACGTCCCAGCCGCGCGGCCGGTCGAGTTCGTCGGCGGACCCGGCTGCGTGGGTGCAGCCGAGGGTACGGGCGGTCGCCAGCCGTTCCGGGTTGATGTCGACGACATCGACGCCCGCGGCCCCGGTGCGCTTGGCCAGTTCGAGCATCATCAGGCCCATCGTCCCGGAGCCGTAGATCAGGACCTGGGTGCCCAGCTGCTGGGAGCGCAGGATGTCATAGCCGCGTACGGCACAGGACAGCGGTTCGATCAGCGCCGCGTCCTCGGTGCGTACATGGTCGGGCAGCTTGACGCAGTTCGCGACGGGGGCGACCGCGAACTCGGCGGCCCCGCCGGCCGTGGACACCCCGATCGCCTCCCAGCGCTCGCACAGGTTGTTGCGGCCGATGCGGCAGTAGTGGCATTCGTGGCAGTACAGGGACGGATCGACGGCGACCCGGTCGCCCTCGGCCAGTTCGGTGACCGCGCTGCCGGTCGCGACGACCGTACCGGCGAACTCATGCCCGGGAACGACGGGCAGGCTGGGCGCGAACTCGCCCTGGAGGATGTGCAGATCGGTGCCGCACAGCCCGCAGGCGGCGACGGACACCACGACCTCGCGGGGCCCCGGCGCCGGATCCTCGACGGTGGTGACCTCGACCTTTCCGGGGGCGCTGATCACTGCGGCTTTCATTTCACGGCTCCGAGGGAGAGGCCCTGGACGAGCTTGTCCTGGGCGGCGAATCCGGCGATGAGCACCGGGAGGGAGATGACGGTGGCGGCGGCGCACACCTTGGCCAGGAACAGTCCCTGGCTGGTGACGAAGCTGGTGAGGAACACCGGCGACGTCCCGGCCACGATGCCGGTCAGGACCCGGGCGAACAGCAGCTCGTTCCAGCTGAAGATGAAGGAGATGAGCGCCGTCGCGGCGATCCCCGGCATGGCGACCGGTGCGACGATCCGCGTCAGGGTGGTGTGCAGTCCCGCGCCGTCGGTCGACGCGGCCTCCAGCATCTCCACCGGGACCTCGGCGAGGAACGAGCGCATCATCCACACCGCGATCGGCAGATTCATCGAGGTGTAGAGGATGACCAGCAGCCAGATGCTGTCCAGCATGCCGGTGTTCTGCGCGATGAGATAGACCGGCAGCAGACCGGCCACCAGCGGCAGCATCTTCGTGGAGAGGAAGAAGAACAGCACATCGCTCCACTTGCGCACCGGCTTGATCGACAGCGCGTACGCCGCCGGTACGGCCAGCGCCAGGACCAGGAGGGTGGAGGCGACGGAGGCGGTGAGCGAGTTGATCAGCGGCGGCCAGGGGCTGATGCCGCTGCCCGCGCCGAAGAACTCGCGGTAGCCGTCCAGGGTGAGACCGGCACCGACGCTGGGCGGGTTGGTCGCCGCGTCCGTCTCGCTGTGGAAGGACGTCAGCACCATCCAGGCGACGGGCAGGAAGAAGGCGATACCGCACAGCCAGGCCACCAGGACCAGCATCCCGCCGGTACGCCGCCGGCGCCGCGCGGTGGAGCCGGCCGGGCGCCGGGGCCGGCGCAGGGTGAGGGGCACGCTGGTCATCGGGTGACCTCCTCGCGCAGCAGGGACGAGACGGTGCGCAGCGCGAAGGTCGCCACCAGCAGCGAACACAGCACGACGATGACGCCCTGCGCGGAGGCCCGTCCGTAGTCATGGGCCTGGTAGAAGGTCTGGTAGATGGTGTACGGCAGGTTCGCCGTGCCGAGTCCGCCCGAGGTGATGGTGAACACCGCGTCGAAGTTCTGGACGACGTAGATGGTCCCCAGCAGCGCGGCCAGTTCGAGGTAGCGGCGCAGATGCGGCAGGGTCAGACAGCGGAAGATGTCGAACGGGGAGGCGCCGTCCATCCGGGCCGCCTCGACGGCGTCCGTGGGCCGGCTCTGCAGCCCGGCCAGCAGGATCAGCATCATGAACGGTGTCCACTGCCAGATCAGCGACACCTCCACGGCGGCGAGCGGGGAGTCGGTCATCCAGTCCGGCTGCGGCGGGTTGTCGCTGCCGAACAGCCCCCAGATCCACGTCAGCACGCCGTTGAGCAGCCCGTACGAGGTGTTGTAAAGGGCGTGCTTCCACAGCAGCGCGGAAGCGACGGGCACCACGAGGAAAGGGGTGATCAGCAGGGTGCGGACGATGCCGCGGCCGCGGAAACCACGGTCGAGCAGCAGCGCCAGACCCAGCCCCAGCAGCAGGCTGACCAGCACCACGGTCACCGTCAGCAGCACCGTCGTCAGCACCGAGGAACGCATCGCGTGGTCGGTGAAGACCGCCTTGTAGTTGTCGAAGGCGGCGAAGCCGCGGTTGTCGGGGGCCAGCGCGTTCCACCGGATGAAGGAGATCACCACGGTCGCCAGGAACGGCAGTTGGGTCACGATGATCAGGAAGACCAGCGCGGGCAGCAGGGGAGCGCGCCGGGCCCAGTCCTTCGTCCGCTGTGCGCGCCGGGCGCGGGCCGCCTGTCTGCCGGACGCCGGGACGACGGCCTCGACGGGCCGGGTCCGCTCAGCGGTCTGCGTAGGCATCGGCCACCTCCTGCGCCAGCCGCTGGCTCTTCTTGAGGGCCTCGGAGACGCTCTGCTTCCCGGCGATCGCCGAGCTCACCTCGTGCGAGACCTTGGTGCCCAGATCGGCGAACTCGGGGACACCGACGAACTGGATACCGGGCGCCGGACGCGGCTGCACACCCGCATCATCGGGCCGGGCCGAGCTGATCGCCTGCTTGGTCGCCTGGGCGAACGCCCCGGAATTCTCCAGGTACTGCTGGTTCCGGTAGAGAGACGCCCGCTTCCCTCCGGGCACGCTGGCCCAGCCCAGCGTGCGGCCCACCAGCTGCTCGTACTCCTTGCCGGAGGCCCAGCGGACGAACTTCCACGCCGCGTCCTGGTGCGTACTGGCCTTCTGCACGCCCCAGGCCCAGGTGTAGAGCCAGCCGGAGCTCGGCGTCTTCTCGACCGGCGCCGGCGCGTAGCCGACCTTGCCGGCGACCTTGGAATCCTTGCCCTCCAGCGAGCCGGCGCCGGCGGTCGCGTCGTACCACATGGCGACCTTGCCCTGCTGCATGTTGTTGAGGCACTCGGTGTAGCCGGCCTGCGGGGCGCCCGCCTCGCCGTGCTGACGCACCAGATCGACGTAGAACTGGGTGGCCCTGGTGAATTCCGGGCTGTCGAGCTTCGCTTTCCAGTCCTTGGTGAACCAGGTGCCGCCGAAGGTGTTGACGACCGTGGACAGCGGGGCGATCACCTGGCCCCAGCCGGGTTGGCCGCGCAGGCAGATGCCCTTCAGGCCCTTGCGGTATCCGTCCAGCTTGGCGGCCATCTTGGCGACCTCGCGCCACGTCGGCTGCTTGGGCATGCTCAGTCCGGCGGCCTTGAGTAGGTCCTTGCGGTACATCAGGAAGGACGATTCGCCGTAGAAGGGCTCCGCGTAGATCTTGCCGTCGGCGGCGGTGAGGGACTTGCGCAGCGGCGCGAGAATGTCCTTCTGGTCGAACTGCGGGTCCTTGGCCGCCCGTTCGCCGAGCGGCGCGAGCCATCCGTTGCGGGCGTAGATCGGCGTCTCGTAGTTGCTGAGACTGGCCACATCGTACTGTCCGGCCTGGCTGGAGAAGTCCTGGCTCATCTTGTCCCGCAGGTCGTCCTCCGGCAGTACGGTGAACTTCACCTTGATGCCGGTCTTCTTGGTGAAGTGCTCGGCGGTGAGCTTCTGCAGATCCACCATCTGCGGGTTGTTGACCATCAGCACGTTGATGCTGTCGGAACCGCCCTTGCTCGCGGCACCGAAGCCGCCGGAGCAGCCGGCGACGGTCAGCGACAGGGCCAGGGCGACCGAGGTCACCCCCATGGTGCGGCGGGTACGGCTTCGCAAGGGGGATCGTGCTCTCACGGCTCTCGCCTTTCTGCGGACGTCCGGGGACGTCGGGGGATATGGGGACATCGGGTGGGTGCGGTGGTGCGGTGGTGGCCGGCGGATGGGGGATGGTGCGGCTCCTGCGGCTGTCGCGGTGTGTGCGGGCAGGCCGGGGAGACCGTCCGAGGGCCGGGGTGTGGCCTTCGGCGGTGCGTTGTCGGTCGTGTGTCCACGGGGCCGGTCGTCCGGGTGGCCCGCGTTCCCGGTCAGACCCGGAGCACCTGCGGCCCCAGGAGGGAGTAGCGGTGGGCCTCCGGTGCGGAGAGCCCGGCGTCGGTGACGATCGTGTTCATGTCGCTCACCTCGGCGAACCGGCAGAAGCTGCTGGCCCCGAACTTGCTGTGCACGCCGACCAGCACCCGCCGCCGCGACGAGCGGACGGCCTGTGCCTTCACATCGGCGACGGCCGGATCGGGGGTGGTCAGCCCGTGATCCCGGGAGATGCCGTTGGCCCCCAGGAACGCCAGGTCGATCACGAACCGCGCGAGCATGTCCCGGGCCCAGGAGCCCACCGTCGCCTGCGTCCGGGAACGGACCCGGCCGCCGGCCAGCAGCACGGTGGTGGACTCGGACGCGGAGACCAGGGACGCGGTCCGCAGCGAGGCGGTGATCACGGTCAGCGGACGGTCGGTGGGCAGCTGCGTCGCGACCAGCTCGGGCGTGTACCCCTCGTCCACGAACACCGTCTCCGCCTCGCCGATCAGCTGGGCCGCGGATGCGGCGATCCGCCGCTTCTCCGCCACCAGCTGGGTCTCACGCCGGGCCAGCGTGGTCTCGAAACCGGCGCTCTCGACGGGGTACGCCGCGCCGTGCGTCCGCCGGACCAGGCCACGGCGCTCCAGCTCGCTCAGATCGCGCCGCACGGTCTCCCGGGAGACGTCGAACTCCACCGCGGCATCGGCGACCTCGACCCGGCCGGACTGCCGGACGAGCGCGAGGATGCGGTGCTGGCGTTCCTCGGCCCTCATAGCTGCCTCCTGCCCATGCCTCGATGTTCGTTCGGTCACGGGCCTGCCCGTTTCTGCCCGCCTGAGGTTTATAGCAACCGTACGAGCGCGGACCACTGCCCGTAAGAGCAAAAAAGACGACCGCTTCTGCCCGCTTCGGAACCCGCTCGACCAGGCCGAAGCCTCCCAGCGGTGCCCGTACCACCCTCCGCAACGGCCCGACCGCCTGCCCGCCCCGATGGAAAAGGGCGCTTACTCTGGACGCCATGAGCTCGGAAATGCGGTCGTTGGCGGTCACTGCGATCGTGCAGGAGGAAGAGTGCGCGGTCCTGCGGGTCAGCGGGGAACTGGACCTCCGCACCGAGCAGACGTTCCTCGACGAGGCCCGGTCGGTCGTCTCGGCCGGCCATCGCTTCCTCGTGCTCGACCTGACCGCACTGCGCTTCTGCGACTCCCGGGGCCTGAGCTGTCTGCTCGCCCTCGAATGGCTCTGCCGGCGCCTGGAGGGCCGGCTGCTGCTGGCCTCGCTCGGCGTACGGATGCTGCGCCTGCTGGTCGGCACCCAGTCCCTCGGCGTCTTCGCGTGCTTCCCCACCGTCGGCCACGCCCTCGCCGCCGTCCCCGACGCCGTCCGCCCGGCCTGGCCGCCGAAGGCGGAGGGGCCGTCCGTGTGACAGGGTTCGTCATCGGGGTGACGACGGCGCGACCGGGCAGCGCATCGCTCCCAGCCACTCACCATCGAACCGAACAAAAGTGATCTTCTTGTACGGGCCGGACTCGTAGAGCAGCCCGAAGGTCCCGTCCTTCAGCCGGGTCAGCGTCGAGTAGGCCGACGGACCCGGAGCGACGACCCGGGAGACCGGCCAGCTCCGCCCGTCGTCGCAGGACAACCGGACGGTGAGGTTCTCGCGTGCCGTCGTGCTCGCCGTATTGCTGAACAGCAGCCAGTGGGCCCGCGCGCGGTCCGGCCGCGCCGTCGGGTCGTAGCGCAGGATCGCCGCGTTGTTGACCGGGTCGATCAGCGTGCCGTCCGCGACCGGTGTGCCGTAGCTCAGCCCGCCGTCCCGCGAAAAGGCCACCAGCCGCTTCTTGGTGCTGGACGTGCGGCTGTTGAGCATCACCCGGCCATCGGCCAGCTCCACCGTCTTGTTCTCGTCCATCAGCGGCCCGACCGGCTCCCCCAGACGCCAGCTCTCGCCGTGGTCGTCGCTGTACGCGCTGGCCGCCCACATACTGCCGTCGGCCTTCCGGAACGCGTACTGCTGCAGCAGCCGGCCGGTGGACAGCTGGATACCGGTGCCGGACGACGCGAAGATGCCGTGCCAGGACGGGTCCTTGAGGTCCTTCGTGATGCGCCGGTTCCGCCAGCTGCGGCCACCGTCGTCCGAATAGCTGTAGTCGGTGTGCAGGATGCTGGTGCTGTCATGCGCATTGCCCGCACCCGCGTTGGCGAAGCCGATGCCGTTGGGAGCGTACGCGTGAAAGAGGAAGACCCGGCCGGTGCCCCTGTCGACCACCAGGCTCGGGTCACCCGCGCCCGCACCCCCGTCGTAGTCGACCACCGCCCGGGGGGCGCTCCAGGTCCGTCCGTTGTCGGTACTGCGCCGCACCATCACATCCACATCGCCGGGCAGATCGGCCGCGCTGTCATTGCGCCGGTCGTAGGCCGCGAGGAGGGCGCCGTCGGGGAGGGTGGTGAGGGCTGGGATCCGATAGGTGTGCGCGCCCTGGCCGGAGAGCGCCAGGGCGCGCGATTCGAACAGGGGGTGCGCTGCGCGCGGCTCGACGGCGGGTGCGGCGGGCAGGCTGGCGCCTGAGGCCACGAGCAGGGCCGCCAGTGCAAGGGGGTGGACGGGATTCACCTGTACCTCCATGCCCCCACGCGTCTGTGGCTGCATCTTTCCTGAGGGCGGGGGTGACCGCACGCGGGAGGGGCTGCGCTGCGCGTGGCCTTGCCGCCTGGTTGCTCGTCGTCGTCGGCCGTCCGGCCGTAGGGGTCGCCTGCGGCCGGCTGCGCCCCACGTTGTCGGCCGTCCCGCCGTGGGGGTTCGCCTGCGGCGGGCTTGCGCCGACGTTTCGGCTGTCCCGCCGTGGAGGTTTGTCGCCGTTGCGCCTGCGGCGGGCGTGGGTCTTCCGGGTGCGGTGACGGGCCTCCGGACTCCGTCCTGCGGCCCGTCCCCTCCCGACGGTGGAGGGAAGAGGGGTAGTGGGGCACAAGTGGTCCGCCAGACGTCTGTGATCACGTCCACAAGATGGACATGACCGACTACGTGTAC
The DNA here is from genome assembly GCF_023277745.1 of Streptomyces halobius. Taxonomy (NCBI): domain Bacteria; kingdom Bacillati; phylum Actinomycetota; class Actinomycetes; order Kitasatosporales; family Streptomycetaceae; genus Streptomyces; species Streptomyces halobius. The sequence continues at coordinate 8,133,497 of NZ_CP086322.1, forward strand.
CCCCACCGTCTATTCCCCACCCCCTCGGGAGGTGCCGGACCGCAGGGCGGAGTCCGGAGGTCCGGCACCGCTGCCGAACAGCCCCGCGTAGCGGCAACCAGCTCGCCGCAGGCGCAACGGCGGGACGGCCAAAGCGTCGGCTCAGGCCAAGCGCAGCGGACGCCCGCCGCAGGCGCAACGGCGGGACGGCCGACAACGTGGGGCGCAGGCAACGCGCAGCGGACAGCCGAAAACGGCGCTCAGCCAAGGTCGAGGCCAAGATCCCGCACCAATGTGGGGGACGGCCGCGGAATCTCCCCGAAGTCCTCGTCGTCGCTGTCCACCACCAGCCGGTTGATCACGTTCTCCAGGGCGGCGGGCAGCGTCGGGGCGAGTCCGCTGTGCCACTGGACGAGGAGGTTGTGCCGGGCGGCGTCCGGCAGCAGCTGCTTCTCGTCGAACGCGTTCACCGCCCGGTGCTCCTCATCGGGCGCGTGTGCGGCCTGCTCGCGCCAGTAGGCGGCGTCACGGTGCTCGCTGTTGCGGCGGTGCGCGAGATACAGGCAGTAGGCGGCGGTCCGGCTGTCGGCGCCCGCGCCGAAGTGCCACCAGAACTGTGCCGCGTCGTACCGCCCGGTGATGTGCAGCAGACATGCGAAGACCAGGGCGCCCTCGGGGTCGATGTGGTGGTCGTCGACCAGCCGTTCGAGGCTCGCGGCGGCGGCCGCGGCATTGACGACCAGCGCGCAGGCGAGTTCGAGTTCGTGGGTCGCCTCGTCGCGGGCGCTCGGGTAGGAGCTGGGCGCGCCGTGGTCCGCGCGGACCGCCGTCGGGCCGTCCGCTCCCCACCCCGCGCCGGGGGGATCGTCGAAGCAGCCGAGGCCGTCGAGCGCTCCTTCGTCGTCGAGGTCGCCGAAGGCGGCGAGGCCGTCGATGCCGGCGACGTCGGCAGCGGCGCTGAGCAGCGTCTCGACCGTGTCCCGGCGGTCCGTGTGATGGGCGTACGTCATGGTCTGTTCCCCCTAGTGGTTCCTTGATCGATACCGAGCGCGGCGGCGAGCTTGCGCTTGCCCCGGCTGGCATGGGAGCGGACGGTGGCTTCGTCCACGCCGAGAAGTGCCGCTATCTGCCCGTCGCCGTATCCGATGACATGCCGCAGCACGATCACATCGCACTGCCGCTCCGGGAGCCGCGAGATGGCCGCGTAGAGCCCCAACTGGCTTTCCAGCAGGGCGAATTGCTGCTGGCATTCCCGCAGCAGGGCCTGGGTGACGACGGCGAAGGCGGCGGTTTCGGTGAGGGCGGTGGGCTGTTGGTGGTCGTACAGCCACTCCACCACGCACTCCTTGAGCACCGACCAGGCGAACGCCTCGACCGAGGCCTGGCGCAGCGCGTGCGGCCAGAGGTGGTACAGCCGGCGGTAGGCGGCGCGGGTGACCTCGCGGGCCGACGCCTTGCTGCCGGTGTGCAGATAGGCGTAGGTCAGCCACTTCCGGGAGTGCGTCGTGTGGAAAGCCTCGAAGGTTATCCACAAGTGATGGCTCGACGGGTGGTGAGGTGACGCGTGGTCGGGTGACGCGTGGTGAGGTGACGGATGGTGACTGGATGGGTAGTGGGATGACGGGTGGTGACCGGGCGGGGCGTGCGACGACGCGTGGTGACGGGGTGAGGGGCGACCGGGTGGGCCGGACCGCTCCGATCCCGTACGGTCGGGCTGCGACGGCGGTGCCTGGGCCGCGCGGGAGGTGCCGTACCGCGTCATGCCGGTCCCTCACCACCGCGGAGGCCGCGGGGCCGGGGCTGGGACGCGCTGCCAGGAGTGTCACGTGGAGAGGGGAGCCGCCGTGGGCGGGGAATGCACAGCCGCCGTGGATCGGCGCCGCCACGACATGGGCCCGGGTGGATCCGCCGGACCGGACCTAAGTCCTTGGGGATGACGCGCGCCTCCGCGCACGTCGGCAGGATGCGGTCCCGGTCTGTGCTCACGAGCCGTCCTCGTTCCGTTCGCCGTGCACCGCCGCCGGGCGTCGGGAGCACCGGCGGCAGGAGGACGGTTTGTCCTCCCTACCAATGAACCGGAAAGAGAGCCTCTTTGTGGCACCCGGCCGCAAGAAATCTTCCTCTGCGTATTCATATGACTACCCGTGACCCGGGCATAGTCAGGACTTTCGGCTGTGGGCCCCGGTACCGACCGGCGTATGCGCCCGCCTTGCGCGCCGTCCGGCACGCGCCGGGGCGCCGGGTGTTGTTCCGCATGATCCGCACCGCAGGGGGAAGTGCACCAACAGCCCGGCGGGCGACGGCGTACGGCGTGCCGCGGGGCGCACGCGGAACGCCGGCGGCAGCCGGAACGGCGGCCGGCGGGCGGCACGCGCTACTGGGGAGGCAGAGCACGATGAGCGACACCGAGCCCGTGGTGGACCTGCGGCTCGACCGGGCCCACTCGTCCCGGATCTATGACTACATGCTCGGCGGCAAGACCAACTTCCTCGCCGACCGGATGGCCGCCGGAAGCGTGCTGAGCGTCTTCCCGGCCGCCCTGGCCGCCGCCCGCATCAACCGGGAGTTCATGCACCGCGCCACCCGCTTCCTCGCGGAGTCCGGGATGCGGCAGTACCTCGACATCGGCACCGGCATCCCCACCCCGCCGAATCTCCACGACATCGCTCAGGGAATCGTCCCCGACGCCCGGGTGCTCTACACCGACAACGACCCGATCGTCCTCGCGCATGCGGCCGCCCTGCTGCGCGGCACTCCCGAGGGCCGCACCGCGTACCTCCAGGCCGATGTCAACGACCCCGCGAGCATCCTTGAGTCGCCCCGGCTCCTCGACACCCTCGACCTCGGCCGGCCGGTCGTTCTGAGTCTGAACGCCCTGATGCACTTCGTCACCGACGACGGCCGGGACCACGCCCACACCATCGTCGAGACCCTCAAGGACGCGCTGCCCAGTGGCAGTGTCCTGGCCATGACGCATGCCACGCCGGACGTCGATCCGGAGGTGATGCGCAAGATCATCAACATCTACCGTGACGCCGGCACCGCCCTCCAGTTCCGCTCCCGCGCGGAGTTCCTCCGCTTCTTCGACGGCTGGGAACTGCTGGAGCCGGGCATCACCCTCTCCCACCAGTGGCGCCCCGACCACCCGGAGGACGCCACCCACGTCACGGACGCCGAGGCCGGCTGCTACGCGGGGGTGGCCCGTAAGCCGTGACGCTGGGGGCGGCTCGCTCCGGGCTCACTCCTTGCGGTAGCCGTACGCCTCCTCGGCCGCCGCCGCGACCGCGGTCAGGTCCGCGCCGGCCGAGGCGGTGACGACGGCGGCCACCGCGCCCTCCACGAACGGTGCGTCCACCAGCTGTGCGCTCCCGGGGAGTTCATCCCCCTCGGCGATCAGGGCCTTGACGGTCAGCACGGCGCTGCCGAGGTCGGCCAGCAGCGCCACGCCCGCACCGCGGTCGACCCTCCGCGCCGCCTCCGCGATCAGCTCCGCGCTCGTGCCGAACCCCCCGTCCGGCGTACCGCCCGCGGCGGCGATCGGTGCCTCCGCGCCGCCGCCGGCCAGCCCGACGGCCAGCTCCGCGACCGACTCGGCGACCGGCCCGCTGTGCGATACCAGTACGATCCCGACCAGGCCCGCCCCGCCGGCCACCGGCTCGTTCGCCGCGCTCACTTCGCCACCTCCGCCAGGGCCGCGAACAGCAGCGCCGAGGACGTCGCCCCCGGATCCTGATGCCCGATACTGCGTTCTCCCAGATAGCTTGCCCGGCCCTTCCTCGCCAGCATCGGTACGGTCGCCAGCGCGCCCCGCTCGGCGGCCTCGGCCGCGGCGTCGAAGGACACCGCCAGCGCCTCGACGCCCGGAGCCAGGGCGTCGAGCATCGTCTTGTCGCCGGGTGCCGCGCCGCCGAGCCGGGCCACCGCCTCCACCCCCGCCTGCAGACCCGCCCGCAGCTCCTCGGCGGTCACCTGCGGGGCCTCGCCGAGCCCCTTGCCGCTGCGCCGCAGCAGCGTCCCGTACAGCGGCCCGGACGCGCCGCCCACGGTCGAGATCAACTGCCGTCCGGCGGTGATCAGCACGGCACCGGGCGTGGCCGGCGGCTCCGTTTCCAGGGCCTTGACGACGGCGGTGAATCCGCGCTGCATATTGCTGCCGTGGTCGGCGTCGCCGATGGCCGCGTCCAGCTCGGTGAGCCGGCCGGCCTCCCGGTCGACGGCCGCGGCCGACACCGTCATCCAGCGGACGATCAACGCGGCATCAAAGGCCGTTTTGGACATGGGCTGCTCCTCTGGTTCGTTCACGATCGGGGAGGGAAAGGGGTCGAAGCGGGCGCGGGGACCCGTCCGGGATCAGCGCCCCCAGCGCAGTGCGGGCGTCTCCACCGGCGCGTCCCACAGCCGCAGCAGCTCCCCGTCCACCTGGCACAGCGTCACCGAGCAGCCCGCCATGTCCAGGGAGGTCACATAGTTGCCGACGAGCGTACGGGCCACCGCCGCCCGCCGCTCGTCGAGCACCCGGCGCACCTCCGCGGCGAAGCCGTACAGCTCCAGCAGCGGTGTCGCACCCATCCCGTTGACCAGCACCAGCACCGGCAGCCTCGGATCGAGGTCCTCCAGGATCGCGTGCACCGCGAAGTCCGCGATCTCGTGCGAGGTCATCATCGCCCGGCGTTCCCGCCCCGGCTCGCCATGGATACCGATCCCCAACTCCAGCTCACCGGCGGGCAGGTCGAAGGTCGGGCTGCCCTTGGCCGGTGTCGTACAGGCACTCAGTGCCACACCGAAGCTGCGCGAGTTCCCGACGACCTGCCGGGCCAGCGCCTCGATGCGCTCCAGCGGCGCCCCCTCCTCGGCCGCGGCCCCCGCGATCTTCTCGACGAACAGCGTCGCGCCGGTGCCGCGCCGCCCGGCCGTGAACGTCGAGTCGATCACCGCCACATCGTCATTGACCAGCACACTGGCGACCTGCACGCCCTCGTCCTCCGCCAGCTCGGCCGCCATCTGGAAGTTGAGCACATCGCCGGTGTAGTTCTTCACGACGAACAGCACCCCCTTGCCGCTGTCCACGGCCGCCGCGGCACGCACCATCTGATCCGGCACGGGAGAGGTGAAGACCTCACCGGGGCAGGCGCCGTCCAGCATTCCGGGCCCGACGAACCCACCGTGCAGCGGCTCGTGCCCGCTGCCACCGCCGGACACCAGCCCCACTTTGCCGGCAACCGGCGCGTCCCGCCGCACGATCACCCGGTTCTCCGTGTCCACCACCAGATCGGGGTGCGCCGCCGCCATTCCGCGCAGCGCGTCCGTCACGACCGTCTCGGGGACGTTGATCAGCATCTTCATCGGTACCTCCTGGCGAGATTGGCTGTTGGCTCCCTGACACGTGGTGTCCCGGGTCAGGTTGGCGCGATGACGGGCGGTGGGTGGTGGATGACGCGTGGCGGGTGACAAGTGGTGGTTGGCGGGTGGTGGACGGGGAGGGCGGATGACTATTGATCTTGGCGTTTTCCGGTGGTCCGAAACGGGGTTGGCGGGTCCAGTATCGGCCGTGAGGGCACCGGCGGGATCGCTCGTGCTGGCTGTCGTCGCGCGGGGCCCAGTGGCGCGGCACCCGCCGTCCCACCACCCGCGCGGCCCAGCGAGAACGACGTCCGAACGGTACGTCGAAAACGATGGCCGATAGGGCTCGCCCCGGAGCGGGCAGGGATGCGGGCATGACCGTCCTCGTCGGAACCTCCGGCTGGCAGTACAAAGACTGGCGCGAGGTCCTCTACCCCCCGGACCGGCCGCAGCGGCTGTGGCTGGAGGAGTACGCACGGCAGTTCGCCACCGTCGAGAGCAACGCCGCCTTCTACCGGCTGCCCGAGGAGAAGACCTTCGCCGACTGGCGGGCCAGGACTCCCGACGGGTTTGTGATGGCGGTCAAGGCGAGCCGCTATCTGACGCACATCAAGCGGCTGCGCACCCCGGAGGAACCGGTCGCGCGGCTGATGTCGCGCGCCGCCGCCCTCGGCCCCCGGCTCGGGCCCGTCCTGCTCCAGCTGCCGCCCAATCTGCACGCGGACGCCGGGCTGCTGGACGCCTGCCTCGGCTGCTTCCCCGCCGGTACACGGGTGGCCGTCGAGCCGCGCCACCCGTCGTGGTGGACCGCCGAGGTCCGTAACGTCCTGGAGCGCCGGGGCGCCGCGCTGTGCTGGGCGGACCGGGATTCCCGGCCCGTGACGCCCCTCTGGCGGACCGCCGACTGGGGGTACCTGCGCCTCCACGGAGGCCGTGCCGAACCCTTTCCGCGCTATGGCCGACAGGCACTCACCGGTTGGGTACGGCGGATCGCCGACGCCTGGCCGGACCGGGCCGATGTCCATACGTACTTCAACAACGACCTGGGCGGGGCGGCCGTCCTCGATGCCATCGGCTTCGCCCGCGCCGCCTCGGCCGCCGGCCGTTCGGTGAGCCGTACGCCGTCCGGGCATGGCTCCGCCCACTGACCGCGGGGCCGGGTATGTCTGCGCTCGTACCGCCCCGGCGAGCGAACGAGGTGAGGCACGGATGATCCGCAGACGCGTCGTGGTCTCCGGAGACGTGCACGGTGTGTTCTTCCGCGACACCTGCCGGCGTACGGCCGGTGAGCACGGTTTGGCCGGCTGGGTGCGGAATCTTCCGGACGGGACGGTGGAGGCCGTGTTCGAGGGCGAGCCCGAGCCGGTGGCCGACCTGGTGGAGTGGGCGCACAAGGGCCCGCCCACGGCGATCGTCGATGCCGTGTACGTACGGGAGGAAGCCCCGGAAGGGCTGCGGGGCTTCGAGATCCGGGCGACGCCGGGAGGGGGATGGGGAAGTGGATGAGGATGAGGAGGGGATGAGCAGGGGGATGACGGGGGAGTCGGGCGGCATGGGTGGAGTTGGACGGGACGGGGTGACGGCACGGGGAGGTTGAGGGCGCCGGGAGGCTGATGAGCCCTGGCGTCTCGGGCAGTCGGGGGCCGGGCTGGCCCGGGGGGTCCGCGACCGGACCCAATTCCGGGCCGCGGTGGCATCCTGGACCTGTGTACGAATCGGCGGTGCGCCTTCGTTTCCCTGCTGAGCCGCGGCACAGGGCGTGGTGGCCGGTGCTGATCGCGGCGGTGCTGGCGCTCGTACTCGCCGGATGCTTGGGTTCCGGTTCCGAGGGGGAGAACGGCTTCCCGCCCGGAGGCGCGACGGTCTCGCCGTTCACGGGACTGCCGGCGGAGGCCGGACCGGTGCTCGCCGCCAAGATCGACAATGTCGGCCCGGCGCGGCCGCACACCGGACTCGGCGCGGCGGACATCTGTTACGTCGAGCAGGTGGAGGGCGGCCAGACCCGGATACTCGCCGTCCTCTCCTCCCAACTGCCTCCGAAGCTGGGGCCGATCCGCAGCGCGCGCGAGTCGGACATCGAGCTGCTGAGGCAGTTCGGCGAACCCGCGCTCGCCTACTCCGGAGCGCAGTCCGGCCTCAATCCGCTGATCGCGGCCGCGCCGCTGTACGCGCTGCCGCCGGGCAAGGCCCCCGACGCGTACTTCCGCGACAGCGGCCGGTCCGCGCCGCACAATCTCTATCTGCGTCCCGAACGGCTCCTGGGCCACGCGCCGGAGGCGTCCGAGGCGGCGGACATCGGGTTCCGGTTCGGGGCGGCGCCGACGGGCGGGCGGCAGGAGACGGAGTACACCGTCCGGTACCCGGACTCCCGGTTCGACTTCCGTTGGTCGCCCGCCGACAAGAAGTGGCTGGTGGCGATGGACGGCGTGGCGGCGCGTACCACCGACGGCGGGCGGATCACCGTCTCGACCGTCGTCGTCCAGCGGGTGGCGGTGCGCGACTCCGAGTTCCGCGACCGGTGGGGCAGCGTCTCGCCGTTCACGGAGACGGTGGGCTCCGGCACGGCCCTGGTGCTGCGCGACGGCAAGGCCTACGACGCGCGCTGGAGCCGGGACGGGGAGCGGGACGGCACGACGTTCACCACGCCGTCCGGGGAACCGCTGAACTTCGCCCCGGGGCAGATCTGGGTCATGCTCACCGGCCGGTGAGGGACGTCGGCCGGCGGCGGTGACACCGGCGAGCGCAGTACGTTGCACGGGTTGCGCATGCGAGTGCCGCATACACGGTGAGCGATGAGCGTCGTGCCGGCGGTCCGGCCGGTGCAGCGTCCCACACGACGGGGAAACGGCCGCCGAACACTCCGCGATCAGGGGGAATTTGTGTTGCCGGCGCCCCGGAGCTACCGGCCCACCGGGTTCAACCGGCCCGGCGCGTCCTGCCGGGGGCGGTCTTCTTCGCGGCCGCCTTCTTCGCGGCCGCCTTCTTGGCCGTGGCCTTAGCGCCCGCCTTATCCGCCGATTTTTCCGCCGCCTTTTCCGTGGTCTTCCCGGCCGTCTTCTTCGCCGCACTGGTGGACTTCCTTCCACCGGCAACTTTAGGCGTACGCACCGTTTTCTTCGCCCCGCCACCGGTCGTTTTCCTCCCCTCCGCTTCACCGGTTTCGCCGCGCGACCGCTGGGCCGCGCGGACGCTGTCCTGCAGGGCCGCCATCAGGTCCATCACCTCACCGGCAGGCTGCACCTCACCGGCTTCGAATTCCGGCTCGCGGTCCGCCAGCTTCGCCGCCACGATCTCTTCGAGCGCCTCACGGTAATGGTCGTGCACATCATCCTCCGACAGTTCACCGAAGGAATCCATCAACGCTTCGGCCGCCGCCACCTCATTGGAGGCGACCGTCACCTCCCGTTCGGGAAGCACCCCCTCCATCGGCCGGATCTGGTGCGGCCACAGCAGCACATGCATCACGAGGGTGTCCCCGACCGGGCGGAGCATCGCCAGCGTCTCCCGCCCGTGCAGCGCGACCTTGCCGAGTCCGACGCGCTGGTGCCGCTCCATCGCATCACGCAGCAGGGCGTACGGCTTCGCCGCGGCCGGGCCGTCAGTGCCCAGGTAGTAGCCCTTGCCGAACTGCAACGGGTCGATGTCGCCACCGGGAACGAACGCGAGAATCGTCAGCGTCTTCGCGGTCGGCAGCGGTAGCGCCTCAAGATCCTCGTCCGTCAGCGGTACGACGGTGCCCCCGCCGGCCGGGTAGCCCCGGCCGATCTCATCCTGCGCGACCTCGACCCCTTCGAGCGAGCAGACGGCCTGATTCCGTACCCGGCCGCCGTCCGCCGTGTGGATCCGCACAAAGCTCACCGACGCGGAGCTGTCCGTCGCGGCATAGGCGGCCACGGGGATCGTGACCAGACCGAAGCTGATGGAGAACTTCGCCGTGGGGCGCATGAGGGGCCGCCTTCATCGTGCGAACCGGCGTAGGCGAATGACGAAAACCATGCTAAATGGGCCGCCCGAATTCCGCGATCGGACCGCCCGGCCGCTACTCCTGGCCCGCGACCACGTCATACACCTCGAAGAGCTGGTCGAAATCGCCTTCCACCCCGGTCACATCCTCGATCACGGACCACAGAAAACTCTCGTCCGGCCCCCAGCTGGGCAGCGCGATCCGCGCCTCTACGGATAACGGCGCTCCGTGAGCGGCCACCGTTTCCCGGCCGCTGAAAGCGACGTGCCGGATCAGTTCACCGTCGTCATAAAGCGAGAAGGCGACTTCGGAGAAAGTGACGGCAAGCGCCTGGGTTTCCTTCAGCGGCCCCGGCCCGTCCGTCGCGATCAGATGTTCCAGACGCGGCACGAAGCGGCATTCCGGATCCCACAACTGGGCCCAGCCGCCTCTCTCCGTGCAATAGAGCCGGTCCCCGGAATCGCACCCCCAGGCCCCGTCGCCATTCGCCCGCTCGGACGAGGGTTCGTAGCCAAACGTGTCCGGGAGATAACCCACGACATCGTCGATCGAGCGGTTCCGTACGAAGAGAGCCGAGGTGTGCCATCCCATGGGGGGAGAGGATCGCGTGCCGTCGATGTGTTGTCAATTGCCCTGGTCATACGGGGAGTTACAAGAGTGCTCGGAGGTTTGGACGGCGACACGGGAGCGTGCGGCGGGGCGCCAGCCGTACGCAGGAGCCTGCAGGCACGCCGAACGGGTACCCGCGCCGACCAGCCGCGTTCATGGTGCCGCAGCTCCGGGGCCGGCCCCTGATGCCGGAACGGCTCCCGTACGGGAAGCGGCCTTGCGGCTCCGGGAACTGCTCGACGAGCTCCGGCTCCCGGCCGTCCTGATGACCACGGTGTCGAGGGGCCTGCACGTCCTCGTCCCGCTCGACGGCGAGAGCGATTTCGACGCCTGCCGGAGCTTCGCCCAGCAGGTGACGGAGGTGCTCGCGGAGCGGCACCCGGACCGCTTCACCACCGCCGTACGCAAGGAGGCACGCGGCGACCGGCTGTACCCCGACGTGCAGCGCACCGCATACGCCCGGACGGCCGTCGCCCCGTGCGTCCTGCGGGTCCCACTGCGCCGCAAGGAGCAGCATCCGTTGCGGTGTCCCCGGGCCGGGGACGACTGTGTGACGGAAGGGACCGCGTACGACGGACGGAGGAGCCATGGTGATCGGAACTGCATCCATCGCGGCGCACCGGGGCGCGCGATGAGTCCGCGGGCCGGGCAAGGGGCCATCGTCCGGACCCTGCTGGACCGGCACGGCGAGACCTATGCCGCGCAGGCCGGCATCCGGGTACGGAACACCCCGCAGCCGCTGTACCAGGTACTGGTGCTGGCCGACCTGCTCAGCACCCGTATCCGCGCCTCGGTGGCGGTCGCGGCGGCGCGCGCCCTCTTCGACGCGGGGATGGACACCCCGCGCCGGATGGCGGACGCGACCTGGCAGCAGCGCGTCGACGCCCTCGGCGAGGGTGGTTACCGCCGCTACGACGAGAGCACCGCCACCCGGCTCGGCGAGGGCGCCGTACTCCTGCTGGACAAGTACGGCGGCGATCTGCGACGGCTGCGGGACGCGGCCGACGGCGACGCCGCCGCGCTGCGCCGGTCGCTGCAGGAGTTGCCCGGGGTCGGTCCCACGGGCTCCGCCATCTTTCTGCGCGAGGTGCAGGGAGTGTGGCCGGAGTACGCGCCGTATCTCGACGCCAAGGCCGTACAGGGAGCGGAGCGGCTGGGCCTGCCGGGCGACAGCGGCAAGCTGGCCCGTCTGGTCGGCCAGGACGAGACGGCCGCTTTCGCATCGGCCCTCGTACGCGCCGCACTCGACCGCTCCGTCGTCGACGAGGTACGGCAAGCCGCAGCGTGACACGCCGGCCAGCCCACGACTCACCCGTCATTCTTCCCACCCCCGCCGAACAGCCCCGCGCAGCGGCAACAGCCCACCGCGTGGGGGTATACCTCCCACGCCGTTCAGGCAGTGGGGGAGCAACGGCGGGACAGCCCGAACAGCGACGCCCGCCGCAGGCGCACCTCACGTCGGGTCAGCCGGAGACGCGCCCAAGGCGCAGCGGACGCACGCAAAAGCGAGACACCCCACGGCGGGACAGCCGGAAATGGCGAGCAACCAAGCGGGACCTACGCCCAACCCCACTCCGCCACCTCGGGCAAATCCGTCCCATGCTCCCGAACCCACTCCTGATGCCGCGCCCGCACATCCGCCATCGCCTGGCGCAGGGCGACCGCGCGGACCGCGAGGCCGGGTACCCGGTCCACGACATCCGTCACCAGCCGGAACCGGTCGAGATCGTTGCGGACGACCATGTCGAAGGGCGTGGTGGTGGTGCCTTCGTCCTTGTAGCCGCGGACGTGCAGGTTCGGGTGGCCCGCGCGGCGGTAGCTGAGGCGGTGGATCAGCCAGGGGTAACCGTGGTAGGCGAAGATGACCGGCTTGTCGCGGGTGAACAGGGCGTCGTACTCGAAGTCCGGCATGCCGTGCGGGTGTTCACCGGGCGGCAGCAGCCGGGCCAGGTCCACGACGTTGACGACCCGTACCGCCAGTTCCGGCAGATGCCGCCGCAGCAGATCTGCGGCGGCCAGCGTCTCCAGCGTGGGGACGTCGCCGGCGCAGGCCAGGACGACATCCGGGTCGCGGCTGCTGACCTCGGTGCCCGCCCAGCTCCAGACGCCCGCGCCGCGTGCACAGTGGGCGCGGGCGTCGTCGAGCGAGAGCCAGTCGAAGCACGGCTGCTTGCCCGCCACGATCACATTGACGTGGTCGCGGCTGCGCAGCGCCTGACCGGCCACCGCGAGCAGCGTGTTGGCGTCCGGCGGCAGATAGACCCGGACGACTTCGGGGCTCTTGTTGAGGACGTGGTCGATGAAGCCGGGGTCCTGATGGGAGAAGCCGTTGTGGTCCTGCCGCCAGACGTGTGACGTGAGGAGATAGTTGAGGGAGGCGAGGGAGCGGCGCCAGGGCAGTCGGCGGGTGGTGCGCAGCCATTTGATGTGCTGGCCGGCCATGGAGTCGACGATGTGCGCGAAGGCCTCGTAGGAGGAGAACACCCCGTGCCGCCCGGTGAGGAGGTAGCCCTCCAGCCACCCCTGGCACAGATGCTCGGAGAGCACTTCCATGACCCGGCCGTGCCGCGCCAGATGCTCGTCGCCGGCGGTCGTCTCGGCCTGCCAGGCCCGGCCGGTCGCTTCGTAGAGGGCGTCCAGGCGGTTGGAGTCGGTTTCGTCCGGGCCGAAGACCCGGAAGTCGCGGCGCTCCGCGGTGGCCTCCATGACGGACTCCAGAAAACCGCCGAGCACCCGGGTGGGCTCGTGCGGACCGCCGCCCGGTTTGTCGATGTGCACCGCGTGCGGCTCCAGGGGCGGGACGGGCAGGTCCCGCAGCAGCAGACCGCCGTTGGCGTGCGGTGAGGCGCCCAGCCGTCGCGTCCCCTTCGGGATGCAGGCGAGGACCTCGGGGCGGGGCCTGCCCGCGTCGTCGAACAGCTCGTCCGGCCGGTACGAGCGGAGCCAGTCCTCCAGCTGGTGGAGGTGGTCGCGGTCCTCGCGGACGGCGGACAGCGGCACCTGATGGGCGCGCCAGGTCCCCTCGACGGTCTGCCCGTCCACGTCGTGCGGACCGGTCCAGCCCTTGGGGGTGCGCAGCACGATCACGGGCCAGCGCGGCCGGTCCGCCTCGCCCTCGGCGCGGGCCCGGCGCTGGATGTCGGCGATCCGGTCCAGCGACCGGTCCATGGCGGCGGCCAGCGCCTGGTGCACGGTCTCCGGGTCGTCGCCGCCGACGTGGATCGGGTTGTGGCCGTAGCCGCGCAGCAGGGCGTCCAGCTCGTCCTGGGGAATCCGGGCGAGCACCGTCGGGTTGGCGATCTTGTAGCCGTTGAGATGCAGGATCGGCAGCACGGCACCGTCGTACACGGGGTCGAGGAACTTGGTGGAGTGCCAGGACGCGGCGAGTGGCCCGGTCTCCGCCTCGCCGTCGCCGACGACACAGGCGACGAGCAGCCCCGGGTTGTCGAACGCCGCGCCGTAGGCGTGCGCGAGGGAGTAGCCCAGCTCGCCGCCCTCGTGGATGGAGCCCGGAACCTCCGGCGCGATATGGCTGGGCACCCCGCCGGGGAACGAGAACTGCCGGAACAGTTTCGCCATGCCCGCATGGTCCCGGCCCACCTCCGGGCGGATGTCGCTGTACGTCCCTTCCAGCCAGGTGTTGGCCAGCACGGCGGGACCGCCGTGGCCCGGGCCCCACACGCACAGCGCGTCCAGGTCACGGGCCTTGATGACGCGGTTGAGGTGCGTATACACCAGGTTCAGACCGGGCGTGGTGCCCCAGTGGCCCAGCAGCCGCGGCTTGATGTGCTCGGGCCGCAGCGGCTCGGTGAGCAGCGGGTTGGCCATCAGATAGATCTGCCCGACGGAGAGGTAGTTGGCGGCCCGCCAGTGCGCGTCCAGCGTCCGGAGCTCCGTGGCGTCGAGGTGGCCCGGCACGGCCGGTGTGTCCGCGTCGCGCATGCGCACCTCCTCAGCAGCTTCGACCCGGGCCCGGTCCGGCGGCGCGGCACCGGATTCAGGCTCCCCCGGATCTCTCGGCGGGGGGCCAGGGGGCCACCTGAGCCGTCTCGAGATAGCTTTCCGCCGCGATCACCGCCTCGCGGACGGTGCGGCGTCCCATCAGCACGCACAGGGTGTACGCGTCGTCCTCCAGCCCGCGGCGCCGGGCCGGGTCATGGGGCTGGGCGCGGACCAGGTGTTCCCACACCCGGTACCGCCGGAGTATGGCAGCGAGCTCATTCTTGTCCGGTAGCAGCATCCGTCATCTCCCGACGTCAGCCCGGGTGACCGGGGAGCTACGACGGCGCGTGGCAGACGCGCCCGTACCGCGTGGCTCCCACCTTGCGACGGTCACACGGTGTCCGCAACCGGACACGGACGGCCTACGTCGCGGACGGCTCCCCGGGGCCGTGCGCCGCCCGCGCCCCGCCCGGGTCAGTCGGGCGGCTCCGGGGCGGGATGCTCGCCCGGTTCGGAGCCGGGCGGTTCCTCCGGGGACGGCTCGGGCTCCTCCGGTTCCGGCTCCCGTTCCGGTTCGGTCGGACGGGGGTCGTGCGGTACGGGCTCCGGCTTGCTCGGTACGGGCCCCGGTCCGTTGGGCTTCGGTCTGCCGGCCACAGGATGTCCCTCCTCTCGTCCTCCTCCGGGCTAACCGATCGCCTCGCGCGGTAAACGCCGCTGTTCCGGTCACCTGGTCCCGTCAGCCGCCCTGATCCGTGTCAGTACACATCACGCATATACCGCTTGTCGGCGGCGAGTTGTTTGACGTAGACGGCGGCCGCCTCCTCCTCCAGGCCGCCGTGCGCGACGGCGATGTCGCGCAGCGCGCGGTCGACGTCCTTCGCCATACGGGACGCGTCCCCGCAGACGTAGAAGTGGGCGCCGTCCTGGAGCCACGACCACAACTGGGCGCCGTGCTCGCGCATCCGGTCCTGGACATAGACCTTGGCGCGCCGGTCGCGGGAGAAGGCCGTGTCCAGCCTGGTGAGCAGCCCCGTACGGCGCATCTCGTCGAGCTCGTCCGCGTAGTAGAAGTCCGTGGCGCGGCGCTGCTCGCCGAAGAAGAGCCAGTTGGGGGCGTGGTGGCCGAGCGCGCGGCGTTCCTGGAGGAAGCCGATGAAGGGGGCGACTCCGGTTCCCGGGCCGACCATCACCATCGGGGTGGCCGGGTCGGACGGCGGACGGAAGTGCGGGGCACGCTGCACGAACACCGGCACCGGGCGGCCCGCCTCCGCGTCGGCCAGGTATGTCGAGGCCACGCCCTTGCGCGGACGGCCGTGGCGATTCTCGAAACGGACCACGGAGACGGTCAGGGCGATCACGTGGGGGTCGATGAGGGGACTGGACGCTATGGAGTACAGACGGGGCTGCAAGCGGGGCAGGACGCCCGCCCACTCCGCGGCACGCGCCCTTACGGGATGCTCCGCGATCACGTCGACGGCCTGCCGGCCCCATGTCCACTGGGCCAGTTCGCCCTTGTTGTCCGGGCGCAGCAGCTTCTTCACGGTGCGGTCGTGGGTGCGTTCGGCGACGAGCCGCAGCAGGCCGGGGGTGATCCTGGTGATGTCCAGATGGCGGTGCAGGGCCTCCCCGAGCGGGACCGTCCCGACGCCCGTGATCTCGACGGCGGCGCCTGCGGCGAGCCCGGTGACGGCCAGCCACTCCGCCACGAGATCCGGGCGGTTCCGCGGCCATATGCCGAGCGCGTCGCCGGCCTCGTAGGCGAGCGGCGCACGGGGTCCTGTCGATGGTGTGTCCCAGGCGCCCGGCGCACCGGCTGCCGTCGGCGGTGTGTCCCAGGCGCCCGGGGCGCCCTCGCCGTCACGGGTGTCGAAGGTGAACCGCCGTACCTCCTTCGTGGCCCCCGGCAGGCTGAGCAGCTGGTTGCCCACCAGACGGGCGGTGGCGGGCGCCGCCTTGGAAGGGCGGGCGGTGGGCGCCGCGCCCGGGTGCGCCGTGGTGGCGGCGGCCGGGGCCGCGGTGACCGGATCCGCCACGGCGCCCAGCGCCGTGAGCACCCGGTCGAGCCACTGCCCCGCGGGCTGCTCGTAGTCCGGCTCGCAGTCGGTACGCGGGACCAGCCGGACCGCGCCCAGCTCGTCGAGCCGCTGGTCGAGACGGCGGCCGTGGCCGCAGAAGTCGTCGTACGAGGAGTCGCCGAGCGCGAGGACGGCATACCGCACGCCGTCCAGACGCGGGGTGTCGGGGGCGCTGAGGGTCTCCCAGAATCCCGAGCCGTTGTCGGGGGCGTCACCGTCACCGAAGGTGCTGGTGACGATGAGCAGATCGGCGGTGCGCGGCAGCTCGGCCGGTGAACTGTCGTGCATGCCGAGGAGCTTCGCGGCCCGTCCGGTGGCGGCCAGCCGCCGGGCCGCCGCCGCGGCGACCTCCTCCGCGTTGCCGGTCTGAGAGGCCCACAGGACGATGACCTCGCGTCCGGGGGAGCGCTCGGTGGCGGTACGGGTACCTCCGGGCGCCGCCACCATGTCGCCCAGGTCCACCGTGGTTGCCGTGGATGCCGCCGCGCCGCCCGGGGTGCGGGAGAACATCCCGGCCAGCACCCCGTTGACCCACAGGGCGCTGTCGGCGCCGAAGGGTGCGTGGGGCGGCAGGACGGGGGTGCCCGCCGTCCCGGAGCCGAGCCCGCTGAGGAACCCGGCGAGATAGCGGCGCTCGTGGTCGGTCAGCCGCGGCGGGGCGACCGGGCCGGTCCGGAACAGCTCGGCCAGCACCGTCACCGTATCGGCCACCGCGGATTCCGCCGCCCCGCCGCCGTCCCCGGAAACGGCATCGGCGTCCGCGCCCCGCCCGTCGCCACCGGCCCCCGCCGCCACCTTGGCCAGCGACACCGCGCACACCTTGAACTCGGGCTGGAACGAGACCGGATCGACCGCGTCGTTGGTGACCGCGTTCACGCTGAGGTATTCGCCGAACAGATCGTTCCAGTGAAAGGGCGCGAAGCAGCCCCCGGGCCGCACCCGGTCGGTCACCACGGCCGGCAGCACCGCCCGGCCGCGCCGGGAGGCGACCTCCACCGCGTCGCCCTCCGCGAGGCCCAGACGCTCCGCGTCCCGCGGATGGATCTCCACGAAGGGGCCGGGGTTGAGCCGGTTGAGCTTGGTGACCTTGCCGGTCTTGGTGAGGGTGTGCCACTGATGCTGCAGCCGGCCGGTGTTCAGGACGAACGGGTAGTCGTCGTCGGGCATCTCGGCCGCGGGCATGTGCGGACGGGCGAAGAACACGGCGCGGCCGGTGGCCGTCGGGAAGGCCAGCCGGGGCCGGGAGCCGTCCGGCCGCTCGGCCGGTGCCTGGCTGACCCCGTCGTTGAGATAGCGGACCGGATTGCGGTCGGGTCCGTCGGCGGACGCGCTGGGCCACTGCACGGGGGTGCGCCGCAGCCGCTCGTAGGTCACCCCGCGCAGGTCGTAGCCGGTCTGCGGATTCCAGGCGCGCTTGATCTCCTCGAAGATCTCCTCGGCACTGGTGTAGCCGAAGGCGTCCTCGTACCCCATCTCGCAGGCGATCCGCGCGATGATCCGCCAGTCCGGCCACGCCTCGCCCGGTGGGTCGGCGGCCTGCTGGGCGAGCGTCAGATTGCGTTCCGAGTTGACCATCACGCCCTCGGTCTCCGCCCACATGGCGGCCGGCAGCACGACATCGGCGTACGCATGGGTCTCGGTGTCGGCGAAGACGTCCTGCGAGACGACGAACTCCGCCGCCTCCAGGCCCTCGATGACGGTCTTGCGGTTGGCGACCGAGGCGACGGGATTGGTGCAGATGATCCAGCAGGCTCTGATGTCCCCGTCGGCCATCCGCCGGAACATCTCGACGGTGCCCCGGCCGACGCCGTCCGCCCGCAGCGTCCCGGGGGCGACACCCCACAGCTCCTCGACGAACTCCCGGTCCTCGGCCACCAGCGTCGACCGCTGTCCGGGCAGACCCGGCCCCATGTAGCCCATCTCGCGGCCGCCCATCGCGTTGGGCTGGCCGGTGAGCGAGAACGGGCCGCTGCCGGGACGGCAGATCGCGCCGGTCGCCAGATGCAGATTGACCAGGGCGTTGGTGTTCCAGGTGCCGTGCGTGCTCTGGTTCAGGCCCATCGTCCAGCAGCTCATCCACGCACCGGCCTCGCCGATCAGCCGGGCGGCCGCGCGGAGGTCCGCCTCCGGAATCCCGGTGACCTCCGCGACCGCCGCCGGCGGATAGTCCCGGAGGAAGTCCGGCATCCCCTCCCAGCCCTCGGTGTACTCCTCGATGAACGCCGGATCGGTGTGGCCGCCGGCCACCAGCAGATGCAGCAGGCCGTTCAGCAGCGCCAGGTCCGTACCCGGTCTGATCTGCAGGAACAGATCGGCCTTGGCAGCGGTCGCGGTCCGCCGTGGATCGACCACGATCAGCTTGGCGCCCGCCTTGACCCGTTCCATCAGCCGCAGGAAGAGGATCGGGTGACAGTCGGCCATGTTGGAGCCGATGACGAAGAAGACGTCCGCGTGCTCCATGTCCTGGTACGAACCGGGCGGGCCGTCCGCGCCGAGCGACAGCTTGTAGCCGGCGCCCGCGCTCGCCATGCACAACCGCGAATTGGACTCGATCTGGTTGGTGCGCACAAAGCCCTTGGCGAGCTTGTTCGCCAGATACTGCGCCTCCAGTGTCAGCTGCCCGGACACATAGAAGGCGAGTGCGTCCGGACCGTGCTCATCGACGATCGCGCGCAGCCGCCGGGCGGTCTCCCTGACCGCCGCTTCCATCCCCAGGGGCGCCGGCTCGTCGCCCCGGTCGTCCCGGACCAGCGCGGTCTCCAGCCGCCCCGTGGCGGCGAGCAGCTCGGCGCCGGTCGCGCCCTTGGTGCACAGCCGGCCGGCGTTCGCCGGGTGCGCCTTGTCGCCGGACGCCTTGCGGACCGTACGCCGGCCGTCCGGGCCCGTCGCGACATCCAGGACGATGCCGCAGCCGACACCGCAGTACGAGCAGACCGTCCGCACCTGGGTGGTGCCGGCTGCGCTGTCGTTCTGCGGTTCCGGTGCGGTCACGGACGGCCCCTTCGTGTCGGATGCTCCGCACACGACGGTACGAATCGCCCGTTTCCCGTGTGTCACACCGAGCGATCACCAGCCGTTACGTCGGTCACACAGCGGCGCGCGGCGCGACGTGAGGCCCGCGGGTCCGTCCTCCGGTTCCGTCCTTGAGGATCCGCCCTGCCGATCAAGTGGCCGGCCGCGGGAACATCCGCCGGGGAACACACCCTGCCGCCCGGAACACCGCCCCGCGCCCGCCCCGTTCGCCGCCGGGTATACCGCACCGGGCAGACCGCACCGGGGATACCGCCCTGCGCCGGGAATACGGCCCTGCGCCCGCCACGTTCCGGCCTGCAAGGGGCCCACGCACCCCTTAGGGGATCCGCTCGCATCCCCCTTAAGGGTTTACCCCCACCTTCCTCAGGGCCCGCCTTACTCCCGCACCAGACTGTCCAGCGGCACCTCCGGGTCCGCCAGCGCCCTCTCGTCGACCGTCTGCCCGGAGGCCACGAGCGCGCGGA
The DNA here is from genome assembly GCF_023277745.1 of Streptomyces halobius. Classification (NCBI taxonomy): domain Bacteria; kingdom Bacillati; phylum Actinomycetota; class Actinomycetes; order Kitasatosporales; family Streptomycetaceae; genus Streptomyces; species Streptomyces halobius. The sequence continues at coordinate 8,152,906 of NZ_CP086322.1, forward strand.
TCGGGACGGTGGCATCCCAGATGTTGACGTTCATCCCGGCCAGGACCCGGCGTCCGGCGAGCCAGAAGGCGATGAACTCCCGGTCCTCGGTGCTGCCGCGGAAGACGATCCGGTCGTAGGCGTCGGGGTCGACATACCCGGTGTACTCCATGCCCAGGTCGTACTGGTCGGTGAAGAAGTACGGCAGCCCGTCGTAGACCACGTCCTGGCCCAGCATCGCCCTGGCCGCGGTCTTCGGCTGGTTGCGGGCGTTCGCCCAGTGCTCGACGCGGATGTGCTTGCCCAGCAGCGGGTGGAAGGCGCTGGCGACGTCGCCGGCGGCGTAGATGTCCGGATGGGAGGTGCACAGCCGCGCGTCGACGCGCACACCGTTGCCGACATCGAGCCCGGCGGCCGCGGCCAGCCCGCTGTTGGGGGTGACACCGACACCGACGATCACCGCGTCCGCCTCGATCCGCGTCCCGTCGGCCAGCAGCACACCGTCCACGCGGCCGTCGCCGCCGGTGATCCGCGCGATCTGGGCGCCGCAGCGGAGATCGACGCCGTGGTCGGTGTGCAGCTCCGCGAAGATCCTGCCGACCTCGCGGCCCAGCACCCGCTGAAGCGGCACCTGGGCCGACTCCAGCACGGTCACCTCGACCCCGGCGGCACGGGCGGCGGCCGTCGTCTCCAGACCGATCCAGCCGGCACCGATCACCACCACCCGGGACGCGGCGCGAAAGGTCTCCTTGAGCCGGTCGCTGTCCTCCAGACGCCGCAGACAGAGCACCCCGTCGAGGTCCGCGCCCGGCACCGGCAGCGGGCGCGGTGTGGCACCGGTGGTGAGCAGCAGCTTCGCGTAGTCGTGCCGGCTGCCGTCGGCGAGCGTCAGATGATGGCCGTCCGGGTCGATCCCGGTGACCGCGGTGCCCAGCCGCAGATCGACCCCGTGCCGCGCGTACCAGTCGGGTGGATGGACGAAGGTCTGCTCCTTCCCGGACGTCCCCAGGAGATAGCTCTTCGACAGCGGCGGCCGCTCGTACGGGCGCTCGCGCTCGTCACCCAGCAGCACGACCGGGCCGTCGAAGCCTTCCGCCCGCAGCGTTTCCGCGGCCTTCGCACCGGCCAGGCCCGCTCCGACGATCATGAATGCTGTGTTCCCGGCCATGCCCGCTCAGCTCCCTGTCTGCCCAGCCCGGGGCCCGCACGGAGCACACCGCCGTATTCGGCCCCGAGCGCGTCCAGATCATCACGTACCCAGCCACCCGCGGGGCAGGTACCGCCGATGGTGTGGTCACCCGGGGCCGCCGGATCCGCGCTGATCGTCCGAGGCCGCTGAAGGGCCGGTCAGCCCCGCTCGGCCGTCGTCGCCGTCCCCGCTGTCGCCCCCGGCACCGTCGAGGTCCCGGCCGTCGAGGAAGTGGAAGCCGCGGGTCGACGCATGGGAATTGCAGCTGCTGCGCGTCCGGGTCACCCCATCCGCGGTGCCGTGACGGACGGTCGAGTGCCGGCGGGATCGGGGGACGACGGCGGCCGGCGGGTGCGGGGCGAGAGTGGGCTGAGCTTGGGTTGAGTGAAGCAAAAAGTGCAGTCACTGCACTTTCTTAGTGGCCGTGCTCTTCTGGAGATGCCGGGAGAGGCTCACAGGGGAGCCTGGAGGAGAGGCCGACCCGAGGAGAGTCATGCAGCCCACCACCCCGCGTATCGCGATCATCGGTGCCGGCCCCGGCGGGCTGACTTGTGCCCGCGTCCTCCAGCGGCACGGCATCCCGGTCACCGTCTTCGACCGGGACGCCTCCGCCGACGCCCGCCCCCGAGGCGGCACGCTCGATATGCAGCCGGACTCCGGGCAGTTGGCTCTGCGAGAGACGGGTCTCGACGAGGGGTTCCGCGCCCTTGCACGCCCCGAGGGTCAGGAAATGCGTCTCCTGGACCACACCGGCGCGCTGCTTCTCCAGCGCACCCCGGCCGCCGGTGAAGAGCCGAGCCCCGAAATCGACCGGGGAGAGCTGCGCCGCCTGCTGCTGGACTCCCTCGCCCCCGGCACCATGCGCTGGGGCCACTATCTCCGCACCCTCCACCCGATCGGCGACGGCACCCACGAAGCCGAGTTCGACGACGGCCACATCGAGACCTTCGACCTGGTCATCGGGGCCGACGGGGCCTGGTCCAGGGTGCGGCCCCTACTGTCGGACGCCACGCCCCATTACTCCGGCGTCACCTTCGTGGAAGCCGGATTCGGCGACGTCGACACCCGCCATCCGGCCGTCGCCCGCCTGGTCGGCGACGGCACCATGATGGCGCTGTTCGGCAACAAGGGGCTGATCGCCCAGCGCAACAGCCGCGGCCGCATCCTCGTCTACGCCGCGTTCCGGGGCTCCCAGGACTGGGCGGCGGAGCGCGGCCTGAGCCTCGACGACACCGAGGCCGTCCGTACCGCGCTGCTCGACATGTTCACCGGCTGGGACGCCCATCTGCTGGCGCTGCTACGGGACAACGACGGCGGGTTCGTCAACCGGCCGCTGTTCGCCCTGCCGGTGCCCCATGCCTGGCCCCACACCCCCGGCCTGACCCTGCTCGGCGACGCCGCGCATCTGATGACGCCGTTCTCCGGGATGGGCGCCAACCTCGCCATGCTCGACGGCTCCGACCTCGCCCGCGCGCTCGCCGGCCACGCCGACCTGGAGGCGGCGGTGCGCGCGTATGAGGCGACGATGCTGCCGCGCTCCGCCAAGGCCGCCGAGGGAGCCGCCCGGGGCCTGGACAACGCCCTCGCCCACGACGCACCGCGCGGCACCCTCCACCACCTGCGGCGCCGACTCCGCCGCCACTGACCTGCCCGCCTCCCCAGCCGACTTGCTTCTGCTGTGTGTTGAGGGGAGCGACAACGACAACGGCCGGACGGCCCCGCAGCCCGGCGCGGCACGGTGCCCACCCGCCGTTCACACACGAAAGCAATGAAGACGCCATGCCCCATCCGACGACTCCGACTCCGACAAGTCCTCCGACTCCGGCTCCGGCTCCGGCAAGCCCTACGACTCCGGCAACCGGCCGCCGCGGACGCAAGAAGGCCCGGACCCGCCACGCGCTGGCCGACGCCGCGCTCCGGTTGTTCCTGGAGCGCGGCTACGACCAGGTCAGTGTCAAGGACGTCGCCGACGCCGCCGATGTGTCGGTGACCACGCTGTTCAAGCACTTCCCCGGCAAGGAGGCGCTGGTTTTCGACCGCGAGGCCGAGCGCGGCGCGGAGCTGGTAGCGGCCGTACGCGACCGCGCACCGGGCCGGACGGTTCTGGACGCGCTGCACACCCACCTCCGGGAGCTGCTGCTCGCCGCCCATGTGTCGCCCGGGTTCCGGACGTTCCGCGAACTGGTCGACGGCACACCGGCGCTCAGCGAGTACGCGCACCGGATGTGGATGCGGCATGAAACCGCTCTGGCCGCGGCGCTCGCCGAGGAGACCGGCACCACCGTGGACGATGTGACGGTGCGCGCGCTGGCCCACTACGTACTGGCCGCCCCGCGGCCGGCCGGCCGCGGCGACGACCCCGGGCCCGCGGTGGACCGGATCTTCGCCCTCCTGAAGAACGGCTGGGACGACATCGGGGCCTGACGCCCCGGCAGCGCATCCCCCCTTCGGACTCCGGTCGCGGGCCCGTGGCGCCCGTTGCGCGCCCGCCGCTCCGGTTGCAGGACCCATGCGCCCGTCGGACGATCGGCACCGTACGGAAACGATCAACCGGCGCTGCACGGAAACGGTCAACGGCGTACGCAGGCGGTCCGGCGCGGAGGGACGGAACAGACGTGAAGATCACTGAGCCCACGCCCGGAGCGCCGTGCTGGGTGGAGCTGGGCACCTCGGACGTGGCGGCCGCCACGGTGTACTACCGGGAGGTCTTCGGCTGGCGCGCCGAGACCGACCCGCGCCCGGAAGCCGGCGGCTACACCGTCATGTCCCTGGGCGCCGCCCCGGTCGCCGCGGTGACACCGCTCCATGAGCCGGGGCAGCCGACCGCCTGGACGGTGTCGTTCGCGACCCGTGACGTCGACGCGCGGGCCGCCGCGGTCACCGAAGCCGGCGGGAAGGTGCTGGCGGACCCCAAGGACGTCTTCGACCTGGGCCGCTTCGCCGTCGCCGCCGACCCGGAGGGGGCCGTCTTCTCCCTCTGGCAGGCCCGTTCCTTTCCCGGTGCCGCGCTGTTCAACGCCCCGGGCTCGCTCGGCTGGGTGGAACTGGCCACCCCGGACCCCGAACGCGCCGCCTCCTTCTACCCACGGGTTTTCGGCTGGTCGGTCGCCGCGCACGGGCCGTACACGCAGTGGGGCATCGACGGCGCCGACTTCGGCGGTATGCGCCTCCTGGACGAGCGCAACCCGGACGATGTCCCCGCGCATTGGCTGCCGTATTTCGCGGTCGCCGACGTCGGCGATGGGGGTACTTCCCATGCCCTCAAGGCTATGGGGGAGGCCGCCCGCGCCGTGGAGTCCGGCGGCATGCTGCTGGGGCCCCCGACGGATGTCCCCGACGGGCCGCGGATCGCCATGATCCGCGATCCCCAGGGCGCCGTCTTCGGTATCCACAGCGCCGGAGGCGAGGGCTGACCCTCCGGGCTGACCGCCCGTCACACGAACGGCTCGCCAATCATCGTTTCTCCACACTTATTGACGGATATGCGTGTAATGTCCATTTCGCGCCGATGGGTGGCCATTGCGCGTCAAGAACAGGAGACCCCTATGTCCACGACCGACAACCTCGTGGTCCGCGGCACACGGCTCGCAGTCGGAGCGGGCGCGCTGACCACGGCTGTCGCTCTGGGGGCGTCGCTGCTCGCCGCGGCGCCCGCCCAGGCGACGACCCCCTCGAAGCCGAAGCCGTACGGCACCGTCGTCTCCAAGGGCGGCATGCATGAGCGTGTGCACCCCAGCACGGACTCCTCCGTGGCGGGGTATCTGCCGCACCGTGCGCAGATCGGCCTGGTGTGCAAGATCCGTGCCCAGGACGTCATGGGCAACACCGTCTGGTATCTGACCGGTGGTACGAACCGTGGTCAGCGCAAGAGCTGGGTCTCGGCGAAGTTCGTGGCCAACACCGGCGTCGTCAAGTACTGCAAGGATGTGTCGGGCAAGCAGGGTCCCGGCCATACGGCGAAGCACGCCGTGGGCTGACCCCCGGGCCCCGCTCGGTGGACCGGGCGGTAGTTGGCGCGCCGGTGGAGTGTTCGCACGGCCCGGCCCCGATACCTCTGGGTACCGGGGCCGGGCCGTGTTGCGCCCGGACGCCGTCGGCGTCCACGGCACCGGCCTGCCGTCCGGCGCACCGCGCCCTTCCGTATTAGTGGAACGCGTTCTACTGTGCCCCTCGGCCCGACATCCGACGGACCGTCAGTAATCCGGACGGCCCGCGGCGGCCGGGCGACCGGACCGGACGAACTGGAGGGGCCGTGCACCTCGAATACACCCCCGGACAGCAGCGGTTGCGTGCCGAACTGCGAACGTACTTCGCCGGACTGGTGCCGGACAACGCCTACGCCAGGCATACCGACCCCGCCTCCCGCAAGCGCTTCTACCGCGAGACCGTGCGCCGCCTGGGCGGCGATGGCTGGCTCGGGGTCGGCTGGCCCAAGGAGTTCGGCGGGCGGGGCATGAGCCCGATGGAACAGTTCATCTTCTTCGACGAGGCGGCGCAGGCGGGGGTGCCGCTGCCGCTGATGGCGCTGAACACCGTCGGTCCGACGCTCATGCGGTTCGGCACCGAGGAACAGAAGGCGTACTTCCTGCCCGGGATCCTCTCCGGCGAGATCGACTTCGCCATCGGCTACAGCGAGCCGGACGCCGGTACCGACCTCGCCGCCCTCAAGACCCGCGCCGTACGGGAGGGCGACGAGGAGAGCGGCCACTACGTCGTCAACGGCCAGAAGATCTGGACGACCAACGGGGACACGGCGGACTGGGTGTGGCTCGCGGTCCGTACCCGCCCCGTCGACGACGGCACCCCGCCTCACAAGGGCATCACCATGCTCCTCGTCCCCACCAGCGACCCCGGCTACTCCTGCACCCTGATCAACACCCTCGCCTCGCACGACACCACCGCCAGCTACTACGAGAACATCACCGTCCCCGCCTCCCGCCGCGTCGGCAAGGAGAACCAGGGCTGGCGGATCATCACCAACCAGCTCAACCACGAGCGGGTCACCCTCGCCGCGCACGGCACGATGGCCATCCGCGCGCTGCACGACGTCCAGCGCTGGGCGGCCGGAACCAAACTCGCCGACGGCCGCCGGGTCATCGACCTGGGCTGGGTCCGTGGACGGCTGGCCCGTACCCACACCAGACTGGACGCCATGAAGCTGCTGAACTGGCAGATGGTCGACGCGCTCCAGCGCGGCACGCTCACCCCGCAGGACGCCTCCGCGGTCAAGGTCTACGGCTCCGAGGCCCGCAGGGACGCCTATGCCTGGCTGATGGAGATCGTCGGCTCGGCCGGCCCGCTCAAGGAGGGCTCCGCGGGGGCCGTACTCCACGGCGAACTGGAGCGCGGCTACCGCTCGGCCGTCATCTTCACCTTCGGCGGCGGCAACAACGAGATCCAGCGCGAGATCATCTCGTGGATCGGCCTCGGGATGCCCCGCGTACGGCGCTGAGACTTTCGGGAGGTGTGGTGATGGCAGGCGACCGAGGGCTCTTCGGCCCCCGCTCGGTGACCTGGCAGATGCACGGCGACCCGATGATGTGGATCGCGGGCGTCCGTGCGCTGTATCTCCAGGCGCTGCATCCGAGGGCGGTACGCGGAGTGCTGCAGAATTCGGCCGCTTTCCAGAAGAACAAGGGGGGACGACGGGATGCCTGGGGCCGGCTGATGCGGACCGCCGACTTCGTCGGCACCGTCACCTACGGTACGACCGAGGCCGCCGAACGGGCCGGTGCCACCGTCCGCGGCATCCACCGCCGGCTGTCCGCCACCGACCCGGCCACCGGCGAACGCTACGGCGTGGACGAACCGGCGCTGCTGCTCTGGGTGCACTGCGCAGAGGTGGACTCCTACCTGCACGTACTGCGCCGCTCCGGCTACCCCGTCAGCGACGCCCAGGCCGACGCGTACCTCCACGAGCACCGCGAGAGCGCCCGCCTCGTCGGCCTCGACCCGGACACGGTCCCCGGCGACCGGGACGCGCTCGCCGCCTACTTCGCGGACGTACGGCCCCACCTCGCGCTCACCCCCGAGGCCCGCCAGGTCGACGACTTCCTCCGCCGGCCGCCCACACCCACCGCGCTCGTCCCCGCACGGGAGCTGCTGTGGACACCTGTGGCGGAGCTCGCCTACGGCGCACTGCCCCCGTACGCGCACGAGCTGTACGGCCGTCCGGCACCGCGGCCCGCCACCGTCACCCGCAGACTGCGCGTCACCGGCGGTCTCCTCCGGGCCGTTCCGCCCGCACTCCGGTGGCGGCTGCCGCCCCGGCACATCCTGCGCGCGGTGGCGCGACTCGGCCCCGGCGCCCGCCCAGCGCCCTACAAGCTGTGCCGTTCCGCCGCCATACTGGGCCCACAGGACACGCAGGGGGAGCTGCGCGACTGAACGCGGGGACGGGGGCGGCGATACGCGATGGCGGACGACAGGTTGGTGCAAGGGCGCTACCGGCTGCTCGACACCATCGGACGTGGTGGCATGGGCGAGGTGTGGCGGGCCCTCGACGAATCACTGGGCCGCCAGGTCGCCGTCAAATGCCTCAAGCCGATGGGGCCGCGCCACGAACCCGGCTTCCTGCGGGTGCTGCGCGAACGCTTCCGCCGCGAGGCCCGGGTCGCGGCCGCGCTCCAGCACCGCGGCATCACCGTCGTCCACGACTTCGGCGAGGACGACGGCACCCTGTTCCTCGTCATGGAGCTGCTCACCGGCCGTAACCTCAGCCAGCTGATGGACGACAACCGGCATGCGCCGCTGCCCGTCCCCGACGTCATCGAGATCGCCGAACAGCTCACCGCCGCGCTCGCCTACACCCACGAACAAGACATCGTGCACCGCGACCTCAAGCCCGCGAACATCGTGCGGACCACCGACGGCACGGTCAAGATCTGCGACTTCGGCATCGCCCGCCTCAATCACGACATAGGCTTCACCGCCCGGCTGACCGGCAGCGGCGTCGCGATGGGCACCCCGCACTACATGTCGCCCGAACAGATCGGCGCCGGCACCGTCGACCATCGCAGCGACCTCTACTCCCTCGGCTGTGTGCTGTACGAAATCGCCACCGGCGCCCCGCCGTTCAACCAGGACGACCCCTGGTCGGTGCTCGTCGGACACCGCGACACCGCCCCGGACCCCCCGCGCACCCGGCGCCCCGACCTGCCCGAGCCCTACCAGCGGATCATGCTCGACCTGCTGGCCAAGGACCCCGACGACCGGCCCCCGGACGCGGATGAGCTCGGCAAACGCCTCGCCGACGCCCGGCATCGGCAGGGCGTCCGGGGCCCGGGCGACGCCACGGCGCCCACCGAGCGGCTGCCGCCCTGGACCCGGGGAATGACCCACGGGTCCCCGGCGAGCGGCGCCCGGCCGCCCCGCCGGACCGTGTTGGACCGGTCCGCCGCCGTCCTCACCGCCGCCTGGACCGGCGGCCAGGGCGCACCGCGACGCGAGGCGTCCCCGGCCGCGGGAACCGCCCAGCCGGCGCCGTCCGACGACGCCCCCGACTCCGTCGCCGCCCTCACCGCCCGCCTGGAGCGCAGCCACACACTGGCCAGGGCCGGCCGTCACTTCGAGGCGCACCAGATCGCCGCCGAGGTGCTGGCCGGACGCGAGCGGGTCCTGGGCCCGGACCACCCCGACACCCTGAGCTGCCGTCACCATCTCGCCTTCGGCCTCGCCCGGCTGGGCCGGCTGGAGGACTGCTGCGCCATGGCCCGTCAGGTGGCCGAGGCGCGCGCCCGGGTGCTCGGCCCGCACCACCCCGACACCCTCGCCACCCGCTATGAACTCGCCTACGTCCAGGGGCAGCTGGGGAAGTGGACGGAGGCGCTGTGGTCGTACCACGAGGTGGCGGCGGCACGTACCGAGACGTTCGGCGCGGATCACCCTGACACCCTCGCCGCCCGTTACGAGGTCGGCATCAGCCTCGGCCGGCTGGGACGCGGCGCCGAGGCCCTGACGGTCTACCGCGACCTGGTGGCGGCCCGTACCCGCGCCCAGGGCGCCGACGCCCCCGAGACGCTGCGCGCCCGGCACGGCCTGGGGGTGAGCCTCGGCCGGCTGGGCCGCTGGGAGGAGGCGCTCGCCGAGGCCCGCGAGGTGGCCACGGCGCGCGAGCGGGTGCTGGGGGCCGACCATCCCGACACCCTCGTCAGCCGTCGCGAGATCGCCGTGGCGCTCGGCTGGCTGGGCCGCTGGGCCGACGCCCTGAGCATCTACCGCCAGGTCGCCGACGCCCGCGAACGAGTCCTGGGCGCGGCCCATCTCGACGCCCTCGCCAGCCGCAGCGACCAGGCGCAGTGCCTGGACCAGCTCGGCCGCACGGCCGAAGCGGCCGCCCTCTACCGCCGGGTCGCGGCGCTACGGCGGGAGTATGCGGCGGGGCGGCGGTAGACGCCCGCATCCGGGCGGGGCGTCCACCCACCCCCTGCCTCCGATCAGCCCGCCCCGATCAGTAAGCCGCACTCACCCGATACAGCACCGTGGCATGCGGTGGCACGTCCTTCGCGACGATGTCCCCGCCGCTGTGGTGCGCGCGGCCGGTCACCAGATCGCGCACCAGGTAGGGACCGGCGTCCGGCAGACCGGCTGCCTCGGCCGTCGTGGACAGGGTGCGCGGTGTGTCGCCCGAGTTGAACAGGGCGATCACCCGGTCCCCGTTCGCCAGCGGTTTGGACAGCACCGCGAAGCCGTCACCCTTCCGTACGACCTCCCCCTGTACGCCGAGCGGGTCCTGGTCGACGGCGATGACCCGCTTGTTGCCCAGCACCTCGCGTGCCGCGGGGGAGAGGTCGCTCAGATCCGTACTGGAGATCAGCGGCGCGGCCATCACCGCCCACAGCGACATCTGGCTCTGCATCTCGTCCCGGGTCAGCCCGGTGCCGCCGGCGAGCAGGAAGTCCGGGTCGTTCCAGCGGCCGGGCCGCTGCAGGCCGGCCAGCCCCGCGTTGTAGCCGAAGTTGGTGACGATCGAGGACCACTTCTTGGCGGGTGAATCCGTCTCCAGTGCGATGTCCCGGCCGCTCCGCCACAGGTTGCCGAGCTCGGCGGACCAGCGGATGACCTTGTGCCAGACGCGGTCACCGGCGAACTGGAAGTAGGCCGGCGCGGACACCGAGAAGGTGATGTCCCGGCCGCTGGCCTCCAGGGCCCGGCTCTGCTGCCGGTACAGGTCGTGGAAGGTCTCTTCTTTCGTGCTCCCCGGGGGGACGGGCACATTGCAGCCGTCGGCCTTGAGGTAGTCCACCTTCCAGCGCGCGAACAGGTCGGCGTCCTGCTGGAAGTGCCCGAGGCTGCCCGGGTATTTCCCGCAGGTGAGGGTGCCGACGTCCTCATAGATCCCGAATTTCAGCCCCATCTTGTGCAGCTTTCGGCCGATGTACGCCATGCCGTGCGGGAACTTCTCCGGGTCCGGCACCAGTTCGCCGTCCGGACCGCGCTTCTTGGCCATCCAGCAGTCGTCGACGGTGACGGTGTCATAGCCCTTGTCCGCCAGGCCGGTGCGCACCAGCGCCCGCGCGTTGTCCAGAAGGACCTTCTCGTTGATGTCGCATCTGTAGTACGACCAGTTGTTCCAGCCCATCGGGGGTGTCGGGGCCAGATTCGGATACGTTGCGGCGCGCTTGGCGCCGGCTGCCCGGGCCGTATCGGGGACGGCGGAAGCGGGGCCGGTGAGCGCCAGCAGCGCCGCCGAGCCGGCGGCGACGGCGGTGATTCCGGCGAAGGTGCGGCCGATGCGGGGTACCGACGGGTGGGACACGGGTCACCTCACGGAGAAGCGGGACGGCCTGAGCGCCGTACCACGGGCGGTGCCGGGACGACGCACCGGCCGGACGCTAGAATCCGGCCCCGCCCCGATCAAGAAGCCCCACCGGCCGCGCCGGAGGATTCAGCCGCCTGCGCCTGGCACGGACGATCACCGCGTGCTACGAAGAGGCATGCCGGAACGGACTTCGTACGACGTGGTCATCGTCGGCGGCGGGCACAACGGACTGGTCGCCGCCGCCTATCTCGCACGCGCCGGACGCAGCGTGCTGGTGCTGGAGCGGCTGGACCACACCGGTGGTGCCGCCGTGTCGACCCGGGCGTTCGCGGGGGTCGACGCCCGGCTGTCCCGCTACTCCTACCTCGTCAGCCTGCTGCCGTCGAAGATCGTGCGGGACCTCGGGCTGCGCTTCGCGGTCCGTAAACGCACCGTCTCCTCGTACACCCCGGCCGTCCGCGAGGGCCGTCCCACCGGACTGCTGGTGGGCGGCGGCCCGCACCGCACCCGCCAGGCGTTCGCCGAACTCACCGGCTCCGACCGGGAGTTCACCGCCTGGCAGCGCTTCTACGGCAGTACGCACCGACTGGCGGAACGCGTCTTCCCGACGCTCACCGAGCCGCTGCCCACCCGTGACGCGCTGCGCGCCCGGATCGACGACGACGCCACCTGGCACGCGTTCTTCGAACGCCCCCTGGGCGAGGCGATCGAGGCGGCCTTCACCGACGACCTGGTACGCGGAGTGGTCCTCACCGACGCCCTGATCGGCACCTTCGCCGCCGCCCACGACCCCTCGCTGCGGCAGAACCGCTGCTTCCTCTACCACGTCATCGGCGGCGGCACCGGCGACTGGGACGTCCCGATCGGCGGCATGGGCGCGCTCACCGACGCGCTGGCCGACGCCGCCCGCCGGGCCGGCGCCGAGATCGTCACCCGGTGCGCGGTGACCGCTCTCGCGACCGACGGCAATACCGCCGAGGTGACCTGCGAACAGGGCACGGTCGGCGCCCGCCGGGTCCTGGTCAACGCCGCGCCACGGGAGCTGGCCCGACTGCTCGGCGAGGACCCGCCACCGTCCGCGGAGGGAGCCCAGCTCAAGGTCAATATGCTGCTCACCCGGCTGCCACGGCTACGGGACACCCGGGTGGACCCGCGCGAGGCGTTCTCCGGGACCTTCCATATCGCCGAGGGATACGGGCAGTTGGCGGCCGCCTACGAGCAGGCGGCCGCCGGTGAGCTGCCCGCCGCCCCGCCCTCCGAGATCTACTGCCACTCGCTGACCGACCCCTCCGTCCTCGGCCCGGACCTGGTCCGTGCGGGCTACCAGACGCTCACCCTCTTCGGGCTGCACACCCCGGCCCGGCTGTTCGCCGGCGACACCCCGGAGCACCCGGCCACCCGCGACCGGCTGCTGGCCGCCACGCTCACCCAGCTGGACGCGCACCTCGCCGAACCGCTCGCCGGCTGCCTCGCCGAGGACGCCGACGGCCGTCCGTGCATCGAGGCCCGGAGCCCGCTGGACCTGGACCGGGAGCTGGGACTGCCGGGCGGCAACATCTTCCACCGCGAGCTGGCCTTCCCGTATGCGGACCCGGAGGCGGGCGGTGCCGGTCTCCGGGACACGGCGCCCGGCCGCTGGGGCGTGGCGACCGGGCATGCCAATGTCCTGCTGTGCGGGGCGGGCGCGGTGCGCGGCGGGGGAGTGAGCGGGATCCCCGGGCACAACGCGGCGATGGCGGTGCTGGAGGAGCGGGAAGGCGGGTAGGGATCGGCTTGGGGGGCCGGCGGACCCTTAAGGGAAACCCCTTAGGGGAGCCCTTAAGGGTCCGCCGGCCCCCAGACCGATCCCTACCCGTCACGGGACTCACTCAACTGGCGCAGTTTGGGGCCTCGGGCCTCCCTTAACTGACGTGGCATCAGAAAATCTCTTCCCTCGTACGGCGCGCTGCGGCATCCTGCGCCCATGCAGACGGAGCTGAGCAACACGCTGGGAGTCGAGCACGCCGTCTTCGGGTTCACGCCCTTCCCGGCGGTCGCCGCGGCGATCACCCGGGCGGGCGGCTTCGGGGTGCTCGGCGCGGTCCGCTACAACGCGCCCGACGAGCTGGCCCGCGACCTCGACTGGATGCAGGAACACACCGAGGGGCTGCCCTACGGCCTCGATGTGGTGATGCCCGCCAAGAAGGTGGAAGGCGTCACCGAGGCCGACGTCGAGGCGATGATCCCCGAGAGCCACCGTCAGTTCGTCGCGGATCTGCTCGCCAAGTACGAGGTGCCACAGCTCGCCGAGGGCGAGGCGACCGGCTGGCGGATCACCGGCTGGATGGAACAGGTGGCCCGCAGCCAACTCGACGTGGCCTTCGACTACCCGATCAAGCTGCTCGCCAGCGCTCTCGGGGCACCGCCCCCGGACGTCATCCAGCGCGCACACAACCACGACATCCTCGTCGCCGCGCTGGCCGGGAGCCCCCGCCACGCCCTGCACCACAAGGCGGCCGGCATCGATATCGTCGTCGCCCAGGGCTACGAGGCCGGAGGACACACCGGCGAGATCGCCACCATGGTCCTCACCCCGGAAGTCGTGGCGGCCGTCGACCCGTTGCCGGTGCTTGCCGCGGGCGGCATCGGCACCGGCGCACAGATCGCCGCCGGGCTCGCCCTCGGCGCACAGGGCGTCTGGCTCGGCTCGATCTGGCTGACCACCGAGGAGGCCGAGCTGCACTCCCGCCGGCTGACCGCGAAACTGCTCGCCGCCGGCCCCGGCGACACCGTCCGCTCCCGCGCCCTGACCGGCAAACCCGCCCGCCAGCTGCGCACCGCATGGACCGACGCCTGGGACGACCCGAGCGGCCTCGGGCCCCTCCCGATGCCACTCCAGGGACTGCTGGTCGCCGAGGCCAACTCCCGTATCCAGCGCTATGAGACCGAGCCGCTGCTCGGCACCCCGGTCGGCCAGATCGTCGGCCGGATGAACCGCGAACGGAGCGTGCAGGCCGTCTTCGACGATCTCATCCGGGGTTTCGAGCGGGCCATCGACCGCATCGACCGCATCGCCGGAAGGAGCCAGCAGTGAGCCAGCCCCCCAACGGCTTCTGGGCCCAGGCCGCCGCCGACCCCGACCGCCGGGTGCTGATCGCCCCGGACGGCGAGGAGTGGACCGCGGGCCGGCTGCACGCCGCGGCCAACCAGCTGGTCCACGGGCTGCGCGCGGCGGGCCTGGAACGTGGCGACGCGTTCGCCGTGGTCCTCCCCAACGGCGTCGAGTTCTGCACCGCCTACCTCGCCGCCTCCCAGGCAGGTTTCTATCTCGTACCCGTCAACCATCACCTGGTCGGCCCGGAGATCGCCTGGATCGTCGCCGACTCCGGCGCCAAGGTCCTGATCGCCCACGAGCGGTACCAGGACGCCGCCCGGCACGCCGCCGACGAGGCGGAACTGCCGGCCACCCAGCGCTATGCGGTCGGTGCGGCCGACGGCTTCCGTCCGTACGGTGAACTCCTGGCCGGCAAACCGGTGTCCGCGCCCGCCGGCCGCACTCTCGGCTGGGTCATGAACTACACCTCGGGCACCACCGGACGCCCACGCGGCATCCGCCGCCCCCTGCCCGGCATTCCGCCCGAGGAGACCTACCTCGGCGGTTTCCTCGGCATCTTCGGCATCCGGCCCTTCGACGACAACGTCCACCTGGTCTGCTCGCCGCTCTACCACACCGCCGTACTGCAATTCGCCGGCGCCTCACTGCACATAGGGCACCGCCTCGTCCTGATGGACAAGTGGACGCCCCAGGGGATGCTGGCTCTGATCGACGAGCACCGCTGCACCCACACCCATATGGTCCCCACCCAGTTCCACCGGCTGCTCGCCCTTCCCGAAGAGACCCGGGCGGCCTACGACGTGACCTCGATGCGGCACGCCATCCACGGCGCCGCGCCCTGCCCCGAGCACGTCAAACGCGCGATGATCGACTGGTGGGGCGGCTGCGTCGAGGAGTACTACGCGGCGAGCGAGGGCGGCGGTGCCTTCGCCACCGCCGAGGACTGGCTCAAGAAGCCCGGCACGGTCGGCAGAGCCTGGCCGATCAGCGAACTCGCGGTCTTCGACGACGACGGCAACCGGCTGCCCGCGGGTGAACTAGGCACCGTCTACATGAAGATGAGCACCGGAGGCTTCAGCTACCACAAGGACGACGGCAAGACGAAGAAGAACCGGATCGGCGACTTCTTCACCGTCGGCGACCTCGGCTGTCTCGACGAGGACGGCTATCTCTTCCTCCGTGACCGCAAGATCGACATGATCATCTCCGGCGGGGTGAACATCTATCCCGCCGAGATCGAGTCCGCCCTGCTCGGCCACCCCGCCGTCGCCGACGCGGCCGCCTTCGGCATCCCGCACGACGACTGGGGAGAGGAGGTCAAAGCGGTCGTCGAACCGGCCGAGGGGTACCGGGCGGGGCCCGCGCTCGCCGACGACATCCTCGCGCACTGCGAGCGGCGACTGGCCCGCTACAAGCGCCCCCGGTCCGTCGACTTCATCGATGCCATGCCCCGCGACCCCAACGGCAAGCTCTACAAGCGGCGGCTGCGGGAACCGTATTGGGAGGGGCGGGGGCGGGCGGTGTAGGGCGCGCCCCGCCTCGTAGAGGCACGCACCGGGCCTCGTCGGTGGCACCCCGACTTCGCAGAGGCCCCATCCGGCCTCGTGGGCGTCATCCGGCCTCGTAGGCGCCACGCGGCGTTGTAGGGGCCGCCCTCTTCGCTCTTCGTCCCGGAAGGGTCCCCACTACACCCGCCTTCCCCGAAAGGTCCTCGAGCGTCAGGTGCGGGACCGGTTCGGTGCACCCTGAGCGGCGTCGGCGCTGCGCGAAGGGCGACTGTCAGTGCCCCCTGCCATGCTGTGAAACGGCGGGAGAACCCCCGCGCACACTCGATCCGTATGACGGAGGAGCACCCATGCTGACCACCGACTACGTTCCCGGGACACCGAACTGGATCGACCTCGGTGCCCCCGATGTTGACGCCGCGGCCGCCTTCTACTCGGCCGTGTTCGGCTGGAGCTTCCAGTCGGCGGGCCCGGAGGGCGGCGGGTACGGCTTCTTCCAGCTCGACGGCAAGACGGTCGGCGCCGCCGGCCCGTGCCACGAGGAGGGCGCGCGCCCCGCCTGGACGGCGTACTTCCACACCACCGACGCGGACGCCACGGCCAAGGCGGTGGAGCAGGCCGGCGGCAAGGTACGGGCCGCGCCGATGGATGTCTTCACCGCGGGCCGGCTGGCCCAGTTCACCGACCCGACCGGCGCCGACTTCGCCGTCTGGCAGCCGGGCGACGTCCAGGGCCTGGACATGGTCATGGAACCGAACACCCTCTGCTGGACGGAGCTCTACACCACCGACGCGGCCGCGGCGAAGGACTTCTACCGCTCGGTCTTCTCCTGGAGCTATCAGGACATGCCGATGGGCGGGGACATGGTCTACTCGGTCGTCTCCGCGCCCAGCGGCGGCACGGAAGGGGACACGGGGCAGGGCGGCATCATGCAGCTGTCGAAGGAGAATCTGGCGGCCGGTTCGACGTCCGAGTGGCACCCGTACTTCGGTGTGGCCGACTGCGACGCGACCTTCGCCGCCGCCACCGACAACGGCGCCACGGTCCTGATCCCGCCGTCCAACACCCCGGGCGTCGGCCGGCTCGCCATGCTCATGGACCCGTTCGGGGCGCCCTTCGCGCTGATCAAGGGGGACCCGAACATGACCTGAGCGACAGACGGACTGAGTGACAGTCGGGCTGAGCGAACTCGGCCAGGGGGCCGGGTCCAGGCCCCCTCGAACGGCCGGAGGCCGGCGTCTGGAAACGACGCCGGCCCCGGTACCGAATCGGTGGACGTGCTATTCCGCCCCGGCCAGCCTGGCGAACACCACCACATTGTCCCGGTAGTAGTGCCGCGACTGGTCGTAGTCGCCTCCACAGGTGATCAGTCGCAGCCCCGCGTGGTCGATGTTCTTGTAGACCTCGATGGTCGGGAACTTGTCCTTCGGGTACTGCGCGACGCGGCTGACGGTGAACGTGGCCGTCTTTCCGCCCGCCCGCGTGACCTCGATCGCGGCGCCGGCCTTCAGCGAGGACAGCCGGTGGAACACCGACGGCTTGCCGTTCCAGGTGACATGGCCCGCGATGACGGCCGGTCCCTTTTCGCCGGGTGCCGGGCCGGGGGCGTACCAGCCCGCCTTGTCGGGGTCGGCGGGCGTCTCCATCGTGCCGTCCTTCTTCCGCCCCAGCGACTCCAGAGTGGAGGAGACGTTGAGCGAGGCGATGGTGATCCGCTGCGGAGCCGCCTTCCGCGCATCCCCCGTCTTCCGCCCACCCCCTGGACCGTTCTCGGATTCCGTTCCTGCGGTGTCCGATCCCGTTCCTGCGGTGTCCTGGCCCGTCTGCGCGGGCTGTTGTCCGACGGGAGCGGCCTGCGACGCCGGAGTATCTCCCCCGCATCCGCCGAGCAGGAGCATCGCTCCCACCGCGACGCAGCATGCGGTCTCGCGCTTCCCGCGGGCCTTCACGCGATGCCCTGTCCGGTCGGCCGGGCGGAGGCGGTTGCGTGCCTCCCGCGGCGCAGGGCCAGTGCTCCGGCCGCCGCCAGGACGGCGAGACCTCCGGCGCCCGCCAGCGCGCCGGGGAGCCCGCTGCTGTCGGCCGTTCCGCCGCCCGTCTCCACGCCCCCCACCGGAATGGAACCGACCGCCGCGCCCTCGACCAGCCCGCAGACCGCCGGCGCGGTGGCTTCCTGGGGCAGTTTGGGATCCAGGTCGCTCTTGCCCACTCCGAAGTCGTACGTCTTGTCGCCGTTCGGGTCGATGCCGTGCTGCACGACATGGAGGTCCTGGATGTGGTCGGCCACATCCTGCGAGACGGTGAGGGTGCGCTCGTAGGAGAGCTTGCCCTCCGTGTCGGCCTTGGGCATCCGGTCGACGGCCAGGCCGCTGTCGGCGGAGGTGTCGCCTTGGGTGGTGAGCGCGATATTGACCTCACCGTAAACGGGCACGCCCTCGCTCGTGGTGACGATCCCGTCGCCGTCCTTGTCCGCACTGGCGTCCGGGCAGTGGAAGTCACGGCCGTCGGTGGAGCCGTGGATGTGCTGTGCGTGGGGCTGGCCCGGAACGAGCCCCTCCGACTCGATTTTCACGGACAGTCGGGTGCCGTCGAGGCTGAGCATCGCCGTGCCCCTGCCCCCCGAGTCGTTCAGCTGGTCCAGGTTGATCTGGTATGCCTTCTCCGCGGCGACGGCCGGAGTGGCGGCGGCCGGAGTGGCGGCGGCCGAGAGGGCCAGGACGACGGGCAGAGCAAGGAGGGCGGCGAGGCGAGTGGTGCGCTGGGCTGTCACTGTCGATCGTTCCCTTCCGACGGTCCCGTAGGGGATCGCCGCGGTCTCGTCCGGGGGCCCGTGCGACGGTGCCGCGCGCGGCCTGAGCGACCGCCGGCCGTGGCTCGGGCGCGAGTGGCCAGTAGTACGCAGCGCACCGAGGCAACGTTCAGTGGGGTCGGCCGATGCGACGTCAGGTGTGCGGATCGTGAGCGTTTTTGACACCCGGCAGGCTGGGGCAAGGGGCAGGATGGATCAACGGGCCGGGCCCCGGGCGGGCGGGGCTGGACGGGGAACGGTCCGCGTGAACAAGGCCGATCCCGGCGGAGCCCCGGGGAGACGGGGCCGGCCCCGGGCGTCGGAGCGCACGCTATCCCTTGTCCCGCGGCCGGGCGTCGACAATCCGCTTGATCTTGCCGACCGAGCGCTCCAGCGTCTCCGGCGCGACGATCTCGACCGCGACCGACACACCGATACCGTCCTTGACGGCGCGCACGATCAGGTCGACGGCCGCCGTGCGCTGCTCCGGGGTCGTGTCCGGCCGGGCCTCGGCGCGTACGGTCAGCCGGTCCAGCCGGCCCTCGCGGGTCAGCCGCAGCTGGAAATGCGGGGCGACGCCCGGCGTCCGGAGCACGATCTCCTCGATCTGCGCCGGGAACAGATTGACCCCGCGCAGAATGATCATGTCGTCGCTGCGTCCGGTGACCTTCTCCATCCGGCGGAAGGCGGCCCGCGCGGTGCCGGGCAGCAGCCGGGTCAGATCGCGGGTGCGATAGCGGATGACCGGCATCGCCTCCTTGGTGAGCGAGGTGAAGACCAGCTCACCGTGCTCGCTGTCCGGCAGCGCCGCTCCGGTGACCGGGTCGACCACCTCCGGGTAGAAGTGGTCCTCCCAGATGTGCAGCCCGTCCTTGGTCTCCACACACTCCTGGGCGACGCCCGGCCCCATGACCTCCGACAGGCCGTAGATGTCCACCGCGTCGATCGCGAACCGTTCCTCGATCTCCCGGCGCATCTCCCGCGTCCACGGCTCGGCGCCGAAAATGCCCACCCGGAGCGAGGTCGTCCGCGGATCGACGCCCTGCCGCTCGAACTCGTCGAGCAGGGTGAGCATGTACGACGGCGTGGCCATGATGATCTCGGGGCGGAAGTCCTGGATGAGCCGGACCTGACGGGAGGTCATCCCGCCGGACGCCGGTACGACCGTGCAGCCGAGCCGCTCCGCACCGTAGTGCGCGCCCAGACCGCCGGTGAACAGCCCGTATCCATAGGCGATATGGATGGTGTGGCCGGGGCGCCCACCGGCCGCGTGGATCGAGCGGGCGACGACATCCGCCCAGGTCGACAGGTCGCGTTCGGTGTAGCCGACGACCGTCGGACGGCCGGTGGTGCCGCTGGAGGCGTGCAGACGGCGCACCTCGCCCCGGGGCACGGCGAACATCCCGAAGGGGTAGGTGGCCCGCAGATCGTCCTTGGCGGTGAACGGGAACCGGGCGAGATCGCCGAGCGAGCGGCAGTCCTCCGGCCGCACCCCGGCCCGGTCGAAGGACGCGCGGTAGAAGGGGACATGGTCGTACGCGTACCGCAACGAGGCGCGCAGCCGGGGCAGTTGCAGCTCCCGCAACGCGTCCGGGGAGAGCCGTTCCGCCGAGTCGAACGTTTCGCCGCCCGTAGCCGCTTCCGGCATGCCGTGTCACCGCCTCGTCGCCCTACCGATCATTCGGTAGCTGAATGCGGATCCAAGTAATCAGCGCATGGCGAGCACGTCAAGGGGTGTGCCACTGCGGAGCGGCCTCCCGGTCGGGGCGGGTCTGCCGCCGGGCGGGAGTTCTACGACACACCGAAGGCGACACCCCGCAGGACGTCACCCCGTAGGCTCACCGCTATATGACGCCCCCGGTCCGAGAGAGGACGACCGTGCAGCTGACCGCCTCGACGCGCCGTGTGCTGATCGCCGGTGCCACCGCCACCGTCCTGTTCACCGGAGCGTACGGAACCGCCGGGGCCGTCGCGCCACCGTCGGCCACTCCGGTGGCGAAGGCCGTCGCCACCGGCTCCGCGCACTCCCCGTACGCTCGCCTCCGCCCGCTTGCCGCGCTGTCCGCCGAGCGGCTGGCGATCGGTGATCTGGTCGCCGCGGCCAAGTGGGGCAGTGGTGCCCCGATCGACGCCCCCGCCCGTGAGCGACAAGTGCTGGACGCGGTCGCGGAGCAGGCGCGGGAGCTGGGCGCCGATCCGGTGGTGACGGTGCGGATCTTCCGGGACCAGATCGAGGCGAGCAAGGTCGTCCAGCGCGGGCTGCACCGCAGGTGGGACGCGGACCCGTCGCAGGCGCCGGCCGAGCGCCCGGATCTCGACGAGGTCCGCAGGGAGGTCAATCGCCTCAACGGTGAGCTGGTGCGGGCCATCGCCGGTTCGGTGCGCGCCCGTTACGCGCCGTCCTGCGGTCCGGTGCTGACGGCCGCCGCCGTGCGCGTACGTTATGAACGGCGTCTGGACGGTCTGCATGCGGTCGCCCTGGCCCGCTCGCTGCGCTCGGTCTGCGGCTGACCCCGGAAGGCGTTCACCCTTTTTCCTCGCCCGCCACCACGCCCGTCGCTCACTCCTTCCGCCCGCCCGCCACCACCGCTCTCGCCCAGCGGTAGTCCGCCTTGCCGCTGGGTGACCGCTGGATGCGCTCGGCGAAGACGACGGTGCGCGGAATCTTGTAACCGGCCAGCCGGGTCCGGCAGTGTGCTTGAACACCTGCCAGGTCCAATGGCGCGCTCCCGTACCGTAGTTGGACGACCGCCGCGACACGGTTGCCCCACCGCTCGTCCGGGACGCCGGTCACCAGCGCGTCGTACACATCCGGATGGGCCTTGAGCGCCTGTTCGACCTCCTCCGGATAGATCTTCTCGCCACCGGAGTTGATGCACTGCGAGCCCCGACCCAGGACGGTGACGATGCCCTCCTCGTCGACGGTCGCCATATCGCCCAGCAGCACCCAGCGGTCACCGTGCGCCTCGAAGAAGGTCTCGGCGGTCTTCTTCGGGTCGTTGTAGTAGCCGAGCGGTACGTGTCCCCGGAGTGCGAGCCGGCCCGCCTCGCCCGCCGCGACCGGCTGGTGTGTCGCCGGGTCCACCACCGCTGTACGGGGGTTGACCCGTACGCGGAAGCCCTTGTCCGGGCCGGAGTCGTCGGTGGCGGTGCCGTTGAAGCCGGACTCCGACGAGCCGAAGTTGTTCAGCAGCATGGCGTTCGGGACCAGTGCGCTGAACTGGGCGCGTACCGTCTCGGAGAGGATCGCGCCGGAGCTGCTGACGCTGAAAAGGGAGGAGCAGTCGGTGCCCCTGAGCGGCCCGCTCAGCGCGTCGACGAGCGGGCGCAGCATGGCGTCGCCGACCAGGGAAACGCTGGTGACCTTCTCCCGCTCGACGGTCCGCAGCACCTCCTCGGGCACGTACTTGCGGTGGAGGACGACCTTCTGCCCGAAGTGGAAGGCGATGAACGCGGTGAGGGTGGAGGTGCCGTGCATCAGCGGGGGAGTGGGGAAGAAGACGAGCCCGGTGTCGCCCGCCGCGACCCGATCGGCCAGTTCCCGGGGCCGTTTCACCGGCTCGCCGGTCGGTGCCCCGCCGCCCATCCCGGAGAAGAAGAGGTCCTCGTGGCGCCACATCACGCCCTTGGGCATCCCGGTGGTGCCGCCGGTGTAGATGACGATCTGGTCGTCGGCGGAGCGCGGGCCGAAGCCGCGCGCGGGTGATCCGGCGGCCTCGGCGTCCGCGAATGGCACGAGCGGGAGATGGGGGTCATGCGTCCTTGGGGGCGGGGTGCCGACCCGTATGAGATGCCGCAGCATGGTCGCCTGTGGGAGGACGGCGGCGACCCGGTCGGTGAACTCCGCGTCGAAGACCAGCGCCACCAGGTCCGCGTCCCGGTAGAGGTAAGCCAACTCCTCCTCTACGTAGCGGTAGTTGACGTTCACCGGCACGGCGCGGATTTTCAGGCAGGCATAGACGGTCTGGAGGTATTCGATGCCGTTGTAGAGGTGCAGCCCGACGTGCTGGCCGGGGCCGATGCCGGCCTCGCCCAGATGGTGGGCGAGGCGGTTGGCGGCGCGGTCCAGCTCCGCGTACGTCAGCCGGCGCTCGGCCCCGGTGCCCGGATGGGCGAGGTGGACCAGTGCCTCCCGGTCGGGGACCGTGTCGACGATCGACTCGAAGAGGTCGGCAAGGTTGAACTCCACGGCTCCTCCAGACCGGACGGGCGTCGGCTTGGCCGTCATTAGAGCGCCGCCGGGAGGAGCAAGGAAGAGCCGCGGCGAAGAAAACTGACTGCCTGTCAGAAAAGCCTTGAAGTCGCGGTGCGGCTACTGCAACCTGTTCTACGTCGTGAGACGGGAGGACGGAATGGGCGGTACCGAAGGCGCCGGGGAGCACGCCGGCGGAACGGAACATCTCACCGTGGAGCGCTTCGACGCGACCCTGGTGCTCACCCTCAACCGGCCGGAGGCGAAGAACGCGCTCTCGCTGCCGATGCTGGTGGGCCTGTACGACGGATGGCTGGCCGCCGACGAGGACGACGACATCCGCTCCATCGTCCTGACCGGCGCGGGCGGCACCTTCTGCGCCGGCATGGACCTCAAGGCCCTCGCGGGCGACGGAATGGCCGGCGAGCACTACCGCGAGCGGCTGCGCGACGACCCCGACCTGCACTGGAAGGCGATGCTGCGGCACCACCGCCCCCGCAAACCGGTGATCGCCGCCGTCGAGGGCCACTGCGTCGCCGGTGGTACGGAGATCCTCCAGGGCACCGATATCCGGGTGGCCGGCGAGAGCGCCACCTTCGGACTCTTCGAGGTGCGCCGAGGCCTCTTCCCCATCGGCGGATCCACCGTCCGCCTCGCCCGCCAGATCCCGCGCACCCACGCCCTGGAAATGCTGCTCACGGGACGCCCCTACCCGGCGCGCGAGGCCGAACGGATCGGCCTCATCGGCCATGTCGTCCCCGACGGCACCGCACGGGACAAGGCCCTGGAGATCGCCGGGATGGTCAACGCCTGCGGACCACTCGCCGTCGAAGCCGTCAAGGCATCCGTCTACGAGACCTCCGGGATGACCGAGCCCGACGGCCTCAAGGCCGAACTCGCCCGCGGCCGGCCCCTCTTCGACACCGCGGACGCCAAGGAGGGCTCCCGGGCCTTCGCGGAGAAGCGCCCACCCGTCTACCGGCGCGCCTGACCCCCGGCGCCCGAGGAGCCAGAGCTCAAGGACCCAAGGAGTCCGTATGCCAGAGGTCATGCCAGAGGTCATGCCAGAGGCCGTGCCCGAGGTCCTCACGGCGCCCCTCGTCGTGGAATTCCCCTTCACCCGCTCGCTCGGTCCCGTCCAGAGCGCCTTCCTCACCGGGCTCCGTGAACGCACCGTGCTCGGCGTCCGGGCGAGCGACGGCCGGGTTGTCGTACCGCCCACCGAATACGACCCGGTCACCGCCGCCGAGATCCGCGAACTGGTCGAGGTCGGCACGGCCGGCACGATCACCACCTGGGCCTGGAATCCGGCCCCGCGCCGTGGCCAGCCGCTCACCACCCCGTTCGCCTGGGTGCTGGTCCGGCTCGACGGCGCCGACACCGCCCTGCTGCACGCGCTGGACGCACCCGGCCCCGACGCCGTACGCACCGGAATGCGGGTCCGGATCCGCTGGGCCGCCGAACGCACCGGAGCGATCACCGACATCGCCTGCTTCGAGCCGGGCGAGGAGATACGGGAGGGGGACGCGCCGGACGAACCGAACTCGGCCGAACCGGCCGCCCACAGCGGGGAGTTCCCCGCCCCCGTCACCGGCATCACCACCCCCGCCCGCCTCGACTACACCTACGCGCCCGGCCGGGCCCAGTCCCGCCACCTCCAGGCGCTCGCCGAACGGAGGATCACCGGCGAGCGCTGCCCGTCCTGCCGCAAGGTGTATGTCCCGCCCCGCGGCGCCTGCCCCACCTGCGGTGTCGCCACCGACACACAGGTCGAGGTCGGCCCCCGCGGCACCGTCACCACCTTCTGTATCGTCAACATCACGGCTCGTCATACGGCGAATCCGGACATCGACGTGCCCTACGTCTACGCGCACATCGCGCTCGACGGCGCCGACCTCGCCCTGCACGGACGCATCGGCGGCATCCCCTACGACCAGGTGAGGATGGGGCTCAGGGTCGAACCGGTGTGGACCGAGGGCGGCCGCTTCCCCGACCACTACCGCCCCTCCGGTGAACCCGATGCCGACTACGACAGCTACAAGGAGCTGCTCTGATGCACGAGGCGAGGCGGGACAGGACAGGTGAGGTGACACGGAAGGCCGTACACGGGACGGCGCGGGACCGGACCCGGGAGGTCGCCATCGTCGCCTTCGCCCAGACGGACCACCGTCGGCGTACCGACGACCTCTCCGAGGTGGAAATGCTGATGCCGGTGCTGCACGACGTACTCGGCACCACCGGCCTCAAGACCGCCGACATCGGCTTCACCTGCTCCGGATCGAGCGATTATCTCGCGGGCCGTGCCTTCTCCTTCACCATGGCCCTCGACGGCGTCGGCGCCCATCCGCCGATCTCCGAGTCCCATGTGGAGATGGACGGCGCATGGGCGCTGTACGAGGCATGGGTGAAGCTGCTGACCGGCGAGACCGACACCGCACTCGTCTACGCGTACGGCAAATCCTCGCCCGGTGAGGTGCGCGCGGTGCTCACCCGTCAGCTCGACCCCTACTACCTGGCCCCGCTCTGGCCGGATTCGGTCGCACTCGCCGCGCTCCAGGCACAGGCGCTGATCGACGCCGGAGACGCGGACGAGCCGACGCTCGCGGCCGTCGCGGCCCGGAGCCGTGCCGACGCGGCCGCCAACCCCCACGCCCAGCTGAGCGGTCCGGTACCGGCCGGGGACCATCTCGTGCGGCCGCTGCGCCCCGGTGACTGCCCGCCGATCGGTGACGGGGCGGCTGCCGTGATCCTGGCCGCGGGGGACCGGGCGCGCGAGCTGTGCGAGCGGCCCGCCTGGATCCGGGGCATGGACCACCGCATCGAGGCACACGGCCTGGGGGTACGCGACCTCACCGACTCCCCCTCCACCCGGCTGGCCGCGGAACGCGCCGGGGCCTTCGTACCCCCCGTGGACCTGGCCGAGTTGCACGCGCCCTTCACCTCCCAGGAGATCGTGCTGCGCAAGGCGCTGAAGCTGGACGGCGACGTCCTCGTCAACCCGTCGGGCGGCGCGCTCGCCGCCAACCCCCTCATGGCCGCGGGCCTGATCCGGCTGGGCGAAGCGGCGGCCCGGATCCACCGGGGCGCGTCCCACCGCGCCCTCGCCCACGCCACCTCCGGCCCCTGCCTCCAGCAGAATCTGGTCGCCGTCCTCGAAGGAGAGGTCTCCCATGGCTAAGGAGCCCGTGGCCGTCGTCGGCATCGGCCAGACCAGACATGTCGCCGCCCGTCGCGATGTCTCCCTCGCCGGACTCGTCCGGGAAGCAGCCCAACGCGCCCTGCAGGACGCCGAGCTGACCTGGACGGACATCGACGCCGTCGTCATCGGCAAGGCCCCCGACTTCTTCGAGGGCGTCATGATGCCCGAGCTGTATCTCGCCGACGCGCTCGGCGCGGTCGGCAAGCCGATGCTCCGGGTGCACACCGCCGGTTCGGTCGGCGGCTCCACGGCCCTGGTCGCCGCCAACCTCATCGCCGCCCGGGTCCACGGCACGGTACTCACCCTCGCCTTCGAGAAGCAGTCCGAGTCCAACGCCATGTGGGCTCTCTCCCTCCCCGTCCCCTTCCAGCAGCCACTCCTGGCCGGCGCCGGCGGCTTCTTCGCCCCGCACATCCGCGCGTATATGCGACGCACCGGCGCCCCCGACACCGTCGGCTCCCTCGTCGCGTACAAGGACCGCCGCAACGCCCTCAAGAACCCCTATGCGCACCTCCACGAAACCGACATCACCCTGGAGAAGGTCCAGTCCTCACCGATGCTCTGGGACCCGATCCGCTACTCCGAGACCTGCCCGTCCTCCGACGGCGCCTGCGCCATGATCCTCACCGGCCGTGCGGGCGCGGCCCGTTCACCGCGCCCGCCCGCCTGGGTGCACGGCGGCGCGATGCGCAGCGAACCCACCCTGTTCGCCGGCAAGGACTGCGTCTCCCCGCAAGCCGGCAAGGACTGCGCCGCCGACGTCTACCGGCAGGCCGGCATCACCGACCCGCGACGCGAGATCGACGCGGTCGAGATGTACGTCCCGTTCTCCTGGTACGAGCCGATGTGGCTGGAGAACCTGGGCTTCGCCGCGGCGGGCGAGGGCTGGAAGCTCACCGAGTCCGGCGTCACCGAACTGGACGGCGACCTCCCGGTCAACCCCTCCGGCGGGGTCCTCTCCACCAACCCCATCGGCGCCTCCGGAATGCTCCGTTTCGCCGAGGCCGCCCTCCAGGTACGCGGCGAGGCCGGCGCCCACCAAGTGCCGGGCGCCCGGATGGCATTGGGCCATGCGTACGGCGGCGGATCCCAGTTCTTCGCCATGTGGCTGGTGGGGGCCGAACCGCCGCCGGGCGCGGGGGAGGCCCCCTCAGGGTGAGCGACCGGGCGCGCCCTGTCCGTCCCCGGACACAGTGGCTAGGCTGGCCGCCGACGACCGACCAGGAGGAGCAGGGGACGTGGCCGAAAGCATCACCGAGCAGCGGCTCGCGGACGACACCAGGCCCGAGCTCGACCTGACCCATGCCGAGTGGCAGTCGAGCAGCCAGGGCGTGGGCGACGTCCAGATCGCCTTCGTCGAGGGCTATATCGCGATGCGCAACCGCCGCAGCCCGGAGATCCCGGCGCTGATCTTCACTCCCGCCGAGTGGCATGCGTTCGTCCTTGGGGCACGCGAGGGGGAGTTCGATTTGACATGACTCGCTTCTCGCCGTTTTCGGCTGTCCGCTGCGCTTTGCCTGGGCCGACTTGGTGGTCGCCTGCGGCGCGTGCGCCCCACGTTGTCGGCTGTCCCGCGGTGGGGGTTCGCCTGCGGCGGGCCTGTGCGTTTTCGGCTGTCCCGCCGTGAGGGGTTCGCCTGCGGCGGGCGTGGGTTTTTCGGGTGCGGTGACGGGCCTCCGGACTCCGTCCTGCGGCCCTCCCCCATAGCCTGAAGGGCATGGGAGGTACCCCCATCCTCCCGACGGTGGGTGGTAGGGGCCGGTGGGGGCACATGTGGTCTGTCGGGTGTCTGTGGTCGCGTCCACAGGTGCACATGACCGGCTACGTGTACCCCCACCCCTCTTCTCCCCACCCCCCTCGGGAGGTGCCGGGCCGCAGGACGGAGTCCGGAGGTCCGGCGCCGCTGCCGAACAGCCCCGCGCAGCGGCAACAGCCCACCGCAGGTACAACGGCGGGACAGTCGAAAACGGCGAGCAGCCATGCCGGCAACCGCCGAGCGCAGCGTCGGCCTCGGGGGCGCCCGGCAGTTCGTTCAACTCGGCCTCCTGCGCCCGCGGTTCCCTCAGCCCGGCCGGCCATGCTGCCCCTCGGGTCAACGGTGCCGGAGACGCCGGCGCCGTAGAGTGGCGATCATGACAGCTGAGAGGGATCTGCGGGCGTTGCTGAGCGGGATGCGGCCCGAGCTCCATGAGGGACGCTATGTGTTCACGACCGTGTCCGGCGAGGTCCCCGAAGGGCTGACGCCCGTGGTCACCGTCGCCGAGCAGGAGGGGCGCACGCTCGTCGTCCGCCAGGAGGACGCGGACCGGGCGGGCCTGGCGTACGACTACGTGGCCGGCTGGATCACGCTGCGGGTGCACTCCGCGCTGGACGCCGTCGGACTGACTGCCGCCGTCGCCACCGAACTCGCCGCCGCGGGGCTCAGCTGCAATGTCGTCGCCGGTTTCCACCACGATCACCTCTTCGTGCCGTACGACGCGGCCGGCGAAGCGCTCCGCCGGCTGACCGCGCTCGCCGCCAGAACCTGATCATGCGGGGCCATCATGGGGGAAGGCCCGCCCCGTCGGCCTGCTCGACGGGGCGCGCGGGTCGATGATGCCGATGTCCGCGCGCCGCGAGCGCGGCCCGGCCACGTACGATGGCGACATGTCCTTTCTCCGCCGCCGCAGCGCAGCCACGCCCGCCGGGCCTGACTTCGACGTCCTCGCCATGGACCCCGGTGACTGGCCGGGCAACCTCGGAGCCGGGCTGCTGCCCGCGCCCGACGGCAGCTGCCAGGGCGTTTTCCTCCGCTACGACCTGTTCGGCGGCCGCGGCCCCGCGATGATCATCGGCAATCTGCCGGAGGGCTCCCCGGCCCGGGAGCTCGACGAGGGCCAGGTGCCGTTCGAGGTCGCGCAGCTCCTGGAGGCGCTCGACAACGACGAGCCGGTGGTGGTGGTCGAGAGCGAGGACACCCCTGTGATGCACGAGGACAACCTGCTGATCGTGAAGCGCATCAAGTGTTCCGAGAGCCGTATCTCCTGCGTCCAGTTCGACCGCAGTGACGGGGTGCTGGTCACCATCGCCAGCTGGGACCGGCCGATCACCGACGATCTGTACGCCCTGCTCAAGCCGCTGCCCGCGGAGCTCTTCCAACAGGGCTGAGCGGCTCCCGAGTCCGGAGCGGAGGGACGTCGCGCCCGGTGGACGGTCCTGCCGTCCACCGGGCGCGACGCGTACCGTCCTCCGGTGCCGGAAGTCCTGCGCGCCGGAAGCCCTCCGTCCTAGGTGCGCGACGGCCGTACGTCGACGTCGGCCGCCCGCACATAGCCGACCCGGTGACCGGCCTGGATCTGGTAGTAGACGTCATTGCCGCGCACGATCACATGCTTGCTGACGTCGAATGTCGGGGCGTAGTAGTACTCGCCCTTCATGACCTGTCCGAGGGCGTACCGCTGCCCGGCGGCCAGCTTGTACGGCAGCGGGGAGATGGTCTGGTACGGCACCCCGGCGGGGTAGGCAGCCTTCTCCGGGTACGCCCGGCCGTAGACCGGGATCTCCTTCCTGCCCGGTTTCGGCGTGGCGACCAGGCCCTTCGCGTGTACCGCCGTCGGCCGGCCGGGCGGGTTGTAAAACCACGCCTTCTGCCCGAGGTACCAGATCGCCGTCCAGTCGCCGGAGCGGCCCGCCACCGCGAACCGCTGGCCGGTCGTGGCGCGCGCCCCGGTGTCATTGACGCCGGTCGTCGAGTCCTTGCCGTCCGGGTGCAGGCCGATGTCCTTCACCAACGGAGCGGTCGGGCTCGGCGCGGTGTGCAGCCGGACCGCGGCCGAGCCGTGCGGCGTGCAGGGCTTCCCGGGCTTCTCGCAGTCGGTGTAGACCGGCTTGTGCTTGTCGTAGTCGGGACGGATGGTCACCAGGCCGCCCCACGGGCCCGCGGTGCGGGTGAACGGTCTGCCCAGCAGCGCGAAGTAGTGCGCCCAGTCCCAGTACGGGCCCGGGTCGGTGTGCATGCCCTTGATCGAGGCGGTCGTCATGCCGGCGACGTTGTCGTGCCCCAGGATGTGCTGCCGGTCGAGCGGAATGTCGTACCTGTGGGACAGATACCGCACCAGCCGGGCCGAGGTGCGGTACATCGCCTCCGTGTACCAGGCGTCGGGCGCGGCGAGGAAACCTTCGTGCTCGATGCCGATGGAGTGCGCGTTGAGATACCAGTTGCCCGCGTGCCAGGGGACGTCCTTGGTCCGTACATGCTGGGCGATCAGTCCGTCCGAGGAGCGGATCGTGTAGTGCCAGGACACATACTTCGGGTCCTTGATCAGCTTCAGCGTGGTCTCCCAGGACGCCTCGGTGTCATGGATGACGATCGCGTCGATGCCCTGGTCGTCGGGCCGGTCCGCCCGGTCGTGATTGCCGTAGTCGTCGTCGCCGAACTCCTCGTACGGTGCCGGCCACGAGGTGCAGGCCACGCTCCACGGGCACTCCAGGCTGCTGTCGCCGCCCCGTGCGGAGGCCCGCCCCATTCCGGCGGGCGTCCGCTTGCCGAGACGACGCGCCTGGGCCGGGTCGGCGGCGAGCGAGGGCGCCGCGGCCAGGGCGACCCGCTGACCCGCGTCGGTCGTCCGCGTCTGGCCGCGACGCATCACGTCGTACACCTCGTCGGCGAAGACCTTGCCGGCCCGGGCGTCGTCCGCGCCCGCGTAGCGCGCCACCGCCGCATACCACTCGGCCGGGTCGGCGCTGCTCCGCAGGCCCAGCTTGCGCTGCTCCGCGGCGAGCAGCGCGGCGCCGCCGAGCACATTCGCCGAGGGGTCGGTACGCAGCTTCTCGGCGGGCAGCCCGGTCAGCTTGGCCGCCCGGTGCAGGGTCCGCAGCCGGGCGGGGAGTTCGGAGGGCACCGCCGCCCTCTTCCCGGAAGGCACCGTCTTACGGGGGCGGGAGGTGTCCCCGCGCGCGTCCTCGGTGCCGTCGCTGAACTCCGGCACACCGGCCAGGGCCGCGCGGGCATCGGTCAGATGCATCGGGCCGTAGCCACCGGAGACACTGGGCGCGCCGCCGTGCGCGTCCCAGCGGGACTCCAGATACGAGACGCCGAGCAGCACGCTGCGCGGTACGTGGAACCGTGCGGCGGCTTCGGTGAAGGCGCGCTGCAGAGCGTCCGTACGGGGCGTTCCGGCCCCGGCCGACGGCGTGGCCGAGACCAGCGGAAGCAGTAAGACCGCCGCGGCGACGGCGGTGCGGGGCCTGCGCAGGGCGAAGCGGGGGGTTCTCTTCTCGTCTTCCGGGGCGGATCCTCGCAAAACAGCCTCCTCAAGCCGGCCCGAGCCGGGGCGGTGTGACGGTTGACGCACAAACGGCCGTGCGGGGCGGGACCCGAGACCTGAGTCCCTGTCCGTTCAGCGCTATACGTTCACCGACGATCCGTCAACCACCGCACCAGGACGGGACCGCCGCATGTCAGGGCATATCCCGAGGAGCTTTCCCGGTCCCGGCGCCCGGACCGCGGCGCGTCAGTGGAATGGACCAACGGCCGCGGCCCGCCGACTGCGCACATGGGTGAGCGGCGCGCCCGCATCGGGCGCGCCGCTCACAGTCCCCCTAGGGGTGTCATCAAAGTCCCCGCCCGGATCATGTACCTGACGGGCCTTTGACGACCCCCCTCGGCGGTCAGCGGGTGCCAACCGCCGCCCTCACCGCACGCCGCGCCATCTGGCAGTCGTCGTGCAGCCTGCGCAGGAGCAGCCGCTGCTCCTCGCCCGCCGTGGGCGACCCGGGCTGTCCCGGCCCCGGTGTTCCCGTCGGCGTGGGCTCACGCATGGTCCGCTGGACCGCGGTCTCGTAGCGCCGGATCTCGCGGGTCAGCACCAGCATCAGATTCACCAGGAACGCGTCCCGCGAGACCGGCCCGGCGGCCTGGGCGAGCTGGCTGATCTGCCGGCGGGCCACCGGGGCGTCACCGAGCACCGACCACAGCGTCGCCAGGTCGTACCCCGGCAGGTACCAGCCCGCGTTGTCCCAGTCCAGCAGCACCGGACCGGCGGGGGACAGCAGCACATTGTTCAGCATCGCGTCACCGTGGCAGAACTGCCCCTGGGTGTGCGACAGACCGTGCAGCAGCTTCTGCAGATCGCCCAGATCGCGGTCGGTGAGCAGCCCCAGGTCGTGATACCGCCCGATCCGGCCCGCGTAGTCCAGCGGGGCGTCGAACAGCCCGGCCGGCGGACGCCACAGATTGATCCGGCAGATCGCGCCGAGCGCGGCCCGTACGTCCGCGCGGGGCGGTGCCTCGGACGGGTGCCGTGCCACGGCCGCGATCCGGCCGGGCATCCGCTCCACCACCAGTGTGCAGTTGTCGGGATCGGCCGCCACCAGCCGCGGCACCCGTACCGGCGGACGATGCCGGACGAACGCGCGGTAAGCAGCTATTTCCTGCCGGAACCGTTCGGACCACGCGGGGGAGTGGTCCAGTAAACACTTGGCGACCGCGGTCGTACGGCCCGTCGTGCCCACCAGGAGGACGGACCGGCCGGTACGCCGCAGCACCTGGACCGGGTTGAACTCCGGGCAGATGCGATGCACCGAGGCTACGGCGGCGCGCAGCTGGGCGCCCTGTGGGCCGGACAAGTCGAGTCTCCCGCTGAGCGGTTGGGTGCCCGTTCCCTGCGCCCGCCTCATACGGCCACCGGGAAGGCCGGTGACTCCCCCCGCGGAGGGGGAGGGGTCGAGATACGGCCCGCTCCCCGAGGGGTGCGCGCGGTACGGCCGGGTGGGGGCGGTCACGGGGGACGATGCTGCATACATGGGTGAAACAAATCCCTTCGTGCGCCGACGAGTTGCGTGCGCCCCCGGCCCGGCGGTGAGAACCCGGTGAACGGTCCCGTGCAGAGGGCCGGTCCAGGGGTCCCTGTGAAGGGCGCGCACCCTGGGGAATGCGGTCCCGCCACCGGGCCGGGGGCTGCACACCTACAGAACACGCGGGCGCGGGTGGCAGACCATGTAGCGCACCCTGGCGAAGCCTGGCGAATGCTCGCAGGCCCCGTCACGGGCCGTTACTGTCAACTCAGTCGAGGAACCTGGGGGCTTGACGTGAACAGGCAGCCGAACACCCGTCTCGCGGACCTTTTCGGCCTGGCGGGCTGGTCCAAGGGAGAGCTGGCGAGGCTGGTCAACCGGCAGGCGGCGGCCATGGGGCATCCGCAGCTGGCGACCGACACCTCGCGAGTGCGGCGCTGGATCGACATGGGGGAGACCCCCCGGGATCCGGTTCCCAAAGTCCTGGCTTCCCTGTTCACCGAGCGCCTCGGCCGTGTCGTAACCATCGAGGACCTCGGGTTCGCACGGACAGGCCGCTCGGGGAAGCGGCAGGCCATGGAGGGTCTGCCGTGGGCTCCCGAACGGACCGCCGCGGTCCTCACGGAATTCACGGGAATGGACCTCATGCTCAACCGACGCGGCTTGGTGGGTGCGGGCGCTGCGCTCGCCGCAGGCTCCGCACTCACCGGCGCCATGCACGACTGGCTGCACACCGAACCGGCCCACACCGCACGCCTCGACCATCCGTACGCCAACTCCTTCGACGAACTCGACCAGATCGGCCTCGACCGCTATGAGGCGGCCCCCGTGGGGTCGCAGGAGATCGACGCGCTGGAGCGGTCGGTCGAGGTCTTCCGCGCCTGGGACGCGGCCCGCGGCGGCGGGCTGCAGCGCAAGGCCGTGGTGGGCCAGCTCAACGAGGTCGGCGGCATGCTCGCCTACCGTCACCCCGATCATCTGCAGCGCAGGTTGTGGGGGGTGGCGGCCAACCTGGCGGTGCTCGCCGGCTGGATGTCCCACGACGTGGGCCTGGAACCCACTGCCCAGAAGTACTTCGTCATCGCCGCGCATGCGGCGCGGGAGGGCGGCGACCGGCCGCGCGCCGGGGAGGCGCTCTCCCGCGCCGCCCGCCAGATGGTCCATCTGGGCCGTCCCGACGAAGCGCTCGACCTGATGAAACTGGCCAAGTCCGGCTCGGGCGCAGCGGCGTTGCCC
Source organism: Streptomyces halobius (assembly GCF_023277745.1). Taxonomy (NCBI): domain Bacteria; kingdom Bacillati; phylum Actinomycetota; class Actinomycetes; order Kitasatosporales; family Streptomycetaceae; genus Streptomyces; species Streptomyces halobius. Next base: position 8,186,622 of record NZ_CP086322.1, read on the forward strand.
CGCACCCGCGCCATGTTCCACACCATCGAGGCATGGGCGCATGCGTCGATGGGCCGCAGTCAGGCGACGCGCCGCACCCTCGGTGAGGCCGAGGAGCTGTTCGTCTCGGACAAGGGCGATGTGCCGCCGCCGAGTTGGATGCAGCTGTTCAACGAGGCGGATCTGTACGGCATGGAGGGGCTGGTCTACCGCACCCTCGCGGAACACGACGCCTCGGTCGCGCCCATCGCGGAGCAGCACGCCAAGAAGGCACTGGCGCTGCGCGAGGACGGCCGGCAGCGCTCGACCATCTTCGACCACATCTCCATCGCGTCCGCCTGTTTCATCGCGGACGATCCCGAACAGGCCGACCGCTACGCGCGGTTGGCGCTGCTGTCCATCGGTGAGAACTCCTCGCACCGCACCTGGGACCGGCTGCGCGAGATGTACCGGCTCACCGGCCAGTACGCGAACTACGCCAAGATCCAGGACCTGCGCGCGGAGATCGAGCACGTCATGCCGAAGGCAAAGGGCAAGGGCTTGGGGCCGGGGCTGTCGGGCCCGGTGCCGGGTCTCGGCGGCAACCTCGCTACCTGACCGTCCGGGGTGGGCCGACCGGAACGGATCGGGCCGGTCGAATCGGGCCGATGACGCCCGGCGATCCGGTCAATTCCACCACTGATGGCAATGACTTCAGCCGACAACAACAGTCAGCGACAACGGCCGACATCGGCTGGCAACGACATCAGTGACGACAACTCCAGTCGATCCCGACAACCCCTCGAATCAACCCAAATCAACCTCGAACAATGACCCCGACTACTCCGAGTACCCCAACTATCCCTCATCCAGCGGCCATTGTCGTCCGGTCTGCTGTCGTTCGCTGTCCCTGTGTCAGCCGCCGACCCTGGCGATCAGTACGCATGCGTCGTCCTCGCGCTCGGTGCTGCCGAACTCCTCGACGACGATCCGGACGCTGTCCTGTGCACTGCGGGCCTCGGCGAACCGTGGCGCCAGCGCGAGGAGTCGCTCGGCTCCCTCATGGGCGGCGTCCGCGCCGTGTGTACGGCGGGGCGCGAGTCCGTCGGTGTGCAGGACGAGCAGATCGCCCGGCTCCAGCTGCTCGGTCCGCTGGGTGTAGGTCGCGCCCGTGGTCGCCCCGAGGAGGACGCCGTCGGGCCGGTCCAGCGCGCGCCCTGTGCCGCCGCGGAACAGCAGCGGTGCGGGGTGCCCGGCCTGGGCCCACTCCAGCCGGCGGGTGGCCGGGTCGAAGCGGCCGCACACCGCGCTGCCCAGCGCGGGCTGGGAGGTGGTGTCCAGCAGCTGGTTGAGGAAGCCCATCAGCGGTCCGGGCGGCTGGCCCGTGACGGCCATCCCGCGCAGCGCGCCGAGCACCATCGCCATACCGGAGGTGGCGGTGACGCCGTGCCCGGTGAGATCGCCGACGCTCAGCAGTGTCTGGCCGTCCGGGAGTTGCAGTGCGTCGTACCAGTCGCCGCCGATCAGGGTGCTGGTTCCGGCCGGGAGGTAGCGCCCGGCGAGGTCGAGGGCGACCGGGCCGCCCTGCGGGAACCGCAGGGAGCCGCGCCACGGCGGTAGCACGGCTTCCTGCAGCTCGACCGCCAGCCGGTGCTCGGTCTGCGCGATATGCCGTTGGCGCTGCAGCGAGTCACGGGTCTCGCGCACCGCCGCCTGGCTGCGGCGCAGCTCGCTGACGTCCCGCAGCACGGCCCACATGCAGGCGGTGCTGCCGTCGGCTTCGAGCACCGGCTCGCCCACCATGTGCACCGTGCGGATGCTGTGGTCGGCACGCACGATACGGAATTCGCCGTCGATCGGCCGTCCGTCCACCAGACAGTCGGTGACCATCCTGGTCAGCTGTTCCTGGTCGTCGGGGAGGATCAGGGACGGCAGTTCGTCGAGGGTCAGTGGTCCGTCGGAGGGGGTCCGGCCGAACATCGCGAAGAGCTCGTCGGACCAGCTCACGTCGTCAGTGAGCAGATTCCACTCGGCGCTGCCCACCCGGCGCAGCAGCGCGCCGCGCTCGTGGTGCTCCGAGGGCGGTTCCGCCTCGGGCGGCGCAGTCGGCAGCTCCTCGTACGGCGCCCCGATGTCACGGGCGTCGTCGCCGTCCTCGTCGGGCAGGCCCTCTCTCAGCTGGTCGAGGTGGCCGTCGAGGTCGTCCAGGTGGTGCACGGCGAGGTCGCACAGCGCCCGCTGCCAGCGCAGCTGCGGGTCGGCGGCGGCCTCGGCGTGCGCGGTCGACTCCCGGCGCACGGTGTCGAGGTCGCCGCGCAGGCGGCGGGCCTGCGTGATGAGTGCCTCGACCGTGCCGCGCTCGGGGGGCCGGTCGGCGGGGTGGTCCGCGAAGAGTGGGGACGGCATGACGTACTCCGTGATCGGGCGGCGCGCCAGGGCCAGGTCTGAGAGGAGGGCCGGTTACGACTGTTGCACAGGCTGCGACCGTCCGTAAGGGATTTGGCATTACCCGATACGGTGGTGCAGCGGGCATATGCCGCTGGCCTCCCTGGGCGCATAGCCCCGCCAACTCGGCGGAATCCCCGGTTCCACGCTAGGCTGCGGCCCGCCGTGACGCTGTCGTGCCCGCCGCTCCATGGTGGAAACGCAACGTACGGTGCATAGGGTCCGCGGACACCGGCAAGAATGCCGGTCAGCGGAAATCCCGTTGCCAGCCCGTCCCCCGCACCGGATGCTGACCTCATGTTCGATCCAGACATAGCGCCCAGTGGCACCCTGCTCGGCCTCCTTCAGCGCGGCCGCGGCGACGGGACCCTGCATGCCCTCGCGGCGCCGCGGGCCGAGGCGCTCGCGGCACTCAACGACAGCGTGCTGCGTGACCCCCGTCGCGACTGGCAGCTGGAGAACCGCTCGCTCTACTACGCGCGCCTCTACATGCAGCTCGACGGCGGGCTCGAAGAGATCGAACGCCACCTCTTCCACCCCGACGACCGCATCGACACCGGCGAGGAGCGCACCGGGCTGGCCCTGGCCGTCCTCGGCCACCTCGCCGCGTACGGCCGGGATGCCGCGCGCCTGCTGCTGCGCAGCTATGCCGCGGTCGGCAGCAGCTGGCGCTGGGCCCTGGACGAGCTCGCGCTGCGTGACGACGACGCCGGGCTGATGACCCTCGCCCCCGCCGTCCTCGCCCGCTTCCCCGAGACCGAGGAGGGCGAGGCCGCGCTGGCCGCCGCCGTCCGCGACGCCTTCGAGCCCCGGCCCTGGCGGCTGTGGGCCGAGGACCCCCGCTATGCCCGGCGGCTGGCCGCGGCCGGGGAACAGGGCTCCTTCGACCGCTGGCAGCGACAGCTGCGGCCGCGCGGGCCGCGCCCCGGCTGGAGTGTGGCCGAGGTCCTGGAGTGGGCCGAACAGGATCTGGACCTGCGCCCCGGGGAACGCCGGCACATCGCCGCCGCCCGCTGCCTGGCCGCCGTGGTCGGCCCCGAGGACCGCCCCGAGGTGCTGCGGGCCGCGCGCAGTGGCCCGGACGCGGCGCGCGCCGCCGCACTGCACCACCTCGCCGAGCGCGGTGATCCCGATGTCCTCGATCTGATCGAGATCGCGGCGGTCGATCCCGTCTCCTCCGCGTGCCTGGTCTCCGCGGCGCTCGCCTCCTTCGAACGGATGCGCAGCGTGGCCGCCGTCGAGCGGGCCCGGCTCTGGGCCCGGCACACGGACCGGCTCGGCTCGTCCGCCGCCGCGATGCTCGCCCGCCGGGGCGCCAAGCGCGACGCGGAACTGGTGCTGGCCGCGCTGCGCCGGACGGTACGGGAGGAAGGCCCGGATGCGGACGGCCTGTGGGAGCTGGTCGACGGCGTCGGCCGCCTCGGCGTCGGCTGCGCCGCCCCGGTGCTGCGCCACATCTACCGTGAGACGTCCTCGTCCCATCTCCGCGGCCGGGCGGCCGGCGCGCTCGCCGTCACCGACCCCGGATTCCCGTCCGGCTTCGCCGTCGAGTGTCTGTGGGACTGCGAGGAGACCACCCGCGAGCTGGCCGCCCGGCACGCCGCGACCGGCGACGACCGGGTCGTCGAACAGCTTCGCCGGCTCGCCGCCGACCCGGCCGAGGAGGCCGAGGTCCAGACGGCCGTACGCAGCAGATTCGGGCCGGACGCGTCGGCGGTGTGAGGCCCCGGGGGGGCGCGGGCCGAGGGGCCGGGGCCGCCGGGCCGAGGTCACCGGGGGCGGCCGCGAACCTCTTCGCCACGGCGTATGCGCCCAGGTCCGCACGACCCGCACGAGACGTACCGACCGCGCACGAGACATGCCAACCGCGCCCCGCGCCGTCGTGCGCACCGCAACGCTCATGGGACGTTTCCCGGCTGGAAAGATCCCCTTGGCCCCCTCCACGCACGGTGCGCCGACAACATCGGTATGCGTGTCGTCATCGTCACCGAATCCTTCCCGCCCGATGTCAACGGCGTCGCACACTGCGCCCTGGAGACCGCCCGGCACCTCGTCCGGCGTGGACACGATCCGCTCGTCATCGCCCCGCTCGGCGGCACTGAGCCGGCCGGCGGCACGTACGAGAGTCCCTGTCCCGTCATCCGTGTGCCGTCGGTGCCGCTGCCCGGGTATCCGCAGGTGCGGATCGCCCTCCCGGGGCGCCGGCTGGCCGCCGCGCTCGACGGACACCGTCCCGACCTGGTGCACCTCGCCAGCCCCTTCGTCCTCGGAGCGCGCGGGATGGCGGCCGCCGCCCGACGGCAGGTGCCCGCGGTCGCCGTCTACCAGACCGATCTCGGCCGCTACGCCCGTACCTACCTCGGCGGCGGCGCGGCGACGGCCTGGCGGCGCATCCGCACGGTGCACGCCGCCGCCGACCGCACTCTGGCGCCCTCCAGCGCCGCGCTGCTCGATCTGACCGAGCACGGTGTGCCACGGGTGTGTCTGTGGCCGCGCGGCGTCGACTCCGAGCGGTTCCACCCCGGGCGGCGCGACTCCGTGCTGCGCACCTCGCTGCTCGCGGGGCGGGAGCTGCTGGTGGGGTATGTGGGACGGCTCGCACCGGAGAAGGACGTCCGGCTGCTCGCCGAGACGGCCCAGCTGCCGGGCGTCCGTACCGTCGTCATCGGCGACGGCCCCAGCGCCGCCGGGCTGCGCGCCACCCTGCCGCGGGTGCGCTTCCTGGGCCGCCGCACCGGCGATGAACTGGCCCGCCTCTACGCGTCGTTGGACGTGTTCGTGCACACGGGGCCCTATGAGACCTTCTGCCAGACCGTGCAGGAGGCGATGGCCTCCGGGGTGCCCGTGGTCGCGCCGCGCGCGGGCGGTCCGCTCGACCTGGTGCACCACGGCCGTACCGGGCTGCTGGTGACACCCGGTGACGGCGGTGCGTTCCGGGACGCGGTGCGGTTCCTCGGGGGGAGCGCCGAGGTGCGCGTACGGTTCGGCACCGCCGGCCGCCGCGCCGTCCAGGACCGTACCTGGGAGGCCGTGGGCGACCAACTGCTCGGCCACTACGAGGAGGTCCTCGGCCACCGGACGGCGGTGGCGGCATGACGGCGGCCCGTGGGGATGTCCTCGGGGAGGCCGGGAGGAACACCGGAGGGGAGGTCAGGGCGGAGGCGCGGACCGCCGGGCGTCACGGGACGGGGCTGCGGATCGTACGGATCGCCAACTTCGTCACGCCGGCCTCCGGCGGGCTGCGTACCGCGCTGCGCGAGCTCGGCGCCGGGTACCGGGCGGCGGGGCACGAGCCGGTGCTCATCGTGCCGGGGGAGCCGGGGGCGGGCGAGGCCCGCGGCACCTCCGGCCCCGGCATGCGGGACGCCGGTATCCGTGACGCCGGCTCCGGTGTCCGCGACGAACTCACCGACCAGGGGCGGGTGATCACCCTGCCCGGCCCGGCAGTGCCCGGCACCGGCGGCTATCGCGTACTGACCGACCGCCGACGGCTGCAGCATCTGCTGCGGGCGCTCGCCCCCGACCGGCTGGAGGTCTCCGACCGTACGACGCTGCGCTGGACGGGGGAGTGGGCGCGCCGGGCCCGGGTCCCGGCGGTGATGGTGTCGCACGAGAGCGTGGACGGGGTGCTGCGGACCTGGGGTGTGCCGCGGCCGGTCGCCCGCGCCGCCGCGGATCGGCTGAACTCCCGTACGGCGTACGCCTACAGCCGGGTGGTGTGCACGACCGAGTGGGCGGCGGCGGAGTTCACCCGGGTCGGGGCGTGCAATGTGGTGCGCGCGCCGCTCGGCGTCGACCTGGCCGCCTGGCATCCGGACTGCCGCAGCGAGGAACTGCGGCGGCGCCATGCGGGCCGGGCGGCCGTACTGATGGTGCTCTGTTCCCGGCTGTCGCCGGAGAAGCGGCCGGGACGGGCGCTGGACGCACTGGCCGAACTGCGCCGACGCGGTCTCGACGCGGCGCTGGTCGTGGCCGGTGACGGTCCGTTGCGGGCGCGGTTGGAGTCCCGGGCACGCACCGAGCGGCTGCCCGCGGCGTTTCTCGGTCATATCGCCGACCGCTCCCGGCTCGCCGCGCTGCAGGCCGGTGCCGATCTCGCCCTGGCACCGGGACCGGCCGAAACCTTTGGCCTCGCCGCCCTGGAAGCCCTTGCCTGCGGCACTCCGGTGGTCGCCAGCGCGGCCTCGGCGCTGGCCGGACTGGTCGGCCGGGGCGGCGACACCGCCCTGGACGACGGCGCGTCCTTCGCCGACGCGGTCCAGCGGGTGCTGGCGCGGCCCGAGGGACCGCGCCGTGCCGCCGCCCGGCAGCGCGCCGAGTGCTACGGCTGGCAGCCCGCGGTGGCGGCGTTTCTGGCGGCGCATGACGCCCCCGGCCCGAGGCACACGCCGGCCGGCGCACCGGTACCGGCGTATCCGACGGGCCCCCTGGGCTGGTGGTGACGATGGGGACGGAAGCGGAGGGGCAGGCGTCGCCCTCCTCGGAATCACCCGCCCGCGCACGACGCTCCCCGGAACCGCCCGCCCCTGAGCCGCCCGCCCCGGCCCCATCCGCCCCACCCCGCTTCGTGGCCCTCGGCGACTCGCTCACCGAAGGGCTGGGAGACCCCCTGCCGGGCGGCGGCTGGCGGGGTTGGGCCGCGTTGCTCGCCGAGGCGGTGGGGGAGCGGCCGGGGAGCGTACGGCTGGTGAACCTGGCGGCGAGCGGGGCGCTGGCGGCCGATGTGGCGGAGCGGCAACTGCCCGTGGCCCGGCGGTTCGCACCCCGCCTCGCGTCGCTCGTCGTCGGCGCGAACGACACCCTGCGTGCCGGCTTCGACATCGCGAAGGTCGCGGCCGCGCTCGATCTGGCGCACGGCACGCTGAGCGCCGACGGGGCCGTGGTGCTGACGGCCTGTCTGCCGGACCCGGGCCGGATGCTGGGACTGCCCGCTCCGCTGGCCCGGCCGCTCGCCCGCCGGATGCGGGCCGTGAACACCGTCGTGCACGCGGTCACCGCCCGCTACGGCGGCGTCCATCTGCACATCGCCGACCACCGCTGGATCGCCGACCGCGGCTGCTGGAGTGTGGACCGGCTGCACCCCAGCGAGCGCGGCCACCGGCTGCTGGCACACGGTTTCCACGCCGCGCTCGCCGCCGCCGGCCGGCCCGTCGGACCGCCGCCCGCGCTCACTCCCGACGGACCGCCGCCGAACCGTGCCGCGTCCGCCTGGTGGATGGCGACCCGCGGGACGCGCTGGGTCGCCGACCGGTGCACCGATCTGCTGCCCGGCCTGCTGGCCCTGGCCTGGCAGGAGTGCCGGCACGGCCTGGCCGGCTCCGGGCGGCTGCTCGACACCGCCGCCGAGCGCGCCACCCGTACCGCGCTCGCCGCTCTGGGACACGTCCGCCACGAGTCACCCGTACAGGGCCTGTCCGACCCGAAGGGCGCTGCGACAATGGCCGGATGACGGGACGCTGGGAGTTCTGGATCGATCGCGGTGGCACCTTCACGGACGTCGTGGGCAGGCGCCCGGACGGACGGCTGGTCACCGGCAAACTGCTCTCGCACCATCCCGAGCGCTATCGGGACGCGGCGGTGGCCGGCATCCGGATGATGCTGGGCCTGGGCCCCGACGAACCGGTGCCCGCCGAGCGGGTCTCCTTCGTCAAGATGGGCACGACGGTCGCCACCAACGCCCTGCTGGAGCGCAAGGGCGAGCCGACCGTGCTGGTCATCACCGAGGGGTTCCGGGACGCGCTGCGGATCGCGTACCAGAACCGGCCGCGGATCTTCGACCGGCGGATCCTGCTGCCGGAGGCGCTCTACGACCGGGTGATCGAGGTGCCGGAACGGGTCGGCGCGGACGGCACGCTCGTCCGGCCGCTGGATGCCGACACGGTCCGCCGGGCGCTCGTCCGGGCCCGCGCGGACGGACTGCGCAGCGCCGCCGTCGTCCTGCTGCACGGCTACCGGCACGCCGACCACGAGAAGGCCGTCGCCGAGCTGGCGCGCGGCGTCGGATTCCGCCAGGTGAGCTGTTCGCACGAGGTCAGTCCGCTGATGAAGCTGGTGCCGCGCGGCGACACCACCGTCGTCGACGCGTATCTCTCCCCGATCCTGGGCCGCTACGTCGACGAGGTCGCGGCCCAACTCCCGGGCATCCGGCTGATGTTCATGCAGTCCAACGGGGGGCTGCGGGAGGCCTCGCACTTCCGCGGCAAGGACGCGGTGCTCTCCGGGCCCGCGGGCGGCGTCGTCGGCATGGTCCGTACGTCCGCCGAGGCGGGACCCGGCTACGACCGGGTGATCGGCTTCGACATGGGCGGCACCTCCACCGACGTGTCGCACTACGCCGGCGAGTTCGAGCGGATCTTCGGCAGCGAGGTCGCGGGGGTGCGGATGCGCGCCCCGATGATGAACATCCACACCGTCGCGGCGGGCGGCGGGTCCGTACTGCACTTCGACGGGCGCCGCTACCGGGTCGGTCCCGACTCGGCCGGCGCGGTCCCGGGGCCCGCCTGCTACCGGCGCGGCGGCCCGCTCGCCCTCACCGACGCCAATGTGATGCTCGGACGCATCCAGCCCGGCCGTTTCCCGGCGGTGTTCGGCCCGGACGGCGACCAGCCGCTGGACGACGGGACCGTCCGCACCCGGTTCGCGGAGCTCGCCGAGCGGATCGCGGCCGCCACCGGCGACCGGCGCGGCCCGGAGGACGTGGCCGCCGGCTTCCTGGACATCGCCGTGCTCAACATGGCCAACGCGGTGAAGAAGATCTCCGTCCAGCGCGGCCATGACATCACCCGCTACGCGCTCACCAGCTTCGGCGGCGCTGGCGGTCAGCACGCCTGCGCGGTCGCCGACGCCCTGGGCATCGACACGGTCCTGGTCCCACCGCTGGCCGGAGTGCTCTCCGCATACGGCATCGGCGTCGCCGACGCCACCGCGATGCGCGAACAGGCCGTCGAGGTGGCACTCGCGGGAGACGAGGGAGACTCGGCCATCGGACGGATCAGACAGGTCTGCGACACGCTCGCAGGGCAGACCCGTCGCGAGCTCCTCGACGACGGAGTGCCCGACCGGTCCATCACCACCCGCGCCCGGGTGCTCATCCGCTACGCCGGGACGGACTCCACCATCGGTGTCCCCCTGGCCGACGCCGGCACCATGGCCGCGGAGTTCGTCCGGGCCCACCGCACCCGCTACGCCTTCACCATGGACAAGCCGCTGGTGGCGGAGGCGGTATCGGTCGAGGCGCTCGGCGCGGCCGGCGGCGCCCGTGGCTATGAGGTCCAACACGGCGGCAGAGAAGGGGAGTTGAGACACGAGGCGCGGGTGCGGATGTACGCGGGCGGGCGCTGGCAGGACACCGGTCTCTACCGGCGCACCGAACTGTGTCCCGGCGACACCCTCACCGGCCCGGCCATCATCGCGGAGGAGGACGCGACAACGGTCCTCGACCCGGGCTGGCAGGCGGCCGTGGGCGAGCGCGGACATCTGCTGCTGACGCGCGCCGAGCCGCGCCCGGACCGGGTCGCGGTCGGCACCGGAGCCGACCCGGTGATGCTGGAGGTCTTCAACAGCCTCTTCATGGCCATCGCCGAGCAGATGGGCGTCCGCCTGGAGAACACCGCGCACTCCGTCAACATCAAGGAACGCCTGGACTTCTCCTGCGCCCTCTTCGACGCGGAGGGCAATCTCATCGCCAACGCCCCCCACATTCCCGTCCACTTGGGGTCGATGGGCGAGTCCATCAAGGAGGTGCTGAGGCGGCGCGGCGACGACATGCGGCCGGGCGATGTGTACGCGATCAACGACCCGTACCACGGCGGCACACACCTCCCGGACGTCACCGTCGTCACCCCCGTCTACGCGGAGACCTCAGCGGCGGACGCCGCCGGCGCCGGGAACGAGCTCCTCTTCCTGGTGGCCTCCCGCGGCCATCACGCCGAGATCGGCGGCATCACCCCGGGCTCGATGCCCGCCTTCAGCAGCACCATCCAGGAAGAGGGCACCCTCTTCGACAACTGGCTGCTGGTGCGCGACGGACAGCTGCGCGAACGCGAGACCCGCGAGCTGCTGACCTCCGGCCCGTACCCCTCCCGCGCCCCGGACGCCAATATCGCCGACCTGCGCGCCCAGATCGCCGCCAACGAAAAGGGCATCCACGAACTGCGCCGGATGACCGACCAATTCGGCCTGGACGTCGTCCGGGCCTACATGGGCCACGTCCAGGACAACGCTGAGGAATCGGTGCGGCGGATCATCGCCGGGCTCTCCGACGGCTCCTGCCGTTACGAGACCGACAGCGGCGCGGTCATCCAGGTCGCGCTGACCGTCGACCGCGCGCGCCGCAGCGCGGTACTGGACTTCGCCGGCACCTCACCCCAGCAGCCCGGCAACGACAACGCGCCCAGCTCGGTGGTGATGGCGGCGGTGCTGTACGTCTTCCGCACCCTGATCGCCGAGGACATCCCGCTCAACAGCGGCTGCCTCAAGCCCGTCGAGGTCCGTATCCCGGAGGGCTCGATGCTCGCCCCGGTCTTCCCGGCCGCCACGGTCGCCGGCAACGTCGAGACCTCCCAGGCCGTCACCGGTGCCCTCTACGCCGCGCTGGGCGTCCAGGCCGAGGGCTCGGGCACCATGAACAACGTCACCTTCGGCAATGACCGGGTGCAGTACTACGAGACGGTGGCGAGCGGCTCGGGTGCGGGCGACGGCTTCGACGGCGCGGACGCCGTCCAGACCCATATGACCAACTCGCGGCTGACCGACCCCGAAGTACTCGAATGGCGCTACCCGGTGCGCGTCGACAGCTTCGCCATCCGCGCGGACAGCGGTGGCGCGGGCCGCTGGCACGGCGGCTGCGGCGTCGAACGCCGGGTGCGCTTCCTGGAGCCGATGACCATCGCCCTGCTGACCAACCACCGCAGGGTGCCGCCCTACGGCATGGCGGGCGGCGCCCCGGGCGCGCTGGGGGCCAACACCATTGAACGGGCGGATGGTTCGACGGAGCAGCTGCGGGGGTGCGAGGTGGCCGAGGTCGGGGTGGGGGATGTGCTGGTGGTCCGGACGCCGGGGGGCGGGGGGTATGGAGAGGCTTAGGGGCTGTGGTGGGCCCGTTCATCGAAATGGGTGATCCGGATCCGGCCCGCGGGGACTGAGCGGGGCGGCCTGCCGCGTCGGAGCGCCAATTCGGGGCATTTCGGCCTGCGCCGCGTTAGCCGTCGGTCGATGCGGGGATTCCTCCCGCGATACCCCGGGATCTGGAGTACACCGCCACTACGCCGTAAGGGGCGCCCGGCATGGAGCCCAGCGTGAATGTCATCGCGGAGCTGACCGCTGATCACCGTGAGGTGGACGACCTCTTCGAGCATTTCTTCGACGCGGCGCCCGGCAGTGTCGACCGGAAATTCATCCTGGTCGCGCTGACGATCGAGCTGGTCCGCCACGCGGTCGCCGAGGAAGAACACCTCTACCCCGCCGTACGTGAGCATGTGGAAGAAGGCGTTGCCTTGGCGGACAAGGAAATCGCCGACCACCATCGCGTCGAACGGCTGCTCAAGGACCTCGAAGGACGCGAGGCCACCGACCATGACTTCGACCGGCTCGTGCGCGAGCTGCGCACCGAGGTGATCGCTCATGTCCGGGACGAGGAAGGCAACCTCTTCCCTCAATTGGACGATGCTGTCCACTCCTACGTCCTGGAAAGCCTCGGCCAAAAGGTCCGCGAGGCGAAGAAGAGGGCACCGACGCGCCCCCATCCCACAGCGCCCAGCACACCGCCGCTCAACAGGCTCCTGGCGCCCGGTATCGGGCTGGTCGACCGCGTCCGCGACTACGTCACCGGACGCGGCCAGTAACCATCGTCCAGTCGGCTCGGCAGACTAGCTTCCGGTCTCCTCGCCCGCCTCACTTGCCGAGGGCGTTGCGGAGCTGCTCCTTGCTCATGTCGGAGCGGCCGTGGATATTGCGTTTTCTGGCTTCCTCGTACAGCTGGTCCTTGGTCGGTCCCTGGGCACCTCTGTGGGATCGTTCGCCGCCGCGTTGCGGGGCGGACTTCGGGTCCTGGGTGGAGACCCTGCTCGACGTCCTCGACTCATCGGAGCGGGCGCGCTCCTTCTGCACGGTCCGGGAAGCGATCTCCTTCGCCCGCTTCGTCGACTCGCCCCGATCCTGGGCGCTTGCCTTGACGTGCTCGTACTGACGCTCACGCTTCTTGTTCGATCCTGCGGGCATCACAGCTCCTGGTTTCCGGTCGGCGGTCTGCCGGCACCGGGCGGACCGCGTGGCGGCGCGCCCGCCGGCCGCATTCCCAGTGCACCTCCACCCGCGGCCGCGCGCGAGACGGGTGGGCCGATCGGTCACACGACGAGGACCGCCGGCAGGGTGACGCCCGCGGCACCGCTCGTGGCCTCGGTGCGCGGCTCCCGGTCAGGCCGACCGGGAGCCGCGCACCGAGGCAGACGGCGGCGTCCGTCACCCGACGGACAGTTCCACGGGGGTGTCCGCCGGTTTGTGGTGTCTGCTGATGTTCTTCTCCAGCAGGGCCAGGGACTCGGCCACTCCGACGCTCTCCGTGGTGAACTCCGGAAGCCGGCCGTCGGTCTTCTTCAGGTCGCCCAGTGCCTGGTCGATCGCGGTCTGGGCGGCGAACAGGCACGGTGTGCTGTAGATCGCCACGTTCACACCGAGTTCACTCAGCTCGGACAGCGACAGCCGCGGCGACTTGCCTCCCGCGATCTGGTTGAACAGCAGTGGTTTGTCGCCGATGACCGTACGGATCTTCTGTATCCACTCCACACTGCGGACCCCGTCGACCAGGATGACGTCCGCGTCCGTGGCGGCCAGCGCCTTGGCGCGGCGCAGTATCTCGTCCTCCTCGGTGGCGTCGGTCCGTGCGACGACCACCAGGTCGCGGCGCGAGGCCAGGACCATGTCGAGCTTCTCCAGATACGCGTCCAGCGGCAGTACCTGCTTGCCGTCGACATGGCCGCAGCGCCTGGGCCTTTGCTGATCCTCCAGGATGACCCCCGATGCGCCGATCGCCTCCAGGTTCTGGACGACATGGCAGGCGGTCTCGGGGTCGACGTAGCCGTCGTCGATGTCGACGAGCAGGTGCTGGTGGGGGAAGGCCAGCCGCAGCCGCTGGACAAAGGCGAGGATGTCGGGCCAGGCGATGAATCCGATGTCCGGCAGGCCGTAGTGCGAGGCGGCGAAGCCGAAGCCGGAGACGAACATGCCGTCGTAGTGCTGGGCCGCCACCGACGCGGAGAACATATCGAAAACACCGATCAACGGAGTGGTGTCCTCTTGGGTAATCGCTTCGCGTAGTTGGTGCGCGTACTTCATGGAATATCCTCCCTGATGGGAACACCACGACCATGTCATGCACAGAAGTGAGGAAACATCCCCAATGGGTGATCCTGAAGACCGACTTCAGGATCGCCTTTCGACAACTGGTCTGCCGCATGCGTGCAAGAGGTCGGGAACCCCCTGAGCAGCGTGCCGAGCGGCGAAAGCGGCACGGCGTAACGCACAGACCAACTCCGGGGAAACGGAACGGGAACGGCGTGCGAGTCAGGTGAGTTGACCAAAGTCAACTCTGCTGGCGAGGAGCGCCGCCTGTGTCCTGTTGCTGAGGCCGAGGTTCACGAGGATTCTCGACACATACGTCTTGACGGTTGCCGGGGACAGGTTCAGGGATACCGAGATCTGCTGATTGGTAAGCCCCCTGCCGAGGGCGGCGAGCACTTTGCGTTCGCTCTCCGTGAGGGCGCTGAGCCGAACTTGAGGCACGCTGACGTTGATGGGCGGGCGGGCGACGGCGCGGTCCATGGCCGCGTCCATGATCTTCGGTGGGATGACCACGAAGCCCGCGGCGGCGGCCCGTACACCGGCGACAAGCTGTTCCGAACACATATCGGTGAGCAGGAAACCCGCGGCGCCGGACTCCAGCGCCCGCCGTATGCCGTCGGTGGTGCCGACGGGCACCAGCACCAGAAGGTGTGGCGGGCGATCGAAGCGCGCCATCAGAAGTGTGGTGTCACCGGCGGTGCTCGCATCGAGCGTGGGCAAGTCCGCTATGACGAGGTCGGGTTCGGCCGCCCCGATGTGACCGATGGCCGGAGTTCTGCCATCGCTGTCGCCGATCACCTCGATATCTCCCGCCAGCTCAAGCAGGGAGCGGACCCCTTCCCGAAGGAGGCAATTCCTGCATGCGATGACAACACGAATCTTCATGGCGCCTTCCGCATCATGTGCGTCACCCCTTAATAGGAGGGACCGTAATGGCAAATTAACAGGAACTTCATGAAATGGAGGAGGGCTCGAGCCGTACGAGTCCGGAGTCAGGAAGTTAGCGGCCGCGCCCCGTACGGTCGCTGCTGACTGCTGCCGACCCCATCGGACACCGGGGCTCATGACATCGCGGAGTGGCGTTGATCACTACCGTGTCGATGCCGTCGGGCCGGTCGCGTTCGAGAGATGGGGCGGGCATAGTGGCTCTCTCCTCATCGGTGGTCCCTGTTGCTGCCACCGCTGCAGTGCTTATGGAGCGACGCTAAACCCCACCTCTCCAAAGTTCAACCGACCACCGGTAGAGCTTTAATGCCGCCAGCACGGCGCATTCCTCGGACAACCCATGTGCTCGCCGGCATTGAGTGACGTATTTCTCTCCCGCGTCGAGCTGTCCGTGGGCGGGGAATTGGAGCAGGCGGCCAGGTCTGTGTGAAATCGCTGGGTCGGGGCTGTTACGACTACCGTCGGGCCAGGGGCCGCCTGCAAGCCCTTCGGGCCGCAGAGTTGGTGAAGCCGTGTCCGAGATCCACCACGGTGTCCTGATCGCGGTCTTCCCCGTAACGTCGATCTCCTCGACGTTACGGGGCCGGCCGGCGTCTTCGCGCTGGCCAACCGAAACCGGCGGCCGCGTGGGGTACCAGGTCCGTCCGGCCGGCCCCGGCCGCGCCGGCGGCGCGGTGACGACCTCGGCCGGCGTGCGGCTGGTGCCCGACCTGTCCTTCGACGAGGTCGGTACGGCAGCGGACACCCTGCTCGTGCCCGGCGCGGTGGATGTGCGACCCGGCGGGCCACTCGCCCGGATCGACCGCGACATCGTGGACTGAGTCAGGTCCACCGGTTCGTACGCGCGGCGGAATCGCGTTCGGTGTGCGTGCGCGCACCTGCCGGCCGCGGCCGGGCCGCTGGACGGGAGGCCAGCGACCACGCACTGGTCCGCCGCCACCCGCGCCCTGGCGGCGCCGGACGGCACCGTGCTGCCTGCCGCCGCGCTCCAGGCCGCCGCGTTGACCACGTCGGTGATCTGTTCGGCACCGTCGCACCCGAGGTGAAGGACCTCACGGCCCACCACTACGAGCTCGTCAGTGGTCGTCCCAGTGGCCGTCGTGGGACGCGTGCCGGTGTCCGTCGTGCACGTAGTCCATGTGGTCGCCGTGGGGAATGGCTACGTGGCCGCAGCCTTCGCCGTGCGCGTGGGTGTGGCCGGAGTGCTCCTTGTGCCCGCTGGGCTCGCACTCGTCCGCGTGGTCCTGATGGACGCGATGGATATGTCCGTCGTGCACGTAGTCCATGTGGTCGCCGTGCGGAACGGCTACGTGGCCGCAGCCTTCGCCGTGCGCGTGGGTATGGCCGGGATGGGGCTGGTGGGTCTCGGCTGTCGTCATGTTCTACTCCTCGGACTCTGTTGGGAAGGTGATTCACGTCGACGGGGCATCGAGTAATCCGAAGAGGAACAGCCTCTTCCGATTCCTGGTCAATTTCCCACAGATCAAGGAGTTCCACAAAAGGTCCCAAAGATGATGGTGTCGTGAATCCGATAACGACTTTCAGTTGGTGTGCATTGGCGCGCAACGGGATTCCTGTGGACGCGCCGCAGCGGCCAAGGCGGCGACGCGGCCGCCGTCACGACAGTGTCGGCGGACGGCGACCGGTGTCCGCGCCGAGGCGCTGGAGCAGGTTCCGCAGGCGGTCACGCCCTGGCCCGCCCGGCTGACCGGCAACTCCTTTGCCGTTGGGCGTCGTTGGTGACCAAGAGGTTTTGAATGCCCACTGTCACTCGATGGTGTGTCTCTGTATTGCTCCGGAACCGCGGGGGAATGGGCCGGAACATGATGCCCACTGCGGGAGGCGGACGGGCGACGTCCGATATCGGCCGCCGGGTGTGGCGGCTCCATGCGGCACTTCGGGTGGCAGCGGTGGCTGTGGTGGCTTGGCTATGGGTGAGCGCTGTTGGTTCCGCTCTCGCCGCCCCGGCATCGGAACGGCCGCACGCCCTTCAGACGCCGCCGATGTCTCCCGAGCGGCCGCGTATGGCTGAGACGTCCCAGGCGCATCGCTGGGTCACCTGCAAAGTGGGGGCCTATGTGACGGCCGTGCACGACATCAACCCCGTGGCCGGCTCCTTTCGCGCGGACCTGTGGGTGTGGAGTCTCTGTCCCGATAAACGGCAGGACCCCCTGAAACTCATGGAGTTCACCAATGCCAATGAGGTCAAGAAGAGCCTGGATACATCCGCCCCGATGGGCGGCGTCCAGTGGGGGAATACGAAGGTCACCGGGAGTTTTCGGGTCGATTGGGATACCCGGTCCTTCCCTTTCGACCGGCATCGTCTGGTGATCGCCATGGAACCGGTCGATGACATATCCGAGTCCAGGTATGTGCCGGACACCGAGAACAGCACCTACGCACCCGATGCGATCCCCGGCGAATGGAGGGCCACCTCCTTTCGTCTTGCCAAGAGCCGTCATACGTATCCCACGACGTTCGGTGACCCCACCCGCGAGCCGCGGCAGGGCAGTACGTACGACCGGCTGGAAGTGCGGATCGACGTTGCCCGGGCCGAGTACACCAGCTTCGTCAAGCTGACCGGCCCGGTTTATGTGGCTGCGACGATCACCCTGGTGATCTTCATTCCGGCACTGGACAGTGTCGAGGTCATGCTGGGGCGGCTGGGACTGCTCGGAGCGGTGGTGTTCGCCATCGTTCTCAATATGCAGCAGTCGTCGGCGACGATCGGTTCCGAGACCGCTCTGACCCTCACCGACGAAGTCCATATCCTGAGCCTGGTCTTCACCATCATCATGATCGGAATCAATGTCACGCTCTGGCGGGCGTCCAGCCACGGCGACGGCCCTCCGGACCACGAACGCCGCTGGGTGCTGATCACGGTAGTGACATACGTCCTGAGCAACCTCGTCCTGATTTCCCTGGCAGCGATCGCGGGGTGAGGGATCGTGTGGGGAAAATGGTGTCCTCACCCCGCGATCGTGGCCGCAGGCCGTGCCGTGCGGAACCCGCGGCTCAGATCTCGATAGCGTCGACGCCCTGCGGGGCGACCGCCCGGGTGACCCGCGTGACGTCGCCAAGATCCTCAGCAAACTGGGTGTCGCCTCCCGTGGCGAGGCGGCGGCGCTCCTCCGGGCTCGGGACCGGTGAGGCCGCCCGGAGTCCCGAGGCAACAAGCGGCACATCATCCCGTCAGCCGTCAGCCGTCAGCCGTCAGTCGAAATAGGATTCGAGCGTGCCCCGACGCCGGATATCGAGCGTCGCGCAGTGGAAGGAGCCGCCGAACGGCGCGTAGTGCAGCAGGTTGCAGGGGATCGGCTCGAACCCCCATTTTTCGAGTGCGCGCAGCATGGTGGTGTGGTGCCGCTCCGCGATCACCCGTTTTTCGTCGATCATGAGAATGTTCATGCTGAGCCACTTGCCGCACATCGAGGTGACTTTGAGCAGGCGCTCGTCGATCGGGTTGGGCTCGGGGGCGATCAGGATGTCCCACGAGCTCAGGACGTCGGGCAGGCGGTCGATGTCGATGTGCTCAGGATTGACCAGCACCTTGCCGGGCGAGAGCGGGAGGAATGTCGTGTCGATGTGCATGGGCGTACGGCAGCGGCTCTCGATTTCGTGGATGCGGTAGCCGGGTCCGAGATGGCGGCGCAACCAGTCGATGCCCATACGGTTGGTGACGTTGCTTCGGATCACGAACAGGTCGCGTCCCGCGCGCACGAAATCCGCCGCATCGAACACCGGCTCGAACTCGGTGAGGATGTAGCGCATGGGCTCGCCGGCTTTGGGGAGGCGGAAATCCGTCTCGAACAGTGCGTCGGTGAGCTGCGGCTTCGGCGCCGCGGTCCAGCGCGCGCCGCGCCGGAAGTAGTCCTTGAGGAGCGCGCGATAGGAGTGGGTCTCGAAATATCGGCACGGCCATGCCATCGGGGTCTCGATGATCTCGTCGCCGATCACGAGCATGCTGTCCCGCGGACAGGTGTTGCAAAAACCGCGTGACGACCAGTCGGGGGTGCCGAAGCGTCGTCTGTGGTGGACCGCGTCCGGGCGGGTGACCGTGATGCCGAGGGACTGCAGGAGGGAAATGAACTGATCGAGCTCTTGCTGCGCCGGCTCGATCAGCGTGCGCGGATATGTGAAGCCGGCGGCGAGCCGGTGCAGCCGCGCCGTCCATGGTGGGATGTTGCAGGCCACGACCGGATGGCCGGAGGGGATCGTCGCGCCGTCGAGACGCCCGACGATGATTTCCTCCAGCGGGTCCCACTCGTTGTGTGAATTCACCGGCGAAACGAGAGGGCCCGCCGCGTCGGCGGTCGTGGCCGAGGGCGGCGACATCACGCGCAGTCCCCAGCCCACGTAGGGGCGTCATTGTCCGACTGGGCGTCATTGTCCGTCGCCGCCGTCGGAATGCCGGGCCTCCGCACTGCCGCCATGCTCCACCGCTTTCGATCGCAGAAGTCAGTGACTCATCGGGTTCCCTACGTTACCCAGGGCGTGCGGAGTTCTCCGAAGAAGGCGCGGAGTTCTCTGAGGCGGCGTGCGGACTGGTCCGCGTCGACGAGCGGCTTCACTTACCCGGCGGACAGTTCGGCCTCGATGAGGTCGGCCGCCCGCCGGGTGCCGCCCTCGCCGGCCATCTCCTGCCGGATGGCCGCGAGGCGGCGCGCCACCTCCGGGTCGTCGACGAGCGCGAGCACCGCCGTGCGGAGCGTGTCGGCGTCCGCCTGCTCCGCCGGGAGGTGGCGGGCCACGCCGAGCCCCTGGAGCATGTCGGCGTTGCCGAACTGGTCGGCGGCCTGCGGGACGGCCACCATGGGCGTGGCGGTGGCCAGGCCCTCCTGGCTGCCGCCCGCGCCGGCGTGCGTGATGAACGCGTCGGCCTGTTTCAGGATCGCCAACTGCGGTGCCCAGTGGTGGACTTCGACGTTCCCGGGGAGCTCCCCGAGCTCGTCGGCGCTGACATGCTTGCCCACCTGGAGTACGACATGCCAGCCCGGCAGGTCGCCGAACGCCTTGACGCACTCGCGGTAGAAACCGGGCTGCTTGGTGAAGGCCGAGCCCAGCGAGACGAGCAGCACGCGCTCGGCGTCCGCGGGTCGTTCCCACTCGCCCTGCGCCGCGCGGTCGCCCTGGCAGGCGCCGACGAAGGAGTGGACCGTCTCGTCGACCCGGTCGGCATGCGGCTGCAGTGCCTTGGGGATGAGCACGATCGAGCGCCGGGGACGGCCGGCGAACGGGTCGGGTGCCGTGTGATCCCGTTCTCCGCGAGCCAGTTGGTGAACTTCTCGTAGTACGCCCTGCCGCGCTCGGTCGCCCTGGGCTCCGCCCACATCGGCTCGGCGACCTCCTCCTCGTACCCCTTCCATGCGACGAGGGTCGGGGAGAGGGAGATCGCGGGCACGCTCCAGCGGTGGGCGAGGACGCGCGCCGGGTACGAGGCGATGTCGTGCAGTACGAGGTCCGGCTCGTCCCCCTGGTACGCCTCGATGAGCTGCGGCAGCGCCTGGATCGCGTCGTCCAGGAACGGCTCGACGTTGTCGAGGAGTGTGCTCCCCCATGCTGACGGGTCGTCGTCGGGCGACGGCAGTGTGGTGCGGTACGGGACCGGCTCGGCGCCGGTCGCGGCGACCTTCTCCTTGAAGAGGGGCGGGATCGCGTAGGTGACGCGGTGTCCAAGGGCGACGAGCTCCCTGATCACTTCGAGACTCGGGTTCACATGCCCATGGGCGGCGATGGAGAACATCGCTATATGGGCACGTTTGCTGTCTTCCGGGTTCATCATGGCCTCACCGTAAGCGAGACGGAACGTCTCGTGCAACTTCTTTCCGGGCGCTCCGTCAGGACTTCGGGGCACTTCCTCCCGCATCCCGGACGGGCACGCCACCACCTCGTACGAGGGCGCGGGACGACCCTCAGCAGCCGCCCCGCGCCTCGCTCTCCGCGGCCGGGGTCCCTCAACCCCGGCGGCACCCCGGGGTCCCTCAACCCCGGTCGTAGGTGTGGAACCCCCGGCCGGTCTTCCGGCCGAGCAGCCCCGCCTCGACCATCCGTTGCAGCAGCGGCGGCGGGGCGTACAGCGGCTCCTTGAACTCCTCGTACAGCGACCGCGCGATGGAGGCGACGGTGTCCAGGCCGATCAGATCGGCGAGCTTGAGCGGTCCCATGGGGTGGGCGCAGCCGAGCTCCATGCCGGCGTCGACATCGGCCGCGGTGGCGAAGCCGGACTCCGCCATCCGGACCGCCGCCAGGAGATAGGGGATGAGCAGGGAGTTGACGACGAACCCGGCCCGGTCCTGGGAGCGGATCGCGGTCTTGCCGAGGGTCGCGGCGGCGAACTCCTCGACGGCGGAGGCGGTTTCGGCGGAGGTGTGCAGGGAGGTGACGATCTCCACCAGCGGCATCACCGGTACCGGATTGAAGAAGTGCAGGCCCAGGACACGATCGGCCCGGCCGGTGGCCATGCCCAGGCGCATGACGGGGATCGAGGAGGTGTTGGTCGCCAGGACGGCCCCGGGCTCCTCGACGATCTTGTCGAGCGCGGTGAAGATCTCCGTCTTGACATCCGGGTTCTCCACGGCTGCTTCGACGACCAGGTGCCGGTCGGCGAGATCGTCGAGGCTGCCGGTGAAGACCAGCCGGGCCAGGGCGTGCTCGGCGGTCGGCCGGTCGGTCTTGCCGCGGTCGACAGCGCGTTCCAGGGAAGCGGCGACCCGCTCGCGGGCCCGCCGCGCGGCGGTGGCGTCGACCTCGCAGACGAGGGTGTCGAGTCCGGCGCGGGCGCAGACCTCGGCGATACCGGCGCCCATCCGGCCGCCGCCGACGACGCCCACGCGTTCGATGCCGAGGGTCATGACCGCTCCGTTCCGTGCCGCACGAGGTGGCGGGCATAGGCGTCGGTGGTGAAGAAGGCGGGCAAGCCCCGGCCGAGTGCGGTGCGTTCGAGGATGCCGCGGGCCTCGTCCGCGAGCGCCGCCGGGTCCTGCTCGGCCAGGGCGGCCGTCTCCTCGTCGAGCAGCCGCCGCACCGTCTCGCGGTCGATGACGCGGTGCCGCAGCCACTGCCAGATCTGGCAGCGGGCGACCTCGGCGGTGGCGGCGTCCTCCATCAGCCCGTACAGGGCGACCGCCCCGCTGCCGCGCAGCCAGGCGTCGAAGTAGCGCAGCGCGACCGCGACGTTGGTGCGGACGCCGTCCGGCGTGGGCGGGCCGCTGATACGGCGTACGGACAGCAGATCGGCGGCGGTCACCGCCACCTCGTCACGGGTGCGGTCGACCTGGTGGGGGCGGTCGCCGAGGACACCGCCGAAGACCTCCCGGCAGAGGGGGACGAGTTCGGGGTGGGCGACCCCGGAGCCGTCGAAGCCGTCTTCGGCCTCGCGTTCCTTGTCCAGCCGGACCCTTGCCGTGGTCGCCTCGTCGGCCGCCGCGTCCCGGCTGGGGATGTGCGCGGCCATGCCGCCGATGGCGTGGGCACCGCGCTTGTGGCAGGTGCGTACCAGCAGTTCGGTGCAGGCGCGCAGGAAGGGGGCGGTCATGGTGACCTTGGTGCGGTCCGGCAGGAGGAAGTCGGTCCGGTGCCCGAAGGTCTTGATCAGGCTGAAGAGGTGGTCCCAGCGGCCCGCGTGGAGACCGGAGCTGTGCTCGCGGAGTTCGTAGAGGATCTCCTCCATCTCGAAGGCGGCGGTGATCGTCTCGATGAGGACGGTGGCGCGGATGGTGCCACGGGGGATGCCGAGGAGTTCCTGGGCGAGGACGAAGACGTCGTTCCACAAGCGCGCCTCGTACCGGTTCTCCAGCTTGGGCAGCGAGAAGTACGGGCCGTACCCGGCGTCGATCTGCCGCTTGGCGCAGTGGAAGAAGTACAGGCCGAAGTCGACCAGGGAGGCCGGGACCGGTCGGCCGTCGATGTGCAGGTGCTCCTCGGTGAGGTGCCAGCCGCGGGGGCGGACGACGATGGTCGCGAGCCGCTCACCGAGTCGGTACCGCGTTCCCTCCGGCGTGGTGAAGTCGATCCGGCGCTCTACGGCGTCGAGCAGGTTGAGCTGACCGTCGACGATGTTGTCCCAGGTGGGCGAGGTGGCGTCCGCGAAGTCGGCCATCCAGACCGTGGCGCCGGAGTTGAGGGCGCTGACGGTCATCCGCCGCTCGGGCGGCCCGGTGATCTCCACGCGGCGGTCGGTCAGCCCCGGCGCGGGCGGTGCGACCCGCCAGTCGGGGTCGGTGCGGACGGCGGAGGTGGCGATGGAGAAGTCCAGCGGGGAGCCGGTGGCCAGCCGGGCCGCCTGACGCCTGCGCTCCGTGAGGAGATCCCGGCGGCGGTCCGCGAAGGCGGCGACGAGACGGCCGACGAATTCCAGGGCCTCCGGCGTGAGGATCTCCTGGTGGCGGTCCCGTGGTGCTCCCGCGAGGACCTGCACTCGGTGCGTCAGTGTGTGGGTGGGCATAGGGGCCTCCTCAGGGGGAGCGGTGGGGGCCGGGGAGCGAAGCGGAGTTGGCCGGCCCCCACCTGCTTGTGGGGCTGCCTGGCACGAGGACGGCTCGGCCCGTGTCAGGACGGCCACGTGTCAGGACGAGGTGCCTAGTGGAACTGCTCTTCTTCGGTGGAGCCGGTCAGTGCCGTCGTGGCGGAGGCGGGGTTGACGGCGGTGGAGACCAGGTCGAAGTAGCCGGTGCCGACCTCGCGCTGGTGCTTCACGGCGGTGAAGCCGTGCTGCTGGGCGGCGAACTCGCGCTCCTGCAGGTCGACATAGGCGGTCATGCCGTGGTCGGCGTAGCCGCGTGCGAGGTCGAACATGCCGTGGTTGAGGGAGTGGAAGCCGGCCAGGGTGATGAACTGGAAGCGGTAGCCCATCGCGCCCAGCTCGCGCTGGAACTTGGCGATCTGGTCGTCGTCCAGCGCGGCCTTCCAGTTGAACGACGGCGAGCAGTTGTAGGCCAGCATCTGCTCCGGGTACCGGTCGTGGATCGCCTCGGCGAACTCCCGTGCCTGGCCGAGGTCCGGTGTGCCGGTCTCCATCCACAGCAGGTCGGCGTACGGGGCGTAGGCCAGCCCCCGGGCGATCACGGGAGCCATGCCGTTCGTCACCCGGTAGAAGCCCTCAGCGGTGCGCTCGCCGGTGCAGAAGCGGGCATCGCGTTCGTCGACGTCACTGGTCAGCAGGTTCGCGGCGAGTGCGTCCGTACGCGCGATGAGCACGGTCGGGACGTCCGCGATATCGGCGGCGAGCCGGGCCGCGTTGAGGGTGCGGATGTGCTGGGACGTGGGGACCAGGACCTTGCCGCCGAGGTGGCCGCACTTCTTCTCCGAGGCCAGCTGGTCCTCGTAGTGGATGCCGGCGGCGCCCGCCGCGATCATCGCCTTGGTCAGCTCGAAGGCGTTCAGCGGCCCGCCGAAGCCGGCCTCGGCGTCGGCCACGACCGGCGCCAGCCAGTCGGTGGTGTCGCCGCCGCCCTCGGCGCTGGCGATCTGGTCGGCGCGCAGCAGCGCGTTGTTGATCCGACGCACCACCTGCGGCACCGAGTTGGCCGGGTAGAGGCTCTGGTCGGGGTAGGTGTGCCCGGCCTGGTTGGCGTCCGCCGCCACCTGCCAGCCCGACAGATAGATGGCCTGCAGCCCGGCCTTCACCTGCTGCACGGCCTGGCCGCCGGTCAGTGCGCCGAGCGCGTGGACGTAATCCCGCTCGTGCAGCTGCCGCCACAGCCTCTCGGCCCCGCGCCGGGCGAGGGTGTGCTCCTCGCGGACGCTGCCGGAGAGCCGGATCACCTCTTCGGCGGTGTAGGTGCGCTCCAGGCCCTGCCAGCGCGGGTCGGTGGCCCACCGCTGTGCGAGCTCCTCGGCCGCCGTCGTCTGTGCCTGCGTCATGAGCGTCTCCCGGTTCGCGATTCTGTCAAGTGTGTGAAAGGCAGCATCCCCGTCTGTGGGGTGCGGCCCGCCGTGCCCTCACTCATCCGCGAGCGGTGCGATGCGCAGCGAGAAGGCTGACCGGACGTGCCAGGACCACCGACGTCAGGGCGTGAATCGTGCCCGGTGACCGGTCCGGTCGCGGTGGACTCCGGCGGGCCGCATGACGACTCTGGCACTGGCACTGAGTGCCATCAACCATGGCTCGTTGCCAACTTCTGCAAATCTTCCCCGCCTTGTTTGCCAAGATTGCGAAGCCCCACAGCGCCCTCTCGTCTTCTAGGCTGTGCACGGCGGCAGGAGCGGCGACAGAAGGGGAGGCCGCGGTGAGCAAGACCTACGCGGGTGCGCGGCTGCGGCGGCTGCGCGAGGAGCGGCGGATGAGCCAGACCGAGCTGGCCCGCGTCCTGGCGATCTCGCCGAGCTACCTCAACCAGATGGAGCACGACTCCCGCCCGCTGACCGTGCCCGTGCTGCTACGGCTGACCGAGGCGTTCGGCGTCGACCCCGGCTTCTTCTCCCAACGGGACACCAGCCGCCTCGTGGCCGACCTGCGCGAGACCCTGGCCGACGATGTCGCCGAACGCCGAATCTCCGCCTCCGACCTGCAGGAACTCGCCCACCGACTGCCCGCTGTCGGCGAGGTGTTGCTGCGCCTGAGCCGCCGCAATCAGGAGCTGGGCGAACAGCTCGCCCAGGCCGCCGACGGCCGCGGCACGGGCACCGGCGCGACGACGGCCCGCACACCGCACGAGGAGATCCGCGAGTTCTTCTACCGCCGCCAGAACTACCTGCACGAGGCGGACACCGCCGCCGAGGAACTCGCCCGGCGCATCGGCATCCGGCCCGGCGAAGTCCGCCAGACGCTCGCCGCCCGCCTCGCCGACCGGCACGGCGTACGCGTCACGGCCGACGGGGACCGGCCGCACCACTACGACCCGCAGGGCCGCACGCTGCACCTCTCACTCCGCCTCCGCCCGGGTCAGCAAGCCTTCCGCATGGCGACCCAGTTGGCCCTGCTGGAGTACGGCGATCAGCTCTCCCAGCACGCCGGCGAGGACTTCGACGAGGGTTCCCCGACCTGGAAGCTGGCCCGCATCGGCGTCGCCAACTACTTCGCCGCCGCGCTGACCCTGCCCTACCGCGACTTCCACACCGCCGCCGAGGAGATGCGCTACGACATCGAGCGCCTGACCGACCGGTTCGGCCTCGGCCACGAGACCGTCTGCCACCGCCTGAGCACCCTGCAGCGCCCGCGCCTGCGCGGAGTGCCCTTTTCCTTCGTCCGTGTCGACCGCGCCGGCAATATGTCCAAGCGGCAGTCCGCCACCGGATTCCACTTCTCCCGCGCCGGCGGCACCTGCCCGCTGTGGAACATCTACGAGGCGTTCGCCGCGCCCGGCCGCATCCACGTCCAGATCGCCGCCATGCCCGACGGGCAGCGCCATCTGTGGACCGCGCGCACGGTCACCCGCAGCCGCGGCGGCTGGGGCGAGCCCGGCAAGACCTTCGCCATCGGCCTCGGCTGCGAGATCCGGCACGCCTCACGGCTCGTCTACTCCGACGGGCTCGACCTGGACAACGCCTCCGCCGCCACCCCGATCGGCATGGGCTGCCGGGTCTGTGAGCGCCTGAACTGCCCCCAGCGCGCTGTGCCTCCCCTCGGACAGCCGCTCGCCATCGACGAGAACAGCAGCACCTTCGTCCCGTACCCGGTGTTCGGCGCCACGTCGCCCTGACTCGGCTTGCTGCGCCCAGGGGCCGGCTTCGGCCTGGAGGGCGGCTGCACCGTTGATCACCTGGCTCCCCAGATCCTACGAGGGGCCGTGTCGTCCCTGTCCGCTGCGTGCGCGTTGTCGTACGAACCGGACCGGTGTTCCGGGCACGGCCTGGGCGGCCGGGGGCAGACAGCGCTCGGGGACCACGCCGATGACCGGGTAACCGCCCGTGGTGGGGTGGTCGTGGAGGAACAGGACCGGGAGGCCGTTGGGCGGAACCTGGAGCGCGCCCAACGGCATGCCCTCGCTGGGGAGTTCGCCGGACCGGGCGCGTTCGAGGGGTGGGCCTTCGGTGCGCAGCCCGATGCGGTTGCTGGCGGCCGAGACGCGGAACCGGCCGGTGGTGAGGGTGTGCAGGCCATGGTCGGTGAACCAGTCGTCGCGGGGGCCGGGGAGAAACGGGAGGAGAAGTTCCGTTACCGGGCCCGGGTGGGGGACGGTGTCGGCGGCGGCGTACGGGCCGTGCGGGACGCCGAGGGGGAGGACCGCGCCGTCGGTGAGCGGGTCGGGGCCGAGGCCCGAGAGGAGGTCGGCGGCGCGGCTGCCGAGGACCGGTTCGGTGTCGACGCCGCCGGCGAAGGCGAGGTACGAACGCAGACCGTGGGTGGCGGGTCCGGCGTCCAGGACGGCACCCGCCGGGAGGTGGACCGGCGCGCCCCAGGGGGCGGGGCGGCCGTCCACTGTCACCGGGCAGGGGGCGCCCGTGACGGCGACGGTGGTGGCCGTGCGGACCCGGATGGCGCAGCCCGTCAGCGTTGTCTCCAGGGCGGCGACCGGCTCGGGGTTGCCGACGAGCCGGTTGGCGAGGCGGTGCGCCGGCTCGTCGAGGGCGCCGGCGCGCGGCACCCCGAGGTGGGCGTGGCCGGGCCTGCCGAGGTCCTGGACGGTGGTGAGCGCACCGGCCCGGACGACCGAGAAGGCGCGGTCGGTCATCGGGCGTTCCTTAAGAATTAGTGCCGGTCCGGGAGGACCGGGCGTGGCTGATCAAATGAGTGCCCTCGATGGCTCCAGGAGAATGGCCACCCGGTTCTCCGGGACGCTTCGTCCGCTGATTGAGAGCTGCGAAGCATCGCTGGTCAAGGACCTGACGGCGGAGTGTTCCTCGGGCCATGAGGCAGTGGTCACGGTGGAACGGAGCGGCAGGTCGAGCACAGCGGCAGGACGTGTCTGGGTCGGTATCGACGCAGGCAAGGGCCATCACTGGGCGGTGGCAGTCAACGCCGAAGGCGAGACGGTGTTCTCGCGGAAGGTGATCAACGATGAGACGGCGATCCTCGAACTGATCGCGCTGGCCTGCGAGTCGGCCGAGACGGTGACCTGGGCGGTCGACATCTCCGGTCGGTCCTCGGCCCTGCTGCCGGCGCTGCTGATCGCGCACGGGCAGCCAGTGTTCTACATTCCCGGCCGCACGGTTCACCGGATGTCCGGCGCCTACCGCGGCGAAGGCAAAACCGATGCCAAGGACGCCCTGGTGATCGCCGACACCGCCCGGATGTGCCGGGACCTGGCGCCGATCCGCACCGAGGACGACCTGGTCGTCGCCCTCCAGCTCCTGACCGCCCACCGGGCCGACCTGATAGCCGACCGCGTCCGGCTGATCAACCGGCTGCGGGACCAGCTCGTAGGCATCAGCCCCGCGCTGGAGCGCGCCTTCGACTACTCGGCGTCCAAAGGTGCCCTGGTCATGTTGACCGAGTACCAGACCCCGGCCGCGATCCGGCGCATCGGCGCCAAGCGGCTGACCACCTGGCTGGAACGACGCAAAGTCCGTAACGCCGCCGTCGTCGCGGCCACGGCCGTCGAGGCAGCACAGGCTCAGCACACCGCGCCGCCTGGACAGAAGCGGGCCGCCAAGCTGGTATGCGACCTCGCCCACCAGCTGTTGGCCCTGGACGAGCGGATCAAGGACAACGACCGGGAGATCCGCGAGACCTTCCGCCTGGACGAGCGGGCGGAGATCATCGAGTCCCTGCCCGGCATGGGCCCCATCCTGGGTGCCGAGTTCATCGCAGCCGTCGGCGACATGGCCGGCTACGCGAACCCCGACCGCCTCGCGGCAGCTGCCGGCCTGGCCCCGGTGCCGCGTGACTCCGGCCGTCGCACCGGAAACCTCCACCGGCCCAAACGGTACAACCGGCGCCTGCGCTGGTTGTTCTACATGTCCGCGCAGACCGCGATGATGCGGCCGGGGCCGTCGCGGGACTACTACCTCAAGAAGCGCGCCGAGGGCCTGATCCACACCCAGGCGGTCCTGTCGCTGGCCCGTCGCCGGGTCAACGTGCTGTGGGCGATGCTGCGCGACAAGAGGCTGTTCACCCCCGTCCCACCGGTCACGCAGACGGCTTGACACGATCATTGAGATTCTCCTGGGGAGGTCGGGGGAGTTGAGCGGGTTGCTGGGCGAGGTGGGGGGTTTCTCCGGGGTGTTGGGTGGTTTCCCGGGGGAGTTGGCTGGTTTCCCGGGGGAGTTGGGTGAGTTCCTGGGGGACGAAGCGGACGAGGGTGCCGGGGGCGAGCAGTGCCGCCGGTTCGCGTCGTGGGTCCCACAGGACGGTGTCGGTGGTGCCGATCAGCTGCCAGCCTCCGGGGGAGGAGCGCGGGTACACGCCGGTGTACGGGCCGGCCAGGGCTACCGAGCCGACCGGGACCTTCGTACGGGGAGTGTCCCGGCGCGGCACGTGCAGCGGCTCGGGCAGGCCGGTCAGATAGCCGAAACCGGGGGCGAATCCACAGAAGGCGACGTGGAACTCGGTGCGGGAGTGCAGCCGTATCGCCTCGTCGGGGGTGACGCCCCACAGGGCGGCGACATCGGCGAGGTCGGGGCCGTCGTAGTGGACCGGGATCTCGACGGTGGGGCGGTCGCCGGTGGTGAGGCGGGGGACGTCCCAGGTGGCCAGTTCGGCGGTGAATCCGCGGGGGTCCGCCAGGCCGTCGAGGAGGACCGTACGGGCGGCCGGCACGATGTCGCGGACCGGGGGCAGGGCGCGGTCGGCGGCCCGTCGCAGCAGCTCGGCGTGCAGCGCCTCGACGTCCTCGGGGCTGTCCAGCTCGATGAGCAGGCCGTGTTCGCCGACGGGGAACGGGGTCATGGGGAGCGGGCGGGGCGGGGGCGGTGCCAAGGGCTGCGGTTCGGAACGTGGTGTTTCGGAACGTGGTGTGGCGGAACGTTGGGGTTCGGGATGCTGTGGATCGGAATGCTGCGCTTTGGGAGACGTGGATCCGGGACGCTGCCGCCTCATAGGAAGCTCCGGATGCGCACGCCCGCCCCGCCGAGTTCGGACCGTACGCGGTGGGCCAGCTCCGCGGCGCCCGGTGTGTCGCCGTGCAGGCACAGCGAGCGGGCGGTGATCTCCACGCGCTGTCCGTCTACGGAGGCGACGGTGCGGTCGCAGGCCATGCCGAGGGCGCGCTTGACGACCTCGTCCGGGTCATGGATCACCGCGCCCGCCTCGCGGCGTGGGACGAGGGTCCCCTCGGCGGTGTAGGCGCGGTCGGCGAACGCCTCGCCGACGACGGGCAGGCCGGCGCCCCGCGCGGCCTCGTGCAGCCGGGAGCCGGGCAGTCCCAGGACCGGCAGGCCGCCGCCGGCGGTGCGGATACCGTCGATGACGGCGTCGGCCTGCTCCGCGTCGTGGACGCACCGGTTGTAGAGCGCGCCATGCGGTTTGACATAGCCGACGCGGGCCCCGGCGGCGCGCGCGAAGACCTCCAACGCGCCTATCTGGTAGGCGATTTCATCGGCCAGCTCGTCCGGTGGCACGTCCATGGCGCGGCGGCCGAAGCCGGCCAGATCGCGGTAGGAGACCTGGGCGCCGATGACCACCCCGCGCTCCGCGGCCAGCTCGCACACCCGGCGCATGGTGCCCGGGTCGCCGGCGTGGAAGCCGCAGGCGACGTTGGCGCTGGTGACGACGGACAGCAGGGCCTCGTCATCGGTGAGCTGCCAGCGCCCGAAGCCTTCTCCGAGGTCGGCGTTGAGGTCGATGACGGGAGGGGTCGCGGCCTCGGTCACCGAAGCCTCGCTGCACTCGGTCATGCGCCTTCCGTTCCAAAGGGGCTCGGTTCCAAGGGTGCTCGGTTCCTGGGGTGTGCTCCGGGCGCGCGGTGCGGTGGCCGGTTGTGGGCGGGGCGCGGCGGCGTCCAGGCCGGCCGGCCCGTCTCCGTAGTGGCTCTCCCCCGAGGTCACCCGAGCCGACCGGCATTGCGACCCAAAGTAAGGGATCGTTGAACGATCCGACAAGGGGTGTGCACGTTCGTCCCTTCGATGTGTTGTTTCGCCCTCCGGTCTGGGATTGACTGCCCGACGAGGGTGACTGCCGCACGAACGACACCGGGAGACGGGGAGCGCAATGGCCGGCGGAGTGACGAAGAACGATCAGCGGCGGCTGGCGGAGGTCTCGGGCCTGGAGACGGACCGCGCCCTGCTGGGGCGCTCCAGCACGGCCGAGCGGGTCGCCGCCATCCTGCGGGACCGGATCGCCGAAGGTTACTTCCCGCCCGGCGCGCGGCTCTCGGAGGAGAGCATCGGCGGTGCGCTGGGCGTCTCGCGCAACACGCTGCGGGAGGCGTTCCGGCTGCTGACCCATGAGCGGCTGCTGGTGCACGAGCTCAACCGGGGGGTGTTCGTGCGGGTGGTGACCGTCGAGGACCTGGAGGACATCTACCGGGTGCGCTCGCTGGTGGAGTGCGCGGCCGTCCGGGGCCTGGGGCAGGGGCCGTACGGCGCCCGGACGGTGGCGGCCGTCGAGGCGATCGAGGCGGCCGTGCGGGCGGGCGAGACCGCCTCCGCGGAACGGTCCTGGCAGGACCTTTCGACCGCCAATATCCGCTTCCACCAGGCCGTCGTCGCCCTGGCGGGCAGTCCGCGCACCGATGAGCTGATGCGCGGTGTGCTGGCCGAACTCCGGCTGGTCTTCCATGTCATGGACGATCCGCGGCGTTTCCACGCACCGTATCTGACCCGCAACCGACAGATCGTCGAGGCCCTGCAGGCGGGCGACGCGGCCGAGGCCGAGCGGCTGCTGTCGGCCTACCTGGAGGACTCGCGCACCCAGTTGTCGGGGGCGTACGCCCAGCGCATCGCGGAGGAATGAGGCGCCCGCCGAGGGCGCGGGGCAAGGCCGCTGAGGGTGTGCGCAAGACCTGCCGAGGGTGAGGCACAGGGCCCGCCGAGAGCAAGGCATAGGGCCCGCCGAGCAGTTCGCTTCTACAGACCTCTTGTCGGATCGTTGAACAAACGTCTAGCCTCCGCGGCAAGTTCGTTCAGTGTTCGTTCAGTGCTGTTCAAGCAGTCTCCTCAGCTTCCTCGGTCTCTTCAGCTTCCTCGCGGAACCCCGTGGGGCCGCACGCGGAAGGCGGATCCATGATCGTGCTCCTCGGTGTGCTCGTGGTCGTGATCGGCTTCGCCACGAAGCGCAATCCCCTCCTGGTCGTGGGGGTGGCCGGTATCGTCACCGGCCTGCTCGGCGGGCTGTCACCCGGCAAGGTGCTCGCCGCGTTCGGCGACGGTTTCGCCAACAGCCGGGCGGTGACCATCTTCGCGATCACCCTCCCGGTCATCGGTCTCCTGGAGCGCTACGGCCTCCAGGAACAGGCCCGCAACCTGATCTCCCGGTTCGCCCGGCTCACCACGGGACGCTTCCTCGCGCTCTACCTCGGCCTGCGGCAGATCGGCGCCGCGGTCGGTCTGACCAATGTCTTCGGGCACGCGCAGACCGTCCGACCGCTGGCCGTCCCGATGGCCGAGGGTGCCGCCGAACGCAGGTACGGCCAACTCCCGGACCGGACACGGGAGAAGGTCAGGTCGTTCTCCGCCAGCGCGGACAACGTCGGCCTGTTCTTCGGTGAGGACGTCTTCCTCGCGGTCGGTTCGATCCTGCTGATCACCGGCTTCGTCAACACGACCTACGGGACGCACCTGGAACCGCTGCACCTCGCACTGTGGGCGATCCCGACCGCGGTGTGCGCCTTCACCGTCCACGGCTGGCGACTGCTGCGCCTGGACCGTCAGTTGGAGCGCGAGCTGCTCACCGCCCATGCCGAGTCCGCCGCCGTGGAGGCCGTCAAATGATCAAGGCAGAGTGGTTCTACTGGCTGGTCGGCCTCAGCTTCCTGGTGATGGCTGCCCTGATGGTCACCGACCGCAGCAACCCCAAGCGCTTCGGCACCGGCGCCTTCTGGGGATTGATCGGCGCCGGATTCGTCTACAGCAGCTGGGTCGCCGCCGAACAGGCGCCCGCCGAGCCCCTGGGCGCCGCCGTCCTCCTGATGGCCTGTCTGGCCGGCTTCGGCTTCACCGGACGCGGCACCCCCCGCACCACCACCCCGGAGCAGCGCACCGCCAGCGCCGCCAAGCTCGGCAACAGGCTGTTCGTCCCCGCGCTCACCATCCCGGTCGTCGCGATGATCTGCGCCATCGGCGCCAAGTACATCTCCCTCGGGGGCGAACCGCTCCTCCAGGAGGGCAGCGAGACCATCCTGGGCCTGGGCATCGGCGCCGTCGTCGCCCTGGTCGTCGGCATGGTCCTGCTGCGCGAGAAGCGGGTGTCGGTGCCCGTGCAGTCCGGCCGCTCCATGCTGGAGGCGATGGGCTGGGCGATGCTGCTGCCGCAGATGCTGGCCACCCTGGGCGCCATCTTCCAGGTGTCCGGCGTCGGCGACCAGGTCGGGAGGCTCGCCACCTTTGTGTTGCCCGAGGACTCGCTCTACATCGCCGTCGTCGTCTACTGCGTGGGCATGTTCCTGTTCACCATCATCATGGGCAACGCCTTCGCCGCCTTCCCCGTGATGACCGCCGCCGTCGGCTGGCCGGTCCTCATCGGGCACTTCGACGGCAATCCCGCCGCCGTCCTCGCCGTCGGTATGCTCGCCGGATTCTGCGGAACCCTCATCACCCCTATGGCCGCCAACTTCAATATCGTCCCGGCGGCCCTGCTGGAACTGAAGGACCAATACGGGCCGATCAAGGCCCAACTGCCCACCGCGGGCGCGCTGCTCGTCTGCAACATCGTGATCATGGCGCTGTTCGCCTTCTGATCCCGGTACGCCTGCCGAGCCCGTCCGCTGCCGACGACGTCCGCCGACCGCCCGACCACCGCCGAGGAAGACCCTATGACCCGGGTACTGCTGACCGGATTCGAGCCCTTCGACGGGGAGTCCACCAATCCCTCCTGGCAGGCGGTGCGTGCCGCCGCTGCCGAACCGCCCGCCGGTGTCGAGGCGTTCGCCGTCGAACTGCCCTGTGTCTACGGGGCGTCGCTGGCCGTGCTGCGCGTCGCGATCGAGGAGACCCGGCCCGAGGTCGTGGTGTGCGTCGGCCAGGCGGGCGGCCGACCCGACATCACCGTCGAGCGGGTCGCCATCAACGTCGATGACGCCCGGATCCCCGATGCCGCGGGCGCCGAACCGGTCGACGAGCCGATCGTGCCCGGCGGGCCCGCGGCGTACTTCTCCACCCTGCCGGTCAAGGCGTGTGTGGCGGCCGTCCGGGGCGTGGGGCTGCCCGCCTCCGTGTCCAACACGGCGGGCACGTTCGTCTGCAACCACGTCTTCTACGGGCTCGCGCATCTGATCGCCACCGAATTGCCCGGTGTGCGGGGTGGCTTCGCGCATGTCCCGTATGCCCCGGAACAGGTCGTGGACCGTGCGCGGCCGTCGCTGCCCGTCGCCTCGGTCGCGCAGGGGCTGCGGGCGATAGCGGTGACGGCGGCGACCACGCACACGGACCTCAGGGTGGCGGGAGGGGCTGTGCACTGAGGGGCGGCCGTGCCTTGTCGGGGGCGGGTTCGGGGTGGGAGGGCGCTGCAGGCGGCCCCGGGCGGGCCGTGAACGTACTCCCGACCGGCGCGCCGTAGACTGACGCGTCGGCCGGTGAACGGTCCGTCGGTGGGTGAAACGGCCTGTCGGCGGGTCCGGCAGGTGGGCCGATGGCGGGGCGACCAGCGGCTTCGGCCGCGGCCGGGTCCGTGCCGTTTCGTCCGTTGTCAGTGGGACCGCCTACTCTGTGCGACGTGACTTTTCCAGCCCCGGGGGCCACTGCGCCCCAGCTCAACGGGCCGAACCGGCCCGCGCCGGGCCCGGCCGCCGACGAAGGTCTGGCGCGCCGACTGCGCGCCCTCGCGTGCACCGCGCCGCTGCACGACCTCGACGCGCGCAAGGCCAACCTCGCGGGCGAGTACGGGGTCTACGCGATGGCGGAGGTGGCGCTCGCCGTCATCGATCTCGTCACGCTGACGATGGACTTCGACACCGGCGCCGATCACGAGGAGATAGTGGCGAAGGTGCTGCCCCGGGTCGCCGCGCAGACCCCGGGCCGCCCCGCGGCCGAGCACGAGCGGGTGGCCCGCTGGGTGCTGGAGAATCTGATCAACGTCGGCAGCGTGGACCGCGGCTTCCGCGCCGTCTACGGCACCTTCAACACCGACGGTGAGTACGTCCGCCGCGACTACGACTTCAAGCTCATCGAGGAGGTGCCGGGCGCGGGCGGCAGCGTCTATCTCCGGGCCACCGACGAAGCGGTCAACGTCCTGGTCGGCGCACTCGACACGGACGTCACCAGCGCCCAGATCGCCGCCGAGGTCAAGCTGGAGGTGCTGATCGACCGCGGCCGGCTGGCGGACGCCCAGCTCGCCGCCGAGCAGGCCCGCTACCGCACGGTGCAGTACGCCGAGACGCTGCGCCGCACCCTGGACGCCACCCGGCGCAACGTCCGCGCGGTCGACTGGCTGGAGACCGTCCCCGACATGATCAATGAGGCGCTCGATCATGTCGCGGACCGCTATCGCCATGAGAACGCGATCCTCACCAACATCCGCAAGGCCCGTGACGAGACAGAGGCGGTGAATCCCAAGACGGGCGAGCACAAGCGCCGCGCCGCCGAGCTCGTCGACATCGTCAAGGACTGCATCCGCCGGCACACCCAGCTCCAGTCCCGGCTCCTGGAGGCCGGTCCGCTCTTCCGCGCCGAGCAGGACCGGCAGGCGTTCGCGGCCCCCACCGCCCGCTCCGGGCTCGACCTCTACGGCCAGCTCGTCGCCCCGCTGCTGCCGCTGCCCGCCCAGCGCGCCATCCGCGTCACGGACGCCTTCTTCGCCCGCGGGACGGGCCTGCGCACCCCGTCGGCGGTCCGCGTCGGCGATCTGGTCGACGTGCTGCTCACCCCGCCCATGGAGCGTGCGCACCTCGGCGCCGAGATGCCCGAGCCCGACCTCGTGGCGACGCCGGACGACAGCCGCTTCAGCGAGGAGCAGCTGGATGCCGCGATGGAGCTGCTCGATCTGCCCGCCGACGCGCCCCGTCGGCTCTCCGGGCTGCTCGCCGAGGCGCGCCGCAAGGATCCCGAGCTGCCTTATCTCGTGGCCCTGCTGGCGGTGCATGCGGCCAGCCCGCCGGTCGGTACGGCCTACCGGCAGGGGGAGCAGCAGCTGCTCTTCGCCGTCGACGACGGCACGGAGCTGGCCGACCCCGAGTTCGGCGGCGCCGATCTCATCGTCGGCACGGCTTTGCTGGACGCGGCCGGCATGGCCGCCGACCGCTCGGAGGTGACCTGATGCCCGGCGCCGAGCGGGAGCGGCGGCCGGTGTGCGGCCGGCCGCGTCCCGGTCC
This sequence comes from Streptomyces halobius, assembly GCF_023277745.1. Lineage (NCBI taxonomy): Bacteria > Bacillati > Actinomycetota > Actinomycetes > Kitasatosporales > Streptomycetaceae > Streptomyces > Streptomyces halobius. The sequence goes on from NZ_CP086322.1 coordinate 8,222,588, forward strand.
GGTGCGCCGACGGACCACGCCAGGGGGTGCGTCGTGTGGTGTGCCATGGGGCGCGCCGCCGTCGTCCGCCGGGCGGCCCGCACCGTCCGTGGGCCGGCCCGTCCCCTCCGGCGTCCGACCCGCCCCACCCGTGACATCCGGCGTCCGACCCGCGGCAACCGCCGGCCGGCCCGCGCCACGCCCGGCAGCGTCCGCCGACCGCGCCAACCCCGACCATCCCGCAACGTCCGCCGGTTCCCCCGATACCGCCGATTCCCCCGAATCCGCGGCGGTCTCCGAGCCCGTCCCCCGCAAGGAGCTTGTCCCGTGACCGAGTACGACGCCGACGAGGTGCCGCAGCCGGACCTGGCGCCCGGGGCGGGCGAAGCCGGCTGGAGCGCGCGCACCACCGACGCCGAGCCGGCAGCGGCGGCGCCCCCGTCGCTCACCCCCGCCGACGCCGCCGACGCCGCACGGCTGGTCTCCTTCGGGCTGCAGCCCAAGCTGCTGCCCGCCCGCGACGCCGCATACACCGAGCTGCTGCGCCGCTACCGGGAGGAGCCCGCCTTCGCCCGGCTCGCCGACGCCGTCGCCACCGGCCTCGGCCTGGTCGTCCTGGAGGTCTCCACCCGCGCCGGGATGGCCGTCACCGCCGCCGAGGACTCCGTCTTCGCGGTCCGGATGGGCGACTACGCCCGCCGCGCCTCCGCCGACTCCGCCGACCGCTTTCTGCACGGCCTGGCGCATCTCGCCGTCGCCGCGCTGGCCTTCCCGCGTCCCGAAGACCTCGCCGACGACGGCTACATCGGCCGGATCACCGTCAACGGCGTCGACGCCTTCGTCCGGCAGGCATGCCGCCGCCTGGAGGAGCGCGCCGAGCGGGACGGCGAGAACACCGACCCGGTCAGCGACGCCCCCGGCCTGGAATCCGCCTGGCGCGTCTACGCGCGTCGCAGCGCGACCGGCGCCACCAAGGACGCCCGGCGGCTGGCCGGTTCGACCACCGGCATCATCGCCAAGGCCGTCGCCTTCCTCGTCGACTCCGGTTTCCTGCAGCGCACCGGCGACGACTCCGGAGGCACCTACCGCACCACCGCCCGCTACCAGCTCCAGGTCCGGGACATGGCCGGCAGCGCCGCCATGGCCGAACTCCTGGAGCTGGGCGTCGTCCCGGTCACCGACGGCAGCGCCTCGCTGCTGCCCGGCGAGGACACCGACGACCTCGATCTGGTCGCCGACGCGGGCCTGCCCTTCCACTCCGGCTGACCGGCACGAACGACCGCCGCCCACCCCAACCGCCCCGCAACACCCGCCACAACAACGAGAGTCCGCCATGTACGAGCTGTCCAGGGTCCGCCTCTACTCCATCGGGCCCGCCGGTGCACGCTATGCCGACACCGTGCTGGACCTGCGCGGCGTCGGTGAGCCGGTGCCCCGGCCGGCTCCGGCCCAGGCGGACTTCTTCGAGGAGGAACCGGTCGGTCCGCCGCGCCGCCCGGCCCCCGCGGGCGTCCTCTTCCTGGAGAACGGCGGCGGCAAGTCCGTCCTGCTGAAGCTGATCTTCTCGGTGATGCTGCCCGGCCACCGCAACACTCTCGGCGGCGCCAGCTCCGGTGTGCTGCGCAAGTTCCTGCTCGCCGACGACTGCGGGCATGTCGCCCTGGAGTGGCAGCACGTCGTCACCGGTGAGAGCGTCGTCGTCGGCAAGGTCAGTGAATGGCGCGGCCGGCAGGTCTCCAACGACCCGAGGAAGTTCGCCGAAGCCTGGTACAGCTTCCGGCCCGGCCCCGGGATGAGCCTGGACTCGCTGCCCGTCGCCGAGGCCACCGTCGTCCGCCCCCGCCACGAGCAGGGCGAGGGCGTCTCGGGCGCGCAGGGCCGCCGCCGCACGATGAAGGGCTTCCGCGACGTCCTCACCGAGGCCGGGAAGAACTACCCGAATCTGGACGTGGTGTGGGAAGAGATCCACGAGCGGTGGAACGAGCACCTCGGGGAGCTGGGCCTGGATCCGGAACTCTTCCGCTACCAGCGGGAGATGAACGCGGACGAGGGCGAGGCGGCCGGCCTGTTCGCGGTGAAGAACGACTCGGACTTCACCGATCTGCTGCTGCGCGCCGTCACCGACACCCGTGACACCGACGGCCTCGCCGACCTCGTCCACGGCTTCGCCCACAAGCTCGGCCGGCGCGCCGAACTGACCGCCGAGCGGGACTTCACCGCCGGCTCGCTCGACCTGCTCCAGCGCATCGCCGAGGCGGCGGAGCACCGCGAACGGGCCCGCGAGGTGCACGCCGGCGCCGAGCGCCGCACTTGCGGCCTCGCCCAGCGGCTGCACGCCCGCGGCACCGAGGAGCGCGGCCGGGCCGCCGAGCTGGCCGAACAGGTCGCCGCCGCGTCCCACCGCGTCACCGACGCCGAGCGCACCCGCGAGCGCCGCGCCCTGGTCTCCGCCGAACTCGCCTACCGGCACGCCTCGCTGGCGCTCGCCGCCGCCGAGAAGGGCGCCGCCGCCCAGCGCCGCGAGCTGAACGACGCCCGTACGCTGCACAGCGCCTGGCAGGCCGCCGAAATCGCGCTGCGGCACCGCGCCGCCGCCGACCGCTCCGCGCGGGTCGCCGCCGCCATCCGCGAGGCCGAGCGGGACGCCGCCCCGGCGCTCGCCGCCCGCACCACCGCCGCCGCCGACCTCGTACGGGCCCTGCACGCGGCGGCCGAGGCGGGGGAACGGCTCGCCAACGAGGAGGAGGAGCGCTCCGCGGCTCTCCAGGAGACCGGCGAAGCGGCGCACCGCGACGCCACCGCCGCCGCCACCCACGCCCAGCGCGCCCGCAGCGAGGCCGACCACCTCAAGCAGCGACTCGCCGAGGTCGCCCAGGAGACCACCGAAGCCGTCCAGGCCGGCTGGCTGGACGACACCGCCCCGGACGCCGACCCGGCCCGCGCCGCACTCGCCGCCTCCGACGCCGAGAAGACCGCCGTGGAAGCGTGGGACACGGCCCGCGAGGCCGCCCGGCAGTCCGCCGACCGCGCCCGGGAGGCCACCGCGCGGCACTCCGCCGCGGAGCTGGCGGCCGCCCGTGCCGAGGACGCGGCGCAGGCCGCCGAGCGCGCGCACGACGCCGAGCGCCGGGCCGCCGAATCCCTCGGCGCGGAGGAGCGGCTGGCCGAGCTCCTCGGACTTCCGCAGTCGACGTCCAAGCGGCTGCCGGGGCCCCGTACGCCGTCCACCGGCGCGGATGAGACCGGGGCGCGCCGCCCCGCCGCCGGCCCGCTCACCGCCGAAGAGCTGGACCGCAACGCCGATGCGCTGCGTGAGCTGCTGGAGGAGGGCGTCGCCGCCGCCGAGCGGCAGCTGTTCGAGCTGCGTACGGCCGCCGCCGATGACGCGCGGATCCTGGGAGCGCTGGGCGACGGCGGGCTGCTGCCACCGGGGCCCGATGTACTGGCCGCCGTGGAGTACCTCGGTGAGCACGGCGTGCCCGCACTGCCCGGCTGGCGCTATCTCGCGCAGTCCGTCGACCCCGCCGACCACGCCCGGGTGCTGGCCGCCCGCCCCGAACTCGTCGACGGCGTCATCATCACGGACCCGGACACCCACGCGCGGGCGCGTGATGTCCTCGCCCAGGCCGCGCTGTTGCCGCGTTCCGCCGTCGCCGTCGGCACCGCCGCGGCCCTGCTCGCCCCCACCCCGGCCCCCGACGAGCAGGACAACGGCCGCTCCCAGGTGTTTCTCGTCCCGCCGAACCCGGCCATGCACGACGAGTCCGCCGCCGACGAGGAGCGGCAGGCGCTGCGGGCCCGCGCCATCGAGCGCGACGACGAGATCCGGGTGCTGGCCGCCCGGCTCGCCGGTGACCGCGCGCTGGCCGCCCGGCTCGCCTCCTGGCGCACCGGCTGCCCGGCCGGGCGCCTCGCCGAACTGGCCGCCGCCGCGGAGCAGGCCCGTACGGCCGCGGACGAGGCGACTGCCGGGCTGGCCGAGGCCCGTACGGCCCGCGCCGAGGCCGACGAGGCCGCCGCCGAGGCCACCCGGGTGCGGGACGAGCGCCAGGAGACCGCGCAGCGTGCCTGCCGGGTCGCGGACGTCCTCGCCGGGCTCGCCCACCGGCTGCGCGAGCGCGCCGGCTGGCAGTCACGACTGCGCGAACTCGCCGATGAGGCCGCCGAGTTCGAGGCCCGTGCCGAGGAATGGGTGGACCGCGCACGGGCCGCCGACGAGGACCGCAGGGCCGCCCAGCGCGCCGCTGACGACGCCCGCCGCACCGCCCGCGCCCTGCGCGCCGAGCGTTCCGAGATCGCCGGCGTGCCGGACGACCTCGGCGAGGTCCCCGAAGGCGCGAGCAACTCCCTGCCCGCGCTGCGCGAGGCCTACCGCGCCGCCTCCCAGCTCTACGAAAAGGTCGGTGTCGGCGCCGATCTGCGCGCCGAACAGGCCCGCGCCGAGGGCGACGAAAGCGCCGCCCTGGCCGAACTCAACCGCCTCACCAACAAGGTCCGCACCCGCGCCGAGCAGCTTCTGGAGAGCCCGGACGCCGCCGACGGCCCGTCCCGCCAGGCTGCCGCGGCCCGCGCCGAATCGTTGGTCCAGATGCTGGAGACCCGCGCGTCCGCCGCCAGCGAGCAGCTCGGCCGGCTGCGCGGCGAGGCCGAGCGGCTGGCGCCGGCCGACGGCGAGGCGCACACCGAGCTGCCCGAAGAGCTGGTCCCTGCGGACGCCGACCGCGCCAAGGAGCTGTTGCGCACCGCCAACGCCGAACGGGCCACCGCCACCGAGGCATTGGACGGCGCCCGCGCGCAGCACGACGAGCTGCTGCGCGCCCACCGCGCCGCCGAGGACGCGGCCGGCGGCTTCGACGAGACCGCGGCCCTGCTGCGCGATCTGCTCCGCGACCACCACGACAGCGAGGAAGCGGCCGCCGAGCGGCCCGAGCCGTACGCGGGCCGCCTGGAGGAGGCACGGCAGGCCGCCGCCGAATCCCGCCGTTCGCTGCGCGGCTGCGCCGCCGACCTCGCCGCCGCCGAGACCGCGGTCCGCGAGGCGAGCGACATCCTCGTACGGCACGCCAACTCCACCCGTTACGAACAGGTCCGCACCCCCGCCCGGCAGCAGATCCGCGAGCTGCCCGCCGCCGCGCTGCCGGACCACGCCGCCAAGTGGGCGGAGGCGTTCGCGCCCCGGCTGCGGGTGCTGACCGACGAGCTGGCGCAATTGGAGCGCAACCGCGACAGCATCGTCGACCGGCTCCGCGGCCTGGTGGAGTCCTCGCTGACCACGCTGCGCTCCGCCCAGCGGCTGTCCCGGCTCCCCGAAGGGCTGGGGGAGTGGTCCGGCCAGGAGTTCCTCCGGGTCCGCTTCGAGGACCCCGATCAGGCCACGCTCACCGAGCGGCTGGGCGAGGTCATCGACGAGGCGACCCGCTCGGCGGTCAAGAAGAACAGCGATCTGCGGCGGGACGGCATGTCCCTGCTGCTGCGCGGGGTACATGCCGCCCTCCAGCCGCGCGGGGTGGCCGTCGAGATCCTCAAGCCGGACGCGGTGCTGCGTGCCGAGCGGGTGCCGGTCGGGCAGATGGGCGATGTGTTCTCCGGCGGCCAGCTGCTGACGGCCGCCATCGCCTTGTACTGCACGATGGCGGCGCTGCGCAGCAACGACCGCGGCCGCGACAAGCAGCGTCACGCCGGCACCCTGTTCCTCGACAACCCCATCGGCCGCGCCAACGCCACCTATCTGCTGGAGCTCCAGCGTGCCGTCGCCGACGCGCTGGGCGTCCAGCTGCTCTACACCACCGGTCTCTTCGACACCACCGCGCTCGCCGAGTTCCCGCTGGTCATCCGGCTGCGCAATGACGCCGATCTGCGTGCCGGGCTGAAGTACATCAGCGTCGAGGAGCATCTGCGGCCGGGGCTGCCGCAGCAGGACCCGGCCGGAGTGCACGGCGAGATCACGGCGACGCGTATGTACCGCCGTCCGGAAGAGCCGCCGCTGCAGCAGGATCAGCAGGCGGTGGATCAGCGGCCGGCGGACGAGCAGCCGACGGAGCCGGCCGAGCGGTCGGAGCGTCGGCCGGCGACGGGGACGGACAGGACGGCGGATTCGGCTCCTGATACGGCTCTTGGGACCGCGCCGGAGACCACTCCCCAGTCCGCCCCGGACGGAGACGCTCACTGACCCACTCATGGAACGCGCCGATGTGGTGCTCGCTCGGGACGAGCACCCCGCCGGCGCGGTAGGCCCGGGAGCCCATCGCGGGCTGGGTCCGCTCGCAGGCCGCGAAGTCCTGCGCGTTGACCCGGTGGAACAGCTCGACGGAGCGGGAGAGATCCGCCCCGGAGGCGACGACGTCGGGTGTGTACAGCCAGTCGCATTCGACGACCGTGCGGTCCGCGGCCATCGGGAACATCCGGTGCACGATGACATGGTCGGGCACGAGGTTGACGAAGACCTGCGGGCGGATGGTGAGGGCGTAGTAGCGGCGGTCCTGTTCCTCGGCGATGCCCGCGAACGCCGGGAAGCCGCCGCTGCCGTCGACGGTGAACCCCTCGGCCTCCGCCGCGAACCGCGCACCGTGCCCCACGAAGTACTGAGCGGCGAAACCGTCCGCGAACTCCGGCAGCACGTCGGTCAGTTCGGGGTGGATGGTCGCACAGTGGTAGCACTCCATGAAGTTCTCGACGATCAGCTTCCAGTTGGCGGCCACGTCATAGCGGATCCGCCGGCCCAGTGCGAGACCGTCCACCCCGTAGCGCTCCACCGCCGCCGGATCGCCCAGCCGCTCGGTGACCGCGGCGATCACCGTCTCCTCGAACGACGGCGGCTCGTCGGCCAGGCACACCCACACATAGCCCAGCCACTCCCGCAGCCGCACCGGCAGCAGCCCGCGCTCCTCACGGTCCACATCCGGCATCCGCTGGAGATTGGGCGCGGCCACCAGCCGCCCGTCCAGGTCGTACGTCCAGGCGTGGTACGGGCATTGCAGGTTGCGCCGCACCTCTCCGGACTCCTCGGTGCACAACTGGGCGCCACGATGCCGGCACACGTTCAGGAAGGCCCCGAAGCCGCCCCGGCGATTGCGGGTGACCAGCACGCTCTCCCGGCCGACCTGGACCGTACGGTAGGCGCCGGGCCGTGCCAGATCGGCGGCGCGCACCGCGCAGAACCACAGCGACTCGAAGATCCGCTCCTGCTCCTGGGCGAACACGTCGGCGTCGGTGTACATCCGCCCCGCGAGCGTGGCGAGCAGGCTGGGGGATACGGGGGCGAGGGTCATCGGGCGCCTCCCTGGGCGGGTGTTGGTGGGGAGTAGCAGCCGGGTGTTGGTGGGGAGCAGCAGCCGGGCGCGGCGGCCAGCCGGGCGGGGTCGAACAGCTCGACGGGATGCCCGGTCGCGCCGGACAGCGCCAGATCGGCGAGGATCTCGCCGACCACGGGCACGAACTTGAAGCCATGGCCGGAGAAGCCGCAGGCGACGGTGACGGCGTCCGGGTGGGCGGGATGCCGGGTGATGACGAAGTGCTCGTCAGGGCTGTTGGTATACATACAGGTGCCGGCCTTCAGGAAGCGCCCCGGCAGGCCGGGCAGCCGCCGCCGGACCTGGCCGGCCATGGCCAGCACCTCGTCGTCGTGGACGGTCCGTTCGATGGTCTCCGGGGTGCAGACGGTGCCCTTGCGGAAGAACGCCACCTTCGCGCCGCCGTCCGGCCCGTCGATCGCCGGGAAGCCGTAGATCTGGACGCCTGCCGCGTCCTCCCAGATATAGACGGGGTGCCGGTCAGGGGTGTACGGGGCGGTGCCGCCGTCGGGTGCGAACCAGTACATGACCTGTCGCTCGATCAGGAACGGCACGCCGAGGTCCGCCAGCAGCCACGGTGCCCAGGCACCAGGGCAGACCACCAACTGGCCCGCCGTATAGGTGTCTTCGGGTGTATGGACGCGCACTCCCCGGCCGCCGGGCAGTGCTTCCCAGCGGGTCACCGGCTCCTGGAAGTGGAGAGCGGCGCCGCCACGGGTGGCGAGCTGGAGCTGCGCCGCGACGGTGCCCTCCGGCCGGACGAAACCGGCCCGCGCCTCGTACAGCGCGACCTCGTCCGCGGCCGGGGCCAGCGTCGGGAAGCGGCGCCGGATCTCCTGGGCGTCCAGCATCTCGTGCGGCAGGTCCCAGGTCCGCGCGGAGAGCAGCGAGCCGGCGACGGTACGGCTCTGCGGCCGCCCCAGCATCACCCCTCCGCACAGCGTCGCGACCCGGCGGCCGGAGTCCCGCTCCAGCCGGTCGTACAGCTCGTAGGAGCGCAGCAGGAGCGGGACATACGCGGGGTCCTCGAAATAGGACTGCCGGGTGATGCGGGAGCCGCCGTGGCTGGAGCCGCGCTGATGCACCGGGCCGTACTTCTCCAGGCCCAGCACACGGGCGTCGCGCGCGGCCAGCTGGTGGACGGCGGCGCTGCCCATGCCGCCGAGCCCGAGCACGATCACGTCATACGAGGGGGACATACCGGCTCCCTAACGGCGGATACGGTCCATGGACGGGTCGAAGAGCGGTTCGGCGCGGACCGTCGCCGGGACCTTCTCGCCGAAGTACTCCAGATGGACGGCCGTACCGGGCGCGGCCGCGGCGGCCGGCAGCCAGGCGTAGGCGATCGCCCGCCCGATGGAGTAGCCGTAGGCCGCGCTGGTGACATATCCGGCCGGTACGCCGTCCACAGACGCCGGCTCGTTGCCCAGCACGATCGCGGACGGATCATCGAGCGTCAGGCACACCAGGCGGCGCCGCGTGCTTTCCCGCGACAGTCCCTCCAGGGCCGCGCGCCCCACGAAATCGCCCTTGTCCCGCTTCACGGCCCAACCGAGCCCGGCCTCATACGGGTTGTGCTCGCTGGTCATGTCCTGGCCCCAGGCGCGATAACCCTTCTCCAGGCGCAGGCTGTTGAACGCGCCGCGCCCGGCCGCGATCACGCCGAGGCCCTGTCCGGCCCGCCACAGCGTGTCCCACAGCCGCAGCCCCAGGTCGGCGCTCGTATACAGCTCCCAGCCCAGCTCACCGACGTAACTCAGCCGCATCGCGGTCACCGGCACCTCACCGATGAACGCCTCCTTCGCCCTGAAGTAGCCGAAGCCACGGTGCGAGAAGTCGGTGCCGGTGAGCGGCTGGACCAGTTCACGGGCGAGCGGACCCCACACCCCGACGCAGCAGGTGCCGGACGTGATGTCGCGGACGTCCACTCCCCCGGGCGCGTGGTCGGCCAGCCACTCCAGGTCGGCGGCGCTGTTGACGCCGACCTGGAAGCGGTCCGTGCCGAGGCGGGCCACCGTCAGATCGCTGCGCACCCCGCCCGCCCGGTCGAGCAGCAGCGTGTACGTCACCGAACCGGGCTTCTTCGCCAGCTGGTTGGTAGTCATCCGCTGCAGGAACTCCAGCGAGCCCGGCCCGGTGACCGCCAGCCGGCGCAGCGGCGTCATGTCGTAGAGCGCGACCCGTTCCCGGGTGGCCCGCGCCTCGGCCGCCACGACCGGCGACCAGTGCCGCGCCGCCCACGCATCCCGCTCGGGAAGCTCCGGGCCATGGGCCAGCGGGGCGTTGGCCTCGAACCAGTGTGGGCGCTCCCAGCCGCCGCCCTCCAGGAAGTACCCGCCGAGTTCCTGCTGCCGGGCGTACCAGGGGCTGACCCGCAGCGGCCGTGGCCGGCTCGCCGGCTGCAGCGGATGGACGACGTCGTAGACCTCGATGAACTGCTGCGTGCCGCGCTCGCGGACATACGCCGGTGAGCGCTGGGCGCCCTCGAAGCGGGACACCTCGCAGCCGTGCAGGTCGATGCCGGGCCGGCCGTCCGTCAGCCACTCGGCGACCGCCTTCGCGGCACCCGCGGAGTGGGTGACCCAGACCGCCTCGGCCAGCCAGAATCCACGCAGTTCACGGGACTCGCCGAGCAGCGGCATCCCGTCCGGGGTGAACGAGAACACCCCGTTGAAGCCGTCCGTGACCCGGCTGCCGGCCAGGGCAGGCAGCAGCCAGGCGCCGTCCTCCCAGCTCGGCGCGAAATCCTCCGGGGTGAAGGGCAGCTTGGACGGCATCACCGACGCGTCGTCGTAGGCGGGGACGGCGAGCGAAGCGAGGTGGGGGTCCCCCCGGCCGAGGGCTGGGGGAGGGGCCACGGGCAGCGGACGGTGGGCGTAGGAGCCGATGCCGAGGCGGACACCGGATCGGCCCGAGCCGGTGTCCGCGTGCTCGCGGAAGTACAGATCGCGGTCCTGGAAGCGCAGGATCGGGCGCCCGCCGTCGAGGCCCGGCACCGGCGAGGTCGTCGCGTACTGGTGGGCCAGCGGCAGCAGCGGTACCTCGACGCCGGCGCCCGCCATCGCGCCGATCACCGGTCCCCAGAAGCCGGCGGCGGAGACGACGACATCGGCGGGGAAGCGGCCCCGGTCGGTGACCACGCCGGTGACCCGGCCGTCCGCGCGCTCGATGCCGGTCACGGTGTGCCGGTCCAGGAAGCGGGCGCCGCGTGCGGTGGCCCGCGCGGCCTGCACACGGGAGGCCGGCAGCGCACGGGCCAGCCCGTCGCCGGGCGTGTGGAAGCCGCCGAGCACCTTCGACTCGTCCAGCAGCGGCCACAGTTCGGCGCACCGCCGCGCGGACACCAGCTCACCCTCGATGCCCCAGGACGCCGCCAGACCCGCCTTACGGTGCAGATCGGCCCAGCGCTCCCGGCTGGTCGCGATCTCCAGACCGCCCACCGCGTCGAAGCAGGGCTCACCGTTGCGGCCGTTGTCCGTCAGCCCGGAGAACTTCTCCACGGTGTAGGCGGCGAGGCGGGTCATCGTCCGGCAGGCGTGGGTGCGGAACACCAGGCCGGGGGCGTGCGAGGTGGAGCCGCCGGGGGTGTGCAGCGGGCCCTGCTCCAGCACGGTGATGTCCCGCCAGCCGCGCGCGGTGAGTTCGTCGGCCAGGGAGCAGCCGACGATGCCGGCGCCGATGATGACAACGCGGGGCGCGCCCGCGGGGGCGTTCACAGGACCACCACCGAACGCAGCACCTCGCCGCGCCGCATCTTGGCGAAGGCCGCCTCGATGTCGCACAGCCCGATGGTCTCGCTGACGAAGCGGTCCAGATCCAGTTTGCCGCTCAGATACAGATCGATCAGGACGGGGAAGTCGCGGCTGGGCAGACAGTCCCCGTACCAGGAGGACTTCAGGGCGCCGCCGCGCGAGAACAGCTCGATCAGCGGCAGCTCGATCGTCATCTCCGGGGCGGGAACGCCGACTTGGACGAGCGTCCCCGCCAGATCGCGCATATGGAAACCCTGCCGGTAGGTCTCCGGGCAGCCCACCGCGTCGATCACCACATCGGCGCCGTGCCCGGCGGTCAGCGCTCGGACCGCCGCGACCGGGTCCGTCCCGCGGGAGTTGACGGTGTCGGTGGCGCCGAACCGTTCCGCGGCGTCCAGCTTCCCGTCGTCGATGTCGACGGCGATGACCCGGCGGGCACCGGCCCGGGAGGCGCCGGCGATGGCGGCGTTGCCGACGCCGCCGCAGCCGATGACGGCCACGGTGTCACCGCTGCCCACGGCCCCGGTGTGCACGGCCGCGCCGTAACCGGCCATCACCCCGCAGCCGATCAGCCCCGCCGCCTCGGGGCGCGCCGACGGATCGACCTTCACCGCCTGCCCGGCGGCGACCACGGTCTTCTCGGCGAACGCGCCGATGCCCAGGGCCGGGGCCAGCGGCATGCCCCCGTCCCGCAGTGTCATCGTCCGGCCGGCGGTACGGGAGTCGAAGCAGTACCAGGGGCGGCCGCGGCGGCAGGAGCGGCACCGGCCGCAGGGCGCCCGCCAGGCGAGCACCACATAGTCGCCGGGGGCCGGTTCCGTGACACCGGGCCCGACGGCCTCGACGACACCCGCCGCCTCATGGCCGAGCAGATACGGGAAGTCCTCGCCGATCGCGCCGTCGCGGTAGTGCAGATCCGTGTGGCACACCCCGCACGCCTGGACGGTCACGAGCACATCGCCCGGACCGGGATCGGGGACGAGGACCGGCAGCACCTCGACGGGCGCGCCCTTCTTGACGGCGACGACGGCGCGGGCTTCGTGCGGCATGACTCACTCCTAAACAGCGCCTGCCCATGCGGGCAGGGGCGGGTGCGCATGGAGTTGGCACGGATGCCTGTGAGGGGTTGTGGTGGTGCGTTGCGCGAAGATGCGGGGCCGGGGTGGACGGTGATCTAACCTGTCCCCCCGCCCCGGTGTTGCCCATGGCGCGCTGCGTTGCGCCATGAGAGACATGCTGGAAGTCCGCCGGGAATCCGTCAAGAGGCGATTCACCGCTGATGGCAGCGCCTTTCAGGCGGGACCGGATCCCGGCTCAACCCGCGTACCCCATACGGCGGGAGAGCTCGGCGGCCGCCTTCGCGGAGCGTTCCGCGAGTCCCGGCAGCAGCGACCGCTCCATGCGGTAGGCGGGCCCGGAGACGCCGATCGCCCCGATCACCGCGCCGTCGTGTGCCCGGACCGGCGCCGCCACCGCGTTCAGCCCGATCTCCAACTCCTCGGTGGAGCAGGCGAACCCGCTCTCGAAGGCGGCCGTCAGCTGCGCGCGCAGCGCGGCCGCCGTGGTCAGGGTGGTGTCGGTGAAGCGCGCCAGCTTGCGGGTCACCAGGGCCTCCCGCCGCCCGCGCGGCAGATGCGCCAGCAGCACCTTGCCGCTGGCGGTGGCGTGCAGCGGGGTGCGGCGGCCCAGCCAGTTGTAGGCGGTCACCGCGGCGGCCCCCCTGGCCTGCATGATGTTGACCGCGGCATCGCCGTCCAGCACCGCGATATTGGCGGTCTCCCCGGTGTCGTCGGCCAGCGCCCGGCACACCGGCTGGCCCTCCTGTGAGATGTCCAGCCGGATGGCCGCCGCGCCGGCCAGCCGCAGCACCCCGGCACCCAGGAAGTACTTCCCGCGCTCCTTCTCCTGCTCCACCAGCCCGCGGTTCTCCAGCACGCCCAGGATCCGGAACGCGGTCGACTTGTGGACCCCCAACTCATCGGAAATCTCCGTCACTCCGGCCTCGCCCATCCGGGCCAGAATCTCCAGAACGCTCACCGCGCGGTCCACGGACTGGACGGAACCCGCCCCGCCGCGCCGCTCCTCGGACCGGTCGTCCGCCGTCTCACTCGTGTTCGCCATGGGTCTTAGCGTCACCACCCGGTGGCCCCTGCGGGCACGTCTGAGGGGATGTCCCCGGGAAGCCCTTGACGGCCCGCTTCCCGGCTTGGATTCTGTTGCGCATCGCGCTCCGCGATGCGTTATTCAAAACGGCATGATACCGATCAGCGCGAGGGGGGCCAGATGATTCCCGTCTGCCGCATCGAGGACCTGCCCGAGGGCGAGTCCGTACGGATCGAGATCGACGACGCCACACCCGCCATCGCCGTCTTCCACACCGACGGCGCGCTCTACGCCGTCGACGACACCTGCAGCCACCAGGACGCCTCGCTCTCCGAGGGCTGGGTCGAGGGCTGCTTCGTCGAATGCCCGCTGCACGCGGCCCTGTTCGACCTGCGCACCGGCGCACCGGTCTGCCTGCCCGCCCGCCGGCCCGTGCGGACGCACGAGGTCAGTGTGGTGGACGGGATGATCCATGTCCGGCCCGCCGTACCGGAAGAAGAGGCCGTGGCATGAGGACCGTCACGGTCGTCGGGGCATCCCTGGCCGGACTGTACGCGGCCAGGGCCCTCCGGGCCCAGGGCTTCGACGGCCGCCTGGTCGTCATCGGCGCCGAACGCCACCGCCCCTACGACCGGCCGCCGCTGTCCAAGGACTTCCTGGCCCGCGCCCCCGGCGCACCGGCCATGGCGGCGGGCGCCCGGTCGCCCTCCGACGCCGACACCCTGGCCCTGTCCGACGCCGATGCCGTGACACTCTCCGACGCCGAAGCCCTGTCCCTCTCCGACGCCGACGAGGACGCGGAACTGGCCGCCGAATGGCTGCTGGGCACCCCCGCCGCCGGGCTCGACACGGCCGGCCGGGCGGTGCTGCTCGCCGACGGCCGCCGGATCACCACCGACGGTGTGGTGATCGCCACCGGGGCGACGCCCCGCACCCTGCCCGGACCACCACGGGCCGGTGTGCACACCCTGCGCACCCTCGACGACGCGGTGGCGCTCCGCGCCGAACTGCACGCCGGCGCACGGAAAGTGGTGGTCATCGGCGGCGGCTTCATCGGCGCCGAGGCCGCCTCGACCTGTGCGGAACTCGGCGCCGACGTCACGATCGTAGAGGCGGCACCACTGCCGCTGGTGCCCCAACTCGGCCGGGAAATCGCCCAGGTGTGTGCCCGACTGCATACCGGCCACGGAGTGCGCCTGCTGTGCGGCACCGGTGTCAAGGCGCTACGGGCGGACGGTCGTGGCGACGGCGACCGCGGGGACTCCGGCGCGCCACCGGGTACCACGACCCGGCGCGCGCCTCGTGTCACCGGCGTCGAACTCGCCGACGGCCGGCTGCTGGGAGCCGACACCGTCATCGTCGGCATCGGCGTCCGCCCCGCCACCGACTGGCTGGCGGCCTCGCCCCTCGCCCTGCGCGACGGCGTGCTCTGCGACCAGGGTGGGGTGACCGCACTGCGACAGGTCGTCGCCGCCGGAGACGTCGCGCGCTACGGCGAGCTCCGCGCCGAACACTGGACCAGTGCCACCGAACAGCCCGCCGTCGCCGTCCGCAACTTGCTGGCCGGCACCACCGTCGCCCGCCACACCGCCCCGCCGTACTTCTGGTCCGACCAGTACGGCAGCAGAATCCAACTCGCCGGCCACCGCGGCCCGAAGGACACCGTACGCATCGCCGAGGGCAGCCCCGAGGAGGGCAGCCTGCTCGCCGTCTACGAGCGCGACGGCGAGATCACCGCGGCCTTCGCCCTCAACCGCCCCCGCCCTTTCACGCGGCTGCGCCGCCGACTCGGGGCGGGCCGTCCCGCGGCTCCCGCCGCTCCTGCCGGCGCCCCCGCCGCCGCTCCCGGCGCAACGCCCTAGCCGTACTGCTCGGCTGCGACTGCACGCCGTACCGCTGCACCCACACCTGGCGGGTCACCCAGACGTCCAGCACCGCCCAGGTCGCGACCACGGTGCTGACGACGGTGCTGATCACGACGGGAAACGCCAGCCAGGACCCCGCCAGCGTGCACAGAAAGGTCACCATGGCCTGCACCAGCGTGAGCGCCACGATGATCACGGCACGCACTGCGGCCGTCCGCACCGGGTCGGCCATCCGGCGCCGGGTCGCCGGCTCCTCCACCCACAGGGGACGTCTGCCGGTGTCCATGAACGCGTCACTCCCCGCACTCTCCCACGTGTCCGACTCCTCAGTAGATGCCCGGATTTCACCGGACAAACGCCCGAGGTGTCGCAACCCCGTACGCTCTCATCGTCACGCAGCGACCCGGCGCGGAGTTCCCCGGGGCAGCGAAAACAGCGAGAAGCCGACGGACAACAGCGGGAAGTCGGTGGACAGCGGCGGGAAACGAACGGTCAGCCGCGGAATGCCGGCGGACGACCGTGAGAAGGGGGCGCGGCATTCCGATAACCCCGCCCTATCCCCGGCCGTAATCCCGGGCAGGTTGTCCGGGCATCGGCGGACAACCCAGGACGATCCCGCCCCGCAAGCATTCCCCAACGTCCGGGCAGCCCTTCGGGTTGGTGCCCCGACAGTAGTAGGCTCTCGCCGTTTGTTGACGGAACACCACCCCCGAGCGCCGGGGTTGACGTAGGGGAGGCCATGCCCTTTCGCGGGAAGTCGATCCGTCGGAAGATCGTGGCGCTGCTGCTCGTGCCGCTGGTGTCCCTGACGGCCATGTGGGCCTTCGCGACCTATATCACCGGGCGCGAGGCCAACCAGCTGCTCGATGTCGGCAACGTCGCACACCAACTGGGCGCACCGGTCCACGAGGTCACCCAGTCCCTGCAACGCGAACGCCGCCAGAGCCTGCTCTACCTCGCCGACCGGCGCGGCGCCGACGCCCTCACCGAACTGCGGCAGCGGACCCGCGCCACCGACGACGCCGTCGACCGGCTGCGCGCCCTCACCCGGGACCCCGGCGTACACGAGGACCTCAACGGCGACACCGGCCACCGGATGGACAGCATCGTCAGCGGGCTGGACGGCCTTCCCTCCCTGCGCGCCCAGGTCGAGCACAACACCGCCACCCGCGACGAGGTCATGGAGGCGTACAACGACCTCGTCGACCCCAACTTCGACTTCCTGCTCTCCCTCAACGCCGTGGACGACGCGAAGATGGACCGGCAGGGCCGCGCACTGGTCGTCGTCGCGCGCGCCCGGGAGTCCTTCGCCCGCGAGGACGCCCTGATGTCCGCGGCCCTGGTGTCCGGCAGCATGAGCAAGCGCGATCTGCGCGCCATCTCCGACCGGGTCGCCGAGCGCCGGATCCGCTACGGCGGCGGCCTCACCTCCCTGCCCGCCAAGGACCGCGGTCTCTTCGACGACTACTGGCGCACCGCCACGGCGCGCACGGTGATCTCGTACGAGAACCGTGCGATCGCCGCGGGCCCGCGGGCCGCACCCCATCTGCTCAACGCCGAACGCTGGAACGTGGCCGCGAAGAAGGTGCTCGGCGATCTGAAGGAGATGGGTGACGAGGCGGGCGCCCGCTACCGCGAGCGGGTGGCGCCGGTCGCCACGGCCGTCGTGCTCAAGGCCGGTATCGCCGGCGTGCTGGGCTTTGTGGCCCTGCTCGTCTCCGTCGTCGTCTCCTTCCGCATCGGCCGCCGGCACATCAAGGACCTCACCCGGCTCCGCAAGGACGCCCACGAGGTCTCCGGCGTCCGGCTGCCCAGCGTGATGCGCAGGCTGGCGGCCGGCGAACAGGTCGACGTGGAAACCGAGGCGCCCCGCCTGGAATTCGGCCAGGACGAGATGGGCCAGGTCGGCCAGGCGCTCAACACCCTCCAGCGAGCCGCCGTCGAGGCCGCCGTCAAACAGGCGGACATGCGCCGCGGCGTCTCCGAGGTCTTCGTCAACCTCGCCCGCCGCAGCCAGGTCCTCCTGCACCGCCAGCTGACCCTCCTGGACGCCATGGAGCGGCGCACCGAGGACACCGAAGAACTCGCCGATCTGTTCCGGCTCGACCACATGACCACCCGTATGCGCCGGCACGCCGAGGGCCTGGTCATCCTCTCCGGCGCCGCCCCCTCCCGGCAGTGGCGCAAACCCATCCAGCTCATGGACGTGGTGCGCGCGGCCGTCGCCGAGGTCGAGGACTACGAGCGCATCGAGGTACGCCGGCTGCCCCGCCTCGCCGTCGACGGCCCCGCCGTCTCCGACCTCACCCACCTCATCGCCGAACTCCTCGAAAACGCCACCGTCTTCTCGCCTCCGCACACCGCCGTCCAGGTGTTCGGCGAACGAGTCCCCAACGGCTTCACCCTGGAGATCCACGACCGCGGCCTGGGCATGGCCCCCGACCTGCTGCTCGACGCCAACCTCCGGCTCGCCGAAACCCCCGAGTTCGAACTGTCCGACACCGACCGCCTCGGCCTGTTCGTCGTCAGCCGGCTCGCCCGGCGCCAGGGCGTCCGTGTTTCCCTCCAGCCCTCCCCGTACGGCGGCACCACCGCAGTGGTCTTCATCCCCGGCGCGCTCCTGACCGAGACCTCCGACGACGGCCGGGAAGATCCCGAACTGACGGCCGGAGACGCGTCCGACGGCGTGGGCGGCAACGCCCTGGACAAATCCGGCCGACTGGACCACTCAGCAGGAAGGTTGGCCGCGCTCTCCCAGGTGCCGATACCCCTCCCCGAGGGTGAGACCCGCACCACCTCCGGCATCCTCGACGGCCCGATCGAACTGGAGGCGCCGCTGGGCCCGGACGAGCTGCGCTCCCTCGACGACGAGGAACGCCTCTTCGGCAGGGGCGATCCCGGCAGCGGCGAACGCCCGCGGGGCCGCGGCCGCCGGGGACCGTCCGCACCGACCGGCCCGGTCCCCTCACCGGCCGCCCCGCGCAGCATCGCGCCGGTCCCGCCCGTCCCGGACGGCGAGCAGCACCACCAGACCCGCGACCAGGCCCCGGCCGGCGGCCTCACCCCTCTGCCGCGCCGCCCCCGCCCGCCGGTCCTGGTCTCCGACCACGGCCGCACGGTCGACGACGGCGACACTCATGGGAGCGACGGCGACACCCACCGGGGCGACGGCGATACCCACGACGGCGACTCCCACGGGAAAACAGGACATACCGAGCACCCTGCCCCCACGCCCACCACGCCACGGGGCCTGCCCCGCCGCGTACGCCAGGCCAGCCTGGCACCCCAGCTCAAGGCCGCCCCCACCACCCGTCAGCCCACCGAGCCGGAGCGCCCGGCCGAGGACCCGGCGGACGCCCGGGACGCCGACACGGTCCGCACCCGGATGGCCTCACTCCAGCGCGGTTGGCAACGCGGCCGCCGTGACCACGAGGAGGCCCCGGGCGACGCCGGGACGGGACAGGAGAGAGCAGACGGAGCGGCCGACGCCACGACCGCCGTCGCCACGACGGACGGGAGCACACCACGCCCGACCGCCCTTGGCACGGCACGCAACGACACCTCCACGGCGCGCGTCGACACCCCACACCACGCGGACGGCCACCGAACGGATGACGCCCACCGCCCGGACGACGCCCGCGACACGGCCGCGCGCGACGGCGAGGGCACCACAGCACCAGGAACCACATCGGGAGGGGACGGTCCATGACCGCACCGAAGGCAGCAACGTCCACCGCGGCGTCCGCCACTGCAGAGTCTGCGAAGGGATCCGGCGAGCTGAGCTGGCTCCTGGACGAGCTGGTCGAGCGGGTCGGCAGCATCCGCAAGGCACTGGTGCTCTCCAGCGACGGGCTGGCCACCGGCGCCTCGAAGGACCTCAGCCGCGAGGACGGTGAGCATCTGGCCGCGGTGGCCTCCGGCTTCCACAGCCTGGCCAAGGGCGTCGGCCGGCACTTCGACGCCGGCCGGGTCCGGCAGACCATGGTGGAACTGGACGACGCGTTCCTGTTCGTCAGCGCGGCCGGCGACGGCAGCTGCCTGGCCGTACTGGCCGACGCCGACTCCGATATCGGCCTGATCGCCTACGAGATGACGCTGCTGGTCAAGCGCGTGGGTACGCACCTGGGCACCGCGCCCAGGTCCGGGCAGCCCACCTGAGGGCGACGGCGGCGATGGCATGACCGAGCACCAGGACGGCCGGATCGGGCGGGAGCGGGGGGAGGCCCGCTGGTTCGACGACGAGGCGGGCCCTGTCGTCCGCCCGTACGCGATGACGCGCGGGCGCACCCACACCCCCGCCGAGGGACGCCTGGACCTGATCGCGCAGGTGATCGCCGAGAGCCGTGCCGAAGAGTCGGTCGACGACCAGACGCTGTCGCCCGAGCATGTGGACATCGTCGGGCTGTGCCGCGAGGCGCCGCTCTCGGTCGCCGAGCTCGCGGCCGGACTCGATCTGCCGGTCGGGGTCGTGCGGGTGCTCATCGGCGATCTGCTGGACGCGGGCCTGGTACGTGTCAGCAGGCCCGTGCCGCCGGCCGAACTGCCGGACGAGAAGGTGCTGCGCGAAGTGATCGACGGCCTGCGCGCGTTATGAATCCGCTTTGCGGGGGTTGGCCACTTCTGGTGGTCACCCCCGTGCAACGATTCCGCACCGCAAGAGCACCGTGGGAGAGCACTCCGCCGCCCGCGTTGTAGCGTGCCTCGTCAGCTGCCGCCCCCCGATGGCTGGATTTCGAGGAACAAGCGTGAGCTGCACCTGCACACACGGCAATTCAGGAGAATCCCATGGTCTTCGGGCGTTCTGAGAGCCACGGCCGGTCCACCGCCGTCGGCCCGGTGTCGCTGAAGATCCTCGTCTCGGGCGGGTTCGGCGTGGGCAAGACGACGCTGGTGGGCGCGGTCAGCGAGATCAAACCGCTGCGCACCGAGGAGCGGTTGACCGAGGCGAGCCGGCCGGTCGACGACCTCGCCGGGGTGGAGGCCAAGTCCACCACCACCGTCGCGATGGACTTCGGCCGGATCACGCTCAACGACGAACTGGTCCTCTATCTCTTCGGCACACCGGGGCAGAACCGCTTCTGGTTCCTGTGGGACGAGCTGGCACGCGGCGCCCTCGGCGCGGTGGTGCTCGCCGACACCCGGCGGCTGGCGGACAGCTTCGCAGCGATCGACTACTTCGAGCAGCGTGACCTGCCCTTCACGGTCGCCGTCAACTGCTTCGACGGCGCCGAGGTGTACCCGCCGGAGGCCGTCCGGGAAGCCCTGGACCTGAACCCCGCGATCCCGGTGATGCTCTGCGACGCGCGGGTCAAGGACTCCGCCCGGGACGTGCTGATCGCCGTCGTCGAGCATGCGATGCACCTCGGCGCGCGGCGGCACGAGCCCGCGCTTCCCTGAGGGAGTGCGGAAGTACGGCCCGTACCCCGCCGTCCGGGGTACGGGCCGTACGTCTGAGTATCCGGCCCGAGCGCGGAATTCAGGTGGTCGCCCCGCCATCCTCGGCCAGCCAGCCGAAGCTCCGCTCGACGGCTTTGCGCCAGTTCCCGTACTCGCGGTCCCTGGTCCGCCCGTCCATGCGGGGTGCCCACTCCGCATCGCGCCGCCAATGGGACGTCAGCTCGTCCAGGTCCTGCCAGACACCGGTCGCCAGGCCGGCCGCGTAGGCCGCGCCCAGGCAGGTCGTCTCCGGGATCACCGGGCGGATCACCGGCACCCCCAGCACATCCGCCTGATGCTGCATCAGCAGACCGTTGGCGGTCATCCCGCCGTCGACCTTGAGCTGGGTGATCCGCACCCCCGAGTCCTGATACATGGCGTCCACCACCTCCCGGGTCTGCCAGCTCGTCGCCTCCAGGACGGCGCGCGCCAGATGCGCCTTGGTGACGAAGCCGGTCAGACCGGTGATCACACCGCGCGCGTCGGGGCGCCAATAGGGCGCGAACAGACCGGAGAACGCCGGGACGACATAGGCCCCGCCGTTGTCCGGGACGCTCGCCGCCAGTGGCTCGATCTCCTCGGCCGACGCGATGATGCCGAGCTGGTCGCGCAGCCACTGCACCAGGGCGCCGGTGACCGCGATCGACCCCTCCAGACAGTAGACCGGCGCCTCGCCGCCGAGCTGGTAGCCCATGGTCGTCAGCAGCCCGCTCTTGGACGGAACGGGCCGGTTTCCCGTGTTGAGCAGCAGGAACGACCCCGTCCCGTACGTGTTCTTGGCCTCGCCGACGCGGTAGCAGGTCTGCCCGAACACCGCCGCCTGCTGGTCGCCGAGCGCGGACGCCACCGGTACGCCGTGCAGCTGTCCGACGGCCGTGCCGTACACCTCCGCCGACGACCTGATCTCCGGCAGCATCGCCTCCGGCACCCGCATCGCGGAGAGAATGGCCGGATCCCATTGGAGGGTGGAGAGGTTCATCAGCATCGTGCGGCCCGCGTTGGTCACGTCCGTGACATGCACCCCGCCGTCGGTGCCGCCGGTCAGATTCCAGATCAGCCAGGAGTCGATGGTGCCGAAGGCGATCTCACCCCGCTCGGCGCGGGCCCGCAGGCCCGGCAGTTCGTCCAGCAGCCAGGCCGCCTTGGGGCCCGAGAAGTAGCTGGCCAGCGGCAGCCCGGTGGCGTCCCGGAACCGGTCCTGGCCGTCCGTGCCGCCCAGTTCGCCGCACAGCTGGGACGTACGGGTGTCCTGCCAGACGATCGCGTGGTGCACCGGTCTGCCGGTGGCCCGGTCCCACAGGACCGTGGTCTCCCGCTGGTTGGTGATGCCCAGCGCGCTGAGCTGGTCCGCGCGCAGCCCGGCCTCGGCCAGCGCGCCCGCCACCACGGCCTGCACCTTGGACC
This sequence comes from Streptomyces halobius, assembly GCF_023277745.1. Classification (NCBI taxonomy): domain Bacteria; kingdom Bacillati; phylum Actinomycetota; class Actinomycetes; order Kitasatosporales; family Streptomycetaceae; genus Streptomyces; species Streptomyces halobius. Next base: position 8,244,416 of record NZ_CP086322.1, read on the forward strand.
AGATCTCGGTGGCGTCGTGCTCCACCCAGCCCGGCTTGGGGAAGATCTGCCGGTGCTCCCGCTGGTCGACGGCGACGACCGATCCGCTGTGGCTGAAGATGATGCACCGGCTGGACGTGGTGCCCTGGTCGATGGCGGCGACGTACTTCTCGGTGTGCTCCGTCATGACGTGCTGTCTCCTGAGGTCGTGACGTACGGGTGCGTGGGCAACCGGCCCCGCCGGTACCAGAACGCCGGTGTCAGAAGGCCGCGTTGAAGACCAGACCGGAGAGCACCGCGCCGATCAGCGGTCCCGCCACCGGGATCCAGGCGTAACCCCAGTCGGAGGACCCCTTGTTGGGGATCGGCAGCAGTGCGTGCGCGATCCGCGGGCCGAGGTCGCGGGCGGGGTTGATGGCGTAACCGGTGGGCCCGCCGAGCGAGATGCCGATACCGACCACGAGCAGCGCCACGAGCAGCACATTGATGCCGGAGCCGTAGACGCCGACCTCCGCGCCGGGGACCTGGCCGATGCCGATCCCCTGGTTCCGGCCGAAGAACAGCAGCGGCAGCACCAGCCCGGTGGTGGCGATGATCTCGGTCACCAGGTTGGCGGCCGGTTTGCGGATCTCCGGGGCGGTGGAGAAGATCCCCAGCGTCGGCTGCGCCGTGTCCCGCTCCTTGTTGGCGGCGAACTGCGCGTAATACAGCGCCCAGGCCAGCACGGCGCCGATCAGCGCGCCGACCATCTGCGCCAGGACGTAGAGCGGCACCTTTGACCACTCGGTGCCGTCCGCGACCGCCGAACCGACCGTCACCGCCGGATTGAGATGCCCGCCGGACAGCGGCGCGGCGGTATAGGCCCCGGCCATCACGCCCAGGCCCCAGCCGAAGGAGACGGCGACCCAGCCCGCGGCCTTCGCCTTGGAGTAGTGCAGGTTGACCGCGGCGCACACACCGGCGCCGAACAGAATCAGAATCGCGGTGCCTATCACTTCACCGACGAAGATGTCCCCATGGGAATACATGGCGGCTCCTTGGCCCTGGCCCGGGGACGTCCCCCGGTCCTCCGTGCAGGGTGCGTGCCACCGGCGGGCAGCGGGCAGCCGCTGCCACCCGGCCGGGTGCCTGGTGCGGCGCTGCCGAACTGGCACCCGGAAGTTTTCACCGCAGGTGATCGGGCGTCAAGGTCGCGTGCGGAAGTGGCCGTTGGGACCCGAGGGCGGGCGTAACGGGCCTGCCACCGGAGAGTCCGTGGAGGTCCGCCGGGCAGTCCCGGGTGTTTGCAGCGCGTACCGCCGGACATGGCCGGGCGCCCGCCGCGCCCGTCACCCGCGGGCCGGTACGCCCTCCCGGCCGGCCGGGCCGCCACCCGCCGGACGCTCCCGGACCGGGCTGCCCCGCCGGACCTCGGTACGCTCCGAGCCCGGCCGGCCCAGCACCCAGCTCGCCCCCGGCAGCGCCTTCGCGGCCTTCTTCAGCGGCGCCAGGGCGGCCGCCGCCTGACGGTGACCGGTCACACTGCCGGGCGGGCAGACCACCGTGGCCAGCGACAGCGTCACCGGCAGCCCGCCCGCCGACCAGGCCGCATCCAGCAGCGCCGCGGCGAACGGATCGAGCCGCCCCGGCCCGGCCAGCACCAGGAAGTCGTCACCGCCGATATGCCCCACCCGGGCGGCCGGCTCGCGCGCCGCGACCTCGGCCAGCACCCGCCCCACCGACCGGATCAGCTCATCGCCCGCCGCGAACCCCGCGCTGTCGTTGACCTGTTTGAAACCGTCCACATCCAGCCAGCTCAGCGCGAACGCCCGGCCCTCGGCGATCCGCCGGTCGACCTCCCCGTTGACCGCGTCCGAGCCGGGCAGCCGGGTCAGCGGGTTGAGCCGTGCCGCCTCCTCCACCCGGCTCTCGGCCAGCGCCCGCACGATGTCGGCGAGATGCACCACGCCCATGCACCGGCCGCGCTCGTCCACCACCGTCACATCGTCACCGGCCCGGTCGCGACCGCCCTCCGCGATCACATCCAGCACCTGCCAGGCGGTGGCCTCCGCGCCGACCGTCCGCGGCCGGTCCGCGAGCCGCAGCGCCGGCCGGTCGGCGTACAGCGCGTGCCCGTAGCGCCCGGAGAGCGACAGCAGGAACCGGTCCCGGTCGATCGCCCGGACCGGCACCCCGTCGGAGTCCACCAGCAGGACGCCCGACACCGCGGGAAACCCGGTGAGATGGCTGCGTACCGCGCCCGCCGACGCGGACATCGGCAGCAGCGCGGCCGGCTGCAGGAACTGGGTGACGGGCGGCCCCGCGGGCGGCCCGTACGGTGCCTCGGGCCCGCTCACCTGCGGCGGGGGCGCGGCCGGGAGGAAGATGTCCGCGGCCGCCCGCCGGGAGGGCGGCGCGAACAGATGCCCCTGCGCCAGCTGCACCCCGGCATCCCGCGCCGCCGCGTACTGCCGCTCGGTCTCCACGCCCTCGATGGCCAGCAGCCCGCCCACCTGATCGCACAGCTGCCGCATCGCGGCGACCGCGGCCCGCCGCCCCCGGTCGGCAGCCAGCCCGGCGCACACCGACACATCCAGCTTGACCACGTCCGGCGCGAGTTCGCCGAGCAGCCGCAGCGGCAGATCACCGTCCCCGACCCCGTCCGCGCAGATCCGGTAGCCCTCGTCGCGCAGCCCCGCCACCGCCTCCAGCAGCGCCCGGCGCGGGACATGGGTGAACGGCCCGCCGATGTCCAGGGTGATCTCCCACGGCCGTCGGCCCCCCTCGTGTACGGCCTTGCCCAGCGCGGTCAGGCTCGGCAGCTCCGCGACGGTCGCCGCGAAGACATTGACATGCAGCGGCAGCAGCGGTTCCTGGCGCGTGGCGGAGCGTACGGCGAGCGCCGCGAGTTCGGCGTCCAGATCGGGGCAGCGGTGCGCGGACGCCAGGACGTCCATCCGGGCGTCCTCGGGGCGGGCGAGTATCTCCAGCGCGGCGACCGAGCCGGTCGCGAGGTTCACGACGGGTTGGTAGGCGAATCGGAGCTGGTCCGTCCAGGCAGGCACAACAGCAGAATGCCCGGGCGATGCCGCAGCGGACGGCGGTTCACGCACTGTTCACGCATCCTTCCGGAGCGTATGGGCCGCCGCCCGGCACCCTCACACGGTCTTCGAGAGCGGTCGTGCGCTGATATGCCCCTCACCGGACGGCGACCACCGCGGACCCATGCCCGAAGAGTCCCTGATTGGCAGTCACACCGACCCGTGCGTCGGGAACTTGACGCTCACCCGCCCGCCCCCGCAGCTGCCACGTCAGCTCGCAGACCTGTGCGACGGCCTGGGCCGGCACCGCCTCGCCGAAGGACGCCAGACCACCGCTCGCGTTCACCGGCAGCCGCCCGCCGAGCGCCGTCGCCCCGTCCCGCAGCAGCTTCGCGGCCTCGCCGGTGCCGCACAGCCCCAGATCCTCGTACCACTCCAGCTCCAGCGCCGTGGACAGGTCGTAGACCTCGGCCAGTGAGAGGTCCTCCGGACCGATGCCCGCCTCCTCGTACGCGCCCTGGGCGAGCGACGCCCGGAACCCGGCGGCCGGCTCCGCGACGGCGGCCGCGGAATCGCTGGCGATATCGGGCAGATCCAGCTCCGTCCGCGGATACCGCGGGGTGACGGCGGCGACCGCACGGATCCGCACCGGGTCCGCGACGCCGTGCCGCCGCGCCGCGTCCATGCTGCTCAGCACCAGCGCCGCGCCCCCGTCGGAGGTGGCGCAGATGTCCAGCAGCCGCAGCGGATCGGCGACCACCGGCGACGCCGCGACCTCCCGCGTGGTGACCCGCCTGCGGTAGCGGGCGTACGGATTGGCCGCGCCCGCCGCCGAGTTCTTCACCTTCACCTGTGCGAAATCGTCGACGGTGTCGCCGTACAGCGCCATCCTGCGGCGCGCGTACAGCGCGAAGTACGCCGGGTTGGTGGCCCCCAGCACCCGGAACCGCAGCCAGTCGGGGTCGTCGGGACGGTCGCCGCCCGCCGGGGCGAAGAACCCCTTGGGCGCGGCGTCGGCGCCCACCACCAGCACCACCTCCGCCATGCCCGCCAGGATCTGCGCCCGCGCGGTGTCGATGGCCTGCGCGCCGGACGCACAGGCCGCGTACACGCTGGTCACACGGGTGCCCTGGGAACCCAGCGCCCTGGCGAAGGTCGCGCCCGCGACATAGCCGGGGTAGCCGCCGCGCACCGTGTCCGCCCCGACCACGCTCTGCACCGCGCCCCACTCCAGCCCGGCGTCCGCGAGGGCCTCCCGGGCCGCCCTCGTCCCGTACTCGACAAAGCCGCGCCCCCACTTGCCCCAGGGGTGCATCCCGGCGCCCAGCACGGCCACTTCGCCGGTCATGCGGCCGGCTCGCCGGTCATGCGGTTGTTTCCGGCCCGGGGGCGGTCGTGACCGGCCGCCAGTGCCATGTCGTCCACGTGTGCTCGGCGTCCTCGTTGAGGATCCCCGGCACCAGCTCCACCTCCGCGCCCACCGCCAGATCCGCGACGCCGACACCGGGCGCGGCCTGCCCGAGGACCACCATCCGCTCCGCCACCAGCTCCACCGCGACCAGGGTGTACGGCCGCCACTCGGTGTCAGGGTCGGAGACATACGGGGCGGGTGGGCGATAGCGCCCGTCGGTGTACGACCAGACCGTGCCGTGCCGGGACAGCGGCACCTCCTCCAGGTCGTCGCCCGCGCAGCCCGGATTGCGGCAGAAGACGTCCTCGCGCGGGAAGAACACCGAGCCGCAGGACCGGCACCGCGTCCCCAGCAGCCGGAAGTCCCCGGTGTCCTGAGTGAACCAGCCCGGCACCACGGGTTTGCGTATGCGTGGCACGACGACCCCTCCCCGGCGACCGGCGATGCGATGACCAGAACTGACGGAACGTCAGGAGATTCTGGCATGTAGCCGGACGGTGGGGAAGAGCGGCCGCCGGGCAGGCCCTCTCACCCGCTCGTCCGCCACTCACTCAACCGGCCGCGGCCCGCTCGCGTCCCTCAGAGCAGGGTCCGGGGCACGGAACCGACGGGGGTGGTTCCGTGCCCCGCCCGCAGATCGCCCGGAGGTCGCGCGTGCCCCGGACCCCCCTCGCCTTCGGCCACGCCCGGATCGTCGCCGACGGCCTGGACCGCACCCGCGCCGCCGCCCTCGGCGGCCGGCGAAGTCACTCGACAGGGAAGTCGAAATAGGTATCCGGAAAGGTCTCCGGCTGGAAGGTGTAGTGCCACCATTCCTCCGGGAGATTCATGAACCCGGCCCGCTCCAGCCCGTGCTTGAGCAGCAGCCGGTTCCTCAACTGCTTCCCGCGAATACGCGGATCGAGGGTGTGCGAGAGCGTATCGAAGCAGTCGAACCCGGTCCCCATGTCGAGGGAGTTGTCCGGGAAGCGCTCGGCCTTCGGCCCGTAACAAGGCGTCAGCGGCTCACCCGGGACATACGGGCGAGTGGGCAGCGCGGGCAGCCTGACCAGCGTCACATCGAGCGTACTTCCCCTGCTGTGCCCGGACTTGGCGGCGATGTACCCGTCGTCGAACAGCCGCGACTTGTCCACGCGCGGATAGAACTCGGCCTTCATCCGCTCGTCGTCGAGATCCTTGGCCCACCGGACGAAATGGTCCACGGCGCGCTGCGGCCGGTAGCAGTCGTAGACCTTCAGCGTGAAACCTCGCCTGAGAAAGGAGAGTTGAGCACGGTGCAGAGCCTGAGCGGCGTCCCGCGTCAGTATGCATTTCGGCCTGCGATAGCCGTCCACCGGTACGCCCACGAAGTTGTGCGGCGTGAAGTAGCGCATTTCCTGAATGATGGTGGGGTCCACCTCACGCAGTGCGACGAACTCCTCAGGAGCCTTGGACGGGGACGCCGTCCGATGGGCGGCCCCCGCCGCCGCGCCCGACGGCAGCGCGGCGACGGTCATCAGGGCAGCGGCAGCGACGGCCAGGCCGCGCAGCGCGGCAGCGAGTCTCGGCATGGCCCTCGTCTACCAGGCGCGGCACGCGAAGGGGAAGACCGCCACCGGCGCCCGCTCCGCTACCCGCCCGCCGGCCCCCGCACCCGCACCGGATACCCCACCGCGCCCCCGTCCCGCCGCTCCACGACCACCCGGCCCCCCTCCAGCCGCGAGACGAACCGCTCCACCGTCGGCCGCTGCCAGCCGTCCCCCGCGTCCCGCACCACCACCCCGACGCCCCCGCGCCCGGCCACCGGCGCCCACGCCTCCAGCTCCGTCCCGCCGTCCGCGCCCGCCACCGGCAGCACCGCACCCGCCCGCGCCAGCACCGGAATCCGCGACAGTGGCGACTCGACCAGCACCTGCCCCGGGCCGTCATACGCCCGCCCGGTCGCGGTGTCGTACCACCGCCCGCGCGGCAGCCGCACCGCCCGCCGCCGCACCTCCGGCTCCAGCACCGGCGCCACCAGCAACGCGTCGCCCAGCAGAAAGGCGTCCTCGCAGTCCCGCAGCGCCCGGTCGCGCGGCGCGTTCCACCACACCGGGCGGACGTACGGCGCCCCCGTCAGCCGCGCCAACTGCGCCAACGTCCCGAAATACGGCAGCAGCCGCTCCCGTTCGCGCAGCGCCGCGCGGGCATGCGCCAGCACCTCGGGCCCGAACTCCCACGGCTCCCGCCGCCCCGCCCAGATCGCCGAATGGGTACGGAACAGCGGCAGATACGCGCCCAGCTGGAACCAGCGCAGATACAGCTCCCGGGACGGCACCGCGGAGAACCCGCCGATATCGGGCCCGCTGTACGGCACCCCGCACAGCCCCAGCCCCAGGACCAGCGACAGCGACGCCCGCAGCCCCGGCCAGCCCGTCGCCGCATCCCCCGACCAGGTGCCCCCGTACCGCTGCAACCCCGCCCAGCCGGACCGCGAGAACAGGAACGGCCGCTCGTCGGGCCGCAGCTCGCACAGCGCCTCGAAGCCCGCCCGCGCCATCGCCAGCCCGTAGACGTTGTGCGCCTCCCGGTGGTCGCCGCCCCGGCCCTCCAGGGCGTGCCGGGCCGAGCGCGGCAGCGTCGACTCGCCGAACGGCGCGAACAAGACCGGCTCGTTCATGTCGTGCCACACCCCCGCGAACCCCTGCGCCAGCCGCTCCGCGTACAGCCCGCCCCACCACTTGCGCACCCGCGCATCGGTGAAATCGGGGAACACCGACTCACCCGGCCACACCACACCGCGCACCTCCCGCCCGCGCGCGTCCCGGACGAACGCGGCGGCCGCCACCCCGGCGTCGTACACCGCGTCGCCCGGCTCCGCCCGCACCGCCGGATCCACGATCGACACCAGCCGCACCCCCTCGCCGCGCAGCTCCCCGGCCAGCCCCGGCAGATCCGGGAACCGCTTCCGGTCGACGGTGAAGACCCGGTGCCGGTCGTAGTGATCGATGTCCAAGTGGACGGCGGACAGCGGAAGTTCGTGCTCCTTGTAGCCGGCCACCACCCGGCGTACCTCCGCCGCGTCACCGAACCCCCAGCGGGCGTGCTGATACCCCAGCGCCCATCGGGGCGGCAGGGCGGGTGCGCCGGTCAGCGCGGTCCAGCCCAGCAGCACCCGGGCCGGGGTGCCGGCCAGCACCCAGTAGCGCAGCGGCCCACCGTCCATCCGCACCTCACAGGTGCCCGGCCGGTCGTGCCCGGAGCCGGCGCCCTCCGCGCCTTCGCGCAGCGTCACCCGGCCGTCCCAGGAGTTGTCATGGAAGACCAGATGCGTCCCGGCGTCCGCCACCACCAGCTGCACCGGCATCGTCAGCGACAGCGGATCGTCGCCCGGCTCGAACGCACCGCCCGGGTCGGTGTTCCACAGCCGGTACGCACCGTCCCGCAGCCGTGGTCCGTGCGCCCGTCCGCCCAGCCCGAAGAACCGCGCGTCGGCCGCCACCTCCGAGCGCTGCACCCACCGGGAGCCGCCCCCGCCCGGCTCCCGCCCCTCCGCGTGCTCGTCCGTACGGTCCCACCAACGGGGCGGCAGCTCCCGCCGCAGCACCGCACCGCCGGGCGTGCGCACCTCGACCGCGCCGTGCCGGGACACCGCCACCATCACCCGCTCCGAGACGATCCGCCAGCCGCCCTCCGTGTCCGGCTCCAGCACCGCCCGGGTGTCCGCCGCGGGACACGCCCCGGCCAGCGCGTACGAGGGCTCCGGCCCGGCACCGTCCCAGCCGCAGAACACCGCGCCTCCCGACGCGACCCGCACCCGCAGCGACGACCGGGCGAACCGGATCAGCCCGCCGCCCGGCCGCGATTCGGCGCCGCGCGCGGCCCCCGGCACCCGCGCCCGCTCCGAGACCCGCCGCGGCAGCGCCAGCGCGTCCGCCCTCCGCCGGCGCCACGCCGTCCGCACGGACCGCAGCCCCTGCGCCGGCCCGACCGCCTTGACCATCCGTACCGACCGCACCAGATCACGCCCGTCCATGCCGGTCACCCTGCCATTGACGCCCCCGTGTGCGGGCACCGTTCAACTCCCGTTCACCTGCGAGAGGTCACGCTCGGCCACCTTCAGGCCAGCGGATCGTCGGCCCATGGCCGAAACCGCCCTCGTCACCCGCCTCCGTCCCGGTCCCCCCTCTTCCGTCACTCCGAATGCCGGGGGCCGACCCTGGTGCACCAGTCGATCACATGGCATCGTCCTGGAAGCCGAGTCGTGCGCACCCGCCCCGGGAGACCCCCAACGCCGTGCGTCCGACGCAGACGACGCGTACCGTCCGGGAGCCGCATCATGACCACCGCACCGCAGTCCGCCGCCCAGCCGGAACCGCAGCCGCAACCCCTCTGGCAGCCCGGCCCGGACCGCGTCGCCGGCGCACGGGTCACCCGCTTCCACACCTGGGCCGCCGAACACCACGGTGCGCCCGCCCCCACCCCCGGCGCCCCGGCCGCGAACTACGCCGCCCTGCACCGCTGGTCCGTCGACGAGCTCGCCGCCTTCTGGCAGGCCACCGCCGAATGGTTCGACGTCCGCTTCACCACCCCGTACGAAACCGTCCTCGCCGACCGAACGATGCCCGGCGCGCGCTGGTTCCCCGGCGCCACCCTCAACTACGCCGAGCACGCCCTGCGCACCGCCGAGGACCCGGCCCGCGCCGACACCCCCGCACTGCTCCACGTCGACGAGACCCACGAGCCCACCCCGGTCACCTGGACGGACCTGCGCGCCCAGGTCGGTTCGCTGGCTGCCGAACTCCGCCGCCTCGGCGTGCGCCCCGGCGACCGGGTCGGCGGCTATGTCCCCAACATCCCGCAGGCCGTCGTCGCCCTCCTCGCCACCGCCGCGGTCGGCGGCGTCTGGACCTCCTGCGCCCCCGACTTCGGCGCCCGCAGCGTCCTGGACCGCTTCCAGCAGATCGAACCGGTCGTCCTGTTCACCGTCGACGGCTACCGCTACGGCGGCAAGGAACACGACCGGCGCGACACCGTCGCCGAGATCCGCCGCGAACTGCCCACCCTCCAGGCCGTCATCCACATCCCGCTCCTCGGCACCCCCGCCCCCGAAGGCGCCCTGAACTGGTCCGACCTGATCTCCTATGTCACCGAACCGGTCTTCGAACAGGTCCCCTTCGACCACCCGCTGTGGGTCCTGTACTCCTCCGGCACCACCGGCCTGCCCAAGGCCATCGTCCAGTCCCAGGGCGGCATCCTGCTGGAACACCTCAAGCAGACCGGCCTGCACTGCGACCTCGGCCCCGACGACCGGTTCTTCTGGTACACCTCCACCGGCTGGATGATGTGGAACTTCCTCGTCGGCGGCCTCCTGGTGGGCGCCACGATCGTGCTCTACGACGGCAGCCCCGGCCACCCCGACATCGCCGCCCAGTGGCGGGTCGCCGCCCGCACCCGCACCACCGTCTTCGGCACCTCCGCCGCCTACGTCATGGCCTGCCGCAAAGCCGGCATCCACCCCGCCCGCGACTTCGACCTGTCCGCCGTCACCTGCGTCGCCACCACCGGCTCCCCGCTCCCGCCCGACGGCTTCCGCTGGCTGCACGACCGCTTCGCGGAGGACGGCACCGACCTGTGGACGGCCTCCGTCAGCGGCGGCACCGACGTCTGCAGCTGCTTCGCCGGCGCCGTCCCCACCCTCCCCGTCCACATCGGCGAACTCCAGGCCGCTTGCCTCGGCACCGACCTCCAGTCCTGGGACCCCCAGGGCAAACCCCTCACCGACGAGGTCGGCGAACTCGTCGTCACCAACCCCATGCCGTCCATGCCCCTCCGCTTCTGGAACGACCCCGACGGCAGCCGCTACCACGACAGCTACTTCGACATGTACCCCGGCGTCTGGCGGCACGGCGACTGGATCACGCTCACCTCCCGCGGCTCCGTCGTCATCCACGGCCGCTCCGACTCCACCCTCAACCGTCAGGGCGTCCGCATGGGTTCCGCGGACATCTACGAGGCCGTCGAACGCCTCCCCGAGATCCGCGAATCCCTGGTCATCGGCCTGGAACTGCCCGACGGCGGCTACTGGATGCCGCTCTTCGTCCACCTCGCCCCCGGCGCCACCCTGGACGACGCCCTGCGCACCCGCATCAAACAGACCATCCGCGAACAGCTCTCCCCCCGCCACGTCCCCGACGACATCATCGAAGCCCCCGGCGTGCCGCACACCCTCACCGGCAAGCGGATCGAGGTCCCCGTCAAACGCCTCCTCCAGGGCACCCCCCTCGACAAGGCCGTCAACCCGGGCTCCGTCGACGACCTCGAACTTCTCCGCTTCTACGAGCGCATCGCCCGCGACCGCGCGAAGTAGGGCGGTTGTCGGACCCCTCGATTACTCTCAGTGACAAGTGATGTTCGAGCACCGCACTCACTGAGGCGGATCAGGGGGAGTCATGACATCCACATCCCGGAACACGTCCCGAAACACATCCCGAAACCCGTCAGGAAGAACCGCAAGGACCGCACTGCGCCGCGAAGTACCCAGCACCGCTGCCGTCTTGGCCGACGAGCGGGACTTCGCGGCCATGCGCCGCTACCGCACCTTCCCCTTCGACGACCACGCCGACTACCTCCAGCAGATGGAAGCCCTGCTGCGCACCCTCGCCTCCCAAGGCGTCCTCACCACCCTCGGCCTCTTCGACCCGGTCGCCTACGAGGAATACTGCGCGGACCTCGCCCTCGACCCGGACCGTCCCGACAGCCGCACGCGCTACACCGCCGAACTCGCCTGCACCGGCGCGACCCTGCCCTACGGCGGCGAGCCGCTCACCGAGCTGCTGCCGCTACTCGTCCAGGAAGCCGACCGCCGAGCGACCTGGGAGCAGGCATCCGCCCTCCTGGCCCGCGCCGGGACCTGCGCCGACTGCGGCGAGCCCCTCGCCCACGCCGCCTTCGCCCGCGCCAGCCGCGCCCTGCAACAACTCCTCGAAGCCCTCGGGGACGGCACCCACCACCTCGTCTGCAGCGTCCCGGCGTGCGAACCGCCCCTCCTGGCGGTCCTGCACGCCACGGCGGGAGCCGGCGACCAACGCCGGCCCGCCGAATCCGAAACCCTGGTCTTCTGCACGGTCCTCGCCGCCGGCCTCGCCCTCCACACCCCCGGCGGCATCGTCTCCCGCACCACGACCGAGGCCACCGACGACACCAGGGCCGTCACCCAGCACACCGCCCCAGAGACCGCCCACGACACCGTCCGCGGCTGGGCCCTCCGGGACTCCTGGCCACGCCCCCTCACCGCGGCCGAGGTCTTCACCGCCTACTGCACCGACGCCGACACCGGCGAGCCCATCCCACCCGAGCACGGCGTCGACTACGCCCCAGGACTCGCCCTCACACCCCCGCCGGACCGACACCGGCACCGCTGACGGGCCGCCCCTCGCGCCCAGAACGGCAGATGGCCGCCCTACCCCAAGGGCTGGACGGCCATCACCGCTCCTGCGACGCACCGCGCCGCGCGGGATCACTCCCCGGAGAGCACCGCCTGCGCGGCGGCCCGCGCATCGTCCGCGGTGTCCGCGGCCCGCGCCGCGGCCGCCGCACGCTCACACTGCGCCAGCGTGTGCTTGGCCAGCGTCGCCCGCACATACGGAATCGACGCCGCACCCATCGAAAGGCTGGTGACACCGAGCCCCGTCAGCACACACGCCAACAGCGGATCGGCTGCCGCCTCACCACACACACCACAGCTCTTGCCCTCGGCCTTCGCAGCCTCGGCCGAAGCCGCCACGAGATCCAGCAGCGCCGGCTGCCACGGATCCTGCAACCGCGACACCGCACCCACCTGACGGTCCGCCGCAAAGGTGTACTGCGCGAGGTCATTCGTCCCCAGCGAAAGGAACTCCACCTCCTGCAGAATCGACCGCGCCCGAAGAGCCGCGGACGGAATCTCCACCATCGCGCCGAACTTCGCCCGCAGACCGGCATCCCGGCACGCGTCCGCGAACGCCCTGGCGTCGATCCGGTCCGCCACCATCGGGGCCATGACCTCAAGGTAGACCGGCAGCCCCTCGACAGCCTTGGCCAGTGCCGTGAGCTGCGTCCGCAACACCTCGGGGTGGTCCAGCAGCGTGCGCAGCCCCCGCACGCCCAGCGCCGGGTTCGGCTCATCACCCGGCGTCAGGAAGTCCAGCGGCTTGTCCGCACCGGCATCCAGCACCCGCACGACAACCCGGCCCTCGGGAAAGGCTTCCAGCACCTTCCGGTACGCCTCGGCCTGCTTCTCCTCCGAAGGCGCCTGCTTGCTGTCGTCCAGGAACAGGAACTCGGTCCGGAACAGACCGACGCCTTCCGCACCCGCCTCGACCGCCGCCGGCACATCCGCCGGACCGCCGACATTGGCCAGCAGCGGCACCTTGTGCCCGTCCGAGGTGGCCCCCGGCCCGGACGCGGCGGCCAGCGCCGCCTTCCGCGCCGCCGCCGCCTGCTCCATCGCCGCCCGCTTCTCGGCACTCGGGTCGACGAAGACCTCACCGGTGCTGCCGTCCACGGCGATCACCGTGCCCTCGACCAGCTCACCCGCACCCGGCAGCGCGACCACGGCCGGCACCCCCAGCGCCCGCGCGAGAATCGCGCTGTGACTGGTCGGCCCGCCCTCCTCGGTGACGAACCCGAGCACCAGCGCCGGGTCCAGCAGCGCCGTGTCGGCCGGCGCCAGATCCCGCGCGATCAGCACATACGGCTCGTCACTGTCCGGCACCCCCGGCATCGGCACGCCCAACAGCCGGGCGACGATACGATTCCGCACATCATCGAGGTCGGCGACCCGCCCGGCGAGATACTCCCCGGCCCCCGCCAGCAGCGCCCGATAGGCGGCGAACGCGTCATACACCCCGCGCTCGGCCGTACTGCCAACGGCGATCCGCCTCTCCACGTCCGCCATCAGCTCAGGGTCCTGAGCCATCATGGCCTGCGCCTCCAGCACGGCCTGCGCCTCGCCGCCCGCCAGGTTGCCCCGCGCGATCAGATCGGCGGCCACGGCTTCCACGGCTTGGCGGGCACGCCCCTGTTCGCGCTCCGCCTCGTCCGCCGGAATCTGCTTGGCCGGCGGCTCCAGAACCGCCGTCCCCATGTGCCGCACCTCGCCTATCGCCACACCGTGGCTCACGCCGACGCCTCGCAGCGTTGTCTCCATGTAACCCGTCTCCGGTTGATGCGACGGCCCGTGCCGCCGCGGTGGATGTCGTACCTGCCGTCGCGGACGGCGCCCGGCTACTGCCAGGAGAAGAGCGAGTCGCCCGCCTTGACGTCGCCGTCCTCACGCAGATCACCCAGCGAGTCCGCCGTGGCCTCCAGCGCGACGACCGGGCACACCGCCGACTTACCGGCCTCTTCGACCGCGGCCGGATCCCAGCGCACGACGGCCTGGCCGCGCTGCACGGTGTCACCCTTGTTGACGAGCAGCTCAAAGCCCTCGCCATTGAGCTGCACGGTGTCGATACCGAGGTGGGTGAGCACGCCGTGCCCCTCGCCGTCGACCACGACGAACGCGTGCGGGTGAAGCGATACGACAACACCGTCCACGGGCGCAACGGCCTCGGACGGCTCACGAGTGGGGTCGATGGCGGTACCGGGACCCACCATCGCTCCGGAGAACACCGGATCGGGCACAGCCGCGAGTCCGATGGCGCGTCCTGCGATCGGGGACGTCACGATGGTCATGGGAAGCCTCCCAGGGGTGGAGATTCATCAGGCCGCCGTCACTACCTGTCCTGGACGGCGCACCGTTCAGAAGCGTAAGTCATGTGAACTGACGGTTCCGCATGAGCGACACCGGCAGAAGTCGCGATGTCGCGGCGAATCGATTTGCCTCGCCCCCGGCAGCGCTGTACTGTCTCAGACCTGCCCCGGACAGACAGGCCGCACGCAAACTGCGGTCCCGTCGTGGTGGGCGGCACTTCTCAGAGTCTTCATCGAGATTCTCGAATTGTGCGCTTCTGCATGTCTGCAGAAAAGCGGCGGTTCGAAAGCCCGAAAAGGCCTGATAGAGTGTGGAACACCGAAGGGAAGCGCCCGGCGGAAGCCCGAGAGGGAATCCAAAGGAAGCGTCCGTTCCTTGAGAACTCAACAGCGTGCCAAAAGTCAACGCCAGATATGTTGATACCCCGTCTCCTTTTGTGGAGATGAGGTTCCTTTGAAAGCCCACTCCGCTTTTGTCGGGGTGGCACACACAGCGAGGATGCTGTGAACCACCGGATTATTCCTCTGGTGGTTCCGCTCAACGCGAGTGTTCGACCGGATATCCGGTACACATTCACGGAGAGTTTGATCCTGGCTCAGGACGAACGCTGGCGGCGTGCTTAACACATGCAAGTCGAACGATGAAGCCGCTTCGGTGGTGGATTAGTGGCGAACGGGTGAGTAACACGTGGGCAATCTGCCCTTCACTCTGGGACAAGCCCTGGAAACGGGGTCTAATACCGGATATGACACACGGCCGCATGGTCTGTGTGTGGAAAGCTCCGGCGGTGAAGGATGAGCCCGCGGCCTATCAGCTTGTTGGTGGGGTGATGGCCTACCAAGGCGACGACGGGTAGCCGGCCTGAGAGGGCGACCGGCCACACTGGGACTGAGACACGGCCCAGACTCCTACGGGAGGCAGCAGTGGGGAATATTGCACAATGGGCGCAAGCCTGATGCAGCGACGCCGCGTGAGGGATGACGGCCTTCGGGTTGTAAACCTCTTTCAGCAGGGAAGAAGCGCAAGTGACGGTACCTGCAGAAGAAGCGCCGGCTAACTACGTGCCAGCAGCCGCGGTAATACGTAGGGCGCAAGCGTTGTCCGGAATTATTGGGCGTAAAGAGCTCGTAGGCGGCTTGTCGCGTCGGATGTGAAAGCCCGGGGCTTAACTCCGGGTCTGCATTCGATACGGGCAGGCTAGAGTTCGGTAGGGGAGATCGGAATTCCTGGTGTAGCGGTGAAATGCGCAGATATCAGGAGGAACACCGGTGGCGAAGGCGGATCTCTGGGCCGATACTGACGCTGAGGAGCGAAAGCGTGGGGAGCGAACAGGATTAGATACCCTGGTAGTCCACGCCGTAAACGTTGGGAACTAGGTGTGGGCGACATTCCACGTCGTCCGTGCCGCAGCTAACGCATTAAGTTCCCCGCCTGGGGAGTACGGCCGCAAGGCTAAAACTCAAAGGAATTGACGGGGGCCCGCACAAGCAGCGGAGCATGTGGCTTAATTCGACGCAACGCGAAGAACCTTACCAAGGCTTGACATACACCGGAAAACCCTGGAGACAGGGTCCCCCTTGTGGTCGGTGTACAGGTGGTGCATGGCTGTCGTCAGCTCGTGTCGTGAGATGTTGGGTTAAGTCCCGCAACGAGCGCAACCCTTGTTCTGTGTTGCCAGCATGCCTTTCGGGGTGATGGGGACTCACAGGAGACTGCCGGGGTCAACTCGGAGGAAGGTGGGGACGACGTCAAGTCATCATGCCCCTTATGTCTTGGGCTGCACACGTGCTACAATGGTCGGTACAATGAGCTGCGATGCCGTGAGGTGGAGCGAATCTCAAAAAGCCGGTCTCAGTTCGGATTGGGGTCTGCAACTCGACCCCATGAAGTCGGAGTTGCTAGTAATCGCAGATCAGCATTGCTGCGGTGAATACGTTCCCGGGCCTTGTACACACCGCCCGTCACGTCACGAAAGTCGGTAACACCCGAAGCCGGTGGCCCAACCCCTTGTGGGAGGGAATCGTCGAAGGTGGGACTGGCGATTGGGACGAAGTCGTAACAAGGTAGCCGTACCGGAAGGTGCGGCTGGATCACCTCCTTTCTAAGGAGCATCTAGGCAGCCGGAAGGTTGTCCAGGGCCATAACGCAGGCGAGTGTTCTGCGGTGGTTGCTCATGGGTGGAACGTTGACTATTCGGCGCACTTGGTTGGTTGTCACTAGTACTGCTTCGGCGTGGAACGTGGGGATTGATGAGGTGGGTCGGGCACGCTGTTGGGTGTCTGAGGGTGCGGACTTGATGTCTGGCCTTCGGGATGCCGGCCTCAGTGAACTCGTCTTGTGTGGCGGGGTGGTGGGTGGCTGGTCGTTGCTTGAGAACTGCACAGTGGACGCGAGCATCTGTGGCCAAGTTTTTAAGGGCGCACGGTGGATGCCTTGGTACCAGGAACCGATGAAGGACGTGGGAGGCCGCGATAGGCCCCGGGGAGCTGTCAACCGAGCTGTGATCCGGGGGTGTCCGAATGGGGAAACCCGGCAGTCGTCATGGGCTGTCACCCGCTGCTGAACACATAGGCAGTGTGGAGGGAACGCGGGGAAGTGAAACATCTCAGTACCCGCAGGAAGAGAAAACAATTGTGATTCCGGGAGTAGTGGCGAGCGAAACCGGATGAGGCCAAACCATGTGCGTGTGATACCCGGCAGGGGTTGCGCATGTGGGGTTGTGGGAGTTTTCTTGATCGGTCTGCCGGCCGGTCGGCGAGTCAGAAACCGTATGGGTAGGCGAAGGACATGCGAAAGGTCCGGCGTAGAGGGTAAGACCCCCGTAGCTGAAATCTGTACGGCTCGTTTGAGAATCACCCAAGTAGCACGGGGCCCGTGAAATCCCGTGTGAATCTGGCGGGACCACCCGTTAAGCCTAAATATTCCCTGGTGACCGATAGCGGATAGTACCGTGAGGGAATGGTGAAAAGTACCGCGGGAGCGGAGTGAAATAGTACCTGAAACCGTGTGCCTACAAGCCGTGGGAGCGTCGCACAGGGACTTGTTCCTTGTGTCGTGACTGCGTGCCTTTTGAAGAATGAGCCTGCGAGTTTGCGGTATGTTGCGAGGTTAACCCGTGTGGGGGAGCCGTAGCGAAAGCGAGTCCTAAGAGGGCGTTGAGTAGCGTGCCCAAGACCCGAAGCGGAGTGATCTAGCCATGGGCAGGCTGAAGCGCGGGTAAGACCGTGTGGAGGGCCGAACCCACCAGGGTTGAAAACCTGGGGGATGACCTGTGGTTAGGGGTGAAAGGCCAATCAAACTCCGTGATAGCTGGTTCTCCCCGAAATGCATTTAGGTGCAGCGTCGTGTGTTTCTTGCCGGAGGTAGAGCACTGGATAGGCGATGGGCCCTACCGGGTTACTGACCTTAGCCAAACTCCGAATGCCGGTAAGTGAGAGCGCGGCAGTGAGACTGTGGGGGATAAGCTCCATGGTCGAGAGGGAAACAGCCCAGAGCATCGACTAAGGCCCCTAAGCGTGTGCTAAGTGGGAAAGGATGTGGAGTCGCAGAGACAACCAGGAGGTTGGCTTAGAAGCAGCCATCCTTGAAAGAGTGCGTAATAGCTCACTGGTCAAGTGATTCCGCGCCGACAATGTAGCGGGGCTCAAGTACACCGCCGAAGTCGTGTCATTCATACAGGAGCCCTAACGGGTGTGTGGATGGGTAGGGGAGCGTCGTGTGCCGGGTGAAGCAGCCGTGGAAGCGAGTTGTGGACGGTTCGCGAGTGAGAATGCAGGCATGAGTAGCGATACAAGAGTGGGAAACTCTTGCGCCGATTGACTAAGGGTTCCTGGGTCAAGCTGATCTGCCCAGGGTAAGTCGGGACCTAAGGCGAGGCCGACAGGCGTAGTCGATGGATAACCGGTTGATATTCCGGTACCCGCTATGAAGCGTCAGCGCTGAGGCTGGTGATGCTAAGCCCGTGAAGCCGCCGTGGATCCTTCGGGTGAAGCGGAGTGGTGGAGCCGGTGAACCGAGCCAGTAGTAGGTGAGTGATGGGGTGACGCAGGAAGGTAGTCCATCCCGGGCGGTGGTTGTCCCGGGGTAAGGGTGTAGGTCGTGTGGTAGGTAAATCCGCTGCACATTTATGGCTGAGACCTGATGCCGAGCCGATTGTGGTGAAGTGGATGATCCTATGCTGTCGAGAAAAGCCTCTAGCGAGTTTTGTGGCGGCCCGTACCCTAAACCGACTCAGGTGGTCAGGTAGAGAATACCGAGGCGTTCGGGTGAACTATGGTTAAGGAACTCGGCAAAATGCCCCCGTAACTTCGGGAGAAGGGGGGCCATTTCTGGTGATGAGTTTTGCGCTCTGAGCTGGGGGTGGCCGCAGAGACCAGCGAGAAGCGACTGTTTACTAAAAACACAGGTCCGTGCGAAGCCGTAAGGCGATGTATACGGACTGACGCCTGCCCGGTGCTGGAACGTTAAGGGGACCGGTTAGTCAATCTTCGGGTTGGCGAAGCTGAGAACTTAAGCGCCAGTAAACGGCGGTGGTAACTATAACCATCCTAAGGTAGCGAAATTCCTTGTCGGGTAAGTTCCGACCTGCACGAATGGCGTAACGACTTCTCGACTGTCTCAACCATAGGCCCGGTGAAATTGCATTACGAGTAAAGATGCTCGTTTCGCGCAGCAGGACGGAAAGACCCCGGGACCTTTACTATAGCTTGATATTGGTGTTCGGTTCGGCTTGTGTAGGATAGGTGGGAGACTGTGATCTCTGGACGCCAGTTCAGGGGGAGTCATTGTTGAAATACCACTCTGGTCGTGCTGGATGTCTAACCTGGGTCCGTGATCCGGATCAGGGACAGTGTCTGGTGGGTAGTTTAACTGGGGCGGTTGCCTCCTAAAGGGTAACGGAGGCGCCCAAAGGTTCCCTCAGCCTGGTTGGTAATCAGGTGTTGAGTGTAAGTGCACAAGGGAGCTTGACTGTGAGACTGACGGGTCGAGCAGGTACGAAAGTAGGGACTAGTGATCCGGCGGTGGCTTGTGGAAGCGCCGTCGCTCAACGGATAAAAGGTACCCCGGGGATAACAGGCTGATCTTCCCCAAGAGTCCATATCGACGGGATGGTTTGGCACCTCGATGTCGGCTCGTCGCATCCTGGGGCTGGAGTCGGTCCCAAGGGTTGGGCTGTTCGCCCATTAAAGCGGTACGCGAGCTGGGTTTAGAACGTCGTGAGACAGTTCGGTCCCTATCCGCTGTGCGCGTAGGAGTCTTGAGAAGGGCTGTCCCTAGTACGAGAGGACCGGGACGGACGAACCTCTGGTGTGCCAGTTGTTCTGCCAAGGGCATGGCTGGTTGGCTACGTTCGGGAGGGATAACCGCTGAAAGCATCTAAGCGGGAAGCCTGCTTCGAGATGAGGGCTCCCACCCACTTGATGGGTTAAGGCTCCCAGTAGATGACTGGGTTGATAGGCCAGATATGGAAGCATCGTAAGGTGTGGAGTTGACTGGTACTAATAGGCCGAGGGCTTGTCCTCAGTTGCTCGCGTCCACTGTGTTGGTTCTGAAGTAATGAACTCGCCGTTGCCGGCTGGAGTTGTTATTTTCATAGTGTTTCGGTGGTTATTGCGTTAGGGAAACGCCCGGTTACATTTCGAACCCGGAAGCTAAGCCTTTCAGCGCCGATGGTACTGCAGGGGGGACCCTGTGGGAGAGTAGGACGCCGCCGAACTATTTTTGTGAAAGCCCCGCTGGAAACCAAGTTCCCAGCGGGGCTTTTCGCGTTCCCGGACGGAATCGGACGATCTCGGACCCGGGGCACGGGGCGGGCGGCGGGGCAGGTAAGGTCAGGGGGCATCATTGGCACATTTCCCACAGGAGGCTTCCGCGTGGAGGTCCAGGAGACGCGGGTCCAGACGGATCGCGTCCTCACCATCCCGAACATTCTGAGCATGGCTCGCCTGGTCGGCGTGCCGGTGTTCCTGTGGTTGGTCCTGTGGCCGGAATTCGGCGGTCCCACGGTCGACCACTGGGCGCTGCTCGTCCTCGCCCTCAGCGGTGTCAGCGACTACCTGGACGGGAAGCTCGCCCGGCGCTGGAACCAGGTCAGCAGCCTGGGCCGGATCCTCGACCCCGCCGCCGACCGCCTCTACATTCTCTCCACCCTCGTCGGCCTGACCTGGCGTGACATTCTGCCGATCTGGCTCACTGCTGCCCTGCTGGCGCGTGAACTGATGCTGTTGATCGCCATCGGATTCCTCGGACGCCACGGTTACGGACCGCCCCAGGTGAACTTTCTGGGCAAAGCGGCTACGTTCAACTTGATGTATGCCTTCCCGTTGCTCCTGCTGAGCGACGGAAGTAGCTGGCTTCACACGCTCGCTGCTATTTTCGGATGGGCGTTCGCCGGATGGGGTACCGCGCTCTACTGGTGGGCAGGGATCCTCTACGTGGTTCAGGTCCGCCGACTCATCAGGGCGGACACCACTGCCGACTGAGCTCGCCGAACCGGCGGATTGTGCCAGGGCCCGGCGCCCGTACACGCGAACAGTGGGCGAGCTGGGCAGGTGAAGTCGGCAAGACCGTCGTCTCTTCGAGGAGGACGCTTCCGACATGAAGGCCGTTGTGATGGCCGGCGGCGAAGGAACACGCCTTCGCCCCATGACGTCCAGCATGCCCAAGCCTCTGCTGCCAGTGGCCAATAGGCCGATCATGGAGCATGTGCTCAGGCTGCTGAAACGGCATGGTCTCAATGAGACCGTGGTGACCGTGCAATTCCTTGCCTCGCTCGTCCGCAACTATTTCGGTGACGGGGAAGAGCTCGGCATGGAGCTCACATACGCCAACGAGGAAAAGCCGCTGGGCACCGCCGGCAGCGTGAAGAACGCCGAGGAAGCTCTCAAGGACGATGCCTTCCTCGTCATCTCCGGTGACGCTCTCACCGACTTCGATCTCACCGATCTGATTCGGTTCCACAAGGAAAAGGGCGCCCTCGTCACCGTCTGCCTGACAAGGGTTCCCAATCCGCTTGAGTTCGGCATCACCATCGTCGATGAATCCGGCAGGGTCGAGCGATTCCTGGAGAAGCCCACGTGGGGCCAGGTGTTCTCGGACACCGTCAACACCGGTATCTACGTCATGGAGCCGGAGGTCTTCGACTATTTCGAGCCGGACGTTCCGGTGGACTGGTCCGGAGATGTCTTTCCGCAGCTCATGAAGGAAGGCAAGCCGATCTACGGCTATGTCGCCGAGGGCTACTGGGAGGACGTCGGTACCCACGAGAGTTACGTGAAAGCCCAGGCCGACGTTCTTGAGGGCAAGGTCGATGTCGAAATCGACGGCTTCGAGATCTCTCCCGGAGTGTGGGTCGCCGAGGGTGCCGACGTACACCCGGACGCCGTACTGCGCGGTCCGCTGTACATCGGGGACTACGCCAAGATCGAAGCCGATGCGGAGATCCGTGAGCACACCGTCGTCGGCTCCAATGTCGTGGTGAAAAGCGGTGCGTTCCTTCACAAGGCCGTGGTGCACGACAACGTCTACATCGGCCAGCAGAGCAATCTGCGCGGCTGTGTGATCGGCAAGAACACGGACATCATGCGGGCCGCACGGATCGAGGACGGCGCCGTCATCGGCGACGAATGCCTGATCGGCGAGGAATCGATCGTCCAGGGCAATGTGCGGGTCTATCCGTTCAAGACCATCGAGGCCGGTGCTTTCGTGAATACCTCGGTGATCTGGGAATCCCGGGGCCAGGCGCATCTGTTCGGCGCGCGCGGCGTGTCCGGGATCCTCAACGTCGAGATCACACCGGAGCTCGCCGTACGGCTCGCGGGCGCGTACGCCACCACCCTCAAGAAGGGCTCGACGGTCACCACGGCCCGGGACCACTCCCGAGGCGCACGGGCTCTCAAGCGGGCGGTGATCTCCGCGCTGCAGGCCAGCGCCATAGACGTCCGCGACCTGGAGAACGTCCCGCTGCCCGTGGCCCGTCAGCAGACCGCCCGTGGCAGCGCCGGCGGGATCATGGTGCGTACGACACCCGGAGTGCCGGACTCCGTCGACATCATGTTCTTCGACGAGCGGGGCGCCGACCTCTCCCAGGCCGGGCAGCGCAAGCTCGACCGGGTCTATGCCCGCCAGGAGTACCGCCGCGCTTTCCCGGGTGAGATCGGCGATCTGCGCTTTCCGGCCAGTGTGTTCGACTCCTATACGGGGTCCCTGCTGCGGGCCGTCGACACCAGGGGCATCAGCGAGTCCGGACTGAAGGTCGTCGTGGATGCCTCGAACGGCAGCGCCGGCCTGGTCCTGCCCAGCCTCCTCGGACGGCTCGGGGTCGACGGGCTGACCATCAATCCTGGTCTCGACGAATCCCGGCCGACCGAGTCCGCCGACGCCCGGCGCTCCGGGCTGGTCCGGCTCGGCGAGATCGTGGCCTCGGCGCGTGCGGCCTTCGGGGTGCGCTTCGACCCCGTGGGTGAGCGTCTTTCTCTGGTGGACGAGCGCGGCCGGATCATCGAGGACGATCGTGCGCTGTTGGTCATGCTGGATCTGGTGGCCGCCGAACGCCGCAGCGGCCGGGTGGCGCTGCCGGTGACCACGACCCGTATCGCCGAGCAGGTCGCGGCGTATCACGGGACGCAGGTGGAGTGGACGACCACCTCGCCCGACGATCTGACGCGGGTGGCGCGCGATGACGCCACGGTCTTCGGCGGGAACGGACTGGGCGGTTTCATCATCCCGGAGTTCAGCAGCGTCTTCGACGGTTCCGCCGCTTTTGTCCGGTTGATCGGCCTGGTGGCCCGTACGCAGCTCACGCTCAGTCAGATCGACGCGCGGATTCCGCGAGCCCATGTGCTGCGCCGTGATCTGGCGACGCCCTGGGCCGTCAAGGGCCTGGTCATGCGGCATGTGGTCGAGGCGGCCGGGGACCGTGACGTGGACACCACCGACGGGGTGCGGGTGGTGGAGGCCGACGGCCGCTGGATCCTCGTGCTGCCGGACCCGGCCGAGGCCGTCACCCATCTGTGGGCGGAGGGGCCGGATGACGCCTCCGCTCAGCAGCTGCTGGACGAGTGGTCCGCGGTGGTGGACAGCGCCGGGCGGTGATCGGTGACCCCACCGGCGTGCGGGGATTCGGCACGCCGGTGGGGCCATTGGGTGACTGTCAGTGCGACGTGGGACGATGTGCGGCATGTCGCAGCAGCGCCCCGATCGGAGCACCTCCCAGAAGCCGGCCGCGCGCCCTGATGCGTCCATGTCGCTGCTGACCAATGTGATGGATCACAGCCTCGACGACGGATATGCCGAGGCCGCCGCGCGGAAGTCCGCGGTGGGCGTGCGCGGTCTGCCGCGCACCCTCCGGGCGAAGTTGGGCCTCGCGGTCGGTCTGGTGCTGGCGGCGGTCGTGGTGACGGTTGGTGCCGCCCAGGCGCGGATAGCCGCGCCAACACTGGCCAAAGAGCACCAAGAGCTCATCAACCGTATCGAGAAGGGCACCGACGAGGCGGACGAGCTGCAGAAGCGGGTCGACGCGACGCGGGACGCCGTCAGCAGGATGCAGCGTGAGGCGCTGAAGAAGCACGGCGACGGCAAGGCCGAACTGCTGGCGCTGCTGTCCGGCTCGACTCGGGTCACCGGGCCGGGCGTGCGGCTTGTCGTGGACGACGCCAAGGGGGCCTCGGAGTCCAGCGGCGGCGGGCCGCGTGAAAGCAGTGGGTTCTCGGACACCGGCCGGGTACGCGACAGGGATATGCAGCGCGTGGTGAACGGCCTCTGGGAATCCGGAGCGGAGGCCATATCCGTCAATGGGCAGCGGCTTACGTCACTCTCGGCGATCAGAGCCGCGGGAGACGCCATACTGGTCGACAACAAGCCTCTGGTGCCGCCCTATACGGTGCTGGCGGTGGGGGACGGGCAGCGGCTCAGCACCGCGTTCCAGGACAGCGCCGACGGTCGGTATCTCCATGTGCTGCAGGAGAACTACGGCGTGCGCACCAGGATTTCCGCCGAGAGCGAGGTCACGCTGCCGCCCGCGCCCAGCTTGACCGTACGTACCGCAAAGCCGCAGGCCGGTGCCGCCGAGGCGGACGGCGCCGACACAGGGAAGGGCACATCGTGATCGCCGTACTGGGCCTCATCGTGGGAGTCGTGGTCGGACTCGTCGTCCGACCCGTGGTGCCGACGGTGGTCGAGCCCTATTTGCCGATCGCCGTCGTCGCGGCGCTGGACGCGGTGTTCGGCGGTCTGCGCGCGATGCTGGACGGCATCTTCGACGACAAGGTCTTCGTCGTCTCCTTCCTGTCCAACGTCGTCGTGGCCGCGCTGATCGTCTTCCTCGGCGACAAGCTGGGCGTCGGCGCCCAACTCTCCACGGGCGTCGTCGTGGTGCTGGGCATCCGGATCTTCTCCAACGCTGCCGCGATCCGCCGGCATGTCTTCAGGGCGTGAGGCGGATGGCCACGGACGAGACGCCGGAGCCGGAGACGAAGCCGGAGCCCGAGCAGGGACGCCGCCCGGCCGAACGACGGCCGATGCCACCCGAGAGCCGGCCCGTCCCCGGGCAGGCGACAGAAGGGGCATCGGCTCAGAAAGCGGACGGCGGAACACGGAATGGCGGTGACGCGGCGGATGCCTCCGCGTCGGACGCGACGCTGGAAGGAGGGGCCCCGGGACAGCCGGAGACCGGCCGGCAGCGGCTCGTCGCGAGCCTGTGGCCGCCGCAGCTGACCCGAGCTCAACTGATCGTCGCTGTACTCCTGTTCATTCTCGGCCTCGGGCTGGCGATTCAGGTACGTTCCACGAGTGAGAGCAGTGCGCTGCGGGGAGCGCGCCAAGAGGACCTGGTGCGCATCCTGGACGAGCTGGACAACCGCTCGGAGCGGTTGACGGACGAACAGCGGCGCCTGGAAAGGCAGAAGACCGAGCTGGAGAACAGCTCGAACCAGGCGGAGGAGGCCCGCAAGCAGACCGTGGAGAAGGAACAGCAGCTGGGCGTGCTGGCCGGGACCGTCGCGGCTCAAGGGCCCGGCATCAATCTGGCCATCGACGATCCCACGCACTCCGTCGAGGCGGACAAGCTGCTGGACACCGTCCAGGAGCTGCGGGCGGCCGGCGCCGAGGCCATTCAGGTCAATGATGTACGGGTCGTCGCGAGCACCTCTCTCTCGGATGTCCGGGGCGGTGTGGAGATCGACGGCAAGCGGGTCACGCAGCCGTACCGTTTCAAGGTCATCGGCAAGCCGCAGGACCTGGAACCGGCGCTGAACATCCCTGGCGGAGTGGTTCAGACCCTGGAAAAGGAGCAGGCCAAGGTGGCTGTGACCCGTGAGGAGAAGATCATTGTGGATGCCTTGCGAGTGGCGAAGCGGCCTGACTACGCTCGGTCGTCATCGCAGTGAGGCGTCCACGTATGGCGGTGGCCCGGGGAGGGCATGACGTAGCGGGGGGTCGACGCACCGTGTGTGTGGTGTGTGGTGGAAACTGTCTGAAGGCCACGGACGTTCACAGGATGTCCGGATCGGCCGGTGTGTGCATCGAGGGTTCGTCCTGCCCCACGGGCGGGTCTGTTTCGTTCAAGGGGAATCGCCCGTGAAGTTGTTTGCAAAACTGTTCGGCAAGAGCGCACGCCAGGAGGGCGGCGGCTCCGCGCGGCACCGTGCCCCGCGCCAGCCCGATGAGAGCGGTGCGGGTGAGGACCGTCCGCTGTTCCGTGATGAGGTCGGCGGTCCGTCCGGGGGGCACGGGGCGGGTTCTGTTGACCCCTCCGGGTCCGCCCCCATAGGTTCCCAGCAACCATCAACCTCACGCACGGGTGGAGGGTTGGCCTTGCCGGTTTGTACGAGGTGTGGGCACCGGAACGCGCAGGCGAGCCGGTTCTGCTCCAACTGTGGCGCGCCGCTGCGCCCGGGGGTGCAGGCCGAGCGCGCGTCGGAGACGACGTCGACCATCTCCATTTCGGGGATCGAAGCCTATGACGCGGAGGCCACGGGCCAGACCCCGTCGCCGGCGCTGTCCCCTGAGGCCCAGGCCGCGGTCGACGCCCTTCCGATGGGCTCGGCGCTGCTGATCGTCCGCCGGGGCCCGAATGCGGGCAGCCGTTTCCTTCTGGACAGTGATCTGACGACCGCGGGCCGGCATCCGCAGAGCGATATCTTCCTCGACGATGTGACGGTCTCCCGCCGCCATGTGGATATCCGTCGTGGCGAGGACGGAACGTTCACGGTCGCCGATGTCGGCAGCCTCAACGGCACCTACGTCAACCGTGAGCGGATCGATTCCGCCGCGCTCTCCAACGGCGACGAGGTCCAGATCGGCAAGTACCGCCTGGTGTTCTACGCGAGCCAGCGAGGCGCCGGTATCTGACGGGCCAGGGAAGGCATATGCGCCATACACCGACCGGTGGTGCCGGGGCTTCCGGCACCGCCTCCTCGGACGGCAAACCGGTGAGCATCGGCACGGTGCTCAATCTGCTGCGCGAGGAGTTCCCCGAGGTCACCATCTCCAAGATTCGCTTCCTGGAGGCCGAGGGGCTGGTCGAGCCGAAGCGCACGCCTTCCGGGTACCGCAAATTCACGCCGGAGGACGTCGAGCGGCTGGCGAACGTCCTGCGGATGCAGCGGGACCACTACCTGCCGCTGAAGGTCATCCGGGAGCATCTGGACGCCCTGGAGCGCGGTGAGCGGGTGCAGCTGCCCGCCCCGGCCACGCCCTCGTGGGATCTGCCGGAGGGCATGCCCGACCCGGAGGAGGAGCGGCCCATGGCTGCCCGGATCGGCCGGGCCGAGCTGCTGGCCGCCGCGGAGGTGGACGAGGACACGCTCGCCGAGTGGGAGTCCTACGGGCTGATCGTTCCGGATGCGGACGGAACCTATGACACCGAGGCTGTCACGGTCGCCAAACTGGTCGCGGATCTGGGTCGTTTCGGTCTCGAACCGCGGCATCTGCGGGCCGTGAAGGCCGCCGCCGAGCGGGAGGCAGGCCTGGTCGAGCAGGTCGTCGCCCCTCTTCGGCGGCACCGTAATCCGCAGACCAGGGCCCATGCCGAGGCCACCGCCAGGGAACTGGCGACGCTGTCCGTACGGCTGCATGCGGCATTGGTCCAGACCGCATTGCGGGTCCGGCTCTCATGAGGAAAAGGGTGCCCGACTACCCAAACCGGCCGGGCACGTCCTAGGGTTGCTGTGTGAACGAGCTCGATGTCGTGGGTGTCCGGGTGGAAATGCCTTCCAGCCAACCGATCGTGCTCCTGCGCGAGGTGGGAGGCGATCGCTACTTGCCCATTTGGATCGGGCCGGGGGAGGCGACCGCCATCGCCTTCGCCCAGCAGGGCATGGTCCCTGCCAGGCCGCTGACCCACGACCTCTTCAAGGATGTGCTGGAGGCGGTGGGCCAGGAGCTGACGCAGGTCCGGATCACGGATCTGCGCGAGGGAGTGTTCTACGCCGAATTGGTCTTCGCCAGCGGCGTCGAGGTCAGCGCGCGTCCGTCCGATGCCATAGCGCTGGCGTTGCGCACCGGGACGCCGATTTTCGGTACGGACGGTGTTCTGGACGACGCGGGTATCGCCATTCCGGACGAGCAGGAGGACGAGGTGGAGAAGTTCCGCGAGTTCCTCGACCAGATCTCGCCCGAGGACTTCGGCACCAACAGTCAGTGACCGGCCGCCGGACAACGGATTCCGGCCAATCTGTTACGTCTTCCCCGCGCGACGTCACGAGAAACCACTCGTAGGGTGATTATCACTCGGCGTGGCGAGCGCGGCGATCGTTGACGCACCCCGAGTGACTGCATACCGTCGATGTGGCAGGTCCCGTCCGGGACGTGGAGGACGGAGGGCGGCGTGGCAATCACCGGCGACGGTACGGCGGCGGAAGGGGCGTTGCCGCTCCACACGGGCGCGGCGAACCCTGCCCCGGTACAGGCCGCCGCGGTGTCGGGGGACCGCGAGGCGCAGAACATCGGCTACCGCGGCCCGACCGCGTGTGCGGCAGCGGGCATCACGTACCGGCAGCTCGACTACTGGGCACGTACGGGCCTGGTGGAGCCGAGCGTCCGGTCGGCGTACGGGTCCGGCACCCAGCGGCTCTACAGCTTCCGGGACGTCGTCGTCCTGAAGATCGTCAAGCGGCTGCTGGACACCGGGGTGTCGCTGCAGAACATCCGTACCGCCGTGCAGCACCTCCGCTCGCGCGGGCTCGCGGATCTGACGCGGATGACGCTGATGAGCGATGGCGCGACGGTCTATGAGTGCACCTCGCCCGACGAGGTCGTCGATCTGCTCCAGGGCGGTCAGGGCGTCTTCGGGATCGCGGTCGGCGTGGTGTGGCGCGACGTGGAAGGCGCGCTGTCCCAGCTGCACGGAGAGCGTGTGGACACCGGCGAGACGCTGATCGGGAAGAACCCGCACGACGAGCTGGCGCGGCGCCGCAACCGGGCGGGCTGAGCGCCCGTCTCCCGGCCTGTCGACCGGGTCCCGGGACACCTCCCCGCCGCTTCGCCGCTCCCCCTTGCGGGCCCGGTGCACGGCCCGGCGTCCGTCGATTGTCAGTGGCGTGCGGCAGCATCGGAGATGTGAGAAGTGCGCCGACGATCCTGCATCTGGACATGGATGCGTTCTACGCGGCCTGCGAACAGGCGGCCAAGCCCAGCCTGCGCGGCAAGCCCGTGATCGTCGGCGGGATCGGGCCGCGCGGGGTGGTCGCCACGGCCTCGTACGAAGCCCGGGTCTTCGGGGTCCGCTCGGCGATGCCGACGGCGCAGGCGCGTCGGCTGTGTCCCAACGCCGCCTATCTCCATCCCCGCTTCACGCTCTACCGCCAGGTGAGCGACAGGGTGATGGAGCTGCTGGCGGAGCTGTCGCCGCTGGTGGAGCCGCTGAGTCTGGACGAGGCGTTCGTGGATCTGGAGGCCGGCGATGTCGCGGCGGACACGGCCGCCGTACGGGCCGTGGGGGAGCGGCTGCGGCGGGACATCCGGGAGGTCACGGGCCTGACGGGTTCGGTGGGGCTCGCCGGGGCCAAGCTGCTCGCCAAGATCGCTTCCGAGGCGGCCAAGCCGGACGGCCTGGTGGTGATCGAGCCCGGCACCGAGCGGGAGCTGCTGGGGCCGATGACGGTGCGGACGCTGCCCGGGGTGGGGCCCGCGACGGCCGAGACGCTGCGGCGGGCCGGCATCACGACGGTGGCGGAGACCGCGGAGGCCGGTGAGGCGGAGCTGGTGCGGCTGCTCGGCAAGGCCCACGGCGCGGGGCTGTACGTGATGGCGCTGGGCCAGGACGACCGGCCGGTGGTGGCCGACCGGGACGCGAAGTCCGTCTCGGTCGAGGACACCTTCGAGGTCGATCTGACCGACCGGACGCGGGTGCGGACGGAGCTGGTGCGGCTGGCCGACCGCTGTGTGCAGCGGCTGCGGGCCTCCGGACGGTCCGGGCGCACGGTGGTGATCAAGGTGCGGAATTACGACTTCTCGACCGTGACCCGTTCGGAGACGCTGCGCGGGCCCACCGACGACCGCGGCGTCGTACGGGAGGCCGCGGTGCGGCTGCTGGAGACGGTGGACACGACCGGCGGGGTGCGGCTGCTGGGCGTGGGGGTGAGCGGGCTGGCCGACTTCACACAGGAGGACCTGTTCGCACAGCTGGCGACGGAGCGGGAGGCCGAGGAGTCGGCGCAGACGGCAGCGGAGCCGGCGGCGGAGGCCGAGGGCGAGCCGGAGCCCGAGGAGCAGCGGTCGCGCCGCTGGCCTCCGGGGCTGGACGTGGTGCACGACGCGTACGGCGCCGGCTGGGTGCAGGGGAGCGGGGTGGGGCGGGTGACCGTACGTTTCGAGACGCCGTGGTCCGCACCGGGCAGGGTGCGGACCTTCGCCGTCGATGACCCGGCGCTGCGGCCCGGGGAGCCCCTTCCGCTGGTGGTGGGCGCGGAGCCGGCGTCCGGTCAGTCCTCCGAGCCGGCGATCCGGCCGAAATCCTTGTCGACTGGTGGCGAGGACGGCACCGAGTCCGAGGCGGGGGAGGAGATATCCAGCCGGTAGTGGTGGTAGAGCTGAAGTTCCTGCTCGGGGGAGAGATGCCGGCCCACCCCGAAGTCCGGGGCGTCCTTGATCAGCTTGCGGTCATAGGGGATGCGGAGCCCCTCGTCGACGATTTCGCTCGGCTCCAGGGGGACGAAGGCGTCCCGGCTGAAGAGCCCGGTGCGGACGGCCGCCCATTCCGGTTCCCCCGTCGCATCGTCGAGATACACCTCGTCGATGGTGCCGATTTTGGTGCCGTTCCGGTCGAACGCCTTGCGGCCGATCAGGCTCCTGGGATCGATATCGGTTTGCACGACACCTCCAACTGCTCGCACTTGCGCTGTAGACAACTACGAAACGGCAGATTTCATGCCCCGGCCACTCGAACGAGCCTTCAGAGGGTGCGCTGGTAGGCTGGCGGATGGCCGCTGACCCCATGCGGGAGAGTCCTTTGTCGTTCGCGACGAGGGCGCCGAAGGAGCAACTCCTCCCCGGAATCTCTCAGGCACACGTACCGCATGGACGAGGTCACTCTGGAAAGCAGGGCGGGCCACCGACAGAGGCACAGCGCCGGAGCCCGTTCTCACCGACGGTGAAAGCCGGGCCGCGGCGCGCGGGCCGGTGAAGCTCTCAGGTTGAGATGACAGAGGGGGAGGCCGTCCGGGCACCCGCGCCGTGGTGCCCCTCGTAGGTCGCATCGACCAGGAGGCCCCCGCAGATGACCACCAATCGCATCTCCTTGACCGAGCTGGAGCGCGGCACGCCCTTCGAGCACCGGCACATAGGTCCCGACCACGAGGCGCAGGCGAAGATGCTCGCGCACATCGGATTCGGATCGCTGGACGAGCTCACCGCGACGGCCGTACCCGACGTGATCAAGAGTGCGGAGGCGCTCGGCCTGCCGCAGGGCCGTTCCGAGACCGAGGTCCTGGACGAGCTCCGCGGGCTCGCGGACCGCAACCAGGTCCTGTCGTCCATGATCGGCCTTGGCTACCACGGCACGTTCACACCGCCGGTGATCCTGCGCAACGTCATGGAGAACCCCGCCTGGTACACGGCGTACACGCCCTACCAGCCGGAGATCTCGCAGGGGCGTCTGGAGGCGCTGCTCAACTTCCAGACGATGGTCGCCGACCTGACCGGACTGCCCACCTCCGGCGCCTCCCTCCTGGACGAGGGCACCGCCGCCGCCGAGGCGATGGCCCTCTCCCGCCGCGTCGGCAAGGTCAAGCAGGGCGTCTTCCTGGTCGACGCCGACTGTCTGCCGCAGACCATCGCCGTGCTCCGGACCCGCGCCGAACCGACCGGCGTCGAGGTCGTCGTCGCGGATCTCACCGACGGCATCCCCGCGGAGATGGCCGAGCGCGGCGTCTTCGGCATGCTGCTGCAGTACCCGGGCGCGTCCGGCGCGGTGCGTGGCCCGCGCGCCCTCATAGCGCAGGCCCAGGAGCTCGGCGCGGTCGTCACCGTCGCCGCCGACCTGCTCGCGCTGACGCTGCTGGCCTCGCCCGGAGAGCTCGGCGCGGACATCGCCGTCGGCACCAGCCAGCGGTTCGGCGTGCCGATGGGCTTCGGCGGACCGCACGCCGGCTTCATGGCCGTACGCGAGAAGTTCGCCCGCAGCCTGCCGGGCCGCCTGGTGGGCGTCTCCGTCGACGCCGACGGCAACAAGGCGTACCGCCTCGCCCTGCAGACCCGCGAGCAGCACATCCGCCGCGAGAAGGCCACCAGCAACATCTGCACCGCGCAGGTGCTGCTGGCCGTCATGGCCGGCATGTACGCCGTCTACCACGGCCCCGAGGGCCTCCAGGTCATCGCACGGCGCACCCACCGCTACGCCACCATCCTCGCCGAGGGCCTGCGGGCCGGCGGCGTGGAGATCGTGCACGACAGCTTCTTCGACACGCTGACCGCCCGGGTGCCCGGCCGGGCCGCCGAGGTCGTCGCCGCCGCCCGCGAGGCCGGCGTCAACCTCCGCCAGGTCGACGCCGACCTGGTCGGTATCGCCTGCGACGAGACCACCGGGCGCGCGCAGCTGGCTGGCGTCTGGGGTGCCTTCGGCATCCAGGCCGACATCGAGCAGCTGGACGCGGCCGCCGCCGACGCGCTGCCGCGGGTGCTGCTGCGCACCGACGAGTACCTCGCCCACCCGGTCTTCCACCAGCACCGTTCCGAGACCGCGATGCTGCGCTACCTGCGCACACTCGCCGACAAGGACTACGCGCTGGACCGCGGCATGATCCCGCTCGGCTCCTGCACGATGAAGCTGAACGCCACCACCGAGATGGAGCCGGTCACCTGGCCCGCGTTCGGCGGGCTGCACCCGTTCGCGCCGGCCGCCCAGGCTCAGGGCTACCTCACGCTGATCCAGGAGCTGGAGGAGCGGCTGGCCACCGTCACCGGCTACGACAAGGTCTCCATCCAGCCGAACGCCGGCTCCCAGGGCGAGCTGGCCGGCCTGCTGGCGGTCCGCGCCTACCACCGCGCCAACGGCGACGAGCAGCGCACCGTCTGCCTGATCCCGTCCTCCGCGCACGGCACCAACGCCGCCAGCGCCGTGATGGCCGGGATGAAGGTCGTCGTCGTCCAGACCGGCGAGGACGGCGAGGTGGACACCGACGATCTGCACGCCAAGATCGAGGAGCACCGCGACGAGCTCGCGGTCCTGATGGTCACCTACCCGTCCACCCATGGCGTGTTCGAGGAGCACATCACCCAGATCTGCGCCGCGGTGCACGACGCCGGCGGCCAGGTCTACGTCGACGGCGCCAACCTCAACGCGCTGGTCGGCCTCGCCGAGCCCGGCACGTTCGGCGGCGACGTCTCGCACCTCAACCTGCACAAGACGTTCTGCATCCCGCACGGCGGCGGCGGCCCCGGCGTCGGCCCGGTCGGCGTACGCGCCCACCTGGCGCCGTATCTCCCCAACCACCCGCTCCAGCCCACCGCGGGCCCCGAGACCGGCGTCGGACCGATCTCCGCGGCCCCCTGGGGCTCGGCCGGGATCCTGCCGATCTCCTGGGCGTACGTCCGGCTGATGGGCGGCGAGGGCCTCACGCGCGCCACGCAGGTCGCGGTGCTCAGCGCCAACTACATCGCCAAGCGCCTGGAGCCGCACTACCCGGTGCTCTACACCGGCCCCGGCGGTCTGGTCGCCCACGAGTGCATCATCGACGTCCGGCCGCTGACCAAGGCGACCGGGGTGAGCATCGACGATGTCGCCAAGCGTCTGATCGACTACGGATTCCACGCGCCGACGATGTCCTTCCCCGTGGCCGGCACGCTGATGATCGAGCCGACCGAGAGCGAGGACCTCGGCGAGCTGGACCGCTTCTGCGATGCCATGATCGCGATCCGTGCGGAGATCGAGAAGGTCGGCTCGGGGGAGTGGGACGAGGACGACAACCCGCTGCGCAACGCCCCGCACACCGCGGACGCGCTGGCCGGCGAGTGGACGCACCCCTACAGCCGCGAGGAGGCCGTCTTCCCGGCCGGTGTCGTGGCCGCGGAGAAGTACTGGCCGCCGGTGCGCCGGATCGACGGTGCCTACGGCGACCGTAACCTCGTCTGCTCGTGCCCCCCGGTGGACGAGTACGACGGCTGATCCGTCCGGACAACGGCTGATCCGTCCGGACAACGTCAAGGGCCCCCGGCAGTGTGCCGGGGGCCCTTGACGTTTTGGGCTGTGCGCGAGTCAGGCCGCGGTGACGACCCGTGCGCCGCCGAGCGGCCGGTGCGGGGCGATGACCTGCCCGTTCGGCAGCAGCTCACCGGTGTCCTCGAAGAGCAGGACGCCGTTGCACAGCAGGCTCCAGCCCTGCTCCGGGTGGTATGCCACAGGGTGTGCGGCCTCCCGGTCGGAGGAGTCTGCGGACGGGCAGGGCGGTTGGTGCTGACACATGGAAGTTGTCTTTCGCTGCGGTGTGGTGAACGTCTCGCGGCTCGATGTGGTCGTCATGGCCGCTCCCCCGTTTCATCGATCGGTCCCAGTGTTGCCCTACGGAGGAGATTCCGCAGGGATTTCGCAGCAGCAGTACTCACTCGATAGGGACGCATCACCCGTGCGGGCGGTTGCTCCCCGATCCGTACCTCCCGTAGGCGGTCGGTAGTGGTAACCGTGGGCCGGCCCGCGCGGGTGAGAACAGCGGAGCGCCCCGCGGCCGGAAGGGGTCGCGGGGCACGCTCCTGCGAGACGGCGTACGCCGGGTGCGTCGGCCCGCGGGTCCGCGGCGGCACCGTGGGGTCAGGCGGCCGGTGAACCCAGCAGTGGGGCCGGAGTGAGACGGAGCGTCAGCTGGGGGAGCAGGTCGGCGACGCGCTGCGGGTGGTGGGCGGCGATGCCCGGCGGCGCGGGTGCCAACGGCACCAGCAGATCACCGGGGTCGGGCATGCCGTCGGAGCCGTCCGAGTCGATGTCGTGGTGCAGCCACAGGGTCAGCATGTAGAGCTCCGGTACGGACAGCAACCGCGGCTGGCACGGCACCGTCAGCGACTCGGCCTGCTGCAGGGCCCGTTCGGTCGCGGCGACATAGGGACCGCCGCAGATGTGCGAGAACGTCCAGCCGTCGGCGGTGAGCCGGGCCTCGGCGGTCGCCACGGCACGGTCCCCGCCGCGGATCTGGAAACGCCAGCCGACCAGACGGGTGCGCGGCGGGCCGTCCGTATGGCGCCGGACGTCGTCCCAGACGTGTACGGGCAGCGGGCGGTCCGGGCTCAGCGGGCCCTGATGGGCGCGCAGGCCGGAGACGGGGGCCTCGCGGACGGCGGTGGGCGAGCCGAGGGCGGCGAGAACGCTGCGCAGGGCGGGCGCGGGAGCGGGGGGAACATGCAGCGGCATGATGGGTCGCCTCTCACTTCGGAGACACGGTGGTGCTGGGCAGGTGCGGACGGCGCTGTCAGCGTGCGGGGTCAGAGCAGGGCCGGCCGGGGCTCCGGCGCGGCGGGGTCGGCCGCTGTGCCCCGGCATCGGTGAGATCACCGCGAACTGGGCGCCAAGTCTCTGCCTCGTGAAGGGAGATTATACGACGTATGTTCTCAATATGTTTCGGCTAGCTTCCGTGCGGATTTCCGACAAGGCGGAATCCGGACTCCTGGCCGAGGTGTTTTCCCCCTTTTTGTACGGGGCTTTTGAGGCGCCACCTCGTATTCTTTCGACGGTGTGGTAGGCCGGATCTCGCCGGCGATTTTCACCCGGGAAATGTGGGCGGCTATTGCCACCGAGATATGCCCCTGGGGCCGCTGGTAACTCCGTTGATTCGAGCCTATCGGTACCGGGCCGCCGGTGAGGCGTTATCGATCAGATCACCGGGGCATCATCGACCGTAGCGCGTGCCCCGGCGGCGCCGGGGCGGCCCCAAGCGGCCCGTGGCTGCGGGCCGTTCACTCAAGGAGGGACCCTTCGATGGGGGAGAAGGTCGCCGCGGACGGGATCGATCTGGCGGACCGGGAGCGTTGTCGAAGAAAGCTTCACGAGTGTCTTGAGGCCTTGCGCAGGATGCTGGCGGAGAAGCGGTTCGACCGGCCAAGAAACCTGATGGGCCTGGAGATCGAGCTGAATCTGGCGGGTGCCGACGGGCTGCCCCGCATGATGAACTCCCAGGTGCTCGACCGTATCGCCAGCCGTGATTTCCAGACCGAACTCGCCCAGTGCAATCTGGAGGTCAACGTCATGCCGCACCGTTTGTGCGGCCGTGTCCTCGACCAGCTCGCCGAGGAACTCCGTACCGGGCTCGCCTACGCCGACCGGAAAGCCCGCGAGGTCGCCGCCCGGATCGTGATGATCGGGATACTGCCGACCCTGACCGCCGCCGACCTCACCGCCGCCAGCATCTCCGAGAGCGACCGCTATGTGCTGCTCAACGACCAGATGCGGGCAGCCCGGGGCGAGGACTTCGCGATCGACATCCAGGGCGTCGAACATCTGCTGGCCCGCTCGCCGTCGATAGCGCCGGAGGCCGCCTGCACCTCGGTGCAGCTGCACCTCCAGGTGACGCCGGGCCGCTTCGCCGCCGTCTGGAACGCCGCACAGGCCGTCGCCGCGGTGCAGGTGGCGGTCGGTGCCAACGCGCCCTTCGTCTTCGGGCGCGAGCTGTGGCGCGAGTCCCGGCCGCCGGTCTTCCAGCAGTCCACCGACACCCGGGCGCCCGAACTCAAGGCCCAGGGAGTGCGCCCCCGCACCTGGTTCGGGGAACGCTGGATCGACTCCGTATACGACCTCTTCGAGGAGAACGTGCGCTACTTCCCGCCGCTGCTGCCGTTCTGCGGACCGCAGGAGCCGCTGCGGGTCCTCGACGAGGGCGGGGCGCCCGACCTGGCCGAACTGGTCCTGCACAACGGCACCATCTACCGGTGGAACCGCCCCGTCTACGCGGTCGCCGACGGCGTCGCACACCTGCGGGTCGAGAACCGGGTCCTGCCGGCCGGCCCCACCATCGCCGACGTCATCGCCAACACGGCCTTCTACTACGGCCTGGTGCGCGCTCTGGCCGATCAACCGCGGCCCGTCTGGACCCGGCTGCCGTTCGCCGCCGCGGCCGAGAACTTCGACACCGCCTGCAAGAACGGCATCGACGCGGCCCTCCGCTGGCCGCGCTCCGGGCGCGGCGGAGGCGTCGCCGAGATCCCCGCCGTACGGCTCGTACGCCAGGAACTGCTGCCGCTGGCCGCCGCCGGGCTGGACGCCTGGGGCGTCGAACCGGCCGACCGCGACCACTACCTGGGCATCATCGAAGGGCGCTGCGCACGCCGAGTGAACGGGGCGTCCTGGCAGGCCGCCGCCTACCACCACGCGGTGCACCACGGTCTCGGACGGGACGCCGCGCTCGCCGCGATGACGAGGCGCTACAGCGAGCTGATGCTGACCGGGGAGCCGGTGCACACCTGGCCGCTCGCCTGGGCGGTCGGCCGGCCGATGGTGCCGGAGGCGCGGCGGGTGGTTGAGGGGGCGTAGGCCGGGGTGCGGGGCGGGCTTCGCCGTACGGGTCAGGCTCCGTTGTGTGGGCCAGATTTCGCCCTGTGGGGCAGGGGCGCCTTGGCGCCGGGCTTTGGCTGATGCGCCCTACGGGGCAGGGCTGCTTTGGGACGGGCTTCGGCTGACGCGTACGGACCGACGCCTGCCCGGTGCCGGCACGTCAAGGGGGCCGGTCAGTCAAGCCAGGTCCGTGACCGGCCCGTACCGCCCTGGAGTCCTGGGGGCGGCGCCGATCTCGCCGATCGTGCTCCGCAGCGATCCTCCGGGCAGTTCGTCCTGGCAGTTCCTCGGACCGCCCGGCCGGTTCGGTCCGGAGCGGCTCGGTGCGGCGGCAGGCACCGGTCCGGCCCCCGTGTGCTCAGGTCCGGAGGCGTCGGGCAAGCTGGAGCGTCCAGCGTCCATTCCCGGCCTGTCGCGCGTGATCTTCGTACCCGCTGTCGAGACCCTGGCGGGGCGGTGGTGACGAAGCGGCGGTATCGCGGAAGTGGAGGAAGCCGTGCAGTCGGAGTCAAGTCCGGTGGCCGATGGGGATGTTCCAGGTCAGGGTCCTGGATCGGGGGGTGGCGCGGGGGTGGCCGAAGGGCCTGCCCGGCGCGTTCTGCGCAGTGAGACGCTGATCGTGCTGGCCCTCTCGCTGGGGGCCAGCGCGGTGTCGGCGGTCATCAGCTTCATCGGTTCGGTGACCGAGCCCGGTGGCCTCAAGGACCAGGCGGCGACGCTCAACGGGTCGCACGCGCCCGGCCGGCCATGGCTGGATCTCGCCTGGCAGCTGTTCGGTATCGCGACCGCGCTGGTGCCCGTGGTGCTGGTGGCGCATCTGCTGATGAGGGAACGGGCCGGTGGGCTGCGCGCGGTGGGCTTCGACCGGGGGCGTCCCGGCTTCGACCTGGGCCGGGGTACCGCGCTGGCGGCCGTCATCGGCGGCAGCGGACTGCTGCTCTATCTGGGCGCGCGGGCGGCCGGATTCAATCTGACGGTGGTGCCCGAAGCGCTGCCCGACGTGTGGTGGAAGATTCCGGTACTGATCGCCTCCGCGGTGCAGAACGCCGTGCTGGAGGAGGTCATCGTCGTCGGGTATCTGCTGCGCAGGCTGGGGCAGTTGGGGTGGGCGCCGATGGCGGCGCTGGCGGCCAGCGCGCTGCTGCGCGGCTCGTACCACCTCTATCAGGGCGTCGGCGGCTTCTTCGGCAACATGGTGATGGGCGTGCTCTTCGTGCTGCTGTACCGGCGATGGGGGCGGGTCGGGCCGCTGGTCGCCGCGCATGCCCTGATCGACGTCGTGGCGTTCCTCGGCTACGCGCTGCTCGCGGGCCGGGTGGGGTGGTTGCCGACGCCGTGAGGTGAGGGTGTGGTGAGGCGGGGCGCGCTTCGGGCCCCGCCGCCTGCCGGCCACGGGGACCACCCGGCTCACCCGGTGGCCAGCAGCTCCCCGTCGATGACGGTGACCGCCGAGCCGGTCAGCAGCGTACGTTCGCCGCGCAGTTCGACCCGTACGACGCCGGTACGGGCGCCGCCCTGCCGGCCGACCAGCGCGTTCCGGCCGATGCGCGGCGCCCAGAACGGGGCGAGCGCGGTGTGCGCGCTGCCCGTCACGGGATCCTCGTCGATGCCCACGTACGGGAAGAAGCCGCGCGAGACGAAGTCGTAGCCGCTGTCGGGGTCTTCGGCGCGCGCCGTGGCGATCACGCCCCGGCCGCCGTGCCCGGCAAGGGCCGTGAAGTCCGGGGCCAGCGCCCGTACGGACTTCTCGTCGGGCAGCTCGACGAGCAGATCGCCGACGTTCGGGCCGGTGTCGTGCGCACAGCGGATCTCGGCGCCCAGCGCGTCCGCGACGACCGGCGGCACCTCGACCGGCGTCAGCGGCGCGGTCGGGAAGTCCATGGAGATCGCTCCGCCGTCTCCGGCCGTCGTGGTCAGCACCCCGCTCCGGGTGCGGAAGCGGACCGTGCCGGTGTCCGTCCCGGTGGTGTGCAGGACGTGCGCGGCGGCCAGGGTGGCGTGCCCGCACATGTTCACCTCGGCGGCGGGCGTCAGCCAGCGCAGCGCCCAGTCGGCGTCGCCGCCTGCGGGCAGCGGGTGCGCGAAGGCGGTCTCGGAGAGGTTGACCTCGGTGGCGACCTCCTGGAGCCAGGCGTCGTCGGGGAAGGCGTCGGAGTCGAGGAGTACGACTCCCGCGGGGTTGCCGGCGAACGGACGCTCCGTGAAGGCGTCGACGATGCGAATTCTCATGGCCGGGAGCGTAGGGGCGGCACAAAACCGCAGGCCAAGGCCAATCTCGGGAAATTGGCCCCGGAAGGGGGTGCTCGGGATTGCTCGGCGAACAGTTGCGATATATCGTTGAGGCATCGCGATCGGTCAACGATGGTGGCCGATCGGTCAGGGGGTTGATCGCTTGGGCCCCTGGCCCTCTGGCTTTCGGCCACTGGAACATTCAGGACTCGGATCGACGCCCGGCCGATGAGGCCGGTCAATCAGAAGGAGGACGCCATGCGTTCCCAAGGACACGACCACGGACATGAGTACCGGCACGAGCACTGCGGACCCGGGCGCCACGGCGGCCGGGGCGACTTCGCCGGCGGCTTCGAGCGTCGGCGCGCCGCCTTCGGGCCGTTCGGTCCGCCCTTCGGGGGACCGTTCGGCGGTGGCCGGGGCCGCAGCGGCGGGCGCGGCCGGGCGCGGCGCGGTGATGTGCGCGCCTCGATCCTGGCGCTGCTCAAGGACCGTCCGATGCACGGCTACGAAATGATCCAGGAGATCGCCGAGCGCAGCGGCGGGGCGTGGAAGCCCAGCCCCGGCTCGGTCTACCCGACCCTCCAGCTCCTGGAGGACGAGGGGTTGATCACCAGTGCCAGTGAGGGCGGCAAGAAGCTCTTCTCGCTGACCGACTCCGGGCGCACGGAAGCCGACAGCGGCTCGGACGCGCCCTGGGAGGACGCCGGTCGCGGCGTCGACTGGGAGGCGATGAACGAGATCCGCAAGGCGGGCGGGGGCCTGGTGGAGGCATTCCGCCAGGTGTGGGCCACCGGCACTCCCGAGCAGCGGGAGAAGGCCATGGCGGTGGTCAACAAGGCGCGCAAGGAGCTGTATTTGATCCTGGCGGAAGAGGACTGAGGGGTCGCCTGCGGCGGGTCGGTCCGCAGGACGGCTTCCGGAGGCCCGGCGCCGCTGCCGAACAGCTCCGCGCAGCGGAACTCCTCCTTGAGGAGGAGATGCGGTGCGGGCATCCACAACCAGGGTGGGATGCGCAAATGCTTCCCTCCGGGGATGTTCGGCTCCCCAGGGGCTGGTGGGGTGGAGACCGTGCAAAACGGTACTGCGTACACCGGCGGAGGCTCCGCCCAGGACGACCTCGACGGACGGCTCACCGTGGAGCTCGCGTCAGTCGTCTCCGCCGCCCGCAGGCGGGCCACCCGCGACGGCGACCGACAGGTGGACACCGCGCATCTGCTGCACGGCCTCCTGGAATCGGACCCCGCGGTACGCGACACCTTCGACGGCGCGCCGCAGATCGCCCGGCTGCTCGGCTATCTCGTCCAGCGCAGCATCGGCTACGGACTCCAGTGGCACGGCACCGTCGAGGACTCCGGCGCCGTCCCCCTGGTCACCGAGGGCGGCGTGCCCGGCTGGTCGCCCGCCGCGGCCGCCGCCCTGGACGGCGCACTCGACCGCGCCCACGCCCGTTACGCGACCCGCGCGGGCTGTCTCGACCTGCTTGCCGCCCTGGTGGACGATCCCGAGTCCCGGGCCGTCGAAGTACTGCGCCGCGCCTCCGTCGATCCCGCCGTGCTCTCCGCGCGCCTCGACGGGAAGGCCTCCGGCCAGGAATGACAGGGGTATTGGGGGC
This sequence comes from Streptomyces halobius, assembly GCF_023277745.1. Taxonomy (NCBI): domain Bacteria; kingdom Bacillati; phylum Actinomycetota; class Actinomycetes; order Kitasatosporales; family Streptomycetaceae; genus Streptomyces; species Streptomyces halobius. The sequence continues at coordinate 8,285,330 of NZ_CP086322.1, forward strand.
GGCGCCGCTGACGGCGGCTGTCATGATGACCCGATGCACGCGTCTTCGGGGAGGCAGGCCGGTCCGGTGACCGCCATGGGCCACGGAACTCCAGGGTCCGTGGAGACCCAGCAGCAACGGCCCGTGCCGGGGGTGCCCGGCGGCGGTACGGCACGGGGGAGGGGCGGCGCCCTCGCCATCGCGCTGCTCTCCGCCTTCGCGTTCGGCGGCTCGGGCGTGGCCGCCAAGCCCCTGATCGCGGCCGGACTCGAACCGCTGCACGTCACCTGGCTCAGGGTGGCCGGCGCCGCGCTGGTCATGCTGCCCCTCGCCTGGCGCCACCGCGACCTGCCGCGCCGACGGCCGACCCTGCTCGCGGGCTTCGGACTGCTCGCCGTCGCCGGTGTCCAGGCGTGCTACTTCGCCGCGCTCTCCCGTATCCCCGTCGGCGTCGCGCTGCTCATCGAATACCTGGCACCCGCCCTCGTCCTGGGCTGGGTGCGCTTCGTCCAGAAACGGCCGGTGACCCGCGCCGCGGCGGTCGGTGTCGTGCTGGCCGTCGGTGGGCTGGCCTGTGTCGTCGAGGTGTGGTCCGGGATGGCCTTCGACGTCATCGGGTTGGCTCTCGCGCTTGGCGCGGCCTGCTGCCAGGTGGGCTACTTCGTGCTCTCCGACCACGGCGGCGACGGCGATGACGCGGTGGATCCGCTCGGTGTGAGCGCCTACGGACTGCTGATCGGTGCCGCCGTGCTGACGCTCATCGCCAGGCCCTGGGGCATGGATTGGACCGTGCTCGGCGGCAGCGCGGACATGAACGGCACCATGGTGCCCGCCGCACTGCTCCTCGGATGGATCGTGCTGATCGCCACGGTGCTCGCCTATCTCACCGGCGTGGTGTCGATCCGCATGCTGTCCCCGCAGGTGGCCGGTGTGGTCGCCTGCCTGGAAGCGGTGATCGCTACGGTCCTGGCCTGGGTGCTGCTCGGCGAACACCTCTCCGCGCCGCAGATCGTCGGCGGATCGGTGGTGCTGGCCGGCGCCTTCATCGCGCAGTCGGCCAAGCCGAAGTCGACGGAATCGGTGACGGTGGCCGGTTCCACCGCGCCCGGAGAGCCGCCCGTCCCGGGGAGCCGCGCCTCCTCGACGCGCCCCGGGCACCCCGCGTGCTCGGGGCACTCCGGGCACTCCGGAAACGACTTGTCGGCCGGCTCGCCCGCCCCGTAAGGTCACGATCATGCATGCGACTGTGCTGGTGCTGCTCCCTCCCGCCGCCTAGCGCGGGCGGCGGCCTCCGAGGAAGACCCTCCCCCAAGTTCTGGACGAGCAGGGGGATCCCCACGGGAAGGTTCCCGAGCCGGTCGACGCTGCCCGCACACGGGACCACGCGACCATCCCGCGGCGCACCGCGCCGTCCTGGATTTCCCGGAGCACCTTTCCCATGCATGCCACTTCCGCCTCCGCCCTGCCCGTAGGCCGGGGGCTGTTGTACGTCACGCTCGCCGCGACCGCCAGGGGTACCGCGGGCGCGGCCGCAGCGCTCCTCTACCGCGGCAGCGGACTCGGCCCGCTCTCCCTCACCTTCTGGCGCACCCTCGGCGGCCTGGCCCTGCTGCTCGCCGTACGCGTACTGCGCCTCGACGATCAGCGCCTTCGCGGTCGGCGCGCTGTGCCTGCTGCCCTTCGCGGCGGCGGAGGGGCTGTGGCCCCAGGCACACGACCTGGGCCGCAGCCTCCTCCTGATGGCCTATATCGCGGCCGTGCCGACGGCGCCGGCCTACGGGCTGTACTTCGCGGGGCTGGCCGCCGTGCGCGCCGCGACCGCTTCGGTGATCTCACTGATCGAGCCGGTGTCGGCGGCGGCCATCGCGGTGCTGTTCCTCGGCGAACGGCTCACGATGGCGACCGCGGCCGGAACCGCCGTACTGCTGACGGCCGTTGCTGCGCCGACGGTGACGGAGGCACGTGGCGCGGCGACGGCGGCCCGGTCGGCGCCGGTGGTGGGCTGAGACGGATGCCCGGCCGGGCGCGTCCGGCACGGTGAGTGCGCGGGGCGCGGCGGCCGGGCATGTTGGGGGCTGCAAGTCAGGGCCTGACCCGGGCTCGCTGCCGGTCATGTGTGTGCGACGCCTTCGCGCCCCACCCCTGAAACGACCGGTTAGAAGGCCGAGTTGGCGAACCAGTGCAACAGCAGGTCCTGGTCGCCCTCGTGCTCGACGGCCCCGGTGGTGTGGTGACGACGGCCGTAGAGCAGCAACAGGAGGTCGGCCGCGGTTGCCCGGACGGTCGCGTCCGCGGTGGTGTCCGCTGGTGCGCCGGCCTGTTCGATCCCGAAGCCGTCGGGGCTCAGGCTGACGAGCCAGTCGGCGTTCTTGTCGGTGGTGTGGAAGCGGATGGTCTCGCCGGTCCCGCGCAGGTTGGCCACCTTGGGTGCGAAGAAGGCGGCGAACGGCAGGTTGACGAGGAACTCGTCGATCCCGTCGACCGCGAGCGCGCGGTCGATCGCGGGCCGGAGTCCGAGGGCCAGCTCGGCGTCGGCCCGGTGCACCAAGGTCTCGAAGAGCATCCGGCGCGCCCAGAAGCGGACATGCTGGTCGGCGCCCCACGCCCACATCGGCAGGTTCGGTTCCGTGGCGGTGAACGCGTCGGCGGCCACGGCCGCGCTCTCGACCAGCCAGCCGGGGTAGGCGTCGGTCCTCGCCGGGAGCCGGAGTTCTGCCTCGTGGTTTTGCGGGGGGCTTTGGATGTGTGCGTTCAGCAGGGAGGCGAACCAGCGCTGCACGCTGCCGGTGTGCTTGACCAGGTCGGCCAGCGTCCAGCCGGGGCAGGTGGGCACGGGGGTCGCCAGGTCGGCCCCGTTGAGCACGGCGGTGAACGTGGCGGTCTCGGCCGCCACGGCCGCGCGGTGGCCGATGGGGTGGCAGGAGGTCATGGTGTCGTTCCTCTGGAAGGGTCGGCCGGCGGGGCGGTCAGTTCAGCGGCTTGTCGAGGATCGCCTTGGTGTGGCTGAACGTCTCGATGGAGTACTCGCCGTGGTAGCGGCCCATGCCGCTCTCCCCGACACCGCCGAACGGCAGCTCGGGCACCGCCAGGTGGGAGACCGGCAGGCCGAAGGCGAGGGCACCGGAGGAGGTTTCCTCCGTGAGCCGCTGCTTGGTCCGCTCCGAGCCGGTGAAGGCATACAGCGCGAGCGGCTTGTCGCGCTCGTTGATGAAGGCGATCGCGGCGTCGAGGTCGGGCACGGTGACGACCGGCAGGATCGGGCCGAAGATCTCCTCCTGCATCACGGGGGCGTCGGGGGAGACATCGGCCAGCACGGTGGGGGCGAGGTAGCGACTCGCGCGGTCGTGGTCGCCGCCGGTGACGACGCGTCCGGAGCCGAGCAGGGCGGTGAGCCGGTCGAGGTGCCGCTCGTTGACGATCCGTCCGTATTCGGGGGCGGCCGCCGGGTCGTCGCCGTACGCCGCGCGGACCGCGAGGGCCAGCTGCGTTTCGAGTTCGGCGGCGGTGTCGCCGACGGCGAGGAGGTAGTCGGGGGCGACGCAGGTCTGGCCGGCGTTGAGGAACTTGCCCCGGACGATCCGCTGGGCGGTGGCGGCCAGGTCGGCACCCGGCTCGACCACGACCGGGCTCTTCCCGCCGAGTTCGAGGGTGACGGGGGTGAGGTGCCGGGCCGCGGCCGTCATGACGATCCGCCCGACCGTTCCGTTGCCCGTGTAGAAGACGTGGTCGAAACGCTGCTCCAAGAGCGCGGTGGTCTCGGCGACGGCGCCCTCGACCACGGCCACGGCGTCCCGGCCGAGGTAGCGGGGCAGCAGCCGGGCCAGCGCGGCCGACGTGGCCGGGGCCAGTTCGCTGGGCTTGACCACGGCGGTGTTGCCGGCCGCGAGGGCACCCACCAGCGGGGTGAGGACCAGCTGGAGCGGGTAGTTCCACGGAGCGATGATCAGCACGACGCCGAGCGGATCGCGGACCACCCGGGCATCGGCGGGGCGGAAGGCGTCGGGAACCGCGGCCGGCTTCGGCCGCAGCCATTCCTCCAGGTGCTCCACCGTGTGGTCGAGCTCGTTGAGGGTGAAGCCGATCTCGGTCCGGTACGCCTCGGCGGGCCCCTTGCCGAGGTCGGCGTGCAGGGCGTCGAGGAGGACGTCGGACTGCTCGGTGAGCAGCGCGCGCAGGGCGCTCAGCCGGCCGAGGCGCCAGGCGAGCGGCTTGGTGCGGCCGGTGTCGAAGGTGGTCCGCAGGCGTGCCGCCACCGTCGCCGGGTCGGTGGACAGGGCGTCGACGAGCGTGCGGGCCAGGGCCGCGGAGGAGCCAGGGTTCTGACCGGTGTGCAGGTTGCGGTCGGTCACGGTGTGCGGGGTGAAGGGGGCGGCCTCCACGGCGCCGAGCTCGACCAGGCGGTCCTGGACCAGCCACGGGGCCTCGGCGGCGAGACCGACGGCGGCCTCCTCCGTGTTGGTGAAGGACGTCATCCGGTAGCCGGCGAAAGGCCAGCTGCCGTCCTCGCGGCGGGCGGCGAGGAGTGCGGCGGGGGCGTGGCAGACCACCCCCAGCGGCCTGCCCGAGTCGAGGGCGTGGGTGAGGATCCGGCCGGAGTGCTCGTTGACCGCGAGGTCCTCCATCGGGCCGTGGCCGCCGGGGTAGAAGACCAGGTCGTAGGCGTCGGGGTCGATGTCCTCCAGCTTGGCCGGAGCGTCGAGTCCCTCGCGGATCGCGTCGAGGTACGCGCTGATGGCGGCGGCGGGCTCGGTGCCGCCGTTCGCTGCCGCGCTCAGGCTGCCCTGGTCGACAGGGGCGGGGACACCGCCGGGGGTGGCGATGGTGATCTCGTAGCCCGCCTCACGGAAGATCCGGTGCGGCTCGGCCAGCTCCTCGGCCCAGTAGCCGGTCGGGTGCGGGGTGCCGTCGGCGAGAGTCCAGTGGTCGGCTCCGGTGACGACGAAGAGCGCGGAGGGCATGGTGGTGCTCCTGAATGACGTGTGGCGATGTGTGGTGACGTGGTGCGGGGGGCGGCGGACCGGGGTGGTCAGAGCTCGGCGTGAACAGCCTCAGCCGCCGACCGACGGGCTCGCCGGCGGCGACCGGGACGGTGGTGGCGAACGGCCCACCCGACCAGGAGGTCGAAGCAGAGATTGAAGCCTTACATGATTGAGGACCTCAAGCAATGAGATGAAGGTAGAATCTCAATGATTGAGCAGTCAAATAATTTCGCCTAGGCTGGAGCCATGAGTCGCCCGAAGCCGCCCGCACCGCCACCGGTCTCCCCGCCGACGGCTCCCGCGCCCACGCCCGCACAGCTGATGGACCAGCTCGCGCAGGCGGCGGCCCTCTACTACCGGAACTTCGCAGCCGTGGCGGCGGAATGTGATCTCACCCTGATGCAGGGCAAGATGCTCGGCCTGCTGCGGCGGCCGATGCCGATGCGGACCCTCGCCGACCTGCTGGCCTGCGATGCCTCGAACGTCACCGGCATCGTCGACCGCTTGGCGGCGCGTGGTCTGGTGCGCCGGGAGCCCGATCCTGCTGACCGGCGGGTCAAGAGGGTGATGCTGACCGAGCAGGGCGAGGAGACCGTTCGGCGCATCCGCTCCGAGCTGATGTCCAACCTCACGGGGCTGGAAAACCTCGGAGAGGAGGACCGGCGCTCCTTCCAGCGCCTGCTGAGCGCAGTCCTTCCCGTCACCTCCACCTGACGGACGCCGAAGGCGACGCCGCGTCGAGCGCGAGCTGACGACCGGGCGGCGGACTCGGATCGGCTCTGCACGCGCGCGGCGGACTCGGATCGCCGGATCGGCTCCGCACGGCAACACCCGCGACGCTCCTCGGTGTTCGGTGTTGGGTGGTAGGTGTTGGGTGTCCGGCCGCAGGAGCCCTGGCCGCCCCTGGCGCTGGGCGCGTGTCCGGGATCACAGAGCGACTCGCAGGACGGGCGGAATGCCGCGACCGCCGGGACGGTTGCTCCTCACGCGCATTCAATGCCCGTTGCACATACGGCCTGGTACCTACGAGGAGCACTCCCGTGACCGTCACCGCGTCCTCCGCCTCCCGCGTGGCCGAGATCCTGTCCCGGCCCGTCACGCTGAACGGCCTGACCGTCCCCAACCGCATCGCGATGGCGCCGATGACCCGCATGTTCTCCCCGGGCGGCGTCCCCGGTGAGGACGTGCGGTCGTACTACGCCCGGCGCGCCGCCGCCGGTGTGGGCCTGATCGTCACCGAGGGGACCTACGTCGGTCACGAGTCGGCCGGGTCCAGCGACCGTGTGCCGCGGTTCCACGGCGAGGAACAGCTCGCGGGGTGGGCGAAGGTCGCCGAAGCCGTACACGCGGCGGGCGGCACGATCGTGCCGCAGCTGTGGCACATCGGCATGGTCCGCAAGCAGGGCGATGCGCCCTGCGCCGACGCCCCCGCCGTCGGCCCCTCCGGCATCCGCGTCGACGGCACCGAGGGCACCGGCAAGGCGATGACCCGGCGCGACCTGGACGATGTCATCGGCGCCTTCGCCGAGGCCGCCGCGGCCGCCGAGCGCACCGGCTTCGACGGCGTCGAACTGCACGGCGCCCACGGCTACCTCCTCGACCAGTTCCTGTGGGCGAGGACGAACCGCCGCACCGATGCCTACGGCGGCGACCCCGTGGCCCGTACGACGTTCGCTGCCGAGATCGTGGCCGCGGTCCGCGAGACCGTCTCGCCCGACTTCCCGGTGATCTTCCGCTACTCGCAGTGGAAGCAGGAGGCGTACGACGCGAGGCTCGCCGAGACCCCGGAGGAGCTGGAGGCGATCCTGACCCCGCTCGCCGCGGCCGGCGTCGACGCCTTCCACGCCTCCACCCGCCGCTACTGGCTCCCGGAGTTCGACGGCTCGGACCTGAACCTGGCGGGCTGGACCAAGAAGCTCACCGGCAGGCCCACCATCACCGTCGGCTCGGTAGGCCTCGACGGCGACTTCATCCGTGCGTTCGCGGGCGAGGGTGCCGCGGTCGGCAGCATCGACAACCTCCTCGACCGCCTGGAGCGCGACGAGTTCGACCTGGTCGCCGTCGGCCGCGCCCTGCTCCAGGACCCGGAGTGGGCGGCGAAGGTCCTGGGGGACCGGTTCGAGGAGCTGAAGCCGTACGACGCGGGGGCGCTGAAGACGCTGGCGTAGCAGGAATGGCTGAAGTAGCCGGAGCAGCAGGAGTAACTGGAGCAACTTGCGTAGTTGGAGTAGCTGAAGCGCTGAAGTAGCTGAAGTGGTGTCCTGCCCAGGTAGTTGATGCGCCCGGGCGAACGGCTCCGGCCGGGCGGCCGCGCTGCCCGGCCGGAGGCTCGAACGCATCCGCCGCGAAGTCCTCCGGGGCGGACCGGACCGCAGTCAGCTCCCCGTCACAGGCACCCCGTGCCCACGTCCAACCGGGCATGGAGCTGCCGTCGGGCCGGAAGGGGTCCACAGTGGATCGGCCCGGGATGCCTCAACCGTCGGCGGCGGGGGAGAGCGGGGAGCGTGCGGAGGACGTGGCAGGCGCGGAGGACGCGGCGGGTGCGGAGGACGCGGCGATCCTGGAGAGGTACGCCGGGAGAGCGGTGCCGGGACCGAGGTCGTCGGACGGTATGGGGGTGCCGTACACGGGCGCCACGGGCAGCACGCCGCTCCAGTAGGGCAGCGCGAGGTCCTCCGGATCGTCGTTGGGGCCACCGGTGCGCATCTTGGCGGAGACCTCACGCAGGTCGAGACGGATCACGGCGGTGGCGGCCAGCTCCTTGGCGTTGGCCGGCCGGGAGTCCGCGGCGCGGCCCGGCACGACCTGGTCGACGAGCGCGTCGAGCGCGGTCGTCTTCTCGGCCGGATCGGTGACCTGGTGGGCGGTGCCGTGGACCACGACGCTGCGGTAGTTGAGCGAGTGATGGAAGGCGGACCTGGCCAGGACCAGACCGTCGACGTGGGTGACGGTGACACAGACCGCGAGGCCGGGGGCCGCCGTCCCGCCGGCCGTCCGCAGCGGGCGGGAGCCCGTCGAACCGTGCAGGTAGAGGCGCTCGCCGACGCGGCCGTAGAGCGTGGGCAGGACGACGGGGGCGCCGTCGCGCACGAAGCCGAGGTGGCAGACGTATCCCGCGTCGAGAATCGCGTGCACTGTTTCACGGTCGTAGGTGGCGCGCTGGCGGGCGCGGGTGGGAATCGTGCGATCGGTGGCCGCGTATGCCGCGTGCGCCCTGTACGACTCGTGCGACCCGTCCTCGTGCGACTCGTGCACCTCGCGCGTCCCGTCGTCTGTCGCCTCTGCCGGCCCCTTCACCATCTCGTTCGTTGATTCCTCCGTTGATTCCTTCACAGGTTCCTTCTCCGATTGCTGCGCCGGTGCCGCTGACGACGTCCGTGGCGATTCCCACGCTCCGTCCCCACGCTCCCCCTGCTCTGCCCGCTGCACGCGCTCTCGCCGCAGCGTCTGCTCTGCCGGCGTCATGTGCTCGACCTGCTCTGCCGGCTCGACTCGCTCGACCACTTGCCAACTCCATTGCACTAGTGCATAATCATGTTTGTGCTAGGAGAGTATCGGATTGAAGGGCGGCGTGCATCGGAGATTGCCGCCAGTGTCGAGCGAGCCGTCGGTGCGGGCGACCTCCAACCGGGCGAAGTGCTGCCCCCGCTGAGGGAGTTGGCCGTCTATCTGGAGGTCAATCCGAACACCGTCGCGGCCGCCTACCGCACGCTGCGCGACCGAGGTGTGATCGAAACCGCCGGCCGGCGCGGCAGCCGGGTGCGCCCGCGCCCCGCCAGTACTCCGCGGGAGGCGCTGCGGGTAGAGGTGCCGCCGGGACTCCGGGACGCCTCGGACGGCAACCCCGACCCGGCCCTGCTTCCCCCGCTGGAGCGGGCGCTGGCCGAGGCCGCGGCGCGCAGCGCCAGCCGCCCCGTGCTCTACGGCGCGCCCGCCGTCGATGACGATCTCGCGGCACTGGCCCGCTCGGCCTTCGCCACCGACGGTGTGCCGGACGGCCCCATAGCCGTCACCAGCGGCTCACTGGACGCCATAGAGCGCGTACTGGCCGCACACCTCCGGCCCGGTGACACCGTCGCGGTGGAGGACCCGGGGTGGGGCAGCCTGCTGGACCTCATCCCCGCGCTCGGCCTGCGCGCCGCACCGGTCGGGCTGGACGACGAAGGGCCGCTGCCCGGGCAGTTGGCGCGCACACTCCAGGACGGTGTCCGGGCCGTGGTCGTCACCGACCGGGCACAGAACCCCACCGGAGCGGCCGTCACCCGCTCCCGCGCCACCGAACTGCGCACCTTGCTCGCCGACCACCCCGGCGTCCTCCTCATCGAGGACGACCACGGCCACGGCATCGTCGATCTCCCGCTGCATCCGCTCGCCGGTGTCACCGACCATTGGGTGCTGGTGCGCTCGACGGCCAAGGCGTACGGTCCCGACCTGCGCCTGGCGGTGCTCACCGGCGACGCCGTGACGGTGGACCGGGTGCGCGGTCGTCAGCGCCTCGGGCCCGGCTGGATCAGTCATCTGCTTCAGGACGCGGTGGCGCACTTGTGGCGGACATCCGCGGTCGATCCGACGGCGGTCGCCGGGGAGTACGGCCGGCGGCGCGAAGGGCTGATACGCGCGCTGGCGGAGCGCGGAGTGCGCGCACGCGGGCGCAGTGGGATGAACGTCTGGGTACCGGTCCCGGACGAGACGGGTGCGGTCGCCCGACTCCTGCACTCCGGCTGGGCGGTGGCCCCTGGCGCGCGCTTCCGTATGCAGTCCCCACCGGGTGTTCGGATCACCGTGTCCGGCCTGTCCCAAGATGACATGGAGCCGATGGCAGATGCGGTCACTTCGGCGATGGGGGTGGGTGAGGCTCGACGGTATGAGTGAGGGGGTGGGGGCCGCGCTGTGCAGCTGGGTGGCGGGGGCTGAAGTGGGGTGCGGCGCCTGGTCGGTCGGGCGGCCCCAGGTCGGGCCAAGCTGAGTCGGGCAGTCGGTCGGCGGGGGCAGGGCCTCCTTCCGCGATGGCTCAGTGACGGTCGATTGGGGGCACTCGGTGGATGGGGGCTGGGTGAGGGAGAGGGCGGTGAAGTGTCGTCGCCGTTGGCCAGTTGGCTGCGCACCCCTGGAGTGGTCTACGTGTCGGCGCCGGGCTCGGCCGTGGTGCACGGGACCGTCGTAGACGTGGACTGGGCGGTCGTGGACGGTGCCGTGGCTGGGAGCTTGGCCCCTGGGAGCTTGGTGCCCGGGAACTCGGTGCGCGGGAGCTTGGTGCGCGAGGTCGTCGGGGTGGGGCTCATGGGGCGGGGCTTGCTTTGGGTGAGGGCGGCGCCGGCCAGGACGATGACGGCGCCGACCGGCGTGTTCCAGCTCAGCGGTTCGTTCAGGAGCGCCACACCGGCGGTGGTGGCGATCACCGGGATGAAGTAGGTGACCATTTGGGCATTGGTGGGGCCGACCTCGGCGACCAGGCCGTACTGCAGGAGGAAGGCGAAGCCGGTGCCCAGCGTGCCGAGCGCGAAGACGGCGAGTAGCGGGACGAGCGGGAGGGTGGCCGGAAGGGACGTGAACAGGGGTGTCGCGACGGCCAGTTGGAGGGTGGCCAGCATCAGCTGAGCGCTGGACATGGAGAGGTGGGAGTGCTTGGCGCTCGCCAGGGTGCGGCGCACGTAGATCCAGCCGATGGGGTAGCAGAGCGAGGCGCCCAGGGCCATCGCGGTGCCCGCCAGGTCCGTGCCGGCGAAGCCCTGCCAGGCGCCGAGCACGGTGAGTACGCCCAGGAAGCCGATCCCCAGTCCCGCGACGCGGCGCCGGGTGGGGCGGTCCTCGGAGAGTGCGACGACCGACAGCGCCATGCCCCACAGCGGGGAGGTGGCGTTGCAGATGCCGGCCAGTGTGGAGGGGATCGTCAGTTCGGAGTACGCGAAGAGGGAGAACGGGAGGGCGTTGAGGAGGAACGCGGCGACTGCCAGGTGGCCCCAGGTACGGGCGGAGCGCGGCAGTCGCTCGCGCTTGATAACCAGCATGGTCGCCAGCACCATCGCGCCGAATGCGACCCGGCCCAGCGTGACTTGCAACGGCGCGAAAGCGTGGGTGCCGAGCTTGATGAACAGGAAGCTGAAGCCCCAGACCAGGCACAGGGCGGCGAAGCGGACCGGCCAGGCGAGGGCCCGCCGTCGGCCGGGGCGGCTCCCGGATGCGGGGGAGGCCGGAGCATCCGCGCCGGCGGCCATAGCGGCTGTCGTCGCGCTGGTCGGGGTGGTCGTGGTGCTCACGGTCGGAGGGTTCGTGCTGTGTGCGGTGGCGTTGGACGGGCCGGTGGTGGTGCTCATGGCGTCTACGATGCGGGGCAGTACTTCGTAGCACAAGCGAGATTTTGTGGCCGGTATCGCTTAGCATTGCTTATGTGTTGAACCTTGATCGCCTCCGGACGCTGAGCGCGGTCGCCCGCCACGGTTCGGTGAGCGCGGCCGCCGACGGACTGCATGTGACGACCTCGGCCGTCTCGCAGCAGATCGCCAAGCTGGAGCGGGAGACCGGACAGCAACTGCTGGCGAAGAACGGGCGCGGGGTGCGGCTGACCGACGCAGGACGGCTGCTCGCCGACCATGCGGTGCGCATCCTCTCCCAGGTCGAGCTGGCGCAGGCCGACCTGGAGGCGCATCGCGGCCAGGCGGTCGGTGAGCTCCGGATGGGTGCGTTTCCCACCGCGGCCCGCGGGCTCTTCCCGGCCGCGCTCGCCGCGCTTCGCGCCGAACACCCGCAGATCCGCGCGCGGCTCTCGGAGCTGGAACCGGAGGATTCCGTACGGGGCGTGGTGCACGGCGATATCGATCTCGCGGTCGTCCTCGACTGGTACAACCGGCCGCTGTCGCTGCCCGACGGGCTGGCGAAGGCCCCGCTCCTCGACGACCCGGCCGATGTGGCGATGCCGTCGGACCACCGGCTGGCGCACCGGCGGTCGGTGGAGCTGGAGGATTTCGCGGACGATGAGTGGATCTCCTGGCCGCAGGGCGAGTTCTGCCACGACTGGCTGATGTTCACGCTGCGCAGCAAGGGCGTTGAGCCGCGCATCGCGCATATGGCGGAGGAGCACAACACCCAACTGGCGCTGATCGCCGCCGGGCTGGGGGTCGCGGTCGCCCCGCGTCTTGGTCGTGGGCCGGTGCCGGAAGGGGTGAGTGTGGTGCCCGTACGTCATCCGATGCGCCGTCACGTGTACGCCATCTGGCGCGCCGATGCCGACCGCAGGCCGTCGATCCGGGCCGCCGTCGGCGCACTCCGGGCAGCGGGGAAGCGCATCGCGGGCGGTAGCTGATCACCTGCCCGACTGCCGGCGGCGCTCGTCTGCGACCGACGCCGTCCGCCCGGCGCCCGGCGCCTGCCCTGACGGCCCGCCACGCCCGTCAGGCCCGTCGAACTGTCACGCCCGCCTGGCCGGTTCGACCAGCACGCCCGTCAGGCCGATCGCAATCGGCGGATCGTCCTTGGATCCGTCAGGCCGGTGGAACGATGTCCCGAACCACTCCCATTTCCAGCAAGTCTTGTGGCCGGATGCGGAGTTGGTCTGCGGTGTCCCGCACCTGCTGTTCGTCGCGTTTGAGGATGGCGGCGGCCAGTTCCGGGGCGATCACGGAGAAATAGCTGTCGGGCGTCGCCCAGAGCCGGCCCGGTGCGGCGAGGGCCAGCGCGCCTCCGGAACCGCCCTCGCCTATGAGCAGGGAGGTGACCGGTTCCCGGGCCGTAGCGAGCGCGGCGAACGCGTCGGCGATGGCCGCACCGGCGCCGGCACGTTCGGCCGCCGCGTCATTGGCGGCACCCGGGGTGTCCACGAGGGTGAGAACCGGTATCCCGATCCGGTCCGCGAGGCGGACGAGACGGGCGGCGGTACGGAACCCGGCCGGGCGGGTGGCGGTGCCGCACTGGGCCGCGAAGGCGATGGTCCGGCCCTCGCGATGGCCGAAGCCGCAGCGCATCCCGGGGTCGACGCCACCGCACCGGTCGCCGCTGAGCTCCTCCCAGTCGTCGAAATACGCACGCAGATACGCCTCGGCGCGCGGCCGCCGGGCATCACGGGCGCCGGCCACCGCATCCCAGCCACTCTCCGGCAGATCGTGCGTGCCCAGCGCGTACGGGGGAGGCGCCGGCTCGGAAGCCGCTTCGGCCCCGGACTCCCTTGCTCCGCCGAGCAGTTGAAGCCATCGCCGCAGGGTGGCGCGCAGGGCGTCGGGCGGGACGACGGCGTCGATGTGGCCGGCCGCGAGCTGACCCTCGGCCGAGTAGGCGTGGGGATCGGCATCGCCGGGGCGTACCCGCGAGCCCGCGAAGCCGACCTGTGCACCGGGCAGGGCGAGGATCACATCGGCGCCCGCGCCGAGCGTCGCCCAGCCGCCACCCGTCGTCGGATCGCGCAGTACGGCGATCTGCGGCAGCCCCGCGGCACGGTTCAGCGCGGACTGCCCGGCCACCCGCTGGAGCTGGGTCAACGCCCGCATACCTTCCTGCATCCGGCTGCCGCCCGTGGCGATCAGCGACACGACGGGCAGGCCCCGCTCGCGTGCCAGACCGTACGCGGCCTCCAGGCGGTCACCGGTGCGTTCGCCGATGGAGCCGCCCAGGTAGCCGAACTCGAAGGAGAGGAGGACGGTTGTGGCGCCGCCTATGGCGGCGAGGGCGGTGACCACCGACTCGTCCTCGCCCGTCCGTGCCTGGGCGCGTGCCCGGGAGGCGTCGTAGCCGGGCCAGCCGAGCGGGCCGTCCGGCTTGTCCCCACCGGGCCGGTGCGCGGTGCGGCGCCCTCCGGGACCGTCGGGGGTGGGCAGTTCGGTATACGTATCCGCCACCGCCGCGATGGCCTGACGGGCGGTCAGTCGCTGACAGGGCGCCGTGCCCCGCACGGCGTGCGGCGCGCTGCTCGCACGGGCCCGCGCGGAGCTCTCGCCGTCCCGCGCCGGGCTGCCGCCGTCCCGCCCGGGGCGTGTGCCGTCGCGCGTCGGGCCCCGGCTGTCAGGCGCAGCGCCTTCCCTCTCAGGCATGGAGCTCTCGTTTCAGGATCTTGCCCATGTCATTGCGTGGCAGCGCCGCCACGAAGTGCACGGTGCGTGGTCGTTTGTGCGGTGCGAGCTGGTGGGCGACGTGGTCGGCGAGCTCCTGGCCGGAGGGCGGCGGTCCGGCGTCCGGGCCGGTGTCGGCCACGATCCAGGCGACGATCCGCTCGCCGAGGTCCTCGTCCGGCTCGCCCGTGACGGCCGCCTCGGCGACCCCGGGGTGCGCCAGCAGCGTGTTCTCGATCTCGCCCGCGCCGATTTTGTAGCCGCCGCTCTTGATCAGGTCGGTGGCCTTGCGGCCGACGATGCGGTAGTTCCCCTGGGCGTCGCGGAGCGCCATGTCACCGGTGCGGAACCAGCCGCCCTGGAAAGCCGCGTCGGTGGCATCGGGGCGGTTGAGGTACTCGACGAAGAGGTTCGGGCCGCGGACCTCGATCTCGCCCACCGTCTCGCCGTCGCTGCTCTCGATGGCCTGGCCCGTGTCGTCGACGAGCCGGACGTACACCCCCGGCAGCGGTACGCCGACGGTCCCCGGGGCATCCGGGCCGTCCGCCCGCACGCTCGTGTTCATCAGCGTTTCCGTCATGCCGTAGCGCTCGATCACCCGCCGCCCGGTGGCCGCCGCGATCCGTTCATGATCGGTCAGCGGCAGCGCGGCCGAACCGGAGACCAGCAGCCGGGCCCGGGACAGCGCCTTGGCGAGCGCCGGGTCCCGGCCCGCCTCGACGGCCAGCCGGTGGTACATCGTCGGCACACCGAACAGCATCGTGCCGTTCGCCGACAGTTCCCGGGCGACGCCGTCGGTGCTGAAGCGCCTCAGATGGTGGACGCTGCCGCCGCGGCGCAGCGGGCCGAGGACGCCGAGGATCAGGCCGTGGACGTGGAAGAGCGGCAGGGCGTGGACGAGGACGTCGTCGGCCGTCCACTGCCAGGCGTCCGCCAGGGCGTCGAGGGTGTGGGCGATGGCGCGCCGGGGGATGACGACGCCCTTGGGCGGACCGGTGGTGCCGGAGGTGTAGACGATCAGGGCCGGTGCCTCGTCGCCCGGTTCGTACGGGAGCGCGACCGGCTCGGACTCCTCGGGGGGCTCGGCCGCCTCGACGTCGACGCGGGGGAGCGCGGCGAGGCCGGCCGGAAGGTCGGCGCCGGGCTCGGCGAGGACGAGCGACGGCGCGCTGTCCGCCACGATGTGCGCCAGCTCGCTCTCGCCGATCTTCGGATTCACCGGCACCGCGGGCACCCCCGCGAGCAGCGCGGCGACCACGCCGACCGAGGTCTCCAGCGTCGGGGTCGCCCAGATGGCGATGCGGGTATGGCCGCCGATCCGGTCGGCGAGCGGGCCCGCCACCGCGGCCAGTTGGTGATAGCTGAGCGCGCGGTCGCCGAAGCGCAGCGCGGGTGCGGGCGAAGCGTCCCACAGAGCGGGGAAGAGCACGTTCACCGGATCTCCTTCGTCCTCGTCGGCGCCCGGCCCGGCACGGCCGGAGCTGCCCCGTTCCCGCGGCCGTGGCGGCGGGGAACGAGCTGACGGATACCACTCTCGCAGAGACCACTGACAATGCGATCTCCGTGACCGGCGACGCGATCGCTTCGAGCCGATGAGGCAGGTCACTGCCCGACAGCGGCGCGATTCCCTGTCCGGCCGCCGCGCAATCCCCTGCCAGGTCGCCCCCAGCCACCGTCGGTCACCGCCGATGACCACACGGTTTCCGCCGTCGTCGCACCGTGCCCGCCCGCCCTCACCCCGGGATCTTGCGGAAGTCCCACGAGGCGACGGAATCCGGCGTCAGCCGCAGCCACGCGTGCCGCCCGTCGTGCGGCATCGCGTCCGTCCCGAAGTACTTCGCAGCGAACAGTCGCTCCGGGGCGTCCAGTTCGGGGCACGGCTCGCCCGTCCGGGGCGCCTCCCCGACGAAGGCCGCACGCCCCGCCAGCTCGGCCCCGCGCAGCTCCCCGTACTCGTGCCCGTCGTCGACGACCACCGCGATCCGCGGGTCCTTGCGCAGCTGCGCCCACCGCTTGCTACGGGTGATCGAGTACAGCCACAGCGCCGATCCGTCCCAGGCGAACCACAGTGCCCCGATGTGCGGCGCGCCGTCGCCGCCCACCGTGGCGACCCGGCAGGTCCGCTGCTCCGTCAGGAACGCGTCGAGCTCGCCCGGCGTCATCATGATCCGGCGTCCGCGCCGCTGTGTGCCGGTTCTTCGCGCCTCGGTCATCCGTTATCGCCCTCCGCCGTACGGCCGTCACCCGACATCAACTGACGCTTTGTCAGAATAACCCTCGGGGAATCAGTGGGGGCTCTTCCGCGCCGGGCGCAATGCCGGATACTCTCGCGCGCCTCGAACAGGTCCGCCGGAACGGGGCCCGTACGGAAAGGCCGGAATGGGGACCCGTACGGAAACGCTGGAACGGGAAGCGCATACGGAAAGGCCGGAAGGAAAGCGATGCCTTCGGACCCACGGCTCTTCGAGCAGCTGGACCCGGCCTCGACGGTGCTGCTCACCGTCGAGTGCCAGCGCGGCGTGGTCGGCCCCGACAGCGCGCTGCCCGAACTCGCCGACGCGGCCCGCAAGTCGGGGGCGCTGACGAATGTCGCCCGACTGGTCGCGGCCGCCCACGACGCCGGTGTCCAGGTGTTGCACGCGGTGGCCGAACGCCGTCCCGACGGTCGCGGCGCCAGCCACAACGCCCGCCTCTTCAAGGCGGCCGAGCGGCTGCCCGTCCAGCAGACGATCGGGTCCACCGCCGTACGCGTCGCCGACCCGATACCGGTCACCGAGGACGACCTGGTGGTGCGCAGGCTGCACGGGCTCTCGCCGATCGCCGGGACCGAGGTGGACGCGCTGCTGCGCAACGTCGGATGCCGGACACTGATCGTCACCGGGGTGTCGGCGAATGTGGCGGTACCCAACGCGGTGTTCGACGCGGTCAACCTCGGCTACACGGCCGTGGTGCCCGCGGACGCCATCGCGGGGGTGCCCGCCGACTACACCCCCGCGATGGTCCGCAACACCCTCGCTCTGGTGGCCACGGTCACGACTACCGATGCCGTTCTGACCTGCTGGAAACGGCCGCGCCGCGCCCGCTGACCCGGGGCGGGGCGGCGCGGTGCCGCTCCCGGCGAGGGCCGCTGCCCGGCCGGTTCGCCACCGATTCGCGGTGGCCGGCCGGGCGTGACCGGTCAGCCGAGCATGACCGAGCCGCCCTCGACGTTCACCTTGGCCGCCGGCAACCCCTTGGTCGCGGGCCCCTCCCGCACACTGCCGTCCGTGAGGTCGAACCTGCTGCCATGGCACATGCAGTTGATGGTGCCGCCGGAGACCTCGCCGACGACGCAGCCCGCGTGGGTGCAGATCGCGGAGAACGCCTTGAACTCGCCGTCCTGCGGCTGTGTGACGACGACCTTCTCGGCCTTGAAGATCTTGCCGCCGCCCTTGGGGATCTCCGAAGTCTTCGCCAGGCCGCTCCTGCCGCCCGCCGTGCCCCCGGTGGCACCTCCGTCGCCGCCGTTCCCTCCGGTGCCGCCCGCTCCGCCGGCTTCCGCGGCGGCCGGCTGCTCTCCGTCCGCGACCTCCGCGCCGCCGCCGCACGCCGCCAGCGCCGCCGTCAGCCCGGCCGCGCCGACCGCCGCGACCACGGTGCGCCGCGCCGTTCCGCCGCCCGCTCCCGTGGCCGCGTCGCTCTCGCCGGTCCGCTCCAATGGTGCCTGTCGAGCCATGGTGTGCCTCCGGTTCCTGGTGCCTTCGGTGCGCGCTGCGGCAGACGGCCACGTCGTCACGCGACTCCTCTGCCGTACGTCAGCCATACCGTGCTTCCTGCACGCCGTGTGCCAAGCGCGCTGCACCGGTTCATACGGATGCGCGGGGGCGCGCGTTCAATCACTCCCCGGACGTACGTTCCTCCGGGACCTTGAAGCCGCCCAGCGCATCTCGCAGGAAGTCCCGTTGTACGCGCAGCAGGTTCTCGTTGACCCCGTCGTCGGCCGGTGCATGAGTGGCACCGGGCAGCGGCAGCACGCTGTGCGGTCTGCCTGCGGCCAGCAGCTCCGCCGAGAAGCGCAAGGTGTGCGCGACCGCCACGTTGTCGTCCGCGAGACCGTGGACCAGCAGCAGCGGACGGCGCAGCAGATGGCCGTGACCGACCAGAGAGGAGCGCGCGTAGTTCTCCGGCTGCTCGTCCGGGTGGCCCAGAAAACGCTCTTTCCAATGCGTGTCGTACAGCCGCTGGTCGGTGGGCGGTGCCCCGGCGACCGCCGCGTGGAAGACGTCGGGTCGGTGCAGGACGGCGGCCGCCGCCAGGAACCCGCCGAACGACCAGCCGCGGATCGCCACCCGTGCCAGGTCCAGGTCGGGGAAGCGGGCACCGGCGGCCCGCAGGGCGTCCACCTGGTCCTCCAGGGCGGGCGTGAGCAGGTCGCCGTGGACGGCCTTCTCCCAGGCGGGCCCCCGCCCCGGAGTCCCGCGCCCGTCGGCGACGAGCACCGCGAACCCCTGCTCCGCGAACCACTGCGACACACACGTGAACCACGCGCGCGCCCGTATGGCGACCTGCATTCCCGGGCCGCTGTACGGGTCGAGCAGTACCGGCAGCTTCTCCGTGCCCTCCTGGTGCCACGACGGGAGATAGAGGGCGCCGCGCAACTCCCGTTCACCGAGTGTCAGATGGACGGGACGCGGGACGACCACCGGTTCTTCGGCGAGCGAGGCGATGACACCGTACGACGCACCGGCACCGGCACCGGCACCGGCACCGATGCCGTCCCCGCCGTCCCCATCCGGATCCGCCCGCACCACGCTCACCTCAGGGCCCCGCTCCGTCACCCCGTCCAGCACGACCGTTCCGCCCCGTTCCACGCCCGTGTACCGGCCCGGGGCGCGGCTCAGCCGACGGACGCCGTGGCCGGGCTCATGGCGCCACACATGGCTCTCCGTGGGGTCCTCGCCCGCCGTGAAGAGCACCTGTTCGTCCGCCGTCCCGAGGACCTCGCCCAATTGGAGCCCCTTCGGTGTGACCCGGAGCCCGCCGACGGTCAGGAAGCGGGTGCCGCCCGCGTCCTCGGGCAGCACCAGCGCCCCGGACGCGGTACGGGTCGGGGTGCCGGGCACCAGCTCCACCCAGGCGGGATCGGTCCGCTCGTGCAGCACCTGGGTGGCGCCGGTGGCCGGGTCGACCGTGAGTGTGCGTACGGTGCGCTGGTCACGGCTCTGTACGGCGATCATGGGACCGTGCGCGTCCCACCCGGCGTCGACGAGGTATTCGTACGCCTTCCGGTCCCACTCCACCTCGACGCGCTCCCCCTCAAGGCCGAGCAGCCACAGGGTGACCTCCGCGTTCGCGGTGCCCGCCGCCGGATAGCGCACCGCCCGGGGCGGCTTCGTCGGATCGGCCGGATCGCCGATGTAACGCCGTTCCACGGCCGTGATGTCGGCCCTGGCCACCAGGAGACGACGGCTGTCCGGCGCCCACCAGTAGCCGCGCAGCCTGCCCATCGACTCCGCGGCGGCGTACTCGGCGAGCCCGTAAGTGATCTCCGGCCCCTCCGCGCGGGCCAGTTGCCGGTCGGTGCCGGTCAGATCGACGACATGGCAGGAGCCGCGGCTCACGTAGGCGATATGCCGGCCATCGGGGGAGGGCCGGGGGTCGACCACCGGCCCGGCCGCCGGGACGGAGAACGGCGCGCCCCCGTCCGTACGCACCGCCCACAGGGCCCCGGACAACGCGAAGACCACGAGACGGCCGGCGTCGTCCGTCGCGTAGCTCACCACGCCCTCGGAGCGCTCGCGGGCCCGCTCCCGCCGCTGCCGCTCCTCCTCGGGGACCGCCCCGGAACCGGCCCCCACCAGGAGCGCCGGATCGGCCAGTATCCGTTCCTCCCCGGTGCCGCAGTCGTACTCCCACAGCCGTCCAACGGGATCGGTGCCCGACCCCGTACGCACAAACAGAAACCGGTCACCATCCGGGGAGACCGTGAAATGTCTCGGCACCCCGAGGGAGAAACGGCGGCTGCGCGCGAACTGACGGGGAAAGCCGTCGGAGTTGAGGGTCTTCCTGTCCAAGGTGTGTTCCTCCAGGGGCTGGCTGGCGGGTAGGGGCCATTGCGGCTGTACGTCAGGTACTGCCCTGCGCGGAACGCGGGCAGCACGAAGGGCCGGTACCGGACCGGGCGAAAATGGTGCGGGGGAGATCGTCGCAGGCACGTAGCCTGTGGGGATGTTGACCGAAGTCATCGCGACGCGCTATGTCACGCCCTTGCGTGAGGGCGGATCGCTCCCGGGAATCGTCGAGGCCGACGATCTCGGCACTTATATCATGAAGTTCACGGGCGCGGGACAGGGGCGCAAGACGCTGGTCGCCGAGGTCATCTGCGGCCTTCTGGGCCGCCGGCTCGGCCTGCGGGTGCCGGATCTGGTCCGGATGCAGCTCGACCCCGTGATCGGCCTCGGCGAGCCCGACGAGGAGGTCCAGGAGCTCCTGAAGGCCAGCGGCGGACTGAACCTGGGCATGGACTACCTCCCCGGGTCGCTCGGCTTCGACCCGCTCGCTTTCGAGGTGAGCTCCCGTGAGCGGGCCGCGTGGTGTGGTTCGACGCGCTGATCAACAACGTCGACCGGTCCTGGCGCAACCCCAACGCCCTGGTCTGGCACGGCGAACTGTGGCTGATCGACCACGGCGCCACGATGATCTGGCACCACAACTGGCCGACCGCCGAGCAGGCCGCGGTCCGGCCCTACGACGCCTCCGACCATGTCCTCGCCACCTTCGCGCCGGATGTCGCGGCGGCCGCCGCCGAGTTCACCCCGCGGATCACCGAGGAGCTGCTGACCGGCGTCGCGGCCGAGGTCCCCGACGAATGGCTGGTCGACGAGCCCGGCTTTGATTCCCCCGACGCGCTGCGCCGGGCGTACGTGACCACGCTGCTGGCCCGTGCCGGGACGATCAGCGACCGCATCACCATCGGGGAGCCCACCAAGGACAAGCCCTCCCAGGCGCCGGCCTGGCTGGCGGACAAGCTGCCGCGGAGGGCCGTGCAGTGAGTGAGTGCAGCGAGCGAGCTGTGGAAGGGGTGCGCGCCTTGCGAATGCGGGGCCGAGCGGAGCGAGGTTTCGGCGTGAGTGAGCGCAGCGAGGGAGCCGTCGAGAGGTGCGCGCCTCGCGAATGCGGGGCCGAGCGGAGCGAGGTTTCGGCATGAGCGGTGTGCACAACGGGCGGGACGTTTTCGAGTACGCCCTGCTGAAGGTCGTCCCGCGGGTCGAGCGCGGCGAGATGATCAATGCCGGAGTGGTCGTGTACTGCCGTGCCCGGAGCTTTGTCGAGGCCCGGACACATCTGGACGAGGCCCGGCTGCTGGCCCTGGACCCGTCGGCCGACGTCGAGGGCGTACGGGCGGCGCTTTGCGCCGTCGAGGGCATCTGCCATGGCGGCGCCGCGGCCGGACAGGCCGCGGGGGATGACGCGGGCCGCCGTTTCCGCTGGCTGATCGCACCGCGCAGCACCATCGTCCAGCCGGGGCCGGTGCACACCGGGCTGACCGCCGATCCCGCGGCGGAGGCGGAGCGGCTGCTGGAGCTGCTGGTGCGCTGAGTCGAAAATCGGGTGGAGCGGGCGGAAATCGGGCGACATGGGCAGAAAGCGGACAGAGGCGCGAGTGGAGAGCTGGCAGGGGTGGCCGGGGCGGAGGGCGGGATCACACCACGTCCCGGCCCGCCGCAGCTGGTGAGGTGGGGGACGGCGCGACGGTGGGGCGTTGACAGCGGATGGCCGGGCTTCTAGCGTCAGCCCTGCTGAAGCGACTAAGCGGTTGCTCACCTTCAGGACGAGGGACGACGACCGCTTGATGAGGTTTCGACGCTTCGACATTTCGAGGTTCGAGGTTTCGAGGGTGAGGAGAACCCGCATGTCCACCACCGAGCAGCGCGTCGCCATCGTGACGGGCGCGGCCCGCGGCATCGGCGCGGCCACCGCCGTACGCCTGGCCGCCGAGGGCCGTGCCGTCGCCGTACTCGACCTCGACGAGGCGGCCTGCAAGGACACCGTCGAGAAGATCACCGCGGCCGGTGGCAAGGCCATCGCCGTCGGCTGCGACGTCTCGGACGCGGAGCAGGTGGAGACGGCGGTGGCGCGGGTCGCGGCCGAACTCGGTGCGCCGACCGTGCTGGTGAACAACGCGGGCGTGCTCCGCGACAACCTGCTGTTCAAGATGAGCGACACCGACTGGGACACCGTCATGAACGTGCATCTGCGCGGCGCGTTCCTGATGTCGCGGGCCTGCCAGAAGCACATGGTGGACGCCGAGTTCGGCCGGATCGTCAACCTCTCGTCCAGCTCGGCGCTCGGCAACCGCGGCCAGGCCAACTACTCGGCCGCCAAGGCCGGTCTGCAGGGCTTCACCAAGACCCTCGCCATCGAGCTCGGCAAGTTCGGCGTCACCGCCAACGCCGTCGCCCCCGGCTTCATCGTCACCGATATGACCGCGGCCACCGCCGAGCGCGTCGGCATGGGCTTCGAGGAGTTCCAGGCCGCGGCCGCCACCCAGATCCCGGTACAGCGCGTCGGCCGCCCCGAGGACATCGCCAACGCCATCGCCTTCTTCACCGGCGACGCGGCCGGCTTTGTCTCCGGCCAGGTCATGTACGTCGCCGGCGGACCGCTCAACTGACCGCCCCACCGACTCCAGGAGTACCGAACATGACCGCACAGGACAGCGGGCGGCCCGAGCTCTCCGGCAAGGTGGCGCTGGTCACCGGCGGCAGCCGGGGCATCGGTCACGGCATCGCCGAGGCACTGGTCGCCCGCGGCGACCGGGTCGTCATCACCGGCCGCAACGAGGACGCCCTCAAGGAGGCCGTCGACAAGCTCGGCGCGGACCGGGTGCTCGGCGTCGCCGGCAAGGCACACGACGAGGCGCACCAGGCCGTCGCCGTCGAGCGCACGATGGAGACCTTCGGCCGCATCGACTACCTCGTCAACAACGCCGGTACGAACCCGGTGTTCGGCCCCATCGCCGACCTCGATCTCAATGTGGCGCGCAAGGTCTTCGAGACCAACGTCCTCTCGGCGCTCGGCTTCGCGCAGCGCACCTGGCACGCGTGGCAGAAGGAGAACGGCGGCGCGATCGTCAACATCGCCTCCATCGCCGGCCTCAATGCCTCGCCCTTCATCGGCGCGTACGGCGTGAGCAAGGCGGCGATGGTGAACCTGACGCTGCAGTTCGCCCACGAGTTGGCGCCGCTGGTCCGCGTCAACGCCATCGCCCCCGCCGTGGTGAAGACCAAGTTCGCGGCCGCGCTGTACGAGAACCGCGAGGAGGAGGCGGCGGCCGGTTACCCGATGGCGCGGCTCGGCGTCCCGGAGGACATCGGCGGGGCGGCGGCGTTCCTGCTGTCCGACGCCGCGGGCTGGATCACCGGGCAGACGCTGGTGGTGGACGGGGGGTTGTTTCTCAACGCTGGGGTCTGATGGGGGACCGGGCCGTCTGACGACGCGGCCCCCGCCGCATGCCCCCGCCGCCCTGCCCCGCCGCCCCGCCCTGGCAAAGCGGTGTGGCATGCGCCCTGTGGCGCGGCATGCGCCTGTGGGGCCGCGTCCGCCCCCTGTGCGCGGCATGCGCCGCGTGGCGTCGCATCGGCTGCGTGGCGCCGCAGCGCCCCGTGACGCCGCATCCGCTCCTGTGGGGGAAGCCGACGTACTACACCCGCCCACCCCCCCCCCCAAAAAAAGGTGCGGGTGGGCGGCGGGCACAGGCCACGGGGAGCGGCGCGAAATCGCCAAGCCTATGGGGCAGAGGCCAAGCCCATGATCAGGTGCCAAGCCGATGGCCAGGCCCCCGCCTTCTGGGTGCCCGGCGCCACCGGGGACGAGAGCCAGCTGCCGGTCGGCCGCTGGCCGCGCAGTCGGGGCGCGCCGGCCGTACGGTCCTGGCGACCGGGGCCGGCGCCCGACCGGGCCCGCGGCCCTCCAGTGGCCCGCCAACGCCGAGGGCCCGGGCCGGGCAGCCCTCCTGGGATCAGGAGCAGTCTGCGGTGTCCGGGCACCGACCGGGCGGATCTCTACCATGCGCACGTCGAGGACCGTGGCATCCCCTCGGAGGAGACCGTCGCGACGCTGGCCGGACTCGTCAAGAACGGCCGGGTCGCCCCCCTCGGGGGGCAGCAACCACCCGACGTGGCAGCTCGCCGAAGCCCGGCAGCTCGCCGCTGCGCGCGGCCTGCCCGGCTTCCGGGCCGTCCAGCAGCCTGGCGGCGCTCGACCTGGACCCGGATCCGTACCAGCGCGCCCGGCTCGACACCGCGTGACATGCTTCGGGGCGGGCGGACAGCGGGCCGGGCCCCGGTCCCGGCCGGCGGATTCGGCCCGTGGACGGCGTTGTCAGTGGTCGCCGGTAAGTTCTGGGACTGAGAACGCAACGCACACCGGAGGTTGTTGACGTGGTGACCGACATGCTGCCCGCATCCTGGCGCGGGGTCCTCGGCGAGGAGTTGGCGAAGCCCTATTTCAAGGAGCTCACCGACTTCGTCGAGCGGGAGCGGGCCCAGGGGCCGGTCTACCCGCCCCGCGAGGAGGTCTTCGCGGCCCTGGAAGCCACGCCCTACGACCAGGTGAAGGTGCTGGTCCTCGGCCAGGACCCATATCACGGCGCGGGGCAGGGACACGGCCTGTGCTTCTCCGTGCGGCCGGGTGTCAAGACGCCGCCGTCGCTGCGGAACATCTACAAGGAGATGAAGGAGGAGCTGGGCCACCCGCTCCCGGACAACGGCTGTCTGATGCCCTGGGCCAAGCAGGGCGTGCTGTTGCTGAACGCCGTCCTCACGGTCCGCGAGGGCGAGGCCAATTCGCACAAGGGCAAGGGGTGGGAGAAGGTCACCGACGCGGTGATCCGCGCCGTCGCTGCCCGGCCCGACCCGGCCGTTTTCGTCCTCTGGGGGAACTACGCGAAGAAGAAGCTGCCGCTGATCGACGAGGAGCGCCATGCCGTGGTGCAGGGCGCGCACCCCTCGCCGCTGTCGGCGAGGAAGTTCTTCGGGTCCCGCCCCTTCACCCAGATCAACGCCGCCATCGCCGCGCAGGGCCACGCCCCCATCGACTGGCGCATCCCCGACCTGGCCTGAGCCGCATGCCCGGGTGCGTCGTGCACACCGCGCGGGGCCTTCCCCTGGCGGTTAGCGTCGTGGGAAGGCCCGGGGCCCGGCCGGGACGGTCCGCGGGCCCGGAGCCGGGCGGCGAGCGAACGCGGGAGTGCGCGGTGGCGGAGGAGCAGCGAGCGGAGCGGCAGCACGAGGCACGGCAGCGGGACGAGGAAGCCGAGGGCGGTGTCCTGACCCGGATCGGCCAGGCGATCATCTTGCATCGCGCCGGGGATCGGGAGGAGGCGCGCAATCGTCTCTCGGAGCTCTGGCACGAGATCGGTCCGCACGGCGACGCGTTCCATCGCTGCACCCTCGCCCACTACCTCGCCGACACCCAGGACGACCCGCACGACGAACTCGACTGGGACCTGCGGGCTCTGGAAGCGGCCGAGGGCTCTGTGACCGAGCGTTCCGCGGACACCGGCCCCGTCCTCGGCACGACCAACGTCGCCGACAGTCCCTGCCCGCGCCACTCCCTCGTCGCGTTACGGGCGTTCTTCCCCGCACTGCATCTCAACCTCGCCGCCGATTACGCCGGGCTCGACCGGCCCGCCGACGCTCGCGCCCAGCTGCTGCGGGCACGCACGTGGGCCAACGCCCTCGCCGACGGCGAATACCGCCAGGGGCTCAAAGAGGCGATCAAGCGTCTGGAGTCCCGCATCGACGGGGCGCCGGGACGTTCCCCTTAGGGGAGACCCGTCGATGCCCCCTCGCATACCGCTCACTCGCATACCGCTCACTCGCATAGGGCGCACAGCCGTCCCGTCCAGGGGGAACAGGGACGGCCCGGCGATCCGGTGCCCTGCCGCCGCCGACCCGGTCGGGGGCCCGTTCGGGAGTCAGGCCGGGGACCAGGCTGCGGGCCTGAGATGCGGTGGCGCCACCAGGAACCGACTGCGGCTCGCCACGCCCGCCCCGGCGAGCACGCCCGCCACGGCGGGGCTCGTCGCCCCCTGCGTCCCCATCCCCGAAGGCGCCGGCAGCCCCGCGGACCTCGCCCTCCGCACCCTCCACGGCCGCATCCTCGTCCGCCCCCGCGCGGCTCCCCGCCCACGGCGACAATGACGAGGACAGCGAAGACGAGGACAGCGGCGGGGCCGACGACCGTGTCGCCGACTGCGACTGCGACTGCGACTGCGACTGCGACGGCGACGGCGCGGGCACCACCATCGCCACGCGTTCCTCCGCGGGAAGCCGGACGCGCGGGCCCAGTGGTTCGACGGTGAGTGAGTTCGGCCCGGGAGGGGGCGGCCCCCCGAGGACGGGGCGAGGGTCGACGGCCAGACAGCCGGTGACGGTCGTCGTGACCGCCGCCGCCAGGATCGAGACGGTGAGTAATCGGCGCACCCGCGCAACTGTCCTTGACACATGGGGGTTTAGGAATGCCCCCCCAGGGGTGAACGGCGGAGCGCTGAGGCGACGACCGGCGCACGGCTGGAGCTATCGGCTC
This sequence comes from Streptomyces halobius, assembly GCF_023277745.1. Taxonomy (NCBI): domain Bacteria; kingdom Bacillati; phylum Actinomycetota; class Actinomycetes; order Kitasatosporales; family Streptomycetaceae; genus Streptomyces; species Streptomyces halobius. The sequence continues at coordinate 8,311,893 of NZ_CP086322.1, forward strand.
ATCAGGCCGTCGAGCAGTTCCGCGCAGGAGGCGCGCAGCGCTTCGCGGGTGGGGACGGCGGCGTGGAACTGCCCGGCCGTGCAGGAGAACAGCACTCCGTCGCACCAGGCGACCATGCTGAGCGTGTGCCGCTCGGGGGCGGTGGACCCGGCCGCCGCCAGCATCGCCGTCATCGGCTCGCGGAAGGCCCGGCCCGCCTGGTCGTAGATCGCCCGCAGTTCGGGCCGGCGGGTCGCCTCCAGCGCCAGCTCGTAACGGGCGACGAGCAGCTGACGGTGCCGGGACAGATAGCGGTGCAGCGCCAGCGAGACCGCGTCGGCGACGGCCGCCTTGGCGTCGGCCCCGTCGCCCGGTGCCGCCGGGGCGTGCGGCATCTCGCCCGGTGTGAGTACCGCCGCCTCGCGCTCGGACAGTCGCCGTACCGCCGTCTCCAGGAGGGCCGCCCGGGTGCGCTGGAGATTCGACGTGGAGCCCTGCGGCAGCCCGGCCGCCTCGTCGACGGCCCGGTGGGTCAGCCCGCGCATCCCGCGCTCGGCGAGCAGGGTCAGGGCCGTATCGGCGATCAGCTCGTTGCGGGGGGTGCTGCGGGCGGTCATGGCAGGTGAGCCTATCGCGTCGACTACGGATGTAGTGTTCGATGGAGGGACTACGGATGTAGTTTCGGAGGGCTGCAGAGGTCGGCATGGGAGGGATCATGGGGCAGCGCACCGCGATCGTGATCGGCGGCGGAATCGGCGGGCTCACCGCCGCGGTGGCACTGGACCGCCGCGGCTGGTCGGTCACCGTCCTGGAGCGAGCGGTCGCGCTGGAACCAGTCGGCGCGGGCATCGGTCTCGCGCCCAACGCCCAGCGCGCGCTGGACACCATCGACGCGGGTGACGCGGTCCGCGCCATGGCCGTCTGGCAGGCGGCGGGTGACCTCCGCCTGCCCAGTGGCCGCCGGCTGGCCCGTACGGACAACGCGGCGGCCGTCCGGCGCTTCGGCGGCCCGGTCGCCATCGCGTACCGCGCCGAACTGGTCGGCCTGCTCGCCGCCCGGCTGCCCGAAGGAGCGGTACGCACCCGGGCCGCGGCCGAACTCGTCGACGCGGGAGACCCGGAACGGGACGACCGCCCGGCCCGCGTACGGGTCGCAGCGGGCGGGAACGGCGACGAGGAGCTGACCGCCGATCTCGTCGTCGCCGCCGACGGCATCCACTCCGCCGTCCGCCGCACTCTCTTCCCCGGCCACCCGGAGCCCTGCTACGCGGGCTTCACCGCCTGGCGCTTCGTCGTCCCCGCGCCCGCGCGTCCGTACGTCGCGCATGAGACCTGGGGCCCCGGCAGCCTGTGGGGCACCGTGCCGCTGCACGACGGACGCGTCTACGTCTACGCCACCGCGACCGTGCCGCCCCGGGGGCGGGCCGCGTACGGCGAACGGACCGAACTCCTGCGCCGCTTCGGCGACTGGCACCACCCCGTCCCCGACCTCCTCGCCGCCGTCGACCCGGCCGCCATCCTCCGCAACGACGTCCACACCGCGGCCGCCCCGCCGCCCGCCTTCCACCGGGGACGCGTCGCCCTGCTCGGTGACGCCGTCCACCCCATGGCCCCGAACCTCGGTCAGGGCGGATGCCAGGCCATCGAGGACGCCGTCGTACTGGCCCACGAGGCCGCGCCGGACACCGCCCTCGGGCCCGCACTCGCCGCCTACACCCGGCAGCGGCTGCCGCGCACCATGGACGTGGTACGGCGGGCCCGGCGGATCGGCCGTCTCGCCACCTGGCGGTCGCGTCCGGCCCGCGCACTGCGCGCCGCCCTGATGGCCGCGAACGCCCGGCTCGCACCGGATCTCGCGCTGCGCGCCCTGGACGGCATCGCGGACTGGCGCCCGCCGGCCGCCACGTATGCTGCCGGGGCGCGGGGCACCCGGACCGCGGAACTACCCAAGGAGTAACGAGTGAAGGTCGGCTGCATCGGACTCGGCGATATCGCCCGGAAGGCATATCTCCCCGTACTGGGCACGCAACCCGGTGTCGAACTGCATCTGCAGACCCGCACCCCGCCCACGCTCCAACGGGTCGGCGACGCCTACAAGCTGACGGGGACACAGCTTCACACGGACCTGGACTCGCTGCTCTCCGCCGGCCTCGACGCGGCCTTCGTGCACGCGCCGACCCCCGCACACCCCGAGATCGTGACCCGGCTGATCGAGGCCGGCGTGCCGGCCTATGTCGACAAGCCGATCGCCTATGAACTCGCCGAATCCACGCGCGTGGTGCGGCTCGCCGAGGAGCGCGGAGTGGGGCTGGCCGTCGGCTTCAACCGCCGCTTCGCCCCCGGATACGCCCAGTGCCTGGAGCACCCCCGCGATCTGATCCTGATGCAGAAGAACCGGATCGGCATGCCCGAGGACCCGCGCACCCTGGTGCTCGACGACTTCATCCATGTCGTCGACACCCTGCGCTTCCTGGTGCCCGGCGAGATCGAGCACATCGATGTGCGCGCCAGGATCCGCGACGGGCTGATGCACCATGTCGTCCTGCAGCTCTCCGGCGACGGCTTCACCGCCATCGGCACCATGAACCGTCTCAGCGGCTCCTCGGAGGAGATCCTCGACGTCTCCGGGCACGACACCAAGCGCCAGGTGGTCAATCTCGCCGAGGTCATCGACCACAAGGGACAGCCGACCGTGCGGCGCCGCGGCGACTGGGTGCCGGTGGCCCGCCAACGGGGCATCGAGCAGATCGTCCTGGCGTTCCTGGACGACGTACGGGTCGGCCGGCAGCCGTCCGCCCGGGACGCGCTGGGCACCCACGAGCTGTGCGAACGGGTGGTCACCGAGGCGCTCGGGCAGGCTTCCTGACCGACCGCAGTCCCGCGACGGCGCCGGTCAGTCCGTAGAGGACCAGGGCACCCAGCGCGCCGTACAGCGCCCAGTCGCCGAACCGGGCGTACGGGCTGGTGCCCTCGGCCAGCGGCAGATCGTACACGGCGACGGCGCTGCGGTCGGTGCCCAGCCGCTCGCCGACCGGCTCGCCGCGCGGCCCGTACACCGCGCTGACCCCGGTGAGCGTGGCGTGCACCATGGGCCGCCAGGTCTCCGCGGCGCGCAGCGCGGCGAGCGAGGCGTGCTGGGCGGGCGCCCAGCTGTCCTGGAACGTCGAGGTCGCGGACTGGGCGACCAGGACCTGCGCACCGTCGCGCGCCAGATGGCGGCTCATGTCGGGGAAGGCCGTCTCGAAGCACACCAGCGGCCCGATGCGCAGTCCGCCCGCGGTGGAAACCGGCATCACCACCGGGTGGGTGCCCCGCAGACGGTCGGTGGCGGCGGCCTTGCCGACCCGGGTCGCCCAGCCCAGGACGGACCTGGCCGGTATGTATTCGCCGAACGGCACCAGCCGCATCTTGGCGTAGCGGTCACCGGTCGGCCCGTCCGGACCGATCAGCACCGCGCTCTTGAGGATCCCCGGCCGGCCCGCGCGTGGCGCGTCGGTGTTGACCAGCAGGTCGGCGCCCGTACGGTGGGACAGCGCGGCAAGACGGGCGGCGAGCGCGGGGTGTTCGGCCGGATCCCGGTAGAGGCTGCTCTCGCCCCAGACGACCAGCCGCACGCCGCGGTCGGCCACGGAGCGCGTCAGCGCTTCGCTGCGGGCCAGCCGTCCTCCGGGGCCGTCGACGAGGCCCGGTTGGACGACCGCGATGCGTACCGTGCCCACGGGCCGGGGGAGCGGTGCCCAGAACCAGGCCGCGGTGCCGGCGAGCGCGCACACCAGCAGTCCGGCGACGGCGGGCAGCCGGGCCGCCGGGCGGGCGATCAGCTCGGCCACCGCGGTGTTGACGGCCACGATCAGCAGGCTCAGCAGCCACACCCCGCCGACCGAAGCCAGCCGCAACGCGGGCGGCAGCTGCCACTGGCTGGCGCCCAGCAGGCCCCACGGGCCGCCCAAGTACTCCCAGGAACGGACCAGTTCCACCATCAGCCAGCCCGACGGCACCAGCACCAGTGCGGCGGCGTACCGCCCACCCGTCACCCCCCACCACCCTCCACCGGAAGCCCTTCGGGCTGCCCCCCTCTCCGTCACCCCCCACCACCCTCCACCGGACTCCGTCCCGGAAGTCCGCGCAGCCCCTCGCACGCCGCGGGTGTCGGACAGCAGTGCGCGCACCAGCAGCCCCCATGGTGCCCACAGCGCTCCGAGCAGCAGAGCCAGTACGAGGATGAAGACGTGCAGACTCGGCAGCAGCCAGTGATGCACGGCCAGCATGAAGCCGGTGCCGCCCAGCCAGCCGTCCAGCGCCGCGCGCCGGTTCGTCGGCGCCGACATCACCAGCAGCAGCCAGGGGACCAGGGCGACATACGCCAGCCACCACCAGGACGGCGAGGGGAAGACCAGGACCGGCAGCGCGCCGGCGAGCGCCGCGGTCGTGCCCCGTGTCCAGGGGGACGCGAGCCACTGCGCCCGGTGGCCGAGCGGTCTGGGCATACCATCTCCCCTCTTGCCGGATCGCCGGCGCGGAGGGCCAGTGTGCGCGGGCGCACCGGTCAAGAAAAGGGTGCGGCCGCGGCCGGTTCTCCGCGGTGTGTCCGCATCCGTACGGGGCAATGCGTCCGTGGTCCGAGGTCTGTCGTCCGCTTCGGTTCGGCATACGGCGGTCCCCGCCTGGGGGCGGGGACCGTCCGGTGCGCCGTCAGCGGACCAGCGCCGTCTCCCTGACGAAGTCCGGGCCGGTGTCCGGGCCGGAGCCGGTGTCCGGGCCGCTGCCGAGGGCGGCTTCGAGGCCCGCGTCCTCGGCGGCATCCGGGCCGGAATCGGACGTGGTGAACTGCGTCCGGTACAGCTCCGCGTACCTCCCGTCCGCTGCCAGCAGGGTGTCGTGCGTCCCGCGTTCCACGATCCGTCCGTCCTCGACGACGAGGATCAGATCGGCGGCGCGTACGGTCGACAGCCGGTGGGCGATCACCACCGCGGTGCGGCCCTCCAGCGCCTCGGTGAGTGCCTCCTGGACGGCCGCCTCGGAGGTGTTGTCCAGGTGGGCGGTGGCCTCGTCCAGGATCACCACCCGGGGGTGGGCGAGCAGCAGCCTGGCGATCGTCAGCCGCTGCCGTTCGCCGCCGGAGAGCCGGTAGCCCCGCTCCCCGACGACGGTGTCCAGACCGTCGGGGAGGGATCCCACCAGCTCCTTCAGCCGGGCGCGGTGCAGTGCGTCCCACAGCTCTTCCTCGGTCGCTTCCGGCCTGGCCAGCAACAGGTTCTCGCGAATCGAGTCGTGGAACAGGTGCCCGTCCTGGGTGACCATGCCGAGCACGTCACGGAGCGAGGCGGCGGTCAGATCGCGGACGTCGTGCCCGGCCAGCCGGACCGCGCCGGCATCGGTGTCGTACAGCCGCGGCAGCAGCTGCGCGATGGTCGATTTGCCCGCGCCCGAGGAACCGACCAGGGCGACCATCTGGCCGGGCTCGGCGCGGAACGAGATGTCGTGCAGGACCTCCTCGCCGCCCCGGGTGTCGAGGTTGGCGACCTCTTCCAGGGAGGCGAGGGAAACCTTGTCGGCGGACGGGTAGCTGAAACGTACGGAGTCGAACTCCACCGACACCGGGCCCTCGGGCACCGCACGGGCGTCCGGCTTCTCGGAGATCAGCGGTTTGAGGTCCAGCACCTCGAAGACCCGCTCAAAGCTGACCAGCGCGCTCATCACCTCGATATGCGCGCCGGAGAGCGCGGTCAGCGGAGCGTAGAGCCTGGTCAGCAGCAGGGCGAGCGAGACGATCGCACCGGCCTCCAGCTGCCCGCGCAGCGCGAAGAGACCGCCCAGACCATAGACGACGGCCAGCGCCAGCGCCGAGACCAGGGTGAGCGCGGTGACGAAGTAGGTCTGCACCATGGCCGAGCGGACCCCGATGTCGCGCACACGCCGGGCCCGGATGGCGAATTCCGCGGACTCATGGGACGGGCGGCCCATCAGCTTCACCAGGGTGGCGCCCGGCGCGGAGAACCGTTCGGTCATCTGTGTGCCCATCATGGCGTTGTGGTCGGCGCCCTCGCGCCGCAGCGCGGCCAGCCGCCGGCCGACCCGGCGGGCGGGCAGCACGAACACCGGCAGCAGCACCAGCGCGATCAGGGTGATCTGCCAGGACAGGCTCAGCATGACGCCGAGGGTGAGCAGCAGCGTGACGATGTTGCTGACGACTCCGGAGAGGGTGTCGCTGAAGGCCCGCTGGGCGCCGATGACGTCGTTGTTGAGCCGGCTGACCAGCGCCCCGGTGCGGGTGCGGGTGAAGAACGCGAGGGGCATCCGCTGGACGTGGTCGTAGACGGTGGTGCGCAGGTCCAGGATCAGCCCTTCACCGATGCTCGCCGACAGCCACCGGGTCAGCAGGCCGAGGCCCGCCTCCGCGAGCGCGATGCCGGCGATCAGCCCGGACAGGCCGACGACGAGGGGGGCCGGGTCGCCGCCCACGATGGCGTCGACCACCCGCCCGGCGAGCAGCGGGGTCGCCACCGCGAGCATCGCCGTCACGGTGCTCAGCACCAGGAACCACACCAGTCGACGGCGGTGCGGGCGGGCGAAGGCGAGGATGCGGCGCAGTGTGGCGCGGGAGAACGGTCGCCTGCCCTGCTGCGCGGTCATCGTGCTGTGCAGGGAATGCCAGGCGGTGACTTCCATGTCCATCGCGGCCTCCAAGGTGTCGTGGTTGTCACGGGATCGCCGTGGCCACCGGCGACATGAAAGGAACCTAGAACCTAAACCAATCTTGAGGTCAAGGGATTCCCGTCCGGTCACTTCCGGGGTTCCTCTGGGCGCCGCGATTCATGCTCGCAGGCCGGGCAGGGCGGGAGGGGACCGGTGCGCCCGGCGCGGCGGATGAGCCCGTCGTACCCCGTTGAGCCCACTGAAGGGGCTGCCGGACGGAGCTGAGCCCGCCGATGCGATGACCGGCGTACGAGCGCGTGCGCGCCGCCGGCCCGGTGTCGTGACCGCCCCGCCAGCGACCGGCCGCTCGTCCGGCCGAGCGCCCGCTGCCCCGGGTCGGGACGGTGCGGTCGGGCCGGGTGCGGGATGCCCGAGCGGGAAGGCCCCATGGGGCCGAGCGCCCAGAGCGCCTCCATGCGTCGTCGGCTTTGAGGAAACTCATATTCCTGACTCCGGACATGAATTGACACCCCGTCGGGTGGGTATGCCGTAGACGCGTAAGGGCTTATAGAGCCAGACGTCCCGGACGCGTCTGATCCGTCAGGATCGCGCCGGGCGCTCCCCTCACCTTCCGTACGCCTCCTCCGCACGCGTGGCGATATCCGCATCCCGCGCACTGGCACGAAAGTGGGTCGGGCTGATGATGGACGAGGGCCAGGACGTCGTGGGCCGGGATACCGAAGTCCCCGACCGCGCGGGCCAGGACTACCAGGGATTCGTCGGAAGCGTACGGGCGGCCGGCACCACCACCGTGCTCGAACTCCGCGGTGAGCTGGACATCTTCGCCGTAGCGGTGCTGTCCGACCGGCTGGACGGTCTCACCGGCACCCACCCGGATCTGCTGCTCGATCTGCGCGCGGTGACGTTCATCGACTGCGCCGGGCTGTCCCTGCTGGTCCGCGCCCGGCAGCGGACGCGGGAGCGGGGCGGCCGGCTGCGGCTTACCGGTGTCCCCGACCGGGGCAATATCGCGCGGCTGTTGCGGATGACCCGCCTGACCGGCCAGTTCGAGATCGTCCCCCACCAGGCCGTCGCCCCTGGCCTCATCGTCGAGGGCATCGTGGCCGACCACATCAGCATGATCGGCCGTGTCGCCCTCCCCGGTGTCACGGACGTGGCGGACGGCGCCGTGGTGTAGGGGCACACGGGTTGCGCGGTCTTACGGGCGGAGAGGCGTAACCGGCGCCGATCGCGCGCCGACGGGACGGCCCGTCCGCATGGGCGCGAGCCGCCCGGCGGCGCGCCTCCGGGGCCGGTCAGGAAGGCAGCGCCGCCTCGATGGCCGCGACCAGTTCCTCGGCCTCCGGCTCCGTACGCGGCCGGAACCGTCCCACGACCTCACCCGCGGGGTCGACGAGGAACTTCTCGAAATTCCACTGCACATCGCCGGACGCGCCCTCGGCGTCCTCGGCGCGCGTCAGCGCCTCGTACAGCGGGTGCCGGCCCTCGCCGTTGACGTCGGTCTTCTCGAACAGCGGGAAGCTGACCCCGTACGTCGTCGAGCAGAACGTGGCTATCTCCTCGGCGGTGCCGGGCTCCTGGCCCGCGAACTGGTTGCTGGGGAAACCGAGCACGCTGAAGCCGCGGTCGGCGTAGCGCTCCTGGAGCCGCTCCAGGCCCGAATACTGCGGGGTCAGCCCGCACTTGGACGCGACATTGACGATCAGCAGCGCCTTGCCCCGATGGTCGGCGAGCGAAGCGGGGTCACCGGTCAGGGTGCGCAGCGGAATGTCGTACAGGCTCACGGTCATGCTCCTCATTGGGGGTCCGCGGACGGGGAACGCTTTCTTCGGTCCCCACACCGGCGCTCACCCTATTCTTCCCCGGTTCGTCCACCGGCCAGGACACGACCGGCCGCAGCTCACCGGCGCGCCATTCCTTGAGCAGTTGATCGAAGATCGGTGTCTCCTCCTCCGCCCGGCGGGGCGCGGGCGGCGGGGGGTGGTGCGGGCCGGAGATGCGCTGGAAGGGGTAACCCGCGGTCGGTTTTACGTTCATGTCCGGACTCAACCCTAAATCGGCCGCCGAGTTGCGGGACCGGGCCAGGAGCGCTGTCAGATGCCCCTCCGGTGGTGACGGGCAGAAACTACGTTCCAGCGGGTCGCGACGGACGGTCGTCTGGGCGGGAAGGGACGGTCAAGTCCCGGAGAATCCAGCCCAGGAGCTCCGCCCGGCCTCGGCGGCCCGGTCCTACCGGCTCTTGTCGATGGCCGCCTCGATGCCGTCCAGGATGACGTCCAGGCCGACCTCGAAGGTCGTCTTCGCCTCGCGCTCCATGTGGGGCACTGCGTCGTCATCAGGTGCCGGACCGTCCGCGCCGTGGGAGGCGCCCTCGGTCTCCAGGCGGACCACGAGCGGGAAGCGGTCCGAGAAGTCGGGGACGACGTCGCACAATACGGTGGAGCGGGCCTGCCACCACTCCTCGTCGGAGACGCCCGTCGCCGCCGCGGCCAGCCGCGATTCCGTGACGGTCTGCGCGGAGCCGCGGACGAAGTGGAACAGCGTACCGACGATCCGGCGCAGCGCGGCGGACGGCAGTTCCGTCGCGTACAGCAGGCGTACCAGCGTCTCCAGGGCGACATATTCGTTGGGCCCCAGCACCGGCCGCGCCTGGGACACCTGGAGCACCCATGGGTGGCGGAGGTAGAACTCCCAGGTGTCCTCGGCCCAGGACGTCACGGCGGCCTGCCAGCCCCCGGTGAGGTCGTAGTCGGTGGGCAGTTCGGCGAGCGCGCGGTCGTACATCAGGTCCACCAGCTCGCTCTTGCTGGGGACATAGGTGTAGAGCGCCATCGCGGTACGCCCGAGGCGCTCGCCGACCGCGCGCATGGACAGTGCCGCCATGCCCTCGGCGTCGGCCACCCCGATTCCGGCGTCGACGATCGCGTCCACGCTCAGTGCCGGTTTGGGTCCGGGCGCGGAGCGCTTCCCCACGTCGTGTCCGGTGCGCCACAGCAGCGACATCGAACGGTGGGGGTCGCCCTGGCCGGCGAAGAGAACCACTTGCAACTCCTTACGGCATAAAGTAATCTCTCGCAGAGATAACTCTTTACATCGTAAGGATATCAGGGGGGCGGTATGGATCAGGGGAGTGCGGAGTCTCGGTGGTCCGCCGCGTCCGGTCATGCTGCGGACGGTCATGATGTGATCCAGGTCCGCGGGGCGAGGGAGAACAACCTCGCCGATATCTCGCTCGACATCCCCAAGCGTCGGCTCACGGTCTTCGCCGGCGTCTCCGGATCCGGTAAATCCTCGCTCGTCTTCGGGACCATCGCCGCCGAGTCGCGGCGGCTGATCAACGAGACGTATACCGCCTTCATCCAGTCGTTCATGCCGAGCCGGGGCCGGCCCGATATCGACGCCCTGCGGAAACTGAGCGCGGCGATCGTCGTCGACCAGGCACGGATGGGCGCCAACTCCCGCTCCACGGTCGGCACCGCGACCGACGCGCAGACCATGCTGCGCATCCTCTTCAGCCGCCTCGGCGCCCCGCATGTCGGACCCTCGACCGCCTTCAGCTTCAACAGCGCCGAGGGGATGTGCCAGCGATGCGAGGGCCTGGGGCGGGTCTCGACGGTCGACATTGACGAACTCGTGGACGTCGAACTCTCCCTCAGCGAGGGCACGATCACCGCCCCCGGCTTCACCGTCGGCTCCTGGCACTGGCAGAACGCTCGCCCACTCCGGCGTCGTCGACCCCGACGTCAAACTGAAGGACTACACCCCCGCCCGGTGGGAGGATTTCCTCCACAAGCCCGCCACCAAAATCAAACAGGGCACCTCCGACATCACCTACGAGGGCCTGTTGGTGAAGGTGCACGGCTCGCTGCCCCGGAGGGACGGCGTGATCGTCGCCGACCAGTCCGCGATCCGAGGCCCCCGCCGCGGCAACCCGGCCACCTACACCGGTCTCCTCGGCCCGATCCGCACCGCCTTCGCCAAGGCCAATGGCGTCAAGGCCGCCCTGTTCAGTGCCAATTCGGAGAAGGGCGTCATGTATGTCCTGGACGAGCCCACGACCGGACTCCATCTCGCCGATGTGGGCCAGCTCCTGGCCCTGCTGGATCGACTCGTCGACGACGGCAACACCGTCATCGTCATCGAACACCACCAGGCCGTAATGGCACACGCCGACTGGCTCATCGGTCTCGGACCGGGCGCTGGCCAGGACGGCGGCCGGATCCTCTTCACCGGCACCCCCGCCGAACTCATATCCCGCGGCGGTTCACTGACGGCACGCCACCTGCGGCTCTACCTCCAGGAACAGCCTGCGGAGTATCGGACGACGATCACTGGCCGCCCGTCCCACACCCGCCCGAGACCGCCACCCACCTACCCCCCCACCCACTTCCCTACCCTTCACGGAGGATTCGATGGCGGACGTGCCCGTCGCGCTCATCCAGGTCACCGACGTCCGGCGGATCACCCCGCGCATGGCCCGTATCACCTTCTCCGGGGACGGACTCGACGACTTCCCCACCTGGCCCGACCAGCAGCTCAAACTGTGCTTCCCCAAACCCGGCCAGACCGTGCCCCGCTTGCCCGACGAGAGCACGGACGGCGACGTCATGCGCTGGTACCAGGCGTTCCTCGCCATACCCGAGGATGAACGCCCCTGGATGCGCAGCTACACGGTGCGCTCCTACGACCCCGACCGCCAGCGGATAACCGTCGACTTCGTGCTCCACGGCACGTCCGCAACGGCAGCCGGCGCGGAGACCGGCCCGGCAACCCGGTGGGCGGCCTCCGCGTCCGTAGGAGACACCCTCGCCCGCTACGGCCCGGCAGCGGTCTACGCCCGACCGCTGCCGCTCGACACCGCCGACTGGCTGCTGCTCGTCGGCGATGAGACCGCCCTGCCGGCCATCGGCTCCCTCGTGGAATCGCTGCCCCCAGGGGCCCGCGCGATGGCCTACATCGAGGTGGCCGACGCGGCAGAGGAGCAGCACTTCACCACCCTGGCCGACGTGACCGTCCACTGGGTGCATCGCGACGGCCTTGCGGCCGGGCACGGTGACGCCCTGCTCAGCGCCGTACGCGAAGCCGCCCCGTTCCCGTCCGGCTCGGTATTCGCCTGGCTCGCAGGCGAGGCAGGCATGGTGCGCGGGCTGAGGCGACACCTGGTGGGGGAGCGCGGCATGGACAAGCGCCAGATCGACTTCACCGGCTACTGGCGCCGCAAACTCACCCAGGACGATGCCCCGACGGAGGAGGACTTGGCCGAGGCTGAGGAACGCATCGCGGCAGCAGAGAAAGCCGGAATGGCCGAGGAGAAGGGATAAGGCCGGGGAGGAGGGTAAGGGGGAGGCTTGGCCCGGTCCGCAGGCGGAAGCGACGGCGCGATCACCGCACACGCTGCGTCAGAGGGCCCAGGCTTACCCCTCACGACCGGAGCAACGCCCGAAGATCAACAAGCCTCTGCACATGCACAGAGAGGAGGATCGGCAGGACCTTCATAGAGAAGACGCGGGGGCGGCGCTCGCTGGTGTCGCCCGTCGCTCGTGTGGCCGTCAGATTCCCTTCACGACCGCCACCGTGAACGGCCGCTGCGGGGTTCCGGGGCCCATCGGTCCGCCCTTGTCGAACTGGGACCGTACGACGAGCGTGCGACCGTGGGTGCGGACCAGGGTGGTCGGGATCTGGAGCGCTCTGTCGGTGACCTTGCGCTCCAGGCGCGCCGATGCCCGGCCCTTGGAGACGTGCCAGCGGCTGACCGTGTTGGTGATGTTGTGGGCGACCCACAGCGTGTCGCCGCGCAGTTCCAGGCCGTCGCCGTTCAGGACGTTCGCGCCGTGCAGCGCGACCCGGCGCACCGCCCCGGACCCCAGGTCGACGCGGTAGAGGTTTCCGGCGGTCATGTCGACGGTCAGCAGAGAGCGGCCCGAGCGGTCCGCCGCGATACCGTTCAGCGTGACGTCATCGGCCGGGTGTGGGCCGAGCGCGCCGGTCAGGTCGTACGCCGTGGTCAGCTCGGCCCGTCGGCCGTGCGCCGCGGCCCGCGCCAGTTGCTGCGGCGTGACCCGGTACAGGACGGAACGGTAACTATCCGTCAGGTACGCGGTTCCGTCCGGGGTGATCGCAATGTCGTTCACGAACGACTTGGCCGGCCCTGTCACGTCGAACCGCGCGATCAGCGCGCGGGTACGCAGGTCGTACACGGCGACGCCGGTCGTCGAATCGGTGACCCAGAGGTGACCGGCTCGGTCCACCTTCAGGCCGTTGGCGGTGGTGCGTCCGTCGGTGCCGGCCGGCAGGAACACCACGGCGGTGCGGTGACCGGGCGTCGCCTTGTAGATGGCGCCGGTCGTGTACGAGCCGACGTAGAGATCGCCGCTGACAGGGTCGGCGGCGATGCCCTCCGGGTAGACGCGGTCACCCGGCAGGTCGTGCGCGACGGAGACCCGCGCGTGGGCCTCCGGCTGGACGGCGGGCCGGGCGACGGCCGGACGCGGGAAAGGCGCGTCCGCCTGCGCGGTGGCGGCGAGGGAGGCGGGGACTGCGGCGGTCAGGGCCAGGGCGGCCGCGGTCAGAGCGCGGCGCCGGCACCGGATCGTACGGGACATGGGGACGCCTCTCGGTGATGGATCCCAGAAGGGGAGATGGAGATGGCAGGAGTTCGCCGTATCGGATGCACACGAAAGTAAGTAAGAGTTCTAATCTTCGTCAAGGTACATATCAAACATTGAGGTCTCATTGATGGGGTTGGGGCTTCCGTTCTGTACGGCCGTTACGATGCGGAGATGACGTCCATGCCCGCGTCCGAGCGCCTCGGATCCTCCATCAAGCTCGCCGAGCGGGCACTCAACGGCGCCAAGCACGCGGCCCTCAAGCCGTCCGGTCTGACGGTTCCGCAGTACGCCGCCCTGCTCTGTCTCACGGAGAAGCCCGGGATCTCCGCGGCTGCGCTGGCGCGGGCCTGCGGGGTGACGCCGCCGACCATGAACACGGTGCTGAAGAACCTCCAGGAGCGCGGCCTCATCGAGCGCACCCCGCACGAGTGGCACCGGAACGTCCTGGAGACCCGGCTCACCGACCGGGGCCGGGCCGTCATGAAGGACGCGGACGCGCGCGCCGTGCGCGTCGAGCGCGCACTGGCCGCCGAGTTCACGGACGAGGAGAGGGCGACGCTGGTCGGTCTGCTCGGCCGGTGCGCCACCCTGCTGGATTCCGTGCGAGCGGACTGAGTCCGCTAAGTCTGCTCAGTCCGCCAAGGCCCCTACGGCCGCGTTCTGTGCGGCCAGTGGGAGATCCGACGGGAATGTCAGCCGGCCGATGGAGAGGTCTGCGGGTGGGGCGGTGCCGCAGAGAGGTATCGGTTGCGCGCGTCCATGGCGGCGAGCGCCGTCTTCGCCGCCTTCGGGGCGTGGGCTGTGGAGACCAGCCGGTAAGCGGCCCAGAGGAACGACGGGTTGAGCTCGGCGATCGGTTCAACGTGCCCGGGGCTCGGGTCCGCGCGTCAGTCAACGGCCCCTTCGGCAGTGATGCGAAGGGGCCGCTTCTGCGGTTCGGGCGGTCGTGCTCAGCCGGCTAGCGGCTTTGCGCCCACCACACTACGAAGCCGATGGCCGCAGTGCCGCACGCGTACGACGCACCCCGCACGAAGTGTGTGGCAGCGAGCCGGCTGTAGCGGCGCCAGCGCTGCGCGAAGCGGATGGTTGTTGTGGGACGCCTCTTCGTAGACTGCATGTGGACCCCTCTCGTGAACGCAAGGAACGGCGGTGGTTCCACGCAGGGAGCCCTTGTCAGCCCGAGGTTGGTCGCCGGACGGTTGAGCAGGGGCTCCTTCGCGTCGAGAACTAGCTTACGAGATTGTGCACTTGTGAATGCGCCGGGGGTGTCCTCGGGTGTGTCCGAGCGGGTGTGTGCGCAGGTGGGGCGCTCTGCCGTGATGTCTCCAGCGCCTCCTTCAGCCGCCGGAGCGTGACGTTCATGGCCTGCCGGTTGTGCGTGACCCGGTCGTGGACGCCGGTGCTGCTCAGTCCCGATCCGCGGTGATCACATCGACGTCGCCGTCCGCAGCGCCATGCAGGTCTCCGCCCGTGGCGACCCCGCCAACGGGGCCGTTTCCAGGGAAGGTGATCATCGGCATCGGTGGTGCACTGGTTCCGTTCACCCCGACGGCCTCGCCGCCCACGCGATCCGCGCATTGCTCGCCCGCGTCCCGGACTTGGCCCCGGCCCGGATCGACGACATCCGCCTCGGCGACGCCAATGGCGCGGGCGAGGAGAACCGCAACGCCGGCCGCATGGCCGCTCTGCCGGCCGGCCTGCGCAACCTCCGCGCCGCGCGTGACCGTCAACCGACTCTGCGCCTCGGGTCTCGAAGCGGTGACACAGGCCGCGCGGACGATCGAACTCGACGAGGCATGCGCCGCCCAGGTCCTCGGCTGCGTCGCCGCACGGCCCGAGTTCGACCCCGCGATACTCACCCCCAGGGCGGCTCCATCGTCCTGGGGTACCTGCTCGGCGCCTCCGGCGCCCGCCTCGCCGGAACCGTCCCCAACCAACTCGTCCGCAGGGCTCCTGAGTCGGCGCATCGCCGCGCACCGCATCGGCGTCACCCCAGGGGCCTCGCCCGGCTGGCGGACCACCGTCTCCGGCCGCCTCCTCGACCGGGCCGGTCGCCCCGTCCGCGGCCAGCGGATGGAGATGTGGCAGGCCAACGCGTCGGGCCGGTACGCCCATCCGCACGACCAGCACCGTCCCCGCTCGACACCGACTTCACCGGTATGGACCGCACCCTGACGGGCGATCAGGGGCGCTGCGTCTTCACCTCCGTCAAGCCGCGGGCCTACCCTTGGCGCAATCACACCAACGCCTGGCGCCCGGCCCACACCCACTCCTCCCTCTTCGGGACGGCGTTCGCCCAGCGGCTCGTGACACAGATGTGCTTCCCGCACGACCCGCACCGCGCGTGCGACCCGCTCCCGCGCTCGGTCACCGACCGGGCTGCCCGCGACCGGCTCGTCGCCACCTACCGTCACGACCTCTCCCGGCGGGAGTGCTTCCTCTGCCACGAGTGGGACATCGTCCTCGACGGTCCCTACGCCACCTGGACCGCCCCTGGAGCGACCCGCCCGCCCATCTGCGGGAGATCGCCGACGCCGGCCCCGGCGCCGCGCTCACCGAACTCCCCGGCGCCTCCCACCTGGCCCGGTTGGTAATCCGGAGGCGCGGTAGCGCGGTAGCGCGGTGGCCGTGGCCGTGAAGAAGTACGGTGCCGTTCCAGACGGCGGGCTCGTCGCGGTCGGCGGTCCGTCATGTACGCGGTGCCGGAGGGGAGTTTGCGGGCCTTAACAGGGCCTTTCCGGGCGGGGAGGCGGTCCCCGTCACGCGGCGGTGAAGCCTGCCGTGTAGTGCTCTCGGAGTGCCTCGCGGCGGTCTGGAGCGGCCAGGCGCTCGGCGACCCAGAGCAGGAAATCGTCCGCCAGCGTGTCGATCCAGTCGTACGCGGGGTCGAAGGGCTCCGGGCGCGGCGCGGGGTAACCGAGGCAGAGCTCCGTGCCGCGTGGACCGGTGACGGTGAACTCGCGGGTGCCGTCCGGCGCCGTGGAGTGCCGGACCGACACCTCCTCGCAGTCCCAGTGGCGGTCGCCGTACTGCAGCCACAGCCGTCCGGCGTCGGCGAAGAGGGCCGCGACGGGCTTCTTCGCCGAGGAGACTCGGACAAAGCCGTGGCACCGACCGGACCCGGTCGACAGATGCCCCGAGGGCGGATCCAGGGCCCACACGAGGTCGTGGCGGTCATAGTCCTGGAGCGGGATCCGGTGCGTCGTCATGTCACTGGTGCGGCTTGAGGCCGAGTTCGCGGTCGACGGCGGGGTTGCTCCTCATGGCGGCCTTGATGACCTCGCCCCAACTGCCGTACCGGGCGAACTGCTGGTCCGCCGTCGGCCCCAGCGGGTTGCCGTACTTCTTGACGTTGCGCTTCTCCAGGGCCTTCACGTCCTGGGGAGACATTCCGCTACGGGTGATGTCCTTGGCCTGATTGCGCATGTCCACCACCTTCCGCGCGATGTCCTCATCCGACCTGCCCTGTGCCCGCATCGTATCCACGGAGTCGTGCATACGGTCGATGAGCCGGTGGTACCGGATCCGTGTCTCGCGTGCCTTCGCACGCTCCTCCGGAGACATCGCGCGGATCTTGCAGACGAGGGGTTCGTCACTGGTGCAGGGCGTCGCCGAGGCCGAGACGGACGGCGGGGCGTGCGGACTTGTCGTGGTGCCCTCGCCTCTGGTCCCCGAGGGAGACGAACATCCGCTCAGCACGGACAGAACGGTTGCGAGCAGTACGGGAAGGAGGCGCGTGAGTGCCGTACGGGCGGTGTGCCCGACGGGCCTGTCGGACGACGTGGTGCAGTGCGGGTACGGCAACATGACCTCCGGTCTGGTGGGACGGCTCCCGGTCTGGCGGGACGGCTCCCGTGCCCAACGACCGTACGAAGCAGGGGGTGCAGCCCGCCGGTCAGAATCGGTCACCGTCGGTGTTCGCGGACCGGCCCCAGCGTCTCGTGGACGCCCGTCACCGGTCGGTCGTGTGCCGCCCCACTGACGCTCGTGTCCGTACGGGCCCTGGCGGCGCTGCTCGCCCTGACCTTCGGCCCCGCGACTACATCGACGCCGACGAGTACGGAGCCCTGAGGCGGCGCACTCCTCCTTGCGCGGTGTTTCCCTCATCGGGGTGGTTTCGACCTGGTTGGTGCGTTACTGACGGTGACCTTCCGGTTGTCTCTCCAGGGGTCACGCATGGTGCGGACCAGCAGACCATGCGCCGATACGCGCAGAGGGGCATGAGGGGCACTATGACACACGGGACGGTTCTGTTCGCGGTACGTGAGTTCCCAGAGAGCGGAGGTATCGGAGCCGAGCAACTGCGCCGGGTCCACAAGGAGTTGGAGAACTGCGGTTTCGAAGTGCGCTGGGCGTCCACGCGCGACGACGCCCAGGCGGTACTGCGTACCGAGGCGGGCCTGGCCGCCGCCGTGGTGGACTGGGATCTTCCGGAGGCCGGCAAGACCAGCGGCGAACCGGGCGGTGCCGATGTACTGCGCCAGGCCGGCCGCCGCTTCCAGAATCTCCCGGTCTTCCTGGTCACGGCCGGCGAAGACCTGGAGCACCTGCCGCTGTGGGTGGCCGAGACCGTGGTCGGGTACATCTGGCCGCTGGAGGACACCGCGCCCTTCATCGCCGGACGGATCGCCGGCGCCGCCCGCGCCTACCAGCAGGACCTGCTGCCGCCGTTCTTCACGGCGCTGCGCCGCTTCGACCATGCGCACGAGTACTCCTGGCACACACCCGCCCACTCCGGCGGTGTCGCCTTCCTCAAATCCCCGGTCGGCCGGGCCTTCCACGACTACTTCGGGGAACGGCTGCTGCGCAGCGACCTGTCGATCTCGGTCGAGGAGCTCGGTTCCCTGTTCGAGCACACCGGCCCGGTCGGCGCGGCGGAGCGCAACGCCGCCCGCGTCTTCGGGGCCGACCGCACCTACTTCGTACTCCACGGCGACTCGACCTGCGACCGGATGGTCGGGCACTTCAGCGTCACCCAGGACGAGATCGCGCTGGTGGACCGAAACTGCCACAAGTCGGTCCTGCACGGCCTGGTCCTCTCCGGAGCCCGGCCGGTCTATCTGATTCCCACCCGCAACGGCTACGGACTGGCAGGCCCCCTGCCGCCCGCCGAGATCCGGGCGGATTCGGTCGCTTCCCGGATCGCGCGCAACCCGCTCGCCCAGGGGGCGGTCTCGCCCGAGGCCCAGTACGCGGTGCTCACCAACTCCACGTACGACGGCCTGTGTTACGACGCCCTCCAGGTCGCCCGGGCCATCGCCCCCAGCACGCCCCGGCTCCACTTCGACGAGGCGTGGTTCGCCTACGCCCGCTTTCATCCTCTCTACGCCGGGCGCTACGGGATGGCGGTGGGCCCCGACACCTTCCCCGGCCCCGAACGCCCCACCGTTTTCTCCACCCAGTCCACCCACAAGCTGTTGGCGGCGCTGTCGCAGAGCGCCATGGTGCACGTCAAGCCCGCGCCCCGGGCGCCTGTTGAGCACGACCGGTTCAACGAGGCGTTCATGATGCACGGAACCACCTCGCCGCTCTACCCGATGATCGCCTCCCTGGACGTGGCCACCGCCATGATGGACGGGCCGCAAGGCCGCTGGCTCATCGACGAGGCGGTGACCGAGGCCATCCGCTTCCGCCAGACGGTGGTACGTGTCGGACGACGCATGGCGGCCGCCGGTGACCGGCCCGGCTGGTTCTTCGGCGTCTGGCAGCCCGGGACCGTGACCGACCCGGACACCGGCGAGCGGCTGCCCTTCGCCGACGCGCCGGCCGAACTGCTGCGCAGCGAACCGGCCTGCTGGCAGTTGGAGCCGGACGCCGACTGGCACGGCTTCACCGGCCTGACCGAGGGGTACTGCCTGCTCGATCCCGTCAAGGTCACCCTCACCTGTCCTGGCATCGACGCCACCGGGCAGATGGCCGACTGGGGCATCCCCGCCCGCGTCCTCACCGCCTATCTGGCCACCAGGAACATCGTGGTGGAGAAGACCGACAGCTACACCACGCTCATCCTGTTCTCCATGGGGATCACCAAGGGCAAGTGGGGAACCCTCATGGACGCCTTGATGGACTTCAAGGCGCTCTACGACGAGGACGCGCCGCTGGAGCGCGTGCTACCCGAGCTGGTCGCCGAGTACCACCAGCGCTACACCGGTCGTACCCTGCGCGAACTGTGCCAGGAGATGCATGACCACCTGCGCGAGGCGCACCTGGTCGAGCTGCTCGATACCGCCTTCCAGGACCTGCCCGAGCCCGTCACCCCGCCCCAGACGTGTTATCAGCGCCTGATCCGCGGTGGCACCGAGCGGGTACGGCTGGCCGACGCGGCCGACCGGGTGGCCGCCGCCATGGTCACCGTCACCCCGCCCGGCATCCCCGTCCTGATGCCCGGCGAGAACACCGGCACCCCCGACGGGCCGCTGCTGCGCTACCTGACGGCCCTGGAGTCCTTCGACCGGGGCTTCCCCGGCTTCCGCAGCGAAACCCATGGCGTCACCCTCGACCCGGACACCGGCGACTACCTCATCGAATGCGTACGCCGGATCCCGGCCCAGCAGGCCGGCCGCGCTGCCGACGAGCATCAGGAG
Organism: Streptomyces halobius; assembly: GCF_023277745.1. Classification (NCBI taxonomy): domain Bacteria; kingdom Bacillati; phylum Actinomycetota; class Actinomycetes; order Kitasatosporales; family Streptomycetaceae; genus Streptomyces; species Streptomyces halobius. The sequence continues at coordinate 8,331,721 of NZ_CP086322.1, forward strand.
ACGCGGACACCGAGCCCGTCCGACGCCGGACTGTCCGCAGGCTGACGCCAGGGGGGAGCTCCGCAGCGCCCACGTGGACGGACGAGGACCCTGACCCGGTGTTGGTCAGGGTCCTCTCCTGGCCAGGGGCCTCGTCTGGTCCCAGTTGCTGCCGGGCAGCCCGTGGACCGGCCGGTTCGAGCGCTCACAACCTGCCGAGAATGGTGGCCCCTTGAAGCCGGAGCCTTGGCACGGTGCAGGGCACGGGGCTGCGGGCAGTGAGGCTTTTCGCGGAGGGATTCCATCCCCCATGCCGGGCAGCGGGCCCGCGCGGCCGCTGCCCGTTCAGGCCGGCTGCTCGCTGATGTTGACCAGCCAGGTGATTCCGAAGCGGTCCGTACACATGCCGAAGACGTCGCCCCACATCTGCTTCTCCAGCGGGACCGTGACCGTGCCGTCGCCGGAGAGCTTGTCCCAGTAGCCGCGCAGTGCGGCGGCGTCATCCCCGCTCACACTCACGGAGAGGTTGTTTCCGGGCTTGTACGCCATCCCCGGGGGGATATCCGCGCCCATGAGTGTGAACCCGCTGTCCGTTTCGAGCATGCTGTGCATGATCTTGTCGGCGGCGTCTCCGGCCTCCTTCTCGCCGAACTCTCCGTACGTGTTCATCCTCAGGGTGCCGCCGAAGACCTCCTTGTAGAATTCCATCGCTTGTCGGGCGTTGCCGTCGAAGCTGATGTACGGGTTGAGGCGAGAAGGCACGGAATTTCCCCTTCGTGACGTGACGTCATTTCTGGAAGATTAGGCGATATGGCGCCGATAACCGGGGCAACTCCCCGGCCGTCGGACATCGGCCTGTTGCCGCAGCGGGGTCGCGTCCGGCCCCAGCCTGACGCCGTCCACCATCAGGGAGGGTTCCGGGGCCGGACTGTTGGTGCCCGCCCTTCCGCCACCCGGCAGGACCCGCGTGCGATACCGCTCCGCCCACCGCGCGCCGGCGCTCTTCAGCCGGGGAACGGGGCCTGCGGACCACGCGGGAATCCGGCTGTGGTTACCCTGGCGCTGCAGCTGGTTCGCCCTGTCAGCCAGGCAGGCGCGTCGTAAGAGGGAACCTGGTGGGAATCCGGGACTGCCCCGCAGCGGTGAGCGGGAACGACCGCCGTCATACGCACTGGGCCCGCGCTCGGGCCCGGGAAGCGACGGCCAGTAGATGCCTCGTACGGACGACTCGTGCGAACGACTCGAACGTACGCGAGGCGTGCCCGTGAGTCCGAAGACCTGCCGCTGCCCGCATGCCACCGGGGCGTGCGGTGATCCCGACGGCTCGACGGGGCCGGCGGAACCGGGCAGGCCCCGTGCCTCGCCGCCCGCCACTCCTTCGATCCCCGGGCTGTTTTCCGCGACTCGCGAAGGAGAGTTGACGTGTCCGACCGAACCGCGACCCTGGATTCCGCCGCCAAGACGCCGGACGATTCCCAGGTGACGCTCGCGCACATCATGAGCGAGCACGACACCAACCTCTACGGCACCATTCACGGTGGCGTGGTGATGAAGCTCATCGACGACGCGGCCGCGGCCGCCGCCGGGCGGCATGCCGACGGTCCGGCGGTGACCGTGTCGGTGGACCGGATGACGTTCCTGGCCCCGGTACGCGCCGGCGATCTGCTCAGCGTGCGTGCCGAACTCGAAGGGGCGGGCCGGACGTCGATGACGGTGGTGGTCCGTGTGACGGCCGAGCGTTGGAATGCCTCGGGGCCGGTCGCCGAAGTGGCCACCGGCCGGCTGACGTTTGTCGCGATCGATGCCGAGGGGCGGCCCCGCCCGGTTCCCGGTCTCGCTTGGTGAGCTCCTCCAGGATCTCCTCCAGCCAGCGCACATGCGCGGCCAGGGTTCGGCTCTTGTAGTCGTGGACGTGGTCGAGGAGTCGTGGACATGGTCGAGGATCCACCATCCGGGCGCGGTCCACCTCCGGCAGCCACGGCTCCTCGCGGATCTCACGGGCGTGGGACCGCTCCACCTGTGCGCGCCGGGCCACCAACTCGGACTCCTCCGCTCTCCTTCGGCTCTCCCCGGCCCTTCGGCTCTCCTTCGGTGAGCCGACTGCCAATGCCCTCCCATCAGCGGATTCATTGCCGTACAAGCGGGATTTCATCGGACGTGGCTAGCGTCAGCCACGTCCGATGCAGGCACGGCACGTCTTACCAGGGAAATCCCGGGCAACGGGCGATGAGCGATGGGCCATGGGCAAGGTCGAAAACGAGCAGGCGTAGGCGGGCCATTGGCGGCCGACGGCTGCTGCGCGACTGCGCTGAAAATGGCCCGGCACCTGACGAGGCGTCCATAACCACTGAGCCGAGAAACGGAACCCGTCATCCCCATGCCAGGCATGTCTCGTGGGCTTAGCGGCTTAGAGGCTTAGCGGGCTCCGCAGGGTGAGCCGTTGCTTGACACGGCCAGATTCTGATTGATGGGGGAGGTATGGGTTTGCCACGCATATTCAAGCGGCTCCTGGCCGCGCTGGTGGTGCTGGCCGCACTCTTCGGGTTCATTTCCCCGGCGGAGGCCAAACCGGTCCGACCGGTTGACCTATGCGCGACACAGGTTGCGGCCGCCCGGCAGATCGGGGCGGAGATCCGTGCGCACAACGCCAAACCGCATGTATTCCGGATGCCGGCGCAATCGGCGGCCGCGGCGGCGTACAACGCGGAGAAAGCGTCCTTAGAGGCCCGCAGAGCCACGGTCGTCGCCCAACTGCGGGCGTGTTACCAGGCGATGAGGGCGCTCGAGGACGAGGACTCGGGCCCTCTGGGCCTTAAGGCGCCTACCCGGCGGAAGTTATCCGATCTTGAGCAGGCCAAGAAGCCCGTTTCGTCGAACTGGACCGCACCCCCGCCGCCCCCGAACGGCAAGAACTGGCAAGTCCCCAAAAACTCCCCGATACGCCAGGTGTACGAAGTCATCCGAAAGGGCAACCCGGGCAGGGTAGGCGACATCAGGCTCCGTGGCGTCGCGCGTCCGCAGGCCACGGACAGAGATACGGCGTATCCGGCGGCGTCCGGCCGTACGATCGGATCGTATAACTCCGGGAAGCCCAAGGTTTCGCCGGACCACATCGTCCCCTTGGCCGAACTCGTCCAGATGCGGGGCTTTATGAAGCTCACGCCCCGGAACATGTACGTGGTCGCGCGTGCCCCGCTGAACTTTCAGTGGCTGTCGAAGGCCGCGAACGAATCGAAGAAATCCAGGAGCGCGGCCTATGTGTCGGGCGCGGATCCGCGATGGATAAGAGAGCAGGTCGGGCTGGAGAACGAGACGCGCAAGAAGTTGCAGGAAATCATCGACCAGCTGCTCAAGAGCCAGTGACAGTGACGGAGGTTGGATATGGGCCCGGACGAAATCGCCGCTACGCTCGACGATTGGTCACTGACGTTTGTCGGCAACGACTCCGATGAGATCTCCCGGATCCCTGAAAAATGGCGGCCGATCGCGCTGTCAGCCGATGCGGAATCTCGTCGCCGAACCGCGTTGTCGCTCTGGAACCAGAGCTTTCTCGACCTTCTTCCCGAGTTCGCCGAGGTGCTGAACGCGCACTGCGTCGACGTGCGCGTCTGTATGACCGATGATTCCCCGGTGCTGGCTTACGTTCTGGAGACGGACGACGGCGAGCTGGTGTCCTGGGTCGGCTATGACCCCGGCACGTTCGAGGAGCCGGACTTCTGGGAGAGCTTCCCAGAACCGGTGCAGGTGTTCCTGCGTCAAGTCCATGCGGGGTTCGCCTCGGCGAGCACCGACTCGTTCGGTGTGGCGCGACCCATGGAAATGGGCACCATCGCCGAGCTGGCCGACTTCCCCGACGGCGTCCCCGGTTGGGACGACGACGCCCGTATCCCGTCGACGCGCCTGCTGCAGATCACGACAGACGGCGGCATTCTCAAATACTGCCTTTCCCCGGATATCGCAGTGGGGAAGATCGCCCTGGTCTACGAAGGGGACATCGACCCAAAGGATTTCGGTCAGGAGCTGGACGAGCTTCTGATGTCGCGCTTCGAGGACCCGTCCTGAGCAGAAAGGTGTTGGAGTGGTGTCACACCAGCCCGGTCAGGGGGAGTCTCCCTGGCCTCCGCAGGGAAACGAGCCACCGCCCGTTCCGCCTGGGGGCGGCCCGCAGCCGCCCGTGGCGGGGGAACAGCCGCCTCCCCGTCGGCCGTTCCGGCGGCGGAGGATGTGGTGGTATCTCGGGGCAGCCGCCGTTTTGCTCGCCGTCGCCGGAGGCGTCACGGCATATCTGCTCCCGGGCGAGGAGGAGAGCGAGGAGTCGAGGATCAAGAAGGTGGTCGCGGACTTCGCCCTCGCGGTCGACCGGGGGAACACGCACAAGATGATCGGCCTGCTCTGCCTGGAGGAGGCCCGCGGCATCGCCGACGAGGACGATGGCTCGGGCGATGACGAGCGCGATACCCATTCGAAGCCGATACCGATCGAGACATCGGATGTCCGGATCAAAGGAGATGTCGCCAGGGTCGTGGTGACCCGGCCGGCCCAGAAGCCGACACCCGTCTACCTGCGGAAGCAAAAGGGCACGTGGAAGTTGTGCGCTCCGGCCGGAGGGTCTCGTTAGAGCGTAGAGGCGTAGAGGCGTAGAGGCGTAGAGGCGTAGAGGCGTAGAGGCGTAGAGGCGTAGAAGGGGTGGCGGGGGTGGAGGGGGCGGTCACGGTAAAGCGGACGGTGGTGGTGCGAGGCCCCGCACCGGCCACGATGCTGTTGGTTAATTCGGGGTCCTGATCACTTCGCCCCGTCGATCGTTTGGTCGGCGGGGCGAAGTGCTGCGAAGCGGCTGGTGCGGGTGCGGGCCCTGGTTGTCCTGGCTCAAGACAACCGAGCTGGCCGAAGACCACTCGATGCCCGTGGCCTGCACTCCTATGTGCTCTCCTGTACTTGTACGTGACGGACACTCGTACGTGACCGACGCGCGCGCCGCTCCGCGCGATCTGCTGGGCCTGGGCGAGAGGCGCTTGCTTTGGGCAGGTTGGCTCCATTCCGTTACGACGTACCGAGTACCCTTGCATCGTGACGATGCACAAGACCGTCAATGTGAACATGAATATTGACGCGATGATCGAGGACCTCAGGACACTCGTCGAAGTCGAGTCTCCGTCGCGCGATCTCGACGCCTTGAGGGCATCGGCCACAGCTGTCGCCGCCGTCATCGAGAGACGCCTCGGTGGGCAGGCCGTCCTTGTGGAGAGCGAGGCCGGGCCGCACGTCCACTGGTCAGCCGGTGGCGATCCCCAGGTACTGATCCTCGGTCACCATGACACGGTGTTTCCGCTCGGCACCCTTGCACGCCGCCCGTTCACGGTCGCAGACGGGCATGCGACCGGCCCCGGGGTCTTCGACATGCTCGGCGGTTTGGTGCAGGCCGTTCATGGCCTGGCGACGCTCGACGACCGGTCAGGCGTCGAGATCCTGGTGACCGCCGACGAAGAGGTCGGCTCCCACTCCTCTCGACCTCTCATCGAAGAACGAGCCCTTGCATGCGGCGCTGTGCTTGTGTTCGAGGGAGCCGCTGAAGGCGGATCTCTGAAGACCGGCCGTAAAGGCTGCGGCACGTTCCAGGTCTCTGTCGCGGGCCGGGCGTCGCACGCAGGTCTTGAGCCCGCGGCCGGGGTCAATGCCCTGATCGAGGCAGCACACCAGGTACTGGATATCGCAGCGCTTGGTCGCCCCGACATCGGCACGACTGTCACCCCGACCGTCGCGTCCGCAGGAACCCTCGACAATGTCGTTCCCGCAGAGGCGACCGTCATCGCCGACGTCCGGGTCGAGTCGGCCGACGAGAAGGAACGCATCGAGTCCGCGTTCGCGGCGCTGGCTCCGCATCTCGATGAGGCGGAAATCGAGGTTCAGGGGGCTGTCAGCCGGCCCCCGATGCCTGAGTCGGCGTCGGCCGGGCTCCTCGCGGTGGCACAGCAGCTGCTTCCCGGCCTTGAAGGCAAGGCGGTCGGCGGCGGAAGTGACGGCAACTTCACGGCCGCGCTGGGGGTGCCGACACTCGATGGCCTGGGAGCAGTCGGGGGCGGTGCCCACGCCGACCACGAGTACCTGGTGATCGAGGCCATGGCCGAGCGGGCGAACCTCGTTGCTGGTCTGGTGAACGCGATCCGCAATCCCCGGACGCCCCTCGACTGACGTGCAGGGGGCGCCCCATCTCCACACCGTCCTGAGCTCACGGCGTCTGGTTCGGCACCGCTGGCGGTCGAGCGCACCAGGGCGCACCGCCACAACCACGCCCGGGGCGCGCTCCCAGGTACGGGTGGTGGGTGCGGGAGCAGCCGGTCCGGGGGGTGGGCTACGACGGTGTGCGTCAGTCGGCTCCGAGTAATCGGCCGGCGAGGTGCCGGTGTGGGTCTCGGAAAGCGGTCGGACGACCTGACCGTCCGCAACGGCCTCGGGTGGAAGTTCCGGCCGAGGTGGTCTGGCGTGACGTACCGGAGCGCCCGGGTCTGGTCGTGGGTGTGGTCGCGGTACGGGCGGCCGTCCAGGAGCCGTTCGCCCCTCCGGTACACCCCCCGGAGAACTCAGCCCTCGGCCAGCACCGCCCGGATCACGTGCCGGGCGGTGCACGCCATCGCCGGGTTCGTCCTGCGGTAGTACGGCAGCGTGATCAGCGCCTGTGAGAGCGTCCGCCCCCGGCCGCGGTTCCAGGTCGCGTCGTCCACGCCGAGCGCCGCGCGGAAGACCTCCCTTGCCTCGGGCGGCAGCAGATTCCACGCCGGGAACAGATCGCAGGCCGGATCGCCCACGCCCATGCACCCGAAGTCGATCACCGAGGTCAGCCTGTCACCGTCCACCAGCAGATTGCCCGGCATCAGATCGGCATGCAGCCACACCGGCGGCCCGTCCCAGCCCGGCGCCCTCAGCGCGTCCTCCCATACGGCGGCCACGCCATCGCAGTCGACGCCCTCCTCCGGCATCCCGCGCAGTTCCTCGATCGCCGCCCGGGTCGAGGCATCGAGCGAGGCGAGCGGCCCGCCGCGATGGGCCGTCGGCGCGCCCGGCAGGCTGATGCTCCGCATCGCCGCCACGAACTCGGCCAGATCCTCGGCCAGCAGCACCGGCTGGCTCAGCGCCCCCGCCTCGGGGTGCTTCCCCGCCAGCCACCGGTACACCGACCACGGCCACGGATACCCCTCGGCGGGCTCCCCGGCCCCGAGCACCTCGGGGATGCCCGTGGGCAGACGAGGAGCGAGGCGGGGCAGCCACTCCAGCTCCCTCGATACGTCCTTGGCTCCGCCCTTCACCAGCGGCAGACGTACGACCATGCCGTCGCCCAGCCGGTACATGGCGTTGACCGTGCCGCCGGACGGAAACGGCTCCACCGCGAGCCCGGACCACTGCGGGAACTGTCCGTCGATCAGCCGTCGTACGAGGTCGCCGTCGATGGGGCGTTGGCCGGGATGCATCTGCCCTGTGCTCATGGGCCGCCATCCGATCGCCGGGCGTCGGCGGGGGTCAAACGGTTTTCCGTCCAGGGTCTGTGTCTTCGGTCAGGTAGTGCGGTGCCCAGCCTTGCCAGTGGGTCGGTGTCGAGCCTTGCCAGTGGACCGACGTCATGGGCCCGCTTCGCCGTTACCGTTCCCTGTGGAGAACCTCGCTGCGGAACGCCTCCGCCTGACCCGGGCCCACCGCGATCGCCTCGACCGTCTGCCCGAGCCGGCGTAGGGGGTGGCGTCCCGGTGCGGCCGGTCATCCGTAGCGGAGCACTTCGGCTCGCCGTCCGGCGAATGCTGTGCGTGGAGTTGAGGGAGAGAGAATCCCACCGAGAGGCCTGAGCGTGGGACTCGCCGACGACCCGCGAGTGCCACGTTCGCGAGCCCGAATCCCGAGGTAGGAGCCCGAGTTCCACGTTCGCAAAGGCTAGTTCCACGTTCGCGGACCGGGGAAAGTCGGTCGCAGCCGGGGGCCGGGCGCTGCTAGCTTGCGGCGGTGGACCTCTTCTCACGCTCTTGGGCGGCGTTGCGCACAGCGGTCGCCGAACTCCCGGACGAGGACTTCGCGCGGCCTTCCGGCTGCACCGGCTGGCTCGTGCGGGACCTGGTGTGCCACCTGATCATCGACGCTCAGGACGTCCTGATCACCCTCGTCACCCCCGCCGAAACAGAACCGACCCGGGACGCGGTGACCTACTGGGACGTCGCCGCGACGCCGCCGACCGGCGATGACCCGCTCGACGCGCTGATCGTCCGCTTGGCCGCCGCGTACGAAGAGCCGCGGCTGCTCAAGTTCCACTTGGACGATGTCGGTTCCGCCGCCGGTCGCGCCGCCGAACTCGCGGATCCCGCTGTCCGGGTCGGCACCCGCGACGAGGTGCTCACCGCAGGCGACTACCTCTCCGCGTACGTCCTGGAATGGACGCTGCACCATCTCGACCTGATCGCGTACCTCCCGGACGCGGCCGAACCGCCCGCCGAGGGGCTCGCCCGGTCACGCGAGATGCTGGAGAAGATCGCCGGTGCGGCGTTTTCCCCGTCGTTCTCCGACAAGGACGCGCTGCTGATCGGCACCGGACGGCGTGCCCCGGTCGAAGCGGAGAAGGCCGAACTGGGGGAGCTGGCCCCGAAACTCCCGTTCGTCCTCGGCTGATCGGTCCGTCGGGGCGATCAGCCGGCCAAACGGCGAGCGTGGGCACCATGGCCAGGCCGCAGCACGGAGCCCGCGCCCTTGGTGACCTCCGTACGCAGCCGGACGGTGGCGAAGGGCGAGCGACTTGCCGGTGCACTGACGGACTGCTTCTGGCCGCCTTTCTGAAGCCGCACCTGCCCAACGTCGGCGTACGAGAGAGAGCGCAGCACACCGTGCACGCGGCAGCCGCCGAACCCGTCATGACCGCGGCCTCCGCGCACAGCGGCTCCCCCCAGGGCCGCGGTGACCGAGTCCTGGTGCGCACACACGATGCGCGCACACATGGTTTCCGTTGGACGAGCCGATGGCAGATCCACGAATGTGCTGTTCTCCGCCACCTGTTGTGCGCTTGCTGCATCCAGGCGACGACGACCTCCTCGGCCGCAACGATCGGACAGCCGGGCCATTGTTTCCATGATTCAACGGGGTCATTTCCATGGTTCAACGGAGTCAGCGGGACGCCGTCTGGTGGAAACCGGGAATGTCCAAATGGTCAGCGTGAAGGTACTGGTTGTACGCGGTGGCATGTGTGAAGAAGATCGGGATGGGGAGGGTGAGCCCCGGCGGAAGTGGGGGCGGCATGCTCGGGGTGAAAGTGATGGGGAGCAGGCCGAGGAGATTGCCGCTGAGGACCTTGGTCAGCAGGACCACGGGATGACCGGTGGCAACCGACGTGGCGAGGGGGGCGCCGTCCTGCTCCCACCTGCCCTGGCAGGGATACCAGGGACCGGGGGCGAACGGGTTCACGTGGCCGATACCGGGAATGCCCATGTCGAGCAGGGGCAACCGGAGGCCGGGCAGGCCGTGGTAGGGCGGACGGGGCGGCGGGGGCTGGTTGCGGCCGCACCAGGGGGCGAGGAGAGGCGAGGTCTGGCGCAGGCTCGCAAGGTCGGCCCGGGACACGGTGAAGACCAGGACCCGCTCGGGGCCGGACACTGTCGGCACCCTGGTGATGCCGTGATAGGTCAGGCCGGTGAGCACCATCAGTGGGGTGCGGACCTTGAACGGCTGGGGGGCGGTGGGTACGCGGTACGCGGCGGCGTCCACACCGAGGCTGAGAGAGATCGAGGGCCGCGGAAGGCACCAGTGGGAATGCTTGTCCCGCTTGGCGGGGTCGCCCAGTTTGATGCGCAGCGGCAGCAGCGACAACGGCCCGTCCATCCGCCCGTCGGCAGGCAGTGGCGGGATCTTCAGCCGCAGGACGGACGGCGGGATGACGTTGCCGGCGGCGATGCCGGACCGGCTCGGCTGCTTGTCTGACGTGCCCGGCCCGGCGGCGTGGTCGTGGTCGGGCCGACCGCGCTGCGGCGGGCCGGCAGGTCGGGTCGGGCGCGGCGTCGCCTGGTCGTGCTGGGCAGCCGGGGGGTTGTCCTGTTCATCGCGTGTATCGCGTGTGTCCTGTGAGCTGTTCAGGCCGAGCAGGCCGGTGACCGAGCCGAGAAGGCCCGCTCCGGATGAGTGCATGGGAGCGGGCGCGGGCTCGGCGGAGTCGGGTCCGCGTCTCAGCCGGTGTTCGTCGTGTTCCTCGGTACGCGGTTTCGGCACATGAGGGCCGAGGGACGCACGCAGGCCCAGCGGGCCGTCCACTGTGATGCCTGAGCTCTTGGGGTGCTGACTGTGCTCAGGCTGGGAGTTTGGTGTGCGGCCCACCTTGGCGCCCACCGAGATGCGGCTTCCGGTGCCGCGCGCGGTGGGTCCTGCCCCGGCCAGCAGTCCGTCGAGCAGAGAGCAGACGGTCAGGTGCGGGGGAGCGTTGCCGCGTGCCGTGCCCCTGGGCACGTGGGGTGGATCGGCGGGGCTCGGCACCGTCCGGGGGAGGTGTGCCGGGGCTGGTTGCAGCCCGCCGGTCAGCAGAGCCCCGACCGGAAGGACACCGAGCGCCCGCATACGGTTGGAGCGCAAGCTCATACGGCTCATACGGCTCATACGGCTCGTGCGCGAGCAGCTGCGGGCTTGTCGGCCGCCGACTTTACGACCTCCGGCGCCGCCTCCCCCGCCGCCCGGCCCACCGGAACCGTCCGGCCCACCGGAACCGCCGGGGCCAGCAGAGCCACCGGCCCCGCCGGGACCATCGGCCCCGCCGGGACCATCGGCCCCGCCGGGACCGCTCGAACCACCAGCGCCACCCGGATCCCCCGGACTGCCTGAGCCTCCCGGGCCCCCCGACCCTCCCGGCCCCTCCGATCCTCCGGGGCGGCCCGAGCCGTTCCCGCGACCCCAGTTCGGCCGGATCCGTGGCCGGGCCGGAGGCCGCTCATCCGGCACCCAGCTCACCGCCATCGCGCCGCCGGTGATGCCCAGCAGAAAACCGATCAGGAAGCCGCCGAAATTGGAGAGTACGAGTGAGGCGACAGCGAGCACCAGCGTCGCGATCCCAGCGAACACCCGGTACCCGGGCGCCAGCCACATGCTGAGCGCGAGGACCACCATGAAGATCCCCATGAGCGACCCCGCCACGCCGGCGATGCCTTCATGCACCATGATCGGCAACGGCGCGATCGGGATGGAGAGGATCTCGACCCCGGCCAGCAGCGTCCACACCCCTGCCCAGAACGGGCGGCTGCGCCGCCAGTCGTGGAAGGAGTTCCACCATCCCGGCCGCCACCCGTCAGCTCCTGCCTTCCTCTTGCGTCCCGCGCGCAGCCGCGCACTACTCACGTCGAGCTCCCCGAGTGTGGTGGGTTTACGTGACACGACATCAGAAACAGGGGTGGGAGCCGAGCTTCACGCTCAGGTGGAGTCCCGGCAGCCGGAACGTCGCCGCACTCACCGAACGCGTACGCTGCCGCAGCCCATCGATGGTCACGCTGTCGCCCTGCTGGCCGAAGCCGCCGGGCGCGCCGCGTACGCCGGGCACACCCTTCACGGTCGCGGCGTCCTGGCCGATGTTGATGTTGCGGAACACCGCGTCGCCTCGCAGGTCGTGACTGTCCGCGACGAGCCGGTCCGCGTGCGCGGGAACCTTGCTGCTGCCCGAGGTCAGCCGCATGGTGACGGGCCCGAGGACGGGCACGTCCTGCACGACGGACTGGCACAGGTTGTAAAGGTCCGCGGACCGGATGCCGGAAAGCGCTTCCGGGTACGTGGCATGAGCGCCGCGGTCCAGCACACCGAACTGGACGAATCCGCGCCCGTCGAGCTTGCTGGCCCCGATCTCGAAGCTCTTGCCGGAAACCGTGAACGAGTTGGCCGACACTCCGAAAGACGCGGCGAGGGCGCCACGCGCCACCGCTGTGCACAGTGCTGCGGAGGCCAGCAGAGTCGGCACCATCACCACGGCCATGCGCCTCCATCGGGTGCGGCCCGCGGGACGTGCGCGCTCGGTGGTCTGGCTGGCACTGTCGGCGTTGCTCGTCATCCCTCTCCCCGTCAGACAAGCGGGGGCCGGCCCACCAGCGGGCCGAGCAACCCCGATACCCGAGTCTCGGGTGGTACGCATCCCCAACCCCGGCGGGGGCGGCTGGTGACCCCGGGAATCAGCCAGGGACCCCAATGGAGGGACGCTTTCACCCGCTTGTCCCAAAGGGAGTGGAGGGGTGTTTTGTCGCTCGCCCCATAGGGAGGGGGAGGGCCGTTCAGTAGCAGGGCTTGTCTCCGGCCTTCACGCTCAGGTGCAGGTTTGTGAGTTGGAAGGTCCCCGCACTCACCGCTCGGGCCGTCTGCCGCAGGTTTTCGATGCGTACGGTGTCGGCCTGCTGTCCGAAGGTTTCCGCCGGGGCGCCGGTGCCATCTTTGAAGGTCGAGGCATCCTGCCCGATGGTGATATTGCGGAACACCGCGTTGCCGGCGAGGTCGTCGGTATGGACGACGAGATGGTCCGCGTGCGCCGGCTTGCTGCCCCCGCCCGCGCCGATCCGCAGCGTGGCCTTGCCGATGCCGGGGACGGGGACGACCACCGACTGGCACAGGTTGTAAAGGTCGGCCGACTCGATGCCGGAGAGGGCTTCCGGGTACGTCTTGTTCTTCGCCCGGTCCACCCCGACGTACTGGGTGAACCCGGTGCCTTGCAGCCGATCGGCGGAGATCTTGAGGTTCTGTCCCGAAAGCACCAGGGACTGCGCGGAGACCGCGAGCGAGACAGGGAGGATGCCCATGCCGATCGCCACCACGAGTACCGCGGATATCAGCAGCGTCGGCATGAGTACCAAGCCGAGCCGCTTCCATCGGGTGTGCCCCGCGGGGCGGGCACCGGCATCAGGGAACGTCATCACTGCCTCCCCGGCACTGGCGGGGCCGAGCGGGGGCGGGACAACGCCTGCGCCGCTGGTTGCGACCATCGGGCCGCAGACCTCATTGCACCCCGCGGTCCGGCGGTCGGCAACCGGAGCTCGTGCGGGACGCCCGGCAGCACGCACCCCGAGCGGGCCGCGGGCCGTCACTCCATCGGACCCGAGCAACGGAGATGGATGCCATGGACATGAACATGGGCGTGGCGCGAATGGTCGGCACGGGACCGTACCGGATTCTCACCGGCTTCCTGGTTCCCGTCGCGATCGTCGTCGGTCACGGCAGCCGACCAGTGCCCAAGGGGGACGCCGGTCGCCGGCTTCTCTTTCGGGCGGTCCGGCCCGCGCTGATGCGCTGGTGTCCTTCTCGGCGGGACGGGCGTACGGTGAGGGTACCGCCCGCTCCGCGACGCAACACCGCAGGCCACAGGGGGTCGGTGTACGACATGATCCAGGTCGATCTGCAGGCCACAGGACCCGGCAGCTGCCGGGTGACCATGGCGGGTGACCTTGATCTGTGCACCGCCCCCGCCGTCCGTGCCACCCTCCGCGACGCGGTGAGCTCTCACCAGCGGGTGGATGTGGACTGCGGGCAGCTCTGCTTCTGCGACTGCTGCGGCCTCGGCGCGCTGCTCGCCGCCGCCCGCGCAGCGGAGGCAGCCGGGGCAGAGCTGAGGCTGTGCGCGGTCCCGCACACCTTGGCCCGGGTGCTGCGGCTCTCCCACACCCGGAGCGCCTTCACGATCGAGCAGCCGAGCATACGGTGAGGCCATGGCCGGCCCCGCCCCGGTTCCGCGGATGAGACCGGGCCCGGACGGGGCCGGGCCGGCAAGCTGCTGGTGCGGATCGCCGTCGGCGCAGGCCAGAGCTGGGTCGGTACAGGTCAGAGCTGGTTTGCGTCGATTTTCAAGTTCTTCACGACGTCTTCGAAGAGCCGGTCGCCGGTCTTTCGGGCGTCGCCGGCGGCGGGCATGGTGACGGTCAGGATCCAGACCGTCTTGTCCTTGTTCAGGTAGACGTGGTCGCGGTTGGCGTAACGGGGATCGTCCTCGTCGTCGCCACTGTCCCGGTAGGTGGTGGTCAGGTCCCGCGCCTCTTCGCCCTGCTGGTTCGACCGCTTCGGCTTTTGGGGCTTCGCCGCCTTCATCTCGTAGTTGTTGTCGCCGGTGTAGTGCTCAGCGAGCTCCTTGGCCGCGCCGTCGAGCGACGTCGCATACGGGCCTTCGCTGTCCTCTTCGGACCGCCACAGAGCGATGGTGAAGACGCCACTGGGATCGTGGAAGGTGACTTCGGTCAGCCCGTCGCTGTCGTCATCCCCTTCCGTGACCTCGCGCCGGTAGTCCTTCGGCACCGCCAGGGACGCCGACAGCAGCTCCGGGTCCTCGCGGACCGTCCAGCCCGCCGGCATCGTCGGTTCAGTCGTAAAGGGGTTGGCCAGGGCCAGCACCAGCGCGCCGGTCACCATCAGCACTCCGGCGCCAAGGCCGAGTTGGGCCTTGCGGTTCTTGTGCAGGATCGGCGGGACGAAGCGGCTGCCGCCGCCGTCAGCGGGGGCGGCGGGAGCAGCGGCCGGCTTGGTCGCCGCGGGCTGCGGCGGCTGCGCGACCGTCTCCAGCGTCCGGCGCACCTCGGCCGCCGCCGGGCGCGCCGCCGGGTCCTTGCTCAGCAGCCGCATGACGAGGGTGCCCAGTGCGCCGGAGCCGCGTGCCGGCGCCTGCGGTTCGGCCGACAGGATCGCCTGGAGCGTGGCGGGGGTGTGCGAGCGGCGGAACGGCGACATGCCCTCGACCGCCGCGTACAGCACGACGCCCAGCGACCACAGATCGGACTCCGGACCCGGCCGCTGGCCCAGCACCCGCTCCGGCGCGATGAACTCCGGCGAGCCGATGAACGCGCCGGTCTCGGTCAGTCCCTGCTCGCCCTCGACCTGCGCGATCCCGAAGTCGGTGAGGACCACCCGGTCGTTGCGGCCCAGCAGGACGTTGTCCGGCTTGACGTCCCGGTGCAGTACCCCGGCCTCGTGGGCCGCGGTCAGCGCCCCGAGCACGGCCAGGCCGATGCGGGCCGCCTCACGCGGGTCGAGCGTGCCCTCGGAGAGCCGGTCGGCGAGCGAATGTCCGTGCACCAGCTCCATCACGATCCACGGGCGGCCGTCCTCGACCACCACGTCATACACGTTGACCACCGACGGGTGGTCTATCCGGGCAGCCGCTCGTGCCTCGCGCTGCATGCGCTGGTGGACGGTGTGCCGCTCGCGTTCCGGCACATGCTCGGGGACCCGCGGTTCCTTGACCGCGACCTCCCGGTCGACCACCTGGTCGTGCGCTGTCCAGACGGTGCCCATACCGCCGTGCCCAAGGCGGGAGATGAGCCGGTAGCGGCCGCCGATGACCCGTCCCGCTCCTGGGTCCTGCGGGGCGGCAGGGGTAGTGGGGGTGGCGAGGGTGCCGCTGTGGCCGGAGTGTGGGTCGTGCCCGTCGTATCCCGGGTGGTCTTGCTGCCCCGCGTGCCCCGGCCCCGCGTGCCCCCGCCCCGGGGGCCCCGACGGTGCGGTCATCTGTGTCGGCTCGTAGGCGGCCTGTTGCGGAACCGGCGTCGACGCGCCGGGCGGGTAGTGGCCACCGGGTGCCGGCGGCTGGAGCCCGTAACTGGTGGGCTCGTCCGCCCGTCCCCCAAGGTTCGTCATGCTCTTATCATTACCTGCCGCGCTGCGTCGTTCGCCACCCGGGTCGGCTCCTCCGGCCGGGCCGCGAGTACGTCGCGGTGGCGATGTCGGAATACCGCTTTTCCTTGCCCTTTTGCCCCAGGGGACTGTCCCATGGGAGGGAGACTCGCAGCGGCCGCCCCGTGCCCGCGTTCCTGGAGGGACTGCCGGCCGCGGGACACTGGCCTCGGGCACTTCAGATGGCTTGTGCCTGCCGTTTCCTGCGGTTGAGGCGCCCTGTTGACCTCACCACCGTTCGCGGAACGCGATGCCGAGGTGCTGAAGGAGCCCTTCGCGCTGCTCGGCCGTGGCCAGGACCATGATGTCGTCCAGGGTGCCGGGGGGATTCTTGGGCCCGTTGTCGACACAGCGGAAGGACCGGGGGTCGTCGTCGGGGCTGAGGGCTTCGATGGCGGCCTGGGCCGCGCCCATGTCGAGGTAGTCGTTCGACTCCTGCTCTATGGAGAAGGAGAGCGTCTCGCCGTTGCGGTCGAAGTGCAGCACTCCGCGGCCGTCGTCCTCGTCGTCCTCGTCGTCCTCGTCGTCCTTGTCGTCCTTGTCGAAACGGTAGTTGTCGACGGTGACTTTCCCTCCGGTGAGAGCTGCGGCTTCTTCCAGGAGCTCTTCGTAGTACACGTCGGCGAAATCGACGTCATCGGCGTGGATGCTGACGGCCACGCCGAATTCTTCGAGGGCGCCGGTTATGTGGTGACGCGGTGTCAGTTCTTCGTGCGCGAAGTTGCGGCAGTCGTCCAGCACGCTCCGGGCCTTGTCTTGGGTGATCATGCCGAGATCGGTGAGAACTTCGGCTATCCGTACGTAGTTGATCGGTTGAGTTTTCGCCACGGCCCTCATCCTGCCAGCCGGAGATCTTCCCAAGGGCGACCTCCGCCGAAGTCGCTCACCGTTCGAAGATGGCCCAGGACGAGCTGCCCTGGCGCAGCGAGCCGGCCATGGCGCGCGCCTGGCTGCCTCCAGGAATGCGCGCCATGAGGCACATCGGCAGCCCTGGCCGTGACCGCGTACCTCGCCCGGTCACGCCTGCGGTCGTCCGGTAGGGGGCGCCAGCGTTCCGGGATGAGGACCGCGCCGGGGCGGAGCCGGAGCCGTTCGGGCAGTGAGCCTCTCGGGGCTGCTGATGAAGTCCCGGACGACGGGCGCGGGGTGGGGGCGGCGTGCGGGACACGCCGCTCTGCCGGCCGGTGTCCTCGGGGAGTGCGGTGAGCATCGCGGGCTACCTCGCGGTCACCCTTCCTCGGAGTGGCGGGCGCGCAGCGCCCTCACCTTGTGGCGGTTACCGCAGTGCTCCATGGAGCACCAGCGGCGGCGGCCGGGGCGTGAGGTGTCGACGTAGACGAGGTGGCAGTCCTCGGCGGCGCAGGTACGGATGCGGTGCGCGAAGGGACCGGTCAGCAACTCGACGGCGTCCCGGGCGACGGTGGCCGTCAGGTGGGTGCCGCTGGGCGTTCCGGCCCACTGGCGCTTCCCCGTCGGTGTGATGGCGGGTGCCAGGGCCGGGCGGGCGGCTGCCTCGTTGATGACCTCCAGGTCGCCGGGCGGGTGCGGCTCGCCGCGCGTGTGGGCGACGACCACCCGGAACAGTGCGTCGCGCAGCCTTCGCGTGTCGGCCACCTCGGCTTCGGTGGTCTTCAGCGCGGGCGTCGGCGTCAGCCGCGACCGGTCCGCCCAGGCGACCAGGTCGGCGGGCTCGTACAAGACCTCGTACCGGCGGTAGGGGCCGGGGCCGCCGGTGGTCAGCAGTTCCAGGCACAGCGCCCCGGGGTCGAACCGGTAGGCCACGCCGGTAGGGGAGTGCAGCGTCAGCCCTGTGGTTGCGGAGGAGTCCATGTAACCAGTATAAACGGTTACATGACGTTGAGTTGGAAGTTGGTCATCGACAGCACGAACGCGCCCGACCTCGCGGACTTCTGGGCCGCGGCCCTGGAGTACGAGGTGGAAGACCCCGGCGCGCTCGTCGAACAGCTGCTGGCCGCCGGCCACATCGGCGAGGAGGCGGTCGTCGAGCATCGTGGCCGCAAGAACTTCCGTGGCTACGCCGCGATCCGCCACCCCGAGGACCCGTTCGACGAGACCAGCGGCGTCGGCCACGGGCGCCGGATGCTCTTCCAGGACGTGCCCGAGGGCAAGGTGGGCAAGAACCGCCTGCACATCGACGTCCACAGCGAGCCCGGAGGTCTGGACGAGCTGGTGGCCCGACTGCAAGACCTGGGCGCGACCCGCGTCCGCGAGGTGGACCAAGGGCCTGCCGGGCACTGGTGGATCATGCGGGACCCGGAAGGCAACGAGTTCTGCGCCGCGTAGGTGCGAGCGCGGGCCACTGGGGGAGCAGGCGTCCCGTTCGTAGTCGCCGAGCGGGTCGTTCACGTCGTCGCGGAGGTGCCGCGCCGCCGTGCGGGACCTCCTGCCGCGCTCACCAGCACGCACACGGAAGTCGCGGAGCTGTGCCGTGACGAGGCGCGGTCGGCCCTGCCGCCCGACAGCGCCGTCCGCGCATCCGAGCCGTCGGTCGCGCTCCGTGCGCTGTCCGGCCATCCGTGGGTCATGGAACCGGCGGGTACGGCGTCCCGGCGGTGGGCGACGACCGTGTGCCGCCCGGCCGGATTCGAGCCCGACGTACGGTTCGAGTCGCCCGATCTGCTGGTGCGGCTGCGGCTGGTGGAAGAGGGCCAGGCGGCGGCTCTCCTGCCCGGCTTGTCGTGGAGCGGGGGAGCGTCGAGCGTTCCGCTGCTCAATGCGCACCTGAAGGCGGCGTCCGGACCGAGGGACGCGTACGGCTGCAGACGCCGGATACCTTCCAGTCCGGCCAGGCCGCCCTGCTTCCAGCCTTTCAGCGCGTGCGCGCACGCGGGCGCGACGGGCCGCCCGGGCGCGGGTAGACCTTGGACTGCTTGACGCTCCCGAAGGCGAAGCTGGATTCGATCGACGCGATGCCGGGAATGGCGTGGATCTTTGTGCGTACGAGGACCTCGTACGCCTCCAGGCTTTCAATGACGACTCTGAGCAGGTAGTCGCTGCTGCCGGCCATCAGGTAACAGTCCTGGATGTGCTCGATGAGGCCGACGTGCTCCTCGAAGACGTTGACGGCCTCGGCGGTGTGCCGTTCCAGACGGACCCGTACGAAGACGGTGATCGGCAGGCCGAAGGCGACCTGGTCCACCGTGGCCGTGTAGCCGCTGATCAGGCCCGACTCCTCCAGGCGGCGTACCCGGCGGAGACAGGGCGAGGGGGACAGCCTGACCCGGTCGGCGAGGTCCTGGTTGGACAGCCGCCCGTCGGCCTGCAACTCGCGGATCATCTGGAAATCCACGTCATCCATCGAAACTCCGTCACTCCTTAGCAGATTATGCCCTCAGGCTAGGCCTGAAGGGCAGAAATGGCAATCGTCTGCCCTGCTGAAGGCTCTAGCGTTGCCTTCAGAGGAAGGGTCGCTGTCGGTTCCGCCCGAGCAGCTCCGAGCGGGAGGAATTTTCAGTGGTCGTGACGAACACGGCGCAGCCGTCGGCCGCCGGGGCGGGGAGTCGCTCCCCGGCCCGGGGCGGCGGGCGCGGGGTGGTCTCTCCGCAGGCGGTGGCCTTTCTGGCACTGCTGCTCACCGTCGGCATCTGGGCCGGGTTCGCGCTGAGCGCCCGTGCTCTGAGCGCTTCCACGCTGCTGCCCGCCGACGCGGCCCTGCTGCGCTTCGGTGTTCCTCTCGTGGTGCTGGCGCCCGCTCTGTGGCGGCGCAGGCGCCGGCTGGTCACGGTGCGGCCGGGACCCGCCGCCAAAATCATCTGCGGTGCGGGGGTGCCGTTCTTCCTCGCGGCGATGTACGGCGGTTCGCTGACGTCGGCCGCGTTCGTCGGGGCGATCGTCCCCGGGATGGTCCCGCTGTTCGTCTCCGCCCTCATGGTCGCGGGCGGCAGGAGTATTCCGCGCGGCACACAGTCGGCCGGGCTGGTGCTGATCGTGGCCGGAGTCGTGGCGCTGGTCTGGCGCTACACCGCGGCGCTGGACGAGGACGTCCTGCTCGGTTCGGGCGCGCTGCTCGTCGCCAGTGGGCTGTGGGCCCTTTACACGGTGGGGCTGCGGGAAGTGGACCTCGACCCCGTCGGGTCCATCGGACTGCTGTGCCTGCCCTCCTTCGCCGTGATCGCCCTCCTGGTCATGGCCGGAGTCCTGCCGACCGGTCTCGCCCGGGCGGCCGGCGGTGACATCGCGCTGTTCCTCGTCGTCCAGGGGCTGGGAGTCGGCCTGTGCGCCGGTCTGCTGTACGCGTTCGCCATCCGTCGGCTGGGACCGGAGCGCAGCTCGGTCGTCGGCAGCCTCAGCCCGGTCGCCGTCGTCCTGCTCGCCGTACCCCTGCTGCACGAGTCGCCGACCCTGCCCGTCCTGATCGGCGTCCCTCTCATCACCACCGGCGTCGCGCTCGCCAACCGACGCCCCCGACCCAAGGTTTCCCCCGATGCTTGAGCTCCTTCCCGCCCCGCCCGCCGACCCGCTGTGGGACTTGGCGGCCGAGTTCGCCGCCGACCCGCGCCCCGAGCGGCTGAACCTCGTCCTCGGCGTCTACCGTGACCACACCGGGGCCACCCCTGTCATGTCAGCGGTCCGGGAGGCCGAGATACGCCTGGCGGAACGCTCCGTCTCCAAGGAGTACCGAGGGCTCTCGGGGAACACCGCCTTCAACCGGGCCATGCTGTCCATGGTGCTGGGCACCGAGGCCCTGACCGGACGGGCGACGGCCGTGCAGACCGTGGCGGGCACCGGAGCCCTGCGCCTGCTGGCCGATCTCGTGCGCCGGACCCGCCCGGGCACCACGGTGTGGATCAGCGACCCCGCCTATGTCAATCACCGGCCGATCCTGGAGGCCGCGGGTCTCCAGGTCCGGACGTACGGCCGGCTCGACTCCGCGGGGCTCCCGGACACCGCGGGCCTGCTCGACGACCTGAGTGCCGCACGACGCAACGACGTCGTCCTTCTCCAGGGCTGCTGCCACAACCCCACGGGAGTCGATCCGTCCTTCGAGACGTGGGAGGAGCTGGCCGCACTCGCCGCGGCGAACGGCTGGGTTCCCTTCGTCGACCTGGCCTACCACGGGCTCGGCGACGGCCTCGACGCCGACCTGCGGGCCACCCGGATGCTGGCCGACCGGCTCCCCGAGGTGCTGATCGCCGTCAGCTGTTCCAAGAACTTCGGCCTCTACAGCGACCGCACCGGGTGCGCGATCGTCCTCGGATCGTCGCGGCAGACGCTGCGGCACGTCGAAACGGCACTGCAGAACGCCGCGCGGACGCTGTACTCGATGCCGCCCGAGCACGGCGCCGCCGTCGTCACCACCATCCTGGAGGACGAGGGGCTGCGGGCCGCATGGCGGGCTGAACTCGATGTCATGCGCCACCGGATCACGGCCAACCGGGCGGACCTGGTCGTCCATCTCGGCGCGCTCGGCTGCGGCGAGCAGGCGGCGTCGCTCGCAGGGCAGAAAGGCATGTTCTCGATGCTGCCGCTCACGCCGGACCAGATGCGCCGGATGCGCAGACGGTTCGCCGTCTACGGCACGGACTCGGGGCGCATCAACATCGCGGGCATCGCGGCGCACCGGATCCCACTCCTGGCACAGGGCATCGCCACCGTCCTCGAAACGGCTCGCGTCGCCCCGTCCGCCTGACGGCCCGTGCGCACTCAAGGGGAGCCCCTCTCCGCCGGGGCGGTGCATCAAGGCAGGCCCTGCCCCTGTGGAACGTCGCTGTCAACGGATGAGGGCCTCTTGGCACTCGGGGCTGAGGAACGATCCGAGCGCCAGGAGGCCCTTGGCGGTGCGGGGCACCCGCACCTTGGGAGTGCCGTTCCGCTGTGGCGCGGCTCACCCCGCCTCGGGGACGCCCTCCTACCGCGGCGCGGCCTCCCCGGACTCCGTGTCCTCGGCGGGGGTGAAGCGTCGGACCAGCCGCTCCAGGCCCACCAGGCAGTTGGCGGCCATGGTCAGGGCATGGGAGTCCCGGTCGGCCGTCGGTTCGTCTTTTCGGCGCGCGACCCCATACGCCGTCCTCCCCGTTCTCCCCGCTGTGATGCTTGCGGTCACCACGCTACGTGCTGCCACTGACAACGCCCGGTGCCCGGTCTCCGCGCAGCGGGCGCAGCGCGTACAGCGCGTCTACGAGGCCGGCGCGGGCGGTGCCTGCGGAGGCGGCGCGGCAGGAACACCACCGCCTGCCACCGGCCGGAAAACCGGTGGCGGGCCTGGCCCGCCCGCGGTGAGGATCGCGGCATGGACACCTTCCTGGAGACCGACCGGCTCATCCTGCGCGCGTTCACGACGGCCGACACCGACCACCTGCTCGCGCTGGACAACGACCCCGAGGTCGTGCGCTTCATCAACGGCGGGCGCCCCACAAGCCGTGACGTGATCCAAGAGCGGAGCCTGCCGCGCCTCGTGCACGACTACCCGTGCCTGGGGACCCGCGGCTACTGGGCCGCGCAGGAGAAGTCCACCGGCGCCTTCCTGGGCTGGTTCGAGTTCCGGCCGCTGGACGAGCACAGCCCTGCCGTGGTCGAACTCGGCTACCGCCTGCACCAGGCGGCATGGGGGCGCGGCTATGCCACCGAGGGGTCCCGAGCCCTGATCCACAAGGGGTTCACGGAACTCGGGATCGAGCGGGTCACGGCGAGCACCATGGCCGTCAACATCCGGTCCCGCCGCGTCATGGAGAAGTCGGGCCTGTCGCTCGTCCGGAGCTTCACCGGGGACTGGCCGCAGGCGATCGACGGCTCCGAGCAGGGCGAAGTTGAGTACGCACTCACCCGTGACGCGTGGCAACGGCTTCGCCAGGCGGCAACCGCTCAGTTGGGCGCCGGAGCCGCCGGAGCGCTGGAGTGGAGGGTGGCGTTGTAGCGCTGGACCTCGCCGGCGGTGCGGTCGCAGCCGATCAGGACCGGTTGCGGGCCCAAGGGGCGGAGGCCGGCGGTGTGGTGGTGGGTGGCGCCGGTGCGGGGGTCGTGGGCCGTGAGGGCGTAGTGGGTGTCGGTGGTGGGGTGCAGAGTGAGGTGGTGGGCGGGCCAGTCCCAGCCGTAGGTGCGGAAGAGCTCGCGTTCGAGGACCTGCTCGCCGGGGTGGCGCAGGCAGGCCCAGCCCCGGTAGAGGTCCATCAGGTCCGCCGGATGGCCGGTGCGGTCGACCAGTTGGGCCATGCGGCCCGGGGTGAGGTTGCCCCAGTAGCGGGCTTCGGGCAGGTCGACCAGGGTGGGGGCGAAGCGGTGGCCGCCGAAGCTGCTGATGCGCCAGACGCGTACCTTCCCCGTACTGCCGTGGGCTTCCCGGAGCTCCTTGTAGAAGGGGTAGCCGCGGGTGCCGCAGCAGGCGTCGACCGAGGCATGGGTGCAGACGACGAGGTCGCGGTGGGCGGTGGTGTCGCGGTAGGGGGTGAAGGGGGTCAGTGCGGTGGGTTCTTGAGCGGCGTCCTCGGTGGGTTCTTCGGGGAAGAGGGCATCGATCAGGGCCGGGGCCCGCTCGGCGGGGAGGTGGTGTTCGACGCGGGTGAGGGGGGCGGCGATCCCGGGAGTGCGGTCGAAGCGGATGATGCGCATCAGACCGGGGACGGAGTACTCCGGGTCGGGGGCCGCGGCGAAGGTCTTCATCGTCAGGCCGCGTTCCTCGGTGCGGCGCGTGGCGGTGCGCAGGGCGGTGCGCAGCGGTGCGGGGACCCGGTCGGTCTCCCATACCGGGGTGCCCATGCCGGGCGGCCAGGGCAGGGGGAGTTCGAGCATGAGGTACCGGTCGAAGGGGCGGGCGGTGCCGATGGGGTCCTCGGCCGCGGTGCGGGAGACCAGGGAGCAGGACTGCCGGGCCGGGATCGTGGGGTGCGGTTCCGGGCGGTCCGGGGTGCGCCCGGCCATCGCGTCCATCAGGTTGCGGCGGGCGCGGTCCGCCTCGGAGTCCAGTTCCTCGACGGTGCCGAGCCTGGTGACGCTCTCCACCGCGCTGGGCCCGGTGAAGCCGTGGGCGCGCAGGGTCCGGTAGAGCTCGGTGAAGTCGACGATGCCGTCGCCGGGGGTGATGGCGGGCGGCATCCCCCCGGTGGTAGTCGCCCGCCGCGCGCCACGGGCCGGGTGGTCGCGTACGCCGACCGCCGCGATGTACGGGGCGAGTTCGGCCAGCCCCCGGGCGGGCGGCTCGCCGCCGTAGTGCACCAGGTTGCCCGCGTCCCAGCAGGCACGGAAGGCGTCGTGGCCGACCCGCTCGACGACGGAGAGGGTGTCGGCGGCGGTACGGGTCAGGCCGCCGTGCGGCTTGACGGCGATGGTCACCCGGTGGGCGGCGGCGTACGGGGCGGCCGCCGCCATGAGCCGGAGGTAGCGGTCGCCGTGGGCGGGCTCGGGGCAGCCCATGTCGACCAGGGTCGGCACCCCCAGGCGCGCGCAGTGGTCTATCTGACGGTGCAGTGCGGCCGGCGTCGCGTCGTCGTCCCGATCGAGGTCGGCGGCGTGGCTGAGGACGAGGAGTTCGAGACCGTGGTCGCGGATGACGGCGCCGATCTGCTCGGCCCGGTCGGCCGGGGTGTCGGGGGTGATCACCTCGGTGACCCCGTGCACCGGCAGGGCGACCGCATCGTACCCGGCCGTACGGATGCCGCGCAGCGCACGCTCCAACGGGAACTGTGCCCAGGGGCGGACGGTGCAGGCGAGGCGGGGCGTGGTCGTCATGGCGGTGCCTCTCTTCAGGGTGGCGTGGGTCAGCGGCGGCGGGCGACCACGTCGTGCGGATGGCGGTGCAGCGAGGCTTCGACGCGTCGCCACGGTTCCGGAAACCGGTCTTCGGCGCACCAGCCCGGTGTCAGGCCGGCGTTGAGCAGATCGGCGCGCGGCCGGCGCTGGATCTGGTACCGGCCGAGCCGCGCCCCGAACCGGTCCCCGTGGCGTGCGGTGAGCTCGCACAGGAGCCGGCCGATGCCGTCCGGATCGGCGTCGAACAGGTCCAGGGCCGTGGTCGGGGTGGGCTCCGGCGGGGTGCTGGTGTGCCGGTCGTAGGAGGCGGTCCAGCCGTCGGGGAGTGCGGGCGCGTTCATGGGAACGGCTCCTGGTCGTAGCGGGTGACGATGGTGCGGCGGGGTGGACCGCCCTGGGCGGCGTCGAGGGAGAGGGTGTGGGCGCGGACGCCGTAGAGAGCGGAGACGGCGGTGTCGGTGAGCAGGGCGTCGGCCGGGCCGGTCCGGACGTCGGCGCCGCCGTACATCAGCAGTGCGGTGTCGGCGATCTCCAGGGCGTGGTCGGGGTGATGGGTCGTCAGCACGATGGCGCGGCCCTCGTCGGCGAGGCCGCGCAGCAGGTGCAGCACCCGGCCCTGGTTGCGCAGATCCAGCGCGGAGGCGGGCTCGTCGAGGACGAGTACGGGGGCTTCGGCGGCGATCGCCCGGGCGATCAGCACGAGTTGGCGCTCTCCGCCGCTGAGCGTGGGGTACTCGCGGTCGGCCAGCGGGGCGAGCCCGACCCGCTCCAGGGCGGCCAGTGCCAGCTCGTAGTCCCGGCGGCCGGGTGTGGCCAGCGGCCGCAGCCGCCGTACGCGGCCCATCAGCACCATGTCCAGCGCCGTGTAGGCGAAGGTGGTCCGGTGGCTCTGCGGGACGAAGCCGATCGCCTCACGGGCCCGTACCCGCCCCTCGGTGGGCTCGGCCAGCCCGACGAGACAGCGCAGCAGGGTCGTCTTGCCGCGGCCGTTCGGGCCGAGGACGGTGAGAACCTCGCCGGGGGCGAGCCGGTGCGAGACGCCGCGGAAGAGCCAGCGACCTGCTTCAGGGGCTCCATGGGCTCCATGGGCTTCATGGGCTCCATGGGCTTCATGGGCTTCATGGGCGAAGCCGAGCCCGTCGAGCTCAAGCATCGGACCACATCCTCCGGCGGCTGCGGTGCAGCAGGACGAGGAACACCGGGGCACCGACCAGGGCGGTCAGCACGCCCAGCGGGATCTCCGCGGTACTCAGATTGCGGGTGACGGTGTCGATGACGGTGAGATACGCCGCCCCCAGGCCCAGGCTCACCGGGATCAGCACCCGGTGGTCCGGGCCGACCCACAGCCGCGCCAGATGCGGCACCACGAGCCCCACCCAGCCGATGACCCCGCTCACCGCGACCGCCCCGGCGACGACCGCGGCCACCGCGGTGAGCAGCAGCCAGCGCAGCCGCCCGGGGCGCATTCCGAGCGTCGCGGCGTCCTCGTCCCCCAGCGACAGCACATTGATCCGCCAGCGCAGCGCACAGATCAGCGCCCCGCCGAGCAGCACCGGCACCCCGGCCACGGCGACCTTGCCGTAGGTGGCCGTGGCGAGGCTGCCGAGCAGCCAGAAGACCAGCGACTGCAACTCGCTGTAGGGGTCGGCGAGATACGTGAGCAGCGAGACCAGCGCCGCGAAGAACGCCCCGACGACGATCCCGGAGAGCACGATCGTGAGCGGCGGTGCGGGCCCCCGCACCCGGCTGGTCGCGAAGACCGCGCCGAGGGCGAACAGCCCGAACCCGAAGGATCCGAGCACCAGCGCGGCCGAGCCCAGACCGAGGACGATGGCGAGCGCTCCGCCGAAGGACGCGCCGGAGGAGACGCCGAGGATCTGCGGACTGACGATCGGGTTGCCGAAGACGGCCTGCAGCGCCGCACCGCAGACGGCCAGTCCCGCGCCGACCAGCATGGCCAGCAGCACCCGGGGGAGCCGGACGTTCAGCACCGCCGCCTCCTCGGTGGGTGTCCAGGTCCGTTCGAGCGGCAGCAGCTGCCCGAGCAGAATCCGTACGACCTGGTCGACGCCGACCGCATAGCGGCCCACGGCAAGGGCGGTGACGGCGACGAGCAGCACGCCCGCCGGGAGGACGAACAGCGCGGTGCGGCGGCGGAGTCCGGCGGCCGGTATCGGCGTGGCTCCCGGCCCGCCGGGTCGTTCCGGCCCGCGCCGGCCGCCCCGCTCAGCGGCCGAAGTCGTCATAGTCCCGGGAGCCGGAGTTGGCCTTCGTCCGCAGGATGACGTCCAGCTGGGCGGCGGTGGGCTCGGCACCGTAGAGGAACGCGTACTGGCGGACCACCTCGTCCCGCAGCCCCGGCGCCCCGGTGCCGTGCACCAGACCGGCGAGCCACTGCCACATCAACGGCGACTCCTGGCTGGGCGGGTCCCAGCGGTAGCCGCCCAGCGGCACCTTGTAGACGCGGCGCTCGCGCACCGCCCGCAGGGTCGCCAGCGCCGGTTCAGCGTAGAGATCCTTCGGGGCGGCCGGCCCGAAGTTGCCCAGCAGGATGATGTCGGGGTCCCATTTCAGGAGCTGTTCCCTGTCGATGGTGACCTGCTCGTCGTCGACCCTGGCCGCGGGGTTGCGGGCGCCGACGAGCTCGGTGACGTAGTGGTTGTAGGAGGCGCCGCCCCCGGCCTGCAGTCCGTCGGCGGCGCCGCGCAGATAGAGCACGGACGGCGCGTTCTCGGCGCCCGCACCGGACGCGGGAAGCCGGCCGCGCAGCCGCTTCAGGGCCGTACGCATCCCGTTCACCATCTTCTCGGCGCGTTGCTGCTTGCCGAGCAGCTTGCCGTAGAGGGTGATGGCGCCCTCCAGGTCCTTCTGGGTGCCGTAGGTGAGCCGGGCGACGGTCAGCCCGGCCTTGCGCAGTGGTTCGACGATGCCCGGACCGCGGTCGCCCCACTGGATCACCACATCCGGTTCCAGCGCGAGCACGCTCTCCACGTTGGGTGCGAACTCGGCGCCGGCGACCTCGGTGGGGACCTTGAGCAACTCGGGGTGGGCCGTGCCGAGGAAGCTGCCCTCGATCGCGGTGCGCGAGGCGGCGTTCATTCCGGCCAGCACCTCAGGCCCGCCGTTGACGGCCACCACCATGGAGGCGGCGGGCAGCGGGATGGTCACCACCCGGCGGGCCGGGCGCGGCAGTTCGACGGTGGCGCCGGTCAGGTCGGTGACGCGGAGTCCGTCACCGGTGCCGGCCGCGGGTTCGGCCCGCCCGCAGGCCGTGCCGAGAATGGGCAGGGTGGCTGCGGCGAGGGCGCCGCCCAGCAGTCGGCGGCGTGAGACGTCAGGGCTCGGCACGGTGGGTCCAGGCATCCGGGATCCTCTCCGGTCCGGAGCACGGGCCACCAGGGGACCGGCACCCGGGACCGCAACGCACTCCGGCCACGGCCCACTGGGCCGCCGGCCGCGCACGCCGAGCACCCGAACGGGTCTGCCGCGTCTGTCGCCGCCGCAGACCTCATGCACGCCTCCTGGGGTCCACGCCCCGTGGATGGTGTCCGCGACAGGTCAGTGTCCTGACTCCCGGATCGCCGCTCGCCCCGACCTTCCAGCATCGCTGCCGTGGTCTCCGTGGGGTCCGCTCCCCGGTCACAGTGGCGGGACCGTGCCGGATTCTCACCGGCTTCCTGGCTCCCGTCGCGCAGTTCGTCGGGCACACAGTAGCCAACCCGCCTGCAGGGGGAAAAGGAGAGCCCGTTCACACTGATGCACGGGGGGCGCGAGCCAGGGGGCGTGAGCGCGGGACGAGCGGGCGCGAGTCGCCGACGCGTACGGGCACGAGCGGGCACGAGTCGCCGCGTAGGGATGCCCTCGCCCAACACCCGGGCGGGAGCCTCGTCGGGCAGCTGTATCTTGCGGGGGATCTTGCGGGCGGCACAGTTTCCTTGCGTCAAGGGGCGGGGACAGGGTTCCCATGCCCGATCGTTCTCCTCAGTTTCGCCGTGTCCGCGCCGCATCGTCCGGGTCTCGGCGCGGGATCACGATGGCGGCTGTGATGGCTGTGGTGGCTGCTGCCCTGGCTGTCGGAGGTGCTCCGGCGCGGGCTGGTGGTTCGGCTGACGTCGTGCGGCAGGCTCTGGTCCACCTGGTGCGCGATGACGGGTACCCCGCCGCCTTGGCCGCGGACCGCGGCCGTCACGGTCGTATCCGCCACTACACCGCCGGTGTCGCGGACTTGAGGACCGGGGCGGAGGTGCCGGTCAACGGGCAGGTGCGGGTGGGGAGCAACACCAAGACGTTCACCGCCACCGTCGTCCTGCAGCTGGTCGGGGAGGGCAGGGTCGCCCTCGGCGCCCCGGTCGAGAAGTATCTGCCGAACCTGGTGCGGGGCAAGGGCATCGACGGTCGCCGCATCACGGTACGTCAGCTGCTGCAGCACACCAGCGGACTGCCCAACTACACCGACTTCATCGGCGACCCGACCGGCAAGGAGCGCCATACCTACGTCCGGCCCCGCGCACTGCTCGACCTGGCGCTGGCGCACAAGGCGCACTTCGCTCCCGGGGCCCGCTGGGAGTACAGCAACACCAACTACCTCCTGGCCGGCCTGATCATCGAGAAGGTCACCGGCCGCCCGCTGGCGGAGGAAATCACCCGCCGGGTCATCGAGCGCATCGGACTGCGCCACACCTACTTCCCCGCCGCGGGCGACGAGAGCATCCGGGAAGCCCACCCGGAGGGGTACGCCGCGAAGGGCGGGGGAGTGATGAAGAACATCACGGAGCTGGACCCCTCCTGGGCCTGGGCCGCCGGGCAGATGATCTCCACCCCCGGCGACCTGAACCGCTTCTTCTCGGCCCTGCTCGGCGGCAGATTCCTGCGGCCCGCGCAGCTCGCCCGGATGCGCACCACCGTCGCAGTCCCCGCCGGCCGTCTGTGGCCCGGTGCCCGCTACGGGCTGGGCGTGATCGGTACGCCGATGAGCTGCGGCGGTCTGATGTGGGGGCACGGCGGTGACATCCCCGGCTACGGGACGCGTACAGGGGTCACCGATGACGGCCGTGCCTTCACGGTCGCCGTCACCGCGGACTCGGACTCCGCACCCGTCAGACAAGGCCCCGCCGATGTCCAGGCCGCCGTCGACACCGCCTTGTGCAGGTGACGGGTGACAGCCGGCGCTCGTGGTGACGGTACGTCCGGTCGGTCCGGGCTGTACTGATCCGGGGATCGGGGCGCGCCGGGCTGCGGCCCGCGCGCGGCCGCGTGTGCGGGGGCGTGGCGGTGGGGCCGGGTGGGATGCATGGTGCACGCGGCGGCAAGGTCTCCGAGGGGGATCAGATGTGGGGCGCAAGGGCCACCTGTCCCGGGCATGGGGGCCGGTCAGCCCCTGCCCCGTAGGGGTAGCCGCGCGAGGCTGGAGGGGAGCGAACACGCAGGGAGGGCGATCCGCCATGGGAGTCGCCGATGTCGTCGTGGTGGTCTCCGCCGCCGTCCTGATCGCCGGGTTGGGCTGGTTCTTCTTCGGCCCGCGCCGGGCCCGTGCCGCACGGCTGGAGGGCGGGGTGCAGCGGGCCGAAGTGACGGTGCGCGGCGGCTACAGCCCCAACGTCATCAAGGTCCGCCAGGGAGTGCCGGTGGAGCTGGTCTTCGACCGGCAGGAGTCGGGGGAGTGCACCTCCCGGGTCGTCTTCCCCGACCTGCGGGTCAGCGCCGGACTGCCGGCGTACGCACGCACCGCCGTGCGCCTTCGCCCGTCCGACACCGGTTCCTTCGGCTTCACGTGCGGGATGAACATGATCCACGGCACGCTGCTGGTGGAACCGGACGGTGGCCAGGAGACCGATGCCGGCCCGGACGGTGGCCGTCCCGCAGCCCGCACGGCGGGGCCGGTGGACAGCGAGGCCACTGCGGCACAGGCCGAGGCCGCGGATGCCGCCGAGCGGGCGGCCGAGATCGCGGATCTGACCCGCCGGGTCGCTGTCGGCGCGCTGCTCACCCTGCCGGTGGTCTTCGCGGTGATGGCGCATGAGCTGTTCGGCGCCGACTGGGTGCCGGGCTGGCTGCTGAACCACTGGCTGCAACTGGCGTTGATCACGCCGGTGATGTTCTACACGGGGCGGCCGATCCACTCCACCGGCTGGCTGGCCCTCAAGCACCGCGGCGCGGAGATGAACAGCCTCATCACGCTCGGCACGAGCGCCGCCTACGGCTACAGCCTGCTGGTCACGCTCGCGCCCGGTCTGCTGCCGGAGGAAGTGCGCGAGGTGTACTTCGAGGCGGTCGGCGTGATCCTCACCCTCATCCTGCTCGGTCGGCTGCTGGAGGCCCGTGCGAAGGCCGGTACCGGCGAGGCCATCCGCGCCCTGCTCGGCCTGCGGGCACGTACCGCCCGGGTGCTGCGCGACGGCGCCGAGACCGAGATCCCCGTGGAAGACGTGGCCGTCGGCGACGAGGTGGTGATCCGGCCCGGGGAGAAGGTGCCGGTGGACGCCGAGGTGCTGTCGGGCTCCTCCGCGGTGGACGAAGCGATGGTGACGGGCGAGCCGATGCCGGTCGGCAAGCGGGCCGGGGACACGGTGATCGGGGCGACCGTGAACGGCACCGGCAGTTTGCGGGTGCGCGCGAGCAAGGTCGGCGCCGACACCGTGCTCGCGCAGATCATCCGCATGGTGCGGGCCGCCCAGGCGTCCAAGGCCCCGATCCAGCGGCTGGCCGACGCGGTCTCCGGCTACTTCGTGCCCGTGGTCATCGCCATCGCCGTCGTCACGTTCGCCGTGTGGTTCACCGTCGGCCCGGCCCCGGCGCTGACTCTCGCGCTGGTCTCCGCGGTCGCGGTGCTGATCATCGCCTGCCCGTGCGCGCTGGGCCTGGCCACCCCGTTGTCCGTCATGGTGGGCACCGGCAAGGGCGCCCAGGCGGGCATTCTGATCCGTTCCGCCGAAGCCTTGGAGACCGCGCACAAGCTCGACACGGTCGTGTTCGACAAGACCGGCACGGTCACCGCGGGCAAGCCCGTGCTGACGGACGTGCGGACGGCCGACGGCCTCGACGAGACGGAGCTGCTGACGCTGGTGGTCGCGGCCGAGGAGCTGAGCGAGCACCCCCTCGCGGCGGCGATCGTCGCCGGTGCCCGGGAGCGCGGCCTCACCTGGACCACGGCGGGCGACTTCGACTCGGTCACCGGCCAAGGCGTGCGAGCCACCGTCGACGGCCACGCCGTGCTCGTCGGCACCGCCCGGCTGCTCGACGACGCGGGGATCGACACCAGCGTCCTCGCCCCCATCGCGGCGGATCTGTCCGCCCAGGGCAAGACTTCCGTCCTCGCGGCCGTCGACGGCCGGCCCGCCGGAGTGCTCGCCGTCGCCGACACCGTCAAGGACGACTCCGCGGCCGCGATCGCCGCCCTGCACCGGCTCGGACTGGAGGTGGCCGTCATCACCGGCGACAACGCCGACACGGCGGCCGCGATCGCCCGCCAGGTGGGCGTGCGCCGTGTCCTGGCCGAGGTGCTGCCCGAGCACAAGGCCGACGAGATTCGCCGGCTGCAGCGCGAGGGCCGCACCGTGGGCATGGTCGGCGACGGCATCAACGATGCCCCCGCTCTGGCCGCGGCCGATGTCGGCCTCGCCATCGGCACCGGCACCGATGTGGCCATCGAGGCCGCCGACATCACCCTCATCTCCGGCTCGCTGACCGGAGTGGTCACCGCCATCCAGCTGTCGCGCGCCACGATGCGCAACATCCGGCAGAACCTGTTCTTCGCCCTGGTCTACAACGCCGTCGGCATCCCTCTCGCCGCCGGGGCGCTGTACCCGCTGTGGGGCATCCGCCTCAGCCCGATGGTCGCCGCGGCCGCCATGGCCCTGTCCTCCCTGTCCGTCGTCACCAACGCATCGCGCCTGCGCCGCTGGGGGCCCGCCACCTCATCGGCACCCGCCACGGTGGAACCCGTCGAACCCATGGTTGAATCCGCCGCCCAGCGACAGAGCGACGACAATCCGACGGTGGATCCGGTGTGCGGCATGTCCGTCGACCCGGCGGCCGCCGCCGCACGGCGCGATACCGCGACCGGCAGCTACTTCTTCTGCTCCGCCCCGTGCGCGAGCGCCTTCGACGACGATCCGGACAGTTACCGCACATCCACGACCAGCGATACGCACGACGGAGGTGGACCACAGTGACCACCGTCCCCGCCCACAACCGCACCGCGGACGCGACACCGAACCCGAACCCGCACTTGAGCCGGAACCCGCACCAGCCCGGATACGCCGAACACAAGGCCGACCACCTCGCCCGGCTGCACAAGGTCGAGGGCCAGGTGCGCGGAGTGACCCGCATGGTGACCGACGATCGGTACTGCATCGACGTCCTGACCCAGATCAGCGCCGTCACCCGCGCTCTGCAGGAAGTGGCGCTCGGTCTGCTCGACGAGCACGTGCGCAACTGCGTGGCCGATGCGGCGCGTTCGGACCCGGCCGAGGGCGCCACCAAGCTCGACGAACTCACCATCGCGCTGCGCCGAACGCTGCGCCTGTGATCCGTCGCGGCACCGGGGAGAGCCGGGACCGCGAGGGCGCCCCTTGGCCGGCGGCATCGCTCATGGCCGGCAAGGCAGTCGGCCGGAACGGCCCTCCTTGAGCAACGGCCGGATCGGCCATCCTTGAGTTCCGGCTCCGGCGGCAGCGTCCCCAGTGGCGCCATCTCCTCGTCGGTGGGGCCATTCGGGGGCGGGGTCCCTCGTCGAGGAGGGGCAGGGGAGGGGCGGTGGGTTCATGGCCAGGGTCACGGTGCTCCGGTGGCTCGGACTGGCAATGGGATACGCCTGCGTGGCGATCGGGCTCTTCCACGTACTGGCCGGGAACTCCTCGGTGCCGGGCGCGGGTTCGGCCGGCCCGACGGTCGACAGCCTGGGGCGGTTCTTCGGCGCGATCTTCGCCGGTTACGGCCTCGGCTGGCTCTGGACGGCCCGGCAGTCACCGATCCCCGCGACGGCGGTGCGGTGGCTGACCGGGGTGTTCCTGCTGGGTGCGCTCGGACGGCTGCTGTCGCTCGCCGTGCACGGGTGGCCGCACTGGTTCCAGGTGGTGCTGGCGGTCGTCGAACTGACGCTCTCGCCGCTGCTCTTCTGGCTGGCGGATGCCGAGGAGAAGGCTCTGCGAGTTCGGGGCTGAGGGCGCTCGGCCGGCCCGTCGGGGCAGTTGTGGTTGATTGCGCTGGACGCACCAAACGCCCTGACCTGCCGAGCTGCTGGTGAGTACCGGCGTCCCCCGCGCGGGCCGCGGCGGAGGCCGCCGTCATGCCCGCGACGCCGAGGCTGCCGAGGACGGCGGCGGCCTGTTCAGCCCATGACCGCGGTGGCTTCGACCTCGACCAGACGGTCGGGTACGTCCCGTGCCGCAACACCCAGCAGCGTGGCCGGCGGTACCGGGGTGACCCCGAGCTTCGCGGCCGCCCGGGAGATCCCCTCAAGGAGCAGAGGCATCTTGTCGGGGGTCCAGTCGACGACGTAGACGGGGATCTGGCAAGAACTGCCAGCCCCGCGCCCTCGCCCAACGATCAACCTTGAAGCTCGCGTTCGGCGTCTCCACCACCACAGGGGCAGGACCCTGCCCCTCGGCGACTGGAGGCACACCCATGAAGCAGCGGGCTACGCGCACCCCCTTACTCGCTCTGGCAGTGGCCGCAGCCGTGGGAGCGGCCACGCTCGCCCCGTCCGCATACGCGGCGCAGTCGGATCACGGCCACAACGCGACCCGGGCCGCACTGCGTGATCTGGTCGAGAAGGGTGAACTTCCCGGGGCTGCCGCCAAGGTCAGGGACAGCAAGGGGAGTTGGTTCGGAGCGTCCGGGTACGCGGACACCGCCACGGGCCGCAAGCGCTCGGCGGGTGACCACTTCCGCGGGGCCAGCATCACCAAGACGTTCGTCGCGACCGTCCTGCTGCAGCTGGAGGCGGAAGGGAGACTGAGCCTGGACGACACGGTCGAGTCATGGCTGCCGGGCTTGGTGCAGGGCAACGGGTACGACGGCAGCAAGATCACTCTGCGTCGGCTCCTCAACCACACCAGCGGCATGGCCGACTACACCGCGGACCCCGCATTCGTGCACAATGCCGCCGGCCCCGGCTTTCCGGAGCACCGGTACGACACCCATACGCCCGAGGAACTCGTGGCGATCGCGCTGAAGTACCCTCCACAGCCCGATCCGGAGCGGGCTCCGTTGTACTCGAACACCAACTATGTGATCGCCGGGATGGTCATCGAGAAGGCAACCGGCCATTCGTACGGGCAGGAGGCCATCCGCCGCATCATCCAGCCGTTGAAGCTGCACGGGACGTCGTTCCCC
This sequence comes from Streptomyces halobius, assembly GCF_023277745.1. Classification (NCBI taxonomy): domain Bacteria; kingdom Bacillati; phylum Actinomycetota; class Actinomycetes; order Kitasatosporales; family Streptomycetaceae; genus Streptomyces; species Streptomyces halobius. The sequence goes on from NZ_CP086322.1 coordinate 8,366,368, forward strand.
GGCACGGCGCCGGAGATGCCGGACCCGCACCCCGTCGGCTACTCCCGGCTCCACCAGGATGCCCCCGACGCCAAGATCCATGACGCCACCCGGCAGAACATGACCTGGCTGGGCGCAGCCGGCGACGTCATCTCCACCAGCGGCGACCTCAACCGCTTCCAACGTGCCCTGATGCGAGGCAAGTTGCTGCCCCCTGCGCAGATGAAGGAGATGCTCGACGAGGTGCCGGCGGGCGAGGGAATCGGGTACGGACTCGGGGTCGAGTTCGCGACGCTGTCCTGTGGCGTGAAGGTGGTGGGCAAGAGCGGCCGTACGAACGGCTCACTGTCCGCGATGGTCGGTACGGAGGACGGGAAGCACCAGCTGACGTTCCACATCAACGGTGACTGGCTGCGGGACGGATCGCTCTACGTCAACGTGATCGAGGCGGAGTTCTGCGGCGCAGTCCCGGCCACGACCGGCACGTCGTCGTCCCCGACAGGGCAGCTCCCCGGCTCCCTCGCCGCCTTCCCTCAATAGGCCACACCGACACGTCCGGCCACCGCGGCGCCCGACGGCTGCTGCTCGATGGGCAGTCGCCCGGACAGGTCGCGGTCGCGGCCGGCTTCTACGACCAGTCGTACCCGAGCCGGCATGTCAAACGGCACGTGGGCATAGCCCCGGGCGCGCTTTGCCCACGAGGGCGCGCCGGGATGGCGGCTCAGGCCCCACGGACCGAACTCGTGATGACGGCTGCCGCCCGGCGCGGAGACCGACGAGGCCCGCTACGGCCGACGCGCCGCGCTGTCACACCGGCTGTGCTTCGACGTCGAGTTGGCGGGCGGCGTACCTTGGGGCAGAGTCGGCGGGGACGGCTCCGGCGACGGATAGCATCGCCCTGTCGACGAGCAGGGGAAAAGCAGCGTCAAGGAAAAAGCAGCGTCAAGGGGAAGGCAGCGTCAAGAGGAAGGGCATGTCGCAGCGTTCATGGCTCCTTTGGGAGCGGGTCTTGGGGGAGATGACGAGTTCGGGGTGGGGAAGGAGCAGGCGTCGGCTGTGGACTTGACTTCCAGGACTCACAAGCAGCCCCGTGAGAAGGACCGCAACAAGGATCGCAACAAGGACCTCAAGCACCTGCGACGGGCTTCTGGTGAGGTACTGGCCCGCCTGGACCTGCCCGACGGATGCAGTATCGCCACACTGATGGAACGACTCAGCACCGATCGGGGCCGCCCGATCCGGCTCGTATCGCTTCCTCTGGGCGCGGAGACTCCCTGCGGTATGTGGCTGGCGACGGACACCTTCGACGTCATCATCGTCGAGGCGGAGACCAGCCGTCTGCACCAGGACCACATCATCGCCCATGAGCTCGCGCACATGCTGTGCAACCACTGCGACTCCGTGGGATTCGACATGGCGGTGATGCGGCAGCTGCTGCCGAGTCTGGATCCACGGCGGGTGCGGGAGATGCTGGGGCGCACCAGCTACTCCACCGAGGAGGAACAGGAGGCGGAGATCGTCGCCTCCCTCATCCTCGAACGCGTTACCCGGCCTCCGGTGGAGTCGGTGTGGCGGGTACCGTCCGCTGATGCCGAGACCGTCGCGCGTATCGAGAACTCGCTCAATCCGAACCCGGGGCCCCATGCACGCTAGTTGCTTCACGGCGCACCATCGCCCCAAGGGCCCAGGTGAGTTCTGCCGATTGGAAGTCCGCCGACGGGAAATCTGCCGACGGGAAATCTGCTTACGGGAAGTCTCATGACCGGCGTGAAGGCCGTCGTCTTCCCCGCATGCGCCGTCCTCTGCGCACTCGCTCTTCTCTATCGACTGCGCGACCTGCGCCATCAGAGAAACGATCCGGCAGTGCGCGCGCTGCTCATCGCGTTCCTCTGCAAGGGGATCTCCTTCACGCTCTCCACGCCCTCCGTCTCCCGGTCCGTGGACGCGCGCCTGGGAGTGGCCGATCTCGGGGCGCTCGGCATTCACCTCCTGGGCGGCGTCGCGTCCAGCGCTGCCTTCCTCGCGGCGATCGTCTACTGGGTGTACCCGCCCGAGGCCGCCCGGCGGCACGCCTGCGTCCGGCTGCTCGTCGCTGCCCTGTGCGCGGTCGCCATGCTCACCCTGTGGGCGGCGGCGGGAACGGGCGCACAACAGCGCAGCGCGCACTATCTGCTGCAGAACGCGCACCGCCCGCTGGTCGCCGGCTATCTGCTGCTCTACGTCGGCGCGTTCGGCGCCGGCATGATCGAGATCATCCGGCTGTGCCGGCGCTACGGGCGGGTGGCCGGCCGGCAGTGGCTGCGCAGGGGCCTGCACAGCACGGCGATCGGCGCGAGCGCGTGCCTCGTCTACGTTCTCAATCGCCTGCTCTCACTGATCGCGGTGCAGTGCGGACTGGACCCACTGGAATGGGAACTGCTGACCCCAGTGGCCAACGGGACCGGCATCTTCTTCCTGGTGGCAGGGCTCACCATGCCCTCCTGGGGACCGAGCGTCTCCGAGTTGCGGCGTCGGGTCCGCAACTTCGTCGCCTATCAGCGGCTGCATCCCCTGTGGAGCGACCTGTACGCGGCCGCTCCGGACATCGCGCTCAACCCGCGCCATGCCGGCCGCCTCGCTCGCTTCCTGCCCGGCGACATCAGCTATCGCCTCTACCGCAGGGTCATCGAGATCCAGGACGGTCTGCTGGTGCTGCGCCCGTACATGGACCCGGCTGTCGCCACCGGCGCTCGGGAGTCGGCCGAGGAGGCGGCGCTGTCGGGCGACCAGTTGCACGCCATGGTGCAGGCCAGATCGCTGGCTTCGGCTCTGTGCGCGAAGCACGAGAACCGTCCGCCGGTCGGGACCTCAGCGGCGCTCGGCCCCGAGGCCGCCAAGGGCGGGAGCTATACCGAGGAGGTCGCGTGGCTGCTGCAGGTCGCCCGCGCCTACACCGCCGTTCGGACCATTGTTCGGACCACTGAGAGGAAAGTTCGATGAAGCACGGCATGAAGTACCGCAAGCTGGGGAGCGACGGCCCCGAGGTGTCCGCGATCGGCCTGGGCTGCATGGGCATGTCCGTCGCCTATGGCGTTCCGGACGAGGAGGAGTCCCAGCACACGCTGGATCGCGCCCTGGAGATGGGCATCACCCTCCTGGACACCGCCGACGCCTACGGGCGGGGCGGCAACGAGGAGTTGGTCGGCCGATGGCTGCGCCGGCACGCTCACGAGCGGGACCGGATGGTCGTGGCGACCAAGTTCGGGCTCCGCCATGACGCGGCCACCGGCCGGGTCGGCGACGTCGACACCTCCGCCGACTACGTTCCTCTCGCCTGCCGGGCATCCCTGCGCCGCCTGGGGGTTGAGCACATCGACCTCTACTACGCGCATCGCCGCGACCCCGCCACGCCCGTCGAGGAGACGATCGGCGCCATGTCCCAGCTGGTGGCGGCCGGTCTGGTCCGGCACATCGGACTGAGCGAGGTCAGCGCCGCGACGCTGCGCAAGGCCCATGCCGTCCACCCGGTCAGCGTGGTCCAGGTGGAGTACTCCCTCTTCACCCGCGGCGTGGTGGAGGGCGAACTGCTCGCCACCTGCCGGGAACTGGGCATCGCCGTCGTCGCCTATTCCCCGCTCGGGCGCGGCATGCTCACCGGTGCCCTTTCCTCCCGCGACGACCTGATCCCGCAGGACAACCGGCGGCGCTGGCCGCGGTTCGACGACGCGAACATCCAGCACAACCTGGCACTCGTACAGGCGGTACGGGATGTCGCCGAACGGATCGGCTGCTCGCCCGCCCAGGCCGCGCTGGCCTGGCTGCTCGCCCAGGGCGAGGACATCGTGCCCATCCCCGGCACCAAGCGCCGCCGCTACCTGCAGGAGAACGCCGCTGCCGTGGCTCTCTCCCTGACCGAGGCCGACCGCGATCTGCTACGTCGGGCAGTGCCCGAGGAGGCGGTGGCGGGCGAGCGCTACCCGGAATCGGCCCTGGAGCGGCTGGGACACTGAGTGGCCACCGGCTCCTGGAAGGACGACGGATCAGATCTCCCCGCCCCTCGGGATCCGCCCTGCAGTCGGCTCGTGCCGCCTGAGCAGGGCCCGGATGCTGCGTTGACGACGGCGGTCGCACGGGGCACTCATCCGCTGTTCCGCGTCGAACTCATACGGCCGGTGCCCCTGTTCCCCGGTCGTCACCCTCGCCGGATACCCGCTACCGCTACCTGCCGAGGCGTCCGACCCACAGGGGGACGCGCAGAACTTCGGGTGTGGTGTTGCCGTGCCCGACCAAGCCCCGTTCGGCGAACGATTGACCATGGTCCGCGCACACGACCACCAGTGTGTCACGAGCTGCGCCGGCCAAGGCCGTGAACATGTCCGCAAGATGCCCGTCCACCCATTCCAGCGCCTGCACCTGAAGCTTGCGCACCGCCTCCAGGCGCCCTTCCTCCCATAGTGAGCTGTCACCGTGCAGGGGTGCTCTCCGGTGAATGTGCCGGCCCATCTCACGGAGAGCTTCCACCAATGCGTCGTCGAGGGTTCCCGCGCTCGGTGTGCAGTACGGAAAGTGTGTCTCGGGGAAGTTCACGAAGCCGAAGAATGGTTCGCCGCGGAGGAGTTGGTTGGTGAATTCTTCGAGCTGTTCTGTGGGGAGAGGGCGGTGCGTGGGAAGGTCGGGGTCGATGGCCGTTGTGGGGGCTCCGGCCCGTTCTCCTCGGTAGCGGAAGTGGGGGAACAGAGCCGGGAGGACGCTGGAAGGCATGGCGGGATCGAAGAACGGGACCCCGCCGAGCCCCGCGGTGAACACACCTGCGCGCGCATAGTGTTCGACGATCGTCGGGCTCTCGAACACGACATAGGTGCTGCGCTTCCAGGCGCGGCAGGCGTGCGACCACAACTGCTGGTAGCGGCCGAGGAATTGCTGACCATCCAGGGGTTTGGGAAGGAAACCGGAGAAGAACGCCCAGTGCGCCGGGAGCGTGAATGTTCCGGCGGTCTCGGCGACGACGAAGGGGCCGAGACGGTCCAGCGCGGGCGTCATGGCGCTGGCGGCCGTGTCGACGCGGCACGAGTCAATCGTGAGGAAGAGCGTGTTCCCGGTGGGCGTTGTCGACACCGCAGCTTCTCCGTTCCCTCAGCAGGACTCAGCGAATGGGAGTGCCGAACATGGGACCGTGCAGCCAAGGCCGGACGGTCCTGACTCGCAGGTTTTCGGCATACGGCGGCTTCGTCAACCCCGCGTCCTACTGCGATGGTTCGGCGATGCTGTGCTGAGCGCCGGCCGGTTCGGGTATCGGACAGTACGCGCAGTCCGGCCCCGTAGCCGTTCCTCCTGCCACGCCGGGCGCGCTCGGCGCCGTCAGCCGCGTCCGGTGAATTGCTGCCCGACCCCGAGCCCCCGCAGGCTGGCGAGGACTTTCGGGTCCTGCGCGTCGAGCCAGTCGCACAGCTGGCGGAAGGAGACCATCCGGACATCCTTGTGCTTCTCGTCGGCGATGTGCTTGACCGTCTCCTCGATGGCGTCCATATAGATGCCGCCGTTCCACTCCTCGAAGTGGTTGCCGATGAAGAGGGGGGCGCGGTTGGTCTCGTAGGCCCGCTTGAAGCCCGCGATGTACGCCTCGGCGGCCTCCTTGCGCCAGCCCGGGTAATTGGCCGTCGGGCCCTTGGTGGAGTTCTTCGACTGGTTGAACATGAAGTTGTAGTCCATCGAGAGAACTTGGAGGGAGCCGCCGCGGAACGGTATCGACTGGAGCGGAAAGTTCCACAGGCCCTGCTTCTTGTCGGGCCAGACCTGGAGACCGCCGGGGGAGCTGGCGTCGTACCGCCAGCCGCGCTTCCTCGCGGTCGGCAGCAGGTTGTCCTGGCCCAGCAGACAGGGGGTACGGCCGCCTACGAGCTCCTTGCTGTAGTCGAACGGCAGTGGTTCGAGGTCGGTGAAGCCGGTGTTGGTGCGCCATTTGGTGACGAAGGACATGGCCTGCTCGATCTCGGAGTCCCACTGGGCGGGGGTCCAGTGCTCGACCGAACCCCTGCCGCCGCAGAAGTGGCCGTTGAAGTGGGTGCCTATCTCGTGGCCCTCAAGCCAGGCCGCGCGCAGGTTCTTCAGCGTTTCCTTGATGTGGTCGTCGGTGAGGTAGCCGATGGCGGAGGCGCCGACGGGGTTGTTCGGCGGCTGGTACAGGCGCTTCTTCGACTCCGGCAGCAGATAGAGCCCGGAGAGGAAGAAGGTCATCGCCGCGCCGTGGTCCTCGGCGACCTTGCGGAATCGGGGGAAGAGGCCGTTGCCGACCTCGCCGGCGCCGTCCCAGGAGAAGACCACGAACTGGGGCGGTTTCTGGCCCGGCTCCAGCCGCTCGGGCTCGGGAGGCTGCTTCGGCTGCTTGCCGGTGTACGCGGTCGAGCCGTCGCCGATCGGTTTCGCCTTGCCCGTTGTCCCGGGTTCGGCCGTCACCTTGCCGGGTGCCGACGCCCCGGAAGAGGAGCAGCCGGCCACGGAGAGTGCCGCGGCCGCTCCTGCTCCGAGCCCGAGCATCCCCCGTCGGCTGAATTCGCGCATAGCGGCTCCCATCGCATTTCTTTGGCTTGAAGTCGTCGTCGGTTGCCCCGTGAGAGGGCGTACCGGATTCCGGGGTTCCGCTATGGCGGCGAGAATTCAGAGCGTGGACGGAGGGGGCTACGGAGGGTCTACGGGCTGTCTACGGATGGTCGACGTAGGGCACCGGCCGGTAGCCGGAGGGTCGCGGAACGGTTACACACTGGATCCGGCGGCAGGGTGCGGGAGGGGTCTCGTGAGCGCGGCCAGGCGGGGCCGCCAGCCGGGGGAGGGGGCGCGGGCCGCTGTCAGCCCGGCCGACGGCTTGAACAGCGGACTCCGGAGTGCGGAGCTGACGCCGCACCTCCGGCTCGCCGCCCTCTGCGCCGCGCTGCTGTGCCGCCAAGGCGCCGAATCCGGCGTACATGACAACCGTGATTGAGCATGCATGACAACCGTGCTTCCGCTTCTTCCTTTTGGCGGGGCGACATCGTTCGGTCATGGACACGATTCGGCCATGGACGCGGAGGAGTGATGAAAGCAGCGAGATCAGGCCAACTTGCCCTGGCGGGCGTGGTGTTCGCTGGGATGCCGCAATGGCGCTGTCAGTCACCTCGCCGGCCGCCGCGGTCGTCGCCGTCCTCACGCTCGACCGGCCCATGCCGCCCCATTGGACCGAGCAACAAGGAGATCGCCCAGCGCCTCCCCGTCGCTTCCGCCGGGAAATACGCCTTCCCGGAGCAGCAATGAGCAGATTCCCGTCTGCGTTTCATGCTGCGTTTCAGGCGGGAGTTCGCGCTGCTTTCCTCAGGCCAGGCAGTGCAGGGTCGTTGACGTAAAGCGCTGCAGCAGAAGTCTTCGGTTCACGAAGAACAGGCTGTGGGCGACCACGAGGGTCCACGGGAGGAACCACAGGAACAGCAAGGCCGATCCGCCCCGTTCAGGGCTCGATCGGGAGGCGGAGCGTGGCGACGGCTCCGCCGTCCGGGGCATTGGAGAAGTGCAGGGTGGCGCCGAGGACCTGGGCCTGGCCGACGGCGATCGTCAGGCCCAGGCCGTGCCCGGTCCTCTTGCCGTCTTCACCTGACTGGCTTCTGAACCGTTGGGGGCCCTGCTCCAGGAGGTACTCGGGATAGCCGTCACCGTGGTCCCGTACGGTGATGACCGGGGCGTCGACGGTCACCACCGGCGGACGGCCGTGCTTGTGGGCGTTGGCGACGAGGTTGCCCAGCACGCGTTCCAGCCGGCGCCGGTCGGTTTCCACGCGAGCGTCCCGTACGACGCGGACCTCGGTCGTCGTCCCCGTGGCCCGCATCGCGCGCTCGGCCAGCGGCACGAGCTGGTGGACGTCCAGGTCCGCCCGTTCGGCCTTCCCATCGCCCGTCAGATCGTGGTACACGGGGGCGCGTACCGGGCAGGGTTCCGGCTTCGGCTTCGCGGTGCACCGGGCGATCCCGGCTTCGGTGTCCGGTTCGAAGGCCGGCGCATCGGCGCGGGCGTCCGCGGCGATCTGCTCCTCGACCACGGAGAGCGTGGACAGGGTACGGATGTCCCCGGACGGCACCCGGCACAGCGCGGGCAGGGGGGCGGCCCGGCCTCGCCCTCCGGGTCCGGTGAGGGAGGCGGCGCGGGCGGCCGGTCGGGCCACAGCCGTGCCGGAGCGGAGGCGACACGGATGGCGCCGGCGCTCTCGGGGGCCCCGGTCCCCGCACACCCGCCGAGCAGCGCCGTCGCGCTCACCGTCACGACCGCCAGGGCCGTCGCCCGTGCGGGGCCGGGGGCGGGCAGCGAGCGGAGGAGCGACACGGTCATTCCCGACGGCGGGAGGCGGGGAGCGTACAGGACCGATCATGTTCGCTGCCCCACGCCGCGGCACCCCCGCCGGTTGTGTGACGGTGGCCCATGGCTCATCCGTGTGACGGAGGCGGGGTGGGGTGGGGTGGGAGCCCTCCCGCGGGACGGCTCCCACCCCGGGCGCGTCAGCCGCGCAGCGGGCCCTCGCAGGTGTAGTCCGCGGTGCCGGTGCGGCCGTCGGGTGCGATGTCCACCTCGCCGAAGGAGCAGTTCATGTCGGTGAGGTTGTTGTCGCCGGTGGCCGCCTTGCCGAGGACGGCGGAGTCGACCGTCTCGCTCATGTCCTTGAAGACCTGGTCGGCGTCGCCGGCGCTCGACAGGTCCGCGGTGATCTGCCCGGTGCACGCGAACCGCGGGCGCTCCGGCGCACTGTTGGAGCGGCAGCCGGGTGTCAGGCCGGTCGTGGCCGTGAAGGAAGCGCGGACCGCGTCGGCCGAGTCGTCGTCCAGCTTGTCGACGGGGATGTACTTCGTGTCGGGCACGAACAGGTCGTCGACATGCGCGATCTGCTCGTCCAGAAAGGCGTCGTACGCGCGCTGCAGGTTCTCGTCCCGGCCGAGGCGGTCGCGCCAGGCGTCGAACGTCGCGGGGTCGTCGGCCCGCAGGGAGCCGTACATCTCCTTGATCAGGGACGGGCGTTGGGTCCACAGGAACTCGAAGAACGTGCCCGCGTAGTCGTAGAAGCGGAAGCCGTCCCCGTCGTACGTGGCGTGCAGCAGCTGGTTGACGGTCATACGCGGCTTGCCGCCGGTGGTGTCGTCGATGATGCCCTGCACCAGGGACTTGCGGACCTTGACTCCGTCGTCGCGGGTGGCGCCGTCGAAGAACTCGGCGGTGCCCTCGTCCATCGCGGTGGTCCGGTCGCCCTCGTACCACGGTCCCTCGCCGAAGAGCCCGGGGACCGCCCACCTGCCGTTGAGGTAGTGGGTGTACTCGTGGCGGAACAGCTCCTCCAGCGTCAGCGTGGAGTCCTCCGGCACCCTCCGCTGGTACGTGTAGAAGGTCGCGCCCTTCTCGATGTAGATCCCGCCGTTGTCCGTGCTCAGCCCGGTGAGGATCGGCTGGTACGTCTCGTAGTCGGCGCGGGAGGCGTACAGCACGGTGTGCAGTGTGGTGTTGGTGTCGCCCTCCAGCGGCCGGTCGGTGCCGAGGACCCGGTGGAAGTGCGCTCTGACCTGCTTGCTCGCGTAGTAGAGCTGGTCGACGGTGGTCCGGTCGAGCGCGGTGCGGACCTTCATCGTGTCGTTGTCGTAGACGTATGTCTGCGGGAAGAGACGCCGCTCGATGTCCTCCTTGCACACCGCGTACGGCTTGCAGGCGTCGAACTCGATGAGCCAGGTGACGACCTTTCCCCAGGGCGGGCTGCCGTCGCCGAAGTTCTGTGTGACGGTGTCCAGCAGTGTGCCGAGATCGGTGACGATCTCGTCGCGCACCGCCTCGATCTGGCCGAACCGCCCGTACTCGCCGATCGCGTCGCGCACCACCCAGGCGTTGTCGGTGTCCTTCAGGTGCGTGTGGTCGGCGAAGGCGCGGAAGGCGGCGCGGTAGGAGGGGTCGGCGGTGACTGCCTCGTGGAAGGCGGTGTCCTCGTTGCCGGGGTAGACGCCGAGGTAGTTGAGGGAGAGTGCGGCGAGTGCCGCCCCGGCCCAGGAAGCGTCCTTGTTGGTGTCCGGATGGTCTGCGTCCATGGTGGCCAGCACCCGCTTGACGAGAGGAAGTTGGTGCTGGCGCAGGCCGGGAGCGCCCGCCGCGTAGAGCGCCTCGCGGAGGGATTCGGCGTTGCTGCGCGTGGCGTCGAAGGTGCGGTCGGCGGAGCCGAAGGCGTCGATGGCGCCGCGCATGGCGTCCACGGTCGGCTGGTCGGTGATGTCGATCTCGTCGTGCGAGAAGTCGTGGTAGGCGACGGCGTGGAGGTAGGTGAACATCTCCAGCAGATGGCTGCCGTTCGTGCCGTTGTGGGCGGGGGCGAGCTGGATGATCCGGCGGGAGACCGTCTGGACGTGGTCGTCCGACATGACGGGGACCAGGCGCTGGTCCCAGGTCCACAGGAGGTCGCGCAGGCAGCCGTCGGCGGTGACTGCCGGGTCGGCGAGGAAGCCGGCCAGCTCCTCGGGGTTCAGGCGCGTGATGCCGTCGAGGGTGCAGGGGACCGCTTTGCCGTCGACGGTGGCGCGGACCGCTGAGGTGTCCTGTGCCGGTTTCTCCGTGCGGGCACCTGGGAGGCGGCCGTCGGACAGGGCGCCGGGGCCGGCGGCGCTCCGGTCGCCGGGCCGGGGGGCCTCGGCGAGGCGGACGACCCTGTCGTGGGGGTTCTCGCCATGGGAGTTCTTGTCGTCGTGGTTCTCTTTGTGGTGGCTCTTCATGTGGGGGTCCGGTTTCGGAGTCGCCTTCGAGGGGGTGACGGCGCTCGGGTGTGCCGGGGCGGACGCGGGGTCGGGGGAGGCCGCGTGGCCGACTGCGGCGGGAGTGCCCACGAGCGCCACGGATATCGCGACCGCGGACAGAGATCTGCTGAGGGTTTTGAGTGTTCGGAGCTGATGCACCGGTGGCTCCTGTGTGTGGGGGATGAGCTTCTGGGTGTACAGAGCTTCGGTGTGGCCCGGCAGCAACCCCCGCCGGGTGACCGGCACTTGGCATCGAGCAGAGCGCGATCAGTGCCATGTGATGCGTAAAGTAGTAATGTGAAATGGCACTGACAAGACTTCAGTTCGGCCCGGGGGCCCGGTCGCGGAAGTGACAAGCCGCCTTCCGGCGCGCGTCGTGTGCCCAGACCCGTGCCGGCCGCCAACCGTTCGGCGTGCCGGGAGCCCGCCCGGGGTTTCAGCGGAAGGGCCGACGGCCATCTGTTCGGAAAGGGTGTCGGTATGAAGTCGGGGATGTGGCTGTGCGGGGATTCATCGGATCCATCGTCAAGGCGGGAGCAACTCTGGCCACTGTCCTCGCGCTGCTCTTACCAGGCGTGGCACGAGCGGATGCGGACGCGCCGCCGTCACCGCCGCCGCTCACCGACGACCGCGGGCGCACGCTCACCCTGCGCGGCTGGAACGTCGAGGACAAGACACACCGCGGCGCCGACGCGCTCAGCGCCGTCACCGAGCGGCACTTCCGCGACATGCACCACCAGGGTTTCAACTTCGCGCGCCTGCTGGTCTTCTGGGACGACCTGGAGCCGCGGCCCGGCCACTACAGCGTGCGCTATCTGCGGAAGGTCGAACGGATCCTGGACTGGGCCCACCGCTGGCGCGTCCAGGTCGTCATCGACGCCCATCAGGACGTCTTCGGCCCGGAGTTCGGCCATCGCGGCGTCCCGGAGTGGGCGACCCGCACCGACGGGCTGCCCTTCACCCCGCACCCGGAGGACTGGTTCGCGGAGTACTTCGAACCGGCCGTACAGGCGGCCTTCGAGCACCTCTACCAGGACCGGGACCTCCAGCGGGCGCAGACCCGCATGTGGCAGCTGCTCGCCCGGCGCTTCGCCCACCACCCCGCCGTGTTCGGCTACGACCTGATCAACGAGCCCATGGGGCGGCTCCGCGAAGGCGAGGACCTTCCGGCAGCCGCCCGCCGTATCGAGTCCGAGCAGCTGACCCCGATGTACAACCGGATCGCGGACGCGATCCGTACGGCCGACCGTCACAACTGGCTGTTCGTCGAACCGACCCCGATCGTCGGCGAGGGGCTGCCCACCGGCCTCGGCCGCATCCACGACCCCAAGGTCGTCTACGCACCGCACTTCTACAACGCCACGATGGAAGCGGGCGGCGACTACGACCCCTCTGCGCGCTGGATCGAGAACTATGAGAACGCCGTCACCGGCTACCCGAGCACCCAGCACATACCGGTCGTCGTCGGCGAGTGGGGTCCCCGAGACAGCTCACTGCCCAACATGGCGCGTTTCTACGGCGACGCCCTCACCTCCCTCGACCGCTACAGCTCCGGCTGGGCGGGCTATGTGTGGTGCTACGGCGGCGGGTACTGCGCCGTCGGCGAGGACGGCCGCTTTCGCGCCAACAAGGAGCAGACCGCGCGTCCCTATGCCCCCGCCGTCGCAGGCACGGTGCGCGAGCGGGGCTACGACCCCTTGGCGCGGACGTTCCGTCTCGTCTACGACTCCCCGGGGCGGTCCGATGTCAGCGAGCTGTCCACTCCGCCCACGGGGGTGGGGTGGCGGGTATCGGTTCGGGGCCCGGCGGTCGCCTGGCCGCGTGCCGTGCCGGCGGGGGAGCGGGGCACGGTCCGGGTGTGGGCGCAGCCGGGTGCCTCCGGGCGGGTCACGGTGACGGTCTCGGCACGGCGGTGAGGCTGTCCCCCCAGCTGCGCCCCGGTTCCCCGGCAAGGAAGCTGATGCCGATTCGGTCATTGACGGCCATGAAACCCTTGGCGTGGGTAGACCCCTTGGCGCAGGCAATGCAATGTGAAATATTACTGCCCGTGTTCACCAGAAACTCCGCAGACGTCATCGTCGTCGGGGCGGGTGTGATCGGCGCGGCCTGCGCGTACTACGCCGCCCGGTCCGGCCTCCGCGTCACCGTGCTCGACCGCGGCCCCGTGGCGGGCGGTACGACGGGGGCCGGCGAGGGCAACCTCCTGGTCTCCGACAAGGAGCCGGGCCCCGAACTCGAACTGGCCCTCCTGTCCACCGGGTTGTGGCGGCAGCTGGCCGAAGAACTCCCGCCGGACATCGAGTACGAACCCAAAGGCGGACTGGTCGTCGCTGCCGGCGAGGCCGGGATGACCGCGCTGCGGGACTTCGCGGCCGGGCAGCGCACGGCGGGCGTCACGGCGGACGAGGTCCCGGCCGACCGCCTGCACGACCTGGAGCCCCATCTCACCGCCGGCCTGGCGGGCGGCTTCCACTATGCGCAGGACGCGCAGGTCATGCCGGCGCTCGCCGCCGCGCATCTGCTGCGCGCGGGCGGCGACCGGGTCCGGCTGCACCTCGGCGAGGAGGTCACCGGCCTGCTCATCCAGGCGAGCGGTGCGATCCGGGGGGTGCGGACGACGGCCGGGGAGCTGCACTCCCCGTATGTGGTGAACGCCGCCGGGACTTGGGGCGGCGACCTCGCCCGTCTCGCGGGTGTCGAGCTGCCCGTACGGCCCCGCCGGGGCTTCGTCCTGGTCACCGAGCCGCTGCCGCGCGTCGTGCGCCGCAAGGTGTACGCGGCCGACTATGTCGCCGATGTGGCCAGCGGCTCCGCCGCGCTGCAGAGTTCGGCGGTGGTGGAGGGCACCGCGGCCGGGCCGGTCCTGATCGGCGCCAGCCGGGAACGGGTCGGCTTCGACCGCACGCTGTCGCCCGAGGCGCTGCGACGGCTGGCGGCGCAGGCCACCGCGCTCTTCCCGGTCCTGGCCGGGGTCCGGGCGATGCGCACGTACGTCGGCTTCCGCCCGTATCTGCCGGACCACCTGCCCGCCATCGGCCCCGATCCGCGTCTCCCCGGCCTGCTGCACGCCTGCGGCCACGAGGGCGCGGGGATCGGGCTGGCCCCTGCCACCGGGCTGGCCGTCGCACGGTCGCTGACCGGCGGCGAACCACCCCTCGACATCACCCCGTTCCGGCCGGGACGCTTCTCTCCGGCCGCCTGAGACCGCCTGCCAAGACGGTCAGGACCGTCAAGACGGCCAGAACCGCAAGGACCATCAAGACCGCCATAACCGCCATACCGCCAAGACCGCGATGAACGCCGTGACTGCCCGACAGCCATGAACCGCCTGCCCGGCAGTCGCGAGAGGAGGAGCCGTGGCCCGTACCCCCGCCGACCTGGTCGGCGCCCAGCCCGGTCCGCCGTTCCGGATCACGTTCGACGGGCGCGCCGTGACCGCTCTGCCCGGCCAGTCCGTCGCCGCCGCACTGTGGGCGGCCGGAATCCTGGCCTGGCGCACCACGCGCGACGGCGGGCGCCCGCGGGGCGTGTTCTGCGGCATCGGCCAGTGCTACGACTGCCTCGCCACCATCAACGGAGAGCCCAACCGGCGGGCCTGCCTGGTTCCGGCCCGGCCGGGGGACGCCATCACCACTCAGGAAGGACACGGCCGTGCCGCTCTCGGCGTCTGAACCGTACGACCTCGCGGTGATCGGTGCGGGCTCCGCCGGTCTCGCCGGAGCCGTCGCAGCCGGTGAACTCGGGCTGTCCGTCGCCCTGCTGGACACCGCCACGCACATCGGTGGGCAGTTCTACCGCACCCCGGCGCCCGCCCTGGGAGCCGTCCGGCCCGAAGCCTTGCACCATGACTGGTCCGCCTACGCCGACCTGCGCCGACGGCTGAAGCAGAGCGAGGTCCGCCACCTTCCCGGACACCACGTGTGGAGCGTGACGCACGACGAAGAGGCTGACGGGCCGTGGGCGGTGCACGCCGTCACCGGGGCCGACGGCGGCGGCGAGTGCCCCGTGCGCGTACGGGCGCGTGCGGTGCTGCTGGCGACCGGCGCGTACGAACGCCAACTCCCCTTTCCCGGATGGACGTTGCCCGGTGTCGTGGGCGCCGGGGGAGCGCAGGCCATGCTCAAGTCCGGCCTGGTACTGCCCGGACGGCGGGTCGTCGTGGCGGGCAGCGGACCCCTGCTGCTCGCGGTCGCCTCCTCGCTGGCAGCCGCCGGCGCGAAGGTGCCGGCCGTCGTCGAGGCGTCCGGCTATCTGCGGTACGCCCGGCGCCCCCGGGCGCTCGTCACCAACCCACACAAGGCGGCCGAGGCGCTGGTCCACGGCGCGGCGCTGCTGTGGCACCGGGTGCGGGTGCGGCTGCGCAGCGCGGTCACCGAGGTGCACGGCACCGACCGGGTGGAGGCCGTCACCGTCACGCGCCTCGATCGCGACTGGTGTCCCATACGGGGGGCCGGACGGCGGATCGACTGCGACGCGCTGGCCGTCGGGCACGGCCTCGTCCCCCGGATCGAACTGGTCACGGCGCTCGGCTGTGCCACCCGTCCGCTGTCCGACGGCACCAGGGGACTCGCCCTGGACGGCCTCCAGGAGACCTCGGTACGCGGTCTGTGGGCGGCGGGTGAGACCGGGGGAGTGGGTGGGGTCCAACTGGCCCGCGTAGAGGGCGAATTGGCGGGAGTTGCTGCTGCCTCCCGGATCCTTGGACGCCCTGCCCACGGCGGCCGGGTCCGGGAACTCCGGCGCCGCAGAGGACGGATGCGCGCCTTCGCCGACGCGATGACCGCCGCCCACGCGCCCGGCCCGGGGTGGTCGCGCTGGCTGACGGACGACACCGATGTGTGCCGCTGCGAGGAGGTCACCGCCGGGCGGATACGCGAGGCGATCGAGGGCCTCGGAGCGCGGGACGCCCGTACCGTCAAGCTGCTGACCCGAGCGGGGATGGGCTGGTGCCAGGGCCGGATGTGCGGTCCGTCCGTGGCCTGCCTCACGGCCCGCGAGCAAGCCGCCGAACCTCCGGCCGAACGCCGCCCGTTCGCCGTGCCCGTCCCGCTCTCGGCGCTCGCCGCGCTCCACGACCCCGTTGATCCCGACGCACCCGGAGCGCCCGACGCACCCGGCGTCAACGAGCTCGGGGGTCGGTCCGAGACCCTCTCCGAGGGTGCGTCCGAGGCTGTGTCCGAGCCCAACGCCGCGCCCGGCGGCGACGGCTGATTCCGAGCCGAGCCCCCGGGGTATCGAACCAGTGAGTAAAATGTCACATTCCGTAGAGAGGGTTTGCCGGTATGACCGCCACCATCTGGAACAAGGCCCGCCCCTGGCGCGGCATCATGGTCGCCACCGCCCTGCCCCTGCGTGACGACCTGTCCGTCGACCACGACGCCTACGGCGACCACGTCCGCCGGCTGCTCGACAACGGCTGCGACGGCGTCGTGCCCAACGGCTCGCTCGGTGAGTACCAGACCCTCACCGACGAGGAGCGGGCCCGCGTGGTCCGGACCGCCGTCGAGGCCGCGGGCGACGGGGCGCGGGTCATGCCGGGCGTCTCCGCCTATGGCGGCGGCGAAGCCCGGCGCTGGGCGGAGCAGGCGGCCGAGGCGGGCTGCGGCTCGGTGCTGCTGCTGCCCCCGAACGCCTACCGGGCCGGCGAGTCGGGCGTCCACGCCCACTACGCCGAGGTCGCCCGCGCCGGGATGCCGGTCGTCGCGTACAACAACCCCATCGACACCAAGGTCGACCTCACCCCCGGCATGCTGGCCCGGCTGCACCAGGGCGGCAGCATCGTCGCCGTGAAGGAGTTCACCGGTGACGTCCGCAGGGCGTACGAGATCGCCGAACTCGCCCCGGAGCTCGATCTGCTGATCGGCGCCGACGACGTGCTGCTCGAACTCGCCCTCGCCGGTGCCGTCGGCTGGATCGCCGGCTACCCCAACGCCTTCCCCGCCGCCTGCGCGACCCTGTACCACGCCGCCGTCGCCGGCGACCTGACCACAGCCCTCCCCCTCTACAAGTCCCTGCACCCCCTGCTGCGTTGGGACTCCAAGACGGAGTTCGTCCAGGCCATCAAGCTGTCCATGGACATCGTCGGACGGCGAGGCGGTCCCACCCGTCCGCCGCGCTCCCCGCTCACCGGGGAGACCGAGGCGGCGGTGCGGGCCGCCACCGAGAAGGCCGTCGCCGCCGGCCACCGCTGACCACACCACCCTGCCCACGGACCGATCCCCCCGCCCACTGACCGGAAGATCCCCCACCCACCGACCGAAAGGAAGCCCGTGCGTACCCGTCACGTCTTCCACGCCGTCGACTCGCACACCGAGGGCATGCCCACCCGCGTCATCACCGGTGGCGTCGGCGTCATCCCCGGCGTCACCATGGCCGAGCGGCGGACGTACTTCATCGAGCACATGGACCGTCTCCGGACGCTCCTGATGTACGAGCCGCGCGGCCACGCCGCCATGAGCGGCGCCGTCCTCCAGCCGCCCACCCGCCCCGAAGCCGACTACGGAGTCCTCTTCATCGAGGTCTCCGGGGTGCTCCCGATGTGCGGGCACGGCACGATCGGGGTCGCCACCGTCCTGGTCGAGACGGGCATGGTGCCGGTGACCGAACCGGTCACCACCGTTCGGCTCGACACCCCGGCCGGGCTGGTGACCGTCGAGGTCCAGGTGGCGGACGGCGCGGCCCAGTCGGTCACGTTCACCAATGTGCCCGCGTACTGCGTCGGGCTCGACCGCAAGGTCCAGGTGCCCGGCTGCGGCACGGTGACGTACGACCTCGCGTTCGGCGGGAATTTCTACGCCGTCGTCGAACTCGACGCGCTGGGGCTGCCGTTCGACCGTGAGCGCAAGGACGACTTGCTGGCCGCCGGACTCGCCGTCATGGACGCGATCAACGCCTCGCCGGGGCGTCCCGTGCACCCCGAGCGGCCGGAGATCGCCGGAGTCAAGCACGTCTACCTGGCCGCTCCCGGCTCCGGCGCCCGCCACTCACGGCATGCCATGGCCATCCATCCCGGCTGGTTCGACCGCTCCCCGTGCGGCACGGGCACCTCGGCCCGGATGGCTCAGCTGTACGCGCGCGGTCAACTGCCCCTGGGCCGCGACTTCGTCAACGAGTCCTTCGTCGGCACCCGCTTCACCGGCCGTCTGATCGAGAAGACCACCGTGGGCGCACTGCCCGCCGTCGTACCGACCGTCACCGGACGCGCCTGGATCACCGGCACCGCCCAGTACTTCCTCGACCCGGACGACCCCTTCCCCGGAGGTTTCCTCCTGTGACCAAGGCATCCGGCCACGGTGCGCGCGAGCAGGGCCGGGCGAACAGGGCCGGGCGGCGCCGGAGTTCTCCCGCGGGCCGGATCTGCACCCTGTCGCACTCTGGAGCAACGTGACATTGTACGGTGGTGGTCCAGGCCAGACCGAAGGGATCACGAACCGCTATGGGGCACCTGAAGCACCGCGACCTCAACGCCGGCCGGGAGCGGCTGCGCGATCAGGTGAGCAACGCCCTGCGGGCCGCCCTGATCTCCGGCGAACTGCGTCCGGGTGTGGTGTACTCGGCGCCCACGCTCGCCGAGGACTTCGGCATCTCCGCCACCCCGGTACGCGAGGCGATGCTCGACCTGGTCCGTGAGGGCCTGGTCGAACCGGTCCGGAACAAGGGGTTCAGGGTCACCGAGGTCAGCGAGCGCGATCTCGATCAGTACACCGAGATCCGCGCACTGATCGAGATCCCCATGGTCGGCCGGGTCACCCGCAGTGCCACACGGGAGGAGCTGGAGTCGCTGCGGCCGGTCGCCGAGGAGATCGTACGGGCGGCGCGTGACCACGACCTCATCGGCTACCTGGAGGCCGACCGGCAGTTCCATCTCTCGCTCCTCGCGCTGTGCGGCAATGACCGCCTCGTCGAGACCGTCAGCGACCTGCGCAAGCGGTCCCGCCTGTACGGGCTCACCGCCCTGGACGAGCGGGGTGAGCTGATCCCCTCGGCCGAGGAGCACCTGGAGCTGCTTGAGCTGATGCTCGCGGGTGATGCGAAGAAGGCCGAGAGGTGCATGGCCAAGCACCTGGGCCATGTGCGCTCCCTGTGGGCCGGCGGCGGCAGCGCTTCCCCGGCCGAAACCAAGGGAGCGGTGCGCCGTACCGGGAAGCGGTCCGCCTGAGGCGCTGAGGCACTCGGGTGCCGGGGTGCTTGGGGACTGAGGCACTCGGGGACTGAGCGCTGAGGCAGCACGGGCTCCTCATAACGCGGCGCCATACCGACGTGAGAGCTCCTCGCCCACGGCGGGCTGAGGCACGCTGACGATGCCATGTCGCACCCCACCATCGCCATCACACCTGACGATCCCTGTCCCGTGAAAGGGCCCCATGAACCCTGCCTACGCCACCACCGACCACGTCTTCACCGTCCCGCTGGACCACTCCCTCCCGGACGGCCCGACCCTCCAGGTGTTCGCGCGCGAGGTCGTCGACCCGGCGCGTGCCGATGAGCAACTGCCCTGGCTGCTCTACTTGCAGGGCGGTCCCGGCGGCAAGGCGCCCCGCCCTTCGGCGGGTTCGCCGGGATGGCTGCCGCACGCGCTGAAGACCCATCGGGTGCTGCTCCTCGACCAGCGCGGCACCGGTCGCTCCACGCCGGTCACCGCGCGCACGGCCGCCCGGTTCGCCTCCCCGTCCCAACTGGCCGCGTACCTTGCCCACTTCCGCGCCGACGCGATAGTGGCCGACGCCGAACGGGTTCGCCGTCAACTCTGCGCGGATGACGGCGAACCCTGGGAGACGCTCGGCCAGAGCTACGGCGGCTTCATCACCCTCACCTACCTCTCGCAGGCGCCCGAGGGCCTACGGGCCTGCTACGTCACCGGCGGCCTGCCCGGACTCACCGCGACCGCCGACGACGTGTACGCCCGCACCTACCCGCGCGTACGGGACCGGGTCCTCGACTTCTACGCCCGTTACCCCGACGACGCCCCTCGCCTCCGCGAGATCGCAGATCGCCTCGCAGCCGGAGACATCCGGCTGCCCGGCGGCGACCGCCTCACCACCCGCCGCCTGCGCACTCTCGGCCTCGCCCTCGGCGTGGCCGACGGCTTCGAGCGCATCCACTGGCTGCTCGACGAATCCCTGGACGCGGGCGGCGAGTTGACCGACACCTTCCTTCACCAGGTCGAGTCCCTGACCGGCTTCACCGACAACCCGCTGTTCGCCGTCATGCAGGAGACGCTGTACGGGCAAGGGGCCGGTCCGACCGGGTGGGCGGCCGCCCGGGCCCTCACCGCCGTCCCCGAGTTCGCCGAGGAGGCGGACCCCCTCCTCCTCACCGGAGAGATGATCTACCCCTGGATGTTCCGGGAGATCGGCGGCCTGCGCCCCTTCGCGGACGCCGCGGACCTCCTGGCCCGACGCACCGACTGGCCCCCGCTCTACGACCCTCAACGCCTCGCCGCCAACCGGGTCCCCCTCGCCGCGGTCGTCTACCACGACGACATGTACGTCGACGCCGGTCTCTCCCTGCGCACGGCGCGTGACATCGGCGCCACCCGCGTCTGGGTCACCAACGAGTGGGAGCACGACGGCCTCACCGCCTCCGGCGACCGGGTCCTCGCCCGCCTGATGGACCTGGCCGCGGGCCGCGCGTAATCCGTCGGTCCCTTACTGCCCGCAACTTCGCCCGACAGCTCTCCCGTCTCGACAGCCCTCCCACCCGACAGGAGTGACATGTCCGCCCTGCCGACGCATCTTCGTGCCGTCGCCGTCGCCGTCGCCGTCGCCGTCGCCGTCGCCGTGGCCCTCACCCTCACCCTCACCTCATGCCTCACCGCCCTCCCGACGGCGAACCCGCCCCCCGTCCGCTCCACGGCCCGACCGCGCAGCTCGTCCACGACCGGCACGGCGGCGGCCTCGGCGACCTCTTCGACGGTCAGGGCGGCGGATTCCAGCTCCTTGGTGCCGAGCCGGTGTCCGGAGACGTTGATGACGTCGTCGATGGGTCCCAGGATGCGGAAGTAGCCGTCGGCGGCCTCCACCGCGCCGTCGCCGCACAGGAACGGCGTCGGATCGCTGCCCGACGACTGCAACCGCGCCAGGAGCACGGATGTCTCCCCGACGAGGTACCGCTGCGTCATCCCGATCACCGCCCAACCGGCGAGCAGAGCAAGCCGTTGTCCGCCCCGGCGCACGGCCCGGCCACACTCCACGGCCGGGTGGCGCCCGTACTGCGCGGTGGCGCGGCTTTGCAGGTCAGCCAGGGCTGGTGTCAGCCTCGGGTGACGCGATCTTGCATCCGTTCACGATGACGCCAGTCGACACTGACCTGATCCGGGTGCCGATTAACCGCGGCAGTACCGGAGTTGATCAGTGGCCTCCTCGGTTCTCGACGCACGGCCCCGTTCCGGGCTGGGGCTCGGCGTAAGCGCCGTGCACCTTGCTGGTCACCTCGTCCTTCGCCACGCGCCCAGACACACACGCCACTCCCGTGTGGACGCTGTAGAACCCATGCCCGAGGTGGACGCCGTGGTCCCTGCCGCAGCCGAGACGCCGCAGCGCCGCCGCGATCCGCTCCTCGCTGAAGTCGCCTTCCTGCCGGACCTTCTCCAGCTCCTTCCGAATGAGCTTGGCCGACGCTTCCCCCCAAGCGCGCTTGTACGCGGTCATTGGCGCTTGCATGCGGTAAGCGTGATTGTCGGCGTAGTTCGGAGGAACGTCCTTGTTCTCCCCCTGACGATCGCGGTCCGCGCTCGGAACGGGCGAAGAAGGCCGAACGGTGGGCGCCACCGCAGGCTGCGCGCACTTCGGCCGGGGAGTGAAAGAAGGCCGAGGGCCGGCAGACCGCGTCTGCTCGCCCTTCTGGGTTCCACACGCGGTCATGGCGATGGCGATGAGTGCGGCTGCTGCGGTTGCTGCGGCTGATCGTCTGATGGGCATGGGCAAAGTTTCCTGCAGGGGACTGCGAGGCTCATGAGTGCGGGTACTCATCTCCGGCCGTCCCCAGCGGTCTTGCCGTCACTGCCCGGCAGATGACAGGCCGCGCATGCGGAAACGCCGGCGGATGTCCGCCGGGGTCAGGACATGCCCCCGGCGGACTGCTCGCTCAGGGGCGGGCGTAGGGCCGGGTCATGATCTCCATGTTGTGGCCGTCCGGATCGTCGAAGTACGCGCCGCGGCCGCCGAACAGACGGTTGATCTCGCCGGGCTCGGTGTGGCCGGGGTCGGCATAGTAAGTGACCCCGACCGCCTCCAGGCGGGCGATCATGGCGTCGAACTGTGCGTCGGGGACGAGGAACGCATAGTGCTGCGACTGGATCGGCTCGTCCCGCTTCTCGTAGTAGTCGAGCGTCACGCCGTTGCCGAGGTCGACGGGCAGGAACGGGCCGAACGGGGCACCGGTTTCGAGCCCGAGGATCGCGGCGATGAACTCGGCCGACAGGTGCCGGTCGCTGGCGTAGACGGCGATGTGGTTGAGCTGGACGGTGGTCGTCGGCAGCTCGGATGCGGCCGACTGCTGCTGGTCGTCTGGCATCAGTGGGGTATCTCCGGTCTTCGGATGTGCTGGGACGGGGCGCCGCACTCGGGCGCCGAGAGCGAAGACGCGGAGAAAGGGGCGGGCCGCGTGTCCTCCCCCACCCTCGGCTGCGCTCGACCGGGAGGACCCCCGCCGCGCTCAAGCCGAGGCCGGGAACCTCACTCGTGCATGGCCCATGGCCGACCCGGCAGTCACGCAGCGGACCTTAGTGACCCGTCACGGGCTGGGGCAACGCTGTTCCTCGATGCGGCATCGGTCGGGCACGTGGCGGCGTCCGCCCGCACCGAGCGCCTGAACTGAGCCGGAGGCGGTGCGGAGCGCGGCAGTGGCCGCGGCGACCGCGGGATGCCGGTCGGCGCCACTGCGAAATGCGATCTCGGTGCGTCTGTGGAGGGGCAACGGGGTCAGCGTCACCTCGGGGCGCGGTCCGACAACTCCGAGCTGCGGCACGAGGGCCACTCCTTGGTCCGCTGCGACGAGGGCCAGCACTGTGGCGAACTCGTCGGCCTGGTGCCGGACCCGTGGGGTGAAACCCGCGGCCTGGCATGCCCGGACGGTCATCGTGTGGCACAGCGTTCCCGGGGACGCCGTGATCCACGGCTGGTCCTTTGAGCGCGCTATCACAGAACCGTCAGCTGCCCCTGCCTGCAGGGGGGTTGTTGACGCGAGGTACATGGGCTCGGTGAAGAGCGGCTCGATCGTCAGGCCGGGTTCGACGGGCGACGGCACGAAGTCGTACTCGTGAATCAGCGCAACGTCCAAGTCGCCTGCGCGCAGGGCGTTGGCGACTCCTGCGGGGTCGATCTCCAGCCCCCTGGGTTCCAGGCGCGGGTGTTCGCGGGCGAGTGCGGTCAGCGCGGTGGGGACTATCGCGCGGCCGGCGGTGGGGAAAGCGCCGATCCGCAGGGGGCCCGACAGGCCGTGGCGCGCGTCGGCCAGATCGGCGGTGGCCTGTTCGAGGCGTTCGAGGATGGCCTCCGCATGGTGGACCAGGTTCTGCCCTGCCGGGGTGAGGACGACCCTCCGCCCGGTCCGTTCCAGCAGCGGAACCCCTGCTTCCCGTTCGAGGGTGCTGAGTTGCTGGGAGACCGCCGACGGCGTGAAGGCGAGCGCCTGGGCGACGGCGGCGATGGTGCCGCGCAGGGACAGTTCCCGCAGCAGGCGCAGACGTCGGACATCGAGCATAAGGTGAGCTTACGCTCAGCCTCGAAAACGCGAACTGGACCTATGAGATCTCGGAGGGCCAGGCTCGTACTCATGGCTCAGCAGATATCCCTGCGGGGGGTCCACGTACCGCTCGTCACCCCGTTCACCGCACAAGGACGGATCGCGCAGGACTCCCTCGAAGCACTCGCGCACGCCGTGCTCGACGCAGGCGCCACCGGGATCGTCGCCCTGGGCACGACCGCCGAGGCCGCCACGCTCGACGCGGAGGAGAAGACCGCGATCGTCGATGTGTGCGCCCGGGTCTGCCGGGAACGTGCGGCACCACTGATCGTCGGCGCCGGGAGCAATGACACCCGGGCCAGCGAACGCGCTCTCGCGGACCTCACGAGGTGGCCGGAGGCGGCGGCCGCTCTGGTGCCGGTGCCTGCCTACACCAGGCCCTCACAGGACGGTGTCCTCGCACATTTCTCACGCTTGGCGGAGGTCAGCCCCCTGCCGCTGGTCGTGTATCACATTCCCTACCGCACCGCTCAGGCGCTCGACGCGTCCGCTCTGCGTACCGTGGGGCGCCTTCCCGGTGTGCGGGGGGTCAAGCTGGCGACAGGCGGCGTCGACCGGGAGACCATCGACCTGCTCGGCGATCTCCCGCAGGACTTCGAGGTCCTGGCCGGAGACGACCTGTTCCTTTCCCCGCTGATGGCGCTCGGCGCGACGGGCGGCGTCCT
The DNA here is from genome assembly GCF_023277745.1 of Streptomyces halobius. Classification (NCBI taxonomy): domain Bacteria; kingdom Bacillati; phylum Actinomycetota; class Actinomycetes; order Kitasatosporales; family Streptomycetaceae; genus Streptomyces; species Streptomyces halobius. The sequence goes on from NZ_CP086322.1 coordinate 8,390,507, forward strand.
CGCCTCCGCGCACCTGGCCACCAGCCGGTTCGTGGAGTTGGCCACTGCCTGGCACCAGGGCGATCTCGCACGGGCCCGGGACCTCGGGCATGCCCTGGCCCGGCTGTCGGCCGCGGCCTTCCGCGATCCCAACCCCACCGTGATCAAGGGGGTCCTGCACGCTCAGGGCCGTATTCCCACGCCGGATGTGCGTCTGCCGCTACTGTCGGCCCGACGCGACTCGGTGGGGGAGGCGCTCAAGCTCCTGTCCGATCTGGGCGCCCGGCCATGCTCGCCACCACAGGCATGCCGATGAACCGTGGCTGGTGTGCAGGGCTCCAGTTGAGGTCACGGTCGCACGCTTCCCCCGTGCGCCGGTAGCGGTCCATTCTCGGCCCGTACGAAGCCGAACCGAGCGGCGGCGTGGAGCCGCCGCCCGCGCTCGTGGCCCGCGCCGATGGCCCCGCGCCTCAAGCACTCCAGCGCAACACCGCGCCGAATCCGCCCGCCGGGCCGGGCGTGCCCTCCGGGACCAGCAGCACCTCGGCGTCGGTGGCAGTGGCGGACCGCAACAGGGCGTCGTCCGCGCGTGCCCGCTCCGGCTTGCCGACGCCCAGCGCCAGCGCCTGGCCGCGCTGCACGGCGACCTCGTCGACGCCGGGCCCGATCCAGACGTCGCGGCCCGCGTCGGACGCGTCCTGCCCGAGCAGCAGCGTGCCCACCTGGTGGCTGCGAGCGGCGTCCACGACGGCGGGCACTCCCTCCGCCGCGTCTCCGGGAACGCTGTCGACGCCGTGCGCACCGTGCGAGCCGGGGTGGCGGCGTCCGGCGCGGAAGCGGTCGAGGGCCTCTTCGAGGCGTGCCTGCGCGTACTTCTCGCGGGCCTCGGCTATCTGGCGGTCGAGCACGCTCGTGGAGGCGCCCGGAGACCTGCTGCCGTTCTCGGCCTCGACGGTGACGGCCCGGATCCGTTCGGGCAGCCGGTTGTGCACGGCCCGGCGCTCGCGGGAGTCGCCCGTCAGGACCAGCAGCTGTGCCCCGCTCTCCGGCCACTGCCGGGCGAGCTCGTCCGCGATGATGCCGGCGGTCTCGTTCCAGGTGTTCTCGACCTTGTTCCGGTAGTGCCACTCGTACCGGTCCGCGGGGATACTGCGGTGCCCTCGGCCCCGCCACTCCTTGCCGTTCGCCGTGGCCACGGTCCGGCTGCGCCGTGCGTCGCGCAGCTCGATATCGGCGCCGGTGCGGTCGATGTACGCGACCAGGCACGCCGGCTCTTCGCCGATCAGCCCGGGAAGCGGGGCGATGTGCGGCAGGAGGGACCAGGTCGCCTCGGAGCGGACCGGGGGCACGCCGAGCGGGATGTCGAGTACGACCTCGGCGCCCGCGGCGAAGAGGGCCCGGCCGGGAGGCGCCCCGGAGGCCGGCTCGTGGGCGAGCCGGTCCGTCACCGCCCGGCATGTGTACGGGTCGGAACCCGCGTCGATGAGCTGGGAGGCGACGGAGCGGGTACGGAGCTTCTGCCGCGACTGCGCGTCCTCGGTCGCGCGCGTGGTGTCGATATACACCGAGGCCCATGGGCCCAGACGGTCGAAGAGCGGCTTGAGAAAACCGAGTTCCATGATCTTCCCCCGGTTCGGGGACAGTGGGCACAACCAGGTGGTGACCATGACCAGATGGTGACTGCCACCAGGTGGTGAGTACTACCAGGTTAGGACGAGGAGGAGGGGCCGGCAGAGTCCTCCTTGCGGAGGAAACGGCGCAAGCGCGCCAGGGGCCAGGTGTTGATCACATCGTCCGCGGTCAGCCACCCCCGCTGGGCGGTGCCCACCCCGTAGCGCAGGTACTCCAGGTGGAGCGGCGCGTGGGCGTCGGTGTTGACGGCGAACTTCACGCCGTACCGCTTGGCACGCAGGATGTGCTCGTCGGACAGGTCGAGCCGGTCGGGGTGGGCGTTGATCTCCAGCGCCGTCCCGGTGCGGGCGCAGGCGGCGAACACCGCGTCGAGATCCATGTCGAGGCCCGGTCGCTTGCCGATGATCCGGGTGGTCGGGTGCCCGATGATGTTGACCCGCGGGTTCTTGCAGGCCGTGACGAGCCGACGGGTCAGGGCGTCCCGTCCCTGGTTGAAGTGCGAATGCACGGAGGCCACACAGAGATCGAATCCCCGCAGGAACTCCTGCGGCCAGTCCACCGTCCCGTCCGGACCGATATTGAGCTCGGTGCCGTGCAGCAGGCGCATCTTCCGGTGCTTACCGTCGAGTTCGTGTACCCGCTCGCGCTGGGCCAGCACTTTCTCGTCGGTCATCCGCTGCATGTAGAGATTCGGGGCGTGGTCGGTGACCGCGTAGTAGCGCAGGCCCCGCCGGGCGGCGGCCGCCACCATCTCGTCCAGCGGGGCGAGGCCGTCGCTGAGGTCGGTGTGGGTGTGCAGATCACCCCTGATGTCCGCCTCCGTGACCAGGTCCGGCAGCTCCCCGCGCAGCGCTGCGGCGACCTCGCCGCGGTCTTCGCGCAGCGTCGGCGGAATCCAGGGCAGCCCGAGCCGCGCGTACACCTCCTCCTCGCTCGCCGAGACGATCTTCTTCCCGCTCCTGGCGTGGAACAGGCCGTATTCGGAGAGTTTGAGCTTGTGGTGCACGGCCATCTCGCGGGTGCGGATGTTGTGCTGCTTCGAACCGGTGAAGTACTGCAGCCCCGCGCCCCAGGAATCCGGCGGCACGACCCGCAGGTCGATCTGCAGGCCCTTCGTGGTGCGGATCGAGCTCTTCTTCGTGCCGTGGGCGATGACCTCGGCCGTACCCGGCAGCTGGATGAAGGTGTCCATGAAGGAGGCGGAGCGGCCCGCCGCCACGAGGATGTCCACGTCCCCGATGGTCTCCCGCATACGGCGCAGCGACCCGGCGTACGCGCAGCTCTCGCAGCCGGACAGCGCGGACAGCTCGGCCACGATCTCCTCGGCGACCTCCATGGCGGCGTTGATCGGCACCCGGTCGCCCGCGGCCTGCATCAGCCCGATGCCGTGCAGGATGTTCTCCTCGGTCTTCGGACCGAAGCCCTTGAGGTCACGCAGCCGCTCCTCGTTGATGGCGTCGAGGAGTTCGGGCACCGAGGAGATGTGCAGGTCCTCGTAGAGCGTCATGGCCTTTCTGGGCCCGAGGGTGGGGATGGCCATCAGCTGGCGCACACCGGCCGGGATCTTCGCCCTGACGTCCTCCACGGCGGGCATCCGGCCGGTCCGCAGATACTGCAGCACCTTTTCGGCGATGGACCTGCCGACGTTCGGGATCTCGTGCAGGCCCTTGGCGTCGAGTTTCGACACATCGGTGTGGTAGCCGCCGATGGCACGTGCCGCCTTCTCGTAGGCGCGGGCCTTGAACGCGTCTCCGCCGGTGATCAGGGTGAGGTCCGCGTACTCCTGGAGCAGCGCCTCGACCTCCTCGTTGGGCCGAACCACATGTCCATTTTAGTGCGGTCCCGCGCCGGGGACCTTTCCGGCCGGGACCTTGGTTCCCGGACCAGCGTCGTCGGCGGAACGAGAACGACGGTCCGGAGCAGGTGAAGGCAGCAGCGTGCCGTCCGCCGTGGTCACCGACGCCTCGGGGTCACCCGGCGGCTCGTCCGCGGCCGGCGAGCTGTCCAGGGCCCCCGCCCAGAACCTGCCAGGCGGTGGGCGTCGGCGCAGTCGAATGTGAGGTGGCGTACCAGTGAAGTCCGGCTGACTATGCGAGCGCCGGGTCGGGCTGTCCAGCGGGTTCTCCGAGACCCTCGTGCCCCCCTGCGCCCCCTGCTCCGTCGTGCTGTGGTCCCTCGCGCACCTTATGGTTCTCTCCGCCGCACCCCTTCGGGCCGTCCGCCGTCGTCGTCTACAGTTGCAGAAATCCGTAATTCAACAGTGACGTGATGGACGGTCGGCCGGGACGCGGAGGGAATGCGTGGGCGGTTTCGCCGAGTCGGTACGGGAACGGGCAGGGGCGGCACGGGCAGCGCAGGCAGCGGACGCTCCCGCCTCACATTCGTTCGAGGTGGGGAGCGGAGCATCGGCGTGAACGGCGGGAACAGCGCGAACCGCGGGCGGGTACTGGAGCAGGACGGACCCAGGCCCGAACGGGACCTGCTCGCCGCGATCGAGGTGGAGCCGTCCGCGCCGACCCAGCGGGCCGAGGCCGGCGGCGTGGCGGCCATCGGATCCGGGTGATCGCGGATGGCCGGCGCAGCGCGACGTAAAGGACCGCCGCCCTGGAGAGCGGTCCGCTCACGCACCTGCATACCGAGCACCTCCGGGCCGGGCGGCGCACGGCCCTGCCCCGGGCGCCACCACGGGCGAGGGCCGCGGCGCTCCGTACGGCGTACCTGCCCGGACATCCTCGTCCGCCACCGGACGTCGCCGCGCTGCGGTCTCAGGAGGGCCCGTACGACCGCGGTCCGCCCCGGCACTCAGCTGGCGAGGGTGCCCAGCACGGTGCTGCTCACCCACCGGACGGCGCGGCGCAGTCCGTGGCAGCGGGTGCTTCTCTATCTCTTCATCGGCCAACTCCTGGTCGCTTTCCTGGTGTTGGTCGTCCACCTGGGGCGGCACGCCGGGACGTAGCGGAGGAGCGGGGAGGGAAGAGGGGAGGGCGGTCTGCCTCCTCCCCTGCCACAGCGATCCGATATCGCGCCCGAACGACCACACGAGCAGCGCCAGCGCCCCGGCCACCGCGGTGCTCGCCCACGCCCCCGGCACGATCGTGGCAGCGGCCACGACCAGCACGATTCCCTGCAGCGCCGCCACCGCTTTGCGGGCCGTGCTCGGCGGCAGCGGGCCGCGCAGCCACGGCAGCACCCAGGACGCCGCGACGAAGACGTATCGCATGACGCCGATGCTCAGCACCCACGCGCCCAGTGGCGTCGCGAGATGGACACACAGCACGAGGATCAGGAACGCGTCGACCTCCATGTCGAAGCGCGCGCCCAGAGGAGTCGCGGTCCCGGTACGCCGGGCGACCTGTCCGTCGACGGCGTCCAGGACCAGTGCCACGGTCGCCAGGCCGACCAGCGCCGCCACCGGCACCCGTCCGCCGAAGGAGTCGGCGACCAGCGCCGTCACCCCGCCGACGAGTGTGGCGCGGGCCAGGGTGACGCGGTTGGCCGGTCCGAAGGACCCGGTTGACGACCGGCGCAGCGCCCGGGTGAGCACGACCCCGGTGGCCACGGCGAACGCCGAACCGGTCAGCCACCCCGCGGGCCCCACCCCGACCACCAGGGCGAGCACCGCCAGCGGTGCGAGCTGCGCACCCAGCACCGCCAGCACCGCCGGCACCGCCGGCAGGGCGGGCTGCGCACCCGTTCCCGCGGCGGTGTACGCCGTGAATGGACCTGCCGCATAGCGTTGTTGTACGGCCATCACGCCTCCTGCGAGTTGTGGCGGAGCCGATGAGCGCCGCGTAGGGTGACGGCGTCTTCATGATCTCCAGCATTCATGAAGCCTCGCCGCAGCGTCCAGGAGGGGCCGCATGTCGCGTACCGCTTGTGCTTTTTGGCTAAGTGCTCCTGGACGGGGCGAGATCCGGCCGGTGACGGTGCCGAAGCCCGGAGCCGACGAGGTGTTGGTGCGTACGGTGTACTCGGGGGTGAGCCGTGGGACGGAGACTTTGGTCTTCCGTGGTGGCGTTCCTGTGAGCCAGCACACGGTGATGCGGGCGCCGTTCCAGGAGGGCGAGTTCCCGGCGCCGGTCAAGTACGGCTATCTCAATGTCGGGGTCGTCGAGGAGGGACCGCCCTCGCTGCGCGGCCGTACGGTCTTCTGTCTCTATCCGCACCAGACGTCCTACGTCGTCCCGGCGAGCGCTGTGATCCCCGTACCGGACGTCGTCCCCGCGTCCCGGGCCGTACTGGCGGGCACGGTGGAGACCGCGGTGAACGCCCTGTGGGACGCCGCACCGCTGGTCGGCGACCGGATCGCGGTGGTGGGCGCGGGGATGGTGGGCTGCGCCGTCGCCGCGCTCCTCGCCCGCTACCCGGCCGTACGGGCGCAGCTGGTCGACGCGGACCCCGCGCGGGAGGCTGTCGCCGCGGCGCTCGGCGTCGAATTCGCGTTGCCCGAGGACGCGTCGGGCGGATGTGACCTGGTGGTGCACGCCAGTGCTTCCGAGGAGGGGCTGGCGCGCTCGCTCGAACTGCTCGCGCCGGAAGGCACGGTGATCGAACTGAGCTGGTACGGCGACCGGCGGATCAGCCTGCCGCTGGGGGAGGACTTCCACTCCCGCCGACTGGTCGTCCGCAGCAGCCAGGTGGGTGCCGTCTCACCGGCCCGGCGCGGCCGCCGCACCTTCGCCGACCGGCTCGGGCTCGCCCTCGACCTGCTCGCCGACCCCGCCTTCGACGCGCTGATCACCGGCGAATCCGCCTTCGAGGAGCTGCCGCTGGTGCTGCCCCGGCTCGCCGCCGGCGAGCAGCCGGGCCTCTGCCATCGCATCCGGTACGAGCCGGAGGGATAAGACCGGGTAGCCGTAGCCGCAGCCCGCAGCCCGCAGCCCGCAGCCCGCAGCCCACAGCCCACAGCCCACAGCCCACAGCCCACAGCCCACAGCCCACAGCCCACAGCCCACAGCCCACAGCCCACAGCCCCTTGCCCATGAGGGGCGAGTCGAACACCACCCGACACCGACCCCTGGAGGACCGTTGTTCAGCATCACCGTCCGCGATCACCTGATGGTCGCGCACAGCTTCCGTGGCGCGGTCTTCGGGCCGGCGCAGCGCCTCCACGGCGCGACCTACGTCGTGGACGCCACCTTCCGCCGCACCGAACTCGACGCCGACAACATCGTCGTCGACATCGGACTGGCCACCCAGGAACTCAGCGGCGTCGTCGGCGAGCTCAACTACCGCAATCTCGATGACGAGCCCGCCTTCGCCGGTATCAACACCTCAACAGAGGCCCTCGCCAAGGTGATCGCCGACCGTCTCGCCGACCGCGTGCACGCCGGCAACCTCGGTGAGAGCGCGCGCGAGCTGGCCGGCATATCGGTCACGTTGCATGAATCGCATATCGCCTGGGCGACCTACGAGCGCGCGCTGTGACGCGGTCCGGCGCCGCCGCGCCGGGGGAGCGGGTGGTGCACTTCGTCGTCCCGGGTGACGTCGATGACCCCGCCGCGCCCAGCGGCGGGAACACATACGACCTCCGGGCATGCCGCGACCTCCCGGCGGCCGGCTGGCAGGTGCACCGGCACGCCGCGCACGGAAGCTGGCCGCAGCCCGATCAGGCCGCGCGCACTGAACTGGCACTTTTCCTGGGACAGTTGCCGAATGGCGCCGTCGTCCTCATCGACGGTCTGGTGGCCTGCGCCGTCCCGGAGGTTGTCGGCCACGCCGCCGAGCGGCTACGGATGGCCGTGCTGGTGCATCTGCCGCTGGGTGACGAGACCGGACTCGCCCCCGGTGCGGCCGCGGACCTGGATGCCCGGGAGCGGCGCACCCTGCAGGCCGTACGGGCCGTGGTGGCCACCAGCGAGTGGGCCGCCCGCCGGATCGTCGCGCATCACGGGCTGTCCGCCGCCCGCGTTCAGGTCGCCAGGCCGGGGGTCGATGCCGCGCCGCTCGCCCCCGGCACCGATGGCGCTACCGGGCTGCTGTGCGTCGCCGCGGTCACCCCGCGCAAAGGGCAGCTCCGTCTGGTGGAGGCTCTCGCGGCCGTCGCCGATCTGCCCTGGAGCTGCGTCTGTGTCGGCGGGCTGCGTCGTGATCCCGGATATGTCACCCAAATACGAGGGAAAATCAACCAATTGGGGATCGGGGGTGGGGAGCGGGTTCGGCTTGCCGGGGTGCGTATGGGTCTGGAGCTGGAGGCGAGCTATGCCGCAGCTGACCTGTTGGTGCTCACCTCGTTCGCGGAGACCTACGGGATGGTGGTCACCGAGGCGCTGGCGCGCGGGATTCCGGTGCTGGCGACGGCCGTTGACGGTGTCCCGGAGGCCGTCGGGCGCGCCCCCGACGGCACCGTGCCGGGGCTCCTCGTACCCTCTGACGACCCGGCGGCGCTGGTCGGCGCGCTACGCAGCTGGCTCGGGGATCCGGAACTGCGCCACGGACTGAGGAAAGCGGCGCGTGAGCGGCGTGCGATGCTGGAGGGGTGGGAGATGACATCGCGGAGTCTGGCCCGGGTGCTGGAACGGCTTCGGCGCGAGCTCTGAAGCGTGAGCTGCGCGTGGCCGACGGGAAGAGCGGGGTGCGCGCGGCCGGCGAGCAGCGCGGAGTGAGCGCGGGCGACGATTCCCGATTCGCTCCGGAATGGTTGGAGTTGCGGGAGCGGGCCGATGCCGCCGCCCGTGCACCGGGGCTGCTGCGCCCGTTGCGTACGTGGCTGTCCGGGCGGGCCGTTGCGCAGGACCGGGGGCTGGTGATCCGGGATCTCGGCTGTGGCACCGGCTCGATGGGGCGCTGGCTGGCCGTCCGGCTGCCCGGTCCGCAGCACTGGATCCTGCATGACCACGACGCCGCGCTGCTCGCCCGAGCCGAGTGCCGGCTGCCCGCTTCGGCCAGGGACGGCAGCCCCGTCACGGCCACGGCCGAGCACGGCGACCTCGCCCGGCTCACCGCCGACGCCCTCGTCGGCACCTCGCTGGTCACCGCCTCCGCCCTGCTGGATCTGCTGACGGCCGATGAGGTGAGAGCATTGGCCGCGGCCTGCGCCGGCGCCGGATGCCCGGCCCTGTTGGCGCTCTCCGTCGCCGGACGCGTCGAACTCACCCCGTCCGACCCGCTCGACGCCGAGATCGGCGCCGCCTTCAACGACCATCAGCGCCGCACCGACCGCGGTCGGCGCCTGCTCGGCCCGGACGCGGTCGCGGCGGCCACCGACGCGTTCGAGCGGCACGGGGCGATGGTTCACGTACAGCCCAGCCCGTGGCGGCTCGGCGGTCCGGAAGACGCGCTGACCGCCGAGTGGCTGCGGGGCTGGGTGGGCGCCGCCTGTGCCCAGCGGCCGGACCTGGCGCCCCGCGCCGCCCCGTATCTGCGAGAGCGGCTGTCGGCATGCGCGGTGGGGGAGCTGAGTGTCATGGTGCAGCACACCGACCTGCTGGCGCTGCCGCAGCCGCTGCCGGGGAGCGGGTGATGAAGCGGTCCGTTTGGGCGTGGCTCAGGATGCTCGCCGGAGTGGGCATCCTGGTGGTGCTGCTGTGGCAGCTGGGAACCAGCGCTTTCCTGGACGGGCTGCGCAGGATCGACACCGGGACGCTGCTGGCCGCGCTCGCCCTCGGCCTGCTGACCACCGTGTGCAGCGCCTGGCGGTGGTGCCTGGTGGCCCGCGGCCTCGGCCTGCGGCTGCCACTCGGCCGGGCCGTCGCGGACTACTACCGCGCCCTGTTCCTCAACGCGGCGCTGCCCGGCGGCGTCCTGGGGGATGTACACCGGGCCGTGCACCACGGACGGAATACGGGCGCCCTCGGCCGAGGCGTCAGCGCGGTGGTCCTGGAGCGGGCCGCGGGCCAGATCGCGCTGTTCGTCGTGGGTGCGGTCGTGCTGATCGCCCGGCCGTCGGCGGCCCTTGCGCCGATCGGCCTCGTCACCGCACCCGGTGTGACGGTGCTGCTCGCGGCAGTCGGATGCGGAGTGTTGCTCGTGACCGTCGGGTGGCTGTACTGGTCGAGCCGGAGAGCTTCGCGTACCGTCCGTGCCGTCCGCACCGCCCTGGCCGAAGCGCGCCGTGGCCTGCTCGCCCGCGGTGTCTGGCCGGGCGTCGCGGTCGCGTCCGTGGTGGTGCTCGCCGGCTACCTCGGGACGTTCCTGCTCGCCGCCCGGGTCGCCGGATCGACCGCGCCGGCCGCCGAGTTGGTGCCGCTGATGGTGCTCGCGCTGCTCGCGATGGCGCTGCCGCTGAACATCGGCGGCTGGGGCCCACGCGAAGGCGTCGCCGCCTGGGCCTTCGGCGCCGCCGGGCTAGGCGCCGCCCAGGGACTCACCACGGCCGTGGTCTACGGCGTGCTCGCCCTCGTCGCGAGCCTGCCGGGCGCCGGGGTCCTGGTCGTCCGGTGGGTCGTCGTCGGACTGCGCGCCGGGCGCCCGCAGATCGAGCTCGAAGAGCGTGTCCTCGCCGAGCCTGGCGCGCCGCAGCGGCGGCCGTAGCGCGTCCCGCATCACCGGCGTACCGGGAAACCGCAGGCCGGGCACGCCATCGCCGAGCAGCACCGGCGCGACGGTGACATACAGCCGGTGCAGTGCCCGCTCGGCCAGGAACCGCGACACGGTGACACCGCCGCCTTCGACCAGCACCCGGCCCAGGCCCCGTCGCGCGAGCGTGTCGAGCAGGCGCCCCGGCGCGAACGCCGCGGCATCCGGAAGCACCAGCACCTCGACGTGCGGGCCTACGCCACCATCCGCGCCTTCCGTTGCTCGCTGACCGTCCGGCCCCACCACCCACAGCGTCGGCGCCGCCCCATCGGTGAACACCCCGCGCTGCTGCGGCACTCGGCCCCGGGGATCGAGCACGACGCGTACGGGATTGCGCCCCGCGCAAGCGCGCACCGTCAGCCGTGGATCATCCGCCACGGCCGTACCCGCCCCGACCGCCACCGCATCGGCCAGCGCGCGCAGCCGGTGCAGATGCCGCCGGTCCTCCTCGCCGGTGACGTAATCGGCGTCGCCCGTACACGTCGCGATGAAGCCGTCCAGACTCTGCCCGAGCTGCGCGAAGGCGACGCGCGGGCCCGCCAGGCACAGCGGCAGATACCGCTCGGCCAGCCGCACCGCTTCGGGCGAGGCATCCCGCCCCCACCGCAGTCCGCCGTGTCCGTCCGGCACCAGCCCGGCGGCCTCGGCGTCCCCGGCGGTGCGGATGCGGCGCAGTTCGTCCCAGGCGGCTGCCGCGCTCAGTTCCTCGGCCGACGATCCGGTCACGTGGTGCCACCTCCCCGACTCCGGTCCACGGACCCTCGACTATGCATTGTCCAGTACGGACTTGGGCGGTGCCCCGTGGGATCACTGCCTGAGTGGATCACTCCCAAATGTCTGCTCGGCCCAGATCGCTTTTCCCGTGCCGGTGTAGCGGGTGCCCCAGCGCCGGGTCAGTCGGGCGACGGGGAGCAGTCCCCGTCCGCCTTCGTCGAAGACGCGGACCCGGCGCATGTGGGGTGAGGTGCTGCCGGCGTCGGAGACCTCGCAGATGAGCGGGACACGGCCGTTACGTTCCGTGATGTGGATGTACGTAGTGCAGGCCCGAGAAGGTCCCCGCGCTGCGGGGGAGGACCAGCGGTGGGGCGAGCAAAGCGGTCCCTCGGCCGGGCGTGCGCGGCGCGTATCCGGTCACGGGCTCAGCAGTGACGCGTACTCACCGAACGCCTCGACCAGACCGGCCAGCAATTCCTTTCCCTTCCGGGCGGAGGCCAGGGACGGGCGGCCGATCACCCCCGACTCGGTGTAGGCGGCCGTACCGAGCGTCAGCAGATGTTTCCGCTCATCGGCCACGTGATCGGCCGCTGCATATCCGGGCCGGACCAGTTCGGGATGGGCGTGCAGCAGGATGGACGTCTCCAATTCCCCCGCGTGCATATCACTGTGCGACGTCGTCCGGATACCGGCCCGTTCACGTGCCGCGTCCCAGTCCGCGGAACCGGGGAACAGGGCCATACGCGTCCCGGTCCCGGCGGATTCCTGAACCACGTTGCGCAGTACGTAGTTTCCGCCGTGGCCGTTGACGAGAATCAGCGTGCCGATACCGGACCGGCGGAGGGAATCGGCGATATCGGTCACCACGGCGTGCAGGGTCCGTGCCGAAATGCTGACGGTCCCCGGCCAGGCGGCATGCTCGTGTGAGCAGGAGATCGTCAGGGGCGGCAGCAGCTGGACGGGACGGGCCGCGGCGATTTCCGCGGCGATGGTGCAGGCGATAACCGTATCGGTGGTCAAGGGGAGGAATGCGCCGTGCTGTTCGAGGCTGCCGATGGGGAGGACGGCCATGTCCGCCCGGCGTGCGCGGATGTCCTCCGTGGTGTCCGCCGGCAGCAGGCCGCGGGCCGGAGCCGGAGTCCGATGTCCCGAAGCGTTCATGGTGCGAAGCATAGGCGGGGCGCCGGGCGCCGGGTGCCAACTCGCCAACCTGTCACACTCGCGGTTCTGTTGCACACCTTGTCGTGATGTGAGCGAATGCAGCGGTTCGTTTCCCCTGCTGGGTACGATCACGGCATGACCGACCCGGATGCGGACGCCGATGTCGATACCGTTCCTGATGCCACTGCCGGCCTGGGCGTGGAGGTCGCCCTGGGCGATGCCGCGCGTCAGGCGGGTGTGGAACGGGTGGTGCGGGTTCGACTGCCCACCGCCTACGGCGAATTCTTCGCCGTGGGCTATCTGGACCGCCGTCGTGGCATGGAGCAAGTGGCCTTGGTCCATGGCGATGTGGCGGGGGAAACGGCACTGACCCGGGTCCATTCGGAATGCCTGACCGGAGATGCCTTCGCGTCCACGCACTGCGAATGCGGCGATCAGTTGTCCGCGGCATTGACGGCGATAGTGGCGGAAGGGTGCGGCGTCCTGGTCTATCTCCAGGGGCATGAGGGCCGCGGCATCGGACTCCTGGCCAAGCTGCGGGCGATGCGGCTGCAGGAGAACGGGCTGGATACGGTCGAGGCGAATATCGCGCTCGGTCTGCCGGTCGACGCCCGCGAATACGGCGTCGCGGCCGAGATTCTGCGGGATCTCGGCGTACGGTCCGTGCGGCTGCTGTCGAACAATCCGCGTAAACGTGAGGCGTTGCTCGGACAGGGCATCACCGTCGCCGAACAGGTCCCGCTCCTGATGCCGCCCCGCGCGGAGAACATCCGCTATCTGATGGCGAAGCGGGAGCGGCTCGACCATGACCTGCCTCATCTCGACGGCGTCCGCGGACTGCTCCGAGAGACGAAGCCGCAGTGCGGCACCACGCCGTGACGCAGGCAAGCAGTGATGCAGGGAATGCGGTGACGCAGGGAATGCGGTGACGCGGCGAGAAGGCCCCGCGATCGGCGTCGCGGGGCCTCTCTTGCCAGTGCGGCGGGTGCCGCGTCAGGTTGCCGCGGGCGCGGCCTCGGCCTCGGCGGTGGTGCCGGCTTCCCCGGCCCGGTTCGCCAGGACGCGCTCCGCGAGGTGACCGAAGACCAGCCCGAAGGCGGTCCACAGCACCAGGTGGACGGCGAGTGTCGACAGCCGGAACTGCCAGAGCAGCGTGCCCGGGAACCCTTGCGGCACATTGTCGTAGGCCGGCAGGAAGGCGTAGGCGATCCCGATGGCGACGACGAACGCTGCGCCGCCCGTTACCGTGGCGTACCAATTGCCCAGTTTGGGTGCCAGACGCCGGCCGAGGATCGTCGCGCCGACAGTCAGCAGGATGCCGAGCAGCATCATCAGGAAGTACAGGGCGGTCCGTTGGCCGATGGTGTCGGGGTCGCCGACGGCCGGCGGGTTGGCCGGGTACTTCAGGAACGGTACGAGATAGACCAGCAGCGCCGCGCCGGAGAGCAGCACGGCCGTGGCCCGGACGCTGACGCGGCCGATTCGCCCCAGCAGGAAGCAGAAGACCAGGGCGGCGATTCCGCCCATCGCCACGCCGTAGACCAGTACGCCGGTCGCCAGCCCCGCTGTGGACTGCATGCCGCGGCTGACGACCTCCACCTCGTCGCCGTGGCCATGGCTATGGGCCTCTTCGAACGCGATGGCGGCGTCCACCCGCGGTTCGCCCAGGAAGTAGGCGACGACGAGGGCGAGGACACCGGCCGCCAGACCGGCGAGCATGCCGCGCACCAGAAGATTTCTGATGGTGACGGAGTTCATGGATGCGGCGTCCGATCAGTGGCAGGGGAAGCCGAGCAGGTGGCGTCCGTCGTGAACCCACTCGTGCACGCCCGTTCCGGCGAACACCGAGGTGGCGCCCTGCTCCGCGCCGATGAAGTACAGCAGGACCAGCGCGAGGACGCCGACGAACAGTGCCCAGGGGGCGAGCGCCTTGAGCGGGAGCGTGGCCGGGGTGACGCCGGTGGCCGGCGGAGCGATGGTCTGAGCCATGGCAGGACCTCCTGTGAAGGGGAACTCGCGTCCCTGTAGATGGAGTGCGTAACGACATGCCGGGTCTGGCTCGTCCGGTCCCGGCCCTGATGGGCTGCGTCAAAACCGGACATACAGTGGCGCGACCGCGCCGGGATCCCACCGGCTTCCGTCATGTCGTCGTCAATATCATCGGGAAGGTATCGCGAACCGGCCAGGGGGCCAAGGCCGCACAGGGGGCGGAGGGGCGCAGGACAGGGCGCGTTGTGCGGTCAACTCCCCTCCGGGGGTGGCTGGTTGTCGATGTCGGGGTGGAGTAAGGGGAGAGGGCATGACAACTCGGGTGATGTTGATCTCACCGGCCGCGGGTTTGGCGCAGCGCGAGGTGCGTTTCGATGACGACGGGCCGCTGAGTGAGGCCGGTCTGCGCCGGGCGCGTGCTGCCGCCGGAACGCTGCCGACCATGGGCCGGATCATGGTCTCGCCGTCCGCGCGGTGCCGGCGGACGGCCGAGGGGCTCGGGCTCCCGGCGGGGGTCGTGTCCGCTCCGGCCGGCTGTGCGAGGGGCCGCTGGCGCGGCAGGACCCTGGCCGAGGTCGCCGACGCCGAACCGGAGGCGGTGTCCGCCTGGCTGTCGGACCCCGGCTTCGCGGGTCACGGCGGCGAATCGCTGCGGCAGCTCTGCGACCGGGTCGGGGCCTGGCTGACGAAGCTGGCCGCCGAGCCGGGGCGGGTGCTCGCCGTGGCGGAGCCGGACGTCGTACGTGCCGCCGCGGTGTGTGCCCTGCAGCTCCCCGTGGAGGCGTTCTGGCGGCTGGACGTGGCCCCGCTGACCGCCACCGAGCTGAGCGGCCGGAGCGGGCGCTGGAACCTGGGGCTGGGCCGGCCACTGGACGGGTCGCCGGACCGCGGATAGGGGCTCGACCCGGCCCCACGCCGCGCCTGTCCCGGCTCCTGGCGCAGGTGGAAGCCCCCTCCGTCCAAGGAAACCTCCCGGTCCCCGCGGGGAAAATTACTCCTCCCACCATCTACACATAAATGCGACATAAGCGCAGAATAAAGGTGCGCGGCCCAATGCCACGCGAATACGGCCAGGCTTGCGGACGAAGGAGGCGAGACGCATGGCCGACGTCTCACACCCCAAGGGATCTCTCGCGGGTCACCCCGACGTTTCGGAGATGGCGGCTCGATACGACCGTGTCCTCGGCGGGCGTGACGTAGTACTCGTGGACGGCCCGGTGTTCCTGGTCGGCCTGTACTGCGCCGCATCACCGTGGATCGTCCACTACACGGCCTCGCAGCCTGCACTCCTGACGCACAACCTCATCCTCGGCATCGCGATCGCCCTGCTGGCGATCGGCTTCACCGCCACGCCGGACCGTATGTACGGCCTGAGCGGCGCGATGTGCGCGATGGGGGCGTGGCTGATCGTGTCGCCCTGGATCGTCGGCAGCGGTCCGGACGCGGGCGTCATCTGGAACAACGTCGTCGTCGGCGCCCTGACATTCCTGCTGGGAGCGATGTGTGTCGCCGTGGCAGCGAGGGCCCGCCGCACCACGACCTGAGGCGCCTTCTCGGGCGCGCAGGGAAAGGAGTGCTCTCTCGGGGGATGGAAAAGCCGCCGGCCCGCTCACCGTCCGTAGACGGTGGGCGGGCCGAGCAGTGTGTTCGGGGCGCCCCATGTCACCGAATGTGCGCGAAGCCCTACTCTTCGCTCCGGTCGGCGGCCCCCCGGGCGGTGCCCGTGCCGCGGGCGAAGTGCTGCCCGGACAGGCCGGCCAGCATCAACGCGCCCGCGATGACCAGGCCATGGGCGAGGGCGATGCCGGTGGCCAGTCCGCCGATCGCGGCGGCGAGCGCCAGCCAGGCGGCGCCGGGGCGGTCCACGAGCGGCCGGCGGGCGCGGCCGGTGACCGTCGGGCAGGCGCCGGCGCCGCGCAGCCTCATGCCACCCTCGCATCTCGCGTCGCGGCGGAATCTCTCGGTGAGATCGCGGAGTTGGCCTTCGTCGTCGGGGAACACGGGGGCGTCCCTCCTCTCTCCCGGCAGGCGGAACGGGCGTGCCGTACGGGCGGGTTGAGTGGGGACGTTGCCTCGGACCGCCGGGCGAACTTAGGCTTACCTAACCAAGGCGGGTCGGGGTTCGGGATGCGGGCCGGACGCACAACGTCACAGGCGTTGTGTGCCCTGCGGAGCCCTGCCTGTAACGCCGTTGAGTCGAGGGGAGAGGGGTACGTCATGCCGAGCAGGAGGCTGTCGGACGAGGGACTGCCGGACGAGGGTGTGCACGGGGACGGGGACGGGTCGGCCAACGGCCCCAGGGATGACCTGGTCCGGATGGTGATGGGGGCCATGGCGGCACAGACGGTGGGTGCCGCCGCCCGCCTGGGGATCGTCGATCTGATCGGGGGCGGGGAGCGTACGGCGGACGAACTGGCGGCGGAGTGCGCGGCTCAGCCGCAGGCCATGGGCCGGCTGCTCCGGGCGCTGACCGGGCTGGGGCTGCTCGTCGAGGGCGCCTCGGGCGGCTTCGCCGTCACCCCGGTCGGTGATCTGCTGCGCGGCGACGCGCCGCGGTCGCTGCGGTCGTTCGCCCGCTCGTTCACCGATCCGGCCATGCTCCGCGCCTGGGAGCGCCTGGACGACAGTGTGCGGACCGGCGAGACCTCCTTCGACGCGGTCTTCGGGAAGGACTTCTTTGGCTATCTCGCCGAACACCCGGAACTCTCCGCCGAGTTCAACGCCGCCATGAGCGAGGCCACGCGGGAGACGGCCGAACTGGTGCCGGCCGCGTTCGACTTCGGCTCGTACGCGACCGTGGCCGATATCGGCGGTGGCGACGGCACGTTGCTCGCCGCGATCCTGACGGCGCATCCGGAACTGTACGGCATCGTCTTCGACACCGCCGAGGGCCTCGCACAGGCCGGTACGAAGCTGGCGCGCGCGGGGCTGGACGGCCGTTCTTCCCTGGTGACCGGGGACTTCTTCGCCGCCGCTCCCGAGGGTGCGGACCTGTATCTGCTCAAGAGCGTGATCCATGACTGGAACGACGAGCAGTGCGTGGGCATCCTCCGGCACTGCCGGCGGGCCATTCCGGACGGCGGCCGGCTGCTGATCGTCGAGCCGGTGCTGCCGCCCGCCGTGAACCCCTCCGTCGCCGGTGTCTGTCTGAGTGACCTCAACATGCTGGTCAATGTCGGCGGCCGGGAGCGAACCCGGGACGACTTCGAGCGGCTGTGCCATGACGCGGGCTTCGAGGTCCGGACCGTCACACCGCTGCCGAAGCCCAATCGCTTCTCCGTCATCGAGGCCGCGCCGGTCTGATGCCGGGCGGTGGGGCACCGCGGCGGCGGTGCGCCGCGACCAGCCCGTGGCAGCCGGGCTGTCCCAGACCACCGGCTGCCTCAGGACATCGAAGCGGCCGTCCTCGACATCGCCTTCGCCCTCGACGATCCGGACGTTGGTGACGGTGACGCTGCCACCGGCGACCTTGGCGGCGTCTGCCGGCAGGCTCGCGTAGTCGTCGTGGATCGAGTCGATGTCGTCGGCGTGGACCCTGACCAGGGAGCGACAGCGGGCTTCCGCTCCTCTCGCCTCAATCGCTGGTGCCGACGTAGGCCGCGAGATGCTCGCCGGTGAGGGTGGAGCGGGCGGCGACCAGGTCGGCGGGTGTGCCCTCGAAGACGATCCGGCCGCCGTCGTGGCCGGCGCCGGGGCCGAGGTCGATGATCCAGTCGGCGTGCGCCATGACCGCCTGGTGGTGCTCGATGACGATCACCGACTTGCCGGCGTCGACGAGCCGGTCGAGCAGGCCGAGCAGCTGCTCGACGTCGGCGAGGTGCAGGCCGGTCGTCGGCTCGTCGAGGACGTAGACGCCGCCCTTCTCGGCCATGTGGGTGGCCAGCTTGAGCCGCTGCCGCTCGCCGCCGGACAGCGTGGTGAGCGGCTGGCCGAGGGTGAGATAGCCGAGCCCGACGTCGGCGAGTCGCCGCAGGATCTTGTGGGCCGCCGGCGTGCGCGCCTCGCCGGCGCCGAAGAACTCCTCGGCCTCGGCCACCGGCATCGCGAGCACCTCGCTGATGTCGCGGCCGCCGAGGTGGTGGTCCAGCACCGATGCCTCGAACCGCTTCCCTTCGCACTCCTCGCAGGTGGTGGCCATGCCGGCCATCATCGCCAGGTCGGTGTAGACGACGCCGGCGCCGTTGCAGTGGGGGCAGGCCCCTTCGGAGTTGGCGCTGAAGAGCGCGGGCTTGACGCCGTTGGCCTTGGCGAAGGCCTTGCGGATCGGGTCGAGCAGCCCGGTGTACGTCGCCGGGTTGCTCCGGCGGGAGCCGCGGATCGGGGTCTGGTCGACCGACACCACACCCTCGCGGGCCGCCCCCGACGCTTGACACAGCGACCCGTGGATGAGCGAGCTCTTGCCGGAGCCGGCGACGCCGGTGACGACGGTGAGCACCCCGAGCGGTATGTCGACGTCGACGTCGCGCAGGTTGTGCGTCGCCGCGCCGCGGATCGCCAGCTTGCCGGCGGGCTCGCGTACGGCCTCCTTGAGGGCGGCCCGGTCGTCGAGATGGCGCCCTGTGACGGTGTCGCCGGCCCGCAGCCCCTCGACGGTGCCCTCGAAGCAGACGGTGCCGCCCGCCGTACCGGCGCCGGGGCCGAGGTCGACGACGTGGTCGGCGATCGCGATCGTCTCCGGCTTGTGCTCCACGACGAGCACCGTGTTGCCCTTGTTCCGCAGCCGCAGCAGCAGGTCGTTCATCCGCCGGATGTCATGGGGGTGCAGGCCGATGGTCGGCTCGTCGAAGACGTAGGTGACGTCGGTGAGCGAGGAGCCGAGGTGGCGGATCATCTTGACGCGCTGCGCCTCGCCGCCCGAGAGCGTGCCCGACGCCCGGTCGAGGGAGAGATAGCCGAGGCCGATCTCCACGAACGAGTCGAGGGTGTGCTGCAGCGCGGTGAGCAGTGGCGCCACCGACGGCTCCTTGAGGCCGCGGAGCCATGCGGCCAGGTCCCTGATCTCCATCGCGCAGGCGTCGGCGATGGAGAGCTTCTCGATCTTCGACGACCGGGCGGACGCACTCAGCCGGGTGCCGTCGCACTCGGGACAGCGGGCGAAGGTGACCGCCCGGTCAACGAACGCCCGGATGTGCGGCTGCATCGACTCCCGGTCCTTGGCGAGGAACGACTTCTGGATCTTCGGGATCAGCCCCTCGTAGGTGAGGTTCACGCCGTTGATCTTCACCTTGGTCGGCTCGCGGTGGAGGAAGTCGTGCCGCTCCTTCTTGGTGTACTCGCGGATCGGTTTGTCCGGGTCGAAGAAGCCCGACTCGGTGATGACCCGCACCACCCAGCCGCCCCCGGTGTAGGTGGGGATGGTGAACGGGTCCTGGGAGAGCGATTTCGAGTCGTCGTAGAGCTGGGTGAGGTCGATGTCGGAGACCGAGCCCCGGCCTTCGCAGTGCGTACACATACCGCCGGTACGGCTGAAGGTCACCTTCTCGGTCCTGGTCTTCTCGGCGCCGCGGTCGACGGTGAACCCACCGCTCGCGGTGACCGAGGCGACGTTGAAGGAGTACGCGCCGGGCGGGCCGATGTGCGGCTGCCCGAGCCGGCTGAAGAGGATGCGCAGCATCGCGTTGGTGTCGGTGGCGGTGCCGACCGTGGAGCGGAGGTCGGAGCCCATCCGCTGCTGGTCGACGGTGATCGCGGTGGTCAGCCCGTCGAGTACATCGACCTCGGGCCGCGCCAGCGTCGGCATGAAGCCCTGCAGGAAGGCGCTGTAGGTCTCGTTGATCAGCCGCTGCGACTCCGCGGCGATCGTGTCGAACACCAGGGAGCTCTTGCCCGAGCCGGAGACGCCGGTGAACACCGTCAGCCGGCGCTTCGGTATCTCGACGCTGACGTCCTTGAGGTTGTGCACGCGCGCGCCGTGCACGCGGATCACATCGTGGCTGTCGGCATCGTGCAGCGCAGGCGACTGCGTGTCCGTCCTCGGGGCCATGCTCATCGTGTCTCCCTCTGCTACGCGGGCCGCCTTCGCGGTCTCCGTCGGCGTCGCCTGGCGCGATCCCACCAGCTTCGGGCAATACGGCTGGTGGCGCGGTGCGTCCGGCCCGGCCGGCGGCAGGTTCACCTGCCGCGGCGCTGGGCGAAGCGCAGCATATTGCCACTCGGGTCGCGGAAGGCACGGTCGCGGACGCCGTACGGCTGGTCCATCGGCTCCTGCAGCACCTCGCCGCCCGCGGCGCGGATGCTCGGCGTCATCGGACCGGCATCGCACGGCCGCCATGCGGTGCGGCGCCGTCCGCGCACGCCAACGGTCCCCCTGTGGGGACGCTGTCGGACATGCGACCCGGCCCGAATCGGCCAACAGCCTCACGGATGTGCGGGGGTGGGCCGCTCCCGACGGCGGCGGCGCGGGTGCGACTCCGTCCCCGCACACATGCAATAACCGGATGAATCTGGGTAAATCTCTCCTGTGGGTCATCCGACGGTGGCCCGACTCCCCGGAGAGGTAGCGCCCTGTGACTGCTCTTCCCGTCGACGACCACCAGGACTTCGCGGATGCCGACCGCGGCTTCATCGCCCTGCTCGACCCGCCGCAGGTCGTCGCGGGCGACGGCCGGGTCGTCTGGGACGCCGAGGCGTACGGCTTCCTCGCCGGAAACTGCCCGGACACGGCGCACGAGAGCCTGTGGCGCCAGGGCCGGCTGGTGAGCAGACAGGGCCTGTACGAGGTGATCGAGGGCATCTACCAGGTGCGGGGCCTCGATCTGTCCAATATGACGCTGGTCGAGGGGGAGCACGGCGTCCTCGTCATCGACCCGCTCGGCTCCGCCGAGACCGCGGCCGCGGCGCTGGAGCTCTACCGCAAGCACCGCGGCGACCGGCCGGTCACCGCCCTGATCTATACGCACTCGCACCTCGACCACTTCGGCGGCGGACGCGGGGTGCTGCCGGACGGCCACGACGCGGTACCGGTCCTCGCCCCGGCCGGCTTCCTGGAGCACGCGGTCAGCGAGATCGTCTACGCGGGCACGGCGATCGCCCGGCGCGCCGTCTACATGTACGGCACGGAGCTCCCCAAGGGGCCGGCCGGTCAGATCGGCTGCGGTCTCGGCGCCGCCCACTCCACCGGGACCCGCACCCTCATCCCGCCGACCGTGCACATCACCAGCACCGGGCAGGAGGAGATCGTCGACGGGGTGCGCATCGTCTTCCAGCTCTGCGCGGGGGCCGAGGCGCCGGCGGGGATGAACTCCTACTTCCCGGCGCATCAGGCACTGTGCACGGCCGAGAACGCCGTGCACACCATGCACAACATCCTGGCGCTGCGCGGCGCGGCCGTCCGCGACCCCAGGATCTGGTCCCACCACCTCAACGAGGCCCTCGACCTGTTCGGCGACGAGGCGGAGCTGGCGTTCGCCTCGCATCACTGGCCGACCTGGGGCAAGGACCGGGTCAGGGCCCTGCTGACGAACCAGCGCGACCTGTACGCGTATCTGCACGACCAGACGCTGCGGCTGCTGAACGAGGGGCTGACCGGCGCCGAGGCCGCCGAGGAGCTGCGGCTGCCCCCGGGCCTGGAGCGGGTGTGGTCCAGCCATGGCTACTACGGTTCGCTGAGTCATAACGTCAAGGCGATCCACCAGCGCTACATGGGCTGGTTCGACGGCAATCCCGCGCATCTGTGGGAGCACCCGCCGGTGGAGCAGGCCAAGCGCTACGTCGAGACCCTGGGCGGTGTCGATGCCACGGTGGAGAAGGGCGGACGGTACGCGGCCGCCGGCGACCTGAGGTTCGCGGCCACGCTCCTCAATCACGCCGTCTTCGCCGACCCCGGGCACTTCGGTGCGCGGGAGGAACTGGCCGCCGTCTACGAGCGGCTGGGCCACGGCTGCGAGAACGGCACCTGGCGTAACGTCTATCTGACCGGTGCGATGGAACTGCGCGGCACCGGCGCCCCGGTGCCGGGGGAAACCGCCGGCCCCGAGATCGCCGCGGCGCTGACCGTCGACCAACTCGTCGACGCGCTCGCCGTCCGTATCGACGGCCCCAGGGCCTGGGCGTCCGCGCTCTCCATGGACTGGTACCTCGCCGACGAGGACCGCACCTGGCATCTGACGCTGTCCAACGGGGCGCTCACCCACCGCAGTACGCCCGGAGCGCCGAACGCGTCCGGTGAGCAGCCGGATCTGACCCTGACGCTCACCAAGCCCCAGCTGCTGGACATCCTCGCCGGCCGGGGAACGGCCGGTGTCACCCAGGAAGGCGAGGCCGGCGCGCTGAACGAGCTGCTGGGTCTGCTCACCACGCCGGACCCCGGCTTTCCCATCGTCACGCCCTGACCGGATCGGCATGCCCGGCTGGTTTCACCATGGCCAAGTCCATTAGGTTAGGCTTACCTAAGTCAATTTGAGGAAGGGGTATGGCGTGCGGGAATTCGAGCCCTTCGAGCCCTTCGAGCCCTCCGAGCCCTCCGGGTCCTCCGAGCTCTCCGGGCGGACGGCGCTGGTCACCGGTGCGGGCCGGGGCATCGGCGAGGCCGTGGCCCGGCTGCTGGCCGAGCGGGGCGCACAGGTGGTCGCCGTGGACCGGGACGCCGACGGGATCGCCGCACTGGAGGCGAGCCCGCCGGCCGGCGCCGGGCGGATCACCGTCCGCACCGTCGACATCACCGACCGCGTGGCCGTCGACGCGCTGGTGGACGAGGCCGAACGCACCGTCGGCCCGCTGGACATCCTGGTCAACGTGGCCGGTGTGCTGCGGCCCGGCCCCGTCGTCGAACTCACCGACCAGGACTGGGCGGACACCTTCGCAGTCAACACCACCGGCGTCTTCCAGCTCTGCCGCGCGGCGGCCCGCGGCATGAGCGCCCGCCGGACCGGCAGCATCGTCACCGTGGGGTCCAACGCGGCGGGGGTGCCCCGTGCCGGCCTGGCCGCGTACGCCGCCTCCAAGGCCGCCGCCACCCTCTTCACCAAATGCCTGGGACTCGAACTCGCCCGCAGCGGAGTGCGGTGCAACGTCGTGTCGCCCGGCTCCACGGACACCCCCATACAGCGGCAGCTGTGGACCGGGCCGGACTCCCGCGACCGCGTCGTCGACGGAGACCTCGCGTCCTACCGCGTCGGCATCCCCCTCGGCCGGCTCGCCGAACCCGTCGACATCGCCGAGGCCGTCGGCTTCCTCGTCTCGGACCGCGCCCGCCATATCACCATGCACGACCTGTACGTCGACGGCGGCGCGGCGCTGCACGCCTGACCTCCGGGCCACGGCCGCCCCGCCCCTCCCGTATCCGCGCATCCCGTATCCGCGAAAGGCGCCCCCATGCCGCTCCCCGCCATCGCCCCCTATCCCATGCCCACCCCTGCCGCACTGCCCGAGAACCGGGTCGACTGGACCGTGGACCCCGGCCGGGCCGTGCTGCTCGTGCACGACCTGCAGAACTACTTCCTGCGCGCCTTCCCCCAGGATGCCGTGCCGCTCACCGAACTCCTCGGCAACGTGGGCCGGTTGACGAAGCTCTGCCGCGCGGTCGGCCTGCCCGTCGTCTACACCGCGCAACCCGGCGGCCAGACCCCGGAGCAGCGCGGCCTCCAGCAGGATTTCTGGGGCGATGGTGTGCCCGACGACCGGGACGCCGAGGGGATCGCGGCGTCCGTCGCCCCGCAGCACGGTGACACCCTGCTGACGAAGTGGAAGTACAGCGCGTTCGCCCGCACCGACCTCGCCGAGCAGATGTATGCCCTCGGACGTGACCAGCTCATCGTCGTCGGTGTCTACGCGCACATCGGCGTGCAGATGACCGCCTGTGACGCATGGATGCGGGACATCCGGCCGTTCGTCGTCGCCGACGCGGTCGCCGACTTCTCCGAAGCCGACCACCTGCAGGCACTGCACTGGGCCGCACGCACCTGCGCCCTGGTCACCACCACCGATGCCCTTGCTCAGGGCATCGACGAGGCCCTCGGTCTGCCCGGCAACGAGAACGCCGCGGGGGTCGCGCCATGAACGCTGTCCGGACGGTGGCCCCGGCCGGGCCCCGACCAGGTGCGCGCGGGGTGCCGCTCACCGCCGCCCAGACCGGCATATGGCACGCGCAGGCCGACGATCCCGGCAGCCCAGCGCACAACACCGCCGAGTGCGTCGAGATCCACGGCCCGCTGGACCCGGTGCTCTTCGCCGAGGCCCTGCACCGGACCATCGGGGAGGCCGACGCCCTGCGCGTACGCGTCGAGGAAACCCCCGACGGGCCACGGCAGTTCGCCCTCGCCATCGAACCGCCGGGGCACGGCTTCCCGCTGCATGCGACGGACCTTCGCGACCAGGGCGATCCGGACGCGGTCGCCGGCGCCTGGATGGGGGACGATCTCACCCGCCCCTTCGACCTCGCCGGCGGACCGCTCTTCCGGCACGCTTTGTTCCAGGTCGGGGAGCGCCGCTGGCTCTGGTACCAGCGCGTGCACCGCATCGTCCTGGACGGCTTCGGCTACGCCCTGGTCGCCCGCCGGGCCGCCGAGGTCTACACCGCCCTCGCCGCGGGACGGGAGGCCGGACCCAGCCCCTTCGGGCGGCTCGCTGACCTGCGCGCCGAGGAGACCGCGTACCGCGACTCCGATGCGTACGACATCGACCGCGGCCACTGGAGCGACGCCTTCGCCGACCGCCCCGAGGCGGCCACCCTCACCGGACGCACCGCCCGCCCGTCGCGCACCTTCCTGCGCCGCACCGCCCGCGTCGGCGCCGGTGCCGCCACCGGGATCGAGGCGCTGGCGGCGGCCATCCACGCCACCTGGCCCGAAGTGGTCATCGCCACCCAGGCGTTGTACGTCGCCCATGCGACGCACCGCGGTGACATCGTCCTCGGTCTGCCGATGATGGCCCGGGCGGGCTCCGCCGCGCTGCGCGTCCCCGCCACGGCCGTGAATCTGCTGCCGCTGCGCGTCACCGTCACCCCGCAGACGACCTTCGCGGAGCTCACCCTGCAGGTCACACTCGGTATCCGGGCCGCCCGCCGCCATCAGCGCTACCGCTACGAGGACATCCGCCGCGACCTCGGACTGGCCGACGCGCGGCGGGCGCTGGTCGGCCCCCAGGTCAACGTCATGCCCTTCGACTACGGACCGGAGTTCGCCGGTGCCCGCAGCGAGGCCCGCAGCCTCGCCGCCGGGCCGGTCGACGACCTGACCGTGCACGTCTACGGCCGGGGCGACGGAGCGGGGCTGCGGATCGACTACGACGGCAACCCCGCGCTGTACGAGGAGCGTGAGCTGGCCGCCCACCAGGCCCGGTTCCTGGACCTGCTCGGACGGATCGCGGACTCCGACCCGCATGCGCAACCGTCACGGCCGTAGATCCCGGGACACCGGAACCCGCCATAGGAATTTAGCTTAGGCTAATCTAAGTAATCTACCTCCATTCGTCGGTAAACCCGACAACACGTCCTGCCGTGCCGGAATGTGACGTCACATCAGCCATCCATTTCCACATCAGTGGATCGGCGGCCATCCATACGTGCACCACGGCACCTCAGCAAAACCGAAAGCGGGAATCCATGCGTGTCCTGTCCGCCGGGCCCCAGGGCGGCGTCACCACCAGCCCCCGAATCGCCCGGCTCACCACCCGGCTCGCGGCCGCCGGACCGGACGAACGCGCCGCCCTGGAAGCAGAGTTCTGGGCGTCGGCCGAACGGGACGGCGCACCCCTCGTGGAACCACTCGACGGCGACCCCGACCACCACGCCGTCACCTTCCTCTGGCGCGGCCACCGCGCCACCCGCCAGGTCATGCTGCTCGACCACCACCTCACGGACCGCGACCACCTCGCCGACTCCCTGCTCAATCGGGTGCCGGGCACACACATCTGGTACCTCACCCACCGGCTGCGCGCCGACCACCGGGGCTCCTACCGCCTCGTCGCCGATATCTCACCCGGACCGCTCCCGGCCGTCGGCGAACCGCTCCAGCGGCGCCTCCGCGGACTCTGCGCCCACGCGGCCCCGGATCCCCTCAACCCCCACACGATGAACGGCCGTTGGCAAGGACCCGACAGCTCGGTCTTCGAACTGCCACAGGCGCCGCCCCAGCCCTGGCGGGCACGCCGTGCGGACATACCGCGCGGCACCGTCGAGCGCCACCGGCGCCCCGGCGCCGCCCTCGGCGCCCCGCCCGACCTCTGGGTCTACATCCCTCCGGGCGACGCGACGGCCCCACTCGACGTACTGGTCCTCTGCGACGGCGACATGTGGCTCGGCGCGCTCGACGCGCAGCACACCTTCGACGCGCTGATCGCCGACGGCGCG
Source organism: Streptomyces halobius (assembly GCF_023277745.1). Classification (NCBI taxonomy): domain Bacteria; kingdom Bacillati; phylum Actinomycetota; class Actinomycetes; order Kitasatosporales; family Streptomycetaceae; genus Streptomyces; species Streptomyces halobius. Next base: position 8,416,785 of record NZ_CP086322.1, read on the forward strand.
ATCCCCCCGCTGCTCGTGCTCGCGCCCGGCTCCGTCGACAACGCCGCCCGATGGCGCGAAGTCGGCGCCCGCGACCCGTACGCCGATTTCCTCGCCGAGGAGTTGCTGCCCTGGGCGGCACACCACTGGCCGGTCACCGCGGACCCGGACCGCACCGTGGTCGGCGGACAGAGTCTGGGCGGACTGGCCGCACTGTACGCCTGCCTCCGCCACCCCGACCGGTTCGGCAAGGCGCTGGCCCAGTCGCCGTCCCTGTGGTGGCGCCCCGGCCTGCCCCAGGGCGTACCGAAACCTCTGCCGGACGGTGTGCCCTGGCTGGCGCAGCGCTTCGCGGAAGACGCCACACTCCCCCACTCTCGACTTCGGTCGAGCGGGGAGACCCCCATTGTCCGCGTGCACCTCGAAGTCGGGCTGCACGAAGGCGGGATGGCCGAGCTGAGCCGTACGTTCCACGACGTGCTGAGCGCAGGCGGCCATGCCGTCACCGGTACGGAGTTCAACGGCGGCCACGACTACGCGTGTTGGCGGGGCGGACTGGCGGATGGGCTGATGGCTCTGCTCGGACGGTGACCCTGCCTTCCGGGGGCCCTCACCCCTTTGCTTCCCGGGCCAGCGCGTACAGCAGCTCGTAGGCGGTGGTCACCAGGCGGCAGGTATGGCCGCGGCGGGTGGCGGCGGCGGCCAGGCCCGTTCCGGACGCCGGATGGTAGCCGAGAAACGCCTGCTGGCCGAAGGTCGCCCCGGCGTGGAAGAGCAACGGCCCCCCTGCGGCGGGATGCTGAAACCACGACAGGGTGTGGGTGTTGCGACGCCGCCAGCCCCGGCGCAGCTGTGGGACCTGCACATCGCGCAGCGCCTGCGGCATCGGGGCGGTCTCGGGGGGGAGGAGCGCTTCGAGGTACGTGAGCAGATCGTCCGGAGTGGCGCGGACGGCACCGGCGGCGATGAAACCGCCCATGTCGATGGCGGGGACGGGCACGCCGCCGGTCTTGCGATGACCGATGGCATCGGTGCCGGTGGCGCCGGGGCCCAAGGCGGTGCCGGACAGCTTGAGGGGGTGCAGCACCCGTTCGCTGAGCAGCGTGGCGTAATCGGAGCCCGCGGCCTCGGACATGGCCGGGCCCAGAAGCGCCGAACCGAAGTTGGAGTAGCACCAGCGGGTGCCTGGCGGGTGCCGGGGCCGGGTGCGGGCGAAGGCGCGCAGCAGACGCTCGGTGTCGTACCGGGGGTAGCTGTTGGTGAACGGGTGCGGGAGGGCGACGGCCATCAGGCCGGTGGGGATGCGGGGCAGCCCGGCGGTGTGGGTGGCCAGATGCCGGAGCGTGATCCGGCGCGAGTTGGCGTAGGGGAGCGACAGGCCCGGCAGATGAGCGGCCAGCGGGTCGTCGAGCGACAGCACGCCGGACCGGGCCAGCTCGGCGAGCAGCAGCACGGTGTACGTCTTGGAGACCGAACCGAGCTCATAGCGCAGCGCATGACGAGGAGTGGGCGGTGCCAACGCGGTGCCGCCCGTGACGACGGTCCGCCGGTCGTTACGGGTGACGGCGAGTACCACGTCCGGGGCGTCGATCTTGGTGACCGCCTCCGCGAGGCGGTCCGCGAGCCGGCTGTCCCCGTTCATCACGCGACGTCGGCGGAGAGCGCGCGGGAGGTGGCCATCGCGGAGGCGAACGCGGCCACCAGGGTGGGGTGGTGGACGGCGTCGAAGACCTCCGCCGGATCGCCGTCCGGCATCCCTCGCTGGACGGGCATCGCACCGGTGTCGGACTGGGCGGCGGCGTACCGTTCCCAGTACCGCGCGTCCAGGGTGGGCCGTGGCAGGCAGGCATCGACGACGAGGAGTTCGCCGAGCAGATCCCAGTGTTCGAGCTCCGCCCAGTCGTCCATCCACGCGGGCAGGTACAGCTCCAGGTAGGACGCGATCGCGGGCGGGACACGGCCCGGCGCCTCGCCCCAGTTGGTGAGGTGGAAGACGGTGTGGGTGAGGTCGTAGGCGATATGCAGCTGCACCGTCCACGGTTCCGGCCGCCGGCCGAGCCAGGTGCGCTCCACCGCCCGGTCGAAGTCGGCGCCGGGCGACAGCCCCATCTTGCGTTCGGCGTTGAGCACACCGAGCCGCCGGTTGGGCACCATCTCCAGCGCCGCCCAGGTGGCGGTGCGCCGGCACACCTCCATGGCCGCCTCCAGGCCGGGATGCCGGTAGCCCAGTTCGTGGAAGGCCGCATAGACCTCGAACGGGACGGGGGAGAGCGGCTCGTCGTGCTGCAGGGCGGCCAGCACATTGCCGCCGTCCAGCAGGTCCCGCCAGGCGAAGTCCAGCAGCTGTCCGGCGCGTGCGTGCTGCCGGGAACCGGCCACGCCCTCCCGGAACAGCACCTGCATATTGATCACCAACTCCCCGATGGGCTTGATCCGTTCGATGAGGGTGCTGCCGGCGGCGCGGTCCTCGGGGGTCAGCCGGAAGTGCTCGCGGTGCTCGTCGAGCCAGGTCAGAGCCCGGTCGCCGACAGCGTGCAGCAGTGCGGGGGATGCGGCCGTCACGGTTACGGGGCTGTCTACGGTCACGGAGCTGTCTCGCTTTCACAGGGGATACGTCAGGCCACCGCCGCCCCGGCGCCGTCCCGGCCCCCGGCCTCGTCGGAGGCGATACGGGCCAGGGTGCCGGCGAAGGCGGTCACCAGGGTGGAGTGGTAGCAGGCCCGGAACGCCGCGGCGGGATCGTCCAAGCACGGTGGGGAACCGGTCTCGGGGACACTGCCGTCGACGGCCTGCGCATCGGCCAGCCGCCGCCAGGCCACCGGGTCGTACGGAGCGTCCGGCAGGCAGGCGGTCACCGCCAGCAACTCGCCCACCAGGTCCCACAGGTGTTCCGTCAGCCAGTTGTCCAGCCAGGACGGCAGCCAGAGCCGCAGATACCGGTCGAGCTCCGGGGGCAGGCGTCGGCGGGCGCGTCCCCAGTCGGTGAGGTGGAAGACGTCATGGGTCACGCCGTACGCGGCCCTGCGGTCCAGCGCCCAGGGCTCCGGCAGCCGACCGAGGCCGGTCTGCGCCAGTACGGCGCCGAAATCGGCGTGCTGCCGCAGGCCGATGCGCCGCTCGGCGTTGAGCACGCCCAGCGTACGGGTGTGATCGTCGCGGGCCACCCGCCAGTTGCGCAGCCGGGTCGTGGTCCGCACCAGCTCCTCCACACCGGTGTGGCGCAGCCCGGCCCGTGCGAACACTCCGTAGATCTCCACGGGATAGGTGGCATGCGGCTCACCACGGATCAGCTCGGCGAACAGCTCCCCGCCCCGCGTCTCGCGCCATGCGAAGGCGAAGAGCCCGTCCGCCAGTTCACGGAAGTCGGCGTGCGGATGCGCCGCCGCGATGAGATGCGTCAACTCGGCCAGTTCACCGAGGGGTTTGAGGGTCAGATTGGGGTCGGCGTCCGTCGTCACGTTCGGGGGCAGGCGGAAGGACGGACGGGCTCTCTCCAACCACCCCAGGCTGTCGCCGACCATCCGGTCCAGCAGCCGCGGGTCCCCCCGGTCGCCGGTCACCGACCCCGTCCGTAGAACCGCTCGGCGGCCACGACATGCAGCGCCACCCGGGCGTCGCCGCCGCTCATCTGACGGACGAACGCCAGCCCGTTGTCCAGCCCCAACGTCGGCGGCACCTCCGGGAGCCGGGCCAGCCAGCGGCCCAGCCCCGCCGCCTGCAGCCAGTCCCGGCGGCGTACCGCGCGGACGAACCCGCGGGCCAGGTCGTCGGTGCGTGCCGCCAGCGCGTCGGCGAGTGACGAGCCGAGTCCGGGCAGCGCCAGCGCGGCCAGTTGCGATACCCGATGGGAGAGCTTCGGCCATGGATCGGTGGCGATCCAGGCCGAGCCGGCCGGCGGTGCCGGCGGCCAGTGGTTCGCGCCACCGGGAAGAAAGGCGTGCGAAGCCTCGATCAGGCCCCGATAGCTCCACACCGACACCTCCGAGGCGTCCGCTTTGAGCGGAAAGGCCGCGAGGGCCTCCCGTACGACGGTCTCGTCCTCACTGCCGGGGCCCGCCCGGTGGTCCAGCGCGTACGGTGCGAGCGCGTCGGCGCCGAGCACCCGGATCGCGGCCAATGCCAGCGCGTCGCCCTGCCGCAGAACGCGGGAGAGCACATAGGGGTCGCTCCCACCCCGCAAGGCGAGGGCGACCCCGGATGCGGCATCGGCGATCACAGCACTCAGCGGGACTGCGCCCTGCGTCTGCTCGGCCAATGCAAAGCCCCTTAGCGGGTCTCGGTCTTCGGGCGGGGGGTCGGCGGCGAGATCAGCAGCAGGGCCAGCAACAGCAGCCCGCTCTTGCACTCGCGGGTGTCGCGGAACACACCGTCAGGTTCCGTTGGTTCGATCAGTCCCTCGACCTGGGTGGTCAGGGTGGCCATCTCGGTCCGGGCTGTGCGATCCGTAACCATTGGGACCATCTCCTTTGCGGCTGGGGAACCAGCAGACTCAGCCTTGCATCTACCACAAATGGCCGCAAGCCGTGTAAATGGGGCATATCGCTTTGCCAATAAGGCTCCGCCGTTCGCCCGGACGCTCGCCCGGTTCGCCAACTCCCCTGCGGGGCAGGGGGTATTGTCGCCTGCCCAGGATCTCCCGATCGTCACCCCGCGTATTCATCCGGTGTGGCATTCGGGTGAGCGGCCCCGTCCAGACAGGCAGAACGCGGCCTTCATGCCCCCGGGATCTGGTATCCCACGGCATGGCGCGAGGTCAGGGTGGGCCCATGTCGCATCGTCCGTAACTCGCGTCGTTTCAACGGAGTTGCCGCTGATTGATGTAGATGCCTCTGGGGTGGGGGTGGGTTGCTCTTGGGGGCGGGTTGGGGCTCTCGCCCGGGGCGGGTTGCAGTGTTCTGGGATAGGGGCGGGCTGGGTGGTTCTCGGTCCCGCGGGAACGCGCGGCAGGGGCCAGGTGGTGTTCCCGTCGCTCACCGCGTGATCGAGACAGCGCAACCGGGGTGGCGGTCAATCGGCAAGACGCAGCCTTGGGCGGCGGTCGATCGGCACACCCCGGCTTTGGGCGGCGGCTCATCGGCAAGACGCAACCTCAGGCGGCGGCGAGCGAGATCTCCGTCGACTTGATGAGTGCGGTGACCGCGGAGCCCGGGGCCAGCCCCAGGTCGCCGACCGCGTCTCGCGTGACTACGGCGGTCAGCTCGCCATCGCCGTCGACGCTGACCTTGACACCGGCCATCGCGCCACCCACGGCGACTTCGGTGACGGTGCCCGGGATCCGGTTGCGGATGCTCAGCCCGTCGACCGCGCCGGTGGCGAGGGACACCTCGGTGGCCTTGATCAGGGTGCGTACCGCGGAGCCCGCAGTGAGGCCCAGCTGCTCGGCCGACGCCCGGGTGATGGCGGCGGTGACCTCCTGGCCGCCCGTCAACCGGACTTTGACGGTCGCCATGACCTCGCCGGGGGTGACGGCGGTGACGGTGCCGGGGATCTGGTTACGGATGCTCAGACTCATGGAACGCCTCACCTGGAAGCCGTATATCGCGGGTTGGATATCTGGACTTTTCTGTTATGGAATATTCCGCCCGAGTCACTGTAGTCGGGGAGTGATGTGCGGATTGGCTATGACATTCGGGCATGACATTGCAGGGCTGGGGGTGCCTCGGCCACCCCTTCGGCAGTTTCTCCAAGGGGCCTGGCGTCTGCCATGTGGATAAGCCCTATGTATTGCAAATGAGAGTTGGTCCCTCATATCTTGGCGCATATGCAGTCCTACACAATCGGCCAGGCAGCCCGTCTGCTGGGTGTCAGCCCCGACACCGCCCGTCGCTGGGCGGACGCCGGCAAGGTCGCGACCCACCGCGACGACAGCGGCCGGCGTCTGATCGACGGCCGGGATCTGGCCGCCTTCTCGATCGAGGTCGCCCAGAACGGCGGCACCGATGAAGAGGCCTCGTACACCTCGGCCCGTAACGCCTTCCCGGGCATCGTCACCGCCGTGAAGCTCGGCGATGTGGCCGCACAGGTCGAGATCCAGGCGGGCCCGCACCGCCTGGTGTCCCTGCTGACCCGGGAAGCGGTCGAGGACCTGGGCCTGGAAGTCGGTATGCAGGCCACCGCCCGCGTGAAGTCCACCAGCGTGCACGTTGACCGCGCCTGAGAGCGCAAAGGCCGCATCCAAAGGCCGCGGCGGGAAGCACCCGCATGTGTCTCATCACCTCCCACGCAGCGGCGTCGCCGTCCCCGGCGCGGCTCTTCCCCACCGCTCAGGTGCCATCCGTCGCCCCGCGTCAGAAGGAGTCCCGCCCATGTCCCCTGCCTTCACCCGGCGTCGTGCCGCCGCCGCGCTGGTGGCCGCCGTTCTTCTCGTCCCGCTCGCCGCCTGCGGCGGCAAGGACGGTGCGAAGGACAGCGGCAACGACAGCGGTGCGCGGAAGTCCGGTGACGGCCCCACGGCGGAACTCACCGTGCTGGCCGCCTCGTCGCTGACCGATGTCTTCGGCAAGGCCGGTGCCGCGTACGAGAAGGAGCACCCGGGCACCAAGGTGACCTTCTCCTTCGCCGGCTCGCAGGAACTGGCCGCGCAGGTGCGGCAGGGCGCCCCCGCCGACGCCCTGGTCACCGCCGACACCACGACCATGGGCGGGCTGACGGCCGACACCGGCACACCGACCGTCATCGCCAGGAACCGCCTCGTCATCGCGACCGGTCAGGGCAACCCGAAGCAGGTGCACGGCCTCAAGGACCTGGCCGACCGCAAGCTGAAGGTCGTCCTCGCCGCCCCCGCGGTGCCCGTCGGCCGCTACGCCCAGCAGGTCCTGGACGCCCAGAAGCTGCATGTCCAGCCGGTCTCGCAGGAGCCCAACGTCCGCGCCGTACTCGGCAAGGTCGAGCTGGGCGAGGCCGATGCCGGACTTGTCTACGCGACGGACGCGGCCACCGCTCCCGACAAGGTCGATGCCATTGACATCCCCGACGCACAGAACGCCGTCGCCTCCTACCCCGCGGCGACCCTGAAGACGTCCCGGAACGCCAAGGCCGCGGCTGCGTTCGTGCGCTGGCTGAGCACGTCCGAGGCGCAGCGGATCCTGCGCACGGCGGGCTTCCAGAAGCCGTAAGCACCCCCGCAGGGAGACCCGTAACCGCCGCCGCAGAGATATCCGTAATCATCCGCGCAGAGATACGCGGACCCAGATACGCGGACGCGCATGACGCGGACCCGGATACGCAACCCGACCGCCCGACCCGATCCCAGGGACCCCGATGAGACGTCCCCGCATCCTCGCCCGGACCGCGGCGGGAACGCGCCCCGCGTCCGGCACCCGTACGCCGGTCGCCCTGGCCGTGCCCGCGCTCGTCGCGATCGGGTTCCTGCTGATGCCGCTGACCGGCATCCTGGCCCGCACCGACTGGCGGGACCTCGGCATCCACTTGAGCAGCCCCGGCGTCAGGGAAGCACTCAACCTCTCGCTGCTGGTGTCCTTCTGGGCACTGGGGCTCTCGCTCCTCCTCGGCGTACCACTGGCCTGGCTGCTGGCCCGGGGCTCCTTCCCCGGCAAGGCGCTGGTCCGCTCGCTGGTGCTGCTGCCGATGGTGCTGCCGCCGACCGTCGGCGGTGTCGCGCTGCTCCTCGGGTTCGGCCGCCGCGGTCTCCTCGGCCCCTGGCTGGAGGACGCCTTCGGCCTCACGCTGCCGTTCCACACCTCGGGCGCGGTCGTCGCGGCCACCTTCGTCGCGATGCCGTTCCTCGTCATCAGCCTGGAAGGCGCCCTCGCCGGACTGCGCCCGAGCTACGAGGAGACCGCAGCCTCCCTCGGGGCCTCACCCCTCCGCGTCTTCCGCACCGTCACCCTCCCCATGGTCGCCCCCGGCCTCGCCGCCGGCGCCGCGCTGACCTGGGCCCGTGCACTCGGCGAGTTCGGCGCCACGATCACCTTCGCCGGCAATCTGCCCGGCGCCACCCAGACCCTGCCGCTCCAGGTCTATCTGCTGCTCCAGGACTCCCCGGAGGCCGCCACCTCCGTGTCCCTGCTGCTGCTCGCCATCGCCATGGCCGTACTGGTGGCCCTGCGCGGCCGCTGGACGGGCGGCCCCACCGGCCGCACCGGCCGCACAGCCCGCGCCCCGTACCTGTCCGACGACCAGAGCCTGTCGACGCCACCGGGCACGAAGGCTCCTCACCACGACGTGCAGCCCTCCGCCCCCGAAGGGCGCTGGCCGCTGCACGCCGAGGTCACCGGCTTCAACCGGCTCACCCTCGACGCCGATCCGGGCACCACCATCGCCGTCGTCGGCCCCAACGGCGCCGGGAAGACCACTCTGCTGCGCGCCCTCCTCGGCCTCACCCCGCGCGCCCACGCCACCCTGCACCTCGGGGACACCGACGTCACCACCCGGCCCCCGCACCGCCGCGGCGTCGCCTGGGTCCCGCAGGACGGCGCGCTCTTCCCGCATCTGTCCGCGCTCGCCAACACCGCATACGGGCTACGCGCACACGGCGTCCCGCGTGCCGAGGCCCGCCGCACGGCGCGGCAGTGGCTCGACCGGCTCGGCGTCGGCCACCTCGCGCACCGCAAACCCGCCCAGCTCTCCGGTGGCCAGGCACAACGCGTCGCGCTGGCAAGGGCGTTGGCGGCCCGCCCGCGGCTGCTCCTGCTCGACGAGCCGCTCGCCGCCCTGGACCAGACCACCCGCGCCCACGTCCGCCACACCCTGCGCCGCCATCTCGCCGGCTTCGGCGGTGTCTGCCTGATCGTCACCCATGACCCGGTCGAAGCACTCTCGCTCGCCGACCGGGTCCTCGTACTCGACGAGGGACGCACCCTCCAGGACGGCCCGCCCGCCGACGTCACCCGCCATCCCCGTTCCCCCTGGGTCGCCCGGATGCTCGGCCGTAACGCCTGGCCCGGCACCGCCACCGGCGACGGACTCGCGCTCACCGGTGGCGGCCGTCTCGTCGTCGCCGATGCCCTCCCCGACGGCGACCGGGCCCTGGCCGTCATCGCCCCCGAGGCGGTGTCCGTCCATATCGACAAACCCGCCGGCAGCCCCCGCAACGTCTGGCCCGGAACCGTCCGGGAAATCACCTCGGCCGGCAGCCGGCTACGCGTCCTCATCACGTCGTACGAGGCCCCCGACCTCGTTGCCGAGATCACCCCGCAGGCGGCCCTGGAACTCGGCCTTGCCGACGGCGCGCCCGTCTGGACCAGTGTCAAGGCCACCGAGGTCACCCTGGTCACCCTCTGAGCGGGCGGGGCGGGGCGCGGAGCCTCCCGTCCCGCCCGCTGGCGTCCCGCCCCGCCGCGCGCTCAGTGCTCCGTGGCGCGGCTCAGTGCTCCGTGTCGCGCTCCGGGGGCTCTGTGGCCGCCGGCTCCAGCACGAACACCGGGATCTGACGGCCCGTCTTCTTCTGGTAGTCGGCGTAGTCGGGGTACGCCTCGACCGCGCGGGCCCACCACACCGCCTTCTCCTCACCCGTGACCTCGCGCGCCCTCATGTCCTGGCGCACGGGGCCGTCCTGAAGCTCGACCCGAGGGTCGGCCACGACGTTGTGGTACCAGACCGGGTGCTTGGGAGCGCCGCCCAAGGAGGCGACCGCGGCATACAGGCCGTCGTGCTCCACCCGCATCAGCGGAGTCTTGCGGATCTTGCCGCTCTTCGCGCCCCGGGTGGTGAGGATGATGACGGGCATGCCGCGCATCGTCGTTCCCTCCGTGCCCCCGGAGCGCTCGTACAACTCGACCTGTTCGCGCACCCACTGTGTCGGGCTCGGCTCGTACTCACCCTGAAGGGGCATGCTGCCCGTCCTCTCGTAGAGAAGTCTCGCGTCCTGTCGGTCACGGTCCGCCGGCGGCGTCCACCGCCCGTAGCCGCCCCGACTACCCTGCTCAACAACCTTGGCGGCGCCATCATTCCGTGATCTGCGCCGTGTCGGAGTGAGCCACGTCGCCCACCTCGGGAACCGCACTAACCTTGACCGTTCCCTATGTCGGCACGCATGGTCGAGCGCAGAGCGGCTAGCGCGTGGATATACACGCGGTGGGCACCTTGCCACTCGGCAGATCCAGGGTTGTTGTCCTCCGGCCTGCCGAGGTTGCTGACGGTGACCTCAGTCGTGCCTATGACGTTCCGCATCGCCCGTAGCGCGCCGTAGGCCGTGTCGGCAGCGGAAGCAACTGGTGTGGGAGCAACGAGCGCGATCTCATAATTCAGAGCAAGCAGGGAATGACTGCGCCAGGCGGCCCGAAGGTCGGCTTCGTCGACTGGGGTCCGATGACGGACGGCCAGCAACTGCAACTCGCTGTCTGTGCCGGTGAGAGCTTCGAGGTAGCGGGCGTACAGCTGCCGCCTGAGTTGGTGCAGCTGGTGTCCTCGATCACGTTTTGAGCGAACGGTCTCACTCAGCAGTGTCGAGCCGACTCCCACCATTGCGCCGATCAGCGTGCTCACGGGCGTAGTCCAGTCCATGAGCGGTAAGCGTAGGTCGAACGCGCCTACGGGACGGGCCGGGCCGTGTGTTCCTGCCCCCCCGTCGGCTCAGGAACACACGGCCCACCCCGAACGGGACCCGTCGGCCCGGACCAACCGCTGTGAACGAACGAGTCCTATGCCCCTCCTGGCAGGGGACATAGGACTCGTCCGTCAAGCGGGCGGATCAGGCGTCAGGACACCAGCTCCGCCACCCGGCTGCTGCGCCGGTGCTGCTCGGCCCAGTTCGTGAGCGCGGAGGCGCAGGCGTGGTCGAGATGCCGCAGACCGCTGATGTCGAGTTCGATGTCCCGGTCGGTGGGCAGTGCCTCCAGCTGGTCGAGGATCTTCGGCAGCCGCAGGAATGTGGCATTGCCGACGGCACGTACCTGTACCGGCTCCTCCGCGTCGTCCGGTGTCCGGACTTCGAGGTGGACGTGCGAGGTTTCCCAGGCGGTTTTCCCGACGGCCACCAGGAGACCGATGAGAACCCCCTCGAACATGCTGATCGTCACGATGGAGATGGCGGTGACCATCAGGACGACGGCCTCGCCCCGGTGTTCGCGCCACAGGGGACGCAGATCGCGCAGCGGGATGAGCTTCCAGCCCGAGTAGACCAGGACGCCGGCCAGCGCCGCGATCGGCACCACGCCCAGCGCGGCGGGGAAAGCGGCCGCGAACAGCAGGATCCAGCCACCGTGCAGCACACGGGAGAGCTTGGTCTTGGCGCCCGCGTGGACGTTGGCGGAGCTGCGGACGATGACCGCGGTCATCGGCAGGGCCCCGAGGACGCCGCAGACGGCGTTGCCGGCGCCCTGTGCCATGAGCTCCTTGTCGTAGTCGGTGCGCGGTCCGTCGTGCAGCCGGTCGACCGCGGCGGCGCTGAACAGGGATTCGGCCGAGGCGATCAGCGCGAAGGCGAGGACCGTGCCGATGGCGCCGACGCCGGCCAGCCGGCTGAGGTCGGCGAGGCCGGGCGGCTGGATCGCTTCGAGCAGACCGTTGACCTTGACGTGTGCGACGGGCAGGTTCAGCACCCACGCCGCGATCGTGGCCAGCGCGACGGCGGCCAGGGGCGCGGGCAGGACCGCCGCACCGCGCTTCCATCGGGGCCACAGCATCAGGACGGCGATGGTGCCGACTCCGATGGCGAGCGCGGACAGTGCGTGGCCGGAGCCGATCGTGTCGGCGACCAGGTCCGGCAGCGAACCGATGTTGGCGAGTCCGCTGCCGGGCGCCTTGGCGTCCGTGAGGGCGTAGAGCTGCCCGGTGATCAGCACCAGACCGATGCCGGCCAGCATGCCCTGCACGACGGCGACCGAAATCGCCCGGAACCAGCGCCCCAACTTCAGGGCGCCCATGGCGAGTTGGAGCACTCCGGCGGCCAGCACCAGTGCGCCGAGCGTACCGATGCCGTATTCCTTCACGGCCTCGAAGACGAGCACGGTCAGACCGGCGGCCGGGCCGCTGACCTGCAGGCTGCTGCCCGGCAGCAGACCGGTGAGCAGTCCGCCGACGATACCGGTGACGAGACCGAGCTCGGCCGGTACACCGGAGGCGACGGCCACCCCGACGCACAGCGGGACGGCCACGAGAAAGACAACGAGGGAGGCGGTGAAGTCCGCCCGGAAATGAGGGATTTTGTTCATGATGTGCGCGCCGGCCTTACAGAGGGAGGAACAGGTCGGAGTCGGGATGATGCGAAGCCACCAGGCCGGTGTGCACCTCGTAGAACCAGCCGTGCAGATTCACTTCGCCGGCGGCCAGCCGTTCTTGCACACAGGGGTAGCGGCGCAGCCGGTCCAGTTGTTCGCGTACATGCTGCTGGACCGCGGCGGCGACCGCCGGCTCCTCGTCCTTCGGCAGCGCGTCGGACAGCTGCTGTGTGAGCCAGTCCCGTACGGCCGGGACGCCGGTCAGGTCCTCGCCGCGGATCTTCGCGCCGACCGCGCCACAGTGTGAGTGACCGCACACCACGATGTCGGCGACGTGGAGGACGCGCATGGCGTATTCGATGGTGGCGGCCTCCGAGCTGGCCGCCATTCCTTCCTGGTATTCGGGTACAGCGTTGCCGGCCGTCCGCAGCTCGAAGAGTTCACCGGGACGCGCGCCGGTGATCAGGGACGGGATGACCCGGGAGTCGGAGCAGGTGATGAACAGGGCGAGGGGTGACTGTCCGGCGGCGAGCCGACCATAGGTCTCCCGTTCCTCGTGTCGGTCGGCGATACGGGCCGTCAGGCTCCGGGCATGCTGGATGAAGGTCTCCATGCGGAGGTCTCCTGTTGGTATGTGGTGCCATCTCGGGGATGGCGGGAACGTGCAAAGTGCGGTGCGGGCGGCCTCGGGGCAGCGATAGGCGACAGGTCCCCGCGCCGGGTGGGGCAGGCCACCCATGGCCGCGCTCAGCAGCGGAAGACGCAGTGCAGTAGGGGGAGTTGGAGTGGTCTCGATGCGGCCGCGGCGGGGCCGGGCGAGGGGGGAGCAGAACCCGGCGGGAGATCGTCCCGCTCCGGGGGCAGTCGCCTGCCGATGAGCTGCGGCGCGCCGAGCGTGCTCCGTGCAGCGCGGCGTAGCTGACCGCGCTTGCCTTCACGCTTTTCGTTGCTCTTTTTGTGGTCCTCTTCGTCGGCGTCATGGAACGCGCTGACGGGCGGAGGGCCACCCGAGGTCTTGAGGGCGGCGGCCGGCAGCGCATCGGGCGTCGTCGCCGCGCCGCCGAGCAGAAACGCCAGGAACACGGTGAGCGCGATGAGCGGGACGCGGCGCAGGCGTGTGGCCGGTACGGCCCGCCTGCCGTTCATCTTCCGCATCATCGCCCCCCGACGTGACGTGCTGAGGTGACGTCCGGCCCGGTGGTGCCCAACGGAGGCCGGCTCATCACGGTGGATTACTCGCCAGGCTAGGCGGATCGTCCGCCATGCCAAGGCAATCTCTTGATAAGACTAAAGGTTCTCTAACAGTGCAGCATCCAGGTTTCTGACGTGATAACGGAAAATGACGTCATGTTTTGAGATACCTGGCTTGACGTGCACCGACAGTTGGCCGTCATCGTGTGTGTCCCTGTTCCGCGCGCCCGGCGCGCTCGGTTGCGTTTGCCGGTGCGAGCGTGTTGCGCGCGGGGCGGGCCGTCAGCGCGAGTACGGGTACCAGCGCCAGCGCGAGAATCCCGCCCGCGAGCGCCAGTACCGGGTAGCCGCCCACCATCACGATCAGGCCCGACGACATCCCGCCGACGGCACCGGAAATCGCGATGCCGACGTCCACCAGCCCCTGTGTCGCGGCCCGGCGGGCGGGCGGCAGCGCGTCGGTGACCATGGCGGTGCCGCTGATCAGCCCGAAGTTCCAGCCGAGGCCCAGCAGTACCAGCGCCGTGGCGAGGACCGGCACGGAGTGCGGCGGTGCCAGGGCGGCGAGGACGCCGGCGGCGAGCAGGGTCAGCGCGGACGCGGCGGCGACCCACTGCCGGCCGACCCGGTCGACGAGCAGACCGGTGAGCGGGGAGGGCAGGAACATCGCGCCGACGTGCAGGGCGATGACGAGCCCGGCCGCTTGCGTGGAGTGCCCGTGCGCCGTCATGTGCACCGGCGTCATCGTCATGATCGCGATCATGACGAGCTGGGTGAGGATCATGACCGTGGTGCCGATGGCCAGACCGTGGCGGTGCGGCCGGTCGGCCGGCTCCGCCGTGCCGTCCTCGGCGCTCGCTGCCGGCGCGCCCTGCGCCAGCGCACGGGCCAGCCGCAGCGGATCGGGACGCAGCAGACAGGCCAGGACGATCGCGGCCGCCCCGAAGGCGACGGTGGCCAGCAGGAACGGCCCGGCGAGGCGGGGAATGCCCCATGCGTGGGCCACGTCTCCGGTGGCGGTCACCAGGTTGGGGCCGACGACCGCGCCGAGCGTGGTGGCGAACAGCACCGTGCTCACCGCGCGGCCGCGGCGCGCGGGCGGGGCCATATCCGCTCCCGCGTAGCGCGCCATCAGGTTGGTCGAGGTGCCCGCCCCGTAGACGAGCAGGGCAAGGAACAGCAAGGGGACGCTGCCGATGGTCGCCGCCACGACGACGCCGAGGCTGCCGAGCGCCCCGCCGCCGTAGCCGAGCGCGAGTCCGGGCCGCCGGCCCCAGCGCTGGCAGACACGGCCGATGGCGACGGCGCCTAGGGCGGACCCGGCGGTGAACAGGGTGCTGGGCACACCGGCCAGACCGGTCGAGCCGAGCATCTTCTCGGCGAGCAGTGCACCGACGGTGATTCCGGCCGCCAGGCCCGCGCCGCTGAGAACCTGGGAAAACACCAGCACGGCCAGAATCCTCCGCTGCGCGGCGGCTTCAGGCGGAGGCGGGGCACCGTTCTGAGCCCTCATGATTCCTTCCCAGGTCGGTCAGAGGCGTTGATGCTGCGGTCCTGCAGTTGATGCTGCGGGTCTGTGGTCGTGGTCGTGGTCGTCAGGCCGCCATCGGTTCGAGCGCCGCGATATCCGTGAGCGACAGGCCCATCTGCGCATGCAGGAATCGGACGATCGTCCAGTGCGGCAGCGCGCCCTCGTCAAAGGGACCGAATTCCTGGCAGTACAACGGTATCCAGCGCAGGGCCTCTTCGAGAGCCTGCTCACGGCCGGGCTCCTGCTGGTAGGCCTCGTAGGCGATGCTGCGGTGCTCGATGAAGAATCCGCCCGGCAGCCGTTCCTCGCACAGGGTGCGGTATTCGCGGGTCTGCAGGATGAGGTAGTGCCATATTTCGTCGATGTCCTGCTCGACCGGCAGGAAGAGTCCGCTGAGCCGGTCGCGGTGCCGGGAGACCAGATAGAGATAGCGTAGGCACTCGGTGACCTGGCGCTCCACGAACTCCCTTGGCGCATCGGTCTTTTCGGCGAAGTGCTCCACCACCTCGGCGTGCAGCGCGGCTCCGAGCAGCGCTTTGAGGTCGTCGGCGGATATCCGCGGCTGACTGGTCATGCTTCTCCTGTCCGGGGAAGTCCGGGTGGGGTTCAGGCGTCCTTGGTGAGCCAGGCGTATTTCCCCGACTTGCCGATGGGGATATGCGTACGGTGATCCAGCCGGCAGCGCCGTCCGGTCAGTTCCTCGATGCCGTGTTCCAGCGCGGCGGCCTCGCCCGGATCGACGGGCGCACCGTTGAACGTCGTATAGGCCAGCCGGGCTTCGGCGTCGCCCAGCAGCTGCAACTGATGCACAAAGACGCGGGAGGACGCCTCGCCGACGCAACGGTCCAGGTCGCCCTGTGCGACCGGCCCCTGCGGCGAGTCGAGCAACTCCTTTTCCCGGCCGCAGAATTGGGCGATCTTCTCGGGGTCGGGCGTGCCGTCCAGCGTGCGTACACAGTCCCCCGAGCGATACCGGATCAGCGGCATGTACGGATTGCGCACGCTGGTGACGATGAGGTGGTAGATCGTGCTTTCCGGGGTGACCGGGAGAAGCTCCACGCTCATTTTGTCGAGATGCGGACGGTATCGGCCCCGCCGGTCACTGAAGAACAGATAGCCGAGCTCGGTACTGCCGAACAGGTCGATGATCGGGCACGCGAAATGCTGTTCCAGGTAACGCCGGACGTTCACCGGAGTGTATTCGTAGGCGTGGATGATGCTGGCGGGCGGCGTGAAGTCGTCCCACAAGCCGTACTCACCCACCTTCCGCAGCAGATGCGCCAGGTGATATCCGGAACAGTCGAGGTGGTACCAGCCGCGCGGATGCGCCTGCGCGGCCGTCCGGATCTCCTTGAGCATCCGCGCCACCTCATCGCGCTCCCAGAGCGCGGGATCGAGCCGCAGATTGACGTAGCAGGTACGTGCATCCAGCCACCGGTCGTCCAGCGTCGGAACCGCATCCGCTTCCGCACCGCGCTTCTTGGCATTCACCCGGGCCACATGTTCCGTCGCCAGCACAGTGGTCAGTGAAACGCGTCGGCAGCCGGCTTCCCACGTGTCGGCGATATCGGGGTGTTCGCGCCACAACTGGTAGTAGGAATTCAGCAGGAAATACGGGGGCCGGATGATCTGCATACGGGCGTGGTTGGTGCCCGTGGACAGCACGAACTCGGCCTCGCCGGAATCCAGCGCGGCCGCGAGCTTCGGCGTCATCCAGTTGTCGGGAAAGCCCCGGGCGATCTCCGGCTTGTCGAGGATCGGGAAGTGCCCGCGCTCCAGCGACTCACGGTAGATCGGAATGTCGCGGATCTGCTCGATGACCTCGGCGGTCGGCTGACCGTCCATCAATCCCTCATATGTGTTGGAAACCGGGCGCGTTCAGGGTCCGGGTGCGTTCAGGGTGCGCTGTGCCGGAAGCGGCCCGACGGCGGCAACACGCCGTCGGGCCGCTCCCGTATGTTCACCGGCCGGCCATCGGCCGGTCAGCGGGCGACAGTCAGGAGATGCAGCCCGTCTTCTTGGCCACGCTGATGCATCCGGACTTCGGCGCGGCGCTGATGCAGCCGTCCTTCGCCGCCTGCTGCGCCGAGTTGGCGGCCAGCCAGCTCTGCCAGACGTTGTCCTGGGCCATCTTCTTGATGAGCTGCTCCATGTGGGACCTCCTGAAGAGTGTGGGGAGTGCGGCCGTGACCTGCGGTGATGCCGCACGCCACGAACGTAAAAGGCCGCTCAAGCCGATGTCAACGAAAGGCAATCCGACCGAGACCCGGATCACGTTCCGTGCGCCAAAATTGGCGTGATCTCGACGGGATGATCACGTGCGGGAACAAAATGACACGGGGTCAGTTGAGGGCGACATCAGTGCTCCCGGGCGGCCTTCGGCCGGATGCCGCACCGAGCGGGTCCGCAGGCCGGCGGCCGGTTGGCGGAACGACCGCCACCGGTTGACCGGTTGCAGGTCAACGGGCGCCTGACGGTCGCATTCCGCTCCTCACCGACGCGTTCAACAGCCGGCCCCGGCGCCCATACGCCGAATTCACCGCTAGAGGCAACCATGTGATCGCGGAACTGGCCACCCGTCGGACGCCGCTTTCTGCGGCCGTCGCCGTCGATGGCGGCCGCTGATCGTGGTGCCGACGCCCGCAGTATCCATTCCCCGGGAGGCCACCACGCCCTGCCCGGCGTCCACGCCCACCCCTCACCCCACAACCACGCCGCCACCCAGCAACATCGCCACATCCACCCCCGCGACGACGACCGCCCCGCCGAACGGCGCCCTCGGCATGGCGCGGCCCAGCATCGCCCCACCGATCGCCACGGCCACCGACGCCACGACGGCAAGTGCTCCGGCGGTGCCGACCGGACCGGGCCGACCGAACGCCAGCAGCACCGTGGCCGCCACAAGCGGCACCGGCAGCAGCAGGCCCGACCGGAGCGCGCCCAGCCGCTGCGGCCAGCCGTGCACCCCCGTGGCCAAGTCCGCGGCGATGTCCGGCAGCACATTGGCCAAGTGCGCGCCGACCCCCAGCAGCGCGGCGGCGGCCACGATCCACGAGCCCGGCCACGGCTGCCCCGGAAGCCCCAGCGCGACAAAGGCCGGGAGCGACGCGAACCCCACGGCGTAGGGCAGCCAGGACAGCACGGTGGCCTTCAGACCCAGGTTGTACGCCCAGCCCGCGGCGACGCCCAGGAGATGGACCGCGCCCGCGAGCCACCCGTAGGCGAACGACAGCGGCAGACAGAGCGTCAGGCAGACGATGGCCGCGGCGCGTACCGACCCCGCGGACACCGCACCGGCCACCACCACCTTGGTACGCCGTCCGACGGCGGCATCGCGCGCCGCGTCGATCGCGTCATTGCTCCAGCCGATCGACAGTTGCCCCGCGAGCACCGCGGTGACCGCCAGCAGCGACCTCGCCCCGCTCTGCCCGGCGGCCACCGCCAGACCGCCCACCAGGAGACTCACCACCACGGTCGGCCCCGGGTGGCACGCCCTCAGCAACGGGCCCACCGCGCGGAGCGACGGCACACGGGGTGCCCGCCCGGCGGTGCCCGGCTGTTCCATCGCGCCTACGCACGGCAGTCCCGTGGAGGCCACCTCCGCCTGCTGTTCCGTAGCGCCCGCATCCGGCTGGCGTTCCGTAGCGTCCACGTGCGGCAGTCCCGTGGAGGCCACATCCGCCCGCCGTTCCGTGGAGCCCGCATTCGGCTGCCGTTCCGTAGCGTCCGCATCCCGCCGTTCCTTGGCCTCCACACGATCATGCTAGGCGCGCGCTCGGCCGTCGGCCCCGCACCCGGCCTGCCGCCGGACGGGCGATTCGTCGGCGCCTCGGTGTCGCGCCGCAGCGCCCGCGGGCATCCCTGCAGGGTCCCCCCGTCCCCGACCACGGACCCAGATGACCCGCATCGCCGCCGTCCATGGCGTCCTCGCCCCGCACCGGCACGCCCAACGAGAGATCACGGACATGGTCGCCCGGACCTGTCTGCCCGGCGGGACCGACCGCGGGCTCCTCGACCGACTGCACGACCGGGCGGAGGTGACGTCCCGTCACACCGCCTTGCCGCTCGACCGCTATGCCGCACTGCACGACTTCGGCGCGGTCAACGACGCCTTCATCGCCGAGGCGGTGCGGCTCGGCACCGAGGTCGTCGGCGCGGCCCTGGACGCGGCCGGGCTCTCCCCGCGCGATGTCGACCTGCTGATGTTCACCTCGGTGACGGGCCTCGCCACGCCGTCCATCGACGCCCGGCTCGTCGGGCGGCTCGGGATGCGTCCGGACGTCAAACGCCTGCCCGTCTTCGGCCTGGGGTGTGTGGCCGGCGCCGCGGGCCTCGCCCGGCTGCACGACTACCTGCTGGGCCGTCCCGACGATGTGGCCGTCCTGCTGTCGGTGGAGCTGTGCTCGCTGACCTTCCAGCGTGACGACGCGTCAACGGCCAATCTCATCGCCACCGCGCTGTTCGGGGACGGGGCCGCCGCCGTGGTCGCGTGCGGTGCCCGTCATACGGCTGGGGAGCGAGCGACGGCGGAGGAGAGGGCGCCGGCGGCGCCCGCCGGGCCGTATGTGGTCGCCACCCGCAGCCACCTCTATCCGGGCACCGAGCGGGTACTGGGCTGGGACATCACCGCCTCCGGCTTCCGCGTCGTGCTGGACGCCGGCGTCTCCGACCTCCTGCGCAAGAACCTCGCCGGTGACGTCGACGCGTTCCTCACCGAGCACGGACTGCGCCGCGCGGACATCACGGCCTGGGTGTGCCATCCCGGCGGCCCGAAGGTGCTGGAAGCGGTGGCGGAATCCCTCGATCTGCCGGACGGCGCGCTCGACCTCACGTGGCGTTCGCTGGCGCGGGTGGGCAACCTCTCGTCGGCGTCGGTCCTGCATGTCCTGCGCGACACCCTGACCGAACGCCGCCCACCCGCCGGCACTCCGGGACTGCTGCTCGCCATGGGACCGGGGTTCTGCTCCGAGTTGGTCCTGCTGCGCTGGTAGGGACGGAGAGGGGCACTGTGAGAAGCCGGGAGAGAGGCACCGCGAGACGCCGGGAGAGAGGAACCCCTGAGACACCGGGAGACACCGGGAGAGAGGGAAATGGAAACAGGAAGGCATGGCCCCGGGAGCACGACGATGAGCACGGACGGGAGCACGGACGGGATGAGCATTGACGGGATGAGCACGGACGGGGCGTCATGATCTGGTACGCCGTGCTCGTCCTGGCCGTCGGCGCCGAGCGCCTCGCCGAGCTCCTCGTCGCACGCCGCAACGCCCGCTGGAGCCTGGCCCGTGGTGCCGTCGAGAGGGGACGCCGGCACTATCCGGTCATGGTGGCCCTGCACACCGGATGGCTCGTCGGCTGCCTGGTGGAGGTCTGGGCGGCAGAGCGGCCGTTCGACGCTCTTCTGGGGTGGACGATGACCGGGGTCGTGGCGGCGGCACAGGCGCTGCGCTGGTGGTGCGTCCATACGCTCGGACCCCGCTGGAACACCCGGGTCCTCGTCGTACCCGGACTTCCCCTGGTGAGCGCAGGTCCGTACCGCTGGATGAACCACCCCAACTATGTGGCCGTGGTGGCGGAAGGGCTCGCCCTGCCCCTCGTCCACGGTGCCTGGCTGACGGCGCTGCTCTTCGGCGTCCTCAATGCGGCGGTGCTCACCGTACGGATCCGCTGCGAGAATCAGGCGCTTGCCCCGGGACGCGCCCAGGGCGGCCGCGATCCCCTGCCCAACTCCCTGGGCCTGGGAGGGTGATCGACCTGCTGGTGGTCGGCGGCGGCCCGGCCGGGCTGGGCGCCGCCATCCACGCGGCGCTCGCCGGTATGGAAGCGGTGGTCATCGAACCGCGCGCCGCTCCGGTGGACAAGGCGTGCGGCGAGGGCATCATGCCGGGCGGCGTGTGCGCCCTGACCGCGCTCGGTGTCGATCTCACCGGCGGGTATCCGCTGCGTGGCATCCGCTACGTCGACGGGCACCGGCACGCCGAGGCGTCCTTCCGGGCAGTGTCGGGCCTCGGCATGCGCCGCACCGCCCTGCACACCGCACTCTCCCGGCGGGCCGCCGAACTCGGCGTCGAAGTCCTGACCGGCAAGGTCGGCGAGGTACGGCAGAGCGACGACTCGGTGACCGCCGCGGGCCTGCGGGCGCGCTGGCTGATCGCGGCGGACGGCCTGCACTCGCCCATCCGGCACGCCCTCGGCCTGGACCTGCCCGTCCGCCGTCCCCGGCGCTACGGGCTGCGGCGGCACTACCGCGTGCGGCCGTGGACCGACTGTGTCGAAGTGCACTGGCCGGGGGAGGGGACGCGGGCCGGGTCCGGCCCCGGGCGCGGAGCCCGGTCCGGCTCGGGGGCCGGGTACCGCTTCAGATCCTGGTACGGCTCCGGGGCCGGCTCCGGCCTCGGTGAGGTGTATGTGACGCCGGTCGGCGCGGAGCTGGTGGGCGTGGCCGTGCTCAGCAGCCATCGGCGAGGCTTTGACGCCCACTTGGCCGGTTTCCCCCGGCTGGCCCCCTTGCTGGACGGCCCGCCGGCCGGTCCGGTACGCGGCGCCGGTCCCCTCCGGCAGCGGGTCGCCCGCCGTACCGCGGGCCGGGTGCTGCTGGTGGGCGACGCGGCGGGCTATGTCGACGCGCTCACCGGCGAAGGCATCGCCCTCGCGCTGGCCTCGGCGGGAGCGGCCGTCCGCTGCCTGAAGGCGGGCCGGCCGCGTGCGTACGAGGGGGAGTGGCGACGGGCGACCCGCAGACACCGGCTGCTGACGGCGGGGCTGCTGCGGGTGGGCGGCAGTGCGGCCGGCGCCCGACTGATCGTTCCGGCGGCGGCCAGGATGCCATCGGTCTTCGGGGCGGCGGTCCACGCCCTCCAATGACTGCTTCCCTCCTCGAAGGGAGGGGCTCCTGGCTCAGGCCGCCCGCTGAGGCAGCGCCTCAGCGGGTCTTACGCCGTCAATACCAGCCGGTTCGGACCTGCCCTAGGCGCTTTCGACGATCCCCTTGAGCTCGCCTCGTTGTTCCTCGTCTTCGACGACGGCCTTGAGCTTGCCTCGTTGTTCCTCGTCCGCGAGTGCGGTCAGCCTGTTCTCGACATGCGGTGGCAGGTCTCTGATGTCGAGCTCGACGCCGGACTTGTGGGAGTGGTCGATGAAGGTCAGCAACGCCTTCGCCCCGGACATGTCCATGTAGGTCACGTCCTTCAGGCTCAGTGACAGGTTCGACTGGTCGTCGCGCAGTGTGGTGAAGACACGGTCGACGGACAGGAACGACAGCGGTCCCTCGATGCGATAGGTGTCGGTCTCGTCCTGGACGATCGAGGCTTTGTGCTGGCGCGACTGTACGACGTGCACGATGAGCGCCAGGACGACGCCGACGGCGACCGCCACGGTCAGGTCGAGGACGACGGTGACGATCATCGTCACGAACATCACGGCGACGTCGCCTCGCGGGGTGACATGCGCCTTGCGCAGGCTCTCCCAGTCGAACATGCCGATCGCGGTCAGGATCAGGATCCCCGAAAGGACGGCGAGGGGGATGTACTGCACGACGCCGCCGAGGCCGACCACGAGAGTGAGCAGGATGACGCTGTGCGTGGCCGCCGACACCGCGGTGCGGCCGCCGCTTTTGATGTTGACCACGGACCTGACGGTCGCGCCGGCACTGGCCAGGCCGCCGAACAGTCCGCTGGCGGCGTTGCCGATGCCCTGGCCGATCAGCTCCTTGTTGCTCTTGTGCCGGGTGCCGGTGATGTTGTCCATGACGACCGAGGTCAGCAGGGAGTCGATGGAGCCGAGCAGCGCGATGCTGAGCGCGGGCAGGAGGAGGGTGAGGACCAGCGACCCGCTGAAATCGGGGATGGTGATCGAGGGTATCGACTCCGGGATCTGGCCTATGTAGTCGATCGCCGAGTTGAGCGAGACCGGTCCGACGCTCACGTTCTGCAGCAGCGGGTCCGCGAACCGCAGGAGCACCGTCATGATCACGAGCGCGATCAGGCTCGCCGGTATCGACTTGATCACTCGGGTGGACACGAGCATGAGCACGACCGTGGCCGCCACCACCAGGAAACTGCTCTGCACCTGGTCCAGCTCGCCCAGGAAGATGATGAGCGCGATCCCGCCCATGAAGCCCGACACCACGGGGTGGGGTATGTAGCGGACGAGCGAGCCGAGCTTGCAGAGTCCGAACAGGACCTGGAACGCGCCGGCCATGATGAACGCGAGGAACGCGCCCTCCAGCCCGTGTGCGGCGATCACTCCGGTGGACACGACGGTGATGGGGCCTGTGGGGCCGGTCACTTGGCCGGGCGTACCGCCGAACACCGCCGCGAAGAGTCCGGCGAAGATCGCGCCGTACAGTCCGATGAGCGCGCCCTCGGAGGTGCCGGTGGCGGTGATGCCGAAGGCTATGGCCAGCGGCAATGCCACGATGGCGACGGTCAGGCCGGACAGGACTTCTTTTGCGATGCGCTGGAGCATCGGCCCCCACTTCGGTCGACAGACAGGAAAAAAGCTCGACCGCGTCGGGGCCGAGCTGCCGACCAGACTTCCCGGCACACCAGGAGTAAAGGTGCCGTATGAATTACTTCAAGGCAAGGTAAAAAGCCACCATGTGAAATCCGCCACGTGCTTCGGCGACCGGCGTCGGCGCCTTCTGAGGGGCTTCGTTACGCGATCAGCGGCCACTGGGGAGGTGCCGCGGGACCCGGCTGCGACGCGGTCGCGCCGGCCTGGTGAGTCGGCGGGCGCGGGCCGGGCGTGGAGTGCCGCGTGGGGAAGCGGCTGTGACCATCCGTGTGCCGGATCCTGCGCGATGACGGCGGTGTCGTGACCCGCCAGGCGCAGGCGACGTGACCGCTGCCATCTGGCCTCCTCCCGCCGGGGACGGCCGGCGGGAGGGGGGTGGGCGTTGCGTTTGTGGCCTTATGGGAGCGGGGGAGGCCGGCCCATGGCCTTACGGGGGGAGCGAGTTGCGGCTCAAAGGCGAAAGGGGGATGTGGTCCCTGGCCTTACGGGTGCGGCAGGTACTTGTACCCGATGCCGAAGACGGTGCTGATGGAGTCGCGTGCGCGCGGGCCCAGGCGCCGTCGCAGCCGGGCGATGTGCACGTCGACGGTGCGGGCGCTGGAGTGGCAGGTGGGCCAGACGGCGCTCATCAGCTGCTCGCGGGTGAAGGCGCGCTGTGGATGCAGGACGAGATGGGCGAGCAGATCGAATTCCAGCCGGGGCAGGCAGATTTGGCGTCCGTCGACGGATATCGTTCTGGCCGCCGTGTCGATCTGGATCGCGTCCTGGGCCGCGACGGGCCGCATGGGGCCCCGGGCGGGTGCGGGAGCGGCTTCACCGCCTGGTGGCGCCAGGATGATGTGGACCTCGTCCGAGGGGAGCCGGCGGAACGATACCGGTTCGAGGTCGTGCAGGGTGAGTTGCCACTTGCCGTCCGGAAGTCGGTCGACTGCCAGAGGTGGCCCTTCGCCCGGCCCGGCGTCCGCCGGCTGGCCGACCCCGGCCTCCGGTTGCAACGTAAGGGTCGTCGAGGAGTTCATGAACATGGTCTCGGCCCATTCCTCTTGCAAAGCAGGCGTGTACGGACAGACATGGCGGTGCTCGACGTTCGGTGTGCGGACCGGCTGCGGGGCGGTCGCGACGCGGTCCAGCGCCGAGGTGGGGCGCTCGCGTCATGCCCGTACTCAGCCATGACGTGATGGGCGCCACGGCTCCGGTCCAGACGAACGCTACATGTGATCACGTGCTTCCGGAAAGTAGCATCCGCTAATCCGCGTTGGTCTTTGAGCCGTTTTCAGGCCGAAGCGATGCGGTGTCAGGTGACGGTTGAACCATCCCGTCCGCGCACCCCCTGACCTTGGTTCAGTGGCTGTGTGACGAACTCGTGAAGGGCATGGGCCCGGCTGCGGAGAGGAAGTGAAAGGGCTCGATCGCGACCCCGGCGGCGATCTCGCGGCTCACCAGCCCCAGTCGGGCGTGGCTGAAAACCGACTGCGAACTGGCGTGGATCTATGAACAGTTGCTGAACGGAATGTGTCGGGGGGAGGTTTTCCGGCGTGGGAGGCTCACTGCGGGCCGTCGGCCACCACCGGATACGGGACATGGTCGCGCTGACGGCGCATGGCACCGGCGACGACCTCACGGCGTCCGGCAGCGAGCTCAGGGCATCGCACCGGGGCCCGGCGGGCCGTCGACCGGGTGGCCGAGCCGCGCGCGGGCCCTGCGGTACAGCCGCCAGCCTTTCGTCTGGAGGGATTCGGGCAGCGGCGCGGCAGGCGCGCCCATGCCGAGCGTCCACCGTGTGAAGCGCTCCGGCGAGGTGTCGGCGCGCACCAACAGGCGGGCGATACGCAGCGGCTCGTCGGTGACGGCGCTGAACGCGTTGCGGATGGCGCATCCCGACGTCCAGCCGGCCTTCTGTACGGCGCGGCGGACGGCGGCGCTGGAATAGCCGTGCGGGTAGGCGAAGGCGTGGACCCGGTGGCCGAGCGCGTCCTCCAGCTGCCGCTTGTTGTCGACGATCTCGTGCCATGCCTGCCGGGCGGGCAGGGTGTCCAGCTGCGCATGCGTGGCGGAGTGTCCGCCGATGTCGAAGCCCAGGGCGTCGAGGGTGGCGATCTGGCGCCAGGAGAGCATGCGGGCGGGCGGCAGCAGACTGCCTTCGGGGCGGCCGTCGGGCGCGGGGACGGCACCGGTGGTGACGAACACCGTCGCGGGCAGCGAACGGTCGGTGAGCAGCGGCGTCACCGCCGAGTAGAAGTCGGCGAACCCGTCGTCGAAGGTGAGCACGGCGCAGCGGGCCGGCAGCGGCGGGCCGCCCCGCATCGCGTCGACCAGCCGCCGCAGCGGCACCACGGTGAGCCCGGCGTCGGCGATCCGGTCGAGCTGCTCGGCGAAGACCCGCGGCGTCACCGCATAGGGGGCGATCCACGCGGCGGGATCGTCGCTCACCGAGTGGTAGAGGAAGACGGGCACGGCACTCATGCCGAAGCCTCGCTCCGCTCGGCCTCGCATTCGCGAGGCGCGCACCCTCCCATGATTCGCTCGCGACGCTCGCTCATGCCGAAGCCTCGCTGTGCTCGCTCATGCCGACCCCTTCGTTCGGCCTCGCATCCGCTCGGCGCCCGCGCCGGAGACCCCCACGGACCCGCCGCCGGGCCACGCGACAGCGGGCCGCGGAAGCCCGCGGCCCGCGGCGCCGTCACGCACCGGTACGGCACCCGGGCGGCGGGCCTTTCTCCTCCCTCAGGTGTCGGCTCTCGGGACCCTCACGGCAGATACCGCTCGATGACGCCGGGCCCTTCCTCGGCGATGAGCCGTCTGGCCCATTCGATGCTCGCGGGTGTGGGCTCGCGCCCGGAAGCCTTCACCAGGTCCTCCGGGTCATAAGGCCGCTCGCTGCCGGTGAAGAGCTCCGCCGGCCGCTGCGGCCGCTGTCGTTCGTCCGAACTCTCCGTGCTGTTCGTCGTCACAGATCCTCCTCTTTCCGCGCCCGCCGCGTCCCCTGGGACGGCTGCTTTGTTCCATCATGAGGCCGCCTCCGAACACCCGCACGATGTGCGACGGCCCGCTCCCTCCGGGGCCGTCTTTCCGGGCCCGTCGCTCCGGGGTTCCGGGCGAATCTCTCCGGGCCGGTCAGCCGACCGGGCGCGGCGCCCCCGGATAGCTCGGCGGGAACGCCTGCTCGGTCCAGATCGTCTTGCCGTGCGGCGTGTAGCGCGTGCCCCAGCGCTGGACGAGCTGCGCGACGATGAACAGCCCCCGCCCGCCCTCGTCGTCACTCGCGGCGTGGCGCAGGTGGGGCGAGGTGTGGCCGGTGTCCGAGACCTCGGTCAGCAGGGTCAGATCCCGCAGCAGACGCAGATGCAGCGGCCCGGCGGCATGCCGGACGGCGTTGGTGACCAGCTCGCTGACCGTGAGTTCCGTCGCGTACGACAGCTCCTCCAGCCCCCATTCCCGCAACTGCCCGGTGGCCAGCTCGCGGGCCGTGCCCACGGCGGTCGGCTCGGCGGGCAGCTCCCAGGCCGCGACCTGCCGGGCGTCCAGCTCGCGGGTGCGCACCAGCAGCAGCGCCGAGTCGTCCGGCGCCTTCCCGTCGGGCAGCAGCTCCGCCAGCGCGTGGTCGCACAGCTCCTCCAGCGGTCGGTGATGATCGCCGAGCACCCGGCCCAGGGTCGCCAGCCCGACGTCGATATCCCGGCTGCGCGCCTCCACCAGCCCGTCGGTGAACAGCGCCACCAGGCTGCCCACCGGCAGCTCGACCTCCAGGGACTCGAAGGGCAGACCGCCCAGCCCCAGCGGTGGTCCCGGCGGCAGCTCCGGGAAGTACATACCCCCCTCGGGGTCGACGACGGCCGGCGGCAGATGCCCGGCCCGCGCCATGGTGCAGCACCGCGAAACCGGGTCGTAGACGGCATAGAGGCAGGTCACGCCGGTGGCCGCGTCGTCCGGGCCGCCGCCGGTGCCGAGGGTGGTCGGCTGCCCTTTCGCGGACGGCCCCACCAGGTCGTCCAGTCGGCTCAGCAGCTCATCGGGGGAGAGATCCAGCGCGGCGAGCGCGCGCACCGTCGTACGCAGCCGCCCCATCGTGGCCGCCGCCTGGAGGCCATGGCCGACCACATCCCCGACGACCAGCCCGACCCGGGTGCCGGACAGCCCGATGACGTCGAACCAGTCGCCGCCGACGCCGGCCCGGTTGTCGCTCGGCAGGTAGCGGTAGGCCAGATCGACCGCGGACTGTGTCGGCAGGTGCTGCGGCAGCAGATTGCGCTGGAGGGTCAGTGCGGCGGCGTGCTCGCGGGCGAAGCGGCGGGCGTTGTCGAGGCAGACCGCGGTACGGGTGACCAGCTCGTCGGCGAGATCGATCTCTCCGCTGTCGAAGACGGACGGAAGCGTGCCGCGCACGAAGGTCACCAACCCCAGCAGGGTGTGCCCGGACCGCATCGGCACGACCATGGTGCTCTCCGAACGCACCCTGCCGCCGGAGGAGAGGCTGCGGTACTGGAGCGAGCCGGGCGGGTAGTCGACCCGGTACGGGGCGGGGTGCGGCCCGGCGGGCGCCGTCCCGGCACCCGTGCGCGGGTCGTCGGGCACGTGGACGGAGCGGGACGCGACACGGACCAGGGCGGGCACGGCGCCCTCGCCGGGTTCCGGCTCCTCGCCCTCCAGCACGGACTGCACCAGGTCCACGGTGACCGCGGCCGCGAAATCCGGCACCGCCACCTCGGTGATCTCCCGGGCGGTGACCGTCATATCGAGCGTGGTGCCGATCCGGGTACCGGCCTCCACCAGGAGGTTGAGCCGGCGCTGCGCCTGGTAGCGGTCGGTGATGTCGAAGGCGTCCTCGCACACCCCGAGCACCCGCCCGTCGGCGTCCTGCAGCCGGTAATAGGAGCAGGACCAGACGTGTTCGGTGCCCGGATCGGTCGGCAGACAGCCGACGAAGTGCAGATCGAGCATTGATTCACCGGTGGACAGCACCCGTCCCATCACCGCGCGCAGCGTCGTCGGATACCCCTCCGAGACGAACTCACCGGTCGGATACAGGTCCTCGGCCCGCTTGCCGAGGAGTGCTCGCAGCGGCAGCCCGACCTCCCGGGCGTAGGTCGCGTTGAACCAGGTCAGCCGCAGATCGGTGTCATAGATGGCCAGGCCCAGCGGGGACTGGGTGGCCAGTCCGTGCAGCATCGACTGCCGGGACTCCCACACCCGCAGACCGTCCAGCGCGGCCGCCACGAGCACCCGCGCGGGCGCCGTCCCCGCGTCGCCGCCGGCCGCGGTCAGTGGACAGGTCGTCGTCGCCACCCGCAGCAGCCGGCCGTCCCGATGCCGCGCCGTACGGGCCTCGCTGCCGCTGAACGGGGCCGGGGGCGACCCTGCGACGGGCACCGGACCGGGCGGCAGGAAGGTATCGACATGCTGCCCGACGATGTCCTGCGAGGAGTAGCCGAGCAGCCGCTCGGCGGCCGCGCTCCAGCCGATGACCCGGCCATGGGCGTCCAGAACCGCGGTGGCCGCCCTGGTGACGTCGAGGGGGCCACGGAAGTCGGCGCTCTCCGCCGCGTCCCATGCGTTCATGGCCTCAATCCAGCCGGTCCGGTAGTTACAGCATCGAGCCGGAACAAGACGGGCACAACCGCGAACCGTGCCCTGCCGCCCTTGTGCGGCCCCGCCTCCGCGCTGGCAGAGTGGGAAGGGGCGCTGAGCACAGGAGGCAGCCATGTCGGCCGAACGCCCCACCCCTGTTCCGCACCGCGGCGCTCCGTGCTGGGTCAGCCTGCTGGCCCGCGACCTCGGGGCCGCGCAGGACTTCTACGCCACGGTCCTCGGCTGGACCTTCCGCCCGGCCGCGCTGGGGGAGGAGTTCACCGTCGCGATGTCCGACGGCCAGCCCGTCGCGGGCATCGGCGCGGTCGTTCCGAACCTTCAGGTCGCGGTCGCCTGGACCGCCTACTTCGCCGTCGACAACGCGGACGCCACCGCGGCCCGGATCCGCGAGCGCGGCGCGACGGTCGCCGTCGGACCGCTCCGCATAGGCCCCGGCCGCGCCGCCCTCGCCGCCGACCCGCACGGCGCGGCCTTCGGCTTCTGGGAGGGGCAGACCCTGCCCTGGTCGGTCGGGCGGGGCAATGCGCCGGCGTGGCTGGAACTGCGCACCCGGGACGCGTTCGCCGCCGCCATCTTCTACGCGGAGGTCTTCGGCTGGGCCGCCGGGGAGCCGGGCGGCGTCGATGTGACGTACGAGGACGAGCAGGTCATCGTGCGCGACGGCGGCCACACGGTCGCCGCGCTGCGCGGCGGCGCCGTCGAGGCCGCCCCCGACCCGCGTATCCGCCCCCAGTGGCACGTCCACTTCCCGGTCCGTGACATCGATGTGGTGACCTCGGCGGCCATGGCCTCCGGCGGCACCGTCCTGCCCGTGGAACCGGCACCGGAGCAGGGGCGCGCAGCGGCACGACAGGCCGTCATACGTGACCCGGACGGCGGCCTCTTCACCGTCACGGAAGCGCCCCGGCAACACCCTTCCTGAAAATAGGGGCACTTGACCACTCCGGGGGACAGGCCGCTCAGCTCCGCGTACGACTCGTTGATGCCGTAGCGGCGCTGCCGGACCCGTACTGCCAGCGGTCCCGTCCTCCTTCGCCGTTGAGGGCCGACGGGACCGCTGACGCCCAGTCAATTCGGCTGCCACGCAGGGCTCGTGCGGCTTCGTATGGCTCGTACTGGCTCGCACGCGGTCGGTTCGACGAACTCGTACGCGGTCAGTTCAGCGACCCGGCACCGTTCATACCGGGATCGCCACCCGCTCCCGCGTCCCCTATTCCCGCACCGGCGTCCTCCGTACCGGGCTCTTCGGTGCCCGTGCCGGGCTCCCCGGCACCGGCGCCGGCGTCCGCGGCGCCGCCGTCACCAGGGTCCCCGGCACCCGCGACCGCACCGCCCGCGGCGGCGTCGCCGCCCCCGCCGGCACCGATCTCGGCACCCGTGGCCGCCAGCGCGTCGGTCACCGGCTGGAAGAACGTCTCGCCGCCCTGGGAGCAGTCGCCACTGCCGCCGGAGGTCAGCCCCACGGCCGACTCGCCGGAGAACATCGCGCCTCCGCTGTCGCCGGGCTCCGCGCACACATCCGTCTGTATGAGGCCGTTGACGATGTCTCCGTTGCCGTAGTTCACCGTCGCGTCGAGTCCGGTGACGGTGCCGTCCGCCAGTCCCGTGGTGCTGCCCGAGCGCTGCACCTTCATGCCCACGGCGGCCTTCTCGGCCCGGGTTATCCGCTGGGTGCTGCCGTTCTGCAGGTCGACCGCGCTCTCCGGCCGGGCGTTCGGGTCGTCGTAGGTGACCAGGGCGAAGTCGGTCTTGGGGAACTGGGAGTCCTGGACGGTGCCCAGCGGCTGGCTGCCCGCCTGATCGGCCGACCAGGTCGGGGAGTCGTTGCCGCAATGACCCGCCGTGAGGAAGGCCGGCGCGCCGTCGACCGTCACGTTGAAGCCCAGTGAACAGCGCGCGTTACCACCGAAGATCGCACTGCCGCCGATCGGCCCGGCGGCCGCGCCACCGCCGTCGCCCGCACCGCCGTCGCCCGCACCGCCGTCGGCCCCGCCGTTCTCGCCCGTGCCACCGGCCGCACCGGCTCCACCGTTCTCGCCCGCGCCACCGGCCGTACCGGCCCCGCCGTTTTCGCCCGTGCCACCGGCCGCACCGGCTCCACCGGCCCCTTGCTGCCCGATCCCGCCTTCGTTGCCGTTGCCGAGCCCCCCGCCGTTGCCGAGCCCCCCGCCGTTGCCGAGTCCCCCGCCGTCGTAGCGCTTGAACTCGCCCGCGGACCGCTTGACCGTCACCAGGTCGCCCATCCCGCCGGTGGCCTTGGTGAGGGCGGCCATCTTCGCGCCGGTGACCGTTCTGTCGGCGATCACCACGATCCTGTTCGTCTTCGGGTCGATGGACCACGCGGTGCCGGGCACCGTGGCGGTCTCGCGCAGCGTCCGCGTACCGGCCTTCAGCGCGGTCATGCTGTGCCGGACGACCCTGGCGACGGCCCCCTTCGCGGTGACGCTCTCCGCGTCGTCCTCCGACAGGACGTTCATGACCAGATGGCCGCTCTTGCCGTCCAGGTACCAGCCGGCGCCCTGGTCCCCGAGATCCGTCTTCAGGGCCGTCGCGAGCTGCGTCGCCGACTGGGCGGTGAAGGTCCGCAGGGCCGGCTTGTCGGTACTGGCGTTGGCGTTGGGGAGCAGGATCGCCGCTGCCGCGATGGCGGCCGCGGAGGCTCCGGCGATGGCGCCGGTCCTCTTGTTCACATGTCGGTGGCTCAATTCACTGACCTCCAGCTGGGACACACAGGAAGCGCACGGGAGCGGGCGGTGCACCACTCGGGCGCCCCGTGCGTTGCATGGGGTGCACGGAGCCCGGCCCAGGCGCCCGTGCGCTGTATAGGGGTGCACGGAGCCCGGCCCAGGCGCCCGTGCGCTGCACGGGGTGGACGGAGCGCCAACCCAGGCGCCCCGTGCGCTGTTGCCACTCAGTCCTACGCAGCCCGCCCCACCCCGGTCTCACGGCCACTCAAGGTGTGATGAATTCCGGCGCTCCGTGCGGCGACCGTTTACACTCGCGGGCCCTCGGGGCGTAAAGGGCAGCTGTGACCGTGGTTAAGAAAACCTCGATGGACCGGACGGCCTCCGTACGGAAGATTCTCTGCCGGAGATCGGGCGGCCGGGACGGCCCCCGTGACGTCACAGCACTCTTACGTACGGGAGCCGTCGCGTTGAAGGCACTGGTCAAGCAGAAGGCGGAGCCCGGACTGTGGCTCACGGACGTGCCGGAGCCGGCCGTCGGCGCGGGCGACGTACTGATCAAGGTGCTGCGCACCGGCATCTGCGGGACGGATCTGCACATCCGCGCCTGGGACGGCTGGGCCCGGCAGAGCATCGGCACGCCGCTGACGGTCGGTCATGAATTCGTCGGGGAGGTCGTGGAGACCGGCCGCGATGTGACCGGGGTACGGGCCGGCGATCTGGTCAGCGGCGAGGGACACCTCGTCTGCGGGACGTGCCGCAACTGTCTGGCCGGGCGGCGGCATCTGTGCCGGGCCACGGTCGGCCTCGGCGTCGGCCGGGACGGCGCGTTCGCCGAGTATGTGACGCTGCCGGCCGCCAACGTGTGGGTGCACCGGGTCCCTGTCGACCTGGACATCGCCGCCGTCTTCGACCCGTTCGGCAACGCCGTGCACACCGCGCTGTCGTTTCCGCTGGTCGGCGAGGACGTACTGATCACCGGCGCCGGACCGATCGGGATCATGGCGGCGGCCGTCGCCCGGCACGCGGGCGCCCGCCATGTCGTGATCACGGACGTCAGCGAACCGCGCCTGGCACTCGCCCGCAAGGTCGGCGTCAGCCTCGCCCTGAACGTCGCCGAGACCTCCATCGCGGACGGCCAGCGCGAACTGGGCCTGCGCGAGGGCTTCGACATCGGCCTGGAGATGTCCGGCCGGCCCGAGGCGATGCGCGACATGATCGCCAACATGACGCACGGCGGCCGGATCGCGGTCCTCGGGCTGCCGTCCCAGGAGTTCCCCGTCGACTGGTCCCGGATCGTCACCTCCATGATCACCATCAAGGGCATCTACGGCCGGGAGATGTTCGAGACCTGGTACGCGATGTCGGTCCTGCTCGAAGGCGGTCTCGACCTCGCTCCCGTGGTCACCGGCCGCTACCCGTACCAGGAATTCGAGGCCGCCTTCGACGACGCGGCGAGCGGCCGCAGCGGCAAGGTCATCTTGGACTGGAGTGCCTGACGATCCTACTGGGCCGCCTGACGCCCCTCATCCTTCTCGGATCCCCCCTCTCCGTCCGGATCGCCCCGGCCCCTTCGCACCCATAGGAGCCCCTGTGTTCGACTCAGTGCGCAACGACCTCCGCGCCACCCTCGACGAGATCCGCGCCGCCGGCCTGCACAAGCCCGAGCGCGTCATCGGCACCCCGCAGTCCGCGACCGTCGAGGTCACCGCCGGCGGCCGCCCCGGCGAGGTGCTCAACTTCTGCGCCAACAACTACCTGGGCCTCGCCGACCACCCCGAGGTCGTCGCGGCCGCCCACGAGGCGCTCGACCGCTGGGGCTACGGCCTCGCCTCGGTCCGCTTCATCTGCGGCACGCAGGAGGTCCACAAGGAGCTGGAGCGACGCATCTCCGGCTTCCTCGGCCAGGAGGACACGATCTTGTACTCCTCCTGCTTCGACGCCAACGGCGGCGTCTTCGAGACCCTGCTCGGCCCGGACGACGCGGTGATCTCCGACGCCCTCAACCACGCCTCCATCATCGACGGCATCCGGCTCTCCAAGGCCCGCCGCTTCCGCTACGCCAACCGCGACATGGCCGACCTGGAGCGGCAGTTGAAGGAGGCGGAGGGTGCCCGCCGCACCCTCATCGTCACCGACGGCGTCTTCTCCATGGACGGCTATCTGGCTCCGCTGCGCGAGATCTGCGACCTCGCCGACCGCCACGGCGCCATGGTGATGGTCGACGACTCGCACGCGGTCGGCTTCGTCGGCCCTGGCGGCCGCGGCACCCCGGAGCTGCACGACGTGATGGACCGCGTCGACATCATCACCGGCACCCTCGGCAAGGCCCTCGGCGGCGCCTCCGGCGGCTATGTCGCGGCCCGCGCCGAGATCGTCGCCCTGCTGCGCCAGCGCTCCCGCCCGTATCTCTTCTCCAACACCCTTGCCCCGGTGATAGCGGCCGCCTCGCTGAAGGTGCTCGACCTGCTGGAGTCGGCGGGTGACCTGCGCGAACGACTCAACGCCAACACCGCGCTGTTCCGCTCCAGGATGACCGAGGAGGGCTTCGACGTGCTCCCCGGCGAGCATGCCATCGCCCCGGTGATGATCGGCGACGCGGCCGAGGCGGCCCGGATGGCGGAACTGCTGCTGGAGCGCGGTGTGTACGTCATCGGCTTCTCCTACCCGGTGGTCCCCAAGGGCCAGGCGCGGATCCGCGTACAGCTGTCCGCGGCGCACTCCACCGAGGACGTCAACCGTGCGGTGGACGCGTTCGTGAGTGCGAGGGGCGCCCTGCGAGGCTGACGCCGGGCCGACCGGGAGACCGGGGGCGGCCGCCCTGCGAGACTGGAAGCATGATCGAAGCACGGCGGCTGCACATCCTGCGCGCGGTGGCCGACCACCGTACGGTCACCGCCGCGGCCGCCGCGCTCTATCTCACCCCCTCGGCGGTCTCCCAGCAGCTGGCCGCCCTGGAGCAGGAGACCGGCCACCGCCTGGTGGAGCGCAGTGCCCGCGGCGCACGGCTGACCGCCGCGGGCGAGATCCTGCTCCTCCACGCCAACGCCGTCCTCGCCCAGCTGGAGCGCGCCGAGTCGGAGCTCGCCGCGTACGGGTCGGGCGAGGCCGGCACGGTGACCGTCGCCGCCTTCGCGACCGGCATCGGGCTGGTCGTCGCCCCCGCGATCATCGAGCTCGCGGCCTCCTCGCCCGGCATCCGGGTCCGCGTCCAGGACGCCGAGGGCGACGCCAGCCTGCTGATGGTCCTCGACCGGCAGGTGGATGTGGCGGTGGCCGTCGAATACCGGGGCGCGCCGCGCGAGGACGACCCCCGGCTGACCCGGGTCCCGCTGTACGCGGAGCCGTTCGACGCGGTGGTCCCGGTCGGCCACCGTCTCGCGGACGCGGAACGGGTCGCGGTGGCCGATCTCGCCAAGGACCCGTGGATCGGCCCGTACCCCGGCAACCCCTGCCATGATGTGGTCGTCCTGGCCTGCGAGTACGCCGGATTCCAGCCCCGCCTGGAGCACTCTTCCGACGACTTCCGCGCCGTGGTCCACCTCGCCTCCGCCGCCGCGGGCGTGGCCCTCGTCCCACGCTCCGCGCTGCGCGGGATGGACCTGACGGGAGTGGTGGTCCGCCCGGTCGACGGGGTGGCGCCGACCCGCCGCGTCTTCGCGGCGGTCCGCCGGGGGGCCGAGGAGCACCCACTGCTCCGGCCGGTGCTGGCGGCCCTCAAGGAGGCGGCCGCCTCGCAGGGAGAGTGAGTGCGGCGCCCGGCCTACGCCACATGCGGCGGACGTCTCCCGGTGCCGGTCCACGCCGTCAGCTCCCGTGCCGTCCAGGTGTTGACGATCCGGTGCGCGGGCACCCCGCACTCCTCCGCGCGTGCGCACCCATAGATCTGCCAGTCCAGTTGCCCCGGCGCGTGGGCGTCGCTGTCGATCGAGAACAGCGTCCCGGCGTCGAGCGCCTGCCGCAGCAGACGGCGCGGCGGATCGAGCCGGTCGGGACGGCAGTTGATCTCCACCGCCGTGTCGTGCTCGGCGCACGCCGCGAACACTTCGTCGGCGTCGAAGCGCGACTCCGGCCGCGGTGTCCCGGTGATCTGCCGGTTGGTGCAGTGGCCGAGTACGTCGACGAGCGGATTGCGGACCGCCGTCAGCAGACGCCGCGTCATCGGCGCCGGTTCCATGCGCAGTGTGGAGTGCACCGACGCGACCACCACATCGAGCTGGGCCAGCAGCTCCGGTTCCTGGTCGAGTCCGCCGTCGTCGAGGATGTCGCATTCGATCCCGGTGAGGAGGCGGAACGGGGCCAGCCGCTCGTTCACCGCCGCCACCAGCGACAGCTGCTCGCGCAGCCGGTCGGCGGTCAGGCCGCGGGCGATGGTGAGCCTGGGGGAGTGGTCGGTCAGTACACACCACTCATGGCCGAGGTGACGGGCCGCCCTGGCCATCGCCTCCACCGGGCTGCCCCCGTCCGACCAGTCCGAGTGCAGATGGCAGTCGCCGCGCAACGCCCGGCGCAGCCGCGCGCCCCGTTCCTCCTCGACCAGCGGCCCGCCCGCCTCCTCCTCCAGCCGCGAGAGGTAGCCGGGGACCTGCCCGGCGAGCGCCTCTTCGATCACCCGGCCGGTCTTGGGGCCCAGCCCTTTGAGCCGGGTGAGCGAGCCGCTCGCCGCGCGGTGGCGCAGCTCGTCGTCGGACAGCCCGGAGAGCACCGCCGATGCCGTACGGAACGCCTGCACGCGGTAGGTCACCGCCCCCTGCCGCTCCAGCAGGAAGGCGATCCGCTCCAGCGCCTCCACCGGCTCCACGTACCGCTCCTTCCCGGGCCGACGGGCAGCCTTCTCCCACGGTGCCGCACGCCGTGACCGGCTGCCACCGAAGGCCGTTGGGACTCGGCGGGGCGCAGGGGGCGTAGGTACCTCGCCCGGCGGTACACGGCCGTTCATCGCGGACCGTACCGGGGCGCGGGCGGGAAATCGCCCATTTCCCCCGCATCCGATGCCGGGCTGTTATGCGGTTATGTCCGTTGTTCGGGTCGGCGATACGTTTCCGTCGAAATGGCGCAACGAGAAGCGCTGCGCATTCCCGGCAATACCGCCCAGTAGATCCGTGGAAAACACATATCTGCAAGAGTACGCAATATCTCCGACGACGAGACGGAAACCGTCGTATGGGTTCTGTTCGCGCTTGCCGCTAACACCCCGCAAAGATTGTTGCCGGTCTTCAAGAAACCTGCACATCGAATGCGCAGGGAGGGCACCACTCCGCATGCCGTCACGCAGCTCTGACCTGCTTATAAGTGGTTTGGTGCGGGAATGTCCAATTCCTGGCGGCACATGTGCGGGACGGCGGAAATTGAAACCGGAGGAGATGTGAAGAAGCTGCTACCAATCCATGGACGTGCGTGCACGTCAGGTAATTCAGCGGACAAACACGGTCCCGATCGGCCACTGTCGGATTGGCAGGGCAACGCGCCTGCATGCTTTGATCCTTGGCACTGCGGGAGTCGCCCAAGGGTTCCCGATTTCGGGTGCCCGACAACCGCTGTGCGCGGCCGGACTGCCCTGCCGGATTGTCCGGTCGCAGCCCTTTCACAGTTATTCTTCCGAAGGGAAACATCATGAACTCCACCCCCCAGGTCCAGACCCAGGAAATCGCCGACGCCGAGCTCGACAATGTGGCCGGTGGCCTCGTTCACGAGACGCTGGGCACCGCCACCGGTCTGGTCAGCGGCGCGACCGGCGTTGACGTCAACGGCACCGTCGGCACCGCCACCGGCCTGGTCGAGGGCACGACCGGTCTGAACACCGCCCCCGTCACGGGCATCGTCACCAGCCTCTGATTCGGCCGTGTGCCACTGAAGCGGCACACGCACCAACGGTGATGACGGTATGTCGGCGACCCCTCCTTGCCGACGTGCCGGGCCGCGTGCCCCGGAATCGCCAGGCTTCGCCGGGCCTCCGGGGCACGCGGCCACCGTCGCCCGGACGCGCACCGACAGGCTCCGCACCGACGGCCGAGCCGAGCGGGGCCGCGCCGTTCTTGATACAGACCGTTGCAGTTGAGGGAAGAGTGTCGTGCAGTTCCGCCAACAGGCGCTTTCCAAGCTGCAGTCGCCGGAGGAGATCGATCTTCCGGTGCGTTTCGCCCGGCCCCAGGGCTGGCTGGTCCTGATCATCACGGTCGTCGTGGTGATCGCCGCCTCCGTCTGGGCGGTGACCGGCACCGTGGCCTCCACCCTCGGCGCGCCCGGCATCCTCACCCACGGCCAGGGCAGTTACGTCCTCCAGAGCCCCGTATCGGGCCAGGTCACCGCCGTACTCGCGGAAGAGGGCAAGCGGGTCCCCGCCAACACACCGGTGCTGAAGGTCCGCACCGCCCAGGGCACCACCACCGTCGTCCGCACCCTCGCCGCGGGCCGGCTGACCACCATGGTCGCCACCATCGGCTCCGTCGTCACCACCGGTGCGGACGTGGCCGCCGTCGAGCGGGTCGCCGAACCCGACGACCCCCTGCTGGCCACGCTCTACGTACCGGCCGACAGCGGCTCCACCATCCCCGTGGGAGCCCCCGTCGACCTCACCGTCCAGTCCGTGCCGACCCAGCGCTACGGCGTACTCCGCGGCCATGTGAAAGCGGTCGGCCGCACCGTGCAGACCCGCCGGCAGATCACCGGCTTCCTGGGCAGCAGCCAGCTCGGCGAGCAGTTCTCGCAGAAGGGCCAGCCGGTGGCCGTACTCGTCCAGCTCGACCGGTCCCCCGGCACCAAGTCCGGCTACACCTGGTCCTCTTCGGACGGCCCGCCGTACGCGGTCGACTCCATGACGCCGGCCACCGGCGCCGTCCGCCTGGCCGAGCAGCATCCGATCGATTGGCTGCTTCCGTGACCGCGCCCCACTCCGGTACCGCACCGAACGATTCCGCCATACCCCGGCAGCAGCTGCCCCCGGCGGGGGGCCGCGGGCGGCACCGCCCGGAAGCCGCGCCGAGCGGACGCCGCCGCGCGCGCCGTGACACGCCCCCGCACACCCCGAAGAAGACCAGGAACCAGCCCAAGAAGCAGTCCAGGAACCAGCCCAAGAAGCGGAAGACCGTACGCACCCCCACCGTCCTCCAGATGGAGGCCCTGGAATGCGGCGCCGCCTCACTGGCCATGGTCCTCGCCCACTACGGGCGGCATGTGCCGCTGGAGGAGCTGCGGATCGCCTGCGGTGTCTCCCGCGACGGTTCCCGGGCCAGCAACGTCCTCAAGGCCGCCCGCAGTTACGGTCTGCAGGCCAAGGGCATGCAGATGGAGCCCGCCGCACTCGCCGAGGTGCAGGCCCCGGCCATCCTGTTCTGGGAGTTCAACCACTACGTCGTCTACGACGGCATGGGCCGCCGGTTCGGCCGCCGCGGCGTGCACATCAACGACCCCGACAAGGGGCGCCGCTTCGTGGCGATGGAGGACTTCGACACCAGCTTCACCGGCGTCGTCCTGGTCTTCGAGCCCTCCGACTCCTTCCGCAAGGGCGGCCGCAAACCGGGCGTCCTGGGCGCCGTACCCGCCAGGGTGCGCGGCACCACCGGCACCCTGCTGGCCGCCCTGCTGGCCAGCCTGCTGCTCGTCGCGGTCGGCGCGGCGGTGCCCGCGCTGAGCCGTACCTACATCGACATGTTCCTGATCGGCCATCAGACCTCACTGCTGGGGCCGCTCTTCGCCTCGATGGCCACGATGGTGGCGCTCACCGCCGTACTCACCGGCCTGCAGCAGGCCAACCTGCTGCGCGGCCGCATCATCTCCTCCACCCTCAGCAGCGCCCGCTTCCTGCGGCATCTGCTCAGGCTGCCGGTCACCTTCTTCTCCCAGCGCAGCCCCGCCGACCTGGTCCAGCGGCTCCAGTCCAACGACGCGGTCGCCGAGACCCTGGCCCGCGACCTCGCCGCAGCGGGCGTGGACGGCATCGTCGTCATCCTCTACGCCGTCCTGCTGTGGACCTACGACCCCCAACTCACCGTCATCGGCGTCGGGATCGCCCTGCTCAACGTCGTCGCCATGCGCATCGTCGTCCGGCTGCGCGCCACCCGCACCGCGAAGCTGCGTGCCGACAGCGCCCGGCTGACCAACACCTCGTACACCGGCCTCCAGCTCATCGAGACCATGAAGGCCACCGGCGGCGAGAACGGCTACTTCCGCCGCTGGGCCGGCCAGCACGCGACCACCCTGGAGGAACAGCAGCGGCTCGGCGTCCCCAGCGCCTGGCTGGCCGTCGTCGCCCCCACCCTCGCCACGCTCAACAGCGCCCTGATCCTCTGGATCGGCGGACTCCGGGCCGTCGAGGGCCATATCTCGATCGGTCTGCTCGTCGCCTTCCAGGCCCTGGTCACCCGCTTCACCGCACCCATCACCCGGCTCAACGGAGTCGCCGGCCGCATCCAGGACTTCGCGGCCGATGTCGCCCGGCTCAAGGACGTCGAGAACTTCCCCGTCGACACCCTGTACTCGCGCCGGGAACCCGACGCCAGCACCCGCAGGCTCAAGGGCCATGTGACGCTGGAGAACATCACCTTCGGCTACAGCCCGCTGGACAAACCCCTGCTCACCGGCTTCTCCCTGTCCGTCGGGCCCGGCCGCCAAGTCGCCCTGGTCGGCGGATCCGGCAGCGGCAAATCCACCGTCTCCCGGCTGATCTCCGGCCTCTACGCCCCCTGGGAAGGCGCCATCCGCATCGACGGACAGCGCCTGGAGGACATCTCCCGCAGCGCGCTGGCGGCCTCCGTCTCCTTCGTCGACCAGGACGTCTTCCTCTTCGAAGGCACGGTCCGCGACAACGTCGCGCTGTGGGACCCCTCGATACCGGACGACGCCGTCATCACCGCCCTGAAGGACGCCGCCCTCTACGACGACGTCATCGCCCGCCGCCCCGACGGCATCCACAGCCGCGTCGAACAGGACGGCCGCAACTTCTCCGGCGGGCAGCGGCAGCGGCTGGAGATCGCCCGTGCCCTGGTCCGGCGACCCAGCATCCTGGTCCTCGACGAGGTGACCAGCGCCCTGGACGCACAGACCGAACAGATCATCATCGACAATCTGCGGCGCCGCGGCTGTGCCTGCGTGGTGATCGCCCACCGGCTGAGCACGGTCCGCGACAGCGACGAGATCGTGGTCCTGGACCACGGCGCGGTCGTCGAACGTGGCCGGCACGAGGACCTGGTCGCCGCCGGGGGCGCGTACGCCGAACTGGTCAAGGAGCACTGACGTGTCATCGGTACACCCGTCCGCCGTCCTGGGACCGGGCGAGAGGGACGCGGTGACGCACGCGCTGGGCGGCCTCGGCGCGCCCGTCGACTGCACCGGACTGCGCAGCGTGCCCCTGGAGGGCCCGCATGTGCTGTGGCTGGTCACCGGCGGATCCCTCGACCTCTTCGCCGTCGACGCCGTCCAGGAGGGCCACTGGCACTTCCTCGGCCGGCTCGAAGCCGGGACGCTGCTGCTCGGCCCGGTCGACGGACCCCAGCACACTCTGCTCGGCAGGCCCGCGCAGGACTGCCTGCTGCGCCGGATCCCGCTGCGCGAGCTGCCCCGGCCCGAGTACACCGAATACGGGGAGTACGGAGATCACGGGGCGTACGGCGGGTACGGGGCCGGGCATCAGGGCGGGTACGAGACCGGCTACGGGACGGGGTACGACGACACCTATGGCGGGCAGGGCGCGGCGCCGACCCCGCTGGAGCACGCCTTCGCGCTCGGCACCGCCCGCAGCCTGGGCGTCCTGTTCGAGGCCCCGCTGGACGGCCGGCCCACCGACGAAGCGGTGGCCGACGACGACATCCTCTGGATGCCCGTCCCGCCCGGCAGTGTGCAGTACGGCGCCTCGTACAGCGCGGAGGCGGTCGGCGATCTGCTGGTCGACGGCGGGCTCTGGCAGCGGATGGTCAATCAGCAGTACCGGCTGCTGTCCGCGGTGGACCGCTGGATCGAGCAGCTGGAGCGCGCGCACGAGGACCGTACGGCGGCCGGGATCAAGGCGGGCGAGGCCGTCCGCGAGCGCGCCGACCAGGCCCTGCTGGCCTCCATCGGCGGACCGGACCGCAGCGGGCGGTCCACCGCGGACCGGGCCACCGACGACACG
Organism: Streptomyces halobius; assembly: GCF_023277745.1. Lineage (NCBI taxonomy): Bacteria > Bacillati > Actinomycetota > Actinomycetes > Kitasatosporales > Streptomycetaceae > Streptomyces > Streptomyces halobius. The sequence goes on from NZ_CP086322.1 coordinate 8,458,491, forward strand.
ACTTTCGCCGTCTGCCGCCGGGTCGCCGAGGCGGCCGGGATCACCCTCACCGAGCCCCCCAAGGGCGGCACCGTCAACGATCGGGTCAGCCCCGTCGAACGCATCGCCGTCGCCTCACGGATCCGCACCCGCGCCGTCCGGCTCGGCGGCCGCTGGTGGCGCAGCAACACCGGCCCTCTCGTCGGCCACCGGGCCAAGTCCGGCGCCCCCGTCGCGCTGCTGTGGCGCCGCGGCCGGTACGAGGCGGTCAACCCGGCATCCGGGCTGCGGATACGCATCGGCAAGGACAACGCCGACGAGTTCGAGCCGCGCGCCGTGATGTTCTACCGGCCGCTGCCGGAACGGCCCATGTCCCTGTGGCGGCTGATGCGCTTCAGCCTCCGCGACAGCCGGATGGACCTGCGCAATCTGGCGCTCAGCGGACTGGTGACCGTCGGCCTCGGCGCGCTGGTCCCGATCGCGACCGGCCAGGTGCTGGGTGTGTTCGTACCGGCCGCAGAGAAGGGCCTCATCGTCCAGGTCTCCCTCGCGGTCATCATCACCAGCATTGTCACCGCCGCCTTCACCCTGCTCCAGAACCTCACCGTCCTGCGGATGGAGGGCCGTATCGAGAGCGCGCTGCAACCGGCCATCTGGGACCGGCTGTTGCGGCTGCCCACCAAGTTCTTCACCGAACGCTCCACCGGAGAACTGGCCAGCGCGGCCATGGGCATCAGCGCCATCCGGCGGGTGCTGTCCGGCGTCGGCCCGGTGGCCGTACAGGCGAGCACCGTCGGGGCGATGAACCTCGTACTGCTGCTGCTCTTCAGCGTGCCGCTCGCGCTGGCGGCGATCGGCATGCTGATCGTCATCGGCGCGGTGTTCCTCGGGATGGGCCTGTGGCAGCTGCGTTGGCAGCGGCGGCTGGTCAAGCTCAGCCACAAGCTCAACAACCAGGCATTCCAGACCCTGCGCGGGCTGCCCAAACTACGCGTCGCCGCGGCCGAGAGCTTCGCCTACGCCGCCTGGGCCCGGGAGTTCGCCCGCTCCCGCGAGATGCAGCAGCGGGCCGGCCGCATCAAGAACCTCACTACCGTCCTCGACGCCGTCTACCTCCCGCTCGCCTCGCTGACCATGTTCATGCTGCTGGCCGGCCCGGCCCGCGGCAGTATGTCGGCCGCCGCGTTCCTGACCTTCAACACCTCCGTGACCATGCTGCTCACCTCGGTCACCCAGATTTCCGGGGCACTGGTCTCGGCCGCCGCCGCGCTCCCCATGTTCGAGCAGATCAAGCCCGTCCTCGACGAGGCGCCGGAGGTCCGCGGCGCCAGTGCGCAACCCGGCACGCTGGCCGGGGGAATGGAGGCCCGCAAACTCTCCTTCCGCTACACCGACGACGGCCCGTTGGTCCTCGACGATGTCTCCCTCCACGTACGGCCCGGCGAGTTCGTGGCCATCGTCGGCCCCAGCGGCTGCGGCAAGTCCACCCTCCTCCGACTGCTCATCGGCTTCGACAAACCCGCCTCGGGCAGCGTGCTCTACGACGGCCAGGACCTGTCCGCGCTGGACCAGGCCGCGGTACGCCGCCAGTGCGGGGTCGTCCTGCAGAACGCCCAGCCGCTCACCGGATCGATCCTGGACTGCATCTGCGGCGCCGAGTCCTTCACCCAGGAGGAGGCGTGGCAGGCCGCGGCGATGGCCGGCCTGGCCGAGGACATCAAGCGGATGCCGATGGGCATGCACACCATGATCGCGGGCGGTGCCGGGATCTCCGGCGGCCAGCGGCAGCGGCTGATGATCGCCCAGGCGTTGGTCCGCCGCCCGCGCATCCTCTTCTTCGACGAGGCCACCAGCGCCCTGGACAACGAGACCCAGCGCATCGTCATCGAGAGCACCCGCGAACTGAGCGCCAGCCGGGTGGTCATCGCCCACCGGCTGACCACGGTCATGGACGCCGACCGCGTGATCGTCATGTCCGACGGCCGGGTCGTCGAACAGGGCCCGCCGGCCGAACTGCTCGCCGACACCGGCGGCCATCTGCACGAACTGGTGCGACGGCAGCTGGCCTGAGCCACACACAACCGGCACGCGCGGCGGGAACCGCACGCGGGGCCTGTCCGACTACCTGTGCCGGGCCGTGACCGCGGCCCGTCGGCCGGAGAGCCGTCATGGCGGCCGGCCGGTGAGTCGTAGTGGCAGGGAGAAAGTGGTATGCGCCGTTGGAAGATGAGTGGTGTCGCGGTGCTCGTCGCATGGGCCGTGACCGCGTGCGGGGGCGGTAGCGGCGGTACGGGGGCGGATACCTCGGGGAAGGGCACCGCCGGCTTCCCGCTCAAGGTCGCCGACTGCCACGGCGCCGAAACCACCTTCTCTTCCCCGCCCCGCAAGATCGTCACCAGCAATGCCGCCGCCCTGGAGATGCTGCTGCGGCTGGGCGCGGGCGACCGGGTCGTCGGGACCGGATTCCCGCCCAGGAAGGGCAGGTTGCCGGGCTCTCTGGGAGAACAGGCCCGGAAGGTCCCGGTGCTGGGGAAAACCGTGATCCCCAAGGAGAAGCTGCTCGGATCGGGAACCGATCTCTACATCGACACCTTCGCCTCGATGCAGAACATGCGCGGGGCAGGCGACGCGCCGACCGAAGAGGAATTCAAGGCGGCGGGAATCAAGCACATCTACCTGGCGTCCACCGCCTGCGCCTCGATGGCCAAGGGACCGCAGCGGGATCTGTCCGGTGTCGAGGGCGACATCACCAGGCTGGGCGCGGTGACCGGGACGGCGAAGCGGGCCCGGGAACTGGTCGCGGGCATGCGGTCGAAGGTCGCGGCGGTCCGCAAGGTCGTGGACGACGTACCGAGGGACAAGCGGCCCGGATACTTCTTCTTCGACTTCGACGCCGGGACCAGGCAGCCGATCGCCGTATGCAGTAAGCAGGTCGCGAACGCGGTGATCAACCAGGCCGGGGCGCGCAATGTCTTCGACGGCTGCGACGGCGACTTCAAGCCCGTCTCGTGGGAGGACGTGGTCGACAAGGACCCGGACTGGATCCAGCTCGGGGTGCGCGACCGGGGCGACGCGGCGGCCAACGCCACGGCGTACGAGGAGGCCGCGGCATTCCTGAAGGGCTTCCCCGCCACGAAGGGGCTCCAGGCCGTACGGGACGGGAAGTTCCTGCGGATCGGCTCGGAGCAGACGACGATCGCCGGCGTCGGCAACGCGGACGCGGTCGAGGAGATCGCGCACACGCTCTACCCGACCATGTTCAAGGCGGCCCGGTAGTGGGGGCGGTGGGGACGGCGGACTCCCGTGACTCCCATGACTCCCTTGACTCCATCGCCTCGGCTGATTCCCGGCGCACGGCGCGTACCGGGCTGCTGTCCGTCGGTCTCGCGGCCGCGCTCGCGGTGGCGTCGACCCTCGCCGTATCCCTCGGCTCCACGGACATCCCGCCCGGCGAGGTGTGGTCGGTGGTGCTCCGCCGACTGGGCGGCGCGGCGCCCCGGCCGGGCACCGACGACCTCATCGTATGGCAACTCCGTGTCCCCAGAGCCCTGTTGGCGGCACTCGTCGGCGCGGGCCTCGGCGTGGTGGGCACCGCGACCCAGGCCCTGGTACGCAACCCCCTCGCCGACCCGTATCTGCTGGGCATCTCCAACGGCGCCTCGCTCGGTGCGGTCGCCGCGATCGTGCTGGGGGTGAGCGGCGGCGGGGTACTCGGCCTGGGGCTGTCCGCGGCCGCCTTCGCGGGGGCGCTCGCCGCCTTCACACTGGTGTGGTTCATGGCACGGCGGGGTGGGGGATTCTCGCCGCTGCGGCTGGTGCTGGCCGGGGTGGGGATCGGCCAGTTCCTTTCCGGGTTCACCAGCTATCTGGTGCTGCAGGCCGGGGACGAACAACAGACCCGCAGCGTGCTGTTCTGGCTGATGGGCAGCCTGAGCGGGGCGACCTGGGACGTGCTGTGGCTGCCGGCGATCGCGGTCGCGGCCGGTCTGCTCGCGCTCCAGGCCCGCGCCCGCGCCCTGAACGCGCTGCTCATGGGCGACGAAACGGCCGCCGGGGTGGGTGTGGACGTCACCCGGCTGCGCCGCGAACTGTTCGTGACGACCAGCCTGCTGACCGGCGTCCTGGTCGCCGTTTCCGGGGCGATCGCCTTCGTCGGCCTGATGGTGCCGCATCTGTGCCGCCTGATCGTCGGCGGCGATCATCGCCGGCTGCTGCCGCTGTCCGCCCTCACCGGCGCCCTGCTGCTGGTCGTGGTGGACGTGGTGTGCCGCACGGCCATGGCCACCCAGGAACTCCCGGTGGGCGTGGTCACGGCGATGATCGGCGCCCCGGCCCTGCTGTTCGTCCTGGACCGGCGGCTGGCGGCGGGCGGATGACCGGCGGAGACGGCGAGCTGACGGCCGAGAACGAGGAACCGATGGCCGGGGAAGAGGCGCGCTGATGGCCGGGGATGAGGCGCTGAAGGCGGGGGACGAGTCGCTGATGACAGGGAACGCGGGGCGGAAGACGGGGGACGAGGAACGCAGGGCCGCCGGCGCCGCGCGTATCGACATCGAGAACCTGCAAGTCGCCTACGCGGGCCGGAACGTCGTCGCGGGTGTGCATCTGGTGGCGGCGGAGGGCGAGATCGCGGGACTGGTCGGTCCCAACGGCAGCGGCAAGTCCAGCGTGCTGCGGACCGTCTACCGGTATCTGCGGCCCGCAGCCGGCCGGGTACTGCTGGCCGGGGCCGATATCCGCGCACTGGCACCCGGTCGGGCGGCCCGCCAGGTCGCCGCGTTGCCGCAGGAGCGCGGCAGCGACTTCGAGCTGACCGTGCGCGAGGTGGTGACGATGGGCCGTACGCCCTACAAGCGGGCCTTCGCCCGGGAGGACCGCCACGACCGGGACCTCGTGGCCCGCTCACTGGCCGCCGTCGGCATGGCGGGACAGGAGGCGCGCCGGTTCTCCGCGCTCTCCGGCGGCGAACGCCAACGCGCCCTGCTGGCACGGGCATTCGCGCAGGACCCGGACGTATTGGTGCTGGACGAACCCACCAACCACCTCGACGTACGGCACCAGGTGGAGCTGCTCGGCCTGCTGCGCGCCCAGGGCCGTACGACGCTGATCTCCCTGCACGACCTGAACGCGGCGGCGTCCCTGTGCGACCGGCTGCATGTACTGAACGCAGGGCGGGTGGTGGCGTCCGGTACGCCGCGCGAGGTGCTGACGGCGGAGCTGCTCGCCGAGGTGTTCGGCGTACGGGCGGCGGTGACCGAACACCCGCTGACCGGCGATCCGTTGATCGCCTTCGATCACCGGCACTCGCTGTAGCGCGCAGCCGGCCCCACCTCACTCCCTCGCGAGGAAGTGGCTCGGTCGTCCCTGGTGCACCACCAGGCGGCCGAGTCGCTCGGCGTCCGCTCTGCGCATCAACTCCAGCCGTCCATCGGTATGTTGCAGCAGCGAGGAATGCCAGGGGGTCATCCACACATCCGGCGAGTCGAGCAGCCGGATCCCGAACCTGGCCGATCCGCGCGGCTGCGGATGAATGGAGAGCCGGAACGCCTCCGGCCAGTGCTCGGCGATCAGCTCGCCCCAGGCGCGGCTGCGCTGGATCACGCCGTACGCACGGCGCCGGCAGTCGCGTTGCCGTGCCGAACGGGTGCCGGGGAAGGCGGTGGTGTCCTCGAAGAGGAACCGGGTGATGCCCTGGTAGAGCCGCCGGGTGGCTTCGTCCGTGCGGGTCCGGGAGCGCAGGGTGTCCAGGGACGGGGCGTAGCGTTCATGGACGAGGGACCGTTTGGCGTCGTGCGACAGGCCGGTCCCGTACACATCCCGCAGGTCGAAAATCTCCAGATGGCGGAGGTCCGCATCGTGGATCAGCGAGCGCAGCGCAGCGCATCGCCGTAGGCGTCGATGTCGCGGTCGGGGACGTTGATGAGATCGCTGAAGACATGCCCGTCCGAGCAGATGACCAGCCGCGCCCCGGGCGGATGGATGGCCGTGATGCGGGCGCACAGGGCGTCGAGGAAGCGCAGCGCCTGCCGTTCGCCCTCGTCGGGGAGGGCACCCAGGACCTTGGCCGGGTTGGGCGACTTGCAGGGAAAGCCCGGCAGGACGAAGACGATCGGTTCGCCCGCCGCCACCGGCCCGGCGAGCTGCCGCAGTTGGGCGGGGAATGCGTCGGGAGTGTCGGGGGTGGGAGTGTCCTGGGCGAGAGGGCACGTGTCAGCGGGGCCGCGGGTGTCAGCGGTGTCCAGGGTGTCGGTGGTGTCCAAGGTGCGCCGGTACGGCAGGAGCACGGCGAGGATCGCGGCACAGACGTCCTCGTGGTCGGCGCGCCCGGCCGGACGGTGCGGGGTCAGGGTGGTCAGCGGGGTCACGGTGGTCATGCGACGGGGCACCCGCCCGACCGGTCGGCGTCAGGTCTGTACGCCACCGGGAGTTGGTTTCCGTACGCCACGGGAAGTTGGTCCCCGTACGCCACCGGGAGGTGGTTGACGCCGCGGGCGAGGACCGCCGGAATCCAGGTGAGTTCGTCCTCCGGGACGGCCAGCCGGAGGGCGGGCAGCCGCCGGAGCAGGGTGCCGATGGCTATCCGGAGTTCGACGCGGGCGAGCGCGGCGCCGGGACAGAAGTGGCTGCCGTGGCCGAAGGCGAGGTGCGGGTTGGGGCTGCGGTCGAAGTCCAGCGTGTCGGCGCCGGTGAACCGCCGGGGGTCTCGGTTGGCCGCGCACAGGGAGACGATCACGGAGTCGCCCGCCGGGATCCGGGTCCCGTGCAGCTCGGCGTCCTCGGCGAAGAACCGCCAGGTCGTCACCTCGAAGGCACTGTCGTGGCGCAGCAGTTCCTCGACGGCCCGGGGCAGCAGCTCCGGTCGGGCGGCGAGCGCCGTGAGGTGCTCGGGGTGGCGCAGCAGGGTGATCAGGGCGGTGGTGATCTGGTTGGTGACCGGTTCCTGTCCGGCGACCAGCAGCTGGAAGATCATGGAGTCCAGCTCTTCGGGGCTCAGCCGTCCGTCGTCGCGGGCGGCCACCAGACGGGAGAGCAGATCCTCACCCCGACTGCCGTTGTCTTGCTCGCCGCGCTTGTGGGCGACGAGGTCGGCGATGTACTGCTGAAGCCCGCACAGCCGCGCCTCGTACGCGGGACGGCCGGGGTCCTGCGGGCCGACGGGCTGTACGACCTTGCCCCAGTCGCGGTCGAAGCGGTCGGCGAACTCCCGCGGCAGGCCGATGACTTCGGCCAGCACCTGGAAGGGGAAGCGGGCGGCGAAGGCGTCGACGAGGTCGGCCCGGCCGGTGCCGGGGAGCGTGTCGAGCAGCGCATCCGCCATGGCCTGGAAACGGGGCCGGAGCTCTGCGACGCGCTGTGGGGCGAAGGCGTCGGTGATCAGCCGGCGCATCGAGGCGTGCTCGGGCGGGTCCTGGTGGAGGAGGTGCACCTGGAGCCGGGAGTGCTGTGGTTCCGGCATGATCGACGCGCGGGCCCGCCAGGCGGCGTTGCCACGCGAGTGGTGCTTGCCGAGGCGGGTGTCGGTCAGTGTCCGGTGGGCGGCCTCGTAGCCGGTGACGAGCCAGGCGCACACCCCGCTCGGAAACCGCACCCGGTGGACCGGACCGCGCTCGCGCAGCTCGGCGTACAAGGGGTAGGGGTCGCGTTTGTAGTCCGTCCCGTACAGCTCTACGGGAACGCGCTCGGGTGATGCGGCCATGGCTCTCCTTGTGTCTCTGCGGACGGGCATGTGAGAGGTCGGGTGCGAGCGGCGTTGAGTTCCCGCTGCATACAGGCGCGTGCACCGGAACTCATCCGCTCCCCGAACCGACTCACTGGACCCGACCTTCCGAAATCCGGAGCTCTGGAGCGGAGATGTCCCCTTTCCCGGCCGACCGCAGTCGGCCCGTTCTTCCCCAGGCCGTCCGACGGCCGCTGCCCGCACGGCCGGTCCTCGGCTTCGCCGTCCTGCTCGTGGCGCTGTTCGCGCTGTCGTACGCGGTCGGTACGGTCGCCGGACCGGTCGCTCCGGGCCTGCGTCCCGCCGATGGCGTCCGTACCGCGGACTCCGAGCCCATGGGTGACGGCGACATGGGCGGGATGCACGGGATGGGTGGGACGCGATGACCACGCAGCCGTGCGGCGCCGACACCACCCCCGCACCGGCGGCGCCCACCCTCACCACCACCCTGACCGTCGGCGGAATGACCTGCGCCGCCTGCGTGGGCCGGGTCGAGAAGAAGCTCGGCCGCCTCGACGGCGTATCGGCCACGGTGAATCTGGCCACCGGCCGGGCCCGCGTCAGCCACCCCGAGGCGGTGCCCGTCGGCGAGTTGATCGCGACTGTCGAGGCCGCCGGATTCACCGCCCGACCGAAGGAACCCGCAAGGGGATGGGAAGGGGTGGAGGGTTCCGCTACCCAGCCACCCCAGGCAGTCCGGGACGACTACGCCACCACCACTCACCACACCACCAACACCGCAACCGAGAGCGCCCCCGACACCAAGAGCTCCCCCGGCCCCGACCCCGCCCCCCCCGCGCCGAGCGCCGCCGGCTGCTGGTCACTGCCCTGCTGGCCCTCCCGGTCCTGGTCCTCTCCATGGTCCCCGCCTGGCAGTTCCGCGACTGGCAGTGGCTCTGCTTCGTGCTTGCCGCGCCCGTCGCCGTATGGGGCGCGGCCCCTTTCCACGCCCGCGCGCTGCGCGGCCTGCGGCACGGCGCCGCGACCATGGACACTCTCGTCTCCCTCGGCGTCGCCGCGTCGTTCTCCTGGTCCGCGTACGCGCTGTTCCTCGGCGGAGCCGGTGAGCCCGGTATGACCATGCCCTTCAGCCTGGTGCCCGCCGCCGGCGACGGGGCCGCCCACCTCTATCTGGAAGCCGCCGTCGGCGTTCCGCTGTTCGTGCTGGCCGGCCGTCGGATGGAAGCCAGGGCGCGGCGCGGCACGGGTTCCGCGCTGCGCGCGCTGGCCGAGCTCGCCGCCAAGGACGTCACCGTACGGGTGGACGGTGTGGAACGGCGCATCCCGGTGGATCACCTCCGCGTCGGCGATCGCTTCCTCGTACGGCCCGGGGAGCGCGTCGCCACCGACGGCACCGTGACCGAGGGCCGTGCCGCCCTGGACCTCTCCCTGATCACCGGCGAGAGCCGTCCGGTCGAGGCCGGGCCGGGCTCGGAGGTGGTCGGCGGCGCGGTCAACTCCGGTGGACTGCTGGAGGTCCGGGCCGGTGCCGTGGGCGCGGACACCCAACTCGCCCGGATCACCCGGCTCGTCGAGGACGCCCAGACCGGCAAGACGAAGGCGCAGCGACTCGCCGACGCGGTGGCGGGCGTCTTCGTCCCCGCCGTGCTGACCGTGTCCGTCACCGTCCTGGGGTTCTGGCTCGGCGCCGGGGCGGATGCACAGACAGCCGTCACCGCCGCGGTGGCCGTCCTCGTCGTCGCCTGCCCCTGCGCGCTGGGACTCGCCACCCCGACCGCGCTGCTGGCCGCCACCGGGCGCGGCGCCCAGCTCGGGATCCTGGTCAGCGGCCCGCAGGCGCTGGAGCAGCTGCGCCGTATCGACACCGTCGTCCTGGACAAGACCGGCACCCTCACTGCGGGCCGGATGAGCGTCACCGCACTCACTTCTCGTACGGACGGCCTCGATCCCGCCGACATCCTCCGGTCGGCCGCCGCCGTCGAGCAGGGCTCCGAGCACCCGCTCGCCCGCGCCGTCATCGACCGTGCCCAGCAGCTCCACCCCGGTCAACCCCTCCCTCCCGTAAGCGACTTCACCGCCACGCCCGGGTACGGCGTACGCGGCACGGTGGACGGCCATGAGGTGACGCTCGCTCGGCCCGGGGGCGTCGACGGCCTGCCCGCTCCGCTGCCGGATGCGGTACATACGGCGGAGGCCGCGGGCCACACCGCGGTCCTGGTCACCGTCGACGGGGCCCCGGAAGCGGTGGTCGCCGTCGGCGATCCGCTCCGCCCCGACAGCTACCGTGCCGTCGACCATCTGCGCCGCCTGGGGCTGCGACCGGTCCTGGCCACCGGGGACCGGGAGGCCACCGCCCGCGCCGTGGCCGGGCATCTCGCCATCACCGAGATCCATGCCGAGGCCCGCCCCCAGGACAAGGCGGCGCTGGTCGGCACCTTGCGGGAGCAGGGCGGCCGGGTCGCCGTCGTGGGTGACGGCGTCAACGACGCCGCGGCCCTCGCGCTCGCCGACCTCGGTATCGCCATGGGCAGCGGCACCGACGCCGCGATCGGTGCTGCCGATATCACCCTCGTCCGTGAGGACCTCCAGGCCATCGCCGACGCCGTACGCCTGGCCCGCCGCACGCTGGGCGCCATCCGCGCCAACCTGATCTGGGCCTTCGGCTACAACCTGGTCACCGTGCCGCTGGCCGCCGTCGGCCTGCTCAACCCGATGCTCGCGGCCGCCGCCATGTCCGCCAGCTCCCTGCTCGTCGTGGGCAACAGCCTCCGGCTACGGGCCTGGCAGCCGACGCGGGCGTCACAGCCGGCCCGTCGCACCAACAAGGCAGGCACGAGCAACGCAGGTACCAACAACGCGGGCGCCGGCCCTACAGGCACGAGCAACGCAGGCAGGAACAGCGCCCGGGGTCAGGGCACTTGGGAGACGGTATGAATACGAGCATGAACCGGCCGCGTAGGGCGGCGCTCGCCGTACCACTGCTCGTATGCCTGGCAACGCTAGGCATGCTCACCGCCTGGACCGCCACCGGCAACGCGGGGACGCCCGCGCGTCTCAGCGCTGCCGAGGGCCGGGTGCTGATCCCCTCCGCCCCGGAGGCCACCGCGGCGTTCTTCACCGTCCGCAACACCGGTACGGCGGACGACCAACTGACCGGCGTCACCGGTCCGGCGGGCCACCGCATCATGCTCAGTCGCATGGTCGACATCGGGCACAACGCCCGGAGCATGGAGATGGTCCGCGCCGCCACCGTCCCGGCGGGCGGCGTGCTGCGGATGACGGCGACCACCCTGGACGCCATGATCAGCCCGCCCCCGCGGCTGGCACCGGGGGACCGGCTCTCCTTCACGCTGCACTTCCGCGACAGCCCATCGCTGACCGTCCGGGCGAGGGCTGTACACCCAGGTCGGTGACCCAGAGGCCGGTGGTCCGGGGCTCGGGCCATTCCGACTCGGGCCATTCCGATTCGGACCGTTCCGGCCCTGACCCATCGGACACGTCCCAGGGCCCGGCACGGGGCCCGTGGACCGGCCGTCGCCCGTCCACGAGCCCCGTGATCCCGGAGCTTCCCCTCAGGAGCGGCCCTCGGGCTCGGCCCCCCTCAGGCCACCGCCCCCGCCAGAGCGCCCCGCGCGTCCTCCGCTTTCCCGGGTTCCACCTGCGCGGCTTCCACCTCCGAGGCTTCCCCCTCCGCTTCCGTCAGCCGTGCGATAAGCGTCTCCCGCGCCCGTGCCACCCGGGATCGTACGGTTCCCACCGGGCAGCCCATCACCCCGGCGGCCTCCGCGTAGGGCAGCCCCAGCAGCTGGGTCAGCACAAACGCCTCCCGCCGCCCCGGCACCAGTGCCGACAGCAGCTCCGCCAGCGCGACACCCTCGTCGAACCCGGGCAGACCACGCGGCTGCACCCGCTCCGCCGCCGTCTGCCAGTCGTCGGTCGCGGCCAGCCGGGGCCGGACCGCATGGGAGCGGATCCGGTCCGCCACCACCCGCCGGGCGATGGTCAGCAGCCAGGTCCGCGCCGATGACCGCCCCTCGAACCTCGGCAGGCTGCGCAACGCCCGTACATAGGTGTCCTGCAGCAGGTCGTCGGCCGCCTGCGGATCACCGCTCAGATGCGTGACATAGCGCCGTACATCGAGCTGAGTGGCCCTGACGAACTGTTCCACGGCCCGCTCGTCACCGGTACGGGCGGCCAGCGCCCACCCCGTCACCGCTTCGTCGTCACGCATACCGCGACCGCCCCTCGCCGCACGTCCGCGCTTCGGGGAGGATGGGCGCATGCTCTGCTCGCGCATCCGCACGGCCCTCTCCGCCCGCCAGGACGGCGAGCGAATGCCGCCCGGTATCACCATTCGCCGGCTCGACGACCATCTGGTGGGCTGCGCCGACTGCCGCCGATGGGACGCGCGGGCGCGACAACTGACGGCGGACACCGAGGCCCACCTGGCGCACACGGACGCCGAGACGGCGTCCGCTGAGACACTGCTCGCCCGTCTGCGGCAGGCGGCCGCGGCCGACGCATCGGCGGGGACACGCGCCCGGTGACAGAGGCAACGACGCGACCGGAGAAGGAAGTACCGACGCGCCCAGCGACAGAGGCAGGGACGCGCCCGGAGAAGGAAGTGCGGATCCGGGCAGCGCTGCCGCCGGCATCCGGACTGGAAAGATCATCTGGAGTCCTTCGCGTGATCCGGTCACCGCGAGCCGCGGGACCGGTGATGTCGGCCCCCGGGAGAGCCGGCGCATGACATCGGCGCCAGGCCGGCCCGGGAACCGGGAATTCGGCCGTGCTGTCAGACGACAGCCGGCCCACGCGGCGGACCCCGCAACGAGATGGCATGGGCCAGCAGGAGCGTCCGCGCCGCATGCCGCGGCTCCTTCCGGGAGGCGCGTACGGCGGGCGGCGCCTCGGGCAGAACGATCCGCAGGATCAGCACCAGCGGCGCGAACAACCGCGCCGACACGGTCCGTACGAGCCTGAAGGCCGCCCGTTCCCCGCCCCACAGCCACCACGCGCTCAACAGCGCGACCAGCAGGTGCGCGGCGAGCATGCCGCTCCCGCTGCCACTGCCGTGCATCGCATGCGACATGCCCGGCATCTGATCCATCGGCCCCAGCTGCTGCACCTGATGGATCTGCTGGGTCTGATGCACCTGCTGGAACTGCTCCAGCCGCGCGGACGGCATGCCCTCCGCCCCGCACAGCCACGTATTCGCCCACTCCCGCATGAGCGACAGTCGCCCACCACCGGAGTCGGTGACCGCCTGGCCGAACGAGAAGGCGCTGTGCAGCGCCGCCTGGGTGCCGACGGTCAGCAACCCCACCAGCATCGGCCCGCGTTCCCGCCCGGCGAAGCACCAGGCGACGGCCGTGGTTCCCAGCCCCGCGACGAGCAGCATCCACCCGGGCAGGGGCGTATCCGACATCAGCGTGTGCCCCAGTGCGGTGAGCAGCACACAGACCGCCGCGAACACCGCCGCGCGCAGTCCTCTGAGTACGTCCCCCGCATCCATGACGCGCCCATCGTCGCACCCCGCCCTGCGGGCCGGACGCGAGGGTCGGCCGGTGGGGCGCGCGCCGTACGAATACGCGGCAGCAGTACGGGACCCGCGGTAGCAGTACGGGAAAGGCGGCAGCCGTCCGGATCGCGGAGCCGTCCGGATGCGCGGTAGCAGTACGGATATGCCGCATCTGCGATCGGGTGGCACCGGCGACCCCTCGGCCTGTCGCCCGTCGAGAAGTATTCCGCGGGGTGTCGAATCGGCAGACCTGCGGCGTCGTCGTGGACGAGGCCGCGAGAAGAGCGGCAAGAGCCGCGGAACGCGCGGCGGATCCCTGCCGAGGAGGCGCAATGCCCAAGTACGTGATGCTGACCTATCTGCCGGCGGGCGGCGAGCCCGCTCCCGAGGAGGTGGGCGCCCGCTGGGGCGCCTACCACCAGGCCATCAAGGACGCCGGGGTGCTCGTCGCCAACGCGGGGCTGGCCAGGCCCGATGTGGCGACGACCGTGCGGGTCGGCGACGACGGGACGCAGCTCACCGACGGGCCGTTCGCGGAGACCGAGGAGTATCTCGCCGGGTTCTTCCTGATCGAGGTCGAGGACCTGGACGAGGCGCTGAAGTGGGCCGCGGAGATGCCGAACAGCCGCTACGGGCCCGTTGAAGTGCGGCCCGTCTGGGGCGCGTGAGCCCGCGCGACAACGAGCGGTGGCCGGGCCCGGACCCGGCCGCCACCGTCGAGCGCACCTTCCGCGAGGAGCGGGCCGCCGTCCTCGCGACGCTGATCCGGCACCTCGGCGACTTCCAGCTCGCCGAAGACGCCGTCCAGGACGCCTTCGCGGCCGCGCTCGCGACCTGGCCCGACGACGGGATCCCCGACCGCCCCGGCACCTGGCTCATGGTGACCGCCCGCCGCAAGGCGATCGACCGGCTACGGCGCGAGCGTGCCGTGACCGACCGGATCGCGCGGCTGGCGGAACTCGCCGGGCTCGACGCACCGGAGTACCCGCAGGAGCACCCACTGGAGACCGGCGCCGTCACCGACGACCGGCTGCGGCTGATCTTCACCTGCTGTCATCCCGCGCTCGCGCCGCCCGCCCGGGTCGCGCTGACGCTCAAGACGCTCGGCGGCCTCAGCACCGCGGAGGTCGCCCGCGCGTTCGTCGTCGGCGAAACGACGATGGCGCGGCGACTGGTGCGCGCCACACGCAAGATCGCCGACGCCCGGATCCCGTACCGCGTCCCCGGCGACGACGCGCTCCCCGAGCGTCTGAACGGGGTGCTGTCCACCGTCCACCTGATCTTCAACAAGGGCTATGGGGCAGCCGAGGACGGTGAGGGGGAGCGTCTGGTCCGTGGTGAGTTGTGCGAGGAGGCGATCCGGCTGGGGCGGCTGCTGTGCGAGCTGATGCCGCACGACGCCGAGGTGCGCGGGCTGCTCGCGCTGATACTGCTCCACGACGCGCGGCGTGCCGCCCGGGTCGATCCGCAGGGCCGGTATGTGCCGATGGACGCAGAGGACCGCGCGCGCTGGGACGCGGCGCGGATCGCGGAGGGCCAGGAGGTGCTCGCCGAGGCGCTCGCGCTCCGCCGCGCCGGCCCGTACCAGCTGCGGGCCGCGATCGCGGCGCTGCACGTCGAGGCGCCGAGCGCGGCGGAGACGGACTGGGAGACGATCGCCGAACTGTACGGGGCGCTCGGCCGGCTGACGCCCTCACCGGTGGTCGAGGTCCACCGCGCGGTGGCGGTCGCCGGGGCCCGCGGACCACGGGCCGGCCTCGCACTGCTGACCCCCCTGCTCGACGATCCTCGCCTGACCCACTGTCAGCCCCTTTACGCGGCCCACGCCGACCTGCTGAGACGGGCCGGCGACCGTGCGGCCGCGCGGCGGGCGTACGAGCGGGCGCTCGCGCTGACCGAGAGCGCCGTCGAGCAGGCCGAGTTGGCGCGTCGGCTGGCGGAGCTGGGGACCGAGGAGGGGGCGTAAGAAGGGCGTGCGATGCCGGGTTGAAGGGAGCTGCTGCGTTCCAGTGACTCCACGGTGGGTCGCCTGCCGGGGGCGGCAAACTAACTTATCGTCGCTTTTGCAGAGAATGTCCATTTTTCTGCTTCGAGCTGAGTGAAGGTGGAAGAATGATCCGTTCAATTCCTCGTGCGCTCGCACTGGCCGGGCTGACCGCGGCCGTTGTCGCGGTGCCGATGACAGGGGCTGCGATCGCCGTTCCCGGCAGCACCCAGACCGTCACATCCGACTCGCACTTGACGGGCCGTTGCCTCGCGGGTCACGACGGCCCGCGCCGTGCCGACTACCATCCCTGCACCAGCGGCCGTGATGATGATGGCTACGGCCGCGGGTACGGCCGTGAGCGTGACAACGGCCGTGATCGCGACAACCGTCGTGAGTACGACCGTCGCGACCGTGACAACGGCCGTGACTATGGCTACGGCCGTGACCGCGAGCGTGACAGTGGCTACGGCTCTTACCGCGACCGTAAGCGCGACGACGACCACGGCAAGGGCCATGGCGGCGGCCACGGCGGCGACGGTCATGGCGGTAAGTACGGCAATGGTGGTGGCCACGGCGGCGACGGTCATGGCGGTAAGTACGGCGATGGTGGTGGCCACGGCGGCGACGGTCATGGCGGTAAGTACGGCGATGGTGGCGGCCACGGCGGTGACGGCGGCCACGGCGGCGGTCACGGCGGTGACGGCGGCGGCCATGGCGGCTACGGCGGCGGCCACGGCGGTGGGTACGGCGATGACGGCGGCCACGGTCGTGGCGGCTATGACGGTGGCCAGGGTCGGCACAGTGACGTGTCTCCCTTCCGCGACTACAGCCGGGACCGCGCGCGGGTGCCGGCCGACACGCAGATGCCGGAGGACCGCAGCCTCCTGGGGCTCGGGAGGCTCCTGGACCGCCTCTGAGCTTTTTGCACTGTCACCCCCCTTGTGGGCCCGGGGATTTGTCGACACAACCCCGGGCCCACGTCTGTCCCGCCACGGCCGCCCGGCCCCATCCGCACCGACCGGCCCCCGGGACACCTCACCCGACGGCCCGCCACACGCGCAGCGAGCCCCGCGTCACGTCAGGTCGAGCCACCGCGTAGTCCCCGGCGCGACCGAGTACGACCGCCCGCGAAGCCTCACCCGTACCGCGGTGGTGTCCGATTCCGGCACCGCGATGCGTACCCGCCGTGCGCGGATGCGGAGATCGACATCCCAGTGCGGGCCGTATCGCAGGCGTACCCGGAACTTCGAGAGCTGGGGGAGTGGCGCCGGATCGAGCCACAGTGTGTGTTCGTGGGCCTCCAGGCCGGTCAGGCCGCGCTGGACGAGGTCCAGGGTGCCGGCCATCGCGCCCAGGTGGATGCCCTCCGCGGTGGTGCCGCCCTGGACGTCCGCCGCGTCGCCGGTCAGTGCCTCCTCGCAGTACTCCCACGCGTCCGCGCGCCGTGCACGGGCCAGCACCCACGCGTGGACGAGCGCGCTGAGCGTCGAGCCGTGACTGGTGCGGTGGAGGTAGTAGTCCACGGTGGCGCGCCAGACGTCGTCGTCGACGGCGTACCCCAGTTGCCGGAACACGGCGGCGAGCTCGGCCGGCGGGAACAGATAGCCCAGCATCAGCACATCGGCCTGCTTGGACGCCTGATAGCGGTTGACGGTGTCGCCCTCCGCCTCCAGGATCCGGTCCAGTCGCCGGATGTCGCCGTACCGTGTGCGGTACTCCTCCCAGTCGAGTTCGGCCAGGTCCGCATAGCCCGCGAACTGGCTGATGATGCCCTGGTGGTACGGCACATGGAGTCGGTGTGCGATCTCGCCCCAGCGCTCCGGCTCGTCCGGGGCGAGCTGGATCCGTTCGAACAGCTGCTGCCGGCGCGCCTCGGGGAGGATGCGGCACAGGTCGAGGGCCCGCATCAGCACCCATGCGGCCGTGACATTCGTATAGGCGTTGTCGTCCAGCCCCGGTTCCTTGGCCCCCGGATAGGCGTCGTGGTACTCGTCGGGGCCGACAACCCCACGGATGCGGTACCGGCCGAGATCCGTGTCCCAGGTCGCGCCCGCCGCCCAGAAGCGGGCGATCTGCAGCAGCATCTCCGCGCCCTTCGTGTGCAGGAACGTGGTGTCACCGCTGGCCTGGCAGTACTGCCACACGTTGTACGCCACCGCGGAGCCGACGTGGTGCTGGAGCCGGGAGTGATCGGGCAGCCAGCGCCCGGAGCGCGGGTTGAGGTGGAACTGCTGGGTTTCCTCACGGCCGTCACCGGCGCTCTGCCACGGGTACATCGCCCCCGCCCGGCCCGCTTCGGACGCCGCCCGGCAGGCGCTCGGCAGCCGCCGGTAGCGGTAGCCGAGCAGCGCCCGGGAGACTTCCGGGAAGTGCAGATTCAGGAACGGCAGGACGAACAGCTCGTCCCAGAAGACATGGCCGCGATACGCCTCGCCGTGCAGGCCGCGCGCCGGTACGCCGACGTCCAGTTCGGCGGTGTGCGGAGACAGGGTCTGCAGCACATGGAAGATGTGCAGCCGAAGGAACAGGCCGGACTCGCCGGGGACGTCCAGTTTCGCCTGGTGCCACAGGTGCTTCCACGCGCGGTGGTGGGAGGCCAGCAGCCGGGGATGATCCGGGGCCCGGCGGACGGCGTCGACGGCCGCGTCGAGGGGGTTGCCGATCGCCTGGTCGCGGGAGGTGTAGAGCGCCACGGTCTTGTCGACGACGACGGTGGAGCCGGGTTCGACGGGCAGCGTGAGGGTGTGGAAGGCCCGCTGCGGGGTGAGGTCGGCACGGGGAGCCCCGGCGCCGGGGGCCGTCACGCCACAGTCCGTACGGGTCCGTGCGGCCAGCGCGACACGGATGTCCGAGTCGTTGGTGCGGCAGCGCAGCCACAACGTGTCGTCCAGTTCGGAGCCGGTGTACCAGTCGGTCAGATGCCGGTTCTCCAGATCCCGGTAGCGGGCCACACCGGCGTTGCGGACATCGCCGTCGATCCCGGTCACCACCTCCACCTCGCCCGCCCATCCGGCCGCCGTGAACGAGGTGCGCAGCGCCGCCAGATGGGGGTCGCCCATATGCACCAGACGGCACTGTTCCACGCTCAGCCGCCGCCCCTCCCCGTCCTCGTATACCGACCAGCGGGTCAGCGTGCCGTGCCGCAGATCCAGCGTCTGCCGGTGCTCGGCCAGCTGCGGGTGGTCGGGGGAGAGCCAGGGCCCGGGGGCCGCGTCGACGGGCCGCATCCGATAGCGCAGGGGCAGCCAGTTGGGCAGATTGACCAGTTCCTCGTTGTCGATCCGGCGGCCCGCCACGGTGGACACCAGGCGGTTGTAGCAGCCCGCCACGTAGGTGCCCGGGTAGTGCGCGGGGCCGGGAGACGCCTCCGTGGCGGCACCGCGGGTGACGAAGTAGCCGTTGCCCAGCGCGCACAGCGCCTCGCGGAGCCGTTCCGCCTCCGGGGCGTAGCCCTCGTACGACCAGGTCCAGGCCACCATCGTCAGCCCTCCTCGGGGGCCAGCAGCTCGCCGGGATCGGTGACGACCACATCGGCGCCGCGCCGGCGCAGCGCGGCGGCGCCCGGCCCGGCCGTGCGGTCCACGCCCACCACGAGTCCGAAGCCGCCGCGCCGGCCGGCCTCGACACCGGGCAGCGCGTCCTCCACCACGGCGGTGTCCGCTATCGGGACGCCGAGGCGCCGGGCCGCCGTCACGAAGAGCGCCGGGTCCGGTTTGCCCGGCAGACCGAGTCGGCGTGCCTCGTTGCCGTCCAGCACGGCCTGGAAGAGGTCGCGTACGCCCGCGACGGACAGCAGCTCGGCCGCGTGCCGGGACGCCGAGACGGCGGCGCACGGCATCCGCGCGTCCCGCAGGGCCCGGAGCAGGCGCACGGTGCCGGGCCAGGTGGCGATGCCGTGGGTACGCAGACGTGCGGTGAACAGCTCATCCTTGCGGGCCGCGACCGCCCACACCGTGGCGCAACCCGGCGCGTCCCCGGGGTCGCCGAGCGGCAGATCCAGCCCCCGCGAGGCCAGGAACGCGGCCGCTCCGTCCAGCCGGGACCGGCCGTCGACATAGAGGCGGTAGTCGTCCGCCGGGTCGAACGGCCGCCGGTCGCCCGCGGCCGCCAGACAGGGGTCGAAGGCGCCCTTCCAGGCCGCGGCGTGCACCCGGGCGGAGTCGGTGATGACTCCGTCCGTGTCGAAGACCACGGCCCGCACGGAGCGCAGGCAGGCGGCCAGGCGTGGCGCGGCGGTCATGATCACGGGTCCCTTCGTGAGGGTGGGCAATTCCATCGCATCACGACCCTGGGTTGCTCGCCGTTTTCGGCCGTCCCGCCGTGGGGGTCGCCTGCGGCTGGCCTGAGCCGACGTTTTGGCTCTCCGCTGCGCTTTGCCTGCGCCGACGTTTTGGCTGTCCGCCGTTGCACCTGCGGTGGGCTGTTTGCCGCTGCACGGGGCTGTCGGATGCGGTGACGGCCCTCCGGACTCCGTCCTGCGGGCCGTCACCTCCCGTTGGGGGTGGGCAAAGACCGCCTGGGCTGAGGGGGTGTGCTTGTGCGTCGGCGGGTGCGGCGCCGTTCGGGGTGGCAAGGCGGGTGCCTGGTCTCGGGCATGTCAGGACGTCAGGCCGGTGGCAGCGCGCGTCGAGTGTCAGCCGCCTCTGATCGCTGCTACTGGGTGCACGTGACCGACTACATGTACCCCACTGGTTTTCTCCCACACTCCTCGGGAGGGGCCGGACCGCAGGACGGAGTCCGGAGGTCCGGCACCGCACCCGACAGCCCCGCGCAGCGGCAACGGCTCACCGCAGGCGCTACGGCGGGACGCTGAGTAACGGCGAGCACCATGTCGGCCCAAGCCCAGCGCAGCGTCACGCATCGCGACGGCGGCCCCGCTCAGGGTCTATCTCCGCCCACTCCCGCTCCCACTGCACGGCACGGCGGTGGTTGAGCAGGGCGGTGCCGGTCCGGGCTCCGATGAGCAGCAGCAGGGTGGTGCCGCTGGCGGCCACGGTGCCGCCGGCGATGCTCTCGGCCTTCGCCGCGGAGGGGCTGACGGGATCACGCAGCAGCACACCGTGCCCGTTGAGCCAGGCCGTGGTCCGGTCGCCGGCCTTCAGGTGCGGTGCCACCACCGTCTCGCCCGTACGAGTCGAACCGTCGGCCGCCGTCCACCGCACCCACGCGTGCACCCGGCCTCCGGAGCCGCCCGAGGAGTCGACTCCGATCCGGGCCGGTGGGTCCTCCGTCAGTACGGCCGACACGCTGTGCCGGCCCTGGAGCTGCCGCTCCGTGGCGTCACTCACCGTGTTCGCGGCCGAGACGCCGGCGACCGGCGCCGCCACCGCGATCAGCACGCCGGTGACCAGCACCAGCCAGGCTTCCGTCACGTCCGTACCGCGTCTGAGCGGGCCGCGCCGCCAGCGCGGCAGGATCACCTTGAGAGCCATGGCGCAACCTCTTTCACCCGTGCCCCGACGGTCGCACGCCCGAACGGTCCGGCAAGAGGGGCCGAACGGCCCTGCCCGCAGGCCGGTGGGCGCGCCTGCGGGCAGGGCCCCAGGTACCCGTTCGGCCCTGGCGTGCCCCTGGGGCCTCGGCCAGGATGGAATCGCCCGGTGCACGGGACGAACGCCCGGTGCACGGGACGGAAAGGTTGGAGAGCACCATGAGCGAGGCCGGTGAATTCTCGCCAGAGAACCCGATCCGGGTGTTCCTGCTCGACGATCACGAGGTGGTCCGGCGCGGTGTGCAGGACCTGCTCGACGCGGAGCCCGATATCGAGGTGGTCGGCGACGCCGGTACGGCCGATCACGCGCTGGCCCGGGGCCCGGCGCTGCGCCCGCATGTCGCCGTCCTCGATGTGCGGCTGCCGGACGGGGACGGCATCAGCGTCTGCCGTGAGCTGCGGTCGCGGATGCCCGGGCTGGCCTGTCTGATGCTCACCTCGTTCGACGACGACGATGCGCTGCTCGACGCGATCATGTCCGGTGCGGCCGGCTATGTCCTCAAGGAGATAAAGGGCTCGGACCTGGTCGCCGCGGTGCGTACGGTCGCGTCCGGCCGCTCGATGCTCGATCCGGCGACCACCGCGCGGCTGATGAACAGCCTGCGGGGCGAGGACTCCGAGGCGGAGCCCGAGGCGGACGCGCTGTCCGGGCTGTCACCCCGGGAGCGGGAGATCCTCGGCCTGATCGGCGAAGGACTGACGAACCGTCAAATCGGTGCCCGGCTCTATCTGTCCGAGAAGACGGTCAAGAACCACATCTCTCGGCTGCTGGCCAAGCTGGGCGTCGAGCGCCGTATTCAGGCGGCCGTGCTCGCGACCCAGACCGCCCCGCCGCACGCCGGCCACGGACCGCGTCGCACGTGAGGCCGGCGCGACGGACGGGCAGTCGACGCGATGGGGTGGGGGCCCGCGCGACGAGGTGATGCCCCGGTCGGCGCCGGACCGTAGTCAGACGGACGGGGCGATCCGCAGCCGGGCGAATGGGACGATCAGGCCGACGGAAGGGGCACGCACCACACCAGGCGGGTACCGCCCTTCGCCGGTGCCTCGATGGTCATCTCACCCCCCACGCTCTCGGCACGTTTGGCCAGGTTCGCCAGACCGCTGCGGCGGCCGCCGTCGGTCGGCATGCCCACGCCGTTGTCGGTGACGCTCAGCCGCAGTGTGCCGCCGCGCGCGACCAGCGAGATGTCCACCGCGGTGGCGTGCGCGTGCCGGGCGGCATTGCTCAGTCCTTCGGCGAGCACCGCCAGCACATGCTCCGCGATCTCCGCCGGCACATCGGTGTCGATCAGCCCTTCCATGTGCAGCGAGGGGGTGAAGCCCAGTGGGCGGGCCGCCTGCTCCACCGCCGTGACGGTCCGCACCCGCAGCCCGTGGGCGGCCCGGCTCGTTTCGCGGGCACGGAGACCGAAGATGGTCGACCGGATGATCTTGATGGTCTCGTCGAGGTCGTCCACCGCGCGGAGCAGCCGCTCGCTGGCCTCCGGGTGGTCCACGAAGCGCACCGCGCTCTGCAGCGTCATCCCGGTGGCGAACAGCCGCTGGATGGCCAGATCGTGCAGATCGCGGGCGATACGGTCACGGTCCTCCAGCAGGGCGAGCTGCTCCGCGGTGCGGCGCTGTTCGGCCAGCTCCATCGCGAGCGCGGCTTGGCCCGCGAAGGTCAGCAGCGGCGCGGTCTCCGGCTCGGTGAACGGGTCGCGTCCCTGGAGGCGGGCCAGCAGCAGCACCCCGCGGACCCGCTCGCCGGTGATCATCGGGACGGCGACCGCGGGCCCCAGGCCCGCCCAGCGCGGCCCCGCCGTGAACCGGGGCTCGTTCTCGACGTCCAGGCTGATCAGTGGCTTCCTCGCGTCGAGGGCGGCGCCGATGAACGAGCCCTCGTGGGGCAGGACCAGACCGCGGTGCGCCCCGGCGTCGACACCGGAGGCCAGCGCCACCCGTACCGTGTCGCCCTCGTCGGGCAGCGCCAGCACGCCGAGATCGGCGGCCAGGATGCGCAGCGCATGGTTGACGATCATGTCCAGGACCTGCATTTCGTCGGCCCCGGGGAGCAGCCCGGCGACGATCTCGCCGTTGGCCTCCAGCCACAGCTGGCGGTACCGGGCCTCTTCGTAGAGCCGGGCGTTCTCGATGGCCACCCCCGCCGCCACCGCGAGCGTCGACAGCACCGTCTCGTCCTCGGCGTCGAACTCGCCGCCGCCCCGCTTCTCGGTCAGATAGAGATTGCCGAACACCTCGTCGCGCACCCTGATCGGCACCCCGAGGAACGAGTGCATCGGCGGGTGGTGCGGCGGGAAGCCGTACGACGACGGGTGCTCGGACAGCTCGGGCAGCCGCAGCGGCCTGGGATGACGGATCAGCTCGCCCAGGATGCCGTGCCCTTCCGGCAGATGACCGATCGCGTCCTGCTGCTCCTGGGTGACCCCGACGGGCAGGAACTGGGTGAGCCGGGTCCCCTCGCCGACCACGCCCAGCGCCCCGTACTCGGCGTCCACGACCACCACCGCCGCCTCGACGATCCGGCGCAGCACCTGCGGCAGATCCAGCTCTCTGCCCACCGACAGCACGGCTTCGAGCAGCAGATGGACCGTCGCGCCGGAGCCCAGCTCGACGTTTTCGAGGCGCTCGTGAAGGTCCTCCGGCAGGGCATCCAGCCGCCGCCGGGCGTCCTCTCGCCGGCCGGTTCCGTCGTCACCCACCACATGCCTCCGCCGTGGCCCGCGCGCTGTGGCGTGGCCCTATGTCCACGGTAGTGGCCGTCGGCTTTGCGGCATCTTGGGAGACTTTGCCGAATACAGGCCGGACAGCCGGTCCGCAGGGACCTTCGGGCCCCGGTCCGTGCCGGTCAGCCCCTGCCCGCGCGGTACGCCGTACGCGCACGCTGGTGTCCACCGACGGTAGCCGAGCCGGCGCCCGCCCGTTGCCGGCTCCCGTCGGCGGACATCGGGAGGATTGTGATGACCACCACCGCACTGCTCCACGTGCTGCCACCGGGCGGGCGGGAACGCCTGATGGAGTGCGCCCGCGATGTGTCCTTCCCCGAGGGCGCCCGGATCTTCGAGGAGGGCGGTATCGCCGATCGCTTCTGGATCGTCCATACCGGCTCGGTCAATCTCGACGTCCAGATGCGCGGCGAGCCCCCGGCGACCGTCGCGATGCTGGGACACGGTGACCTGCTGGGGTGGTCATGGCTGGTACCGCCGTACACCTGGCGCCTGGGCGCGGAGGCGACCAGCCCGGTGCGGGCCCACGAGTTCGACGCGATCGCGGTCCGCGCGCTCTGCGAGGCGGACCCCGCCCTCGGAATGGCGGTGACCCACCAGGTCCTCGAAGTGGTCGCGCACCGGCTCCAGTCCACCCGGATGCGGCTGCTCGATCTGTACGGCCCGCCCACCGGGCACCGCATGCCGACCTGGGTGTGAGGCCGCGGCTCCCGGCCCCGAGAGGCGGCAGCGAGCGAGAAGGCGGTGGAGACGATGGAACTGCCCCTGGTCGTCGGCGTGGACGGATCGGGCTCCGCCGACCGGGCACTGGACTGGGCGCTGGACGAGGCCGCCCTGCACGGACTCCCGCTGCGCCTGGTGTACGCCTCCCGGTGGGAACGCTACGAGGGCGTGCTGCCGACCGAGAGCCCGAGCCGTCCCAGCGAGCAACTGCTCGCGGACAACATCGTCGGATCCGCCGCCCAACGCGCCCATGAGCGCAACCCGGACCTCCATGTCTCGGTGCAGGTCCTGGCCGAGGACGCGGTGACCGCGCTGCTGCGCGAGGGCCGCTACGCCTCGGCGCTGATCCTGGGATCCAAGGGCCGCGGCGAATTCGCCGACCTGCTGCTCGGCTCGGTCAGTCTCGCGGTGGCGGCCCGCGCCACCTGCCCGGTGATCGTGGTGCGCGGCGACCGGGCCGCCCTGGCGCGTTCCCACGAGCGGGTCCTGCTCGGCGTCGGGGATCCGGCCAAGGGGACCCAGTCGGTTGTGTTCGCCTTCCGGGAGGCCGAGGCCCGCGGCTGCGTCCTCGACGCCGTACGCGCCTGGCGCTGCCCCGCACACGAGACCGCCGACCATCCGCTGCTCGCCGGGGGCCCGGAGCGCTACCACGAGGAGCGGGCCTCGGCCCTCCTGGACAAGGCCCTCGACGGGGCTACCGGCGACCACCCGACGGTGTATGTGCGCCGTGCGACCGTGGAGGGCCCGCCGCACAAGGCGCTGGTGTGGCGCAGCGCCGCCGCGGATCTGCTCGTCGTCGGAGCGCAGCGCCGCCACGGCCATCTGGGCCTCCAGCTCGGCCGGGTGGGCCATGCCGCGCTGCACCACGCCGAGTGCCCGGTGGCCGTCGTGCCGCAGCCGGGATGACCGGGACGGTCGGGTGAAATCGCACCGGACGAGCGAGGTGGCCCATGAAGATCCGCGAGGTGATGCGTACACCGGTCGTGACCGTGGCCACCGACGCCACCCTGCGGGAGGCCGCGCGGCGGATGGGGCAGCACACCGTCGGCTGTGTCGTGGTCGTCGCCGGGGAGACCCTTGAAGGGGTGGTCACCGACCGGGATCTGGCCGTACGGGGCCTCGCCGTCGGCCTGGCCGCGGATGCCCCGGTCACCGAGGTCATGACGGCGCCGGTCGTCACCGTCCGTGCCGATGACGACGTGGACACCGCCTACCGCGCCATGAGCCGGTCCGGCGTCCGCCGGCTGCCCGTCCTGGACGGCACCCGGATCGTCGGCGCCGTCACTCTGGACGATCTGCTCATGGACGTCTCCCGGCGGGTCGGGGAACTGCTGGTGCCCCTGTCCTGGTGCGTGCTCGGGGACCAGCCCGCCCCGCCACTGTCGGGCCCGCCCCGGCCTCCCGGAACGGGCCGGGCGGCGGAACCCTGACGGCCGACGTGGCGACGACCGCCGGATCGCCGCCCCGGCTCAGGTGGCTCAGGCCATCGCGTTCGTCCAGCCGTACGCCTCCCGGTGCGGCTGGCCGGGCGGCAGCGCGCCGACCTCCTGCATGTCGTGGTCGGCCGCCCGCATCAGCTGTGCGCCGATGTGATGCATCGCGCGGGCGGTCGCCAGCTCGTCCCCGATCGCCGGGATGTCCACGTCCTCGGGATTGCACCTGGCGGTGCCGAGTCCGGTCATCGTCGAGGTCCCGGTATCCAGTACCGCCCGTGCCTTGGTCGTCCCGTCCTCCTCGAAGAGGTACACATGGACGGTCCATTCCAGTGTCCTAGCCATGATCGGCCTCCGCTCCGTCCTCGGCCTCCGCTCCGTCCGCCGGACGCGCCACCTCTCCGACGGAGGTCCGCGCCTGGGTACGCATACGCGCGCGGGCGCACCGTGCGGTCGGCCTCGTAGCTACCACTGTCCGACGCCACCGGCGCCGACGGGCAGGGGCCAAAGGTCCCGGTGCCGCGGCAGGCTCACCCCGGGACCTCGATCCGGCGCCCGGTGATCTGCGTCGGGCGGATGACGATCCACTCCTGGCGCCCGCTGCCCGCCCAGGGCGCCGTGAACGCGTGTTCCTCCAGCGTGAGCGATTCGTCGAGATCGGTGACCACATGGGCGGGCCCCATGACCAGCACGCTCCAGCCCTGCCGGAACGCGTCGTCGATGTGGTCGACCTCCAGCGCGGCCTCGTGCCCGGCGGCCGCGGCCGGCCCGGACCCGGGGAAGGCCCGGTAGCCGACCAGATCACCGACGACGGTGTAGTTCACGGGGAAGACGGCCGGCACGCCGTCCACCGTCACCGCCACCCGCCCCACGCCGTGCGAGGAGAGCCGTTCCCGGCATTCCGCGGTGCCGAGCTCCCGCATCTCGGGATGGCTGCCCGCCCGGTCGAAGCCCGGCGGCAGCTCCGCCGTCCCGCCGATCAGCTCGGCCACGGTGGTGTCCAGGGCGTCGGCGAGACGCAGCAGAAAGCCGATGCTGGGCGTGGCGGAGTGCTCTTCCACGTACTGGAGATAGCCCGTCGCGGCCCCGGCCCGCGCCGCCACCTCCGTACGGGACAGCCCCAGCTGCGCGCGGCGCATCGCGGTCCGGCGCCCCAGGTCGCCGTAGTCCGGCGCGGACGCGGGCCCGGAGCCGGTCTCGTGGCTGGTCATCGGGCACACATCCCTTCCTATCGTGCACACGTCCGGTCCTGGGGAGTGCCGCCGACCGGGTCACTGCCGAACGGGCCGCCGCCGACCGGCCCGGCCGGCACGTTCACTCGTGCGGCACCACCGCCACCGGACACGGAGCATGATGGACGGCCGCCTGGACCACATGCCCGATCCGTGGCGCCAGCACATGCAGCCGGTGCCGGCGGCCCACGGCGAGCAGCCCACCGCCCTCGGCACCAGTGAGCAGCCCATGCGCCGGGCTCTCCAGCACCACACGCTCGTCGACGGTCACCCAGGGGAACCGCTCCCGCCATGGTTGCAGCGCTTCCATGAGCTCCTGCCGGGCGTCCTTCGCCGAGATCTCCGCGACATACGGCTCCACACCGCCGCCCCGGTTGTACGCATGCGCCGGAAGGTGCCTGCCGTGCACGGCGCGCAGGGGGTCGCCCCGCCGCGCGGCGGTTTCGAAGGCGAACTCCAGCAGCGCCTCGCAGGGGTCCTTCAGGCCCAGCCCGACCACCACATCGCGGTCCTTCTCCACCGGCAGGGGAGCGTGCTGGTCCCGTACCAGGACCGTGGGGACGCCGGAGCGGGTCACGATCTGGAGCGCGAGCTCACCGACGACATAGCCCGCCATGGTGCCCAGCTCCCGGGTGCCGAGGACCAGCAGGTCCGACTCCCCGGCGGCGTCCGTCAGCGCGTCCAGCGGGTCCTGCGCCACCAGCGCCTCGTCCACCGGCAGGTCCGGATGCCGGGCCCGGACCGTCTCACGGGCCTGGTCCATGATCCGGTGGGGCCAGTAGTTCTGGTCCTGCTCGTCCGGACGGTGCGGATCCTCCGGCGCGAGCATCACCCAGGCATGCAGCAGCCGCAGCCGGGCCTGCCGCAGCCCGGCTTCGTGCGCCGCCCACAGGACCGCGGACCGCGACTCGGGGGAACCGTCCAGACCGACGGTGACGACGTCGTGCGCCGCCTGGCTGACAGCCTCGCTCATGGCCTCGCTCCATTTCTCCCGCCGGCCGCGGCCGGGACGGTCTCCTCCCCGACGGGACGGTCTCCTCCCTGACCGGCGCGGTCTCCTCCCTTCAAGGGTGATCGGATCCGGGCCGGTCGCGGCATGAGCCACTCGGCCCCATCGGGCATCCGGCGGGACCGGAGGGAGCCGCATGGTCGACGTGGCCTACCGGTGGTCTACGAGTGGTCTACCGGAAGGCCCTTCGGCCCTGGCCGCGGCACCGACCCCGCCCGGCGTCGTCCGTCATTCGTGGAGCCCGTCATGATCGGAGCCCCTCATGATCGGAGCCCGTGATGCCCAGGGTCCGGCCGGGTGCCGACCGGGCCCCGGGCCGTTCCGGTGATCAGTGGCAGACGATCACCGGTGACCGGTCAGCGCTGTCCGACCAGCTGCCCGGCCAGCTTGTTGAGGCGCTTGAGGGTGCGCTCGTCGGTGGCCGACCGGGCCGGATCGACACGCTGATCGCGGTCGTAGTAGGCGCCGTTGACGATCTCGGTGGCCGGGTCGCACAGCCGCACCACATGCTCGGCGCCCTCGGCCGCCGAGGCTCCCTTGAGCCCGTACAGCGACAGCAGGCCGGTCTCACAGACGCCCGGGTGGACGGAGACGGCGGTTACCCGCGGATCGGCGGCGAAGACCGTCAGCGCCAGCTGCGATTGGGCGTACGCGGCGAGCCGGGAGTAGCGGCGGGCCCGGTTGGGGTCGCTCCACTGGATGGAGGCGGTGCGGTGCAGCGAGGACGAGACGTTGACGACGCGGCCGCCGGGTTCGCTGGTGAGCGCCGGCTCCAGCAGACAGGTCAGCAGGTAGTGCGCGAGGAAGTTCACCTGGAAGGCGATCTCGTTGCCGTCCGCGGTGACGGTGTGCCGTTCGGGCGCCGCCACCGCTGCGTTGTTCACCAGGACGTCCAGGTGCGGGTGCTCCTGGACGACCCGGTGGGCCAGCGCCGTGACCTCCTCCAGGGAGGCGAAGTCCGCGGCGAACGGGCGCAGACGGGCGCCGTCGAGGCCCGCCCTGGCGACGAGCCGGTCGGTGGTGGCCTGCGCCTCCTCGGCGGTGCGGCCGTGCACGAGGACGGTCGCGCCCCGCTCGGCGAGCTGCCGTGCGGTCTCGTACCCGATGCCGGAGGTGGCACCGGTGACCAGGACGGTACGGGAGGCGCGATCGGCGGTGGACGCCGCGGACGTGGTGGCGGGGGTGACGGACGGGTCGGTGTGGGACATGGCTCTTCCGGAATACGAGCACGCGGCGCGGCCCGTACGCCACGAGGGCGGTACAGGGCGGGCACACGTGCGGGACAGACAGGGGAGGGAGGGGAGGGGCGAAGGAACGCCCGCTTCACCCGGCAGCGCGGCTCACGACGCGGCGGCTCGTATGGGGCGGCCGGTCGAGCAGGAGCCATGCGCTGTTCACAGCATTTATCCAACTCGCTTGCGTACAGGGCCTCAAGGGATACGGCGGGTTCTTGATGACGCCCTGATAGGAGGGCCGCCGCGACGGGGTGGGCCCTCGTCGGCCGGAGGGTGGGGCTGGGCGTGGTGTGCCGGTGCCTGGTCGGCCGACGCGCGTCGGTGGCCGGTGCGACGGCGGAGCGCGGTCCTGCCGGCGCCTGGGCCCCGGCGCCGGCAGGACTGCTCGGGGCGCGACGGTGAGGCGTCGCGCTGAGGGGAAATCTATGGGCTGATGGGGTGGGAGGTACGGCGTGCGGGGCAGGTATTTGCGGCTCTCTTACGGCGGAGCTGCGCTTCCTGACGGCGCCGATGCGCCGCCCCGCGTGCCATCGTGCTCTCCTGGGCGCCGTTGCGCTGCGTTGCGTGCCACCGTGCTTTCCTGGGCGCCGTTGCGCTGCCCTGGGCGGCTGTTCGCCGGGTCGCCCGTCCGCCGTTCGGCCCATGCGGGGACGGGCGGTCGCTGGCAGAGTGAAGACGGGGTGCCGAGCACAGGAGGCGGATTGCCATGTCGGCCACCGGCCCCACCGCTGCGGCACGGGGTGTGCCGTGCTGGGTGACCTTGATGACGCACGATCTGCCGGCCGCGCAGGATTTCTATGCGGCGGTCCTCGGCTGGCGCTTCCGGCCCGGTGGGCTGGGGGTGGAGTTCTCCATCGCGCTGGCCGACCGGCAGCCGGTCGCCGGCATCGGGGCGCTGTTGCCGAGTTGGCAGGTCGCGGTGGCCTGGATGCCGTACTTCGCCGTGGACAGCGCGGATGAGACCGCGGCCCGAATCCTGGAGCGCGGCGCCACCGTCGCCGTCGGCCCCCTGGCGGTGGGCGACGGACGCGCCGCCATAGCCGCCGACCGGGACGGCGCGGTCTTCGGGCTGTGGCAGGGCCAGACCCTGTCATGGGCCGTCGGGAACGGCAGCGCGCCCTCCTGCCTGGAACTGCGCACCCGCGACGCCTTCGACGCCGCCATCTTCTACGCGGAGGTGTTGGGCTGGGCGTCCAAGGAGCCGGGCTCGTGCGATGTCACGTACGAGCACGACGAGGTGATGGTGCGCGACGGTGACCAGACCGTGGCCGCGCTGCGTGGCGGGGGCGTCGAAGCCGCCCCCGACCCGCATATCCGGCCCCGCTGGCATGTCTACTTCCCCGTCGAGGACATCGAGAAGGTCACCGCGGCCGCCGTGGCGGCGGGCGGCACTGTCACCCCCGTGACGCCGACCACGGTGAGCACGGGGTGCCAGGCCGTCATCCGCGACCCGGACGGGGGGCTCTTCACGGTCTCGACTTCACCCGACGTGCTGTAGAGCCGGAGCCCGAGCGGGAGCCCGCCTTCGGCCGCTGTCGGCGGGCGCGTCAGTCGCCGGGTTCGGGAGTGATGTGGACCGCGGCCTCTTCCGCTGACGCGGCCCCGCCGTCGATTCCCACGTCGCGCGCGACGACGTCATTGCTGCTGCCCAGCGGGAAGCCCTGGTCCGAGCCCACAATCCGGCCCGCGCGGCGGTCACCGACCTCCTCGTCGAGCGGCTCGCCCTCGCCGCCGGGCTGGTCGCCGATGTCGTCGCCGTCGGGGACGACGATCTCCGGCAGCTCTTTGGCCAGCCGCTGTTCGAGGGTTTCGCCGTCGTGCTGCTCCCGCGCGGTGGTGCCCGGGTGATTCACCACGAAGGGTCTCTCTGGTGGTGAGTAGCCTTGGTCCAGCATCTGATCGAGCCCCGGCTCATCGAGGGCGTTTTCCATATCCAGGTCGTCGGGGTAGTCCTGCGGATCGGATCTGGACGGCTGGTATACCTCATCGCCCATCGCGTCGTCGGACATGGCCGCTCTCCTTCTGCGGATGCGATCGTGGGCTCAGACTGGGCTGCCGAGTCCGTGTGGAACGCTGAAGGCTTTCGCGTCCTTCACCTGCTCAACATTCTCGTCCACTTGCCCACGGCGCGGTAATCCTGAGACCGATGCACTCGACGGAGAGCGTCCTTTCTCCTGTTACGCGGCGGAGGCGGACGTGCTGTCGCATCCGGGAATGGACAGGCCCGAACGGGCGGGCCGCGGCTTCGGCCGCATGGGTGGCGGCCGCTCGCCCGGCAGCCCGTCCGCCAGGTGCCCGGAGTCGTCAGCCGCGGTGCTCTTCGGTGCCGAGCCCGAGGGACTGGGCAATGCTCTGTATGTTGCCGAACCGCTCGTCCTGGGGGAGCCGCTCGGCCAGTGCGACCAATTCGTCCGGTGCGTTATTGCGCCGGAGCGTCGCGATGATGGTGCTCTTGCCTGCGGGGTAAACGCTGCGGCCGAGGTGCTGAGCGAGCTCGGAACGCACACCGACATCCTGGGCGGTCATGCCGCGCGGCGGGGCGCCCGTGAACACCGTGTCGGGATTGGCCGGTGCCACCAGCGGTTCTCCGCCTGCCGGTTGAAGATCCCGCTCTTCCTCCGCCCGCACCGAGCGGTTTCCTGCCAATTCCCTCTGAATCTGCTTCTTCAGCAGGTCGTCCCGGGCGGGGCCGATCTTCTCCGTACCGTGTTCCATGACCATTTCTGCCCTCCAGGGTTATACGCCCCTACTAGGCCGGGCACCGCCGTGCCGGTCAGGCTCCTCCGGCGGAGTGCTCTGTCATCACGGAATGCCCATTATCCCTCCGCGACAACAGTCCGGCAGCGGAGATTCAACGGCTGGTACGGAGGACGTACGGCCGCATACGGTACGTGAGCGTAGCTGCCCGATTCAGCGGTCCGCACAGCGGACGGGCTATCGTGATCACCGCGGTTTCCTCTGAAAGGGGGCTGCGTGTCCATAGGGAAAGCTCGGATCCCCTTGCTCAACGAACCCACTGATTCCGAAACCCACACTCATGCCCATGCCACCGATGCCCATCCCGGTGCCGGCACCGGTGCTGACGGCCCTGCCGCTCGCCGGGTACCTGTGCCCGCCCCACGAGGTGCGTTGATGCGTGGCCAGTGGCCGGTGCTGGGAGTTGTGGCACTCGGCGGTGCGCTGGGGGCATCCGCCCGCTACGGCGCGTCGCTGCTGTGGCCGACGGCCGCCGGCTCATTCCCCTGGACCACGCTCCTCGTCAACGCCGTCGGGTGTGCCGTGATCGGTGTCTTCATGGTGATGATCACCGATGTGTGGGCCGCCCACCGCCTTGTGCGCCCCTTCTTCGGCACCGGCGTCCTCGGCGGCTTCACCACCTTCTCCGCGTACGCGGCGGACATCCAGCACCTGGTGACGGAGGGCCGCGCCCGGACCGGACTGGCCTACCTCGCCCTCACGCTGATCGCGGCACTGGCGGCGGTGTGGCTCGCGGCGGTGCTCACCCGTCGCGTCATTGTCTGGAGGCAGCAGTGAAGACCACCGGACCGGCCCTGCGCGCGACGATTTTCGTCGGTGAGAACGACACCTGGCACCACAAGCCGGTGTTCACCGAGATCGTGCACCGGGCGCACCGGGCCGGGCTGTCCGGGGCCTCGGTCTTCCGCGGCATCGAGGGATTCGGCGCCTCGTCCATGATCCACACCACCCGGCTGCTCTCGCTGAGCGAAGACCTCCCGGTCGCCGTCGTCCTCGTCGACACCGAGGAGCGGATCCGCGGCTTCCTGCCGCAGTTGGACGAGTTGCTGGGGGACGGCCAGGGGGACGGCCAGGGGGACGGTCTGGTCGTCCTCGACGTGTGCGAGGCCATCCGGTACGGCCGAGGCAAGGAGACGCGGTGAACTGGCTGTTGGTCATCGCCGGCGGGGCCGTCGGCGCGCCGCTGCGCTATCTCACCGACCGCGCCGTCCAGGCGAAGCTCGACGCGGTCTTCCCCTGGGGGACCTTCACCGTCAATGTCGTCGGATGCCTCGTCCTGGGCCTGATAACCGGCGCGGCGACCAGCGGTGCCGCGTCCTCGCAGGTCCAACTCCTCCTGGGCACCGGCCTCTGCGGAGCGCTGACGACCTACTCCACCTTCTCGTACGAAACCCTGCGCCTCGCCGAGGACGGCGCCCGCTTCTTCGCCGCGGCGAACATCGCGGCCAGCCTGACGGCGGGCCTCGGCGCCGTCTTCGCGGGGGCGGCGCTGGCGGAGGCGGTGTGGGCCTGATGCGTGTTTTCCGCACGCGGTTGCTCCGGTCACCATGGCACGTGCCGCAGAGCGGCAGCGCCCCATTGATCATCCGACAGGTCCCCACATGCCACGCACCTGATCATCCCGGGCTGACCTCGCCCAAGGCAGCCAGTTCCCTTTCCCGCGCGGCGCCGGCCTGACCACCGCCGAGGCGGTCGTGGGCCCACGGTCCTCGCCCACCGCGCCGCAACGCCCGAGAGCCTGCGCCCGCTCGGCCGGGTCGTCCGCCCCCACCGCACCCGAATCGTCAGCGGCACCCGACTCAGCCCGGTGCGGACCGCGAAGCCCGGGCAGCCCCCTGCGTCGATGGCCCTCGTGATCGGCGGGGCGGCGATCACATCGTCCCGGCCGGCGTCAGGAGCTCGCGAGGATGACGAGTTGCTGGGTCGCCCGGGTCATCGCCACATAGCGGTCGACGGCTCCTTCGATGCCCTTGCCGAACTCCTCCGGGTCGACGAGGACGACCAGGTCGAATTCGAGCCCCTTCGACAGCTCCGGGGTCAGCGACCGGACGCGGGACGTCGCCCGGAACGTGCCGATTCCGATGTCACCGGCGCCGATGACGCAGGCGATCCCGTCGGCATGCGCAACGAGCCAGGTGTCGAGGATCGAGTCCAGATCCGCCACAGAACCGTGTACGACGGGGACATCGCTGCTGCGGATGGAGGCCGGCACATTGGCGTCCGGGAGCACGGCCCGGATGGCCGGCTCGGCTTCCGCCATGACCTCTTCCGGCGTCCGGTAGTTGATGCTCAGGGAGGCCACGTCGATCCGGTCGAGCCCGATCCGCTTGAGCCGTTCCTGCCACGACTCCGTGAATCCGTGCCTGGCCTGGGCGCGGCCCCCGACGATGGTGAAGCTCCGGGACGGGCAGCGCAGCAGCAGCATCTGCCACTCCGCGTCGGTCAGTTCCTGCGCCTCGTCCACGACGATGTGCGCGAAGGGGCCGGCGAGCCGGTCCGGGGCGGCGCCGGGCAGGGCGGTCTCATCGATCAGGCTGTCCTGCAGGTCCTGGCCGCGCAGCATCGTCACCGCGCCTTCGCCGTCGTCATCGGCCGCGAGCACATTGTCGATGACGTCGGCCAGGCGTGCGCGTTCGGCGGCGACAGCGGCCGTGTGCCGACGCTTTCGCCGCGCCGCCTCCGGGTCGCCGAGCCGCTGCCGTGCCGCGTCCAGGAGCGGCAGGTCGGACACCGTCCAGGCGTGGGGGCTCTCCTTGCGCTGCAGCTTGCGCACCTCGTCGCGGCTGAGCCAGGGAGCGCACATCCGCAGGTAGGCGGGTACCGACCACAGGTCTCCGACGAGGTCGGCCGCTTCGAGCAGCGGCCACGCGCGGTTGAGGGTCGTGACCAACTCTTCGTCGTGCAGCAGCGACCTCCGGAACAGGTCAGGCGATACGTCGTCGCCGTCGTGCTTGTCCATCAGGATCGTGACCAGCTCCTCCCAGATCTGCTCGCGCGCCTCGTTGTGCGGAGTACCTGGTTCCGGTGCTTCGAACGCCTCGGCCCAGTCGTCGGCGCTCAGCCAGATGTCGGACCAGTGGGTGGTGACCGTCATCCCCTTGGTGGGCGGCTCTTCGTAGATGCCGACGGCCGTCTCGATCGCCTTCACCATGTTCGCGGACGACTTCAGGAGGGCCACGTCGGGGTCGGCCTCGATCGCTGCTCCGGCTCCCTCGGCGACGAGGTCCCGCAGGGTGCAGGTCTGCACGCCCTCCTCTCCGAGGCTGGGCAGGACGTCGGCGACGTAGTCCAGGTAGGGGTGGTGCGGACCGACGAACAGCACGCCGCCCCGGCGGTGGTGACGGAGGCGGGGGTCGGAGTAGAGGAGGTAGGCGGAGCGGTGCAGGGCGACGACGGTCTTCCCCGTACCCGGACCGCCGTCGACGACGAGCGCGCCGCGGGATCCCGCGCGGATGATGGCGTCCTGGTCGGCCTGGATGGTGCCGAGCACGTCGCGCATCCGGGCCGACCGGTTGCCGCCCAGGCTGGCGATGAAGGCGGACTGGTCGTCGAGCGCGGCGTGCCCTTCGAGCCCGTCAGCGGTGAACACTTCGTCCCAGTAGTCGCTGATCCGGCCGCGGGTCCAGCGGTACCTGCGGCGGCTTGCCAGACCCGTCGGGTTGGCGTGGGTCGCCGCGAAGAACGGCTCGGCCGCCGGGGAGCGCCAGTCGAGCAGCAGCCGACGGCCCGCGCTGTCCGTGAGGCCAAGCCGTCCGATGTACACCGGCTCGGGGTTGTCCGCGCTGACCATGTGTCCGAGGCACAGGTCCAGACCGAAGCGACGCAAGGCGCGCAGGCGACCGGTCAGCCGGTGGATCTCCATATCCCGGTCCATCGCCTGCCGGCCTATGCCGCCGGGCGCCTTGAGCTCGGCATCGAGGCGGTCGGACAGTTCGGCGATCGCCTGCTCAAGGCTCTCCGCGATAGCCGCGAAGTGCTGCTCGTCGCCGATGATCAGCGTCGGGTCGGCCTTGGGGGAGAGGCGGTCGGGAAGGTCGAACGCGCTGGTGGTCAGGGAGTTCACGTCATCAGCTCCGATCCGATGCCGCGCCCGCGAAGTCCAGCGGCGCGCACACCCGCCGCCCGGCGCCGAGCGCCCGCGACCGTAGCGCGAGTTCCGTCACCGGCTCGACGTCACCGCATGCCCCATAAAGCGACAACAACACACGCACTTCGTGAATCTCCCATTTCCGCAGGTTCTGGCTTCGGCCTGCGATTCTGCGGCACGACGGGGGCCTTGCCGCAAGCCCCCCAGTGCGCTATACGTTGAGAGTGGCAAGGAGTGGGTAACCTCCTTGCCTTTACCTTTGCCTTTCAGTGGGTAACCTCGTCCGCTGTGGACGGACAACCTCGTCGTCCGCCGTGGCCGCGGGCCCGCGGCCTCTAGCTGCGTGTCGTGCGCGGCGTCTGGCTGCGTCTCGCCGGTCACGCGGAGAGGAATGCCTTCCCAGGCCCCCGCCGTCGGAATGCCGCCCGAGCCTTCGCGTTGTGGCCTACAAGGGGCGCTCGCAACCCTTAGGGGTGCGTCGCAGGTCGACCGCGCAGGCTCTGGCCCAGCGGTCCCGCATCGTGCTGGAGTGCGCCGAAGGTCACTCGATCATGGAGGTGTCGCGCCGTCTCGGGATCGCTCCGGACACGGTCCGCACCTGACGCCGGCGGTTCCTCGACCGCGGTCTGGACGGTTTGTGTGACGAGCCGAGGCCGTGATGCCGGGAGCACCCGAACGCCGCAGTCACGACTACGTCCGCGCCGGCACCGCCACGTTGTTCGCCGCACTGGAAGTGGCGACCGGGAAGGTGATCGGCTCACTCCACCGCCGCCACCGGGCCGCTGAGTTCAAGAGGTTCCTGGCCAAGGTCGACAAGGAAGTGCCTGTCCACCTCCAGGTACACCTGATCCTGGACCACTACGCCACCCACAAGACACCGGCCGTCAAGAAGTGGCTGCTCGCGCACCCCCGCTTCCACCTGCACTTCACGCCCACCAGCTCGTCCTGGCGGAACCTGGTGGAACGGTGGTTCGCCGAGTTCACCCAGAAGAAACCCAAGCGTGGCGTCCACCGTTCCGTCCAGGCCCTTGAACGCGACATCCGTGCCTGGCTCGCCGACTGGAACGAGCACCCACGGCCCTTCATCTGGACCAAGACCGCCGACGAGATCCTCGACAAAGCCGCCGCTTACTGCCACCGAATCTCTGACTCAGGACACCTAGAACCTGTCCGGTAGATGCCTGATGAAAGTCGGCAGGTCGACGAAGACGGTTCTTCCTGTGTTCTCGTCGTAGCCGGTGATTCGGCCTGTGTCGAAGGAGACCTGGTCGCCGTCCCGGGAGACCGATTCGCCTGCCCGGGAGGCCGAGTCCTCCTGGGAGATCGCTGCGCCCTCCCGGGATACCCTTTCGCCTGCCCGCGTGGCCGAGTCACCCGTGTAGCCGTGCCCGTCGGTTCCCTGAGCATTCGCGATTCCTGCGGAGCCGAACAAAGCGGTGGCGGCCAGCGCGGCAGCGGTGATTGTGGTCCTCAGACGCATAAGTCCTCCTGTATTGCATAGCCAGCAGTGGCCGTAGTGATTCCACCGGGCTGTCTCGCTCATGCCGCGCTGCTGCCAGCTCATCCCATCGGGTGGGTGAGCACATTCGGCAATCCCCAGGAGATTTCGCGCCGAAGGAATTCGGCCCCGGTGAACCGAGAGAGTTATTGTTCGGCCCGCCCGCACACACCGAGTTCAATTCCGCCCCGGAGGCGGCCAAGGGAAAACATTCGCCGCCGGAAAGCGATGCTCCAGCGGCGGCTGCCGGGTGTCCGGTGTGTGTCCTGGCGTATGTCCTGGTGTGTCTCCTGGTCTGTGTAGGCCCGCCGGACCAGCGGCTACTCGCCCAGCAGCATTCCTCGGACGAACGCGGCCTGGCCCACATGCTGCAGATCGTCGGCGATGACACTGACCAGCCGGACCCCCAGCGTGACCGGCGGCGTCCAGGCGCGGTCGACGATGCGCTCCAGGTCCGAGTCCTCGACCCCGGCCAAGTACTGCACGGTGTGGTCGTGCACGGCCTCGTGATAGCCGGTGAGCAGCTGCGCGCTCAGGTCGCGCACCGCCTCCACATCCTCGGTGGAGTGCCCGTAGCCGGTGTCGTCGTCCGGGAACGGCAGCTCGAAGCGGTCTACCCAGTCCTGCGACGTCCAGATCTGCTCGGTGCCGGCCACTCCGGCGATGTGGTCGTCCTGGATGCGGGTGAGGTGCCAGATGAGCCAGCCGACCGAATTGGCGTCATCGACGCGGGTGGCGAGCTCGTCCGGGCCCAGGCCGTCGACCGCTTCCTCGACGGCCTCCCTGACCCGTCCGAAGGCATCGACGAGCAGATCCGTTCCGGCGGTCATCGTCATGGGGCCCTCATTCGGTGGGGTAGATGTCTCCGCCACGCAACATGCTCTCCTGCTCGCTCTGGCTCTGCAGCCTGCGGGCCTTTTCCTGGAGCCGTTTGCGCTCTTCGGGGTCTTCCGTCCGCTCCGCCGCTGCTTTCAGCTCCTGGGCCTTTTCCCTCATCTGCTGGATCCGTGCGCGGATTTCGTTTGAGCTCATAGTGGTGGTTCCTCCGACGCGGCATGAATGCTGGTGCCCTCAGCGAATCAGGGCCCGGGCGGCTCGGCATCTTGAGCGGCCACTTTGTGTGATGGCCCGAGTGGCGGGACACGGTGATGCCGCTGGCGAGCCCCTGCCCGGTGCTGCCTCATGCGTTTCGCCGGCCTGGCAGTTGCTGCTCAGCGTCGTCGGCATGACGCCACGTATGAGGACGGGCATGGGGACCTACACGGGGACGGGCATGGGGACACACACAGGGACGGGCACGGGGACACACGTGCGCGCCGGGGCGCCGGACTTCATCACCCCGGTCCAAGAGGTATTCGTCAGAAAGCAATGAGTGTTCCGCACGTGGACGCCTCGACCTGGTCACTGACCGTGGAAGGGCTCGTCGAGCATCCGTCGCGGCTGGACCAGGAGGCATTACACGCGCTTCCCGCGAGCCGGCTGACCGCCTTCCACGAGTGTTTCGGCAATCCGACCGCCCCCAATGTCCCGACGCGGGCGGTGGCGAACGTGGAGTGGCTGGGCGTCCCGCTGGCCCGGCTGCTGGATCAGGCGGTGCCGCGTCCGCACGCCGCGCACGTCTGGTTCGAGGGCGTGGACCGGGGCAGTTTCCGCGGCTCTCCGGAGCACAACTACCTCAAGGATCTGCCGCTGGATATCGCCCGCCGTGAGGTGCTGCTCGCCTACGAGATGAACGACGCACCGCTGGACGCGGAGCACGGATTCCCCGTGCGCGCCGTGGTGCCGAGGATGTTCGGCACCAATTCGGTCAAATGGCTCGGCCGCATCGTCGTTTCGGACTCCCGGCCCGAGCATCCGCGCCCACTTCCGCGGAGCGCTGAGCCGGCAGGACGGGCCGATCCCGGCAGTGTCGGCTGGGCCGGCCATGGCCGGGACCGCCCGCGCTTCACACCCTGCCGTGCGACTTCTGTGCGCGCCGCGACAGCGAGGCGATGGCCACGGCGATGAGCAGCACACCACCCGTGATCATGAACTTCACGCGGTCCGGATCCCCATGACCACGCCGGAGGCGATCAGGCCGGGCGAACAGGGCGGCGTCGAGCAGGAGGGCGTCCGCGTGGGCGGCCAGCCGGGGCACGGTCCGGCGGAAGGTCGTTGCTTTCCCCGGCACATGGCTTCAAGCCCGGCGTACGGCTTTGAGCCCGCGTTACGGGTTCGCTCGCTGCACGGGTTGAAGCCTGCCACTCCTGCCGTTTTGCTGGATTCATCACGCTTTTGTCGTGGCGAGTCTTTGGAGATTCCTCGGCGAATCCTCGGCGATTCCTGGGCGAAGGGAACGGTCGTGAGCAGCGAAAAAGACCTGACGGAGTACCGCGGTAAACGGCACTTCGACCGCACGGACGAGCCCCGGGGCACCGGCGATGCCACCGGCGGCGAGCCGTGCTTCGTCGTACAGATCCATGACGCGAGCACCCTGCACTTCGACTTCCGGCTGGAGGTGGACGGCGTCCTGAAATCATGGTCCGTACCGAAAGGCCCCTCCGCCGACCCGCACGACAAACGCCTCGCCATGCCGACCGAGGACCACCCACTGGAATACCGGGAATTCGAAGGCGTCATTGCGCCGGGGGAGTACGGCGCGGGCACCGTGATCGTCTGGGACCAGGGCACCTACCGCCCGCTCCCCGGCAAGCGCAAGCGCCGGACCGCCGGATTCGGTGAGGACCTGGAGAACGGGCACGCCTCCTTCTGGCTGGACGGGACCAAGCTGCACGGCGGCTATGCGCTCACCCGCTTCCGCACCGGCAGGGAGCCCGGCGACCGTGAGTCCTGGCTGCTGGTGAAGGAGAACGACACGTACGCGTCCGGGCACGGCACCCCGGACCCGGCCCGCGTCCGGTCGGTGCGCAGCGGCCGGACGCTCAGGCAGGTGGCGGCCGAGACGCCCGGCGACGGGGGCAGCGGATGACCGGGCTCCTTTGCGTCGGGACGCGCCACGCCGCACCGGCTGGGCCGTGCTCAGGTGTGGGGAGCGCCGTAGTGACCGGCGATCTGACGGTGATAATCGTCGTCTCCGATGTGCTTTGTTCTGTCGAATTCCGGGGCCTTCTTGATTTCCTCCTTGGTACGGGCGACATACAGCGTGGTGTTGTCGAAGTCGATCGAGGAGATGACGCCGGCCGGCAGCAGGACATGCTTGTCGAAGATCCATCCGCCTGTGTCGACGACGAGATATGCGGCGCCGACCTCGGCGGAGTGCTCGTCGACCGTGCCCACGGCGCCGTCGATGGCCTCGACCTTGAAGCCGGTCAGGTCGGTACCCGGCCGGTAGCCTGTGGTGTCCTGGTGGCTCCAGATGTTGCCCGTCATGGAAAGGGCTCCAATGGTGGATGGTGGACAGCGGCTCGAACAGGAATCAGCCGGTTGCCGGTGAAGACAGCGATATCGGCTACGTCAGTGGATTCATTGCTTTCGGCATCCGGCTGGGCGTGCTCCTTTCCCCAGATAATTATGCGCCCGGCACCGCCAGATTGCGGTACTCAGCGCGATACCGGCGGTACTGCCGGCGACGAGATGGCGCGAAGGCCATGCTGGAACGAATTGCTGCCGGAAGTGCGGGTCACCCGGACGGGTGTGCGGATCCTCCTCGGCTTTCTGCCGACGGTCGTCGTCCCCCGCGCCCGCGGCCGCTCCGCCGCGGAGCGGGACGGGGTGGGACGAGGTACCGTCGAGCCGACGCCGCGGCCGCTCCGACGCGCGTTCCGGAGCAGTGGCCCCGCTCTCGCCGGGCAGCCAGGACGGAGGTCTGCGCCATGCCTCCTGACCACCGCAGGGCCCCCCTACCGGAAGCGCTGGCGGACTGTCACGCGACGGGCCGGCCGGGCTTCAGCCCGCCCGGCCACAAGCAGGCGCGCGGCGCCGATCCGGAGGTCCGGGAAATCCTCGGCGATGCCGTGTTCTACGGGGACGTGCTGGCCTCCGGTGGTCTGGACGACCGGCGCACCAGGGACAAAACCCTCGAACGCGCCGAGAGACTCATGGCCGACGCCGTGCCCTTCCACCCCGATCTCCCGTCGTGGGCCAGGGACGCCGAGGCGGACATCTGCGTCACCAGCATCCACAAGATGGGCAGCGGCCTGGAACGGGGGTCGTCCGTCTTCCATCTGACGGGCGATCTGATCGAACCTGCCCTGCTCAAGAGCCGCGCCGATCTGCTGGGGACGACCAGCCCGTCCGTGCTGATCTACGCCGGACTGGACGGCTGGCGCCGGCAAATGGCCCTGCACGGCCGCGAACTTATCGGGCGTGCGCTGGACCGGGCGGCACGCGTGCGGGCCGCCGTCGAGGAGATCGACGGGCTGCATGTCGAGGGCCGTGCGGTCTTCTGCGGGCCGGGACTCGCCGACGACTTCGATCCGCGTCCCCTCGTCGTCGACGTCCGCGGCCCGGGGACGACGGGATACCGGGCGGCGGACTGGCTGCGCACGCACCGCCGGGTCGACGCCCATCTGGCCGACCACGGCGGAATCAACACCCAGCTCACCCACGCCGACGACCGGGCGACCACGGGCACGCTGCTGGCCGCGCTGGGCGAGCTGTCCCGTGCCGCGCCGGACCTGCCGCCCGCCCCGGTCGTGGAGGTGCCGCCGCCCGCCGGTCTGCGGCTGACCCAGAGCCGCCCGCCACGCGACGCCTGCTTCGGCACCGTCGAGGACGTGCCCGTCCAGGAGGCCGCCGGACGCGTCGCGGCGGAGATGATCAGGCCCGACCCTTCCGGCACCCCCGTGGTCCTGCCCGTCGAGCGGCTGAACGAGCCGGTACTGCGGTATCTGCGCTCGGGTACGGAGACGGGAATGCATCTCCCCGACGCCGGCGCCCCCCGGCTCACCACGGCCCGCGTCCTGGTGGAAACCGGGACGTCGGGCGATGCCTGAGCTGCCGGACGTCGAGGCGTTCCGGAAGGTTCTGGTCTCCTGTGCGCAGGGCAGGCCGATCCAGCGGATCGAGGTGCGGGACGCGGGAGTGCTGCACGGGGTGAGCGCGTCGCGGCTGCGCCGTCAGCTGGCGGGGCGGAGATTCGCCGCGCCCGAGCGCCACGGGAAGTGGCTGCTCGCCCGCACCGACCAGGGGCCTACGCTCATGATGCACTTCGGCATGACCGGGGAGCTGGTCTGCTGCCACCCCGCCGAGCCGCCCGGCCCCCATGACCACGTGCTGTTCACGGTGGGCCGGGACCGTCAGCTCCGCTACCGCGACCAGCGCAAACTCCAGGGCCTGTGGCTGGCGGACGAGTCCGGCGTGGCACGGACCCTGGAGGGCCAGGGCCCCGACGCGATGACGCTGGGCCGTACCCGCTTCGCCGCGGTGCTCTCCCGGCGCCGCGGCGGCATCAAATCGGCCCTCATCGACCAGTCGGTGCTGGCCGGGCTCGGCAATCTGCTGGCCGACGAGATCCTGTGGCGGGCACGGGTGCACCCGGCCCGTCGGGTCGGCGCACTCACGGCCGGCGAACGCGACCGGCTGCACCGGGAGATGCGCCGCACCCTGCGGTCGGCCGTACGGGCGGGACGCGTGCCACCCCGGAAGTCCTGGCTCACCGGCCACCGTGACGACGCCGATGCGCGATGTCCGCGCTGCGCCGAGCCGCTGCACAGGGACCGCATCGCGGGACGGGGCACCGTGTGGTGCTCCAGGTGCCAGCCGGAGAGGGCCTGATGCCCGATGCCTGATGCCTGACGCCTGACGCCTGGTCCGTCCGGACGCGGCGCGAGCCGTGGGCGTCCGCGCTGCGACGGCGGCGCGGGGCGGTGAAGATGGCCGGACGGGGGGAGGGCAGCGCGGGTGGCACACGGTGACGCTCCAGGAGGGGGGCATACGGCGGCACGCCAGGTGACGCCGCAGGAGACGAGCGAGCAGGAGACGGGAGAGCAGGAGATGGGAGAGCGACAAGCGAACGAGCAAAGAGGCGAGCTAGCAGGAAACGGACGAGCCAGGAGACGGACGACCGGGAACGGACGAGCGGGAACGGACGAGCCAGGAGACGACCGAGGCGGGAGACGACGCCGATGACCGGAGACGGCACCGAGGCCGCCGGGCAGCAGTACGACGCCACCCCTTACCTGCCCCGGCGCGGCGGACTCGCGGCGTATCGGCGTGCCGCGGCGGACTGCCGGGGCTGCCCGCTGTTTCTGGACGCCTCGCAGACCGTTTTCGGGGAGGGCAGCCCGACGGCACGTCTGGCGCTCGTCGGCGAGGAGCCCGGTGATCGGGAGGACCGCCAGGGGAAGCCGTTCGTCGGCCCGGCCGGGGGCCTCCTGAAGAAGGCGCTGCGGGACGCCGGCCTCGGCGAGGAACCGACGTACTTCACCAACGCGGTGAAGCACTTCAAGTTCACCACCGCACCGCGAGGCAAGCGCCGCATCCACAAGCCACCGAGCCTGCGGGAGATGACCGCCTGCCGCCCCTGGCTGAACGCCGAGTTGCGCCTGGTCGACCCCGAGGTCGTGGTGGCGCTCGGGTCGACCGCCGGCAAGGCGCTGCTGGGGCGGTCGTTCCGGGTGACGAAGGACCGCGGCGCTCTCATTCCCCTGCCGGAGGAGGGAGAGGAACAACGGGATGGGCACGGGGCGGGACGCTCGACCACCGACGGAAGAAGACTCGTCCTGGCGACCCTCCACCCTTCCGCGATTCTGCGGGCCGACGACGCGGGGCGCGCGGATGCGTACGCGGGGCTGGTCGCCGACCTCCGCGTGGCCGCCGGGGCCTTGCACGGCTCGTGAGCCACTCCTCACCCCATCCAGCCCCTTGCTGTGCCCGTCCCCGTGTCTTGCCGGTCCTGCGCCTTGCCCGGCCCGCGCCTTGTCCCGTCCCTTCGCCTCTTTCCTTATCCAGCGCTCCTGCCCTGTCCAGTCCCAGTCCCCTGGCTTCGCAGCCCCGCGAGCTCGGCAGCGCGAGTGAGCACATCGACGAGCATGGCGAACGTCAGACGCCCGGTGAACGTGTTCTGCTGGCTCGGGTGATAGCTCCCCAGGATCCGGAGCTCCGGCCGCTCGTCGGTCGCCTGCAGCGTCAGCTGCGCCCCGTGCCCGAACGCGGGCCGGGGGCGCGGCACCCGCCATCCCGCGGAGCCGAGAGCGGGCAGCAGCGCCTGCCAGCTGAAGGCACCCAGGGCGACCGCTGCGCGCAGGCTCGGAGCGAGGAGTGCGAGCTCCGCCGACAGCCATGGCCGGCAGGTGTCCCGTTCGGTGGGGGTGGGCTTGTTCTGCGGCGGGGCGCAGTGGACCGGCGCGGTCAC
Source organism: Streptomyces halobius (assembly GCF_023277745.1). Classification (NCBI taxonomy): domain Bacteria; kingdom Bacillati; phylum Actinomycetota; class Actinomycetes; order Kitasatosporales; family Streptomycetaceae; genus Streptomyces; species Streptomyces halobius. The sequence goes on from NZ_CP086322.1 coordinate 8,503,144, forward strand.
CCGTACCCCGTACAGCTCCAGCCCGTCGCCCCGGTGTGTCGCTTCGGGCTGGGAGGCGAGGCCGACGGCGTGCAAGGCGGCGAAGAGGAAGTCACCGGAGGCGTCACCGGTGAACATCCGGCCGGTCCGGTTGCCGCCGTGCGCGGCGGGCGCCAGACCGACGACGGCCAGTGCCGCGTCCGGCGGACCGAATCCGGGGACCGGCCTGGCCCAGTACTCCTCGTCGCGGAACGCCCGCCGCCGGGTAGCGGCGACCTCTTCCCGCCAGGCCACCAGCCTCGGGCAGGCCCGGCACCGTGTCAGGTGGGTATCGAGCTCGTCCAGCCCCCCGGAGTGCTCCGCACAGTAGCCCGGATAGCCGCCATCATCGCTGGTCGGCGGGCCTGTCCCAGCGTTCATACGCGTCCTCCCACACTTCGCCGTCCGGCAGGTGTGCCGCTCCCCGCCGAACCGGGACTCGAACTCCTCCCGCTTTTCGTCCCGTTCGACGTTTCGGCCCGTTCGAGCAGCCGACCGGCCAGCTCACACTCGGCCGGCGCGCGCACCGCAGATTCAGCACGGGCAGCAGGTTCACCACGGTGAGATCGGCGGGACCGACGCCGACACTGTCGACGATGGCGACGGAAGTGCGTGTGACGTCCGCGGTGGGGGAGGGGGAGGGCAGGTCCACGCGCCCCGGTCACTGCTGTCATCTCCTGCTTCCGCTACTGCTTCCTCTCCCGTTCCACCAGCTCCTTGAATTGCTGCAGATCACTGCGGACGCCCCGCTCGATCGCGGCCGCCTGCGCGAAGCCCGACGGTCCTCCGAACTCCTCCTTGATGGTCTCCGGCTGGTACTCGAACCGGGCCTGGACCCGGGTGTGATCCCGGTCGATGGGCAGCAGCGAGACCGTTCCCGCCAGGTCGGGACCGCTTGTGGTGTGCCAGACCATTTCCTTCCCGCGGTCGCTGGTCTCGACGTCCAGCTCCCGGGCCCGGCCTCCCGCGGTGAGATCCAGGTGCGCCTTGTTCTCGCCCTCCGGGCGGGCCTCACGCACGCCGTTCACAAACGCGGGATAGCTCTCCACTCGGTGGAGAGTGTCCCAGGTTCTGTCGAGGGGGGCATCGATGTCTATCTGTTCTTCGAGAGTGCTCATCGGGCACCTCACAGCTTGGTTCAGGGCTACACGGTCACGTATCCAGAGTGCTCCGGGCGGGGGCCGGAAGCGACCCGAGTCACCGGGCCCGGTGCTGCCGGGCCCGGTGCTGCCGGGCCCGGTGCTGCCGGGCCCGAACCGGCTTGTTGCACATTCAAGCGTCCTGGGCTTGCCGTCATCATCACCGGCACCGGTGGTGGGCCGAGGTGACCGACGGTGACACGCCCCGGGGCCACCGCGAGCCCCCGGGCTCATTCGGTGCCGTTCACCGGGTGAACGGCTGGACGGACTGGGCGTGGCGGAAGACATTCCGGGGGTCCCAGTACTCCTTGGTCTCCTGGAGGCGCTGATAGTTGTCGCCGTAGTAGAGACGGTGCGAGGGCTGCCCCGAGGTGTTCCACTCGGGGTCGTCGAGGTCGGTATCGGGGTAATTGATGTAACACCCGTCGGTCACCGTCTCCTGGATAGCGCGGTCGCCGGTGTCATCCGGCGAGAGAATCGGCACGCCGCCGGTGTCCTCGTAGACATCGCGGTAGAACTCGCGGATCCAGCTCACATGCGGCGCCGCGATCGAAGGATCGACGGCGGCATCCAGATAGTCGGTGACACCGTCCTTGTTGGAGTCCTTCTGCCAGCTCCAGTACGTCTGATACTGCAGCTTCAGCACGGAACTGCGTTGGTAGACGGCCGTGTCGGCGCTTCCGGGGAGGTTGACGGCACCGCCGTAGGAGTCGACCTGGAGCAGCGCCTGCGGGTTGTCGTATGCGTCGCGCGTCAGGTGGTCGTGGATGGCGGTGAGCTGTGGCTCGGTGAATCCGCGTGTCATATACGCCGACTTGTACTTGCCGCACTGGTTGTCGCCGGAGCCGTTGAGCGTCTGGGTGGCGGTGAGCCAGGGCAGCCGGGTCGGTACGTGCAGTCCGGCCATGGGTGCGTGCTCACCCATGCGCCGGTCCATTGGCGTGGGGGCGACGCCCAGGTCCTGGGTGACCCAGTCGAGGAAGGCGTTGAGCCGCCGCACGCCGTCCGGCCTGGTGGCGTCGAGCTGGGTGATCAGACCCACCTTGCCGTTGGCCCAGTTGGTCAGCTTCAGCAGGGTGAACATATCGCTGAAGTCGCCGCGGAGGGGTTCCGGGAGCTCGGTGGTGTTCTCGTACTCGAAGAACAGCCCGTAATTGCGCACCAGCGACTTGAAGCTCTCCGGCTCGTCCTTGAGCTCCGCCCACGGCCATGCGATGGCATGCAGCAGGACTTGGGACGGGGGTTTGGGCAGGCCCTTGAACCAGTACCGGGTGACCACACCGAAGTTCCCGCCGCCGCCACCGGTGTGCGCCCACCACAGATTCCGCAGCTGCTCATCGGACGAGTCACGGCGCGCGATCACCACCTCCGCGTGCTGTCCGTCACGGACGACCACGACCTCCACCGCGTAGAGATAGTCGATGGTCAGCCCGTGCTGCCGGGACAGCAGCCCGTACCCGCCGCCGCACACATGGCCGCCGGCGGCGACGGAGTAGCAGGATCCGCCGGGGAGCGCGACGCCGAACGGGGCGTAGAGGTGGGTGGCGACACGCCAGTTGTTCGCACCGGCCTCCACGCAGTACGCGCCCGTCTGCTGGTCCAGGTAGGCCCGGTCCATCCGTCCCAGGTCGAGGATCACGCCCACGTCGTCGCCGCAGACGAAGTTCTCGTAGCAGTGGCCCCCCGACCGGACCGTGATCCGCCTTTCGGGACTCTCGTCGGAACGATGGCTCGCCAGATATTTGTTGAGTGCGCACACGACCTCGTCGGTCGAGGCGACTACCGACACATAGTCAGGAGTCGCGATGAAGCGCTGATTGAATCCCCTCCTCAGGGCCTGATAGCGGTCATCCCCCTGAACCACCTCGGTGCCGCACTCGGTTCCGGCGATGGTCTGCTCCGCGGTCATGTCTCTCCCCACCACAATGGCAACCTTGTGACTGCTGCTGCGCGTCTGCGTGCTTCACGCCTGCCATTGACGACAGCCACTTCCACCTCACGACTGCCGCTTCAAGGCTGCGACTTCATGTAACTGAACACCTACTCTTCGTGATTGGTTGCATGCGGGGGAAGAGTCGAGAGGTGTCGGCAGGCGGGCCCCGGGTTGACGACCGTCTCACCCGCCGCGTGCGGACCAGTGGTCACCGTCAGTGCGCGGACGCGCCGCGCGTCGGCACTCAGATATGCAGCGTCACGGGCGGTCGTGTGCCGTTCAGATAGTGGTCGCCGATGTCGCGGAGCCTGTGGGTGGGCGAGCCCTGTGCCGTCAGTACGCGCGCGTTGCGCCAGAACCTCTCGAACCCCGGCCCTTCGGCGGGGGAGTCGGCGGTGCCGTCCGCGAGTTCCAGGATGCGGGTCGTGATGTGCACGGCGGACCGGCTCGTCACGGCCTCGGCCGCGGCGACGAGAACGGAGATATCGGTGCGTTCGTCGACGCCGAGTTCCCGCCCCGAGAGGAGCCCTCGCGCCAGTGCTTCCGTCGCCGGTTCCGCGACGGCCGCGGCGGTGTGGGCGGCGGTCACCAACTCCCCGTAGGCGAGCAGGAGGTAGGGATCCCGGCCCGGCCGGTTCGGGTACCCGCGGTCGTCCGGACCGATCGTCGGCCAGGTGCGCGGCGTGGCGCGACTGACGTCCCGGGCCTCGGCCAGCGCCCCTTCGGTGATCCCCAAGGCGACGTGGACAAGGGCGAGCCGGAGCGCCAAGGGAGCGAGCGCGGCGAAGGGGGAGACATCGTGCTCGTCGCGCGGAACGGCGCCGAGTATCTGAGAATCGGCCACCGCGACGCCGTCGAAGCCAACGCTGCCCGCTCCGCTGAGCCGCTGCCCCAGGCGGTCGTGCGCCGGGTCGGTCGTCACGCCGGGACAGGCCGGATCCACGACTACGCTCAGCGACTCGCCCGTCGCGGTGCACACCGCGCCGAGCACCAGCCGGTCCGCCACGGCGGCACCGGCGGCGAGCGTCGTGCGCCCGTTGAGGACATACCCGTCCTCGCTCGGCGTGAGCCTGAGCTCGGGCCCGCGCTCCGCCCCTGTCCCGGCTCCCGCCTCCGCTTCCTCCTCCGTCCCCGTGACGTCGGTGCTCCCGGCCCACAGCCACTGCCCGGTCGCCGCACGGAGTTCGAGTCCGTCGGCCGTTTCCGGGGTGCCGAAGAACCGGGCGCTCCATGACAGGACGTAGTGCCGGGCCAGCAGTTCGCCGATGGAGCTGTCGGCCGCCGAAATCTCCCGGATGACCGCACAGGCCGTCCGCCAGTCACAGCCCCTCCCGGATGCGCCCGGCGGCATCAGCAGAGCGGGCAGTCCGGCTTCGCGCAGGCGGGAGACCTCGTCGAACGGAGCCTTGCCCGCCCGGTCGCGGACGGCCGCGTCGACGGCGAGATCATCCGCGAGTTCACGGGCGACGCGGGACCACATTCCGCCCTCCGACGGGGCGTTGCCCTCCGGGGCGGCGGGGGCCGCAGCGGACCGCTTCGGCATGGCGCCGTTCACCGTCCCCTCCCGGAACCGGATTCCCCGCGAGTCCCTGGTTTCGCGATTCCCTAGTTTTCCCACTTGATTGGTAGAGAATAGGGTGCGTCCGGAGCCGCCTTTGCGGCAAGGGGTGTTCAAATGATGGACAATGGCGTATCGGAATCCGGATGATGCTGGAGGGGCAGCAGGCGCGCCCTGAGGTGGGCGCACCGCGCCGGGGTGGCGTCCTACGGGTTCGTCCAAGAGGCCGGGTCCTCGGCCAGCGCGGTCACCCGGGAGGGCAGCTCGGCCGAGGCGACATCGGCCAGCGACACACCGTCCAGGATCTGGCGGACATTCGCCCGCAGCGCGACCCACACCGGCAGCAGCGACTCGGCGGGGCCGCTGTAGGACAACTCCGGCGGGCGCGCGCCGCGTACCGCGACCAGCGGCCCGTCCACGACGCGGATGACATCCGCGATGCTGATGGCCTCCGGGGCCTTCGCCAGCCGGTAGCCGCCGTTGCCGCCGCGCTGACTCAGGACGAGTCCGCCCCGGCGCATGTCGTTGAGGATGCCTTCGAGGAATTTGTGCGGAATGTCCTGAGCGTCGGCAATCGCCTCCGCCTTGAGCGGCCCCGCGTCCCCGGCGTCAGCGAGTTGCAGCGCGGCACGTACCGCATAGTCCGCTCTGGCCGAAATTCGCATGCCCGCATTATTCCTCAGGGGATGGCCGGGCTCTCCGTCGGCCGATGGGCGCCCTCGCGGGCCCGCCGTCAACCGGGCGGGGGCGCGGCTGCGAGCCAGGAGGCCACGGCCTGCGTGATGGGCTGGTCGGTGTCGAGCTGGACAAAGCCGAACTGGCCGCCCTGGTTGCACTCCAGGAACCACCATGTCCGGTCGGCGTCCTCGGCGAAGTCGAAGGCCCCGTAGGAGATGTGGGCGGAGCGCATATAGGCGTCCACCGCATGGCGGATCCGGTCGGGCACCTCGGTGGGCTCCCACAGGCAGTGCTCGGTGAAGCGGCTGTCGACCTCTTCGGGGTCGGACTTCTTACGGGCGGCGAAGAGCTGCCCGCCGACGCAGGTCAGCCGGATATCGGCCCGCTTGTGGATAAGCACTTGGAGCTGGGTCGGGCCGGCCGCCACGCCGGAGAAGTCCACGTCCGGGGTGATACGGGTGGTCGGCAGCACCATCGGCGGATCACTGGGGTGCTTGCCGGACACCGATTTCACCACGACATCCTGATATGTCCTGGCGAACTCCCGGGCGACCCCGGGGAACGAGGTGATGACCGTGGGGGGCACGGCGAATCCGCTGTGGTGGGCGGTGCGCAGCTGCCAGGGCTTACGGCGTGCTCGTGCGGCCGCGGCGGGATGGTTCATCCAGCGTGCCCGGGTGCAGTCGAGCACGCCGTACAGGGCATGCTCGGACTCGCCTGTGAGCCATGCGGACGGTTCCGGGGCATGGGCCCCGGGGGTGTCGGGGCGGCGGACCCACACCGACCGCAGACTGCTCAGACTCACCATGCGTTCGCCTGCCTTGAGGTATCCCTCGAAGTCGCCCTTGACGTACTCCGCCGACAGGGCGACCTCGCCGGGAAAGTCCGCGGGGTCGAGGCGGATGAGCGGAACGCCGAGTTCGTGCAGCCTCGCCACCACCATGTCCGCCGTCAAGTCCTCCTCGCAGGTGAGAATCAGGACGGTCATCGGAGCTCAGTCGTCGAAGTGGGTCTTGGAACCGGCCGTGGAGGTGGTGCTGCCGGTGGCCAGCAGCACCGCCCGGCTGGACGTCGCCGGGCGGCCGTCGGGAAGCACGTTCAACTGTCGTGTGGCGTCGTACGTATACGGAACGGTGGACGACGACGTCTGCGCCACCGGACGGGCGAAGCTCAGAGCGAACGGTCGCATACCTTCTCCTTCAGGGCTCACGGCGCCTCAACATCCGGTGGTCTGGGCGGGGATATGTAGCGCTTTCTGACTACTATCTACGGGAAACGTAATGAAGCTGATCGGTCAATGACTGTTTTTGATCGGTTCTGCGGGCGTTCTTGACGAAACTGTCATGAGGGCGTATCCGACGAGAAGGACGACTGAACTCCGGCTCGGGTTCCCCTGGCCGTTCAGGAGCACCGACTCCGCCGGGAACATCATGCTGGCCTCTCCGTCGGGAAACTCCACTCCGGCCGACGGCACCGGCCCGGCGCCCGGCACCAACCATGGTGAACCGCGTCGGCGAATTTTTGTTATCGGCGTCCGGCTGCCGGGTCTCCTGAGTGTTGGACCAACACGCAGGAAGACCCGTACCGGAGAGTGAACCCCCCCATGAACCGTGAACCGGCCATGCATCGTGACCCCGCGATGGCTCGTGAAGCCGAGGCCCCGGCCAACGACCCGCAGCAGCCCCGGCAGACCGCAGGCCGCCACGGCCGACGGCGCGGCGCACACCGGGGGCGGAGGCCCCGTTGGGTGGTCGCGGCGGGCGGTGTGGCCGCGGTGACGGTCGTGTTGGGTGGCGGCTACGGCGTCACCCGGTCGCTCGCCGACGACACGTCCGATGCTCCGCGTGCGGCAGCCGAAGCGGCACGGCAGGCCGAAACGGGGTCCATACCGGGCGCACGTTCCGCCGTGCCTGACGCGAGCCCAACGCCGTCCAAGGCACCGGCCGTCAAACCCCACAGAAAGGTCTCCCGGGAGCAGACCGCCGCCGGCAGGTCGCCGAGTCCCCGTACGACCGCCAAGCCCAAGACCACATCTGACGACGAGACCGGACGCCCCCGCACCGCACCTCACAAGAGCACCCCGCCAGGCGGATCCGGCGGTGCCACCGGCCGTTTGGCGCGGCAAGTCGTCGAGATGGTCAATGCGGAGCGCGCGAAGAAGGACTGTTCCCCGCTCACCGTCAACGCCAAGCTCCAGGCCGCGGCGCAGGGACACTCCGACGACATGGCCGACCGCGGCTACTACGGCCACACCACCCCCGAGGGCATCGGCCCCGGCGACCGGATCACGTCCGCCGGCTACCGCTGGAGTACGTACGGCGAAAACATCTTCAAGGGCCCCAAAGACGCGCAAACCGCCATGGCGGGCTGGATGAAGAGCCCTGGGCACCGTGACAACATCCTGAACTGCGCGTTCAAGGAAATAGGCGTCGGCATCAACCTTCGTTCGAACGGTCCGTGGTGGACCCAGAACTTCGGCGCGTCCTCCTGAAGCGCGGGACAACGGGACGAGAGCGGACAGACGTGGGCACAGGCGTAGGTGCGGAGCGGGAATGCGGAGCCGCGGTGGTCGCGGCGGCGAGGAACGGCGACGAACAGGCCCGGGAGCGGCTGATCGCGGAATATCTGCCCCTGGTCTACAACGTCGTGGGCCGGGCCCTCGACGGGCACGTGGACGTCGACGACGTGGTGCAGGAGACCATGCTGCGGATGCTGGACGGGCTCGGCGACCTGCGCGACCCGGCCGCATTCCGCTCCTGGCTGGTGGCCATCACGATGAATCAGGTCCGTCGGCGCTGGGCGGACCATGGCCGGTCCCGGGCCGTCGGGCTCGACCAGGCGCTCGATGTCGCGGACCCGGGCGCCGACTTCGTCGACACGACCATCTGGCGGCTGCGTCTGTCCGGTCAGCGCCGGGAGGCGGCCGAGGCCACCCGCTGGCTCAACGCCGACGACCGGGAACTGCTGTCCCTGTGGTGGCTGGAGGCGGCGGGCGAGATCGCCCGGAGCGAACTGGCGGCCGCGCTCGACATCACCCCGCGGCACGCGGCGGTCCGCGTCCAGCGTGTGAAGGAACAGCTGGAGACCGGACGGCTCGTGGTGCGGGCGCTGGCCGCCACGCCGCGCTGTCCCGGTCTGGAGACCCTCATCGGGCCGTGGGACGAGGTGCCGTCCGCGCTCTGGCGGAAGCGCATAGCCCGCCACATACGCAACTGCCGGACGTGTTCGCGGCACTCGTCCGACATGCTGCCCACCGAGGGACTGCTCGCGGGCCTCGGCCTGGTCCCGGTGCTGCAAGCTCCCGCTGCCCCGCACTCCTTGGGCGACATGGAGGAAACGGCCGCATCCAGCCCGGACCCCACCGACCCCGTCCAGCAGCTCGGCGCCGACGAGGCGATATCCCGTCCCCGGCGGCCCGGCGCCAGGGACGTCATCCTGGGGGGCACAGCTGCTCTGCTCGTCGCGGCCGCCGCCTTCGTCCTCCTGCCTTGGCTGACGCCGGACGAAGCCCCTGCCGCGCCGGACCCCACGGTGACCATGACACCCACCACCACACCGTCACCCCCTGCGCCATCTGCTTCCCCGGCCACCCCGCCACCCACCACCGCACCGCCGACGACGTCCCCGCCGCCCACCCGGACGGCTCCGGCTTCCCGGCCGCCCAGCCTCGAACAACAGGTGACCCGGCTGGTCAACGCGCAGCGGGAACGGAACGGTTGCCGCCCCGTGCAGGTCGACGCCAAGCTGCACACCGCCGCCCAACGGCACGCGGACGACATGGCCGCCCGCGACTACTACCAGCACGTCAGCCCGGACGGCGCCGGACCGGACGCCCGGATCTCCGCTGCGGGCTACGCGTGGAGCCGGTGGGGCGAGAACCTGCACAAGGGCCCGACGACCGCCGCCCGCGTCATGGCCGACTGGATGAGCGACGCCGCCCACCGCGACAACATCCTCGACTGCGCCTTCACCCACATCGGCGTCGGCGTCAACGCCGCCTCCGACGGCCCCTGGTGGATCCAGGACTTCGCCGCGCACTGACGGGACGAGCACGACCGGAGGCAACGTGGAACGGGGTGGAACGGGGTGCTATCCCGCACGCCGGCGCTACCGTGTCCGTGCGGGTCGTCACAAGAGCAGTGGCAGCTGTGAGAACCCTTAGGGGTTGCGGAGCGAAAACCCCTAAGGGTTGCGAGCGCCCCTTGCAGACCACAACGCGAGGGGTCAGGACGGTGTTCCCGCCGAGCCCAAGCGATCGGCAAGACGAGCGAGCCGCAAGACACCGCCGACGACACCGCCAACGACGCGGCCAACGGCACCGGCGATGACACGGTCGAGGACGCGGCCGACGGCACTGCCGACGACGCGGCCTACGTCCGCAACTCGGCGAGCCGTACCAGGGCATCGCCCGCCGACTCCCTGTCCTCCTCGGCGAGTTGGAGTTCGGCTGCCTGCGTCAGCAGCCGTGCGGCCAATGCTTCGTCGCCTTCCCGCTGGGCTATGTCCGCGCGCAGCACCAGCAGGCGCAGATGCTGTGCCGGGGTGGGGCGTTCGTCCCGCAGTCGCAGTACGCGGTCGATGATCTTCGCGGCGCCCTGCAGGTCCTCCTTGGAGTCGACGAACAGATCGGCCATGTGCAGTGCCCGCGCGAAGGTTTCCTTCGGGGCCGGACGGTGGTGCAGGTCCTCGCTGATCTTCTGGCCGATGCGGATGCTGTTGCCGCCCGGGTCGGACACGAGGAACTGTCGTACTCCGTAAGACGTGTTCTTCAACGGTCCGATGCGCGGCAGTCCGCGGCTCGGGATCTTCCCGTACGCCTCCTTGAGCCCGTCCCGGAACGTCGCGTACAGCCCGTCGACGTCGTCCGTGAGGACGTAGCAGCCGGAGTAGGACTGGCTCGGGTCGTACTTCCTCATGCCCATGAACTGCAACTCGATGGTGCCGCGCTGGACGACGGCATACGGGTAGGGGCTCTTCTGCAGGAGGGTCGTCTCGAAGCCCAGCGCGGTGTAGAACTCGACCACCGGCTGGATCGCATGGCAGGGGAGGATGGGGATGGTTTTCTCGGTCACACCGAGGAGTCTAGTCAAAGTTGAGTAGTGGTGAGGGGTGTTCGGAGGGGAGGAGGGGGAGTGTTCGGGGTGGTTCCAGTGGTGTCCGGAAGGACGGACGTCCGGGCCGCCTCCGTCTGCGGCCCGGACGTCCGCTCACATCAGCCCGGAGCGTCCGCTCACATCAGATCTTCGATGGTGATGGGCAGTTTGCGGACGCGTCGTCCGGTGGCGTTGTGGACGGCGTTGGCGATGGCCGCGGCGGCGCCGACCTGGCCGACCTCGCCGACGCCCTTGACGCCGAGCGGGTTGACGACCTTGTCCTCCACCTCGATGAGTTCGATCTCCACCTCGGGGGCGTCGGCGTTGACCGGTACGAGGTAGTCGCCGAGGCTGGACGCGACCCAGCGGCCACGGAGCGGGTCCATGGAGTTGGCTTCCAGGAGGGCCTGGCCCAGTCCCCAGAGCATTCCGCCCATGAGCTGGCTGCCGGCCGTCTTGCGGTTGAGGACCCGTCCGGGAGCGAAGGCGCCGACCATACGGCGGACCCGGGCGACCCCGAGGTCCGGGTCGACGGCCACCTCCGCGAACTGAGCACCGAACGTCATCATCCCGTAGTTGCTGCTCTGCGGCGACGGCGACCAGGAGCCGACGGCTTCGACGTCCGGCAGGAAATTGCGGTGGAGCAGCTCGCCGTAGCCCTCCCCGGTCCCGGGGTCGTCACGCAGCATCATGCGGCCGTCCCGGACGATGACGCCGGCGGGATCGGCGCCGTGCAGCGGTGACTGGGTGTCCGCGATGGCCTGCGCCACGAGCTGGTCGCGCAGCTGGGTCGCCGCAGTGTGGACGGCCGCACTGATCATCCCCGCTCCCGAGGAGCCGACCGCCGCGGCGATGGTGGGCAGCATGCTGTCCCCGCCCTCGAAGCGGCAACGGTCGAGGGGGAGACCGAGGGCGTCGGCGGCCACCTGGGTCATCACGGTGGTGACCCCGGTGCCGAAGTCGGGTGTCGCGGCCTGCACCACGGCGGTGCCGTCGGAGTACAGGCGGGCTCGGGCCCGTTGCGGGTTGCTCGGGCCGTAGACGGGGTAGCCCGCGGCGGCCATGCCGTGGCCGATGAGCCAGTTGCCGTCGCGCCAGGACCGGGGTTCGGGGTTGCGCCGATGCCAGCCGAAGCGTTCCGCGCCGCGCTGGTAGCACTCCTTGAGGCCGGTGCTGGACCAGGGGTTGCCGGTGTTGGGGTCGGTGTCCGAGTAGTTGCGCAGGCGCAGTTCGATCGGATCGATGCCCAGTTCGTGGGCGAGGTCGTCCATGGTGCATTCGAGCGCGAACATGCCGGACGCCTCGCCCGGGGCCCGCATGAAGGTCGGCGTCATGGTGTTGGCACGGATGAGCCGGTAGACGCCTTCGTAGTTCGGGCAGGCGTAGAGCTGGGACGCGACGCCGAGGGAGGGCTCGGCCCAGTCGTCGAAGTGCGAGGTGGGCGAGAGCTTGTGGTGACGCAGCGCGACGAGGCGGCCCTCTTTGTCCGCGCCCAGGGCGATGCTCTGCTCCTGCTCCTCCCGGTGGCCGACCGAGGTGAACATCTGCTCCCGGGTGAGGGTCAGTTTGACGGGGCGTCCGACGTGGCGTGCGGCGAGCGCGGCCAGGGCGGGGTGCGCCCAGATCATGGCTTTGCAGCCGAAGCTGCCGCCGACGTAGTGGGAGATGACGCGCACCTTGGAGGGCGTCAGGCCGAGCAGTGCCGCGACGGTGAGCTGGGTGGCCGCGACCCCCTGGGTGGCGTCGTAGAGGGTGAGCTGGTCATCGTCCCAGGCCGCGGTGGTGGCCGACGGCTCGATGGGGTTGTGGCTGTTCGCGGCGTAGGCGAAGGTGGCGTCGATCCGCACGTCCGCCTTGGCGAGCCCGCCCTCGACATCGCCGCGCTCCGTCCGGCCGGGGACGAAGCCCGCGAAGATCGCCTCGGGCTCGTAGGCGTCGTCCCGGGCCTGGTCGAGAGTCGTGACCGAGGGCGTCTCCGCATAGTCGACGCGGATCAACGCCCCCGCGTGCTGGGCGCGTTCGAGGGTGTCGGCGACCACGACGGCGACCGGCTGGCCCGCGTAGTGCACGACCGCGTCCTGGAACGGGAAGAAGGTCTGCCCCGGGGCGGGCATGCCCGCGAGCGAGGGAAGCAGCGGGGGCTGGGCGGCGGTCTTGGGCAGGTTCTCATGGGTGAGGATCGCGAGCACTCCGCCGGCCTGCAGCGCCTCGGTGGTGTCGATATGGGTGATCCGGCCGCTCGGCACGTGCGCGCCGACCAGGACGGCATAGGCCATGTTGGCGAAGAGCATGTCCGCCGAGTAGTGCGCGCCACCGGTGACCTTGTGGCGGCCGTCCACCCGGTCGGTGGGCTGTCCGATCGCGAGGGCTGTGGTCATGACGGACTCCCCGTGCTGGTGAGCGTCTCCAGAGCGCGGACCATGGTCCGCTGGGCCAGCTCGGCCTTGAAGGCGTTGAGCGGCAGGGTGCGGGCAGTGGCGAGCTCCTCGCGGGCGGCGCGCTGGAAGGTCTCGGTGCCGACGGGGGCCCCGCGCAGCAGCTCCTCCGCGCGGCGGGCCCGCCACGGCTTGGTGGCCACTCCGCCCAGGGCGAGCCGTACGTCCATCATGACACCGTCCGTCACGGTCACCGCGGCGGCGACGGAGGCCAGCGCGAACTCATAGGATTCGCGGTCGCGGACCTTGGTGTACTCGGAGGTACGGGCCATGGGCAGGCCCGGCACCTCGATGCCGACCACCAGCTCGCCGTGCTCCAGCGGGTGCTCCAGGTGCGGGGTGTCGCCGGGCAGCAGAAAGAAGTCGTCGATCCCGTAGACCTGCCGGCCGCGGGGGCCCTCCGTATGGATGCGGGCGTCCAGGGCCATGAGCGGTACGGCGACGTCCGACGGATGGGTGGCGATGCAGTGATCGCTGACGCCGAGGACGGCGTGGCCGCGGTTGAAGCCGTCGAGGGCGCTGCATCCGCTGCCCGGGTCACGCTTGTTGCACGGTGACATGGCGTCACGGAAGTAGCCGCAGCGCACACGCTGCATGATGTTGCCGCCCATGCTGGCCATATGACGGAGCTGTGCGGAGGCGCCGAGTTCGACCGCCTGCGCGATCATGGGGTAACGCTCCCGCACGGCGGAGGCCTCGGCCACGTCGCTCATACGGGCCAGTGCGCCGATGTAGAGGCCGCCGTCAGGACGGTCCTCGATCTGGGTCAGGGGCAGGTCGTTGATGTCCACGAGCCGGCGCGGCAGCAGCACGTTCTGCCGCAGCAGGTCGATCTCGGTGGTTCCCCCGGCGAGGAAGTCGCTGGTGGGGTCGGCGGAAACGGCGGTGACCGCGTCGGCGACGACACTGGCGCGGGAGTAACTGATGGGCCGCACAGCAGGGCTCCTTCGGTCTGGTCTCAGGTCTGGTCGCGAACTGCGCGGATGGCGGCCCGGATATGGGGGTAGGCGGCGCAGCGACAGATGTTGCCGCTCATCCACTCCCGGATTTCGGCGTCGTCCGAGGCATGGCCCTCTTTGAGCAGACCCACCGCGGACATGATCTGGCCGGGAGTGCAGTAACCGCACTGGAAGGCGTCCTGCTCGATGAAGGCGCTCTGCATGGGGTGCAGCTCGTCGCCCTCGGCCAGTCCTTCGACCGTGGTCACCTCGTGGTCCTCGCAGGCGATCGCCAGGGTGAGACAGGCCAGCACCCGCCGCCCGTCGACCCACACCGTGCAGGCGCCGCAGGTCCCCTGGTCACAGCCCTTCTTCGCGCCCGTCATGTCCAGGCGTTCACGCAACGCGTCCAGGAGACTGACTCGCGGCTCGGCTTCGAACGTATGGTCGGCGCCATTGACCGACAGGGTCATCTTCACCGGATCGGGGCCGCGCTCTCGAAGAACGGCGGCCGCGGGCGCCCGTGACGGTGTGTGTGGAGCGGACACTGCTGACCTCCTCTGGCTGGAGATTTCATCCTGTTCCATCTGCCAGGGGTCCGCGACTTGACACGAGGTCACGCCTGGGCGGCGGTCCGGGGTGGGGTGGCGGGCTCCTGGGGCCGGGGCGACCCGAAGGCGTGAATCCATACGTCCGTTGCGACGCCTCGATGCCGTGGCGTGCATGGGGATGATCCTACGGTTGGGCTTTCCAGTGGCATATGTCCGCATAGAAACCCGAGCAGGAGATCTCCGGCGTCGCCAACACCACGACCTGGTACGACGACATCGCCGACGGCCCGGTCACGGCCGAGGTCACCATCGATGGCGCCACCAAGACCGCGAGCCCCGGCGGGGACGTGGTCGCCCCGCCGCACTACACCCGGCGTGAAGACCGTCCGCGTCCTCTACGACCTGCTCTACGACGTCTTCGTCACCGAGAAGACCCTGAAACTGGAGCCGACGGTCTCGTACCCGGACGACATCGAACCGATTCTCCGCCGGTTCTGCGATCTGCAGTGGGTCAACCACGGCTTCGCCACCCAGGACCACATGCTGGCCCTCTGGGCCGAGGGCCACTTCACGCCCGGCCCGCCCCGCGAGGGGTACCGGGACGTGGACGAGGCGCCCATCACCGAACAGCCGGGCCTGCTGGACCGGGGCGCGCTGGAGAACTGCGCCGCCGACGCGTTCCACCCGGGGTGCGAGGTCACCTGGCCGATGCGGCACAAGACCATGTACGCCGAGCCGTTCCGCATCCTGCACCGCACCAAGGAGAACCCCGAACCCGAATACGGCGATGTGCTCACCCACGAAAGGGTGCACAGCAAGGACGGTCCCCTGTACGCGCAGGGGGCCGGGCGACCTCACCCGCTGGATGGCCGCCCCCTGGCAGTGCGACACGGCGAGCTGCCGCTCCGGCTACGAGGTACGGGCCAATCTCGGCCCCCGCTACAGCCCTTATCCGCCCACGTTCTGGCCCGCCCAGATGCCCAACCACGTACTCAAGATGGCGGACTTCACCACCGTCAACAAAAAGCCGACCGGCGACGACAGCGCCAGGGAGAAGGCGTTCGAGAACCGGGCGGTATGGCTGCGGGGCTTGACGGGCGTCCAATCCAACGACCAGCGCCGTCAGATGATCGCCGACCGCCCAGGAGTTCGTACCTGGAGGACCTCAAGAAGTACGAGAAAGAGCAGGTCTTCTACTCCCTGAAGTATCCGCACCACGTCGAACTCCCGGAGCTGAAGAACGGCAAGGAGTTCGGGGTCATTCTGGAGCGGGGTCGTTGTCAAGGAGGACGAACGCGCGACTTCCAGAAGATGACGACCACCGAGACCACGGTGTCGTGCAGGAAGGAAGACGTCCTCTCGTTCCGCAAGCTCGGTAGCATGCCCTATCCCGACTACCTCACCTGTCCGGTCTTCGGCGAAGGGGACGAGATCCACCTCGCCCACCAGCTCGCCGCCCGCCCCGACTGGGACGAGGCCGTCACCATCACCACCAAGCAGCCCGTCGACCCGGCGACGCTGAAGAAGGTCCCGGCCTTGGTCATCGAGGCGATCAAGGACCCGAACGGGGATATCACCGGCGCAGGAGCCGCGTCAGGTATCCGGCGCCCCGCCCGGCCGGCGTGAAGCCGCGTCGAAATCGCCGCCGTGCGATCAGCGAGCCGGGGCCGCGTCGGCGACTCGGCAAGGGTAGAAAGGCGGCGTGAACGATGATCTGGGGCCCTCCGGCGGGCCTCGTGTGGATCCGATGGCGTCATCGGCCGTTGCGCTCCTGGCATGCATCGTGACCGGGGTGAATCCACGCCGTCCCACCCACGTGACCTCTTCGCCGGCCGGCCGAGCTGCCGGCGCGCGGCGAGCCGGCGAGACCTCCGACGGCCCGGGAGACGTGGAGCAGTGCTGTGGGTGAGGGCCACCGGACCTCGTGGGTTCGCCGCTTGGATTGCGGCGTCGACTGATCCCTATCAAGCTGCCGATATGGACAGAAAAAGCCCGGATCCGGACAGCGACGAAACTCCTCATGTCATTCCTGGCGGCGTGCCACCTGGGGAAACTCCACCAGGTGAGGACGGCACGGGTTCCGAAACCGGCCCCCGTGAAGACCTCTCGCGCGGGTGGGCCAAGGCGCCCCTCATCATCATCGGCATCATCGTCCTCCTCTGCGCGGCATTCTTCATCGCCTACGCGGTGATCGTGGCGCTGTGAACCGCGGAGCGGACCACCGGGTGGACTACGGAGTGAACCGCTTCGTGCACCGCTACGTGGATCGCTGGGTGAACCGCTCGTGGAGTGCGCTCCGGGCACCGGCCGTTACGCCGTTCGGGTGTCCGCGCCCCGCTGACCCGCCGCCCGAGTGATGGCCCGAGCCACGTCCGGCACCATGTCCCGATCACCTAGAATCGGCGGATGGCGAAGTACCTCGACGTGCACCCAGAGAATCCTCAGCGGCGCACCATCAGCAATGTCGCTGACAGCATCCGCTCCGGCGCGCTCGTCGTGTATCCGACGGATTCCTGTTTCGCCCTGGGATGCCAGCTGGGCAGCCGTGACGGCATCGGCCGGATCCGGTCGATCCGCAATCTCGATGATCGTCACCACTTCACCCTCGTGTGCCAGAACTTCGCGCAGCTGGGCCAGTTCGTCCACATCGACAACGACGTGTTCCGCGCGGTCAAGGCGGCGACGCCCGGCAGTTACACCTTCATCCTCCCGGCGACGCGGGAGGTGCCGCGCCGGCTGCTGCACCCGAAGAAGAAGACGGTCGGAGTCCGGATTCCCGACCATCCCGTCGCCCAGGCGCTGCTCGCCGACCTCGGCGAGCCGATGCTCTCCAGCACCCTGCTCCTGCCCGACGAGGACGAGCCGCTGACGCAGGGCTGGGAGATCAAGGAACGGCTCGACCACGTGGTGGACGCCGTGGTCGACTCGGGCGACTGCGGCACCGAGCCGACCACGGTCATCGACTTCTCCGGCGGCGGACCGGAGATCGTTCGCCGAGGGGCGGGCGACACCGCGCGGTTCGAGTAGCCGCACCGGTCTTCCCGCTTCCGCCCGCGGTGCGGCGTGCTGCCATACTCTCAACACGCTTGGCACACAGGGGGGTTGCTGATGGTGCAGGTACGCGATGTGGTACGCGATGTGGTGGCGGAGCATGCGGCGCACGAGCTGCCGCTCGTCGACAGCCTGCGGCAGTTCGACGACGACCGGGTGATCCGCACCCTCGCCCGCCGCGGGCGGCGCCGCGAACCGCTCGGCTTCGGCTACGCCGAGGCGGCCGCCCTGGTCACCCCGGTGGTCTGGCTCGTCCTCGACCAGGCGGCCAGACGCGGGGTCGACGCGGCCACCGAGCGTCTGATGAGACGAGGGCGGACGAGGCTGCGCAGACTGCTGCGCCGCGCTCCCGGGACACCGGACCGGGTGCTGATCGAACTGGCACGCGACGAGCTGGCGCTGGTCCGCACGCACATCCTGGAGCGCGCCACCGAGCGGGGTATCGACCGCCGGGAGGCCGAGGCCCTGGCGGACGGCGTCGTGGCGCGGCTGGCGACGACGGCCCACGACGAGGGCGAGGGACACGGGGGCGGACGGGGCGAGACGCAGGGGGACGGGCAGAGCGAGGGGCAGGGATACGGTCAAGGCGAGGGACAGGGCGAGGGACCTGGTCGGCCCGGCACCGGCTCATGAGGCTCGCCCCCGGAGCCACGGGTGTCACAGGAACCGGAGCCCGCTTCGCGCTCCTGATGGTCGTCGTCACGGCATCGAGCATCGCCATGCTCGACTCCGTGCTCATGACCGCCTTCAGTCCCGGGCGCGTCATGCAAGGTCCGGTGGGCTGTCTGCTCGCCGCCGGGGTCGACCCCGGCGGAGACGATCTGGACAAACTCCTGGCGAGTATCAGCCGTATGGAGCCGCTGCGGGAGTGCCTCTCCAGCGCGCCGGGCGTGCCGTTCCTGGAGGGCATGGTCGCGACGCTCGTGCTGCTCGCCCTCGCCGGGCTCGTGTACCGGCTGACGCCGAGTGTGCGCGACCGGTGGCGCAAGACCCTGCCGGTCGAGGCCGTGGACGCGGACGGAGCGCTGGCGGCCGAACTGGCCGCGCTCCGCGAGCGCACCGGAATCCGCTCGCAGCTCCGCTTCCGCGTCGATCCGGCCCGGATGACCTCCGGCGCCAGCGCATACGGCCGCACCGGGCGGTACACCGTATGCCTGCACGCGGGCCTGCTCGCCCGGCGCGGAACCGACCCCGAGGGCTTCCGCGCCGTCGTCCTTCATGAACTCGCCCATGTGCACCACCGCGACGTGGACTTCGCCTACGCCAGCACGGCGCTGTGGCGGGTCTTCGTGCTCCTCGCCCTGCTGCCGTACCTCTTCCAGAACGGCAGGGTCCTCGCCATCGGCCTGTCCGGCAGCACCGGTTCGCCCTACTGGCCGGGGACCGCGTCCATGATCACGTACTCCGTGCTCTCCGGGCTCCTGCTGGTCGCCCTGGTCCATCTGGCCCGCGCCGACCTCCTGCGCCGGCGTGAACTGCACGCCGACGTACAGGCGGTGGCGTGGGGTGCGACGGCCGCCGGCTGGAACCCCTCGGCCCCGTCGGACAGCGTGGAACCCTTGCTGCACCGTGTCACGTCGCTGCTGCGGACACATCCCGGATGGGCGGAACGCCGGCGTGTGCTCGCCGATACCGCGGGGCTCTTCCGGGTGAGCCCGCTGGCGATGTTCCTGACCGGCGCATCGGCATCGCTTCTGATCTGGGCGGCGGTTCCCGGCCTGTCCGGGGGGCCGGGCACCGCCTGGCTCACCACCGCGCTCGTGGCTCCGGTGCTCTGTGCCGCCCTGGGCCTCTCGATCGTACGGACCTCGCGTACGGCGGCGGGGCATCCGGAGTCCGGCGTGCTCCCGGGCCTGTGGCTCGGCTGTGGTCTGCTGGTGGGGGAGTTGGTGAACAGCGGGCAGTACGGCGTCGACTGGCTGCTGTCGAAACCCGCCTATCTGCTGGTCTTCCTGCTCATCGGCGCCGTGCCCGCGGTGTGGTGGGCACAGTCCGTACGCCTCGCGCTCGGCCTCCCGAAGCGATGGCAGCGGAGGGCGGCGGCACCGATCTGCGCCGTGGTGACCCTGATCGTGCTGTGGGGCGGGCTGCGCTGGTGGCAACTCGGCGGCTGGCCCCACGCCATGGGGGGCGCCGACCTGGGCGGGGCGCTGCGCACCTACGTCGAGGCGGCACCGGGCCCCTGGCACGACTACGACGTCGACCTGTCGGCGATGACCACAGGCATCCCCTTGCTCTCACCCCTGCACAGGAACGGCCTGATCGGTGCCGCGGCGCTCGCGATGTGGCTGCTACCGCTGCTCGTCCAGCTGCTGCTCGTGCGTGTGCGCGCGGGCGGCGCAGGTCTCCGCCTGCGCAGGACTCTCCAGGCCGGCCTGGCGGGCGGTGCGGTGTCCTGGGCGGGCCTGGCCGTTGCCTCGTACGCCCTGCACGCGGGGCGGCCGACGACGCCGGCGGAGCGGCTCGGCGCCTTCCAGACCGTCCAGATGTGGTGGCTGGTCGTGACCGTACTGGCGGCCTGTCTGCTGACGGCCGCACTCGTCGCGGCCTTCTCCCGGCGGCACTGGCTGCTGCGTGCGCTGATCGCCTCGCAGGTGGTCCAACTGATGGCGTACGGCGGGATGTTGCTGCTCGTCTCGGCCGACGGCTGCTTCGGTCCGCTGAACGTCATCGGCGGTCGTTGCTCCTGGCAGCCCGAACTCGGCCTGGACACGAGTGAAAGGGTCATCGGGCTCACGCTTTTCCACGCCCCCTTGGGCGCGGCGTGCGCCGCCCTCGTCGGTGCGGGGGCGGCATGGGCGCTGCGCCGCTTGCGCGGACTGCCGACGGCGGACGGGGCCGGAATCCCGGCGCCGGCGATCACCTCCCGTCGGCGGCCGGTGCTCCTGGACGTCGGTACGGTCCTCGTCCTGGCCCTGCCCGCCGTGCTGCTCACCGTACTGATGCAGGCGAACGCGATGTCCGCCGCGCCATCCCCGAACGTCCGGCCAGGGGAGATCCGGGACCTGACCGGGCTGATCAGCTCCCCGCCGAGGGCGCGGGCGGCGAAGATCCGTGAGTGGCAGGCCGCGTACTGGCTCAGCAAGGGCGGACAGGCGCGTGTGCGGCGGATCAACGACGCCGTCAGGGCGGTCGACTTCGAGCTCCTGAACGCCGCCCGCCAGAAGCCGAACAAAGACGGGCTGGTCCAGCCGGACGAGAAGGCGTTCCACCGCGTCTGCGGGACCTTGGGCAAGCGGGTCGACGCGGCACGGAGCTACTTCCCCGTCCCCGACCGGGGCCTGCGGGAGTCATGGTCGGAAGCGCTGAGACTGCTGGACCGAGGGGCCCGAAGCTGCCAGGAGGCGATGGTCCCGGGCAGGGCCAACCAGCACGCGACGGACGCCGAGCTCTCGGCGCTCTTCCTCCAGTCCCTCGATGACATGCGCAAGGGGACCGACGCCCTCAGGCGCACGCTGCAGGACATCACGAAGCGGGCCACGACAGCCGGAGACAGCGGCGATAGTGGAGACAGCTGAGCGGCATCGTCACCCACTGACAGCCCGAGCCACGCCCCCGTCCGCCGGGCCGTCCGGACGGACGTCTCGGCGGCGTCGGCGTCGGCCTCTGGAAGGGATCGCCTCTTGTCTTCCTCATCAGCCTTCCGCACCGTTCCGCCGACGGCCGATGTCGTGATCATCGGGGGCGGCGTGATGGGCGTCAGTACGGCGTTCCACCTGGCCGAGGCCGGAGTCCGGAACATCGTGGTCGTCGAGCGCGGAGAGCTGGGCTGCGGCAGCTCGGGCAAGCCGATCGGCGGGGTGCGGGCGCAGTTCTCCGACCCGCTCAACATCGAGCCGGGCAGCCGGAGCCTGCGTGCCTTCCAGGACTTCCCCCGCCGCCCCGGCGCCGGCATCGAGCTGGCCACCGTCGGCTATCTCTTCCTGCTCACCAGCGACCGCCAGTCGGCGGACTTCGAGCGCGGCGTCCGTCTCCAGAACGACCATGGCGTCCCCAGCCGCATGATCAGCCCCCGCGAGGCACAGCGACGGTGTCCCTACCTCAGTACCGACGGACTCGTGGCCGCCGCGTTCTCGCCCACCGACGGTCATGCCCGTCCGGGACTGGTCGTCCACGGCTATGCGCGCCGCGCGGCGCAGGAGGGTGTCGCCTTCGCGACCGGTACGGCGGTCACCGGCATCGACACGTCCGGTGACCGGGCGACGGTCGTGCACACCGATCACGGCCGCATCGCCTGCGGCACGGTCATCTGCACCGCCGGCGCCCGGTCGGCCCGGATCGGCGACATGGCCGGCGTCCACCTCCCGGTACGGCCGGTGCGACGCCAACTGGCCTTCACCGTCCCGCTCGCGCCGCCCGCCCCTCGTATCCCGTTCACCATTGACTTCTCGTCGTCGGCGTACTTCCACAACAGCGACGACGGGCTGCTGTTCGGCCTGGCCGATCCCGACCAGCCGGAGGGCTTCGACACCACCTGGACCCCGGAATGGCTGGAGCTGTTCCGCGAGGTCGTACGCCACCGCGCACCCGCTCTGGCGGACATGGGGACGACCGGCGGCTGGGCCGGACTCTACGAGGTCACCCCGGACCACAACGCGCTGATAGGCCGCTCGGGCGAACCGGTCAACTTCCTGTACGCCACCGGGTTTTCCGGGCATGGCTTCCTGCAGGCGCCGGCGGTCGGTGAAATCGTTCGTGATCTCTGCCTGGACCGGACACCGTTCGTCGACATCGCTCCGCTGAGCGCCGACCGCTTCCGGACCGGAGCCGAGTCCCGTCCCGAAGCCCATGTGGTGTGAACCTCCCGGACCGGAAGGAAGAGCGAACCGATGACCAGCCAGTGGCAACTGCGTGCCGCCTTCGCGCAGCGGCTCTCGGACATGTACGGACACGAAGTCCCCGCCTACACCACGCTCGTGGACGTCTCGCGCGAGGTCAACGAGGACGTCCTGCGTGCGCGGGGCGCCGACGCCGAACGTCTGGGGTCCATCGGCCGGGTGACCGCCGAACGCCACGGCGCCATCCGGGTCGGTACTCCCCAGGAACTGCAGCAGGTCGCGCGCGTCTTCGGCGCCCTCGGCATGCACCCGGTCGGCTTCTACGACCTGCGCGAGGCCGCCGCCAGCGCGATCCCGGTCATCTCGACGGCCTTCCGTCCCGTCGACGGCACGGAACTCGCGCGCAATCCCTTCCGTGTCTTCACCTCCATGCTCACCCCCGCCGACCCCCGGTTCTTCGACGACGAACTGCGCGCACGCCTGGAGACCTTCCTCGCCGGCCGTGAACTGTTCCCGCCGGAGCTGCTCGAACTGGCCGACCGTGCGGAGGCCGAGCGGGAACTGCCCGAGGAGGATGCCGAGCGGTTCCTCCAACTTGCCGTGCACGCCTTTGAACTGTCTCCCGAGCCGGTCGACAAGGCCTGGTACGAAACCCTGGAGCGGGTCTCCGCCGTCGCCGCGGACATCGGCGGCGTACGCAGCACGCACATCAACCACCTCACGCCACGCGTGCTGGACATCGACGAGCTCTACCGGCGGATGACCGAGCGCGGTATCGAGATGATCGACACCATTCAAGGGCCTCCCGGCTGCCAGGGCCCCGACGTGCTGCTGCGCCAGACCTCCTTCCGGGCCCTCGCCGAGGCACGCGCCCTGCGCACCCCGGACGGCAGCGTCATCAGCGGCGCCCTACGGGTGCGCTTCGGCGAGGTCGAGGCACGCGGCATCGCCCTCACCCGCGACGGCCGCGCCCGCTACGACCAGCTGCTCGCCCTCGTCGACGAGCAGGCGGCCCGCCACCCCGGAGACCGGAGCGACCTCGCCCGCACCGTGTGGGAACAGCACATGCCCCACACCGAACAGGAGCTCGCCGCCCGGGGCCTGGGCTACTTCACCTACCACGTGGCACCCGACCGGCCGCGGGACGGAAACCACCCGCCCACCAGCATCACCGAGCTGGTGGAACAGGGCTGGGCGCGCGCCGAGCCCATCGTCTACGAGGACTTCCTGCCCCGCTCCGCGGCCGGCATCTTCCAGTCCAACCTCAGCGGCGAGGGCTTCCGCAACAACGACCGGGAGGGCGCCTCCTACGACGCCGGATGGCTCTCCGGCGCCATCGGCCGCGACGTCCTGGACCCCTACGCCCTGTACGAGCAGCAGCAGAACCACTCCCTCGCGCAGGTCGCCCGAGAGCTGGAACTCGACGGCGCCCTCAGCTGACCCGCCGCACCCCGCAAGGAGCCGCATGACCACCACCCTGCCCACCACCGAGGACCTGCGGGCCCGCGCCCGCGCCGGCCTGGAGCGCATCGGCGTCACCGTCCCGGACGGCCCCGACTTCCAGGCCCGCACCCCCATCACCGGCGAGCACCTTTTCGGCCTGGCGGCCGCCACCGCCGCCGACACCGAGGCCGCCCTCACCGCCACCCGCCGGGCTTTCCTCACCTGGCGCAGCACGCCTGCCCCGCGCCGGGGCGAACTCGTACGCCGCCTGGGCGAGCTGCTGCGCGACCACAAGAGTGACCTCGCCGACCTCGTCACCGTCGAAGCGGGCAAGATCCGCTCCGAGGCGCTCGGTGAGGTCCAGGAAATGATCGATATCTGCGACTTCGCGGTGGGACTGTCCCGCCAGCTCTACGGCCGCACGATCGCCTCCGAGCGCCCCGGCCACCGCCTCGCCGAGACCTGGCACCCGCTCGGCGTGGTCGGCGTCATCTCCGCGTTCAACTTCCCCGCCGCCGTGTGGTCGTGGAACACCGCGGTAGCCCTGGCCTGCGGCGACACGGTGATCTGGAAGCCCTCCGCACTCACCCCGCTGATCTCGCTGGCCTGTGACCGGCTGCTGGACCGGGCCGCCGAGGACGTCGACGCGCCCCGCGACGTGCACCGTCTGCTGCTGGGCGACCGCACCGTCGGCGAGAAGCTCGTGGACGACCCCCGCGTCGCGCTCGTCAGCGCCACCGGGTCGACCCGCATGGGCCGCGAGGTAGGGCCGCGTGTCGCGGCCCGCTTCGGCCGCAGCCTGCTGGAGCTCGGCGGCAACAACGCCGCCGTCGTCGCCCCCTCCGCCGACCTCGACCTCGCCGTCCAGAGCATCGTCTTCGCCGCGGCGGGCACCGCGGGCCAGCGCTGTACGACCCTGCGCCGCCTGATCGTCCACCGCGACATCGCCGACACCCTCATCCAGCGCCTGACCGCCGCCTACCACAAGCTCCCCATCGGCGACCCCTTCGACGAGACCACCCTCGTCGGCCCGCTCATTTCCACCACGGCCCTCGACGGCATGCAGGACGCCCTGACCCGCGCTCGGGCCCAGGGCGGCAAGGTCCTGGCGGGCGGCAACCAGCGGCTGGCCGACGCCGCGCCCCGGGCCGCGTACGTCGAGCCGGTCATCGTGCGCGTCGACGAACAGACCGACGTCGTCCGGGAGGAGACCTTCGCCCCGATCCTGTACGTCCTGACCTACGACACCCTCGACGAGGCGATCGCCCTGCACAACGACGTCCCACAGGGCCTCTCCTCCAGCATCTTCACCCGCGACCAGCAGGAGGCGGAGCTGTTCCTGTCCGCGGAGGGCTCCGACTGCGGCATCACCAATGTCAACATCGGCACCTCCGGCGCCGAGATCGGCGGCGCCTTCGGCGGCGAGAAGGAGACCGGCGGCGGCCGCGAATCCGGCTCCGACGCCTGGCGGGCGTACATGCGCTCGGCCACCAACACCGTCAACTACTCCGGCCGGCTCGCGCTCGCCCAGAACGTCAGCTTCCTCTGAACCGCACCTCATACGCACACGAGAGACCTGGCCGCCCTCGCCGGACCCGGCCCCGGACCCGCACCTGGACCCGGACCCGGCGAGGGCGGCCGCGTGCTCCCTGCGCCGTTCGGGTGGCGCGGCAGCGAGCGCCGCCCGAACGGCTCCGGCCGCCAGGAGGGGCAGTATCCGGGTGCATATGCCGACCGCCACGACGGCAGCGACCCCGAGGGTTCACTCTCCCGGGGCACGGGCGAGGGCTGGCTGGCCGGTAGCCCACCTGCGGGACCCCGAGATGCCTGCTCTTGTGGAACCCGTAGTAATCACAACTATTCAGGAGGCACCTGCTATGCACCGATTTCGCCCGGCCGGCGCCCCGACCGGCAAGGCGTCGGACCGGCACCGTCCGAGCCCACCGCCACGCTCCCGCCGCAGCCGTCGCCTCCGTTGGAGCTCGGCCGCCGCCGCATTGCTGCTGCCTTGCCTACTGACCGCCGCCGGCTCACCGCCGTCCCGCGCCCACAGCCCCATGGCCCGCTATCCCATGCGTATCAGCGCCTATGTGGCCAACAGCGGATCGTCGACCGTCTCGATCTACGACACGACGCTGGACCGCCGGGTCGGCGCCGCCCAAGTGGGCCGTGGCCCGTCCGGAGTAGGGGCTTCTCCGGACGGTGACGAGGTTTACGTCGCCAACAGCCGTTCCGATACCGTCACCTTCATCAACACCACCAACCGGCTGCCCACGGCCACGGTGCCGGTCGAGCACCGGCCCTTCTCGGCGGTGCCGACCCGCGACGGCCGCCATGTGCTGGTGGCCAACTTCGGCTCGGACTCGGTCTCGGTCATCAGCGTCCGGTCCCACGACGTGATCGCCACGGTGCCGGTGGGGCAGCTGCCGCACAGCATCACCACGGTGCCGGACGGCAGCGCCTACGTGACCGACAACGGCGATCGCGCGGTGACCGTGCTCGACCCGCACGGTCACGCGGTCCGGGACATCCGGGTGGGCGACTTCCCCAGCGGGATCAGTTCGTCGCCCTCCGGCCACCGGGTCTATGTCTCCAATACCGGTTCCGGCACCGTGTCGGTCATCGACACCGACAAGAACACCGTGGTGGGCACCCTGCCGGGCGGCCGGGCGCCGCTCGGCAACGCGGTCAGTCCCGACGGCAGACGCCTTTACGTCGCCGATTCGGGCCGGAACTGTCTGCTGATCATCGACATCCCCACCCGTCGCGTCGTCGCCCGCATCCACGTCGGCGTCAAGCCGCAGGGTGTCGCGGTCACCCCGGACGGCGGGCGGGTATGGGTGACCAACGAGGCATCCGACAGCGTCTCGGTGATCGACCCCGGCGAGCGGCGCGTCCGCCTCACTCTGCCGGCCGGGCACGAGCCCGAAGGCATCGCCATCACCCCCCGCTGACACCGCGACCAGCGCACGTGCCGTCACGGGGCCGCCGGCACCGGGCTGCCGTCACAGCGTTACGTGGAAAAGTGCCTTTCCGCTGGTTTGACAGACGTTTTGGGTAAGCCCTGTCGACCCAGGCCAGAAGGCACTTTCCCGTATGTCGACAGGTGTCAGTGGTCCTGCTTGACGCCGGGGACCGGGGTGCTGGAGGAGGTGGGCGGGCTCCAGTCCGGTGTCGTGGGTCGGCGATGTGGTTGCCCATGCGTCCGGCCGCACCCGGCGGTTTGTCGAAGACATGCTCCGGGCCGTGCCCGATCGTCTGCCGGTTGAACATCATCCACTGGAAGGGCAGTCCTTGATCCGCGGGAACCACAGGACGCGCTCATGACCGCCGCCGCACTCCGTGTGGGGGTCGACCTTGCCGTCGCCGCTCTCGTCGAAGCAGGTGTTCCCGTCGTGCGCCGGGGGCCGTGGGCAGCGAATTCGCCGCGGATTCGGTGACCCTGACGCCGATCATCTTCGGCGAACCGTCGGACTTGCGTGAAGAGACCGTCTCGATATGGCCCTTGCCGAGGGAGGTCCTGTCGGACACGGCCGGATCGGGATCCACGAAATCGCCGGGACCCCAGCGGCCCGGGGGAACGGTGCCGACCGCGTCCGTCCCCGTCCGCAACAACTCCCAGAATTCTTCCGGACTGTCGGCCTGCGGAAATCGGCAGGGTTGGCGCGAATCAATCGCTCAAAGCGAGGGAATGTAGCACGGCGTCGCGCTTCCGTAGTGAAGAACAGGTTAACGCGACGAAGTTGGGGCCGGCTACTTATGTGGACGATTCCTGAGCGGATTTGAAACTCACGTGGATTCCTTCACGCAAGAATCGCGATCGCCGATTCTGTCTGGAGTCCTGGCCTGGACGAACTCCAAACGGAATTCACCCTCCGGGCTGCATGCGCAGGCCAGGTGTACGCCTTCAAGGCGTCCCGCAGTCTCTCCTCCTCGTTCGGCGCGCGCAGGTACAGCCCGCACAGGGTGCTCATCGGGTTGCAGACGTGGAGATGGTCGTCGTCCTCCCAGCAGTCGTCATACTCGTCCTCGTCCTCGTCCGGAACGCGTTCGGGCCCCTGCACCATCGGGACGTCGTACGGGTTGTCGGGCTCCTCGGAGGGCTGTGGGCACCACCTCCACACGGCGCCGCACTGCCTGACCTGGACCTCCCCGAAGTACCAGGCCGCGCCCACCAGGAACGGCTCGTCCTGCGCGGCCGAGATCTCCTCGTAGGTGCGGAACACCCCACGCACCAGGTCTTCGAGCCGGTCGAGGGACTCGGGGGAGAAGTCCCACTCGGCGGTTCCGCCGCTGGTTTCCCTGCCCCAAGCAGGGAAGGCCGCCCGCCGTTCGGCGAGCCAGGTGTTCAGGCGATGGTTGTCCGTCCAGTCCGGCCCCTCCAAGTCGTCCGCCTCCTCCAGCTCCGTCAACTCCTCGACCGTGAGGGGCGGCAGGGCCGGCGTCTCCAGGTGTTCCGGGCGGGGCCAACACCTCCAGCACCTCGGGCCAGGCCGGCTCCCCCCGGACGTACTCACCCTCCGGCCGACGGTCCGGAAAGCGGTCCACCACCTCGCGCAGACTCTCTCCGGCGATGACGTCACGCAGCATCTCGGCGGGATGCTCGGCGTGACCGTCGTAGCGAAGCCGCTGGCTGACGAAGACGCTCCCGGTCCAGTAGCAGTCCTCGGCGTGCCACGTCCCGGGCGGGGCATCGGGGTTGACGGCGCGGTACTGCCACAGGGCGTCCTTGATCTCGACGACGTGCTGGCCGACATACCAGGCGGCCATGATCCAGAAGGGTTCGTGCGCGACCCGGTCGTAGTCCTCGACCGTCCGGAAGTTCTCGCGCAGCAGCGCCTCCATGGTGTCCAGGGACTTGAGGGTGAAGTTCCAGCGGTTGCGGCCGCCGGCTTCCTCGGCCCACCAGTCGAGGTAGTCGATCATGCGCGCGTTCCGCCAGCGGTCCGGCTCGCGGCAGGCCCGGAGAATCTGTAGGTAGCCGACCCACGGTGTCGGCACCCGCTGCGGCCACCACTCCGGATGCTCCTGCTGCCCGGTCCCTGACCGCCTTGCGCAGCAGGCGCGCCGCCGTGGCGAAGACCTTCCCCGTGTACTCCTTGAGTGCCTGACCGACGATGAGCAGCGGAACGACCGGATCGAGGCCGAGGACGGGGTCCGGACACACGACGGGCAGCCCGTCGGTTCCGGCGTTCTCGTCCCAGTCCCAGTCCCAGCGTCCGCCCGCCTCCTCGATCAGCGTCTCGCCCAGATAGGCCGAAGCGGACTCGATGAACATCGCGTTCGCGTCGTCGCTGCCGTCGTCACCACTGCAGAAGCCGAGCAGTTGCTCCTCCAGCTCCAGCTCCGGCAGCTGGCGAGCGCGGGGGCCGTGCGGGCGACCGGCGGCAGCGACCAGCCGTACACGGCGCGGAGGGCGCAGTCGCGCCGTGCGGCCTCGTCGAAGGCGAAGGCCAGGAGAGCGTCGCAGGGGTGGTGGATGTCCACGCCCACGACCACGTCGCGGGAGGGTGCGGGCGGGGCGGCGGCCGCGGTGTGCTCGCCCGGCTGCTTCGGCATACGCACCAGCACGACCGGCCGCTCGGTGGCCGTGATGGTCGCCATGCCGACCGACCCGAGGAGGAAGCCCATGATGCCGCTCAGCCCGCGCGAGCCGAGCACCAGCAGATCGGCGTCGGCGGCTTCGACGGACAGGGCGGCGGCGGGCGGCCCCCACAGCCGCCGTGTGCTGATCTCCAGGGACGGGTGCTCCCGCCGCAGCTCTGCCGCGATCTTGGCCAGCAGCCCGAGGGCCCGGTCGTCCCGCACATGGGGAGTGGCCGCCGGTACGAACGCCCAGGCCGGCCACTCGTCCGCGTGCACGAGGCGTAGCGGCACCTCACGCAGCAGCGCCTCCCGTGCCGCCCATCCGGCGGCGGCGGTGCTCTCCGGTGACCCGTCCAGACCGGCGATCACACAGGACATCGGGCGCACCTCCTCCGGGCCGCCGCCGCGACCACTGTCCAGCTTCCGGCGCGGCTGCCGCGTCGAGGAAGGGCCAACAGGCCCGTGCGGCCTTGTCCCATGCGGACCTTTTCCGGACGGCCGGGGGTATGGGGCTGCATGTGGTGTCCGGGGAACCCGCCTGGCAGGTGGGGCCGCGGACGGTGGCCGCACACCCCCCTGATGAGGTGCGGGCAGCGGTGGCCGCGTCGGGGCTGCGGGGGCGCGGCGGCGCCGGGTTCCCGGTAGCGCGAAATGGCCGGCCGCCACGGCCAGCCCGGCTTCTCGCCCGGGTCAGCGGGGACATGAACCCCGGTCAGGTCTTCTCGGCGTTCGGCTTCCCGGCGAGCGGAGAGACCTCGGACCACGCGGACACGGTCACGTCCTGCCCTGGGTACAAGGTCACCGCAGTCCGGGTGACGTCGCGTCGAGCCGCGTGCCCTTCGCGTCAGGGAGCCGCGCAGATCACCTCGACGAAGTGCCCGAACTCTTCCTCGTCGCTTTCAGCAGAGATCACCGGCCCTGGCCCGGCATAGGGCCCTGTCGGCATCCCGTGGCCCACGGGGCCCAGCTCTCCGTGCGGTGCGTGCCAGGGGCGGCTATCGCGGGGGCCGTCACGGGGCAGTGGGCCTGGTGCCCGCGGCCCACAGCACCGCCGGCGCGGCCCCGGCCCCGCCGGGGCGCGCGGTTCAGCTCGGCTTCCTGACCTCGATCCGCCGCGTGGTGGTCGTGCGTTCACCGAGTGGGGCCGTCACGGTCAGGATGCCCTTGTCGTAGCTCGCGGAGATGTCTTCTTCCTTGACCCCCTCGGGCAGGGTGACACTGCGCGTGAAGGAGCCGTAGCGGAATTCGGTGCGCTCCTTGTCCCTCTCCTCCTCGGCGCGCTCGGCGTGGATGGTGAGCAGCCCGGTCCGGTCCAGAGTGATCTCCACGTCCTTGTCGGGGTCCACCCCGGGGAGTTCGGCCTTGACGACATAGGCGTCGCCCATCTGGGACTCCTCGATCCGGATGGGGTGGGTTTCCGGGGCGAAGGGAAGGCCGAAGGGGAATCCCTCGAACCACTCCGCCACGTCCGGGCGGCGGGCCATGAAGGGGAACTTCCGGCGCTCGATGGTGTTCATGCCATGCCTCCTGGTCTGGTCTGTCTGGTCTGCTCCATGCCTCTGCCGTCGTCGGTCGCCGTCGTCTGTCGCGTGCCTCCGGTCGGTGCGGGGCCCATCCCCTCCACCGTCGCGCACGCACCGTGTGCCCGGCATGGGCCGGATGACCCCCGGGATGAGGTCCCGGTCGTCGCCGGTCCTTCACACCACGCCGGCCAGGGGCGGCGTGCCCCGCTCGTCCCCTCCGTGCCAGTGCCCCCGCAGCATGCGCCCGGAGACCAGCTCGGAAGGGATCCGGATGAAGGCTTCCTCCGTCATGGCCATCCATGAGCGGAGGCCGACCGCACGCAGCCGTTCCTGTTCCGTCGGATCGGTGACGACGGTGGCCCTTCCCGTCACGATCACGCTCCATCCGGTGTGCGCGGCCTCGTCGAACCAGTCCGCCTCGAAGGCCACGACGGCGCCGTCGACGGCGTGTGCCATCCGCGAGACGGCCGAGGTGCGCAGGACCACGGAGTGGTCGCGGTCCAGGGAGAAGTTGACCGGCAGCACAGCGGGCAGGGCGTCGTGCGTATACACGATGCGCCCAATGGGCACCAGCGACAGGAGACGCAGGCACTCCTGCCGGTCCAGTTCCCGGAATCCGTCCTGTCGGTCCATGTCCTCACCGTGCGCGCGCCGCCCGACCGGAGGTAGGGCCGGTGGTCCCTGGCCGTATGGGCGGTTCGGGCCGTCCCGCGTCGACCGGCTGATCGACGACCGGCTCGTGCCCGCGCACCCGGATCCGGTACGACTTCCCGTCCAGGTACGACACTTCGATCCCGTTGTTGCTCACTGCTGCCTCCGCTGGTGCGGTCACCTCACACGGTCACTTCACACGGTCACACCCACGGTGTCCCGGGAAATGGGCCCAACCAGCCAGCTCTGGGTCCGGACCGGCCCTTGTGCCGGACATCCGCGCCACCACACGACACGGGCGTGCGTGCCGCCACGGCTGCCGGTGCCCGCAGCCTCGTTCGGCCCTGACGCTCGGCCTGGGCCAGGGGATTCTTCGTCACGTCATCGCATGGCGGAAGAGCAGGGCGGCGACGGCCGCCCCGCGCCCTGCGCACCGTCTGCCCGCGGCCGGCGAAATCGTGCTGTTCGACCGGAGTTGGTACAACCGGGCCGGGGACGAGCGCGTGATGGGATTCTGCACGGAGCCACAACGGGAGGCTCAGGGGCCGAGTGACGTCGTCACGGCCACCCCGCAGCGTCCGGTGACGGCGCGTTCCCCGTTCGGGAGCCGGCCGAAGCCGGGCCGGTGACGTCGAAGGTGACGTCCACGACCCCCTCGACGGCCCGTATCAGGCGTGCCACCAGGGGGATGAGCGAGTTGTCGCGGAGGCGGCCGCTGAGCGTGGCCACCCCGTCGACGACGCTGACCTGCAGATCCTCGTGGGACACCGTGAACACATGGCGGACGATGTCCGTGCGGATCTCCTCCGCGAGCTCTTCATCGGACCGGAGGAAGACCTTCAGCAGATCGGCGCGGCTGACGATGCCCTGGAGCATCCCGCCCGCGTCCACCACCGGAAGCCGCTTCACCGACTCGTGTGCCATGGTCCGCGCCGCCTGGGCGAGGGTGGCATCGGCGTGAACGGTGAAGGCGGGCGTGCTCATGAGTTCCCCGGCCGTCAGAGCGCCGGCCTTACGCGTGTCGTCGAGGCGCCGCAGTTGTTCCAGACGGTCCGGATCGGACTCCCGGAACTCCTCCTTGGGCAGCAGGTCGGCTTCGGAGACCACACCGATCACCCGCCCCTCGCCCTCCAGGACCGGCAGGGCGCTCACCTTCCACTGCTGCATGGTCTCGACGATCTCCTTGAACCGGGCCTCCCGGCCGACCGCGACCACGGTCCGTGTCATCACATCGCTGACGACGCGCGGTGTGTGCCCCATGACGCCTCCTCAGTACGGGCCGCCGTCCCACCGCTGGTGTGACAGCTTCAGCGTGGAGCCCCCCGACGGCCCGGGACAGGGGCCGATCGGCCCGCGAAGGGGGCCCTGCGGCCCATCGCCGGGACCGTGCCGGCCCGGCAACCGTGGAAGCGAACGTTGAACAGCTCCCCCTCAAGGAGCGTGGAACAGCTCTCGCTGGAGGCGCACCATGACCCGCCCCGTGGCCGTCGGCCTCGACGGCTCGCCCGCCGCCTTGGTCGCCGCGGACTGGGGTGCCCGTGAGGCGCTGTGCCGGGAGCTGCCCCTTCGGCTCGTGTACGCCTGGGAGTGGCAGCCCTACACGTACGCACCACTCGCGGGCACGGACGCCCCCCGGCCGTGGTCGGAGCGCGTGCCGCGCGAGGCCGCCGCGGAACTGCGCAACCGCTACCCGGGCCTGGAGATCACCGCGGACCACCTCACGGGCCCGCCCCCGGAGGTGCTGTGCGAGGTGGCCACGGAAGCCGAGCTGCTGGCCCTCGGCACCGCGGGCTTCGGCGCCCTGGCCGGGTTCTTCCTCGGATCCGTCGCGATGTCCGCCGTCGCCCACACCGAGCAGCCGGTCGTTCTCGTACGGGCCGAAACGACCGCCGCCGACGAGTACTTGCCCGCGACGGACGGCCGGCCGCCGACCGCGATGGCCTACCGTCCGGTCGTCCTGGGCCTGGACCTGAGCCGCCCCTGCGACGAAGTGATCCGGTTCGCCTTCGAGACCACGGCGCTCCGCGCGGCCCCACTACGGGTGATCCGCGGGTGGAAACCGCCGGCCTACTTCCTCTACGGCGTCACCGGGGAGCCGAGCCTGCGGGACGACCTGGCGGAACAGGAGACCGAAGGGCTGCGGACCGTGCTGCTGCCGTGGCGGGAGAAGTACCCCGGTATCGACGTCACCGAGCACTGTGTGATGGGGGAGCCCGCGCACTTCCTGGCGGATGCCGGGGCCGACGCCGGGCTGGTCATCATCGGCCGCCGGAGCCGCCGTTCATGGGCCGGGCCGCCCCGCACCGGTCACATCGCCCATGCCGTCCTGCACCACTGCCCGGCCCCGGTCGCCGTCATCCCGCACGACTGAGCTGGAGACGGCCCACTGAGCCGGAAACCACCGACTGGCCGGAGACCACCGCGGGAGAAGGACCGGGAGGAGCCGGCACATGCAGCACAGCCGAGTCGGCCGACTGATGGCCGACGACGTGGTCACGATGATCGCGCAGACGCCGTTCAAGGAGATCGCCAAGCTGCTCGCGGTGCACCGGATCGGCGGTCTGCCGGTGGTGGACTCCGGCGACCGGGTGCTCGGTGCGGTCTTGGGAGCCTCCCTCGGCTCTCACCCACGGATCAGTCGGTGAGGATACGTCGCCCCGTCAGGCGCTCGGGTTCGATCAGCACCCAGAGCGGGTGCTCGCCGCCTGCCCAGGGCTTGGAGGGTGCTCGCTCGGAGAGTCGTCGCATCGCGTCGGGCTCGGTGACGGCTCGCGCCGGACCGTGGACGAGCACGCTCCACCCCTGGCTCATGGCCTCGTCCACGTGGTCGACCTCGAACGCGACCTCGGAACCCACGGCCGCCGCCGGAACGGTGCCGGGTGCGGTCCGGAAGGCGATGGCGTCGTCGACGATCTCGTAATTCACCGGGATCACCGCCAGCCCGTCCGGCCTCGACACGGCGACGCGCCCCACACCGTGCGTGCCGAGCCGCTCCCGGCACTCGTCGGGACCCAGCTCCCGTAGCTCGGCGCGGTCGGCGGCCTTGCCCTCGCCGGGCGGCAGATCGGCCCCGCCGCCGCGCAGCCGGGCCACCGACGTCCCGAGGGCGTCGGCGAGCGCCGTGAGCGTGGCGAGGTTCGGGTTGGCCGGCCGCTCTTCGAGGTACGTCAGATAGGCCGTCGCCATGCCCGCGCGTTCGGCCACCTCCGCGCGGGTGAGCCGCTGCCGCCTGCGTTCATGGGCCGCGCGTCGGCCGATGTCACCGGGATCGAGCCCCCGGTGGGACGGCTCCTCGGACCCGGGCGTCTTCGCCTCGGCGCGTTCGCCGTGGGGCCGGTGCTCGATGTGGTGGATATGTGCGTCGGGTCCCGGATACACGAGCGTCACGTCGTTCGTATCCGACCAGCGCACGTCATAGGGCGGCGTTCCGTCGTCGTGACGGACTCCGACGATTTTGCCGTCCCGCCTGGTCGCGCCCGTTGCCGGGCTTTCGACGACGAGCTGATCGCCGATGTGCGCCCGCATGGTCATCACCGCTCTCCGGCTCCGTGCTCTCCTTCCGGCGTCGCCTTCAACGTGACACGGCGGCACGCCGGCGGGATGGGGCCCAGAAGCCCCTATCGAGGGCCGAACGGTCCTGGTCCGCCGAAGAGGGGGCCCGTCGGATCATTCAGGAGAGCTGGAGCGAATCAGGATGGCGAGGCGGCCGGCCGCTCGCCCGCTGCCACGACGCGCCCAGAGGGAGAAGGCTCGCCCAGCTGGACCAGCCCCTGGGCCCGGCTCCTTCCGGGGGGACCGTCGAGGTCCGCGAAGGACAGGTCACGCTGGGCGGATCCGTCGAGGCCAAGAGCCTGATCCCGGTCATCGAGCGACTGTGCCGAATTGTGGACGGTGTGGTCTCGGTCTCCGCGCAGAACTTCCGTGCAGGCGTGGCGCTGTCCGTGGTCACTCGCGGGCCGCGTCGCGGGCCGGGCGGCCGACGCCGATGAGGGTGGCGGACGCGTGTCAGCGGGGCGGGCCGGCGGCTACTTCTTCTCACGTGTGCCTTCGACGGTGACGCCGTTCCAGAACGCCACGTGGTTCTTGATGCGGCGGGCGAAAGGGCTGGGGTGCGGGTAGTACCAGGCGGCGTTGGGGTTCATCTCGCCGTTGACGGTGAGTGTGTAGTAGCGGGCGACGCCCTTCCACGGACACAGCGACTTGCTGGGACTGTCGGTGAAGTACTCGCGCTCGAGGGACTCGGGCGGGAAGTAGTGGTTGCCCTCGACGCGTTTGGTGCGCGGGGTCTCGGCGATCACGACACCGTTCCAGATCGCTCGCATCATGGCTCCGGTCTCCCCTCAGGTGGTGGTGCGTGGGGTGTGGCGTAACGGTCGGTACGGTCAGGGAACCCGGTGGGGCCTGTGCAGTCTTCCCCTCCGGCGGGAGCGTCGCGGCCGGTAGGGTGGCGAAGCGTGGAAGAGCCATTGCCTCAGGTGGAAGAGCCATTGCCTCAGGTGGAAGAGCCCTTGCCTCAGGACGGACCGGGGCGTGAGAAGGTCTTCGCCGAGTATGTGCTGCCCGAGGTGGAGGTGTTGCTGCGGGTGGCCGTGACACTGACCGAAGACGTGGCCGATGCCGAGGGCCTGGTGCGGGACACATTGGAGCGGGCGTACCGGGCGGTGGACCGGTACGACGAGGTGCGTCCGCGGGTCTGGCTGCTGACGCTCATGCGGCAGGCCGAGGACGACCGGTGCCGGCGACGCAGGCCGCACACGCCGAGGCCCCCTCGCGTCCGCCTGGACCGGCCGACGCGAACGCCTCCCGCCGAGCCGCCGGAAGCACCGGCGGCGGGTGAGACGTGGGACGAGATGGTGGGGGTCGCGTGCGCGGGCCTGCCGGCCGGGCACCGGCAGGTGGTGCGCCTGGTCGACGTGGACGGGCTGTCGTACGCGGAGGCGGCTGTGCTGCTGGGCGTGCCGGTGGGCACTGTGACGGGCAGGTTGCACCGGGCGCGAAAGCGGATCAAGGGGCGGCTGGCGGCGGCCGGTCTGGTGCCGGGGCGAGGTGGACGATGAGTGCGTGGCTGCGACGGCGGGATCCGGCACAGCGCCGGATGAACTGTATGCAGGTGGCCCGCGTCCTGCAGGCGTATCTGGACGGCGAGAGTGACGAGGTCACCGCGCGGAGGGTGGCGGCGCACCTGGAGGACTGCCGCCGCTGCGGTCTGCAGGCGCGTACCTATCGCGAGATCAAGGAGGCACTGGCCCGTCGGGAACGGCCGGACGAGGACGCGGTGGCGCGGCTGCGCGGATTCGGGGAGTCCCTGCTGCGGGGCGGCGCACCGGAGGGGGGAGAGGGGCGGGCGCCGGGAGCGTGAGTCGCTCGGTTGTCCGGCGAAGTCGGCTGGACGGCGGGCGGCCGGTGCACACCGGTCCGGAAGGTGGGCGGCCGGCCCACACCGGTGGTGTGGGCCGGCGGGGTGCGCGGGATGAGAAAGACGCTGTCGGACAGGCGCTGTTCGAGGCCGGCGCTCGGGAGAGTGACGTGGGAGGGGCCTGTCACGACCTGGGCTGATCGCGGTGCATCACGCTGTGCACGCAGGAGTGGGCAAGGCCCAGAAGCAGGCCGAAGGTGAGGTGTCCGGCGAGGCTCTTCCAGGCCATCTCACCCACGTTGAAGAGCGGCATGCCGAGCTTGGCGGGCATCAGCACCAGGGCGCCGAGGACCCACCAGACGGCGCCGTAGGTCAGGCCCATGGCGGCGGCGGGCATCATCTTCGCGGCATGGTGACCGGCGAGCAGGGCGAAGGTGATACCGATGAACGCGGAGATCGCCAGATGGACGACCCAGGCCACACCGGTTGACTTGCTGCCCACCAGCATGGCGACCATCGGCATCATGCCCCAGAGCTGCATCATGATGCCGAATCCGGCGCCGCCGACAAGACCGCCCACCGCGCCGAACATGGCGTGAGCGGGGAGCGCGGTCAGCGTGCTGTGTCGCGGCGAAGCGTGAGTGGTGGCCATGGCTGTGGCCCTTCTGCTCGGGGACTGTTGGCCTCGACGCTAGGGGCGGGCCCGGGCACGGTATGTGATGGCGCTTATGTACGGACCGGTAAGGGATTTGGGACCGGGTCGCCACTCACCCGATACGCAACACCCCTATGGATACGTCGGGATAGTCCCCATCACCACGTCGACCTGTTCGTATCCGGTGCGCAGGAGGAAGGTGTCCAGGCGGCCGTAGGACTTGGCGCCGAGATGAAGAAGCCGGGTTCGGGTGTGCGGAGTTGGCGATGCCGAGCGGCCCGCGAGGGCCGATCTGCGGATGGCGTCGGCGAGTTCGTCAGTCATGGGCTGGAAACCCGGCGTCGCCGCTGACTTGTCCGTGTTTTCCGCGCCGTACGAGCCGCGGACCCGGCCGTACGAGCCGGGGCCCAGTGGCATAGCGGGCGCGGATCACCTCGGGGTCGACTCCCGCGAAGTACAGCAGTTTCAGATACTGCATGAAGACGATCATGCGCCACGTGCCGTGCCGGACCAGCCGACGCGCGGAGGCCGTGGAAGTGGCGGGCAGGACGGCGAGGAGCCCGCGCCGGTGCAGGCGGCGGGACATCTCGAGGTCCTCCATGATGGCCAGGTCCGGGAAGCCGCCGAGCTCGTCGAAGACGGTGCGCCGGATGAACATGGCCTGGTCGCCGAAGATGTGGTGCAAGCGGCGGGCGCGTGCGTTGGAGGCGTACGCGAGGTAGTCGAGGGCGGGGCTGCGGAGGTCGAAGCGCAGGGTGAGGCCTCCGCCGACCACCTCCGGGTCGGCGAGGGCGGTGCGGATCTGGGCGAGGGCGGCAGGGGCGATCCGTGTGTCGGCGTGGATGAACCAGAGCACGTCGCCGGTGCAGCGGCGGGCACCCTCGTTCATCTGCCGCGCCCGTCCCCGCTCGCTGCGCACCACGGTGGCGCGCGGAGCGGCGAGTTCGACGGTGCCGTCGGTGGATCCGCCGTCGACGACGACGAGTTCGCAGTCGGGGAAGTCGCGGCAGAGACGGCTCAGCGCGGGCTGGATCGCGTCCGCCTCATTCACAACGGGTACGACGATCGACACCTTCATGCCGTCTCCAACGGGTTCAGCAGGGCAGCGATACGCGGCGGCAGGATCGGGTCGTCACGCAGGACGTCGGCGTCCCCTTTGAGGCGGCCCTCGGTGACCGTGACCTGGCCGTAGGCGGTGGTGACGGTTTGTGGGGCCCCGCTTTCCCTGTGGGGCCGGTCATAGCTGCCCGATCCGGTGATGACGCCGATACGCAGGACTACTTCTTCTCCTTGGGGACGGGGCGGGAGGCGGGTTGGGAGGCGGGTTGGGAGGCGGGACAGTTGGCGGGGTTGGCGGGGTTGTTGGGGTTTTTGGTGGTGCGGGTGTCGACGAGGGGGAGCTGGGTGCGCAGCTGTGCGTTCTCGGCGGGGTCGAGGACGGAGTGCTGGACGCAGGCGGGTACCAGGGTGCCGTTGTGCGGGTGGGCCATGGAGTACTGGCAGGCGGCCAGTCGTTCTTGCGTCTCGCGCAGCTTCGGGTCCTGGCTCGTCTCGCCGCGCTTGGTCAGTTCCCAGGCCGGGGCGACGGTTTCGGCGTCCATGAACAGGTGCATGACGAACGTCACCGGCCGTATCCGGAAGCGGTTGACGAGCAGCCGTGTGAGGCCGACGCGGCCGGCCGTGCGGGCCAGCCAGCCCAGGGCGATGGCGAGGGTGGCGGGGTGCCGGGCGATGATACGGATCAGTCTGGCGGCGAGCAGGACGGGCGGGGTGCCGGTGAAGTTCACCTTGCCCAGGTGGCGGAAGAAGGCGTCGCGGACGGCGAGATCGCGGGGGTCGTCGCCGTCGAGGAACGGGAACCAGCGGTCGCCGGTGTAGAAGCCGTAGGCGGTGCGGTTGCAGCGCACATCGCCGTTGTGGAACACGTGGTGGTCGAGGCGGGTGCCGGCGCCGCGCTCGATCTGCGCCCACACCGCGTCCGGGGTCGCGGCGCGGTATTCCTCCTTCCAGCGGCGTTCGTCGCCCAGGAACGCGGCGGGCTGGAAGGAGAACATGCCAAAACCTGTATCGCGGTTGTCGCGGATGACGTCGGCGATCTCGTCGAGGTTGCCGGGGGTGACGGTCATGTTGTGGGCCAGGAAGTACCGCACCCCGTGCTCCCGCTTGAGGCGGGTGAACATGGCGGTGAAGCGCCGCCGGTAAGGGTTGAGGGCCTTCTCGTTGGGCGGGCGTTCGATGCCGCGCCGCCCGTACATGAACTTGTCGAAGTGCGCGGCGAAGGAGAGCCGTCCGAAGCGGGGCTTGCCGTCGGGGCCGAGGGCGAGCTGCTGCAGGTAGGCGTAGTCGAAGTCGCCGTGGGTGAAGCTCATCGGTTCGCGGCCGTGCTCGCGCATGATCTGCAGGGTGGCGGCGTGGTCGTCGGGCGGCAGCAGGCTGACCTCGCCGCCGATCAGCTGAGTGTGCGCCCGCGGCCCGCGCAGCCGGCGCAGCAACCCCATCTGAGCGGCGACCTGTTCGCGGGTGTGCGGGCCGTCGACGCGGACCTGGTTGGCGTCGCGGGAGTGGTAGCAGGGGGTGCACTTCAGGTTGCACTTGGGAAAGACGCCATGGGTGCCTTCGCAGCCCACGCCGTGCCGGCCGATGATCTGTCCCGGGGTTTTGGCCGTCCCGGGCAGTTGTGCCCAGCGGCGTGCCATGGCCTCGGCGAACTCCGGATCGTAGGGGCGGGTGGCACGCTCAACAGCGCGCAGTGTCGCCACGAGTCCCATCAGCTTGATTCCTGCTCTCTTGGTGCGGCGGCTATGCGGTCGAGTACCGGGTCGGTAGAAGCGGGGCCCGACGGCTGGTCCTGCGCAGCAGCCAGGCATACAGCACCACGGCCACGGTGACCGAGGCCGCGCCACCGGTCACCTCGTACGCG
The DNA here is from genome assembly GCF_023277745.1 of Streptomyces halobius. Lineage (NCBI taxonomy): Bacteria > Bacillati > Actinomycetota > Actinomycetes > Kitasatosporales > Streptomycetaceae > Streptomyces > Streptomyces halobius. The sequence goes on from NZ_CP086322.1 coordinate 8,543,450, forward strand.
CCGAGGATGTCCCCCATCGCGCCGAAGGACGCGGCCTGTCCGGCCGCCATCGCGCTGAGCAATACACCGGGAACGAGCCGGAGGATCATCGCGCCACCTTCCTGCGCAGGCCCAGCAGCGCGCCGGTGGCCCACTGGTTCTTGAAGAGCCGGGCGTAGACGTCGCTGAGCGCGGCGTGCCAGGGCCCGTCCGCGTATGTCGGATACGGGTGCACGGTCTTGGCGTAGTGCGAGGCCGTCCAGCCCAGCCGTACCGCGGCCGCCAGATGGGCGATGGTCTCCCCGGCCCGCGGCGAGACGACCGTGGCACCCACGATCCGGCCCCGCGGGCCCAGGACCAGGGCGGTGAAGCCCTCGGTACGGCCGTCTGCGACCGCCCGGTCCACCCGGTCATGCTCCACCGTGCGCACCCGCACCACGTCCCCGTACCTGCTGCGCGCCTCGTCGGCGGTGAGCCCGACACGGGCGACCTCGGGATCGGTGAACGTCACCCACGGCACCGCCTCGTAGTCGATGGCCCGCCGCACCCCCAGCAGCGCATCCACGGCCGCCGCACCCCCCTGCACCCCACCCAGGTGCGTGAAGGCCGAGCGGCCGGTGACGTCCCCGGCCGCGTAGATCCGCCGGTTGCTGCTGCGCAGCCGCCCGTCCGTCATGACCTGCCCCTGCTCGCCCAGCCGCACCCCGGCCCCTTCCAGGCCGAGCCCGGCGGTGTTGGCCCGGCGCCCGGTGACCGCCAACAGCCGGTCATACACCACCGGGGCACCCACCCCGTACACCGCACCATCGGCGACCTTCTCAACGCGGTAGCCGGTCAGTACGGTGACACCTTCCGCCTCCAACCGCTCCCGCATCAGCTGCGAAGCACGAGGTTCCTCCCGCGGCAGCAGCCGGTCCAAGACCTCCACAAGCGTCACCTTCGAGCCCAGACGGGCGAACGCCTGGCCCAGCTCGCAGCCGGTCGGCCCACCCCCCAGCACCATCAGCCGCTCGGGCAGCCCGGCCAGCTCCCACACCGTGTCGCTGGTCAGCGGATTCGCCTCGGCCAGTCCCGCAACCGGCACCAGCACCGGAGACGAACCCGTCGCGATCACCGCATACCGGAAAGAGACCTCCCGCTCGCCGACGGTCAGGGTGCGCGGCCCGGTGAAGACAGCCGGCCCGTACACCACCTCCACACCGAACGGACGCAGCGCCTCAGCCGAGTCATGCGGCTCGATCGCCGCAATCGCCCGCCTCACCTGCTCCATCACCGCCGCAAGGTCGGCGGGACCCGAAGCGGCACCGAGCCCATACACGTCCGCGCGACGGGCGGCCTGCACCTCGGCCGCCACATGGAGCAACGCCTTACTGGGAACGCACCCCGTCCACAGACAGTCACCACCCAGCCGGTCCCGCTCGACCAGCAACGTGCGCGCGCCGAACCGCCCGGCGGTGCGCGCCGCCGTCAGCCCGGCACTGCCACCACCGATGACCACCAGGTCGTATGCGCTCATGCTGCAGTCTCACTCCGGCTCTCAGATGGGTGCCGACGGACTTGCCTGTGGCCGGCGGCATGGGAAGGAAACCCGCTACGACGCTTCACCCTTCCCCCTGGGCACAGATTTGCGCACGGGTTTTCGGTGGCGAGCCGCCGATCCGGCCTTCCTCCCTCGTACGGCGTGTCCCGGACGGAATGCCGTAAGGAACGGCCGGGTTCCTTGCGGGAGCGGGGTGGTGGAGGCCGATGGTGGAGGCCACTGCCCGAACCCGCGGACACCCCACGCATGTAGGGAAGGAGCGGCCCGATGGACGAACGGGACTGGCGCCGCTATCTCTCCGCCTACCACGACTCCCGCCCCGGCATCACCGAACGCCTCTTCCAACTGGCCGACACCTCCCCATACGCATGGTTGGCCGGGCCCCTGCGCGCCGTTCCGGGGACCGTACTGGACCTGGCTTGCGGATCAGCTCCCACCCGCGACTTCCTCCCAGGCAATGACTGGGTCGGCATCGATCTCTCGCAGGGCGAACTCGCCGAGGCGGCCCGGCGCGGCCGCGGGCCACTCGTCAGGGCGAGCGCCGACGCCCTGCCCGTGGCCTCGGGGACCATCGGTGCCGTCTGTGCTGCGATGTGCCTGCCCGTGCTCACTCCGCTGCCACAAGTTCTGGGCGGGATCCGGCGCGTGCTGCGGCCGGGCGGGATGCTCGCGGCGCTGGTGCCTGCCCAGTCGGGCCTTTCGGTGTCCGGACTGCTCGGCTGGGCCCGGGTGATGTCCGCCCTCGGGACGATGCGCCAGCCGTGGCCCAATCCGCAGGCCCGTGACGGCCTCGCCGCGCTGCTGCGGACGGCGGGCTTCCGCGTGTACTCCGACGAGCGCCGCATCTTCACCCTCGCCCTCGACTCGCCCGACGCCGCGGCCCTGCTGGGCGATGCCCTGTACCTGCCGGACCTCACCCCGCGCCGCACGGAACACGCCAGACGGACCCTCGCCGGATGGGCGCGCCCCGGCCGCCGACTACCACTTCCGCTGCGCCTCGTCGTGGCCGAACGCCCGGCCGATCACGCTGGACAGGAGCACGTCGGATCAGGAGCACATCAGACAGGAGCGCACGTTCGTCCACACCGGTCTCGGCGGGGCGCTCCGCGAGCTGGGCTCCCCCGGTGCTGTGGATCGCGCCGGCCGGGCGGGTGGTCCTGAGCGCGGGCGGCTGGTGGGCGGCGCGACGGGGCCGCTCCCGTATGCCGGACGGGTCCGCTCCCGTACGCCGGAGGTCAGCGCAGCGTGCGGTAGCCGGCGATGAGCCCGTGTGTGGTCACCGGCTGTCGACCATGGCTGATCCCGAGAACGGGAATGCTGCCCTTGGCGTGGCGGGTTTCCGTGCCACGCCATGCAGAGGCCCACCACGCCATGGAGAGACACGCCAACGCCATGCAGAGACACACGGCGAGGGCCGCTGCCGGCGCGCAAGACCCTCATCCAGATCAACATCCCGGGAGAGACATGGCGAATGACACAGCCGCAATCCGGCCCGCCCGCGCAGAAACGCCCCACACATCCTCGGTCGAGGCCACGGTCAAGGAGTACTACGGCCAGGTGCTCGCATCGACCGCGGATCTCAAGACCACCGCATGCTGCACCGACGCGGCACCGCCGGCCCACATAGCCGCCGCGCTCGCCCGTGTGCACGAGGAGGTCAAGGACCGCTATTACGGCTGTGGTTCGCCCATCCCGCCCGCCCTGGAGGGCGCCACCGTTCTTGACCTGGGGTGCGGCAGCGGACGCGATGCCTACGTCCTGTCCCAGCTGGTCGGCCCCACCGGCAAGGTCATCGGCATCGACATGACCGACGGGCAGCTGGAGGTGGCCCGCCGTCATCTGGACTGGCACGCCACCGAGTTCGGATACGCCAATGTGGACTTCCGGCAGGGCTATATCGAGGACCTGGCCACCGCCGGGATCGCGGACGGCTCCGTCGACCTCGTCGTCTCCAACTGCGTCCTCAACCTGTCCCCGGACAAGCCGCGCGTCTTCACCGAGGTTTTCCGGGTTCTGAAGCCCGGCGGGGAGCTGTACGTCTCCGACGTTTTCGCCGACCGTCGGCTGCCCGCCGCCTTGCTGGAAGACCCGGTCCTGGTCGGCGAGTGCCTCGCCGGGGCCCTCTACACCGAAGACTTCCGCCGCATCCTGGACCGGGCCGGCTGCCCCGACGCCCGTACGGTCTCCTCCGCCCCCCTCGCGCTCGGCGACCCGGCCATCGAGCGCAAGATCGGTTTTGCGGCCTTCACTTCCCGTACCGTCCGCGCCTTCAAGCTCCCGCTGGAGGACCGCTGCGAGGACTACGGCCAGGTCGCCGTCTACCACGGCACCCTGGCCGAGCACCCACACGCCTTCGACCTCGACAACCACCACCGCTTCCACACCGGCAAACCCATGCTGGTGTGCGGCAACACCGCCGACATGCTCTCCGCCACCCGCTACGCGCGCCACTTCACCGTGACCGGCGACAAGAGCACGCACCACGGGCTCTTCCCGTGCGTGCCGTCCGAACAGGACGGGGCGGCCAGGTCCGAATCCGGCTCCGGCTGCTGCTGACCGCGGGCCGATAGGCCGAGGGTGGGCGCCGTACCGCGCCCACCCAGGCGTCCCGCCCTGTCAGCCAGAGGGGCGCGGCCACCATGAGGCCCGCGCCCACGGTGGTGGCTGCCACGGCTTGGACCACCGCGGTGCGGTAGACCGCCATCCGCAATCCGGTGGACGTTCGTAGGCCGCCATCCGGAAGCCGGTGAGCGCAGGCGCGTTGCCTGCCGCACGGCCCGACGGGTCAGTGGTCGCCCCAGGACACGGCAACGCCGGGACAGCAGTCGTCCGGGCCCGCGCAGCACCACACCATCCGCCAGGCGCCGGCCACAGCGGTGAAGCCACCGCGCCGCCACCGCCACCTGTGCCGTTGCGGCGGGCGTGCGGAGGGCGCCGGCGGAGGCGAGCGGGTCGGCGAACCGGGTTCGGCATGGCTCCTCCGTTCAGCGGCCGGGCGAGGGGAGTCCCCTGCTCCTCAGGAGCTTGGAGGCGAGTGGGTGAGGCGGTCGGCGTACTGCCGTATCCGGACCTCGGCCAGCGAGACCGGCGCGCGGTGCGGACTGCGCCGTATCGACGCCTTGATCAGCTGCAGCGTCTCCAGACGGCCGCTGCAGATCCAGCAGCAGGCCAGATGCGCGGCCATCCGCACCCGGCGGTTACCGGACAGCTCCCCGTCCGCGTACGCCCCGAGATCTCCGTGCAGCCGCAGATGACGCGCCCGCTCCCGGCACTCGTCCCAGATCTCCCGCAGTCGCGGCAGGTACGGCTTCCTCATGCACCGGAAACCCGCACGGTGAGGCGCGTCATTCCGTACGCCGACAGGCATCCGTACACCGACGGGCAAGGGCATGGGGATGGATGGGTGTGGAATGCGGCGGACGAGCGCCGGGTTCCTTACCTGTGAGAGAGAGCGTGGCGAAACCGGTGGACACAGGAGACCGCGGGGCGCGGGACAAGGCGTTCGCCCAGTACGTGCTTCCCGAGGTGGAAGTACTGCTGAGAGTCGCCATGACGCTGACCGCGCAGGTGGCCGACGCCGAGGACCTGGTACAGGACACGCTGTTGCGCGCCTACCGGGCCGTCGACCGGTTCGACGGGGAGCATCCGCGGGCCTGGCTGCTGACGATCATGCGGCGGGCCGAGATGAACCGGCACCGCCGCCGGCGGCCGCACCTCCTGGACGACCCCGACACCGACCTCGACCGGCTCGCCTCCACCCCGGCGGGGCCGGACGCCGGCCCCGAGGAGATCGTGGTCGGCGAGGCCTTCGACGAGGTGGTCGACGCCGCGCTCGCCGACCTGCCCGACAAACACCGGCAGGTCGTCCGTCTGGTCGACATCGACGGTCTCAGCTACGCGGAGGCCGCCGGCCTGCTCGACGTACCCGAAGGGACCGTGATGAGCCGCCTGCACCGTGCACGCAAGCGGATACGAGCACGGCTGACCGCGGCCGGTCTGGCACCGAAACGAGGTGTGCTGTGAGCAGCTGGCTGTGGCAGCGCCGCCGGAGCCGCAGGATGAACTGCATGCAGGTCGCCAGGGTGCTGCAGTCCTATCTCGACGGGGAGAGCGACGAGTTCACCGCCCGCCGGGTCGCCGAGCATGTCGAGGACTGCCGCCGCTGCGGCCTGGAGGTCGCCGTCTACCGGGAGATCAAGCACGCACTGGCCCGCCACGACACCCCGGACGCCGCGACGCTGTCGCGGCTGCGCGGGTTCAGTGAGGCCCTGATGGGCTCGGGCCCGCCCGACGATCAGGTCAGCCGTACGCCATCCGGGGACGGAGCGTAGCCGCCGCGCGCCGGTGTCGAGACGTACGCGCCGGAAGACGTTGATCCGCGCCGTTCAGGACGTCTCCGTGGCTCTCGGCCACACCGGTGGGGGCCGGGACGAGGCACGCCACCGTACTTGAGGAACGAGGAGGTCACCATCTCATCCGCCTCGCCTCTTCCGTCGGACACACCGGACCCATCGCACACCTCGCTGCGCGTCGGCCATGCCGAACGCGAGGCCGCCGTCGAGCGCCTCACCCGGGCGTACGCCGACGGGCGCCTGGACCAGACGGGACCGGCGCGGTTGCGGCGACGGCGGCGACCCGCCCGTATTCGGCCAGACTCCGGAGCGTGTGTCCGAAGGAAGCGAGCCGGCCGACTGCCATCGCCCGTACCACGGCACCGAGCGTGATCCGCAGCACCACAATCCGAACGTTAGGCGGGGTGGCAGCCGAGAACTGTAAGCGCGCTCACCGAACAGGCACCTCATGTGCGGGTCCATGAGCGCCAAGGGAGCAGTAACCCTCATTTCCCGCGTGGTCAGAGGTGGTGCCCTGTGAACAGTCGGCGGCGTCCCCACCCCGACCGCCGGCAGGCCCTCAAGGGAGCAGCGGTGATCGTGGGGTCGTAGTGCTGGGTGCGGGCGGTGGCGTCGCCGCATGGCAGGCGTTCTCGGATCGTCCGCCGGGCGCAGGCTCGACGCTGCAGCCCGGTCAGGCGCCGTCGCTGGACGCGCTGGCCGGTGCCGCGGTCTCCGGCGGGCCGGGCGAGGACGGAATCCCCTCCATCGACCGGCCACGATTCGTCCCGGCGATCTCTTCTATCCGCTCACGCTTCTGCTGCTGACCGGCACGCTGGTGTGGGGCGCCTCCCGGATCAGCCGAGAGCCCGGACGGGCGAGACGCGCAGACGACGGAAGGTACGGGAACTTCCCGCAGGTTCCGGGTACGAAGTGATCAATAGCGATCAATATCCCGGGGCAAGCTGACCCATTGGAGGCCCTTTCATGGCGCAGGACACCGACGTCGTGGTGATCGGTATGGGCGTGGGGGGCGAGCACGTAGCCGAACGGCTGGCGGGGGCCGGGCTGGACGTTGTCGGGGTGGAGGCGGAACTGGTCGGCGGAGAGTGCCCGTACTGGGCCTGCATCCCGAGCAAGATGATGATCCGCGCCGGAAACCTGCTCGCCGAAGCCCGGCGCCTGCCCGGCATGGCCGGGCAGGCGCAGGTCGCCCCGGACTTCGCTCCGGTCGCCGCCCGGATCCGCGACGAGGCGACCGACGACTGGAACGACCAGGTGGCCGTCGAGCGGTTCACCGGAAAGGGCGGACGCTTCGTCCGCGGATGCGCGCGGCTGGCCGGGCCCGGCCGGGTCGAGGCCGACGGCCAGGTGTTCATCGCCCGGCGCGGCGTCGTGCTCGCCACCGGCAGCCGCCCGCAGATCCCGCCCGTGTCGGGCCTGGACCAGGTGCCCTACTGGACCAACCGCGATGCGATGGCGGCCAAGGAGCCGCCCGCCTCGCTGCTCGTGCTCGGCGGCGGCGCCGTCGGCCTGGAGCTCGCACAGGTCTTCGCCCGCTTCGGCACTGCGGTGACCGTCATCGAGGCGATGGAGCGGCTGCTGCCCGCCGAGGAGCCGGAGGTCGGCGCGCTGCTCTCGGACGTGCTGGGTGCGGAGGGGATCACTGTACGCACCGGCGCGCGGGTCATCGGCGTGCGCCATGCGGAGGACACCTTCCAGCTCACTTTGGACGGTGGCGAGGAAGTGACGGGGCAGCATCTGCTGGTGGCCACCGGGCGACGCCCCAACCTGGCCGGCCTCGGCCTGGAGAGCGTCGGCCTCGACCCCGACGCCCGCGCCTTGGACGTCGACGGGCAACTGCGGGCCGCGGCCGGCCTGTGGGGCGTCGGCGACCTGACCGGACACGGGTTCTTCACGCATGTGGCGGTGTACCAGGCCGAGATCGCGGTACGCTCCGTCCTCGGTGAGCCGGGCCCGGATGCGGACTACCGCGCCCTGTCCAGGGTCACCTTCACCGACCCCGAGGTCGGCTCCGTCGGTCTGGCCGAACACGCGGCGCGCGAGCGGGGACTCCGGGTGCGGACGGGCACCGCCCAGGTGCCGTCCTCGGCACGCGGCTGGATCCACAAGGCAGGCAATGAGGGCCTGATCAAGCTGGTCGAGGACGCCGAGCGCGGTGTGCTCGTCGGTGCCACCTCCGCCGGGCCCGCGGGCGGCGAAGTCCTCTACGGGCTCGCCGTGGCGGTGCAGGCCCAGGTCCCCGTCGACCGGCTCCGCCACATGATCTACGCCTATCCCACCTTCCACCGGGCCGTGGAGGACGCCCTCGCCGCCCTCCGCCATGGCTGAACGTCACTCCGGTCATCGTCGTCGAACGCGGATCGGTGACGGTCGCTCCGTCGCGCTGGTCGCTGCCGACGGGGCGGTGGACCGGCTCGCGTGGCCGGACCGTATCGGCAGGCGGGCAGGGGTGCCGTATCGGCGGGCGGGCAGGGGCGTGGGTCGCGTCGGCCGGGGTCGGCCTGCTCCACCCGGTGATCGTGGCCACCGCCATGGCCCCTCTCCTCGGTCCTCGCAGTCACCAACAGCCCGCGGCTGCGGAGCTTCCCCACGGCGATCCGCTGACACAGAACAGCGGTGTGCGTGTCGTGCCCGTGGTGAGGGGCGGTTCAGCTGTTGTCTTCCTGCGCGCAGAGTTGAAGTCGGTCCATGGCCAGTAGAGCTACGTGCCGGTATCCGACCGTCAGCAGTCCTTCGCGTTCGAATTCTTTGAGCACGCGGTTGAGTGTCGGTCGGCGGAGTCCGAGCATGGCTGCCAGTGTGCCCTGTGCGTAGTGCACGGTGCCGTTGTGTGCTTCGCGCAGCAGCAGGCGGGCCACCCGGCTCCTGGCGTCTCCTGTCAGGGTCTGGGCGAGTGTCTCTTGTGTCCGGGACTGGCGGCGGGCGAGTACCGTCAGCCAGCCCCGGGCCAGGGCGGGGCTGGTCTCCAGCAGGGTGTGGAACGCGGCGGCCGGCAGGAAGACGGCCTGCACGGTGGTCAGCGTCCGCACGGTGCACACCGCGGGGCGTCCCAGCAACAGCGGTACGTCCCCGGCGATTCCGCATGCCGACAGCACTCCGACCACCACACGCCGTCGGCCGGTGCCCGAGACCAGCTCCAGCGTTCCACTGCGTACGATCCACACCCCGTCGGGCACCTGCCCCTGAGCGAAGGCCACCGTGCCGGGCTCCAGCACACGCGACTCCACACGAGCCGCCAGCGCCTCGGTGTCCCGACGGCCGGGCGGGCGGCGGCCTCCCGGACAGCGCAGGGCCCATACCGCCGCGCGCTGCGCAGCCGGGGCCGGTGCTGCGGGCGGCCGGTCTGCATCACGGTGTGTCACGTCTTGTCATTCCTCTGACCAATGGGTCACCTGGTCGGCGCACTTGGCGAAAGCAGGGGACGGGGGCGGCATACCTGTGAGGCGGGGGCGGCGCCCGCCGCCCCTGCGGCGGCCACGGTCACCACGACTGCCGGGCGGGCACGGCGGCTACGGACATGGCGGGCATGGCGGCTACGGCCATGACGGCCATGACGGCCTTGGCGGTTACGGGTATGGCGGCTACGGCGGCGGCCTGCTCGGAGGGATCCTCGGACGCCTCGCCGCGGTCGTGTCCCACAGGCGGGCGGAGCGGCGCATCCCGCCCGGCGGCCGCACCGTGCCGTCGTCCTCCGGTCGGCACGGTGGGGTACATACCGGAATCGGGTGGGGGGCCTTGTTCTTCCACGGACCGGAAACCCCCAACCCCCACAACACATTCCATCCGTCATTGCGCAGAGCAGTTGACGGGCCCCCATGTGTCACGTAGCGACCAGCGGTTCACTCCTGCGGCAGCAGGCTGCCTCACCGACAGGGGAAGGGACTTCAGGGAAACGCCGCCGGAGCCGGAGCGCATGCCGAGGTGGAAGGGGACGGGATGGCGCAGCACCTCCGGTTCGTCTCGGCGGCTGAACCGGCAGGGCGCTCATGCGGTGGCGCGCAGCGCGGGAAGGGAGCAGGGCAGCCCGGAGCTCAGCGGCCCGAGTGGTCAACTATGGGGCGGATTCTGAGTGTTGAGTGCCCGGAGTCCATGCTGGGCCGTGTGTCAGGGGCTCTGCCTCGCTGGAAGGCCACGTGGGTCACCGCTGGGAGGACACACCGAGCTGAGGGACGCCGACCAGGAGGCTGAGGACGTACGGGTCGGCGGCTCCGTTGCCCAGGCCGATGTCTTCGGGGTGGGTGGGTGCGGGATCGGGGCGCAGACAGATCCGGGCGAGGCCGGTGCCGTCGACGGTGTAGTCGAAGTTCTGCAGGTTGCTGTAGCCGTCGATGCGGTCGGCGTTGGGTAGTTGGCTGCGGCCGAGGTACTGGACGCGGGCGGGCGACAGGCGGCGCAGTCCGGGGACGCGAGGTGTGCGGCAGTCGGGGCCGGTGTAGGGCTTCCACTGGACGGGGCCGCCGGGGAGCTGGATACGGACGTGGGCGCCGGAGGGGACGGACTGGGGCAGCCAGGCGCCGTTCCACCACCACAGGTTGTCGCGGTGTTGCTGGGTGAAGAGGTAGGGATGGTTGCGGGTGCCGGTGTCGGCGGGGACCCGCGCGACGGTGGGGGGCACGGGCTTGTATGAGGACGGCGGCGGTGGAGGCGGCGCGGCCTGGGCTGTGCCGGCGAGGTGAGCACCACACAGGAGCGCGGCGGCGAGGGCGGCGGCGCGGCGCGGCATGGATGGCCGGGAGGAGGGGCGGTTCGGGGACGAGGGCCGGTTCATCGTGGGTATCCGGTGGGCCGTGCGGGGTGGTTCATCGTGGGTTTCCGGTGGTGTGGGGCGGGCGACCGGGGATGCCGGGTGGGTTGATGAGGATGTTGCCCATCATGCCGTTGTCCTCGTGCGGGAGGACGTGGCAGTGGAAGACGGTCTTGCCAGGCGTGTCCGCACGGAAGTACGTGCGGAGGGTGAACTCGCCGTTGGGCGGCAGGCGGAAGGTGTCCCACCAGATGGCGGGGTCGGTCTGCCAGGAGGTGTCGCCTGCGGGGATGCCCTTGACGTCGATGACCTGGAAGGGGTTGACGTGGAAGTGGATGGGGTGCTGGAAGACGTCCTCGTTGACGAGCCGCCATTCCTCCACCGTCCCGGCCTCGACCTCCTGGTCGATGCGGTCGGGGTCGAAAGGGAGGTTGTCGATCAGGAAGCGGACGCCGGCGCCGTCCTTGCCGGAGATGTCTCCGGAGAAGGTGAGGGTGCGGCGTCGGGCGACCCGGAGTGCGGGAACAGGGGGTGGTGCCACCAGCTGCCGGGGGATGCGGCCGCTGGTGGCCGAGCCGGTGACGTGCAGGGTGGCCAGTTCGATGGTGGGGCGTTCGCCGCCGGGGTGGCCCTGGTCGTACCTGCGGGCGTAGATCCGGTACGTGCCCGGCTGGCCGCCGCGCAGGACGAACTCGGCGCGGTTCGCGGAGCCCAGCATGATCGACTGTACGGGGCGGGTGCGGCCGAAGGGGATGCCGTCCTGGCCGATCTGGTGCAGGGCGTGGTGCTCGATGTGCAGCCAGATCGAGCGATGCGGTGCCGCGTTGAGCACCCGCCACCGCTGGGTTTCCCCGGGCCGGATCGAGATGACCGGCCGCAGTTGCCCGTTGAGCGGGAAGAGCAGCTCGGAGGGGACGGCGGGGACGGTGGTGAACGGGTCGTCGCCGCCGGTGGGCAGGACCAGCGCGGTGGGGTTCTCCCCGTTTCCGTCCACACGCAGCGCGTTGATGACGATGGTCCGCTCCCGCATGTCCGCGATCTCCGGCACCTTGTCGATGTCGCCCTCGACGATGATCGGCCCGGCGAGGCCGGACCATGCCTGGTGGGTGGTGGAGCCGTGGAAGTGCGGGTGGTACCAGTGGAGACCGGCCGGTTGGTCCTTGGGGATGGTGTACGCGTAGGCGTGGGAGCCGAGCGGATCGATACGGATGTAGATGTTGTCGGCGTTGCCGGAGGGGGAGACCTGCAGGCCGTGGGTGTGCAGGTTGGTCGCGATGGCCTCCTGCACCAAGGTATTGCCGTCGGCGAGGCCGTGGACCGCCTCGGGGACGCACTGCGGCAGCCAGTCGTCCGGACCGCGGTGGCGCTGGGCGGCCTGCGCGTGGCCCGTGTCGGCGCACATCGGTGGCAGCGCGTTGGGCGGCAGGCCGGTCGTCACCATCTGGTTGCGCAGCCGGATACGCAGAAGCTCGCCCGGGCGGATACGCAGTACTTCGCCGGGGATCTGCCCGTTGTAGGTGTCCAGGTGCAGTCGCCGCCCGCCGATGACGGGGCGGGCCGCGGCGATCGTGAGCGTGTGCTCCAGCAGCCCGCCCCGGCTGCGGAACTCCGGCAGGTCGCGCAGCGGGGCCCCCACGTCGGTCGGTGCCACCGTCCGCATTGCGCGTCCGCCGAAGGCGTTGCCGCCCATACCCACCAGCACCACTCCGGCCCCAAGCCCCCCGATGCCGGACAGCAACCGCCTGCGCGACGGGCTCCTGCGATGGTCCATGCCTGACTGCCTCCTCATCTCGCTGCCATGAGAGGGGATGAGGGACCCGGACCAGCGCGGCGGCTTTCCGTGTGGGCGGTGTTTTCACCCATGGGAGGGCAGCCTGGAGGCGTATTCGGGTGCACACGGGCCCGTCCCGTGCGCGAGGTCGGTGCGCGGGGCCGGTGCACGGGGAAGGCCGCGCGGGGTCGCGTAATTCCCGATATGTGTCAGCTCCCTGACAGTTGCGACAGTCGACGCGGCGCTGACGGGTTTCTGATGGTGTGCCGCGCTCCTGCGCAGTGCCGTACGACTGCAGTACTTCCGTACGGCTCGCGAACAGGTCGCAGCGGCATACGGCACCGGCACGGCCTCCGGCACGGCGAGGCCGGCCTCCCGACACACTCATGGGGACCCGTCTCATGTCACTGACCCGCAAGACTCGCTTCCGTAAGACCCGCTTCCGCACCAAGCCCGTCCGCTACAGCGTGCTGACGGCGGGTGCGCTGGTACTGGCCCTCGGCGCCACTGCCTGCGGCTCGGACGCGGAGGAGACCACCTCCGGCAAGACCCCGAATCCGACGAAGGAGGCAGGCTCCCCCTCTCGGCCCGCTGAGTCGGTGCAGACAACCTTCATCTCCTACGCCTCGTCAAAGTCCTTCGCCGACACCCAGAGCGCGCTGAAGAAGGCCGTGGCCGACAGCGGGATGATGGTCCTCGGCGACCTCAACCAGGCGGGAGCCCTGAAGTCCACGGGGCTGGATCTGAAGGGCGCGCACGCCTACTTCGTGGGCAATCCGGCCAAGGGCAAGATGTTCTTCCAGCAGAACCCGGCCATCGGCGCGGTGATCCCGCTGCGCATGTACGTGTGGGCGGATGAGCACGGCACTTCCCACATCGGCTACTTCGACCCGGCAACGCTGTTCACCGCCATCGACGGCAAGCTCAGCGACGGTGGCAAGCAGATGAAGATGGCCGCCGAGAAGATCGCGAACGGCGCGGTCAAGTGACTGCGGCCCCCGGCAGACACCCGGCCCGCACTCTGCTCGATCTGGTGCTTACCGCCCTGGTGTTGGCCGGGGCGACCGCCGCCGGAGCGCTGCTGTTCGCCCTCGCCGAAGGCGGCTACGCGACGCTGCCCGACCTTGTGAGCGAGGTCGGGATTCCCGGTGCGATCACCGTTGTCCTCGCCCCGTTGATCGCCCTGGGCATCAGCGGGCCGCGACTGAGGCGCGCGGTGCTGCTGGGGGCGCTGGCGGGAATCGCGGGCACGGTGGTGCTGGAGCTGGTACGCGAGATCGGCTTCCGGGTCTTCGACTCGATGCCCGGCGACATCGCCATGCTGATGGGCGTCCTGCTGCGCGACCAGATCATGCGGGGCCCCGACACCGCGTCGAACATCACCGGATGGGCGGACCACGTCTGGAACGGCGCGATGTTCGGCGTCATCTACGCCGTACTCGTGGGCGGTTTTTCCTTCCGTCGCCACGGGGGTGCGCTCACCGCCACCGGGCTCGGCACGCTCTACGGGCTCGTGCTGGCGACCGGATTCCTGCTCAGCCCCGTGCCGAACGCGGTCGGAGCCGGCGTGCTCGGCGCCGACATGTGGCCGAAGTTCCAGATCACCGTCTATCTCGCACACGCCGGGTTCGGTGCGCTGACGGGCTGGCTGGTGCACCGCTTCGGTTCCCGCATCGCCCCGCTGTGGACCATCGCGTACGAGCTGCTGCCCGGTCACCGGCAGGTGCGGGACACGGCGGGGGCGTGAAGACGCCGCGGTGTGCGGGCCACCGCCTGCCGCACGCTGCGGACCGGTGAGGGAGAGCCGACCGGAGGGTACGTGTCCGGTACGCCGCCACGGGTCCCGGCCGGAGGCGTACCGGCCCGGCTCCCCTTCATCCGGTGAGGGGACACGAAAGGGGAAGGGACCACTTCCCCGACCGGGTCCCAGGGGCCGGCCGCTCCTCTCGCGTCGCGGCCGGCCCCGTCCGCTGCCCAGGCCGGCATCGCCACCGCCGGCCGGGTTCGGCGTCACCGCACAGCCCGCGCTCGCCTTCGTCAACGACGACGGCACGTTCGACACTGTCCTCGGCGGCCTCGGCGCCACTATCGGGCCATGCGGCGGTACGAAGAACGCGGGCTGCTGCCGTCCGCCAAGCGCACCGCGGCCGGGTACCGTCACCGAACCGGAGCCAGGCGACGGCGTCTGCCCGATCATCGAGCGTCATACGGCCGCTTCAACCCGCTGAGGCGCAGGGCCGGCGCCGCCCGCTCATCAGTCGATGATTCAGCCGGTCCGCGACGAACACCGGGAAGACCCGGCGAGGGCCCGCCGCCGCCGGGCCGGGGGCTTCAACGGAGGCGGCCCGCGGGCTTGACCCTCACCCCGGGGGCAGACCCTATGGTCGGCAGGCATCGGACCCATCCACACAGGGAACGGAGGGACCCGCTGTGAACACCGACCCCCGGAAGATCGCCGACCGCTTCACCGACACGGTCAACCGAGCCCCCGGCGTAAAGCTCCGGCTACTGCGCCCTCTGCTCACGCTCCTGGCGACCGGGGAGCCGGTCGCCGTCGGCCGGCTCGCCGCCCAGGCCGGCCGGACCGTGGACGAGATCCGCGAGGCGCTGGCCGACATGCCCGACACCGAGTACGACACCGAAGGCCGCATCATCGGCAGCGGCCTCACCCACAACCCCACACCGCACCGCTACCAGACCAACGGCCGCACCCTCTACGCCTGGTGCGCCATGGACACCCTGGTCTTCCCGGCCATCCTCGGCCACATCGCCCAGGTCACCTCCGCCTGCCGGGCCACCGGAGAGCCGGTTCGCCTGACCGCGACCCCCGACGGACCCGCCAACGTGGAGCCGGCCACCACCGTTGTCTCCCTCGTCACCCCCGACGCGCCGGCCTCGGTCCGCGCCTCCTTCTGCAATCTGGTCCATTTCTTCACCAGCGCCGACGCCGCCAAGCACTGGCTCGCCGAGCATCCCGACGCCCGGGTACTGCCGGTCGCCGACGCCTATGAGGTCGGACGACCGGTCATCGAGCAGATCCTCTCCGGCGGCGCCGGGAGCGGCTGCTGCTGAAGACACAGAAGGATGTCCCCGTCCGGGGCGTAGGGCCCCGGACCTGGCGCCTGGCGCGTCAGGCGGGCGCCGCCGTGTCGCCGGGCGGCCCGCGTCCCGCCGGGACGCCCCGGGCGCGCGATCCCGTCTTCGGCGCCACGTTCTGCTCCACGTGGGCCGGTGGATCCGCTGTACGACCCGCGGCCGCCCGTGTGGATACTGATCATCATGCGCATCGACTTTGATCCCGCTGACATGAGCCGCAACGAGTTCTACAAGCTGCTGACCGCGACGGTGGTGCCGCGGCCGATCGCCTGGGTGTCGACCTACGATCCACATAGTGATTCGGCGAATCTTGCCCCGCACTCCTTCTTCAACGTTGCCAGCGTGGCGCCGCCCGTCGTGCAGTTCAGCTCTGTGGGGCGTAAGGACACCCTGCGGAATGTCGAGGCGACCGGGCAGTTTGTGGTGAATCTTTCGCCCGAGGGGCTTTTTGAGCAGATCAATGACACTGCTACCGATTTTCCGCACGGGGTGAGCGAATTCGAGGCGGCGGGAATCGCTTCCGAGCCGAGTCTGCGGGTGAAGCCGCCACGGGTCGCTGACTCGCCCGTGGCGCTGGAGTGCGAGGTGCACAGCACCCTCGGGATCGGGGACTCCACGGTTGTGTTCGGGCGGGTGGTGCACGCGGTCGTTTCGCAGGCTGTGATGGTCGACGGACATCCGGAGATCTCCGAGATGCGACCCCTGTCGCGGCTCGGGAAGGACGAATGGGGCACGCTCGGCGATGTACGGAGGCTCGCCCGCATCCGGCACGCGGAGTGGCAGGGGGCCGCCGGCGACAGGTAAGGGGATAAGGGGGAAGGGAGAAGGGGCTGGGGGACAGGCAGGACAAGGGGGCGCGGAGACAGGGGGAGGGGAGGCGCGGGGAGTAACGGAGGCTTTCAAGTGGGTTCATTTGAGGGGTACTTCCGCCCTGCGGTGATATCCGGGACTCTGTGGTGAGCTTGTCAGCGGTGTCTGTCTCTGCAACGGACCACTGGAGTCGCTGTGTCGGATATGGCCAATGTGACCGCTCTTGTTTCCGCGTCCCGTCAGTCTCCCGGTATCCGTGCCAGCGCTGTGAAAGGGGCCTTGAGCAGGCGTTTCGCGCTGCGGGCGGCGGCCGCCACGGCGGTTGGCGCCCCCGTGGCGGCGTATGGGACCGGGACCGGGTACGCGGCCGACCGCGGGCGGGGTCTGCGGGTGATGACCTTCAATCTGCGGTACGCCGCCGAGACCCGGCCGAACTCCTGGGCCGAACGCCGGCCCGTGATGCGGACGCTGCTGCGCCACGAAGCTCCGCATCTGCTCGGCACCCAGGAGGGGCTGTACGGGCAACTACGCGATATCGCCGAGGACCTGGGACCGCATTACGACTGGGTGGGAACGGGCCGGGCCGGCGGAAGCAGGGATGAATTCGCGGCGGTCTTCTACGATGTCCGCCGCCTCGTGCCCGTCGAGTACGACCATTTCTGGCTGTCCGACTCGCCGTATCTGATCGGATCGGCCACCTGGGGAAACACCATCGTACGGATGGTGACCTGGGTCCGCTTCCGGGACGTGCGGGTGGGCGGTGAGTTCTATGCGCTCAATACGCACCTCGACCATCTCCATCAGTATTCGCGTGAGCGGTCCGCGGCGCTGATCACCGAACGGCTGCGCGCGCTGGATTCCGCACTGCCCCGGATCGTGACGGGCGATTTCAATGTCCCGGCTCACGGCAATCCCGTGTACGAGGCGATGCTTGACGGCGGGTCGCTCGTCGACAGCTGGGACACGGCCGAGGAGCGAAGCGCGCAGTACGCCACGTTTCACGGATACCGGCCGCTGGTGCCGGACGGGGAACGAATCGACTGGATTCTCACCTCACCGGCCGTGCGTACCCGCCGCGCCGCGATCAACACCTTCTCCGAGCTCGGTCAGTTTCCGAGCGATCACCTGCCGGTGCAGGCGTGGGTCGATTGGTGAGGGGCGGGAGGGCAGGTGGCGTCGGGCTGCCGTGGCAGAGATTCTGTCAGTGCTAGGAATGCTGCCGGTGCTGTCGAAGCCGCCGGTGGCTGTCCATGGTGTTGGCGAGATCAGTGTCGGCGGGTGGCGGAGCCGCGGATCTGGAGGCCGTCGAGGAGTTCCTGGGTCGCGGCCGCGACGGCGTTCACGGCGTGATCGAACACCTCGCGGTTGTGCGCGGCGGGCGCGCGGAATCCCGAGACCTTGCGGACGTACTGCAGGGCCGCGGCCCGGATGTCCTCGTCGGTGACCTCGGGTGTGATGGGCGGACGGAGCGTCTTGATGCTGCGGAAGAAACCGCTGATCTGGGATGCAGCAGGTCGGAGGGATGACCATCATCTGACCTGCGGCGCAGCATGCGTGTTCGGGTAGGTCGCTGCGTCTTCGTGCACTACGTCGGGGAGGTTTGCATGATCGTTTTCCCGTTGGTTTCCCAGTTTCCCGCCTGATCGGGCCGGGAGGCGGGAGACGTGAGCGCGGCTGTTACAGGGGCCGGAGAGCAGCAATGGTCTCCGGCTACTCGACCTCACCACCGAGCTACGTGATCGTGCTGTATCGAGTGCTGTTGATCGGTCATGAGTGACGTGGACGACCGGCTGGCGGTGTTGCGTTTCCGTGGCGATGTGATCGTCTGATCGTCGCGCAGGTGCTGCTCTGCGGACGAGGTACAGGCACCCATCCGGCCCCGGAGCCGCGGCGCCAGGAACCCCAGATGGCCCAGAACGCTGATGCAATCCCTCGCCGCGAACTTCCGCGCGACCATTACTGACTTCGGCTCGTCAGGGTGACGCTGGATCGTCGAGGGACAGGACGGTTCCGGCTATGAAGCCGTCGAGGGTCTCGGGTCGGTACTGGAGGCGTTTGAGGCGGTTGCGGACGAGTGTTTCCAGGCGGTCGAGGGCGACGACAGCGAGGTTGGCCAGGCTGCGTTTGACGTGTGCCCACACCGCCTCGACGGGGTTGAGGTCGGGCGCGTAGGCGGGCAGCAGGAACACCGTCAGCCACTCGCGCTGGGCGATCAACTCCCGTATGGCGTGAGAGACATGGGTGTTCAGCCGGTCCCACACCAGCACGATCGGCGCCTTGACCAGCTGGTGCACGCCGTCGATCAGCGCGACGAAGTCGCGTTCGCTCATGCTGCGGCGCTTGCCGGCTCCCGCCCGGTGGGTGCGCAGGCGGTGGCACAGCCGGGTGCGGGACCCGGGCCGCATCGCGATCAGCCCGGCCACCGACAGCCGCCCCGAGCGCCGCCCGCTGACCGTCACGGCCGGGGTGACGCCACGCCGGCCCCACGTGCGTCCTCGGGGCGGCCGACGGGTGAAGCCTGCCTCGTCCTCGAAGCAGATGCAGCCGCCGCAGGCCGCCCGGGCTCTTCTACCTCCGCCCAGGTCGCCTCCGTAAGTTGTTGGGCGGCCCGGGAGGGCCGGGTGTGGCTCAGGTTGCCTTGCCTGTAGTGGCTCGGAAGGAGTGGCCGCCCGGCTTTCCGGGGCGCCCTGGCTGCTGATTGAGATGTGCGCGCCTTGTGCGGTCGCTGATTACGGAGATGACAGCGGGGTGTTCCTCGGGCCGACAGCATGATGTTGGAGACGAGGAGGGGCGCGTGCGCAAGGAACGGGACCGGGTCTGGGCCGGCATCGACGCCGGCAAGGCTCATCACTGGGCCGCAGTGGTCGACGAGACCGGAGCCACCTTGTGGTCGAAGAAGATCGACAACGACGAGTCTGCCATCCTGGCTGCGCTCGGCGAGATCCTGGCCCTGGCCGACGATGTCCACTGGGCGGTGGACATCTCCGGCACGGCCTCCGCGTTGCTGCTGGCCCTGCTCGCAGCTCACGGCCAGCGGGCCGTCTACGTGCCCGGCCGCACGGTCAACCGGATGTCCGGCGCCTACCGGGGCGAGGCCAAGACGGACGCCCGCGACGCCTACGTCATCGCTGAGACCGCCCGCCACCGCAACGACTTCACCGCGATCGACGTGCCGGCCCAGCTGGCCGCCGACCTCGCTTTGCTCACCGCCCACCGCTCCGACCTGGTGGCCGATCGGGTAAGGATGATCAATCGGCTGCGCGACGTGCTGACCGGCGTCTTCCCCGCGCTGGAGCGGGCTTTCGACTACTCGGCGCACAAGGGTGCGCTGGTGCTCCTGACCGGCTACCAGACTCCTGCCGCCATCCGGCGCCGCGGCCGGGCCCGGCTGACGGCCTGGCTAGCCAACCGCAGCGTCCGGAGTGCCGATACGGTCGCCGCCACCGCCCTGGAAGCCGCTCAGGCCCAGCAGACCGCGCTGCCCGGCGAGGACATCGCCGCCCAGATCGTCGCCGACTTGGCGGCGCAGATCCTGGCCTTGGACGACCGGCTCAACCGGATCGACAAACAGATTCGCGAGACCTTCCGCAGTCACCCGCAGGCCGAGATCATCGAGTCCCTGCCCGGGATGGGGCCAATACTCGGAGCGGAGTTCGTCGTGGCGGCGGGCGATATGTCTGCCTACGCGGACGCCGGGCACCTGGCCTCGGCAGCCGGGCTCGTGCCCGTTCCCCGCGACTCCGGCCGACGGACCGGCAACCTTCACCGGCCCAAGCGCTACAGCCGTCGCCTACGCCGGGTGTTCTATCTGTCGGCGCAGACCAGCATCATCCGCGACGGCCCGAACCGGGACTTCTACCTCAAGAAGCGCGGCGAGGGCTGCAAACACGTTCAAGCTGTCATCGCCCTCGCCCGACGCCGGGCCGGGGTGCTCTGGGCACTCCTGCGTGACGGACGGCTCTTCACCCCCGCCCCGCCGGTCGCGCAAGCGGCTTGACTTCGTCATTGAGACTCCTTCCACAAGGTCACGGCCTGCTCGTCGCGCTCGGCCACCCGCCGTGCGGGCACCTGCGGGCTGAATCCGAGCCGGTGCATCAGCCTGGTGGCACCCGAGACGCTGTAGGAGACGTGGAACTTCCGCCCGATCAGCGTGGCCACCCGCGCGGCCGTCCACACCTGGTCCTCCACCCAGCCATGCGCGGCCGGCCCCTGCTCCAGGTACCCGGCCAGCTTCTCCAGACAGCGCGACGACAGACGGCACCGCGACCCGCTCGGACCACGCGAGGCCAGGGCCTGCACACCGCCTTCCCACCATATCCGGTACCACTGGTAGGCCGACTTCCGGCTCACCCGCAGCCGTTGCGCCACCTCCGGCGGCTTGACCCCCTCATCGAACAGCTCGGCCGCCTGCATGCGTACCGTCTCCCGGCGCTGACGTCCCGCAGCGGTGAGCCCGCCGCCATCCGCATACCTCACCCACCACGAAGTACAACCAACACCCCAGCCCCATCAGGGGAACCAGGAAAGATCACCCTGACGAGCCGAAGTCAGTAATGATCCTTATTTTTTCCGTGTGCACTATAGGCGTAGGGGCCCGTTCCATGTGGAGCGGGCCCCTACGCCTATGGATTTTCCTTATCGGAGCAGCTCTTCAGGTACGGGGTTCTCGTACCCGATCAGCATCTGCACCGTGTCCTTGCGGGTCTTCTCCCTCATGAAGGGGATGGCCCTCTCCAGCAGGTCCTCCTCTTCCAGGAGTGCATCCAGAACCTGGAAGTACACGGCTCCTGTGAAGTACTGGCTCGACGCGCGCGTCAGGATCTCCACGAACTCGAAGCACCTGCCCATGAGCTCCGCGTCCGGTGCCTCTTTCCGGAGCTCCGGTTGCACGATCGGCCTCGTGAAAGCTTCGTCCAGGAGCTGGTACAGGTCGTACCAGACGTCCTCGGTTCCGACGGCTTCGGACGCGGGCATCTCGTACATCTCCGCGATGTACTGCGCCGTCTCCGGCACCATCCGCAGCAGGAGCAGAGGGGCTTCTTGTACTTGGATCTCGCTCATCATGCCTCCCATCAGGCGCAGTTGCCGGACGAGGGGGCGCAGATGCCCCCTCCGCCCCTGCCGCCATTGTCCTCAGGGTAGAAGGAGTCCTGCCCCTTGGAGACGCCGAACGGGTCGACCACGTCCTTGAACAGTTCCCAGCCACCTCGCTTCCACCCGTACTCACCAACATAGCTGGGTGCCTGGGCGGCCGATGTCACACCGCCCGCGATGCCGAACGACTTGGCAAAGCCGCGCAGGCGTGTGGGCTCGCCGACCGGCTGGGGGCCCTTGTACTTGGTCGGCTCGAACTTCTGGCCCGTGAGGTCCTTGACGGCCGCCGTCTTCATGACGTTCCCCATGTTATTCCTGATGGAGTCCTTCATAACTGCGTCCGCCTGGACTGTCTTGTCGACCTTTCCGGTGACATCGCGGGAGCTGAGCGCGTTCCAGAGTTCCTTCGCCTCGGACTTGGCGATCGCCAGGTCGTGGTCGTTCAGCAGGTTCTTCATGTTCTTGCCCGTCTCCCGGGCCTTTCGGTCCAGCTCGAGGATCGAGGACATGTTCCGCAGTGCGCTCCAGCCCTTCTTGATGTGCCACTGCTCCTTGTTGTCGAGGCGCTTCCCGTTGTTGAACTCGTAGATGATCGCGGTCGCGGCCTTTCCGTCGCCGTAGACCTTCTTCGCCACGTCCTTGGCGTAGATGTTCATCAGGCCGTCGGCCAGTTTCGTGTTGGTGACCTTTGGCCGGTACGCCCTCGGCTTCGACGCGCCGGGGTTCTTGTTCTTGACCTTGAACGCGTTCTTGGTCGATTCAACGAGACTGTTCATGAACTGGTTGAAGAACCAGCCGAAGAACTTCCCGCTCGGATCCGCGTACACCAGCGGGTTGTTGTTCCCGTAGGTGTAGCCGTGCATCTGCTGGGCATCCGACGTGACCATCACCGGGTCGACGGAGAGGAACCGACCCGTGCCCGGGTCGTACTCGCGAGCGCCGAGGTGTGTGAACCCGGTGCGCTTCGTCTCGTCGGTGCCGCCGACGAAGCCCTTGGTGCCGGGCCATGACTTCGGGGCCTCACCGCGCGTGCCGCCGAAGGGCAGCACCCGGCGCTGGGAGAGGGCCATGTCACCGGCCGCGACGGCCAGGAGGCCCGTGCCGTGGTGGTCGCCGATCGTGAAGGAGAAGGAACCGTCGTCGGAGCGCACGGCCTGGTGGCCGCTGCCCAGGTCGACGTAGCGGGTGGCCTTCGTCTTGGTCGCGCCCTTGTCCAGTGTGACCTCGGTGTGGCCGAGGTGCAGCGTGGTCCGCTCGCCCGTGCGGGAGATCAGGCGCTGGCCGTCGGCATCGTAGAGGTATTCGGTGACCTTGTCGGGCTTGCCCTTGACCGGATCGGTCACCTTGGCGAGGTTGCCCTCCGCGTCCCAGGTCAGCTTCTGGTCACCGCGGCCTGTGGTGTTGCCGGTTTTGTCGTAGGCGTAGCCCGTCTTCTGTGTGCCGGCCGGTCCTTCGGTGGTGACCGAGGTCAGCGCGTGGGCCTGTGCGGTGCCAGGCTTGGGATAGGTGTAGGCGCGCTTGACGTCCTTCTTGCTGTCGCCGGTCGGGTCGTGACGGGTCTCCGAGAGGCGGTTGCCGGTCTTGTCGTAGGTGTACGAGTGCCAGTACGGGGCCGGGCCGCCGATGGCCCCGGCGGACGGAGAGTTCCCGCACGCCTTGTCATCCTGCGTCCAGGCCTCGGTCAGGCGCCGCAGGTAGTCGTAGCGGAAGCACTGGTTGTCCGTGCCCGTGCGCGAGACGTCCTTGATCGACAGGACGTTGCCCGCCTCGTCGTAGGAGTAGCTGGCCTGCTGGTCGACGCCCTTCTGGTCCTCGCGGTCCACGCGGGTGGTGGCCAGGCGCTGGGTGCCCCACTCATAGGTGTTGGTGACCCACGTCTTCTTGCCGCCGTCCGTCAGGCCCAGTTCGTGCTGCAGCGGCTTGCCGGTGTGGCTGAACTTGGTGGACGCCGTCATGCCCTGCCCGAACACGGACGTCGGGCGCAGCGTGTCGGCCTCGTAGCCATAGTTGACCGAGCCCCCGGGCAGCGAGCCCGCCGCCGAGTAGCTGATCGAGGCGACCTTGCCCGACGGCTTGTATGCGGTCCCGGTCTGATAGGTGCCCGCAAGCGCGCCCTCGGACTTCGGGATCACGACCGCGGTCCGCGCGGGGCGGTAGAGCCGGTCGTAGCCGGTGACCTTGGTGGTGTACTTCGCGTCGCCCACGTAGCGGGTGGACTCGGCGAGCTGTCCCTTGGCGCCGGGGATGGTGTCGTAGGTCCAGCTCAGGCGCAGCTTGCCGGTCCGCGAGCCCTCGCGGACCTCGGTCTTGCGGCCGCTGTCGTCGTAGACGTTGACGAGGGTGACGCCGCGGGCGTCGGTGCTGGAGATCAGCTGGTTGTGGTCGTCGTACGTGCTGGTCGTGGTGCCCTTGTCCGGGTCGCTCGATGCGACCGTGCGGCCCAGCTGGTCATAGGTGGTCGTCCAGCTGTTGCCTGCCGGGTCGGTGACCTTGGACGGCTGGCCGGAGGGCGTGTACTCGTACGTGGTGCTGTCGTACGCCGCGTCGGCCTTCCGTTCGTGGTGCTGGCGCAGTTCGACCGTGCGGCCGCGGACGTCGGTGATCGTGGTCGTGGCGGTCTCACCCGCCGGCGGGATGACGGTGGTCCGGTCGCCGAGGTAACTGGTCGTCGTGGTGTTCAAGACCTTGCCGCCGTCACCGTTCCCGGCGATCATCTGCATCTGCACCGGGCGGCCGAGGCCGTCGTAGGCGGTGCGGGTCTGTGACTCCACGGGCAGCGCGTCGGCGGGCTTGAACAGCTCGGTGACGGGCTTGCCGTCCGCGTAGTAGTCCGCGAACTTCTTGGTCACCAGGCCCCGTTCGTCGTAGAAGACGTCCGCGACGAGACGGCCGCCCTCCGGGCCGGGCGCCTGGGACTGTCGTTCCCGCAGGAAGCCGTCGTAGAGCTTGTACGAGGTGACCTGGCCGCCGTTGTTGTCGAGCAGCTTGGTGGCGACGGCCACCGGCTTGCCCTCGACGACACGGTAGGCGAATTCGTAGGTCGGCGTGCTGGAGGTCTTGCGGTCGGCGAGCCACACCTTGGTGGAGCGGCCGAGCGCGTCGTAGGCGAACTGCGTCACCTTGCCGTTGGTGTCCGTCTCCTTGAGTACGTGCCCGCGCAGCGGATCCAGCTGCGACGTCGTCGTCTGCGCGCTCTTGGGGTCGAGGCGCCTGGCCGGCGGGGATGCCGTCTTGGTCTGTGTGGGCAGGCCGGTGGCTGGGGTGTAACTCGTCGTCGTGGTCCGGCCGTCGGTGCGCTTGGTGCGCACCGGTGCGCTGTCGCCGATCGCCGTGACGTCGGCCGTGAGGTCCGTCGTCGTCAGCTCGCGGCCGTAGTTGTCGAAGGTCGCACCGGATTCCAGGTAGCTGGCCTTCGCGCCGTCGTGGCTCTTGAGCGTCGCCGTCGCGGTGGCATCACCCTTCGTCGGCGCCGCGCCGTAGGCTCCACCGTCATAGGCCGTGCGGACATCACTTATGACGTCCTTGCTGCGGTCGGCCGTGTCAGCGCATCCCTTGGCGACTGTCTCCACTCGGGAGGGGAGCTGAAGGATGTTCTTGTCGACGTTGGTGGCGTACGTGGTGCGAGTACACCGGTCGTCCGCGTCTGTCGTGTCCTCACCGCGGTCGTCGACCGAGGTCACGCGCCCGGCGACCGTGTCATAGCTGGTGACGGTGGATGCCGTCCGCCACTTGGCACCCGCGCCACCGTCGAGGGACGTCCATGCCCGGGTCAAGGAACTGCCGGTGAAGTTGGCGGTGACAGTACCCCAGTCGCGCACCTTCTTGGCCGTCTCGTGATGCCAAGGACGATTCACCGTCTTACCGACCGTATTGCCTCCCGGCTTGTCGAACTGGACGGTCTTGTAGGTGAACCCTGCCATCGCCGCGTCGTCGGTGATCGCAGAGCCCTCGCCGTCGCCGAGGGGCACACTCACGCTCTTGGTCCCGCCGGACGGTTCCTTGCGGTCGCCGTTCATGCCGCGCAGGAAGTAGGTGTCCGTCTGCGACTTCATGGCCGAAGCGCCGCCCTGGCCTCCGGCCTTGACCCGGACGTGTCCGTAGCCGCGCCACTGCGACCAGGTCTTGTGCTTCTCCTTGGTCAGGCCGTCGTCGTCGTTGTAGTGCCAGGCGCCGCCATCCAGATAGTCGTAGGTCGTCACCTGGTCCGGGGAGCCGCCGGTCCGGTCGGTCGCCACCACGGAGGTGACGACGTACTTGTTGAACCACTGCCGCACCGGGTCGTTCTTGGCGTCACCTCCGATGTACTGCGGGAAGCAGCGTGTGGTGTTCGACTGCGGTGTCGGCAGCTTGGCCGGGTCACAGGCGGGCGCCGAGTACCTGGCGTCGATCTGGCCGCCGGACTCGTCGGCGACCGTGGACAGCCGGGACTTGATGAACGGCGCGAAGCCGTCACCGGTCTTGTCCATGCGGTTGGCGAGCTGCGTGTACGCGAACGTGGTCTTCGGCAGCGTGATCGCCGGGCTCGCGGTGTGGCCCGTGTGCTGGACGCTGTCGAGCAGCAGCTGATAGTCCGTATCGGCCATGCCCCAGCGGTGGTCAAGCTTCCAGGAGTCGACCTTGCCGTAGCTGCCGTCGGCCTTCAGGACCTCCGTGCTGACCTCGGTCAGACGCTTGCGGGTCCAGAAGGAGGGGGCGAGGCGTGCGCCGTCGCACTTCTTACCGGCCTCGCAGTTGAGGTCCCAGGGCGTGTCGTACCAGTAGAACGACTTCTTGCCGATCGCGTCCGGCGTACACGTGACGCCGTCCTTCGGCAGGCACCGCTCGGAGTTGCCAAAGACGACGCGTGCCTCCGGCTTGGTGCCGTACATGGACGAGGACTTCAGGCCGTAGTCGATGCGCTTGAGGTAGCCGCCGCGGGTGTACGGGGTCTCGTCCTCAGCCCTGAGGTTGCGGCCGTAATGGTTGGTCTCCTTGCCGTAGAAGTAGGAGATCGCGTTGCCGTGCGTGTCGACCACATAGTCGAGGTTCCAACGCCAGGCCTGCTGGCACCAGGATTTGGCGTAGGAGCCGGCGTGGCAGGGTTCACCTGAGTTGTTGCCGAAGACCGGCACGGTCCAGGTGGAGTCCGTGGTCTCCTTGCCGTCCTTCCAGCCCGGCAGGCGGTGGTAGCCGAAGTAGTAGCGGGTGCCGTTGGGGTCGGTCACCCGCCAGTACTCACCGTCATTGTCGCCGTTGCCGCGGTTGGTGGACTTCAGCCGCTTGATCTTGGTGCCGTCGTCTTGCTGCAGCTTCCACTCGTCGTTGCCTGCGGGCACGAGCTCGCCGCCCTTGCCGTTGAACGAGACGAAGGCGTTGTCGTACTTCCAGCACAGGTCGCCCGGCTTGGTGCCGTCGGCGTTCTTCTGCCCGTCCTCGGCACAGGAGACGTACCGCCGCTCGATGAAGCCCGGGGAGAGGTCGAAGCCGTCGCCGACCCAGGATGCTTGGTTGTTGGTCGCGCCGGTACGCCCGTCGACGGTGCCGGAGTTGTAGCTCAGACCCACATCGGGAGCGAGGCCGCCGGGGACCTCCGGCACGGGCATGTCGTAGGCCCAGGTGAAGTCACCGGTATTGAGGTTCGTCTGCCAAGAGGCCGACGGTGACAACGGGGTGGCCTTGTAGTCGCCCTTGTCGCCCTTGGTGTCAGCAGCGGCGGCGAAGACGGTCGCCCGGCCCGCGCGCAGGGACACCGCGTCCGCAGTGAGGGTCTGCCGGGCGGTGTCGTTCTTCGCGTCGACCGGGGTGCCGGTCCGGCACTCGGTCTTGCCGGGATTGGTGAGGACACAGGCCGGGAGCTGGATCAGCTTGAGGCGGGAGGCGTAGCCGCCGCCGAAGGCGCCGGCGAAGTCCCCGTAGTCGACGGTGACGGAGACGTCGCCAGTGGTGGCCGCGGGCTCAGGCTTGGAATCGGGCTTGGGCTCGGGCGTGGGCTTGGGCTTGGACTCGGGCTTGGCTGTGGTCTTGAGGGAGCTCCTTGCGGCGAGGTGGCCGGCGGGCTTCGCGCCCCGGTCGTTCTTCGGCGCGAGGGTGAACAACAGGCCGTCCAGACCGGCGCGTTCGGAGTGGCCGCGGTCCAGGACCTTGGCTTCCACCGTGCCGTCGAGCGCGCCCTTCCCCTTGCCGGCCGGGGCCAGCCCGACGGGCAGGTCACCGGCGCGCCGCGCATGCTTGCCGGACTGCCGGGAAAGATCGACCGTCGCCGTTTGCGACTTGGGCCAGTCGGCCTTGGGTGCCTTTGCGGGCGTACGGGGCCCCGACGTGACCTTGCGGGGTTGGGCCTGGATGCCGTCCTGGCCTGGAACGGGTTTATCGGTCTTCAGCAGGCCCGGTCGGTCGCTGCCCTGCGCCGCGGACGGGGAGGCGGTGGCGCCCTGGATCAAGCCGCCGACCATGAGGACCGACAGGGCCAGAGCGACGCATTTACGTGCTGCGCCTGCACCGCCAGGCGGTGCGGGTATGGGATGCATGGGTAGTTCCGTCCATCGCTGAGAGGCACCACGCCATGGGTGGCGCGGTGCGGGGGTGGATGGGGTGATGTCGGCGGAGCCGACGGATGGGTGCCGGTCGGAGCCGACAGATGCCGGTGCGTTCCGCCTGAACAGCGAGCACACCGCACCGGCACACGGCCGGTCGTGGTGCCTAGAGGTCTAGGAGCCCGAGCCGGCCGGGACTTCGGTCGGCACGTCGAACCACGAGCCGGCCAGTTCCTCGATCTGGCTGTCGTTCAGAGCGCCTTGGAAGACCCAGACGTCGTCGACGGAGCCGCCGAAGTACTCGCCCCAGGCACCGTCGTTCTTCACACGGCCGACCTGCAGGGAGTCGGTCGCCTTGAAGCTGAGGACGTTGTCACCGGTGGCGGCCCGGTCCTCGCAGGCGACCCCGTCACCGTCCGGGCAGGCCACCTCCTGCAGGACCCCGTTGACGTACAGGCGGGCCTGCTTGGCGAAGCCGTCGTAAACCACCGCCAGGTGGTTCCACTCACGCACGTCGTAGAACTCGGTGTTCACGATGCGCTCGTACGCCCCCGTCGAACCGTCCTTGTCCGGCATCGCCAGCTCCCAACGCCCTCGCGCCTCAGAGTCCTTCGGGTCGGGTACGTAGCGCACCGCGAAGGCGCTCTGCTTCGCGCCCGCCGCGCTCACCACGGACACCCCGCCCTTCGGCATCGAGGCGGCCTGCACCCACGCGGTCGCCGTGAAGCTGGTGCCGGTGTCGACGGGCACCCCGGAGGTCGCGGCGTAGCCGGAGGAGCCGTTGAGGACAAGGCCGCTGTCGCCCATGTAAGCGCCCTCGCCGGACACCTCGGCGCCGCCTCCGAGGGCCATCGTGCGGCCCCAATCGGAGTCGTCCGGCGTCGTGACCGGGGAGCCGGTGCTGGCCGCGTCGAACTTCCAGCGGCCCTTGACCAGCGACCGCTGCTGGAACAGCTGCCGGACCTCCTCGGCCGACACGGGCCGATCGTAGAGGCGTACGTCGTCAACCTCGCCCGGGAAAAAGGCGCCGGGCTTGCCGCTGTAGTTGCCCGCGCCGATGTACATCGACCCGTCGGCGCGGAAGGCCCCGCCACGCTTGGTCGAACCGGCCTCCTGGCCGTTGATGTAGAGGGTCAGGGTGTCGGCGACGGTGTCGTGCACGCCGGTCAGGTGGACCCATTCGCCAACGGTCGCCGTGCCGCCCTTCGGGCCCATCGCACGAATGACGCCCGCGCCCGCCTTGTCCTCCGCGTACTGGTTGAACACCCAGCGGTCGAGGTCCCTGGAGTAGTACAGCTCGAAGCCGGGGCTCTCTTTGCCCGCCTGCGCAGTGATGATCGCCGCGCCACTCGGCTTCTTGTCGAGCTTGGCCCAGGCGGAGATCGTGAAGCTGCGAGAGGTGTTCACGTGCGGCCCAGTACTCTGGCCGATGCGGGCGTAGCCGTCGGTACCGTTGAACTTCACGGCGTTACCGGCCACACCCTTGCGGCCAGGGGTCACACCGCCATGGAACTTCGCGGGCAGCACGTCGCCGTGGCCCTCGACCCGCGTAGCCGACTCCGACTCGTCGAGCGGGAACACCGCGAGGGCCGGGCGGCCGGGGTCGCCGATCTGCTTGAGGTCATACAGCTTGGCGACCTCGTTCGCGGAGACCCGCTTGTCGAATATCTGGAGCTCGTCGACCGTTCCGGGAAAGAACGCGCCGGGCTTGCCACTGTACGAGCCCGCGCCGAGTTGCAGGCCGCGCCGGGCGTTCCAGGGCTTCGGCAGATCGGCCTCGCCCATCAACTTGCCGTCGACGTAGAGCTGCAGGCGCTTGGCGATGCTGTCGTAGGAGCCGACCAGCTGGGTCCACTCGCCGACCTTCACGCCGCCGGGCTCGTCCGCCATCGCGCGCACGATCTTCGCGCCTGCCTTGTCCTCCGCATACTGGTTGAAGACCCAGCGGTCGAGGCCCTTGGAGTAGTAGATCTCGAAGCCCGGACTGTGGTTGCCCGGCTGGGTCACGGCGATTGCCGGGGCGTCCGGCTTCTTGTCGAGCTTCACCCACGTCGAGACGGAGAAGCCACGGTCGGTGTTCACCACCGGGATGTCGGTCGCCGCGTACCCGGTGGAGCCGTCGAAGTGCACAGCCGTGCCTTTCTTCCCGGGGACGCCGGGCTTCGCCCCGCCGTGCAGGACGGCGGGCCGCGCCGGCGCCGATCCCTTCGCCTCCGTCGCCCCGGCGCCCTCGTCCATCTGCCAGGTGGCGCGCTCGGGCTGGCCTGCCTTCACGCGGTACTGATAGGTGCGGATCTCCGAGGCGTTGCCCGCCTTGTCGAAGGCCTGCGCGGTGACGAAGTTCAGGCCCGGCTTGCCCGGCAGGACCTTCGCGCTCTTGGCCGCGCCACCAGACGTGGAGATCTCGTGCTGGGAGCTCGGGTCGCCGTTGATGCCGTAGCGGTAGCGGGTGACATCAGTGGACGACGACTTCAGGGAGAAACTGCCGTACTGGCCCACCCCGTCGAACCACGGGTCATTCGGGTTCTCCGGATCGGAGGCCGGATACTCCCCGGAGGACACCGTAGGCGCCTTCGGCACGCTGGTGTCGTACACGAAGTAGCAAGCGGTCGGATCGCCCGCCCACGACCACGGCGAGTACTGCGCCCCGTCATAGGAGCGCACGTACCAGTGCACCTGCTTGTTCGACGGGATCGACTTGGGCAGGCTGAGGGAGAAGCTGGAGCCGGACTTCTTCGCCGACGTCCGCGCCGGCTTCCAGCGCGGGATCAGGCCCTTGCCGTCGCCTGCATCCCAGTTGGCCTGGAACTGCACCGACACGCTGTCCTTGTCGGGGTCGGTGACGTTGTTGGCGTAGATCTTGCCGAGTGTACGTACCCGCGATGCACTCCCAGGCTTCTTGCAGGTGCCGCCGTACTCCATCGTCAGCTGCGACATCTTGATCTGGGACGGCGGGCGGTTGTACTTCACACGCAGGTACGCCTTGTCGGAGAACCGCTTCCAGCCGTACTTGTCGCCCTCGGACGTGGCCTTCATTCCGAAGGTCATTGTCGGCCACTTCTTGGTGGCGGCTTCCTGCAGCGCGGACTTGATGTTGAATTCCGCGTCCCTGGCGCCACAGCCGGAGTAGCCGTAGGCGAAGGACTTCGACGCCAGCTTCTTGATCCAGAACCCGGACGCGTTCTGCGAGTTCCAGGTGGTCTTGTTGTTGATCCCCTTCGTGCGCCACAGCTGCACCTCGCGCTTGGAGCACGACGCCGAGTGCACATTGCGGACCACGAACTCCGCAGACAGGATCGACTTGCCCGCGAACCTTGAGGTCGGAATCTGGTAGAAGAGCCGCTTCGTGTCGTGCGGTGCACAGTAGCTCCAGCCACAGTAGCCCAGGCCCGCGTCGTGCTTGCCGTTGAACTTCCACTGCGGGGAGCCGGCCCAGTACTTGGAGGCCATCGTCCAGGTCGACGCGCGCGGCGAATACCACTGCGGGTCGATGAACACCGGGTACTGCGTGTCCTCGCCCTTCAGGACGTCCGCGTCCGGCTTGAGGACCAGCGCATCGCCCTTGGCAGGGATCTCCACGTCCACGGGGGCGAGCTTGCCGGATTCGGCGGCGCCGGGCTCGTCCTTGGCAAGCTCTGGGGTGCCGGCTTCTGCGGCCACTGCGGCACGTGCTTGAGGCGCCCCCGCAGGAGTTGCCTCGCCGGAGGCCACCGCCCCGCCGGAGCTTGAGTCCCACATCATCGGCTTCGGCGCCTCGAAGACGACGCCCTTGGCTCCCTTGTCGGCGGCCTCCAGGCCACCATCCGCCGTCTCGCGCGTGTCCAGGCCCTCGGTACGGAGCTTCAACTTCAGCTCCGCGAGCTCCGAACTTGCCGCCGCCTTCACGGACTTGACAACGAGGAGTTGGGAGAAGCCGTCCTCCTGTGCGCCCATCCGCAGGTCCACGTCCGGTAGTACATCGTGATATGTGGCTGTCGCACCGTTAAGCTCTGGCGCGGGCAGTGTCCCGGGCCAGGACAGCGCCAGTTCACGGCCCGCCTTCGTCATCCGCACCAGCGGGCGGTCGGTCCCGCCACCGGAGAACGCGAGTCCAGTGGTCGTCACTTTCGGCGCGACCATGCCGTCAGGGGACGGCGCCAGATCGGTGTCGACCGGCTTCCACTCACCACCTACCCGGGCCCGCACTGGTCGCAGATACTCACGGGCCTCCAAGTTCCCATCCGGCGTGGCCCAGACATCGCTGCTCTCACCGCGCAGCGATGCGATCTCCACGTTCTCACCTGTCAACTTGGCCTTGGCCCGTGCCTCTTCCTCGGAGAGCGGCGTGGAATACGAGCCGGTCCGCGCCTCCTGCCCGTCTGCAGCCGTCGCTTCCGTCGCGGGCAGCAGTCCCAAAGCCAGCGCACTGCTCAGCACGAGAGCACTAGCTCTCCCAGCAACGCCCCCGACGCGACGCACGCGCGTACGCGTCTCCATCGCCACACCTCACTCCAAGATGAAATTTTCCTAAAAAGCAATGGTCAGACCGTAACTGCCGGTCCGAGGGAAAGGGCAAACCGACAAAATTTCCAAATGGCTTCAAGTCGCCTTAAGTGAGTGTGATGAATGTCATGACCAAATATGGTTGCATGAACCGCAGGAGCAATCTGATAACTGATTGGCTACCTGGATATTTCTAAGAGAGCGTTAAGAGCTTGTCTCACGTGGTGTGAGCTGGATGCGGCATGATGCTTGGCCATGGGTGTCGATCTGTCACAGCGGTTGGTTCCTGACGAACTCTGGGCGCTGGTCGCTCCATTGCTGCCGTCTTTCGCGTCACGTCCGCAGGGCGGTGGGTCGGCCCCGTGCGATGAGCGAGCCGCGTTTACCGCTGTGGTGTACGTGCTGACCAGCGGG
Organism: Streptomyces halobius; assembly: GCF_023277745.1. NCBI lineage: Bacteria > Bacillati > Actinomycetota > Actinomycetes > Kitasatosporales > Streptomycetaceae > Streptomyces > Streptomyces halobius. The sequence continues at coordinate 8,576,247 of NZ_CP086322.1, forward strand.
TGCGCATGGCGACATCTTCCTGAGACATTCGGGGTGTCTCCCGCTACCGCGCACCGCCGATTCTCCGCCTGGACCGAGGCCGGGCTCTGGAGACGGTTGCACCGGGCAGTTCTGGACGAACTCGGTGCCCGCGGTGAAGTGGACTGGACCTCGGCGATCGTGGATGCGGCCTCGGTCCGCGCGAGAAGGGGGGATCGCTGACCGAGCGCAATCCGGTCGGCCGGGGCAAGAAGGGCAGCAAGCTGCACGTCCTGTCCGATGCCCAGGGCTTACCCCTGGCGCTGGGCGTGTCCGGTGCGAACGTCCATGACAGTCAGGCTCTGCTGCCGCTGGTCCTGGGCATACCCGCCATCGTCGCGGCGCGGGCCGCGCCGACCCGGCAAGCTCCGCGCGGACAAGGCCTACCACTCTGCTGAGCACCTGAGGTGGCTGCGCAGCCGCGGCATCGTCCCGCGCATCGCCCGCCCGGGCATGGAGTCCAGCGAGCGACTTGGCCGGCACCGCTGGAAGAACGAACGGTCGATCTCCTGGCTCTTCGGCTACCGTCGCGTCACCGTCCGGTACGAGCGGAAGGGCACACACTTTCTCGGCTTCCTCGGACTCGCAGCCGCACTGACCTGCTACAAGAAGCTGACCAACCCCACCACATGAGACAAGCTCTTAGTACTCCAGTTGCAGTTTGCTATTCCTGCTGGTCAGGGATCTGTTTCTGAGTGTAGCGAGCTGACTGCCAGTCAGGTGGCGGGAGTTCGTGACCGGCTGAGTGTGATCGCTGTTGTGCTGATCGTGCAAGATGATGTGCAGCCCGAGGTGTGGGCCGGGGAGCTTGAGGAGGTGCTGCTGCGGGTTGGTCACCGGTTCGGCCGGGCTGATCTGCGGCGGCGGATGCGGGACTACGTGCGGGCCCTGCTCGGTCCGGTGGGGCGGAAGAACAGCTGGCAGCTGGCTGAACATGCAGGTCACGGCACACCTCATGGGCTCCAGAACCTCCTCAACCGGGCCCGCTGGAACGCGGACGAGATCCGCGACGATGTGCAGGCATACACCGCCGAACGCCTCGGCGAGCCTGGCGGTGTTCTGATCATCGATGAGACGGGCTGTGCGCCACGAGGCGCTGGTGCGCCGTGAGGCGCGGTGAATCGAAGGAGGTGCAAGACCTCCTCGCCAGGCTGTCGCAGCAGCCTGGTGGGAGCTGAGCGCAGTCCGACCCGGGAGACGCCGGGAAGGGCGGGAAGCAGCGCTGACAAAGCCGGGACGGCTCGGAACTGCCAGACGGGCCGGGTCCGGCGAGCGAGATCAGAGGGCATACGAGAGGAATCAGTGGTAAAGCTCCGTAAGCGTGGCACCGGCTCAAATCTGGTGGATATGGGCCGGGTTGCAGTGCACAGTCTGCCGATTTGGCAGGATGACTCCGTAGCTGACTTGGCGTGTCGGTGGGGAGGCCACGGCGAAAGCCTGGGGCGTAACCGTGGCGATGCTGCCGGGGCAAAGCTGGATGCCGGACTGATCGATCGATTCACCGTGAACACGGGAACCATCCCGCATCGCTCCCGCGATCCGAAAGCCATTCGGAGCTGTGGGATAGATGCGTCGTCCGTCGAAGGTGCGGGATGGGGCGGAGGCCCCGTAGTAGTCGGAGCGGACGAGAGGTCCGCACATGGCGAAGGGGGCCAGCAAGTCAGCAGTACGGACACTGGAATGCCGGGAGGACGTTGGTGAATACCGACGAACTGGAATACGCCTTACTCAAGGCGGAACGCCGGGTACTGGAGATCCAGACCAAGCTGCACCGTTGGGCCAATGACGACCCTCATCGCAGGTTCGATGATCTGCACAACCTCGTTGCCGACCCAGGCTTTCTGCTGGTTTCCTGGGATCGGGTGCGGAACAACAAGGGCACGCGCACGGCAGGGGTAGACGGGGAAACCGCCTACTACATTGAGTCCGAGCGTGGGCTGGAGGGGTTTCTGAAGGAACTGCGGGAAGATCTCAAGGCCCGCACCTTCCGTCCCCTTCCGGCGCGACGACGCGCGATTCCCAAGGCTGGCGGCAAGGTCCGCTATCTGGGGATCGCGACCATCCGTGACCGGGTGGCCCAGGCGTCCTTGAAACTGGTGTTGGAGCCAATTTTCGAGACGGATTTTCGCCCGTGCTCCTACGGGTTCCGTCCGAACCGCCGGGCTCACGATGCAGTGGCCGAGGTGCACCATTTCGCATCCCGCTCATACGAGTGGGTTGTTGAGGGTGACATCAAAGCCTGCTTCGACGAAATCTCACACTCTGCCCTTATGGACCGGGTGCGGGAACGTATCGGAGACAAACGCATCCTGGCTCTGGTGAAGGCGTTTCTGAAGGCGGGCATCCTCGATGAGGACGGCACGCTGGTGGATACCGATGCCGGAACTCCGCAGGGATCGATTCTCTCCCCGTTGCTGAGCAACGTGGCTCTCTCGGTCTTGGACGACCATGTCGCCCAAGGGCCAGGTGGGCCCGGAGCCAGCCCGTATGGAAGGGCCAAGCGACGCCGACAAGGTCTGCCGAACTACCGCCTTGTGCGGTATGCAGACGACTGGTGCTTGCTCGTTTCGGGCACCGAGGCGCACGCCGAAGCCCTGCGGGAAGAGCTCGCAGGGGTCTTGTCCACGATGGGCCTGCGCCTCTCTCCGGAGAAGACTCTGATCACCCACGTCGACGAGGGTCTTGATTTCCTCGGCTGGCGCATCCAGCGCCACCGGAAACGAGGCACCGGCAAGCAGTACGTCTACGTCTATCCGGCCAAGAAGGCCCTGGTGGCCGTCATGGCCAAGGTGAAGACGATCTGCCGGCGGAGCACGAACCTGCCGCTCGAAGACCTGCTGCATCAGCTCAATCGGATGCTGCGGGGATGGACCGCGTACTTCAAGTACGGATGCTCGAATGCGACATTCAGCTATCTGAGGGCCTATCTCTGGAAGGAGATCGTCAGATGGCAGGAGCGCAAGCACAGGCGTGTTCCTTGGAAGGTACTACGCCGACGCTACGGCATCTGGCCCGCCGCGGATGGAGTGGAGTTGTTCGACCCGGCAAGGGTAAGCGCCAAGCGCTACTACTACCGGGGAACACGCATCCCGACACCGTGGCCGAGCACAGCATGAGGTGAACACAAACCCACGGGACTTGTGGAGAGCCCGGTGCGCTTAGCGGTGCACGCCGGGTTCGGGAGGCGACCCGGAGAAACGGGCTGGCCGCGAGGCCAGCACCGCGCTCCGGGTCGACCTCACAGGAATCGAGCGGGAGGAGGAACCCGCCGCTGGTCATCGCAGTGACTGGTTGAAGCTGGAGGCAGGTGGATCCCCGGGTTGGGGGTGACGCCGGAAGCGGCCTCGACAACGTAGGGGCGAATCGACACCACCAGGCGGTTCGTGCCCGCAAGCGAAGACGGAATGGGTGTAAGGAAACTGAATCGGTGGTTGAAGCCCCGTGAGTCGTCAGCGGTCTGCCGAATCTGGTGGATGGGCCGCGCCGCAGTGCTGGAGAGTGCTCTATCCGGTGGCCTCTCCTCTTCCGGCGTCTTTAGCCTGTGGGCGCCGGGAGGCCCGGACCAAGACTGCGATATGCGGTCCGTGGCGATGCTGCCGGGGTAAAGCCGGGCACCGAAGCCGTCGCAGAGATTCTCAGTGAACGTGGGAAGCGATCTGGCATCGCCCTTCCCGTCCGGCAGCCGGTCGGACGGCGGGCAGGCGCAACGCCCGCTGATGATGCCAGATCGTGGCGGAGTCGCCGTAGTACTCAGAGTCCGGGAAAGCCGGTCACACGGGAAAGTTGCGCCGTCTAACTCGGCGTTGGATCACTCTCGCAGAGAGTAGAGGTTCGGAAGGAGAAGCCTCTGGACTACCCGCCTTACCTGGACGCGAAAGCGCGAGGGGACAACAGCATGGCGGGAAAGCGTGGAGCGTTGTGAAGGCGTTTATGGCGCTGCCGCGCAAAGTCCGTGTGATATGGCGAAGACCAAACTGTTTGAAGCCAAGTTCCCAGGGATGGAAATGTGCATCCTCCGACATACAACGCCCGGAGCGGAGTCATCAGCATCAGGCGAATCCCCTTTGCTTCGCCCCAACCCTTCCGGCTGGTGGACGGTGAGCAACGAGCTCACTCAAGGGAACGGACAGGCCGCCTACGTCACGCTCGATACGTCCAATGCAAGAGGAATTCGGGATCACCTAAGGGGCGCGAGCCCTATGGTGACGGGGTGTCAATAGTAGTCGTGGGAGTAACGCCCCACCGAGGAGAGCGGGAGAGCCGCTTACAGGGCCAAGTGGCACAGGTGTCCACGATATCCGGAGAGGCAAGGTACGCGTAATGCAGAGAGCCGAAGCCCTGATGGAGATCATCCACGAACGCGGCAAGAGAGGATTTCCACTGGAGAGACTGTACCGGCACCTGTTCAACCCGGAGTTGTATTTGCGGGCCTACGGCAAGATCTACCGCAACGATGGCTCTATGACACCCGGTTCTAACCAAGAGACCGTGGATGGTATGAGTCTGAAGAAAATTCAGACGATCATCGATGCTTTGCGACATGAGCGGTATCGGTGGACCCCGGTTCGGCGCGTATACATCGAGAAGAAAGGAACACCAGGGAAGCGCCGGCCTCTGGGTCTGCCTTCGTGGTCGGACAAGCTGCTGCAAGAAGTGATCCGCTCTCTGCTGGAGGCGTATTACGAGCCGCAGTTCTCCGATCGGTCCCATGGTTTCAGGCCAGGGAAGGGCTGTCACACAGCACTCGCGGAAGTTTCCGAGTCGTGGGGCGGGGTAACGTGGTTCGTCGAGGGAGACATCTCCCAGTGTTTCGACCGGCTGGATCATGGGGTACTGCGCTCCATCTTAGCCGAAGACATTCACGACAACCGTTTTCTACGGTTGATCGACGGGCTATTCCAGGCTGGATACTTGGAGGAATGGCGCTATCACGAAACACTGAGTGGTGCGCCACAAGGGGGTGTTCTGAGCCCACTGCTCTCCAACATCTACCTGGACCGCTTGGACAAGTACGTCGAGACAACGCTCTTGCCTGTCTTCAACCGGGGCGCCCGACGCAAGCCGTATCTGCCGTACATGCGGATACACAAGGCAGCTTGGAAACTGGAGAAGCGCGGACGGCGGGAGGAAGCACGGCAGTTGCGCCATCAGCTGCAACGACTTCCCTCGCGTGACCCAAACGATTCAGGTTTCCGGCGGCTGCACTACGTCCGCTATGCGGACGATTGGCTGCTCGGATTCTCCGGGACGAGGCAGGAAGCCGAGAACATCAAGGGACTGATCGGGAGATTCCTGCGGAATCATTTGAAGCTGGAACTCTCTGATCGGAAGACCTTGATCACCCATGGGCGGACACGAGCCGCTCGTTTCCTCGGCTACGAGATCGTGGTCCACCACAACGACGCCAAACGCAACCGACACGGCCATAGGTCCATCAACGGACAGATCGGCTTGAAGGTGCCAATGGATGTCGTGCGCGCCAAGCGCAAGCCCTACATGCGACGCGGCAAACCGGCCGCCAAACTGGAACGTGTCCACGACTCGAACTTTCAGATCGTGGCGCGGTACCAGGCGGAGTTCCGGGGAATCGCAGAGTATTACCAGCTGGCCTACAACCGGCACCGCCTCGGCTCGCTGAGGTACGTCATGGAACGGTCTCTGGGCAAGACGCTGGGGCACAAGAACAAGCTCAGCGTCAATAAGATCTGGAACCGTTTCCGGGCGACTTGGCAAACTCCTGGAGGTCCTCGCAGAGGGCTACAGGTCACAGTCGAACGTGCCGGAAAGAGACCGCTGGTCGCCCGTTGGGGCGGGGTACCTCTGGCGCGCAGGACCACGAGGGTAATCCTCAGAGACGAACTCCCGGCTGTATGGAGACAGCGACCAGCGGAGCTCATCGACCGGCTCATGTCCAGTCGCTGCGAGCTCTGCCGAGCGCATACAGACGTCGAAGTGCATCACATTCGACGTTTGGAAGATCTCCCTACCCGGGATCAGGCTGAACAGCCTGAGTGGGCACAGCGGATGGCATCACGTCGCCGCAAGACCCTCGTAGTCTGCCGCGACTGCCACGGTGAAATCCACAATGGACGCACCGACCGGCAGGGCTCGCGGAATTGGGCACTGGAGAGCCGGGTGCGGTGATAAGTCGCATGCCCGGTTCGGGAAGGGGCCGTCGGAAAAGGACCCCGCTGGGGCACCTCGCCGGCGGCCTACTTCACGGCGACAGCGTGATAGCAGCAGAGCTGCTGTCGGGGAGGAACGTTGTTGAACAACGACGCACCGCCGATATCTTGGCCGGGCAGTATGGCGGCCGAGCGGCGGGTACTCGATCATCAGCTCAAGCTGCACCGATGGGCAAGGAATGAGCCGCATCGACGGTTCAAGGATGTATTCAACTTGGTCTGTGACCGGGCCACATTGCTGGTGGCCTGGGAACGGGTGTCCGGCAACCGGGGTGCCAGGACAGCAGGCGTGGACGGGTTAACCCGTTATCACGTCGAGGAACGTCACGGAGTGATTCCGTTTCTGGAGGAGCTGCGCTCCTCCCTCAAAGACGGGTCCTTCACGGCGCTTCCGGTCAAGCAGGCGGTGATCCCGAAGAAGAACGGCAAGGTCCGTTACCTGGGTATCCCGACTCTGCGTGACCGGGTGGCGCAGATGGCCCTCAAGCTGGTTCTGGAGCCGATCTTCGAGGTCGATTTCTACCCGTCCAGTTACGGGTATCGGCCTGGCCGGCGGGCTCAGGATGCCATCGCCGAAATCCACCACTGCACCAGCAAGCCGTCAAACTACGAGTGGGTCATCGAGGGCGACATCAAGGCTTGCTTCGACAATGTCGATCACCATGTTCTGATGAACTTGGTGGCCGAGCGCATCAAGGACCGCAAGGTTCTGCGGCTGGTCAGCGTGTTTCTGCGGGCTGGGGTTGTCGAATTGCAGGGCGGGTTCGCGGAGTCCCTTACGGGTACTCCGCAAGGAGGAGTTGTTTCCCCGCTGCTGGCTAACATCTATCTCACTGTCCTGGACCGGCATTTCTCGCGGATCTGGGAGACCGAGATGACCCCGGCGTGGCGTCGGCAGCATCGACGTCGCAAGGGTCTGCCGAACTTCCGGCTGGTGCGTTATGCGGACGACTTCGTGGTGCTTGTTCATGGCACGAGGGATGACGCTGAGGCGCTGAAGGCGGAGATCGGTGAACTGCTGGCCAGCAGAATGAAGATGACCCTCTCGGACGAGAAGACCCGCATCACCCACATCGACGACGGGTTCGTCTTCTTGGGCTTCCACATCCAGCGCAGGTTCTGGGGCGGCGGCCGTCGTGTTGTGCTCACCATTCCGGCCAAGCAAGCCTTGGCATCGGCGATGCACAAGATCAAGAAACTGACAGGGCGAGGCACAACCTCGCTCTCGTTGAAGGAGGTGCTGCGGACGGTCAACCCGGTCCTTCGGGGCTGGGCGGCTTACTTCCGCTACGGCGTTTCGAAGAGAACGTTCTCGTATCTCGGCTGGTACGCGTGGCGGAGGATGAATCTCTGGATTCGTCGCAAGCACCCTCGTATGACCTGGAAACAGATGCGCCGCCGTTACTTTGCAGCGGACAGCATCGCAGAGGGTGGGGTCACCCTCTACAACCCGGCGAAGATGAAGGTCGAGCGTTACCGCTTCCGCGGAGCGAAGATCAGCACGCCATACAACATCGATGAGGTCGATCCGGGCGGGGCGCGTTTCCGCCGGATCAACCACGACGATGTGGCCTTCGTCGGCCAGGTCAGTGAATACCTCGCCTGATTCATCGGATCGCGTGGAGAGCCGGATGCTCGGCCAACGGGCACGTCCGGTTCGGCGGGCGGGGATGGGAAGACCGGCACCCGAGAAGGTGCACGGCGTCCCGTCCCCGACCCAACTCCTCAAGAAGGGCACCACCTCGGCCGGGGTGCAACGGCAGTACTCAGGCACCGCGGGGGCCTGTGTCTGAATAACTGTCAGGGTTGGTCTGCTCGGTGGTCTTCGTCGGGAGTCAAGCGGGCTCGGATCTGTTCCACGGTGCGGGCGGGTGGTCCGGGGAGCGGTGTGACGACTACGCGGTGCAGGTCCAGGAGTCGGTGGCCGTCCTGGAACTGGTTGGACAGGTTGGTGCGGCCGACTCCCAGCAGTTGGGCCAGGAAGGTGCTGGTGATCGCTCGGCGGCGGCGTAAGAGGGCCGCCAGGAGGCGGTGGTAGTGGTCCAGGCTGCTGGATTGCGGGTGGAGGTAGCTGCGCGGGCGGTGGAAGCGCCGTTGGAAGGCCGCCTCGGCCAGGGCATCCCAGTACGGCTCCGAGGCTGTGACGAGGTGTTCGAAGGCGGGCCGTGGCATGCCGGTCAGGGCCGGATCGGTGAGCATCGTGGTCACGGCGGGATCGATTCGTCGGATGGTCGCTGGTGCCTGCGGGGGTTGGGGCGGGATGGGGGCCACGGTGTAGTTCCAGTCGCCGTGGAACGCGTTGGGCGTGATTGGCAGGGCTTGGAACTCGGCGGGGGTGACGGTGCTGCCCAGGCAGTAGCTGCCCGTGTCCAACTCGGCGCCGATGGTCAGCCCGCTCCGGGTGGTCGTCGCGGCGATGGTTTCGATGACGACCTGGTAGCTGGTCAGTGGCCGGCCCCGCCAGTTCGCGGTGATGTGGCAGAACATCCGATGTTCTATTTTGTTCCATTTGGATGTGCCGGGCGGAAAGTGGCAGACCGCGATCTCCAGTCCGCTCTCCAGGGCGAAGGCGGCCAGGTGCTTCTTCCAGGTCCAGCGGCGGGGATCGTTCGAACCACCGGCGTCGGCGGTGATCAACAACCGGGTAGCGTCCGGGTGGACGACCCGTCCGCGGCTCTGCCACCAGCGGCGTATCGATTCCACCGCGAACTCGGCGGTGTCGTGGTCGGTCCCGACGTTGACCCAGCCGGTGTTGGTGGCGATGTCGTAGATCCCGTAGGGGATCGCCACCGGCTGGTCGCTGGTGGTGAAGGTGTGGCAGTCGACCCTGATCGGGTCCTTGCCCGGCCGCCAGGTGCGACCGGGTCGGTCGCGGTTGCCGAGCCATTCCTTGGCTTTGGTGTCGACACTGATCACCGGCTGCTCGTCGTCGAGGAAGGCGGTGGCCGTAGCGTTCAGATGAGCGAACTGGGCGTCGCGGTCCGGATGGCTGGCGCCTTCGGTGGTCTTGACGGTGCCCTGCAGGCTGTAACCCAGGCTGTGCAGCAGGCGCCCGACGGTTGCGGCACTGACCCGATGACCTTGTGACGTGAGGTTCAAGGCCAGGGCACGCAGTGACAGGGTGGTCCACCGCAACGGAGAGACGGGATCACCACGGGTGTGCGGCTCGATCAACGATTCCAGCGCCGGCAGCAGTCCGGGGTCGGTGACCGTCAACGGCTTGCGGCCGGCTCCCGGAGCACGAACCCTCCTCGTCGGCAGCGGGTCTCCCGCCAGTTCAGTGACGCCCCGCGCGACGGTGGCGGTGCTGGCCCCAGAGGCGGCAGCGACCAGAGTGATCCCACCGTGGCCGATGGCCGCAGACTCGCTTGCCAGGTAGAGCCGACGGCGACGCTCGTCGAGATGCGGCAGGATCCGATCGAACTTGGCCCGTAACACGGCAACGGGCGGACGCACAGTCATGGTCCACCCTCCCACCAACACCAGCTGAGCGAGCACTAATTGAAATACAGGCCCCGGGACGTACTGAGAACTGCCAGGTCGCGGTGTTCGCCGCGTACGCGTCCTCGCGGGGGCGGACGTTGGTGGACCGGGAGCTGTACCTGCCGAAGTCCTGGACGTCCGACCGGGAGCGGTGCCGGGCGGCGAAGGTGCCCGACGAGCGTGGTTTCGCCACCAAGACCGAGCTGGCCCGGGTCCTGATCGCCCGGGCCCTGTCGTCACCGCTGCCTATCGCGTGGGTGACCGCCGATGCCCTCTACGGCCAGGACTGGCACTTCCGCCGCATGCTCGAGGAGGCCGGGCTCGGATACGTCGTCGCGGTCCCGAAATCGCAGCAGGTCAAGTCGCTGGCCGGGTGCTGGCGCATCGACCAGCTCATCGGCGAGGCCCCCGACGAGGCATGGGAGCGGCTCTCGTGCGGTGACGGCGCCAAGGGTCCTCGCCTCTACGACTGGGCAGCTGCCCAGTTGCCGGCCGTCCCGTTCTTCGACGGCGACGAACCGGCCCACCGGCGCTGGGTGTTGGCCCGCCGCAGCATCGCGCGTCCTGAGGAGGTCGCCTACTACCTGGCCCACGCTCCCACCGGCACCAGCGTCGGCAAGCTGGTCGAAGTCGCCGGCAGCCGCTGGGCCGTCGAGTCGTGCTTCCAGAGCGCGAAGAACGAGTGCGGCCTGGACCAGTACGAAGTCCGCCGTTACCCCGCCTGGTACCGGCACATCACCCTGGCCATGCTCGCCCACGCCTTCCTGGCAGCCATGGCGGTTCAGGCCGGGACGGAGAGGGGGGCCGCAGAAACGGATCATCCCTCGCGTCCCTCACGCTGGCAGAAATCCGCAGACTTCTGGCAGCTTGCCGCCCCAGGGCAGCACACCACCACCGGCATCACACCGATCAGGCACTGAGGTGGTCCTGCTGGCGCCGCCGTCACCAGGCCACCGCCAGACACTGCCACTACAAGCGCCGCACCGCCGGTCACGAACTCCCGCCACCTGACTGCCCGTCAGCTCGCTACACTCAGAAACAGATCCCTGACCAGCAGGAATAGCAAACTGCAACTGGAGTACTAAGCTAAGAGGCCCCACCGCTTTCAGTAGGGCCTTTGTCGCTTCTCACTTAAATTCGACTACTCGTAAATGAAGGCCGCCGAAAATATCATGGCGATCATTTCCCAGCTAGGGTATTCGGGGATCTCTTCGCCACGGTTCAAGAAGAACCCCTTCATGGAGCGAACCCAGTACCCTGCAGCCCGGACATAGTCTACTGAGGATTCGTTCTCATTGGGGAATGTACCCGCATCGGTCCTCTCAGCCAAGGCGAGCAAGAATCTCGACAGATCCTCAGGCGATTGAACGGATGATGTATCTGGATCGAGCTTACTCATGGAGTCCACACCTCTCCCCGTTTCGCGGAGAACGATCGAATCATCGTTGGTCACCGTCGTGAATTTCTAGGATTCGGCAGCCGCCTCTTCCCGTGTGGCCATCCTGAACGGGGCTGGAATTCCAGCTTTCTGGAATGCTGTCAGGCGGCGTTGCCGTCAGCGTTGCCGCCAAGCGGCCAGGAGCCCCCGTCAATCACAAGATTGGCGGGGGCTCCCGTATGTGCGCCTATAAACGAGCCCAGAAATTCTCGACGTCATCTTCCTTCACGCCGATGATGTTTGCAAACCTCGAGGTCTATTGCACACTCCTTGAGTTGGGTGTCACGACGACCAATAGAACTCGAGCAACTACTACCCTGCGAGGCTGGAAAGTAACCCCGTCCTACTGCTGGACCTAGAGGTCCTGGAGGACCCAATCGCGGGCGCGCGTAAGGCAGGATTCGAGATCACCAGGTGATGCCAGTCGGCCGCTCCGTGTCCGAACCTGGCCTGCGTCCACATTCGCGAAATCTTCCTCGAATTCCCCCGTGTCCCACAGTACTACCTGGGCCATGAATTTTCCGCTGTCAAGGATCCAGCTCAGCGAATTGGCCCCCTGCTTAGAGGGGGATATTTCGATATTCGAAATGCCCTCTAGGGCCTCTGTGGTACGGATTTCCTGAAGGATCCATTCCTGGGCCGATGCTACCAACGTACTACCTAGAGACATCCCCATCCTCCCAACTTGACATTCTTCGCTTTGGGAAGTTCAGGAACGGGGTTCCCCTTCTTCTTTGCCAGCCGAGCAAAGATGGTGTCAGAATCTGACATCTTGAAGTCCCCCGGTCGACCGCCGGGAATGAGCGAAGATTTAGGTACGTCAAATTCGACGTAGACAGATCCCGGACGCGCGGATATGTATGCGTCTCGACTTGCCGGGTACACAACGTAGGTGAAACCACCTCCGCCGCGCTGAACCATTCCGGTCTCCATCATCGCCTGATGCTCTGCCGGCGACATCCAGCGGCCAACAGTGACCATCCCATTTTCTGGAGTGTGGCCTCCGCTGTTGTGAACGAGGACTGGCGTTTCGCCCGCAAGTACATAGTACGTGTGGAGGCCGTTGACCGTGAGGTTGTAGGTGCGTGCGTGTTTCTCGAAGGCGTGGTTGGCTTCGACTCGGACGGTGCTGCCGTCGTTGCTGCGGAGACTGGTGCCTGGTTTGAGGTCGCTTGCTGGGACCCAACGGTGTTCGGACGGGCTCCAGAAGGGATGTTCATACGTGGCGGTCAGCTTCTCCGGGCCACGGTGGGTTGCGATAGTGAGTTCATTGAAGCGCTTGTCATGTTCAGTGACGATCTTGTGGGTGGCTTCTTGGGAGCCTGTTTCACCGCTGATCGGGTCGGTTGAGAGGACCTGGTCGCCCGGTTTGATGTCCTCGATATTGCGTGTGGATCCATCGCCCATGAGCACCTTGGTGCCAGCCGGGAAGCACTGAATGCACCATCCTTTGGACAGGTGGTTTAGTGTCTCGTATGCCGTGCGCAGTGCCTTGAGCTTCGAGCTGATCAGGACGTCTTTGAAGAGGTCACCGCAGGTGAGGATGTCCTTGTCCTTCGCGCATGCCTCAAGCGATTCAAGTCCAAGGATCTTCTTTTCAACGTTCCATATCCCCCTCATCGCCTCCTCGATGTTGTCCGCATCCGCCAGGATGTCGCACATGAGGCGGTTTTTCGTGCACCATGTGGGGAAGTTGGGGGACGACACCCGGGCGTCGCAGCCCAGCATTCCGCAGCGGTAGAGCTCACTGGCCCTCCTGCCGGCCTCCTGGTGCGCTTTCTCCTTGGCGTCCGCCTCGGCCTTCCGCTGGGCCTTGGCCTCGGCCATGGCTTTTTCGACGGCTATTTTGAGGGCGTCCTTGGCGGCCTTATTGGCCGCCTTTGCATCCTTGCCCGCAGCCAGCGCCGATGCGCGGGCCTTTTTTGCAGAGGTCCAGGCAATGGAGGCAGAGACATGCGCCAGTTCGGCCGAGACGGAAGCATCATTAACTGAAAGGGCAGCATTTTCCGCAGCGCGGTTGGCATCGGCTGCGGCCTTGCGTGCAGTCTTGGCCGACTCCGCAGCGCGTGCAGCAGAGGCCTTAGCGTTCTTGGCGAAACCGCGGGCCTGGTCGGCCGACTTCTTCGCACTGGCCGCCGATTCCTTCGCCTGCCGGGCATAACTCTTCGCCTCCGCGGCCTTGTGGGCGGCAAGGGCGGCTGCCTTCTCGGCTTCGAAAGCGTTCTGCTGGGCAGTGGCTGCTGTGCGCGCCGACTCTGCGATCAGCTGCTGGACACGTGCCTTGTGCGTGGCAGCCAGCAAGTCCTTCCGCTTGGCCATGTACTGGCCGTGCCCAATGAAGGCGTGGAGCACATAGGGCGGGCTCTCCATGGCGATGCGGGCTGCGGCTTTGAGCTCCGGGCCACCGCTGTTGGCCAGCTGCGCCGCGCGAACCCGCTCGTCCTGATACCGGGCCGTGTACTGCCCGGTGAGGATGAACTTCCGGTACTGGTCCGGGGAATTGGAGTTCAAGGCCGCCCGACCGGCCTGCTGAACACCGGGACCGCCCTCGTTGATGATCTGTGCGATGTGCACACGGAAGTCACTGGCACCGGCCTGATACTGGCCGGTGGTCAAGAACTCCGAAATCTGCGTGGGGCCACCCTTAAGCGCCTTTTCCGCTGCTTGTCGGACCGCTGCTAGGGAACTCTCGCTGGCCAGCCTCTCGGCCTGGACACGCTCATCCTGCGCAGCGGCAAGCTTCCAGCCGTTGCGGATGTATTCGGCGACATCCTGGTCCGAACCGCCGAGGGCGGCTGCGGCAGCTGCACGCCCCCACGGACCACGAACCTTCATTGCCAGCAGCGCGGCCTTGCGGCCCTTGGTCGCCACGTCCTTCACATCGACACCAGGCTTGGCAGCCTCGGTGGTCAGCCGACGCGCCTGGGCCTCGAACTGCTCTTCCTGCCGGACGTCCGCGTCTTGCTCAGACTGAAGCTCATCGGCTTTGCTCTTGAGCTCCTTGGCCTGCTCGATCCCCTTGTGGGTCCGTGTCAGGAGCTCGGCGTCCTCGATCTTACGCGCCAGCTTGTAGGTGGCCTTCGCTTTGGCCACGGCTGAGCTGGCCTCGTTGGCGGCCTCCCGGGCGGCCTTGGCGTGAACAGCGGACCTTTCCGCAGCCTTACCTGCCTGACCGGCATATTTGGCGGCCTTCTCCGCAGCGTCAGCCGACTCCCGAGCGTGCTGCGCGGCCTTACGTGCCGCATCGCGTGCTTCCCGCGCCTTCGCGGCAGCTTGACGCGCGAGGCTCTCGGCCGTACCGGCTGCGCGGTTGGCCTCCTCGGCCTGACGGCGGGACTGTGCCGCCGCCCGCCTGGCAGCGGCAGCATGCGCATCAGCCTGACCGGCGTAACTGCTGGCACGCTCCGCGGACTCGGCGGCCATCAGAGCGTTGGCTCCCGCACTGGCCGCAGACTTCGCCGCCACCCCGGCCTGTGTAGCAGCCTTGGTGGCCTCATCAGCGGCATCCGCCGCCTTGTCAGCGCCCTTGGCCGCAGCCCTGGCATCTTCAGCCGCCTTACGTGCCGCAGCCGCGTTACGGGCATCGCCAGCAGCAGCGGCAGCTGCCTGACGGGCCCGCGACGACGCCTGAGAAGCACCAGCGGCAGCGGACGCAGCCTGCGCAGCCGCATTCGCCGCAACCCGAGCCGAGCGATTCGCCGCACGCGCCGCGTCGACCGCACGCCGCGCAGCGACGGCAGCCCCCTTGGCCGCATTCGCCGCGCCCCTGGCCGCGTCGGCAGCCTCCTGCGTGTTCTTGTGGGCCTTGGACGCGGCCTTGGCCGCCCGCTGGGCCTCCCGCTTGGCGTTGTCCGACGCGGTCACGGCTTGCGCCGAAGCCCGCTTGGCCGCCGCCGTCTCCGCAGCCGCACGACGACCCGCGTTGCGGGCCATCTCAGCCAGCTGGGCAACCGTGGTCTGTTCCTGATCCTGGGCCCGTGCTACGAACTGGCCGACCTCCAGGAACTCACGGATGTCCTGGGCGGTCCCGTTCAGAGCGGTCCTGCCGGCCGCGCGGACCTGAGATCCGCCCTCGTTGATGACCTGGGCTACTTCGACCCGGCCATCCTTCTCACGCTCGACGTACTGGCCCCGTTCAAGGAACTTCCGGATATCAGCTGCCGAACCATCGAGCGCAGCACGTCCGGCCTCCCGGACACCTGGCCCACCCTCGTTGATGACCTGGGCCACAAAGACCCGCTGATCCTCTTCAAGCGGAGTCTTCCAGTCATATTCAAGGAATGCTCGGAGCTTGTACGGATCGTTGCTGTTTAGCGCTTCGCGGGCAGCCTTCTGCAGGGCCGGACCGCCGATGGTGGTCTTCTGGCTTGCGGCTACCCGGTCGTCCTCATACTCCTCTTTTGGCCACACAGTGTCCAGGAAGCGCTGTACGTCTTCGTCACCGCCTGTCAGGGCAGCTTCCGCCGCGGCCTTCGTTCCCGGCCCCCCGGACTTCCAAGCAGCCACCACCCAAGCCCGTCGGGAGGCGGGTGCGGATTCTCCGGCAGGGGGCCCACTGTCGTGATCCGTGGCACTGGCGGGTGTGGGCCCCACCAGGCCGGCTATGACGGCCAAGGGCAACAGCAGGCTGAGGCACAGCACGCGCATAGCGCGAGTCGTCCTCCCCGTGATGCCCTTCAAACGTGCTCTTCGTTTCAAGGAAAACTCATCTCACCTACCTGGCGACTCCGTTGCCAGGTCCTGACTTTCAGCGTGGTGAGCATAGCTGTGACGATTGGCTATGCTCCAGGGCGTTATCGGTCACTGCAGGCCAGGGGCGGGCACTCAGGAATTTTCGATTTGACATAACGCCTATCGGTCGGCAAGAGAGTCCCGCCTCCCTGCAGGTTGCGGTCGCGTCGGCGGTGCAACCTGCCCGATGCCCCAAACATGCGTTGACTGCCGTTATGTGACGGGTGTTAATGTGACGTGCCGCGCCCTACGCTCGAAGGAATTATTTATGATATCTCGCCCCCGAGGACTGGCACTTGCCGCCGGAGTCGCCTGTACTCTTGGCGTGCTGATCGCAGGTCCAGCCCTGGCAACCGCCACCGAGTCGCCCGCCAAATCGGCGGCGAGTGACCGCCTGCCCGCCGCGGTAGAGGACTTCAGCTACCCCAATGCAGAGAAGATCCTTCAGGAGAAGGGGATCAAGCTGATCAGGGGCGACGGGCATCTCACGCTTGCTGACTGCGGCACCTCGCCTCAGCAGATCAAGGTCTGGACACGCAACGGGGACTTCTGCTTCCAGGCCACAGCCAAGCAGGCTTACCTCGATATGGAAGTCCCTAAGGTCTGGGCCTTGGAGACGGCGAAGCGTCCCATTAGCGCCGACCTCACTGCTGGGGCGAAAAAGGAGACCGTGAAGGTCACCAAGGAAGGCCCCCAGGACGGCTATCAGAGTGTCGGCGAAGGAACACGCGGCGCCGAGACCACACTCATTCGGCTGCGAGTTACTGGATGATCTGGAATGCCTAGGCCGCTGTTGGGTAATTGGATCTGATCTGGCTGCCCTACACGGCTAACTGCTGCTTCCTCGCATGGCCTGTAGCCGCCCCCTATGAACCAGGAAAGAAACATGCTCAGTAGACGTCCGCGCGCAGCGTGGATGACCGGACTCCTTACCACCGCGATAGCCGCGAGTGTGTTGACTGCCACGCCGGCGAACGCGATGATCGGCCAGTCCGTGAAGGACGGTATATACACCTTCGCTGCCGAGCTCAACATCGGGTCTGCCAAGCGCGGTTGCTCCGGTGCGCTGGTGGACAAGCAGTGGGTTCTCACCGCTGCCCGTTGTTTCAGCGACGATCCGTGGAAGGGCTTCGAACTCTCTGAGTCTGCGCCGAAGTGGAACACGACCGCCACCATCGGCCGTACGGATCTGACCCTCAAGCGTGGCGACAGTCACATCACGCTCACCGACATCACGGATGTCAACAAGTGCCGTGCAGACCCCGCGAACATCGCGGTCGAGTCCTGGCTCGGCGCTTTCTGCTTCCACACCAACGCCAAGAGCGGCTACCTGACCATGGAACTGGCCGACACCTTCAACCTCTGGACCGGTGACCAGCCCGTGAAGGCGACGCTCACCGCCGAGGGCAAGGAGACCGTCGTCGACGCCCCCGCCAACAAACTCACCACCGTCGGCCAGTCCGGCGACACCGGCAAGCGCTCCGCACTCGTCGAGATCCGCGTCAACGACTGACCCCCGCGCGCTCCCGACCCGCCGCAAAGGAGCGCCATACGGGGTAGACAACTCCGCCCGGCCGGCGCCGTGCCCGCCTCACCGCTTTCACCTGATCTTTTTGACAAGGAATTTGTTGTGCGTTCGTCCCATCGGCTACGCCGCCCGATACGTGCTGCGTCGGCCGCGATTCTGCTTGCCGCGCCCCTGACGCTGTCCGCTGCTCCCGCACAGGCCGTGGCCGGCGATCCGGTGCCTGCGGCCTCCTACGAGTTCACCGCCCGCCTGGATATCGGCGGCGGCCAGCGGGCCTGCTCCGGGGCCCTGGTATCGCCGCAGTGGATCGCCACCGCCGCCAACTGCTTCGCCGATGACCCCGCCACCGGCCAGGCCACCGCGGGCAAGCCGAAGTGGAAGACCACGGCCACCATCGGCCGCACCGACCTGACCACCGCCAAGGGGCAGGTCCGTCAGGTCGTCGAGCTGGTGCCGCGCCAGGACCGGAACATCGTCCTGGCTCGCCTCGCCCAGCCCACCACCGGCATCACCCCGGTCCCGTTCGCCACCGCCGCGCCGAAGGCCGGGCAGGAGCTGAAGACCGCCGGGTTCGGCCGCACCCAGGACGAGTGGGTTCCGAACAAGCTCCACACGGCCGCCTTCCAGGTGGACTCGCTGGCCGATGCCACCCTTAGGGTCAGCGGCAAGAGCGCCTCGGACGCGATCTGCAAGGGCGACGCCGGTGCCCCGCTCGTCCGCGAGACCAACGGGGCCCTGGAGCTGGTCGCCCTGGCCACCGGGACCAACGAAGCCGGCTGCTTCGGCTCCGAGACCACCGGCAACGCGGCGATCTCGGCCCGCCTGGACAACACCGTCGGCGGCAACACCCTCACCCCCGGTACCACGCTGCTGCCCGGCGACACCCTGACCTCGAATGCGGCCCGGCTGACCATGCAGGAAGACGGCGACCTCGTCATCGTCTCCAACGCCGGCAAGCCCCTGTGGTCCACCGGCACAGCCGGACGCCCCGGGGCGACCGCCCGCTTCACCGACCAGGGCAACCTCACCGTCCTCGCCGCCGACGGATCCACGCAACTCTGGGAGTCCAAGACCTCCGCCCCCGGCGGCAAGGCCGTGCTCCAGCACCGCGGCAACTTCGTCATCCACAACGCCAAGGGCGCATCCCAGTGGGCCAGCGGCACGGTCGTGCGCCACGACTACAACGGTGACGGCCGCAGCGACCTGGCCGACTGGTACGACTACGGCGACGGCCACGACGAGATCCACGCCTTCACCGGCAAGCCGGACGGCGGCTTCAACGCCCCGATCCACGGCTGGAAGACGGCCGCCGGGAACTACTGGGCCGAGAACATGAAGCGCACCACCGGTGACTTCAACGGTGACGGCATCGGCGACGTGGCCGCCGTCTACGGCTACTCCGACGGCCGGGTCAAGCTCATCACCTGGCTCGGCACGGGCGACGGACACTTCCGTGATCCGCTGCACTCCTGGAGCGTGCCCGCCGGGCAGTGGGTGTTCTCCCACATGAACGTGCAGGCCGGTGACTTCAACGGCGACGGACGCGACGACATCGCCGTCTGGTACGCCTACGACGATGGACGCGACAAGCTGTTCACCTTCACCGCCAAACCGAACGGCGGCTTCAACGCCCCCGCCGCCTCCCACTTCGCCCCCGCGGGCTGGTACAACGCGGCCAAGATGAAGTTCGCCACCGGTGACTACAACGGCGACGGCCGCGACGACCTGGCGGTCTTCTACGGCTACTCCGACGGCACGGTCAAGCTCCTGACCTTCCTCACCAAGCCCAACGGCGGCTTCAACGCCCCCACCAAGCAGGGCTGGGAATCCGCCACCGGCTGGAACTTCGACCAGGCCAGCGTGCACTCCGGCGACTTCAACGGCGACGGCCGCGACGACCTCGCCACCTGGTACGACTACGGCGACGGCCACGACTCCGTGATCGGCTTCAACCCCAGCGGGCCCGACGGCACGTTCGGCAACCGCACCGAGCTGTGGACGGTCAAGGCCGGAAGCTACTACCGCGAGAACATGAAGATCGCCACCGGTGACTTCAACGGTGACGGCCGCGACGACCTCGCCACCGTGTACGGCTACTCCGACGGCCGCGTCAAGACCATCACCTGGACCGCCAAGACCAACGGCACCCTCAACGGGCCCCTGCACAGCTGGGAAACACCCGCAGGCAACTGGACCTTCGACCGCATGCACGTGATCGAGCGATACAGCCCCGCCTAGCCACCACCTGAACACGCCTCGGGGGCTGGCACCCGCACCAGCCCCCGAGGCAGGCGCCATGCAGTCGCTTAGCATGCGCTAATCAACAGCAGATTGCGGAGCACTGCGTAACAAGGGGGGATCCGTGCGTTTGATCAGTAATTTCAGGATGGCTGCCGTGGGAGCGGCGGGGATAGTCCTGCTCGTGGGGTGCGCAGGTGCACGTGGCTCGGTGGAGTCGGAGGGGGAACCGGCTTCCGGGACAGAGCTGCCCGTGAAGACCGGCGCCCGGGATGTTGTCCACACCGCCCTCGATGAGAAGGAATACGGGATCCGGCTCGCGGTCAAGAGCCTGGCCCGTGGCTCGGAGGACGACCTCGACGGTGTGCGCGTCAACGACAGCCTGAAGGGCAAGATCCCCTACTACCTCACCTACGAGGTCACCAACACCGGCAAGAAGAAGATCCCCCACGCCTACGAGGTCTTCCGAAACCTCGCCCTGACCGGCACCGACTGGGCGCCCGGAACGCAGGTCACGACCTCCGGCGGATTCGGCACCGCGAACGCCTCCGTGCCCTGCGAGGACTCCGCACCGGACACGCTGGCGCCCGGCGACTCGTACACCTCCTGCGGGACGTACATGATGCCGAAGGGCGTCGGCGTGATGGCCGTGACGCACACCACCGGGGGCGGGTTCATCAGCCCGGCTGACCAGGTCACCTCCTGGCCAGTCGACGGCGGCCTGGCCACGGCCTCCAAGGAGATGGCGGACCCGGGCGACACGATCGCCGTCCGCTGGGACGCCGGCAAGGAGCACGGCGGCGTCCTCGAACTGCCCGCCACCCTGAAGTCCGTGCGCAAGGGCAGCCCGGCCGACCTCACCGGTCTCAAACTCGACGACGACCAGCGCCACCGCACCCCGTACTACGTGACGATCTCCTACCGCAATCCCGGCAAGACCGACCTCTACCCTGGCCAGGCGAGCAGCATCCGCGTGCTCACCGAGGGCGGCCAGCAGATCGGAGGCGCGCCGACCCTGGCCCTGGGTGGGCCGGAGATCGCCGCCTGCCCGTCCAGAGGGCCCCTCGACATGGTCCCGCCTGGTGGCAAGGTGACGCAGTGCACCGTCCACCTGATGGCGGACGGCGACAAACCGGTCGCGGTCGGCTTCGCGGACGCGGACGAGGGGGACCTCTCCGCCTGGCGAGCGCATGTCTCCTGACCCACCGGGCCGGGCCCGGCCCGGTGCCGGAGAAAGCAATCAGGCTGCCTTCGACGCGGACAGTGCCGAGGCCCTGCTCCGCCGGGCCTGCCGGGTCGCCGACCTCGATCCGGATGGGGTCGAGCTGCTGCGCCTCGGCGACCACGCCGTGTACAGGGTCGACGGCGGCAAGGTGGTCGCCCGTGTCAGTCGGAGCCCCGACCGGCTCCCCTCCGTACGCACCGAGGTCGCCGTCGCGCTCTGGCTGGCCGCCGAGGACTACTCATCGGCTCGGCTCGTCACCGAGGCCGAACAGCCCGTCGTCGTCGACGGCCACCCGGTGACCTTCTGGGAAGGGCTCGCCGACGGGGACACGTACGCCAGCATGCGCGAGATGGGCGAAGTGCTCCACCAGTTGCACGAGTTGCAGCCGCCGGCCTTTGCGCTGCCCGAACTGCACCCCTTCGCCAAGGTCGACGACCGCTTGCAGCGGGCCGTGGTCCGCCAGGAGACCAGGGCCTATCTCTCTCAGCTCGCCCAGGACCTGGCCGTGCAGTACCGCGAGCTGCGGTTCACCCTGCAGCCTGGCCCCATCCACGGGGACTTCAACATCGGCAACGTGCTGCGCGACAGCTCTGGGCATCCCAAGGTCATCGACCTGGACGGGTTCGTCACGGGCCCGCGCGAGTGGGACCTGATGCACACCGCGATGTACTACGACAGCTTCGGCTGGCACACCGAGGCTGAGTACGCCGACTTCGTCGCCGGGTACGGCTCCGACGTCCGTGAATGGTCCGGGTACCCCGTGCTGCGAGCCGTCCGCGAGCTGCTCGCGGACCTGTCGGCGGCGTTCGACCGCATCGAACACGACCACCTCATGGCCATGCTCGGCAAGTTCCCCGCCAGGGATCTCATCCGAGGCTGGCTGAAGGCGGGCGTGATCGACCGCGGCTGGTTCGCACCGACCGAGGAGGGAACTCCTCAAGAGGGGGCCGGGGCCCCGCAGTACTGCGGGGCACTGGGCAAACGGGCGAACTGCCAGGTCGCGGTCAGCGTCCACGCCGCAACCGATACTGCCTCCTGCCCGCTGCAATGGCGCCTGTTCCTGCCCCGTCAATGGGCGTCGGACACCGACCGCTGGACCCCCGCACCCTCAGTGGCAGCTCTTGCCGCCGACCTGGGACAAGAAGCCTTCACCACTCTCACCTGGCGGCAAGGCTCACGAGGGGCGTTACGCTCCCGCTTCGCCGCCGTGCGCGTCCGGCCCGCCGGCAAGGCAGTCGAGCGTCCGATCCGGGCCACTGCCTCAGCAGAACAGGGCTGGTGGGACGGGATCCTGCCCGACTGCTGGTTGCTGGCCGAATGGCCCGCGGACAGCGAAGCACCGACCGACTACCGGCTGTCCAACCTGCCAGCAGACACACCGATCGCCGACCTCGTCCGTCTCGCCAAGGTCCGCTGGCGCATCGAGCACGACTACCGCGAACTCAAACGCGGCCTGGGCCTGGACCACTTCGAAGGACGTTCCTGGCCCGGCTGGCACCACCACGTCACCCTCGTGACCGCCGCCCACGCCTTCCTCACCGAACAGCGCCTGGCCCCAAAAGTCCCCACGCCGGCCTCACCCTCTACCACGTCCTCGACACTCTCCAGGACGTCCTGAGGTGCTGGACCGGCATCTGCACCACCTGCCACCAACCCCTGCCCAGCAGGCCCCCAAGATCGAGACAGACCTAACGGAGTCCTACTAGGGGCCACCACATCAGCCCGGGCTGCTGCTGGCCGACGGGCCTTGGTACGGTTCAACCGCTCATATGTGCCAGGTACACAATCGTTGGGGGGATATGTCGGGGTACTACCGTGCTGAACTGGAGGGTATGGGACGTCTTGCCATGGACTTGGCGTCGAATGCGGGCAACATGCGGGGCGCCATGAGGCCGTTGAAGGAGTCGGCCGGTGAATCCGTCGGCCACCAGGAACTCCAGGAGGCTTGCGAGCGTTTCCAGTCGGCCTGGGGCTACGGCATCGATCAGATAGCCGAGGCAACCGACGGCATCACCGAAGGACTGCGCACCACCAGCCGTATTTACCGGGATCTGGA
The DNA here is from genome assembly GCF_023277745.1 of Streptomyces halobius. Taxonomy (NCBI): domain Bacteria; kingdom Bacillati; phylum Actinomycetota; class Actinomycetes; order Kitasatosporales; family Streptomycetaceae; genus Streptomyces; species Streptomyces halobius. Next base: position 8,599,149 of record NZ_CP086322.1, read on the forward strand.
GGAGTCGGTCGCGCAGCTCTTCACCAGCGGGAAGGCCGCGAAGTGACGACCGCCACGGAAACGACCAGTTCATCCGATGCACCGGACGCACCCATGTTCCGGTTCCGGGTCCCGCACGGCTTCCACGAAGTGCCCTTGGGCGTCACGCCGGAGACGCACGCTCAGTTGCTCCAGGAGTTCGCTCGGGACTACTGGGGGGACGACGACAGGCTGGCACCGCTGCGTGCCATGACCGGCGCCCTGTACGGAGCGGCTCGACACGCCTTGGCAGTCCAAGGCGTCCGGTATCAGGCCGTGGGCATCTTCCCGCGAGCTGCGGATACGCAGCGGGACGGGGGGTATGAGGAGCTGTCTGATGAACAGGACGAGTCCCTGCCCTACGTCCGCAACTCACTCCTTGCGACGGTCCACGACCTGGACTCACCTGATCCGGACCTCGCGGCTGCCGGCATCGCTGAAACCCTCTTTCGCCAGCATCCCGATGACGAAGTCGTACGGGTCGACCTGCCCGCCGGCCCCGCCGTCCTCCACGTCGCCGCAACCCGTCTGCTGTGGGATGGCCCGGACGCACCAGAGCAGCTGGCCGGCACCGTACGCACGACCGCACGGCTGGAGCTGTGGATCCCCTTCCCCTCCGGCGACCGGATCCTGCTGCTGACCCTGACGACGCCCGACACCGAGGACCTCGACATCCATCAGACACTGCTGGCGGAGGTCGCGGGCACGGTCGCGTTCCCCATCGAAGGCGAGTTCCCGCCCGACGAGCCCGCTGACCCGCTCGCTCAGGTCAATCCGTTCGGCTGAATCGCAGGGGGGAGCAGACATATGGCCACCGAACAGTTCGAGGCGCTCGGATTTGATCCCGCTCCGGGCATTCCCGAGTCCGTGCAGCAACTCGCGTCCAAGCTCAGCCGGGCAGGCCAGCAGTTGGGAGAGACCCACTCCGCGCTCTCCAGGCTCGGAAAGAGCGGCGGAGTCTGGGAAGGGGAAGCAGCCACACAATTCGCTGGAACCGTCGGCAAGCTTCCCTCTCAACTAGGGACGGCACGGGACTCTCTCCTCCAGGCTGCCGGTGTGATGCAGCGCTGGGAGACCCGGCTCGGGGAGTACCAGTCTCTGGCCCACTCTCTCGAAACGCAGGCCAAGACCGCCCAGCAGAACCTGAAGAGTGCACAGTCACACCCGGATCTGGGTCTTGCCGGCCAAACCTTCGACACCGAGGAAGCCCTCGCCTCGGCACAGCAAAGACTGGATTTGGCGCAGAACCGTGTGAACAGCGCCCACGAGGAGCTAAATAGCCTCCGTCGCCGGGCACAGGATCTCCTGGGGAACCACAACGACACAGCGATCGCCACTGCGCAGGCACTCAACACTGCTGCCGAATCCGCCCCGGACAAACCCGGGCGCTTCGAGATGCTTCTGAACGCCATCAAGGACCTGGGCTCGAAGCTTGGGGACCTGGCGAGCGACGTCTGGGGATGGATCAAGGAACATGCAGATGTCATCTACGACATCGGCACCTTGATGGGCTATGCCAGCGCCGCGTGTGACCTGCTCGCGGTTGTCTTCTCGGAGACGGTTGTCGGCGCCGTCATCTTCGAGGTCGGTGCGCGGGCCTTCGGAATCGGAGCGCTGGGGTTCCACGCCCTTGGCGGGTTGGCCGGCTCGAAGAACTTCGCGTGGAGCGATCTCGCCCTCGACGGATTCGCGCTGGTGCCCTTCGGAGGACTGGCCAAGGGCGGAGTGGGAATCGCCGAGGGGGGTGCGGACCTTGTACGAGCCATCGACGGTGCCGGTCGGATCGGGCAGATCGCGAACAACATCTATGGGCTTGGCAACGCCACTAAGGAGAAGATCATCGACGTCGTCTCGGATTTGTGGACAGTCGATGATGACAAAAAGAAGACCGTTGCACCGGGCACGCCGGAGCCGGTGCAGTCGATGTCCCTCGCCAGCGCTGCTGGGATGGATGCTCCGGGTTCGGAGCAGCTGCTGCCGCGGACCGAAAGCGTTCCAGTCAAGGAGCTCACGGGGCAGGACAACGCAGTGATCAGCCGGACCACATGGGACATCCGGGAACCCTCACAGCGGCCCGCCCGCCCTGATGCCATGGTTCCCGCATCTGGCTCCCCGTCTGCCGCCCCTGCCTTCGGCTGACCGCAGCCCCGTCACCCTCTTCTTCCCCAAGGACTCGCCGTGCAGGTTCCCCCACCGGCAACACACACACCTGTCTCACCCAGCGTTTCTCGCCGAGGGTTTGCCTCTCTGAGCCGGGTGTGCGCGTGTGCGGTAATCTTGATCAGCTTCGGCGTAACGGCCTTCGGGCTGGTGAGTGTTGCCGCGTCGCTCGGGTACGCAGGGATGCCGGGCACGTTGACGGTGAAGGAGTGCCAAGATGTGGGGCGGGACAACGATCAAAGGAGTTGCCTCGGGCCGGTGCACGCCACGGATGGAACGCTTCTGGACGAGGAGAGCTCCGTCGATGACGAGTACCGGGTTGGTGACCGTGTGGCGGTTCGTCGTGTTGCCGCGATGTCGGTAATTGAGGGACGAAAGCACATCGGAATGCCAGGGCTGGTCGCCGGTATGGGGCTGCTAGTGGCCGGCTTTTGGATGCCCTACCTCACCACTGGCACCTTCCCATGGAGGACCACCCCGCCGCCCAGGACCGAGCTTCGCACACCCGGCCCACGCGCACGTCTCACGCGCAATGTGCTGTGCGCACTCGGCGCCTGCATGGTCGCGGCGTGCACGATCGCCTCGCTGCTCTGAGGGGGTGTTCTGCTAGACCCGTACTTCGCGGGTCGTTGATTCGTATGGTGTGACCGGTGCGGGGGTGTTCCGGGCCGGCTACTCGGCGCGGCCAGCTTGCTGCCTTCAACCGCGTGCGAGTGGCCTGTCAGGTCGTCGCCGGAGTTGTTCTGGTACATGTGCCCGTCGCCGGGGGCGTAGGCGAAGTAGCTCGGGTTGACCGCTACGTTCGCGTTCAGGCACATCAGCTCTTCCCCGGCCGCGGGGGTCATCTTGTCCTCGTCCTTGAAGAACCATTCGCACCAGGTACACGACCCTCGGTCTTCCAGGACGTACGCCCAATCACCGGACGTGCCGTACATACAGGGTGCGTGCCGGGCCGGGCGGAAGTCCCGGTACGGCGTAGCGCTTGATATCTCCTCCTCATCTGCGCCCAGCTTGACCAGCAGATCCCGGACAGGGACCCCGCGCATCGCGGTCATGGAGATCCCGCCGAGCATCCCGTCAGCCGCCGGTTTATCGAACGTGTGCTGCCCATCCACTTCAAGCCGTCCGTCACTGCGCTGCGCCTCCTCGGTGCCGTTGGGGTGCCGACCGTCATGATGCCCGGGCTTTCGGCCCGAGGCCGGGGCATCATGACAGTCGCTGGTCGCGGGGCTGGTGAGGGTCCGGCAAGGGGCACTCGGGCTGGTCGTGGCGGTGATGCTGTCTGCCGTGTCGGGAGTTGGCCGGAATCGCAGCGCCCTCGTCTGCTCTTCCTCCTACTGTCCCTGGAACACGGGGAGATGGCAGTGCGGGAAGGACCGACGGGTGGCGGAGATTCTGACGTGGGTGATGCAGCGGCGCCGGGTGCTTGCGGACCGGGCCGAGCCTTGCCGAGCACGGCTGGCTGACTGGATTGCGCCGTAACACCCGAACTCCCAGCGAGTGGTGTGCATCGTGAAGTTTGCAGGTCACGGGTCTGGCGTGCGTGTGGTTCTGGGTACTTACGCTGGTCGGCGGCCGGTGTCCATGGTGAAGATCGTCTGACCTGTCGGCCGGAGGTGTTGTCGGGTTCGGCTGCGCTCGCCGTTTCGCTGCTCTGACGAGCTGTCACCGGGTCGGTACGCCGGGAAAACGCGGGAGGGCGTGGGGATGCAGGAGCTGGAGCGGATCACGGCTCGCCGGAGTGAACTGGACACGCTCGCCGAGGAGCTGGCCAAGCAGCTGCAGGAGGTCCAGGCCGAGCGGGAGGAGCTGGTGATCGCCGAGCGGGTCCTGAACCGGCTGGCCGAGCAGGGCCGGGCTGTAGAGGGGGCCGCCGCGACCATTGCCCCGACTCCCGCCGGGTAGCGGGGCGGGCGGTCCTGCTGATCCCGCACCACGGCGAGAATCCCGACGGGGTCGCCCTGCCGGACGACTACCGCAGGATCCTGGCGATCGTGCGGGCCGCCGACGGCCCCGTCCAGGTCAGGGGCGTCGGCGAGGAGCTGGGTCTTGAGGTTGCGGTGCGTGGGAAGCTGGAGCCGCTGCGCGCGAAGATGACCAAGCTCGCCGATCGGGGCTGGCTGCACAAACGCCCTGACGGCCGGTTCACCGCACGCCGGTGACCGTGCTGGCGGAGGAATCCGGCAGGCCGTAACTGGCGCTCCTTCGACGGCAGTTGGGTTTGGTGTGAAGAAAAACAACGGGTCCGCCGAGGGCCCTGACGGCCTTGTCTGCACCGCCCGCCTGCCGCTGTCGAGCGCCACCCTGAACTATCTCGCCGCCTTTCGTCGCAGGCTTTCCGGCATCCCCTCGATCGCCGGGATCACCAGCTCCTGCAGCACCCTTGGCCCGTCATCCGCTACTGCCCGGGGCTCTGTCACAGCATCGAGTGCGTCGCCGCTCATCAGCACCAGCCGTCTGCCGCGCTGCTGCTCGCGGCACCGGTCGAGGGCGAGATTGCGGGCTGTCCGCCGCAGATACGCCATCACGTTCGTCCCCGGCGGCAGCTTTCCGGCGTCCGCCTTCGACCCCACCCGCAGATAGGCCTCCTGCGCGATGTCCTGGCACGCAGCCAGCGACAGCACCCGAAACGCCCGCCGCAGCGCCGCAGGCTCGGTCTCCATGAAGACCGGGTAGCAGTCCAGCAGCCGCTGCGCCACATGCCCTCCCAGCGCCACCGCCTCTTGGGACAGGCCGTCTCCTACCACGGGCCCGGCCCCTCACCCGCCGTCGCGGGACCAAGCCATGCGCGCCCTCACCTAGGGCGTCGATCCATGCGCCCTGTGCCGCCCCGACACCGAGCTCGGGATCTTCTAATCGCGCACGGCGGGATAACGGGGAGCGGCGCTGGCTGGGCCGGAGGTCGTGGTGCCGTGCTGTGACTGAGCGCTTCGCTTGGCGGATGAGCGTTTGAGCTGGCGGGGTTGAGCGTCCGAGTTGGCGCAGGCCGAGCAGGGCTGCAGATCGTCGCCGTACGGATCCGCAGCCCCGGCCCCGGGCGGCGGCGCGGGTGCCGCACCGGTCCGCAGCGCGGCCACGATGCCGGCGGAGATCTCGCCGCAGGGCTCAGGGCAGTGGCGGGCTGCTGTGGCGTGCCTCGACAGGGGCGGGCATCAGCGCCTACCCCTTGGCTTCGACTTGGGCATCGGGCTCGGTGCGGCGGCGGTGGCTGGTGTCGCACCACGGATAGGCCCGGCTGCGTCGACAGGTACAGACGGCGACGGCGAGACGCCGCGAGATGCGGACGCTGCCGTCGCCGCAGATGAATTCGACCGGCCCTTCCACGAGCAGCGGCCCGTCATAGTCCCGGGTGATGCGCCGCGGCCGGTCAAAAGTGCTCGGCACGGATAATCACCAGCCCTTCCTCGCTGTCGCTCAACAAGCCCTGCCGACGCAGCCATGCCTGCCGGCAGCGCAGTACCGGACCGAGTGGAATGACCGTGCGGTCGGCGACCTCGGGCCGCAGGCCCACCTCGGCGAGCCGGTGCAGGGTGGCGTCAACGCCGCACAGGGCGGAGTGCACCACGAGCAGCACCCTCCGGGCCCCAGAACGTTCGGCGCCGCGTCGCAGATCCGGTCCACCACCCCGCGGCCGTCGGGCCCGGCGTCCCAGGCGCGCGCCTGTGCTGAGGACGGGCCCGGGCAAAGCCGATCGACGGTGTACATGGTTCTCGTCGTAGAAGAACCCGACGGCAGCGGGGCCCCGCAGAGCTATGGCGGGCTTGCCCAGGAGCCGTGCGCGGACGGCGCCTGGCTCCTCACGGCGGGCCAAGTCGGGGAACGCCCCCAACGTCACCTCGAACTGATTGCCCTACACAAGCAATGATATTGGGTATAAGGAGGCACATGGATGAACAACCGACGAGGCACCCCGTCCGCACGCTGCTCAGGACCCTGGACCACGCCGTCTTCCGCCGCGTGGGCGAGCGTTCCTGGCCGATGGCCGAGCCGGTGCTTCCGCGTCTGAGCCGGAGCGCCAACCACGGGCTGCTGTGGGGTGGTGTCGCCGTAGGGATGTGGGCCCTGGGCGGTACGCGGGGGCGGCGGGCAGCCGTGCGCGGAGTCGCGTCGCTCGCGCTGGTCTCGGCCACCGTCAACACTTTGGGCAAGGGTGCGGTGCGCCGGAAGCGGCCCGTGCTCGACGCGGTGCCGGTCGTACGCCATCTGCCCCGCCAGCCTGTCACCAGCTCGTTCCCGTCTGGGCATGCCGCGTCCGCGGTGGCGTTCACCGTCGGCGTGGCCCTCGAGTCCCGTGGCTGGGGCGCGGCCCTGGCGCCCGTGGCCGCGTCGGTGGCCTTCTCCCGTATCTATACCGGCGTGCACTACCCCAGCGATGTCCTGGTCGGTTCGGCTCTCGGTGTGGGCGCCGCCTTCGCCGTGCGCGGCTTGGTGCCCTCGCGCGCGCAGCTACCGCCGCCGGCCCGACCTCGCACGGACGCGCCTGCGCTGCCCGACGGTGACGGCCTGTACGTGGTGGTCAACCCGTCCTCCGGGGCCCAGCCGCAACTCATGGACTCTGTAAGGCAGTTGAAGTCCGAGTTGCCCCGCGCTGAGATCATCGTCCACGAGGAGGGAGGCGGACCGCTGCCCAAGGTGATCTCCGATGCCGCACGCGAAGCAGCGCGCCGGGGCGGTGCCCTCGGTGTGTGCGGCGGCGACGGCACCATCAACGCGGCCGTGGCTCCCGCCCTGCAGTTCCAGGTGCCGCTCGTGGTCCTGCCCAGTGGCACCTTCAACCACTTCGCCGCCGACCTCGGCACCGAGACAGTGGCCGCCGCCTGCGCCGCGGTCGCGAACGGCAGCGCGGTCCGCGTCGACGTCGGCCGGATCACCCCCTTGGCCGCCAGATCGGCAGAGCCGACCTGCTTCCTGAACACCTTCAGCCTCGGCTCGTACCCTGATCTCATACGCCTCAGGGAACACTGGTCGCCGAAGATCGGCGACCCGGCCGCCACCCTCCTCGGCGTCGCGAAGATCCTGCACACCGCACATCCCTTGAAGGCCGTCGTCAACGGCCGCCGTCGCGCGATGTGGCTGCTTTTCGCGGGCAACGGCGCCTACCGCAACCTGGGCATCGCCCCGGTACGTCGCCACGATCTCACCGATGGCCTCCTCGACGTACGCATCGCCCACGGCGGCCGCTTCGCGCGCACCCGTCTGCTCGCCACGGTACTGGCCGGGGGAGTGGCCAGGACCCGCCTGTACGCTGCGGCGCACTCGCGGCAGCTGCTTATTTCCGGACTGCCGGAAGGTGCACGGATGGCATACGACGGGGAAGTCGTCGAAGCGCCCACCGCGTTCCAGGTCGACAAGCTCCAGGAGGCACTGACCGTGTACCGGCCGCTGGAGGAACGGCCGCGTGCTCGACCGATGAGCGGTTGACTGCGGACGGGTGAACCCGGGGAGGTGCGTTGCGGAGACGGGTCCGGTCTCGCTCGAACTGCAACACCCCATCATTCGCGCTTGCTGGTGATCGCCATATGGCGAAGTAGGTGCCGCGGGCGTCGAAGAGGCGTTGCCGGCTCTCGCCGAGGAGGTGTCCCGTCGGGCGTGCTGCGGCGCGGAGATCACGGACTTACGCGACTTCTCAGACACGCCCGAGTCTGGAGCGGGCTCCTGGGCCTACGCATTCAAGAATGGCAGCAGAAGGAGAACGAAAAGGCCGCCGAAACGAACCGCCGGACCGCTTTGCGCGAGGCCAGCCTTGAGCGCATCGCGGAAGAGCTCTTCGCTATCGTCCGCCATCAGGATTCGATTCCGTATCAACACACCCCAGTGCATGAGCACTTGGCCTGAGAGGGGACGCTGCGTGAGCACCTGCTCCGCATCCAGCTGACAGCCCTGCGCTTGGACGCGGCGATGGACGCCATGCTGAGCGGTCTGGAAGCCGGCCTGTCTGATCCTGACGTGGTCGAGGCCCAGCGGGCCAGGGACGTTTCCTCCGAGGCTCACCGGCACGCTTTCACCACCTGGTATGCATCGGTCCCCGAGCTGGCACCGGTCGCGGAGGGGCTCTATGGGCAACTGCAGACGCCTGAGCACTGGGTGCCGTATGTGGACACTGCGTCCACGCTGACCTGCTTGGCAGATCACGGCGTGGCCCTGGGCGTGGTCAGTGACGTGGGTTGGGATCTGCGCAAGACCTTCGCCCACCATGGCCTGGACGGCTACTTCTCCACGTGGGTGCATTCCTATGAACACAACACGGAGAAGCCGAACCCGCTGCTGTTCCACCACGCTTGTCGTGAGCTGGGTGTCGAGCCAGCCGAAACTCTCATGGTGGGTGATCACCCCGCCAAGGACGGCGGTGCTGTCGGCGCGGGACTGCGCTCGTATGTCCTGCCCGCCGGAGCTGCTCCTGGCTCGCACCGGGGACTGGATGCCGTGCTGCGGCTGGCCGGTTTCGACTCTTCCGGGCTCTGAACCAGGCTGGGCTGGACGGCCGTCGAGCTGGCACTCGCGAGCGGTGCTTGCGGTCAGCTGGCCTGGGCTTGTTCGGCAAGGGCCTTGGTGTGAGCGAGGCGGTAGGACTTGGTGCCCGGGCTTGGTACTGGTGGGCTCGCGTATTCAACTGTCGTGTATTGGTCCACCGGCAGCCTCGAACAGTGACTTTGGGTGACGGAGCTGGGGAGCGTTGAGTCCGGGCAAGCGGTGATGTGCTGGTGGAACGACGGCAGGCCTCTGCGGCAGGTGCGCAACGGCTCGCTGGGTGGCCGCTCTGTAGGCTGATCGTGCGATTCGATGAGGGGAGTTCGGGGTGGAGCAGCCGGTCCAGCGCGGTGCGGGCGCCGGTGTGGAGGTGGTCGTCCTCCCCGCGCCAGGCGCTGCGGCCATGACCAGGGAGGTCAGGGCGCCGGTAGAGACGTTGTGGCCTGGACCGGTCAAACCGGGGCAGCCACGACCGTGACGGTCAGGGCGGCGCTCGGCCGGGCCACCCGGAAGGTGAAGGTCTCCTCCAGATAGAGGCTGACGTCAGTGTTGCTGGTGGTGGGGAGGTAGCCGATCGACAGGTCCTGGCCGACAATGAGCAGGAAGTCCCCGCCGCGCTCGCTGAGCACGACCGCCTGCGTGTCTTTGCCCGTCTTCTCGTCGAGGCAGGGCATCAGGACGATCTTTCCGCCGAGGATTTCTGTGAGGCGTTCGGACAGCACATAACAGCAGCTGCCGGCATCCGCGATGATGCGTTGGTAGCCCGTCGTGCCGATGGCCAGCGTGTACGGGCCGACGACACCACTGGTCCGCAGCTTGTCCACCACCTTGGCGATGTCGGCGGGGTAGGTGTCGGTTGCCACCGGCAGCGTCACGCCCGAGGGTGATGCCTGATTAACGATTCCGGCGATGAACGCTCTGTCCCATCCGTTGAACACCGCGTAGTTCTCAAAGTCGGCAGCCAGTTTCGCGGCCTTGTCCAGCTGGGTGAGGTCGGGGTTGATGCTGCCGCGCTCGATTTCTTCGATGGCTTTGAGGGGGAGGGTGAACGGGATGCGGACCTGGGTCAGCGGCTGTACGACCCGCAGCGCCTTGACGTTGGTGCCAGAGGGGGTCAGCTTGTCGGGGTAGGTGTTGAGTTCGGTGGCTTTTCCGGTGGGTACGGCGTCTTGCTCCCAGCCGCCGGGGCCGGCGAAGCTCACGACCTGTCGTGCGGCGAGCAAGGGGATGAGCCGGTTGCGGGCCTCGTCCTCGATCACCTGCCAGACGCGGGGGGTGATGGGTGCCAGGCCGCGCAGCAGGTGGTTGATGGTGTCCATGGTGTTTATCGCTCCTTCAGGTTTCCGATGGCCAGTGACCCGTCGCCACCGGTAGATGTGGCCGCACCGTCCTCACGGGCTGAGGTGCCGCCTGCGGAGCCGGTGGCCGAGCCGGAACCCCCCGCAGCGCCGCGGCCTCCGCTGCCGCCGTCACCGCCGGGACCGGCCGCGCCTCCGCTGCCGCCGTCACCGCCGGGGCCGGCCGCTCCGCCGCGCCCGCCGGTACCGAAGTTGAGGGATCTGGCCCGGGCATTCCCGCCGTCGTTGCCGCCTTCCGCGCCGCCGGCCCCGCCGGTCGCGGTGGCCGCCGCGCCGGCTCCGGCGTAGCCACCTGCTCCCGCGTAGCCGCCCGTACCGCCGTAACCGCCGGCCCCGGCGTAGCCGCCCGTACCGCCGATGCCGCCGATACCCAGCGACCCGTCGCCGGCACCGCCTCCGCTTCCGCCGGTGCCGCCACCTCCGGCAGTGCCTCCGGAGCCGCCGGTTCCTCCGGACCCGGCGTCGCCGCCGCTGCTACCGGGCCCGCCGTCACCGCCGGTACCGAAGTTGACGGCCTCGGCATCGGCGCTACCGCCGCGGCCACCGCCTTCCGCACCGCCGACACCGCCGGTCGCGGTGGCCGCCGAGCCGGCTCCGCCGTAGCCGCCGACAGCGCCGTACCCACCGGCTCCCGCATAGCCGCCTGCCCCGCCATAGCCACCAGCACCGCCATAACCACCGGTGCCGGCAGCGGCGGTGGCCCGGGCACGGCCGTCGGAGCTGAGTTCCATCGCGAGCGTTACCTCTGCGGCCTGGTCCGGACGATGGGGCAGGGAAGGTCCAGCCGAACGGGGGGAAGTGTCATCCATCAGATCTCTCTAACGTTGCGGGCGGCTCGGGTGGCCCGTGGGGCCTATGGGTCGTGTTGTCAGGGCTTCCCCGCGGTGGCCGTCCGGCTCTGCGGGACATCGAGGAGGGTGGGCAAGATCGCCCGGGTATTCGATGACCACCCCGATGGCCTCGGGATCAACCGGATCGCTGAGGCAGCCGGGCTGACGGTGCCGCAGGTCGAGCGAGCACTGGCATGGCAGAGCGAGCGGTTCGCCGCGTGGTGCCGGCGGCACTGAGCCCGAACGGGGGTGAACCTGACGTCGGTCACTGAGCTGGCTTCGCCTGGCGTTCGGCCTCGGTGGCCTGGTATCGGTAGGACTCGGTGCGGTCTGGATCAGCGTGCAGCGGAAAGTGATCCGGTCGCCGATTGCCGCGCAGAGCCTCGGGTCGGCGAAGATCTTGTCCCATTCGGCGAACGGGGAGAACCGCCCGCCCTCGTGCTCGACCCCGCCCTTCTCATGTGCCCCTTCCTCACCAGGCCCGCAGTAAAGGGGCGAGAACGCATACCAGGACCTGAAGGCCACCCAGCGCGTCGTCTCCGTGCGGGAACGGCCGAACAGCACATGTTTCACCGCGGGCTTGAGGTTGTCGTAGCGGATATGGACCGAAGGCACCCCGCCCAGCGCCCGAAAGGCTTCCACATGTCCTTCGAAGAACGCCTCCTGCGAGGCGGTGGTATAGACGCGGTGGATGGCCTTGCCCGAGTACGACATCCGCAGCGTGAACAGCACGCACTTGCGGCGCTGCCCGGCCAGGTCCAGCCACACGTCCGCGAAGTCGACCTCGGCTTCCTCGCCGGGCCGCTTCTCCTGCGGCACTGTCCCCTCCAGATGCCGACGCCCCTCCTTGGCCTCCAAGACGATCTGCGGGCGCCGCTTGCGCACGTAGTCACGGATCGTGGAGTAGGACGCGTGCTCGAAATCGTGCTCGCCTGCCAGACGCTCCAGGATCCGGTCGACGGTGTGCTTCTGCTTCTTCCAGGCGGCTCCAGCACGCTCTTGCGCGGCGGCGGCTTCTTCCGCCAGAGGGCACCGGACACACCAGCGCCTTCGCCACGGTGTTCCGCGACACCACCTTGTACCGCTGCGCCAGCACCCGCCCCGTGACCGCCGGACCTAACCGGCGGTCACGACGGATCCGCTCAAAGATCCACTCACGCGACCTGTACACCCACGGGCTCCTGACATGACCGTGATCAACGCAGCACAGCGTGACCCGGCTAATCAGCCCAAAGCCCCCATTACGCCATCAGCGGCATGCCACACACCGTCAGGCAGGCTGGCTCTCAATCTCGTTGCCGAAGCAGTGGCTCTCGTTCTCAATGCCCCACTGGCTCTACTCCACCCTGTCGAAAACAGCAGAAGGGTATGCAGGCGGAAGAAGTCGTCGCGGAAGTCTGAGCCCGCCATCCCGACGCCGGCGAACAGCCGACAGGCCCGGGACGCCCCAATCGGGTACGGGCCTGTCGGCTGTGACAGCGCCCCGGTGCGGCGGTCGTGATCCGTCACACCCGCATCGGACCAGATCACTTGAGACTGGGACCAGGTCGAGTGAGACGGGACAGCAGGAATGGACAGCACTTCGACAGTGGTCCAGTGTTTCCTGCGCGTCGATGCCCCGTTCGTGCTCTGTCTCCCAGTCGAAGAACAGGCGGGCGTGTTCCATCGCGCGGTTCCACGATCCGTAGCCGTACCTTGCGTGATGCCGACTCTCCCACTCCACACCCGAACGCCACCTCGTCCCGCCGCGATGCCCCTTGGGTCAGATGGTGCTCGTCCCTTCTGTTCATGTCCGGTTCAGAGTGCGGGCCTGCGACCTATGGTGATGGCGTGGGACATGGGGAGAGGAGGGTCCGTGGAAATCGTCGCGATGTCGCAGAATTTGGGTCCGGGAGCTTGGCGGTCTCAGAACGGCATTTTCGAGGACCGTTGGCCGGCGCTCGCGGCGACCATTCAGCGGGTGCAGCCTGACATTCTGATGCTGCAGGAGGCGGAAGGCTGGCCGGCGGATGGTCACGCGCGGCTGATTCGGGCCGAAGCCGACCTTGAGATGGACGGGGTGCTCGCGCCCAGTCCGTCGGGGCTGGGCCCGGCGATCTTCTACCGTCGCGCGACGATGGGGCGGCGCACCTATCAGAACCACGACTACTCCGCCCACGAGACACATCACGGCTTCGAGACGCTCGGCTGGAACCTGCCCGTCCTGCCTGCCACGCTGCCCGCGGGCAGCGTGCACCTGACCCCGTACGGTGGCCCGCGTGCCGAGAGCCAGGTCAGCTTCATCGGCACCCGGGTCCTGCGTCCTGGTGTCGGCTACGCCATCCTCGGCGGTGACTTCAACTATGCTCCGGTGGCCGGTCCCCCGCCGCTGGTCGGGGCCATGCGCCCGTATAACAAGGGTTCCCGGCTGAAGGTCACCGATCCGGAGAGTCCCGGGCCGGACGAGCCTGATCGTGCTGTCGCCTGGCGGATCGCGCGCAAGGGTTTCGTGGACGTCGCCTGGCATCTCTACAAGCAGACCGGCGACGAAGAGCTTCTGCGGCGCACCGCCACGGACGACCGGATCGACTGGATCCTGATCAGCTTCGCCCTGGCGCCGTGCATCGTGGACTACGGCGTCGTCGAGGGGGGCTCGGACCACGCCGGGGTCTGGGCTCGTCTGGATCTGTCCCTGGCCGCGACCGACAACGTGTGGGAGTACAAGTAATGGCTGAGCCAATGGCTGCGGACGACATCCTGCGGGCCTGCGGGTACCTGGAGGCGGTGTGGATGGAGGACGCGACGAACATGGCCGCGCTCCTGAATCATCGGACCGGGGAGATACCTACGGCGATCCTGGTCACCGAGCTGGGCGAATCCTTCATGCAGCAAGCGCTTCCCGCCCAGTTCGGCGTTCACGACGACATGACGCCCCAGGAGTTGCAGGACGCGACCGAGAAGATGACCGCCGATCCGACCGTGCGCGTCTCCAAAGTCCTGATCGAGGCACTCAAGGAGATCGCGCCGACCGCGACGCCGCCGCAGGCCGAGACCATCGCCCGCGCTCTGATCACCTACCTCCTCGCCATCAGCGACGCCACCCAGGACGACGTGATGCCGATGCTCACCGCCCTGCGGCAGTCCGCGCTCCAGCGCTATGGAGGCCAGGGCACGTAACCGGTGGCGGCCCGTCATCCACGACGAGCCAGACCGGTCCGTGGCCTGGCGGATCGCTGCCACCGAATCAGGTCGGGGCCCGGCTCGCGAGCCTGTGCCCCGGTGTCCTTTTATCGGTTGATTGGATGTTGAAGGCCACGAGGCGGGGAGATGCAGATGAGCGGCGGGGCGGGCGAGGTACGGCTGACGATGGGGTGTGAGGTGCCCGTCACCCGGTGGCAGCCGGCCCTTGAGACGACGCTGATGGCTCCACTTCACTGTCCCGAGTGCCTACAGTCCACGGGCAGCGCCGAGCTTCAGCGCGTGCGGTCCGTGCACCCTGCCCACTCACGGATCTCTCCCTGGTCGTGTAGGGCGGTGCCGCTGCCCTGCCGGATGCGTACGCTGGCGACATGACGAAGCGCGATGAGCTGCACCGCCTGGTGGACCAGCTTCGGCCGGAGACACTGGACGACGCCGCGGCCGCCCTACCCGCGTTCAGTCGGCATGCTGATCATTTCATGAGGCAGCCCCGATGCCGGGGCTGCCTCATGAAATGAGTGGCCTCGGAGCGCAGATCGAGGCAGTAGCCGAACACCATGACGCGAAGCGGGGACCGCGGTTCCCACCAGGGTGCCCGACGGGAAGCCTCGGGGCAGTTGGCCAGCGGGGGGACCGAACCCGGTGCGGCGGTGGGGGATGACGAAGCACCGGCAGCGGGGGAGGGGCCGTGGTCGGAGAACACCGCCGCGACATGATCCCCCACCGTGCCGCCCGCGGGCTCTGCATCCGGCGTCCCCGCCGCCTGGTCCGTCCCGGCCGGGGCGGTGCGAGTCGGGGGCGGGGCGGTGTCCAGGACACGGCAGTTGGGGGTGGCGGCCGCGCAGCGCGCGCACATCTCCGCGATCCGCCACAACCTTCCGGTACGGTCCGCGTACACGGTCAGGACCACCGGGCCCCCGCACCGCACCCGTCGGCCGCGCGGCCCGCCGTCCGGCTTCGGGGTCGGGGGTGTGCCACGCGCAGCCCCCGGAGAACGGAACTTCCAGGCCCGGCGTCGCTTCCTGATCCGTACGGAAGAATTACTCTCCGGCCCGGCGGTCTCGGCGCCGCCGACGTACTTGGCTGGCCGGTCGCGATCGGCATCGGCGTCGGCTACGCCATCCTCCGACCCGAACGCGGGGCGCCTGGCGCCTCGTCCACGACCAGGCCCGCGAGCGCGTGACGCACGCGGGCCCACGATCGGCCCGCACGTCTCGCGCACGGCCGCGGTTGGAGGTGCACTGGGACATGTCCGTCGGGCGCCGTCCTGCGCCCTGCCCGATGGCCGCAGACCGCCGACCGGAACCAGGAGCCGTCATGCCAGCAGGTTCGAGCAAGAAGCGTGAGCGCCAGTACGAGCACATCAAGGAAGGCGCCAAGGAACGGGGCGAGTCGACGCAGCGGGCGAAGGAGATCGCCGCCCGGACCGTCCAGAAGGAGCGCGCCCGCTCCGGCGAGGTGAAGAAGTCCAGCAGGGTCTCCACCCAGGACCCCAAGTCCGCCCCGCAACGCGGCGGCGAACGGTCCGGCAAGGGAGCCCAGGGCCCGACCAAGGACCAGTTGTACGAGGAGGCCAGGAGACGCCACATCGACGGCCGCTCCAACATGACCAAGGAGCAGCTCCGTAACGCCCTCGGCAAGTGACGGACGTGTCCCGGCTCGCAGCCCGCTGAGCGAGCGGCACGCGCGGAACCCGTAAGGAACGCACCATGGAGCGGATCACGGCCACGGTGAACGGCCGGCCGATGGTGGCCTGGCGGAGTGCCGGACCGGAGCCGCCGGTGGTGTGCGTCCACGGCGCCGGCATCTCCAGTCGCACATTCCGGCCGTTCACCGAGGTACTCGGCCACGCACACGACGCATGGGCCGTGGACCTTCCCGGGTTCGGTGCCGGCGCCGGGCCCCCGCGCCCGCTGGTCCTGCGGGCGCTGGCCGACGCGGTCGCCGAGTGGCTGACCGCCGTCGGCCTGGACCACGCGGTGCTCCTCGGTGGCTCGTTCGGCTGCCAGGTGGCCGTCGACACCGCCGTCCGGCATCCGGCGCGGATCGCCGGGCTGGTGCTGGTGGGACCGACCGTCGACGCCGCAGCGCGCGGCTTCACCCGCCAACTGCTGCGCTGGATACGCAACTCGCCCCACGAACGGGCCTCGATGGCACCGCTCAACCTCGCCGACTACCGCGACGCGGGCGTGCGCGGCGTGGCCGGCGCGTTCGCCGAGTCGTTGCGCGACCGCATCGAGGACAAGCTGCCGCACGTCCTGATGCCCGCGCTGGTGGTCCGCGGGGCGGAGGACCGGCTTGTTCCCCAGGAGCGGGCGGAGGAGGTGACCCGGCTGCTGCCGGTGGGCCGCCTGTCCGTGGTGCCGGACTCCGGGCACATGGTGCCCTACCGGCGTCCGCATGCCCTGGCCGGGCTCGTCGGCGACTTCCTCACGCACGCCGGCGTGACCGACCCCGGCGAGCGATCGGCGGACCGGAGGACGGGGTGAAGGCGTCCAGGGCGGTCGCCTCGTTCGACTCGGCCACCGGGATGCTGCGTGCCCTGTCCCGCTTCCTCGCCGGCCGGGACATCCCGGCCCTCGGCCAGGTCCCCGCCGCCCTGGAGGCACCGCTTTCCGGCCTGCTCGGCGTCGTCAACCGGCTGCCGGACGCGGCCCGGGAGCGGATCTACGCGGCGGGCGGCTGGGCCGAGGCGACACCGCTGCGGCGCGCCGGAGAGGTGCGGGCGGAGGCACTCGCCGCGTGGGTCACCGGTCACTACCCCCGGCGCCGCTATCCGGTGATCTTCGTCGGGTCCGCCAACGGCGCCCTGGTCCATCTGGCCGCGGCGCTGGACGCGGCGTGGCTGCCGCAGACGCTGCTGCTGCCCGTCCGCCGCCGCGGGGTCGCCCCGGACGACCCGCGCGGCGATCTGCACGCGGTCCGTGACGCGGGCCGGGCACTGCTCGCCGCCAACCCCGGCCTCGTACTGCACCACATGCACGATCCCAACCAGGACCGGCTCATGATCGCCGGAATGACGTACTTCCGCGTCAAATGGCACCGGCTGCCCGCGGCCTACCGCCGGTTCATCCACGACCACCTGGCCCCCGGCGGCACCCTCGTCGCCGTCGACTGCACACTGCGCTGGCCCACCACCGACGTCGCCGACCGGTACGTGTTCCAGTTCGGAGCGCTGGGCGACGCCGCGCCCGAGGAATACCACCGGGGCGGCCCGCGGGTCGCCGACCTGCTCGCCCGCCACGGCTCCTCGGTGCGCCGCTGGGACCCGCCCGCCCCGAACGGCGAGAGTCCGGAGGCGGAATGGGGCCTGCACCCCGCGCTCCTCGCCGACGTCTCCGCCTTCGCCGCACAGCACCGGCTCACCCTGGACGTGCTGCGCTTCGACACTCCGCAACGGCTCAGCCCCGCCGTCGCCGGCCTCTACCGCTCCTGGTACGCCGACCGCGGTCTGCCCGCCGACCGCCTCCTGGTCGAGTCGTTCCTGCTGCTCGACCCCTGGCAGGCGCTGCGCACCGGCTCGGTGCCGTACTGGTCCGTCTTCGGCACCGAGACCTTCCGCGCCGGTCTGGAGGCGTATCTGGACAGCACCGATCCGTACGACGAGATCCGGGTCCTGCTGTTCAACCACGGCACCGCGTCCATCGGCCTGGCCGGCGCGGCGGACTGGCGGCGCACCGCCGCCCGCGCCCGCGAGATCGGCGTACTGACCGGCGCGGACGCCACCGCATACCCGCGTGACTTCGCCGGCCTGGTCCGGGCGCACCGGGAGCTGGGCAAGATCCGTACCCGCTATCCGCTGCCACTGCCGCCGCTGCACGCCGCCTATGCCGCCACGGCTCTCACCGGCCATGACGGGATCGTCTGGCGGCGGTGGTAGGCCGATGTCCCGTCAAGGGTGCTGGCAGCACAGCGAAAGGGGTAATAGCGTCACGCTCATGACCGACGACCAGTTCCCCGACATGCCCGCCGACTCGCTCGCGAAGAGCGAGGACCCGGAGGCGGCAGTCATCCGGCAGTCTCTCCTTCCCGACGCCGTGCGGAGCGGCGAAAACCTGGTGATGTTCTTGCGCAAGCGTCTTGCGGACGAGGCAACCGCCCTCCGTGAGGCTCTTGCGAAGGGCGCACCCCATGCCTCCGTGCGCGGCCTTGAGGACATTCAGGCCAAGCTGTATGTGCTGGACGAAGTCGAGTCGGCCGCGCTCGCGAGAGACAGGTCACCGGCCTATATGAAGGGGCTGATGTACGCCGTGCGGCAACTGGGAGCCGTGTACTCCGATCATCCGGACTACAAGGCGAATTGGCGCCCCTGACGGCCCGGTGCGGGCCGCCGCCCGGCCGGGCCGGGTTCCGTGCCGTCAGGCTGCCCGTTTGCGTTTCCGTAGGACGTCGACGAACCGGTCGCCGGTGGCGCCTGCGTCCTTACGGATTCTCGCCAGTGCCTCGCCGAACTCCTCCGGGCCGGCGGCACGCAGCGCCAGCTGGGAGGCGTACGACTTCACGGGCTTGAGCCAGACCGGGAAGTGTGTCCCGCGCGGCGGGGCGTCCGTCACGTCCGGGTCGATCAGCGCGAACCAGGGCATCCCGTCGATCACCTTGCGCTGCTCGATTGGGCTCCAGTACTTGTGCTCGCACTTCAGTACGGCCTCCAGGCTCGGCCGGCGCAAGCCGTGCCGCGCGCACAGCACCGGCACCATCATGCTGGCCGGAAGGTCCCGGTACGCGACGATCGCGTCGGGCTCGGCGTCCGCGGCGGCAAGGGCCCGCTCGGCCCGCATGAGCAACTCGGGTACTGGTGTCCCGGCATCCGGCAGCTCGGCCCGGGTGAGGAGACCGTGGAGCCGGTACTCCTCGGCGTTCGGGATCTTCCGGAGCGTCGCCGGGTTCTTGTCGTCGAGCCCGAGGACGAAGATGTGTGAGCTCGCCATGGAGACCGAGTAGCCGCGACGTGCGGCCCCGAAACCCCGCACTGCGCGTGGGCGTGATTCGGCCGGCCGGGCCAGGGGTACCCGGGGCCATGCCCGAGCTGCCTGACGTCGAGGGATTCCGGGAAATCCTGGCCTCCTGTGCGCGCGGCCGCCGGATCAAGCGGGTCGAAGTCATGGACGCCGACGTGTTGCACGGAGCGGGCGCCCGGAGGCTGGCCCGTGAGCTGACCGGCCGCCGCCTCGCCGAGCCGGAGCGGCACGGCAAGTGGCTGCTCGTCCGCACCGACGGTCCCACCGTGCTCCTTCACTTCGGCATGACCGGTCTGCTGCTCTGCTGCGACGCCGACGAGCCGCGCCACCGGCACGACCGGGTCGTTCTCACCGTCGACGGCCACGAGCTCCGCTACCGCGATCAGCGCAAGCTGCGCGGCCTGTGGCCCGACGATCCCGACCGCGTACTGAGCGACCAGGGCCCGGACGCGATGGACCTCGGCCTCGCGGACTTCAGGGAGCTGCTCTCAGCCCGGCGGGGCGGGCTGAAGTCGGCGCTGATGAACCAGTCGCTGCTCGCCGGGCTCGGCAACCTGACCGCCGACGAGATCCTGTGGCGAGCCCGGCTGCGCCCCTCCCGTGCCGCTTCCGGGCTCACCGGCGAGGAGGTGCGGCGCCTGCACGCACGGCTGCGCAGCGTCCTGCGCTCCTCGATACGCGTCGGCCAGATCCCGCCGAGGCCCAGCTGGCTGACCGGGCACCGCGACGACGCGGACCCGCACTGCCCGCGCTGCGACGGCCGGCTGCGCCGCGACCGCATCGCCGGCCGCACGGCGGTGTGGTGCCCGGCGTGCCAGCGCTGAACACGCATGGGCGGAGCGGTGGCGCGCTGCTCCACTTCAGTGACCGGTGACCGGTGCCCCATGGCCGGGCCTCCCCGGGCGGCGGGCGACCGGAAGTACCGACCACAGGTCCGGCAGGCACGGTCAGGCTCAGGTCAGGGCGCGCGTCCGCCGCGACGTGCACCGGTCCTGTCGTTCAGTCGGTCCTGTCGTTCTCCGGTCTCACCCGTGGGGTGCGCTGCCGCCGGTTGTGCCCGCGCCGGGGCCAGCGGACGCGCCCTCGCCGGGCGCCACGGCGTCCGCGCCGACCACCCCGAGGGCGACCTTGGTCCAGCCGTGCTCCCGGCGGTCGAACGACCGGTAGGCGCTGAGGGCGTCCTCCGTCGCCGACCAACGGGTGACCAGCGGCAGCGGGTCGAGCTCCCCCGAGGCCACCTTGGCGACGAGGCCGGGGATGTAGCGGCGGTGGTTGCAGTTGCCCATATGGAGCGTGAGGTTCTTCTGCATGGCCTCGCCGATGGGGAACCGGTCCGCCTGCGGCGGGTAGACGCCGACGATCCCGATCGTGCCGGCCTTGGCGGCCAGCTGGACGGACCAACGGGCGGCCAAGCTGGGCGCGTTGCCCGGCTGCCAGTCGGCGTCGGCGGGGGGACGGTGTCCGGCGGCGATCTCGTCGCGTTCACGGTCGAACCGCTCCTCCTGACCGGCAAGCGCCCGGGCGGCGGGCCCGCCCGCGGGCCGCTCGGCGTCCACGCCGACCGCCTCGATGACCCGGTCCACGCCGATGCCGCCGGTGAGCTCAAGCACAGCCTCGACGGGGTCCTCGGCCTGGAAGTCGATGATCTCGGCGTGCTGATCGCGGGCGAGGTCCAGCCGGTCCTGGACGCCGTCGACGACGATGATGCGGCCCCCGCCCTGGGACCGGGCGGCGGCGATGGCGCACTGGCCCACCGGGCCCGCGCCCAGGACGGCGACCGTGTCTCCCGGACTGACCTCGGCGAGCTTCGCGCCGAACCAGCCGGTGGGGAAGATGTCCGAGAGCAGGATCGCCTGGGCGTCGTCCACGGTGTCGGGCAGCGGCACGAGGCCGACGTGAGCGAAGGGCACCCGCGCGTACTCGGTCTGTAGTCCGTCGAGGCCGCCGACGGACTCGGGGCCGCCGAAGAAGGTGGTGCCGCCGCGGCGGCCCTGCGGGTTGGCGTTGTCGCACTGGGCGTAGTAGCCGGCCCGGCAGTAGCTGCACACGCCGCAGGCCACGGTGGAGGGGATGACCACCCGGTCGCCCGGGCGGAAGTTGCGCACGCCGGGGCCGGTCTCGGTGACGATGCCGACGGCCTCGTGCCCGAGCACCCGGCCCTCGGCCATGCCGGGGACGGCGCCGCGGACGAAGTGCAGGTCGGTGCCGCAGATCGCGCTTGTGGTAATGCGTACGACGGCGTCGTACGGGTCCTGGATGGTGGGTTCCGGCACGTCGTCGAGGCGGATGTCTCCGGGGGCGTGCCATACGACGGCCTTCATGCTTGTGCTCCTCTCTTGGGATGTGGGGTGCTGGGTGCGCTTCGTGGTACCCGTGGCAGGGCGGCCGAAAACGCGCCGCACGCTGTGCCTTCCATGAGCTGGGGCGTGCTTCCCTCGCGGGCTCCCCGGCCTCATCCGTGTCCACACGGCTCACGAAGCCTTTCCGAGCGCCTCGATGAGCTCGTCCCGGTTCATCGAAGAGCGCCCGGGGATGTCGGCATCGGCGGCACGTTCATGGAGCTGCTTCTTGTTGAGCCGTTCCAGGGTGCCCTTGCCCTGCTTGCCTCCCGCCCGGCCCTTGCGCTGCTTGCTCCCCGCCCGGTCGACGCTCTTCTGCAGTACGTCCGTCAGGTCGACCACGCTGGTGGCCTGCGGGGGCGGCTCGGCCTTCTCGTATGTCTCCCCCTTGGCCTTCGCCTCGACGAGCTCCAGAACGCGCTCGCGGTAGATGTCCCGGTATTCCTCCGGGTGCCACTCCATGTCGAGGGCCTCGACCAGCTCCACCGCCGTCTTGAGCTCCTTCTCGGGCAGCTTGGCCGACGTCAGGCATGTAAGATAAGTAGGCTGGTTCTGCACTTGCCTGAACGGTATCCAAGGGTGATAGGCACGTTGGCTACGTCTGCTGTCCTCCACCGCACTACCGAGCTGAGCGAGCCATATCGGGGGACGGGTCTACGTACTGGGTCGAAGTTCCTGCGCTACACCCTGCCGGGGTTCGAGCCGGGTGAGGACGGCCAGCACCGCACGATCCAGGCCCGGAGGATCAAGTACCGCGTCGCGGTGCCGGGTTACGAGTGGCTGTCGGACGACCAGATCGAGAAGGTCCTCGACTGCACGACGCACGCCCGCGACCGGTTCCTCGTGGCCCTGCTGGCCGTCACCGGGATGCGGATCGGCGAGGGGCTGGGGCTGCGGCGCGAGGACATGCACTTCCTGCCCGACTTCACCTCGCTGGGCTGCCGGGTCGGGGGACCGCATGTCCATGTGCGGCGCCGTCTGAACAGCAACAATGCGTATGCCAAGTCGCATTACTCGCGGTGGATTCCGGTGGAGGCCGAGACCGTGGAGCTGTACGCCGCCTACCGCTAAGAGCGTGACACGGTGCCTGAGGCGGAGGGCTGCGACATGGTGTTCGTGAACCTGTTCCACGCCCCGCTGGGCGTCGGGCCTGGCTGGACCGCCCTGCTCGACCAGCTCCACCGCGACCTGCTCACCCTCGCCCCGGACTACCAGCTCGACGACCTCGCCACCAGATTCGGCGGCCTGTGCATCCACATTGCCGACCGCTTCGACGAGGCCGGCGAGTACAACGGCGCCTTCATGGATGCCGCGACCGCCCTCAGCGATGCCGCGGAGACCGTCTCCGAGCACACCTGCGAGCTGTGCTAAGCCCCCGGCCGTCCGCGCTTCCGCGGCGACCACCACCCCGCATGGATCATCACCGTCTGCGAGACGTGCCGCACCCGCCCCCTGAGCAGATCAGCCATCCGAACGCGCGCCATCAGCAACGTGCCTAACCAAGCTCTACGGCGCTGAACTGCAAGAACTCTTGACAACACTAGATAAGCGACGGCCCCTGAAGATCACCGTGGAGACCACAGCCCTGACCGGCGAGACCGTGACCACCGTGTACGACCGCGGCCTCGCCCGCCTCATCCACCACGAGATCGACCACCGCGACGGCCTGCTCTGCACCGCCCGCATGCGAACTGGAGTCGACCCGATCCCCGTGGAGGAGTACCGGCAGACCGGCCGGCCCTGGGTGTACGAAGGCGCCTGACCATGCCTCACGGGCGGGGCCGGTGTCTGCCGTTTTCCCGTCCTACTGGAGTTCGCTGAAGCGTTCGGTCGCTCGGGTGCGGCCAGCGACGATGATGGTGTCGTCAGCCTCCACGACGGTCTCGGCGGTGGCGTAGGTGAAACCTTCGCCGGGGCGTTTGATGGCGACGACGGTGACGCCGTAGCGGGAGCGGACGGCGCTGTTGGACAGGGGGATGCCGACGATGTCGGCGGGCGGGTTGGTTTTGACCATGGCGAAGTCGTCCTCGAACTCGATGTAATCGAGCATGCGGCCGCGTACGAGGTGGGCGACGCGCTGGCCCATGTCGTGTTCGGGGTAGACGACGTGGTGGACGCCCAGCTGGGTGAGGATGCGGCCGTGGGCTTCGCTGATGGCCTTGGCCCAGACGTTTTCGATGCCGAAGGAGATCAGCAGCGAGGCGGTGAGGATGCTGGCTTCCAGGTCGGTGCCGATGGCGACGACGGCACGGTCGAACTCGTGGACGCCGAGCTGGCGCAGGGCGCCTTCCTTGGTGGAGTCGGCCCGCACGGTATGGGTGAGAGTGCTGGAGAGGGCTTGGACAACTTCTGCGTCTTCGTCGATGCCGAGGACTTCGGTGTCTTCGTCGACGAGTTCCAGGGCCAGTGCGCGGCCGAAGCGGCCCAGGCCGATGACGACGACGGAGCCGTGTGGTCCCGTGCGGCGTTTCTTGGGGGAGGCCTTCCTAGCCAATGACGGGTCGCTCCTCGGGAAGGTCGTACAGGCGGACGCGGCTGCGCAGGGCGAGTGCGGACGCGACGGTGATGGGGCCGAGCCGGCCGATGAACATCAACGCGATCAGCAGCAGCTGCAAGCCGGGGGACAGGTCGGCGGTGATGCCGGTGGACAGGCCGACGGTGGCGAAGGCGGAGGTGACCTCGAAGAGAGCCTGGTCCAGGCTGTGGTCGGAGACGACCATGAAGGTCACGGTGGTGATGGCGACGGCGGCCACGGACAGCAGTACCACGGTAAGGGCCTGGCGATGGAGGTCGCCGTGAAGGCGGCGGTGGAAGATGTTGACCGCGCCCTCACCACGGATCTCGGCGTATATGACGAAGAACAGCACGGCGAAGGTCGTGACCTTGATACCGCCGGCGGTGCCGGCGCTGGCGCCGCCGATGAACATCAGCACGTCGGTGCCGAGCCAGCTCGCGGGGTTCATCTGCGAGGTGTCGATGCTGTTGAACCCGGCGGTTCGCGGCATGACGCCCTGGAAGAACCCGGCCAGCAGCTTCCCCGGTGTGTCCAGGGGACCCAGGGTGGCCGGGTTGGACCATTCGATCGCGGTGATGAAGGCGCTGCCGCCGACCAGGAAGACCCCGGAGGCCCACAGCACGATCTTGGTGTGCAGGGACCAGCCGCGTGGCTTACGGAATCGGCGGCGCAGCTCGAACAGGACGGGGAAGCCCAGTCCGCCGGCGATGACAGCCAGCGCGATGGGCAGGCAGATCCACGGATCGGCGACGAAGCCCATCAGGCTGTCGGAGTAGAGGGCGAATCCGGCATTGTTGAACGCCGAGACGGCGTGGAAGACGCCGAGCCACAGCGCTCGCGTCCAGGACTCGTCGTAGGCGACGGCGAACCGCAGGGTCAGCACCAGCGCGGTGACCGCCTCCAGCAGCAGGCTGGCCTTGACCACACCGGTCACGACCGAGCGGACATCGCCCAGCCCCAGAGTCTTG
Source organism: Streptomyces halobius (assembly GCF_023277745.1). NCBI lineage: Bacteria > Bacillati > Actinomycetota > Actinomycetes > Kitasatosporales > Streptomycetaceae > Streptomyces > Streptomyces halobius. The sequence continues at coordinate 8,623,940 of NZ_CP086322.1, forward strand.
GTCTCCGCGGCGGCCGTCATGCGCGCCTTCAGGCCGATGCGGTGGGAGACCAGCAGGACCAGCAGGGAGGCGAAGGTCATGATGCCGAAGCCGCCCACCTGGATCAGCGCCAGGATCACCGCCTGCCCGAATCCGCTCCAGTAGCCGGGGGTGTCCACCACGACCAGACCGGTCACACACACCGCGGAGGTGGAAGTGAACAACGCCTCCAGCACACTGGCACCGCCAGGCCCCGTCTTGGCGACCGGCAGCATCAGCAGACCGGTCCCGACCGCGACCGCCGCAGCGAAGCCGGCCACGACCACCTGCGCCGGATGCCGAAGACGCGGCCACCGACGCATCACCACAACAAGCCCTCCGCCCAGCGGACAGGCACCTTGATTGTTCGCACCCGGAGACGATAGACAACACCAGCACCCGTCCCCGGCACCGGACCCTGCCGTACGTCCGTCGTCGTGTCTGGGCTTGCAGCATGCGCCCCCGCCGCGGCAACCGTCCGCTACGGGTCCCGGGGGTTCAGTCATGACACCCCCGCCCGGCTCCGCTCAACGACGCCGCGGCCCTGGTGTCACGTGGGGCCGTCTGGCCGACGATGGCGACGACGGGAACGTGGTCGAGTTTGGCGTCATGGAGCCCGTTGAGCAGATGAACGGCTCCAGGACCTGAGGTCGCGGCGCAGACCCCGACTCTGCCGCAGAACTTGGTGTAGCCCACCGCCTGGAAGGCCGACATCTCCTCGTGCCGGGACTGGATGAACCTCGGTGGGTCCTCCGCCCGGTCCCACGCTGCGAGCAGTCCGTTGATGCCATCGCCCGCGTAGGCGAAGACGTGCTCCACATCCCACTCGCGCAGCCGCTTGAGGATGTAGTCGGCAACGTGCGTTCTGCTCATGACACACCTCCGACCGCTCGTGCGTCAGTGGCATCGTCGGGTATCACGCAGAAATCGCCTCAACCCCCGTTTCCGCTGCTCATCCGAGGAGCGCACGGGGCTTGAGCGGTGGAGTCCGCATGCCCTCGCCGGTGCGCAGGGCCGTGAGGAATTCGGCGAGCATCTCCTCGGCCGTGTGCTGCGGGGTCCCAGCTGGTCCCGGGCGCGTGCAGCATCCAGGAGGGGCAGCTCGAGCAGGGCGTCGAGCAACTGCGGCGGGACGGGGGCGAGGTGGGCCGTCCACGCGGCGCTTGCGGCGGTGTGGACGGCCTGCCGGGGCAGCCGCACCACGCGGGCGCCGAGCAGTCGGGCAAGCACCCCCGCGTCGATCACGGGTTCGGCGGCCAGGTTGAAGGCGCCCCGGGCGTCGGACCGCCGGTCAGCTGTTCCTGCGTGCCTGCACGGAGGCGAGCATCGACCCGGACGAGACGTACGTGACGAACGCGGTGACGCACTTCAGGTTCATCAGAGGGAGGAGCGCGGCAAGCGGCGCATCCACAAGCCCCGCTGCGCGAGCTGACCGCGTGCCAGCCGTGGCTCGCGGCCGAACGTCACCTCGTGAAAACCGAGTTGATCATTACGGTGGGCGCCACCGCGGGCAAGGCGCTGTACGGCTCCGGCTCCCGCGTGACGCGGGAGTGCAGCACCGTGCTCGACCCCCGGACGGCCTTGACGCCGACGAAGTCGTGGCCACGATCCACCCTTCGACCGTGCTGCGTGTCGAACGAGAACCGCGAGGAGATATACGCGGGCCTGGTGTGCGAACTCCGAGTAGCGACAGCGGCCCTGGGCTGACTTTGGCTTCATACGTTCACCTGGCCGAGCCCGCCGGGGGGTGCCGGTTCGCGGCTGAGGCTCGTCCGGTACGGCCAGCCGGGTATCTTGCCCTCTGGCTCGTCCGCGCCTTGGGGGCGGTGGAGGTTCTCGCTGAAAGCCTTGAGCAGTGTCGGAAGAACGGAAGGCAGCGGGCAAGGACGTGTCCGGGATGCTGGGCCTCTATGGGCGCGGAGTCCGTACGGCGCTGCGGGACAACGCGACGGCGTACGGTTTCTCGATCTCCATCACGGCAGCGTACGGACTCGTGACTAGCACCCAGGGGACCGCTGCCGCGGGCGAGACCGTGATGTTCGCGCTGGGGTCCGCGACGGCGTTCCTCGTAGTGGGCCTGGTCTTTCTGACACTTTTCCGCCACGCCCGGCTGTCCGAGGGAGAACAGGAACTGACCCTCGGCGGAGTCATCGATGTGCTCTCCGTGGCCGTTGCCGTGTCGGCGGCCTATGGACTGTCCCTCGTTCCTGGTTTCGCCGCGTGGCCTTTGACCGGCCTTGGCACGGTCAGCGCGTACCTGCTGGCCGGTGGCATGGACGTGGTCCTTGCCCGTCTCACGGCACGGCACACCAGCATGGGTAAGCCGGAGTGACGCGTTGCGTACCATGCGACCCGCCCGTTCGGCACCCGCGCGTACCGTACGACAGCAGACTGTTCCGCTTTCCTCGTGAGGGCCGCCGCCAGTTCTGCACGATTCATCGAGGACCTGCCGCGAATGCCGGCCTCGGTGGCTCGCTCGTACAGTTCGGACTTGCTCAGCCTGGCCAGATCCTTCTTTGCCGGTGCACGTTTTCCCTAGCCCCGGGCGGAGTCGACGCTGGCTTCCAGCACGCTCATGAGGTCCACGACGTTGGTGGACTCGGGCGGTTCCTGCGCCTTTTCCACCGTCTCCCCCCTTCTGCTTCGCCTCGACGAGCTTGCGGACGTTTTCCTGATAGACGTCGTGGTAGTCCTCGGGATTCCATGTGGTGCTCAGCGTTTCGATGAGCTGCACCGCGGTCTTGAGCTCCTTGCCGCGCACCCGCGACTTTCCGGGCAGATCGCGTACCTCGCGGTTCGGGTCGCGCACCTCATCGGCCCAATGCAGTGTGTGCAGCGCCAGGATGTCGTCCTCCGCCTTCACCGCCACGAGGTATTCGCGGTTCCGCATCACGAAAGTGGCGATACCGGCCTTGTTGCACTCGGCAAGCGCTCTGTGCAGCAGGCTGTAGACCTTTCCGTGCTCCTTCCCGCCCGGCCCCCGGTAGTACGTCTGGTCGAAAAAAATGGGCTCCACTTCATCGAGGTCGACAAAGCCGCTGATCTCCAGGGCCTTGGAACGCCCGGGCGCGATCTCGTCCAGTTCATCGGGCTCGATCAGGACGTATTCGTCGCCCACATCGAGCCCCTTGACGATCTCGTCGGCCGGAACCTCTTTGCCGGTGCGTTCGTTCACCCGCCGGTTACGGATCCGGTCGGGGGTACCGCGCTGGATGTGGTGAAAGCGGATGGTGTGGCTGTCCGTCGCGGAATACAGCCGCGCCCCCGCCCTCGCCCCGGGCGAGTGTTGACCCTGGGGCGGATGCGGATCACAGTGTGAGTAGGCATGCTCACGAGATCGGAGAATGCTGTGATCATTCTCGGAATCATTCTGCTGGTCATCGGTTTCGTGGCCGAGATCTCCATACTGTGGACCATCGGCCTCATCCTGCTCGTTGTCGGAGCGGCTCTGTGGCTCCTCGGTTCCATGGGCCGCGCGGTCGGCGGACGACGGCACTACTGGTAGCGGAAGTGGCCTTTTCCCATTTCGAGGAGGTGGTCCAGGTGACCGCTCCCACCCATGTGCCGAGCATGGAGCAGCACCCGGACATCGTGGAACTGCGCGCGCGTTACGAAAGAGCGGCTGTGACACCTTTCGGGCAGGGCCTGGAGGCCCTGGCCATTGTCGTCGGCCTCTTTCTCGCCGTCTCGCCCTGGGTTGTGGGTTTCAGCGGACTGACGACGCTGGCGGCGGCCAACCTGATCACCGGAGTCGCCTACGCGGTGCTCATCGGGGGTTTCGGCCCCGCCTTCGAGCGGAGCCACGCCCGCGGCTGGGCCGCGACCGCGATCGGACTGTGGACCGTCATCGCGCCGTGGTCCGTGGCCGGCGACGTCGCCACGACCCGCACCGTCATCAGCAACGTCATCACCGGCGCCCTGGCGCTGTGCCTCGCGCTGGCGATGTGCAGTCTCGCCAGAACGGATGCCCGCCGGCTGGCCAGGCAGACGGAGGGAACGCCGCGCCCGGCGGGCAGGCTGTTCCACCGCACCGCTCCGACGCCCCCGGCGGCCCGCGGCGAGCGCCCCGGGGCTGTGCCGGGCGCGAACCCCGAGGTCACGGGTATGGGCGACCGCCGAGCGGACATAGGGCGCGACAAGGACGCGGGCGGCCGAGGCGAGCAGTGACCGAGGGCACCGGCCCTCTCCCCGTACCGCCCGGATCACCTGCACGGGATTCCGCAGGAGGGCGTCGTCAATCGCCTTTCGGGCGGCCGGCCCCGACCCGGCAGGCACGCCCTGGGGCGCCCCGTACCCCCGGCCCCCCGGCGTCCGGACCACCAGCACATCGTCCACGCCGACCTCGGCCACCGTGTCCGCTCCGTCTCGGTGATCCGCCGTTTACGCCCCTGGTCACCGAGATCCTCCAAACCTTCCAGGCCACAACGGTTGAAGCGGTGCAGCCGGCGGCGCACAGTCTTCTGCCCGCATCCGACCTCATCCGCGATTGTTGGCACCCGCAGTCCGGCCCAGCTCAGATCCACCATTCGCGCCCGCATCACCAGATCTCGCGGAGCCTTCCGCGCCCGTGCCAGCCGCCGGATCACCGCAAGCTCGTCATCATCACGGCCCGGCCGTGCCCGTAACACCATCGACCAGCACCCGTCCCCGAGCACTCGCAACCACCCCGCCACCAGCACATATACCCAGCGAAAGAGGAATCGAGCACTAGCCCGCTGTCCTATCGCATTGAAGCTGTCGGATTCTCACCTCGTTCTCGTTCACGCTGTCGGATTCTCATCGCGTCACGCGCTGGGCGCGGCTTTTGCTTCGTTTCTGGGGTTTTGTCTCACTTCGTTGGTCGCGTTCTCACTGCACCTGCCACGGTCGCTTTCGGCATGGAGAGCCGAGCTGGCAGAGGGTTGCTCGCTTCGGTAGTTCCACATCTTCCTGGCCGAGAGCTGCTCCCCGGCGGCGAGGCCGCACCGCAGCCTGGTGAACCTCGCGCCGGAGCCCAAACCAGGCCCAAGGCCGATCGGCTGGCCGCGGAGTAAGTCGCGGCCGTTCCTCGTCATTGGCGGCTGATCGTGCGGGTGACGCCCGCCGCGATCGTCGTCGCGAGGACCCAGCCCGTGGTGATCAGGGCGTAGGCCAGCGACTGGAGTCCCGTGCTGGTCGGCGTATAGGCGTGTTCCTGGCCGAAGTCGATGATCGGCAACAGAAGGTCGAGTGTGTAGAAGAGCGCGTTGAAGGGCGGGGCCTCGTCCGGTTTCAGGGCGCGGGGGCGCTCGGCCGTGTAGGCGAGCGTGCCGATCAGCAGGAGTGAGAGAAGCCAGGAGGCCGCGCGGACGGGGCGGAAGCCGTAGCCGACCGTGGCGTCTTGGACGTAGCCCCACAGGCGGGCGTAGGGCGACAGAGTTGCGCGGTGCCGGCGCTGTTTGGCGAGTTGGACCGTGCGGGCCGCGCCGTCGTTGCCGATGCGGCGGTAGGCGGCGGTGAGTTGTTCGTACGAGAACGGGACGTGGCCGTCTCTGTCCCGCCGCAGCAGCGCCAGCCGGCGTTCGGCCAGCTCGTGCGGGGCGAGTGTGGTGTAGGTCAGGCCGTCGAGCCGGACCTCGTCGGGCCAGGTCTCCGGGGCGATGTGGAGCAGATCCAGCTGGGAGCGGCGCAGTGAGACCATGCCCTGGATGGGCCGGGCCTCGCGGAACCAGAGTTCACCGGCGACCAGGCTGCTGGCTCGCAGAGCGACACCGCCCGGGTGGGAGAGCGTTGCGTAGGAAAAATTGAGCTGGCCTGGTATGCGCGCACCGCGCAGATTAATCCGGCCGTTCGAGACGAGCCGCATCGCGTTCAGATCCGCGCCGACGCTGAGCGTCGAGGCGTGCAGGGTGGTGTCAGTGGGGTTGTCGAGCCGCGAGTCGCTGAGGCCGAGCGTGCCCGCGATCGTCGCTCCCTTGAGGCAGAGTTCGCCGTTCGCCGTCAAGTACCGGGCATTGAGGTCGGAGCCAACCGCCAGGCCAGTGCCACGCAGGGCCACGCCCGCGGGGCAGTTGAGCTGCGCCTCGTCGAGGTCGAGGGCGCCCGCGATGCTCGCGCCGTACAGACGGAGCGTGCCGTGCACGGTCAGGCCGCGTGCCGAGAGGTGGTCCTCGATCACGGCGCCGTTGAGCTGCAGGACGTCCTCGCGACGCCGGTTCGGGACAGGTGGGATGGGCGGGACGGAGGCGTCGTGCAGCGGCGCGGACGTCGCGTCGGCCCCCTGAGCCGGTTCGCCGATGCGGGCACGGTCCAGGAACAGCGCCCCCGTGATCCGCGCCCCGGCCAGGCGTACGGGGCCGCGCACCCGGCACAGCGTCAGGCGCAGTGAGTCGTCGAGTCTGAGCGCCGTGGCATGCAGCGACGGCAGGACGGAGACGCCGAGGCTGAGTCGGCGTAACTGAGCGCCGTACAGGTCGACTTCTTCCTCGAAGTAGCAGGCCCACAGGTGGACGGGGCAGTCGACGGCCGCGTACTGGAGGTCGAGCCGGCCCGTGATCCGGGCGCCCGCCACCTTGAGGACGGCGGTCTCGCCCGCCGTGCGTGGCCCGTTGAGCAGCAGGGTGCGCAACACCTCGGCGCGCAGGGTGCGTTCGGGTCCCCAGGTATTCCCGGCCGTGGCTTCCTCGTCGGGGGTCGTACGGAAGTTGACCTCGGTCCCGCGCGGAAACGCCTGCCAGACCCGCAGCTCGGCCGAGGTCAGCTCATCGATCTCCATCGCGCGACTGTGGCCACACGGGCCGGTCTTGTCAACGGGTCTACGGGGTCACCACGATCAACAGAGCTGTCCCGTCCATCAGCACGATTCCGCGAAAGCCATGTCAATTGAGAACACTGAGGCCCGGTGTTCTCAATCAAGGTGCCACCCCATCAGGTCAGCGGCTTGCCATCTGACAGATGCACTTCGACGGGACACCCGCCTCACCGCGGGCCCGCTTCGACGCTGTGCGCGCGACCTCGGGCGTGACCCGTGAGGTGGCAGTCCAGCTGCAGTGGCGTCCGGCGTGGCCCCCGCAGCTGGCGACACACCCCCGCACACCCTCTGCGGATCGGCCTGCCACCGCGGAACATTGTTCCATGGCCGCACGCCTATATCGGCTTCCCGACGACTCCGCGAGCAGAGGGGCTTCACATGACCGTGGGAAAGATGAATTTCGGCACGACCAACGATGCCGGTGGGGACGTGACCTCCCTTGTCTCTACTAGTTTCTCCACATTGCTCGTCTACGGGCACCAGGGGTCGGGCATCACGGGGAGGTCAGACCCGGGCAACGGGGTAAACGGTGTCTCCCAGTCGGGCGTCGGTCTGTTCGGGGAAACCACCACCGGCATTGGCGCGAGAGGGCTCGCCCTGGACAGCAGCACTGGGGCCACCGGGGTGCTTGGGGAGTCCCGGGGGTTGAACGGCAACGGGGTCGTCGGCGTGGCGTTCAACGGAACCAATGCTTACGGCATCTGGGGCCAGGGCGGCGATGGCTGGGCCGGGTGGTTCAGCGGGAAGGTCCATGTCTCCGGCACCCTGACCAAGGGGGCCGGCGGGTTTCTGATCGATCATCCGCTCGACCCGGAGAACCGCTATCTGCTGCACTCGTTCGTCGAGTCCGCCGAACGGCTGAACATGTACAGCGGCACGGTGGTGACGGACGCCGACGGGGCCGCGGTCATCGAACTGCCGGAGTACTTCGAGGCCCTGAACGAGGACTTCCGTTACCAACTCACCGCCATCGGCACCTTCGCCCAGGCGATCGTGACGGACGAGGTACGGGACAACCGCTTCACCATCGCCACCGACCGCCCCGAGGTGAAGGTCTCGTGGCAGGTAAGTGGTGTCCGGCGGGACCCTTTCGCACGGGCGAACCCCTTGAGGGTGGGCGAGGAGAAGCCCGAGGAAGAACGAGGCACATATGTGCACCCCGAAGCCTGGGGCAAGCCGACGGAGGCGGGCGCGGACTTCGCGCGGGCCGCAGCGCTACACGAGCAGGTGGAGTCGCTCAAGCCCGCCGAGTACCGCATGCCGCCCAGTGTCGGTGGCGAGCAGCAAGCCTGAGCGCGAAAGGCAGCCGGTGGGGCCGTCGCGAGGACCGGACATCATCCCGTGAGCAGAGCTCGTGGCGCCACGGCATAGGGGATATCCCCTATGCCGCCCCAAAGGCCAACGGACCAGCAGCTGACGCAGTGCCCGCGCCTTACCGTCACCCCGCAGCAACGTAATTAGTCGGTGGCCCCATCCAGGCAGGGGAGGTCCCCGCCAAGGTGCTCACCTCCGCCAGGCGCCTGGGCGCACACGGTCGGACCCGGCTGAGCCGCACAGCTCGACCAACTCCACCGAGACCTGCTCACCCTCGCCCCGGACTACCAGCTCGACAGCCTCACCACGAGATTCGGCGGCCTGCGCATCCACCTCGCCGACTGTTTCGACGAGGCCAGCGAGTACGACGGCGCCTGCATGGACGCCGCAACCGCACTCACGGACGCCGCCGAGACCGCCTCCGAGCACACCTGCGAGCGCTGCGGAGCCCCCCGGCCGCCCCCGCTTCCGCGGCGACCATCACCACACCTGGATCATCACCGTCTGCGAGACATGCCGTACCCCGAGTCGAGCCGACACCGTCGTTGCCGACAAGCGGGTTGACTAGTGAACACAAAAGCGTCTGCATCGCGATGGTCTCGCCGCGCGCCCGGAGCAGGGCAAGGGACTCACGGTTGCGCAAGGCCACCCTGACGACGGCGGCCAGGCTGCTCTCATGCATGGCATCGCGAAGGAGGGCGTACGGCCGCGCCGTGGTGGGGTCGCTGCCGAGGTAGTAGGGCTTGTGCAGCAGTAGCGGGTCGATCCGGTCTGCGGCAACGAAGGCGAGGACCTCGATGGCACGAGGCGACGTCGGCAGCGGAAGGTCGGCGAGGTCATCCTCGGAGAGCACCACAACGCGCCCGTCGCCGGCGTCGTAGCCTCGGGCTACCTGGTCAAAGGGGACGTCCACGCCCTCGCGTTCGCAGACACGTCGCAGCCGGATCCGGCCGCCGCCGCACCGCGTGTGCACCTGGTGGAGCGGGACAGGATGTGGGGCGGTCGCGGCGTGGACGGTCACTGGGATGGTCACCAGGCCCCAGGTGATCGTCCGCTTCGCGATGGTCTGCGCCATGATCCCATCGCACCGCCCACCCGGGCGGATCGCACGTCGGACGACCTGTCTGGCCCGGGCGGCAGACCCCATGATGCAGCTGTCGGCATGGGTGCCGACCAGCGGCCAGCAGCGTGGCAGGGTGGGGACATGTGCGGCCGATACGTTTCCACTCGCCGTCCGCAGGACCTTGCGGCCACGTTCGACGTCACGCAGTGGGACCCCGACCAAGCGCTCGATCCGAACTGGAATGTGGCCCCGACCAACGACGTGTGGTCGGTCCTGGAACGCGTTGAGCGCGACAGGCGGCGAAGTCACCCGGCAGCTGCGGCCGCTGCGCTGGGGCCTGGTGCCCTCGTGGGCGAAGAGTCTGAGTGTGGGCGCGAAAATGATCAATGCCCGGGTAGAGACCGTCGCGGAGAAGCCGGCCTGCCGCCGGGCCTTTGCCAAGCGCCGCTGCCTGTTGCCCGCGGACGGCTTCCATGAGTGGCAGGCCGTCGCGGCGACCGAGACGACCAAGGCCCGCAAGCAGCCGTACTTCATCAGCCCTGAAGACGGCCAGGTCATGGCGCTCGCCGGGCTGTACGAGTACTGGCGCGATCCCGACGTCTCCGACGACGATCTGGGTGCGTGGTGGACGACCTGCACAATCATCACGACCGAGGCCACCGATGCCGCCGGACGCGTCCACCCCCGCATGCCCCTGGCCATCGCTCCCGACGACTGGAGCGCCTGGCTCGACCCCACCCACCAGGACACCGGCGAGCTGCGCGCCCTGCTGGCAGCCCCAGCCGCCGGCCATCTGGACGCCCGCGCGGTATCCGTGGCGGTCAACAACGTACGCAACAACGGCCCGCACCTCCTGGACGAAATCGGCGAGGACCACGCCGAGGCGTGAGGCCGGGACCATCTCCTGGCCCAGCGGAATACCGTAGGGTACGGGTACGTACCCGTACCCTATGAGGGTGGGAAGGAGCCTGACGATGTCCGATGCCAATATCCGCCTCCCTGAGGAGGCCAAGGAGCGGCTCGCCGCGATTGCGGCCGCCGAGGGCCTGTCGCTGCGCGCATACCTGGCCCGCCTGGCCGAGACGCTGCTTACGCCGGCCGAGCGTGCCGAGCGCGCGGAGAAGGCCCGCATCGTGCTGGAGAAGTGGAACGGTTATGCCCCGACCACGGCAGAGGAACAGGACCTGGACAGTGAACTCGACCGGCGTCTGGCACAGGTGACCGGCCGGTGACCGACGCCATGCACATCGTCTTGGACGAGACCGCGATGGCCGCGGCCGGCCAGGGCAACGTCCTCGCCTCCCGTCTCATCCACCGAGCCCATGCCGAGGCGGACTGGTACCTGTACGCGCCCGCCTGCGCACTGGTGGAAGCCGATCGCAGGCGGCCTGGCACGGCCGAGCACCTGGCAGCCCTGCCCGGCATCACCGTCCTGGACCTGGACCTGCCCGCCGCCCTGGCCGTGGCGCAGCGGGAAACGTGGGCCGCGGCCCACTGCCAGTACGCCGCGCAGCCCACTCCCGAGCGCCCCGACGGCGCGATCGTTGCCACCACCGCACCGAAGCGATGGGACGGTGAACCGGTCCGCATCCTGGACCTCAACGCCTGACCGCTGAGTGTGGTGACGGGACTGGTCGTAGGGGACGTCGACGCCCTCGCGTTCGCAGGCGCGTCGCAGCCGGATCCTTGGGCAGAATCAGCCGTTTCCCGATTCCCCGCTGTATGCCGTGATGCTGCTCGACCTCAAGACGGCCTGACCCCGCACCGTGGCAGTCCGTACGTCTGCCATCAAAGCGTCGCCCCCTGGTCGTGCGGGTGCCTGGTCAGCAGCACGAGGTCGTCCCTCTCGCGCTGGTTGAACGGCTCCCGCTACGGCCTGCTCGAACCCCGCGCGGGCCTCCGGCGTTGCCGAGCTGGTGGCGGTCAGACCAAAACGGGGACGCCCGTGATCATCGCCACCCATCCATGGACGTAGCACCGTCCGGGTACGCCGTTACCGAAACCCCCTCGCAGAACGGCGTCTTCAGCCCCGCAGGCAACACTGCCGCCCTGACCTGCGACGTTGAGGAAGACAAACACCTACTTCGGCACTACTGGGCACCGCGCAGGTGGTCTTGGCGGGCGGTGACCAAAGCGCGCCAGCGGGCGCGGACGGTGTGTTGGTTGTCGAGCCACCGGATGGCGGGCCCGTCAGGCTGGGGCCGGTCGCCCATGGAAGCGGCGATGTGGACGTAGTACCTGAAGTCGCCGCTCGCGGTCACCTCGCGCAGGCGATCGAGAATGGCGGTCAGGTCGTCCTGTGCGTCGCGTACGGCGTGGTGGAAGGCAAGGACGGTCTCCAGGGGCGTCTACGAGATGAGGGAGATCGTTAGCGTGATCCTGTACCAGAACCGCGCCGGCTGCCAGTGGGACTTCCTACCGCACGACCTGCCCCCTAAAGGGGGGCCTACTACTACTTCGCCGTCTGGCGCGACGACGGCACCGATCAGAGGATCCACGAACTGCTGCGCTGGTACACGCGAGAACACAAACGCCGATTAGCCGACCCCAGCCTCATCGTGCTCGATACCCAGAGCAAGCACGCGGCTGCCGGGGTGCCCGCGACCACGACCGGGAAGGACGCGGCCAAGAAAGTGCCGGGCCGCAAGCTCGGGCTGGCCGTTGACGTGCTGGGCCTGGTGATCGCGGTGACGGTGGCGGCCGCCTCGGCCCACGAGAACCAGGTCGGGACCCGCCTGCTGCACAAGGTCGCCGAGCAGACCAGCACGGTCAAGAAGGCACTGGTGGACCAGGGCTTCAAGACCGCGGTCGTCGCTCACGGAGCACGCTTGGGCATCGACGTCGAGATTATCGAGCGCAACCCTGCCGACAAGGGCTTCGTCCCGCAGGCCAAGCGGTGGGTAGTGGAACGCGCCTACGGGATCTTGATGATGTACCGGCGCCTCGTACGCGAATACGACCACCGCCCCAAGAGCGCGGAATCCCGCGTGTACTGGGCGATGACCGACGTGATGACGCGCCGGCTGACCGGCACCCCTCACCTGGCGGGACGCATGACCGTCGCCGACGCCGCGAAGCCACTCCTGGAGCGGATCGATGAACGCGAGCAGGCCATAACCGACCAGGCCGAGCTGGTGCGGGCACAGATCGAAGAGCTCACCGCGCGGCTCGGTGAAGCCGACGAGCACCTCGAACACCTGCGGATCACCCGCAAGACGGTTCTCGCCCTCGCAGACGGACCCGCCCACGAACCGACGCTGCAGCCGGCGCCCGAACTGCCCGAACACCCCGCCTACCAGCAGATCATGGCCGTCTTCACCGACAGCGACGACCCTCTGCGGGCCCGCGACCTGTGCCCGGCCCTCGACCTGCCGATCGTGCCGAAGAACACCGAGGGCATCCGCTCCAAGCTCAAGCGCCTGGTCAGCCGCGGGATCCTCGCCGAGATCGAACCCGGCCTGTTCGCCCGGCCCCGCCCGTAGCCCTGCACCGACCCCCACGAGCGGCAAGCCTTACCTCGCGCCAACCCCGTAACGGACATCGAGCCTCATAAGGCCCTCTCACGCAGGAGCAGCAGGAGATCACCGAGACCCAGATGCGCGCCCTGAACGAGGCGAACCGCAGCTAGCCTCGCCCCAAGCGGGCTGTCCGAGGCGTGATCGCAAATGCGTAAAACACTCCTGACCTGGAAGGCCGGGTCAGCGGTCCGGCACTGTGATCGTTCCCTTGCCGATGACAGCGGTGAAGCCTCCGACCGTGATGCCGATGAGATGGCCTCCCTCGGTGTGAGCGCCTACCTCGATAAGACTGGGACGCCCCATGCGGACCCCCTGCAGGATGCGGAGCGTCTGCTCGCCGTCGGACAGGGCCGACCGCTGGGCGAGACTCCCGATCAGCCCGGCACCCGCGGAGCCGGTGGCGGGATCCTCATCGACCCCGGCAGCGGGAGCGAATGCCCGTGCGTACAGGGTGCTGCCGCTGCGGAACTCTCCGGCGAACACGTAAAAGGTGCGGCGGCCAGCCGTCGGCGACTCCGGCTGCCCAGACGGCCTTGTCCAGGACGGCGCGGTCAACAGCGTCGGCGGACGTCAGACGCACGTAGCAGAACGGGAGTCCGGCCCCTCCGTACCAGCACTCCACGATGTCCTCCCCTGTCAGGGAGAGCACCTGCGTGATCGTCTTCACCGGCGGGCGGTGGCAGGGGGCCTCGAAGGGAAAGTCCACGGCCATCCGGCTGAATATGCCGCGGACGTCCACGGTGACAGGACCGATGCCCTCCTCGGATGTCATCCTCTCGCCTGCCTCAGAGCGTCCGTGCCCGCCGACGGCGAGCACGGACGCGGTACCTATGGTCGGGTGGCCGGCGAACGGCAGCTCCATGTGCGGGGTGAAGATCCGCAGCTGGTAGCTGTGGCGGGAGGCAAGTGGGAAGACAACGGTCGTCTCGGAGAAGCCAAACTCCCTGGCCGGGGTTTGCATCGTGGCCGCGGACATACCACGCGCGTCCGGGAAGACAGCCAACTGATTGCCGCCGCCGAGCGGTTGTTCAGTGAAGACGTCGGCGATGACGAACCTATAGTCCATGGTCAATTGGCGATGACGTCGATCTCGACGGTGGCACCGAGCGGGAGCGCAGCGACGCCGATCGCCGTACGCGCGGGGTAGGGCGCGCTGAACATCTTCTCGTGCACGGTGTTCACCGCGGCGAAGTCCGCCATGTCGGTCACCGCCTTCTGCCGGCGTGCAGCCGATCCCAGATCTGCGCTTCACGGGGTGGGTGCTCTGCACCACCCCGGGCCGCAGGGCGTTTCAGCCGACGCGCCGCCGTGCGCCAAGGTCTGGACGAGCGCCGGGAGTTGGCTGTCTCCCGACCCCTCGACCCGGAACAAGAGCCGGCCATCACGTCCCGCAGAAAGGGTGGTTCGTTCGGGCCGCACCTGTTACCCTCCCACCCCCACCGATCATACATTAATTCAGAATGTGTATGAATGGAGGAAACGTGCGGGGAAAGACGGCCGTGGTACTCGGCGGAAGCGTGGCGGGGCTGTGCGCCGCGGGAGTGCTCGCGAGGCATTTCGACGAGGTAATCGTCCTGGAGCGGGACCAGCTCCCACCGGACGCGGAGCACCGGCGGGGCGTGCCGCAGAGCAAGCACCCGCACTTCCTCCTCAACTCCGGGCGCCGCGCGATCGGTGAGATCTTCCCCGGGTTCGAAGAGGCACTGATCGCCGCCGGCGGGATGCACCTGATGCCGTCGATGGACGCGGCCTACTGCGAGAACGACGGCTGGGCCCCGCGCAAGTCCGGCTCGATGACGATGGTCTACAGCTCCCGCGTACTCATCGAGCGGGTCCTGCGCGACAAGGTCCGCGAGCTGCCGACCGTCGAGATCCGCGAAGGCGTGACCGTCACCGGGCTCCGTACCACCGGGGGCGGCACCGAGCGAGGGCGCGTCGAGGGAGTCGAGTACCGTGCGGGCGACGACTCGGGCCACCTGGCCGCCGATGTGGTCGTCGACGCACTGGGGCGCGGGTCCTCCGTCGCCGACTGGCTGATCAAGGCGGGCTGGCCGGCGCCGCCGGAGAAGACCCTCGACGCCAAGGTCACCTACACCTCGCGGTGGTACGACCTGCCGCCCGCCGGGCGGCGTCCGGAGTCATGGTGGTGGAAGCACCTGGTCATCACTCCGTCCCAGGACACCGGTGACCATCCCGAGGAGCACGAGTTCCTCAGCAACTTCTTCCCGATCGAGGGCGACCGCGCCATCGTGTGCATGGGGGCGTGGGGCATCAGGATGCCGCGCAAGGTCGACGCTTTCGAGAAGGCCGTGGACCGCGTGAGGGCTACGGCCTTCGGACAGGCGACGCGTGCCTGCACTCCCACCTCCGAGGTGCACCTGACCCGTTCGACCGGCAACAAGTGGCGCCGCTACGACCTGCTCGACCGGCCCCCGCTCGGGCTGGTGTGCATCGGAGACTCGATCTGCGCGTTCAACCCGTTCTACGCCCAGGGGATGAGCTCGGCGGCCCGCTCCGCGCTCATCCTCGCCGAGCTGCTGCACGGCCGCGCCACCCTCGACCTCACCTTCTTCCGTGAGTTCCTCGCCCGGCAGAAGAAGTCACTCGACGTGCCCTGGATGCTCGCCATGGCCCGTGACCAGGCCTATGACTTCGCGACCGGCAGCGAGGTCGCCGCTCCGTGGCGCCGCAGGCTGGCCGCGCGCCTCAGCTGGCCGGTGTTCAACGCCATCAACGCCACCAGCCGCGAGGACGCCTACGTCGAGCGGACGTTCGCCCAGGTCTTCAACCTCGACAAGTCGCTCAGGGACATGGCCACCGATCCGCGGTTCTGGTTCGGCATCGCGCGTTACAAGGTCCGCCAGCGGCTCGGACGCACGGTCGTGCCCGGCGGGTTCGACGACCAACAGGACCCGCCCGGCACCGACTTCACCGACCGGACCGGCACCGGCCGCGCCGGTACAGCACCGTCCGCCGAGAGCGACCTCGTCCACGACTGACCGAGGAGCACGCAATGGCCTATTCATGCGACTCAGCGGCCGAGCGCCTCGCGGAAAGGCTCGGCTTCTCCTGCCATGACGCCAATCCTGTCGTGGACTTCCGCAACCCGTTCGGTCTCGAGAACGGCACCATGCCGTTCCTCGAACTGCTCGTCATCGGCGGCGCGGTGTTCGCCCTCGTCCATGGGTGGCGGCGATGGCGGCGCGACGGCGACCCGGTCAACATCTCGCTGTGGTTCGCCTCGGTCGTCTACCTGACGGTGATCGAGCCGCCGCTCTACTTCCCCGGCTGGTTCGGCCTGGAGGAACACGTTGGTCTTATCTTCTCCCACAACGTGTTCACCGTGCAGTTCATGTACGACCGGCTGCCGCTCTACATCGTGGCCTTCTACCCGGCGCTTTCGCAGCTCGCCTACGAGTTGGTCCGCGCCCTCGGTGTCTTCGCGCGGCGCGGGCCCCTGGCCGGTTCGCTGGCGGTCGCGTTCGTTTGCCAGGCGTTCTACGAGATCTTCGACCAGCTCGGACCCCAGCTGAAGTGGTGGGCCTGGAACCCCGGCAACAAGATGATCAACGAGCCGGCGCTCGCCTCGGTCCCGATGAACAGCATGTTCCTGTTCGCCTCGGTGTCCTTCGGCGGGATGACCTACCTCGTCATCCGGCTGGTCGGCGCGAAGGACGGGCGGGGCACACTCACCGGCCGACGGATCAGCCTGCGCACCGTCGCCGCCGGCGCCCTGACACCGTTGGCGATGGCGATCGCCGGCGTGCCCAGCAACGCCTTCCGCGGCGGGGATCAGGTCGGGATCCAGCGAGCCATCCTCGGCGCCGAGCTCGCCCTGGTCTGGATCGTCGGCCTCTACCTTCTCGCGGACGCCTGGCGCGCGCGGCGAACCGATCCGGCCCCGGTGGCGTCGCCGCTGTTCGTGTGGACCTACCCGGCGCTCTACCTGGGCGTTCACTTCGTCCTCTGGCTGATCGCGTTGCCGGCCTACTTCGCGGCGGCCGACGGTATCACCGAGCAGGGCTCGCCGATCGGCAGCCTGTGGTACACCGCGCTGTGCACCGTCGCAGCGACCGGGCTCACCGTGGCCGCACTCCGCGCGACCACGTCCCAACGGGCAAAGGAGCCTGTGCGATCCTGAAACCATGGGGCACCACGGCTGGGGAGGCCGACCTCCCGCATCGGAGGCGGAGGCACGGCAGCGCATCATCGATGCGACCGCCCGCTGCATCGACCGGCACGGTGTCACAAAGACGACCCTGTCCGACGTCGCCGGCGAACTCGGCGTCACCCGCCAGACCGTCTACCGCCACTTCGGCCGCCTCAACGACATCCTCGCCGAGGTCGCGGCCCAGGGCGCCGAATCGTTCGTCGAGCTGATGCTCGCTCACCTGCAAGGGATCACCGACCCGGCCGAAGCCGTCGTCGAAGGCATGGTCTTCTGCGTACGGACCATCCCCGCCGAGCCACGCCTGAGTCTGCTGCTGCAACTCGAAGACACCACCGCCTTCGGCCGCGGCGCCACCACCCGGCACACCATCGCCTACGGCGCCAAGATGTTGCAGCGCTTCCCCGTCGACTGGGCCACCGCCGACATCGGTGCGGACGACCTCGACGGCCTCGCCGAGATCATCATGCGACTCCTGACATCGCTGCTCCAGCACCCAAGCGAGCCACCGCAGGACGAAACCCAACTCCGCACCCTCCTCAACCGCTGGCTGGCCCCGGCACTGTCCCGGACAGCAGCGGCCGCGCATCCGCATTCTTGAGGCTCGCCATCCCGAGGAACGCGCCATCGGAGAGGTCGCCGACCGGCTGGCACGGGCCGCAGGGTGCACACGGCGCCTAGACACCTTGGTGTTCACCGACGACGCCGGTGGCCAGGACGACGAGCCCGCGGACGAGGGCGACGACGAGGCCGAGGACATTGAGGCGGTCCTGTCGCAGATCAAGGCCCACCCCGGAAACGTCAGCCTCAACTCGCTGCTGGACGAGATCTCCAAGCTCAAGCAGGTGCGGGCGCTTGCCGTGCCGGCCGACGCCTTCGCCCGGCGTTGTCACGTTGTTGGGCGGTAATCGCCTGACGGGGTGTCGGGGTGTGGTGGGCCTGTGGTGGGGGCCTTGGGGGTCAGCCCGTGGCGGGCAGGCCGGTGCCGGCGGTGATGTGGTCCCAGACAGTGAAGCGGACGAGCCTCTCGAAGCGGTGGTCGGCGGCGGTCATCAGGTGTCGTCGGGGACGGAAGTGGGGCGAGATGCCGCTGAACGCGGACAGGAACTTCTGGGCCGCGCCGGGTACACGCATCTGCTTCTTCATGAGCTTGGCCATGAACCGCCTGGCGGCCTTGGTGTCCCACTTGGACTGCACCAGGATGTCGAGCACATTGCCGTTCTGGTCAATGGCGCGCCACAGGGAGTGCCGCTCGCCGTTGATCTTCACGAAGCCTCGTCGAGATGCAGCGTCTCGACCGGGACCGACGGTCGTCCCAGCCGCTCGGCGAACACGGCCCGCCACGGAGCGAAGAACCTCCCGTCGTCCAGGAACGCATCAATCCGGGCCAGCTCGACCGGTAGCTGCCGTGCCTGCTCCGGCAACGCCTCCCACCACGTGTCCTGCACTCCCGCGACCCGCAACAACGCCACCACCCCCGGCCGCCGACGACCCATCTCAACTGTCGCGGCCATCCGCAACCCACACCAGCTCTCCCCAAAGGTCAATCCGGCGGCAGCCCCGACTTCTTCAGGGGCAAGTAGTTAACACATAAGCACAGCGCTATTACGGTGCGTGATAAAGTCCCAGTCGAAGATTCAAGCATCGAAAGGACACCTGCTGACGACGGAACTGCCGGACGTGCCCGATTCGGCGCCGGCGAACGCCGCGAGCGAACTGATGCGCTCATGCTCGCCGACGGTGCTGGCCAACCACTGCCTCCGGACCTACCTCCGCTGTCCTGCGGGCAGCACCGCGGCTGAACTTCAAAGAGTTCATGACCAGTGCCCACCTGCGTGAATCACACAACAAACCCCACTCCGCCGCTGCCACCCACTACGACGACACGGACATCGTGGAACGCATCGCGGCCGCACCGTTCGACTCCTGACGAAAAGAGGGGCAATGACCGATAACGCGGCCCCGGCCGCGGTCGGCGCACCGACACAGGATCTGACTGCCGTCGTCGGCTACCACTTCATCTACACCTACGCCAACGGATGGCGCTACGAGATCTACGTCAAGAACAACCACACCCTCGACTACCGCATCCACAGCGGCCTAGTCGGCGGCCGATGGGTCAAAGACCAACAGATGAGCCTGGTCCGGCTCGAAGAGGACCAATTCAAGATGTTTTGGACCGAACCCACCGGCACTTCGGTCGCGGTGAACATCATGCCCGCCCGGCGGCTACTGCACGGAGTGATCTTCTTCCCGCAATGGATCCAACAGCACGGCGAACGTACCGCCCTGTACCAGAACAAGCACCTCGACCAGATGCGCCGCTACCGCGACCAAGGACCCACCTACCCGATCAGCGTCGTCGCCGAATTCGCGAAGATCACGTTCGCTGAATACGTCGGCATGGACGACGAGACCGTCATCGCAGTCGCACCCGCCGACCTTCCGCCGGGCCGGCTCGACCGAACCAACTAGCTACTGGCCCCTGTCGGCGTAGGCGACCGCGCATCCCTTCGTAGGCCAGACAGGCGGGTGCGGCCGGTCGATACGGGCCGGCTGCACCCGCGCGGGCACAGTGGCCGCGCCAGCGCGGCGATCTCGTCCAGTTCCCTACGGTGCTGCGGCAGAGCCAGGCGCAGCGCCTGATGGAGTTTCAGGAACTGGGTGGTTTCCTGATCCGTGTAAGGCCGCATCCGCTCCGCGGCCAGAGTCCACGAAGCCCGCCCCACACCGCCGGCCTCGTGGCGCAGCAGCGCCTGCCCGTCCCGCCGGATCACCGTCACTGCGGTGATCGCCGGATGCCGCTGCGCGAGGTCCACACCTATGAGCGCTTCACAAGCGTTCTAAGTGCAATCTAAGAGCGTTTCAAGTTAACTTCACAAGCGTCTCGTGTAGAGTCGGCGATGGAGGTGAACCCTGTGCCCAACGACGAAGAGGCGCTGTTCAGCCGGGTCGACGCACTGCTTGAGAAGGTCGCCGACCCCCTGCCACCGCCTGCCGAGCGCAAGCGCCTTCGGGAAGCGGCCAACCTGAGCCAGGACGAGGTCGCCAAGACGCTCAAGACCCGACGCGAGTCGGTCGGGAAATGGGAGGCCGGCCACAGCGAGCCGCGGCCGCCGAAGCGCGCGGCCTACGCACGGCTCCTGGAGCGCCTCGCCGCGCGCTTCCCCGCGCCGGACGCCGCGCCCGCCCAACAGGAGACGCAGGCGCCCGAGACCTTCGCCGGACCCACCACTGTCGCCTCGCAGTCTGCCGCTTCTGCTCCGGCTGCCACGCCGCAGTCCGAGCACGCGCCGCGTCGGCCATCGTCCCGGCGCCCGGCGAAGAAGGCCGCCGCCAAGCCGGCCGTCGACGCGCGGTTCCCGCACGGGCCGCTCGCCGTGCTGGACGGCGACGGCTCCGCGTACGGCGTCGACGGGATCGTGCTGGACTGCCCGGCCACCACCGTCTCGGAGCTGGTGGAGTGGACGCTGCGCGAGTCCGGTCTCGGGGCCCCGCGGCTGCACCGCAACGGCCGCGACTCCGACCCGCTGATCGTGCTCACCGCGGCGGCCGCCGTGAAGCTCGGGCTGCCCGAGCGCCTTGAGGGCCACGAGCAGCGCCGCTCCCTGCGCCTGGAGGACGGCCACCCCGTCCTCAAACAGCTCACCAAGGCGAAGTGGAAGCTCACCCAGCGCGGCTTCGGCCCGTGGGCCCGCGTCTACCGCCCGGCGCAGGGCAACCAGCGCCAGTGCGTGCAACTCGCCGTGCTGTCCTGGGATGCGCTCGATGCCCGGTCCTGGCCCGCTGTCGCCGGCATGGCGCCGGCCGACATCGCCCGCGTCCTCGGCATCTACGCCCAGCGCGTCATCACCCCCCGCGGCTCGACCGCCGTCTCGGGGCTCGAGCTGATGACCGCGCTGCGCCCGCCGACTAGGGCCGTGCAGGACCACGCCACCGGTCAGTGGATCTCCGGCCACAACCCGGGCTCGCTCGGCACGGAACCGGTCGACCCGGCACCGCCGGAGGCCACCAGTGAGCACCCCGTGGTCGTGCACGGCGGCTGGACGGGCGGCTTCCTCGATGAGGAGGCGTACCAGTGGGTGCGCGACCCGAAGTTGCTCTCCGATGAGGAGTGCCTGCTGCCCTTCGCGATCGGCCTGGACATCAACACGGCCTTCCTCGCGGCCGCGGCCCGCCTGGTGGTCGGGCTGTCCGGACCCCAGTACGTGCAGCACCCGGCGTTCGACAAGAAGATCCCCGGTTCCTGGTTCGTGGACCTGTCCGGAATCGAACTGGACCCGCGCCTGCCGTCGCCGTTCACGCCCAGCGGACAGCGCCCCGAGGGCCCGGCCTGGTACCAGACACACACCGTCGCCTACGCTCAGGAACTGGGCTACAACGTCCAGCCCGTCGAGGCGTACCTGCGGCGCGAGACCGGCGCGTACCTGGACCCGTGGCACGACCGCCTCAAGACCGCCTACGTCGACACCATGGCCGATCTGGGCGTCACCAAGGACCTCAGCGACACCGAGTTCCTCGCCGCGATGGAGCGGCACAAGCAGACCGACCCGGGCCTGGCGGCCGTCCTCGCCGCCATCAAGGCCACGGTCAAGGGCGGCGTCGGCAAACTCCGCGAGCGCCCGCAGGGCCGCCATTACAAGGACGGCGAGCGGTGGCCTGCCCTAAAGCGCCCGACCTGGCGCCCGGACATCCGCGCCGCCGTCATCAGCAAGGCCCGGGTCAACATGCACCGCAAGCTGGCCAACATGGCGAAGATGACGGGCCTGTACCCGCTGGCCGTGCTGTCCGACTGCGTCGTCTACCCCTCCCCGGGGGCTTCACCGCTGGACTTCCTGCCGTACGCCGCCTCCGGCAAGCCGCAGCCGGGCGGGTTCCGCCTCGGACCCACCCCGGGCCTGGCCAAGCTGGAGGGCGTCCAGGAGATGGCCTGGGCGGTCGACCTGATGGAGCAGGGATACAACCCCGCACGCCACATCAAGGGCGGCGACGCCGTCATGGACGAAGGAGAGTAGGCCGTGACAGACGTCCACGACGCCCTGGAGCGCGCCGACCAGGAGACCTTCACCCGTGAACCCCCCAAGGGCCTGAAGGCCCGAATCAACTTCCTGGTCAAGCAGCTCAAGACGACCAAGGCCGTCGCGAGCGAGATCGGGGTCAGCCAGCGATCGGTGGAGCGCTACCGCACCGGCGAGCGGAAGCACCCGCCCAAGGAGATCACGGACCGGATCGACGCTGCGGTGCGTGCGCGCTGGCAGCCGCAGGTCCGCAAGAGGCGCCAGAAGCAAGCCGCCACCGCCACTGGCATCACCGTCGAGACCAGGGCCCGGTTCGGATACACCGCGCCGATCGGCACCACCGACGACGGCCGCATGCGGCGGCTGACTGTCCACCTCCCGCCGGAGTACGCACGCCGCCTGTTTGACGCCCGCGAGCAGGGCGCAAGCGACCAGCAAATGCGAGACATCGTCGCCGAAGGACTGCAGGAGATCTATTTCAAGGACGGCGGCCGACGCGCCGACAACCTCGAAGTCGAATTCACGGACATCGACTATTTCGATGTCTCGTTCTGAAAGGGGAAACGCGCCGCCCCGCTGCAGGTGACCACCCCGCACCCTGCCCCGCGCTGAAGCTGAGAGGACACACAGGTGATCCGCGCCGGACGAAAGCACCTCGTACGGACGAGGGAACAGCTCGCGCAGGACATGGGCATGGCCATGGGCACCTTCCGTAACGAAAAGCCCTACGCGGCAGGGGGCTTCCCCGCGCCCATCAGCTCAAAAGGGGTACGGGTGATGCTGTGGGACGGCGAGCAGACCGACGCCTTCCTGGCCGACGAGCCGGTGCCCGACCTTCCACCCGTCGGCGCCGACGACGACCTCCTCGACCGCCAGGAAGCCGCGGCCGAGCTCAACGTCATGCCGAAGACCTGGGACGACTACAAGACGAGCCCACAGATCGCCCCGCACCTGGTCGTGGTGCACGGTGTCGAGCACTATCCCCGCGCCGTCATCAGGGCCTTCAGAAACAGTCGGCCGGGCAAGCAGGCCGCGACCGGCCGCCCCAAAGGCAGCGCAAACGCCATCCCGCGCAGCCAACTGCACGACGAGATCGCTCCGCTGCTCGACGCAGCGCCGGCCATCGCCATCAACGAAGTCCGCGAGCAGCTGGGCATGGCCTACAGCACGGCACAGCAGGCCCTCGCCACGTTGCGCGGGGACCGCATCGCCGACCTCCTGACGGCCGCCCCGGAGCTGTCGTTCGACCAGGCCGCCGAACAACTCGGCTACCCACCGGCAGTACGCAGAGTCGCCCGCCAGGCAACCGCCCGAACACACCGAGAACACGACCATGCGTGATGCGTGAGGTCCTCGCTGCACACGAGTGGAACGCCCGCTACGCCGCAGGCCGCGGGTTCCGGCCCGTCACAGACGACGAAGCCGCCGCCTTCGCCGGGCACGATGTTCCCCAAGGTCGGGATCGCTCTAGCTGCCTGTGGCGCCCTGGTCTTGCTGACCGAGAACAAAGGAGCCTTGGCCGTCGGCGTCCAGTCCAGTGTCGAGGATCTTGTCGTCCAGGAAGGCAGCGGTCTGCTCGTCCATAAAGATCCGCGATCCCTCGGCGGTCAGGATCTGGTCGCCTTCGGCGGGTCCCGCGACGACCGCGAGCTGCAAGGTCTCGGCATCGTCGCTCGTGGTGATACGCAGTCCGACGTCCGCCGGTGCGCCCTCTGCGCTGGTGATCGTGCGAACGGCCTCGATGGCCGTGGGGGTGAGCATCAACATGGTCCAGATCCTCCCCCCAAACAGCCTCCCACGCACGTCGTAGGGTCGACCTCCGCACCACCCCGCGCGACTCCGGTCCGGCCCACCGACGCCGCGCACGATGGAGGGTGAGCGAGCACGACGAGGACCAGGGCGTCATCGCCGAACCAGCCCGGCCGTTGGACGCCGCGCAGGTTCGCGCGGTGATGCCCAGAACGGCCTGCAGGAGACTGGAGAGGGGCTCAGGAGGCCCTCATGCGTGTCCAGGACATTCGGATCGGCGAGACCTACCAGGTGAAGGTCCCGCAGCGTCTGCCGCCGGCCCTCCGCACCCGCCATCCCCGCACCCGCACGGAGTTCGCTGCCGACATGCGGCTGTACCAGCGCCGCGGCGACCGCTTCGACATCACCGTCACCGACATCGCCCCCGAAGCCGCCACAGTCGACGGCTACGAGGCCATCACCACCAACCGGGCCACCCTGCGCCTCACTGCAGAGCAGGCCGAGCTCCTGGAGCTCCCCGCCGGTCCCGCGTACGAGATCGACGGCTTCATCACCGACACCGACGGCAACGAGGCCATCCTCGACGCCACCGTCACCTACACCGCGCTGCCCGCCGTCTGGCTGCGCCCCCTCGAAGAGCCCGTCCGCATCGCCCCCGGCATCGCTCGCTTCCACCGCGCCCGGGTCCAGGCGCAAGCCACCGGGATGACCGTCCAGGACGTCACTCGTGCCGCTCAGGACGCCCAAGAACACCAGCGTGACGTCGCCGGGCAAGCACTGGACAGCTACCGAGCCGAGCAATGGCTCCGGATTGCCGAAGTCCAACACCAGGAATGGCGCCGGATCTCGGCACTCATGACAGACACCGCAATGAAGACCTACGCCCCGCAGAGCGACCCGGAGGCCGTACCGCCAGGTTCCTGAACGACGCTTGCGGCTACGCCGTTACGGTGACCGCCACGCCTTGCACGGCACCGTCCTGTAACCGCTGCTGCTGTGAGGCACACACCCCGTTTTCCCAGGTCGACGGAGTGCGACGTGAGACTCTCAGGTGTCAGGAGAGCCGTCGGCGAGTACCTGCGGCGGCTACATGTGGCGCTGCTCCTGGTCCTGCTGCTCGCGGTGGTGTGCAACGTGGTGCTGCCGGTAATCGTCGGAAGGGTTGTCGTCGGAGCGGTGCTGCTCGTGGTCGTCGTGGTGAGTGGCTGGGATGGTGTCGTGGGTGCAGCGCAGCATTTGCACGCACCAGGCGGCACACGGGTGCTCCACGGGTAGCAGGCCAGCCCCGCCCGCGCAGCCGCAGCCGGTCGTTTAACCTCGATTGGTTACAGAACGCCACATGCGTGATCGAAATGTCGAGGGATTCCACGTCGGAGCTTGTGTCGGACGACGATTCGCTGGGCGGTATGCGTCCGAGCCTGGACGGGGACGAGGCCGTCTTGGGTTACGAGCCCAGGAGGGTCTCCCGGATCGCTGCCGGGTTCTGCACACCATCACGGTGGGAGGGAAGAGGGGCCGGTGGGACGACGTGCCGGCACGGGTCGGCAGGCGGCTGGAGGTGGCTCGGGCCGAGGAGCGCCGCCGCCAGGCTGCGGCTCAGGAGGTAGCGGACCGGGCCGCTGCCGATCGGGCCCGTGCCGAGGCTGAGGCCGCCGAACGAGCTCGCCGTGCCCGGCCGTGCGCGCAGTGCGGGGAACCCGAGACCGGCGGGCTGTGCGCGGTGTGCTGGGAGCACGGCGAGACCGAGAAGCTCGTTGGCCAGGCCGTCACCGCGGCCGCCGTTGGTCTCGGCGACCCGCACGACCCCGGCATCACCGCAGCCCTCGCCGCCGAGGCCGAGGCCACCATCCGCACCCGCATCCAGGACGCCTGCGGCCGCGTCGATACCGACGGAGCCACCGACATCACGATCGCCATCGCCGGACGACTCGCTGCCGAGTCGATCCTCAAGGACCAGCGCGCCACCGCCCTGCACGCCTTGGGCCTCACCCACCAGGCCCAGGCCGAGGCCGACCTCGCCCGACAGGCGCAGCTCCGCCGCCTGCACCCCTCGGCTGAGGCCGCCGAGGAAGCCGCCACCGAAGCCGCGGAGCAAGTTCGCTCCCGCACCGCCGAGTACCTGTTCGCCACCCGCAGCCAGGCATGGCACCCTGCCCAGCTCCCCACCCAGGCCGAGACTCCGACGCTGCAGGGGCGTGCCGCCGTCTACGAGACGGGCGCCGCCCAGGTGCGCGCCGCGACCGTCGCCCCCGTGCAGGCTAAGGGCAAGGTCGTGCCGGATGCGCGGCGCAGCCCTCGCGTCGAGCGCCTGCACCGCGTGGAGCAGGTGGAACTGCAGGCAGCGGCGGAGGCGGAGGAGACGGCCCGGCTGCGGGCGCAGATCGCCGGCTGACACGCCGTCTGACCGCCCAGCCCGGCCGTGCCTCTGGAGTGCATGACCCGGTGGGCTGGCTGCTCGGACGAGGGCTGCCCACCCTGAGCCCCTGCACCGACATGCGGTGCGACGAGGGCGTCCTCATGCATTCCGGCGGCGTCTGCGAGCGCTGCGAGGACCTGGTCATCGATCGTCGCGGCCGCCGCCGTCGTGTCGCTGCCGAGGTCCAGGCCGAGCTGCCCGACGCCACGCCCGAGCAACAACGCGAGGCATTCGAGGGCCGGCTGCGTGAGAGCCGTGCCACCGGCCGTCCGCCCCGGCCCGCAGGCCAGATCGACGTGCATATCGGCGCCTTGCAGCGGCATCCGGTCGATGCCGCGCTCCCGCAGTCAAGCGCCGGCTCCGCGACCGTCACCATTGCCGCGTACGAGAACCTCCCGGGAGCCCCGCACCCGATCGCGGCGCCACGGCGGCGGTCACGGGGGAGAACCCGGCGTCCAGCAGGCCACGGGCCGCCAGCTCCGGCCGTACGCCCTCGCCGAACCAGTACGCCTCCTCCAGGTGCGGATAGCCGGAGAGGACGAAGTGCTCGATGCCCAGGGCGTGGTACTCCTCGATCCGGTCCGCCACCTCGCCATGGCTCCCGACCAGCGCGGTGCCCGCCCCGCCGCGTACCAGCCCGACACCGGCCCACAGGTTGGGTGCGATCTCCAGCTTGTCGCGCGCACCGCCGTGCAGCGCCAGCATCCGCTGCTGGCCCACCGACTCGCTCTTGCCCAGGGCCTGTTGGGCGGCAGCGACGGTGTCCGGACCGAGGTCGTCGAGCAGTCGGCCGGCGGCCGCCCAGGCTTCCTTCGCGGAGTCCCGTGAGAGGGTGTGCAGCCGGATGCCGAAGCGGACCGTACGCCCTTCCTGCTCCGCCAGCCCGCGAATCCAGTCGATTTTCTCCTTCACCTGCGCCGGCGGCTCGCCCCACGTGAGATAGACATCCGCGTTCCGGGCCGCGACCGGCCCCGCGGCCCCCGACGAACCGCCGAAGAAGATCTGCGGCAGCGGGTCCGGCGGCAGCGCGGTCAGACCGCCCTCGACCTGGTAGTGCACGCCCTCGAAGTCGATCGGCCGGCCACTCCACACACCCCGTACGACCTGTAGGAATTCATCCGTGCGGGCATACCGCCGGTCGTGGTCGAGAGGGTCACCGAACCGCTTCTGCTCGGTCGGGTCGCCGCCGGTGACCACATTCAGCAGCAGCCGCCCGCGCGCAATGCGCTGATACGTCGCGGCCATCTGTGCGGCCAGCACCGGTGAGATCACTCCGGGCCGGAAGGCGACCAGAAACTTCAGCCGCTCGGTGACCTGGGTCAGCGCCATCGTCGTCAGCCATGCGTCCTCGCACCAGGTGCCGGTCGGTGTGAGGACCGCTTCGAACCCCAACTGCTCGGTGGCCTTTGCGATTTGGGCCAGATACTCGATGTCCGGGGCGCGTACCCCGCTGACCGGGGTGATGCGGTCGCGCCGGATACCGCCGTCGGTGTACGTGTGCCGGTCGACGAGCGTTCGCCCGTCGCCGCCGGTCGGCAGAAACCAATGCAGGTGTACGGACATGTCACACGGCCTTTCACAGGCTTGCGCGGGGGGAGGAACCGACCGGCGGTGACCGGCAACCGCGAATCAGAAACCGCAGAGAGCGAGGGGAGAGCGTGGGAGAACCGGAGATCGGGGGTGAGAGGTGGAGAGCGCGTCAGCGGCCGCGGTGACACGCGGCGGAGGTCACTCGCAGCAGGTCGATATGACCGCGCGTGGTGAGGGGAGCTGACGTAGGCATGCGGCCGAACGTAGCGGCGCGCTTCGAGACGGTCAAACGTCATCTCGGCTGATGGACCATTGTTTCGCGGGTATTGCGGGCAATGGGGCGTCGCGTGCAGCCAGCCGGTCGCCATCGCACACACGCATCCAATCCCGTCGTACACATGGCGGTGCGCCACAGCCTGGAGTCTGTGGCGCACCGGTGGTGGGGTGTTGCCTGGCGAGCTACCCCACGCGCTCGATCCGCGCATTGCGGATGAGGAACTTCCCCTCCTCGCGGACCTGCTCGAACGCCGCGTTGTTGAGCAGCACACAGCTGCCCGACGTCGAAGTGACGGACACGGTGGTGGACTTGTTGTTGTCCAGGTTGGTCACCTTCAGCTTGGTGCCGGCGGGGAACTCGCCGCTGGACGCCGCCGGTGCACCGCCTTCGCCGGAGACGGTCACCGTCGACCCCTTGCAGACCACCTCGCCCTCCGGCGCTGCTGAGCCTTGCGCCTGATCACCGCCGCCGTTGTCGTTGGCGCCGCCGGCGTCACCTGCCTGGCCGCCTTCGCCGCCTCCTCCCACGCATCCGGCCGCCTTCCGCTGGGCCTCGATCTGTTTGATCACCGCCTGACGGTTGGCGATCCGGGCGACTGACTGGGCGTCAGGGTTGGCCTGCTGCGCGGCGATGAACTTCTGGTTGTTGCTCAGTGCGGTGGCCAGTCCGTCGCACGCCGCCGACGCCTGGCTGGTGCCGGTGGTGACCATGGCGATTCCGCCGACCAGCGTGGCGGCACTGGCGAAGAGGGTGATCTTTGTGCCCTTGCCGACTCTTCTCTTCCGGGACATGTATGGCTCCTGTCCTCATGGAACCCCGGGGGCGAGGGTTCGGTTGCCGGTCAGTACGTCGAGGCCGGTCGGCCCACTCAAGCCCGCCCCGAAGTTGTCCTGGGGTGACAAGCCCAACTGAGCGGTCGTGGTCAAGAGGAGGAGACGAGAGAGGGAGTGAGGGAAGGGCACCGTCCAGAGGGAACATGAAGGACGAATGGGGACATTGGTAATCATCGTGTGCTGTACGACCAAACGCCGGAAAAGCCGAAAAGGACGCTGATCTTCGCTTCAGGGATCTGCGGGGGGTGCCGTAGCCGCCCCGTACTACTCCATCCGTCCTCCCCTCCGCCGACTTGACGCTCTATCAGGCAACCCTCCTCCCTTTACTTGGCCCATACACAACTCTCTTTTGTATCGTTGTCGCCTCGATTCTTGACCATGGCGCGGCGGTGTCGTTCACTGCAGCAGTTCCGGGCCGGTCAGGGCGGCCCCATGGGAGGTACCTGAAATGAATGCAAGACTGCGTCGCATCGTCACCAGTGCGATGGCGCTTTCGCTTGCCGTACCGTTGGCGGCCTGCGGAAAGGATCAATCCGACGCAGGCGCCAAAAAGGAGTCCATTGGCCTGCTTCTGCCGGAGAACAAAGCGGCTCGTTACGAGAAGTTCGACTACCGCATCATCTCGCGGCGGATAGCCACCCTTTGCCTCGAATGTGAATTGGACTACCGCAATGCGCAGTCGGTGGTCGAGACCCAGAAAATGCAGTTCGAGGGTTTGGTGAAGAAGGGCGTCAAGGTCATCATTCTGGATCCGGTCGACGCCCAGGCGGCCAAGAGCTGGGTGAACGCGGCCGCCAGGAAAGGCGTCAAGGTTATCGCTTACGACCGGCTCGCCGAGGGCGATGTCGCGGCATACATCTCCTACGACAACGAGAACGTCGGCCGGCTCCAGGGCCAGGGCATCGTCGCGGCACTGGGCTCCCGGGCGGCCACCGCCGACGTCGTCATGATGAACGGCTCGCCGACCGACCCGAACGCGCCGTCGTTCAAGAGGGGTGCGCACAAGGTCCTGGACCGCAAGGTCCGCAAGATCGTCTCCGAGCACGACATCCCGGACTGGTCACCGGACGAGGCCAAGAGGAAGATGACCGAGGTCATCAACGCCCTTGGCCCGGAGGGATTCGACGCCGTCTACTCGGCCAACGACGGGATGGCGGGCGGCATCGCCGAGGCGCTCGCATCGGCCGGTATCAAGAATGTGCCGCTCGGCGGCCAGGACGCCGAAGTCGCCGCACTGCAGCGCATCATCAAGGGGACGCAGTCCTTCACCATTTACAAGGAGGTCAGGCCGGAGGCCGAGACCGCCGCCGAAATCGCTTTCCGCCTGCTGCGCGGCAAGAGCATCGCATCCCTCACCTCGACGACCGTCGACAGCAAGAGCAAGTCCGGGATTCCCGCCAAGCTCTTCAACGCGAAGATCGTCACCAAGAAGAACATGAAGGACACCGTGGTGCGCGACGGCGTCGTCCGTACCGACCTGCTGTGTGTCAAGGACATCGCCGCCGCCTGCAAGTCCCTTGGTCTGGAATGATTCTTATGTGCTTATACCTCAAGGGAGGCCCGCCGCTCCGGAGCGGCGGGCCTCCCTTGAGGTATGGGCCCGTCGCCCGGGACCCGGCCCGGACCTGGGCGGTGAGCTGCCGAGCCCTTGTGGGACGGTGACCGGACGAGCGGTGCCGCTGCCGTACGGTGGCGACGAGCGCGCTCCGGTCGTCCTGGGTCCGCTCCGGCGCCCGAGTTCGAGGTGCCAACGCTCAAGTCACGTTTGTGCCGTTATTGGTTCGATTCTTGACGATGAGGGTGGCTGTGACGTTCACTTTCAGCCGTTACGGGCCGGTCAGGGCGGCCCCTTGCGGAGGTACCTGAAATGAATGCAGCACTGCGTCGTATGATCACTGGTGCAATGGCACTCTCCCTTGCCGTGCCACTGGCGGCCTGCGGAGGTGGCAACGACGATGCAGGTGCCGGTCCGGAGTCGATCGGGCTGCTCCTCCCGGAGAACAAGGCGTCGCGTTACGAGACATTCGACCGCCGCGTCATTTCCAGCCGGATCTCGACGCTCTGCCTCGAATGCAAACTGGACTACCGCAACGCCGGTTCCCAGGTCGATATCCAGAAGCGACAGTTCGATGCCCTGGTGAAGAAGGGGGTCAAGGTCATCATCCTGGACCCGGTCGACTCCGAGGCCGCGGGGCGCTGGGTGGACGCGGCCGCCAAGAAGGGCGTCAAGGTCGTCGCCTATGACCGGCTGGTCGAGGGCGATATCGCGGCGTATGTCTCCTACGACAACGAGAAGATCGGCCAGTTGCAGGGACAGGGAATTCTCGATGCCCTCGGCTCACAGGCGGCCGCCGCCGATGTCGTGATGCTGAACGGCTCGGCGACCGATCCCAATGCCCCGTCGTTCAAGAAGGGCGCCCACGCGGTCCTCGACGGCAAGGTACACAAGATCATTTACGAGCGGTCCATCCCCGAATGGTCCTCGGACGAAGCCAAGAAGCAGCTGGCCAAGGTCATCAAGGACCACGGCCCGACCGGCGTCGACGCCGTCTACTCGGCCAATGACGGAATGGCGGGCGGAGCCGCCGAGGCGCTCGCATCGGCCGGCCTCAAGAATGTGCCGCTCGGCGGCCAGGACGCCGAACTCCCCGCGCTGCAACGCCTGGTGAGCGGAACTCAGTCGTTCACGATTTACAAGCAGGTCAGGCCGGAGGCCGAGACCGCCGCCGAAATCGCCTTCCGTCTTCTGCGGGGCAAGAGCATCAAATCCCTGGCCCCGACGACCGTCGACAACAAGAGCAAGTCCGGGATCCCGGCCAAGCTCTTCGACGCGCAGATCGTCACCAAGCAGAATATGAAGGAGACCGTTATCCGCGACGGTGCCGTACCCGCCAGCTGGATCTGCACCAAGGATTTCGAGGCCGCCTGCAAGTCCCTGGG
Organism: Streptomyces halobius; assembly: GCF_023277745.1. Lineage (NCBI taxonomy): Bacteria > Bacillati > Actinomycetota > Actinomycetes > Kitasatosporales > Streptomycetaceae > Streptomyces > Streptomyces halobius. The sequence goes on from NZ_CP086322.1 coordinate 8,655,553, forward strand.
GCTACTGGACTGACCCGCGCCGTCGGGACCGAACCGGTGGCGGAGCGCAGAGGCTCCAGGGCGTACGGACCGACCAGGGAGGACATCGCACGCCATGGACACCGAGGAGCCGCAGCACACCCCGGCCGGGGCCGGGACCGCCGGAGTCGGAGCAGCGCCCGCGGCCGACAAGCCGCTGGCCGGGAGCGTGGTGCTGGTCACCGGAGCCTCCAGCGGCATCGGGGAGGCGACGGCACTGTCCCTCGCCCGGCTGGGGTGCTCCCTCGCGCTGGTCGCGCGCCGCGCAGACCGGCTGGCGCGGCTCGCCGACGCGGTCGGCGCGGAGGGCGCCCCGTCCCTCGCGCTGACCGCGGACCTGAGTGCCCCGGATCAGGCCCGTCGGACGGTCGAGGACACGGTGCGCCACTTCGGCCGGCTGGACGTGCTGGTGAACAACGCCGGATACGGAGCGCGGGGCGCGGTCGAGGAGAGCGACCCCGAGGACTGGGAGCGGATGGTCGACCTCAACCTCAAGGCCGTGCTGCATCTGTCGCACGCGGCACTTCCGCATCTGCTGCGCGCCGCGGAGGAGGGCGGACGCGGCGTCGCCGACCTCGTGAACGTCAGCTCGGTCGCGGGCCGGATCGCCCGGAAGAACAACGGCGTCTACTCGGCCACCAAGCACGCGGTGTGCGCCTTCAGTGAGTCCCTGCGCCAGGAGGTGCACGGACGAGGCGTCCGGATCGGCCTGGTCGAGCCGGGGCTGACCGCCACCGAGATGACGGCGGACGGCTACTCGGCGTTCGGCACGCCGCAGGAACGCTGGCTGCGGGCCGCGGACATCGCCCGCTCCATCAGCTTCATGATCACTCAGCCGCCCCATGTGGCGATCAACGAGATCATGGTCCGGCCGACCGCCCAAGAGCGCTGACCCGTGCCACCCCAGCGCCCGCCGGGCGACCGCCTTCGGCGCGTCCGCCGTGGTCATGCGTGGTCATGAGCGGGCCCAGCGCCGGGGACGCCCCCCAGCTCACCGATGCGCCCCGGTGAGCTCCACGAGGTAGCCGCAGAACTGCCGCTCGCCATCGTCCGGTGTCCAGCCGTCCGCCGAGGTCAGCGCGGTCAGTGTGCCCGAGCCCGGCACGGGGTGGCGCGTGGTGTCGGATCCCCCGGGGCGGGGCGCGTACCGGCAGTGCACCGCGCTGATCCCGGCGACGGTCGCCCGTGTCTCCGCCGCTTCACCGGCCCCGCCGTGATGTTCCTCGGCGCCGTCGACCCGGTCGGCGGCATCGGCGCCCACGACGTCGGCGAGCCACTCCTTGTCGGCGTCGACGAGTGTCCAGGACACCGGTGACCCGATGCTGAACGGGGTGCCGCAGCACTGCATTTGCCAGTCATCAACCCAGACGGTGAGTTCCATCCGGTCATTCTGCTCCGCCCCGGTGCCCGGGAACGCCGGCGGTACCGGGGCCCGTAGCGGCACCGGGGGCGGCGGAACACCGGGGACACCGGCCGGTCGGCCGGTCCGGCGCTGACCGGGTCCCTGCGCTTCCCGTGATCACCGGCGCCCCGCCCGTTCACCTCACCGAACCGGCCGCCCGATCCAGTCGTACGCGGCCCGCGCCGTGAACTCGCCCTGGCCGCCCCTGAACAGCAGCCCGACCTGTGCGAACGCCGGATCGTCGGCCGTCTCCGCCACGTACGGGACCGCGATGCACCGCATCGCCGCCCGATGCGCCGCCAGCGCTCCCGGCGCCGCGTCCTCCAGCACCACACAATGGGCCGGCTCGACGCCCAGCCGGCGCGCCGCCTCCAGGAACACATCCGGCTCGGGCTTACCGCGCGCCACTTCCTCGGCCGACACGATCGTGGTCAGCAGCGAGTCCAGCCCCGTACCGTCGAGCACCGCCTCGATCGCCGCCCGCGACGAGCCCGACGCCACCGCCATCGGATGCCCGGCCGCGTACAGCCGCTCCACGAAACCGCGCATCTCGGGGAAGACCTCGGTATGCGCCCGTGCCAGCTCCAGATAGGTGCGGTTCTTGACCGCCAGCAACTCCTCGACCGGCGCGTCGATGCCGAACTCCCGGGTGAGGATCTCCAGCGTTTCGCGCGTCCCGATGCCGATGAAGCGACTGTGGTGCTCCCAGCTGAAGTCCGTCACCCCGTAACCGGCCAGCAGTCGGCGCCCCGCCTCGTAGTAGTTCGGCTCGCTGTCCACCAACGTGCCGTCAAGATCGAAGATCACCGGGGCGCGTGGGGCGGACATGACGCGGGTGACCTGGGAGGCGGGGGAGGAGCTCATGCCACCCAGCATGCCAAGGCGCCCGAGCGGCAACGCGCGGCGGGGCCGCTCACCACCGCCCAACGCCACTCACCGCTGTACCGACGTGCCGTCCACACGCTCATCGCTTCTCGACGTGCCGTCCACACCCTCACCGCTGTCTCGACGTGCCGCCCACCGCCTCCACCAGCGGCAGCATCCGTTGCGGCACCCGCTCCCGCAGCGCCACCTCCGTACGCGTGCGCACCACCCCCGGCAGACTGATCAGCCGCTGGATCACGTCCTCCAGGTGCTCCGCGTCCCGCGCCACCACCCGTGTCAGCAGATCCCCGCCGCCGGTCGTCGAGAACGCCTCGATGATCTGCGGCACCTCGGACAGCGCGGCGGCCACCTCCTCCAGCCGCCCCTGCGTCACCTCGATGTGCACAAACGCCAGCACGGTATGGCCGAGGGCGGCGGGTGACAGCCGCGGGCTGTAGCCGGTGATCACCCCGTCCCGCTCCAGACGGTCCAGACGCGCCTGCACGGTGCCGCGGGCGACACCGAGGATGCGCGCGTACTCCCGCACGCTGGTGCGCGGCCGCTCCAGCAGCAGCCGGAGGATCTTCGCGTCGAGGGCGTCCACAGCCATGGTCCAACCGCCTCCTCACGGATTGCGTGCGTTCCCTGTGACTGTACCAATGGCTCAATCTTCGCAGAGATGTTGAGCCACCGGCCCGACGGATAGTCCTCTGCTCCACAGATGGCGTTGCGATGGACTGCGCCGGGCGGCAATGGAGCCGTCCCCGGACACCCGCAGCGCCTCTGTCGTGCCTGTCGAGGCGCCCACGCAGGGTCGTCAGCCGCTGCGCCCAGTCGTGAGAAGGCCGTCAGCGAGAGAGAGGACGGCCAGGCGCTGGGCATCTTCGCGTTCATGTGTGGCGGCGCTTCTCGGCACTGTGCCGACCGGCTGAGTAAGGCCGAGATCTCTCCGCAGCAGGCGGCCACGGCCGCCGACGACCGGAAGAAGGGAACCGTCACCGGCGTGAGTCTCGAAGACTCCGATGACGGCGCCACCATCTGGTCGGTAGACGTCGTCACCACGAACGACTGGTACAAGACCACGTTCGACGTCGACGCCGCCAACGGCAAGGCCCTGCGGCAGAAGGTCGACCGGGACCTCTCCGTATCGGGGGTCGTGTTTCCTCCATGGCACGATCGGGCGGTCATCGCATCCCAGCGTCGGCAGCCGGCAATCAAGCTGCTGACGACGTTCGGGGCTTCGTGCAGCGAGTCGGGAAACGCCTTGGCTGAATGGCGAAAGCAGCCCTGAGCCCGACCCGTGTGTGGTGATCACGGGCGTCTGCTCAGCGACCGAGGCCGTTGCGGAGTTCCTTTCTGTTCAGGTGGGACAAGGGGCCCGACCGGCATGCCGCGGGAGCGCCGGCAGGTGCCAACCCGTGCGTGTGCCCCGTCGGGCAGCGTCTACCCGCGCTGGTCGAAGAACCTGTGTCAGGTCCGGGTTGGCCGCCCGCGCGGCATCGAGGTCCGACGGGGTGGGGCCTCCTGCAGCGCGCCGGTCAGCTGGAATTCTGCTGCCCCGGCCTGGTGGCCTTTCGCTTGAGCTCGTCGTTGTCGGCCGGGGCGCCCAGCCCCGACTCCTGCCATGCTTGAGCACGCAGAGCTTGAGCACGCAGAGTCTGTGACAGCCACGTCACCAGTCGCTGGACGCGGGTGGCCAGAGGGTATTGCGGGCCTGGTCATCGACGAGGTTCGCCACGTACTCCCGCACCCTCCGCAGATCCGTCCGCGAGAACCCCCGCCACCCGCGCGAAGACCGTCTCCAACCCAGCCCACAGGCCGACATCGCCCGTCCCCACCATGCCCAGAACCACGGAACCGCCCGGCTCGCGCACGATTCTCGCTGAAGTATGAGTGCGGTGCGACCAGGCTGACATACCGTTCGTGACCGTACGGCCCATACCGTTTGTGACCGTATGGCCGGGATTTCCGGTCGTGGGATGCAACTGGGCGCGTTGCGGGCCCCTAGTCTCCAGGGTCGGCGATCCTGGTGCGACCATGCCGATGCTGCTCCTCGCCGTCGTGGTGCTCGCGGCCGCGAACGCGCTCAATAACCTGCTCCCGCCCGCCGCGTACGTCCCGGTGTGCGCCACCGCCGCCGCGCTGCTCGTGCTGATCGCCCGCCGGGCCGGACTCACCTGGGGCGAGCTGGGGCTCGGCAGGGCCTCCGCCCGCCGCGGACTGCGCTGGGGACTGGTCCTGGCCGGAGCCGTGACGGTGGTGTATCTGATCGGCCTCGCCGTGCCGTTCACCCGGGAGGTCTTCCAGGACGAGCGTGTGGCGGGACTGTCCGGAGGAGAGGTCGTGTACCGGGTACTGGTACGCGTACCGCTCGGCACGGCGCTGCTCGAAGAGATGGCCTTCCGCGGTGTCCTGTGGGCCTTGGTGACACGACGGTGGGGTCCGGCATGGGCCACCGCCGTCTCCTCGGCGCTCTTCGGTCTCTGGCACATCCAGCCGTCACGTGGCCTCACCCACGCCAACGCGGCGGCCGCGGCGGTCTTCGGCCCCGGTGCGACCGGCGTCGCCCTCTCCGTGACGGCGGCCGTCGCCGGCACCGCCCTCGCCGGCGTCCTGCTGTGCGAGCTCCGTCGCCGCTCCGGCAGCCTGATCCCGCCCATGGCCCTGCACTGCGCCCTCAACAGCGCGGGCTATGCGCTTGCCTGGGCGGTGAGCCGCGGCGGGGACCATGGGGGATTCGCCACCTTGAAGTTGCAGGTTGCGGGCCTGGTGTGAGCGGCAAGTGGGACACTCGATCCAGCCGGTTGACAGGTCCCGTGATCGCGCCTGGACAACGCCCCTGATCCGTGTAACGGGGGCTCCCACGGTCCTCCGCCTCGGCTTTGGGCCGAATCCACTCGGTGCCAGGCAGCAGCCGCTCATCACAAAGCGCGCGCGTGACATAGCCGTGTGTCACGACCTCTTGTCCTCCGGTGGCGCGCTGTACCCGCAGCGCACTCCCCGCCGGTAGCCGGACCCGGCCCGGAGTCGAGTGGGAGCTTGGTCCACCTTGGTGGACCGTTGGTCTCCTTACGGTGTGCCAGGTGCAAACGAGGCTGTGCCAATGGCTCAACAAGTTCGGCTTCTGTTGAGCCAGCAGCGCCCTGGATGCTGTGATGTACCCGTCGATGGCGCTGCGGATTCCGTGGCGCCTTTTTCATGCTGGAACGCAAAGGGGCGGGAATCTGTGCTGAAGAGGGTGTTCGTGGCTCCAGATGCCGGGCGACTGCGGCTGCGCGGTGCCGTTCGGGCCGTCCTCGGCGTCGGCCTGGCGGTGGCAGTCTGTGGCCTTGCCGGGCATTCGCTCGTCGCGGCTATCACCGGTGGACTCGCCGCACTCCTCGCCCTCTTCACTGTCACCGACCCGACGGTCCGTGGGCAGGTGATCAGCACCGTGCTGCTGCCCACGATCGGATTCCCGGTGCTCGCCCTCGCGGCGGTGTTGCACGACGTACCCGGGGCGCGGGACGTGGCGTTCATCGCCATTGTGGGGGCAGGCGTGTACGCGCGCCGCTGGGGCCCGCGCGGTCACGCACTCGGTGTATTCGCGTTTATGACCTTCTTCGCCACGCAATTCCTGCACACGGTGCCGGCCCAGCTGCCCGAGCTGTACACCGCCATGCTCCTGTCCTTGCTCGCCTCCTCCGCCGTGCGCTTCGGCCTCTGGTGCTACGAGCGGCGGCTGCCCCCGGCCGTGGTGCCCACCCCGCCGGGCGGCACGGGCCTTGCCCGTGCGACCACCCGCCAGGCCGTCCAGGCGATGGCCGGCGGTGCCTTCGCCCTGCTGGCGGGGCAGCTGCTGTCCGAGCAGCGCTGGTACTGGGCCGTGGGCGCCACGTGGTGGGTCTTCGTGAACACGGCCTCGCGAGGCGAGACCCTCGTGCGCAGCTTCCGCCGGGTCCTCGGGACGGTGATCGGGATCGCAGTCGGAATGGTTGTTGCTGTCCCGCTGCAAGGAGCGGCGCTGCCCAGTGCAGTCCTCGTCGCGGTGTGTGTCTTCGGGATCTTCTACACGGCCGCGGTCTCGTACACCTGGATGATGCTCTCGGTGACGGTGATGGCGGGGCTGCTCTACGGGCTTCTGGGGGTGCTCGACCCCGGTCTGCTGGCTCTGCGTGTGGCAGAGACCGGTGTCGGGGTGCTCGGCGCCGTGCTGGCGGTCCTCTTCGTACTGCCCATCACCACCCACGCCACCACCGACGCCTGGATCGAGCGCGCCTTGCGTTGCGTGCACGCATGCACTGCCGAGGCCGCCGCGCGCCTCGCGGGTGATCAGGCCGCGGACCCCGCTCCACGTGTCGCTGAACTGGAGCTGTTGCTCGGGCGGGTGCGGCTTTCTCTCGCCCCGCTGGTGCATCCACTGAGCCCGATGCGCGCTCGTAAGGAAAGGGCTCGTCGCGTTCTCGCGCTGCTCGACGACTGCGCCCGCGAGGTTCGCGGACTGGCCTCCGTCGCTGCAGACCCGGAAGCCTCTCACGACGCCCGCCTGGCTGCCGCCTGCTGGCGTGTGGAGGCTGCGGTGGAAGGGCTTACGACGGCGGAGAAAGCGTGCGCGCCGTCGGTGGAATCCGCTGCTCTCGTGGCAGGTGCTGCGGCAGAACCAGCGCTCGCCCACTTGCACGGTCTGGAACGGGCCCTCGCCGAACTCGCTGTACCACTGAGAGGCTCCACCCGTGCGCCCTTGATTGGCGCTTGAGTTGCCAGTGTCTCGTGGCTGGTGTCGGCGCTCCGGGACGGTACGCGCTTACGTCCATGGATCTGGCTATGGATCCGGTTGTTGACTCGGTACACAGCATCAGCGGCATTTTTCTGCGCAGCGCTGCCGACTTCATCGTCGGCTGTTAGCGTCGGCCGAGCACCTCAACGGGCAGGCGGGTGAAGGGCGGACCAGTGGCCACGACGGACACCCTGCGGGCGTACATCGGATCGTTCACCACGGCCGGCGGCCTCGGCATCACCACCGCGGCCGTTGACCCTGGGACCGGCGCACTCACCCCGCGGCACGCCACCGCCGCCGTCCCCAACCCCTCCTACCTCGCCACGAGCCCGGACGGCCACCTCCTCTACGCGGTCAGCGAGACCCCGGACGGCGCGGCCGCCGCCTTCACCCTCACCCCGGAGGGGCCCCGACTTCTCGCCCCCGCGGTCCCCGTAGGCGGCGCCGATCCCACCCACCTCACGCTCACCGGCGGCCACCTCATCACCGCCAACTACAGCTCCGGCAGCGTCAGTACGCTCCCGGTACGGGCCGACGGCACGCTCGGCGGGCCGGCCATCGTGCTCCCGCACCGCGGCGGCGGCCCGCAGACCGGCCGTCAGGAGGGCCCGCACGCACACGCCGTGCTGCCCGATCCCGCCGGCCGGCTGCTGCTCAGCGTCGACCTCGGCACGGACTCGGTGCGCGTCTGCGCCCTCGACGCGGCCACCGGCGCGCTGACCGTACGCGACGAGGTCCCGCTGCGGCCCGGCAGCGGACCGCGCCATCTCGCCTTCCACCCGCGCGGTGACCGCGCCTACGTCGTCAACGAACTCGATCCGACGGTCACGGTCTGCCGCTGGGATGCCGACCAGGGCACGCTCACGCCACTGGGGGAGACCCGTCTGCTCCCCGACGGTGTCCCGTCGGCCGGTACCTTTCCCTCCGAACTCGTCATCTCTCCAAAAGGTCGGTTCGCCTGGGCCGCCAATCGGGGCCACGACAGCATCTCCGTGCTGTCCCTCGCCGCGCCGGACGTCCCCGCGACCCTCGTCACGACCGTCTCCTGCGGCGGCCACTGGCCTCGCGACCTGGCACTCCACCCGGACGGCAGGTATCTCTACGCCGCCAATGAACGCTCCGGCGACGTCACCTGGTTCACCGTCGACCCGGACACGGGTATCCCGGCCCGGACCGGCTCCATCGAGGCACCGGCCGCCTCCTGCGTGGTGTTCGCCTGACCTCGCCTGACCACGTCGGTCCGGCCCCGGGCGCTCACCCCTGCGGGAAACCGCCCGCCGAAGTACCCCTCGATCCCGGTGACCCGGCCGTCCCCTACGCAGAACGCGCCCTTGTCGATGTGGTCGTCCTGTGGACTGGTGAAGACGAAGTCCTCGGCGAGCAGCCGGCCCCTGGCCGCGCGGTCCTGCGCGAGACAGCTCGCGAAACAGGCGCGGACGGCGTCCGTGTCCGAGGTGTCCGAGGCACCCCACTGGAAACTCGACTGAGAGCCCGGCCGCGAGTCCGACTCGGAGCCCGGCCGCGAGTCCGACTCCGGACTCGGATCAGTACCCGGCATGGAACTCCTCCCGTAGGCGGCCTCCTCGCGGCCCGAGGAGCCTGCGGTCAACACCGGACCCGCACGAACGTAGACCGTGACCGCCGCCCCACCCGTCGGCCGACACGAGAGACGTACGGCAAAGCCGATGACAGGGGCGCTCGCGGACGCATGGAGGGCCGGGCACGCCCGCACCTTCCCCGCCACCGCTCCAGGCCGCAGAAGGGCGTCTGCGCTGATCACGCGATATGCATCACGCGACACCCATCACCCGACACGCATTCACCCGACACTCGTCACGCATCACACCTCACGCGATACCTACCGGCCCGGCCCGCCCCGCCCGGACAGCGCGAAGGGCCACCCCACACGCTCTGTGCGGAGCGGCCCTTCGGAGGTCCGCCGACGGAGTGCCCTACCGGACCGGCGCGCCCTGCTGCAGGGTGATACCCACCGCGGCCGCGTAGTTCGACAGCACCAGCCGACCCACCGCGCCGTACGCGCCGAGCGCCTCCGCCGACGCGCAGCCCGCCTCCGCCGCGGCCGCCCCCACAAGGCCATCGGCGATCTCCGGGCCGATCAGACACGGGGCCAGCGCCAGCTGCTGCGAGCCGGAGCCGCGCAGCTGCTCGGCGGTGCGGGAGATCGCGCCCTCCTCGTCCAGCGCGGCGGCCAGCACCGGCACCGCCAGCCGTGCCGAGAGCAGCATGCCGGTGATCCCGGCGGCCTGCACGGCCTCGTCGCCGCCCACGGTGGCGAGGATGATGCCGTCCGCGGCGGTGGCGACGGTGAACAGCCGCGCCCGGTCGGCGCGCGCCAGACCGGCCTCGGACAGCCGGACGTGCAGGGCCTCCGCGAGCAGCGGGTGCGGGCCGAGCACATCGGTCAGCTCGGCGCCGGAGCCGCTGTTCATGATGGCCTGGCGTATCCGGCGCTGCAGCGCGCTGTCCGGGCCGGCCAGCAGCGGGACGACGACTGCGGCGGGACCGGCCTCCGGGGACTGACCGTCGGCGCCTTCCCGGGCCGTCTGCTCGGCGGCGGCCTGCGCCAGCACGGCCTCCAGGGACGGAAACTCGTCGTCACCGCCGTCGACGTAGCCGATCCGGGCGTCGAGGCCCGGCAGCTCGGAGCGGGCGATGCTGGAGACCTCCTCCGCCAGGCTGCGGGAGGCGGGGGCGGGGGTGCCGGGCACGGCGAGCACCAGGGCGGGTGCGCCCTCGGGGGCGGCGAGCGGTTCCGGCTTGCGGTGGCGGCCGGACTTTCGCGCGCGCGGCATACGTACAGGCAGGCCGGGTGCGGCTCCAGGGCTCGGGGTTGCGGCGTCAACATGGGGCGAGCCAGGTGCGGGCCCAGTGGGGGAACTCATGGCGCCGCATGCTAATGCCTCGGACCACCCCGGCGCCGAGGGAGGGCTCGGTCGAGAGGTATCCGTCCCGATTTATCCCGCGCGTCTCGCCGGCTAACCCCTTACATGCCGCGTGATCTGCAACAACTTCGGATCGGTGGGCAAAACCAGGCGGTTTCCGGCGAGCGCCGCGGCGATGGTGACAGCCCCGTCGAGGGGGCTTCCCGCGGCCTCGGTCAGGAGAGCGTCCGGCAGCCGATCGGCAAGCGCTTCGCGCAGCGGAGCCAGCAGCGGTTCGCCGATACGGAACAGGCCGCCGGTGTACGCCACCGCGCCGCGGGATCCCGGAGGGCAGACCGCTGCGGCGGCGTCGGCGATGTGGCGCGCGGCATCGCACAGGATGCCCGCGGCCACCGGGTCCTCGGAGGCGCACCGTGCGACTTCCGGGGCGAACGAGGCCAGTGCGGCGGGCCGGTCGGGCCTCGGATAGAGCGCCCCGGGCAGCTCGGTGACCGGCCCGAACATCGCTTCCGCGCGGGCCAGTAGGGCGGCCGAACCGCCCCGCCGTCCGTCGTACGCGCGCATCGCGGCCTCCAGCCCGGCGCGGCCGATCCAGGCGCCGCTGCCGCAGTCGCCCAGCAGATGGCCCCAGCCGTCCGCGCGGCGCCAGCCGGCCGCCGGGGTCAGGTCCGTGCCCAGGGCGATCATTCCGGTGCCCGCGGCGACGACGGCACCGGGCCGCTGGTCCAGGGCCCCGGCGTACGCGGTGACGGCATCCGCGGCCAGGGCGAGGTGCCGGACCCCGAACGCGGTGGCCAGCGCGGCGGGTAACCGGGCGCGCAGATCGTCTCCCAGGCTGCCCATCCCGGCGGCGCCCACACAGCAGGCGGCGAATTCGTCCGCGCCGGTCTCGTGCCGCAACTCATCGGCGGCAGGCAGGAGTTGGGACAGTAGATGCGCCGCGTCGATACCCGCCGGGCCGGTGTGTACCGGCTCGTCAGAGGCGTACGTGACCGACGGGCCGACCCCGTGGCCGTCCGCGCGGGCGACGGCGATCCGCAGCCCGGAGCCGCCGGAGTCCACACCGAGGACATGGCTGCCGCGTCCCACGGGGGCGCCGGCGGCCCGGTCCGCTGGGGTGACCGGCGGCTCACCCAAGGCCGCGGGCGTCCTGCTTGAGGGCGGTGTCGACGGTCAGCGCCGTGGCGACCACCAGGCTCAGCAGCGGGTCGGGCAACTGGCGGTGGACCTGCAGCACATAGTTGTCCGCGGTGGTGAACATCGTCTTGGCGAGGCCCTCCCAGGTCTTGGTGATCCGGGCGACCTCGGTGTCGGTGTGGTCCACGATCGCGAAGTTCCACGCGCGCCAGTTCTCGGCCTTGATGGCGCCGACCTGCTGGCCGCTGACCATCATCGCGAAATTGATCTTCCCGATGGCGTTCAGCTGCACGATCTCGCCGACCTGCTGGCCGTCCGGACGCTCCACCAGCACCTTGGACTTGATGAGCTTCGCGGGCCGGGTCAGCAACAGCTGCGTCTGGCCGTGCGCGTCCCGGATCTCCAGCTTGTGGGTCATGTACTGATCCAGGCTGGAGACGACGCGCAACACCTTCTTCGCGGTGCTCTGGCCGACCTGCACCACCGCGCCGAGGGTGTTTCCGTGCTGGTCGAAAACGGAGTACTCGTTGGTGACCTCGATGAGCTTGGCCTTCTGGTTCACGACCAGGACCGGCTCGGTGAACAGGGTGCCGCCGCCCGGCCCGGTGGGCGCCACCCCGGCCTGCTGCTGGACCTGCTGCTGGATGCCCGCCGGGTTGCCGCCCGGCTGCCCCGGCACCTGCTGCTGGGGGTACGGCTGCGGCATTGGCTGGCCGGGCGTCTGCTGCTGGGGGGAGCCGTAGCCCTGCCGGCCCTGCTCCTGCTGGCCGTACGGCGCGCCGCCCTGCTGCTGCCCCTGCGGCGGGAACTGAGGCGCCTGCTGCGAGGGCGTCTGCTGCTGGAGAGTTTGCTGAGGAGCTTGCAGCGGGGTCTGCTGCTGTGGCGCCTCGTGTGCGGGGTGTTTGGCCATCTGGGGCGCCCGGCTCTGCGCCGGCGCCGACGACTGCTGGCCCGGGTGGGTGTGCGCGGTCCACTGGGAGCCGTCCCACCAACGCAGTTGGTGGGGGGTGCCCTGCGGGTCGGCGTACCAGCCCGCAGGGATGTTCGCATTGGTCATGCGGGCACACTATCGCCCGGCGTCAGGGCAGCCGCCAGTCCACAGGCTGTGCCCCCTGCCGCACCAGCAGCTCGTTCGTCCGGCTGAACGGCCGCGAGCCGAAGAACCCACGATCCGCGGACATGGGGGAGGGGTGCGCCGATTCGACGGCCGGAAGATCACTCAGCAACGGCCGCAGATTGCGCGCATCACGCCCCCACAGCACCGACACCAGCGGACGGTCACGTGCCACCAGCGCGCGGATGGCCTGCTCGGTCACCTCCTCCCAGCCCTTGCCGCGGTGCGCCGCCGGCTTGCGGGGTGCCGTCGTCAGCGCCCTGTTCAGCAGCAGTACACCCTGCCGCGTCCACGGCGTGAGGTCGCCGTTGGACGGCCGGGGCATCCCGAGATCGGAGTGCAGCTCGCGGTAGATGTTCTCCAGGCTCCCGGGCAGCGGACGCACATCCGGCGCCACGGAGAAGCTCAGTCCGACCGCGTGCCCCGGTGTGGGGTAGGGATCCTGTCCGACGATGAGCACCCGCACCTCATCGAAGGGCTGTTGGAAGGCGCGCAGAACGTTGTTGCCGGCCGGCAGATACGTACGCCCCGCGGCGATCTCCGCCCGCAGGAAGTCGCCCATCGCGGCGATCCGTCCGGCGACGGGCTCAAGTGCCTTGGCCCAGCCCGGTTCGACGATGTCTTGAAGAGGTCGTGCAGCCACAGGATCACCCTACTGGCCGACGGCCGATCCTTTTAATCGATGGCCTGCGATTCTCCTTCCCACGCATCCGGTCATCCGTATCCGGTCATCCTGACGTTGCTCACCTTGCCTACATTGCTCGTGTTGCTCACGTTGCGCCGACGGGGACCGCGTCGGTGATTCCGGTGGGATACCGACCCAGTCCCGGACGGAGCCCCCCGGCACGCGTACCCCGGTAGCCCTCCGACGGAGATCGCAAGGAGCCCCAACCGCGGGGACATGCAGGCGTGTTGTCCGTCCGCCACCGCGCACCCGCGCCCCCTCACCCCACGGCGGCCGCCCGTACGCACAGCACGTCCGGCAGATGGGAGGCGAGCTGCCGCCAGCTGTCGCCGTCGTCCGCGCTGGCGTACAGCTCGCCGTTGCGGTTGCCGAAATACACCCCCGCGGGGTCGGCGTCGTCGACGCACAGTGCGTCACGGAGCACCGTGCCGTAATGGTCTTCCTGGGGCAGTCCGGCGGTCAGCGCCTCCCAGCTCCCGCCCGCGTCGGCCGTGCGGTAGACCCGACAGCGGTGGTCGGCCGGCACCCGGTCGATATCGGCGGTGATGGGGAAGACATAGGCGACATCTCCCCTGCTGGGGTGGGCGGCCGCGGCGAAGCCGAAGTCCGAGGGCAGCCCGCCGCCGATGTCCGCCCATCGGGCGCCCGCGTCATCGCTGCGGTAGACGCCCCAGTGGTTCTGCAGATACAGCCGGTCGCGGTGCACCGGGTCCTGGGCGATCTTGTGGACACATTGGCCGAATTCGGGCTGCTGGTCCGGGAGGAACACCGCCTTCACTCCGGTGTTCGACGGCATCCAGCTGGCGCCGCCGTCGAGGGTGCGGAAGACCCCGGCGGCCGAGACCGCGACGGTCACCGCATCGGCGTCCCGTGGGTCGGTGATCACCGTGTGGACGGCCAGCCCGCCGCCGCCCGGCACCCATTTCTCCCGCGTGGGATGGTCCCAGAGCGGCCGCACCAGCTCGAACGTCTCGCCGTTGTCCTCGGACCGGAACAGCCCGCCCGGCTCGGTGCCCGCGTACACCACGTCGGGGGCGGCCGGGCCCGCCGGATGCAGCTGCCAGACCCGCTCCAGCGAAGTCCCGGTGTACGACGGGTACTTGACCGCGGGCCGGGCCGGCTCGTGCCAGGTTTCGCCCAGGTCGTCGGAGTGGAAAACCGACGGTCCCCAATGCGAGCTGTCCGCTCCGGCCAGCAGCCGGGGCGTGGCGCGACGGGTGTCGATCCCGAGGGAGTACACCGCCTGCGCGGGGAAATGGGGCCCGCTCAACGCCCACTCACCATGCCGCCTTCGGCCGATGAAGAGCCCTTTGCGCGTGCCCACCGCGAGTAGTACGTCTGTCATGCCGAACACCTCCGGGACGCCGTTGTCTCAGGTAGTGGCAAGTCTGCACCCGACCACTGACAACGGCGTTCCCGTGCGGTATCCGCGCAGGTCAGAGGGGAGAAGAGCGGAGCTGTCAGAGGGCTCGGTGGTACGGCCGCGGGACGTGGACGTCGGCGCCCAGTTCGCGGGCCGCCTGCTGGGCGAAGCCGGGCGACCGGAGCAGTTCCCGGCCGAGCAGCACGGCGTCGGCCTGGCCGTCCGCGATGATCTTCTCGGCCTGCCGCGCCTCGGTGATCAGACCGACGGCACCCACCGGCAGACCGGTCTCCTTCCGGACCCGCTCGGCGAACGGCACCTGGAAGCCGGGCGCCGCCTCGATCTTCGCGTCCGGCGCGTTGCCGCCCGTGGAGGTGTCCAGCAGATCGATGCCATGTGCCCGCAGGTCACCGGCGAACCGGACGGTGTCGTCGGCCGTCCAGCCCTCGCGCTCGTCGTCCGTGTCCTCGCTCAGCCAGTCCGTCGCCGAGATCCGGAAGAAGACCGGCAGGTGGTCCGGCCACACCTCCCGTACGGCGGCCACCACCTCCAGCGGGAAGCGGGTCCGGTTCTCGTACGAGCCGCCGTACGCGTCGGTGCGCAGGTTGGTGAAGGGGGAGAGGAACTCGTGGATCAGGTAGCCGTGCGCACCGTGGATCTCGGCCACCTCGAAGCCGGCGGCCAGCGCCCTGCGGGCGGTCGCCGCGAACTGCTCGACGAGCTCACCGATCTGCGCCGTGGTCAGCTCCGCGGGCGTCGCGGAGCGCTCGTCGAACGGCACCGGGCTCGGACCGACCGGCGCCCACCCGTAGCCCTCGCCGGGCCGGATCGGGGCGCCGCGGTCCACCCATGTCCGCTCGGTGGACGCCTTCCGCCCGGCGTGCGCGATCTGGATGCCGGGCACCGACCCCTGCGAGGTGAGGAAGCCGGTGATACGTCGGAACGCCTCGGTCTGGGTGTCGTTCCACAGCCCGAGGTCGTAGGGGCTGATGCGTCCTTCGGGGCTCACGGCGGTCGCCTCGGTGAGGATGAGGCCCGTGCCGCCCGCCGCCCGGGCCGCCAGATGCTGGAAGTGCCAGTCGCCGGGCGCGCCCTCCCCCGGGCCCTCCGGCGCCGCCGAATACTGGCACATCGGCGCCATCCAGAGGCGGTTCGGAATGGTCAGCGAGCGAAGGTTGATCGGCTCGAACAGTGCGCTCACGGCAGGCTCCTGTACCTGAAGGTGTTCGGGCCCGGACGGGCCCGGCGGGTCATACGATAAGCATCGTATTACGGTGGCTGTCAAACTACGATGTCTTTCGTACAAGCGGGGGAGGGTGTGGTCGCGCACAGGAGCAATGCTCTCGGAGGTCGTCCGAACTACGATGCTTTCCGTACGATGGCCGTCCGGTGAGCTCTCCCGCACTCCGCCGCGAGCGCCCGAATCCCCGCCCGGAACGTGACCGGGCCGCACGTCAGGAGCCGTCATGCCGACCGATACGACGTCCACGAATGCGACGTCCACGGGTGCCCCGTCCGGCTCCCGGTCGCTGGAGCACCCGGCCCGCGAGGACATCCGGCTCGCGGATGTCCTGCATGCGCTCGCCGACCCGATGCGCCTGCGGATCGTCCGGGCGCTGGCCGCCGCCGACGGGGAGCTGAACTGCGCGGACATCGAACTGCCGGTCAGCAAGTCGACCTGCACCCACCACTTCCGGGTGCTGCGTGAGTACGGCGTCATCCAGCAGATCTACCGGGGCACGGCCAAGATGAACGGGCTGCGCCGGGCCGACCTGGACGCGCTCTTCCCCGGCCTGATCGACGGCGTCCTCCGGGCCGCGGACCTTCAGGCCCGCCGTCTCGGCGACGTGTGAGCCCCGGGGCGCCTGCGCCTCCGCCCGGCTCAGCCCGCCGCTCTCGGGGGTGCCTGCGCACAACGCCGTCGCCCCCAGGGGGCCCGCCCTCCGCCCGGCTCACTCCGCCGAGCGTGCCGCCCCCAACAGCCCCTCCCAGTCCGGCAGTTTGACCGTCCCGCGCCCCAGCTGCTGACCCCACGCCGCCTCCGCGGCCTCGATGCCCAGCCAGCCCGCCCAGGAGACCGGCTGCTGGCCCGCCTGCCGCAGTGCGTCCACCGGATCGTCGGCGACATCACGCTCCGCCAGAGCGGCGGCATCCTCCAGGAGCGATGCCGCGGTCTCCTTGGCGCAGGGCCGGTTGGTGCCGATCACCCCGGTGGGGCCGCGCTTGATCCAGCCCGCCACGTAGACACCGGGGCTGGCCGCCCCGTTCAGCAGCACCCGCCCCGCCCGGTGCGGCACCGTCCCGGTCGCGTCGTCGAACGGCAGCCCCGGCTGCGGCGTCCCCCGATAGCCGACCGAACGCAGCACCAACTGCGCCTCGATGTCCTCGTATGCGCCGGTTCCCACGATCCCGCCGTGCCCGTCCGGTGCCGTCCGCTCGAATCGGACCGCCCGTACGCCGGTGGCGGCGTCCCCGAGGATCTCGACCGGACGCAGGAAGAACCGAAGATGGATCCGGCGCTCGTCCCGCTCCGACGCGGCCGTCGCCCCCGCCGTCGATCCCGCCGCCGCGGCATCATCCGACCGCTCCGCCCAGTCGTGCAGCACCTGAACGTTTCGCCGTCCGGCCGCCGGCAGCCCACTGGAATCGTGGTACCCCGGATCCCCCGCCAGCTCCTCGGGCCGTACGACCACCTCCGCACCCGGAAGGGTCGCCAGTTCCCGCAGCTCCTTGGTGGTGAACCTGGCCTGCGACGGGCCGCGCCTGCCCACCATCCAGATGTCCTCGACACGGCTGTCGGCGAGCGCGCCGAGCGCCCCCTGAGGCATGTCCGTGCCGGCCAGGTCCGCCGCGCCGCGGGCCAGGATCCGGGCCACGTCCACGGCCACATTGCCCACGCCGATCACGACCGCGGACCGGGCCGAGAGCGCGAAGCGGTGGGCGACGGCGTCCGGATGCGCGCTGTACCAGGCCACGAAGGAGGTCGCCGAATGGCTGCCGGGCAGGTCCTCACCGGGGATGCCGAGATGCCGGTCGGTGGCGGCACCCACGCAGAACACCACCGCGTGGAAGATCTCGCGCAGCTCCCGGGGGCCCAGCCCCGGCGCGCCCGCCTCCACATTCCCCAGGAAGTGCACGCGAGGGTGCTCCAGCACCGTCCGAAGGTTGTTCTGCAGCGATTTGATCTTCTCGTGGTCCGGCGCGACCCCGTAGCGGACCAGGCCGTACGGGCAGGGCAGCCGGTCCAGGAGGTACACCTCCACATCCGGCACGGCCTGCTGTTCGACCAGGGACTGGGCGGTGTAGACACCACTGGGTCCAGAACCGATCACTGCGACACGAAGCACAAGAGCCCCTTTCGCGGAGTACCCCCAGCATCGCACCGGCGGGCGCCCGGCGGGAGATGAGCTATCGGGGTTGCTCACGATGCGATGAGCGTGCCGCGTCCCTGGGCCGGGTGGGCCGGCGGCTACGTTTTTCCCGTGTCGGAAAGTGACTTTTATACCGTTAATAGCCGATATAAGGCCCAAGATGCGGCCTCGGAGTGGCCCGTCTGGGAGCTCCGAGGCCATGGCTCGGCCGCGCCCGCCCCGGAGCCCGCCGCCCCCGACGATCCGGCCGGGACGCCAGGCCCCGGAGACGCCCCGCGCCGGCCCGATCCGCTGGGGCCGTGGTTCAGCGCCCGGCTGACATTCGCCGACGGCGCCCGGATCGATGTCCTGGTGACGGTCGCCGACGACGGTCACATCACCGTCGAGGACATGCGGGCCGATCCGCCCCTGACGCTCGACGGCCTCGCCGCGCTGGCGCGCTGGATCGAGGGCCCGTTGGACGATGCCTGCCGGATGGTGATGGGACGGCCACGGAAGGACCGACCCTCCCCCGGGCGGGAGCAGGACGCGGTGGATCCGACGAAAACGGCCGGTTTGAAGCCGGGGGCATGGCCGGATTCGGTGCCGGTGCCCGGTCTGGCGGGGGATGTGGAGGCACAGACGGCCACGGACGCGGTGAGGGCTGTGGTGACGAATGCGGTCACCGGTGCGGCCGGGGATACGGATGCCGAGCCGGTTTCCCCCCGTATGGGGGACGAGGAACCGGCCTCGGGACGATCGGCGGACGAGGACGTGGCGGTGCCCGCGGGGGGCGTCGCCCACGGTGACGGAGTGCTGTGCGGAGAGGCCGCACGCCCCGCCGAGCCGCAGTCCGAGCACGCCGTCGCCGTGGAGGGCTGCGCGCACGCCCCGGACCCGTCGACGACCGAAGGTCCCTCGACGGACTCCGCGGCATCGCCGGAACGCGACGCGGCCTCCCCGGAGAGCCCGCCCCCGGAGAACTCGGTCGCCTCCCCGGACGGCTCCGCCGAGCCGCCCGCGCCCTCCCCGTCCGCCGTGCTCGCCCGGTTGCGGGCCGGTGAGCGCCGCAAATTCGCCGCGGACGTCTACCGGGAGGCGCAACGGGAGGGGCGCGATCCGGTGCTGGCCGTGATGAACGCCACCGGACGCAACCGCCGAAGATCGTTGCGTCTGATCGCCGGCGCCCGGGACGACGGCCTGCTGACGCCACGCCACAACAAGCGCTAGCGGGCCGTTTCCGCTACGGACCCACGGGGCCCGGTGTCCCCCTCCGTGGCCCCGACCCAGCGGGCGGCTCCGTATCCGGAGGAACTCCCAACTCCCAGTCCAGCCCATACCGTTGGAACAACTCGGCACGCAGCCGGGCCTGCGGCATCTGCGCTCCCGGCAGCAGCATCGGCACCACCGAGCCCATCAGCAGAGCCCGCAAGAGGGGATAGTCGGCATCCGGGTCCGTCGATCCGTATGCCACGACCGTCTCGCGCAGCAGCTGGGCCAGCCGTTGCTGTTCGGGGCACTGGATGAATCCCTCGGCCGTCAGAATGCCCGCCATATGCGTCCGCATCAGCAGCGGACGGTCGTGTGCCAGCCCGAGGATGGCATCGATGGCGCGGGCCAACAGCTCACGCCCCGCATCCGGCCCGGTCGGCTGTGGCTCGCGCTCCAGCGCCGCCTGGAGGGTGAGATGCATCAGCCGGTGCACGGCCGATTGCAGCAGCTGCCGCTTGCCGGGGAAGTAGTAGGAGACCAGCCCGCGAGCCGCCCCGGCGCGCTGTGCGATATCACCCAGCGTGGTCGCCTCAAGCCCGCGCTCGCCCACCAGCTCGACCGTCGCCTGCAGCAGCCGCTCCCGTGATCGCCGCCGCAATTCTTCGTTGACCGACGCGCTGCGGGGGGACATGCTGTAACTCCTGCGTTGACTGGCTGCGAGCCAATATACTCAGCACGACTCCGGATGTCCGCCTTCTCAAGGGTGGCGAATCCGGTCAGACTGCCTGATTCGGGCGACGCGGGGGATCGCCCGAATCGGGTGGCACAACGACACCCGGCCACCCCATACGACGTCTCGATTTCCCACGTCGGACGGGGTGGCCGGGCGCGCTTCGCCGGTCGCGGGATCGGCAGTCTCCGGTGCTACGGGGCAGTGGTGCGGCGCCCACCGGCTGCCCCGGCCCGTAAGCCCTTACGCCTTGTCCGCCGCGGCGTAAAGCGCCGCCACATCGATCTTCTTCATGCCGAGCATGGCCTTCATGGCGCGCTCCGCACGGCCCTTGTCCGGGTCGTTCATCAGCTCCACCATCCCGGCCGGCGCCACCTGCCAGGACAAGCCGTACCTGTCCTTCAGCCAGCCGCACGGGCCTTCCTCGCCGCCCTCGGAGAGCTTGGACCAGTAGTAGTCGATCTCTTCCTGGTCTGCGCAGTTGATGAGCAGCGAAATCGCCTCGCTGAAGGTGAACTCGGGGCCGCCGTTGATCGCGGTGTACTCCTGGCCGTCGAGCTCGAAGTCGACGGTCAGTACGGTGCCGGCCTCCCGCGGACCGGCCTCGTTGTAGTAGGAGACGTTGGTGATCTTGGAGTTGGGGAACACCGAGACATAGAACTCGGCGGCCTCCTTGCCCTGGGTGTCGAACCAGAGGTTGGGGATGATCTTCGGCATGGCCACTCTCCTGGTGTCGTCGGCGTTGCTGCCTCTCCCAGTACTGACCGTTGCACCGGGCGAAAGTCATCGCTAGTCGGTACCGCGTCTCGGGGCGCTCCCGATATCGCTGGGCGGGCATTGCCGTCCAGGGCTCCCGGCATCGCTGGGCGGGAACTGCCGTCCGGGACATGAACCGCCCGCCGACCGGTGCGTTCCGGTGGGCGGGCGGTTTCGTGCGACGTTGCGAAGTGCGGAGAGCACGGGGGAGACGGGAGGGGTGCGCCGTACGTCAAGGCCCCTACTTCGCGCGAGCCTCAAGGGTTGGTCGGACAGATCCCCTAAGGGTTGCGTCTGCCCCTAGCAGTCCACGACGTGCGGGGCCGGGGCGGTATTCCCGGGCCGGGGGAGGATTTTCCGCGGTGGGGGCAGGGGCGGCAGTCCCGCGGAGGAGGCCGCTCTCCCGCCCCCAGGGGAAGGCTGCTCAACCCCCTCCCCGGACGGGACCGCTTTACCGCCCCCGAAGGAAGCCCCTCTACCTCCGTGCCTCCGCCGTCACCGGTTTCGGGATCAGGAACGATGTCGCGATGGCCGCGGCCATGATGACCACGCCCGCGATCATGCCGGCGACGTAACCGGACGGCGACGACGGGTCCGCGGGCAGGGCCGCCGTCTTGACCGCGAAGAGCACGGCGAAGCTGAGGCCCGCGCCGAGGTTGAACGCGCCCGCGTTGAGGCCGGGGAGGAAGCCCGGGTTCTCGTTGGGGGACAGGACGATGCCGAGTCCGTTGAGGACGATGTTCGCGACGCCCGCATACGTGACGCCCACCAGCAGGGACGCCGCCAGGAGCAGCACACGTGAATGATCGTCGATGGTGACGAGCATCAGGACGACGGTCGCCACCGACCCGATGAGGCCGAGGCGGAGGATGCGGCCGTAGCCGAAGGTGGCGGCGAGGCGGCCGGCGACCGGGCCCATGGCCAGTCCGGCGAGGGCGTACGGCGTCAGGGTCCACCACGCGGACTGCTCGGCCGTCATGCCGAGCCCGGCCTGTGCGTCCTGGGCGAACGCCGGGATCAGCCCGTTCATGACGGCGAACACACCGGTCATGGTGAGCACGGTGGTCAGCAGAGTCGCCCAGGTAGCGCGCTGCTTGAGGTGCCGGGTGGCGACCAGCGGGTGCCCGCTGCGGTTCTCCGTCCGCCAGAACAGGGCGAAGGCGACCGCGGTGACGATGACGAGACCGGCGATCAGCGGCCAGTTGGCGGCGGCGAGCTTGCCCGCCTCGTTCAGCGCGATCAGCAGCGAGCCTACCGAGACGACCAGGAGCGCCACTCCGGGCCAGTCCATACGGGTCGCGGCGGCCGCCCGGGACTCGGGGGTCAGGGTGGCGACCAGGACGGCGGCGAGCGCCGCGACGATCGCCATCGCCCAAAAGACCGAGGGGAAGCCGTGGTTGTCGGCGAGGTAGCCGCCCGCGAGCGAGTCGACGCCCGCGATCCCGCCGTTGACGGCGGTGATCACGCCGAGCAGCGTGCCGTACCGCTTCGGTTCCCGCACCTCGACCCGCAGCATGATCAGACACAGCGGGACGACCGGACCGGACACACCCTGGATGACGCGGCCGGCGAACAGCATCGGCACGCTCGTCGCCAGCGCGGCGACCACACAACCGACCGTCATCAGGGCCAGCATGCCGGCCAGGACCTTACGACGGCCGAGGACATCGCCCAGTCTCGGCAGGAACAGGGAGAACAGGGCCGCCGACGTGAAGAACGCGGTCTGGGTGAGGCCGATCTCGGCGGAGCTGGCGCCGAGGGTGTCCTCGATACTCTTCAGTGCCGGGCTGAGCATGCTCGCATTGAGCTGGAACGCGAAACACGCCGCGAGCAGCGCGGTGAGGAGCACACCGACCCGGACGCCGGATCCGCCGCCCTTGATCTCGGTGGGGTCCTGTGGAGTCCCGGTGGGGTCCTGTGGGGTGGAGACGTCGCTGCCGGTGGAAGTCGTCATGCCGCCGCGTCGCCGATCCGTTCGAGGGCGTCCACCACGAGGTTCCAGAACCGCTCATGGTCGAGTGCGACCGCGACCTGGGTGGTGCAGTCGGCCGGGGCCGGCGCACGGAAGTCCGCCACCGTCATACCGAGGGTCAGTCCGCCGGTGAGCTCGATGTCCACGGGGGCCTTGCGCACCGTCATGACGTCCGGATCGATCACATATGCGACCGCGCACGGATCGTGCACCGGCGGGAACTCGAAGCCCTGGTTCTCCCGGTACGCCTCGCGGAAGAAGTCCAGCAGCTCCAGCACGAACGTGGCCGGCCTGGTGCCGACCGCGGCGATCTTCGCTTCGACCTCGGGGGTCGCCAGCGCCTGGTGTGTGAGATCGAGGCCGACCATGGTGAGCGGCCACTTCTCGTTGAAGACGATATGGGCGGCCTCGGGGTCGATCTTGATGTTGAACTCGGCGACCGCGCTCCAATTGCCCTGGTGGTACCCGCCGCCCATCAGCACGACCTCGCGCACCCGCTCGGCGATCCGGGGCTCCTTGCGCACGGCCAGCGCGATGTTCGTCAGACCGGCCGTCGGGACGATGGTGATCTCACCGGGCTCGTGGGACATCACGGTGTCGATGATCAGGTCGACCGCGTGCCGGCGGTCCGGCTCGATCGCCGGTTCGGGCAGCTCCGGGCCGTCGAGGCCGGTCTCGCCGTGTATGTCGGGGGCGATCACGATGTCACGGACGAGGGGGCGCGGGCAGCCGGCCGCGAAGGGCACTCCGGTGATGCCGGCGATCCGCGCCACCGACAGGGCGTTGCGGGTCACCTTCTCCAGCGTCTGGTTACCGACCACGGTCGTGACGGCGACCAGCTCGATGCCGGGGTTGCCGTGGGCCAGGAGCATGGCGATCGCGTCGTCGTGCCCCGGGTCGCAGTCGAGGATGATCTTTCTGGCCAACGGAAGAGCCCCTTTGCTCTGCTGCTCTGCGCTCTGCTGCACTGCGGAACGGCGGTGGAGTCGGTCGTCCGGCGGCGCCGGCACGTCCGCCGGTGGGGTGCGCCCCGGTCCTGATACGTCGAGCCGGGCGCGTGGGGCACCGATGCCGATACCGGGGCGGGGAGCCGACGGCGAGGGGGCTCGGACACATCATGGAAAACGTTCTCCGGAAACTTCGCCCATGGACCCGTCGATTGTCAACGGTTCAATCTCTGTCAATCTCCCGCTTTCCGGGCATTTCCGGGGCGCGAGGAAACGCACACCCAGCCCGTGAACCCGTATCAATGGCCTTGAACGGACAACGTTTACCGATCCCGTGCCGCCGCGTATGCTCCCACCCTGCGCAGCCGAGCCGAACGAAGGGGGCTGGGAGACGGTGGCCGAAGTCACCCTGAGGGACGTCGCCCGCGCATCGGGCTGCTCCGTCGCCACAGTGTCCCGCGTGCTGGCCGGCACCCGACCCGTCGGCGCCGAAACCACCCGCACGGTACGGGAGGCGGCCGAGCGTCTCGGCTACCGGCCCAACCAGGTGGCCCGCGCTCTGCGCAGCCGTTCCACCGGCACCGTCGGCCTGGTCCTCCCGCAGATCACCAACCCCTTCTTCCCCGCGCTTGTCCGGGAACTGGAGCACGCCCTGCACGCAGAGGGGCGCGCCGTACTGCTCGCCGACTGCGACGACGATCCGGCGACCGAGGCGGCCCGGATCAGCGCGTTCCTGGACCGGCAGGTCGACGCGCTGCTGGTCATACCCGTCGATGAGCGCCACAGCCGGGACGCGGTGGCGCGTGCGGCCGCCCGGGTGCCGCTGGTACTGCTGGACCGCGGCTGCGGCCCCGGCGTCGCCGACGCGGTCGCCGTCGACAACGCGGCCGGTATGGCCCTCGTACTGGAACACCTGGCCGCCACGGGACGTCGTCGCCCCTGCTTCGTGGGGGCCGACGGGACCGCTTCGGCGGCGGTCGAGCGACGCACGGCGTACGAGGCGGGGGCGGGGGCTTTTGGTCCGACGGCCCCTGGGCGCGTCGAACTCGGCGATTTCTCGGTGGAGTGGGGGCGCACCGCGGTCAACCGGATCTGGCCGTCCCGTCCGGACGCCTTCGTCTGCGCCAATGACCTCATCGCGGTCGGCGCGCTGCAACGGCTGCGGCAGTTGGGCGCGGACGTCCCGGGGGAGGTCGCCGTCACCGGCTTCGACGACATCCCGCTCGCGGGCCTCGCCGACCCGGCGCTGACCACTGTCCGGCAGCCGGTCGCCGAACTGGCCGCCGAAGCCGCCTGGCTGCTCGCCCGTCAGCCGGACGGCGGCGGGGCCGGTTCGCGGCGGACCGTCCGGCTCGCCCCCGAGCTCGTCGTGCGGGCTTCCAGCGGAGCCCGGGGCGCACCGGCGAAGTGAGGCGCGGCAGAGGGCCGTTGCGCACCCCTTGACCGTACGCGGTCAGCGAGTAAAGTCTAGACCAATTGGCGGTCCTGTCCACGGGACGCCGTGCTCGGAGTCGGCACCGGGCGGGGCGGGCGTGGGGCGCCGCCGCAGAACACCCTCGCGTCATCCACCCCCCACACTCAACGAGGCTTCCCGGGGCGGACAACGGCGCCCGTGGCGGCGTCGGGTCCCCTGTTTCTCGCGCGGTGGCCTCCCTCGCGAAAGGGTTGACATGAACAGCAAGAGAAGGCTGGCTCTCGCCATTGGCGCGGGAATCGCTCCCCTCCTCGTCGTGACCATGCCCGCCAGCCCGGCCGGCGCGCACGGTTATGTGTCCTCGCCGCCCAGCAGGCAGGCGCAGTGCGCCGCGGGCACCATCGAATGCGGACCGATCAAATGGGAGCCGCAGAGCGTCGAGGGCCCCAAGGGTCTGACGAGTTGCAGCGGCGGCAACAGCGCGTTCGCGGAACTCGACGATGATGCGAAGGGCTGGAAGGTCACCCCGGTCGGCAGCTCCCAGACCTTCAACTGGAAGCTGACCGCCCGTCACTCCACCAGCACCTGGCAGTACTTCGTGGGCGGCCGGAAAGTCGCCGAGTTCGACGACGGAGGCGCGCAGCCGCCCGAGACCGTCACACACACCGTCAACTTCGGTGGTCTGAGCGGCAAGCAGAAGGTCCTGGCGGTCTGGAACATCGCCGATACCGCGAACGCCTTCTACGCCTGCATCGACGTCAACATCGGCGGCTAGCGCCTGACCCATCGGACTGGCCCTGGAGGCCGGCATCGGTGGCCCACCGCTCCCGGCATCACGCACCGAC
Source organism: Streptomyces halobius (assembly GCF_023277745.1). NCBI lineage: Bacteria > Bacillati > Actinomycetota > Actinomycetes > Kitasatosporales > Streptomycetaceae > Streptomyces > Streptomyces halobius. The sequence goes on from NZ_CP086322.1 coordinate 8,681,021, forward strand.
GCGTGATGCCGGGAGCGGTGTGTGCCCCGGTAGCGGCTGCTCCTCCGGACCACCGGCTCACCGGCTCCGTGACGCGGAGGGCCCGCGCCCGTGGGGAGCCGGAGAAGCGTACGCAAGGAAGGACAGGGCCCTGGGCTGTCTCGTACCCGCCCCCGGCAGGCGGAACGTATCCGGTGCGGCGGGCGCACCCGTTACGATCAGCCCATTCATGGCCGTTCGTACGTGGCCTTCGCCGGGAGGAAGAGATGGGCCTGTTCCGCCGAGGACCGAAGCGGGATTCCCGCGACCTCGCACGCGATGCGGAATTCAGCTTCTTCTCCGAGCGGGAGGGCGGCGTCTTCCGGTCGGAGGTCCGGCAGGCGTTCGCCGAGCAGGGCCTCGAAGTCACCGTCTACGCGGGCGTGGTCGCCGACTCGGCGGGCCGTCAGTTCGGCCTCGGCAATCTCGCGGCGGTGTGCCACCGCGACCGGCGGGGCGAGCGCAGCTGGCCCACGCTGATCCGTGACCACGTCGGCAAGGTCCTGCGCACGATGGACGGCCCGCAGCCGCTGGAGATCCTCTCCGAGGACGAGATCCGGGCCTGCCTCTACCCCCGCGTCGTCGCCCAGGAGTCGCTGCCCGAAGCGGACTCCTTCCGGTACGGCCGGCAGCCCGCTCCGGGGCTGCGCGAAGTGCTCGCGCTCGATCTGCCCGAGGCGGTGCAGATGCTCAGCGAGGATTCGCTGGCCGACCTCGGGGAGGTGGCCGAGCTACGCATCCGGGCGATGAACAATCTGCGGGCGCTGCCGGTCGAGGGGCATGAAACGGTGCGGCGCGGCGACGGCTCGGCGTTCGAGGTGCTGCTCGGTGACTCCTTCTTCACCGCGAGCCGGGTACTGGTGCTGGACGAGCTGGTCCAGCGGATCATGGGCACCGGGCTGACCCCGGACGGAGCGCTGGTCGCGATGCCCTTCCGGCACCAGCTCGCGTTCCACCCCATTCACGACGCCCATGTCATCCCGGCGTTGCAGGCCATGGCACAGTTCGCGGCGGCCGGCCACAAGGACGCCGCGGGCGCCATCAGCCCCAAGGTGTACTGGTGGCGCGGCGGCGAGATGACCCCGCTGTGCGAGCCGGACGGCGACGGGCTGCGGGTGGTCGTGGACGGGGACTTCCAGGAACTGCTGGAGCGGTTGGTGCAGGACGACGCCTGAGGGGTGGACGGTGGGGGAGGCACGCCTGCCGGATCACAGCTGGGGCCGGAATTTCGTGCGGAATCTTCACGGAGAGGGAACCTACGGCGCCTCCCGCCCGTTCTTATAAGTGAGGCCCCGTGTTATCCCCCGTGCACGGGGCCTCACCATGTCTTCCTCGCTGTTCGTCCGGTGCGCCGGGCGCGAGGCGTGACCTACTCGCCGAGCCGGGCGCGTTCTTCCCCGGTCAGCAGCCGGGAGCGGATCAGGAAACGGACGCCTTCGGGTGCCTCCAGGGAGAAGCCGCTGCCCCGTCCCGGTACGGCGTCCACGGTGAGATGCGTATGCCGCCAGCGGGTGAACTGCTCCGCCGACATCCAGAACCCCACCGGTTCCGGCACCCCTGCCACCGACAGCCGCGCCAGCAGGACGTCCGACGATCCCGTACGGAATTCTCCTTCCGGATAGCACATCGGGGCACTGCCGTCACAGCAGCCGCCGGACTGGTGGAACATCAGCGGCCCGTGCCGCTCCCGCAGCCGGCGCAGCAGCTCGATGGCCGCCTCGCTCATGGCGACCCGCGAGGTGCCGTCCGTCGCGGGTGTGTCCGTTCCGTCCATCTCGTGCGTCACCTCGGGAGTCTCGGGGCCAGGTCGCGTGCGAAATCGGCGGCGAGGGCGCACATGTGCCGCGACGGCGCGCTGGTCGGCCGGGTAGCGCTGATGATGACCTTTCCGAACGACGCGGGCCACGCGACCATGCAGGCGTTGCGGCCCTTGCTGGGCGCGGCCGACGCGGCGGGTACACCGGGGATGGTGACCGGATCCGCGTTCGGGCCGATGCCGGGGTCCGATGCGGCGAACATGAGCATGAAGGTGGTTCGGTACCTGGTGTACGACGATTCCCACCAGCAGGCTTTCCCGAGCGAGCTCTGCTTGGAAGGCCTGCCCTGGTTCAGACGCCACTTCTGGAACAGGGTGTCCTCGGCCACCCGGCACGGCTGCGTCACCTCAGCGGGCCGGCCCGACGCCGTCGTCGTGGAACCGACGCCGGGCGGTGAGCCCGTCCGGTCCGGGCCGCCGTTGCCGTACTCGCGTGTCAGCGCCCAGATCCCGGCCCCCGCCACCCCGGCCAGCAGGGCCGCGGCGACCGCCACGATCAGCATGCGCTGGGGCCGGGGATTGTCGCCCGTCGGGGGTCTGTCCGTGGCCGGTTCCGGAACCCAGGTTTCCTGTTCCTCATCCCATCGCGTCATGTCAACTACCCTTGTCAGCCGAGTAGTTGGCCGATGGCCTGCACGACGGACGCCGCCGAGGCCAGGCCGGCCGCGGCCGTCGCGCCGAGTTCGAGGCGCTCGCGCAGCCACTGCAGACGGCCACGGCTCACCTGTCCCGTCGCGGCGGCTTCCGCCTCGGCCTCGTCGAGCTGGGTGCCGACTTCGTCCGTCTCCGCGGCGGGGGCGAGGGCGGCCAGCTGCTCACGTAAGGCGCTGAGAGCCGTGCGGAGTTCGGGGGACACGCCGATCAACTGTGTCGATTCGTCGGACGCTTTGGCACCGGGGCCGGAAGCCGCGGCGCCGCCGGTCATCGCTCCGATGCCGACGCCGCCAAGGGGCGCGGATGCTCCCTCGCCCGAGGGTAATGGCGGCGGTGGCGGTTGGCTTGTGCGCAGCGATCTGTCCTCGGCGCGGGCCCCCTCTCCGGCCGCCACCGCACCACCGGTCATCACGCCGACCGTGATACCTCCCGAACCGGACTGTGAGGAGGGTGTGTTGGCTGCCCTCGTCGCCCGACCCGCAGCCTCTCCCCGCACCGGCCCCTCCTGTGCCGGGCCCTGGCCTTCCTGCGCCGGTTCCGCCGGTCCCGTTGTCATGACGCAATGCCTCCCCTGGCGATGTCCTTGCCCACGTCCACATGCTTCGCCGAGGACCGCTTCCCCGTCGTGACCGCACCCCCGCTCATCGCCCCGATGAACACCCCGCCGGTGCTCACACTGATGATGTGCTGCTCGAACTCACCCGTCTCGTACCCCTTCACCCGCAGCGCCTCCCGCACCCCGCTCACGATCCGGTCCTGCAATGTCTTTACATAGCGGCTGATGTCCATCTCCTGGAACAGGGACACCTCCGTCACGCTCCCCAACTCCCGTACCGAGGCGACCGGCCCGTCCGGCTGTGCGTACTCCGGTGCCGCCAGCCAGGTACGGAAGACCGCGACGGCCGTCCGGACCAGGGAGATCCCGGCCGCGAGGTTCGCCGTGGGGCTGGTCAGCAGTCCGCGTACGGCGTTGCGCAGCGGATCGCCCGCGCCGCGTGCCGTGATCACATCCACGGCCATGAACTCCGGCCGCACCGGAGTGAGCACATGCGGCACGACCTCCAGGACGAGCATCCCGCCCTGGGTGTGGACGCGGACCAGCAGCGAGACCACCACCTGTTCGTCCCAGGCGCCGACCCGGATCCGCAGGAAGTGACGGCGCGCCTCGCCACCGTCGCCGACGGCGCCGTCGAGGTGCCACTGGACGGTGGCCGGGTCGTACTTGGCCTCCCCGCGCTCCACCCCGGCCGGCAGATAGACGAATTCGTCGATTTCCAGGGAGCGGAGGCGGTCCCGGCCGGTGGCCGCGGCGGAGGTGCGCAGCGCCTCCAGCTGCGGCTTGATGAGGTCGATGACCTCGCGTCCGGTGAGCGGCTCGGGGGCCGGACGGCGGGAGTCCGCCGGCCCGGCTTCCGGCCTGGACCCCGGCCCGGCGTCCGCCGGTGGTACGGTGCCCGGCGGGACCTGCGGGGCCGGCTGCGTCCGGGGTTTCAACTCGATGGCGAACGACCACGGTTTGTGCGGCTGGCCGGCACCGACGAAGGGCCGGAACGCGTTGTAGATCCCCAGCGGCGCATGCTGTTCGCGGTCGATGGCCCTGCCGATGCGCCGGAACCGGTCGCTGTCGGGGAGCTGCTCGCGGGGCGCTTCGGCATAGGCCGTACGGCTCAGCTTGCGGCACATGACGGAGACGAGGTGCGCGCGGTACGACCACACGGGAATCACCAGCAGGAACGGGAACACCGCGCCCGCCCATGCGTCCACGCCGCTGAACAGCGAGAAGAGCACCGCCGCCCAGTACACGACCGCCACCAGGAACGGCACGAGCGGCAGTACCATCTTCAGCCGGCCGCGTGTGGCCTCCTTGATCGCCGCACGGTCGAGAGTGAAGACGGAGACACTCTGCCCGGCCGAGGCCCGCACGCTCCACGACAGAAGGCAGAGCAGCCCGTACGTCAGGAACCAGGGGATGGGCAGCACCGTCCCCGAGCCGGCCCCCGAGACCCCGAGCGTGATGAACACCGCCCAGATGACCAGCAGCGCCAGCCCGGTCGTCGCCTCCCAGCGGCGGGCGCGCAGTGCGTGCGCGAGGACCGGTACGGCGTCGATGCCGAGTGACGGGGCGATCGGGCGCTCCTCGTGCCCGACCAGCTCATCGATGACGCGTCGGCGGAACTCGCCGTCGAGGTAGGTGCCCGCGCACAGCAGCCGGGTGGCCTCGTCGTGGCTGCGCCGTGGTGCGGCGTGCGGAGGTGGCGCGTCAGGTTTCTCGGGTATGGCCATGAACCCTCCCGTTCACCGAAGTCCCTTGGAAAGGTGGGACGTTGGGTAGTTCTCAGTGTTGCATGTGAAGGCAGTGGGGGCATGGAAAGCAGGCGAGGGCCGGCCCGGCGGGGCGACGGGGATTCCGGGCGGTGACCCGCCCGCCCGGGTGACCCGTGTCTCACCTGGGCGGCGCCTCTTGTCTATGCAACTCGTTGCACAGAAGGATCGGAGCATGGCGCTCGAACACGCGATCCTCGTCTCCCTGCTGGAGAAGCCGGGATCCGGCTATGAGCTGGCCCGGCGGTTCGAGCGGTCCATCGGATACTTCTGGACCGCCACCCATCAGCAGATCTACCGCGTCCTCAAGCGCATGGAGGGCGACGGCTGGGTCGACGTGCGCGAGGTGCCGCAGGAAGGGCGGCCGGACAAAAAGGAGTACTCCGTCGCGCCGCTCGGCCAAACCGCTCTCTCCCAGTGGCTGCACGAGCCGAGCGGACCCGAAAGCGTCCGGCACGACCTCGCCGTGAAGATCCGCGGCGCCGCCTTCGACGACCCGACAGCGCTGATCCACGAGGTCGAGCGGCACCGTCAGACGCACACCGACCGGCTCGCGCACTACCTCGCGGGGGAGCGACGCGACTTCACCGGGCCCGAGGGCCCCGGACCGCCCGACGCCGGCCGTGAACTCCAGCATGTCGTACTGCGCGGCGGCATCGAGTACGAACGCATGATGCTCGGCTGGCTCGACGACGTACTCGCCACCCTCCACCGGCTCGCGTCCAAGCACTGAACCGACGACGCCGCCCCAATCCCGGCCCGGAAGACCGCCCCGTCCCAAGCCCAAAAGACACACACCGCCATCAAGCCCACAAGACGCCCCATTCCCAGCCTGCAAGACGCCCCGTCCCCAAGCCAGAAAGGTGACCACCCATGGCCGACCCCCTGCTGTTCAACCCGCGTACCTACGACCCGGCGCACTTCGACCCCGAGACCCGCCGGCTGCTGCGCGCCACCGTCGACTGGTTCGAGGAGCGCGGCAAGCGCAAGCTGATCGAGGACTACCGCTCCCGCGCCTGGCTGGCGGATTTCCTCGCCTTCTCGGCCAAGGAAGGGCTGTTCGCGACGTTCCTCACGCCCTCCGTCGCCGCCGACGAGCAGCCGGACAAGCGCTGGGACACCGCCCGCATCGCCGCCCTCAACGAGATCTTCGGCTTCTACGGCCTCGACTACTGGTACGCCTGGCAGGTCACCATCCTCGGCCTCGGCCCGGTCTGGCAGAGCGACAACGCCGCTGCTCGCAGCCGCGCGGCCGAACTCCTCTCGCAGGGCGAGGTGTTCGCCTTCGGCCTGTCCGAGAAGTCCCACGGCGCCGATATCTACTCCACCGACATGCTGCTGGAGCCCGACGGCAGCGGCGGCTTCCGGGCCAGCGGCTCCAAGTACTACATCGGCAACGGCAACGCCGCCGGGCTCGTCTCCGTCTTCGGCCGCCGCACCGACATGGAGGGCCCGGACGCCTATGTCTTCTTCGCCGCCGACAGCCGCCACCCGGCGTACCACCTCGTGAAGAACGTCGTCGACTCGTCCAAGTACGTCAGCGAGTTCCGCCTCGACAACTACCCGGTCGGCCCCGACGAGATCCTGCACACCGGCCGCGCCGCCTTCGACGCCGCCCTCAACACCGTCAACGTCGGCAAGTTCAACCTCTGCACCGCCTCCGTCGGCATCTGCGAGCACGCGATGTACGAGGCCGTCACCCACGCGCACAACCGCATCCTCTACGGCCGCCCCGTCACCGCCTTCCCGCATGTGCGCCGCGAACTCACCGACGCGTACGTCCGCCTCGTCGGGATGAAGCTGTTCAGCGACCGCGCCGTCGACTACTTCCGCTCCGCCGGCCCCGACGACCGCCGCTACCTGCTCTTCAACCCCATGACGAAGATGAAGGTGACCACCGAGGGCGAGAAGGTCATCGACCTGATGTGGGACGTCATCGCCGCCAAGGGCTTCGAGAAGGACAACTACTTCGCCCAGGCCGCCGTCGAGATCCGGGGACTGCCGAAGCTGGAGGGCACGGTCCACGTCAACCTCGCGCTGATCCTCAAGTTCATGCGCAACCACCTGCTGAACCCGGCCGACTACGCGCCCGTGCCGACCCGTCTCGACGCGGCCGACGACGCGTTCCTCTTCCGCCAGGGACCTGCCCGCGGCCTGGGCTCCGTACGCTTCCACGACTGGCGCACCGCCTACGACGCGTATGCCGAGGTGCCCAACGTCGGCCGCTTCCGTGAGCAGGCGGACGCCCTGTGCGAGTTCGTCACCACCGCCGCGCCCGACGAGGAGCAGAGCCGCGATCTCGACCTCCTGCTCGCCGTCGGCCAGCTGTTCGCGCTGGTCGTGCACGGTCAACTGATCCTGGAGCAGGCGAACTTGACCGGCCTCGACGCAGAGGTGCTCGACGAGCTCTTCGCCGTCCTCGTACGCGACTTCTCCGCGCACGCCGTCGAGCTCCACGGCAAGGACTCGGCCACCGCGGCGCAGCAGCGGTGGGCGCTGGGCGCGGTCCGTCGCCCGGTCGTCGACGAGGCCCGCTCGACCCGGATCTGGGAGCGGGTGGCGGCGCTGTCGGGGGCGTACGAGATGGCGCCGTAACACCGGAAGCCGTCGTCCGCCCGCCGGCTGGCCGGCCCGCTGCCTGAGACGGACGGCCGAGGCCCGAGGCCCGAGGCCCGAGGGCTGAGGTCGGACGCGAGGTCCGCCCGGCACGCCGCCCGGCGCGCCGGGCGGACCTTCGGGGTTTCCGGGATCCGGGACCGGTGCCGCGGGTCAGCATCCGTTCTCGCCGTCGTCGCCGTGCGTGACGGCGAGCAGGGCCACATCGTCGGCCCGGTGGCCACCGGTGTACCGCTGGACGTCGGCCAGCGTCGCGTCGAGGAGGGCGTCCGGCCCGGAGAACTCGTGTCCGGCGAGCCGGCCCGCCAGGTCGTAGAAGGTCCCGGCGCGGTTGCGGGCCTCGACGATGCCGTCGGTATACAGCAGCAGGGTGGTCCCCGCGGGGAACGGCACGGTGTCGACGCGATTCGCCACGGCAGAGAGCGCCGACAGCCCCAAGGGCAGCGCGGGCTCGGAGGGCTCGGCGCTCCAGACGGTGCCGTGGCGGAGGAGCAGCGGTGCGGGGTGACCCCGGTTGATCAGCCGCAGCTCGGCCTCGCCGTGCGGGATCTCGGCCAGCACGCCCGTGATGAACCCCTCGACGGGCTCGACGCCGCTCCGCTCCGCCGCCTCCCGGGTCGTGGCCCGTTCGAGCCGGGCCACCAGCCCGGCCAGTGTCGGTTCCTCCGCCGCGGCCTCGCCGAACGTACCGAGCGCGATATTGACCGCCCGGACGGCGCCCAGCCCCTTGCCGCGGACATCGCCGACCAGGCAGCGCACGCCGTACGGGGTGTCATGGATGGCGTACAGATCACCGCCGATCCGCGCCTCCGCCTGGGCCGCCTCGTAGCGTGCGGCGACGCGCAGCGGACCGATGCGCCGCGGCGGCTGCGGCAGCACGGCGCGCTGCACGGCGACGGCGATGCTGCGGGCGGACCGCAGCTGAACGTGGCTGCGGTGCAGCAGCCGGTTGACGAGGACGGCGATGGCGCCGACGGTGGCGACGGACGCCAGCTCGGTGTCGCCGCTGTAATGTCCGAGGAAGCCGAAGTGAAGGAGGACGACGGCGTCGGCGGCGCAGGCGGCGAGCCCGGCCAGGACGGTGACTCTCAGGCTCAGGGGAGCGGCCGTCATCGGCGCGGCCGAGTAGAAGGCGGAGGCGCTGAAGCGCGGCGCGGTGAAGTAGTCCAGGAAGGCGCCGCCGATGAGCAGGGCGAAGGGCAGCACTGGGGCGTGCCGCATCAGGAAGCGTCCGGCGGCGAAACGCCCTTCGTTCGGCATGTCCACACGGCGCTCCCTGCGATCGGCCGTCGCGTCCAGAATCCCCGAACCGCTGCCGGACTGACAGCCGGGTTCCTCCGTCCGCGCACCGGTCCGCCCGCCTGACACTGCGTCGACGTCTCAGTGCGCCACGGCGAGGACGAGAGAGGCGACGGCCAGCAGAAAGTAGCCTCCCGGCGCGGCGATATTGTGGAAAACCCGGGTGCGGAAGTGGACAGCGAGGGCGCCGATAAAGAACAGCACAAGTCCGATCGCGGCGGCGATGCCGATGAACCGCACACCCAGGAGTCCGAGGAGCAGCCCGACAGCTCCGGCGCCTTTCAAGGTGCCGAGCAACGGGATCCAGGACTTCCGGAGGCCCAGTTCCTCGGCATTGGCAAGGACGAACCCGGCCTTCAGGAAGTCGGCGATGGCGGCCCCGGCATTGACCACCATGGTGATGACGGTGACGACCACGTAAGCAAGGAACATGTGCATGCCCTCCGTTCGGCCAGGAATTCGGTGGATGTCGAGGGAACGGCCGCTTGCCGCTATCGTGCCGCCGCTGCCCGCCCACTGCATCCCGCCCCGGCCCCGTCCATCCCGGCGACGCCGACGCGGCGGTGTCACAGTCCGCCGGGCCGCTTCGTCTGATGACCACGAAGAATTCGCATTCCGACCGGCAGCGGATCGTCGTCCTCGGCAGCCGTACCGCGAGCCGGCGGCGCACGCGTATACACAGCCGGGACAGCCGCCCGACTCGCGGCAGCATTGTCCAGTCGGCCCGGCCAACTCACCGTGGTCGGCGGCGGCCTGACAGGCACGGAGATGGCTGCCGAAATCGCCGAAGCGCACCCGGCCTGGCGCGTACGCCTGGTGACCGCCGGACAGATCGGCCCCGACCTCTCCCCACGCGGACGCGAACATGTGAGAGCCGCGCTGGGCCGGCCCGGTGTGCGCATCGAGGAGGGCCGGACCGTGGAATCGCCCGACGCGGTCGACGCCGACGCCGTCGTCTCGACGGCGGCGATGGCACCCACCACCGAACTCGCCGAGAAGGCCGGCCTGGAGACCGACGCGACCGGACGCATCCGCGTCGACACGGCACTGCGGTCGGTCTCCCACCCGGAAGTCGTCGCGGCCGGCGACGCATGCGCGGGGCCGCGGATGGCCTGCGCGACCGCGTTCCCCACCGGGTCCCACGCCGCGGGGACACTGCTGCGAGAGGCGTACGGCGGCCGGCCGGAACCGCTGCGCTTCCGCTACTGGATCACGTGCGTCAGCCTCGGCCGCGGGGACGGGCTGATCCGGATCCTGCGGCGCGACGACGCGCCACGCGACGTCGTGCTGACCGGACGCGCCGCCGCGCGGGTGCAGGAACAGGCGGTGCGTTCGACCGTCCGCTTTCTGCGCTTCGGCGCCCGTCACCCGGCGGTTGTCGGACGCTCCGGGGCTGTCCTGAGACGGCGATGGTGTCCGGAACCGTCACCGCCGGGAGCTACGCGTGCGCGGTGTGGGGAGTCTCATCGGGATGACTCCGTGCCGGTGCGCGCCGGTGGCTGGACGCCCCTTGCGCTTCAGGGCTGACGACTACAGCGACTGAGGCGCCCCCGCGCTCTGCGGACCGGTGGTGAGGGGCACGGGCGGCAGACCGAGCACGCCTCGGACCGCCCGCTCGGCGAGTTCGACGTCGTAGGGGGCGTGCCCGGCGAGCTTGATCACCAGCCCCTCCAGGGTGCCGAGACAGGCCTGCGCCATCTCCCGGGGAGGCGGGCCGGGCGGGATCGCGCCGCTTGCACGTGCGGCGGCGATCCGATCGGCGCTGTCGGCGAGAAACCGCTCGCCGACCTCGGTGATCGCCCGGCCGACCGGATGGTCCTGCCCGAGGAACTCGACACTCAGTGCGGTCATGACGCGGGCCACGTCGCGGCGGCAGTAGACGGCGTGGCCCCGTGCCATCGCGAGCAGCGCCTCGACGGGGTCGGCCGCTTCCTCGGCGAGCCGGCCGACCTCGGCGTACCAGGTCTCCTCGACCCACTTCACCACCGCCAGTGCCAGATCTTCCTTGTTGGCGAACTGGTGGTACAGCGCGCCACGTGTGTAGCCCGCCTCACTGGCCACCCGTCCCAGCGCCAAGTTGGCGTACCCGTACGTGGACAGCCCCCGTGCCGCTGCCTCCAGCAGGGCGCTCCTGGACCGCGCGCGCCGGCCCGCCTGCGTGCGCCGGGCACTCTCGGAGGTCTCCAGCGTGATCACCCTTCCTTACATACAGTCATGCATGTATGTTACTCGGACGCAGCGCCGCCACTGGGACCGACCCGAGAGGAGTCAGGCGTATGAACGTCGAAGCAGGGACCGACCGTGGTGCAGGGGCGGAGAGCGCGGTGGAGGGGACCGCCGCGCCAACCGCCCACCAGCAAAGCGATGTTCCCGAGGTCATCCGCTCCCTCAGCGCCATGGCCGACCCGGACTACGCCGACTGCTTCACGCTCACGACGAGTGACGCCACGGACTGGTCGGCCGAACAGTGGGCCCGTGCGACGTTCGAGGACGCCGCGGGCGAGTTGGGGCAACAGACCTGGCGAGAACGGCTCGGCCTGCGCCTCAGGCCGCTGGGAGCGACGGACACCGTGGCCGGTTGGCAGATCGGCGAACGCGGCGACAACTGGATCCGGCTTGAGGCCAACTCCGGGGCCATGACCACACGTCTCGTCTTCCACGTCGGCGACGGACAGGCGTCGTTCGCCACGTTCATCCGGTACGACGAGCCCGCGGGGGAACGCGTCTGGACAGCGGCGACCGCGACGCACCAGGGAGCGGTGCCCGGCCTGATGCGGCAGGGGTGCAACGTCCTGCGGTCGAGGCCGCGCTGACGGCCGGTCCGTTGACCGGCGGGCTCGGCGAAGGCGCCTGGGGCGGCGTCACACGGTGCCGCGTCCGGAACCGGAGGCCGAGAGTTTCCCCGGGCCCTGGGCGTGGGCGCGGATCCGTTCCCAGACGTAGTGCACCGTGTCCGCGTCGGCGTACGGAGATCCGAAGGCGGCCCGTACGGCAGGGCGACCGTTGACGCTCGCGGGGGTACACAGGAGCGTGGGGTCGGTTTGCAGGCGGGAGATCAGACCACGGGTGTCCTCGTCGGTGTCGCGACGGAAGACGACCAGGCCCAGTTCGTGCGCCTCCAGGTGAAACCCGGGCTCGGCGGTGACAAGGCGTGCGAGCTGGGCCGCCAGGCGGACGTCGTGACGGATGGCTTCGCGCAGACCTCGCACGCCATGGGCCCGCATCACGTACCAGAGTTTGAGGGCACGCATCGGGCGGCCGAGCGGCACCTGCCAGTCGCGGAAGTCCACGACCCGGCCGGAGTCGGTCGCGGGATTCCGCAGGTATGAGGGGGTGATGCTCATGGCGTCGGTGAGCGCGGTGCGGTCGGCGGTCCACAGGACATCGCACGGGGTGCCCGTACGCATCCACTTGTGGGCGTTGACGGCGTAGGAGTCGGCGAGGGCGATGCCGTCATTGAGGTGCCGGTATTCAGGGCACAGTGCCGCGGAGCCCGCGTAGGCGGCGTCCACGTGCAGCCACACGTTCTCCTGCCGGCACAGGCGGCCGATGTCCGGCACGGGGTCGACGGCGCAGGCGTTGGTGGTGCCGACCGTGGCGATGACGATGGCGGGGACGAGGCCGGCCTTGCGGTCGGTGTCGATCCGCGCGCCGAGCGCCTCGGGATCCATCCGGTCCGTTCCCGGCAGTGTGGCGATGAGCTGTGGTTCACCCAGGCCGGCGAGCCGGGAGCTCTTGGGAACGCAGGAGTGGGCGTGCTCCGTGCAGTACATCCGGTAGCGGCCCTCGGTTCCGGCCGAACGCCATCGCCCCAGCGACGCCCGTTGAAGGGCCGCGGCAATGGCGACGAGTACCGCCGAGGAAGCGGAGTCCTGAATGACTCCGCCGCCGCGGCCACTCGAATGGCGGAAGGCTTCCGGCAGGCCGAGGGCCTGGGCCAGCCAGTCCGTGACCAGCTGCTCCAGCTCCGTGGCCGCCGGCGATGTCGACCACATCATGCCCTGTACGCCCAGCCCCGCCGTGACGAACTCCGCGAGCACGGACGCCGGGGAGTTGTTGGTCGGGTAGTAGCCCAGGAATGCCGGATGCTGCCAATGGGTCAAGCCGGGGACGATGACGTTCCAGGTGTCGGCCAGCATCTCCCCGAGGCCCTCCGCCTGCTCGGGAGGCGCGGACGGCAGCGCGGTGCGCAGGAAGCCGGGTTCACACGGCGGGGTCACCGGTACCTCTCGGGCTGCCAACGCCCGCCAGTGCGCGACGAGTTGTTTGGTGGCTGTTTCTATCGCCGCTGCAAACTCATCGCCCATAACGTAAAAATAGCGGTCTTATTATAGTTTGTCTACTGTGTCGCTTATGCGTCCATGTCGTGTCGAACTCCGGCTCCCCGGCCCGGAGCAGCTGCCCGAGAGGGTGGAGTCGCTGTGGTGTTCATCCGTTCGAGAGGACCGCCCGGTTCGCTTTCTCCCGTGCCCGATGTCCGACCCACGGGAAGCGGACTACGACGCCTTTTTCGGTGTCATCCGGGTCTCCGGCGTATCGGCCGCCCTGCTGGTTTCCGAGGCGCTGACCACCACGGTGAGTGCGATGGCCTCGCTGCCCGAAGCCGCCGCGGAACCCACGCTCCATGAGGCTCTGGACGCGGCCCGCCTGGCTCCCGTCGCGGCACCAGGGCTGACACCGGACGCGCCCGCCCAGCAACGATGGATGCACGGGCACCGCCTGTTCTTCGCGCTCACCCAAGCGGCCATCGTGGGCTTGCAGGACGCGCTGGCCGCACCGAGCGCTCGTTCCTGCGGGCCGGGAGCGCAAGCCACCCACGTCTTCCTGCGCGCGAGCGCTGCCGCCATGCGCTTGACCGCGTCCTTCCCCCCGTCCGACTATCAGCGCACCGTGCGGCCTTCCATGACGCCGCCCCAGCATCCCGCCACCGGCTTCTCCGGCCTCTGGTCGGCCGATCACCGCGTTCTCATAACCCGATTGCGCGCCTGGGGTGCCATGCACCGTGCTATATGCGCGGATTCCTGTATGATCCGCCGGCGCATATTCGACGCCGTGGACGAGGTGTACGGCGCTCACATCGGTGTATGTGAACGCTTCGTGGGGGACGGCCCCTCGCTTTTAGGGGGCTCGGAGAACTCCATGGCCACTCTCGGTGAACTCGCCAGGCGTCGCCGTGGGCTTCTTTAGGCGGCTCTTGACTTTGTGCCGGGTGTCGCTGAACGCCGGGTGCGGCAGATGTCGGGCTGCTGACACACCACGTTCGGCCCAATTCCCCGTGAATGCCATCTTATCTGACGGAACATCGCCTTGAGCCTCGCCCTCATGTCTCCTCGTCACCGCCGACGGCGCGGACACAGCGGCCGGGCGACCTTGAAGGAACTCTTTCAGGAAGGGATCGACATGGGTCTCCGAGATGCCCTTCGTCAGGCCACTGCTGGACGAGACCCGGTTCCCCCAGCACGACGGCAGGACGGCGCAAGGGCATGGAAGGGAGCCTTTTTCGATTACGCTGCGGCACATCCGGGCACGTCGGTGGCGGTGGGAGGCGTCAGCCGCATCACGGGTGACGTGCCCTCCCACGAGGAAATGTGTCTCCTGGTGGACCTCGCGGTAGCCCGCTATCCGGAGCTCGCGGAATCGCCACCCGGTGGGCCCGGCAGCGGGGCGGGTGCCCCGTTCGCCGCCGAAGACCATGTGTTTCGTACATCTGTCGCTGCCGGAACCGGGCTGGACGGGCTGCGGGCCGCGCTGGGGGACCTGGCCACCGCACCCCTGCCGGAACGTCTCTGGGGCGTCTGGATTCTGCACGGCTACGCCCCCGATGAGTTCGCGGTCGTACTGCGGGGTCACCACGCGCACTTCGACGGCATGCTGCTCAGCGAAATCGTGCGCGGCACCCTCGGTGGGCCCGCCGCCTCCCACGCGGACGGCCCACCACTGCCGGGGCGGGTGGCCCGCCGAGGCACAGCGGCGGAACTGGCGACCGCCGTCCGCGAAGGCATCAGCGCCGCCGACGGGCTGCGCCGGGCCGCTCGTCTCGTACCGCGGAGCTTTCCCCTGACGGGCGAACTGCACTATGCGTGGGGCAGTGTGGAACTGTCCCGACTCCGGAAGATCGCCGCCGCGTACGGAGTAACCCCCAACGATCTGTACTTGTCGACCCTCGCCGGCGCTCTCCGGACGTGGGCCGGGGAACATGGCCGGCCGCTCGGCCGGCAACCGATGCGCATGATGGTGCCGGTCACCCTGCGGCGCCGGGAGGACGCGGGCAAGAGAGGGAACGCGGTGCTGGGCTCGGCAGTGCGGCTGCCGGCCGATCTGGACGATCCGGTTGACCGACTGGCGTACGTGAAGACCCGTACGGAGAAGGCCCGTTCATCGCTGTTCAATGCCCACGCCGGCGCCCTGGAGCGCCTGGTCCCCGAGCGGTTCGGCCGGTGGCTCCTCGAACTCGATCTGCACCCGCGGAGCACGACGGTACTGGCCTCCTACGTTCCGGGACCGGGGCAGCGTCTCCGCCTCGGCGACCGGGTGGTCACCGAAGCCGTACCACTGATCCTCCTGCCGGCCGGCCATGCGCTCGCGGCCTGTTTGTCCAGCTACGCAGCCACCGCGCACATCTGCTTCGTCGCTGACCGGGCGGTCGGGAGCTGCGACGGCCTGGTGCGGCTGTGGATGCGTGAGCTGGACGAGGTGACGGCGCGCGCCGGGCTGTGATGTGTATGGGCCGCGTCGCGCCGCGAAGACCACCAACCCCCCACACCCACCTTCCTGAGGAATCCGGATGACCAACAACACATACGAATGGATTGCCGGCCTGCTCACCGAGCACTTGGGCGTGCCGGAAGACATCATCCAACCCGACGCCACCTTCACGGACCTGGATCTCGACTCGCTCTCGATTGCCGAACTCAGCGTGATCATCGAGGACCGGCTCGGCGTTCATCTGACGGAGGAGGACCTCAAGCCGACCCTCGGAGAGTTCTGCCAGGTCGTCGACGAGAGGCGCGACGACGGGAAGGCCGCGGGCGCGGACACCGCCCAGCAGGACGCGTCGACCACCCCTACCAGCCCATGACGGCGGTCGACGTCGCGGTCACCGGACTGGGATTGGTGACCCCGGCCGGGGTCGGCGTCCACGCCACGTGGGACGGACTGCTCTCCGGCCGGTCGCTGGCGGCCACGGACGAGCAGCTGGCCGGCCTCCCGGTGGACTTCTCCTGCCGGGTGCCCGATTTCGACCCCGTGGCCCGCCTCGGGCGCCGGCTGAGCTGGCGTATCGACAGGTTCATCCAGATGGGGCTGGTCGCCGCCCGCGAAGCGGTCACCGACGCCGGATGGGACCCCGCCGCCTGGGACGGGGCCCGCGTCGCCGTGGTCCTCGGCAACGGAAACGGCGGCAACGACCACGCTCCCCAGGACTACGGCCTGCTCAACAGCGGTCGGCACAAGGCGGTCTCTCCCTTGTGCATCACGCGTGCGGTGTCCAACATGCTCGCCGGCGAGATCAGCGCGGATCTCCAGGCACTGGGCCCCAGCCTGGTCACCTCCACCGCCTGCGCGTCCGGGGGCACCGCCATCGGCGTCGCCCGCGACCTGCTCGGCTCCGGAGCGTGCGACATCGCGATCACCGGCGGCAGCGAAAGCGTCTGCAGACCCATGCCCGCGGTCGGGTTCGGCCAGATGGGAGCCCTGTCCACCAGGGTGCACGACCCGGCCAGTGCGTGTCGGCCGTTCGACGCGGACCGGGACGGGTTCGTGCTGGGCGAGGGCGCGGGCGTCCTCGTACTGGAACGGCTGGCAGACGCCCGCGCCAGACATACGCCGGTGCGTGCCCTCGTCGCCGGATACGGAGCCTCCGCCGACGGCTACCACTTCACCTCACCCGACCCGGAGGGCCAAGGCGTGGTACGGGCCATCCGCGCGGCGCTCGCCGATGCCGGCCTGTCGGTGTCGGACATCGACCACATCAATGCCCACGGGACGTCCACGCAGCAGAACGACCTCTCCGAAGCACGCGCCCTGTGCTCGGTCTTCGGCACACCGCCGCCGGTGACGGCGAACAAGAGCGTCCTCGGACACTCGATCGGCGGCGCGGGCGCCATCGAAGCCGCCGTCACCGTGCTGAGCCTGCAACACCAGACCCTTCCGCCCACCGCCAACCTCGACCGCCTCGACCCCGACATCGATCTGGACGTCGTCACCAAGGCACCCCGCCCCCATCACCTGCGGGCGGCACTCAGCAGCTCCATCGGCTTCGGCGGCCAGAACGCGGTCCTGGCCTTCCGCGCGCCGTAAAATCCCCTCCTCTGGAAGAAGCCGACCTTCTTGGGGGAGTAGCTGACCCGCAGTCTTTTGGTCTGCCGGTGGTACAACCGGCGCAATGACTCTCAGCGCCCTTCCCTTCGGCGGCAGCACGAGGAACGGCAGCAACGTGTGGTCCATCTCCCGCACGCGCCCGTGGGTCTCCTCGGGCCGCCGCAGACGGACCGAGGCCGCCCGGCGACCGGACTCCCCCTTTCTCCCACGCGGTCCGTTCCGCCGGGGTCAGCTCGGTCGTGAACGCCCGGTACAGGGTCCGCGTCGGCACCGGAGCGGTGTCCTTCCAGCCCTCGGCCAGGAACTCGGGCACCGGAGCACCCGCAGTGGTCCCGTCCCCGGCGGTCACCGCGAGGCGGGCCGGTGCGCGGCGGCGATGTTGCCCCGGTAGCAGGAGAACGCGCCTCACGACTCTGTCTCGCTCAGCTCAAAGCGGCTGCATACTTCGGGACTTGGCGTCGCGAGCCTCCGGGAGGTCGGGCGCCTCGTCGGTTTCGGGCTCTTCCGGGTGACATCGTCCGCGTTGGCGAGTATTCGGCTGGGCGTGCTGCTTATTGTCACGGTTATGGACACGTGCCCTGGGCCCGCGTTGCGCTCCGCCGGGTCCTCGGTGTGCTGCTGCTGGGCTGTGCCTCGGGCGCTTGGGGGGCCGCCCAGGAGGTGCGGCCCCAGGGGCATGCGCACATGGTGAACGTCGGCGTTGTCGCCGGGGCGGTGGGCGATGCGCGGTGGGCGATGCACCCGACGGTGGCGGGCACGCGTGCGCGGCCTGGGACGACCGATGTCCGGACGGGCGGGTCGAGAGCGAACCGTACATGGATATGAGTCCGGAGGGCGGTGTGGTGGCGTGTGTGCCGCCACAGGTCCGCGCGGGCTCGGCACCGGGATCATCCGGCGCTCGTACCGTGCCCTGTTCCTCAGGGCGTTTCGCGCTGTGTGTGATCCGTACCTAGTAGGGCTCCGTTAGGTCGGTGTGGGTCTTGGCGGGCGGCGTCTGCCTGATCGTCTGGGCAGGGGGCGGTGGCAGGTGGTGCAGGTGCCGGTCCAGCAGTTCAGCAGGGTCTGGAGGGCGTCCAGGACCTGGTAGAGCGTGAGGCCGGTGTGCGGGCTTTTGGGGAGAGCCGCTGTTCGGTGAGGAAGGCGTGGGCGGCGGTGACCAGGGTGACGTGGTGGTGCCAGCCGTTCCAGGAACGTCCCTCGAAGTGGTCCAGGCCCAGGCCGTGCTTGAGTTCCCGGTAGTCGTGCTCGATGCGCCAGCGGATCTTAGCCAGGCGGACCAGTTCGGCGAGCGGGGTGTCCTCGGGCAGGTTGGACAGCGAGCGGGGTGTCCTCGGGCAGGTTGGACAGCCAGTAGTCGGTCGGCGCTGCGGCGCCTTCGGGCCACTCGACCAGCAAGGTGACCTCGGGCAGGACACCGTCCCAAGAGCCGTGCCCGGCGACGGCGGCGGACTGGGTCAGACGACGGACCCGCACTCCGGCCGGCCGGACCCGCAGGGCCAGGAAGCGTGAACGCATTGGTCCGCGTGAGCCTTCACGCCAGGTAACGTCGGTGAAAGCCTGCCGTCCATGGCTGGTGGCGAGTGCGGCTACTGGGGGCGGCTTGTCGCGGTAGCGGGGCTGCGGTTTGCGGCCGTTGCCGGACCACGGCGGTGCGGTGGGCACCGCATCGTGCGGGTGGACGGTCACATCCGAGCGGATGGCGACGACGTACTTGATGCCGCGGCCCTCCAGGCCGTCGCGGAAGTCGGCGTTTTGGCCGTAGCCGGCGTCGGCCACCACCACCGGCGGCGCCAGGCCCCACCCGGCCAGCTCGTCCAGGATGTTCAGGGCCAGGCGCCACTTCTCCTGGTGCCCGATGTCCTCGGGGATCCCCGTCTTGTGCCGCCGGTCGGCGTCTGCGGCCCACTCTTCGGGCACGAACAGGCGCCACTGCAGCGGGCACGACGCGGTGTCGGTGACTGCGTGCATGCTCACCGCGACCTGGCAGTTGGCCTGCTTGCCCAGTGCACCGCAGTACTGGTGGGCGACCGCCACCGACATCCGGCCGTCCTTGGGGAACGACACGTCATCGACTGCCCAGGCATCCGGGCCGATCAGCGGCACCATCCGCTGCGCGATCCGTAGCCGCACCGGCACCGGATCCCAGGTGGACTGGTTCACGAACTGCTGCAGGTTCTGCTCGTTGCCGTCCGGCAGCCGCTCAGCCATCGGCTGGATCGACTTGCGCCGCCCGTCCAGCATCAATCCCCGCAGATAGCAGTCCCCCTTCGCCCGCTGATCCTTCCGCGGCACCGATGCGAACACATCCGCCACAAACGCTGATAACCCCGCCCGCAAACCCTGAACCTGCCGCACGTCCATCCGACCAACATGCTCCCCCCGAACTTGATCGGGAAGACCTAACGGAGCCCTACTAGGGCCTGTTGCGAAGTGGCTCTTGAGATCCATCCAGCTGACGGGATTCGTGATGACGAACGCCGCTGCTACGTGGTTCGCCCGCTGGTGGTGGCTCCCGCCGCGGTGAGAAGTTCGGCGGTTTCAGGGTGGGGGCCTTCGTTGGCCCAGTCCAGCGAGGAGCGGCCGGTTCCATGGTCTTCGCGCCGGTTGGGATCGGCGCCGTGCGCCAACAGTTCGCGTACTGTTTCGGTGTATCCCCAGCACGCGGCTGCGCACAGCGGAGTGCCCTCCGAACCGAATCCGCCGCTGCTCTCGGTGTCGGGGGAGGCGCCGGCCTTGAGGAGCAGGCGGGCGATGTCCGCTTCTCCGGTGACGGATGCCAGATACAGAGGGGTGGTACCCGCGCTGTCCGGCTTGTTGGGGGCGATCCCAGCCCGCAGTACCGCCTTCACGACGGCGGTGTCACCCATCAGAATTGCGTTGAAGAGACGCCGGGTGAGCTTCTTTTGCCGCCGCTGGTTCATGAGGGCCGAGGTTAGCGACCGGTACGTGGTGGGTCCAGTCATATCCATTCGTTGATGGCCGCGACCAGCACTGTTGCTTCGTAGCGGACCGCGAGTCTGTGGTATCTCGTGGCGACGGCTCGGTTCCTCTTGAGGCGGTTGATGCCGCATTCGACCGCGTGGCGCTCGCGGTAGTCGATCTTGTCGAACTTTGGTGGGCGACCGCCGCGCGAGCCGAGCTTCTTGCGGTTGCGGACGTGGTCTACCTTGTCCGGGATGGTGCGGCGGATGCCACGACGCCGCAGGTAGGCGCGGTTCTTGCGGGAGGCGTACGCCTTATCGGCGCGGACCCGAAGATCCACATTCGATACACGCCCCAGCACCGCACTGTGCCTTTCACCGCCCCGGACTTTCGATGCACCCGGCCTTGCCACGGCGCGGACCTCAGGTGGGGCCCTCACGGGACACTCCGGGACGGCCGCTCCGGTCGCGGCGCCAGCCGTCCGAAGCGCCGCACCTCGACGGGGCCCGCCTGGACGACCTCCCCCGGACGCCGGGCGCCGACACTACATCCGAGGCGTCATGCTCAGTGGACTCAATCGACCGCCGACCGCCCATGGCTGACCACTGGTTCGGGTCCGGCTCGTACGACGGGAGCCGGACCAGCAGCCGGGAACAATGGCCCGCCATTGCCCCTTGTCCCTCACCCCTTTGCGACTTCCCCTCGCCCCTTTGCTATTTCCCCTTGTCCCCTTCGAAGCACCAGCCGAAGAAGCAGGCCGACCCGGTCCAAGCCGGAGCCGGGCGATGCGGCAGCATCCGCTTCTCGGTCGGCTTGGGCGCGGGGCGAGGGGCGAAGGTGCGCGGAGCGGGCGTGCGCGCCGCGGGACGCCTCGGGACGGCGGGCTTGACCGATGCGCTGCCGGCGGTGGCACTGGCACTCGGGCTACTGGACGGCGACGACGGGGGCGGCGCACCCTCGTCCCCCGCTCGGAGCGGGTCAGTGGAGGCGGTCGCGTCACTTCCTACGGCGGGTATGGACCCCTGATCGTCGGAGCCACCGAACACGGTCGCGCCGATGGTCAGGCCGCCGCCCACGAGGACGAGCCCCAAGCCGAGCGTGAGGCACACGGCTGCCCCGCGCGACTTCGCCCGTGCTGGCGAGCGCGGGCTCCGGGGGGTGTCCTCGCCGCGCTTCCAGGTCGGCGTACGGCGCCGGTCGCGGCGCGCGCCGGGAGCGGGCTCCGTTCCGTCGCCAGCGTTGCCGCGGGCGTCGATCGTTCGTGACTCCGGCGTCGGGGCCGCCCCATGTCCGGCACCCGGTCCCGCACCTGGTCCCGCTCCTGGTCCTGCCCCTTGTCCCGTACCTGCTCCCGCTCCTGTCTCGTCGCCGTCGAACAGGGCAGCGTCGTACAACGGGTAGGAGCGCGGCCGGTGTTCCGTCGGCAGGTCGTGCCCTCGCCCACTGCCGTGCCCGCTCCCGCGCACATCCGCGGCCGGCTGGGCGGTGCCGCATCCCGGGCACACCAGAGCTCCGTTGAGATGGCGACGGCACGCCTCGCAGTAGTCCACCGCTGCCTCCACCTGCCCATCGACTGCCAGCCTTCGACGATTAGGGGAACCTTACTGCGCCTCCAGGTCACGAGTTACGGGCGGGGGGGTACGGGCCTGGGGAGGAACAGGCCGGGGAGAGGCACAGGCCGGGTACTGTGCGAATCTCAATGATCGTGTCAAGTAGCCTGCGCGACTGGCGGCGCAGAGGTGAACAGCCTCTCGTCACGCAACATGGCCCACAGAACGTCCGCGCGACGGCGAGCAAGGGCAAGCAACGCCTGGGTATGGAGCAGCCCTTCACCACGCTTCTTGAGGTAGTAATCCCGCGACGGTCCTGGGCGCATCATCGCGGTCTGAGCGGACATGTAGAAGAGCCAGCGAAGGCGCCGGTTGTACCGTTTGGGCCGGTGGTAGTTGCCGGTCCTGCGGCCGGAGTCGCGGGGCACGGGAGCCAGACCGGCGTGGGAGGCGAGACGGCCGGCGTCCCGGTAGCCGGACAGGTCACCGACGATCGCTATGAACTCGGCACCCAGGATCGGGCCCATGCCGGGGAGGGACTCGATGATCTCGGCGCGCTCATCGGTGCGGAAGGTCTCGCGGATTTCCCGGTCGTTGTCCTTGATCCGCTCGTCCAGGGCCAGGAGCTGGTGGGCGAGGTCGCGAACGAGGTTTGCGGACTTCTTCTCGCCGGGCAGCGCAGTGTGCTGCGAGGCAGCGGCTTCCACGGCCTTGGCCGCGACGTCACTGGCACCTCGGTCCTTGCGGCGCTCCAGCCAGGAGGCCAGCCGCTTGATACCGATACGCCGCAGGGCGGCCGGGGTCTGGTACTCGGTCAGCAGGATGACGGGTCCCTTGGCCGGGGAATAGTCGAAGGCCCGTTCCAGGGCCGGGCAGATGCCGACCAGCAGATCTCGCAGCCGGTTGATCAACCGGACTCGGTCAGCGATGAGGTCCCGGCGGTAGGCGGTCGGAAGTTGGAGGGTGGAAACGAGCTCAGGCGGCGTCTTGATCGGGGTGAAATCCCTGCGCATCCGGGCCTGATCGGCGATGACTAGGGCGTCCTTGGCGTCAGTCTTGCCTTCACCCCGGTAGCCGTCAGTGGCGCGGTTGACGGTCCGGCCGGGCACGTAGGCCACCTGCTGGCCGTGGGCGACCAGCAGGGCAAGCAGCAGCGCGGAGGCTCGGCCAGAGATGTCCACCGCCCACCGCACCTCGTCGGCCGAATCACAGGCCGCAGCGATGAGTTGCAAGATTTCGCTCTCATCGTTAACGACCTTCCGGGAGAACACCGTCTCACCGTCGGCGTTCACCGCGACCGCCCAGTGGTGTCCCTTGCCCGCGTCGACGCCCACCCATATCCGCTGATCAGAGGTGCTCAACCGTGTCGCTCCGTTCCACCGTGGCCTGAACCTTCGTAGTCCGAGGAACACTCCGCCGACAGGTCCCTAACCAGCGATGCCCGCAGCTCTCGATCAGCAGTCGGAGCGTCCCGGAGGGCCGGGCGGCCATTCGCACAGAGCCATCGAGGGCAAACATCCCGTCAGCCACACCCAGTCCTCCCGGACCGCCTCACATTCTTAGGGCCGCTCTCAATGAAGGCCTCAATCAGAGGGTCCAGGCAGGCGTCACGGTCCCGTACTCGAACAGTCCGGCAGTGCTCCGAGAAGCCGCGCCGGTGCCGCTACCAACGAATTAGGGTCCAGGCAGGCCAGGTCGATCTCGTTGAACCGGTGGATTACGTCCCTGACAGTATCCTCGTCGGCCTGCACCAGTTGGGCGATCACCGGCACGCGGTTCCCGCCGGCTGAGGCCAACAGCATCATCGCACGCCGGTAGCGCACCGAATTGGTGCTGCCGCGACGCACGATCTGCTGCAGCTTCTGCCCTTCCTGGTCGGTCAGTCTGCGCACGCGGACAGGCTCGGCCACCACCCCTCCAGCGGTCGGATCGCACGCCACCGCACATCCAACCGCCACGACACCAGCCCGGCGAACCTAATCCGTAGTTAAGGGCGTCCCGATGGAGCGGAGGCTTCTCGGGATGTTCGAGTACGGGGCTGCGATGCCTCCGGCGAACCGGGTCCACTGAGACCTCCGCATAGAGCGGCGCGCCGTCCCGGTACTCGGTGTGGTGACGGTTTCGTGGGCGCCGGGCGGACGCCTTGAACCAACCAGCCGGTCCGACGGCTCTCATGAGATCGAGCGGCGTCTGGCGCCTCCGAGACGGTCACCACAACGGAGTTGTTGGCGGGTATGCGGGTGCCAGGCGGATGTCTAGGCACATCCGGGCTTCGATGCCTCAGCACAGAGCGGCAAACGCTCGGCGTCTTCGTACCCGCCAGTACACCGGTGTTGACGTCCGCTGGCCTTGGGCAAATGCCTTGCCCGGACTGGTCCTCGACGCCCTCAACCAGAGCGGCGCCTCCCGAGGCAACCGAATGTCAACACCCACACGCTTGATCACTCGTTGGTGTTGGTGGTGCGAGCCCGCCGCACGGTGACCTCTTGATACGCCCGAGCCGTTCGAGCTCCCGCGCAGACTGGGGCCCGTGGGGTGCGCTGGTGCCACGAACGGCTAGTGAGGTGTCGGCCCGACCCCTGCGGTTGAGGCCTGGGATTAGGTCGCTCGCGCCGCCCGCGCTCACGCATGTGTCGACGTCAGCCCGTTCAACGGCCACTTCTCCGCCGAGCGGATCGCCGGCCCGGCCCGCTGGGCACTCGGCGCTTTCCCCCGCGTCCACTTCTTCGTGCCGGACACGGCGGCCGCCTTCACCCTGGAGGCTTTGGGGTACGCGCCGGACAAGGCGGCGTGGAAGGCCCGCCGCCAGGGTCAGTACGTACGGAACAAGATCACGCGGGCGCTGTCCGAAGCCGGCATCGGTGCACCGGACGCTCTCATCCTCGACGGACAGGCGCTGGCGAGGAAGCCCGACTACCAGGAGCTTCTGGAGCAGGTCGAGCGCAGTACCAGGCTGATCCCGCTTTCGCCCGGACCTGCCTGCGGGCGTCGGCATGGACGCTGGAGCGCCGCCTTCCCGCTGGGCAGCGGTTGACGGACGGGCGGCTACGCGTTGCGGTGCGGTACCTCCTGGCCGAGCTGCCACTGTTCCTGGACACCCCGCGGATCGCGAACGTGGCCTGCCTCGGTGTTCTGCTACCACCAGGTGCCGGTCTTTCTCGACGATCTGTACCACCACCGGCTGGTGCTGCGGCCGGTGCCTGGGCAGGGTTACCTGCACCTGGCGGGGGCGGCGCGGTGACCCGCGAGCGAGTACCGAAGCGCTGGTGGAGCTGGACGGCGGTCCCGAGGCGGCACGTACGATGACGCTTAGGTTTTCGTTCAGGGAGGCGGCCGGGATGCGGGGCTTCGGAGAGCTCGAACAGGCCATCATGGATGTGGTGTGGGACACGGATGCGCCGCTGACCGTGCGCGAGGTGCTGGAGAGCCTGAATCGCGACCGGCCGCAGGAGCTGGCGTACAACACGGTGCAGACGGTGATGGAGATCCTGCACCGTAAGGGCTGGCTGTCCCGGGCGAAGGACGGCCGGGCATTCCGCTACCAGGCGACGAAGGACCGCGAGGAGTACGCGGCGTCGCTGATCGACCAGGTGTGGGCGACCGGCGCCGACCGGACCGCGACGCTGGTACGGCTGTTCGACGAGCTGGACGAGGCCGAGGTCAACGAGCTGCGGGCGGCTCTCGCCGCGCGCCGCGAAGGAGGCCCGTCATGAGGGTCGCGATCCTGCTGCTGGGCTACGCGGCCCTGGTCGGCGCCCTTGCCCCGGTGCTGCTGACCCGTACGGGCTGGGCGGCGCGGGCACCAAGGCTGGCCATCTGGGCGTGGCAGGCGCTCACGGCCACGATCGTCGTCTCGGTGGTGCTGGCCGGGCTCGTGCTGGCCGTGCCGACGGTGCCGGTCAGCGGCAACCTGGCCGACATGCTGCATGCCTGCGTGGTGGCGCTGCGCGCGCAGTACGTCGCACCGGGCGGCGCGGTACTGGCCGCGACCGGCGCGGTGCTGGCCCTGGCGGTACTGGGACGCGTCGGCTGGTGTCTGGGCGCAGCCCTGTGGCGGGCGCGGCGGGAGCGCCGTCGGCACGCCGAGGTGCTGGCGATGGTCGGTTGCGCGCGTCCCGATCTGGGCGTGACCGTGCTGGAGGACGACCGTCCGGCGGTGTACTGCCTGCCCGGCACCGGGCACCGGATCGTGCTGACCTCGGCGGCGCTGGCCGCGCTCGCGCCGCGCGAGCTGGACGCGGTGATCGCCCATGAGCGGGCGCACATCCGCCAGCGCCATCACGTGGTCCTGGCCTACGCCGAGGCGCTGGAGCGGGCCTTCCCCAAGGTGGCGCTGTTCCGTACCGCGGCGGAGGAGACGCGACGGCTGGTGGAGATGGCCGCCGACGACGAAGCCACGGCCCGTACCGATTCGCTCACCCTGGCCGGGGCGCTGGTCGAGCTGGCCGGTGCAGGGGTGCCGGTGGCCTCGCTGGCGGCCTCCGGCGGCCAGGTGGCCGGCCGAGTGCGGCGGCTGCTCGGCCCACGGCGGCCGCTGGGCCGCCCTGTGGTCTGGCTCGGGGCGCTGGTGGCGGGCGTGGCGCTGGCGCTGCCGGTCGTGCTGGCCGCCCAGCCCGCGGTGGCCGCGACCGGCATGACCACCTGCCCGCTGCCCGATGCCCCGGTCGCCAGTGCGGAGCGTCTCTTGTGATGACCCCAGGGCCGGGCCCGGTCATCTGATAACCGCACTCCGGCTCGTCGCCGGGCGCGGGATCGCAGGGTTGGCCCCGGCGGGCCCAGGCGCTTGGCGTCGTGGTGCAGCAGCGGACGAGCTTCGAGGAACAGATCATCCGTCGAAGGTCTGCCGTAGGCTCAGCGTGCGGTGCGGGCGTAAGGCCGCGACATACCGTCGCGCTGTGCCGTGGTCGACGGTGACCGCGGGCCGGTTCAGCGTATGAAGTCGATCTCTGGGTAGTGGCGTGAGGGCCCGTCGAGCAGGTGGCTGTGCCGGTGGCGCAGGTGCTTGTCGAAGAAGGCCGCGAGGTAGGTGCGTTGGATCTCGATGGAGCGGTTGGGATCGATCGTGCCGAGGGCGTGCACCAGTTGGTCGGGGGACATTCCGAACGCGCCGGGCGCCTGGGGCAGGAGGGCCTGGTTGTCGACGAAGGAGTTGTGCCCGGAGTCGCGCAGCTTCAGGTCGAGGCGTTCTCCGTCCAGGTGCTTCCAGAACCTTGCCCAGCTCCGGTCGGTGTCGCGGTTGTGGTTTTGGGAACTGAACAGCAGGAAGGGGCGGTCGAGGTCACGGGTGGTCGCCGGGCCGAAGAACTGGCCGTCCAGGTTCGCGCCGGCGTCGATTCTGGAGTCCGCGTGCATGGCCTCTGGCACGGTTGCTCCGCCGAGGGAAGCGCCGAACATCCCGATTCGGTTCGTGTTCACGGCCTTGGACAGCCCGTGGGGGAGCGGCTTGTGTTCCACGTCCGGATTGTGGCCGTGGGCGATCGCGGCCAGCTTGTCGATGACGAAGTGGGTGTCCGCCGCCCGGACGGCGATCGTGTCGGAGGAGTGGGAATGTGGCGGCATGGTGTTCACCTCAAGGCGCCCGCCGGGGAACTCCACCGCCTCGGCCTGGTGAGTGTGGTCGATGGTGACGACCAAGTAGCCGCGGCTGGCCAGGTCCTGAGCCAGTGAGGTGCCCATCGCCCGGGGCCCGTGCAGCCCGGTCGAGTACAGCAGGACCGGCAACGTGCCGGCCGTGCGGTCAACCGGGGCGCCGGTGTGCCCGGCAGTGGTGGGCAGGGTCACCGAGCCCGGGGGCACCTGACGGTCGGCCAGGTAACGCGCGGCGGCGGCGGGCTGCATCCAGGGCGCGGCGGGATAGTGGGCGGTGTGCGTGGCCGGGTACCACAGCGTGACCATCAGCTCGCGCCGCTGATGGCCGGGCACATACGGATCCGTGCGTGACGAGTCGCGCAAGTGGAGGTCGACCGTTCCGACGCGATGGGGCCCGGTCGGGGCGGGGAGGGACAGCTCGCCCGGGGCTTTCGGCGCGTCCGGGGCCTTTGTCGCTGCCGCGTCCGGGGCTTCCGCCTCGTCCAAGGAAGCCGCCGTGGTCATGGGGGCACCGGTGGTCTTCCCCGCGGCGGCAGCCGGCGCGACTCCGGCGCCCAGGGTGACGGCCAGTACTCCTGTGGCGCCGGCGACCCGGGTGCGAAACCGGCTGTGGCGCTTTCGTGCGTGTTTCATGGGCAGCCTCCTCCATGGCGGCGATCGCCACGTCACCGGCGATCGGCTGGCGATCATCGTAAAGGCAGTTTGCCTTGTCCGCGCCAACCCACCTGACTGCGCAAGGAGTTCACGCTGCGGGTGATTGGCGAGGTGGGCGCTGCTGGCGCGTCCGGAATATACGGGGACGACTTCGGGCCCCGTCCGGTGCCGGGCCGCGCGGCCGGCCTTTTCCCCGGACGCGTATGCGCTGGAAACGACCTGTCGGCGCTCTTGGAGTATGCCACCGAGTTGAGCACGTCGAGTGCCGATACGGGATACGTGCGCGAGAAATGCCCCGGTGCGACCGGTGGCGGTCGTCAGAGCTCCTGTCGCTCAACATCCCTCATGAGGCCAGTCGCAGCAGCGAGGGCCGAGCCGCGGGAGGGCCAACGTGAGCGACTGTTCCGCACCTCAGCGCAGAGCGGCGGTGCCTGCCGGGGCGCCCCCGGCCGGAAGATCTCTGCCGGAGATTTGGCTCATTCACACCTCCGCCGTCGGTGACCAGCGATCCAGAATTCCGCCGGCGATGATCAAAGTTTTACTGAATGTTTTTGTTACGCGGCAGTTCGTAATCCCTTGGCGGCAGTTCGTAATCTTTGAGGGTGCCCTGAGGTTCGCCCGCGACTGTGCGTGACGCGGCGAATGCATGCCGGAAACGCTCGTTCAATCGTCCTTGCTGGAATGGGTGTTGGAATTCCCCCATATCGGGACGAGGCCGGAGGTACATAAGCGACCTATCCCTCGGGTGAGTTGAGCGCATTCCGCATGGGCCCTTATGCGGGGCACAGCACGAACGGACTTGTGATTATCCTGTGATCCCAGTGTCCGTACTGGCCGAGTTGCCGCACGGCTATCCCCACATGCAGAGAGGACGCTGCCCTGCACCCTGTTGCCCGCGCGCCCCGTCCGCACCGCATCCGGCGCCGCGCCGACATGCCCCTGCTCGGAGGTGTCCGCCCACCGATCGCCGCACTGCTCTGCGCACTGCTGGCAGTTGCCGCGTTCAACGCACTCGCTATCGGCACCGTTCACGAACAGGATGTCCCCCAGGCCGTACGCGACGCGGAACGTCACATCGCCGAGGATGCCGCCGACTCGGTCGGGACCTCCATCACCGCGAGAGCCACCGCGGTGCGCCGCTCCGCGGCATCGGCCACGTCGGCCGGCAGCCGGAATCCGGCAGCGATACTGCGGTCCCTTGTCCCGGCCGGACACCCCGCGCGGGGCGGTGTGCTGCTCGACCCGCGCACCGGCAGGTCCGTGGCGTCCAGCGGGGAAAAGGTGCCGCTGACCGGGGTGGATGTGGCGGCCCTGGTACGGCCCGGTACCGCGAACATCGCACCCCGATTGGTCTCTTCAGCGAGCGCCGAACCGCGACTGTTGCTCTTCGCCCGGGTGGCCGTCTCCGCTCCGGGCCACAAGCAGGACGAGAACCAGGATCAGGCACGGGACCTGGTGCCGGATCAGGGCACAGATGAACGCGAACTCCTCCTGATCGTCTCGGAAGAGGTCGCTGCCCCGGTGGTGTACGGGGACGGGCGCACCGGCAGGCTGGTGGACCGGGACGGGAAGGTGCTCGCCACCACCGCCGTCACCGGCGAGGCCCCGGCGCCCCACACCGAGCACCGCGCCCTGCCGGCCGCTGCGGTGAACGCCGCGAACGCCGGTCCGCACACCGGTGACGTTTCGGGCAGCGTGCTCGGTGACGGTCACGAGGGGCTGCGCAGGGTCACGGGGTGGGCGTCGGTCGCCGCGGCGGACGGTGAAGACGACACTTCCGGCCTGGGGCTGACGGTCCTCACGGTCAGGGATGTGGCTCCGGCGAAGGAGGGGGCCGACCACACGTGGTTCGGCGTCATGGCCGCGGGTGCGCTGGTGGTGATTGCCGTGCTGGGCACCTGGGTGCTGTGGGGCACTATGCAGCGTCCGCTGCTGCGGCTGCACCTGTCCGCTGCCCGGCTGGCCAGGGGCGTCAGCGACCTGCCCGAGGCACGGGAGGAGTTGGCGCGGCCGGTGCCGGTCGTCGCGTTCGGCGAGCCCGCCAGGGTCGGCCGGGCGCTGGAGTCGATTCGCCGCCAACTGCTCGGCGAGACGGGACCGGAGCCGGTGCGGCCCGTGCGGCGCCGCCCCGGTGTCCGGGCCGTGGTCCTCCTCTGCGCACTCGTGATCGCCGCGTGGGGGGTGCCGCTGGTGTTTCTGCTCAACCGCGTACCGGCCGCCAAGGCCGTACCGGCAGTCGTCGTCGCCGACCAGCAGGCACGCACCGAGGCCGTCGCTGATCGTGTGCGGCGGTCCCTCGGCCGGAGCCGCACCGACCTCGCGGCGGTGGCGTCAGCCGTCTCCGGTATGCCACGGGAGCGGGCGGCAGAGGTTCTGCGGCGCGAACGCACCGCCCACCCCATGTACCGGTCGCTGTATGTGCTGGACCGCACCGGCGCCATCGCGCTGCGGGCGGGCAAGCAGCCGCTGCGCACCCTCGTCCATGCGCCGACCGGCGGCGGAATCACCCAGGTCAACACCTCGGGCAAGATCCCCGCGATCGCCGCCTACGCCCAGATCCCGGCGGCCAAGAACGCCAAGAAGGCCAAGAACGCCAACGGCGCCCTCCCGGCTGTAGTCGTCGCCGAGATCGGCGTGAACGCACTGGACACCCTGGTTGCGCGGGAGGGGCTCGGCAGTGTGTGGCTGACCGACGAGCGGCACAGGGTGCTCGCGGCGAGCGTGGGCTTCGAAGCCTTCCAGCCTCTTCCCAGCCGGGGCCTTGCCCGCCTGGTGGCCAGGACCGAGGCAGCGCCTGGCGGCGTGGGCAGCCCGGCATCGGCCGTATTGCACGCGGGGACCGCGCCGGGCGGGGGCCCTTCGGTCGCGGCCGCCGCTCCACTGGCCCGGACGGGGCCTGTCGCCGGACTCGGCCTGCGGGTGGTCTCCGCCGAGCCTGCCGCAGCGCTGAAACTGGCGGCGTATCAGCTCCAGGCGCGCACCGTGCTGGCCGGGCTGCTCGCCCTGTCCGTGGGCGTCGCCTGCCTGGGCTGGCTGCACATCGTGGTGGTCAGGCCGCTGCGTGCCGTCACCAGGTACGCGGAACGGCTGGCCGGCGGTGACCGTCGCACTGTGCTGTACCCGGTTCACCACGACGAGTGCGGCTCGGTCACGCGCAGTCTGGAACTGCTCCGGCAGGCGCTGGCGGAGCGGGACCGTGGCGGCGGAGCCGACGTGGCCGCTGCCCCCGCCCAGTCGCCCCGGAGCGGCGGACCGCCGCAGCAGTGAAGGACCAAAGGACCAACTGACATGCTCTTCCTCTACGTTGTGCTGCTGCTGAGCTGTGCCGTGCTGCTGGTCGCCGGCGTGCTGGAGCAGCGGCGCCACTACGCCGCGCTGGCGCAGATCCCCACGCGGGTGCTGGTCAACGGCATTCGCGGCAAGAGCTCGATCACCCGGCTGTGCGCGGGGGCGCTGCGCGGCGGTGATCTGGTCACCGTGGCCAAGACCACCGGCACCGCTGCCCGGTTCATCCATCCGGACGCCACCGAGGAGCCGGTGTACCGGAAGCTGGGCATCGCGAATGTCGTCGAGCAGATCGGTATCGTCCGGCGGGCGGCGGCATACCGGCCGGACGCTCTGGTGATCGAGTGCATGGCGGTGATGCCCGCACTTCAGGAGATCAACCAGGAGAAGCTGATCCGCTCCACCATCGGCGTGCTGTGCAACGTCCGTGAGGACCACCTCGCCGAAATGGGTCCGACGCTGGACGATGTGGCCCGCTCGCTCTCCCGGTCGATGCCGGTCGGCGGGGTCTGTGTCACCGCCGAGCGGGAGCGGCTGCACCTCCTCGAGGAGGAGGCGGACAAACGCAGGTGCCGCCTGATCACGGTTGATCCGGAGTCGGTCACCGACGAGGAGCTGCGCGGGTTCAGTTGGTTCACCTTCAAGGAGAACGTCGCCATCGCGCTGGCCGTGGCCGAACTGCTCGGTGTGGACCGGGCCACCGCACTGCGCGGTATGTGGGACGCGCCGCCGGACCCCGGCGTGCTCTCCGTCGAGCGTTACCGCACACCGGACGGCAAACGGCTGCGCTTCGCCAACGTCTTCGCCGCCAACGACCCCGAGTCGACGTTGATGAACGTCCGCCAGCTGGCGGAGCTCGGTGCGATCCGCCGCCCGCTGAACGTCGTCATCAACTGTCGCCCGGACCGGGTGGAACGCAACGGGCAGATGGGAGCGATCGTCCCCGACCTGGGCCCGGAGACGGTCTTCCTCATCGGGCATCCGACCAAGAGCGCCCGCGACGGCATCCCGCCGGGCTGGTCCGCGGGCCGGGTGGTGGACCTGGGCGGCGACCGGCGCGACGCACCGGAGCTGACCCGCGCCATCCTCGCCGAACTGGGCCCAGACTCCTCGCTGGTGGCCGTCGGCAACATCCACGGCCAGGGCGAACTGTTCCTGGAGAACCTCGGCAAGCTGCCCCCTGACCACACCGACGAACCGCTTCCGATCGCCCACCCGCCCGAGCCGGAACCGTACAGCTGGGTGGCGCCGCTGAACGGCCCGATGCCCGGCCCGCATATCCGGAGCCCGGCCTCTGCCCATGCCGACGCCCTGTACCAGCCGACAAGGAACCCGCTGTGATCCCCGTCAATCTCACCCCGCAGACCATCGCGCTGGGGATCGCCCTCGGACTGGTCTTCTCGCTGGTCTGCTATCTGACCACCAACCTCTCTCCCGGTGGCATGATCACCCCCGGCTGGCTGGCGCTGACCCTCGTCACCGATGTGGTCCGGGCCGCCATGGTGATCGGCGTCACGGCGCTCACCTTCGTCGCGACCAAGGTCCTTGAGCGGCATGTGATCCTCTACGGCAAGCGGCTGTTCGCCGCCGTGGTGCTGTCCGCGGTGCTGCTCCAGACCACGGTGCTGCTCGCGCTCCAGCACGAATTCCCCCTTCTCTACACCGCCCAGACCCTGGGCTTCATCGTGCCCGGCCTGATCGCCTATCAGCTGGTCCGCCAGCCGTTGGCGGCCACCGTGATCTCCACCACCGCGGTGACCCTCGGCACGTATGTGGTGCTCGTCGCCGGGTTGCTGCTGGGGGCGCTGCCCATGGGCTGACCGAGCCCTACTGCCCGCGTCCGCCGCGCCCATCCGCATGTCGAAGAGGTCATCATGGCCACCACCCCCCTCACCCGCGACCCCGCCGACCGCCGCCACCGCTCCCCCCGCAGCAAACGCACCCGCCACGCCAAGCTCCGACAACGTGCCACCACCAGCGGGGAGTTGCCCGCCCTTCTCCTCATCCTGGCAACTGCCGCGCTGCTCTACGCCTGGGGCATCGACCATGCCGGAGTGCACCCGTACTACAGCGCAGCCGTACGGTCGATGGCGTCGAACTGGCACGCCTTCGTCTTCGGCGGGCTCGACCCGAGCGGCTCGATCACCCTGGACAAGATCCCCGGTGCGCTATGGCCGCAGGCCCTCTCCGTCAAGCTCCTCGGACCGCACAACTGGGCGGCAGTACTGCCGCAGGTGCTGGAGGGCGTACTGGCCGTCTGGGCTCTGCACCGCATCGTCCGTGCCTGGGCCGGCCCGTGGGCAGGGCTGCTCGCCGCGCTGGTACTCGCCCTCACCCCGGTCACCGTCGCACTCGACCGTCACAACACCCCCGACACCCTGCTCGTTCTGCTGCTGGTCCTCGCAGCGGGATCGCTGCAGAAGGCCATCAGCACCGGGAGACTGCTGCCGCTGCTGGTCTGCGGGACATGGGTGGGGCTGGCCTTCCAGGCCAAGATGCTCCAGGCGTGGCTCGTCCTGCCGGTCTTCGCCGCGGTGTACCTCATGGCAGCGCCTGGCTCCTGGTTGCGCCGGGCATGGCGGCTGCTGCTCGCCGGGATCACCGCACTCGTCGTCTCCTGCTCCTGGCTGCTGCTGGTGTGGGCGACCCCCGCCGCGAACCGTCCCTACATCGACGCGACCACCAACAACAACCCCTTCACCCTGGTCTTCGGCTACAACGGGCTGAGCCGCTTCGGCCACGACCCGAACGCCCTGGGCGCCGTCGCCGGCACCGCCGCCAGCCGCACCACCGACAACACCGGCTGGACCATGCTGGTCAACCAGAGCGTGGGCCCGCAGATCGCCTGGCTCCTGCCACTGGCCGTACTGGCCTTGGCGCTGGGCGTGATGTGGCGCGCCGGACAGCCGCGCACCGACGGGACGCGGACGGGGTTCCTGCTCTGGGGCGGATGGCTGGCGGTGCACGTCGTGGTCTTCAGCAACTCCAACGGCAACCACGGCTACTACACCGCCGTACTGGCCCCAGCCCTCGCTGCGCTGACCGGTGGCGGAATCGCCCTTTTCTGGGCCGAGTACCGCGCCGGTGGCCGACGTCGAGCAGCGCTGCCCGCCGCAATCGCACTCACGGCACTCTGGGCCGCGGCAATCGAGGGCCAGCACAGCGAATTCGCCCCCTGGCTACTGCCGATGGTGCTGATGCTCGGCCTGTGCGGGACCGTCGGCCTGTGGACCCGCGGGCCACGGACAACGCGACGAGCGGTGCACAGCGCCCTGGCAGCGTCCCTGGCATCCATACTGCTCGCCCCGACAGTCTGGGCCGTCTCCTGCCTGGTCCCGCGGTACGCCGGCTCACCGATGTCGCCGCTGGCCGGACCGGTCGGACCCGGCTACCGCCCGATGTACCGCCACCGGGCCAAGTCCCCGCGATTCCCCTTGAACAGTCCGTCCGCGCGGGACGCCGCCCTGCTGCACTACCTCTCCGCGCACCGTTCCGGGGAGAAGTACCTGCTCGCCACCCAAGCCGCCTACGGCGCCGAACCCCTGCTCCGTGCCACCCCCCAACCCATGCTGGTCATGGGCGGCTTCACCGGCCTGACCCCGTATCCGGCCGCACGACGGCTCAGTGACCTGGTCTCCGCCCACCAACTGCGCTACGCGCTGCTGACCACCCGCCGTCCGTCCACACCGGCATCGGCCTGGGTGAAGAGAAACTGCACCCCCATCCCGCCACGCGCCTACGGCCGAACCTCGGACGGAAGCTTCACCCTCTACGACTGCGCTCGACGGGGCAACTGACCCGCTGAACGCGGTGAGGTCTGCGGACACCTGCCTCACCGGAACACAACGGCTCCTTCGGCACGAGCACACGGAGAGGCCGAACCGGGCGCGGAGCACGGGGGCGTAGCCGGCGGACAGGGTGTCGTCGCGCAGGAAATCGCCTTCGAGGGGTGTCCCGGCCGTTCGGGGCCCCTTGGATGTTGCTGACGCCGCCGCGTGGCGACGTCGCGGATCAGGCTGGGCACGCTGGTCACCCCGTCGCCCGGCGGCGTCCGCAGCAACGCACCCGCCAAGTAGCCACCTTGGACACCCTCAGCGGCGGCTTGCTGCCCCGCCACCGTGCAACACCCCCGACCGCCGGTCCGGATTGCCGGATTCTGGCCGAACCGCCCGCCGATGCGCCGCGCCGCCCGCTGGGACGGTGCGGTCCCCTTGTTCGCTTTCGCTTCCGCCGGGCACGGCCCGCTCCGCCCATCGACCAGGTCCGCGACCTGACCGCATACCTTCACCGGCACCGCGACGACCAGAAGGACAGCCCCTTCGAGATCGTCCTCGGCGGCGCGACTGCCGGGAATGCGTGCCTGAACCACAAGCGGTTCTGATCCACTTCTTGTGGTCGAGGTGACGCGGCGTCACTTGGGCCTGGAAGGATGGCCGCCCGTGTGATTCCAGCGTGCTCCCGACGGCCTTGTCCCGTCTGACGCACCCGACCGGGGCGGCCGCCCGTGTGGCCGCTTCTGAGCTGTCACCGGCAGCCGATCGGGATTGGCCGAATAGAAGGCTGGGGCGGAAAGCGCATCACGTGCTGTGATGTGCCGCGCACGGAACGAACTGTCCATGCCCGAACACCAAGTGACGGAGGTCAGTTGATGCGACGTGGATTCACGGTCGCAGCCGTGGTCACGGCCACGCTGATGGCAACAGGTATGGCGTCGGGTACCGCGCAGGCGGCGCAGAGCAGTCCGCCGGCCTCCTGGTGCGGGGAAGGCTGGTCCTTCAGCCCTGCCTGGGGCTCCTCGGCGGGGCACCCTTGCTGGAGCCCGGCTCAGGTCCAGGGCTGGGTCCTCGACCGTGAGGCGGACAGTCACTGCGTGATCATGCGTTTCCACTGGTACAGGGACGGTCGTCTGGTCGACTCCCAGGACTCACCCCCGGCCTGCGGCCCCGGCACCTACAAGGAGTTCACCCTCCGGTCCGCCGACCAGAAGGCCACCTGGGTGAACTGGCACGTCCTGCGCGTCTGACCAGCATCCGATCGGGGTCCGACCACCGGAGAAACCGCACAGGGACGGGGCCGTGGGTGCACACCGGCACCTGCGGCCCCGGCCGAGTTCAGGCGGCCGCAGCCGCCTCTCAGGCCTCCCGGTCCCGCGGAGCCGCGACGACGGCGCGGAAGGCCGCGTCCAGCGCGGCATCCGGTAGCAGCCGCGCCAGCACGCTGGTGGCCTGTGAGTCGCGGCCGACGCGGTAGCGGGTTTTCGCCCGGCGCGCGGTGAGGGCGTGGGTGACCGCCTTGGCGAAGTTCTCCGGGCGCGTCGCGCTCGACCGGGCCCGCTGCTCGTTCCGTTCCAGGAAGCGCAGGAAGGACTCGCGGTACAGGCCGGCTACGTCCTCCGGCGCGCCGCCCAGAGTGTCGTGTCCGACGTCGCGGACCTTGCCCCAGATCGGAGTCTTGATCGCCCCCGGCTGCACCACCACGACGGCCACGCCGAACGGCCTGAGCTCACGGCGGAGCGCGTCGCTGAGCCCCTCCTTCGCGAACTGCGACGCCGCGTAGGCGCCGAGGTAGGGGCCGGCGATACGCCCGAGCCCGGAACTCACGTTGACGATCCGGCCCCCGGCCGTTCGGGACAGCGGCAGGAACGCCCGGGTCACGGCGAAGTGGCCGACGAGGTTGGTCTCCAGCTGGCGGCGCAGCTGTGCGGGCGAGACGCACTCCAGCGGCGCCGAGACGCAGATTCCCGCGTTGTTGACCAGCCCCCACAGCCCCGTCCCGGCCGTCTCGTCCGCGACCCGGGCGACCGCGTTCCGGATCGAGTCCTCGCAGGTCACGTCGAGCTTGAGGGGGCGCAGTCGGTCGGTGGACGACGCGGCGGCCAGCGCATCGGCGTCTTCGGCCCGCCGTACGCCGGCGAAGACCCGGAAGCCCAGCCGGTCCAGGCGGAGTGCGCATTCCCTGCCCAGGCCGGACGACGCGCCGGTGATGACGACGGACCGGTCCTTCGGGGAGAACTGCCGGGATGGTGCGAACAACATGGCTCCTTCAGCGGTGCTTGGTGTGCTGAGTGGATGGTGGTCGGCGGGACGCGGGCCGGACGGCGGAGAGGAGGCCGTCCACGCATGCGGTGGCGAGGCGCTCCGCGCGGGGCCGCGGCACGATGTCCTCGACGTGGGTGAAGTTCCAGTGGAGGTGGCCGTGACTGGTGTTCACCGTGGCGACGAAGCAGCCGGAGACGGAGATTCCGGCGATGAACTGGGCACCTGTGACCTGCCACTGGCCGACGCTTTCCGGGAAGTCGTAGCGGCCGATGTTGGACAGGCACAGGTTGCCCGGGCCACTGGACGCCACGCGCCGCACGAACGGTCCGCTTGTCGCGGGCGTCGCCGGGCCGGCCAGACCCAGCAGGTTGATCATGGCGAAGTGGTCCCCGGCCCGTCGGCGCCGTGCCAGGTCCCGGCTCACGTCGCGGGCCATGGGCCACAACGGCAGCCCAGGCCGGTACGCGACATACGAAGGGAGCGTCGCCACGTAGGCGCCCGCCTCGTGCAGGGAGACCGGCGGCAGGAGTTGACCGCGGAAGTCGACAGGCGATCCGATGACGTAGTGCCCCGGTTCGGCGGCGGCTCCGGCGTCGTCCGCGACGGCGGTGACCATCGCCGCGGCGAGTGCCCCGTGCACAGTCGCGCCTTCCCGCCGGCAGGCGCGGCTCAGCGCGTCGAGTTCCTCGGGGGCGAGCGACCGGTGCAGCAGCCGGGTGCGGCGCTGCTCGACGGGCACCGCCTGGCTCGGTGCCACCCGCCGTGCGCGGGTCCGCTGCCGGTCGAGCTGGTCACGCAGCTGTCGCGTGAGGGCGCCAATCGCGCCGGGCAGACCCCGGTGGCGGCGCGGGAACATCGCCTCGGGCGCCGGCAGGGCCCGCCACCCGGCAGGGCCCGGGGCCGCTGCCACCTCCTCGGCCGCGCCGCCGAGCCGGGCGGCGAGCCGGATCCACTCCTCGAGCAGCGCCAGAGCCGTGGTCCCGTCGGCGATGCTGTGCGAGAGCGTGAGCAGCAGGTCGTGCACATGCTCGCCGGTGCCGTCCGGTGCGCCCTGGGTGAGCACCACGGCGCGGGCCAGCGGGCCCGCGGCCCCGTCGATCGGATCGGGGAGCTCTTGTTCGTCGACCTCCCGCTCCCACCAGGCCGCCGGGTTCGTGTCGGTGCCCGCCGTCAGGCTTCGGCGACGCAGCGGGATCGGGCTGCCGGGGCACGGCATGAACCAGGGATCGCGGCCTGCGGCGTCCGCAGCGATGGCGACGCGCAGGAGCGGATGGCGATCCTGCAGCGCGTTGAGCGCCTGGCGCAGCAGCGGCACCGGTAACGGCCCCCGCACCTGCGCCCGGGCGATGACATTGAGCGGCGAGATCCGGTCCGCGATCCAGTACCAGCGCTCCAGTGGGCTGAGCGGTCGGCAGACCGAGGCCGCCGTCGTCGACGACGTATGGGCCGTCACGACGCGGCCCGGTTGCGCGCACCCTCGCCGACCGCGCGCTGGAAACGCTTCGATGGAGCCCGCAGCAGCTCCATCCTGATCTGCCGGCCGAAGTTCCGCGCCAACGTCCCGAGGTCGTACGGGACCTGCGAGGTGCCACGGTGGGCGGGAGGGTTCGGCAGGAGCTCGGGGAAGAGCGGCCCGCCCATCGGATCACCCTGCGTCGGCCCGTGCTTCCAGAACACCGGCATGGCGTTCGGGCGCGGGTCGTAGCGCGCGTCGTCACCGGTGAACCGGAAGGCGATGGCCCGGCGGCCCCGGGAAGACGAGGGGTTACCGAAGAGGTAGACCCGGCGCGACCGCATGGCCTGGCCCGCCACGTGCGCGAGGGGCGAGTCGAACCACAGCTCTCGCATCCGGTCGTTCTTCAGCCAGACGAACATGTCGTGGTAGAGCCCCTGCTTGCGCCGGGAGATGTAGCGGCCGCTCCACGTCGGCTCGGCGGCGGCTCCGTCGACCGCGCGGCGCACCCGCTCGACCCACTCCTGGTCCAGGACCCCGCGGACGCAGACGACGCCGTCCCGGTCCAGCGCCTGGAGCTCCGGCGGAGTGAGGTCCCGCGCGGAGGTCGCGGGCAGGCGGTGGTTCACCGGAGGGATCACGAATCGCTCCAAACTTCAAGGATGCGGCAGGTCTTGTCGAGGACGCGTGCCGCGAGGACTCCGTCGATGGCCGAGTGGTCGGAGGCGAGGACGAGGTTCATCACGGGGCGGATGACGATCTGCCCGTCCCGGACCACGGGGGTGTCCACGGTCGCTGCGCTCGTACTGCCCCGTTGGCCGCGTTCGCGGTAGCGCCGCTGGGCCTGTATGACCCGGCTCATGTCGACCGGGGCCAGGGCGAACAGCGGCGCCACTTTCCTGGCCGGCTGCAAGAAGTAGTAGATGTGGCTGCGTTCCTTGGGGAAGCCGCGCCGGGGTGTCGCAGGGCGTGCCGGTCGGGGATCGCTCATCACTGTGGTTCCGGTCGGGTGCCTGGGGGTGCCGCGCCGTGGGCCCGGTCCTCGGGCCCACGGCGCGGCGCTCACGGGGCGACGGTGGGAAAGGTCAGCAGGGACGCGTTCTGGCGGTACAGCACGGGCGCCGGTACCCACCGGAGGTACGCGTCGCGCAGCAGGCGTGGCACCGGGCGCTCGTACTGCTCGATCAGGCTGAGCCTGCGGGAGAGGTGGACCATCCGCCGCGCCCTGGCCCGACGCCGGGCCTCGTAGTCGCGCAGGCCCTGCCGGAGGTCCGCCGCCGAGGCGAGGCTGCGGGCCAGGACGACGGCGTCCTCCACGGCCGTGCCCGCGCCCTGGCCGAGGCTGGTCAGCATCGGGTGGGCCGCGTCCCCGAGCAGCGTGACCGGGCCTTCCCCCCACCGCTTGAGGAAGGGGCGGTCCTGGGCCGGCACGCTGACGATCGCCTGCCCGGGCGTGACCCGGATCGCCTCCCGCACCTCGTCCGCCCAGCCCGCGAAGGCCCGGACGATCTCGTCCTTGCCGCCGTGCCACGCGCGTGCGGCCGCGGGCGGCATATTCCTCGTGCCCCACCAGTACGCCCGGCCGTGGCCGATGTCGATGAGTCCGAAGCGCTGTCCGGGGCCCCAGTAGTGGCGGGCGCAGCCCTCGGTGAACCGCGGATGGGAGAAAGGGGCCGTCGCCAGCCAGCAGACGTATCCGGGCTCGCGCGGCTCCTCGGGCCCGGCCAGCTGACGGCGCACGGCGGAGTGGAAGCCGTCGGCGCCGATCAGCACGTCGCCGCGCACCTCGCTGCCGTCCGCGAACCGGACCCGGACGCCGTCCGCCGTGGTCCTGAAGTCCATTGCCTTCGCGCCCAGTTGAGGGCCCCCGCCGAGGGCTTCGAGAAGCGCCTGCTGGAGGTCGGCACGGTGGATGTTGACGCTCGGCGCCCCGAGCCGGTCACCGAACTCCTTCAACGGCAGTTTCCTGACCGGGCGTCCGGCGGGATCGAGGATCTGGAGGCTCTCGATGGCCCGTCCGCGCCGCTCAAGGCCGAGGTCGATCCCCAGCGTGCGCAGGGCGGACAGCGCGTTACTCATGATCGACAACCCGGTGCCGGCCGGGCGGAGCTCGCGGGCACGCTCGTAGACCTCGACGCCGATCCCGACCCGGCGCAGGGCGACCGCGGCGGTGAGCCCGCCGATCCCCGCGCCGATGACGATCGCCTTGGGTGCCTGGCCCGCCGTCATGCTCACCTGGTCACCTCGCGGATGCGCCGCGCGACGGTGGCGATGCAGGGCTCCTCCATGAGCTGGAGGTGGTCGCCGGGGACGTCGACGACATCGATCCGGCCGCTGGTCCACGTCCCCCAGCCGTTCGCCGGGTCGCGGTGCGCGCTGCCGACCGCGTGGTGCGCCGGCTCCAGCACCTTCGGCAGCGGCGCCGTCGCGCGCAGCAGGGTGAGGTCCTGGTCACAGGTGTCCGGGCGGTAGTCGAGCAGCGCCTGCCAGTTCGCCCGGAAGACCCGGAAGAGGCGGCGCACCCGGGCGGTCGAACCACCGGGGGGCAGGACACCCGCCTCCACCGCGCGGTGCAGGATGTAGTCGAACCGCTCCTGCTCGCCGAGGCCCGGTGGGAGGGGCTGCGCCGGGGCGTCGCCACCGCGTTCCAGCCAGAGCAGCTCCCATAGGAACCATTCGAGCAGCTGGTCCTCGGCCACGCCCTGGAGCCTTCCCGCAGGGGTGATCGAGTCGAGCAGCACGAGGCGGTCGACGGTCGCACCGGAGGACCGCAGCTGCCGCGCCATCTCGAAGGCCACGAAGCCGCCGAACGACCAGCCGCCGATCGTGTACGGGCCGCTGGGCTGCACCCGCCGGACCGCGTCGAGATAGCTGCGGGCGAGGTCCGGGACGCTGCGCAGCGGCTCCGTGCCCGGCTCGGCCCCCGCCGCCTGGAGCGCGTAGCAGGGCTGGTCCTCGGGGAGGCGCTGGGCCAAGCGGACGTAGCACAGCACGTTGCCGCCGATGGGATGGACGAAGAACAGGGGCGGACGGGTGCCGGAGGCGCGCAGCGGCACCAGGGGGTCGAAGTCCGCCGCGGCGCTCCCGGAGCGCAGCCGGTCGGCGAGCGCGGCGACCGTCGGCGCTTCGACGAAGGCGGACAGCGGGACTTCCGCCCCGTACCGCTTCTCGATCATCACGACGAGCCGCATCGCGGTCAGCGACGTCCCGCCGAGTTCGAAGAAGTCGTCGTGCACGCCCGGCTGCGGCACCTGCAGCAGCTCGGACAGCATCTCGGCCAGGCCGCGCTCGTACGCGTCGCGCGGCGGGGTGCGCCCGGCGGACGGCGGCGGCGGCTCCAGGGCTATCGCGCGCAGCGCCGCGTCGTCCCGCTTGCCGCTCGGGGTGAGCGGCAGTCCCGGCAGCCAGGCGAACCGCGAGGGCACCAGGTACTCGGGCAGCGTGGCGCGCAGCCGCCGTCGGACGTCGCCGAGATCGACCGACGCCTCGTCACCGACCAGGAACGCGGCGAGGAACGCAGGGGCGCCCCCCGGCCGACGGGCCACGACCGCGGCCTCGCGCAGCCCCGGATGGTGCTCGGCGAGCTTCATGAGGGCAAGCTCCACCTCACCGGGCTCGACGCGGAAGCCACGGATTTTCACCTGCGCGTCCGCGCGCTCCAGACAGACGACGGCGCCGCCGGGCAGGACCCGGCCGAGGTCGCCGGTGCGGTACAGCCGGGCGCCGTCCGGACGCAGGGGATGGGGGACGAAGCGCTCCCGGGTCAGCTCGGGCTGTCCCTCGTAGCCCTCGGCCAGGCAGGCCCCGCCGAGGTAGATCTCCCCCTTCCCGCCCTCGGGCACCAGGCGCAGCCGGGCGTCGAGCACCTGTACCTCGACCCCGTCGATGGGCCGGCCGATCGGCGGGAGGTCCGGGAAGGCCGCCGGGTCCCCGGTCATCGGGAAGCTGGTCACCACGTGGGTCTCCGTCGGGCCGTACTGGTTCTCCAGGAGGCAGCCGGGCAGCTCGCCGCACAGCCGGCGGATCTCCTCGGTCACCCGCAGCTGCTCGCCGGAGGAGACCAGCACCCGGAGGCGGCGCGGACGCAGGTCCAGCGCCTCGGCGGCCTCGGCGAGTTGCTGCAGGG
Organism: Streptomyces halobius; assembly: GCF_023277745.1. Classification (NCBI taxonomy): domain Bacteria; kingdom Bacillati; phylum Actinomycetota; class Actinomycetes; order Kitasatosporales; family Streptomycetaceae; genus Streptomyces; species Streptomyces halobius. The sequence goes on from NZ_CP086322.1 coordinate 8,723,682, forward strand.
CGACGTAGGGCAGGAAGACCCGCTCCACCCCCTCCCGGTCGATCAGACGCAGCAGCGCGGGCATGTCGCGGCGCTGTTCCTCGGACACCAGCCGGAGGGTGCCGCCGCCGCACAGTGTGGAGAAGATCTCCTGGAAGGAGACGTCGAAGCCGAGCGGGGCGAACTGGAGCGTGGTCCCGCCGACGGCGCCGCTCGGCACCCGGTTCTGCCATGTCACGAGGTTGGCCAGGGACCGGTGCGGCATCGCCACGCTCTTCGGCCGGCCCGTCGAGCCGGAGGTGAACAGCACGTACGCGACGCTCTCCGGCGGGATGGGCGGCAGCGGGTGCGGCGGGCCGTCGCCCGGGTCGCGGTCCGGGCCGGCGGTGACCGACTCGGCGGGCAGCACGGCCGACGCGTCCGGGACCAGGCGGGCGTGGCCGGCGTGCGCGATGACGCGAAACGGCTGCGCCTGCGCGAGCATGGCGGCGATCCGCTCCTCGGGGTAGCTGACGTCCAGCGGAACGCAGGCGGCGCCCGCCTTCGCGATGCCCAGCACCACGGCGACCGTCTCCGGGGAGCGGTCCATGGCGACCCCGATACGGGCCCCGGGCGGTGCGCCGAGGCTGAGCAGCCGGCGCGCCACCCGGTCGGCGGCCCGGTCCAGCTCCTCGTACGTCCACCGCTCGCCGGACAGCGCGACGGCGACCGCCCGCGGCGTGTGCAGCGCCTGGCGCTCGAACCGGCGCACCACATCGCCGGGCTCCTCGGTGAGGAAGCCGAAGTCGGGCGTCTCGTCCGGGCGTTCAACGATCCGCCGCAGGATCTCGATGTAGCGGCGGCCGAACAGCTCGGCCTGGGACGCGGTGACGATGCGGCCGTCACCGTCGATCCGCAGCTCCAGGCGCCCGTTCCGGGGGTCGGTGATCGCGTTCACCAGGAGCGGGAAGTTCGTCTGCTCCCAGATCTCGACGCCCGCCAGGCGCACACCCGCGGTGCGCAGAAGCGGGCCGAGGACATGGAAGTTGACGTAGTTGAACGCGGTCTGCAGGCAGGTGTCGGTCCCGCCCTGCGCCTGGATCGCGCTGAGCGGATAGCGCCGGTGCGGGTGGCTCTCCCGCTCCCTGCGGTCCACCTCGCGCACGGCGTCGAGCCACGTCCGGGCCGTGCCGCCGAGCCGCACCGGCATCGTGTTGAGGAACAGCCCGGCCACCCGTTCCCCTTCGGCCCGCTCCGGGCGGCCGTGCGTGACCAGGCCGGTGGTGACCTCGTCCGAGCCCTGGAGCAGCCGGAGCGTCAGGCAGTGCGCCGCGAACAGCAGGGACTTCACCGGCAGTTCGTGGGTGTGCGCGAAGCCGCGGACCGCCGCCGCGAGCCGGTCGGGCAGCGCTGCGTGCCGTACGACGAAACCGTCGTCGCCGGGAGCCTGGTGCGGCCGGAAGGTCTCCAGGCGCGCGGGCGGGGCGGAGCCGAGCGCGTCGCGCCAGTACCGCCGGGTGTCCTCGGAGTCCAGTGCCCGTCGCTCGTCGCGCACATGGGCCGCGAACGAGGGCAGGGGCGTGTCGGCTACCGGTGCCATGTCCTGGCCGAGGGCGTGCAGGTAGTCCTGGAGCAGCTCGCGGAGCAGGTTCGCCACGCTCCATCCGTCCAGGAGCGCGTGGTGGAAGCTGAAGACCAGGTCCACGGCTCCGGACGGCAGGATGTGCACGCGGAAGAGGCACAGCGGGGGCCGGTCGAAGGCGTAGCGGTGGTGGCGCCGCCGCTCGATGTGCTCCCGCACCTCGGCCGCGGCCGCCTCGGCGGAGCGGGAGCGCAGATCGGCGATGCCGAGGGTCCCGACGGCGTCGGCCGCGCGATGCACGATCTGCAGTGGCTGTGCGGAGCCGGACAGGTCGAACGAGGAGCGCAGGACCGGGTGACGGGCCACCAGCCGTGCGTGGGCCTGCCGGAACGCGGCCTCGTCCCAGTCCAGTTCGAGGGTGTACCGGAAGACGTCGTGATAGACGGCCGACTTCTCGTGCTCGCTGCTGTGGTAGAGCATCCCGAGCTGGAGCCGGGTGACCGGATACGCGTCCTCGGCCGCCGCCAGGCGGGCCCGGTCCACGCCCGGCACGAGGGCGAAGGACTCCGGCGCGGGGTCCGCGGGCACCTCGGCGGACGGGCCCATGGACGCGTGCGCGGCCAGCTCCGCGACAGTGGGGTGACGGAGCATGTCGCCGACCGTGAAGTGCAGTCCGCGCCTCTCCGCCTCCGCGCGGATCCTGAGCATCAGGATCGAGTCCCCGCCGAGCGCGAAGTAGTTGTCGTGGACTCCCACGGAGTCCACCTCCAGCACCTCCCCCCAGATGGCGGCGAGGGTCGCCTCGGCCGCGCCCTGGGGTGCGGTCTCGGCCATGGCGCCGGCGCGCGGCGGAGCGGGCAGCGCCCGCCGGTCGGCCTTGCCGTTCGGCGTCAGCGGGATCCGGTCGATCCGTACGAAGTGCGACGGGATCATGAACTCCGGCAGCGCGGTGCCGAGGTGGGCGCGCAGCCGCGTCGGGTCGGCGTCCTCGTCGGCGACGTAGTAGCCGACGAGGTGTACCCCGCGGGAGGCGGACGTCCGGGCGGCCGCCACCGCGTCCCGCACCCCGGGGAAGGCGGCCAGCCGGCTCTGCACCTCGCCGAGCTCCACGCGGTTGCCGCGGATCTTCACCTGCTCGTCGATCCGCCCGAGGTACTCCACGGTGCCGTCCGCCAGCCATCGGGCGAGGTCGCCCGTGCGGTACATGCGCTCGCCCGGCCGGAACGGATCGTCCACGAACGCCGAGCGGGTCAGCTCGGGGCGGCCGAGGTATCCGCGGGCCAGGCCGACGCCCGCGATGCACAGCTCGCCGGGCACGCCGACGGGCTGGGGCTCGTCGTGCCGGCCGAGCACGTAGAGGCGGATGTTGTCGATCGGCCGCCCGATGGGCACCCGCTGGACGGGCCGGTCGGGTCCGGCCGCGCAGCCGTCGTCGGGGCCCGGGCCGAGGTCGAAGTACGAGACGTCGACGGTGGCCTCGGTCGGGCCGTAGAGGTTGACCAGCCGCGGGGCCGGTGCACCGGCCGCGGCGAACACCCGGTGGAACCGCTCGACGAGGGCGGGCGGCAGGGCCTCGCCGCTGCAGAAGACGAAGCGCAGACGCGCGATGCTGCCCGGCAGGCCGGTGTCGCTCTCCAGCAGGTCGATGAACGGCCCGAACATCGACGGCACGAAGTGCACCACGGTGACCCGCTGTTCGGCGATCGTGCGCAGGATCTCCCGCGGCTCCCTCTCGCCGCCCGCCTCAAGCAGCGCCACGCGGGCTCCCTCGACGGCCCACCAGAACAGCTCCCATACGGAGACGTCGAACGAGCTGGGCGTCTTCTGCAGCAGCACGTCGGCGTCGCCGACGGGATAGCGCTTTTGCATCCAGGCCAGGCGGTTGACCACCGAGTGGTGCTCGACCATCACGCCCTTGGGCTTTCCGGTAGAGCCCGAGGTGTAGATGACATAGGCGAGGTGGTGCGGTCCCGCGGCCTCTTCGAGCGGGGCGCCCGAACCCTGCCGGAGTGCGTCCAGGGGGAGCACGCGGACCCCCGGGGCCCGGGGCTGGAGCGCCGGACCGCCTTCGCCGCGGCCGTCCCGGCCGGCGGTCAGGACGACCTTGGCGCCGCAGTCGTCCAGCAGCAAGCGGATGCGGTCCGCGGGGTAGGCCGGGTCGACGGGCACGTACGCGCCGCCCGCCTTGAGCACGCCGAGCAGCGCTACCAGCAGCTCGGGGCCGCGCTCCAGCAGCACGGCCACCCGGTCGTCGGGCCGCACCCCTTCGGCGCGCAGCCCTCGGGCGACCTGGTTGGCGCGGGCGTCGAGTTCGGCGTAGGTCAGCGCCGGGTGGGTCGCGCCCGCGGCGATGGCGTTCCGGTCGGGTGTGCGGGCGGCCTGCTCCTCGAAGAGGCCGTGCAGCGTCGTGTCGCCCGGGTACGGGGCGTCGGTCGCGTTCCGCGTCCGGACGAGGTCCTCGTGCTCCTCGGGGGCGAGCATCGGCAGGTTCGCCACCGGCTCCTCGGCCCGGTCCACCGCCTGTTTCAGCAGCGTTTCGATGTGCCGGGCCGCCGCCTCGACCGGGAAGTCCTCGTCGAAGACGTCGAGCGCGTAGTCGAGGTCGACGCGGACGTCGCCGATGTCGTCGTACTCCCGGATGTAGACGGTCAGCGCGTCCTGGTCGTGGCCGTGCGCCAGCGCGACCTTCTCCACCGAAAGCCCTGGGATGTTCTCGGGCTTGGGCAACCGCAGATACGAGACGGTCACGTCGTACAGACGGCGGGGCCCGGTGCCGCGCGAGGGCAGGGTGCGGAGCAGGTCGCCGAGGGCCAGCCGCTCGTGGCGCTTCGTGGCGAACGTCGATGCCATGATCTGCGTGGCGATGTCCTGCATCGACCGCTCGCCCTGGGCGGCAACGCGGAGCGGCAGCATGTTGACGAACTGCCCGACAGTCCGACGCTCGGCCCTTCCGTGGCGGTTGAGGAACGGGACGCCGAGCACGACCTCTTCGCAGCGGTGCACCCGGGAGAGGTAGGTCGCGAACGCGGCGGTGAGGAATGCGAAGACGGAGCTCTCCCGTTCGCGGATCCGGTCGATGAGCTTCCGGTCGAGCAGGAAGCTGTGGCGGGCGCTGCGCCGGGTGCCGTCCGGGGCGCCGCCGGTTGCCCTGGCCGAAAAGAGCGGAGGAGAGAGGTCCGCGAAGGTCTCCCGGTGGAAGTCGCGGTCGCGCTGCCACGGGGACGATCCGCGGTAGCGGGCTTCCTTCTCTGCTGAGGCGAGGAAGGAGGGCGGTGTGCTCTCCAGGGGGATGCCCGTCCGCATGACGTGTGCGTAGTCCGAGAGGACCTGCTGCGAAAACTGGTCCATGCCCCAGCCGTCGGTGATGATGTGGTGCGCCGTCACGTAGAGGTATCCGACGGACTCGCTCTCGCGGAGTAGCGCCAAGTCGAACAGTCGGCCGCCGTCGAGGGCGAGGGGGCGGCGGTTCGAGCGCTCCATCCAGGCCAGGCACGCGGCCCGCGGATCCGCTTCCCCGGACACATCGACGACCTCGATCTCGGGGATGTCGATGTCGGTCCATTGCACGGGAATTCCGCCCCGTTCCGCGAAACGCAGATGAAAGGCATCGTTCTTCCGCATGGCTCGCCGACAACATTCTTTCAGGACACCGAAGTCAACCTTACCGGAAAGCCGCAGGGCCCCGCCGATATTGAAGCGGGGCAGATCCGGCACCTGAGAACTCGCCGTCCAGATGTCCCGCTGATATGCCGTCAGCGGAATCGGCGATGCCGAGCTCATGGTCGTCCTCCGGAGGGTGGGGCGGCTGAATGGATCAGGGAAAAGACCAGGGCCAGGTCGGGAGTCAGCGGCTTCCGGCCGCTTCCCCTATTACGGCGACACCGCAGACCGGGGCGGTGCGCCACGAGAGAGACGGAATCACACAGGCGAGCCCATGGACAAATCTCGAAAGAAACTGTGTGGTACCCGACTTCATTCGGTTCGGTGTACCGAACAAAGACCCGCCGGGACCTGCGGAGTCCGCCGCGGAGACCGCCGTCACAGCCGCCGGGAAAAGCGGCATCGCGACGCCGCCCGTGACCGGGTATCACGTTCTGTCGGTGAAATTCGGAAAGGCGAAAACGAGCCATGGCGCCCACAGGGGGCGCCATGGCTCGTTCGACACGGTCCGGTGACAGCCGCCGGTCACCCGCGGCTGAAGAGCTCTCCGAGCTCCGTCCGCCCGGCGACGCCGAGCTTGCGGTACGCGCTGGTCAGATGGCGCTCCACGGCGCGCACGGTGACGTGCAGCCGCGCCGCGATCTCCCGGTTGCGGGCGCCGGAGGCGGCCAGGCGGGCCACCCGCAGCTCGCCGGGCGTGAGAGAGGACCAGCGGTCGCCTCCCGAACTGCGCGGCCGCGCCCCGGTCTTGGCCAGCTCGGCGGACGCCCGCTCGACCAGCCTGGCCGCCCCGCACCGGTGCGCCAGATCCACCGCGCGGCGCAGGTGTGCCCTTCCCTGGCGGAGGTCACCGGTGGCCGACTCGGCCACTCCGTAGTCGATCAGCGTCCGGATCAGTTCGAGCCGGGCGCCCGCTTCCTCCTGGCGTGTCACCGCGGTCGCCAGCATGCGCCGGCCCTCCTCGCCACCGGTCGCGACGCCCAGCGCCCACAGCGCCCGTCCGGCCACCCGCGGGGTCCCCCAGCGCTCGGCGAGCCGAAGCTCCTCGCCGGCCAGGTGGCGGGCCCGCTCCCGCTCGCCCAGCGTGGCGTGCAGAACCGCCGCGTCGGACCGCCACGTCAGCAGCGCCGGGTTCGACAGCCCGTGCCGGTCCAGCCGGCGTCCGCAGTCCAGCACTTGAGCGAGCGATCCCTGGATGTCCCCGGACGCCGCCCGCAGCCGACCGACGGCCAGGCTGACCACGGCGCGCTCCCAGCCGTCCACGTCGCCGTCGTCGCCGTACCCGGTCGTCCGGCGAGCGAGAGCGCCCGCCTCGTCGAGCCGGCCGTCGTCCAGCAGCACCGTGATCAGGTGGGCGGCCGCACCGCCACGGAAGCAATTGGGCGGCAGTTCGAAGAACTCGTCCACGGCCGTGGCCCCCGTCGCCAGGGCCTCCCGGATATCGCCCCGGCGCTGGTGCACCATGGAACGGCCGAGTGCGGCCAGTGCCAGCAGGATGCGTGCGCCGGCCCGCTCCGCACCGGCCCCGATCTCGCTGAAAGCCCGTACCGCGTCGGTCAGATCGTCGGTGCACACCAGGCTCAGAGCCACGAAGAAGGCCAGTTCCGAACAGCCCTCGCGGGCCACGAGCCCGGACCGGAACGCTTCGGTGGCCAGCGCCCGGGTACGTGTGGCCGAGCACCCGGTCAGCATGGCGTCCAGAGCCTGGATACCCAGCCGCCATGCCCCGTCGCTCGCCGTACGCCCTGCGGCGGTCTCGCCGGTGAGGGTGTCCGCCGTGGAGACCACCGTGGCCGGCGCCCGGTGCGGTACTCCGGTCACCCTGGCCAGCATGCACTGGACCCGCAGCCGTACCGCGAGCTCCTGCCATGCGGGCGTCGCGGCGTCGAATCCGTCGGTGAGGACGTCGACGGCCGTGTCCGGCCGTCCGCGCAGCAGATGAGCGGTGGACAGAAGAGCGGCCGCCCGGCTCCGCCGGCCCGGGTCCTCAATGGTGGTCATGGCCTCGCTGAGATACCGGCAGGCGACAGCCGGGTCCCGGTAGAGCAGTACGCGACCGAGTTCGGTGAGCAGATGCTCGCGCTCCGTCCCGGACACCGGCTGACGCAGCGCGTGGCGCAGATAGACGGTGGCGTCCTCCGGAGCGCGGCGGCGGAGCGCGTCACCCGCGGCGGCACGCAGGGCGGGGACCACCCACGGCTCGGCCAGCTGCCCCGCGGCGTGCAGCAGATGCCCGGCCACCTGTTCGTTGCCTGCCCCGGCGTCATGGCTCAGCCGGGCGGCGCGGACCCGCAGCGCGGACCGTTCGGCCGTGGCGACCTCGCTCTCCAGCGCTGCCCGTAAGGCCGCGTCGGTGAAGGCGATGCCGGGTGAGCCGGACCGCAGCACACCGATGCGCTCCAGGTCCTGGACCGCTGCGGTCGCGGCCCGCTCGTCGAGCCCGGACACGGCGGCGACGAGGTGCGGGTCGGCGCCGTCCCCGAGGACGGCCGCCACCCGGGCGAGCGCCGTGGCCTCCGTCGGCTCCCGGTGGATCCGGGCGTGTGTCATCCGCACCCGTAACTGCCGTACCAGCCCGTCCAGGTCCTCCGGCAAGCGGCCGCCGACGCCGGTCCGCCGGCTGCGCAGCGTACTCAGCAGCTCATGCACCAGCCATGGATTGCCGCCGGTCGCGGCCCAGCAGGCGTCGGGGAGGCCGTCGTCTCCGAGGGGTGGCCCGAGGCCCTGCCGGAGCAGCCACTCGACGCCGCGTGTCGTCAGGGCGGGCAGCTCCACGTGACGGCACCGGGGATGGTCCAGCAGCTCCGGGACGAACCGGTGGCCGGGGGCGGGCGTGGCCGCCGTGTCCGCGGTGCAGGTGGCGGTGGCCGCGAGCAGGGCACGTATGCGGCCCAGCCGCCGCGTGAGATAGCCCAACCACTGGAGGGACTGCCGGTCGCAGAGTTCGAGGTCGTCCACGGCGATCAGCACCGCATGCTCCGCGCACAGCGCCCGGATCGTCCGGTACAGGGCGTCGAAGACCTCGAACAGCGCGGGCGGCGCCGGGGCGGCCCCGGGCGCGGGGATGTGCGCGGCTCCCGGCGTGCCCTCGAAGAGCTGACGCACCGCGCCGAAGGGCAGTTCCCGTTCCGCGACGGAGCAGCGTGCCGTCAGGACCCGCGTACCACGGAAACGTTCCCGCGTGGTCCACGTGTCGAGCAGAGCCGTCTTTCCCAGACCGGGTGAACCCCCGATGAGAACGACGCCGCTCGCTCCCTCCCGCGCGCAGCGTGCCAGGTCTTCCAGCTCAGCGAGCTGATCGACGCGATCGACCAGTTTCACCAACGATGTTCCTTCCCTGAGGGGCCGTGCCCCGAATTCCTCCAGGGAGCAGATGCGCGAACGCGGGTACCGGTTTACCGCCGGCACCACAGATTGCCATGAGCCCGGTCCGGAGCCGCCATGCGGGCACGTGACCAGGTCGACGATCGCGGCGCCTGCGGGGTGAGTCGGGCCCTGGCCCGTGACTGGTCCGGAAGCGCTGGTCAGGATCGGGACAGCCGTGGGAAAGACTGGGAGGTACGACATGAACCGGGCCCTGCTGTGAGGGCTGAGCGGAAGGCGCCTGACGGGTAAAAGCCCGGTTCAGGCGCCTTTTTCGTGCGTCTAGAAGAAGCCGAGCTTCTTGGGGGAGTAGCTGACCAGCAGGTTCTTCGTCTGCTGGTAGTGGTCCAGCATCATCTTGTGCGTCTCGCGGCCGATGCCGGATTGTTTGTAGCCGCCGAAGGCCGCGTGCGCCGGGTAGGCGTGGTAGCAGTTCGTCCAGACCCGCCCTGCCTGGATGGCGCGGCCCGCGCGGTAGGCGGTGGTGCCGTCCCGCGTCCATACGCCCGCGCCCAGACCGTACAGCGTGTCGTTGGCGAGGGTGATGGCGTCGTCGAAGTCGGTGAAGGGGGTGACGGCGACGACGGGGCCGAAGATTTCCTCCTGGAAGACGCGCATGTCGTTGCTGCCCTCGAAAACCGTCGGCTGGACGTAGTAGCCGCCCGCCAACTCGCCGCCGAGTTCGGCGCGCTTGCCGCCGGTGAGGACGCGGGCGCCTTCCTTCTGGCCGATGTCCAGGTAGGAGAGGATCTTCTCCAGCTGGTCGTTGGACGCCTGGGCGCCGATCATCGTGTCGGTGTCCAGCGGGTGGCCCTGCACGATCTTCTCCGTACGCGCCACCCCGGCCGCCAGGAAGTCGCGGTAGTGGCCGCGTTGGATGAGCGCGCGGGACGGGCAGGTGCACACCTCGCCCTGGTTGAGCGCGAAGAGGGTGAAGCCTTCGACGGCCTTGTCGTAGAAGTCGTCGTCGGCGGACGAGACATCGTCGAAGAAGAGGTTGGGGCTCTTGCCGCCCAGTTCGAGGGTGACCGGCTTCAGGTTCTCCGAGGCGTACTGCATGATCAGACGCCCGGTCGTGGTCTCGCCGGTGAAGGAGACCTTCGCGACGCGCGGGCTGGCCGCCAGGGGCTTGCCGGCCTCCACCCCGAACCCGTTGACGATGTTGACCACGCCCGGCGGCAGCAGATCGGCGACCAGGCTCATCCAGTAGTGGACCGAGGCGGGCGTCTGCTCGGCCGGCTTGAGGACGGCGGTGTTGCCTGCCGCCAACGCCGGGGCCAGCTTCCAGGCCGCCATCACCAGCGGGAAGTTCCAGGGGATGATCTGGGCGACCACGCCGAGCGGTTCGTGGAAGTGGTAGGCGACGGTGTCGTTGTCGAGGTCGGAGAGGGTGCCTTCCTGGGCCCGGATGGCGCCCGCGAAGTAGCGGAAGTGATCGATGGCGAGCGGGATGTCGGCGGCCAGCGCCTCACGGATGGGCTTGCCGTTCTCCCAGCTCTCGGCGACCGCCAGCGCCTCCAGGTTCTGCTCCATCCGGTCGGCGATCCGGTTCAGGATCCGGGCGCGCTCGGCCGGCGCGGTACGGCCCCAGGCGGGCGCCGCGGCATGCGCCGCGTCCAGCGCGCGCTCCACGTCCTCGGCCGTGCCGCGCGCGATCTCGGTGAAGGTCTGTCCGTTGACCGGGGTGGGGTTCTCGAAGTACTGGCCGCCGGCGGGTGGTACGTAGGCGCCGCCGATCCAGTGGTCGTACCGGGGCCGGTAGTTCATGACGGCATCGGCGGAACCCGGGTTGGCGTAACGGGGCATGGGGCGGTCTCCCAATCACTGTCGGCGCGGTGCCCGCCGCTCCCGGGCGGCGGGCGTTGCCCGGAGGGTAGGGAGCCGGAGGTTGCGGGAACGTTGCGCCTCGGCCGGGCGCCGTCGGATCGGGTCAGCAGGTGCCCGGAGGCCCGTGGGCCAGTCCGTACGCGGCGCGCAGACGGTCGGCCGTGGCGCCGGGGGCGGCGCGCGCCGGTGAGTGTTCCGGCAGGGCGTCCACCAGGGCCTCCCAGATCTCCAGGTCGCCCTCGCCCCAGGGGGTTTGTGTCCACTGGCGCAGTTGGTCGGGGTTCCGGGCACCGAGCAGCGCGCGCCGCATCCGGTCCTCAAGCGCGCAGCGCAGCCGCCGTACGCCCGGTGCCTCGGACACCGGCAGCAGCGGACCGCGATAGGTCTCCAGCGCGGCGGTCAGCCGGCCTGCGGCCAACTCCTCCTCGACCACGGCGAGATCGGTTTCCACCGGCCGGGCGAGGCGGTACGGGCGGGCGTGGAGCAGCGGACCGACGGCCTTCCGGAGGCGGGACACCTCGGCACGCAGCGTCACCGGGCGGATGTCGCGCTCGCCGTAGAGCAGCAAGGACAACTGATCTCCCGTCAGCCCTTCGGGACGCTGGGCCAGCAGCACCATGATCTCGCTGTGCCGGCGGCCGAGGCGCAGGCGCTTACCGTCCACGGTCAGCAGCGCCTCATCCCGGCCCAGAGCGGTGAGGAAGACCCCTAACTCCCCTGTATACGTGGCGAGATGGGCCTCTGCCGCGCGGGCGGTGGCCTGTACCAGGGCCAGGCTGTGCGGGCTCGCCAGATGGTCGCCGCCGGTGATGTCCACCGCTCCCAGCAGCCGCCCGGTCCGTAGATCGTGCAGCGGTGCCGCGGCACACGTCCAGCGCTGCACCCGCCGGTTGTAGTGCTCCGCAGTGAAGATCTGCACGGCGTGGTCGGCGGCCAGCGCGGTGCCCGGCGCGTTGGTGCCGGCGTGCCGCTCGTCCCAGCGCGCTCCGACGACGAAGTTCATCCGCTCCGCGCTGCGCCGTACCCCGGTGTGCCCCTCGACCCACAGCAGGCGCCCCTGCGCATCGCAGACGGCCATCAGATGCGCCCCGTCCTGCGCGATGCTGCCGAGCAGCTCACGGAAGACGGGCATCGCGCGGGCGAGCGGATGCCCGTCCCGGTGGTCGCGGAGCGCGGCGTCGTCCAGCTCGACGGGGGCGGCGCCGTCGGTCGCGGCCCGTGCCTCGGCCGAGCGGCGCCAGGACGCGGCGACCACCTGGCGGACCGGCGGTGCCACCGTCCCGCCGGCCAGAAACGCCTCGTGGGCACGGCGTACGGTGCGGGTGCGTTCGACCGGGTCGGCGCCCGGCTCCATCGCCAGCCAAGGGTTGCGCACGTGTCACCTTTCCGATGCGGCTGCTGCCCCCGTCCGTACGCCCGATGGTGCTCGTACGGGACGCGGCCGTAAACCCCGCCTCGGAGCGGCGTCGGAAACGGCTGCTCACCCGCTGCCCGCCCGCAGCCGCAGCCCGTCCGCGGTGATCAGGTCCGAGGTGACCAGCGCCTGCTCGGCGGCCACATCCGTCATGAAGACGAACGGTGGGACGACCGGCGGCACCGGCAGCGTGTCGGGGGTGAAGGTGAGGCAGACCACCCCCTCCAGGCAGCCGCTGAACTTGGTGAGGTAGAGGGTCACCTCACCGCTGAGGTCCAACGAGTCGGCGTTCAGGCGGAGTTCGGGGCCGCCGTCGCGGGTGGTGAGACGGTAGTCGGTGAGCGATGCGGCCCTCATCTTCAGCACCATGACCTTGACCGGCCCGTCGGCGGTGGGTAGCTCGCCGACCCCCGCGAGGGTGAAGCCCTTCGGCGCGAACAGGGTCGTGGTCACCGTCGGCGGACGGGACGGCGCCGGGACGGAGGCCGCGTCGGCCGTCTGGGCCGGACCCCCGACGGCCGTCAGCAGCACGATCGGCAGGCCGACGGCGAGCGCCTTGCCGCGGGTGGCGGTGCGGGCCGGTGCCGCTCCCGCGGAGGGCGGGGCCCCGCCGGAATCCCGTTCCGGCGCCGTCCACCCGAACCCCATCGCACTGCCCGCGATCCCCAGCCCCATGCCCACCAGGAACCCGCCGAGGTTCGTCGCGGCGAAGGAGAGCACCGACAGGATCAGCGCGTTGACGCTCACATAGTGGTGTGCCGCCGGCGCGTACCACAGGAACAGCCCCGCCACCATCAGCGCCAGGCCGATGCCCAGGGCGGCCAGCCCGCCGATCCCCAGGCTGACCAGCACGGTCAGCGGCGACAGCGGGACGAGGAGCAGTTCGGCGCCGCCGAGCAGGAGCAGCAGCCCGGCCCAGAAGGGGCGGGTGCGCCGCCAGCGCCGCAGCGCCGCCCGTCGCCCCGGCCACGGCAGCGTCCGGTCGAGCCGGGCGGTCCAGCGTGCCCGGCGCGCGCTCAGAAACACTTCGTGCCGTCCAGGCTCACGCTCACCCGCAGCCCCTTGAGGCGGAAGTTGCCGCCGGTGGCCGACCAGGCATGCGACTTGACCCCGGCTACCTCGATCTTGCCGGCCTGCAGGCCGAACTTCCCCTTCGGGCCGTGAATCCCCGGTACGGCGTCGAGCGTGGCGGCGTCGCGCCCGATCTGGGCGGTGCCGAAGCGGGCGTCGCCCACCAGGTCCTCACCGTCGATGACCAGGCTGTCGGCGGTCACCGGCCCGGCCTTGCCGCCCGCGGTCAGTTTGAACACGACCGTGCCCACCGGCGTCTTCACCTGGGCCGCCTGGCAGATGTCGGCGAGCGAGGCCCGGCCGATGCCGAGCAGCGCGACGGGGTGGCCGCGCCCGTCGGTGTCCCGGTCGGTGTGGACGTACGAGGCGAGGCCCTTACTGGTCAGCTTTCCTGAGGAAACCTGGAAGTTGGTGCCCGATACCGCGAAGGACGCGGCCAGTGCGCCCTGGGCCATCACGGTCGCCAGCACCCCCACGGCGAGCACGGCGGGCACGGCGACGGCGCCGGCCTTCTTCCAGGAGGTCCGCCCCTCGGGCGGTGTGTCGGAGATTCGGGTCGTTGTGCTCACTGCGTCCTCCCCGGGGCAGCGGTCGAGTGCGCGAGGGAAGTGCTTCATCGAGCCCCTGCGGAGCCTGCCCGCAGGTCATGACGGCCTGTCATACTGCGAAAACCTGACAGTTGTTGGAGACTAGGGCCGAATTTGAATAATAGTCAACAGCGTGCGCGGAGAACTCCGCAGGGCGCCCGCGCCACCGAGCGGTCCCAGGCGCGTCGTGCCGAACTGATAGCCACCGGGCGGAAGTTGTTCGCCGACACCTCCTACGACGCACTGTCCATGGATGACATCGCCCGCCATGCCGGAGTCGCCAAGGGCTTGATCTACTACTACTTCACGAACAAGCGCGGCTATTACCTCGCCATCATCGACGACGCGGTCGCCGAGCTCGTCGAGCGCGCCGCCGCCACCCACGATCTCCCGCCCGTCGAACGCGTCCGGCACACCGTCGACGGTTATCTCCGCTACGCCCAGCACAACCAGGCCGCCTACCGCGCCATCGTGACCGGCGGTGTCGGCTTCGACGCCGAGGTACTGGCGATCCGGGACGCCGTCCGCGCCCGGCTGCTGGGCACCATCGCCCTCGGCGCCTGGGGCCGGCAGGACATTCCGGCACTGGCTCGCACCGCCCTGACCGGCTGGCTCTCCAGTGTCGAGGGCATCACCCTCGACTGGATCGCGGAGCAGGAAGTCCCGCGCGAGACGGTCATCGCGCTCCTGGTACGCGGCCTGGGCGACACCCTCCGGCTGATCGAGGAGTACGAGCCGACCTGCCCGGCACCGTCCCGGCGCACCGGCTGAGGGGCCATCAGGCATGGCCGGAACGGCGCGAGGGCGGGAGGCCGCCGAGCCTCCCGCCCTCACCACACCCGTACACCGGGGCCCGCTCGGCCCCTACGTGATCGACTCGATCAGTTCGCCGTCCGTGGTGTCACCGCTCAGCTCCCAGAAGAACGTGCCGCCCATGCCCTGCGCGTCCTTGAAGGCCATCTTCGCGCCGATGGTCTCCGGTGTGTCATAACTCCACCACTGGTCACCGCACTTGGCGTAGGCGGTGCCGCCCACCTTGCCGGTGGCGGGGCAGCGCTCCTTGAGCACCTTGTAGTCGTCGATGCCCGCCTCGTACTTGCCCTGGGCCGCGCCCGTCGCCGTACCACCCGGCGCGTCCTGGGTGACGCCGGCCCAGCCGCGGCCGTAGAAACCGATGCCCAACAGCAGCTTGTCGGCCGGGATCCCGAGGTCCTTGAGCTTCTTGGTGGTGTCGGTGGTGTTGAACCCGGCCTTGGGAATGCCGTCGTACGACGTGAGCGGGGAGTGCGGGGCCGTCGGTCCCTTGGCGTCCCACGCGCCGAAGTAGTCGTACGTCATCGGGTTGTACCAGTCGACGTACTGGGCCGCGCCCGCGTAGTCGGTGGCGTCGATCTTGCCGCCCTCCGAGGCGTCCGCGGTGATCGCCGCGGTCACCAGGTTGTCCTGCCCGAACTTCGACCGGAGTGCCTTCATGAGCCCGGTGAACGCCTCCCGGCCGCTGGTGTCACAGGTCAGACCACAGGCGTTGGGGTACTCCCAGTCGATGTCGATCCCGTCGAAGACATCCGCCCAGCGCTTGTCCTCGACCAGGTCGAGACAGGACCGCGCGAACGCGTCCGGGTTCTTGGCGGCCTCGGTGAAGCCGCCCGACCAGGTCCAGCCGCCGAACGACCAGATCACCTTGAGGTCGGGGTGCAGCTTCTTGAGCTTGCGCAACTGGTTGAAGTTGCCGCGCAGCGCGCCGCCCTCCCAGCCGTCCGCCTTGCCGTCGACGCTCTGGTCCGCGGTGTACGCCTTGTCGTAGTCGGCGTAGGAGTCGCCGATGGTGCACTTGCCGCCCTGGACGTTGCCGAAGGCGTAGTTGATGTGGGTGAGCTTGTCCGCCGACCCGGACGTCTCGATGTTCTTGACGTGGTAATTCCGGTCGTAGACACCCCAGTTGGTGAAGTATCCGACGACCTTGTCGCCCGCGGCGGCGGTCTTGGCGACCGTGGCCGGGCGGTTCGCGTCCGGGGCGTCGGCCGGGTTGGCGGTGGCCGACCGGGCGAGCAGGGTGCCGGCCAGCGCCGCCGTACACAGCGCGGTGGCGGCGGCGATCAGTCTGCGCGGTGAGCGCTTCCGGTGCGGTCTGAGCATGTCGTCTCCTCGGAGGGGGCGAGGGTGGTGCCTGACCTGATCCGCGTCCGAATTGGCATGAACGCGTTGAACGTTGAGGGGGAAGGTAGAAGGACTAGACCACTGAGGTCAATGGTTCGGACCAATCCTGTGAACGGTGGGGGAGGGGCCGGCGAACAGAGTCGGCCGCCGGGTGGCCTTTGCCCAGAGTGCGCCGACGCGTCCGGGGCGAGGTCCGGAACCAGTCATGATCGACCCGTGACGCGGAGCCTCCGATCGGGCATACTCCTAGCGCCACAGCCGCAGGTCATGCCCTGTCCGAGACCCGGACGGCGATCATGGGCCTGGCACTTACGGAAACCGGCGCCGCCGCCTCACCCCGCACGGCGTCGCCGCAGCGCCCGACAGGGAGGAGAGCGCCGCCATGACCGAGTACGGCCCCCGGCCGGTGGAACGCAGCTTGCCCACCGAGGAAGCCCGCGACCTCATGACGCTCGTACGCGAGCTGGTCGAGCGGGAGATCAAGCCCACCGCCGCCGAGGAAGAGGCCGCCGGCCGCTTCCCGCGCGAGACCTTCACCCTGCTCTCGGAATCCGGGCTGCTCTCCCTTCCGTACTCCGACGAATTCGGCGGCGGAGACCAGCCCTACGAGGTCTACCTCCAGGTCCTGGAAGAGCTCGCGGCCGCCCGGCTCACCATCGGCCTCGGTGTCAGCGTGCACACCCTCGCCTGTCACGCACTCGCCGGATACGGCACCAAGGAACAGCGCGCCGAACATCTGCCGGCCATGCTCGGCGGCGGGCTCCTCGGCGCGTACTGCCTCTCCGAGCCCTCCTCGGGCTCCGACGCGGCCGCCCTCACCACCCGCGCCACCCGGGAGGAGGGGGGCACCTCCCGTTCGAGCAGAGCCGAGAGTGGGGGAATCTGGACGATCAATGGCACCAAGGCGTGGACCACCCACGGCGGGGTGGCCGACTTCTACACCGTCCTGGCACGCACCGGCGGCGCCGGCCCCCGCGGCATCACCGCCTTCCTCGTCCCCGGCGACATCGAGGGCCTGAGCGCCGCACAGCCCGAGCGCAAGATGGGCATGAAGGGCTCCCCGACGGCCCAGCTGCACTTCGACGATGTCCGCGTCCCCGACTCCCGCCGCCTCGGCGACGAGGGCCAGGGCTTCGCGATCGCCCTCGACGCCCTGGACTCCGGCCGCCTCGGCATCGCCGCCTGCGCCATCGGTGTCGCCCAGGCGGCACTGGACGAGGCACTCTCGTACACCACCCAACGCCGTCAATTCGGCCGCCCGATCGCCGACTTCCAGGGCCTGCGCTTCATGCTGGCCGATATGGCCACCCAGGTGGAGGCCGGCCGCGCGCTCTACCTCAGCGCCGCCCGGCTGCGCGACGCCGGCCGGCCGTTCACCAAGGAAGCGGCGATGGCCAAGCTCTTCTGCACGGACGCCGCGATGCGGGTCACCACGGACGCCGTCCAGCTCCTCGGCGGTTACGGCTACACCCAGGACTTCCCGGCCGAGCGCTATATGCGCGAGGCCAAGGTCCTGCAGATCGTCGAGGGCACCAACCAGATCCAGCGGGTCGTCATCGCACGGCATCTGGCGGGACCCGAGTCGCGCTGACCGGGCGGGCCGGACGGCGGCGGCGCGCACAGCCGTCGCCGTCCGGCCCGTCGTTCCACACGCCCGCTGTCCGGGATCTCCCCCTGCCGTCCACGTCCGTCCCTGTCGTCCCCCTCAGCCGCCCGGCGCCTTGAGCCCGGTCGCCGTCCCGATGGCGACCACCAGCGCGCCCGGCGCCGTCACCAGCTCACGCGCCACCGCCACCCCGACCGCGGACGACGATTCCATCAGCAGGCCCTCCGCCGCCAACCGCCGGTGCTCCGCCGTGATCACCTCGTCCGTCACCGCGACCGCCGTGCCCCCGCTGCGCCACAGGGCATCCAGCCCCTGCCAGCAGGGCCGCTCCTCGCCCAGTGAGAACGCCACCGTGGGGCGGGACGCCACCCGCCTACGCTCCTGATCCGCCCGGTCCGCACAGCGCAGCGCGGCGGTGAACGGCGCCGACGCCGCCGGTTCCGCGGCCACCAGCCGAGGCACCTCCGGCAGCAGCCCCGCGGCCGCCAACTCCCGGAATCCACGGCCGACTCCGGCCAGCAGGTCCGCCCGGCTGGTGGGCACCACGACCGTGTCGATCCGCCGCTCCGCGAAGTCCCGCGCCAGTTCGTAGGCGACCGATTTGTAGCCCTCGTTGGCGTACGGGTTCCCGCCGGGCGACGGCCAGGAGAAGCTGGTCAGCGGGTACCAGCCCTGCTTCTCGACGGCCTGTGCCATCGCCGCGTTGCGCTCGGCCACGGTGCCCCGGTGCACCACCCGCTCGGCCCCCAGGGCATCGATCTGCGCCCGCAGCCCCGCCGGGACCCTCTCGTTGGTGAACACCACACACCGCAGCCCGGCCCGCGCCGCATATGCCGCAGCCGCCGCGCCCGCGTTCCCCGAGGACGCCGCGACCACCGTGTCCGCACCGGCCGCCACCGCGGCGGCGAGACCGACGGCCATCGCCCGGTCCTTGTGCGATCCGGTCGGATTCCCGCCCTCGTACTTCACCCACAACTCGCCGGGAGCGGACCCCTCCTGAGGGCCGTCCGGCTCGATGCGCAGCCGGATGCCGGGAGTGTTCCCCTCGCCGAGGGAGACCGGCGGACCGGGCGTCGGCAGGGCCTTCGGCCAGCCCCATGGTCCGCCGGGGTACGACGCGAGATCCAGCCCCGCGAGATCCGCGAGCGGTGGTGGCGTGTTGACGCCGATGCCCTCGCCCGCACAGACCCGGCAGCCGTCAAAGCCCTCCGCGGCGCGGCCGCAGCGCGGGCAGTGCAGAGGTGGTGCGGTCACCCTCGCTCCTGTGGGGCCGGGCGCTCAGGCCCCGCGACGCATCCGGGGCACCCGGACCGGCCGCGAGCCCGGTCCGCCGATGTGCGAGAAGGGCTGACGGCGCCAGTCCAGGCTCTCCGGGAGCGTCAGCAGCATCGCCGCGTCCTGCTCCTGGGTGTCCAACGTGTCATCGGTCGACGGGGCGTCGGCCACCGGGCGGCCCGATCCCTGACACACCGTCAGTCCGAACGGGTTCCACGGGGAGGGGCACAGCGCATGCTCCGGAAGCGCGTCCTCGTCCGCCAGCAAGGCGATCGGCTGCCCGCAGTCCGGGCAGGTCACACGGTAGATGTCCAAGGTCTCGAAAGGCTCGTCGGCGCCGTCGTCGCCGGTGAAACCGGGACTGTCGCCCTCCTGGGCGCCGACGTTCGCCGCAGCGGATTCCTGCTTAGGGCGTCGCATGATGTCCATCCCCCTCGGGTGGGCCCCATCCGGACCGCCGCATTCCTGTGACCGGCGGTCCCGGCCACCACCAGCATTTCCCTTCATGCCCGGCGCATAATCGCGGCGCCCCGACGGACACCGGTTCACGTGTGTGGCATTCATCACACTGTGCGGCGCACGGGGGCCACGCTCCGGCGTGCGCTGCGCATCCGCGCCCGAGCACAGTAGGTTGAACGGGTGGAGGAGTTGGACCGGCAAATCGTGGACCTGCTCGTCAAGGACGGGCGGATGAGCTACACCGACCTGGGCAAGGCCACCGGCCTGTCCACCTCGGCGGTGCACCAGCGGGTGCGCCGCCTTGAGCAGCGCGGTGTCATACGGGGTTACGCCGCGATCGTGGACCCCGAAGCCGTCGGGCTGCCGCTCACGGCCTTCATCTCGGTCAAACCCTTCGACCCCAGCGCGCCGGACGACATCGCCGAGCGGCTCGCCGAGGTCCCCGAGCTGGAGGCATGCCACAGCGTCGCCGGCGACGAGAACTACATCCTCAAGGTCCGGGTCGCCACACCGTTGGAGCTGGAGCACCTGCTCACCCGCATCCGCAGCCTGGCCGGGGTCTCCACCCGCACCACGGTCGTCCTCTCGACGCCGTACGAGGCCCGGCCGCCGCGTATCTGACCGGGCGTCCGACCCCGCGCGCGGCCCGCCCGCGCGCAGGGGCCAAACTGTCCGGTATGAGCGAGCGCATCCCCGAACCGGCCCCGCAGGGCACCTCCCACGCAGGTCGGCAGGCCCCCTCCCGCCCGGTCCGCCAGGGTTCCTCCCGCCCTGCCCGGCCCCGCACCGTCCTGCTGCGGGGCGGTGAGGTGCACAGCCCCGCCGACCCCTTCGCCACCGCGATGGTCGTGGAGGGCGACAGCATCGCGTGGGTCGGCGAGGAAGGCGCCGCCGACTCGTTCGCCGACGGGGTCGACGAGGTCGTCCACCTGGACGGCGCGCTGGTCACCCCAGCGTTCACGGACGCACATGTGCACACCACCGCAAGCGGCCTCGCGCTCACCGGCCTCGACCTGGCCGGTGCCGCCGCGCTGTCCGACGCGCTGACCCGGATCCGCGCCTACGCCGCCGCCCGCCCGGCGGACCGGATCCTCCTCGGACACGGCTGGGACGTCGGCGCCTGGCCCGAGGGGCGCCCGCCGTCCCGTGCGGAACTCGACGAGGCCACCGGCGGCCGCCCGCTCTACCTCACCCGCGTCGACGTGCACTCCGCGGTCGTCACCACGGCCCTGCTGGACCTCGTCCCCGGCGTGCGTGAACTGCCCGGATTCCGCTCCGGCGCGCCACTGACCGGCGATGCCCACCACGCCGTACGGCGGGCCGCGCACGCCACGATCACCCCCGCCCAGCGGACCGAGGCCCAGGCCGCCGCCCTCGCCCGCGCCGTCTCCCTCGGCATCGGCAGCATCCACGAGTGCGCGGGCCCGGAGATCTCCGGCGAGGACGACTTCACCGGGCTGCTCGCCCTGGCCGCCGAAGGCGACGGCCCGCGGGTCGTCGGCTACTGGGCCGAAACGATCGCATCCGCAAAGGACGCGGAGCGGATCCGTGCGCTCGGTGCGCTCGGCGCGGCCGGTGATCTCTTCGTCGACGGGTCGCTCGGCTCGCACACCGCCCACCTGCACGCCCCGTACGCGGACGCCGACCACACCGGCGTCGCGCACCTCGACGCCGCGGCCGTCGCCGCCCATGTCGCGGCCTGCACCGAGGCCGGCCTCCAGGCCGGTTTCCACGCCATCGGCGACGCCGCCCTGACCAGCGTCGTCGACGGCGTACGGGCCGCCGCCGAGCGCGTCGGCCCCGACCGGATCCGCGCCGCCCGGCACCGCGTCGAACACGCCGAAATGCTCACCGACCGGACCGTCGCCGGCTTCGCCGACCTGGCCCTGACGGCCTCCGTCCAGCCCGCCTTCGACGCGACCTGGGGCGGGCCCGACGGCATGTACGCCACCCGCCTGGGCGCCGACCGCGCCCGCACTCTCAACCCGTACGCCGCCCTGCTCAAGGCCGGCGTCCCGCTCGCCCTCGGCTCCGACAGCCCGGTCACGCCGCTCGACCCCTGGGGCACCCTGCGTGCCGCCGTCTTCCACCGCACCCCCGCCCACGGCATCTCCGCCCGCGCCGCCTTCACCGCTCACACCCGCGGCGGCTGGCGCGCCGTCGGCCGCGACGACGCGGGCGTCCTGGTGCCCGGAGCCCCCGCCGACTACGCGGTCTGGCGCACCGGGGACCTGATCGTCCAGGCCCCCGACGAGCGCGTGGAACGCTGGTCCACCGACCCCCGCTCCGGCACCCCCGGCCTGCCCGATCTCACCCCCGGCAACGACCTCCCGGTGTGCCTGCGCACCGTCGTCGGCGGACGCACCGTCTACCGGCGGCCGATCGAGTGACATCGCATGGGCAGGTGCCCCGGGGGACATGCCCGCAGCTACTCGCCCCACCTGCGAAGGCTCGCCGCTGACCTGGGACGACGCGAAATCGACGCAGGCGGAGCACCTGTTGACAGCAGCCGGTCGACGGCCGGTAGGTTCGGCCGGGTCCACCACCAGGACGTCCGATCGGGAGACCTCCGCGCAGTCGTCGAACGCAGCTGGGCCATGGGGCGGTGCGCCACACCGGCACTCCGCCACTGGGAGCCAGGTCCAGAACCAGAGGCACGGCGTGACGGAAAGTTTCGGCCGGATGGGGGTCCCTCCCTGCTCCTTGGGAGCCTGGGGGAAGGTGCGAACGGGTGGGGCCCGGATGCTCAGTAGACAACGGCTCTCGGTCGACCCGCAGCCAGCGGGTCCCAGGTCGGCCCGAAGGGCGCCGGGCCCCGATCCCGCACCACACCGCGGCCCGTCCTCTTCCGTGTGAACCCTCGGTCCGACCCCTCGGCCACCCGCACCCGCACCCGCACCCGCGACCGCGGCCACCCGATGTACGGTCAGCTCACCACCCCACGACCTGCAGGAAGGCCGCGACCGTGCCAACGGGTTCCGACACCACAGCAGAGGCCGTCAGCGGCACCTCGCCCGAAGGTCCGGTGCCGCCCGTCGCCACAGGACCGGCCACCGGGACGGATGACACCGCCGCGCCGCGCCCCGGCCGCGCCCGGCGGTGCGCCGCGCCGGTGCGCCGCGAGGCGCCGCGTACCGGCCTCGCCGTCGTCTCCGGCACCGCGCTGGCGCTCGCCTTCCCGCCGTACGACCTGTGGCCGCTGTCCCTCCTCGGCGTCGCCGCGCTCTCGCTGCTCACCCGCGGCCGGACCGTCCGGCAGGGCGCGTGGACCGGCTTCGCCTTCGGGCTGCCCTTCTTCGTGATCCTGCTCAAGTGGCTGCACGTCGTCGGCTGGGACGCGGTGATCGGACTGTCCGTCGCCGAGGCGCTGTTCATGACGCTGCTGGGCGGGGCGCTCGCCGCCGCCTCCCGGCTGCCGGCCTGGCCGCTGTGGACCGCCTGTCTGTGGGTCGCCGAGGAATGGGCCCGCGACCGCGTCCCGTTCGGCGGCTTCCCGTGGGGGCGGCTCGCGTTCGCCAACACCGGCTCGCCGTTCACCCCGCTGGCCGCGCTCGGCGGCGCCCCGCTGGTGACCTTCGCCGTCGCCCTCTCCGGTGCGCTGCTGGCCGCGTGCGCCGTCACCCTCTGGGGGCTGCGCCGCTCCGGGACGTTGCGCCGGGCGATCCCCGCCATCGAGGCGTTCGGGCTGGCCGCCGCGGTGGCCGGGGCCGGGGTGCTCGTCCCCGTCCCCACCAAGGCCGCTGACACCGTCGACATCGCCGTCGTCCAGGGCAATGTCCAGCAGCCCGGCATGGACTTCCTGGGCCGCCCGATGAAGATCCTCGACAACCACGCCAGGGCCACCGAGCGGCTCGCCGCCGACATCGAGGCCGGAAAGGCGCGGAAGCCCGATCTGGTCATCTGGCCGGAGAATTCCTCCGACCTCGATCCCTTCCAGTACCCGCAGGCCTACGACCGGATCGACAAGGCCGTGCGGGCCATCGGGGTCCCGGTGCTCGTCGGTGCGCTCATCGACCACCCCTCCAAGGAGGGCTATGTCTTCAACGAGGGCATCGTCTGGGACCCGAAGAAGGGGCCGGGCGCCTCGTACACCAAGCAACACCCGGTGCCGTTCGGTGAGTATGTGCCGTTCCGCGAGCAGCTCAGCAAGATCATTACGCGTTTCCAGCGAGTGCCCCGCGACTTCCACCCGGGCGACCACACCGGCGTCCTGCAGGTCGGCCCGGCCAGGCTCGGCGATGTCATCTGCTTCGAGGTCGCCTACGACGAGATCGTGCACGAGACCGTCGGCGCCGGCGCCCGTGCCCTGGTCATCCAGACCAACAACGCCACCTACGGCCGCACCGGCCAGCCCGAACAGCAGCTGGCCATGTCCAAGCTGCGCGCCGTCGAACACGGCCGGGCCGTGGTCACCGCCGCCACCAGCGGGATCAGCGCCGTCGTCGCCCCCGACGGCACCGTCACCCGGCAGATCCCCGAGTTCACCCAGGGCGTCGTCTCGGCGCGGATCCCCCTCCGCGACGAAACGACGCTCGCCGACCGCGTCGGTGCGGCTCCCGAGTGGGCGCTCGCTATCGTGGGGCTTCTCTCCTGTGCCGCCGCCGCAGTCGTCGGCCGGCGCGGGCGCACGAAGAACGAGAAGGGGCAGCAGTGACAGACGGCGGTCAGCGGCAGTACGGTCCGCTCGGCACCACGTTGGTGATCATCCCGACGTACAACGAGGCGGAGAACATCAAGCCGATCGTCTCGCGGGTGCGGTCCGCCGTCCCCGAGGCGCATGTGCTGATCGCGGACGACAACAGTCCCGACGGCACCGGCAAGCTCGCCGATGAGCTCGTCGCCGAGGACGAGCAGGTCCATGTGCTGCACCGCAAGGGCAAGGAAGGGCTCGGCGCCGCCTATCTCGCCGGCTTCCAGTGGGGCATCGACAACGGCTTCGGCGTGCTGGTCGAAATGGACGCCGACGGCTCGCACCGGCCCGAGGAGCTGCCGCGGCTGCTGACCGCCCTCAAGGGCGCCGATCTCGTGCTCGGTTCTCGCTGGGTGCCCGGCGGCCGGGTGGTGAACTGGCCCAAGTACCGCGAGCTGCTCTCCCGTGGCGGCAGCACCTACTCCCGCATCCTGCTGGACGTCCCGATCCGCGATGTCACGGGCGGCTACCGGGCCTTTCGCGCGGAGACGCTCAAGGGCCTCGGGCTGGCGGAGGTGGCCTCGGCGGGCTACTGCTTCCAGGTCGACCTGGCCCGCCGTGCCGTACAGGCCGGCTATCACGTCGTCGAGGTCCCGATCACCTTCGTCGACCGGGAGTTCGGCGACAGCAAGATGAGCCGCGACATCGTGGTGGAGGCGCTGTGGCGGGTCACGGCCTGGGGCGTCGGCTCCCGGGTGGGCAGGATCCGCGGCCGCTGACGCCGGGCCCGGCCGTCCGGCCGGCCGAGAACGTTCCGTCCGATGCGCCTGCCCTCCGAGGCCCGGCTGCCGCACGGCGCCCGACGCGACCTTCAGGGCGCGCTGACGGCCGGGCCAGGCACACTTGAGGCATGACGTTCGGAGCCACGCCACCGCCGAGTCCCCGCCCGCCCACGCGCTCGCGCGCCCGACGGTTCGTCCCGTTGGGCGTGGCCGCCTGGATGGTGCTGGAGATCTGGCTGCTGACCGTCGTCGCCGGTGCCACGAACGGGCTGACGGTCTTTCTGCTGCTGGTCGGGGGAGTGATCGCCGGCGGGTATGTGATCAAACGGGCCGGCCGTCGCGCGTGGCGGAACCTCACCGAGACCCTGCAGGCCGGCGGCGGTCCCACGGCGCCCAAGGCGCCCGTCTCCGCGGGCGGCGGCAATACGCTCCCGATGCTCAGCGGCCTGCTGCTGATGGTGCCCGGCCTGCTCTCCGACGCCCTGGGGCTGCTCTGCCTCTTCCCGCCGACCGCGAAGCTGATCGGCCGCCGCGCGGAGACGCTGCTGACCCGGCGGAAGTCCCACGCACCGGGCTCGCTCGGCGACGCCTTCCAGCAGGCCCGCATGCACATGCCGGACGGCAAGGTCGTCCAGGGCGAGGTCATCCGCGACGACGAGCCTCCGACCACGCCCCGGCAGGACCCGCCGCTCACCCGCTGAGATCACCGGGACACACAAAGGGCCTGGACACACAGAGGGCCACCTGGGCACACAAGGGCCGGGGCCACTGCGCAGTGCAGTGGCCCCGGCCCTTGTGCTTGTTCTACCGCCGTAGGCGCGGTCCGTCAGGCGGACTTGCGGTTGTTGTCGCGCGGATGCACGGCGATGTTCATGGTGCCGGAGCGCAGAACGGCCAGCCGCTCGGCCAGCACCTCCTCAAGCTCCTCGCGGGTGCGCCGCTCCATGAGCATGTCCCAATGCGTACGCGCGGGCTTCCCCTTCTTCTCCTCAGGGCCGTCGCCATCCACCAGAAGAGAGGGTGCACCGCATACCTTGCACTCCCACTCCGGCGGAATCTCGGCCTCAACCGAGAACGGCATCTCAAATCGATGTCCGTTCTGGCATGCGTACTCCACCGCCTGGCGCGGGGCCAGGTCGATGCCGCGGTCGGTCTCGTAGCTGGTCACCACGAGTCGCGTGCCGCGGAGAGCTCGCTCACTCATGAATCGTGCCTCCCGGGCTTGTCGCCCACAGGACAGGTGTCGCTGTCGTCGTCATCCGGTCAACGTCCGGTCGGCTGTGAAGATTCCCGTAATCGGGATATGCGCCCACCCGTCGCCCAACCACCGCCCTTGACGGAGGCGCCGTGCGCCGCTGCCTTCCTTCGTGCCGCCCCTTGTTGTACCCACCAACGCCCGGTTTGTCACATCTGGCAGCAGATGTCACCCAGCGCTTTCAGTGTTTGAGCGCGCAGTAACGGTCCGCCTGGTGAGCCAAAGGCGTATACTACCGGCCCGCTTGCCCCACGCCTAAATCCGGTCCGGTACGGGTTCCGGCCACCGCGATCGCCCGCCGCACCGGCGCCCTCGCGGGCAGCGGACAGCCCACCGCGATCAGCAGCGCCCAGGCCGCCGGCGAGCCGAGGACCGTCCGCTGCGCGCCGTACCGTCCGGCCAGCCGCCCCATCGGCAGCGCACCCGCCGCGGCCGGCACCTGCACCAGCAGGACCGCCGCGCTCAGCGCTGTCCGATCCAGTTTCAGCTCCTCGGAGCCGTACACGGACGCTGGGTGAGCACCGCCTGTACGCCGTCGTCGTAGACGAGATACGTCAGGAGGAAGGCCAGGGGCAGCGGATGGCGGCGCATGTCGCGGAGTGTGTGCCGCAGCCGGCGCCGGCCCAGGGAGGCGCGGGCCGCAGATCGGCGAGCAGGACCAGCGCCCCGGACGCGTGACCGAATGCCCAGCCCCGGGAGGACACCGGATCCCGCTCGTCCGGCTCGGCGATCCGCGGCAGGAACGCGTTACAGAGCATCGTCGGCACGACGAAGCACACATTCGCGATGATCAGCAGGGCCCCGCCCAGCGGACAAGCTCAGACCCAGGAGCCGCGCTCGGTCAGCACCGCACGCAGCGTCCCGATGTAATCGGTCATGATGCCATCCACCCCGAGATCCAACAGAGTTGCCATCCGCTCGGCGTCGTTCACCGTCCAGACATGGACCTGCATACCGAGCGCACGCGCCGAGCGGAGAAACAACCGGTCGACCACGGGGATACCGGACTGCCGCTCGGGGACCTGCACACAGACGGCACTGCGCCGCACCGCCGCACCCAGCAGCCGGTCCAGCGGCACCGCACCACGCCCGTACGAGCGCATCCGCAGGCCCGCCACACCCCGGACGCCGAGCGAGGTCGCCATCCGCGGGCCCGCCAGCCGCTGCGCCCGCGCGACCCGGGCCTCCGAGAACGAGCCGACGCAGACCCGGTCCCAGGCGTTGGTCCGGCGCAGCAGCTCCAGCAGCGGCACCAGGGCGGCCTCCGCCTTGATGTCGACGTTCCAGCGGGCCCGCGGGAACTCCTCCAGCAGCTCCTCGAAGAGCGGCAGTGGTTCCCGGCCGCCGACCCGGGCCCGGCGCACCGCCCGCCA
Source organism: Streptomyces halobius (assembly GCF_023277745.1). Taxonomy (NCBI): domain Bacteria; kingdom Bacillati; phylum Actinomycetota; class Actinomycetes; order Kitasatosporales; family Streptomycetaceae; genus Streptomyces; species Streptomyces halobius. The sequence continues at coordinate 8,750,681 of NZ_CP086322.1, forward strand.
GGGGAGGGTGCCGATCGCACCGCGGGTGTCCGTCACCCGGTCCAGCGTCGCGTCGTGGAACGCGACGAGTTGTCCGTCCGACGTGGCGTGCACATCGGTCTCCAGATAGCGGTAGCCGCTGTCCACCGCGCGGCGGAAGGCGGCGACGGTGTTCTCCAGACCGTCCGCCGCCCCGCCCCTGTGAGCAAAAGGAAGCGGGGCGGGGTGGTCGAGATAGGGGTGGCGCAGTCGTATCGCTGAAGTCACTCGGGCAGTATGGCGTGCTCCGGTTGCCGCCCTCCGCGGGCCATCACGGGCGACGGCCGCTCGGGCAGCCCCTCGATCACGAAGCGGCGGAGGAAGAACTGCGCCAGCGGCCCGATGGCCAGCGCGTAGCCGACCGTGCCCACCCCCACCGAACCGCCGAGCAGGAAACCGGCCGCGAGCACGGTCACCTCGATGTCGGTCCGCACCAGCCGCAGCGGCCGGCCGGTCCGCCGGTGCAGTCCGGTCATCAGCCCGTCGCGCGGACCGGGCCCGAAGCGGGCGGAGATATACAGGCCGGTCGCGGCGCCGTTGAGGACGATGGCGAAGGCCAGCAGCGGTACCCGGACGCCGAGCGGGCCGGCCTCGGGCACCAGCGCCAGCGTCCCGTCCATCACCAGGCCGAGGATCACCACATTGGACACCGTGCCCAGCCCCGGCCGCTGCCGCAGCGGAATCCACAGCAGCAGGATCAATGCCCCGGACACGATGGTCACGGTGCCGATCGACAATCCCGTATGCCGGGATATGCCCTGGTTGAGCACGCTCCATGGCTCCAGACCGAGCTCGGCACGCAGCATCAGCCCCATGCTCACGCCGTAGAACACAAGCCCCGCATAGAGCTGAAGCAGCCGGCGCGGCAGAAACCGGCGCGGCGGCAACGCCCGCCGGCTGCCGGACCCCTCGGTGACGGACATGAATCTTCCCCCTCCTGGCACGATTGGACTGGCACGTGCGACCATGTGGCATGTACGGGATCATCTAGAAGGGCCAATTCGGGGAAGGTGGACTGATCTTCATGGCTCAGTGGACTTCGGCGGTAGGGGCACCCCAACTCGCCCGGCTGCTCCGGTCGCAGGACTCGGGAGCCACCGAACTCCCCATCGGCGGGCGCAAGTTGCCCGCCTACCGCAGCCTCGCCGACGGCGTACGCCGCCTCGTACTGGAAGGCCGGGTACCGGTCGCCGCCAGGCTCCCCGCCGAGCGGGAACTGGCCGCCGCGTTCGGCGTCAGCCGCACCACCGTCGCCGCCGCCTACGAAGCGCTGCGCGCCGAAGGCTTCCTGGAGTCCCGGCGCGGCTCCGGCAGCTGGACCGCCGTCCCGGCCGGCAACCCCCTGCCCACCCGCGGCCTGGAACCCCTCCCCCCGGAAGCCGCCGGCTCCATGATCGACCTCGGCTGCGCCGCCCTCCCGGCCCCCGAACCCTGGCTGACCCGCGCCGTCCAGGGCGCCATGGCCGACCTCCCGCTCTACGCCCACACCCACGGCGACTACCCGGCCGGCCTCCCCGTCCTGCGCCAGGCCCTCGCCGACCGCTACACCGCCCGCGGCATCCCCACCATGCCCGAACAGATCATGGTCACCACCGGCGCGATGGGCGCCGTCGCCGCGATCTTCCGGTTCTGCACCGGCCGCGGCGAGCGGGTGGCCGTCGACTCCCCGTCCTACGCCAACATCCTCCAGCTGATGCGGGACGCCGGCGCCCGGCTCGTACCGGTCGCCCTGGGGGAGCGGCTGGCCGGCTGGGACATCCCGGTCTGGCGCCAGGTGATGCGCGACGCGGCCCCCCGTATGGCCTATGTCGTCGCCGACTTCCACAACCCCACCGGCACCCTCGCCACCGAGGAACAGCGCCGCCGCCTCGTCGACGCCGCACGGTCGGCCGGCACCCTGCTCGTCGTCGACGAGACGATGACCGAACTCCGGCTGGACGAGGACCTCGAACCACCGCGCCCGGTCTGCTCGTTCGACCCCGCGGGCAGCGCCGTCATCACCGTCGGCTCGGCCAGCAAGGCGTTCTGGGCCGGGATGCGGATCGGCTGGGTGCGCGCCGCGCCGGACATCATCCGCAGCCTGGTCGCCGCCCGCGCCTACTCCGACCTCGGCTCACCGGTCCTCGAACAGCTCGCCATCGCCTCGCTCCTGGAGACCGGCGGCTGGGAGGAGGCTGTCGGGATCCGCCGCGAGCAGGCCCGCGAGAACCGCGACGCGATCGTCGCGGCCCTGCACCGGCACCTCCCCGACTGGGAGTTCACCGTCCCGCGCGGCGGCCTCACCCTCTGGGCCCGTACGGGCGGGCTCTCCGGCTCCCGGATCGCCGAGGCGGGGGAGCGGCTCGGGGTGCGCGTCCCCTCCGGCCCGCGGTTCGGCGTCGACGGCGCCTTCGAGGGCTTCGTACGGCTGCCGTTCACGGTCAGCGGAGCGGTCGCCGACGAAGCCGCGGTACGGCTGGCGGGCGCGGCACGACTGGTCGCGACCGGGGCCCCGGTCGCGACGGAGGCGCGGCAGGCGCTGGTGGCCTGACGGGTTCCCTTGCCGTGGCTGGTTCGGCGTCCTACTGGTTCGGCGACTTGGTGGGTTCGATGCCCTGGTGGTTCATGTGCTGACGGGGTGACCGGCCTGAGGAGTTCAAGGCGGGTGGGTTCAGTTCCTGGTGGGCTCAACGTCCGGGCGGGCGCGAGTATGTCCTGACGCGAACTCAGATGTGCGTGCGCCAGGCCCGGGGCGACGGCTCACCAGCGGAACGGCGCCGCCCCGCCCTCACGAGCCGGGTGCCTCCGCCGTCCCGGTGGCCGCGAAGGGGTCAACGGTCCGGACGGTCGTCATCCGGGTCGTGGTGCCCATCGGCTCCGCGTCGGCCGGCGCCTCCCCGGCCGCGGCGGGCTCGGCGTCGGCCCCCGGACCCTCGGGCGGCAGCGTCTTGGCGGCCGCGGGCTGGACGACGGTCAGCGGCGAGAGGACGTCCAACGGCGTGGTGCGTGCCGCCTCACCGGCCGGAACCGTGTGCTCCGGCAGCAGCTCCAGGACGGCCCGCCGGTGGTCCTCGGGTGCGCAGTCGTCGAACGGATCGGGCGTGGCCGGTACCTGGAGCCGCACGACAGGGCCGGTGCCCAGCCGCACATAGCCGCGCCCCGGCGGCACCTGCGCCGTGGGCGTGGTGTGCGGCGGCGCCCCGAGCACCGCCCGCACCTCCTCCGGCGTGGCGGGGCCGAGGATCACCCGGGCCTTCGTGTGCGCCCGTACCGCGTCACCGAGCATCCCGGCGGTCTCGAACTGATCGGCCACGACCACCGTGACATTGGCCGCCCGGCCGTGCCGCAGCGGCACCTGGAGCAGCCGCTGCGGATCCGGCCGGCCCTCCGCGGCCGCGACATGGGCCAGCGCCGTCGGACGGTCCGCGAGGATCCACAGCGGCCGCAGCGTGTCCTCCGGCACGGGCCGGCCGAACTGCCGCGCCCGGTTCACCGCGATCAGCCGCCGCTCGGTCTCGTGTGCGGCCCAGTCCAGCGTCGCCAGCGCCCCCGACAGGGCGCTCTCCACCCCCATCACGCCACTGCGGCCGACCAGACAGGTGAACTCGCCGGTGCCGCCGCCGTCGATGATCAGCACATCGCCGTCGTCCAGCGCCTGCAGCGCGAGGGAGCGCAGCAGCGTCGTGGTCCCCGTCCCCGCCTGCCCCAGGGCGAGCAGATGCGGCTCGGTGGACCGGCTTCCGGTGCGCCACACCACGGGTGGCGCGTCCCGCGTCGCGTCGTCCCCGACGACGACCGGCAGGGTACGGCGGACGGAGTCCGGGTCGGTGAACCCGAGCACCGTCTCGCCCGGCGAGGTGATGAAGCGCTGCGCCGCGATATCGGTGGGCAGCGCGCCCAGAACGCTCAGTACCAGCTCATTGGCCTCCTCGTCCCAGGCGAAGTGGTACTCCCGGCCGCGGCCGCACTTGACGTGCAGCAGCTGCTCGATACGTGCCCGGGACCGGGGCTCGCCATCGGTGAAATAGGCCGGGTACTGCAGCCGCAGAAGCTCCAGCCGCCCGTCGTCGTCAAAGGCGTATTCGGTGAAGACCTGCTCCCAGTCGCCGCCATGGGCGTAGCGGGGACTGGGATCGCCATCGGCGGAGAAGTACGGCACCAGCGCCTCGTACAGCGACTGCAGCCGCCCGGTCTCCGCCTCGGCGGGCCCGGACTCCTCCGCCGGGGCCCGGTCCCGCCCCGCCCAGGCCGCCGCTCCCATCACCGAGATGAGCGCGAGCAGCGGCCCGTACGGGACCAGCGCCACGACCAGGACACATGAGGCGACGAAGAAGAACAGCGGACCACGGCGCTCCTTGGGCGTCTCGGACCAGCGCGCCCGGCCGACGGTGGCCAGCCGGCGCAGTCCACGGCTGATGATGATCAGCGGATGGAGTACATCGCGGGCGCCGTCGGCGGCGGTGCGCGCGATGGTCGCGCTGTCGGTCAGGATGCGGGGCAGGGGGCGCCGGGCCACATCTGTCTCCTGTCGCTGGTGCGGCGGTCGGGAACGGCTCGGCGGGGGAGACGAGCCGGGTCGTCAGGAGGGCGGCCTAAATCTTCAGCCCTCCAAGGAGGTTGGCCAGGCTCGCGCCGCCGGCCTTGATGCTGGGCGCGATGGCGGAGCCGGCCAGATAGAAACCGAAGAGCGCGCAGACCAGGGCGTGGGACACCTTGAGGCCGTCTTTTCGGAAGAACAGGAAGACGATGACGCCGAGCAGGATGACGCCGGAAACGGACAGAATCATGGGTTCTCTCCTGGGTGTGGGGACGGTCACCATGAGCTCTTCCAGCCTCACCGTAAGTATCAAGCCGTCAAAAGATGCAAATGGGCGATTTATCGTTGAAATCCCTCAGACGGTGGTGGTCCGTGGGGGTGCCCTTTCCCGCTCGCGCCGCGCGCCTCGCAGCCCGCGCCCGCCGGTCCGGAAACATCGTCCGATCCGGCAGAATCATCGGGTGTCGAAGAACGAACCCCGCCGCCCGGCCGCCATCGCTCCCGCCTCGCCCTGCCCCTGCGGACGCGACGCGACCTACCGCGACTGCTGCGCCCCCTTCCACCAGGGACGTGCCACCGCCCCGACCGCCGAGCGGCTGATGCGCTCGCGCTACAGCGCCTTCGCCGTCGGTGACGCCGCGTATCTGCTGCGTACCTGGCATCCGACGACCCGGCCCGACGCACTCGAATTCGAGCGGGGGCAGCGGTGGACCGGGCTGGAAATCCTCGGCACGACCGGGGGCAGCGCTTTCCACACCGAGGGCACCGTGGAATTCCGCGCGCACTACACACTGCGCGGACACACCGACAGCCGGTACGAGAACAGCCGCTTCGTCCGCGAGGTGGGCCAGTGGATGTATCTGGACGCGCTGCCGGAGGCGTAGCGCCGCCGTACCGCCGATGCTCAGCGGCCGCGCAGCTGCTCGATCTCGCGGCGGTCGCGCTTGGTGGGACGGCCGGCGCCGCGGTCACGCACGGCGACGACCGGGACCTCCTCACGCGGCGGGGCCGGCGGGCTGTTGTCGACATAGCACTCGACCGCTATGGGCGCGCCCACCCGCTTGCGCAGCAGCCGCTTGACGACCACGATCCGCTGCCGGCCGGCGTGCCGCAGCCGCACCTCGTCGCCGACGCGCACACCATGGGCCGGCTTCACGCGTTCGCCGTTGACGCGGACGTGCCCCGCGCGGCAGGCCGTGGCCGCCGTCGAACGCGTCTTGGTGAGCCGTACGGACCAGATCCAGCTGTCGATGCGGGTGGTCCCCTCGTCTGAAGCCATGCCACGACTCTAGGGCGCGAGGGGCGGGCGCGGGTGCTAGGCGGGGGACTTCTTGCTGGTCTTCTTCGCGGCGGTCTTTTTCGCGGTGGTCCTGGTGTTGGATCCGGCACTGCTCTTGGCGGTGCTTGAGGCACTCGTCGACGTGCTCTTCGCGGTCGTGGCAGCGGTCTTCTTCTGAGCCGGCTTCTTCTGAGCCGTCTTCTTCTCGGCAGCTTTATCGGTGGGCTTCCGGGCAGCGAACTGCTTCTCGGTTGTCTTCTTCCCGGCCGTCTTCTTTGCCGGGGCGGTTTTCGCCGCCGCAGTCTCAGCCGCTGCAGTCTTCGCCGTCGTGGTCTTCTTCGTACCTGCCGCGCTCCGCTTCGCCGGCTTCCGCCCCCGTAGCGACGTGACGGTCGCCGACTCCGCGCCCGCCTCGGGCTCGGCCCCCTGCGCCGCCCGCACACTCTTCTCCAGCGCGGCCGTCAGATCGATGACCTGCGCCCCGGGCGACGCGCTTGTTTCGGCGGCGACCGGCTCCTCGCCCTCCAGCTTCGCGGCGACCAGCTGCTCGACGGCCTCGCGGTAGTCGTCGTGGAGTTCCGTAGGATCCAGCTCGCCCAGAGAGTCCATCAGCGTCTCCGCGAGCTTGAGCTCGTTCTCGCGGAGCTTGACATTCTCGGGCGCCACACCGGACGCGGGCCGGACCTGGTCCGGCCAGAGCAGTGTGTGCATCACGATCGCCCCGTCGTGCGCGCGCAGCATCGCCAGCGTCTCCCGGCCGCGCATGGCCACCTTGCCGATCGCGACCTTCTGGTGATGTTCGAGCGCCTCCCGCAGCACCGCATACGGCTTCGCGGCGGAGAGGCCGTTGGGGCCCAGGTAGTAAGCCTTGTCCAGCTGGAGCGGATCGATCTCGGCGGCGTCGACGAACGAGAGGATCGCCAGCGTCTTCGCGGTCGGCATCGGCAGCCGCGACAGATCGTCGTCGGTGATCCGTACGACGGCCTCCCCGTCCGGTGTCAGATAGCCCTTTCCGACCTCCTCGTTCGGCACTTCCTCCCCGTCCAGCTCACAGACCTTCCGGTACTGGATCTGCGCGCCGTCCTTCTCATGGATGCGGACGAACGAGACCGACGAGGTGCGGTCGGTGGCGGTGTAGGTCTTCACGGGGATGGTGACCAGGCCGAAGGAGATGGACCCATTCCAAATAGATCGCATGTTTTATCCCTTGTGTGGGATTCTGTGTGGGATTCTCATCGTATGTCGCCGATCACCGTCGTGGAGGGGCGACGCCTCCCGCTGAGCAACCTGGACAAGGTCATCTATCCCGAGACCGGCACCACCAAGGGCGAGGTGCTGCACTACTGCACCATCACCGCCGATGTACTCCTCGCCCACCTCCACGACCGGCCGCTTTCCTTTCTGCGCTACCCCGACGGTCCCGACGGCCAGCGCTTCTTCACCAAGAACGTGCCGCCCGGCACACCCTCCTGGGTACAGACCTGCGAGGTGCCCCATACGAGCGGCGAAGCCACCCGGCAGGTCCTCATCCAGGACCTGCCCTCGCTGGTCTGGGCCGCGAACCTGGTCGTCGAGCTGCACGCCCCGCAATGGACCAGGGACGCCCCCGGCTCCGCCGACCGCCTCGTCTTCGACCTCGACCCCGGCGCACCGGCCACGATCGTGGAGTGCTGCACCGCCGCCCGTTGGCTGCGCGACCGGCTGGCCGCCGACGGCCTCCATGCCTACGCCAAGACCAGCGGCTCCAAGGGCCTGCACCTCATCGTGCCCATCGAGCACACCCCCTCGGAACGGGCCACCGCCTACGCCAGAGCCCTCGCCGTCGAGGCCCGGGCCGCGCTCCCCGACCTCGTCGTGCACCGGATGACAAAAGCTCTGCGCCCCGGCAGGATCTTCATCGACTTCTCCCAGAACGCCGCCGCCAAGACGACCGCCGTCGCCTACACCCTGCGCGCCCGCGCCACCCCCACCGTGTCCACGCCCGTCACCTGGGACGAGATCGCCGCGTGCACCGCACCGGAGCAACTCTCCTTTCTCTTCGGCGATATCGCGGCCCGCCGCGAACACCACGGCGATCTGCTCGCCCCGCTCCTCGACCCCGACCGCGCCGCGCCGCTTCCGAAGGCCCCGTGGTGAAGCCCCGTCGCGGTCGTGAAGTCCCCGTCGTGAAGTCCCCGTCGTGAGGGATGCGTCGTGGGGGATACGTCGTCGTCACGGGCTACATCGTCGGGATACGCCGTCGTGACCGGATACGTCATCGTGCCGGAGCCCGTCCGCCGCTCGGCATAGATTGACCACCATGATCGATGGGACATCGGACGACACCCTGCAGCTGCGCCCGGCGGACCGGCGGATATCCGGCGGCGTCCCCACCCCAGGGGAGCGGAGAGACACCGGCGGCCAGGGCCCCAAGGGCGGCCTGGCGCGCTCGTCGCTGCTGATGGCGGCGGGGACCGTGGTCTCCCGGGCGACCGGGCTGATCCGGCAGGTCCTGCAGGCCGGCGCGCTGGGCACCGGCCTGCTCGCCAGTACGTACAACATCGCCAACGTCGTCCCGATGAGCATCTACACCCTGCTCATCGGCGGCGCCCTCAACTCGGTACTGGTACCGCAGCTGGTACGCGCCAGGGCCGAGCACGCCGACGGCGGCCGCGCCTACGAACAGCGCCTGGTCACCCTCGTCCTGACCGTGCTCGCGGCCGGCACCGCGCTCGCCGTGTGGGCCGCGCCGCAGATCGTCTCGATCTACACACCCGATACGCCCAAGACCCACGCCGCCTTCGAACTCACCGTGGTCTTCGCCCGTTTCCTCCTCCCGCAGATCTTCTTCTACGGCCTGTTCTTCATCCTCGGCCAAGTCCTCAACGCCCGCAGCAGGTTCGGCGCGATGATGTGGACGCCCGTCCTCAACAACATCGTCCTGATCTCGATGTTCGGCATCTACATCGGTGTCATGGCCGGCTCCGACCGCGTCGAGGACATCACCCCCGCCCAGATCGACCTCCTGGGCTACGCCACCACCGGAGGCATCGCCCTCCAGGGCCTGGCACTGATCCCGTTCGTCCGCGCCGCGGGCTTCCGCTTCCGGCCGCGCTTCGACTGGCGCGGCACCGGCCTGCGCAAAAGCATCGTGGCCGCCCGCTGGACGCTGCTCTTCGTGCTCGCCAACCTGGCCGCGATGACCGTTGTCACGCGTTACGCCGATGCCGCCGACCACCAACTCCCCACCGCGGGCGTCGGATACAGCGTCTATTCCTACACGCAGACCATCTGGATGCTGCCGCAGGCGATCGTCACCGTCTCACTCGTCACGGCGCTGCTGCCGAGGATGAGCCGCGCGGTCACCGAACACCGCCTGGACGACCTGCGCGGCGACCTCTCCCGCGCTCTGCGCATCAGCGGCGTCATCATCGTCCCGGCCGCCTTCTTCTTCCTCGCCTTCGGCCCGCAGACCGCACAACTGCTGTTCGCCCACGGCGCGGTGGACGCCGCCTCGGCCGTTCCCGCAGGGCACATGCTGCAGGCCTTCGGCCTCGGGCTGATCCCGTACTCCGCCCAATACCTGCTGCTGCGCGGCTTCTACGCCTTCGAGGACACCCGCACACCGTTCTGGATGGCCGTCTGGATCAGCGCCGTCAATATCGCCCTGGCCACCGCCTGCCATCTGTGGCTGCCGGCCCGCTGGTCGGTCACCGGCATGGCCCTCGCGTACACCGCCGCGTACGGCATCGGGCTGGTCGTCACCGCGCTGCTGCTGCGCCGACGGCTCGACGGCCGGCTCGACGGACGGCGGCTGTTGTGCACCTACGGCAAGCTGACCGCGTCCGCCGCCGCTGCCGGAGCGCTCGGCTGGCTCGCGGCGCGCTCCTGCTCCCGTGTGCCCGTCTCAGAGGGGTGGACGCCGGTCCTGACACTGGCCGCCGGTACGGCCACGATGGCCCTGATCTTCCTGGGCCTGGCGCGCGTCTTGAGGATCGGGGAACTGTGGAGCCTGCCCGGCCTGCGCTTCGGGCGGACGGCGGGAGCGTGACGACAGGGCCCGGGCCGGACGGGGGTTATGACGCCCCCTCAGCGGCGGTCCCGATCCAGCCGATGACGGCGGCGACCGTAGCGTCGTCCAGCCGTGCAAGCGCCCGTACGGCGGCCGCGTCCCCGGCTGCCGGAGCGACACCTGCCTTGGTGAGTGCGGCCTGAAGGTCGAGTCGCCGGCGGTCGGCCGTCGCCACGGAGGACCGCAGCCGGTCCTCGGGACGCGAGAGAGGGGGCAGCCGCTCGTCGTGGTACGGGGGCTGGAGTTGAGGTCCCTGCGGATCCGTGAGGCTCTGCGGGGGCGGGACCCGGTGGCCGGCCGCCGCCACGGGGAACGGGAGCCGGTCCTCGGGGCGCGGCGGCGGACAGAGCCGGTCCTCCGGGCGCGGGGGCGGGAGGCGGACATCCGGGAACGTGGGCGGCGGGAGCTGCTCCGCCGTGTCCACCAGGGGCTGCTCGCAGTACAGCGACATCGAGGGCCTCCATGGCTGTGCTCGGGAAAGGGTGTCTGCCCTGTGGAAGCCGTGCCGCCGGGGTTCGGTTGCGTGGCCTGCGGGGTTTCACCCGATGGGAGCACCGGTGCCCGGCTCTGGCCGCGGTGGCCGGGTCTGCGACCTGCCCGGTGCCTCCGCCGAGCTGCGGTGCTCGGGGGGCGGCGGTACGTTCCACGCGGCAGTTTTGTACTGATCGATTCGATACGGGTAGTGTCCTCGCCGGGGTTCCCGCCCGGCCCCCCGACACGGGCGCGCGATGCCTCGCCCCGCCCGCGCTCACCCCTGACGTTCAGGGGCCAGTGCGAATCCGACGAGGAAGAAGACGTTCAAGGCCAGGCCGGCCAGCTGGACGCCAACGGTGTGCCGGTCGGCCAGCCGTCCGACGACGGTGTTGCCCACGACGGTCGCGGCACTGTAGGCGATGAGGAGCAGCGGAACGGTCCCGGCACCAAATCCGGTGACCTCGTTCGCGCACCTCCCCGTACCGGCCGTGGTGCTGATGACGGGCATCGGACTCGTCGGCGTCACGATGAATCCGGCGATGGCGATCCGCGTCCAACGCACCAGAAACGCAAGGCCGTTGGTGAATACCGTCCATTCGTCCTTCATCACCCTCGGCATCATCATCAGCTCTTCGGCCGGCGGTCTGGCCATCGACTCCTACGGACTACGGGCCCCGCTGTGGCTCGGTGCCTTCCTCGCCCTGGCAGGGCTCGCCACCCTCGTCCCCGACCTCCGCCGCCGCTCCGCGAAAACCCCCGAGCCCGTACCCGCCGCCCCGGCTGCAGAACCGAGAGAGATGTGCGCGGCCCGCTCATGACGAAGGATCGGCCCGGCACCGTCTCCAAGGCGGCGCGGGCCGATCTCGTCCCTCCGACAGAATCCCGGGTTGGGTATTTTGAACTGAGTCTCCCTCATAATTATGCTTCTGCCATTACATCACCATCTATTCCTAAATGATGATGCGGATTGTTATTGACTAATCCTGGAACAGGTGAAATATCTCGACAATTGGCGGCAAGAGGAAGAGGATTTAAGGGGGCGCTGTGGTCGCCGCCGGCTGGACATATAACCCTCTCCTGGCGTTCACGCTGTGGTGATTGATGCGATGGAAAGCTGCCTGCGGTTGTACACCCAACGGCCGGCGCCGGCCGTGCCCCACGTTTCGCGGACCGGTGCCACATTTCGGGGAGAGGACACCGTCCGTGGACAACACCCGCGTGACCCGTCGTGGCCGCATCGCACTGACCGTGGCCGCCGGAACCGTACTCGTGGCGGTCGCCGCACAGATACCGGCCACCGCTACGGCGGGACCGGCCGACCACACCAGATCCGGTGCCACGACCGTCGCCCAGCGCTCGTCCGTATCCGTCGGCGCGTATGACGACTCGTACTACGAAGACGCCGTAGGAAAGACCGGCCAGGCCCTCAAGGAATCGCTCCACCGGATCATCAGCAGCACGCAGACCGGAAAACTGGCGTATGACCAGGTCTGGGACGCCCTCAAGGACACCGACGAAGACCCTGAGAACAGCGCGAATGTGATGCTGCTGTACTCCGGCAGCTCTCGGAGCGAGAACTCCAACGGCGGCGACCCGGACGACTGGAACCGTGAGCATGTGTGGGCGAAATCCCACGGTGATTTCGGTACGGCCACCGGACCCGGAACCGACATCCACCATCTGCGTCCGGCGGATGTGACCGTCAACAGCGCGCGCGGCAACAAGGACTTCGACAAGGGCGGTTGGGAGGTCGGCGAGGCACCGGGCAATTACACCGACGATGATTCCTTCGAGCCGCGCGACGCGGACAAGGGCGATGTCGCCCGCATGATCCTCTACATGGCCGTCCGCTACGACGGCGACGACGGATTCCCCGACCTGGAGCCCAACGACAGCGTCGGCAACAGTTCCCGGCCCAGGATCGGCCGGATCTCCGTCCTGGAGCAGTGGCACCGGGAAGACCCGCCGGACGCCTTTGAACAACGCCGCAACCAGGTGATATTCGACAAGTACCAGCACAACCGGAACCCGTTCATCGATCACCCCGTGTGGGTCGACGAGATCTGGTAACCGCGCGACGGATCGGGTGGTGGCTGCAGATCGGATCCGGAGCGCCGCCGTCGGCACCGTGCGGCGGCGCTCCCCGCGCATACAGGAGCGATTATCGCCGTGCATTCCCCCGATCGGTCGTGAGTCCGTTGGTTCGATATGCCCTTGTCGGTGAAGGGGTGACGCGTATGCCACGGTTGTCGTGACTGTCGGGCGTTGCTCGGTGTAGCGTCCTGATCAGCTGTCGTGGTTCCGAAGTGCCGGGCGCCCGTGTCGCGTTCACGGGCGTTCTTGGTGTTTGGCGCGTCTCCGGACCAGGGCGATCACCTCCGGGTTCCGCAGGGTGCGGAAGCCGATTCGAGCCCATTGAACGAAGGAAACAGGTATGGCTTCCGGCACGGTGAAGTGGTTCAACTCGGAAAAGGGATTCGGTTTCATCGCGCAGGACGGCGGCGGCGCCGACGTTTTCGCGCACTACTCGAACATTGACGCCCAGGGGTTCCGCGAGCTGCAGGAAGGCCAGAAGGTGACCTTCGAGATCACCCAGGGCCACAAGGGCCCCCAGGCCGAGCAGATTCGCCTGGCGTAAACACAGGCCGCGCGCGACGGCGGCCGCTCCCGGGCCGGGGGTGGGCGCCGTCGCGCGCGGGGGAGGAGGATCACCCGATCGGCGGTGAGGCGGTCCGCCGGTTCAGGAGACCCCTCGCCGGTCACTCGGGACGAGGAATATCGCTGGCTTCGCGGCATTCGTTCCCCGGGGGTGTACTTATTCCCCGAGAGGAAATGCTTTCCGCTGATATTCCTGGGCGGACCAGGGGAGCCGCCGCGCTACGGCGCGGCTCCCCTGGGGTCAGTCCTGCGGCGGCTGATCCTTTTCCTGCCCCCCGCCGTACTGCTCCCTGAGCTTGTCCTGGGCTGTGTCGACCTGGCCCTGGAACTTGCCCTGGGGCTTTTCGTCGACCATGTCGCCGGCCTTCTCGATGCCCTTGTCGGCCTTAGCCTCGTGGCCTTTCAGCATGCTCTTGAGCTTGTCCATCATGGACATGAGCGATCCTCCTTGACGCATTCCGCTACCAGTCCAGCATCACCCCCAGCCGGGCGATCTGCATCTTCGCGCAGGGACACCCATCGGGACGCCGCGCACCTGCGGGTGTCACAGAGGATCCCGCACTCAAGAACCGCTGGGGACCGGGGCCTTGAGATGATCGCTGATGAATTTGATGGAGCTGGCTTCCATGCCCTTTTGGTAATCCCAGGCGTTGTGCCGGCCGCCGGGGATCATCTGCAATGCGGTGTGGATCGGGCCCGTGCCGTAGGTCTGCCGGAACCGGTTTATCTGGGAGGTGACGGCAGCCGGTTCTCTGGTGCCGGCCTGGAAGGCGAGGTAGACGTCCGGGCCGCCCTTCCGCAGCAGGCGCCGGGCCAGCTTCTCCGGGTTGTTGGCGTCCTTTTCCGCCTGGTGTCCCGCCCACAGCGGCGAGTCCGGCACGATGTCCGGACCGCTGGCGATCGCCGCCTTGAACTTCTCCGGGAACTTCAGCACCGACTTGAGTCCCACGAAGCCGCCCGAGGACGACCCCATGAAGGCCCAGCCGTCACGGGACTTGAACGTCCGGAAGTTGGCCTTCGTGAGGTTGACGACGTCCTCCGTCAGCCAGGTCCCCATCTTCTGCTGACCGGGGATATCACTGCCGTCGTGGTACGTGGTATCCGGGTTGAGCATCGGCATCACGACGATGAACGGGAGGCTCTTGCCTTCCTCGGTCCAGTCGGTGAGGTTCTCCTGCAGCCCGATGTCGCCGCCCACCCAGTAATTCGTGACGCCGCCCTCTTCCTTCGGGCTGCCCAGGCCGCCCGGCAGCGCTATCAGCACCGGAAATCCGCTCTCGGCGTATTTCGGGTCCGTGTATTCCTTCGGCGCCCAGACCCACACGCTTCCGGTGACTCCGGACTTCGCGCCCTTCAGGGTCGTCCGGCCGATGTGGGTGCCGTCGTCCAGTGTCCGGGTGATTCGGAAGTCGCTCTTGGGGCCGGTCGGCATCAGGGTGTCGCTGTCCGCCGGTTTGCCCTGCGCGGAGGCGTCGGCTTTGCCGCCGGCATTGAAGTCGATCGGCTTTCCGGTGTCCGAGCAGCCGGTGAGAAATGCGGAGGAAGCGACGAGCACGGCGGCGAGCGCGACGACGTAGGGGTGTTTCAACGGGGACTCCGCAGGCTGGTGATCATGTGCAAGTACACCTAAAGAGGGAAAACCCGCGACGGAGGTTCCGCTGCCGGGAGCCGGGCCATGGCGAGGCCACGGCGTACCCGTTCGGGTGGCAGGGCACGCCTGATCGTGCCGTGTGGCCTGCCCAGTCGTGGCGCGGGACAGGCCGGATCGGGTGGCGGCGGGCGCCCGGTCGTGACGGCCCGGGACACCCGATCGGCCCAACGCTTCCCGGGATGTTCCGCCCGCGCGGTGGTCCGTTCGCTCGACGGGCAGGGCGCCGCCATCCGGCCGAGAATGCAGCGGTGAGCGATGAACAGCACAGTGCCGATGACACCGCGCCCCGCCCCATGTCGGCCAAGGAGGAACGACGGCTCGCCAGGCGGGCGCTGGCCGACCGGGCGCGGGACGCAACCGACCTCTCCCTGCTGATGGACATGCTGGACCTGGAACCCCGCCACGACGCCCGCTATGAAGCGGCCCGCGGCCATGACCCACCCCACGGCCACGAAGCACGGCGCGGCCACGGTGGGATACGCGGGTCACGACACCGGGGGAAGCGCCGACCGTGAACCGGGGAGGGCCGCGGTGCCCGCAGCCGCGCCGCGACCCGTAAGCGGTGCCGGTCTCCCTGGCCGTCCGCTGGACCGAGCGGGCCTCGCCAGCCATCCGCCGAACCATGTCCGCCTCCCTACCAGCCGTCCGCCCGTGCCCCCGCTGCCGTCAACCGCAAGGTGACGATCTGGAACGGGCGGAGCGCCATCCGCACCGCGTTCCCCTCCCGCTCGATGGCCGGGCCGTCGTCCGTCGGCCGTTCGAGAAGGTCGGTGGTGACGGCGTCGGCCAGGTCGAAACCCGTGGTCAGGGTCGTCCTGGCCCGACCTCCGTACGCTTCGTGGAGGCGCACGACCACATCGCCGCTCGCATCGTCTGCGAGCTTGACCGCGGTGACGACCGTCGCGTCATTGTCGACCGTGACCAGGGGCGCCACCGGACCGGCACCGGTGATCCGGCGTTCGGGGAGGTTGATGCGGTGCCCTTCGCGTACCGCATCGCCGACCGCCGCGCCCGGCACGAGCGCGTACCGGAAACGATGCAGACCCTGGTCGGTCTCGGGATCCGGGAAGCGCGGGGCGCGCAGGAGGGAGAGCCGCACGGTCGTGGTGGTGCCGTGATCGCCGTCCTCCCGGACGGTGCGGGTGACGTCATGGCCGTAGGTCGCGTCATTGACCAGCGCGACGCCCCATCCCGGCTCCTTGACCTGCACGAAGCGGTGCGCGCATGCCTCGAACTTGGCGGCCTCCCAGCTGGTGTTGGTGTGCGTGGGCCGGTACAGATGTCCGAACTGGGTTTCCGCGGCATAGCGTTCGGCATGGACGTCCAGGGGGAACGCGGCCTTGAGGAATTTCTCCGTCTCGTGCCATTCGACCTCGGTGTCGATATCCAGGCGCCGCTGCCCGCGCGGCAGTGTCAGCGTCTGCACCACATGAGAATCACCGAAGGAACGGGAGACGTGCACCGTCGCGGCGTCCTGTGACACCTCGCCGAGCGCCACCTCGTCCGCCTCCGTCAGATCGGTGACGACATGGCGGTAAAAGGAGTCCACATCCCAGGCGTCCCACTGGTTCGGGAAATCCGGGTGAATCTGCAGGAGATTCGCGGCCTGGCCCGGCGCGACGGTCTCGCGTTCGGCCGCGATGTCGTATACGGAAACGATCAGGCCGCGCTCATCGATTCCGATACGCAACAGGCCGTTGCCGAGCACGAACCCGCCGCCGGCGCGGGCCTCGGCGCGTACCGCGTCTCCGCCGGCCACCGCCGGCGCGATGGCCCCGGCGGCGACCCCGCCGCGCGAGTGCGGTGCCGAATTCACCACCAGGCCATTGCCCCCGGTGCCGACCAGCGCGGCGAGCGCGGCCGCGATCATCCCTTCGAGTTCGGCGGCGACCTCGGCGTACGTCCTCTCCGCCTCGCGGTGCACCCAGGCGATGGACGAGCCGGGCAGGATGTCATGGAACTGGTGCAGCAGTACGGTTTTCCAAATGCGGTCCAACTCGGAGTAGGGGTAGGGGTGTTGCGCTGACACGGCCGCAGTCGCCGACCACAGTTCGGCCTCCCGCAGCAGCTGTTCACTGCGTCGGTTGCCGCGCTTGGTCCGCGCCTGGCTGGTGAGGGTCGCGCGGTGCAGTTCCAGATACAACTCACCCACCCACACAGGCGCTTGGGGGTATTCCGCCTCCGCCTTCGCGAAGAAATCGGCGGGCTTCTCCCACTCCACCACCGGTGAGCCATCCAGATCGCGCAGCCTTCGGGCCTTGGCTATCATCTCGCGGGTCGTACCACCGCCGCCGTCACCCCAACCGGTGGGCGCCAGCGACTGCCGCGCCACCCCCTTGTCCTTGAAATTCCTCGCCGCATGGGCGACTTCACCGCCGGACATCTGACAGTTATAGGAGTCCACCGGCGGAAAGTGAGTGAAAATCCGGGTGCCGTCGATGCCCTCCCAGCGGAACGTGTGATGCGGAAAGGTGTTGACCCGGCTCCAGGAGATCTTCTGCGTCAGCAGCCATTTCGACCCCGCCGCCTTGATGAGCTGCGGCAGTCCCGCAGCAAACCCAAAGGTATCCGGCAGCCACACCTCCTCGTTGTCGACCCCGAATTCCTCCATGAAGAACCGTTTTCCGTGGACGAACTGACGGGCCATCGCCTCCGAACCGGGCATATTGGTGTCCGACTCCACCCACATACCGCCCGCCGGTACGAACCGGCCGTCGGCCACCGCCTGCTTGACCTTGGCGTAGACCTCGGGCCGGTGCTCCTTGATCCACGCGTACTGCTGCGCCTGCGACATGGCGTAGACGAACTCCGGATGGTCCTGCAGCAAGGCCGTCATGTTCGATGTCGTCCGGGCCACCTTGCGGACGGTCTCACGCAGTGGCCACAGCCACGCCGAATCGATGTGCGCATGCCCCACCGCGCTGATCCGGTGCGCGGACGCTCCCGCAGGCGCCGTCAGTACCTCCCGCAACTGCGAACGCGCCGCGCCCGCCGAACCGTTGACGTCCTGCAGATCGACCGCGTCCAGCGCCCGGCCCACCGCCCGCAGCACCTCCCAGCGCCGCGGGCTGTCCACCGCCAGCTCCGCCATCAGCTCGCCCAGCACCTCCAGGTCCTGGACCAGCTCCCACACCGTCGTGTCGAACACCGCCAGATCCATCCGCGCCAGCCGGTACAGCGGCTCGCCGCCCGCCGTCTCCCGGTCGCCCAACCGGGTGGGCTGGAAGGGCGGTACGCCGAGGATGACGGGATTGGACGCGGCCTCCAGATGCCATGCGACGCGCTCGCCGCCCTGGACCGGCGTGCCCACCCGCACCCACTGGTTCCGCGGATTGATGGCCTTCACCGGACTGCCGTCGGGCGTGTAGACGAGCGCTTCGCACTGGAAGCCCGGCATCCGCTCGTCGAACCCGAGGTCGAGCACCGCCTCCACGGTGCGACCGGCCCAGCTCACCGGCACCTCACCCTGAACCGTGAACCAGGTCGTCCCCCAGGGCGCGCCCCACATCTCACCCACGGTCACGGGCGTATGCGAGGCGGACAGTCCCTCGGCGACGGGAACGGGCTCGCCGGGCGCGACCCATGCCGCGACCTCCAGGGGAACCGATTCCGGATACAGGGCGGGCCGGATGCGCTCGTCCAGCACACGCTTGAGCCGGGCTTCGACCAGTGCGCGATCGTCATGCATGGGAGGTGACTCCGTGGGTTGGGGAGGGCGTGGTGTTGTCCTCGGTTGGGGAGGGTTTTGTGGTCATCGGGAGGGGGTTGGGAGGGGCGCGTGGCTTTCGGCGAAGGGGTGTGGGCGAAGGGGTGTCGGAGGGGCGCGAAGTGCTCGTCCAACGGGTGCGATGGAGTAGTTGCCGTCCAACGGGTACGACGGTGCGAGGAACTCATCACGCTCCGTAATCGTTGCCGGAAAGAGGAGGCGGCGCGCGAGGCTCCCGACCGGGCCCGGAGCTCACCCAGGCGCCACCCGGTCCCGAACTCGCCGCCCGCCCCTCTGCGCCACCCGATACCGCAGGGCTGTCGAGGCCCCTGCAGCGGCTACCAAGGGGCCGGGGCCTGCGGCGCCCACCAAGGGTGTTGGGCCCCGGCCGGCTCCGAGAAAGTGAACAGCTCACCCACGGAGCGGACTTCAAGCAGCACGGCCCGCTCGCCCTGCTCACGGCGCAGACCGGGGACGTAGAACGCCGTACCGCACGTACCGCCCAGGAATCGCCGCGTCCCGTCGGGGAGCCGGCGGTGCAGCTCGTAGTGGCGTACCGGGCCGGTGGCGGGCTGCCAGCGCAGCCGCAGCGCCGTGGTCCCGTCCGCCGTGGCGGCGTCGGTGACCGTGAGCGCCCTGGGAGCACCCGGCTGCCCGGTGCCCTCGCGGACGGCCAGGGCACCCAGCCGCCATGCCACCGGCGCGCTCCCGCGGCCGGTCAGCCGTACGCCCAGCGTGTGCACGGTGCCGGCCCCGAGGGAGGCGAGCCGCACGGAGACGGTGCGCCAGCCGCCGCCCGGCTCGATGGTTCCGGCGGGCAGATACGCGTACGGGGCGGGCGCACCGGGCGCCGGCGGTTCCTGGAGCGCCACGGCCACTTCGACGGCCACCGGGCCCGATTGGACGGTCAGCGGGCCTGGTTCGGGGGTCACCGGGCCTGATTCGAGGGTCGCCGGGCCTGGTTCGGGGGGCACCGGGCCCGGTGCTGCGTCTGCCCGGTGGCCTGCCTCGCTCGGCCGGTGGCTCTCCCCGCTCGCGCGGAGGTCTGCCTCGTCCGGCCGGTGGTCCGCCCCGCTCGGCCGGTGGTCCGCCTCGCTCGGCCGGTGGGTGATGTCGGCACCCGTATGGTGGGCGTTGGCGTCGGAATCCGTGCGGTAGGTGATATCGACCACCGTGGCTGCGCCGGTCGGGAGCCGGGTGGGGAACAGGTCGACGGTGACGGGGGCATCCAGTGCGCCGTGCACCAGGAGGCTGCTGCCGCCGCGCCAGGCATTGGCGAAATCTACGAAAATA
The DNA here is from genome assembly GCF_023277745.1 of Streptomyces halobius. NCBI lineage: Bacteria > Bacillati > Actinomycetota > Actinomycetes > Kitasatosporales > Streptomycetaceae > Streptomyces > Streptomyces halobius. The sequence goes on from NZ_CP086322.1 coordinate 8,770,327, forward strand.
TCCGGACGTTTTCCCTTTGTTCGGATTGACCAGCGCCGGGGTGGCAGGTGGTCCTGCAGGCCGAGATGGTTCCACGGTGTGTCCGACGTGACCGCGCCGTCCTCGTACCAGCGCAGGCCGTGGCCGGTGTTGAAGGTGGTCGCGAACGGCAGCGAGGAGATCGTCGAACGGTCGGCCACGGCGGCGGCCGGCGCCCGCCAGCCGCTGCCGGTGCCACTGGGCCGGGCCGGATCGACCACCTTGGTCGGATCGAGTCCCTCGCCGGACCAGAAGCGGTCGTCCGCGGCGTGGAACTGGCCAGGAGTACGCCCCTCCGGGAGGTGGTGGAGGGTCCACTCGGGACGGTAGAAGCCGTAGGAGACCACATGATCGCGGTCGCTGGGGATGATCGCGTCCCAGTCCGTTTCGGTGTCCCAGCCCGCCGATTCGACATCGACCCCGGCCCACAACTCGTAGCGTCTGCGGCCCAGTTGGCCGGCCAGCTCGCCGGAGTCCGCGAGCCGTCGGGCCGTCCAGCGGAAGTCCACGAAGAGGGAATCGGCCACCGGGCCCGCGTCGTCCTGGAAGAACGGCTGATTGAGCTCGTTGAGCGCGCCCTGCCAGCCGACCCGACCGCTCACATTCAACGCGTCGTACCAGGTGATGCGCAGCCCGCGACGAGATCCCGCGGCCCGCAGCGCGCGCAGGAACGCCTGCATGTCCGCGGCAAGCGCGGCATCCCCGCCGTCGGTCTCGGCGTTGATGAACCAACCGTCGAAGCCGTACGCGGTCGCGACCTGCACCAGCTTCGCGGCCAGCGGGAAGCGCCCCGCCGCGTCCTTCTGCACCAGGTCGCGGGTCCAGCGCAGATCCCCGCCGAAGGGGACCGGTGGGAGGAAGACGGTGCCCAGTACGGGGACGCCGTTGCGGTGCGCGGCGTCGACGACCGGCGCGTTCGGCGCCAGCACCAGCCCCTCGCCGGAAGACCCGCCCCAGAAGACCAGCTCGTCGATGTAGGCCCAGTGTGTCGGCGCGTAGTAGTCCGCGATGGCCGAACCCTGCGACGGATTGCCCGCGGTGTGGGCGAAGGCCGCGAGCGCGCTGATCCGGGCCTGGCCGGAGCGGGCCGTGCGGTTCGCCGGGACGGGCGTGAACCGCTTGGCGAGTGGCACCGTCGCGGTGTTGAACGGCAGATCCCGGTCGCCCTCCGGTGTCCATTCTGCCAGGCTCCGCCAGGTGATGCCGGGGCCGGGCGTGCCCGACGGGAGCGAGTCGGGGAACCAGTAGGAGGCGCAGGGCTGGAGGGGTGAGGCGGTCCGGGGGCGGCCGGCTGTCGTATCGGGCCGCGGCCCGGGGCGGCCGGCGGCCAGCGCCATGCCGCTTCCGAGGGAGGGGCCGAACAGGGCGGCCGCGGCGCCTGCCCCGGCCAGTACCGCTCGGCGGCGGGACAACGAGAAGGGGGGTAGGCGCCTGGGCTGGGATGGGTTGGTGGGTATCGGGCGCGCGGGCGGGCGCCTGGGCTGGGATGGGTTGGTGGGTGTGGGGTGCGCGGGTGCGCGCCTGGGCTGGGGCGAGGTGGCTGCTGCTGGTTGCGCTTCAGGGGGCATGGGGAGGTCCTCCGGTGGGGGCGGCGGGCGGACGGACGGCCAGGAGCTGCCAGGAGACGGAGCAGGGCCGGAAAGCGGGCCTCTTCCGGTCAGTCGGCTCCTAGTCGGCCTCCTTCGGAGTGGTCAGGCCTGATGGGCCTCTTCCGGTGTGCAGACTTCGGTGATGCCACGCGACGTCAAATGTGCGTCATCCGATGCCAGTTCGGCCAGTACGAAAGTCGGCCGGACGTCCTGGGCGGTGAGCTCGGTCCATGCCTCGAAGACGGGGCCTCCCGGTGCGCACACCGAGCGGCGCGGCGCGTCCTCGGACCCGCCGGCGTCGACGACCAGTGCGGTGCTGCGTACCGCAGGCCGGTGTTCGCGGCCGCGCCACTCCTTGGCCAGTGCGGCGATGGCCCGGCCCGCGGGCTTGACCGTACGGTCGTTGCCCAACAGGCCCAAGCCGTATTCCAGCTCCGGGAAGTCCGCAAGCGACCGCGCCACGTCATGCGAGCACCACCAGGTGACGCCCCAAAGGTCAGGACAGTCAAGGGCGTTGGTGATGGTGGCCTCGGTGAAGTGTGCCGCTCGGTCCGCCGGGATGTGCGGGGCGGGAGCGCCGACCTCCTGGAGCCATACCGAGCGGTGCGGGTCGACGGCCCATGCCTTGGTCAGCTCGATCAGATACTCGGCATGGTGCTCGGTGGCGATGCCGGTCGGCCCGTGCCGCTGCGCGGTGCCGTTGAACACCCAGGAGTGCACGGCCGTCACGGCGCCGAGCCGGGCGGCCTGGGCGGGGGTGAACGGATGGCCGTCGCGGTACCAGGTGACGTCGTATTCGGCATGCAGATGCGTCCGGCCCGGCGCGCCACGCTCGCAGGCCGCGAGCATCCGCTCCAGCCAGGCAGCGGCCTGTGCGCCGGTGATGCGGTCGGGATCCGGGTGCGGCCCGTCGGAGAACTGGTTGATCTCGTTGCCGAGCGTCATCCCGAGGAAGTGGGGCCGGTCGGCCAGCGCGGCCGCCAGCGTCCGCAGATATTCCTCCTGGCCCGCGAGCACATCGGGGTCGGTGAAGATATTCCGGCGGTGCCAGGTCTGCGTCCAGGCGGGCAGGAAGTCGAAACTCGACAGATGGCCCTGCAGTCCGTCGACGGTGACGTCGAGACCGCGCTCGGCGGCGGCGTCCGCCAGCTGTACCAGCTGCTCCACGGCGCGGGGCCGGATCAGGGTGCGATTGGGCTGGAAGAGCGGCCAGAGCGGGAAGACCCGGATGTGATCCAGGCCGAGGCCGGCGATGGAGTCGAGGTCGGCGCGTACGGCGTCCAGATCGAAGTCGAGCCAGTGGTGGAACCAGCCTTGGGTGGGGGTGTAGTTGGCGCCGAATCGCATGGGACTCCTGTGGGTACGGGGGCGGGGATGTGGGCTGGTTTTGTGGGCCGACGGGGCATACGGCTGGTTTTTGTGAGGCGGCGGGGACACGGGCCGTTTGCGGGCGGCGGGGATACGGCCGGTTTCGCGGGCCGGTCCGGGCTCAGCCCTTGACGGCGCCCTCACCGACGCCGCGGAAGAAGTAACGCTGCAGACAGGCGAAGAGCGCGATCAGCGGCAGCACGGCGATGACGGTGCCTGCCGCAACCAGCCGCTGGTTGTCCGCGAAGGTGCCGTGCAGGAAGTTCAGCCCGATCGTCAGGGTGAATTTCGACTGGTCGCTCAGCACGATCAACGGCCACAGGAAGTCGTCCCAGGCACCCATGAACGCGAAGATCGCGACAACGGCGAGGGTGCCCTTGACCGACGGCAGCGCGATCCGTACGAACCGCTGCCAGGCGTTGGCGCCGTCGACGAACGCGGCCTGCTCGATCTCGTACGGCACCCCGGCGAAGGCGTTGCGCATCAGCATCACATTCATCGCGCCGATACAGGCGGGCAGCAGCACCCCGATCAGGGTGTTGTTGAGCTGCAGTTCCCGCATCGTCACAAACTGGGCGATCATGATGCTCTCGACCGGGACCAGCATCGCCATGACGAAGACGACGAGCGCGGTCTTACGGCCCGTGAAGCGCATACGGGCCAGGGCGTAGCCCGCCAGCGCGGCGCCCACGCAGTTGGTGAGCACGTTCGCGGCGGCGACCTTGAGGGAGTTCAGTGCGAAGTCCCAGACCGGGATGATCTCCGCGACGTCTGCGTAGTTGCCGAAGGTGAGGTGACGGGGGATCAGGCTCGGTGGATAGCGGTAGATGTCCTCGCCGGCACCTTTGAGGGAGGTGGACAGCTGCCACAGGAAGGGGCCGATTGTCACTGCTAGCACAGCGAGCAGCAGCAGATATCGGAGCAGCAGTCGCCATCGGGGCATCCGCCGTTCCCTGCGCTCCTGCTTGACCTCCCCTCTCATGCCTCGTCCTCCTTCTTCCGGTTGGCGCGCAGCACCAGCAGCATCAGTCCGAGCGTGATGACGAAGACGACGACGGACAGCGCCGAGGCATAGCCGACCCGCCCGCTGAGGCCCGTACCGACCTGCTGGACCAGCATCACCAGCGTGGTGTCCTCGCCCCCGGGGCCGCCGGTCGGACCGGCCATCAGATAGACCTCGGAGAACACCTTGAACGCGCTGACCGAGGAGAGCGCGGCCACCAGCACCATCGTGGAGCGCACCGCCGGCACGGTGACGGTCAGAAAGCGGCGCACCGCCCCCGCCCCGTCCACCGCGCACGCCTCATGCAGCTCCCGGGGGACGTTGGCCAGCGCCGCCAGATAAATGATCATGTAGTAGCCGAGGCCCTTCCAGACCGTCACCGCCATCGCGCTGAGCAGCAGCAGCCAGGGATCGCTGAGAAAACCCACCGTGCCGACGCCCACGGCCTCCAGCAGCGCATTGATCAGTCCCCGGTCGTCCAGCAGCCACACCCAGATGAGCCCCACCACGACCACGGAGGCGACCACCGGGGTGTAGAACGCGGCCCGGAAGAAGGCGATCCCGGGGAGGTGCCGCTGTACGAGGATGGCCAGCAGCAGCGGCAGAATCACCAGCGGCGGTACGACCCCCAGGACATACAGCAGGCTGTTGCGCAGCCCCGTCCAGAACATCGCGTCATGGACCAGCTCCTGGTAGTTGGTGCCGCCGACGAACTGCCCTTCGGTGAGGGTGCGGGCGTCGGTGAAGGAGTTCACCACGGTGCTCAGGAACGGATAGAGGCTGAACCCGCCGACGATCAGCAGACCGGGAGCCAGGAAGAGCCAGGGGCTGGACGGTAGATGCGTGCGGATTCCTGGGGCCGCGCGGGCCCGTCGCCTGACTGGTTCAGACGGAGGAGAGGCGGTACCGGCGGGTACCGGGGCATCCGTGTGCTCGGGCCGGGGCGCTCCGGGAGACACCCCGCTCCGCGATGTCGTATCGGACATCAAGATGTGCTTCGCCTTCAGCATGTGCCCCGGCCTCAGCCCGTCTTGAGCAGGCGGTTGCACTCGGCGACCGCCCCGTCCAGCGCCGCCTTGGGCGACTGCTCGCCCTGTAGGGCCTTGGCGACGGCATTCCGCAGCACGGTCTTCATCTGGTCGCTGAGCAGCACCGGTGTGTAATTCACCGCGTTCTTGAGGGACTTGGCAGATGCCACCCGTACTCGTGTCGCGTCGGTGCCGTCCTCCTCGGTGAAGTACGGATCGTCCAGCGAGCCCTTGGTACTCGGGAAGATGGTGACCTGCTTGGCGAAGGCCATCTGGTTCTTCTTGTTGGTGACGAAGTGCGCGAACGCGACGGCCGCCGGCTTGACGTTGCTCTGTGCGTTCACCATCAGGCCCTGGACGTACATATTGGCCCTGCCGGTGTTGTTGACCGTGTCCGTGATGCCGATGTTCTTGTAGAGGCTCGGCGCCTCCTTCTTGAACGTCTCAAGGTCAAGCGCGCTGCCCGGGTTCATGGCCACCGACTGCTGCTGGAACTTACGTCCGGAGGACTCGGCCTTCGCCGTGAGCGCCTGCGAGTCCAGTGCCCCGGCGGCGTACAGCTCCTTGTAATGCCGGAGCAGTTCGACGCCCTTGGGCTCGTTGAACGTGAACTCCGTGCCCCGTGCGTTCATCAGCCGCACGCCATAGCGCCCGAAGTCCTCGATGGACGGGGTGCTCGCCAGCATCGCTATCTTCCGGTCGCTCTTCCTCGCCATCGACACGGCGTCCTTGAAGAGCTGGTCGTAGGTGGTCGGCGGCTTCTCCGGATCGAGGCCGGCCTTCCTGAAGAGGTGCTTGTTGTAGAACATCGGCCCGGTGTTCAGATACCAGGGAAAGGCATAGACGCCCGGCATCCCGGGCATCTGATTGCTCTGCCATGCCTCGTCGAGATATTCCTCGCGGTATTTCCCCGCGGCCTTTTCCAGGTCCAGTGCCATCCCGGCCTTGGCCAGCGGATAGACAAGATCCGGCGACGCATTCACGACATCGGGGAGCGTTCCGCCGGCGGCATCGGAGCTGAGCTTTTCCGGATATCCCTCGGCGGGCTGGTCCACCCACTTGATCTTGGCGTCCGGATGCTTCTCCTCGAAGTCCGCGATAATGCCCTCGAAGTAGTCCTTGAAATGTGCCCTGAGGTTCCAGGTCTGGAAGGTCACCTCGCCCTCGACCTTCCCCGACGCGCTGTCGGCCCCGCCGGAGCCGTCCGCGGCCCCGCACGCGGTGAGGGTGAGTAATGAGGTGACCAGGGCCGCGGTGGCGGTGGCTGCTCTGCGGGACATACGCATGGCCGACGGGCTCCTTCGCTCGTACCAGAAACATGTGGAAAGGGTTTATGGCAGCCGATGGGTCGGTGATGATGTGCTGTCGGTGGATGGTGATGCAGTGCCAGTGACTCTCGAAGTGACATGGCGAAGTGATATGGAGCGACCATCTGCTCCAAGCAAGCTCTAGAACTGAGAACTGAGAACTGAGAACTGAGCTATCTTCTCGGACTGGTCCATCCGGACTGCTGAAACCGCTCGGACTGAGATATCCGCTCTGCTTGATCTGACGATCCAGGCCCTCGGTGACGATGCGGCAGACTACTAATGCGCTTTAGCGAGTGTCAATACTCCAGCACGATTGACAAGCCGACCACCCCTGATCAGACTGTGCACTAATGCGGTTTAGATCGTGCTCACCGGAGGAGAGCCGTCATGACAGCGCCCGGTGAGGCCGCCCGCCGCAAGCCGACGCGCCGGCCGACGATCAAGGACATCGCGCGCCGGGCCGGTGTGTCGGAGAGTGCCGTCTCCTTCGCGCTCAACGACCGGCCGGGCGTCTCCCAGGACACCCGCGCCCGCGTACGCCGCGTGGCGGAGGAACTCGGCTGGCAGGCCAGCAGCGCCGCCCGTGCCCTGTCCGGCGAACGCGTCGGCTGCGTCGGCCTGGTACTCGCCCGCCCCGCACAGACCCTGGGCGTCGAGTCGTTCTTCCTGCAGCTCGTCTCCGGCATCCAAGAGGTGCTCTCCGCACGGAAGATCGCGCTCCTCTTCCAGGTCGTGGCGGACCTCGACACCGAATGCGCGCTCTACCGCCGCTGGTGGGCCGAAGGCCGGGTGGACGGCGTCCTCGTCGTCGACCCGCGCACCGAAGACCCCAGGCCGGTGCTCCTCGCCTCGCTCGGCCTGCCCGCGGTCGTCGTCGGCGGACTCGCCGCCCAGCCGCCGGACGCCCCCCGACCGCCCGCCACGCACCCGCCGCTCGCCACCGTCTGGGCCGACGACGCCAAGGCCATGGCCACCATCCTCGACCATCTCCACGCCCTGGGGCACCGGCGGATCGCGCATGTCGCCGGAATGCCGGGCCTGGCCCACACCGAACGACGGATCCGCTCACTGCGCACCGAAGCGGAACTGCGGGGGCTCGACAAGCGGCAGGTCCGCTCGGTGACCACCGACTACTCGGACGCCGAAGGGGCGGAGGCCACCCGCCGCATCCTCGACACCGCCGAACCGCCCACGGCGATCATCTACGACAACGACGTGATGGCCGTGGCCGGCGCCTCGGTCGCCGCCGGGCGCGGCATTCCCGTACCGGATCGGCTGTCGATCGTGGCCTGGGACGACTCGGCGCTCTGCCGCGTCACCCACCCCCGGCTGACCGCCCTCGTCCGCGACACCCCCGGCTTCGGACGGCTCGCCGCCCAGGAACTCCTCGCCGTCCTCGACGGCGGGCCGCTGCGCACCGTCCAGGGCGAACTGCCCCAGCTGGAGGCCCGGGAGAGCACTGGGTCACCGCCCGCGCCGTAACGCCTGCCACGGCATAAGCGGGGACGCGTCTTCCTGCCCGCCTCCACTCAGTGTGAACCCCCCTGCCCCACCTGCCCGTTCTCCCCGGGAAGCGGCGGGTAGGTCACACGCTCCGAACGCTCCCCAGCGGTCGTCTTGCCCGAGCCGTTGCTGCCCACCAGCGCGACGAAGCCCCGAACCGGGCGCTCTCCGGGCCGACGCCGGCAGGCAGTCGTCCCCCTCGGTGCGGGATGCCGCTTTCCTGCCCATGCGCCACCTTCCGTGCCGTACCTCGGTCCTCCCACTATGGATGGCCGGGCACGCGGGCGGCTCGTCATGAAAGGACCGGTCACGGACGAGCACTGGCCGGACAGCCGCCGGTCACGGACGATCACGGGTCACGAACAACGGCTGGAGGTGACGCCGCGGTCGGCCTGCTCAGCGATCAGGTCCTCGATGACAGGCGCGCAGTGCGTCAGCGACCAACGCCGACAACGATATGCCCGACTCGGGATCGGCGTCGACTTTCACGCCCCAGCCGCCGGCTGCTCCTGTGAGGGACAGCCGTTGCGGTCGGGAGACGGTGTTGAGGGTGAGGCGGAGGAGGTCGTCGGCCCAGTTGACGAGCCGGCCGACGCAGGTTGGAGTCCGCCCGCACCCGGGTGATCTGCGGTCTGAACCCGGGCCCCTGCGGCCGTGCCCCCGAGCCCCTTGGCATCCTGTAGGCATGACGAATCAGGCCGGGCGCGATACGGCAGTAGTGGTGGGGGCCGGGCCGAACGGGCTCGCGGCGGCGGTCACGCTGGCGCGGAGCGGGCTCCCGGTGACCGTGTTCGAGGCGGCCGACGAGATCGGCGGCGGCACCCGGAGCGGTGAACTGGACGTGCCGGGCGTGCTGTTCGACCACTGCTCGTCGACGCATGTGATGGGCGCCGGCTCGCCGTTCCTGCGGACGCTCGATCTCGCGGCGTACGGGCTGGAATGGCGCTGGCCCGAGGTCGATCTGGCCCACCCGGTGGACTCGGGCGAGGCCGGGGCGCTCTACCGGTCGGTCGAGCGGACGGCAGAGGAGCTCGGCGCCGACGGACGGGCCTGGCGGCGGCTGTTCGGACCGCTGGCCGCCGACGCCCAGGAGCTGACCGAAGAGGTCATGCGGCCGGTGCTGCATCTGCCCCGGCATCCGCTCCGGCTCGCCCGCTTCGGGATGCACGCCCTGCAGCCCGCCACCCTCGTCGCACGCCGCTTCCGGACCGCGGCGGCCCGGGGCCTCTTCGGCGGGGTGGCGGCCCATCTGTACGGACGGCCGCTGACGCAGCCGTTCGCCGCGTCCGTAGGACTCCTGATCATCGCGGCCGGGCACCGCTACGGCTGGCCGGTGGCCACGGGCGGATCCCGCGCCATCACCGATGCGCTGGCCGCGCTGCTCACCGCATCGGGCGGTCGGATCGAGACCGGCGTACGGGTCCGCTCGCTCGGCCAACTTCCACCCGCCGCGACGGTGTTGCTCGATCTGTCGCCGGCCGCGGCCGCCACCGTGATCGGCGACCGGCTGCCACCCCGCGTACGCCGCGCCTACCGCCGCTACCGGCATGCCCCCGGTGCGTTCAAGCTCGATCTGGCGGTCGAGGGCGGGGTGCCCTGGCACGACGAGGTCTGCCGCCGGGCCGGGACCGTGCACCTCGGCGGCGGTTTCGAGGAGATCGCGCACACGGAGCGGGAGGTGTGCCGGGGGCGGTTGCCCGAGCGGCCGTTCGTGCTGGTCTCCCAGCAGTACCTCGCCGACCCCGGCCGCTCCGCCGGCGACATCCACCCCGTCTCCGCGTACGCGCATGTGCCGCACGGCTACCCCGGCGACGTCACCGCCGCGATCCTCGCGCAGTTCGAGCGCTTCGCACCGGGAACCCGTGACCGCATCGTCGCCGCCACCGCCACCTCGACCGCGGCGTTCGCACGCGACAACGCCAACTTCGTCGGCGGTGACATCATCGGCGGCGACAACACCCCGCTGCGGCTGACGATGCGCCCACGGATCGCCCTCGACCCGTACAGCACGGGCGTACCGGGCGTCTATCTCTGCTCCGCCGCCACCCCACCGGGCGCCGGCGCCCACGGCATGAGCGGGCACAACGCCGCCCGGTCAGCGCTGCGGGCGCTCGGGCTCGGGTGAGTTCCCCAATTCTCCGGCGTTGCGGGCCGCTGGGGTGGGCTCCCTATCCTCCCCGGCGCTGCAGGCGCCGGGGACGGGAATGAGCCCGCACTCTCCGATCGCCCGTCAGCGGTGCGTCACGGCACCGGCCGCCATCCGGCCGCAGTTCGAGCCGGACACGCTGACGCTGACGGTCTCGATGGTGCCGCCCCAGTCGACGCACACGCCCTTTGCCGGCAGATACACCGGACCGGCGTAGGAGGTGTATTCACCGCTGTCGAATACCGGGTCGGAACTCCCGTCGGTCGGGCCGAGATAGGTATACATGTAGGTCGGCGTTCCGGGGCTGTTCCGCACCGTCACGACACAGTTCTTTCCGGTCTTCGCGCTGTACGTGAGATACACGGTCCCCTTTCCGGTGACCGGTACCGAATTCACTACGCGGTAGTCGCCTCCGCATGCGCCGTTGTACGTGGCGGTGGCGCCCGCCGGAGCGGCGGTTGCTGTGGTGGCCATGGCCATGGTGGCGATTCCGGCAACGGCGAGTACCGCGGATCCTGCGACGGCATGTGAACGCTTCATGGGAATACCCCCGTCGGGTGGTGTGCCTCGGGTGGTCATTTCGAAGCGTTAGACACGGGGCACACGGGGATGGTTGTACCGCAACGCCGTGAATAGTCCGCAGTGGTACCGGAGTTGGCCCGAACTCAGCGAAGAGCGCGGAGATGGTGCCGTAATCCCGGGCGTGGTCGGTAGGGGCTCTGAGCTGGCCGGACCGGGCGGATCCGGGCGCGAAAAACAGCCGGCCCCGGCGCCTTGCCCAGCGTCGGGAACCGGCCGTGCACGGGGGCCGTGGGATCCGCGGGGTCTGCGGAATCCCGGGGATCCCGGGTATTCCGCGGCCATCAGCCGTTCGCGAGGGCCTGGAGCCGGTCGAACGCGCCGTTGAAGCGGTTGCGGTCTCCGACCGGCTTGCCCGAGGAGGTGTGCTGCCAGATGGTGTGGAACCGCCAGCCGGCGGGCAGCGGCCCGACGGAGCTGCCGTAGCGGGGGATCCACAGCGGGTTCGTCTTGCCGAAGCGGTTCGAATTGCCGGTGCAGGCTTTCCACCAATTGGTCGAGGTGTAGATCACCGCGTCCCGGCCGGTCTTCGCCCGGTAGGTCCGGAAGAAGTCCGCGATCCAATTGACCATCGCCGAACGGCTCTTGCCGTAGCAGCTGGCCCCGTAGGGGTTGTACTCCATGTCGAGCGCGCCGGGCAGCGTCCGGCCGTCCCGGGACCAGGCGCCGCCATGGGCCGCGAAGTACCTCGCCTGCTCGGCGCCGCTGGAGTGGTCCGGCAGGGCGAAGTGGTACGCGCCATGGATCATGTGGGCGTTGTACGCGCCCTTGTACTGGTGTGCGAAGTACGGGTTCTTGTAGCTGGTCCCCTCGGTGGCCTTCACATACGCGAAACGCACCCCGCTCTTGCGCAGCACCCGCCAGGAGACGTGGCCGTTGTGGCTGGAGACATCGACCCCGGCCACGGCCTTGGCGGTGCCGCCCCGGGGCTCGGCGCCGTCGATGGGGTCGTCCCCATCGCCCCCCTCGTGGGCGGCGATGGTCGACCCCAGCCAGTCCCGCTCGGGGTGGGCGGGTCTCTTGCCCGCGTCCGACGACGCCCCAGCGGTGCCGGTCAGCGCGAGGGGCAGAACGAGCACGGAGAGAAGAGAAACGAGAGTTCCGGCCGCGATGGGGAGGTGACGGCGGGCCGGACCGGATCTGCGCAAGGGCATCGCGAGCCTCCGAGGGCCTTCGGTTGGGTCAGTTCCGACAGATTTTGAGCAGATTCCTGCCGATAAGAAGACTTATACGCTGAACTGACTGCATCCGTTCCCCTTACAAGCCGTCAGGCGGCTGACCGGTGGGGCTGTCTCACTCGACCGGACGTCAGCTGCGGGGGTGTGCCGCACCCATGCGAAAGCGGGTCCCGGCAGTGCCGGGACCCGCTCCGTTGCGCAGCGGCGAACGCGCCTTTCCGCCGCTGCGCCACGGCCTACGCCGACTCGGTCGGCGCATTCGTCTCGTCGTTCATGCCCACTGCTGCATCCGGCTCAGTATGCGGAGTTGACGTTGTCGATGGAGCCGTAGCGGTCGGCGGCGTAGTTGGCCGCGGCGGTGATGTTGGCGACGGGGTCGGTGAGGTGATGGGGGGTGCCGGGGACGTGGTAGGCGTCGAAGGTGGGCTGGATGACCTGGAGGAGGCCTTTGGAGGGGATGCCGTTGATGGCGTTGATGTCCCAGTCGTTGACGGCGTTGGGGTTGCCGCTGGATTCGCGCATGATGTTGCGGTGGAGGCCCTCGTAGGTGCCGGGGATGTCGTGGGTCTTCATGATGTCGAGGGCTTCGCGGATCCAGCCGTCGAGGTTGTTCGCGTACCGCTTCGGCGCGGCCGTGCGCTCGCTGGAGCGGCTGGCCTCCTGCTCCGCCGCGCGGTCCTGCTCGGCGACGGCGGTCACCTTCACCCGGTCGGCCACGGACTGCACGGCCTTGCTCTCGGTCGTGGTGTCGGCGGCCTTGGCCTTCGCGACGGGCAGACCGTTGGCGCTCACCGGCTGCACGATCGAGGCACGCGAGGGAGCGGCATGAGCGGTGCCGGGGCTCGCGGTGACGCTCAGCGCCGTGGTGGCACCCGCGGCGAGGAGAACGGCGGTGGCGACCGTGTGGGTGCGGGTGATCCGGGCGATACGCGCGGAGCGGGGCAGGGTAAAGGGCATGTGGGAGTGGCCTCTTCCAGGTGCTGGGACGGGCAGCGGCCTTCGGTGGCGCGTCAGGTCCGAGATTCATGGCCGCGTTCGCCGTCAGGACGGAATTCGCCGGCTCGTTCCCGGTGCTGCCCGAACCATGTTTAGCGAGGGCCCTGAAGCGTGGCAACGGTGTGATGTACTACCGAGCTTCGTGAGATGGACAGAAATGTCCGAAGCTGTGGGATCTTCCAGGGGTATATGGCCCGTGCGACTCGACTAAGCACGTTCGTAAGTGATGTGCGTCCTGTGCCCTGCATCACCTGGTGGGGCCTCAAGGTCCCCTCGGTGGACCCGTTGAAGTGGCCCGGCTCACGTGCGGATTACATCCTTCGGGTCGCTCGACTCCCCGGAGCGGAGCGGCAAAGATCGATTTCCGGCTGTGGGCGCAAGCGAATGACCGGGGAATCCCCTAAAAGGGAGATCGGTATTCTCCGAAAGTGGCGCAGTTCACTTCAGGAGGCGCTTCGGGTGCCTTTCCCGCTCCCATTCCGCATTCAGTCCGTGTGCTTCCCTGTACGGGTGGTATTTCCGGCGCACCCCCGAAAGTGACGTGGGTCACTCAGTCGAATCGGGATCGGAATCGCGGAGCGCATCAGGGGACCGGAATCGCGGAGCAGGGTGGCCCGTCCGCGCCGCATGAGCGACAGCGGGGGCGGAGTGTGCCCCCACTCGGCCGTTCGTGAGGTCTGCCGCGCCGATACGGCGGCGTGGCTCATCCGTTCGTAGCAGCGTTGGGGCTCTCGAATGGCGGCGCGCCCGGCATTGACGGAAAAGTGAGATCACGCACGGGAAATCACTCACCGTAAGGAGAAAGTCATGCTACGTCGTATGTCCGTCGTTCTCACCGGACTCGTTGTCGCGGGATTCCTCACCTCGGGGGCCGCCGCGGCAGCCGACAGGTACGACCCGGAGGCCTCGTCAGCCTACCGGGCCCCCTCTCCCACCGGCTCGGCGCCGATGGAAAACCGCGTGTTCAACGGTCTCCTCAGCGACACCCTCAATGGCCTGGTGGGTGGCCGGACCTACGGTCCGACCCGCTGACGTCCGTCCAGTCGCCGACCAAAGGCATGTGCCCTGCCCGCACGATGCGGGCAGGGCACATGCTGTCCCGGCCGGACCGGCTCGCTGTCCGGGTCGGCTCAGTATGCGGAGTTGACGTTGTCGATGGAGCCGTAGCGGTCGGCGGCGTAGTTGGCCGCGGCGGTGATGTTGGCGACGGGGTCGGTGAGGTGATGGGGGGTGCCGGGGACGTGGTAGGCGTCGAAGGTGGGCTGGATGACCTGGAGGAGGCCTTTGGAGGGGATGCCGTTGATGGCGTTGATGTCCCAGTCGTTGACGGCGTTGGGGTTGCCGCTGGATTCGCGCATGATGTTGCGGTGGAGGCCCTCGTAGGTGCCGGGGATGTCGTGGGTCTTCATGATGTCGAGGGCTTCGCGGATCCAGCCGTCGAGGTTGTTCGCGTACCGCTTCGGCGCGGCCTTGGGTGCCGCCTTCGGCGCGGCCTTGGGCGCTGCCTTCGGTGCGGCCTTGGGTGCCGACAGGGCCTTGCGCTCGGTGGACCGGTTGGCCGCCTGCTCGGCGGTGTGCCCCTGCTGGGCGACGGCGGTGACCTTGATGCGGTCGCCGACGGAGGCGACGGTCCTGCGCTCGGTCGTGGTGTCGGCGGCCTCGGCCTTCACGGCGACGGGCAGGCCATTGGCGCTGACGGGCTTCACCGCGGCCGGCGCCTGGCCGGCGGATGCCGCCGCATTGCTCGGCCCCGCGGACAGCGCAACGGCGGCGGCGCAGCCCGCAGTGGCCACCAGTGCCGCGGAGACCTTGTGCGTGCGACCGATGCGGGCAGCGCGGGCAGAGCGGGGCAGGGGGAAGCTGGGCATGCGGGAGTGACCTCTTCCAGGGGCTGGATGGCGGGGGAGGTGGCCTTCGGCGGCGCGTGAGGACCGAGGCTCATGGCCGCGTTCGCCGTCGGGCTGAGGTCGCCGGCTCGCTCTCGGTGCTACCGGAAACATGGTTAGCGCCGGCCCGGGACGGAGGCAAAGATGCCTTGTACTACCCAGCTTCGTAGAAAAGGGGGCGATGTCCCTTGTCGTGCCCGATCTGTAAGGGCTGTGCCGGAATGATGTCTACTAGGGCCCTTAGTAGGTGATTTACGTCCTGTGCCCGGCCTCACCCGGGACCGCGCTGAGCGGCTCTCTTCCCGAGCCCCCGTGAGGTTGCCCGCGCCACACCGCGAAAAGCCGTTCCCCGCCCGCTCGGCCGCAGCCCCACGAATCGCCGGCACCCGGAAGCACCGGCGAGCTCACCGACCGTCCGCCCCTGGCTCCCCGGGGCCGACATTCCACCCCGGGCAGATCGCCGCCGCAGAAACCCGCCGGCTTCCCGTACGAAGGCGATCTCGCCCGCACCGAGCACCCGGCCGTCGCCCGCGCACGCGGCAGGGAGCCGGGCTCAGTGTGTGTCGGTGACGAGGCGGGCTGACAAGACGGCGTTGTGCTCCGTGAGTTCGAGCACCACCAGCGTCGGCACCCCGGGCCCAGAGCACCCCCCGGCGCAGAGCCAGCCCCCGCTCAGGGCCAGAGCCAGCCCCCGCTCAGAGCCGGCCCCTCGAGCAGATCACCCCTCACCTGCGCCCAGGTGAGCCCCGGGCGCAGGTGAGGGGCTACGGGACGCGCGCCTCAACCGCGGGTCAGCACCAGGGCGGCGTTGTGCCCGCCGAAGCCGAGTGCCGTCTTGACCGCGCAGTCGAACCTCCCCGGCCGGGCCGCGTCGCGCACGATCTCGATCGGGATCTGTGGGTCCGGTGCTTCGAGATTGGCGGTCGGCGGCACCAGCTGCTGCTCCAGGGCGAGCACGGTGAGCGCGGTCTCGATGCCGCCGGCCGCGCCCAGCGTGTGGCCGGTCATCGCCTTGGTCGAGGTGACCAGGGGATGATCGCCCAGCACCCGGTGCAGCACGCTGGCCTCGATGAGGTCGTTGACGACGGTCGAGGTGCCGTGCGCGTTGACATGGCCGACGTCGCCGGCCGCTGCGTCCGCGTCCGCCAGCGCGCTGCGCAGTGCCCGCTCGATGCCGGTGCCGTCGGGGTCCGGTGCCACGGCCGCGTACGCGTCGCTGGACGCGCCGTATCCGGAGATCTGGGCGCGGACAGTGGCCCCGCGCGCCTTCGCGTGCTCGGGTCGCTCCAGGACGAGGAGTCCGGCGCCTTCGCCGACGACGAAACCGTCCCGCGCCGCGTCGAACGGCCGGACGGCCGCGGACGGGTTCTCCCGGCGGGTCGATGCCGCCTTCATCTGGCAGGCGCTGGCGATCAGCAGCCGGGAGAGCGGCGATTCGGCGCCGCCCGCGACGGCGATATCGCAGGCCCCGGTGCGCAGCAGCTGATGCGCGGTACCCAGGGCGACCGTGCCGGAGGAACACGCGGTCGCCACCCCCAGGCTCGGGCCCTGCGCGCCGATGTCCATGCACACGCTGCTGGCGGCGCCGTTGACCACGGTGAGCGGGGCGAGCTTGGGGGAGACCCGCCGTGCGCCGCGCGTCACCAGGGCCGTGTGTTGCTCGTCGTAGAACGGCAGCCCGCCGTGTGCGGAGCCGATGACGACCGCGACCCGGCCGGCATCCCAGGCGCCGGTGTCCAGTCCGGCGTCGACGATCGCCTCCCGCGCGGCGATCACCGCGAGCTGGGAGAAGCGGTCCATCATCCGCTGGGTGGCCACACCGAGGACCGCGGCGGTGTCCAGGCCGTCGATGGTGTAGAAGAAGTCGCAGGGCAGATCGGCGAGTTCCGCTTCGTGCCGCACCCCGTGCGGCACGGTGTCCTGGGTGACGGAATGCCAGGTCGTCTTCGCGTCCACGCCCGCGGCGGTCACCAGTCCCAGTCCTGTCACCGCCGCGTGGAACGGCGCCCGGCGGGCCGTCACGGGGTGACACCGTCGACGGCCGCGACCAGCTGGCCGACGGTGTTCCGGGGGGTCAGCGACGTCTCTTCGAGGTCGATGTCCAGCTGTTCCTCGATGAGGACGCGGAGTTCCTCCAGAGCCAGCGAGTCCATGCGCAGAGTGCGCAGCGGGGCCTCGTCGTTGAGGTGGGACGTGGGCACTCCGAATCGCTGGACCAGCAAGCTGTTGACAACTTCTGCCGCATTCACGTGGCGCTCCTCCACTATTCGTAGGCGATGCTGCCAACCGCGTCCTGGCGGGCTTTCGCCGGCGGCTCCCGGCTGGTACGGCCACCTTATATACGCCTTTGTCCTGATAAGTCCCCAACACTGGTAGCTCAATGGGGTGATGAGGGTGGCGGGGTGTGGGAGAAAGGGGTGTGCGGCCGGTGCGTGGACCGCCGAAAGCACCTGTTGGGCCTAACGGCGCGGCCGACGGGAAGATACGGGGGTGAAGTCCGACCGGGGCCCTTTTGTTGGCGATTGGCCGTCCAGGCTCCGCCCGGACGGATCAGGGCGCCGCGCGAGGTCAGGCCCGGTCGAGGGCGCGTGTCACACGCCCCAGCAGGCCCTGGAGCGTACGGAGTTCCTCGACCGTGAGGCCGGTCGCGGCCAGCATCCGCCGGGGCACCGGCAGTGCCCGTTCGCGCAGGTCCTCGCCGGTGGCGGTGAGATGGATCGTGACGGACCGCTCGTCCTCGGTGCTGCGCTCGCGGCGTACGAGGCCCGCCGTCTCCAGGCGCTTGAGGAGCGGGGAGAGGGTGCCGGAGTCCAGGCGGAGCTGCTCGCCGATGGTCTTGACGGGCTGCGGGCCGCGCTCCCAGAGGACCAGCATGACCAGGTACTGGGGGTAGGTCAGGCCGAGGTCCTTGAGGGCGTCCCGGTAGACGCCGCCGAACGCGCGCGAGGCGGCGTGCAGCGAGAAGCAGACCTGGTGGTCGAGGCGGAGCAGTTCGGAGTCGGGTACCGGGAGCGTGGTCATGGGTCCAGGGTAGCCGGTCGTGAATTATTTAGTTGCGCGCAATTGAGTTGCATGCAATTTAAATGTGTGCGAGGGTTATGAACATCGGGCGGCCGGAGACGGCCGCCGAGCCAACGAAGGGAACCGTGATGGACGCGCTCTACACCGCTGTCGCCACTGCCAACGGCCGCGAGGGCCGGGCCGTCAGCTCCGACGGCCAGATCGATCTCGCCCTGGCGCTGCCGCCGGCGCTCGGGGGCAACGGGGCGGGCACCAACCCGGAGCAGCTCTTCGCCGCCGGGTACGCCGCCTGCTTCGCCAGCGCGATGGGCAATGTCGGCCGCCAGATGAAGATCGACACCAAGGACGTCTCGG
Organism: Streptomyces halobius; assembly: GCF_023277745.1. NCBI lineage: Bacteria > Bacillati > Actinomycetota > Actinomycetes > Kitasatosporales > Streptomycetaceae > Streptomyces > Streptomyces halobius. The sequence continues at coordinate 8,788,306 of NZ_CP086322.1, forward strand.
TGACCTCCGAGGTCTCCATCGGCAAGGACGACGCGGGCTTCGGCCTGGCCGTGATCATGCGGGTGGAGCTGCCGGACGCCCTGTCCGGCGAGACCGGCCGGCAGCTGGTCGAGGCGACGCACGCGTACTGCCCGTACTCGAAGGCCACCCGCGGCAACATCGACGTCGAGCTCGTCATCGAGTAAGGCGGCGGGACCGGAGCCGGCGCCCCTGGCAGCGCCGTGGGGGCCGGCCGTCGCACGGCGTCCCGGACTCAGGTCGCGCTACGGATCAGCTCGGCGTAGTGCCGGTCGCGTAGCCGACATGGAACAGGCCGAAGCGCTTGTCGTAGCCGTGGGCCCACTCGAAGTTGTCCATCAGTTCGAAGTCGGTCATCAGTGACCAGGCGAACACCCCGCCAAGGGCGCCCCCTTACGGTCCGCGCGGGCGCACGCCGCCACATGCTCATGCAGACACGCGGTCCGCTCGGGGGCGTGAACCGTTCCCCTCGGGGCCTACGGCATCGGGGTAGGCGGAGCCGTTCGCGGTGACATGGATCTTGCGCGGCCCGTACTCGTGGGTGGGCAGCAGCGCCTCCATGTCGTTCGCGTCGATCTCCCCGTGCATGCCGGTCCGGGGACATGCGGCCGGCGCTCCTGGCGGACGAACGGCGGCGGGCCGGACTGCTCGTCGGTGACGTGACGGGGGAGAAGGTGTCCCAGATGGCGGGGCCGCGGCCGTCCTCGGTGACGGCTCCTCGATCTGGTACGCCGATGTGGCCACACCCCAGGCGAAGTCGTCCGGCAGGGCGGCGAAGCCGATCAGGCCGGCCGGGGGACGGCTGGTCGGTCGCGGGGCTCCGATCGGTCTTGGCGTCCGGTCGGTTTCGGCGGTCCTTGCGGTCACGGAGGTGCTTTCGGCGTACGTCATTTGACGGCCCCCGCGGTGAGCCCGGCGACCAGATATCGCTGCAGGAGCCGGAACCCCGCGACCACCGGGACGCTGACGACCGGGGAGGCGGCCATGACCTGGTTCCCGTAGACGTCGTTCTGCGTGGCATAGCCCTGCAGCCCGACCGAGAGGGTGCGGGTGGTGTCGTTGGTCATCACGGACGCGAACAGCACCTCGCCCCAGGCGGTCATGAACGCGTACACGGCCACCGCGATGATCCCGGGAAACGCGGACGGCGCCGGCCGCCGTCCCGGGTGCGTACGACGGACGGGCTACCCAACGGCTGGCGCAGGCGGGCGGGAATGCGGGGGCGGCGCGGGGCGGAGGTCCCGGTGGTCGGCCGGCCCCGCGGCGCCTGCCCCCGCGTGGTTGTCGTTGGTGGTCGTCATCGCCGTCCGCTCACTTCGCCGTCTGCTGGCCACGGGGATGACCTCCAGCTTCACCCTGATCCCGGTCTGCCGCTCGAACTTCTTCAGCTCGGACCGAGGATCTCCTTGTCCGCCTCGGCATTCGGCCCCTGGTTGGACGCCCAATACGTCAGTGTCTTGGGGGAGTCGTTGCTGCCACCGCCGAAGGCCGAGCCGCCGCCGCATCCGGAGGCCGCGATGGCGAGTGGGGTGACGGTGCCAGGATGGTCGCGGCTCGAAGTATGCGCCTGACGGAAACGCCTCTCTCTGAGGAGTCCGGAGGACGGCCGTGTTCAATTCATGAACGACCTCATGGCTCTACTTGGGGTGTGAGTCACAGCCCGAGAGAAGGTCGTGTCAAGGGACCGCACGCCCACGGGCGGCGGACCGGGAGCGGACCGGAGGGCCGAGCACACCCGACGCACCGTGCGTGACCTGCGACGCGCCAACCGCGCCCGGCTCTGCAACGGTGGTATTCCGACCGCCCCATGAGCCGGCAGGCGTTTGGCCCCGCAACAGGACTCAGTTCAAGCTCCGTCAGCAAGGGCGGCGCCGAACTCGCCGATGGCTACTGGACGTTCAGTCGTGAACGCCGCCGCCTCCCGTTCCGCCTGAGCCTTCTCCAGGCTGGGTGAGCGTGGGCTCCAACGGTTCGCTACGGGGCGCCATGCGCGGAGCGCGACAGGCTGGCCATGGCTCGTCGAAGGGCCAGAGCAGGGGACCACCGCGAGCCGTCGGTGGCAGTGGGCGCCCCCGGTCTCGGGTGCAGCCGGGTCGTCTCCCTGGTGTGGGCGACTCCTCGCCGTCGCACTGTGTGATGAACCATGCGCCAGGCGTTTCCATCGGCCGACGCCCCGCCCCTGACGACGGTCTGGCCGCGCGTCCTCCTGAGGCGCGGCGGGCGGGCCTGGGAGACGATGGATATGCGCCCGGATATGACGGCGCGCGGTGGCGGAGGACGGAGACGGGGCTCCGGGCCCCGCCCTGCAGAGCCTTGTCGGGAGGCCACCATGGAGGATTACCCGGAAAGTTACGAGCTGGTATTTCAAGCGTCCGTCGTGGAAGACGATGTGGTGGTCGTCCGGCGCACCGAAGAGGCGGGAGCGGGCGGGTACCCGATCTACGAGGACGAGTCGGGGATCGTCCGCGCGGAGATCAGCGGCCGGGGCGAGGTGCGCATGCTGGCCAGCGGGGGGCACCAAGTGCTCCGGGCGCCGCTGATGGCGCGGCCACTGACCCCTTGACCCGGCTTGACCAGGATTGAGCGGACTCTCCTGGACGGCCGGATGACGGCCGTGGGCGGTCTGTCGCCAGAGGACACGCACGGTGTGCCGGCGCGGTGACGCCGGCATGACCACTGTGGTCGCCGTAGCGGTGTGGTGATGTGCTGTGGCCGGTCGGTTCGTGGAACGGCGTCACCACCCGACGGCTCGTTCATGGCGCCCCGGGGCCGCTGCGGCGACTGCTAGCCTCCACTTGCGCGAATCACGCAACTAGCCCACCGCGCGAGCGAGCGGGCAGGCGGTGGCCGGCAGAGGCGGGCAGTGAAGTGAGCAATGGGGAACGTTCGGCCACCCGGAGGCGTCGGCAGCGACTGGTGGAACTGCTCGGCGGTGACGACGTCAGCGTGCACGATCTCGCAGCCGAGTTCGATGTGTCGCTGTCCACCATCCGCCGTGATCTGGCCGCGCTGGCCGATGCCGGCCGGATCCGGCGCACGTACGGCGGTGCCGTCGACCACCGGGCGGTGGAGCGCTCCTGGCACGACAAGAAGCACGTGCGGCGCACGGAGAAGCACGCCATCGCCCGCGCCGCGGCCGGGCTGGTCCGCAGCGGCGACGTGGTGCTGCTCGACGCGGGTACGACCGTCGCCCGGCTGGCGCACGCGCTCCGGGACCGTACCGATGTCACCGTCGTCACCAACGGGTTGTCCACGCTGGTGGAGCTGGCGGACGCCGAGGTGGATGTCGTGGTGCTGGGTGGCCGGTTGCGGCGCCCCAACGAGTCGCTCCTCGGCACCCGGACGGAACAGGCGCTGCGCCGTCTCACCCCGGACGTCGCCTTCCTCGGCGTCGACGGTCTCGATCCCGTGCGGGGCATCAACTGCCCGGACCATGAACAGGCCGCCCTGAAGGAGTCGATGGCCGGGTGTGCCCGAGCCTGCTGGGTGCTGGCCGACCATTCCAAGCTCGCCGGGGGAGGGGGCTTCCCCTATTGGGCGGCTGTGCCGGCCGGCACGGGGCTGATATCCGGTGGCGACGCGGAGCAATTGGCCGCGTTCACCGAGGCGGACTGGTCGGTGCGGTCGGTGGGGCGGTGAGGGCAGGGGGACAGCAGGGGTGGCGTGCGGTGCCCTTGACAGCCCGTCCGACGGATCGCCACTCTGAGTTGCATGAATCACGCAATCTGAATTGCGTGGTTCGGTCACTTCGGGGTCACGTTCAGGACGGCCGGCACCGGAGCCGGCGGGAGGAGACCTCTTGGCGCAGGTGCTCGTCATCGGCGATGACCTCACCGGAAGCAATGCGACCGGAGCGCTCTACGCACGGCTCGGTCTCCAGGCCGTCACGGTCGGGGAACTCGCCCAAGTGCCACGCTACGCACACCGGGTGGACGTACTCGTCGTCAACACCGCCTCGCGGCACTGGGCCCCCTCCCGGGCCTACGCGGCTGTCCGGGCCGCCACGGAAGCGGCGGGCGAGGTGCCCCTGGTGGTGAAGCGGGTCGACACCACACTGCGCGGCAATCCGGGAAGGGAACTCGACGCGGTCGTCGACGCGCTCACCGCACACGACCCTTCGGCCCGGATCCGGGCGCTCGCCGTCCCCGCTTTCCCCGACGCGGGCCGGACCACCGTCGGCGGCCTGCACCTCGTCGACGGCGTACCGCTCACCCGTACCGCCGTCGCGCGCGACCCGTTCGATCCCGTCCGGCATGCACGGGTCGCGGAGGTGCTGAGAACGCAGAGCGAACGGAATACGGCAGAGCTGACGCTGGACGTGGTCGAGCGTGGGCCGGACGCGGTGGCGGCGGCATTGCGCGAGTGCCGGGCCGACATCGTCGTCTGCGACGCCACCGAGAACGCACACCTGCGGACCGTAGCGGTCGCCGCCGCTCAACTCGCCGACGAGGACGGGATCCGCTGGGTCGTCATGGACTCCGGTCCTTTCGGCGCGGCCCTCGCCGCCGAGCTCGGCCTGCGCTCCCAGGACGGCCCGCCCGCCCGTATCCTGGCGGTCATCGGCAGCATCACCGACCGCACCCGAGTCCAACTCGCCCATGCGGAAGCCGCTTTCGGCGTCCGCTGGGCCGACCTCGACCCCTCCGATCCGGATCCCGATCGCGTGCTGGGAGCACTGCGTGCGGCGGCGAGGCAGGGGGCCACGGTGCTCGGCGTCCGGGTGGCGCCCGAGCCGCGCCCCGGGGCCACGGGAGCATCTGCCGTGCCCGATTCCCGTTCCGCTGCCGCCGCGGTGCCCGATCCCGACACCGCCGCCCGCATCCTGCGCTGCCTGGCCGAAGTCGCCCGCCGCGCGGTGGCCGGGCTTCGCCCCGGTGCGCTGTACGCGTCGGGCGGCGATGTCGCCGCCGCCGTCACCTCCGCACTCGGCGCGGACGGCTTCGCCATCGAGACCGAGGTGCTGCCGCTGGCCGTCGCGGGCCACCTGGTGGGAGGCCCGTACGACGGGCTGCTCTTCGCCACCAAAGGCGGCCTCATCGGCGGACCGGACGCCACCCGCGACTGCCTGGAACACCTGCGCGCGGCCTGTACACGCCACACCCTCGGCGCGCATCCGACGGGTGCGAAGCAGCCACCTGCCGCCCCGGAACCAGAGGCCGACGCCCCAGATGCCGATGCCCCTGACACCGAGGCTCCAGATCCCGACGCCGGTGACACCGCCGCCCCTGACACCGACGCCGCAGACGTCGACGCTCCAGACCCCGATGCCTCGGAGCTCGCCCCCATCAGCCTCACCCCACCCACCGGACCACACCCCGAGAGGTGACCCCATGCCCCCCACAGCTCCCCCCACCCTCGCCGTCACCCTCGGCGACCCCGTCGGCATCGGCCCCGAGATCACCGCCCGTACACTCGCCGACCCGGCCACCGCCGCGCTCGGCCGCGGCCTCGCCGTCGGCGACGCCGCCGTACTGCGCCGCGCCGTCGGCATCTGCGGCCTGGATGTCCGGGTGAACGCGGTCGGCTCGCCCGCCGAGGCCCGCTACGCGCCGGGCACCATCGACGTACTCGACCTCGGCATCGCCCCCGCCGCCCTGCCATGGGGCGAGGTCGACGCGGTGGCCGGCCGGTCCGCCGTGGCCGCCATCGAGGCCGCGACCCGCGCCGCACTGGCCGGCGAGGTCGACGGGATCGTCACCTCACCCATCAACAAGGAGGCGATCTGGGCGGCCGGTTCGCGGCACCTCGGCCACACCGAGATGCTCGGTGAACTCACCGGCGCCGCGCACTACGACACCATGTTCGTGGTCCGCGGCCTCAAGATCTTCTTCACCACCCGCCATCTGTCGCTCCGCGAAGCCCTCGACCAGATCACCGAGGAACGGGTCGCGGCCGCCATCCGCCACGCGGTCACCGCACTACGCGTCTTCGGCCACGACGAACCCCGACTCGCGGTAGCCGCGATCAACCCGCACGGCGGCGAGGGCGGTCACTTCGGCGACGAGGAAATCACCGTGCTGCGCCCCGCCGTCGAGGAGGCGGCCTCGGAGGGGCTCGGCGTCATCGGCCCCGTCCCCGCCGACTCCGTCTTCCACCAGGGCCTCGACGGCCGCTTCGACGGTGTGCTCTCCCACTTCCACGACCAGGGCCATATCCCCGCCAAGACGGTCGACTTCGACGGCACCGTGTCCGTCACCGTCGGCCTGCCGATCCTGCGCACCTCCGTCGATCACGGCACCGCGTTCGACATCGCGGGAACCGGCCGTGCCTCGCACGCCACCATGGCCGCCGCCTTCCGCGCCGCCGCCGGCTTCAGCCGCTACACGGACCGGATCCGGGCCGCCTACGGGACGGCTGCCGCATGACGACGGACGCGATGCTCCGGGCAATCCCGGCCAAGCGCTGGATGTACGTCATTCCTGTCGCCGCATTCATGTACATGCTGGCGTATCTGGACCGGAACAACGTCTCCGTAATCCTCCCTTACATGGACGGTGCTTTGGCGCTGTCCAACGCCGACAAGGGAATGGTCGGCGGCATCTTCTTCGTCGGCTATGTCTTCCTGCAGATCCCGGCGGCGGTCCTCGCCCAGCGCTGGAGCGCCCGGAAGACCGTGGTTCTCCTCATGATCGCGTGGGGGCTGGCCGCGATACTGTCCGGACTCGTACAGAGCAAGACACAGTTCTATGCCGCGCGCTTCGTGCTGGGTCTTTTCGAGGGCGGTGTGTGGCCGGCCGTGCTGATCCTGCTCGCCTCATGGTTCCCGCTGCGTGAGCGGGCCCGCGCCAACGCCCTCTGGATGGCCTGTCTTCCCCTCTCCTCGATCCTCATGGCGCCGCTGTCCGGCTGGATGCTCGATCACGCGAGCTGGCGCTGGGTGCTGGTGCTCCAGGGCGTTCCGCCGCTCCTGTGGGCGGTGGTCTGGTGGTTCGCGGTCGCCGACCGGCCCGCGCAGGCCCGGTGGATCTCCCGCGCCGAGGCCGACCACCTGGAACGGTCGATCGCCGCCGACGAGGCCGCCAAGCCCGCCGCGCGCGGCGGCTCGTACCTCGACGCGGTCAAGCAGAGGTCCGTCCTCGTCCTCATCGGCGTCTACTTCTTCTGGATCACCGGCTTCTACGGCTTCAGCCTGTGGCTGCCCTCGGTCATCAAGGAGCTGACACACGACGGATCCGCCACCGAGGTCGGACTGCTCACCGCCCTACCGTTCACCATCGCGCTGGCCGTGATGATCGCCAACGCCGGCTGGTCCGACCGCACGGGCAAACGCCGCCAGGCTGTGGCCTTACCCCTCCTTGTGGCCATCGCGGCCCTGCTGCTGGGACAGGCCGTGGACGGGCCCTACGCACGGATGGCGCTGCTGTGCGTGACGGCCGCGGCGGTCTACGCACCGTACGGCCCGTTCTGGGCGATCCCCGGCCAACTGCTGCGCTTCGAGGTGGTGGCGGTGGCGCTGGGCCTGATCAACGCCCTGGGAAACCTCGGCGGCTTCGCCGGGCCGTACCTCGTCGGCTGGCTGACCGATGCGACCGGTTCGAGCGTGACGGGCTTCACGGTCCTCGCTGCTTTCCTCGCGGTGGCCGTAGCACTGGTGACGATCGGGCTACGGCCGAAGGAGCAGGCAACGCGGCGCACGACTGTGGAGGCGGCGGAGGAAGTATGACGGGACCGCAGTTGCACGAGGGGGCTTCCCCGCCCGACACCGGGGCCGTGCGCCCCCTGCGCCCCGCGGCGGCCGGCCCTAGCTGACGACTTTCAGCTTGCTCAGCTTCGACCAGCCGAGACGGTCCACTGTCCCGAACAGGTTCTTGATGTCGGACGGGTTGAGTTTGACACAGCCGTTGGAGTAGTAGTCGTTCGGATTGCTGTTGGTCCACTTCTCGGACTCGATCGAGCCCTGCTTGCCGTTGGGCTTCATCTCGCTGTGGATGAAGAGCTCGGTGCGCTGGGTGCCGCTGTGGCACCTCTTGTCGGAGATCTTGATGACATAGCCGTTGATGATGCCGTCGAAGTCCTTCTGGTGGAACTCAATCTTGTAGTTGCCGTTGGGCAGCCAGCCCTTCCCGACGGCACAGGTGTTGGTGCCGGTTCCCGACCCGGCCCGATAGCTCTTTATGACCTTGTCGGGACCGGCGACGCTCTTCATCAGGTACAGCCTGGAATTCGTCACGGTGCGCTTGTCGAACTTGAGGTAGTAACCGGCTGCTGCTGGGGCATTGGCGCTCCCGGCCGTCGGCCCAGCCTGGGCCGGGGCCGCTAAGGCTGCCGTCAGGGCTCCGACGACGGTCATGGCGAGGGCTGCAGATGCGAGTCGTGCTCGGGTTCCCATGAGGACTCCAATGCGTGGGGTGAGACGCGCCCGGCGGAATCGCCCGGGCTGCGACAGAGCCTGCCGGGGCACGCCGTAAGAGGGCAAGAGCGGATGCCTGCCCCGGACAGCATGCTGCTGTCCGGGCCGGTCACGGCGCTACCGCACGGCGACCAGTACATGGCTGTTGCCGAACTGCCAGACCGGCCCGACGTGTGCGAACCCTGCCTCCCGCAACAGGGCGACATGTTCGCTGAGCGTCAGCTCGTTCTCCTTGCTGCTCGGAAGCCGGCGGTTGCGGCGTTCGGCGACGAGTTCGGCCAGTTCCTGGTCGGCGGTGGCCGCCGACCACCAGGAGTTCCAGTCCTCGTGCGCGAACGCCCGCTGTCGCTCGGCCCGGCGACGTCCGACGACACCCGCGATCTCGGCGATCGCCGGGGCGTCCTGGCACAGGTGGTCACCGTTGACCAGAACCCCGCCGGGGCGCAGCAGCGCGGCGAGCTGTCGGTAGACCCGGTGGAGCGTGCGTTCGCCGAGATAGTGCAGCGCCGTGGTCGAGACGGCCGCGTCCAGAGGACGCCGCAGGGCGAGGGCCTTGAGCCAGCCGGGCTCGCCGATGACCGTTTCGACGTACCGGATGGGCGACCCGTAGTGGGCCCGTCCCAGCCCCATGAGGAGCGGGTCGGCGTCGACGGCCAGGACCTCCGCCTTCGGCAGACGATCGGCGAGCAGGGCCGCCAGTGCCCCGGGGCCGCAGCCGAGGTCGGCGATCAGGGGCGCCGGGTGACCGGCCGTCATATGCTCGACCACGTCGGCGATCACGGTGAACCTCTCCTGACGGTCGATCGCGTACCGCTGCTGCTGGCATTCCCAGCGTTCCACCCAATGCGCGGCCGTCGCCATGCTCAAGCCCATCCGGTCGTGCCGCCTTCGCCCTCGTGTCAGCCCCTGTCTAACCGCTATTGGAAATCATTGCAGACTGGCGAGGGTGGTGAGCAACCCGTCTATCTCTTCCGGGGTGTTGTGGACGTGCAGGCTCACCCGGACAGACTCCTCCTTCTCGGACGTACCGGCCTGGCAGTGGCTGTCACTGCGCACCATGAACCCGTCGCTGAACAGGATGAAGCCCAGGTCGCCCGAGCTGATCTCGCGGTGCCGGAACGTGACGATGCTCGTCCGCCGCTGGGCCCGGGCCTCGGCGGCCAGGCTCAGCCGGCAGCCCAGGACGTCGTAGGCGTCCAGCCGTTGCAGACCGTCGGTCAGCCGGGACGTCAGGCCGGCGGTCCACCGTTCGATCCGGTCCGGGCCGGCCGCCTCCAGCCAGTCGAGGGCCGCCGCCAGGCCGGCGATGCCGGCGGTGTTCGGCGTACCGCTCCAGCCGCCTGGCCGGAACCGCGGCCCGCGCGTCCCCCGGGCCCAGATCGCGCCGATACCGGGCAGCGCCAGCGCCTTGTGCCCGGAGAAGACCACGAAATCCACATCGAGTTCGGCCGCGGACACCGGCATATGGCCGACGCTCTGGGCGGCGTCCAGGCAGATCGGGACGTCCGGACCGACCACTCGTCGGATGCGGTGCACATTCATGTCGCTTCCGTAGACGTGGTGCACATGCGTGGCCGCGACGAAGCGGGTGCGCGGACCGATCAGCTCGGCGAGCGCCTCCGGGTCGTAGTCGCCGGACGTCGCCTGGCACGGCAGTTCCCGGACCCGGATGCCGACCCCCTGGCGGGCCAGCAGCTCGCGCGCCTCCAGCCACGGGGAAAGATTCGCCTGGTGGTCCGCGTACGGGACCACGATCTCGTCGCCGTCGGTGAGGAGGGTGGTCAGCCAGTCGCGTGCGACGGTGCGCAGCCCGTCGGTGGTGCCGGCGGTGAAGTGCACGGACGAGCGGTCCGGCGCCGGGTCCCCCAGGAACCCCTTGACCCGCTCGCGGGTCCGCTCCACCAGTGCCGTCGTGGCGTTGGCCCAGGGATAGGTGCCTCGGCCCGCGTTGGCGTTGGAGGTGGTGAGATACTTCTGTACGGCATCCAGGACGGCCTGCGGCTTCTGCGTCGTGGCCGCGTTGTCCAGGTAGGCCAGTTCCGGATGGGCCACGATGATCGGGAACTGCGCACGCAGCGGGCGCTGCCACGACGCCAAGTCGTCCAACGGGGAGCCGCCGCCCGTCCCGTCCGTCACACCGGTCATCTCAGTCACGCACCAGCGGGGCGCCCGCGTCGCGCCAGGCGATGATGCCGCCGGCCAGGCTGCGTACGTCGGGATGCCCCATACGGGTCAGCAGGGCCGCGTACCGGGCGGACTTCTCACCGACCGGACATGTCAGCAGCACCGGCTGTCGTCTGCTGAACGGCAGGCCGGGGCGTATGAGCTCGTCGAAAAGCTCGTCCACGATGTTGACCGCCCCCTCGATGTGCAGCGCGGCGTACGCGAACGGGCCGCGCAGATCGACCACCAGCGGCCGTTCCGCCGCGATCCACTTCTGTGCGTCGGCGGTGTCGATGACCGTGGCCGTCTGCAGCTCGGCGTCGGTGAGCGTGGCCACGGAGTTCTTCACCGCGGGGCGTCCCAGCAGCTCCGGACGGCGCTGACGGACATAGCTGAGATAGCTCTCGACGCGGTCGCAGACGATGAAGACAGCCGTCTTGCGGGGTGACTTGCGAGGTGATGACGCATTCCGTCCCGCGTCCGGCTTCGGATTCGGCTCCGCGCTCGGTTCCCGGCTCAGGTCATCGGTCAACACTGCGTCGACCGCGCGCAGTTGACGTACGGCGCCGAAGTAGGCGGCGCCGCCGGTGGGGCCGGAGAGGATGCCGCAGCGGCGGACCAGCGTCAGCATTCCGTCGAGCGCCTCCTCGGCGCTGACCGTTTCGATGGAGTCGTAGGTGGCGGGGTCGAAGAGTCCGACCTCGTTGACCTCGTCGATGTTGCGGATCCCCGGGATGAAGTCCGATTTCTCCCCGACCAGCCCGACGACCCGCACCGCCGGGTCGTGCTCGCGCAGCACCTTGGCCACCCCGGTCGACGAACCGGCCGTCCCCACGCAGGCGATGAACCAGTCCGGAGACCGGCCGTCCAGATCCGCCAGGATCTCCGGGCCGGTGCCGTTCTCGTGCGCCGCGGTGTTGAGTGTGTTGAAGTACTGATCCGTGTGAAGGCTGGCGCCTCCGGGCTCGGACAGTTTCTGGTGGAAGAGAGTCAGCGGGTCCTCGGTGTTGGTCGGGTCGAGGCATTCCGTCTGTCCGGGAAGCTCCTCGATCTCCGCGCCCAGCAGCAGAAGCAGGTCCTTGATCTCCGGAACCCGCATCCGGTTCGTGACACTCTTGAACGACAGCCCATGCATACCCGCGATGACCGCCAGCGCCTTGGCGGTGTTCCCGCTGGACAGCTCCACGACCGTAGCGCCGCTCTCTCTGGCGGCGGGGAGACCGGGGCGCGCCATGCTCCATGCGGCCCGGTCCTTCACCGAGCCGAAGGGGTTGAGCATTTCCAGTTTCGCGTAGAGGTCGATATTGCGCAGGCCGTGCACGGCCGGATCGATACGGACCAGGGGGGTGCTGCCGATGGCTTCGGTGATGCTGTCGTATCTCATATCTGCTGCCCCCCAGGACGTATGATCGGCCAGTACTGCTCGTCGAGGCACCAACGCCAGGAGCCGCCGTCCCGGTGGACGGCGACCTTGCGCGCGACGGGCTGCTGCTGCGCGTGGGTGGCGCTGAAGTCCATGCAGTAGCCCGCCGTGTTGACGAAAGCGAGAAGGTCACCCGGCTGCGGCAGGCGTGGCAGATGGACCGTTCTACGAGTGATCAGGTCGGCCTCCAGACAGAGGTTGCCGGTGAGATGGACGGCAACGGGCGTTGGGCTTGCGGGTGCTGCGCTTGTGGCTCCTGCGCTTGTGGCTCCTGCGCTTGTGGCTCCTGCGGTCGCTTCCGTACTTCTTGCAGCTGCGGCCCGTTCCGTGCCGCCATATCTTGCGGTGCTTTCCGTAACGGCATGCGCGTCCGAGCGGGGGAGGAGGACGGGGTCCATCAGGACGCCGTGTTCCTCCAAGCTGGCGTCGCTCGCCTTCATCGCGAGGCGGACCAGACAGACACCGGCGTCGGTACGGCGTACCTCCAGCACGCGCGCGAGGGAGAGCCCGCACTGGTCGACCAGCGACCGGCCGGGCTCGGTGTGCAGGTCGTACAGGTTCTCCAGGAGCAGGGTGCCCAGCGGACGGCCCAAGGCCGGGGCGGGGAGCGACAGCAGCTCGTCGAGGTAGGCGGCGCCGGCGACCGGGCGGTGGGCCGGGTAGAGGCTCAGGGCACCGCGGAGCGTGCCGCCCTCGGCACGGAGGCCGTAGCCGTGCCCGGACCATGTCATGGGCGGGCGCTTGCCCAGCACCGCATGGGCCAGTTCGGTGGTAAAGCGCTCCCACTGGGCGGCGTGGGCAAGGTAGTTGACGCCGAAGCCGCCGCCGATGTCGATGACGCGCGGCTGGAATCCCCGTTTGCGCAACGCGTCCATGGCCAGCAGGCAGCCTTCGAACGCGATCGCCTTCTCATCGAGGCTGGTGGTGTCGAGGTGGTAGGCGACACCGATGGGCTGGAGGGTTTCCTGGTGGCGCTCCACCACGTCCAGCAGCTGGTCCAGCGACCCGATGGAGGTACCGAAGCGGGTCTGCCGCGACAGCACCTTGGCACCGGGCGTCTCGAACTCCGACAGCCGCAGCAGGACCCGGACGCGGGGCAGGCCGTGCCGGCGTACGAGAGCGTCGAGTTCCTCCAGCTCCCCGGGGCCGTCCGCGCTGACGGTGACCCCGGAGCGGGCGGCGAGCCACCGGAACTCCGGGCTCTTGGGACCGGTCGCCAGGATGCGGTCCGGCGTGAATCCCGCGCCCAGAGCGTGCTGCAGCTCGGCGAGCGAGGCCACGTCGATGCCGGCGTCGGTAGCGGCGAGCCGCCGTACCAGAGCGCTGGAACGGTTCGCCTTGTGCGCGAAGAACACCTGGCCGACGAGGTTGTGACGGCGGTAGGCGGTGCGGAAGCGCTCGACGTTCCGCGCGATCTGATCGGGCAGAACGACATTGACAGGTGAGCCGAGCGCGTCTACGAGCATGTGGAGGAACGCGGCCGACTCCAGCAAGGATGCCAGCGGCGGTTCCAGGTGCGGTTCCAGGTAGAGGGGGGCACCGTCCATCCCACGCGTTCCTCCCTGTGAAATTTGCGGACCACTGTCGGCGCAGGCCCCACTAACGTGTATCCATTCGGAGGGGTGTTCATGCCCGGCGACCGGGCGGTGGGCCGGTAGTGGCGCAGGCCGCCGCCGCGGAGCCGTGCCGTGTGCGCCAGGGCCGGCATGTGGGGGCCGGGTGGCAACTACGCCCGGTGTGAGAGCCACGCGGCGGGGACGGAGAGGCAAGAAGGGGCGGGCCCGTAACGCGAGACGCTCCGGGCCCGCCTGGCCAGGCGCTCCCATCATGCCCACGCCCCGGCCGCCAGCGGTCTTCCCGGCCTGCGCGCCACCGCGGCTGCGGTGCGGCCCGGATCCGCCTTGTGCTACGTCGCCGGCGCCCGCGCCTCCGGAAGCGCCGACAGTGCCACCACGCTGACGGGCAAGGCCCCCGGCCTCGGGTGCCACCAGTGCCACTCCCTGCGCTTGCGGCTCCCCCGGAAGCACCGCCCGCACCGGGCATCCCGGGACGTCCGGCGCCTGCTCCTGTACGGCGGCGCCTGTTCCGGCACGACTGCCAAGGCGCGCCCGTGCCACCGGGACCCGTGCCACGGGGACTCGTGCCACTGCGGCTCGCACCGCCGCCAACCATGCGCCTGGCATACCGGGCACCCTCAGCGCACCCCCGGAACTTGCTCCGGAGCCACCGGCGCCGGAAGGTACGGAGCCGCCACTGACGCCACCCCCGCCGATGTCACCGCCAAAGATGCCGTTCGGCGCCGGAGCCAAGGCGTCTGGGCCCCCACCGGAGGGGTGTAAGGCGGACGTTCGGGAATCTCATCGTCCTTCGCCGGCGCAGGTTTCTCCAGCCTGGCCGTGCTTCGCTTGTACGACTTCCCCGGCTTCCGTACGTCCAGGAAGGCATCGCCGGCGACCGGGTTGCCCAGGAGGGGTATCACTCTGTCCGGGTTGGCGCCGCTGCGGCGAGGAAGTTCGCCGGTGCCAGCAGGAGCATCACAGCGCACAGCATCAGCCGGCGGTCGATTCGGGCGGTCGCCAAGGTGACGATCGGGGCCGATATACGGTCGTCGAAGCCTTTGGGGCGTGTGGCCGTGGTGGTCATGAAATCCATTCGGTTATGTGCATGCCGTGCATTCAGCGCATTCCCCGCATTCCGCTGGTTGTGTCATCCACTTCAGCGGTACTCGGCGGCCGAGGTCCGGCGGGTTTGCGTCGTGACCGTCACGGATGCGGGCCGCGCCGGCCCGGCCGGGTGCAGCCGACTGGCGACGCCCGCCCCGGCGTCGGGATCACTCACACGGACGATCTCAGCCGATCGACGAATGCGGATAAGTCGGAAAGTTCATCCTCTGGACAGGGCTCTGACCGGAACCTTGCAACGGCTTTCACCGGGGCCATGCAACTGGTTCCCACCTCTGACCGGAGCCGCTGCCTGACGGAAGGGAACCCGACATGCCTCTGCGTGCCCGCCCGCCTGCCGCTCGTACCGCTCGGCGTAGCGCACGTACAGCCCTCGTCACTGGGATCGCCGCGTTGGGCCTGACAGCCGGCGCGTTAATCCCCTCCCCGGCGACCGGCGCGCAGCGGCCCTCCGAGGCGACGCCGTCATCCGACCCCGCCCACACCGACGTCCTGTTCATCGGCGCCCACCCGGACGATGAATACCAGTCGCTGGCCGCCTTCGGGCAATGGATCGAGCGGGACGGGCAGAGCGCCGGCGTTGCGACCATTACGCGCGGCGAGGGCGGCGGCAACGCGGCGGGGCACCAGGAAGGTGCCGACCTCGGGCTGATCCGGGAGACCGAGGAACGGTCGGCTCTCGGGCCCATCGGCATCCGTAACGTCTTCTACCTCGACAAACCGGACTTCTGGTACACCCTCTCCGCCCCGCTGACCACACGGGTCTGGGACGGCCCGCCCAGGAAGCCCGATACCCTGGAGCGGCTCGTCCGGCTGATCCGCGCCACCACCCCCAAGACCGTGGTGACGATGGACCCCCGCCCCTTCAACCAGCACGGCGGCCACCAGCTTGCCGGCCGCCTGGCGACCGAGGCGTTCCAGCTGGCCGGGGACCCCGACGCGTTCCCGCAGCACATCAGCAAGGAGAACTACCAGCCTTGGCGGCCGACCCGGCTGCTGGCTCAGAACTGGGGCTTCAAGGGGCCGGTCGGCTCCGGCTGTGCCACCGCCGAGGAGCGCGACCCGCATACCGGGCTGCCGCAGCAAGGCGTCTGGGAGGGCGAGTGGTCGAAGAAGTACGGCACGACCTGGGCGCAGCAGGAGCGCAATGCCGCCCGCAAGTACGTCACGCAGGGCTTCGGCTCCCTCCCCGCCGAGATCACCACTCCTCGCGACAAGCTGGGCTGCGACTGGTTCTCCGTGCTGGCCGAGAATGGTGAGCCGGTGCCCGCCCCTGTCCATGAGCAGCAGGAGCTGCGCCCGCTGTTCGCCGAATTCCGGGACTGGACGAAGAAGGTGGGGATGCCGTGGCTCGCCAACGATGCGCAGCCCAGCTACCCGGACGCCCCCACCACCACGATCCCGGCCGCCGCGCAGCGGCCCAAGGTCGACGGCGAAGCCTCCGCTGGCGAGTACCCGGGCGAGGAGCTGAAGCTGGTGCACTGGCAGGACAAGGAGTGCAGCTCGGCCGACGACTGCTCGGCCACCGCCCGCCTCGCCCGGCACGGCGATGACCTGTACGTTCTCGTCGAGGTCACGGACGACTTCATGGGCGCCGCGCTGGCCCAGGCCGACTGCAAACGGCACTGGCGCACCGATTCCGTCGAAATCGGCCTTGACCCACGCGGCGACTCCGATGACACCTCGACCACGTTCAAGGCCGGGATCCTTCCGTTCACCTCCGAGGGCGGGGCGTGTGCGGCCCGGGACGCCGACCACCATCAGGGGCCCGCTCACGAGACGGCCCCGGGCATGGAGGTCGCCTCTCTCGTGCACCGGCCATATACGGGATACACCGTCGAAGCGAAGATTCCGCTCACCGGGCTGCCGGACACCGTTCACCCCGAGGCGATGACGGCGAACATCATGGTCTACGACTCCGACACAACGGACAAGATCGGCAAGACGCGGCTCGCCTGGTCGCCGTTCGGCAGTGCCCAGGCCGACCCGTACGTCTGGGGGACGGCGCGGCTGGACGGCTACACACCGCCCGGGGGCAGGCCGCCCGCCGGGGATCCGGTGATTCCGCTGGAGGCGGCGAAGAGCAGCAAGTCTCCCGCCTCGGTCGACCAGTGCCATCGGACCGGCGTGCCACTCGCAGCGGGGCCTCGTCTGGGGGAGCCATGTGTCGACCCGTGGCAGTAGTGGCCTGAATCGGGGCCGGCACGGGGGCGCGCACTCGGAGGCCGCCGGCGGACGGAGCCGGCGGCCGGGCGGGGCAGGGGCTTGTCGTGAGGGTTGTCGTGCGGCTTGGCGTGAGGAGGGGCCCGTGGCCGCCTCGACATCTGTCGCGTCGGCATCTGTCGCGTTGACGCCCGGCCGGATCGACCGCTGCCCGACAGCCCGCCCGTTTCCCGCTATTGCGTGTATGACGGACTGAACACCACAGGGATCGGGTCCCGTCCGGGCGTCTGCCACGCAGGCAGGTCCGGCAGGTCGCTTTCGGCACGCTCGCGGTGCGTACTTCCCGGGGCGCGTTCCCCGCGCCGTACACTCCCGCAGGCGCTCCCAGCGGGACGGCCGGAACTGCAACGACCGGTGGACCAGCACGAGATCGAGAGGCTGCTCGTCCTCCCAGCCGAACCCGGGAGCCGACGGTGTGGCACGCATCGGCAGATAGATCGAAGTCCCTGGGGAGCGTGCCGCGAGGAGCCGCAGAATTCCGCACCTGTGCTGCGCGCCGAGTCTGCGTCACCGCTCCGGTGTCACAGAGGAAGCCTTTGGCCCCGCCCCTCGCGGCGGGTGCCGCCCCGCATGCCCCGGGAGGGCAGCACGATGTCCGAAAACCGCCGGAAGTTCGCCCGAGGTACGCACAGACTCGGCTGTGCGGCAGCCGATGTCGCACAGCCCTGGCCGGATTGCGGAGCGCCGGCCGATGAGTGAATGCGCGGGCGGAGTGGCAGGAACGACGTACACGCTGATCGATCGGGACGGGCGGCCCTACCGGAGCGCTGCGCCCGGCTCGTTGGGCGGTTACCGGCCGGGCAAGTTGTACGGGCGGCTCGACTGCCCCTCCGCGCTGCGCGCCCTCGCCCGCGGTCAGTACGTACGTCACCGGGTCTTCTTCGCCGACGAAGACACCGCCGTCGCGGCCGGATACCGGCCCTGCGCGGTGTGTATGCCCCGCAAGTACGCACAGTGGAGGGCTCGCAGGGAGGGGGTCCCCGAGTTCTCCGGGTTCTCCGGGCGGGGCAGTCTTGGAAGAGAGAGTGAGAGCGTGACCATGGCATCCGATACCTCACGTGGTGCGTCGGCCGCACAACCGACGGAGGCGAGGCATGAGCCGGCGGGAAGTGATGCGGAGGCGGGTGTGCCCGGCGGGGCCGTGGTGGGCGAGGATGGGCTGGGGCGCTGCCGGTGGGCCGTCTCACATCCGCTCAACCTGCGGTATCACGACACCGAATGGGGACTGCCCGTCCGCGGGGAACGGGCCCTGTTCGAGCGGATCACGCTGGAGGCGTTTCAGGCCGGGCTCAGCTGGCTGACGATTCTCGCCAAGCGCCGGGCCTTCCGTACGGCGTTCGACGGTTTCGACCCCGAGGCCGTCGCGGCCTACACGGACGGGGACATGGCACGCCTCATGGGCGACGCCGGGATTGTCCGGCATCGTGCGAAGATCGAGGCGGCACGCACCAACGCGCGAGCCGTTCTGGCGCTGCGCGAGCACGGCGGGCTCGATCGGCTGATCTGGTCGCACAAGCCCCGCCGCACCCCGGTGCCCCGTACGGTCTCCGAAGTTCCGGCCCGAACCGCCGAGTCGAAGGCGCTGGCCGCCGAACTGCGGTCGTACGGCTTCCGGTTCGTCGGGCCCACCACGAGTTATGCCCTGATGGAGGCCATCGGCCTGGTCGACACACATCTCGTCGGGTGCCATCGGCGTGGGTCCTCGGGGCTGTATGACGAGTCCTTCGGGGCATATGACGAGTAGAGCGATCTACGTCCGCCACTCAGTCAGTTGTCTTGGGCCAGCCGGATGTCTTGCCGGTCTTGCAGAAATTATGTGGCAATATCCGCTACCGGCTTGAAATCCGGCGCCTCCCGTTTCATTATCGCGGTGACTCCTGTTCGCACGGGGCCGGAGTGCCCTATGCCGTGGGTGTCCAGGATCCGGGGGGAGATCTGTTCTTTGGCGATTCTTTGGCGCTCCATGCGCTCTCTACGCCTCTTTGCGCTCTGTCTGTTTGCGATATGACATTGATCGCGCAACGGTTGGACCTTCGGCCCTGGTGGCGTACGTGCCAATCCGTCCGCTGCTGCTTTGCGGTCGGGCAGAACAGGGATTCCCGTCTCACGGGGATCGAGTAGATCCGGGGCAATTCACTGAGGAAGGGCTCGACAACAGCCATGACGAACGATCAAGAGAATCAGGTACGGGGCGGGAAGCCGAAGGGGCATAGGCCCGAGAGAGCTCCCGCGGCCGAGTTCCGCGCGACGGAGATCGCGCCGGCCGACCCCCGTTACGCGGATCTGGTGCGCGGTATGAACCAGCGCTGGGTCGGGCGTCCGGAGTCGGTGCGGTTGGTCGACTCCACTCGCCAGGTCCGAGCCGTGGTGCAAGAGGCGGTCCGGGACGGCAAGAAACTGACGATCCGCGGCGGTGGGCACTGCTATGAAGACTTCGTCTTCAATGCCGACACCCAGTTAGTGCTCGACATGTCGGAGATGACATCGGTCTACTACGACGAGCGGTTCTCCGCGTTCGCCGTGGAGGCCGGTGCGACGCTGCTGGACGTCTACGAGCGGCTCTACAAGGTGTGGGGCGTCACCGTCCCCGGCGGCATGTGCTACTCGGTCGGGGTGGGCGGCCATGTCAGCGGTGGCGGATGGGGCATGCTCGCCCGGCAGCACGGACTGATCGTCGATCACCTCTATGCGGTCGAGGTCGTCGTGGTCGACGCCCACGGCAAGGCCCGCACAGTGATCGCCACACGCGAGAAGTTCGACCCCAACCGGGAATTGTGGTGGGCCCACACCGGGGCCGGCGGGGGCAACTTCGGGGCGGTTACCCGGTATTGGTTCCGCTCCCCGCAAGCCACGGGCCGCAGGCCGGAACAGGCTCTCATCAAGCCTCCGAGCGAGGTGCTGATCAGCGCCCTCGCCTGGCCCTGGGAGGATATGACCAAGGAGGCGTTCGCCAGGCTCACCCGGAATTACGTGGCCTGGCACATGGCGGACGAGAACGCCCTGCCCGGCAGTTCCTACAGCGGGCTGATGAGTTCGCTGCTCCTCAATCACAAGTCGAACGGCCAGATAGGGCTGGTGTCCCAGATGGATGCCACGGCTCCGAATGCGGAGAAGCTCCTGGAACTCTATATCGCCGCGGTCACCGAGGGCGTCGATATCGAGCACGGCCCGGTGACCAACACCATGGGCGAGCTCAAACCGATGCCGCAGTGTCACAAACCGCAGCGGATGCCGTGGATGCAGGCCACGCGGTACTTCGGCACCACCAACAACACCCTGGTCGATCCAACGCTGCGCGCCGACTACAAGTCCGCCTACAACAAGCGAGCCATGACGGGCAACCAGATCGACGCGCTGTATGAACACTTGGCTCACACCGACCTGGAAAACCCCCGCGCCATGGTGCAGTTGAGTTCCTTCGGCTGCGCGGTGAACAGCGTGAAGCCGTGGGAAACCGCGAGCGTTCACCGTGATTCACGTTTCAAGCTGCTGTACCAGACGTACTGGAATGATCCGGCCGACGACAGTGCCAACATCTCGTGGCTCCGGAACTTCTACGAGGACGTATACCAGGAAACCGGGGGCGTGCCCGTCCTCGACGACACCACCGACGGCTGTTACATCAACTACGCCGACATCGACCTCAACGACCCCCGGCACAACGCATCCGGAGTGCCCTGGTACACCCTGTACTTCGGGGACAACTATCCGCGTCTGCAGGACGTCAAGGCGAAGTGGGACCCGTGCGACCACTTCAATCACCGGCAGTCGGTGCGATTGCCGTAACCAGGCCCCTGGACCGGGCCGCGCCGTGCTGTCGTCTCGCCCAGTACCGATTGCCCCGGGCGAGACGACAGCCGGGCGGCGACGTCCGAGGGTGTGACGCCTTGGCTCAGGCGCCGAAGCCGCCGTCGATGTCCAAGCTCGCACCCGTGACGAACGCGGCGTCGGGACCGGCGAGATAGGAGACCATCGCGGCTATCTCATCGGCCCTGCCGAACCGGTCCAATGCCATCCAGCCGAGCATGCTGCTGGCCATGGGGCCGTCCGCAGGATTGGCGTCCGTGTCCGTCGGGCCTGGCTGGATGTTGTTGACGGTGATGCCGCGAGGGCCCAGTTCACGGGCCAGGCCACGGGTCAGCCCCGCTACCGCCGCCTTGGTCATGCCGTAGACGGAACCGCCGGGGAAGGGGATCCGGTCGGCGTTGATGCTGCCGATCGTGATGATGCGGCCGCCCTCCGGAAGATGCCTGAGCGCCTCCCGGATACCGACGACCACGCCACGGATGTTCACGTTGATCATCGTGTCGATGTTGTCGATGGGCAGCTCTTCCACGGGGCCGAACGTGCCCCCGCCGGCATTGTTCACCAGGATGTCCAGGCCGCCCAAGGACCGTACCGTCTCGTCGACGGCCGCCGCGATGTCCTCGTCCTTGCCGCTGTCGGCCTGGACGACCGTCGCCCGTCCGCCTGCGGTGCGGATGCCGGCGGCGACCTCCTCGGCGCGGTCCTTGGAGTGGGAGTAGGTCAGTGCCACCGCGGCGCCATCGGCCGCCAAGCGCTGTGCGATCGCCGCCCCGATGCCACGGGATGCTCCGGTGACCAGGGCGACCTTGCCGCTGAGCGTGTCCGTCACGTGATGTGTCCTCTCACAGGTATCTCGATGGTGTTTCTCAGGCTTCGGTGCTGAGTGGTGTGGGGCACTGCCAAGTGGTGCTTGGGCAGTGCGGAGTGGTGCTTGTGCGTGCTGACTGGTATGGGCAGTGCTGAGTGGCGCGCTGGTCCCCGGCGGACGACGCAGGCTCCGTCGTCGGTGGTGCCGCGCCGGATCAGGTTTCTGCCGGGGTGCTGGCCCGCTCGGCGCGTGGCAGGAACAGGGCGACGGCCGCACCGGCCACGCACAGCCCCAACGTCCACCAGAAGGCCCCGCCGAACGCCTCGGTGATCGGCCCGGCCAGCTGGGGTGCGGATATGACCGATGCGGAGGCACCGGTGGGGCCCAGGCGGTCGGTGAGCTGCTGCTGGACGACGACGGCGAGCAGGGCGGTGCCGACGGAGCCCCCCAGCTGGATGGAGGCGATCAGAGCGCTGCTGGCCCGGCCGGTGTTCTCCGGGGCGATGCTGGTGAATCCCGTGGAGAGCGCCGGGGCGAGGGTGGTGCCCAGGCCGACACCGCGTATCAGCAGTGCGACAACGAGCAGGCCGGTGTCGTCGGCGGGGTCGAGCTGGGTGTACGCGAGTGTGCTGACCGCTGCGATGGCCATGCCGGCGAGGACGACGGCACGTGGGCCGAACCGCGCGACGAGGCGTCCCACCACGGGCAGGATCAGTACGGTGCCGACGCCCTGCGGGGCGAGCAGCAGGCCGGAGGTCCATGCGTCAAAACCGCCGGCCTGCTGGAAGAAGAGCGGCAGCAGGAACATCACGCCGTAGACCGAGGCACCGAACAGGAATGCGCCGAGGGCGGCGGCGGTGAACCGGCCGGTGGCGAACAGCCGCACATCGATGAGGGGCACGCCGCGCATCCGCAGGGCGTGCACCACGTAGGCGATGAGCAGGACCGTGCCGACGCCGAACGACACCAGGACGACCGGGGAGCCGATCCCCCCGCCGGTGGCCAGCTGGGAGAAGCCGAGCAGCAGTCCGGCGAGGGCGGCGGGCAACAGGGCGAGCCCGGTCACATCGAGCCGGGAGGCGGCACGCTGTTCGCGGGGCGGGTCTGCGGGCAGGATGCGATGCGCCATCACCGCGCACAGCACGCCCAGCGGCACGTTGAACCAGAACAGCCACCGCCAGTCCAGGCTGTCCATGAGCACGCCGCCGATCATGGGGCCGAAGACCGGGGCGAGGGTGATGGGAATCTGGATGAGGCTCAGCACCGTGGTGGCGCGTTTCGGGCCGGCAGCGCGGGCCAGCATCGTGAGCATGATCGGCTCGAACATGGCGCCGCCGATGCCCTGGACGACGCGGGAGCCGATCAGGGCGCCGGCGGAGGTGGCGACGGCGGCCAGGACACAGCCGATGAGGTAGACGACGAGGGACGCCTGCCAGAGGGCCTTTTCCCCGAACCGGTCCATCGCCCAGCCGGCGATCGGGATGGCGACGGCGATCGCCAGCAGATAGGCGGTGCTGACCCACTGCACGGTGGACAGGGACACCGAGAACACTTCGGCGAGCCGCCCCATGCCCACCGACACGATCGTCGTGCTGAGCAGGGCGATGACGGCGCCGAGAGCCAGCGTCGAGCCGAGGGGCAGCAGACGCGTCTGCGCCGGTTCACTCCCTTCGGGTGGCCGCTCTGCGATCGGGGGGTTGTCGACTTCCGGCGGTTGCGCCGCCGCGGTCTCTTCCATCGTTACCTTCCGTGCTGTCATGGCGTTCGGTGGCCGCGTGCTCCTCGCGTGGGCGCGGCAGGCGGGGCTGCCGTTGAGGTGCGGAGTCAGGCCGTCGTGGCTGCCGGTCGGACGGGTCAGCCGGCGGGTTCGTCTCCCGGCTCCCAGCCGTAGCGCGAGCCGATCTCCGCTATCCGCCCGAAGTGTTCCGCGGGCCAGGGCTGTGGGTGTTCGCCGGGCCTGGCCGGATCTCCGGCTTCGAGGAAGAACTTGTCGAACCCGGCGGGGGTGAACAGAAAGACCATCTTCGCCACATGCAGGCCGGTGTTCTTGAACCGGTGGGTGACCCCGCGCGGTATGAAGACGAAGTCACCCTGACGGGCGGTGAAAGTACGTCCCGCGTCCAGCACTTCGAGCTCACCGGAGAGCAGGTAGTACGCCTCGTCCTCAGCTTTGTGCACATGCGCGGCCGGACCACAGCCCGGAGGCACGGATGCCTCCAGGAAGGCCAGGGAACCGCCGGTGTTCTCATGGCTCGCCTTGACGGTGTAGGTGTCGCCGTCGACCCAGACGGTGGGGCCCTCTCCGGCGGGCACATGAAGGACGCGTTGGGGGCGCTCCGGCCCGTCCTCCTTCCCCTGCGTTGTCGTTGCCTCGGTCACGGGGTCCTCCAGCTCGGGTGAGGTATGGACGGGGATCGCTGTGCTGCCAAGCGTCCGGTCCAGTGGATCGTCCGGATCAGCGGATTTCACATGGGGAACACCGCCCGGCCTGGATGGGTTGCATGCCGGGCTGACCGCCAGCCCGGCACGCGCCTCAGACGGGGACCGAGCCGTCCCTGCCGAGCTGCCGGACGACCGTGCGCTCGGCGAGCTGCCGCTGGGCGCTACCGGCGGTCAGACCCCGCCGGTCGGCCAGCGGATCGAGCCGGCCGAGCAGCCGCAGCGCCCCGTCGGCCGGATCGACCTCGACGAGGTCACGTGTGCACAGCCAGCCGCCCGGCAGGCGTCCCCCGTCCGCGAGGAAACGCGCGGGAGGTTCCTCCGGCGCGAGATAGGGGGATCCGGGCAGCCGTACCTGGAGTTCCCCGGAGACCACCCGGACCTGGACGCCGGGCGCCGGCACTCCGACCGTGCCGGGCCCGTGTTCTCCGGTCGCGTCGACCGCGATGACGCCCGTCTCGGTGGTTCCGTAGGCCTGTCCGATCCGTACTCCGAAGAGTTCGGCGAAGCGCCCACGGACCCGGGGGTCCAGCGCATCCCCGGCGGACAGGGCCACCCTCAGCCGCGGCAGTGGCGGTGCATCGTCCTGGGCGGCGAGGGCGGCGAAGTGCGCGGGCGTCCCGAGGACGGCGGCGACATCGTGGGCTCGGCAGGTGTCCAGCACCGACCGGGCGCCGCTGTCCCGGGCGAAGACCGGGACGGCACCGGTGTTCATGGCGTGCAGCAGACCGCCGATCAGCCCGAAGGAGTGCTCGGGCGGTGTGAGCAGCAGCGTCCGCTCACCCCTGCGGGGCATGCCGCCGATCGCACGGAACCGGCCGAGTTCGGTGGTGAGGGACTCGGCGGTGCGGCCGATGGCCTTGGCCACACCGGTGCTGCCGGAGGTGAACTGAACCAGGCAGTACGGGGTTTCCGCCGGGCGGCCGCCGACCAGACGGCGCACCAGGACCTCGCACTCGTCGTGGAAGGTGCCCGCGGCCCAGCCCGGGGCGTCGAAGGAGAGATGGTACTGAGGCCGGCAGCGGTCGAGGAGCGTGCCCAGCTCGCGGCCGCGCAGGCCGGGCCCCATGAGCATCACCTGGGCGCCGCACGACCACAGGGCGAGGAGCGCCCACATCTGCGTGAAGCTGCGGGCGCCCTGTAACGCGACGGTATGGCCCTCCCCGATGCCGTACGACCGGAGGGTGTGTCGCAACGACGCGACCTGGGAGCGGAGTTGCCCGTAGGTGAGCGTGCGGTGGGCGGTGGCCCATGGGGCGTCGGACGGGTTCCGGGCGAGCAGCCCGGAACCCCACCAAACGGCGTCCCGACGGGAGTTGAGAAACACCGTGGCTCAGCCTTCCCGCTCGCGCCTGAGCTCCAGCCGCTGGTAGCCCTCCTGCCAGGGCCGGCGGCGTTCCATGGCGGCGCAGGCGGCGACGACCTGCGGTTCGTCGAAACGCCGGGCGGCGACCTGCAGGCCCACCGGGAGCCCAGCCGGGGTGTAGCCGGCGGGGACCGTGGCGGCGGGGCTGCCGATGAAGTTGTAGAGGCCGGTCAGACACCATCCGACGAGCGGGTTGACGCGCTGTCCCGCGACCTCGGAGGGGCCCACGGTGGTGCGGTCGGGGCCATTGGCGATCCGTGCCACCGAGGTCACCGGGCTCACGATGAGGTCGTACTCGTCGAAGACGTCCTCAAGGGAGTCGAGGAGTTCGGTCCGCAGGACGTCCTCAAGGCGGTAGTCGACTGCCGAAGGGCGGGCGCCCATCTCCAGGAGTTCCAGGTAGGTGGGGGCCATCCGCTCGCGGTGCGCGAGGACATCCACCCCGGCGCGCCGCATACGGGTGATGAACTCGACCTGGCGGACCGCCTGGAGGCGCCGCCACAGTGCCGTGAACTCCTGGTGAGGGCGTGGCAGTTTGACGTCGACCTCGACGACTTCGGCACCGTCGTCGATGAGCGCTCCGAGCGATTCGCGTACGACCGCGGCCACGTCGGGCTCGACGGGGAAGCCGCCGAGGTCGGGGGAGTAGGCCACACGCATACCGGTGAGCGGACGCCGCAGGGCGTCCGTGAGGCGCTCGGGCGCCTCGGGAAGCGAGTAGGGGTCCCGGGCATGCGGGCCGGCCAGCACCTCGAACATCAGCACACCGTCTGCCACGGTGCGGGCGAGCGGGCCGTAGCACACCATGGGGTTGAGCAGCCCGAACGCGTTGGGCCGTACCACGGTGGGTACCCGGCCGAAGGTCCCCATCAGGGCGAACACCCCGCACAGGGAGCCCGGGACGCGCAGTGAGCCGCCCGCGTCCGATCCCTGGGCGAAGGGCACCAGTCCTTCGGCGACAGCGGCGGCGCTGCCGCCCGACGAACCGCCCGCGTTGGCGGTCAGATCGAAGGGCGTGCTGGTGGGCCCGAACAGGAAGTTGTCGGTGATGGCCTTGTGGCCGAACTCCGGAGTGTTCGTTTTGCCGACGACGATGGCGCCGGCCCGCAGCAGGCGTTCGGCGCTCACTCCGCTGGCCTTGGGCACTTCGTTCTCGAAGGCGTAGGACGCCTGGGTGGTGCGGATGCCCGCCACCGGGTCGAGGTCCTTCACGCCTATGGGCAGACCGTGCAGCGGAGGCAGCGGGGCGCCCGTGAGCACCTCGCGCTCGGCGCGCCGGGCGGCGTCCAGGGCTTCCTCGGCGCAGACGGTGACAAAAGCGTTGACGGTGGGGTTACGGCGCTCGATGCGGTCGAGGCAGGCCGTGACCAGTTCGACCGGGGACAGCTCCCGGCGGCGGATCAATCCGGCGAGGCGGGTGGCCGGCTGATAGGCGAGTTCATCCATGGTGCGACATCCCTCCACTTGGCGCTGCCGGCTCGGGCGCCCGCCTACGGGCCGAGCCTGGGGTGCGGCCCGTACGGGGCACCCGAGCCGGCGCTGGCCGCTATTTCTCGACGCAGAACTCGCCCACCGGCCAGCCGACATGGCGCTGATCGGTCGCGAGATAGCCCATGAGCTGGTCGCCCTGTGTGAGTTCGGTGACATTGCGCACCGCGTCCCCGGGGCCGAGGACCCGCACATGCCAGTCGTCCTGGACGGCGAGGCTCACGAGGGTGCCGTCGTCTGCCCGGGTCTTGATGGTGAGCAGCGGGCGGGACTCGAGCTTGACGCGTCCGACAACGACTCGGCGGGTGCGTCCGGTGGTGCTGACGGCCAAGGCGGTGTCGCCGGCGCCGAGTTCGCTCAGGTAGTTGGTGCGGTTGTCGGTGCCGAGGACGTAGGACTGCAGAGCGCCGGCATTGACGCGGAACGGGCGGGTCGGCATGTAGGGCAGGGGGTGGGTCTCGCTGGAGCACAGGATGAACCCGTGTGAGTACGAGCCCACCAGGATGCCTTCGTCCTTGTGCAGATAGCTGCAGGTGTCGACGCACACCCGGTCGCCGAGGCCGCTGTGTTCGATGGATTCCACGGTCAGCTGAGTAAGCGTCAGCGGCGGGGTGTCGGTCTGCAGGAGTTCGGCCAGTTCCAGCACTTCGGCCACGGACTTCGGTGCGAGCAGGATGCCCTCCGAGCCCTTTTCCAGCACATCCAGGATGATCTTCGCTTCCTCCAGCGAGTCCGCCCGGCAGATCAGCTGCCCGGGGGCCTTGTCGGCCGCGGCGATCACGATCTCCAGAGGGATCTTGGTGGGATCCTTGAAGGTGACCGCGGTGTAGGGCAGGGCGCGGGCGGCGGAGCACGCCAGCGTCAGCGAACTGTCATCGGTGACCGGGACATGGGCGGCGACCGAGTCCTGTCCTTCGAGGGCCCGGCCCTGCAGCACGGCGAGGCCGTCGTCGTCCGTGACCTCGGTGAGCAGTACGTCGTAGCCGTCCCAGCCCTCGGCGGTCCCGTGGCCGGGCGTCGGGGCGGCCAGCACCTTGCGCACGGTCGGGGGGAGGGTGGCCAGGATCTCCGGTCCGTCGTCGACGATGCCGTCGATGCGGGCATGCACCGCCGCCTCGACGAGTGCCGCACGCTGATCCGCGGAGACGGAGCGTATGTCAATCCAGGCGAACTTCACATCGCACCTGCCAGTTCGGGTAGGGAGGTTGTCTTCGGGGCGGTTTCCGGCCGTGGGCCGTGGACGGCGGCGGTGAGGGTGCGGACCGCCGCCGCCGGATCGGGGTTGTGGAACACCTGGCGGCCGACGGCGAGTCCTCGGCAGCCGGCGTGCATCGCGAAACGTGCGAAGTCGGAGAGGTCGCGGCCGCCGCCGGGACCTCCGGCCACGACGACCGGGACCGGAGTCTTGGCGACGATGCCCGCCATGTCCTCCGCGGAGTCCGGCGCGACGGTTTTCACCACGTCGGCGCCGAGGTCGACGGCGATGCTCACCACATGCGCGAGGAGCGCGGGGTCACGCGGATCCTGGATGCGGGGTCCCCGTGCGTACATCATCGCCAGCAGCGGCATACCCCATCGGTCACAGTCGGCCGCGATGGCGCCGAGGTCGGCGAGCTGCCGTTTCTCGGTGTCCGAGCCGACGTTGACGTGCACGCTGACCGCGTCCGCCCCGGCACGCACCGCTTCCTCGACGCCGCCGACGACGACCTTCGCATCGCCGTCGGGAGCGTGCGGAGTGCTGGCGCTGAGGTGAACGATCAGGGCGGCGCCCTGCAGCAGGCCCGGTTCGAGGGAACGGGCCCGCCCTTTGTGCACCACGATGGCATCGGCACCGGCGGCCACCACGTCACCGACGATCCGGCTGAAACCGGTGGCGTCGGAGATGGGGCCGTCGGCCACGGAATGGTCCATGGGAACGATGAGAAAGTTTCCGTCGCCGGGCCTTGAGAGCCGGGTCAGGCGCAGCGATTTTCCGCTCAGAGGTAGTAGGGGCACAACACCCTCCGTAAGCACGGGTGATACGGGAACCGTCAGTCGGAACTGCGGATTGATAAGGACCCGGGAATGACGAACTCATGGGAAACGGGCCGGAACATTCCGGGGTGATGACTTTCTGAGTGCTCCGGCTTCAGCCCGTGTACGTTCCGGCCGGGTACAGATTCTTATGTCCGCGCGGCGTCCTGGGCAACATCCTCGGGGCTCCCTTGCCGAACGGAGAAGAAGTTGAGGGCTACAGCGGTACTTCGCCGGTCGGGCGGAGGTCAATTTCCCGGAACAGGCAACTCCGTTGGCGTCTTCGGTGTTCTGCGGGTGTCCGTGTCCTGAGGGGCAGCGTGCCTGTGGAGGAGAAGCCGATGAGGAATGACATGCCGCCGCGTATCGCTGTGGTCGGAGGAGGGCTCGCGGGGCTGACGCTCGCGCTCGCGCTGCACCGCGCCGGGCTGGCGTGCCAGGTGTACGAACAGGCCCCACAGCTGGGTGAGGTGGGAGCGGGCATACAGTTGGCGCCGAGCGCGACCAGGCTGCTGCATCGTCTCGGCCTGGAGCCTCCGCTGCGATCATTGGCCGTGGAGCCGGTGGGCATGGAGTTCCGCCGCTGGGCGGACAGTTCGGTGATCAGCCGTGGGCTGCTGGGAGCGCACTGTGAGCAGCGGTACGGCGCCCCTTACTACGCGCTGCACCGCGCCGATCTGCATCGGGTGTTGGTCGAGGCGCTGCCGGCGGGCACGATCCGGCTGGACGCCAGGTGCGTCGACTTCCGGGAGGGGCCGGAGGGGGTGGTACTGCGGTTCGCGGACGGCACGGAGGCCGCGGCGGATGTCGCCGTCGGGGCCGACGGCATCCACTCCGTGCTGCGCCAGTCGCTGGTGGCCGACCGGCCGCGCGCCTTCGGCCAGTCCGTCTACCGGGGGCTGGTGGACGGCCGGCGGGTGCCCGAGCTGGTGGCGGAGCCCAGGGTGCTGCTGTGGCTGGGGCCGGGACGGCACTTCGTGTGCTATCCGGTGTCGGGGGGACGGCTGGTCAATTTCGTGGCGACGGTGCCCACCTCCGGCTCCACGGACGAGTCGTGGTCGCGCCGAGGCCGGGTCGAGGATGTGATCGCGGCGTACGAGCGATGGTGCGCGGATGTCACGTCGGTCATCGGCGCGGCGGACAAGGTGAGTCTGTGGGCGCTGCACGACCGGGCACCGGTGGAGCGATGGAGCACCGGCCGCATCACGCTCCTCGGTGATTCGGCGCACCCGATGCTGCCGTTCCTCGGCCAGGGCGCCAATCAGGCCGTCGAGGACGCGGTGGCTCTTGCGGGCTGTCTGCGGGACGCCGGGTCGCGCACGCTTCCCGCGGCCCTGGAGCGCTATGAGTCGATGCGCCGGCCCCGGACCACCGAGGTGCAGGAGCGTTCGCGAGGCAACAGCACGGCGTTCCATCTGCCGGACGGCGAGGCGCAGCGCGAGCGCGACGCGAGGATGGGTGCCCTCGCACCGGACGGGCCGGACTGGCTCTATGGATACGACGTCGAAGGCGCCCTGGCGGGCCGTCAGTCGACCTGAGCTGCTGACACCGAGGAGTAGCGAGCTGCTCCCTGGGACAGCGTGATCCGGGCCCCCTGGACGGCTCCCGGCCTCCAGGGGGCCATACCTCTTCCTGAGCGCGCCGTCCGACTCCCGCTCGGAAGGTCCGCGATGCATGGCTGAAATCATTCCGCGCCTCCAATGATCGCCACGGTCAAGTGATCAGGGTTTTCGGCGAAGTCCACAGAGGTCGGATCCCCCGCCCCCTTTCGTCGCACTCTGGCGTCAATTCTCCGCCCTGTCCTCTGGAACACCGCAGCGCCCCAGAAGGTTGCGGACGACGCGTTTCAGGAGCACCGTTCGAGTCAAACCAACGGGCAGGTGCTTTTCCGTGATCGATTCCGGTCTTGTCCCGTAGAGTTTCGTCCACACCGCTCCCACCAGGGAGTATCAACCACTGGTTGATCGCTGAAGCATCATGGACTTGGGGCTCGCTTTAGTTTCCTTTTGACTACCTTTTAGTTGCTGACTCTCCGACACCTGAGGTTCTCTGGGGGGCAGTCCGGTAAATGCACGGGGGAGCTTCGGGCGATCAAGAAATAGACTGACCCAGTGGTCTGTTTCTCGCCGCAGACCGGACCATTGGAAGTAGCGGGGGTTCACAACGGGCCTAGGTCAGAGCGGACCGGCTTCGGGCGGATTTGTCTACACGCTCACAACACCGGAATGATCTGACCCTTTTCGCGCTGCTCCGTGAGTGCATTCATCCCCTCTGCAAGCAAGCACGTACCGCGCCAGAGCGGGCGTGCGGCCGTACCGTCGCATGCCCAACGGAGGAGCTCTAGTGATCGTCACCCAGTGCGCCACCAGGCC
The DNA here is from genome assembly GCF_023277745.1 of Streptomyces halobius. Classification (NCBI taxonomy): domain Bacteria; kingdom Bacillati; phylum Actinomycetota; class Actinomycetes; order Kitasatosporales; family Streptomycetaceae; genus Streptomyces; species Streptomyces halobius. The sequence continues at coordinate 8,819,457 of NZ_CP086322.1, forward strand.
GACGGCCGTTGCGATACCGAACGCGATAGCGGCCGCGGCGACCATGCGGAAACCCGCGCCCCCAGGGGTCGCCGACGTTCCGCTGCCGGACCCACCGTCCCCAGCCGGTTCCCGGTGCCCATCCGTCACTGCCGGCCAGCGGGTCCCAGCTGCCGGGGAAAGTCAACTGGCCGCTGCTCTCAACGAGTTGGGAGAGCTGATCGGTCCGCTTTTCGCCCGCCCCGAACCACGTGCTCAGGCGATGCAGTATGCCCTGGGCCTGCTCGCCGTCGGCGGGCGCAGCAACACCTGGCAGCTGGCTCAGCGGGTGGGGGACGCTTCGCCCTGGCGGATGCAGCGCCTGCTGACACGGGCCCGATGGGATGCCGACGCCGTTCAGGAAACGGTCCGCGGCTACCTCTCCGCATACCTGGGGCACCCCGGGGCGATGCTGGTCCTCGGGCAGAGCGACGCTTTGAAGAAAGGCGGGAAGACGGTCGCCGCGGCCCGGCAGTACACCGAGCTCACCCGGCGCGTCGAGAACTGCCAGACCGCCGTCATGACCGCCTATATCTCCCCGCGCGGCCAGGCCCTGATCGACCGTGAGCTGCATCTGCCGGAGTCCTGGACCGACGATCCGCAACGCTGCGTCAAGGCCGGCGTCCCCGAGGAGCGCCTCGCGTACCGGACCAAGGCCGAGCTGGCCCGGATGATGATCGAGCGCGCCGAGGCGTCGTCCGTACCGTTCCAGTGGGTGTGCGGCGGACAGGACTACGGCCAGGACGAGGAACTGCGCGGCTGGCTTGAGCAGAAAGGTATCGGCTACGTCCTCGCCGTGCCCGCCGGACGTCTCGACGCGGCCTCGGTCGCTGCCGCCCTGCCGAGGCAGCGCTGGTGGCCGTCCCCCGGTGCCCCGGGCGACCCCGGAACCGTTCCCGGCAGATGGACCCGGGTGATGGCACCAAGCGCACCGCATTGGGGACCGGCGGCGCCTCCCGGTGACGGCTTCGCCCGCTTCCTGTTGCTGCACCGCCGGCCCGACGCGCCACGGACCGAGTGCTATCTGGTGCACGCCCCTCGGGACACCCGATCCGGTGCCATGGTGACCGCTGCGCTGGCCCGCCACCAGGCGCGGCGCTACGTGGACACCGCCCGGCTGCACACCGGTCTCGACCGGCACGAGATCCGCACCTGGACCGCCTGGTACCGGCACACCACGCTCTCCCTCCTGGCCCTGGCGGCCCATACGGTCGCCACGAGCCGGACCGACTGACAACCGGGCAGCACCCAACTCTTGGGCCGTTCCGAGCGTTCTGTACGGAGTAGGCGCCTGCTCGTTTCCCGGTTCGACGACCATGGTGCCGCGCCGGGATGATGCCTGCGCAGAATCCGATGGCGATTCTCTTCTTTTACGGCTGCTCAGGTGTTGACTTGCGGAAAGTGTGGGTCAAATCCCTGCCAGTTTCTTGAAGGAATCTCCAAGTACCGCAGTAGGAACACACTCGGAAAGCCAGTCCTGTTGCCCCTTGCCCAGCCCCTGTGACGGATGCTGTCCTGAGCGAAGAACGACCCGCTTTGCCCCCATGGGCAGGACACAACCCCGTTATTTCGGGAATTCCTTCCGGAGGAGCGTGCACACACTGTCATGAGTATTTCCGCTAACTCCCTGACCAACGGGAGTAAAGAATTCCGGGACGAGGAATTCACCACGCCCGACGTCGACGGGTCTCCGGGACTGCGTCTCGCGCTCGCCTCGTTGCAGTCACAGGCGCAGGAGCTGAACCGGCTGGTGACCGCCACGCTCGACACCATGGCCCAGCCCCGGGAGAAGCTCGCCCCCCACACCGCGGCCTTCGCCGAGATCGCCACCCGTTCGATCCCGCGCTGGCACTTCGCGATGCTCAACGACACCGAACGCAATGACGCCCTCATCGTGGCGCTGGAGCGCCGGATCCCGGCCGGTGCCCACGTCCTGGACATCGGCACCGGCACCGGTCTGCTGGCCATGGCCGCGGCGCGGGCAGGCGCCGGACGGGTCGTCACCTGCGAGGAGAACCCGCTGCTCGTCGAGATCGCCCGCCAGATCATCGACCGGCACGGGATGTCCGACGTCATCACCGTGGTCAACAAACGCTCCACCCATCTGGCGATGGGCATCGACCTGGAGCGCCCGGTCGATGTCCTCATCTCCGAGGTCGTCGACTGCGGGCTGATCGGCGAGGGCCTGCTGCCCACGATGCGTCACGCCCGGGAGCATCTGCTCGCCCCGGGCGGGGTCCTGATCCCCGGTGCGGCGCGGCTGTACGGCCAGCTCATCCAGAGCGAGGTGACCAACGGGCTCAACCGGGTAGGAAACGCCGGCGGTTTCGATGTGTCGCTGATGAACGTGGCGTCGACCCGCGGGCACTTCCCCGTACGGCTGCACACCTGGCCGCACGACATCCTCTCCGGCCCCGTCGAGCTGCTGGACTTCGATCTGCTCGACGGTCCGCTGGAGGCCGGAAGCCGGGCGGTACGCCTGCCGGCCACCGCCGCGGGACCGGCACACGCGCTGGTCGCCTGGTTCGAACTCGACCTCGGCTCCGGAGTCGTACTGCGCAACTCTCCCGACAACGTCGGGTCCCACTGGATGCAGGCGCTGATCCCGTTCGACAAGCCCGTCCCGGTCACCCCGGGCGACGAGCTGGACGTGGAACTGCACTGGACCGACTACAGCCTCTCCGCGCGCTGAGCATCCGTACCCATCTCACAGGAAGGCCGACTTGATCAGATGAGCCACACTCCGTTCCCCTACGAACCGTACGAACTGCACGGCAAGGAGCTGCGCGACGCGGTCGTGCGCTATGCGAGCAACCCCCTCTATCTCGACAACGAGGAGTGGGAGAACAGCGACAACCCCTATCGGCGCCAGCTGCGCCCGCAGGTGCTCGCGCACCTGGACTTCGACCGTGTCCCGGGACGCGACGAATTACTCGACTACAGCAGCCTGGCCGTGCAGCGACTGCTTACCACGGTGTACGAGGCCGACCTGGTCTTCCTGCCCAAGTCGGGGCTGAAGGGCACGTGGGAGGACTTCAAGCGGTTCTACAGCCCGACCAACCGGGTGCTGGGCGAGATGATCCGGCCCGCGCTGGAACGGTATGCCTTCGGCTTCCTCGACAGGGAGGTGGAGACTTCCGGGAACTGGACGGCCGAGAGCCTGGAGGCGTATCTGGAATCGCTCAACGCCCACGAACCCGCCGGGGCTTCCCTGGCCGAGCAGGCCATCGCCGACTCCACCGACCGTGAGCGTGCGGCCCGTATGTGGCTCATCCAGTTCGCCCCGGACTTCCTCTCCGAGGCGTCGCCGATGATCCGGAACGTGCTCGGCTACTACGGTGCCGCCCAGTCCGAATGGTTCAAGATCATCATCGATGAGTACGGCTACGGGGTGCACGACACCAAGCACAGCAAGCTCTTCGAGCGCACCCTGGAGTCGGTCGGCCTGCAGGCCGATGTCCACCGGTACTGGCAGTACTACCTCAACAGCAGCCTGCTGATGAACAACTACTTCCACTACCTGGGCAAGAACCACGAACTGTTCTTCCGGTACGTCGGCGCGCTCTACTACACCGAGGCCACACTGGTGGACTTCTGCCGCCGGGCCACCGCACTGCTCAAGGACGTCTTCGGCGACCGCGTCGACACCCAGTACTTCACCGAGCATGTGCACATCGACCAGCACCACGGACGGATGGCGCTGGAGAAGCTGATCCGCCCCCTCGTCGAGGAGCACGGCGAGGAGATCATTCCGGAGATCGTCCGGGGCATCGAGGAGTACCGCCGCATCCAGGACCTCGCCGACGAGGACTTCGCCACGCAGATCGGCTGGATGGACAACGGCCCCGAGTTCAAGAAGCTCCACGCGCCTGTGTGGGAGGCCATCAAGAGCGGCCGGGTGACCGCCCCCGTCGCCGATATCGTCGAGCCGTACGGCGAACTGTCCAACACCCACTGCCACGACGGTGACGAACTGTGCCACATCGTGTCCGGGACGATGAAGTTCGTCTCCGGCTTCGACTCGCACCAGATTCTCGAAGCGGGCGAGGGCACCGTCATCCAGCGCAACCGTCTGCACGGCGCGATCATCGAGTCCGAGGAGTGCGTCTATCAGATCCACTCGGTGGGGGACTACAAGAAGTGCATGTCGTGACGTTCTCCGTGGCCGGCCGGAACAACTGCGCGGTGGTGGCCGGCGAACCCTATGTCTACGCGCGGACCGACGAGGGGGCCTTTGTGATGCGGGCCCGCTGCCCGCACCGCGGTGGCCCGCTGCACCTGGCCACGCTGGCCCCCGAACGCAACCGGCTGGTGTGCCCGTGGCACGAGCGCAAGACGTCGCTGACCCGGCTGCGACAGGAGATCCCCGCTGTGCGCAGCGGTGACACCGTCACCGCGGTCTTTCCCGGGACGCCCGACGCCACGGTCGGCTTCGGACACCGGCCGCTGTCGGTGGACCTGGCGGGATGACTTCGCAGCGCGGCCGGGACTTCGGCGGTCCCGGCCGCGGCAGACCGCCCCCGTACCCGGGACCGGGCACACCCACATGACACCGAGACCCCATCGAGCGGACAAGGAAACCTGCTGTGTCCCCGTATCCTTCCGGCAGCCCCGCCGTCATCGTCGACCCGTTCTCCTCCGGTGGCCTGTATGCCCCGGCCTTCCGCGCGGCGGAAGTCCCGGTGATGGCCGTCGTCTCGTACCCGGAGATTCCCCCGGCCTACGCCGGGTCCTTCCGTCCCGAGGACTTCGACGAGGTCCTGACCTGGACCGGGAAGGAAGACGCGCTGGTGGAGCGACTGCGGGAGCTGCGGCCGCGCTGCGTCCTGCCGGGCGCCGAGATCGGTGTGGAACTCGCCGACCGGCTGGCGGCACAGGTCGTCCCCGAGGTGGCGAACGTTCCCGCTCTGGCGGCGGCCCGCCGTCACAAGTACGCCATGGCGCAGGCCGTTGCGGCGGCCGGGCTGCCGGTGCTGCGGCAGCTGTGCTGCGACGACGCGGACGAGGTCGCCGCCTGGCTCGAACGGGAAGGGCTGACCGGCCACGACCTGGTGGTGAAGCCGCCGAAGAGCGCGAGTACGGACGGGGTGACACGGATCGTCGGCGGGCGCGGCTGGCGCCAGGAGTTCGAGGCCCAGCTCGGCCGACTGAACCAGTGGCAGATCCCCAACGACCAGATGCTGGTGCAGGAGTACGCGACGGGCACCGAGTATGTCGTGGACGTCTTCAGCCACTCGGGCACGCACACCGTCACCGATGTGTGCCGCTATCGCAAGATCGACAGCGGCGGACAGATGGCGGTGTACGAATCCATGGACTGGGTTCCCGAGGACCGGCCCGAGGTGCCGGAGCTCGTTCGCTACACCCGGGGCGTGCTGGACGCGGTCGGCTTCCGGTGGGGCGCCGCACATGTCGAGGTGATGATGACCGCCGACGGGCCGCGGCTGATCGAGGTCAACGCCCGCCCGCACGGCGGCGGCCACCCGCGCTTCTGCCGCACCGCGACCGGCGACAGCCAAGTCGACCGGGCAGTGGCGTACTTCACCGGCCGGGGCCCGGTGCCGAGCGGCTATGAGCTGCACCGACGAGTGCGCGTGGTGTTTCTGATCAGCCGGTCGTCCGGGATTGTGCGGAACGCCGAAGTCCTCCATGACATAAAGGAGGTGACGAGCCACCATGTCTCTGCGGTGCCGGTGCGCAACGGCGACCGCATCGCCCCGACGAAGGACCTGCTGGGCACACTGTCCCTCGGGTTCGTGGTACTCGCCCATGAGGACCCGGCGCAGCTCGACGCCGACCACGCCGCGATCCGGCGGATCGAATCGCTGCTGACGGTGGATCCGGAGGCGGACGCGGCATGAGCCCTCCCGGCCCGGAGACGCTCGCCTGCGCACACGGACTTCGTATGTCCGGTCACCGCGGTCGGCGCCCGCGAAGACCCGGCGGAGAGCGCCTCGGGAGGCACCCATGATCAGCGGGTTCTTCCTGGGCAGTTCACTTCTCGTGATCACGACACCTGGACCGGACGCGGCACTGGTCACCCAGCTGGTGCTGCGCACCGGGCGGCGGACTCCCGCGCTCGCCGCCGCGGTGGGCATGCTGACGGCGGGCGCTCTCCATGCGACGCTTGCCATCAGCGGAGTGTCGCTCGTGCTCGCCGGCCGGCCGGAGCTGTTCACCGCCGTTCGCTGGTGTGGTGCGGCGGTCATGCTGTTATGGGGCATACGGGCCCTGCGGGCCGCGCTGCGCCCGGACTGCCCGTCGCCGCGGGAGCCGGGGCAGGATGCCCGGCAGCCGGCCCCGACATCCCTGCGGCGCTGCTGGCTGCAGGGCCTGCTGTGCACCGGCAGCAACCCCAAGGTCGGGCTGTTCCTGCTGGCGTTCCTGCCGCAGTTCGTGCCACCGGGGGATCCCCCGGCACGCACCATGGCGGTGCTCGCCGCCGTCCATCTGTCGCTGGCGGCACTGTGGCTGGCTTTTCTGAGCGGCGCGGTGCATCTGCTGCGCCGCTGGGTGGCCGCGCGCCGGCCCCATGCCGGCGCCGGCATGGGGCGAGTGGTCGAGGCGGTGGTGGGGACAGTGTTCATCGCATTCGCCGTCCGGCTGGGACTCGGTGGGTGAGCGGCCGCGCCATCGGGTCAGTCCTGGGATTCCAGATCGAGCAGGAATCGCTTGGCGGCGACGCCGCCCGCGTATCCCGTCAGACGACCCGAGGCACCGACGACGCGGTGGCAGGGCAGCACCACACATAAGGGGTTCGCCCCCAGGGCCTTGCCAACCGCCCGTGCGGCCCCGGGGCGGTGCACCGTCGCGGCCAGCTCCCCGTACGTTGCCGTACCGCCGTACGGAACGTACTCCGCGACCGCCAGCACCACCTCCTTGCTGAATGGTGTGGCCAGGCCCGTGTCCAGCGGCACGGAGAACGAGCGCCGCTTCCCCGCGAGGAAGGCGTCCAGCTGACCGCGTGCCTCCTGTATCACGCCCAGCCGGCCGGCGCCGGCCGAGGACTCGTCCACACACTCCCGGCCTCCTGCCGCAAGCCGCTGCCGTACGGCCTCCGGCGGGAAGAAGCCGCAGTAGAGCAGGGCTTCATCTGTGGCGGCGAGCGCCAGGCGACCGAGGAGGGTGTGGTGCTCGGCGACGACAACGGGGGCCATCACTTCGTTCGCCGCGCTGCGGCTTCTGGTCTCAATGACGTTCTGCATGACGTCTTCCTCCCGGCTGGGTGACATGGCTGGCTGCCTCTTGCTTCGCGACTTCCGGCATGCCGCTGTGTCCCGCACGAAGCTGTGTTCTGTGCGTTGCTGTGTTTCGCACGGAGCTGTGTCCAGCACGGCGCGCGGTGGGGCTGACGCCGTGCTGGGCATCACCCCGCGCTGGGCCTCACGCGGCTATCGGCCGGCAGCTCTTGCAGGCCCGGTATCCCGCCTCGCGGGCGGCCCGCGCCGAGCGGAACGGCACCTGGTGGGACGGGGTGATCCGGCGCGCGTGGGCACAGGTCGGGTGGCAGTAGATACGCGTGGTATCGCTGCCGAGAAACACCGTCCCCCTGCGGGACAGCCCCACCAACGCGTCGTCGATACCCTCGGCACCGCGCAGCACCGCCCCGACTACGGGGCCGTACCGCAGGTCGCAGGGACCCCCCTCATCGAAGGTGACCCGATGACATGGGATCAGCAGCGGCACCGGATTGACCTCAAGGGCCTCGGTGACAGCGGCGGTCCCGGAGAGCGCGGCCTCCCGCGCCACCCAGGCAAGCGGCCGCAACTGACCGCGTGGAATGGTGCGTACCGCTTCGAGCACCGTGCACTCCACTTCGGTGAGCTCCGGCAGATCGATCCGCAGCCCCTTGGCACGCCCGGTGCGCAGGGCGGTCCGCAGCCCCGGCAGGGGCCTCGTCGTACGGATCGCGCTCCGGCCCGTGCGGGCGAGGTGTGCTTCCTCGAACGCCTCGGGGCCGGGCAGCGTTCTGCCGAGCGCTGCTCCCGTCACGGCTTCCGCCCCGTACGCGACGTACAGCCCGCCGGCGGGGGCGTCGAGGTGCAGATACATGTCGTATCGGTCCCTCGGGACGCCCACCCGCTGCAGCACCCGTGCCGCGAAGTCCGTCGGAGCGGGACCCACAAGTCCCGCCAGGGCCGCCTCCACGCCGCCGTCCGGCTGCGTGGTCCTTTCCCCACCTCGGTTCACATCGTCACCTCCCTCAGCATCGCGACTTGCGGTTCCAGCAATTGACGCAGGGTGCCGATCCCTCTCGACACCTGAGCCTTGGCCGTACCGACCGGGCATCCCTGCACCTCGGCCACTTCGGCGTAACTCATCCCGACCACATGCCGCAGCACCACCGCGACGCGGGCCGGCTCAGGTAATCGCGCGAGCGCCGCGACCAGCAGCGCCCGATCGGCGGCCGTGTCCGCGCGCTCCTGCGGCCCCGGCTCCTCGGCCGGCCAGCTCTCGCAGGAGTCCTCCACACGCGCAGCCGCGACGGGCCTGCGAACGCAGGTGCGCACATGATTGCGCCATATGTTCGCGGCGATCGTCATCAGCCAGGCGCGTGGACGCAACGCACGGCGACGTTGCGCGGAGTACCCCTGCAGTGCCGTGTAGGCGCGCAGGAACGTCTCCTGGCCCAGGTCGTCTGCTTCCGCGGCGGATCCCGTCACCCGGAGCAAGAAGGCATGGACCGCTGAGGCGTGGACCCGGACCAGTTCCGTGAAACCGTCGTCCAGATCCCTCGCCAGGCGTTCGCAGAGTGGCTCGGCTGTCTCGTCCATCACTCACAGAAACACCGACGGGCTTGCCATGGTTGCACGGGCCCGCGAAGCGGGTGGGGTACGGCCCGGTCGACACGGCCGGCCTCGGCCGTACCGTCCGGGGTGATACCGGCCGGGCCCTCGACCTGGAAGACCCGCCCCTTCTGTTCAGACCAGCCCCAACCGGACTACGGCGTTGGGGGCAGCGGCGTCCGCCGGATCCGGTTCAGCAAGTGGCCGGCTGGGCGAATGGGCCCAGCCGCTTGCCCGTTTGCCGGCCGTGACGTGCTCGATCTCCTCGTCCTCAGTCGTCTTCGCCAGTCGTCTTCGCCACCGTCTTGTCAGTCGTCCTCGTCACCGTCCTGTCAGTCGTCGGCGGCGACAAGGAGAGCGGGCACCTCGCCGGGGCGATGCGATCCAGCTACCACGGACCGTGCCAGGTCCCCTCGGGGGCGATCCCGTCACCGTGTCATAGGTATCCCGGAACGCGGGATGCGCGATCAGAGCCGCGAGCACGTTCCTCTCGTCGGGCATATCGGGCGGCGGAACAGGTGCCACACCGGGCAGGAGACGGAAACGCTGGATATCGACTCGGCGATAGCCGTGGCTTTTTCCCAGAGGGAATGAGAAATCCCGGAAGGTGATGAGGAGGCTGTCCAGAGGGGCAAGGGCGGGCACCAGCTCCATACTGCTCACACGGATTACGGTAGATCCTCGTGGAGGCTGGGGCCCGTGGCGCTCTTCTTGCTTTGCCCGCAGCGTACCGAGGGGCTGCCGGTATCCATGATCCCGGCAGCCCCTTCGCTCATTGCGTACGTGACTACTCGGCCTACTTGCCGGCCTTGGCGTACGCCTCGCGAATCTCGGCCGGTACACGGCCACGGTCGCTCACGGTGTAACCGTGTGCCTTTGCCCAAGCCCTGATTTCCGCGGTGTTCTCCCCGCCGGGAGCCCCCTTGCGAGCGGACTTCTTCCCCTTCCCGGTCTTGCGCCCCACCCTCGTGAACGGTGCCATGGCTTCCAAGAGCTGGTCATAGCTGTCCGGGCTCAGGTCGAGCTCGTAGGTCACACCGTCGAGCGAGAGGGTGTGGGTGGCAACCTCCGAGGACTCTTCGCCCGTGAGGTCGTCCATATAGATAGTGATGATCTTCTGTGCCATGGCCGGGATTCTACGGCCATCCGAGTGTGCTGCCACCACTCAGCTCACCAGTCATCCAAACGTGACAGGCGGGTTCGGGTTTCCTCGGCGCCTCACCAACGTGACCGGCGATACGGACGCCGTGCGCCTATCCGGTCGTTACGCTCGATGTCGACAGGACTCGACTCGAATGGACTCAGACTCGTACCGGCCTCATTTCAGGGCCGGAGCCCGAATATCATCCAGTTCTCTCCAGATTTCGTTCCGTTGACGGCGCGTTAGCCGGCCTTCTGGGCAGCTGTCGTGCCGTGCCAGTTCAGCCAGGTCGGTCCTTCACGGCGCGCTCGGCGTCGACCGCATGCGCGGCTATGAGGGAGAACCCGACGGACCTCAGGGCGAACAGGTGGTCGGTGACGGGGATGCTGCCGGGCTCGCCGCTCGCGGCTCCGTACGTCACCGGCCGTCCGTACGGGGCCAGTACGTCCAGGCTGCGGCGCAGGATCTCGCCGCCGGCCGCGGCCGTGCGGACCTGCTCCGGCCAGTCCTCGCTGGTGTAGTCGACACCGAGGTCGGCGCCCTGGGGGCGGGCGAAGTCCAGCTTGGCATCCGTACTGGCCATGGCGATGACCGTACCCGCACCGAGAGCTTCGCGAGCTGCACGGCGAGGTGGCCGATGGCGCCCGCGGCGGAGTGAACCAGTACGGTCTCGCCGTGCGCCAGCCGCCCGGCGTGCAGCACGCCCAGGGCCACCATCGGGAGCGCGCCGGCCGTGCCCGCGTCGAGCCCGTCAGGTACGACGGGGATCGGTGAGGGTCCTCCTTGATCCGCCGCTCCGAGCGGCGGCGGGCCCGGTCGTCGCACTCGGCCATCACAGTTCGGCGAGGGAGCCCCGGTAGCTCATCTGCTCCTTCAGCGCCGTTCGGCGATGTCGGGGAACTCCTTGCGGATCGAGGCAGCCGCAGCATCGGCAGGCCGTGTCGATCGCGGCGTCGGCGGCGTCGGCGGCTTGCCGGAAACCAGCCGGCCTGCTCCGTGGCCGGGTTCGGTATCGGCCTGGCAGCCTTGCGGGCCTCCAGAGCGACACGCCGTACTTGCGCTCAAGCTCCCGCATCGACATGCCGCCGCGATGGTCACGCCGGATCGCCGCGTACCGCTCGATCTTCGACATCTGCGGCATGACCAGCACCTTTCACCAGGAGCATTCCGATGCTGCCCTGGCAAGAGGCCCGGTGCCTCCCCAACTCATCAACCTCGTCCGACCGTGGTTCGGGGCGCCTCCCAAACTCATCGACAAGTGACGTCACTACTGCTCGACAAAGTCAGCCGTTCGCTGGATCACGTCCCGGACGAGGACCACATCTTCCCGTACGACCTTGGGGCTATCCGCCACGCATCCATACATCCGTAGTCGGACACGTTTCTGTCCTGTCGGTGGATTCGCTCGAACTTCCTTGCGCGAGAGGGTTTCTGCGCCACAGCACTCCTTTCAGAAGGACAGACCCACATGCGAAGTCGACGAATAGCACCGTTTCTGGCGGTGAGCGCCGTCGCAACCCTGGTTCCTGCGCTGGCCCCCGCCACCGCCTCCGCCGCTTCCAGCCCTATGAAGCAATACCTTCAGCAGAAGCCCGAATGGCACCGCTGCGACAGCGAAACTCCCGCCAGCTACCAGTGCGCGACGATCAAGGTGCCGTTGGACTACGGCCGCCCTGACGGCAAGAAGAGCGATCTGGCGATATCGCGAATCAAGACGAGCGCCACCGATGAGCGCCATGGGGTACTGCTGCTCAACCCCGGTGGCCCCGGTGGCGCGGGCCTCAGCATGCCGCTGGCCATGGCCTCCGAATTGCCCAAGTCCGTGAAGAGGCAGTACGACCTCGTCGGATTCGATCCCCGGGGTGTGGGGCAAAGCTCCCCGGTGAGCTGCGGCCTCACCGACAAGGAAGCCGACTGGCAGCGCCCGTACAAGCGCAACACGTTCAAGAAGGACGTGAGTTGGGCCCGGACCGTTGCCAAGAAGTGCCGCGCCAAAGGAGGCGACAAGCTGGGGCACCTCACCACCCGCAACACCGCCCGCGACATGGACCTGATCAGGAGCGTGCTGGGCGAGAAGAAGATCTCCTACCTCGGGTACTCCTACGGCACCTACCTCGGCGCCGTCTACACACAGATGTTCCCCCAGCGCGCCGACCGTTTCGTGCTGGACAGCGCCGTCGACCCCGGGCGCGTCTGGCGGGGCATGATCCAGGTGTGGGCTGAGGGGGCGGAACCCGCGTTCACAAGGTGGAGCGAATGGACCGCTCAGCGTGCCGCGACGTACAAGCTCGGTGACACCCCGCAAGAGGTCCGCAAGACCTTCTGGAACCTGGTCGCGCAGGCCGACCGCAAGCCCATTGAACTCGATGGTCGGCGCCTCACAGGGGACGACATCCGTGCCGGCCGTGCCATGTTCTTCACGGTCCGCGAGGCCGCCGAGCAGGTCGTCGAACTGAAGAAGGCCGCCGCGGGCAAGCAGCCGGCTCCCACCCGCACACCCAGGGCCACCGGGCGTCCTGCTCCGCCGTCCTTCGGCCGTGCCGTCCCGTCGGACAACTCCGCTGCGAGCTTCTGGTCCGTTGTCTGTGGCGACACGCGCTCCTGGCCACGCGACCCCGAGCAGTACCGTCGCGACGCGGTCCGGGACAAGGCGAGGTATCCGCTGTACGGCGACTTCGCGTCGAACATCAAGCCGTGTGCGTTCTGGGCGAACGGCAGTGAGCCCGCGACCAAGGTGGACAACAAGGTCGGGGCGCTCATCCTGCAGAACGAGTGGGACTCCCAGACACCTCTGTCCAGTGGCCTCGGCCTGCACCGGGCCCTGAAGGGCTCGCGGATGGTCACGGTCGACGAGGGCGAGGGACACGGCATCTACGGCACCAAGTCCTGTGCGGACAAGTCGGCCACCACCTACCTGACCACCGGCAAGCTCCCCGCCAAGGACGTGACCTGCCAGGCCTCCGCGGGACAGGCGCAGGACGCTCGCCGACTTCCGGTGCCCACGCCTCCGGGGATTCCGGGGATGCACGGCCGCTTCTGATGCGCACACTCCCCACGGACCGCAGATGACGCTGGACAGTGGGAAGTCGGCGCCCCGACCGGGGGCTGATCGGGTGGCAGGAGTCAGGGCGGGAGGAGGAGCTGCAGGCTTCTCCTCCCGCCTCGCTGTGATGTGTTGGCGCGCGTCCAGTGCCGCTGGTCCGGGCGGTTCCAGGGCGGACCAGCGGCATGGGCCCAGTCGTGGACGCGTGGCCCCTATGCGCCTTGTCGCCGTAGGAACGGCGCTTCCACCAATGGCCGAATGTGCGCGAGAGATGCCGGACGGGGCAGAACGGAAGCAGCCACACAAGCCCAGGCTTGCGTCACGACTTGCCCAACCTGTGTAGGCCGTTCTCCTGTTCACGGCCGGGAGAGGGCGCGATACTCGACCAGTGGACTCGATCTACCGCAGTGCGACGGGCAGGGAGCTCATCCGGCGCTGGTGTCTCGACCAGTTCGCCCGATGGCCGGTGCCGCACGAACGTGAGACAGTGACCGCCAAGGGCGCACCGACCCATGTGGTCCTCGCCGGCTCCGGCGCGACGACGGTCGTGTTCGTCCCCGGTACCAACTTCAACGCCGCCGCGTCCCTGCCGCTGGCCACGGCACTGGTCGCCACCGGCTACCGGGTCCTGCTGGTGGACGTCCCGGGCCAACCCGGCCTCAGTTCCGGCGAACGTGGTCCTTCCGGCGGCCGGTTGTCCTGGTACGGGGCATGGCTGAGCGAGGTGACCGAGAAGATCTCATCCGAGCCGGTAGCGGTGATGGGCCACTCCTTCGGTGCCGCCATTGCCCTGTCCAGCGGCTGTCCCCGGATCGACCGGCTCATCCTGGTTTCCCCCGGCGGACTGACCAGGCTGAGGTTGACTCCCGCTGTGCTGGCCGCCTCGGCCGCCTGGTTCCTGCGGCCCGCACCGACGCACAGCACCCGGCTCCTGCGTGCCATGCTCGCGCCTGGCCATCCACCCCGCGAGGAATTGGTGGACTGGATGACACTGGTCGCCCGGCATACGCGCTCCAGCGGGGCGCCGGGCGTTGCGACCCTGCCCGCGCGGTCAATTCCCCGCCTGGTCGTCACTGGGGAGCACGATGTCTTCCTCCCTCCGCGGCGGCTCGGTCCGGCGGTGCGCGCCACACTCGGCGCTGAGTTGGGTGTGATCTCCCAGGCCGGACACCTCGTGGTCGAAGAGCGCCCCGAATACCTGTCCACCTTGCTGGAAGTTCCGGGCCAGCCCACCTCAGACGCCCCCGTGGGGTAGCCGACCTCCGAGTGTCATGTCCACGGACCGCCCAAGACCGGGCCCACACAGCGGGGCGCTTCAATCGCTCCCCGAGTCGTCGGTGCCTTTGGGCCGGGAGACGACGAAGTGGCGCGCGGGACGGTGCTGAGGCGCTGGTTCGTTCCGGGGCCGCGGCAGGTCGGGCTCGTCGATGGGGGCGGTAACCGCTGGCGGATATTGGGCAGGGACACGTTGCCGATGCGCTCTTGGCGCGCCGCCGTAGGAGCCGGTCGGGTGCGACGCTGTGGAGGGCGGCGCCGAGCAGCGGCTTCTGAATGCGGGTGCTGGCCCGGGAAGAGGTCGGTATGGGGGTGGTTTGGGGATGGCCTGGGCGGGCCGTGCAGTGTTCGGCGGCGATGGCGGCGCGTCGAGACGTCGTGACGGGCCTCTGGGGCAGCCAGCTGTGGACCCCGGACGGGTCTGGGCCCACTGGAGCCGGGCGCATCCCGCCGACTCGGATGGCCCACACCGCGGGCACGCCACCGGTTGGGACCTGGTACGTGCTGTCACACGGACCAACTGGCCAGCGTTCGGTGCCTCGTTATGGCCTGGCGAGTGCCGCGGCCACGCCCTCAAGGGTGTCGAACGCCCGAGGGCCGCGTAGATGATGCATGATCTCGCGCGGGACGACCGTGTGGGCCAACACGTAGCACAACGCGTCTGTCGACCGGCGAGGAACGCGAGCGGCCACCACGGCGGCGTTCGGCTCTCTCCGATCGCGCGGGTCTGTGCCGCCTTCCGGAACCGCCACGATGAGAGCCCATTGCAGGCCGTCCTGGTCCCGTGCATGCCGCTCCAGGCTACCGAGCGGGAGATTGTCCACGAATGCGGAGTCCACGAATACGGATGAGGCCATCGGTGTCTGGAGATCCCATCCGCTGGCCAACTGCGGGAACGCGGAGTAGAAATCCTGGCGATTTCTGAACAGCGGAGGCGGCGCGGCAGTGCGCGACAGCGCGCCGTCCAGCCAGGCGCGATAGAGAGGGTCGGCCATCGGACGCCAGGCTCGAAATCCGGGAAGCCGGGACATGTCCCGGAAGAGCTGCTCCGCGAGGCGGGCCAGTTCTGCGGCGGCTTCGGCAGCGCGGGGTATCACGTCGGCTTCGCCGGCGCCGGAGCGGGCGATCATTTCCCGCTCCCAACAGATCGCTGCTTCTGCACGTACGCTGCAGGCGATGTGAGCCCATGTCATAATCCCTATCTGTGGCCCTTTTCCTGGCTGGGGGCCAGGCTGGGTAGCCAGCATCGGCGCAATGTGCTTGAACTCCTCGCGGAGCAGACCAAGTCCATGCTCCACTCCTAGGCCGCAAGGACGTAGCACCTCTGTCAGCCTCCTGGAATTCAGCCCTCTAGAATTCCCGCATTCCGGAGTTTTCGTTCCTTCCTCGGGGCACAGTTCTTCCTGGGTGGACCGTGCGCGCTGCGCCACCGACTCCAGCCTGTAGAGCCAATAGAGGATGTCGCCCGCGGCTGGGCCGGACGGACCGGCCAACCCGGGTGTGCGCGTCGGCCTTTCGTTCAGAAACCATCGCAAGCGCGATGCCAGATCGGCACCAACCGCGCTATCCCCGTCGTCCGCGGAAGCTTGTACGTGTTGAGTGCTGGAGTGGGTCACCGGCATGGCTCCAGGGCAATCGTCGGCCACCGGGCCGGGAACTCGGCGACCGTTCCGAACAACAGCACCTTTACAGGGTCAGAGTCCATTCCTCCGAGCCTCTCGTGCGCTCGCTCCGGCCACGGCCCGGGGCTCCCTCCACCGGCGCTGTGGTACTCGAAGAGGCCGTACCCGCGGGACTCCGGACGTGAGTTGTCGGCTCCGCAGTGCCAATTCGAGGTTGAACCGGGTGTCGGGTTCCCGGAGGCTCGGCCCGAATATCTTCTCGATCTGGCGCATTCGGTAGCGCACCGTCTGCGGGTGTACCTGGAGATACCTCGCCACCTCCGGGGTGCCGCCCCGTTCCAGCCAAGCGAGTAGTGTCTCTTCTATACGATCCCGCTGCCGGGGTGTGTACTTGGCGAGCGGTTCGAGGAGTCGATCGGCCAGCACCTTGGCCAGGGACTCATTGTGCAGAAGGGTCAACGTCGAGAGATGGTCCTCGGCGAATATGACGCCTGCCGCATCGCGTGCGCTCCGTATGTTCAACAGGCGCTGGACCCAGCGCAGGGACATGCCGGCTTCCTCATACGTCACGACCGGGCCGATCACCGTGCCGATCCCGTCGAAGGCGTCTGCCACCGCCGCTTTCGAGGGCGCGGTCGGGTCCGGCATGAGGAAGCAGAGCCCTTGTGCGCCCAGACTTACCAAGGGTGACCGCCCCGCCGCTTCCGGCCACCGGGGCATCCAGAGCGCACTGGAGGCCACGGCTCGGACGGTGTCGGGCAACGGCCATTCAGCCTGCTCGCACAGTGCATTCAGCGTGTCACGAGAGGTCAATTGATGTCCCACCAGATACGCAAAGAGCCGTTGCCGTGCCGCATTGCGCAACGGCCCATGCTCCTTGGAATCCTGTCCAGGACCGCTCAGGCTTTCCGCTTTCACGTGAACTCCCAGAGAAGAATCGACTGTTCGCCGTTCGCTGTACCGGTCACACCGTGTGCGAAGGCAGCCGACGGCACTCTGAAGGACGTCCCATGAGGACCACGCATCACGTCACTTTGCGATGGTTTTACTCGAACCTCACCGGGGGGACGTCACTGCCACTCTCAGGCATCGTGACCGTTACCCCGCGCAACCCTCTTGTTGAGAATGCAACAAAATATTCCTTCGGCACGCTGAGGCGTTAGGGTTCCGCGCGGGCCACCCCACCTTCCAAGGGGACCGGTACATCGATCCGAACTCATCCGTCGCGGGAAGTCCAGGTGAATCACCTACTGGAGGCACACGCCTTCGGGCCGTCGTATGTCCTGGCCGGCCTTGATGCTCATGCCCGTCTTGATCACAAGGCCCATCTGGCAGCCCATGGCAGGATTCCGTCCCTGGATGTGGGCGAACTTCTCTCGCTCAGCCTGAGCATCGGCCTACGGGAGCGGGATCACCGGTGCTTGCGCTTCGCCGACGAGCTCCAGTGTGTCCTGGATTCGGCCGCTCATGTGGGCCGTACGTCGGTCGTGGTCTGCGGCGATGCCGACGAGCTGGGCGGCGCCAAAGACCGCACGCTGTTGCAGCGCACACCGCACCTGGTCCTGGACGGCGCCCTCCTGGCCGCAACGGCGATCGGCGCGCAAGACATCGTCGTCACCTCGGACTCGGCGGACGCGCGCTGCGCGGTTCGTACCGCGATTGCTGAGCGGACGTCGAGGGACAAGAAGATACGCGTGTCCTCTTCACCACCTGAGACCTTTGATGCCGCGCTTGATGCCGCGACGTATGGCGATGGGCTACGGCTGGAAAGGAGCGGTACCCCCACCCTCGTTACCAATACCGAGACCCTGGCCCAACTGGCAGTGGCGGCTCGGAGAGGGGCCTGTGCTTTTGGGTCAACCGGATTGCCGTCGGAACCGGGCACCATGTTGCTGGATTTCGCGCACACGTGGATAGTGGAAACCCCCACGGGGGTGCCGCTGCGATACCTTTTGCAGTTCTGTGCCCTGAGCGCTGGGCAGGGTGTGCTCGTTGGCGGTTATGGCGGCAAGTGGCTCCCCCCGGAAGTCGCATCCCACATTATGGTTTCCCGGGACTCCCTTGTGGGCCACGGCGCGGGATTTGGCGACGGCACGATCCTGACCATGCCGGAATCCACATGCCCATTGGGGGAAGTCGGTCGGGTGGCCGACTGGCTGGCGAAGAAGCAGGCGCAGTGCTGCACCTGTTGCGCGCGAGAAGTCACCCATATGGTGTGGGCCCTCAACAGACTGGTGACAGTGGGCGGGCAGGCACCACTTGATCTCGTCGACCACTCGCTGGCGATGCTCGACACGCCTGCCGCGTGTTCACATGCCCGGCGCGTAGGGCAGTTCGTCGATTCAGCGATCACGGTGTTCTCGGGCGATCTCGCCGCCCACCTCCACGGTGCTGGTTGCGGCAGGCCCATTCGTGGTCATCTGCCCGTCACCGCCCCGGAATCCCGGAGCCGGCAGTGGCTTCTCGTGGATCGCGCACGATGTGTCGGCAGCGGAAGGTGCGCTCGGGCCCTTTCGCGATCCGTCACGCTGGAGCCGGACGGCTATCCCGCGGGCGTTCCCGTCGACGTGCATCCCCAGGAGCGAGACGAGGCGGCGAACGCCGTCAGGCGGTGTCCCACCGGAGCGTTGCGGCTGGTTTCCCCGCTCAGGGGCGAGTACCCGCTCAGGGGCGCGTAGCGTCCCCGTCCACGGGCGGGTAGCTTTCCGACGGATAGGACACGCCGTCCTGGAGAGGTCCTCGGACCTCCCCTTGGTCGCAAGCGGCCAGGGCTGTCAAGCCCGTGGCAACACCGACCAGGAAGCCGACGACCGCGACCGAAGCCCGGGAGCTTCCGGCGTGCGAAGGGGCCGCTCCACCACTCCAGCGGCCTCCCGCAGAGGCGGCCGCCCTGGTCTGGTGTACGCGCGGATGCTGTGTGGCTGCACCGGACCGGCCCCGCTCCAGCAGCCTCGCCAGGAACGGAGGATCAACCGTCGGCACCGGGATGGCCGCCTTCGCGCGGAGGTAGTTCTCCCCGGGCCACCAGCCCAACAGCCGTACCGGCAACTGTGCTTCCATCCGTGCATCGAGCTCGCTGAGGTCCTTGTACACACCCAGGCAGGCCGGGCAGGCGTCAAGGTGGTCGGTGATCTCCTTCGCCAGGGGCGCCTTGGGGCGCAGGGCCAGCTGCTTGACCACCTCGGCACAGTCCGGACGCCCCAACCGCTCCAGATACAAGTCCGTACGGGCCTGGCGCAACATCACTTTGGCCTTGTGGTACGTGTCCTGAAGCGCATCGCGGGAGAGACCCGTGATGCGGGCCGTCAACGCGGGATCGTCCCGGTCCACCACACAGTGCCAGATAAGGCACTGTGTCGTGGTCGGGAGGCGCGGGAACGCGAGTCCGAGCTGGACGTCCTCATCCCAGGGCCACTGGCATCCCGCCGCGATCCAGTCCCGGAATTCCGGCGAAAGCTCCGCGTACTCCCGATGCCTGATCGCTGCGGCACGCACGCTGTCCAGCAATTGGCGCCTCAGGCAACCCACATGACGTCCGTCAACGAACGGCTCTCCGGCCAGCATCCTTTGCAGCAGTTGCGCGAACACATACGAGGTCAGCTCGTGGGCATGCAGAGGTTCGGGCATGCATTGGGCGGCATACGCCTGTACGGCGGCATAGTGGCGGCGATAGATGTGCCGGAAGAGTTCGGCGCGTCCTTTGCGTACCGCCTGGATCACAGCGGTGTCGGATAGCGGCCGTTGCGGCGGTCGCAGACCCAGGAGCAAGTGCATGGTGGAAGCCCTCCATTCAAGTCCGGCGGTATCCCGGAGGAATGCCAATGGGTGCCATGGGTGCGTGGGAGCGGCCGCCGGATGACTGCTTCGGGCGGCCGACAATTCCAGGGGGATTCACCTCGTAGAACCCGGTATGAACAGCTGGTGGCGACGTTTCACGAGGAGGATGTGGCCGTCGGTTCCCCCAGGGAGTGCGTGGTGCGCAGGATCGGACACAACGAAGGACTGCGCCCGGCGGCGAGCGTCCCGCGACTTTGCGAGAGCTTTGCCAACCGGGGCCCGTGCTGGCGGTCTCGCACGGGCCCGTTCGTCGGTCAGGGGCAGTCTGTGCGATAGCGGAGGGCTGGTACGTCGTAGTAGTTGTATGTGATCACGACAGGAGTGCCGTCCGCGGGGCGCTCGCGTGACGTCCAGTGCTCCATGCCGAGTTGCATGCGGTCCCAGGGGCCGCCCTGCCGGGTCTTCACGTAGTAGCTGTCATCGCCCCTGCCGGCGAGGTCGAACAACTGCCCCCTGCCGTCCGTACGGCAGGGCCCCGTCTTGGGCCGGATCTGCTGAGTGCGGCCGGTGTTTTTGTCGCGTTCGACGGGGCCGGTGTAGTCGATGCACTTGCCGGTGGCGGCGTTGCGCAGCCAGCCGTAGTGCGGGGCCTCCTCGAACGCCACCAGCTGCCAGACCTGTTCTTTCCCGTCGTCACACGAGCTCTGTACGACTGTCGTGCCGGCGGGCTCGACGCACATCCCGCCGAACTGCGCGCTCTGGAGACGCCCAGACCATCGAGCGACTCCAAGGACGCCCAGGGTGGGTGAGGGTTTTGGCTTTTTCGACGGCATGGGGGGCGGTGCGGCCAGACGTGGTGACGTGGTCCGGGTCGGCGAGGCCGTCGGGGAAGGCTTGGTCGTGGGGGTGGCGGTCGGCGTGGGAGTGGCAGCTATGGTGGGCGGCCGGCTCTCTGCGCGCACCGGTGGCAAGTACACTGGCTCCTCTCCTCCGTCGCCGAAGGGCATCGGTACGACCAGGACCGCCGCCCCGAGCGCGGCGACGAAGGAACCGGCGACTGCGCCGGAGCGCAACGGAGACCCCTTGGCCTTGGCCCACCACCCCGTCCCGTGAGGGACGGCGGCGCCGGTGTCCGCTGCGCCGAACGCGGTTGCCGTAGAGGCATGCGCGCCCGCTTCGGACGAGCGCGCCGCCCCATAGGCGGAGGCGCCCCACAGCATCACGCCGCCCGGCAGAGCCGATCCCAACCGCTCGTTGAGGTAGGACACTTCCCTCAGGGCGCTGCGGCAGCGCTCGCAGGCGGCGAGGTGCCGTTCGAGGTCCTTGTTCGTGCGGCGCCCGACGCGGCGCACAGCGGCCCCCAGCAGCGAGCTGTAGTGGCGGCACTCGACACTGTCGGAACCGTTCTCGGCATGCACGGCCAGGTACGCCTCACGCAGTCCTTCCCGAGCGCGGGACGCCAGCGAGCTGACGGCGCTGGCGCTCATACCGAGCAGCGTGCCGACCTTCGCCACCTGTTCTTCCTCGACTGCCGTATGCCACAAGACGGTCTGCCAGCGCTCGGGCAGGGAGCGGAACGCCCTCAATATGAGGCTGTTGTCCTCCAGACGCAGCATCTGCTCCTCGCTGCTCTCCGCCTCGGGGGTGCCGGGTGCGTTGGCGAGCCACTGCTCGAAGTCGGGGGAGAGTTCCGTACGGCGCGCTGTGCGGGCCCAGTCGGCAGCGGTGCGACGGACGATCGTGAGCAGATACGGACGCCAGGCGGCTTCGGGGCCGCCGCCGGTCCGGACGGCCTGGAGGGCGCGGGCGAAGGCCTCGGAGGTGAGGTCCTCGGCGGTGTGCAGATCACGGCAGCAGGCGCGTGCGTAGGCGAGAACGGCGGAGCGGTGCCGACGATAGAGCTCGTCCACGGGTGCGTCGGACTCCGACTTCCGCAAGGCCGCGATGAGTTCGGCGTCGGACGCGGGCATTGCATGGTCATCGAGCATGCGACAATCAGACCTTCCGATGTGGGGGATCGGCATTTTGGTCCATGTTCGAATCCCCATGGAAGTGCCTTCAGGGGAATTTTTAGCAGCGCAGGCATAAAACCCTTCGGTACCGGACCACGGACAGCCCAAAGCAATCCAGTTACTACCCGGTACCAAGGCTGCGTGCGGCCCTTCGGTCTATACCAAAGGGGTGTCAGAAATCGCCGTACGACCTCCCGCGGCAGAATCTTTCGTCAATCTTTCGCCCCGCTCAGCCGCCCCTCCCAACACATCGATAAAGAGTTTCGGATCCTGGATTGGGTAGGGTCCTCGGTGCGCAATGCCGGGTCATTCATGTAGCGGGAGTCTCCATAAGGGGGCGTCAGGAGAGGCTGGCTCAGGGAAGTAAACTTCGGGCCCGGCTGGTGATTGGGGTATATCGGCGGTGCGTACAACCCCGTCAGGGCGGCCTCGCGCAGTCCGTCGCGACATCACGCTGATCGAGCCGGCTGACCGCGGAGGCGTCGAGCAGACCGTGTTCGGACTGAAGCATGCCGCGATCGTTCCGCCCGAGTCGCCGCTCGGTCTCGGGCGTCACCTTCGGGGCGGCTCGATCGCCCCGGCAGCGGCCCCGCCCGGCAGGAGTCTGACGAAGCCCGGGCGTGCATGACCTGACATGGCGAGGTCCGGCGAGGATCCGGGTCAGGAGTACGGCGCGTCGGGCGTCGCAGGACGCGGTAGGGCCGCAGGGGTCCTCGTCGGCGAGCAGGTCGAGGCCGACAGCGGCTTCGTCGTCCTCACCCCCGGTGCCGGGGGTGAGGACGACGGTGATGTATAACCCGGTCTCGGGCTCGACCGCGAGGTGGGCTCTGTAGCCGTCCTGCTGGTGGGTGCGGGTCTTGTGCACATGCGGGATCGATGGTGGACCACCCGGTCGCAGGCGGTGCCCCGGGTGATGCGCCAGGGCCCGTCGCGGCCGTCGGAGTCCTCGGCGGGCTCGACGTCCTGTCCTGCGGCCAGGGCCGGCAAGCCGATCGCGTTCGCGGCCTTCTCGCCGAGTCGCTGGTCGGGCAGGTGGCCCAGCAGCCTGAGCGTGTCGGTCTCGTCGTGCCGGGCGACCCTGGCGTATGTACTTGATGATGACGACAGCAGGCCGGAAGGCCGCCTCGGGCTCTTTGCCAGACCCTGTTCGAGATGTGCACACGGCTGGTGACCGAACACGGTCTGGGGCTGTCCCGCCAGGCGATCAGCCGGCATCTGGCCGTACTGGAATCCGCGGGCCCGGTCCTTTCGCGGCGCCAGGGCCGCTACAAGTTCCACGATCTGAACACCGAACCCCTTGAGCGCATCGTGACCCGATGGCTCAGGCCCGATGCACCGGAGAGCACCCCATGAGGATCCACCTTTCCAGCGTCTTCGTCGATGACCAGGACAAGGCCCTGCGCTTCTATACCGACGTGCTGGGTTTCGTGAAGAAGACCGAGGTCCCGCTGGGCGAGGATCGGTGGCTGACCGTGGTCTCGCCGGAGGATCCCGACGGGACCGAACTGCTGCTGGAGCCCGACGGTCATCCCGCGGTGAAGCCGTACAAGGCGGCGTTGGTCAAGGACCGCATCCCGGCCGCCTCCTTCGCCGTGGACGACGTACCTGCGGAGTTCAACCGGCTGCGCGAGCTCGGGGTGGACTTCACCCAGGAGCCGCTGGAGATGGGCTCGGTCACCACTGCGGTGTTGGACGACACCTGCGGCAACCTGATCCAGATCGTGCACAGCAAGTAAGGACCCGGCGCAGGCGCCGGCCGCGAGTCGCTGCGGAGCTCTGCACATCCGAGGAGCGCAGCTTGCCCGGACCAGTGGCGCCGGTGACGTCGGGGAACCTTCCCCGCCCCTCCCAACCCCCATGCCACTTCACTGAGATGGCCGTAAGGCCCTGGTAACCGATGCCGGGAACTGCCGGCCTATCATGGGTCCATGCCCGCCCCTGAGCTGATCCGCATCGTCTCCCGTGACTCTCCCATGGCCCTCGCGCAGGTGGAGCGGGTCCGCGCCGGACTGGGCGTGCTGCACCCCGGCATCGCCACGGAGGTCATTCCGGTCAAGACCACCGGCGACCGCTGGATGGGCGCCCTCTCCCAGGTCGAAGGAAAGGGCGCGTTCACCAAAGAGGTCGACGCCGCCCTGCTGGCCGGCGAGGCCGACCTCGCGGTGCACTGTGTCAAGGACATTCCCGGCGACCGCCCGCTCCCCGTCGGCACGACCTTCGCCGCCTTCCTCAAGCGCGACGACGTACGCGACGCCCTGATCCACCCGGGCGGACTCACCCTCGACGAACTCCCCTCCGGAACGCGCATCGGCACCTCGTCGGTACGCCGGATCGCGCAGCTCGCCGCCTCCCATCCGCACCTTGAGTGCGTACCGATGCGGGGCAACGCCAACCGTCGTATGGAGAAGCTGGCCGCGGGGGAGGCGGATGCGCTGCTGCTGGCTGTGTCCGGTCTGGAGCGCATCGGCCGCACGGACGTGATCAGCGAGATCCTGTCGGTGGACACGATGTGCCCGCCCATTGGCGCGGGCGTCCTCGCCCTCCAGTGCCGCGAGGACGACACCGTCACCATCGACGCCGTCAGCGGCCTCGGTGACCCGGCGACGTTCCGCGAAACCACCGCCGAGCGGATGCTGCTGCACGTACTCCAAGGTCACTGCAACAGCCCGATCGCCGGTTACGCCAAGACCGACCGGCGCGGCGAACTGTCAATTCGGGCCTGTGTGTTCACTCCGGACGGCAAGACGGTCCTCAACGCTCACGAATGGGCCGGCCCGCTCACGCCCGAGACGCTCGGCACCTCCGTCGCTGTTGCCCTCCTGCGGCAGGGCGCGCGCGAGCTGATCGACAACATCGCGCACCAGTGATCTCACGCAGCGCCGTTCGCCAATCGACGTATGGGCAATGCCGACGGGCTTCGCGGTTTACGGACACTTCAGCGGACGACGCCGGTGGGAATCTGTTCGCCGGTGTGACCGGTCGATGGCATGCTGTCCGGCGTGAACGGACCGGAGATCCATCTGAGTTTCGCCTCTGAACTGCATCTTTTCGTCGCCGCAGGCCGCCGTCTGGGCCGTGCGCCCCTGGTGACCGACGGGTCGTCGACGCTCGGCCATGTGGTCGAGTCGCTCGGCGTCCCGCTCACCGAGGTCGGGCGACTCGTCGTGGACGACCGTGAGGTCACCACGTCCCACATTCCGAGTGCGGGCGAGCATGTCGAGGTACGCGCCGTCGAGCGGCCTCAGCAGATCCCCGGTGCCCCGCTGCGGTTCCTGCTCGACGTTCACCTCGGCACCCTGGCGCGGCGGCTGCGGCTGCTCGGCGTCGACGCGGCGTACACGAATGAGGACCCGGGCGACGCGGCACTGGCCGCCCTCTCGGCCGAGGAACGGCGGGTACTGCTGTCGCGGGACCGGGGGCTGCTGCATCGGCGTGAGATCTGGGCAGGGGCATACGTCTACAGCGACCGGCCCGACGATCAACTCCGGGACGTACTCAGCCGCTTCGCACCAGAGCTCGCCCCATGGACGCGCTGCACCGCCTGCAACGGTCCGCTGACCGAGGCCAACAAGGACTTGGTCCAGGACCAGCTCCAGCACGGCACTCAGCGCACGTATGACGTGTTCGCGCAGTGCACGGAATGCAAACGGGTCTACTGGCGGGGCGCGCATCACGCACACTTGGAGGCGATTGTGGAGGAAGCGCTGCGGGACAACGCCGGGTGACGTGTGGGACGGGGCGAGGCGGGATGGGAGGGTCGGTTGGGAGGGGCAAGGACGGTAGGGAGCTCCTCATCGTGGGACCCGCCCGCCGGGCCTATGACGGGCCCTTCCCTCCCTCGCCGACAAGCAGCATGACCAGTCGTCGCGTCTGCTCCTGCGCGTCCTCCGCTCCGGCCCAACTGGACATCAGAAGGTGGTGGACGGTTCCGACGAGGGCGAGTGCGACCGTGGCGATGTCGGTGCCGTCCGCCAGGCGCCCGCGTCGTTGTTCGGCGTCCAGGTAAGCCGTGACCGCGCCCTGGACCGCCGCGAAGCCCGGTGCGCCGACCTCCAGCGCCTGGCGGACCCGCAGGGAGGCGCCGGGGCGGGTCATCGCCAGGCCGACGACCGTGGGCTCCGTGGAGGTCAGCCGACGACCGTGGGCTCCGTGGAGGTCAGCAGCGCGAGCGCGACCGTGACGAGGTTCTCGGCGACGGTGGCCTGCCCCGCTCGCCCTGGGAGATCCCCGGCCTGCGAAGCCGTGCAAGGAGACGCTCAGGTCTACGCCTGCGAACCGGACGCGTTCGACGTCGCCATCAGCCGCTTCGGAGTGATGTTCTTCGCCGACCCCGTCACCGCCTTCGCCAATATCGGCCGTACGCTGCGGCCCGGCGGCCGGATGACCCGCGTACGGGACCTGGGGCAGGGACGCCGACGACGCGGCCGCCTTCCTACTGGACTCCGGCCCCGGACGCCACATGACCAGCCAGGTCGACCCGGAGGTTCGAGACCGCGCCCGTGAGGTGCTCACGGAGAGGCTGCGTCCCTACGAGGAGAACGGCGCGTTGCGCCTGCCAAGCTCTGCCTGGCTGGTCACCGCCCACCGCCGAAGTGACTCGGCCGGGACGGCAGAGCTCAACACCCGTTCGCCAGTGGTGAGTCAGTCGACGCACCAACCGATGGGATCACGGGTGAGGAGAAGTGGTGCGCGGCGTAGCACCTGTGCCGACGCGGTTTTGAGCGGGCCCGTCCGCGCACGTGGTCGCCTTGGGGCGCGGGGCCCGTCCAGCGAATCCGCGACCGACTCACCAACGCCGAGCCGTGACCAGCCAGGCAGCGCTGCCCAGCATGACCCCGTCCGGCCGCTGGTGCTCCGCCATGGCACCCCGCAATGCGGCGCGCGCCTTGAGCCGGGCTTCCGCGTCGGCCGCGGCGATCATCGACTGTCCCATAGGGGTGCCAAGGAAGTACGCGACGGCGTCGTCCGCGTCGGCTCCCGTCCGCATGCGTTCGTCGACGGCGCTGATCGCCACCTCGTCGAATCCGGCGCCGGTCAGCAACTCCCTGATCCGCTCGGGGGCGGCCAGCGAGAACGGGCCCGGCGCGTCCGGGTCGGCCGGTTCGGGAAGTGGAACATGCTCGGCGATGGCTCCGAACGGCACCGTGAGGTACTCGTTCTCCAACAGGTCGCGCCAGCAGAGAAACGCCAACTGGCCACCGGGACGCAGACCATGGGCGACATTGGCGAATTCCGCCTTCGGATCGGCGAAGAACATCACCCCGAACCGGCTCAGGGCTACATCGAATCCCTCGGCCGTGAAGGGATGGACCTGCGCGTCCGCCTGCTCGAAGGACACGTTCTTCTGTCCGGCGTCCGCGGCCCGTTGACGGGCCGTGTCCAGCATCGGTCCCGAGAGGTCGACGCCGAGCACCGAACCGTCGCAGGCGATACGAGCTGCCGCCAGGCTGGTGCCGCCGTTGCCGCAACCGATATCGAGGACACGGCTGGTGGCGTCCAGCGGCACCGCGTTCATCAGGTGCGGGGTGAGATGGCGGTACCTCGCCTCCAGGCGGTCCCACTCCTGTGTCCAGTGCTGCCCCTCATCCCCGTTCCATGCCTGCCATTGCTGCTTGTTGCCCGCCGCGACGATGCCTTCGCTGAAGTCCTTCGAGTCCGTCATCGCGCTCTCATCCGTGCCCCGAACCATCATCCCTCCGCTGCCTTTTGACCGTATATATCAGCCAATTACCGTGGCAGCGTTGCCTGATGCCACCACTCTGCTGCTACGCGAGCAGTAGAACTACTACGTAGGGTAGTAGGAGATGAGTTCGGGTTGGGTGATCCCGTGGATGAACGCGCCGGGGCCATAGCGGGCCGGCGGTCATTCCCCGCCACACGCTGCCCGGACTCCCTTACACCATGGCGGTGACGTTGCCTCGCTGATCCACGCCATCCAATGGGTGATCATCAGGCCGTTCGCCACCCGAAGGGCCGATGCCGTAACTCCAATGCGGCGATCTCCAGTGGTGCCGGACCGCAATCCGTCTGACGGTGACCATGTCGCTACTGCGATTCGATGCGCTGACGATGTGTCGGCCTTCGTGGCCGCGGCGAAAGGATATTTCCCCATGCGCACTACCCGTACCTTGCTCAGCTCCGCAGCCTCCGCCGCCATCACCGTGGTCCTCGCGACCTCCACTCCCGTAGCCCATGCCGCCACCGCGTCCGATGACTGGGGACAGGATGAATCCGGGTATTCCGTCAGCAGCGATCAGGATGAGGACTCCTGGACGAGTGGTCAGGACGGGACCGGAACGGGCGACCGGGAAAGATCTGAGACGGCCGGCCAGGACAAGACCGGGACCGGTGACGAGGCCAGGTCCGGGCCGGACGGTCAGGACAAGCCTGAGACGGGTGCCCGCGACAAGCCCGGGGCTGGTCAGGACAGGCCCGAGACGGCTGGTCAGGACAAGACGAAAACCGGTGGCCGCGACACGTCCGAGACGGCTGGTCAGGACAAGGCCGAGACGCCCGGCCAGGGCAAGGCCGATGCGGACGACCATGACAAGTCCGGCGCGGCCGGTCAGGACAAGACCGGGGGCGACCGTGAGAAGTCCGCGGCAGGTGGTCAGGACAAGACGGCCACCGACCACCGCGACAAGTCCGGGGCGGGCGAACGCGACAGGTCTCAGAAGGGTGAGCACAACGAGGCAGGGAAGGGCGGCCAGGAGAAGCCCGGGCAGGGCCGGAAGCCGCATGGCGGGGTGCACACCGGCGGCGGGGCCATGGCCGTGTCCGGCAGCAGCCTGGCGGCCGGCTCGGCCCTGATTCTCGGTGGCCTCGGCACCGGGGCGTACATGCTGCGCCGCCGTAACCCTTCCGGCCGGGAGGCAGCTTGATCGAGCTCACCTTGCGCAGGCCCCAGACCTCAGACCTTCTTCCAGGCTCCAGACCTCAGACCCCAGACCATCTTCCAGGCCCAGGTTGCTGTGTGTACGTGGCCACCGTCGCCCGCCGACGGTGGCCACGGCGTTCCGTTCCGGTCGTCCGCAGCCCCGTGAGGCCCGCTCGACACCGAGGTGACGCTCGTTCCCGAAAGGCACCACCCAATGACCACCCCGCAGCCGAACCAGCCGAGCTCTCACGTCCAGCCGAGCCTTCGAAGCCAACAGAGCCCCAAAGATCAGCCGAGCCCGCAAAGCCCGTCGAGACCTCAAGATCAACCGATCTGGCCAAGCCAGCAAAGCCCGTCGAGCCATCAGACCCCGTCGAATCAGCAGCCCCCGGCGAACCACCAGGGCTATTCGAGCCGACCGAAACCACCCCGCAGGACTCCCGCCCCTGCCCCCGCCCCCCGCTCCTTCGACCGCGCGCTGCTGTGGCCGGCCGGGGCGGTGCTGCTGGGGGCCTTCCTCGTCTATAACTCCGTGGACTTCACCGAGGACCCCGAACCTCGGGCGCGCCCTGCGGCGGCCGCCTCCGCCAAGCCCGGAGCGGCCGCCTCCAGCGCGCCCACCCCCACTGTCGGCCCGGCGTTGCCCCGTTCCGTCCCGAAGCAGCTCACAATCCCGGAGATCGCCGTCCAAGCGCCCTTCACACCGTTGTCCGTCAGCGCATCCGGCCAGCTCAACCCACCCCCCGCCGGGAACAACAATCTCGTCGGCTGGTACCGGGACGGGGTATCGCCCGGCGAGCGCGGCGCGTCGATCGTCGCCGGCCACGTCGACACCAAGACCGGACCGGGGGTATTCCTGCAGCTCAGCACGCTCAAGCGCGGGAGCACGGTGGACGTCACCCGGGAAGACGGCATCATCGCGACGTTCAAGGTCGACTCCGTCGAGACGTTCAGCAAGGCGAACTTTCCCAACGACCGCGTCTACGGCGACACCCCGTCCGCACAGCTACGCCTGATCACCTGCGGCGGCGCGTACGACCACAAGGCAAAGGACTACGTCGACAACGTGGTGGTCTTCGCCCACCTCGCCTCCACGAAGCGCGCCGACCACCCGTCCTGAATGCCTGCGCGCAACGGCCGGGAACGGGTCTTTCGCCGAGCGGCCCCGTCAAGAGCCACTCAAGATGTCGATGCAGACGCATACTTCCCTGCATAGAGATGGAATGGAGGGGATTCAGGATGGGGGGATTCGGACTCCGTAGACGAGGGGAACCGGATCAGCATGTCGCCGTCGGTGGTACGACTCGCTCAGTACGCGAAGACGGAGCTTGATGAGATCACAGGGGGCATGAACGACCCCTTCGACGTGGAAAGGACTGCCCTGACTTGGCGCTCCAAGGAGGAGCACTTCGGTGTCAGGCTGGGGGACCGCCTGGTGGCGCATGCCGGTCTGGTGCCGGTGCCGGTGTCGGTCGATGGCACCCGAATGCAGGTGGTGGGCATCGGTGGCGTGATCGTGGCGCCTGACCTGCGAGGACATGGGTTGGCGCGATTGGCCGTCACGTCCGCGGTGGAGCAAGCGCGCAGCATGGGACCGGAGTTCGGACTCCTCTTCTGCTGGCCCGATCGGGTCCCCGTGTATCAGCGGCTGGGATGGCAGACCCTGGACGTCGACGTTCATGTTGAGCAGCCCGGCGAGTCGGTGGCCGTCATGCCGCTCAGGTCCATGTGGTTGCCGCTGCGGGAAGGAGCGCAGTGGCCACCAGGGCCGGTGCGCCTGCTGTCCCTGCCGATGTGACGTCTGTTCGACTGCTCTGCTCTGTTCGGCTGCTCGGCTGGCTGTTCCGACCACGTGATCGCCGCGCGGCGACACCGGTCGGCCTCTGGTGTCGCTGACGTGGCGTCGTATCAGGCCACCGCACCCTGCCTGCTGCAGACCGCACTCGTTGCGACTGTACCTACTAGTATGTATGGTCGTGATCATGGACGCGAGAGGGCGACTCGTCCATAGCACCCGTGAGCCGCTGTGGAAGCGCGGCCACCTGGTCGCCGATGAAGAACCAGCGATGATGAAGAACCAGTGACGCAGCCACCTTGAAAGGGGAATTGCCGTCATGCCATTTGTTCGTATTGACGCGTTGAGGGTCGACAGCGATCGCCTCGACGCGCTCGGCCGCGCCGCGCACGACGCTTTGGTCGAGACGATCGGCTTTCCGCCCGACGACCTGTTCCAGGTCCTGACCAGTCACGACGGCACCAGCAGCACATTGCGCTACGACAATTTCCTCGGTGTGCACCGCGATGATGGCATCGTGTACGTCGCGATCACGATGCGCTCCGGGCGCACGCCCGCACAGAAGCAGGCGTTGTACCGGCGCATCGCCGAGCTCGCCCATGAGTACGCAGGGACCGAGCCGCGGAATGTGTTCGTCACCCTGACCGAGAACGAGTCGATCGACTGGTCGTTCGGCGACGGGGTGGCGCAGTATGTTGCGTCCTCCGATGCTGCCGGCGCGCCCTTGTGACGCCGCGGGGCGTGACGTGACGCTTGCCGATGGCCCCTAGGCAACTAGGTATGATCAACCATGATCATTCGCCGAGAGGACGACTACGAGATCGATACCGATCCCGACCGTCTCGACATCGACCTGATACATCACTGGCTCTCGACCGACGCGTTCTGGGCTCTGGGACGCAGTCGCGAGACGGTTGAGCAGTCGGCCCGCGCTTCTCTCAACTTCGGTCTCTACGAGGCGAATGGGACACAGATTGCCTACGCGCGCGTCGTTACGGACCTGACGACCTTCGCCTGGCTCTGCGATGTCTACGTCGACCCCGCCCACCGCGGCACCGGCCTCGGCACCTGGCTGGCTGCCGCGGTGCGCGACCACCTCGCTCCGTACAAGCTCAAGCGGGTGCTGCTGTCCACCCTTGACGCGCACGGCGTTTACGCGAAAGTCGGCTTCGTCCCCTTCCTCGATCCCGGGAAGCTGATGATCATGGGCTCTGTGCAGTGAGCGCGGATGCCGGAGGCCGCGGGCGCACGGGGCGGTGAGCTTCCAGAGCTCAACCGTTCGTGCCCCGGATGCCCGGCGTGCATCGGAACGATGCCGCGGGGCGTGCGAGTTGACGGTGGTGACGGTCGGGTCGGTTGCAGAACATGTATCAGCGCCCATGCCTTGACGCTTACGTGACGGATTCCCCGTCCGCTCCAGCGGGAGGGAAGGGCAGCCACGCGCGAATCAACTCCGGTCCGGCGGATTGACCGTCCGGTACGTGGGAGGGCCGGCCGCGGTCCTGGAGATCGCGGGTGTGCGATTGCTGACCGATCCCACCTTCGATCCGCCCGGCGAATACGAGCCGACTTCCTCACCTCGCCCACGACCGGGCGGCGGAGGCGGCCGGCGTCCTCGGTGCGCGACAGGTCGTACCGCTACATTACGAGCACCGGGGACACTTCACCCAAGGCGCCGACGCGCTGACCGACGCGTTCGAACGAGCCGGTCTCGTAGGCGGGTTGCGTCTGCTGAAGCCGGGGGAGGGGTTCACGCGCTCTGAACGGGCGTGGCGCGCCATCGCCCTGCACACCAACCGGGCGTCCTGAAGTTCACGGAGCCGGAGGTGGCGCTGGTGACCGCGGGCGTCGAGTCGTCGAGTACGCCGACGAGCGTTTCCGGCCGAGCGGGCAGGCCGTCACCCACACCTCAGCCCGTCCCTGCAGGGCCAGGGGTTGGCCATCCAGTACGAAAGTACTGTAACTGGTCGTGATGTGGTGGTGCCGCTCTGCGTCCAACGCGGCGTGCTGCAGTGCATTTTCCCTTGCCATTCAGCAGCAGTATGTCCGTATTGCACCCCCTGTCGGGCTTGCTGTACGATACTAATGTACTAATCGGGCCTAGGTCAGGATGCCGTCCTCCCGACCACCCGCCCGCCGCGTACTCACTCACCCACGCGCCCACCCCCAAGGAGCGACCCTCATGAAGCCTCCCGCCATCTCCCCCGTGCCTCGGCGCGGCACCCATCACCTGGCGGGCAAGGTCCTCATCGACACCGCCGGCCCGAACGACTTCAACACCCCCGTCACCCACCCCATGCCGTCCCCCTGGCCAGGCACGCCCGCCCCATCCTCAACCCCGTCAGTACCGACAGCCTCGGCGAGCAGATCCAGCGCGCCTTCCCCGACGCCAAGGTCGTCAAGGTCTTCAACACGCTCGCCGCCCACCTGATGACCGACCCCGCCGCACTGGCGGACGGCGATCACACCCTTTTCCTCAGCGGTAACGACGGACACGCGAAGCAGCAGGTCACCGAATTGCTGGCCGCCTATGGATGGTCGGACATCATCGACCTGGGCGAGATCACCACCGTACGTGCGACCGAGATGATCCAGCCCCTCCATCTCAGCCTCGTTGGCACCCTGGGCAACGAGCACTTCAATTTCAAGATTGTCCGCTGAAGCCAACGGCTTCCCACCCCCGCATTCCTGCTTTCCCCTTCCGGAGCCACGCCATGACCTCCTTGCACCGCCGTGTCACCGCCGCCGAGCGACGCGCCCGCCTCGGTCGCCGGTATCTGCTGGCCACCGCAGCGCGGGTGAAGACGCCGGACGAGGTCACCGACGCGCTCATCGGCCTGCACGGCACCGACCCGGCGACCGTCTTCCTGACCGCCGCCGCCCGTCTGGCCGAGCCGACGGTCACGGTGGTGGAGCGGGCGCTGTACGAGGAACGAACACTGGCCCGCATACGGTGCATGCGCCGCACCATGTTCGTCATCCCCGCCCGCCTCGCGCCCGCCATCCAGGCGGCGACCGGCAAGGACACCTACCGCGACCGTGCGAGCGCCATCGACCGGCTCCACAAGGCGGTCGGGTGGGACGAGCGCCGCTACACCGCGGCCGAGGAGGCCGCCCTGGCCGTCCTCGCAGCGCGGGGCGAGGCCACCGCCGCCGAACTCGCCGACGCCGTCCCCGCCCTGCGCGAGCAGATCACCATGTTCCCCGGCAAGCCGTACCAGTCCCGCCAGCGCGTCTGCGCCACCGTCCTGGGCGTACTCGCCGCCGAAGGCCGCATCCGTCGGGCTCGTCCGGCCGGCAACTGGACCTCCGCACAGTTCCGCTGGGCCCTGGCCGAACCCCTTCCCGGGCTGCCCGCAGCCGAGGCGAAGGCCACCCTCGCCCGTCACTACCTCGCCGCTTTCGGGCCCGTCACCGAAGCGGACCTGAAGTGGTGGACGGGCTGGACGCTGACCGACACCCGCAAGGCCATCGCCGCGACCGGCGCCGAAGCCGTCGACCTCGATGAGGGAACCGGCTACCTCCTGCCCGAAGACCTTGAACCGGCCACCGCGCCGGAACCCTGGGTCGCACTGCTGCCCGGACTCGATCCCACCCCCATGGGCTGGCGCCACCGGGACTGGTACCTCAACTCCGACCACACCACTGCACTGTTCGACCGCAACGGCAACATTGGTCCCACCATCTGGGCAGACGGCCGCATCATCGGTGCCTGGGCCCAACGCCCCGACGGCCGCGTCAACCACCACCTGCTCACCGACCCCGGCCGCGAAGCCCGAACCGCCATCGAATCCGAAATCGCCCGCCTGACCGACTTCCTCGGCGGAACCCGCGTCACCCCGTGCTACCGAACTCCCCTTGAACGCACGCTTGCCGCCTGAGAGTTGTCCATATCGGGCGGACGGAACCCGGTGGACCATTGCGGTGGCCTGCGGTGGCCTGCGGTGGCCTGCGGTGGAGCTTCTCTCTGTTGGAGTCGCCTTGGGCACGCAGCCCCGCTGTGCTGCGGCTGGAGAAGAGAAGGCAGCACAGCGGGGGAGGGCGGCCGGTTCAGCCGAGCGGTGTGCCCACGGGGAGACCACCGATCATCGGCGCCTGAGAGCCGCCGACTCGGGCGGTGTCGCCGATCGCCTTGCCGACCGCGGTGTCGTTCGTGGTCTTCAGCGTGTCGGTGACCTTGTCGAGCGAGCCGACAATTGCGTTGACCTCCAGGTCATCGACCGGGTTCTTCAGGTCCTGCGTGTTCGCCGTGGCCGAGTCCAGCAGTTGCTTCCCCTCCTGGGCCTGCGGCAGAGCGTTGTCCACGTCCATGGCGAAGGCGGGGGAGCCAGCCCCCAGGGCCATCACAGAACCGCCAACGACCGCAGCAACCTTCGTGCGCTTCACTTCAGCGTCCCTTTCTGACCAGTAGCAGTCTTCGTCGGTCGCGACCATCGCGCCGTCCGAACAACTCACCGAGTGCCCGGAACTCTACTGTCGTCACATCTAACGTTGATCACCTCGGACAGAAACTCCCTGACGGCAGGGATACTTGACCATCACCCGATCGAGTTTGCGTGTCGTGCAGGCCGGGGCGG
Source organism: Streptomyces halobius (assembly GCF_023277745.1). NCBI lineage: Bacteria > Bacillati > Actinomycetota > Actinomycetes > Kitasatosporales > Streptomycetaceae > Streptomyces > Streptomyces halobius. The sequence goes on from NZ_CP086322.1 coordinate 8,854,380, forward strand.
TGCTGGTGGCGGGCCGGATTCAGGGACGGGTGGGTGTCGGGGACGGGTGGTGTCAGGGATCGGCCGAGGAGGGGATCGTCGTCGCCTGCTGTTGTCAGTGCTGACGGCTAGGGTTCGCGCATGAGTTCAATGCTCACGGCGGTCTCCCCGGCCCGCTGCCCCGGCTCTCCCACCCGGATACAGCCGTGCGACGCATCCTGCCCGTCGTGTTCGCCTACGCGGACGCGCCCGCCTCCTGCCCCCGGTCGCGGAGACCCGCGCAGCGGCCCGTATGTTCCTGCGCAAGCGGGGGGTGTCCAACGCGTCGGCACTGTCCGCCCTGCGTCGAGTCGCCACCGGAGCGGACCCGGAGACCGGGCTCGCCGCCATCCGCGCGCTCATGGGGCTTGGGAAGTCATCGGACGACGAAGTCGTAACGCTGCTGCTGAACATACTGGCCGTGTCGACGGCGGCCGCACCACTGGACGGCGTGGCTGGCGGTTCGACACCAACGCCTGTGCCTGGCTGGGGGGCTGGGAGCGCGGGCCCAACTCGTCGTGTCCACCCTGCGTGCCCTGCGCGACGCGGCAGATGAGGTGGACGAGGACGGGGCGGAACTGCGAGTGGCCGCCGCGCAGAGAACGATCTTCCTGTCCTTCCGTCCAGAGCGAATTGGAGAACTACGGTGCTGTCCGTGCATGTCGCCCGATTAGGTGCGGGCGAATATCTCAGTCGCGGCGCTGATCTCACGTACTACGCCGCGAGCACCATGAAGATGGCCGTACTCGCGGCCCTGCACCGCAGTGACCTCGACCTGGACGCGCCGGTTCCCATACGCAACCGGTTCATATCAGCCGTGCCCGCACCGCCCTTTGGCATCACGCCGGACTGGGCGGCCGATTCCGGCACATGGCGGCTGCTGGGCACGAGCGCGTCATTGCGCTGGCTGGCGCGGCGAATGATCGCCCACTCCTCCGACCTCGCCACGAACATCTGTATTTCCCACGTGGGCCTCGACGCCGTGAATGAGATATGGCGCCTGGCCGGAGCCCGGCACAGCGTCACCCATCGCGGAATCGAGGATTACGCCGCCCGCGCCGCCGGGGTAACCAATCTGGTCACCGCAGCTGATCTCTCCCGGCTCCTGTGCTGGCTCCCGCCTGAGCTGCTGGACCAGCTTGCCGCCAATGTGCACCGAATCGACCTGCCGGCCGGGTTGCCCGCAGGGACGCGGATCGCGCTCAAGAACGGATGGGTCCGGGGTATCCGTCACAGCGCCGGAATCGTATATCCCCCGGATGCCGCGCCCTATGTCATCTCCATTTGCTACTCGGGCCGGCTCGCCATGGGACGGCACGTGGACGACCCTGCCGCACGCCTCCTCGCCAGAATTTCGGCCGGCATCTGGTCACGCCGGCACTCGCTGCGACTAAGGGGGCATGCGTTCTGAGGATAGGTCAATTGCCGCCGTAGGGTGATCGTCATGGCAGTGGCCGCCACCGCAGCTGCCAACGGCACCGTAAAGCGCCACGCCATGACACGTAAGAACGCATGACGTCACTGTTCCCGTTTACGTCGTCACGTTGAGGCATGCGGGCGGCTGAACTGGCCGATGCCTACGAGCGGGTGGCGGGAACCCCAGAGCCCCGTGTGCCCGTACGCCGCCCCGCTCACACGTCCCTCGGGTGCCCATCAGCCGCGCCCGACATAGGTGTGTGCGCGGGTGTACACAGTGAAGCCCATGGATTCATAAAGTCGTTTGGGCGCAGGGTAGTTGGCGTCGCCACGGGCGCAGACGACGGCGCGATGGCCACCGGCATCGGCGAAGGCGTGCAGTACGGCGGTGCAAACGGCGCGTGCCAGGCCGAGGCGACGGTGGTCGGGATGGGTACCGACCGGCTCGAACGCGCCTATGCCGTTGGACTCGTCGTACCAGCCCTGGCAGTAGGCGACGACACCGCCGTCGGGAGACGCCACGACGAGATCGAACTCGGGGCGGTAGGGACATGTTTCCCTCATGAGGGCGTGACGATCGGTGGTGATACGGGTCGACCCGAAGGCGGCCCGGTGTGCCGCTGCCCGCCCTGCCACGTCGGTGTGGCCCTGCTGTGCACGGATCGTATAGCCGTCGGGCAGGCTAGGGATGGCCGGCAGATCGGTCAGCGGGCGGCCGAGGCAGGCCATGAACGGGCCGTCGACGATGGGGGCGCCCCCGCTTGAGCGAGGTCGAGAAGAGCGGGGGAGGGTGTAGCCACCGCGCTCCAGTGCGCTGACCAGGTGTGGTTCGGTCTCGGCGACATCTACGCTCAACGGGCCACTCGCGGACTGCTCGGCCCAGGCTAGTACCTCGTCCGCCAGCTCCGGGCGGCTCGGGTCGATCTGGAGCATCAAGCTGTCGGGCAATTCCAGCCAGCCCCAGGCCATTGTCCGCTCTCTCTCCGTCCAGACCGCCGTCGGGGATGTGTCGGCCTGGTCGAGGCACAGGCACCAGTTCCAGGCGAGGTCGCCGATATGCCGGTAGCCGGTCGTGGGGAAGGCGCGGGAGGCCAGACTCTGCATGGCAGGAAGCGCGATCGGTCCGGCGTATTCATGGCGGCGCATGGGCGTCATGCTGCCCATAGGCTGCTCAAGTCGGCAACGGAGTATTGAGCAGGAAGCAGGAAGCAGGAAGCAGGAAGCAGGAAGCAGGAAGCAGGAAGCAGGAAGCAGGAAGCGTTGAGCAATGGGTGCGAGGGAGTGTCCCGCCAGTGGGTCCACTGGCACTGGCCCAGCGGGTCGGCCTCTACCTCAACTCCCTTTAGCATGTAATATATGGAAACCACGAACGTCCCTTACGAGCTGCGCGTCGGTGTCCCCTCCGTCGAGAACTTCCGCCGCCTGCGCACCGATGCCGGTCTCTCCGACAAGGCCCCCGAAGCGGTCGCCCTCGCCCTGCCCAACACCTGGTACGGCGTGGTGCTCCACCACGAGGGCGAGCCCATCGGCATGGGACGCATCATCGGTGACGGCGGTACCGCGTTCCAGATCGTCGACATCTGCGTGCACCCCGCACACCAGGGGCGAGGGCTCGGCAAGCGCATCATGGCCGCGCTCACCGAGGAATTGGAGCGCCGGGCGCCCGCCACCGCGTACGTCTCACTGATCGCGGACGGCCCCGCGCGCTTCCTCTACGAGAAGCTCGGCTTCGCGGACACCGCCGCGCACGGCTCGATCGGTATGTACCGCTTGATGGGCGGAAGTTGAGGACCTTGCGCTGGAGCCTGATCCGCCGCACGGGACTGGAACGGGTATCAGTGCCGGGCTGTTGTTTGCCCGCGAAGGGACCGGTCCGGCCTGCACACCGACCTGATGGCCTCTGCGGATCAGGCCGATGCACCCGACGGCCTTCCCTCCGCAGAACGCGCTTCGGCGGTGACATTCTTCGAGGCAGACCGGCTCAGCCGGAGCGACCCGGCGCTACAGGCTGGCGGGCTTCTCGCTGTACCGCAGATGCGGATGGTCGGTAGTCGACCGGTTCGCGATTACGGTCGTCAACGGGCTCGGCGAGGGGCGGGCCGACGACTTCGACTGGATGAACCGGCTGGACCAACAACTCCGCGGGGCCGGTCACGGACCCGATCACACCTACATGCTGGACATCCTGCGCCTCGTCGCCTCCCGTACGAAGGAGACAGCCGGTCCGTGATGGGCCTGAACGGCCAGCCGATAGTCGCCCAGGATGCACCCGAGGCCCACTCCTCGTGCTCCTCGTGCCCCGCTCCGGCGAGATATACGGCCGTGTGATACAGATCACCCACACGGCATCGAGTTGGCACGATGATTTTGGCGCGGCACGGCAGTCTGCATTGCCGTACACCATGAGCGAGGAAGAGGAGCAAGTCCCATGCGCATCGTGATCAGTGAGTTCATGAGCCTGGACGGCGTCGTGCAGGCACCGGGCGGACCCAAGGAGGACACCGACGGCGGCTTCGCCCACGGCGGCTGGTCGCACCCGTTCTTCGATCCGGAGGTGGTGGGCGGCGCCTTTGACGATGCGTTGGGCAAGGCCGAGGCGCTGCTGTTCGGGCGGCGTACGTGGCAGACGATGGCCGCGGCGTGGCCCGAGCGGGCCGGTGACCCGTTCGCCGACCGGATGAACACCATTCGGAAGTACGTCGTGTCCGGCACGCTGGGCGACGGCGAGCTGACGTGGGACAACACCACGCGCATCCCCGGTGACGAGGCCGTCGCCCGCATCCGGGAACTGCACGGGACCGACGACGGTGACCTGCTGGTGATGGGAAGCCCCACGCTCGTGCGCACCCTCTTGCGCGAGGGCCTGGTCGACGAACTCCGGCTCATGATCATGCCCGTGCTCCTCGGCGGCGGTAAGACGATCTTCCCGGACGATGGTGCGCAGCGCACGCTGGAGCTGGTCTCCACGGCCACCAGCAGCACGGGCGTGCATGTGTGCACCTACCGGCCGGCCGCCGAGGCGTAGGTGGGGTCGGCGAGGGGCCCGGAGCGTGCACCGGGCCCCGGCCGTAATGGTCGCTCGGAGGCAGGATCAGGTCCGTTCGAGGACGGCTTTCCGGCAATATGCCAATACCGTACGCGCAATATCGCACGCCCTGTATCGCACGCTTTGTACTGCACGCCCTGTTCCTGCACACCTTGTTCCGCTCACACTGCGCGCCGGGCGCACGGGGGCGCCTCGGAAGACGCGAAGCTGAACTCACACTTTCTCGAAGACCATCCGGAGAACCGTGAAGCGCCCCTCACGCAGGAATCCGAGTATTCAGTCCCGTTCACTCCCGGCAGCCCCACCCGCGGCACGGTAGTGATAGCCGCACATCTCGCTGAAACCCGCCCGCTCATACAGCCGCAACGCCGGGATGTTGTCGCGCTCCACCTGGAGATACATACGGCCGGCGCGGTGGGCGCCGGCCTGCAGTGACATGGGGCTCTCCCGCTGGTAGCCACGCTCCGCCAAGAGAGCGTCCAGCCCTTCCGGGCATGCTCCCGGGCTGATCTGGAACCGGGCGACCACACCGCGACCGGCATGGAACCTCTCCGCCCGTACGACCCGGCGCACCAGCTCGTCCGTGGCAGAGACCGTATGGTGCACCCGGTCCAGGCCCAGGAGTTCACCATGTGGTGGCGGTGATCCGGTCCACGGCCTCCGTGATGAGGGAGGTGTCGGCACAGACGGTGAGACGTACATAGCCTTCGCCGCCGGGGCCGAAGCCGGTGGCGGGGATGGACAGTACGCGGGCGTCCTCCAGGAGCCTCTTGGCGAAGCCCTCGCTGGTGAGGCCGTCGGGGGCGCGGACGAGGCAGTAGAAGGTGGCGCGCGGTCGCAGCACCTCAAGGCCGGCCGCTTCGAGACCGTCGCACAGCAGACGCATACGTTCCCGGTAGACGGCCCGCAGCCGGTCCGGGTATCCGGTGGTGTCGGTGAGCGCGGCGACGGCAGCCTGCTGGATGGCGCCGAAGGTGCCCGAGTCGGTGTGGGTCTTGGCCGTACGCAGGGCATCCACGGCCTCCGCGTTGCCGGTCGCGAATCCGACGCGCCAGCCCGGCATGTTGTAAGCCTTGGACAGCGAGTGGAATTCGATGCCGCAACGCATCGCTCCGGGCGAGGTGAGAAAGGAGGGCGGAGGCTCGGTGTCGTAGTAGATCTCGGCGTAGGCGGCGTCGGACGCCACGAGGATGTTGTGCTCCAACGCGAAGCGCGCGAGGTCGTCGTAGAAGCCGGTGTTAGCCAGTGCGGCGGTGGGGTTGTTGGGGTAGCAGATCCAGAACACCTTGGCACGTCGGGCGACTTGGCGCGGGATCGCGTCGAGGTCCGGCAGGAAGCCGTTCTCCTCGCGCAGGGGTACGCGCACCACTTCGCCACCACAGAAGCGGGCCCAGGTCGCGTAGACGGGATAGGCCGGGTCGGGTACGAGGACGACATCGCCCGGCTCGACGAAGGCGAGCGCGAGGTGCGCCATGGCTTCCTTGCTGCCGAGGGTGACGACGACTTCGGTTGCGGGGTCGGCCTTCAGGCCGTAGCGGCGCTCAAGAAAACCCGTCGCGGCCTCGCGTAGCGCGCCGGTGCCCTGGTACGGCGGATAGCGGTGTAACTCGGGTTGCCGGACGGCCTGTTGCATGGCGGCGACGATATGCGGCGGTGTGGGCAGGTCGCAGTCGCCGACGCCGAGGGGGATGGGGGCCAGTCCGGCTTGGTCCGCGAGCGCGCGAGTGTGGTCGATGAACGAGAAGAGGTAGTCCTCGGTCGGCTCCAGACGCCTGGCGCGGCGTATCACGTAGTGATTCCTCCCTGTCCACGGACATTGCCGGGGCTGTGCTGTGTCGGCGGTGTGTGATTTGCTGGCGCTTATCGCAAAGTTGCTCGACGAGTGTGCTGGTACGCGAGATGCTCCGGCTGTCACGGGCGATGCGGCGTGTGGAAGTTGTTGCTTTCGTGCACCCGAAGAACTGCCTTTCCGCTTTCGTGACGGAACCGTCGCTCTCCGTGTAAGCGAGGGGTTAGGGTCGGCATGCGAAAGGGCCCTGAGGTGGCGTCCAACCTTCCCACAGGGCCCTTCCGTTCATCTGCGACCACGAAGCAAGGAGAACCACATGCCCCTTGGCCCGCGCCCTGCCGGTCCGCTGCTTGCAGCGCTGGCCAGCGAGTTCGAAGTTAGCATGCGCTCTCTGGACCGGTGGCAAACATCAGCCGTTGTCGACATGACTGTCAGCTTCGGTGCCGGGGTGTCCATCGCCGCGGCTTCGCCGGGCGTCGTGATGATCTACGGCCCCGAGGTCGTGCCCCTCGTGGCACCGGCGGCATCGCTCGCTCTCGCGGCGAACCGCTCCCACCTCCGTTGTCGCGCGGTGCGCCGACGGTAGTCGGCGCCGGGACCCGGCCTGCGCAGCCGCCCTGTAGGCGCGGACGGCCGGGCTCCGGCCCTCCTCCCGCCGCACCACAGCCGGTGCGGCCCCGCACGGTTTCGTCGCACCGGATGCCAGGAGCGCCGGCCCTCGCGTGACGAAAGCCACCGTGCGTGTGACACCGCGCCAGTTGTTCACGCAAACCTGTTCGCCCACACGGAACTTCGATGACGAAGAGCACTCCGCAGATCACGTGCGGCCATTGCCGCCGCACTTTTCAACGACCCAAGCCCACCGGTCGCACGCCCCGGTACTGCAGCGCCAAATGCCGTAGCGCCTCCTACCGCGACCGCACCGCCACCCCGGCCCGGCCCCGCAGCTACGACGACGATGTCGTGCGCATCAGCCGAGCCCTGCTGACGAAAGCCCAAGTCCTGGACCACCTCGCGCACAACCAGGTGCAGGCCCTGCCCCTGGAAGCTGTCGAGCAGTGCGTCGCCCTGCAGCGCGACCTCTGCGATGTCACGGCCGTCGCCATCCGCCAGGCCCTGTCCAACGGCGCCCTCTGGCCGCAGATCGCCAGGGCCATGAACAGCTCGGCGAGCACCCTCAAGGTCAGCTACTCCGAAGAGAAGGTCGACAAGATACTGGCGAAACGCGCGGACCGGGGCCCCGCCCGGCCGCGGAGGCCGGCCGGCCTCCACGACGGCCGGCGCCCGCGCATCCTGTCGCAGACGAGCTGCTGGCTGCCCGGCCAGCCCGGCTACCCCTTGACCCGTGCCCTGTCCTACCTGGGCCGCACCGGCGGAAAACCGACCGTGCGTGACCTGGCCGTCAGCACGGGCGTCTCGACGTCGTACATCTACCGGATCATGTCGGGGGAGCGCACACCCACCTGGGAGGTCGCCGCGGGATTCGCCCGAGCCTGCGACGCCGACCCGGACGACCTGACCTTCCTGTGGAACACCGCCCATGAACTTCCGTTGCTTCCCCCGTCCGGACAGACGTACCGGCAGGCCGTCCACGCGCTGCAGGCCGCGCTGCGCGGCCTGCGCCTGGCCGCTGCCTGCCCCGAGATACCCACTCTCCTGCGACCCGGCACGGCGCCGCTGACCGTCGGCGCCGCCACCGCCTTGCTGTCCGCGCACCCCCCCGCCGCCGGATTTCTGCGCTGGCCCGTGGTCAGGGCGCTTGCCGTGGCCCTGCACGGCGAGCCGGACGCGATCCGGCCGCTGTGGGAGCGCGTTCACGCACTCGCCGGGACGGCCGACGACGCCGAACGGGGCCGCTCGTGGCCGGCCGAGGCATTCGGCTGACCTCATGGATCGCGCCGCCCGGATGACCGACCGCCCGAGCTCCACACCGATTTCCCCCGGGGGAAACATGCCGTCCGCACCCTCCGCCGCCGTTGGCACCACGCCGCACCACACCCCCGTGCGACCGACGCCCGGCGTGGCGGCCATCACCGTGGTCCTGCCCGCCGACTTCACCGCCTTCTGCCAACTCCACCACGACGTCTACCAGCACTACGCCCACCAACTGGTCGCCGATCACGACACCGCGGTCCGAGCCGTCCAGCACGCTCTCGGCGACCTCGCCGCGTCCTGGACACAAGCCCTCGCCGGCCACCACACCACGGCCATAGCCTGGGCCTCCCTCACCCGCCGGATCCACCATGCCGCCCGCACGTCCTGCGGCACCCCCGCCGGCGCGCTCTACCACCTCGTCCCGGCCGCCGAAGCCGACGCCGCCGTCCTGCACCACCTCATCGGCCTCAGCATCACCGGAACCGCTGACACCCTCGGCACTGAACCCACCACCGTCACATCGCTCTTACAGACCTTCGAGAGGCGCCTCAATGACACTGCTGCCACCTCGCTGCGCGCTTGCTGGACGGCCGCCAACTCCCGCTAGGCGGCGGGCCGATCGGCATCCCTTTTCGGCGGCAAGCGGGTTGAGACCGGCAGTCCTCAGGGGTTCGCGCAGCGGGCTGCAGGGCCCTGCAGCCCGCACTCGGTGGCGTACGGCCGTCCGGCGGGGCGGTACCCCACCGCTCACGCAACGCCTCACAGCCGATCGGCGTCCGCGACACCTATCAGCGGGTGGTTCGGCGCCGTCCCCGTCAGCGCCCTCTCGGCCCAACTCCGCCAGTAGTCATGCACATTCTCCAGGTTCCACGCACGCAGCCGGCCCGGTTCGGGGTCAACTCCAATCTTGTCCGGGGCGGGGCCACGCACCGGATGCCGCGCTCCAGCAGCACCGTCCACGACCGGATCCTCCTGCCTGCCAGGGCCGCCACCCGCCACCCTCAGGAACTGAAAGTACTGGAGCTCTTACACATGGTCGCCAGGCGTATGGGGTTCAAGATCCGGCGCACGGAGAGGCGTTCACGCTCACCTCGTGGCGGCACGAGGGGAAACTGTCCGGCGATGCGCATCGATGCGAGCCACCCCGCGCCACCCCCGACCCACTCTCCTTTGTATTCTCGGCGGGGGTCCCGGATCCCCGTGGCAAGCGACCCCTGTGAGAGGAACCACCCATGACCATCGTGCTGAGCTCCGACGCCCTGGCCGGGCTTCTCGACCGGGCCCGGCGGGACTACGAGGAGCTGGCGGCGCGAGGTCTCAAGCTCGACCTCACCCGGGGCAAGCCGGCGCCCGAGCAGCTCGACCTCTCCGGGGACCTGCTGACCCTGCCGGGCGGGCGGCACACCGCCGCCGATGGCGCGGACGTGCGCAACTACGGTGGCCTGCAGGGCCTGCCGGAGCTCCGCGAGATCTTCGCCGGGCTGCTGCAGGTACCGGCCGGGCAGCTCCTCGCGGCCGGTAACTCCAGCCTGGAGCTGATGCACGACTGCCTGGTCCACGCCCTCCTGAGCGTGCTGCCGGGCGCCGAAGCCCGCTGGGCCGACCAGGGCCGGGTCGTGTTCCTGTGCCCAGTGCCCGGCTACGACCGGCACTTCGCGCTCTGCGAGCGGTTCGGCATCGAGATGATCCCGGTCCCGATGACCGAGGCCGGCCCGGACATGGACGTCGTGGAGCGCCTCGTGGCCGAGGACCCCGCCGTCAAGGGCATCTGGTGCGTCCCGAAGTACAGCAACCCGTCCGGCGTCAGCTACAGCGACGAGACGGTGGCGCGCCTGGCCCGCATGGAGACGGCCGCCCCGGACTTCCGGATCTTCTGGGACAACGCCTACGCCGCCCACCACCTCACCGACGAGCCCGTGCAGATCGCCGACCTCCTCGCCGCGTGCACAGCGAGCGGCAACCCGGACCGGGCGTTCCTCTTCGGCTCCACCTCGAAGATCACCTTCGCGGGCGCGGGCGTCGCCTTCTTCGGCTCCTCGCCCGCCAACGTGAGCTGGCTGACCGCCAACAACTCCAAGCGCTCGATCGGCCCCGACAAGACCAACCAGCTGCGCCACGTCCTCTTCCTCCGGGACGAGGACGGCGTACGGGCCCACATGGAGCGCCAACGAGCCCTGCTCCAGCCCAAGTTCGATGCCGTCCAGCGCATCCTGGAAGCCGAGCTCGGCGGCACCGGCCTGGCCGAGTGGACCACCCCCAAAGGCGGTTACTTCGTCACCCTTGAGGTCATGGAGGGCTGCGCCGAGGATGTGGTGCGCCGCGCGGCCGAGGCGGGCATCGTGCTGACCCCGGCCGGCGCGACCCACCCGTACGGCGACGACCCCCGCGACGCGACGATCCGCATCGCGCCCAGCTACCCGAGCCTGGCCGAGCTGGAGCAGGCGATGCTCGGTCTGACCGTGTGCGTGCGTCTGTCCGGCTACGAGAAGATGCTCACGACCTGAGCCGATGGTCCCGGCGCCCCGGGGACCGTCCCGGCCATCGGACCGCCCCGCCGTCCACCACACCGCCACAGACGCCCGGGACTCCGCCCGTGAGAAGATCCGTGCGCGGTATGCGGTAGGCACGGTTTTCGACGGTGGAGGTTGGCGATGTACGCGATATCCCTGGACGACGACGGTGCCGAGCTGCGCCCGCTGGAGCCATGGCGCGCCGAGGAGTTCCTGGCCCATATCGACCGTGGGCGGGAGTTCATCGGGCAGCACATCCCGTTGCCGGACCGTGCCACGGACCTGGAGTCGAGCCGGGCGTACCTGCAGTCGTACGCGGAGAAGACCGCGGCTGACACCGGGCGGCTCTACGGGATCTGGACCGACGGCAAGCTGGTCGGCGGAGTCCTGTTCCGGACGATGGACGTCGAGCAGGGCACCGCCGAGGCGGGCTGCTGGCTTGAGCCGTCGGCGGTGGGCAAGGGGCTGGTGACCCGGGCCGTGCGGGTGATCATCGATTGGGTCGTCGAGGAGCGGTGCATCCACCGCGTGGAGTGGCTGGCCTCGGCGGCGAATGAGCCCAGCATCGCCGTCGCCCGGCGGCTCGGGATGACGAAGGACGGCGTCCTGCGGGAGAGCTACCTGTATCGGGGCAAGCGGCACGACACGGAGGTCTGGTCGGTACTCGCACCGGAGTGGCGGGCGGACAGGCAGGTGTCCTGACGCCGCCGTAGTTGGCGAGTCGGCGGCAGCAGCGCTGAAGCGGCCCTTGTTGACGTTCCCGACCGACACCGGGACGGAGATCACGCCCCGGTAGGATCGCCTGTCCATGGACATGCACGCAGGAAACGAGATGGTCGCCGTCCCGCCGGGGCGGGTGACGCTGTCGGATCGGCGAACGCAGCGGAGTTGGTCGACCGAGCTTGGGCCCTATCGGATATCGGCGTTCCCGATGACTCAGGCGCAGTACGCACAGTGCACCGGTCAGCGGCCGAGCAGCGCGCAAGGCGACCGATTGCCCGTCGAGGGCGTTTCGTGGTGGGACGCGGTCCGGTTCTGCAATGCCCTGTCCCGGAGCGAGGGATTGGCGCCCGTCTATCGCCTCCATGCTGACGCCGAGGGTGTTGAATGGGAAGCTTCCGCTGATGGCTACCGGCTCCCGACCGAGGCCGAGTGGGAACACGCGTGTCGTGCCGGTACGGCCGGGGCGCGGTACGGGCGGCTCGACGAGGTCGCTTGGTACCGCGGCAATTCGGGCGGGCGGATCCACGATGTGGGCGGCAAACCCCCCAATGCCTGGGGCCTGTCCGACATGCTGGGCAACGTCTGGGAGTGGTGCTGGGACATCTACGATGCCGAGGTCTACGGCAGCTATCGGGTGCTGCGTGGCGGCGGTTGGTTCGACGAGCACTGGAGCTGTCGGGCCTCGGTGCGACGCCGTAGCCACCCGACTTTCCAGATTGACGACGTGGGGTTCCGTGTCGCGCGTTCCATCGTGCGGTGACGCACGCCCTTTGCCATGGCTGCGGCCTTCCGTCCCTGCGGAGCCAAAGGAGTGTTATGCCGACTCCTGGCCATTCTCAGCAGTCTTATCTCGGCGTTCCACCTGGATTCCCATCGTGTGTGGCCGAAAGTTGCGCAGACGCCCCGTACGGCCCGCGTAATGCTGTCGCACACGTTCGGTGAAGGACCAAGGCAAGGGCATGGGCAGACCGGCCCGGAGGGTGGGGGACTGATGCGTGGCGGTACGAAGCAGAGACTGGGAACGGCCGCGGCAGTAGTCGGTTTGGTCGCTGCCGTCGCTCCGGCGAGCAGTGCCAGTGCCGCGCAAGCGGCGAGGTGTCCCGTTACGGCGTGGGGTCACACCGGCTACTACAAGTGCGGCACCGACCTCAAGGCCGGGTATGTCGACTGGAACCGCGACGGCCGCGTCGATGAGGTCTTCGTGATCGCGCCGGACCGGACCATCTGGCACACCTGGGCGGCGGCGGGAGGCTGGAAGGAGATGCCGGGCAACGGTCGCGCCGACAACATGCTGGGCGCTGCGGAGACGGGCGCTCCGACCCGCTGCGTCATCGTCTATGTCAACAAGGGCTACCACTACTGGCAGAACTGTTTCTACGGTGGGCGCTGGCACACCTGGAAGACCACTGGGTGAGCGGCCTTCGTCGGCACGCCCTGGCCGAGCATACGGTCAGGGCCGTGGACCCGGACCCGGCCGCGTGCGGTAACACGACGGGCAGCGGCCACCGTGCCGAGCCCGCGCCCCCGGCCCGCGCCCGCGCCAGGCCAAATGCGCACCTGACGTATGCACACCTGACGCTACGTCACTCGACGCCAGGCAATGCCGCGTGAGGAGTGTGGATCAGCGCGCCGTCCACTTCGGCGTCCATGTCCCGGCGTCGCGACGCGTCCGGCTGTGTGGAGCCGAGATAATCGCGCGATGTGGCGAGCGCGGGAATGCGGATTGTCGCTGCGCCGGATCAGTGAGTGCGGGTGGACGGGCGTCGGGTCGTGCACGGTGATGCGGCGCAGGTCGTGGTCGGCGGGCCAGACCAGGCGCGTCGGTCCGCCGACGAAGGTGGCCAGCACCGAGGAGTCGGCGATCGTGTCGAGGAGCGGCTCGGTGCCGAAGTCGGGGCCGGTCACCTCGATGGTGAGCCCGAACGCGGCGGCGAGCTCGTCGTAGTACGCGGCCCACTCGGTACCGGGGACGGGATGCGCGCGGTGGAAACCGTGCAGCGGATCCGCCGGTGCGAGCCGTCGGCCGATCACGTCGACGCGCAGTGTGCGCCAGCTACCGGCTCGACCACACCGCAGGGGACCGGGTCGCCCGCACCCTGTCCGCGTGGTCGGTCACCAGCAAGGCCACCATCGCGGCCATGACCGCCCTGTGGGGTCTGCTGGCCGGCATCACCTGCCCCCGCACCGCCATCGCGATCGCCGGTCTCCTCGTCCTGGCAACGCCGTTCCCCGCTTCCCCGATACGATCACGCGCCGCAGCACGAGCGGGAATTGGAGCGGAGCCCCTGAAGGCCGACTGAGGCCGGGCCGCCGGTCTGCGTGTAGCGTCCTTTGGCCCACTTCGCCGCCGGGGCGGGGAGATTTCGGTTACTGCTTGACGTCACGTCAGTTGACGTGCAGCAACGCGACTTTGACCAAGCACTGCCCGCAATTCCAATGAGTGCCCAGGGCTAAACGATTCTCCTGAATTTCGCACATGAGTGCATTCATGTGTTATATGCATTCGGGCCGCAAAGCCACTGCGACCTCGCTATGCTCGCTGTCGCGCAGCGAGTTGTGGCGATTACCACACGTCGCCGCTGGCTGTCGTGGTGCCGCCGATCGCACGGAGGTCCGGGCGTCCTGGGACCCGGCCCCATGCGCGGAACGCCGCCTTGGAATGTGCTGCGGCCAAGCAATGGTGAGCGCGACCCGACGGTCGTCGATCTTGTTCGCGCGGCCCTTCCCCGGTGCCCATATACGCCATGTATGCCGCCCTGTCCCTATTCGTTCATGCTCTGAGGATGCCGATGGTTCGTGCTGGTTCGTCACCCGGAGGGTCGGGGTCCGCCTCCACCCCAATGTGGCTGTTGCCACCCGTACTCCTGGCCGTGTGCGGGGCGGTGATCGTGTGGCTGACGCCCTCAATGGCCCGTTCCCAAGTCGCCTGGATCGGCGCCATCGCGACGGTGGCAGTGGCCGCCGCCGCCGGGGAGGCGGCGCGCCGGGCACGCGCGACCGACGAACTGCGCAGGCAGTACGCCGAGAGAGAGGCGACCCTGCAGCAGTATCTGGCCGAGCAAGAGGTCGAGACGGTGCGGATGGCCAAGGAGACACTGCCCGCGGCCATGGCCAAGCTGCAGCAAGGCGTCACGCCCGATGAGGTGCTGGAAAGCGTCGCCCAGAAGTCCGACGTCAGCCCCGAGTTCGAAGTCGCGCACAAGGCAGTGCTGCGCTACGTCCTCCAGGCCGTGGCGGCCGAGGAAGACCTGCGTGACTCCGCCCAGCGGGCCTTCGTCAACATCGCCCGCCGTGTCCAGGCCATCATCCACCAACAGGCCCAGGAACTACGGGAGATGGAGGACCGCCACGGCCAGGATCCGGAAGTCTTCGGCGACTTGCTGCACCTCGACCACCGGACGGCACTCGTCGGCCGGCTCGCGGACAGCATCGCGGTACTCGGTGGGGCCCGGCCGGGTCGTCAATGGCAGCAGAACGTACCGCTGTTCAACGTGTTGCGCGGTGCGATGTCCCGCATCCTCGACTACCAGCGTGTCGATCTGCACTCCGTGGCCGAGGTCGGCATTCTCGGACGCGCGGTCGAGCCGCTGATCCACGCCCTGTCCGAGCTGCTGGACAACTCCACGCGCTATTCACCGCCGCAGACCCGTGTCCATCTGACCGCGACGGAGATCCAGACCGGTGTGGCCATCGAGATCGAGGACGCCGGGATCGGTCTGACCGACGAAGCCCGCGTCCGCGCCGAGCGTGCCCTGGCACAGCACTCCACCAGCGGGCTCGACCTCGACGACCTGGGTGAGGCGCCGCGGCTCGGCCTGGCCGTGGTCGGCCGGCTCTGCCACACCCATGCCTTCAAGGTCTCCCTCCGTCCGTCCGCGTACGGCGGTGTACGCGTCGTCCTGATCGTCCCGCCGGACCTGATCACCGCGACCCCGGTGCCCGGTGGGATGGTGGCCAAGGCCGCCACCCTGCCGCCGCCCCGGCACAGCGTCGGGCCGAAGCGCTCGGTGACCGCCGAGGAGCCGACGCCCACCGCTTCGCCGCGCAGCGCCAACGGGCTCCCGCAGCGTCGGCGCCGTACGCGGGCCATGGCTCCCCGCATGCAGCCGAAGCCCGCGGCCTCCACCGCCACGGACTCCAAGCCCCCGGTGTCAGCAGATTCACCCCCACAGGCCGGAATGTGGCTGGCCGCCTTCCAGGAGGGCATCTCCGGCGAGTCCCGAGCTGAATCCCCGGCGGATCGGCCCGATGGTCTGAGCGAAAAAGAGTCCGAGCGATAACTGAGTCGTTAAGTAAGGATGAGTAAGTAAGTGGTGACACAGCAGCGGCTCAATATGGACTGGATGCTCGAAGACCTGGCATCCAGCGTTCCGCAGACCCGTGATGTCGTGGTGCTGTCCTCAGACGGCTTGTGTATGGCGCAGTTCGGTACGGACAAGGACACCGCGGACCGCCTCGCCGCAGCCTGCGCCGGACTGCAGAGCCTGTCGGCGGCCATCGCCACGGAATTCCCGCACGGCAACGGGCAGATGAAGCTCGTCGTCATCGAAGTCAACGGCGGCTTCTTCTATCTGATGGCGGCCGGCGCCGGAGCGTATCTGGCAGTGCTGGCCGACGACGATGTGGACGCCGGACTCATGGGAGAACGCATGCGGGACCTGGTCGCCCGGATCGGTCAACACCTCACCAGCCCGCCGCGGGCCGACCGGCAGGTCCCATGAGCGACCCGAAAGAGGAACAGCCCAAGGGCTGGGAAGAGGGCGCTCCGGAACGGCTCTACGTCATTGCGTCCGGCGGGAACCAACCCGGCCAGAAAACCCCCCTGGACATGGTCACGCTGATCGTCACCAGGAACGGGCCCAGTTCGAGCATGCAGCCCGAACTCGCCGCCATCGTCCGCATATGCGACTACCCCTTGTCCGTCGCCGAGATCTCCGCATATCTCCATCTGCCGGTCAGCGTGATCACGGTATTGCTCGCGGATCTGCTGGAGAGCGGCCATGTCGAAGCCCGCGCACCGATCCCGGCCACGTCGTTGCCCGATGTCGAACTTTTGGAGGCGGTGATGCATGGACTGCAAAATCTCTGAACCCGTCGTCGGTCCCCGCAGTGAAGACGTTCTGCCGGCCTCGGTCACCACAGCGGTCAAAGTGGTGATCGTCGGCGGCTTCGGGGTCGGGAAGACCACCCTCGTCGGATCGGTCAGTGAGATCCGTCCGCTGACGACCGAGGAGACCATGACGCAGGCCGGTGTCGGGGTGGACGACATCGCCGGAATCGAGCGCAAGACCGAAACCACCGTGGCGATGGACTTCGGCCGGATCAGCCTCAGTGACGAACTGGTGCTGTATCTGTTCGGCACTCCGGGCCAGCAGCGCTTCTGGTTTCTGTGGAACGGCCTTTTCGAAGGCGCGCTGGGGGCGGTGGTCCTGATCGACACCCGTCGGCTGGAAGTCAGCTTCGATGTGATCGGCCGACTTGAGGAACGCGGTGTGCCGTTCATCGTCGCCATCAACGCCTTTCCGGACGGCCCCACATACCCGATGTCCGAGCTCCGCGTCGCCCTGGACATCCCCGACTCCGTACCCATGATCGATTGCGACGCCCGCGACCGTGTCTCCAGCCGCGATGCCCTGCTGACCCTCATGCGTTATCTGCACACCCTTACCACCACACCCCCGGAGCCCCGGTGACCTCCTCTTCCTCCAGTCAGCCCCGCACCACCTCCGCAACCGAGCCGCCTCCGGAGTGCCCGGCGCACGCGAAATTCGGAAACCCTGACGGACTGGCACGGCTTTTCGGGCCTGAAGCGGCCAAGGATCCCATGGGTCTGTACGAGAAGCTGCGCGCCGAACACGGACCTGTCGCGCCCATCCTGCTGGACGGAGACCTCCCGGCCTGGCTCGTCATCGGCTACCGCGAGATCCTTGAAGTCGCCGGTACGCCCTCCCGGTTCAGTCGTGATTCCCGCATCTGGCGCTGGTTCAAGGAAGGCAAAGTACCGCCGGAATCCCCACTGCTCCCGATGATCGCCTGGCAGCCGGTCTGCTTGTTCCTGGACGGCGACGAACGCCAGCGGTTGCGCGTGGCGGTCACTGATGGACTGGAACGCTTCAGCCGCCGTGGAATTCGACGCCATGTCACGCGCTTCACCCACCAGTTGATCGATGGCTTCGCCTACCGAGGAGAAGCGGATCTGGCCGACGAGTTCGCGGAACATCTGCCCATGCTCGTCATGACGCAGCTGCTGGGAATGCCCGATGAATACGGTCCGCGGCTGGTCCAAGCCAGCAGAGACATGGTGGCGGGCACCGAGACGTCGGTGGACAGCAACGAGTTCATCGTGAAGACGCTCCAGCAACTCGTGGGGCGCAAGCGCGCCAGCCCTGGCGAGGACATCACGTCCTGGCTGATCGAGCACCCCTCTCAGCTCACCGACGAAGAGGTCTGGAATCACCTGCGGGTCATCCTCATCGCCGCGAACGAGACCACCGTCAATTTGCTCAAGAGCACCCTGCGGATGCTCCTCACCGACCCCCGTTGCCATGCGTCGCTGGCCGGCGGTCAGATGACCCTGCCCGACGTGCTGGAGCAGGTGCTGTGGGACGAACCGCCCCTGATGACCATCCCTGGGCGCTGGGCATCCGTGGACACGGAGGTCGGTGGTCAGAAGGTCGAGGCGGGGGACATGCTGCTGCTCGGTCTCGGCGCCGGAAACCACGACCCGGCCGTGCGCCCCGACCCCGCGGTTTCCATGCACGGAAACCGTTCCCACCTCGCCTTCAGCAGCGGCCCGCAGGAGTGCCCCGGCCAGGACATCGGCCGCGCTATCGCCGACACCAGCATCCCCGAGGAGGAGCTGCGCTGGAAATCGGGCTGGATGACGCGGCATCTGACAAGCCTGCCGGTGCAGTTCAGCGCGCGTCGGTCCGGTGCTTCCGCTGAATCCGCCGGTCCGGGGGGAGTTGACGCGGAGACTGAGCGGGCCGCCACGGGGAGCGGCTCAAGGTCCATGGACAAGCTCCTCGGTCCGTCCCCTTCGACTCCGGTTCCGGGTGCACGCCTGTCCTGGTGGCGCTCGCTGAAGGCATGGCTGCGAAGGCGGTAGCCCGGCGCTCCGTTGTGGAGGGAGCGCCCAGAAGCCTTTCCCGGTCAGGAATGTCAGCCGGGCATTGCTCCCTCCATCAGGTGCCCGTCAGACGCCCGTGTGCGGAGGCAACCGCATTCTCGGCTCTGTGCACTGGAGCTTCGGAAAGGCGATCCAAGGCCCTTTCCATGCGGTTCAATGCCTCCGTCATAATCCCCCGGGAAGTGGCATAGCATATACGGATATTGCCTTCGGCAGCCGGACCGAACCACTCAGTGGTGCCGCCCACCACTGCGACCCGAGCCGCCTCCAGGAGGTACTCGGCCATCGTCTGGCTGTCCAGCCCGCTTGACGTCACATCAGGGAACAGGACGAATGTTCCGTCGGGACGGCTGCACGATATTCCGGGGAACGCGTTCAGCCGTTCCACGCAGTAGTCCCGCATCTCCTGCAGATGCTCCAAGAAGGCATTTCTCCAGGGCCAGCCATGACGTAGCGCCGCCACAGCACCGACCTGGGCGAAGGGCGTCAGGTTGTACGCAGCGCCGAGACGCTGGAAGGTGAGCTGGAGATCGTGCGCCTCTCGTGCAGTGGGGGCGACCGCGAATCCCATTCTCAGACCGGGCAGTGCGAAGGTCTTGGAGAGCCCGGTCAACGTGAAGATTCTCTGACTGTTTGCGGTGTCCAGGCTTGCCGTGCTCGTGTGCACGGCAGGCGGGTACACGATCTCGTTCCAGACCTCGTCGGAGAGAATCGGTATACGTCGCGCACCTGCTGTCTCGGCTATCGCACGGAGCGTCTCCTCCGCGAAGACCGTACCGAGTGGGTTGTGCGGATTGCACAGGCAGATCAGTGCGGTGCGCGGCGTAATCAGAGAGGCCAGTCGGTCAGGGTCAAGACGTCCGGTTCTCTTGTCCATCGGGCAATAGACCCGCCGGGCCCCTACGGCATCGATGGCCTGCCCGAACAGCATGTCCACCGGATCCGGTAAAATGCACTCGTCGCCTTTCCGGCACAGCAGGTGCACCACACCCCAGATCGCCGCTGCCGTGCCGGCGGTCAGCACCACGCGATCGGGACTCGCGCCGATCCCGTAACGATCCTTCGCCACCGCGGAGCAGATTTCCCGGAGTTCGCTGAGCCCCTCAGGGGGCGCGTAGGGAAAGTAGCCGTCAGCGAGAGACGATATCATCGCATCCGTGACCACCGGAGGGCCGGCGAAATCGGGTTCCGCTGCGGTCAGCGGGATGACGTCGGGTGGATAAGCGCTCCACCTGATATTTGATCGATCCCTCAGCATTGCGGGCTGGATTTGCGAGTCATCGAACAGCGATCCGGTCGCAGCCGAAAGCGCCATGTTGGTCACCCTCTCTGATAACGGGCAGGCGGGTATCGGTCGTACAGTTCCGAGGACCAGTAGGTGGTCATGCGGGGACGGCCGCGCTGCACCCGTACAGATGCGTACGTGTGCATCCCGCGCCCGTCCGACAGTGGGCGCCGGGCCATATGGTTCAGCAGTGACCGGTAGTCAGTACTGGGGAGACCGATATCAGCCATGACGGAACAGATTCGGTCCCGTAGCGTGCTGTCGCTGTCCGCGTATCTCCACAGCGGGACGTATGCCGTGGCGGATACGGGGGCATGCCCGCCGGCTTGCGTGAAGGTCAGATTGCTGACGACGGGTTGATCCGTCAGCTCACCGGCCCTGCCGGTCAACTGACGGCAGAATTCGCCCAGGAGGCCGGGCTCATGGTGGGTGGATATCTCCATGCAGGTGTCAAGGTCTGCTGGGACAACGTCATAGTGACGGAAATAGACCTTGACGCGCGACTCGGGACGGTCGCTCAGGTCGAGGCCGAGGTAGACGATCCTGTCGAGGTCGAATCCCCGGCGAGCGTATGCGGAAACCGACTCCCATGCCTGACCGAATCCCAAGCGATCCAGGGCCTCCTGCGTCCGCTCGGTGCGGGTCATGCCGTTATTGGCGTTCGGGTTCAGATAGACCTTGAACTCAGGCCTTCCGGTTGATGAGAAGTCAACGGCGTGCATCATGGCGAAACCCGTCGGATCTTCGCTCGGCAGGAACAAATCCGATACCGCCGCCAACCGGCCGCCGGCGGCGCCGAAGTCATCGATCAATGTCTGCGTCAGGCCGAGTGCCGATTTCTGCGCGGCCAGCGTGCTCAGCTCGTCCGGCACGGCCTCCACGAGCACCCGGATTTGCGTACCGTCATCCGAAAAGGAGGCGGAAAACTCGATTGGCGAACCGTCAGCGCATACATCCGAGTGCCATTCAGGGCGCTGTTTGATCTGCCTTTCCCCCCACGACGAAAGCATGCTGCGCAGAACCGCTTCCCCCTGTTCGACGTCCATGCCCGCACTGTCAAGCAGACGTGTGCCGGTGGCGATCCCGTAGTCCAAGAAGGTCGCACCCGCAGATATCCGTGACTCCGACGGCAGACGCAACATGGCGTTCCTTTCCCTTGCTTCACCGGTTCTCGCCGTACGCGTGCGCTTGTTCGCCAGTCGATCGGCCAGTACCAACAGGTCGGATACTCCTGTCTGCCACTCCTTCAGGCGCGATAGCCTGATCACTTCACCCGGTCGCGCCGCAGCCCCTGCGCTCGCTGCGAGGATTACCCGGAGACTGACCTCTGTATTCCCCAGCAGATGCCGTGTTCGTGGTCATATGCGGGTTATCGGACTCATGGACGGAAAAGACCCTGATGGTACACCTGATGGGTTTGATCGTCTATCGCTTTCCCTGGATCCTGCGTTTTTGCATTATCAGTAACGGAGATCCCTCCGGGCCGATAGCCGCGCGCCGGGGGGCTGGTGAGGCATTCCCCGACAGTGACATGCGCCCATGCCTGATGCATGTGCAGGCCGTCACCCAGAGAGACAGGGAAAGTCTCATCAGCTCCTGACATCGGGTCAATACCTGGCGGGGGATCGGTTAAGGGGACTCGGCATAGCGGCATAGCTGGCGGGCGGTACGGCGCATCGGACGGATAAATTAGCGTGCACGTTCGGAGTTGTTCGGAGCCGTTCGGGGGCTTTCGGAGTCCTTCTCTGCCGGTGCCGAGGGTGCCGGGGGCCGGGGCAGGGCTCAGGCCGGGGGCCGGGGCAGGAGGCCGGTTCACACGAACGCCGCCCACCGGGCCAGGAGCAGTCCTTGCGGCGTCGCCCACTCTCCCAGACGCGACTGTCCTCGACGCTGCCCACTCTCCCGGCGCCCTGTCCAGCTGTTCGCAGCCCATACCCGGGCCCATCCACACCGGTCCACTTGTCCACAATTGGATTCGGCCCACGCAGCCCCGCTCTGTCTGACGTGGTCCCGGACCAGCCCCGTCGTCCCCATTTGCTGCACCGTCCCCGCTGGACGCACCGTCCTCACTGGCAGTACCGCCCCCAACCACCGTCCCAAGTCCGATGATCGGAAGCATGATGCGCCCTCAACTCGGCGCATCTCTCTCCCAGTTGCACCATCTCCTCGACGCCACTCGTTTGCACGCCACAGCGCTCCTCGACGGCATTGACGAGCGGCCCGTCGTCGTGACCTCCGCCGCGCTGGCCGGTGACTGGCTGACCTCAACCATGGACCAGAACTCCCACTCATCGCTCGACCCAGCGGGTCAGCATCTTGAGCGCGAGACGATCGCATGGCTGCGAACCCTGTTCGGCCTGTCGGACGAGCACGAGGGCACATTCGTCAGCGGCGCCACCATGTCCAACACGGTCGGTCTGGCGATCGCCCGGGAATGGCTCGGTGAGCGGCTCGGCATCTCGCCGGCCGAGGCCGGAGTGGCGGCTCTCGGCCCGGTGCGGGTGCTGTCGGGCAGCCCGCTTTCGAGCATCGCCAAGGGCCTGTCGATGCTCGCCCTGGGCCGTGGCGCACTGGTCACAGTGCCGACGCTGCCGCATCGGGAGGCGGTCGACCCGGCAGCGCTGGCGAGTTCCCTACAGCAGGCGGACGGCCCCTGCGTCGTGGTGGCCAATGCCGGCACGGTCAACACTGTCGACTTCGACGATGTGCGTGCCATCGCCGCACTCCGTGACCGCTACGACTTCTGGCTGCACGCGGACGCAGCCTTCGGTGCGTTCGCCGCCGCATCCCCGGAACACGCGCGCCTCGTGGCGGGTCTGAACCTGGCCGACTCGGTCTGTGTGGACCTGCACAAGTGGTTGAACGCACCGCACGACAGCGCCGTCCAGTTCACACGTCGCCGCGACCTCCAGGCCCGCGCGTTCCAGAACGCCGCGGCCTACCTCGGGCTGCTGGGCGACATCCCCGATCCGGTCCATCTCACCCCGGAGAACTCCCGCCGCTTGCGCGCGCTCGCGGCATGGTTCACCTTGCGCGCCTACGGGAGGGACGGTCACCGCGAGATCGTCGAAAGGTGCGTGATGGCCCGTCCGTACGCTGGGACGGGCCATCGACGCCATGGCGGGCCTGCGCCTGCTGGCACCCGTCGGCCTTGACGTCGTCTGCATCACGCCCACCGACGACCCGACGCCGGAACGGCTCGCCGCACTCGCCGACGAACTGTCCGAGGAGGTCTTCCTCACGCCGACCGTTTACGCCGAAGTCCCAGCACTCAGGGCCGCGTTCAGCAATTGGCGCACTGGCGAGGCCGACACCGCGCGGATCGTCCAGGCTCTGGAGAATGCGCTCCGAAAGCGGTGAATCGCGCTCTGCGAGGGATGAATAGCGCTTTGCGAGGGGAGCGCGCTTTGCGTGGGATAACGGAAACGCACGCTGGTCGGTACACCAGGGTACCGATTCCGGCACCTGGCCAGCTTCCCCGCAAGCGCCCCGCACGGACGAGATTCCAGCACCTGCGACGCGCCGCAGGCGGCCCCATCCTCCTCGCTGCGGGCCCTACAGAGGGAAGAGCTCGCGAAGGCTCGGCCCGCCCTCTTCCCCGTCACGCATGGCCTCCACAACCGCCTGGTGAAAATTGCGGCTGGCTTCCTCCGTGTCACAGGGGACGGGGCTGCCGGCCATGGTGAACCAGTCCTCCGAGCCGGTGTACTGCACCGCTACGTGGGCCTCGCCCTCCGACCAGGTCGTATGGACGGTCAGGTCGCCTTCGATCGTTCCGGCCTCTTCCGTACGGACCCTACCGGGGCGTGCGTGGATCCCGACGGTCGTCCAGGATGCCCAGGTCATGATGCTCCCCCTAGAGGACGGGGGCCGCGGCCGGCGGCCGGGCGCGATGCCTTAAGTCTGACACTGGCAGCAAGCGGCCGCAGGGCATTGACAGGCGGATTTCTGCTTGTAGTCGATGCGTCACGCCGAGGGAACGGCCCGCGCCTGGCCGCCACGGCTTACGGCCGGATTCCGAAGGTGGCGGACCATACAACAATGTCATCACTCCTATACGAAGGGTGATCGAGGCCGAAGCCCGAAACGCAGTGAAGAAATCCGATTCCCGATCCACCAGGGCCAGGAGCCGCAGACTCCTTAACATAGCCAGCATTTCCCCACATCTCTGCCGGTCTGCCGCTACTTCAACTACTTCAATAGTTAATCGTCAAATGAACCCAAGCTTTAAGCTTCAATCCTCAAGCTTCGAACCTCGAACCCAAACCTCGAACCCAAACCTCGAACTTCGAACCTCGAACTTCGACGGAGGGTAGCGTCGGCATCACCGTTCCGTTCAATGGCCACCGGATGCGTCAGCTACCTCAATCTCGGCTGACACCTCACGGCGGAAATCTCGGCTGACATCTCACGACGGAGAGTGTTGCCGCCCCGAGTGGGCCGGCAGCGAATGCAGCCAGTCGACCAGGAGCCGGTTGACCTCGTCGCTGCATTCCTGCTGCACCCAGTGCCCACAACCTGCCAGGATGTGCGAGGAAGTCAGGCCCGGAAGGGTGGTGGGGTACGCCTTGATGGCGTCGGTCAACCACATCGTGGGCGCGTCGAACTCCCCGCCGATGAACAGCGACGGCTGGTTGATCGGCGCCCCGTCCCATGCGGCGAGATCTACCCAGTCCCGGTCGACATTGCGATAGCGGTTGAGTGCTCCGGAGAACCCTGTCCGCTCGAATTCGTGCGCGTAAAAATCGAGGTCGGACTTCCGTCGGCCGGATTCCGTTCCGAGGTGCGTAGGGAACGCTGAGCAGCCCTACGGCGGTGAAGACTTCGGGCCTCAGCAGCGCCGAGTTGGCGGCGATGGGCGAGCCCCAGTCGTGGCCCACGATCACCGCCGTCTCTTCGCCGAGGGCGTGCACGACCGCGACGTTGTCGTCGACGTGAGCCAGCATCCGGTAGGCCGCCACGTCGAGAGGTTTCGATGAACGTCCGTAGCCGCGCACGTCGATAGCGACGGCACGAAAGCCCGCCGCCGCTATGACCGGGAGCTGGTGGCGCCACGAATACCACGACTCGGGAAAACCGTGAACCATCAGAACGAGGGGACCGCTGCCTTGTTCCACCACGTGGATACGTCCACAAGGGGCGTCCACGAGCCGGTGCTTCATTTCCGGAGCGGGCTCGGGCGGCGACGTCACTCGGCCTGCTGTTGCCGACGTGGACGGAGTGAGGGGGCGACGGGTGTTCCGTTCGGTCGGCCGGCTGACGGGCTGCAACATACACGTCCTCCTTGAGCGACAGCAATGTGCCCGGCGGTCACGTCGAGGGCAGGGCCCGCCCGTGAGGCCGCCCGCTGGCGGCGCGGCGACCTGCCGACACCATGCGACGGTAAGTCAACCGTCCATCAGCGACCAGCCTCGCCGGTTCACAAGCCATTCACGTCGGCCCCGGGTGCCGTCGACAGGAGTCTGCAGGGCCGCGCTCCGGCCCGTGCACGGCGATTGCGTTCCGGGGAGCGACGATGCGCGTTCGCCAGCAATAGACGGCTCCGGAGCGCCATTTGGATTTCGAACCGGGTACGCGGGTCACGCAGCCGGGATCCGAACAACTTCTCGATCTGACGCATCCGATAACGCACCGTCTGCGGATGGATACTGAGTGCCTTGGCGATTTCCGGCGCTCCGCCACCACCCAGCCATGCCAGCAACGTCGCCTCCAAACGCGCGCACCGATCCGGTGTGAGCCCTGCGAGTGGACGAAGCTGGCGGGCGACGAGGGCGCGGAGCAACGACTTGTCCTGGAGGAGAAGGAGAGACGACACATGGTCGTCGACGAACACCACCCCGCCACCGGGCCCGACGCCAGGCCGCACCAGTTCCAACAGCCGGCAGGCCCAGCGTACGGAGGCGGCGGCGTCATGGAGCGGAACAGCGTGCCCCACCGCGGCAGAGCGGCAACGCAGCACTCCGTGGAGCCTGGCCTTCTCGTCGGCGAGCGGGCTGGCCGTCACAGGGACCAGCAGGCACGGTTCTTGCTCAGGTGCGCTGATGAGGCAGTCGCCCAGCGCGGACGCCACCAGGTGGATATCGGTGCGGGTCCTGAGCGCGATGGCCCGCACCCTCCCGGGCAGCGGCCAGTCGGCGCGACGGCTCAGTTGGCCGAGCATCCCAGTGGGGATCGCCCCCTCACCGGTCAGCGCGGAGAACAAGGCCCGGCGTGCCTGTTGGGATGATGCCGGCCGACGCAGGTCTACGCAGTTATCGCCATTCCCGCCGCCGTTGACGCCATCACCCAATTCGTCGGTCGTGCGGCCAGGCGCGTGTTCGGCGTCCGACGGCCGCGCCCCGGAGGCCACGGCGTTGCGGAGGGCCTCCTCCACCAGCCGTGCGACCTGTGCGTGTCCGGCCCGCTCGATGAAGCTCCTGAAACCCACCGTGTGGTCGGAGAGCGATCGCGTGATCAGTTCCGCGAGTACCGCGCGCTGGTCGCCGTCATCGCGCGTGCCGCCCCGCTCCGACAGGCAAACGCCGCCGCGTGCGTCACTCGTAGTTGCCTCACCCATAGTGACCTCATTCATCTGGTAGCTGGGAAACCCAGGCCGCCCTGGGACCGGCTTGAGTTGCGACGCCCACATCGGCCGTCCCGCGTCCGCCGCCGCACTCCGTCGGCCGAGCCGCTGTCGGCGGCGAGAAGGTCTCCATCCCGTTGCTTGCGCAACGATGAGGCCCGACCGTATCGAGCCGAGCAACCCGCCGCCCGGGGTCCGTTGATCGATTCGCTCCGCCATTTTGTTCTACCTCACGGGGCAAGTGCCTACAGCACCTGACAGAGATCCGTCATATTTGGGGGAGAGTTTGCCTGAATCGAAGCCTCACTAGAACGTTCCTGACGCCAGAATTCGTTTTGTGACGGCCCGAGGCGCTACCCGGCCAGCGTCGGGCCCCAAGCCACTCTCCCGCCACCTGAAGGCGTTCAGGGGTCAGGAGATCATACGCGGAAGCAAATTCCGAACCGGCTGATCGACTCCTCGGCCGCCCCGGGACCGGGCTGCGCAACGGGGGACGATCGCAAAACGACGCTGTGCCGGTGGTGTCTGGCACGATCAAGTCATGGCTGACACGTTCAAGACGCGAGTGATCGACGTGACCACCGGCTCACAGGAGACGGTCTACGACCTGACCCGAGACTGTGAGCGCTTCCTCCAGGATTCGGCCCAGGGGCAGGACGGATTCCTGAACGTTTTCGCACCCCACGCGACCATGGGCGTCGCACTGCTGGAAACCGGCGCGGGAAGCGACGACGACCTGCTGGCGGCCCTCCGGAAACTACTCCCGGCCGACTTCCCCTGGCGCCACAGGCACGGCAGCCCCGGACACGGGCGGGACCATGTGTTGCCTGCTCTGGTTCCGCCGCATGCCACGCTTCCCGTCATTGGGGGGAGGCTGGCGCTGGGCACTTGGCAGTCCGTCTGCTTGGTGGATACGAATGTCGATAATCCGAACCGGCAGGTGCGGTTGAGCTTCCTCGGTTAGGGCGCCCCTTCGGTGGGACTGCAGAGGCGATGTTCGGCCGTACCAAGTGATCAGCGGAGCGCCGTTGGGGGACTGTCTCGGATTCGTCGGCCGCCATCCGCCTGGGACGCGACCCGCGCGGCCTACGAGGACTCTCCGATGGTGGAGCGCAGCTACACCGCGGCGCTGTCGGCCGCCAATGAGAACCCTGGCGGGCCCTGGCGGACACCGTTACGCGGCACCCCACCTGGCGTCCTGTGCCGGTAGGCCAGACGCCACCCCGGTGATCCACAGCTCACCATGCCATGCGGGTCGCCGGCCGCGGCTCGCGCAGTGGTAACGCTCGATCTCGACCAGCGCGTGCCGACGGCAGGGTGGCCCGGGGAGAGCCGGGAACTTGGATGTCGGCGATGAGGGCAAGGGCTGAGCGAAGGCCGCGGTGGTGTGAGCGGACGCGGCGGAACAGTGCCGGTGACCGGAACACGTCGTGGCCAGGCCAGGGTTGGTGGGAAGTTTCTCAGCTACGGGTTGCGGGTGGGACCTGGCGGGCATGCAGGCCGACCTGGCGTTCTGAATGCGGCTCGGGAAAGAGGTGATTGTGTGTGCTGACATGGCCCGGGTCGTATGCGGCACAGGTCACTGGCCCAGAATCGTGAACCTCGAAGGTTCTTTGAGCACGGCCACTGCTCCGTCCAGGTCGGCGAGGCGTGCGGCAAGAGTGGCCTCCGCGAGTCGGGGCGGAAGCGTGGCGCTGAACTTCAGCCCGTTCAGGGCACGCGCGTCGACCGCTGGCAGACCCAACTGATCGGCGGCGACCGCTGTGGCCTTCTTCCACTCCGCGGCCGTCAAGTCGTCGCGGAGCCTCACGCATGTGTCGGTGGGACGCTGAAGGGGGTCAGCGACCGTGGTGAGCGTGCTGGTGAGCGTGGCATTTGCCCGGTAGCCTGCCCAGGTCCACCAGCGCACATTGGTGTCGCGTCCGCCGCGTACGATCACGGTCCCGTCGGGGTGTACCAACTCTGCCCTGTCCCCGCGGACCTGGGTCAGTGCGGCGTCGGCGCGCCGAGTGAGGGATACCGGGGGAGTGGCGCCGAGCAGTATCTCGCGCGCCGCGCGTGTCAGTTCGTAGGAGGTACCACGAGCAGCACCTGCGCCGCCCCAGCGTGCCTTGCCGCCACCGTCTACCGGTTCGACGAAGCAGCGGCGTCGCGACCAGTCGATATACGTCACCTGCCAGCTGCGCCCGGCAAGCAGCAGCCGTCTGGGACCCATCACTTCCTCGGTTAGTAGGGAGGGGTTGGTCGTGCCGATTTCGGTGCGGCCCGCGAGGACTGTGAATTCGGGAGCAGCGGTGAACACGGCCGTGAGGTCCATGAAGTGTCGGTAGCCGAAGCGCCGTTCTGCCTCAGGGCCGATGAACAGCATCCCACCGTCTCGCTCCAGGTACCCTTCGTCGATCAGATGGTGCACGATCGGCTCGGCCGAGGTGCCGAAGGGACCGAGACCGCCCCACCACTCATGCCAGAGCCGGTCTCCTACCCTGTGCTCCTGAAGGCATAGCGCCAACACCTGCTGGGCGACGATGTGCCGGGGCTCGGGCGGCGCCGTCACCGGCTCCACCCAGCCACGCGACCACAGCAGGAGCAGAGCGGCAGCGGCGAGCAGCCCTTCCTCGTCGACCGCGAGAAAAAGGCAGTTGCGGATGGTGCCGGGCCGTCGGCCGGTGCGGCCGAGCCGTTGGAGGAACGAGGCCACGGTGCCGGGCGCATCGATCTGGATGACGCGGTCCAAGTCCCCCACGTCGATGCCGAGTTCCAGTGTGCTGGTGGAGACGATCACGCAGTCCCGCGCGTCGGCGAACGCCTCCTCCGCCCGCCGCCGTTCGTCCACCGACAAAGATGCGTGGGACAGGAAGGTGGTCACCCCCTTGGCTCGCAGGCTTTCGCCCAGTTTCTCAACCTGGCGGCGCGATTCACAGAACACCAGCCGCTTCTCGCCGCGGTGCAAGGCGGCGACAACCGTGGCCGCGTTCTCCATGGAGCCCACGTAGTCGAGCTGGATATCGCCGGGTGGCGGCAGCACCGGGGCTTCGTCGCGCAGATGCGGGGCGACGACGCGTGCCTGGCGCCGGCCGCCTCCCGAGCCTTGAAGCCAGGTGAGTAGCTGCTCCGGGTTGCCTACTGTCGCCGAGAGCCCCACTCGCTGCACCGGCCTCCCGACGACACGCTCCAGTCGTTCGAGTACCGCCAGCAGATGCCAGCCCCGGTCGTCCCCGGCGAAAGCGTGCACCTCGTCGATCACGATCGCCTGTAGCCCGGAGAAGAAGGCACGGTGATCGACATTGGTACTGACCAGCATCGCCTCCAGGGACTCCGGCGTGGTGAGCAGAACATCCGGGCGCTCGCGCAGGATCTTCTTGCGGCGCGGCTGTGTTACGTCTCCGTGCCAAAGGGCCGCGGTCCGCCCCAGCCAGGCCGTGCACGTCTCCAGGCGTGGCAGAAGATTGTTCAGCAGCGCTTTCAGAGGACAGACGTACAGGACGGACGTGCCGGTCCAGTTCTCCGTCGCCATTTTCGACAGCAGGGGGAAGGACGCGGCCTCGGTCTTCCCGCCCGCGGTCGGGGCGAGGAGCACGGCGTCCGAGCTGTCGAGGAGCGGTTCGATCGCCTCTTCCTGGAGCGGCCGCAGACCTGACCAGCCCAGGGTGTTGACGATATGGTGCACGAGTCCGGGGTGGAGCCGGTCCAGTGGTTCGGGGGCACCCGTCATGGCAGCTCCAGCTCGATCTCATCGGCGCTGTCCGCTGCCGCGTTGCGCTCGATCTCGTTCAGCTCGGCGGCGTTCACCGTCAGCGCGTAGTGCCGCCGCGGATCGAAGTCCTCGAACTCGTCGACCCGGTCCAGTACGTCCGCGACGAGCTTGCGCAGGAACAGCCGGGGCGCGATGCCGGCGCGGCCGCCGAGCCTGCCCGTCATGGCCGTGGCCAGCTCCGCCACGTACGCGTCGTCGACCAACTCCGCGATGGATTCCGGACGTCGGGCCGCAATCGCGTACAAGTCCCGTACAGATCGGCCGAGTTCGCCGAGCCGTTGGAGATCGAATCCGGTCAGACGCAGCTGTACGGCCCTCGGTGAGTCGAAGCGTGGTTCGGTGGAGAAGTCGGTGGCCAGGCGTTGGGCGAGCGGGAGCAGCCGCTGCACGCCCTGCTGCCCGTCGTAGAAGGCGGGGGTGCCGGTGATCACCAGGAAGAGCCCGGGGAAGCGGCCCGCGTCGATCTCGTCGAGAAGCTGGCGCAGCGCGTTCAGCCCCTTCTCCCGAACGTCTCCGCGTACCCGCTGCACGGTCTCGATCTCGTCGAGGATCACCAGGAGACCAGGATGGCCGCAGTCTTTGAGCACGGTGAGCAGGCCCTGGAGGAAGCCGAGTGCCGCGAAGTGGTCGAGGTCGCCGCGCACGCCTGCGGCGCGCCGCGCGTGGGCGGCGACCGACTTCTGGCCGCCGAGCCAGGCAATGAGGGCTTCAGCGGTCGAGTTGTCCCCGGCCAGCGTGGCCTTGCGATAGCCCCGCAGGGCGGCGGAGAAGGCGGGCGTGGTCTGGGCGACGGCGCGCAACCTTTCCTCCATCAGTTTTTCGAACGCATCCTCCAAGGCTTCGTTTTCGTCAGCGAGTTCGGGGTGTGCCTCGTCCACCTCCCCCTCAAGGGTGTAGAACCAGCCGTCGATCACTGAGCGCAGCGCGCTGGCCGATTCTGTCGCGGTGGTCAGCCGCTCGGTGAGCCGGCGGTAGACGGTTTCCAATTTGTGCAGCGGGGTCTCCGTCTCCGAGATTTGGATCTCGGCGGTGGCGAGTCCTGCCCGCTTGGCCCGCTCGGCGAGCCAGCGGGCGAAGAACGTTTTGCCGGACCCGTACTCGCCGCGGATCGCGTGGAAGGCCGCGCCTCCTGTCGCGATCGCGGCGATCCGCTCGTCAAGGGCGGGCGCAAAACGATCCAGGCCGACGGCGAACAGGTCGAGCCCCGACTGGGGCACGGTCCCGCGTCGCAGTGCGTCGATGACCTCGCGGCGGCGAGCCGCGCTGACGGGCGCGGCGCTCATGTACTCCCCTCGTTTCCTCTGGGCAGTTCGAACTGCTCACGCAGGGTTTCGCGATTGAGTCGGACTCTGGTCCGGGAGTCGATCAGGCTGACGATCTCGTAGCCCTCGACATTCAGCAGCCGGGTCAGTTGGGTCACCAGACCGTCCGCCTTGGTGTTCTTCCGGCCGCCTGCCGCGATGAAGGCGGCGAGGACGGCCGGCAGCGAGAGCGTGCCGCCCGCAGCATCAAGGTGGTCGATCACGGCGGCCACCGCCTTCCGCGGTGGGGCCATGCGGACGAACACGCCCTGACGCCCGTAGATCTTGGTGTCGACGACCTGACGACCGAGCGTGGGCAGGGTTGCCGACTGGACGGGATCGGCCCCCACGGCAGGCACCTCAACCGCCTCGTCGGTGGTGCGTTCGCCCTCCGGCGGCCGTGTGTTCGGCTTCGCGGTCGCCGTGTTCTTCGTGGGCTGCGTGACACCGGCATCAGGGGGCGGTGACTGCCCGTGGTCCGCCTCCCACCACGACGGCTGTATGGACTCACGAGGCAGCTCAGACCAACCTGCCGGTGCGGAGTCCGCCGACGGAGCCAGAACCAGCACCGGTACGGTCATCTCGGCCAGCGAGGCACCACCGTGGTACCCGGCTTTGCGAGGGGAGTAGCGGATCTCCTCCGACCAGGGCACGGTGACCCGGCCACGGTTCTCCAGGACCCGCGGCCCGGCCAGGACAACCTCGCCCTCTGCGGCCGCTGTCCCCGTACGCCACCGTGCCGCCTCAACCCCTTCCGCGGCCAGCAGCGGCGTCCCGGGCCCGGTCCGGTCAAGAACATGGCCATGGGCGGATACCAGCACCACAGGACGCCCCTGTCCACGCGCAGAGTTCAGGAGTTCAGGAAGGTACTTCACCTTGTTCACGGTCCAGTCGGCGAGCGCACTCTGCTGCCCGTGATCGAGGCTCTCAGCGAGGGCGTTCAGCACAACGCCGACCACCGCATCCGAGGCGATGGCGGCGACCAGCCGTGGATCGAGCGGGTGGCCGGCGGAACCGGCGATGTCGCTCTTGTGGAAGAGGCACGCCGTACGCTGGTGCTGCCGCCAGAACGCGGCGAACCCTTCTTTCTCCACCTCCTCTCCGCCCATGGCCGGCTGTCCGCACAACAGGGTGGCTCGGCTGATCACCGGCACCGACGGCACCATCGCGACGAAGGCCGCCCGGCGCCCTCCGGCAGCCAGCTCGCTCCACCGTCCCGCACCGGTCAGCTCCTCGCCGAGCTGCGCCGCGACCGCGCTGTTCATGCCGTCGAGCACAAGAACCAGCGGCGGTCGCTTTCCCGGGGCCGCCAACTTCACCGCGACCCTGCGCAGCACGTCCTCGACCAGCTGTGCTCTGCCGCTCTCCGCTGTTCCGGCGTGCTGCGTCCATGGCCCGAGCTCGGCTGCGAAGGCCTCGTCGAGGGCAGCCCGCCGCCTTCTCGCCGCCTCGTGCACGGTGCGGTATGCGCGGGCCAACTCCGGTTCGGCGTCGGCGCCGCCCACCCACAGATGGGCCAGCGCGCGGTCTACCCACCCCCAGTCGGCAACATGTGCGTGCACGGCCTGGTCCACCGAGGACAGCACCGGCTGCGGTGTGTCCAGCCAGTGCCTCAGCCGTACGGCCATGCGTGCGAGCTCGACCCGCTGCGGCCAGAAGACGGCCGCCAGACGATGTTCCCGTACGTGTTCCCAGGCGGTCTGCGCCGCCTGTGGCCCTTCGGAGAGCACCTCGGCGAAGCGGTGAAGCCGTGCCTGGAACCCAGACGGCAGAAAGGGGTTGTCGGCGAGTTCGGCCGTCAGATGGGCGCTGTCCGCTAGCCGGTCGGCCTGCGCCAGTACGTCGAGGACCTGTTGCCGTGCTTGCTCGCTCTGTGGTCCGCGCCCTGCGGCCTCGCCGATCCACCGGGTCAGTGTGCCCTCCACCGCCCGTGCGTAGGCGCGGAGCTCGGAGGGACGAAACCCCACCATGCCGAAAAGTGTGCCAAGCGCAACGGCGGCGTCGGCCGACGCGGCATCCCCGGTCATGACGGAAGCCAGCACACCAAGGGCGGTTGCCTCCGCTCCCCGGCCGTTGAGCGCGAGCCTCAACAGCAGGGGGGCGGCTTCGCCCGCGCTCTGTGCCAGCCAGTCGGCGATGCCCTGCTGCTCGGCCTCCGGCAGTGCGGCGAAGCGCTCGGGGCCACCGGGTGTACGGGACCAGGCGAGCAGCGCGTCGACGTCCACCGACACGCCCTCATCGAAGACGCTCTCCAGGCCGAGCCTCACCCCGACCAGGGCGCGCATGGCCGCATCGAGAGTGAGTACGGCCCCGCGTTGCGGCCAGCCGTCCACCGGCTCGGCGGAGATCAGCGCGGTCGGCAGCCACAGCCAGGGGTCGCGCCGCATCCGCGGGTCGAGGTCGGCGGCACCGAAGAGCTGCCGGACGATGTCGGCCTCGTCCACGGCGATAACTTGCGACCGCACCATTTCACCCAGCAGATCGAGGCTGAGCTGTTCGCCGCGCACATCGGTGGTGACCACGAGCAAGTCCGTGCCGACGGCGTTGAGATGGGCCTGCCAGGCGTCGGTGAGGCCGAGCACCGAGGTGGTATGCGTCACCCGGACTTTGCGGCGCTCGCCGTCGGCCACGGGCACGGTGAACTCCTCAGGGCCGTCGGCGTATTTCCCGTGGACCAGCACAAGGCGCCTGCCCTTGGTCCGGGTCAGACGTGTGCTGAGCAGCCCGGTGAGGACACGCTGGTCGAGTTCGGGCACTGTGGTTCCCATCAGCCCTCGCCGCCCGGCACGCTCGTGCTGTCGCCCTGGGCATCCAGCACATGCCAGTTGATCTCGATCTCGATGCCCGGGTGCGCCGCGACGAAGTCACGGATCTCGTCTTGGACGTCGGATAGCGCCCGGCTCAGAGCGCCCTCCAGGATGCTTTCGTTCTCCGTTGCCTTGATGCGCCGCGACCTGCGGGCGGCCGGCGACGGTGTCGATGCGGTCGTCGAGGACAGTTGCAGCTTGTCATGCACAGTGAGGTTCACGCCCCCGGCACCCGAGTGGACGACAGGGATGGCCGCTTTGCGTTCGGCAGGTGATGGTTCGGGCGCCACCGGCTCGACCGGGGCCACCGGTACGACGGGTGCCACCGTGCTGAGGCGTGCCGCCTCGGTAATGAGGGCCACGGCCTGGCTGCGCCCTCCGGTGAGCACAGCGGCCAGTTCGGTGTCGAACTCATCGGCCGCCGCCGCGTTCGCGATCTCGGTGAGCAGCCGTGTGGACCGGTCGGCGAGACCGTCCCCCCGCTCCGTGTACTTCCGTACGCTGTCGATGAGATCCCAGTCAGTTCCCTCCAACGCGTCGAAGACCCGCTGCGCCGAGGACAGCGTCTTGGCGAGCACCACGTCGGTGGTCGGGTATGTCGACGCCGCCAGATCCCGTACGAGCGGGGTGGCTTCCTGGGTCTGCTTGATCCGCGCAAGCATGTCGGCTGCGTCGCGTACCGACTGCTCGCGCGCGGTCGGCGCATCCTCGCTGATGCCGAGGGCGCCCCGGTACCTGTCCAGGGCACGTCGTAGCCCGTTCACGGCCGTCTCGCGTTCCATGGCTTTCGCGTAGGCGTCCGCCGCGAGCGCGTTGACGTTCCTGGTGAACAACACCTGCGGCACGCTTGTGCCGAACAGTGCCGCGGCCCGGGTGTGCGCCTCGGCGAACTCCTCCTCACTCGGTAGCTCCTGTGCGCGCAGTGCCCAACCGGCGCCGAACTGATCCAGGGCGGGGGCTGGTTCGGCCTGGCCGTGGTAGATCCAGGAGCGGTCCGAGAGTAGCGCGTATGTCGCGATGACCACGTTGGAGACCAGCCGGTCAAGGCCCGTCCAGCCGAGCTCGGCGATCCACGTGCGGATGTCCTCGACCGCGAAGTCGCCCTTCGCGCCGTGCCTGGCGGCCTGCTGGTCGATGAGGCGGCGCCAGTCCGTGGACACGTTCAGAGGCCCGTCGTGCACCTCGCCAAGCTCCAGCGGGTGCACGATGCGCGCGACATCCGCGAGATCACGGCTGTCGACCACGACTCGCCGCGAGCCGTCGTCCATGGCCTTCACGATCCACTCATACGCCATTTTGAACTTCGCGGGGGCGACCGCTTTACGGTCCTCCTTGCGGTCGAAGTTCGGGTGCTTGGGGTACATCGCGTCGAGCAACCCGTCGGCGAGCTTCAGCAGGTTGTACTCGAAGGCACCGCCTCCCTGGAGCTGTGGGGGGTGCCCGGCGAAGAGCGAGTGGACATGCCTGCCCTCTGTGACCTGGGCGCCCAGGTCGGTATCGACGGCCTTGGCGAGCCCGTACACCTGATGGAGTACCTGGCTCAGCTGGGAGACGAGCGTCTCGCGCTGCGCCTCAAGCTGGTGCCTGACCCGCACCTGGTCGTCGGAGGACAGATGGGTCGCGAACTCCTTCAAGTGGTCGCGGTCGAGCAGGTAGTTGATCTTCAAGAGCCGGCCGAGTTGGGCGCCACGTCGAGAGGAGAAGAAGGACGGTAGCCACACGATGGTGGCGGCGTCGGGATTGCTGCGCTGCAGCTCGAAGACCCGGTTCTCGTCGGCGCTGGGCAGACCGTCCTCGTCGAAGGGATAATCGATCAGGAACCGGATCCGGTCCGGCGCGGACGGTTCGAACCAGACATCCGGCAACAGCTGAGTATCGCGCACGTTCTCGCAGACGAACTCGGCCGTCCGTCGTGTGCCGTGCCAGATGATCTCGCGTTCGGCGACGATCGCGCCGTTGTCCTCGATGTTCAGCTCCTGCCACAGCCATTCCTGAACCCAGCGCTTGCGGGCGCCTATGGTGTCCTTCTCACCGACACTGTCCAGAATCGGTTCTACGTCCAGATCGGACAGATGCAGCGTGAACACCGGGTCCGAGTCGTTGCCGTCGCTGCGCAGCTCGCCGGGGAACTGCGCCTGCAGCTCCCGCATCCGATGGATGACGATGCGGTCTTCCTGCCCGGTGCGGGAAATGATCGACCCGTGGTTCAGCGCATTGAGCCGGGGCCCCGTGAGCCGTGCGAGGGCGGGGACTTCAGGAGCGAGGTAGGCGAGCAGCATTGTCTTGATGAACCGCTCGTCCGCCTTGAACTTCTTGTCGTCCTCAGAACCGTACTTCTCCAGCAGGTGCTCGCGCACCCTGCTGTGGAAGCGGGTCGCAGCCTCGGCCTCGCTGCGCAGCCGGTCGGTGAACGCCTCTCCCATGCCTTCAGCCAGCACGTCCCACAAATCACCCAGCGGAATCAGCTCGCCGACCACCATGTCGTCGCGCCGCTTGTAGAGCATCTGCTGGAGCAGCTTGAGGCCGGTGCGTTCGCGTTGGAGCGCCCCGGAGAGCGCGACCAGGACGTTGAGCAGAACGGGTGAGAGTGGATATAGGGACTTAAAGTCGGCCCAGTCGGCGTGAGTGGCGCCGTTTACGTCGAGAAGTACGTCGCGCACGGACTGGTTGGAGGTCTCGATCCGCGCGAAGGCCGCTTCGAGCGCGGCCTTCGCGGAGTCGTCCTTCGGTTTGAGGACCCGCTCCTTGATGATCTCCGGAAGGTTGCGGTCCTCCAGTTTGATCGGGTCGATTCGCCCTGCCAGATAATTGACCTGCTGTTCCAGGTTCTTGGCGTCCGCGCCGACCGCGTCCGATCCGATCAGCTCGGACAGGTCGCGCTGACGAGAGATGAACGAAACGATCGGCAGCGCGCGACCGCCCGTCCCGGACTCGATCACCTTGACCAGCTTGTTCACCTCGTCATTGACGAAGGTCCGCTTGGTCAAGTGCGCTTGGAGCCACAGAATCAGCTCGTCGAGGAAGAGAATCAGGCCGTCGTAACCAAGAGACTTGGCATGCCGGCTGATGATGTCCAGCCCGTTCTCAAGGGGTAGGAAGGCGTTCTTCGCGCCGAGCGCGCCACGGGAGTACGAGGAGTACGGCCCTGAGAGGAGAGCCGACGCCAGCCAGTCACGGACCGAATCACCTGGAGCGGCCGCGAAGGCCTGGTCGAGGAGGTTCGGCGTCCAGACCTTCGGGGCCTCCTTGGCGTCGAGGTTCTCCAGATCTCCTTCATCGTCCGCGGCGGGTGCTGAGCCGGTCTCGTTCTCGGGTTGCGGCAGCGCTGGGTTGCCGAGCCAGCGAACGAACTCCGCGTCGTCACTGAAGAACTCCCGCTGGCCGCGCGCGTCGTCGAACATGGCGTCCGCACGGTAGACCGGCGGCACCGGGGCGTCCGGGTGCAGCCGGGACACGGCCGTCACATAGCCGCCGAGGATCGCCGAATCCAGGTCCGTCGCCCCGACCAGGTGGAACGGCACCATCAAGAACGTGCGATCCCGCAGCCACGCGTCATGGTCCGCGATGACCGGCTGGAGCTTCGGCTTGGTGCGTGCGGCCGGATCGTTGGACAGGATCGCGTGCAGCACGGTCATGAAGTGGCTCTTACCAGAACCGAACGAGCCATGCAGATACGCCGCGTTGGACGTCTCTGTCTGTACCGACGCCTGCACGATCTTCAGGGCTCTGCGCAGCGCCTGTTCCAGCTGTGGGGTGACCACGTACTCGCGTACGCGCTTCGCCGTCTCCTCGAACCCTCCGGAGAGCTCAACCTTGAACGACCCGGCCAGGACCTCCTGGGACAGATCGAGTACGTCCCGGAGGTAGAGGTCGCCGCCCCTGCTACTCATGTGTCTGCTGCCGCCTTCTCTGTGGCCGTCTTCTTCTCGGTCGTCTTCGCACTCGTCTTCCGTGCCCGGCTCTTCTTCACCGGGCGCCAGTCGGCGAGAGTGGCGGGGGTGAGCTTCTCCCGCTCCAACTCCCCGTCGAGGAAGCTCTGGAACTCCTCAGCGGCAGACAACTCCCCCCACTCGTCGTCCACGTCGCCGAACCACTGCCGTAGCCACGGCATCAGCTCCGCGATCCCGGCGAGCAGTGGTACGAGCCGCTCAACGGGCCAGTCCTGGTGCTTGCGCCGGTCGTTGACGAGGTTCAGCAGGGCGCTGGCCCGGTCGCGCTGGTCCCAGCCGGCCCAGCCGAGGAGCAGGGTCGGGTCGGAGCCCGGGCTGGCGTCCGGGTAGGACACGAACCGTTCCTTGGGGACGTCGAGCTTCCCGCGGTTCGACCAGTACCCCGAATTGGCGAAGTCCGCTGAGGTGTACTTCGGCGGTACGGCGATGTCGCGCCGCTCGCCCGTACGATCTTCCTCGCGCTGCTCTTTCCAGACCTTCTCCCATTGCGCACGCTTGCGCAGACCGGAGTCCTTGTAGCGGTACGCGGCGAGGAACGGCACGTGCTCGTTCTCGATCACGTCCTGGAGGACCTGGGTGAGAGAGAGGTTCGGCTTCCCGAGATCGGTGGCGTACAGAGAGGCGGTGTTGAGGATCGCATCGGCGTCCGACCGCCGCTCCAGCTTGTCGGCGAGCTGACCTATGGTGAGGGTGCGGGGCTGCTCGAAGCCGTTGAGGACATGGAACCAGAGGCCCTTATCCTCACACCGGTCAAGCAGCCAGGTGCGGAGTGCCGCCTTCTCCCGCTTCTCCCAGGGGTCGGCCGCCCAGCGCCGCTTGCACTCGGGACGCTCGATGAGGGCGATGTCCCGGCGGGCGGCGATGGTGTCGATGCGGGCCTGCACGATGTCCCGGTACCAGTCCGGCCAGTGGGCCGTGACCTCGGTGACAGGGGTGGATCCGTGGCGGTCGAACCAGGCGGTCTCGATCTCCCCGGCAGCCTGCTTCCGCGCGAGCACGATCTCGAACGCCCGCTCCCCCAACTTCACGTGGGGAATGGTGGTGGGCGCGGGGGAGGGGGCGGTGAGCTGCGCCTTCTCAGCGTCAGTGAGCAGCCCGTAGGAGTGGTACACCTCCCAGTCGAGCTCCTCTTGGAGCGCGATCATACGCCGGCGGGTACGGGTCCAGGCTTCGCGGGCGGCGTCAAGCCGGGCCCGGGTGGGAGGCTCGGCGCCGGACCCGCATATGGCCGAGGGCTCGTGGGCGGCGAGCTCTTGGGCGAGGGCGTCTAGGGAGCGGCCGAGGGTGAGGGGGAGCTGGGCGGGGAGAGGGAAGTCTTGGAGTTTGGTGCCGGTGAACTCGTAGCGCTCTTCCCAGGCTTCGTCCTGCATCCCGCGCCCTGTACCACCGCCTGCCTTAGCTTGGCTGACTTGCTTGAGCCAGAAGCACGCCGTCGATGAGTTGAGCACTCCGAGCAGCGCCAGGTGCCCGTCCTCGCCGGTCCTCTCCGGCAGCTTGATCACCGGAGCGGACTGCTTGAAGACCTTCCCGCCTCGGTCCAGTACGAAGTGGTTATGTGTTGCCACGAACGCGAACGTGATCGATAAGGGCGTCTCGAGTTTGCTCGTCGTCAGCCGTCCGAATTCAGACCACTTGAGTCCACCTTGGACTTTCGTCTGGCGGCCGAAGAGGAAGTTGTTGGCCAGTGTGGTGCGGCACGGCCACATGTACCGTAGAAGAGGCTCTTCGTCCTCAACGTCGATGGGAGTGAAGTCCTCTGAGTAGGGGAAAGCACTGACGCCGAATCCCCTGCCGTCCCAATCGCGAAGAAGCTCGCCAGTTACCATCGAGCGGGTGAATGTCCGAGGGATCTCATGGCGATCTGCGCTTCTTTGCGGGAGCAAGTAAAGGTCATCTTCGAGTGTGAAGCACGTGATTCCGGCCGAGTCACTGGAATCCTTGAGGATGGCGGTTCTCTGCTGCTCGATCGCGGTGAACAGTGCGCTTGCCCCGCCGCCGCTTACACTCCACGGGTAGTCCGCGAATCTGGCACGTTTCACAGACTCGACGGACACCCATTCCGACTCGCTTCCTGGGGTCCCGATCTGGTCGACGATCGCGTTCCAGACGTACCCCTCCTCTGCGGCCGCGGGCTGTGCCGGCTCTCCCCGCACCCCCAATACCGCGCGAACCGGTTCATTCTGTCGTGGCACATGGTTCCGCCCGACCAGAATCACCGTAGGCGTCCCATGCCCCGGAATATACGCCCCCGACGTATCAATCACATGCGTCAGGTGTACCTTCAGCCGGAAGAACTCCTCGATCAGCTTCTTGCCGAACTCCCTCTTCATAAACGAGTTCGCCGTAATCTGCCCGACGTATCCCGCGTCCCGATCCGACCCCGACGTACGCACCGCGAGCTGGAACAGTCGCTCAGCGAACGGCACCGACAGCGCGTACTTTCCCGAACAGGCCTCATATACCCGGTAGTTGAGGTTCTCCTGTTTATCCTTCACCGTGATGTACGGCGGATTGCCGACGACCACATGGTACGAGTCTCGCGTGAGCAGGTCGCAGCGCTCCGCATAGTCCTCGATGTCCTCGGGCCGGTAGTGGAAGACCTCTTGGGAGGAGAAGAGATCCTCGTCGTCCCGTTTGGGTGCTCCGCGCCCATGCAACAGCGAGTCCCCCACCGCCACATTGATCGGAAACTCCCCAAGTGTGTCAAGCTGCTGTTTCTCCGCAGCCTTTAACACGGCCACCAGAAGCCGAAACCGTGCAATAGCCACCGCGAACGGGTTCTTGTCACACCCGTGAACTGCCGTCAGTGCCCGCCGGATCAGTGCCCAGTCGTCCGCACCCTTATCCGCTTCGCGCCACTTCGCCAGCAACCGCTCGAATAACCCCAGCAAGAAGTGGCCCGAGCCGCACGCCGGGTCGATCGTCCGGAGTCCGGCGGGAAGTTCGCGTACGACACCATGTCCGTCCACGATCTCGACGACCGGTTCTAGGCCGAACTCCGCCACCGCGGGCTCCAGTGCCAGATCGAGGATGAATTCCTCGACGAATACCGGCGTCTGCAGGAGTGCGTACGTCTTGCGTGCGTGCTCGCTCAGGTCCTGGTACAGGTCGCCCAGGAAGCGAGTGTCCAGGTCGGGGTCCACGAACGAGTGGACCGTCTCGCCGTCTGGCCCGACCCGCCGCCAGAACTTCAGCAGACCCGTCGCCGCCTCGTATGAAGGGGCTAACTCCCACAGCGGGTTGTGCGCACGGTCGAAGAGGCCCGCCACTGTGGGGTTCGTCCCGGCCAGGTGGTCGAATGCCGCGGTGATCCAGTCGCGGTCGTTCTTCTCGGGGTGCGCGGTGAAGAACGCCACCGCGTGGTCCTCCGCGTCTTTGAGGCGGTCCCCGACGCCGGCCAGCCAGGCCCGCTCCACCAGGCCGTTGTCCTCGCAGAACCGAACGAAGACACATCCGAGCACCCACGCCGCCGCGACCTGTGTGACGCGCTCGTCACGCCACGTCTCGTACGTGGCTGCCGTACGCCCGGCCGCGTAGGCGTGCGTGTACTCGTCGGTGAGAGAGGTGCGGTAGGCCTCCACCGCGTCGGCGCGCGCTCGCAGATCGTCCTCCAGGACCGCGACCTGTTTGCGGAGGTCCTTGAGCAGATGTTCCTGATGAGCCTGGCCGACTCCGCTACCAGCGCTACCGCGCACACTCACTGTGGTAATCCCCCTCGTTCTCATGCTCGCCAAGCTGTTCGGCCGACGCCGCGGCCAAGTCCTTCAGGAAGTCCCCGGTCAGCACCACGCGTTCCGCGTCGCCACCGGTCACCTCCACCGTGCGCCCGTCCAACTCCGGTACTCCCTGCGGGTTGTGCGAGGGGGTCAGCAGCCAAAGACCGTGTGGCCTGCCGCCCGGCTTTCGTGCCTCGCGCTGCAAGCCCACGAGGACCTCGTGTCCGCCCGCCTCGTAGTAGTGGGCGAGCAGCCCGGCCGTGTGGAGGAAGAGGACGGTTCCGGTGTCCCGGCCGGCCACCTCCTCAAGGCGGCGGGCTACCCGAGGCCAGACGCGCACGACGAACGACCGGAGCCCCCTGGGCAGTTCGCCGCTCCTGGTGTATCGGGTATCCGCGCCGAGTACCTTGGACCAGTCCGTAGCGTGCCCACTCGCAAGTGCCCGGAACTCGGCGAGGAAGACCCTCGCCAGGTTCACCGGGACCACAGGGAACGCGCCCGCCAGAGCGTCCGCGACCGAGCCCGCCTCGCTGCGCAGCCGTTTGACGTCCGTGTTCAGTGCGAGGAACCCCCCTTCCCGCGCGGCGGAGTTGAGCTTCGCGGCGAGTAGTGCGGACACGTCGCGCCCGGCCGCAGCCAACGCACCTGCGGCACCGCTCGCGGTCACCGTGCCCGTCGTAGACGAGTGCAGCCAGCTGCTACCGCCCGCTGCCGAGACCGGCACCGACGGCTTGAAGCGCGCCTCCGCCATGTCGTAGAGGAGAGGGAACCCGGCCCTCTTCAGTGCGTCCTCGACCTCGACGCAGGTCGGCTTGCCAAGCTCCATTTCTGGGAAGCGGGAACGGAGCCTGGCCAGCAGCCCCTCCAGGCTGATGCCGACCTCGCGCCGTACCCCGGCCGCTGCCTGCGAGATCTGAAGGGCCCGCGAGAGCTCAAGAGCCCGGGGGTACAGTTCGAGCCGCGGCGACGCGGCCGCGCCTGTCGACGTGGCGGCGGCCAAGGTGACCAGGCGGGCATCCGGCAGCGGATCCATGCCCTCCGGGGCGGGGACAGCCCGCAGCTCACGCAGCGCCACGGCGCGGTCCGGCAGCGGATCGGCTGCGACAACCGTCTCGGCGGTGTTGCCCAATTCAACGGCATAAGCGGCGAGTTCATCGGGTGTCGGATCGTCGTCGGAGCCGTACAGGGACTGTAGGGCGATAAGCACCCGTCCCCCGCGCCGCAGCTGTGCGAGCCGGGGTTCGTGGTCCTCGTCGCGTCCGGTGAGCAGCGTCTCGGCGGCGACTGCGGCCCGTACGACCGCGAGGGCGGCGGCTTCTGTGTCCTTGGTGGTCTCACTCTGCGAGCCATGGCCCGCGGCCAGCACCCGGGCGAGCTCGCGGGTGGTCATCACGCGGCCGGCATCCCGGACGGAGTCCACCAGCTCGTCGCGCAGAAGGGTCATCCAGCCGGCGGCGACCCACTCGCCGATCGCCGTACCGAGGTGCTTGGAGACGGTGTACTCGGAGACTTTGACCGTCCCGGCGACCTGCCGGTTGGTCGGCCAGGTGCCCGGCTCGCAGGTGCCGTCGAGTCCGAGCCAGGCCGCGACGACCTGCGGCCGCTTGTTGTCCCTGCGGCCGGGCGGCACGGGGTTGAGGAGGGCGGCGAGCCGTTCCACGTTCTGCCGGGCGTCGTGCTCGGCGCCGAGCCGGCCGTCTGCCGGGCCGCACGCGACGACGGGCGTCGCGGCAGGGGCCGTGTGTGAGGCCTTGGGCCTCTTCGGCCTCAGCGCGGCCGTCCACTGCCGGTGGCGCCGGTTGAGCTCCTTCTTGACGACCGCGCCGATCCCGCGCTTTTCCCTGAAGCGGGGCAGCGGTACGTCGAGGAGTTCCTCGACCGTCACCGCGCCGAGCTCCTCGGCTACCGCGGCCGCTCGTTCGGTCAGACCGGCGTCCTTGAGCGTGGTACCGAGCTTCGCGTTGTCCGCGTACAGGTCCCGGATGTCCTGCTCGGACAGACCTTCCGGCAGTCCGTCCGCGCCGAGGTGCGAGAC
Organism: Streptomyces halobius; assembly: GCF_023277745.1. Taxonomy (NCBI): domain Bacteria; kingdom Bacillati; phylum Actinomycetota; class Actinomycetes; order Kitasatosporales; family Streptomycetaceae; genus Streptomyces; species Streptomyces halobius. Next base: position 8,898,296 of record NZ_CP086322.1, read on the forward strand.
GGTGTCCGTGGTGGGCGGCGGCTGCGTGCGGTCGGCCTCGGTAAAGATCGCCCGCCAGGCGTCCCGCATCTGCCGAAGTGATTCGAACCGGCGGTTGACGTCCCGGTGCAGGGCCCGCTCGAAGAATGTCTTGAGCCCGGGACCCAGTACCGCCACGAAGGCGTCGGTGTCGATCAACGGAAGTTCGTCGTCGAGCGCAGTGAGCGGGTCATCTTGGCCGTTGCCCCACACAGGGCGCGAGGCGGCGGCCATCTCATGCAGGACGATGGCGGCGGCGTACCGCTCGGCATAGTCGTCGTAGACGGGGCGGCGGGCGTCGCCGAGGAACGGATCGAGATAGCCGCGGGTGCCCGCCTTGATGTCCCGGTCGGAGACATTCGCCAGCGAGAAGTCGAAAAGCATCAGCTGCTGGCCGCCGTCTTCCCGGAGCTTGATGCCGAGATTGTCGGGCTTGAGATCGCGGTGTCGGACTCCCCTGGCCGCGAGGTCATCCAGCGCGGTGAACAGGTCGTCGCCGAAGGAGGCCAACTCCTCGTAGCCCAGCTGTCCATGACTGGCGAGGCGCTGGGCGAGGGTGTCGGGGCCGGCGTACTCCAGGGCGAGTGCGGTCCGCCCGGCGACTGTGCGCGGGCCCTCGTAGAGCTTGACTATGCGTCCGCTGCTGATCTGTTGCAGCGCCGCCGCCTCGGAGGCAAGGCGTTCGTTCTTCTCAGCGTCCAGGGCGACCTTGAGGACCCGCTCCTCCTCCACCTGCCGGCCGTGTTCGTCCTCGCTGACACGCGTCACATACAGCGCACGGGCCGTGGCGCCCGAGCCGAGAACTCGCTCCACGGTCCAGTCGCCGTCCACAGCCTGGCCGGGGGTGGCGGAGAGCGGGTCGGCCTCCACGGCGACGGCGTGTGCGGCGATGGCCTGCTCGGCCTCGTCGAGATGCCTGAGGAAGGCATCGGCGGAGTCCAGCCGGTCGTCGACGGAGGCCCGAGTGGCGGTATACACCAACTCGTCGAGCCCGGAGTCCACGGCGTCACTGACCGCATACATGTGCAGGCCGCCGTCGGCCGCGAGCCGCTCCTTGAGGGCGGTACGGGTCTCGGCGGGTGGCATCCCGGTGAGGATGTGGTGGGCGATCGCGCCGAGACCGAAGACGTCCAGGTCCACCGGGTCGGGGTGGTCGGCGTCGGTCTCGGGCGCGAGATAGCACTGGGCGGCGTCCTCGATGTGCTCTCCGGTGAAGGAGCTCGCGCCCAGCGTACGCAGCGTGGTGGTGTCGAAATCGCGGGCCGACGCCTGCCAGTCGATGATCCGCAGGACCGGGTCGCCGCCGCTTTCCCTGGCGGTGACGTACACCGAGCGTGCGGCGAGGGCACGGTGGTAGAGCGAGCGGCGGTGTGCATAGCGGACAGCTTCGGCGAGCTGGCGGACCATGTCGCGACGTACTGCGTCCGGCAGCTTCGCGCCGTACACGGCAAGGTAGTTGTCCAGCCGCAGATCGCTCTCGCGGTGCCGGAAGAGGATCGCGGGGCCGCCCTGGTGCTGGCGCAGCGTGACGGCCTGGGAGATACCGCGATGGTTGATGCCCTGGAGCACCTGGTACTCACGCTCGGCGGCGCGGGTGGCGGAACGCCGTTTCTCCTCGCTTGCCTGCTGCTCGACGAGATAGACACGGACCCGGCCCTCTTCATGGATCAGGTCCTTGCGCTTGGCGAGCCGGTCCTCCCAGGTAGGTCCCGCGTCCAGGGGACGGGAGGAGAGCTTCCAACCGTCACCGAAATCCAGGTGGGCGGTGGAGGCCCGTACTCCGATCTTCTTCATCAGCTCGGGCAGGTGGCGGGTGAAGTCCTCGCTCACTCGCCAGTTTTCGCGCTCCGGCGGCAGGGAGAGGAAATCGTCCCAGATTCCCGGGAGGCCGCTCTGAGACCCGTCACGTCCGTACACATGAGCGCGCTGCACCGTGTCCAGATCGCTCTGCAGCAGCGGATCTGACAGGAAGACCGCTGCGTCGATGCGCGGGACGCGCGGGGTCCGATGGGGATAGAGCTCCCTGGCGGCTTCTTGGAGACGGTACTTGAGCTCCTTGGACTTGAGATCGGTGAGGTGCAGCGGGTTGCGGACCGTGCGGATCCGGCCGTCCGGCGCGTGGAAGCTCCAGGTGTCACCATGGTTGACGACTCGCCCGGGGTGCCCTTTGAGCTCGACCAGAAACAGGCCGCGGGGCACGGCGATGAGCAGGTCGCACTCGTTGATACGGCCACTCATGGCGGTGAATGCGAAGGTCGCCCAGGCGTAGTGCGGGGCCGTGACCGGCATCCGCTGCTTGATGTGATCCAGAGCTGTTTGCTCCCAAGGGAAGGGAGAGGGCCGCGTCTGGCACCAGCGCTTCGGCTGGTGCTGGCCGGGCCTGGCGCCTGTCGGGCCGCCTGCTGCCGCCACCGCCGTTCACCGCACCTTTCCTCTGCCGGATCCGCACGGCTCGCCAGCATGACCCAGTCGGCGGTGATGCTATGCGGTGAATCGCAGCATTTTAAATATCGTCAGTCTATGAACTGAACATCCTGCCAGGTCGGAGGTGGTTTCGCAGAGCTCCCGCAGAAGAGCTGGGACGGGTGTGAGGTAACGGAACAAGGGACAGAATTTTGGCCATCGGTATCAAGCCAATTTTGATCCGGGCGTTCAGACGCGCGGGGGAGTCCTGTCTACGATCACGCAGGAGTCACTCGGCAGGGACGTGGACTGCCGGGACAGCAACAGCCATGAGGGACAGGGGGAGCGGACATGGCCCGGGCGGTGCGCAAGCGCACGGTGTTCTTCTTCGAGATCGTCGAGGCCAAGGATGGCCAGCCGCGTATGGACCCCCAGCCCTGGCGGAGCTTCCTCGACCGGATCGCTGCACTGGAGCCGCACAAGCGGACCATAACCAGCGGAGATGACCAACTGGTTGGGGTCGTGGACCCGGCGATGCCCGAGGACCATCTGCTTCTCGCCAAGATCACCGGTGAGGTTCCCCATCAACTCGACCACGGTAACGGCACCATCGAAGCGCTGAGGCTTGCCGCCGGGACCGATGTCGCCCATGTGACGACGATCTGCTTCCTGCCCTACGGCAACATCATCGGCGCCCTGCACGGGGGCTTCTCCGCCCCGCGCGTCAGCGCCATCGCCAAGTGGCTGAACCAAGTCGGTCTCCCCTGCGGGGAAATCTCGCTGAAGCCGGTCATCCACGCGCGGGCTCGCGAGAAGCTCAACCGCATCGAAGCGGTGTCGGAACTGACAGTGAGCCTGGAGGGTGCGCCGGCAGACAGTGTCAGCGCCCTGAACGCGAACTCAGAACTGGGTGCCTCATTGCGCAGCTTCGGTCAGCGGCACCCGGACACGGCGATCACGTTGAGCCTGAAGGTGCCTCAGCGCGGCAGGGGGCTGAACCTGTTCCGTAGAAACCGGGCCGCTACCCAACTGCGCAGCGATGTCCTGCAGTTCATCCCCGACCTCGATGAGTGGATGGACGAGTCAGGCGTGGTGCGCTCCGTCAGCGGGCGCGTCGCGGTGCGTGACCCGCACCGCCAGTCACTGGAGTACGAACCGCTCGACTTCCTGGCCCACCGCATCACGGCCCAATGTGACGTACCGGTCCAGTTCACCGACGGACGCTCGGTGGACCTGACGTTCGCCGTAAACGCCGTCTTCGAGGCAGCTCGCACACACGAAGAGGCGCTTCAAGAGGCGTGTCAGCGCCGGCCGCTAGCCTGAGCAGTGCTGTTTCAAGGGCCTGGGCCTGGGGGTGCGTGGTGGAGTGGCTGTTGGAGCGGTGGGCGGGACGGCCGCGCCTGGACTGGCTGATCACCCTCGTGGTCACGGGGGCGCATCTGTCCGTTGTGCGAGTCACCGGCAGTGGCGACATCTTGGCCTGGCCGCACCATGAGCAGCGAATCGACATCTATACGACCACGGCCACCGTCGCGGCGCTTGTGGGCAGCTTCATCACCGCGGCCGTCGCGCAGTACGCGGCCTCCAACGGGCCCAGGATGCGTGCACTGCGTACTCACGAGGTGCAGGGTGTGCAGTTCCGTCGCAACTGGGTGGGCATTCTCAGCGCGACGCTCGTGATCTCGGGCCTGTGCCTGATGGCCACCATCCTTGACACCACGGAGTCGGACCCGGGGGGCGTGCACTGGCTGGTGGAGGTTGCGATGTGCCTCGGCGGGGTGCGAGCCGTGCGGCTCCTGTGGCTGTTCGGGAAGGTGATCGTCGCGGCTGACAGGGACCTCGGCGACGAGAGGACGTGAGGGGCCGCGTTAGGCTGGGGTTGCCTTGACGGAGGTTGGCGGACACCGATATCGACGTTCCCAACCGTCAGGTGCGACTGAGCTTTCTGGGTTGATGAAGGTCGTCCTGGGGGTGGCCGCGAAATCTCCGTACTCTGCGTGTACGGGACGGAGAAGTCTTGCGCGGTACGGACCTGGACGTGATCGAACGCCCCTGTGACGGATGCGAACAGTACTTGCTTGGCGTCCGTCGGCTGTCCCGAATGAAGGCGGCCACGGGCACCCCATCTCCGGAACGTCAAAGGCAGGACGTTTTCGCGATGCCGCGACCGTCGGCGCCCACATCATTGGCTGGGCTGACGACTGGGAGGTCCCGGGCGCTACGGACCCGATGACCCGGCCGAGGCTGGGCCCGTGGCTTGGTGACGAGCGGGGACTGTACGACGGTCTGGTGGACGGCGATGGAGCGATAGCCGAGACGGTCTACGGTCCTGGGAACGGTGTGCCCGAGCGCATCGCTGAGTTGCAGGCGCATCGAGAGCGGCGAGGGCGACTCCGGGCCGACCGCCAGGCCGGCTGTACGACGCTCCTGACGACGCGGTGTGACCTGCTGACCGAGATACGCGTCACAGGGCAGTGAGATGATCTCGAAGCTCTGAGATGAGGGCGGCCGGAATGCGCAGGGAACAGGCCATCGCAGGCCAGGAAGCGACTTCACGGCCACCGTGTGCCCACCAACTGCGGAACTCGGGTTGTCGCTTCGGCAAGGACGAGCTCCCTGCGCCACCGGACCGGACTACGGCCGTGGTGGTGCAGCGGGGGCGCAGCACGAGCGGTGCTTGAGGTGCCTGCGAGGCGCCACGGCAACACTGCATTCCCGGAGTTTTCCGGGAAACAGGAGCCCTTTCCCGGGCGAAGGAAGCCGGGGAGCGTTCAGGGCAGTTCCGTTCTGGGGGTGAGTCCTCGTGAAGGGCATCGTTCTGGCCGGTGGATCCGGAGCCAGGCTGTATCCGATTACCCGCGCGGTATCCAAGCAACTGCTTCCCGTCGGCGGAAAGCCGATGATCTACTATCCGCTGTCGATTCTCATGCTCGCGGGCATCAGGGACGTCCTCGTCATCGCGACGCCCCACGACCTGCCGCGTTTTCGCACTCTGCTCGGCGACGGGTCCCAGCTCGGGACAAACATCAGCTATGCGGAGCAGTTCCAGCCGGCCGGCATCGCCGAGGCCCTGCTCATCGGCGCCGATCACATCGGCACGGACCCGGTCGCGCTGATCCTGGGCGACAACATCTTCCACGGCCCCCGCTTCTCCGACGTGCTGGCCCAGGAGTCTCAGGACGTACAGGGCTGTGTGCTGTTCGGCTACCCGGTGCACGACCCGCAGCGGTACGGGGTCGGCGAGGTCGACGCCGACGGCAGGCTTGTCTCCATCGAGGAGAAGCCCGCACGGCCGCGGTCCGACCGCGCCATCACGGGCCTCTATTTCTACGACAACCGAGCGGTCAACATCGCCAAGAACATCACGCCGTCAGCCCGGGGAGAACTGGAGATCACCGATGTGAACCGGTTCTACGTCGAGCAGGGCGAGGCCAGGCTCGTCGACCTGGGCCGCGGTTTCGCCTGGCTCGACACGGGCACACCGGAATCCCTGCTCCAGGCCAGTCAGTACGTGGGGACGCTGGAGGAACGCCAGGGATGCCGTATCGCGTGCATCGAGGAGGTCGCGCTGCGGATGGGTTTCATCGACGCCGCAGCGTGCCACCGGCTGGGCGAGGAGATCGGCGGGTCGAGTTACGGGCAGTACGTCATGTCCATCGCCGAGGAGGTGAAGGAGGTGAAGGCCTGAGGGGTCGAGGGGCTGATCAGACCGTGACGATTCTGGCGACCTTCCGGACGTCCTCGACCAGCCGTGCCTGGAGCAGCGATTCGGCTTCGCAGACGGGACCGCCCCCGCCGGTGAGGACGGTGGCGGTGAACGCGGCCAGCGCATTGCGCACCTGATGGTCCGCGGGCATCGCCAGCTCGGTAAGCCGGTCCTGCTTCTGGAGCCGTACCACCGGCTTCAGCTGCTCCGGCGGGGTGTACGCGCGCTCCACCGAGATCCTCCCCTCGCCGCCCCACAGCGCGTAGCGCGACCGGTACGAGTGCCGGAAGCCGAACTCAAGCTGCGCCGCGACGCCGTCGGGGGCGCACAGCAGGGCCGTACCCGACACGTCCACCCCGGTCGCGTCGTCCACCCGGAGGGTGGCCGCCAGCACCTCCGGCTCGCCGCACAGATACATCTGCGCCGTCCGCAGCGGATAGACGCCGACATCCAGCAGTGCGCCGCCGCCGAGCGAGGAGGCGTACCGGAATCCCGTGGGATCCAGAGGCGGTACGCCGAACGAACCGGACAGCACCTCCAGCTCGCCGATGGCACCCGCGTCGACGAGCGAGCGGACCTCGGCGTGCTGGGAATGGTGCAGGAACATGAAGTTCTCAGCGAGGATCCGGCGGTGCCGTCGCGCCAGCTCCATCAGCTCGGCAGCCTCCGCGTGGGTCGTGCACAGCGGCTTCTCGCACAGCACGTGCTTGCCCGCCCGCAGGGCCTCGGCCACCTGCTCGAAGTGGAGCGCAGGCGGGAGGGGGACGTACACCGCGTCGACGTCGTCCCGCTCCAGCAGCGTCCGGTAGCCCTTGACGCCGGCACATCCGAACCGGGCCGCCACCCGCTCTGCCTTCGCGGCGTCCCGGCTGGCCACCGCGACGAGCTCGGCCGCATCGGCCGCCGCGATGGCCGGGAGCATCCGGCGCAGCGCGATGTCCGCGCAGCCGAGCACGCCCATGCGAACCCGGCCTTCCGCGGCGCCGTCCCGCCCGATGGGGACAGAACTCACAGCGTCGCCAGGACGTCGTGGAGTGCGCCGATGACCTTGTCCTGCACCGCCGGGTCCAGCGAGGGGTACATGGGCAGCGAGAAGATCTCGTCGGCCGCCGTCTCGGTGACCGGCAGGGACCCCTTGGCGTATCCGAGGTGGGAGAAGCCCGTCATGGTGTGGACCGGCCACGGGTAGCTGATGTTCAGCGAGATGTCGTAGCTCTTCAGTGCCTCGATGACGGCGTCGCGCCGCGGATGGCGTACCACGTAGACGTAGTAGACGTGGTCGTTGCCCGGCGCTATCGACGGCAGCACCAGATCGGTGTCGGCGAGCCCCTCGGCGTAGCGCCGCGCCACCGCACGCCGGCCCTCGACGTACGCGTCGAGCCTGCGCAGCTTGCGGCGCAGGATCTCCGCGTGCAGCTCGTCCAGGCGGCTGTTGTGCCCCGGCGTCTGGACGACGTAGTAGCGCTCCGCCATGCCGTAGTACCGCAGCCGCCGAAGACCGGCGTCCACCTTGGGGTCCGAGGTGATGACGGCGCCGCCGTCGCCGTAAGCCCCGAGCACCTTGGTTGGGTAGAAGGAGAACCCGGCCGCGGCCCCCCACGTGCCGGCGAGCTGTCCGTCGCGGCGGGCGCCGTGGGCCTGTGCGCAGTCCTCGAAGACCAGCAGACCGTGCGCGTCCGCGACGGCCTGCAACGCCGTCATGTCGACGCACTGGCCGTACAGATGCACCGGGAGCAGACACTTGGTGCGCGGAGTGACGGCGGCGGCCACCTGCTCGATGTCCATCAGGTATGTGTCGGGGTGGACATCGACGAAGACGGGCGTTGCCCCCATGGAGTCGATGGCCACCACGGTCGGTGCCGCGGTGTTCGAGACGGTGATCACCTCGTCGCCCGGACCCACGCTGATCGCCTGGAGCCCCAGCTTGATCGCGTTGGTGCCGTTGTCGACCCCCACCGCGTGCCCCACCCCGTGGTAGGCGGCGAACTCCTCCTCGAAGCCGCGTCCGCTGGCACCGAGCACGAGCTGTCCGGACCGCAGCACGGTCTCGATCGCGTCGTGGATGTCGTCCCGCTCGGTCTCGTACTCGCGCAGGTAGTCCCATACGTACGTGGTCATGGGTGAGTCACTGTCTCCGCTCGTCTCGGGCATGTGTCTGGCCGCGTCTCACTGCCGTACGCCGACGAACAGACCGCGGCCGGTCGGGTCTCCGGGGAGGAACTCGACGGTGCACCCCGCGTCGGTGAACGCCGCGAGGTACTCGTTTTTGGTGAAGAGGGTGAGCACGTCGATCTCGGTGAACTCCCTGATGCCGTGGCGGTCGCCGACCAGGAACCGCACCTCCATCCTGGTCGCGCGGCCCTGGCGGGTCGAGTGCGAGATCCGGGCCACGGTACGGCCGTTCTCCCGGCCGAGGTCACCCGCGACATAACCCTCGACATGGTCCTCGGGGAACCACCACGGCTCGATGACGAGCACACCACCGGGGCGCAGGTGCCGGGTCATCGACCGCACCGCGTCCCGCATGTCGGACACCGTGGCCAGATAGCCGATGGCGCAGAACATGCACACGACCGTGTCGAAGGCGTGGCCGAGGTCGAAGGCGCGCATGTCGCCGGGGTGCACGGTCACTTCCGGCAGCCGCTGATGTGCCAGCTCCCGCATGGGCTCTGCGATCTCCAGGCCCTCGGTGTGCTTGCACAGCGCCCCGAAGGTCTCCAGGTGCGCCCCGGTGCCGCAGGCCACGTCGAGCAGGGAATCCGCCTCCGGACACCGCGACCGCACCACTTCCATGACGTAGGCGGCCTCCGCCGGCCAGTCCTTGCCCCGGCTGCGGTAGAAGATCTCGTAGACCTCCGCCAGTTCCGGTCCGTACATCTGCTCTCCTGTCGGTGTCGGTCGAAGGGCGCCGGGTCACTCGTCGACCATGGCGACTGCCCTGGTCCAGCCCGCGCCCGCACCCGCGATCTTCACGGGGAAGCACATGACGGTGAACCCGTACGGCGCGGGCAGGGCGTCGAGGTTCGCCAAGCGCTCGATCTGGCAGTACTCCCGGTCGCGGCCGGCGAAGTGGGCCGGCCACAGCACCGAACGGTCACCCGTGCGCCCGTACCGCTCGATGACGTGGGTGAACGGGGCGTCCAGGCTGAACGCGTCCGTCCCGATCACCCGCACCCCAAGGTCCAGCAGCAGATGCACGGCCGGCCCGTCCAGTCCGGCGAACTCGGTGAAGTACTCCGGGGTGCCCGCACGCGCCGAGGCACCGGTGTGCAACAGGACGATGTCCAGCGGCGCCGGGGTGCGGCCGATCCGCTGGAACTCCTTCTCCAGCCGCTCCGCGCCGACGACACCGGTCGGTGCGTCGGTGAGGTCGAGCACCATCCCCGGCTTGCAGAACCACTCCAGTGGCATCCGGTCGATGTGCTTCGGTACGCCGTCGCCGTATCCGGCCCGAGAGCCGTAGTGTGACGGCGCGTCGACGTGCGTGCCGGTGTGCGAGGTCAGGGTGATCCGGTCGAGCGACAGGAACTCCCCGTCGGGCAGCTCGTCCGGGTCGAAATCGAGCCCGAAGTGCGTCCGCATCTCCGCGCTCATGTGCTCCGCCCCCTGACGCGGGGTTAGCACCTCGTGCACCACGGGATCCGGTTCATGAGCCGTGGCGTCCACCGCCGATGACAGGTCGATCAACCGCACATGGACCTCCACGTACTGTTCCGTACCGCTTTCGCCGACGCGTCAGATCGTGCTCCGTGCGAACGGAGAAGCGCTCAAACCTCACTCGGCTCCCGCGGGTCGCGTTCGAGCCGATGTCGATGGGCGTCGGGAATCGTTCGCAGGTGCCGCCCGTTCGGACCCGGACGGGACTAGCGTGAGGAGGACGCGGTGGCAATGCCGATGGGAACCTCGTCGTCGGTCGAGTCCCTCTATGCCGAAGTGCAACAGTTCTATGCCCGACACATGCATCTGCTGGACGCCGGGGACGGCGAGGGCTGGGCGCTGACCTTCACCGAGGACGGCTCGTTCGCGCCGCCCTCGCTGCCGGAACCCATCGTCGGCCGGGACGCCCTGGCCACGGGGGTCAACAAGGCCGCCGCGGCGCTCGCCGAGGCCGGCGAGGTGCACAGGCATCTGCTCAGCATGGTGTGGGTCCAGCCGCGCGAGGACGGCGAGCTGAGCGTCCGTTCGTACGCGCAGATCGTCGCCACGCCCCGGGGCGGCAGCCCCAGACTCCATCTGATGTGCGTATGCGACGACGTACTTGTGCGCGTGGATGGTGAACTGAGGGTGCGTGAACGCCGGGTCACGCGTGACGACCGGCATCCGTGACTCCGGCGCCGGGAACAGCCAGAACAGTCGAGGGCAGCGAGGAAGGGGGACGGTGTGGTGACCTCGCGTGACGCGAGCCGGCCCGGCACGGTCGCCGTGCTGGGCGCGACCGGCGGCATCGGACGACAGGTGAGCGCGGTGTTCTCGCGCGCGGGACACGAGGTGCTCGGTGTGGCCCGGCGTCCCGCGCCGCACGCCGCCGGCCGGGCCTTCGTCCCGCTGGACGTGGCATCGGCGGAGCCACCGGAGATCGCCGAACTCCTCGCCTCGCGGAACGTGGGGGTCGTGGTCAACGCCACGGGCGGCTGGGCGGTGACGGAGGGGGCGATGCACCACGCCCATGTGCGGCTGGTGGACCATGTGCTCGCCGGAGTCGCCGCGCTGCCCACGCGCCCGCGCGTCATCCACGTCGGCAGCATCCACGAGTACGGCTTCGTACCGCCCGGCACCGGCATCGACGAGTCGGTGGCGCCGGATCCGAGCACTCCGTACGCCCGTACGAAACTGGCCGGCTCGCAGGCCGTGCTGGCGGCGGCCCGCGCCGGGGACGTCGACGGGGTCGTGCTGCGCGCGGTCAATGTGTGCGGGCCCCATCCGTCGGCGGCGAGCTTCCTGGGCGCCGTGCTGCACCGGCTCCGCGGGGTGACGCCGGGGGAGCGGCTGGAACTGATGATCGCGGACGCCGCCCGCGACTACATCGACGTACGCGACGTCGCCTCGGCGGTCCTGCGGGCCGCGGACGCGGCGGCCCCCGGCGCGGTGTTCAACATCGGGCGCGGTGCGGCGCCGACGATGCGCGAGCTGGTGGCGACCCTGGTCGAGGTAGCCGGATTCCCGCCCGAGACGATCAAGGAGACCGGCGGGCCGGTGGAGAGCAAGGGCGGTGGTTGGACCAAGGCCGACATCCGTCACGCGGAACGGGCGCTGGGCTGGCGCCCGGTCATCGGTCTGCGCGACTCCCTGCGCGACATGTGGGAGGCGGCGGGCTGAGCCCCACCCTCCCCGATTGCTCGGCGGCGAGCGCTCTCTTTCCCACAAGCAGAGAGGATACGTGTGATGAGTGAACTCACCCTGCCGGTCCTGGTCGAGATCATCCGGGAGTGCGCCGGTGAGGCGGACGGAGTCGATCTAAACGGCGAGGGCGTCGGTGACGTCGAGCTGAATGTCCTCGGGTACGACTCGCTCGCCCTGTTGGAGGCGATCAGCCAGGTCGAACGGAGGTACTCGATCGGCATGCCGGATGCGGAGACCCGGATCCGGACGCTGAACCAGTTCCTCGATCAGGCCAACGAGCAACTGGCCCGGCGGCCCTGAACCCGGCGCCCGTCCGGTCCGCCGGGTCAGCCGGCGGACCGGACGCCGACGAAGAGGCCACGGCCGGCGGGCTCGACGGGGAGGTAGTCGACGCCGAAACCGGCGGCCGTGAACGCCGCCTCGTACTGCTTCTGGGAGAACAGGCCGATCAGGTGCGTCTCATGGAAGTGACGTACCCCCGACGCACCGTCGGCGACCAGATAGTGCACATGCATCCGGGACGCCGCCCCCTCCCGTACGGAGTGGGAGACCCGGGACACGGTCCGTTCCCCGACGGTCACCGTGCTGCCGGCGACATGGCCGTGCCGGTACGTCTCGGGGAACCACCACGGGTCGACGGCCAGCACCCCGCCGGGCGTCAGATGCCGTGCGCACCGGCGCAGCGCGTCCACCAGCGCCGACTCCGTCAGCAGATAGCCGATCGACCCGAACATGCAGGTGATGACGTCGTATGTGCGGCCGAGGTCGAAGTCCCGCATGTCGCCGACGTGTACGGGGACACGTGGCAGCGCCGCGTGCGCGAACCGGGCCATCGGCTCGGACAGCTCCAGCCCGGCCACCTCGTCGAACAGCTCGTCGAAGCACCGCAGATGCGCCCCGGTGCCGCAGGCCACGTCGAGCAGGGTGGCGGCATCCGGCCTGCGCTTCCGCACCTGCCGCTCCACCGCGGCCGCCTCTTGGAGATAGTCCTTGCCGCGGCCGCGGTGGATCAGCTCGTAGATCTCGGCGAGTTCGGCTCCGTACACGGCGACCTCATTCGTTACGTGCCCGACAGGGACGGGGGTCCGGAAGCACCGATCGTCGGGCGGGATGCTAGAAGAACGCCGGAGACCTGCTGGACGCGTGGGGCACCGGGGGCCCTCGTGGCGACCGGCCGCGCTGTCGAGCGGGGTTCGAATCCGCCCTGCCAGGGTCGGGAGGACCACGTACCCGCGGCACAGGTTGGAGCCCACCGTGAGCACAGGCGTGAGTACAGGCCGGATCGTCGGCGAGAAACACCCGGGCACGGCGCGCGACGATCACGATGGTGCGATCGACGGCAGTGGCAGCGGCGAGGGCGCCTGGTCACCGTCCGGCGAGGTCGCCGCACTGCTGGACGAACTGCGCCGTTACCTGGAACTGGAAACTCAACTCAGCCTGCCGCCTCGCGCGTTCACCTCTCCCGGCCTGTACGAGCTGGAACGCACCCGCATCTTCGGGCGCTCCTGGGTGCTCATCGCCCACCGCGACGATCTCGCCGAGCCGAACAGCTACGTTTCGGTCGACATCGCGGGGGAGCACGTGGTGGTCACCCGCGACGCGGACGGCGTGCTGCACGGCATGTCACCGATCTGCCGGCACCGGATGATGCCGCTTGTCGCACGCGGTGCCGCCGGTCGCGCCGACTCCTTCACCTGCCCGTACCACCTGTGGAAGTACGGACTCGACGGCCGGCTCATCGGCGCGACCCATATGCGCAAGAACCCGGACTTCGACCCCAAGGACTGTCGGCTGCCCGCCTTCGCGGTGGAGGAGTGGCACGGCTTCGTGTACGTGAACCTCGACGCGGCCGCCGCCCCGCTTGCCCCCGAACTGAGCCGGATCTCCGAAGACCTGACCAACTATCAGCTCGACGGCATGGCGCAGCTCGGGTCCTGGAGCGAGGAGTGGGCCTGCAACTGGAAGGTCGCCGTCGAGAACGCCCACGAGAACTACCATGTGATGGGCTTTCACCCGGAGACCCTCCAGCAGTCGACGCCCGGCGGGTCCGACACGGACGTACGGGTCGACTCTCCATGGGCGCTGCGCCTGCTCATCCCGTTCACCCAGCCGCAGGAGACCTACGCCCTGCCGCTGACCGACGAGGAGAAGGCCCATTTGTACGGCTTCTTCGTCTTCCCCGCGGCGAGCCTGGCCGCGGCCGGCGAGATGGTCATCTGGCTCAGCCTCATCCCGCTGACCATCGACCGGACGCTGGTCCGCGGCGGCATCCTCGTGCCGCGCGCAGCGTTGGAGGGCGCCGACCTCGACGAGATGCGTCGGCAGGCGGAGTCGTACGCGGGCATGATCAACAGCGAGGACCGGCGGGGACTGGAGGCCGTCCAGCGCGCCGTGGGGTCACGCTTCGCCGCACGCGGCCATCTGAGCCCCAAGGAACCCGGTGTCGTGGCCTTCTACCAGAATCTGGCCCGAGCCCTGTTGCGCGGCGACGGCGACTGGCCGGGAGAGCTGTGAACCCGTCGGCCGGGCGGTTCCGCCATCGCACGTCATGACCATCGCTACTCCGTTACTCAAGGAAGAGGGCTTTCCCCCATGCTCAGTTGTCGGATCTGCGGCGGTCGGCTGCACGAGTTCATGGACTTCGGACGGCAGCCGCTCTCCAGCGGGCTCCTTGAGCCCGAGTACCTCGGCGACGAGTTCTTCTTCCGGCTGGCCGTCGGCGTCTGCGGTGAGTGCACCATGGTCCAGCTCACTGAGGAAGTGCCGCGCCATCTGATGTTCAACAGCCACTATCCGTACCTGTCGTCCGGGTCCTCCGTCATGCGCAAGCACTTCGAGGGGACCGCGCAGCGCTTCCTGGAGACCGATCTCACCGGGAAGGACGCCTTCCTGGTCGAACTGGGCTGCAACGACGGCGTCATGCTCCGCGTCCTGGCCGAGGCCGGGGTCCGGCACCTGGGCGTCGAACCCTCGCAGAGCGTGGCCGACATCGCGCGTCGCCAGGGTATCCGGGTCACCACCGAATTCTTCCAGGAGTCGACGGCGGCCGACATCCGCAAGACCGAGGGGCACGCGCAGGTTATTTTCGCGGCCAACACGATTTGCCACATCCCCTACCTGGACTCGATCTTCCGGGGAGTGGACGCGCTGCTCGCGCCGGACGGGGTGTTCGTCTTCGAGGACCCGTACCTCGCCGACATCGTCGACCTCGCCTCCTTCGACCAGATCTACGACGAGCACTACTTCTTTTTCTCCGTCTCGTCCGTGAGCGCCATGGCCGAGCGGTTCGGCTTCGAACTGGTCGACGTGGAGCGGCTGCCCGTGCACGGCGGCGAGGTCCGCTACACCATCGCCCGCGCCGGGCGGCGCGCCCCCGCGCCCGCGGTCGCCGAGCTGCTGGAGCGGGAGCGGCGGCGCGGGCTATCGGACCTCAAGACCCTCAAAGGCTTCGTCGGCCGTGTGGAACGGGCCCGGGACGAGCTGGTCTCCCTGCTCCGCAGGCTGCGGGACGAGGGCCGTACGGTCGTCGGGTACGGGGCCACGGCCAAGAGCGCCACCGTGGCCAACTACTGCGGCATCGGGCCCGACCTCATCTCGTTCATCTCCGACACCACCCCGAACAAGCAGGGACGGCTGACACCGGGCTCGCACATCCCGGTGCGGTCGCGAGAGGAGTTCGAGAGCCCGTACCCCGACTACGCCGTGCTGTTCGCCTGGAACCACGCCGAGGAGATCATCGCCAAGGAGCAGCAGTTCCGGGCCTCGGGCGGCAAGTGGATCCTCTACGTCCCGGACGTCCGTGTGGTGTGAGCGCCTCGCGCTCCCGCTTTGACCACGCCAGCCGAGGAAGGGTGCCCCGATGCGGGTCCTGTTCACCACACACACCGCGAAATCCCATCTGTTCGCGCAGGTCACGCTGGCGTGGGCGCTGCGGGCCGCCGGCCACGAGGTCCATGTGGCCGGCCAGCCCGATCTCGCCGACGACATCACCGGCACCGGCCTGACCGCCGTAACGGCCGGTGCCGCGCTCGACCTGGCGGCACAGCTGGAGTCGTACGAACAGTACGACGGGCCAGGCGGGTCCGGTGCGGCCGGTGAGTCCGGAGGGTCCGGCGCATACGCAGCTCAGGCCCCGGAAGCCTGGGACGAAGCCGGGGGCGCGGACGACTACCGTGCGATGGCCGAGCGGTTCGAGTATTGGACGGACATGACCGAGATCCGTCCGGAGAAACTGTCGTACGAGTACATGCACGGCGTCTTCACCGCCATGACCACGCACGTCTTCCAGCAGTACTCCGCGCCGGCGATGGTCGACGACCTGGTGTGCCACGCCCGGTGGTGGCGGCCCGACCTGGTCGTCTGGGACCCGCTCACCTTCGCGGGGCCGATCGCCGCGCGGGCCAGCGGCGCGGTCCACGTCCGACTCCTGTTCGGCCTGGACCTCATCGGCCGGATGCGCGAGTCCTACCTCGACGCGGTGCGACGGCTGCCCCCGGGGCAGCGGGAGGACCCGATGGAGGAATGGCTGGGCTGGACCATGCGGCGGTACGGCGGGGAGTTCGGCGAGGACCTCGTCGTCGGGCAGCGCACCATCGACCCGCTGCCGGGCTCCCTGCGCTTCCCGGTCGGACTGGACCGCGTGCCGATGCGGTTCGTGACCCACAACGGCAGCTCCGTCTTCCCGGACTGGCTGCGCGAGCCGCCGAAGCGCAGGCGGATCTGCCTGACGCTCGGCGTCTCGCACCGTGACCTGCTCGGCGCCGACCGGGTGCCGCTCCGGGAGGTGCTCGCGGCCGTGGCCGGAGCGGACGTCGAAGTGGTGGCCACCTTGAACAAGGCCCAGCTCGCGTCCGTCACCGAGGTGCCGGACAACATCCGCGTCATGGACTTCGTCCCGCTGGAGGCCCTGCTGCCGAGCTGCTCCGTGGTGATTCACCACGGTGGTGCGGGCACCTTCAACACCGCGCTGAGCTGCGGGGTGCCCCAGCTGATCCTGCCCGACGGGGTGTGGGACACCGACCACAAGGCACGCCTGCTGGAGGAGCGTGGCGCCGGGCTCCGGGTCGCGGAACCGGAGCGGGCCGATGCCGGGATGCTGCGCGTCATGCTCACGCGACTGCTGGAGGAACGCTCCTTTGCCGATGCCGCCGCCCGGCTGCGCCAGGAGTCGAGGGACATGCCTGCGCCCAGCGCTGTCGTGCCGGTCCTCGAAGAGCTCGCAGAGGCCAACCGGCGCGGCGCCGGGGCGGAGCCCGTGCAGATCTGACGACCCGAAACAGACCGAGTGACCCACAACGAAACGGGGAGTGGCAGTGAAGGATTTCTCGCGCCGCGGATTTCTCGCGGGCGGCGTCGCGGCCGGCAGCGCCGTGGCACTGGCCGGGCCCGGTACGGGGGTGGCGGCGGCGGACACCGGGGCCGGTGGCTGCTTCCCGCCGCCTCCGGCCAAGGCCATGGGCCCCGGCGATCCGCGTTACGCGGAGCTGGTCGCCAGAGGCTACAACGGGCGCTTCTCCGGCCGGCCGGAGTCCGTATCCCTCGTCCACCGCGCCGACCACGTGGTCGCCGCGGTGGACGACGCCCTGCGGACAGACAGACGGATCGTCGTCCGCAGCGGCGGACACTGCTTCGAGAACTTCGTCGACGACCCGGCCGTCCAGGTCGTCGTCGACGTCTCCGAGATGAAGTCCGTCTATTACGACTCCACGCACCGCGCCTTCGCCATCGAATCCGGCGCGACGCTGGGCGAGGTGTACCGCACCCTCTACTTGGGCTGGGGCGTGACCATACCGGCGGGCGCGTGCCCCTCCGTCGGCGCCGGCGGCCACATCGCGGGCGGCGGATACGGCGGACTGTCGCGCCACCACGGCTTCGTCGCCGACCACCTCTACGGCGTCGAGGTGGTCGTCGCCGACTGCCGCGACCGCGCCCGCCTGGTGCTGGCCACCCGTGACCCCGCCGACCCCCACCACGACCTGTGGTGGGCCCACACCGGAGGAGGCGGTGGGAACTTCGGCATCGTCACCCGCTATCTGATGCGCTCGCCCGGCGCGCGCCGCAACGACCCCACGACCCTGCTGCCCAGACCCCCGGCGACGATACGTTCCGTCACCCTCGGCTGGTCGTGGGCGGACATGACCGAGTCCGCGTTCGTACGGATCCTGCGCAACCACGGCACCTGGCACGAGAAGGAGTCCGGCACCGGCTCCCGCTACGCACCGCTCAGCAGCTGGCTCATCCTCAACCACCGGGCGACCGGACGGTTCACCCTCGTGGCTAACGTGGACGGCTCTCTGCCGCACGGCAAGACGCTGCTCGACGAGTACGTCGCGGCGATCACCGCGAACACCGGAGTGCGTCACGAGACCGAGGAGTCGACCGCGCTGTGGATGAAGTCCACGCTGACCGCCGACCCGTACGCCGGCGGCAGATACCCTTTCAAGTCCAAGGCCGCGCTCCTGCGCAAGTCCTGGACGGAGGCACAGATCCGGACCCTCCACCGCTATCTGACCCAGGGCGGGGAGGAGCATCAGGCGTCCACCGTGTACCTCTCCACCCTCGGCGCCAGGATCAACACGGTCCCGGCGTCCGCGACGGCGATCCCGCACCGCAACTCCCTCTTCAGCGCGACGTACGAGACCTCGTGGTGGCCCGGCGTCCCCGGCGATGCGCAACTGGCCTGGGTGCGTGATCTGTACCGGGACGTGTACGCGGACACCGGCGGCGTCCCCGTACCCGACGCCGCCAATGGCGGGGCCTACATCAACTACCCGGACGCCGACCTGACCGACCCCCGCTGGAATACCTCCGGGGTGCCCTGGCACACCTTCTACTACCGGGACAACTACCCCAGGCTCCAGCAGGTCAAGGCACGGTGGGACCCCGCGAACGTCTTCCGCCATGCGATGTCCGTCCGGCTGCCGGGCCGCTGACGCGCCACCGGCGCTCGCGGCCACCCGGCCACAGTCCCTCACACCAGGGACGCCAGCCGCCCGACGAGTGCGGCGGGAGACGGCATCGCCGCTGTCTCGTCGCGCACCTCGGCCGCGGCCGTCCGCAGTCCCTCATCATCCAGCAGGGCCCGGAACTCCGCCGTCCCGACCGTCTCGGCCGCCCCCCCGATCGCGATGCCCCGCTCGATGACCGCGCGCTCGTTGTCCTTCTGGTCCGGGCTGAGCGGCATCACGCACTGGGGAACGCCCACGGCCATCGCGACCGCAGAGGTGCCCGACCCGCCGTGGTGGATCAGCCCGCGGCAGGTTCTCAGCAGCGGCCCGAGGGGGAGCCAGTCCACCGTCCATACGTTGGGGGGCAGTTCACCCAGGAGCGACGGGTCGCCGCCGCCGAGGGTGACGACGAACTCCGCGTCCGTGTCCGCCGCCGCGGTGACGAGCGGCGCCAGCACGGCCAGGCCGCCCCACAGACCGGCGATCGACCCGAGCGTGACGGCGATCCTTGGCCGCCGCGGCGGCTCCAGCAGCCAGCCGGGCAGCTCGCCGTTGCCGTTGAAGGGCACATAGCGGACCGGTACGTCGTCGTCCGCGCGCACCCGCTCCGGAAGCAGCTTCAGCAGGCTCGGCGGCATCGAGTTGAGCCGGAAGCCGGTCGCGGGCGCCGGCGTGACGCCGTGCCGCAGATAGTGCTCCTTCATGTGGTCGCGCAGCAGACCGTCGATGCGCGGTGCGCTGTCGGCCGGCCCGGTCACCACCGACACGGCGGGCACGCCGAGCGCTCCCGCCGCCAGCGGGCCGGCACCCTGGAGCGGTGAGTGGACGATCAGATCCGTGGACCAGCCGCGGGCGACCTCCACCACCCGGTCGACGGTGACACCGGAGACCCTGGCGAAAAGCGCGGCGACGAACTCGTCCCCGCCGTCGACGCTGAAGTCGATCTCCTCGGGCCGGAACACCGTCGCGTAGTCGAGCCCGGGGGTCACATCGACGACGTTGACGCCCGCGGCGGCCACCGCGTCGACGTCACCGCCCTGGGCGTACAGCACATCGTGACCGGCTGCGGTCAGCGCGTGCGCCAGGGGCACGGAGGGAAAGATGTGCCCCAGCCCTGGGGAGTTGACGAACAGTACGCGCATGGGAACTCCTCGCCTCACGAGAGGGATGGGGTGATGGGCTCACCTTCCACCGGTGTCCTTGAAGGCGCACGGAGCCTTGATGAACGGACTTCCCGACCGGGCCTCGGCCCGCAGTCCGAGACCCTTCGAGCGTCCTTCGACACCCGGCTGCGAAGGTCGGTGCCCCCAGCGAGCCGAAGGGCTGCCTTGTCAGATGGAGATCATCGGGAACGGGTTTCTCGCACGACATCTCGCACCGCTCTCGACCGAGCACCCCAGGGCGACGGTGCTGGCCGCGGGCGTGCCCACGCACCCGCTGCCCGACGCGGAACACCAGCGTGAGACCAGGCTCGTCGACGAGACGGTCCAGCACTGTCTGCGGCGCGACCGGATGCTCGTGTTCTTCTCCACCGTCAGCATGTACGGCGGACCCGGCGGTTCGGGCGACGAGGACGGCCCGCAGGTCGCCTCCACCCGCTACGGCCAGCACAAGCTGGACCTCGAACGGCTGATCAAAGCCTCCGGGGTACGCCACCTCATCCTTCGGCTCGGCTATGTGCTGGGCCCGGACGAACCCGGCTTCCGCCTGCTCGCCGCGCTCATCACCCAGGTGCTGGCCGGCCGGGTGCGCGTCCAGCGCGGGGCGCGCCGGGACATGGTCCACGTGGCGGACTTCACCACCGTCGTGGACGCCCTGCTCCGTACCGGGGTGTGCGACGAGACCGTGAACGTCGCCTCCGGAGACTGCGTGGAGGTCGCCACCATCGTGCGGCATCTCGAATACCGGCTCGGCGTCACGGCCCAGTGGCAGGTCACCGACGACAGCGTCAGGCACTGCCCCTCGCTACGGAAACTGCGGCGGCTGGTGCCCGAGGTCGACGGGCTGGGATTCGGGCCGGGCTATCACCGGACCGCCATCGACCGATATCTGGAGGCGACGCGCCCGGCGGCTGCCATCCGGACGGAAAGGACGGAAAGGCCATGACGGATCAGGCAGGCAGCACGGTCCAGGCGAAGGCGGGGGACCTCACCGGACCGCTCACCCCCGAGGGCCACGCCCTGCTGGACATACTGAGCAGGCATCTGCCGGGCATGGCGTCCGGCGCGGCCGAGCACGACCGCAAGGCCACGTTCCCGCTGGACGCCGTCCAGCGCCTTGGCGCCGACGGCGTACTCGGCGCGACCGTGCCGCGTGAGTTAGGTGGACTGGGCGTGAGCAGCGTCCATGACGTGTGCCTCGCCGTGAAGCGGATCGCCGAGGCCGACGCGTCCGTCGCGCTGTCGCTGCACATGCAGTTCAGCCGCGGGATCACGATGTCGTACGAGCGGGAGCACGGCACCGACACCGGACGCGCCCTGGCCGAGCGGCTGTTGCGGCTGATGGGCACGGAAGGGGCACTGATCAGCGGCGCCCTCAAGGACGCCGGCGTCACCACCGAGCTGGTGCCCGCGGACGACGGCGGCTGGCGGCTGACCGGCCGGAAGATCCTGGTCAGCATGGCCCCGTTCGCCACGCACTGTGTCGTCGCGGCACAGACCCGTCCCGCCTCCGGGCCCCCGCTGATCGCCTCCGCCTTCCTTCCCGCTGACGCCCCCGGCCTGAAGGCGCCGGACAACTGGAACGGCATGGGAATGCGGGCGTCCGCCAGCACCGAGGTCGTCTTCCAGGACTGTCCCGTTCCCGCGGCCGATGTCTTCCTGCGCGGACCGGTCGGCGTCCGCAACGACGCCGCGATGGCGGGCCAGACCGTCAGCTCGATCGGACTGCTCGGGGTTTACGCGGGGATCGCGCAGGCAGCACGCGACCTCGCCGTCGCGGGCATCGCCCGGCGCGGCGGACAGCCGCCGGCCGCGGTCCGCACCCTGGTGGCCGAGCTCGATGTGAAGCTGTACACGTTGCGCACGGCGCTCGCGGCGGCACTGACCAACGCCGACCACCACGCGCACCGGACGACGGACGACCCCGACGAGCGCGGCCGGCTGATGATGGCTCCCTTCCAGTACGCGAAGCTCGTCGTCAACCGCACCGCGGCGAGCATCGTCGAGGACTGCATGACCCTGGTGGGCGGGGCGTCGTTCACCGCGAACCACCCCCTGTCCCGCCACTACCGCGACGTCCGCGCGGGCTGGTTCATGCAGCCCTTCACCTACGCCGAAGCCGTCGACCACCTGAGCGCGTACGCGCTCGGCACCGACCGGGAAGGCAGCGCATCGTGAGCGGTACGAGTGGCGGAACCGTGGGCGGCGCCGGCGGGGACGAACGGCCCGTCGACGCCCTGGTGCGAATGTCGAACCTGGTGACCCCGATGGCGCTGCGGGTCGCAGCCACCCTGCGGCTGGTCGACCACCTGCGCGGGGGTGCCACGAGCCCTGAGGCCCTCGCCGAGGCCACCGGGGCGGACGCGGACGCGCTGTCGCGGCTGGTGCGGCACCTGGCGGCTGCCGGGGTCCTGGAGGAGACCGGCCCCGGCCGCTACGCGCCGACCCGCATCGGCAACCTGCTCGCCGACGACGACCCGTCACGGCAGCGTTCCTGGCTCGACCTGGACCAGGCCGTCGGGCGCGCGGATCTGACGTTCCTCGGTCTGTGCGAGGCGGTCCGTACCGGGCAGCCGCAGTACGAGGCCCACTACGGCAAGACGTTCTGGACGGACCTGTCCGAGGACGACGAACTCGGGGCCTCATTCGACACCTTGATGACGACACGGGAGGATGAGGCATTCGCCGCGCCCGTCGCCGCGTACGACTGGGGCCGGGCACGGCATGTGCTCGACGTCGGCGGTGCGCCTGGCGGCCTGCTCAGCGCGATTCTGCGGGCCGCGCCCGAGGCGCGCGGCACCCTGCTGGACCTGCCGGGAGCGGCGGGGAGGGCGCGCGAGCGCATCGCGGCGGCCGGAATGGACGGCCGTATCGACGTCGTCGTCGGCGACTTCTTCGACGAGCTGCCGGTGTCCGCCGATGTCGTCGTGCTGTCGTTCGTCCTCCTCAACTGGTCGGACGCGGACGCGCTGCGGATCCTGGGGCGCTGCCGTGACGCCCTGCGGCCGGGAGGCCGGATCGTCCTGTTGGAGAGGGCCGAGGCGCCGACCGGCGGGACGCGGACGTCGGACCTGTACTTCAGCGTGCTCGACATGCGCATGCTGGTGTTCCTCGGCGGTCGGGTCCGCACCGACCGCGAGTGGGCCGGGCTGGCCGACGCCGCCGGCCTCGACATCGTCTCCAGGAGCGGGCCCCTGGTGTCGCCCAATGTGCCGCTGGACTCCTGCCTCTGGGAGCTGTCCCCGCGCTGAGCCCGTCCGTCCACCACGACCGTCGATCCATGGAATCAAGGTTCCCCGAGCCGAGAGGAGTCTCGCAGTGGCAGAACGTATCGTCACGTCGCAGGAAGTGGAGCTGTGGAGCGAGGATTTCGGTGACCCCGCCGACCCCGCCCTGCTCCTGGTGACGGGCGGGAACCTGACCGCGATGAGCTGGCCCGTCGAGTTCGCCGAACGGCTCGCCGCCGACGGGCTGCACGTGATCCGCTACGACCACTGGGGGGTCGGCCGCTCCACCGGCTGGGACCCGGCCGAGCGCCCGTACGGCTATCTCCAGCTGGCCGCCGACGCCGTCGCGGTGCTCGACGGCTGGGACGTCGAACGGGCCCACTTCGTCGGTATGTCGATGGGCGCGGTCCTGTGCCAGCTGGTCGCGCTGGACCACCCGCAGCGGATGCTGAGCATGTCGATCATGCTCGGCGGGGCACTCGACGTGGACTTCCCCGGCAACATCCGCCGCGCCGTCGCCGGGGAACCCTCCGCCGACGGCCTCCCCCTGCCGCAGGAACGGTTCCTGAAGGCGCTCGCCGTCATGAACGAGGAGGTGGATGGCCTGGAGGCGGAACTGGACCGCCGGGTGCGCCGGTGGAAGCTGTTCTCCGGGGACGAAGTCCCCTTCGACGAAGCCGGCTTCCGGCGGTGGGAACGGGAGGCCATTGACCACTCGGGCTCCCTCACCGAGCCGCAGGTGCACTACGCGGTGCAGCCGCCGCCGCGCGAGCGCGCCCCCGAGCTGCGCGACGTCCGTGTCCCCACCCAGGTGATCCAGGCGACGGAGGACCCGATCGCTCCGCCGCCGCACGGCCGCCACCTCGCTGATCTGATCCCGGTCGCGCACCTGGTGGAGATCAAGGGCATGGGGCACGCGCTGCCGAGTTCGGTCCACCGGCCGCTCGCCGAGGCCGTGCTCCACCATGTGCACCGGCACCGGTAATTGACGCTCGGGCGTGCCGTGTCAGCCTGCCATGTCGAACCGGGGCTCCTCGGTCCGGGTGCGCTTGACCTCGTAGAAGCCCGGAACAGTGGCCATCAGCAGAAAACCGTCCCACAACTGTCCGGCCATCTCCCCGGTAGGAGCGGGGGAGACGGCCGGACCGAAGAAGCCGACCCGTTCGCCACCGGGCCCGACGACCGATATCACGGGCGTGCCGATGTCCCCGCCGGCCAGGGCGACGGCCTGCGCGTGCGAGGACCGGATCGCCTCGTCGTACGCGGTGGACTCGGCGACCTCTGCGATCTCTTCCGGCAGCCCGGCATCCGCCAGGGCCGCCGTGAGGTTCCCCCAGTCGCCCCGGAGGTGGAAGCGGGTGCCCATCGCCGTGAAGAGGTCACCCAGCGCCTGCCGGCCGAACCGCTCCTCCACCGCGGCACACACCCGCACCGGCGCCCACATGTAATCCTCCCATTCACCCTCGGGGTTGTCGTCCCGGTGCTCGTTGAGCACCGACAGACTCATCACCCGCCAGCGCACGGACACCGGCCGCACCTTGGTGACCTCCACCATCCACCGCGAGGTGATCCACGTGTACGGGCAGACGGGGTCGAACCAGAAGTCGACGGTCCGTTTTTCGGTCATCTGATCGGCTCCTCGCACGGTCTCGTTCTAGCGGCGCCAGCCGTCCGGCTCGGGCCATGGCTCACCGAGCTGGCGGTACGTGCTCTGGTACTCCGGCCAGTCCCGATGGTCCCTGATCTTGCCGTCGACGACGCGCAGCAAATGGATCTGCTCCCCGGAGAAGCGGCGGCCGGTCGGTGCGAAGCCCACCATCGGACCGACGTGCCGCCCGTAGAGCACCAGGTACGCACGCACCCAGTCCCCCCGCTCCTCGATCTTGACCTCCTCCAGGTGCGCGTCCTCGGAGAAGGTCATCCGCACCCAGGCTACCGCCATCGCGAACGCCTCGGGCCCCTCACCGATCCCGTGCTCCATCGTGGCCGGATTCAGATACTCGGGGTGGATGAACTCGTGGACGTCGTCGGTCCTGCCCGTGTTGTACGCCTTGATCATCCGCCGTACGGCTTCGACGTTCTGACTCACCGTGTGCCTCCGGTTCTCGGTGTGCTCGTCGCCGACGAGCATCCCAACACCACGATCGGCAGCGGATCGACATTCGCTCGACCCGCCGCTCCACGGCCGCTCGACCCCCCACCCGGCCATGGACGGCACCGGGTCCAGACGCTGTTGAGCGGGCTGCGAGAGCCGACGCCCACGTTGGACGACGCCACATCGTCAAAGCCCGACCTCGGATGTGAAAAGAGGCGCTGAGATGCAGCCGAACGACCTTGATCCCACCGGGAGCGGGGTGGTCACCTTCCTCAACAGGTTCACCGTGCACGCCTCGCCGGAGGAGTTCGAGAAGGCATTCGCCGAGACCGGACGGTACCTGGCGGACCGGGACGGATTCCTGCGGTACACCCTGCACCAGCACGCCGAGGACCCGACCCGCTGGTTCAACATCGCGCACTGGCGAGACGCGCACGCCTTCCGCGCGGCGGTGGGCCAACCCTCCTTCCCACAGCACGCCGCGGCGGTACGTGAACTGAGTACCAGTGAGCCCGGCCTGTACGTCCCCCGGCAGCACGTGTCGGCGGAGCGGGCGGCTACGGAGGACCGCTGATGGCCACGCCCACCGGCCGCCGTGCCGTCATCACCGGCATCGGTGTCGTCGCTCCCAACGCCGTGGGGCGCAAGCCCTTCTGGGACGCGCTGACCGCCGGGCGCACGGCCACCAGGAGCATCAGCTTCTTCGACCCCGCCCCCTACCGCTCGCAGATCGCCGCCGAGGTCGACTTCGACCCGCTGCGCGAGGGGCTGACCCCGCAACAGGCCCGGCGGATGGACAGGGCCGCGCAGTTCGCCGTGGTGAGCGCCCGGGAGGGTCTCGCCGACAGCGGGCTGGACCACGCGGAACTGGACCCCGCGCGGACCGGTGTCACCATCGGCAGCGCCGTGGGCTGCACCATGAGCCTTGAGGACGAGTACTCCGTCGTCAGCGACGGCGGGCGCCACTGGCACGTGGACGACTCCTACGCCGGGCGGCACCTCTTCGACTACTTCGTCCCGAGCTCGATCGCCGCCGAGGTAGCCCGCGATGTCGGCGCCGAGGGCCCCGTGTCGCTGATCTCGACCGGCTGCACCTCCGGACTGGATTCGGTCGGGCACGCGGTGGAGCTGATTCGGGAGGGATCGGCGGACGTGATGGTGGCCGGCGCCACCGACGCCCCGATCTCGCCGATCACCGTGGCCTGTTTCGACGCGATCAAGGCGACCACGCCGCGGAATGACGAGCCCGGGCGGGCGTCGCGGCCCTTCGACCGCACCAGGAACGGGTTCGTCCTCGGCGAGGGCGCCGCGGTCTTCGTCCTGGAGGAGCTCGGGCACGCCCGCCGGCGCGGCGCGCAGGTGTACGCGGAGATCAGCGGGTTCGCCTCGCGCTCCAACGCCTTCCACATGACCGGGCTGCGCCCGGACGGCCGAGAGATGGCCGAGGCCATCCGCGTCGCGATGCAGCGGGCCATGGTCGCCCCGCAGGACATCGACTATGTCAACGCGCACGGATCGGGCACCGTACAGAACGACCGGCACGAGACGGCGGCCTTCAAGAGGGCCCTCGGCGAGGACGCCTACCGGGTGCCCGTCAGCGGCATCAAATCGATGATCGGGCACTCTCTGGGGGCGATCGGCTCGCTGGAGATCGCGGCCTGCGCGCTCGCCATCGAACACAACACCATCCCGCCCACCGCCAATCTGCACGAGCCCGACCCCGAATGCGACCTGGACTATGTGCCGCTGACGGCACGTGAGCAGCGCGCAGACACCGTGCTCACGGTGGGCAGCGGCTTCGGGGGCTTCCAGAGCGCGATGGTGCTGCGGAGCCCGGAGAGGGCGACGTCATGACATCCACCGCTGTGATCACCGGTATGGGCGTGCTCGCGCCGACCGGCCTGGGCACCGCCTCCCACTGGCGCAGCACCCTGGCCGGGCGGGCCGCGATCGGCCCGATCAGCCGCTTCGACTCGGAGCGCTACCCCAGCCGGCTGGCCGGTGAGATCGAGGGTTTCGCTCCGCAGGAGCACGGCATCCCGAACCGGCTGCTCCCGCAGACCGACCACATGACCCGGCTGGCGCTGGTGGCCGCCGAATGGGCCATCAAGGACGCCGGGGTGGAGCCCGGCGCACTGCCGGACTACGGCATCGGCGTCGTCACGGCCAGCTCGGCCGGCGGATTCGCGTTCGGCCACCGGGAACTGCACAACCTCTGGAGCAAGGGCCCGGAGCACGTCAGCGCCTACCAGTCCTTCGCATGGTTCTACGCGGTCAACACCGGACAGATTTCCATCCGGCATGGACTGCGCGGCCCGGGCGGCGTGGTCGTCACCGAGCAGGCCGGCGGGCTGGACGCCCTGGCGAAGGCCCGGCGGCAGCTGCGCGACGACGTGCAGATGGTGATCGCGGGCGGCGTCGACGGCTCGCCGTCGCCCTGGGGCTGGGTCGCGCAGCTGGCGGGCGGCCGGATCAGCACCGTGGACGATCCCGAGCGGGCCTACCTGCCCTTCGACGCGGACGCCTCCGGCTACGTACCGGGTGAGGGCGGCGCGTTGTTCGTCCTTGAGTCCCCGGAGTCGGCACACGCCCGTGGCGTGCGGTCCTGGTACGGGGAGATCGCCGGATACGCGTCCACCTTCGACCCGCCGCCCGGGACGGGCCGGCCCGCCAACCTGCGGCGTGCCGCCGAAATCGCCCTCGAAGACGCGGGATTGGAACCCGGCGACATCGACGTGGTGTTCGCCGACGGCGCGGGCATCCCCGAACTCGACCGCGCCGAGGCGGACGCCATCCGCGAGGTCTTCGGCCCGCACGGCGTACCGGTGACCGCGCCCAAGACGATGACCGGGCGGCTCGGCGCCGGCGGCGCGGCACTCGACCTGGCGACGGCCGTGCTGTCCATCCGCGACAGCGTGATCCCGCCGACGGTGAACGTGCGGCGGCCGGTGCCCCAGTACGGGATCGACCTCGTCCGCCGCTCCCGCAACGTACCGGTGTCCGCCGCGCTCGTGCTGGCCAGGGGACACCAAGGTTTCAACGCGGCCGCGGTCGTGACCCGACAACGATGAGGAGAGACATGTCCACTCAAGACGACCGGCACGCCGTGGTCACCGGTGCCACCAGCGGCATCGGGCTCGCCGTCACGACGCTGCTGTGCCAGCTCGGGCAGCGCGTGTTCCTCTGCTCCCGTGACCCCGAGAACGTCGAAGTCACCGTCGCACGGCTCCGCGACAAGGGGTACGACGTCGCGGGACAGGCATGCGACGTCCGTTCCACCGAACAGGTCGGCGCCTTCGTCCGGGCCGCCGTCGACCGGTACGGCCCGGTGGACGTGCTGGTGAACAACGCGGGCCGCAGCGGGGGAGGCCACACCGCGCAGATCACCGACGAGCTGTGGCTCGACGTCATCGACACCAACCTCAACAGCGTCCTGAGGCTCACCCGTGAGGCGCTCACCACGGGCAGCATGCTTGAGCGGGGCACCGGCCGGATCATCAACATCGCGTCGACCGGCGGCAAGCAGGGCGTGGTGCTGGGCGCCCCCTACTCCGCGTCCAAGCACGGCGTGGTCGGCTTCACCAAGGCGGTGGGCCTGGAGCTGGCCAAGACCGGCGTGACCGTGAACGCGGTCTGCCCCGGCTACGTGGAGACGCCGATGGCGCAGCGGGTGCGGAAGGGCTACGCCGCGGTCTGGGACACCACGGAAGAAGCTGTGCTGGAACGGTTCGAGGCGAAGATCCCGCTCGGCAGGTACACCACCCCGGAGGAGGTCGCCGGGCTCGTCGGCTACCTCGTCACCGACCAGGCCGCCCCCATCACGGCGCAGGCGATCAACGTCTGCGGCGGACTGGGCAATTACTGACGGCCCGCGCGAGGACCAGGAGACCCGTAGCATGACGAACAATCACCGAGCCGAGCACCGGATCACTGTGCAGGCACCTGCGCGCACCGTCTTCGGCCTGATCGCGAACATCGAAGCGTGGCCGCGGGTCTTTCCCCCGACCGTGCATGTGGACGTCCTCAAACGGACCGCAGGCGAGGAGCGCATCCGGATCTGGGCGACCGCCAACGACTCCGTCAAGACGTGGACCTCGCGCCGCGTCCTCGACTCCGAGGGCCTGCGGGTGAGCTTCCGTCAGGAGGTGTCCCAGCCGCCGGTCGCCGCCATGGGCGGCGAATGGATCATCGAGCCGTTGTCGGATTCCCGGACCCTGGTCCGCCTCACCCACGACTTCCGGGCCGTCGACGACGACCCGGAGGGTGTGGCGTGGATCAACCGGGCCGTCGACCGCAACAGCGACGCAGAACTGGGCGCGCTCAAGCGGGCCGCGGAACCGGCTCCCGGGGCCGGAGCCGGCGATCTGTCGTTGCAGTTCGACGACGTGGTGGAGGTGGCCGGGGACCCCGCCGAGGTCTACGACTTCCTCTACGACGCACGGCAGTGGGAGAGGCGGCTGCCGCACGTGAACCGCGTGGAGCTTGCGGAGAGCACCCCGAACCTGCAACTGCTGGAGATGGACACGCTCACCCCGAACGGCGCGGTCCACACGACGAAGTCGGTGCGGATCTGCTTCCCTGCCGGCACCATCGTCTACAAGCAGCTGAAGACACCCGCGCTGATGGCCGTCCACAACGGCCGCTGGCGCATCGAGAAGAGCCCGTCCGGGTGCACCGTCACCTCGACGCACACTGTTGTACTGAACCGCGACGCGGTCGTCCCGGTCCTCGGCGGGGGCGCCACGGTCCAGGACGCACGCACCTTCGTCCGCGACGCGCTCGGCCGCAACAGCACCGCGACGATGCTGCTTGCCAAGGAGTACGCCGAGCGAGCGGTACGGGAGCGCTGATGCGCGTCCTGTTCGCCACCTTCGGCGCCCGCAATCACGTCCACGCCCAGGTGGCGCTGGCCTGGGCGCTGCGGGTCGCCGGGCACGAGGTCTGCATGGCCAGCCACCCTGACCTCGGGGACGTGATCGCCCGCACCGGCCTGACCGCGGTCCCGGTCGGCCGGGAGCTCAACGAGGACCAGGTGATGGAGGAACTGCGGGAACGCGAGGACGCCGCCCGTGACACGTACGACGAGGAGGCCCCGGACGCCCAGCTGCTGCTGACGATGGACGAACTGCGCCCGGAGAAGCTGACGTACGACCACATGCACGGCGTGTTCACCGCGATGACCTCGGCGGTCTTCCAGAACTACTCGTCGACCGAGATGATCGACGACCTGGTGGACTTCGCCCGTGGCTGGCGGCCCGACCTGGTGGTCTGGGACCCGCTGACCTTCGCCGGGGCCGTCGCCGCCCGGGTCACCGGCGCGGCACACGCCCGGCTGATGTTCGGCCTGGACCTGGTCGGCCGCATGCGCGAGAGCTATCTCGCGGAGGTGCGGGGGCGGCCCGCCGCGCTGCGCGAGGACCCCATGCGGGAGTGGCTCGGCTGGGTGATGGAGCGTTACGGCGGCGCGTTCACCGAGGACCTGGTGACCGGCCAGTGGACCATCGACCCGGTGCCGACCTCCCTGCGGCTCCCGGTAGGTCTGCCGTATGTCCCCGTCCGCTGCGTGGCCTACAACGGCAGGGGGAGCATCCCGCCCTGGCTGCGTGAGGTGCCAGAACGCCCCCGGGTGTGCCTGACGCTCGGGGTGTCGCACCGCGAGGTGATGGGCGGTGACCAGGCGTCGATAGGCGAGCTGATCGACGCGGTCGCCGGACTGGACGTCGAGGTGGTCGCCACCCTGAACGCCCGCCAGCTGCGGGCGGTCACCAGTCTTCCCGGCAACGTCCGCACCGTCGACTTCGTCCCGATGGACGCGCTGCTGCCCAGCTGCTCGGCCGTCATCAGCCACGGCGGGTCCGGCACGGTCCACACGGCGTTCCTGTACGGCGTCCCGCAGATCCTGGTGCCCGGCACCATGTGGGACAACGGCATCCGCGCCGACCTCGTGGAACGGTCGGGCACCGGCCTGCGCCTGGACGCGGAGACCCTGACCGCCGCCGCCCTGCGCGACGCGCTCGCCCGTGTACTGACGGAGCCGTCGTTCGTGGCCGGAGCCGACCGGCTGCGCCGGGAGACGCTGGCCACCCCGTCTCCCCGGGACATCGTCCCGGTACTGGAGTCGCTCACCGCCGAACACCGGCGCCCCGGTGCCACAAGACACAACGCCCCTGCGAGGAACGATGTCTGACACGGCCTCCCCGCCCCCCGCCCCGCGGTCGGTCGTGGTGACCGGAGGCGGCTCCGGCATCGGCAGGGCCACCGCACGCGCCTTCGTCGACGAGGGCGCGGCCGTACTCGTCGTCGGCCGGACGGCTGGTGACCTCGCCGACACGGCGCGGGGATACGACACCATCAGGACGCTCGCCGTCGACCTCACCGAGGCCGACGCGCCCCAGAAGGTCGTGGACACCGCGCTGCGCGAGCTGGGCGGGATCGATGTCCTGGTGAACAACGCGGCGGCCCTGGGGCACCGCGCCCTCGCCGACATCGACCCAGAGCAGGTGACCGTCCAGCTCGGCACGAACCTCGCGGTGCCCGTGCTGCTCACCCGGTGCGCGCTCGACGCCCTCGCCGCCGACGGCGGCGGCACCGTGGTGAACGTCAGCTCGTCCGGTGCGCGCGGGTCCCGGGCCTGGCCGGGCAACGGTGTGTACGGCGCCGCCAAGGCCGCGCTCGACTTCCTCACCCGTACCTGGGCGGTCGAACTCGCACCGCTCGGCATCCGGACCGTCGGCGTCGCACCCGGGCTGGTCGACTCCGGGTTCGCGGAGCGGGCGGGCATGTCGCCCGAGCAGTACGACGGCATGCTCCACCACGTCGGCGCCCGGACACCGCAGGGCCGCGTCGGCACCCCCGAGGAGATCGCCTGGTGGATCACGCACCTGACCCGGCCGGGCGCCCACTACCTGACCGGCGCCGTACTGCCGGTCGACGGCGGCCTCTCCCTGACGTGACATGACCCGGCATGACCTGACATCGGGACGACCACAGCGGGACCCCGGAGAAGCGGAGTTGAGTACATGGTGAGCATGACCGAGAGCGAGTTGGGCCGTGTGCTGCTCACGCACCGCGGCGTCCAGTGGATCATCGGCACGAAGGACGATCCGTACGCCCTGCTGCTGCGGGCCGCCGGCGACGATCCGCACCAGCTCGGCGAACTGATCAGGGAGCGGGGTCCGCTGTACTGGAGCAGCGCCGAGGCGTGGGTGACGGCGCATCACGAGGTCGCCGCTGCCGCGCTCGGCGACCGGCGGCTGAGCCTCCGGCACCCCGACGCGGACGCGCCCGCCGCGGACAACGAGGGCGGGCAGCGGGAGCCCATGCCGTGGGAAGTGCCCGCGCTGCGCGAGATCCTCCCCTTCGACGAGGTGTTCCTGACCGCCGGCCGGGCCGACTGCGCGCGCATGCGCGAGCTGCTCCAGCCGCTGCTGGGCGCGAGGGCGCTGGAGCGGTGGCGGCCCGCGGTCGAGCGGGCGCAGCGCCGTGCCCTCACCGCCGCGGGCACCGAGTTCGACCTCCGGGCGGACGTCGCGGACCCGTTCGCCGCCGACGTCGTGCGGGAGCTCCTCGGCGTACCGGAGGAGGACCGTGACCGCTTCGCCGCGTTGTGCCGTGGTGCGGCGGGCGTCCTGGACGCCATGGTGTGCTCGCCGCACTTGCGTACGGCACGCGAGTTGCTCACCGCGGTGGAGGGCATGCGGTCCCTGCTCACCGACCTGATCGCGCGGCGGCGCGAGAGGCCCGGGGACGATCTCGTCAGCGCCTTGCTGACGGCGACGCACGACGACGAGGTGCGGTTGGTGTGCATGCTGTTGGCCCTCGTCGGCCCCGAGCTGTCCGGGACGCTGTTCTGTGACGCGGTGGCGGCCCTGCTCGACCACCCCGCACCGTGGCGGTCGCTGTGCGAGAACCCGGATGTCGCGCCGGCGGTGGTCGAGGAGACCTTGCGGTACGCCCCGCCCGTCCGGCTCGTGCCCCTGTACGCGCACGAGGACCTCGCATTGGCCGGGACGGCCGTCGCGGCTGGCAGCCAGGTCGTGGTGGCGGTTGAGGCGGCCCATCGGGACTCCGCGGTCCATGCGGAGCCGTCCGCCTTCGACCCGTTGAGGGAGCGGGGCAGGGAGCACCTGGCGTTCCCCGAGGTCCTGCCCACGTCGCTGCTCGCGCCGCTGGTGCGGCTCCAGGCCGAGTCCGGGCTCCGCGTCCTGGCGGCCGAGGCGCCTGGTGTGCGGCGCACCGGGCCCGTACTGCGGCGTCTGCGGTCCGGGGTCACCGGAGCCGTCCTTGAGCTGCCCCTCGCCCGCTGACCCGCCCTCCTCACGGTGCGTCACGAATCCCTCGACCATGTGACTTGTATAGCTCGTAGCAGAGATACTATGTTTGATCTAACAGGTCTGATCGAAAGGTAGAGGGCCTATGGCAGAGGCAAGCGATCTGCACGAGCTGAGTCAGGCTGCGGGATCGCCTGAGAGCTCGGCAGGCGAACGGGTGATCGATATCCGCGGACTGCGGATGCGATACGGGTCCAAGGACGTGCTGAACGGGGTCGACTTCAGCGTCCGCAGGGGTGAGGTCCTCGCTCTGCTGGGGCCGAACGGTGCCGGAAAGACCACCACCATCGAGATCATGGAGGGGTTCCGCACCCGTTCGGCCGGTGAGGTCAGTGTGCTCGGTGCCGATCCGGCCAGTGGCGACGAGCGGTGGCGCGCCAGACTGGGCATCGTGCTCCAGTCATGGCGCGACCACGGGAAGTGGAAGGTCCGGGAGCTGCTGGCCCAGCTGGGCGACTTCTACCGGCCCTACTCCACCGCCGAGCGGCCCCGACCACGGAACGTGGACGAGCTGATCGCCATGGTCAGCCTGGAGGAGCAGGCGGACCAGAAGATCGGGTCCCTGTCCGGCGGGCAGCGCCGTCGCCTCGACGTGGCGATCGGCATCGTAGGACGGCCGGAGGTGCTGTTCCTGGACGAGCCCACCGTCGGGTTCGACCCCAAGGCCCGCCGGGACTTCCACGACGTGGTGCACCGGCTCTCCGACCTGGAGGACACCACGATCCTGCTCACCACGCACGACTTAGACGAGGCCGAGAAGTTGTCCGACCGTATTCTGATCCTGGCCGGTGGTCAGATCGTCGCCAACGGCAGCGCCGACCAGCTCGCCCGGCAGGCGTCGGGCAAGGCCGAGGTCCGCTGGAGCGTGAGCGGCGAGCACTTCGTCCACGCCACCCCCGACGCCAGCCCGTTCGTCCACGAACTGTTCAAGCAGCACGGCGACCGGGTCCGTGACCTCGAGGTGCGCCGGGCCAGTCTGGAGGACACCTACATGACCATGGTCCGGCAGCACGAGGCCGGCCGGTCCGAAGAGGCGATCGCCGCGTTCCGGGAGGCGGGTCAGTGAGTCCCACCGTGTACGCCGTACGGCTCGGTCTGCGCCGCGGCTGGACCGAGTTCCGACAGAGCCTGACCACGCCCGGCGACATCATCTACTACCTCGTCCTCGGGGGTGTCTTCCTCGGGGTGTTGTTCTTCATGCGGAACACGACCGTGGAGGGCACCGACCTCTCACTGGCGACGCTGTCCATGCCGAGCATGATCGGCGGACTGCTGGCCTTCCAGGCCCTGGGCGGCGCGGCGTTCGCGCTGGCGGCCGAGCGGGAGGACGGAACGCTGCTGCGGGCCAGGACCGTGCCGCAGGGCCTCGTCGGCTACGTCGCCGGCCGGATCCTGGGAATCGCGCTGAGCACCCTGCTCACGCTGACGATCATCCTGGTGCCCAGCGTGTTCCTCTTCGAGGACCTGGTGACCGGGGACCTCGCCAAGTGGCTGAACCTGCTGTGGGTGCTGGCCCTCGGATTGCTCGCCACCATGCCGATCGGCCTGATCATCGGGGCGATGGTGAAGAACCCGCGCGGCGCCAATACGTGGGGCATCTTCCCGACGATGGGTCTGCTGGCGATCTCGGGTATTTTTTACCCGATCACCTCGCTGGCGGGCTGGCTCCAGGGCATCTCGCAGATCTTCCCCGTGTACTGGGTCGGACTGGGTACCCGCGCCGCGCTGCTGCCCGAGGCAGCGGTCGCGGTCGAGCTCGGCGATTCCTGGCGCAGGCCCATGACCGCGTTCGTGCTCCTCGCCTGGGCCGTCGTCGCGCTGCTGATCGCGCCGAAGGTCCTGGGGCGTACGGCGCGCGGCGAGACGGGATCGAAGGTCGAGGCACGACAGCAGGAGGCATTGAAGCGCGTTGGGTGACAGGGCATTCGGCAGCAAGGGCGGTGCGACGCGCCGCGGCACGTCGGCGTCGGAGCCGGAGACCGGGGCGTCGGCCGCCCGGCCCGGCACCGGCACCGGCAAGTCCGCCGCGGGCCGGCAGGCAGCCGGTGAGCAGGGGCGTTCCCGGGGCGGCGGCGGGGCCGAGACGGTGCACAACCGCATCGCCGTGCTGCGGGTGGAGCGCGCCATCACCCGCAGGCAGCTCGCCGACGCCCTCGGGGTGCACTACCAGACGGTGGGCTACCTGGAGCGCGGCGAGTACAGCCCCAGTCTGTACTTGGCCCTGCGGATCGCGGAGTACTTCGAGGTCCCGGTTGAGGTGATCTTCTCGACCACCCCGTTCCCCCGGATCGGGACCACCCCGTCTGAGTCCGCATGAAGACGCCGCGGCCCTGGGGGCGTCGGTACCCCCAGGGCCGCGGCAGGCCGAACATCGGGCGATCTAGATGTACTGCCCTGTGAGGTTGGGGACGCGGCTGGCGGGTGGTTGGCCCTTGAGCGCGGTGTGTCCGCGGTGGTGATTGTAGGTATGCAGCCAGGCGGGGTAGGCATCGCGTCGTTCCCGCTCGCTGGCGTAGGGCTTTGCGTAGGCCCATTCGTCGAGCAGGGTGCGGTTGAACCGCTCCACCTTCCCGTTGGTCTGGGGCCGGTAGGACCGGGTGCGCTTGTGTGAAACGCCTTCCTTGGCGCGGTTCTTGCGGCCGGCGGTCCTGCCGAGGACCTTGTGGCCGCCGCCGTCGGGGATGTTCCCGAGTTTTTTGATGTCGACGTGGACCAGGTCGCCGGGGGCGGCGTGTTCGTAGCGGCGGATCACGCGGCCGGTGGTTCGGTCCAGGTGGGCCAGGCGGGCGAGCTGGAAACGGGCGAGGACGCGGTGCACGGTCGCGGGGTTCAACCGCAGCAGGCAGGCGATGCGGGCCGGTCCCCAGCGGCGCAGGAGACGGACCCTGACAATCCGCCGCTCGGTGCGGGTCGGGGGCCGACGCGGACTGTGATGCGGACGCGAAGAGCGGTCACACATCCCGGCCTCGCCGTGCTGGCGACAGCGGTCCGCCCACCGCTTCGCGGTAGTCGGTGAGACCTGGAAGCGTTCGGCGGCCCGCCGCAGCGGCCAGCCGTCCTCGACGACGCAGCGGGCCAGACGCAGACGGCCGGTCTCGGTCAAGGGTTATTACGGTGGGGCATGAGGACCTTCTGATCGTTCGTGTGTAGACGTCGCAATCCGCACCGAACCCGGAAGGCCCTCACACGTTCAAGATCACCCAACCGTGGAATCCGTCACCAACCTCCGTGGACAGAACATCAGAGCGCCCGCCCGGTGTTCGGCCGTGAGCTTCTCCAGCACCGGGACGATATCGGCGGGAGCCGGTGTACCGACGACCTCCTGGCGCAGCCGGTCCGCGTTCGTGCGGAACGACGGCTCCTCCAGCACCCGGACCAGCGCGGCGCGCAGCCCGTCCGGCGTCAGCTCCTCCGGATCGACGCACAGCCCGGCGCCCGCGTCCCGCACCCGGTGCGCCTTGGGGACGTTGCACCACATCTTGGCCGGCGCCATCACCTGGGGGACGCCGTGCGCCAGTGCCGTGTGCAGCGTCCCCGAACCGCCGTGGTGGACGATCGCCGCGCTGGCGGGCAGCACGGCGTCCAGCGGGGCGAAGTCGACGACCCGCACATTGTCCGGCACGCGCCGGCCCGGATCGAGCTGGTCCGCGGTGAAGGTGGCGACCACCTCCACGTCCAGCTCCGCCACCGCGGCCAGCAGATCGCCGACGGACGTCCGGTCCGCGCCGACCACCTCGCGGAACGACCTGCCGAGGGTCAGACAGACGCGGGGCCGCCGGGGTGGCTCCCGCAGCCATCCGGGGATCGTCGCCTCGCCGTTGTACGGCACGTAACGCACCGGCACGGACGGCAGGTCGACGGGCAGCCGCAGCGACGGCGGAACGGGATCGATGGTCCACTGGCCCACGACCAGGTCCTCAGTGAACTCCCGGCCGTGCCGCCGCAGGATCCGGCTCATCCACTCCTCCAGCGGATCCTCCCGCAGCGCCGGCGGTAGTCCGGCCAGCCCGCTCAGGTAGTGCTGGCGCATCAGCCCCACCAGGTCCAGCCCGAACATCAGCCGGGCGTGGGCCGCGCCGCTGATCCGGGCCGCGAGCGCGCCGGGGTAGTACATGGTGTCCCACACGACCAGATCGGGCCGCCAGGCACGGGCGAAGTCGATCAGCTCCTCGGTCGTGTCGTCCGGCAGGGTGTTCTGGTAGACGAACGACGTCCACGCGGTGAGCACCCCGTGCACATAGGGATAGGTCAGCTTCTCCGGCCAGGTCTCGCTGATGTCGAGGACGTCCAGCCAGGCTTCGTCACGGATCTCCTCGGGCTCGTCTGTGTAGTCCGGGTTCATCGTGGCCGGAACGTCGAGGACCTCGCCGACCGCGACCGCGGTCAGGCCGGCGTTGTTGATGTCCTCGACCACGTCCGGCTGGGTGGCAACACGGACCTCGTGTCCCGCGGCCCGCATCGCCCACGCCAGCGGTACCTGGGTGTGGACGTGGGTGCTCGCAGGGAACGGCGTGAACAGCACTCGCATGGACCCCACCCTGACGGTGCGCGTTCGCACGGCGCTCGAGGAATCCCGCAGCGTCGCACGAGGCCCCGTCGGCGGGCTTCCAGCGGACTTCGAAGCCGACCGGCGAGTCTCGGCCTCTCGGGTACCAGCGGCCCGACCGGGCGCCGCACCGAAGCGGGAGGACGACAATGGCCGCAGCCGACAGAGAAGTTGATGTCCTGGTCGTGGGCGCGGGCCTGGGCGGGCTCGCCACGACGATGTTCCTCGCCCGGCTGGGCGTGCGGGTGCTCATGGCCGAGAAGCACCCGACGACGTCGATCCACCCCAGGGCGATCGGCCAGAATCCGCGCACGATGGAACTACTGCGGCTCGCCGGGATCGCCGAGGGGGTGCAGCAGGTCACCGATCACCGGGGCGCGAAGGGCCACTTCACGACCCGGGTCGCCGAGACCGTACGGGGCGAGGTGCTCGGCACCTTCGAGGAGGGCTTCGACCACCTGGTCGCCACCACCGCGCCCTGTTCCCCGATGCCGTGGGCGCTGGCCTGGCAGGATCAGCTGGAGCCCCTGATGCGGGCCCGGTCCCTCCAGGACGGAGCGCTGATCCGGTTCGGCACCGCGCTGGTCTCCTACGAACAGGACGCGCACGGGGTCACCGCGGTGCTGCGCGACCGCAGGAGCGACGCGGAGACCACCGTGCGGGCGCGCTATCTCGTCGCCGCCGACGGCGACCGCAGCCCTGTCAGGGAAGGGCTCGGTATCGCCCGCCACGGCCACGGCTCGCTGTCCCACGTGGTCGGCACGATCTTCGACGCCGATCTGTCGAAGGTGCTCCCGCCGGACGCGTCCGGACTGTACTACCTGCGCAACCCTCACTTCAGCGGCATCTTCATCGGCAGCGACCGGCCGGAGCGGCACACCTTCCTGGTCGAGTACGACCCCGAGCGCGGCGAATCCGCCGACGACTTCACCCCCGACCGCTGCGTCGAGCTGATCCGCATCGGCCTGGACGCACCCGACCTGGAGCCACACGTCCTGGACATCCAGCGCTGGGAGATGGCGGCCCGCATCGCCGAACGGTGGCGCGCCGGCCGGGTGTTCCTGGTCGGCGACTCGGCCAAGGTCGTACCGCCCACCGGCGGGCTCGGCGGCAACACGGCCATCGGCGACGGATACGACCTGGCCTGGAAGCTGTCCGCCGTACTGACCGGCCAGGCCGGGCCGGGGCTGCTGGACAGCTACGAGCCCGAGCGAAGGCTCGTGGCCCAGCTCGTGATGGACGAGTCCATGCACCTCTACGCCTCCCGGCTCGCCCCGCACCTCCAGAACCGGATGGCGGAGCCCGTCGGCTACGCCGAGGTGATCCTCGGCTTCCGGTACCGCTCCGACGCCGTCGTCATCGACGACGACACCTCCCGGGTCGAGTCCCCGGCCCGGCCCACCGGACGGCCCGGATTCCGGATGCCGCACGTGTGGGTGCGGCGGGCGGGCGAACGGATCTCCACCGTGGACCTCTTCGGCTCCGGCTGGCTGCTGATGACCGGTGAGGACGGCGCCGGCTGGACCGAGTGGGCCCTGAGCGCGAGCAACGAACTCGGCGTCCCCATCGAGGTCCACGGCCTGGCCACCGATCTGCGCGACCCCGACGGCGAACTGGCCGAACGGTTCGGCATCGGCACGCGCGGCGCCAGCCTGATCCGGCCCGACGGCGTCGTCGCCTGGCGCACCGCCACCCGGCCGGACGACCCCGCCGCGACCCTGCGCGACGTACTGGCCCAGGTGCTGTCCCGATGAACGCGACCCCGCCGGGGGCCCACCCGGCTCCGGCCCGACCCACAGACGTCCGTACCACCGCGACGAAGGAGCGAATCCGCATGACGGCTCGAACCGACCCGATCACGGCCGACGTCCTCACCGACGAGGCCCGCCGGTACTACGAGGAGAACGGCTTCGTCCGGATCCCGCAGGTCCTCTCCGCCTCCGAGACGGAGCGGTTCAGGGCGGCCTCCGAGGAACTGATGGCCCAGCACGGCCCGGAGATCTGGGGCGCGGGCGAGGACGCGGTGCAGGTGCACTTCGTCGCCCAGGCCTGGCTCAAGCACGAGGCGCTGCGCGACCTCGCGCTGCACCCGGCGATCACCGGAATCGCCAAGCGGCTCGCCGGCGCCCCGCTGCGCCTCTACAGCACCGACATCCTCCTGAAAGCGGGCCAGAAGACCCTGACCACGCTGCCCACGCTGGTGCACGACGACGAGACGGGACTGCCGCTCGACGGCCTCGACCGGACGCTCACCGCGTGGGTCGCGCTGGTCGACGTACCGATCGAGAGCGGCTGCCTCAGCTATGTGCCCGGTTCCCATCTGCGTGACGCCGCCCACCGGCAGACCCATATGACCAGCTTCGCGGAGCACCGGGCCATCTCCGACATCTGGCCGGACTACGCCTGGCAGCCCCGGATCACCGTCCCGCTGAAGGCCGGTGACGTCGCCTTCCACCACTGCCGCACCGTGCACATGGCCGGGCCGAACCTGACCGACAGCCCCCGGATGGGCCACGGCATCGTCTACATGGACGCCGACACCACCTACCGGCCCGGGACCGAGGACGCCCACATCTCCCACTTGGCGCCCGGGGATCCGCTGAACAACGAGAAGTTTCCGCTCGTCTAGAGGAGACCGTCAAAGGTGAGCGACATTCAAGAGACACGGAACCGCGTGGAGATCGGCGAGTTGGGCAGGCGGCTGCAGCGGGCGCACGGGGAGGTGTGGCTGCACCAGGTCAAGGGTGATCCGTACGCCGATGTGCTCCGCGGTCACGCCGAGGACCCCCACCCGGGCTACGAGCGGATCCGCGCGCTCGGCCCGCTGTGGCGCAGCTCCATGGGCGCCTGGGTGACAGCGGACCACGACCTCGCCGGGACGCTGCTGGGCGAGGCGTGGCCGCACGGCCCGGTGACCGGCGAGGACGCCCACGTACCGGCGGACGACGCGGGACTGGGCGGCGACGCCGCACACTATGAGCGGCTGCGCGCGCTGGTGGAGACCACCCTCAGCCCCTCCGCCGCCACAGCGGTGTGCGAGCGGGTGGTGCACGGCCTGGCCAGAAGCTTCAACCTCGTCACCGACCTCGCGGAGCGGGTTCCGGTGGACCTACTCGCCGAGACGTTCGGACTGTCCGCGCCGCACCACTGGGAACTCACCGCATCCTGCGCCGCCGCCGGAGTCGTCCTCGACGGCCTGCTGTGCCCGCAGCGACTGGACGTCACCCGGCGCGCGGTGACCGCCGTCGGCCGGCTGCGGGCGCTCCTTACGCCGCCGGACGGTCATCCGGCCGCCGACACACGGGAGTTGGCGCTGCTGCTGGCCACCGCAGGGGTGCGCACCGCGGCGCGGCTCGTCGCGAGCGCCGTGCTGGCGGTGGTGGACCACCCCGAGGAGTGGTCGCGCGTGGCCGACGCCCCCGAGCACGCGGCCCTGGTGGTGACCGAGGCCCTGCGGTACGACCCGCCGGTGCAGCTCCATCCGATGGTCGCCCGCGCCGACGTCGAGTTCGCCGGGCAGCGCGTCCCGGCAGGCGAGCGGGTGGTGGTGCTCGTCGGGGCGGCGAACCGCGATCCCGAGGTCTTCGCCGACCCCGACCGGTTCGTCACCGGCCGCCCGGCCGGTGTGCTCGTTCCCGCCCTGTACCACCGGGTGACGCTGCCGTTCGCCCGCGCCCAGGCCGAAGCCGTCATCCGCGCACTGGTGGCCGCGGGCCGGCGGCCGCACCGGTCGGGCCCGCACCTGCGCAGCCGCCGCTCGCCGGTGACCAGGCACCTGCTCAGCTGCCCGCTGGCCACCGGCTGACCGGCGTCGACAGAAAGGAATCCAGCGATGCGCGTCCTGTTCACCTCGATCGAGGGCAATCACTTCCACCAGATGGTTCCGTTGGCCTGGGCTCTGCGTACCGCGGGCCACGAGGTGCGGGCGGCCTGCAACGAACGGCTCGTCGACACGGTCACCCAGACCGGCCTGACCGCCGTGCCGATCGAGTCGCCGACCCTGTGGGAGCAGCTCGACGACTTCCAGAAGGAGGCGATCTCCCTCTTCAATGACATCGGCACCAGCAAGCAGGACCCGTCCAAGGTGACCTGGGAGGACCACCTCGCCTACGAGAACATGGTGGTCCCCGCGCTCTACCAGCCACTCAACAACGACGCGCAGATCGACCAGTTGGTGGCGGCGGCCCGCAGCTGGCAGCCTGACCTGGTGGTCTGGGAGAGTTTCTCGATCGCCGGGGCAATCGTTGCCGTCGCGAGCGGCGCGGCCCACGCGCGGCTGGTGTCCGGCCCCGAGCTGGCCCTCCAGATGGTCACCCGCGGACACTTCGTACGCCACCGCGACCAGCAGCCCGAGCCGCTGCGCGAGGACCCGACGGCCGAGTGGCTCAATTGGACGCTTGAACGCCTCGGCAGCGACCGGCGGTTCGACGAGACGATGCTGACGGGCCAGTGGGTCGTCGACACCCGGCCCGGCAGCCTGCGCCAGGAGCTCGACCTGCCCACCCTGCCGATGCGCTACGTCCCGTACAACGGGCGCTGCACGGTGCCGAGG
Source organism: Streptomyces halobius (assembly GCF_023277745.1). Taxonomy (NCBI): domain Bacteria; kingdom Bacillati; phylum Actinomycetota; class Actinomycetes; order Kitasatosporales; family Streptomycetaceae; genus Streptomyces; species Streptomyces halobius. Next base: position 8,940,620 of record NZ_CP086322.1, read on the forward strand.
TGGCTCTACGAACCGGCGGAGCGCCGGCGGGTGTGCGTCACCCTCGGCACGTCCATCACCAGCGACGAGTCCGAGCGGTTCCGGCTCAACGACACCCTCGCCGCCCTCTTCCGGAGCCTGGCCGGACTGGACGTCGAGATCATCGCGGCCCTGGACCCGGCACAGCGCGACGCCCTGCCCGAACTGCCGGACAACATCCGCACGACCGACTTCGTCCCGCTCAACGAACTGGCCCCGTCGTGCTCGGTGATCGTGCACCACGCCGGCTACCAGACGAAGGCCACCGCGGACCTGCACGGCGTGCCCCAGGTCGTCATCGTCGGCTACGAGTGGGTGAGCGAGGACATGGGGGAGGAGTACGAGAAGTCGGGCACCACCCTGGCCGTCTCCGCCCGTGACCTGACCGCCGAGGTGCTGCGGGAGAAGATCCTCCAACTGCTCGACGAGCCCTCGTACACCGAGCGGGCCAGGGACCTTCGCAAGGAGATCCGTACCATGCCGACGCCCAACGAGGTCGTGCCGGTCCTTGAGAGGATGACCAGGGAGCACCGGCACGGCGCGTGACCGGGCCCCCGGCCCGGTCACGGTGAACCAGTGCTCCTCGTGCGCTCCTCGAGACTGGTGCGGCAGCGTCGTCGGCATGCCGAATCCGTGGGATCTCCCCGACGAACTGCCCACCGACCCTCCTCTCACCCGCTGCGAACTGCCCGACGGTCGAGTGGTGTCGGCGGTGCAGGAAGCGGAAGCACACACCCTCTGGGAGGAGATCAGCAGTGCCGCTCCCTATCGCAGGGCCGCCGAGGGCCTCCGCCCCGACGAGGCCGTCATCGACGTCGGCGCGCACATCGGGCTGGCGTCCCTGCTCTTCGCGCAGCTGGCGCCCGACAGCCGCCTGATCGCCTTCGAACCCGCCCCCAAGGCGTACACCTGTCTCGACGAGAACCTCGCCCGTCACCTTCCGGGGGCGACCGCTTCCCGGCAGGCGCTCGGAGCCGCGCCGGGGAAGTCCGAGCTGATCTACCGCCCCTACGTGGCCTCGGCCTCGACTCTGTACGACAACGCCGAGGACGACGCCCGCAACCTCGAAGTGCATCTCGACAATGTCGACGCGAACGAACAGACCAGGGAGGTCGTGCGGCGGACCTTCAACGTGACCCAGCGGGTGCCGGTCGAGGTGACCACGCTGACCGCCGTCATGGCGGAGCACGGCGTGGACCGCGTGGGCCTGCTCAAGATCGATGTCGAACGCGGTGAACTCGACGTCCTCGACGGCATCGATCCCGCCCGCTGGCCCGGCATCCGGCGGGTCCTTCTCGAAGTCCACGACATCGAGGGCAGGCTCGGCCAGGTCGTCTCGCGGCTGGCCGGCCTCGGCTTCCAGGCCACGATCTGCCAGTGGGGGGTCTATGTCGGAGGCAGCGTCCACCTGGTGCTCGCGGAGCGGGACTGACACGGCGAGGGGGAAGGACCGATGAGCGACGGTGCTTCGTGTCCGTCCGAACCCGGGGCACCGAGGCACCGTGCGCTCGCCCCCGATCTCGCCCGGGGCCTCATGCTGCTGATCGTCGCCCTGGTGCACGCCCACATGTTCGTGAGCGGGAGCGCCGTGGTGATCCGGGGGTATCCGCCGACCGCCGGCTCGCCGCCGGACGCGCTGACGGCCGGACTGCTCACCGTCCTGGCCGACAGCCGCAGCTTCCCCATGTTCGCCCTGCTGTTCGGCTACGGCATGGGCCGGATCCTCGCCCGCGAGAGGGAACGGGGACGGGACGGACCCGGGGCCCGTGTGGTGCTGCGGCGACGCGCCCGATGGCTGCTGCTGTTCGGCTTCGTCCACGCGCTGCTGCTGTTCGCCGGGGACGTGCTCGGCGCCTACGGGCTGCTCGGGCTGATCGCGGTCGGGCTGACCGGCGCCCGTGACCGCACTCTGTTCACGGTGGCGGGCGCCGGTGTGGTCATGGGGTCGGTGCTGTACGGGGGCATGATGTCCGCGAACGTCTCCGGCCAACCGGGCGACACTGCGGCGGCGCTGTTCCTGGCCGCCGACCCGGCGTCCGACGCCGCGTACCGCGTCGGCACCTGGGTGTTCACCACACCGCTGTTCGCCCTCGTTTCGCTCGGCCCGTTCCTGATCGGTGCGCGCGCGGCCCGACGGCGGATCCTGGAGGAGCCGGGCCGTCACCGGGACCTGCTGCGGCGGGTGGCGGTGACGGGCACCGCCATCAGCGTCGCCGGCGCTCTCCCCCTGGCGATGATCACCTCCGGGACGTGGGCCACCGCCCCCTCGGATATGACCCTGGGGCTCAGCGTGCTGCACATCCTGACGGGATACGCGGGCGGCTGCGGACTGGCCGCGGCGGTCGCCCTGCTCGCGCTGCGCCTGGAGGGCCACCGGAGCGGGACCGTGACCGCGGTCGCCGCGTGCGGCCAGCGGTCGATGAGCTGCTACGTGTGGCAGTCGGTCGTCTGGCTGGTGCTGTTCGCCCCGTACACCTTCGGGCTCGGTGACCGCGTCGGTGTGCTCGGCTCGGCGCTCATCGCCCTCGGCACTTGGTGCGGTGGTGTGCTGATCGCCGAACTGCTGCGCAGAAGAGACAGACGCGGGCCCGCCGAAGCGCTGCTGCGCAAGGCGACCCGTCGGGCCGGGAAGTCGTCCGGCGCGCTCCGGGAGGGGCGCGCCGGCACAGCGGGTGCCTCCCTGCGACGGCGACGCTGACCCGCCCGTCCCGGCCGAGCCCCTGCCCCAGTACGGCGGCGGGGCTCCCCGCGTCCGCTCACCCGAGCCGTGACGCCGGTTGTGCCGGTGCCGACCCGGTCGTACGGCGGACGAGCGGCTGCCACCACGCACGGTTGTCGCGGTACCACTGTATGGTCTCGGCGAATCCGCGCTTGAACGGGATCCCCGGCTCGAAGCCGAGTTCCTCCCTGATCTTCTCGGCGTTCAGGGCGTACCGGCGGTCGTGGCCCTTGCGGTCGGCGACGTGGTCCACCCGGTCCCAGCCAGCGCCGAACTCCTCCAGCACCAGCCGGGTCAGGTCCCGGTTGGTCAGCTCCGTCCCGCCGGCGATGTTGTACGTGGCCCCCGCCCGGCCGGATTCCAGCACGAGCTGGACCGCTCGGCAGTGGTCGTCGACGTGCAGCCACTCCCGTGCGTGCAGCCCGTCGCCGTACAGCGGAACGTTCCTGCCCTCCAACAGGTTCGTGACGAAGAGCGGAATGACCTTCTCGGGGAACTGGTGGGGCCCGTAGTTGTTGGCGCAGCGGGTGATCGTGGTCCACAGTCCATGGGTGCGGTGGAAGGCCCGGACGATCAGATCGCTCGCCGCCTTGGAGGCCGCGTAGGGCGAGTTGGGCTCCAGAGGGGACTCCTCCGAGAACGACCCCTCGTCCACCGACCCGTACACCTCGTCCGTCGAAATGTGTACCAACCGGCTCACCCCGTTGCGGGAGCAGCAGTCCAGCAGGGTGTGGGTGCCCGTGACATTGGTGGTGACGAAAGGGGCGGAGCCGGCGATGGAGCGGTCCACATGGGACTCCGCCGCAAAGTGGACCACGGCGTCGTGGCCCGGCAGCAGGTCCATCAGCAGCCCGCGATCGCAGATGTCGCCCTGGACGAACGTCAGCCTCGGATGGGCGCGCGGCAGATTGGTGAGCGTGCCCGCGTAGGTGAGTTTGTCCAGGACGGTTATCCGTGCGTCCTCGTAGCCGCGATAGCGGCCGGCGAGCAGGCTCCTCACGTAGTGGGAACCGATGAAACCGGCGCCACCGGTGATCAGCAACCTCATGACTGACGGCCTTTCGGATGCGGACAGGGGAGGCCGGGCGTGCGGCGTCCCGCTGCGGACGGAATCGCGCACGGCGCCGTGGCGGTGTGCCTCGTCGTTGTACGGGAGGTCACCGGGCCACGCTCGCCGTGATGTAGCGCACCGGGGTCTCGATCGACAGGGGCCCGCCGTCCGTGCGCATGTCGTCCAGCGCCTCGGTGAGCCGGATCCGCAGCCGCTCCCGGTCGTCGTCGGGCAGGTGCTCCCACAGCAGGCGCATGCCCTGGGTGTGGGACCACGTCACCCACGCCGCGCCGGACGGGGCCACGAGGTCGACCGGTTCATCGGCGATCTCCACCTCTCGGAACCCTGCGGACTCCACGGTCCGGCGCAGGTCGGCCTCTTTCGCCAGCCAGCTGTTGAAACGCCGCTGGAGCTCCTCCGGCCGCCACTGCGGCGGCAGGTTCTCCAGCAGCGACCGCGGGATGAGCTCGGTGAAGACCGGGGGAAGGAACGGAAAGGTGTCGTCGTGGAACACCGGGCTGGTGAAGGCGATGCGCCCGCCGTCGGCGAGCAGTTCGGCATAGCGCGGCAGGGCGGCCCGCGCATCCGGGAAGAAGATGAGGCTGTAGCTGCCGGTGACGACGTCGAAGGAGCGGGCCGGCAGATCGGGGAACTCGCCGTCCATCACGTGGAGTTCGACATTGCCGACACCGGTGGACGCCGCCTCCTTGCGCGCTTCCTCGATCATGGCCGGTGCGATGTCGATGCCGAGGACATGGCCCGACTCGCCGACGATCGACGCGGCGTGGAACAGGCACGCCCCCCGGCCGCAGCCCACGTCCAGTACGCGCTCCCCGCGTTTCGGGGCCGCTCGTTCGACGAGGCGTCGTCCCATGGGAGTGAAGAAGGTGACCCCTAGCCGGTCGTAGGACCCCGCGGCCCGGTCGAAGGCCGCCGTGACATGGGCCTTGTACGTTGTCTTGTCCACGTGCGCTCCTAGGAAATCCCACTCATCGCGGAGGATGACGAAACGGATGGGTGCCCGACGCCGCCGGGGCGAACGGAATTGGCGTGTCCGGTCCCACCATCGTCCGGCTGTCACCTTCGAAAGCGCTCGAAAACAGGTAGAGCGCGACTGGATGAAAACCTGGCTGTCGATGCGATATCTGGCGGCAACCGGAACGGCCCGCCGCCTGCCGAGCGGGGATTCCCGCTATATTTACATGTCTTGAACAGTAAAATACTGTGATCCGATGACTTCCTTAGACCAGGCCAACAGCCAGCGGCCCGCAGCCGACAGCCATGACGTAATCGAGGTCCGGGGCGCCAGGGAGAACAACCTGGCCGATGTTTCCCTCGACATCCCCAAGCGCCGCCTCACCGTTTTCACCGGCGTTTCCGGCTCCGGGAAATCGTCGCTGGTCTTCGGCACCATCGCCGCCGAGTCCCGGCGCCTGATCAACGAGACCTACACGGCATTCATCCAGTCGTTCATGCCGAACTTCGGTCGGCCCGATGTCGACGCCCTGCGCAATCTGAGCGCGGCGATCGTCCTCGACCAGGAACGGATGGGCGTCAACTCCCGCTCCACCGTCGGCACCGCCACAGACGCGCACACCATGCTGCGGATCGCCTTCAGCCGGTTGGGAACCCCGCACATCGGCACCTCGGCAGCATTCAGCTTCAACGCGCCCGACGGCATGTGCCCCGAGTGCGAGGGTATCGGCCGGGTCTCCACGCTCGACGCCGACGAACTGTTGGACGTCGAACGCTCCCTCAACGAGGGCGCGATCACTGTGCCCAACTTCAACGTCGGCTCCTGGTATTGGAAGTCGATCGCCCACTCCGGCTTCTTCGACCCGGACGTCAAGGTGAAAGACTACAGCCCCGCCGAGTGGGACGACCTGCTGCACAGGACCGCCACCAAGATCAAGCTCCTGCACGGCGGCACCGGCACCACCTACGAGGGTCTCATGGTCAAGGTGCGCCGCCTCTACCTGGGCAAGGACCGGGAAGCCATGCAGCCCCACATCCGGGCCTTTGTCGACCGGGCGGTGACCTTCGCCCGCTGCGCGGCATGCGGCGGCGGCAGGCTCAGCTCCGCCGCACTGTCCTGCCGGATCAACGGACTCAACATCGCCGAGTGCTGCGCCCTGCAGATCAGTGAACTCGCCCAGTTCGTCCGGGGCATTGACGCACCCTCGGTGGCACCGCTGCTGACGAGCCTGTCTGAACTACTCGACTCCCTGGTGGAGATCGGCCTCGGCTACCTGAGCCTGGACCGGGAGTCGGGCACCCTGTCCGGCGGCGAGGCCCAGCGGGTCAGGATGGTGCGGCACCTCGGGTCGAGCCTCACTGACGTCACCTACGTCTTTGACGAGCCCACCGTCGGACTGCACCCGCACGACATCCAGCGCATGAACTCCGTCCTGCTCCGGCTGCGCGACAAGGGGAACACCGTTCTCGTAGTGGAACACAAACCGGAGACGATCCAGATCGCCGACCATGTGGTCGACCTGGGCCCGGGCGCGGGACCGTCCGGCGGCGAGGTCCGCTTCACCGGCGACGTCGCCGGGCTCCGCCGCTCCGGCACGCTGACGGGGCGGTACCTGGACCACCGTGTACGGACGAGGGAACGGGTGCGGCAGCCCGCCGGACAGCTGCCCATCACCGGCGCTACGCTGCACAACCTCAAGGACGTCAGCGTCGAGGTGCCCCTCGGCGTGCTGACCGTCGTCACCGGCGTCGCCGGATCGGGCAAGAGCTCACTGATCCACGGCTCGCTGTCCGGCCGGGACGGTGTGATCGTGGTCGACCAGTCCGCGATCCGCGGGTCCCGGCGCAGCAACACGGCCACATACACCGGTCTGCTCGACCCGATACGCGCCGCCTTCGCCAAGGCCAACGGCGTCAAGCCGGCCCTGTTCAGCCCGAACTCCGAAGGTGCCTGCCGGAACTGCCGGGGCATCGGACTGGTCTACACGGACCTCGCCATGATGGCAGGGGTCGCCACGCTCTGCGAGGAGTGCGAGGGCAAGCGGTTCATTCCTGAGGTGCTCACCTACACGCTACGGGGCAAGGACATCAGCGAGGTGCTCGCCCTGACGGTGAACGAGGCCCGCGACTTCTTCACCGCCGGCCAGGCTCGGGTCATCCTCGACCGGCTCGCCGACGTCGGCCTCGGATACGTGGGCCTGGGCCAGCCCCTCACCACACTGTCCGGCGGCGAGCGCCAGCGCCTGAAGCTGGCCATCCACATGGCGGAGAAGGCTGCCGTCTACGTCCTGGACGAACCGACGAGCGGACTGCACCTCGCCGACGTGGACCAGCTGCTGAACTTGCTCGACCGGCTCGTGAGCGCCGGCAACACGGTCATCGTCATCGAGCACCACCAGGCCGTGATGGCCCATGCCGACTGGATCATTGACCTCGGACCGGGCGCCGGCCACGACGGCGGCCGGATCGTATTCACCGGCACCCCGGCCGACCTCGTCGCCCACGGCGACACCCTCACCGCCCGGCATCTGCGCGACTATGTCGCCACGCCAGGCGCTTAGGTGTGCTGCCCGGTGAGGTCGGGACGCGGCTCGGGGGCGGTTGGTCCTTGAGCGCGGTGCGGCGGGGCTGTCGTGGGGCGCGAGAAGACCACCTCACCCTGCGATCCGTCACCAACCTCCGTGGACAGAACACCTGGGGCTCATGCCGTCCAGCCGTCGTCGAGGCGCGTGCGAGACGTCGGGGCCATCATCGTCAGCAGCATGCGGGCCCAGTGGAGAACATCGAATCCTGACACGCCGGACACGGGACCCAGGCGCACACGGAACGCAGACCGAATAGATACGGCTTTTGAATCGGAGTCCGTTATGGTTTCCACCATGCAGTCGCGGGAACTCTCCGTCGAGGGCGCAATTGAATTCACCCCACAAGTGTTTGACGACGAGCGTGGCATCTTCCTGTCGCCCTACCAGGAGTCGACATTCTCGGGCGCCACCGGGCATTCGCTGTTTCGCGTTGCCCAGACCAATCACAGCAGGTCACGACGGGGTGTGGTGCGTGGACTGCATTACACCCTGACACCGCCGGGCTGTGGCAAGTATGTGTACTGTGCGCGCGGGAAGACCCTCGACATCGCAGTGGACATCCGGGTCGGGTCGCCGACCTTCGGCTGCTGGGATGCCGTGCTGCTGGACACCGAGACATTTCGCGCTGTGTATTTTCCGGTCGGCGTGGCGCATGGCTTTGTCGCGCTTGAGGACGACACCGTCGTTTCCTATCTACTCTCCGGGGAGTACGTTCCGGAGAACGAGCTGGCGCTGTCGATTCTCGATCCGGAACTGGCCCTGCCCATTCCCGGTGACGTCGAGCCGGTCCTGTCCGAGCGTGACCTCGCGGCACCCACCCTGGAGAAGGCGGCGTCGGACGGACTGCTGCCCGACTATGCCGAGTGCCTGGCCATCGACAGCGCCTTGCGGTCCTGATCCGCGGCGGTACGACGAGTGGTGGCGCCCCCGGTGGGGCGCCACCACTCGTCTGTGTCTGACCGTCTCATGGGCGCACGGTCTCCGTCAGCGTCTCACCGGGGCCGCGGGGCCAGCATGCTGTGCAGGCAAGCGACCAGGCTGCGGGCCTGGACGTTGAGGTAGTGGCTGTGCCGGAGGAGCGCGTTGAGCTGGTTCAGCGTCAGCCAGCGGTGGTCCCGGTCCTCCAGGAGGCCGGCCTCTCCGTCGGCTTCGACGACGAGATACCGGTTCAGGGCGTGGTGGAAACGGCCCCCCTCCTCGGACAGCAAGCAGGTGAACCTGATCCGTTCCGGCGGGGCCGACAGCACGTCGCCCAGGAAGCGGGGCCGGGCCGCGCCGGGCAGCACCTCGTAGCTCTCGGGAACGCACTGGACGGTGGGGGAGAGCTCTACCCCGTCCACGTAACCGGGCTCCGCACTGGCCCGCATCAGGACGTGGAGCACTCCGTCGATCTCCTTGACCAGCATGGCGATCACACCGGTCCCGTGCGGCTCGATCATGGGCTGGGACCAGCCGCCGACCTCGCGCGTGCCGGCCGAGACCGCCACCCCGATCACGGAGAAGAAGCGGCCGCTGTCGTGGGAGATCCGCTCCGGCGAACTGTGCCAGTCGCGCAGTTCGCCCAGCGGCACCGGGCGGGTGGCGAGGTCGGTGTGGGCGCGGTGTTCGGTGATCCAGCTCAGGAGCTCGGCCATGCCGTGCACACCGCCGGGCTCCCCGGCGCATGAGCGGACCAGAGCCTTCCGGAAGCCGTCGCCGGTGTCCGGTACACCGTCGACACCGCCGCCGGCCGGGGCCAGGCAGGACAGTGTCGTGCGGGTGTCCATGTTGACGATGTCCTCGACCGCCAGCAGCCGGTATATCTCGCCGAGCGTCAGCCAGCGGAAGTCCTCCTCGACACCAACGTCCTCGGTGACTTCGAGGACGATGTTCCGGTTGCGCTTGCGGAAGAACCAGGCGCCCTGTTCCGACTGGAGGACGTCGGCGATGACATGGTGCCGGGTCCTTTCCTGGAAGTACCTCAAATAAGGGACCGCGCGCCCCTTGTGCAGCCGCAGGTAGTTGCTGCGGGTGGCCTGCACGGTGGGGGAGAGCTGCAGATGGTTCCTGTTCCCCGGTTCGACCTTGGCCTGCATGAGGAAATGCAGTACCCCGTCGAATTCCTTGGCCAGCAGGCCGAGAACGCCGATCTCCGGCTGATGAATGATCGGCTGCTGCCATTGGGACACCGGACCGGATGGAAAACGGACGTCCAGTCCGTCGATGGTGAAGAAGCCGCCGCTGCGGTGCCGCAGCGCTCCCGTGCGCGGGTCCCGGTACCAGTTCCGCAAGCCGTCGAGTTCCATACGGTCGACGCGGAGACCGGACCGTTCGCGGGCGGCGGCGAACCACGAGGCGAACGAGGCCGGCTGATGGACCCTGCTCTCCTCGGCGAGGGTCGACCTCGCGAGCCGGTCCTGGAGCGAACGGAGAGCGGGCGGGGGCGGGGGCGGCGGGACGATTCGATTCACCAGGGGGTTCCTTTGCGCAGGAAGGGCAGGGGTGCTGGGATCTCAGCGGTCTTCCGCGTCCACGGCGTCGAGAAGAGCGGCCATACCGTTGTCCTCGGATGCTTCGCGCTGGTGGGGCCGTCGACGGCGCGTACGGCTCAGTAGAGTGCGGGCTGCCAGCAAGGGCCTCGAATCGCCCTGAATCTCCGTACGGGGCGGTGCGGTCACCGGTCCATCCCGCGCGGTTCCGGCGCACCGCGGCGCACACGCGGCGGGGGGCCGCCCTGGGGCCCGTCCGGCGGAATGCACGCGTCCGGAGGGAATCTGGAGACGGGTTCGACCGTTCTTCGAGGACGAGCTCCGATCGTACGTACATGACGACCCCATGCGATGGTGTCCCGTCGGGCGCAGTCGCCGTCATGCGACAGCGGAGCGGAAAGCGACGGGGCCGCACAGCTGGTCCGACCGGGGGCGACCGCCCGCAAAGCACCTCCTCCCCACGGTCGAGCCAGGATCGTGGAGAGCTCAAGCGGGAGCGGGGCGGCGGCGCGACGACGCGCTGCACCCGATGCCGTTCGCGTTCTGCCGACGTCGCGGGCCGGTGCCGCGGCGGCGACCGGGACGGACGGACCATCCGCGACGTCATCCGCCGGACGAGGCACTGGCACCGCCGCACCCCGAGGGCCGGGAAGGCCCGGCCGGCCGGGCGTGCTGAATGCAACCGTCGAATTTCGGTGACCGGTCGGCATGAATTCGAAGTGGAATCCGGCCTACTCCACACCGCCACCTAGGCGGACGCTCCGTGGACGCTCTCAATCCGTTTTCCGTATGGCTGTCCAGGGCAACGGCAGTGCCCGGCACGCGCCCCCGTGCGCAGGCGCCGAGTGGCGGGGCTCGCACGCTGCGGTGAGAAGTGTGCGCGAAGGATAGGGGCAATGACCTTGTCCTGTCGTATTGGAAGGGTTAATCTACCCCACAGGAAGAGGCAATATCTTGCAAAGACGCAGGGTCGCTGACGGGGGACGTGAGATGGACTTCCGGCTGCTCGGACCATTAGAAATTCTCGATGGCGCATGCAATGTTGTACCCACCGCTCCCAAGCCGCGCCAGGTAATTGCCCTTCTGCTGATGCGAAGGAACACCCTGGTGCAAACCTCGGAACTTATCGACGAACTGTGGGAGAATGACCCTCCCGCAAGTGCGATGACCACGCTTCAGACGTACATTTACAAGCTTCGAAAAGTCCTGACGGCGCGTAATTCGGAGGAGATCCTCTTCACCCGGCCCGGGGGCTACACCCTGGCCATCCCCGATACCTGCACCGACCTCCACCGATTCGAAGTGGAGGCCGACCAGGGCAAGTCGTTGCTGAAGAACGGGGACCCGGCGGGAGCGGCCGAGGTGCTCCAGCGGTCCCTGGCGCTCTGGCGGGGCTCCGCGCTGGTCGATGTCGTGCCGGGCGGTCTGCTGTCCTCCTACGTGACGCGACTGGAGGAGTTCCGGGAGCGCACCCTCGACCTGCGGATCGAGGCCGATCTCCAGCTGGGGCGCCATCAGGAGCTGATCAGTGAGCTGAAGTCGCTTGTGCTGAGCCGCCCGCTGCACGAGAACGTGCACGCCTCGCTGATGATCGCGCTGCATCGCTCCGGACGGCGCCACGAGGCACTGGAGGTCTATCAGATGCTGCGACGCAGCATGATCGACAACCTCGGCCTCGAACCGGGCCAGGAGCTACGAGCGCTCCATCAGGCGCTGTTGTCGGAGGCCGCGGTGGGGTTGCCGTACGAGCAGCACCAGCGGCCCGTCCTGATTGAGCACCACCAGACCGCCGCTACGTCTCCCGAGACTGAGAAGACGGCCGTGACCGCGGTGTCCCGTCCCGCTGCGCCGAGCATCCCTGTTCCCGCGCAACTCCCCGCGGACCTTGCCGACTTCACTGGACGGAAGTCCATCGTCACCCAGGCCCCCGCTGCTCTGGCCCGGGACGAGGAGTGCGCCCATCCCCGCACGGCCACCGCCGTCGCGGTCATCAGCGGCATGCCGGGGGTGGGGAAGACCGCGCTCGCGGTACATATATCCCACACCGTCCGGTCGTTCTTCGAGGACGGCCAGCTCTACGCGGATCTGCGCGGCTCCATCGGCGCGGGTCCGACCCCCGCGGACGTACTCCATGGATTCCTGAGGGCACTGGGGACCGCGGAATCCGAGATTCCCGCTGACCTCGAGGAACGGTCCAAGCTGTTCCGGTCCACCACGGTCGGCCGGCGGCTGCTGATCCTGCTGGACGATGTGTCGTCGCTGTCCGATGTACGCCCGCTGCTCCCCGGCGACCCGCAGTGCGCCGCCGTCATCACCAGCCGCAGGCGGCTGCACGGCCTGGGCGGTGCCTGGAACATCAACCTCGGTGCTATGGACACGGGGGAGGGCAGCGAGCTGCTCTCCCGCATCATCGGGGCCGCCCGGGTCACGCGGGAGAGGCACGCTGCCAGCCAACTGGTGGAGACCGTCGGTGGTCTTCCCCTGGCGGTGCGGTGCATCGGGGGCCGGCTCAGCGGCAGCCCGGGGCTCACCCTGTCGGGCTTGGCACTGCAACTGACCTGTTCCGAGAAGCTGCTGGACGAACTCCGTCTGGGGGAACTCGACGTCCGGTCCCGGTACGACTTCAGCTACGAGGGGCTCGGCCGCGTGGAGCGGAGCGTCTTCCGGCTGCTGAGCATCCTCCCGCCGAGGCAGTTCACCGCCGAGTCCGTCGTCGAACTCCTCGGCAGCGACAGCCGCACCGTGGAACGTCTGCTCCAGCGCTTCGTCGACAGCCACCTGATCAACATAGTCCGGTGGGAGAACGACGCGTCCCACTACGCATTTCCCGAACTGACCCGTGCGTACGCCCGTGAGCGGTTGCTGGACACCCTGTCGCGCGACGGGTTGGGGCAGGAGAGGGAATGGACCCCGGTGGGGGAGTCCGTGGGCGCCGGTGAGAAGTCAGCGGCCGACCGCCGGGCACGGCGAGTACAGCGAAGCCGGAGTGGATCCGATCGAACGGCGCATCCCGCGGGCGTCCGGCCGGACCGTCGGCAGTGGTGACACGGGGTCGTACCCCAGGAGCGCCAGGCGTTGACGGACCCCGCCCATCAGATGCCGGTCGGCAACATCCCTGCGCCGTCTCCGTGTTCTTGACGTACATGAGGCGGAGTGCGCTGGATCTATGGATTCGAGCAGACCGCGGGCTCTCTTGAGGTTGCCTTAACGGAGTTCGGTGGACACCAATATCGTAACCCCGACCGTCAGGTGCGATTGAGCTTCCTGGGCTGATGAAGGTCGTCCTGGGGATTAAGTGCCCGCTTGGCCGTCCGTCCGCTGTCCCCGTAGGAAGGCGGCCACCTCATCCCGGAGCGTCAAAGACAGGAAGTTCTCCCGGCTGCCGCGACCGTCGGCGCGCACATCATCGGCTGGGCGGACGACTGGGGGGTATCGGGAGCCACGGACCCGATGCCACGGCCGAAGTGCGGGCCGCCGGTAGGCCGAGGGGAAAACCGTCGTACGGGTTCCAGTACGTGCGGCTCGTGAGGGGCGGCAAGATCGATCATGTCGAGTTGCACCCGCACGCCTCTACCGTGATCAGGCTCGTCGCCCGCCGCATCCTCTCCGCCCCCGATCGCATCATGCCCAGCAGTGAGGCGGCGTGCCTGAACCGTGAGGGGGAGCCGTGCCCTGCCGACCATCTTGCCGTCATGTACGACAAGTCGTCGCGTGGCCGCCCCTGGCAGCCCACGAGCTTGCGGAACATCCTGCTGTCCGAGGCGGCTCCGGGCTATGTGATGCACCAGGGCAAGCCCGTCATCGATCAGGACGGCAACCCCGTACGTCTGTGTGAAGGCTTGCGGGACGGACAACTCACGAGGCGCTCAAGCAGGCCCTCACCACCCCACACGACGCCCTGGAAGGACGGGTCGAACCGCGAGCGCCCGCGGCCACGCCCCAGCAGGCCGCCGCCCAACAAGCCGCCCAACACCTTCGTGCCGCCTACCGGTCCGCAGCCGCCACCCCCATGCACGCCATGCGTCCTGCTCCAACAGACCATCGCATGGGGCGAACTGGGCACCGCCGACAGCCTCACCGACGTCCTCGTCCGGGGACTGCGGCGCCTGAGCAATCCGCCCACCACCACCGACGCACCCCGCGCACGGAGGAGCCCGCGAACGTCCCAGCAGCAACCCCCGACCCCGAAGCCGCAGGCGCCCGAGACCACCGCCGCACCCGTCCCAGCGCTTCCCGCTCCCCACGGACAAAGCGCTGACCAGCACAACAATCGGCTGGACACCGGCAACGGCGCCTGTGCTGAGGGTGGTTCCCGGTACCGACGGGAGGCTCGGGGCGTCAGCTGCCGAACGGGATGTCCCGCGGGGTGGCCATGCGGCGGGTTTCCGGGTGGGCCTTCACGTAGTCCGTGATGTACGAGAGCGACTCCCGCACCGCGCTGTCGTCCGTGCCGCAGCCCTTCAGGCCGCTGACGCCGTCCGGGTAGCACGACATCCGGTTGCCGTAGATCAGGCTGTCCACGGCGGCACTCCCGTCGGAGAAGTCGAGCAGGGTGGCGGCGCGCTCCCCATCGCCCTTGCCCACCGTCCAGCCGACGGTCTGCGCGAGCTCTCCGGCGTCCCGGGCCTTCCGGCCGGCCTCCAGCTCCCCCCGGATGCTGCCGAACTTCAACGCCATGCTGAACAGGCCGTTGTCCATCACGCGCTGATTCCCGGGGATGTTCGGCCCGTGCTCGGCGAAGCCGTCCCTGACCTGTGCGTAGTCGCTGCTGAAGCTGACCGCTTCCTTGGAGTTCAGGTCACCGAGGGCGTTCTTCCAGCCGCTGCCGCCCTCCTTGCCGTAGAAGCCGTAGAGCACCCGGATGCCCCTGCTCCCCAGCTTCTTGCGCGCCATGTCCCGAAGTCCGGCCACGGAGCAGTGGCGCCACTCGGGGTCGCTGCTGTCGCACCAGTCGGGGTTCTTCATGTCCAGCCATACGAAGGAGACTTGACGCCCGTCCTCATGCTCCTGTGCCACCTGGTCGAACATGTCCGACATGGTGTCCCCGTAGCTGGTGAGAGTGCCGTCGTGGTCAGCCCACCAGCCCTCGCGCCAGGCCGTGGCGTCGATCTCCAGCGCGTTGGCCCCGTTGTCGAGCGCCGTGGTCACCCCGCCCGTGGTCAGCACCCGGTGGGCGATGGCCCAGGTGGGGCGCTGCTCGGCGGTGCTGGGCGCGGTCTCGGATGGCTCGTCCTCCGGTACGGCCATTGCGGCTCCGGTGCCCAGGGTGGCTGCGGAGACGACCAGGGCCAGCGGCAGCAGTATGACGCGACGCCGACGTGGGGCGGCCATGAGGACGGGTCCTTTCCGTTGCATGGGCCACGCGTGGTGGCAGCTCGTCTGCCGTGCGGCGGCTGTCTGTCGTACAGACGGCGGGCCGACTGCCCGCGACTGCAGCACTCTACGTTAAGTTACCCGCGGGTAATCACTGGCTGCGGACCGTACACGGCAGCCCTGCCCGTTCGTGGGAAGGGAACGGGTACAGGCCGACGGCGCCGAACGGCCCGTCCGCAGCGTGCGGGCATGGACTTCACCCCTCGACCAGCCGATGCTGCCGACCCCGACACCTTCGGCGGTGTCGTCGAGGTGAACCGGCCAGGTGTCGATGTCGTCGAGCGCATCCGTCCAGCGGGGCGTGACGCCGCGCAGGGTGGTCGCGGTCGGCACCAGCGGGCGGTTGAGATACGCGACGAGGTCGGCTTGCGCGTTGCGGATCTCCTCCTCGTACGCGGCGCGCTGGGAGGAGGTGAGGGGAGCGCGGCCGGCGGCTGGGCGACCTGCGGCGTCTGTTCCGTCGTCGGCTGCTGCTCATGCTGCCCGCTCGCCTCAGCCGACGGGGCCGGGGGGCGCTGGTTTCGGGTATGGCGGTGCGCTCCTTCGGGATGGAGTGCGGAGATGAGAAAGGACCCGCCATTCGGGGGCGATATGACGCGTTTTGAGGCGTGACGAGTGTCGGACTGTCGCCGGATAGGCAGGTTGGAGTGGCGCCGGAGTCCCGCTGTGGCTTCGGCTGACACGTGGCAACAGCACGGCACCGAATAAGGGATGGGACGCATGGCAACAGGCAGGGTGAAGTCGTTCGACTCGGAGAAGGGCTACGGCCTTATCGAGCCGGACAACGGTGGCCCAGACGTCTTTGTCCACCACACCGCCATCAACGCCACAGGCTTCAGGTCGCTGGAGGTGAATCAGCAGGTCACGTTCGACATCACCCAGGGATCCAAGGGGCCCGAGGCGGAAAACGTGACTGCCCAGTAGGGCACTGCCCGGCGCTGTGCCCACTGGCTCACCACACGGGCGGAGCGCGGCTCCCGATTCGTTCGCCAACGTCGGCGACCGCACATCCGGAGACCGGATCAGGGTGGTCCCCATCGGTCCATCGGTGGACTGCGGCGTGGAAGGCGGCGTCACAGCCAGGGGTGATCGGTGACTCACACGTCAATGGCCCTGCGAGCGTGGCTCACGAACTGCTGTCGCTTGCTCGACGCATGACCGAGGAAGCTCCGGATGCGATGCGACTCGTTCGTGTCGAACGTGTCACCGCCCTCCCGGCCGAGGACTGTCGCGTGAATCGCACCTACACAGGCCGACAGCGACTGCACCAACTCCTCCGCCATCCGGGCCAGTTCCCCAGGCCCCTCAAGCTCGACAGCCGTCTGGGCCTCGGCCAGGTCTCCTCGAACCGACCTGCGGGTCTCTTCGATGAGGCCACGCAGACCATCGAGATCACGACCCGGCTTGGCCAGTTCGGCCTCGACACCTCGCAGAGCCTCATGGACCCTGTCTGCCTTGAGGGTGAAGGAAGCATAGGCATCACGACGCAGCTGACGACGCCAATGACGGTGCTCAGCCCGAACCTGCCGTTGCCCTGCAATCCCAGCGATCGTCGCGGCCAGGGCCGTCCCCACGACTCCCACCCCAGCGCCAAGCACCGCCGCAGTCCCCGCATCCACACGCACAGTCTGCCGGCGAGGCTCCCTGAGTGATCATCGACCTTCAAAGCAGAGATCAAAGGGCGAGCTTATTTGGCGGACAGGGTGCGGGCGTCCGCCAGGTCCTGGCCCGGTTCGAGGTCGGTGCGGTCCAGGGCGGGAGCGCCCGGAGCTGGCCGGCCGAGGGCGAGAATGAGGCGAGGAGCACGGCGAGGGGCGCTCGACGCTGGCCGCGGTCGCCCTCGCGCTCGCTGGCCGGGGCGGCGCCCGGATGGCCCGCGTCTTCGGAGTTTCGGTCAGCCGCAGCACCGTGCTGCGGATGGTCGAAGCGTCACCTGACCCGCAACTGCCGGCCCCGCGCCCGGTCGGCCTCGATGAGTACGCCACCCACAAGGGCCGCCACTACGGAACCATCCTGGTCGACGTGGAAAGCCGTCGGCCGGTGGAGCTGCTGGACGGTGCCGAAGCAGTCGCCGCTGCCGCTCTCGTCGCCAGCACGATCGTGGACAGCCAGATCGCGATCGATCCTGCGGAGTAAATGCCGATGCGCGCCGCGTCACGCCGGCAGCCAGGGCGTGCCGGGATGCGGCGGCGCAGCCGACACCTCCGTCACAGCGGACGGCTCCACGTCTCTCGCAACGCTCCGGGACCTTCCGTCCCAGTACGCCACCGCACCCCGGCACGCCCAGGCCACCGGCTGCCGGCCAACACCCTCGCCCACCCCCGAGGACTGCGAGGACCTCCTGGACGCCGTGCGCGCCGCGGGGAATTGATCCGGTCCGGACCGCACCATGCGGGTGCGGCAGACCACTGGGGGAGCCGTGCGGCGGTATCGCCCACTTGGCCGCCCAGCCCCCGGGGAACGGCAGCGGGACGCACGCCGTGACCACAGGCAGACCTGGAGAGTTCTCGGGAGCGTGTCCCGTGCTTCGCCCATGCTCGGCTGTGCGTGCGGAAGTGGTTGGGCGGTTTGCGGAAGGCGAAGAGGAATCCGGCGCGGTGAGGGGCAGCGAACCGGGTGGGAAAATCTCGCGGCCTTCCGGTTATGGGGTGGGCCGGGACGGAGCGGAACCGGGCTGCGGGCCGTAAGCGGTCAGGAAGCGGTCGCGGAAGGTGTCCATGCGCCAGACCGGTGCCTTCGGGCCGGGCCTCAGGCCGGGCGTCCAGCGCCAGCCGGAGATGCGCTTCAGCACTGCCGGGTCGTGGGCGACGACGGTGACCGGGACGTCACGGCTTGCGTGGTCGCCGGAGACCTTCGCGACGGGCTGGTGGTCGCCGAGGAAGACGAGGACGGTGTTCTTGGTGCCGTACTTCTGCAGGTACGAGATGAGGCTGTGCAGCGAGTACTGGATGGACTTGCCGTACTCGGTGCGTACTTGGGCGGTGTGTTTCCAGACGTCCACGGGTTTCTTGCCCGCCTTCTCAATGGCGTTGTAGACGGAGCCGTCACCGATCTCGTCCCAGCCGATCGTCTTGGGGAGGGGCGCCCAGGGGTTGTGGCTGGAGGTGAGGGCGATGAACGACATCAGCGGCTTCGCGTGTTGCCTGGCTCGCTTCCCGGCCTGCCCCTTGGCATGGGTCCTGCCGCGTTCCAGGCGCTCGAAGGCCGACAGGGCGTACTGGTCGGGCATCGTCGACCAGCTGAACTTCGGGCCTTTGTAGCCGAGGTCCCGGGAGTCGTAGACGCGGTCGAGGCCGTAGAAGGATGCCTCCGGCCACCCCTTGGTGAGGCCCGGCATGATGCCGACTGTTCGCCAGGCACCGGTGCGTTTGAAGGCGCCGGTGAGGGTCAGGCGGTCGCCGGCGGTGAGGGTGCGGTAGCGCTGTTGGTTGTCGATCCACAGGCCCGACATGAACGTGGAGTGGCCCAGCCAGCTGCTCCCGCCATAGGTCGCCGAGGTGAGCCAGCCGCTCCGTGCGGAGTACCCGGCAGCACGCAGCCGTTTGGTCCCGTCGGCGAGGGCGGCGTCGACTCCCGGCGCCACCAACGGGTCCTCGATGGCGCTGCGTCCGTAACTCTCTATGAACGTGAAGATGACGTCCTTGCCGCGCAGTCCGGTCAGCAACTGGTCGCCCGGGGTGTCGCGGAACGCGTCGGCGGCGGCCTCTTTCGCGAACGCCTGCTCGTCCTCCAGGCTCGCCCGCACCTGCTGCGCACGGTTCTGTACGAGCCCGGCCGCGCTCTCTGCGGCGACCGGCACGCCGGCCACCTGCACGCCGAGCGCTGTGCAGGCGACCCAGACGGTCCCGAGCACCAGGGTGGTACGGGTCGCGGTGGCGCTGTGCCGGGCCATGAGATTGCTGAGCCGGACGATCGCCAGCGTCATGACGACGAGCAGGGCGAGCACGAGGGCCAGGGCTCCGATCGCGACACCGATCGCCTTCGCCCGGCCGATCGAGTCCTGGAGGAACGATTCGCCATCGTCGAGCAGGCTCCAGTCGAACACCGGGTTGAACCCTCGGCCGAGAGTCTCGTTGAAGCCGATGTCGAGGAGGTTCAGCACGGTCAGCAGGCCGAGACCGGCCCCGGCGAGGGCAGCCGCCACCCGCCTCGTCTTCGGTGGGAGGACGAGCAGCAGGGCGGCACCGAAGATGCCCTCCACCGGGATCCGCGCGAACCGACCCGGGGTCAGGAGGGCGAGCTGATTCGGCAGGAGGAGGGCGAGGAGGACCAGGATGGCGGAGAGGGCTGTGGTGGCGCAGGCGATGGTCCGCGCGGTGGCCGGGTGACGGTCGCGCCAGGTGCCGCCACCAGCGGCGTCGTTACCCGCGGAGGCGTCGTCCGGGATTCGCTCTGGAAGGCCGTCCGGCGGCGGGCCCGCGTCCGTGACTGGCTCTTCGTCCGCCTCGTCCGCCGTAGCCGCCACGTCCGCATTCGGCTGCTGATGAAAGCGCGTGAAGAGTGACAACGCGAAGGTCCTTCCGTGCGGGGCCCGGTGGTGGCACGGCAGACCAGACCTGCGAGACCGGAGCCGCCGCCCCTATCCGTACGGCCGGGCGGCGGATTTCGTTCAATCGCGGGTCATCACCCCAACTGGGCGCTTCGCCTCGCAGGTCCGGGCCCCGCCCCGCCGTACGGACCGCTCTTTGGCGCTCACCGTAGTGTGTTGCGCGCTGCATCATGAGCCTGTACGACGACCGTGCCCGGGAGCGGTGGGGTCGGCCGGGTCGAGGGCGAGGTCGGCGCCGAGGACGAGGGCGCGTTCGCGGGCCTGCGGCAACGGGTCGAAGCCGATCAGCGGGGCGGCTCCGGCGAGGCGGGCGATCTCCACGACGTGTGCGCCGAGGTCGCCGGGGCCCCAGGGCCCGACGCTCCGGCCCGCAGCCCGCCGTGCCCCAGGCCAGGGAGACGCTGGTGTCCTCGGGCGCGAGGGCCCGGCGGTGTGCGACGACGGTGTCGAGGAAGGAGTTGGCGGCGGCGTACGCCAGCCGGCCCGGGAGTTGGAAGAGCTGGTCGGCGGAGGAGAACAGGGCGAAGAAGCCGAGGCTTCGTCGGCGAACGTCCGCCGTGAGCACGACGTCTCCCGGCAGGCGAACCGGCGGACGTGCAAGCGCTCCACACAACACGCCGGCCCGCAACGTTGCACGTCAGCCGGAAACCCCCCGTAGGAGCCGGTACGCCAGGCACAGAGCCGGTACGCCAGGCACAGCGGCCACGTCGACCTGCTGCGCGCGCGTATTGACAGGCGCCTGGGGCCAGCCGGTAGCCCCGCGGGCCCCAGGCCGCGCCCCACGCGACCTCACCGGCCCGTCGCCGACATCGTTCCCGGCGTCGGCGACGGCCTGGTGGCCGGTGGAAGGTTGCTCAGTCGCCGGCGTCGAGCCTGAAGTGGAAGATGCCCCAGGTGAGGTGCTTCTCGCGACCACCGTCGATCCAGTGGCCGAGCCCCTTCTTCATCTGGGCGAGGTAGTCGTGGCTGATCTTCCTGGCCAGCCCTGCGGCCTCTTGACGCTCGGTCTCCTCAAGGACCCGCGTGTAGTGGTTCACCAACTGCTCACGGTGCTCTTCGAAGCCACCGTCGACGGCGGTGAATCCGAGCCGGTTCAGCTCGCGTGTGTAGAAGCCGGGTGAGCCCAGGTCGTCCAGATGGATCCGGTCGAGAATCGGCTGCAGCACGTCGGTGGAGCCGCCGTCCGCCGCCGCCATCGGGTCGGTGAAGATGAGGTGGCCGCCGGGCCGCAGCACCCGCGCGATCTCCTCAAGGACCTGTACCCGGTTCCCGCTGTGCAGGAAGGCGTCCTGGGACCAGATGACATCGACCTGGTCGTCCGGGTACGGGATGTCCTCGAAGGACCCGTCCACGACCTCGATCCTGTCGGTCAGCGCGCGGGCCGAATTCAGCTCCTTGTGGCGCTGGTTCTCCACCTCGCTGAGGTTGAGTGCGAGGACCCGGCAGCCGTACGTCTCTGCCAGGTACCGTGCCGAGCCGCCGAACCCGGAACCGAGATCGAGCACCATGGAATCCCGGGTCAGCTCCAGCTTCGACGCCATCCGTGCGACGGTGCGCCGGCTGGCGTCCGCGATGGGCTCCGTGGGGCTTTCGTAGAGGCCGATGTGGATGTCCTCGCCGCCCCACACCGTGGCGTAGAAGGTGTCGGCGTCGGGCGAGTTGTAGTAGCTGCGGGCGGTGCTGACCGCGCCTTCGTACTGCCCCTCGTCCTCCATCCGGTACTCCTTCTCCGCCACATGCACGAAGAAGTCCGGCTGTTCCCCCCGGTAGGTGTGCTGGAAGTCGCCATAGGTCTCGATGCGCTGGAAACCTACGTCGGACATCAGTCGCCGGGTGTAGTCCTTCCGCAGGGGGAACATGTTGAGGTGGTACGTGGAGCCGTCCGGGAAGCCGTACCGCATACGGCACAGACCCTCGTCGACGTACTCCGGCTCTACGATGACGTCCTCACCGCAGTAGTAGTACCTGTGCTTGCTCGTGTACCCGTCGTCCAGGATCGCATCGTAATTGCGCTGGTCGAGTACGAGAATTCCGTCGTGCTTGAGCATGGCGTAGAACTCGGCCAGTGCCTTGCGCCGGTCACGCTCCGAGAAGAGATGCGTGAAGGAGTTGCCGAGGCAGACGATGGCGTCGTACTCCCCGTGGACGTCTCTGTTGAGCCACCGCCAGTCCGCCTGGACGACTCGCAGGATGTGCCCGCCCTGTTGCGTACCGTTCCCGAAGGCCCTCGCCAGCATTTCCGCGCTGCCGTCCGCGCTCACGGTCTCAAATCCGGCAGCCAGCAGCCGTACGGAGTGGAAGCCTGTGCCCGTCGCGACGTCGAGCACACTCCGCACGCCCCACTTGCGCAGCAGGTCGATGAAGAAATTTCCTTCGCTTTCCGCCCTCTTCTCCCAATCTATGAGCGAGTCCCACTTATCGACAAAACTGGGGACATACTCCTCCGTGTAGTGCCCGGTTTCTCGTACTTCGACAGGGTTGTCGCCGAACTCTTGGGCCGGTTGCACGATGATGGGGAACCCTTCAGTTGGGGGAATCTTGCCCGGCGCGGCAGCCCAGGACGGCACAAGCTCCGGACCCTTGGGAGCCGCGCGGTCTGAGCGCATCGCTATCCAAGATCGCGAGGTCTCATGCCACCAAAGTTCGTATACAGAGATGGCGTTGCGGTGAACTGCGGCCTGACCAGCGCGTTTCCACCTCAAGATTCTTTGGGCGGCAGAGGCTGCAGATATCTCACGTATGGGGCAGCCGCGGGCGAATCACCCCGTCGATGACTGCCACAGGCCGAAAGCGATGCCGCGACGACCGGCTGGCCCGCCCATGCCGAGCCCCGGCCGACACGGGCGACGGAGAAGCGGCAAGGATGGACGGGCGCGGACAGGCGCGGGTATTCCGGCAAAGCGGACGACACTCGCGACGGCCGATTTCTGCACCTCGGGTACTGGTCGTCGACGCTCGGCACGATCTGCGGACGGGCGGTGTCGGCATCCTACCGGTGGCATTTGCCTCCGGCGGCGGGACAATTGGCTCGGGCAGTCTCCTTTCTTCCCTTGAGTGCCCCGTCGCCCTTGCGGCCTCTCACACTCTCGTCGTTCAGAGCCGCGAGTCGCCTCTATCGGGCGGTAGCGACGTCATCGCCGTTTCATCGTCATTTCAGCGGGCCGGGGTTAGCGTCGAGGCCGTCCGATGCAGGCAGATCGCCCAGCGCCGATGGTCTGCCGCATCACGGCACCACCCCGGGGCGCGGGGGACCGAGGGCCGGTTGGGGCCCGTCGGCCGGCCGCTGACCGTGACCACCGGCCCCGTCTCCGTGGTGGCGTTCCGCCCCGACGGACACACCCTCGCGGCCACCACCGACAACGGCGTCGCCGGCTTGTGGAATCTGAACGCCGACGACGCGATCCGGCGAATCTGCAAGCGCAGCGCCGGTGCCCTGAGCCGTCAGCAGTGGAACCGGACATTCCGCAGCTCCCGTACACACCGCCATGTGTTCGCACGGCTGACGACTGAATCGCCTCAGCGCCTCGGCAGTGGTCCGCGTTCTTGATCAGCCGAATGTCGCGCAGTACTTGATCAGCCGAATGTCGCGCAGTAGGTGAAGTCGCCCCAGGCGTTGGGGTTCTTCTTCGCCCGGAGCCATGACCGGTGGACGCGGTCGACCGGCTTGGACTTCGGCGGCCGCTTCTCCAGGTCTTCCACCCGGGCGACGCCATCGGCCGACGGCACCCGGCCCGCGCCCGCGCGATCGTGCAGCGAGCTGCCCACAGTGGCCGGCGTGGAGGAGCCGGCCCCGATGACTTGGACTGGGGCGAGTACCTCGGGGCTGCTGTTGCGGGTGGTGGTGCCGTTCACCGTTCGACCGGGGGTACGCTGCCGCTCGCCGAGAACCGCTCCGAGGAGGGGCGACAAGGGGGGAGCGACCATGCGCCGTAGAGCTGCGGGAATCGGACACCAGGGCATGGTGGCCGTCGCCGTGCTGGCCACTGTGCTCACGGCTGCGGGGTGCGGCACGGACTCCGGTCCGACCGGCTCCCGGGCCACGGGCTCCGCCGACACGGCGGACTCCGGCGGCAAGAGCGCCCCCCCGAAGGCCTCTGCGGGCTCCCTCACGTGGAAGTTCGAGCACATCGCGGATTTCAGGGGAGAGCTCACCGATGTCGCCGTCCTGGCCGAGGACGACATCTGGGCGGTCGGGACCGAGAACAACGGCGAGTCCGACGCCCACCTGCTGCACTACGACGGTAAGCGGTGGAAGCGCGAGCCCCTTCCCGAAGCTCTCGGCACCACCGACTACCCGCCACTGCTCGAAGAGGTCGGCGAGGAAGCACTGTGGCTGCGGCCGCAGGTCTACGAAGAGGGCACCGGTGTGAACCCCTGGGCGAGGTGGGACGGCACGCGCTGGTCCGCGGTGCCGAACCCCCCGCCGGGCAAGGTCGGGGACTTTGAGGCCGCGGGCCCGGACGACATCTGGATCCTCGACGGCGAGCAGACCGCCCGGCACTGGGACGGCACCCACTGGACCACGACCCGGCTGCCCTACGGGGCCTCCGGCCTCGCTGTGGTGGGACCGGACGACGTCTGGGCGGTCGGCAGCCGCTCGACCGGGCCGGGCACCGAGCTGGGCCACGGCGAGCGGTACAGCCAGCCCGCCTCGATGCACTGGGACGGCACGTCCTGGAAGTCGGTGGAGACGCCGCAGGCCCGCTTCGAGGAGCCGATCCCGCCGGAGCCCAGCGCCGGCCTCGGCCAGGTCTTTGCGCTCGACAGTGGTGAGGTGCGCGCGTACGGCAACAACACCTTCAACCACGGCGAGGTCGAGAACGAACCCGCGGACGAGTACATCCGGCTGCGCTGGGACGGCTCGAAGTGGGTTGAGCAGGAGCCCGCGCCCGGCGGGTGCACTCTGCGGACCCCGGTGGGTCAGGACGACGAGGGCCTGTTCCTCGACGGGAACTGGTACCTGACCGACGACGGCCGGTGTGTGAAGATCAAGCGCCACCGCCTGCCCCTGTCGACCGGTGCCCGCAAGGGGTCGAACCAGTCGCTGTGGCTGAAGGAGATCCACCGGGTGCCCGGCACCGACGAGTGGCTGGGTGCTGGACACGTCCAGGTCAACCAGTCCGGCGATCCCTTCGGCGCCCCCGTCGTCGTACGTCTGAAGTGCGGCGACTGACCTTCTCGGCCAACAGCCGGCCGAGAAGGTCAGCCCGCCTCTGACGGGTCACGCGAGCGAGCCGCGGTCCGGATCGACGACGTCGGCCGGGCCGAGGACGAGGCGCACCCCGGGCAGGGTGCTGCACATGCGGGCTGAGCGTGCAGCTGCGGCCTCGCACCCCATTCGCCGGACTCCGGCTCCAGGCCGCCGTCCATGGCCCGGACACCGGGCCTCCTATGCGGGCTTCTTGCCTTTGTCTACTTCGCCTTGGCGGTCTTGCCGGTGTCGGCCGCCTTCTCCTCACTTTCCCCTGTTTCTTCCTGTGCCCTGCTGCGCACGACCCAAGTGGCCCCGCCGATGGCGAGCGCGATTGGCCATTCGAGAGCACCGGCCACGGTGAGCGCTCCGAGGCCGCCGTAGAAGAGCAGGTTCTTGGTCGGAACCTTGGGGAGCCGGGAGGCCACCTCCTGCACGTTGGCCTTCACGTCGTCCGGGGTGAGGTACGGAACGGGCATCGCCGCATGGGCGGTGTGCATGTGCAGAACCTGCCCGACGTGCTCGGGTTGCTCCTGCTCGGCCTTCTTGCTTTCTTGCTCCTGTGCCGCGGCGGTCTTCCGCGCGGTCTCAGCTGCACTGGGCATCCCAACCACTCGATTCGCCTGAACAGGGTGAAGCAGTTCCTTTTCCATTCTGCCGTGCGCAGGGCTCAGGCGATATTGGGAGGACAGTGACGCAGCGTGACCATCCCTGGGGTGGGGCCGACGGCGGTCGCGAACTGGCCGGCGGTGAGGGCAGGACCGTATGCGTCATGGCTCATCCCAATCGGGCGGAATGTCGCGCACAGAGGCATCCCGGAGGAGATCGGCATCCCGGCGGAGATCGACGCCGCCGTGGCCATGGCGTACGCACCCCCGAACCGCGTCGGCCACCAGGACGGTGGAGCGGAGACCGGCGTCGGGACGCCGATGGCGCAGGTCGCCGCTGCGACTTCCGGAGGCACCGTTGCCGGGGAATGTCCATACTTTTCGGACAGGCGCGGCTCCCCGGGGTGGTGCCGCGCACAGGGGCGATCGACGGTGGAGGGTGTGTGATCCAGGCACTGCTTTCCGGAACCGTCCGGGTTGCCGCCGGGGCCGTGAACGCCGCGCCCCGGGTGCTTTCGGACCTCGGTCAACTGCTGATGCCGCAGGCGCGCCGGACATGGCAGGTTCCGGGCGGAGTGCAGATCCAGGTCCGCCGGGTGGGGCAGCCCGGGACGACGCAGGCCGCACGCGACCTGGAGGCCCGGTTACGTGAGGTGCCCGGGGTGGGCCGGGCGGAGGTGAACGGGGCGCTCGGCTGCGTGTTCGTCGGCTGCGAGCCCGCCGAAACCGACCTTGAACTCATCGTCCGCCGTGTCGCGGAAGCCGAGGCGGAGGCCGAGGCCGCCGCCGAGGCGGCAGCCCGGCGGGCGGACCGGGGTGAGGCCGCCCTGGGCGGGGACCGGGCACGGCGCGCCGTCGGTTTCCCCGGGGGCCCTGAGGCTCAGATCGGTGCGGCAGTGCAGCTCGGGGGGAGCATCGCGGCGTTCGGTGTGGCGGTGGCAGGCCGGGTCGCCCGGATCCCCGGTCTGACACCGGTCGTACCCGTTCTCATCCAGCTCGCGGAGGTCACTCCGTGGCTGCGCGACGCCGCTGTCCGCAAGCTCGGTCCGTCGGCTGCCGAAGCCGGCTGGGCGACCGCGAATCTGATCACCACGACGCTGACGTTCCGGCCGCTCGGCCCCGTCGTGGCCGGATGTCTGGCCGCCGTCCGGTATGCGGAGGCGAAGGCCCGGCGCGGGGCCTGGCAGGAATGGGCGCTGCGGTTGGACGGACACGAGGGGGCGTACCGACATGACGCCGCAGCCGCCCACGAGCGGCCGGTTCCGCTGCCACCAGGTCCGGCGGACCGGTACGCCCAGGTGACCGTCCCCGCGGCACTGGCGGGGTACGGACTCACCGCGGCCGTCACACGCAGTCACGACCGGGCTCTGGGCGTGCTGATCGCGGGCATGCCGAGAGGCCCCTCGTACGGACGCGAATCCTTCTCCGCCGCGGTGGGCCAGGCCGCCTCCGGCCGGGGAGCCCTGGTGCTGAGGCCGGAGGCGCTGCGCCGGCTCGACCGCGTCGACACGGTCGTCCTGGACGCCCGTGTGCTGGCCCCCGGCACCTGGACGGTCGGCCATGTGCTGCCCCTGTCGCCGCCCGGCGACCATCCCGGCGGTGTGCCCGAGCTCGATGAGATCCACGCCGCCGTCCACGAGCTGATCGACGGCGCCGACCCCTCGCAGCCCCAGGAGCGAGCGGGCTGGGCACTGCGTCTGCTCGCCGAAGACGACGACGCGAAGGCGGCGCTGCCCGAGGAGACAGCAGCCACGGCCGGGGACTGGGCCCAGCAGGGCGCGCGAGTCCTGCTGGTCTTCCGAGAGGGCCGGCCCGTCGCCGTCGCGGCCTTGGAGCCGCAGCTCCACCCGCTCGCCGAGCATCTGGTGGAGGCGGCGCGCGGGTGCGGCCGGGTGGTGCTCGCGGGTGGCCCTGCCGGGCTGCACCGCCGTTTCGGGCTGGACGAGGCCGTTGCCACCGGCGGCACCCGTACGGTCACGCTGGTCCGCTCGCTCCAGAGGGAGGGCCACGGCGTCGCCGTGGTCGCCACCCGCGCCCGCCGCGCCCTGGTCCAGGCGGATCTGGGCATCGGTGTGACCAACGGCTTCCGCCGCGTGCAGTGGGACGCCGATGTCGCCGCTCCGCCCGATGTGGTGCATCTGCTGCTGACCGCTGTCACGGAGGCCCGCAGACTGACCCGGATGTGCGTCCGCTTGGAGGCGGCCGGCGCTCTGGCCGGCGCGACGATGGCACTGGCCGTCCCCCGGCGTGATGCCTGGGCCCGCGCCGGGTTGCTGGCCGAAGGCATGACCCTCGCCGGTCTCGGCGCGGGCTTCTGGGCGGGGTGGCGGCTACGCGGCCGACCGGCCCCGGCCGCCGTCGAACGCACTCCCTGGCATGCCATGACGGCGCGGCAGGTCATGGCCCGGCTGGGCACGACGTCCCGTGGACTCGACGAGGCCGAGGCCGCACGGCGCCGCCAGTTCGAGGGATACGACCGGCCGACCGGCGCGGTCACCCTGATCGGCAAGGTCGTGGAGGAGCTGGCCAACCCGCTCACCCCCATCCTCGCGATCGGAGGCGGCATCTCGGCGGCGCTCGGCTCCGTACTGGACGCCGTGCTCATCGGCGGCGTGCTGGGCGTCGACGCGCTCGTCGGCGGAGCCCAGCAGCTGGGTGCCGACCGCGCCGCGGAGCGGCTCGTCGAGGCGACCTCGACACTGGTGCGGCTGCGCAGGGCGGGCCGGCGGGGCACCACGGAGGCCCCCGCCGACCGCCTGGTGAGGGGGGATGTGATCGAGCTGCGGGCCGGTGACGAAGTCCCGGCCGACTGCCGCGTGATCGGAGCGACGGGCCTGGAGGTCGACGAGTCCAGCCTGACCGGCGAGTCCCAGCCCGTCCTGAAGTCACCCGCGCCGACGGCGGCCCAGGCGGTCGCGGACCGTCGCTCCATGCTCTACCAGGGCACAACGGTGGCGGCCGGCAGCGTGCACGCCGTTGTCGTCGCCACCGGCTCCGCCACCGAGGCAGGCAGCGCCGCGGGGACAGCACCGGCGCGTGAGACCCCGCACAGCGGCGTCGAACGCCGCCTCAACGCGCTGGGCCGCTGGTTCCTTCCCCTGTCCATCGCGTCCGGCGGCGTTCTGTTCCTCGCGGAATTCGCCCGCAGGCGGCCCCTGGGCGCGGCCTTGAGTTCCGCGATCAGCCTGTGTGTGGCCGCGGTGCCCGAAGGACTGCCCTTCGTCGCCACCGTCGCGGAGCTGGGTGCCGCCCGCCGTCTGTCCACGCGTAACACCTTGGTGCGCCGTGCCTCCACCATCGAGGCGCTCGGCCGCACCGATGTGCTGTGCTTCGACAAGACCGGCACACTCACCGAGGGAAAGATCAGTCTCCAGCAGGTGTCCGACGGCCGCGCCCGGCGCCCGATCGACGCGCTCACCCCGCGGTTGCGCCGAGTCGTCGCCGCGGCGGCCCTCGCAGGTCCGCCCGGTCCGGCAGCGGCGCTCGCCCACCCCACGGATCGAGCCATCGCCGCCGGGGCCGAGCGGGCCGATGCCACCCCCGACCTGGTGGTGCCGGAAGCGGCCGACGGCTGGCAGCGGCTGGCGGAGCTGCCGTTCGAACCGGGGCGCGGCTACCACGCGGTCCTCGGACGTGCCGGCGGACGGACACGGCTGGTGGTCAAAGGCGCACCGGAGGTCGTCCTGGCCCGCTGCGACCGTGTCCGGCAGGACGGCACCGCCGTGTCGTTCACCGGGGACCTGCGGCACGCGATCGACCGCGAGATCGACCAGCACGCCCGGCGTGGCCTGCGGGTGCTCGTCGTCGCCGAACGCACCCTTCCGGACCGCGCCGCACGGGATCACGCGCCCCTCGGCGACTCGGATGTCGAGGGGCTGTGTCTGCTGGGCCTGCTCGGACTGGCGGACCCCGTGCGGGCCACCGCCGCCGAAAGCGTCCGCCGGCTGTCCGCCGCCGGGGTACGCATCGTCATGCTCACCGGAGACCACCCCAGTACCGCGGCGGCCATCGCCGGCGAGCTGCAGCCGGACGAAGGGCTGCGCATGATGACCGGCCCCGAACTGGACGCTCTCGACGACGCCGCCCTCGCCGACAAGTTGCCGCAGGTCACCGTCTTCGCCCGGGTCACCCCCGCCCACAAGGTGCGCATCGTCACCGCGCTGCGCGCCACCGGCAGGGTCGTCGCCGTGACCGGCGACGGTGCCAATGACGCCCCGGCCATCCGGATCTCCGACGTCGGCATCGCCATCGG
This sequence comes from Streptomyces halobius, assembly GCF_023277745.1. NCBI lineage: Bacteria > Bacillati > Actinomycetota > Actinomycetes > Kitasatosporales > Streptomycetaceae > Streptomyces > Streptomyces halobius. Next base: position 8,970,409 of record NZ_CP086322.1, read on the forward strand.
CTCCCGGGCGACGCCCGCGGCCCGCGCGGCCGCCGACGTCGTGGTCACCGACGACCGCATCGAAACCATCATCGACGCCATCGTGGAGGGCCGGGCCATGTGGGCCTCGGTCCGCAAGGCCCTGGGCATCCTTCTCGGCGGCAACCTCGGGGAGATCACCTTCGTCCTGGCGACCAGCCTGCTCACCGGGCGCAGCGCACTGAACGCGCGCCAGCTGCTCCTCGTCAATCTCCTCACGGACATGCTGCCGGCCATGGCCATCGCCGCCCGCCCCCCTGCGGGCAGAGCCGGGAGACTGCTCGCGGAAGGGCCGGAGGTCTCGCTGGGCAGAGCCCTCACACGCCACATCCGTCTGCGCGCCGCCCTCACCGCGCTCGCGGCGGGCAGCGCATGGACCGTCGCCCGGGCAACCGGCACCCGGGCTCGGGCCGACACGGTCTCCCTGGTCGCTCTCGTCGCCTCCCAGCTCCTGCAGACCCTCGCCGACGCGGGCCGTGATCCGGTGGTCGCCGTCGCCGCCGTGGGATCCCTCACCGTCCTCGGCCTGGTTGCCTCCGTCCCCGGCCTCAGCCACTTCTTCGGCAGCCGGCCGCTCGGCCCCGCCGGCTGGACGATCGGACTGGCAGCAGCGGCGGGATCGGTCCTGCTGTCCGCCGCCCTGCAGCACCGCACCACGGAGACGAGCACCTCCCGGCCCCGAGAGAACCGGCCTCACTAGCGTGCGAACGCCATGGCCAGTTCACCCGCGGGTTACTTGTGTTCTCCTCGCAAGCAATGCGAGCACCGGACAAAGGAGCAGTACGGTCAGACATGCACAGAAAGGCGCTTCTCCGTGCCGCACCTGCTCACCTCCCTCCTCACCAAAGTGGCTGTCACCGTGATCGAGGGGCTCCTCGTCCGTCTGCTCGCGCAGCTCTGGAACGCCTACATCCGCGGCGGGCGCCCGACAGCGGCCACGGCCTGAGGCGCCACCCCCGACCAGCTCAAAACCCGGGTACGCCGCCGACAGCGCCGGGTGACTGGCGCCTTTTGCGCCTTCCGCTACGCCTGACGCGTATGGCGTACGGAGGCCGGGTGAACGGGGAACATGCGGTGGAATCCGTAGGCGTGGAATCCGTAGGCGTTGAAGGAATCCATAGGCGTTGAGCCGGCCACTGAGCTGCGACGGGACGAGGTGACCGGCCGGACCGATACCCGCATGAGGTAGGTTGACCCGCCAACGCACGGAAGCGCGGAGGGAGACCGTACAGGTGCGCGGTAGGGCGGCAATGTACTGGCTGGCGCTTGTCGCGCTCCCTGTGCTCGCCGTCGGGCACGGGTTCGCCGGCGCGGCTACGCACCTCCCGCACCATTCCGACCACGCGCTCGTGGCTGTGACCGAGACCTTCTCCACGTTCTCCGCGTCGCAGACGCATGACCATAACGCCCAGTCGCACAGCGCCACGCCGCACGCCGACGGGCATGACGGCACGTCCTGCAAGATCATCACCAGCGGTGAGTCCGCCCACCACCCCTCTCCCGCCGAGGGCAGCTCTGCCGCCCTCCCCGGGTGGCTGTGTCCCACCGCCGTGCCGGGCGGCATCGCCATCATGCCGCCCCGGCCCCCTCCCCAGCCGTCTCCGGCCGTTCTGTCCGTCCTGCGGATCTAGAAGAGGCGTCGTGTGCCGCTGCCGCTCGCAGCGACACACGGATGCGCGCTTCCAGAATTTCTCCGAGGAACGGACGGAACACGACACATGGAGATCAGGAACAACAACGCATCGCGGGTGATGGCGGACGTGGGGGCGGGCCGCATCGCCGCGGCGTTCGCCTCGCTGGGCGCCGCCGCGATCCATCTCGCGTCGGCACCCGACCACTACGCCGAGTGGTGGCCCGCCGGAGTCTTCTTCTACGCCATCGCCGTATTTCAGGCCGGCTGGGCGCCGGCCGCCCTCCGCCCCTCCGGCCGGGCCGTCATGCTCCTCGGTCTGCTCGCCAACGCGGGAAGCATCGCGCTGTGGGCAGTCAGCCGGACGGCCGGGATACCGGTGGGCCCCAGCGCGGGGGTGCCCGAGGCCATCAGCCGGGTGGGCGTGACCACCGTGGCCTTCGAGACGGTGATCTGCCTGGTGGCGCTGTGGTACGTACCGCGGCGCACCCCCCGCGGCTTCGCCAGCTCACTGCGGGCGGTCGTACTGGTCGGCGCCGCCGGTGCGGCGGTGACGGGTGTGACAGTGCCCGCGGTGGAGGGCGCCATGAACCACAGCCACAGCCACAGCCACCGCACGGTGGAGGACGAGCAGACTCCGCACGGCCACAACGAAGATGACGGCCACGACGACGTCCATCCGGAGAACACCCACTCCGGCAGCACGGCCCCGGACCCGGGCACAGAGGAGGCGTCGGCCACGCACTCCGCGGAGGAGTCCGGTGCGACGACGGAGCCTTCCGAGCAGCCCGCGGACGACGAGCCCGGCCACGACGACACACCGCACGGACACTGAGCGCGCCGGTAGCCCGGGCGTCCCCTCGCGCCTCCGCCGCCGTGCTGCCCGCACGGCGGCGACCCGCGTCGGTTCACTCGCCGGTGACGGCCGGGCTTTCTCGGGGGAGAGGAGCCCACGTCGGGTGAGGCGAACGTCCGGACACGGTCTCCTGGGTCCCTCTACGAGCGCGACGCCGGGCCCTTCCGACCTTCGGCCCGCGGGTTCTCGTTCTGTACGACCTTCGGCCCGCCGGGATCTCGTGCTGGCCGCCTCCGGCGCGGCCCCGTCCATATGCCGGAGCGGTTGTGCCGAGGGGCGGCCCGCGCCTGCGAGCCGCCCCCTTGGCCGGATCCTTCAGTGCGCGGCGATGGCCCGGGTGGCCTCGACCAGGACCTTCCCTCCGTCCCGACCGGACATCACGAGCCGTGGCAGCCAGGGCCCCTTGCGGTCGTAGGCATGGGTGACGGCCGCCTCGCTGGTCTCCCGCTGCGTACCGTCGCCGAAGTACCAGTGGTAGCGGTACCCGGCTGCGGGCGGCTTTCCGTCCACCGTGACGGACATGCGCACCTCGCGGCCGACGTGCGCGTTCTCCGGGAGCTGCAGCTGCGCCCGGGGTCCCTGCCGGGGGAGGCGGAACCATTCGCGCACACTCGGGTTGAGGAGAAAGGCGTCGGCGTACTGCCGGGCGCCCTCGATGTCGGGGTGAGCGACGGCCGCGGTCAAACACTGCGCCGGAGTCGGGCTGAGCTCGGGGCAGGCCCGTGTGCGCAGCGGGAACGCCGGGTCGGTCACCGGAGTGTTCCAGACCTTGGAGTCCCGGGTGAGAACGGCATTGTCCACGGTGAACAGTCCGTCGGCCGCGACCGCGTACGGGCCGTCCGTGGACGCCTCGTTGGCGGCGGCCGCCGCCTGGTGGTAGGCGGCATTGGCCAGTTGCGTGTACTGCTCGTAGCGTTCGGCCACGCCGCCGAGGGCGCCCTTGCAGGAGGCCAGCCGCCCCCCGGCGACTCCCGGGGTCGAACAGGTCTTCACCGGGATCGGAGAACTGCTGCGGCTCAGCGCGTAGTAGAAGTCGGCCACGATCACCTTCGGCCGCCCCGGCAGGGAATGGGCCTTCTCGATCGCCGCCCGCATCCCGCGTCCGCCGTATCCGACCTTCGCGCCGCTGAAGTACGGCACGTCCTTGGCCGGGTTCTCCGGTGCCGCGCCGATGCCGGAGCACTCGCGCTTCACTGCCTCGGGCAGGTTCTTCGAGCCGGGGGTGATGCCGACGCCGATGCCGAAGAAGGGATCGAGGTCGTTGATGCACCCGTTGATCACGACCAGATCGAGACCGTAGCCGCCCGCCCGCGCCTGTGCGCCCGCCTTTTCCAATTGGCAGAACACGTCCGGCGTTTGCTGGGTGACCTCGCCGAACTCCATCTCCCCGTCGCCGTCCGGATCCTGTTTCTCCGTGGTGCGCAGACAGGCAGCGTCATCGTTGCCCGCGGGTAGCTCGGGCGCGTCGAGCACCGCGCCGGAGATCGAGTAGTCCATGTGCTGATGGCCCCGGCCGGTCGCACGGCCGATCAACTGACCTGTCAGGTAAGGGAACTTCTGGTCGTGGTCCAGGCCCTGCCCCCAGACCACGGAGTCCCCGACGGACGCCACCCGCACCGGGTCGCACCCCCGGCGTACCGTGTCCCGCCAGACCTTGCCATAGCGGCCGGGCGCACGGCCGCCGGACGGGGCGGCGATGCGGGCGTCGACCTGTAAGGCGGTCTCGGTTGCGGGCACCCGGTCGTGGGGGATGCGGAACTCCGCCGTGCCGACATCGGCGGCCATGGCGAGACGCCCGCCGGCCAGCTGTTTCTGACCGGCGCGTACGCGCCACTCCACGGCGGCGCCCGCCTTCGCCGCGGCGGGGTCGTAGACCTGCACCCGGCCGTGCACGTCCCCGCTGCACACCGGATTCGGCGTCAAGTCCACGTCGAGGATGAGGGGGAACGCCGATCCCGGCAAGGCGCTGGTCTGTGCTGCGGCGGGGAGCCCGCCGAGGAGCTGGCCGAGGAGCACCGCGGCCGCGCCGACAGCCGCGAACCGCCTCGCCGCCAACGAGCGACCGGCCCTCCGTGGCCTGCCCGGAACGGAACCCGCGCCGGTGCCCGCCCGCCTTCGCGCAACCCACCGCCGCGACCACGTTGATCTCACGCCAACACCTCTGTTTTCGCCGTCATTTCGGTCTGTGCGGAGTCAACTGAATTCCGCATCGGTAGGGATGATGACAGTCGGGAGACCGGCGTGGAGTGCGGACCGAGTTCCGCACGGGGTGAAACTGATCACTTACCCGCAGTTACGGATCGGGTGGTTGAGTGGTCGGGGGGAGTGTGGCGCCGGGTCCGGCGGGAGCGGGGTGACGGATGGCGATGCTGACCGGCCGTCTGGTCGACTGGGGGCAGTGTCCGCTTCCATGCCGGCATCCACCTGTGTCGGACTGGTCATGGAGACGACTGACTCGGCATCACGCATTCAAGTCATCACGCATTCAAGTTCAGTGGCCCCAGGTAAAACACGGCAGCCCCAACAGGCGGCCCCCGCATGCGCGCAGAGCACAGAGAAATACCCCGGAACGAATTGACGTCCGGGGTATTTCTCTGTGTATATTGAGGGCTTCTGTGTCTTGCCAGACAATACAAAACCCAATGTTCTTAGCGAAGAATATCCGAGCGGAGCTGAATTGTCAAACGAGGAAGTGCAAAACGAGCAGGAATTCATCGATCTGCTCTATGAGCGCCTCGCCGAGGTGCGGGCCGAGGCCGAGATGACGGTGACGAAGAGCCTGTCGCTGGCGGGCAACCACGCCCAGACACGGTTGGAGCGCGATGTCCTCGTCGCCGAGCACTCCGGCCTGCTGGCCGCCGTCGACGCGGGGGAGAACGGCCTGTGCTTCGGCCGGCTGGCGTTCCGCGACGGCCGCGATCACCACATCGGACGCATCGGAATCCGGCGCGACGACGCGGAGCGTACCCCGCTCGTCATCGACTGGCGGGCCGACGTGGCACGCCCCTTCTACCTCGCCACCGGACACACCCCGATGGGGCTGCGCCGCAGACGGCACATCACGACCGAGGGCCGGCAGGTCATCGCCCTGCACGACGAGATCCTGGACCTCGCCGACACCGTACGCACGGGACATGAGGGCGCCGACGCGGACGCCGTGCTGCTGGCATCGCTGGACGCGGCGCGCACCGGACGGATGCACGACATCGTGCAAACCATCCAGGCCGAGCAGGACCGCATCATCCGCGCCCCGCACCACGGCGTCCTCGTAGTGGAAGGCGGCCCCGGTACCGGCAAGACCGTCGTCGCCCTGCACCGCGCCGCCTATCTCCTCTACGCCCACCGGCAGCAACTGGCCCGCCGGGCCGTGCTGATCGTCGGGCCGAACCCGTCGTTCCTCGACTACATCGCCGAGGTGCTGCCCGCCCTCGGCGAGACCGGGGTGCTGCTCGCCACACTCGGCGAGCTCTTTCCCGGCGTGACCGCGACCGGCACCGACACCGCCGGAGCGGCCGAGGTCAAGGGCGGCGCGGCGATGGCGGACGCCCTGGCGCGCTTCGTACGCGACCGGCAGGTCCTGCCCGACGAGGTGCGGGTGATCGACCACGAGGACGGCGAGCTGCGGCTGGACGCCGGCATGGTGGACGCGGCGCGGCGCAAGGCCCGTGAGACCGGGCTGCCACACAACCTCGCCCGCCCCCACTTCGCGTTCCGCATCATCGACGCGCTCACCGAGCAGCTGGCCGACCGGATCGGCGCCGACCCCTACGGCGATGGGGGTCCCCCCTGTTCGAGCGAAGCCGAGAACTCGGGGGCGAACCTGCTGGGCCCCGACGACATCGCCCAGATCGGCAAGGCCATCGCCACCAGCCCCGAAGTGCACGACGTCATCGAGGAGTTGTGGCCGTCCCTGACGCCGCAGCAGCTGGTCGCCGACTTCCTCGCCGACCCCGTCCACCTACCGGACGCCGACGCTGACGTGATCCGCCGTACGGACGGCGACTGGACCCCCGCGGACATTCCGCTGCTGGACGAGGCCGCCGAACTCCTCGGCGAGGACGACTCCGCGGCCCGCGCCCTCGCCGAGGCACAGCGCCAGGAGCAGATCGCCTACGCACAGGGTGTGCTCGACCTCTCCTACGGCTCCCGTACCCATGAGTTCGCGGACCGTGACGACGACGATTCGGAGGTGCTGGCCGCGCACGACCTGGTGGACGCGGAGCGGCTCGCCGACCGCCACGAGGAGGCCGACCACCGCAGCGCCGCCGAACGCGCCGCGGCCGACCGCACCTGGGCCTTCGGTCACATCATCGTCGACGAGGCCCAGGAGCTGTCCGCGATGGCCTGGCGGCTGCTGATGCGCCGCTGTCCGACCCGCTCGATGACCCTGGTCGGCGACCCGGCGCAGACGGCGGAGCCGGGTGGCTGCGGCTCGTGGGAGGCGATCCTCGCACCGTACGTCGGCGACCGCTGGCAGCACGTCCGGCTCGGAGTCAACTACCGGACGCCGGCCGAGATGATGGACATCGCGGCGCGGGTGCCCCGGTCCGTCGACCCCTCCTTCACTCCGCCGCGCTCGATCCGCTCCACGGGCACCCTCCCCTGGTCGCTGCGCACTGACGACATGCCGCGCGCAGTCGCGGAGGCCGTCGCACGGGAGACCCGCGACGAGGCGCGGCGTCGGGAGGGTCGCCTCGCGGTGATCGCCCCGGGTGCCCGTCACGCGGCGCTCTCCGCGGTCCTCCCCGACGCCGCGGGCCCCGCCCTGGACCTGACCCGTCCGGTGGTGCTGATCGACCCGCGGCAGGCCAAGGGCCTGGAGTTCGACACCGTCATCGTGGTGGAACCGGAGGAGCTCGGGCCCAGCGACCTGTACGTCGCGCTCACCCGGGCGACCCAGCGGCTGGGCGTCATTCACACCCGCCCGCTGCCGGCGGGTCTGGAGGTACCGCCGGCACCTCGGCCCGCGGCGTCCCGGGGGGGTGACGCCATGACGGTACGGGGTGAGTACGCGTCCGGCGACTGACGGAACGACATCGAGGTGGGCCCTGGGGCGTCTCCGACCCGGGGCCACTATGGCCCTCGCCTGCATGGTGCCGGCGCAGAGGCGGACGTACCCACCGCACTCCGATCGGCCCAGGCAGCGAAGTCCGCGGTGACCGCGCGCAGGGCAGCCGACACCGCTGTCGAGCGCGTCTCCTCTGCCGGACATCCGCCGGTCCTCGTGGATTTCCGGGCCCGCCCGGAAGGAGGCCCCAAAGTCAGCCCGCCGCGGTGGTTTCCGCGCGGGACAGGGCGACTTCGAGCACGACCAGCAGCGCATCCCGGACCGAGCCCGTTGTGCGGGCGTCGAAGACGATCAGCGGTACGTGGGCGGAGATGTCCAGCGCCCACCGCACCTCGTCGGGGTTGTGGTGGACCGCACCGTCGAATGCGTTGACGGCGACGGCGAACGGGATGTCCGTGTGCTCGAAGTAGTCCACTGCGGCGTAACAGTCGTCCAGACGGCGGGTGTCCACGATCACCAGACCGCCGAGGGCGCCCTCGACCACGTCGTCCCACATGAACCCGAACCGGTCCTGGCCCGGCGTGCCGAACAGGTAGAGCTTCAGCGTCGGGTCGATGGTGAGGCAGCCGAAGTCCATGGCGACCGTGGTGGTGGTCTTGCCGGGGGTGTGAGAGAGATCGTCCACGCCTGCCGCGACCTCGGTGATGGCGGCCTCCGTGGTCAGCGGCCGGATCTCGGAGATCGAGCCCACGGCCGTGGTCTTGCCGACGCCGAAGCCGCCGGCGATGACCAACTTGACCGGTACCGGCGGCTGTTCAACCGCTGTCACGGAGTGAGTCCCGTGAGTCGGGGACGGCACGGAGACCATCGATAACCCTTCGCAGTACGGAGATGTCCTGGGTTGTCCTGGCGTTCGGGACGTGAACCGCCAGATGTCCGGCGGAGCACAGGTCCTCCGCCAGCACCCGGACCACGTTGAGGTGGAGCCACAGCCGCGCGGCCAGTTCCGCCACCGACTGCGGCCGGCGGCAAGCGGCGACGATGTCGTGTTGTTCGAAGGCGAGCGAGTGCAGGGCGGAGAGCCCGGACGATGTCGCCACGACCTGGCTCTCGACCGGGACCGGTGGGCCGGCGCCGCCCCCCGCCACCCGGCCGGCGGTCAGCAGGAAAGGCCGGATCGCGGGGGCACGGCCGGCCGGCTCCGATGTCCCCCGGGCTCTGCCCGTTGCCTCGTCCGGTCCTGGTTCACCGACGGCCATCATGATCCTCTTCTCGGCGCCTGCATCCCTGCCTCCGCGGTGTGGGACGGGTCAGCGGGCCGGTGCGGCGCCGGCGTTCTTCTTGAGTTCCAGCACCAGCTGGGGGGTGAGCGCGCTCCCGGCGCGGTTGGCGAAGAGGGTCATCTCGTAGGCGATGTTGCCGAGCTTCGCCTCCTTCGAGGTCACCACGCCGAGGACGGCGCCGCAGCCGATGGACGACACCAGCACATGGCCGCCCTCCAGGTCGATGATGACCTTGTTGAGGCCGCCGAGGCCGTAGTTGCCGGACGCACCGGCGGCCAGACTCGTGATGCCCGACACGATCGCTGCGAGCCGCTCGGAGTCGGCCTGTTCGCGCAGTTGGGAGACGGCGATCAGCAGGCCGTCGGAGGACACCGCGATGGCGTCGACGACGCCGGCGGTCTGGGTGGCGAACCGGTCGAGCAGCCAGGTGAAGTCGGCCGCGGCGGCTGTCAGATCCATGGGCTCCTTCCGCTCGGAACCGCTCTTACCTGTCGGCGTCGTCACTGCCCGACTCCTTCCGGGGTTGCTGGTGTCGCGAGGTGGCCGGATGCTTCGGGGCGGGAGCGCTCTCCTGCTCTGCCCTGCGAACGGCGGCCTCGAAATCGTCGAGTTCCGAACGGACCGCGTCGGCGTCGACGGGCCGGCGCACGGCCCGGGCCCCACGGTCGGCCGTTGGGGTCGTCATGTCGAGCGTCGCGCCCCGTACCCGCCGTCGCAGTGGCCGGCCGGACTGGGCCGGCCGCGGCTCGAATGCGGGGGCGGTCTGTTCCGCGTCCGTGCGGTGCGGAAGGCGCCGGGGAAGCTCGCCCGGCCGCGAGGGGGCGGCCGGGCGCCGCTCGGGCGTGCTGGCGCAGGCCCGCACCGGCAGGGGCGTGGCGGAGGCCGGTGCGGGATCGGGTTCGGGCGCGGTGGACTCCCGCTCGGGTGTTGTCCGGTGCTCCGGCGCGGCCTCGGCCCCGGCCTGGCCGTCGACCGCGGTGTCGGCCCCGGCCTCGGTCCCGGCTCCGGCCACGTCCGCTGCCGGGGACGGTGCGGCGGCGGGGCCCACGGCCAGCAGCAGTGCGGAGGGGAGCCAGACGGTGCCGGTGACCCCGCCGCCCGGTGCACGGCTCAGGGTGACCCGTATGCCCGAGCGCCGGGCGAGGTTTCCGACCACGAACAGGCCGAGGACCCTGGTCGGTACGAGGTCGAGCCGTTCGCGGCGGATGAGCCGGGAGTTCTCCTCGTCGAGGCGTTCCGCGCTCATGCCGAGGCCGTGGTCGATGATCTCGATCAGCGCGCCGCCGTCCGAGGTGACATCGGTGCCGGGCCGGACGACGACGTCGACGGGTGTGTCGGACGGGGAGAACGAGACCGCGTTCTCCAGCAGTTCGGCGAGCATCAGCGTCAGATCGTCGACGATGTCGGGCGCGACGGTGACCTCGCTCTCGGATCGCAGGGACACCCGCTGGTATCCCTCGATCTGTCCGAGCCCCGCCCGTATGACGTCGACCAGGGGGGTCGGCCGGGCCTCCACCTCAAGGTCCCGGATTCCGGCGAGCAGCATCAGGCTGTCGGCGTTGCGCTGGAGGCGTACGGCGATGTGGTCGATGCGATACATCCGCTGCAGGACGTCGGGGTCGGTTTCCTCCCGTTCCACGGCGTCGATCAGCATCAGCTGGCGTGAGGCGAGGTTGCTGACACGGCGTCCGACGTTGCCGAACATCTCGGCGACGTTGCGGCGGCTGAGCACCTGCCGCTCCAGCAGTGCCGCGGCGGTGACCTGCACCTGGTTGAACGCCTCGGCCAGGTGGCCGATCTCGTCGCGGACCGGAACGGGGATCGGCCGCGGCCGCAGCGGGGTGCGCTCCGGCGACTCGTCGTCCTCGACCTTGGCGAGTTCCTCGCCGGCCACGTCGACCACCTGCTGGGCGGCGCCGGTCAGGGCCGCCAGGGGACGTACGACCGAGCGCCGGACCAGGACGGAGAAGGTCAGCCAGGAGGCGAAGCCGAGCAGGGCGAGACCGAGCATCGTCAGCGCGTTGTGCAGGGCGTTCCGGGAGAGACTGTCGGCCCGGTCGGCGATCCGGCCGATCAGCGAGCGGGTGATGTCCAGGCGGGCCTCGGCCTGCCGGGTTCCGGCGGTGATCGCCTTGCGCAGCTGGTGCGGGGTCTGGCCCTGCAGGGAGTCCGGATCGATCTGGAGCTCCGCGAACTGGGCCTCGATGCCGTTCTCCTCGGCGGCTCGCTCGATCCCGCCCAGCCGCAGCACCTGGTCCGGGTCGGCGATCCTGCCGAAGCGTTCGGTCTGCTCCTGGTAGAGCTTGTGGGCGCCGACCGCACGGGTGTATTCGGTGAGCGCGTTGGCATCCCGGGTCTGGGCGGAGAACACCCCGCTCTCGAAGGCCGCGTGGGCGGCGTCGGCGCGCAGTACCGGGTCGAGAAGACGGGTGACCGAGGACGACGAGGTGCCGACGAAGCGGTCGAGGCCGATGCCGTCGATCAGGTAGCCGACCGCGGCGGCGTACGCGGGATCGATACCGGCGGCCGGAACCGATCCCCGCTCGACCTTGTCGCGCAGCACGGCAAGGCCCCGGATGTAGGCGAGGGCCCGCGCCTCCTCCTTCGGCAGGCCCGCCCCGAACGCGGAACGCACGGCGGTCACCTGCTCATCGGTGTCCCGCTGCGCCTGACGGTAGGCGGCGGTTGAGGGCAGGGCGGCGCCGGGCGGGGCCGACTCCTGCTCCACGGACAGCAGCAGCGCCTGCCGGTGTTCGGCCTGGATGTCGTTGATCAGTCTCGTGACCTGCTCGCTGTCGCGCACCAGCTCCGCGCTCCGGCCGGCGTCCAGGGCCTTCTCCACCTGAGAGTTGACGCCTGCGCCCAGCAGCACGCCGACGACCGCGACGGGCGCGATCACCAGCACGTTGAGCTTCCGCCGGAACGGCCATCGGTCCAGGAGAGCGCCCACCCGCTGACGGAACCGCGGCCTCGACGGTGGCCGCCGGGACGGCTCCGGCTCGTGCGGCGGGTTCACCGTGCCCACAGGCACCCAGCCTCCTTACGACGTGCTCCTGAGCGGTGACCGAGGTGTTGTTGCCGACCGCCGACGACGGGGGAGCGTGACGCTTGCGAAGTTCGCCCCAAATGCGAGCGAAAAGATCGCGCCACATGCCCAACCGGCCGCGAACACTACCGCTTGTGCACACGTGCGCAACACATGACCCTCAACGGCCCAGCGGTATTCAACTCTTTGTCGCGTTTGGCCCGTTGGGCCCATCGCGGTGGATGCCCCGCGGAGGACCGCCACCCGTAACCTGTCTCCCCCCACCCCAACCCGTATCCTCAACTCGCCCTGCGAGGAGACCCGTGCACCCCACCCGCAAGGCGGTCGTGACAGCCGCCGCACTCCTGGTCATGGCCACCGCCGGCTGCGAACCCGGCGCCGGCACCACCGCATCCCACAGGAGCTCCGACACACCCGGATGCCCCGCCGCCCTCTCCAGAGCCAAGCAGGCCGTCAAGAAGGCCGAGGAGGTCAACGCCCCCTGGAAGGGCCCCACCACCGGGCCCAGGGCCGTCCACGGCAAGACCGTCGTCTACATCGCCCAGACCCTGACCAATCCCGGCGTCGCCGGAGTCGCCCAAGGTGTCCAGGAAGCCGCCAAGATCGTCGGATGGCACGCCCGCACCCTCAACGGCCAGGGCACGCCCGACGGCATTCGGGCCGCCTTCCAGCAGGCCCTCCGCCTCAAGCCGGATGGCATCGTCATCGGCGGTTTTGATCCCGAGATCGTCGCGGAGGACGTCAAAAAGGCCAATACGGCCGGGATTACGCTGATCGGCTGGCACGCCACCGCAGCTCCCGGCCCCAGTAAGGATCCGCAACTCTTCAGCAACATCACCTCCCGGGTCGAGGACGTCGCGAAGATCAGCGCGGACTGGATCATTGCCCGTTCCAACGGACGCGCGGGCGTCGTCCTGTTCACCGACGCCTCGATTCCCTTCGCGAAGCGCAAGTCCGATCTGATCAAGAAGCAACTCGCCACCTGCGCCGGCACCAAGCTGCTGAGCTACACCGACATCCCCATCCCCCAGGCCAGCAGCCGCTCTCTCGGGGAAGTCCGCTCCCTGCTGTCCCGTTTCGGACGCGAGTGGACCCATTCCGCCGCCATCAACGACCTGTACTTCCAGCACGCCGCCCCCGCCCTGCGCGCGGCGGGCAAGGACGGCGCCGGCGCCCCGTTCAACATCGGTGCCGGTGACGGTGACCCGTCGGCCTTCCAGCGCGTCAACGGCAAGAAGTTCCAGGCCGCCACCGTGCCCGAACCCCTCTCCGAACAGGGCTGGCAGATCATCGACGAGTTCAACCGCGCCTTCGCCGACGCCCCGGACAGCGGGTACGTCGCCCCCGTCCACATCGCCACCGCCGCCAACAGCGGTGGCGCACTGTCCTGGGACTCGGAGGGCTACCGCCAGGCCTACCGCAAGATCTGGGGCGATTGATGCGTTCTCCCGGCCCGCTCGGGCCGGTGCCAGGGGGCATCCGGCCGGGTGCGGATCGGAGCGGTGACGAGCCGCAGCGCGTAGGTCGCACGGCGGGTATCGGGCACCGGCCCGAGGTAGTGATGGCCGGTCAGGTGGCACCACGCCGGCAGATCCAACGGAGCCGCCGGGTCGTTCGCGCGCACATGGACCAGTGTCCCCGCGGGGGCATGGGCGGTCTCGCGGCGCAGGCGGAGCAGGAGCTGGACGCAGAGCAGATCGCCGCCGTCGACGACCAGGTCCGGTGCGGCCGTGGAGTCGGCGTGCACCCGGGGCAGGGCCTGGGTGATGCGCCACAGGCGGCGTGGCAGGTCGCCTTCCTCGAAGGCGTCGGCCTCCTTCAGCATCCAGCCCTTCGCCAGCGTGTCGACGAGGGAGTGGTCGAAGAAGTGCACGGCGAAGCCTCCGTGCTCGAAGATGTCGTCGCCGTGTGCGATTCCCGTGCCGTAGTGGGCGTCGCCGGTGTGGCGGACGGTGTAGACGAAGGTGCCGCCGGGCCGCAGGACGCGGCGGACTTCGGCGACGAGCCGCACGATCTCCTTGGTGGACAGCGCCATGCACAGCAGCATGTGCGCGAAGACGGCGTCCACCGAGGCGTTCGGCAGCGGCAGCGGCTCGCGTACGTCGTGCACGGTGGTGCTCACCCGGCCTGCCAGGTTCCGGTGGCCGGCGGCCTTGCGCAGCTGCTCCAGCCCTGTGGGGGAGAAGTCGGTGGCCTGGACGGTGAAGCCCTCTTGGGCGAAGAACAGGGCGTCGCGCCCGTGCCCGGCTCCCAGCTCCAGCACATCCCGGGCACCGGACGCGGCGAAGGCCGCGGCCGCGTGGGCGGCGGGAGCGGAGGGCGCATCGCCGTACATGCCCGGATGGGCGGCGTAGGTCTGCTGCCAGTGCGCGCGCTGCACCTGGGCCAGCTCCCGGTCCTGCTGCATGCCTACTCCTGTGTCCGGCCGTCCCGGCGGGGCGGTACTGAAGGTTGTGCTGTCCCGGCACCGTCGGGGACGGCCCCGTGCCGAAGGCCCTGTCCGTGCTTGTGTCTGTGCTCGTGTCCGTGTCCGGTCGCGACCGGGGGCTTTCCGCCTCGCAACGCGATGGGCGACGGCGAGGGCGACGTTCTCGGTGCCGGCGCGCAGGCCGTCCTCCTGGCCGCCGCCGTGGACGAGCGGTTCAAGCGCCACGCCGGGACGTACGTAGAGGGCGGCGATGCCCTTGGCGCGTACATCTTGTGCCCGGCCACGGTCAGCAGGTCCACGCCCGGCCCGCTGACGTCCAGGAGGATCTTCCCGGCGGCCTGGGCGGCGTCGCAGTGGAAGAGCGCGCCGTGTTCGCGGGTGATGCGGGCCAGGTCGGCGATGGGCTGGAGGGCGCCGGGCTCGTTGTCGGCGGCCATGACCGGGACGAGCACGGTGTGTTCGGTGAGCGCGTCGGCCAGGGAGACGGGGTCGACCCGGCCGCGGGCGTGGGGCCAGCGCGCCGGGGTTCCGTGCCGTGGATGTGGCTGCCGGAGGAGTTGCCGAACCAGTCCGTCAGATACGGGCGCATGGCCTCGGCCACCCGGGGTCGACGGGGGTGGTGGCGTTGTAGTCCAGGTAGACCGGCCCGTCCGCCGGTGCCGGGTGTGCGGGGATCATGCGGCGGTCCCGGTGGTCACCGGCAGCTCGGCCAGCCGCCACTCCAGCATGCCGTCGCTCAGCCGGACGGCCTTGCGCCCGTGCGCGCTCAGCAGCCGCACGGCGTCGTACGCCATGACGCAGTACTCGCCGCGGCAGTACACGACCACCTCGATGTCGTCGGGCAACTCCGCGATCCGCTCGGCAAGCTGGTCGACCGGGATGGAGACCGCACCGGGGATGTGCCCCGCGGCGTACTCCTCGGCGGGGCGGACGTCGAGGACCACCACCTTGCCCGCCTCCGCGCGGGCGAGCATGTCCTCGCGTCCGACCTCCGGTGCCCGGTCGTCGCCGAGGAGGGCGACGCGGGCGGGCTCGACATCGGTCTGATGGGCCTGGGCGACCTTCCGCAGGAGGGCGTACAGGGCGGCCACGTCCTGCCCGGCCAGCCGGTAGTGGACGCGTACCCCCTCGCGCCGGGTGGCGACCAGCCCGGCCTGTTTGAGGGTCTGCAGGTGGGCCGAGGCGGTGGTCAGATGCAGTCCGGCCGCCTTCGCGAGCGCGTCCACGGTGCGCTCGCCCTGGGCCAGCAGATCCAGCAGTTCCAAGCGCTTTCCGCTGGCCAGCGCCTTTCCGGTGCGGGCGAAAGCGTCGAACAGGTCGGCCTTGCCCCCGCTGGGCAGGGCATCTCCCATGGCTTCCATAGCTTCCTCCATTAATCCATGGAATATTGTAAAGGAAGGGGTCGTCGGCACACCATGGCGGGGCCGAAGGGCCCCTGGCACCGCGCACCGGTCCACGCAGACTGAAGAGAGCAGCGTCTTTACCAAGAGAGCAGCGTCTTCGCGGAGGTGAGGACGGTGATGTACTGGAACGGCGGCGGCTGGGTCTGGATGGCCTTCATGCCCCTGTTGTGGATCGCGCTGATCGGCCTGGTCGTGTGGGCGGTGGTCCGCCTCACCCAGCGCCCGGCCGGACGCGACGACGCTCCCGGACGCGACGACACTCAAGGCCGTGGTCGGCCACCGCGAGAGACACCGGAGGAGATCCTCGACCGCCGCTACGCCTCCGGCGAGATCGACACCGACACCTACACCGAGGCACGCGAACGCCTCGCCCAGCATCGTCCGAGGCCATAATGACCAGGCCGCACGGCCGATGGCTGCCGCTGGCCGTGCTCGCCACCGCGCTCGCGGCGCTGATCGCCTCGATCGTCTGGGTCGCCGGCAGCGCACCCAGCTCCCCATGGCGGCCAGGCCCCGGGGCGATGACGGGCACGGTCTCCAGCACAGGGCCGGTACGCACCCTGGCGGACGCGGACCGCGCGGCGGAGCGCCTCGCCGACCGGTGGGACCTGCACGTCGGGGACGTCATGCAGTTCAGCAACGGCTACTACGCCGAACTCCTCGACCGGGACGGCAAAGGCGCCACCGCGGTGCTCATCGACCCCGGCAGCCGCACCGTCCAGCTGGAGTTCGGCCCGGCCATGGTGTGGAACACCGCCTACGGCATGATGCCCGCCCTCGACCGGGCCGGTGCCGCGGCGATCGGCCCCGACCAGGCGGTGCGGATCGCCGACCGGTGGCTGCGGGACCACCGCCCCGGCCTGCACGCCGCCGAACCGGAACGGTTCCCCGGCTACTACACCCTGCACACCCTGCGCGGCGACCGCATCGTCGGCATGCTCTCGGTCCACGCCACCAGCGGCGACGTCTGGTACCACACCTGGCACGGCCGCTTCCTCCAGATGCAGGAACACCCCGGCAGCCGGTAGCCCATGCGCAGCGCATGCCAGGAGGCCGCCATGAACCGCCGCGAGGAGAGAATCAGCCCCTGATCCTGCAGGGCCAGGGGCTCACCGACCGCCCGGAGTCGACCCGATGCCCACCACGCGTGCCCACGCCGGCGGCGCGTCCGGGACGTAGTCGGGATCGTTCTCGTCCCACGACCGGGCTGCCTGCTGCCGGGGGAACAGACCCACCACCGTCCGGCACGGTGGTCGGGTGTCCGGCCAGGGCGTTTGGCCGTCGGTCAGGGCCACGATGACATCGGGGCGGGGCTGCGCCCGGAGTGCCGTGGCGAAGCCCGTGCGCAGATCCGTACCCCCGCCGCCCACCAGCGGTATCCCCTCGGCACGGCACAGCGGGTGCACGACCCGGGCGGCCGCGTCGCACGGCAGCACGGAGACCAGGTCCCGACGGCCGCCCACGGCACGGGAGATCGCGGCGACCTCCAGGAGCGCGCTGCCCAGTTCGGCGTCACTGACCGAGCCGGAGGTGTCGATGACCACGGAGATCCGGGGCGGTCCGGGAGGCTCGGCAGAACGGCGCCGGGCACCCCGGCCGAGCGCCGCGAGGGCCGGCCGTAGGTGTAGTCCTCGCCCGCGCCGGAGCCGGAGACTGCCGAGCGGACCGCCGCTCCCAGCAACTCCCGCCACGGCTGCGGCGGGTGGAGCGCCTCCTCCGCCCACCGCTGCCACCCCTTCGGCGCATTCCCCGGTCGGCCGGTGACGCCCTGCGCCACGCGGAACCGCACCGCGTCCCGCTCCTGCTCGCTGAGGCCGTGCGCGCCGTCCGGGCCGAGGTCCCATTCGCGTGCCAGTCCGTCGGCGCCACTGCCGCAGTCCAGCCAGGCCAGGCTCTGCGTGTACGGCCCGAGCCGGAACTGGCGCAGGTAGTCCTCCATGAGCTCCCCTTCGGGCAGCCCCAAGGCCGCCGGACCGACCGCGCCTTCGGGCCGGGCGAGGCCGTCACCGAACACATCGTCGTTGATCTCGCAGTCCGCCGCGATGTTCATCCGCAGCCGTTCCCCCGGGCCGGTCAGCCCGCGCTCCCGCGCGACCCGGTCACCGCGTCCGTGATGGTCGCGCAGCAGGTGCGACACCTCGTGCACCCATACTCCGGCCAGTTCCTCCACCGGCGTACGGTCCACGAACGCCGGCGAGACGTAGCACCGCCAGTACCGGTCGACGGCCATCGTCGGTACCCGCCGCGACTCCACGGTGTGCAGCGCGAACAGCGCCGTCGCCAAGTAGGGCCGGACCCGGGCGGCGTGCAGCCGTGCGGCGAAGAGCTTGTCGAGGTCCAGTGCCCCCGATGCGTTCGTGGTCATCGGCCCGCCTTCGCGGCGACCGCGGTCCGGGCCGCCGCCTGGTCCCCTCGCTGCGACAGGGACACCACCCCGGCGAGCTGCTCGATCGACGCCGGTACGTCCCAGTCCGCACGGCGCAGCGTGGCGAGTGTGGTCGCCGGGACGACCACCAGGTCCGGTGCCCCGGTCTCCACCGCCCGGACCAGGAGCGCCCACGCCGCGTCCCAGCGGGACTTGTCCGGCCGCTTGCGGACCGACGCCACCACACCGTCCAGCACGGCTTGGCGCAGATCCCCCCGCTCGGGCAGGGCGGCACCCGCCGGATCGGCGAGCAGCACCTCGGGGTCCGGGAGGTCCATCCGGTCCAGGCGGCGCACTCCATCCCGGGCCCGCGCCAGGGGCGTCAGTCGTCGGGACGGGTGATTTCCGGCGCCGCGTCACATCTCCGCGGCGGCGGGAGGTTACGGATGCGCGTATGAACGCTCAGCCCGTATGCGCGGAGTTCAGTCGTCGACGCCTGACGAGCGGCCGGGTGATCACCGTGGTGTGCGCTGCCGCGGCTTCGGCGCTCTTGCTGGGCTGCGGGAACGGCGCCGGAGAGACGCCGCGCCCCACCGAGTCGCCGACACCGGCCGCGACACCGACCGTGAGCCCGACAGCCGATCCGACGCTCTCCGCGGACCAGGCCGACCGCAAGGACCTGATCTCGGCCACCAAGATCGGCTACGACAAGGCAGCCGAAGCGGCCGTGGGGAAGGTCTCCGGAAGCAAGCTCGTCGACATCGAGCTGAAGTACGCTCGCGACGGCGGTCCGGAATGGGCCACCGAGGTCGCCACCACGGACGGCACCGCACACACGGGCCGGGTCGACGCCGTCTCCGGGAAGGTGGTCGAGTCCCAGCTCGCGACGCATCAGGGCGTGGACGACGAGCGGGAACTGGCCGATGTCCTCGCCAAGGCCAAGGTGTCGTGGAAAGACGCGGTCGGGAAGGCCCTGGCCAAGAGGAAGGGCACGGTCACCTCTGTCGAGCTCGGCACCGAAAACGGCACCCCCACCTGGATCGTCGACGTCGTGACCACGAAGGACTGGCTCAAGACCACGTTCGATGTCGACGCGATGAACGGCACCATCCGCCACGAAGAGGTCGACCGCGACTGACCCTCCGGGAGTCGCTCCGGACGTTCGCCGGAAGTCGCCGCGGACGTTCGTCGACCCGACCCGTCGGGCACAGGATGTCGGGTCCGGCAGGGTGGGACCTTCCTCACGTGAGTGAGCGAAGGGGAAGGACACCGGGATGCTGGAGCGGCTGAACCAGGCCATGGAGCACATCGAGTCGCGTCTCGACCAGCCGGTCGACGTGGCCGACCTCGCGCGGATCGCGGTGACGTCGGAATACCACTTCCGCCGGCTGTTCTCGGCGCTGTCCGGCCTACCGCTGTCGGAGTACATTCGCCGCAGACGGCTGACCGTGGCGGGCGCCGAGGTGCTCGCCGGGGAGCGGACACTGCTGGACGTCGCGATGCGCTACGGCTACCGCTCGGGCGAAGCCATTGCCCGTGCGTTCCGCGCCATGCACGGTGTGGGGCCGGGCGAGGCCCGGCGGACCGGTGCGGCTCTGCGCTCCCAGCCCCGGATGTCCTTCCGACTCGTCGTCGAAGGGAGCAGCAGCATGGCCAAGGTCGACTCCACCCACGCCGTACGCATGGTCTCTGTCACCGGCCGCAGGCTGCCCGCACACTGCACCGCCGTGGGCAAGATGCTCCTCGCCTCGCTCCCCGACGAGGAGCTGGAGGCCCGCCTGGAGGAGTGCGAGGAACTCGTCGCCCTCACCCCGAACAGCATCACCGACCCGGACACCCTGCGCGAGGAGCTCGCCGACATCACGACGGCGGGCATCGCCGTCGAGCACCGCGAGGCCAACCCGGACGTCAGCTGTGTGGCCGCCCCGGTCAAGGACGGCTCCGGCGCGGTCGTCGCGGCCCTGTCCGTCTCCGTGCCCATGGTGCGCTGGAGCCAGGACCGGGAACGCGAACTGGCCGAGCTGGCCGAGAAGGGCGCCGGCGATCTCTCCGCAGGCCTGGGGCACCGGGGCAGCCGGTGAGGGCCGAACTCGCGGTACGCGCCGAGGCCGAGCTCGGCGAGGGCCCGACCTGGGACGTGGCCGCGCGGCGGCTGATCTGGGTGGACATCCTCGGCTCCCGCGTCCACACCTGGGATCCCGCCACCGGCCGCCGCACCGTCATGGCCACCGAACAGCACGTCGGTGCCGCCGAACCACACGCCGCGGGCGGCCTGGTGGTCAATCTCCGGGACGGCATCGGCCGCTACGACACCGAGGGCGTGTTCACCTGGCTGGTACGGGACCCGGTGCCGGGCCGCCGCGGCAACGACGCCGCCGTGGCACCCGACGGCACCCTGTGGGCGGGCACCATGCGCTACGACCAGGCGCCCGGCGGCGGCACCCTCACCCGTATCGCGCCCGACGGCTCGACCACCGTTCTGCTCGACGATGTCACGGTCAGCAACGGCACCGGCTGGAGCCCGGACGGCACCCGCGTCTACTACGTCGACAGCCCCACCCGGCGCATCGACATCCTCCGAGCCGAGGGCCAACGGATAGCCCAGCGGCGGGAGTTCACCGCCATCGAGCCCGGCGCGGGCTACCCCGACGGACTCACCGTGGACACCGACGGCTGCGTCTGGGTCGCCCTGTGGGACGGTGGCCGGATCCGCCGCTACACCCCGGACGGCCACCTCGACCGCACAGTGGAGCTCCCCGTACAGCGCCCCACCGCCTGCGCCTTCGGCGGCCCGGACCTGCGCGACCTCTACATCACCACGGCCCGCACCGGCCAGAACCGTCCGGATCCGCTCGCCGGCTCGGTCCTGGTGCTGCCGGGCGTGGGTCAGGGGCTGGCCGGCGTACCGTTCGGGGGCTGACCGGGGAAGGATCCGCGTCGCACGGTCCTGTCGTTCCCCCGCCGGCCCGCGCACGCGTCCTGGGACACGCGGATGTCCCAGGACGCGTCAGCTACGGCCCGGCCTGCAGGTCAGCAGCCCGGCGCCACCTGGTCGATGCGGCCGCCGAACTTGCCGTCGGCCTTGTAGGCGTTGGAGTAGTCACCGGAGACCACACCGCGCTTCTCGAACGGGTCGGTGTCGATGAAGCAGCCGGCGACGTTGGCCTGGAAGGAGCCGACGTTGTCGTGCAGCTCGGGCGGCAGGTTCAGGGTGCCGCTGCCCGGCGACCAGCGCCAGGTGGGTGCGCCCGGCATGTCATTGTCGACCCAGAAGCAGATCTCGTTGGCCCCGCAGTCGGCGGCGCCCTTCGCCTCCGCGCCGTCCGCCGCGGCAGCCGTACCGGCGCCGAACAGCGAGCCGGTGAGCATCAACACGGACAGTGCGCCGACGACCCGGGCACGCGTCTTGGACATCTCGTTCTCCCGTTTCCTGGTGAGTCGCAGTCAGTTCTGCCTGTTCTGTGTCCGGCCGGACACTCCTCACACGAACGGCGGGGCCTGTCTGTATGACACCCGCGCCGGATTCTTGTGCATGACACCGGCGCCGGATCATTCGGACGCGGAGATGCGTGGGCGCGCACACGACGGGGCAGTCGCGATCGGGGCGATGACCCGGCCGCCAATTCGTCAGACGGCCGGGCACGGCGTACGTCGCCGCGGCCGGCGCGGTCGCTCAGGCGGCCTGCGGTACGACCGCCACGGGGCAGTCGGCGTGATGGAGCACGGTGTGGCTCAACCGGCCCAATTGGAGGCCGGGTTTGTCTTGGCGGCGCCGTGCTCCGACGACGAGGAGGTCGGCGGCGGAGGAGCGCGGCACCAGCACCTTGTGTGCCGGACCTTCGACGGTGACACGGCGTACCTGCACCGTCGGGTGGGCCTCGACCGCCTCGGCGAGGGCCTCGTCCAGCAGGGCGGACGCCCGTTCCTCATGGTAGCGCTCGGGCGCTTGGGTGTGCGGTGGACGGTCGGTGGCATGGTCGCCGGACTCGTGCGCGGGGCACCGCCAGGCCCGTACGGCATCGAGGGCACAGCCGCGGGCCTCGGCCTCGCGGAACGCGAACTGCACGGCGGCCGATCCCGTTGCCGTGTCCCCGACACCGAGGAGGATCCGCCCGTGCCGTCCCGCCAGGGCCTCGTCCCCACGCACCACGATGACCGGGCAGGGCGCCCGCGCCGCCACCGCCAGGCCGACGGACCCCAGCAACATGCCCGCGAATG
Source organism: Streptomyces halobius (assembly GCF_023277745.1). NCBI lineage: Bacteria > Bacillati > Actinomycetota > Actinomycetes > Kitasatosporales > Streptomycetaceae > Streptomyces > Streptomyces halobius. The sequence continues at coordinate 8,992,664 of NZ_CP086322.1, forward strand.
CGCTGCGTCCCCTCGCCCCGAGAATCACGGCCGACGCGAAGCGGCCCTGCCGCAGCAGTGCGGCCACCGTGTCCTCGGCCAGCACCTGTGCCGATACCTTGACGCCCGGATTGCGGTGGCGGGCACGTTCCGCTGAGGTTCCGACGATGGTGTCGGCGAGCGCCCGCCCGGAGCGGCTGCTCAGGCTCGTTGTCGACACCGGTCCCTCGTAACGCTCCCACTCGGAGGCGTGCACCAGCCGCAGTGGAAGCCCATGGAGCGCTGCCTCGTCGACCGCCCAGTCAAGCGCGCGGAAACCGGAGTCCGATCCGTCCACTCCTACGACCAGGGGCAGCTCCATCGTTCCACCGCCTTTCCCTTTCTCGTGTCCGGGTTCGTGGCCTACACGTCCGTGGATATGGGTTCCTGCGGTGATGCGCCTGGTGACACTTTCAGCGTGGATTCACCCGAGAGCGTCGGACAGGGGCCGGTCGGCCTGTGTGCCGGCCCTGCGGCCCATCGCGGTGGCCGGCCGTACCCGGCGGAGAATAATCGGGCGACGGGGCCCCGCTCGCGCTGTTAGTTTCGGCGATTATGGACCCCGTAGGTGAAAAAGCGATACGTGCTTCTTTTGTTAATTGTTCGAAGGGGGAGGCCGGCAGAATCCATCTGCCCGTGGGGCTGGCCGAGCTTCCTTGGGCGGATCTGGACTTCTTGGGGTGGCGTGACCCGGGAGCCCCCGACCGGAGTTATCTGGTGGCGCCGCGGGGCGACGGGCTCATGGGTGTGACGTTGCGGGTGCCGCAGGGCGTGCGGCGGAGTTTCACCAAGACGACGGTGTGCTCCATGTGCGTGACCGGGCACCCGGGCTCCGGTGTCAGTCTGCTCGCGGCCCGACGCGCCGGGCCGGCGGGGCGGCAGGGGAACACCGTGGGGGCGTATCTCTGTGCCGATCTGGCGTGTTCGCTCTATGTCCGTGGGCGTAAGCGGTCCCAGCTCGCCGGGCGGCACGAGGAAACGCTGCCGTTGGAGGAGCGGATCGCGCGCACCGTGCGAAACCTGAATGCCTTTCTGGACAAGGTCGTTGAGGGAGCGAAAATAGCCGGGGGAAAAGAGAGCGCGAAGTAGGAGCGGATGGGGAAACAGTGAGCGAGGTAGGGAGAGGGAGCACGGCGGGGGAGCGGAAGGCGGGTCATGATCCGCCGGATACGGGGGCGTCCTCCGCTCGGGCGGCGGGCGGGCGGGTGCGGGGTTCGTGGGACGGCGGCGTGCAGAGGGCGGTGGCCAGTGGCTCCGCGCGGATGATCGCCGCCACGAGATCCCGTGGGGGTGGCGACGGGGGCGTGGGTGTGGGCGGGGGTTCCTGTGTCATGGCCGGGTGACCGGTCGACGCCGGCGGGGACAGGTGCGGGCGAGGGCCAGCAGTGTCTGGATCTGGCGGGTGATCTGGTTCGCTTCGCGCAGTGGGGTGGGGAAGGGCAGGCGGACGTCGTGGTGGCTCCGGGCGTGCTCAAGGCGGAGCGTGATCGCGTACCTGTCGAGGGCCAGCGGCCATACACGGACGACGCCGTGCAGGTGGCGCGGGTCCACCAGGCGCGTCAGCTCCGCGACCGCGTCGGGGTGGGCGTCGGCCAGGTGGGTGAGCATCCGTGCCTCGAAGGCGGTCAGGGGGTCCGCCTCGGCCAGGACGAGTTCGTCGAGGCCGACGTCGACGGCGCCGGCCGCTGTTTCGAGGGTGACGCGCGCGAGGTCCAGGCGGAGGTCGACACTGTCCACTTCCGCTTCCGAGTCCGCTTCTGCGTCCTCCACGGTCAGCCACCCGGAGAGCGTCAGCCGGGACCGTACACGATCCCGGACGGCGATCGGGGCGACATCGGTGAACGCCAGCAGAGCGGCCAGGGCGCCGCGTGGCGCGCAGGCGACTCTGGCGGCGAGGTGACCGTCGGCCGGTAGCCGCAGCCACAACCGGCCTTTGCCGTCAAGGATATGACGTCCCACCAGGTCACAGCGGTAGCCGTCCGTGGAGACCGTCAGGGAGCCCGCGGCGGCGAGCACGGAACGGGCCTGTTCCGCTGCGCTCGGCTCCGTCGCGCGGAAAGCGGTGACACTCATCCAGAACCTCCATAAGGTAAGCCTTACCTAACTTAACCCGAGGTCCTGGGTGATGGCCAGCCCGCCACCCGTCGGGAGCGGGGTCGTGGGCCCGAAGCCGCGCGGCGGCGCGGACGCCGAATCGCCGGTGCCTGGTGGCGGATGGGTGGGCGGCATCGTTCCGCGTCGTGGCGATGTGCATGGCCCGGCTGAGACTGCGCACCAAAACGCCGGCCCGGAAGAGGAGCCCACTCGCCGATCTCCGTGGCGGATGGGCCGAATTCAGGTCACGTACCCGGGTAGGGGCAAGCGTCGCTTCCTTCGGTGCCGCCAACCAAGTCCACTCGGGGTCCGGACGGTTCTCGGACCACTCATCGCCGACGAGAGAATCGGCGAGACCTCCTGGGACATCGTCCTGAGTGTCAAGGCGGCAGGCGTTCTCCTGATGGCGCTGGTGATGTATCGCATCACCGTGAAGCGTCTGCCGCCGCTCGCACAAGCAGGCAGCACGCTGGTGGCGCTCCCGCTGATCGCCCTTGGCCTGGCGGCGAATGTCTACTGGCCGGCGATTGCCGCATTCGTCGCGGGGCCGGGCCTGGGCTTCAACAGCATCGCGTGGGAAACCACACTGCGGGAGCACATTCCCAAGATGGTGTGTCCCCGATCTCGTCGTACGACAACCTCGGTTCGTTCGTCGCCATCCCGGCCGGACAGCTCACCGCCGCCCCGCTCGCGGCTGTGTTCGGCGCCTCGTGTGTGGCCCTGGCCGGGTCACTTTCCTCGCGTCGGGGTGATCTCGACAAAGGGGATGTGGTCACGGCCGACGAGGTAGTAGTCCTCGGTGCTGCCGTCGGTCTCGATGCCGCAGATTCCCATGAGGCGGCGGGCGGTTCGCGGGTGGCGGGGTGCGTAGTCGGCCATGGCGCGGCCGGATTCCTCGGGTGTCATGGGGCGGGCGACCGCAGCGGTGCGGTGCCGTCCGACCTGGATGGTGACCTGCGGGCTGTGCCGGATGTTCCGATACCACTGCGAGGTGGGGCCGAAGCCGGAGGCCACGTGGTAGGCGCCGGTCCGTGGATCGCGGCCGGTGATCTCCAGAACGACCTGGCGGGGCTGTCCGCTCTTACGGCCGGTGTGCGTGAGCAGCAGGACGCGGCTGCCTATGAGCGCGCCCAGGTGCCAGCGGTACAGATGGATCGGGGCGCGCGCGATCCGGCGGCGCCAGCCGGTGGGGGACGGGGTGGGTTTGACCTTACGGGGCATGGCGGATCCTTCGGTGGGTGCGCGGCGGCATGAGCGCTGGGAGCCGTCTCATGCCGCCGTGTGCCCACCACCGTTGGAACGATGACGGAGATCCCTATGTTTGCACAGGGCAAATGAAGCCCGCACGCGACGTGCGGATCGCTTCGTGGGGATTGCTTCGTCGGGACCGCTTCGTCGTCAGGACGCGGCGGCGCCGGGCGGGTCGGGCCAGCCCAGGGGATACGGGTCGCGGCCGGCGCCGGGGGCGGCCGGCTCTCCGCCGGCGTCGGCGAACGCGGTCAGGGCCTCGACCAGTGAGGCGCGCTGCCCGGGAGGCATGTGCTCGACGACGGTGGCGATCTCCCGGCGACGGCGCGCGGTGACCTCCTCGACGATGTGGCGGCCCTGCTCCGTCAGCCCCAGCCGGGTCTCGCGCCGGTTGTCCGGGTTGACCTGCCGGTCCGCGAACCCGGCGGCGATGAGGCGGTCGACCATGCGCATCGCGGTGGACGGGTTGACCCCCAACCACTCGGCGACCTGGACGAGTTTGGCCGTGCCCTGCGTGGAGAGCGCGACCAGCAGCCGGAACTGCGGCAGCGTCACCTTGTCCTCGACAGCGGTGAGCGAGCGGGCGGAGACGGCGACCAGGACTCGGGAGGCGGTCAGCACGGCGCGGGTCACGGCGTCGACGTCGGCTACGGCTTCGGGCGGGTTCGTGCGTTCGTCCATACCTCCCTTTCTATCCCGGAGGGGCCACGCACGTGGTGGCCGGAACGACACGTCCCGCCCTCGGACCGGCACGCATACGGGACGGAGGGTCACTTCGGCACGGCCGAGGCGACATCGTCGAGAGTGGCATCCGTGACCAGCCCCGTGTCCTCCAGCACCTCCATGTGGTCCTGGACGGTGTCGTTCGCCACCGTCGCCAGGCGCCGTACCAGCGGGTGCTTGGTCGCCGCGCGGACCTCGCCGATGGTGATGAAGACCTTGCCGTGGGACGCCCGCAGCAGGTCCACGAAGAGCTGATCGAAGGCGCTGCCCCGAGCATTCTTCAACTGATCGACCCAGCCTTGCTGTTCCGGGGTGGCCTCATCGGGGATCGGCACGTTCAGTGCGTCGGCGTCCTCACGGACCAGTTGGTCGAGTTTGCTGTGCCCGTCGAGCAGATGCGTGCCGGCGCGTTTGACGGCTTCGCTCGAAGCGCGTGTCTGGGCGAGCCGGCCCGCCGGTATCTCCCACAGCCCGGCCTGCCGCACCTTGGTGAGGAAGGTCTTGTCGAGCGCGGTGAGCGAGTCCGCCCCACCGTCCTGCTGGGCGGCCGGGCCGGCCGCTGCTGCCGGGAGGTTGGCGGAGACCGGCTCGTCCGCGGAAGTGTCTCTCTGCGAGAGCCACACGGACACGGTGGCGATGACCGCGACGAGGGCGACGACGGCGGTGATCAGTAGGCCACGGCGGGGTGCGGGCCTCGTATTACGGGCGTGCGATTTCATCATGCCTCCTGGAGGGGGCCACGGTTCGCCGACGGGCGATGCGGCGCCTGGGCTGCTGTGGGGCGTGGGCCACGCTAAACGTTGCATTAGGCAAACGAACCGATTCAGCGACGGTGCTCAAAAGCCCGCAAGGCGCGGCATCTCTCCGCTACGATCCCGCCTTTGCCGCGCCGCCCTGCGCTGCCCGCCCCGCGCTGCCCCCCGCCGCCCGCACCGCACCGTCCCGCCGCGACATACGCATGCCGGCGACGCCGGCCGGTGCGGTCACGCGTCGTCACAGGTGGTGCGACTGTCGTAAGCGTGCCCGCGCCCGGTGGCAGAGTGGCGGGCCCGCGCGGGCTGTCGTCCCCATGCTTCTGGGCCCACCGGGTGGAATATTCAGATTCACCGAGGCAGGCTGGACGCATGCGGTCGCCTCTCCGCTCGCCTCCCCCGCCAGGAGCGAGCGGTCACAGCCGGGTCCTCTTCGCCTTCGTGCGGGGTGTGCCGTTCGCGATCGCGCTGCTTGTGGTGGCCATCGAGCTCACACCCGTACATGTGGTGTATACGGGCCCCCTCCTCACCGCGACGCCGGCGTTGGCCGCGGTGTCGATGGGTCCCAAGGGCACCATCACGGCAGCCGCCGTCGCTCTGGTCGTCAGCGTGATCACCGCCACCTACAACCAGGCGTGGGGCACACAGATGGTCTACACGAATCTTCTGGCGCTGCTCCTGGTGTCCGTGGCCGCTGTCCTCATCAGCAGAGCCATGCGTACGCGCAGCCAGAACGAGCTCAACCAGGTCCGCCGGATCGCCGAGGCGGCACAGGAGGTCCTGCTGCGGCCGGTCCCCGCCCGGCTGGGCCCGGTGCGGGCGGCCAGCATGTACCTCGCGGCCGAGACGGGCGCGCAGATCGGCGGTGATCTGTACGAGGCCGTGCAGACCCGATACGGGGTCCGCATGATCGTGGGGGACGTCCGGGGGAAGGGTCTGCCTGCCGTGCGCTCGGCGGCGGCCGTGCTGGGCGCGTTCCGGGAGGCCGTGCACTACGAGGACGAACTGGTCGAGGTGATGAACCACTGCGCGGCCGCGCTGCAGCGGGAGTGCGCCGTGCCCGGTGCCGTCGATCACGAGGCGCTGGCGGAGGGATTCGTCACCGCGCTCCTGGCTCAGGTGCCGGACCGCCCCGTGGTCGAGCTGGTCAACCGGGGGCATCCGCCCCCGCTGGTGCTGCGCGAGGGCAAGACGGAGGCCCTGCACCCCGCCTCGCCGCTGCCGCCGCTCGGCCTGGAAGACTTCATCACCGGCCATTCCGTCAAGGCGGAGAGCTATCCGTTCGCACCGGGTGACCGTCTGCTGCTGCACACCGACGGTGTGACCGAGGCCCGCAATCGCGACAACGAATTCTTCGCCCTGTCCGAGGCGATGGAAGCGGTGCGCGCCCGCACCCCGGCGGAGTTCCTGGAACAACTGCACCAGGGACTGGTCCGCCACACTCGGGACCGTCTGGCGGACGATGTGGCGATGCTCATGATCGACCGGTTCGACGGGTTCGAGGGGGGCGAGGGCGTCGACGGAGAGGCTGTGCGCGAGGTGACGTAGCTGTCGGCCTTCGTCGGCCTCGGAGGAAGCGCTACACGCTCTGGGACGCGCACATCACCCAGCACCGGGTGGAGGGATACGCCCCGACGGGACGCTCCGCACCAGCTTCCCGGTGAACGGACCGGGCGGCATCCGGCGCGGCCCGGACGGGATGATGTACGTCAACCACGGTGTGAACCCGCTTGCTTCGGGGCTCTCGGGCGGCGGCATCATGCGCTTCGACCCCACCGCCGCCGAGCCGGAACCGGAAAAGGTCGTGGAAGGGATCTCCGGCCTCAACGGCCTGGCCATCGACGCCGACGGCAACTTCTCCCTCGGCCGCGAGTTTGCCGCCGGCGTCCTCAAGATACGCCCGGACGGTACGAAGGACGAGGCGTGGACTGCGGGCCGCGGACCTGACGACCTCACCCACTTCGACGGCGACCTGGTGGTGGCCGGCTTCCGCGACGGCGAACTCATCCGGGTGGATCCGGCGACCGGCCGCTCCTGCGTCCTGGTGGCGGGGCTGCGCATGCCCACCAGCGTCCGCGTCCCCTGGGGCTTCGGCGGCCACGATCCTCGGAGCGAGCTGTTCGTGACCGAAGCCTCCGGGCGCGTGGTGACCGTGCGGGTCGGACGGTGATGTCGCCACGAGGTGCCGGGCGTTTCAGCGGCCCTGCGCAGCCTTGACGTTGTCGCCGAACGTCCAGTCCTTCGACCCGTCCCAGTTGAGCGACCAGGTCATCAGGCCCTTCAAGCCGTCGTCGTACGTATGCCATGCCTGCGTCACCAGGTTCGGAGGCATATGGCCGCCACCGGCGCCCGGTTGCGCGGGCAGCCCCGGGACCTGCTTGTCGTAAGGGACCCTGATCGTGGTGCCCTGGACGGTCAGCCCCTTGTCGAGGCAGTCCGTCTGCGCGGTGAAGCCCTCGATCGTGCCGGCGGCGTACGAGTCGCCGGAACACCCGTACATGCTGCCGTTGTAGTACTGCATGTTCAGCCACCAGAGCCGGCCGTTGTCCGCGTACTTCTTGATGACGGGCAGATATGCGCCCCAGATCGATCCGTAGGTCACGCTGCCACCGGTGACGTAGGCCGTCTCGGGGGCCATCGTCAGACCGAAGTCCGGAGGCATCTGGGCGAGTACGCCGTCGATGATGCGGATGAGGTTCGTCTGCGAGGCCGACAGCTGGTTGATGTCGCCGCTTCCGGTGAGGCCGGTCTCGATGTCGATGTCGATGCCGTCGAAGTGGTGCTTCTTCAGGATGGGGACAATCGTCTCGACGAAACGGTCCGCGACGGCACTGGAGTTGAGGTCGATACCGGCCGACGCACCGCCGATGGACATCAGGACGGTCAGGCCGTCGCCCTTGGCCTGGCACATCTCGGCCGGGGTCGGCACCTTCACCGTCGCGTCCATTCCGTCCTCCCAGAGGACCGTGCCGTCCGCGCGGATGACGGGGAACGCCGTGTTGATGACGTTGTATCCGTGTTCACGGATGCGGGTGTCGGTGATCGGCGTCCAGCCGAAGGGTGGGTGCACACCGTTCGCCGCGCCGTCCCAGTTCTCCCAATACCCCTGGAGGACCTTGCCCGAGGGCCTCGGCTTGACCGCGCATGCGTCGTCGCGGGGCGCGCCGGCGGGTGCCGCAGCGACCAGCATCGGCATGACGAAGGTCATCGCCAGGCCGGCCCTCAGCAGACGCGACAGTCGACCGATCACGCTGTGCTCCCTTCGTCTTGTGACGGGGTGTCACCGAGGGGTCAGGTGCCCACAACGTAAGTTGGTCCATACCTCTCGTCAAGAGGTATGGACCAACAGGGGAGGGGACAGTGACAGGCCTCTGTCTCTGCGGCGAGTTCGGGCAGCCTCGAATCCTCGGGATCCCAGTCCAACACCTTGTCGATCTCCTCGACGGCCCGGGTGAACTCCTCGGGCCCGGCGGCGAGCAGCGCGCTGACACGGGCCATGGGCACACCGGTGTCGGCCAGGGCCTTGATCCGGGTCAGGTCCACATCCGTGGTGAGCGTACTGCGCCGGGCCCCGGCCGGAACCCGGAGCTCGCCGTGCGACACCGACGCGGCCAGTACCTCATAACGGCGCCGTCTGCCGTCGGTCATAAGCGGACCCGCTCCAGCCCGTGCCGCCTCGGTCGTCCTGGTCCTACGACAGACCCGGCCGCATCAGCGTCGTATCCACCGCTTTGAGCCCGCTGTGACGCATGATCGACTCGGCTGCCCTGGTACGGCGGGGCGAGTACGCGAGTGTGGTGGGAGGCTGTGGTGGCAGAGCGTCCGGTGTTCGGATACATCGTCTGGGCGGTGCTCTTCGGTGCCGTGTTCGCCTGGGAGGGCATTGCCCTGATCCGGGCGGGCGACGTCTTTCCCACGCTCAGCGATGCCATGCGCGCGGTCATGCGCTATCCGGTGGGGCGATGGGCGCTGTTCGCGCTGTGGCTGTGGTTCGGCTGGCACACCTTCGTCCGTGGCTGGCACTTCCTGCTGAGGGACGGGCAATGACGGCCCACGGGTGATCGAAGGGTCCCTGGAGTGCTCCCCACCTCACTGAACCTCGCCCTCATGCTGACCGGTTATCTGCTGGTCATGGGCTACCTCGGGGTCGGCCTGCTCCTCCTGCGCCGACCCCCGGAGCACACCGAACAGCCTCCCCGGCGGCCGGGGCCCCGGCGCGCCGGGGCCCCTGTCCCCGTTCCCGCTCGACGGGGATGGCCCGGCCTGATCCGCCAGGTGGTCGGCACCGCCATCGGCGGATATGTGCTGCTGATGGTCGCGGCGTTCGGCTACTACTACGGCGTGGTGGGCTTGGGCGGCCGATTTCTGTTGAGCGCGGTCACCGGTTCTGCGCTGATGGTGGGGGTTTCCCTGCCGCTGTTCTTCATCGCGTCGTGGGTGGCTGCATGGTGGCGGAAGCGGTCGTCCCGGGCTGCGGACCGGAGTGGGCCGGCTGACTCGGAGCGGTAGCCCTGGTGGCTGCGGGCCGGGGCCGATCGGTAATCCTGGGTGTCAGGCTGGTCGTCGGCCACCGCTCACGGCAACCACCGCACCGGAGACACCCGGCGGATGTGGACGAGCACGTCAAAGGTGTCGGCAAGGGAAGCGACGGCGAGGTGCTCGGCGGTATCAGGGGACGGGGCGCAGACGCCGCTGATGGCATCGGGCCACACGGCCTCGTCGCCCGCGTAGTCGCCCCGCCCGGCCTTCGGATGATCCCGGTTGAACACCCGGATCCACTCCCATGCCGCGCCCATTCCGGAGGTGCGCCAGGGTCGTCAGGCGTCGTCGAGCTCGGATTCGGCCGCGCCCTCGCCGCCGCGCACGTAGCGGTCGAGGATGGCGGTGACACCGGTGAGGTTGAGGTCAAGCGGGACCCGACTGCCGGAACGTCCTCCAGAACTGACGTCGCTTCTCGTCCTTCACGACGACACCGAGACGCGCCAGCTCCTCACGAAGGTCCCGAACGTCATCGTCGGAGGGCCCTTCCTTTTCCAACGCCTTCTGGCGGGCCTTGAGGAGGGCGTTCGCCCCCTCCGGCAGCCCGGGAGACTCCGGGACCCAGCGGCGGAACTCGTCCTCGTACGGATCGGCATCCGCCCAGGGGTGGCCATGCTCGGCAAAGGCGTCGGCAACGCGGCCGGCGTCCAGATCGCACTCCTGCCGAGTGAGTTCACCACCATCGTGGCCGATCAGGACGAGGCGCTTGCCGTCCCGGAACGCCGTGGCGACGGCGTCATGCGAGAACTCCTGCTCCCGGCCCTTGCAGATGAGCTCGACGCGGTCATCGGACAGGCGGATCACCAACTGCTCGTGCTGGGCCACGAGTCCGAGGACCAGCCCTGCCACCGATCCCGCAACGGGCAGCCACGGAGCGGGAATTGACGCAAGGAGCTCGGCCGGCCCCTGCAGCGGTGCCCAGGGGAGCGTCACGAGCCAGTCGGCCAGGAGGCCGACGAGCCAGCCGATACCCGCCCCCGCCAGCGCGAGAGTGAGATAGACGCACACGGTGCGCCAGACCGGCTCGCGGAGCACGGTGAGCCGGTCACCCCGCGTGCCCTGCTCAAGTCCCTTGCGCATCCTCACGTTCCCCCTTGCCCCGGCCGTACCCCTCGTCATGCTCGTCATTATAGACCGAGCGCTCGGTCTATAATGAGCCATCAGTCATGCAGGATCCGGAGGAGTCGAGAGCCGACGAGGAGGAGGCCACGTTGAGGACAGTCGACCCGGCCAGACACCGGGCACGGCGCCGGCACATCGTCAATGCCGCGGCCGAACTCTTCGCCGCCAAGGGCTTCGAGCGCACCACCACGGCAGAAATCTGCAAGGCCGCCGGCATGAGCGCGGGCAACCTGTTCCACTACTTCCCCAACAAACGCGCGATCTTCCACGCCGTTTTCGAGGATGACGAGCACGGCGAGGCCGACCGGCACGACCAGCATGGAGAGCAGGTCCGGTACGACGGGCACGACCGGCACGGTGAGTGCGAAAACGCCCCCACCAAGTACGAGCGTCTCGCTGCCGCTCGTGCCGCCGACGATCCGTTGACCGCCCTCCTCGACACCGTCGACCTTCTCACCGCCCCCGCCAGGGAGCCGCTGGCCCCGGCCCTCGTCATGGAGGCGATGATCCAGGCATACCGCGACCCCGAACTCGAAGCGCTGCTGAGCCGGGACAACGACGAGGAGCGGTCCACCCTCACCACCGTGCTGCGGAACGCGGCCGCAGCGGGCCAGATCGACCCCGACCTCGACCCGGACGACACCGCAGCCTGGGTCATGGCGCTCATCGCCGCTCTCTACATCAACGCCGCCACCGATCCGTCCTTCAGTCCGGCCGACCAACTCCCCACCCTGCGCCTGATCATCCAGCGCTTCCTACGGCCCGACGCCGTCCCGGAGCGAGCGACAACCGCCGGAACGGTAACTGCTGGAGCGACAACCGGCGGGCCCTTCCCGGGAAGGTAGGACGAGGTGACCTGCGCGCGACAGCGGTGGTGGCCCGCCCCGGCCCTGGGGCAGGCCACCACCGCGTGCCGGCGGATCAGACGTCCGGCATCTTGTTGAGCAGCCAGAGCACGCTGTTGTCCCCGCCGAGCTGGGGGAAGTGGTGCATGGCCTGCTCGCAGAGATCGATGAGGTGGGCCTTCTTGCCCGTTGCGGGCAGCTGGTAGAACTCGAACGTCGGCCCCGGGTTCTGGGGAATGAGGGGGCCGATGTTGAGCTCGCTGGCGACCATGGTCTCGGCCACGGTCACCAGCACGCCCTGCATCAGGGAAATGAACGTGCGCTCCAGGTGATAGCGGTGATTCTCCTTGCCCGGCGCGAGATCTTTCCACGACGTCTCGTAGATGACGTCCAGCATGTGCAACGTGTAGCAATACGCCGCGTTGAACAGCGTGTTGATGGCGTGTGCCGCGGGCTCTCTCTTCTTGTCGTAGTCCGTGGACTTCGGGTCCGTGGGAAGGTTGTAGACGTTCCCCAGCGGCTCGACCCCGTCGGCGATCCGCTTGAACTTCGTGTAGTGGGGCAGTTCATCGAGTCCGGGTTTCGGGTTGAGCGGGTCGATCGGCACCGAGGGGCTCTTGGGATCGATCCCTTCCCCCTGCTCCACGATGATTTTCACGGCGTCCTGCGCGCTCTTCAGATCGTGCACGAGGACCGGCTCGCCACCGCCGTCCTTGTTCCAGTACACCTCCACGTACTGGAATTCCGATTCCTTGGTCTGCCAGAGCTCGCCCTTGGTCTTCTTGTCGAGGGCCTTGATACGTTCCCCCACGGACTGGTAGAATTCGCCGATGGTCCGGTACCAGCCGTCCGGGATGGCCTCCAGAGTGGTCACGTCCTGTCTCGGGAGTTCGAACTCCATGAAGACGTCCTTGACCAATTTCTTGCTGCAGGGCCCCAGATGCAAGGTCAGCTCGGGCCAGCGGTGCAGCATGAGCGACGGATAGGCTGGCACGAATTTCTTGTCGTAGAACTTGATCTTCTTCCGGGCGCCGATCGCGACCAGAATGTTCCGCACCAGGGACAGATGCAGCATCTCCTCGACCACGATGCTGCGGATCAGCCGCGACGCACCCATTCCCGGATCCCACTGGGAGTAGCCCCGCGTCTCGATCGAGAGCAGGGCGTACAGATACATCGGGACCGTCGACATCTCCAGATAGGCGGCCTGGAGCAGGTGATTCTCCAGCTGCTCCATATCCTCCTTGTCGCTTTTGGGGTCCACCGGCCAGATGTCCAGGACGGCTGGCACGAATTCCTTGGTGAGAGTTGCGGTGACCATCGTGGATGCTCCTTCACTCACGTTCATTCACTCATGGGGAACTGACGTCATGGCATGGCCGGGGAGCGTCGTCATGCGCCGCCTTCGGCGAGCCGTGCGGACAGCAACCGATAGGCGTCCGGCTCCAGTTCGGTCACCTTGATCGTGTAGTCGCGCCGCCAAAGAGCCAGGTGTACGGGCCCCGGCGCGGGCGGTTCGGCGGGCCGCCCGCGCCGGACCGCCGCGTGGTAGGTGTGCACGGGCGCACAGACACGCAGCACCCGCAGACACGAAGCCGGTGCCGGCACGGTGCCGGACCATCCTGGCGCCCCGCCCTCGGTGCCGGGGCCGTCGTAGACCTCGGCGAAGGCCCGCTCATAGCGGGCGAGATCGACGATCACGTCCACCCAGCCCTCGCGTTGGCCGTCCGGCAGACCGCGGTCGGGCCGATGGGCGCAGAGGTGCTCGACGAACCGTGCGTCCAGCTGGCAGAGGGTGTACGAGCGGGAGGGGCGGGCGTCGAGGTAGTCGAGCGCGAAATCGTCGAACAGCTCGGGGCCCAGTAGGGCCCGCAGGGCGGGGTGCAGCTCGCGCATCGCCTCCAGCAGACGCAGGCGGTAGCCGCGCCGGTAGACGTCGAGCCGCTGCCGGGCGCTCAACTCGGTGGAAGGGGTGAGCACTTCGTCGACGGCGTCCGGCGGCCCGTCCGGAGTGAGGATGGCGTGCTGCAGCCAGCGCTGGGTGTCGGCCAGGGTGACCGGTGGACTAGCCACAGAGCACCCGCGCCCTCGTGTTCCCGGCCGCGGCGGTGTACCGGCGTGCCTTGGCCAGCTCGTCGAGCAGTTCGGGGAGGGCGGGGATGCGGTCGTCCCATTCGAGCAGGGTGGGGACCGGACCCGTCAGAGAGGTCGCCAGCCGGTACAGCCGCCACACCGGGTCGGCCACCGGACGGTCGTGGGTGTCGATGATGTGGGTGCCGAGGTCGGTGTGGCCGGCGAGGTGGATCTGCACCACGCGCTCGTGCGGCAGCGCCCGTACGTACTCCTCCGGGTCGAAGCCGTGGTTGACGGAGGAGACATAGATGTTGTTGACGTCCAGCAGCAGTCCGCACCCGGACTCGTCGGCCAGCCGGGAGACGAACTCCCACTCGCTCATCGCCGACCCGGTGAACTCCGCGTAGCTGCTGGGGTTCTCCAGTACCAGCGGACGTTCCAGGAAGTCCTGTACGGCCCGCACCCGGCGGACCATATGGGCCAATGACTCCTCGGTGAACGGGACCGGCAGCAGGTCGTGGGTGTTGATCCCGGCCACGCCCGTCCAGCAGATGTGGTCGGAGACCCAGCGCGCCCCGGTCGCGTCTGCCAGGAGGCGCAGCCGGCCCAGATAGGCGAGGTCGAGCGGATCGGTGCTGCCGATCGACAGCGAGACCCCGTGCATGACCACCGGATAGCGCTCCGCGATCCGGTCGAGCGCGTAGCGCGGATAGCCGCCCGAGTCCATGAAGTTCTCGGAGATGATCTCGAACCAGTCCACGTGCGGCCAGTGCCCCAGCACATGTCCGAGATGCGGGGTGCGCAGCCCGACGCCGAATCCCAAGGGGCTTTCCGGCAATCCCAAGCCTCTTTCCGGCAAGGGGGACGGGGTATTCCGTCGCGTCGCGGGCCCGGAGGCCGGGACATCGCCGACGGTCATACGCCGGAGCCCTTGGTGCCTTTGGGAATCTTCCGCTTCTCTTCGTACCTGGGCACCAGGTTGTCCGGGAAACCCTCGCCGGGAGAGGGGCCGAAGGGAATCCCGGCCTCATACATCCGTTCCTCGAAGATCTTGCGGGCCCGTTTCCATACGCTCGTGCCGCGATAGGGCCCGGCGGCATGCACCCTCCCCTCGTTGATGGGGCTGGCGCAGCTGCCGTTCCAACGGCAATCCTGATTACCGGGTTTGGCCTGCTCCGCGTCGCTGCCGCTGTAACCGCAACCGCCCTGCGCCCGGCACGCGTTGGCGCCGTGACAGACGTGGAAGACGGTCGCGCAGTTCCCCATTCCGGCCATGTCGCCGGACCCGTCGACGCCGTGCCTCCGGCAGGCGTTCAGCCCCATGCACACATGGAGCTCGATCTCCTTCTGCAATTTCTCCGGCTCGATGAACGCCGGAGCGGCCGACCTGGCCCCCGCCCGCTTTCTGGCGCCGAGCTCTCCGCCCTCCATGAGTAGGGAGATTTCCTCGGCGCTCAAGCGCTTCTCGCCGTTATGGTGCGGTGTGCCCATTTCCGCTCTCCTCATTCTCTGTCTCCGGCCCCATGTGGGGACGGGCCGGAGCTGGATACCCGGAGTTGCCTTCCAGCGAGTACCGGCCAGGAAACGAGTCATAAGGGTGAAATGAGATCTTTCAGGCGCTTGGTCGAGCCTGGAGCCTGGTCGACGACCTGACGCATGAGCGGGGGGCAGAGCGGTCAAAACCTGCAATCTCGGACCCCGCATCCCGCTCACGTGGTACCGAGTGAAAGGGCGAAAAGCCGGGGGGTTAGCATATGAGCACCGCCTAGCTCGAAAGATAAGCCTGTGACTGTCAATGACGACTCGTTCACCAATTGGAAGAACCGCGAGGAGATCGCGGAGTCGATGATCCCGATCATCGGGAAGCTGCACCGGGAGCGGGACGTCACGGTCCTGCTGCACAGCCGCTCCTTGGTGAACAAGTCGGTGGTCAGCATCCTCAAGACCCACCGATTCGCCCGGCAGATAGCGGGGGAGGAGCTCTCGGTCACCGAGACGCTGCCGTTCCTGCAGGCCCTCACCGCGCTCGACCTCGGCCCGTCCCAGATCGACATCGGCATGCTCGCCGCGACCTACAGGGCCGACGACCGCGGTCTCCCGGTGGCGGAGTTCACCGCCGAGGCCGTCGCCGGGGCCACGGGGGCCGACAAGATCGAGCGTCGCGAACCGCGCGACGTCGTCCTCTACGGCTTCGGCCGTATCGGCCGCCTCGTCGCCCGTCTGCTGATCGAGAAGTCCGGCTCCGGCAACGGCCTGCGGCTGCGTGCCATCGTCGTCCGCGGAGGCGGCGGCCGGGCCGCCGAGGATCTCGTCAAGCGCGCCTCGCTGCTGCGCCGTGACTCCATCCACGGCCAGTTCCAGGGCACGATCACCGTCGACGAGGCGAACAGCAAGATCATCGCCAACGGCAACGAGATCAAGGTGATCTACGCCAACGACCCCTCGGAGGTCGACTACACGGCGTACGGCATCAAGGACGCCATCCTCGTCGACAACACCGGCAAGTGGCGCGACCGCGAGGGCCTGTCGACGCACCTCCGCCCGGGCATCGAGAAGGTCGTCCTGACCGCGCCGGGCAAGGGCGACGTCCCGAACATCGTCCACGGTGTCAACCACGACATGCTCAAGCCGGACGAGCAGATCCTTTCCTGTGCGTCCTGCACCACCAACGCGATCGTCCCGCCGCTGAAGGCGATGGCGGACGAGTACGGCGTGCGGCGCGGCCACGTGGAGACCGTCCACTCGTTCACCAACGACCAGAACCTGCTGGACAACTACCACAAGTCCGACCGCCGCGGCCGCTCGGCACCGCTCAACATGGTCATCACCGAGACCGGTGCCGCCTCCGCCGTCGCCAAGGCGCTGCCCGACCTCAAGGCGAAGATCACCGGCAGCTCGATCCGGGTCCCGGTGCCGGATGTCTCGATCGCGATCCTCAACCTGCAGCTCGAACGCGTCACGACGCGCGAGGAGGTCCTCGGCTACCTCCGCAATGTGTCGCTGACCTCGCCGCTCAAGCGTCAGATCGACTTCATCAGCGCCCCCGACGCGGTTTCGAACGACTTCATCGGCTCGCGCCACGCCTCGATCGTCGACGCCGGCGCGACCAAGGTCGAGGGCGACAACGCGATCCTCTACCTCTGGTACGACAACGAGTTCGGCTACTCCTGCCAGGTCATCCGCGTCGTCCAGCACGTCTCCGGGGTGGAGTACCCGACCTACCCGGCACCGGTGGTCTGATTCCGGTGGCCTGATCCCGGTGGTCAGGACCGGTCCGGTACGGAGATCCGGCGGGTTGGGCGGCAGTGGGGCGGTAACCGATTCCGATCGGTTACCGCCCCACTGCCAGTTGCCGCTCTCCGGCCGCCGCCGGCACCGCCCCGGCAGACTCAGTCCCCTTGGCCGCGGCGGCCTCGGCGAGTCCGGTCCGGCTACTCCTGCGCCGGCTCGTCCTCACCGTATGCGTCGTGCCGGTTCCACCATTCGTACGGCGGGGTCTGCGGATAGCCCTCGGGCGAGTCCTCCCGTTCCTCCCGCCGCCCGAGCGCGGACATGTCGAGGCAGCTCCAGGTGCTCTCCCCAACGCCTCGTCGCCGCGGGCGTTGATGAAATAGGACCTCCGGCATCACGGTGCCCGTCCGCATCAGCCGTCAGTGCGTCGTGGCAGCGGGCGGCTGCGCCTGCGGGCGGTGCGGGATGTCGCGCGGTCCCGCCCCCAGCGCGTCCACGCACAGCTGGGCGAACCAGCGCACCCCCGGCACCACCAACAGCCACCCCAGCACCGCCCACCCCAGATGCAGATGCCCCAGCATCCGGGCGAGCGCCGCGACGCCCTCCGCCCGTACGGCGCCGTCGTCCGTCTCGTACGTCATCCGGCGCAGCGGTCGTGGGTGGTGCTCGGCCGGTACGAGTTCCAGGGCGACCGGGTGCCGGCGCGCCACCCAGCGGCCGAACCGGCTGCACGGGCCGCAGCTTTCCGCGACGTACAGCCGGGCGGTCGCCGTGCCGCTCCACGGCCGCAGGCGCGGCAGCCACGCGCGTACGCCCGCGCGGTAGGCGGCCCACCGCTCGCCGTGGGCGTCACGCAGCCCGGCCGCCTCGTGCCAGTCGGCGAGCCCGGCGCCGTACGCGAAGGACGTGGCCGCGGCGGCGAGCAGTCGCCAGTCAAGGGCGATCAGGCTGAGCAGTGCGTAGCTGAGGGTGACGGACAGCTGCATCGGATTGCGGACGTATGCGTACGGGCCGCTGGTGACGAGCCGTTGCGGCGGATCGTAGGGGAGGGGCGTGCCGCCGCCGCGCTCGGCGAATTCCCGTACGGCGATGACGCCCAGGAGGAGGGGCACGGCGAGGAGCTGCACCGTGATCGCGAGGCCGGCCGTGCCACCGGGAATGTGGGGACGGACCAGGGCGATCGGGAGCGCGAACATCAGCACCGCGCTGAGCAGCATCTGGGCGCCGGCACGCAGGGCGAGGTGGGTCGCCCGCCGGGTCCAGCGGGCGAGCAGCAGGCCGGGCACCAGGGCTGCGGCAACCGCCGCCGCCTCGCCCACGAGCCAGTCGGCGCCGAGCCGTACGACGGGTGCGGCGAACGGCATCACGGCGAGGTCGAGCCAGGCGAGTCCCGCCACCAGCAGCGGAAGCCGAATCCGCCCGCCGTCCGCGAGGACGGGCAGCGCGCCCCACAGCACGGACCAGCCGATCAGCAGGTCGACGGGGATCCCCGCGGCCGTGCCGCCCTCGGCGTGGAAGGTCCACCAGCCGGCCCGCACGGCAAGGAGGTTGAGGGCGGGCAGCCAGACGGCGTTCCAGGCGGTGGCCACGATCGCGGCGGCGAGGGTCCGGCGCGCGGGCGGTCGCAGCCCGGCTGCCACGGCCGTGGCGATGGCCGGCCCGAAGAGGCAGGCGGCGCGGACCAGCGCGGGGTCGTTCATCGTGCCGTGGCCCCGAAGGTGTCGGAGAGATACGCGGCCGCCTGCTCCATGGCGTACTGCTGGACGGGGCCGAAGTACCAGCTCGGGTCGTAGGTGCGCCGGTAGTCGAGGGTCCAGGTGACGTCGGTGCGGCGGCCGTCCGCCCGGGGCTTCCATGTCACCTCGGCGGATTCGATGTCCAGCCAGCGGGCGTAGGTCGTGTCGCGCTCGACGGCGAAGACGACGCGGCCGGGGGCGCGTTCGGTGATGACGAGGCGCATGGAGCGCGGGGTGGGGCGGGAGCCGAAGCCGAGGGACTTGCGTGGAGAGAAGGTGATCTCCCGGTGGTCGCCGACGCTCAGGCCGGTGCCCGTGGACGACTGCGGGCGGGGGAAGGGGATCTGGAGGAACACGGGCCGGGGCGTGTCGAAGCGGGGAGGCGCGGCGAGGGCGGCCTCGTAGCGCGCCGGAGTCAGGTCCACGGTACGGGTGACGGAGGCGGCGTTGTCGCGCGGGAGCTCGTACGCCCCCGTGCCCTCCATCGTCAGCACGGCGAGCAGGGGCAGGGTGACGAAGGCGTGCGCGCGCCCGCCGCGCCCCTCGCGCTCCCTGCGCCGGGTGCCGTCGACGATCAGGCCGATGGCCACCGCGAGCAGATAGAACAGCGGGGCGGCGAAGACCAGGCAGATCACCCCCTCGTCGAGCAGCGGCCCGGCGAGGGCCAGCCCGATGGTGACGGCGGCGAGCGCGCTGCCGGTGGCGCTCCTGGGCCGGGCGCCGATGGCCACGGCGAGGGCGATGAAGGCGGGCAGGCCGACGTAGAAGAGAGCGGTCTGCTCCAGATGCCCGGCGTGCAGGACCTTGTAGAGCAGCATCGCGGCGAACAGGACGGCGAGCACGCCGATCAACCGCCACCGTGCCCGCGAGACCCCCTGCTGTCCGTTGTCCTCGGCCATCGTTCCCACCCCTGTTCGTGGCGGTCTCTTCATCAGTGGTCGCTCGTCAGTGGCCGCTTGTGGCCACTCATCGTGTGATCTCTTCCGCACACAGTTCTTCATCGAGCGGTTTAATCAGTTGATTAAAGCGTATGATGAAGCCACGGTGAGAGGATGGTCAAGTCAATGACGGTGGACACCAAGGACCGGCTGGTCGAGGCGGCGACGACGGTGCTGAAGACCCAGGGGTACGGCGGCGCCAGCGCCCGTACGATCGCCAAGGAGGCCGGGGCCAACTCGGCGCTGGTCTTCTATCACTTCGGGGGCGTCGACCAGCTGCTGCTCGCGGCCCTCGACCGCTCCTCCGCCGAGCGGATGGCCCGGCACCGCGTCACCGTCGCCGACGTCACGACGCTGGAGGAGCTGGCCGAGGCCGCCACGCGTATCTACCGGGACGACCTCGACGGCGGGCATATCGCGCTCTTCTCCGAGCTCGTCACGGCGGCCGTGGCCAAGCCCGAGCTGCGCGGCGAGGTATCGCGGCGGGCGGAGCCGTGGCAGGCGTTCATCGAGGAGACCCTGGAGCGGGTGATCGGGGGCAGCGCGCTCGCCCGGCTCACCCCGCCGCGCGATCTGGCCAACGCGGCGATCACGTTCTACCTCGGCGTGAACCTCTTCACCGTGCTGGACGAGGACCGGTCACGTACGGACTCGGTCTTCGCGATGGTCCGCCGACTGGCTCCGCGCGCCAAGCTGCTGACGATGCGTCTGCCCAGCCGGAGCCGGCGCGGGGCGGCGGCACCCAAGGACCACTGAGTTCAAGGGTTGCTGAGCCCAAGAACCGCTGATCCCGCCCGCGGAGGCGGGGCCGAGGCGGCGGTGCGTCCCGTGCGGGCAACCGTCGGGTTGTCGGGCCACCGTGCCGTGTTCGAGCCCCCGGACGCCGCCGGATCGACCGGTATCGGGTGTCGAGGCCCTCGCCCCCCGGGAGCATCGATGCTGCGACGACGGGGACTCTTCCTCTCCCGTAAGGCCCGTACGGTCCTCGTGCTGGCAGGACCGCTGACCCTTGCCGCGGGTGCCGCCGGGGCCGTGGCCCGTGGCCGCCGCATCGTCGGGCCTGGGCGGGGGTGCGGGGTGCGCGCGCAGGACGCTGACGTAGTTGCCGTGGGAGAGGGCGCACCCCTTTTTCGGCCCGGTCGTTCCCGACGTGTAGAGGACGACCGGCAGGTCGTCGGGCCGGACGTTGTCCTGACGCCCGGTCAATGCAGCCGCGGGCACGGCGGTTCGTCCGAGCCGACGGAGCTGGTCCGGCGTCAGTACGCCGGCGTCCCGCCACCGCACGGCCGGCGCCGTCGGCCACCGTTCGGCGCTCCGTCGCGCCAGGTGGGCGAGGGTGCACGGCCCGCCCGTACCCTCGGCCCCCCTGCCCGCCGTTCATCCGTTCCGCTCGCCCCGCTCGCCCCGCTCGCCCCGCTCGCCCCGCTCGCCCCGCTCGCCCCGCTCGCCCCGCTCGCCCCGCTCGCCCCGCTCGCCCCGCTCGCCCCGCTCGCCCCGCTCGCCCCTCCCGTTCATACGGCCTCTCCGTCTCGCCGGGTGTCGAGCATGTAGCCGGTGCGCCACACGGTCTTGATCACCAGGCCCAGTGGCGCGAGCCGGCGGCGGGCCCGGAGCACCCTGACGTCCAGGGCGTTGCGGCGCTCGGCATCGCCCTCCGGCCACATCCGGACGGCCAGCTCGGCCCGCCCGACCACCGACCGGTAGTTGTCGAGCAGCAGCCGTACCAGGTCCGCCTCGCCGGCCGCGAGCGGAAGGGCCCGCCCGGCGTAACGGAGGACGTTGTGCACGTCGATCACCGGCTTGCGGCACTCCGCCCTGGCCCGCAGAGCGGCCCGGCGCGCCTGCAGGTCCCGCTCACCCACCGGCGCCCGGACCCAGTCCTCCAGCGGGTCGACACAGACCGGCGGCGAGGCGGCCGGCTCCACGAGCAGCAGCCGCGGAATCCCGTGCGTACGACATCGCTCGACCTCCGCGGCCTGCTCGGGCCAGCGCAGCAGGGGCACCGCACGGTCGGCGCCGGACCTGCGGGTCTGCGGCGCCGCGACGGGCGGGGAGCCCCGGACCGCCGAGGCGGGGAACGGTGTGGCCTGGCCGGGCACGGTGGGCTGCGGGGCGGTGGACCGCGGAGGCACTGCGGAAGTCGAGGACACAGGCGTCTCCCTGGAGTTGTGGGGACTCCGGTCCGTGGGCGGGCGCTGGTGTCGCACCGGGCCCAGGACCGGAGAAACCGCGGCAGTGATCAGTCATGCGCCGCAAGAAAAGGGAAACCTTCGGCACGGCGTATTCCAAGGGATTCGGGCGTGCCTTTGACGTGCGTCGGGCTCGTCTCCTGTGAGCAGAGCATCGCCAGCCTCACCACGGCCTGGCTGGAGGCCGCCGCCCCGTTCGAGCCGCCCGGCCGCGGTCTGCGCATCAGCCCGGACCGCGTGGCCGCTCTGGAACGACGCCAACGGAAGACCCAGGAGCTCTACGAAGAGCTGGCCTGCTCGGCGCATGGGCGATGACGCTGCTCACCACGCAACACGTGTGCTGCGGGGAACCGGCCAACGCCCACCCCATGCTCGACGCCGCGCACCGGGCCTGCGAACGCTCCGGTCACAGCCCCGGCTGGCCGCCCTGATCGGCCTCATCCGCGCCAGCGCGTACGCGATGCAGCAAGAACAGACCGCCGCCCTCGACCATCTGCTGCCCCTGCTCGACCCGGCCCCCCACGGCCACCCGATTCGAAGCCCGCAACACCGCCGTGGGGACCGGATACGCCGCACGGGCACACCTCGCCTCCGGTGACACCGACGTGGCCCTGGACCGCGCCCGCCAGGCCGTCACCTTCCTCGCCTCGCCCTCCTTCGGCGTCGAGAAGCAGGGGCAGCTGCTGCGTACGGAAACCCCCGACAACCAGGCCGGCGCATGGCAAGAGCTCGGCGCTGCCCTCACCCTCCGCGCGGCCTGACCACAACGCCGCAGGGAGAGCCCGTCCCGCCCTTCCCTTCGTCACGCGGTGTCCGGCGGTACCGGAATCGCCTGCCGCCAGCGGGTGGATTCGATGTCCGGGGCGAGGCGCCGGAGCCGCGCCGCCGTCGCCTCGGGATCGGGAGTGGTGACGGCGAGCAGGCCGAACGGCGACGAGGGCCGCAGGGCGACGCAGACCACGGGCCTCCGCGGCCGGACGGCCACGAAGTCCTTCCCGTCGTGGTGCCCGCGGACGCCGATGCACAGCCCGCCGGGCACCCACAGGCCGCGCCGGCGGACCCCGCGCAGGGCCCGCCACCAGTCCGGTTCGACCATCACCTGACGCACCGCCGACAGCGGCACCCGCACATCGCCATGGAGCCCGGCGGCCTTCTCCCACCACGACAGACGGACGACGAGCTCCGCACCCCAGACCAACAGCCGCGCCATCGCTCTCACCTCCCCCCTCATTACACGACGTCCGGTCCGACCCGGCGTCCCGGAATATTCCGTTCACAGCGGTGAACAAGGCGGCCGAGCGGTCGACTACCGTTCCGCGTGAAGCGGTCACCCGGAGTGAGAACTGGTGGTCACATGGTGCAGAAGGAGCCGGCTGCCGTGCGGGAACGGGCCGTGCGGCATCCCCTCGCGGTGGTGCGGACGGCGGCGGGGCATTCTCAGCACGTCTACGCCAGACTTGTGGCCAAGACCCACGCCGCCCTCGGCTTCGGCCGGATGGCCGCGCGCCGGGAGAAGGTCGCGCGATGGGAGTCGGGCCGCATCGTGCCGGAGCTGACCGCACAACTCGCCATCGCGCACATGCACCAGGTGCCCCGGGACGACGTGCTCTGTGACGAGTGGCCGATGTGGCTCTACAAAGCGGCGTCGGACGGCGCACCGTCCGCTTGGCCGTGGACGTCCGGGGGCACGGCCGAAGCCCTGCGCAGTGCGTCACGGCCGACGCCCGCCGTGGGCCGCGGGCTGTTCACCGCGTCCGGCGAGACCGTCGCACGGCTGATCCGCGCCTGGCCGCACACCGCCGACCCTCCGCCCCCGCCCCCGGCGGCGCCGCCGGCCTCGCCGCGCGGTGTGGCGGCGCTCGCCGCGCTGGAGAGCAGGGTGGCCGCCCTGGAATCGATGATCTGCCACCTGGGGCCGGGAGCGCTGGTCCCGCTCGCCCGCAGTGAGGCCGAGCTGATCGCCACGCTGCTGGACGACGCCGCGTTCGACGACGAGGCGAGGACGCGGCTGCGCCTGCTCGGTGCCAGGGCCTCCGCCGTGTGCTCCTGGGTATGGCTCCTGGGCGACCGCGCCGCCGGGGAACGGTGCTTCCTCACCGCCGTCCGGGCGGCCATCGACGCGCGGGCGCCCCGGCTGGCCGCGACGCTGCTGGCCCATCTCGCGTACGCGCACTGCGAGACGGACGGCGCGCGGGGCGCTCTCGCCCTCGTCGACGCCGCACACGGCCTGGCGCACCGGCCGCGGCGGCCCCCCGCCCCGCTCCACGCCCTGCTCCATCTGCGACGGGCCCATGCCCAGGCCCGGCTGGGGGAGACGACGGAGAGCGGCCGGGCACTGGACATCGCGGAAGCGGCCATGGACGTGGCCACGGACCGTGCGGACGAGCCGATCCCCGCCTGGCTGCTGGCCGGCACCATGCTCCGTATGAGCGCGGGCGTGGTCCACCTCGCACTCGGCCGTCCGACGAAGGCGCTGGACCGCTTCGCGCCGCTGCTCGACGCGGCGACGGCGGACGTCCAGTCCCCGGGAATCGCCGTCCTCTACCTGCCGCACGCCGTCCGGGCGCAGCTGGCGGTCGGTGACGTCGAAACCGCCGTGGGCAGCGGCGAGCGCGTCGTGGCACTGCTCGGCGGCGCGCCCGCCGAGGCGCTGGAGAGGCTTCGGCACGCCTTCGCCCCCCACCGCGACGTACCCGCCGCGCGCGCGTTCCTGGAACACCTGGAAAAGGGCCGTCACGCGGACGGGCTTCCCGGTGGTGGCGACCCGTACGCCGACGTCGGTGAGCGGGGCCCTGGGGCGATATGAACATGCCATGGCCGCCCGGTTCCGCAGGACGTGTGGAGTCCGACGTCCTGCGGATCATCGGCTCCCGACTGGACGCCCTGATCACCCTGGAGCGAACGCTGGGCTCCCAGCGCCTCGCCGCCCCGGCCGAAGCCGAACTCGCCCTGCTCACCGGGCTGCTCGAAGAGGGCGCCCACGACCCGGCCACGCGCGCGGAACTGTACGCCGCCGCCTCCTTCACGGCCGGGCTGCGGGGCTGGATCGCCTACGACGCCGACGACTTCGCCGGCGCCGAGAGCTTCTTCCACACCTCGCGGCACCTCGCCGACGTCGGCGGAGCGACCGAACTGCACGCCCACTTCACGATGCACCTGGCATACCAGCAGTGCGCCGCCCACGCCCCGGCCGCCGCGCTGACCCTGCTGAACGCGGAGCTGAACGCGCCGGGCGAGCGGCCCTGTGCGCGCACCACGGCGGCACTGCACGCCGCATCCGCACGGGCCCACGCCCTGCTGGGGGACCATGTCGCGCACGGCCGGTCGGTGGCGGCCGCCCGCACCGCGCTGCGACACGACGAGGGCTCCCGGACGAGCCCGCTCACGTCCTGGATCACCGCCTCGGCACTCGAATCGCAGTGGGGGAGCGACCTGCTGGACCTCGGCCGCCCCCGGCAGGCTCTGGTCCACCTGGCCGTATCGGGCTCCGCCGACCAGGACGACCGGACCGCGGCCATCCGCTACGTCCGTGCCGCCCGGGTGCTGCTCGCCGGCAACGAGGTGGAGGCCGCCGTGGCGTGGGCCCTCTGGGCGGCGGACCGGCTGCACGGCATCCGGTCCGGACTCGTCCGCCGCGAGGCGGACCGGTTGCTGCGCGCACTCGGCGCCTATCGGGATGTGCCCGCCGTACGGGACTTCCTGCGGTGCGCGGGGCCGGCGTGGCCGTGCGTCACGACGGGACGTCGGGCGGAGTGATCCCCATACGGTAGGCCAGACCCCGCAGCTCGCACCCCTTGGTGACGCCGGAGGAGCGCGTCAGCAGTTCCGTGACGGCGCGCTGGACGTACGGGTTTTCGTGCGTATGCTCCGGAACCGTCCGCTCCGCGCGGAGGAAATGTGCGACGGCCTCGTCCTCGTGACCTCGCGCGTACATCAGTGCGTCCCCGAGCACCGCGTGACGGTGCGCACGCTCGAACGGAGAGGAACCGGTCGGGACACGGACCTGACGCGCCAGGTGGGCGACATCGTCATGCCGGCCGAGCCAGCACATCACCTCCGCACGGTCCATACCGGCCTTGGTGGGCGTGAACAGCAGATCGCCCGCCACACCGCCCCCGGCCCGGCCGAGGACCCCGATGCCCTCGCGCAAGTACCCGAGGGCGTCGTGCTGGCTCCGCCTGCGCGCGGACGAGATCGCGGCACGCAGGCAGAGGCTGCCGTAGACGGAGAAGTCCTCGGGAGTGCGCGCCGCGCGGGCCAATGCGTCGGCCGCCGTGGCACAGGTACGCGTGATGAAATCATCAGCGCCCACGAACCAGCTGGACCACGCACGCCAGTAGGCATGCGTGGCGTGACACGAGGGTTCGTCGATTTCCCTGACGTACACCGAGGCATACTCCACGGCGAGATACGCCAGATCGTGATATCCGAGGTTACGCAGAGGAACCACGCATACCGGGTGGTAGGCACGCAGCAGCAGCCGTACATACTCCGCCCGCCGCGCAGAACGCTCCTTTTCCACCGCCTCGTACAACCGGGCCAGCAGTCCGGGAATCCGCTGGAGCACTCGGACGTAATCGCAGCGGTACACGAGCCGCACCGCGTCGTCGATCTCCGCCCGCAGGAATTCCGGCGTCACCGCCCGCGAGTCCGCCGGCGGTGGCGGAGATACCCGGGTGAGCGCCCCACGCACCTGAGGCACGGCGGCATGCGCCGCCTCCGAGGCACGGTGGGTCCGGGCAGGGGCCTGCCCGGTCAGCTCGGCGGGCGAGATCTGCAGGACCTCGGCCAGGGCGGCGATATGGGAATGCCGGTCAAGCCGTCGCTGCCCCCGCTCCACCATCGACAGGAACGCCGGTGAGATCCCCGCGCGCTCCGCCGTCACTCTGAGCCCCAGCCCGCGCAGCAGACGCCGAGCACGAATGCGCTGCCCCACTTCTTGTGCCGCACGATCCACAGGCAGGCCACCTTCACCTTTCACGGTGCGCATCACGCTCGCGCACACACCGCCATCGCCTCTTGCCCAGTTGCCCTATCGCCCCATTGTCCTGGAATTCTCGGGTACTCGTCGCACGCGTTGGGATTGCTCTGCGTGTTCATTCAAATACGTTGCGTCCCCGCGGCCTGGTCGCCGCAGGCCGGAGAAATCTGTCAGGAAAACTCGGCCACGAGCATGAATTCCTCCTCGGGTCACAGTAAACGGATCGAGAACGTCCGCAAACATCCACGTGATCGGATGGCTCTGGAGCGCGACCCCCCGCCGCCGCATCCCGGCCTGGGGCCGGCACGGCCTACGCAGGGTCACCCTGATGGGTGGCGATGGGCATCGTCACCCGCTCGACGAGAGCGAGCCGCATGTCCAGCGCGACGGAATGTGTCATGAATGGAGTTCGGGGCGAGGAGTCGGGAGCGAGAACACTTCTCCGGTGAGAACACTCCTCTCGACAACCCGGCGTCCCGTCCGTTCCGTTTCCGGCTTCGTGTCCCAGAGGCAGCCACTGTGAAGTCTTGATCATGTCAGCCTGATCCCGGGCGCCCGACCCACACATCCCCGCACATGTGAGTGGCGGTCATGATCCTGGGCGTTCTCTCACAGGAGTCCCCTCATGCGCCCCTTCCCCCGGCCGCCGTCGCAGTCGCTCGTTATGGCCGACCGAGCCCTGAGCGGCCGCCTGGACGACGGGACGGCGAAGGAGCGCACACGCTCCGGGCCTGGGCGGTTGCCTTCTCTGACCGGTCTGCGCTTCATCGCCGCGGGCGGAGTCGTCTATACGCACTGCGCGTTCTTGATCCACCCTCACTCCGTCCAGACCATCGGCCTCCACGAGTGGGTGGGCGGAAGTTCGGTATCGCTTTTCTTCATCCTCAGCGGCTACGTCCTCGTCCACTCCGCCCGCCCGACCGACACCGCACGTGGATTCTGGCGTCGACGTGCCGCCAAGGTTCTTCCCAACCACGTGGTCACCTGGTCGCTGATGATGGTCGCGCTCGCCGGCGCCGGTGCGGCGGCCGCCACCAGCAATGCTGGATTAGAGGCCCACCTCTCCAGTCTCTTTCTGGTGCACTCCTGGATTCCCAGCCAGCGGTTCGTCACGGCAGGCAACCCCGTTGCCTGGTCCCTGGCCGCCGAGATGTTCTTCTACCTCCTCTTCCCCGTACTCCAGCCATGGATCGAACGACTGACGCTCCGTGGACTTCTGGTCGGCTCGGGATTCGCCCTCGCCCTCGTCTGGACATGGCCGGTGCTGTGCGAGGGCATCATCAATACGCGCGGAGCCTTCTTCCCCGAATACTGGTTCCTCTACGTACTGCCCCTCACGCGCCTGCCCGAATTCGTTCTCGGGATGATGGCAGCCCGTATCTCCGCAACGGGATTCCGGCTGCCGCGCATCGGCGTTCTCCCCGCCGCGCTGGGCGTCATCGGCACGATTGTCGTGGGCGACACCTGCCTGCCGCCCAGGTTCATGTACGCGGCCGCGACCGCGTTCCCGCTCGTGCTCCTGGTTTACGCCACCGCGGAACTGGACCTACGCGGCCGACCGTCGCTGCTGCGTACGCGCCCCCTGGTATTCCTCGGCGAGATCTCCTACGCCATCTATCTCACCCATTTTCTGGTGCTGGGATCCGTCAATCTCGCCCCGAAGGATCATGTAAGCCGTGTCTGGGTGGTGGTGATCGGCGTTCCCGTCGTCCTGCTGGCCTCGTGGCTGCTGTACGTCCGGGTGGAGCGACCGTGCGTGCGTCGCCTTTCCGCTTCCCGCGCCCGCACGCGGGCTCGTGCGGCGACAACCTCGTGATTTCCGCCAGTTCAAAGGCGCGATCACTGAGGCCGGATTCCTCGAAGTCGACGTCCTGGACCCGGGTTCCGTCCCGCAGATAGTTGGCGAGATTGCCGGCCCCCGGGCCGAAGACCGCTGAGGCCTCCCGCATGGCGTCGGCTTCCAGCCCCGACCGGGCCAGCCACCTCAAACCGTCATCCACGGCCCGGCGCACCAGCCCCTGCGCGCTGGGCGAACCGCCGTGGCCCACCTGCCGGGTTGCCTGATGAGCTCCCTTTGATGCCCCGGCCTCAGCGGAACTCCGCGGACAGACAACGTCCGGCGGCACAGCCCCGTGAAGCGCGGTCACCACCTCGACCAAGGCATCAGGCTGCTCGGTCCCGATGGGACTGCCGCGCAGCGGAGCACCGGCAAGCCGGGACATCACCAGAACCGGCTCATCGGCTGCGAGGTCTGCCTCACCCCTACCTTCGGCCGCCGACCGTGTTGTTGCAGCCCTTCCTCGAACCCATCGGGGTCAACTGCGAGGTGTTGACGACCCCGAGCTCACCGAGGACGTCAGGGCAACTGCCCGGCCGTAACAGGCGGAGGCGCGTCCGATGCCCCCACCGAAAGCCCCCGTAGGCGTACGCGCAGACGCAGACGCAGACGTCGACCCTGACGATCGTCCTCCGGACGGGGCGGCTGGGGCTGTCGCTGAATGTGTGACACGGCCCGGATCAGTCCGTCCGCGCCCTGCGTCGCGTGTGGGGCTGCCGGAACATTCGACAAGCCCCCACGCTACCCGCGGGGCAGACGATGCAATTCCACCGCTCCGAGCCGGCCCCCGCTGACCTCCGCCGTCATATACGTGCAGTACGACTGTCGTCGGCGGTCGGTCGGCGAACCGGGATTCAGCAGCCGCAGCCGGTCGTCGGCGAGGGAGTCCCAGGGGATATGGCTGTGGCCGAAAACCAGCACATCGAGCCCGGGGAACCGCTCGGCGCAGCGGCGTTCACGCCCCTGCGCAGGCCCGGTCTCGTGCACCACACCGAGCCGCACGCCCTCCAGTTCCGCGTACGCCACCTCCGGCAGCCGAGCCCGCAGTTCCGGTCCGTCGTTGTTCCCGTACACCCCGATCAGCCGCGAAGCCCGAGCCTCCAGCAGTTCCAGTGTGGCGGTGTCAACCCAGTCACCGGCGTGTACGACGATATCGGCGCGCGCCACTTCGTCGAGCAGCTGCTGGGGCAGCGTCTTGGCGCGCTTGGGAAGGTGGGTGTCGGAGATCAGCACAAGTCGCACGAGGCCGACCGTACCCGCCTGACGTCCGAACCTGTCGCGTCCTGTACTCGCCGCGCCGATGCCCTTGGAGGCGCCTGCCGTCTGCGCCGTGGTCCCGACAGCCGCTTCCGGCCAGTCACCGCGCCGCTGCCCATGCTGCCCGTGGCGCCCATCGCGTCCTCGTTCCTCATGCTCAGCCGATCCATACGGACCTCGCACGTCCACCCCTGTCGTGCTCTGAACCCAGTCCCCACCGTCCCGAATTCGTCTGCCCCAGCACCCCCTTGGACACCAACCGTTGCCTGGTGCCTCCGAAGCCTTTACGTTGAGCCGCGCCTGAATCCGACTCAACCGTCGTCGGCGCGACGGGCTTCGGAAGGAAACCCCCCATGGGCAAACACACCCCCATACGAACCGCCTCCACCCCCACCCCCAGACGCCTCTCCATACGTACCGCCATCTCCGCCGGCATAGCCGCCGCGGCACTGCTCGCCACCCCAGCGGCCACCGCGGCCACGGCCCAGGACGCCACCCGCACCCCGGTCCCGCCCCAGCACAACCAACCCACGCAGCAGGTCGAGTACTTCACGGGAGCGGGCACTCACCCCCGACACACCACCGTCCCGGCCCCAGAGCCGCTTTCCCCGTCCGAAAAGGCCGCGATCGCCTCCGATGGCGACGTAACGCCCATCGTCCAGAACGGTCCCGTCGAGACCAAGCTCGACGTCGTCTTCATCGGCGATGGCTACACCGCCGCCCAGCAGGAGGACTTCCACGACGACGTCCGCGCCAAGTGGGCGAAGATCAGCGCGGTCGATCCGTACGCCTCCTACACCACCCTGTTCAACGTCTGGGCCGTCGACGCCGTCTCCAACGACTCCGGCGTCTCCGGCGACCCGACACAGGACGTGGTCCGCGACACCGCTCTCGACTCCGCCTTCTTCTGCAGCGGCATCGAGCGACTGCTCTGCGTCGACACCGGAAAGGTCGAGTCGTACGCCTCCAAGGCCCCGGCCGCCGACCTCGTCGTCGTCCTCTCCAACTCCACCAAGTACGGAGGCGCGGGCTACAACGACATCTCCTCGCAGCTCGGTTACGACGGTATCGCCACCGCCTCCTCCGACAATGACCGGTCCGATCAGATCGCGGTCCATGAGACCGGCCATTCACTGGGCAAGCTCGCCGACGAATACGACTACGGCCAACCGGGCACTTACACCGGCCCCGAGCCCGCCGAGGCCAACATCACCACCTTCTCTGCCGACGAGATGACCGCCCGGCAGCAGAAGTGGTACCGCTGGATCGGCGAGCAGTCACCGGACGGCGGCACGGTCGGCGCGTACGAGGGCGGCGGCTACTACCGGTACGGCCTCAACCGTCCCACCGAAAACTCGCTCATGCGGACGCTCGGCCGCGAGTTCAACCTTCCCGGCCGCGAGGCGATGATCGCGGGCTTCTACCGTTACGCCGACGTGCTGACCAGTCCGGTGGCCACCGACCGCATCCTGACCGGTCAAGACCGCATGCACGTCACAGTGCCCGCCTCCGTACAGGTCACGTGGCTGATCGACGGCCACGAGACCAAGTCCTCCCGTGGCAGGACAACGGTCACACCCCGCACCCTCGGCGTCCCCGCCGACGGCCGCACCCACACGGTCACCGCCAAAGCCATCGACCGCACGCACGCGGTCCGCGACCCGGCATTGCGCAAGCTGCTCTCCGGGTCACTGAAGTGGCGGGTGGCTCGCTAAGCAGTTCTTGGATGAGCAGGGGAGATCGCCGTTGCCAGGCACCGCCCGGCGACGGTGATCACCCGCCGGCAGAAGCGACCACCGCCACCGAGGGCGGCGGTCGCGGCGCGCAGTCCGGTGTCGTCGCGGCCGACTTCCCGTTCCGTGTCACGGCGAGTGATCGAGAGTCTTCGTGGTCACGCCGGGAGCACCCCGTCTCCTAGGGCGGCTGGAGCCGGACCGGTGCCGTGGGCGGCAATGGCACCCTCACGATCGACCACCGCCCGAGGCCCTTCCTGTCCGCTCGGTGACCTGCGACAGCCCGACGCTCCGGCCGGTGGGATTCGTCGGCGGTGCGCAAACTCGTCGTGTCTCCGTGGGTGTTCGCGTTCGGTCGTGCACGTCCAGGGCGTGTACCGGAAGTGGATCAAGGGCTGGGCTGCGACAGCGGTCAACTCGCACATAGCCCCTGATGAACTGGTGCCTAGAGTCTCGCGAGCGCATGCCCGGGTCCTGGCACTGCTCGATCGTCTCGTTGACCGGCACAAGGACGCAGACTCTGCCCTGCCCGGGTGGACCCGCGGGCATGTTCTCAAACACCTTGCGGACAACGCACGTGCCTTCGACAGGCAGGCACGGGCCGCTCTGCAAGGCCAGGTCATCGATATGTACGACGGCGGCCGGAGCGGACGTGACCGGTCCGTCGACGAAGGTGCCACCCGGCCCCTGGCGCAGCTGCGTGCGGAACTGAAGCTGGCCCAGCAGGCTCTGGAAGACACCTGGAGCGGGCTGACGGCAGAGGTCTGGACACGCAGGGTCCGGTTCCGCCATGCCACGGTGCGCGATACCGCGCTGGCACGGTGGCGAGAGGCAGAGATCCACGCCGTCGATCTCATGGCCGGCTACCGCCCCCGCGACTGGCCGCTGGACTTCGCCCTGCACGCTGTGGAGTTCTTGTCCACTCGTGCTCCAGCGGGCACCCGGCTGGTCTTGCAGGCCACCGACCACGAGTTCACCCAGGCCATGGGTACCGGAACGACAGTCGAGGTCTGCGGAGCCGTACGTGACCTCGCGGCCTGGATGGCCGGCCGCACCATCGACGGCCACCTGCACACGAACACTGTCCACCTGCCGGAACTCGGTCCGTGGCCCCCCGACCCGGCAGACTGACCAGACCGCCCACGCGGACCTGAACCGGTGCGGCACCCGCGCGACGAGCAGCGCGGAGCCTGCGGAGCCGCTCAAGGCATGTCGGTCATCGAGTCGGTGAACTGCGCACGTCCTACGGCGACCGCGCCGTCGTCGACGGTGTCTCCTTCACCGTCCAAGAAGGCGAGCGATTGCCGGCCCCACGCTTGAGGCACCATCCCCGAAACCGGGGCCGACTCCTACCGCTTCGTCGGCATTCCGAGCCGTGGCCGGTCTCCGGCGACGGAACCACATGGGGTATGTCAGCGTCCGCCCGGACGTCCCCAAGATCGTGAACGCTGACAGAGGGGCTCGCCCATGACGGGAACGGCTGCCCGCTCCGGGACACGTCGACCTCAACCGGGCCGAGGATCCTCTTCGTCAGCTGCTGCAGCAGCCCGCCCCTCGCCGGACAGTCTGCTGCCGTCAGCTTTCGCACGGTCCACCAGCCGGCTGAGCAGCTGGTCGTCCAGAGCATCCGGCTTCAGCTCGGTCGGCTTGACTTCCTCCACGGCCTCAGCCGAGACGGCCACGTCTGTCATCGGGTGTCATTTCCCGTTCGGAGACCCACCGTTGACCCATACAGACCCACAGAAGGCGGCCGTATGCATACTGTCGTCTGTGTGGGCTCCCAGCGCGAGAGGGCGGGGATCGTTCTGCGCCGTTCGATCACGCACACGCGCGCGAGGGTCCTCCAGATCCGCGAGAAACCGCGGCAGCTCCGAACGCTGCTTCACGTTCAACTTGCGATAGGCGCGGGTCAGATGCTGCTCGACGGTGCTGACCGTGATGAACAGACGGCTCGCGATCTCGCGGTTGGAGCATCCGGTCGCGGCCAGCGCCGCGACCCGCCGCTCGGCGTCGCTCAAGGGTTCCATCCCCTCGGCCTCAACGGTCTGAGGGCTGTCGAGTAGGCCGAGGGTGTGGCGCGCCAGTCGGTGCGGGCGCTCTGCCCCGCACTCCTGGGCGGTTCGCAAGGCCTCCAGGCCCAGCGTCCTGGCTGCGTGGAACGAGCCCAGCTCTTGGTGTACGCGGCTGAATTCGGCCAGAGCGCAGGCGAGTTCCGCCTGTTCGCCGCACGACCTGAGCAGGCCGACCGCCTCGTTCAACAGCGCCGGGCGGTCCTCGATGTCCTCGGTGGCAGCCAGTACCCGCAGCGACATCCCGCGAATGCGAGGGCCGTTTCCGCCCGGCATGGAGAGCTGTTCGAGGACCAGGGCTCGTGCCTCGTCCCTGCGGTTGAGATGGATGTGGGCCTGGGCCAGGTCGCTGCGCCATGGAACGATCTCTGGAAGGTCGAGCGACCACTTCTGCATGAGCTCACCGCACCGGTGGAAGTCCTGGTAGGCATCCTGCGGATTGTTGATCGCCAGATGGTGGTGCCCGCGCGCGTGCAGGTACCGCAGTCCGGACGGGCACTCGAACATGCCGTTCGGCACGGCCTGGCGGAGCAGCCGTTCCCCTTCGTCGTGCCGCCCAAGGCCGGTCAGCGCCAGCAGTTGAACGGAGAA
This sequence comes from Streptomyces halobius, assembly GCF_023277745.1. NCBI lineage: Bacteria > Bacillati > Actinomycetota > Actinomycetes > Kitasatosporales > Streptomycetaceae > Streptomyces > Streptomyces halobius. Next base: position 9,026,640 of record NZ_CP086322.1, read on the forward strand.
GGGGAGGCCGATCGTCACGCCCCAACTGCGGGTCGACAGCAGACGGAGTGCCTGCTGGGCCAGGTCCACCGCGTCCTGCAGGGCGCCTCGACGCAGGGCTATCGTGGCCTTGGTCGCGGTGAAAAGCCCTTCCCAGGTGGTCGCGCGACGAGCGCGCGCCTCGTTGAGAAAGTACTCGCAGTGGACCTCGGCCTGGTGCGGCCGGCCCACGTGGATGAGCGTGGAGAGTGCGAACTGGACATCACCGAGAGTCGTGTCGGACAGCCGGAGGGCGGCCAGCGCCTGCCCGGCCCATTCGGCCGCTTTGTCGTGCAGGCCGTCGCGCAGGGCCGAGTTCCCGTGGGCGAGTGCGGTGACCCAGCCGGGTGTGGTGACCCAGCCGGGTGTGGTGGCGTTGGGGTCGCTCGCCACGCTGGCCGCGGTCAGTCCCCAGCTCGGCACCTGGATGCCCGTGTGCAACCACTGCTGGAAGTGCTCCAGTGCCGTCTGGTGCGCCGCCTCGTCCGATCCGGGCGCACCGGAGGAGGACTGGAGTCGCGTCAGGAGTTCGCGGGCCTCCTCCGATCGGTTGTGCCAGAAGAAGTAGAGAGCCACAGTGAGCGCGTCCTGCCGCTCCAGGAATCCGTCGCGCACCGCCTTCTTGAGGGGCGTGAGGTGGCGCGCGGCGGCCGAGGGGTCCCGATGCCACGTCTCGCGTGCCAGCGAGAGGGTGAGGGACGCGCGTAGCGGTTCTTGCCGGCATTCGCGTTGTGCCAGTTCGAGGCACTGAAGGGCGAACTCCACCCGGTCATCGGCGCATGCCTGGGTGCCGGCGCTGTGCAGGACGGAGATGGCCCACTGCCCGGGGATCTTGTCGGCGACGATCAGGTGCTGGGAGACCTCGGTGGCGTCCGCGCCGTTGTCGTGCAGCAACTGGGCCGCGTGCAGGTGCATGTCCAGCCGGTCCTCCAGGGGCTGGGTCTCCAGTACGGCGGCTCTTATGGCGGGGTGCCGCAGTCGGCCGTCGCACAGTAGCCGTGACTGGACGAGGGAGCGCACGATCCGTTCGACCCGTGCCGGCCTGATGCCCACGAGTTCCCCCACCAGCGCCGGATCGGCCCTCACACCGAGGACGGCGAGTGCCCGGGTCACGGCGATGGTCCGGTGGCCCCAGCGGTACAGACAGGCGAACACAGCCTGACGGAACGATTCTTCGGTGCGCGGAGTGGGGGGCAGCGCCTGCTCGTCGCCGACCGCGTGCAGCAGACCGTCCTCGACGAGCCCCCTCAGCAGGAGCGGGTTGCCGCCGCAGACTTCGTGGTAGGCGGGTGCGATCCGGGCGGCGGTGGGCTCATCCACATGCTCGGTGAGCACCTCGGCCACCTCGGCCACGGAGAGCGGCTGAACGAGGATGCGGTGGCAGTTGGGCTGGCGCAGCAGCTCCGCCCGGAAGGTGGGGTGGGCGGGTGACGTCACGATCCACTCGCTGATCAGCACGAGCAGCTTCTCGCTCCTGAATCTGCGCAGTAGGTAGAGCAGGATCTGGAGAGAGGGGGCGTCGGCATGGTGTACGTCGTCGATGGCGATGACGATGGTCCGGCCGGCGGCGCGTTCCTGGAGTGCGGAGCACAGCGAGCCGGCGATGCGCGCGGTGGTCTGTCGCATCGGCACGGGCTCCTGGTTCGGCGTGTCCTGGCTGAGCAGCGCGGTCACCTGGCTGTCGGCCCAGGTCCGTAGTTCCCTGTCGTGGACGCCGTGGCACAACTGGCTGAGCACCCCGAAGGGGTGGGTGCGTTCGGCACGGGAGCCGATGGCGGTGAGAACCAGCGCCCCGGAGGAGCTGATCTCTTCGGTGAAGCAGTGCAGCAGGGTCGTCTTGCCGCTCGCCACCGCCCCTTCGACGATTACGATCTGAGCCTTCTGCTGCTCGGACTGTGAATAGAAATCGGTCAGCAATCCTGCTTCGACCTTCCGTCGCGCAAAGCGCATTCGCCTTCCCCTTACGCAGGAAGCGCCGGCGCCATATTTTAGGGATTCTTTGGCTGTGGTTGAGTTTCCCTTTTATTTCTGTGGTGCGGGTGGCGCTCCGTATGTCCTTGTTCGGCAATCTACCTCATTTACCTGGGAGGCGATCCAGTCAATGTGGCCGATTTCATCCTGGGAAGTCCCGAGGGTTTTTCGGCTCGCCGACCGCGGGCGGTTCGTCTTGTGGCGTGGCGGAGTGGCTTGCCGGCAGGGCTGCCAGTGAGCTCGCGTTACGCAATATGAATTCTCGGTAAATCGTTGAGCTCGTCGGCAGCAGGTGCCGGCGTGCGTCCGGCCGGTCGTGCGACGGTGGGAGAAGACGTGGCCAAGCCTTGGGGGCGATACGACCGCGCCTGCGGAGGCCGCGGCAGATCCGGCCGCCGTGACCTGGCCCGGCGGGACGGGCCCGGCGGGACGGGGGAGCCGTTCCTGGGCCGTACGAACGTGGTGAGGCCGGCCCTCGGCGGGGGTCCGAGGGCCGGCCGGCTCTGGTGACGTACTGCCTGGTCGGCTCAGGCTCCACTGGCGGTCGGCAGCGAGTCCGAGGTGGCCTGTGGCCAGGGGCCGCCTGCCAGTGTCTCGATCTCGTGAGCCACGGCGACGAGTGTCTGCTCGTCGTGCGGACGGCCGAGCAACTGGAGGCCGAACGGCACGCCGTCCTGACTGGTCCCGAACGGCAGGCTGACGGCCGGCAGTCCCGTGAGGTTCGCGAGGTGCGTGAAGCGCGTGTAGGCGAAGGGCGTGAGGTCGGTCCGGCCGTCCTCCATCGGCAGCCAGAACTCCCCCCGGGGCACGGCGGCCACGGCCGTCGTCGGCATCAGCACGGCGTCGACGTCCTGCCACGCCTCGCGCCACGCGTGGAGCACCTTGGCACGGAACCGCTGCGCGTCGATGTAGTCCCGGGCGGGCACCAGCGAGCCCTCTTCCAGACGCTGCCGAACTGTCGAGCCGTAGGCGTCGAACTGCTCGGCCATGTAGGGCCGGTGGAAGGAACTCGCCTCGGACATCATGATGATGCGGACCGCGTGGCTGACCAGTTCGGCAAACGGCAGCTCGATCGGCGCCACCTCGACGCCTGTCTTCGTCAGCAGCCGCCGGGCCCGCTCGACGTTGTCGGCCACCTCGCCGGAGACCTGGTTGAACAGCGGCCCGGTGGCCAGGCCCACGCGCCGGCCCGCGAGAGTCGTGCGCGCGGCGTCGGGCAGTGTGGTGCCGGACAGGGCGCCGATGACCGTCGCGCAGTCGCGCACCGACCGGCCGAGCGCTCCGACATGGTCGAGGGACCAGGACAGCGGCACCATCCCGGTGGTGCTGATCGTCCCGTAGGTGGGTTTGAAGCCGACCGCGCCGCAGTGCGCGGCCGGGATGCGTACCGAGCCGCCGGTGTCGCTGCCGAGGGCGACGGGGCTGACGCCCGTGACCACCGCTGCGGCGGCTCCACCGCTGGAACCGCCCGTGTCGCGTTCCGGCGCCCTCGGGTTGGTCGTCGCCGGACAGTCGACGCCCAACCCGAACTCGTCCATCCGGGTGGTGGCGAAGATGACCGCGCCGGCCTCGCGGAGGGCGGCGACGGCGTCGGCGTCCCGCTCGGCCGCCGGGCCCGTCCGCACCGCGGAACCGGCGGACGTGGGCAGGCCGGCGACGTCGTAGAGGGACTTGACGGTGAGCGGAATGCCGTCGAGCCGGCCTCGGCGCTCACCGCGGGCGATCCGCTTCTCGGCCTGCTCCGCAGCCGTGAAGGCGGCGTCGTCGAACCGCGCGGCCAGGACTCCGCACTTCGGGTCGACCTCGTCGGCCCGGTCCAGGAACGCGCGCAGCAGCTCGGTCGGGCTCAGGTCGCCCCGCGTGAGGGCCTCGTCGGCCTGCGTCAGCGTCAGCTCGAAGAGGCTCATGTGCCGCTACCCCAGGAGGGGCTGAAGGAGCCGGCCACGGGGGTGCGTCCGAGGTCCACCCGGCCGAGTTCGGTGGCCGACCACAGGAGCCCGGCCCGCCGCATGTCCAGTGCCTCCCAGCGCTCGCGGGGAATGTCCAGTCTGGCATTCGCCAGCAGTATCGCCAGGCCTTCTTGAGGGTCGTCGTCACTCACCCATTGCTCCTAGCCTCTGGCCTCGGGGAAGGCGTGTTCGCCGATGCCATGACGCTACGATCCGGCGACCGCGCCGACCAAGCGCCACGATCCCCTATTCCTTCCCCTATTCCTTCCATGGCCCCGGCTAGGGGCCGGTAGGGGTTGAGGCCGGGCCCCTCGCTTTCCTTATCGTTCCAAGCACGGTTTCCCCGTCGGGAACCAACCAACTTCAGCGAAGTCTCCCCCGGACCCTTGCATTCGCCAGTAGCGCGCTGAATCTCCGCAAGGACCGAGAACGCCGAAAGGATTCGTACCCCATGGACCTGGACCTGATGCAGCTTTCCGGGATGGGCTGGTTCTCCAAAACCCTTGAGGCGGCAGCCAGGTTGCAGGTGGCCGACGAGCTGGGTGACAGCACGATGACCTATCAGGAAATCGCGGAGCGGGTCGGCGCCGACGCCGACGCCCTGCAGGCGATACTGCGTTCGCTGTCCGCGCTCGGCGTCTTCGCCCACCTCGGCGACGGGAAGTTCGCCAACAGCCCCCTCTCGCACCGGCTGCGCGACGACCACCCGCAGTCGATGCGCCACTACGTCATCCTCGCGGCCGGCCTGTACACCGACACCTTCGGCAACGTCCTGCACACCGCGCGCACCGGTGGGTCGGCCTTCCGCGCCCTGCACGGCACGAACATCTACGGCTACCTCGAAAAGCATCCGGAGGACGCCGACCTCTACGACAACGCGATGGAGGACCTCACCCGGCCGGTCTCCGCCGAACTGGCGCGGACCTACGACTTCTCCGCGGTGCGGTCGGTGATCGACCTCGGTGGCGGCCGGGGGGCCCTGCTCAAGGGCCTCCTGCTGGCGCACCCCCATCTGACCGGCATCGTGGGGGAGCGGGCCGACACCTGCGCGCGCGCCGCGGCCGATCTGCGGCGGATCGGCAGCACGGACCTGCTGGAGCGGCTCTCCTACGTCGAGACCGACATCCTGAGCAAGGTCCCGGGCGGCTACGACCTCTACACGCTCAAGAACGTCCTGCACAACTGGAACCCCGAGTCCTCCGTGCGGATCCTGCGCAACATCCGGGCCGCCCTGACCGGGACGGCCGAGCAGCCGGGGGGCCGGGCCCCCCGCCTGCTGGTCATCGAGCCGCTCATCGAGCAGGAGGCCGACTGGATGCGCGCCCTGTTCCAGATGACCGTCTCCCAGGACGGCACCGAGGGACGCACCGAGGAGGGCCAGATCGCCCAGCTCGAAGAGGCCGGGCTGACGGTGGAGCGGGTCATCCGCCTCGCCACCGGCCACTCCGTGTTCGAGAGCCTCCCCACCACGAGCGAGCGCTGATCCGATGACAGAAGACGGCACGTCCACCTGGCGCCCGCTGCGTTCGGCTCCCGGCGCCGACACCTTGGTGCTGGCCGTGGACTACGCGCTCACCGGACGTCCGGAGGCCACGTTCAGCGACCTCGCATCCGTCCTGCCCTCGTCCTGGGCGGTGTGGGAGACCCGCCAGCCCGACACCGGCCGACCCGACGCCGAGGGCTACCTCGACTTCTGGCTGTCCGACCCGGGGCTCTCCGGTACCAGGGTGGACGCGGTGCTCGGGTACTGCATAGGCGGCGTCTTCGCGGCCGAACTCGCCGAGCGGCTGTCCCGGGCCACCGGCGAGCCCGTTCCGGTCCTGCTGTTCGACCCCGAACCGCCCCTCGTCGACGGCCTGGCGACGGACGCCCGGTCGGCTGTCGAGGGCCTTGGGTCGATGCTCACCGCGGAGCAACTGCGCGACGCTCTCGACCGGCTCGACACGTCCGAGGCCGCAGCCGCCGACGTCCCCGACCTGGCGGGGGAGCTCCGGGGCATCTACACGACGGCGGCCCGCACGGCCTGCCGCTCCTCGGGACTCGACGAGGACATCGCGGACCAGCTGACCTCGGCCTTCGTCAGGTATCTGCAGTACTCCAGCGCGGCCGGCCGCCTCTTCGCCGAACCGGCCTGGAGCCGGGCGACCGTGGTCAGCTCCGCCCAGCCCACCCGGTGGGCCGACTGCGGCGCCGACCGCGTCGACTGCCCCGTACCCCACGCACAGCTCCTGGCCAGTGCCTGCGCCGCCGACGCGGTGGCCGGCGCCGTGGAGCTCTACTGAGTGCCCCCGAGAGGAGCCATCATGCCGACCGCTGAGCAGGACACCAAGCGTGCGTACGACGCGGCCCGTGCGCTCGGCCTGACCCGCAGGCGCCGTCTGGACTCCGCGAGCAAGAAGGAGTCCGCGCTGTGGCTTCTCGACCAACTCGTGCCCGGCGGCGGCGTGAACAACGTACCGACTGCCGTCGCGATCGACGGAGACCTGGACCCCGGGCTGCTGCAGGCGGCCGTCGACGCAGTGATCGCCCGGCATCCGGCGCTGCGCACCGTCTTCCACCACAAGCACATCGGCCTGGTCAAGGAAGTCCTCGAACCGGGCGACCACAAGGTCGTCGTCCAGGACCTCCCGGACGACGACGAGGCGCTGCGGGCGTTCATGGAGGAGCCGTTCGCACTCGACGGCGGCACCCTGGTGCGGGTCGGCCACCGGCGCGCCACGGGCGGTCGGCAGGCGGTCCTCTGCGTCGTCGTCCACCACCTGGTCCACGACGCGGCCTCGGCGCAGATCATGTTCCGCGAGCTGATGGAGGCCTACGACGCCGGCCACCGCGGCCAGACCCCGGTGACCACGGAAGTGCCCGCCTTCACCGAGCCCGCCCCGACCGAGGAAGGCACCCGGTACTGGTTCGAGCGGCTGACCGGATTCGACGCCACCCGGCTGGGTCTGCTCATCGGCGCCCCCGACCCCTGCCGGCCCAGCCTGCGTGGCGGACAGGTCTGGCGGGAGTTCCCCGAGGCCACAGCGCTCGCCGTAGAGGACCTGGCCACCCGGCTGCGGGTCCCGGAATCGGCGATCCTGCTCGCCGCCTACTTCACGCTGCTGGCCCTGCACGGCGCGGGGCCGGACATCGTCGTCGGCTCCCCGCTCAACATGCGTGACCGGGCGCACGCCGGCGCCATCGGCTACCACGTCAACACCGTCCCGGTGCGTGCCAAGGTGCGCTTCGCCGAGCCGTTCTCCGCGCTCGCCGCCCGGGTGGCACAGGCCCACTTCGGCGCCCTCGAACACGGGAGCACCTCCATCGACGACGTCTCCGCCCGGCTGGCCGGCTCCACCTCCAGCTGGCGCAACGGCATCTTCCGGCACATGTTCAACCTGGTGCCGTACGAGCAGGCCGACGACGCCGCCATCGGCGGCCTGCGGGCGCGTCCGCTCACCGCCGAGAACGGCTACAGCAAGTTCGACCTGGAGTTCTTCCTCTCGTACGCGCCCGGCCGGCTGCGGCTGCGCGCGCTGCACTTCGTCGACGTGCTGTCCACCGAGGACGTCGAGTTCCTCGTCGACCGCTACCTCACCGTTCTCGACGCCGTCACGGCCCACCCGGAGGCGACGGTCGGGGAGATCCGCCCGTGGGCGCAACGCGACGAGGAGATCGTCCCGGCCGGTCGCGAGGGCGTGCTCCGGCTTCCCGGCCCCGACCCGCTGGGCCGCTTCGCCGAGGCCTGCCTCCGCCACCCGGCCCGCCCGGCCGTCGTGGACGACCACGGCAGCGTGACGTACCAGGAGCTACGGGCCGCGGCCGGGCACACGGCGACGGTGCTGCGCCAGGCCGGGGCGGAGCCCGGGAGCAGCATCGTGCTCACCGCCCGGCGCGGCCCGCGCGCCGCGGCCGGCCTGTTCGGCGCCTGGCTGGCCGGAACCCAGGTGCACCTGGCCGCCCCCGGAACGCCCGACGCCCCCGAGGGGACGCTCCTGCTCACCGACGACGAGGCCCTCACCGGCCCCCGCGTGCTGCACATCCCGCAGGTGGGCCCCGCCTACGACACCGAGACCGATGCCTCCGCGCCCGCCCCGGACGCCGTCACCCTGCGCACTCCGGACACCGCCGCGGCCGGCGGCGCGCACGCCTCCGTGCTGACCTGGGCCCAGCTCACGGCCGGCATCGCGGAAGCGGAGCGGCTCCTGGGCGACGCCGGGAGCGAGCGGGTGCTGTGGTCGGGGGAGCCGACCCTGGCGACCTCCGTCGTCGAACTCCTGCTGGCCGTGTGCGCGGGCGGCACCGCCTACGCCGCGGACGCCACCACCGCGGCCGACCCGCAGGCCCTGGCCGATGTCGTCGTCGGCCATGACCTGACCGTCCTGCAGGTTCCGGCACCGCGCGCCCGCGCCCTGGCCGAGCGGCTCGGCGAGAAGATCGCCGGCCGGCGGTTCCTGGTGACCGGAGACGCTCCCGCGCCGTCGCTCGCCGAAACCGTGACCCGCGCCGGAGGCACACTCGCCCAGACCCTCGCGCCGGGCGGCCCGGTCGTGTACGCCGCCTCCGCGGAGGACGGCCGGTTCGTCGCCGCCGAGGGCGCCGCCCTGACGGTGGCTTCCAAGGGGGGCCGCGAGTATCCCGCGCTGGTTCTCGGCGAGTTGTGCGTCGTCGGCACCGCGGGCGGCGAGGGCACCCGGGCCCATCGCGTCCGGCATCCGCGGCACGGGGCGATGCACAGGACCGCCGTGCACGGGCGCCGCCTGGCCGACGGCGGCCTTGAACTGACCGGCCGCGCCGCCCCCAAGACCGTGGTCCGGGGTGTGCAGCTCCGCCTCGATCTGGTCGAGGAAGCCCTGTGCGCGACCGGCGCCGTCACGGCCGCGGCGGCCGACGTGGTCCGCGTCGGCGAGGAGGCCCGGCTGGTGCTCGCGGTCACCGACGGCGGCGCGAGCGCGGCGGAGGCGACCGCCGTCCTGCGCCGCCTCGTCCCCGTGCCGCTGGACGCGTTGTGCGTCCATGCCTGCCCGGCAATCCCCACCACCCCGTACGGCACCGTCGACCGGGCAGCCGTCGCCGAACTGGCCCGTGCGGCCGTACGGCAGGACGAGCAGCCGTCCGCCGCCGAGGTCACCGACCCCACGGTGCGCACGCTCGTGGCGCTCTTCGAGGAGACCACCGGCACCAGCGGGCTGCACCCCGCCTCCCACTTCTTCGACAGCGGAGGGCACTCGCTGCTGGGCGCCCGGCTGCTGCAGCGGATCGAGCAGGAACTGGGCGTGACGCTGAAGTTGGCCGACCTGTTCGGCGCGCCCACCCCGGCCGCCCTGGCGCACGAGATCGACCCGCCGTGAAGCACGCGCACGGAAAGCGGACCACGGAGCGATCAGTCCCAGGTGGAAGGAAACGACAGGTCATGACGCGCCCCCTCGCATCGACGAACCGGCACGACGCGGGCACCGACCCGCGTCACCAGGTCGCCGTCATCGGCATGGCCTGCCGCGTCCCGGGCGCCGGATCGGCGGCGGAACTCTGGGAGTTGCTGGCGGGCGGTGGCGACGCGGTCGGCGAGGTCCCCACGGACCGCTGGTCCCCGGACGCGGTCGACGACGGGTCCGCGCCGGGAGCGCGCTTCGGCGGATATCTCGCCGACGTCTCCGGCTTCGACGCCGACTTCTTCCGCATCGCCCCGCGCGAGGCCGCAGGCATGGACCCGCAACAGCGCCTGGCGCTCGAAGCGAGCTGGCACGCCGTGGAGGACGCCGGCATCGACCCGGACACCCTGCGCGACACCCGGACCGGAGTCTTCCTCGGCTGCACCTCCGCCGACTACGCCGTACTGCTCGGCGGCGGCGCCGACACCCACGCGATGAGCGGGCTGAACCGGGGCATCATCGCCAACCGGATCTCGTACTTCCTCGGCCTGCGCGGCCCCAGCATGGTCCTCGACACGGCCCAGTCGTCCTCCCTCGTGGCCGTGGACACCGCGGTGAGCGGGCTGCTCGCGGGGCAGATCGACCTCGCGCTCGCCGGCGGTGTGCAGCTGAACCTCAGCCCGGCGGGCGCCGTCAACGCCGCGCGGATCGGCGCCCTGTCGCCGTCCGGGAAGAGCCGGGCCTTCGACGCGGCGGCCGACGGATTCGCCCGCGGCGAGGGCGTCGGGGTCGTCCTGCTCAAGCGCCTGGACCTGGCGCTGCGCGACGGCGACCCGCTGTACGCGGTGATCCTCGGGTCCGCCGCCAACAACGACGGCGGCGGGCACGGTCTGACCACCCCCGACACCGACGCCCAGATCCGGCTGCTGCGCGCCGCCCACCGCGCCTCCGGAGTCACCGGCGCCGAGGTGCAGTACGTCGAGGCGCACGGCACCGGGACCCGGCTCGGCGACCCCGTCGAGGCGGAGGCGCTCGCCGCCGTCCTCGGCCGCCACCCCGAGCGCACCGGACGCCTCGCCATCGGCTCGGTCAAGACCAACATCGGCCACCTGGAGGCGGCCTCGGGAGTCCTCGGCCTGATCAAGACCGCCCTCTCGATCAGCAAGCGCCGTCTCGTGCCCAGCCTGCACTTCGCGCAGCCCAACCCCGCCATCGACCTCGGGGCGTCCGGGCTGTCGGTAACGGTCGCCGAGGGCCCGTGGCCGCGGCCCGAGGAGCGCTTGGTGGCCGGCGTCACCTCCATCGGCCTGGGCGGCACCAACTGCCACGTCCTCCTCGCCGAGCGCCCCGCCCCGGCCCGGTCGGCGGACGCGGACCCGGCCCCCGGCCGCACCACGGAGGGCGCCGGGAAAGGCCTGCCCGTACCTCTGGTCCTCACCGCCCACAGCCGGCCGTCCCTGCTCGGCCAGGCCGACCGTCTGCTGACCCACCTGCGCACCGCGCAGGACTCCGACCTCGGGGCGACGGCCGCGGAACTCCTCGCCGGACGCGCGGAGTTCGACCACCGGGCGACGGTCCTCGGCGACACGGCAGACGAGGTCCGTGAGGGTCTGGAGGCGCTGCGCGACGGGCTGCCGTCCGCCCGCGTCGTGACCGGGCGGGCCACCGAGGAGCCCGGCGCCGTCGCGTTCCTCTTCAGCGGCCAGGGCAGCCAGCGGGCCGGCATGGGACGCGAACTCGCCGCCCGCCACCCCGGGTTCGCCGCCCACCTGACCGCGGTCTGCGCGGTCATGGACCGCTACAGCGATCTGTCGATGACCGAGCTGTTCCTGGGCTCGGGCGCCGGCAGCGAACTCATCGACCGCACCGACTGCACCCAGGCGGCCCTCTTCGTCGTCGAGGTCGCCCTGTTCCGCACCGTGGCCGACTGGGGCGTCACCCCCGACCGGGTCGCGGGCCACTCCATCGGCGAGCTGGCCGCCGCCTGCTGCGCCGGCATGCTCGGCCTGGACGACGCCTGCCGCCTGGTCGTCGCCCGCGGGACGCTGATGCAGCAGGCCGGGGCGGCCGGCTCGATGGCGTCGGTACAGGCCGACGAGGACGAGGTCCGGACGGCGCTCGCCGAGTACGCCGGGACCGTCGACGTGGCCGCGGTCAACGGCCCCGCCTCCGTCGTCGTCTCCGGCCTCGACGAGACCGTGCGCGAACTGGTCGCGCGCTGGACCCGCGAGGGCCGCAGGGCCCGACTGCTCAACGTCGGCGTCGCCGCGCACTCGCCGCTCCTCGACGCCATGCTCGACGACTTCGCCGCGATCGCGCGCACCGTCGAGAACCGGCCCGCCCGCATCCCGTTCCTGTCCCACCTCACCGGCGAGACGGTCACCGGCGACGCCGTGCTCGACACCGAGTACTGGACCCGGCATGTCCGCGAGGCCGTGCGCTTCGCCGACGGCGTGCACACCCTCCTCCGGCGGGACGACGTGCGCACGCTCGTCGAGGTGGGCCCGGACGCCGTCCTGACCTCCATGGCGGCCGAGGCGGCGAAAGACGCCGGCGCCGTCGTCGTCCCCCTGCTCCGCAAGGGAGCGGAGGAGTCCCGCACCTTCATGAGCGCCCTCGCGGCCCTGTACGTCCGCGGTCTCCCGGTGGACTGGCGCCCAGCGGTGCCGGCCCGCGCCGCCGACCGGCCCCGGCTGCCCGGCTACGCCTTCACCCACACGCCGTACTGGGCGCCCGATGCGCGCATGCCCGGGGCAGCCCCGCAGGCGCGGGAAGCAGCTGAGGAGTCTGCCGATGTACCCGATGTACCCGATGTGCAGCAGGGCGCCGGGCCCGCGCCGCTCTCCGGGGCAGACGCCTCGGCGCTCCAGGAGCGGCTCACCACCCTCGTGCGGGCCACCGCTGCCGCCGTCCTCGGGCACAGCGGTCCCGACGCCATCGACGAGCACAAGAACTTCAAGGAGCTCGGCTTCGACTCGGTGAGCGCCGTCGAACTGGCCAGTCGGCTCTCCGAGGCCACCGGTGTCGCCGTGCCGGCCAACGCCGTCTTCGACCACCCCCGCCCCGCCCTCCTCGTCGACTTCCTCCGCCGCGACCTCGCCGGCGAGCCCGCCGACACCGCGCGCACGACCGTGCGCACGATCGCGCGCACCCCTGACTCCGCAGCCGGGGGTGAGGTTGCGGTGGTGGGTGTGGGGTGCCGGTTTGCGGGTGGTGTGGCGGGTCTTGAGGACCTGTGGGATGTGGTGGTTTCGGGGCGTGAGGCGGTGTCGGGGGTGCCGTTGGATCGTGGGTGGGATGCGGGGGTGTTCGGTGGGGGTGTGGTGTCCGCTGGGTCGTTTCTGGCGGATGCGGGTGGGTTTGACGCGGGGTTCTTCGGGATTTCGCCGCGTGAGGCGTTGGGGATGGATCCGCAGCAGCGGCTGTTGCTGGAGTGCTCGTGGGAGGCCCTGGAGAACGCCGGGATCGTCCCGGCCACGCTCTCCGGCGAACAAGTAGGCGTGTTCATGGGGGAGTTCCCCAGTGAATACGGCCCTGGGCTCTCCCACGGATCCACGGGCGTCTCGGGTTATCTCATGACGGGGACGTCGCCGAGTGTGGCGTCGGGGCGGTTGTCGTATGTGCTGGGTTTGGGTGGGCCGTCGGTGACGGTGGATACGGCGTGCTCGTCGTCGTTGGTGGCGGTGCATTTGGCGGTGGCGTCGTTGCGGCGTGGGGAGTCGTCGTTGGCGTTGGCGGGTGCGGCGACGGTGATGTCGTCGCCGGGGTTGTTTGTGGAGTTTTCGCGGCAGGGGGCGTTGTCGCCGGATGGGCGGTGCCGGGCGTTTTCGGCGGATGCTGCGGGGTTCGGCCTGGCCGAGGGTGCCGCGGTGTTGGTGCTGGAGCGGTTGGAGGACGCGCTGGCGGCGGGGCATCCGGTGTTGGGGGTGGTGCGGGGTAGTGCGGTGAATTCGGATGGGGCGAGTAACGGGCTCACGGCGCCGAATGGTCCGGCGCAGCAGCGGGTGATCCGGGCGGCGCTGGCGGATGCGGGGCTGGCGCCGGGTGATGTGGACGTGGTGGAGGCGCATGGAACGGGGACGCGGCTGGGGGACCCGATCGAGGCGCAGGCGTTGCAGGGAGTGTATGACGCGGGGCGTGAGCGGCCGTTGTGGTTGGGGTCGGTGAAGTCGAATGTGGGGCATGCGCAGGCGGCTGCGGGGATGGCCGGGATCGTCAAGGTGCTGGGCGCGTTCCGGTACGGGTATCTGCCGCCGACCCGGCACGCGGAACGGCCGAGTACGCATGTGGAGTGGGAGGGCTCCTCGCTTCGGCTGCTGACCGAGGGCAGGGACTGGCCGGAGGATGCCGAGCGGGTCCGTCGTGCCGGTGTCTCTTCGTTCGGTATCAGCGGGACCAACGCTCATCTCATTCTTGAACAACCCCCTGCTGCCCCTGCCGTTGCTCCGCCTGAAGGAGAGGAGCCGGAGTCGGTGGCGTGGGTGGTCTCGGCGCGTAGTGGTGAGGCACTGGGGGAGTACGCGGAGCGTTTGGCCGCTCGGCTGGGGGAGTTGGCCGGATCGGGTGTGTCGGTGGGGGATGTGGCGCACACGTTCGCCGTGGAGCGGTCGGTCTTCGAGCACCGGGCGGCGGTGGTGGGCCGGACCTGGGATGAGCTGGTGGCCGGGGTGGACGCGCTGGCCCAGGGACGTGCGCAGGAGGGAGTGGTCGCCGCGCGGGCTGGTCGCCGGTCGGGGACGGTGTTCGTCTTCCCCGGGCAGGGCGGCCAGTGGCCGGGCATGGCGCGGGAGTTGCTGGAGAAGCCGGGGGCGTTCGCCGAGCGCATGGAGGAGTGCCGGCAGATCCTGGCGGACCTGGCGGGGTGGGATCTGTTCGAGGTGCTGGGGGACGCACAGGCGTTGGCGCGCACGGAGGTGGTACAGCCGGCGCTGTGCGCGGTGAACGTGTCCTTGGCGGCGTGGTGGCGGGCGCAGGGCGTGGAGCCCGACGCCGTGGTCGGACACTCCCAAGGAGAGATCGCGGCCGCGTATGTGGCCGGGGCGCTGGGGCTGGAGGATGTGCTGGCGTTGTCGGTGGCGCGGGCCCGTGCGATCACCCGGTTGCCCGGGGGTACGGGCATGGTGACGGTGAACGCCGACGCGCAGCGGCTGGCGCCCTGGCTGAGCGAGGGGCTGGTGGTCGCGGCATTCAACTCGCCCTCAAGCACGGTGGTTTCCGGGCCGGATGGGGAGTTGGAGGCGCTGTTGGCCCGGGCCGAGGGGGAGGGTGTCTGGGCGCGGCGGATCAAGGTGGCGTATGCCTCGCACCATCCCTCGATCGACGCGATCGCCGACGACCTTCTGGCCTGGCAGCCGAAGACCGCGCCCCGTGCGGGTGAGCTCGCCTTCCACTCCACGGTCACCGGTGGCCTCCTCGACACCGCCCGGCTGACCGCGGAGTACTGGCTGGAGAATCTGCGCAGCCCGGTCCGGTTCGCTCCCACGATCGCTGAACTCGCCGCCAGCTGTGACACGTTCATCGAGATCAGCCCGCACCCGACCCTGACCACCAGCCTGGAGCAGATCCTCGAAACCGCCGACCGGGGCGAGGACGCGCTGATCCTGCCCAGCCTGATCAGGGACGCCGACCAGGAACGCACCCTGCTCCTGCACCGGGCCAGCGCCTGGGCCCACGGCCATGCCGCGCCCCTGCCCGCCCCCCGGCACGGCGCCCATGTCGAGCTGCCCCCGCACCCCTTCACCCACACCACCTACTGGCTCAACCCCACCACCGCCACAGCCCCCCACACCCACCCCGTACTTGGTCCGCTGACCTCCCTCGCCGGGACGGACGAGTTCGTGGCGAACGGCGTCGTCGGCCCGCGCACCCATCCGTGGCTCACCGACCACGCGATCGAGGGCGTACCCCTCGTACCAGGGACGCTGCTGCTCGAACTGGCGCAGACAGCCGCCGACGGCGTGGGGGCTTACGGAGTCTCGGAACTGACGCTGCACGCACCCCTGCTGCTGACCGGCGAGCACAGTGTCCAGGTGGCGGTGGGCCCGCTGGAGGAGGGGGCCCGCACGGTCCGGGTGCACGCTCGGCCGGCCGAGCAGGAAGAGCATGCAGAGCAGGAAGGCGCCGCGCCGGCGGAGTGGACGCTGCACGCCTCGGGTGTTCTGGCGCCCCTCGGCGCGCTGCCCGCCACCACGTACCCGCACCCGGCTCCCGGCGCGGGTGCCCTCCAGGCGTCGGTGCTCTACGGCAGCCTGCGGGAGCGGGGCTACGCGTACGGCGAGGCGTTTGCCCTGGTGAGCCGTGCCTGGTCGGACGGGCAGGGGGCCGCGATCGCCGAGATCACCGTGCCGGAGGGGTCCTCGCGCTGGTCGGGGCTGCCCCCGGCCGTGCTGGACGCGGCCCTGCACCCCGCGGTGCTCGGCACGGTCCCCGGCGTGGGCGGCGACGCCTCCGGGACCGGTGCCGTACTGCTGCCGTTCAGCTTCGCCGACGCACGGTTCGCCCCCGCCGCGCACCGTGTGACGGAGGGCGGCGTGCTGCGGGTGCGGCTGGCAGCCGGCGGCGCCCCCCAGTCGGTCTCGGTGACCATCACCGACCAGGACGGCGCCGTGCTCGCCGCGATCGGGGCCCTGGCGCTGCGCCCGGTCGCCCACTCCGCGCTGACCGCGCCCGGCGGAACACCGCCCCTGTACGAGATCCACTGGGACACCCACGAGCCGCCCGCCGTCCCCGCGACATCCGTCACCCCGCTCGGACCGGTGACCACCCCGGTCGTGCGTGTCTTGGCGGCGCAGGACGGTGACGTGCAGCGCGAGGTGATCGACGTGGCCGCGTTCGTGGACCCCGCGGCAGCGGACGCCGCGGCCCTGGCGACGGGCGTGGTCACCGCGGTACTGACGCGGCTCCAGAACTGGCTGGCGGCCCGCGCCGAGGAGGACGAGGCGCGGTTGACCGTGCTGACCCGTGGGGCGCGGGCCCCGCGCACGCCGGCGGAGCTGGCCGCCGCGACCGTGGTGGGCATGGTCCGCAGTGTGCAGGCGGAGCACCCCGGCCGCATCCAGCTCGTCGACATCACGCCGGAGGCCGAGCCGACCGGCGAGGACCTCGCGGCACTGCTTGCCGACGCCGAGGCCGAGCTGGCCTGGGACGGTACCGCCACGGTCCCGCGGCTGCGGGAGCTGACCAGGCCGCCTTCGGGCACCGGGGCCTGGCACCTGACCGCCGGCGGCGGTTCGCTTGACCAGCTGACCGCCGTCGTCACGGACGCCGACACCCGGCCGCTGGCGCCCGGCGAGATCCGGATCGCGGTCCGCTGCGCCGGCGTCAACTTCCGCGACGTGCTGATCGCGCTCGGCATGTACCCCGACCCCGGCGTCATGGGCATCGAGGCCGCGGGCGTGGTGCTGGAGGCGGGCGCGGACGCGCCGTTCGAACCGGGCACCCGGGTCCTGGCGTTCGTCCCGGACGGCGGTGCCTTCGGCCCCGTTCTGACCGTCGACGCACGGCTGGCGGCGGCCTTCCCGGACGAGTGGTCCTTCGAACAGGCGGCGACGGTGCCGGTGGTGTTCGGCACGGCGTACCACGCCCTGGCCGAACTCGCCGGGCTGCGTGGCGGCGAGTGCGTCCTGATCCACGCGGCGACCGGCGGTGTCGGCATGGCCGCCGTCCAACTGGCGCGGCACCTCGGCGCCGAGGTGTACGCCACCGCCGCCCCCGCCAAGCACGACACCCTGCGCGCCATGGGACTCGACGACGACCACATCGCCTCGTCCCGCGATCTCGGCTTCGCCGCGAAGTTCCGCACCGTGACCGGCGGACGCGGGGTCGACGTCGTCCTCAACGCGCTGGCCGACGAGTTCACCGACGCCTCGCTCGACCTCCTCGCCGAGGGCGGGCGTTTCATCGAAATGGGCAAGACGGACCTGCGCGATCCGACTGCCCTCGCCACCACGCGCCCGGCCCTTCGGTACCAGGCGTTCGACCTGACCCGTATCGCGCCCGATCACGTACGGCGGATGCTGGACGGCTTGCTGGACCTGTTCCGCACCGGCGCGCTCCAGCCGCTTCCGGTGGTCGCCGAGCCTGTGCACCGGACTCAGGATGTCTTCCGCACCCTGAGCATGGCGCAGCACACGGGCAAGCGGGCCCTGACCCTGCCCCGCCGGCTCAACCCGGCCGGAACGGTGCTGATCACCGGCGGCACCGGGGCCGTCGCCGACGCGGTCGTCCGGCACCTGGCGGGCCTCCACGGCATACGGCGCTTCGTCCTGATGAGCCGGAACGGTGTCGTGGGCGACGAACTGCGCGCCGCGCTCGACGCGGCGGGAGCGCTGGTCAGCGTGTGCCGCGGCGACGCCACCCGGGTGGCGGACGTCGAGGCCGCCGTCGAGGCCGCGAGCGCCGACCCCGCGTACCCGCTCACCGCCGTGATCCACGCCGCGGGCGCCGTCGACGACGCCCTCGTCGAATCCGTCACCCCCTGCCAACTCGCCGCAGTGCTCGCTCCGAAGGCCGCGGGCGTCATCGCCCTCGACGCCGCGACCCGCGGACTCGACCTGGACGCGTTCTTGCTGTTCTCCTCGGCCACCGCTGCCTTCGGCAACCCGGGCCAGTCGCCCTACACAGCCGCCAACGGCTTCCTGGACGGCTACGCGCACTTCCGCGGCACACGCGGCGAGCCGACGGTGTCGATCGGGTGGAGCCGGTGGGAGCTGAGCAGCGACCTGACACGGCACATGAGCGCGGCCGATGCGCAGCGCATGGCGCGACGCGGAATGGGCGCGCTGGAGCCGGACACCGCGACGGCCCTGTTCGATGCCGCGCTGACCCGCACCGAACCGCATGTCCTCGCCACCGTCGTCGACCGGGCCGCGGTCCGCCGCGCCACCGAGCTGCCGGCCGTGCTCACCGGCATGCGGGCGGCCGCGGTCGTAGCGAAGGCGGCTCGGCTCGGGCTTGCCGACACGCTGGCCGGGCAGGACGCCGAGCAGCAGCGCACGATGGTCCTCGCGCTGATCTACGACACCGCCGCGTCCGTCATCGACTGCCCGCTGTCCGAGGTCCAGCAGCCGACGCTGTCCTTCCGCGGCCAGGGCTTCGACTCGCTCACCGCCATCGAGTTCCGCAACCGCATCGCCGCCGCTACCGGGCTGCGGCTGCCCGCCACTCTGGTCTTCGACTACCCGACACCGCAGGCGGTTACCGAGTTCCTGCTGGAGCGCCTCGCCCCGCAGCCACCGGAAACCGACGCCGCGGGGGACGGCGGAGACGAGGAGGTCCGGCGCCTCCTGGCCGCCGTACCCGTGCGACGGCTGCGTGAGGCGGGGCTGTTGGACCCGCTGCTGGCGCTGGCCGAACCCGCGGGCCCGGCCTCCTCCGACCCGGCGCGCCCCGAGACGTCCGACGAGGACATCGCCGCCATGGACCCCGACGCGCTCATCGCCCTCGCCCTCGACCAAGACCTCAGCTGACGTGCGAGAAGGAGACATCGTGACCACGCAGGAATCCACCAAGTTGGTCGAAGCGCTGCGCGCCGCGCTGCAGGACAACGCCCGCCTGCGAAAGGAGAACCACGACCTCGCCGGGGGTGAGGTTGCGGTGGTGGGTGTGGGGTGCCGGTATGCGGGTGGTGTGGCGGGTCTTGAGGACCTGTGGGATGTGGTGGTTTCGGGGCGTGAGGCGGTGTCGGGGGTGCCGTTGGATCGTGGGTGGGATGCGGGGGTGTTCGGTGGGGGTGTGGTGTCCGCTGGGTCGTTTCTGGCGGATGCGGGTGGGTTTGACGCGGGGTTCTTCGGGATTTCGCGGCGTGAGGCGTTGGGGATGGATCCGCAGCAGCGGCTGTTGCTGGAGTGCTCCTGGGAGGCCTTGGAGAATGCCGCAATCGTGCCCGACAGCCTGGCGGGACGCGACGTGGGCGTGTTCGTCGGCGAAATCGCCGGCGAGTACGGTCCCGCCCTCTCGGATGGACCGGCCGGGGTATCCGGCTACTTGCTGACGGGGTCGACGCCGAGTGTGGCGTCGGGGCGGTTGTCGTATGTGCTGGGTTTGGGTGGGCCGTCGGTGACGGTGGACACGGCGTGCTCGTCGTCGTTGGTGGCGGTGCATTTGGCGGTGGCGTCGTTGCGGCGTGGGGAGTCGTCGTTGGCGTTGGCGGGTGCGGCGACGGTGATGTCGTCGCCGGGGTTGTTTGTGGAGTTTTCGCGGCAGGGGGCGTTGTCGCCGGATGGGCGGTGCCGGGCGTTTTCGGCGGATGCTGCGGGGTTCGGCCTGGCCGAGGGCGCCGCGGTGTTGGTGCTGGAGCGGTTGGAGGACGCGCTGGCGGCGGGGCACCCGGTGTTGGGGGTGGTGCGGGGTAGTGCGGTGAATTCGGATGGGGCGAGTAACGGGCTCACGGCGCCGAATGGTCCGGCGCAGCAGCGGGTGATCCGGGCGGCGCTGGCGGATGCGGGGCTGGCGCCGGGTGATGTGGACGTGGTGGAGGCGCATGGAACGGGGACGCGGCTGGGGGACCCGATCGAGGCGCAGGCGTTGCAGGGAGTGTATGACGCGGGGCGTGAGCGGCCGTTGTGGTTGGGGTCGGTGAAGTCGAATGTGGGGCATGCGCAGGCGGCTGCGGGGATGGCCGGGATCATCAAGGTGCTGGGCGCCTTCCGGCACGGGCAGCTGCCGCCGACCCTGCATGCGCGGACACCGAGTCCGCACATCGATTGGGAGGGGTCTTCGCTCCGTCTGTTGACGGAAGGCCGGGACTGGTCGGACGGCGGGGAGCGGGTGCGTCGGGCGGGGCTGTCCTCGTTCGGTATCAGCGGGACCAATGCCCACCTGATCCTCGAACAGCCTCCAGTTCCCGCTGTGTTGGAGGCGGGGGAGGAGCCCGAGTCGATCTCGGTCGTCTCCAGCCCCTCGTCCGATTCCGCTGCCGTGTCGGAGTCGGTGGCGTGGGTGGTATCGGCGCGTAGCGGCGAGGCGTTGGGGGAGTTCGCGGGGCGTTTGGCGGGCCGGTTGGGGGTGTTGGCCGGGTCGGTGTCGGTGGGGGATGTGGCGCACACGCTCGGGGTGGAGCGGTCGGTCTTCGCTCACCGGGCGGTGGTGGTGGGCCGTGCCTGGGATGAGCTGGTGGCCGGGGTCGAGGCCCTGGCCGAGGGCCGTGAGCACGAGGGCGTGGTGCGGGCGCGGGCCGGGGGCCGGTCGGGCACGGTGTTTGTGTTTCCCGGGCAGGGCGGCCAGTGGCCGGGCATGGCGAGGGAGTTGCTGGAGAAGCCGGGGGCGTTCGCCGAGCGCATGGAGGAGTGCCGACAGATCCTGGCGGACCTGGCGGGGTGGGATCTGTTCGAGGTGCTGGGGGACGCACAGGCGTTGGCGCGCACGGACGTGGTGCAGCCGGCGTTGTGCGCGGTGAATGTGTCCTTGGCGGCGTGGTGGAGGGCCCAAGGGATGGTGCCCGATGCGGTGGTCGGGCATTCCCAA
The DNA here is from genome assembly GCF_023277745.1 of Streptomyces halobius. Classification (NCBI taxonomy): domain Bacteria; kingdom Bacillati; phylum Actinomycetota; class Actinomycetes; order Kitasatosporales; family Streptomycetaceae; genus Streptomyces; species Streptomyces halobius. Next base: position 9,047,392 of record NZ_CP086322.1, read on the forward strand.
GGGGAGATCGCGGCGGCGTATGTGGCCGGGGCGCTTGGGCTGGAGGATGTGCTGTCGCTGTCGGTGGCACGGTCCCGGGCGATCGGGCGGCTGCCGGCCGGGTCGGGCATGGTCACCGTGAACGCGGACGCGGAGCGCATAACGCCCTGGCTGACCGGCGATCTGGTCATTGCCGCGTTCAACTCCCCTTCCAACACGGTGATATCGGGGCCCGATGGGGAACTGGAAGTGCTGCTGGCCCGGGCCGAGGCCGAGGGCGTGTGGGCGCGGCGGATCGAGGTGGCCTACGCCTCCCACCACCCCTCCGTCGACGCGATCGCGGATGAACTGCTGGCCTGGCAGCCCCAGACCGCGCCCCGCGCGTCCAAGGTCGCCTTCCACTCCACGGTCACCGGCACGGAGCTGGACACCGCCCAGCTCACCGCCCAGTACTGGTTGGAGAATCTGCGCAGCCCGGTCCGCTTCGCGACCACGGTGGCCGAACTGGCCGCGACCTGCGACACGTTCATCGAGATCAGCCCGCACCCGACGCTGACCACCGGCCTGGAGCAGATCCTGGAGGCCGCCGGCCACGGCGAGCAGGCGCTGATCCTGCCCAGCCTGGTGCGGGAGGCGGACGCGGAGCCCACCCTGCTGCTGCACCGGGCCAGCGCCTGGGCCCACGGACACACCGCGCCCCTACCCACACCCCGGCCCGGCCGCCATGTCGAGCTGCCCCCGCACCCCTTCACCCACACCACCTACTGGCTCACCCCCACCACCGCCCCAACCCCCCACACCCACCCCGTACTCGACGACGGGACCCTGATCGCGTCCGCCGACGCGGAAACTCCGGCCACGCTGTTCACGGGTACGGTCGACGACCAGCGTCTGCCATGGGCGGCCGACCACAGCATCGGTGGCACGCCCGTGCTGCCCGCAGTGGCTTTCCTGGACTTCGCCTGGCACGCCGGTGAGCAGGTCGGTGCTCCGTCCGTCGCCGAGCTGGTCCTGCACGCTCCGCTCGCTCTGAGCGGCCCCGCCACGGTGCAGGTTCTGGTGCGCCCGGCCGACACGGAGGACCACTGGAACTTCGAGATCCACTCGGTGCGCGCCGCCGATTCCGCCGGCCCGCCGTTCCTGCGACACGCCAGCGGAGTCCTGACTCCGAGCACCGACAGGGCCGCGTACGACACCTGGGACACCGAGGGCGCGCAGCCGCTTGACGCCGATGCGGCCTACCAGCGGGCGGGGGAACGCGGCTACGAGTACGGACCGGCGTTCACCGCCGTGCGTGCCCTGTGGCGGGCCGAGGACGAGATTCTGGCCGAACTGGCGCTCCCGGCCGAGCTGCACGCGGAGTTCGGCGCCGGCCAGGCCCCTACGGTCGGCATGTTGGACGCCGCGCTGCAGCCGATCGCCTTCGGGCTGTTCGGCGACGAGTCCGGACTTCGTCTGCCTTTCACCTTCACCGACGTGGAACTCGTCGCTCCCGGAGCCGAAGGAGTGCTGCGGACCCGGGTGCGTGCCGTGGGGCCCGATACCTTCACAGTGCTCGTCAGCGACACCCGAGGCCGTCTCGTCGCCCGGATCGGTGAGGTGCGGGTCCGCGAGGCCGAGGTGGCGGAGCTGCGGGCGGCCGTCGACCGGCCGCTGCCGCTGCACGCCGTGCGGTGGCTCCCGGTGACACCGACACCAGGCGAGGCCGCCGATGACCGGCTCCCACGCCTGCTGGACCTGACCGGCGGCGACACAACCACCGACACCAGCACCGACCCGGTGGAGCGGACCCGCGCGCTGCTCGCCGAGGCGCTCGCCGCGGTCCAGGAAGCCGACGGCGAACGGCTGTTGGTCGTCACGCGCCGTGCCGTCGCCGCCGGGACCGAGGACGACGACGCATTCGCCGGGGCCATCGACCCCGCAGGTGCGGCCGTGTGGGGACTGGTCCGGTCCGCGCAGTCCGAGCTGCCGGACCGGCTGATCCTGGCCGACAGCGAGGACGGCACCGTACCTCCGCCCGAGCAGGCGCTCGCACTCGCTCGCGCCGGCTTCGCGCAACTCGCCCACCGTGCGGGCCGCTGGCTGCGCCCGGCCGTCACGGAGCTCACGCCGACACCGGCAACCGCACCTCGCCACGACGCAGGCACGGCCCTACCTCGCCAGAACGCAGATCAGGACGCAGGTACGGCCCTGATCACCGGTGGCACCGGCACCGTCGGCGGGCACATCGCACGGCACCTGGTCGCCGTGCACGGCGTACGGCATCTGTTGCTGGTCAGCCGCAGCGGGCCTGATGCCGAGGGGGCCGCCGGGCTGGCCGCCGAGCTCTCCGGTCTGGGCGCCGAGGTGCGCATCGAGCGTGCCGACGTCGGTGACCGTGCGCGCCTCGCCGAGCTCATCGACTCCGTTGGCGAGGAACATCCCCTCACCACCGTGGTGCACACCGCAGGGATCCTCGACGACGCCACCGTGCAGAACCTCGACGCCGCCCGGATCGACACGGTGCTGGCCCCCAAGGCGGCCGCCGCCCAGCACCTGCACGATCTGACCGAGCACCTGCCGCTGATCTCGTTCGTGCTCCTCTCCTCGCTCGCCGGCCTGCTCGGCACCTCCGGTCAGGCCGGGTACGCGGCAGCCAACTCCTACGTGGACGCCCTCGCGCACAACCGCCACGCAGCCGGGCTGCCTGCCGTCAGTGTCGCGCTCGGGCTATGGGGCGAGACCAGCGCGTTGACCGCGCAGCTGGACGAGGCGGGCCGGCGCAGGCTCACGGAACTCGGGCTGCGGCCGATGCAGAACGAGGCCGCGCTGGGCCTGTTCGACCGCGCGCTCGCCTCCGGCGCCGCCACCGTGGTCGCCGCCGACCTCGACCTGAAGGCCCTCTCCCGCAGCGGCCACCCGCTGGCGCAGCGGCCGCAACCCCGCGTCGAGGCCGGGCGGCAGAACCTGCGCGCCGAACTGCTGGCTCTGGAGCCGCGTCAACAGTTGACTGCACTGACCGAGAGGGTCACCGCGCTGGCCGCCCGGGTGCTGCGCAGCGCGCCCGGCGAGCTCATCGAACCCGACGTCTCGTTCAAGGAGCTGGGCTTTGACTCGCTCACCGCCGTGGAGTTCCGCAACGCGATAGGCACCGAACTGGGATTCCGGCTGCCGCCGACCGTCGTCTTCGACCACCCCACGCCCCGGTCGATGGCCGAAGCCCTGCAGCAGCGGCTGGCGGAGGACTCCGGCGACGGCGACCGGGCCCGGACCCCGACGAGCGAACCCGCGCCGGCCAAGGCCCCCTCCGACGAGCCGCTCGCGATCGTCGGCATGGCCTGCCGCTACCCCGGCGGTGCGGAGAGCCCGGAAGCCCTGTGGCAACTGGTGCTCAACGGCACCGATGCCATTGGTGAGTTCCCTCGCGACCGGGGCTGGAACCTGACGACGCTCTTCAGCGATGACCCGGACCGACCGGGCACGAGCACCACCCGGAACGGTGGATTCCTTTACGACGCCGCCCAGTTCGACGCCGAGTTCTTCGGCATCGCCCCCACCGAGGCCCTCGCCATGGATCCCCAGCAGCGTCTGCTCCTGGAGCTCACCTGGGAGTCGTTCGAGCACGCGGGCGTCGACCCGCAGCAACTGCGCGGCACCGACTGCGGGGTCTACGTCGGACTGATGGCCCAGGACTACGGGGGCAATCTCTCCGGCTCCCGGCACGGGCTCGACGGCTACCTGCTGAGCGGCAACACCCCGAGCGTGGCCTCCGGGCGGCTCGCGTACACCTTCGGCTTCTCGGGACCGGCGGTCACCGTCGACACCGCGTGCTCCTCATCGCTCGTCGCTCTGCACACGGCCGCCGGGGCGCTGCGGGCGGGGGAGTGCCGGATCGCCGTCGTCGGGGCCGCCACCGTGATGTCCAGCCCGCAGACGTTCACCGAGTTCTCCCGGCAGCGCGGCCTGGCCGCCGACGGCCGGTGCAAGGCCTACAGCGCGGCCGCCGACGGCACCGGGTGGTCCGAGGGCGCCGGCGTGGTGCTCGTACAGCGGCTCTCCGACGCGCTGGCCGACGGCAACCCCGTCCTCGCTCTCGTCCGTGGCACGGCCGTGAACCAGGACGGCCAGAGCAATGGGCTGACCGCGCCCAACGGCTCCGCGCAGCGCCGCGTCATCGAACGCACCCTGGCCGCCGCCGGGCTCGGCCCCGCCGAGGTCGACGTGCTGGAGGGCCACGGGACCGGCACCCGGCTGGGCGATCCGATCGAGGCCGGCGCCATCATCGAGGCGTACGGCGTACAGCGGCAACGGCCGCTGCTGCTCGGCTCGTTGAAGTCCAACATCGGCCACACACAAGCTGCTGCCGGACTCGGCGGCGTCATCAAGATGGTGATGGCGATGCGGGCGGGCATCGTGCCGAAGAGCCTGCACATCGACGAACCGTCCCCCCACGTCGCCTGGGACGGCAGCAACGTGAGCCTGCTCACCGAGAATCAGCCGTGGCCCCAGCACGATCGGCAGCGCAGGGTGGCCGTGTCCTCGTTCGGGGCCAGTGGCACCAACGCCCACGTCATCCTGGAGCAGGCCCCCGAGTCGGCCGGCACGAGGCAGGCCCAGGGTGCGCCCGGCACCGAGGACCGTGAGACGGACCGGCCTGCGGAGGCGACAGGGACGGAGGGAGCGGCCACCGTGCTGCCGCTGTCCGCGCGCAGCGACAGCAGCCTGCGGGAACAGGCGGCACGGCTGATCCGCTTCCTGGAGGCCCATCCGGACGCCCCGCTCGGCGACATCACTTGGACGCTGACCCGGCACCGGGCCCAGCACCGCCTGCGGGCCGTGGTGACCAGTCGCGGTCTGCCCGAACTGCGCTCCGGTCTTGCCGCCGTCGCGGCCGGGCAGGATGTGCCGGGCGTGTTCACCGGCACTGCGGCCGAGGGCCGGCTCGCCTTCCTGTTCACCGGCCAGGGGTCCCAGCGCGCGCAGATGGGTGCCGACCTCATGGCCGCCTCTCCGGTCTTCGCCCGGGCGCTGCGCGAGTCGTGCGAGGCGTTCGACGGACTGCTCGACGCCCCGCTGCTGGACGTGATCATGCAGCCGGACGATCCCCGGTTGCACCGTACGCTCTTCGCCCAGCCCGCCCTGTTCGCGCTGGAGCGCGCCCTGTTCGTCCTGGCCTCCGCCGCCGGTCTGGTGCCGGACGCGGTCGCCGGACACTCCCTGGGCGAGCTGACGGCAGCTCATGTTGCGGGTGTGTTCGATCTCGCCGCCGCCGCCCGCCTCATCGCGGCCCGTGCCGCGGCCATGGACAGCGCGGCCGCCCGGGGAGGCATGGCGAGTGTGCGGGAGTCCGAGGCGGAGGTTGCCGAGCGGATACGCGACTACGACGGCCGACTGTCGATTGCGGCGGTCAACGGCCCGGCCTCGGTCGTGGTCTCCGGAGACCTGGACGCCGTGGAGGACCTGCTGCGGAACCTCGCCGACGAGGGCGTACGGACCAAGCGGCTCAAGGTGTCGCACGCCTTCCACTCGGCCCACATGGACGCCGTGCTGGACGAGTTCCGGAAGGCCGCGCGGTCCGTCACCTACCACGAGCCGAGGATCCCGCTGGTCTCGAACGCCTCGGGCTCCTTCGCCGGCGCCGCCGACCTCACCGACCCGGAGTACTGGGTGCGGCACGTGCGCGGCACCGTCCGCTTCGGCGACGCGATCGACACGCTGGCTGCCTCCGGCCACCGCCACCTGCTGGAGCTGGGCCCCGACGGTGCGCTGACCGGCATGGTGGAGGAGCGGGGCGAGTCCGTCACCGCGGTCGCCGCACTGTCGGCCAAGCACCCCGAACTCGCCTCGCTCGTGGACGCGTTGGCAGCCGTGCACGTGGCCGGGCGGACCGTCGACTGGACCGCGCTGACCGGTACCGGAAACCGGATCGACCTGCCGACGTACGGGTTCACCCGGCAGCACTACTGGGCGAGCGCCGAACCGGACACTCCCTCGGCGGGGCCGCTCCTGGACCAGGTCGTCGAAGTGGCCTCCACCGACACGGTGGTCGGCCAGGTCACGGTGGACGCGCAGCGGCAGCCGTGGCTGAACGACCATCTGATTCACGGCAGTTGCGTGCTTCCCGGTACCTATGTGGCTGCCCTGGTGTCGAGCGTCGGCCAGGAGGCGGGCTGCCCCGTCGTGGAGGAACTCACCCTCCACACGCCCGCCGTCTGCGCCGACCGGCTGGACGTGCAGGTCGCCGTCACTGCAGGGCAGGACGCGGGACGGCGGAAGTTCACGGTGAGCGTCCGGGACCGTGCGGGCGGCCCGTGGTCGTCGAGCGCCGAGGGCACCGTCCGCCCGGACACGCTGAGCGGCGCGCAGGAAGAGACGGCTCCTGCCCTCGGCGCGGACGCAGCCGCCGTGCCTGCGGAGGCGATCGTGGACGGTTACGCGCGGCTTGCCGGGCGCGGCTACCACTACGGTCCCGCGTTCCGCGCACTGCGGACGGTCCGCACGGCCGAGGGCCGTACCGAGGCCGAACTCGTGGTTCCTGAGGGCACGGTGAGCTGGCCGGTGCTGGCGCCCGCGCTCCTGGACGCCGCGCTGCACCCGGTCATCCTCGGCCTGCTGCCCGGCCTACCGGCCGACGACGACACGCTGTGGGCGCCGTTCACCTGGGAGAACGTCCGCCTTGCCGGGGCGACCCCGGCCCCCGGCAGCGTCCTGCACGCCCGGCTCGACGCCGATGCCCGACCCGGCGAAGTCCCCGCCGTCTCCGCCGAGATCACCACGGAGACGGGCGAACACCTCGCCACCGTCGGACGGGTCACCCTGCGCGCTCTGCGCCCCGACCAGCTCGCCGCCTCGCACGGGGCGGCCCGGTGGGAGATCCGCGCCGAAGCAGTCGACACACCCCCGCTCGCCGGCTCTGCCGCGGTACACGCCGTCGGATTCGACTCCCCCCTGTCCGGTGGCAACGGCGAGGAGATCACCCTCGTCGACGCCAGGGCCGCCGCCAGCGGCGACGACCCGGTGCGCGCCACACACGAGGCAGTCCGCACCGCGTCGGCCGCCCTGCGCGAGGCGCTGCGGGCACAGCTGCCGGTCGTGGTGCTGGTGCCTGATCCGGAGGCCGACGGCGCGCTCGCCGGTTCGGCCGTGGCCGGTCTGGCCAGGGCCGCGCAGGCCGAGCACCCCGGCCGGATCGTGCTGCTCGCGGCCGACGACGACGCGGCCTCCCTCGCTCAGCTGCCGGCCGCCGTCACCGTGCGGGACGGGCGCGAATGGCTGCTCCGCCGTGGCCGCTGGTACCGCCCCGTCCTGCACCGGTCCGCCCCGCCCACCGCTGTTGGACCGGTGTGGCCGGACCCGCAGGAGCTGCTGCTGATCACCGGCGCCGGCGGTGGCATCGGACGACAGGTGGCCCGGTGGGCCGTGGCCGAATGGGGCGCCCGCAACCTGCTGCTGTTGTCCCGACGGGGCGAGGGCGACCCTGTCCTGCGCGAACTGGCCGAGGAACTGCGTACGGGCGGCGCGACCGTCGAGGTGGTCGCCTGTGACCTGACCGAACAGGACGCGGTGCAGTCCGTGTTCGCGGCCCACCCGGTCCGGGGAGTGCTGCACACGGCGGGAGTGCTGGCCGACTCGACGCTCGACGCCATGACTGACGACCAGCTGCATCGCGTCCTCGCCGCCAAGGCCGACGCAGCGTGGCATCTGCACCGCGCCGCCGGCGAAAACCTGCGCACCTTCGTCCTGTTCTCCTCCCTCGCCGGCGCCTTCGGCTCGGCGGGACAGGCCAACTACAGCTCCGCCAACGCCTTCCTGGACGCCCTGGCCCGGCACCGCGCGGACCGAGGGCTGCCCGCCACCAGCATCCAGTGGGGACTGTGGGGCGGCTCCGATGGCATGGCCGGCACGCTGTCGCAACAGGAGTTGGCGAGCCTGGCCGAGGACGGCATCCTCCCCATGGAACCGCACCGGGCACTGGCCGCCCTCGACACCGTCCTCGCCGACGAACCGGCCCCCACCGTGGTCGTCGCCGCGCTCAACCCGTCCGCCGCGAGCGATCCGCGGACCGCGCCCGCTCCCATCGCGCCGCTCCTGCGGACCGCCGCAGACCATCCGGACGACGTGCCCCAACTCGACCTGGGGGCCTATCTGCCCGCCGAGCGCCCCGGCGTGGTGCTCGACCTGGTCCGGCGCACCGCGGCAAGGGTGCTCGGGCACACCAGCATTTCCGCCGTCCCCGCCGACCGCGGATTCCTCGACCTCGGCTTCGACTCCCTAGCCGCGGTCAAACTGCGCAACCAGCTCGCGCAGAGCTGCGCCGTGGCCCTGCCCAACACGGTGGTCTTCGACTGCCCGACGCCGGCCGAGCTCGCCGCCTATGTGACGGCCGAACTCGACGTATCGGAGCAGTCCGACGAGGACTCCGAGAGCGGCGGCCCCCCGGGCCTGGCCGAGGCCAGCGACGAAGAACTGTTCGCCATCGTCGACGGAGGGGCAACCCGGTCATGAGCACTACCGAAGAAACACTCCGCGGCTACCTGCGCAAGGCGGCCGAGGAACTCCAGCAGACCCGCGAGGAACTGGCCCGGGAGCGCGAGCGGCAGCACGAGCCGATCGCCGTCATCGGCATGGCCTGCCGCTATCCGGGCGGGGTGCGCACGCCCGCCGAGCTGTTCCGGCTGGCCGAGGGCGGCGTCGACGCGATGGGCGGGTTCCCGCAGGACCGCGGCTGGCCACTGGACCGGCTCTACGACCCGGACCCCGACCACCCCGGCACCACGTACACGACCCAGGGCGGCTTCCTGTACGACGCCCACCACTTCGACGCCGAGTTCTTCGACATCAGCCCGCGCGAGGCGCTGGCCATGGACCCCCAGCAGCGGCTGCTGCTGGAAATCACCTGGGAGGCGCTGGAACGCGCCGGGATCGAACCCGGCGCGCTGCGCGGCAGCGACACGGGCGCGTTCACCGGGGTCATGTACAACGACTACGCCTCACGACTGAACCCAGTGCCCACCGGATACGAAGGGTTCGTCGGCAACGGGAGCGCGGCGAGCATCGCCTCCGGGCGGGTGGCGCACACCTTCGGCTGGCACGGCCCGGTGGCCTCGGTGGACACCGCCTGCTCCTCGTCGCTGGTGACCGCTCACCTGGCCGTGCAGGCGCTGCGGCGCGGCGAGTGCGGCCTTGCGGTGGCCGGCGGGGTCACGGTGATGTCCACGCCCACCTCGTTCACCGAGCTCGCCCGGCAGCGCGGCCTGTCCCCCTCCGGCCGCTGCCGCGCCTTCGCCGAGGACGCCGACGGCACCGCGTGGGGCGAGGGAGCCGGTGTGGTGCTCCTGGAACGCCTCGGCGACGCCCGCGCGCACGGGCACCCGGTCCTCGCGGTGATCGCCGGCAGCGCCGTCAACTCCGACGGAGCCAGCTCCTCGGTCACCGCGCCCAACGGCCGCGCCCAACAGCGGCTGATCCGCGCCGCGCTGGCCGACGCGGGCCTGGACAGCGCGGACATCGACGCCGTCGAGACCCACGGCACCGGCACGCCGCTCGGCGACCCCATAGAGGCCCAGGCGCTCCTGGCCACCTACGGCGCCGAACGGGACAGCGGCCGACCGCTGTGGATCGCGTCGTTGAAGTCGAACATCGGCCACACCCAGGCAGCGGCGGGCGTCGCCGGGCTGATCAAGACGATCGAGTCCATGCGTGCGGGCGTGCTGCCGCCCACCCTGCACGCGGACCGGCCCAGCACCCGGATCGACTGGAGCGCCGAGACGGTGCGTCTGGTCCACTCCGCCCGTCCCTGGCCGGCCAGGGACGGCGTGCGGCGCGCCGCGGTATCGGCCTTCGGCATCGGCGGCACCAACGCCCACGTGGTCCTGGAACAACGTGACGAGCCCCCCGTACGGCTGGAAGAAGCCCAGCCCGGGACAGCGCCCTTGGTAGCGGAGCAGACCGCCGACACCCCGCTCGTCCTGCCCCTGTCGGCCCGGAGCGCCGAGCAGTTGGGCACGTACGCGGAACACGTCGGTGCCGCGCTCGCCGCTCCCAGCGCCGACGGGGCGGAGCTCGCCGCCGTCTACCGCGCGCGCAGCCGCTTCGCCCACCGCGCCGTGCTCCTCGGCCACGCCGCCGACCTGACCGACGCCTGCACCGCGCTGGCCACGGGCCGCCGCGCCGACAACGTCCTCACCGGCGTCGTCGACGAGACGCCCAGGACAGTCTTCGTCCTTCCCGGCCAGGGCGCCCAGTGGCGCGGCATGGCCGGCGAGTTGCTGCGCACCAGTCCCGCCTTCGCCGCCGCCTTCGCCGAGTGCGAGGAGGCCCTGCAGCCGCACCTTGACTGGGACCTGCGCGAGGTGCTGACCGCCCCCGGGCCCGCTGCAGTCTTCGAGCGGGCCGAAGTCGTCCAGCCGGCCCTGTTCGCCATGATGGTCTCGCTCGCACGCCTGTGGCAGGCCCATGGCGTGCACCCCGACGCAGTCATAGGCCACTCACAGGGCGAGGTCGCCGCCGCCTGTGTGGCCGGAGCGCTGAGCCTGCCCGACGCCGCCCTGGTGGTGTGCCGGCGAAGCGCCGCCGTGCGCGGCCTGTCCGGTGCCATGTCCTTGGTTGCCCTGGGCGAGACGGAGGTCGCCGAGCGTCTGCCGGACACCCTGACCGTGGCGGCCGTCAACGGGCCCCGCTCGGTGATCGTTTCCGGCCCCGCCCAGGACGTCCGCGCCTTCACCGCGAGCCTGCAGGACGACGACGTGTGGGTGAAGGCCCTCCCCGCCGTCTACGCCTCACACAACCCGGAGGTGGCGGGGCTGCGCGACCGGCTGTGCGCGGACCTGGCCGGAATCACCCCGCTCACGCCGCGGATCCCGATGTACTCCACCCTCGACCTGCGCTGGATCCGCGACGCCGAACTGGGCCCCGAGTACTGGTACCGGAACCTGCGCCACCCCGTGCGGTTCGCGCAGGCCGTGCAGCAGGTGGCCGGGGAACGCAGCTCCCTCTTCGTCGAGTGCAGCCCGCACCCCGTGCTCACCATGGCCACCGAGGACAACATCGCCGACAGCGCCGCCCCGGCCCATGTGATCGGCACGCTCCAGCGCGGCGACGGCGGCCCGGACCGCTTCGCCCGCGCCCTCGCCGCCGCGTTCGTGCACGGCGCCGACGTCGACTGGACGCCCGCCGGCGAACCCCGCGCAACCGGCGTCCCCGGACCGGCCGCCGTGACCACCCCGACGGCCCCGACGTATCCCTTCGCCCGCAAGCCCTACTGGCTGCACGCCACCCCCGCGGCGGGCGCCGCCGGGCCGCTGCCCGACCCGGGGCATCCGCTGCTCAGGGCCGCCGTACGCCGCCCCGACGGCAGCGGCATCGACTTCTACGCCCGGCTCGACACCACCACCGTGCCCTGGCTCGCGGACCACCGCGTCCTGGACGCGGACGTGCTGCCCGGCGTCGCAGTCCTCGACGCTCTCGGCCACGCCGGCCGCCGTACGGGATGCGGCGCCCCCGCCGAGACCGTGCTGCATCGCCCGGTCGTGATCGACCGTCCGCTGCTGCTGCGCGTCGCCGTGGACGTGCCCGGGGGACAGGCCACGGTCCACGTCACCCCCGCCGACGCCGAACTCCGCGACGGCACCGAGGAGATCCACGTCGCCACCGCGACCCTCGCCGCCGCCCCGTCCGACCGGCGGACCGCCACCATCGCGGTCCCGTCCGCCGACGAGTCCCTGGAGGACGCGGCCGCTTGGTACGAGCAGATGCGCGCCGCGGGCTTCGACTACGGCCCGGCGTTCTCCCGGCTGACCGGATTCCGGCGGGAGACGGCCGACGGGGACGATGTCGTCTACGCCCGGGTGTCCGGCGACACCGCCGCCGGAGACCTCCCGGCCCTGGACGCCGTCCTGCACGGCGCGTGCGCGTCCGGCCTGATCGACCTGGTCGGTGCGGACGGCACCACCGCCCATCTCCCGCACCGCTGGGAGGACGCCGACCTGCCCGCCTCGCTGCCCTCCGCCTTCTGGGCCGTGCTGCGCCCGGTCGCGGATCCGGACGGACCCGCGGTGGAGGTGCTGCTCGCCGACGACGACGGCGCCGCCCTCGGCGGTATCGGGGCCGTACGGGCCCGCCCGGTGCCGACCGCCGCGTTGCGCGGCCGCACCCGCTGCCACACGGTCGCCTGGGAGCCGGCGCCCGCCGCGCCGTCGGCCGGACGCGTGGTCGTCGTCGGCGACGCCGGCCTCGCCGCCGCCCTTGAAGAGCGCGGCGTCACGGCCGACCCCGTCGCCGACTGGACCGCACTCGACGCCGCCCCCGGCCTGGTGGCGGACGGCACCCCGGTGCTGGTGCCGCTCGCCGCACCGGAGGCCACCGACCCGGCCGCTGCCGCGCTCGCCGCTACCGAGGCCGGCCTGGAGGCCGTCCGGCGCTGGCTCTCGGGCCCCCACCCCGGACGGCTGACCCTGCTGACCACCGAGGCGCTCGCCGTCGGCGAGCCGGCCGGCGCCGGCCTAGGGCCTGTGCCGGACGCCGCGGGGGTGGGGGTACCTCCCGGTCATGGGGGTCCCCCCGCTCGAGCGAAGCCGAGAGTGGGGGAGGGACTTCCGACACAGGCCCTAGCCCACGCCGGGATCACCGGCCTGCTGCGCAGCGCCCGCGCCGAGGAACCCGGCCGCTTCCAGCACATCGACGTGCCCGGCTCCGGCGCCGACCTCGGGCTGATCGCCGCCGCCCTCGGCAGCGCCGAGCCCGAACTGGCCCTGCGCGCAGGCGAGTTGCTGATGCCCAGGCTCCGCCCGCTCACCGCCCCGGCCACGCCTGCTGAATGGGACCCCGACGGGACAGTCCTGATCACCGGGGGCACCGGCACCCTCGGCGCACTGGTCGCCGAGCACCTCGTCAGCACCGGCCGGACCCGCCACCTGCTGTTGCTCAGCCGCTCCGGCGAGCGCGCCGCGAACGCCGGCGACTTGGCCGAGCGGCTGCACGCGGCGGGGGCCCGGGTACGGATCGTGGCCTGCGACGCCGCCGACCGGGACCAACTGGCCGCTGCCGTCGACGGGATCGACGCCGCGCACCCGCTCACCGCGGTCGTGCACGCCGCGGGGGTCCTCGACGACGCGCTGCTCGGCGACCTCGACGCCGCCCGGCTGCGCACGGTATTCGCCCCGAAGGTGCCGGCCGCGTTCCACCTGCACGACCTCACCGCGCACCTGCCGCTGCGCGCGTTCGTCGTTTTCTCCTCCGCGGCCGGCACCCTCGGAGGCTCCGGACAGGCCAACTACGCCGCCGCCAACACCGCCCTGGACCGCCTGGTGGCCGAGCGGGCCGCACAAGGACTGCCCGCGGCGTCCGCCGCGTTCGGGCTGTGGGAGCGGGTGAGTGGCATGACGGGCGCCATGGACGACGCCGCGCGGCTGCGGGTGCGGCGCGGCGGCCTGGTCTCGCTCACCGACGCCGCCGGGCTGGACGCCTTCGACCAGGTTGTCGACGGGTCCGAACCCCTCATCCTGGCAACGGAGTTCGACCTCGCGGCGCTGCGTGCCCAGGCGGCCGCCGGTCAACTCCCGCCCATGGCACAGACCCTGATCCCCGCGTCCTCGGCACCGGCCCGTGCCGCCGAGGACGACGCGGGTCGGCTGCAGGCCCGGCTCGCCGGGGCCGATCCCGCCGAGGCGGCACGCATCGTCACCTCGTTCGTGCTGGGCCACCTCTCGGAGGTCCTCGGGCACACCGACAGTTCCGCGATCCCGTCGACCGGCTCGTTCAAGGAACTGGGCCTGACCTCCATCAACGCCGTCGAGCTGCGCAACCGCCTCGCGGCCGGAACCGGCCTGTCCCTGCCCGCCGGCCTGGTCTTCGACCACCCCAACCCCAAGGCGCTGGCCGCGCATCTGGCGGAGCGGATGGCCGGGGCCGGGCAGCACGGCCGCGGCGATCCGCTGGCACCGGCCCTGGAGGCGGTGCGGGCCCTGGGCGAGCGGCTCGCCCGGCTCGCCCCGCATGCGGCGGACTCCGCCGACGGCGGCCGGGCCGTCCAGGAGGCGCTGGGGACGCTGGCCGGACAGTGGCGCGACAGTACGGGCCGCACAACGGGGACGGCGCCGGTGGACAGCCTCGACGGTGCCACCGACGACGAGATTTTCGGCCTGATCGACAACGAACTCGGAATGGTCATGGGCCAGGAATCACCGGCCCCTGACGCGCTGGAGGCAGCAGATGAGTAACGAAGAGCGTCTGAGGCAGTACTTGAAGAAGGTCACCACCGAGCTGCAGCACGCACGCCGCCGGGTCGGGGAGCTGGAGAGCGCCCGCTCCGAGCCCGTCGCCGTCGTCGGCATGGCCTGCCGGTTCCCCGGCGGCATAGCCACCCCCGAGGACTACTGGGCGGCGCTGCGCCGCGGCGCCGACCTCGTCTCCGGCCTGCCCGGGGACCGCGGCTGGGACCTGGCCGGACTGCACGACCCGGACCCGGATGCGCTGGGCAAGTCGCTCACCGACCAGGGCGGCTTCCTGACCGACGCGACCTGCTTCGACCCCGAGCCGTTCGGCATCAGCCCGCGCGAGGCACTGGCCATGGACCCGCAGCAGCGGCTGATCCTGCAAACCTGCTGGGAGGCCGCCGAACGCGCCGGGATCGACCCCACCTCGCTGCGGGATTCCCAAACGGGCGTCTACATGGGCGTGATGGGGCAGGACTACCTGCCCCGGGCCGACCGTGCCACCGCCGAGGTCGCCGGATACGCCGTCACGGGCGCGGCCTGCAGCGTGGCCTCCGGACGGGTCTCCTACGTCCTCGGCCTGCAGGGGCCGGCCGTGACGGTGGACACCGCGTGCTCCTCCTCGCTGGTCGGCCTGCACCTGGCCATGACCGCCCTGCGCGCCGGCGAATGCGACCTCGCCCTGGCCGGCGGCGCGACCGTGATGTCGTCGCCCGCCACGCTGGTCGAATTCAGCCGGGTCCGCGGCGTCGCCCCCGACGGACGCTGCAAGGCCTTCTCGGCCCACGCCGACGGGGCAGGATTCGGCGAGGGTGCTGCCGTCCTGGCGCTCCAGCGCCTCTCCGACGCGCAGCGCGACGGCCGACCGGTGCTCGCGGTGCTGCGTGGCGGCGCCGTCAACTCCGACGGCGCGAGCAACGGCCTGACCGCACCGAACGGCCCCTCCCAGGCCCGCGTCATCACCGCGGCGCTCGCCGCCGCCGGGGTTCGCGCCGCCGATGTCGACGTGGTGGAGGCGCACGGTACCGGCACTCCCCTGGGCGACCCGATCGAGGCCCGCGCCCTGATCGACGTTTACGGGTCCTCCCGGCTCGACGTTTACGGGTCCTCCCGGCCCACGGGGAACGGCCTGCTGATCGGCTCGGTGAAGTCCAATGTCGGCCACACCCAGGCCGCCTCGGGTGCTGCCGGCCTGATGAAGCTCATCCTCGCCCTCCGGCACGAGGAGCTGCCCCGGACGCTGCACGCCGAGGAGCCCACCCCGGAGATCGACTGGGAGGGCTCCGGGGTCCGCCTGGCGACCGCCAACACCCCCTGGCCCCGGGGCGAACGGGTCCGCCGAGCGGCGGTGTCCTCCTTCGGCGTCAGCGGTACCAACGCTCACCTGATCGTTGAGGAGGCTCCTCTCGTTGAGGAGGCCCCTGAGCCCACCGAGCCTCTTGAGCACCCGGCGCCCGAATCCGCAGCTCCCGTCGCCGACCAGCTCCCCGGCGCGGCCGAGCCGGTGACCGCGCTGGTGCTGTCCGCCGCGAGCACGGACGCGGTACGGCACGTGGCCGCCGACGTGACCCCGCTCGCCTCCGACACCGCCGTCGACCCGGCGGCCCTCGGTGCGACCCTCGCCACGGCCCGGGCCGGACTGCCCGAGCGCGCCGTCGTCATCGGCCGAGGCCGTGACGAACTGCTCGCGGGCCTCGCCGCCGTCACCGACGGACTGCCCTCGCACTCCGTACGGCACAACCGGGCGCTCGGCACCCGGCAGCCCGTCTTCGTCTTCCCCGGACAAGGCGCCCAGTGGCCCGGCATGGCGGCCGGCCTGCTGGAGCAGAGCGCCGCGTTCCGCGCCGAGTTCACCGCGTGCTCCGAGGCCCTGGAGCCGTTCACCGGCTGGTCGCTGCTGCGGATGCTGGCCGAGGACGACCCCTCGGAACTGGCCCGCGTCGACGTCGTCCAGCCCGCGCTGTGGGCGACCTACGTCGCGCTGGCCGCCGTATGGCGCGCGCATGGCGTGACGCCCGCCGCGGTGATCGGGCACAGCCAGGGCGAGATCGCCGCCGCCCACGTCGCCGGCGCGCTGACCCGCTCCGACGCGGCCCGTGTGGTCGCCCTGCGCAGCCAGGCGATCCGGGGCCTCGGCGCCCGCGGCGGCATGGCCTCGGTGGCGCTGCCGCTGTCCGCGGCGCGTGAACTGATCGCCGAGCACGGGCCCGCGGTGGAAGTCGCCGCCGTCAACGGGCCGGCCAACACGGTGCTGACCGGCGATGCGGACGCACTCGACGAGATCGTCCGTCGGGCCGTCGAGAAGCGGGTGCGAGCCAAGCGCATCGACGTCGACTACGCGTCCCACTGCGCCCATGTCGACGCCCTCCGGGAGGAGATCCTCGACGTGCTCGCGCCGATACGCGCCCGCAAACCCGCAATTCCCATGTATTCCACGGTCGATCTGGACTGGATCCGCGAAGGCACCGTCGACGCCGAGTACTGGTTCCGCAACCTGCGCCAGACCGTCCGCTTCGCCGAGGGCGTGACCACCCTGATCACCGAAGGGTTCGGGGCGTTCATCGAGGTCAGCCCGCACCCCGTGGCGACGCCCGGGATCACCGAGACCATCGAGGCGGTGGGTGGGTCCGCCGTCGCCCTCGGCACCCTGCGCAGGGAGGAGGGCGGCTACGAGCGGTTCATCGCGTCGCTGGCCGTGGCGTACACCCACGGGGTGCCCGTCGACTGGACCCCCGTGTGGACCGGCGGACCGCACCCGCGCGTCGCCCTGCCCACCTACCCCTTCGCCCGCACCCGCCACTGGCTCGACGAGGCCGTCCGCGAGGGGCTGCACGCTGCCCCCCGCGCCGAGAACTACCGCATCGCGTGGGAGCCCCGCCCCGACGGCGCACGGGACGTGCCCGCCGCCGGACGCTGGGTGCTCCTCGTTCCGGCCGACGGAACGGCACTCGCCGCCCGGCTGGCCGACGCGGTCCGCCGACGCGGCCTGACGGTCGACGAGTTCGTCGTGCCCGAAGACCTCACCCGCGAGCAGTTGCGCGCCCTGCTCGACCACGGGCGGCTGGCCGAGGCCGACATCGTCGTGTCGCTGTTGTCCCGGGACGGGCGCACCGCCCCCTCGACCCCGCAGACACAGCATGGCCTGGCCACCACCGTCCGCGCCGTCCAGGCCCTGGCCGACATCGGCAGCACCGTGCCGCTGTGGCTGCTCACCACGGGAGCCCAGCACGTCGGCGACGTCCCGGCCACCGCCCCCTTCGCCGCGCAGACCTGGGGCTTCGGCAAGGTCGTCGCCATGGAGCACCCTGAACTGTGGGGCGGCCTGATCGACTTGCCGGCACCCGACCGGATCGACGACGCCGATCTGGACACCGCGGTGTCCGCGATCGCGCCGGTCGACGACGAGGACCAGATGGCGATCCGCAGCGGCCGGGCGCTGGTACGCCGGATCGAGCAGTGGGCACCGGCTTCCGGCGCCGACTGGCGGCCGGAAGGGACCGTCCTGGTCACCGGCGGCACCGGCGCGCTCGGTACCCACACCGCCCGCTGGCTCGCCGGCCGGGGCGCTGACCGCATCGTGCTGACCGGCCGACGCGGCACCGCCACCCCGGGCATGCCCGAACTGGTCGCCGAACTCGGCGACCAGGGCGTCACGGTGGACGTCGTGGCGTGCGACATCGCCGACCGCGACGCCGTGCGGGACCTGCTCGACGGCTACCGCGCCCAAGGCGCGCCCGTCCGCACCGTCCTGCACGCCGCGGGCACCGGCGAGCTGGTGTCGGTGCTCGACGTGGACCTGGACGATTTCGCAGGCATCCTCCGGGCCAAGGTGCTCGGCGCCCGGAACCTTGTCGCCCTCCTCGACCCCGAGGACGTGCACGCGCTGGTCTTCTACTCGTCCATCGCCGGGGTGTGGGGCAGCGGGGACCACAGCTCGTACGCCGCCGCCAACGCGTTCCTCGACGCCTACGCCCAGCAACTTGCCGCCGCGGGCTGGCCGGCCGCCTCGGTGGCCTGGGGCGTGTGGCAGCCCTCCGACGTCGAAGGCAACGGCGGCATGTCCTCGCATGTCGACACCACCGCCCTGCGCCGCCGCGGCGTGAAGACCATGCGCGCCGACTCCGCCCTCGACCGCATGGGCGCCGCGCTCGCCGCGCACACCCCGCACGCCGTGATCGCCGACATCGACTGGGACCGCTTCCTCGACGTGGTCTCCGGATCCGGGCAGCGCCCGCTGTTCGCCCGCCTCGCCAGGGACGACGATCCCGTACAAGACCGTGCCGGTACGGGGGACTTCACCAGGGAGCTCGACGGGCTGGCCGGCCCGGAGCGCCGGCAGCGGCTGCTGGAGCTGGTGTGCGCCGTCACCGCCGCCGCCCTCGGCCACACCGACGCCGGCGTCATCGACCCGGACGTCGCATTCAAGGACCACGGCATCACCTCGATCACCGCGGTCGAACTGCGCAACCGGCTCGCTCGGCGCACCGGACTGACGCTGCCCGCTTCCCTCGTCTACGACCATCCCAGCCCCGCCGCCGTCGCTGCCGTCCTCGACGCCGCCCTGGGCGGCACCGACGACACCCCGGCGGCCGATCCGCAGACCCTGCTCGACGCCCTCGAGCAGCAGCTCGGCACCGCAGTGGGCGCACCGGACGCCCGCACCGGCATCGCGCGCCGGCTCCGGCAACTGCTGCGCCAGATCGAGACACCCGCGGGGACCGAGCCGGGCGCGGTGCTCACCGAGGAGTCCTCCGCCCAGGACGTCGTGAACTTCATCGAACAGGAACTCGACATCTGACCGCTCCTCCCGCCCGCTCCGCCCCGCCGCGCACCGCTCTCGCAAGGAGATCCGCACATGCTCGAACAAGACAAGCTCCTCGGGTACCTCAAGCGGGTGTCGGCCGAGCTGCAACGCACCCGGACCGAGCTGGACGCCGTCCGCGACGCCGCTCACGAGCCGATCGCCGTCGTCGGTATCGGCTGCCGCTACCCCGGCGGCGCCCGCACCCCGGAGGCGCTGTGGCGGATCTTCGCCGACGGCCGGGACGTCATCGGCGCCTTCCCCACCGACCGTGGCTGGGACCTGGCGGACTTCTTCGACTCCGATCCCGACGTTGAGGGCCGCAGCTACGCCCGCGAAGGCGGGTTCCTCGCGGACGCGGGCCACTTCGACCCCGAGTTCTTCGGGATCAGCCCGCGCGAGGCGCTGGCCATGGACCCGCAGCAGCGGCTGCTGCTGGAGACTGCGTGGGAGGCGATCGAGTCCGGCGGGGTCGACCCTTTCGGCCTCAAGGGCAGCCGCACCGGCGTCTTCGTCGGGGCGATGGCCCAGTGCTACGACCGCCAGACCGACCAGCCCCCGGCCGGCCTCGAAGGGCTGCTGCTGCTCGGCGGCGTCACCAGCGTCGCCTCCGGCCGCATCGCGTACACCCTCGGCCTTGAGGGCCCCGCGCTGACCGTCGACACCGCCTGCTCGTCCTCTCTCGTCAGCCTGCACCTGGCCTGCCAGTCGCTGCGCAGCGGCGCCAGCGACCTCGCCCTGGCCGGCGGCGCCGCCGTGATGTCGCTGCCGGACGCATTCTCCGGCTTCTCCCGGCAGCGCGTCCTGGCCAAGGACGGCCGCTGCAAGGCATTCTCGGCGGACGCCGACGGTATGGGCATGGCCGAGGGCGTCGGCATGCTGTTCCTGTGCCGCGCCGCCGACGCCCGCCGGCGCGGCCTGGAGACCCTCGCGCTGATCAGGGGCAGCTCCGTCAACTCGGACGGCGCCAGCAATGGCCTCACCGCCCCCAACGGCCCCTCGCAGGTCCGGGTGATCCGCGACGCGCTGCGCGACGCCGGCCTGCCCTCCGGAGCCGTCGACGCCGTCGAGACCCACGGCACCGGAACCGAACTCGGCGACCCCATCGAGGCGCAGGCGCTCCTGGAGAGCTACGGCTCCGGGCGCGCCGCCGACCGTCCGCTGTGGCTCGGCTCCGCCAAGTCCAACATCGGGCACAGCCAGGCCGCCGCCGGAGTCGTTGGCGTGATCAAGATGATCATGGCGATGCGGCACCGCACCCTCCCGCGCACCCTGCACATCGACCGGCCCACCGGACACGTCGACTGGACCGGCCCCCTGCAACTGCTCGACCGGCCGCGCCCCTGGGAGCCGGCCACCGACGGCGAGGGGCCCGCGCCGCGCCGGGCCGCCGTCTCCGCGTTCGGCATCAGCGGCACCAACGCTCACGTGATCCTGGAAGAGGCCGCGGCCGACGCTGCACCGCCCGCATCCCAGGAGCCCGCCGCGGGCACCGTCGCCTGGCCCCTGTCCGCCCGTACAGCGGCCGGCGTGCGGGCGCAGGCCGGCCGGCTGGCCACCTGGGCGCGCGAACACCCCGAGGCCGACGCCCGGCAGGTTGCCCACGCGCTGGCCCGCCGCCCGCGGTTCAACCACCGCGCCGTCACCGTCGGCGGCTCGCTCGAAGACGTCGCCGCCGCACTCTCCCGCCTCACCGCCGGAGAGACGGGGCCCACCACCGTCCTGGGTACGGCCCGCCAAGAGCCCCGGGTCACTTTCCTGTTCTCCGGGCAGGGCGCCCAGCGCGTCGGCGCCGGCCGCACGTTGTACGAGCGCTTCCCGGCCTTCCGCGCCGCCCTCGACGAGGTGGCCGCGGAGTGCGACCAGCACCTCGAAACCCCGCTGCTCGACGTGCTGTTCGCCGACCCCGACACCCCGGCCGCCGCGCTGATCGACCGCACCGACTACACCCAGCCCTGCCTGTTCGCCGTGGAGACCGCCCTGTACCGCCTGGTCCGGTCGTTCGGCATCGCACCGGCCCACCTGCTCGGGCACTCGATCGGCGAGATCACCGCCGCCCACGCGGCGGGCGTGCTGGACCTGCCCGACGCCACACGTCTCGTGTGCGCCCGCGGACGCCTCATGGAGTCGGTGGCCACCGAAGGGACGATGTACGCGCTGCGCGCAGGCGAGGAAGACGTCGCCGCGCTGCTGGCCGACCGGGACGACGTCGCGATCGCCGCGGTCAACGGCCCGCGGACCGTGGCCCTTTCAGGGGAGCGCTCCGCGGTGGCCGCGGTGGCCGCGCAGGCCCGGGACCGGGGCATCCGGGCCCGCGAGCTCAACGTCAGCCATGCCTTCCACTCGCCGCTGATGGACCCCATCCTGGAAGAGTTCACCGCCGTCGCCGCCGGCCTCACCTTCCGGCCGCCCGAGACACCGGTGATATCCAACGTCACCGGCGCCGTCGCCACCGCGGAGGACCTCACCTCCCCCCGGTACTGGACCCGCCACCTGCGGGAGGCGGTGCGCTTCCACGACGGGCTGATGCAGGCGCGCGCCGCGGGCGTCGACGTGCTGCTGGAACTCGGCCCCGACGCACCACTGACCGGCCTGGCCTCGGCCGCCCTGGACGAGGCCAGGCCGGCAGCCACCCCGGAGGACGCCGGTCCGCTCACCGCCGCCGCCCTGCGGCGCGACCTGCCCGAGGACACGTCCATCCTGCTGCTCGTGGGCACCGCCCACGCCGCGGGCGTTCCCGTCGACTGGGACGCCGTACTGCCCGGAGACGCGACCCCGGTATTCGGGCTTCCCACCTACCCGTTCGCCGGACAGCGCTACTGGCTGCCCGCCGGCCACGCCGGCGGCGCCGAACCGCAGGACCTGGGCCTCGACCCCGTCGCGCACCCGCTGCTCGGTGCCGCGCTGCGGCTGCCCGGCACCGCAACCACCGTCCTCACCGGCCGGATCTCCACCCGGACCCACCCCTGGCTCGCGGACCATGTCATCCTCGGCCAGGCCATCGTCCCGGCCACCGCGGTGCTGGAGCTCGCCAGAGCCGCCGGTACGGTCCTCGCCGCAGACCACGTCATCGAGTCTCTCAGCGTCGAGCACCCCCTCGTCCTGCCGGAGCGGGACGCCGTCGACCTGACGGTCGTGGCCGAACCCGGCACGGGACCCGGCACGGACGAACGCACCTGGACGGTGACCCTCACCTCCCGTCACAGCCAGGAAACCGAGGAACGGCGGCACGCCGTCGCCGTACTCCGCGCGGAGACCGTCGCACCCCACGCCGACTTCGCCGAACTGCGCGACTGGGACCTCACCGACGCGACCCCCGCCGATGTCGCCGGTCACTACACCCGCATGGCCAACGTCGGTCTGGACTACGGTCCTGCCTTCCGCGCCCTGCGCGAGGCGTGGACCCGCGGGACCGACGTCCTCGGCGTCGTCGCACTGGAACCCGCCACCGGCACCGACGGATACGGCACCCACCCGGCCCTTCTCGACTCCGTACTCCAGGCCACCGGACTGACCGTGACGGACGACGCACCGCAGGTCCGTGTCCCGTTCCACTTCTCCGGAGCAGCGCAGCACGGCCCGGCCGGCACCCGGCACCGTTTCCTGATCCGGTACGCGGACGACGGAACCGCCCGCGTCCTGGTCGCCACAGAGGACGGCACACCGGTCGTCTCGGTTGCCGGCCTCACCCTGCGCCCCGTGGACCACGCCCAGTTCACCGACTCCTCCTGGCGAGTCAGGCCGCTGCTGTACGAGATCACCTGGCAGCCGGCCCCCGAGCCCGCGGCCGCCCTGCCGCTGCGCATCGCCACCGTCGGCCCCGTATCCCCTGGTCTCGTACGCGCCTGGGACGCCGCAGGACACACCGTCGACCCCCGGCCCTCGCTCACGGACATCGCCGACGCCGACCGCGTCGTCCTCGCACCACCGATCGCACCGGGCGAGCCGCTCGACGCCGGCCGCGCCCGGGACGCCACCGCCGAGGCCTTGCGCGCCGTGCAGGAGTGGCTCACCATCGACCGCTCCGGACAGCTGTGGATCGTCACGCCCGATGCCGCCGACCCGGCCGTCGCGGGGGTGCACGGACTGCTGCGCAGCGCGGAAACCGAACACCCCGGGCGCTTCACCGTCGTCGGCACCGACGGCGCCGAGGCTTCCGACACCGCCCTGGCCCGCGCCGTCGCCGCGGGCAGCGCCGAGCGTGAAATCGCGGTGCGCCAGGGCGCGTTGCTCGTGCCCCGGCTCACCAAGGCCGCCCTCCCCGCCCCGCCCGACGAGGGCCGGTCCCTCGACGGCACCGTCCTGATCAGCGGTGGCACCGGCTCCATCGGCTCCCTGGTGGCCCGGCACATCGCCGAGCGGTACCGGCCCGAGCGGATCGTCCTCACCAGCCGGCGTGGCTCCGCGGCACCCGGCGCCGAGGACCTGGTCGACGACCTGGGGATCGCCGGATGCGACGTGGACCTGGTCGCCTGCGATCTGGCCGCCCCGGACGCCGTCGACACACTCCGGCACGCGATCGGCGACCCGGCGGCCCTGTCCGCAATCGTGCATGTGGCGGGCACGACCGCCGACGCGCTCCTGACCGACCTCGACACCGCGGACATCGCGGCCGTGTTCGACTCCAAGGTGCACGGCGCGGCCGCCCTGTGCGCCCTGGGCGCCGAGGCCCCCGACGCGCGGATCGTGCTGTTCTCCTCGGCGGCCGGCACCCTCGGCAACGCCGGCCAGGCCAACTACGCGGCCGCCAACAGCGTCCTCGACGCCTTCGCCGACAGCCTCTCCGCGCAGGGCCGCAACGCCACCTCACTCGCCTGGGGCCTGTGGGAGCAGCACGGCGGCATGACGGACGCGGTCTCCGGCGCCGACCTCGCCCGCTTCGCGCGCACCGGCGTCCTACCGATCGGCCCGGCCGCCGCGATGGCCGTCCTCGACCTGGCGTCGGCCGCCGACCGTGCCCGCCTCGTGCCTCTCTCGCTGGACACCGGGGCCCTCGCCGCGACAGGCACCGTGCCCGCCGTACTGTCCGTCCTGGTTCCCCCCGCGACCGTTGCCGCGACGGAACACGCGGACGACACCGACGAGTTCCGCACGTCCCTCGCCCGCCTGTCCGGCGAGGAACGACAGGAGGCGCTCACCGACGAGGTGCGCGCACGGGTCGCCACGATCCTCGGCTACGACGACCCGGAACAGGTGCCCGTCGGGCGCGGCCTGCTGGAGCTCGGCATGACCTCGCTCACCGCGGTCGACCTGCGCAACTGGCTCTCCCGGCGCACCGGCCTCTCCCTGCCCGCAACGCTGGTATTCGACTACCCGACGGCCGGTGAGGTGGCCGCCTTCCTGCATCAGGAACTCCCCGACACCGGAGCCGCTGCCGGGCAGGAACCGCTCGACGAAGTCGAACGGCTCATCGCCCGGCCCGGCGACCCCGCCCACCGCGAAGCCCTCCTGAACCGCATGCGCGCACTGCTGCGCGCCTACGACACGGACCACTACGACACGGACCATGCGAACGACGACATCGCCGACGCCACCGCAGACGAGATCTTCGGGCTGCTCGACAGCGAGCTCAAGGACTCCTGACCGACAGGGCCACCCCCACCCCTTCAGCACCGACAGGACCACCCCACCCCTCAGTTGAGAGAAGAGCGAGGGTTTTCACCATGGCTGACGAGACCAAGTACCTGGACTACCTCAAGCGCGCGACTTCCGACCTGAGGGCGGCCAAGCGACGCCTTCACGAGTACGAGGAACGAGCCAGCGAGCCGATCGCCATTGTGGGTGTGGGGTGCCGTTTCCCGGGTGGTGTGGTGTCGCCGGAGGGGTTGTGGGAGCTGGTCGCGTCGGGCACGGACGCGGTGTCGGGTTTCCCGTCCGACCGTGGCTGGGATGTCTCGGAGCTCTTCGACGAGGATCCGGAGGCGGTGGGCAGGTCGTACGCCCGCGAAGGCGGTTTCGTGCGGGATGCCGGCCTGTTCGATGCGGACTTCTTCGGGATCAATCGGCGTGAGGCGCTGGCGATGGATCCGCAGCAGCGGTTGCTGCTGGAGTGCTCGTGGGAGGCGGTCGAGCGGGCGGGGATGGATCCGCTGGGGCTGCGCGGGAGCAGGACCGGTGTCTACACCGGCCTGATGCACCACGACTACAGCCCTGCCATCGACGCCGTCCCCGCCGAGATGGAGGGCTACGTCGGCAACGGCAGCCTCGGCAGTGTGGCGTCGGGCCGTGTGGCCTACACGCTGGGCCTGGAAGGCCCCGCCGTCACCGTGGATACAGCATGCTCGTCGTCGCTGGTGGCGGTGCACATGGCGGTCAACGCGCTGCGGGCGGGGGAGTGCTCGCTGGCGTTGGCCGGTGGCGCCACGATCATGTCCACACCTGGCCCGTTCATCGAGTCCAGCCGCCAGCGCGGCATGTCGCCCGACGGCCGCTGCAAGTCCTACTCGGACTCCGCCGACGGCATGGGCTGGGGCGAGGGCGTGGGTGTGCTGGTACTGGAGCGGTTGTCGGATGCGGTGGCCGCGGGGCGTCGGGTGCTGGCGGTGGTGCGCGGGTGCGCGGTCAACCAGGACGGCGCATCGTCGACGCTGACAGCACCCCGAGGCCCGGCTCAGCGGGCGGTAGTTGAGCGCGCGCTTGCGGCTGCGGGGGTTGAGCCGGCTGATGTGGGTGTGGTCGAGGGACATGGGACGGGGACCCGGCTGGGGGACCCGATGGAGGTCTCGGCACTGCAGGCGGTGTACGGGCGTCGTCGCGGTGAGGGGGAGGGGCCGTTGTGGCTGGGTTCGGTGAAGTCGAACGTCGGCCATGCGCAGGCTGCTGCCGGGGTGGCCGGGATCATCAAGATGGTCGGGGCGTTTGCGCATGACGTGTTGCCGGCGACGCTGCATGCGGCGCAGCCGTCTTCTGCGGTGGAGTGGGATGGCGGCGGTGTGGAGCTGTTGCGGGAGGCACGGCCATGGGAACGGGATCCGCAGCGTCCGCGTCGGGCGGGTGTGTCCTCGTTCGGCATCAGCGGCACCAACGCGCACGTGATTCTGGAGGAGCCGCCGGTACCGGCCGAGCCGGTGGCGGACGGTGCTGACGACGCTGCGGGTTCTGTTGTGTGGCGGATGTCGGCGAAGTCGCCCGGGGCGTTGCGTACGCAGGCTGCCCGCATGGGCGAGTACGTCGCGGCTTCCTCGGACGCCGAGAGTGCGGCGGGGCTTCTGCGGATCGGCGCCGCGTTGGATGGCCGGAGCCGTTTCGCGCATCGGGCGACGATCGTTGCGACGCTGGGTGAGAACGCTGCCGAGGCGAAGGCTGGCGTCGTGCGGGCGTTGGAGACGCTGGCTGTCGACGAGGGTCTGGCGTTGGACGGGCCTGTCTCGTCGCGGACGCTGGATGCGGGCACCGGGTTGGTCACGGGTGGTGCTCGGGCTGGTTCGGGTGTGGTGTGGCAGTTCTCCGGTCAGGGGACGTTGCGGCCGGAGGGGCTGGGGCGGCTGTGGGAGGTTCCTGGGCTGGCGCCGCACTTGGACGCGGCCGTGGCGGTCATGGACGAGTTCGCCGGCTTCCCGGCGCGGGAGGTGCTGGCCGGTGAGGCCGGGGATCTGTCGCGGACGGGGTATGCGCAGGTGGCGCTGTTCGTGGTGCAGGTGGCGTTGGTGAACTGGCTGCGTGAGCGGGACCAGCGCCCGGATGCGGTGATGGGGCATTCGGTAGGTGAGCTCGCGGCGATGTGGGCGGCCGGGATGCTGGAGCTGCCGGATGCGGCGGCGCTGGTGGCCGAGCGGGCCCGTCTGATGGAGGCTCTGCCGGACGGCGGCGCGATGATCGCCGTCCACGCCACCCGTGAGGAGGTCGAAGCCCAGCTGGCCGATGCCCCCCGGTCAGCGATTGCGGCGGTCAACGGGCCGGAGAGCACGGTGGTTTCGGGTCCGGAGGACGAGGTGTCGGCGGTGGCCGAGGTCTTCCGCAGTCAGGGGCGCAAGACGAGTCGGCTGCGGGTCTCGCATGCATTCCACTCCCCATTGATGGAGCCGGCCGCGGCACAATTCCGCAGGTTCGCCGAGCAGTTCAGCTTCCGTGAGCCGAGCGTGTCGTTCTACTCCACCCAGACCGGTGCCCAGGCCACCACCGTGGACGCGGAGTACGTGGCGACGCACATCACCAACCCGGTGCTCTACCACCAGGCACTGACCGCCGCCGGGGAGCAGACGGACATGTTCGTGGAGGTGGGTCCGGACACCACCTTGACCGCCCTGGCCCGCACGGCCCGCCCGCAGGCGGCGGCACTTCCCCTGCTGACCTCCGCCCCGGACACGACCCCGGCCCACACCCTCACCCTCGCTCTGCACACCCTCACCCATGACCAGACGCCTGAGCCGTCTCCAGCCGGTTCGACGGATGCCGCGACCCCGTACGCCGAGCTGCCGACCTACCCCTTCCAGCGCACGCACTACTGGCTGACGCCTGCCCAGAGGGCGCACGCGAGTTTGCCGGCGGCTGATCACCCGTTGCTGGACGGGACGACGGAGTTGCCGGGCAGTGGGGCGGTGCTGTTCACGGGTCGGGTGAGTGTGGGTGCGCATCCGTGGCTTGCGGAGCATCGGGTGCATGGCCGGGTGCTGGTGCCGGGAACGGCGTTGGTGGAGCTGGCAGCCTGGGTAGGCGCAGGGCTCGAAGTGCCGGTCGTGGACGAGCTGGTGGTCAAGGCTCCGGTGGTCCTGGACGACGACGAGGCGCTGGTGCTCCAGGTACTCGTGGGCGCCGTAGCGGAGTCCGGCACGCGCACCCTCACTGTCCACAGCCACCCTGCCTCCGGCAGCGACCCCGTCGAGTGGACCGAGCACCTGACCGGAGTGCTGGCGCCGGAAGCGGAGACCGCACCGAAGAAGTGGGAGGCCCGCCCGGGATCCACCACCCCGATGGACGGTCTGTACGAGCAGATTGCCGACTTCGGGCTGGAGTACGGTCCGTTGTTCCGTGGGCTGCGGTCGGTGGGGCGGGACGGCCGGACGGTGGTCGGCCGGGTGGAGATGGACGAGGCATACGAGAACGCCGCCGGGTTCGCCTTGCATCCCGCGCTGTTCGACGCAGCCCTGCACACCATCGCCGCCACCGCCGAGCACGACAGCGGGGACGAGCCCCAGGAGATCCGACTCCCCTTTGCCTGGAAGGGCGTCCGTATCCACGGCGCCGCGGAGCGCGCCGTCCGAGTCCTGGTTCGGCAGCTGTCGCCGCAGTCGTACGGCCTGCAGCTGGTGTCGACGGAAGGCGAACTGGTCGTGTCCGTCGATGAGTTGACGGTCGCGGAGGTGTCCCCGCAGCAGATAGCGGCCGCTGGTGCACACAGAGCGGGGCAGCCCCTGCTGGTCCCCGTCTGGCGGCCCGCGGCCCTGACGGCCCCGGCCGAGACCGACCATTGGTCGAGCGTGGGCTTCGACGACGACCTCGGGTTCGGCTCCGCGGATTCGCTGGAGGCGGCGGTCGAGGCCGGCGCCGGGGCGGTGGTGTACAAACTTGAGTCCGCTGCGGGGGATGGGGCGTCGTGGCCGTCGGCCGGTGTGGTGCATCAGGCGGTCGGTGCGGCGCTGGATGTGGTGTGCCGTTGGCTGGCGGTGGCGTCGGAGGACCAGCGGCTGGTGGTGGTGTCGCGGTGGGCGGCCGGTGTGGAGGGCGACCCGGTCGTGGACGCGGCGTCGTCGGCGGCGTTGGGGTTGTTGCGCAGTGCGCAGGCGGAGCATCCGGGCCGTATCGCGCTCGTGGACATGGATGACGATCCTCGCTCCTGGCAGGCGCTGACGCGTGTGCCGTTCGCCGCCGAGCCGCAGACCGCGATACGCGAAGGCACCCTGAAGGTCGCCCGCATCACCCCGAGCCAGGAGCAACGGGCGCTGGAACCAAACCCCTTCGGTTCGGGTGCGGTGGTGGTCACCGGTGCCGGGGGCCAGTTGGGGCGGGTGATCGCACGCCACCTGGTGGTGACGCATGGCGTGCGCGACCTACTGCTGCTGAGCCGCTCCGGCGCGGCATCGGCGTCGATGACCGGCCTGTGGGAAGAACTCGCGGAGCTGGGTGCTCAGGTGGCGGTCGCCGCATGTGATGTGGCCGACCGAGATGAGGTGCACTCGGCCTTGTCCGGCTACGACGGTGACATCACCGGAGTGGTGCATGCGGCGGGTGTGCTGGATGATGGGTTCGTTGAGTCGCTGACGGCGGAGCGGGTGTCGGCGGTGCTGCGCCCGAAGGTGGACGCCGTGCTCAACCTGCACGACGTCGCCACCGAACTCGGTCTCAACCTGACGAACTTCGTCGTCTTCTCCTCCGCCGCGTCCCTTCTCGGCTCGCCGGGCCAGGGGAGTTATGCGGCGGCGAATGCCTTCCTGAACGAGTTTGCGCGGGTCCGGTCGGCTACGGGAGTGCCGACGCTGGCGTTGGACTGGGGCCTGTGGGAGGCGTCCGGGGACGACGCGGGTATGACTTCCGGGCTGTCGGCGGGGGACCTGGCGCGGCTGCGCCGGTCGGGCTTTGTCCCGCTCGCGGTGGAGGACGGGCTGGGTCTGTTCGACCGGGCGCTGGCGGGCGGGGCTCCGGTGGCGGTGCCGATCGGGCTGGACCGGCCGGCGTTGGCCAAGTCACCGGAAGTGCCGGCCCTACTACGGGAGTTGGTACCGGTCTCAGCGCGCGCCGGAGTCCGGGGCGGTCAAGGGGACAAGGGATTTGTGCAGCGGCTGCGGGGCCTGGACGCGGTGGAGCGGCGCGAGCGGGTACAGGAGCTGGTGATTGGTACGGCCACGGGGGTGCTGGGCCGCTCGGTGGATGCGGCGATCGACGCGGACACGTCGTTCTCGGGTCTGGGCTTCGACTCGCTGGCCGCGCTGGAGTTGCGCAACCGGCTGGGCGGGGCGGTCGGTCAGACGCTCCCGGCATCGTTGATCTTCGACTATCCCGACGCCCGCAGTCTGACCGACTTCCTCCTCGAACTCCTCGTTGCCGAGGAACCTTCAGCTCCCGTGCAGGCGACGCCCGCCGAGACCGCGGCGGCCGACGAGCCGATCGCCATTGTGGGTGTGGGGTGCCGTTTCCCGGGTGGTGTGGTGTCGCCGGAGGGGTTGTGGGAGCTGGTCGCGTCGGGCACGGACGCGGTGTCGGGTTTCCCGTCGGACCGTGGCTGGGATGTCTCGGAGCTCTTCGATGACGACCCGGAGGCGGTGGGCAGGTCGTATGCGCGTGCGGGCGGTTTCGTGCACGGCGCGGGCTTGTTCGATGCGGACTTCTTCGGGATCAATCGGCGTGAGGCGCTGGCGATGGATCCGCAGCAGCGGTTGCTGCTGGAGTGCTCGTGGGAGGCGGTCGAGCGGGCGGGGATGGATCCGCTGGGGCTGCGCGGGAGCAGGACCGGTGTCTACACCGGCCTGATGTACCACGACTACGGCACGCGGATCCCGGAGTACCCCGCAGATCTCGAAGGCTTCGTCGGCACGGGTGTTGCGGGCAGTGTGGCGTCGGGCCGTGTGGCCTACACGCTGGGCCTGGAAGGACCGGCGTTGACGGTGGATACGGCGTGCTCGTCGTCGCTGGTTGCGGTGCACATGGCGGTCAATGCGCTGCGATCGGGCGAGTGCTCGCTCGCGCTGGCGGGCGGCGCCACGATTATGTCCACCCCTGGTGCGTTCATCGAGTTCTCGCGGCAGCGGGGGCTGTCGCCGGATGGCCGGTGCAAGGCGTTCTCGGAGGAGGCCGATGGTGTCGGCTGGGGCGAGGGCGTGGGCGTACTGATGCTGGAGCGGTTGTCGGATGCGGTGGCCGCTGGTCGCCGGGTGCTGGCGGTGGTACGCGGGTGCGCCGTGAACCAGGACGGTGCGTCGTCGACGCTGACGGCACCCCGAGGTCCGGCGCAGCGGGCGGTGGTCGAGCGGGCGCTCGCAGCCGCCGGTGTCGAGCCCGGTGACGTAGACGTCGTTGAGGGACACGGAACAGGCACCCGGCTGGGGGACCCGATGGAGGTCTCTGCGCTGCAGGCGGTGTATGGGCGTCGCGATGGTGCGGGGCAGGGGCCGTTGTGGCTGGGTTCGGTGAAGTCGAACATCGGGCATGCGCAGGCTGCTGCCGGGGTGGCCGGCATCATCAAGATGGTCGGTGCGTTTGCGCATGACGTGCTGCCGCCAACGCTGCATGCGGGACAGCCGTCTTCTGCGGTGGAGTGGGATGGCGGCGGTGTCGAGCTGTTGCGGGAGGCGCGGCCGTGGGAGCCGGATCCGCAGCGTCCGCGCCGCGCAGGCGTCTCGTCCTTCGGCATCAGCGGCACCAACGCACACCTCATCCTCGAAGAACCCCCGCGGCCCGTTGAGTTGTTGGCCGAGGGCGATGCCGACGAGGGCGATCCCCTTGTGTGGCGGTTGTCGGCGAAGTCTTCGGTGGCTTTGCGCGCGCAGGCTGCCCGTATGGCCGACTTCTTGGCAGACACCTCCGACGCGGAGGGCCTGTCCGGTCTGCGTGGGATCGGCGCGGCGTTGGAGCGGCGGACGTCGTTCGGGCATCGGGCGACGATCGTCGCGACGCCGGGTGAGGATGCCACCGAGGTGCGGTCCGGTCTTGTGCGGGCGTTGGAGACGCTGGCCTTTGACGAGGGTCTGGCGCTGGAGGGGCCTGCTTCGGCGCGGACGCTGGATGCGGGCACCGGGTTGGTCACGGGTGGTGCTCGGGCTGGTTCGGGTGCGGTGTGGCAGTTCTCCGGTCAGGGGACGCTGCGACCGGAGGGCCTGGGCCGGCTCTGGGAGGTCCCGGACCTGGCACCGCACCTGGACGCGGCCGTGGCGGTCATGGACGAGTTCGCCGACTTCCCGGTGCGGGAGGTGCTGGCCGGTGAGGCCGGGGATCTGTCGCGGACGGGGTATGCGCAGGTGGCGCTGTTCGTGGTGCAGGTGGCGTTGGTGAACTGGCTGCGTGAGCGGGACCAGCGCCCGGATGCGGTGATGGGGCATTCGGTAGGTGAGTTCGCGGCGATGTGGGCGGCCGGGATGCTGGAACTGGCCGACGCGGCGGCGCTGGTGGCCGAGCGGGCCCGCCTGATGGAAGCCCTCCCCGACGGCGGCGCGATGATCGCCATCCACGCCACCCGTGAAGAAGTTGAGGCACGCCTCGCCGGCGCTCCTCGCTCGTCCGTCGCGGCGGTCAACGGGCCGGAAAGTACGGTGGTTTCGGGTCCGGAGGACGAGGTGACGGCTGTAGCGGAGTTCTTCCGCGACCGGGGGCGCAAGACGAGTCGGCTGCGGGTCTCGCACGCCTTCCACTCCCCGTTGATGGAGCCGGCCGCCGCCGAGTTCCGTACGTTCGCCGAGCAGTTCAGCTTCCATGAGCCGAGCGTGCCGTTCTACTCCACCCAGACCGGTACTCAGGTGACCGCCGTGGATGCGGAGTACGTGGCGACGCACATCACGAACCCGGTGCTCTACCACCAGGCGCTGACAGCCGTCGCGGAGCAGGCAGGCACGTTTGTGGAGGTCGGTCCGGACACCACTCTGACTGCCCTGGCCCGCACGGCCCACCCGCAGGCGGCGGCACTTCCCCTGCTGACCTCCGCCCCGGACACGGCCCCCGCCCACACCCTCACTCTCGTCCTGCACACTCTCACCCACCACGAAACCCCACCCCCCACCCTGGAGGCCGGCACCACCCCCCACATCGACCTGCCGACCTACCCCTTCCAACACACCCACCACTGGCTCACCGGCGGACCGTTCGCCGGCTCGAGCCTGTCGGCGGCTGAGCATCCGTTGCTGGACGGGATGACGGAGTTGCCGGTCAGTGGGGCGGTGTTGTTCACGGGGCGGGTGAGTGCGGGTTCACATCCGTGGCTTGCGGAGCATCGGGTGCATGGCCGGGTGCTGGTGCCGGGGACGGCATTGGTGGAGCTGGCGGCCTGGGTGGGCGCCGAGCTCGGGGCGCCTGTCGTGGACGAGCTGGTGGTCAAGGCGCCAGTGGTCCTGGGCGACGACGACGCACTGGTGCTCCAGGCGCTGGTGGAACGTGGGGACGAGTCCGGAGCTCGTGGCATCACCGTGCACAGCCGCCCGGTCTCCGCTGCCGCTGCCCACCCCGCCGAGTGGTCCGAGCACATGTCGGCGGTGCTGAGCCCTGCTGACGCTGACGCGTCCGAGCCGGATTCCTGGACGGCAGGACCCGGTGTCCCGGTATCCCTGGACGGTCTGTACGAGCAGCTTGCCGACTTCGGGCTGGACTACGGTCCGTTGTTCCGTGGGCTGCGGTCGGTGGAACAGGACGGCCGGACGGTGATCGGCCGGGTGGAGATGGACGAGGCATACGAGAACGCCGCCGGGTTCGCCTTGCATCCCGCGCTGTTCGACGCAGCCCTGCACGCCATCGCCGCCACCGCCGAGCGCAACGCCGACGATGACGTTCAACTGCCCTTCTCTTGGAGAGGAGTACGACTCCACCGTCCCGCCAACGGGGGAGCGGTGCGGGTCCTGATCCGGCAGCTGTCGCCGCGTTCGTACCGGTTGCGCCTTACCACCCCGGACGGTGAAGCCGTCATCGACGTGGCCGAGTTGACGGTCGCGGAGGTGTCCCCGCAGCAGATAGCGGCCGCTGGTGCACACAGAGCCGGGCAGCCCCTGCTGGTCCCCGTCTGGCGGCCCGCGGCCCTGACGGCCCCGGCCGAGACCGACCATTGGTCGAGCGTGGGCTTCGTCGACGATCTCGGGTTCGGCTCCGCGGATTCGCTGGAGGCGGCGGTCGAGGCCGGCGCCGGGGTGGTGGTGTACGAGCTGGGATCGTCGACTGTCGGCGACGGGGCGTCGTGGCCGTCGGCCGGTGTGGTGCATCAGGCGGTCGGTGCGGCGCTGGATGTGGTGTGCCGGTGGCTGGCGGCGGCGTCGGAGGACCAGCGGCTGGTGGTGGTGTCGCGGTGGGCGGCCGGTGTGGAGGGCGACCTGGTCGTGGACGCGGCGTCGGCGGCGGCGTTGGGGTTGTTGCGCAGTGCGCAGGCGGAGCATCCGGGCCGTATCGCGCTCGTGGACATGGATGACGATCCTCGCTCCTGGCAGGCGCTGACGCGTGTGCCGTTCGCCGCCGAGCCGCAGACCGCGATACGCGAAGGCACCCTCAGGGTCGCCCGCATCACCCCGAGTCAGGAGCAACGGGCGCTGGAACCAAACCCCTTCGGTTCGGGTGCGGTGGTGGTCACCGGTGCCGGGGGCCAGTTGGGGCGGGTGATCGCGCGCCACCTGGTGGTGACGCACGAAGTACGCGATCTGCTGCTGCTGAGCCGGTCGGGCGCGGCATCGGCGTCGGTGACCGGGCTGCGGGACGAACTCTCGGAGCTGGGCGCCCAGGTGGCGGTGGCGGCCTGCGACGTTGCCAATGGCGACGAGGTGCGCTCCGTACTGGCCGGCCACAACGGTGACATCACCGGAATCGTCCACTCGGCGGGTGTGCTGGACGACGGATTCGTTGAGTCGCTGACGGCAGAGCGGGTGTCGGCGGTGCTGCGCCCGAAGGTGGACGCCGTGCTCAACCTGCACGACGTCGCCACCGAACTCGGCCTCGGCCTCACACGTTTCGTGGTCTTCTCCTCGGCCGCCGCGGTACTGGGCGGTCCCGGTCAGGGCAGCTATGCGGCGGCGAATGCCTTCCTCAACGAGTTTGCGCGGGTCCGGTCGGCTGCGGGAATGCCGACGCTGGCGTTGGACTGGGGCCTGTGGGAGGCGTCCGGGGACGACGGGATGGCCTCCGGGCTGTCGGCGGCGGACCTGGCGCGGCTGCGCCGGTCGGGCTTTGTCCCGCTCGCGGAAGAAGAAGGGGTGGCGCTCTTCGACCGGGCGCTGGCGGGCGGTGATCCGGTCGCGATGCCGCTCGGACTGGACCGGCCTGCGTTGGGCAGGTCGGCTGAAGTTCCCACAGTCCTGAGGGAGTTGGCGCCGGTCTCTGTGCGTTCCGGGCACCGGATCGGCCAAGGTGAGGACAAGGGATTTGCGCAGCGGCTGCGGGGCTTGGACGCGGCGGAGCGGCGCGAGCGGGTACGGGAGCTGGTGATTGGTACGGCCACGGGTGTGCTGGGCCGCTCGGCCGATGCCGCAATCGACGCCGACACATCGTTCTCGGGGCTGGGCTTCGACTCGCTGACCGCGCTGGAGTTGCGCAACCGGCTGGGTGGTGCGGTCGGTCAGACACTTCCGGCCTCACTGATCTTCGACTACCCCGATGCCCGCAGCCTGACCGACTACCTCCTCGAACTCCTCGTCGGCACAGAGGCCGGGGCAGACACCGAAACCGCACGGCCCGCCGCCACGGCGGGAACGGGCGCCGACGAGCCGATCGCCATCGTGGGTGTGGGATGCCGTTTCCCCGGTGGTGTGGTGTCCCCGGAGGGCCTCTGGGGACTGGTCGCGTCGCAGACCGATGCCGTGTCGGGCTTTCCGGTCGACCGTGGCTGGGACGTCTCGGAGCTCTTCGACGAGGACCCCGACGCGGCGGGCAAGTCATACGCCCGCGAGGGCGGCTTCGTGCACGGCGCGGGCCTCTTCGACCCCGACTTCTTCGGGATTAACCCCCGCGAGGCCATGGCGATGGATCCGCAGCAGCGGCTGTTGCTGGAGTGCTCGTGGGAGGCGGCCGAGCGGGCGGGCATGGATCCGCTGGCGCTGCGTGGCAGCAGGACTGGCGTCTACACCGGCCTGATGTACCACGACTACGGAACCGAGCTCACCGAATGCCCCACGGACGTGGAGGGCCTGGTGGGTACCGGCGTCGCGGGCAGTGTGGCGTCGGGCCGTGTGGCCTACACGCTGGGCCTGGAAGGACCGGCGTTGACGGTGGATACGGCGTGCTCGTCGTCGCTGGTTGCGGTGCACATGGCGGTCAATGCGCTGCGATCGGGCGAGTGCTCGCTCGCGCTGGCGGGCGGCGCCACGATTATGTCCACCCCACGCGCGTTCATCGAGTTCTCGCGGCAGCGGGGGCTGTCGCCGGATGGCCGGTGCAAGGCGTTCTCGGAGGAGGCCGATGGTGTCGGCTGGGGCGAGGGCGTGGGCGTACTGATGCTGGAGCGGTTGTCGGATGCGGTGGCCGCTGGTCGCCGGGTGCTGGCGGTGGTACGCGGGTGCGCCGTGAACCAGGACGGTGCGTCGTCGACGCTGACGGCACCCCGAGGTCCGGCGCAGCGGGCGGTGGTCGAGCGGGCGCTCGCAGCCGCCGGTGTCGAGCCCGGTGACGTAGACGTCGTTGAGGGACACGGAACAGGCACCCGGCTGGGGGACCCGATGGAAGTCTCGGCACTGCAGGCGGTCTACGGGCACCGTCGCGGCGAGGAGCAGGAGCCGCTGTGGCTGGGTTCGGTGAAGTCGAACGTCGGCCATGCGCAGGCTGCTGCCGGCGTGGCCGGGATCATCAAGATGATCGGCGCGTTCGCACACCGAATGCTGCCGCCAACGCTGCATGCGGCGCAGCCGTCCTCTGCCGTGGAGTGGGATGGCGGCGGCGTCGAGCTGTTGCGGGAGGCGCGGCCGTGGGAGCCGGATCCGCAGCGTCCGCGCCGCGCAGGCGTCTCGTCCTTCGGCATCAGCGGCACCAACGCACACGTGATTCTGGAGGAGCCGCCACTGCCGGCCGAGCCGGTGGCGGAGGGTGCCACCGACGCCGACGCTGCCAGCCCCGTCGTGTGGCGGTTGTCGGCGAAGTCCTCCGGGGCGTTGCGTGCGCTGGCCGCCCGCATGGGCGAGCACGTCGCCGCGTCCTCGGACGCCGACAGCGCGGCGGGGCTTCGGCGGATCGCCGCCGCGCTGAACGGCCGGAGCCGATTCGCGCATCGGGCGACGATCATCACGACCCCGGCTGAGAACGCTTCAGAGGTCAAGGCCGGCGTCGTGCGGGCGTTGGAGACGCTGGCCTTTGACGAGGGTCTGGCGCTGGAGGGGCCTGCGTCGGCGCGGACGCTGGATGCGGGCACCGGGTTGGTCACGGGTGGTGCTCGGGCTGGTTCGGGTGCGGTGTGGCAGTTCTCCGGTCAGGGGACGCTGCGACCGGAGGGCCTGGGCCGGCTCTGGGAGGTCCCGGACCTGGCACCGCACCTGGACGCGGCCGTGGCGGTCATGGACGAGTTCGCCGACTTCCCGGTGCGGGAGGTGCTGGCCGGTGAGGCCGGGGATCTGTCGCGGACGGGGTATGCGCAGGTGGCGCTGTTCGTGGTGCAGGTGGCGTTGGTGAACTGGCTGCGTGAGCGGGACCAGCGCCCGGATGCGGTGATGGGGCATTCGGTAGGTGAGTTCGCGGCGATGTGGGCGGCCGGGATGCTGGAACTGGCCGACGCGGCGGCGCTGGTGGCCGAGCGGGCCCGCCTGATGGAAGCCCTCCCCGACGGCGGCGCGATGATTGCCGTGAACGCATCTCCGCATGAGGTGGAGGAGCGGTTGGCCGGGATGTCGCGCTCGTCCGTCGCGGCGGTCAACGGGCCGGAGAGCACGGTGGTTTCGGGTCCGGAGGACGAGGTGACGGCCGTAGCGGAGTTCTTCCGCGACCGGGGGCGCAAGACGAGTCGGCTGCGGGTCTCGCACGCCTTCCACTCCCCGTTGATGGAGCCGGCTGCCGCCGAGTTCCGTACGTTCGCCGAGCAGTTCAGCTTCCGTGAGCCGAGCGTGCCGTTCTACTCCACCCAGACCGGTGCCCAGGCCACCACCGTGGACGCGGAGTACGTGGCGACGCACATCACCAACCCGGTGCTCTACCACCAGGCACTGACCGCCGTCGCGGAGCAGACGGAGACATTCGTGGAGGTCGGCCCGGACACCACCTTGACCGCCCTGGCCCGCACGGCCCACCCGCAGGCGGCGGCGCTTCCCCTGCTGACCTCCGCCCCGGACACGACCCCGGCCCACACCCTCACCCTGGCCCTGCACACCCTCACCCACGGCCAGACACCCGAGCCGACCCCGACCGGTTCGACTTCGACAAACACCACGCCCCCGTACACCGAGCTGCCGACCTACCCCTTCCAACGCACCCACCACTGGCTCACTCCGACCCCGCACAAGGAGAAGGGGACCGAGTCCCAGCGGGACGACGACCGTTTCTGGAAGCTGGTCGAGTCGGGCGACACGGAGGCGCTTGCCGGCGAACTGGCGTTGACCGACGGCGAGTCGGTGGCAGCGCTGAAGGCACTGCTGCCCGCGCTGGCGCGCAGGCTGGAGCAGGCGGGCGGGCACGGTCAGGACAGCGGGCGGCTGCTGTCCCGCACCTGGCACCCCTACGTCGGCTCGGCGCGGGTACGCCCTCTGGCACGCCGACGCTGGGTGCTGGCCGGCCCGGTCGACGGAGCGGCCCCCGTGCTCACCGGGCGGATCGCGGCGACGTTGGGCGATCTGCTGGTCGCCGGGCCGGTCGCCAGGACGGCCGATGAGCTCGACGCGGCGGCGAGGGAGCACCCTGACGCCGGGTTGCTTCTCCTCGCCGACGCGGCGAGCGGACCGCTGCCCGCGCCGGGCGCCTTCGCCGGCCGCGCCGTGGTGCTGACGAGCGGAGCCGTGCGGACCTCGGAGCGTGACGCGCTGCCCGCACCGGGCGCGCTGCTGGACTGGGCGCAGGCATCGGCGGCTGACGACGTCAGCGCGGTAATCGATGTGCCGCAGGATGCCGACGAGCGTGCCTTGGGACGGCTGGCCGAGGCGCTGGGAGCGACGACCGTGGAGCCGTGGTTGGCGGTCCGTGCCCAGGGGACGTTCGTGCAGCGGCTGGAGGAGTGGACACCGCGTCCGGCGGTGTCGGCGCCCGGCGTGCGACCGCTGGTAGCCGTGGTGCCCGACGAGGCGGCCGCCGACCGGTTCGGCGGTCCCGGCCCGGACGTGGAGGTGCTGGTGCCGGCGGCACGGGACGGCGAGATGGATTCCTCGTACTCCTCGCTCCTGGCGCGGCTGGAGTCCGTGCTGGCCCGGCGCGGAGGCGACGCCGACTTCGTGGTCGTCGCCCTGCACGAGGGCGTTACGGGGCGGGAGGACCTGGTGCAGGCGGTGGCCGGACTGGTCGTGGACAGCCCCTCGACCGAACTGCTGGTGTTCACGCAGCACGACGACGCCCCGTTGGGCAGCGTGCGCGCGGACCAATTGCGCGCGCTGACCACGCAGTTGCGGGCCCTGGGCACGAACGCCTCGACGATCGGGTTCCAGGACCAGGCCGGCCTGCCCCCCTTGCGCGCACTGGTCAACGAACTGCACCGCAGGGGCGGCGTAGACGCGACAGCAACACCCCTGGACTGGAACACGGCGATAAAGGCCGTGCCGGCACGGCTGCACGCGCAGCTGCAGTCGGTGCCCGCCGCCCACGCCGCATGGGAGACCGCGCACGGCACCGGCACCCATGCGCCCGACTCGTCGGACGAGCAGCTGCGCACCCGGCTCGCGGAGAGCAGCCAGGACGAGGCGGCCGCGTTGATCGTCGAGGTCATCTGCCGGGAGGCGGCCGACGTGATCGGCTACGGGGGGAGCCGCTCCCTCGGGGCGGACCAGCTCTTCGCCGATCTTGGGCTCGGCTCCCTGATGGCGGTCGAACTGCGCAACCGCGTGGCCGCGCGCACCGGTCTCGAGATCCCCGTCTCCCTCTTCTACGACCAGCCCACCCCCATGGATGTGGCGGCCCGGCTGGCGGAGACGGCGGCCGCGGGGCACGGAACCGCGCCGTTGACCGCCCCGGCGCCGTACACCGACACGGGCGAAGCCACTGACGAGACCACGACCACCGCCGATACCACCACCGAGACCACCGACCAGGACACCGACGAGGAGGAGTACTGATGACTGGAGGAGTTGAGGCTCAGCCGAAATCCGCGGCGGAGCCATGGCTGAGAAGATTCCACCCGGCGCCGTCGGCCCGAGCCCGGCTGGTGTGCGCTCCGCACGCGGGCGGCGCGGCAACGGCATACCACGGTCTGTCGGAGCGGCTCGCCCCGGATGTCGAGGTGCTGACGGTGCAGTACCCCGGCCGTCAGGACCGCCGGCACGAGCCCTTCGCCGACAGCATCGGTGAGATCGCGGACCGCCTGGCGGAGGTCCTCCCGGCCACCGGCGCGGACGGTGCGCCGCTGATCCTGTTCGGACACAGCATGGGCTCGGCAGTCGTCTTCGAGCTGGCACGCCGGCTGCCGCCGGACGCTGTCACCGGAGTGATCGTGTCCGGACGCGGCGCCCCGTCGCAGGCCGTGGCCAAACCCATCCGCCTGCACGACGAGGCGGCGCTGCTGAAGGAGATGCGGCTACTCGACGGGACTGACGCGGACGTCTTCGCGGACCAGGACCTGCTGCGCATGGTGCTGCCGGCGGTGCAGGCCGACTACCGCATCA
This sequence comes from Streptomyces halobius, assembly GCF_023277745.1. Taxonomy (NCBI): domain Bacteria; kingdom Bacillati; phylum Actinomycetota; class Actinomycetes; order Kitasatosporales; family Streptomycetaceae; genus Streptomyces; species Streptomyces halobius. Next base: position 9,087,690 of record NZ_CP086322.1, read on the forward strand.
TCCAGGCCTACCAGGCCGAGGAGTCCGCCTCGATCGACGCGCCGCTGACGGTCTTCAACGGTGACGCCGATCCGCGCGTGAGCGTCGACGCGGCCGCTGCCTGGCAGCAGCACTCCACCGGCCGCTTCCGCTCACGGGTCTTTCCTGGCGGGCACTTCTATCTGGACGACCTGTCCGTCTCCTTCGCCGAGCACGTCCGCGAGGCGATCGAACAGTTCCTCGACGACCGGTTCCTCGACGACCCGGACACGGTCGCGTACTCGTACTCGCGTAAAGGAGCTTCATCATGAGCGACACGTCGACCCCCTGGACCCACCTCGCGGGCAGCGGGAAGGACAAGGAAGTCGTCCTCGCCGTCGACTACCCGAAGACGGGGCGGCCGGAGGCGGGCTTTCCCGACCTGGTGGTCCATCTTCCTGACGACATCGAGGTGTGGGAGACCGCTCCGGTCTCGGTGGCCGGCATCGACGGAGAACTGAGCGGATCGGACTGGGTGGACCACTGGCTCGAAGGGATCGTGGCCAACGACTGGACCGTCAAGGCCGTCATGGGGTTCTGCGCCTCCAGCCCCTACGCGTCCACCCTGCGCGACCGGATAGCCGACACCCGGGGCAGCACGCCCAGGCTGGTGCTGTTCGATCCCGACGTTCCCCAGGAGTTCTATCTCGCCTGGCAGTTCACCCGGGTCATCGAGGGGTACCTGCCCGAGCTGACCCCGCAGGAGATCGCCGCCGCCAAGGAGACCGCCGAGCGGATGCGCGATGCGCACGACACAATGTCGGGGCTGGCCCGGGCGCTCCTCGACTTCGGCCGTCCCCTGGTCGAGCTCAACTGCAGCCGCAGCGGACTGGACGCCGCCCGCACCCAGGAGCTGTTCGACGCCTTCCGCACCTACGTCTCCTACCAGGTCGGCGCCAACGCGGTGGCCGTCGCGGACGCCGACGCCCTGCTGGCGAGCTGGGCAACCGCCACGGCTGTCTCTTCCTCCACCCCCGGCGACGGGGCCAAGGCCGCGGCCGAGGAGCTCTCGTTCCCCTCGACCATCCACGCCGATCTTCTGAGCAGCCGTGAGGTGGTCGAGGCCGTCGCCGGACTCCTGCGATGAGCGCCCCGCTGCTGCCGGAGCTGCTCGACGACCAGGCGCGGCACGGTCCGGACGAGCTCGCCGTCGTGGGCCCGGACCGCTCCCTCACCTTCGCCGCCCTGCAGGAGGAAGTGGCGGCCGTCGCCCGCGGATTGCGGGCCAGGGGAGTGGGCCGGGGCGACCTGGTAGGCGTACTGCTGCCCCGCACGGCCGACGTCGTGGTGTCGGTCTTCGGCATCCTCGCGGCAGGTGCCGCGGTCGTCCCGGTCGACGCGAGCTACCCGCCGGACCGCATCGCGACCATGCTCGCCGACGCGGCCCCGGCGGCGGTCCTCGCCGACTCCTCCCTGACCGGCCGGACTGCGCTGGACCCGTCCCGCCTCTGCGGCCTGGCGGACGTGCGGGTGCCCTCCGGTGACCGTCCGGCACCGCCGCTCCCCTCCGACCTGGCGTACGTGCTCTACACCTCGGGGTCCACGGGCAAACCCAAGGGCATCATGATCGAGCACCGTTCGATCGCCAACCTGTATGCCTCCCACCGGGACCGGATGTTCGCGCCGGCGACCGCGCTGGTCGGCGCGGAGCGGCTGCGGGTGGCCCATGTGGCCGCGTTCTCGTTCGACGCGTCGTGGGATCCCCTGCTGTGGATGCTCGCCGGGCACACCCTGCACATCGTCGACGAACCGACGCGCCGGGACCCCGTCGCGCTGACCGCCTATCTGCGCGAGCAGCGGATCGACTTCCTGGAGACGACGCCGAGTTACGCGGAGCAACTCACGGCCGCGGGCGCCTTCCGCCCCGGAGAGGGCCACGCACCGCGTGTGCTCGCGGTCGGCGGCGAGGCGGTCGGCAAGCGGCTGTGGGAGGAGTTCCACACCCGCCGGGACATGCTGGTGTTCAACCTGTACGGCCCGAGCGAGGCGACCGTGGACGCCGTCATGGCCACCTTCGACGAGGCACCCGACCCCGTCATCGGCACGCCGGTCGCCGGGGTCACCGCGTACGTCCTCACCCCCGAGGGGACCGTCGCCGCGCCCGGCGAACCCGGTGAGCTCTGCCTGGGCGGCGCGGGTGTGGGCCGCGGCTATCTGGGGCTGCCCGATCTGACCCGCGAACGGTTCGTGCCCGATCCGTTCGCGGGCGGGGAGCGGCGGATGTACCGCACCGGGGATATCGTCGTCCTCGGCGCCGACGGCCGGCTGCGCTACCTCGACCGTGCCGATCAGCAGGTCAAGGTACGGGGCTATCGGGTCGAGCTGGGTGAGATCGAGGCGGTCGCGGCACGCGATGCCGCCGTGGCCCGGGCGGTGGCGAGCGTGCGCCGCGAGACGTTCGACGGTACGCCGGTGCTGCGCTGCCACGTCGTGCCGGCGCCCGGTGCCCGGCCCGACCTCGAAGCGGTCGGCGGTCGGCTGGCCGAGGCGCTGCCCGACTACATGGTGCCCACCGAGCTGGATGTGATCGACGAGGTGCCGCTGACCCCCAACGGAAAGCTGGACCGGGCCCGCCTGGCGGCCCTGCCGCTCTCCACCCTCGTCGCGGCGGACCCCGTGGCCGGGGACGGCGACGAGGCCGAACTGCCCCCACGGGAGCGGCTGTCGCGTATAGCGGCCGGTCTCCTGGGCCGGCCCGTGGCCGACGACCAGGACCTCTTCCAGGCGGGCGGCGACAGCATGACGGCCGCGCGGCTGGTGGGCGCGGCGCGTTCGTACGGCCTTGAGGTGAGCCTGGAGGCCGTCTTCGAGTGCCGCACGGTGGAGGCGCTGGCGGCGCGCGTGGGTTAGCCGGGCGGCGGATCGGCGACGCGACGGCTTTTCGTCGAGAGGGAAGGTCCTGCACTCCCGGCCGGGAGTGCAGGACCTTTGTGCTGTCCGGCCGGGGGGATTACCGGACAGCGGCTCGGAGCCGGCGGCGGCAGGGCGGCAACCGCCGGACGCCCCCGGTGTCACAGGTCGGGGGCCGGTGTGGTCCGCTGCTCGACCGGGGTCTCGCCCGAGCGCAGCGGCCGTATGTTGATCAGCAGTCCCGCCACGACCGCCGTGGCGAGGAGGACGAGGCCCAGCCCCCAGGCGGCGTGGTTGGCGCCATCGACATAGGCATCCCGGGCGAGCTGTGCGGCCGGGACGTCGCCGCGGTGGCCGGCGATGTAGTCGGTCATCGCGTTGGCCGCGAGGCTGGAGCCGAGCGCGATGCCGAGTGAACCGCCGATCTGCTGCGACGTGGTGCGGAACGCCGAGACGATGCCCGTGTCCTTCGGAGCGATGCCGGTCACGGAGATGTTGGTCGTGGGAGACATGATCAGCCCGATGCCGAAGCCCATCAGGATGGAGGCCGGCAGCAGGTTCGTCGCGTACGGGCTGTCGGGTCGCAGTTGGGTGAGGAGCAGGACGCCGGCCGACGTGGAGACCAGTCCGCCGACCACCAGCCGGCCGGTGGGCACCTTGATCATCAGCCGGGCGGAGATCTGGGTGGCCGAGATCAGCGTTGCCGCCACCAGCGGCAGGAACGCGATGCCCGATTTCAGGGGCGAGTAGCCCATCACTGTTTGGAACTGATACGTGATGAAGAGCGACATGCCGAGCAGTGCGAACTGCGTCATACCGGTGGCGACGAACGCGCCGACCCGGTTGCGGTTGGCCAGTACCCGCAGCGGCAGCAGGGGGTGACGGGTCTTCGACTCGACGACGACGAAGGCGGCGAGCAGGACGGCGGCCAGGCCCAGGAAGGTCAGCACCCGTTGCGATCCCCAGCCGTGGTCCGCCACCTCGTTCAGCCCGTAGACCAGGGCGACGAGGCCGGCCGACTCCAGCAGCGCGCCGGCCAGGTCGAGGCCGCCCTCCCGGTGGCCGGGCATCGATGGCAGCATCACGAAGGCACCGGCCAGGGCCACGACCGCCATGGGGATGTTGATCGCCAGGCACCAGCGCCAGTCCAGCGCGTCGGTGAGCACACCGCCGACCAGCATGCCGAGACCGGTTCCCGCTCCCATCACCCCGCTGAACACGCCAAAAGCTTTGGCGCGGTCGGCCGGCTTGGTGAACGTCGTGGTGAGGATGGACAGGGTGGACGGCGACAGCACTGCCGCGAACAGGCCCTGCACCACACGCGCCGCCAGGATCTCCGTGGTGTTCTGCGCCAGGGTCCCGGCGAGCGAGGCGAGCGCGAAGCCGACCAGGCCGACCTTGAAGGTACGAGTGCGGCCCAGGCGGTCGGCGAAGCGTCCACCGAGCAGCAGGGCGCCGCCGAAGGCGAGGGTGTAGCCGGTGAGGACCCAGTGCCTGTTGGTGTCGGAGATGCCCAGGTCGCTCTGGAGTGAGGGCAGGGCGATGTTGATGATGGTGGTGTCCAGCATCACCATCAACTGGGCCAGGGCCACGACCGCGAGGCCCCACCATTTGCGGTCCCTCGCGTGGGCACCGCCGGCTGCCACCTGCTTCGTCTGCTCGGATGTCACGTCAGGCTTCTTTCTTGTACGAGTCCTGCGCGGTGTGGTCCGCCACCTTGCGCATCAACTGGAGAAGTGTGTGGATCTCGTCCCGGTCGAGCTGCCCGAAGGTGTGCTCGCCCCGGCAGTGCACGCTCTCCTCCACCCGGGTGAGGAAGGCTCGGCCTTCATCGGTCGGGCCGACCAGCACGGCCCGGCGGTCGTGGGGGTCGGGGGAGCGTTGGACGAGATTGCGCTGCTCCAGCCCGTCGATGAGCGGTGTGATCGCCCGGGAGGAGATGCCGTAGCCGTGGGCCAGCTCGGACACCCTCCGTGGTGCGCCGATCTCGAAGAGGTGGAGCAGTAGACCCGCCTGTGCGTACGGGATGCGCGCCTGCGAGAACAGGGCGCTGGTGTCGCTCACGAACGGCCGGGCGACCTTCATGAAGGCGTCGAGCAACGCGTCGAGCTCCTTGGCCCGTGGCATCTCCGGCCCCTCTCTTTGCTTACCTATCGTTGGTTATTACCTTAGCTCATAGACCAGGGTCAGTGAATACCCAGGATAGGTAAATAAAACCCCGGAGGCGGGGCGGGTGCGGTGTCGATGAATCTCGTGCAGCGCGGCGACATCAGGAGGCTTTGCCGCGGGCGGTGGAAAATGATCTACGTTGGCGCAGGAAACGATCTCCCCGAGTTCGCGCCCGACCAGCGACTTTCGTCGGTGCCCCGCCGGGGCGGTACCGGTCTCCAGGCAAGTCGGCCCCCACGCCGCGGCCCGGCCCGGGGAAGCTCAGCAGGATCTCGGCGTCCGGGTGCTGAGGGAACGCCTCTTCCACCGCCTTCGCGATGTCGTCGGCAGCGGTGCGGGCGGCTTCCAGCTGGATGAGGAGGGCGAGCATCTGCTTGCCCAAGGCGTCCTCCATCAGCGGCGGCTGGTGGGTCCGGTCGGCGCGGAAGACGTCGTGGATGCGGTGGGCCTCCGCCTCGATGCCGCGCGTGCGGCCGGCGGGCTTGAGGACGGCCTGGAGCTGGGTGCGAGTCAGCGCGCCGCCCGGGTGGGAGTGGCGCGGGGCTTGTGCAACGGCGGCCTCGTCAGCCCTCGCACGACGGGGGCCTTCCGTCATGCCATCTCCGTCATGTCATCTCGGTCATGTCATCTCGGTTGTGCCGTCGTGTCTTGCGCCATCACCGAGATGGCTGTCACCACCAGTCCGGACGCGATGAGCCATCGGCCGCCGAATTCTGTGATCCGGGTGCCGTTGACGACGGGTCCCGGTACGAGGAGACGGGCGGTGAAGGTGGCGTTCGTCGGGTCGAGGGTGAGGTGGGCCTCTTCGAAGTCCAGCCAGCGGCCGGTGAGCGGATACCACGCCTTGTAGACGCTCTCTTTGGCGCTGAACAGCAGGCGGTCCCAGCACACGTCGGGCTGTAGGGCTGTCAGCCGGGGGAATTGGGCGCGCTCTTCGGGGAGCGATATGGCGTCGACGACTGCGGGGTCGGCGATCGGCTCGTTGGGTTCCGCGTCCAGGCCGATGGTCATCACGTCCGTCGCGCGGGCGACGGCTGCGGCGCGGAAGCCGGTGCAGTGTGTCATCGAGCCGATGATGCCGTCCGGCCAGCGTGGTGCACGGCCGGGGCCGGGCAGGATGGGGGCGGGGGCGATGCCGAGTTCGGACAGGGCGCGGCGTGCGCAGCGGCGTACGGTGTGGAACTCCTTCTGCCGTTTCGGGACCGCGCGGGCCACCAGCTCCAGCTCCTCGGGGAACATGGTGGACGCCGGGTCGTCGTCGTGGTCGTCGTGGAAGGCTGCGGCGGTCGCGATCGGGGGCGGCAGCAGTTTGTCGATCATGCGGTGGTTCCTGCGGTTCCTGTGGTTCCTGTGGTGGTGGGGAGGATCTGGACGGGGCGGCCCGGCGGGGTGGAACGGCGTCGCCATTCACGTGGGTAGCCGAGCGACACCTCCTGGTGGGGGATGCCGTCGCAGATCAGCAGGCGCGGTATGTGGAGATGGCCGTAGACCACGGCGGCCGCGCGGAAGCGGCGCGGCCAGTCCGCGGTGGCCTCCGTCCCGCACCAGAGCGCGAACTCGGGATACCACAGCGGGCGGGTGGGTTCGCGTACCAGCGGGAAGTGGTTGACGAGGATGGTGGGCAGCTCCGCCGGCACGGCGGCGAGTTTGGTCTCGGTGGCCGTCAGCCGGTCCCGGCACCATGCGTCCCGCGTCGGATACGGATCCGGGTGCAGCAGGAACTCGTCGTTGCACACCACTCCGGCCTCTTCGGCGATGTCGAGCGCGGTTTCCTTGGAGTGCGCCCCCGGCGGCCGGAACGTGTAGTCGTAGAGGAGGAACAGGGGCGCGATGACGACCGGGCCGCCCTCGCCCTCCCAGACCGGATACGGGTCCTCAGGGGTGAGGACGCCCAGCTCCCGGCAGATTGTGACCAGATGCTGGTATCGGGCGACGCCGCGCAGCTGGACGGGATCGTTGGCGGGGGTCCACAGTTCGTGATTGCCGGGAACCCATACGACGGTGGCGAACCGGCTCTTGAGCAGGGCCAGGGCCCATCGGATATCGGCGACGCACTCGGCGACGTCCCCGGCGATCAGCAGCCAGTCGTCGTCGGACTCCGGTCTGAGCCGCTCGACGATCTCGCGGTTTTCCGGGTACCGGACGTGCAGATCGCTGACGGCCACCAGCGTGCCGCGCCCGCGCCCGCGCCCGTGCCTGCGGTCGCGTCCGAGGGGCGAGCCGGTGGCGGGTGCGGGGGTGGTGGTGCGGTCGGGGGTGCGTGTGCTGGGGGTTTCTGGAGGGAGGGTGCGGATCTCGTAGGTCACGTTCGAAAGTAAATACGGTGGTGGGGGGAGAGGGAAAGGGCGGAATGGGGAGGGGATGGAGCCGCCCTTGGGAGACCGGCCTGGCACGCTGCTGCCGCCTTTTTCTCCAGGATCGCCAATGCCGCGTTGAGGACGGCGGTGCGTGTGCGGGAGATGCCTCCGACGGGCCGCACGGTTCCGTGCGTGGCGTCGTACAGCTCGTCGGCGCAGCTGTGCAGGGGCCGGAGCCGCGGCAGCGCCCAGCCCCCGACGCCGGCAGCAGTGAGTACATCGAGCCGATTCCCGTCGCGGTGCGGCGTGCGAAGGTGGTGGAAACGAACCGATCGCACCCGACCCCGAAATGCAGGGCGTTACCCGCGGTTGCATTGCCTGGGTGACTGCCGCGGGAGTGGCGAAAGGCCCCAAGATCGCACGGCGGCCGAATCGTGAAGGCGGAGCTTGGAGATTACCGGGCGAGCATGGTCTGTTACTCGCGACGGCAGGGGTGGCACATGTCACGGGACGCGGATTGACATCCTCGGTACAGACTGAGGGAACTCATTGAGAAGCGTCTTGCGGTGCCGGCAGCTCATGACCAGAGCCGACCCTGCGCCCACATCCCGGCTCTGAGCCGCATCTCGGATGGCACGGCTGCCGGAACCGGCCTCGGACAGGCGTGGACACTTCGGCGGCCATGGCGTGGATCCACGAGTCGTTCCGGACTCCCCTCGTCCTGCAACGGACCGGCGCTGGATCCGGCGCTGCTGCGGGAGAGCACGTCCGTGGTCTCTCTGCACGCCAAGGCCACCACATCGTCGTGAACGGCTGGGGCCTCCGTTTGCTCTCACAGGTCCTCGGTCGTCCTCGACGGCCGCCAAGGAGGAGCGGGCATCTGCCTGCGGTGGTGCGCGGGTGCACATCACCTGCGCGTAGTCCGCAAGGTCACCGTCGTGGCAAGAAGGCGCCGTGTCGAAGGGTGTGGGCGTGTTGGAGGTGAGCGCCGTCGGGATCCTCCGAAGCCGAGGGGAGGTCCAGGCCAACACCGGTTGGCGCCGCTGGTACCCGGCTGGTACCGGCCGGGTACCAGTCGGGTGTGGGCCGGTCTGGGGGTGGTGGTCAGTGGAGGTCGAACCGGTCCAGGTTCATGACTTTGTTCCATGCCGCGGCGAAGTCGTTGACGAATTTTTCCTTGGCGTCGTCGCTTGCGTAGACCTCGGCGAGTGCGCGCAGTTCGGAGTTCGAGCCGAAGACGAGGTCGGCGCGGGTGCCCCTCCACGTGATCTGGCCCGTTGCGGTGTCACGGCCCTCGAACGTGTTCGCGTCCTGCGATGTCGCTTCCCAGATTGTGCCCGGGTCGAGGAGGTTGACGAAGAAGTCGTTGGTCAGGATCCCGGGGGTGGTGGTGAAGACACCCAGTGACGTCTGCTGGTGGTTGGCGCCCAGGACGCGCAGGCCGCCGACGAGGACGGTCAGTTCGGGGGCGCTGAGGGTCAGCAGGTTGGCCTTGTCGAGCAGCAGGTACTCGGCTGGCAGCCGGTTGCCTTTTCCGAGGTAGTTGCGGAACCCGTCGGCGGTCGGCTCAAGCGCGGCGAACGACTCCACGTCGGTCTGCTTCTGCGAGGCGTCCACGCGCCCCGGGGTGAAGGGGACCTGGAGGTCGTAGCCGGCGTCTTTGGCGGCCTGTTCGACGGCCGCGTCGCCGGCGAGGACGATGAGGTCGGCGAGCGAGATCTGCTTGCCGCCGCTCTGGGCGGCGTTGAAGGATTCCCGGATGCCCTCCAGGGTGCGCAGGACCGTCGCGAGCTGGTCGGGGTCGTTGGCCTCCCACCCGTTCTGCGGCTGGAGGCGGATGCGTGCGCCGTTGGCGCCGCCGCGTTTGTCGCTGCCGCGGAACGTCGAGGCCGACGCCCACGCGGTGGACACGAGCTGGGACACCGACAGGTCCTGGCTGAGGATCTGATCCTTGAGGGCGGCGATGTCCTCGGCGTCGACGAGTTCATGCGTGACTGCGGGCAGCGGGTCCTGCCACAGCAGGGTCTCGGCCGGGACCTCCGGGCCGAGGTACAGCGACTTCGCGCCCATGTCGCGGTGGGTCAGCTTGTACCAGGCCCGGGCGAAGGCGTCCGCGAACTCCTCGGGGTTCTCGTAGAAGCGGCGGGCGATCGGCTCGTAGACCGGGTCGAAGCGCAGCGACAGATCAGTCGTGAGCATCGTCGGAGCATGGCTCTTCGACGGGTCGTGGGCGTCGGGGACGGTGCCCGCGCCGGCGCCGTCCTTGGGCCGCCACTGGTGTGCACCGGCGGGGCTGGTGAACAGTTCCCACTCGTAGCCGAAGAGGTTCTCGAAGAAGCTGTTGTCCCAGGCCGTGGGGGTTTGCGTCCAGATTCCCTCCAGGCCGCTGGTGATCGTGTCCCCGCCCTTGCCGGTGCCGAAGGAGCTGCTCCAGCCCAGGCCCTGCTCCTGCATGGAGGCGGCTTCGGGGTCGGGGCCGACGCGGTCCGCCGGGCCCGCGCCGTGGGTTTTGCCGAAGGTGTGGCCGCCGGCGATCAGGGCGACGGTCTCTTCGTCGTTCATCGCCATCCGGCGGAAGGTCTCGCGGATGTCGCGGGCCGCGGCGAGCGGGTCCGGGTTGCCGTTCGGGCCCTCCGGGTTGACGTAGATCAGGCCCATCTGGACCGCGCCGAGCGGGTCCTCCAGCTCCCGGTCACCGGTGTAGCGCTCGTCGCCGAGCCAGGTGGTCTCAGGTCCCCAGTAGACGTCCTCCTCGGGCTCCCAGACGTCTTCACGGCCGCCGCCGAAGCCGAAGGTCTTCAGGCCCATCGTCTCCAGGGCGACGTTGCCGGCCAGGATCATCAGGTCGGCCCACGAAAGGCTCTGGCCGTACTTCTTCTTGACCGGCCACAGCAGGCGGCGGGCCTTGTCGAGGTTGGCGTTGTCCGGCCAGCTGTTGAGGGGGGCGAAGCGCTGCTGGCCGGCGCCGGCGCCGCCGCGGCCGTCGCTGATGCGGTAGGTGCCCGCGCTGTGCCAGGCCATCCGTATGACCAGCGGGCCGTAGTGGTCGAAGTCGGCCGGCCACCAGTCCTGCGAGGTCGTCAGCACCTGGGCGATGTCCCGCTTGACTGCCGGGAGGTCGAGGGTCTGGAACGCCGCGGCGTAATCGAACGTACTGCCGAGGGGGTTGGTCGCGGCGGAATTCTTGGCGAGGATCTTGAGGTTGAGCCGCTGTGGCCACCACTGGCGGTTTCCGCCGCCCTGGGTGGGGTGCGGAGCACGTCCGCGCGCGACCGGGCAGCCGCCCGTGCCCTGTGCCGTTGCCTCTGTGGTGTGTGCGTCGTGGTTCTCGGGCATGGGAGTCCTTCCTCCACTGGCGGATCACGGTGCTCAGGAACTGCGGGCGGCTGGTGGGGACAGGACCCGGGAGATGACCGCGGCCCCGTGGGCGAGGGGCTGGTCACCTGACACGGCCGGACGTCGGCCGGTTCGGTGCGGCACGACCGGGCGGTTTGATGCGGTGCGCGGCGGGCCGGTTCGGTGCGGCGCCGGGACCGACCGGTCCGGTGAGCGCCGGGAGGGGCTCCGGCACGGCTTGACGTCATCGGATACGGCCTACACTCTCGCACTCCGCGGAGGCGACCGCCTCGACGCCGAGGTGCTCACCGTCCAGGCCCCGGCGCCGCACACGCGGACGCTGCACACGCGGGGCAGACGGGCCGGCGTGCCCGGCAGGCACCGGGCCGCCGTGACCCGTCTGCCCATCGTTCTCGTTGGACTCGTTGGTCTTGTTGTCCGGGGCCGGGGCGCCGGATGCAGTGGTGAGCGGACCTGTCGACTGAACCGTCACATGCTCTTCCCTGCTGTTGTCCTGTCCCTTGGCTGTCGCCGCACCCGATCCTACGATCGACCAAGTCCAAGTCAAGACAACAGCCAGACCCGTACGGGCTCAATCATCAGACGATGCACAGTCGGGCTGGTGGGTTCGAGTTACCTGCGGGAACGGCTCCGCGGCCGAGGCCGGCGCATGCCCGTCCGGCGCCGGTTGGTCGCCTGGGTGCTCGACGACCACGTCCACCTCACCGCGGACGGAGGTCCTCGCACGCGCCCCGCCCACCTGCCGGAGCTCTCTCGCGGCCGTCTGCAACACCCTCGGCGAGCTCGTCTCGCTCGGCGAGTGAGCGAGGCGGTCACCGGCGGCCGCCTCCTGGCCGCTCCAGGCGGCCCCGACCATTGCACGCCGGCCCACCCTCCTGGCTGAACCGCGACGAGATCCAACGCGCCGTCCAATGCACCGCCCGACTCACCGCCGGCGTTACGTCACCCCGGAGTGCCCGACCACGCCCCGACCCGGCCCCGGCCACGCGAGAGCGTCACCGGGCGAACGCCGCCTAATGGGAGCTACGGGGCCGGGGAATGCTCGGTTCCGTAGCCGCCAGCAGGTGAGCACTATCGCCGCCGGAAGCAGTCGAGTTCTGGTGTCAGACCGTGCCCCTGCTGGTGGCCGGGAGGCCAGACCGCTGATGGGGTGGCGTGCCCGCCCCGCGGGGCGTGAGCACTGGATCCATTAGGCCGCGCGCCGTGCCTTCCGCAGGCTACGACGCGCAACGAGAACACACTTGGGGAGGGTTTGTTGCTGCTGATCGGTGACGACTGGGCCGAAGACCACCACGACGTCGAGCTCCAGGACGAGGCCGGCCGCAAGCTGGCCACCGCGAACCTGCCCGAAGGAGTCGCCGGCATCGCCAGGCTCCACGAACTCATCGCCCGTCACGGCGGTGAGCTGGATCCTGGGGAGGTGGTCGTCGGGATCGAGACCGACCGGGGCTCGTGGGTCCAGGCCCTGGTTGCCTCCGGCTACCAGGTCTACGCGATCAATCCCCGGCAGGTGGCCCGGTTCAAGGAGCGGTACGCCTCCTCGGGGGCCAAGAGCGACAAGGGTGACGCGCACGCGCTCGCCGACATGGTCCGCATCGACCGCGACCAGCTGCGGCCGGTGGCCGGAGACAGCGGCCAGGCCCAGGCCGTCAAGGTCGTCGCCCGCGCCCACCAGACCCTGATCTGGGAACGAACCCGCACCTTCCAGCGGCTACGCAGCACGCTGCGCGAGTACTTTCCCGCCGCCCTGACCGCCTACGCCGACCTGACTCTGACCAGCTCCGACGCCATGGAACTGCTGATCAAGGCGCCCACGTCGGCCACGGCGGCGAAGCTGACCCGCACTCAGGTCACGGCCGTCCTGGCCCGGCATCGCCGACGCAACCGCGACGCGAAGGCGGCCACCATCCAGGCCGCGCTCCGCGAGCGACAGCTCGCCCTGCCCGGGCAGGTCACCGCAGCCTACGCGGCAGCCGTGACCGCTCACGCGCGGCTGATCATCGCGCTGAACGAGCAGATCACCGGGATGGAAGAGCAGGTGAAGGCGCATTTTCTCGCGCACCCGGACGCTGAGATCTACCTCTCGATGCCCGGCATCGGGGAGATCACCGGGGCCCGGGTGCTCGCCGAGTTCGGAGATGATCCCACCCGTTACGCCTCCGCGAAGGCACGCAAGAACTATGCCGGGACCAGCCCCGTCACCCGGGCCTCTGGCAAGAGCCGCACCGTCCAGGCCCGATACGTCCGCAACAACCGTCTCGCCGATGCCCTCCAGCGCCAGGCGTTCTGCGCCCTGCGGGCGTCCCCCGGCGCCCGCCGCTACTACGACAAACAACGCGCCCGTGACATCGACTACAACCCGGCCCTGCGACAGGTCGGCAACCGCCTCGTCGGCATCCTCCACGGCTGCCTCAAAACACGAACCCGCTACGACGAAGCGACCGCATGGTCGCACCACGCCCAACCCCATGCCGCTTGACCTTCAACGACATGGGGTGTCTGACACACCCACGCCGGTTCGTCCGGCACGTTCTCGATCCCCCTGCCGGACGGCGCGCTCCCGCGTGTCCCCATGGCGCCCACACGCCTGCCCACCACCCGAAAAGGACCAGAATGTACGAGAAGAAGACCGCGACGGTACTGGGAACCACCATGGCCTACCTGGACGTCGGCGAAGGCGACCCGATCGTGTTCCTGCACGGCAACCCGACCTCGTCCTATGTGTGGCGCAACATCATCCCGCACGTGGCCGGCCGGCGGCGGGCCATTGCTCCGGACCTCATCGGCATGGGCGACTCGGCCAAACTGCCGGGCACCGGCGATGCCCGGTACCGCTTCGTCGAGCACCGCCGTCACCTCGACGCTCTGCTCGACCAGCTCGGCGTGGCCGGCAACGTCGTCCTCGTGGTGCATGACTGGGGGTCCGCGCTGGGCTTCGACTGGGCCCGCCGGCACCCTGACGCGGTCGCCGGCATCGCGTACATGGAAGCCATCGTCCGGCCGTACACCTGGGCCGGCTTCGGTGAGAGCGGCGAGTACTTCCGCGCCTGGCGCTCGGCCGCCGGGGAGGAACTCGTTCTCGAGCAGAACGCCTTCGTCGAGGGCTTCCTGCCCGCCGGCGTTCTGCGCGCCCTGTCCGATGCCGAACTCGCCGAGTACCAGCGGCCCTTCCGCACTCCGGGCGAGGACCGCCGCCCCACGCTTACCTGGCCGCGCGAGGTGCCGATCGACGGAGAACCCGCCGATGTGCACGCCGTCGTCGAGGAGTACAGCGCGTTCCTGCCCGGTACGGACATTCCGAAGCTCTTCGTCAACGCCGAACCCGGCATGGCGCTCACCGGCGACGAACGGGAGTTCGCGCGCACGTTCAAGAACCAGACCGAGATCACCGTGTCCGGCCTGCACTCCGTCCAGGAAGACGCACCGGACGAGATCGGTGCCGCACTGTCCCGCTGGCTTGATGCTCTCGACGGGCGGATCGGCTGACCCGTGCCCTGCCCTGCCCTCCCGGGGTTGCCGGACATGGGAGTTCCTGGCAACCCGGGGCGGGCGTCTCGTCTCGTCAGCGGCGGCGGTAGGGGCCCGGGCGGAGTCGGGCGCCGGCCATCCGGACGGCTTCCGGTGACAGTTCGGAGTGGGCTTCGATGAATTCGGTGACGCGGTCGGGCGCGGTGCGGGACAGTTCGCGCAGCAGCCAGCCGGGGCCGGTGTGGGCGAAGCGGTCACCGCTGACCAGGTTCGCGGCGGCCGCGTCCAGCAGCAGGTCGGCGAAGCCCGGGAAGGGGTGCGGGCTACGCCCGGCCAGTTTGACGAAGGCGACCACGGAGGCGCGGCGCTGCCACAGGCCGGGCGCTCGGGACCAGGCGGCGACCGCTTCGGCACGGGGCCTCAGTTGCGCCTCGTCGGCGGTGAGGAAGGTGTGCACCGCCTTGGTGGCGTACCAGTCGCAGACGTTCCAGTCCGCGATCCAGCCCTCGGCGAGAGGGCGGGCGAGTGCATCGATATGGTCGTTGCGCAGCCGGTCGCCGAGGTGTTCGGTGATGAGCAGGATCGCGGCGATCTTGTCCTCGCTCATCGGCTGGGCGAACCACCGGTGGGCCAGACCGAGCAGGTCCGCGTCGGACCAGGTGGTGAGGTGCCGCGTCCGCCAGAGGGAGCGGACCGAGGCGCGGACCCCCGCCATCGGCACGCCACGGAACTGAGCGGTGCCTTTCAGATACCGCTCCCAGTGGTCCCGGGTGCTCTTGTCGGCCGCGGCGGTCAGCAGCGCGTCCAGCAGGGCGGTGACCTCGGTGGCCCCGGTCTCGTCCGTGGTGCTCATGCGGGCCCGACCAGGGTGGGGAGGGACTTCGACAGACGGGTCCACAGCAGCGGGGGTGCGTCGAAGGCCGGGTCGGACCGGTAGACCTCGGCCACCGCGACCGCAAGGTCCAGCTCCCTGGCGGCGGTCTCGACGGTGGTCGTCTCGATGGGCAGGGTGACCCCGGCATGGCGGGCCCAGCGGGGATTCACCGGATCGGTCAGGCCGAGGTCGACGCTCGCCCGGACGAGACGGTCACAGCGGCACGGGTTGGCGGCCCGGACCAGGCCACAGCGTTCGCGCATCAGTTGGCGCATCACCGAGCGCGCCCGGGAGAGCCGCTGCCGGAACGCGGCACGGCTGATCCCGCAGATCTCGGCGCCCTCGGCGTCGGTGAACCGCAGCAGGTCACCGAGCAGGTACGCGACCCGCTGCTCCCGGGACAGGCACAGCAGCATGCCGTACGTGCACGACAGCCGGACGTCCGCGCACAGCTCCTGGTACTCGGCATGACGGGCGGGCTCGAACGCCGGGTCGGTGGCGTGCCGGTCGAGGAACGCGGCGAAGGCCTCCGGGCTCGCGACCGACGCCTCGGCCCCGCGCCGCGCCGTGCGCATCAGCTGGCGTACCGCGACGGTGTACGCCCAGGTGGTGAACCGGGACCGGCCCTCGAACGAGCCCAGATGCGTCACCAGGCGGATCATCACCTCCTGGGCGGCGTCCTCGGCGTCGGCCGGGGTTCCGGAGAACCGCAGCGCCAGCCGGTACATCGGCTGCTGCATCGCCTTGCACAGCGTCTCCAGCGCGGCCGGGTCACCGTCCCGGGCGGCCAGCGCCACCCCGGTGAGCTCACCCATGTCCACGTCCGGGCCCAGGCCCGGGGAACGGGGCTCGTTTCTCTCCGCTCTCCCTGCTCTCCCCGCTCTCTCCGCCGAGTGCTCTTCGGGCCCCTGCCGGTTACCCACCCTGATCTCTCCTTCGTCCCGCGGGGGCCTGGACGCGACTCGCGTCCAGGCCCCCGCACCAGTCGTGGGTCAGTGGGAAGCCGACGCGGTGGCCGGCTCCCCGTGCAGCATCAGCACGGACTCGTGGTCGATGAGCCCGAACATCGGCGCACACTCCGTGGAGGTCTCCGCAGCGTGTGCGGCCGACTGGGCGTCCTTGAGGCTGCGCCACCAGACAACGTCGATCCACTTGTCGTCCTGCGGCGAGTATGACAAGTCCCGCGACACGAAACCGGGCTGCCTACCGGCCCACTCCGACACGGCGTCGACGGCGCCGAGCAGCTGCTCAGGGGTGACACCGGCCTTCAGTTTGAAGACCACCAGCTCCAGTACCTTGTTTGCCTGCTCATCCATCTTGATTTGCACCGTTCCGTCTCGTTCGATCACGGATCGTTCCGACCCGGGTGGCCCGGTCGGCCGCCTCACAGAGATGAGAGACAGGGGCGTATGCGACTGTGACAGAAAAGTTCGGAGCACTTTCGCAGCACCACGGAACAGACCGGCGAGCTCCCAGACCCCGTCCGCGGTGAGCCACCTGCTGAGGCCGATGCTGTCGAGCACCTGCGGGCCAAGGCCATCACGCTGATCTTCGACCCGACGGCCGGGACACTGACCGCCGATACTGCACGAGCAGAAAGGATCACTATCGGCTGACCGACGCCAACCTGCACGAAGACCGAGGTGCGGGCTTCGGCCAGGCGGTCGGCGAAGGTCTCGTAGAACGAGATCCCGTCGTCGATGTCGGAGACCTCGACGTGGCGCGGGAGAACGTCGGCGAGACGGGTGCCGAACGGCCCGAGAGGGGCGTCGGGCCGTCCGCCGGGCGCGATGAGCTCGGTGGCGGGGACCGAGCGGGCGCGCCGGTCGCGGATGAGTGCGGCGAGCTTTCCCATGGCCGTCTGTTCACCCGCGGCGAGGATGCGGCTGCGGCTTCCGACGGCGTACAGCCTGGTCTGTACGCGGGTGACGGCGACGTTGAAGAGCCGTACGCCGTTGCGGGCCCAGGCCGTCGCTTCGGACCTCCAGGGTGGCTTCCGCCTGTGCCGGGTACGGCGCGACGACGCCGGCTTCCTCGCCGTCCTCGCGGTGCAGGTCGATCAGCGCCCGGGCGAGCAGGGCACCGGCCGGCCACCATCCCTTGCGGCGGCGGGATCCGCGAACTCCGGAACGCGCACCGGCAGGGCGGTGCCGTCCTTGAACACATCGAGTACGGAGTGGCCCGCGTCGACGCCGCTCTCATCAGGCCCGGCCAGCCTGAGGCCGTCGCCCTGGAGCTGATCCGTCCCGACGTCGGAGCCGAGTACGTCGACGACGTACTCCCCGGGCTTTTTGCCCCGCACCGCTCGCCTCGGGTCCTGGCTCGCACCACACCCACCTGGCGAGGCACCTACTACGGCATACGGAGCAATCTCTCCACATCAAATGCCCTCTGCCGTGGCGCGCCGAGTCGCGAAACTTGAACACCGTTCATCGGACGGTGATCCTATGATTCGCTTACTGCACGCATTTACGTGGTCACAGCCTGCGCCCGCGGCAGAAAAGGGTCTGCGCAACACCACTTCCGTTTCGGTACCAGTAATGCGGAGCCAGTAATTCGGAGCAAGGAGGAACCGTTGCCCGTTGACGGATACGACGAAAGCATGGCATTGGTGGAACGGACCCGTCGGCACGGCGCCGGCGAGTTCCAACTCCTCGGGCGTACCTGGGAATTGCTGCCGGAGGTGTGGTTGCCGACCCTCTCCTATTCCACCGAGTTCTACACGACGCATCTGCCGTACCCACAGGACGGCTCGTTCCTTGAGGTCGGGTGTGGTGCCGGCGTGACGGCCGTTCATGCGGCCCTGTCCGGGTGCGCGACGGTGACGGCGACCGATGTCACCTCGCAGGCCGTGGACAACACCGCGCGCAACGCCCGGCGGCATGACGCGTCCGGCGTGACCACCGTGGTCAGTGACGTCTTCACCGGGCTCGACGACCATGACCAGTTCGACTGCGTCTTCTGGAACCTTCCGTACGTGGCGATCTCGACTGACTACCGCTACCCGGACGGGCTCACCCGGGCCGTGTTCGACGCCGGAATGGCCGGCTGTCGCGCCTACGTGGCCGGAGCCGCGCGGGTACTGGCCCCCGGCGGGCGACTCTTCCTCGGCCTCGGCGACATCGGGGACCGCGATGCCATGGAGGGAGCCGCCGCGGAACACGGCTGGCAGGTGCAGCTGGTCGCCGCCTCCCGGGGCGAGCCCGACGCCCATGTCGAACACCGGCTCTTCGAGCTCGTGAGGGCGTAACGGCAGAGCCGGTACCGAGCATCGCCGCCTGGCGCCGTAAGACCGGGTTCACCGCAGGGGTTCAAGCCTTCATACGGGCCTGAATGGCCGAGGCGAGTTCGATGATGCCGGTGGCTTTCAGTGCGCTGTAGTGATCGGCGTGGAGATTGATCACGGTGGGGGGTGTGGCGGCGGCGGAGCCGGACCATGTTTCGAGGAACGAGTAGTCGTCGCCGGTGGCCTTGAAGAGGGTGACCGGTGTGCGGAGCCGCCGTTCGGCCAGTTCGCGGACGTTGTACTGGAACTCGTATGTCTGGGCGACGATCCGGGTGATCCGGCGGATCAGCTGCTCGTCCAGGGTGGGGCGCAGCCGGCGGATGAAGGTGACGAAGGTGTCTTCGTCGCGGGCCGTCGCCAGGCACTGGTCGAAGTCGAGTCCGCTGGTGGTTCCGGTGAAGACGGAGCACAGGATCGCCAGGTATGTCGGGTTGGCGTAGGATACCCGGCGCCCATAGCGGTCGGCGTTGGCATGGTGGATCTTCGGATTGCCGGGGCAGAGCAGCAGCAGGTTGTCGACCTGCCGGCCGGACTGTTCGAGTTGCCAGGCGGCCTCGAAGGCGACCCGGGCACCGAAGGAGTAGCCCCACAGGGTGTAGGGCCCTTCGGTCTGCACACGCCGGATCTCGGCGAGGTCGGCGGCGGCCATCTCCCGGACGGTCGGGTAGGGCTCTTCCCCGGGGTTGATGCCGTATGCCTGGATCCCGTGGAAGGGCCGGCCCATGCCCGCCTGACGTGCCAGCAGGCGCAGGTTCATGGGGTAGCCGCCCAGGCCGGGCCAGCAGAAGACGGGCCGGCCGGCGCCTGCGTCGTGCAGTGGTATCAGCCGGGAGGACGGCCGGGCGGTGCGATCGGCGATACGGGCGGCGAGGTCGGAGAGCTTCGGGTGCGCGAAGACAACCTGCAGCGGTAGCTGGGTGCCGAACTCGTGGTTGATCGTCATGACGAGCTCGACGGCGGTGAGTGAGTCACCGCCGCAGGCGAAGAAGTTGTCCTCGGTCGAGACGTTGTCGTACTTGAGGGCCTTGCCCCACGCCTCGGCGAGCCACTTCTCCTCCGGTGTGGCGGGGGCGACGTACGGGGTGGTGCGGTCCGCGGACCGTACCTGGTCGCAGGCGGTGAGGGCCCGGACATCGACCTTGCCGTTCGCCGTCAGCGGCAGCCGGTCGAGCACCAGGACCCGGTCCGGGACCATGTAGCCGGGCAGGATATGGGCCAGCTCGTCCTTGACGATCTCGGCCGGTCCCTTCATGTGGACGGTGTCCTCGCGCATGCCCTCGCTCCGGATCTGCTCGTCGCTGATCCTGCCGCCGAGAAAAAAGTACGAGGGGCCGGTGGGGATGCCGTGGGCGGCGAGCAGGTCGTCGATGCGTTGGGCGGCGGGCAGCGGATGGCCGGTCTTCGAGCTGTATCCCGAGGACATGAAGCCGAGGTTCAGGCTGTTGCGTTGCAGGTGGTGGAGCTTTCTGCCCAGGGCGATGTACTCCAGCCACGGCTGGTCGGCGCGGCTGACGGCGGTGATGCCGAAGCTCGCGCGCTGGTAGACCTGCTGGTTGATGGCGATGACATGCTTGGGCAGTACGAGATCGTCCGAGACGCGCTCCAACTCACCGTCTGTGTAGTGGTACTGGCCGGTGGGCAGATCCGGTACGCGGCCCGGGTGGGACTGTACGTAGATCTCGACGGGGTCCCGCCAGGGTTCCTCGCCGGCGGGCCGGATGGCGAACGTACCCAGGTAGTAGTCCTCGTCGGAGACGTCCAGGAGGTCCTTGACGGACCGGTCGTGGGCCAGCGGCCGGATGGTCAGCCCGTACTCCGGCAGTACGTCCTCGAAGAGACCGACCATGTGCCCGGCTTCGATCTCCAGCACCTCCTGGAGGTTGTTCTTGTACACCGGCTCGATGGCCCGCTTGCGGCCGAGGAAGTGGACCTGCAGGCCACCGTCCGGTCGAGGGGAGGCGGGCGGTCCGGTCCGTACGAGGGTGTGGTCGACGGGGTGGTAGTAGTACACGCCCGCCTCAAGTCCCGCGATGCCGCTGCCGGTTTCCAGGTACAGCTGGGTGGCGTACAGCGCTCCCGGGGAGGCGTAGGCGTACTTCGGCAGCAGCCTCTGGTCGCTGCGGTACGCGCCGAACCAGCGCAGCAACTCACCCAGTTCCGCGAACGTCAGCTCGTCGAGGCCGCGGGACGGACCGCCGGCCGACCGCTCGGCGAGCAGGGCCAGCAGGGCGGCCCGGGTGACCGGGGCGCCGTCGTAGAAGCGGTAGGTCTTGCGGGCGAAGACCTCTCGGCGCTGCCGGGACGTCTCCTGGCTGCCGGGGAGTTCCACCACGGGCCGGCCGGCGAGCTGCTCGCGGCGGCGCAGACCGGGGTTGGACAGCTGTGCCCTGACCTGGAGCCTGCTGGCCTTGGACTGGTGGTGGGCGCCGTGCTTGCCCTGGTCCATCAGCGCCGCTTCCTTGGGGTTCAGCTCGACGCAGGCGACGAGGCTCGCCGAGCCGGTGCGCGGGTTGTCGCTGACGACCGCCGCCGCGCGCCGGACCCAGATGTGCTCCTCCAGGGCCAGCGCGATCTCGTCGAGCTCGATGCGATGGCCGCGCAGCTTGACCTGGTTGTCGGCCCGGCCGGCGAACTGGATGGTGCCGTCGGGGTTCCAGTACGCCAGGTCGCCGGTACGGTACAGACGTTCGACGGAAGTGAACGGCGAGGCGATGAAGCGTTCTCGCGTCTGGTCGGGCCGGTTCAGGTAACCGCGGGCCAGCTGGATGCCGCCGATGTACAGCTCACCTGTCTCCCCGATGTCCACCGGCGCCAGATCGGCGTCCAGGATGAAGCACTGGGTGTCGCTGACCGGCACCCCGATCGACACGCTGCCCGCGCCGTCACCGGCCGCGTCCGGGTCCACCAGACAGGCGGTGGCGTTGATGGTGGACTCCGTCGGCCCGTACAGGTTGACCAGCGAGGCCCACGGCAGCTCGTCGGCGAGAGCGCGCGCGAGCCGCCAGGACAGCACCTCGCCGCCGGAGAACACCCGCCGCAGTGACGTGCACCGGCCGAGCTCCCCGGTGTCCAGCAGGGCCTGCAGCAGCGTGGGCACGCACTGCAGTGTGGTCACCTCGTGCTTGCCGATCGCGGCTACCAGGCCCCGCGGGTCCCGGTAGATGCCGCGGGTGCCCATGGCCACCCGCCCGCCGACGGCCGGGGCGAGGATCTCCCACTGGGCCGCGTCGAAACTCATCGGCGTCTTCTGCAGCACGGTGGTGTCCTGGCCCAGATGCCCGTAGGCGTGCATCCACCGCATCTGGGAGGCGATGCTGCGGTGCTCGATCATCACGCCCTTCGGTCTGCCGGTGCTGCCGGAGGTGTAGATGACGTACGCCAGCGAGTCCGGCCGTACCGTGGCCGCCGGGGCGCGCGTGGTGCCGCTGCGCACATCGGCCGGGGTGACGATCCGGGTGCCCGTCGGGGCCAGCTCGGCCAGCCGGGCCGCCAGGTGGTCCTGGGTGACGATGACCCGCGTCCGGCTGTCGTCGATCATGTAGCGGAGCCGGTCCTCCGGGTACTCCGGCGACAGCGGCAGATAGGCACCCCCGGCGAACAGGGTGCCCCACACCCCGATCATCAGTGTCAGGGACGGCTCGACGAACACCCCGACGCATTGCTCATGATCCACACCGAGTTGGCCGAGGCACCCGGCCAGCCCGCGAGCCCACTCCGCAAGCTCGCGGTACATCAGACACCGGTCGCCGCAGACCACCGCGACGGCATCGGGCCGTGCCGCGACCTGCTGCTCCAGCAGGTCGGGCAGGCACCCCATGCTGGTGCGATCGGTGTGTGTGCGATGCGATGCGGTCTTCACGGCTTTCCTCTGCCGGCCGGGGACTTGTCAGGAGGGAGCGGCGGGCCGGCCGGCGGCTCCACCGCTAAGAGCAGGCCGCCCGGAGCCGTGACCGACAGTGCACATACGCACACGACACCACCTCCGATCCAGTGCGCACGGGCTGCGGCGGCGCGGCTCGTCACGCTCGACCCACACAGTCGGGGGTCGGCGGAGCTCGCCTGGACGCTCTCTTCCTGCCCGCTCGACGAGCGCACTGACGACTGAGGCGAAAGAAGCCCTAACCGGCTCTCCAGCTGCTCAGCCAGGCATTCCGTTCCCTCGAAGGAACTGCTCCTCATGTCCTCACTCAACGATACGCTCAACAGGGCGAACCCTCACGCTGTGGCCTTCTCCCGGGTCATTGCCGGCGCACTTCGCCTGCCACACGAGCATCTGGCCCTACCGATACGCGGCACTCATCCGTCTCATATGCGAACTCCTGGCCCTGGGCAACTCCTGGCCCTGGGCGGCAGCCCATTCAGCCGCCGCATTCAGCCCCTCCGTCACACTGGTCCGGATACCGCGAGGCCCATCCTTGATGGAGTTGAGGCCACGTCAGTGGCCAGTCGCACATTGATCGTCAGCCGTCCATTGGTCGTGCGACGTACTCTCGATAACAGGGAGGAGATGTCGTGAGGAATGGGGGTGTTGGGATATGGCAATTGGCCGGAGCAGCCTGTCGTCCTCATGCCCCACAGCTACGAGCCCCTCGACGACGAACTCACGAGCCCCGCAGTCGCGGTCACAACCCATCCAATCACTCCCAAGATCCTCGCGACGGCCGTGCGCGAATGGGAGCGGCGCGTCCGAAAGGGCGACGACGCCAACACCCTGGCCCCGCTCCTTGCAGAAGCCGAAGTCCAACACGCTCGCCTCTCCTCATTCGTCCGCGGTTCCACCGACGGACGCCCCCACGCGCCCGGCTGGTTCCACCGCGTCGCCGCATGGAACTTCGCCCAACGGCTGTCCCGAAAGCCTCTCCCCATCCCCAACGGCCCGACGAACCGCAAGGTCCGCTGGCGGATGGACACCCAGGGCAGCCTCATCAGCTGGGACCGTGTGACCAAGCGGACCACTTACTGGGCGTTTAGTCATGGGTCGTGTTGCGAAGTGAGCTTTGGGCATGACGGGTTTCTCAGCTCTTGCACCATAGGTACACCTTGGTGCTCGCCGAGGCATCAACCTGGCTGCCCGATTGCTCTACATCTCGCGCTCGAAGTCCGTCTGGTTTGAAGATGAGGCAGAAACGCCTGACAGGACGCGGAACGTCATCGTCCGCCTCATCCGCGCAGACGCTACGGCGTCAGCCAGCGGAAGCCGTACCCCAATGACCTGTCCAACGCCCGATGGGCCCTGATCGAGCCGACCTTACTGACTTCGGCTCGTCAGGGTGACGCTGGATCGTCGAGGGACAGGCCGGTTCCGGCTATGAAGCCGTCGAGGGTCTCGGGTCGGTACTGGAGGCGTTTGAGGCGGTTGCGGACGAGTGTTTCCAGGCGGTCGAGGGCGACGACAGCGAGGTTGGCCAGGCTGCGTTTGACGTGTGCCCACACCGCCTCGACGGGGTTGAGGTCGGGCGCGTAGGCGGGCAGCAGGAACACCGTCAGCCACTCGCGCTGGGCGATCAACTCCCGTATGGCGTGAGAGACATGGGTGTTCAGCCGGTCCCACACCAGCACGATCGGCGCCTTGACCAGCTGGTGCACGCCGTCGATCAGCGCGACGAAGTCGCGTTCGCTCATGCTGCGGCGCTTGCCGGCTCCCGCCCGGTGGGTGCGCAGGCGGTGGCACAGCCGGGTGCGGGACCCGGGCCGCATCGCGATCAGCCCGGCCACCGACAGCCGCCCCGAGCGCCGCCCGCTGACCGTCACGGCCGGGGTGACGCCACGCCGGCCCCACGTGCGTCCTCGGGGCGGCCGACGGGTGAAGCCTGCCTCGTCCTCGAAGCAGATGCAGCCGCCGCAGGCCGCCCGGGCTCTTCTACCTCCGCCCAGGTCGCCTCCGTAAGTTGTTGGGCGGCCCGGGAGGGCCGGGTGTGGCTCAGGTTGCCTTGCCTGTAGTGGCTCGGAAGGAGTGGCCGCCCGGCTTTCCGGGGCGCCCTGGCTGCTGATTGAGATGTGCGCGCCTTGTGCGGTCGCTGATTACGGAGATGACAGCGGGGTGTTCCTCGGGCCGACAGCATGATGTTGGAGACGAGGAGGGGCGCGTGCGCAAGGAACGGGACCGGGTCTGGGCCGGCATCGACGCCGGCAAGGCTCATCACTGGGCCGCAGTGGTCGACGAGACCGGAGCCACCTTGTGGTCGAAGAAGATCGACAACGACGAGTCTGCCATCCTGGCTGCGCTCGGCGAGATCCTGGCCCTGGCCGACGATGTCCACTGGGCGGTGGACATCTCCGGCACGGCCTCCGCGTTGCTGCTGGCCCTGCTCGCAGCTCACGGCCAGCGGGCCGTCTACGTGCCCGGCCGCACGGTCAACCGGATGTCCGGCGCCTACCGGGGCGAGGCCAAGACGGACGCCCGCGACGCCTACGTCATCGCTGAGACCGCCCGCCACCGCAACGACTTCACCGCGATCGACGTGCCGGCCCAGCTGGCCGCCGACCTCGCTTTGCTCACCGCCCACCGCTCCGACCTGGTGGCCGATCGGGTAAGGATGATCAATCGGCTGCGCGACGTGCTGACCGGCGTCTTCCCCGCGCTGGAGCGGGCTTTCGACTACTCGGCGCACAAGGGTGCGCTGGTGCTCCTGACCGGCTACCAGACTCCTGCCGCCATCCGGCGCCGCGGCCGGGCCCGGCTGACGGCCTGGCTAGCCAACCGCAGCGTCCGGAGTGCCGATACGGTCGCCGCCACCGCCCTGGAAGCCGCTCAGGCCCAGCAGACCGCGCTGCCCGGCGAGGACATCGCCGCCCAGATCGTCGCCGACTTGGCGGCGCAGATCCTGGCCTTGGACGACCGGCTCAACCGGATCGACAAACAGATTCGCGAGACCTTCCGCAGTCACCCGCAGGCCGAGATCATCGAGTCCCTGCCCGGGATGGGGCCAATACTCGGAGCGGAGTTCGTCGTGGCGGCGGGCGATATGTCTGCCTACGCGGACGCCGGGCACCTGGCCTCGGCAGCCGGGCTCGTGCCCGTTCCCCGCGACTCCGGCCGACGGACCGGCAACCTTCACCGGCCCAAGCGCTACAGCCGTCGCCTACGCCGGGTGTTCTATCTGTCGGCGCAGACCAGCATCATCCGCGACGGCCCGAACCGGGACTTCTACCTCAAGAAGCGCGGCGAGGGCTGCAAACACGTTCAAGCTGTCATCGCCCTCGCCCGACGCCGGGCCGGGGTGCTCTGGGCACTCCTGCGTGACGGACGGCTCTTCACCCCCGCCCCGCCGGTCGCGCAAGCGGCTTGACTTCGTCATTGAGACTCCTTCCACAAGGTCACGGCCTGCTCGTCGCGCTCGGCCACCCGCCGTGCGGGCACCTGCGGGCTGAATCCGAGCCGGTGCATCAGCCTGGTGGCACCCGAGACGCTGTAGGAGACGTGGAACTTCCGCCCGATCAGAGTGGCCACCCGCGCGGCCGTCCACACCTGGTCCTCCACCCAGCCATGCGCGGCCGGCCCTGCTCCAGGTACCCGGCCAGCTTCTCCAGACAGCGCGACGACAGACGGCACCGCGACCCGCTCGGACCGCGCGAGGCCAGGGCCTGCACACCGCCTTCCCGCCATATCCGGTACCACTGGTAGGCCGACTTCCGGCTCACCCGCAGCCGTTGCGCCACCTCCGGCGGCTTGACCCCCTCATCGAACAGCTCGGCCGCCTGCATGCGTACCGTCTCCCGGCGCTGACGTCCCGCAGCGGTGAGCCCGCCGCCATCCGCATACCTCACCCACCACGAAGTACAACCAACACCCCAGCCCCATCAGGGGAACCAGGAAAGATCACCCTGACGAGCCGAAGTCAGTAAGTCGGCTGCCTCCGCAACCCTGTGGTCCTCAATGGCCCGCTTCAACTCGACCAGGGTGTGATTCAAGGTGCGCCGAACAGTGGCGATTTCCATGGCCGTGCGCACCTGCCGGCCTGTCGTCCGGCGTCGGAAGTCGGTCTGCCAGGCAGAACCACCACTGAGCCGAACGCGATGCTTCGACAATGCCATTCCCCCTATCTCCACGCCGCGCACCGATCGGCACAGCGACGCAATCGCAGCCGAGCAGCTTCAGGAACGGACGCAGATTTCCGCCGGTGCTCGACAGCGAACCTCTGCATCCTTCCCAGCTGTTTGATCACTTACGCACCGAGCTGGCTTGCTCCAGTACCGCGGCCACCAGGAGTGCGGCGGTGGCAGTCTCGTACGGGTCGCTATATGCGGTGTGGTCGCTGACGTCGAACACGGCCGCCCTCGCTGTCACCGTGATCCCGGGCGCGGTACTGGTATTCTGCAAACGAGGACTTGTTGGGGATGCTCTCACTCAACTCCACACTTCCGCCGATCAGTTGCTCCGCCACGTCGTCGTAGGAGTCCTGTTGGAACAGGGCCAGGGCGAGCGTGAAGTAGACCATGAACCCGGTCGGCAGGGCACCGGGCTTCTTGTCGCGAACCCCGCATTTCTCCAGCACGTCGGCGACGAGCTCCGGGGTCACCCATCGGGTCACCACTCCCAGCCGCACATGATCGAATAACCCCACCCACGGATGCATGTAGGGCCCAACGACCGCGCTCCTTCGACGTCACCGAGAACTGCTTGCCACGCTCAAGCAACGGCATTGAACGTCCCGGGAGGCAGGTGGCAGATGGTGATCGTCAGTCCGGCCTCGGCGGCGAAGTGGGCGAGTTCGGTCTTCCAGGTGCGGGTGCGACACCGCGCTCGACGGCGCACTGCCGACCTTTGAAGACCTCGACCGTCTGCCGCTCATGTAGCACGTCCTCACCGAGACGCTGCGGGTCCATCCCCCTGCCTGGCTCATCAGCCGGGTCACTCGGGAGCCCACCGTCCTGGGCGGCTACGCACTCCCGGCGGCCGCTGACGTGTTCATCAGCATCCATGCCCTCCACCGCAATCCTGCTGAGGACCATCGCGGGGAGCGGGCCCGGCGGGCTGATCCTGCGGGCCGATGTCGAGGGACCTGCGGCGCCGACGAGGCCCGCCGTTCCAGCCGGATCCGGCGCCGCCGACATCGGTACCGTACGGATCCCGCTTCGCGGCGTGCGCAAGGCCGTGGCCGACAAGCTGGCGCTCAGCCGCCGTGAGATCCCCGACGCCACCACATGGGTGAACGTGGACGCGACCCGTCTGCTGGAGGTCAGGCGGGCCCTCGGCTCCGGTGACGGCGAACCGATTACCTTCCTCGCCCTGATGGCCCGTATTGTGGCGGTGCTGGGAGGGTACCCGGAACTCAACGCCTCCGTGGACACCGAGCGCCAAGAGATCGAGTGGCACACCGCCGTATGCCTCGGATTCGCGGCCCAGGCCGAACGCAGCCTGTTCGTGCCCGTCGTAGTGCGCCAGGTGGGCCAGTTGTCCCTCTCCTTCGACCACCGTGTCTGTGACGGAGGCGTCGCCGGTGGCTTCCTGCGACGTGTGGCCGACCTGGTGGAAGAACCGTTTGGCCTGCTCCGGCTCGTGTGACTCACAAGGATGAAAGCGAATGTTACTGAACATCATTTTCCGTCCCACCTCTTCGCCTATTTCGGTGCACGGGGGTGATTGCGCATGAGCGCCACAGATAAGTGCCCTTCCGTGACCGTCATCATCCCCGCGGGTCTGGACGTTCCACTGACCGTCCCGGCCTTCGGGCGCCTCGCCGGCAGCCTGGCCGGGATCCCCTTCGTGAAGCTCGTCGTGGACCTCGACGACGCGACGCTGCACTTCATCGACAGCACCGGCAACCCACTGCATGTGCAGTACATGGCGAAGCACATCCTCGATGTGCCGCTGGACGACCTGCTCAGCGACATCGACACCTTCAACCACGAGGTGTACGCCCGCCCCGACCGGCGCTTCTGCCTGGGAGTGCTGGCCCTGCACAGACGGCCCGGCGTCGACGGATCCGAGCCGGAGTCAGTCTTCATGTCCCTGGAGACGGTGGAGGCGGACACCATGACCGGTGACCTGCTGCTCACCTTCTACCGGCACGTGCGTGCACACATCCATCCGTCGGTGCCGCTGTTCCTCAAGCCGGCCAACCACGTCCAGGAAGGCTCCGTCGCGGACATCCCGCCCGGCGAGCTGCCTCGTGTGCCGGCCCACGAGCTGTTATCCCGGCGCACCTACGTCCCCCTCAACCCCGGCACCGCGCACGGCAGGCTCCGGGTGTTCCGATCGGCCTGCGCCTACCGCGCATCGGCGGACACCCTGCGCCCCCATGACATCGTCGTCATGCCGCGCGTGCCCGACGACATCCCCCGTCTTTCCGGGCTGATCAACGCTGAGCACACCACCCCGCTGTCGCACACCAACGTTCTTGCTACTGGGTGGAATATCCCCAACGCCATTCAGACCGACATCATCGACCGGCTCGACGAGGCGGGTCTCGACGGCGAATGGGTCAGCTACGAGGTCACCGCCACGGCCGCCGGGGTACGGGTGGAGGCGGCCGAACAGTCGGCGGCCCTGGACGGCTTGAGGCTCCGGGCCGCCGACCGCACCGTCCTCAAGCGACGCCCCGACACGGACCCTGCCCCCATCGTCGCGTTGTCGCGACTGCGCATGGGCGATCACCACCGGTACGGCACCAAGGCCGCCAACCTCGGCGAACTGTCCCACGTGATCGAGAACGGCTCCCAGCACTTGCTGGGCTTTTACCGAGTGCCCCGGCCGCCGCGCGCCGACCTGCTCGGCCACCTGAGCCGGCTCCTGGGCGTGCACGGCCCCGGCCGCGGGCCCGCCGACGAGGCGGCGCTGGCGGCCTCGGCGCAGCGTTTGATCGGCAGGCACCTGCGGGTGCCGCGCGGCATCGCGCTGCCGTTCTGGCTCCAACGGCGGTTCCTGGAGTCGTCTCCGGCCGTCGTAGGGTCGATCGACCGGCTGGTGAAGGCGCTGGAGCTCGGCACCCAGCACCTCGACGAGATCTGTGCCGAATTGCAGCACCTGATCCGCACGACCCCGATGCCGGACGACATCCGGACGCGGATCGACCGGGCCGTCGCCACCCATCTGCCGGGCGCCGACCGGCTCGTCGTGCGTAGCTCCTCCAACGCCGAAGACCTGGAGGGCTTCTCGGCGGCGGGAGTCTACGAGTCCTTTCGGTGCGCCGGCACACGCGACGCGATCGCCGACGGCGTCAGGGAGGTCTGGGCGTCCCTGATGTCCGCGCGCAGCGTGCGGCTGCGCGACCAGGCGGGCCTCCCGCTGGAGGACTGCTGCATGGGCGTCGTCGTCCAGGAGGAGGTGGCCGTACCACTGGGCGGGGTCCTGGTCACCTGCAGTCCGTTCGACGGCAGGGACTTCCGCAACGTCTACGCCAACATCTCCGCCAGCTCGGTCGCCGATGTGGTCAACGGTGTGGGGGCACCGCTCCAGCACCTGTACAACACGGTCGAAGGCGGCGGCCGCACCGTCTCGCTCGGCTCCGCCACCGCCGACCTCGACGAAGGAACCAAGCACGCCCTGGGCCGCCTGGCGCTGGTCGGCCGTCTGCTGCAGTCCCACTTTTCCCCGGATGGCCTGTACGGGACCCCCGTCGACATCGAATGGGCGCTGGACGGCGAGCGGATCCAGATGCTGCAGATACGCCCCTACGGTGCCCGGGCCGGGGCATGACCGCGACCGTCTCACCCGCCGTCCGGCGGGTCATCAGGGCCCACAACGGCTTCAAGCTCTTCACCGGCCTGCTGTGGTGGCTGCCGGTCTTCTACGTGTACCAGCGCGACAGCGGCCTGTCCGACTCCCAGATCTTCAGCATCCAGAGCATCTACTATCTGGCGTTCTGCGTCCTGGAGATCCCCACGGGCGCACTCGCCGACCGCTTCGACTACCGCCGCTTCCTCCAGTCCGGCGCCGCCCTGCTCACGGTGGCCAACCTCGTTCCCGTCCTGTGGCCGTCCTACAGCGGGTTCCTGGCCCACTTCCTGCTCGTCGCCCTCGCCAACTCCCTGGTCTCCGGGGCAGGCAGCGCCTACCTGTACGAGTACCTGCAGCGCGGCGGCGCGTCCACCGCGTACCAGCAGGCCGAGGGCAGCGGCCGCGCCTACGCCCTCACCGGCCGCATCGTGTGCCTGCCGGCCGCCGGTGTCCTCATGAAGTGGCACACCCCCAGCCCCTACCTGCTGTCAGCGGCATGCTGCGTGGTCGCCGTCCTGCTGGCGATCCGACTGCCCGCGCTGCCTCCCGGAGGCGAGGAGCCCGGCGGAGCGGGCGGACCCAGAAAGAAGTGGTCCCCGCGTGACCAACTCGCTGCGGGCCGGGTACTCTTACGTTCCCCGCAGCTCGCCATGTACATGGCACAAGGAGTCGCCGTCTTCACCCTTGTACGGATCGGTCAGGCCAATCTCTTCCAGCCCATCCTCACCGTCAAACAGCTGCCCCTGGCCGCCTTCGGCGTGGTGATGGCGGTCACGACCCTCTTCGAGCTGGCGGGGACCGCGAGGTCGAGCTGGCTGCGGCGCCTGGGCGATGTACGGGCCGTGCTGCTGCTGACGGTCGTCATGGCCCTCTCCCTCGCCCTACTGGTTCCCGCTGGGCTGATCGGCACCATCGTCTGTCTGTGTGTCTTCTCCCTGGCGTGCGGGCTGATCTTCCCGATCCAACGCCAGCTCATCAACCGGGCCATCCCCGGCTCAGAGCACCGCGCCACGCTCCTCTCCCTGGAATCGCTCATCGACCGGGCCGTCTGCGCTCTCGTCGTGCTGGCGCTCGG
Source organism: Streptomyces halobius (assembly GCF_023277745.1). NCBI lineage: Bacteria > Bacillati > Actinomycetota > Actinomycetes > Kitasatosporales > Streptomycetaceae > Streptomyces > Streptomyces halobius. The sequence goes on from NZ_CP086322.1 coordinate 9,118,743, forward strand.
AAGCTACCTGTCACAGGGCGAGATGAACCTGTTCCTGGTCCATGTCGCCATCGGCACGACCCTGCTCATGGGTGGAGTGGCCCTCCTGGTCCGCCGCCACCAGTCAAGCGCTCCCCAGGAGCAGCGCACCGTCACCAAGGAGAACGTCGCATGAACAGAATCCTCTATGTCTATGCCAAGGGCGGCGCTCCCCTGGAGCACGCCTTCCCGCGCATCGCGGCCTGCGGCGAGCTGCATGTGCTCGCGCTCATGCCGCTGCCCACCGCGGCGGAGGAGCTGTGGCGCCCGCGCTGCGCGAGCATCACCGGGGCGTACGTGGAGGCTGGTTCCGGCGAGGCCATCATCCAGGAGATCATGTGCCACGCTCGACTCGTCGGCGCCGACGCAGTGGTGACGCTCTCGGAGTTCGCCGTCCTGGCGGTCGCCCACGCCGCCGACCGTCTGGGGCTGCGGGGCGCCGGCCCCGCAGCCGCCGAACGGGCGCGCGACAAGCGGCTCATGCGGGAGACCTGGGCGGCCGCCGGCGTCCCCGTTCCCGGGTTCCGACGGGTCGGATCCGAGACGGAGCTGCGCACCGCGCTGACCGAACTGACCCCACCGCTGCTGCTCAAGCCCGCCTGGAGCGCGGGCTCGATCGGCCAGCTGGTCCTGCAGACGCCCGACGACGCCGCCCTCGCGTGGAAGCAGGTCGCGCACGCCCTCGACAAGGGCCGTCAGGTGAAGATGAGCGAACTCTACGAGACGGGCGCCGACCGGGACTGGCTCGTGGAGGAGATCGTCGACGGCTCGACCGAGGGCTGGTACGACCGCTCCGGCTACGCCGATTACGTCAGCGTCGAAGGGATCGTGGCGGATGGCGTCTACCACCCGCTGTGCATCACGGCGCGTCTTCCCGCGATACCGCCGTTCAACGAGGTCGCCAGCACGACGCCCTGTGTGCTGCCGGAGTCGCTGCAGCGCAGGCTCGAGGACGCCTCTCGGCTCGCCGTGGAAGCACTGGGTCTGGGAACCTGCGGTACGCACACCGAGTTGAAGCTGTGCGCCGACGGGCGGACCGTCGTCATCGAGACGGCCGCGCGATTCGGCGGCGTGATGATCACCAAGGAGGTGGAGGAGGTGTTCGGGCTGGACCCGATCAGCATGCTCGTACGGGAACTGCTCGGTTGGCAGGTCGACTATCCGGAGCAGTTGCTCATCGAGGGAGATGGTGCCGCCGCGTCGCTGGTTGCCGTCCCCGCCGACGCCGCCGGCGTTCCCTGGCGGACCCAGCCCACCTGGTCCCCCCGGGCGGTGGACTGGTCGGACATCCTGTCACCCGACAGCGACATCGCACCGGTGGCAGCGTTCGACCCGGCGCCAGGGCGCGACGTCCCGGTGTACGACCCGGCTGCCGGAGTCGCCAACTGGCTGGGCGTCTTCATGGTCACCGCCCGTGACGCCGAAACGCTCCTGAAGGACTGTAACGCCGTACTCAACGGCCTTGAATCCGGCCTCTGCAGGGCCGGGAGTGCGGAAGCGGGGTCCGGCGCATGACCGAGGTGATGCGCACGGCCGCCCAGGCGGTCGACTTCGACTTCGAGGCGCGGCCCGGGAGCTCAAGGCCAGCGGCACGCTCCGACGCGCTCGACGCGGTTCCCGCGCTCAGTGGGAAGGCGCCGCCGCCCTCACTCCCCGTGGGGACCCATCGGCTGCTGGAGCAGACTGCTTCGCGGCTGACGGGCATCCGCACCATCCCCGACCGGCTGGTCTCGTTGGCCGACCCCGATGCCCGGCCGATCCGCAAGGGCAAGCCCCAACACCCCACCTAGTGTCCTGCGCCAGGAATTCGATCAAGATATGAGGCGAGGCGTTCGAAGATCTCGTCGGCAGTCTTGGTCCAGGTGAACGGGCGGGGGTTGGCGTTCCAGGTCTTGATCCAGGCGCGGATGTCCTTCTCCAGCGCCTTAACGGACTTGTGGACCCCGCGCTGCAGCTTCTGGCCCGTCAGCAGGGCGAACCACCGCTCGTCGGGTAGGACCGCTGCATTGCTGCAGCGGTCCCCCCTCAGAACCGGCCGTGCTCGATCTCCGAGCAACCGGCTCAAGCAAGCCCCTTGGGCTCGCGGGCGGACAGAAGCGCTGGTCTCCGGCTTGTGCCGGTGGCCAGCCGTCGATGGCAGTGGGTGTGGATCAGGCGTGGGGCGGCGGTTTTGTCCGGCTTGCCGTTGCCCGCGTCGGCGGTGATCGCGTGTTTGCGGATCGCCGTGCGGGTGACCTTGAGCCACTGTTCCCACTGTTCGGGGCTTTGCGGCTCGTGGTCGGCGTGCAGCAGCAGCCCTCCGCAGAGTGGGCAACGGCCGTCCTGCTTCTGCAACAGATGCAAGGTGCCTTTGCCCAGCGGGAGTTTGCCGCGGCGGCGCCGCTTGGCCCAGAAGTCGGCCAGGGCGGGATCGTCGGTTGACGCCCTCCCCGGCACCATCCGGTGCCGGACGATCGGCGTCCAGGCGAACTTGTAGAGGTAGAAACCGCTGGTGCGGTCCCCGAACACCCACGCGTCCTGCCTGAACGGGTTGAACATGCCGAAGTACCGGGCGGTCACCCAGCGCACCGGCTTGTTCGGGTGGGAGAACTTGGCCCACTTGTAAGCCAGTCTCCACACGTAGACGTCCAGCGAGTTGAACGCCCGCTTGGACACCCCGATCCGGTAATAGGCAGCCCACCCCTTGATGATCGGGTTGAGCTTGGCGATCACCGCGTCGGCGTTGGCCCCTCGCAGGCCCAGCACCTCGGTGGCGAGCCGTTCCCGGATCCGCCGCAGGGCCTCGTTGCTCGGCTTGGTCAGCAACTTGCCGCGATAGCGTCGGATGTTGAACCCCAGAAAGTCACAGCCTTCATCGAGGTGGACGATGCGCGTCTTGTCCTCGTTGAAGGCCAATCCCCGGGGCGCGAGCCATGCAGCCAGCCGCGCCTTGACCTGCTCAGCCTGTTCCCGTGAATGGCACAGGGCAAGGAGGTCATCGGCGTAGACGACCAGAACCGGGGAGTCGCGTGCCAGGATCGCGGCATCACTGCCGAGAGTCTGGTAGCGGACTCCAGCGGCCTTCCCCATTCCGTGCAAGGCAATGTTCAGCAGCGTGGGACTGATCACGCCACCCTGCGGAGTTCCCTCCACTGTGGGCGTGAACCAACCCTTCTCGACCACACCTGCCTTCAGCCATCCGGCAATCATTCCCCTCCCGGGGAATGAGCCCAATGACGCGAGTAGGTGATCGTGGTCGATTCGGTCGAATGCCGCTTTCAGATCGGCGTCGAGCACCCACAGGCGTTTGGCGTTCTTGCCGCTCGCCGTCGTGTGGATGGCAACGATCGCGTCATGACAGCCGCGGCCTGGACGAAAGCCATAGACTTTCGGCTCCATCCGCGCCTCCCATTCGGGTTCCAGTGCATTCAGCGTCAGAGCTTGAAGGCATCTGTCGGCGATCACGAGAATTCCGAGTGGGCGCTGTTTTCCATTCGCCTTGGCTATATACACCCGCTTGACGGGTTTGGGTTTCCACGGGGCCGCGTCATGCTGGACCCAGTCGGCCAACTCGGCCTTTCCCTGGGGCAGCAGGACGATTTTCCCGTCGATGCCCGCCGTCTTGCGGCCAGCGTTGATCTCCGTGACCCGCCGCACACTCGCGAGTGTGTTGGAGCGGGAGCGGAGCATCAGCTTCTGCAGGTTCCTGACCTTGGCCAGGTCTCCTGCCTGCGATGCCGTGAAGATGCGCTGCCGAAGCCGCCGTACGTTGTCCTCGACCTTCCGCCAGTCGATTGACGGCCAGTCGGTGATCTCGTCCTCCGGTCCGTTCGCCATGCCGGCGGCGGCCACTGCGGCGTGCGCCATCGCGGCCGTGTGTGTCGTCATGGCGTCCAACTTGCCCTTCGGTTCCGGTGTCTCCGGTCATCGTTTCTCCACAGGCTCACCAGACCCACGTCAGCACCCTTTCAGGTCGGGGCATCGGCCCCTATCCGGCCAGTTATGCGGGAGCCACCGACGGAGGTGTCGGTGCATGGTCCCCGGTTTCCTGCTGCCTTTCGGCGACCGGCATTCGCTTGCTGGGTCTTCCTGCACCCGCTGGAGAGTTGGGCCTCCCTTGCGGTTGGCTTACCAAGCCAAAACGGCATGGCCTGGACTCCATCGGGGTTGTCACGTTCCGCATGAGAGAGATGCTGCCGGGGAGGGCGCCCTCTGCACCCCGGGGACGGCGGTGCACTCCCGACTGGCCAAGTTTCTCCAGTCGGCGCCTGCCGCTTTCCAACGGCCAGTCCCTATCTCCCGCTGGAGCAACCCATCGGCGAGAGTGATCATGACGAGGCATCATCAAGGGTTCATTCGCATTCGCCCGTCCGGCATTTCCCAGCCTGTAACCCCGGATGGAACGATGGTCCTTGGGCATTTCCCCAGGCTTCGCACCCCGCGATTACTCACGACGCACGCTGGGGCGGGAACGAGCCCTGTGCACTGGCTCGGGTCCTACACCTTCGACATCAGTCGAACCTCCTTGGTGATTTCCACTCTTCTCAAGCGACTTTCGTGTCGCACGACCTGGTTGAGCCAGGACGAGTAGGTGGGGGTGAAGTGCAGGTGGAAGCGGGGGTGGGCGGCCAGCCACTTGCGGATCGTCTCGGTCTTGTGGGTGCCGTAGAAGCCCCTATGTTTCGTCAAGCCGCAGAAGAGAGTTGGCTGGTGGCCAGGGGCTGGATGTGCCGGTAGAGCTCACGGGCGACGTATCGCTTGAGGCACCGGATGATCTCACGCTTGGACATGCCCTCGGTGGTGCGTCGCTCCAGGTACTTCTGCGTGCGTTCGTCCCAGCGTGTGCGGGTCATCACGATGCGGTAGAGGGCAGCATTCGCTTGGCGGTTGCCTCCGCGGTTCAGGCGCCGCCGTTGTGTCTTGCCAGAGGACTGCTCGACCGGGCTGACGCCGCACAGGGCGGCGAAGGATGCCTCGTCAGTGATCCGATCAGGGTTGTCACCTGCGGCGATGAGGAGGACCGCGGCGCTGTCGGGCCCGACACCGACCAGGTCCAGCATCTGGGGCCGGCAGGAGCGGACGGCCCTGGCGGTGCGCCGGGTGAGCTCTTTGACCTCGTCGGACAGGTGCTGGATTCTGCGGGCGAGCAGGCGCATCGTGAAGACGGCCTCGCCCCGGTCATCGACGTCGAGGGCCGCGCAGGTGGCGACCAGCGCAGGGTTACTCAGACCTGTGAGCAGTTCGCGCAGGTCCGGGTCAATGGCCAGGAGGACGGCCTTGAGCTGGTTCAGTGCCTGGGTGCGGGCCTTGACAGCCGATTCCTTGGCCAGTCGCAGGACCCGCATGTCCGCTGCGGGGCCGTCCGCGCTCTTCGGCACGGTGGTGGCGCGTCCGGACAGCACCGCGCGGGCGGCCGCGTCCGCGTCGACGGCGTCTGTCTTGCCGCGCTTGCGCCGGGTGGCACGGTCGGGCTGGTTGACTTCGACGACGTCGATGCCCTCTCGGCGCAGGGACCGGGTGAGCGCGGTTCCGTAGGATCCGGTGCACTCGACACCCGCCCGGTGCAGGACGCCGAACGACCGTGCCCAGGCCAGCAGTTGGCGATATCCAACGGCGGTTGCCGGGAACTCCTGGTGAGCGAGCGAGGCGCCCAGGGTAGTGATGACAGCGGCAACATGGATGTCCTTGTGGGTGTCCACCCCCAGGATCACCTCCTCGGCCGCGTCCGGGACTCGCTGCGCGGGCAGCGTCGGCTGGGGCATGCTGGTGACGGTCACGAGGCTCCTTGGACTGGGTCTGGTGGCTGACACCGGTCCGGTGGGCGGTCAGAACTGTGACGGTACTTTGTGCGGCAAAGCCCCTATCGGGACACGTTCACCGGGCCGGCGGCAGTACGCACCGCAGGGGGCCAGAGCCGACAGTTCTACACCAAGGCACTGCGGCCAGTTGTCGCACGGGTCAGGCTCCGGCCCCCTGCGGCACACCATGATCCTCACAGTTGTCACAGACGAGGTGGACGTCCAGGCCGGCGGGGACTTCCTTGTCGAGCTTGGTGAGGAACTTCTTGAACTCTGTTGCCCGATGGCGGCGGTGGAGGGCGCCGATGACCTCGCCGGTGGCCATATCCAGGGCGGCGAACAGCGTGGTGACGCCGTTGCGGAGGTAGTCGTGGGTGCGGCGTTCGGGCATGTCCGGCATCATCGGCAACACCGGTGCAGACCGGTCCAGTGCCTGGATGTGGCTCTTCTCGTCGACGCACAGGACCAGGGCGCTCTCCGGCGGGTCCAGGTACAGCCCCACCACGTCGCGGACTTTGTCGATGAACTGCGGGTCGTTGCTGAGCTTGAAGGTGTCCACCTGGTGCGGCTTGAGGCCGAAGGCCTTCCAGATCCGGCCGACGGTGGACTTCGACAGTCCACTCTCGGTGGCCATCGATGCCCTTGACCAGTGGGTGGCATCTTTCGGGGTCTGTTCCAATGTAGCGACGACCACCTCCTCGACCTGCTCGTCAGTGATCTTCCGCGGAGCGCCCGGTCGGGGCTCGTCCACCAGCCCTGCCATCCGACGTTCCAGGAAACGCCTCCGCCATCTGCCCACGGTCTGCGGCCAGATGCCGGGACGGGCATCCGGAGCGGTCCCGCATCCAGCTGGCACCGGACCCGGAATCCCCGGAGAGCGTGGCCTCCTCCCAGTCCTCCAGCGCCCACGTGCGGGGCTGTCCGTCCCGGTCGCCCGGTGCGGCGCCGGGGATGCGTAGACGGCTGGTCCGCCAGCCACGGGAGCACAGGGCAGCGTCGAGCGCTGCGGACAGGTCACCGCCGTCGTCCAGCAGCAGGGCCTTAGCGTTTCTGTAGGTCACGCAAGGGGAGTTGGTGACCATGTTGTGGCGGCGTAGAGGCCGGGGCCGAGCTTGTGGATGAGTCCGCTGGCGGCCCAGCGGTTCAGTTGTCTGTACATGGTTTCCAGGGTGACGTCGCCGAAGTGAGCCGCGATGTCGCGGGGTTGCCAGAGGCGGGTGGGGTCTTCCTGGAGCAGTGTCAGGATGCGGTGTCGGCGGCGCTTGCCGGGGGCGGTGTGCCGATCATCCCGGGAGGCGGTCGGCAGTGCGGGCAGCGGATCGGAGGGTTCGAGGATGGTGACGTCGAGGTCGGTGACGGTGCGGCTGGCATCGGGTCGGCCGTCGTCGCGTCGCCCGCTGTAGCGGGAGATCGGTGTTTTGACCTTGCGGGTGCTCACCCGCTGCCGCCGGGGCGGGAGCAGGCCGGACAGGATCTGGCGTCCGATGAGACCGACCGGTTCGACGGTCGTGGTGACGACGTCGGCGGCCTGGATGACCTGGTCACGGGCGGTCTGGAAGGCGATGGTGAAGCCGCAGCGGTCGGGGTCGGTGCCGGGGACGGACTCGGCGGCGTCGACCATGACGGTCCGCAGTGCTTGGTAGAGCGTGAGGAGCGACCACACCTCCTGCTCGATGCCGATGGGGTCGCCCGAGCGCAACAGGCGTCCGTTCATGATCGTGTGTCGGAGTGCGTAATACGCCGATTCGTGCTCCTCGTACGTCTGGGCGGCCTGGGGCCGAACACCGCGGACGTACCCATGCCGGGCGGGAGGTGTGTGCGACGCCACTCGAATGATGCGGTGCCGGCCCCGGCCGGCGGGCGAGGTGCCGCCCCGTGACACTTTGCCCGGCCGGTCCCCGCCCTGTCATCACCCGATTGGCGGCCCGGTCACGCCCTGCTCCGCGGAGGCGACGGAAAGCGAGGTCGGGCCCCGGGGCCGATACTGGGGTGAGCATCGCGGGTACTGCCATCGGACCACGGCGGGGAGTCACCCCGGGCGGCCGTGTGGTGTCGCCCGCTCGGCAGGCACAAGGTGGTGGTGATGGACGCATCGCTGTCGACGTTCAGCGAGGGGCCGGAGGATCCCTTCGCCGTGCGTCGCGCAGCCTCGGTGGTCCTCGATCCTCGGGGGCGTGTCGTCGGGTGGAGCGAGCGGGCCGAGGAGATGCTCGGCTATGCGCCCGAGGAGGTGCTCGGCCGGGCGGCGGACGACGTCCTGATGGACTTCGAGGACCGTGGTGTCGTCCTGGCGGCGGTGTCGGCCTGCCTGCGTGACCAGGGGTGGTTCGGCATCGTGCCGGTGCGGCACCGGGCGGGTCATCGGGTGGAGATGGGGTGCCGTGCCCGGGTTGTCCTGCGGCCCGATGCCGGCTACGAGTGGTACGTCGTCGCTGCGCCGGCGCAGGAGGTGATCCAGTGGGAAACCGATCGGTCGCTCCTGGACGGGCTGTTCCGCCGCTCCCCGATCGGGCTGGCCGTTCACGCTCCGGACCTGAGGATTCTGCGGGTGAACCGGGCGATGGCGAAGTTCAGCGGGGTCCCGACCGAGCTCCACCGTGGCCTGCGCGTCCGCGACTTCCTCTTCGAGGCCGACGCGGAGACGGTGGAGGCCCGGCTGCGGCAGGTGCTGGAGTCGGGGAAGTCCTTGATCTTCGCCGAGCAGCCTGTCCGTATTCTCTCGGCCCCCGGCCAGGAGCTGGTCGCGTCGTCGTCGACGTTCCGGATGCAGGATTCGGCCGGCCGGGTCCTTGGCGTGGCGCAGACGGTCGAGGATGTGACCGACCGCGTGCAGGCCCGTCGTCGCCTGGCGCTGCTCAACGAGGCCAGCGCCCGCATCGGGACCACGCTGGACGTGGCGACCACCGCCCGTGAACTGGCCGAGGTGGCCGTGCCCGACCTGGCCGACTATGTGTCCGTGGACCTGCTGGATCCGGTGAACCGTGGCGAGGAGCCGGTTCCGGGGACGCACGGAGAGATGCGCAGAATGGCGATGCGCGGCATCTCACCGGAGGCGTCGGAGGTGATGTATCCGGTGGGCGAGATGATTCCCTTCCCGCCTCAGGCTCCGCACCTCCGGTGCCTGGCCGAGCGCCGACCGGTCTTCGAAACGTACCGGGCCAGCCAACTTCCCTGGCTGGCCGAGGACCGCGAGCGGGCCGAGCGCGTGCTCAGCGAGGGGCTCCACTCCCTGATGGTGGTGCCGCTGGCCGCGCGCGGGCTGGTGCTGGGCACGATCGGCCTGTGGCGGTCGCGACGGCTGGAGTCGTTCGAGGATGACGACCTCACCCTCGCGGAGGAATTCGCCTCCCGCGCCGCGCTGTGCATCGACAACGCCCGCCGCTACACCCAGCAGCATCAGGCGGCGCTCACCCTCCAGCACAGCCTGCTCCCCGCGGAGGTCCCCGGACACCCGGCGGCCGAGGTCGCCCACCGCTACCGGCCGGCCGACCCGGCCGCGGGCGTCGGCGGCGACTGGTTCGACGTCATTCCGCTCTCCGGTCTCCGCGTCGCCCTCGTCGTCGGAGACGTGGTCGGCCACGGCACCCACGCCGCCGTCACCATGGGGCGGCTGCGCACCGCCGTCCACACGCTGGCCAACCTCGACCTCGCGCCGGACGAGATACTCGCCCACCTCGACGCCCTCGTGGACCGCCTGGCCGTCGAGCAGGAGGCGACCGGTACGCCCTCCCCGCAGCTGATCGGTGCGACCTGCCTCTACGCGGTCTACGACCCGGTTTCCCGCCGCTGCACCATGGCCCGTGCGAGCCATATGCCGCCCGTGGTGGTCACCCCGGACGGACAGGTGAGCATCCCCGACGTCCCCGCGGGCCCGCCGCTCGGCCTGGGCGGCCTGCCGTTCGAGAGCGCGGAGCTGGAACTGGCGGAGGGCAGCCTCCTGGCCCTCTACACCGACGGCCTCGTCGAAAGCCGTCGGCAGGACCTCGACGACGGGTTGGCGCGGCTGCGTGCGGCGCTGACCGCGCCCGCCCGCACGCTGGAGGAGACCTGCACGGCGGTCGAGGAAGCGATGCTCCCCGAACGTCCGGCCGACGATGTCGCCTTGCTCATCGCCCGCACTCGCGCCCTGGCGGCGGAGAAGGTGGCCACCTGGGAGCTGTCCGCGGAGCCGACCATCGCCGCCGAGGCACGTAACCTGACCACGCGTCAGCTCACCGCATGGCAGCTGGACGAGATGGCCGTCACCACCGAACTCATCGTCAGCGAACTCGTCACCAACGCCTACCGCTATGCCGAGGGACCGATAACCCTGCGACTCATCCGTCACCGCGACCTCATCTGCGAAGTCTCCGACAGCAGCAGCACCGCCCCGCACATGCGCCGGGCCCGCACCATGGACGAGGGCGGCCGTGGCCTTTTCCTGGTCGCCCAACTCGCCCAGCGCTGGGGCACCCGGTACGTCCGCGACGGCAAGACCATCTGGGCGGAACAGCCGTTGCGGATGACTGGGCCGCAGAGGGACGGCCCGGCGCGGGGGGTGTCCGACCCCAGATCCATGGTCTGGCACGGGCGTTGAGCTGTCGGGTGGCCACGGCCGTGGCCTGGGTGATGTCGTCGGGATTGGCGAAGGACCGCCCGGCCAGGGCGGTCTTGCGGAAGATCCGCCACCAGCCTTCTTGCAGGTTGAGCCAGCAGGCGCCGACGGGGATGAAGGCGTGTCGGATGCGGGGGTGATCCTCCAGCCAGGTCCGGGTGGACAGGCTGTTGTGGGAGGAACGGTTGTCGGTGACGATCCAGATCTGTCCGGTGGGGTTGGCGTCCTCTACCTGTTGCAGGAACTCCTGGTAGAAGGCGCTGTTGCGGGAGGGGGCGGTCATGGTGATCTCGTGTCCGTCCGTCACACGCAGACCGCCGTAGACCCAGGTCTTCTCCGGCCCGCGGCTGTAGTCGATCTCATTCTTGATCCGGTGCCCATCCGGCGACCAGCCTGGTGCGGGCGGGAAGGCGCGCGGGATCACCGGCCCCAGTTCGTCGGCGCATACGACCGTCGCGCCGTCGGGCGGGTCGCTGTAGAGGCCGATGATCCGCGTCCTTTTCCCGCGAAGTCCGGGTCCTTCGAGCGGGTCCAGGAGCGGGTGCGGCGCCAGCGCACTCCCTCGGCCAGCAGGATCCTGCGTACCTGGGAGCGGCCGACCTCGATCCCCAGCCGCCTCGCCGCGGCGGCCAGCGCATCCAGCGTCCACTCCGACGGCCCCGACTCCTCGGCCGCCCACAGGTCCCCGCCAGGCTGCACCTCCAGCCTCCCGGGCGGCACCTGCTTGACCAGGGCGATGATCCGCGACCGTTCGGCCTCGGTGATCCGTCGCCTGCGGCCCTGGCCGCCCAGATCTTCCAGCCCGCCAGACCCGTGCGGTTGAAGCGGTGCAGCCAGCGCCGCACTGTCTTCTGGCTGCAACTGAGCTCGTCCGCGATCGTCGGCACCCGTTGCCCAGCCCAGCTCAGCTCAGCTCGATCATCCGGGTCCGCATCACCAGATCCCGGGGCGCCTTGCGGGCCCGGGCCAGTCGACGGACGATTGCCTGCTAGTACTCGTCACGGCTTGGCCGTGCCCGTAACACCATCATCCAGCACCCGCCCCCGAGCATTCGCAACCACCCCGCCACCAGGACATATACCCAGCGAAAGAGGAATCCAGCACTAGCGGTGGTTTGTTGACGGCGGTTCGGGTCGGTAGTAGGCCAGTTGGTGGGAACTCCGCTCGCTGTCCCGGGGGTTGTGATGACCAAGCGTGTGCCGTGTCCGCCCGCGCCGGGGCCGTTGGAAGCCTATGCCGCCCGCTTCGATGACCTGTTTTCCACGTTGGCACAGCGCCGGGGGTTCCGCGAGTACCTCGCTGGACTGCTGCTGCCGAGGGACCGGAACAAGACGCTGACCTGCCTGGCCGGTACGGAGCCGGTGGCCGGTGCCCAGCACCGGGCGGTCCAGCGGCTGCAGTTCTTCCTGTCCGAGTCGACCTGGGACCACGAGAAGGTCAACGCCCGCCGTGTGGAGCTGCTGCTGGCCGATCCAGCCACGGCCACGCACTCGGGCGGGGTGCTGGTGATCGATGATTCCGGTGACCGCAAGGACGGGAGTGCGACCGCGCACGTCGGCAAGCAGTACCTGGGCTCGGTCGGGAAGATCGACCGTGGCGTCGTCACCGTGACCACTTGCTGGGCGGACGAGCGCGTCTACTACCCCCTGCACGCTGTGCCCTATACCCCCGCCCACCACTTCCCGAAGGGGAAGAACGACCCCGACTTCCCGCACGAAACTCCAGATCGGAGCCGACCTGGCCCGGAAGGCGAAGGAGTCGGGGGTGTCTTTGCGGGCGGTGGCCGCCGACTGTGCCTACGGCGACCAGGACGCCTTCCGCGGGGAACTGTCGGCCGCAGGGCTGCCGTTCGTGATGGCGCTCAAACCCCGGCGGGGAGCCTGGGCCTACGGCGACGAGGCGTACACGCCCGTCGACGCCGCCCGCGACCTGGCCTGGCACGGACCGGACCGCCCCGGCGACTGGACGGCGGTGACCCGCACCTTCCGCGACGGGCACACCACTACGTGGTGGGCCGCCGACGCGCAGCTGGGCTGGTGGGGTCCGCACGGCACCACCCGGCTGGTGATCGCCACCACCGACCCGGCCACGCTGCCCGCGCAGTCCACCTGGTACCTGGCCACCAACCTGCCCCGGCCGGGATCGACACGCGAGAGGGGCAGCTGTCACCCGGCCGCCGATCTCACCGAAGTCGTGCGGATCTACGGACTGCGGCACTGGGTCGAGCAGAGCTACAAGCAGGTCAAGGACGAGCTCGGATGGGCTGACTTCCAGGTCCGCTCCGATGTCGCCATCCGCCGCCACCAGACCCTCGTCACCTGCGCGTTCAGCTTCTGCTGGGACACCTGGTTCACCCCACCCCCACCCGTCGCCCATGAGGCGGAGCCGGCTCCTGGCCGGCCAGAGAGGGGGCACCCCACCGCCCCACCAGCCCCAGCCGGCCTGCTGGCCCCACGCCATCCGGGCCGTCCGTGGCTGGCTGACGCCCTGGGCCACGCTGCAACGCTACTGGCGGGCATGGTCAACGAAACCCCCTCCCACCGCACTCCAGTCCCTGATCAACGCCGTCGGCACAGGCAGACCACTTGACCTCTACTGCCCGGTCTAACAAACCACCGCTAGTCGCGGGTGGCACCTTCCGGCCAGAGCACGCGGGCAGTGACGCCGTTACGTTCGGCATAGGCGACGACATCGGCCGTCCCGCCGTAGCCACGGGCGGGCTGCCCATCCCACACCGCGACCAGCTCGTCCACCAAGCCGACGAGAATCTCGCTGCCAGCCATGTGAGCCTCCGAGGTCGACTCGTCGAGCCCGGTCCGGTGCACCTCGGCGGCGCGCTGCAGCAGCTCGTCATACGTGGCGTGGTGCCATGCCGGGAGACCCTCCCGGTACGAGCTGGCGGGGATGACGACCTCGATGCGGCCGCCGTGATCCAGGACCGCCTGCGCGAACCACGAATCCGGCCCGTCCGCGATGCAGGAGACCCCCACGAGATCATCCGGGCGATGCCGCTGCACCTCCCGCTGCAGGGCCGCGCGAACGAGCTTCTCGGACTGTTCAGGCAGTCCACGATGCCCCGTGATCCCCAGTCGCATCGTCTGTTCCTTCCACTTGTTGCTCACAGATAGACGCCGTGCAGCCGCTCGTCGAGGTCCCGCACGACCTTCGGCGGCGTTGCCGATGTGTACGCGCGGCGCAGTGCACGAGCCCGCTCCACGATCCTGCCGGATCGGTAACGCAGGCCAGTCTCGACTGCGCGCGTCGCCAAGGCGAACGCGCCGTCGAGCCGCCCAGCGGCCATGTGACCGGACGCCACGTCGAGTATTAGGAGCGCCCGCTGTTTGTCGTGTCTCGAAGACAGCACAGCCCCTGCGGCATCCTGTGCCCCGAATACCCAGTTCGGCAGGCCGAGTCGGGCACCGCAGGACAGGCGGCACGCGGCCACCTTGCTCTCGCTGAAGGTGAACACCCAGGGCCACGGCGGCGGCTCCTCGATCGCGATCCGCTCTGCGCTGCGTTCTGCGCCGGCGAGCGCCGTGTCTGCGGCGCCGGAGTCACCGGCCGCCGCGTGGGCGAGCGCTTCGACCGTGCACAGCCATGCCTCGGCAATGGCGGGGCGACCGTCGCCGAGCTGCCTGCGCGCCGCCCGCACAAGGTCAAGCCCTTGTGCAGCATTCCCGGCGTGTGCCTCGAACTGGGCCAGGCTGCCCAGCTGGTAGGCCGCCAGAAGCGGGTCAGCGGCGCGGCGGGCGGTCTTGATGGCGTTGCCGTACCAAGTCCGGGCGGAGCCGTAGTCGCCCATGTCCCAGGCCAGCCACCCGGCCAGGCTCGCCGCTTCGCTGCCGACGGCGGCCAACCTGGCGCGCTGGTCCTCGTGTTCGGTCTCGCTGGCGATGGTCTGGGTCAGGCGGAGGTGCGCGAGCACGGGCTCGGTCAGGTGCCGGGAAGGGGTCGAGCCGTCCATGCGGCGGAAGGCGGACGTGGCCAGGCGCAGCGTGGCGGCCTGGCCGTCGCCCGAGTGCCCGTGATGCGCGGGGAGTGCCGCGAGCGCCGGTGCGGTGGCGACTGCGGCCGCGCCTGCGAGGAAGTTGCGCCGTTCCACTTCTGTTCCGTCCACGTGCGTGGCGTGTGCCGCTGTGTGATCGGCGAGTCCGACCAGCCGCGGGGGGATGTGTAAGTGCGTGGCGGCTCTCGCCAGGAGTGTCATGTTGTAGGTGGCGGTCCCGTGGCTTTCCATCCGGGAGACCGCGGACTGGCTGATCCCGCACGCTTCGCCCAGCTGCTTCTGCGAGACGCCGGCCGCGGTACGGGCGAGGTTCACCACCCGACCGTAGTCACCGGCCCGTGAAGCATCCCGGATCGCCTGCGCGGACCAGTTCATCGATGTGATCCCCCCTGACTCGGTCGTACATGGCCCCAGGCGCTTCTGGTGCACCGGTATGCGCGCTGCGCATGCCCGTATGCGATAGCCGGGTCAACGTTGGCCTCCCCAGCATGACGCGCGGTTTGGTCATCGCACTACCCGCCGTCGAGAAGCGGATACCGAGTGTTAGACGGTCCGCGGGGAGGTTACGACCGTGACAACCACGGAACAGCCCAGGGCAGCCGAGATGGCCGACAACATCGACGTGGACCGCATCGCCCTGACGATCGACCACGCACTGGCCGAGCGGCGGGTCCTTCCTCCGTACGAGGAGCTGACCGACCTGGAGCAGCTGCTTCGCCGACACATCCAGCTGCTCCTGCCGGTCGTGCAGGAACGCACCAACGGCATGGACCGGGGTAGCGCGGCGTGGTACGAGCGCCAGGCCGCCCTGGACAGCGTGCGTCATCTGGTCGACCGCGGTATGGGGAATGGCTTGATGTCCGCCACGGTCCACGTCCAGGAGTTGGGGCGCGCCTGCCGCTTCCTCCTGGACTACTACCGGGAGGTGCCCCGTGGCGCTTCTACCGCCTGATCTCGAAGAGCTTCGCTCCCGCTTACCGGCCGTCGACTCGCTGCCGGTCAAGGGCTTCCCGAAGCAGAGCACCGCGGTTCGGAGGCTGCGGACTGTCCAGCACCTCTACGAACGTGCTGGGGTTCTCGCTCACATCGGGTTCGCCCCGGATGAGGGCTACGCGCTGACCGACAAGACCAGTCCCCACGGTGTCCATGAGCTGATGATGATCTCTGCCGGACGCAGCCACCGGCCCGGCCTGCACGATCATTCCCCCGCCTTCGCGGGGGCCCTCGGAGTCATCGCGTCCTGCTTCGCCGCACACTGTGCCGAGCGCGACCTGTCCCCGGCCGTCTCGTGGAGCTACGACCCCGCCACCCGCGACCGCGAGTCCATCCAGGGCGAGAAGCGCTTCCACGCCCACCTGATCGGGCGCACCGCCGGCGAACGGGCCTGGGTCGCGGAACACGCCCAGCCCGCGGGGAGCCTGAGCCCGATGCGCCGGCGCCGCATCGCTGAGGAGGCCTCCGTACTCGGGGCGCTGCTGGCCGCCGACTGCATCGACCCCGACGCCTTGCGGGTCCTCATCCCGGTGCCCGCACTGTCCAGCCCGGCCGCGACCACCTCCGCCGTATTCACGCTTCCCGGGGGCTGGGAGGAGTTCACCGCGCCCGGCCTGTACGAAGACCTCGTGTACGTGCACCGCAAGCTGACGCGCATCTACGATGAGATCATCCGGGCCTGCACCCTGGGCGTCTCCGGAATCTGGAAACGCCCCGCCGTCGACCCCGGCCGGGTGGACGAGGTACGGCTTCCCTTGACCGTGCCCACCCGCGACGCCCTCGCCCACTACTTCGCCGCACTGCGCCCCGGCGTGCTCGATGGGATCCAGGGAGCCGGCGCCTGCGGCCGCCAGGCGGTCACGCACGTCTACCCCCTCGCGGGGCTCGCCTACGCCGTCACCTTCACCCAGGCCGGCAACCGGCTGCACGCCCACGTCCGCGCCAACGTGTTCTCCGACCTCGGCGGCGCCGCGGTCTTCATCGACAGCCCGCCGGAGAACCCGAACCTCCTCATCATGTGCCTGGCTGCGGCTCGATGGCTCGTCACGCCGGTGAAGAGTGACGGCGCCTCACTCGAGGACGGCCTCAAGGACATCGCCCGGAGCTTCAGCATGGTGAAGGCGCAGATCAACCCCATGCTGACTCTGCTGGGCGTCGTACACTTCTCCTCCCCGCGCAACGCAAGGGGCATCCACAAGGAAGTCGACGAGCGAGCCAAGAAGATCCTCGGCAAGGTCTCGCACACGTTCCAGAATGTGATCGGCCAGTCGGAAAAGACCGCCGAGCTTGCCCGTCGGCCTGGCTACTTCTGCCCTGTCCACGAGCTGCATGAGCGCCGGCTGCAGGGAGACCGCACGATCCCGGAGGCAGCCTCTGCGCTGGCCCAGGATCACGACGCCCTGACCATTGAGATCTTCGAACGAGCCCAGATGCTGAGGAGCGCTACCTGATGGCGAAGAGCAAGGACGCCGCAACCAATCCTTCGGACGGGAACGAGGAGTCCCTGGAGGACGCGTTCTCAGGCGGAGCATCGGATGCAAGCAGTGAGGGAGGGGTCTTCGGCGCCTGGCAGGGCGGGGGAGTGGCAGCACCTGCTCCTACTGTGCCCGCGCCTGCCCCTGCGCCGGCCGCCGCGGCCAGCACTCCCGCTGTCAGTCCTGTGGTGACTGAGACTCAGCAAACGGTCACCGCGGACGGGCGTGAGCCCTTCCGTAAGCCGGTCGGGTTCCGTGTGTCGGTGGGTGTCGCCAAGCGCTTGGAACGTTTCCGCAAGGACAAGAACCTCACAGTGACCGAGGTCGTCATGCTGATGGCTGACAAGTCCGTGGCGGTCATGGAGGAGATGCTGAAGTACGCGGTTCAGGGGCCCAAGGTGCAGACGTCTCTGTTCGCGCCGCAAGGTGTCGCGGGTCCTCCGAAGGGGACGGGATCGGAGCAGCGTCAGTGGGCTCCTCGTCCTGAGGACCGCCAGGTAATGGCTCAGTTGGTGGAGATATCTGGGCTGGCGAACGAGTCGTCTTACATCGCGGCTCCCTCAACTACTGCCTTCCTGAGAAGCCCTGCAAGAAGGATTGAACTGACGCGAAGCATGATGTGCGGGGCCTGTACGTGAGCTGGTCCAGGTCCCGCAGGGTTTCTCGTACGGCGTCGCCGTACTGCCAAAACTCCGTCAGTTTGCCCCTAATTGTCGCTTCGCGCATACCGTCTGACCTGCGAAAACTCCTCTGGCGCGCAAACAGCAGCGCGTCGGAGTCATCGCCCAGCGGCGATGTGAAAGCCGCTCAGAAGGGCGTACAGCCGTTTTCATCCGACCGGCGAGCCATGCCATGCGCCGCTCAGCGTCGCAACAGTCCAGACCCCGTCCCCCCCCCGGCGGGCGATTTCGCCAGACTCTCGGCTCGATAGCAGGCGAAGCCAACCCAGACCCTCGCAACCGCTCCGCCCCGGGGCCCGGTAGTGGCACAGGTCGAACAACTCCGACGCGATCCCGCCGGACCGAGGCCAGTCGCCAGCAGCTGTGAGAATGTGAAGGCCGCTCTGAAAGCACTGTGAAAGAAGGCGAGCGGCGTGGCCGAAGGAACGGGGAGGCCATCAGAGATAGGCCGGGCTCACCGGATCCTGATCTCGGTAGTCGTCGCTGGAGCAGTAGCGATCGCTGGCATCGGCTTCGCCGGCTCCTACGCAGCCGTGCGCGAGCTCGCGGAGAGGAAAGGCTTCGGCGCGTTCTCGGTCGTCTTCCCTATCGGTATCGACGCCGGGATCGTGGTGCTGCTGGCGTTGGATCTGCTGCTGACTTGGATTCGTATCCCGTTTCCGCTGCTGCGCCAGACCGCGTGGCTGCTGACGACTGCCACGGTCGCCTTCAACGGCGCCTCCGCCTGGCCCGACGCGCTGGGCGTCGGGATGCACGCAGTGATCCCCGTGCTGTTCGTCGTCGCAGTCGAGGCCGCCCGGCACGCGATCGGCCGGATCGCCGACATCACGGCGGACAAGCACATGGAGGGTGTGCGCATCACGCGCTGGCTGCTGTCGCCCGTCCCGACGTTCCTGTTGTGGCGGCGGATGAAGCTGTGGGAGCTGCGGTCGTACGACGCGGTGATCAAACTGGAGCAGGAACGGCTGGTGTACCAGGCACGGCTGCGTTCGCGATTCGGGCGGGGTTGGCGTCGTAAGGCTCCTGTGGAGTCCTTGATGCCGCTGCGGCTCGCCCGGTACGGCGTACCGCTGGTGGAGACTGCGCCGGCTGGCCTCGCTGCGGCGGGCAACGAGGCTCCGATCGAGGCCCTGGCGGCCCCGGCTTCCGCCGAGCTGGTGTCGGCCGATGGCCCCCAGTACTCGCCCGGCGCATCGGAAGACACCACTGAACTGTCCGGTCGCCGGGGCGAGGAGACCAGCACAGTGGCCGCAGGCGTCAGCGCGCGGGAGGTGCCCGAGCGGGCCGCTGATCTCGCCGACGCCTTCCGCGCCTACCTCGCGCAGTACGGCGCTTCCCCCAACTCTCGGCAATTCGCCCTGTATCTCGTCGACGTCGGCATCACCGACCCGGAGACAGGGGGCCCGCTCCCGGAAGCCATGCTCCGTCCCGCCCTGCAAGAGCTGCGCCGGCAACGCCCCGCCCTGGCGGGTGATGCCATGGACGTGGTCGATCCCAAGCCTGAGCAGTGGCAGGGGGCTGGTACCGGCCAGCCGTACAGCAGCGTTGCCGAGCACGAGTCGGCCAGCCCCGCGCCGACCGCTACGGCCCCGCTTCCGGAACCGGTGGCCACAGCATCGGCCACCGGCGGGCAGGGTGCGCATCATCCGGTTTCCTCGGCCACCGGACAGGGCGCGACCGGCCAGACGGACGTTGCGGCTTCAGCCCGACCGTCGACGATCCCGCCCGCGCGCGTGCCCGACGCCGTCGGCCAGCCTGAACTGTGGGAGACCGCCTCTCAGAACACCGGTGAGGCCACAGCGCGCAAGCCGCAACCACAGCAGCAAGAGCTCGACCCCGAGGAGCAGAGGATCGAGCAGGTGGTGCAGTGGCTGATCGAGGCGGAGGCCACCGGCAAGCGCCTGTCTGGTGCAGAGGTTGCTCGTCGGCTGCAAGTAGCCCCGCGAACGGGCCAGCGCGTGGTCGCCGCGGCCAAGGAGGTCAAGGAGGCTCGCGAGCGACAGCAGGGCCGGTCGCACCTGAGGTCGGTCACCCACCGCACATGACCGGTCGGCCGCGTCGACGCGCCACGGCATCCGTGCAGCTGTTCCCGTCAGGAGCGTGGTCGTCACCGGCGAGGACAGCCGCGCCACGTGGACGCTCCCGGCCCCGCTGGACGCACCGCCCGTCGTCACCGCGCTCGTCGAGGGGGACGGGCTGCTCCTGGCGGTACTTGAGGACGCGACCCCGCAGGCGGTGACGGTGCGGGTGTGGACGCTCGTGCCGCGCCGGGCCCCGGCCGGGCCGGGCATCGCCGTCCACCTGACTGCCGCACCGCGGCAGTAGATTGGTGGGGCCGCTGGTTGTGGGCCGGGCGCTGAACTGACATCCCACAAAGGGGCCTGGTATGGCGTCTGTCTGCGCATGCGGCGATTACTTCGAGGTCACGACGACGGGGAACTCTGCCTCAAGCCGGGCGTTCAAGGGCTGCGCGACGTCGTGTACGTCAAAGAGCCCGGGAACCACCAGTTCGTCAAAGACGACTACCCCTGGCTGGCGCGCATCAAGGTGCGCGTGCAGGCGGCCGGGGGTGGTGCGGCCGGTGCGTCAGCCGCTGCCGGTCAGCTGGTGACGCGGCCGGGCGGAGCGGGCGGTGGCTATAGCGAGGCCGTGATCGACGCGGCCACGCTCGGTGCGGTGGAGTCCGTCGTCGTTGGCGCGGGCGGTGAGGCCGGCGGGACGTCGTCCGACGGCGGCGCCGGCGGGAACAGCTCCTTCGGCGGGTTCGTCGTCGCGAACGGCGGCGCGGGTGGGACCGCGGTCATGACGTCCGGGACGTCTCTGCAGTGCTGCTCCGGTATCCCTGCCCCGCTCGCCGGAAGCGGCGACTGGGCGAGCGGCGGCGGCGGCGGAGGCGGATGCATCCGCCTTAGCGGGACTGACGGCCTGGCGGGCGAGGGCGGTGAATCCCACCTTGGGCACGGAGGCTTCCAGCGGGCGTCCAACGGCGGCGGTGGCGCCCCCCGAGGCTACGGCGGCGGCGCGGCCGAAGGCTACGCCCGGGACGACTCCAGTACCCCTGGAACCGAGGGCGCGAGCGGCATCGTCATCATCGAACTCTACGGCTGAGGACACCGTCCGGACAATTGGCGCTTTCCACGCACATCCTGGTGGCGCCCGGCGGCGACTGCCACAAGGTCCGCCGCGGCGTCCAGCAGCTGCTGAGCCGCCCCCGCGCCCGCCGTGGGTCAAGGCTGACGGTACTGTCGACAAGAGCAAGATGCCCGATATCCTGCCTGACCGGACGGGAAGCTGTCGCGGCCGTCCATCCAGACGGCGATGCCGCCTCCCTTCTCCAGAAGCTTCGCCTGACGGGTCCGGTCCTTCACGAGGAGCTGCCACGTGCCCAGGGGTTGTAGCGCAGGACCAGGTCCAGCTTGATCCAGGTGTCCAGCTCGCCGATCCGATGAATCAGGCCGTTGTCGTCGGGGCGGCCACGGACCTCGATTCGGTACCCCAATAGAACCCCCTAACCACCCATGGGTGGAACATGGCGATTTGTTCTGCTCGGTTACGGTTGTGCTGATCGATGTGTCTGATGAAATGTGAGTTGTCATGCCGAAGCGCCGCCGCTGGCTGTCGCATCTTGTGTGGACAGAGTTCCTGGCGCCCTGGATCTTCCCGATCAACCTTGATGGCACGAGGGAATGGAAGTGGTGGAACCCCAGGGGCTTCCTGCTGCTCGTTTGCAGCCCCGTAGCTGTGCTCTGGGCCCTTGGTCCGAATAACGACGCCACATGGTGGGCTCGAATTTTGACCGCTCTTGCGGGTGTGGTCGGCGCAGCTGTTCTCGTGCTCGCGTTCATCGGATACCGCAGGCTTGCCGCACCGCCCGCGGCCACAAATGACTCTGATCCGCACAGCCCTTCCGAGAGGGATCGACTTTTCAGCGGGCCGCAGTGACGCACGCCACCATGCGACCATTGCGTAGCCGCTTAGTGGTCAACGCTCGAACTCCTTCGGGGGTTGACCACAGAGCAGGACTTGTGGTGAGACCGGTCCGGGTGTCTTGGTTGCAGAGCGAGGCTGCTGCCAGGGTAGGACCGCCGTGTCAGCGCCGCCGCTACTGCTGCCGGTCCAGTCGCTGATCGCGCAGTAAGGGGTGTCGTTGACGGTAACCAACAGTCCGTGGCGGGCCTCGGGTTCAACCTGGTACGGCTCCTGCCGTCCACCTACCGGTTCCGGTGGGGCGTGGATGCAGAACGGCCGTTCACACCGTGGCTACTGCTGCTTCCACTGCTCTTTGGTGATCTCGTACCGTACGCCTCCGTGCTCGGAGCCCTCGATCATCTCCATGTCGGAGGGAGTGGGGATGGTGTCCGCGAGCGTCATTTCGAGCTTTTCCATGATGTTGCGCGAACCGTGGTTCACGGACATCGTCTCAGCCCAGACCATGCGCACACCGAGCTCCGTGAACGCCTTGCCCAGCAAGGCCCGCGAGCCCTCGGTGGCATAACCCTTGCCCCAAGCCGCCTGCCGCAGCCGGTAGCCGAGTTCGACTTCGTCCAGCGGGCCCTCCGGCGCGGGACGCAGGATGAACCAGCCGATGAACGCGCCGCCGTCCTTCTCGTGCGCGGCGAATAGTCCGAGGTCGCCGCCCCACTTCTCGTAGCCGTCGAGGATGTTCGGCAGGTAGCGCTCGCGGACGACCTCCGGCGCGGTCGGATTGCCGCCGGTCAGGTAGCGCATCACCGCCGGGTCGCTGTCCAGCTCGATCAGCAGGTCCGCGTCATCGGCAGTGAAGCGGCGCAGGGCCAGGCGCTCGGTCTCCAGGTAGGTGTCCACGAGTCGATCATGCCTGAAGCAAGTCGGGCAGCCCAACGGTTTTCCTCGGCAACTCGGGGGCTTTGCCATGACTTCGCAGGATATAGAGACGGGTGCGCCCTGGTGCCGGCCCGTTCCCCGTTGCCTCGAAGGATCGGTCGCTTTCCTCCCATGCCCCTCGCCTCCGCCGCGCCCGTCATGCTGACCGCCTCCGAGCGCCACCGGCTGAAGAAGATGGCTTACGGCCACAAGACCCCGCATCAGGCCCGGCAGCGGGCAACCATCGTGCTGTTGGCGGCCCGAGGGCGTCCCAACGCCCGAATAGCCGTGCAGACGCGGCTGCACGTGGACACGGTGCGCACCTGGCGGGGCCGCTTCGCCGCTGGAGGACTGCCTGCCCTGGCTGACCGCAAGCGGTCGGGCCGGCCGGTCTCGTTCACCGCGCTGCAGGTTGCCGAGGTCAAGGCGCTGGCCTGTCAGTTGCCCGCCAGGACCGGCGCGCCGCTGTCGCGCTGGTCGTGTCCGGAGCTGGCACGGGAGGTGGTCGCCCAGTCCATCGCCGGGTCGATCTCCAGTTCCACCGTGCGGCGCTGGCTCAAACAAGACGCGCTCAGGCCCTGGCAGTTCCAGTCCTGGATCTCCGTGCGCGACCCCGCCTTCCGGCCCAAGGCCGCACGCGTGCTGGATCTGTACGCCCGCACCTTCGATGACGTCCCGCTGGGCGAGGACGAGTACGTGATCTCTGCGGATGAGAAGACTTCCATCCAGGCGCGTTGCCGCTGCCACCCGACACTGGCACCCGGGCAGGCCCGGGCGATGCGCGTTAACCACGAGTACGACCGCGGCGGCGCGGTGGCCTACCTGGCCGCCTACGACGTCCATCGCGCCCGTGTCTTTGGTCGCTGCGAACCCAGAACGGGCATCAGGCCCTTTATGAACCTGGTCACCCAGGTCATGACCACCGAGCCCTACGCCAGTGCCAGATGCGTCTTCTGGATCGTCGACAACGGCTCCTCCCACCGAGGGAAGAAGGCCATAGATCGCCTGACCAGGGCGTTTCCGAACACTGTTATGGTCCACACCCCCGTGCACGCCTCCTGGACGAACCAGGTCGAGATCTTCTTCTCCATCGTCCAGCGCAAGGTCGTCTCGCCCAACGACTTCACGGACCTCAGCGAGGTCCGGGACCGGCTCCGAGCATTCGAAGACCGCTACAACGCCACGGCACAACCATTCCAGTGGAGGTTTACCACCTCCGACCTGGACGATCTGCTGACCAGGCTCGACCGACACACACTCGATCGGCAGGAAGAATCCTCCGCCCGTCTCACCGCATGATCAACCCCCGAAGGACTTCGAGCGCCGACCACTTAGTAGGTCTCGAAGCGGGGGCGGATGGCCATGCGGAGCCTGGCGTTGGCGCTGCCGGTGACCAGCTCGATGCCGATCTGCGACCGGCCGGCGGGCAGCGGCCACAGCGCCGGGGCCTTGTCCAGCAAGGCCGCCGACCCTCCCTGCCCAGCGGTCCCGAGTCCGGGGCTGGCTGAACCGCCTGCGCGGTCCCTGAACGGCCATAGGCCATGACCGATGGCCGATCGGCCGCCGTCCAGCCATCACCCTGGACGACCTTCTGCACCATCCCCTTGTGCTCGGCCGGTTGCGCGTCAGGTGCTGGTGATGAGGGCGGCGGCCAGCGTGCCGATGATGAGGAACGGGCCGAAGGCCAGCGTGCTTTTGCGGGTGCCGCATCGGGCAACGAGCAAGTAGGCCGCCACGGCGGCCGCGAGCAGGAAACTCACCACGAGCCCCAGGAACGCCGCCTGCCAGCTGTGCCATCCCAGGAGGGCGCTGAGCGAAACAGCTAGCTTTGTGTCACCCATGCCCATGCCGCCCAGGGCAAGCAGGGTGAACAGCACGCCAGCTGCGGCCGCGGCGGCCAGAGCGCGCACGAGACTGCCGTGCTCGTGGTGTGCTGCGGCGACGGTGAGCAGCGTGAGGGTGCCGATGGCGGCTGGCAGGGTCAGGGCATTCGGTAGGCGTTGGACGGCGCTGTCGATCAGGAGCAGGGCGGAGCCGAGGAGCGCCAGCCAGTACTGGGCGGCGGCGTACCAGCCGGCCGCCCCGCCGACGGCGACTGCGGCGAATGCTGCCGCGGTTGTCACCTCCGGAAGCCACGCGGCGCCCAGAGGCGTACGGCAGGCTGGGCACCGGCCGTCCGGCGGCAGCAACCGCAGGGCCTGCAGGCCCCCGGCCGGGGGTGGCAGTGGGGAGCAGGCGGGGCAGGTGACGGACGGCGGGTGCCCGGCGGGAACGGCGAGGGCGACGACGACCGGGCGCAGGGCGGAGCCGGCCACAAGACCCAGCAGCGGCGCCAGGAGCTGATGAAGCGCCATGTTGTGTGGCCTGCCTGTTCAGCTGGTTCCGCTTTGTGGCCTGCTTTGTCTTTAGGCGCGGCATGTGCTGGGCCAGAGTCCTGCGTCTTGGTGTCGGTAGCGCAGACCGTGATCAGGGAAGCTTTGCCCTTGCAGGACTTCCCACCGCCGATGACGGTGCCGTCATCGGCCGCTGCCGGGCTGGCACCCAGGAGGCTGACGACGGCCACGATGGGCACAGAGCGCTTCAACACTTGCGCGCCTGCGGATCGATCTTGAGGATCATCCACTGGTCCCCCCACTTTTCGGCTGAGACAACGGCTACGTCCCGGCGCAGGTTGGCCTTTCCGAGGGGCTCTTCCTTGCCGGTTTTCGCGTCGATCTGCTTCCACTGTGAGATGTCGACGCAGTCGGTGATCGTCGCGGCTGGGACCTTCTTGTCCACAGCGAGCGCGGTGACCTTGGGGTGGATCTGGGGTTTGCCCTTGACCACGACACCGGACTTCTTGAGGCTCGCGACGTCCCCTTCGGCGCGGGAGAGCGCGTCGGCGGTGGCGTACTTCTTGAGATCGGTGCCGGAGATGCTTGCCTGGCTGTACGCCTTGGTCTGCGCTGCCCAGAACTTGCTGTAGGTGGCGAGCACTTCCTTCTTCGCGGCGGCCTGCGGATCGGCGCTCGCCGTCGGAGAGGGTTTTTCACTCGCCGACTTGGTGGGCGTGGGCTTGGCGTCCGTACTGCTGGGCTCGTTGCTGCACGCGGTGACTGTCAGTGCCGCACATCCGGCGATAAACAGCGCACGCATGCTGTTCTTGAGCTGACCGCGGTAGCGGCCCCTGATTCGCGTTGTCGCCATCAGTGCTCCCTCCCCAAGGGTGCGATCTCCAGGACTTTTTGGAGACGCTGTAGCTTTGCGTCGTTGTTCTCGATCCCTCACCGCAGGGGCGGTATTACGCCATCGGAGTGGCTGGACCTGGCACACTACCGCCCGCTTAGCAAACTGTGCAGTCTGGTTTCGCAGAGAGGTATCGCATATGCCACATAGCGTTGCGAATTGATCTCCGACTCCCGTCGCACCCGACGCTGCGATGGCGGTGAAGCCCCTGCAAGCGTCTATGACGCCCGGTCTGCGATCTTCCCTTCGAAGGTTGCCAGTGCCGTACCCAGGTCAGTGACCTCTACTGTCACTGTCCCGGGCTTCGTCCCCTTCGGAAGGGCGAAACGGAAATGGTGGGTCGCTGCCCTTTGCGGTGCGATAAAGGCCGTTTCGCTAGCGCTGGGGAGAAGACCTTGAACGAGGTCGGCTTCCTGGAGCTGGTCGCCGTAGTAGACACGTACGGTCGTCGATGTGGTCGACGTCGGCCAGAGCGTGGCGGTAGGGGCGGAAGCGAGCTCGAAGGGGCTGACTCCCGGCTCAGCGAAGCTCGGGTTTCGCCGTGCGCGACATGAGTTCCTTGACGGCCTCTTGGGGTGCCTTCCTACCGTGGACGATGTCGACAACGGTCTGGGTGATTGGCATGTCGACGCAGTGGCGCCGTGCGAGATCGAGGACAGACTCACAGGACGTGACGCCTTCGGCTGTCTGTTTCGTGAGCGCAGCCGTTTCGGGCACCGTCAGGCCGCGGCCGAGGTTGACGCCGAAGGTGTGGTTGCGGGACAGCGGCGACGAGCAGGTGGCGACGAGGTCGCCCATGCCGGCAAGCCCGGCCAGGGTCAGTGCCTCGGCTCCCATGGCTTGGCCGAGGCGGGTGGTCTCGGCAAGGCCCCGGGTGATGAGCGCGGCTTTGGTGTTGTCGCCGAGTCCCTGGCCGTCGGCGATGCCCACAGCCAGGGCAATGACGTTCTTGACCGCGCCGCCGAGTTCGCAGCCGATGACGTCGGTGTTGGTGTACGGGCGGAAGTACGGTGTGCGGCAGGCCGCTTGAAGGCGTTCGGCGACGGCCAGGTTCTTGCAGGCCACTACACTCGCCGCCGGCTGACGACGGACAATCTCGCCCGCCAGGTTCGGGCCGGAGACGACCGCGATCCGTTCCGGCCCGGCGTCCGCCACGTCCGCGATCACCTCGCTCATCAGCTTGGCCGTGCCCAGCTCGACGCCCTTCATCAGGGAGACGAGAACACTCTCCGGGGGTAGCAGGGGCGCCCAGTCGGCAAGGTTGGCACGCAGGGTCTGCGCCGTCACGGCCAGGAAAGCCACCTCCGTGTCCTTGGCGGCCTCCGCAGGGTCAGCCGTCGCGGTGATGCCCGGCGGCAGGGCAAGGCCGGGGAAGTAGTCCGGGTTGGTGCTGCTTTCATTGATCGCCTTGGCCAGCTCGGGGCGCCGGGCCCACAGAGTCACTCTGCACCCGGCGTCGGCCAGGATCATCGCCGCGGCCGTCCCCCACGATCCCGCACCGAATACGCCGACTTGAGCCGTCATCGTCGCCCCAATCCCTCAGTCTGTGGTGCGTCGTAAGGTAACAACCGAGAAGTGACGACTGCTCATATCAGGGGTCCGGCGCTGTGCCTCGTCGAGCATGCCCTGCGCGTGGTCATCTCCGAAGTCCCTGCGTAGCTCGGCCTCATGTTCGGCCCGCAGCTCGTACAGCCGCAGCCACATCCGCCCTACGCCGGGCCGGTGCTCCTCCGCTTCCAGCTCCAGGCCCTGATAGGTCCACGGTCGGCTGCTGAGCGGAGCCTGGCCGCTGAAGGTGATGACGGCTCGGGCACCGGGGGTGAGGATGCGGTGGACCTCGTCGATCGCCGCCCGCGCGTCGGGAGCGAACCCGTATGCGTCCACGCAGATCACGCCGTCGGCGCTGCTGTTGGGTAGCCCGGTGGAAGCCAGCGTGCCGACGCGGAAGTCGGCACGCCCCTTTGGAACGAAGTGGTCGGCCCTGGTGGCAGCGAGACGCACGGCCACGGAGGAGACGTCGATTCCGGTCAACCGGGCGGCCAGAGCGCGGGCCAGCCACAGGCCCTCGCCGCCGGTGCCACACCCCAGGTCAACCAGATGCTGCCCCGGGTGCAGCCGCAGCTGCCGGACGGCGGTGGCGAGCAGCTGCCAGTCGCACGAGCTGGAGGCGTTGACCTCGGGCGGATAGTCCTCACCCATGGCGAGGGCGTAGAGGCGGGCGGATAGGGGACTGGAGGCCCGAGCAGTGTGGAAGGCGTCGTAGACCTCTGCGAGCCGCTGCTCCTCCGGCGACAGGGTGGGCTCATCCATGGCGCTTCCCGGGCCTGGGGATCGAGCGGGTGATGCGCATCTCCAGGCCGGGGGCGGCCACCTTCACGGCCGCGTAAGCATCGGACTGGCACAGGTCTATGGCGACGGGTTCGTAGCCAGTGACGGAGGCGACCCGGGCAGCCACGGCTGCGGTTTCCGCCTGGAAGTCGCGCTCTGTGGGCCCGTAGCGGGTGGTCACGGTGGCCCATTCGCCGGTGTTCGGCCCGGCGTGCTCGGGGCGCGGTGGGCGGGCGGAGAAGGCGTGCTCGTGGGATTCCAGGTCGTCTCGCGTGCCGACGATGCAGGTCAGCCTCGACTGAGCGGCTTCCGTGAGCGCCCGGGAGAGGGCGATGTGCGGGTCGCGGTGGCACCCGGAGCCGGCGAAAAGGATCGGGTAGTCCTCCGACCAGATGTAGACGGCGCACACCGGGATCTCGTACGCGCTGTCCACCAGCGCGATCTCCAGGAACATGCGGGCGTCCAGGAACCGGTCGATGAGGTCTCGGCAGTAGCGGTCCTCGACGCTGCCGGGGTTGATCAGGGTGCGGTGCGCGCCTCCGCTGGCGTAGTCGCGGTGGAGGACATCGCGCTCGATGACCTCGCACAGGGCGTGCACAGTGGCCTCGCTGGCGGTGTTTCCGCAGGCCAGTCCGTTGCTGGTGACGTGGAAAACATTGGGCGCCACCACGTCGCGCCGCAGGTGGCGCCGTACGAGGTCTGCCGGGACCAAAACGCTCCGGCCGCTCGTGAGCCCCGTTCCCAGCGCCCAGTCCAAGGGGATGTCCGGCAGGCTGTCGTGATCCAGCTTCACCGGCAGGGCGCTCATCGGGTACGGGATGCCGAGGTCGCGATGTGTGCCCCGCGCGGCCACGGGGAGAGGCTGCTCGGCGTGCCACAGCTCCGCGCTCTCCAGGACAGCCGAGATTTTCGCTAGGAGGTCGGTGGCCCCCTTGCCCTGCGAGGTGACGAGGGTGTGGGCGCTCGGGCGGATGGCCGTCCAAACCGGGATGTCGAGGTAGTCGAGGCCGGTAATCCGGGCCACCCGTGTGATCCCCAGCCGCGCCATCTGCCCGATCAGGATCAGCCACGTCTCCTCCGGCGTCCTGGCGCGCACCGTGCCGTCGAGCGCAATCGGGGTCACTGCACTGTCTCCGTTTCCTTCAAGAAGCCCAGAACGAACCACTTGGCTGTGTCGACGGCATCTCTGGCGCCCTGGAAGCCCCGGGCCCACGCCTCGTTCTCCAAGGCGTCGTCGGGCAGTTGCCAAGCTCGGGTGAGGAGCCGTCGGGCCACGGAGTCTTTGATCGCCTCGACGAAGAAGCCCGGTTGGGCCTGGACGGTCATGTCGTTCAGCGCGGCGTACTGGGCCACTGCGGCACGGTCGTGCGGGGTTTCGTGGGCCAGCAGGCGGTCTGCCGTGCGGGGGTCGGTCAGGTCGATCTCGGACCGGTAGGCCGCGCAGGCGAGCAGGTGCGGCAGTTCGTCGCCCGCTCCCGACTCCTTGAGGTGCGTCGACCACACGGCCTTGAAGTGCGGGTCGAAGATCTGCTGGTAGGCGACGCGGTGGCGGGTGGAGAGTGTCCGGCCGTCGATGGTCTGGGTGGCGAAGGCGTTGGCCCACTGTCGGGAGCAGCGGGTGCGCCAGTCCACGTCCGTCACCGGCGTGACGGGGGTGCCGTCGAGCGACAGCGCGGTCTGAAGCGCCTTGAGGGCGTCTGCGCGCTTGAGGTCGCCGAAGTGGGGGTTTGCTGCGAGGCGTTCTTTGAGCCAGGCGACAAAGCTGGTGGCGCCGCACCGGCGGCTGTAGATCCTCAGAGCGGTCAGGGAGCGGTGCGCGTAGTAGACGTCTCGTAAGCCTGTAAGCATCCTGTCGGCTGTCGGGGTGTCGATGACCTGTGCCCTCACGCCTTTGTGCAGCACATGGCGGACGTTGACGAGCGGCCAGGTGTAGGACCGCGCATCGGTGTCGGCTGATTGGGCGACGGCTACCTCGTCGTCGCCCTCGATGGCGCCTGTGGCATAGGCGTGGAAGATCGCGCCGACGCCGACCATGCCGCACGGGGTGAGGTCGGCTGCGCGCAGGGCTCCGATGCTGGCGGCGCCGATGACGCGGATGCCTCGGCTCATGGCCCGGATGATCTCTTTGTGCCGGAGGGCGGGGGTGTGGTGGTACAGGCCGTCGATGATGACGACGGTGTCACCCTCCCGGATCTGGGGATCGAACAGGTCTCCGTGCTTGATCGGCGGCCTTACGGTGAACCGCTCGTGTGACAGGGCGGGATCGTCCGGGCTCAGCGTCGGCCCGGTGAAAGCGTGAATCACGCCAGCCTCCTTGGGAAGGGCGGAACCGCAGGGGTGCCGGTCAGAAGGTGAAGCACTCCTCCTGCTCGACGTCCTCGCTCTTGACGACCTTCGACGGGTCAATCAGGTCCACGACGTCGGTCTCCTCAATCGACAGACCGATTGCCTGCGCGAGAACCTGAGACTTCGCTCCCATTTCTCTTCCTTTCAGACGTAGTGACGGTGCCTAACCCCCCGCGGCCGAGCCGCACAACGGCGGGCGCGGTCGCGGAAGTCCTTAGCCTGCGGACAGCTGGCTGACGCTGTTCTCGACCGGCGGCCGGTACGGGCGGGAGATGGCGTACAGGGCCCCGGCGGAAGACCAACGCCGGGGCTCCAGGCCCGCGCGGGCCGAATGTCGTGAGTACAACCGCGCGGGCCTCCCGCCTCCCTCGGGGGTGGGAGGCAGGAGCTGGCGCCGTCCCGGGTCGGTGACCGGGCGTGGGAGGGGGCACGACCCGGGCGGAGTGGAGACCGGTGGCGGTGCGGCCTTCACGGGGGCACCGCACCGCACCGCCACCGGGGTCTACGTGGGCACCCGGTCTACCGGGTGCGTACGGACGCCGTACCGGTCTGTGTGCGGCTCACGGCCAGCCACGGAGCTGGCGAACTCTTCAGACTCGGCGTCCAGCCGCTGGACGGCGTGCACTTCCATCAGGCGCGGGCCGACGACGACCGCGGGCGGGGCAGCGCCGACGAGACCAAGCACGGTCAGCGCGCCAGCTAGGCCGTCTCGTGCCCGCTCAGCCGGTCGCGGCGATGGTGCGGCGTGCGTGCCGCTCATCGCGCCGCCTCGATCTCCGCGGCGGTGGCCAGCCGCAGCGCACCCGGCTCCGCCTGCCACGCCTCGCCGTCCGTGCCGATCGGCACCACCAGCGTGGCGGCCCGGCCGAGGAGTTCTGCCGGGTACGCCTCCGGGTCCGCGACCCTGCCGACGGCATCCGCCACCACGTCGTACACGTATGTGCCGGGCGGATAGGTGGTGGTGTCCTTCTGCTCCTGTGGTGCGCGCGTGGTCATAGCTGCCACCTCGGTAGTTGCCTACGACGCCCCGCCGTGTCCCTCGGGGGATGAAAACGGCGGGGCCGTACGACCACCTAACGCCGCGTCACCGTGCCGGGCGTAGGGGATCGGTGCCGCCATCGCGATGTATCCCCCCGGGGAAATTGACCAGCCGTTTACCTGACGGTCGGGGATCGCGGCGCTACGGTGCGTGGATGGACACCACGCAAAACTTGGCGCTGGTGGAGTGGATGGACCGGAACGGCCACAGCGCTAACAGCCTTGCTAAAGCGCTGAATTCGGCCCGTGAACGCCTCACGGGGGCCCCCGGACGGTTCGATGACAAGAGCGTCCGGGACTGGCGATCAGGACGCGTCCGCTGGCCCAACGCGCTCACCCGTCGGGCCTTCGAGGACGTGACGGGTCTTCCTGCTACCGCCTTAGGGTTCGTGCCACGGAGCCGGACACCGTCCACCCCGGCCCCACCGCAGGAGGATGCCGACATGCACCGCCGCGCCGCGCTGGGCGGCATCGCCGCAGCAGCCACAACCATCATTCCCGGCACCCCCCGCCGCATCGGCATGAGTGACGTCGACCGCCTACAGAAGCGGTTCGCCGAGCTCATCGTCAGCGACCACCGCCACGGCGGACAACGCGGCATCGAGCAGCGCGCCGCCGCCCTCGCCGACGAGGCCCTGAACCTCCAGAACTCCGGCAGTGCCACGCAGCGTGTACGCGCCCACCTGTACGGGGCCGCCGCCGCCTTCCGGTCCTCCGCGATGTGGGCTGCGATTGACGGCCGCCGGTACGAGGACGCGAAGGCGCACATGCGCGAGGCGCAGGCCCTCGCCGAGCTCTCCCGAGACCAGACGATCAAGTTCCGCATTTGGTCGCACGCGGGCACCCTTTACCGGCACATGGGCCGACCGGCTGACGCGCTCGCCGCGAACGACGTTGCGCGCCACTTGCACATCACGCGACGTGATCCCCTGTTCGCCTCCCTCGGTCTGGCCCGGCAGGGAGCCATCCATGGAGCGGCCCAGGACCGCACCGGCGCCCGCCGTGCTTTCGAGCAGGCGCAGGACGCCATGGGGCGCGCCGCCCCCACCGACTACCGGCCGGTGTGGATGCTCGCCTTCTACGACCAGGCCGAGTTGGACTCCTTGGCCCTCTCGGCATACCTGGCACTCGGCGATCACTCCACCGCCGAGTACCACGCCCGCCGCTGCCTGTCCGCCTTCCGACCCCACATGGTCCGATCCCGCGCCATCGCCACGACCCGGCTCGCGCACGCCCAGCTCGCCCAGCGCGACGCCGACGCCGCCACGCACACCGCGATGTCGGTTCCGGCTGACGCCGCCACCCAACACGCCCGCGTGTCCCGCATGCTGCAAGAGTTCGGGGCAGCGCTCCGCGCCACCGCGCCGACCAGCCCGATCGTGCACACCTGGACCGAGCACACCCGCGACGCCTGGAGGACCACGGCATGACCACGGCACCCGCCATCGAACTCCGCGCCTTCACCGCCCTCGCCGCCGTCCGCAGCGACCTCATCGACGTGTACGCCGAGGTGCGCGCCCCGCTGCTGCACCTGCCGAACTACGCGGTCACGGCGTTCGGTGAGCGTCTGGACAGGCACGCGACCGAGCCGGGGTTCGTGGCGGTCCTTGCCTACGCGGACGGGCGCCCTGTCGGATACGCCTACGGCAACACGATCGAGCATGGTGACCGGTACTGGCAGCGCACTACCCCGGCGCCGGCAAGCGAGTACACCGAGCGTCCGGCCGTCGCCCTCAAGGAGATCGGCGTACGGGCCGCATGGCGGGGCACCGGCACCGCACGGCGCATCCACGACGCACTCCTCGCCGAGCGCGAAGAGCCGTACGTCACGCTCATGGTTAACGCGGCGGCTGGTAATGGGAAGGTACATCGGCTCTACGAGTCGTGGGGGTACGAGGACATCGGGCACAGCCAGCCATCACCCGCATCGCCATTCCTCACGGTGATGATTCGCGCCAGCTGAACCGCACCACCAGGCGGCCCGCTCGTACTACTTGCTCCAGCGCGACTGCGAACGGCAGCTCTCCGCCCGCTGACGAGAGGAGTCAGCAGGCGAGGGCGGCTCGCAGTTCATCCTCGATCTCGTCCAGGTCGGTGAGCATTCGGGTGGCGGCCTGCGCCCTCCTGGCACTCCTTCAGCACGCGGCCGTAGACCGCGTCGTCGACCCGGACGGGCGACAGCGAGCGCAGCAGCGAGGGACGGCCGGCGGCCTTCTCCCGTACGACCAGCAGCGTGCGGGTGCCGTCGGTGACCGCACGCGGCTCCAGGGCGGGGTGGTCCAGCGGGCGGATGCGGTCGCTGCCACGGCCCCATCCCTCTTCCTCTCCGCGCCATTCCCACGGCCCTGAACCGTTGGTCCGCAGCCCGATCGAGCACGTCAACATCCCTCTTCTCCCTTCTCAGTGGGTGACACGCGACGGGGCCCGCGCGGCAGCCCCTTGGCCTCGGCAGTCGGCGCCACCTGCGTCAACGCCGAGGGCTTCAGCTCCCAGTTCCCGTCCTCCGTGCGCACGCCCGCCCCCAGCTTGTGCATGCCCTCGGGCAACTCACGCTTCGGCGCATGCGAGACCTTGGGCTTGCTCTCGCTGCCGGGATGCAGCTTCGCGGGAGGAGCGCTGGCGCACCCTGTCACTAACCCCGCCACCGCAGTGCCGAGAACGATCCATCCGGCTTTCCTCACCGCTGCCCCCTCGCGTGCGACCAACACGGCGCTGCGCCCTGCTGGGGCGCTGACTCTGCCAGTTCACGGGCTCCATG
Source organism: Streptomyces halobius (assembly GCF_023277745.1). NCBI lineage: Bacteria > Bacillati > Actinomycetota > Actinomycetes > Kitasatosporales > Streptomycetaceae > Streptomyces > Streptomyces halobius. The sequence continues at coordinate 9,152,823 of NZ_CP086322.1, forward strand.
ATCAGGGGCGCAGGAGAAGGGGCCGGAATCCGACGGGTGGCCTTCCTGGGCAGGGGCGGTCCGGGTGTTGACAGCGGCGGCGAGCGGGAAGCGGCAGTGATTGCCGAGGCAGACGTGGATAAGCCGCCGCGGTTGTCGGAGGTGCCGGCCGCCTCGTACGCGGACCCCGTCCACTCCTCCAAGACCCGCGGTTCGTCGGGACGGAGGTGGCCATCACCGCCGTGCACTGGCAGGTGACGGCGGTACTGATCCATCGGCGGGCGGCGCCGCTTGTTGTACGCGGCGAGCGGGTCGTGGGCGTCCACGAGTGGGACGGCACGCGACGGCTGGTTCGGGGGCCTGGGGCGGCGGTGCCGCGCCGAGACTGCGTGCCGGATCGCATCGCGACGACACGGGAGGAACGCGCCACCGGCTGGTGGCGCCCTTGTCAGACTGCCGCGCCGGTGCGCTGTGCGAAGCGGCGGAGGCCGGGGATCTCACCGTTCATGGTCAGCAGCTCCGAGGTGACGGCCCGGACCTTCGGACGGCTGGCTTCTTCCGGCGCGTACTGCTCCATGGCTCGCAGAGCGTAGAACGCCCGTTCCGGCTCTCCGACATCCCGCCGCACTCGGGCGACGTCCATGCACATGCGGCCCCGGCGTTCCGCGTTCGGCAGACGGCGAGCGTCGATCTTGCTCGCGTAGTTCAGGGCCTGGTCAGCTTCGCCGAGGGCCTGGTGGACCGAGACGCGAAACACCCTGGTCTGATCGAGGCCGAAGACGCCGGGGATGTAAAGCTTCTGTGCCGTGGTCTCTCGGCGGGAGGCGGTCTCTTCGGCCTCGCCCATGAAGTCCATGGCTGGCGAACGCCATCCGGCCTGTGCCGCGCTGTAGCCGGCGGTCAGCAGGAGGGTGCCTTCCATGGCCAGCTGGTCGGGAGCTGCCCCTAGTCGTCCCGCTGCCTGCTGCAGGTGGTCAATGGCCGCTTCGTACTCGCCGCCGCGCCTCATGGTGATGGCCATGGCGTGGGCTGCCTCGCCCATGACGACGGGGTTTCCCGCTTTCTCGGCCTGCGCGCGGGCCCGGTCCGAGGCGATCCAGGAATAGCCCTGGTAGTTCTTGATTGCCAACTGCGCCAGCAGCACGTATGAACGGGCGGCGACGTCGTGCGCCATGGATGCCAGGGACCGCGAGATGAGAGCGGGAAGAGCCCGGCCCAGCTCGGCGTACTGGGCGTCGTGGAAGAGGCTGCGGGAGGCGGTGAGCGCGGCAGCGAGGGATTCACGAGACACCGGGCGGGCTTCTGGGAGCCGGAACAAGGACCGCTCCACCACGTCCTTTGAATCGGCTGCGGCGGAGGACGGCAGGACGGCAGCAGCCCCCGCCCCCAGGGTCAGGGTCAGCAACTTCCGACGGCGCACATCGTCCCCTTCGAGCCCAACGTCTTCTCTGGACAGCGCCAGCAGATCACACAATGCGGCGAGCGTCGCGTCGTCCGGCCTGACCTTGCCGTTTTCGACCCGCGAGACCCACGACGCGGAGTAGCCGACCCTTTCGCCGACCTCGGCCTGCGATAGCCGTTTGATGAGTCGTGCACGTCTCAGCATCTCGCCCAGGGTCTCGGTCATGCACACAGTGTGCCGATGCGCGCACAACTTTTGCAGACCGGCGGCAGGCCATGTCCCGTTCGTTTTCAGGGGAGTTGAGTGAGCCTCACGGCCGCGCCAGCACGGCACGACTACAGGCGCGGCAGCCCCTCGACCACGCCCCCTGTCCAAGGCGCCGACATGACGACGAGCAACACGCAGGAGATTCCCACGCTGATCCGCTGGACGGCGGCAGCCAGCCCCCTCTACGAGTACGTGTCGGCTGCCGCGAAGGACCTCGCTGAGCTGGGCATGCACATCGCCTACACCTGGGACGCCGGCCCGGCCCCGGAGATGAAGTGAGCGGCCGGCCCGCCCGCGAGCCGCGGGAATGGCCGCCGTACGTCGCCCTCCTGATCGCTGCCCTCGCATACCCGGCCACGGTCATCAGCGACGCCACGACGGACCGTGCCGCCCCGGCGCCGGTCAGCGTCCCGGACACGGAGGCCGCCGTGGCGGCTCCGGAGCCCCACCCGGAGTGAATCAGGCCCCGGCTGCCAGCCGCGTGGAACCGGGGCGGCGCCTCACGAGAGGAGACGCCCCTCCCGGCCGCCCGCCCGGCCTGTGTGCACCGGGAGGGAGGCCATCGCCCGGCACCAACCATCAGGAGGAGACCCTTGACCACCACAACCACCGATCCCCTGTTCGTCCTCGAAGACGCCCCCGCCGTCACCGATCGTCACATCGCAGCTCTGGCAGCCGGGACGCTGGCGGCCGTGCGCATACCGGACCTCCTGACCGCTGAGGAGTGCGCCGACGTCCTCACCTCTGCCGAAGGGCTCCCGGTCAGCTCCTATGACCCGCACCGCGTGCCAGTGCGGATCGCCAGGTTTGGACCCGCACTGAACGACTACCGCACCGCTGACGGCAGCCTGGACACGAAGCGGTACTGGGAGGCCGCGGACGAGGCCCGCGCCGCCTGGACGGCCGCCGCGCTCCGGCCGGACCCGATCGCCATCTCCCTGGCCCGGCTCGGAACCGCCTGGGGCGCAGCCATCGCTCCGGCCACCATCGGCGGCCGTCCGGTGTTCGGCGGCACGCTGAGGGAGATCAATGGCGGCGCGCTGATCCATTACGACGAAGTGGTACGCGAATATCCGGCCGGTGTCTTCGACCAGAAGATCACTGCCCAGCTGGCTTTCAACCTGTGGGTTGCGGTACCGGAGTTGGGCGGTGTGACGTCGATCTGGCGGCGTCGTTGGCAGCCCGGGGACGAACAGCACCGCGACTCCTACGGCTACACCCCCGCCGCGACCCGCGATGCGCACGAGGTCCGCCACGCGCCGCAGCTCGGTGACGGGCTGCTGTTCAACCCGGCCAACATGCACGCGGTCTCACCCAACCCGGCAAGCCGGCGCGTGGCGTTCGCGTACTTCCTCGCCCTGACCCACACCGGCAACCTCATCTACTGGAGCTGACACCCCAGATGACCGACCGCATCGACTACAAGGACGTTACTGCTGCCGCCGAGCGGATCAGCGGCCACGTCCGCCCCCTGGCCCTCGCCCCCGTCGACCCCGACGCCTTCGGCGGCGCGTCGGGGTGGATGGGGATGGAGTTCATGCAGCACACCGGGTCGTTCAAGGCCCGCGGCGCGCTGAACTTCACCGCCGCCCACATCGAGGACAGCACCATGCCGGACGCCGGTGTCGTGATTGCCTCCGGCGGTAACGCCGGGCTCGCCTGCGCCTGGGCCGCCGACCGTCACCAGGTGCCGGCGACTGTGTTCCTGCCGCAGACAGCCCCGGCGGTGAAGGTCGACCGGCTCCGCGCCTTCGGAGCCGAGGTGCGGCTGACTGGCAGCGAGTATCACCACGCCGCTGAGGCCGCCGCCCTGCATGCGGCCCAGACCGGGGCGCTGGCCTCCCACGCCTACGACCATCCGCTGATCGCCGCAGGCGCCGGCACGCTCCTGGAGGACATCTACACCCATCAGGGCGGCCCGCTGGTGGACACCATCGTCGTCGCGGTCGGCGGCGGTGGCCTGTTCACCGGCGTCGCCGCTGCTGCCGCGCACCACGGTGTGCGGGTCGTGGCGGTCGAGCCGCAGAACTGCCGCGCGCTGAACGCCGCGATCCACTCCGGGGACCTGGTGGACGTCGATGTCGACTCGATCGCCGCCGATTCGCTGGGGGCGCGCCGTACCTCCCGCATGGCCCTGACCGCCGCCACGTCCGGCGATGTCCGCTCGGTGCTGGTGCCGGATGAGGCGATCGTGGCCGCCCGGCGCGCACTGTGGGAGCACCGGCGCCTGGCCGTGGAGCACGGCGCCGCAACCGCCCTCGCGGCCCTGACCACCGGCGCCTACCGGCCGCAGCCCGACGAGAAGGTGTGCGTGGTGCTGTGCGGAGCGAACACCGACCCCAGCACGCTCGCCTGAGTCTCAATCCCGGCCCAAGGGCCCCATGCTCCGCCCCCCGGCTGCTGTCCAGGAAGACCGGCCGGGGAGCGGATCGCCACCACATCACCCAGCGAAAGGGAGTACACGGTGACCATCACAGAAGAGCACACGACCGGGCGGGAGGTGAACAGTGCGCGGGATCTCATCACCCCGGACGAGTTCGCCGGCGTCGTCGCGACGGTGCAGGCCAACAACCCCGACATGGAGCACGACGTCGCGGAGCGCATCACCGAGGAGGCGCTGAAGTTCGTGGCCACGGCGGCGGGATTTCCCGGTGAGCCCCTGCGGCTGTCCCGCGTGGTCGATGAGGGCTGGCACGCCCTCATACTGCACACGGGCGTATACGCGCGGCTGTGCCGGTCGCTGCACAGGTTCATACACCACATCCCCGAGCGCCCGGACGCCACCCGCCACGACCCGTCAGCGCTGCATCGAACGATGCACCGCATCACCGATGCCGGGTTCGCCGTCGACGTCACGCTGTGGCTTCCACCGACCGACGAGACGATCCCCGTGGCGGCCACCTGTGAGCACTCGGAGCCGCCGCCCGCCGGGTGCGGTGCCGACTGCTCCAACACCGGCCCGAACTGAGCCGCTTCACGTCTGAGTGGGCCCCCGTCGTTGCTCTCGCGGCGGCGGGGGTTCGCCGCTACGGTGGCGCCTAGGAGGTGGGCAATGGAGCGATCCGCCGACGGAGCCCGCTGGTTCTTGCCGTTCATGTACGAGCTGCCGAAGTCCCGTTGGCCGCGGCGGGTACCGGCTTGCCGTGTGCACCCGGGCATAGCGCCGGTGCGGGTGCTGGGCGGCGTCTGGTACTGCCCCGGATGCGCCCGCAGTCCTCGCACATCATCCTGACCAGCACTTGGTCGAGCTGCTGGCCGAGTTGACGTTGCAGGGCGCCTTTGAGCTTGTCGCGCTCGGTCCGTAGCTATGAGATCTCCTAGCGGGCCAATTCCAGGTTGGTCTTCAGACCGTCCGCGCTGGCTACCTGGCCGAGGCGCTCTCCCGGCGCCTGGGCCACCGGATCACCCGCGAAGAACTTGGACTTGGTTCACCGACCGGCGGCGAAGATGACAGCATCGGTCTGACGCTGGACTTCGGTCCCATCGAGACGCTCATTGCCATTCGGGGAGGCCGATGTGAACCGCCGCCGATTCCTCGCCGCCTCCGCCTACTCCATGGCCGCTTCGGCCCTCCCGCTGGAGAGCGTCCAGGAAGCCGCCGCCCGCACCCGCACCGTCAAAGGCGGCGCCGTCGCCGGTCACGCCGACGTCGCAGCCGTGCGCGACATGGTCCGCCTCTTCATGGACATGGACGGGCGCCACGGCGGCCAGCACGGCCGCGCCGCATTCGTGCAGTACCTGATCACTGATGTCCGCGACCTGTGCCGCGCCCGCTTCAGCAGCGAACAGGCCCGCGCCGAGGCGCTTTCCGTCGCCTCGGCCGCAGCCCATCTATGCGGCTGGAAAGCCTACGATTCGGGCGAACAAGGGCTCGCACAGCGGTACTACATGCAGACCCTGGGGCTCGCCCGGGAGTCCGGAACCCCAGGCCAGGACGGGTTCGTGATCCGGACCATGTCGCAGCAGGGCATGAAGCTGCACCGGCCCGAACACTGTCTGGCCCTCGCCGAGACCGGCTGGGATCGCGCCAAGGGCCGGGTCGACTCGCAGGTCGAGGCGCTGTTCGCCGTCACCCACGCGCACGCGCTCTCCAAGACCGGCCAGCGCCAGGCCGCGCTGGCCGATGTCGACCGTGCCCACGCCGCGCTCGCGGCCGGCGCCGACGACGAGGCGCCGTTCTGGGCGCTGGTGTGGGGACCGCCCGCGGCCACCGTGCACTCCCGTACGGCGAAGGTCTTTGAGACGCTTGGCGACCGCCGCAACGCCGCGAGGCAGTACGCGATCGCGGCGGCCAGCCGACCTGGGACGACCTACGCGCGGATCATCGCCCTCGACCTGGTCGCCCAGGCCGAGCAGCAGGCCAAGCAGGACAGCATCGAGCAGGCGTGCGCCACCTGGCGCCGGGCGATTGACACCATGGCTGGGGTGAAGTCCACCCGCACGCTCAAGGCCGTCCGCTCTCTGCGCTCCGACCTCCGCCCGTACCGGGCCCGCGGGGTGCGGGTCGCGTCCGACCTCGACGAGCGAGCCCGCGTCTTCCTCGCCCACCATGTTGACACGAGTTGTGTGAGAGACCTGAAGGAGCCCCGCTCGTTCTAACTGCTCCAGCGCGACCGCGAACGGCAGCTCTCCGCCCGCTGACGAGAGGAGTCAGCAGGCGAGGGCGGCCCGCAGTTCATCCTCGATCGCGTCCAGGTCGGTGAGCATCCGGGTGGCGGCCTGCGCCCGCAGGTCCCAGAACCGGGCGTAGATGGACCGGCCGGGCAGCTGCTTGTCCCCGTACAGCGCGTCCACCCCGAACCAGGAGGTCAGGTTGTGCAGCAGCGCCATCCGCGCGCAGTACACCAGCTCCCCGCGGGCCTCGGCGGGCACCTCCTGGGCGTACGCCAGCACTCCCGCCACCGCGGTGGCCCACCAGTCCGGCGACTCCACGACCGTGAACGGCTCGAACATGACCCGGCCCAGCTCCCATGTCGGGAACGCGACCCGCGCCTGGAGGTCGATGATGGCCGCCAGGTCCTCCTTGGCATCCCACAGCAGGTTGGCGCCGGTCGCATCAAAGTGGACCACTTGCTCGCGCGGGGCGGCCGGCAGCCCCGCCTGCACCGCGGCCAGGTCCCGCAACTGGGCGATGCGCTCAGCGACCTGCTCGCGCCGCCGCAGGTCATCCTCGGACAGCTCCGGAACCGCGTCGATCAGCTCCAGCAACCGCTCGCCCCGCGCGGTCAAGTCCTCAGCCGATGTCTCCCACCAGTGGTTCTTGTTCGGCTTGTAGGAGCTCACGGGGCATGTCTCCAAAGCGGTGTGGAGCCGGCCGAGCGCCGTGCCGATCTGGCGGCTGTGCGTCGCGGTGTACGGCGTCTCCAGCGAGGCGGCATCCACCCAGTCCCACACCGACAGAGCCACCCCGCCGTGGCGAGCGATGAGGGCGCCGTCGCGGTCGGGGTGCACGGCCGGGAACGGGCTACCCGCGCCCCGGCCGAGCTCCATCAGCGCGATGCGCCCCTCCATCACACCCAAGTCGGCGCGGGCCGGATACGCCTTGACGAACACCCGGCCCCGCCCCGTGTCCGCCACCGCGTTATCCGTCTCGGTGCCCAGCGGGACGATCTCCACCCGCGCGTCCATCAGCCCGTACCGCTCCGCTAGGACGGCAGCGATCTGCTCGGCGGAAACCTCGCCCGGCGAGGGCGACGAAGACAGGTCAGGCACAGGCGCCCCCGGCACCGAAGCAACGTCACACAAGGCCCGCCAGCCTATCCGCCCCACCGCCCCAGGCGGCCCCATTTCCCACCCAACGCAAGGATCCGCCTATGGACGTTGGCCCGGCCAACCCCGACGATGCCGTCGCCCTCGCCCTCGCCGAACTGACCAACCAGGATCTCGCCGGACCGTGGTTTGCCGAGTTGCACGCCCACATCGCCGACGGACTGACCACCGGCACCACTCTCGCCGCGTACGTCGTTGACAACCCCGCCGGCGGGCTGGCCGCCTGCGCTCTCGGCTCCATCCACCAGGGGCTGCCCGGCCCCGGCTACAACGGCCGCACCGGCCACATCCACCTGGTCGTCACCGCCCCCGCCTTCCGCCACCGCGGCTACGCCACCGCTGTCACGACCGCAAGCTGCAATGCAGCGTCGCGGCCGGCGACCGGCAGTGGGTTATGGACGCCCGAGCGGTGGCCCATGCCCTCGCCTACCGCGCGACCACGGGTTCCGGGACGGAACCCCCGAAGGGAGAAGTTTGATGGATAACCCGCACTGGCAGTTCGTGAAGAAGCGTACCGCCGACCCCGGCGGCGCGGTGTACGTCAACACCGACGGCACCCGCTACCGGCGCACCGGAGGGCCGGCACTCGCCGCGGAGGCCGCCTTCCAGCGACAGCTCGCCGAACACGGCTACCCGGTCCCGCGCATCCTGGACGACGGCGTCACCGACGACGGCCACGTCTACGTCGTGGAAGAGTCGCTGGGCGAGCGTTCGCTACACGACGTGGCCCTGGAGAGCCTGGATGGCACACGTGCACTGCCCGACACGGTGGTTGATCTGGCAGCCGAGGTCGGGGGCCGGCTGCTGCGGGCCCAGGCCACGCACGCGGTAGCCGCCGACCCCCAGGCGCTGCGCAGGTGGGTGCGAACCGCGGGGTGGACGGACAACGTCTTCGCCGAGAACCCCGACTTCAACAGCGATCGGGTGCAGGCGGCCCTGGACCAGGCGGTCACCCAGCTCACCGGCGTCCCACTGGTCCGCGGACATCTCGACTACGGCCTGCCCAACGTGCTTCCAGCCGGCGTCATCGACTGGCAGCACCACGGCCTGGTGCCACACGGCTACGACGTCGTCCTGGCCCTGGAGATCGTTCCGTTCAAAGGCGGCACGAAAGGCTACGCGGCCACTGACCAACAGCGACACCGCTACCTGGAGGCGCTGAACGAGGTGGCCCGCGCCACCACCGGACACCCCCTCAGCCAGCTCCTGGGCCCCTACCTCCTGGTCAAAGCGCTCTTCTTCCTCGCACTGATGAAGCCCACCGACCACGCACGCACCGACAAGCACCTGAAGTGGCACTACCGCCGGCACCTATTCATGGAGGTCCTGGAGCAGTATGAGCGCACCGGAGCAGTCGACCCCGCCCGCTTCCCCACCCTGGACGACTTCACCGCTCGGCACGACGCTGCCGGCCATCCGTGACCGCGACTACCTATGCCCCGCCGCCACCCCAGCGCTTCCAGCAGCGGGCAGTCTGTGAGACTGGGTGGGCCCGGCGGCTGGGTTCTGCGTCCGGCCGATGCTGCCGCCGCCGGGCCCTCGTCGGCGTGTCGGGCCCCGGGCACGAGTAGCCTTCTGAAGAGGCGCTGAGGCTCGGCGACGAATTCCCGGGAAGCCGGAGACATGAACTTCCGCCGGCAGGACGAAGTCGAACGCGTGTAGGTTCCGGTCAGTGTTGTCGGCCGGTGATGGCCTGACCTCCGGCTTTGGCTGGTTGTCTCGACGTTTTGTCGGTGGTTTTGTCCAACCGATCTGTCGAATTCCTCGGGGTGGGGAAGTTATCTCGGGTCCCAGAACGTCGTCAGGCGTGTAGACCAAACTAGTTTGAGTGTCTGTGCAGGTCAGAGGGCCTTTCTGCTAACTTCCATCCATGCCAGACGAACGGGATCCCGTACGGAGAGCTGATCGCCCTCTGTTCCGTCTCCGTTAGTTCGGAGAAGTGAGCCGGATGGCGGTCAAGCGGGCCAGGTTGATGGTGGCGTCAGTGCTGGATGAGGCCGCCGACCGAGACGGGAGGGACGTGGCCGGTTGCCGGAAGGGTCCGCGCCAGAGCGAGGCCGATGTCGACCAGCGACGACCGGCGCAGGCCAGCCACGTCGGGGATCGGAGTCCAGACGGACTCGGGGGTTTCGCCGCTCGGCTCAGGCCGGAGTTGGCCGCCGGTGATGCGGACCCGGTAGAAGATGCCGACATTCTGGTGCTCTGGTCCCCCGGGGACGGTGCGTTCGGCGGCGGGGATCACCCTTGAGTCCACGCCCAGCAGGCGTTCGACCATCGCGTCGCAACCGGTCTCCTCGGCAACCTCCCGGATCACCGCGTGGAACGGATCCTCCCCGTGCTCGACCCTGCCGCCCGGGAAAGTCCAGTTGTTTGAGACGTGATGGGCGAGCAGGACCCGCCCGTCCTCGATGCACACGGCGTACGCCGCCAGCCGAAAACTCATGCCCGTACCTCCCACCGGACGCTATCCCAACGTGCAAGATCCGCGTATCGCTAGGGCGTGTCCGACGGATTGGGCGATCGCGCCATTGGGCAAGGAGCTAGCCACCGGAGGCCACCGCTCGCTGCGCCGTGTCGTCGTCGGTGATTCAGTCGTTGCAGTGGACAAATGGGACAGTTTGCCATTCGTGGCTGTCGCCGGGCGGATGGATTGGAGGGTGGCGTATGGGTGCGGCGACGCGGGCCAGGTCGGTGCGGCGGCAGGCGGTGCTGGTCGGTGCGGGATTGGGCGCGGTGGCGTTGTCGGCGGTACCGGCGCACGCGGTCATCGGTGTCGGCAACCCCGCGTTCAGCAACACCTGCGCCAAGGCGGGAGGCCCGCGGGCAGCCGGTGCGACGGCATCCAGCAAGGGGACCTTGACGGGCAACGCCGGGCATCTGCCGGTCGGGCTGCCCCGCAACCACTGCGGCAACAGCGGCCTCACCTGCATGATCAGCAGCGACGAAACCATTACCGCGGACAGCAGCGACGTGGGCGTATTGTCTCTCGGGTGATGCTCGTGCTGTGGCGCGCTATGTCCACCGGCGGGCGTGAGTAGTGATGACACCGGTGCTTGCGGACCTGGCGGCGGACGGCCTGCCAGTGGAGGAGTGACTGGCGGCGACTGGTCGCTCCGCCGCGCTCCAGGACCTTGTCGACGGCGCCCCGGGGCGAGCCCGCCGATTCGTCCGCGGATCCCGCCCTCGCCGCGCTCCTCCGCGTCGTCGACGACCTCGCCGCCAGCACGCACCAGGTCGGGGAGCTGATGCTCGAAGTCGCCCCCGCGTACCTGTTCGACACAGCGGCGGCCGACGTCCTCGCCCCGCTGTGCGACGCGATCGGCGAGGAACTCCAGCACGGCCTAGGGCCTGTCCGACGGATCATGTTCGGGTAGGGCTCGGTAGGTTGGCCGCATGTCTTCTGCACTTATTGTTGGTTACGACCCGCAAGCGATACCTGGCGTCGACGGAGAGGCTCTTCGCGCGGCGCTCGATGCGGAGCTGGCCCGGTTCGGTGAGCACGGCATCGACGCGGCCATGACGCTGATCGTGTTCGACGAATCGGCCGAGTCTACCCTCGTCGCATCGTTGACCAAGCAGTCGTGGGATGTCGTGGTCGTCGGCGGCGGGATCCGCAAGACCGAGCCGCTGCTTCCGCTCTTCGAACAGATCGTGAACTTGATCCGGCGCCATGCGCCCCAGGCCGCCATTGCGTTCAACACCAGTGTCGGGGACAGCGTCGAGTCGGCACAGCGGTGGCTCTGAATCCCGGCCGCCTGATCACGTCCTGAGCCACAGTCGGATCGCGGCAACGGTGACGGTGCCGTGGAAGACGTAGGCGCGCTTGTCGAACCTCGTGGCCACGGCCCGGGAGTTCTTGAGGGCATTGATCGTCCGCTCCACTTCGTTCCTGCGCTTGTAGATCGTCTTGTCGAAGCCGGCGGGCCGTCCGCCCTTGCTGCCGCGGCGTTGGCGGTTCGCCCGCTGGTTCTTCGGCTCGGGGATGGTGTGCTTGATCTGCCGTCGCCGCAGGTAGCGGCGGTTACGCCGGGAGGAATAGGCCTTGTCGCCGCCGAGGCGGTCCGGTCGGGTGCGGGGGCGTCCGCCGCTGAGCCGACCGACACGGATACGTTCCATTACGGGGATGAGTTGCGGGGCGTCGCCCCACTGGCCCGGAGTGATCAGCAAGGCCAGAGGGCGGCGTCCGCCTTCCCCTGCGAGGTGAATCTTGCAGGTGAGACCGCCCCGGGAGCGTCCGAGTCCCTCATCGGGGCGGTGCTGCCGGGGCGTGCGTCTTTTCCCGGCACCCGCGGGGATCTCTTGCGTGCTCCCGCGGCGTGCTGGTGGGCCCGGCAGGTGGTGGAGTCCACGCTCACCATCGACCAGTCGATGCGGCCCTCGGCATCCGCGTCGGCCAGGACGGCCGCGTAGATCTTGTCCCACGTGCTGTCCGCCGACCAACGTCTGTGCCGCTCATATACCGTCTTCCACTTCCCGAAACGGGCAGGCAGGTCCCGCCACGGCACCCCAGTCCGGTTCCGGTACAGAATCCCGTTGATGACCCTTCGGTGACTGACCCAACGGCCACCGCGCTGCCCGGACTTCGGCAGATGCGGCTTCAACCGGGCCCACTCTCCGTTCGTAAGATCTCCCCGCCCCATGAACATGCCAACGGACCGGAGCGTGAGAAGTCACATGATCCGTCGGACAGGCCCTAGTAGGACTCCGTTAGGTCTGTCTCGATCTTGGTGTCATGTGTGTCCTGGTGGGCAGGCGTTGTTGGCAGGTGGTGCAGATGCCGGTCCAGCACCTCAAGACGTCCTGGAGGGCGTCGAGTACTTGGTAGAGGGTGAGACCGGCGTGGGCCCTTTTGGGGCCAGGCGCTGTTCGGTGAGGAAGGCGTGGGCGGCGGTGACGAGGGTGACGTGGTGGTGCCAGCCGGGCCAGGAACGGCCTTCGAAGTGGTCCAGGCCCAGGCCGTGCTTGAGTTCGCGGTAGTCGTGCTCGATGCGCCAGCGGACCTTGGCCAGGCGGACCAGGTCAGCGATGGGTGTGTGCGCCGGTAGGCTGGACAGCCAGTAATTTGTGGGTTCCTCGCTGTCTTCGGGCCATTCGATCAGCAGCCAGCAGTCGGGCAGGATTCCGTCCCACCAGCCCTGTTCGGCTGAGGCGGCGGCTCGGATGGGGCGTTCGACTGCCTTGCCGGCCGGGCGTACACGCACGGCGGCGAAGCGGGAACGTAACTCCCCTCGCGAGCCTTGCCGCCACGTCACGGGGGTGAAGGCATCCGGCCCAAGGCCTGAGGCGAGAGCTGCCACGGACGGTGCGGGTTCCCGGTATCGGGGCTGGGGCCGGCAGCCGACGGTCCCGTTGCGGCGTGGGGTCACGGGTTTCGCGTCGAAGGGGTGGGCGGTCACATCAGCGCGGACGGCCAGCACGTAGGCGAGTTGGCGGTCGGACAGAGCCGCCCGCAGGTGCGCGTTGGTGCCGTAGGCGGCGTCGGCCACCACGACTGGTGGTGTCATGCCCCAGGTGGCGAGCGTGTCGAGCATGTCCAGAGCCAGGCGCCATTTCTCGCGGTGTGTGACCTCGGGCGGGATGCGGGTCCTGGCCCGCCGATCGGTGTCCCAAGCCCACTCCTTGGGCAGGAACAGGCGCCATTGCAGCGGGCAGGAGGCGGTGTCGGTTGCGGCATGGACGCTGACCGCGACCTGGCAGTTCGCCCGTTTCCCCAACGCTCCGCAGTACTGCGGAGCCACCCCGACCGACATCCGGCCGTCCTTGGGCACCGACACGTCGTCGATCACCCAGGCGGTCGGGCCGATCAGTGGCAGCATCCGCTCGGCGATCCGCCGCTGCACCGGCACGGGATCCCACGTGGACTGGTTCACGAACTGCTGCAGGTTCTGCTCGTTGCCGTCCGGCAGCCGCAAAGCCATGGCCTGGACGGACTTGCGGCGACCCTCCAGCATCAGACCCCGCAGATAGCAGTCGCCCTTGGCCCGCTGGTCCTTGCGCGGTACTGAGGCGAACACATCCTCCACGAACAACGCCAACTTCGCCCGAACCCGGTTCACTTCAAGTGCATCCACACACCCAACATGCTCCTGATCTAGCACAACAGGAAGACCTAACGGAGTCCTACTAGGCATCGGCAGGAAGCCCTAGTTCGGAGAAGGTGTGTGAGGCACGTCCGCACTCCGGTACGTGCCTCATGACTCTCCGAGGGTTCGTCAGGCACGTTGGTCACCTGCGAGACGGCCCGCGTGCGGGCAACCTCGTCACGGCCGTAACGACGAGGTCGCGTCCCCTGACGGAATCGACGGACTCGGGTCAGCCAGGGACGTGCAGTACCGCCCACTCAGCTCCCAGTAGCTGCCTCTTCTCGACCAGCCCCGAGCCGAGCGGCACGTACGGGACGAGCGAAATGGTTCGGTCGAACCGTTTCGTGGACATGCTGGTGCGCGTCGAACAGCAGCCCAGGAAACGTCTCAACCGAAACAGTTCCTGCTGGGCGCCCGGCCGGGTGTTTCGATCGAAACACCTACGGGCCAGCGTGTGTCACGTGCCTGCACCGCTGATCGGCGGTCTGACCTGTGCGTACAGCCTGCGAACCCTAGACAAGCAGGCCGTACGGGGCGAGGCCTGCATCGACGACGTAGTCGAACTCCCGGCGCTGGGATACCCGGATGGGCCGCCGCCCCATCCGGGCCGAGCATCCGCGCGCCCGCACGTCACCGTCCGGGTTCTCGTTGCCCGCCAGACGCTCGACGTCTTCCAACTCCCACCGTCCGAAACTGGCCTGCCTTCTGCTCGCGCGCCGCCTGTTCGAACTCGTCCACCGTCCAGCCGCACCGGCTGGCCGGTGGCGACGGGGATCGGCTCAGGCCGGGTGCGGGACCGCGCCGGGCCTGTTGTTCGGTGCCGGCTTGCGGCCGGGCTTGGCGAAGTCGACCGGGGTCGGTTCCGCTGCGGCGGCCGCGGATTCCCTGCTGAGGAAGGAGCCCAGTTCGCCGATGGTGCTCATCAGCGGGGCCGGGAAGACGACCGTGGTGTTCTTGTCGACGCCGATCTCCACCAGGCTCTGCAGGTTGCGGAGTTGCAGGGCCAGGGGGTGGGCCATCATGGTGTCCGAGGCGTCCCCGAGCGCCGCCGCGGCGAGCGATTCCCCTTCCGCGTTGATGATCTTTGCGCGCTTGTCCCGCTCGGCCTCGGCCTGGCCGGCCATCGCGCGCTTCATACTGTCGGGCAGCTGGATGTCCTTGAGCTCGACCAGGGTGACTTCCACGCCCCACTCGGCGGTGGCGACGTCGAGGATCTCGCGGATGTCGAGGTTGATGCGGTCGGTCCCCGACAGCGTCTCGTCCAGGGTGTGCTGGCCGACGACCTTGCGCAGGGTGGTCTGGGCGATCTGGTTGGTCGCGGCGTGGACGTTCTCGATGGCGACGACCGATTTCACGGCGTCCACGACGCGGAAGTACGCGACGGCCGATACATCGACGCTGACGTTGTCGCGGGTGATGATGCCCTGCGACTGGATCGGCATCGTGACGATGCGCAGCGACACCCGGTGCAGGACGTCGACGACCGGAATGATGGTCCGCAGACCGGGAGCTCGGGTGCCGGCCAGGCGCCCGAGCCGGAAGAGGACTCCTTTCTCGTACTGCTTGACGATCTTGAGGGCCATGGCCAGTGCCAGCAGGGCGAGAAGGCCGATGAGAGTGATCAGAAGCTGCATGTGCCGTTCCTCTCGATGAGGACCCTGCGGATACCAGCGGGTCCTGAGCGGGGTTCCTGGAGGTGTGCGTCGGTTCAGTGTCCGTGTGCCCGACGGATCCGGCGCCGCGGGCGCAGACGTCCGCGGCCCCCGTCCCGGTGGTCGCGGCGGGCGGGCACGGCGGGCGGTTCGGACCGGCCCGGGATCGGTTGTTTGGTACTGCTGCGAGCGCCTCGGTCGCCGGGCAGGAACCGGCTGTAGCGGTGGAGCGCGATCCGCTCGGCGTGCTGTGCGTTGAGCCGCTGGATCACGTGTGCTGCTCCGATGATCAGGATCAGCAGGACGCCGATGGTCAGGGCCGTGGCCATGATGGTCACATCCCCACGACGAGGCGGCAGGGCTGGGCCGGAACGGCCGTGTGGGTCGAGGACGCGCCGCCCTCGTACTCCCATGTCTCCTCGGGGTCTTGTGCCCGGTCGGCTGCCGAGTCGCCGTGGCGGGCTTCCTCCGCCGCCATGAGTGCGCTCGCGGTCAGCTGCGGGCCGGTGCCGTCGGTGGCGGCGGCCATGAGCCGTGCTACCGCAGCGGTGCCGGTGTCCGGGGGGATCACCAGCAGATCCCAGCGGCCGACGCTGTACGACAGCAGCAAGATCTTGTGGGGATCCTGCGCGGCCTTGAACCAACCCACCTTCACTACATGTCCGTTGACAGGCACCTTGCGTGGGAGGACCGGCCAGTGCTGGGGGTTGACGGCGATGCGGGTGATCCGTCCCCACAGGGGGGCCCGCATGTCGAACAGGGCGGGTAGTTCGCGCAGCAGGTCGCGGGAGCGGGGCCACCAGGCACCGTCCAGGAGCCCACGGGTCGTGCCCGTGGCTTTCAGCGTGAGGCGAGTGGTCGGAGCTGCGAGAAGCTCGTGCTGCGGCAGGGGATGGTCAATGGTCGCGGACATGGCGCGGACCCGTCTTCAGATCGCGGTCCGCGGACAGCGGCCTGGTGTCTTTGCTCACCGAGAACGACATCAGCGCGGCAGCCGGTGTGCGAAATGCTCTCGATACCTCCAGGTTACTCCTCGGTGGGCCCCAACGGACCGCGCGGAGAGACCAGTTCCAATACGCCCCTGCTCCTTCGTACTCACGCTCCCATCACTGGCCTGGAGATTCACGGAACAGCGAGCAGAGCCATTTTCAAGGAGCCACAACGTCCACGGGGATCCGGTCGAGACCGGCCTCGACCAACCGCCCGTCGGCCCGCCGGTACGTCGCCCGCACCGTCCGACTATCTGTCGCGTGCTTTCGTCTGAACCGGTCCCCATGGTCGCCCCTTCGTGTCCGAAGTCTTCGGCACCAGGACACTGGCCACCACCAGCGGTAGCCTGAGCAGGAAACCGGGCAAACCAAACGACAAGACTGGACCGCGGAGCGTCAGCATGACGCTTGCCCCGTACCGAGTAGAGACTCAGCCGAGCCGGTGGACGACAAGTTGATGACAAATCACTTGGACAACGACATCTCTATTCGGAACCTACAAGAATCTATGCAACGCGGCGGATGTCCCAGGCGTACTGTTCCCAGTACCCCGACAGGCTGATGATCTCGACGCGTTTCCCGGGCCGTGGGGCGTCGATCATGCGGTTTCCGCCGGCGTAGATCCCGACGTGTCCCCAGCCATCCTTGTTGAAGATGATGAGGTCGCCGGGCTGCATCTGGTCGCGCGGGACGGACTTCCCGACGTGGCGCTGTTCCTGTGAGGTGCGCGGCAAGACGACCTTGTGGCCGGTTCCTTGGTAGACCGCGTACGACGTCAGCCCGCTGCAGTCGAACCCTCCGCCGGACGGCCCGTTGATGGTGCCGCCGCCCCATACGTAGGGGACGCCGAGCTGGGTGTACGCGGCCTTGACGATCGCGTTGGAGGTAACGTCAGCGTTCGAGTCGATCCCGTTGGGCTGCGCGGCCGCGTACGTCTTGGCCTGGGCGAGCACCTTCTTCACGTACCAGTCCGCGTGGTTGTAGGAGTAGATCGCCTTGTATATCCCCTTGCTGGTGCCGGACTTGGCGCCGTTGGCGCACAACATCCGCGCCGCCGCATACACCGCGTCGGTCGGATCCCACGGGCTGGGCGGGTTGGCGCCGCCGGGCGGGACCGGGTACGCGTAGCCCTTGAATGTGGTCGGTAGGAACTGCATCGGCCCGACCGCGCCCGCGTACGAGCGCATGGTAGGGTGGCGGGCGTGGTCGGTCTCGACCTTGCCGATCGCGGCGAGCACCGTCCAGTCCAGCCCACGGCACGCAGCTGGCGCCGCCTTTCGATAGAGCGCCAGCATGTCCGGCGGTATGTCGCCCACCGCACCGCCCTGCGCCGAGATCTGGGACCCGGCCGCTTCCTCCTCTTCCTGGTGGCCGGCCGCGCCGTTCGCCACAGCAGCAATGAATAGAACCAGGACCCCGATCAGCGCGACCGCCCCTGCACCGAATCCGACACCGACCGCGATAACAGGCTTCTTCACGAGCGCCTCCTTGGCTGCCTGGGGCGGGGCGGCACGGGACGGCGAGGCGGCGCGGGCGGCGGGACCGGTTGGTTGGCCGCGGCACCACGGGCACGGATGCGGTGCAACCGCTGTTGCAGACTCGCCTGCTGGCTGGACGCCGGCGGTGTCAGCGGCCGCTGCGGCACCATCTGCGGCCGACGGCTGCGGCGCGGCGCAGCGGTGGGCGCCGGGTTGGGCGGCCGGCCCGGCGTACGACGCGCCGCCGCGGAGAGGGGGCCGGTGGTTCGGCGGGCCGATCGGCCCGCGGGGCGGAAGGGCTGCGGTGGCAGGCCGCGGCGGGCACGGACGCGGTTGCTGATCCAGCGTCCGCCGATGCCGCGCCAGTACTCGTCGGCGAAGTCACGCACCTGCGGCTCGTACAGGTTCCTGGCGTCGTCGAGGCGGGTTTTGAGCTGGGTGGCCGCGTTGGTGACCTGACCGGGCACGGCCTGCGCCGCGGCGGCCGTGCGACGTGCGGCACGTGGCCCGTAAACGGGCAGTCCCACCGTGCCCTTCAGGCCGACGCGGCCTGCCCGCATGCCGGTTCGGGCTCCGGCACGTACCGCTCGTTCGGTGCCGCGCGCGAGGCTCCCTGCGCCCTTGGCCAGGCGTCCAGTGAGCGCGCGGGCGCTGCCCGCGCGGCCCAGACCGCCACTGACCGCCCCGGCGGTGCCGCCGGTGGCAGCCATCATGCCGAGCATCAGCGCGGCGCCGCCGATTTTGCCCAGTGTGCCGCGCCGACTGCGGGTCCCGGCGCCGAGGTCGGAGGGAGCGGAGGCGCCGCCGAGTTTGGATGCGCCGACGTGGGCCTTGAGCCGGGCGGCCATCTGCTGCGAGCGGCGGATCAGCCGCTTGCGGAAGATGATCGCGCCGACGCACAGGATGTCGACGGTGACGAACCGGACGACGATGCCGCCGGGGATGTCCTGCGGTGCGGCGGAGACCACGGCGGTCACGGCCACCGTGAACGCGGCCAGGCCCAGCACGAGCAGGATCAGCAGGGCCAGGCTGCGGGCGATGGCGGCGCCGCGCGACCACAGCCACGCCCGGCCCGGTCCCGGCAGGGTGCCGGCGATCAGCGCGCAGCGCAGCAGCATCGCCTCGAAGGCGAGCCACACCTGGGCGGCCAGGTAGCCGCCGGCGATGCCGACGATCAGCGCCCAGACCAGCAGGGCTGCGAGCAGCATGAAGAAGGCTCCCGCGAGCTTGTCCGCGGATGCCTTCTTGGCTTCCTGGGCGTTGCCGGTGACGCAGAGTTTCTCGAACTCCTCGTCGGGCTTGCTGCCGAAGGTGTCCTGGGCCCACTGCAGCGCCTTGTCCCTGACGATGTCTTCGATCTTGCCGCCGATCCCGGGCAGGATTATGTCTCCGCCTCCGGGGATGTCCCTGATGGTCTTGGTCTGTTCGGCGACCGCCTTGTTGTAGAAGGCTTGCTGAATTCCCAAGGACGTGAAGCGCGACGCGCACTTGTCCTTGGTGTCGTCGGTGAACGTCTGGCCGTAGGTGAGCACCATGCTCGGCTGCACGACAAAGGCTTTGACGAGTTCGTCGGTGATGGGCGTGGTGATGTCCGCGGCGGTGTCCTCTGTCGCGCGCCCGGTGGGGTCCTCGTGGCCCATGACGATGGCGGCGACCGCGACGCCCAGATCGCGCGCCTTGCCGACAGCGCCGTCCGGACCGAGCAACGTCTGGGGCGGCGAGGCGAGGCTGGTGACCGCGAGCGCCGAGATCAGCAGGGACGCGGTGAGCTCGCCCCAACCACGGGAGCGGTCACCGAAGAAGAAATCCACGCCGCGACGGTGCCACTGAAGGCGAGGAACAGGCCCGGCAAGCCCAGCTGGAGCAGGACGCTGTTATAGAGGGAGTCCGACACCGCCAACGCCGGCTTGAGGAGCAGCGAAGCCAGCTTGAAGCCGAGGGCCCAGGCGATCAGCCAGCAGGCAAACGCCACCAGCCACTTGACGCACATGAACAGCAGGCTCGTCAGCCACGCCTGGACCTTGAGGTCCCAGTCGGACCACTCACCGCTCTCGGCGTAGATTTTGAACGCGCTGACGGGGATGCCGTGTTCGTCCGTGACGTGGAAGCTGTCGAGAAGGTCGTCCTTGCCGATCCCCAGTCGCTTCAGCTTTTTGCGCAGGCTCTCCTTCTTCTCCCGCAGCGCCTTCCTGGCGGCCGCCTTGCCCTGCGCGGTGTCCTCATAGGCGACTCCCGTGCGCCCGTCCGGCGTCGGCCTCTGGTCTTTCGCTCCGGGCTTGGCGGAGTCGGAGGGGGCAGGCTGCGCGCTGGTCGATACGGAGGGCTTGGGCTCAGGGGCCGCGGCCGCATGGGCGGCCATAGCCGTGGTGAGGATGACCGCGGTGCACAGCACCAGCACCAGCCGCCAGGCCCCCCCCGCCGCCCTATCCATGCCGTCTGCCCGGCCAGGCGCAGCCACCTCATGCCGCCATCGCCGGGTCGGAGTGGATCGCGGTGGCGGCCTGCAGGTCGGCGGGGATGACGACCTGCATCCCGCCGATCCGCCCGTACAGATCCCGGTGCAGGCACTCACCGGCCCGCTGCGCCCGGACCTCGTCGGCGACGTCCATGGGGGACAGGCGGGTGGTGACCAGCTCGACCAGGTCCTCGTCGGTCGGATCGAGGTCGAGGAACGCAAGGCCGCGCTTGGCGAGGGCGACGTCGGTCTGCCGGAACAAGAACTTCCGGGGAAAGAGCCCACGGATTACCTGCCCGGTAGCCGTCGCCTCCGGGCCGATGTCCTCGCCGTCGTGCGACCCGACAAGGCAGCCGGCGTTGTGCTTGCGGCCGTCGCGGACGAGTTCCAGGAGCAGGGCCATGCCCTCGGGGGAGGAGGTCAGCCACCAGCACTCGTCCCACACCGCCACACAGAACTCATGGGGATTGGCGAAGCAAATTTCCCTGCACAGCGCCGCGATGAGATACAGCGCCGCCCGGCCGAAAGTCTTCTCGAACTCCAGCGTCGACAGCCGGTCGGCTGCCAGCTCCTGTTCCTTGGGCAGCACCAGGTTGGCGGTGGCGAAGACGATCGAATCGGCCTTCGACGTGTCCACCACCGGCAACGCCGGGTCGAAGATGGTGCGGGCCAGGTCCTTGCGGGCAACCGCGGCCAGCTTGCGCGCTACCGCGTTCGAGGTCGCATCGCGCTTGCCCCGTGCCTGCAGTTCGCCGACCAGCGCTGCCATGGACGGCGCCGGCCCGGCCAGTGTCGCCTCGATCGCCTCCGACAGCACGATGCCCTGGTCGCTCATGGGGCCGATGCCCAGCAGCAGCGTCAGGAACGACTCCGTACGGCGCTGCGCCTGGCCGGCGTCGCGGATCGTGCGCAGCGGATCGAGGGAGACCTGGGCCTGGTCGTCGATGGTGATGACCTGGTTGGTGCCAGGGCACGTCTTGGCGTAGCGGACATGTTCCTGCTGCGGGGTGCGGTCGACGATGACGGCCCGCCCTCGGCTGCCGGGCCGATCGGCTTTGCGGCCGGCGGCGAGGATGGTGTAGACGGCGGTCTTCATGGCGACGCTCTTGCCGCCGCCGAGTTCACCGATGAACGCCGCGGAGGCGGATGCGGACTTCTGCGGGCCCAGTGACCAGTCGGTCAGCACGGGCCGGGTGCCGCCGCCGGACAGCTGTAGGCCGTACAGCGGCCCCTTGGCATCGCCCAGCGCCGATCCACCGAAGGCACCGGCCATCGCGAAGTCCCGCGCGAGGAGCACCTGCGCGTAGGACAGCATCACCTTCGGAGTGCGGGCACCAGGCAGCATCCCGTAGAACAGCCGCTCCTGCTCGCCCACGGGGCGGATGAAGGTGTAGTCGTCCTCCCCGAAGTGGGTCTTCAGGTCGGCGGCGCGGGCTTCGGCTTCGGCCGGGGTGGTGCCCCAGACGCACAGCGTGCCCATGGCCTGGACCTCGACCTCGGACTTCGACCGGGTTACCGCGCTGCGGAAGTCCGCCATGTCGTCGGTGGCCTCGTGCACGTGCGACGGCACCCCGGAGGCCTCTCCCTCGTACTCGCCGGGCTGGTTCGCCAGCTCATTGGCCTGTCGGCCGGCCTTTTTGTTGGCGACGGCGCCCGGGGTGACTTTGAGGCGCATCACCCAGTCCACCGGGAAGCTGTACTCATCCAGGGCGGCGAGGTATTCGCTGCCGGGGAAGATGAACCGCTCGGGCATCTCGGCCAGCGACAGGAACGTCTGGTAGGACTCGCCCCATTCGGTGCTCACCTGCAGCCAGCGACGCCCGAACCGGCCCTTGTCTTGGGTGTCCTCTTCCTGACCGGCATCGGCGGGAGCGGCGCTCTCCGCGAGAATGACCTGGCCCAGCGCCGCAGCTCCGCGGCCGCGGCCCCGGCCTGTGCCCTGATCCGGTTCGGGCAGCAGGGGCTCCAGGACTCCGCGCCGGGCGCTGTGTCCGTAGATCCACAGGATTTCCGCCTCGGTCGTGGGCCGCAGCGTGATCGTGGAGGGCCAGGTCCCGGCGAGGGCGCGCGCCTGCTTGAGCCGGCGCTCCTCTTCGCGGGCGCTGACCGGTGCGGGCAGCAGGCCCAGCTGCAGGGCGATTTCCGCGCGGGCCGCCTCGAACGCCATGCCGGCGGCCTGCTTCTTGCCGCCGGCGGGCAGCGGGACAGCCAGCCAGTCCACGCGGCTGGTCAGCTCCATGCACTCCAACTGGTCCCACACCCGCGTCGCCAGCTGCGCGTAGCGCTCGCTCGCAGCCAGGTCGACGCCGTCGGTCATCTTGCGCAGCACCGCGGCCGGGTCGACCTGCGGGCACAGGCTGAGCAACATCGACTCGCCGTGCAGCTGCTTGACCAACGACTCCAGGGCACGCAGCCGCCGTTCCTTGACGGTGCGGGAGGACTGGGCGTGCCCGCTGCCCTCCACCCGCCACAGCGCCCAACAGGTGCCGTGACGGGTCCAAATGACATTTCCGGCGATGTGCCGGACGGGAATCCGCATTACTGCCCCCGCTCGTTCGTGTTCGTGGTGGTCTGACCGGCAGTGCGGGCGGCGAGCAGAGCGCCCACGCCCGACGTCACCCGCACTACAGGCGCGTCGGCCACCGGCCGGTCGGTTACTACGGCGATCTCCGGGGCAACGTCGCGCACCGGCTTGGCGGAAGGGGCGCCGGCCTCCGCCTGCGTCGCCGCGTTGCCGTTCGCCGGCTGCCAGGTCAGCGTGCAAACACCCACCGCCGCGCCACGGCGGGGCCGGCGCACAGGGCGGCCGTCCATCCGGCCGGACGATCCGCTGACCGCCAGGCCAAGGGCGCTGGCCGCCACGGCGAAGGGGTTGCGGCCATCGACGTGCACACGCCCCACAACCAGCGCCAGGGCGTAGGGCACACCGAGCAACGGCAGGGCATCGAGCAGGCCGTGATGCGCCCACAGTCCGGCGGTGAGCAGCAGCACCGCCAGGGTGGCTGCCGCCACGATGATCTGCGGCCACGTGTAGGGGCCGCCCCAGATCCGGCCGCCGCCGGGCCAGGTGCCGACGACGTTCTGGTGTCTGCGGGCCTTCGTGTAGCAGCGGCCGATCAGCGGCTCCGGAGACGAAGCGGTGGTGCTCATCGCCGGTCACCGCCGGCCGGGCCGATGTGGTCGACGACGCGGACCGCAGCGGCGTTCGTCTTGCCGGCGGGGTTCTTGATGTCCTCGCCGATCTTGTCCCGCACCGAGGCCATGTTGACGACGATGGCCAGCACCACCGCACCACCGATGGCCGCGACTGCGGCCTTCATCACGGACTTGGTCTGCCCCCACACAAAGGCGATGGAGACGACATACATCAGCCCCAGCACGCCCACCAGGAAGAAGTTCTTGAGCTGGGAGACGAGGGTGTTCGCGTCGGAGATGGCCCCTGCCATCTGCATGAGCCCGTTCATGAGCCCTGCCCTTCCTTAAGAATCTGAAGAGTTGTCGGATGTGGCCAGGGCGGGCGCGGCTTCGAGCGAAGCGACTTCCCACCGGCCGTCCCGGGCGCGCAGCTCGATCGCGTAGGTCATCGGCCGGCCGCTTGTGTGCTTGCTCTCGCCTTCGACGTCGACTAGGAGCCGGCGCTGGACCCCGTCGGGCGGTGTCTGGGCTTCGGCGCCCTCGGCCGGCCCCTGGCCGTGGTCGGCGATCTGCGTCACCGTCACCGCTGTGTACGGAGCGGGCCGCACCGCGTGCAGCGTCGTGCCGGGGGAGAGGTAGCGGTCCAGCTCACCGCGGCCCGTCAGGTACGCGGCCAGGAAGCCGTTGATCGTCTGCATTGCCGGGTCGGACGCCAGCGGAGCGTGCGTCGAGCCGTACGACAGCTCGGGGGCCGCGCCCTTGGAGCCGGTCGGGGCTGCGACCTCGGCAGGCAGCGCCGCCGCAGTCCATCCCGAGGCCGCGCCGTTGGAGCCGGCCGTGGCCCGCACCGGCACCTGGAAGTAGCGGACGCGGCCGCTGTCGGAGTCCTTCGCCGAGCCGGTGATCCGCGCGGCCACCGTCACCGACCAGTAGCCGGACGAGATCTGCCGCACCTGCACCGCCGACGCCGACTCCGCGCGCTCCGCCCCGCCCTCGGCCGACCACGCCATGGATCGGGCCGCCGGGTAGAACGCCGCGAGCTCTTCCGCGGCCGCATCGCTCTGACCCGCCTTCACGTAGGCGGCGACGTACATCTCGGCAAAGCCCGCCGGAGCCACCGCGTCCGACGACGCGGGCTGCGCCCGCGGTGCCTCCGCCCGTGGGGGAACGGTCACCGGCTTCGTGGTGGAGGCCAGTGCCAAGCCGCCGAGAAGCGGGCCGGCCAGCAGCAGGCCCCAGGCGCTCCAGCGCGCCAACGCTGTCCAGTTGGCCATGGCTCCCGTGGACGTCGATGTGGTGGCCCATCCGGTGTCCACCGCCTCGCTGGAGGCAAGGCCGGTACGGGAGTCGTCGGGGAAGTGCTCGGGGGCCGGCCTGGCCCTGCGCAGCCGCATCACAGGTGCCGCCCGGCAGTCACGTGCGCGGACAGGGGGGTCAGCTCGGCGATGCGGGCCCGCAGCTGCGCTTCGGGCCGCTGCTGCAGTGTGCGCAGGGACGCCAGCACCGCGCCGATGTCCTGGTTCAGGAAGCGCAGCAACCGCTGGTGGATGGAGGTGTCGAAAGGACGATCGACCAGAGCAGCGCCCAGAGCGATCAGCCGGCGCTGCGCGGTGGTGACGCGTACCTCATCCTCGTCCGCTTTCGAGAGGGCGGACGGCCGGGTGGTGGACATAGCGGGCTCCTTCGGCCGGGGTGGTCAGGCAGCGGGTTGAGCGGTGGATCGGGTGGCGGTCTTGAGGCGCGCGACGGCGCGGCTGCGGCGGCGCTGCCAGGTGCTGACGCTGGTGCCGGCGGCGCGGGCAGCGTCGTGATCGGGCAGGGGAGCCGGGTTGCTGCGGTAGTGCCCTGCGATGGCGCGGGCGTCGGCCTCGCTGAGGGCACCGTCGTCCATCGCGTCCAGGACCAGCTCCAGCAGTTGCAAGCGCGCAGTGGTGAGGTCTTCCTCGGCCGGGGTCTCATCGAGACCGGCGGTGGCTGCGGCGCAACGCACCATGCAAGCGCAGGCGGGGTCGAGGGGATCGGCGAGATCCTCAGCGACGTTCAGGGCCGATCCACGGGGTTCGCGGTCCGCGGCCAGGTCGTCCAGGATCCGTCGCAGTGCATCGAGTGCGAGGTTCGCGGCCGGGCGGCCGGGGCGGCGGTGCACCTTGCCGCTGCGCGCGATCTCGAAGAGCGCGGCGATGACCATGTGGCCGACGTCGTCGAGGGTGCGGCCACCGAAGGGACGGATCTGTCCGCGCGTGATGCGCACCGCGGCCGGGACCATCGCCTGCACCACGATGCGCGCGGCCAGGATGGCCGATCGGCCATGGCCGGCCGCCCGGTCGAGGAGGGCGCGCAGCACCGCATCGGTCAGCGCATCGCCCGTGGCCGATTCGGTCGGACGCAGCGCGGCGAGGAGCTGTTCGGGACCGAGGGCGCGCACCCAGGAATCGGTCACGGCCGCGACCTCGACGGCCAGGCAGTCGGCCATCAGCCATCCGTAGACGGCGCCTCGCACGCCAGGGTCTGCGCACAGCTCAGCCCACTCCGCGTCCAGACGACGGAAGATCCCGGGGGTCGTGTTCGGGGTCGTGTTCACGGCACCGCTCCTTTCAGCTCGTGCCGTGAACTCTCCTCATCGGGGCGTGCCCAAAGGCATGCCCGCAGCCCTAAAACAGCAGGTGGGAGGCATGCCCATTGAATGGGCATGCCTTTTGACGCCCTAGGGCAGTCCTGAGCGGGACCTGGCCGCCGGCCCTGGGCATGCCCTTCGGGCAGCGAGGGCGTGCCAGGGCAGCCCTGTCCTGTGGCGGCGCTGTTCCTGGGCATGCCTGCTCCCGCCCCCTGCTGTGGCCCTGGGCATGCCCCGGAGGATGGCCGCGTGCCCGCGGCGGGCGGCGGGCAAGGGGGTGGCCGATCCGGACGGAGCAGCGGCCACAAGGTCCGTGGCCGGTTCGCGCGGCCCGGTCATGGCCGATGGCGCCCGACCGGTCATGGCCGATGGCCGGTCGGCAGGTCGTGGCCGATCGGCCATCCGAGACATCTGATCGGCCACCACGTCCCGGCAGGCGGCCGCGCAAGCCGTGGCCAGCGAGACGCGACGGGGAGACGGGAGCCGGCCGCCGCGATGGATGAGCGCAGGGTCCTTGTCCGGTCTTAAATGATCTGGCTCCGAGTCGGGCTCCTGACCTGCGGCGACCAGTTCAGCTGAGACGTGGAGATGCTGGGAATCTCATGTGATGTGGTCCCGGGCGTGAATGCCTAATGCTGTCTCAGCCGATCTGGTCCGGCTCTGCTGTTCCGTCCAGCCATGCGGCGACGTCCGTGATGACCGCCGCGTCGACGTGCTGGGGTGCCATGTACCCGGCGGGCGTCGACGGTCCTGTCCCTGGGAAGAAGAGGTGGTCGTCGGCTTCGTGGATCTGGATGGTGACGTCCGGACGCCCGGCCAGTCCCTCTCGCCAGAGGGGCAAGTCGTGCTCGACGGTGACCTGGTAGTCGCGGCCGCCCTGGAGGATCAGCAGCGGCTTGTCCAGGTCGGCGGCGGTGGCAACCGGGTCATAGGAGCGCAGGTCCAGCCAGTACGAGGCAGGAAGGCCGAAGGGCAGGTCCTCTCGGGGCGTACGGGGTGACAGGGCGGTCTCGACGGTAGCGGCCTGACGGGTGATCTCCGCGAGGGCCGCCTCGGAGTGCGGGCCAGGGTCGAGGGCGGCGAGGTGGCCTACGACCCGGACGGCTGCCCGGTGCATGGGCTCGGCGTCACCCGCCAGGATCACGACGCCCGCCACGGACGGCTCGGTCTCGGCGACCCGTGGGGCGACCTTGCCGCCCATGCTGTGCCCGGCGACGAACACCCGGCTGGGATCGACGCACGGCTCCTCCTGGAGCAGACGGACAGCGGCGACGGCGTAGGGGACGTACTCACGTGTCATCGTGAAGTCGTCCGCGGCGGCCACCTCCGCCGGGTGCGTGAAGGTCACCTTGTCGTGGCGCAGCACCGCCACGCCGCGGCTGGCCAGACCCCAGGCGAGGTCCTTGAGGGGCTTGTTGGGTCCGCTGGTCGCGTCCCGGTCGAAGGGACCTCCGCCGCTCAGTAGCACGCCCCCGGGCCACGGGCCGTCGCCACGCGGAACGGTGACGGTGCCGGCCACGGCGAGAGCACCGGCTCCGACCGTGACGTCGTGTTCCTCGAAGGAGTCCGGATCCGCGTAGGAGGGCGCCGTCCATGGCTCGCAGGCAGGGGGCGCGAGCCGTAGCCCGTTCAGCAGGCCGGCGGAGTCGACCGACATGACGGCGGTGAACTGTCCCCGTTCGCAGACCACGGGAACGCTGACACGGGTCAGGTCTGGCCGCAGGGGCTCGCTGGATGGTTCGCCGAAGTCCGTGATCGGACCGGTTCCCGCGGTCTCGGCGAGCCAGGCCGTCTGGAGTATCTCGGCGGTCAGTGCAGCGCGCAACGGCGGGGTGAACAGCGCAGCGATCTCCCTGAAACGGCCATCGCGTGCCCACTCGACCACCAACACGGCGGTCTCCTTCGCAGTCTGCATCGCATCACCTTTCTTAGATTTTGAGAAAGGTAGCATGCATGAGAAAGTTGGGTCATGGACACCTTGGAACTCCTGGCGCATCCTGTCCGCCTCCGCGTGGTCCACGCACTGCGCGGCGGGCGGGTCCTGACCACCGGGCAGCTGTGCGCCCTGATCCCGGACGTGTCCAAGGCGACCGTCTACCGGCACGTCGACCTTCTCGCCGCGGGCGGCATCCTCGACGTCGCCGACGAACGGCGGGTGCGGGGCGCCGTCGAACGCTGCTACCGGCTGCGGCAGGAACAGGCGGGCATCGACGCGGAAACCGCGCGTGCGCTCACCCCGCAGCACCACAAGCGGGCATTCGCTGCCGCCATGGCCGCCCTGGTCGCGGAGTTCGGCGCTTACCTGGAGCGCGAAGACAGCGATCCCGCGGACGACCTCGTCGGCTATCGGCAGCACGCGATCTGGGTCAGCAGGGACGAACTCGTAGCATTGATCGGCGCGATGCAAGCCGCCATCGCGCCCCTCCTCGCCAACGAACCCTCGCAGGAACGCACCCGCTACCTCCTCAGCCCCATCCTGTTCCCCGCCGAACAGTAAGTAGCTGTTGTCGTTCCGATCTTGAGGGGTGTGCGTCGAACGGGAGTCTCGATCGGGTGATCGCAGCTGGCCGCGGGCATGAGAACAGGGCCTCTTGGTAGTCATCCCGGGCCCTGTCGGTCCCGCCCCGTGGCCGGGAAAATCCGGTGTGGTGCCCGTCCGGAGGACGTCGATTGAGCTCTCGCGTCAGCGGTTCCGCGACTTTCAGAACCGCTGACGCTCCTGACGCTGGAAGTCAACTGCAGGCGCGGCCCTGCAAGGCAGCCCGGTCCGGTTACACCGCCGCTTCGTTCCAACCGAGTGTCAGGTGCGGGGTTCCCAGCGGAATCTGCGGGCCGCGATCCAGGCGAACAGAGCCGTCCACGCGATCGCCAGCGCGCTTCGGATCAGCGCACCGCCCGCTGTCAGCTCACCGGTCCACCCAGAGCGGATCAGGTCGACCGTCGGTGACAGCGGCGCGAGCAGCAGCGCGTCGCCGAGTGCCTCGGGCAGCACCTCGCGGGGGATGTAGATCCCGGAGATCATCGGCAGGATGAAGATGGCCGGGAGCGTGGCGACCAGCACGGACTCGACAGTCCGGCACATTGCCGCCGTCGCGGCCGCCATCGCCGTCATCAGCACGACACCGGTGAACAACCCGACGGCCGCTGCGAGCGGTTGCCGGGGCGCCACACCGAACATCACGGACAGCACGGCCGCGATCGCCACGATCTGCACCACGGCGATCGTGATGTACATGGACGCGCCGCCGGCGAGGATCACCGGGTCGGATACCTCTCCCGTACGCAGCCGCTTGAGCACCAGCTCCTCCCTGCGCGCCACGTACAGTCCGGTGACGGACGAGTACAGCGAGAAGATCATCAGAATCCCCGCGGCGGTCGACACCATCAGCGGGCCCGGGTTCAGGCCGTGCTTGTCGAGCTCCATCTGGTCCTGCACGAACCGCATCGACACGAGGAGCATCAACGGCACGAACAGCACGAAGATGTAGTTCGCCTTGATCCGGTTGAACAGCTTCCACTCGATACGGAACAGGGCCTTCATGTGCCGCATGGCCAGACCGTTCACTCCGCCTCCCCTTCCTGGCTCGCGATGCTGATGAAGGCCTCTTCGAGGGAGGCCGGCCGCGCGGTGAACCGGTCCAGTGTCACGTCATGACCCTCGGCCCAGGCGAGCAGCCGCGTGGCGTCCTGCTGCAACTGCCCGGTCCTGATGGTCACCCGTCTGCCCCGCTCCTCCGCCGTGCCGCTGACGGGCAGGTCGTGAACGGTCCACTTGTCCGGCAGACCGAACGACAGCGTCGACGAGTGGTCGGCGACGATCTCCGAGACGGTGCCGGAGGCGGCGATCCGCCCCCGGTGCATGATCGCCAACTGGTCGGCGAGGGCCTCGGCTTCTTCCAGGTAATGCGTGGTCAACAGGATCGTCGTGCCCCGCTCCTGCATGCTCCGGATGAGTCGCCAAGTGGCGTGGCGGCCCTCGGCGTCCATGCCGGCGGTCGGTTCGTCGAGGAACAGCACGTCGGGATGCGACAGCGTGGCGACGGCCAGATCGAGTCGGCGCCTCTCGCCTCCGGAAAGGTTCTGCACCATCACGTCGGCGCGGTGGGACAGCCCGACGAGTTCTATGGCCTCGGCGACCGGGCGCGACCGGGAGGTGAGCCGGACCCACATCTCCACGCTTTCCGCCACCGTCAGATGGGATATGAAGCCGCCCTCCTGCAGCATCGCCCCCGTACGGGGCCGGATTCGGTCCCGGTCGGCGACCGGGTCGAGGCCGCCGAACAGACGGATGCGGCCGCGGTGCGGGACGGCGAGGCCCTCGAGGAGCTCGACTGTGGAGGTCTTGCCGGCGCCGTTGGTGCCAAGGAGGGCGAACAGCTGCCCGGGCCGGACGGTGAAGCTGACTCCGCGTACGGCGTCGAACGCGTTCTTTCCGCGCCCGTATCGGCGCCAGACGTCATCGGCGTGGATATGACTGGATTCCTCTTGGGTCATGCGTCCTTCCTCAAAGGAATGGGCAGGGGATGAGCGGATCCTTTCACACGCATCCAAGGGGAAGCGAGGCGCGAAATTGCAGATTCCGTGAAAGTGACGCGAGACATCCGGAACCTCAAATCCCGCCAAAATAATTACAGTGTGACGCCTATCACATGGGTAAATACTTGATCAAGTCGAGCTGGTCGTACATATACTGACGGCACGTTCACCGGCGGCAGGAACTGACCGTCCTCCGCCCGGTGCCGCGGACACCCCGATGCTTCGTCGCCCGCCCTCCAGGTGTGGCCGTGCCGGGCCGTCCACGCAGTCCACGTGTTCTCAATCAAGGGGGAAGTTCATGGTCCTGGACAAGGCGAATCAGGGCGCCTCGCTCGAGGGTTTCGTTGCCGAGTGCGGCCCCGAGGCGCGCGTCGCGCCCATCATGGCCACTCCGGCCATCTTCACGCAGGCCACCGGCAAGGCGGCCGCGATCGTCGGTGCCGCCGCCGTCGGGTACGTGACCACCAAGGTCAAGTAGTACCTCGCGGCGCCCATCACGGCCGCTGCTGTCACGCCCGCGGAAGCCCGCTGACGCTCCGCCGCCCGCATGGCCGATGGTAAAGCCCAAGTAAGCCTGGGCATTTACCGGAAGTCCGGCCGGGCCCGCGTACGGGAATCATCTCTCACTGTGACGACTGCCCCGTATTTCAGCGACCCAGTTTCCGTTATTTCGATCGTCGATATCGCGATTTCAGCGATCGCCGTGACATTTCTCTTTCCACCAGACTTCCCGCCGCCGGGTATTCCGCGCGGTGGCGGGATGTTCCCTGCCCCGACAACTCATGGAGAGGAGGAAAAACACATGCTGACGCAGAAGGTGAACGCCAACGCGTCCCTCAAGGGGGCGCTCGAGGCGGGCGCGCCCGCTCGCGGCACGGCTCCCGTCATGGCCACCCCGGCCCTCATCGCGACCCCCGTGATCGCCAAGGCCGCTGGTGCAGTGGTCGGTGCCGGTGCGGTGACCGGCGCTGCCTACGCGGCGTACAAGGTGGCCACGGGCTGAGCCCTGTGAGCCCCGGTTCTTGGGACTTCGGTTCTGGCAGACAGCGCAAGTGTCTGCCAGAACCGGAGCACTGTCCCATCTATCAGATTATTGGAGGATGCACCATGTCCGTGCTCGTTGAGAAGGTCAACGCAGGCGCCGGCCAGGCGGCCGACGGCTCGGTCGCTCCCGTGATGGCGACCCCCGCTGCGTTCGTGGCAGGCGTTGTGGCCGGCGGCAAGGTGTCCGCCGTCCTGACCGCCGCCGCCGGCGTCGGCGCCGCGGTCAAGTCCGCCCAGAAGTAACCGGGCGTTGGCGGGAAGCCTCCGGCGGTTCGGGGTTTCCCGCCTCTCCCTTTCACCGCCCCACGCCACCTCACGGCCCACGCCACCTCAACTGACATGCGACCAGGAACAGATCATGCTGTCACGTCTCCGCAGAGCCGCTGAGTCGGCGTGCGCGAAGCCGCTCACCACCGCCGAGCGGCTGTCCGCCGCCACGCACCTGCTGTCCAGCCTCGAGTACATCGTGCGCAGGACCGACCGGGAACCAGGCGGCCTGAACGACTGGGCCCACACCAGGGCCCAGGTCCCCGCCAAGACGAAGGCGATGCAGGCCGTCAAGGACTTCATCGCCCGCGAACCGGTCACCCAGGCGCTCCACGGCTCCCGTGCCCTGGCGGCGGCGGTGCTCATCTCACCGGTGAAGAACAACAAGGTGCGGATGGCCGCCAACGCCTACCTGGCGGGCAGTCAGCTCCTCATCTACCCAAGGCATTTGTTCGGCACTGATGGCTCCGACCAGGTGTCGTTCCTGGTACAGACCGCCGCCGCCCTCGGCCGGGCCGGCGGCACCGACGCCACCCGAACCGCCGCCGTGCAGTTCATCGGCGCCCAGACCGTCCTCTCCTACGGGGCGTCGGGGTGGGCCAAACTCCCCGGCGACGCCTGGCGGTCAGGCGACGCCCTCGCGAAGATCATGCGTACCCAGACGTACGGCGACGAGTGGTTCTACAACCAGCTGGAGAAGTACCCGGCCGTATCCCGCGCGGTCTGCCACACCGTGCTCGCCCTGGAATGCGGATTTCCGCTGCTGCTCCTCAAGAAGGGCAAGTACATCGACGCCGGACTGCTGGTCATGGGTGCCTTCCACGTAGCCAACGCCCGCTTCATGGGCCTGTCCCGCTTCGCCTGGGCGTTCGCGTCCACCTATCCGTCCGTCAGAGCACTCGCCAAGGGCACGGGGGAGGCGGCATGAGCCGGCTTACGTTCGGGAAGCTGACCACGGCCGGTCTGGCCGCGTGCCTGGCCGCCGGGCTCGCCCACCAGGGCTACGCCACCCTCGCCTCCCAGTCCGGCCACGCGGGCTTCGAACGGCGCCGCCTGCGCTGCGACAGCGGCAAC
The DNA here is from genome assembly GCF_023277745.1 of Streptomyces halobius. Lineage (NCBI taxonomy): Bacteria > Bacillati > Actinomycetota > Actinomycetes > Kitasatosporales > Streptomycetaceae > Streptomyces > Streptomyces halobius. The sequence continues at coordinate 9,185,567 of NZ_CP086322.1, forward strand.
CTCATCACGTACCACGTACGGCGTGGTGAGGCGGGCGGTCCGACGCTGGTGTGCGACGCCGGCTTGATGAACTCGTCCGCGGCCTGGCTGCTCGTCGCCGACCACCTCGACCCGGCGATCTCGGTGGTGCTGTACGACCGGGCCGGATACCGGTCGTCGCTGCGGCGCTGCCCGGAGGACTTCGCGCTCAGCGAGTCCGTGAACGACCTGACCGAAGTCATCGCCGACGCCGTCTCCAGCGACGGGCCGTGCGTGCTGGCCGGGCACTCCCTCGGCGGCTACCTCGCCCACCGCGCGGCCGCCGCCACCCCCGACCGGGTCCACGGACTGGTACTGGTCGACCCCACGCACCCGAATGAGCTGCTGCACTCCCGCAGGCAGCGCGAAGGCTCCCGCGGCGTGAACCTGACGATGAAGCTCGGCCCGTGGTCGTCGGTGTTCGGCGCCGGTCTGCTCATCGACAAGAAGGGCCTGTTCTCCTTCGCAGAGGGAAGCCCGCACCTGCGGGCGCTGCGTCTGGAAGGCTCCGCCTCCTCCACATGGCGCGCCGGGCAGCGCGAGTGGGATTACTCGTACGCCTTCATGCTCGACGGCGGCCGGCTCCTCGACCGGCTGCGGATCCCCGTCTCGGTGGTGGCGGCCGATTCGACCATGCGGGACACCCCCGAACACCAGGACCTGTACGACGAGTACATCGCGTCGGGCAGCGGGGGCCGGATCGTGACCATTCCCGGCTCCAGCCATCTGTCCATCACGGGCGGGGTCGAGCACGCCCCGCTCACCACCAGGGCGATCGAGGACGCGGTGGCGGCGGCCGCGGCGCAGTACGCCGGAGAAGACCGGCAGGAGCAGGGGGAGGCGGCGTGAGCAGAACGTCCACGGTGATGGAACGGGCGGTACCGGCGATCCTCGCCGGCTGGTTCGTGGCGTCGGTGCTGGGCCAGCACCCCGACCGCAGCTACGACAAGGTCCGCAGCGGTGACAAGACGGGCACGGGGATCCTCATCCCCAACTGGCGGTTCTTCGCGCCCAACCCGGCCGTGGAGGACCAGCACTTCCTCTACCGGCTCGCCAACGAGGACAAGACGGAGCACACCGAGTGGCGGGAGGTGTACTCCATCGCACCCCGCAAGCTGATCCACGCCTTCTGGTTCCCCGGCCGCCGCGCCGAGAAGGCCATCTTCGACGTGGCCTCCACCCTGCTGAACAACCCGGGTGCGATGACCCCGCTGCACAAGGAGGCCAAGGAGTCCGCGTACCGGCTCGTCAACGAGTTCGTCCGTCGGCGCCTCACTCCGGAGCCGGGCCTTCCGCTGTTCCAGGTGCTGCTGGTGCGCTACTCCGGCTACGACCACAGCGAAGACCCCAAGTACGACATGGTCTTCGACTACGAACAGGTGAACCCGTGACTCAGGACACGCAGGACGTGCAGTACGGGACCGCGGTCGCGTCCGTGTACGACTCGCTGATCGCTCCCGCCATGCCCGCCGAGGCCGCTGTCGACCGGCTCCGCCCGCACGTTACCGGTGCCCACGTCCTGGAGATCGGCGTCGGGACCGGCCGCGTCGCCATCCCTGTCTCCGCCATTGCCGCCCAGGTGGTCGGCCTGGACAACTCCCGGCCGATGCTGGACGAGTTCCGCGCCAAGACCGTCCCCAGGAACGTATCGCTGGTGCGGGCCGACTTCCGAGAGCCGCTGCCGGTCACCGGCCCGTTCGACGCGGCGTACTCCACCATGGGCTCGCTGGCGTGCGTGGACAACCGCGAACAGCTGACGGCCGCCCTCTCCCACGTACGCGAGGTGCTGGCGCCGGGCGCGACCCTGTCGCTGGAGTACTACGCCACCAACGCCTACCGGCCGCTCGTGAAGCAGCACACGGTGACGATGCCCACCCCGCACCACGGCGGCACCACCACCTTCACCGTCACCCTCGACGACGCAGACGTCCTCACCATGGGCACCCGCATCGACGAAGACGGCAAACCGCCCGTGGAGTTCAGCGAACACGTCCTCCTCCTCGAACGCAACGAGGTCGAAGTCTGCCTGAACCTGGCCGGATTCACCGTCGAGCACGTGTACGCGGCCGAGGGCATGCAGCCCTACGACTGGTACACCGCGCGCGCCACTAAGTAGGCAGGGAAGGGAGGGGGTCCGGCAGTGCTGACAGCAAGCCGTCTGACGTGGTTCGCCATCGCGTTCGCCTTCGCCGTACCGAGCACCCTGGTGATGTTCCGCGAGAACGGCGTGGTCACCCGGGACGCGTGGATCAAGAGCTTCGTTTTCGCCGCGACCATCGCCGCGGTCATCGCGGTCGTCCTCGATAAGGGCAGCCAGTGAACATTTCCGTGATCATCCGCCGCCACCGGCTGCTGCTCGGCGCCGGCACCCTCCTCGGCCTGGCCGGCACCGCCGCCACCCTCGTGCAGCCCCTCCTCATCGGAGGCCTGATCGAAGCCGTCGCGACAGACCGGCCGGTGCTGTGGCCGATCGTGTCCATCGCCGCCCTGTTCGCTGCCGACGCACTGCTGGCCGCGACCCACTTCTATCTGATCGGCCGCGCCGGGGAGAACATCGTCCTCGACATGCGCACCACCCTCACCGGCCGTCTCCTGCACTCGCAGATCCGGGCGTTCAACAAGCTCGAGCACGGTGATGTGTTCACCCGTACCGTCGCCGACACCTCCCTCGCCCGCATCGCCCTGTCTTCCTCCGTCGCCCAGATAATCACCTCCGGGTTCACCACCATCGGCTGTATAGCCGTCATGGCATGGATCGACTGGCAAATGCTGCTGGTCACGGCCGGCTGCCTCGGTGCCGCCTCGACGATCGCCCTCGGGCTGGCCCGCGCGGTCCGCAAGGCGGCAGTGGCGAACCGGGAGGACACCAGCGCCTACGGCTCCGGACTCCTGCGGGTGCTGGGAGCGTTGACCACCGTGAAGGCGTCCCGGGCCGAGCAGCGCGAGGAGGAGCGCCTCCACACTCTCGCCGACGCCGCACGCGGCAGCGGTATCCGCGTCACCCGACTGTCAGCGATGCTGATGCCCGCCATGAACGTCGGTACGCAAGTATCCCTGGCTGTGGTGATCGCCTGGGGCATGGCGCGCACCGCCACCGGGGCCCTCCCGGTGGCGGACCTGACGGCGTTCATCATGTACCTGTTCTATCTGGTGTCTCCCCTGGTGATGCTGTTCATGTCGCTCGGGGAGTTCCAACAGGGCCGGGCCGCCATCGACCGGGTCCAGGACCTGGCCGCCATCGACCAGGAGGAGACCGGCGACGCGACCGGCTCCGGCACCGTCGCAGGGGCACCGGCGGTCGAGTTCGAGACCGTCACCTTCAGCTACAGCGACACCGCGGCCCCCGCCGTGAACGACGTGTCGTTCTCCCTGCCCGCCACCGGAGTGACCGCGATCGTCGGCCCGTCCGGCGCCGGCAAGACCACCCTGTTCCAGCTCGTCGAGCGCTTCTTCACCCCCGACCGGGGCACGATCCGCCTGGCCGGAACCGACACCGCGAGCATGCCGCTCGGCGAACTGCGCGCCCGGATCGGTCTCGTCGAGCAGGACTCCCCGCTGATGCGCGGCACAGTGCGGGAGAACCTCACGTACGCCCGCCCGGACGCCACCCTCGAGGACATCGCCGAGGCGGTGGAGGCGGCCCACCTGACCGAGGTCGTCGACGCCCTGCCGGACGGCCTGGACACCGAGCTCGGCGAAGGCGGCACCGGCCTGTCCGGCGGGCAGCGGCAGCGCCTCGCCATCGCCCGCGCCCTGCTGACCCGGCCCGATGTGCTGCTCCTCGACGAAGCCACCTCGAACCTCGACTCCGACTCCGAGACGGCCCTGCGCGACGCCATCACCACCATCGGCGCCCGCTGTCAGGTCCTCACCATCGCGCACCGCCTCTCCACCACCATCGGCGCCGACCGCATCCTCGTCATCGAGGACGGGCGACTGCGCGCCAGCGGTACGCACGCCGAGCTGATGGACGGCGACACCACCTACCGGCGGCTCGCCGGCCGACAGCTCGCCCCCGCCGGAGCCGCCTCATGACGGACGCCGCGATCGTAGGCACCGGGCCCAACGGGCTCGCCGCCGCCGTAACCCTCGCCCGAGCCGGACTGAGCGTGTCCCTGTTCGAGGCGGCCGACACCATCGGCGGCGGCCTGCGCACCGAACCGCTCTTCGACCAGGACGTGGTGCACGACATCTGCTCGGCCGTCCACCCGATGGCCGCCGCCTCCGCATTCTTCCGCCGGTTCGACCTGCCGGCGCGCGGAGTGCGGCTGCTGCAGCCCGACATGCCGTACGCACACCCCCTGCCCGGCGGGCGGGCGACGGCCACGTGGCGCAGCATCACCCGCACCGCCGACCACCTGGGCGCGGACGGCCCGCGCTGGGCACGGCTCATGGGCCCCCTGGCCACCCGGTCCCGGGCCGTCGTCGACCTGGTCCTGTCCAGCCAGCGCACCCTGCCGCCGGATCTTCTGACACCTCTGCTGCTCGCCCCCCGCGTTCTGGCCCACGCCACCACCCGTACACCGTTCACCACGGAGCCGGCGCGGGCGCTGCTGGCGGGCGTGGCCGCGCACGCCGTCGGCAAGCTCCCGTCGGTCGCGTCGGCGGCGGTCGCGATGCTCCTGGCGCACACCGCCCACAGCAGCGGTTGGCCCCTTCCCGAGGGTGGCAGCGCCCGCATCGCCGATGCCATGGCGGCCGACATCACCGCACACGGCGGCGTCTTCCACACCGGACACCGCGTCAGGGACCTGTCCGAACTCGGCGACTTCCCGCTCGTCCTGCTGGACGTCAGCCCCAAGGAACTCCTGGCCATCGCCGGTGAGCGGCTGCCCTCCGGCTACCGTCGCGCCCTGCGCCGCTTCCGCTACGGCCCCGGCGCGGCGAAGGCCGACTTCCTCGTCTCCGGCCCCATCCCGTGGGCCAACCCGCTCGTGCGGCAGGCCGGCACGGTCCACCTCGGCGGCACCCGGGCCGACATCTTCCGCCAGGAAACCGCCACCGCCACGGGCAACCCGGTCCCCGACCCGTTCGTCCTGGTCGTCGACCCCGCCGCCACCGATCCGTCCCGGGTCGCGGGGGACAGACGGCCCGTATGGGCCTACGCCCACGTCCCCAACGGCGACACCCGCGACCTGGTCGACCTGATCCGTCGGCGCATCGAGGAGTACGCACCGGGCTTCACCGACACGGTCATCGCCTCCCGTGGCCTCTCGGCCGCCCAGTACGCGGCGTACAACCCCAACTACGTGGGTGGGGACATCGCCGCGGGAGCCATGACCCTGCGCCAGTCACTGGCGCGCCCGACGGCGCGCTGGGACCCGTACACGACGCCGCTGCGCGGGGTGTACCTGTGCTCGGCCTCCACCCCTCCCGGGCCTTCCGTGCACGGCATGTGCGGCCATCTCGCGGCCCTGTCCGCACTCCGCCGCCACGGCATACGGACCTCGCCCGACCTATCCCCCCAGAAGACGGAGTTGATCTGATGCATGCTCGCATCCCGGTCGCCGCATCAGCCGCCGTCGGCGCCCTACTCACCGTCGCCACCCCGGCCACCGCCGCGGACGACAGCAAGCCGGCGCGGACCGTCGCGTGGTCGGCCGGACACGAGACAGCCACCGCTACCGGAGAGCGGTGGATCGAGCAGCCCCGCTCCCTGGTGATCAGCGGAAAGCTGTCCAACACCGGTGCAGGCTGCTATTCGGTGTGGACCCGGTTCATCAACGACTTGGCCCCTGGCCCGCTCCGGAAACAGGCCGAGGTCTGCGGCCCTGGCACCGTCGGTGTCAAGGCGCGGCAGGCCTACCAGCTCACCACCACCGGCCAGCTCACGGTGTGCAAGGGCGCCGAAAACGCCAAGGACTGCGGTCCCTGGCAGTACATCACCTCGTGGCCCGTCAACCGAGACTGACCACGCCTACCGAAAGGAAAAGCAGCATGAACGGCATCGACAAGAACGACCTGGACGAGGTCATCGCCAAGACCTTCAACGAGGTCAAGACCGCCGTGAACACGCACAGCGAGAAGAGCATCCAGATGTACAGCCATGCTCTGCGGGCGCTGGTGGAGCTGCGGCAGCAGATCCTGTCCGAGGAGCGTGTTGGCAGCTAGCCACCGCGAAACGTCGGTCCTCAGGACCTGATCGTGGTCTTGAGGACCGGCGCTGTCGTCGGGGGAGACTGCCCCTGCCCGGCAGCCGGTCAAACCGGGACGTGAACACAGCCCGCCATGCGTTTCGACGCCGGCCACATCAAGCATGGCGTCACGCAGGGCGGATAACGACGGTCCTGGTCCGGCACGCTGATCGGCGTTCTGGCGGTCCGCATCTGCATGAAACCGGTCAATGGCGCTGCCGCCGACCGCGAAGGAATGGGGCTGCATCAGCGGACTCTCCAGATGACCGGCATACCGTCAGGTCATGCGTGGGGTAAGAAGAGTTACCTTGAGCGCCATGAAGCGAGCAGTCCGGCGCTGTGGCCCTCATAAAGGCACTAGGGCACCCTGTGCGCCTGCGCCTTGTTCAGGCCGTCATTCAGGGACCGTGCACGGTCCGGGAGCTAAGCGCTCTCGACGGCACCGGAACGAGCGGTCAGCTCTACCACCATCTGCGCTTGCTTACAGACGCCGGGTGGCTGCATAGCCCCCACCGCGGGCAGTACGCCATCACCGAAGAACGGGGCAAGCGCGTGCTCCTGGCTATCGCTGCGGCCAAACATTGACGTCCGCCTGATCTGACTTGAGTGCTCTTCAATCTTGAGGAAGGGCTCGCCGGCCCCCTCTGGGTCCAATCCATGCCCCGCCGAATGCGCCAGAACTATGCGACACGGTCGCTCGGCGATGGGCCACACGATTACTTCTGTGAACCCATCGAGGAGCGGATCTATGTCCTGCGGACGCCGGCCTGCGGCGACAACCATCACGGTCCAGGCCTTCAGCTGTGATCGGTCACGAAAACGCCTGGAGGCCACAGCTTCGGCTCCGAAATGCGCGAGAGATAGGGATCTGATCCTGCCCGGCGCAGGCGACCAGTCCAGTGCCTGAGTGAAACCCGTCACGCTGGCCGGTGCGCCTCAGCCTCGGCCCCCTTCATCAACAGCCGGAAGAAATGAATCCGGATATCGCTTGCTCGCAAAGGGGGATGGCCGAAATGATCTCTTGCGAGTCTGGCCCGATCCGTGATGATGTTTCCTTACTCGAAGCGGTTGCACTGTCCCTCAGCAGAGCGTGACTGCGCTCGCGCCTGCTTTGCGAGGAAGGAAATGAGGGGGAGGAAAGGTGCAGCAGGCGGCTGCAATTGCCGAACAGTCCGTCACATCTTTCGTAGCACCTGGCCTCGTTGAGCTTCCAGGGGATCGCTGAAGGCAGGGCGCGCCCCCCTCCTCTGCCCGTCCCAGGCTTGCGACGCAGACGACTGGGTTTCGAATGCTACATCCGAACAGTCTCCACCAGCGCACCGCACTGGACGATTCACGAACAACAAGGAGCAAAAATGCGCAAGTCCTTTTTCGTGGCAAGCTTCACAGCTGCAGCTCTCATCAGCTTGGCGCATACGGCCACTGCAGCACCTGTGACACAGTCAGGAACGGGTATCGAGAGGTCAACCGACGCCTCTGCTTCATTTGAAGCTCGTGGGTGGGTGCCTCCGGCCGGATACTTTCTTGAAAATAAGCTCGTAGGGTGGGACGAGGCTAGCTGCCGAAAGGGAGGAGACAAAGGAAAGGCCCAAGGAAAATGGCGTCAGTACATCTGTCACGAGGAGATGGTGAAGGTCGCCGACGTCTGGGTTCTTGCGCAGGCTCTGTACGTCAAGAAGTAACCATGACTGGGCGTTTCCGTAGCTGATGGCGCTGGTGGGAGTGGTTGCGCTTGCGGCACCTCAGGCCGATCAGCCCTACGGGGACGCCGTTCGAAGCGACCCTGGCGGGTTCTGCCGGATGTGGAGTTGACCCCCTGGTTCGCCAGCTCTCGGTGGGGCCTCCGCGTCACCGAGAGAAGCACAGCTCATTACATAGGAAAGCCTGCGATTGTCATTACCGCATGGCCAGCCCGGTACCTGCGAGTAGGATTCTCGGGCACGTCGGCACGGAGCCCGTCCTCTGTAGGCGATTGCGCAGATGTCTGCCAAGTGGCAGCTCTCCAACTCTGTCAGCAAATGCACCGTAATCGGTGTGTTGTGACAGCCTGATTGCGGCCATGGAGAGTGCGAGCTTCGTTTATTCCGTCGCGTGCTTCCTGCTCCTATCTCGCCCCCCAGTCACGACGCTCCCGGCCGCCGACGATGATGCCGGTCACTAGCAGTGGCGTCAGAGCTGCCGCGGACGCTTTGTGCGCTGGGCAGATGACGATCACGAACGAGGTGGGAGCAAGTCAGCGGGAGGAGACGAAGCCCGGTGACTGGTCTAGGTGGAGTGAGTACCGGCGCTCTCAGGTGCCCATCCTTGATGCGAGCGGAGTGATCACCATTGTGGGTCACGGGAGTCTCCGCGGGCTCGACAGCATAGGTAAGGGGAGACCAGAGCCTGATCGTAGGTCGGCCTTCCGCGAAGCCTCCATGGGTAGGTGGTGCTGTCAGCCTTTATGCGCCGCGATCCCTTATTCACCCGTGCCTTGACGTGCGGGTCTCCCCTGTCGAGATCAGCCTCTGAGCCACTGAAGCAACTCGTGGACGGGTGTGGCGTTGGGCTGATCGTGGAGATCATCTCACTCAACACCGTGAGTTCATCGAGGCGTTCACCGGGCTGCGCCCTCGCCAGTTCCCATGCTTGGTCCATGCAGTCCAGCGCGAGGGCGGCCGGGCTTTACCCGGATCGGCCAGGCCGCCCATGGGTTTTGACGCTGGAGGACCGGGTCCTGCTGGTGGCGATGTACTGCCGCACCAACCTCGCCATGCGCCAGCTCGCCCCGCTGTTCAGAATCTCCCCTGGCGCGGTCGGCCGGATCATTATTCGACATGGGCCCTTGCTGGCTGGCGCCGGCCAGGCACAAGCCAGGGAGACGTCAAGGCCTCATCATGGACGGTATGTTGGTACCCACTCGGGACCGGACAGTGTCGGCCTCGTCGAAGAACTACCGATACTCGGCGAACCTCCAGGTGCTGGTCAAAACGGAGACGCCGCTCGTACTGGCCGTCGGTCGGCCGCTGCCGGGCAATCGCAACGACTGCACCGCCTTCGCGGAGTCCGGTATGAAGGCTGCTTCGTCGATCGCCCCTCGTGCCAGGGCTCAGAGCATGTGGTTTCCGGGGCGACGCAAGGAGAAGGCCGTATTCGACATTTGCTGCGAGGTTGCCGACGCAGAAAACCCTACGTCTCTCCCGGCGCATCGGATTTTGGCGGCTTTCGTTTCCCGCAGTATTGAAGAGAGGGATCCCATCTGGTCCGAGCTGTCCGGATTTCAGTTCCTGCTCGCGCAATACAGCGGCCACGATGACTCAGAGGAGCCGGAGTATGTGTTCGTCTCCCCGTTCATTTCGAGTCCTGCGGCCGCCGGTTCGGAAGCGGCCGTCCAGGACGGCGCCGCCGGCAATTAGTGGGGCGGGGCGCAACTGGCCTGTTCTGCTTCAGTCCGTTCCTGGAACTGAGCCTTCGGAACTCACAGCGTCAGCGACGAGAGAAGGATCGATATAGCGGTCCCCTCTGTGTACCCTGCGGATGATCTGGGCAAGCTCGTGGGCCGAAGCCGACTTGGGCACGAACGCATTGACGCCAACTTCCAGAGCACGTTTGAGGTGGCCGGGCAGATCGTGAGTGGCAACAACCACGGTTTTGCATGCTGGGAGCGCTTCGTGAATGGAGGCCGCAGCGTTGATGCCGTCACGCTCCGGCAACCGTAGATCGAGGACAGCAACGTCCGGATGGTCTCGGCAGGCCAGGGACTTTGCCTCTGAACCGGAAGTGGCTGTGGCAACCACTTCCAAATCCTCCTCAAGGGCCAGTAGCGCGGTGAGCGCGTCCCGTATGCGGTGGTCGCCATCGGCGAGCAGAACACGGATCACGGGTACTCCCTCTGGGTAGTGGCAGGCAGACAGTCCCTTCTGCGGGAAGGACATGATACCCAATCTGCCGACTTACTCATTCCATCTTTGGCTGTACGGAGCCAGCCACAGTAGCGGGTTTTCGGCCACCGTAAGCGGAATGTTCAATTCAGCACCTCGCCATCCAGAGTGATCCGCGTCATATGCACATTCCGCAAAATGCTGCATTCATTCTCCAAGAGGCAGTCTTCGCGCAGATGCGGAATGTGTTCTACCAATAGCGAATCGGGCGGCAGGTCCCCTGTGGGCCAGTGTGAATGCGGTCCGCTTGGTGGCGAGAGCAGACGCCTTCCAGTTGCAATCGAAGAATGAGAAACAGGGAGCCCGTATGAATGACATCGTTTCTTTCCTAAACCACGACGCGAAGACAGGTGAAAATCGAGATCGAGCAGACCGAAGGAATTGTTTTCGCGGAGCAGGTGCCGGTGCTAGCCGCCCTCACCGCTGCGGTATTCACGGCCGGTATTTATCTACGCGACCACGAATGCCCTGTTCGGCTGATCGATTTGTTCGCGGCGCGGCCATCAGGGCCACCTGGCCGGGCGCGGCACCCGAATCGCTGAGTGGGCCGTGGTCCGGCCGCTGTTGCCGGTGCCGGCCTGGCTGCGTGGCCGGGGCGGGCAGCCGGAGACGTACTGCCACCGGGCGATGCTGGACGCGATCCGCTACCTGGTGGACAACGGCATCAAGTGGCGGGCGATGCCGGTGGACTTCCCGCCGTGGGACCGGGTGTATGCATTCTTCCGCCGGTGGCGCGACCACTGGCTGGTCAAGGAGTTCCACGACCGGCTCCGAGCGAAGGTCCGCGAGGAGCTGGGGCGGGACGCGGAGCCGACGGCCGGGGTGATCGACTCGCAGTCCGTCAAGGCGGATGCCGTCGTCGGATCCGATAGCCGTGGCTTCGACGGCGGCAAGCTGATCAATGGGCGCAAGCGGCACGTCGTGGTCGACACGCTCGGCCTGCTGCTGGGGGTGATGGTGACCGCCGCGGACACCGGCGACCGCGCCGCCGCCCGGGTGCTGCTTGCGCAGGTGGCCGACGCACATCACCGGCTGGCCCTGGTCTGGGCCGACGCCGGCTACACCGGCAGCCTCATCGAGTACTGCTTCGCGGCACTGGCGCTGGTCGTTTCGATCGTCAAGCGCAGCGACGACCAGAAGGGGTTCGTGGTTCTGCCCAAGCGGTGGATCGTCGAGCGGTTCTTCGCCCACCTGATGCGCACCCGCCGCCTGGCACGCGACTACGAGCGCCGCACCACCAGCGCCGAGGCGATGATCTACTGGTCGATAACGCTCCTCATGAGCCGTCGCCTGGCCGCGAGGCGACGGGTTGGGGAAGCGTGAACCGGCCGGGCGCGGACTCGGCCAGCCAGCCGCGGGCAACCAGGCGTTTCGCCTTCGACCGCAGTGCCTCCACCTTTGCCGGCACCACGTCCATGCCGAACACCGAGGCCATCTCCTGGCAGGTCAGCGGCCCTTGATGCAGGCGATGCCGGTCCGCGAGCGCCTGCAGGATGCGCTGGTAGTCGACCGACAGCACCGACCAGGCCAGCCCCTCACGCCACACCGGCACCTGCGACTTCGGCCTCGCCGCATCCCGCAGCTCCCGGGCGGCCTCCGCATCGGCGTTGCCGTTCTCCGGAACCAGCACCGCGCCGACCCGCGAGCGGGCGATGGCCCATTCCTTCCATTCCTGCTCGGCCAGGGCCAGCTCGGCCTGGATGCGGTCGGCTTCCTCCCGCAGCTCGTCCACCCGGCGTCGAGCGGAGAGTTCGTGCTGTTCCAGCAGTCCCACGACCGACGACATCCGCAACCTCCACAGGAGCGACGACACGACAGCCCACCACTCCCACGGGATCGCCAGCCCTATGCCCCACCAGCGAAAACGCAGCCCTCAAGCCCGGAAAAACAACAGCTACTAAGACGCGCTGTAGCCGACACCGCCGCTCAGCGGCTCCCCGAGGGACACCACCGCTCGCGGCGAACCAGATTACCTGAGATGAAGAGCGAACCAGACCAGATCACTTGAGGCAGGGGCCAGATCGGCAGAGACGGGACAGTCCGGTCTGCCGCCCGCAGCGGACACCTCACTTGTCCTTTGCCATTGAAGCCAGTCGATGTGCCATCCAACCCAGCCGACGCGTGGCCTTGCAGTCGGCGTGGTCAGTCCGTGTCCGTTGCTGCCAGCACCGCAAGGCCCCGGCGCTGGGGCTCCAGGACGGCCAGTCCGATATCCCACGCCACGTCCTCGAACCAGTTGGTGGTGGCGCCGAAGCTGTACCAGTCGCACGTCTGCACCCGGGACTCAGCCGCCGTCGCCGAGGCTCCTGACTCAGCTCCCGTCAGGGCTGTCATGGACTGCCATGCGGCTAGACGCCCGTAGGCACCCTGCAGGCCATTGTTGTATGCGCCTCCCGTTGAGGCGGCGGAAAAGAGCAGTCGCCACGCCTGGGCAGCCGAGCACGGGGCAACCGCGGAGGGGGCCAGCCCGTCCAAGCATTCCTCGTCCAGGGCCGCCAGGATGCCTGGCACGGCATCGATGGTGACGGGCTCCGCGAGGGCGAACGTTGCGGCCGCGATCCGTCCGTTGGACTCTTGAGACCAGTTCGTCACCGCCGCTGAGATGGCCTCCACCGCGGATTTTGTCGTGGTCCGCTTCACCGCGTGCACATGGGCGATCGGCTCCACGGCCGGCTCGCCGTGCGCCTCAGCCCGTCCCGACGGCAGCGGCCAGGACGCGCCGCGAGCGTGGTACCTCGGAAGCCCAGGTTCGCCTTCGGTCTCAAGCCGCGACAGCGGCAGCCAGGCCAGAGAGTGCCGGGCCCACTCCACCGAGGACACCCAGCGTGCGACCTCGGGCAGTTCGGCCACCTCGGCGCCTCGGAGTACCAACTCCTGTACGAGGCAAGCACGCAACTCCACCATCGGCTCGGCAGACGGGGCAGATTCGGCGAACACCGCGGCCAGTAGTTGCGGAGGCTGCTCGGAGGCCAGCTGGGACGCAGCCGCGCGGATCTGCTTTCGGGTGCCGGTGGCGATTATCAGCCGCACCGCCTGTGCGATGTTCTCCCGGCCGGGAGTAGTGGTGAGCAGCTGCAAGAGGCTCCCGAAGACGCTCCGGTACTGCCACATCCGTTCGCCGGTGGTCCCATATCGGGCGTGCAGAGCGGTCCCCAGGTCGGCGACGAAGGCAGGGTCGCCGTCACCAAGCCGACGTTCGGCCAGCTCCACTACGGGGTCGGCGTCTTCCAACTCCGTCAGGTTTGCCACGATCGCTTCTATGTTGTCCGGCATGCCCAGAGCCTATGTGGGGTCGGACACAGACGATCGCCGGGTCCGGCGTTACTGCCATTGCCAATGAACGGCCCGTGAGCCGACTGGGTTGGATGGCAAATCGACTGGCTTCAATGTCCAAGGACATCACTGTCAACGGCCGCCGACTCCAAAGGTAAAGAAAAAGAAAAGTCGAGGGGGTGCTGTCCGAATCGGCCTTCCAGCCGCACTTGGTCCTGGTGAAAGGACCGCAACCGCTGGAGGACCCATGCAGTACACCCACCCCGCCCGGAGCCGGGCATGAGCGCCGAGCTGCCCGGTGTGGCAGCCGCCCGCGACGCCGCACACGTCATTGCCGCGAGCTCCCCCTACCTCGCAGCCCTCATCCTCGCCGGAGCCGTCGCCGCCGGGATCGTCAGCCTGCGCCGCCGCCGGCATGCGGACGCAGCCCTGGCCCACCGGGCCTGTGTCGAGCTGGTGCCGACGTCCACGTTCAACCCCGGCCTGGAAGAGGTCGGCCGGGCAGCCCACCAGTTCGCCCGGATCCATCACGCGGCCGGCGCCCCGGCCCGCGGCTCCGCCGCCCGCCTGCGCTACACCGTCACCGACGGCCAGATGCGCTGCTACCTCGAAGGCCCGGCCGACGCGGCCGCGGTGATGCGCATGCCGGCCTACTCGGAGGTCGAGGTCCGCACCCCCCACGCCAGCGCCGACATCCACCCCGTGCACTTCTCCCTGGCCAAGGAGGCACGGCGATGACCCTCATCGACTTGACCAAGCCCCACCAGCCCTCGCCCGCCACCGACGCGGACGCGGACGCGCCGCAGTACTTCGAGCGCGCCGAGCTCATCCTGGCGCTCCCCGACGCCAAGCCCCTCGCGTCCCTGGGCTTGAACCCCGACCCGCTGCAGCCTCTGGCCGCCGCCTTCGCCGACGTCCGCAGTGAGGAGGGCGAGCAGGCCGAGGTGTGCCTGGACCTGATCCCGGTCAGCGAACGCCGCCTCGCCCGCCGCCGCCGCACCCTGCTCGCCGCCGCCCGCCGCCGCGGACCCTCCGCCTACGGCGAGCGCCTCACCACGGTCAGCGCCGCCGGCCTCGGGGCAAGCCTCATGGACGCCCTGACATCCGACTGGAACGGCAACCGCTCCGCACGCACCACGAACCGGGTGCCGCGACAAAGCGACGTCCGCGACAGCGTCGGCAAGTTCACCCCCGGCGGCGCGGTCTTCGCCGTCCAACTCCTGCTGCGCACCACCGCCCGCCACCCCCAGGCCGCCCGCGCCCGCATGAACCAGCTGCTCGCCGCCCTCGCCTCCACCAGCGGGGAAAACTACTTCCGCCCCCACCGCCCCAAGACCCGCCGTGCCATCGCCCGCTTCGACCACCGCATGGCCACCGGCCAGTTCGCGCCCCGCCGTCGGCAGTGGCTGACCGCCCCCGAACTCGCCGGATTCCTCAAGCCCCCCACCGCCCGCTGCTCGGGCAGCAACGTCATGCGCTCCGGCGGTATCGTCCCGCCCGCCCCGGCCACCCTGCCCGTCTACACCGGACAGCCCGACCTCGTCCCGCTCGGCGCCGTCGTCTACCCCGACGGCCGCGAACGCATCGGCGCGGCCCGCATCAAGGACCTGCTGTTCGCCCTCTTGCTGGGCAAGTCCGGTCACGGCAAGACCGAGGAGGGCCTCGTCCAGGCCATCGCCCTGGCCCACAACGGCCACGGCACCTGGTTCCTCGACCCCCACGGCGAAGCCTGGACGCGCGCACAGCCCTACATCGTCCACCCGCACCTGCAGGACCGGGTGTGGGAGATCAACCTGGCCACCCCCACCCCCGACCAGCGCGTGGTGTCGTGGAACCCGCTGTCGATGGAGGGGCGCGACGCCACGCACGTCCAAGAAGTCGTCCGCGCGGTCACCGAGGGCATCGCGGCCGCGCAGGACTGGGGCGACAAGGCACCGCGCGCCCGCACCATCCTGGCGCGCACCGTCCAGGCCCTGGCCCTCCTCGCGCTCCAGGCGGTCGCGGCCGGCCGCCCCGATCTGCAGCCCACCCTCTTCCAGATCCGCTCCTGGCTGACCGACGACCGCTGGCGCGAAGCCCTCCTGCCCCATCTACCGCCCACTGTGCAGAAGTACTGGACCACGACGTTCCCGAAGCTGGCGGAGAACGCGGTGCCCACGGTCACCTACGCCATCGACCGCCTCGACACCTCCGACTCGCTGCGCGCCTTCTTCGGCTCCCCGCGCTCCGGCTACGACGTCCGCACCGCCATGGACACCGGCCGCATCGTGTTCATCTGCCCCTCCGGCTCCGAAGCGGACGCGCTGGTCTCCTGCCTGCTCATCCACGACCTGCACCGCGCCGGCCTCTCCCGCCAGGACACGCCCCGCGAAGACCGCAAGACGTTCTGGGCCTGGGGCGACGAACTCACCGCCCTGGACTCCTCCTCCAAGGGCTTCCTCGCCGCCATCGCCGAACAACTCCGCAAGTACGAAGTGCGCTTCGTCGGCATGACGCAGATGGCACTGCGCCTTTCCGCAACCACCCGACAGGCGCTGCTGCAGAACCAGTCGATGCTCTCGACCTGCGCCGCCGACTACGACGAAGCAGCCTTCGTCGCCCGCCGCTGGAACGGGCACGTCACCGCCGAAACCATCACCGAACTGCCCAAATACCACTACCTGATGTCGATCGCCCTCGACGGCCGCCCCACCAAACCCTTCCGCGTCCGCGGCCTGCCCGTCGACGAACTCTTCGCCCACTACTACAACCCCGACAGGCTGCCCGCTCTTCGCCAGGCCATCGACACCAACACCCGCCGCCGCGCGGTCGGCGAGATTCTCGACGCCCTCGAAACCCTCGACGACGACATCCGCGCGCTGTTCACTGCACGCCCCGCCCTGCCGGCCGCCGGCGGCCCCGGCGACGACCAGCACACCCACCTCGGCTAGGAGCCACCATGCCCTACCCCCACCCTGTCCCCGCCGGCGTCAGCGTCACCGGCCAGCACGCCCTCGACGCCCTCTACCAGCACCGCCTGGTCTCCACCGGCCAACTCCACCGCCTGATCACCCCGCAGAACACCAGCTCCGAATACCTCCGCCGCCAGCTCCAGAGCCTGCGCAGCGACGGCCTGGCCGATTGCGTCAACCGCCGCCGCCACGGCCAGAGCGAACTGCTGTGGTGGCTGACCGAAAACGGCGCCGAAGCCGTGGAAGCCACCGGCCTGCTGGCCAAACGCCCCTACCGCATGAGCCGGCAGGCAGCCGCCGGCCCCCTGCAGGAGCACACCCTGGCCACCGTCGAAACCGGCACCGCTTTCGTCACCCACGCCGCCCGCCTCGGCCACGAATGCGGGCCCCTCGACTGGACCCCGGAGATCGCCCACTACTACCGCGCCGAAGACCGCCCCGGCGAGGAACTGTCGCTGATCCCCGACGCCGTTCTCCACTACGTCCACACCGAAGCCGACCGGCGCACGCTGCTCACCTTCTTCATCGAGGTCGACCGCGCCCAGATGACCGTGGGCCGCCTCGCCCAGAAACTCCACGCCTACGCCGCCTACCACGCCTACGCCCCGCAGCCGGCCACCCGCGCGGCACGCACCACCACCGCCAAGCCCCAGCTGGCATGGCGCAGCCGCTATCCCCTCTACCCCCGCGTCCTTCTCGTCCTCACCGGCGCCACGAGCGCGCGACTCCAAAGCCGCATCAACGACCTGCGCAGCCTTGCCGCAGCCGACCCCCGCCTGCCCACCGCCGGCATCAAGGCCGGCATCACCACACTCGACGAACTGCGCGACCGCGGCCCCTTCGCCCCCATCGTCACCCCCGTACTCGGCCCAGCCACCCCGACCGACGTCTGGCTCGCCCCCACCACCGCGCCTGCCGCCACCGCGGCCTGACCGACAAGGACACCCCCATGCTCTGGTTCACCACACCCAACCCCCCGGCTCCCGCACCCGCGCAGCCCCACCAGCCGGCCTGCACCGACCTGGACGCAGCGGCCCGGCCGCACACCCCGCCTATCGCCGAAATGCTCGCCCTGTACCGCCACACCCGCCCGATAGGGACGCTCGCCGGACAGGAACAGTCCGCGGAGGAGTACCGGAGGATCGCCCGTTCCGTCATCCACCACATCTATGAGGGCTGGCAGCAGCAGACCGGCGGCCGCGGAAGCATCGACGACCTTCTCCTGGTCCCCCGCGCCCCCACCACGGCCCCGCCGCAGGCGGACAGAGCCCGCATCCCGCACTGAAAAAAGCGGTGGCCGCGAAGTCATCACCTCCGCGGCCACCAAACGCCGTTCAGCGTCTGCACTCCCTGCTAGGAAAGCGCATCCTCATCATGCCTGACACCACCGGCGACCACCACACCGAGGAATCCGGCCCGGCACGACCAGAATTCACCCTCGTCCTCGACCCGAGCGACCAGGAGTGCCACACCACCGCCTCCCGCCAGCTGCGCCGCAGTGAAGACTTCCTCGCCGCCGCCCACCACATGATCACCAGCGGCTACCACCCCAAGGCCGGCACCACCACGCTGCGCCTGGCCAAGCTCTTCGCCGCCCGCATGCGCACCAGTCGCAACGGACACTTCGCCTTCGCCGCCGACGCCACCGCCCGCGCCCTCGGCGTCTCCCGCCGCACCGTGATGTACGCCGCCAAGCACCTGCGCGAGCTCGGCCTGATCGCCTACGTCGAACACGGCACCAAGGCCAACGTGCGGCGCACCAGGGGCGCCTGGAAGCCCGGCGACGGATACCGCGCCACTGCCACGATTTTCGCTGCCGTCGCCCCGCCCGCGTACGACGAAGCCCGCGGCCGTCGCCTGTCCGGACACGGCTACCACGCCCGCATCATCGGCGTCACCTCCCACGGCCGTCACCGCGCTATCGCTGAAGCCCGCCGCAAGGCCACCCAGACCGACCGGACGCGTTGCACCCCTTCTGTGGTGGTCTCTACAGACACCTAGAGGTGCAGGTAGACGGGGGTATTAACTACACCTCGCGCACGCGCTCGAGGCGCAAAACCCCCACCTCCCACCACCACCGCACCACCCCGCAGCGCTGCGCCCGGCACATCACCGCCACCGAGCAGCTCCAGACGGAGATCTGGTGGCTCCACCGCACCTGCTCACGCAAACTCGCCTACGCCCTGCGCCCCCTGCTCGACGCCGGCTGGACCGCCCAGGGCCTGGCCGCCGAACTGCGGACCTGGGGCGTGCCCGGACATCTCCGCAACCCCATCGCCTACATCCACCACGAACTGGCACGCCGCCAGCACACCGGAGACCTTCCCCCCACCCACGCCGCGCCCCAGCCCGCCAAAACCCCTGCCGCGGACGAGAACGCCGAGCGCTACACCGCCCTGCTCCGCTCCCTGGATGGCCCCAACACCCCCGCCTGGCAGCACTACGAGGCCGAGCTCCGCCCCGGCCTGCGCAGCGCTCTCGCGGCCCGTCGCGCCGAGGTGCCGGCGCAGCCGCCCCGGCACGCTGCGCGCCTGCGCGAACCGGAGAGCCATTTCTGGCAGTCGCTCGCAGCCCCTACCAGCGCCTCTCCGCTAACGTACCGGCGACGCACTCGTGGTGCGTGCCCACCGCGTCAGCCGGACGCGGAAGCGCGCGAAGGGTGGATGGAAGCCCTGCGCGACCAGCAGGCAGCCGAACGCGCCTTCGCTGCCCTGCGTGCCGAACTGGACGAGCGAGCCGGCCGATGACCAGTTGGACCGAGGGTAGGTTTCATCGTTTGCTCCACGGTTTGCTCCACGGTTTGCTCCACGGTTTGCTCCACGGTTGGTTTCATCGTGTGACCGAGAGTTGGACCGAGGGTGGGAAACCCCCTTTGACGCCGTGCCTCATTGATGCAGGTCAGACCCGGTGGGCAGGCCCTTTCGCCGCGCGGACATCTCTTCCTACGCGGTAGCCGGAGGAAGAGAATCCTTGTTTGGTGTGCCGCGCGGGCCCTGCCACGGCCGACCGGTCGGCCGGCGCCCGCACCCCTGCGACCCCGGCCGCGCCGCCCGCGTCCAGCTGGCCACGTTCATGCTGCGGGTCGGTGTCCCGCAGTGCCGTACCGCTGTGCTGGCGCGCCTCTGTTGTCAGCCGGGCCGCCGAAGCGAGCGTGCCGGGTCCGAAGAGCATGAGCCACAGGGCGATCATGTCGGTCTCTGTGGCGATGAAGTACGTGGTCAGGCTCACCTCTGCCAGCAGGACGGTGAGCAACCACCGCACCAGGGCCGTGTGTGATGAGCGTGCGAAGGGGGGAAAGACGGCCAGTGCGACACCATAGGCACTGACGGCGACCAAAATCGCCACCGGGCCCAGCAGGAAGGTGAGCAAGAGAGCGCCCAGGGAAATGGCAGCAATGGCCCAGCTGAGTCTCTTCAAGGGGCCCTGGACTCCCATAGCCGTGATAGCGCCCCCCAAGCCGAGCAATGCGACGATGGTCAGCAGCACTTCTTCTCCTGATGATTTTACTGAGTTCTGTGGATCGATATGAGCGGGGGCCCGCCCGCATCTTCCGCGAGAGATCCCGAAGATGCGGGCGGGCGAAGATCAGACCATTGACCGTCGGCTACTGGCCACTAGCTACTCCAGCACCCCCGACACAACACCCTCACACGGAAACGGACATCACTTCACGAACCGCCCACTAAGAAGCCGTCTCATTTGGTGAGTCGGCGGTAGCAGATAAGAGCGGCAGCGATGCCGACGAAGGCGAGGAAGTGCTCGGCTTTGCGTTCGTATCGGCGGTGGAGGTCGAAGAGGGCTGGCCGGCGCCGGTGGTCGGCCTGCTTGCAGCGCCCTGAACAGAAGCGAGCGTCGGAACGACGCTCCAGGCCCGCCAACCAGGTGACCCCGCAGACCGGGCACTCCCTCGTCTGCATCCGGGAGGAGGCGTCACGGAGCGCGCGTACGGTCCGGGCACCAAGGTCACGCGAGCTGACGGCAGTGTGTGTCCACTGCCGGCCACAGCGCCCATCGGCTGGCGCACCGCGCTGAAGGCGGCGAGCGGCGCTCGTGATGCCGGGTGTGGGCATCGCGAGCGCCGCTCGGGGGAGTGGGGCGGGGCCTTCAGTCTCTCGGGAGACGGAGGCGGTTGCGGCCGGACGGGCGCCGGGCCTGGGCGTTGCGGTGGGTCCAGCGCCAGCGGTTCGTCAGGGCGAGGCCCGCACCCATCACGAGGGCTGCGCCAACGATCAGGGGCGGGCCGACTGCGAAGCCGGCGAGGAGGAGGCAGTATCCGGCGGGCAAGAGCCAGCGGAACCAGGGCTCCCCGGGTTTGCGCAGCGCGTCCCAGACCAGGCCCGCCAGCAGCGCGAGGGCGATCACGGCGCCGATGACGGGCACGCCGGCCGGGGTGACGTTCACCGCGAGCGTCGTCGACGTCATCGCGCTGCCTCCCGCCACGCTGTCTCCCTCCATGCCGCCGCTCCGCATGTCGCAGCCGTCACCAGACCGGCCAAGGTGGCCATCCCCGATGCTGACCGTATCGAGTCAGTTGATCATTGCGGGACAGCCCTTAGCGACGCGGCTGGCGCGCCGGTGAGCGGCTTACGGGCCGCCCCACGATTGATCGCGGGGCGGCCGTGACATGACGAAGACCGCGACTTCCGGTCCATCGAAGTGTGTAGTGCGCATCTCATCCGTCGGGTTGAGGTTGCGCCCCGCGTCCCCACCTAGGGTTGTGAGCGAGCAACAGCCCTGGACGCCAGGGATGAAGCGACCTCAAGGAGATCAGCCACGTGGCTCCCGCCTCGAAGAACATCGTCGAGGGCGCAGTCTGCGCCGTCATCGGAGTTGCGCTGGGCTTGTTCACCGAGGATGTCCACATTCCCGTCTTTACGCTCACGAAGGTGGGCGTGGTGCTGATCGCTATCGGTGGCATACAGCTGCTTTACGGCGTGTACCAGGCGTTCGGCGCGCGGAGTGTGGAGTAGCGGACGGCCGGGCAGCGGCATACCGCTTGGACCGTGCTGCCTTCACGGGTTGCCTCGCGATTGATCTTGTTCACAGGTGGGGACATGGCGAAGGCCGTGCGAGTTGTCTGGGGTGTGATGCTCAGTCAGGCCCGCACGGCCATGTCCCATTCTGCCTTCTGCGGCCTGTCGGAGGAGCACCTGGGCGAGCTGGCCTCCGAGCTCGCCGCGCGCTGGGAGGCGCGATGTGAGTCCGGACGGCACGACCGACGTGGGGGTTCCCGTCGCCGGGAGGCGGGGGCCGGACCGAAGTACGGACTGGTCTTCGTCGACCGGCTGCTGGTGACGCTGGTGCACCTGCGGACCGGGCTCACCCACCAGGCCCTGGGAGTGGTCTACGGGGTGGGCTCGTCCACCATCGGCCGCGCGATCGGTGAGATCCGTCCGCTGCTCGCCGAGCGCGGATTCGCCGTCCCGGACCATCCTGGGCTGCGGCTGCGCACGCTGGAGGACGTGTTCGCCTACGCCGAAGCCGAAAACGTCACCCTGCGGATTGACGGGATGGAGACCCAGGTCCGCCGCCCGAGGGCGGGCAGACCCGGCCGGCGCGCGTTCGTGTCAGGCAAACGGAAGCAGAACACCATCAAGACGACCACGATCAGTGACGGGCACGGGCGCACCCTGTGGTCCGGGGCAGTGCGGCCGGGCCGGATGCATGACCAGACCTCGGTGCGCACCGAGGGCATCGCCGAGCAGTTCCGTCGGCACCCCACGGTCAAAGCAGAGGTCGACGACGGCTATCGGGGTCTGGCCATCGAGTTCCCCGGCCAGGTCTTCGCCCCGCCGAAGAAACCGAAGGGGGCGGATGACGACGCGCCGTTGACCGAACGGTATGGCTGGCGCGAGATGAAGCGCCGCCAGTCCTCGCGTCGCATCTGTGTCGAACACGCGAACGCCGAGCACCGCCAGTGGCGTCCGCTTCAGCGGTACACCGGACGCCGCGAGACCTACGGCGAAACCCACCGCGCCGTCGCCGGGCTGGTCTCTGCCCGCGCCGCCCGCAGGCCCACCCGGCACAAGCCAAGCACCGAACTCGTGCCCGTCCGCCCGGCGGCCTGCTGAATCACGCATCAGCCGAATCGCCAGGCCAACACACCCCAACATCAATCGCGGGGCAGCCCGTTAGCTGCGGGACGCACAGAGGCGCCCCGCAGGACGCCTCTGCCGTCTCCCCTCGCCGTGTGTGCACCCTGTTGTTACGCACCCGATTCCAGGCGACCGGCAGGAAGCCCGCGTCGGTGACGAAGTTACACAGATATCAGAGGCGACTAATTGAAGCCGAAGCAGAAAGAGGGCACGAACCGCGCCTCGCACTGGCCCGGTCGCCTCTGGTACGCATTCGCGGCGACCTGCGCGTCCCGGTGGCCTTGGCCGTCAGACGCGGGCGCGGGACGGTCGTGGCGCAACTGCGCGCAATCGGCTCGACAGGGGAGGCAGTGGTGACGTTACGGTTCGTCGGGATGGATCCGAACACCGGCGGTGAGGGATCGCCGACGGTGTGGGTGGAGGAGGAGAGCGCCGACCTCGTCCTGCAAGGCGAGGAAGCCGAAGCGCTCCTCAAAGATTTGATCGGCAGCACCCAGTGGGTGCCGGGGCACGCGACCGGCATCCCCGCCCACGAGCGGGTCATCCGGATTCCGGCCCGCATGGTGCCGATTCTGAGGGAGGCGTGCGATGTCGCTGAACGAAAAGCCGTTCGCTGACCTGCTCGCCGCTACCCGTCACAGCGCCGTGCATCTGGAGATGCGTGACCTGTACGCGGTCGGCGACGAGGCCGAGGACTACGCGGCCTTCCTGCGCACTGGGACGGCCAACACCGACCCGACCAAGTCGTTCTGGCCCGAGTGGCTGCCGCTGGTGACCGACGCGGTCGCCCGTGGCGTGGTGATGCGGCGGGTGCGGATCGTCTCCGAGCCGGTCACCGACTACATCCGCTACGAGCACGCCATCACCGTGCTCAACCTGCAGGCCGGGGAGGACGTGCGCTGGCTGTCCCGCCGCCAGGCCGCCGACCTCGCCCTGCCCGGAGCCGACTTCTGGCTCCTGGACGGCAAGGTCGTGCAGTTCAACCACTTCACCGGCGACGGCGACTGGGCGGCCAAAGAACGAACCGACAACCCGGACACCGCGGCGCTGTGCGCGGCCGCATTCGAGGCGGTGTGGCAGCGCGCCGTCCCACACGAGAAGTACACCGTCTGACCAGTAGCGACAGCCCATGCCCGCCTCCCCCTCCTCCAGCGCCCAGGCCGCGCGCGAAGCCCTCGCCGTGCGCCTGGCCCACCTGGCACGGGACGCCGGGATCAACGGGCGTGAGCTGTCCGCCCGGTGCGGCTGGCACCCGGCCAAGACCAGCCGCATCCTGCGCGCCAAGGTCGCCCCCTCCGACGCCGACATCCGCGCCTGGACCGCCGCCTGCGCGGCCGCCGACCAGACCGCCGACCTCATCGCCACCGCCCGCGCGGTGGAGTCGATGTACCTGGAATGGCGCCGCCAGCACCGCGACGGCATGCGCCGCACCCAGCAAGACGTCCTCGCCCGCAACGCCGCCGCCCGCCTCTGCCGCGCCTACACCTCCAACGTGATCCCCGGCTTCTTCCAGACCGCCAGCTACGCCGAGGCCCTGATGCGCTCCATCACCGACTTCCAGGGCACCCCCGACGACATCGCCGACGCCGTCGCCGCCCGCCTGGCCCGCTCCCGCTTCCTCTACGAAGGCGGCCACCGCTTCGTCGTCCTCATCGAGGAGTGGGTGCTGCGCACGCGGATCGGCACCGCCGAGACGATGGCCGGCCAACTCGCGCACCTGCTCACCGTGATGCCGCTGCCCTCGGTCTCCCTCGGCATCATCCCCCTCGGCGCCGAACGCACCGTGTGGCCGCTGGAGGTGTTCTACCTCTACGACGACCACCACACCGTGGTCGAAACGCTGACCGCGTCAATCAACGTCCGCCAGCCCCGCGAGCTCGCCGACTACGCCCGCGCCTTCACCGGCCTCGCCACGAGCGCCGTCCACGGCAACGCCGCCAGGACCCTCATCCGGGCCGCGATCGACGCGCTGGAATGAATCCGCGCAATCATCCGCAACTTCGTTGAGCGCCCTCCGGCAGCCTCCGTAGCGTCGAAGAACACCGACCCACCAGCAGCCGGGAAGGAACGGAACCTCATGCGCGCACGCACGAACACCACCGCCGACGCTGCGCCACAGGGCCGCGACCTTCAACAGCCTGGCTACGGCGTCCCGTCCTCGGCCTTGCTGGCCCGCTCCGACCGCGGCCTCGCCCGGTTCCTCGCCGCCACCAGCGACGACCAGCACGACGCCGACCGGCACACCGAGCGCCGACCGCACAGCCCCCACCCCACGCCAGCCAGGCCCCGATGAGCACGCACACGGTCCTGTACGACCCCGAGGAACGCATCGAGGCGGAACTCCCCCTGGACCGCGCCCCGCACGAAGCACTCATCACCGCCGTCCTCGCCTGGACCAACCCGGCCCTTGAGCCCCGCGACTACGCGCAGATCGCCCTCCAGCTGACCGGACACGCCCGCGCCGTGTCCGCCGACGTCCAGCGCCACGCCCAGCTGCTCCCCGCGGACAACGGTCGACGGGCGCTCGCCGAAGTCGTCCTGCGCGAGGCCGACCGGCGACTGTCCGTCCCGCTGGAAGGCACTGCCCGCTGCGTACAGGACCGCGCCCGGCTCGTGCAGGCGCTGTACCAACGGCTCGACCGCCTCACGCAGCCCGCACCAGCCTCCGCCCCCTAATCTGCCGCGTACCCGGGCGAGCCCCCGATCCCCGGGTGCGCGGCGTCGGCACCACACCGGCCCACCCGGGTCGGCCGCACCACTCGACTCCGAACGGGAGGGGCACGATCCCTCAGCTCAGCACCTGGCAGGCGAAGCTGACCGGCACCACTGCGCTCGCGGCGGTGGTTCTCATCCGCCTGTACGTGGGCGCGGTCTTCCTCTCCGAGGGGATCTTGAAGTTTGTCCGCCCCGACGCGCAGGGCGCCGGCCGGTTCGACAAGGCCGGCATCCCCGCCCCGGGCTTCTTCGCCCCGCTGGACGGTGTCTTCGAGATCGTCTGTGTGGGGTGCTGCTCCTGGCCGGCCTGCTCACCCGGCTCGCCGCCGTCCCGATGGTGGTCAACATGCTCGGCGCGCTGCTCATCACCAAGCTGCCGATCCTGTGGGGCGACACCCCGCTGTCTACCGGCAAGTCCGGCTGGTGGGACTTCGCCCACGAGTCCCGCACCGACCTCGCCCAGCTGTGCGGCAGCCTCTTCCTGCTGATCGTCGGGGCGGGCGCCTACTCCCTGGACGTCCGCCTGCACCGCAGCGCCGCCGCCTGGCCGACCGAGGCGGAAGGGGCACGCCGCTGAACGATGCGGCCGGTCAGCCCGGGGTGTCGCCGTCTAGGACTTCGCGGGCCAGCTCCGCCTGCGGCCCTGCGGTCCTCGGCCGAGGAATTCGCGGCGTCATGCGGGCAGCATTCTGACTTGGAATTCAAGGGAGGATCCGGCCGTGAGGGCCTCTGGGTGGCTCGATTCGCGTGGGATAAACCTCTTCTCCGGGCCGAGCAGAAGGCGAGCATCCCGCACTGGCGAGTCGCCTTTACACACCCTTCATCCCTTTTGGTGCTACTAGCGCTTTGCGTACACTCGGACGATTAGTCACTTGATCAGGTTGGGTGGACTCTTCGACTGTTACGGAACGTTGCATCACATGCTCCCCTGGGGGTGCTGTGTGTCGCTCGGTGTCGCGGATGCGGCAAAAGGGAATCAGGAGGGCTCCGTCATGAGCCGATCGAAGATCACGCCTCTCTGGAAGTCCGTTGTCATGGCCGCGGTGGGCGCGAGCGCGTTCACCTGCACGACAGTGGTGCCTGCCTCGGCAACTGCTCCCGCCGAACGGCTGGCAGCTTCGGGTCGCTACGTGAATGTTCATCAGTGTGTGTACTCGAATGGATCTGAGCACTACACGAACGTTCTGCCCAACACCGGTAATGCATCGTTCAATACGGCGACCAATGCCTCCGACACCCCTGACACCACAGTTCAGTGCGGTGCGGGAGGCGGTGGCTACTCCTTGAGCGCTGTGAACTCAGGCGTGTACAGCATCGACATGTGGGACCCCGACAGCAGGTACCTCAATGTTCATCAGTGTGTGTACTCGAATGGATCTGAGCACTACACGAACGTTCTGCCCAACACCGGTAATGCATCGTTCAATACGGCGACCAATGCCTCCGACACCCCTGACACCACAGTTCAGTGCGGTGCGGGAGGCGGTGGCTACTCCTTGAGCGCTGTGAACTCAGGCGTGTACAGCATCGACATGTGGGACCCCGACAGCAGGTACCTCAATGTTCATCAGTGTGTGTACTCGAATGGATCTGAGCACTACACGAACGTTCTGCCCAACACCGGTAATGCATCGTTCAATACGGCGACCAATGCCTCCGACACCCCTGACACCACAGTTCAGTGCGGTGCGGGAGGCGGTGGCTACTCCTTGAGCGCTGTGAACTCAGACGTGTACAGCATCGACATGTGGGGCTAGTGGCGGGGAACAAGAACTCTCCCCTTCCGATGCTGGGAGGGGGAATTCCGGGGGCGTTGAGCGGACGTTTATTCGGCGCCCTTGTGGCCGTAGTCGGCGGAAATGGCCAACCGGAATGCGGCTGGAACAGGCAACCGCAGTAAATGCGGGCACCTGATCTTCGTTCAGGGCGTCGTTTCCGCAGGTCGCCGGAGCAGCTGTCACGGTAAATGCACGGTTTAACGCGACAGCTGATGCGGGGACGTAGCCCGTTGACCTGCGAACCCGCCGTGTGGAGTTCATGAAGGACCGAAAGCGCGGACGACTCGACTGGCCCGACCATGTCGACTACGTCACCGACTGGACAAGCGCCGCCCGGAAGACAGCCGAACTCGTGCCGGCGGAACTCACCGACGCACAGTTCGTCATCGGTCTCGCCGTGCCTGCCTGCGCCCATACTGCCTACGCAGAGCCGGACGGCACCCGCGCAGCCTGGTGATACAGCCTTCGTGACCGTTCCTGGGCTGCCGCCCGGTGGCCCGACGATGGCCCGGCGCAGGTCTCCCAGCACGGCTCCCGTCGCCTGTGGGACGAGGTGGAGCGGCCTATCGCTGGTGGGAGTCCCGCGATCGTCCGGGCGTCGACCGGTACGGCCTCACCGTCACTCCGGACGGCGCTACGGTGTGGCTGGACGAACCCCAGCAGCCCGTACCGCAACCGCAGCAGTAGAAGGGGACGCGCGATGGCCGCCGATGAGTCACTGTCCGACTGGTTCGCCAGGCGCGACCAGCAGCGCGCCTCTGACCGGCAGATCACCGGCACCCGCCGTGCGCTCCCTCTCGCCCCCGGGAACCTTCGGGCATCCCACATCGCCCCCGACGCTCCCCGCCTGCTCACCGAGTGGGACGGACACCAGTGGGCACCGGTCGGCATCGCCCCGGATGCTGCTGCCGCCGCTGTCTTTCTGGCCTGACACGCACGCGTCGGCACCCGTCCCCAGACCACGGGGGCCGGGCGGCGGCGTCGGCCGCGTCGGTTGTGTACGTCACCGGCCAGCGGCCCGGATGGAGTGGCTGTTGAAAACACCTACTGGATCCTCGGCGGCGGCGCGGCGACCCGTGACCCCGCGCCGCCGCCGGACCTTGGTGTACGTCAACGCGTTGACGTACGGCGGCCGGTTCCGCCCCTCCCATGAGGATTCAGAACTTGTTTCTGAACCCCGATGCCGCAGGTCAGCACCGCGCTGCGGAAGTCCTGACGGACGGGTGTCGTTCGCGGAACGGTCACGGTGACGGGAACCCGAACGGAAGTGCTGAGGCTCTTGAGGCGCCCGGGGCAGGTGTCCTGTCTCTCGCAACGTTGTTGTTGACTCAGGTGACCTTGTTGGATTCGCCGTGGTCTCATATGACGTTGTCGCTGCCGCGCCGTGGTACCCCCACGGGTCTCAGAAGATGTTGTCGCTGCTCTTCGTTCTTCTCACGCGATCTTCCCCCTCGAGGCGATTTGAGGCCGATCCGCTGGCGACTTGATGTGCCGTCTGTTCCGTTCCGCACCTGGGTGCACGCCTTCGGTCTCGCCACCACCAGAGCTGCGGGAGCGAAGTGCTGCTCAACCTCTGCCACAGCGAAGGGCAGTGAAATGAGCCTGGATGAGGGTGGTCACGGGCTCCTATCTATAGCCCGTCCTGGCCCACGTAAGGGGCCCGCATTGCCCTTGGCGGCCGTCGAGAAGGCAGCGTCCCCGGCGCTGGGGACGCTGCAGGAGCCTCATCCCTGGCCGTCGTGCCGCCGCGGACCCAGTGCCGGTGGTGGGCCGCACCCGCGTCCTCGACAGGCAGCGAGGGCCGCGCCGTTGTCTGTGCGCGGAGCCTCGCATTATCGCTGGAAGAACACCGCGGCGAATACGAGCAGCACCACCAGCGTCCCCGCGCCCGCCAGCGCGATTGCCACCTTCGGCATCCTCGCCGTAAGCCACTCCAGTGCCTGGTAGAGCGCGGTGAGGGCGAGCAGCGCGACCGTGACGTGCAGCAGCACCGCCAAGCTCACCCCCACGACCGCGCCGGCGATCCGGAAGCGTCCCCAGCACAGCGACAGTGCCAGCGGGATCACGCCCGCGGCCGACAGCCCGCCGACGACCTCGACGAACCACGGCCGGTCGCCCATCCAGGGCAGATTCGGGATTCCGGTGATCGCGATGTCGAAGAGGTCGAGGGACGCGCAGATGCCGAGCACGGCGATCAGCCCGACGGTCAGGGCCGCAGTCGCGCGGTAGCGCCACGCCCGCGCCTTCGACCAGCCCGTTCCCCTGCCGTCGAGCATCGTCGCCGTCGCCACCGCCGACCAGACCAGCCACCGCCGGATCAGCGCGGTGCCGGCGTCCGCCATCGCGTCGCGCAACACGCGGTCGGCCTCCACCCGCAGCACGACGTGGCCGTTGGTCGAGGTGTACGTCGGGTCGTCCGGCTGGTGGACCAGTCCGTCGTGCAGCAACGTGGCCGGAAGGTGCTCCCCGGTCTTCGGCACGAGCCAGGTGAAGAGCGCGGGCACCGAGGTCAGGTCGCTGCGGAAGGTGCGAGTCTCCCGGGGCACCAGGAGCTCGCCGAGGTGCCGGTCGCGGTAGGCGATGCGGCGCTGTATCGCGAATTCCTCGCGCCCGCGCTCGGTGAGCCGGACCAGCTCGATCCGGGCATCGGAGCCCGGGTCGGGCGGGACTTCCGGTTGCCCTGCGACAGCGTCGACGCCACCGTCGTAGAACCGGCGCGGCTGCAGGGTGACCGGGTGCTCGACGTCCCGCCTCATCGCGCGGCCTCCTAAGCCCCGGTCTCCTCGCTGCTTCCGGTGGGCCTGGGCAGGCGGCTGATCACGGAGAGGCCGTCGGACGCGGACATGCATACCTCCCTTTCCTCACACGGATTACCCTTCTCTACCGGTTCCCTTCCGGCGATCGGCTGCCGATATCCGTTCTCCTGCGATCTATCACCCATGCGCCGATGACCGAGCGGCAACTTCACGTGAGACAGCGACGCCACGACGCTGCTGCCCGACAACGTCAACTGAGACTCCACCTCGTTTCCATCTCACGTCTTCTTGCATCAGCCCAGGTCACGACCTAGACCAGAGGTAAGATCAAATGAGACGGGACAGCAGGAGCCAAGTCCTCCATGGAGACTTTGGCCCGGACCCCATCACGGTGGTCACCAGTACGGCCCGGAGGCGCCTCCCCTGAGCGTAGCGCTGGCGCCACGTCGAGGGGTTCAGAAACAAGTTCTCAGCTTGACTCTGTCGGGGATCTTGGATCGGCCGAGGTCAGGTGCCGAGGGTTCGCCAGGACTTCGGCCGGGGTATCTCGCGCTGGTCGAGGTAGTTCTGGAAGGCAGTCGGTCGGCGGGGCGTGGGGGCTTCTTCGGTTGGTGACAGTCCGCTGAGGCGCTCGATGTTGACGGCGATGGCCGTCAGGACGTGCTGGATGTGGGCTTTCCCTTGTCCTCGGTAGCGGCAGCGGCGCATGCCGTGTCCGTGGGCGAACTCGTTGACCGTGCCCTCCACTCCGGAGCGGACCGCATAGCGGGTCTTCCATTCGGGTGTCTGTTGCTCGGTCCGGACGCGAAGTTGCAGGTCGCGGAGTTCTCGTGGGGGAAAGCTCACGGTGCGGGTGCTTTCGCGGGAGGTGGTGCACTGGGTGCGGGCCGGGCAGGGCTGGCACTGGCTTTTGGTGAACCTGGCCACGATCAGCGGGGCCGCGGTGGGTGAGGAGGTCGGGTAGGGGCCGTGCCAGCCCTGGCTGACCTGGCCCTGGGGGCAGGTGACCTGCCGATGGTCGTAGTCGATGTGGAAGTCGTCCCGGGCGAAGCCCTCGTTCCGGCGGTGTTGCCGGGTGGGGTTGCCCCGGAGTGGTCCGGAGACGGTGACCTGGTGTTCGCGGGTGGCTTGTTCCAGGTGGGGCAGGGAGGTGTAGCCGGCGTCGACCAGGTGCTCGGCGGGCAGGAGTCCGCGGCGGGCCAGGCGGGTGTGGATGCCGGGCAGGACCTGGCTGTCGTGGGTGGTGGCCGCGGTGGTGGCCACGTCCGTGATCACGTTGGGGCCGTCGGGAGCACAGGTCTCGGTCAAATGAGCGGAGAACCCCTTCCAGCTGATGATGTGTCCGTGCCGTGCGTAGCGGGCCGAGGTGTCGTAGGGAGAAACGACCGCCCGGGACGGGGGCGGCAGTCCGGGCCCGCCTTCCGTCTCGCCGGTGCGCCAGCGCAGGTGTCCTGCGGTGTCACGGTGGTAGTTCTGCACCATGATCTGGCGCAGGGCCTGGACATGAGGGCCGAACGCGCGATCTGCTCCGTGCCGGTAGAGGTGTTCCAGGAGCCGGACGGCATCGTTTCCGGTGGCAAGGATCCTGGTCTTGGGCTTGGTGGGGTTCTTGCCCAGACGGACCGGTCGGCCGTAGCGGAGCCCCCAGTTCTCATCGACCAGCTCGTCGAGCAGGTGAGGGGAGGTGCCGGCGACTTCTTCCAGTGCGGCGCGGACTGCCTCGGTGATCAGCTCCAGGCGGGTCAGGTCACGTACCGCGGCCAGGACGTGGGTGGAGTCGGTGCGCTGGGTGGTGCGCTCGTGCACCAGTCCGGCCTCCTTGAGGCGGGCCAGCGCGAGGTCGAGGAGGCGGTCAGCACGGTCGCCTTCGGCGAGACGGTCGCGGAAGTCGACCAGCACGCTGTGGTGGAACCCGGGGTCATCCAGCTCCATGGCCATCGCGTACTTGAAGTCGATGCGGCAGCGGACCGCCTCGGCGGCCTGCCGGTCCGACAGACCGAGCAGGAACTGCAGCACACAGACGGTAGCCAGTTGAGCAGGCGAGAGACCCGGGCGTCCGTCCCGCGGGTACCAGGCGGCGAAGTCCTCGTCGCACCACAGCCCATCGAGGCGGTCACGTACCCATATCGCCGTCGTACCACCCGGGTTGCTCGCCCGCGCGACCTGCGCAGTCAGAGGCGGGACCTGCTCACCGGAACGGGGGCGGAGGGACAATGGGCACCTCGACAGCTGCATCGGTCATCGGAACTACCCGAGCATGCCCGTTGACCATGGTGCCGCATCGCAAAACTCCAAGATCCCCGACAGAGTCAAGCTCAGTCCGTTGACTCCACGGTCGCCCTGCCGCCGCTGGTGCGCGCCTTGATCTTGTGAGGTGATGCGGGATCGACCGTGACGTCGACGGAGCGCCGTCCGCCACCGTCGTTGTCGGCGTCCACGGCATAACGGCCCTTGGGGACAGGCACCGTGACCCTTCCTCCGCCGGTCTCGGCGTCAACCTGGTCCGGCACCGCGGCGAATTCCGCGGTGACGCTGCCTCCGCCGCTCTTTGCCCTGACCTTCTTCGCCGTCGCCTGCTCTATGTGGATGCTGCCGCCCCCGTCTGCGCGTTGGTCGCACCGGACAGCCCGTGGACGGTGATGCTTCCGCTCTCGTTCTCCAGATGGGTCTGCATGGTGCGGGGCACTTGCACGCGGTAGTCCACGTCGCACGTCCCGGACCCGCCTCCGCAGCCGGACGACACCAGGTTCAACTTGTTTCCGCTAACAGAGTGTTCGGTCTTGGGCTTGTCCGCGTCGAAGGTGTAGGTCTCCGTCACTCGGATCGTCTTGCTGTCACTGGCCACGACTTCGATCTTGCCGCCGGTGTTCTTCATTCGTAGCGCGGAAACCGATTCCTTGACCTCGTACGAGGTGGATTCCGTCTGGTCCGACCCTGCTGGAGAACAACCGGCGAGCAGGGCCGAGGCGGCAACCGCGCACAGCGCGGCCTTCTTCGTGCCGTTGGTGAGTCGGACGGAGCGGGGGGTGGTCGTCATCGAACAGGGTTCCTCTGCGTATGAAGGCGTTGTAAAGTTACGTATGATCCATGATCACGGACCTGCGGCCGTGGGGGCAGACAGGGGTGGCAGTGGGCAGCGTGCGTGCGGACGGGCTCACACAGGCGAAGAGCGGCTATGTCAATGTCGTCCACTGCTCCGTCCTGGGACCCGAGGTGGCGGATGTGACCATTGGCCATGGCGCTGTCCTCCGCACACGCGAGCAGTGACTGCCGATCAGGATCGCCGCGGTAGGACCTCCGCCGCCTCTGGGAGAAGCCGGCCGAGCCCGGCCGACTCATCCCCGCCCGAGTCCGCCGGGGGTTCAGGAACCTCCGCCCGAACTTGCCTTGCCCGGCCCGTGCGCCGGAACCCAACCGGCCCGGCCCCGGCAGACCGCTCGGCTCGAAGAACCGACACCCCGCCACCCGCTACGACGTGGGCAAAACGGTCAGGCGGCCCGATGGGAGGAACGGCGGCTGACGGCCTACGCCAACTTTGCCCGGTCGCTGAAGAAGACTGTCACCCTGACCTACCGCGGGGCACCTCCGCTGGGCTGGTGTACAGACGCTCCCCCAGCGTGGGGTGGGTGTCAGGAGCGTCTACCAGAGCCTTTCGGGACCTCCACCCCTGCCCAGTGTGCAACGTGCAGGTATTGACCAGTTCAGGCCTTCCACCTCGAAACCTGCATCGAGGTGGGGTGCGGCTCCGCCCCCATCGCCGCCCGCCTCACGGAGCTCTGCGGGAGCTGTCGGGTAGGACCGCCTGGGTCTGGGTGGTCTGGGCGACCAGGCGGTTGTCGTCGTCGTGCAGGTCTGTCTGGACGACGACGAATGTGCGACCCATGTGGAGGGGGCGAGACGTGGCGCGGACTGTGCCGGCACGCGCTGCGCGGAAGAAGTTCGTCTTTGATTCGACCGTCGACGTGCTCGCGCCCGGCGGCAGGTTGAGGTAGGCGCAGGCGGCGCCCACGGCGTCGGCGAGGGACATCAGGGCACCGCCGTGGAGGGTCTTGCCGACGGTGCACAGGTCGGCCTCCCAGGCGAGGCTGCCGGTGACGCGCTCGGGGGCGGCTTCGTCGATGGTGATGCCGAGCCGGGCGGCGTAGGGCATGGCGGCGGCGAGTTCGGCGGGCTGCGGGTTCGTCATGCCTTGACCTCCGGGTCGAAGGCCCCGGCGACGGCCAGGCTGTCCTCGTAGACGTGGTGGCGGGTGATCAGGCCGTGCTCCACCGTGCGGTGCAGGGCGAACCGGGCACGGTAGCGGCGGCCTGTATGGCGGGCGGTCTGGCGGATCTCGCCCTGCAGGACGGCGTCGTCGCCGTCGACGAGGATGCGCTCGATCCGCGTGTCGGCCTCCTCTGGTATGTGGTGCTCGGCCAGCGAGCGGAAGTGGTCGGCGACGTCCGCACGGGTCGAGCGGTGGCGAATCGCGGGCATGGCCGACCGGCCTTGCTCGGCTTCCGGCCAGCTGAGCTTCCAGTCGACGTGCTCGGCGTACAGGTCGGCCATGCGCTCGGGATCGTTCTTGCCGAGGCGCTGCAGGAGCTCGTCCAGGGTGGTGTGGGTGTCCGTGGGCATGGTTCTCCGTTCAGGGAAGCGGGGTCGGGTTCGCGAGTGCCGCGGTTGTCGCCGCGTCCGAGGGGAAGAACGATTCGATGGCCAGCTCGGCCGTTGTCACCTCGAGCGGGGTTCCGAAGGTTGCCACCGTGCTGAAGAAGGCCAGTTCGCCGCCGTCGTGGCGGAGGCGCAGGGGCACGATGATGTCCGCCGGGCCGGGAAATTCGACCTCCGGTTCCCGCTCATGGCAGGGGTAGGCGACCAGCTCGTCGTGGAGCTCGCTCAGGACGGGGTCGAGACTGGCGTCGATCTGGCGGCGCAGGCGGCCCAGAAGGTGGGCCCGCCACTGGCCGAGGTTGCGGATGTGCGGTGCCAGGCCGTCCGGGTGCAGGGTGACGCGCAGGGCGTTGGCCGGTGGCGTCAGAAGCTCGGGCGCCACCTTGTCGGTGAACAGGGCGATGCTCGCGTTGCTGTCGACGATGTTCCAGGCCCGGTCGACCACGGCCGCGGGGTAGGGCTCGTGGCCTTCCAGTACCTGGCGCACGGCCGTCCGTACGGCTTCCATGCGCGGTGAGTCGAGCGAACTCTCCGTGTACACCGGGGCGTGACCGGCGGCGAGGAGAAGCTGGTTGCGCATGCGCAGCGGTACGTCCAGCTCCTCAGCCAGGCGCAGCACCATGGCGCTACTGGGCTGGGAGCGGCCCGTCTCGACGAAGCTCAGATGCCTCGACGAGATCTGTGCGCGCAAGGACAGTTCGAGCTGACTCAGTCGCCGCCGCTGACGCCACTCGCGCAGCAACTGGCCGACTTGTGGAGGCGCGGCCTTTGTCATGTGGGAGACGCTAAGCGGGCACCTGGGCCAGCGCCATTACCTCTGACGTAATCGACGCGATGACGCGGGCGGCAGCGGTCGTCCGCACTCAGGTGGAGCTTGCACCTGAGCCCGACGTGCGAGCGCCCCAGGCCCTCACCTCCCGCACTACCTCCACCAGGCGGGCGAGCAGGCTGCCACGGCGATTCGCCCTGGTGTTCCACTACCTCGGCCCCTTTGACATAAGAGCTGGCGGCGGGGGCGGACGACTCAAGGGAACTGCGTGGCTGAAGACGCTTGGCAGGCAGTGTACTTCTGCGCAGGTACGTCCGATGATCTCGTCAGCTGCCACCTCGGCCTCCTCAGACGCTCACCGCTGCGGGTTGTTACGTTGATCCACGTAGCCTCACTGGTATCGGTTTGTTGCGCTGGTCGAGGAGGGGCAGAGATCTTGTGGGTGAGAAGGGGCGGGGATGAAGTCCGTTTGGGTCGTGTGGCAGTTACACAATGTCAGCAGTCTCGGATATAGCCACGGTCCCCTACGAGGGACGATCGGGACGATCGTCGTTCTCCTAGCAGCCTTTGTAATTGGATACACCCTTCGTCGGTTCCGCTACGTTGCCCTGCCCGTGGCCGTGCTTGTCTTCGGCAGTGGTATCGCCTGGCTTGCCACCCAACTGATTGAACCGCCCCGGGTTCGGTAGAGAGCTCAGATGGTGGTTGTGACCTGGGGTTTCGTGGTTGCTTGGTAGTGGCTGGCTTCGTATTCGGCGGGCGGGATGTGGCCGAGCTCACCGTGGAGGCGGCTGTGGTTGTACCAGTCGACCCACTCGGCGGTGGCCAGCTCGACCTGCGACAGCGTCTTCCACGGCCGCCGGGGCTTGATCACCTCGGTCTTGAACAGGCCGATCGTGGACTCCATGAGCGCGTTGTCATACGCGTCCCCGACTGAGCCGATCGAGGCTGCGATGCCGGCCGCGTCCAGGTGCTCGGCGAGCGTGAACGATGTGTACTGCGAGCCCGCGTCGGAGTGGTGTATCAGCTCTCCTGCGCCGGGTCGGTGGCCGTCGCGGTCGCGCTGCCACAGTGCCATCTCCAGTGCGTCCAGGACGAGTTGGGTGTGTTTGGTGGTGGCTGCGGCCCAGCCGACGATGCGGCGGGAGAAGGTGTCCACGACGAAGGCGACGTAGACGGTGCCACTCCAGGCGGCCACGTGGGTGAAGTCCGCGACCCAGGTGCGGTTCGGGGCCTTCGCGACGAAGTCGCGGTCGAGCAGGTCCGGCGCCCGCGCGGCCGTCGGCTCCGGGATGGTGGTGATGACCTTCTTGCCGCGGACGGCGCCGGCGATGCCCAGCTCGCGCATCAGCCGCTCGACGGTGCAGCGGGCCACCGCGTGGCCCTGGCGGTGCAGTTGCCGCCAGACCTTCCGGGCACCATAGACACGGTAGTTGGCCTCGTAGGCCTCGGTGATCAGCTCCTTTGTCACCTCGTCGCGCACCGCGCGGGCGGAGGGCTTCTCCTGACGCTTCTTCGCCGCGTAGTAGGTGGAGGGGGCGATGCTGACACCGTGCGCGGACAGCACGGTGCAGATCGGCTCGACGCCGCCGAAGCGGTCCCGGTGCTCGTCGACGAACGCTACGAGCGTGTGTGTGGCCGGTCGAGCTCGGCCGCGAAGAAAGTCGACGCGGCCTTGAGGATCTCGTTCGCCCGCTTCAGCTCGGCGATCTCCTTCTTCAGGGCCTTGATCTGTGCGGCCTCCTCGGTGGTCGTCCCTGGCTGCCTGCCCGAGTCGATCTCGTCCTGCTTGACCCATTTGCGCAGCGTCTCGCGTGAGCCGATGCCCAGCTTCTGCATCACCGCGTTCATCGCGGCGGTCTCGGTCGGGTAGTCACCGCGGATCTCCGCGACCATGCGCACCGCACGCTTGCGGAGCTCGGGCGGGTAGGAGGAGGGACGTGCCATGACTCTGATCCTTACATGGAATCGAGCCTCCACATCACCCGGGGCGGTTCAGGGGGAAGACCGACGGCTTGTGCCCGGCGGCTGGTGTGCTGGGCGCAGTGCAGTCCGTCGATGTCGAGGTCTGCGTACATCAGCAGGTCGTCGATGGGGTGGTCGCGTTCGTGGAAGGAGGTCAGGGCGGTGGGGATGGAGGCGGTCAGTTGGTCGCCGGCGCCGAAGCCGAGCCAGCCGACCTGGCTGCGGTCGGGCCAGGTGCTGAGGATGTCGCGCAGGCTGGTGAACGCGGCGGTGTTTTCCACGATGAGCAGCCAGGGCGCGGGCCCGAGTTCGTACATGGCCAGCGGGGCGGGGGTGGGCTGTGCCCGCAGGTGTGTGGTGAGGTCCAGAAGCCCTTTGTCCACGAGGTGGTGGCGTTCGATGTCCTTGAGGCGTTTCTCGTCGCCGAACAACTGGTAGGAGCGGTCGGCAAGCGGGACGATCTCGGCATCCGGCTGGTCCCGCAGCAGGGTGTTGATGGGGCCGAGCAGCGCGTGATCGGCAGCCGTCAGCTTTATGGTGGTGGCGAAGTCCAGTTGCTTTACGTACGCCCGTGGTGCGGGCCGGCGGCGGGGTGGACGGGTGGCCTGGGTGCGCTTGACCCAGCGGGGCAGGGGCGGGTGGGCGCTGTAGTCCCATCCGTCACTGCCTTTGGGTAGCGTGGCCAGGCCGCGATTCTTCAGGGTCTGGGCGGCGTCAGCGAGGATGCGTCGGCGCCGTGGCGAGGTGGTCAGGCTGGAGTCGCCCTCGTCGGCTGCGGCTGCCAGTGCGTCGAAGCTGACGCGTTGGCGGGCCTGCCGGGCGAGGCATGCGGCCATGCGATCGGCGGCGCTCACCCGGCCTCCTCCTCGGGCATCTCGGCGCGTGGACCGGCTTTAGGGGGCAGGGCGCTGCGGCGCAGGAGATGGGCGGAGGCGATGCAGTCGTCGTCCTGAGCGCGGGCGACGCCGGCCGCTACGGCGTCTCCGTAGCGCTCGAGGATCTGGACGTAGCGTCGTTTCGTGCGCAGGTCCACGCCGTTGCGCATCCGGATGATGAGGGGGAAGCGGCCCAGTGCCGGGAGGTCGTTGGAGCCGGTGGTGTAGACGAGCTGGATGCCGTGGGCCCCGGCGACGCGGCGCTGCAGGTCGAGGAAGGGCCCGTAGTTGGCCTTTGCGAAGGGGTTGTCCAGGACCAGCGTGCCCACGCCGCCGGGGATGCGGCGGTCGCGCTGGGCGGCGCGCATCCGGGCGAGTGTGCAGTACAGCAGTACGGAGACCGTCAGGAGTTCGCCGCCGCTGAACTTCTGGATCACGGTGACGGATTCGCGTTCGACGGTGTCCAGGTTCTGTGTCGGCTTGATGATTTTCGCGACGATGTTGTCGCGGCCGCCGAGCGCTGCCAGGACCAGTTGTTTGGCCAGGGGCATCGCTTCGGGCAGGGCGCTGGCCCGTCCTGCGGCGGTGGCTGGCAGCGAGGCGATGAGCCGGTCGACCTCGGCGGACAGTCTGCGGGCCAGTTCGTCCCCGCGGGCGCGCTGGCGCAGTTCCAGCGAGAGGAACCGCTGGTTGGACCAGTTGCCCAAATTCTTGGGGAGGCGGGAGTGGCGGGCGACTTCTTCCACGCTGTCCAGAACTGCTTCGACGGTGCTCGCGCAGGCATCGACGACCCGGGCCTGGTCCTCGGCGGACTCGGCCAGCAGCGCGATGACCTGCCGCTCGCGCTCTTCGACGTCTGCTAGGAGCGCGGCCAGCCGTGCCGGTGTGGTCAGGTCCTGTTGCAGACGTTCCCGCAGCCGTCCGTCGACGACCGGCGTGTACTCCGGCTGGAGGGCGAGCCGTTCCACCTGCTGTACGTGCTTGCGGAGGGTGTTCTTTGCTTTCTCGAGGGCGCGTGCGGCCTGGGTGACCTCGCGCAGGAGGGCGTCCCTGATCCGTTCGGCATCCTGCGGCTGCAAGGTCTGAGCGGTCACGGCGGACAGGCCGTGCTGTTCAAGCAGGAGAGCGTCAATGGTCAGGTCCGCGTCGCCGTCGGCGCTCCGATCGGGTGGCTGGTGGTCGGCAGCCATACTCAGAGCACCGGCCGATTGCCGCAGTCGTGCGGAATGACTGCCTGCCAGATCGGCGCTGCGGTGGATCTTCTCGGCGTCCAGCCGCCGCACCTGGGCCAGGCTGCGGTCCCGTTCCAGAAGCTGTTCCTCTGCCTGCAGCTTCTCCTGAGCCGCCTGGGTACTGGGGAGGGCGAGCCGTTCCGCACCCGGGACGAGGTCCTCCAGCGCGGCGGCCGCCGCTTCGTGGGCTCGCGTGGCCTGCCGGTGCAACAGGCCCGCTTCGGTCTCTGCCCGCTCGGCCTTCTTGAGGGCCTCGGCGGCGGTGGCGATGCGGGCGGTGAGGCGTTCGGTATCCGCCGCGTCGGCTTGCTGAGCGAGTTCCGCCGCCCGCGTGCGTGCCGTGGAACCGGCCTTGACCAGTTTCTGGTTGAGGCCGTCGATGGCCGTCTCGGCGGTGGTGAGCCGCTGCTGCAGGGCGGTGTCGCTGATGCCGCCTCGCCAGTCCCGACGAGCCTGTCCCCAGCGCTCACGCAGAGCCTGCGCGCTTGCCTCGGGTACTGCAGCCGGACGTGCGGCGTCGATGACCTCGGCGGACAGCTCCTGTCCGATCTCTTCCACCCAACCGGCCCAGCGCTCCGCGCGCTCCCGGTACTGCCGAAGCGCTGCTTCCGCAGCCCGCTTGTGCTCCTGGGCGCTATGCCACCGCTTCTTCAACCCCCGTGCATCAGCCCGGTGTTCACGGACCTCGGTCCGGGCCCGCTGCCCCTGTGCTGCCCAGCGCTCCACCATGCGGGCCGTCTCCACTAGGGCCCGGATCTGGGGGAGTGCCTGTGCGAGCGCCATCAGTGCGCTCGTGTGGTGAGCGAGCCGGCGCTCCGCCTGGCAGCTGGCGTCCTCGGCTTCTGCTGCCTGCTGGGCCAGAGTGCTCGTGCGCTCGGTGAGCGTGTTCACCTCGTCGTCGAGTCGGCTGAGGAGCTCTTCCAGGGCGGCGCGCGCCCGCGTGCCGAATGCTTCCAGATGGTTCCGTAGCCGCACGATGAGGGCGCGATCGGCCTCACGCCGCACGGTGATGGTGGCAAGACGTTCTTCCAGGGTATCCAGACGCGCACTGACGCGGTGTAGTTCCTCCTCGCCGGCATCGGCTTCCAGGACCGAGGGGCGCAGCGGCAGGACCGCGATGCCGCCCGGTGGCTGGGACAGCAGGGCGCGGGCCTGGTCGTCGGTCCCGATGGCGATCACCGTGGACAGCGCGACATTGGCCTGCCGGGCCAGAGCCGCCACATCATCACCAGGCACCGGTCCGCAGATGACCACTCCGCCGATCAGATGGGGGATGGCCGCGAGGACTTCGTCATGCTGGTGGGCGGGTACGGTCTCACGTAGGAACTGCACCCCCGCTACCGCGTTGGCACCGCGCTCCCGCAAGGCAGCGACGGCCTGCTCGACTTCGTGGGGCGGCGGACAGAACCCGTCCTGGTCCAGCGCGGCGCGCAGCCGCTCATCCTCGAACGCCCGGGCACGCTCGGCGGCCAGTTCCGCGTCCGCGTCCGTTACCCGGTCGGTGAGCATCGCGATGAGGTCAGCTCCGACCTCATCCAGGTCCAGCTCACCTGCCGCATCCCCGATGCCCGCCAGTTCTCTCAGACGCGGCTCGCCGACCAGCTCTCGGCGTTCTTGGGTCAGCGTGTTCCACTGGTCCCATACCTGGTCGTGCCGCTGCCGCACAGCACTGAGCCGACCGGCGTACGACACCCGCTCCGCCGCGGTATCGCTGGTACGCTCGCGGGCCACCTCCAGCTGACGCTGTGCCTGCTCCACCTGTTCCCGGGCCGCCTCCTCCGCGTGGACGAGGCGCTCCAGAGCCTCGTGTGGCTCCTCCCGCTCGCTGAGCACGCCCGCGCGGCGGGCGGCCGCCAGCTCCGCCTTTCCGTCCTTGCAGTGGGCCTTGGCGGATGCAGCACGGCTCTCGGCATGGCCGGCCGCGGCCACCGCCTCCTCGTACCCTCGTTCGCACGTCTGGGCTTGTGCGGTGGCCGTCTCGAGCTCGGCACGCGCCTGGTCTGCCTCGCCCGCAAGTCGGGTGAGGCCATCCTCGAGCTTGGCGTACAGCGCGGCACCGGCCTGCTCTACAGCCTCCCGCAGCGGGGCCTGCTCACTATGGGCACGCGCCAGCAGCCGGTTGACCTGCCGCCGCTCGTCCTCCCGGTCCGCCAGCTCCAGGAGCAAGGGGACCGCCTGCCAGGCCGTGTGCTCCCGCCCCGCGGCACCGACTGCCTCAAATCGCGTGGCATGCTCCCCTTCGCAATCGCTCACCCGCAGTCGTTCGGCTGCCTCCCGTACTGCGGCCACGTGCCGCTGCCGGTCCTCGACCCGGCCGTCGGCCTCCTGCGCCTCACGTTCAGCGGCTTCGGCGCGCTGTCGCAAGGAGGCCGACTCCTGTTCCTGGTGCTCGGCCTGGGCCTGGATGTGTTCGCCGGCGCGACGCGCGAGCCGGACCTGCTGGCAGAGCGTCTGCTCAGCGACGGCGACCTCAGCTGTGGCCTTCTGCACCGGTCGCAGCCGCAGGACCGCTTCGGCAAGGAAGCGTTCCTCCAGTTCACGCGCGGGCCGGGCGGCGAGTTTGTCGGCGTGTTTGGACAGCGCCGCACGCGCCGCTGTGGGCGCGGACGCATCGACAATCATGTCGATGAGGAAATCGACGAACTCCTCGACCGTGCGGAACTTGAACAGCTCGGTGATGCCGCCCTCTTCCTGATTCATAGCCTTCTGGATCTTGAAGGCCTGAGGGTCCAGACCATGGCTTTCCAGCTGCTCTTCCCACGTGTACTGCTCGTCTGCGACGACCAGCTGCAACCGGCGTTCCAGCTTGTACGCCGCCTCCAGC
The DNA here is from genome assembly GCF_023277745.1 of Streptomyces halobius. Classification (NCBI taxonomy): domain Bacteria; kingdom Bacillati; phylum Actinomycetota; class Actinomycetes; order Kitasatosporales; family Streptomycetaceae; genus Streptomyces; species Streptomyces halobius. The sequence continues at coordinate 9,227,525 of NZ_CP086322.1, forward strand.
GCCTTTACGTACGCGCTCATGGTGAGTTGGCCGCCCTCGGCGCGCACCGGCAATGACTCCAGTTCCAGACCGCCGGGCTGTGGCCGCAGCAGGTACCAGCGGCGCTCCAGGCGTTCCCAGCCGCTGCTCAAGTCCGCCGGGCGCTGACGGTCGCGCCACTGATAGACCCCTCCGGCGAGCAGCACTGCGCCGGCCGCGGGCCGTTCGGAGTCCCCCCATTCGGCGATCACGTGGGAGACCTGCCCGTCAGGGACGTACTCGGCGAGCGACTTGGCCTTGAGAGCCCCGATGAAGTCCTTCTTGGCCGGCAGCAGCAGGCTGAAGAACAGCGAAAGCAGACTCGACTTGCCGCCGCCGTTGCGCAGCCACAGGATCACGTCCACCGGCTGCACGAGCCTGCCGTCGATGGAGCTCGGTCCGCCGGTCAGGTCCAGGACGAGCGATTTGAACCCGGCCGCACGGTGGCCGATGTTCTCCAGGCGGAAACGTCGTAGTTGGAGCATGAGTCAGTCCTCCTCGGCGAGGTGGGCGCGGCGCAGGTCGCACAGCACGGTGAAGGCCGCCGTGGCGGCTGCTTCTCGCACCTGCACGCGGAAGCGGTGGGCGAGCCGGTAGTGCCCAGGCCCGAGCTCGTCGGCGCCGTAGGCCATCCCTTGGTCCACCAGCCAGTCCAGCGCCTCTTTGATCACGCGCTGGGTGCTGGACTGCGACAGCTGTCGCGTCGGCGTCAGCTGGGAGGGCGGGAGTTTCGCGTACACGCGCCAGGCGGCCTGGAGCTCGGCGTGAGGCACCGCCAGGCCGTCCGCGTCCACGGCTGCTTCGCGGAGCCGGTCCGTGAGCCGCCGCAGGAAGTCGTCGACCTCAGTGAGCGAGGTCCGTTTGACGCTCTCTTCCTCCAAGTCCGCCGGGGTGGGGTAGGCGCGGGCCGCGATGGCGATGTGGACGAGCCCGAGGACGAGGCGGTCCTTGACCCCCAGCTTGGGGTGGTCTTTGAGACGGTAGGACAGCCACGAACCCTCCCGGGGGTGCAGGATCAGCCCTTCGACCTGGTGAGCTTCGATCAGGTCCATGTCCAGGCCGTCCGCAGCCGCGTCCACCGCGTCGCGGAACGGCCCGTTCAGGCGGTAGCGCTGCAGCAGATCCCGGTACTGGGGAATGCCCAAAGGCCGCAGGCGCGGCTGGCAGCCGAACCGCACCAACGCGGAGGCGTCGGCCAGGTCAGCCGGGGAGTAGACATACGCAGTAGTGGTCATGCCAGGACCTCCACGTCGTCCTCGGCGCACGTGGGATCGGGGATCAACGACTGGGCGGGGACGAGCAGCAGATCGCTGCCGGCGAGGGTGCCGAGATCGAAGACGGCGCCGTCGTCGAGGACCACCAGGAGTTCTCCCAGCAGGTCCGCCAACTCGTCCGCCATCGCCTCCTCCTCGTCCTCCTCGGGGTCCGGGGCGAAGGCCCGCAGGACACAGACGGCCAGCAGGTCGGCAGCCTCCACCCGGTGCGCCAGCGCCTGCTCCAGCAGCCGGGAGAGCCGTACCGGTGCACGCAGGGCTTCCATGAGCACGGTGCGGGCGATAGCGACGTCCTCCTCGCTGTACATGTCGAGTTCACCGGCGTCGTCGGCAATCAGCTCGATGTCCTCGTCGGGGCACGTCTCCTGTACCTCGCGCGCCGGGGCCAGCAACGATGCCCACCAGTCCCGAAGCCGCGGCCGGTGCGTGATCACCGGCCCGCCGGCCGCGTCGGCGAAGAGGATCACGACGGCCTCGGCGTCCTCGACACCGAGGCAGAGCACCGGCTCCAGTACGTCCTTCTGCATCCCCACGAGCGCCAGGCGCGGGGGAGGCCGAAAACGCTGCTCGGCCTGCGAGCGCAAGAACGCCGGACGGGCGTCGATGACCTTCTCCAGCAGCTGTGTGTGGCGCAGATGGGCCCGACCCAGCAACTGCAGGATCCGTTCGCAGGTACGCCGTACGTCCGCGTCCTCCACGTCGTTGCGGACCCCGCGCATGTACTCCATCAGTTCGCGCTCCACGCGATGCCGTTCACCGAGGTGTTCGCGGGACGCTTGCAGCAGCTTGGGCACGTCCTGACCCCAGTCCACCGCCCGCACATCGCGTTCGGTCTCCTCCAGTACCGCTCGCACCCGCTCGCAGTACATGAGGGACAGCTTCAGGCTCTCCGCTGCGCTCTCTTCCGCCCGGCTCCACCGGCCGGTATCCACCTGGCGGCGCAGCATCATGTCCTTCGCCGCCTGGACGTCCTCCAGGTCGTGGTCCAGCCCGGACAGCAGCAGGTTGATGGCCGGAGTCGTGGCCCGAAGCACGGCCTGGCCACGTCGACCGAAGCCCTCCTCCAGTATCCGCAGCGACAGGGTCACCCGGCTGTGCCCCTCGCGATAGTCGCTGTACGAGACGTCGAACTCCTCCCCGTCCTGCGCGTCATTCAGCAGCTCACGCAGGACGAACCGGGCCACCGCCAGGTGCTCCGAGGCATCCCGTTCGGGCGCCGCTGACGCCGCCAGAGAGGCAAGGAACTCCACCACCTCCTCGGTGGTTGCTTCCGCCTCCATCTCCTGACGGCTCACCACCGCTTCCAGCGCAGCCAGGGCGAGCGTGCGGGGGTCGTAGCGATCACGGGGGAACCGTTGCCACGCCTGCCTCTGATCGATCCGGTGCAACGGTGCTCCGCGGGCCAGGACTGAGCTGCGCCGGACGAAGCCAGCCTCGGCCACCAGCGCGTGCCACTCGTCAATACCGTCGGGGACTGGCGGTGCCGAGGCGAGCAGCCGCCGTTCCTCCCGGTCCAGCAGGGCCTGGACCATCGGGTCGAAGTCGTGATCCTCCGCACGGTTCGAGCCGTCGAGGAACGCCTTGTGTTCTGTCATGCCGTCAGTGCAGCAGTCAGCACTGACAAAACATACGAAAAGAGGCTATTTGGCCACCCATGCGGATCGCGACCAAACGGATGAAAACGACCCCTCTGGCATCGGAAGCCAGGCCGGCAACGCAACGACCTGCAACGCGCCCACCCCCAGTCCCTCCCCCACCGCGCGCTCCAAACCAGCGTGTGGCGAGCGCGTCAGGACCGTACGGCGCCGCTCGGTGAGCCGGATGTTGCCGATCACCCTGCCGAGCCCTCACTGCTGTGAAGACGGCCCGCCGGGCTGCCTTCCGGCGGTTCAATGCCGGCATGACAGGCGGAGACAAGGCGGGGACCGATGGTTAGTGCCCGAGACCGAGGGAGACAGCGCGGGCAGGCCGGAGGCGGAGTAGCAGCCGGGATGACAGGCTCACCTGAAACGGAAAACCCTTACCAGGAAACCACCCGGTTTGGCAGGTGAAGGCTACATTTCCGCAGCCGTCATTCCCAACTGCCAGGGAAGGTAAGAGCGTTGGTCCAAAGAACCAGTTCCGGACGCGATGCGGTTGTGGCCCACGGCCAGCACCAGGCGGTGACGGCCCGCCGGACGCGCCGGGTCGTCCATCACCTTTTCCATCCCCTTCAGCCACCGAGCACGCCCCACAGCATCCCGTTGCCCGATGCGTTCGAAGCCCAGCATGGCGCGCGCGAGTTCCGCCGCCTCCGGGTAGATCACCAGCGGTGCCGCCCGTACCTCCCGGGCTCCCAGCCCGGCCGCCCAGGCCCGCTGCACCCAGCGCGTGGTGTCCGGCATCCGCGTCCACCAGTGGACCGCGACCTGGAAAGCGTCGGCGAACAGCTCTTCGCCAGCCGGCCCCAGGCGTGCGGCGAGCCGCCGACGCGAGCGGTGCGCCTCCACCACCTCCTCAATCCGCGCCAGCCGCACGAACTCCGGATCATGGCTGCGGGGTCATCACACCAGTACGCGTGGCGTCCACAGACCTGCCAGCTGTCCGGCGACATCAGCCATGCCGCCTCACCGATTCCGCGGCCACGCGCGCACAGTGCGCAGTACCGCACGAGGTGCCCCGCGGGCGGCTCCCACGGCCACGTCCACACTGCCTCTTCTTGACCCGGCAGCAGCTGGGCTGTGCCCAGGCTGGGCAGGGCCCGCTGCAGAACGTCCGGGGGCCGATCGGCCAGAACGGCCAGGTAACGCAGCCCGGCCTCGTTCACGTACATCTCGGTGTACTGCGGGCACTTCTCCACCTGCGCAGGATCCGCGGACGCCTTGCCCTGCCCGACCCGGTCCAGGAAAGCCCGCCAGGCCCAGTCCGTTCCGGTGCGCAAGCCGTGTCAGCTCCGGGTCTCCCGCTGGGGGTGCCGCCCGCAGGCCGCCCTGCCCGGCTGCCGGGGCTCACATGTCGCATGCGGGCTGTCCCAGCTGCCAGGGCAGACATGACGCCGCCCCCAGCACCTCGGTGGGCTGTGCCACCTGCGTATGGCCGGGCGACAGCCGCAGCTCCTGCGGCAGGCCGACGCCCGACGCGGGCCTGCGGCTGCGCTCGCCGGCGGCCTCGGACGTAGCGGCGGCGGGGACGCTGTGCCGCTGCAGCCAGTCCATCAACGCCCATCGGCCGACCGGGAAGTCGACACCCCACTGGTCCATCTGCTCCCGCATCTGATCCATCCACCGGGTGCGGGCCTGCCCGTCGCGCTTGTTGGCGTGCTCGAAGGCGGCCAGGTGGGCGGCCACGGCCGCCGCCTCCGGCATCAGAACGAGCGGCGCCGTGGGCACCGCGTGCGCCCTCAGGCCCGCGTCCCGCGCCCGCTGCACCCAGCGTGGGGTGCCCGGCAGGTGTGTCCACCAGTGCACCGTGATCTGGAAGGCGTCGGCGAACAACTCCTCACCGGCCGGCCCGTATCGCCGGTGCAGGACCTCGCGCTCCCGGTGGGCTGCGATGGTCTCCGGCAGCAGCTTCAGCGACAGCCCCCACGTACCCCCGGTGGAGTCGCTGTCGGTAAACCGCAGATGCTCCAGGCAGACCCGCCAGCGGTCCGGGCTGATCATCCACACCGTCTCGTGCACCCCGCCGACGGCGGCGCACGTCCCGCACAGCGGCACCAGATGCCCCTGGCGCGGCAGCCACGGCCACGTCCACACCGGCTCCATGCCGGTGGTCGGCTCCAGCAGGTGGGCGGCCGTGCTCGGCAGATCCTCCTGCAGCGCACGGGCCGTGCTCCCGCACAGCACCGCCAGATACTCAAGCCCCTGCTCGTTGACGTACAGCTCGGTGGTGGAGGGGTAGGCCCGCACCCGCGCCGGATCCCGCGAGGCCTGCCCGAAGCCCACCCGCTCCAGCAGCTCCTCCAGCTGAAGTCCCTGACCGTGTGCCAGCCGGCTGACGTAACTGCCGGTCGACTCCCCCCGCACCGGCGGCACGTGCACCGGTAGCGGCTGCCGAGGGCCGAACAGCCATGCCTGGGCCGCCTGTTCACCCCACCCCCTGCCCCCTCCCTGCTTGCTGGTGGCGGCCGCCACTCAGCAGCCCGGCGCCTGTCATGCTGCGCCGTCTCCGTGTTGTCGAACCCTCCTCACCGGTCCAATACGCCAGAAAGGGTGAACTGGCCTCGAAAGGGCAACCGGCCACCATATCCGCGCTGACCATGAGATTCCCGGTACATGATCACGAGGGGGAGACCGGTGCTCGGGACCGCATCCGAAGACCAGCTCACCGAAGACCAGGAAGATCCGTTCGTCACCCCGCTGCGTGGCCACCAGGCCATCGCCGTCCGTAACGCCGTCTCCGCGTTCCTCGACCACTACGCCCGCGCCAGCGTCGTGATGGCCACCGGCACCGGAAAGACCCACGTCGCCCTCCACGTCGCCCACCGCATCGCCCCGCACGGCAATGTGATCTCTTCGCCCCCAACATCCAACTGCTCTACCAGACCGCACAAGTCTGGCATCGCGAGGGCCGCCGGGGGCTGTACCTGACCGTCTGCTGGGAGGACGGCGGCGGCACGGTGCCCGGCGGTCTCCTGCGCGTCACCTCGGCCGAGGAACTGGCCCCACCACGCCGCCCGGGCAGCAGCCTTCGGGCCGCTGAACGTCTTTTGCACCTATCACTCGCAGGCGAAGGTCGAAGAGGCCCACCGGGAGCATCACCTCGCCCGCTGGGACCTCATGATCTGCGACGAAGCCCACCGGACCGCCGGCGACGGCAACAAAGCCTGGGCGCACGTCCTGGACGATGCGCTCATCCCCGCCCGCTACCGCCTCCACATGACCGCCACCCCCCGCGTTCTGGCCCCCGACGCAGGCGAGGACATCCTCGGCTCCATGGACGACCCGCGTCTGTACGGGCCCGTCGTCTACCGCCTCTCCCTGGCCGAAGCGATCGCCCAAGGACTCCTGGCCGACTACGAGATCGTCGCCGTCGAAGTCACCGAGAACGACCTCAGACAGGCCCTGCGCAACCCCCGACGCATCGACGCCACCAGCGAAGGCCTACGCCTGGCAGCCGCACAGGTCGCCCTCCTGCACGCCCAGCACCTCTACGACCTCAGACGCACCCTCACCTTCCACACCTACATCGCCGACGCATCCGCCTACGCCGACACCCTCGCCGAGACCGCCGAGTTCATGCCGCCGTACATGCGCTGCCGCCTGGTCAGCAACGTGGTCCACAGCAGAATCCGTCCCCTCGCCCGCCGCGAACGGGTCCAGGAATTCATCGACACCCCCGCCCCACGCCCCCCGCCGGAGAGGATCTTCCGCGGCGGGCAGTGCTCAGCAACTGCAACTGCTTCACCGAGGGCGTCGACATCCCCTCCCTGGACTCCATCCTGTTCGCCGAACCCAAGAGCAGCCCGATCCAGATCCTCCAGGCCGTCGGACGCGCCCTGCGCCAGACCCCCGGACAAGGCAAGATCGCCCGCATCATCGTCCCCGTCTACCTCAGCCCGGACGAGCAGCTCGAAGAAGGCGTCAAAGGCACCAGCTTCCACCTGCTGCACCAGATCCTCATCAGCCTCAGCGTCTGGGACGAACTCGTCTTCGACCGCATCCACTTCCTCAACGGCGACCGCACCCTGCGCCCCTACACCCCCGCCCGCCCGCTGCGCGCCGACGAACTGATCGACCTGCTCCACCCCAAACACACCCCCGCCCCCAACCAGATCTGGGATGCCGCCTACGCACACGCACAGGCATTCCACACCCAACACGGCCACCTGAACGTCCCGGCCGCTACCAAACCCCCGACGGCTTCTACCTGGGCTGGTGGCTGGGCACGCAGCGCAGCCTGAACCAGCACGGCATGCTTCTGCCGGAGCGTGCCGACGCCCTCGACCTGCTGGACATGCCATGGGAACACTCCCGCACCAGCATCGAGTTCACCCTCGACGTGGCGCGCGACTATGTAGCCCGGCACGGCCACCTGGTCCCAGCCCATGGCGAATCCCATGGCGGCATCCCCCTGGGCGCACGGCTCTCCCGGCTCCGCGCCGAAGCGGACCGCCGCGAACTGCCCTACTGCTACTACCGTGCCCTGAACGAGATCTACCCCTGGTGGAACAGCCGCTGGGACGAAACCGGGCAGTGGCGCCGCACCTACGCCGCCGTCGTGGCCGCCGCCCGCCGGAACAAGGTGCCCTTCCCCGACCACGGTTCCGAACAGGCCGAAAACCCCTACAGCGAATGGCTGGCAGACCAGATCGCCGCCCTGCCCCGCCTCACCACCACCCAGCACGAACTCCTCGGCCAGATTCCCCTGCGCCACCCTCTCGCCTACCTACTGCGCCGACCCGCGGATACTCGGCCTGGGCCTTCCACAAAGGACTGCGGGAGGCCTACCTGTTCCGCCGCGCCCACCAGCACCTCGCCGTCCCCGCCACTTACCGAGGCAACGACCAAGGCGACCCGCTCCATCTGCGACGCTGGCTGTCCGAACGACGCCGTAACGTCACCCGGCTCACCACACAGCAGATCAATGCCCTTCAGGCGCTGGACATGCGATGGCGCTGACCCACCGACCGCAAGAAGACCGCCCCCACCTCAAACGACGAACGACGATGAGGAACGAGGAGCTGTGATGCCGGCCAGTAAACCTGCCGAGAAAGCCGAGGAAGAGACCGCAACCAGCGCTGTCCATACACACTCCGAGGCGGGCCGGGTACACGATCTTCGCCGCCGTCCGTGTTGCTGGCGGACCCGAGCGATGTCTTGGCAGACGAGCTGTTCTACGCGACGGTAGAGGAATGTGAGGACTGCCGGACGGTCCTGCTCGACTGCGCCGCACAGGACGCGCGGGCGGTGAAAAAGCTGGTGGACTGGGCACTCTGGATCACCTCCGAAGTGCACGGCGGCCTTCCTGACGTACTCGTGGACCAAGACGCGCCCAAGGACTCTTTTTCCCCCTCGGTCACCTTCCGCCGCCTTGCCCAGGGATACCGCACGGGTCAGACAAACAGTGCTCAGCACAATGTCCGCGGACCAGAGCAGCGCCGGGAGGTGGCGGATGACGCTGTCACCCTGGTGGCCGGACTCGACCGGTACGGGGCAGACTTCCTCTACTGGTAACCGCCCTCTTGCCAGACCGCACCTGATCCCAAGGCAACGATGTGTCAAGATCATGGTGAGGACAACCTGATGCCCACCGCCCCCAGCCCCACGAGCTGCTCGCCCACTCCGGCTCCCCCCGAACGCCGTACGCTGCGCCCTGATCACCGCATCGTCACCGCCGGGGTCAACAACGACCTGCAAACTCTCGACGACGCCTGGACCACCGACGTCCTTCCCGATCTGGTTCCCAGTGGGGCCAGTACGAGTACGTCTCCAACATCGGCTTCGCCGCCTGAACCATCCGCCAGCGGCCTTCCGCGGCAGGCCTTGGCGAGCTGCAGACGGTGCTCGCCTCACCGAACGGCCCTTACGCAGCCGGCTCGTCGCCGATCTGAAGTTCGTTCACCCACTCCTGGGCCGCCGCGAGGTTCGGTGCGGTGCCGACCACCTGGTAGGTGAAGTCGTCCCCACTCCTCCAGGACCCGTGGCTCGTCGGGCCGGAGGTGGCCGGCGCCGCCGTGCACCGGACGGTGACGGCGGTAGATGTCCATCGGCGGGCGGCGGCGCTTGTTGTATGCGGCGAGCGGGTCGTCGGCGTTAACGCGCGGGACGGCGCGGGAGGGCTGGTTGGGGGGTCCGGGACGCGAGTGCTTGCCCATGCGCTCGATGGTCTCAGGCGGCGATCGTGGTCGGGCGTGCGGCGGCGAGATCCCGCGCCCGCGTTCGTACATCGTCGACGGCGGCGGTCTCGTACGGGCGGGCGCGTCCAGCAGGGTGTTGAGCCGGGAGGCGACGAGAGTGGAGTCGATGCGGGCGGCGTCGTCGAGTGCCTGGTGGGCCGCGGCGGCACCCTGCTCGGCCTCGCCCTCGTCGAACAGCGCGGCGGCGAGCCCGACGCGGTCCATGACGCGGACGCGGCCGAAGCCGGGCTTCCTCAGCGTGAGGGCGTCTTCGAAGTGGATGCTCGCGGGCTGCTTGCTCCGGCCGAGTCCGGTGAGGTCGCGGGCGGAGACCGCGCGGGCGCCGGCGTGCTCGGCCGCGTCGAAGTACGCCACCCACTCGGGGATGTCGTCGCCGAGCCCGCCTGCCAGGAGCTCGTCGGCATCGCCAAGGTGCCGCTCGGTCTGCTGCTGGTCGCCGAGGGCCGCGTGCACCCGCCCGGTCTGCGAGGCGACCAGCGCCTTCGTCGCGGGCAGTGTGGCCTTCTTGGCGGCGACGCCGAGCAGGCCGAGGGCGTCCTGCGGGTGCCCGAGGTAGATCATCTGGTGGGACATGCGGGTGACGATCTCCACCCCGCGGTCGCGCTGCCCGGCCTCGCCGGCGGCGTACGTGCCGTAACTCCACAGGCGCTGGGCGATGCCGTAGCGGCCTGCGTCATGGCTGACCCATCCCGCGAGCGCCGCCAGGTTGGCGGTCGCCGCGAACACCCGGGTCTTCAGCGTCGGCGGGACGCCGTCCTGGATGCGGCGGGCGACCTCGTCGAGCTGGGCGACGATAGCCGAGCGCTACAGGGCGCCGCCCTTGGAGGCGTCGGCCTTGGTGAAGAAGGCGGTCACCTCTTCGAGGGCGGTGACGGTGTCGGCGTCGAAACCCTTGCGGTCGTGGTTCAGCGCGCGGGCGGTGCCGCCGAGCATCCGTTCGGCGGCGAGGATCAGCGGGGCGCCGAGGGCGAGCTTGAGAGTGTCGCGGCGGTTCATGAAGTCCATCTGCGTCCATCCGGCCAGGGCCTGGGCGGCTGCTTCGGTCAGCAGCGGGAGCTGGATGCTATCCAGCACCGGGCCGGTGGCCGTCAGGCCGAGATCACCAGGCGTGAGCGGCTGGCCGACCGCGTCGGAGAGGACTTCCGCGAGCAGGGCGGGCACCGGCGGGCGGGGCTTCTCGCCGTCGATCCACCGCCGGATGCGGGTGGCGTCCGGCGCGATCTGCCGGTGGCCTCGGGCTTTGCCCGCCGCGGCGATCCTCCGGGCGATCTCGCCGTGGGACAGGCCCGTCGCCGCGATCCACAGTGCCAGGTGCGGGTTGCCGGATCTGCTGCCATCGCCTTCTCGCCCTCCCCGCTGCGTATACGGAGCGTGGCATTTTCGCCACGGTTCGCGACCCCTACGGTACTGGTCAGGGCCGGTGTCGGGCACCGATTCTGCTCAGGCGGCAGCCGCCCGGTTGACCGCTTTCGGCATGAGGGGAAGGGATTTCGCATGGCGACGCTTGCACCCGAGGCTCCGTGGGCGATGCGGCTAGTCACCGACCGGCTGCCGGTCGGCCCGCCGTCGTACGCGACGGTGACGCTGGACGCGTCCTCGCAGACCGCCCGCTACACCGACAGCGCCGGCCAGGTTGTGGAGATGGGCAAGCACGGCACGTCGAGGACGACCGGCACCGCGTCGATGTCCGGGGGCGGCGACGGGCAGAACCCGCAGCCGCAGGCCCAGGACGACCACACCACCGACTACGAGTCGGACTGACCGATGGCCTCCACCGTCCTGGTCGTCACCGCGCTGGAAGACGTCACCGCGGACTGGGTCATCGCCGCTGAACGAGCGTGAGGTGCCCGTCGTACGCGTCGACCCCCCGCCGTCGGACCGGCCCTGACCTTCGGGTTCCGTATCGGCGTACAGTCCCGGCGTGGGGCGGGCGGCTGCGCACCGGCAGCCGGGAGGTGGAGCTGGGGGAGGTGGCGGCGGTCTACTACCGCCGCCCCACCCCGTACGCCGCCCGGTACGAGCACCTGCCCCAGCAGCAGCGGGAGTTCGCCGCCGCCGAGGCGAGACACGGACTCGGCGGCGTCCTCAACGACCTGCACGGCGCGCTGTACGTCAACCACCCGTCCGCCGTGACCCGCACGGACTTCAAGCCCGCCCAGCTCCAGCGGTTCGCCGAGCTCGGCCTTGCGATCCCGCCGACCCTGGTCACCAACGACGTCGAGCAGGCACGGAAGTTCGCCGCCCGACACGGCCGTGTCATCTACAAGACGTTCCGCGGCCTGCCCCGCAGCGAGGACGGGCACACCGGGGCTATCTGGGCTCAGCGCGTCGATCCGGATTCCTTCGACGACTCGCTCGCGGTGACCGCGCACCTGTTCCAGGCGGAGATCCCCAAGACCGGCGATGTGCGGGTGACCGTGGTCGCGAAGAAGGTGTTCGCCCAGCAGATCGCCGCCCCGGACGGCGCGCTGGA